>NZ_JANUEQ010000001.1 GCF_024807845.1 Klebsiella sp. BIGb0407
CCGGACCGGTAATAACGAGTCGGCTATCAAAAATGTGGGTGAGGCGCTGACCAGTGAGACAGAGGCGCGGGTTCGCGAGGCTGAATCACTCAAGGTGAGAACGGAACAGAATGAGGCTGATGTTTCCACCCTGACGGAGGCGGTCACCACGCTGGAAGGTTCGACCGTTACACGTTTTGATGAGATCACCGCTAAAACTGACCAGGCCTCCGGCGCTATTCAGAATAATGCCCAGGCGATAATCAGTAACTCACTGGCGCAGGCTGACATAGCGACCCGTCTGTCGGTTCAGAACGGTGACAACGCGGCGAAATTTGAGCAGGTCACCCAGGCCATCGCGACGGAAACGGATGCCCGAGTGACGGACGTGACCCGGATCGAGGCCAAGACTGGCGAGAACACTGCCGGTATTAACTCGGTGCGCCAGGCTGTCACGGATGAGGCCAGTGCGCGTTCTGAGGCGGTCGATAAGTTAACGGCGGATACGGGTAAAAATGCAGCCGGACTGACGGATTTGAGTCAGGTTGTGGCTGATGAGAAAGCGGCATCAGCAACCCGCATGCAGTCTATTGAAACCCGGACCGGTAATAACGAGTCGGCTATCAAAAATGTGGGTGAGGCGCTGACCAGTGAGACAGAGGCGCGGGTTCGCGAGGCTGAATCACTCAAGGCGAGAACCGAACAGAACGAGGCTGATGTTTCCACTCTGACGGAAGCGGTCACCACGCTGGAAGGTTCGACCGTTACGCGTTTTGATGAGATCACCGCTAAAACTGACCAGGCCTACGGCGCTATTCAGAATAACGCTCAAGCCATCATCAGTAACGTTTTGGCTCAGGTCGATATCTCAACGCGCTTATCGATGCAGAGCGGCGAAAATTCCGCGAAGTTTGACCAAGTCACTCAGGCTATAGCGACAGAAACGGATGCCCGCATTACGGATGTGACCCGGATCGAGGTCAAGACTGGCGAGAACACTGCAGGTATAACTGCGGTGCGCCAGGCTGTCACGGATGAGGCCGGTGCTCGCTCTGATGCGGTCGATAAGTTAACGGCGGATACGGGTAAAAATGCAGCCGGGCTGACGGATTTGAGCCAGGTTGTGGCTGATGAGAAAGTGGCATCAGCAACCCGTATGCAGGCTATCGAGACCCGTACCGGTAATAACGAGTCTGCTATTACTGGCGTCAGTAAAGCGCTAACCACGGAAACGGAGGCCAGGACTCAGGCGGTCAATCAGCTTAATACTCGGGTCGGTGATAACGAATCTGATTTTTCTGATTTAACCCAAACGGTAACAACGCTCGACAGCGCTATGGCGTCCAGACTGGAGGAACTGAAAGCGCAGACTGATAATGCGTCAGGGAGTTCGAAAAATAATGCGATTACCCTGATCACTAATACTTTAGCCCAGGTCAATATGCGTCAAACGTTGTCCGTTCAGTACAACGCGAATCAGGCAGAGATTGACCGTATTGATACCGTTATTGCTGACGAGAAATCAGCGACGGCTACCGCGCTGGAACAGATTAAAACAGACGTTGCCGGGAATGCTGCCTCTGTAACTAATCTGAGCCAGACGGTATCGAATTATCAACAAGCGACCGCAACACAAATTAACGCAATTACTGCAAGCGTTGAGGGGAATACGGCTGCAATTACGACGACCGCCAACGCTATAGCGGGAATTAATGGCGAGCTGGGCGCGATGTATAACATTAAGGTCGGTGTTGATTCTAATGGCATGCAATACGCAGCAGGAATGGGTATTGGTGTTGAAAATACGCCGAGCGGAATGCAATCGCAGGTTATTTTTATTGCCGACCGGTTCGCGGTAATGATGAATGCTGGCGGCACTCCGTCGATAATATTCGCGACACAGAACGGGCAGCTTATTATTAAAGATACTCTAATCGGTGATGGAACTATTACTAACTCTAAAATTGGTAATTTTATTCAATCAACTGACTATGTAGCGGGTAAAACTGGCTGGCATATTAATAAAAATGGTGATTCCGAATTTAATAATGTCACGGTTAGAGGAAAGGTTTACGCAACAGAAGGAGAATTCAGAGGCACGGTATATGCAACGGATGGTCGCTTTGAGGGAACTGTATACGCAAATAAAATTGAGGGGGATGTCGTTGTTTGTGGCGTATGGAACCAGGTGCAAATATATGGAGTAAACGAATCGGCA
This sequence comes from Klebsiella sp. BIGb0407, assembly GCF_024807845.1. Lineage (GTDB taxonomy): Bacteria > Pseudomonadota > Gammaproteobacteria > Enterobacterales > Enterobacteriaceae > JGM124. The sequence continues at coordinate 2,198 of NZ_JANUEQ010000001.1, forward strand.
ACCCGGACTTTTACAGGCGGTCTGCCATATGAATCTGTCATGGTTATACCATTACTTCACGTTAGTAGCTCATCGACTATGAGTTCAGGGCGATGTTGGGTTGAAATTAATGGAACTCGAATTTTTGAGTCAGTACCAGGACCTAACGCGTCATATTCTAATTCTGTGGTTGTTAATTTACCTGCTTATGCCAGCGCTGAGGTTAAATTTGTGATTACGGGGGCGGGGGGTGGTATTCCATTCGGAACGCCAGGGCCAATCACTGTGCTCGTATTTAAAAAGAGTGAGAATAGATTTACAAACTAAATAAATCTTTTTGCTAATCATCATATATAACCCGCTTCGGCGGGTTTTTTCATTTCTGGAGATTATTAATGATTTACACCACAGGAACTATTTCAGTCAACGGGAATACATTAACCGGCACTGGAACTAATTTCACGGCAGCAGGCTCGTTAATTCGTGTTGGCTGTACAGTAATAACAATGACCTCTCCGCCGCAGGTATTTCAGATTACGGGCATTACCAGCGGTACAGCAATGACGGTCTCGCCAGCAGCCAGCCCGGCATTAGCGGCAGGAACAAAATATTCCATCCTGCTCAGTGATAGCCTGAGCGTAGATGGTCTGGCACAGGATATTGCCGAAACATTCAAAATGTATCAGAGCAATATTAGCGGATTTGCTGATGTGATGAATGGCACTGGTGACGTGACCATAACTATTAATGGTGTTTCCGTAACTGTTCCGGGGCAAAAGTCATTAGCGAAGAAAGGTGCAAACAAAGATATTACGAGCTTAACCGGGCTCACAACGGCGCTTTCTGTTGCCCAGGGAGGGACCGGGGCTAAGGATGCAAAAGGCATTCGCGAAAACGCTGGTTTAGGAACAGCGGCTGAAGCAAACGTTGGTACTGATGTCGGTAACATCCCAGCAATAGTGCAAAGGGATCACGGAAGACATATCAGCTCTATGTACGTATCGGCGCTATCCCTGGCAACTATTGCGCCTGGGGCGAATGAGTACATGATTGCTGCTGTTGAGCCTGGTGCTGATGGAATTAATGCCGTTGGCTTGATTGGACGGTTCACATATAGTCGCGGCGGATTGACTTCAAACAATATGCCGGGGCTCGTCGATGTAATGATCCAGGCATCGTATAAAGGTTTGGGCGCTACAATGGGGATCAGATATCCGATTGCCGGTGCGAGAAACTTATTTATTGGGACCGCTACTGCTACATACAAAGGCCGAAAGGTTTATCTTTTAAAATTGCCGACATCAGGTGGCCCGTTTAACAACGGAGTTTTCTTTGACGGCCTTGTTTTTAAAACCAACGATACCAACGATATATTCTCGGTTGTCAAAGCAGAGGATTTGACAGACCTTGTTGATCTTACAAACGACCCATCGATTAGCTACCCTATCTCGTCAGCATCAAGTAGAAAAGTAGGAACCGACGTTAACGACATACCCTATGTCGGTGCTTTCGGAGTTGGCAACGGCACATTAAACAGACCAACGACTCACGTAAACCAATTTATTTCTGAAACAGTAAACCCATCGACATGGACTCCAAACAACGGTGTTGGTGTGCAAATGTCGTATGCAAACCAAAGAACAGCACAGATATTTATCAATAGTGCTAAAGAGATGTATTTCCGCTGGAATGGAAGCCTTCCCCCGATGGCGTTAAACACGGAAATCCCATGGATTAAGATTTATCACGACCAAAACACTACTAAAGGCTCTGATGGTACGATTAAGGCTGCATCACCGATTGTAAAAATATTTCATGATGGAGTATTTGAAACTAACAATGAATCAGAGGGTTGTACTGTTACTCGATTGGGAATCGGCCAGTACCTGATTAAAAACTGTATTGGTATGAATTCAGATGCGACGTGGGGCGGAATTAATGGCGGATTTGATATTCCGAAAGACAGGAATGGCCAGGCGTTAATCTGGCTGGATTATGAAGTAAATGCCGATGGCTCGGTTCTGGTCAAAACCTATCACCGAACCTATCCGGATGCGCCAGAGTTTGCCAGAAATGAAATTGAAGGGATAGCTGCAGGTGAACCGGTCGACATTCCAGCCGACCAGTTTGTTTCAGTGCGTGTAGAGATGCCGATGGACAGTATCTGGAATCAGGAACAAGCCGCTATTCAGGCTGAGCCTGAGAATCTTCAACCGGTGAATCAGGAAGAATAACCGGTTCTGGCATATCCAACCGAACGTCTATCCAGGAGTTAGCCGGTACATCAATAGGCTCACCCGGTTTAATAACGATCTCCCCGTCTGCAAGTACCATCTTACGGCGGAACAGTGAAATGATGATCTCTCCATCAATCTGTTCCGCTTTCACCACACCCAAATCACCACTACCGTTTGGATCTCGAGGTGGCAGGAGACGCCAACCGGACGATGCCAGCGACTTAGCGCCTGTCACTCGATATACACCAACATCATCGCGGATAATTTCAATACCACGAGCCTCATAATTCGCTACACCACAACCACACCATTCAAAAGAGTCCTCATCAATATCAGTCCGTGAGCTGATTTCAAAACTAGCAATACGAGCAACAGGGGAAGCTGTTTTGAGCGTGCCATCTGAACCTTTAGTGGTATTACCATTATGGTAAATAGTTCGCCACGAAGTCCAAATATTCAACTCTCGCGCCCTAAACCCCATTGCTGTTGGCGATATTTGTAGCTGTGAAACCAAGCCGGTATTATCGTTTCCTCCTGATCTCACCATAGTCATTAGTGGGGCATAGTTATTGAAAAAGTTTGTAGCAGAGGCTCCCCCGCTAGCAGAGAACCCTGATGATGTAATTGTATTTGCATCCGAGTATTGGGTCGGTCCGAGCGTCGGACTAGAACCTAAACCAAAGTCTCCCGTTAATATAACTGATACCCACAAACCCCAACCATTCGTATCTTTCGATCGTCTCCACATCCGTGGCATAGATGAGTTGGACCGCATACAAAGCTGTGAAATGTAAGGTCCACTCGAAATACTTAAAACAAATAACCCAGAAGCAACGACGGGTAACTCTGGCTGAGTTTGTGCGGCTGCGGAGTAGAAACCTGTAGCAGTAATATCATCCCAGTTAGCTGAAGCTACTGCAGTATTACCGAACCCTTCCAAACCAGCGTTTAATAGAATGCCATGTACAATTTACCGATACACTCTACCAATACCCACACTTGAATTATTGGTGATAAAACATGCAAATAGGCTATGTTCGTGTGTCAACAAATGACCAAAATACTGCTTTACAACGAGATGCTTTGGAACGCGCAGGATGTGAACAGATATTTGAGGAAAAAATGAGCGGAACTATCGCTAATCGACCGGTCCTCAAACGAGTATTAAAGCAGCTTACTGAGGGGGACACTCTGGTGGTCTGGAAACTCGACAGGTTAGGCCGGTCAATGCGGAACCTGGTATTACTGGTGGATGAACTCCGCAACCGAAATATTCACTTTCGTAGTCTTACCGACAGCATTGATACATCCAGCCCTATGGGGAGATTTATATTTCACATCATGGGTGCTTTAGCTGAGATGGAACGCGAGTTAATCGTAGAGCGAACAATGGCGGGTTTGGCAGCAGCGAGAGAGCATGGGAGGATCGGAGGGCGTAGACCCAAATTAACGCCTGAACAATGGGACCAAGCCGGAAGGCTAATCGCTAATGGAGTGGATAGAAAACAGGTGGCGATGATTTATGATGTGGCTGTGTGTAGTCTCTACAAGAAATTCCCGGTTAGAAAAAATCAGTACAAAAATTAGAAAGGTTTCTACATGGTAGTGTGTGTTACTTCTAAATGTCCGCTCTGTGCCAGAAGCGGACGTGCATACTAATCTTTATATCTCAGTACACTGTAATACCGAGCAATATCATTCGGGTGATTTGGCGACTGCTTCAAATTTTTTCGGGCCCCATTTAGTTATCATTTGCAATTGTTGTAAATCAATATAAGGTGATATTGCATTTTGAATCGCAATGCCCTTCAAGTAACCAATTTGCTTTGGGGGGCCGGAAGACGTTTTAAATGCGAAATAAAATTGCGCTCTGTTTTATAAATTAATTTGAAGGGATGTCTTAATGATCAATAAAGCAATTACTAATCCTGGTTTCCACAAACAGTTTCTTTTAGAAAGGTTTAGTGCTGATGAACAAAAAATATTGAAGCTATTATCTAAAGGATGGTATTTAACAAATTCTGGTGAAGAAATACAAATTGCGCAATCTCGATATAACTATTTCCTTATGAAGCCAACACCGAAGACTTCTGAAATGTTCAACATTGAGAGAGAGATTGTTTGTGTATTTAGTAATTACGAATATTTTGAACCAAGATCATTAGACTTTTTCGAGAAAGTGTATATGCGCCTTCCAAAGATGCGTACAGAGTCAGTTTGTGCGGTGCTAATAGGAAGAGCGCCTGATACAGAAGAAAAGGTTGAACATCTTCTTAAATCAGATCCAGAGCACCAAATTATTGTACCTGTTAGTTATGTTGAAATGATGCAAGCGAATGCAATTATAATTCTTGAAAATAGATTTAGGAAACATTTTTACTCCCGAGATTTATTCTCATTTTTGTCTCCACTTAAAAAAGATACATACTTTTTTGGTCGTTCAAATCTTATAAATGAGATTGTAAATCGATTCCAGTCAGGGGAGCACACAAGTCTTTTCGGTCTCAGAAAAAGCGGTAAAACGTCAATTATATATGCAATCCAGAGACGTTTAGAGGCAAAAGGTGATTGTTTTGTATCATTGGATTGCGAAAGCCCATCAATACATGGACTTCGCTGGTATGAGTTACTTGAAAAACTTGTGTTATTATATTCCGATGCAAAAAAATCCAAAGTGAAAATTGAAACGACAGTTAGATATGACGTTAAAAATGCTGCGGATAGTTTTGAAAAAGACATGTTAAAAATATACAACTCAAAAAAACCAGCAGGTGCAATCTTTATTTTTGATGAAATTGAAAGGCTTACTCCTAAAACAGGAGCCTCAATTCATTGGAGAGAAGAAACCGATTTTATATACTTCTGGCAGACAATGCGTGGTTTTTACCAAAAGCATCCGTCTGTTTTCTGCTATATGCTAGTTGGGACTAATCCAAGTTGTACCGAAGCTCCATTATTGTTAGGCCATGACAATCCAATTTATGCTTCAATCCCTAGCCAATACGTACCTCCATTTACAGTAGACCAAGTTAGTCAAATGGTTACGCGATTAGGTGATTATATGGGATTAAAATTTGATACCTTGATTGCTGCGAAACTCACGGAAGACTATGGTGGACATCCATTTTTAATTCGCCAGGCTTGCAGTCAAATTAACAGGTTAATATCTACTGAGAGACCAGTAATAATCGATAAAGCTCTTTATAATAAGTCTAAGTGCGAGTTTAGAAATAATTCGCAAGAATATTTGGCTATGATGATTCAGGTATTGTCAGAATGGTACCCTGATGAATACGAAATGCTATGTTTACTTGCTCAAGGGGATATGGATAGCTTTAATTCATTCGCTCATGATCACACATCTTACACTAGACATTTAATCGGCTATGGGCTCATTCAAAAAAGCGCATCGGGTTATTCTTTTAATCTTGAAGAAATATCCGATCTACTCCGAAAAAAACATCAACACGAGAAACTAAACTTAAATGAAGAAGAAAAGGTTCAAGAAGTTTCGATTAGAAGAAATCGCCTAGAAAAAGGTCTTCGAGTACTTGTCCGAAACTCATTGAAGATATCTAAAGGTGCAAATAAAGCAAAAGATGCTGTGATTAATGCAGTTCCTGAAAATCGAAGATCAACATTACAAAATTACGAACTATCTGGGCTTTTAGATCCTAACTCATCCCCATTATTTTTCCTTGAATTAATTAATATAATCAGTAGGGAGTGGGCGACTTTTGAGAATGTTTTTGGAATTGATAAGACAAAGCTAATACTTATGCTTCAGGAAATTAACACCAGAGGACGCCCGGATGCACATGCGAAATGTATTGATGAAGATGATTTTCTGCAGTTACGGCTTTATTTCAAAAAGCTTGAAGTAATACTTCAAGAGTGGTTATAAGTCAACATAATCAGTCAAGTGTTGCTTACTTATTAAATACTATACCTGCTCACACTTCGTTGCGGCAGGAATATGATTCCGAATTTTAATAAGTCCGTTCCTAGCTCATAGCAGACCATCAGCATTTAAGTGAAAACGGTTATCAAAACTCAACATTAATTACTGTTAATCAAGAGGTTACAATGCAGTTAAAAGATAATGAAAAACCTCAAAAAAACCACGATTTAAATATTAAAATCAGCCTGTTAAGTTAACTCCCTAAATATATTGCTCCGTCACATGGGCTGGTTCGAAGCAGCTGACCTTATCGTTAAAGGTACCAGCGGCGCAATCAACGCGAAAACCGTGACTTATGATTTCGAACGCCTGATGGATGGCGCTAAACTGCTGAAATGTAGCGAGTTTGGTGACGCTATCATCGAAAACATGTAATTCCGTTTTTCGGGTTAGATGATAACGGGAGCCTCAGGGTTCCCGTTTTTTTTGAGCTTAAAAATCATTTCCCCAAAACCATTCCCCAAAACTGATTAAAAATTACCCTGTTTTTGCATCGATAGCGGTCAAATTAACGACAACAACTTAGTTTTCTGATTAAAAATGTGAACTACCCAGAGCTTTTTGATTAAGGGTGGTGTTTACTATGCCCTCTAATATCTTGAGCTATGGTTTTTTTGGAGATACACATATATGGTGGAAGTATCATATATCGTCAATTTATTGATCGGTGCGGTCGCTGCAGTTGCTGTTGGCTACTATATTATGAAAGGCTATTCAGCGACTGGCGTACTGATGGTCAGTGGTATTGCTCTGTTACTGATTAGTATTAGCCTGGGGCGTCCGATTGTAGCAGATAAAGATGCCACGGGTTTCTTGTTTCTGGATGTCTTTGAATACATTAAAATTTTATTGACCTCTCGCGCTGCCGATCTCGGTATGATGATCATGATTTTATGCGGTTTCGCCGCATATATGTCTCATATCGGCGCGAATGATATGGTGGTAAAGCTGGCCTCACATCCGCTTAAATATATTAACTCACCCTATATCCTGATGATTGCCGCTTACTTTCTGGCTTGCTTAATGTCTTTAGCGGTTTCGTCTGCTGCCGGTCTGGGCGTGTTACTGATGGCGACATTATTCCCCATTATGGTGAACGTCGGTATTAGCCGCGGCGCAGCAACGGCTATTTGTGCTTCACCCGCAGCGATTATTCTGTCGCCTACTTCCGGGGATGTTATCGTCGCGGCAGAAGCATCCAAAATGGGCGGAGAGAAGCTGATTGAATTTGCTTTTCACACCACATTACCTATTTCAATCATTGCTATTTTTGCTATCGCTGTTGCCCATTTCTTCTGGCAGCGTTACCTGGATAAGAAAGAGGGTGTAGTCAGCGAGAGGCTCGATGTTTCAAAGATAGTGACCAGAGTGCCTGTGTTCTACGTTATTTTGCCATTTCTGCCTATTATCGGCGTATTAGTTTTCTCCGGCAAAATGACATTACCGCTAACCGAACATGTGATTCCAAATCTGAATATTATTACCATTCTTATTATTTGTATGGTGATAACAGCGTTGATTGAATTTATTCGCACTTTTAAAGCGAAGACCGTCTTTGACGGGCTGGACTCCGCTTATAAAGCAATGGGGGATGCCTTCTACTCAGTAGTAATGTTATTAGTCGCTGCGGGTATATTTGCTCAAGGTTTAAATACCATTGGATTCATTTCCGGATTAATTCACTTGGCTGAAACCTCCGGCGGCGGCATTATTGTGATGATGTTGGTTTTAGTGATAGTAACTATGCTTGCTGCTATTGCGACCGGCTCTGGTAATGCACCTTTCTATGCCTTCGTTGAGTTTATTCCTAAGCTGGCCGATCAAATGGGTATTAATCCTGCCTATCTGGTTATCCCGATGCTACAGGCATCTAACCTTGGTCGTTCGATGTCACCGGTATCCGGCGTTGTGGTCGCTACAGCAGGTATGGCAAAACTATCACCGTTTGAAGTCGTTAAACGAACATCGGTACCGATGATTGTTGGCCTGCTGGCTGTGATTATCGCATCCCATGTTATGGTGCCGGAACATACTCCTGAGCAGGTTGCACAACAACAAACCGCACCTGTCGCACCTTAAGTGATTTATGTAGTTCAGGCTCAACTGTAATAAATCCGCCGTATTCAGCATACGGCGGATTTTGATTTTATTCCTGTCACTGCCAGCCCTCAGGTTTTACCTGCTGAGCCACATCCCACAGAGAGTTAACCTTTATCTTATTGTGTGTTTATTTGCGTTGAATAAAAGTGTGCCTTTTTGCGCAGGTAAAACGCTGTTTTGAATATTAAATAACGGTAACGACCTTGCTTAATCAATATAAAAAGGAAGTTTTTTAAACCGGTTGATTTTAATGAATTATAATGTTAGTGAAATGATTGCATTAACAATAGGATTGGAGCTTATATAAATGCTACTTTAACTAAATTATAATTCTTTAACATTCAGTTGATAGACGAGGTCAAAATGCGGTTAATTATCATTCTGTTGAGTTTTGTGCTCTCCACACAGGTTTGGGCGGGTGAGTTTTCCAAACCTGCCGGTAAAGTCCTTTTGACGCTGTCTGGTAATATCGAAAATACCAATGAAGATGGGAAAGCTGTTTTTGATCTTGCCAGTCTGGAAAAACTGGGTATGGTCAGCTTCGAGACCACTTCGCCCTGGTATAATGGCCGTACTACTTTTGAAGGCGTTTCACTGCAGAAGCTCATGGACTATGTCGGGGCGAAAGGTTCTGTGGTTAAGGTCACCGCGCTCAATGACTACACCACCGAAATTCCCCTCAGTGACTTCAAGGAATACAACGTTATCCTCGCTTTAAAAGTCAACGGAAAATACATGCGTATCCGTGATAAAGGCCCATTGTTTGTGGTCTATCCCTATGACAGCATACCTGAGCTGAATAATAAAATTTATTATTCAAGATCTGCCTGGCAGGTTAATAGAATGAATGTTGAGTAAGGAGTCAGAAGAGCAACATGAACAGAATTCTGGCTGGCATCATTTTTTTCCTTTTTATATCCACCGGGTATATCTCTTTCCTTGTGCATGAAAGGCAGCAAGAGTTACAGAAGCTGACTCACTACGCGGCTTCGTGGTCTGCTGCACAGATGGCATCAGAATATTACCGGTTCGAATCGTTGCTTGCTCTTTACACTATCGATGAGACTGTCATGCTTGATGATGTCCGTATGCGTCTCGATATAATGCTCAGCCAGAGTGATTTAATGAAAGAAGGTGATCTGAGGGGCTACATAGAAAGCAGCAAAGCCCACCATACACTGGCTCTACAGCTTGAAAAGGCACTTGAGTATCTGGATGTTCATCTTGAGAACATGAACCGCTCAGAACTCCAGGCCTACCTGAAAATATTGCACCAGTTTGATGCCCAACTGGGGCATCTGTCGTCCAGCGCTTTAGATAAGGATATCAACGCGATTAATGACGCCAACCTTAAAATTAAAACCCTGTACTATATTTACTCGGCGACGTCTGTCTTGCTGATAATTATGAGTGCGATACTGGGTGTGCTGATATTTTATCAAAATAGAAATATTCTGAAGGCACATCTTCAGGTGAAGAGCCTTGCTGAAGCTCTACAGGAATCTAAAGAAAAACTGCAAGTCCAGAATGCCAGGCTGGAGTATGACGTCTACCATGACTCTCTGACAGAAATGAATAACCGCCATTTTTTCTGGGAGAATTTAAATGAAACCATCGAGAACGCAGTAAAAAACAATGATTCTGTGACTGTGATGCTGTTTGATTTAGACCGATTCAAGGAGGTCAATGATACCTATGGCCATGATGTCGGTGATACGTTATTACGCCAGATAGCACAACGTCTGATCTCGATGGGTCTGACTTCCGGTACGCTTTATCGTTTAGGCGGAGATGAGTTTGCGTTTCTCTCGAGTGGCTTGACGGAGAGCACTGCCGTTTCACGCGCCAAAAATATATGCGATGTTATCAATCAGACCTACACGATTTATAACACGATTATAAATATTACCTCCAGTGTTGGTATTGTCATCTCAGACACTGAACGTCGCTCTGACTATCTCTATAAATTTGCCGATCTGGCTCTTTACGAGGCCAAAAGTGAAGGCGCTGGTAAGATAAAAGTCTTCCGGCAATGGATGCTGGATAAACTGCAGGAAAGCCGAATCCTTGAGCTGGATATGGCGCGTGCGTTAGTGAAAAAAGAATTCGTGGTTTATTATCAGCCTATTGTTGATTCTTTCAGCCAGGAAATTTACAGCTATGAAGCCCTTATTCGTTGGATACATCCAGTGAAGGGCCTTATGTCGCCGGACTGCTTTATTCCTGTGGCTGAAAAAACGGGTATGATTAACGAGATGGGGAAATCGGTGCTTGAAATGGCCTGCCGGGAAGCCGCTTCCTGGGTAATTCCGGCTAAAATTTCAGTCAATGTTTCTCCTATCCAGCTAGGTAGCAAAGTCTTTGCCGGATTAGTGCTGTCCATTCTGAACGAAACGGGGCTTCCGGCCGAGCGTCTTGAACTGGAAGTGACGGAATCTTCTATCTTTACTGAGAGCAATACGCCGACGAATACGCTTAACAGGCTTCGGGCTTTGGGAGTGACAATCTCCATTGATGATTTTGGTACCGGTTATTCCTCTCTTTCACGTCTCAGTAGACTTACCTTCGATAAAATCAAAATAGACAAGTCCTTTGTGAATTCAATATCGACGCAGGAAGATGCCCTTAATATTGTCAGACTCATCACCGGAATGGCGAAATCCCTCAATATGAAGGTCGTAGCGGAAGGTGTTGAAACGCAGGAGCAACTGGAGAGTCTTCAGGTACTGGGCTGCGATTACATACAGGGCTATCTGTTTGGTAAACCCCAGCCGTGTATAGATGAGAAAATAAGAAACGGTTAAATGCAAAAATACCGGGGTAGCAAACTCTCTGTTTCTCAGCTTGCTGCCCGAGTTATGTAAGAACAGGCCTTCAAAAATTTTGATGCATTAAGCGCGGAGTTCTTCAGAAAGGTGCTTTATGTTATTACTCATCTCTTGTAACTCATTGACCAGCCTGGCCACATGGAAACCATCGCACACGGAATGGTGTACCTGAACGGCGAGAGGCAGCAATACTTTCCCATCTTGTTTATAATATTTTCCAAGAGTGAACATGGGGGAAAAAAAGTTCTTCATGTTAGCTACGTTGATATCAAAACTGGTAAAACTTACCCAGGGAATAGCCGATACGAAAAATATATTTTCCCGGGACTCTTCCTTAGGCCAGTATGAAAGGTTATTACCATAGCGGGCAACGTCTTCTGAATAAACATCCTGGAAGTGCTGAATATTGCCATCAAAGTGACTCCATAATGATGAAAAAGTCTCCGTTTCATTATGGAAGATTGTATAGTTTGGATGAACTTCATTCCATATAACAAGTTCATCATTCTTTATGGTCATACGGAATTCCGCATGATTGTTTACGATTTTAGCCAGGAGGAAAATAATAGTAGGATAAAATTTCCAGCCAACTTCTTTTATATATTTTAGCAGCACGGTAATATCTACCATGACAGTTTGGTTGAAAGTGGATTGAGCAAATGACTGAAATACCTCAAAATGTTCTTTCCTTGCCCAGCGAGATAAGTCAACAGGTGTATATTCCAGAGGCGTTTCTTTCATCTTTTAACCTTTAATTATAAATCTGATATGGGTCTGATTTTTTTTATAAATAAACGAACATTCAGGACGTAAAACGTTTTGGTGGCGAGCGCATCTTGACAGCAGCGCATCATTATACAGGAGGGAAGGGAATTTAAAATATGTAATATATTCCAGATGATTGGGCTGATTTAACGGCAATGTGAGAGCGGAAGAGACAGGGAGACGCTGGATAGTTCTTTACACTTCTCCCTGACACAAGCCTGGTATTAATTCAGCGTACTTCTGGCTTTATCAAGCTCGGCTTGAGCATTTTCCAGTTTCCACTGTTTATGAATAATTTTATCTGTGCGTCCGATAGCCTGAGCCTCCGCCAGCTCATGGCGCCGCTCCTCAACCTCTTGTTCTTTTTTGACGATGTCGTATTTTCGTTTGGCACGCAACTCTTCATCTGAGCAGTAAGTGTTAACTTTAGACAGCGCTCTTTCCAAACCTGCCGCACGATAGCTGTTGTTGTGCAAACGAGCATAATCTAGCTGCCGCTCAATGTTCTGCCGCTTAGCTTCGCAGCCCGCGGAGGTTTGAGGCATAGCCAGTGCTGAAAAAGTAGGGGTAACGACCAGCAGGCCTGTCAGTAATGTTAGCGCGTATTTCATAATATTCTCCTGTTTAACTCTTTTGTCCTTAGATATCAGGAGCCAATATTACAGTAATCTTGTTAAACAACCATAAAACATTACTACTGACATGGTTATTTATGATATTGATTTAATTGGATAAAACTAAGAATATTCTTGTTTTGTCTGTCAGGGCAGAACATCAGGGGCTTAGTGGGTGGGTGAGGTAAGGCCTTTATGACATAGCCATAAAGGCCTTAATTACTATAATCAGAAGTTGATACTTAAGCGTGTATTCGCAGAGTTTTCATGTACGCCTGAGCCAATCTGGCCGACATATGAGATACCTACTACGGCATTTGGGGTAATGTTAAAATCCATACCTGTTTCGATGAGTCCGACATTTTTAGCAATTGGCACGCCTGTCACGGTGAATTCGTCACCGGAAGCAAAACGCTGACTGGTTGACGGAGTGATATCACCGAATGCGTGACGCCAGCCCAGTCCGCCGCGAGCAACGGACGGCACGCCCCCAATATCAAACGTCGTTTGCCCATTCAGGCCTAAAGTAGAGAAACTGGTGTCCATAGAGGTGCCGTTTGACGAGAGTGCAGCAGCGCCGCCTGATTCAGAGAAACCATTCGTTTTAGACCAGACATGAGCGAGACCAGCATAAGGCTCGATGCTTACTTTATCGCTACCAATTGTGTAACCTAATTCACCGAAGACTTGATAGGTATTCCCATTACGATCTGCTGAGAGCGAATCATACAGCGATGAATTACCCATTGCAGCAATACTCACGCTACGATCAGTCTCAATAGTATGTCTGGTGTAGCCAAAACCTGAGCGGAAAGACAAGGCATTGACTTTGGTTCCACCATAAACACCGAAGTGATAGTCATTACTTTTTCCTGATGAATTTGATTCATCAAACTTAGTACGGCTGTATCCACCGGTTAAACCGATGGTCCATGTATCAAATACCGTTGTGTCAGCCCCCATCAGTACACCACCGACATTCCTGTCAAGACGGCCATTATCATAGGAGCCTTTAGAGCCCAGGCCCGTCATCCAGAAGGCGTTATTCTGAGTATCGTTAGAGGAGGGGGCCATCAGTACTGAGCTACGAAGACGGTTATTGATGGCGCTGCGGAAAAGCTGCGTATCCTGAACCAGTATCGATTGTACTGATGCATTACTTGATCCTGCCAGTTGCTCTAGTGCAGCAGAAACGCCGCCATTTGCCAGATAGGTTGCGCTATAAATATCGCTTAATGGCGCCATATCGTTGATGGTTTCTGCAACTGCTTTCTGGTTCGGATTGACTGCTGCAATACGGAAATCAGGACGAAGATGAACATTCTCTTTGAGATATTTCATGCTGTTCTCGATTGTCTGAGCGGCATCATTCGGATTATCGTGTTCAATCAGATAAAGCTCAGCGCCGGATGCATAGACTGCGGGAATAATTGCTTCCCAGTCCATGACACCCGATCCGACATCGGCAAATCCACTTTCAGGCAGCGTATTGTAGCCTTCCATACCAACGCCGACTAACCCCTCGATATTGTCCTTTGCATGAACGGCATAGATACGGCCATGCAGGCGTTTAAGAACCTCGACAGGATCGGCTCCGGCACGGGTCACCCACGCCAAATCGAGTTCAATTTTAACGTCCGGTCCGGCAGCATCGAGTAAAACCTCAAGCGCGTACTTATCACCAAAGCGCTCTAGTTCATCATTATGATTGTGATAAGCAAGCGTCAATCCTTCTGATTTGAGCTGTTCGGCTATGCCCTTCAGCTTAGTACCCAAAGTAGCCCAGCCTGCAGCATCTGTTGGCCGGACATCTGCATTCAAATAAGGCAATACAAGAACATCGTTGCCAATTGTTTTATTATAATCGATCAGTGCCGGAAGGTCGTTTTCGAAAGAACCCAGCTGGATATGGGTTGAAGTCACTTTCATATCGTACTTAGCCAGCAGGTCTTTTAATTCCCCTGCAGTTCCACCACTTTGCCCATAAATAATCTCAATATCCCGTGCACCTTTGGCAGCTGCAATCTTCAGTTGTTCTTCAAACCCGCCCTCTGCTTTGATAAGCGTAAACATCGCAACGCCGACGGTAGGCTCTGCAGCAAGTGCTGGTGCTGCTGCGAGTTGCAGAAGTGTCGCCGCCAAAACGCCGCCAGTGATAGTTTTAAATGGGTGCATAGTTTTTATATCCTCAGTAAAGCCTGAAAATTCAAATACAAACCTAAGTAGCACCGCGGATCTATTGCTCCGCGATCAAGGTAATTGATATGTGTAAATCCCTCTCCGGGACCCAGATATGACCAGCCGATGTCCTTACGAGTCACGTAATGTAATCGATTACTTTTTGCTGTCAATTGAGATTGGGAATTGCAAGTCTAACTTTGTTCGGAAATGCTACGTCCGTCATACTTTCTCATTTGGCACTCAATTTGAGCTAGTATTGGTCGAGGATCTTCAGTTAAATGCAAAGATGATGATCAACGCAAGTGATGTGGTTAGAGCGTATTTGGCGGGTAACTTCTTTGTAAATATTCACTCGCATACACAAACTAGTTAACATGGTTAACTAGTTTGTGTATGGTGAACCAACGTGATTTATTGCAGAGAATGTTTATGAACCAAAATGAAATACGTCAGTTCCGTGCAGCCTTACGAGAGATGGTCAGAGAGCTGGGTATGCTCAGCCGTAAAAGTAGCGGAACTGAATTATCCCCTCTCCAGAGTCATATTCTGATTGAACTGAACAGTAAACCCTCCAGTGCAACAGAGCTGTCTATAAAGCTCTGCGTTGAGAAAGCGAGTATGAGCCGTACGCTTCGTAGCCTGATTGAGGCCGGATATTTACTGAGGGAATATGACGATCAGGATGGCAGAGCATCAATATTTTCGTTAAGCGATTCAGGAAGGGAGCGACTTTTATCTCTGGAAGAAAATGCAGACAGGTTTACTGAGGAAGCTCTGGCTTCATCCTCAGATGAAGAAGCACAAGAATTCCTAAAAACCATTATGCGCTTCTCCGGTAGTCTGCGAAACGCACGTCGTCAGCGTGAAGCCGGTATGACTTTCCGACCCATTGAGGCCAGGGATAATGCTGCTATAGCAGAGATAATACGGAATAGTTTTCGGGAGAATAAAATCGATCACCTGGAAGGTGTTAGCCTCCACGATCCGGAACTGGAGCGTTTAAGCGAAGCCTACAATCATCCCGGATCGGGATACTGGGTTGCTGAGGCTAAGGGAAAAATTATCGGCGGAGCCGGAATCGCGCCGCTTGCTGGAGAAGACAATATTTGTGAAATGCAGAAATTGTTTTTTAGTCGTGACGTAAAAGGAATGGGGGCAGGCAGACGAATGATCTCTTTCATTATCGATAAAGCGAGTGCTATGGGATATCAATCCTGCTATCTGGAAACGCTTGATGAGCTGAAGGATGCCGTTCGTCTTTATGAAATTTTTGGTTTCCGTCATATCACCGAAAGACTGGGTAATACAGGCCATAATAGTTGCGGAATCTGCATGCTCAGAAAACTGTAACAACACGACCTCAAAACAGATCTTTTAAAACCTAAAATCTTATTGAAATATCAGAACTATAAACGTTATAAACGTGGTTAACCCGTTAGTTAAGAGAAAAAAATGCAGATTAAAAGACTTATGGAGGATCCTGCTTATCTTGAACAGACCTCGGAGTTGCTGTTCAGGGAATGGTCATCTCTGCCTTCGTGGGCAAATAAAGAAGATATTCGTGCGCGGCTTATTGAGCGCAACTCTGATAGCCGTCAGATTACCCTGGTCGTTGTGGATCCAGAAAATAATGTTATTGCAGCCGGTAGTCATATTCTTTACGAGCTTAATGATGACCCCACGCGTATACATTGGTTAGGAGAGATAATCACAAGACCTTCATATCGTGGTAAGGGAATAGGCTCAGTGCTAATGAATGGATTAATTGAACTGGCATCCGTACAAAAAATTGCTGAATTATGGCTCTATACTCCGGACATGCAGCCCTTTTATCGCAAGCTTGGATGGGAGGACAGGGAAAGTCGTAATGTAGCAGGGGAAGATGTTACCCTGATGGCCTTAAATCTGCAGAATTGACTTATTAATGTGAATGACGAATACATAGAAATAGATTAAAGGGAGCCTGAAGCTCCCATTTTTTATACTCAAAAAAATATCCGAATGATGATCAGTACAGGCTGGATAACTCTTATTGATAAATATTTACGGGTATAAACAGGAAGCTGTCGGCTGTTCTACAGGACCCTGTACTTGGAGAGCATACTGATAACAATAGAATCGGATTTTTAGGCTTTTCTGCCGGAGGAACGACGGGTCATATACTGGCAGGAACCAAATCAGAATTATCCCGCCTTGTTGATTACTGCGTGAATCACGTCAAAGATAGCCATGTCTGTGAAGCCAGAGGAAATATCAGGATTGAATATCCGGAATTGCTTCCGTTTTCTGATAAACGTATTAAGTCTTTTGTTTTGCTCGCTCCTTTAAGCGTTATTTTTAGTCCTGAAGAATTAAACTCAATTAAGGCTCCATTGCTTATCTTTACCGGAAATAAAGATGAGGAATTATCACCTGATGAAAATGCGCTATCACTGGCAAAAGAGATCAACGCAACGTTAAAAATTATTCCTGATGCTGGTCATTTCACCTTTTTGTCTCCATGTTCAGTTGACATGAATCGCGTTATGCCGGCTCTCTGCTCGATCGCCAGGGCGTGGATCGGGCCTCAATTTACCGTGATATAAATGCAGATATGACGGCTTTTTTTAATGACACTTTAAAAGTGAAATAGCCGTTTTCTTATCCGTTTTCACATTTCTGGTCCGTTATCCATGTTGAGATAGCATTGAGCGCTCCCAGTGAGTAGGCATATCTCCCGGACACAATTACTACCTGGCTGTACTCAAATGATATCTACTTAACGATTCCATCTGCCGGTGCAAATATCCATCCTTCGATAGGATCTAAATCAACGGTTGGTTGTATCAATTTTTCGGGGCTGAAGAAATAAAGCCATCCGGTGAGTGCGCAAATCAGAGCATCACAATGATCCTGATGTGGGAAATTTTCTTTAATTTGTTGTTCCAGAATGTCTGTAACCATCTCTTTCATTAACCGTGAATCTTTACACGCTGAGGGGTAAGCCTCGATGGCAGTAAGATTATGTCTATCCTCCCATACGCCGCAGGATGTTCTCTGGAGTCCATATCGATTAAGAACATGAAGGCCTTTTGTCGCCTGGCTTCCTATCATATCTTTAACCGGGGAAAGCGGGCTGAGACCATTTTTAAATAAGAAAAACTCGGTCTGTCTGTGCAGGTAGGGATTTGCTGTTGAGGCTCCGACACAATCAGCCGTGACCCCGGTAGTGAGCAAATTGATAAAAGGGCGTGAAAATCCCAGAGGTGTATCAATTGCCAGCATAGCGGAAAGGTTAGTCTTTGTATTGTCATCTGAACAGCAGGACTGGAGAGCAAGAATAAAATCACGCGCGTTATCTGTATTATTGATAACTTCACGTAAATTACCCCTCCAGGGTTTGCCGACCAAATGTTTTTGACGGTCAATGATGACGATAGCATCGCGACTGTTAGGGTTTTTATCACAGTTCCAACCGCCAACATCCCAGCCGATAAAGAGTTCAGGTTGTTTATTAATGGTCATTACTCTTTCCGGATTCTGAGATTTGTTCATTTCAGGCTTAGCGAGTCTGGATACTGATACAAGGGTACTCTCATCCGGCAGAGGCTATCAGCCGTATCACCCGTTCAATTTCTGCCCTTGTCATCGGTTGTTCGTCAAAATAATTATGTATGCCGATACCTTCGATAAAGGCATCGATAACCCGCGCGGTGGCTGGCGTAAAGTGCTGTTCTAATGCCGCTCTGCTTTGTTTCATCCAGCTTTGAGGCAGGCTCTTTAACTGAGGATTTCTGGACACAAAGGTATAGAGTTCAAAGCTGAGCGTTAGCGTACCCTGTGAGCCCCAAATCTTTTGATCGATGATATCCACGACTGCAGTTAACGCTTCTTCCCGTGTTTTGGCAGCCGCCAGCATTTCACAGAACTCATTACTTATTGATAAAGAGAGTTGAGTAAATGCCTCTTCGATCAGTTGGTTAATACTTTCAAAGTAATAGGTTAGCGACCCCAGAGAGACATCGGCCATTTCGGCAACTTTCCTTGAGGACGTGCCGGTTATTCCATGTTTTTCAATGGCTTCTAATGTGACGGCGATAAGGCGTTCGCGCCGTGAAGGATCATAACGGCGTTTACGGCGGCCAGTCACCTTAACGGCATCTTTGTGGTTGTTATCATCCATATCGTAGTTCTCTTCTTTCTTCATACGGCTATACATTTATCATTTTATATGTACACTCGTACACATAATGATTTAATCCTTCTCTTCTACGAAACACTATGTACCGATTTGGGCATATTAAGCCCTTTTTCAGATCATTCAGGAGGTGCCAGATGAACGAAGCGGAAAAAGCTGCCGCAGGTATGTTATACGATGCAAACTATGATAACGACCTGCTCAGCAAGCGCGACGAGGCGAAATTAAAGATTTTTAATTTCAACCATACACCTTTTACTGAGAAACAGCTAAGAAGTGAAATTCTGGGCAGTTTACTCGGTAAGCAGGGGGCTAATATCACGATAGAGGGACCTTTCTATTGCGATTATGGCTATAACATTGAAATTGGTGATAATTTCTACGCTAACGTTAATTTTACCGTACTTGACGGTGCTAAGGTCACAATCGGCGATAACGTGTTTATTGCCCCGAATGTTGGGATCTATACCGCAGGGCATCCTCTCGATACAGAACGCCGAAATAAGGGGCTTGAGTACGCATATCCGGTAACAATAGGGAATAATGTCTGGATAGGGGCGGGTGTCAACATTCTTCCCGGCGTCACTATTGGGTCTGATACGGTGATTGGCGCGGGTGCCGTGGTGCTCCGGGATGTCCCCGGCGGTGTACTTGTTGCGGGTAATCCCGCCAGAATTATCAGAAAAATTACGGAAGAAGATAAGTTGCGCTATCGCTAAAATTCTGACTGTCAAATAACGAAGAATAGACTCCTAAAAATGGTCGTCCGATTTTCGGTTGTTGATTCCGGGCTGAAGTTCTAGATTTATCCGGGACAACAACAGGAGATTATCGTGGATTTCACTCAGCTTCATCATCAAAACAACCCCTTACTGATTGCCAATGTCTGGGATGTCTGTAGTGCCCGTGCCGCACAGCAAGCGGGATACCAGGCCTTGGGAACATCAAGTGCGGCTATTGCCGCTATGCTGGGTTATGAGGACGGGGAGGCAATATCATTTGATGAATTATTCTATATTGTCTCCCGTATTAAATCGGCAACCAGCCTGCCATTAAGTGTTGATATTGAAGCGGGTTTTGGGCAAACGGCTAGCGCAATCGCTGATAATATTAAACGTCTCGTTCGGGCGGGAGTCGCGGGTATTAATATTGAGGACAGTACCGTCACCGAGGGGGTAAGGCAGCTTGCCAGTGCTGAGACCTTTGCTGCTTGTTTACAAGATATTCGCAGTTATCTTGCAAAAGAAAATCTGCGTTTATTTATCAATGTGCGCACCGATACTTATCTGCTTAATCATGAACAGGCATTGCAAGAAACACTATTGCGTGGTCAGCTGTATCGGCAGGCTGGTGCGGATGGCCTCTTTGTTCCCTGCCTGACGGCGGAAAATGAGATGGCTATCCTGAGCCGTGAGATTGTTTTACCCTTAAACGTTATGTGTATGCCGGATTTAGCCTCGTTTGAATTGCTATGGAAGGCAGGCGTTAAGCGGATTTCTATGGGGAATTTTGTTCATGCTTGTTTGCAATCGAAGCTCGAAGAGATGATGCAGCAAATTAAATCCCAACAGTCCTTTTCAGGAGTATTTAGCTAATGGAAATTACCGATAATACTCAGTGTGATGTCTGGTATCAGGCATTGCTGGAACGGGCTTCAGATTATACCGGCGTGTTTTTTGTGGGGGTTAAAACGACCGGAGTATTTTGTATTTCGGTCTGCCGGGCACGTAAACCGAAACGGGAAAATGTCCTGTTTTACCGCGATGTTAAATCTGCACTTGCAGCAGGTTTTCGTCCTTGTAAAGTTTGCCGTCCCACAGAAAATGCCTGTAGTGCTCCGGTATATATTGAACAAGCTCTTCAGTTGGTTCGTGGGCAGCCTAAAGTGCGTATTACTGATGCCTGTTTGCGTGCTCACGGACTTAGCCCGGAAAGAGTACGGCGCTGGTTCCTTCAGAATCACGGTATCACTTTTCAGGCATTCCAGCGCATGCAGCGCGTGAATGTGGCGATTCAGGAATTAAAATCAGGGCGATCGGCCACTGATGTCGCTTTTGATAGTGGCTATGAGTCATTAAGTGGTTTTGGTTATACCTATAAACGGATGACCGGAACGGCACCGACTGGAGCCAGTGGCGTTATCCTGATCCACCGTTTTACCACCCCGCTCGGGCCGATGTTTGTCTGCGCAACGGAGCGTGGAATATGTTTGCTGGAATTCACGGATCGTCGAATGTTGGAAACCGAGTTTCGTGACCTTCAGCGTTTATTGAAAGCGAGGATTATGTCGGGTGAAAACAGCCATACCCGGCAAGCCGAGCAACAGATCGGTGAGTATTTTCAAGGTGCCCGGCAGCAGTTTGATCTCCTGCTTGATACCCCGGGTAGTGATTTTCAGCGCAATGTCTGGCAGGGTTTACGGGCTATTCCCTATGGTCAGACGACACATTACCAGCATCTTTCAGAGCAGATAGAAAGACCCACAGCCGTACGCGCTGTCGCCAGTGCAAATGGTGCAAACCGGGTGGCAATCGTTATTCCCTGTCACCGGGTTATTGGTAAAGATGGCACTATGACGGGATACGGTGGCGGAATGGCGCGTAAAGAGTGGCTGATTAAGCATGAGAAACAATATGCCATGATGGCGGGTGATATATTTAGTCCGGAATAATTGAACTCGCTTATTCCGGACTGAGTTGCTTTAGTTACTCTGACAACGGGCGATATTATTTTGCCAGCAGTTCGTTACGTACGATTTCCGCACCCGCGCTCAACGCCTGCAATTTACCTCTTGCCACCTGACGTGGAAGTGGAGCCATGCCACAGTTGGTCGATGGATAGAGCTTGTCGGCATCGACAAACTGCAGAGCTTTACGCAGAGTATTAGCGACTTCTTCTGCAGTCTCAATGGTATTGGTCGCTACATCAATAGCACCGACCATCACTTTTTTGCCACGGATAAGTTCAATCAAATCCATGGGTACACGTGAGTTCTGGCATTCCAGTGAGATAATATCGATAGCTGATTTTTGTAGCTTAGGGAAAGCTTGTTCATATTGACGCCACTCTGAACCCAGCGTTTTTTTCCAGTCCGTGTTGGCTTTGATGCCATAACCGTAGCAAATATGTACTGCAGTTTCACACTTAAGGCCTTCAATGGCTCTTTCCAGCGTGGCAATACCCCAGTCATTCACTTCATCAAAGAAGACATTAAATGCTGGCTCATCAAACTGGATGATATCGACACCGGCAGCTTCCAACTCTCTGGCTTCTTGATTAAGAATTTTGGCAAATTCCCAGGCGAGCTTTTCGCGGCTTTTATAATGATTGTCATACAGAGTGTCGATCATGGTCATCGGCCCCGGCAGTGCCCACTTAATAGGTTGCTGGGTTAACTGACGTAAAAACTTAGCATCTTCAACAAAGACCGGTTTTTTACGCGCGACGGCACCCACGACAGTCGGGACACTGGCATCATAGCGATTACGAATTCTGACCGTCTCGCGTTTCTCAAAATCAACACCGTCAAGATGTTCAATAAAAGTGGTGACAAAATGCTGACGCGTTTGCTCGCCGTCACTGACGATATCGATACCTGCCAGCAGCTGTTCTTGTAATGACAGGCGCAAGGCGTCTTGCTTACCGTCAATGAGCTCCTGGTCTTGTAATTTCCACGGTGACCAGAGCGTTTCAGGCTGTGCCAGCCATGATGGTTTCGGTAAACTGCCTGCAGTAGAAGTCGGTAATAAACGTTTCATAATAGATGACCTTATTTTAGATTAATTAGTGTGCGTACTGAGCGGACCACTGCTCAAGAATTGTCTGGTAGGGTTTGATAAAGATTTCCTCAACAAACTTTCCCTGCTCAGTCGCTAACTGGCTACGCTCTTCTCGGTCATAAACAATGCGCGTTAATGAGTAATCCTGATGTTTTAAACTGGGTTGATAATTTTTCCCGGCTGCAGAATTCGCATTATAAATCTCAGGACGATAAATCTTCTGGAAAGTATCCATGGTACTGATGGTGCTGATAAGCTCAAGATTAGTGTAATCACTCAGCAAGTCACCAGAAAAGTAAAATGCCAGAGGGGCAACACTATTGGCAGGCATAAAGTAGCGAACCTTCAGACCCATTTTATTGAAATACTCATCCGTTAAAGAATACTCATCTTGCTGGTATTCAACGCCCAGTACCGGGTGGGTATTTTCGGTACGAACGTAGGTTTTAGTATTTGAGACACTGAGACAGATAACCGGTGCTTTAGCAAAATTATCTTTGTAAGTGTCTGAGTTAACGAAACATTTAAATAAATTGCCGTGCAGGATGCCAAAATCATCCGGGACACTAAATGTGTTGCTGGCTTTATTATGCTCAGAAAGTAATACGCTGAAGTCATAATCACGAACATAAGAGGAAAAATTATTTCCCACCATGCCAGCAATACGTTCGTTGGTTTTCAGATCAACAATATTGGTTTTCAATATTTCAATTAATGGCAGCGCGTGCTCACTGTTTGCGCTATCAATATTCATCTCAACAGAGATGATTTCCAGTTCAACCGTATAACGGTTACCTTCCGGGTTATCCCAGTGGGCAAGAGAATTGAAACGATTGTCAATCATCTTTAAAGTATTACGCAAATTCTCCTGACGGCTTGCTCCTCGGGCCAGGTTTGCAAAATTAGTGGTGATACGCGTATTTCCTGAGGGGTTATAATTCTCATCGAAACAAATGCTTTTAATCTTGAAAGTAAAATCTTTATTCATTGTAATCTGACATCCTATAGATAAATCTGTTTTTATTTCTTGCTTTTTTAAGGGATTTCCGATTTTCTTATGGCATTCCCACTCATTAATCTTCATATTGCTTTTTATTCACAACAATGGATATTGTTATGCCTGAGCCATTGGTTGAGTAAAAGTGATTTAATTTCATTACAACATGAGAGATTTTCATGTTGGGTCATGAAATCAACAGTCTTTTCGTTATAAATCTTCTTTTTAAGTTAAATAATAGTTATCATTCATATTGTTAGCTACATTTCATGCATCATCCTGGCAACATGACAGAAATGCATGAATGACAAAAATGAAACGACTAATGAGGTGCTGAAATGTCAGTTGAGTCTCCGGTTGAGGCACAGTTTATCGCTTATAATGCACATGACATTGATGCATTTATCGCCTGCTTTGCTGATGATTTTAAAGGTTACCGAATGCCAGCTGAATCGCCATCGATGGTGGGTAAGGTTGCGCTGAAGGAATTCTATATTAATAACCGCTTCAATAACCCGGCATTAAAAGCAGAGTTATTATCGCGGATTGTCCTCGGGAATAAGGTTTTTGATCATGAATATATTTATGGTCTCACCCCTGAACCTTTGGCGAGTGTTGCCGTTTTTGAAATAGAAAATAAGCTCATTAAAACCGCATGGTTCTATTTTCCTTCCTGATAAATGCTGAGATTAATAAGTATCAGAGAGAGGAATTGGGCTAAGTGGGAAAACCGTTCAAATAGAGATGAAGAGAACCCGACAGACGTCGGGTCACCACAAGGCTATCATCATTAATATAATTGGGTGCACAACCGAATCATTTTAAAGTGGTTTCGGTGCCTCCAGTGGAGGAATAAATAGGCATATACGGAATATAGAATAAGGAGCATTCCATATCACCGCAGAACTGAAACTATCCTTACTGGAGACGGTTAGCAAGCAACAAATGATATTTTTTTAAAAAATTGTATTTAGGTCTAAAATTTGCAAAATCAGCAGCGACAATATTGTTCTGACGCAGGGATCTCATTGTTGGATAAACGGATGCCGAATGGCCCAGCAACGTTCATTTTGATTAAAAAAGGAACAGTGTTGTCTGTTCCTTTTTCGCTGAGCTCGCAGGCTATTTCACACGATACTCGTTGATAAAGTCCTGGTCTAATTGCAGACCTAATCCCGGAGCATCAGAGACGGCTACTTTACCGGCTACTACGGGGGTCTTATTTTTGACTAAATACTTATAGATGAGGCTTTCACTTTGCGAATACTCAATTAAGTCGCCGAATCGGGTTGCCGCTAAGAACTGAATAGTGGCATGCAAAAGTATCCCGGTACTAAAACCGTGCGGGACTAAATTTACACCATTATTCTCGGCTAACTGATTGATCTTTCTTATTTCACTGATACCACCGCAGCGGGTAATATCTGGCTGTACTATCGCAGGATTGGCTTCTTCAATAAATTGTTTAAATTCAGAATAATGGGTTAAACCTTCACCCCCCGTGACTTTAATCGCGAGTGTTTCGGATAAACGACGATAGCATTTCAAACTGTCTGAAGGCACAGGTTCTTCGATCCAATTAAGATTAAACTCCTTTAACATTTCAGCACGGCTGTGTGCGTAAGAAAAGTTACGCCAGAGTCCGACCAGATCAATGGCTAAGTCGACTTTATTGCCGACAGCTTCACGTACCCGACGTACGGTTTCATAATCTTTCCGGGCATCAACGCCGAAATTATTGCCACCAAATTTAATGCTATCGAAACCTTGCGCAACTAAGTTTTTTGCTTTTTGGCAGGTCTCATCATCGTTATTTGCCGGAATAAAGGTCCCGTAGGCGTTGATATGCTGACGATATTTCCCGCCTAAAAGAATATGTACAGGGACATTGTAATACTGACCCGCAATATCCCATAGGGCGATATCAATAGCGCTGATTGCGTGAATACCAGCTCCTCGACGACCCATATACTCACTGCCAGTAAACATCTCATCCCACAGTTTTGAGATTTCTAACGGATTTTTACCGATCAGAATTTCGCGCAACCCCCGGCAGGTTGAATGTGATGCCGGTGTTTCAATTATCGACTTAATAACCAGTGGGGAGCTATCCGACTCACCATAACCGACGATGCCATTATCTGTGGTGATTTTAATAATGACCGCGTCCTCACCCCATTCACAAGCTTCGGTCAGCGCCGGGACACGTAACCAAATAACCTCAACATCAATGATTTTCATTATTTTGCTTCCTGCTTAACAGAATGATTTTTTAGCCATTTAACTAGCCCAATTGCACAGATAATCAGAATGATAATAAAGGGGGCGGCAGTCAGGGTTACTGCTGTTTTCAAAGTGGAGAGCGAAGCGTTGATATAGAGCATCGCCAGCGGGATCAGGCCCAACATGATACACCAGAATACACGCAGGCTTCGGGCCGGATCTTGTCCCTGGTGCAAGCCTTTGGTGGTCACCGCTGCAACCGTATAGGCTGTTGCATCTAAGTGAGAGGCCAGAAATACCATCATTAACAGAAAATAGAACAGACTAAACATCGTCCCTAGCGGTAATTGCATGAGCAGGTGACCCACGGCGGCTTCACCTTCATTAACTTGCAGCATCGCGGGTGCGTTAACCAATGCACTATTAAATAAATCGATGGCATAGCCACTTAAACTACCAAAGAAGAACCAGCAACCGGCACAGCCACCTAAAATCAGGCCGAGTATCACTTCACGAATAGTGCGGCCCTTAGACACACGAGTGATAAAAATAGAGACGCCTGGCGTATAGGTTATCCAGTATAGCCAGTAGAATACTGTCCAGTCTTTATTGAAGCTGCCTTGATCAATAGGGTCAGAAAAGAGACTCATTTTGACGAAGTTACTCAATGTCAGGCCAAGACTATTAACGAAGTTATCAACAATAAAGGATGTTTTACCTAACAGTAAGACCACGACACCAAAAGCCAGCGTCATGCCACAGGCGGCTTTTGCCAGTTTCTGCATGCCACCATCTATTCCAATATATGAACTTAACGAGAAGGTCAGCGTGATAATGGCCAGCAGAATCAGCTTCAGCATAAAGCTGTTTTGCATACCAAAAATTTCTGAAATCCCTGCTGATACCGTCCCTACGGTGATGGTTGTCGTCAGAACTAAACCCCCGAAGGTTGAGAACAGAAAGATCAGATCAATAACTTTTCCAAGAGGGCCTTTATCGGAAATACCAGTAATCGATGAAATCAGCGAGGACAGATTCAGCCCCTTCGATTTATTGACATAGAAGTGATAAGCCATTGCCAGTGAAGCAACAGCATAAATTGACCAGGGCGTTAATCCCCAGTGGAAGAACACATACGACAGGCTGGTACGCAGGGCTTCTTTGCTTTCTGCGGTGATGTTAAGGCCTGGGGTATTGTAATAATATGCCCATTCCATAAAAGCCCAGTACATGGTTGCAGAGCCTAATCCCGCACAGATAAACATAAATATCCAACTGACATTGGAATATTCGGGTTTACCTTCACCCAGTTTAATATCACCGGCACGGCTGCATGCAATAATGATGACCATAATGACGCATGAAAAACCTAATAATTGAACAATCGACCCAATGGAATTCGTTAAACCATTGAATAGATTACCGGCAATTTGCTGAGATGATACAGGGTACATCATGAGTAAGATAATGGTAAAAATAACGACGATAATGCTTACGGAGATGAGGAATAAATCATTCCTGACGACAATATTGTTATCTTGTGATGTATCTATTTCTTATTCATAGTCGTTTCCATCAGTTATGGATATTTTATGTAAAGCAATATACTGCTCAAATACTATTTAAAATGCTTGCCAACTGAGATACCAACCCGTTTTACTTATAGAACTATTAAAAATGCTAATTCATGGATAACAAATGAGTGATAAAATAACACGCGTTCCACAGCTGGCATGGTTACTGGCTTTTAAAAGCGTTGCTGAAAATAGTAGTTTTACTTTCGCAGCACGTGAGCTACGCCTCACTCAGTCTGCTGTGAGCCAGCGTATTGCGAAGCTAGAAGATCTTTTAAAATCAACATTATTTTTTAGAAACTCAAAGAAAGTTGAATTAACAGAATCAGGAAAGATGTTACTTGAACAAATACAGTCGCCTTTTGATGAGATGTTGGGCGTACTGGAAGGCTATACCAGCTACTCTGGTAATCGCCATTTGATCATCGAAACAGAACCTGTCTGGAATAGGGTTGTTTTATCGCCAGAATTGCCTCTGTTTCTGGATAAAAACCAGGATATTATTTTCAGGCAGGCGCTCACAACCCATCATCTTGATTTTGCCGTGGGTACAGAACTAGCCATTAAATGGGGGGAAGGGGTCTGGGACGGTTTTGATGCTCAGTTTCTTTCAAGCCTGGATTATTACCCGGTCTGTTCACCCAAATATATGCAACAGCATAATATCCAAACGGTTGAAGACTTAGCGCGGGTGAGAATTCTGCATGAACGGGATTATTCAGACTGGCGATTTTGGTTAAAGTATCACCCATGTAAAGATATTCATCTCAGCAGCGGCCATATTGTCGGTGAGTCAAATATTTTAATGCAATTAGCCGTCTCGGGCGTGGGGGTTGCACTCTGTGGTTATACTCTGGTCAAAGAGTTACTGGCGTCCGGTCAGTTGGTCTTGCCCTTACCACAACATAAAGTTCGTCATCATAAGGCCTATTATATTTTGACCCGAAAAAATCATAAACTGTCAGCACAAGCCAAGATATTCATTGATTTTGTCAATGAGATTACGCTTGCACAACAGGGACAGCATTGAACACTCAGATCATGTTGCGTAAAAAATCAGCCAGCACCAGCGCATGATTTTGCTGGGTGTTTTTTGCGGCATACAGCAGCGTGACTGGCCCGTTTTTACTGCGTTCCGCCAGAATCCAGGCGGTTTGCTGGTGCTCTGCCAGTTCGGCACGGTAGCATCGACTAAATTCAGCAAAATCGATAGTTTCATTATGAAATGCGGTGCGCAATTCACTGGAAGGGGTTAAGTCTTTGGCCCATTCATCATAGAGCAGATCGGTTTTTTTGACACCGCGCGGCCACAGTTTGTCAACCAGAACACGGTAGCCATCCTCTTTCTCAGGAACATCGTAGACACGTTTACACTGGATCATGCGTTCACCTGTATTTGCCTTGATAAGGTTAAGTATAGCAGAGCGAGAGGGGATCTTTATCAGGTAACCTTGCACTGAATTTCTCTTGCAAGCCTTGTCAAAGTGGCTTAGCCTGATGTTCCTTATGCTGTTCTGTTAACCATGCACATAAGGAACTCCCTCGATGACGATTCTTCCTCAGGCCTCACTCAGTATTGCTTTAGTCGGCGACTATAACCCCGCGGTAATCGCCCATCAGGCCATTCCTCAGGCGTTAGCACAAAGCGCGGACACCCTCGGCATTGATATCCGCTGGCACTGGCGACCGACTACAGACGTTAAATCACCGGAAGACCTGGCGGGTTATGACGCTATCTGGTGTGTGCCGGCGAGCCCTTATCAAAATGAACAGGGCGCATTATCCGCGATTCGTTATGCCCGTGAACATCAGCGGCCTTTTTTAGGCACCTGCGGTGGATTTCAGCACGCAATTCTGGAATATGCGCGCAATGTAATGGGCTGGCAGGATGCCGGACATGCAGAAACCGCAACCGGAGGGAGGATGGTGATTTCGCCGCTGATTTGTTCTCTGGTGGAAAAGTCCGACACAATTATCCTGAAAGATAACTCAGCGACAGCGATGGCCTATGGTGAGACAAGCATTCACGAGGGGTATCACTGTAACTATGGCATTGATCCTCAGTTTGCTGTTGAACTGAACGCCAGCTCGCTGATGCCCGTGGGCTGGGACCTGCAGGGTGATATTCGAGCCGTTGAGCTGACCGGACATCCATTCTTTGTTGCCACTTTATTTCAGCATGAACGTCGGGCGCTAAATGGCCAGCCATCGCCGTTGGTCCTGGCATTCCTGAAGGCAGCGAAGGAACAAGCAGGGCAGTAAGATACTGATTTATTGCAGGCCTTATCCTGGTTAATGCCAGAATAAGGCTTCTGTTTTAAGAGGTTATTCGTGAATTTGAATGGGGCGTCCGGCATAGGCTCCAAATATGGCCATTACAATCGCCAGTACTGCGCATACCATCAGTGGCCAGGACCAGTTGCCGGAAAGGTCATGAATTTTACCCATTAATGGCGGACCAGCAGCTGCCAGCAGGTAACCAATAGACTGTGCCATTCCCGAGAGCGCAGCAGCCTGATGTGCTGACCCGGTACGTAAAGCGATAAAAGATAGCCCGAGGATCAGTGCGGCACCGGAACCAAAGCCGCCCAATGCTATCCATAATATCGCCAGTTGCGGAAACCACACCATTCCGGATACCGCAGTACACCAGAACAATGCTACCAGAATAGCAATACCGCGCTGATCTTTTAGACGACTGAGGATCAAACCCACCACCAGGCCAGGAACCGCGGTGGCGAGCTGTAACACGCCGTGCAATGAACCCGCCTGCTGTTCACTATACCCAAAGCTTATCAAGATAGAGGGCAACCAGCCCACGACCACATAATAGATAAACGAGTTAATCCCAAGAAACAGCGTCACCTGCCAGGCCAGAGCAGAAGACCAAATTCCACGATTTTTTAAAGCCGGATTACCCGAAAGGGTTGCACCGGATCGGTTACGCAGATGGGGTAACCAAAAAAGGATGGCCAGCAGCGGAAAAATCATCAGTGATAGCAAGGAGCCGGACCAGCCAAAACCGTACAGCGCGATGGGCACCACCATTACGGAACCGATAGCCGCCGCAATCCCCATGGTTAAAGAGTAAGCCCCGGTTAATTTGGCAATGCTTTCAGGGTAGTCACGCTTTACCAGACTCGGCAGCAATACGTTCCCCATCGCAATGCCGCAGCCGATAATTGCGGTACCGAAATATAGCCACAGTGGGCTGCCACCTGAGCGAATGGCAATACCCAGACAAATCATTACCATCGCCGCAAATAAAGTCCGTTCACTACCAAAACGACGTGAAATTCCCGCAACAAAAGGGGATACCAGGGCAAAAGCCAGCAGTGGAATGGTGGTTAACAGTCCTATTTGTGCGGTGGTTAATGAGAAACTGTCCCGAACCATATCCAGAAGGGGAGCGATACCGGTAAAAGGGGCCCGCAGCGTGCCGGCAATCATAAGTATGCCCGTTAACATGAGCAGACGGTGTTTTTTACTCTCAGGAATTATTATTTTCATGGTCATCATCCAAAATACTGAAATGTAACGATACAGGTTTCATCCTGAGAATGAATCAAGATAAAATGACAGATTATCGCTAAATTCGGACAATCTATGGAACGTGGCTTAAATCTTGACGGCTTTGATCCTGATAGTAGCTCGGCGCCAGCGCTGGCTTTCAGAGTGCGGACGGTACAGACCAGTCAGGAGATCCCCTTTCATTTCCATCGTAAAGGGCAGTTGATTCTGGCGCTGCATGGCGGTGTAACCACGGAAGTTCAACAGGCGATGTGGATGGTTCCGACCCATTATGCGGTATGGATCCCGAGTAATATGCCGCACAGTAATCGTGTTACCGCTAATGCCAGACTCAGCTTTTTATTTATCGAACCCGGTAGCGTTGAGATGCCGGAGCAATGTTGTACCTTAAAGATCTCGCCCCTGGTGCGTGAACTGATTTTACATCTCGCCAGTATTCCC
Organism: Klebsiella sp. BIGb0407; assembly: GCF_024807845.1. Lineage (GTDB taxonomy): Bacteria > Pseudomonadota > Gammaproteobacteria > Enterobacterales > Enterobacteriaceae > JGM124. The sequence continues at coordinate 33,585 of NZ_JANUEQ010000001.1, forward strand.
TATGACAATCTTAACTGCCCGATGGTGCAGCGTCTGACTCAGGTGCTATTTGATGAGTTACCGAAACAGCCGATAGAGCAGCTGGAATTACCGATTTCCGGTAACGCCAGGATCCGCGAGATGGTGGATATGATGGCGCGAGATTTACAGGATAAACGTCCGCTCTCAAGCTGGGCAGATACCTTTGCGATGAGTGAGCGTAACCTTGCCCGTCTTATCGTCAAAGAGACCGGGCTTAATTTTCGACGCTGGCGCCAGCAGTTACAGCTGATTATTGCTTTACGATTGCTGGTAGGGGGACTAAACGTCCAGCAGGTGGCCGAGTCGCTGGGGTACGATTCGACTACAGCATTTATTACCATGTTTAAAAAAGCACTGGGCACGACACCCGGGCGTTATCTTAAAACGCTGACTAATAACGAGACTGAGTAAAGAGCCGTCGCTGGGATCATCACGTTTATATTTCGCCCGATAATGGTGCGTTCGGAAATAACCCGCACCATTATCGCTCACTAGCTGAAATTATTTGGTTGCGACTTTAAGTAAGACAACGCCTGAAATAATCAAACCAGCAGCAATAACACGAGTAAGATTGAGCGCCTCACCAAACACGGTGACCCCGACAATAAAAGCGCCTACCGCGCCAATACCCACCCAAACCGTATAAGCGGTACCCAGGGGTAATGTTTTCATCGCATAGGCCAGAAGAGCAAAACTCATCAGCATAAACGCCATCGTGATAATGCTCGGAATCAGACGAGTGAAACCATGAGATTCTTTCATGGCGCTCGCCCATACCACTTCAAAAATACCGGCCAGAGCCAGAGATAACCATGCCATGGTGACATCCTTTATAATTGCGGGGTCGTCCCGAGAAAAATATTCATTGCCACAGGCCGTCCTGTGCAAGCGTTTTCATGAAGAAACGAGGGTAAACCAGACGCATCTATGGATACATTCTTTGTCATCAGATTTTAGACGTGCTGAAAAGGTATCGCGTCAATTTACCCAGAATATTACCTGCGACACCGCAGCAGAGAACAAGAGAAGAACAGATTAAAAAAGCGTTGAGTCCCGGTTTGAGTCCGGTTTGAACGAGGAGTTGGGTAATAATAAAACCGGAAAGTATACCAGCCAGTGTAAATAAAGAGATCAGAACATTCATCGCTAAGCCTCGCAAATTTGTAAGAGGGTCGTCCCTCCAAAAAAATCGAAGCACAGCAGGTCGTCCTGCGTGGCGGGTGATAGACATCGCTAGTTTTTATAACACTGGTGGCATCAATATGCCACCATTTTAGTTTAGAAACAGGGAAGTTTGATTATCAACTATTTCAAGAAATCAGCCAGAAAAACTAAAGTTAACTGACTGATTTAGCATGGTTAATCATTACCCTGGGAAACCTGCTTCTGAAAGAGTTCACGGAATACCGGATAAATATCACTCTGTTCTTTTATATGCTGCATGGCGAAATTATCGTAACTTTCCTGCAGTTTTTCATACTCCAGCCACAGGGACTGGTGAGCGCGGCGAGTGATTTCGATATAGCTGTAATAACGCACCGTCGGGAGGAGTTTTTTCACTAAAATTTCCCGACATTGGGGGGAGTCATCTGCCCAGTTATCACCGTCTGATGCTTGAGCCGCATAGATATTCCACTGGGCGGCGTCGTAACGCTCCTCAACAATTTCGGCCATCAGTTTCAGTGCGCTGGAGACAATGGTTCCTCCGGTCTCCTGCGAGTAGAAAAACTCCTGTTCATCGACCTCTTTTGCCTGGGTATGATGGCGAATATAGACGACTTCAACGTTCTTATAGCTTCGGCTCAGGAACAGATAGAGCAAAATATAGAATCGCTTAGCCATATCTTTGGTGGCCTGATCCATTGAGCCAGAAACATCCATCAGGCAAAACATCACAGCCCGGCTGGAGGGTTCAGGGCGTTTTTCATAATTCTTAAAACGTAAATCAAAGGTATCAATAAAGGGAACCCGGGCAATTTTCTCCCGCAGTGCTGCGATTTCCCGGCGTAGCTCCTCTTCTTCCAGTAACTGCGCGGGTTCACTGTTACTGAGTGTTTCTAGCTCATCTTCCATTTCATGAAGCTGGCGCCGTTTACCCGCGGTTAATGCGGTGCGTCGGGCAAGGGAGTTTTGCAGCGAACGAACCACACTGATATTGGCTGGCACGCCATTGGCGGTATAGCCCGAGCGATGGGTGCTGTATTCCGTCAACTGGCGGTATGCATTACGTTTCAGATTGGGCAGGGCAAGATCTTCGAATAACAGGTCGAGATATTCATCTTTTGAAATTTGAAAAACAAAATCCTCACTGCCTTCACCGTCTTTACCGGCTTCACCCTGGCCGCTCCCACTGCCGCTGCCGCCATTTCCTTGCGGACGTGCGATACGGTCATTGGGGACAAAATGATCGTTTCCTGGATGCACGCGATGACGCAGACCGCCACTTCCCTGATGAAACATGGGTTCGCTAATATTCTCTTTCGGGATAGTGACCGACTCACCGCTATCAACATCGGTGACTGAGCGCTTATTAATTGCCCCTGAGAGGGACTGTTTGATTTGTGCTTTGTAACGGCGCAAGAAACGCTGGCGATTTACCGCGCTTTTGTTTTTTCCGTTGAGTCGCCGGTCTATAAAATAGGTCATGGTTCCCCCAAACGTCTTTGCCAGGCGACAGAACCCTGGAAAAGGGCTCTGTCGTGCTGATCGCGGTTGCTGACGCACAGTCATCAGTCAAAGGCGGAGTTCACTCCGCCTGTAACCGGCTTATGAAGATTTACGGACCCGTAAATACCACTCACAGAGCAGGCGTACCTGCTTGCGGGTATAGCCTTTCTCCATCATACGATGGACAAAATCATCATGTTTCTTTTGTTCATCGGTTGAGGTTTTACCGTTAAAGGAGATAACGGGCAGCAGTTCTTCGGTATTGGAGAACATTTTCTTTTCAATGACGGTGCGCAGTTTTTCGTAACTGGTCCAGTTAGGGTTACGACCATTGTGATTCGCACGTGCACGCAGGACAAAGTTAACGATTTCATTACGGAAATCTTTTGGATTGCTGATACCAGCGGGTTTTTCAATTTTCTCCAGCTCAGCATTAAGTGACTCACGGTCAAACAGCTGCCCGGTATCAGGATCGCGATATTCCTGATCCTGAATCCAGAAGTCAGCATAGGTGACGTAGCGGTCAAAAATATTCTGTCCGTACTCTGAATAGGACTCAAGGTAGGCAGTCTGGATCTCTTTGCCAATAAACTCGGCATATTTCGGGATCAGATAGCCTTTGAGATACTCAAGATATTTTTCCGCCAGTTCCTGAGGAAATTGCTCGCGCTCAATTTGCTGTTCAAGGACATAGAACAGGTGTACCGGGTTGGCAGCGACTTCGGCGTGATCAAAGTTAAATACCCGAGAGAGAATTTTAAACGCAAAGCGGGTGGATAGCCCGTTCATCCCCTCATCAACGCCCGCATAGTCCCGATATTCCTGATAGGATTTTGCTTTCGGATCGGTGTCTTTTAGACTTTCGCCGTCATAGACGCGCATTTTAGAGTAAATGCTTGAGTTTTCTGGCGTTTTCAGCCGAGATAGTACAGTGAAACGTGAGAGTGTTTCCAGTGTTCCCGGCGCGCAAGGGGCCTGTGTCAGCTCACTGTGCTGCAACAGTTTCTGGTAGATTTTGATCTCTTCAGATATGCGCAGGCAATAAGGCACTTTGACAATATAGACGCGGTCAAGGAAGGCCTCATTATTTTTGTTATTTCTGAAGGTAACCCACTCTGATTCATTAGAGTGCGCCAGAATAATGCCATTAAACGGCAGGGCGGAGATCCCCTCTGTACCGTTATAGTTTCCTTCCTGGGTTGCCGTTAACAGAGGATGGAGCACCTTAATCGGCGCTTTGAACATCTCAACGAATTCCATAATGCCCTGGTTTGCACGGCAAAGGGCTCCGGAGTAGCCGTAAGCATCAGGGTCATTCTGAGCAAAATGTTCCAGTTTGCGAATATCGACTTTACCCACCAGGGCGGAAATATCCTGGTTATTTTCATCGCCCGGTTCGGTTTTGGCGATGGCCACTTGCCCCAGAATCGAAGGCCAGACTTTCACCACTTTGAACTGGGTAATATCCCCGCCAAATTCTTTCAGGCGTTTAGCCGCCCAGGGCGACATAATGGTGCCGAGATAACGGTGCGGAATCCCGTACTCTTTTGTCAGGATACCGGCGTCTTCCTGCGGATTAAACAGGCAGAGAGGGTGATCGTTGACCGGGCTGTGTTCACCATTAGCACTGAGCACGTAAATTGGCACATGCTGCATTAAGGCTTTCAGGCGTTCTGCCAGCGAGGATTTACCGCCACCCACTGGACCCAGTAAATAGAGAATTTGTTTCTTCTCCTCAAGGCCCTGGGCTGCATGTTTCAGATAAGAGACGATTTGTTCGATGGCATCTTCCATGCCATAAAAATGTTCAAACGCAGGATAACGTGCAACGACGCGATTGGAAAACAGGCGTGATAAGTGGGGATTGGTGGCGGTATCAACCATCACCGGTTCACCAATAGCCTTCAGCAGACGTTCCGCCGCATTGGCGTAGGCACTTTTATCCTGGCGGCAAAGGGCAAGGAATTCTTGCAAGCTAAACTCTTCATCCTTGGCTGCTTCATAACGCTGGCGATAGTGATCGAATATGTTCATAGTATGTCGTCCTTTCGTTTAGCACAGGTTACAGAGCCGTTGGTATCAGTCTTTATGGCTCCCCGGAAGATGCATAAGAAATTAGAAGCAATACCTATGCCAGATTGTTTACTGGCAACACCTGATTCACCAGGCTCTTAGCTATTCATCTATCTGTCATAAAGCGTAGATGGCATTTTCAAAACCTGCCTCCATGACTACCCAATTTCAATGGTATATCAATAACTCATCAAACGAATTTCACTGAACGGCTAACATACTTCTGAGTCTCATTTCTCCTTAGTGTAAAAAATTTGAGCTAGCTATAAGGGAAAGTTACACTAAGTCACGACTAACTATGTAATTAAAGGAACGGATTAATTGTGAGCAAAGTTAAACTTCTTGCATTAGGTGTGTTTATGGCCTCCTCGGTTTCTCTGGCTCACGCTGAAGGACCATGGTCAGTTGGCGCAGCCGCTCTGGTATCACCGGATCCCTATCGCGGACATCAGGATAGAATCCAGGCTGTACCTTTGGTGGGCTACGAAGGCGAAAATTTCTATGTTCGTAGCCTGAATGCCGGTTACTACTTATGGAATGATGCGACGGATAAATTATCGGTTACGGCGTATTACTCCCCGTTACGCTACCGTCCGAAAGACAGTCACGATGATGATATGCGCTCACTGGATAAACGTAAGTCCACGGTGATGGCGGGTCTGGCCTATGCCCACTATACCGATTACGGTTTCCTGCGCACCGTGCTGGCGGGGGATATCCTGAATAACAGCAACGGTATCACCTGGGATACCGCATGGTTATATCGCTATAATACGGGCAGCCTGACCTTTACGCCGGGTATTGGTGTTGGCTGGAACAGCAAAAACCAGAATAAATACTATTACGGTGTTTCTGGTAAAGAAGCCCAGCGTAGCGGTATGCAATACTACAAACCTGACAGCAGCTTCTCTCCTTATGTCGAGCTGTCGGTTGATTACAAACTGACTCAGGACTGGACGGTCTTTGGTATGGGTCGTTATGTCAGACTGGCCAGCGAAATTACCGACAGCCCAATGACTAATGAACAATGGACTGGGGTATTGCTAACCGGCATCAACTATAGTTTCTGATTAATGTTTTTGGCTTCCGGTTTCGAATAGTAATGTTCGGCCGGAAGCATATTGGTAATTTACTATCATTTATAATTAACAATTAATACCCCGCTGCCTGTTGCCAGACCGGGGACTTCATTTTTTTCCAGCATAACTACCTACTTATAGCCAATATCGAGCAATACGCTACCCGTCGCCCGGCCAGGAACCTCATTGCCTTGCAGGCAAAGCTGCCAGACCAATGGGATTTGTAATGCCAGGCCGTTGCTTACCGGGGCAAGTTTGGAATTAAATGCCCCGTCAAATGACAGGCTATTGGCAGAGTCAAGACAGTGAACGTTGTCAGTGTCGACTCCCTGGCCGACATAGCCGCGCACGACTCCGCCGGGATTATCACCGCTACTGGTCAGGGCGAGCTCCGTTGAGGAGGCAGGGCTACCCACGGCAGTGGCAACCAGGTATGCGTCCAGCACCGTACTGCTCTCAACGTCGCCACACTGGTAGGTAATAGGGGCGCTAACTATTCTTCCTGCAGGGTAGGAGGTATCAAAGTTGATGCTGGTTTCAGTATTGATGGTGCAGGGGGGAGGAACAACAGTAAGCGTATCGCCAGCTTGGGTGATATCGATGGATGCATAGTTGCTAAACCCTGGGCCTTGCGACAGAAACAGGCCATTTAGGGAATAAGTCCCTAGCGGAATATCTTTTGCTACATATATCCACAGATATCCCTCAGCAGTGGCCAGTTTATTTCCCCACTCCGTATTATTAGGAGCTGTCATTAAATTGTTTCTGTTATTTGCTCCTCCCGTTGGATAGGGACCCGTGACGGTGGCGCAGAATCGATCTGCAAATGATTGTTCCGCATTACCTTCAGCAGTTATATACCCATTATTATCAATGAGTATTCCCCCAGAATATGTTTCACTCACAGTCTGTTCGTCAGACTTTTTAATTGTTACAACTCCGCCGCTGATCCTACCCGTAAATCCGGCAATAATGCCGGCCTGATTGATTTTAATGCCGTTCCTGCCATCAATTTGCATCACATCGCTTTGTGAAATACAATTTCCGCCTTGCTTACTAAATCCCCCCATTAAGGGCAAGGACATCATGGACATATTGTTTGCCACTATTAATCCATTTTGCACATTAGTCGGTGCCAGCTCATTATTGATCGTTGCTAAAAGCACCTGTGAACCCGCAACAACGGAATAATTGGCCGCAGATACTGACGATATACAGCATCCGGTTCCCAGAAATATCGTTGAAATAACGGGAAGATAACTTGGCATTAAGTATTTATAAGATTTAAACATACAGTTATTCCTGTTCCAGGCAGTTGCGCGCAGTTAATTCGCACCAGAGGCGGTAAGCTGACAAGTCAGAGTCACCTGATGCAGTGTGGTCTCGGCATCAACCGTCAATTTACTGAGATCAAAAGGAACCAGGCACCGCTGGTCTTTAGCCTCACCCCATTTCACCAATAACCTTCCTTCAGGTGGTAACCCGGTCAGATAGACCTGCCCGCCGTCGCCAACAATACTGCTGGTCTCCTCGGCCTGCTGCTCCGTTTGCAGTGATGCGATAGCGCCGAACGGCACTACCCCCTGGTTCAATTTGAGTTTGATCAACACCTGATAGCCAATACGGGTTTTAAAGTCGGCTCTGACCACCGCCCCTTTAGTGGGGTAAACGTTGACATTGGACTGCACTAAATCGACATCATCTGGCAGGGTGCTGGGGTCAAGGCCGATACTGTTTTTGCCGTAAGCAGAAAGATAAGGTGCCAGCGCATAGCCACGGGCGTTGGTGATCCCCGCCTGATTATTTACGGACACATTAGGGGCGTCTGGCGCACTGACCAGTGCCATTGATTCGCCCATGGTACGGGAAAACAGCAGGCCGTCACCGTGGAGTAATGTCCCGCCGGACGCGTTGATATTCAGCGTCTGATGGGAATGGCTGTAGCTATACCCGCCGCTGACAGTCCCCTTGCTGCCTTGCCAGGAGAGGTTGGCGTTGGTATTACTGGCCTCTTGCTGGTTTCCGAAACTTTGCGCCAGGCTATAGCTGATATTCCCCCCCGGCATACTGCCGCTAAGTCCCAGATTATTTTGCGTACGGCCCTGATTATCATGCGTGATTGACGTGGTGGCATACATTGCTTGTAACTGAGGGGCAGAGCCAAAAATGGAGAAGGGAATACTTACGTTCGCGCTAATCTGACGATTTTCTGGCCAGTTATTATTTTTATCTTTAATACGGTCAATATTGTAGTTAATGCCGTAGCTTATCCCCTGTAAGGTCGTACTATACCCGGCAGAAAGCCCGGTTAACGTACGGTCACTGTTCCAGTAATCGTCCCGGTTAAGACGAAAATAGAGCGATCCCCAGGAACTGATTTGCTGGCGTACCTGAGTTTGAAAACTGCTGCGTCTGCGCTGCAGTAACCAGGGGCTGACGCCATTTTCCAGCTGATAGCCCTGGCTGTTGTATTCATTAAAGTTGAAATAATCCCGGGTCGAGTAGCGCAGAGCGGTTAAGTCGACGCTGGTGCCGGTTGAAGTCATACTTTTTGAATAGCGTAGCCGCCAGGACTCCCCTGACTTTTTATCACCGGAGCTAAAATTAGCCTCTGAATGAGTGACATCGGCAGAAAGTGCGCCAATATTGCCAAGGGATATGCCCGTTCCCAGGCTGTAAGCCTGATAATCGCTGGCCAGCAGGGTGCCACCGTACATTGTCATATTTTGCGGCAGGCCATACACCAGACTGGTTAAGAGAAAATTAGCTTCGCGCGAGCCGCTGGTGAGATTACCGTCATATTGCCCGGCACTGACTTCGTATTTCCAGCCGCCAGGCCGGAGCATCAGCGGCAGAGAAGAGTAGGGAACAATAAACTGCCGTTCAGCACCATTGGCTTCGGTGATAGTGACATCATAATTACCCGACATTCCGGCTTGCTGGATATCGTTAATATTAAAGGGACCCTGGGCGACATAGGTTTCATAGATAATATTACCGTTCTGGCGAATGGTCACACGCGCATTACTGTTGGCGACCCCGGTGATAGCAGGCGCAAATCCCCGTAACTGGCTGGGAAGCATCTGTTCATTGGAGGTTAATTTGACCCCTTTAAACGGCACGCCATCAAGCACATCTCCCCCGGTCCAGGTCTCACCCATCGCCAGCGAGGAGCGTAAGGGGATGATATCCCGGGACAGGGTAGTGCTGGAAAATCGGGTCTGATTAACGGCTGAACCAATACTGTTGTCGTAGCGACTATGCGTGATGGTGCTGCGTAATCGCCAGGGCCCGGTATTGGCTCCCATGCGCGCTGAAGCAAACAGATTGGTATTGGTCGAGCTATCCCCATTGCCCTTATTGTTTGAACGTCCGGCACTGACATTATAGTTTGCCATCAGCACCGGGATACCGTTGTCCCACAGCTCAGGATTATAGTCCCGGCCATAGTTTGACTGCATGGCGACTTGCGGAATACTTATCTCAAGGCGTAAACGCGAGAGTTCAAGAGTGGTTTTTGCCTGGGGAATAATGGCGGAAAGATTAGTCAGTGTTTTATCTGCTGGCTTATCTTTAAGACCAGGCAGGTTTTTGACATTCACGCCCAGCATGTCAAGAAATGCCGGGGTCAGTAAGGGTTCTATTTTACCCTCAGCATTTTTCTGAAAATTCAGCGTGTGCTGCCCCGCTGAACGCTGGTTAATAAATACCGCAACGCTGTACTCTCCCGGCGCGATACCTCCTGGCTGTGAGAATGCGGTGAGATCGACGGTTTCTGTGCTACCAAGGACATTTAAAAACGCGGGATCAAAATAGTCAGCCGCCTTGGCTGAATTAAGACTTAATAATAAGCAGATAGCCAGCGGATGCCAGCGTAAATTAACCTCCAATTTATTGGTTTGACGTCCATTGTCGACTTGATATTTATCCATAATCATTCCACATTCATAATTATTGCGTTAATGGGCGACGATATATTTCTGACGCGTAGCCATAATCGTTAATCAATTGCCAGCGGATCTCGCCGGAGGCAGAAACCGGGAGTGGGTAGCTCAACTGGCCAAAGGGAGCGACCATCTGAAATAATGCATTCTCATCGATAGCGGTATTGCCAACCGTAAGAGATTTAAAGGTCACATAGTAGGGCGTTGAATTGCTGACGTTGAGCTTCCCGTCTTGTTTAACAAAGCGTAATTTGTCGGCAATTTGCTCCACGGTATAAACAGGCAATTGCTGTGGGCGATAAAACAGCTTCAGGGTATTTTGCAAAGCGAGCATCACGTTAACCTGGCCCGGAGCCGTACTCTCTTCGCTGTCGGACTTCGTCGGTATTGCCTTAATCTGCAGGGCAAAAACTGACTCGCGATCGGCAGGGAGGTTCGCTTTCGTCAGTCGAATCGTCAGGGACAGCTGTTCATCGGCGTCCAGCCGTTTCAGCGGGGGGAGAGTAATAAAGGGGGCTTCCCTCAGCGGCTCAATATCATTACCGGGCAGGTAGCTGGACGGGGCATTAACGACTCGGGACTGTATCAGATAGGGAACCCGGGAATCATTTTTCAGGGTAAAGGTAATCCCTTTTTTCTTATCCTCAGGGTAGATAACGCGTGTTGACTGGAGCGTTATCCCTTCACGTGGCGTTGACACTGCATCGGCCGCGCCCATATAGAGAGCCATCAATGAGACCAGCAGATAGCCGCCTGATCTGCAAAGAGAACAGGGCGTGAAAGACGAAATAGTCATTGGCTACCCTTATCAACCGCAAGGGTTGCCTGATAAGGGGTGCTGAGGCCCCCATAATCATTAATGACCGTCCATGTGACTTCTTTGCTCAGACTCTCGAATGGATAGGTTGCCTGTGAAAATGGCGCAATCATTTGGCCCGTTTCACCGAAGCTGACAGGCTTACCTGCAGAGCGTAGTGACCCCAGGGTCAGATAATAAGGTGTTGGATTCTCGGCAATCAGTTGTTTTCCAGATAACCGAAAGGTCAGCTTTTTCGCCGCCTGCTCTGCTGTGATAGCTAACTGCTCTGGGCGGTAAAAGAGTTTAATCACTGTCTGTAAGCCGATAGCTACCCGATTCTCAGCATCACTGATTTCCGTTATTGAAGGGATGGCGAGAAAACTTAAATAAAGCACTGACTCCCGGTCTACAGGAAGCTGACCCGTACCCTGGCGAACAACTCTGACGGTTTGCTGATTACGCGGTTCTAAGCGAAATAACGGAGGTGTCACCGCGAAAGGCGCAATTTCGCTATTCATGCTGGTATCATTGAGGGCACTGGCTTTCACCAAATAAACGTTATCCCCTTGGTTTTGGATAGTGGCGAGCGCATTTTTATCTTTGCTATTAAAAATAACCCGTGTTTGCGGCAGCTTTATTCCTGCTGGAGGAGCAGCATTGCCAATTATGGTGAAGTTTAATAAAAACAGCGTTATCAGTGAAATCAAACCATATTGAGAGAGTATTTTATTCATAGCTCAGCCTAAAAATAACTCTGGCAGTCAAGGTGCCACCATTACGTGGAGTGATATCGCCACAGGTGTCAGAGCCGCAGGATAAAACAGCTGTGACAGGCAGTTGCTGGTTATTTAATGAGACCACCGTTGTTCCTTGCGTAGCGGAGACAATATTGTTTTCAGCAAGGTTAGTGGCGTTGTTAAATAAACTATTCCCGGGGCTGGATAACTTAACGCCATAGCCTACGGCCTGCCCCTCAGTTCCGATATTATCCGAGAATAACTTCACCCCGTTTAATGTCGTGGTATTGCCACTGACGGTAATCTTCGGTACGCCGGGAGTGGCCGACGTATCCTGACAATCAGTGAAACTGATATTGAACGTTTGCTGAATATTTTCCCCTTCAATGGCATTTGAAGGAATGCCTGCTTCATAATTCCCCTGATTAAAGCTTATCGATGGCGGCACAGTAATACTGCAGGTTGCTGCGGTATAAATAGCCTGAAAATTAACAGTCAGTTGATTACTCAATACAGGGAAGCTAAAACTACCAAGTAGCAAGCTGTTAATACAATAAATAATGCCTGTTTTTTTTATAAGGCCTGAAAATAAAGAACGTTTCATAGTCACCTCGTTTAAGGGATCAGACCTGTAATAGTGAGTGAGGCGGAGAATGTACCGGGAACAACAAGACTGTCAGCATTCATACCGATTAAGCCCACCCAAATAATTTGTTGTACCTGCTGACTCTCTGTCACAGCGCCAAGATTAAAAGGTATGTTATTAATAAACGCTTTCCCCGCAATGCCCTCGTTATAAAAGTTACTCAATGAAGGCAGAGTTTGACTACCATTATCTGGCTGGAGCATAAAACCAATATTTCGCAGATTACTACCGTCAATAAAAATAGAGGGGTCATCAGCGTAGGGCGTATTGCCGGTGACTTTTAATTGCGGTGTCAGCGGCTGAGTGCACTGAATAAAAACGGTCAGTGGTTTTATTATCAGGGTGTTTTTTGTTTTTATCTGTTCAGCGGTTACCGGCGGAAAATGTAATTCAGTTTCATTCCATAGCCAGTCACAGCTTCCGTCAGTGATAGTCGCATTAAAAGTGGTTTCTGCACTGGAGAGCGGTATTTCGTCAGCCATCACCGCAGTACCAGCACCACTAAAAAAAATCATACTCGCCAGTAATGGCGATAGCTTATTGAATTTTTCCATGAAAAGTGTCCAGGCCGCCGTAGTCATTGATGGTTTGCCATTGCACCGCGCCAGTCGTTTTTTGATAAGGGAAAACATAGTCGGAAAAAGGTGCAATCATATTACTGCCTGGCGATGTTTTGATATTGACCGCTTTGCCATTAACCTGAAGCGAAGAAAGTGTCAGATAATAGGGGCCTGGGTTGGCGACTTTTACCCCTTGAACGCTGCTGGAGAAACCTAATGCCGAAGCAGATTTTTCCGGGGATTCGGTTAATCCCTTCGGACGATAGAAGAGTTTGATAACATTGCCGCTGGCCAGCTGTAACTCCCCACCGAGTTTATATTTATCACTTTGTTCTGTTGTCCGGCTGGCAGGTAATGCAGTGGCACGAAAATAAAAAACAGATTCTCTGTCCTGAGGCAAACTGTGGGGCGTTACCAGAATTCGAACTTGATTTGCATTGCCCGGTTCAAGGCGAAATAAACTCGGTGCAGTAATAAAAGGCACCGCAGTCTGTTGTCCGGAAGTATCCCGGGTGATCTGTGTTTTCACTAAATAGGGACTTTCTGAAGACAGGGCACTTCTTACCTGAATTGACGCCCCTATTTTATCATCTTCAGCACGAAAAATAATACGCGTACCGTCGAGAGATATTCCCGCCATAGCCGGAATACTGTTCAGGATAGTTGTTCCAAACAGGGCCAGAATATTTTTTTTGATAAACCGCATAGTTATGCCTTAATAAATAAATCGACATTAAATGAAAGCGGGCAGAGCCCGCTTGATTTTTAATTAGTCAGAAACATAGGCAATAACAATTGGAGCGGAATAAACACCATTTGCAGGCGTGGTATTTAATGAACCCATGCCCGCGGTGAATTGATAACTATTACTTCCCGCAGTGACATCCAGTGGAATCGCCTGGTTATTCACAACAGGCTTGCTGGCAGCATCAGTCAGCATAAATCCAACGCTATTAGAGGCATTATTAACAAACAAACTTTGACTGCCGTTAGCGGTCATTCCCTGAACATACAGATTTCCTGAATCTTCTTCCGATGCTGCACTACAACCATTCAGTGAGATATACAGCGGTGTGGTGCCCACTTGTTTGCTGGCAACGGTGAAGGCATCGGCCGCGAATGTACCAACATTCAGTGTCGATGACCCACCGTTGAGCACCACTTCACAGGAAACGGCACTGATAGCACCTGTCAGGGTAATATCTTGTTGGTTGGGGCCAGCAATAGCCGATAAGCTGATTACTGAAGTTAGTAACGTTGCAGAAAGAGACGCTTTATTTAAAATCATCATTGAATTTTCCTTAATTTAACGATTTTTCTGTCTGTACCATTCCAGTCGGTACATAGGGCATATTTATATGTATGGATTAATACATATAAAGAGACTGTATCATTTTCAGTGATATTCAGGATTTTTTCGTAAGAGAGCAGAGCTCGATATAAAATCAAGTTCTTTGATTGTTACAGGTATCTAAAGCTGAGGTTAAAGAAAGAGTCGTTTTGGCATGGGTTAATTCCTTTTGAGGTTAAATCACACAGTCCTTGTATGAATAATCGTAATCTATCAATCAGGAATATATTATGCAATCAATTTATGGCGTGATGTTAGTTACCAGTAATTAACCTGCTAATGAATAAGTGAATTCTGTCAGCGTATTTAACCTGATAAAAGATTGACTCTGTATTAACGATAGTCTTTGTTGCACCTGATGGTGTTGCAGTCAGATTGTCTGCAACACCATCAAAAGAGCGATTAGGCTTTTTTCGTCACGCTGATGGTTTGACCGAGGCGGCTAGGTTTATCCGCTGTGGCGGTTTGTGTTGCCGTGACACAGGCAGTTTCAACGCAAACAAAGGTCTTATAACCCTCATCCGGCAAGTCGGACATGGATACCGAGAGTGCCGGACCCGGGTTCCAGGCAACGACATTCTGCTGATGGTGATGCACGACATGAATAGCACGTTTCAGGTCACTATCATGGATAACGCTACATTCTTCCGGTTTCAGATAAACCCGGTCGGTACGATCCGGGAAGGTTTGGATGCCGTCAGCTAATTGCCCCTGCTGGCCACCCAGAACTTTATCCAGGTAATCTGTACCCAGTCCGCTGACACTGACGTTGTCGATATCACCGACGGTAAAGTAGCTGTGAAGGGCAGACGTCGTTTCAAAATCACCGTGTGCTTCCAACTCAATTTCACAGGTTTTAGCCAGTTTAAAGCGGGCATACAGCTGGAACTCATGAGGCCAGAGTTTGAGTGTTTCTTCGGTACTCTTCAATTCAAACGTCAGCACCACGCCATTGGCGTCTTCGTTATGCGCGCTCAGTACCCAGGGCAGATTACGGGCAAAACCATGGGAGGGCAATGAGGCCTCTTTTGCCGGGCCAAACCATGGCCAGCAAATAGGTACACCACCGCGTAATGCAACGCCTGTATGGAATGGGGTGTTGTCACTGAGCCACAGTACCTCTTCGGCACCCGCAGGCTGCCAGGAGAGCAGATGTGCTCCTTGTAGCGTCACGGCAGCACGAACCTGTGCATGTTCAACAACAATGACTTCCAGCTGGTCTTGCTGGCGTACAGAGATAGCGGGAGTAATTTGTTCAATAACTGGCAGGGCAAAAATTTTATTTATCATTAGCGTGACCTCACATTATCGAAAGCAAAAAAAAGGGCGACCTTAGTCGCCCCTTAGTGGAAAATGATTCATCACAACTTATTTAGAGATGTGAGCAATCAAATCCAGAACTTTGTGGGAGTAACCTGTTTCGTTATCGTACCAGGAAACCAGTTTCACAAAGTGATCGTTCAGTGCGATACCCGCTTTGGCATCAAACACAGAGGTGCAAGTTTCGCCGTTGAAGTCAGTAGAAACTACTTCATCTTCGGTATAACCCAGAACGCCTTTCATTGCGCCTTCAGAAGCCGCTTTCATTGCGTTTTTGATGTCTTCGTAAGTTGCTGCTTTTTCCAGACGTACAGTCAGGTCAACAACAGAAACGTTAGGAGTTGGAACGCGGAACGCCATACCAGTCAGTTTGCCATTTAATTCTGGCAGAACTTTACCTACTGCTTTAGCAGCACCGGTAGATGAAGGAATGATGTTCTGGGATGCGCCACGACCGCCACGCCAGTCTTTGTGAGACGGGCCATCAACGGTTTTCTGAGTTGCAGTAGTTGCATGCACAGTGGTCATCAGAGCTTCAACGATACCAAAGTTATCGTTGATAACTTTAGCCAGTGGAGCCAGGCAGTTAGTAGTACAAGATGCGTTAGAAACGATGTCCTGACCCTGGTATTTGTCAAAGTTAGCGCCTTTAACAAACATAGGGGTGTCATCTTTAGATGGACCAGTCAGAACAACTTTTTTAGCGCCAGCAGTGATGTGCTTACGTGCAGTTTCGTCGGTCAGGAACAGACCCGTTGCTTCAGCAACAACATCAACACCGATTTCATTCCACTTCAGGTTTGCTGGATCTCTTTCTGAAGTAACACGGATGGTTTTGCCGTTAACAACCAGATGGCCGTCTTTAACTTCCACAGTACCGTTGAAACGGCCATGTGTGGAGTCATATTTCAGCATATAAGCCATATACTCTGCGTCTAACAGATCGTTGATACCAACGATTTCGATGTCAGAACGTTCTTGAGCAGCACGGAAAACAATGCGACCGATACGGCCAAAACCGTTGATACCTACTTTGATAGTCATATATTCCACCAGCTATTTATTCGTGAATAAAAGGTTGCCTGTAAAATTACAAAAACCTTACGCATCGTCAAGCGGAATCGTGTCAATCATTGGTACAAATCAATATATCGACCACAGATTGTACGACTTATATCCACTCACACCCTTAATCGTCGATTTTGATGTGGGGGTGCGAGTGATGATTTTAAACACAGACTCCACAAAACTGCGACGTTCGTCTCGTTTTTGATCGAGCTAATAAATCATTGTCTAGTTTAGAGCAAAAACCCGCGTGGTGTTGTTAATTATTTGTTGTAATATAGTGCGTAGGACACACTGATTTGCCCGTTTAAGAGATAGAGATTGAGTTATGTCGAACGCATTACTTCCTGATTTAAATAAGAAAAAACTCAGCGAAATGCAATATTTTGTCACGCAAAAACAGGGTACAGAGCCGCCATATTCTGGACGATTATTGCATAATAAGCAGGACGGAATGTATCACTGCCTGGTTTGTCAGACAGCATTGTTTCTTTCAGAGACCAAATATGACTCCGGCTGTGGCTGGCCGAGTTTTTATCAGCCCGTCAGCCCGGACGCGGTTCGTTACTTGAGCGACAAAGCTTATGGTATGGAGCGGACTGAAATCCGTTGTAGTCAGTGTGATGCGCACTTGGGGCATGTCTTCCCTGACGGGCCAAAGCCTACGGGAGAGCGTTATTGTGTGAATTCTGCGTCACTTAGCTTCACTGATGAGCGCAATGGGACACAAACTGAAGGCTAATGAATCGATTCAGCAAATTATTCTGCTATAGGGTTAAAAAATGAACGATCTGGATGAAATGTTAGCGGCGATGACGCCAGAAATCTACCAGCGTCTGGCAACGGCTGTAGAGCTAGGTAAATGGCCTGATGGTGTAGCGCTCACTCCTGAGCAGAAAGAAAATAGCCTGCAGTTAGTGATGCTCTGGCAGTCGCGGCACAATACCGATGCACAGCATATGACTATCGATACTGAAGGCCAGATGGTCATGAAAAGTAAGCAGCAGCTGAAAGCGGAGTGGGGGATTGGGGCTGAGTCCATTGCGACAATCAAGCTACACTAAGCCCCGCTGATCGTCTGGAACAGGGGACAAACTCACCGTCCCCTGAATGTTTTCTTTAGTGCTGTGTCTCAGCGCCAAATTCCGCAGATGTCATTAAACGAGCACCCGCCAGTGCCATATCCTGCAAAGCCTGCTCACTGTCTGATGGTTGAAGATTCACGCCACGGCAACCATCGGTGATGACTGTGACGTTATACCCCAGATTTAAGGCATCCAGTACGGTGTATTTCACACAATAGTCTGTTGCCAGTCCCATAATCACCAGTGTGCTGACGTCCTGCTGACGCAGCCAGTTATCCAGGCCTGTATCATGGCGATGACCGTTATCAAAAAAAGCACTGTAGCTATCAATCTCCGGCTGGCAGCCTTTCTGTGTGACGTGGTCAGCAGTTTCAATGTTCAGTTGCGGATGAAATTCCGCACCATGACTTTGCTGGATACAATGATCCGGCCACCAGGTTTGTGTCAATCCGGCCAGGGTTCCCTGCTGGTAGGGCACGGAATTCTGTACACTGGCAAAACTACCGTGATCTGCCGGATGCCAGTCCTGGGTTGCGACAATCTTACTTTCCAGTAACTGAAAAAGTGAGATCATATGATTGGCTACGCTCACAGTCTGAGAGCCTTCCGGCACCTCCAGCGACCCCCCGGCACAAAAATCGTTCTGTAAGTCGACTAACAACAACGCTTGCTGTGACATCACAACTCCTTAGTCATCCGGTGTCAGTTCACCGCGCAGATTCTCTGACATAGCGGCGCGAATGGTAGAGACATCTTGTTGCTGGCTCAGCAAATAGTGCAGCTTGGTCAGTGCCGCTTCAACAGTCATATCCGCACCACTGATAACACCGGCTTGTGCCAGAGCATTACCGGTCGCATAGCCTCCCATATTCACCTTACCGGACATGCACTGGGTCAGATTAATGACGATGATTCCCCGCGCGCAGGCCTCCCGTAGTTCATGGATAAAGGCCCCTTGCTGCGGGGCATTACCGACCCCATAGGATCGCAGAATTAACGCCTTGACAGGCTGACGCAGAAAGTTACTGACAACATCAGCAGACATCCCCGGATAAATGGTTACGACCCCAATCGGCTGAGGAACGACGGTGTGGACGATTAACGGCCCCTGACCTTTGGGAGCCGGGGGCGTATTTAAGCGCCTGATATGAATACCCGCTTCCAGTAATGGCGGCAGGTTTGGGGAACTAAACGCATCAAAGCCATCAGCGTGCGCTTTCGTTGAGCGGTTGCCACGATAGAGTCGGTTATTAAAAAAAAGACAGACTTCATTTATCGGATAATTTGCGGCGATATACAGCGAGTTGAGCAGATTGATTTGCCCGTCTGAACGGAGTTCTGCCAGAGGTATTTGTGACCCGGTGACAATGACCGGTTTGCCTAAATTTTCCAGCATAAAGGACAGCGCGGACGAGGTGTATGCCATGGTGTCGGTGCCATGCAGAATAACGAAACCGTCATAGTTATCGTAGTTAGCAGCGATATCGTCAGCGATATGTTGCCAGTCTGCGGGAGTCATATCCGAAGAGTCCATCAGCGGCTGATATTCATGAATAGTGAAATCAGGCATTTCGGCACGATGGAACTCAGGCATTTGGGCCAGTTGTTGCTGGAGATGGCCGGAAACCGGGATGTAGCCTTGGGTTGAGCGCTGCATGCCGATAGTACCGCCGGTATAGGCAACATAAATAGATTTCTTTTGCATAAACATCGCTCAGTCGGTGTAGTAATCAGAAGTGCCAGAGTATAAGGCCGTGGCGGGAAAAAAAAAGCCTGTCAGTGACTGGAGCAAGATAATGATTGGAATAGCGGATATTTTTCTTTCAGAAAGGACACAAAACATTCAGAAGACGCGCCACTAGCGGAAAGTTCGCCAGCAGCGTTGCTGAATTGCCCGACCCTGGCAGGTCGGGCAGGGAAGTGCGACTACTTCACTTCACCACAAGTCAGACAGATGGCATAACGGTTTTGCGGATCGTTCATGGTCGCAAACTGGTCGTTTTGCGCTTTTACCGCCATGGCTGCATCAGCAAGAGGAGCTGGCAGATAAGCTTGTAATGCCTGTGGTAATACGGCGCGAACAGAACCGGTTACCGAGTCAAACACCACATCAATCAGCGTAGGTTCTTCTTGCCAGAAGCTCAGATGCCATTGTTTCAGCTTCGCAAGCTCTGCGGCTTTCGCCACCGCGTCATCAAAGTCGCCTAATGCATCCACCAGTCCTTTTGCTTTTGCATCCTGACCGGTCCAGACATGGCCCTGGGCAATGGCATCCACTTGTTGCAGGCTCATGTTACGGGATTGAGCAACGATATCAATGAAACGCTGATAGCCATGCTCAATTGACAGCTGAATCATCTGTTGTACTTCAGGTGATAGCGCCTTGGTCACAGCCAGATCGGCCAGTGGTGAGGTAGCCACGCCGTCAGTGTAAACACCCACCGAGGCCAGGGTATCCTGCACGGTATTGATCACCCCGAAGATACCAATTGAACCGGTCAGAGTGCTTGGGTTAGCAATAATATAGTTCGCAGGTGTTGATACCCAGTATCCTCCGGAAGCTGCCATCCCGCCCATGGAAACGACAATCGGCTTACCGGCTTCTCTGGCTGCCATTAATTCACTGCGGATCAGTTCAGAGGCGTTGACACTGCCACCAGGGCTGTTAACGCGCAGGATAATCGCTTTCACCGTGGAGTCCAGGCGCGCGTCACGGATTTGTTCTGCGGTGGTGTCTCCGCCAACTTGTCCGGCAGTTTCCGGGCCATCCATAATGGCTCCATTCACGAAGATAACCGCAATACCGCCGCCTTCGGATGAAGCGGGTTTAAGGTGATAGTCGTAAATACTGGTCGCGCTAAAGTCTTTGTTCTCTTTGTTCCAGCCAAACTGTTTAATTAAGGCCTGATCGATTTGCGCATTGGGTGCCAGCTCATCAACCAGTTTATTATCCAGCGCGTACTGCGCGGTATCACCGTTCAACTTTTTCAGGTTGTCCAGCATCTCCTGCGCACCCGGGAAGGCTTGCTGAGCGGTTATCTGGCGGTTGGTGGCGATGGTGGTGATGAAGTTCTGCCACAATTCGCCAATCCACAGGCTGTCCGCCTCACGCGCAGCGGGGGACATATCGTCGCGTAAGTAAGGCTCTACTGCGGATTTATAGGTGCCGACACGGAAGACATAGGTCGAAACCTTTAATTTTTCCAGCAGGCTCTTGTAATACAAGGTATTGGTGGCAAAGCCACGCAGGTCAATGCCGCCTTGCGGAGACAGCCAGATTTTATTGGCAAAACTGGCCAGGTAATACTGGCTTTGATTGTAGTACTCACCACGCGCATAGACTGGTTTACCGCTATCGCGGAACTCACGCAGGGCTTTACCAATATATTGCATCGAAGGCTGATCGGCCCCGGCAAAATCTTTTAAATCCAGCACGATACCGGTAATGTTACTGTCGCCTTTTGCCTGACGGATGGCATCAACAATATCGAACAGCGAGTTTTCTTGTAGCCGGTTAGAATTGGAACCCAACAGCTGACGGCCTATTACGCCCAGTTTGTCACTCACCGACGCTTTATCTACCACGACACCGCTGATATCGAGCAGCAGGGCACCGCGGACAGGTTCTGTAGTGTCACTTTTCATCTGAAGCCAGATACCGACGCAGGCCAGGATGATAATAATAAAAAAGATGTTCAGTACTAATTCGCGGATAAAATTAAGCAGACGCCATGTCCACTTAAAAATACCTAAGATGAATCGCCCGATAATGCGCATATTTTCTCCAAAACTTCCACTGGGATGCCCGCACGTCAGAATATTGACAGCTAAAACGGTGAGCGTGACGGCTATCCTAAAGACAGGACAACGAAAAGTCAGTAGCCAATCGGCATAGCACTGTAACAAAAATAGTGCCTGTGTTAGTTTTGTGAATGAAAATCATTTGAGGGGGAAGGTTATGGATGCTCTTGAACTACTTATTAATCGTCGTAGTGCGGCTCGTTTAGCCGAGCCTGCTCCGTCAGGAGAGGTACTGGAAAATATTCTCCGCGCGGGTATGCGCGCACCGGATCATGGCACGCTACAGCCCTGGCGTTTTGTGATTATCGAAGGGGAAGCGCGTGAGCGGTTTGCTGAAGTTTTAGTGGCCGCGGCCACCGCCGCAGGCTTTGATGACAAAGCGCTTGAGAAAGCCCGTACCGGTCCGTTACGTGCACCACAAATTATTGCGGTGATTGCGCATTGTGATACCCAGCATAAGGTTCCGGTCTGGGAACAGGTCGCTTCTGCAAGCTGTGCGGTAATGGCAATGCAAATGGCCGCCGTCGCCCAAGGATTCAATGGTATCTGGCGCAGCGGCCCCTGGACAGAAGATGCTTCTGTACGTGAAGCCTTAGGCGGCCGTGAACAAGATAAAGTGGTCGGTTTTCTTTATCTTGGTACTCCGCAGCTAAAAGCCTCTACGACGATTAATCCCCCCGATACAGCGCCATTCGTTCACTATTTCTAGTCAAAATTTGTCTGGATTACGCGCAACTGTGGCGTAATCCAGATAACTGCACTTATCAGAATCACTTTTGGGCGCTACCATACAGGGATGAGAGTTCATCAATGACAGGAGCGACTGATGAGTGAGCAACATATTCGCCTGACGCAGTATAGCCACGGAGCTGGTTGTGGCTGCAAAATTTCTCCCCAGGTGTTAGAGACAATTCTTCATAGCGAGCAGGCGAAATTTATTGACCCTCATCTGCTGGTCGGTAATGAAACGCGCGATGATGCTGCGGTTTATGACCTTGGGAACGGAACCTGTATTATCAGTACCACCGATTTCTTTATGCCGATTGTCGACTCGCCTTTTGATTTTGGTCGAATTGCTGCCACCAATGCCATCAGTGATATTTATGCCATGGGCGGTAAGCCGATTATGGCTATCGCTATTCTTGGCTGGCCGGTGAATGTCCTGGACCCGGCGATTGCCCGACAGGTGATTGAAGGCGGACGCTTTGTCTGTCAGCAGGCTGGCATTTCGCTGGCCGGTGGGCACTCTATTGATACCCCTGAACCGATTTTTGGTCTTGCCGTCACCGGTATTGTCCCGACGTCTAAAGTGAAGAAAAACAGTTCAGCTCAGGCAGGCTGCAAGCTCTATCTGACCAAACCTCTGGGTATTGGCGTGCTGACTACGGCTGAGAAAAAGTCGCTGCTGCTTCCGGAGCATCAAGGTCTGGCGGCTGAAGTGATGTGCCAGCTTAATCTTGCAGGCGCTGAGTTTTCTGATGTTGAAGGCGTGACGGCGATGACCGATGTCACCGGATTTGGTTTACTCGGCCATCTTAGCGAAATGTGTCAGGGCGCAAACTTGCAGGCGATTATCGACTATCAGTCGGTACCTAAATTACCTGCGGTTGAAAGCTATATTGCTCAGGGCTGTGTTCCCGGTGGTACCGGACGTAACTTTGCCAGCTATGGTCATTTAGTCGGTGAGATGCCTGAGTCCTGGCTTGATTTACTCTGCGATCCTCAGACTTCGGGTGGGCTATTACTGGCGGTACGCGATGATGCCCAGTCTGCCGTTCATGCTATTGCCGAGCGCCATGGCATCTCACTGAATGTCATTGGTGAGCTTTACTCGCCGCAAGCGGGTCACCCGATGATTGAGGTTCGTTGATTGTATGCGGTTGTTTATTGCCGAAAAACCGAGCCTGGCCCGCGCTATCGCTGATGTATTACCTAAGCCCCACCGCCGAGGCGATGGTTTTATCGAATGTGGTAATGGCCAGGTCGTCACCTGGTGTATTGGCCATCTGCTCGAACAGGCTCAGCCGGATGCCTATAATGAACGTTATGCGCGCTGGAATCTGGCAGATTTACCCATTGTGCCGGAAAAATGGCGGCTCCAACCTCGCGCTTCGGTAACCAAACAGCTCAACGTTATTAAAGGTCTGCTAACCCAGGCGGCGGAAGTGGTGCATGCCGGAGACCCCGACCGCGAAGGCCAGTTGCTGGTGGACGAAGTACTCGATTACTTACAGCTGGCGCCGGAAAAACGTCAGCAGGTTCAGCGCTGCCTGATAAATGACCTTAACCCACAAGCGGTTGAACGGGCGATTTCGCGCCTGCGAGCCAACAGCGAGTTTATTCCGCTTTGTGTCTCGGCCCTGGCGCGTGCCCGAGCCGACTGGTTATACGGGATCAATATGACCCGCGCCTATACCATCCTGGGCCGTAATGCCGGTTATCAGGGCGTACTCTCCGTTGGCCGCGTTCAGACCCCGGTGCTGGGGCTGGTGGTCAGGCGGGATGAAGAGATCGAAAATTTTGTACCCCGGGACTATTTTGAGGTTAAAGCGCATATCGTTACCCCGGCGGACGAGCGTTTTATCGCGCTCTGGCAGCCCAGTGAATCCTGCGAGTCACATCAGGACGAAGACGGACGTTTACTGAACCGTAAACTGGCAGAGCATGTCGTCGCGAGGATAACCGGGCATCCCGCCATCGTCACGTCATATCAGGATAAGCGCGAGTCAGAAATTGCACCGCTGCCGTTTTCACTCTCCAGTTTGCAGATCGAGGCGGCAAAACGTTTTGGGTTCAGCGCTCAGAATGTGCTCGATATTTGTCAAAAACTCTATGAAACCCATAAAGTGATTACCTATCCTCGCTCTGACAGTCGTTATCTGCCGGAAGAACACTTTGCCGGACGCCAGTCGGTGTTAAACGCGATTGGCATCCAGGGGGATTTTCAGCCTTTCCCCGATATCAATATCGACCAGCGTAATCGCTGCTGGGATGACAAAAAAGTGGATGCTCACCACGCCATTATCCCGACTGCCCGCAGTAGCAAAGTGTCACTGAACGACAATGAAGCCAAAGTGTATAACCTGGTGGCACGGCAATATCTGATGCAGTTTTGCAGTGATGCCCAGTTTCGTAAATGCACCATTGAGCTGGATATTGCCGGAGGCAAATTCATCGCCAAAGCGCGTTTTCTGGCTGAAGCAGGCTGGCGTACTTTATTAGGTAATAAAGAACGCGATGAAGATAATGACGGTACACCTTTGCCGGTGGTCGCCAAGGGTGATGAGCTGTTATGTGAGCAAGGGGAGGTGGTCGACAGGCAGACCCAGCCGCCACGCCATTTTACCGATGCCACTTTATTATCCGCAATGACGGGTATTGCCCGCTTTGTTCAGGATAAAGATCTAAAGAAAGTCCTGCGAGCGACCGATGGTTTAGGGACAGAAGCAACCCGGGCCGGTATTATTGAATTGCTGTTTAAGCGGGTATTTTTAGAAAAGAAAGGACGTGCGATTCATTCCACTCCGGCGGGGAGGGCGTTAATTCACTCGCTACCGGAACTGGCCGCGCGTCCCGATATGACCGCGCACTGGGAAGCGACTCTGACGCAAATCAGCGAGAAGAACTGCCGCTATCAGGACTTTATGCAACCGCTGGTTGAAACGTTGTATTCACTTATCCATCAGGCCCGCACTACGCCGGTACGGCATGCTTTTAAGGGCATCAGTGCGCCGGACAGTGCAGGCCGGGGTAAATACAAAAAACAGGGAAACAGCCATGCCGCTAAAAAACCTTCTGCTCGCCGCCGCAATACTCCTGGGCCTGCCGCTTCTGGCGACAGCGAATAACGGTGCTGATGTCGGTATTATTGTACCGCCGGAGGTATTTACTCAGCAAGGGGCAGGGCAGCCAACCCCCTGCTTACAGTGCTGTATATACGGCAATAAGAGTTATACCGAAGGGGCGATTATCAAAACCGAAGGTATCCTGCTGCAATGCAGTCGGGAGAATCAGGTATTGAGTACTAACCCGCTTATCTGGCAGCGGGTTAAGCCCTAAAACAGTAGCGAGTTTTGCTCATTCATGCGTATCACCTACGTCAATGAAATACAGAACTCGCTACTCTGTGCATAAGTCCACCCAGATGGCGGCGGTAATGTCCCCAAGTGTATCAGGTGAAATCCTGACCCCCGAACGGCCATTGCCGCCAGACGGCAGAACTTCTTCATAACTCTTCAGACTCTCATCACAATATACGGCAACCTCTTGATTTATTCCCAGCGGACTTACGCCTCCGGGGGCAAAACCTGTTGCATCAAGAACCTCTTCTGAGGGCAGCATGCGCGCTTTAACGCCAAAATAATCTTTAAACTTTTTGTTGTTCAGGCGGCGGTCTCCCGCCATGACCAGCACAACAACGGCATCATTCACCCGGAACGACAGGGACTTTGCTATCTGACCGGGCTGCACGTTAAATGCATCGGCAGCCTGACTGACCGTGGCCGTAGGCTCATCAAGTTCAGTTACGTTAACTGCAGGTGCTTTCTTATCCAGGAAGGCGCGGACACGCTCTATACTCATTAAAATTCCTCTTGTAGAATTTCTGTTCAAAGGCTTGTTCAGGATTAAGGGTTTGAATTCTACGCCTGCAGGAAAAGGGGCTACCGGAACAGGCCGTTCTTCAGAATACAAAAATTTACGGTCATGATCGTCTATCTTTTTGTTTAATGTTTGCCAGGCCTACGCCTAAGAGAATTATGCTGATACCCATGATATGAAAGAGTTGTATGTGCTCACCCAGGAAGATCACGGAAAGCACCACACCAAATACAGGAATGAGGTGGATACTTAATCCTGCCCGGGCAGCGCCTACAGCTTCAACACAACAGCCATACAGGAGATATGAAATGAAAGAAGGAAATACGCCAAGAAAAATCACTCCCGGAATCGTTATCGGGTTCCAGTTCACCTGAATATCAGAGTGATATTCCCGGAGAAACAGCGGGGCAACAGCAATCAGGGTAATCATCACCTGTATCCCCAGTAATCCCACTTTATTGATATCTGCTGGCAACTTGCGCAGCCACAGCGTATAAAAAGCAAAGCAGGACATGGCGGTAAGTAGTAACAGGTCTCCTGAAGAGAACGCAAGGTTGAAAAGCGCACTAAGATCGCCTTTAAGAATGATGACTAACACACCACAGCAGGAAACGATCAGGCAGATTATCTGCAGATGATTCAGCCGGGCTTTAAAAAAAAGACATGAAAATAACGTGATAAGCACAGGCACACAGGAGTTGAGCAACAGCGCGTTAGTACCTGACGTGTGATGCAGCCCGTAATAAACCAGAAGGCTGAAGGCTGCTATGCCACTCAGTGACACGGCGATTATCCTCAGCGGATGCTGAAGATAGCGTCTGTAATCACGTTTGATGTGCGGAGCGGCAAACGGAAGAATGATTGCCAGAGCAATCAGCCAGCGCACAAAGGTTAGCGTTACGGGGGGAATATCATTTCTTACTGCCCGGCCCACAATGTAGTTTCCTGCCCAAAATAGGGGCGGGATGACAAAAAATAGAATGGTCAGTATTAACTGGCGGGTACCGTTTGCTGTCAGTCTTCCAGCATTTTCCTGCGACATGTTATCTTCCTTTGCCGGATTTCTGTTTACTTAATAAATCAGTAGTTTAATGTGCCATTAATACAGGTGATTGCATGTCCGCCTACGCGAATTTTACCGCTCTCGATGCGCAACTGCAGCTTTCCCTCTCTTCCGATAACCCGCCCTTGTGAGGAAAGCACCAGCCCGTTTTCGGGTAATATCACGCTATAATGGCGCATAAACGCCGCAACGCTACCATTACCACTTCCGCAGACTGGATCCTCGTTAACGCCGCAGGCCGGTGCAAATGACCTGACTTCAATATTCATCCCGGCTTCATCGGTATACTCACCGTAAATGCAGATACCCGTCACGCCCATTGCAGCATCATGTTTACTGAGCTTTTCGTAATCCGGCTTAACGCTGATAACCGCAGCGGCATCATTCACGTGGGCGACAATCCACCGTGCACCCACATCCACCAGTAGAGGAGGCATCAAAGGGTCCAGTGCGCACCCAAGCAGAGCTTCCAGACGACCAACCTGCACATTTGTGAGCACGGAGATATCCGGTTCTGGCAGATCGAATGCAATTGAGACAAACCCTTTTGCATCTTCAATAACCGTCAGATTAATCAGACCCGCAGCGCATTCCTGCACCACGATACCGTTCCTGGCATTGACTATACCTGACTCGATCAAAGCCCAGGCTGTACCAATCGTCGGATGACCTGCAAAAGGAAGTTCGCTTTCCGGCGTAAATATCCGGACTTGGTAATCCGCCTGTTTATTTTCCGGAGGCAATACAAATGTGGTTTCAGACAGGTTGGTCCAGCGAGCAATTTCCTGCATCTGAACGGCAGAGAGTTCGCGCGCATCCATGATGACGGCAACTGGATTACCCCTGAATGGAACAGCTGTAAAGACATCAACCTGGCGAAAAGCAACGCTGGACATAGCCCACCTTTAAAGAGACATAACAATCAGAATGGCACTGATACTACACTTTGCACTGTGATGGGTACAGATACAGAAATGTGTCTTTTATATGGACACAGAAATGAGTTTATTAGCCGAATGGAGTTTCATTTCTGATAAATAAAGGACACACTTACCCGTTACTGATTATCAACCTATACGATATTCCACCATGCATCTTTATGAACAAGTCGCTGCGGACATTATCCGGGCAATCAGTGTCGGACTGTTAAACGCCGGGGGGCGCATTCAGTCGATTAGGGAATATGCGCAGGCTCATAATGTGAGCATTAATACGGTCAAAACGGCTTACCGGCTCCTTGAAGATCGGGGGATCCTGACTGCCCGCCCTCAGGCTGGTTACTATGTCAGCGCGACACTGCCTGAGCTCAGAACAGTCCATAATGCCAGCGTCGCTGGAAATACGCTGCCACTGTCCGGTATCAGTCGGCTTCTTTCTTTAATTTTGCAGAATCAGCAAAAAGGGGGCTACACCGATCTGGCTCTGGCATGCCCCTCAGGTGAAAGCTTCTATCCCGCAACCAGAATAAGAAAACTGACCTCTCATGTAATGAGGCATTCTCCTTACATCCAGTCTACTTACGTGCTTCCTCCTGGTTCTGAACGCTTGCGATCTCAGATTGCTCGTCGCGGTACACATCTGGGGATGTTGTTATCCGTTGAAGATATTTTAATCACCCACGGCACAATGGAAGCGCTAAATCTGGCCGTAAGAGCTTCAACGAAGCCCGGCGACAGTGTAGCGGTTGAGACCCCCACGTTTTACAACCTGTATCCGATGCTGGAAGAAATGGGGAGGAAAGCAGTAGCGATACCCACTCATCCGCAGACGGGGATGTGCCTGGATAGTCTGGACGAGGTTTTAAGAAAGGGCGGCGTTTCAGCAGTCATAACCATTCCGAGCGGCCACAACCCGCTGGGTTTTACCATGCCGGAAGAAAATCGCCGGCGTCTTGCATCAATGGGGCATACCTATGAGATAGCAATTATTGAGGACGCGATGTATGCCGAGCTGCAGTTTGGGCCATCTCCTGTACCGAATATTAAAGCGTTTGATACAGACGGATGGGTAATGGTGTGCGCCAGCTATACCAAAACAGTGGCGCCAGACTTCCGGATTGGCTGGCTTGAAGCGGGGCGTTTTCGGGATATAGCCCGCCAGATGAAGTTTACCTCCACAGTCGCAGAACCCGCGTTACTGACGGAAACCTTGGGGTTATTTCTGGAAAACGGTAGTTATGATCTGCATCTGCGATTTCTTAAAAAACGTTACAACGAACAGATTGAGGCCGTCAGAGCCCTCTTATCGCGCCACTTTCCTGAAGGAACCCGTGTCAGCCGTCCTCAATGCGGTTTCATTCTCTGGCTTGAGCTGCCCGGTGATATTGATACGCTTGATCTATTCCATGCGGCTTTGGATGAAAAAATAATCTGTATGCCAGGACTTTTATGCTCAGGAAATAAAGCGTTCAGTCATTGTCTGCGGCTTGCGGTTTGCTTTGAGCTCACCGACCAGTATGTCAGCGGAATACGAAAACTTGGGGAGCTGGCCTGCCGACAGCTTAAGCAACCATTGCGCAGGGCCGACGATGAAGTGCATATCTGAGTGGGTTAATTTTGATGCCTTTTTATCTGAAGTAAGCGAAGGAAGTTATGATAAAACCTTCAGCCAGATTCATAATGTTTGGCGGGAGCAAGGAGCAGACACCAGATGGCTGATATCAGCGGACTTGACGAGCATTCCATTCATCACGGGTTATTTCCCAAAGTTCAGAATCCAGAAGGCCGCTGACATACTCTTGCTTAACGGTTTTTATCAGCCGCATTCCGCTGCTGACTGAAATACGCTGTGAGCGGCTGTTAACCGCAGCCTTAGGAGCGCGTAGCACCTGTTTATTTAAAATATTAAACCAGTAATCCGTAGCAGCAATACTGGCCTCACGCATGAAGCCTTGTCCCTGATATTCCGGAGCGAGCCAGAATCCGCGATTATTATCTTCAAAATCGTACAAGCAGATTAATCCCATGAGTTTGTCGGGTGTTTCAAGGCTTCTGATAGTCCAGAACCATGCAATTCCTTTTGCTATATCAGGTAGCGCAACGTTATTGACGTAATGCTCCGCACCATTCTCCGGATAAGGCCAGGGGACCGACGCCACCATATAACGCACTATTTCCCAGCGTGGATAAAGCTTCTGGATTTGCAGAGCATCTTCAGCGACTAACGGTTTTAATAGCAGCCGTTCTGTTGTAAGTATTGAAGTTCTCATGGGTGATTATCCTGATTGATTGATGTATTCCTGAGCAGGTTCTGGTTACCTTACGATCAGACACACAGCAGACAAGCACGTGGCGCTGAAGGTCTGCTGATAGCGAGGAGCGGATATTCGGAATACCTAGTTTATATCCTGAGAGTCCAGGAAATCGTCCGCCCCCTTCAGAGTGACATTATCAATATGGATAGATAATAGCGTCAGGCGTTAAGCCCTCCACAACTCACCGGAAAAAGTCATCCACCGAATCGCTCCACTCATGACCGGACACCGACCATACCTTGCTTATCGGGGGAGGAAATCCGCTTCTGCAGTAGCCATTTTTCCCCATGAAATCGAAGGCTCCATGCGGATATCCGTTGATAAGAAGTACGCACTTCTGACTGTCTTCTGACCAGCCGATTTTAACGTCAGAAGGAATATGACCGTCTGAAATATCCTCGACATCGTAGATATGCACTGCATCCTGAATCGGGTTTCCTTCAACGGACTCATCGAGCGCGTAGAAATACCCGGTCTGGCCGTCGTCTTCAAATGCGGCGGCCAGCATGCCCTCAGGAGCCAGGCTTTTTATCACCTGCGCTTCTCCAGCAATGAGCTGAGCCTGTATCGTCACTAAAATCGTCATCCCGACGATTCTCCTTTCCCTGGTTGTTTGGTTTGGCTGCTTTCCAACTGACAAGTAATTCACTATAACATTTTTACGATGAACGAAGTCCGTGACCTGCGTCCACTTTGTTGACACTCAATTGCTTTAGAAAAGTCCGCTCATGATGTCAGTCTCCCTGCAAAAGGAACCATTCACTTCCAGAGGTCTCTCGGTCTTAACACGGAGGCAAATCTCAGTTTCCTGCTCTTAGCCAGCTATTTGATTCAACACCGCCAGTGTTCACCTGTGAATATTGGCCCAGTTCCGAAAATGTATATCAAGCGCCCGTTTTTTCTGTAATTTCGGTGCGATATGAAAGATATAAATCTCGTGTTTCTGCGTCTAATTTTCGTGACTGTGTGGTCTAAGGTTTTTTGCTTAATGTTATAATAATGGATTAATTGTGGTTTCAATCTTCAAAATTAGGTTAAGATATTGAGTTACTAAATGAGTATGATTTTTTTGAAAGCCAGGGTAGTCTTAGTGTTTTTCTGAAAAATCAATAAGGGAATAAATGTTTGCTTCACTTTTAGAAAAAATGAGTCACATCGATGCATTAGTTGTATTGTGGGCTGAAAAAATACGTACGCCGGGCTTATTTGAGTTTTTTAAGTTTACCACCTATGCCGGTACTATTGCGGTAACGGCAGCAATAGCAGTCATTACATCGATAGTACTGATTCGCCAGCATAAGCGAATTTATGTTTTATATTTATGGCTGGCATACGTTGGTGCAGAGCTTACTACTTGGGCTATTAAATATATGGTTAATCGACCTCGGCCAGATATCATTGCGGGTGTCGAAGAGTTTAATCCTTCTTTTCCAAGCGGGCATGCAACTGCAGTGACAAGCATCGCGCTGTATATTGCCTATGTGCTGGTGAAATCAAGTTCTAATATTAAGACGAGAATATCTTATATTATCGGAGCATTCTCTGTTATCACGTTCGTATCGTTTAGTCGAATATACCTTAACTTACATTATCTTAGTGATGTGGTATTTGGATTCCTTATAGGCCTTCTGTGGGTTTTAATTTCATGCTATTTTTGTGAAATATCACTCTCAAAGACACAGAGTGAAAGACGCGGGCGTAATAGATAGAATGCCTTTATGCAATCTGGTTTATGCTAAATAGCATTCCTTTGCTGGTGTAGCTATTTATACAGATTTATATAATACGTGTTTTGCAGAAAATTCTAAAAGTATCGACTTGGATTCTCACCCAATATACTTTTGAAAACCGTCGAGAAAGCGCTCGGGCTGCTATATCCCAGCTCCATTGCAATGCGTGTAATGGACTCACCGTTTCCCAACCGAACCACGGCAGTGAGCAGACAAACCTGCTGTCGCCATTCAATGAAGCTTATTCCCGTGTGCTGGCGGAACTGCCGTGTGAATGTACGGCGACTCATGCCAGAGCGTTCTGCCATATCATCGATCCCCATTCCCAAATCGGGTGCGCTCAAAAAATAATGGCATGCTCGCGCAAGGCGTGGTTCATCAGGCATGGGGGCGTGAAGCGATAACGTAGGCATCCTGGCTATCTCATGGAGCAACAGCCCCATCAAATGGCTATCGCGTTTATTGGTAGCAGAGTGAGCTGGTATGTTTACGGCATTCTCAAGCAGTTGTCGAACCAATGGAGATACGCCAAAAACCTGGCAATGAGTCGGAAAGTTCAGGCGTTGCGCAGCTTGTGGGCTAATATAGCTATTCAGCATAGTCACCGGGCCGCGCATCTGCATGGAATGGGGAACACCCGTGGGTACCCAGATGGCTCTGAGTGGTGGTACCGCCCAGTTTCCAGTGTCAGTTTCAACGGTGATGACGCCGCAGGCAGCGTAAGCGAATTGTCCCCTTAAATGGCTATGTTCAGGAAAGAATTCACCATCGGCGTAGTCCCTCTTAGTCACTATGACATCGAGAGGCGTATCTTCGTATAAATCATACAGATCTGTTTTCATGGCCCAATTTTAATCATATTTGACCCGAAAAAGAAAGTGGGCCAAATTATTCGGTGGCATATTGGTTGGATAGCAAATAACGATCTTCTTAATTCCGGAATTAGAGCCGCCAATCCATGCGTAGAAAACACCTTATCCTTGCCATATTGGTAACAGCAATATGGGGAGTTAACTTCCCGATAACTAAACTTGGGCTTGCCAGAATTGATCCGCTGCTTTTGACAGCCATTCGGTTTTCATTATCTGCATTCCCGCTGGTATTTTTTGTAAAGCGCCCTCAGGTCGCCATGCATTGGCTTGTTGCATATGGTTTGATCTTCGGCGTAGTCATGTGGGCGTTGATCAATCTCGGTATTTCTATGGGGGTACCGCCTGGTAGTGCTGCTCTACTCATACAGTTCAGCGCATTTTTTACTCTTGGCTGGGGCGTATTATTATTTCGTGAACGTCTAACCAGGCCACAACTGATTGGCATATTTTTGGCTGCCATCGGTTTGGTCAGCATCTTAATGGAAAGCCCTGGAAAATCGACAACGGTCGGTTTTGCTCTGGTGATGATAAGTGCGATAGCCTGGAGTGTTGGAAACATCATCATCAAACTCGCCAAAGTTAAAGAGATATTTGCTTTCGTTGTATGGGCAAGTCTTTTTTCACCTGTTCCACTATTTGTGCTGACTTGGTGGTGGCATGGGACGGCCCCATTTTCCACGCTATCGTCTGGCATGCAGACAATAGAGGTGTTTTCTTTGATATTCCAAGTCTATGCAGCTACCCATTTCTGCTATTGGGGATGGAACCTTCTGCTGCGTGAATATCCGGTATCAAAAGTCGCGCCGTTATCACTGCTTATTCCCGTATTTGCGATGATTAGCTCTGTTTTCATCATCCATCAAAAACCTGGCACCTGGGGATGGGCTTCCATATCAATCATATCGATTGCGCTCATTATTGGAATGAGGCAAGGGAAGGCAGTGATTATACGAAAAGAAGGGATGGTGGGTGGGACATAGAAAAAATCATTCACGTAATTGTTAGGATATGATACTGATACGGCTGTTTCTTCCATTTTTTTGCCTGAGACTAAATCAAGTAAAACATGAGTTTTTGAGCTTTTGTATATCCAGGAACAATTAATATGGCAGACATTAAACCGTTATATGGCAGAACAGTTACTTTAGAACCAATGAATATTTTGCACCGAAATGAAATCGTTACGGCTGCCTCAGATGGTGCTTTATGGGATTTAAATTTTACAGTTGTTCCCGGTGAAAGTACGGTCGATAAATTTTTGGCGGAAGCGCTACAGGGACAGTTGGAGGGGACAGTATTACCTTATGTCATCATGGTTGGGGGAACTGTAATAGGAAGTACAAGATTCTGGAAACTAGACTTACAAAACAGAAATGCTGAAATTGGCCGAACCTGGATAGCCAAAAGATATCAAGGCACAGTGGTTAATACGGAAGCAAAATTCTTGATGCTCCAGTATGCTTTTGAATCACTAGAACTTATTAGAGTTCAGTTTACTACTGATGTACTTAATATACATTCTCAGCGAGCAATCCTTCGCCTGGGTGCTGTTGAAGAAGGTATCATCAGGAATGAAAGAATTATGCCCGATGGCAGGTTTCGTCATTCAGCCCGATACTCAATAATTGAATCAGAGTGGCCCCTTGTGAAGAAATATTTACATGAGAAGATGCAACAACGAGCTGTACAAGATCCATTATGAGAGAGGGTTACTGCACGAATATATTTTTTCAAAATCCTGTATTTTTAGTCTCATCGGCGTCACCGGCATACCATAAAAATCAAAAGCCTCTCCGGTAGTTTCACCACCCAGTTGACTGATAATTTTGACAGTTGTATCCCGGGCTTCAGTTATTATCTCGTCAGTTTCAAGAAAACATTCTTTTAAGGATACAGAGGCTAACTTTTTACCTATACCAAGCCCTCTGTAAGCTTGCTCAACGGCAAAGCGCCCCCAGTGATATTCGGCATTTTCTTTCCAACAGGCTACGGCTCCCAGTAAATATTCACCCGAGCGCGCTATCCACCAGTTGCTTTCATATTCCTTCGGAATATTGATGAGATTCTCCGGGATATTTTGTTCATTAGAGAAAGTTTCAATTAACAGGCTAGCTACGTCTGCTCTGTATTTATCCCGCAACTGCTCAACTTGAATTCTTTCCGGATTGTGAAGACAGTTGCGGTGGAATGCTCCTTTACGAAGTATACGTAATCCTTTAACGATAGCTTCTGCATCGTTAATGCCCATGCCCTCATCAATAAAGCCCATTGTTTTGTCGGCTGCGCTATTGGCTTTAGATAAAGCTTCCCTGCCAGCCGCTGTAATCTGAAAGTGTTTTTGCCGTTTATCGGATGAAATGGAAAGTGCCTCAGCGTAATTTTCGTCTGCCATAAGAGCTAACATTCGGCTTAAAGACGCTTTATCGATATTTAACTGAAGCTTCAATTCATTGAAAGAGGTTGTACCATTTTTAAACAGATACGTAAGAAGATGAGCTTGCGTTAATGACAGCCCGGAGCCAAAGCAGTTTTTATCAAGCAAGCCCAGCTCTCTGACAAGAAAGCGTAACTCAGTACGTATTTCACCAATAAGAGACATTGATTCCTCGAGAGTAAAAACGATCTATTCAAGATATTTATCATGAGCAAATCAAACCGTCAATGGTATTGTTGATACTATCAACGATACTATGCCGGAACAGGGTGAGTTTTTTAGCTGATAACAGGGTCTTTGTTCCAGGGGATGTTCATACTCAAATCTTCTGCAATGAGGGATATTTGAGAGTGGTTGTGTTTAAGGTAAGTCTGACTGATGGCTCTTATAACCTGATTGGTTATCATCGAGAGAAAAGTACTTACATACCCGGTTTTATCGGGAGTTTTCTCAGCCCGGTTTTTCTCATCTATGTCGGGTTAGATATTACTCTGACCCGAACATCATCAGATGATTACAACGCCAATTTTTAGGCATTCATCATAATGTGATGCCCCCCGGCACGAGCATAAATACACAGGTTCGTGAAAAATTTTGGAGTACTGGCTAATCTCTTTCTTAGCACGGTCAACAGTCAAAGTATGGAAAGAATGATAAAAACCCACACACCAGAATGAACGCTGTTTAATTTCCGTCTCAACATAATGTGATTGAACGATTGAATTCACTTTGGTTATGTCATTCAACATTTCTTTCACTAACGTTGTCGCTTTTACTGCCCGCTTGAATTCCAGATATATGTACTGATCCTTTGCGGTATTAGGCTTTCTGAAAATTAAATCGACAAACATATAAAAGCGATTAAGTTTGCTTCTTTTATCAGAATTCGCCTTCAACTCTCTTCTGGTATGAAAATACTTTTCATTCAAAAGAAAATATTCAAACTCTATTTGAAACCACTTTTCCCAATCGTTATATTCATTGGCAACAACATGGGAGAGTCTGGATTTCACTTCCTTTTTTTTTATGAATTCTAACAGTAATTCCTTCACTAATTTGAAATCTTTAGACTCACTCATTGCATGCACCATAAATAAAAAATGAATCTTAAGAAAGTGATAAGTATTAATCAACGGGAAAAACAATATAGATACGATAAGTTCACCATAAGATAAATTTGGATTTCAAAAGTTCAGGATATGATTCTTTCAGAGCAGGAAATCAGGCTGCAATTGTACAAAACATACTTGAGAGATAAAAATCTTCACTAACAGTTTAACGGGAGCGAGGAGCTGGCACCACATGTCTGATGTCAGCAGGTTTGACGAGCATTCCATTCATCACGGGTTATTTCCCAAAGTTCAGAATCCAGAAGACCGCTAACATATTCTTGCTTAATGGTTTTTATAAGCCGCATTCCGCTACTGACTGAAATACGCTGTGAGCGGCTGTTAACCGCAGCCTTAGGAGCGCGTAACACCTGTTTATTTAAAATATTAAACCAGTAATCCGTAGCAGCAATACTGGCCTCACGCATGAAGCCTTGTCCCTGATATTCCGGAGCGAGCCAGAATCCGCGATTATTATCTTCAACATCGTACAAGCAGATTAATCCCATGAGTTTGTCGGGTGTTTCAAGGCTTCTGATAGTCCAGAACCATGCAATTCCTTTCGCTATATCAGGCAGCGCAACGTTATTGACGTAATGCTCCGCACCATTCTCTGGATAAGACCAGGGAACAGATGCCACCATGTAACGAACAATTTCCCAGCGAGGATAGAGCGCCTGGATCTGCTGAGCATCTTCGGCGACTAATGGTTTTAATAGCAGCCGTTCTGTTGTAAGTATTGGAATTCGCATAGGTGATTATCCTTATTGATCGATGTATTCCTAATCAGGTTCTGGTTACCTTACGAATAATGTACACCTACAGCCATCTTTTACATCTTATAAGGATGATTAATGTGACTTAAGGCCCCACAGCAGACAAGCACGTGGCGCTGAAGGTTTGCTGAGAGCGAGGAGCAGCCCTTCGTGCTCAAGTCGCCATAGATCATACTTACAATGTCGTGTATCAATTTACTGGGAACCGGTCACTGGAAATGTCAGGTTACTTCCGACCTAGATTAGGTGAATATGAATATTTCATTCCTCACTCAAATTATGATATAAGAGTTACTCTAATGGGTAAAATGCCTAGATTTGTTTGTAAAATATTAATTCATCAAAATGTGTTAACAGCACTATTTTGGTTAGCTATGCACTCTGGACGTTATAGCCTTGGCGATGGCAAGTTGACTCGCGAAAGAAAGTAGTTATGGGAACACTAAACTTTGATTTCTCACAGCCTAAAATTATTTTTAACCCCTTAATTTTATCAAAGGCAGGAAGTTATGGCGTCGAATAAGAATCAACATTTCGTACCACAATGCTATTTAAAACGTTTCTCTAATGAAAACTCTAACAGCTCAATTTGTCTTTATAATTATGACAGGAGGTTTTTTGTTGCGAATGCATCTATAAAAAGTCAATGCTCTAAAAACTACTTTTATGGTGAGGACCTAAAACTAGAAAAAACTCTTCAACCAATTGAGGGGGAATATTCAAATCTTGTGAAAAGGATTGTCAGTCCCGGATATAAGTTAAACGAAGAAGATTCTGATTTTTTGCTGGATTTTTGACTGCTGCAACATATGAGGACTGAGGCTGCGTCTAAGAGATATGTCGAAATTGTTGAGGGTATGTCCGATAAGTTTGGGATAGATGATTTTAAGGTTGAACTTGATGAAACCGTTCTTGAATCAATGAAGTCGTTTATTTATACACGTCATATCATAAAGGATATGAAGGTGTGTCTTATTAAAAATAAATCAAAAAAAAGATTTTATACCTCAGATAATCCTGCCATACACACTAATAAATGGTATTTCATTGATGAAAGAGCCAGAGGAATGTCTTATGGTTTGGGTTCAGCAGGAAATCTATTTCTACTTCCATTGACTCCCTATGTATTGATGGTTTGTTATGACTCTGATGTATATGATTTAAGGCCAAGTAATGGTTGGGTTAATACTAAAAATGGAAGGGATGTAGACTGTTTTAATTATTTCCAGTTACTGGCTTGCAATGGTAATGTTTACACTGGAAATAATTCCGACAAGGTAGATATTGAAATTTTGCATAAGGATGTCGAGTCGATTAAATCGCCAGTAAAATTCAAAATTAATTACGCGATTTTTGTTAATGATGAAAATGGTTATGAACGTTATAAGGTTGTTGACAGAAATGAAGCCGGAGAGCATACAAAAGCATTAGTGCATACCCAGTCGATCAGAACATACCCTCCTGAATGGCCAATACAGATTAGATGGAAAAATAAAGGCTTCGTTATGGGCAATGGAAGTGGTATCGGTTATATTAGACAATTCATTGCCGAATTCAAACATGCTGATATAAAAGATTTTAAGAAAATAAATGTTCGTTAGTAAATTCACAGGGTATTAATACAAAACTATTTATAATAGGTTTGCTTAAAGGGACATATTGTCGAATTTTTCTCTGGGACGTGAATCACTATATGAACTATGGCCTGCTCCCAACAAAGTAACATAGCGTGATGTAAGCACGTTCCGCTCCTGGCACAGGGCTGCTGTTACAGCCCTGATAGCCTTAAACTTCAATCGACTCAGAGATCTCTAACGCATCATCGACTTCAATGCCCAGATAACGGACTGTGCTTTCCAGTTTCTTATGACCCAGCAAAAGTGTGGATCACCCGAAGATTCTTGGTTTTTTTGTAGATCAGGTAAGGTTTTGTTCTTCTCATGGAATGTGTGCTGTAAAGCGAATCATCGAGACCAAGCTTTTCAATCCACCCATGAAAAATTCGATTGTATTGCCGGGTTGAAATGTGCTGGTTAGTCCCAACTCGAGACTGAAACAAGAAGTCTTTACTGTGCAAATTGCCTAGCTTTATCAATGCAGCAACAGCTTCTCTTGTCCCTTTGGTTATCTCAAATTGCACAGGGCTACCGGTTTTCTGTTGCAACACCGTTGCTCTGTTTGAAACAGAGCTACCATATGCAATATGAGAAACTTTTAGCTTAACTAGATCACAGCCCCGAAGTTTACTGTCTAGGGCCATATTAAACAGAGCTAAATCGCGCGTTTTACCATCCAGTTCAAGTCGGATCCGGATACCCCAGATATGAGATATCTGAAGTGGTCTTTTTTGGCCTATGATACGGTTTTTGTTCCACGGTGACGTGTTCATACTCAAATCTCCTTCAATGTAGGAGACTTGAGTATGGTTGTCCCTTATGAGCGAGGAACGGAAGTTTTAGCGTATTTAAACCAGTACTAGCTATCCCAGGTTGAGTTTTATCAGCGTTAAGTTCTGAATTCCTGCCTCTGGGAAATCAGGCAGGCTCATCTGTAATTTGTAGCCTTGCTTTTCATAAAAGGGCTGAGCCTGAAAACTGAACGTTTCAACCAGTGCATATCGGCAGCCAGTTCTCACCCCTTCCTGTTCAGCCAGGTTGAGTAATTTGCTTCCAAGTCCTGAGCCTCTGGCATCTTCATTTACCCATAGGTAATCTATGCAAAGCCACAGGCCTTTCGTGGTGGCAATAAGACCTCCAGCCATTACACCTGAATCATTTCTGCAAAAAACGCCAAGATCCCCCCAGGATTTGGTTTTTACATACCGACGGTTAAACCCTCGCAATCCTTCCAGTAGCTCAGCTTTAGCAGTTTCGGTAATTTGTTCAGAAATTTCGATATTCAAGTTGCATCTTCCTTTGAATTGCAGATGTTGAGAATCATTATACATACTGAGTTTAAATCTGTTCCTCCTTTCAACTGCGTGAGTTGGTTATCGAAGAACCTACACGTCCTCTCCCTGTTATCGTCCGCTACTGGCACAGGGCTGCTGTTGCAGCCCTGATAGTCTTAGACTTCAATCGACTCAGAGATCTCTAACGCATCATCGACTTCAATGCCCAGATAACAGACAGTGCTTTCCAGTTTCTTATGTCCTAACAGAAGTTGGATCACCCTGAGATTCTTAGTCTTCTTATATATCAGGTAAGATTTGCAACATCTGATACTTTGAGTTTTATCAGATCACAGCCCCGAAGTTTACTGTCTAAAGCCATATTGAATAGAGCTAGATCACGTGTTTTACCTTCCAGTTCAAGTCTTATCCGAATCCCCCATATATAAGAAGCGGACATCTATTTCATCATGATATGAGGTAAGGAGTTCCAACTGGCTGTCATCAGAGAATGATAAGGATTTTTTTAAGTACTGAAAGCAGCCAGCTGTTTATTGAAATTAAGAAAATAATGCTCAGTTAATCCGGCAAACGGCTAAATATGGCACCAGACTGAACAAGTCGCGATAGCATCAGCTCGGGATCAATCATTTGAGAGGTGAGATACAGACCTGGGATACCCTCGCCCTGCAGAAGGGATTCGATTCCAACTGCCACGCCTGTTGCGGTAAGGTAAGCCTGTCCTTCAGGATGCGTCAGCTGGAATCTTATCATACCTTCTTGACCATCATTGAAAGTCCCCTCTATCTCGTAAATAATTTCGACAGATGGTTTTTTACTGTGACGGCTGCCATGCGATTGGCCAAGCGCAAAATCAACCCTCACTGAGGTGGCGCCAGTGGCGTACGCAAGTTCTGCTGCATCAAATCCTGGGAAACTTGTACCTGTGAAAGCAAATCCATCTTCCAGTGTATATTCCTTCTCCTCTTTTCCATTGCTCGGAACTATCCATTGAGAATCTTCGAGCAACAAACCTGCTTCCTTCTGCGAAAAGTCACCAGAATCTGCTTGACTGGCAGGCCCGCCCAGAT
Source organism: Klebsiella sp. BIGb0407 (assembly GCF_024807845.1). GTDB lineage: Bacteria > Pseudomonadota > Gammaproteobacteria > Enterobacterales > Enterobacteriaceae > JGM124. The sequence goes on from NZ_JANUEQ010000001.1 coordinate 74,550, forward strand.
CGTTTTCATCCATTAAAGAACCGACCCGAACGCTATGCACTTGCTGAAAATATCTTGAACAATAAGCACCAGCAGAGATAACGATGCCTGCAAAACTCGTATCCAGAACGAGCACCCTGCTATCGGGATTCGTAAGATACAGTGTCAACTTTGGGGCAATATGATTCAACTGTGTTGCGATGCTGGTATAGGGAATACGATGTTTGATTGCATACTTTGCAGGATTGGTGGAAAGGTCGTTGGTTAAAACAGCAATACCACTGAATTCTAAGTTAGCATCTATACCCAAATCTTCCCGTCGTGTATCGACAGCAATACCCGTTGTATTAGTAAATGATTTCGCGGAGTTGCAGGCTTTATCCGCATCTCGTCCTGCAATAACTATCGGGAGCTGTGGAAGAAACTGATTCAACAATGAAACAAGGTGTGAACCAACAATCCCATATCCACCAATGATAAGGAAGGGCTTAAGCATAATGAATCCTTAATAAAATGTATCCTTAATAAAATGTATCCTTAATAAAATGTATCCGTAAAAGCGAAGTTACTGCGCATCTGGTGCAGCCGAGAGGCGACGTAAAGCAGAAATAACACCGGCAAGATCAAGTGGAAAAATATCCATAGTCACGCCCATACAAAGGCCATCAGCTGCAAGCCTGACTATTTCAAATTCAGGTCGTTCCTCAAATTCTTTACGTTCTTCCAGGATCGTTAAGTACCAATCACGCCAGTACTGACACACCTGTGTATCAGTCATTGCTGACTTCCACAGAGTAACCATCTCAGGATTGTTAATTGTTGATATTGCAAGTTCGAGATAAGCCCGTGTGAATGCGCCAGTCTGGAAGGGATCCGTCTCCATCAAGTGAGTAATTTGAGTTGAATATTCCTCAAGCATCTGTGCATAGACGCAGCTGAGCATTGCCTCTTTACTTGGGAAATGATGAAAGAATGCACCTTTGGTAACCCCTGCCATATCGCAGATTGCTTGTACGCTCGTAGTTGAAAGAGAGTCACGCGCTGCCAAGATTCGAGTACATTCGATAAGCGAAGCCCTGACAAGGGCTGGCTGTTTTTTTCGGGTATGTTTATTTGTCATTAATAAAACATACCTACCGGTATGTTTTATGTCAAATAGTGAATAACGTTTGCTTATGGCACGAAGCTGATCGACGGAAATACCTATACCTGATATGAGCGAGGCGCGGGCATCAAATTGAGCGGAAAGCCATAGGAAATTTCAGGGCTTCTATTCAGGCCAGTCATCGGATTCTGCTGGCCATTATTTAACACGGGAGCATATTCAAAATTATCAGGTCATCGCGACCTTCACTTTTAGTCCAATAACTAGCGAGGCAAGAAACATTATGCAACCAGCAGTGATGAAAACGCCAGTTACGCCGCTGATACTAAAGAGTAAGCCTCCCAGCGCAGCTCCAGCAGCAATTGAAGACTGTACTGCTGCGACTACCATACCCCCTGCGGTTTCAGCCTGATCGGGAACGGAACGTGCTACCCAGTTTGACCACGCCACGGGTATGCCACCAAAAGCCATGCCCCATAATGCAACGAACAATATCAATCCGTTTTCTTCCAGTGGCAATAAAATCATGCACAGTGCTGCCAGACCGACAAGTGCTGGCATCAGTATCAGCGTAAAACTCAGACTTCTTTCCATCAGCCAACCGGCCAGTAGCGTCCCGATAAAATTAGCCACGCCGAACCCAAGCAGTATTAAAGACAAATGGTCTACATCAAGATGATTAATATTTTCAAGAGCTGGGCGAATATAGGTAAACATCGCATACTGACCAGTATGTGCAATAACACATCCAGTCATTGCGATCGCCATTCCTGGGCGGCGAAGCACATCCATGACCGTCTCCGTTTTCATCATTCTGCGCGGAGTCATTCGAGGAAGCGTAAACAGCTGAAAAATGAGTGTCAGCACCCCAACTGCGGTTGCAGCGATAAAAGCACTGCGCCAGCCATAAAGCCCACCTAAGTAGCTCCCCAGCGGAATCGAAACCACTGTGCCAATGGCTATGCCGCTAAAAATAATGGAAAGAGCACGCGGGACGCTTTTTGCAGGAACCAGCCGCATAGCTACGGCAGCAGCCATACTCCAGAACCCCCCCAGTGCGATGCCCAGCAAAATGCGCATTACAAGCAGAATTGACAGGCTCGATGAAAGTGCCACAAGCAGGTTAGAAGCAATCATTAGCACGGTAAAGCCAAGCAAGACATTTCGGCGATCATAATTGCGTGTCAGGCGGGGAACCATCAAACCCGCAAACAGTGCCACCACAGCTGTTACCGTCACAGCCTGACCCGCAAGGGCTTCGGTCACACCAAGATCGGCGGCCATAGGTGTCAGCAGGCTGGCAGGAAGATATTCTGCAGTCAGCAACCCAAACACCCCCATGGTCAGTGAAATAACAGCCATCCATGCGGATTCTTTCGGTTCTGAACTGCTGAGACTAGCGGATAAAACTTCAGTTACTTCATTTCTCATAGCGCACTCTTTTCAGGAAAAATTCAGGTTTCAAGTCTAGAGTTGAGAGGCTGGACGATCTATGATGCCACATCCTGATTTTTTACCCGAAACGCCGGAACTATATGTGAAGAAACAATTTGCTCTGTCATCCGAACTCATCAGTGAACTACTGCTTGAAATGCGCCTGCGCGGTGTGCAGTACCGCCGTTTACAGACTGGCTCTGAGTTTGGTGTTGGTTTTAGCAATAGACCGGGTCATGCCTATTTTCATTACATTGCTGTGGGAACTTCTCTGCTTCGTACAAACGATGGTGCGCTTCACGAGCTGAAAGCCGGAAGCATGGTATTTATGCCACAGGGTGAGGAGCATCAACTTATATCGGATGTCGGCTGTGCCATTCAGCATATCGATACGTTAGGCTCAGCGCCTTTAGGCGAGGCTGTGAGCGGAATCAATACCTGTCCCAGTACGCATCCGACTCCCAGCACAGTTCTGTTTTATGGCTGCATGGAGTTCAATCTCGGTGGAATGCAGGGCCTGGGTAAACTGATGCCGCAAGCCATAGTGGTTGAAGCGAACGAAAAGATATATCCGGGGCTGGTTCCCATTCTGGGCGCAATGAAATTTGAAATCTGTTCCGGACGCGCGGGCTTCGCGGGCATTCTGGCACGTCTGGCAGAAGTGGCTGCTGCTATGATTGTGCGTGGATGGATTGAAAACGGCAGCGAAAATGCCGCTGGTCTTATCGCTGCGCTACGTGATCCGCGGCTTGCCCGTGCGATTCTGACTATCCATCGCGATATAAGTCGGGAGTGGTCTGTTGCTGAGCTTGCTGCCCAGTCTCATGTGTCACGTTCTGTTTTCGCTGAACGCTTTACATCAATCATTGGGATACCTCCCCAGCGCTATGCAAGGGAAGTGCGAATGCGCCTCGCTGGTCACTGGATTGTTCACGATAAGATCTCAATCGACACGGTAGCGTTACGTCTCGGCTATGCCTCACAGGCAGCATTTAGCAGAGCTTTTAAGCGCATCAATGGATATCCGCCGGGCGCTATGCGAAACAACCAGCCAAAAGCGATTCATAATTAACATACTGAAATTATGAGTATTATTTATTAATTTCTGTGCTGAATTCTGCATATGACACTGAGAACTGAGCATAAAATAATCTTCATCAATTAACGTATCGCATTTTCACTAATGTCCGTTTCTGGCACGGAGCGGAAAAACACAGGGTGCTGAACGTTCGCTCTGAGCGAACAGCGGACGTCGGTGATTAGCCTCTTTACACAGATTACAGATGCAGCCGCTAATATAAGCGGCTGCATCTGTAACTTATTCTGAGTAGCAGTGCTCCGCCGACGGAAAGCTGCCGTCTTTGACGGCGGCAATGTAACTTTTTAACGCGCCCTGAATGTCGTGCTGCCCTTTCATAAAGTTTTTGACGAATTTCGGGGCCCTGCCGGTGATGCTCAGGCCAAGCATGTCGTGCAGTACTAAAACCTGTCCATCTGTATCCGGGCCAGCGCCGATGCCGATGACTGGTACGGACACCGCCTCGCTCAGCGCTCTGCCCAGCGAGGCGGGGACGGCTTCAACCAGCACCATTGCCGCGCCGGCTTCTTCAAGCTTTTTCGAGGTGTCGACCAGTGCGGCCGCCTGATGGCAGTCACGTCCCTGCACTTTAAAGCCGCCAAAGACGTTAACCGACTGAGGGGTGAGTCCAATATGGGCGCAAACCGGTATACCGTTACGCGTCAGCTGACGCACTGTGTCGCACAGCCACTCTCCACCTTCAATCTTGACCATCTGCGCACCGGCCTGCATTAACTGCGCGGAGCTGTGCAGTGCCAGCTCAGGCGAGGAGCAGGTCATGAATGAAAGGTCGGCTATAATGAAACCGCCGTTGTTTCCGCGCTTAACGCAGGCCGTGTGATAAACCATATCTTCCAGCCTGACCGGCAGGGTGCTGTCATGGCCTTGCAGGATCATTCCCAGCGTATCGCCGATAAGAAGCATCTCAACGCCTGCCGTGCTCAGCTCGTGTGCAAACGTGGCGTCGTAGCAGGTGAGCATGGTGATTTTCTCGCCGCGCTGCTTGAGTTTTTTCAGATGTGTTAGTGTGACTGATGACATGGTGTTCTCTGCTAATTCGTTACGTTGATGAAGGATGTTGCGGGGCGATAATACCAGCTTTCGCAACGCTAAATGTATTGCTCGGTCTGACGTTTCCCTGAGGTCGAGTGTATTCATAGAGTCCCTGCTGCATGATGCTTTGTTATAAGCCCCTATGGCCATGCGTTAGAGAAACTGCTCTGCCAGCAGGAGGGCCGCAATAATGATCATCAGACTGCCCGAAATCCGGCTGACATTCTGTGCGGCGCGCGGTCTCGTCCCAAGCACCGTACCGGAGCCATACCCCACGAGCAGGTAGACCACGCCGCAGCTGATCACATGTACCAGCCCCAGCGCGATCATCTGCAGTGGAAGTGGCCAGGCCGCGTGGGCATCAGTAAACTGTGGCAGCAGGGCCAGAAACAGCAGAAAAACCTTCGGATTAAGCCCGCTGATGCAAAAGCCCTTGAGTGCCCATTTCAGTGACGAATCTGCATTATTATTCTGTCCCGCCGCTGGCGCTGTCGGATGGCGCAGCATGCTGAGGCCGAGCCAGAGCAGATAGGCTGCCCCGGCTACGATCAGGAACGTCAGTACGCCCGGCGTGCCTGCAATGACTGAGCCGACCCCCGCTGCCACTATGAGCGTTGCAACAAGATGGCCGCTCAGCATGCCGGCAACCGCCGGCACAATCCGGCGTCCCCGAATGCCGGCTGAAATGGCGTAAGCCCAGTCGGCGCCTGGCGTGATGACTAAAAGCACGGAAACAGCCCAGAATGCGGCGAACATACTCAGTGACATGTGACGTAATCCTTATCTATCCCATCACTAACCGGATATTCATTGGTGTCAGAAACCTTCATATAGGTAAACCTCTACCCGACGAACACGTTTAGAATTGAAGAAAGAATATCGCTTTGTAAGCGGAATGTGCTTTCATTTATACTTTAAAAAACGATATAACTCGGGAGGTTTTCAGGAATGGACAGAACAGATTGCAATATTCTTGCAGAGCTTCAGAAGGACGGGAGGCTTTCGCTCACTGACCTGGCGGAACGGGTGATGATCAGCCTGTCATCATGCCAGCGCAGGGTCAGAGCCCTTGAGCAGGAAGGGGTAATCAGCGGCTACCGGGCTCATCTGGATCCGGCCAGATTCGGGCTGAACTTTTCAGCCATAGTTTTCGTCACCCTGCGCGAGGGAGACCGACAGGCGGTCGCCGCCTTCGAGGCGGCTGTAGAGGAGATACCGCAAATTATTCAGGCGCAGCGACTTTTTGGCGATCCGGATTATCTGCTTCATGTTATCACCCGTGACCTGCGGGCTTTTCAGGAGCTGTATGATGAAAAACTCTCTGGTATCTCAGGTGTGCAGCGGCTTACCTCAACACTGGTTATGAAAACGGTTGTGAAAGATCGCGCACTACCTGTCTGACACTTGTGCAACGCCTCCTCCATTCGATATTTTCAAAAAGTTTTTGGCATGGAGAAAATGTTGTCTTGAGGATCTGTACAAAAAGTCGAACTTCCGCTTTTGGCACAGAGCGGATATTCACCTTCCGTCATTCTCCGGAATCATTTAGCCCAGTCTTCCAGCACCAGTCCTGGCACGCGCGCAAACTCTCTCGTATTGTTCTTTACCAAGACAGCTCCGGCGGCGATGGCATACCCGGCAATCGCCGTGTAGTTTGGACCAAAGGGTGTTCCGCGCGCAGCCAGCGAAGCCTTTACGTCTGTGGTGGCATCCACGGCAGCCTATTCCAGGACAGCACAGCATCGAGGCGGACACAGAATGCCTTAACCAGCTGCCCGTGGCGGGTGAGGCTTTTTTACGATAGATTGGTTCAGGTATACTACGAGTGGGTCGACTGAATCGTCCCCCTCCATTAAGTAATCACAAAGAGAAGAAAATGATTTACAGAACTGGCGTCTCGTCAACCATTTGCACTGAACCTGAAAAAAGAAAAGAATGCTACTCGATGGTAGCTGCCCTGTTTGGTTATTTACTTAGTGAATGACTTCCTATTCTTAGCGTTTTTTCTAGTGTTTTACTTTTTTCGCGATATATCAAAAAAAACTTGCGTGAATTATTTTTTTACCTGGTTCAGTGATTCAGATTAATATGAATTTGAACATTCAGGAAGAAACGATCCATGAAAACGCTTAATAAACCCGTTTTGTTTTGGTTTTTCCGGCTGAATATAATACTGTTTTCTGTATAAATCTGAACCCGTTTGCCCGATGGAAATTAAACAAGCAGGTATGGTCGCTCCTAAGATTATGAGCGAAGATTTAGTACCACTGAGCGAACGAAAAGAGCATGTTCACTCTTTTCTTAACTAAGATACAAAATACCTGCTAGCTTGGTTAGTCATATTGTAAATACCATAAGTATTAAAACATACTACTAATTTTCAGCGCCTGTTTAATTTATATCTATCTCACTTATATTGTAGTGTCCGGAAAGTAATAACTTTACGAGGATCTTATAACTATCAATGTCATAACCATCAACAACTGAGGTTAATTTAGAGGCATTTTCCAGACTGTCAACGTCGCCGAGCCATGCCCAATTATGGATGATATGATAGCACTGACAGCATTCACTGTGCTCATATACAGCGATCCTGCCGCGCCAGGGCCAGCAAAGAACTTCAATAGATTTAAGTGCGGCCAGTAAACGACCGCGATGCTCACTGAGACTAATTTCTGCGCAGCAAGCACCAGAGCATTTATTTAACGCATAGCGAAAACAAGGACGATTGGGGGGGAGTTTTTCAAGTCCAAGCAGGCTGTAGCACAAGCGATGTTCATCGGCAATTCGCTTGAGCGCTTCCTTGGCTAAATGACTATTTTTATACAACCCGTAAATATTGGGCGTACGACCAATCTCAGTTTCCCGCAGTCCAACAATAGAGATAGTCTGTTCTGTTAGTCGTAGAGTGTAGAGTTGACGCAGCTTGCGTAGCCGTTTATTAAATAATGGTGTCAAACGTTTGATTAAATGCGCTTCAAGCAATAATGCACCTAATTCACCTGCTGTTTGCCGAAAAGTCACTTTGCGACTTTGACTTAATAGAGCTGCTTCGGCTGGATTACGCAGATGCGCCAGCACCCGAGAGCGTATATTCACGCTTTTGCCGATGTACAATGGCAATGTGTCACTTTCGCCATAAAAGAAATAGACCCCGGGTACCGAAGGTAAATGCTCAATACTCTGCCGCAGAGCATCGGGATAAACATAGGGTATAGGGGGTCTACGGCTCGATCGATTCTCTTTCGTCACGAGCAGGTTCTCCTTATCTAACAGTAAATCGGCAAAATTTCATGGTATACGATATGCAAACACCTTATTCATCCTAGCTAACTGTTCACTTTAATCATAATGTTTGTCTGGATGGTATCTGCATATTTTTATTCCACGTGTTGGGTAAGCCCTAATGCCGGGCTTACCCAACGATATGAGCAAAAATTGGAATCTACTATGAGCTTGTAGTCAATCACGATTTCTTTGCCCTGATTAACCAAGTATCGGACTGTTTGAAATCACGATCCGCTCAGGTATCACTTACTGAAAGACGCTCAACCCTGGCGTACTTTGAAACCGCTCCCGGCTTTAACGGATGAGATACAGAAAGCGCAATTTAACGTGCTGGCAATCAGAGTTAATCACAACGCATGGTGGGATCATGCCACTGTAGTATGTTCGGTGAACCCATCACCAAGTGATGATTAAAGGATAGTTTCATTCTGGCTAATAAGATTGTTTTTTATACTCTTAATAGATTCTATAATCTTTTCAACGCTCTGAGACACGGATAACGTTGAGCTATCAAGTATCAGACGGTCTCTGTTCCATGGTTCGTAATGACGATGGATTACGGCATTCCAGTCCGGTAGGTTTAACCCCGGGATATCGGTGCTCCTGTTTTCTACACGAGAACGATGTTCAGTCAGATCGGAACAAATAATCTCTATTTCCAAAAATTGCGATCCCGCAGAGAGAGCGACATCACGATAAGCATTTCTGGTCAGCAGCATTGGGTTAACTGAATCAGTGATAATGGTTAATCCTGTACTCAGGTTTTCGCGAGCTAATGCATAGGCGACAAAGTAACCCGCAGGGCCCATTTCCTCATATGCATCTTTGGAATCGAGAATTGCTTGCTCTATGGTGTCAATTCGTAAATATACGGCATTCATTTTTTTGGCAAGTGCACGTGCGATAGTACTTTTCCCAGACCCGGGTAATCCACTAAAAATAATTAACATGATTTATCCTTTTCATGGACAATAAAACTGAACGTGATTTTCCTGTCTGTGCAGATGCGGAGTCCAACAGATTTAAGACATTTGTGTATATGAATGCATCAATATATCAAAGCCTGACTAATGGAGAACAGGAACTCAAGAGATGACAACTGAAATAAGGCGCAAACACAGCGTTCAAGCACTTGAAATCAAGCACCAGCTGGCATTACAAACATTATTGTTAAATGATCCTGTAAGAATGAAAGCCCTTTATATCATTAGAGAATTAAAGCTGAGCGATGGCTGGATAGGCGCTGGATTTGTACGAAATGCGGTATGGGATCATTTACACGGATACGGGCAGAGAGCAATCACCGGTGATGTAGACGTCGTCTGGTTCAACGCTCAGAATTGTAGCCTGGAACACGATATCGGCCTGGAGAAGACACTGATTCAGCGATCTTCAGCGTACAACTGGTCAGTTAAAAATCAAGCCAGAATGCATCAACGCAACAACAATGCACCCTATAGTTCAACGGAGAATGCTCTACGATATTGGACTGAGACCGCGACAGCGGTTGCCGTCAGAGTCAGTGACACGAATAATATCGAGATTATTGCACCCTATGGGCTTGATGATTTGTTCGGGTTACGTTTACGGCCGACGCCCCCATTTGAGGGTGAAAGATTGAGCGTTGTCATGGAACGGATATCGGAAAAAAAGTGGCTGGAACATTATCCAAGGCTGCAACTTATCGTAGAGCGGGCTGATTAACTCACATTATGTCGCAATGATGGCATTTACCTTCTGGATACATTAAATATCATGTGATTTATGTTTTTAGTAAATCTGAGCACAGGTCGATAAATGCGCGTAATTTGGGTTGATTCTTCGCTGAACTGGGAAAATACAGGAACAGCCCATCATGACTGGGAGACTGATCGAGCAGGGCGACTTCCAGCGTGCCGTTGGCGAGCTCCCGCGATGTATGAAACGTGGATGAATAGATTAACCCTGTTCCCCTGACAGCAAGATTACGCATTAATTCCCCGTCATTCACAGTAATCGAACCCTGAGGTTCAAATCTTTTATTTTGATTATTTTCAACAAACTCCCAGCGATAAATATCTCCCTTCTCGGGACGGCGAAAACGAATACACTCATGCAGTTCAAGATCTCTCACCTGCTCTGGTTTTCCATTTTTTTGAAAATATTCGGGAGATCCGAAGACTGCCCATCTGAATGGTGGTGACAGCCTTATAGCAATCATGTCGAGTTCAATATATGAACCAATCATGATCCCCGCATCATAACCCTCGGATACAAAGTTTTCGTGTCGATTACTGACGGTAATATCAACATGTATGTTCGGCCAGGCCTTTCTGAATACAGGTAAAAGAGGTTCAATAACATGAGGCAGAGCTAAACGCTCTACAATCAATTTCAACCTTCCTGCGGGCATCTTTGCTGATTGTGCGATTTCTTCAACGCTATTCGCAATAGCCTGTGTTGCGGGGATGATTTGTTCAAGAAGACGCTCACCCGTTTCGGTGAGTGACATCCTGCGCGTTGTCCGATGAAAGAGCGATGACCCAAGACGATGCTCCAGTTTCTGGAGTGCAATACTTACCGCTCCTGGGGTTCTGCCCAAATCAATCGCTGCTTTTCTAATACTCATATGTTTTGCGATGGCCAGGAACTCGTTTAAACCATCAAAAATATCGGACTGCCGCATAGCATCTCAAGCCATTCAATACAAATGATTGATTAACCATACAGTAGCATACGGAAACAATCAGTGTTTATTACATCGTTTTATTAAACATCCTATCCCATTTTTAGCGTCTATCCATCCTGATTTCTTTCCGATAGAGTCGCCACATACCACTCACCGGAGAAACTATCTGTGTCAATTCTAAAATTTTGTTCCTGTATCCTGGCATCCGTATTCTTTTATACGGCATCACCGCTTGTTTTTGCTCAAAGCAATCTTAAGGGAGAAAAAATCCTTATTGTCGTTTCCAGCCTCGATAAAAAAACGCCAGATCTTGTTGGTGGTTTTTGGTTTCCTGAACTGACTCACCCTGTCGAGGTTTTTGATAACGCTGGTATTAGTTATGATATTGCAAGTCCTGAAGGCGGGCTACCTCCCTTTGATGGATTCGACTTGAAAGACCGTGCAAGTCTTGATTTTTGGACGGATCCTGAACATCGAAATAAACTGGCCAATTCAATACCGCTTAAAGACGTTAATCCTGATGCATACAGTGTCATTCTACTCGTCGGGGGTCATGGCCCTATGTGGGACTTTGTGAATAATCCCCAGCTCGAATCGATCGTTAAAACCATGTATGAGAATAATAAAATTATTAGTGCTGTTTGCCACGGACCTGCCGGATTATTGAATATAAAACTCAGCAATGGAGAATCGTTGCTCAAGGGGCGTCATCTGACAGGATTTACTGCGGAAGAAGAAGCTTTCAGGCATTACGATAAAATAGTGCCATTTGAACTGGAGGCCGCATTAGAAAAAAATGGGGCAATCTTTGAGGAAGCACCTATCTTCGAAAATAAAGTCGTTGTTGACGGACAGCTTATTACAGGGCAAAACCCTGCATCCGCTAAAGCACTGGGAGATGCTATCGTGAGTGCCTTACAAAAAAAGGCCTGATCAATATTTAAATCTTTCTTCATTGTCTTTGAATCACATAGATATCTTGTAGTCCTGGGATCGTGCTATTTCCTGTAACATACCGATGTGTTAATCAACGGAGAGCAGGTCAGTTTAAACACGTATGCTTGATTTGTACTAAGATGCTTATCCGGCAATTGCTTGAAAGCATGATCTCAGGATTAAGATGGACTTATCAATATGACCAGAACGGAAAGGCTTTTCGAATTACTACAAATATTAAGGGCGCAAAGATATCCTGTCACGGCATCAACGCTTTCAGAACGATTAGGCATAAGTTTGCGCTCGATCTACAGAGATATAAAAACGCTACAGCATCAAGGTCTGCGTATTGAAGGTGGCGCAGGTATTGGCTATATCGTGAAGTCGGACTTTCATTTACCACCTTTAAATTTATCGCATGATGAAATAAATGCTATTACGCTTGGGTTAAATTGGGTATCTCATAATACAGATTCTGATTTCAAAAATACCGCGAGAAACGTACTCGCAAAAATACATGCCGTCATTCCCGGTGAATTAAAAAGCCTTATTGAGAGTCAATCTTATCTTACTGGCCCCTCAGAAAAAAATGAGGTGTTTTTTGAAGAAATCCGCAACGCTATAAGCAAGCGAAAGAAAGTCAAAATAAAGTATTGTGACAAGAAAGACGTTCACTCTTCCCGAATAATATGGCCCGTCGCATTGGTATATATGGAGTCATGCTGGCTTCTGGCTGCATGGTGTGAGATGAGAAATGATTTTCGTCATTTCAGGACGGACAAAATTGAAGAGATTGTACAACTGGATTCCACCTTCAGTGAAAGCAGGGCTGTTTTATTGAAAAAATGGAGAGTGAAAGAGGGTATCGATGCAGGGAAAGAGTACTGACAAAAATTGTCACAGCTATTTTGTACACTATCCCGGATGAAAGATGCCATTCAACTTCATAGGGGGGAGTTATGAATTTCCAGAATAAAGTCGCTGTTATAACAGGAAGTACCACTGGTATAGGTGAGGCCGTCGCAGAACAATTACATAAACATGGCTCTTATGTCGTCATTGTATCCCGCTCGTCAGAGCAAGCTAAACAAAAAGCGAAACTATTATCATCCCAGGGACAAGAAGCGATTGGGATCGGATGTGATGTATCTCGGCCCGAACAAGTACGTCAAATGATTGATGAGGTTATCAATTATTTCGGCAGGATTGATTATGCTGTAAATAATGCAGGCTTAACCGGTGAACATGGTAAAAATATTACAGAGCAGACCGTTGAAAACTGGGATAAGGTCATTGCCACCTCATTGAGTGGCGTTTTTTATTGTCTGAAATATGAAATAGCTCAGATGATGAAGTTTGGTGGCTCTATCGTTAATTTATCGGCAGTAAATGGCCTGGTTGGCATTCCCGGGCTGGCACCTTACACCGTAGCTAAACACGGCATCATTGGTTTAACCCAAACCGCAGCACTGGAGTTTGCCTGTCACGGTATTCGAATCAATGCCGTGGCTCCAGGCTATGTCGAAACTCCACGAATGAGTGAGTTTCCCGAAGATATCGTCCGCAGTTTCGCAAATAGCCACCCTATGAAAAGAATGGCCAGAATGCGGGAAGTAGCAGACTTCATATTGTTTTTGCTCTCAGAAAATGCGGGATTCTGTACCGGAGGCACTTATCCCATTGATGGGGGTTATTTAGCCGAGTGATATTCATCTTCACGCATATTTATTATTATATTTCCTGAATTCAGGACTTTAATAATTACAATTATGCGTCATTTTTTAGTAAGTTTTTGGTAAATATTCAGTAAATTATTGGCGTAAGGTCTTATCCAGATTGAGCGTGCTGATTTTGTCGGCAATGCAGCCACTTGACGATGTAAAAGGAATACTGATATAGATTACGCAACTCTAATAACCAGGGATTTATTAAACACACAGTGGACAGAACAGAATCGTCAACCGCCTCCAGCAAGACCTATAGTAATTTAGTATCTTTGTGGGGGACAATATGATGATTGAATCAATCCTCATCCTCCTTCTGGGGATATTACTTATCCTCTTCATCATCGCTCTCAACGGTTATTTCGTCGCGCAAGAATTCGCTTATATGGCGGTTGACCGCACTAAACTTGCCGCTCGTGCTGCGGAAGGTGACTTAGCCGCCAAACGCGCTCTGGCCGTGACCAAACGTACAAGTTTTATGCTGTCCGGTGCACAGTTAGGTATCACCGTTACCGGGCTTATCGTTGGTTTTATCGCAGAACCCCTTATCGGTCGGTCATTTGGTGTGATTCTCGGTGGCGCGGGTATTCCTGTCGAAGTGGGTATAACCATAGGTACTGTGCTTGCCTTGGTAGCGGCAACCATTATCCAGATGATTTTTGGTGAGCTATTTCCAAAAAACCTCGCTATTGCCAACTCAGAACCGCTTGCCAGGAAATTAGCGAACTCAACCCTTATTTATCTGGCTGTATTTGGCTGGCTTATTAGCTTCTTCGATAAATCTGCGAATCTTTTTTTAAAAATTCTGCGTATCGAACCGGTCCATGATCTGGATGTCAGCGTGTCCGCTAACGATCTTCCCCACATCATCGCAGACTCGCGTGATAGTGGCGATCTTCCGGTCGAACTTTCCCTGATGATGGACAGAATTCTCGACTTTCCTCAGCGTGACGCCGAACATGCCATGATCCCGCGGTTCCAGGTCGACTGGCTCACCCCGGAAACAACAATAGGTGAACTGCGTGAGATGATGGCGAAAGGCCATACTCGCTACCCAGTTGTTGAGGACGATACGCCTGTCGGTATTGTTCATTTGGAAGATGTACTGGCAAGTTTCTCTGAAGGCAATAACGACCAGCCAGTCTCGACGATAATGAAGGATGCTGCTGTTATCCCTACGCTGATGCCGCTTCCTGATGCGCTCAGTCAATTAATCCGCAGCAAAAACCAACTTGCCTGCGTTATTGATGAATATGGTGGTTTTGCCGGCATTCTGACGCTAGAAGACCTTGCAGCAGAAATCGTCGGTGAAATTACCGATGAGCATGATCTCGAGACAGGAGACTCCGTGACTCCGGGCGGAGAAAATGTCTGGCTGATGGACGGTGATGCTCCCCTGGATGAAGTCGAACGCGCGATTGGCTATGAGCTTCCGCGTAATGAGGTTGAAACCGTTTCAGGAATGCTGATTGCTGAACTCGGCGCACTGCCCGCTAAAGGGGATTCGGTGACTATCCTGTTACCTGTTGACCCGGCTGATTTGGTGGCCGATGTCCCGCTCCAGAGAAAGCTAGTGGTTGATATTTTGGAGGTTGAGCGCTACGTCCCAACTCAAGTCCGGGTTTGGTTAGTGGAAGAAGTCATGAGTGAGGAGTCCCGATGAACGATCCGTTGTTTGTCACCTTAGCAACAGTCGCTTTAATTGTACTCAGTGGCCTGTTTGTTATTATTGAATTTGCGCTTCTCGGCTCCCGCAGACATCGTTTAGAGGAAATGGCCGCCAATAGCCGCTCAGCCAGGGCAGCACTGCGCGGTATGAATGACTTAACCTTAATGCTGGCTGGCGCTCAACTGGGTATCACCTTTTGTACGTTTGCCCTGGGTGCGATAACCAAGCCTGCCGTCGATTTCTGGCTTGAACCCTTGCTTGCCGCCTGGGGAATGCCGCTCTGGATAGCAGGGGGAACCTCTTTTGTTCTCGCCTTCTTTGTGGTGACATTTTTACACTTAGTGATCGGTGAAATGGCACCCAAATCCTGGGCAATCGCCAACCCGGAGCGTTCGGCATTGGCGGTGGGTATTATTGCTCAAGTCTATATATGGCCATTACGCTCTTTGATGCGCTGGCTGAATAGCCTGGCAAACCGTCTGGTGAGAGCCGCCGGTGTTGAACCGGTGGAGAGTGCTGCCGTTGGCGGGCAGGATATAGCCACCATTCGTCAGCTTGTTGAGCACTCAGCAAATACAGGAACGCTCGAACCGCAAGTTCAGCAGCAGATCTCAAGCCTGATTGACCTTGTTACCGTTCAGGTGAAAACGCTGCTGGTGGAGAAAAATGAACCGACATCTCTTCATACGGGTGTGAAGGTTGCTGATATTCGTGATGCGGCGCAGCAATCTGGCCATCAACGAATACTTCTGTTAGGCGAAGCGGAATCAACGCCCCTTGTTGTACACCTGCGGGATACGCTGATGGAGCATGATGACCGTCCTGCCTATGAGATAGCGCGCCCGGCCTTTATTCTTGATGCCTCGACGCCTATCTATGAGTCATTAGCCCTGATGCGCAAATCAAGCGTGCAGTTCGCCGTTGTGATGGACGGGCTGAAGATGTGTGGTGTTGTCACGTTGAACGATATTTTAAAGAAAATATTACCGGCTGCCTCTTCAGCTTAAATAAGTACGGGCTAATTTGAGAAGTATCGACTCTCTGAATGAATGATATTTCTTCTCTGTCATACTCCATGCTGCCTGCGTACGGCCCGTCGAGTTGCATAGTTTATCTATGCTCATCGACGGGCTGAACCTGGCGCCTGAAGACAAGACGAATTATCTGGGGATATCCCCTTCAACAGGGCGAGTGTTTTTTTATTTGGCCGCGTCAGTAAAGTCTTTTGCAATAAACTTAGGCGTGAATTCACGCACTTCATACTGAGCAAAATCAGGATAATAGCAGTCTTCATCAAGAATCGACTGTAGTTCGTTTCTGCTATTTACCCGGGCAAAAATAACGCCGGCATGGGCATCAGTATCTATATAGGGACCCAGCATCAAAAACTTTCCAGCCTGAAAATATTTCTCCAGCCATTTGACGTGAATGGGGAACATTTCATTTTGAGTTTGCGCGGTAATATCGGCGTTAACGGTGATATTAATGATAAACATGACTGAACCTTAGGTTGCTGATGCTAATTAAACGGAGATATTTCTGATAATTTTAATCAGGCGGCCAGCATGCTCACGCGCTGAAGATATTTGATCGGATCTTTTTTCTTCATCATCCCGACCGGTATAACTTACGCCGTGAGTATAAATGGCACCTGTATATTCAAGATTACACAGAGCAGCTGTGGTCTCAAATTGAGGCAGATACTCTTCAATGTTGTGTCCAAAAAAACCAGCCGGTGTGTAGGCCACTTCTGGGGCACCTGTCGTGAAAGAAAGCAGCAACTTTTTACCAGCAAGTTTTGCCGTTGAGCCATGTGCGAATCCGTGAGTAAATACTTCATCGACCCATAATTTCATCATGCCTGGGAGTGAATACCATGAAAAAGGAAACTGCCAGATAATCAAATCGGCGTCTAATAATGCTTGCTGCTCGGCGTGAATATCAAACTGATAAGCAGGATAGAGTTCGTCAAGGCGACGGATATTCACTTCTGGTAATTCTCTGGTAACCTCATCAAGAATAGTCGCATTCGCCAAAGATTTATTCAGATTCGGATGACCTGAAATAATAAGTATGTTTTTCATTTTATATCCATCCCGAAAGAAGAGTGCTAAAGAGTGTTAAATACTGAACCCACCATCCACGGCAATATCAGAGCCCATTCAATAACCCTCTGTTATGTGCCGAAGAGCTCCAATATAGATAATCCGACGGACAGCGAGTAGACTGCATCAATGACCTAAACTCTTAACTAAAAGTTAATAATGGATAATCCGACTTACGGTCAGCTGACCATCCTCCATGTCATCGCTCGCGAGGGAAGTATTTCTGCCGCAGCACGTAAATTAGGTGTTTCAGCGCCTTCGGTCAGTAAATCACTGAAGCTTCTTGAGACTAAAACCGGCGTCCCGCTATTCACCCGAACCACACGCAGAATCAGTCTCACGGATGCCGGAAGAAATCTGCTGCTGAAAACAAAGGAGGCGATCGCTACCTTGGATCTGGCGATGGAGGACATCCAAAGTTTGGGAGAAATACCTTCAGGACCCGTTAGGATCACGCTTTCTCGCTTTGCCTATCAGCTTATCGTGAAGCCGGGGCTTGCTGAATTTCATCAAACCTATCCGGATATACAACTGGAGTTGTCTATTAACGATGGTGCTGTTGGTCTGGTTGACGAGGGATTCGATCTCGGGATTCGTTTCGGGGATACCGTCAGTGAAGGAATGGTTGCCAGAAAAATTTATCCGGCATTCCGAATGGGGCTTTATGCTTCAGAAGAGTATATTAAGAAATATGGGTTTCCCGAAACGCCTGGTTGTCTTTCCGCACACCGGCTGATTACTTACCGGTTCACCACCTCTAATCGTATTTCATCCCTGACCCTTCTTGAGGACGGTCTATCGATTCACCCCGAGATCGCTTCAGCCATGATATGTAACGATACTGATGCAGTCTGTGATGCGGTAAAAGCGGGAATAGGAATAGGGCGTATATTTGAACCGCTGCATGCCAGAATGGCGGATCGCGAGGATTTTATCCCGATACTGGATACATACTGGCCGATGTACCCGGCCGTCTATTTTTACTATACCCAAAACACGCAACGAGCAAAGCGAGTGCAAGCCGTTATCAATTTTTTCGATTATCTTAAAAAAGCTGAATAAGTCTCACCTCGTCGTACTAAATTCAGTTATCAGATTGAAAATGAAGTTTAGCAGGGTACTCTTTATCGCCTATTTCTCTGACAAAACTCTGACTCCTGATATACAGAGAATAACGCATACAATTATGCAAATATTAGGCTTAATGGAAAATTGTTGATGACACGGAATGATTCATTACTCAAGTTACCCGGAATTAGAAGACTGCTGGCAGGTTACGGCCTCTCGGTTATTGCAGATACGTCGGTATATATTGTCTTTGCGCTGTGGGCTAAACAGCTAACTGGAAGTACATCAGACGCGGGGCTGGTACTTTTCTGTTTTATTATCCCTTCATTAATTGCTCCACTTACAGGAAATGCCATAGACAGCCTGAAAAAGGACAGTATTATGGTATTTACCAACCTTGTTATGGCAGCATCCATACTCACTCTTCAGTTCGCGCATGAAAAATATCAGTTTATATTGTTATTAATTTCAGCTTTTATCTATGGGTTAGGGTATGTGGTATTTAATTCCGCACGCGTTTGTCTTGTAGTCAATAATTATGAAAAAAAGGACATAGGCGAAATCAATGCGGTGCTCAGAACGCTTCGGGAAACGGTGAGACTGACAGCCCCCATACTGGGTGTCTATTTATATACCACTTTTGGAAGTCATTTCTTTGTCTGGTTTGTCAGTCTCTCTCTGATTATCTCCGCTGTTTTATTTCTAAATCTTGAAGTAAAAAATAGTGACTACCGCCAGGAAGCGAATATTTCTGCATTCTCATTTTCTGGGTTGATGGATGGCGTGAAGGGGTTATGGAGCGTTTCTCTTATTCGTTCATGTGTACTCTGCCTGTTGGTAACGCTTTTGGTTGCAGGGTTTTACGAGGTGATTCTGTTCAGTATTCTTGAGCACCTGAATCAGCCCTTGTCCGTTATCGGGCAACTGATCTCAGCTCAGGGCATCGGGGCGGTTCTCGGGGGAATATTGTCGATAAGACTGATCAAGAAAACACCTCCGGAGTTACTTATCCTCGGCGGTTTTTTTATTCAGGCGCTGGGTATAGCCGGGCTATTTGCGTCAGCAATGCCGCTTATTTACCTCAGCTGCGCCCTGTTTGGTTTCGGGTTGCCACCGTCTATGGTGGGGCTGGATACGCTGATTCAGACAAAACTTCCGGCATCCATTCAGGGCAGGGCGAATACATCACTTGAGGCTATGACCAGTATCCCTTTTTCACTTTCATTTCTGATCTCAAGTCTGATGATTACCGCTATCTCTTACAGAGTTATGCTGTGGTATATGTTGGCTGTGACGGTTTTAGCCGCTGTCCTTTTGACCTTTGCCGTCCGGAAAGCGTCGTCTTCCCGGTCATAACCATGACAAGTCAGTGCTCAGTTTTATTCCGAAGCATAAAAACCACGGTGCCACGATACCAGGGAGAGTTTGCCAGCGATTTTTCATACTGGTCATCCCAGTCGCCATGCTGAACCAGGCCGATAGAGAAAGGGATTTTCAGCTTGCTCAGGGCCGGTAAATACTGGGAATAATCGGTGACCGTATGCCGCCCCTGATAGCTTTGCACCACAATCTCATCAATAGGTAAGGTATTGAGGGTTGATATATCCCCCGTTTTTGCCCAGTCCAGTAAACCGGTGACCCCGAGCGCGTAACGCGCGGGCAGCTGCTGACGGATCTCACGCAAGAATGCCGCATAATCGTTTAAACGGTGGGTTGCCGCGTCAAAATCGATTTGTAATCCGACAACCTGATTTCCCGCGATCTCCCAGCGGTCCAGCAACAAAATAATCCGCCGCCAGGCATCAGCTGGCATATCAAGGGTTGTTATGCGTACCGTTAGCCAGATACGGGGAAAGGTCAATCGACTCACGGGTAATCCTACCCGCTCAAAAACCACCCGTCCGCTGCGCGTGACCAGCTCACCCTGATGCAGGTAAACCACCTGAGCCTGGCGTAGCGCCTCCCCGGGTTTTACGCCGGACCAGAGCCAGAATGCCCGATGCTCTTCGGCGTTAACCCGGGCGTGAGCGGGAAAACTGAACAGCCCGGCTATCAGCAACCCTACCAGTAGTATTTGAGTTTTTGCGCCCATACACTTCCTGGATACTGTGATTTCAGCTGAGTGAACCAGCCTTTACGCACATGTTTATCAACGTCAGCGCCTCCACAGTCGTTATAACCGGAAGGGGCATAACACATAATCGCCCGGTACAACGCATAGCTCTTATCTTCCGGCTCACTCTTGGCGTCATTGATGATCTGCCGGTAATAATCCTGACGGCTGGGCTGGCCGATAAATTTATCGTCGGAGGTAAGAGCATCGAGGGCGATGTTTCCCGGGGAGTCTTGTCCCAGCGAAATGCGCGCATCACTGATTCGCAGAAACTCACCCAGGCAATTTAACGCATGTCCGTCGCGGTTGTTCTTACTCAGTACGCTGACGGTTTTAGTGAGTGATGAGCAGAAGTAGCCATCTTTGATGTGCTCGCCAGGCCAGTCAAAAATGCTCAAGGAGACATCCGCAAAGGCATCACCAATAACCGGCTGTGAAATATGGCTCGCCAGTGCTTTATCTGCCAGCCAGTCCGCATAGCGCGCCTCTATCAAGTCACGCATCAATAAGGTATGCAGGGCGATAGTTCGCTCTTCGTTATTCGGTGCCGAAGCCACCTGCTGGCGTAAAAAATCAGCATCAGCCCGTGTTTTAAGCACTACAGAGCGGTAGCGCAGGTTGGTTATCGGGCTGGCGGCGGCAAAAATATCAGCAATATTATTTGACTCAACCAGAGTCGCTGCCAGCTGGCTTTGCAGATATTGCTGCTGTTCCACATTCCTGGTGGATGCCAGTAGCTGTGACCAGTGTTCCTTTGCCTGGGACCATTTTTCTTGCGCCATCAGAGCATTGCCATACAGCGCCTGTTCACTGAAGGCTAAAATATCGTTTTCCGGCAAATGGCTAACAGGCTTAATTTCACGGATTACCTGCGCATAATCTTTTTTCTGATAGGCCAGCATTTCGTTGAGATAGTGCCAGTAATTCAGCGTATTTGACTGTTCGAATACGGGTTTGATTTCATCCAGATAGGCTTTGTCAGCACAGGGTTGCCGTTCATCGCAATTCGTATTGCGCATCATACGCAACGCCTGGGTAAAGGTGAGCAACGGCGCATCAGGCGAGTAGCGATAAAATGCGTCATTCCAGTTGTTATCCCGGCTCTGCAATTTATTGTCATTCTCAGCGATAAGCGCTACCAGACTGTTGACGTCTTTAGCCTCAGCAAATGCAGTTTCATAAAGTTTTGCCAGGCTATCTGTGTCCTGCAGATACCAGTTAATTCTCCGTAACAGACCGGTAGTGGACGCCGCATATTCTCCTGTTGGCCAGCGCTGAAGATAATCATTGGCCCATTTTAATGCCAGTTTTGCCGCCTGCGGATCCACTTTATTGACATCAAAATCACCGTATTCACCTGCGGCATTCTGGCTACTGGTATTCAGCGCATTGCGGATAAGCATATAGCTACTCGCTTCAGCAAGCCAGGGCTGCTGGCTTTCCTTGAGTGCCAGCCACAAGGGTTCAGCCTCGGCATAGTTACCGCTATAGAAGTCATTGGCAGCAGACAGATAGGTTTTGAACTGATTTGCCATGGAGCCCGCAGGAAAATTGAGAGCATCAATCCTTGCCTGACTCTCCTCACTGCCATCAATAACGATCCTGACTTTCGCCAGCGCCTGTCGCTGTTCCTGGGTCAGGCTGTCATCCGTCAGCAGGGCTGAAAGAAAATTTTCATCAGATTGCGCCGTCATCGAGACAAAACGATTCTCAAGCGAGTCCTCATCGCTATAGTCAGGTTCCACGTCGGCTAAGCCCAGACGTGCGAGTGACGCTTTCACTTCAGCGATAGCAGGTTGAACGGTGTTTTGTTCTGCGGGGGGTGTAAAGCGATACCAGGCATCAAGGTGCGGGCCGAAGTAGA
Source organism: Klebsiella sp. BIGb0407 (assembly GCF_024807845.1). Lineage (GTDB taxonomy): Bacteria > Pseudomonadota > Gammaproteobacteria > Enterobacterales > Enterobacteriaceae > JGM124. Next base: position 96,634 of record NZ_JANUEQ010000001.1, read on the forward strand.
AATCACGGCTGCGGGTGAAGTCAGTCGGTATCGGCTGGCCGGGTAAGGACAGCGCCGCTTTTTCACCGAGCAAACGCAGCAAGTTATCACGTGTATCATTGTATACACCCAGTACCGGCGGGCTATCGATTAAACAGCCCGGCGCCCCCCAGGGACAACTCGTTTCATCTGATGAGGCAAACGCCATTTTGCTGACGATGAGTGAAAGAAGTAATGTGGTGGCGCAACGGTATACTCTGGAATTCATATCATGGCATCCTAAAAATCAAACGCCCAGCGTCAGGGCAGTGAGCACGATGCACTGTCTCTGGTGGCGCTGGTTATTACGCTTATTTTAGCCATAAACAAGCAAGATAGAGCTAAGTAATCTTCTGATTTGATTTATCAGACTCAAATTTCCCGCGTTCTCCGTCGGTGATAAGTCAGATGTAATATGAAAAATACGGTTATGACAAAAAAGAAAAGGGGACTTAACATTTCTCAACGTTAAGCCCCCCGTATAAGTGGAGCGCGAGCGTCTGACTTTTAACTAGCTGCGTTCAATATCTTTAGCCGCCTGGTCGAGGGTATCGATAATTTTATACAGCGTTTCCTGGGGGATATCGCTGTTAGCCAGTTTAGTATTCAGGGCTATTTTAAAGTTATGGATCGCGCGCTGCACTTCCGGGATCCGGCGGTTGCCTCCCAGCACACCCAGTGATTCCAGGCGCTCAAGTATCGAGCGGATTTCTTCTGACTGCTGTTCCAGGGAGGCTTTACCCTCATCGGTCAGTTGCCAGGCTTTCTTCGCGGTCTGGTTTTCAGTTGCCTGTATAGCACCCATTTCTTCAAGCAGGGTCAGGTTCGGATAAATAATTCCCGGGCTCGGAACATATTCCCCTTTCGCCAGGGCTTCAATCGACTTAATGAGCTCATAGCCATGAGCTGAGTTTTGCGAAAGAAAATAAAGGATCAGTAAACGAATATCACTGGCGTCGAACAGCCTTTCCCGACGATGGCGAGCGCGTCCTTCCGGGTTACCATGCTCATGACGGCCGTGACCGCCGGTGTGTCGTTCATGTCTGTCGTGTCGGGTGTGGTTATGATGATGTAATCGCATCAAAAATCTCCTATTTTTTATGCCAGTAAGCCACGGCGCGCAGATAGTCTGCGTCGAGATCGTGGGTTGCCAGCAGGTCATCGCTCAACTGTTTCACTTCATCACCTTCACCGGTTATCCAGAAATAATAGTCTGTTGCCGGAACCGAAAGTGACTGCAGTTTTTCAGCGATAGATTCAATATTTAGCCATTCAATATGAGCATGGCTGAACTCGCTCAGGTATTCCTGAGTTTGCGGCTGGCTACAGTTCACCAGCACCTGGACCGAAATATCTTTCGGTAATGAAAGTAACCGGCGACGCACAGCGGGTAGTCCGCTTTCGTCACAAACATAAAGCTGCCAGGCGTAATCCACCGGGGTCACCAGTGACCCCCTTGGGCCGCCAATCACCAGTGTGTCATTGGGTTGCGCGGCTTCTGCCCACTGGCTCGCGATCCCGCCTTCGTGAATGAAAAAGTCGATAGTCAGTTCATTCAATGTGGCATCAAAGGCCAGAGGGGTGTAGTCACGTGCCGCGGGGCGGGGACCGTCAGGCCAGACAATACCTTCGCTGGTGATTTCAGGTAGCACGCATTTTTCGTTGCCCGCCGGGAAAAAGACCTTCACATGGTCATCGAAACCCTGTGAGGAAAACCCGGCCAGCTGATCGCCCGTCAGGACAATACGATAGAAACACCCGGCGACTTTTTGTTTACTTTTTACCGTTAACTCACGGAATTTAAGCTCATTTTTCACGCGTTTTGCGAGTTTTGGTTTGTTATTTTGCGTTGTCATTATTTTCTCGTCTGTGATGTAAGATATATCATAGATATGTTTTACCACGTGAGAATGACTTTGTCTTTATCAAAAAATGTTTTTATTTGTGGTAAAAAGCGGCGAGTAAAGGAATATCGGCAGGAGCCAGCTTATGGCGGTCAGCGCAATCCTGAGCATCGAGCTGCGAACACCAGCGCAGTTCACTGTGGCATAGCGGTGTCGGAACACCGGTAAACTCTGTGACATGCCAGGCATGTAAATGAATGATTCTGTCTGCGACCTGCCACTGCTGGCTGGCGATATAACGCCCGATTTTGGCGGTTATCCCCAGTTCCTCCTGTAGCTCCCGCGCCAAAGCCTGCGGCTGAGTCTCACTGGCTTCAACTTTGCCGCCGGGAAATTCCCAGTAACCTGGCTGATCGCCGGTTTCCGGACGGCGGGCCAGTAAAATGTTTCCGTTATGCTCAATAATCGCCGCAACAACATCCAGTACTTTAGTCATACACTATTTTTCCAAAAAAAGGTCGGTAATCGGGCAGAAGCTGGGCTTAAGGATAGCCTGGTGAAGAGTGCTGAGAAGAGCATTTTGTGAGTCATATCAAATTCACCCTGTTGCAAAGTTGTTATGCTCGTTAAAACTTTCGAATGAAGATATTTTAATTTCAATCGAAACTCTAACAGTTCAATTTTGATTTGGAGCCTGCAATGGAAAACAACTTTATCCCGACCCGTCTTCCCGAAGACTACAAAGCCAGTATTCGTGAACTAAAGCGGACGTTACGTGAGCAAATAGGGGACGTGGAAGGTCTCTTTCAGCAGGTCTGCCAAAAAATTGAAACTGAAATCGCTGCGGCAAAGGCTGATGAAGCCCGTTATGGTACCGCGTGGCCGGTAGTGGAGTGGCGAGATATCCAGGCAGGTAAGATTAGCGCTGAAACGGTGAAGCATATTAAACGCCGGGGTTGTGTTGTCGTCAGACAAAACTTTCCGAAAGAGCAGGCGCTGGCCTGGGATCAGTCCCTGCTTGATTACCTCGATACCAATGACTTTGATGGCATTTATAAAGGGCCGGGAGATAACTTTTTTGGCAGTCTGGATGCGTCGCGTCCGGAGATCTATCCCATTTACTGGTCCCATGCGCAAATGGAAGCGCGTCAGAGCGACCGTATGGCGGCGGTACAATCCTTCCTGAACCGGTTATGGACTTTCGAATCGGGTGGTGTTCAATGGTTTAACCCGGATATCAGTATCAACTATCCCGACCGTATTCGCAGACGTTTGCCGGGCACTACTTCAAAAGGCCTGGGGGCACACACTGATTCTGGTGCCCTGGAGCGCTGGTTGCTGCCTGCCTATCAAAAAGTTTTCCAGAAAATATTCAATAATCAGTTTGAGAGCTACGACCCCTGGGATGCGGCATGGCGCCCGGAAGTGAATGAGTATTATGCCGACAATACCACCAAATGTTCGGTTTTCCGTACCTTCCAGGGCTGGACCGCGCTGTCAGATATGCAGGTGGGCCAGGGGCTGTTACACGTGGTGCCTGTACCGGAGGCAATGGCCTATGTCTTACTGCGCCCATTGCTGGATGACGTGCCTGAAGATGAGCTCTGTGGTGTCGCACCGGGCAGAGTACTGCCGGTTTCCGAGAAGTGGCATCCTCATCTGATTCAGGGGTTAAGCAGTGTTCCGGCCATTGAAGCGGGGGATTCCGTCTGGTGGCACTGCGATGTGATTCACTCTGTTGCCCCGGTACAGGATCAACAAGGCTTTGGTAACGTGATGTATATCCCGGCAGCACCGCTGTGCGATAAAAATTTAGCCTATGCCCATAAGGTTGCCAGCGCTTTTCGTGAAGGACGCTCACCGGACGATTTCCCGCGTGAAGACTATGAGGTGCAGTGGAATAACCGCTTCAACGAAAGTGAACTGAATAAAAATGGTCGCCTCAGCCTGGGCATAGATACTGCCGAACAGTTAAAATAACGCGCGCAAAAATAGGCATGTCGGTTTTTTTTGATAAACTGGCATGCCTTTCTCTGGATACAGAATGTTATGAATCCCCGTCATCAGCAAATTATTCAAGTGGTAAACCTGCGCGGAAATATCAGCGTCAGCGAGCTTTCGCAACTGACGGGTGTCTCTGAAGTCACTATCCGGCAGGATTTGAACCTGCTTGAAAAAGACAGCTATCTGCGCCGTATTCATGGTTCAGCGGTTGCGCTGGACAGTGATGATGTGGGGGCGCGTATGCAGACGCGTTATCAGCTAAAACAGGTGATTGCCGCCAGGGCTGCCTCTTCAGTCAATGAGGGTGAATCGGTATTTATTGAGGGGGGCAGTACTTGTGCTCTGCTGGCGCGTGCCCTTGCCGACAGCCGCGGACTGACGATTATCACGGTCAGTCACTATATCGCCCATCTGTTAAAAGACAGCGCCTGCGAAGTGATTGTCCTGGGCGGGTTATACCAGAAAGAGAGTGCCTCGGTGGTGGGGCCGTTAACGCGTTTTTCATTGCAGCATATCCATTTCCATAAGGCATTTATTGGTATTGATGGCTGGCATGAGAACACCGGTTTTACCGGCAGAAATATGCTTCGTAGTGATGTGATTAATGCGGTAATGGAAAAAGAGGGTGAAAAAATCGCGCTTACCGACTCGTCAAAATTTGGCCTGGTACATCCTTACCCGCTTTCACCGGAGATCCCTTTTTCACGCATTATTACGGATGATGCGCTGGCGACTGAGTATCAGCATGTCATCAATAAACAAGGTATAATGCTTACCCTGGTGAGTGACACCGGCCAATAATGTCCTGAAGTTATACCTCTGGTTTTGAACAGAGGTTTTTTTGAAAAAATAATTGCTACCGACCGGTAGGTTGTATAAAGTGATTTTTTTTATCACAGGTAATTAACAATGCAGTTCAAAGCGACAGGATTTAAATTTTTAGCCTCATTAGCGCTTATCACCGTTCTCGGGCCCTCGGCGATAGATATGTATCTGGCCTCTATGCCCGATATGGCCGCTGAGCTGGGGGCTTCTTCCGCCAGTATTCAGCTGACATTAACGGTATTTTTGCTGGCGATGGGTTTTGGGCAGCTGATCTTTGGGCCGATTATTGATGCCCTGGGTCGTCGCGGTCCGTTATTGGCCGGTATCTTCTGTTTTATTATTTGCTCAGTCTGGGCCGCTTACGCCCGCACTTTTGATGCACTGCTCTACGCCCGGTTCTTTCAGGGGCTTGCCGCTTCTCTTACTCTGGTTGTGGCTATCAGTACCGTACGTGATGTAGCGACAGGGACGGATGCCGCCAAACTCTTCGCCTTGCTGATGACCATAGAAGGGCTGGCACCGGTACTTGCGCCAGCCGTGGGCGGGTATGTTGATGCCCATTTTGGCTGGCGCGCGGTGATGTTTGTCCTGGCGGCAATGGGCGTTTTTGCTCTGTTTAATACTGCCCTTAACTTACCGGAAACACTGCCTGTTCATAAACGTACGTCATTACAGTTAGGTACCGTGATGCGCAATTACGCACGCCTGTTGACGGATGTCTCCTATATCCTGCCTGCGCTGGCGCTGACCTCAGCATTTTTCTTTCTGTTTGTTTATATCGGTGGCGCTTCAGGGGTGTATCAGTCGTACTACAAACTGACTCCGGATATGTTTGGTTTAGTCTTTGGCGCGACCGGTATTGCCGTATTACTGGGTGCGCTGGCTACCGCTCGCTGGGTGTCCTCATCCTCGCTGGGAAGTGTCGCTGTTAAAGGCGTGTTGTTTATGGCGGTCGGTGCGGTAGTCGCTGCGGTGTCAGCAACCAGTGGTTTAGGGTTAAAGGGCGTGGTACCCGGTATGTTTATTGCCATGTTCGGTCTGGGTATTGCCGAGTCCACTCTGATGTCAGTGACCATGTCTTCTCAGAAAACCTCTCTCGGTTCTGCCGCGGCGCTGCTCGGCGCATTACAGCTGATTCTGTCATCAGCAGCCACGCCCCTTGCCGGATGGCTTGCCGGAAAAAGTGCCGAACACTGGCTCTCTTTTCTGGCGTTATTTGGCCTTTTTGTTGTCATCATTACGGTTGCCGCGATCCGTCGTGCCGGGACTGATATAGAATACGTCACGAGTCACTAAATCAATCAAGGAGCTTTAACTTATGTCACTTTCGCCTGCTGCCCAGAAAATTGCCGATGCGGCCGTTATTCATTTCACCGAAAATGGCTACGATGCGGCATCGCTGAGTACCCTTGCTGATGCGGCAGGCATTAGAAAAGCGACCATTTACTCTCACTTTAAAAATAAAGATGAGCTGTTTCTGTCGGTATTTGAACAGGCTTTAACTATTGAGAGGGAATTTGCCGTACGCTGTTTTGAACAAGAAAGTCGGGCCGGAGAGAAATACCTTTTTGCGGTATCTGAACGTTATACCTGCTCGCCTTATCTGCGGCTGGTGCTACGAACCGCTTTTATTCCTCCGATTGCTGTGAAGAAAGAAGTGAGTAGTGGATATGAAGATTTCATCGGTTTAATCGGTGAACACTTTTTACAGAATTTTAATCGCTGCCATTCTCAGTCAACAGGGCAGTCAGCGATGTTCTGTGATGCCTACCTGGGGATAGTGGACAGTCTTCATATTGAGCTTCTGTATGCGTCACCCGAAGCGGCTGACAGACGCCGCGTCTCCTTGTGGCAGATCTTTTCAATGGCGCTAACTAGTTGAATAATTTCTCTGTGGCTATTTTGCTTACCGATCGCAACATACGTAAGCGAATCAGCCCGCTGACCGGTCGAATCAAATACCAGTAGGGCGAAAATTTTCTCCTGGCCTGTTTATCTATACAGAATACGCGAGTCTCTGTGGTCAGACGGGTATGGCTGTTATCCAGTTTTTCCAGATGATAGCTGAGCACGAGCTTGGCGGCACCAGGCTGATTAAAGGCCTGAAAATCCTCGGCATCCATCACAGTTACTTGCCCGTAATCAGGCTGCCAGAACTTACCGGTTAGCCCGAAAGCCAGTTGCTGATCATCGGTCTGCTCCAGCAGGGTAAAGTTATCCAGATTAAAGGCTTTACGTGGCGTCGGTGTCCGGTGTTGTAAACGGTCAATCAAACGTACCGGTAACTCGCGCAGCGCAATTGCCCCCCGGAAGAAACCGTCATTATCAGGCCGGTAGGCCAGCACGGCCGCCATGACATCGGCTTGCGAGGCGGCAATATCCAGGGCATGTTTTTCACTAAAGTGCCAGACCGGAAGATACTTATCATTAAGCATGGAACAGGCTCCAGAAGTATTTGCGTATCGCCATTGAGTCCTATTTATTGACTGACTTCAGTATCCAGCGGGAAATTAACGGCAGAGATCCTAACAGCACAAACAGCAGTAAAATGCTGGGGGAGAGAATATCCTGTACGCTTTGAATCTGACTCAGCTCACGACCGGTACTGATATATAACACGATAGAAGGCAGCAGACCGACCAGCGTAATCACGGCAAAGCGCATCACGGGAAAAGGGGTGAGCCCCATTAACAGATTAATCACCGAGAAGGGTAAAACAGGCACCAGTCTGACAGCAAATAAGTAATATGAACCGTTACGTGCCATACCGGTATTGACTTTATCCATCACAGTAATAAAGCGTCTTTGTACCCAATCCCGCAGCAGATAACGGCTGAGTAGCATGGCAATAACCGCGCCGCTGGTGGCGGCACTCGCGACCAGCACTGTACCTTCCAGTAAACCAAACAGCGCCCCGCCTAACAGCGCCAGGATACGGGTGCCGGGAATCGACAGGGCGGAAATAAGGAAATAGCCTAAGAAAAATAGCCCGATAGTGGCCTTGGGGTTATCTGCCTGCCACAGTTTAAGCTGCCCCTGATAGTGCTGAAGTGTCGCAAGGCTTAGGGTGCCCGGCGGCAGGGAGATATAAATCACCACAAACAGAACGACAAATAACACCAGTACCAGACTACGTGTCATGTTGGTTCCTTTTGCTACAGATAACCCACATATGTCGTTCTCCTCAGGTCAGGTAACCGGTAAGCCGCGCGCTTAAAGACTAAACTCAGCCCACACCGGCGCATGGTCGGAAGGTTTTTCCATACTGCGAATTTGGTAATCAATACCCGTTGCTGTGCAACGTGCGGCCAGAGGCTGGCTGGCTAATAGCAAGTCGATGCGCAGTCCGCGGTTATCATCGAATCCTTTAGAGCGATAGTCGAACCATGAAAATTGGTCCTGTACTTCCGGGTTGGCATGACGGAAGGTGTCGACCAGGCCCCAGTCCAGTAAACGCTGCATCCATTCACGTTCTTCAGGTAAAAATGAGCATTTACCGGTTCTCAGCCAGCGTTTGCGGCTGTCTTCACCAATCCCGATATCCAGGTCGGTGGCACTGATGTTCATATCACCCATGATAAGAACCGGATTTTCCGGGTTCAGACTCGTTTGCAGGTAATTTTGCAGGTCGAGATAAAATTTGGCTTTCGCCGGGAACTTGGTTTCGTGCTGGCGGCTTTCCCCTTGTGGGAAATAGCCATTGATCACGGTCAGCGGGCCGAGTGGCGTTGGGATCTCGGCCATAATAATTCTGCGCTGTGCGTCTTCAGCATCCCCCGGAAAACCGCGCGTGACGGAGACAGGCTCCTGTTTGGTGAGCAGAGCAACACCGTAGTGGCCTTTCTGTCCGTGATAAAACACGTGATAACCCAGCTTTGCGACCTCATCCAGAGGGAACATATCGTCATGGACTTTGGTCTCCTGCAAACCAATCACATCAGGCTGATGTTGTTCGACGATAGCCTGAAGTTGATGCGGGCGCGCACGCAGGCCATTGATATTAAAAGAGACAAATTTCATGATAGTCGCCAAATTATCCATATAAGTGTTGCATTATAGTAACAGAAATCTCTGTAATGTGCTGGCAGTTAACCACAGGCTTGTGCCCAAAAATGCGCTTGCAGGGCTGCAGAAAATGACAGACTCACCGATGGCATAGCTTTTATCGCGCATCTCCTGCGCCAAAATGGGGAGTTCGCACTCAAATGGGGCGCGTTCATGTCGATAAATCCCGAAGGCGATCACAAATCCAGAATTATATTTTACCGGTGCATAATTTTTCTTTTTATTGCTCTGGGAATCAACCTTCATTGTAAAATTATGCACCATTTATTCATATTGATTGCATAAGTCGTTTTTGTAACTCATTGATTTTTCTTCCTGCTACTCAATTTATGCATTTTTACCGCTGGTCGGCACAGATCCTGCAATCTACATTAGTAGCCAGTGAGTACATTTCATTAACACAAATTAAACTTTTCAGTTACTCGGTGAGGTCATTATGTCGCAGCCCATTACTCGTCAGGATTTTGATTCATTGATGATGCCCGTTTACGCGCCAGCCGCGTTTATTCCGGTACGTGGGGAGGGATCAAAACTGTGGGATCAGCAAGGTAAAGAATATATCGACTTTGCCGGAGGTATTGCGGTCAATGCCCTGGGTCATGCGCATCCGGCATTACGCGAGGCCCTGGAACAGCAGGCGAGTAAATTCTGGCATACCGGAAATGGTTATACCAATGAGCCAGTGCTGAGACTGGCGCGTCAACTGATCGATGCGACGTTTGCCGATAAGGTATTCTTTTGCAATTCTGGCGCGGAAGCTAACGAGGCGGCGCTCAAAGTTGCCCGTAAATATGCCCATGATAATTTTGGCCCGGATAAAAGCGGAATTGTGGCATTCAAAAATGCCTTCCATGGCCGGACTTTGTTTACCGTGACGGCGGGCGGTCAGCCCAGCTATTCACAAGACTTTGCTCCTTTACCACCTTGCATCAGCCATGGGGTTTATAACGATTTAGCGTCGGCTGCGGCACTGATTAACGATAACACCTGTGCGGTGATTGTTGAGCCAGTACAAGGTGAAGGCGGCGTTGTACCGGCTCAGGTTGAGTTTCTTCAAGGGCTGCGTGAACTCTGTGATAAGCATCAGGCCCTGTTGATTTTTGATGAAGTACAGACGGGGGTGGGACGTACCGGTGAGTTGTATGCCTATATGCACTACGGCGTAACGCCTGACTTATTGTCCACCGCAAAGGCGTTGGGCGGAGGTTTCCCGATTGGGGCTCTGCTGGCGCGGGAACAGTTTGCGAAGGTGATGACGCCGGGAACGCATGGCACCACTTATGGCGGTAATCCCTTGGCGAGTGCGGTCAGCAATCGGGTACTGGAACTGATCAATACCGCTGAGGTGCTGAATGGCGTGAAACAACGTCACAACTGGCTGGTTGAGCGTCTGGAACAGATAAACCAGCGTTATTCATTATTCAGTGAAATTCGTGGGCTGGGATTATTAATCGGCTGTGTATTGCGTGAAGAGTATCAGGGTAAAGCGAAGCAATTACTTCTGCTTGCTGCTGAAGAAGGCGCGATGGTGCTGATTGCCGGTGCCAGCGTTATTCGTTTTGCTCCTTCACTGATTATCAGTGAAGCAGAACTCCAGCAAGGACTTGCCCGATTTGAGCAAGCTTGCGAACGTTTTCTCGGGGAGGGCCTGTCATGATGGTGATTCGTCCGATTGAATATCATGACCTCGCGGCATTGCTCGCGATGGTTAAAAATACCGGGGGCGGGCTGACTTCTTTGCCCGCTGACGAAGCGACGCTGGCATCACGGATTGAAAGATCGGTCAAAACTTGGGAAGGTAGTTTGCCGCTGGCAGAACAAGGTTATGTCTTTGTACTGGAAGAGTCGGTGAGCGGTCAGATAGTCGGGATTTGTGCGATTGAAGTCGCGGTAGGCCTGAATGACCCTTGGTATAACTATCGGGTCGGGACTCAGGTTCATGCTTCGAAAGAGCTGAATATCTATAATGCGCTGCCGACTCTCTTTCTGAGTAATGATCATACGGGCAGCAGCGAGTTATGTTCCCTGTTTCTGGCACCTGAGTGGCGTAAAGAAGGAAACGGCTATCTGCTGTCTAAATCACGGTTTCTGTTTATGGCGGCATTTCGTGAGCGGTTTAATCACAAAGTGGTGGCCGAAATGCGTGGGGTTATCGACGAAAAAGGCTACTCGCCATTCTGGGAAAGTCTGGGAAACCGATTCTTTTCTATGGAATTTTCCCGGGCAGACTATTTGTGCGGTACCGGTAAAAAAGCCTTTATTGCTGAATTAATGCCAAAGCACCCGATCTATACCGATTTTCTCTCACCAGAAGCGCGGGCGGTCATTGGTCAGGTTCATCCCCACACTGCACCCGCGCGCAGCGTGCTGGAATCTGAGGGTTTTCGTTATCGCGATTATATCGATATTTTTGATGGCGGGCCGACACTTGAATGCGATTTGGACCGCGTGCGGGCAATTCGCAAAAGTCAGCTTCAGACGCTGGCTATTGGCCTGCCTGATGAGACAAAACAGCCGCTCTGCCTGGTGGCCAATGAAAACTATCACCAGTTCCGCACCATGCTAGTGCATGCCGATCCGCATGCTGAGGTTCTGACAGTGGATGCTGCCACCGCCGACGCATTGAAATGCGAAGATGGCAGCAAAGTACGCGTGGTGCGTTTGCATCCGGAGGAGAAAGTAGCATGAGCAATTTTATCAATGGCATCTGGGTGAACGGACAAGGTGAAACCTTACTAAAACAGAATCCGGTTTCAGGTGACGTGCTGTGGCAAGGGGCTGCCGCGGATGAAGAACAGGTTACGGAAGCTTGTCGCGCTGCACGTAAGGCTTTTGCTGGCTGGGCAAAGCGTAGTTTTAGCGAACGCCAGGGGATTATTGAACGCTATGCCACTCTGCTGGAAGCACACAAAGAACGGCTGACCGAGGTGATTGCTTCCGAGACCAGCAAACCTCGCTGGGAAGCAGCCACTGAAATCACGGCAATGATCAATAAAATTGCCATCTCGATTAAGGCTTATCATGCCCGTACGGGTGAGACGCATAACCCTATGCCTGATGGTGCCGCAACCTTGCGCCATCGTCCCCATGGTGTATTAGCCGTTTTTGGTCCCTATAATTTTCCCGGCCACCTCCCTAACGGACACATTGTCCCGGGACTCCTGGCGGGCAATACCCTTGTTTTCAAACCGAGCGAATTGACCCCGTTAATCGGTGAAGAGGTGATGAAACTATGGCAGCAGGCCGGCATACCTGACGGGGTGCTTAACTTAGTACAAGGGGGCGCGAGTACTGGACGTAGCCTGGCTCAGCAACCTGAGCTGGATGGCCTGTTGTTTACCGGGAGTGCTTCCACCGGTTATCAGTTACATCGTCAGTTTGCTGGCCAGCCGGAGAAAATTCTGGCTCTGGAAATGGGCGGTAATAACCCGTTAATCGTTGATGACCCTGCAGATATCGACGGCGCGGTACATGTCGCTATTCAGTCGGCTTTTATTACCGCCGGACAACGCTGTACCTGTGCCCGACGCCTGCTGGTGAAAGAGGGGGCGCAAGGTGATGCATTTATTCGTCGACTGGTTGACGTCGCAGCACGGATACAGCCCGGTGAATGGGATGCCAGTCCGCAGCCTTTTATGGGCGGCTTAATTACTCCCTTTGCTGCAGAACAGGTCCTTGTTGCCTGGAAGGCACATTTAGCCCGCGGCGGTAAGGCATTACTGGAACCGAAGCTGATGAAGGCAGGAAGCTCGCTATTGTCGCCGGGAATAATTGAATTAACCGATGCGGTCTCAGTTCCGGATGAAGAGGTCTTTGGGCCACTGCTGACTGTTTATCGGTATAGCGAATTTGATGAGGCGATTCGCCTGGCGAATAGCACGCGTTACGGTCTGGCGTGCGGTCTGATTTCACCTGAGCGTGAAAAATTCGAACAATTACTGCTGGAAGCTCGGGCCGGGATTGTTAACTGGAATAAACCGTTAACGGGTGCTGCGAGTACCGCACCCTTTGGTGGTACAGGCGCTTCAGGTAATCACCGGGCCAGTGCCTGGTATGCGGCCGACTATTGTGCCTGGCCGATGGCAAGTCTTGAGAGTCCGCATTTTGCCCTGCCTGCGACGCTGAGCCCCGGGCTTGATTTTAGCGGTGAGGATTCAGTATGAAAAAAGCGCGAGAAGCTAACTTTGACGGGCTGGTCGGGCTGACTCACCATTATGCTGGCCTGTCTTTTGGTAACGAAGCCTCGACCCAGCATAAGCATCAGGTTTCTAATCCAAGATTAGCTGCCCGACAGGGGCTGGCAAAAATGAAAGCGCTGGCAGATGCAGGCTACCCGCAAGGCGTGATCCCCCCCCAGGAGCGCCCGAATATCGCGCTGCTGCGCCAGATAGGGTTTAGTGGTACCGACGCTCAGGTGCTGGAGAAGGCGGCGAAGCGGGCACCACAGTTACTGTCGGCTGCAAGCTCTGCCTCTTCAATGTGGGTGGCCAACGCCGCCACGGTTGCCCCATCCGCGGATACACTGGATGGCAAAGTGCATCTGACCGTTGCTAATCTCAATAATAAGTTTCACCGAGCCAGCGAGGCACCAACCACTGAGTGCCTGTTAAGCGGGATTTTTCGTGACCCTGAGTATTTTGCGGTGCACGAAGCTTTACCCCAGGTGGCCTTATTTGGTGACGAAGGTGCCGCTAACCATAATCGGCTGGCGACAGAATATGGTGATGCCGGGCTACAGTTATTTGTCTATGGTCGGGAAGACGCCAGGCCAGAGCAGGGGCCTCAGCGCTATCCGGCCAGACAAACGCTGGAAGCGAGTCATGCAGTGGCCAGGTTAAATCAGGTACGGCCAGAACAGGCTCTCTTTGTTCAGCAAAATCCGGCGGTGATTGACCAGGGCGTCTTTCACAATGACGTTATTGCCGTGACAAATCGCAATGTCTTGTTTTGTCACCAGCACGCGTTTTTACACCAGGATGCGCTCTACGCTCAACTGCGCGAAAGAGTGCCTGGTTTTATGCCGATAGAAGTGCCTGACGATCGGGTTTCAGTGGCGGATGCGGTCAATACTTATCTGTTTAATAGCCAGTTGCTTAGCCAGGAGAATGGCAGTATGACATTAGTACTGCCCGAAGAGTCACGTCAGCATCCTGGTGTCTGGCGTTATCTGAATCAGCTCTGTGAAGCGGATAACCCGATTGAGGCGTTACAGGTTTTCTCGTTACAAGAGAGTATGGCGAATGGTGGTGGCCCGGCCTGCCTGCGTTTGCGGGTGGTGCTCAATGACGCTGAATTAGCGGCGGTGAATCCGGCAGTGATGATGAATGATCATTTGTTTAGCAAACTGAATACCTGGGTTGACCGCTGGTATCGTGACAGGCTCACACTGGCTGATTTAGCCGATCCTCTATTACTGCGTGAGGGGCATGATGCCCTGGACGAACTCACGCAGTTACTGAATCTCGGTGCCGTTTATCCTTTTCAGCAATAACAGGGAGTCGTATGGGAAATTTTCTAACCCAGACGCTAGCGGGTGGCATGCCACCCGTCACCAGCGGGAGTAACCTTCAGGGGACATGGCAGTGGTGGGATGAAGGTATTCTGACTTTTACTCCACGGCAAAAGTCAGACCAGGCTTTACTCTTGTCGGCAGGAATTCATGGGAATGAAACGGCACCCGTGGAGCTATTGATGCCATGGGTGGATGACTTGCTGGCGGGAAAAGTGCCGGTTGCCTGGCGTCTGATGGTGATATTAGGTAATCCGGCGGCATTAGCCGCGCAAAAACGTTACCTTCAAAGCGATCTTAATCGGATGTTTGGCGGCCGCTGGCAGTCATTTCCTGACAGTCCGGAGACTCAGCGTGCGCTATTGCTTGAACAGGCTGTGACGCGTTTCTGGGATGAAGGTGATGAGTCTCGCCGCTGGCATCTGGATATGCATACGGCTATTCGTGAGTCATACCATCCACGTTTTGGAGTGCTCCCTTTCCGGGAGATGCCTTATGAGGCCGATTTTCTCAACTGGTTAGGCGACGCTGGGCTTGAGGCATTAGTGTTTCACCAGCAGCCCGCGGGAACGTTCAGCCATTTTACCAGCGAGTATTTTAAGGCCAGTAGCTGTACGCTGGAATTGGGAAAGGCTCGGCGTTTTGGTGAAAATGAGCTGGAAAAATTTGCCACCACCAAAGAGGCATTGTATGCATTACTCGCCGGGGTAACCGCCACTCAAACGCACACCCCACCCCAGTATTATCGCGTCTCTCAGCAAATCACTCGTACTTCAGAGCGTTTTATTTTGCATATGTCTGATGATACGCGAAACTTTACTGCCTTCACGCGCGGCACCTGTCTGGCAGAAGATGGTATAACTCAGAGCATCGTACAAAAAGAGACTGAGTACGTACTATTTCCTAATCCTGGTGTTGCCCTGGGGCTGCGAGCGGGCTTAATGCTTGAGAAAATTTAAGGTCAATAATGATACGAGATAACCTCTAAGTAAGATAAGATAGAGGTTGTTTACCACCTTATTTTGCTCCTTTATCGGTGTTTTGTTGCAATTAACCGCCCGTTAATTCTTATTCCCTTCACAATCCGCGCACATTTCATTTTCTGCTTTCAATGATTTACCCGCGCCGCCATCCCATTGACTTTTCAGTCGATAGAATAGAACTCGATTAGCGGCTATGGTGCCGTACAGGTAAATGAATAAAGAAGGATAATACTATGCGTAAAATTACAGCTCTCTTTGTGGCATCTACTCTGGCGTTAGGCGCAGTTAATCTGGCTCATGCGGCAGAAGCTACGCCAGCAGATAACGCTAAAATTGATGCTCCAGCTAAGCATCATAAAGGTGGGCGTGATGGTGAACATGGCAACATGTTTAAAGGTCTGAATCTCACTGATGCACAAAAACAACAAATCCGTACCATCATGCAAGAAAAGCATGGTCAGATGAAGGGGAACTGGCAGCAAGATAAGCGCGGAATGCATGACTTAGTGGCCAGCGACAGCTTCGATAAAGCCAAAGCTCAGGAGCAGGTCGATAAAATGGCTGAAAATTACAAAGTACGTATGCTATCGCATCTGGAAAATCAGAATAAAATCTACAATATTCTGACCCCGGAACAAAAAAAGCAGTTTAATGACAAATTTGAGAAGCGTCTTACAGAACGTTCCGGACACCAGGATAAAATGGCGGCCAATCGCTAATACCCGATAATCTCTAAGACCGTCAGCTCTGTCCACGATGCCGATTCTTGCAGTGGACAGTGCTGGCGGTTTTTTTCTGCCTTTTTTCTTGTCTGCTGCCTCATCTGCATAGTCACCCTCACTATTGTACATTAGTAATTGTTAACAACCAGGTATCTCCCTTTGCCAATATCTGGCAATATGCATCCGTTAGTTTTTTAATGATAAAAATAATAACGGCATGGCATCGTCGCTGACGGTCATAATTAAAATCTCACGCCTGCCGATAACAAAAGTAATCATCTTTTGCACTAAAGTTTGTTCACCAGGAGTGATGATGGATTTTTTTGACCTACGCAAAGTACCGGTCAATCTGTGGCGGAATGGCGCTGGAGAAACCCGAGAAATTTGCTGTTTTCCACCTGCAGCCCGAGACTTTAACTGGCGGGCCAGTATAGCCTCCATTGCCAGCAGTGGGGATTTCACGGTTATACCCCAGGTTGACAGGGTAGTCACCATGCTGGAAGGCAGCGAGGTTGTTCTTGATGGCGGAGCGGCATTTCGTCATACGCTTAAACGACATCAGCCTTTTGCCTTTGCTGGAGAACAGCCGGTGAAAGCGGAGCTGAGTAGCGGAATGTCTCTCGATTTTAATATTATGACCCGGCGAGACAGGTGCCATGCTCGTGTCAGAGTCGCCGACAGAACTTTTAAAACATCGGCAGCACGTGGTGGCGTTATTTTTGTCTTGAGCGGTGAATGGCAGCTGGGAGATAAACTGTTAGGTCAGGATCAGGGCGCATGGTGGGGTGAAGGCAGCCATACTTTACGTTTACTGAAAAGTGAGGGACAGTTACTGTTTAATGAAATAACCTATTTATAGTCAAAGCTATTCCGTGCTGACAGTGAAGAGATTTCTCTTCACTGTTATATTATCTCAGGGTTTATTGCCGAGTAGGCAGCAGGTTTATGACGTTCTCCGTGGCGCCGTTGCTTAACACCCGTGATGAATGGGGTAAGGTGCTGATTGTCTGTTTTACCGGGAGAATTTCTATACCCTGACCCAAAAAGACCGGAATAGTGGTAATAAAAAGCTGTTGTAACTCTCCCGCATCGGCAAACCAGGCCGCCGTTTTCCCGCCACCTACCAGCCAGACATCTTTTCCTTTTGCCGCCAGTCTGGCACGCTCTGCGACAGCTCCGGCATCATCTGTTATTTGCGTAATATTTAAATCTTCAGGGATAATCAAAGCGTGACTGCTGATAACAAAAGCAGGAATCTGGCTATAGGGCCAGTGATGGGCCGAATGGGTCATAATCCAGCGATAGGTTTCAGCTCCCATCACCACCGCGCCAATCGTCTGATAGAACGTCTCATAAGGGGTGGCATCTTCGGCTTGCGGAAAATTTTCCAGCCAGTCTAACTGGTGGTCTGTCGTCGCAATATAACCATCCTGAGAAGCTGCAACATAATAGATAATTTTTGACATAGGTATTCCTGGTATCGTTGTTGTTACTGTGTTTTTATACAGTATAACCATTTTCAGGAAAAGAAACAGGGCCTGTCATCGACAATGTCGCGTTGCCAGCCAGCAAATTAAGGATCCCGCTACCACCATAATGACGCCTTGCCAGAAGGGGAAACCCGGGCGCAAGCCGAGCCATAAACTGGCAAGCAGAGCAGAGCTTACTGGCGTGAAGTAGGATGCGGTGGCCAGTAACGTCATATTTCCCGCCTGTATCCCCCGATTCCATACCGAATAAGCAACGGCAGTAGAAATGCCCATAAACAGCAGTTGCAAGGTGGGTGCGAGCGAAAAGCCGATAGCAGGCTGACTGGTGAGGGCGTATTTTGCCCATAGTACGACGGCAGTGGCACAGAAAAACAGACTTACACCGCTCTTACCTTCGCTAAAGCGGCGTGTCAGATTACAGTACAGGGCCCAGGTAATGGCCGCGGTAAATGCCAGTCCATAGGGGAGTGGATTGCTTTCAATATTGTGCCACATGGCGGAGAGTGAACCGCCACCGCTCTCCTGCATGACCAGAAATACACCACCCAGAGTCAGCATCAGTCCTGGCCATAACCAGAAGCTACAGCGCTGACCATTGATAAACAGTGACATGACGATTGTCAGGCAGGGCCAGAGATAATTGATTAAACCGAGTTCGAGTGACTGCGCGCGTGTTTCTGCCAGGCCAATAGCCAGTGCAAAGCAAATCTCATAACTGACGAATAAAATACCGGCGGAAAATAAATATCGCCGTGGCAGTTCTCTGATTTTAGGTAAACCCTGGGACAGGCATAGACTGATTGCACTGACGGTATAAATCAGTGCTGCACCACCGGTGGCACCAAAATGTTCGCTGATACTGCGTAACAGGCCAACGGAGGTGCTCCACAGTATGATGGCGACCAAACCAATAGCCGTGGCCCGAGAGGATGGACTCATAAATATCTCTGATAAAACAATACTGTAGCACTTAACGTGCACAGGGCAGAGCTAACTGCCCTGTGCAGGGACCGCTATTTTTTCCAAAAATCATCGAATACTGTTATCGGTAAACGACGTTTGTGTTCCGTTTTTAAGTACCAATTTTCAATGGTTTTTTGCGTTGCTTCATCCAGCGTTTTGCCTTCGAGATAATCATCTATTTGCTGATAGGTGACACCGAGAGCAACCTCATCAGGCAGTGAAGGGCGGTCATCTTCAAGATCGGCCGTCGGAGTTTTTAGATACAAATGCTCCGGGCAACCCAGGGCTTTCAGTAGTATCTTTCCCTGCCGTTTATTTAGACGGAACAGCGGATTAATATCGGTACCACCATCACCATATTTAGTATAAAAACCGGTGAGCGCTTCTGCTGCATGGTCAGTTCCTACCACCACGCCTTGGGTCATACTGGCAATGCTATATTGTACTTTCATGCGTTCGCGCGCTTTTTCATTACCGCGCACAAAATCACTGACTTCAATACCTGCATCACGCAATGCTTGTTCACTGGCCTGTACTGCCGCTTTAATATTGACCGTTAATACACGGTCAGGCTTAATAAATTGGATAGCATCCTGGCAGTCTTTCTCGTCAGCCTGGACACCGAAGGGCAGGCGTACCGCAATAAACTGATAGCGATTATCATTGGTTTCAGCGCGCAGTTCACTGATGGCTATCTGGCAAAGTTTACCGGTGAGAGTTGAATCCTGACCACCACTGATACCCAGTACCAGTGATTTGATAAACGGGTAGGTTGCCAGATAAGATTTTAAGAAATTAACGCTCAGACGAATTTCCTGGGCGCTGTCAATTTCTGGCTTAACACCTAATGCCTGAATGATTGCCTGCTGCAGACTCATTGATACCTCCGGTTACGGACTACCTGCGATGTGCAAGTATAACCCCTTGAACAATAAAACTACCTGTTTGCTATTGAAACGACAAGTCGCAAGCAGCAGCTGTGGCATAAGCCTGACAATTTTTTGATATTTTGGCTAAAAATGTCGCACCACAGACATAATTTAGAATCAAAATTGCCAAATAGTTGAAAAAAAGCCATTTCTATTCCAGGCTTGTCAGTGAGATGTATCTATAAGACCAACAGACTAAGGACATATGATGAACAAGAAATTTGCTGCTTTGATCGGAAGTGCTGCGCTTATCAGCCTGCTGGCAGGTTGTACTGCCTACGATCGTACCAAAGACTTGGTCACTGAGCCGGTGGTCAAGGATGTTAAAAAGGGAATGAGTCGCGACCAGGTGATGCAACTGGCAGGAAAACCTTCTTCAGAAGTCTCGATGATTCATGCTAAAGGGACCTGTCAGACTTATATTCTTGGTCAGCGTAATGGCAAAATCGATACCTATTTCGTTGCTCTGAACGATACAGGTCATGTGATGAATTCGGGTTATCAAACCTGCGCGGAATATGACACCGATCCACAAGCAAAAAAATAATCCGCTAATACCCTCTATCGGCCATCTTCCGGATGGCCGTTTTTCATATGTGTAACACCTATTTAATCGACCTGCCATTAACAAAATAGTGGGTAAGTTCCTTCGAACACATCGGATAGTCTTTATTAAAGACTCGATTGATCACTTCTTTGACTCCGTACTCCGCCAGAATTTCCCGAAGTCACCAAAAAGGTCTGGAACTCTGATGATTCTGATACGTATATTGGGAAGGGATTACTTAAGAATATATTCAATTCGACCTTTTAAATAGAACTTGTCTGATTTTTTACTAATCAGCTTGTTGGTGTTGTGGTTTAGGGCTAATTCCTTCATGTTGCTACCCCTATTTTTTGCCATTATGTTCATGTCCACATTTTGTTTTAATCTTAACCTTTTTGTAAATCAGGCAGGAGAAATCCAGGGACTGGCACCGTTCATCCGCACTCTGAGCGTTATAGCAACATGCAAATTGAATTAATTAGGGTATAGTACAAGTGTTTCCTAAACTCACTGAACCCATGTTACTTATGAAACCACTACGTCAAGCGAGTTCGCGTCCTGTCATTAGCTATAAACCGCGTGTTGAACCAGCGCCTCCGGTGCATGCCCGGCGGGTGGAAGGGTATCAGGATGTCTATCAGTTACAGAAGCAGTATGTGGCTTTTGTCTTACTGGGTGATGTTTTTCAGCAATCACCGGTATTTACTCAGCCCGAGTCGGCGCAGCGCTGGGCTAACCAGACTCGACAAAATAACGATACTTGACAGGCCATCGGAGTTAGCAGGAACGTGAGTTACTACGGTTCCTGATTTTATATATTATGTTCTCAGTCAGGGAATGATTTGTAATAATTCACTCCTCTTTCTTTACCATATTAACTTGGCACTGGTTCCCTGCATTTATTTAAGCTCAATTACTGGGCGATGTAGAGCTCATTTCTGTTAATGATTAAAAATAGCGCTTTTAGCAAGTAATATCAGACTGATTATTTTATGCTGAATTCAGTGAGATGTTATGGATGATATTATAGGTTTTTATCCGAAGTGTTATTTATAAAGGAGCATCACTATGTCATTTAATGTTGGAAATGGTTTGCTCACCGCACATATCAGTTATGAAAGACTACATGATATAAAAAATAACGAATTTCTGCCGGAGATGACCCTGTGGGAAAAAATAAAAGATTTTTTCTTTTCCACTCATCAAAAAGCCGCGTATGAATGTGTTCATAAGCTTTATCATCGAGATGATTTTAATATGTCCGAACAGGATGTTCGGGAAACTTTTATTAACCTCAGGCAGCTCGCATCGCCAGGTTGTAAAAATAAATTTATTATAGACAGCAACATCTATAAGGACGTCTATAAAATAGATTCTGAGGTGATTTTATCCTGTCCTAACCCGAATCTGCACGAACATAGAATCTGGTCTGATACCGATGATGAGGACGATGATGACATTTTGCAAAATGATAATAATGAACAACCGACTGCATCAGAAATATCGTTATTGCAGCAAAGAAAGATATCTGCACCAGAAAGGGATTTTTTATTAGTAGATAATGTAGATGTTCAAAATTTCAAAATATTAAAATCGAAAATTGAAGAGACCATTCGTACAATTGGTGTTTTTAAAATTATCGATTCAGGTGGTTATTCAAAATTATTTGAGGCACTAGATATAAGTAATCGGATAATTAAAAACCTTCATGAGCCGAATAATAACAGACAGGCTTTTTACAACAATATAGATGCTTTGCTAAAAATTTCTGAAGGGTTGAATTTAGTGGCGCCAGATATTACCAGAATGCCAGAGTTCACTGCTATTCAAAGTAGCTTTGCTGGGTAATACCTGTCAGTACCATTATGGACGCCCTGTCAGATAATTTACCGACAGGGCGAGATAGTTTTCAGCTATTAATAACGTCTGTTAACGTTGAATCAGTTCGGCGTCATCTTCACTGTTCAGTACTGACTTATCAGTTTGCTTCATCAGTTGACTGGTGACAGTACCAGCAGTCATTGATCCGCTCACGTTAAGTGCAGTTCTTCCCATATCAATTAATGGCTCAACTGAAATCAGCAGCGCAACCAGCGTCACAGGCAGGCCCATAGCAGGCAAGACAATCAGTGCTGCAAAGGTCGCACCGCCGCCGACACCGGCAACACCGGCAGAACTAATAGTGACAATACCGACCAGCGTCGCAATCCACAGAGGATCAAACGGGTTGATACCAACAGTCGGAGCAACCATGACTGCCAGCATAGCAGGATACAGGCCAGCACAACCGTTTTGGCCAATGGTCGCACCGAAAGATGCCGAGAAACTGGCTATAGACTCTGGAATACCTAAGCGACGAGTCTGGGTTTCAACGTTTAACGGGATACTGGCAGCGCTGGAACGGCTGGTAAAGGCAAATGCCAGTACCGGGCCTGCTTTGCGGAAGAATTTCAGCGGACTTACACCGGTGAACGCCAGCAGTACGCCATGAACCACAAACATGATTCCCAGCCCGATATAAGACGCCACTACAAAGCTACCGAGCTTAATAATGTCATCGATATTAGAGCTTGCGACAACTTTAGTCATTAATGCCATTACACCATAAGGTGTCAGTTGCATAACCAGACGAACCAGCTTCATCACCCAGCTTTGAATCACTTCAATCGCCATCAGGGCTCGCTCGCCTTTTGGCGCATCATCTTTTAACAAACGAAGAGCTGCAACACCCAGGAAGGCGGCAAAGATGACGACACTGATAATTGAAGTTGGATTAGCCCCAGTCAGATCGGCAAACGGGTTTTTAGGTACAAATGACAGAATCAATTGCGGTAACGACAGGTCGGATACTTTCGCAATATAACTCGACTCTATTGTTGCCAGACGCGCGTTTTCAGCAGTACCCTGGACCAGTCCTTCAGCTGTCAGACCAAACATATTGGTCACCAGCACCCCAACAAGTGCGGCTATCATCGTGGTAAAAAGCAGGGTTCCAATGGTCAGAAAACTGATTTTACCCAGCGATGAAGCATTATGCAGCTTTGCTACCGCACTCAAAATAGAGGCGAAGACTAATGGCATAATGATCATTTGCAGTAACTGAACATAGCCGTTACCGACAATATTAAACCATTGAATAGATTCTTTTAGAATCGGATTGCCAGCACCGTAAACGGTATGCAAGCCAAGACCAAACAGTACCCCGAGCGCCAGGCCTGCAAGAACTTTCTTTGCCAGGCTCCACTGTTTTTTACGCGTTTGCGCAAGCAACAATAGCAATACTACGAACACAACAATGTTCGCTATCAGTGGAACGTTCATCCCATATCTCCTTAATTATTATTATCCCGAATACATCAAGTCACCTGCTGGTGACTCGAGATCTTTGGGATGTATCCGTCATATTTCGAGTTACCCGGGCATTAGTGTCGTAAAACACGTCAAATAACCGTGTTTTTCAGTGCTTAATGGCACGTCTTACAGCGAGCTCGAATTATTCCGAATAGATACAACAAAATATCATGTTGCATATATTATCAGAAGGTGATGAACGACTATATAATCAAAAGAAATTGATTATACTTAAAGGTAATAACGCGGTGCGTTTATTGCTCACGTTGATGATGTAGCAAGCCATTAAAAGTGGTTTGTAGCGAGTTAATCATTTGTGATGACCAGCGTACGACATGGTTTTCTGGCAAAGTATGTGGCATCCAGACGGCAAATCCAAATAATGCCATACAGAGTACGCGTTCGAGCTGGTTACCTTTTTGTGGCCTGATAACGGGGAACCGAAAACGCCAGCGGCAAGGCCAGAGCAAAGGGACACCGGCAGGCGTGAGCATATCGGCGATGATATGACTGATATAACCCAGAACCATGCCCTGGAGTGCATCAGCCGGGATAACCCAGTCATTCGGTACTTGCAGAGAAAATAGGGCCAGACCAATAAATACCGCCAGCAAACTGTGGGTAAATCCGCGATGCCCGAACATCCGGGCAACAGGTTTAGAAATCCATTTTAAGCGCTGGCCGAGAAACGATTTAGGATGATCGATATCGGGTAGCAGGCAAGTCAGAATGGCTGACGGAACAATATGCCACCAGTCCCCATTAGCCAGGACCGGCGTTAACTCCGCATTTTTAGCAAATACTGCAAGCGAAATAGAAAAAAGCAGATGGCCTTCCGCCGTCATAATGCACCCGAATAAGAACTGTCAATTCGTCCAGTATAGGGTTTTTATACAGTATGCGAAAGAGGTGACGCTGTAACATTTAATCAGAATGAGGGTGGTTTGCACCACCCACAGTATCAGCCAGTCAAATTGCTGGCGGTGAGCTGTTCCAGAGAGCTGATTTTAACCTCTGCCAGGCCCCAGCGTGGGTCTGAAAGGCTTTCAACCAGCGGCACCACAATAGAGCGCATACGTGCAGCTTTACTGGCAACCATGCCTGTCACAGAATCTTCCAGTGCCACACAGTTAACCGGGGAAATATTCAGTTGAGCAGCCGCATTCAGATAGACCTGAGGATGTGGCTTGCTATAGGGCAGATGCTCTGCCGAAGCGAGTGTGTCGAAGTACTCGCGCAGTTCGAAAATTTCCAGTACTTTTTCCAGCATGGCTAAAGGTGATGCGGAAGCGAGGCCAATTTTCAGTCCCCGAGCCTTGCACAGTATCAGAGCTTCTCGTACGCCAGGCTTCAGTGGGCGCTGTTGTTCGACTAACTCAATAACACGTTTAATCACACTGGCTGTCACCTCTGCACAAGAGGGGCCTGCCCACGGCATCAAGTTAAACCACAAATCCACCACCACATCGATACGTACGCCGAGGGTTTCGGGAAGTTCATGGTGCCTTGAGGTGTCCACTCCTATAGAGGAGAGAATTTCGTGCTCAGCCTGTTCCCAGAGTGGTTCAGAATCAATTAACAGACCATCCATATCAAAAATCGCCGCATGGATCTGGTGCGTACTTGCCATTAGAGACCTCCCTTAGTCCATATTAATCACGGGTTCGTTAACTTCAGACCCCAGACAATACAGGACAATGGCTCTTTTGCGAATTTAAGCTGTAAAGCCCGGGCGAAAAGAGGATATACAGGGTAGACTTTAGCCGACATGTTACGTCTTAAATAAGGGGAGTTCATGACGTATCAACAAGCTGGACGTATTGCTTTACTAAAACGCATCGCCGGCTGGGTGATTTTTATCCCGGCGTTGCTATCTACTTTTATCTCTGTGCTGAAGTTTATGTATGCGTACAGCGAGAAACAAGTCGGTATTAATGCGGTGATGCTGGACTTTATTCATGTCATGATCGAGATGGTGCGTTTCAATACGCCTTTCCTGAACCTGTTCTGGGATAATTCACCGCAGGCAGATTTTCTGCAACAGGCAAACATTACGTTCTGGATTATTTTTGCTCTTATATTTATTGGTCTGGCGTTAAAAGACTCAGGTGCAAGAATGTCACGGCAGGTAAAATATATACGGGAAAGTCTTCAGGATCAGCTGATTATTGAAAAGGCCAAAGGCGAAGAGGGACTTAGCAAACAGCAACTGAATGCTAAAATTAATGTCCCGCATCACACGTTTCTGGTTCAGGTTTTCCCGCTATATATTCTGCCGGTGATTGTGCTGGCAGTCGGTTATCTGTTTTTCCGACTACTGGGCTTTGTTTAACCGCTAACGGGACAGCACTTGTTCCAGAGCATGATCTGCTACCGGAATATGTTCCCTGCCAAACACGACAGCCCGATTAATCAGGGTATAAAGCTGGTAAATCGGCTGTCGCTCAATAAATCCGGATGGTAGAGGCGCTATTGACTGGTAACCATCATAAATGTGCGGTGGCTGTTCCGGATGCAAGGGCAGCATGGCTAAATCGCACTCCCGGTCCCCCCAGTAGCAGGCGGGATCATAGATAAAAGGGCCGTCAGGTCCCAGCGCGCAGTTATCAGCCCACAAATCACCATGTAATAGCGACGGCTGTGGCTGGTGTGCGGCCAGAGCCTGCTGAACAGTGTCAACAATCGTATCGATATTTCCGAACTTAATCCCTTTTTCTGCCGCTATCTCGAGTTGCCAGCCAATACGTTGCTCAGCAAAAAAAGTAGACCAGCGGCGCTGCCAGAGATTAGGTTGTAATGTCGTAGACAGCGCATTATCGAAGTCCAGGCCAAATTGCGGCTGGTCACTCCATTGATGGAGTCGTGCCAGATGTTGTCCGAGTAAATAGGCATTGTGCAAATCTAAAGGTCTGGCAGGGAGGTACTCCAGTAGCAGGAAACTATTATCCCGGTCAGCTCCTGTCGCCCAGACGGCGGGGACTCTGACGGTATTCGTGCGTGCTAGCAGCGCCAGTTGATCGGCTTCGGCAATAAATAACGGTAACATCTCATGGTTATCACTTTTGACAAAAATCTCATGTTCACCGTAGTAGAGATGCCATGCCTGGTGACTCTGGCCACCAGGCACCTGCGTCGGTGCTGAGATTTCGGCTTCACCTAACTGCTCGCTTAACAAACGACGAATAGTTTGCCACATATTGAATTCCTCTGCGGGTGACCGGATTATCAATAGATTATCGCGCTTAGTGGTGACTAACCGCGACATCACGCACAGTTACCAGGATTTTTATAGTCATGCGATTTCTCCGCGATGACTGCCTTTTGATATCAAGAATAGTTCATTCTGAAACAAGCAGGAGGTAAACCCCTGTTATTTGTGTGTCTGCTCCTACAGGTTATGGGATGCGTTATGGTGATAAAATCCATATGTTTTATAATGTTATGCGGAAAGGTCTGATTTTTTTATCATTATGAAAATAAACACTTTTTATTTTACACTTGGCTAGAAAATGTTATTAAGATCTCATTGCTAAGTTTACGGGGCTTTTTTATAATTCACCTCCTTCCAAGGGGCATATTCTCTAGCCCTTGTGAAATAGGCCGAATACTTGCGGTTATCTTTTTTTGTGTTGTACGGATTAATAAATGAAGCTTTTAAAGACAGTACCGGTAGCACTCCTCCTGGCTGGAGGATCGTTTGTAAGTCATTCTGTTTGGGCAGATGATTCGGTGTTCACTGTCATGGATGACCCCGCTACAGCCAAGACAGACTTCGGCGGTAACCTTAACGCAGGCTATACTGCTCAGTCAGGGAACACCAAAAGCTCGACGCTGACTGCAAATACCAATATGACCTGGTACCAGCAGGTAACAGCATGGTCACTGTGGGGCAGCGCAAGTAATACTTCCTCTAACGATGTACGTTCTTCCGAAAAATATTCTGCCGGTGGTCGTGGTCGTTACAATCTGTCTGATAGTAACTATGTTTTTGGCCAGGCAAGCTGGTTGACCGATCGCTTCAATGGTTATCATGCCCGCGATATCTTTACCGCTGGTTATGGTCGTCAGGTATTGGCAGGGCCTGTACAGTTCCTGCGTCTGGAAGCCGGTCCTGGTGTACGCTATGACGAATATGTCGACGGTGGTCATAAAACGCAGGCTTTAGGCTATGCGTCTGCCATCTATAACTGGCAATTCACAGATAATGCTAAATTTACTCAGGGCGTATCGTTCTTTGGTTCTGAAGACAGCACCGTGAATACTGAAACCTCAGTTGATGTAGCCATCAATGAGAATTTCGGTCTGAAACTCGGTTACTACGTGACGTGGAACTCTGAGCCACCAGCATCAGCGCCTAACCGTACTGATAAGCGTACCCAGATTACGCTTGGTTATAAGCTCTAGTCATGAAAAGCCGGATAATCATCCGGCTTATTTTTTGTCCATCTTAAACTAATTGTTACTTTGGTTAACTCGTCTCCGGCTATGTTCTGCAAAGGTTATTTATTGTCAGTTGATCCTCGCCTTTATTTACATCTCACTAACGAACGCAGTAAATTTGAGTCTCTCTGACAAATAAACTGACTATCAACAAAGCGTAATACACGGCTATAATTGCCCCGTATTCAGAGAACTTAGTTATTGAGTAAGAGATAAATTATGAAAGCGCTAAAATATATAGCGATATCCGGTTTGTTGCTGTCATTCTCCGTCGGCGTATTTGCAGCACGCCCGGCCAGCACAGTGGTTGCCGTTGAAAAATCAACCACCCCATACTTTGTTAATATCGTCAATGTTGGTTGCGATATGCTATCGCGAAAAAATCCGACGTTACGGGAGCGTATCAGTGCTATTGACGCCCAGATTTCAGTGCCGGGAGAGTGTGCTGACTAGCGGGTGGGTCCCTTAGTTGTGGTTCAAAAAATAAGGGATGCTGTACCCATAGATTTACCCGGTAGCGATATACAGGGTGCAGTTTCTATCTATGGGTACGATACATTCTAACTCATCTTATTTCGGGGCGACAACCTGCTGTGTATTCCCCAATATGGTTCAAAAATTATATTTAATACCAAGCATCGCGCTGGTATTACTGTATCCCTTATGGCCCACCTGGCTGCCTGTATTTGCCCATAAATTGATTTTAGGGTTAAGCTTACCGGCAACACCAATTTTCACTTCTCCGATATCACGCGTACCTGCCTGAGTGACGCGAGCATCATCCATTTTTACGCTGAAACTGCGAGTATTATGTAGCCAGTTTGCTTCAATGAAGGGTTCAAACTCACGTTCTTTATTTTTATCCAAAATATGATGACCTTTCATAGATGCCCTGATCCCCAGGCGGGTCTGGATATTACCCTCACCATTACTGATAACACGGGTTCCGTTAGCTTCGCGGTGATTACTGGATTTTACGTTCATCAAGGTGACCTGAGCCTGTGGCTGAATAAACCATGAATTAACAGCTTCTTTGCTATCGGTAAGTTCCCCCATCTTAAAGGTATAACCTGCTTCAAGTGAGGTATTTACACCTTTTGACTGATAACGCTCTGCGGATATGTTCTGGCCTTGAACGTGATTATTAAACCAGTTGTACTGTAGCCAGCTATTGATATACAGACCGGATTTATCCGTATGATTCCCGTACCAGCTAGCGTAGGTGCCGATACTGTATCCTTTAGCCGAACTCTTTGAATGATAATCGGTGACAGCTGAATGGCTATTGCTACGGCTGGTGCCATGACCTGCAGTCAAACCAAAATTTCCCCGATTACGGTTATTTGTACTCCAGCGGAGAATATCTCCACCCAGTTGGGTCATCATATTATTGGTCTGTGTTGTTAACTGACTGCTATTATCGCGCCAGTTATTATGACTGCCTGTCTGACGTAGCCATAAGCTGGACCACTTTTTTTTACCAGTAAAAACGTCGGTATATTCAGTATCAGCTGGACGATCATTGATTGCTGTGGCGAACAGAGTATTAGCGGCGCTTAAGTTTGCAATATAACTCGCGGCCTCCGGACGTACGATATGTCTGGCCTGGGGAGAATTAAGGGATGCCTGGCTGGTGAGATACCAGTTTCCACTATTATTTCCCTGTCCACGTACCAGGGAGTAATCGTAGGCTCCTGCAATAATACGCCCTGATTGGCTAAAAACAGCACCAGAAGAACCATCGACATGAATGAGTTCAAAGCCATTAAGACGGGCATCCCCCGCACCGCCAATATTATTGATAGCAACATTAGTGGTACCGAAACTATTACCACCGATAATCAGTTTGTCTGGAAGAGGGTATTGGTCAGTTAACTTAGAATTGAAAGTCATAGTGCCATTCATTCCAAAATAATTATTATGAATAAGTAACGCTATGCCTTTGTTTTTCATATCAGTTAACACAATGTTACCTGCGTGATTGAGGTTCTCTGTGTCAGAATTGGTGGTCAATTTCCATAAAGAGTTCCATCCTGAAGTGAAATTATTCACGTTTCTTGTATAACCATCAAACAATGAATGTTCACCAAGGAGAATATTTATGATTGATTCATGATGAGCGCTAATTCCCCCGGAAATAGTGCTTTCATGAATGCCAATATTAACGTTTGAGTATTTAAATGATTCCAGAGCAATATCGTTTCCAGCACTGATCTGTGAATTGTTAGTTAACATTATTTCTGTGTTGTTTATGATGGGTTCATCTATATCTTCTCGATTAACTACTATAGCTGTATTGTTAGTTGTCGTAATTGCTGAGTTATCAATAATAATAGTATTGTTATTATACAAAGCGGATTTTCCCGCAAAAATATATATGCCATGAGCATTATTGTTAGCTTTTAGCACAGAGCTCTGGTTGAGGGCTAAATTTCCACCCTCAGTCATAATAGCATAATTTTTGCCTGCCATGATTATAGAGTTGTTTATGTCAGTATCACCACCGGACATAAAAATACCGTCACCATATGAATTTATTTTACTATTATTTATTTCAGTAGTGGTTACACTCTCATGCTCTGCATTTTTTGCGTATATTTTAACGCCAGTAGAGTGTGTGTTTTCCCTGTTTTTTTGACCGGTTTTTATTATCGTATCATTAATGCTAACATTACTTAGTTGGTTCACTATTCCATAATCGTCTCCTGTAATAATAGTGGTTTTATTAATCGTGGCATCAAGAAACTCGTGATCATCCAAAATACTTTTTTTGGTGATATTAATGCCTCCACCAGTACTATTACGTATCAGGCAGGTCTCGATACTGACCTCACCACTTTCTACATCTATGGCTGAGTGTCTATTATTGCTGGATATAAGCGTATCTTTTAGACTAAGTTTATTGGGTATTGATTCATCTTCAGGGCTCTGTTGATGAAGATAAATATCACCAGTGATAGTTGCCCGATTGACATTGATTTCTGAATTATCACCAATGATGCTACCGATAAATCGACTACCTGGTTGGATATCTAATTCACCATGCTTCAGGCGTAATTTTTCAGGATTTAAATCCGTACCAACGGATCTTTCAATCCTCAATGTACTATCTGTGATAACTGTAAAGTCATCAACTGAAGGAGGAGTGATAGTTGCATCAAATTCAGGTGCTGGGAATATATCATTAGCCTGTGCTTCCATTATAGATAACGTAAAACAAGATAATAATGAAATATATGCTATATTTCTTTTGAGTCTAACTCTGGTACTCATAATCATTTTTCCACTATATCATTAAGACATTTGTTGGAGGGGGTGGTTTTTTGATACATGATGGCGAAAGGGATGTTTGATTATCCTGTTTGCATAAGGTCAAACAATCCGCTTAATACCGATTAAGAAGTGACGCTACTCTGTTAATTGCATAATAAATACCTCCTGCTATGTCTGTTAGTGGGTCTGAATTGATGGGGTTTATTATTCAGTACTCACCGATGATCCTTCATCTTTAGCCACGTTAATCGTAAGATAATGCATTCTTTATGGTTTCTTTATATGACAATTATTTATGATATTTACGAGTTAATTAATATTGGAAATTATTAAAATGAATTAAGTTCTGCATTTCTTATTCTGTCGTTGGTATGAAATAAATAGCGTTAAGATACCCGTTACTGGAACAGTGGATGATATATTGCATTCTGGTGTATGATGTATTAGTTCCGAAAGTCAGTGGCACAATGATGGATGGTGATATAGATAAATAATGTATCATTTTTTATTGTATTATTGCTAATGAAAGTGGAAATAATCTTTTAATATATTGTATATGTTGAGTGATTGTTTGATATTCTAGAATAAATACGCTAATGATAGCTCGCTATTATTTATTGCAAGAGCCTGTGTGACATAATGAAAACGACAATTCCTTTTCCGCTGGGCCTTTTCATCATGGTGGTGGGGTTTCTGAAGAGAGTAGATAATCGATAACATGAAAGATAGAAAGGTTGTACCGGACCAGGATAACTGGGACGCCTGGAGCCCAACTGAGTTATCGCATCGCCTGAGCAGTGTATCGAAACCCTGGGGCGTGGTTGGCGGCTGGGCTCTCTGCTTATGGCATGGGGCAAAAACGCGTGAGCATGAAGATCTCGAATTTACCATTTTGCGTGAAGACCTGAATGTTTTCCGGCATGCGTTGAACGATATGGAATTTTACACCGTCAATAATGGTGAACTCCAGCAACTGAGGGATGACCAGGAGCCACAGGCAGATATCTCTCAGATCTGGTGTTTCGATCGCCCGGCTGCTTGCTGGCGTGTGGATATGATGATTGAGCAGGGAACCGATGAGTTCTGGGTCTATAAACGAGAGCCGGAAATCAGGCGTCTGCGCAGCGAGATGTTCGGACTGAGTGAATCGAATATTCCTTACCTCAATCCTTCTGCAGTGTTGTTATTTAAGGCAAAGTATCGTCGGCAAAAAGATGAGGACGATTTCGCCATGGCAGTGCCGGGATTATCTCCACCTGAACGTATCTGGTTGAGAGATTGCCTTAATCGTTTACATCCGGGACATGCCTGGGCAGAGATGTTGTAGCAGCTGAGCCGTTTAAAGAATATGAGCGAAATTTGGGTATTAGCCCGGGGTTAGCCTGGAGGTGATTACCCCAATATCTTTCGCCTTTATATAATGAGGTGTATCATACAGCCGCGTAGTCAGTAAGCGTGGTTGGGTATCGTTCAAATATTGTATATCTGAGCGTACATAGTTTGCAGAGTGAAGCATTCACCAGTCATTAACCTACTGATTAATATAAACAATGTAAATTTGTATGTGATCTTACGTGTGGGTCACCACTGCAAATAAGGATTTTAAATGCCTGTTATTACACTTCCTGATGGTAGTCAACGTCATTACGAACAAGCGGTTAGTCCATTAGATGTCGCTCTGGATATCGGTCCGGGTCTGGCAAAAGCCTGTATTGCTGGCCGTGTAGACGGCGAGTTGGTTGATGCGACGGACTTAATTGAAAACGATGCCCAATTAGCGATTATTACCGCAAAAGATGAAGCCGGTATCGAAATCATTCGTCACTCTTGTGCTCACCTGCTGGGACATGCCATCAAGCAGTTATGGCCGGACACCCGGATGGCGATTGGTCCGGTTATCGATAATGGTTTCTACTATGATATTGACCTTGACCATACATTGACTCAGGAAGATCTCGAGCGTCTTGAAAAACGGATGCATGAGCTTGCCGAAACAGATTACACCGTCATCAAGAAAAAAGTGAGCTGGCAAGAAGCGAGAGATACTTTTGTTGCTCGTGGTGAAAACTATAAAGTTGCCATTCTTGACGAAAATATTAGCCATGATGATAGGCCTGGTTTGTATCATCATGAAGAATACGTTGATATGTGTCGTGGCCCGCATGTTCCTAATATGCGTTTCTGTCACCATTTTAAACTGCAAAAAACCTCCGGTGCATACTGGCGTGGTGATAGCAGTAATAAAATGCTGCAACGTGTTTATGGCACGGCCTGGGCGGATAAAAAGCAACTTAACGCTTATCTGAAACGCCTGGAAGAAGCTTCTAAGCGCGATCACCGTAAAATCGGTAAGCAGCTTGATCTCTATCATATGCAAGAAGAAGCACCAGGAATGGTATTCTGGCATAATGATGGCTGGACTATCTTCCGTGAACTGGAAGTTTTTGTCCGTTCCAAACTGAAAGAGTACCAGTATCAGGAAGTTAAAGGTCCGTTTATGATGGACCGTGTTCTGTGGGAAAAAACTGGTCACTGGGACAACTATAAAGATGCAATGTTCACCACCTCATCAGAGAACCGTGAATACTGTATTAAGCCAATGAACTGCCCGGGACATGTACAGATCTTTAATCAGGGGCTAAAATCATACCGTGATTTGCCGCTGCGAATGGCTGAGTTTGGGAGCTGCCACCGTAACGAACCATCAGGTGCACTGCACGGTTTGATGCGTGTTCGTGGCTTTACTCAAGATGATGCGCACGTTTTCTGTACCGAAGATCAGGTCCGTGACGAAGTTAACAGCTGTATTCGTATGGTCTATGATATGTACAGCACCTTCGGTTTTGAAAAAATCGTGGTGAAATTGTCGACTCGTCCGGAAAAACGTATCGGCAGCGATGAAATGTGGGATCGCGCCGAAGCTGACTTGGCTGCAGCCCTTGAAGAGAACCAGATCCCGTTCGATTTACAACCGGGAGAAGGGGCGTTCTATGGCCCGAAAATTGAGTTTACCCTCTACGATTGCCTGGACAGAGCCTGGCAGTGTGGTACGGTTCAGCTTGACTTCTCGTTGCCTGGACGGCTAAATGCATCATATATCGGTGAAAATAACGAACGTGTGGTCCCGGTGATGATTCACCGCGCGATTCTCGGTTCAATGGAACGCTTCATCGGTATTTTGACCGAAGAGTTCGCAGGGTTCTTCCCAACCTGGCTTGCTCCGGTACAAGTAGTAGTGATGAATATCACTGATAGCCAGTCTGATTATGTCAGCGAAATAGTACGAAAACTGCAAAATGCGGGAATTCGTGTAAAAGCAGACTTGAGAAATGAGAAGATTGGCTTTAAAATCAGAGAACACACGTTACGTCGTGTCCCTTACATGTTAGTCTGTGGCGATAAAGAGGTTGAGTCCGGCAAAGTAGCCGTACGTACCCGCCGCGGCGTTGATCTGGGAAGTATTGACGTAAGCGAATTGATTGAAAAACTGCAGAATGAAATTCGCAGTCGCAATCTACATCAACTGGAGGAATAAAGTATTAAAGGCGGAAAAAGAGTTCAACCGGCGCGTCCAAATCGCATAAATAGAGAAATTCGTGCTACTGAGGTTCGTCTGACAGGCCTTGATGGCGAGCAGATTGGCATTGTCAGTCTTAATGAAGCTTTAGAAAAAGCCGAAGAAGCAGGCGCAGATTTAGTTGAAATCAGCCCCAATGCTGAACCGCCTGTTTGCCGCATAATGGACTACGGCAAGTTCCTCTACGAAAAAAGTAAATCTTCTAAGGAACAGAAGAAAAAGCAAAAAGTTATCCAGGTTAAAGAAATTAAGTTTCGTCCTGGCACCGATGATGGCGACTATCAGGTAAAACTCCGCAGCCTGGTTCGCTTTCTGGAAGATGGAGACAAAGCCAAAATCACTCTGCGTTTTCGTGGACGTGAAATGGCACACCAACAGATCGGAATGGAAGTGCTTAACCGCGTCCGTGACGATTTGAGTGAACTGGCAGTGGTCGAATCCTTCCCTACGAAGATCGAAGGCCGCCAGATGATCATGGTGCTTGCTCCGAAGAAGAAACAGTAAGGCCATCAAGTAACATTTCTACGGGGTGTATGCCCCGTAGTATTTGTTCGCCTTCTGGTTCGTTTATTAACAATGCGAAGTGGAAATTGAAATGCCAAAGATTAAAACAGTACGCGGCGCCGCTAAGCGCTTCAAAAAGACTGCCTCTGGTGGTTTTAAGCGCAAGCACGCTAACCTGCGTCATATTCTGACTAAAAAGTCTACTAAGCGTAAACGTCACCTGCGTCCAAAAGGTCTGGTTTCCAAAGGGGATCTGGGTCTGGTTATCGCTTGTCTGCCGTACGCATAAGTTTACTTTTAATTTTTTTTCAGAATATAGAACAGGAGAGCTAATATGGCTCGCGTAAAACGTGGTGTAGTAGCACGTGCTCGTCACAAAAAAATCCTTAAACAAGCTAAAGGTTATTATGGTGCGCGTTCACGCGTTTACCGTGTTGCCTTCCAGGCTGTTATCAAAGCTGGTCAGTATGCTTACCGCGACCGTCGTCAACGTAAACGTCAATTCCGCCAGCTGTGGATTGCACGTATCAACGCTGCAGCTCGTCAGAATGGTATCTCTTACAGCAAATTCATCAACGGCCTGAAAAAAGCCTCTGTTGAAATTGACCGTAAGATCCTGGCTGACATCGCAGTATTCGACAAAGTGGCATTTACTGCACTGGTTGAGAAAGCGAAAGTAGCTCTGGCGTAAGCCCGTTATCAGAGGGAGCATTGCTCCCTCTTTTATTTTAAGTGATTCTGTCCGTTTCAAAATAAGGTAACCGCAAGCATGTATGCTGCTATTTTCCGTTTCTTTTTTTACTTTAGCACCTGAATTCAGGGGGCTTTGCGCGTAAGAAAAGAAACGAAAAACAGCGCCAGAAGCCTCCTTTAGGAGGCTTTTTTTTGCGTTTCGTTTCCGTGTCAGACTAACTAATCCGGCAGTTTGCCGGTATATGAGGAATACCATGCCACATCTCGCAGAGCTGGTTGCAAATGCCAAAGCAGCCATAAACGATGCCCAGGATGTTGCCGCGTTAGATACCGTACGCGTCGAATATTTAGGGAAAAAAGGGCACCTGACCCTCCAGATGACCACCCTGCGTGAACTACCAGCGGAAGAGCGCCCGGCGGCTGGCGCGGTAATTAATGAGGCAAAAGAGCAGGTTCAGGAAGCGCTGAATACACGCAAAGCGACGCTGGAAAGTGCCGCGCTGAATGCCCGGCTGGCAGAAGAAACTATCGATGTTTCTTTGCCTGGACGCCGTATCGAAAACGGTGGCCTGCATCCGGTGACCCGCACAATCGACAGAATTGAAAGCTTCTTTGGTGAGCTGGGCTTTACGGTAGCTACCGGTCCGGAAATTGAAGATGATTACCATAACTTTGATGCGCTGAATATTCCGGCACATCACCCAGCACGTGCCGATCACGATACATTCTGGTTTGATGCAACGCGTTTACTGCGTACTCAGACTTCAGGTGTACAAATTCGCACCATGAAAGATAAGCAGCCACCGATTCGTATTATTGCTCCAGGTCGTGTCTACCGTAACGATTACGATCAGACTCACACCCCAATGTTCCATCAGATGGAAGGGTTAATTGTTGATACCAATATTAACTTCACCAATCTGAAAGGTACCCTGCACGAGTTCCTGAATAATTTCTTTGAGGAAGACTTGCAGATCCGCTTCCGTCCGTCTTATTTCCCGTTTACTGAACCCTCCGCTGAAGTTGATGTGATGGGAAAAAATGGTAAATGGCTGGAAGTGCTGGGCTGCGGCATGGTGCATCCTAACGTGTTGCGCAATGTGGGTATTGATCCAGAAGTCTACTCTGGCTTTGCTTTCGGTATGGGTATGGAACGTCTGACTATGTTGCGTTATGGCGTTACCGATCTGCGGGCATTTTTCGAAAATGATTTACGTTTTCTCAAACAGTTTAAATAAGGGCGGAATATCCAATGAAATTCAGTGAACTCTGGTTACGCGAATGGGTAAATCCAGCCAACAATAGCGAAGAACTGAGCAATCAAATTACTATGGCTGGCCTGGAAGTGGACGGCGTTGATGCTGTCGCAGGTGCTTTCCATGGTGTCGTGGTCGGTGAAGTTGTCGAATGTGGTCAGCACCCTAACGCCGACAAACTGCGCGTCACCAAAATCAATGTTGGCGGTGAGCGCCTGCTTGATATCGTCTGCGGAGCACCAAACTGCCGTCAGGGACTGAAAGTCGCAGTGGCAACCGTCGGTGCTGTACTGCCGGGCGATTTTAAAATTAAAGCGGCGAAATTACGCGGTGAGCCATCAGAAGGCATGCTGTGCTCTTTCTCTGAGCTGGGTATCAGCGATGATAGCAACGGCATTATTGAACTACCGGCAGATGCGCCGATTGGTGTTGATATTCGTGAGTTTTTGCAGCTTGACGATAACACGATTGAGATAAGTGTGACGCCAAACCGTGCCGATTGCCTGGGCATTATTGGTATTGCTCGTGATGTTGCTGTTCTCAATCAGTTGACATTGAATCAGCCTGAAATCACTACCGTGAAGGCTGATATTGATGACAGTCTGCCGATCCGTGTTGATGCGCCAGAAGCTTGCCCGCGTTATCTTGGACGTGTAGTTAAGAATATTAACGTTAACGTCAGTACGCCTTTATGGATGAAAGAAAAACTACGTCGCTGTGGCGTTCGTTCTATTGATCCTGTTGTCGATATCACCAACTACGTATTACTTGAGTTGGGTCAGCCAATGCATGCCTTTGACCTGAGCCGTATCGATGGTGGTATCGTGGTGCGTATGGCAGAAGAGGGCGAAACGCTGGTTCTGCTCGACGGCAACGAAGTTAAACTGAGTGCTGATACTCTGGTTATTGCTGATAACAGCAAAGCGTTAGCGATGGCGGGTATCTTTGGCGGTGAGCACTCAGGCGTGAATGGCGAAACACGTGATGTGCTGCTGGAATGTGCGTTCTTCAGCCCGCTTTCAATCACCGGTCGTGCCCGTCGTCATGGTTTACATACGGATGCTTCTCACCGTTATGAGCGTGGCGTTGACTCATGCTTGCAGTATCAGGCGATGGAACGTGCGACACGCCTGCTGGTTGATATCTGTGGTGGTCAGGTTGGACCTGTCATCGATGCCAGCAATCAAGAGAGTCTGCCAGTTCCGGCAACCATTACTTTGCGCCGTAGCAAACTGGATCGTCTGATTGGTTATCATATTGCTGATGAGCTGGTGACCGATATTCTGTCTCGTCTCGGTTGTAAAGTGACAGTCGGTGAGAATCAGTGGACGGCAATAGCGCCAAGCTGGCGTTTTGATATGGCGATTGAAGAAGATTTGGTGGAAGAAGTTGCCCGTGTCTACGGCTACGATAATATCCCCAATTTACCGATTCAGGCCAGTCTGATTATGGGTGCGCATCGTGAAGCAGATTTGTCCCTTAAGCGTGTGAAAACTATGCTTGTGGACAAAGGCTATCAGGAAGTTATCACCTACAGTTTTGTTGATCCTAAAACCCAGCAATTGCTCCACCCTGGTGAAGAACATTTGATTCTTCCTAATCCGATTGCCAGCGATATGTCCGCAATGCGCCTATCCTTGCTAACCGGATTACTAAATACTGTGGTCTATAACCAAAATCGTCAACAAAGTCGTGTACGTATTTTTGAGTCTGGGTTACGGTTTGTACCTGATACTCAGGCTAATTTAGGTATTCGTCAGGATGTTATGCTGGCTGGTGCTATTTGTGGTAACCACTATGAAGAGCATTGGGACATGGAACGCAGAACGGTCGATTTCTTCGATCTGAAGGGTGATTTGGAGTCTGTGCTCTCGCTCACCGGCAAACTGGGCGATATCGAATTTCGCGTTCAGAATAATCCGGCTCTTCATCCAGGACAGAGCGCAGGATTGTTTTTAGCAGATGAATATATTGGATATATTGGTGTTGTACATCCGGAACTTGAGCGTAAACTGGATTTGAATGGCCGCACCCTGGTGTTCGAAATTTTGTGGGATAAGCTTGCAGACCGCGCCATTCCTGATGCGCAAGAGGTTTCTCGCTTCCCGGCAAACCGTCGCGACATCGCTGTTGTCGTGGCAGAAAACGTCCCTGCAGCAGATGTTTTAGTTGAATGTAAGAAAGTTGGCGTAAATCATATAGTTGGCGTAAACTTATTTGACGTGTACCGTGGTAAGGGCGTAACCGATGGTTATAAGAGCCTGGCCATAAGCCTTATCCTTCAGGATTCAGGTCGTACACTCGAGGAAGATGAGATTGCTGCTACCGTTGCGAAATGTGTCGCAGCATTAAAAGAGCGATTCCAGGCCTCATTGAGGGATTGAACGTATGGCGCTTACAAAAGCTGAAATGTCAGAGTATCTGTTTGATAAGCTTGGACTTAGCAAACGAGATGCTAAAGAGCTGGTTGAACTATTTTTTGAAGAGATTCGTCGTTCTTTAGAAAATGGTGAGCAGGTGAAACTCTCGGGTTTTGGTAACTTTGACCTGCGCGACAAAAATCAACGCCCTGGGCGTAACCCGAAGACTGGTGAGGACATTCCCATTACGGCTCGCCGTGTGGTGACTTTCCGCCCTGGTCAGAAACTGAAAAGTCGGGTTGAGAATGCGTCGCCAAAAGATGAGTAATCTCGCGTAACAAAAAGGCCGCTCTCGCGGCCTTTTTCTTTGCTTGTTCCCACCGCTAAAGATTCCGTAAAATCATTGCATCTTTCCCTATAAGGACACTTCAGGCCTGATGCTTACTTTTGTCACCCGACAACGTCGTCTTGAGCGTCGCTGGATTGCCGCTCTGACACTGGTCATGCTGGGTACCCTGACGCTCAGTTTATGTGCCGGAGATATCTGGATACTCCCTAATCATTGGTGGAGTGCTGAAGGTCATCTCTTTATCTGGCAAATTCGTCTCCCTCGCACCCTGGCCGTATTACTGGTCGGTGCGGCCCTGGCATTGTCGGGAACCGTTATGCAGGCACTGTTTGAAAACCCGCTTGCTGAGCCTGGCTTACTGGGCGTATCGAGTGGTGCCGGTGTGGCACTGATAGCAGGTTTACTACTGGGGCAGGGGATGTTACCCGGCTGGGCTCTGGGGTTATGTGCTATTGCAGGCGCTTTTATTGTCACGGTAATTCTATTACGTTTTGCTCGTCGCCACCTGTCAACCAGCCGTCTGCTACTGGCGGGAGTTGCGCTGGGTATGATCTGTAGCGCACTCATGACTTGGGCGGTCTATTTCAGCTCAAGCCTCGACTTACGTCAGCTGATGTACTGGATGATGGGAGGGTTTGGAGGGGTGGACTGGCGGCAGCTGTGGCTAATGGTGACGCTTTTACCAGTGATTATCTGGTTATGTTTTCAGCATAAGCCTCTGAATATCATGACGCTTGGGGAAAATTCTGCCCGTCAACTGGGCTTGCCCGTCTGGCTATGGCGCAATATTCTGGTTATTGTAACAGGCTGGATGGTCGGGGTGAGTGTTGCGCTAGCTGGCGCCATCAGCTTTATTGGCCTGGTGATACCACATCTGCTGCGTATCATGGGGCTGAGCGATCATCGGGTACTGTTACCAGCCAGTGCTCTGGCCGGGGCTATAGCCTTGGGCGGTGCCGATATTGTGGCTCGTCTGGCTCTCCAGTCAGCTGAATTACCGATCGGTGTTGTAACAGCAAGCCTGGGGGCTCCGGTCTTTATCTGGCTATTATTGAAAGTTGGGCGTTAACTTACTGAGGATAAATGTGATGTCGCAGACCATTTTAAACAATGAAGTAAAAACTATTGACGGTGAAATCACGACTCTTGCACCCTGGAAGGGCAAAGTATTATTGATTGTGAATGTGGCCTCACAATGTGGTTTAACGCCACAATATGCTCAGCTTGAAGTCCTTCAGGAAACATATGGCGACCAAGGGTTTGCGGTGCTTGGTTTTCCTTGTAACCAGTTCCTCGGACAAGAGCCTCTGGGTGAGGAAGAGATAAAAACCTTCTGCAGCACCACCTACGGAGTTACCTTCCCGATGTTCAGTAAGATTGAAGTTAATGGTGATAACCGTCATCCATTATATCAACAACTGACCAGCGCTCAGCCAGTGGCTGTGGCACCAGAGGATAGCGGTTTCTTCGAACGTATGAGCAGTAAAGGTCGCGCGCCGAAAAATCCGGGTGATATTTTGTGGAACTTCGAAAAATTCCTTATCTCCCGTGATGGTGAAGTTATTCAGCGTTTCTCCCCGGATATGACACCTGAAAACCCGGTGCTTGTTGAGGCAATCACTCTGGCTCTGGAAGCATAACGTGCCGGTTCTGCAAGTTAGGAATGTCGCCGTTGCCGGAAGGCTGATGCCTGTCAGTACAGATGTTAATGCGGGGGAAATCATCCATCTTGTGGGGCCGAACGGTGCCGGAAAAAGTACGCTGTTAGCGAGAATGGCCGGGATGAGTGACGGTCCCGGCGAGGTGTTGCTGAACAACCAGTCAATCACAGACTGGAATGCGACAAGCTTATCCCGTCACCGGGCCTGGTTAGTTCAGCATCAGACGCCACCGTTTGCTATGCCAGTGTGGCACTATTTACAGCTTCATCAATCGGCTCCCGGGGCCGACGCCCTGATGCTGAAGTTGGCAGAGGTCCTTTCTCTGACGGCTAAACTGACGCGCCCGGTCAATCAGCTATCTGGTGGTGAGTGGCAGCGAGTGCGTCTGGCAGCCGTGTTTATGCAGATTGATCCACAAATTAATGTCGCAGGACAGCTGCTATTGCTTGATGAGCCTATGAATAGCCTGGATGTTGCGCAACAGGCTGCGCTGGATAATCTGTTACAGGCCTTCAGAGAAGCGGGTATTGCCATCGTTATGAGCAGTCATGATTTGAACCATAGCCTGCGCTATGCGGATAGGGTGTGGTTATTGCGTGCTGGAGAATTGCTGGCACAAGGAACGAGTACTGAGGTCTTATCACCCCAGTATCTGGATAATGCCTATAATATGTCATTCAGGTTATTATCTGTCGAAGGACACAGGATGCTTATCCATTCAGCATAACGATATCGCAGGGTACGTCATGTCAGAGGGGGCTCACCGAAATGATGAGGTTATAGAATGCGTTTATGGTTGATTACAATACTGTGCATCATTCTGGCTGGTTGTAGCAGCCACCGGGCCCCTGCGCCAAATGCGCGACTCTCTGACTCAATAACGGTTATTGCCTATCTCAATGAGCAGCTCCAGAGCTGGCACGGTACGCCTTATGCTTATGGTGGCATGAGCCGACGCGGTATTGATTGTTCCGGTTTTGTTCTCACGACCTATCGTGATAAATTTGCCTTGCAGTTGCCCAGAATGACTAGTCAGCAAGCCGAAATAGGTACCCGTATCGATAAAACAGACTTGTTACCCGGTGATTTAGTTTTTTTCATTACTGGCTCAGGTGAAAATGGTCTGCATGTCGGAATCTATGACACGGATAACCAATTTATTCATGCCTCTACCAGTCGGGGAGTGATTCGTTCTTCGCTCGATAATGTTTACTGGAAGAAAAAATTCTGGCAAGCACGACGTATTTAACGTTTCTGTCTGGATGTTATTTTTATTCATCGAGATGAATGTACAGAAAATGATCATGCTACATCAATGTGAATAATTGATATCGTATATTTCTTCCTAAGCCCGCTATTATTAAGTAATATCTAAGTGAAATTGGCTGAAATAGGTATTCAGTCAGGTGTTCCCTTATTTGTTGCTTCAATCTATCCGTAATACTTCAAGTTGTCTGGACGTTTTGGCGCGTAAGCCATCGGATCATAGAATTTATCTATGATTATCGTCTGCCTGAACCTGGCGTTTACAGGCAATTCGAATTATTTAGGGTATAGCTGTTTTAAAAATTATCTGGCGCTGACTGAGTTCACTCTCATGCCATTACTCACGGGTGAGCACTTTTTATGATGCTATTTCGATAACCCTACGTAAGGTTTGGGAAATGAATAATTTTTCTGGTGATACGGGCTCTGCTCACCACTACTTTAAACCTGCCTGGCGGTCTGATAACCGACTGATGGGTATGGAAATTATGACCTGTTTGATCGCCCATAATTCGTCCGAATATTTATCTCCCGCATGGCAAAGTGCTCATCTTGATGCGAATCAGCAGATAGCATTATTTAACGAAAAAGTATTATTTCTTGAAAATGTTAAGACTTTACTTGAGTCCTGGAACATAACTATTTGGCTAAATATCAACGATATTATTCTCACGGAGATGATGCAGAATACCGACTGGATAACGAGGTTACAGAACTTATCATTTTTGACACTGATGATTGACGAAGATTTTCCTGGTATGGTTTACGGACGAAACAACCTCCGACTTATCTGGCTTGCGGAAAAGTTTCCTCTTGCTCT
Source organism: Klebsiella sp. BIGb0407 (assembly GCF_024807845.1). GTDB lineage: Bacteria > Pseudomonadota > Gammaproteobacteria > Enterobacterales > Enterobacteriaceae > JGM124. Next base: position 140,083 of record NZ_JANUEQ010000001.1, read on the forward strand.
GGCTAATTTAGGGTCGGGACAAAGTTCAAATAGAGCTATTTTCGACAGATTATTCAGACATATTTTCCTTAGTCAGGAGTTTATTCATCATCAGATTAATCGACCCTCTTTTGTTCCTTTTGCCAATGCGATTATTCGTCAGATAGCACCTTTTTGTGAGGCTCTTATGGTATCGGGTATTGATGATATTACGCTATATCATCAAGTTAAGAGTCTTAATTTTGAGGCCATGAGAGGAAACCTGTGGCCAGCTATTGCAGCAGAAAATATCTCTGACCTGTTCAGTACTTCTGAACATTAACAGCGATAATATCCTTATTTTTTGAAAGTATTTAAAAGTTGTATCAGCGGATACACTGTGATGTGGAGGACTTATGACAAACACCATCACTTTTCAAAATAGCTGGCATGATGAACTGCCAGATTTTTACAGCGCCTTAACACCGGTACCGTTAAAAAATGCACGTCTGCTTTACCACAGTGCACCGCTGGCACAAGAGTTAGGCCTTGAGCGCTCGCTGTTTGATGAGTCCTCTTGTGGCTTATGGAGTGGCGAGATCTTACTGCCGGGTATGCAGCCTCTGGCTCAGGTTTACAGTGGGCATCAATTCGGCAGCTGGGCCGGTCAGTTAGGTGATGGTCGAGGCATGTTACTGGGAGAGCAGCGACTTGCAGACGGGCGTAAAATGGACTGGCATCTGAAAGGTGCCGGGCTGACGCCTTATTCTCGAATGGGGGACGGACGTGCAGTATTACGATCCACTATTCGTGAATTTCTTGCCAGCGAAGCGATGCATGCCCTGAGGATCCCTACCACTCGTGCCCTGACGATTGTCACCAGCGATACGCCGGTGCAGCGTGAAACCACTGAGCAAGGAGCGATGCTGCTGCGAGTGGCTGAAAGTCATCTCCGTTTCGGCCATTTCGAACATTATTACTATCGCCGGGAGCCGCTAAAAGTGCGTCAGCTTGCCGACTATGCGATAGCCCATCACTGGCCACATTTGCAGGATGAAGCTGACCGCTATGCCCTTTGGTTCAGCGATATTGTTAAACGCACAGCGATGCTGATGGCGCACTGGCAAACGGTGGGTTTTGCCCATGGAGTGATGAACACGGATAATATGTCGGTGCTGGGTCTGACAATGGATTATGGCCCCTATGGTTTTCTGGATGACTATCAACCGGACTATATATGTAACCATTCTGACTACCAGGGGCGTTATGCATTTGATAACCAGCCAGCGGTAGGGTTATGGAATTTACAGCGTCTGGCCCAGTCACTCTCTATGCTTATCACTGCTGACAGACTTAATAGCTTACTGGAAGAGTATCAGCCATTGCTAATGCAGGCGTTTGGTGAACAGATGCGCGCTAAACTGGGACTCTTCACAGCTCAGAAAGAGGACAATCAAATCCTGAGTAGCCTGCTGGCCCTGATGACGAAAGAGGGGAGTGACTATACGCGAACTTTCCGTATGCTTAGTGCGACTGAACAAATGAGTGGCAGCTCAGCGCTGCGTGATGAGTTTATCGACCGGGAAGAGTTTGACCGGTGGTTTGCGGTATATCGGACGCGTTTACAGGATGAACAGGTTGACGATGCAACCAGACAGCAGGCTATGAAATCGGTCAATCCAGTATTGGTGCTGAGAAATTGGCTAGCCCAGAGGGCTATCAGTGCCGCAGAACAGGGGAGTACCGATGAACTTGCCGCCTTGCATCAGGCATTAAGTCAGCCGTTTACCGACAGAGACGATGACTTTACACGACGGCCACCTGACTGGGGTAAACGGCTGGAGGTGAGCTGTTCCAGCTAAACTATTGGCGTAATCCGACCTGGGGCACAGGATGCTCCGGGTGACGGAATACCCGGAGATCGGCCTGATACCAGCGTTGTAAGGTTTGCTCTTCCAGAACCTGATCGGGGGTTCCGTTTGCCACTACCCGTCCCTGGTGCAATAACACAATACTGTCAGCCCACAGGGCTGCCAGATTCAAGTCATGCAATACTACGCAGACCGAAAGCTCACCCATTGCTGCCAGCCGTTTAAGCAGACGTAATAAGTGTTGCTGATGATAGAGATCCAGTGCTGAGGTGGGCTCATCAAGGAACAGCCAGCCCCGGGGAATATCCTCATGCCAGAGCTGAACCAGCGCACGAGCTAGCTGAACGCGTTGCTGTTCACCGCCAGACAGTTGACAGAAATCCCGGCCTTTCAGGGCATCACAACCTGTCAGGACCATGACCTGAGTGACCACTTTTTCCGTGCTTTCGGAAGGCCATGGGGCACGCCCCATCGCAATGACTTCTTCAACAGACCAGCTAAACGCCATGGTGCTTTGTTGACGCATCACTGCCCGCTGGCGGGATAATGCTTCGCTTGGCCAGTCAGCAAGACTTTTGCCATTCAGGACAACATGACCGCTGCTTGGAGGCTGAAACCCGGTAAGGGTGCGTAGTAGCGTTGACTTTCCTGCACCATTCGGGCCAATGAGCGCCACGACTTTTCCAGGTGTTAACTCGACATTGATACTGTCGAGAAGCAATCGGTTACCGATTTTGAGCGACAAATTTTCAGTATGAAGTAACCCTGACATCAGTTTCTCCCCTGATTGCGGAAAATCATCGCCAGGAACCATGGGCCACCAATCAGGCTGGTAATTAAACCGACCGGCATCTCAGCAGGTACCACAAGCGTTCTCGCCAGAGTATCGGCAATCAGCAGCAATAGTGCACCGGCCAGCACCGATCCGGGAACTAACCAGCGATGGTCAGCACCTAACCACATTCTGACCAGGTGTGGCACTACCAGCCCGACAAAACCGATTACGCCACTGACCGCAACCGCTGCGGCAACCAATAGTGCACTGAGGATTAACAGCTGACGCTGGGTACGTTTAACATCAACGCCCAAATAATGAGCCTCTTCATCGCCCAGTTGCAGTAAGTTCAACCGTCGTGCCAGCAACCAGATGCCGACAGTGGCAGGAATAGCAAGTGAGGCGGCAGCCAGCAGGGTTGACCACTGTGACTGTCCCAGACTTCCCATTCCCCATAGTGATAACTGACGTAGCTGAGTATCGTTACTCAACCAGGATAAAATACCGACGGCAGCACCACACAGGGCATTGATAGCAATACCGACTAACAGTAAGCGCGCAAGACTGTTATTCCCCTGACGACTGAGCAGGAAAATAATGAATGTGACCACCAGACTGCCAATAAATGCAGCAAACATCGGTACATACAAAGCGAGTATCGCCGGTAGCGCGAGTGGAAAGACGATTGCCAGACCGACAAAGAGCGCGGCACCGCTACTGATCCCTAGTAAACCGGGGTCTGCCAGCGGGTTACGGAACAAACCTTGCATCACACAGCCAGAAAGGGCCAGAGCCCCGCCCACCAGAATGGCGAGCAGAACACGGGGAAGGCGGATGTGAAGCCAGATATGGCGCAAAGCCTCATCCTGAGGCTGCCACAACACCGCCAGCGAGAGCTTCATTGCGCCAAGGTTGGCCGCGATGAGCGCCGTAGCAACTAACATGGCCCCCATTAGCCACAAGGCGTGACGTGGTAGGGGACGTCGTTTCACGGCAGTTGCTCCGCTTTTTGTCGCAGATTGACAATCTGTTGCGGAGTATGGATACCAAATCCTAACAACGCCATATCATCAACGACCATCAGCTGTTTATTCTTAGCAGCAGGAGTTTGTGCCAGACCCGGTAAAGCCCAGACATTCTCTTCGCTACCTAAAGTTTTCAGACCGTTGGTGGTCACCAGTATCAAGTCCGGCTGGCTTGCAATTACGCCCTCCTGAGACAAAGGCTGGTAGCGGGTGAATCCTTGCATCGCGTTTTGCAGACCGGCTGCTCGAATAACGGAATCAGCGGCTGTTTCCTGACCAGCACCCATTGCCGTTGTGCCACCGTGACTCATGATGAACAGCACTTTTACAGGTAGCGGTTGAGTGGGGACAGACGCCAGCTGTTGTTTGATCTGCTTACGCAGTTCATTACCTTGCGGCTCTTTATCGAGCGCTTTGGCAACGGCAGCCACTTTCGCATCAATCACGTCAAGGTTATTTGCCCCAGGTACGGTGACGACGTTGACGTTAGCTTCCGCGACTTGTTTGAGTGCCAGAGAGGGCTGGGCTTGCTCACTCGCCAGCACCAGAGTCGGGCGCATCGCAAGAATACCTTCGGCATTTAACTGTCGCATATAGCCTACGTCTGGCAGTTTAGTGACTTCTGCCGGAGTGAGACTGGTACTGTCTCGCGCGACTAAATCTTTGTCGGCACCTAAAGCCCAGGCAATTTCAGTGACATCACCACCGATAGTGACCAGACGTTCAGCCGCTCCTGCCATTGCAGGCAGGATAAGAAGGGCTAAAAGCAGCCTTTTCATGCAGTTAATCCTTTGCTCTGAATAGCATCGATTTGTGTACGCCATTGCTGTTGCTCTGGCTCACCTTCGGTACGCTGACCATAAACTTGCGCAATTTGCGTGCCGTCAGCAGCGAACAGTTCAAGGCTGGTAACATAGCCATCTTTGGTGTATTTGCGAGTTATCCAGCTTTCTGCAATGGTGTCAGACATCAAGTGCAGGGTGAACTCAGGATTAAAGATATTAATCCAGTTCTCCATTGGCATTAACTTACGCACTTCACCGGTAAAGATCTGCACACAGCCGCGGTTGCTCACGAAAATCATGATTTCGTTCTGATCGGCTTTTGCCAGATCGAGGATCTGCGCCAGTGCTGTGTTATCGACTTTACAGGCCAGGTCATCGCTAACCAGGCGGAAAGCTTGCTGACGCGTAAGTTGATGACGCTTGAGCAGAATAAAGAATTCATGCACATCGGTCATCGCACGCCATTCGGCTTCGATTTGTGCGCCGTCTACCGTTGGTGTGATTTCGACCGGAGTTTCTGCAACAGCGACCGTCAGCTCAGGGTTTTCTTCCTGAACAAACTGCGCCACAACCTGATCCCATGCGGCAAAATCGGTGTTATCGGTGGTGTAAACTTTCAGTACCGCATCACCGTAGCTGTCGAAAAATTGGATACTCTGACGTTCACCGCGAGCATTCGTTTCACGGATATAGAAGACATGTACCCACTGGCTGAAGAACAGACGTAAGTCCAGAGCACGTGGGTTAAGAATCAAGCCGGCATGACCGTCAAGGTGCTGGTTTTCAAAACGGCCTACCTGCTCATGAACCGCGTATTCATTGCGGCAAATACATTTTGTCTCACCAACGGCTTCCAGCGCTTTCAGCAGAGCTTTAGCATCGCTTTTTAAACGTTTAGCATCCTGACCAACACGGGCCTGGGTCAGTTCAGCTTCGCTAATCTGCATCAATTTGGCTATATCCCGGGCATACAGCTTCGGGTGTTCTTGTTTTAGTTGTAACCAAGTTTCATAACGCTGACTCATGTAATGTTCCTTTACCATTGATAACGCGAAATATTTCTCATTACGGCCATACTGCGGAATATGCCGCGGTGGCCAGCATTCTTTGTAGAAGGCATTACCTGGTACCAGTGAAGGCTAACGTCAGGTAATTACGGCTGCCTTTTATAACTGTTATAGAAATCATTGATACCATAACCCGTCTCAGCGATGGGGCCCGACGAGCACAGGCTTGTTTCACTTTCCGGGGTATGACGTTCAATCACACTGAAAATCATCAGCGTTTCACAAGTACTGTGTTGATTACCGGTGTCGACAACCGTAATTTGGTCATACTTTTGCAAAAGTGGGTAGGATGCTGAAGATAGCCAGCGTGATAACAGACAGGCGTAAACCAGCCGACTTTTTGCAAGACATGCGGAATTCTCCATAGAACACAGAACATGCTGGCTGCCTTGGCGATAAGCCTGGGTGGCTGGCTTTTACTATTACTATTACTCATAAAACTATTTGGTCAGAATGAGCTTTCCAGCTTGAGTCTGGCGCAAAAAATATTGTTGGCCTTCATGTATAATGACCACTCGACCTTCAGCACCGAGTAATTCTTTACTGTCAACCTGGCGGGGTGCATTTGCAGGTTGCGGGCGAGCAGGGGGAGAAAATTTATCCATGCGGCTCATTCAACTCATAAATGTAAATCACAATAACAATGATAATCATTATCATAAAAACCATAATGAGCTGCAAGTATTATTTGTGATAAGGTTGTGAACGAAAGGATTTTATAAGAAAAGAATTGTTAGAAACATTAAGTTTTAATTAATTGTTTTTACGCTTGTATTTGTCGCTATTCGTGATTGAATAGCGACAAATAAACGGTCAGACGTATGTTGCAGTCTTGTATTGACGTGTCAGAACCGTGATTCAACGGCTGTAGCCAGTTTGTTCAGCAGGGTAACCGTATCATCCCAGTGCAGACAGGCATCAGTAATTGACTGACCATAAACCAGCGCCTGACCTGCCACCATCGGCTGGCTGCCTTCTTCAAGAAAACTCTCCGCCATAATGCCTGCAATAGCCTTGGATCCATTAACTATTTGGGTACAGACATCATCACAAACCGTCAGTTGCTGGCGATGTTTCTTCTGGCTATTTCCGTGGCTAAAATCAATCACCAAATGGGGTGCCAGCTGGTGCTCACTGAGCATGGCACAGGCAGCAGCAACATCCTCAGCATGGTAGTTAGGCTGTTTTCCTCCACGCATTATTACGTGTCCGTATGGGTTACCACTGGTCTGATAAATTGTCATCTGACCCTGTTTATCCGGCGAGAGAAACATATGACTTGCCTGTGCTGCCCGGATAGCATCGATAGCAATACGGGTATTACCGTCGGTACCATTTTTAAAGCCTATCGGGCAGGAGAGAGCTGAGGCCATTTCACGGTGGATCTGACTCTCAGTTGTGCGGGCACCAATTGCGCCCCAGCTAATTAAATCCGCAATATACTGACCGGTCACCATATCAAGAAACTCTGTTGCCGTGGGCAGACCAAGCTCATTGACAGCCAGTAATACACGGCGTGCCTGTTCCAGACCGTGGTTAATCCGGTAGCTGCCATTTAAATCCGGATCGGAAATTAAGCCTTTCCAGCCAACAACGGTGCGAGGTTTCTCAAAGTACGTCCGCATCACAATTTCTAATCTGTCTTGGTACCGGCCACGTATGGCTGCAAGGCGACGAGCATAATCAATAGCGGCATCAGGATCGTGAATTGAGCAAGGACCGACAATAACCAGCAGACGTGAATCCTGGCCACTGAGGATTTTTTCAATTCGCTTCCGGGAGTCAGTGATATGTTGCGCAACTGACTCAGAAAGAGGCTGGCGGGCTATCAGTTCAGCGGGCGTTATTAGGCTCTCAATACGAGCGGTACGTAATTCATCTGTCTTATGCATGATAATCTCAAAAATTTAGCTCTCTTTGTCGTTACCAGACAAAGAAGTGATGAGGATCACAATAGATGAAATCAATATGATTTCAATGTTTGTTTAAGCCCACGTAACAGATCCTCACAGTATTTTCAGAGTTTAGCACAGACGAATGGTCTTTCGTACTAGCTTGTTAGTACATTCTGCGATTTAATCCCATGATATCGAGAATTTTAGTCGCCATCTCCTCAACGGAGTAATTGGTACTGTTCAGATAGCGGATTTGATTTTTTCGAAACAATGCCTCGACTTCTGCGACTTCCAGGCGGCACTGGCGCAATGAAGCGTAACGGCTGTTTTCACGGCGTTCTTCACGTATTGCAGCCAGCCGTTCAGGATCAATCGTCAGCCCAAAGAGTTTGGGTTGTAGCGCTTTGATAGCCGCCGGCAGATGCAGGTTATCCATATCATCTGCAATAAAAGGATAGTTAGCGGCCCGGATACCGAATTGCATCGCCAGATAGAGGCTGGTGGGTGTTTTGCCGCAGCGCGAGACCCCTAATAAAATGACCTGAGCCTGGTCCAGGTTGCGCAACGACACGCCATCATCATGCGCCAGGGTATAGTCGATGGCAGCAATGCGGGCATCATACTTGGTGATATTGCCGGGATTCAGACCATGGGTACGATGCGCAACAGGGCTCGGATCCAGTTGTAACTCATTCTGTAGCGGTGCCACCAGAGCTTGCACGATATCCTGACAAAATCCTTCGCTTTGAATAATAATTTCCCGAATTCTGGGAATGACTATTGAATAAAATACCAAAGGGCGGATCCCTGTCACTTGATAAAGACCGTCGATTTGTTTTTTGACTTCTTGCGCACGCGCCTCTGTTTCAACAAACGGCAGAGTGACGCTATTAATTGAGACAGGAAACTGCGACATGACCGCGTGGCCCAATACTTCAGAAGTAATGGCTGTGCCGTCAGAAATATAAAAGACGTGACGATCGACTTTGCTATCCATAGAGAATCCCGGTGTATTAAAACGTTAATCACAGCATAAATGAAAATGCGGGCCATACCAGAGGCATTCTGTTAAATCTCATTATTAATTTATCAGGTTCATTATTATTGGTATGAATGGTTCATTAATAATGAAACTACTGTTTCATTTATTTAGCGGTAAGCTATTTTCATTGAATATTTGATAATACTTTAAGAATCAGTGCGTTGTTGTGGTTACTGATTTATATGAAAATTTAAAATAATTATTTTGCTTGAACGATTCACCGGTTTCTTTCTTACCCCGGAATATGTAAAGCTTATTAAGAAGTCTGGTGTTTCTTGTACCCATTCATTTTAAAAAAAGGATTGCTTCAATGTCCAACCATGGTTCGTCACCGCTGGTACTTTGGTATAACCAACTCGGCATGAATGATGTAGACAGGGTCGGAGGCAAAAATGCCTCTCTGGGTGAAATGATTACAAACCTCTCGGGTATGGGTGTTTCCGTACCGAATGGTTTTGCGACTACTGCCGAGGCGTTTAATCAGTTCCTTGATCAAAGTGGTGTGAATCAACGTATTTATGAATTGCTGGATGTAACAGATATCGACGATATCAGTCAGCTGACTAAAGCCGGTGCTCAGATTCGCCAGTGGATTATTGATACGCCGTTCCAGGCTGAACTTGAAACGGCAATCCGTGAAGCCTATCAGACACTTTCGTCTGATGATGGCCAGGCCTCATTTGCTGTACGCTCTTCTGCTACGGCCGAAGATATGCCGGATGCCTCATTTGCCGGGCAGCAAGAAACATTCCTGAATGTTCAAGGTTTTGATGCAGTATTAGTCGCGGTCAAACACGTATTTGCCTCGTTGTTTAATGACCGTGCTATCTCCTATCGTGTGCATCAGGGCTATGACCACCGCGGTGTTGCTTTGTCTGCGGGTGTGCAGCGTATGGTTCGTTCAGACCTCGCGTCATCGGGGGTGATGTTCTCCATCGATACCGAATCAGGTTTTGATCAGGTGGTATTTATTACCTCTGCCTGGGGACTCGGTGAAATGGTGGTGCAGGGTGCCGTTAACCCGGACGAATTCTACGTTCATAAACCGACCCTGGCGGCAGGTAAGCCTGCGGTTGTTCGCCGTACTATGGGGTCAAAAAAGATCCGCATGGTTTATGCTCCGACCCAGGAGCATGGCAAGCAAGTCCGTATTGAAGATGTACCAGAAGCAGACCGCGATCGTTTCTCTATCACTCAGGAAGAGATTCAGGAGCTGGCGGTCCAGGCGGTACAAATTGAAAAACACTATGGTCGCCCGATGGATATCGAGTGGGCCAAAGATGGCCATACCGGTAAATTATTTATTGTCCAGGCGCGTCCGGAAACCGTACGCTCTCAAGGGCAAGTGATGGAACGCTACCAGCTACATGCCCAAGGTAATATTATCGCAGAAGGGCGTGCTATCGGCCACCGTATTGGCGCGGGTGTGGTTAAAGTTATTCATGATATCAGTGAGATGCATCGTATCGAACCCGGTGATGTACTGGTGACAGATATGACCGACCCGGACTGGGAACCTATCATGAAAAAGGCTGCGGCGATTGTGACCAATCGCGGTGGGCGTACCTGCCACGCAGCCATTATTGCCCGTGAATTAGGGATCCCGGCGGTAGTGGGCTGTGGGGATGCAACCGACAGGATCCGTGAAGGGCAGAGTGTCACCGTTTCCTGTGCTGAAGGTGATACCGGTTATGTCTACGGTGAAATTCTCGACTTTACTATCAAGAGCTCGACCGTTGATAAAATGCCTGAGTTACCACTGAAAATTATGATGAATATCGGTAACCCGGATCGCGCATTTGATTTTGCCTGCTTACCTAACGAAGGTGTCGGGCTGGCTCGTCTTGAGTTTATTATCAACCGCATGATTGGTGTCCATCCGCGCGCATTGCTGGAGTTTGACCAGCAGGAGCCGGCAATACAAAACGAAATTCGTGGACTGATGAAAGGCTATGACAGTCCGACTGAGTTCTATATCGGCCGTCTGACCGAAGGAATTGCCACACTGGGTGCCGCTTTCTGGCCAAAACGCGTTATCGTTCGTTTGTCTGATTTTAAATCAAACGAATATGCCAACCTGGTGGGCGGTGAGCGTTATGAGCCGGAAGAAGAGAACCCGATGTTAGGTTTCCGTGGTGCGGGTCGTTACGTTGCTGACAACTTCCGTGACTGCTTTGCGCTTGAATGTGAAGCCATGAAGCGGGTACGCAATGAGATGGGCTTAACGAACGTCGAAGTGATGGTACCCTTTGTTCGTACTGTCGCCCAGGCGAAGGCTGTGGTTGAAGAACTGGCACGTCAGGGGCTCAAACGCGGTGAGAACGACCTGAAACTGATTATGATGTGTGAAATCCCATCGAATGCGCTGCTTGCGGATCAATTCCTTGAGTACTTCGACGGTTTCTCCATTGGCTCAAACGATATGACACAGCTGACCCTGGGGCTGGATCGCGATTCGGGTGTGGTCTCTGAGTTGTTTGACGAGCGTAACGAAGCGGTTAAAGCGTTACTCTCCATGGCAATCAAAGCGGCGAAAAAACAAGGTAAATATGTCGGTATCTGTGGTCAGGGACCTTCTGATCATGAAGACTTTGCCGTCTGGCTGATGGAAGAGGGGATCGATAGTTTATCTCTGAATCCGGATACCGTGGTACAAACCTGGCTGAGTCTGGCTGAACAAGCTAAATAACCCCATCCCATCCCCCCTGGAACTAAAAATCCACGGGGGATTTTTTTGTCTCATCATTTCCCTGAACGACATCCAAAAAAAAGCCCATCTTAGAGATGGGCAAAGACTACACAGCAATTCTTTAGAGGGTAACGTCTGAACGCTTATTGCGTCTGAGGAGGTTGCATTTGCTATACCTCGATACTAGGTTTTCATCCGCACAGCGTCATTCAGATTCATCCCAATCGGGAATAAGAGACTGCACAGAATGTTAATGTCATCACAAAAATAACCTTAAACATCCTAATGCTTTGTCTCATTAATTATTTATCCTCTGAATCTGCTGCTGAACTCTCTTCAATACGTTCGATCACTTCATGAGGCGGTTCGTGAGGCTCGGGCACTTCATCCATCCAGACCGCGACGAGTCGGTAAGAAACGGCGAGTAACATCGGGCCGATGAACAAACCAATCATACCAAAAGCTATCAGGCCACCGATAACACCACAGAGGATAAGTATAATGGGCAGATCGGCACCCATTTTGATCAGTGCCGGACGAAGTACGTTGTCCATGGTGCCCACTACACAGGCCCATACCAGTAACACAGTTCCCCAGGTAGCGTCACCGCTCCAGTAAAGCCAGATGATGGCGGGAATGAGCACCAGTAACGGACCTATCTGAACCAGGCAGCAAAGGATCATCACGACGGTTAACAAAGAGGCAAACGGAATACCCGCTACTGCAAGACCGATACCGCCTAAAATACCCTGAGCAAGCGCTGTGACAACGACACCCAGTGCGACCGCACGGATAGCCTGACTGGCAAGAATAACGGCGGCATCACCTCTTCTCGGTGCGAGGCGAGCGGCAAAATGACGCAGACTGTAGCCAATACTTTCGCCCTTGGCATAGAGCACGATACTGAACAACAGCATTAAGCCCAGGTGGATAAATAAGCTGCCGATTTGTACCGCTTGATTTAAAAACCAAGTGGTGGTGATACCCACATAAGGTTTTACCTTATCAAAAAGCGCATTGCCGCCACTGTTTAAGATGTTATTCCACAGGTTGTATAAATTGTCGCCAACCAACGGAACACTTTGTAGCCACTCAAAGGTCGGCAGGACAAAATGACCTTCTTTTGCCCATTCAATAATCGGGCCACTGTTGACCACCAGGCTGTTCGCGAGTAGCGAGATAGGAATAACAAAAATCATGATAAGCAGTAGCATCATGACGATGACGGCAGGAATGCGTTTGCCCCATAAAATACGTTCAATTTTGATCAACAGAGGCCAGGAGGCGATAACTATCGTTCCGGCCCATGCCAGCCCCAGTAGGAACGGATTGATTATCCAGATACAGGCGACAATCATCAATGAGATACATAAAACAGAGAGGATAATCCGCAGAAGATCCTCAGTCGGACTGGCTTTAACCATGGAATAATCACCTTAATAAACAGCAAGAACGTTCAAACAACGTTAGCAGAGAACACAGCGATGGTGCATTTTATCGAGCGTTAACAAGCGTCTTGAGCAATTTTTTATCGTAAATAACTGCCGCAACTTTTAAAAAAATATGCTAAAAAAAGAGACGCAAACGATAACTTACAACTACCAGAAACAGGGTCGGCTCATCAATGATCCCACAAATTTCTCAAGCACCGGGCGTCGAACAGACGGTGCTCAATTTTTTGCAGGTACTGGAGCAGCAAGGTTTTACAGGCGATAGCGCTACTCGCTATGCAGATCGTTTAACCATGGCAACGGACAACAGTATCTATCAACTGCTACCCGATGCGATAGTCTTTCCTCGTTCGACTGATGACGTAGCGTTAATTACCCGAATCGCGAATCAACCGGCGTTTAAGTCACTGATTTTTACCCCGCGCGGTGGCGGAACCGGGACGAACGGCCAGGCGCTTAATCGCGGCATTGTGGTCGATATGTCCCGCTATATGAATCGTATTCTGGAGATTAATCCAGAAGAGGGTTGGGTGAGAGTTGAGGCTGGGGTTATCAAAGATCAGCTCAATCAATATCTTAAGCCCTATGGTTATTTTTTTGCTCCTGAGCTCTCAACCAGCAACCGGGCAACGCTTGGTGGCATGATTAATACTGATGCATCCGGGCAGGGTTCACTGGTCTATGGTAAAACCTCTGACCATGTGCTGGGGGTTAAAGCGGTATTAATGGGGGGCGATATTCTTGATACCCATTCCATGCCAACAGAACTTGCTGAAGCTAAGGGTCTGGAAGACGGCACAGTCGGACATATCTATCATACTGTGTTGACGCGATGTCGTGAACGACGTCAACTGATCATCGATAAATTCCCGAAACTCAATCGCTTTCTCACCGGCTACGATTTACGTCACGTCTTTGACGACCAGCTGTCTCAGTTTGACTTAACGCGTATTCTGACCGGTTCGGAAGGAACGCTGGCGTTTATCACCGAAGCTAAGCTCGATATTACCCGTCTACCTAAAGCCCGCTGCCTGGTAAACGTCAAATATGACTCGTTTAACTCAGCCCTGCGTAATGCTCCCTTTATGGTTGAGGCGCGCGCCTTGTCAGTTGAGACGGTTGATTCCACGGTACTGAATCTTGCCCGGGAAGATATTGTCTGGCACTCCGTCAGTCAGCTGATCACCGATATCCCGGGTAAAGAAATGCTCGGTCTGAATATCGTGGAGTTTGCGGGTGATGATGTCGCACTAATCGAACAGCAAGTCAGTGCGCTCTGTGCGCGTTTAGACCGCCTGATAGCGAGTGAGGAGGGCGGTGTTATTGGCTGGCAAGTTTGTCAGCAACTGGCCGATATTGAGCGCATCTACGCGATGCGTAAAAAAGCAGTCGGGCTATTGGGCAATGCGAAAGGTGCGGCGAAACCTATTCCTTTTGCGGAAGATACCTGTGTGCCTCCTCAGCATCTGGCTGACTATATTGTAGAGTTCCGCGCCTTGTTAGACAGTCATAACCTCAGCTATGGCATGTTCGGCCACGTTGATGCCGGCGTTTTACATGTGCGCCCGGCACTGGATATGTGCGACCCTCAGCAAGAAATTCTGATGAAAAGCCTCTCAGATGAAGTCGTGGCTCTGACGGCGAAATATGGCGGATTACTTTGGGGAGAACACGGTAAAGGTTTTCGTGCTGAGTACAGCCCGGCATTTTTCGGCGAAACTTTGTATGAAGAACTCTGTCGAATTAAAGCCGCTTTTGACCCGGATAACCGCCTGAATCCAGGAAAAATTTGCCAGCCGTACGGCAGCGATGCGCCGATGATGCAGGTGGATGCTGCTAAGCGCGGGACCTACGACAGACAGATCCCGGTCAATGTTCGCAGCTCCTGGCGTGGTGCGATGGAATGTAACGGTAACGGCTTGTGCTTTAACTTTGACGTGAAAAGCCCAATGTGCCCGTCAATGAAAATCACCAGCAACCGCCTGCACTCCCCGAAAGGCCGTGCCACGCTAACCCGTGAATGGCTGCGCATGCTGTCTGAACAAGGCGTCGACCCACTTAAACTTGAACAACAGTTGCCTGAGCGTAATACCAGCCTGCGATCGTTGATAGTGAGAACACGCAATAGCTGGCGAGCCCGTAAAGGCGTCTATGACTTTTCCCACGAAGTAAAAGAGTCGATGTCAGGCTGTCTGGCCTGTAAAGCCTGTTCCACACAGTGTCCGATTAAAATTGATGTTCCGGCATTCCGTTCGCGTTTTTTACAGCTCTATCACACCCGCTATCTGCGTCCTGCACGGGATCATTTGATGGCGAATGTTGAGCTATATGCACCGTTAATGGCTAAGACACCGAAAATGTTTAACTTCTTTATGCGCCAGTCCTGGGTGCAAAAGTTATCAGAAAAACATGTCGGGCTCGTCGACTTACCTTTGCTATCGGCGCCAAGTTTAAAGCAGCAACTGGTGGGACACCGCTCAGCGAATACCACACTTGAGCAACTTGAGCGCTTAAGCCCCGCACAGCGTGGGAAAACAGTACTGGTGGTACAAGATCCTTTTACCAGTTTCTATGATGCCAAAGTGGTGGCTGATTTTATCAAGCTCGCGGATAAACTAGGTTTTGAACCCGTAGTGCTCCCTTTCTCTCCCAACGGTAAAGCGCAGCATGTGAAAGGGTTTTTGAAACGCTTTGCACGCACGGCCAGTAAAACCTCCGAAGTGCTTAACCGTATTTCTCGTCTGGGTATGCCGATGGTCGGTGTCGATCCCGCGCTGGTACTGTGCTATCGCGATGAGTATCAGCAAGCTCTGGGCGAGGCCCGCGGTGAGTTTCAGGTGCAACTGGTGCATGAGTGGTTGCAGGCCGTGCTGGATAAATCAGCCGCTTCTGCTGCGCAGGGAGAGTCCTGGTACTTATTTGGCCATTGCACTGAAACAACAGCCTTGCCGACCTCAACCGGACAGTGGAGCGGTATTTTTGCCCACTTTGGTGCGAAGCTTGAATCGGTCAGTGTCGGATGCTGTGGCATGGCTGGGACCTACGGACATGAAACGCTTAATCACGCTAATTCCCGGGGAATTTATGCGCTTTCCTGGCAGCAGTCGATACAACATTTGCCGCAACAGCGCTGTTTGTCGACTGGATACTCTTGCCGCAGTCAGGTGAAACGAATAGAAGGGCAGGCTATCCGCCATCCGTTACAGGCGCTTCTGGAGATTATTGGATGATCTGGCGACGTGAAGTGACGCTCGAGCAAATTAATACCATGAGTAAAAATAACATGGTGGGTCATCTGGGCATTGAGGTGACTCGGTTTACTGCCGACGAACTGGAAGCGACTATGCCGGTGGATGAACGGACACGTCAGCCTTTTGGTTTATTACACGGTGGTGCTTCAGTGGTGCTGGCAGAAACGCTGGGATCGATTGCGGGATACTTATGCACTGAAGGCGAACAAAAAGTCGTGGGTGTTGAGGTGAATGCCAGTCATCTTCGTTCTGCGCGTGAAGGGTTGGTTCGTGGGGTTTGCCGCGCTATCCATGTTGGCCGGCGGAACCAGGTATGGCAAATCGATATCTATAATTCGCAGGGACAGATCTGCTGTGCAGCAAGGCTGACTACCGCGGTTATCTAGAAATTGGGCACTCGCTGTCACTTAGCCGTGATGGTGAGGCCTGTTTAAGGCTCTGGCATTGATACTACGGGTTTTTTACAGCGAACTGACCTAATGGCCTGCCTCGGCTTATTTTCTCTCTCAGAGCGTCTTCTGGAAGCTTTTGAAGGGTAGTGCTAAATGGGGGAGTAACAGGCAAAAAAAATGGCGCACAATGTGCGCCATTTTCATCAAGTTACTCTTACTTACGGTAAGAGTGAGCTTGATTGTCCAGACGCTGGTTAGCACGAGCTGCATCGTCTTTAGCTGCTTGAACGTCAGAACGGATTGCGTTCACGTCGCTGCTCAGCTGATCAACTTTAGCGTTCAGAGTCTGAACGTCAGAAGACAGTTGGTCGATTTTAGCGTTGCTTGAGCAACCAGCCAGCAGAGCAGAACCCAGGATTACCGCGCCCAGTACCAGTTTAGTACGATTCATTATAAATATCCTCTAGATTGAGTTAATCTCCATGTAGCCTTATAAGTATTACACAAAGTTTTTTATGTTGAGAATAAATTTTTCCGGATAATGCATTTAAAGTCGATCGTTCGCTCAAAGAAGCATCGAAAATGGAGTTGCAAGCGAAAAAATGACGCTTTGTATAAGAAAAGTCTCATTAAAAAAACGCCGTTAAATTAAAACAGGCAGTACTTTTTTATTTGGACGTTCAAAAAGAGAGTGACGGGATAAAATGAATTGCCGAAAAGCTGCTCTCAAAAAAATAATCTGCTTTTAATCAGGGTGCAACAAATTTATCTTTTGCCCCTGGTTCTTACCTTCACATTGTGCAATATGTCAGATAACAGACAATAAAAAAGCGCCCGCAGGCGCTTTTTCTATTCAGCTGAAGTGGTCGACTTACAGCACGTGTACTGATGAGGTATTGGTCGTGCCGCTGGAGACTAATGCGCCAGAGACCATAACCACAACTTCACCTTTTTTCGCCAGGCCACTTGCCAGAGCCGCTTCTTTACCCAGACGATAGAAATCATCAGTAGAAGCGATCTCTTTAACCACAGTACTCACTACGCCTTTGCTCAGCTGAAGCTGACGCGCAGTCTGCTCATTGGTTGTCAGAGCCAGAATAGTCGCGTTAGGGAAGTATTTACGTACAGCTTTGGCTGATTTGCCGCCTTGAGTGGCAACAACGATCAGAGCTGATTCCAGTTTCTCGGCAGTTTCAACGGCGCTACGGCAAACAGCTTCGGTGATACGCAGTTTACGGTTGTCAAAGCTGCTATCAAGACGGCTATCCATCACGCGGTCAGTACGGCTACAGATAGTCGCCATGATGGTCACGGCTTCCAGAGGATATTTACCTTTAGCAGACTCACCAGACAGCATAACGGCATCGGTACCATCGATGATGGCGTTAGCAACGTCGCCCGCTTCTGCGCGAGTAGGACGTGGGTTTTTGATCATTGAGTCGAGCATCTGGGTTGCAGTGATAACCACTTTACGTGCGCGTACACATTTTTCGATCATCATTTTCTGAGCGAAGATAACTTCTTCAACCGGAATTTCAACGCCCAGGTCGCCACGAGCAACCATGATGCCGTCAGAGGCTTCAAGGATTTCATCAAAATTGTTCAGGCCTTCCTGGTTTTCAATTTTGGAGATGATGTGAATATTCTCTCCGCCATGTGCTTTCAGGAATTCACGGATTTCGACAACATCTGAACGTTTACGGATGAAGGAAGCCGCAACAAAGTCAACACCTTGCTCACAACCGAAGATCAGATCTTGCTTATCTTTTTCAGCCAGAGCTGGCAGGGCAATAGAAACGCCTGGCAGGTTAACGCCTTTGTTTTCACCAAGGTCACCGTTATTCAGTACTTTACAGATAACGTTTTTACCTTCAATGGCGGTAACTTCCATACCAATCAAGCCATCGTCGACTAGTACAGTGTTGCCTACGCTCAGATCGTTGGTGAAGCCTTCATAGGTTACAGCAACGATGTCGCTGTTACCGACTACGGTTTTGTCTGTGGTAAAGGTAAAGGTTTGTCCCGCTTTCAATGGAACGTCATTACCGCCTTCGAGTTTGATAGTACGGATTTCCGGGCCTTTGGTATCCAGCAGGATTGCGGCAGGCATGCCGGTTTTTGCAACGACGTTACGCAGGTTTTTAATACGCTGACCATGTTCAGCGTAATCACCATGAGAGAAGTTTAAACGCATGACGTTCATGCCAGCTTCCAGCATTTTGGTCAGCATTTCTTCAGATTCAGTTTTTGGACCGATAGTACAAACAATTTTAGTTTTTTTCATAATAAGCTTATCTACAAGTTGAGGAGGATTGTTAAATTTTTATCCCGGCGATGCTGACTACCGAAACTTAAAAGAATATGGATGTTGCGCAAAGCGTACATGTTAAGGATAGGTGACAGAAAAGAAGCGTGCAGAAGAATATTTGCTAGAGGTTTAGCGGAAGATGATTGGGATAGTTTTCGTTGTATTAAGAAGGAGTCCAATCTGCTGAAACCTTTCAAGTTAAGAACGCGCGTATTATAAAGAGTTATTGGTATGAAAGGAATGAAAAATGATTATCACATGAAGAAAGAAGCACTTTATTTACCTGAAAGATCAGTAGATAGTGCTATTTCGGGCTGTTGATCGCAAATATGTGTAAAAAAGTATCAACCCCGGAGCGCAAATTTATCATAAACCTGATTTCTATTGCGCATGTGAAATAGTGCTTTATCTCAAACGTACCAGAAACAGTCAGCAACATTCATGCTGGAGTAGGTTTGGATTTTCAGGGAGTGGAGTAACCGAGAAGAGAAATTCATTTAACGTTTGTTAAATGGTGCGTCCGAGTGGACTCGAACCACCGACCCCCACCATGTCAAGGTGGTGCTCTAACCAACTGAGCTACGGACGCACTGTAAAGATGATGGTGCGTTCAATTGGACTCGAACCAACGACCCCCACCATGTCAAGGTGGTGCTCTAACCAACTGAGCTATGAACGCAATGTGTCTGTGTGACAACGGGGACGAATATTAACGGCACTGTTGCGTGCTTGCAAGGGGAAAAATACAAATTTATGCACTATTTCAATCAACTGTCGAGACTCTGCGCAGAATGCTGATAAAACAACCGTTTGAATTACAAAAAACATCGCCCGGGCCTGTTTACTCAGACCCGGACAACAGGAGTCAGCTATTAGCGAGCAGCACGCTGTAAAATCAGTTCCGCGGGCTGGCGCTGTAACCAGCGTACGCGCAACATCATCATCACCGCTGCGGCGCTCAGGCCGATAATAAAGCCTATCCAGAAACCTGCTGGCCCCATTCGCTCAACCACCAGATCGGTTAGTGCAAGAACATAACCACAAGGAAGACCCAGCACCCAGTAGGCAGTGAAGGTAATATAGAAGATAGCCCGGGTATCTTTATATCCACGCAAAATACCGCTCCCGACAACCTGAACAGAGTCTGAAATCTGATAAATTGCGGCCAGTAACATCAAATGGGTTGCCAGCGCAATAACGGCAGGATCGCTGTTGTACAGTAAAGCGATAGGCTCGCGGAACGTGATGGTGAACAACGCCGTTAGCATCGCCATGCAGATACCCACTGCAATACCGGTTCGGGTCGCAACCTGAGCCTTTTCTGTGGAGCCCTGGCCGAGATAAAAACCGACACGAATAGTGACGGAAACCGCAAGCGATAGCGGTAAGACAAACATCAATGAACTGAAGTTAAGCGCAATCTGATGCCCGGCAACATCGACAATCCCCAGCGGGGAGACCAGCAATGCGACGACGGCAAATAATGTCACTTCAAAAAACAAGGCAAGGGCAATAGGTAAGCCAATTTGCGTCAGGCGTTTGATAACGTGCCAGTCGGGTTTACTGAAAGAGGAGGGGTTTTTAATGTCGCGCATTGATCCTGCTCTTTTAGTATAAGAAAGCATACAAAAGAACATTGCCCAGTACACTACAACGGACGCAACGCCACAGCCGATCCCCCCTAATTCTGGCATACCAAAATGGCCATAAATGAAGATGTAGTTAATCGGAATGTTAACCAACAAACCAACAAAGCCTACAACCATGCCGGGTTTTGTTTTTGATAGCCCTTCACACTGGTTACGTCCAACCTGATAGAACAGGTAGCCTGGAACGCCCCAGAGTAATACGCGCAGATAAATGACCGCTTTGTCAGCCAGTTCAGGATCGACATTATCCATCGCATGAATAATATAGCCTGCGTTCCAGAGCACCATCATGACGAGTATTGAGACAAAACCGGCCAGCCAGAAACCTTGACCCACTTGATGGGCAATACGATGACGTCGTCCTGAACCATTCAGTTGCGCAATTGTCGGGGTTAACGCCAGCAACAAACCATGGCCAAATAAAATGGACGGAAACCAAATCGAGGTGCCAATAGCGACCGCCGCCATATCCGTGGCGCTGTATCCTCCCGCCATCACGGTATCGACAAACCCCATAGAGGTGAGTGCGACTTGCGCAATGATAACGGGAATAGCCAGAGTAAGAAGCTGCCGTGCTTCAACAAAATACTTCTGCATGAGAGATACCTGATTATACCGTTCATAAAACAGATTATCCGGCGACACGTTGAAGTTGTGTATGCAGGTAAGTTGAATTATTTAGGGTATCTATTAAAGACTTAAAAAGCCGCGATTTATGGCGACTATAAGATGAACTTATACTTAATCGAGTCTATTGTAGCGAGAGTTTATTTATACACCAGTGAAAAATAGGTAATGATAGATGATTGCTGGCACGCTTTTTTTTCAACTGATAAAGTGTGCCAATAGTCAGGTATTTTTATTACGGTAATCCCGGATTCATCGTCAGGAGTTAAAGCATGTTTACAGGTATTGTGCAGGGTATTGCTTCCCTGGTGTCTATTGAGGAAAAATCTAATTTCCGTACCCATGTTATTGAACTACCAGAAGAATTACTGCCAGGTCTGGAAACCGGAGCCTCAGTGGCACACAATGGTTGCTGCTTGACGGTCACGGCAATAGAAGGTAACCGAGTCAGTTTTGATTTAATTAAAGAAACGCTCCGTATTACCAATTTGGGTGAATTAGAAGTCGGTAGCGTCGTTAACATTGAGCGTGCTGCGAAATTCAATGACGAAATTGGCGGGCATTTAATGTCCGGGCATATTGCTACAACGGCAGAAGTTGCGAAGATTTTAACCTCAGAAAATAATCGTCAAGTGTGGTTCAAAGTTCAGGACCAGTCGCTGATGAAATATATTCTGCATAAAGGCTTTATTGGTATTGATGGTATTAGCCTGACGGTCGGGGAAGTAACGGCAACACGCTTTTGCGTGCATCTGATCCCAGAGACGCTGGAACGTACCACGCTCGGGAAAAAGAAACTGGGTCAGCGCGTGAATATTGAGATTGACCCGCAAACTCAGGCAATTGTTGATACGGTAGAGCGGGTGCTGGCAACGCGTGCAGTAAAGCTGTCAGAAACAGCAGAAGACGAATAAGCTGGGATTAAAGATGCGTGCTGGTCTTTCCGGCACGCATGAATAATCCCGTTTTGTGCTCGCAAGTCAGATTTGACTAACGCGCGACGCGGAGCCCGTTATCAGCCCCTCTGCTAAACAGAATCTGCCAGAGCTGAATATCCCGAGCCCGAAAAGCGCCGGCGCAGGCATTGAGATAATAGCTAAACATGCGATAGAAACGCTCGCCGTAATTCTGGCTGATTTCTGGCCAGATATTGTGAAACCGTTCAGCCCAGGCCATCAGCGTTTTGTCATAATCGGCACCAAAATTATGCCAGTCTTCCATCACAAAATGTGGCTCACTGGCGGCAGCAATCTGACAAACTGACGGTAGCCGACCATTAGGGAAAATATATTTATTAATCCATGGGTCAACTTTATCGTGGGATTGATTTGAGCCGATGCTGTGTAACAGGAAAAGACCCTGTGGTTTTAGATTACGGTCCACGACATCAAAATAGGTGGCGTAATTTTTTGGCCCGACATGCTCAAACATACCGACGGAGACTATTCGATCAAACTGTTCGTGAAGGTCGCGATAATCCTGGAGCAGGATAGTGACATCCAGTCCCTCGCAGCGTTGCTGTGCCATTTTTTGCTGTTCGGCTGAAATTGTGACGCCAAAAACAGAGACACCATAATAGCGAGCTGCATACTCAGCCAGTCCTCCCCAGCCACAGCCTATATCCAGTAGTTTCATACCGGGTTTTAGTTCTAGTTTTTCGCAGATGAGTTTGAGTTTGGCGTTTTGTGCCTCACTGAGATTTGTGGCATCTTTCCAGTAGCCACAAGAGTATTGCATATGCTCATCCAGCATTCGCTCGAATAAGTCATTTCCCAGGTCGTAATGCTCTCTGCCTACGATCCATGCACGTTTTTTAGATTGTAAATTCACTAATTTAGCGGCAGCAATACGCAGTGTATCTTTCAGATGGTGGGGGAGCTGGTGTTCAAGACCTGCGTTAATGGCTCGGGTAAAAAAAATATCCAGCCGCTCACAGTCCCACCAGCCATCCATATAACTTTCGCCAAGCCCCAAAGAGCCTTCCTGCAGCACTCGCTTATAAAAATCGGGATTATGCACCTGAATATCAAAAGGGTGTGATCCATTCAGCGTGATCTCTGCGCGTCCCAGCATTTCACTGACGATACGATACCACTCACTGTCCCGTAGATTTTCTTCTTCTATACACGATGAACTCATAGCTTCTCCATCACCCATTTTGAATAAACGCCAGGATACTGGTCATTAATCTGGCGGCTGTGAGAAATGTCACGGACGTTCCGTGAGCCTGAAATCCTGCGTCTGGTAAAGGGGAGATACCCCGTTAGAAAGCCTTAATAAGGCTAAGTCTTATTATGAGTGTAGTCAGAATCAGTCCTGATAATTCTTTTTTTTATCAAAACTGATTCATCATTAGCAAGATGATTATGCATCTTTATCAGGGGGGGGCATTGTTAATCCGTGCTGGATACCAGGGCCTCTCGTTTCTTGCTGGTGGTTGAACGGTACTGCAGCATATAACCTAAACCGGCGAGTACGATAGTCACGAGCATGACCACTGTGGTCGTCAACAGTGGCGTAATGATAAGCCATGAGACCACCAGGCTTGCAAGGAAACAGAGCCCGAGCTGCAAGGTATTTTGTAACGCCGCTGCTTTACCGCTGGCATGGGAGAACGGGAGGAGAGCCGAAGCCACCGCAATGGGATAAATAGCACCATTAGCCATCGCCATCACACAGAACGGAATCAAGACAAGTGTCAGCGTGGCATGACCACTGACAGCGACAGCCCAGGTCGCCGCCGTGCTCAAAGCGTAGAGTACCAGTAACCAGGGAAGTAAGGTTTCGCCTTTAATTTTTTGCAATGCGCTCCGGCAGCCGTACCCGCCGATTAAAAATGCAATGGTCTGGGGCATATAACTTAAACCAATGGCGGAAGCGCCATAGCCCATTTCGCTAATAATAAAAGGTGAACCGGTTAACCAGGCGAAGAAGCTGGCTGAGCAGGCGGCGTAAATCAATACATTACCACTATAGGTACGGGACCGTAGTAAGGAGAAGAAGCTGACTTTTTCTTTATTCTTATCCTTGGGGGTGGGTTTTGCGGGCCGCGATTTTAAAAATAATGCCGGTATCATTAGTATCAGCGTCACGCCAAACAGCACCGCAAAGATGGCCTGCCAGTCATAATGGTTAAGCAACCAGCTCCCAAGCAAAGGCGCCAGAGCAGGGGAAAGCCCCACCAATGGCATTATGGTGGCGAAGACACGGCTGGCACGATGGGCGGGATAATGGTCGGTCACCAGGGCCTGCCAGCTTACTGCGGCAGAGCAGACTCCAACTGCCTGAATAAAGCGCAGAACCAGAAGCTGGGTAACGTTTTCTACCCACAACATACCCAGGCAGCTTACCGCAAAGATACTTAAACCAATCAACAGTACGGATTTACGGCCGTATTTATCGGATAGTGGCCCCCAGGCTAGCTGGGCAAAAGCAAACCCTGCAAGGAACAGGCTGAGGCTGGCACTGATAGCCGAGGCATCACTGCCTAAATCTTGCTGAATAGCTGGGAAGGCGGGCAAATACATGTCTGTTGCCAGAAAGCCAAGAACGCTCAGGCCGACCAGCCAGATAAGAAATCCCTTTGACGGTTGCATATTTTTCTCTTGTTTTAGGAGCAGGTGAGTGAGTCAAAAGTCTACGGAGTGGAAATATTGTTGTGAAACGCTAATATTTGATTATTGTATTCAAAAATTTTGCAGGCAAACCTATGTGGTCTGAATATTCTCTCGAAGTCGTCGATTCGGTAGCCCGTAATGGCAGCTTCAGTGCAGCGGCTCAGGAGCTTCACCGTGTGCCTTCGGCGATTAGTTATACTGTTCGTCAACTGGAAGAGTGGCTCGCTGTTCCTTTGTTTGAACGCCGGCATCGGGATGTGGAACTCACCCCAGCCGGGGTCTTTTTTTTGAAAGAAGGCCGTTTTGTTGTCAAAAAAATGATGGTAACGCGTCAGCAATGCCAGCAGATAGCGAATGGCTGGCGCGGGCATCTGGCGATTGCGGTCGATAATATTGTCAAACCACACCGTATCCGGCAAATGGTTATTGATTTTTATCGTCATTTCCCTGATGTCGAGTTACATGTTAGCTGTGAGGTTTTCAATGGTGTCTGGGATGCGCTGGCTGACGGCCGGGTTGAGCTGGCAATTGGCGCAACTCAGGCAGTACCGGTTGGTGGGCGTTACGGATTTCGTGATATGGGCGTCTTAAGCTGGCACTGTGTGGTTTCTGCCACACATCCTCTGGCACAATTACCTGACGGCCCCATGAGTGATGAGGTGCTACGTGACTGGCCATCATTGATCCTGGAGGATACTTCGCGTTCGTTGCCGAAACGCACGACATGGCTTCTGGATAACCAACGTCGTCTGGTGGTGCCTGACTGGACATCGGCGATCGATTGTTTGAATGCCGGGCTTGGTATCGGAATGATCCCGTCCCATATTGCCAGGCCCTGGCTTGAAAAAGGTAGTCTGAAACCGTTACAGCTGGAAAACCCGTTCCCGGACGCGGCTTGCTGTCTGACCTGGCGGCAAGACGATCAGTCGCCTGCATTAAACTGGTTACTGGATTATTTGGGAGACAGCGAGACCATGAATCAGGAGTGGTTACAGGAGTCAGATACTGAGTTCTGACTCCTGTAGGACTAGCGACGATAATCGATAAACGGACCATCGGCTACTGAGCGGCGTTCAATAATCTGCGGATGAACTTCGATGGTTTTAGACTCTTCACGTTTATTAATAATACGGTCAAGCAGCATATTCAATGCGGTTTCACCGAGATGCTCTTTGGGCTGATGAACGGTGGTTAATGCCGGAGAAAAATAACGTGAGTTTCTTATATTGTCATAACCAATGATGGAGATATCTTGCGGAACGCGTAATCCCATTTCATCAGCAGCACAAATAGCGCCCATCGCCATGACATCGCCACCGCAAAAGACCGCGGTAGGACGATTTGCCTGATTTAATAGCTGCTGCATCGCGCGATAGCCCGACTCTGGCTCAAAGTCACCTTGAACAACCCAGCTATCAGGAATCGTCAGATTAGCCTCTTCCAGTGCTTTCATAAAACCGGCATGGCGACCGCCACCGGTATTACGCTCCAGCAATCCCGGAATAGCGGCAATATCACGATGTCCACGTTCAATCAGATAGCGCCCGGCCAGGTAGCCACCATGGAACGCGTTATCAATAACAGAGTCAGTAAAGTCAGCGCGTGATTCACCCCAGTCCATCACCACCATCGGAATATTGCGATACTCTTCCAGTGTCGTCAGCAGATCGTCAGGATACTCTGAACACATCACGAGTAACCCGTCGACGCGTTTTTGCGCCATCATCGACAGATAGGCTTTCTGTTTTTCAAAATTGTTATGGGCATTACCGAGAATGAGCGTATAGCCTTTTGCAAAGCAGTGATTTTCAACCGCCTCGATTATTTCTGCGAAATAGGGCGCTTCACTTGAGGTTGCCAGCAGGCCAATAGTTTTGGTGTGGTTGACCTTCAGGCTGCGTGCTACGGCGCTAGGGGAGTAGTGCAGCTCTTTAATCGCTGCCCAAACCGCATTACGCGTTTCTTCCGCCACAAATCGTGTCTTGTTAATAACATGTGACACAGTGGTAGTGGAAACGTTTGCGCGCTTCGCTACGTCTTTAATTGTTGCCATTAAATGTCACTCCAGACCATCCAGACCATATTGAAACCTCCTGAGGTAAACGTTTGCCTTCGCCAGTTCCCGCGATTTTCATCAAGTCGGGTCTGTCGGAATACGATATCGGATGGGGAAGGCATACTGCCAGATATCGGGTAATAAAGTAGCAGGGGATTTTGGCCGATTCTGATCAAAAGTGAAAGCAGAAAAAAGCTGTTATTATCAGAGATAACATGATTTTTTTACGCAATTGTGGGAAAATCATTCAAGCCCTATTTTTTATAAGGTCATAAAAGGAGAGTAGTGATGAGTACCGACCTGAAATTATCTCTGAAGACGACAGTTGTTACATTAGCTCTGATTGTTATTGTAGGTTTTATTGCAGTACTGAACTAATCAGTCTGAGGGGCCCGTAATCTGGCCCCTCAATGCTTTCGGTGAATGATAGTAGATACACCTTTAACGCAATGTTTTGGCTGTCATTACCCGGCGAGCACCAACGTAATGGCGTTGCCAGTAGTCTTCACTCAACGATGTAATCTGTATGTCACGACCACTACGAGGTGACTGAATAAACTTGCCGTTGCCGACGTAAACACCCACATGATCGGC
Organism: Klebsiella sp. BIGb0407; assembly: GCF_024807845.1. Taxonomy (GTDB): domain Bacteria; phylum Pseudomonadota; class Gammaproteobacteria; order Enterobacterales; family Enterobacteriaceae; genus JGM124. The sequence goes on from NZ_JANUEQ010000001.1 coordinate 167,135, forward strand.
CGTGCCTCGCCCCTGAATACGGAAAAACACTAAATCACCGCTTTCAAGTTCGCTGCGATTGATTCTGGCAGCATCCTCAAGATGATACATTTCGTTGGCGGTACGCGGGATCTGGAAGTTCACCAGATCTTTATAGGCGTAATACACCAGACCGCTACAGTCAAAACCGGTCATCGGAGAGGATCCCCCCCAGCGATAAGGTTTACCTAACTGTCCCATCAATTTAGTCATCGCCGTTTTTTGTGCTTTTTGTACCCGAACTTTATGGGCTTGTGCCAGCGTCAGATTTTTGGTTTGTTTAGGTTTAGACGCGCAGACTGTTTTTTGCCCTTTTTTATTCACGCATTTGTCTGACCGAACAGCTGTTTTAAGCTTTGCAGCCGAAGTCACTTTTGCCGTGGTTTTTTTATTCACTGTACGGGATTGTTTAGTTGTTTTTGTGACAGGCTTTGATTTGTTGATTGAGCGAGTTTTATTAGTACTGGTACTCGCCTGGCGCTGCTGTTTTTTAGGTGGGGTGGTTTTGCTATTGTGTTGCCGGTTTTTCTCTTTACTTTTTTTAGCGGTGCTGCTCGATGAATTTTGCGTCAGCTCAGTGGTGCGGGTTTGCTGAGAAGCTTGAGTTACCGGTGTCCAGGACAAAGCCAATAGCAGAGTACAGAGAGTAAGAGAACGTATTTTTATCCGTGCCACTCGTCAATCCTCTGATGAAAGAAAACATGATGGCTTGCATCATGTACGGTCTATCCCCGTCATACTGCAAATTATTGAGGGGAGATATAAGCGAAATTCGTTATTCGTTGTTCTGTATAAGTTAAACGCGTTAATTCTAATGCATAAACGCCATTTATGTTAATAGCAATAACCAATGAAAAACGCATAATGTTATCTACCGCTAGTAATTTAAACAATCAGGGCTGCTCACCTTGAGTCTATGGTGGATTTAAGGCCTGATTAAGCCAATTTTGCTGCTAATTGCAGCAGCGATTAATCTGCCGTAAATCCCACATAAAAAATGTTGTTTTCTGGCATGGACTCTAATGGATACAATGAGCGGCTAGAGTTGTATAAAAAAGTCTGAGGAAGCATAACAATGAGCACATTAGAAAAAATTCAACGCCAGATTGCAGAGAACCCAATTCTTCTCTACATGAAAGGTTCCCCAAAATTACCAAGCTGCGGTTTTTCTGCACAAGCAGTGCAGGCTCTGTCTGGCTGTGGTGAGCGTTTCGCTTATGTTGATATTTTGCAGAATCCGGATATTCGTGCCGAATTGCCAAAATATGCCAACTGGCCGACTTTCCCACAGCTGTGGGTTGACGGTGAGCTGGTAGGCGGATGCGATATCATTATTGAAATGTATCAGCGCGGTGAATTACAAAGCCTTATCAAAGAAACCGCAGCAAAGTATCCTGATACGGACGCGGATGCTTGATTTAAAGAGCCAGGCTGAATAACTCAGCCTGTCTTCCTCCTGGCCGGTTCCTGGCGGACCGGTCATCATTCTACTATGATGTTGCTTAACTGGTTGATTCTGGAGTTTCAGGAATCGCTAACGGCCAGCCTCCCATACGCTTCCAGCGATTGACTATCTCACAAAACAAAAGAGCTGTTTGCTCGGTGTCGTAAAGGGCAGAATGCGCCTGCGAATTGTCAAAGTTTAATCCTGCTGCGTTACAGGCTTTGGCCAGAACGGTTTGTCCAAGGGCAAGGCCGCTCAGAGCTGCAGTATCGAAGGTGACAAAAGGATGGAAAGGGTTACGTTTTAATGATGCGCGCTCAGCTGCGGCCATGGTAAAACCGTGATCAAAAGTCGCGTTATGTGCCACCATAATGGCACGGCTACACTCAGTTTCTTTCATGCCTTTACGCACTGCTTTAAAAATGGCATGTAAGGCTTCATATTCACTTACAGCACCACGCAGTGGATTATGCGGGTCAATACCATTGAAGGCGAGGGCTTCGGGTTGCAGATTCGCACCTTCAAAGGGCTCAACATGAAAATGCAACGTCTCATCAGGTAGCAACCAGCCATCTTGATCCATCTTCAGTGTGATAGCGGCTATTTCCAGTAACGCATCCGTTTTGGCATGAAAGCCAGCGGTTTCAACATCAATAACCACCGGGTAAAAACCACGAAAACGTTCGCACAAGCTATGCAATTGCGTGTTGTCTGACATCTGATTCTCTTAAGACGGGGAAGATACAAGGCGTATTATGACAAATTTTAGCGAGGGATGCAGTACTGGACGCAGGATACGTCCAGCAACCTGAATTAGTGACCTAAACCTTTACCCGCATCTTTTTCTTCGATTAGCTCAATTTTATAGCCGTCGGGATCTTCAACAAAAGCGATAACGGTAGTGCCCCCTTTGACCGGGCCAGCTTCACGAGTCACATTTCCGCCATTATTACGGATACGTTCGCAGGCTTCAGCAGCATTATCAACACTCAGAGCAATATGACCGTAAGCGTTGCCCAAATCATAACTGTCAACACCCCAGTTATAAGTCAGCTCGAGAACAGCACCTTCGCTTTCAGGGCAATAGCCCACAAATGCAAGTGTATATTTATATTCGGTATTTTCACTGGTACGCAGTAAGCTCATGCCCAGCACTTTGGTATAAAAATCGACTGAACGTTGTAAATCACCAACACGCAGCATGGTATGGAGTAAGCGCATATTGTCCTCATTAAATGAAATCATGCATTACAAGATATGCTGAGTATAGCGGCGATGATACGCCGCTATCAATGGATGACTGTTATTCAGACCATACCGGGTAGTCAGTATAGCCTTCAACACCACCGCCGTAGAAGAATTCCGGGCGCTGTTCGTTCAGCGGACGATTATGCTGGAAGCGTTCCACCAGGTCAGGGTTCGCAATATAGTCACGGCCAAAGGCAACCGCATCGATAAGCCCCTTATCAATCAATGATTCGGCTTTCTCAAGGGTATAGGCGCCGGCGCCAATAATGACCCCATCAAAGTGCTCACGTACCTTCTGACGGAATTCCTCGGTATAGGGTAAGCCACCAGCCCAGTCAGACTCAGACAGATGGATATAAGCAATACCACGTTTATTCAGTTCATCAATCAGATACAGCGCATCTTCTTCTTCATTCTCACCGTTATCGACATTCTGGAAACTTCCGACTGGCGACAGGCGAATGCCAATACGGGATGCTCCCCATTCCGCACTGACGGCATCCACGACTTCCAGCAGCAGACGTGCGCGATTTTCACGACTACCGCCATACTCATCGGTACGCTGGTTTGCGGACGCTGACAGGAATTGGTGCAGTAAATAACCATGTGCGCCATGCAATTCAAGCAGGTCAAAACCCGCTTCCCTTGCGCTGGCTGCGGCATGGCGAAAATCTGCAACGATACCTGGGATCTCGCTTAACTCCAGAGCACGAGGAAGAGAAGTATCGACCCGAATCGGCTGACCATTTTCGTCACGCAGTGACGTACGGGTGCCAGCACTGAGCGCAGAAGGGGCGACCGGCGCTTGCTGGTCGGGCTGAATACTGTAATGGGAAATTCGTCCGGTGTGCCAAAGCTGGACGGCAATATGTCCATTTTTCTGGTGTACGTCAGCAGTGATTTTTTTCCAGACAGCAATTTGCTCGTCAGTATGCAGGCCCGGTGCTCCGGCATACCCTTTGGACTGGAAAGATATTTGAGTGGCTTCAGTGATAATCAGACCAGAGCTGGCACGCTGCTGATAATATTCAGCCATTAATTCTGTAGGAATATCGCCAGGCTCGATGCTACGCAGGCGAGTCAGAGGTGCCATAAAAATACGGTTAGCTACAGTAACAGCCCCAATTTTCAGTGGGGTAAAAATTTTTGCAGTGGACATATATGCCTCTAATAGACCGGTCGACTAGTTCTGTGATAAATAAAATACCTGTCAGCTGACAGGTACAACAAGAATACTTTTGATATGTGCCAGAGCATTCTCCAGCGGTGCAGGATCGCGGGATAACTTTGCTTGTAAGCCAGCGCCTAGCCATAACACATATAATATCTGGGCCAGTACGGATGTCTCACCTTCAAAATTAATTTCGTTCTCCAGACGGGCTTGTTCAAGTGAATTTGTCAGTATTGCAATAACCCTGGCTGCTCCACAGTTCAGAGCCGCCCGCATATCTTCTGAAAGATCGCAGACTTCAGCTGACAGTTTGAGTCCGAGACAATGGGTCAAGTGCCCGCAAGACTGAAATTCAGACAGCGCGTTCTGATACCAGCCCAGTAAACGTTCTGCATGCTGACCTTGCGGGGCATGCAGTTGTTCACTGAAGTACTGATTATACCGCTGGTAGTAACGTTCCAGCATGGCAACGCCAAAGGCTTCTTTGGAACGAAAATAATGATAAAAAGAACCTTTAGGAACTTCAGCAGTACGGAGCAATTCGCTCAGCCCCATACCGGTAAAACCGAGTGCCAGACAAAGTGTCTCGCCGGTTGCCAGCAGGTGCTCACGCGTATCATGTTCAGGGTTTCTGTTCATAGAACCAATATAATAGACCATTCGGTCTAGTGCAACAGGAAGAATAGGTGATTTTAAATCTCACAGCTCGATTTGTTAAGAGGCGGACAACACCATAAAGGCTGCCAAAACCTATCAAGCCGGAAGACGGTTTTATCTGGTGACCCGACATTATTTATATTTATCGCTTGCAAGTGGCTGTTTATCAGACTTGAATTAACGTATCACAATCAGAGGTCGATACGTGTCAGAACAGCTTGAGTTTTTTCCACTTCAAAGCCCGTGCCGTGGCATCTGTCAGTCAGATGAGCGCGGTTTTTGTCGTGGCTGTTTTCGTAGTCGTGACGAGCGTTTTAACTGGCAGATGATGACGGATGGCCAAAAGCGCGAGGTGCTTCGACTCTGTCGGCTACGGTTATTACGTAAACTCCGCACCGCAAAAGTGACATCTGGTGACGATCCTGAACAGCCCTCATTATTTTAATCACGTGGCGGGTGAGACTTCGCACAGCGCAGATTACTGACATCTATTTGAGGTTCAGAAATCGTTCGAATTATTTATCATAGATACCGATTCTTTTTTCTTAATAAGGCGATAACGTTATGGTACAGCGTATTAAAATAGCTCCCCAGGGACCGGAATTCTCGCGTCTGGTTATGGGATACTGGCGTTTAATGGAGTGGGGCATGACCTCCAGCCAGTTAGCCAGTTTTATTGAGGAGCATGTGGAGCTGGGTATAACCACCGTCGATCACGCCGATATCTACGGTGGTTATCAGTGTGAAGCCGCTTTTGGTGAGGCTTTACGGACGCTCGGACATTTGCGCAGTAAAATGCAGATTGTCAGCAAATGTGGCATAGCCACCAGAGCTAAAGCTGAAAACAAAATTGGTCACTATATTACTGACAGTGACTACATTATTCGCAGCGCCGAAAATTCACTAAATAACCTCGCAACTGACTACCTGGATTTATTACTGATCCATCGTCCTGACCCTTTGATGGATGCAGATGAAGTAGCGAGTGCATTTATCCAGTTACACCAGAGCGGTAAAGTCCGTCATTTTGGTGTCTCTAACTTTACGCCAGCTCAGTTCAGCTTGTTACAATCCCGACTGCCATTTACCCTTGCGACCAATCAGGTTGAGATCTCACCCGTGCATCAACCTTTATTGCTGGACGGTACGTTGGATCAACTACAACAGTTGCGTATCCGCCCGATGGCTTGGTCTTGCTTAGGTGGTGGGGCGTTATTTAATGACCCGCAATATCAGTCACTGCGTGATGAGTTGCAAATTGTTGCACAAGAGCTGGATGCCGAAACGATAGATCAGGTTGTCTATGCATGGATAATGCGTTTACCTTCGTTACCACTGCCTATTATCGGTTCAGGCAAAATTGAACGTGTACGTTCGGCAATTTCTGCGTTGTCGCTGGAAATGAATCGTCAGCAATGGTTCCGGATTCGTAAAGCCGCATTAGGTTATGATGTCCCTTAATCTCAGTGGTCATACTGAATAATTACTAATCCCCTATAACTGTCTGTTCATATCCTGTGAGCAGGCAGATGAAAATAAATCAGACAGCTAATGTCAATTAGCTAAGTGTTTGTTATTTTTTGTATTGCCCCCCCTCTTTGGAAAAAGATAAACAACGTGTTAGATTGGCCTGAAACGCGCTGTCTGACTGGCTATTATCGGTATTAGATGAACAATTCATTTTGATTCGGCACGTTTCTATCGCATCTTTTGGTGACGTAGTCGCAGTCTATATAGTCGAAAAGAGATGATATAAAAAACCAACATCTGTCTGATTTTTTGCGAATAAAAAAGCAAAGCCAATAGCAATAACCTATTAAAATTGTAAAGGATTTTTTTCATTTCTGTTAATCTACCGATGAGGGAAAAAAGACTGGGTAAGTAGACTTGATCAAAATAAGGGATTTGTTTTTAGCATTTAATGCCTGCACAATGCATTAGGAACGGCAATTTAAGTTAGTGAGCTAATTATAAGGAGGTGAAATTGGAATCGCCATTAGGATCGGACTTATCCCGCTTAGTACGTCTCTGGCGTGCATTAATCGATCACCGATTAAAACCATTGGAATTGACCCAGACTCACTGGGTGACACTGCATAGTATCCATCAAATGCCCCCCGAGCAGTCCCAAATTCAGCTGGCAAAAGCGATTGGTATTGAGCAGCCTTCTCTGGTACGCACTTTAGATCAACTAGAAAAGAAAGGGCTGATTGCTCGCCGTACCTGTGCCTTCGACCGTCGTGCTAAACGAATTACGCTTACAGAAAGCGCAGGGGATATCATCGAGCAAATGGAGCATGTGATAGGTGTGACTCGTTGTGAGATTCTGGCTGGTATCAACCCGGAAGAACAAGCGCAGCTGATCAATCTGATAGGGCGACTGGAGAAAAATATCACCAGACTACAAGAAGGTGAGGTTTAGTCAGTTTTTCCAGCCCGTAAAACATGAAGTGGCATGCGGGCTCATCCGGGCACAGAAAAAGGCTATTGCAGCCTGACAATCTTTGTTCAGGTACTGTACCTGCAAGTGGCTTGCATGACATGGGAAAAGCATAAGGCCTGCCTGATTAGAGGTAGGCCTTTAGTCAGTCTAACGTGGAGATACAGAGACCTGGTTGCCATTACCAATCAGAGCAACACGCTGGCCGACAGAAAAGCGGGTCGCGTCTTGTTTCTGGGTAACAACAATCGTTCTGCCGCTATCTTCACGAATTTCCATCTGGACACCGTTGGAACGGTTCAGAGCGCCTTGGGCTTCCTGACCCGCTAAACCACCGGCGATAGCACCTGCAGCGGTTGCCAGTGAACGACCTGTACCACCACCTACAGTATTACCCAGGAATCCCCCGAGTACCGCACCACCGATAGCACCAACGATATTTTCATCGTTACCACCCTGAATTTGTACCGGACGAACTGACAGGACAGTACCGTATGTCACATTTTGGACTTGTTGCGCTTGACTTGCACTTACCACATCACCAGAAAGCGTTCTGTTATTAACACAACCCGCCAGGGTCAGGCCTACCAGTGAAACTACCAGGACACGTGAAATCATTTCTATCTCCAGATCATGACGTAATGCTCAAATGAGCTTCCATGAGTATATATTATACGGTAAAACCGATCTGATGCCGAATATCCGTCATACTTCGGGTTACCCGGGCGTCGCTCGCGAGGACGTAACCGAATTACGCTCGTACAGATACGGTAAAATATAAACAGATCTTTAGTAATAATACCTAAACAGAAATCAAAAAAATATCGAGTTAAAGGGTTATTACACTTATCTGTAGAATATTCTGCACTCTGAGACTCTCATTTCACCAAACAGTTCGTTGAAACTGGCAACCGGAAGAAAATCAGTATGACGTCCCGTTTTTCAAATTCGTGCAGGCTCGGGTAACGGATATCCAAATCGTTGTGATTTTAGGGGACTGGGGGCACAATAGACTTTATTTACTCATAGTCGGTATAACACCATGTCAGATAACGATTCTTTGCAGCAGATTGCCCATCTGCGCCGTGAATATACCCAAGGTGGATTACGGCGCCAGAATCTTACCGATACACCCTTGCCACTTTTTGAACGCTGGCTGGCACAGGCTTGTGAAGCCAGACTCGCCGACCCGACCGCGATGGTTGTTGCAACCGTTGATGAAACCGGGCAACCTTTTCAACGTATTGTCTTACTTAAACATTATGATGAGAAAGGGTTGGTTTTCTATACCAATCTGGGCTCACGTAAAGCTCAGCAAATTGAACATAACCCCCGCGTCAGCCTTCATTTTCCATGGCATATGCTTGAACGTCAGGTCATGGTGCAAGGAACCGCAGAAAAATTATCGACTTTTGAGGTGCTCAAGTATTTCCACAGCCGTCCTCGCGATAGCCAGATAGGTGCCTGGGTTTCCAAACAATCCAGCCGTATCTCTGCGCGCGGTATTCTTGAAAGTAAATTTTTTGAACTCAAACAGAAATTCCAGAATGGTGAAGTTCCTTTGCCGAGTTTCTGGGGCGGTTATCGTGTCAGCATAGAACAAATGGAGTTCTGGCAGGGCGGTGCCCACCGTCTGCATGACCGTTTTCTCTATCAGCGAACTCCTGACGGCTGGAATATCGACCGTCTTGCACCCTGATATCAGGATTTTCTTGTTAAGCGCTGGTACTCCGGGGGCGAGCGCTTTATTCTATGAGCCCGGAAAAGGGATGTTGCAGGCGCATTTTACATAAACACCCTAATCGAGCCTGCAATATGAATGCGTTGGCGTTTATCGCCTAATAAAAAGACTTTCGCCAGTGGGCGAAAAGCCGTGTACCGGCCAAGGTGCAGTCGTATAGAGATGGAGAATTTGATGTCAGGCATCAATTTGATAAAACAATTGCAAGAGCGGGGCCTGGTGGCTCAGGTTACGGATGAAGATGCGTTAGCAGAGCGACTGGCGCAAGGGTCAATCGCACTCTATTGCGGCTTCGATCCGACCGCTGATAGCTTGCACTTGGGCCATCTGGTTCCACTGCTCTGTCTGAAGCGTTTTCAGGAAGCAGGCCATAAGCCGGTTGCGCTGGTTGGTGGAGCAACGGGGCTTATCGGTGATCCTAGCTTTAAGGCCGCAGAACGTAAGCTCAATACTGAAGATACGGTACAAGAGTGGGTCGATAAAATCCGTCGTCAGGTTGCGCCATTCTTGAGTTTTGATTGTGGTGAGAACTCGGCTATTGCTGCCAATAACTATGACTGGTTTGGCAATATGAACGTGCTGACCTTCCTGCGTGATATTGGCAAGCACTTCTCTGTTAATCAGATGATTAATAAAGAAGCGGTAAAACAACGCCTTAATCGTGATGATGTCGGCATTTCATTTACTGAATTCTCCTATAACTTGCTGCAAGGCTATGACTTTGCCTGCCTGAATAAACTTCACGGCGTAGCATTGCAGATAGGCGGCTCTGACCAGTGGGGTAACATTACCTCCGGTATCGATTTAACCCGTCGTATGCATCAGCAACAGGTTTTTGGTTTAACGGTTCCACTTATTACTAAATCAGATGGCACTAAATTCGGTAAGACCGAAGGTGGCGCTGTCTGGCTCGATCCGAAAAAAACCAGCCCGTATAAATTCTACCAATTCTGGATTAACACGGCAGATAGCGATGTTTACCGCTTCCTGAAATTCTTCACCTTCATGAGTCTTGAAGAGATCGATGCGCTGGAAGAAGAAGATAAGAATAGCGGCGCTGCGCCGCGTGCCCAGTATGTGCTGGCAGATCAAGTAACTCGACTGGTACATGGTGAAGAGGGTTTAACCGCAGCCAAACGTATTACTGCAAGCTTGTTCAACGGTAACCTTAGTGAACTGAGTGAGGCTGACTTTGAACAACTGGCCCAGGATGGTGTTCCGATGGTTGAGCTTGATTCCGGTGTTGACCTGCAACAGGCGCTGGTAGACTCAGAGCTTCAGCCATCACGTGGCCAGGCGCGTAAAACGATTGCTCAGAACGCCATTACGATTAATGGTGAAAAACAGTCCGATCCTGAATATGTGTTCACTGAATCAGATGTGCTGTTTAATCGTTATACCTTGTTGCGTCGTGGCAAAAAGAACTACTGCCTGATTTGCTGGAAATAAGTCTGGTAAACAGCCTGAGCGTAGCAACTTTAATGCTACGCTCTTTTTTTGCCAGGCGATCGATGCCCGGCATTTTTGGTGAGTAAACAGTAAACATGAAAAATATCCTTGCCATCCAGTCTCATGTTGTTTTTGGTCATGCGGGAAATAGTGCTGCAGAATTCCCTATGCGTCGTTCTGGTGTGAATGTCTGGCCCCTGAATACCGTACAGTTTTCCAACCATACACAATACGGCCAGTGGACCGGAACAGTGATGCCCGCCAGTCATTTAAGTGAAATTGTGCAGGGTATTGCCAGCATTGGTCAGCTTAAGCGCTGTGATGCAGTGCTCAGTGGGTACCTGGGTTCTGCGGAGCAGGGGGAGCATATCCTGGAAATTGTCCGTCAGGTTAAAGCCGCAAATCCAGCTGCAAAATATTTTTGTGACCCGGTTATGGGGCACCCGGAAAAAGGTTGCATTGTTGCACCAGGCGTCGCGGAATATCATACCCGCTATACTTTACCGGCCAGCGATATCATCGCTCCTAACTTGGTCGAGCTAGAGATTCTCTGTGGACACAGTGTTGATTCCGTTGCAGAGGCTGTGGCAGCCGCGCGTGAATTGATTGCAATCGGGCCACAAATTGTTCTGGTTAAACATCTGGCAAAAGCCGGTTTACGCGTTGAGCATTTTGAAATGCTGCTCGTGACAGCAGACGAGGCATGGCATATCCACCGGCCACTGGTTGATTTTGGTGACCGTCAGCCTGTCGGCGTTGGTGATGTCACAAGCGGACTGCTACTGGTTAAACTACTGCAAGGGGCTAGCCTGCGTCAGGCTCTTGAGCATGTCACTGCGGCAGTCTATGACATTATGCTGATGACAAAAAACATGCAGGAATATGAGTTACAGCTGGTGGCTGCACAAGAAAGTATTGTGAATCCTGAGCATTTCTTCACGGCGGTAGCGCTCTGATATTATATGGCCCTCTACGAACAGTGAGGGCCTTCATCTTGCATCAGTGAAAAACTACATGCCTTCAGCTGCCAGTGCTGCAGCAACAGCAGGGCGGTTTTTCATGCGGGTCATAAAGTCTTCAAGATGAGACAGACCTTCTAAATTCAGACCCAGAGCATAACCCCAGCGAGCCACGGTAAACAGATAGGCGTCTGCAATAGTAAAGCGCAGCCCCATGAGCCACTGCTTGCCATTCAGCTCATCATTCAGCCAGGCAAATTTTTGCTCCAGTTGCTCACGAACAACCGCTTTATATTCATCCGGTGTATTCGGTTTAAACAGAGGGCTAAAGCCTTTGTGCAATTCTGTAGCAACAAAATTCAGCCATTCCAGAGTATGGTAACGCGTCAGGCTACCTAAAGGCGCCAGCAGCTGACGGTCAGGTACTTTATCGGCCAGATATTGCACAATTACCGCACCTTCGGTCAGTAATGAACCGTCATCGAGCAATAAAGCCGGAACCTGACCTTTCGGGTTAATCGTCAGATAATCTTCATTATTTTCTGTACGTTTAGTCGCCAGGTCAACTTTTACGATCGAAAAGTCAAGTCCGGATTCACGCAGAATGATATGAGGTGAAAGAGAACAGGCACCAGGCTTGATAAACAATTTCATGACTCGCTCCTTTAGAACACTAAGAGAAACAACAAAGATAAGTAAACAGGCTGATAGTCGTTATCTATCTGACCTTAATAACAAAAGCGGGAAACCTAATGTATCCCGCTTTTGTTATTAAGGTCTCCTCAAGCATATACCTGAAGAGACCTGAACTCACGTGCTTAGCGGCTCGGAAGTTCTTGCATCATACGGTTAAGTTTTGGTGCAATAAAAATCATTACTATCGCGATAATACCAGTAACAATCCCGATTTGCAGGAACACTCGACCATAAATTTCCAGTGACTGTAATGGGTTTGTCACATCATTCGGAACGGCCATCAGGGCGGCGACTTTACCCGCAATAACAGCCGCGCTGGCAGAGGTCAGGAACCAGCTTCCCATGATAAAGCCCATCAAGCGCTGAGGAACTAACTGAGCGACCATTGCCAGGCCCAGCCCTGAAATCATGAGTTCCCCAATACTCTGCAAAGCATAACTGAGGATTAACCAGCTGGATGAGACAATACCAGCGGCATTGGCAAAGGTGATACCAAGAGGTAACACCAGGAAAGCCAGGGAACATAATACCATGCCGATAGCGAACTTATGTGGCATCGGCATTTTATCGCCCAGCTTATTATAGAGAGCGGCCAGAATTGGACTACCGATGACTATCCAGAATGGGTTCAGCCCCTGGAACTGCTCAGGCTCAATGGCAATGCCCAGAATGCTGTGCTCAACGTTACGTATCGCAAAGAAGTTGAGGGAGGTTGGCATTTGACTGTAGAGAACAAAAAAGACTACAGCCTGAAGCATCAGAATAAAGGCCACTATCATCTTACGGCGAGCAGTGCCTTTTAAAGCAAAAGTCTCTCTGGCAAAAATACAGATAACCCCCAGCGCTACCAGACCCAGCATCAGGCGGGCAATACCCTGGTAGTGTAATAACCAGGTAGCGATAACTATCAGCGCCGCAACACCGACCAGCGTTGCCAGCAGTTTTCCGATATGAAGCGGTTCAAAGTCGGGTTTTGAACCATGGTTTTTAACCCATTTACGGCAGAATAAAAAGTTAACAATAGTTATCAGCATCCCCACAACACTCAGTGCAAATGCGGTGCTCCAGCCATATTTAGCAGCCAGCCAAGGCGTCGCCAGCGTTGAGAAAAATGAACCGATATTAATCGCCATGTAATACATGGTGAATGCGCCATCAAGGCGAGGATCGTTTTTCTCATAACAGGTGGAAAGTAACGAAGACGGGTTGGCTTTAAATAAACCATTACCTACAGCAACGGTAGCCAGACCGATATATAACAATGCGGTGTTATATCCGGAGCTGGCAACGGCCAGATAACCAAAAGCCAGGACGATTGCTCCCAGCATAATGACACGTTTGGTGCCGAGTATTTTATCACCCAGCCAGCCGCCAATTGACATCATGCCAAACATTAAGGCGCTGAAAGTGGCGAACAGGGTAACGGATTGCTCTTCCGTCATACCCAGCATTTTTACCAGGTAAACGGTAAGAATAACCTGCAGGCCGTAAAAACCGAAGCGTTCCCAAAGTTCGATAGAGAAAATCAGATAGAACGCTCGGGGTTGTTTAAAAACATTCAAGCTTACACTTTCAGTTGGTTCTTTGTTTGCTGTTGACACATAGACCTCTTTACACATCCTAAATGAAGACGTTTTTTTATTTGATGTCCTGACAGACATTCAGTTTTTATTATCAAAAAACGAAAAATGAGGGTTAATGTTCCTGATCCTTGCCGATTCAACAAGGGGATTGTCATATTCCGTTACATATAATTAAGTTAGTGTAAATCACTGGCTGGGAAAATAGAAACGCGTGTTAAATTTTGTAACCTGCCTTAATTTCCTGACATTTACCTGCCAGTGTTCTCTGATTCTCCTCTGTTAGTGTCATATTCTGACTTATTTGATCTGAGTGGTGACATAAACTGGCTAGTTAAATGTTAGCCAGCTATTTATTCGATTAAAAACACTACAATAAAGATGGGTTAATACCGGAGGAAACGATAATTTCATTATTTACTAACCACGCCTTAACAACATTAGCTTGATAGCAGATGGTCAGATTTTTTTCTCATAAAAAACACGCTAAAACCTGATTTTGATAATTAATCGCATTATTTATCAGTATAGCAATGATATTTACGAACAGCGGGAAACAGCGGAGGCTGAAGATGGCCTGAGCCATCTCAGAAGATCAGATACTGGTTTTTTCCTTAAACTCGCATAAATCTTCAATCAGACATGAACCACAGCGTGGTTTTCGAGCAATACAGGTATAACGGCCATGCAGAATTAACCAGTGATGGCAGTCTATTTTGTATTTCGCCGGTACAACTTTGAGTAGTTTTTCTTCAACCTGATCGACATTTTTACCCGGAGCAAATTGTGTCCGGTTACAGACACGAAAAATATGCGTATCGACAGCAATGGTTGGCCAGCCAAACGCCGTATTCAGTACCACATTAGCGGTTTTACGCCCGACACCGGGTAGGGCTTCCAGCGCTTCACGATTTTCAGGCACTTCACCCTGATGCTGCTCGAGTAAGATGCGGCAGGTCTTGATGATATTTTCCGCTTTACTGTTAAACAGGCCGATGGTTCTGATATATTCTTTGACCCCTTCGACACCAAGCGCCAGCATTGCCGCAGGGGTATTCGCGACGGGGTAAAGCTTAGCCGTCGCTTTATTGACGCTCACATCCGTTGCCTGTGCTGAGAGCAGAACCGCAATCAGCAGCTCAAAAACGCTATTAAACTGTAGCTCAGTGGTAGGATGAGGATTATTTTCCTGTAAACGTTGCAGGATCAGTAATCGTTTTGCACTATTCATTATGCCTTTTCCACGCTTCCGTCGATAACCACTGCAGGTTCCCTGGCCCGACGTGCTTTCATCTTCTCATCAATGAGATATTTACCTGCCAGCATTAATCCTAAACCGATAAAGGCGCCTGGTGGTAGCATGGCCAGCAGGAAGGGGGTATCCGTATGGAAAATTTCAATACGTATTGCTTTAGCCCAGTTACCCAGGAGCGCATCTGCACCATCAAACAGCGTGCCGTTACCGATAATTTCACGTGCGGATCCTAAAACAAACATCACACAGGTTGCCCCCAGGCCGGTGGCAAAGCCATCCACGGCAGCCAGCGGAATGCTCGCTTTAGCGGCATAGGCTTCTGCCCGACCAATAACGATACAGTTGGTGACAATCAACGGAATAAAGATCCCCAGCGATTGGTATAAGCCAAAGGCATAGGCATTGATCAGCATCTGCACCACGCTCACCACGGAAGCGATGATCATGACATAGATAGGAATACGAATTTCTGCCGGAACCCAGTGGCGAAACGCTGAGACAGAGGCATTGGTCAGAGTCAGTACCAGCATAGTCGCCAGACCCAGGCCAAGTGCGTTTGTAGCAGTTGATGTCACAGCCAGCAGCGGGCAAAGACCTAAAAGTTGTACCAGCGCGGAGTTATTTTTCCAGACGCCGTCTACCAGAATACGTTTTGCTTCACTCATTGCTGTTCTCCGCAAGCGCTCAATTTATTCAGTTCCGGGGGGAGGGTTTCGGCAAATAAACCTGCACGCTTAACCGCATTAACCACCGCACGTGGCGTGATAGTTGCGCCGGTAAACTGGGTAAACTCCCCCCCATCTTTTTGTACCGCCCAGCGGGGATCCTGACTGCCCTCAATATGCTTTTGCGCAAAATGGGTTATCCAGTCACCGAGGCGAAGCTCAATTTTATCACCCAGTCCCGGCGTTTCGTGGTGTTCGGTAACGCGCGTTCCGAGAATAGTGCCATTAAAGTCGGCACCGACTAACAGGTGTATTGCGCCGGAATAACCGTCTGGTGCTGTGGCTTCCATTACCACACCGACCGGCGTCTCTCCTTTACGGGCAATATAAATCCTGCGTTCACCTTTACCTAAAGGCGTGTCTTTGACAACGAAACAACTGCTCTGAATATCATTGTCGTAGAGATCATGACTGATAACCTGATCGAAGAGTAGCTGCTGCTGTTGGGCTGCTTGCTTGTCGATAGTAGGTTTAGTCAGCTCGTTCACCAGCGCGGTGACCCCGGTCAGTAGGGCAGCAAATACCGCCAGGGTAACACCATGTTTTTGCATTGTCTTTAACATAGTCTTTCCTAACGATGACCATAGGGGCGTGGACGGGTGTAGTAGTCAATCAGCGGCACGGTAATATTACCGAGTAGCACGGCAAAGGCAACGCCGTCCGGATAGCCGCCGAAGGTCCTGATTAACCATACCAGCAGTCCCACCAGGGCCCCAAAAATTAAACGTCCACGATCGGTGGTTGATGCGGTCACCGGATCGGTGAGGATAAAAAATGCCCCCAGCATGGTTGCACCTGAAAAAAGCATGGTGAGCGGTGGCAGGTACTTATCCGGCGCAATCAGCCAGCTAAGGCTGGAGCAGAATACCAGAGTGGCAAGGAAGGCAACCGGCATATGCCAGCGGATAGTTCCGCGTGCGAGTAGAAAAAT
This sequence comes from Klebsiella sp. BIGb0407, assembly GCF_024807845.1. Taxonomy (GTDB): domain Bacteria; phylum Pseudomonadota; class Gammaproteobacteria; order Enterobacterales; family Enterobacteriaceae; genus JGM124. The sequence continues at coordinate 183,449 of NZ_JANUEQ010000001.1, forward strand.
GCCGCCAGCCAGGTAAGCAAGATTTACCCATTGCCAGCCAACGCCGCCCAGAGCACCAGAAAATAACGGTAACTGCAGTAATGATTCAGCTGACTGCCCGGAGTGTAAACCCGTTTTAAAGGTATCCAGCGGTGTTGCCTGACTAATTCCATCAATGCCCAGGCGATATTCTTGCAGGGTCTGCCCGCTGCTTGTTATGCCGTGAAGGATCAGATTCAAACTATCAAGCGGGCCTGGTGCGACCGCTGCAAGGGTATGGGGTGGCAGCCAGGTGGTCATTTGTACCGGAAAGGCAATTAACAGTACTACATAGCCTATCATCGCTGGGTTGAAAGGATTATGCCCTAAACCACCATACAGCTGTTTAGCGATAATGATTGCAAAAACAGTTCCGAGAATAACCATCCACCAGGGTGCGATTGGCGGAATACTGATACCGAGTAACAGCCCGGTCAGCAATGCTGAATTATCATTGAGATAGGCACGTGGCGATTTTTTACGTAACTGCAATACCAGAGTTTCAGCCAGCAGGGCTGCTGCAATACCGAGCAGCACCTGAATCAGCGTTCCTGAGCCAAACCAGTACCACTGGGTCATGATACCCGGTACTGTAGCAAGGCAAACCAGCATCATAATACGTGAAGTATTACGCTGATTATGGGTGAACGGGGAGCTTGCGATTTTGAAAACCATTTATTCCTCTGGAGACATCTGAGCGGCTTTTCGTGCCTGAGCGCGTGCAATAGCCGCAGCCACTGCGGCTTTACGTGGGTCGACCGCTTCGGGGGTATTTTCTTCAGTATTTTTAGCCTGCTGTTGCTTACGGGCTTTAGCCCGAGCGATAGCGGCTTCAACCGCCGCTTTACGCGGGTCGACAGCCTCAACAGAAGCTTCTGCCTCAGCGGGTTCCGCCTGCTTTTGCTTGCGCGCTTTGGCGCGGGCGATAGCGGCTTCAACCGCCGCTTTACGCGGGTCGACAGCCTCAACAGGAGCTTCTGCCTCAGCGGGTTCCGCCTGCTGTTGCTTACGCGCCTTAGCCCGGGCGATAGCGGCTTCAACCGCCGCTTTACGCGGGTCGACAGCCTCAACAGAAGCTTCTGCCTCAGCGGGTTCCGCCTGCTTTTGCTTGCGCGCTTTGGCGCGGGCGATAGCGGCTTCAACCGCCGCTTTACGCGGGTCGACAGCCTCAACAGGAGCTTCTGCCTCAGCGGGTTCCGCCTGCTGTTGCTTACGCGCCTTAGCCCGGGCGATAGCGGCTTCAACCGCCGCTTTACGCGGGTCGACAGCCTCAACAGGAGCTTCTGCCTCAGCGGGTTCAGCTTGCTGTTGCTTACGCGCTTTAGCCCGGGCAATAGCGGCTTCAACCGCCGCTTTACGCGGGTCGACAGCCTCAACAGGAGCTTCTGCCTCAGCGGGTTCAGCCTGCTGTTGCTTACGGGCTTTAGCGCGAGCGATAGCGGCCTCAACCGCCGATTTGCGCGGATCGGCACCTTCCGTGGAGGGACTTGTTTCACTGGTTGCCATTTCGGCCAGGCGACTTTTCTCTGCCTGACGGGCGCGAGCTTGTGCCTTACGCGCCTCACGACTGGCAATCACGTCACTGTTATCCGGAACCGTACCCGGTTTGATAACAATAGCCGCGCCGCTCGAAAGCGATTTTGTGCTCTGCACCCGGGCCTGAGCAGCTTTAATGGCTGAACTATCCTGGCTGGTGGGCTGTACCGCGGCCGATTTATGTTTCTCCAGGCGTGCTGCTTTCTCACGTTCAAGGCGAGCCTGACGTGCTTCAAAACGCACTTTAGCCTCTGCCGTGCGTTTGGCTTCCAGCTCTATTTCGCGTATCTCTGCTTTTTCCTGACGGAAGTATTGAATCAGTGGAATATTGCTTGGACAAACCCAGGCACAGGCTCCGCATTCAATACAGTCAGACAAATTATAACTGGTGGCTTTATCATGCTGCTGACCCTTACTAAACCAGTATAACTGTTGTGGTAATAAATCAGCCGGACAGGCATCGGCGCAAGCACTGCATCGAATACAGCCTTGTTCTTCTTGGGGTGGAGCCATTTCCTGAACAGAAGGAGCCAGTAAGCAGTTGGTGATTTTCACCACCGGTACATCTAAAGCCGGGAGCGTGAAGCCCATTAACGGGCCACCCATAATGACTTTTTGTTCAGCGCTTGGGTGGAATTGAGCAAACGCCATTAAATGCGCAACCGGAGTGCCTAAACGCGCCCAGACGTTGCCGGGCTGTCGTACCGACTCACCGGTTAATGTCACAACACGTTCAGTTAAGGGTTCACCATCAATTATCGCCCGTTTAATCGCATAGGCAGTACCGACGTTTTGCATCAGAATGCCGATATCTGAAGAACGCCCGCCGTGGGGAACCTGTTTACCGGTCAAAATCTGTGTCAGCTGTTTTGCGCCACCGGAAGGATATTTGGTGGGGATCACCCGCAGTTGGATATCATCACAGCCAGTCAGCACCGCGCGAAGCATCGAAATGGCCTGCGGTTTATTATCTTCAATGCCTATCAGCGTTTTTTGTGGCTGAAGAATACAGGCCAGAATACGAATACCTTCGACAATTTGTGCGGCGCAATCCTGCATTAATCGGTCATCGGCCGTTATGTAGGGTTCGCATTCTGCAGCATTAATTATCAGAGTATTAATGCTATCGCCGCCGCCACGCAGTTTAGTGGCCGTCGGAAAACCTGCACCACCAAGACCTGCCACACCAAACTGGTGAATACGTTCAATCAGTTCGGCACGAGGACGCGCGGTATAGTCACTCCAGCCATCGCGTTCAAACCAGCGATCCTCACCATCGGCCGTCAGAATGACACTGGGTTCAGTCAGGCCTGATGGATGGGCGGTAATATGAGGCGCAATCGCGCTAATAGTGCCTGACGTAGGGGCGTGTACGGGCAGCATACGCCCCCAGCCACGGGTCAGAGGTTGCCCACGCAGTACATGATCGCCTACCTTCACGCACAGCTCACCCTCATCGCCAATATGTTGTTTCAGCGGGATGATTAACTGTGGGGGTAACGGAACCTGACGAAGTGGTGTGCCGCTGGACTGTGTTTTCATCTCCGGGGGATGAATACCGCCGTCAAAATCCCAGACTCTGTTTTGGTTAAAACGTTTTAGAAAGCTAAACATGATGATCCACCGGAATATTTCGCACCGGAATACTGTTTAAATCCCACTTCCACGTTGCAGTGGTAGTTGCGACAGGGCGTAAATCGATACAGCGAGTCGGGCAGGGGTCAACGCAAAGATTACATCCGGTGCATAAATCACTGATAACGGTATGTACTGCGCGAGTCGAACCAATAATGGCATCAACCGGACAAGCCTGAATACATTTGGTACAACCGATACAGTTGGCTTCGTCAATGATAGCCAGCATTCGCACCGGCTCGGCCTGGTTATCACCGTCTATCGGCTGAGGGTCGACATTGAGTAGGGTGGCGATTTTAAGCATGACGGCTTCGCCGCCCGGTGCGCACAGATTAATCCTGGCACCCTGATTACCGACTGCTTCAGCATAAGGGCGACAGCCAGGATAGCCGCATTGCGCACACTGACTTTGCGGCAGAATTTCTTCAATACGCTCAACTATCGGATCTTCGGTAACGGAAAATTTACGCGATGCATAGCCCAGAATGAGGCCAAAGATTAACGCCAGCAAGGTGAGGGCGATAATCGCAATCCACAGGGTACTCATCAGAACTTCACCAGTCCGCTGAAACCAAGGAACGCCAGAGACATCAGACCTGCGGTAATCAATGCAATCGCATTACCTTTGAAGGGCGCGGGAATATCCGCCACCACCAGACGTTCGCGCATAGCGGCAAACAGTACCATAACAAATGAAAACCCGACTGCAGCAGAAAATCCATACAGCGCTGACTGCAAGAAATTATGGTTCAGGTTGACGTTGAGTAATGCCACACCTAATACCGCACAGTTGGTGGTGATCAACGGCAAAAAGATCCCTAACAGGCGATAAAGCGCCGGGCTGGTCTTACGTACCACCATTTCGGTAAATTGCACAACAACGGCAATAACCAGGATAAATGACAGTGTACGTAAATATCCTACATCCAGCGGAATAAGGATCAGCTCATTGATTATCCATGAAAAAATAGACCCGATCGTCATAACGAAGGTGGTAGCGAGTCCCATTCCGATGGCACTTTCAAGCTTTTTGGACACGCCCATAAAAGGGCACAGGCCAAGAAACTTCACCAACACGAAGTTATTGACCAAAATAGTACCCACAAAAAGCAGCAAGTAATCTGACATGATTCGACCTAAAACGAAAAAAGCTGCCTATTATTGACTAATCAACTAATGGCAGCAACAGGATGACTGTAGGGTTATTACGGATTAATAAAGGTTTCTTTAACCCGTTTTGACCGTTTTAAATAAGGCACTGCCAGTGCTGCGGCCAGTAATGGGAACATCAGCTGACGTAAGGCGACACTGTCGGTGACCGGCGACAAGGCAAAAGCCTTAATAGCCAGAATCAGAGAAAGCATTAACCACAGAATATAGTGACGAACGACGGTCTGACGGCGTTTAAAAAAGGCAATGGTTAACCACAGGGTATAGCACCACATGGCCAGTGCGCAGGCAACGGAAAAATACCACAGAAACAACATATTCGAGCCCTGATCCGCCATCATCTGATGGGTATTCGGCGCGAGTAGCATCATCACGTAAATCGCCACGGCGAGAGAGCTACTGATCAGCGACATTAAGAGCCAGGCTAAAGGAACAAGGAGCCAGCCTGCGATACGTGGAGGTTTAACTGTCATGAAAATTCCCGAACCACCTGATAGTATTTAAGCGGGTGATTATAAGTGTTTTTACTTCGAATGCTACCGTGACACCTGCCATAAAGCTATTCTGGCGGGAGTGTATTACGCTGAACGTTAAAAAAAGCACTATCTGATAAATTATTATCAGAGCTTTGTTCTTAGGATCAGGATGAAGAGTCGATAAGGTCACGATCGGGTTATTAATATGCTTACTAACGATATAAGTCTGGAGCATTATCAGCTTGATGTGAAAAAACTTCAGGCGTATGGCTTCGAAAAAAGAGAAAACAGCTATATTTGTAACCGCACGCTTAAGGTGCCGTCGTTTAGATTACAGCTCGAGGTTACACCAAATAATAGGTTAAAGACTCAGATAACTGATGTGGATGTAAGCGCGGTCTATATGCTGCATTTGAATGCGGCGACCCAGGGGGAGTTTGTCGGCAAAATTCGTCAGGAATATAGCGAAATAGTCAGCGATATTCTGGCGAACTGTTTCACTGGCATTGTCTTCACCGCACAGCAGTCTCTGAATGTCATTCAATTTATTAAACAGAAATATGATGTTGAGCTTGAATACCTGTGGGCTAAATTTCCCCGCAACGCCATCGCTCGTTGTAAAGATAACAACAAATGGTTTGCGGCCTTGTTAACGGTGGAAAAAAGTAAACTGGGTCTGCCCGGCCAGGGAATTATAGAGGTGCTGGACTTAAAGATGCGTCCGGAAGAGAAAGACAGCCTGATTGATAATCAGCGTTATTTCCCGGGCTACCATATGAACAAAAATCACTGGTTCACTATTTGTCTTGATGGGCGAGTGAAAGATGAAGAGATCTTTAGCAAAATAATCGCCAGTTACAAGCTTGCAAAATAAAACCAGAACGGATAAATGACAACCTGATACGGTGTCTCTCGCTGAGACACCGTATCAGTGAGACTAACTGGCGCGAACGGTATCGATGATCGCTTGTTTTTCTGCCGGCGTTAAAAAGGCAATTTCCAGCCCATTTTGCTGCGCGGTACGAATCTGTTCTGCGCTCAGGCCTGCAGCAGGTGCAGCGAACTGATACTCATGAATAATGTCTATCCCTTGTACTGCAGGATCGTCGGTATTAATGGTTGCCAGAATGCCGTGATTTAAAAAGGTGGCCAGCGGGTGTTTATCCAGTGAAGCGACGGTACTGGTTTGAATATTAGACGTCAGGCAAGACTCAACGCCAATCCGGTGTTCGGCAAGGTAATCCATTAAGGCCGGATCCTCTACCGCTTTGACGCCGTGACCGATGCGTTCAGCACCCAGTTCACGAATTGCCTGCCAGATACTTTCCGGACCTGCTGCTTCGCCAGCATGCACCGTGATACGCCAGCCAGCATCGCGGGCGCGGGTGAAGTGTTCACGGAATAAATGGCCAGGGAAGCCCAGCTCGTCTCCGGCCAGATCGAGGGCGGTAATATGGCTCCTGTGTGCCAGCAGAGCATTCAGTTCTGCTTCACAAGCCGCTTCACCAAAGGTACGGCTCATAATCCCGATAAGGCGCGCCTGAACGCCAAAATCACGACAACCCTGAGTAACTCCCTCAATTATCGCTTCGACGACGCCGGCTACTGGCAAATTATGGCTCATTGCCATATAACCCGGAGAAAAGCGTAATTCAACATAATGCAGGCCATTACGTGCTGCATCCTCAATGTTTTCCCAGGCCACACGTCGGCAGGCTTCCAGGGAACCCAGAACTTTCACCCCCCAGTCGAGTTTTTGCAGAAAACTGACCAAGTCTGGCGCAGTTTCGACTACCTGAACGTGCGGACGCAAGCTTTCCAGCGTGGTGGCAGGTAAAGCAAGATTAAATTCGCGACCAAGCTCAAGAATGGTTTGCGCCCGGATATTGCCATCAAGGTGGCGATGGAGGTCGGTTAACGGCAGGCTGGTATCAAGCATAGTGCACTCATTTATTGAAGGAAGTGCGGCCTAGTATAAAAACAAATGCGTATAAATTGCTACGAAACAAATGCTGTTGCGCAACAATAAATCGTGGGTCACAGACTTACCATTAACTGGGTGCTTTTTTTGTACAATTAGTGGTGTATTTATCGTCGAAAGATAAAAAAGCCCCCCTCCAGGCATGCATCCCGGAGGGGGGCTGATAAGCTTAACGAACTAAAAGTACGGTGTGACTGACAGCGATCGTCACCACCCGTAACAGACAGTCACGGCTTATTGCTGTGGAACGGCTTCTGCTTCTGGCTCGGTATTTGGAACAATAATCGCCGGTGCTGGCGCTTCTGCATCCTGTTCTGCCTGCGCATCCGCGTCAGGTACTAACAGCTCTGGTTCAGGGATAGCCGGCGCTTCTGGTTCTTCTTCACTGCTTAAACCTAACGGCAGTGCACCGAACAAATCGCTCAGTGGTACAGGTTCGCCGTTCAGAGCCGCTTTGTCGTCTGCAAAGGTCAGCGTCGCGGTGATGTTGTTATCTTCCACTTTGGTGATATGGAACATTTGTCCCATTGCGGCCAGCCCTTTGACTTGCTCAACGGCGGCTTTCTCTGCCTCTTCAGGCGTAGCGCCTTCCAATTGCCCAACCTGGCTTACCAGCTGAGTTGCCATATCCATAGGGACGACCAGACGCGTATCCAGTGAGGATAAATATCTGCCCAACATCGCTTCCGCAGTCTGTGGCGCGACATCAGTTTGCTGTGGATCTTTCAGGGTCAGCGACAGATTAAATGTGGCTTCTCCTTTGCTATTCTTCCAGCTCAGAGGCGCGATGCTCAGGCTTGGATTACCTTTTAACAGCTGTGGGAAGCTGGCAACCAGGGCCTCGACCATTTTCTCACTGTACAGATCGGGTTCTTGCATAACCTCTGGATCTGCCAGCAGTTTCTGAGATTCCTGCGCATAGACTTTACTCACTGCGCCCAGAGCTTCTGCATCCAGGTTGTTGACCTTCATGGTCAGTTTACCGCTACCGAAGTCCTGTCCCTGAGCTTTTAAAGCGTCCAGGGTGTAATCGGCTTGCAGAGAAACGTTCTTTTTATCTGCCTGTAACTCGGTGGTGCCCGTCAGCATCAGACCGTTTAATGCCGCAGTCTCTTTACCGTCAACGCTCAGTGTCAGGCCCTGTAAGCCCACTTTCTGCGTGCCCACACGGAGATCCGCTACCGTCAGCTGTGAGTCACTTGCCAGGCTGATGCCGTTGAAGTTAACCTGAACAGGCTGACCGATTTCACTGATTGTATTGATGCTACCGCTAGCAGCATTCAACTCAAATTTAACCTTATCGCCTTTTGCATCAGCATCAGCCGTTATTGTGCTGCCGCTAAAGACAAAGTGGTTTTTATCTTTGGTGTAGTCGATTGGGATCAGGTTGATAACCGAAGAGGTTGCACCATCAAATGCTATTTGAGTAACGGCATTAATCAGTGATTTATCTTTGGTGACATCAAACAGGGGCTGAGTGGTGCTGTTTTTCGCTAACTCAGACTGAACAGAAGCCATTGCTGGCATAAAACTAAGATGCTTCAGACCTGGCAGTGGACCGTGGGTAATGTTTTCATTAAATACGATAGTTTCGCCCGCAGGTAGCAACGGATTTTTGGTATCAGAGGCATTTTTTAAAACTAACTGCATCTGGCTATCAAATACGCCACGCTGGTAATTTTCGTAGCTAATGACAATCCCTGCCTCCGGGAGAGATTTGGTTAACTCGCTATTGGCCTGTTGCACCAACTGAGCCATACGGCCTTCAAGTTGTTTACCGATATACCAGGATGATCCCGTCCATACCACGCCCAATGCGACAATAACACCTACCGCAACCAGAGATTTTTTCATTGTATTGAGTTCCATATTGAGAATACCGGTAATCACCTCTACCGGATGAGTAAACACGCCTGCTGACAGACGTTCAGACAACTTATCAGGCGGAAAATCGTGCCTTTCCCTGCCTGGCGATTAAAATTACTTCAGTTGCAGCACTAAGCCGCCCCTGATTTTCAGCCTCGCAGGCGACTTAAATTATAAGCCGAAAAACAGTTTAGCAAACCAAAGAAAACCCGCTGCTAAATTTTATTGTATACCCGTGCCAGACGGCCACTTCCGCTGACGCTGACGGTAGCATCGTTAGCGGCAATAAATGCCGACTCACCGGCCTTCAGAACTAACGTTTCTTGAGTATCGGCCAGCGTAGCTTCACCTTCAATACAAAAGACAATCGCAGCACTGTTCTGCGTTAACGGTGTAGCCCTATCCTGCAAGGTATGAATAGAGAACGCAAAATCCTCAACAGGGATCGGGAAATCCAGTCTGTTATCAACTTGCTCAGGCTGCATCAGCAGCTGGCTTGCTGGCTTGGCAACAAACTTTACATTAGCAATAAGTTCAGGAATATCAATATATTTCGGTGTCAGACCGGCTCGTAATACGTTATCCGAGTTGGCCATAACCTCAAGGGCTACACCATCCAGATAAGCATGCGGTGTTTCTGCGAACAGGAACATCGCTTCGCCAGGTGCCAGTTTGACTACATTCAACAATAGCGGTGAGAACAGACCACTGTCATTAGGATAAAACTCACTAATTGCCCGCAGGGTATCCCAGGGTTCACCGCGCTGGTGATTGAGTGCTGATTTGAGTACTGCTAAAGCGCGAAATTTTTGGTCACCCTCTAATGCAAGCAAACTGGCGAACAGTTGCGAAAGCTGGGTTTCATCCGGTTGTTGCAGGAAACGGTTTATAGAACTATGTGCGGCAGATACTGGCTGTAATAGGGTAATAATCTCCGAAAATTCACGAAAACCATTCATCGCCAGGAAAGGTGTCAGAGCATAAACCAGCTCAGGTTTATGATTCGCATCTTTGTAGTTACGCTCAGCCGCATCCAAAGGAATACCGGCGGCATTTTCTTTCGCGAAGCCTTCAACAGCTGCTTGTTTGCTGGGATGTACCTGAATAGACAGGGGCTGTGCGGCACACAGCACTTTAAACAGAAATGGCAGTTCGCCAAAGCGTTCCGCAACTGACTCACCTAAAAGAGCCGTTTTGTTTTCATCAATCACTTCGCGCAGCGACCGTTCGCCGCCTTCAGGGGCAACTAACGATGAGCTACTTTTGGGATGCGCACCCATCCACAATTCTGCCATCGTTTTATTTTCAGGATTAGGGTAACCATACAGTGATGTTAAGGCAGTCTGGCTGCCCCAGGCATAATATTGAATAGAATTGCGCAGTTTTTGCATGATCGCTCCATGAATAATGTGTTGATATACCCGTCATACTGCAAGAGCCTCGGAAGTGGAAACCCGTTTCTGGAAGCAAGTTGAAATATTTAGGTAAGATATCGCTATTAAACCAATAAATCGCCGAGAAGTAACCCAGGCAATAAAAAGTCGTATTAGTCTCAGTTTTTGTTAAAAAATTGTGTAGCATATTACGGCTTGTTTTGAACGCAGCTTCCTAGACTGTGGTGAACAATAATTTTAACGTTACTGTTGTCGTAAGTGAGAGAACAATGTCGAATAAAGCCTTTCATTACCAAGACCCATTCCCACTCCAGAAAGAGAAAACCGAATACTACCTGCTTACCAGTGATTATGTATCGGTAGCTGATTTTGATGGCAACGAAGTTCTGAAAGTTGACCCTCAAGCACTGACCTTACTGGCTAAGCATGCCTTTCATGATGCCTCTTTTATGTTACGCCCCGCGCATCAGCAGCAGGTTGCCGATATTCTGAACGATCCACAAGCCAGTGAAAACGACAAATATGTCGCTCTGCAATTCCTGCGTAACTCAGAAATCGCCGCCAAAGGTATTCTGCCAACCTGCCAGGACACCGGTACCGCCATCATTATGGGCAAAAAAGGACAGCGTGTCTGGACTGGCGGAGGCGATGAAGCCGCGCTGTCATTAGGGGTGTACAACACCTTTATCGAAGACAACCTGCGCTATTCCCAGAATGCGGCACTGGATATGTACAAAGAGGTCAATACGGGCACTAATCTGCCAGCACAAATTGATCTCTACAGTGTCGATGGCGACGAGTATAAATTCCTTTGCATCGCTAAGGGCGGCGGTTCTGCCAATAAAACCTATTTGTATCAGGAAACGAAAGCCCTGCTTTCGCCGGGTAAACTGAAAAATTACCTGGTGGATAAAATGCGTAGCCTCGGGACTGCGGCTTGTCCGCCGTATCACGTGGCATTTGTCATTGGCGGGACTTCGGCTGAAGCGACCCTGAAAACAGTTAAACTGGCTTCGACCAAGTATTACGACGAATTACCGACTTCCGGTAATGAGCATGGCCGCGCATTCCGCGATATCGAGCTTGAGCAAGAGCTACTCATCGAGGCACAGAACCTTGGCTTAGGCGCGCAGTTTGGCGGGAAATATTTTGCGCATGATGTTCGCGTTATTCGTCTGCCACGTCATGGGGCATCTTGTCCGGTGGGGATGGGCGTTTCTTGTTCCGCCGATCGTAATATCAAAGCCAAAATTAACAAACAGGGCGTGTGGATCGAAAAACTGGAAAATAATCCGGGGAAATATATTCCTGAGTCATTACGTCAGGCCGGTGAGGGTGAGGCGGTCAAAGTTAACCTGAACCGTCCGATGTCAGAAATTCTGGCGCAGCTCTCTTCTTATCCTGTTTCAACCCGTCTTTCATTGAGCGGCACCATTATTGTGGCGCGAGACATTGCTCATGCGAAGCTGAAAGAGCGTATCGATAACGGCGAAGGGTTGCCGCAGTATGTCAAAGATCACCCTATCTATTATGCCGGCCCGGCAAAAACGCCAGAGGGTTATGCATCAGGATCGCTTGGCCCGACAACGGCCGGGCGTATGGATTCCTATGTTGATGCCTTACAAGCCCATGGTGGCAGTAAAGTGATGCTGGCCAAGGGTAATCGTAGCCAGCAAGTGACCGATGCCTGCCACAAACACGGCGGTTTCTACCTCGGAAGTATTGGTGGTCCTGCAGCAGTCCTGGCACAGAACAGCATTAAAAGTCTTGAATGTATTGAGTACCCTGAATTAGGGATGGAAGCTATCTGGAAGATTAAAGTTGAAGATTTCCCAGCCTTTATCCTCGTGGATGATAAAGGGAATGACTTCTTCCAGCAGATTCAGTCCTCTCAGTGTGCTCAATGCGTTAAGTAATCTACGAACCGCCCGGCAAATTTGTGGGCGGTTTTTTTTATCGCGTGAGGAGAAAACATGACATCCAGTCGCAGTGAAAAAGACTCAATGGGCCCCATCGATGTACCGGCGGATAAATTATGGGGAGCACAAACTCAGCGCTCTCTTGAACATTTCCGTATCTCAACCGAAAAAATGCCAGTCGCGCTTATTCAGGCGCTCGCTCTGACTAAACGGGCAGCAGCTCAAGTCAACGCCGACTTAGGTCTGCTGCCAGCAGAAAAAGCCAGGGTGATTATTCAGGCGGCAGATGAAGTGTTGGCGGGTAAGCATCCGGATGAGTTTCCACTGGCGGTCTGGCAGACAGGATCCGGCACCCAGAGCAACATGAATATGAATGAAGTCCTGGCGAACCGGGCCAGTGAATTACTGGGAGGCGAGCGCGGAATGGCGCGTTTGGTTCATCCCAATGATGATGTAAATAAAAGCCAGAGCTCGAATGATGTTTTTCCGACCGCGATGCATGTTGCTGCTGTGATTGCGATTCGTGAACAGTTACTGCCGCAACTGGGCGAGTTAACCGCAACCCTGAGTGAGAAAGCACAGCAGTTCCAGGATATTGTCAAAATTGGCCGTACGCACCTCCAGGATGCGACGCCGCTGACCTTAGGACAGGAAATTTCTGGCTGGGTAGCGATGCTGGAGCATAATCTACGTCATATTGAGCACAGTTTGCCGCATCTCAGTGAGCTGGCCCTCGGCGGAACGGCAGTGGGGACCGGGCTTAATACCCATCCTGAATATGCGGTGCGTGTTGCCCGCGAACTGGCTGAGATTACTGAACAGTCGTTTATTACCGCACCGAATAAATTTGAAGCGCTGGGTACCTGTGATGCGCTGGTGCACAGCCATGGTGCCTTGAAAGGGCTGGCCGCATCCCTGATGAAAATTGCCAATGACGTGCGCTGGCTGGCCTCTGGCCCGCGTTGCGGGATCGGCGAAATTTCGATTCCGGAAAATGAGCCGGGCAGCTCTATTATGCCGGGCAAGGTTAACCCGACCCAGTGTGAAGCCCTGACGATGCTCTGCTGCCAGGTGATGGGGAATGATGTCGCGGTCAATATCGGCGGCGCGTCCGGTAACTTTGAGCTGAACGTTTTCCGACCGATGGTTATCCATAATGTTTTACAGTCTGTCCGCCTGCTGGCCGATGGTATGGATAGCTTTAATCACCATTGCGCTATCGGCATTGAGCCTAATCGGGAGCGTATCAGCCAGCTACTCAATGAGTCATTAATGCTGGTGACCGCCCTCAATACGCATATTGGCTATGATAAAGCGGCTGAAATTGCCAAAAAAGCCCATAAAGAGGGGCTGACCCTGAAAGAGGCTGCCCTGAAACTGGGCTATCTGACTGACCGCGAATTCGATGCCTGGGTTCGCCCTGAACAGATGGTTGGCAGCCTGCCTTCTTAACTTACGGCTGATAGTAGAGGTGCAGTCGCGGGATAATTAACGCCAGCGGCTGCGCATCGGGCTTATAGCGATACTGAATATTGTCCGCATCATAATTCGTCAGTTCGCCAATTTGGGGGAGTCCTTCTCCCTGTTCGCGCTGACACAAGATTAACAGCGGGGAAGGGCAGGCATACTGCACCTGCTTCTGTATCTTCTGGTACCAGACTCGAGCCACGGGCTGCACTTTTACCGGTCGTTTAATTTTCAGAACGGTATTTTCAGGTAGCCGCGCAATATCGTTGATTTCCTGGGTCAAACGCTCCGCCCACTGTTCTTTGGTCCAGGGCGGCACGGCACGGCAGGTTTTCAAACTCTTATGCAAACTCTCCAGCACCTGCTCCCGGGTCAGATTTTTAATCACCTGCTTATTCGCCCAGCCAAACCGCACCGTGTCGGGGGTTTCAAGCAGGGTAAGGGTACGATAAGCGTTCAGCGTAATCAGACCCGGAATATAGCGATGTACCCACTCAAAACGCTGAGCGGAAGCCAGCCCGGAATCAACGGTGATGATTTCTTCCAGTGTTTTTTTCAGCATATTGATCTCAGTAATCTGCTGGCTCAACTGTTGATGCTGTTTTTTAGTGACGTTGTAACAAATCACGCCTGGCAGACGAACCGCCGTTTTGCTGCTGATATTCTCTGACTGCTGCTGAATAAACAGATGAGTTAAATGTGCCTGGCTCATCCTGTGGGCTTCCTGACCGATATGCTGGGTCACCGTAATCTGCGAGACAGGGTCATGTTCCTTGCCCTTTGGTGTCTGAGGCAGTGAAAAAACCCGGCAAGCCAGCACCGGCACCCGCTCAAGCTCATCGCGAAACTGTATCAGAGCATGTTCAAGTGTGCGAAAGGTGGAGGTCATTCGTTCAACCAGATCATAGCTTGCCATTATTACCTCACCATAGTTACAACATACTATTCAGTTTTACCATAATGAGGAATTCTCGACAATAATATATCTGTGATGTGTAAATGAGCATTTGCATATTTTATAGATAGCTTTCAGAAATTACGCATTTAATGAATGAATATTCCTATATTATATCTGCTTAACCAACGTAATGTGATGCGGGAAAAATATAAAATGGACGTGCGTATTGTTTAAATCTACCCCGGTAAGCAACTTGTGAAAACGAGGAATAAAATATTCCTTTAAAAAGTGGGTTCACTGTTTATTCGTTGTTGGTGAGATATTATTTAAAAATAGCGGCATAAGAACGTCATCTTGCAGACGGAGTTTCTCCGCGTGTTTAATGGAGGAATATTCTTATCTTATACTTTATTGAGCGATGCAATACTATGCTAATAAAGCAGAAATGGCTTTACTTATTTTTTTAATATATCTATACGGACAATTTATGTCTGCATAGAATAAATTATTCTTATTAAAAATAGATTTATCATTTTATTCATCATCGGTTATGCGTTATTTAAAAGGTAGTGGCATAAAATAGTCTTTATATAGGCGAAACTTCTCCGTGAGTTTAGTTGGCGAATATTCCTATATAATCTCCGCTTGGTCAATATAATGTGATCTATCTGAAATTATGCCCAGCTTTTGTTTGTTTTTTTAAAAATTTACCCTTATTATCCAGCCATGAAAATAACAAGGTGCCTTTGCCATTTTTGCTTGAGTAATATGATGTTATCAGTATTGGGTAAGGTTGGGATTTAGTTTTCACTTATTAAACCTGTGTCTGTAAATATTTTATTAACATAAATAATAAACACTCTGCTGAACGGTGGATTCATCATGGTATTTATTTTTTATGGGGTGGTAGTCGTTGGTATAAAATTACAAAATGTAAGCAATTAACCTTAAATTATCGTTATATATAACGCATTTGTGTCTGTACTACACAGCAAATACATCCATCTATAAGGATGTTAAATACGCCATTTTAATTGAGATTCGAATGGCTTAATGAAAGTTAGTTACCTAAGAATAAACAGGAAAAAATATGAAAAAATTAGCCCTCGTAGTTTCTCTGGCAGCAGTATTTGGATCTGTCAATCTGGCACAAGCTGCTGGTACTGGTACCATCACCTTTAATGGTGAACTGACCGCGAGTACTTGTGACGTCACCATCGATGGACAGGGTGCAGATGCGACCGTTGTACTTCCAACTCAAAGCACAAGCCTGCTGGATGCAGCGACTAAAACTGCCGGTGAAACGGGGTTTGTAATGGCGCTCAACAATTGCACAGGCACCCTGCAAACCGCTTCTGCCTTCTTTGACTCAGGTAGTTCTGTTGAGGCAGTGACTGGCCGTCTGAAAAACATTTCAGGTAGTGCTACTAATGTTAGCCTTCAATTAATTGATGGTTCCAGCCCTTCTCGCGCGGTGATTCAGGCCGGTAACCAAAACCAAACTTCCGGGACCAGCTATGTAGATGTAAGCAGTGGTAGCGCTAACTTGCCTTATGCTGTGCGTTACTATGCGGAGGGCGTAACCGGTCCAGGTACTGTTGTCAGTAATGTGGTCTACTCCATCCAGTACCAATAATATCCTGACTGCCAGCAGTACAATCTCAGGGGGGGAGAAAGTCCCCCTTTAATTAACAGCATCAGGAGAGTCTATGAAGTTCTTACCCATGCCAGTGGTTAGCTTAGGTGTAGTAGCGGTGCTGAGTATGTTTAGTGCTGGCTCGATAGCAAGCTCTGTGATCAGTGGAACGCGTGTAATCTATCCATCTGATAGTAAAGAAGTGAGTATCAAAATCACCAATAACGGCACTGCTCCGGTGCTCATTCAAAGTTGGATCGACGATGGCGACCAGGATGCTCGTCCATCGACTATCAAAGTCCCCTTTGTTCTGACGCCACCCATAAACCGTGTCGACGCGGGTAAAGGTCAGACATTACGTATAAGCTACATCGGCACCGCCTTGCCTATGGATAAAGAGTCCGTTTACTGGCTGAATGTGCTGGAAGTGCCGGGTAAAAACCCAGCGAAATCAGCAGAGAACACTCTTCAAATGGCCTTTCGCAGCCGCATAAAGCTATTTTATCGTCCGGCTAATCTACAAGGGACCGCGAATGATGCGCCGAAATCCGTCATTTGGCAGGCGAAAGGTAATAGCCTGGAAGCCACTAATCCCACACCCTATTTTGTTAACTTTGTCAATCTAACGGTAAGTGGAAAGAAAATTGATGCAGCAATGCTAGCTCCACGCAGCTCAATGAAAGTGAATTTGCCCGGTAAAGTCGGAAATAAAATTAGTGGCGTTTTCGTTAATGACTATGGTGCCGTTAATGCCTATACCGCTGACATTAAATAACCGGATAATCCGGTCCGCTGATTAAACTATTTCATATTTTAATCATTGTTCAGGAAATAAGTTCTTGAAGGTTTTAGCTATGTCTAAATCGTTGCCAGTTGGATTGCGGAGTAAACTTTCGCCCCTTACTATTGCGGTACTTTCAACATTTTTTCTGGGCGGTATTTGCGCAGAGGATGTTCGTGCTGCCGTCAGTGATTCCGCAATGGACATGGAATTTGATTCTTCTTTCCTGAATGTTGATGATAATAAAACTGTTGATTTAAGCCGTTTCAATCGTGGTTCTTCAGGTTCACCGGGAACTTACAAAACCGCCGTGTATGTCAATGACCAGCTTGTCAGTAATACTGATGTTGTTTTTTTTGCCCGCGAAGATAAATCAGTGTACCCCTGCCTGACGGTGGATATCCTGAAGAATATCGCATTTGATTATGACAAACTTCCGGCGAATTTTTTTACGCCGAAAGCTGGCGAAACCTGTATTGATCTGCAGCATAAACTGCCTCAAGCCTATATAAGTTATGACAGTAATGAACAGCGTCTCAATATTGCTATTCCACAGATTTATATGCAGAACGTTGCCAGAGGAACGGTCAGCCCGGAACTCTGGGATAAAGGGATCCCTGCCTTGCTGCTAGGGTATAACGTTAATGGCTATCGCAGTGAATCACGCGGACAAACTTTTGACTCATTATTCGCAGGCCTTAATGCCGGATTAAACGTCGGTGCCTGGTACTTACGCCATAATGGCTCGTTCACCAAAATGGATAATGAGTCGGGTTCGTACAGCAATATGAATACCTACCTTCAGCGTGATATCCCAATATTGAAAGCACGGGCGCTCATTGGTCAGTCCAATACATCAGGCGACCTCTTTGATACGTTACCTTATTCAGGTGTGCAATTAGCCACCGATGAACGCATGTTGCCGGAATCTCTGCGCGGCTATGCTCCGGAAATACGCGGAATTGCGAGAACCAATGCCAGGGTTACTGTACGCCAGGGCGGTCAGGTATTGTATGAAACCAATGTTCCGCCGGGGGCGTTTGTTATTAATGACCTTTATCCTACGGGGTATGGTGGTGATCTGAACGTTACCGTGCGTGAAGCTGACGGCTCTGAACAGAACTTCAGCGTGCCCTACGCCGCGGTGGCGCAGCTACTGCGGCCGGGAACGTCTCGTTATACCTTCACCGCAGGAAAATTACGCAGTGATAACATCCGGGGTAATCCGGCGCTGTACCAGGCAACCTATCAGCGCGGACTCAACAATTCACTGACGGGTTACAGTGGGTTGCAGCTAAGTCAGAATTATTATGCATTGAAGCTGGGGACCGCCGTAGGTACTCCGGTAGGTGCTTTTTCTTTTGACGTCACTCAGGCCCGTACGCTTCTGGGACAAGGTTATAGCAATACCAGCCAGTCAAAGTCTGGCAGTAATAGTAGCGGTCAAAGCTATCAATTTAGCTACAGTAAGTTGATTAACGAAACCAACAGTAACATTTCGCTGGCGGCTTATCGTTTCTCGACCGATGGTTATATGGACTTTATTACTGCCATGCAGACCCGAGACGCAGTGCAGACAGGGCTATCACCGGATGCTGTCAGACGCGCTAAAAATCGCATAACGCTTACCTATGGGCAGGGGCTGCCAAACAGCCTGGGGCAGCTGTATGTCAGCGGTTCAGTACAGAACTACTGGAACAAAGAGGGTACCGATGAGCAGTATCAGCTGGGCTACAATACTCGCTATAAGCAGTTGAACTGGGGAGTTAGCATTTCGCGAAGTTTTTCCAGCTATGGCGCACAGCAAACCAACTATTTACTGAGCTTCAGTTTGCCGCTGGGACGGGATGATTATCAGCATACCCCGCAGCTGCGTACCGATCTGACTTATGACACCAATGGGCGTACCGGGCAGCAGGTGGCAATATCGGGGACCAGTGGGGAAGACAGCCAGTTCAACTACGGTGTGACGGCAATGCACGCTAATCAAAATACAGGTACGACTGGTTCACTCAGTGGAAACTACCGCAGTAGTGCAACCTCAATGACGGCTTCCGCCAGTACGGGCAAAAGCTATCACAGTCTGTCAGCAGGTCTGAGTGGCACTGTAGTGGGGCATTCTGGAGGAGTCACCTTTACACCCTATACCTCAGACACTTTTGCCTTGGTTGAAGCAAAGGGGGCAGAAGGTGCAAAAGTCACTTCTTACCCCGGGGTGCGCATTGACTCTAAAGGTTTTGCAGTAGTGCCCTATCTGAATCCGTACCAAATGAACGATATCAGTATTGATCCGAAAGGCATGTCTGACCAGACTGAATTAGTCAGCGCCAGCCAGAAAACGGCGCCATATTCTGGTGCTGTTGTAAAAATGAAATACGATACTAAAACGGGTTCTGCACTATTAGTTAATGCCACCTGGAATGGACAACCAGTACCTTTCGGAGCCGATGTTTTTGATAGTCAAGGAAATAACGTCGGAACTACCGGTCAGGGTGGACAGATATACGCCCGTGTTATTAAAGACAAAGATCAATTGCATGTGAAGTGGGGGAATGAGCATGCAGCACAGTGCTCAATAGACTATCAATTGATACCCGTTCCGAAGGAAAGAACAGCCTTGTCACTGCAGCAATTTGACAGCATCTGCCGTTGAGTCGTTTAAATATAGAATAACCTGGATTGCGCGGATGCTTACTGTGCAGGTCAGAATTATAGAGAATAAAAAATATGATTAAAAATAATCGGAACGAGAAAGATCATGTTTTGGCAGGAAAAAAACGCAAGGTAGTAATATGTGTGCTAACTGGGGCATTTTTACTGAACAGTGGCGCCGCTTTTGCTGTCGTTTCTTGTCGGGCTCTTAATGCTTCCACTCCCAGAACAGATGATATTCCTCTTGCGCCGGTTAATATTTCAGCTGGTGTGGATATGCCAAACGGGACTGTTCTATATCGAGGTTCATGGTTTGGTGGAACGCCTGACTATCAAATAATATGCAGTACTAATACCTCACCTGAGCGTTTTTATTATACCTTTAAGTTAGGTATCCAGTCAGCACCTCGACCCTTATCGGCATGGTCTGGTTCTCCTTATGCAGGGAAAGTTTATGAAACGGGTATTCCAGGTATCGGCGTGGCAATTACGGATGGTAATTCTGCGGTAACCCTCGATGCTCCTTTTGCCAATGGTGGGAACAGGTCGGGAACTATAGAGTCAGGTTCAAAAAATTTTCGGGTAATGGGCAGTACCCGATATATTAATTTTATTAAAATTGGAAATATAATACCCGGCAGATATCCGCTGACTGCGGCAAATTTGCCGACAGCAAAAATTTTTTTTGATAATCCTGCAGGGCAAGCTAATGTTTCTGGCTTTCCTATAACCAGCAATATTCTTCGCTATTCGGGATCAATTACAATTAGCTCTCAAACTTGCTCAACACCAGATGTTAATGTGCCAATGGGAAAATATGATGCTGATATTGATTTGAGCGGCATAGGCTCCTCCACGCCATGGGTTGATGTTAATCTGGAAATGAGAAATTGTCCGACGTTTAATGGTTATTATAATAATGCCAATACTGTGTCATTATTTAATTTTACTACTGGTGGGACAGGCAGTATTCCCTCATCGACCAATAATAGAATTGGTCTTCGTTTAAGTCCTAATACCTCGGTTATCAGTAATTCAAGTGGGATCATGGCCATCGATAGTACGGTGGATGAAGCGGCTTCCGGCGTGGGCATTCAGATAGGGTGGGGAAGGCCGGTACCGGTTCCGTTTCGACTGGACCAGGAGCAGGTTATGGATTTGCCAAAAGATGGAAGCCCGACGATTCGAATCCCGTTATCGGCTCGTTATACCCAAATCGCAAACCGAATAACGCCCGGGCGTGCAGATGGAAAAGCGACGTTTACGATAAATTATTACTAATACCGCTTAAGAAAAAAGGGGCGTCGTCAGGATGTTGCAGGTTAATTAACCGGCCAGCAAAAACGTAAACTTGCGCCCCCTAACGGGCTGCTGGTAATAATGACTTCCCCCTGCATCGCAACCGCAACTGAATGGACAATAGCCAGTCCCAGACCACAACCACCGGTTGCTCTGTCCCGGCTGGGATCCAGGCGTACAAAAGGTTCCAGCACCCGAGTACGCTCTTTTTCAGGGATACCCGGGCCGTCGTCTTCAACTTGCAAGTAAGCTTTCTCTTCGTCACGCCATAGACTGATACGTAACCGCTGCTGACTATAACGCAGCGCATTATTCAGCAGATTATCGGTGACACGTTCCATCAGCCGCAAATCCAGAACGCCATAGTCGACAGTCGTCGTGGTATCGGTTTCCAGACTGATGGTCTGCTGAGGGTTCATTAGCTGAGTATCAGCGATATGGTTAACCAGCCACTGGCCGAAATTGACCGGGGCAAGATTTAATTCGGTCTGTGGTCTGTCGAGGCGGGCATAGGTGAGCAGTTCATCGATTAATGATTCCAGCTGATCGATATCCCGGTTTAGCATCAACGACTCTCCCTCACTGAGATTATCGCTAATAGCGAGACGATAACGCAGACGAACCAGCGGAGTACGAAGTTCATGAGCAATACCATCAATAAGCCGTTTTTTGCTGGCAATTAAGGTATTAATGTTATCCGCCATCAGGTTAAAAGTGACTCCCAGACGAGTAAATCCTGATGTGTTATCAAAATAGACACGTTCTTCCAGGTAGCCCTCACCAAGGCGCTGGGCAGCATTTTCAAGTTTTAGCATGTCCTGCCAGTGTGGGCGGATCCAAATAAACACCGGTAAGGCGAGAGAAAAGGCGATAAAAGCGATAAGGGCAATATCCAGAAGACGCATTTGATGCAGAAACAGCAGATAAGGCACCGGACCGACTACCAGAACATAGTGGCTGCGAGGTATCCGCTGAATAAACGTGTACTCCTCATCCAGGGCGACAATTTCACCATTATGTAGCCGCTTCATACTTTCCTCATCGAGAGAAAATTTACTCAGTGGCTGGATATTGAGCTTAAACGACAGATTAAGATCGAGTTCATGGATGGTCTTATTCCAGTCCCGAGGCGGGATTTCACGAAGCTCGCTGCGCATCAGATACAGCGAACTTTTCATCAAATCATCCAATGACTCTTTGCCAGCCCGCTCTGCGGTGAATTTATAGACCAGACCCACCAGCATGGTCATCACCAGGAAGCAGACAAACAACAGAAGATAGAACTGGATAAAGAGTTTCTTCATCAGAGACCGGTTTCCCAGGCATGGGGGGCAAATAAATAGCCTTTATTGCGCACGGTTTTGATCCGAAAGGGTTCAGTTGCACTATCGTAAAGTTTCTTGCGTAACCTGGAAATAGCCACATCCACGCTACGATCAAGTCCGTCGTAGCTGACACCGCGCAGATTTTTCAATAAGGCATCACGATCCATAATCTGTCCTGCATGGGTTGCCAGTTCCCAGAGTAAATCGAAATCGGCAGTCGATAAGATAATATTCTCGTTGCTGAGCGTAACCTGACGGTTAATTGGATCAATAAAAAGGCTACCAAAACGGATGGATTTATGCGGGATTAACGCGGCGGATTTGTCATTATTCGCGCTGACAAAACCCGGACTATGCTGGCGTAAATGTGAGCGCAAACGGGCCAGTAAAACAGCAGGCGGGGTGGTTTTGAGCAGATAATCATTGGCGCCCATTTCCAGCGCCAGAATATGATTCATATCGCTATCCAACGCGGTTAACAGCACTATAGGCCCCTCCCAGCGTGGACGCAGATCGCGGCATAACGTCATACCGTCTTTACCCGGCAACATGATATCCAGCAATACCAGATCAGGTTGCAGTCGATCAATGACCGCCTCAGCGAGATCGCCCCGGCTTTCAACGATAACTTCAATATCATGCTTCGCCAGATAAGTGGTAATTAAGCTCCCGATTTCCGGATCGTCTTCGACAAATACTATTTTATTCATTATGGGTTATGCCGGGGTTTAAAGTCTCTGTACAGAATATCTGAAGCTACCACAACCGCGTGTTAACGAAGTGGCCGTCCGCCATCCACGCTGTGCGTTCGCCCGGTCACATAGTTACTGGTCAGCAGGTACTCTACCAGACGGATAATTTCCTCGGGGCCGGGCTCTATCTTCATTAACGACTTATCCAGAGATTGCTGGCGATAGGCTGCATCATCATGGTCGTTAAACATTATCATTGCGGGCGCAATAGCATTGACCTTGATCTCGGGAGCCAGTTTACGAGCAAAGGAACGAGTCATATTGTCGAGAGCGGCTTTACTTGCGGCATAAGCGATATGCTTATCACTCCCACGTTCAGCAACATAATCTGTGAGATGAATGATATCGCCGCTGGCAGGCCCTGAGCCACGTAACAAGGGGGCAAATTCATGATTCAACAAATAAGGCACTTTGACATGGATTTGCATCATCCTGTCCAGAGTATTGCTCAGAGGAACCTCTGCACTTTCTGCCTGCCAGTCACTGGCATTATGAATAATGGCACGTAATGACGGAGTGATAGTGTGAACCTGTCTTGCAAAATCCAGAATGCCCTGATCGCTTGAAAAATCCGCAGCAAGACAGATAACGCCTGCCTGTTTGAGCTTCTCAATAGCAGGGTAATGGGTACGGTAACTGATAATCAGCGGCTGTTTTTGAGCTGCAAAGTGTTGTGCCAGTGCCAGCCCTATCCGTTTTCCGCCCCCGGTCAGGACGATCGGTCGATGTGTCATGGTATTCCCCAACCCTAGATTTTGAGATAATAACGAACAAGTCATCGGAAACTTGTTTACCGTATCTGTTCAGCTGAACGCGAATAACAGTATATATAATAACGCACTCTGCCAGGTTAAATGTTTGTTATCTTTAAAAAACATCAAATTAAAACAGGGGCATAGACAATTTCTGTTTAATGGATATAAAAAAAGACAGCCTTAGCTGTCTTTTTCACCGCCATGCTGATTATTTATACAGATCGGCACTGATTGTAATATTGCCGCCATTTTCCTGCCACTGACGGGTCAGGTGATAGTATTTAGCCCCTTTCTTGGCTGCACGTTTAGCAACCTGATAAGAAATCTCAGTACTACTGCCGTAGTTACCGGTGAATTTAACACTATCAAATGGAATCATTTGTGCTGCAGTGACTTTATTCACTTCTTCAATTTTGGTGCCGTCTGGCAGGGTGACAGTGTAACGTCCACCTTTAGACGACTGAGTTTCAAAGAAACGGCCAACATCGCTGCTTGGTGCTTCAGAAGAGGCTACGCCCGGAATTTCTACACGTTTAGCCGCTTCGCCGCCTTCAGCCAGAGCAGTTCTTCCTGCTTCAGAATTTGCCGGAATCGCATCCGGGCTCTGCACCACACGTTCTTTGGCATCAGCTTTATAGATAAAAGCGGTAACGCGCTGGTTTCCACCCTGGTTAACGTCTACCTGACGAACGATAAAGAATGAGGCTGCATCTTTCGCTTTTGCCGCTTTAGCAATTGCTTCGTTAATATCAGGCTGGTTACGGTAGAAACCTTGTACTGTAACCGTATCGAATGGCTGAAGTATATTGGCGCGATCTTTAGACAATTCAGTTACGCCATTAATAATACGGCCTTCTACCGCTTTGGCTGCAGGGGCATCAGCTTTATAGACCGCCGCTACCACACGCCAGTTACCGCCGTTACCGGTGTCATTCGTATCCTGAACATAAAATGAAGCAGCACCAATTTTGTCTGCACGGCGAGAAACTGCTGCAACCGCATCACTAATAGCGTTAAAACGCCCGGTCACCACAATAGTGTCGTAAGGTTGTAGAGCAGCAGCTTGCTCCGGTGTCAGTTCCGTCGCCGCCTGCACTGACAGTGAGGTAAGTGAAATAATAACTGACGCCAGAATGGTATTCTTGAGCTTCATAAAAATTCCTTCGCCTTGCGCAAAATGAGTACGGGTACTGCGTTTCATGACCAGTACCTGTTAGGCCTCGATTATGGCATTGAAACAATACAATTGTCTGCGCCATTTTTGCTGCAGATATTATCTGCTTATGAATAGAGCGCCATAATTCAAGTTACTTATCTACTGTTTGAATTTCGCCCACAGCGTTATATCCTCCGGTTATGTGGGTTGCAGCCATGAGCATCAAGCTTGTCAGCGGTGCAGATTAATAAGTGATGTGAGTAGGATAGAGGGCTTAATTGCAAAAAACACCCTGTTCACCACTAAAATAGATAAAGGTTATGACTATTTTAGTTAATGCGATGTTAAATGGCATCGTACTATGGAGCAGAATCATGTTTTTACCCGGCTGATAAGCTGATTATCAGGCTACGGCAGTGGAATTAAGATGAAAATGACTAGCTGAATGCATTATGTGGAAAATTTTACTGTTTCTGAAATAAATACTGATAACCTGATGTAGATCACAAGCGTTATTTTCAGTAGGTTATAAAAGATTACGACAGAAACTTTTTGTAACGGGTGATGAATCAGTCGTCTGGATTGAACGTAAATCAGATAGCTAACGTTACTTTGGCAAGGTCTGACAAACCATCATAAAAACCGATGGAAGGGAATAGTATGCGTATTGGTGTACCAAAAGAGCGGCTGGCCAATGAATCCCGTGTAGCAGCAACACCGAAAACGGTGGAGCAACTACTCAAGCTGGGGTTCACCGTAGCCATTGAAAGTGGTGCGGGTAAAGCGGCGAGTTTTGACGATGAAGCATATGTGCGCGCGGGTGCAAGCGTGGCAGATACTGCCGATGTCTGGCAATCAGATGTTATCCTGAAAGTAAACGCCCCGCTGGACAGTGAAATTGAGCTGGCACGGGAAGGTTCTACACTGGTCAGCTTTATCTGGCCGGCACAGAATCCTGAGTTACTTGAAAAGCTGGCAGCGCGTAATATCACCGTGATGGCGATGGATTCTGTACCGCGTATTTCACGCGCGCAGTCGCTTGATGCCTTGAGTTCAATGGCTAATATTGCGGGCTATCGTGCCATTGTTGAAGCGGCTCATGAATTTGGCCGTTTTTTCACCGGACAAATTACTGCTGCAGGTAAAGTACCACCGGCTAAAGTCATGGTTATCGGTGCAGGTGTTGCCGGTCTTGCTGCCATTGGGGCCGCAAACAGCCTGGGTGCCATTGTACGTGCCTTCGATACGCGTCCTGAAGTAAAAGAGCAAGTCCAGAGTATGGGCGCTGAGTTTCTTGAACTGGACTTTAAAGAAGAAGCAGGCAGCGGTGATGGCTACGCAAAAGTCATGTCTGAGGCGTTTATTAAAGCCGAGATGGAACTGTTTGCGGCTCAGGCCAAAGAAGTCGATATCATCGTGACAACCGCATTGATCCCGGGTAAGCCAGCACCAAAACTGATCACCCGTGAAATGGTTGACTCTATGCAGCCGGGTAGTGTGATTGTTGACCTTGCAGCACAAAATGGCGGCAACTGTGAATATACTGTCGCAGATACCATAACTGTCACACCTAACGGTGTGAAGGTTATCGGTTATACCGATTTACCTGGCCGTCTGCCGACGCAGTCTTCCCAGCTGTATGGAACCAACCTGGTTAACCTGCTGAAACTGCTGTGTAAAGAAAAAGACGGCAATGTGGTCGTTGATTTTGAAGACGTAGTCGTTCGTGGTGTAACGGTGATTCGTGAAGGTGAGGTCACCTGGCCTGCGCCACCGATTCAGGTTTCTGCTCAACCAAAACCTGCGGCAGCCAAAGCAGCGGCTCCGGTGGAAGAAAAGGCTCCCGCATCCCCTTGGCGCAAATATGCGCTGATGGCTCTGGCCATTATTCTGTTTGGCTGGCTGGCCAATGTCGCACCGAAAGAGTTCCTCGGTCACTTTACTGTGTTCGCGCTGTCCTGTGTGGTCGGCTATTACGTGGTATGGAACGTTTCCCATGCATTACACACTCCGCTTATGTCGGTAACTAATGCCATTTCGGGAATTATCGTCGTGGGTGCTTTATTGCAAATTGGCAGCGGTGGCTGGGTCAGCGTCCTGAGCTTTATTGCGGTATTTATTGCCAGCATCAATATTTTCGGTGGCTTCACCGTCACTCAGCGCATGCTGAAAATGTTCCGCAAGAATTAAGGGGTAGCACATGTCAGGCGGATTAGTTACAGCGGCATATATTGTTGCCGCAATCCTGTTTATTTGTAGTCTGGCTGGTTTATCTCGCCATGAAACCTCACAACGGGGCAACCTGTTTGGTATCGTCGGGATGGCTATTGCCTTAGTTGCCACCGTTTTTGGCCCGGAGTCAGGTAATATTGGCTGGGTGCTTGTGGCAATGGTGCTTGGTGGTGCAATTGGTATCAGACTGGCGAAAAAAGTCGAAATGACCGAAATGCCAGAGCTGGTTGCTGTTCTGCATAGCTTCGTGGGTCTGGCTGCGGTTCTGGTCGGCTTTAACAGCTATCTGGAACACCATCCTGGCCTTGACTCGGTGATGGAAAATATCCATTTAACCGAAGTCTTCCTCGGTATTTTCATTGGCGCCGTAACCTTCACCGGTTCAATTGTTGCCTTTGGAAAATTATGCGGCAAGCTCTCATCCCGGCCGTTAATGTTACCTCATCGCCATAAGCTGAACCTGGCGGCGATTGTAGTTTCATTCTTGCTGTTAGTGATATTTGTTCGTGCCGAAAGTACTGCCGTACAGGTGCTGGCATTACTGGCGATGACGGCGATCGCTCTGGCTTTTGGCTGGCATTTAGTGGCATCAATCGGTGGTGCAGATATGCCGGTTGTCGTTTCTATGCTGAACTCCTACTCAGGCTGGGCAGCAGCAGCGGCAGGTTTTATGCTGAGCAACGACTTGCTGATTGTGACCGGTGCGCTGGTCGGTTCTTCAGGTGCAATTCTGTCCTACATTATGTGTAAGGCGATGAACCGCTCGTTTTTCAGCGTTATCGCTGGTGGATTTGGTACTGACGGCTCCTCTACGGGTGAAGAAGAAGAGCAGGGCGAACACCGTGAAATCAATGCAGAAGAAACCGCTGAACTGCTGAAAAACTCGACTTCGGTCATCATTACTCCAGGGTATGGTATGGCGGTGGCTCAGGCTCAGTATCCGGTCGCAGAGATTACTGAAAAACTGCGCGCGCGCGGCATCAAAGTTCGCTTTGGTATCCACCCGGTTGCCGGACGCCTGCCGGGTCATATGAACGTACTGCTGGCGGAAGCTCGCGTGCCTTATGACGTAGTTCTGGAGATGGACGAAATCAACGACGATTTCACTGATACTGATACCGTATTGGTTATCGGCGCGAATGACACCGTCAACCCGGCCGCTCTGGACGATCCAAAAAGTCCTATCGCAGGAATGCCTGTTCTGGAAGTCTGGAAAGCGCAGAACGTTATCGTTTTCAAACGTTCAATGAATACCGGCTATGCTGGTGTACAAAACCCGCTGTTCTTTAAAGACAACACCCAGATGCTGTTTGGTGATGCGAAGGCTAGCGTTGAAGGAATTTTGAAAGCGCTGTAAGTCGTTTCCCAGCCAATTCATAACAAAATCCTGCCCTTCGGTGCAGGATTTTTTATTTTTGTTGCATCATATATGCCCGAGGTGTACTCCCGGTCATATTCCTAAAAAATGTGGCAAAGGCACTGTCACTGGAAAATTCTAAAATACTGGCTATTTCTGTAACAGGGTAAGCTTCTGCAAGCAATTCAATCGCCTTAAATAGTCGCCATTGTTGGCGCCATTGCTGGTAGTTGAGTCCCGTTTCTTTCATCATGATACGACTGATAGTTTTCCCTGTAGCACCATTATTCACAGCCAGTTGTTGTAGCAGTGGTGGTAGTTCCATTTCACTCAAGCACTTCAAACGTCGGTCTTTTGGTAATGGAAGAAATGTTGATTCTCGCCAGGCACTATTAATTTCATCCTCACATACAGCCCAAATATGCGCCGCTGCACCCTGCCGCCAATTTATTGAAAAATCCGCAAAAGCAATACGTTCTAATATTTCACGCAACAGCGCTGTCACGCTTAGTACTTCCACATGAGGACTGAAGGTAGAGTGGCGTTGATTATCAACATAGATGGAACGATATCCAACCACACCACGAATTTGAACGCGATGCATCACTCCCGGAGGGATCCAGGCAACACGGGCTGGTGGTAACAGGCAAATACTGTCGTTAAGCGTAATACGCATACATCCTTGCTGGCTGAACAGTAACTGTCCCTTCTTATGACAGTGAGGCCCTGAATCATGCTGAGTGAGTTCAGAGGCAATGCCGACGATATCATTCTCATGCTCATCGGGGTTAAATACGGAATCTGCGGGTATCAATGCCATAAAATGTCCGATTTTATAAATATTATGTCCGTTATGTTGTAATGAGAAAAATACCATCATGGTATTTTTTTTTAAACACCCCAGACATCCGGATGATTATGCAGCGAAAACTAACCCTGACCTTAGCAACATCGATGATGATGTTTCCTCAGGCGGTCGAAACAATATACAGCCCCGCGCTGACCCATATAGCAAAGGGCTTTCATATTAGCGAGGAAGTTGCCGCACAAACCTTATCCAGTTATTTCTTTGCTTTTGCGTTCGGTGTCGTAGTCTGGGGGCGATTATGTGATGTTATCGGACGACGACCGGTCATTTTGTTTGGTCTTGGGATATATCTGTTGGCTTCAATTGTGGCGGTGTTAAGCGACACCTTCGCGCTATTGCTGGGTGCGCGTATTATTGCTGCTTTTGGTGCAGCAGTCGGTTCCGTGGGAACGCAAACAGCGATCCGGGATTGTTTTAACGGACAAAAACTGGCGCAGGTATTTTCATTGATGGGAATCGCCATGGCGATAAGTCCGGCAGTGGGGGTGCTCAGTGGCACCGTGCTGGCACATTACTGGGGATTTCAGGGCGTGTTCATTGGTCTGGCTGCGTTAGCGGCCATACTGCTGGGTTATGCATTCAGGCAAATGCCCGAAACGCGGGCATTACAGAAAGCGCAGGATCCTTTTTTCAGTATCTTTATACGTATGTTGAAAGATGGTGACATTTGGCGAAGTGCTGTACTGGTCGCGCTGCTTAATACGTCTATGTTCAGTTATTACCAGTTAGCTCCGTTCCACTTTGAAGCACTGGCTATTCCGCAACAGTGGTTTGGTTATACAGGCCTTATTCTGGCTCTTGGCGTGGGCATTGGTGCCGCAGTAAATAAGATTTTAGTTAAAAGAAATTGGATGTTTATATCGCTGTTAACATTAGCTTTCGCCCTAGAGTTGTCAGGCGGAATAGCCATGCTGGTTATGGAAAATACCTTATGGTTTATATTCCCAATGATACCGGTTGTTATGGCTTACGGTATCGCAATACCCAATATTCTGGCTCGGGCACTACGGCATTATACGGATTGTATCGGTACGGCTGGTGCTATTCTGGGCTTAATGTATTACATAATGTTAGGTGGTGGCCTAGTGTTAGCCGGTTTAACACAGCGCTTAAGTTTAGTGTTAATTTTTTGTTCTTTGTTACTGGGCCTCATTACATCAGGTATCTTACGTGATGAGCGAAAATCGAGTACACCGAGTGCGTACAGGGGACGGTGAGAACACCCGCCCCCTGTTTAAAAGGATCATATGACGCGCGGACTAATCGTCATCATCCTCTTCGTCATCTAAATCAATCGGGCTTTCAAAATCATCAGGTTTGATGACCAGCAGATCACAACGCAGGCTGTCGATAACCTGTTCCGCGGTATTGCCCAGAAAAGCGGCCGATAACCCGGTACGGCCTATGGTACCCAGCACCACAATACCTGCTTCAAGATGGGTTGCGAGGTTAGGAATAACTTCTTCTGCCAGCCCCTTTTCAACATGGGTTCTATTTTCATCGATAGAAAATTTTTGCCGCAAGGCTTTCATGGCAATGAGATGCTGACCGCGTATCGCGTTGTTATAGGTACTGGAGTCAAAGTCAGGTAGCTCAATAGCAATGCTGATTGGCGTTATTGGATAGGCGCCCACCAAATGGACTTCAGTTTTGTTAACCTTACTTGCCAGCAGGATGGTATCCCGCAGGAGTTTCTCATTTAACGCATCATGATGTTGCTCTTCACTGGTCAGGTTAACGGCAACCAGGGCCTTGCCGCCTTCAGGCCAGGGCTGATCTTTGACTATCCAGACCGGACAAGGGCATTTGCGCAATAAATGCCAGTCAGTGGGAGTAAACAGCACGGCACTCAGGCGGTCGTACTGGTGGGCCATTTTTAATACCAGGTCATGCTTAGCCGTGATGACTTCCTGGATAATGGCTTCAAAAGGGCGGTTATGCCAGACCACCTTAATTTCAATTGGAACGCCTGCATCAATATAGGCCTGGGCTTGCTCTTTAACCCAGGCTGTACGCTGGCTGATAACGCCTTTGCGCATCGCGACGCGTTCGTCCGGCGACAGCAGCGTGGTCATTTCATAGGAAAATTCATAGATAGGTAGAAAGGCTTTAATTTTACAGCCAATGCAGTGATGTAAATAAACCGCGCGACGCAGGGCGGGCTGATCGTCCTGGGTGGCGTCAATTGCCACAAGTACACTTTGATAGTTTGCCATACCGTTCTCCTTACCACAGAGCAATGGATATATACCCGTCATACTTCAAGTTGCCTGGGTGTTGCAGGCGCTCAGCCTGCCGAATCACATAGTTTGTCTATGCTCATCGACAGGCTGAACTGGGCGCCTACAGGCAACTCGAATTATTTAGGGTATAACATCAGAGTACATCAAAGTGACGAGGGAAACAGCAAGGGGATGATTGCCGGGTCAAAAAAATAAAAAATCACCGGCAATAATAAGAGGCAATGAGATTAGCGTACTGCTGAGAGTTGCGGCTGTCCTGCCAGCTCACCCAGCATTTGGCTGTTTTCGATAGTAATATACTTACCTTTAACCGCTAACATTCCGCTTTTCTGGAAACGGCCTAACAGGCGGCTGATGGTTTCCACGGTCAAACCGAGATAGTTACCAATATCGCCACGCGTCATCGTCAGACGAAACTCGCGCGGTGAGAATCCACGCTGAGCAAAACGTCGGGACAGATTATAGATAAAGGCGGCCAGACGCTCTTCTGCGTTCTTTTTCGACAACAGCAGAATCATCTCCTGGTCGTTTTTAATTTCACCGCTCATTAAACGCATCATCTGCTGACGCAGACTGGTGACTTTTCCGGACAAGTCATCGAGCGTTTCATAAGGGATTTCACAGACCATGGACGTTTCCAGAGCCTGAGCAAAGCTAGGATGGCTTCCGGCACCAATAGCATCGAAACCGACCAGATCGCCGGCAAGATGAAAGCCAGTAATTTGTTCATCGCCCTGTTCAGTAATGGTATAACTTTTAATGGTACCAGAACGAATAGCGTATAATGATTTTAGCTCATCACCCGCTTTAAAAATGGTCTGGCCCTTCTGAATCGGCTTTTTACGCTCAATGATATTGTCGAGCTGATCCAGTTCATGTTCGTTCAGTGTAAACGGAATACATAACTGGCTTATACTGCAATCCTGACAATGGATCGCACAACCACCAGACTGAATACGTCGAATGATGCGTTTTTCTGGGATCATAAATAAGCCCTCGGCATAATTGATATTTGTCAATTTTAACATCTTTTCTGATAGCAAGTAAGCGTAACGAAGATGCAATAAAACAATAAATCAATATCACCCGAGGGAGTTTTTCATATCGGTTTGAATTTAAAACGATTAGTGGGGTTTTTAGCCAGTAATTTAGTGATAAAGATTTTTGTTATTTAGCCGGTAAATAGCCTTCATGCTTCAATAACCACTCTTTTCTTGCCACGCCGCCGGCATAACCCGTCATTGAGCCATCGCGACCAATCACCCGATGACAAGGCACAACAATACTGACCGGGTTAGCCCCATTAGCGGCCCCCACTGCCCGGGATGCTTTCGGACGCCCCAGCTGTGCCGCCAGTTGCCCGTAATAGAGTACCTGACCGCAAGGAATAGTTCGTAGTGCCTGCCAGACCTCCCGCTGGAAAGGCGTGCCCATAGTTGCGGTGGGTAAATTATTAATGACGTCAAGGTCACCGGCAAACCAGGCGTGGAATTTATCACTCAGGTCACCAGGGTTAGCACTGCTAATCCGCTTCATGCCCTGTTTACCGTAATGAATATTCAGCAATTGTTCCATGCGCTGCTGATGTTCTTCCCATTCCACTGCCCGAAGATTGAACTCGGCGTCACATAAGATAAATAACTTGCCCAATGGGGTATCAATTTTGTCTTCTAAAAGTGTTATCACAAGTTGCTCCATTGAAATTTAACGGTCGCTATGTCGTCTGATAACAGACAGATACGTCACCTGAATAGCTTTTATCATAGAGAGTGAGGAGGATAAATAGAATGACTTTCTGGTAAAATTGCGTAGAGCCGCGCGGGAATATTACTGTGACCTGCGTTGAGCATGCCCTGTGGCAAGGTTATAGTGACAAAGATGATGGCAGGAGGAGTGATAATGAGTTCTGGTGATAAATCTTTGTTTCTGGAAGCGATGGGTGACGTCACGCCACTAAAACATGACGAAACTCAGCACTGGCTTAAACCGCAGAAAAAAACGATACAGCAGAAGCTGGATACCACACAGCTGGATAACTTCCTGACGACCGATTTTTTGGAGATAGTTTCCCTCAATACGCCGCTGGAGTTTAAGCGAGAAGGGCAACAGCCGGGGGTGCTGAATAAGCTGCGGTTGGGTAAATATCCTCAACAAGCCAGTTTAAACCTGTTACGCCAGCCCGTAGAACAGTGCCGGCAAATGCTGTTTAACTATATTCAACAGGCCCGAGCGGAAGGCCTTCGTAATGTGCTTATCATTCATGGTAAAGGACGTGAAGATAAATCGCATCCGAATATCATTC
This sequence comes from Klebsiella sp. BIGb0407, assembly GCF_024807845.1. GTDB lineage: Bacteria > Pseudomonadota > Gammaproteobacteria > Enterobacterales > Enterobacteriaceae > JGM124. The sequence goes on from NZ_JANUEQ010000001.1 coordinate 217,167, forward strand.
GTAGTTTTCTTGCTCGCTGGTTAGTTGAATTTGATGATGTTCAGGCATTCTGTTGTGCGCTGCCGCATCATGGTGGAAGCGGGGCTTGTTATGTTGCTTTGAGAAAATCGGCAGAAGCAAAACAGGAAACCTGGGAACAGCATGCGAAACGTAGCCGTTAACGGCTGTATCAAGCAAGAACCCGGCGTGAGCTCATATGTTACGCCGGGCTATCGGTTAAACCGAAGGCATAGATTTACGAATTGAAGAAATAAGCGTTTGTGCACCTGGCGACAACACTGTGTCGACGCGAGTCAAAATACCAATCGGTTCTGCTGAACATTGTGAGGTAATGGGTAGAGCCGTCAGTACTCCCTGGCGTAAGTCATCTTTTACCGCTCCAGAAGGAACAAACCAGACGTAGTTAAAATCCACAGTCAACTGATGTGAAAGTGATGCTGAAAGCGTTTCAATACAATTCGCAGGAAGTTTACAGCCTTGGCTGGCCAGCAATGTTTCTGCATTTTGGCGTGGCACCGTGCCTTGGGGCAAAACGATAACCGGCCACTCCATCACCCGACTTAGCGTAATATTTTCATTTAATAAAGGATGATTCGGACGTACCACCAGTTTTAACGATTCGAGAAATAATAATTCGTAGTTAAGCCCGACCATCAGCTCCGGGTCAGTCATTCGTCCAATACCGATATCGAGTTCACCTGACTTGAGTCCGGACAAAATCATGGTGTTGTTCATGCTCGCGACCTGAAGGGTGACGTGGCTTTGCTGTTTGTGAAAAGGACCAATCACCGCGGGTAAAATCCCCAGAGCGGCAGTGGGTAAGGCACCTATGCGGATCACTTCTGCAGGCTGGGATATTTTTTGGTTGAATGAAAGCCCTGCGTGATTGAGCGCATCAAGAATTTTCACCGCATGAATAAGAAACTGTTCGCCAGTCAGTGTCAGATGAGCACCCAAACGTCCACGATCGAATAAACGTGTACCTGTCAGTTGTTCCAGTTCATTTAATGTCTTGGAAAGTGCTGGCTGGCTAAGGTTAAGAGTTTCAGCCGCACGCCCCAAAGTTCCTTGCTGTGCGACGGCTACGAAAGTGTGTAAATGGCGCAAGCGAATGCGCTGACTGAAGAGACCATTTTTTTCCATACTGAATGTTAAAAAAGGCCCCTCCAGCTGACAAGATAAGTTGTTCAAATTTGATAACTTGATAGCAAAATAAAATCAACATCTCTCGATAAGTCACAACATTTAAATCGTAAACGCGGCAAAATCCAGTCATAACGGGTTTGAGCTTCGGTATTTTTTACTTACTGAGGTCAAAAACCGGTTTACCCGAAATATCGCCGCTCGCTTAAGTGAAACTGCTTAGCTATCGTTTTTTAGCCGGGAGAGTTTCGGCTTCGCCAGGGTTAGGTTAAAGTGAGTAACAATAACTAAACGAAATAAAATAGCTAAAAAACATTCCATTTAGTTATGTTTCGGGACAGATCACAAAATGAATATTCTTCCTGACTAAACGCGCGCCAGACTCTACGCTTTCAGCAGTATCCACTGGAGAAAACAGCTTATGCCGAACACTATCTCAGCCGATGAAATCAGAGAAAGATTTTCACAGGCGATGTCAGGGATGTACCAGAGTGAGGTTCCACAGTATGGCGAGTTATTAGAGCTGGTGGCTGATGTGAATCTGGCGGTGCTTGAGAGTCATCCTGACCTTTATCAGCAATTGGAAAATGCCGATGAACTTGCCAGACTTAATGTTGAACGCCACGGTGCTATTCGGGTAGGCAAAGCGGAGGAACTGACAACACTGAAACGTATTTTTCAGATAATGGGCATGTATCCCGTTGGCTATTACGATTTATCTCAGGCGGGAGTGCCCGTGCACTCAACGGCATTCAGGCCTGTTGATGATTGTGCTCTGGCGCGTAATCCGTTTCGTGTTTTTACCTCGCTGTTACGTCTGGAATTAATCGAAAATCAGACATTGCGTGATCAGGCGGCCAGTATCCTGGCTCAGCGTGATATTTTCACCCCCCGGTGTCGGGAGTTACTCGATATTTATGACCAGCAGGGGAGTTTTACCGCGCAACAGGTTAATGAGTTTATTCCCGAGGCACTGGAAACCTTTCGCTGGCATCAGCAGGCGACGGTGGATATCCGGACTTATCAGGATCTACACCATGAACATCGCCTGATTGCTGATGTGGTCTGTTTCCGTGGTTGTCATATTAATCATCTGACCCCCCGCACTCTGGATATCGACAGAGTTCAGTCCTTGATGACGGAGTATGGTATGACACCGAAGGCAATAATCGAAGGTCCTCCTCGTCGTGAGATCCCGATTTTACTGCGTCAGACCAGTTTTAAAGCTCTGGAAGAGCCAGTTCTGTTCACTGATCATCAGCAAAGTAAGCATACAGCGCGTTTCGGCGAAGTAGAGCAGCGTGGGATTGCGCTAACGCCGAAAGGGCGGGCTCTTTATGATGCTTTATTACTGGAAGCGGGCCAGGGAGTTGATAATTTTCATCATCAGCAACATCTTTGCCAGATATTTAGCCGCTTTCCAGACAGCGATATACCGTTACGGGAGCAGGAACTGGCCTATTTCAGATATCGTTTAACCCCTGTCGGTGAAAGCCATCGTCAGGAAATTACTCCGGCAGACGATATACAGCTACTGATTGAGCGAGGCTGGTTACTGGCACATCCGATTATTTATGAGGATTTTCTACCTGTCAGCGCAGCAGGTATTTTTCAGTCCAATCTGGGTGGCGAAGAGACGCACCGCCAGCATGGTGAAGGGAGTCGTGGTGTTTTTGAGCAGGCCTTGGGGACATCCGTCATTGATGAGTTCTCGCTCTATCAACAGGCACAGGAGAGAAGCAAGCGTCGCTGTGGTCTGTTGTAGCCTTATCTTGAGGATAGGGGAACGGCATTGTCTTTTATGAGAAAAGTCGGGTTAATTTTCTCTAGAGTGTTCGGCGGAAACAAGGCAAAATCTTGTTAACGCGTTGTTCTATCAGGACAGCATATATCGACAGATGAGGACAAGTTCCCTGGCATGAATCGTAGACGTTTTCTCAAAGCCTCCATGGCACTTGCTGCTGCTTGTGGCACACCCGCACTGGCCACCTTTTTTTCTAAAGCGGCTTTTGCCAGTGGCGTAGATATTGCCGATGGGCAGTCGAACAAATTTGATTTCAAAGTCCTGCAAAGCATGGCGCATGATTTGTCGACCCAACCCTGGAGCGGGACGCCTCGTCCACTGCCGGATACCCTGGCGAAAATGACGCCGCAGGCGTACAACAGCATTCAGTATGACGCTGAACACTCCCTGTGGAACAACAAGAATGACCGTCAGCTTGATGTTCAGTTCTTCCATTCTGGTATGGGTTTCCGTCGTCGTATCCGTATGTTCTCCGTCGACCCTGACTCGCATCTGGCGCGTGAAGTGCATTTCCGTCCGGAACTGTTTAACTACAATGATGCCGGGATTGATACTAAACAACTTGAAGGGCAGTCCGATCTCGGATTTGCCGGTTTCAGAGCGTTCAAAGCCCCTGAACTGGCTCGTCGCGATATCGTCTCATTCCTCGGTGCCAGTTATTTTCGTGCAGTTGATGATACTTATCAGTACGGACTTTCTGCGCGCGGTCTGGCCGTTGACACTTACGCGGGTACCCCTGAAGAGTTCCCGGACTTTACGGCCTTCTGGTTTGAAACTCCGAAACCTTCAGATACTACCTTCGTTGTCTACGCTCTGCTCGACAGCCCAAGCGTGACGGGCGCTTATAAATTTATAATTCACTGTGAACAGAAACAGGTCGTGATGGATGTCGACAGTCATCTGTATCTGCGCAAGGATGTAAAACAACTCGGTATTGCACCGATTACCAGCATGTTTGCCTGTGGCACCAATGAACGTCGGATGTGCGATACCATCCATCCACAAATTCATGACTCCGATCGCCTGGCAATGTGGCGTGGTAACGGTGAATGGGTCACCAGGCCGCTCAATAACCCGCAAAAATTGCAGTTCAATGCCTTTGTGGATAATAACCCGAGAGGCTTTGGTCTGCTGCAACTTGATCGTGATTTTAACAGCTATCAGGATGTTATTGGCTGGTATAATAAACGCCCAAGTCTGTGGGTTGAGCCGCGTAACAAGTGGGGCAAAGGCAGTATCGGATTGATGGAGATCCCAACTACTGGCGAGACGCTGGATAATATTGTTTGCTTCTGGCAGCCAGAAAAACCGGCCAAAGCGGGTGATGAGTTTGATTTTAAATATCGCCTCTACTGGAGTGCACTCCCGCCGGTCGAAAGTTCACTGGCTCGCGTCCTTGCGACCCGTACCGGTATGGGTGGTTTCCCGGAAGGCTGGGCACCGGGTGAGTTCTATCCGGAGAAGTGGGCGCGCCGTATCGCTGTCGATTTTGTCGGTGGTAATCTGAAAGAGGCTGCAGCGAAAGGTATCGAACCGGTCATTAATTTATCGAATGGTGAAGCGAAACAAATCGAAATTTTGTATGTCGAACCTTTTGATGGTTATCGTATTCTGTTTGACTGGTATCCGACCAATGACTCAACCGATCCGGTGGAGATGCGTATGTTCTTACGCACCAAAGATGAAACATTAAGTGAAACCTGGTTATACCAGTATTTCCCGCCACCGCCGGAAAAACGTCAGCACCATGATGATCGTATAATGTATTAATCTGTACGCCCCATGCCTGAAAGCATGGGGTTATTTGGATATAACAACGTCTTACTCACATCAACACTATAATTATTAAAAGCATATAAAAATGACAACAACCAGAAATGAATCATCTCTCACTCAAAACCAGTGGCCTGATGAAATAATCGAGGTTAATGGCGATATTTATCTGCACTCGGTGAACGAGAATTTTAGTGAACCCCTGTTTACGCTGGTGATGCGTAATCAAGCCTGGCTACAAACCGCGATGGACTGGCCTCGGTACGTTCGAACAGCGGAAGATACACGTAAAACGCTGATGACGAACTATTTGTTGCACCATCGTCATTACACCAAAATGTATCTGATTTTTTATCGTCAAAAGATGGTCGGGGTATTTTCTTTTAATCTTATTGAACCGACCAACAAAACCGCTTATATCGGTTACTGGCTTGACGAGCAGGTACAAGGTAACGGCATTATTTCTGCAACCATCGAAAAAGTTATTGCAAAGTTTGTTAACGAAGGCCGGGTGCGTCGTTTTGTTATTAAGTCTATTGTCACTAATCGAGCCAGCAACCAGGTGGCTTTGCGTAATGGTTTTACTCTTGAAGGCTGCCTGAAACAGGCGGAATTCCTTAATGGTCAGTATCATGACCAGAATATTTATGGGCGTGTCGAGTCCTGATGGTCAAAGAGACAGACGCCCCCTCTGCAGAGGCTATTATCAGCCTCTATGAGGCACAGACTGAACTCTGGGCCAAAGTACGCCCTGCGCATATCACGCTGGAGAAAGTCTGGCTTGATGCCTTGATAGCGAATATTGCTCCGGGGAGTCGTATTCTTGATATCGGCTGTGGAAATGGTGTTCCGGTTGCTGAATACTTTATTCAACGGGAATTCCAGCTGACCGGGCTTGATTCATCCCCGAGTATGATAGCCCGGTGTCAAAGACGTTTTCCGGATAACCAATGGCATTGCGCTGATATGCGATTCCTCGCGCTCGGGCAGCAGTTTGCGGCCCTTGTTGCCTGGGATAGTTTTTTTCATCTGACGCGTGCTGCTCAGCGTCAGATGTTTCCCCGCTTTGCTGCACATGCTATTCCCGGGGCTTATTTGCTGTTTAATACCGGGCCCGGGAATGGCGAGGCCATTGGCCGTTTTGCGGAACAGGATCTCTATCATGCCAGCCTGGCAGCAGATGAGTATCGTTATTTATTACAACAGTCAGGTTTTGAAGTGATCCGTCATGTCGTCGAAGATACAGAGTCTGGAGGGCGTACGGTCTGGCTTGCACGTAAGAAAATATAATCTTTATTATACATATAATAAAGATGTGCGAATTCAGTTTATATATCATACACATCGTTAAATAATTTATTTTAAGCGGCCGATTTTTTAATTGTTTTGTGATGTGAGTCCTGGTTTTTAATTTCGAATGCTATTAGTCTCAGCAATAGTTAAAACTCTATGTCTGTAGTGTCTTCATTGGTTAATTTTATTTCCTGCATGTCATTCTATTTATATTAAAAGTTTAATTTCTCTTTAATATAGTCGCTGGTGTTCATTGCTTTAGCAAAATAGCCCTTAGCTTCAGTTATACTTCTAATTATTGAATGTGAGGTTATCAATGATGATTATATTCACTATTATTCTTTTGATGATTAACAGTAGAGGTGCATTATGACAGTTATAGTTAACAGTATCATTCAAACAAATATTCCAGTCGCACAGGTAAATAAGTCTGTAAAAATAAGTTTTGATTTTAATACTAACGGTGGGTCTGAGAAAAAAGGGGCGAGGATTGAGGTCAGAGTTATTTCTGATAGTATTATTACAGGCATGTATGCTCCAATGGGTTCTGAATTTGAAACCTCGGCGGATAGAACAATAGCCACCGTTACCAGTGTTGCAGATAAGAGCAATGGCTGGGGGGTAAACAGGCATATTACCCTACAGTTTGATGTGTTACCTGCTGGTGACGGAGATTATATTGTTGGGACACTATACTACTATAATACGGATAATGTTCTTGACAAAGGGATTCCTTTATTAGTGAGATTAGCAGAAGAGTAATGACCATGCTGTACGCCAGTGATTAATTGAATGTTATATTAACCTGAGTGTGATGGAAACTGTTCACTTTTAATTATATTAAATCCGCAACGGATAGATAATAAATCCTGTGGAGTTTAATTAAAATAAACAATCCTTGGTTTGTGACGCGCCGGTTATTTATATCGGCGCATGCCTGATAAGTAAAATACGGTGAAGTCTTATTATTCTGAACAGCATCCCAGTCGTTGCGCTCTTTATTAAATAAGATATTTATGCGATTTTTTTGCGCCCAAAGGGCAAACGTACAGGGCCGGCAAACATCACCAGATTTCCCGCAAGGATCATTACAAGACCGACCACCGCGTTAATATGCCAGACATAGCCTTCGTACATCGTCGACAGGCTTAAGGCTACCAGTGGAAATAACAGCGTGCTGTAGGCGGCTTTACTGGCTCCCAGCCGTGCAACCAGTGAGAAATAGACCCCAAAGGCAATCACCGAGCCAAAAATAGCCAGATAGAACAGGGCACCCAGATAACGCAGGGTTAACTCCGGCATAAATGAATCGCCTCGTATTAGCGCCAGAACCCCCATAATCACTGTACCGTAGAGCATGGCATAACTGTTGGTTGACAGCATATCCAGACCGCGCTGTTGATGGCGAACACTGATCATATTGCCAAGGGAAAAGCCGAAAGTCCCTAACAGACTCAGTCCTATACCATAAAACAGGGAAGCGGAAACCGTACTGCCGACCAGTTCATGCCAGAACAGTGCGATAACACCCACCATACCTAGCAAGGCAGCCGGAAGAATACGTGAAGAAGGTTTCTTGCCAAAAAACAGAAAACTATTCAGGGTATTGAACAGCACAGCCATCGAAAAAATAACCGATTCAAGCCCGGTATTGATAAAGGCTGACGCGTGATAAAAACAGAAGAAGTTAAAACCGAATACACAGGCACCTTGCATGATGCAAAACAGATGATCTTTCAGGGTAATATGACGTAATCGCCCCAGCAGACTAAGAATAATAAGCATCACTCCGGAGGCAATAGCAAAACGCCAGAAAATTGACACTGGAACGGAAACTTGCCCCTGTTGCATACCAATTGCAATCCAGGTTGTTCCCCAAATCACAACGACCAGGCTGTAAAGAAAAGCATTCATTATTATTGTACCTCTAAGAATCAGGCTCTCAGTATGGATAACCTCAACTATCAGGACTTTCACCTGCTTGCGTTACTTGCTTATTCTTGCGCTTTTATTTGTAGAAGCTGGTTATCTGGTGAGCCATTCTTTACACTGACTGTGTGTTTTGATACCAGAAATCACTTATGACATCGCCCTATTATATTTTTGAAAATCTGCTTAAACATAAAGCCCGGTTACTTGATAGCGTTCAGCCGGGTTCCGGTTTGCAGCTGGCGGCCTGGTCGAATGAAAACGATACGGTGACGCAGCGGGGCGATCATCATACCCTCAGCCTTTATGTTAACGGGGGATATGAAACCTACCGGGAAACGACGAATGGCTGGCGAAATGGCGGCGGGCCTGACCGTTTTTGTCTGATGCCTGCAAACAGTGAATCAAAATGGAATATAGGCAGTAATTTTTCATTCGTGCATCTTTACTGTACCGATAAGCACTTGCGCGCCATTGCTGAGCAAATCTGGGATCGCAGCCCGGCAGCAATACAGCTTGATGAAAAGACGTTTGCCAGTGACGAACGAATTACTCAGTTGTATCGCCACTTTTTACTCAATAATGACTGGCAACAGCGTGCCAATCATCTGACGCTTAGCACCGCATCGATGCTGCTGTTAACACACCTCGTTCAGCATTACAGCACCGTTAACTGGCAGCTTCCGATCACCAAAGGTGGGTTATCTCCGGCAATACTACGTCGTACTCAGGACTACATTGAACACCATCTTGATGGCCCGTTAACCCTCGAGGAACTGGCGTTGCAGGCTGAATTGAGCGAGTTTCATTTTGCCAGGATGTTCAAACAGTCTACCCAACAAGCACCGCATCAGTATGTGATGCAGCGGCGGATGATAAAGGCGAAAACCTTGGTCTGCGGTACTTCTCAGACCTTGACTGAGATAGCCCTGGCCTGTGGTTTCAGTTCGGCGAGTCATTTTAGCAACCGTTTTAAAACGGTCTGGGGTGTGACACCTTCCGGATTACGTACCACTCTTTCGTGATAACAGGCAATAGCTTATTCCCCCCGCGACTAACCCCCAGAATGCTGCGCCGACGCCCAGTAGACTGATGCCTGATGCAGTGACGAGAAAGGTAATAATGGCCGCATCTCGTTCATGAGCCTGGTTCAGAGCTTGAAACAGGCTGCCTGCAATAGTGCTCAACAGTGCCAGTCCTGCCAGTGTCTGAATAAACGCCAGCGGCAGGGCGGTCAAAAGACCGGAAATCGATCCGCCAAACACCCCCGCCAGCAGATAAAATCCCCCAGCCGCCGCCGCGGCAAGCCAGCGTTGCTGTTTATCCGGGTGGGCCTCCGGGCTCTGGCAAATCGCCGCGGTAATCGCAGCGATACAGACAGAAAATACCCCGAAGGGAGCCAAAATCAGGGCAATTAGCCCGGTGACCGTGATTAACGGTGAGACCGGAACTTTGTAACCGGAGGCCTGCAGCGTAGCAATGCCTGGGGCATTCTGTGACGCCATGGTGACCAGAAAGAAGGGAATACCGATACCGAGTAGACTTGCCCAGTTAAACTCTGGAGCAGTCCAGGCGGGTAGCACAATACTCACTGCGGTACTGTCGGATTTAAACTCACCGCCCAGCAAACATACCGCTAATCCTGCCAGCAGTGCCGCAACTACCGCATAACGGGGTGCAAATAATTTCAGTGCCAGCCAGCTTACCAGCATGCTAGCGGATAATAAAAAGTGACCCTGTAACGAAGTGAAGGTATCCAGTCCAAAACGTAGTAAGATCCCCGCCAGCATAGCGGCGGCAAGTGAATGTGGAATGATGCGCATCAGACGTGCAAACAGGCCGCTGGCACCACAAAGCAGTATAAGAAATGAGGAAAAAATAAAAATCCCCACCGCCTGATTGATATTACTTCCTGCTAAACTGGTGGCCAGTAACGCCGCGCCAGGCGTTGACCATGCCGTAAGAATGGGTGCCCGATACCAGATTGTCAGAATCAGGGTGCTGACACCCATGGCGATGCCCAGCATGGTGAGCCAGCCAGCAATTTGTTGCGGGGTAGCACCGGCTGCGGCACCGGCTTGCCAGATGATAGCCGCGCTGCTGGCATAGCCCACCAGTACCGCGATAAACCCTGCCAGCAAAGTGGGTAATGGAAGTGCTGCTATGCGCATAAAAACTCCGTGTGCGTTATAACGTCCGAGGAACTCTAGCATTGTGCGTTATAGCGCACAAGCTGCTATACTGAATAAAAAGGAGACCATTATGGATGCCGCTCAGTATTTGGCCACTACGCTCAAAAATTTACGTCATGACAGGGGATTAAGTCTGTCTCAGGCTGCTGAGCAAACGGGTGTGTCCAAGGCGATGCTCGGGCAAATAGAACGTAATGAGTCAAGCCCGACCGTAGCCACATTATGGAAAATAGCCACTGGCTTTAATGTGCCGTTTTCATTCTTTCTTGCGCCTTCCTCATCCCCCGTACAGCCACTTTATAGCCCGCCGTTACAGGATATGCAGCTTGAGCCGCTATTTCCGTTTAACCCTGAACTGGGATTCGATTACTTCTCGATAACACTCACGGCAGGGGCGCTCAGTGAGTCGTCGGCTCACGACAAGGGGGTGGTTGAGCATGTAGTCGTGATAAGCGGGATACTCGATTTGCAGCTTGAAGGGCAGTGGCAGACATTGCAGGCAGGGGATCGGCGGCAGTTTGCCGGTGACAAAGCACATAGCTACCGTAATAGTCGGACAGAAGACGTGCATTTTCACTCACTGATCCACTACCCAGTTTCCGGGCGCTAACCCCCCTCAGACACCCGATAAGAGAGAAGAATGCCGGTTTTCTCCTCTCTTTCTGTTATGCGTCAAAAATCCAAAAACTAAATTTCCTTATCATTTACGCAGAGACAATATTTCTCCGGCGGCAAAATAAGGTTTGTCATCAGTCTCGGGGGAATGAATCCCCCTGTTTTTGTGCGGGGGATACGACTACAATAGCCGCCTTTCACCTATAACAGAACCTGATAACTATTATGCGCCTGCACGCAAATCAACTTGAATTACTCAGCCCTGCCCGTGACACCTCGATAGCCCGTGAGGCGATTCTTCATGGTGCGGATGCCGTCTATATCGGGGGGCCGGGTTTTGGTGCCCGCCATAACGCGGGCAACAGCTTGCGTGATCTGGCCGAACTGGTGCCCTTTGCTCATCGTTACGGGGTGAAAATCTTCGTCGCACTGAATACCATACTGCACGATGATGAGCTAGAGCCTGCCAGACTGATGATCCATGATTTGTATCAGGCAGGGATTGATGCCCTGATTGTTCAGGATATGGGTGTTCTTGAGATGGATCTACCGCCGATCGAACTCCACGCCAGTACTCAGTGTGACATTCGTAGTGTCGAAAAAGCGAAGTTTCTCTCTGACGTCGGTTTCTCGCAAATCGTACTGGCACGAGAACTGAACTTGCAACAGATTACAGATATTCATCAGCAAGTGGATGCCACAATTGAGTTTTTCATTCACGGGGCTTTGTGCGTTGCCTATTCCGGGCAGTGTAATATCTCCCATGCTCAGACCGGGCGTAGCGCTAACCGGGGTGACTGTTCCCAGGCCTGTCGTCTGCCTTATACCCTGAAAGATGACCAGGGTCGGGTAGTCGCGTATGAAAAGCATCTGTTATCGATGAAAGATAACGATCAGAGCGCCAACTTAGGAGCGCTGATTGATGCCGGTGTCGGCTCCTTCAAGATTGAAGGGCGCTATAAAGATGTCAGCTACGTAAAAAATATCACCGCCTACTATCGCCAGTTACTGGATGAGCAAATGGAAGTCCGTGGCAACCTGCGTCGTGCTTCAGCAGGTGTGTCTTCACATTTCTTTATCCCTTCGCCGGATAAAACCTTCCATCGCGGAAGTACCGATTATTTTGTTAATGAACGCAAAATCGATATCGGTGCTTTTGATTCACCGAAATTTATCGGGCTTCAGGTAGGAGAAATTTTACGTGTCAGCAAAAATCATCTTGATGCCGAAGTAACAGATACATTAAATAACGGCGATGGTCTGAATGTCCTGATTAAACGTGAAATTGTCGGTTTCCGCGCGAACACAGTAGAAAAAATTGGTAAAAATCAGTATCGAATTTGGCCAAATGAGATGCCAGAAACGCTGAAAAATGTCCGTCCACATCATCCGCTGAATCGCAATCTTGATCATGACTGGCAGCAAGCTTTGCTGAAAACTTCCAGTGAACGTCGTATTGCCGTGGATATGGCGTTGAGTGGATCTGCCGAAGAGCTGACGTTAACGCTGACTAGCGAAGACGGCGTCAGTGTCAGCCAGCAGTTAGCCGGAAACTTTGAACCAGCGAATAATCCTCAGCAGGCCTACAATAACCTGCGTGACGGGCTCAGTAAACTGGGACAGACCCTCTATAGCGCACGTCAGGTTGATATTACTTTGCCTGTAGCCTTATTTGTGCCGAACAGCGCACTTAACCAGCTACGCCGTGATGCGATTGATGCATTGACGGAAGCTCGTTTACAGAACTACCAGTCAGGACGTCGTAAAGCAGTCAGTGTTCCTGCGCCAATTTATCCCCATACCCACTTGAGTTTCCTGGCAAACGTCTATAATCACAAGGCACGGGAATTTTATCATCGCTATGGTGTGCAGTTAATTGATGCGGCTTATGAGGCGCATGAAGAGAAGGGCGAAGTTCCGGTAATGATAACTAAGCATTGCCTGCGTTTTGCTTTTAATCTCTGCCCTAAACAGGCGAAAGGTAATATTAAAAGCTGGAAAGCCACCCCGATGCAGCTGGTGCAGGGAGACGAAACGCTGACGTTGAAATTCGACTGTCGTCCTTGTGAAATGCATATCATTGGCAAGATGAAAAATCATATTTTGAAAATGCCATTACCTGGCAGTGTGGTGGCGACTATTAGCCCTGATGAATTAATGAAAACAATACCCAGAAAAGCGCAACCTTAAGTATTAAATGTGGTCAGAGAGTCGATTACCCTGTGTCATTGGCGAGGGTAATCGACTTATCTGGTGATATAACAAGCAAAAGCAAAGGGTTGCTCATGAAATTTCAACCCTTTTATTAGCGGCGCATCTATTTTCTTAAGGCTGCTTTAAGCATTTTCTGTTAAATTTCACCACAGAAGAGCTACTTTTAGTGATATCAGCGGCTATTTTTTCCAAGTGTTGTCATTCTATTTAGTCTGTCTGAACCATTATCCAGTCTGTTTGTCGATGTACAGCGATTATATTAAGGAATCCATGTAATGAGTGATTTTCTGCCGTTTTCACGTCCTGCGTTTGGCGCTGAGGAAATTGCAGCAGTAACGGAAGTTATGCAATCAGGATGGATCACGACCGGTCCTAAAAACCAGGCTCTTGAGCAGGCTTTTTGCGAATTGACCGGTAATCAACATGCGATAGCTGTGAGTTCCGCTACCGGTGGAATGCATGTCACATTAATGGCTTTAGGTATTCAGGCAGGTGATGAGGTTATTACTCCCTCAATGACCTGGGTTTCAACACTGAACATGATTTGCTTGCTGGGTGCTGAACCCGTGATGATTGACGTCGATCGTGACACTCTGATGGTGACACCTGAGGCGATTGAAGCAGCTATCACCCCGCGAACTAAAGCGATTATACCGGTTCATTATGCGGGTGCGCCTGCTGACATGGACGCTATCCACGCGATTGGCAAGCGTTATGGTATTCCGGTGATTGAAGATGCGGCTCATGCTGCAGGAACGGAATATAAAGGCCAGCATGTCGGTCGTAGCGGAACGGCGATTTTTTCTTTCCATGCTATCAAGAATATGAGCTGTGCTGAAGGCGGGCTGATTGTCACTGATGACAGCGAGTTAGCCGCACGTATTCGCAGCCTTAAGTTCCATGGCCTGGCGGTTGATGCGTTTGACAGACAAACTCACGGACGCGCCCCACAGGCAGAAGTTATCTCACCGGGTTTTAAATATAACCTTGCCGATATTAACGCCGCGATAGCGCTGACGCAGTTAGGTAAACTGCCACAGCTTAATGCTCAACGCCATAAAATCGCCCAGCGTTATCTGCGTGAACTAGCCGATACGCCGTTCTCACCCCTGGCGATTCCTGGCTGGGAACATCGTCACGCCTGGCATTTGTTTATTATCCGCGTTGATGAAGAACGCTGTGGTATTTCGCGCAGCGGACTGATGGATGCCTTAAAAGCACGCAATATTGGTAGTGGGTTACACTTCCGCGCTGCACACACACAAAAATATTACCGTGAACGCTTCCCGGAACTACATTTACCTAATACTGAGTGGAACAGCGAACGTATTTGCTCGATTCCACTGTTTCCAACCATGACTGACGACGATACCACTCGTGTTATTCATGCATTACGCGAAATTGCAGGACAATAAAATGATAACTACGGACATAATCAAAAAAGTTTCGGTCGTGATACCGGTCTATAACGAGCAGGAAAGTTTACCTGAACTTATTCGCCGAACGACGGAAGCTTGCCAGCAATTAAACCGTGATTATGAAATTTTGCTGGTTGACGATGGTAGCAGCGATGATTCAGCTGCCATGTTAACCAAAGCCGCTGAAGCTCCCGGAAGTCATGTGGTTGCGGTACTGCTTAACCGTAACTATGGCCAGCACTCTGCCATTATGGCGGGTTTCAGCCATGTTACCGGTGATTTAATCGTCACCCTTGATGCGGATTTACAAAATCCACCAGAAGAAATCCCTCGTCTGGTAGAAAAAGCAGATGAAGGCTACGACGTCGTCGGGACAGTTCGTCAGAACCGTCAGGACAGCTGGTTCCGTAAACGCGCATCAAAAATGATCAACAATGTTATTCAGCGTGCCACCGGGAAAGCGATGGGCGACTACGGCTGTATGTTACGCGCCTATCGTCGTCACATTATTGATGCGATGCTGAATTGCCATGAACGCAGCACCTTTATTCCTATTCTGGCCAATACCTTTGCTCGTCGTGCAGTAGAGATCCCGGTACATCACTCAGAGCGCCAGTTCGGTGATTCTAAGTACAGCATTATGGGCCTGATTAATTTGATGTATGACTTGATAACTTGCCTGACAACTACACCGCTGCGTCTGTTAAGCGTGGTAGGTAGCGTTATCGCGTTATCCGGTTTTGCTTTAGCGGTTATGCTGGTGATATTACGTCTCGCCTTAGGTCCACAGTGGGCTGCAGATGGCGTATTTATGCTGTTCGCCGTGCTATTTACATTTATTGGTGCGCAGTTTGTCGGTATGGGACTGCTCGGTGAGTATATCGGTCGCATCTATAACGATGTGCGTGCTCGTCCGCGTTATTTCATTCAACGAATTGTTAGCAGCAAACAAGCTTCATCTTCAGAGGATCATTTATAATGAAAGCAGTCGTTTTTGCCTATCACGATATGGGCTGTGTAGGGGTTCGTGCCCTGGTTGAAGCCGGTTATGATATTGCGGCCATTTACACGCATCCTGATAATGCAGCAGAGAATAATTTCTTTGGTTCTGTCGCCCGTACTGCGGCAGAGTTTGGCATTCCTGTCTTTGCTCCGGAAGATGTCAATCATCCCCTGTGGGTCTCTCGTATCCAGGAGAGCGAGCCTGACGTTATCTTCTCTTTTTACTACCGCAACCTGTTGAGTGAAGAGATCCTCAATACTGCGAAAGTAGGGGCCTTTAATTTACACGGCTCACTGCTGCCAAAATTCCGCGGTCGCGCTCCTCTGAACTGGGTACTGGTTAAAGGTGAGACAGAAACCGGTGTGACCTTACATCGCATGGTAAAACGTGCTGATGCCGGTGATATCGTGGCTCAGGAACGTGTTGCCATTACCCATGATGAAACAGCCCTGACTCTGCACCACAAACTCTGTGCTACCGCTAAATCACTGCTGACCAGTGCGCTGCCTGCGATTAAAAGCGGCCAGTTTAGCGAAACTGTACAGGATGAAAGCCAGGCGAGCTGCTTTGGTCGTCGTTCACCGCAGGATGGCGCGATCTCCTGGACCGGTTCAGCACTTGATGCCCATAACCTGGTACGTGCCGTGACTGAACCATGGCCGGGTGCTTACAGCTATGTGGGTGGTGGCAAGTTTATTATCTGGAAGAGCCGTATTGTTGAAAACAGTAACGGTGCCAGAGCCGGAACCGTTATTTCTGTTAATCCACTGACTATCGCTTGTGGCGAAGGTGCGCTGGAAGTCGTTACCGGGCAGGCTGAAAATGGCGTCTACATGCAAGGCACTCAACTGGCTCAGTCTCTGGGTCTGGTGAGCGGCGCGATTCTTAGCAGCAAGCCAGTCTCTGCGGTTAAACGCCGCACTCGTGTGCTTATCCTTGGTGTGAATGGCTTTATCGGTAACCACCTGACTGAGCGTCTGTTACAGGATGATAACTTTGAAGTCTTCGGTCTGGATATCGGCTCTGATGCGATTAGTCGTTTCCTGAGTAACGATCGTTTCCACTTTGTTGAAGGTGATATCAGTATCCATTCCGAGTGGATCGAGTATCACATTAAGAAATGCGATGTGATTCTGCCGTTAGTGGCAATCGCGACGCCAATTGAGTACACCCGTAACCCACTGCGCGTATTTGAACTCGATTTTGAAGAAAACCTGAAAATTATTCGTGATTGTGTGAAATACAAAAAACGGATCATCTTCCCATCCACTTCTGAAGTGTACGGCATGTGTTCTGATGCTGAGTTTGATGAAGATAACTCACCGCTGACCGTGGGTCCTATCAACAAACAGCGTTGGATCTACTCCGTTTCTAAACAGCTGCTGGATCGCGTTATCTGGGCTTACGGTGAAAAAGAAGGCTTACGCTTTACACTGTTCCGTCCATTTAACTGGATGGGCCCGCGTCTGGATAACCTTAACGCAGCGCGTATCGGTAGTTCACGTGCAATCACTCAGCTGATCCTTAACCTGGTTGAAGGTTCACCTATCAAACTGATTGATGGTGGTCGTCAGAAGCGTTGCTTCACCGACATCAGCGAAGGTATTGAGGCTTTGTTCCGTATTATTGAGAACAAAAATCACAACTGTGACGGCCAGATTATCAATATCGGTAACCCGGAAAACGAGGCCAGTATTAAGCAACTTGCTGAAATGCTTCTGGAAAGCTTTGAACGTCATCCACTGCGTAGTAAGTTCCCACCGTTTGCTGGTTTCCGTGAAATAGAAAGCAGCGCCTACTACGGTAAAGGTTACCAGGACGTGGAACACCGTAAACCGAGCATCCGTAACGCTCAGCGTTTACTGGGCTGGACGCCAACGGTTGAGATGGATCAGACCATCGATGAAACCCTGGACTTCTTCCTGAAAACCGTTGATTTAACGGATAGCGATTCATGAAAAAAGTCGGCCTGCGCATAGATGTCGACACCTGGCGAGGCACCCGTGAAGGGGTGCCTAACCTTCTGGAAACGCTAAGTTTACATAAGACACAGGCAACGTTTTTCTTCAGTGTTGGGCCGGATAACATGGGACGCCATTTATGGCGTCTTATCAAACCTCAGTTTCTGTGGAAAATGTTACGTTCTAACGCCGCATCGCTTTACGGCTGGGACATTTTACTGGCAGGCACCGCCTGGCCCGGCAAAATTATCGGTAAAGGGAATGCGGATATTATCCGAGCCTCGTGTGAGCAGCATGAGGTTGGGCTACATGCCTGGGATCACCATGCCTGGCAAGCCTTTGCCGGGGTATGGGATAAACCGGCAATGGAAAGACAAATTGCGCTCGGGCGTGATGCCCTGGAACAGATTACCGGGCAATCGGTTACCTGTTCGGCTGTGGCCGGCTGGCGAGCTGACGAGCGCGTGGTTGAAGCGAAAGCTGCATTTCCTTTCTACTACAACAGTGACTGTCGTGGGACGACGCCTTTTATTCCTCAACTGGCGGATGGTAGCTTAGCAGCGCCACAAATCCCCGTCACTCTACCGACCTGGGACGAAGTTATAGGTTCCAGTGTCAGTAAAGAGGACTTCAATCGTTTTATCCTCGATAAAATCCACCAGGATCAGGGTACCCCTGTTTATACCATCCACGCGGAAGTGGAAGGGATGGTAATGCGAGAGTCATTTAATGAATTACTGACAATGGCAAGCTCTGAGGGGATTGAGTTCTGTCCTTTGCGTGATCTATTACCTGATGATTTAACAACCCTGCCCAGGGGAAAAGTCATTCGTGGCACTCTTTCTGGCCGCGAAGGATGGCTGGGCTGTCAACAACTTATCGAGAATTGAGTAGATGAATTCAGTAAAATACGGCGGCGCTTTGCTGGTCTGTTTTATCTTGCTTTATTTGGCTCCACTGGAGTTTCGTGACCTGTGGCAGCCTGACGAGACGCGTTATGCGGAAATCAGCCGGGAGATGCTGGCATCCGGTAACTGGATTGTTCCGCATTTTCTTGATCTGCGCTATTTTGAAAAACCCGTAGCAGGTTACTGGATTAATAATATTAGCCAGCTCCTGTTCGGGCATAATAATTTCTCTGTTCGTTTTGGTTCTGTTTTCTCCGTAACCCTCAGTGCATTAATGACCGGCTGGCTGGCTTTCCAGTTATGGCGTGATAAGACCATCGCCATTTTATCCGGTGTTATTTTCCTGACCTGTTTACTTGTCTACGCTATCGGAACCTATTCGGTTCTCGACCCGATGATAACCCTGTGGCTGACGGCCGCGCTATGTTGCTTCTGGGGAGCCTCAACGGCAAAAACGACGGCGGGTAAAGTCGCTGGCTATGTACTACTCGGGCTTGCCTGCGGCATGGGCGTGATGACTAAAGGTTTTCTGGCGCTGGCAGTACCGGTTCTGGGAGTACTTCCTTGGGTGATAGCTCAAAAACGCTGGAAAGAAGTCCTGTTGTTTGGACCTATTGCGATTATCAGTGCCATTCTGATTACCTTACCTTGGGCGTTAGCGGTCGCAAAAGCAGAGCCGGATTACTGGAACTATTTCTTCTGGGTAGAGCATATTCAACGCTTTGCTGAAAAAGATGCCCAGCATAAAGCGCCATTCTGGTATTACATTCCTTTCCTGATTGCCGGAAGTTTACCCTGGCTGGCTTTATTACCCGGGGCGATTAAACGCAGTTTTCAGGAACGTCGCGAGCAAAACGGTGCGTTCTATTTGCTGGGTTGGGTAGTGATGCCCATTCTGTTTTTCAGTATTGCGAAAGGTAAATTACCGACCTATATTCTGCCTTGTTTTGCACCGCTTGCCATTTTAATGGCGCGTCATGCGGTGTTGCTGGCAAAAGCGGGATCGCGAACCTTGCGGGTAAATGGCTGGATTAATCTGGCATTCGGCACCCTTTGTGTGCTGGTGGTCCTACTGGTGTTAGCGCCATTTGGCCTGGCAAAAAATCCGGTTTATGAAGCGGGTGAAACCGGAAAAGTGGTACTTGCAGCCATTGCCTTTGCCGTGTGGGGGCTGTTCGGTGCACTGACGCTCTGTCACAGTCGTCAGCGCTGGTTCTGGGCGGCTGCTTGTCCGCTAGGTCTTGCGTTGCTGGTGGGTGCGGTCATTCCTGAACAGATTATTCACTCGAAACAACCTCAAGAGTTTACGGAGATTGTTCGTCCGAAGCTTGAAGATAGCCGCTATATTGTGACCAATAATGTCGGTGTCGGGGCTGGACTTGCCTGGGAACTCAAACGCAGTGATATCACGCTGTATAGCAATAAGGGCGAAGTCAGCTACGGACTCAGCTACCCGGATGCGCAGCATCGCTATGTTGATGGGCCAGATTTTGCTGCCTGGCTTGCTGAACATCGCAAAGAAGGTAACGTCTCGCTGGTTATCCTGTTATCGAGAAACAGTAATTTGAGTGACCGCGGATTACCTGCTGCAGATTATGAGTATAACGATGGCCGACTGGCACTGTTGCAGTACAACAAATTACCATGAATAGCCTGATGATAATCCTGGCCAGCCTGCTTAGCTGCGCTGGCCAGTTATGTCAGAAACAGGCGGCTCAGGGACATGGACGACGTCATCTGGTAATTTGGCTGGGGCTTAGCGTTTTGATGCTAGGTCTTGGCATGCTGGTATGGTTGTGGGTATTGCAGCATGTTGAGGTCAGTATTGCTTATCCGATGTTGAGCCTGAATTTTATCTTTATTACCCTGGCAGCTCACTGGATCTGGAAAGAACGCATTTCCCTGCACCACTGGTTGGGGTTGGCGTTAATTATGTCAGGTATTGTGATGCTGGGAGTGTCCGTCTGATGGGCTATCTGTGGGCATTATGCAGTGTACTGCTGGTGAGTGGGGCACAGCTGGCGATGAAATGGGCCGTCATGCAATTTCCGCAAGCGACCTTCGAGCTGGCATTTTTAACCGCGGTTCTGTTTGATAATCTGCCAGGATTGCTGGTCTTATTCTGTGGCCTGCTGGCCTATGCATTATCAATGCTATGCTGGTTTTTAGCGCTGAGGCGGATCCCATTAAGTAAAGCCTACCCATTGCTCAGTCTAAGCTATGTTCTGGTCTGGGCTGCGGCTATTGTGCTCCCCTGGCTTAATGAGCCGTTCAGTGCGCTGAAATTGGTTGGCGTCGGGGTCATCTTTGTTGGTTTGTTGCTGATTTTTATACCAGGACGCGCAGCGACGATAACTAAACCCTGAGATTTCACTTATCTCTCCCATTTACCTCTGTCTTCCAGCGTGATTAACGCCAGAAGACCGCTATCTTAAGGCCTATAATGACAAAAAAAATTACGCTGCCCGCTGAAGAATATCAGCAACTGAGTGCGTTTATTACCAAGTGGCTTGATGATAATCATGAACTGACCTTGGGGCAGTTTGAATCAGATATTTTCCTTGATGAGCTGGTCAAAAAGATGGCGCCGATTCTCTATAATCAGGGGCTGGATGATGCGATTAAAGTCGCTCAGCATAATATGCTGACGCTGGAGGAACTGCTGGATTTGGAAAAAATCGTTCCCTAATATTAAGCATTATGTTTTATTATTTTCATGATAAACCCCACTATTACAATCAGTTATAACTAAAAACCTCATCTTCGGCATAGGAAATTGAATGCTATGCCGAACGCCCTCGCTTGCCTGTAAAAATTACCGTGATTGATTCTTGATTGAAGAGAATGGATGCCAATGATAAATGTGGTGGCCATCGCGTGCCCGGCAGAAAAGGAAAAACTCAGGGACGACAATCAAAATGGTCTGACGGGCATAGCCGCGTCAGAGAATGGATATTATGCACTATGGATACTGAAGACTCACTCAGAGTATGTCTAGTAGTGCCACAAGTAACGTTTATTGTATTTAAGGAAGAAATACAGTGTTTCGCCAGGACGCGATTGATCATCAAAAAATGAAATGGTACGGCAGGGCGCTTCTCCTCCCCGGCATTCCATTTTGGTTCACGGCAGGGTTATGCCTGTTTTTTCTCATCGCCTTTCTCACCTTTATCATTACCGGCACCTATACCCGACGACTCAATGTAACCGGTGAAATCAGTAGCTATCCACGCGCTGCCAACCTTTACTCTTCTGTTCAGGGGGGCGTTACCAGACAATTCGTCACTGAGGGACAGGTGGTGAAGACCGGTGATCCCATTTATCAGATTGATGTCAGCAAAAGCACCAGTAGCGGCGTGGTCAGCGACAATCAGCGCCGGGATATCGATGACCAACTGATACGTATCGATCAGATTATCCAGCGACTGAAAAGCAATAAACAAACTACTCTTACGATGCTGGAAAAACAGAAAATACAGTATGCCGATGCATTGACGCGCTCCGGCGACATTCTCCAGCGAGCCCGGGAAGGTATCCATATCATGAAGAAGAATATGGATAACTACCGGCATTATCAGACCAGAGGACTCATCAACAAAGATCAGCTCGCAAGCCAGGTCGCACTCTATTATCAGCAGCAAAACAATCTGTTGAGTCTGTCCGGACAGCATGAGCAAAATGCCTTACAGGTAACCGTCCTGGAAAGCCAGGTTCATACCCAGGCCGCCGAATTTGATAACCAGATTTATCAAATGGAGCTGCAACGCTATGAGTTGCATAAGGAGCTGCAAAATATCCACGCCACGGGGACTGTCATTATCCGTGCGCTGGCCGCAGGGCGTATTAATTCGCTGAGTGTTACCGTCGGACAGATGGTCAGCGTCGGCGACAGTCTGCTTCAAGTGATCCCTTGTGAGATAGAAAACTATAACCTGGTGCTCTGGGTGCCCAACGATGCGATTCCCTACATAAACTCTGGGGATAAGGTCAACATCCGCTATGACGCCTTTCCTGCGGAAAAATTCGGTCAGTTTGCCGGCACGGTGTCCCTTATATCCAGAACCCCGGCATCACAGCAGGAAATGCTGACCTACCAGGGGGCACCCAAAGCAACGCTCACCGCCGCCAGACCATACTACAAAGTGATTGTCAGGCCAGAGAAACAGGCCATTGCTTATAAAAATAAATATTTAAACTTAGAAAATGGCATCACGGCACAAAGTACGTTGTTTCTGGAAAAAAGGAGAATTTATCAATGGATGTTGTCCCCGTTCTACGACATGAAACACAGCACAACGGGGCCAATAAATGAGCAGTAAAATCCCTTTGAAAGGGCTGTTAAATAAGCTGGATCAGAAACTGTGGCGACGTATTCCGGTGGTACATCAAACCGAATCGTCAGAATGTGGAATGGCCTGCCTGGCAATGATCTGTGGTCACTATGGTAAGAGTATCGATCTGCTTGTCTTGCGTCGTCAGTTTAATTTGTCAGCCCGGGGGACAACCCTCGGTAGTGTCAGAAGTATGGGGGCTCAGATGGGCATGGAGACCCGGGCCGTATCCCTGGATCTTGATGAACTCAGTGCCCTGAAACTGCCCTGTATTTTGCACTGGGATTTTAATCACTTTGTGGTGCTGGTGAGTATCCGGAAGGGGCATTTTGTTATTCATGATCCCGCCCTTGGGCGGAGAACCGTGGGTCTTGCAGAAGTCTCTCAACGTTTTACCGGCGTGGCGCTTGAAGTGTGGCCTGGCAGTGAGTTTTTGCCAGAGACAGTGAAAGACCGTGTGAAATTACGTACGCTGTTCCGCAATATCTATGGTATTCGCAGTACGCTGGTCAAAATCTTTTGTCTGTCACTGGTGGTCGAGGTGGCCAGTCTGGTCATACCGGTCGGCACTCAACTGGCGATGGATCATGTCATTCCTGCCGGAGATCGCGGCCTGCTTACGCTAATCTGCATCGGTCTGATGTTTTTTATTCTTCTCCGTGTTGCGGTCAGTATGGCACGCGCCTGGACATCCCTGGTGATGGAAACGCTGATTGGTGTGCAATGGCAGTCTGGGTTATTCCGCCATCTGCTCCAGCTGCCGCTGACCTATTTTGAACGGCGTAAACTGGGAGATATCCAGTCCCGTTTTAGCTCGCTGGATAAGTTACGTTCCACGTTTACCTCAAGCGTAGTCGGGGCCATTATGGACGGTATCATGGTGGTCGGCCTTCTGATTATGCTGCTACTGTACGGCGGATGGCTGGCCGCCGTGGTACTCGGTTTTACTGGGGTATATGTCCTGATT
Organism: Klebsiella sp. BIGb0407; assembly: GCF_024807845.1. Taxonomy (GTDB): domain Bacteria; phylum Pseudomonadota; class Gammaproteobacteria; order Enterobacterales; family Enterobacteriaceae; genus JGM124. The sequence goes on from NZ_JANUEQ010000001.1 coordinate 240,718, forward strand.
CGTTTATTCACCTACAACCGTTATCGGCAACTCTCAGAAGAGGAGATGGTCAGAGAAGCCCGTGCAGGCTCGTATTTTATGGAAACATTGTACGGAATAGCCACAGTAAAAATGCAGGGAATGAGTGAGCGTCGGGGTGGTCACTGGCTGAACCTGAAGATTGACTCCATCAATACCCATATCAGACTGACCAGAATGGAAATGCTGTTTGGCGGGCTTAACGCATTTGTTGCTGCTTGCGATCAGGTGGTGATTCTGTGGCTGGGAACCAGCTTGGTCATTGATAATCAAATGACCATCGGGATGTTTGTCGCCTTTGGCGCCTTCCGCGGGCAGTTCTCGGACCAGGTGGGTTCCCTGACCAACTTTTTGCTTCAGTTGCGCATGATGAGTTTACATAACGAACGTATTGCAGACATCGCACTGAATGAAAGAGAACCCCGAAAACCGGACAGCGGCATAAAGGCAGATATGCATCCGCTGGCCTTGGAGGCCTGTGACCTGAGTTATCGCTATGACAGTCAGTCGGCATCGGTTTTCAGCAACCTGAACATCAGTATAAAACCAGGAGAAAGCGTGGCTATCACGGGGCCTTCCGGTTCAGGGAAAACCACGTTGATGAAGGTACTATGTGGGCTGTCTGTCCCCGAATCCGGCAAGGTGATGATGGACGGCAGCGATATCCAGCACCTGGGTATCAATAATTACCACAAAATGATTGCCTGTGTGATGCAGGATGACAGGCTATTCTCAGGCTCTATTGGTGAAAATATCTGTGGTTTCACGGAGCATTTCGATGAGGACTGGATGATAGAGTGCGCCAGAACAAGCTGTATTCACGATATGATCATGAAGATGCCAATGAAGTATGAAACACTGATTGGTGAGTTGGGAGAAGGGCTTTCTGGCGGACAGAAACAGCGAATTTTTATCGCACGCGCGCTTTACTGCCGTCCGGGGATATTATTTATGGATGAAGCGACCAGCGCACTGGATAATGAGAATGAATATGAGGTTAATCTGGCAATAAAGCAGCTTAATATTACCCGGGTTGTGATTGCTCACCGAGAAACAACGATTAAATATGCAGACAGGGTGATATCCTTATAAGGCGTAAAAGTAAGGTATTCGCGTAAATATGTGAATGCCTTTTTTACCAGATTAACATCATTTCCCTTTGCTATGTACCATCATACCGCCGGTACAGGTACCCGATCCGGTAGATATTGAGTTATGGCTGGAGCCCCAGTAACCCAGTATGCACTTCCACTTGAGACCTGTTTATCAGAACCACCTGTAATTAATAATAGCTCTAATTCGTCAGTGATTTATTTCAAAAAAAACATTATGTTTTCTTTTCATTTTCTAACTCCCTTATTTTCTGAACGACTTGATCGGTTTCAGTATGTGCATACTCCATCATGCTTAGATATATTATATTATTTTTATTAAAGCCTCCCTTGTAGAATTGATATTTCAGCCCTGGGGCGCAGATGAGTAATTTAATTTTCTTTTCAATTATTTTTTCTATATCGGATTCTGTATCATCTATTTGTACAGTCCAGTTTAATTTTTTTCTTTCTAGCTCTGACTTTAATGCCAGAATATATTTATCTTCCGTGTATATACCAAAAATGTTTCCGAAAAAACCTAACCCACCAATGCCCTGAATCAGACTACGTCCAATCGTCGGGCTTGGCATATAGATGAAGTATATTTTTTCTTTTTCCATTACTCGCACCCGTTATTTCCACATGGCACATTCGACCTGTAACGTATTGAATACTAAGGGATGTTAGTGACGGTTGCTATGGTTTTATTTATCATTTTTAAAATACAGTTAAATACATTTTTATCATCAAAGAATTTGAATTTTATTCTGACCATCAAATCAAGGATAGAGAAGGTATGTTTATCTGATTTTAAATTTGAAACATTTAAGTGGAGGGGGATATTTATTTTCATATGTGTTATCGCTAAGTTAACATAAACATTTTTTGATTATAAACGAAAGTAATATCTCATTTAAAATGGAATTTGAGTAATTACTGTAACAGTAAGTATCGATAATAAGTTGCATGTAATATCTTTTTGCTGCTCGTCTGATTATTTATTTTCTAGTGGCTGGGAAAGTATCCTATCCAAATAGAGTAATAGTCTTGTGTATCACAGTTGGCACCGCCAAAAAACATCCCCTTTACCGGTAAAGTTGACTAGAATTAAACTTAATAGCGGTTATCAGTGCCTTCTGATGGTTTTATCCTGATATGAGGTCAGATTATCAGAGCACGAAAGAGACATATCTTGCGACACTCTTGTTACCCTGAGTCACGTCCGTATCACTCATGCGGGCAATCCTAGTGGTATGCTGGTTAACAGAGTCAGTTAATCATCGAGGTTATCATGAAAACACCCTTATTTATTACTCTTGTGGCCTGCCTGGCGCTCAGTGGATGCGTGTCTATTCCGCAGGATATTCAGGGAAGCAGTAGTTCGCTGGACAAGGTTAGCTACCAGGATATTAAACAAGATGTTTCCCGGTTTAATGGCCAGGAAGTTCGTCTTGGCGGCAAGGTTTTAAATGTTGTAAATAATCAGAATGAAACCTCATTTGAGGTGGCTGTGCTTCCGCTTGATTACAGCGCCAGGCCCGAACTGGGTACTGCCTTTCAAGGGCGCATTATCGTCAAGGCGAGCAAATTTATAGACCCTCTGACATTAAAAGGTAATTTGGTTACCGTTCTGGGCACGGTCACCGGAACCACCAAGGGTAAAGTCGGGGAGGCTGACTATCAGTATCTGACTCTGAGCCTACAGGGTTATCAAGTCTGGAGAGTTCGCGAGAATATTGTACCTGTTAATTATCCTGGTTTTGGCGGTTTTGGCCCGGATCCCTACTGGCGATACGGCTGGGGACCGACTAATGCCTATTTTATGCCGGGCTGGGGATGGTATCCGGCAGGCGCGATGTTCCAGGTTGAGCAACAGGTAGTGAAATAACCTGACTATTAATGACAGCTGAAATCAATTCCAATATAGGGTAGTGTAGCCAAAACAATATCTTATATGCCCGTCATACTCGAGGTTACCTGAGCGTTGTCCGGCAGGTAACGCGAGTTATGGAGGATAGAGTGGCGCCCTGGAGAGCCTGGTTGAATGAAAAAACTGATTATTTTGTTACACGGTGTGGGAAGTTCGGGAGCAGACCTTGAAGGACTTGGCTATTTTTTTCAGCAAGTGATGCCTGAGATAGAATTTGCTTCACCCGACGGTAGTGCGCCTTTTGACGGAGGAGGAGAGGGGTATCAGTGGTTCAGTCTGGACGGTATTACGGAAAACCTGCGTACTGAGCGCCTTGTTGCTGCCAGAGCCGATTTTGCTGCCATTATCAATAATATTTTGAAAGAGCATGGTATTGTCGCGGGCAGAGATAAAGTGATTTTGCTCGGATTTTCTCAAGGTTCAATAATGGCGCTGGATGCTCTGGTTACGGACAGTATCCCATTAGCCGGTGTTGTCGCATTCTCAGGGCGACTGGCGTCACCAAAACCTTATCAGCCTGCGGTTAATACGCCAGTCCTGCTGGTGCATGGCATGGCTGACCCAGTTATCCCCTGGCAGGAAAGTGAAGCCGCCGCCGCCGCGCTGATAGAAGCCGGTGTGAATGAGGTTGAAACGCTGTTTGAACCGGATGTGGTTCATACTATCAGCGGCGACGGTATTGCCAGAGCGATGGCTTTTGTAACCGAACAGTTCGAACTCAGCGAATTTCCTGACGAGTAATAATGACTGGCCCTGTTTGTGGCTGTTTGAGCTTTGAGAATAGCCCGGGCAGGGTTGTTTTTTGATTTTTTTGTAAAGAATTGAAAATTTCGCAAAATAAAAACTGAAATATGGTACAAATCACGGGTGTTTAACTACTGAGGACAATTTTCTATCCGCAATCGATGAGAAGCAATACCGCGGGTAAGTTGGAAAATCATATGGACAATATGTTCAAAAAAAACCATTCAAGCTATCACTTCGACATTTCTTTATCTGCAGTTTCTCTCTCTGGTGAACAACACTGGCGTAACGCACTATAGTCCTTTCTTCTGGCAATAACTTACAACTTTAATTAGCTTGTCGCTTTTTTGCGTCTGGCCAATTTTTATAATTTTATTTTCTCTGTCAGGAGAGGAAAAATGATTTACTGGATTTTTCTAGGGATGGCTATCGTCGCCGAAATTACTGGTACCCTTTCTATGAAGTGGTCAAGTGTTAGCGATGATAATATTGGCTATATTTTTATGCTGGTGATGATCACACTTTCTTATATTTTATTGTCATTTTCGGTTAAAAAAATTGCCCTTGGCGTTGCCTATGCAATGTGGGAAGGGATTGGTATTCTGATCATTACCGTTTGTAGTGTTTTATTATTTGATGAACCAATTTCACTACTTAAAATATTAGGTCTGACGACGCTGGTAGCCGGCATTGCATTATTAAAATCAGGCACGCGCAGCAAAAAAGAGCGCACAGAAGTCGTGTCAGAGAAGAGAGGGCAGCATGCTGTCGTTTGAATGGATACACGGGCTGTGGTTATTTTCAGCCATTGTGTTAGAAATTCTGGCTAATATTTTTCTTAAACACTCCGACGGTTTTCGTCGTCCTGTTTATGGTATTTTTTCTTTAATTGCAGTGTTAGCCGCATTCAGCGCATTATCACAGGCCGTAAAAGGTATTGAACTCTCCGTGGCTTATGCTTTATGGGGTGGGTTCGGTATTATTGCAACGGTTGCTGCTGGCTGGATACTGTTTGGCCAGCGTTTAAATCGCAAAGGCTGGTTAGGCCTCGGGTTATTATTAGCCGGAATGATTCTTATTAAAATGGCCTGACGATATCCCCTGTTTCAGTCGAGGAACAGGGGGTTTCTGCATATTTTTCCAATTCTTTTTTACTCCTGCAATCCTGCTGGTCAATTTTCAATCTCCTCATGGGTGCTAAACGGCACATCCTCATATTTATTATTATCAAATCACCATAAATGTATCCGTAAATTAGCCACATTCTTTCGGCTGCAGAACGACTAGAATAATTTTGCCTTGCTCGCTACGGGTTTTTGCCTGCAGAGAATTTACTTAATGTTACTAAGGGGTAAAATAATGTCACGTATCGTGATTATTGGTGGCAGTGGTCATGTAGGGACTTATCTGGTTCCTCTATTAATCGAACGCGGTCATCAGGTAATTAATGTCAGTCGTGGTAATGCACAGGTTTACCGCCCACATTACGCCTGGTCGCTGGTAGAAAATATCGCTATTGATCGCCAGAAGGAAGAAGAAAATGGCTGTTTCGGTGAGCGAATAGCGGCGCTCAATCCAGATATTGTGATTGATATGATAGCCTTTGACCTGGAAAGTACTCAGCAATTGGTCGAATCGCTGCGTGGAAAGATAGAACATTATCTGTTCTGTAGTTCTATCTGGGTCTACGGCCAGTATGTGACAATTCCGTCAACTGAAACGGATCCTGTTTGCCCTATTGATGCTTATGGTCTTGGCAAGGCAGAAAGTGAGGCCTGGTTAATGCGCGAGGCACGCCGTCAGGGATTTCCTGCAACCTGTTTTCGGCCGGGGCATATTGTGGGTGAGGGTTGGGTTCCAACCAGCCCACAGGGTAATTCTGATCCGAATGTTTTCTCAAAAATCATTCGGGGAGAAGAGCTTTGCCTTCCAAATCTGGGGCATGAAACATTACATCATGTTCATGCTGCTGATGTGGCTCAATGGATTATCCAGGCTATAGAAAACAGAGCAGCGACACTTGGCGAGATTTTTAATACCGTTTCTTCACAGGCAATTACTCTGAGAGGCTACGCAGAAACGGTCTACCGCTGGTTTGGCCATGAGCCGCAAATTCGTTATCAGCCTTTTGCTGAATGGCTTCAGGGACTGGAAAGTGAATATGTCGAGAACTCACGCGGCCATATTGTCCGAAGTTCATCGCATTCGATTGAAAAAAGCCGACAACGTCTGGGTTATCAGCCACGCTACAGTAGCCTCGAGGCGATTCATGAATCGCTACATTCCCTGATATCTGCAGGTGTAGTCACCGCGGAACGGCGATAAATCTACGCCTTCAGATCTTGTCGGGTAACGGATACCGTAGCATTTTTATCATAACGGCTAGCGCCGGAGAAATCTGCCTGCGCCCAGGGTAATATAGATGGTACCCACTTACTGGCGGGCACCATTCATCAAGCACCCGGCAGTAGATACCTTGTTGCAGTTCGTCGGCAACCAGTGACTCTGGCAGATAGGCGAGTCCGTAACCCGAGGTCACTGCCGCAAGCATCGGATAGATGCTGGAAAAAATAAGCTGACCCTCGACTTTAATTTGTAATGGCTGCCCCTGTTTTTCAAACTCCCATGCATAGATTGAACCTGCTGGTGAGTGCCGGATATTAATACAATTATGCTGTTCGAGTTCAGATGGGTGTGCCGGATACCCGTGTTGTTTGAGATACGCAGGGGAGCCAATGACAATAAAGCGAATATCCGGCCCGATGCGTACTGCGACCATATCCTTAACGATATCGTCTCCAATGCGCACTCCTGCATCAAATCGCCCCTCAATAATATCGACAAAACCGTTTTGCTGGGATAATTCAACCTTAACATCCGGGTATTCTTTTAATACCGGAGCAAGGCGAGGCCAGATGCAGTCATGGATCATATGGTCGGAAACCGTCAGTCTGACGGTACCCGCGGGAGTATCACGAAAGCGGAGGAGTGCGGCAATATCGTCTTCCATACCATCAAGACGTGGCTGAAGAATTTGTAACAGCATTTCGCCAATTTCAGTTGGAGCTACCCGGCGGGTGGTACGCATCAATAACGGTAGTCCGAGACGTTCTTCAAGACGACGAATAGTATGGGAAAGCGTTGACTGGGATATTCCCAGATTTATTGCCGCTCGTGTAAAGCTTTTTGCCTCTGCGACAGCAATGAAGGCCAGATAATCGTTGAAATCGTCTCGCAAAGTGCGTCCCTGCCTACCACTGTAGTTTCTGAAAGTATTTTTGCTATTTTATCATGCCATTGTTGAAGTGCGGAAAAGCATCATCGATATCATGATATTTATCCGCAGTGATATAGGCGCCTCGATACTCCCAAAAATAAGGGGGAACCCCTGGGGCGTCCTGATAGCTGTTAATATCATAACGGGTAAATTTCACCGGCAGATCGTCGGAGACATCTTCACCATGCTCCCCGCCGGTTAATTTATGCGCGCTGACAATAAAATAGCCTCCAGGTTTTTTAAATAAAGCATAGTCAGCAATTTTTATTGTCGAAGCCGATAAGATAAAATCAGACCAGGTGAAACCAATATCATTGGCTACCGGAAGGATATGATATTTACCCTGCGGATCGATCATAAATATAGTCGTGGTATTATTAGGGTGTGATGTATTATTCTCAAATCGAGAATAGACCACTAAATCGTCCACCCCGTCACCGTTGATATCCAGCAGGTTACTGCCTTCTTTCAGAATCACTTTGCTGGTTTCATTCGCCAGAGCATGAAACGAGACCAGTAGCAAAGCTAACATTAGCCCTTTTTTTATTTTCACCCAGAGAAATCCTCAATAGTCTGATGCCCGGTACTAAAATCTCGCACAAGAACGACTTAGCTGGCTTACGCCTTATTATGATCTAAAAATAGCACATTGATTGACGGGTTGAAGTTTAAGTTAAGTGTGTCAGGTCGCAGAATATAACAATAGGCAGGCAAAAAAATGCCTGACTGCCTGAGTGTGCAACTCAAGCGGCTGAAACCACAGGCGCTGCCAGGTTTGCCTACCCTTGTTGCCTGTAAGCCCTCCAGATATTAGTAGAACAAATCCAATTGATAAGGCTCGCCAATAATCGCCATCGCTCCGCTAGCCTGTCGGGCAAAATCTGCCTGATAGCGAGCATTCTTTATACCCGTTACCAGATTATCAACGTCGCTGTATGCCCCTCTGATTGCCGGTGCTGTAGCCCATTCTGGCAGGTTTTCTATCCGGTAATCGAAAATAACAGAGAGGGTGCCATCATCATTCTTAATGATTTTTTCAATTTGATTAACCCGTATAGTCCCGTAACAAAAATCATTTTTTTTGTTAAATTCTTTTTTCCCCTGCGGAGTTAATGACCATTGCTTAGTGGCTGATTGACCCTTGTCAGTAACCAAACCGACCTCCATTAGCGCTGCCATTCTGGCATATACCCAGGCAGATTCACCCTGCGCCATGGATACCGGCCACTGCAGCTCGCCAAGGCATAAAGGGGGCTGTTTATCCAGGGCTTGTTGTATCAGTTTAGCGTATGGTTTTTGGTTGCTATAACTTAAGCCTGGTAACATCAGTAGTAAAATAAATAGAGCAGATTTCATTTTAGTTTCTCAATCTGAAAATGTTTAAATGCCTCATCGGTATCAGGATATTTTTCTGTAGTGACATAAGAGCTCTTGTGCTCCCAGGAATAGAGGGGAACACCCGGTGCATTTTGATCAGTATTCATATCATAACGCGTAAATTTAACCGGTAGGGCATCGGACATATCATCGCCATATTTTCCGCCGGCTTTTTTCTGTGCGCTGACTATAAAATAGCCTTTCTGTTTTTTATATAAGGCATAGTCGGCTATTTTTATTGTCGAAGCGGATAAAATAAAATCAGACCAGGTAAAGCCCGTATCATTGGCTACCGGAAGAATATGGTACTTTCCCTGTCGATCAACCACAAATATAGTCATGGTCTGATTAGGGTGTGATGTATTATTTTCAAATTTTGAATACACCACTAAATCTTTTATCCCATCACCATTGATATCCAGCATATTGACACCTTCTCTAAGTGTTACCTTACTGGTATTATTCGCACAGACGGTAAATGGTATCAGTAGTGATAATAAAAAAACCAAGCTATTTTTTTTCATGTATAGAACCCCTGACTAATCGAAATCCAATATCTGACATAGTAATCCCAGAGCTATGACTATCGCAGCTGGCTAAGGTGGTTGCATGAGAAAGATAACTCCCTCCACAAAAGTAGTACATTATCGTATTATCTAGCTGATAACTTTCAAAAACCCATTCGGAAACATTACCGCTCATATCAAAAATACCCAGTGCGTTAGGAGACAACTTACCCACGATCTGTGTGCCAAAATGAGGGCTATCAAATTCCGGATACCAGGCCACTTTTTTTGCATTGTTACTTCCAGAATGAAGGTCACCATAGGTATTAGATTTTAGCGCTGGCTTGCCTCCTCTGGCCGCGACCTGCCATTCATGTAAACCGGGTAAACGATAACCCGTGGCTTTGGGATTGACATAAATAGCACTATTTCTATCACTAGCCCGTAGTGGCTCAGCATTTTTCATCAGGTATACAGGTTGCAGTTGCAGCATTTCACTCAGTGCATTGGCAAATATAATGGTATCTAACCATTCTATATTGGTAACAGGATGGAGACCGCCATCAGTTTCTGGCGTGAGGCAGTCTTCCTCCCTGGCACCATTACAGCCGTTGTTTATTATATAGCCATGGTTATTTGCCCAGGCAGAAACTTGTTGATAGAGCGAGTAAGTGACCTCTTTCTTCATAATAAAAAATGATTCTAAATGTACATTAGTATGTTCTGCATAATTATGTCTGCCAAAAACATTACCAGTATAATAATTACCTTCCTCAACGAAGCTCTCAGGGATAATAGTATGAGCTTTTAAATAGAAGGGTAATGTAATCATAAAAAAACTTAGCCATATAAAATTGATTTTATTTCTCATTGAATTTTCACAGTCTTGTTTAAAACTCATCAAAAGGGTACATGAGGAGCCAGCATAATTATGCAACAATAAATACAAAAAACTATTTTCTTATAGTTTATGTTAAACGTCATCTCAGGACGCAAAGCGTCATGGATTATCCCTGAGAGTGAGCAGGACGAAGACTCAATCCGACATTGTCAGCAACATCCAGCATCTCAATCGCAGAATATAACGATACCTGAGCAAAAAGCTGTACAATGCGCGCAGACAGCCCTATTTAGAGAATCATACTGTGACCGCTTTTTCAGAACTGAATGCTTTACCTGATGCTCAACTGACTAACCTTAATGAGCTCGGATACCTTAATATGACGCCGGTACAGGCGGCAACCTTGCCAGCGATTCTGGCGGGCAAAGATGTACGTGCACAAGCCAAAACCGGCAGCGGTAAAACGGCTGCATTTGGTCTTGGATTACTACAACGTATTGAGGCCGGACAATTTTCCACTCAGTCGCTGGTACTGTGCCCGACGCGTGAGCTGGCAGCCCAAGTCGCGGAAGAGCTACGTCGTCTGGCACGCTATATGCCCAATATTAAAATTCTCACCCTGTGTGGTGGACAGTCCTTTGGCGTGCAGAAAGAATCCTTACAACATGCGCCGCATATTATTGTCGCCACGCCGGGTCGTTTGCTTGACCATCTGAAAAAAGAGACCGTAAACCTTGGCTCTGTGCGGGTAGTGGTGCTGGATGAAGCCGACCGTATGCTGGATATGGGCTTTGCAGACGCTATTGACGAAGTCATGGCCTATGCGCCACCAAAACGTCAAACCCTGTTGTTCTCTGCCACCTGGCCACCCGCTATTGCGGCAATTAGTGGCCGCATTCAGCAGAACCCGGAAACGATTGAGATTGATACCGTTGATGAGCTCCCGGCGGTTGAACAGCATTTTTATGAAGTATCGCGTCATCAGAAAATTAAACAGCTACAGCAGCTATTAAGTCAGTATCAGCCCGCGTCTTGTGTGGTGTTCTGTAATACCAAGAAAGATTGTCAGGCGGTTTGTGACGAGCTGAATGCGGGTGGACAAAGTGCTCTGGCACTGCACGGTGATATGGAACAGCGTGACCGTGATCAGACGTTGATTCGTTTCGCTAACGGCAGTAGCCGGGTTCTGGTCGCAACAGACGTAGCTGCCCGTGGTCTGGATATCAAAGCCCTGGAAATGGTCGTTAACTACGAACTGTCCTGGGATCCTGAAGTACATGTTCATCGTATCGGCCGTACCGCGCGTGCAGGGCAGGATGGGCTGGCGGTTAGTTTCTGCGCTCCTGAAGAAGCCCAGCGTGCCGCTGTTCTCGCCGATATGCTGAATATCTCACTGAACTGGAAACAGGCCCCGGCAGCCGGAACCATTAAACCACTGGCGGCAGAGATGGTAACCTTATGCGTTGATGGCGGTAAAAAAGCCAAAATGCGTCGCGGTGATGTGCTGGGTGCATTAACTGGTGAAATGGGGCTTGATGGCGCTGATATAGGCAAAATCGATGTGCATCCGATGCATGTTTATATTGCCGTGCGCCAGTCGGTGGCTCGCCATGCAGCTTCGCAATTACAGAAAGGTAAGATCAAAGGTAAGTCGGTTAAAGTGAGAATACTGCGCTAACTGCTTGTAAGAGTCTGTCATGGTACGTTTATCGCTAACGTACCATGCTCCCATTCTTTTTCCTCCGCAATGTTCAAACCCATAGTTCTATCAGACATTGGCCAGAGGCAAGTGAATGAGCTCATCTGGCTATCTTGTGCATTGTAAAAAATTATTTTATTTATTGTCTTTATCCGGGGCGATATTTTCACTATTCCCGATGAACAAGATGTATGAGCTATGATTCAGCCAGAAACAAAGTATTACAGTCATCATTTCTCTCTTCATGAATAAATTCTGTCAGGCAGTATGATATCTGTTCGGATAAGAGAATCTCGGGCAGGAGTATTAAAGGTGATGGATTCACTAAAAAAGAGCGAATTTTTAAGTCAGATCGTCAGGGATTTTAAGGATGAAATTGCAGGTTTTTCTTTTGATGTAGCAAAAAAAATTAAAAATCAGATTTTCACCACAATGACCAGGAACATCAATGCAACTAGCGAACCGATAGTATTTTTTACTGCGGGAGCTCCTGCATGCGGTAAAAGCGAAACCGTAAAATATTTACTTGAAATATATCCTAATACGGTGCGTATCGATCCTGATGAGTTCAGAGAACTATTTCCTTATTATATTGGTAGTAATGCAGAGAATTATCAGAAACCTTGCACACATATTATATCTCACTGTTACAAAAACTCGGTGGCCAGGCGTTTTGATATTATTCACGACACTAATTTTGCTGATACGGATACCGCGATAAAAAACATAGCCGAAGCGTTTAAAAAAGGGTATTGGGTTCAGATAATTTATGTTTATCTGGATCCCATAAATGCCTGGAAACATGCTCAAAGGCGAGTGCGTAAAATACTTCCGGAGGTTTTTTGCCATAACTATTTTAAGGTCCGGTCAACGATAAAATCAGTTCTGACGCATCCTGGTTTTCAGGGGAAACCGCTGCGCTGTCGCGCTTATGTGTATGAGGAGATCCCTGGTAAACACGCATTTTCGGTAGCTATCCACGAAAATGTCACTGCTGAGACGCTTGATGTTTTTGTACCATTCAACTATTCAATTTCAGATCTTAAAAAGATTGCTGTATGATAAATGTTCACATAGAGGAGGGAAACACTATGTTACTGAAAGTCAATCAATCAACTCAAAGAAAAGAAGTTTCGTTGCGGGATTTGTTTGGAGACAATCTTACAGCAGCGGGTAAAGGCGTGCTTGAGAGGACGGCGGAAAAAACAGCGCATGATCTTGCTGTAATTATTTTTTCATCTAATGCCGGGTTATCAAGTGACGTGGAACTCTCGGTTCAGAATCGATGAGTACTGCCTCGGAATAAAACAGAACTTGAATAGAGGATTGTTGTATTCAAGTGTTTAAAACGCCCGCATCCCAAAGGGATACGGGCATCAGTCAATCAGGGCGCATCAGCCAGAATAAACATCCCGTAAGGGTGGATTTCCAGGTAATAACTCTCGCCCGCATTCGGTTGTAAACGCGTAGCATTGACTTGCAGTAACAGCGTTTGCCCGTGCCATTCAACTGTCACTTCATATTGTGGTCCCATATAAGCAACATGGCGCACAATGCAACGCTGACACTCTTCGCCACGGTCACTCAGTGTGATGGCTTCCGGTCTGACGCCAACGGTACCTTCTGCCTCGGTAATCACTAACTGTGGCGGACGCGGCAGGGCGTAGCCATAGATCTCGACCACATCCTGAGTAAAGCGAGCCGGGAAGATGTTGGCATCACCCATAAAGTTCGCCATAAAGCGTGAGGCAGGGTGACGATAGAGCGTCTGCGGACTGCCCATTTGCATAATCACGCCTTTATTCATCACCAGCACCGTATCAGATACCGCAAAAGCTTCGCTCTGATCGTGGGTGACATACAGGGACGTGATATTAAATTGCTTCTGCAAATCGCGGATTTTATCGCGCATACTGCGGCGCAGGTTAGCATCCAGGTTACTCAACGGCTCATCAAACAACAAGACTTTAGGTTTCAGGATCAGAGCACGCGCCAGAGCAACACGTTGCTGTTGCCCACCGGAAATCTGGTCGACATAACGGTTTTCGAAACCGTCGAGATCGACCATCGCCAGCGCTTCTTTCACCCTGGTCTTGATTTCTGCCTTAGCGACACCGAGCATCTTCAGACCATAGCCGACGTTTTCCCCGAGCGACATATGCGGAAACAGAGCATATGACTGAAATACCATACAAATATCGCGCTGCTGAATCGAACGCTCGGTAACGTCCTCACCATCAATAAAAATCTGTCCGCTGGTCGGTTTTTCCAGCCCGGCAACCAGACGAAGAATCGTCGTTTTACCGCAACCGCTCGGCCCCAGCAGGCTGACCATCTCCCCTTTAGGAATGGCTAAGTTAATGGTATCAATCACGGTATTGGTTCCAAACCGTTTTGTGATATTGCGTAATTCAACAAAATGAGCTTGCGTCATAGTTATATTCCGTAATCAGGCGTTGTTTTTGGCTTTGGAACGGGAAGTTCGGGACTCACCGATCAGCCAGTCAAAGATGAAAATAATGGCCAGCATCACCACAATCAGAATCGATCCATAGGCGATAGCAATGCCGTACTCACCATCTTCCACTCGGTTCAGAATATAGGCCGTGGCGACACGGGTATCCGGGGTAACAAGGAAAACAATGGCGCTGACGGTAGTAATGGCGCGAACGAAGCTGTAGATAAGGGCTGAAAGAATCGCCGGGCGTAATAATGGCAACAGAATATTGATAATGGTGCGCATCGACCCGGCACGCAGGCTTAAAGACGCCTCGTCCAGTGATTTATCGATTTGTCCGAGTCCGGCAATACCAGCGCGAATACCGACGGGCACGTTACGCATCACCATAGAGATAATCACGATGGCTGCGGTACCGGTCAGGTACACCGGGGCGTCGTTAAAGGCGAGAATATAAGAAACACCTGCAACAGTACCAGGCACGGCGAAGCATAACATGGTGCTGAACTCGATGACTTTTTTGCCACGGAATTGCTGACGAACCACAACCCAGGCAATCAACAGGCCAAAGAACGCGGTAATCGGTGCGGCAATACCTGCATACAACAGGGTATCGAGCAATGAAGGCCAGGCGCCGTCATTCATACCTTGTCCGAACAGCTTGATAAAGTTATCGAGCGTCAGGGTGTAATCCACGCCCCAGTTCACGGTAAAGCTACCGTAGAAAATACTGCCATACAGTAAGGTATTAAAGACCACCCAAAGGGTGAGTAAGGCAACGACTGCCCAAACCAATAAGGTTGGCAGCGGCTGGACATCGCCGCGAGACGATTTACCCGATACGGTGACGTAGGAGCGCTTTCCAATCCACAGATACTGTACGCAGAATACCAGTAACGAGAAGATTAACAGGAAGGCTCCGAGGGTACTGGCAGCCTGATAATCCAGTTGTGACCCGGTAATATAGAAGTAGATTTGCGTGGCCAGAACGTCAAAGTTCCCTCCCAGTACCAGGGGGTTACTAAAATCGGCCAGCGACTGAACGATAACAATTAAGAATGCGTTAGCCAGGGCAGGTTTCAGCAATGGCATGAACACACCCATAAAGGTCTGCCAGCGATTCGCGCGTAAGGTATAGGAAGCTTCTTCCAGCGACGGATGAATAGTTTTAATGGCTCCGTCGAGGATCATAAATGCCATCGGGGTAAAGGCCAGAACTTGCGCCAGCCATATGCCGGTAAAACCATATAACCAGTTTGTGTTCACCAGGCCAAACCAGTCGACCATCAGTTCGGTAATATAACCCGAACGGCCCATCATCAGGGTGACGCCAAGCCCGACAACAAAAGGCGGGGTAACGATCGGCAGTATAGAGAAAATACGTCCCAGCAGCGCACTGCGTTTAGCAATTCGCGTGGTATAAATGGCCAGTACCAGGCCAAAGAAAGTACAGCCAATACCCACGGCGACCGAAAGGACGATGGAGTTAATAATCACCTGGATAATATGTGATTTACTCAGCACCGCCATAAAGGCCAGAGGGGCAAACTCACCGCTGCTGTTAGTAAACATCGGGATGAAAATCGCGATGCTCGGCCAGATAATAAATACGCTAATCAGCGCAATAATGGCCACCAGCGCGCCGATAACAAAGCGGTCGCCTCCCAGCCATTCAAGACGCGTCAGAGCCAGCGTCAGTACTATCCCTAAGGCGACAAACAGCACAATAGTGGCATAGCCCATACCGCGCTCAGCGAACGTAGAGCTAATGACAATAAATGCCATACAGCCTAAAGCCCAGAGTGCGTCAAAACGATGACGACCCAGGTTTTCACCTTTAGCCAGGTGGAAAGGGCGTAACAGCAGAACGGTCGGCAGCAGATACCACAGTAAACTGATATTCAGCCCCGACCAGCTATAGGCTTCCAGCCACTCTTCCTGAGTGGATTCCAGCAGGCCATAGTCAAGGCTCCAGCTAGGCAGAAGAGCGAAAGCCAGCCAGCAAGCGATGACACACCAGACAATAGCGTCCCGCTTTCGCGGCGTACGCAAAAGTAATGTTTCAGACATAAAGAGCCTTATCGGGCAGAGAAAAGAGAATTGGGTGACCTGAGGCGGTCACCCTGATTTGGTTATTTGCCCATCTTCACTTCGTTAACCCATTTGTCGATCAGGGCTTTACGCGTATCGGATGCGCCATACTTGTCCATGTCGTAGTTGATAAGCTTCAGGTCATCAAGCTTCAGAGACAGTGGTGAGCTTTCAGCGGTGGTATTGGTCAGGATCTGGTAGGATTTACCTTTCTTCCATGAAAGCTCTTGTGCTTCTTTTGACAATGCCCAGTCCACGAACAACTTGGCATTGTCGACGTTACGAGCGCCTTTCAGAATACTGACACCACCCACTTCATAACCGGTGCCTTCGCATGGGGAAATCAGTTCAATCGGAGCGCCTTGCTCTTTTTCCAGCGAATAGTCGTGCAGGAAGCCGATACCAATCGCCGTTTCACCACGTGCGGTGTTACGGGCCGGGGCTACGCCTGACTTGGTGTATTGGGAGATGTTTTTATTCAGCTGTTTCAGGTAATCAAAGGACTGATCGTCACCCCATAACTGGGCAAAGGTTGCCAGAGCGGTATACGCGGTGCCAGAACTTTGTGGATCGGCTATCTGAATCTCACCTTTGTACATCGGGTCAGTCAAATCTTTCCAGCATTTTGGTACTGGCAGATTTTTCTCTTTCAAGCGTTCTGTGTTAACCCCAAAACCTAAAATGCCGACATAGACCGCAGAGGAGTAGTTCCCTTTACGTTTAGCCGGGTCCTGGAATTGCGGCATGATTTCAACCAGATTGGCAGACTTATACGGCATCAGTAAGTCCATTTCACCGGCTTGTGATTGTGGGTCCAGCGTACCGCCATACCAGACATCGGCCTGCGGGTTTTTCTTCTCAGCATCGACTTTCGCGAGAGTACTGCCTGAACCATTGCGAATAAATGAGGTTTTAACATCATATTTTTCGCCGAAAGCTTTAGTTTCGGTCTCACACATTTCGTTAGTGGCGCTACAGTAAACCACCAGACGACCTTTCGCTTGTGCGGCACCAGACAGGGTTGCGAGGGCAACACCCGCGGCGATAAGGGTAGACAGAGCAGTCAGTTTCATCGTTATTATCCTGAGTTATATTAATTATCCTGAGGTAAGGTATTACCCGTCATACTTCAAGTTGCTTGGGTGTTGCTCGAGTGAGTCTTGCCGAATCACATAGTTTATCTATGCTCATCGGCGAGCCTCACTCGGCGCCTACAAGCCACTCGAATTATTTAGGGTATTTGCCGTTTCCGTGGCATTGTGACTCCGGTCCTGCCAGCTGAGCCCCGCGATTAACAGGGGCATCAGCAAAAATCCAATCAACGCTGCGGCAATGGTGAGCAGTACAAACATGCCGGACCAGCCATAATCAGTAATCACTTGTGAGAGTGGCCAGCCTGCCAGCGCTGCGCCCAAATAGGCGAACAGTCCTAAGAAACCGGTCACCGTTCCCGCCGCTTGTTTATGGCTGCACTCGACCGCTGCCAGCCCAATCAACATTTGCGGGCCAAAAACAAAAAAACCGGTGGTGAAAAAACACATTGCCAGTAAGGCGTAATGATGAACTGGCGATAACCATAACGCTGCGACAGAAACAAACAGTCCAAGCGCAAATAACAAAATCATCGGTGCACGCTGGCCACGGAACAGTAAATCTGAACCCCAGCCAGCAAATAACGCCCCGCATAAGCCCCCGAGCTCAAACAGCATCACCGTCGCATTCGCGCTAAGCAGGTTGACGCCGTGGCTCTCGGCTAACCAGATATTGCCCCAGTCATTGAGGGCGATACGAATCAGGTAAACCAGGACATAACTCACCGCCAGTAGCCAAATCATGCGATTTTTCAGGATGGTTCTGGAAAACATTTCCCAGAGCAGCATCACGGGGCTTTGCTGTAACTGGCGGATCTCCAGCGGATCCTGGCGCCAGTAACCTACCGCCGGTAAACCTTGTTCTTCCGGGGTGCCACGTAATCGTCTGCACAACCATAATCCAATCACAATACCGATAACGCCGGGGACTAAGAGAGCCGCCTGCCAGCCATACCACAACGCCATTAAGGCTGATAGTAACGGCACCGCTGCTCCCCCCAGGTTGATGGAGGTATTCCAGCATCCCCACCAGAAACCGCGCTCATTTCTGGAGTACCAGTGTGTTAAAATCCGCGCACAAGGTGGCCAGCCAAAACCCTGGAAAAAGCCATTCAGGGTCCAGATAATGACCAAGGTTGTTAAGCTGCCGCCAAAAGCGAACAAAATATTCAGTATCCCGGTCGCCAGCAGGCCCACGCCCATAAACCAGTTCTCGCCCCGTCTGTCATGCCAGATCCCGGCGGCAAATTTTGACACGCCATACGAGAGATAAAACAAGGTACCCAGTAACCCGATATCTCCCTTGTCCAGCCCAAGATCGGTTTGCATCGCGGGCAAGACAAAATTAAAACTTTTACGCGTCAGATAGAAAGCGGCGTATCCGACAATCATCGACAGCAATAAACGGGGTCGCCAGTACTGGTATTCGCGGCTTATGTCATTGTTAGCGAGCATGGCGCCTCCGGTGTAAAGCGACTATAGAAACAAATATCGGAAAGAGGATGAGACCAGGTTGTAGTCGACTAAGACTTATTCCTGGATTAGCCTGACTTTGTTAAAAAAGTGCGGGCAAGTTAACAATTATGCGCGTGCCATTTCGGCTTTCGAGCTGAAAAGTTCCACCCAGTGCCTGGATGCGTTCGCTCATGCCTTGTAAACCAAAACCAGGGCGGTGCTCAGCAGGTAAGCCCACTCCATCGTCATTAACCTCGAGGCAGACTGCGTTATTCCGGTGGGAAAGGGTTATCTCAATCCGGTGTGCACTGGCGTGTTTACTGATGTTATTCAGTAATTCCTGCAGTAGACGATAGAGGGTAAATACTACGGTCTCACTGGCCGGCTGTCCTGGCAGGGCATAGTGAAACCGACAGTCAATGCCCTGTTCTTCAAAAGCAAACTCTTGCACCAGATGATAGAGCGCTTTTTCTAACGACATCTCATCCAGAACCGGAGGACGCAGTTGACGTAATAACTGACGGGTTGAGTGATGAATACGCTGGGCCAGCTGATCTATTTGCTCGGCGGCCAGTCTGGCCGGGGGAGAGTCTTGCGTGCGTTTAATTAACATCGACTGGATTTGAATCGCGGTAATATTCTGGCCGATTTCATCGTGCAGCTCCCGCGCCAGGCTTTTGCGGGCACCTTCTTCAGCATGCACAAGTTGCTCCATCAGGCTACGTCGGGCATGTAACTCTTGCTCCAGCCGCTGGCGATAGCGCAGCATATTATTCGCCAGATGCTGCTGGCGGCTAATGGCGATCCCTAAGCCAATACCTAGCAAGGCTTGGGTAGAGAGAAACAACTCCATTTCCAGCAGATTACTAAAACCGCCGCTGATCTGGCGCGCGATGGTGATCATCATGCTGCCCAGCAGGGCCGCCAGTACGCCACCCTGCCAGCCAAATTTATACGCCATCACCACATTGGGCAGAAACACCACTATCAATAACAGGCGGGCTATTTCAGGTGAAAAAACCAGTTGAGTACCGGTGCCTATAATAAAAAACAGGCTGCACCAGATTAACAGCGAAGTCCGTAGCGGCGGATTAGGGGTCTCCAGAGCCAGTAAATCTTCCAGTCGTTGCTGGCGCAGATACTCATAAATTAAATAGACAAAAGGCGTCAGCAGAATACCGCCAGTAAAGGCGGCCAGCAGAATAAGCGTGGCCGGGCTTTGCAGAAAAGGCGCCAGAATCAAAGTGTGTAGCAGGGCGTCCGCAGTGACAGCTGCCATTAACAAAGATAGTCGCTGCCAGTAGAGGGTAAATCGAGGCCAGAAATGCCGCACGCCAATCACAGTGACCAGACTGATAAACGGCGAGATCAACATCAGGGACTCGCTCATCAGTTGCTGTTGTAACAACCAGCCAGTCAGGAGTAACTCGGGCAGAATCAACGCGGGCCAGAAACGGCGACTGAGCAGGATTAGCATTGCCAGGTGCACGCCCTGAGGCAGTAACAAGGCGGCCTGCTGGCCGTTATGGGTCAGGTAAAAGCTGATAGTCCAGAGGGCAAACCAGCCCAGCCCCCAGGCCATAAAGATAAACAGCGACATCAGAATATGTCGCAACTCCCGGCGCATTACTGGCCTGCCAGTAATTTATTTTCCAGGGCAAAATGCACTAAATCAACGGTGGTTTCGCATTGCAGTTTGCCGAGAATATTCGCCCGATGCACATGGACAGTTTTATGGCTTAACTGCAATAAATCCGCGATATGCCTGACACTTTCCCCTTTGACCAGCAGATTAAAAATTTCGCATTCGCGCGGCGTTAAGCTTACAAGCGCTTTAGAGGGTTGTCCGGCATGGCGCAGCGCTCTCAGGGCATCGGTACATAAATAATTTCCCCCCAAGCCGACAGTACGTACTGCCTGGACCAGTTCCTCAGGGCCACAGCGTTTAGTGAGATAGCCACAGGCTCCGGCATCAAGCGCGCTTTGCACAAAGGCGGTGGTGTCATAAATACTGAGAATAATGGCGCGAAACTTGGGGTTATGCTGGCGCAGACGTTTGAGCAGACTCAGGCCGCTTTCATCCGGCATGGCGACATCCAGCACCGTAACATCCGGGACTGATTTGGTCAGCGCCGTCCAGGCTGGAGCCGCAGCGCTGTACTGACCCACAACTTCAATATCAGGTTCCAGATTTAGCAGTTGAGCAAAACCAGAACGGACCACAACGTGGTCATCAACCAGGGCAACAGCAATCATAAGATGTCATTTAGCAAAACAAGGTATCGCTATGATGCGGGTGAAAGAATTTATGGCAATGATATTATGACAAATATGTTACGAGGGTAACAAAATGTTATCAGACTGCCACAGTTGCACATCTGCACCGACGATACCCTTTTTACCTGGCCAGTTGTGCCCGCTCTCCGGAGCGATTCAGAGTTTAGACCTTGCGGTTTTGGGCCCGCTGCTGGAATAGATGAAAAACAGCGCGATCCCCAGACAGATGATAGCGGCGAGACGGCTCAGCGAAAATGGAATCGACGCATTGCCCAGCCAGCCGAAGTTGTCGATTAACATGCTCATTGTCAACTGACCAAAGATCACGGCGACAGTGGCGATTGCCGCACCGATACGCTGTACCGCCAGTACCATGATAATGATGTAGGGTACGCCAAACATGGCACCAAGCAGCTGCCATTTAGGTACGTCCATCAGGGTCAGTGCATGTTCAGGTTCAAAAAAGAAAATCAGCAGCCCTGTAACCAGCGCACCAATAGAAAACGTCAGGAACGCACTTTTAAATACGCCGACTTTACTGCCCAGTTGCCCGTTAATTGCAGCCTGGATACTCAACATGGCACCGCCAACAACGGCGAGAAGAATCATGAAAATTGTCATAACGTTACCTTATCCCTGTGCAACCATCACCAGCGCTGCAATGATGAATATCAGCGCGATAATACGTTTTTTATCGATGGGTCTGTGCGGTGTACCGAGCAGGCCGAAGTGGTCAATAATCAGGCTTTTGAATACCTGACCGGCCAGAATACCGATCATAGTCATGGCGATGCCGATAGCGGGTGTTGTTACCGTCAGGATGATGACATAAATCGGCCCCAGCAGGCCACCCAGAAGCTGCCAGGGGGGCTGAGCAAAGAAAGACGGGCTGTTACGAGGGCTGAAAAATAACATCAGCAGAAAGGTCAGTGCGGCGCCTACACCAAATACACTGAAAGTGGCCCATAAGTCACCGACCTCACCACCTAATGGCCCGAGCAATCCTGCCTCTATGGACAGTCCCATTCCTCCGGCAATTACGATTAAAATCAGTATTAGTTGCATATCAATAATCAGTTTCCAGTTGTTCAGGCGGAAAAGATTACTTGTTGTGGTGAAGAAGAAAAATGCCATAATCAGGTAAACACCTGTGCAGGATATGCATCAATGAGTGAGCCCGGGAACATCAGCATTCGCTCTCTGCTGATTTTTATAGATGTTTATGAAACGCAAAACTTCTCTGTCGTGGCGCGCAGGGAAGGGATTTCCGCGTCTCAGGTCTCTCGCGTCATCCAGCAGATTGAGGATGCGCTAGGGCAGCAGCTTTTTTACCGTAATACACGTGCCATTATCCCGACGGAAAACGGTCATCTCTTTATCCGTTATGCGAGGACTATGACAGAAAGCCTGGAGGAGGCGCGGCGTGAGCTAAATGAGAGGACGCTTGAGCCCACTGGGATGGTACGCATTAACGCGCCTGTATTTTTCGGACAGAGGCATGTAGCGCCCGGACTACCGGGCCTGGCTGAGAAGTATCCGAAACTGAGCATTGAACTTACACTGACCGATGATTACATCGATCCGCATCGGGATCCGGCTGACGTAATTTTTCGTATAGGTACGCTGACGGACTCTTCTTTTCACGCCCGGGTTTTTGGTCAGCAGTTTTACCATCTTGCTGCCTCACCGGCGTATATAAGCCGGTATGGTGCCCCCGAATCGCCTGAAGATCTGGTCCGGCATAAATGTCTGGTCTACCGTGGATCTTCCGGGCCCAACCGCTGGTTGCTGCGACAATTCGGAGGGGAATGGGTGCACTATCAAGTTTCACCCCTGATGTCTTCTAATAATGCAGAAACGCTGCTTGTTGCCGCGATCGGTGGAATGGGGATCGTATTATTCCCTGACTGGCTAATTGGGGAAAGGCTGAAAAGCGGGGAGCTTGTTGGACTGCTGCCAGAGCTGGATATGTCCATTAAAACTGAGCCACAGCACATTGCGGCCATCTATCCAAACGCTCGCCATCCTCCGCTGAATGTCAGAGCCATTATCGATTATTATCTTGATGCGTTCGGCTCACCACTTTACTGGCAGTCAAAGATCGATACTCAACCTTAAGACCGTGAAAACGAGCTCCAGCATTGATATCCAGTCAGACATTGCCTGAATACAACGCCTGGCGTCACCCAGGCGTTGCGGCACTTAACAGAAGAAGATTACTCGGTTGTTTTTTCCGCTTTTCCTGCCATATTCGCCAGGAAGTCATAGCGTTTTTGTAAATCAGTTGCCGCTTCTTTCCATAACTGTTTTGCCACTTCCGGCTGCTGATTATTCAGGCGGCGGAAACGCTGCTCGTTCATCAGTGTTTCAGCTAATGCATCTGACGGTGGACGGGAGTCCAGCGCCAGCGGCAGTTTACCTTCATCAGCCCGACGCGGGTCGAAGCGATATAGCGGCCAGAAACCAGTGGCTGTCAGCTGGCGCATCTGGTCATGACTCAGGGCCAGGTCGTAACCATGCTCTTCGCAAGGGCTGTAGGCAATAATCAGTGACGGCCCAGGGTAGGCTTCCGCTTCCTGAATCGCTTTAATCGTCTGGTTAAGCTGTGCCCCCAGCGAAATTTGCGCCACATAGACATGACCGTACATCATCATGCTGACGCCCAAATCCTTACGCGCCTTACGTTTACCGTGCTCACCAAATTTAGTGACCGCGCCAAGAGGCGTAGCTTTTGAGGCCTGGCCTCCGGTGTTGGAATAGCACTGGGTATCGAGCACCAGAATATTGACGTTTTCGGTCAGACTCAGCACGTGATCAAGCCCGCCAAAGCCAATATCATAGGCCCAGCCATCGCCGCCAATCAGCCAGATAGACTTATCCACCAGGGCATCGGCATCGGTCACTAACTGACGGGCATCGGCCTCGTCAACGGCTGCAAGCTGCTGACGCAAGGCAACCACCTGGAGGCGACGTTGCTCAGGGGTGGCATCAGCATGCAGCTCCTGATAGAGCTCCGGCGTCAGATTATCGGCAAATTTTTCCAGCAGACGCATGACGCGCGCCCGATGCTGATCGACAGTTAAGCGGAAACCTAAACCAAACTCGGCGTTATCTTCGAACAGCGAGTTGGCCCAGGCCGGGCCGCGACCGTTGGTATCCGTGGTATACGGCGTGGAGGGCAGGTTACCGCCATAGATAGAGGAACAGCCGGTGGCATTGGCTATCAGCATCCGATCACCGTATAACTGGGTGAGGATTTTGATATAAGGGGTTTCGCCGCAACCGGAACAGGCACCCGAGTATTCAAATAACGGCGTAATCAATTGTGAGGTCCGGATATCAATACGCTCAATCTGGCTGCGGTCTATCTCTGGCAGATTCAGGAAGAAGTCATAATGCTCTTTTTCCTCTTCCAGATGTTCAAGTCTGTCCAGCATATTGATGGCTTTAATTTCCGGGTTCTGGCGGTCTTTAGCCGGGCAGACTTCGACGCATAAATTACAGCCAGTACAGTCTTCTGGTGCGACTTGCAAAACGTATTTCTGACCGCGCATATCCCGCGCTTTAACATCGAGGGCTTGCAGGCTCTCTGGTGCATTTTCCATGGCATCAGGCTGAACGACTTTGGCCCGAATAGCGGCATGCGGACAGGCGGCAACGCAGTGGTTACATTGGGTACAGAGGTCAGCTTTCCAGACCGGGATCGCTTCGGCAATATTACGTTTTTCCCAGCGGGTTGTGCCAACCGGCCAGGTGCCGTCTGGCGGCAGGGCTGAAACCGGCAGGGCATCACCGAGACCTGCCAGCATAGCGGCAGTCACGGTTTTCACAAAGTCTGGCGCACTGTCGGAAACGATAGGCGGGCGCATGGCGCTGTCAGGGTCGACAGGCTGCAGTTCAACGGCAAACAGCGACTGTCGGGCAAGCGCCAGGGCCTGCCAGTTACGGTTGACTAACTCCTCGCCCTTACTGCTGTAGCTGCGGGCAATGGCGTTTTGTAGCTCGGTGAGTGCCGAATCGCCAGGAAGAATCGCGGTGAGGTGGAAAAAGCCCATCTGCATGACGGTGTTAATGCGTGCGCCCAACTGGCAGTCACGGGCAATCTTCGCGGCGTTGATAACATAGAAACGCGCTTGTTTCTGATTCAGTACCGCCTGCACATCCTGGGGTAAACGGTGCCAGACCTCTTCGGCACTGTAAGGGGTATTTAACAGGAAAATACCGCCAGGCTTCAGACGTTCGGCCATCAGATATTTATCTACGAATTGCAGCTGGTGGCAGCCAACAAAATCCGCCTGCTCAATTAAGTAGGTCGAATTGATTGGCCGCTCACTGACGCGCAGATGGGATACAGTCAGGCCACCGGCTTTTTTCGAGTCATAGACAAAATAACCCTGGGTATACCAGTTCGTCGCATTGCCGATGATTTTAATATTATTTTTGGTGGCAGAAACACTGCCATCGCTTCCCAGTCCATAGAACAGGGCTTCCAGTTTGGCATGATTCGGCAGGGTGTTGACCGGAAGGGGTAGTGACAGATGCGTCACATCATCGTAAATACCAACGGTAAAGCGTGGGCGCGGTTTAGCTTCGCGTAGTTCATTAAATACCGCCAGCACACATTCCGGGCCAAACTCTTTAGAAGATAACCCGTAGCGGCCGCCAATAACCCGTGGCAGGGTGGCACGACCGCCGCGACTAAAGGATTCCGCCAGCGAAGTCATCACATCCAGATATAAAGGTTCGGCATGAGCGCCTGGCTCTTTGGTACGATCGAGGACGGCGATTTGACTGACGCTGTCGGGTAACACAGACAGTAAATGCTCTGCGCTGAACGGACGGAAAAGACGGACTTTCAGCACGCCGACTTTTTCCCCGCGGGTTAGCAGCTCATCGATCACTTCTTCGCAGGTGCCAATCGCAGAACCCATAACGATAATCACGCGTTCGGCCTGCGGATGACCATAATACTCGAAAGGCTGATACTGGCGACCGGTTGCGGCGGCAAAATCGTTCATTGCCTGCTCAACATGGGCATAGGTCGCGTTATACCATGGGTTGGTGGCCTCGCGAGACTGGAAGTAGGTATCCGGATTCGCCGAAGTACCCCGAATCACCGGATGGTCGGGATTTAACGCCCGGCTGCGATGCTCATCAATCTCTTTCTGCGGCATCAGGCTGAGCAGGGTATCATCTGCCAGGGGGACGATTTTATTGATTTCGTGCGAGGTGCGGAAACCATCAAAAAAATGAATAAACGGCACGCGACTTTTTAGCGTTGCAATATGGGAGATCAGGGCGAAATCTTGCGCTTCCTGAACGCTGCTGGCGCATAACATGGCGCAGCCAGTCTGGCGTATTGCCATCACATCAGAGTGATCGCCGAAGATGGATAAGGCATGCGTTGCGACAGTACGGGCAGCAACGTGCAGCACAAAAGGCGTGAGTTGCCCGGCCAGCTTATACAGCGTCGGGATCATCAGCAGTAAGCCCTGCGATGAGGTAAAGGAGGTCGACAGCGCGCCTGTCTGTAATGCGCCATGGACCGCCGCAATCGCCCCGGCTTCAGACTGCATTTCTACCACACGCGGCACATCACCCCAGATATTCTTCCGCCCGTCTCCTGACCAGGCGTCAGCTTGCTCCGCCATCGTGGAGCTCGGCGTGATGGGATAGATGGCGATAACCTCACTGGTACGAAACGCCACGGAGGCTGCTGCACCATTACCGTCGATAGTTTGCATAAAAAAGCCCTTACATTGCAAAAAAGTAAAGTGGCCCGTTCGGCCATTATTTCTCTAATAGTCTTGTTATTTTAGTCAAATATAAAAAAGACATTTTCGCTTTTGTGTCTTAGGCACAAATTATATCAGGGCATTAGGACAATATTTTTGATTCAGGATGGGATCAAAAACAGATAAGTGGCCAGATTTATCTCTTTTTCATCTCGACGTTGCGCAATCCATAGTTCATGATGGCAAAGTTTTGCACTTCACTGGAGAAAATCATGCGCTCGCTTTTATTGGTCGGTTTTGCCGCACTCTTTTTATCTGCATGCAGTAGTGAACCCCCTCAGCAGGCAACAGCGGCACATGTGCAGCCTGGTCTGCGGGCAGCAATGTCAAATCAAGGGCAGGCGAATTGTGCGATGGTGGGAGGGGCGCTTAGCGTGGCTCATCAGCTGGACGGCAGTGCCGTTGGTATGTGTGCGATGCCAAACGGCAAGCGATGCAGTGAAGATGCGCTTGCCGCCGGGACCTGCGGAAGTTACTGAGGTTTTGCCAGCGTATAAGTCAGAGTGTGCTGGTCATTTTTCAGCGTTAACTGCTGACCGTTAAGGCTCACCTGTGCGCCGTTGCTCAGCATTTGCCCGAACTGATTATCCAGCTCGTTCAGTTGCTGCTCGCCGCACATCATGCGGGTCATCGCTAAACCTTCAGCTTTAAGCTGGTCGCCACTCAGGGTGGCCTGGCCAAAGAAACGGTTACACATGGAACCGGATATCTGCAGTTTTTCACCAAAACTCAGTTCCGGCACGTTGGTGCTTTCCCCGGCGACGAATGGCGTACCGTTGACACTTTGCAGCACGAAACGATGATTTTCTAAATCTTGTGCTGAAAGTGATTTTTGCGCTGATGGCTGGGCGCAACCGGCCAGTGCCAGCGTCGTCAGTATCAATAAGGCCGTTCTTTTCATAACTTCTCCCTCATTTGCAGGTCATCAACGGGCACACTTTGCCCGTTGATGATTTAATACTCCTGATATCTACAGGAGCCTGTGACTAGCTTAGTTGATTTGCGCACGTCTCGCCGCTATCAAGCTGGCGTAAATTCTCAAGTGTAGTCTGGGCAATACTGGTGAGCGCCTCAGCGGTTAAAAACGCCTGATGTCCGGTAAAGAGTACGTTATGACATGCGGACAGGCGACGGAATACATCATCCTGAATCACGTCATTTGACTTATCTTCAAAGAACAAATCACGTTCGTTTTCGTAAACATCCATACCCAGAGCACCGATTTTTTGGTGTTTCAGAGCGTCAATGGCTGCCTGGGAGTCAATTAACCCGCCGCGGCTGGTGTTGATAATCATCACACCGTTTTTCATTTGGGCAAATGCAGAGCTATTGATCAAATGGTAATTCTCTGGCGTCAGCGGGCAGTGCAGAGAAATAATATCGGATTGTTCAAACAATGTGCTCAGCGACACATATTCGACACCCAGATCCAGCGCGGCCTGGCTTGGATAGGGATCAAATGCCAGCAGGCGTAAGCCAAATCCTTTGAGAATACGCAGGGCAGCGATACCAATTTTACCGGTACCAATCACGCCTGCTGTCTTACCGTACATAGTAAAACCAGTAAGGCCTTCAAGTGAGAAGTTAGCATCACGAGTACGCTGGTAAGCACGGTGGATACGACGGTTAAGGCACATCATCATGCCGATAGCATGCTCGGCCACCGCTTCCGGAGAATAGGCCGGGACGCGAACAACCGGCATATCGAGTTCTTTTGCCGCTTCAAGATCGATGTTATTGAACCCGGCGCAGCGCAGGGCAATAAACTTAACCCCTTCACTTTTAAGCTCTTCAAGCACGGCACGATTACCGATATCATTTACAAACAGACAGACCCCATCGTAGCCTTTGGCCGTCTTTGCCGTTTTTTCAGTCAGAAGGAAGTCAAAAAATTCAACATCAAAGCCATATTCGAGATTAACTTGCTCAAAATACTTCCTGTCATACTGTTTTGTGCTGTAAATAGCGAGTTTCATAACTGTGCTCTCCGGGAAGGTATCGCTTAAAATTATCATGCTTAAATTCAGCATACAAATCAGGATAGTGAATCATTGCCTGTCAGGACGTTTTTCTTATGTTATGCGCGTTAAACTTAATCATCAGACTACTTTTTTCTTAGGCTCAGGCATGCCAGAATAACAAGGTATCGGACGAAAATTATGCGAAATCAGGAAGATGAACCTCCCATGAAGGGTAAGTATAAGACGCTTGTTGCGCTAGCACTGGTATTGATTTTAATACCGTTATCACTGTTTTTCACGCTGACCTCCTGGTTACCGGCGGTGGTGGGCTGGTGGCTGCCTGCGGGAAGTCATATCACTCTTAACGCCACTCCCCGAATCCATCGCAGTGCTATCACTCTCGCCGATGTGCGCTACTGGGTAGGTTCCTGTGAAATGGCGGTGGTAAAAGATGCCCGGCTCAGCCACCCCGACCGCTGGCAACTGACGATGGCAGAACTTCGCGTTAACCCGGATTGCCTGTCTGAATTTCCCGCAAGCCACGAAAGTACCGACGACCCGCTACTGCTCAGTGCCTTACAAAATCTGTTGCCTGAGAGCCGGGTGAATATTGACAACCTGGTGGTGACCCCCTGGCCACAATACCATGGGGCGTTACGGCTGGTACTCGACTCCGATAGGCAAGAACTGCACTATCAAGGGCCGTCAGTCTCCACTCATCTCACTCTCACTCAACAAGCGCTGGATATCTATCAACTGGAGCTGCGTCTTGGCGAAGACCAGCCGCCGATTGAACTGGTCGGAAAGCTGACGCTGGCCCTGCATCCCGATGGCATTCCCCCACAAGGCTATCTGACCACTCAGTTTATTGCTCCTGATGTCATCGGAAAGCTCGATGCGACGCTGCGCTGGCAGGAAAACGAAGGCGTGTTAATCATTGCCGAAGAGAAGAGCGGAACGCCGTTGCTGACTCTTCCCTGGTCTGTTGAAGGGAACCTGTTAGAGGTTAACGGCGGTCAGTGGCACTGGCCTTATGCGGGATTGCCGCTGCAAGGTGGGCTGGCATTACGCATTGATGACTGGCAGCAGGGCCTGGAAAAAATGACCGTCAGCGGGCGTATGAATATGGTGACAGAAGGGCGAGCCGGGAAGGGCAACGTGGTGCTGAATATCGGCCCCGGAAAGCTGAGTTTGCTCGATAGTGCGTTACCGCTGCGACTCACCGGTGAGATTAAACGCGAACAGCTAATTTTTTATGCGCGGTTACAAGGTTTATTAACCGGGTCGTTGATTGATCCCACGCTGGCCTTTCAGCCCGGATCTCTGCTTGCCTCTCGAGGCAAGGTGAATGAGGCCCTGAATATCGATGATGTGCGCTGGCCCCTGGCGGGGGTGCGTATTTCCAGCCAGGGTATTGAGGGGCGGTTACAGGCAATTTTACGCGCCAGACAAAATTCTCTTGGTCAGATGACCTTGCATCTCGATGGTAAAGCACAACATTTTATTCCCGGTCAGAGCGGCGCATGGCAATGGAATTACTGGGGTAACGGATTATTTGCGCCGGTACAGGCAAAATGGGATGTAAAAGGAGACGGAGAATGGCAGGGGGATCGCCTGCAATTCACGAGCTTATCAACGGGTTTTGATAAGCTCGGATACGGAATGATGCATGTCAGCAAACCCCGGTTGCAGCTTACCCGGCCGCTGATTTGGGACCGCACGGAAGATGAACCGCAGTTATCCGGAAGTTTTGTGCTGGAAACAGGCGAAACAACATTTGGCGCAGGCGGGAGCCGCCTGCCGCCTGCGGCACTCTCATTCGACGTCGATGGCAGGACGCCCGCTGACTTCCGCTTTAAAGGTGCCCTTCAGGCCGAGGCTATTGGCCCGGTTCGCCTGTCCGGGCGCTGGGATGCGGAACGCTTACGAGGGAATGCCTGGTGGCCAAAGCAATCATTAATGGTTTTCCAGCCCCTGGTGCCGGCTGACTGGAAAATGGATCTGAAGGACGGCAATCTCTATGCCCAGGTTGCCTTTTCGGCGGCAGCAGGGCAAGGCTTTGAGGCCGGAGGCCACGGAGTCGTTAAACAAGGCAGCGTCTGGCTACCGGATAACCAGGTGAATGGCGTCGACTTTATCTTGCCGTTTCGCTATCAGGATTCTCGCTGGCATTTAGGGACGCGTGGCCCGGTCAGTCTGCGAATTGCTGAAGTACGTAACCAGTTTACCGTAAAAAATATTACCGCTGATTTGCAAGGATGGTATCCCTGGGATGAGCAAAAGCCGCTGAATTTAAGCGATGTCAGTGCTGACCTGCTGGGCGGTAAAGTGGTGATGCAGCAATTACGAATGCCGCAGAAAGACGCGGCGTTAATTCGTCTGCAAAATCTCTCTTCCAGCGAGCTGGTGAACGCAATTAATCCCAAACAGTTTACTTTTTCAGGCCGCTTTGATGGGGGGCTGCCGTTATGGCTGAATCACCCCAAATGGATAGTAAAAGATGGCTGGCTCAGGAGTCCGGGATCGATGACTTTTCGGATGGATAACGATATGGCCGATGCGATTGTTGCGAATAATCTGGTTGCGGGAATGGCAATTGACTGGATACGCTATCTGGAAATTACCCACTCCTGGGCGAGTGTGAGTCTGGATAACCT
Source organism: Klebsiella sp. BIGb0407 (assembly GCF_024807845.1). Lineage (GTDB taxonomy): Bacteria > Pseudomonadota > Gammaproteobacteria > Enterobacterales > Enterobacteriaceae > JGM124. The sequence goes on from NZ_JANUEQ010000001.1 coordinate 271,989, forward strand.
GGGAGAAATGGACATGTCAGCAAGCGTTACCGGGGTCAGTCGTAATAACGGAAAAACCAGCACCGTTAAGCTGAACTACCGCCATCAGGAAAATTTGTTTTCCCTGTGGCGCAGTTTGCGTTTTGGTGAGAACTTACAAACCTGGCTTCAGGAAAATGCCGCATTACCCTCAGGAGTCTGTACTGCTCCGGGTAATGTCTGTGAGGAAAAACAATGAAAATGACACTGGTTTTACTACTGTCTGTCGGTACCTTAACGCTCGGTGGCTGCGTACCGCGTATTGAAGTAGCCGCGCCAAAAGAACCGATAACCATCAATATGAATGTCAAAATTGAGCATGAGATTCTGATTAAAGCTGATAAAGATGTTGAGTCTTTGCTCAAAAGTCGTAGTGACGTATTCTGATAACGGGACATAATCCTATGAAAATACTCATTAAAGGCGCGCTGTTACTGACCCTGATATTAAGCCTGCCCGCACAGGCGTTGACGCTGAATGAGGCGCGTGAGCAAGGCCGTGTCGGCGAAACGTTAAATGGTTATCTGGGGGCGGTAAAGCAAGATCCTGAGACGCTGGAGCTGGTGGCAAAAATTAATGCTGCCCGGGTACAGGTTTATCAGCAACTGGCAGATAAAAATCAGATAACACGTGAAGATGTCGCCAGACTGGCTGGACAGAAGCTCGTGAATAAAGCGGGGCGTGGGGAGTATGTTCGCGGGCTGAATGGTCAGTGGCTGAAAAAAGAGTAACGGGCGGAAATTCATTAACCCGGGGTGACAATACACCCCGGGATCACCGCTAATCAGGCAGCAACGATGCTGTCGATAGAGGATTTAGCATCGGTCTGTGCTTTGGTAGCGACTTCAGGACCGTAAGCAATACCTTCAGCAAACACATAGTTCACATCGGTGATACCAATAAAACCAAGGAACAGGTTCAGGTAAGGAACCAGCAAGTCACTTGGGGTATCTTTATGAATGCCGCCGCGGCTGGTCAGAACCACAACGCGCTTACCTTTCACCAAACCTTCAGGGCCTTGCTCGGTATAACGGAAGGTCACACCGGCACGCGCAATCAGGTCGAAATAGTTTTTCAGCTGCGTCGGGATGTTGAAGTTATACATTGGCGCATTAATAACGATAACGTCGTTAGCCTGAAGCTCTGCAATCAACTCATCAGATAAAGCCAGGGCTTCTTGCTGACGTGGTGTCAGGGGCGCGTCTGAAGGACGCAGACCGCCAACCAGCTCACCATCCAGAACCGGAACCGGGCTGCTCGCCAGGTCACGAACGGTAATGACATCATCGCTATGCTGTGCTTGCCACTGTTGTACGAAATAGTCAGAAAGCTGGCCTGATTGAGAGTAGTCGGCGAGGATGCTGGACTTAAGCACTAAAACTTTGCTCATGGATGGATCCTTGTGTCTTGATTACTGGGCGAATTGCCAGGGTATGCTGATAATGTATTGGCAATGGTGCCAGATAGATAGCGTAATAAATCGAACCCTCTGTTCAAATTTATTGAACAACACAGGGTGCGGTGAGGTGTGGTAAAATACCGATTAATAAAAAAGACATTTATACATGCGTGCTCTGGAGCGTTTTAACGACAGCAATGATGGAAATAACTACACACTCTCTGTCTTCTCTTTTTGCCCGTCTTGACGGCTTAATGTTGCGCGACAAACAGAATTTCACCCGCCGCCTGCATGGGGTGAAGAAGGTCAAGAACCCACAATCTCAGCAGAACTTACTGGATACTTTAGCCGGTGAAATCGCGATTGCCGAGGAACGCGTGCAGCGTCGCAAGCAATCCCGTCCGGCAATCAGCTATCCGGAAAATTTACCGGTCAGTCAAAAGAAAGACGATATCCTGGCGGCCATCCGTGATAACCAGGTGGTGATTGTCGCCGGTGAAACCGGTTCCGGTAAAACCACCCAGTTGCCAAAAATCTGTATGGAGCTGGGGCGGGGTATTAAAGGGCTGATCGGCCATACTCAGCCTCGTCGACTGGCAGCCCGTACCGTTGCTGACCGTATTGCACAAGAGTTAGAGAGCGAACCGGGAAGTACGGTTGGCTATAAAGTGCGCTTTACCGACAGTGTCAGTGAAAACACTCTGGTGAAGTTAATGACTGACGGGATCTTGCTGGCTGAAATTCAGCAAGACCGACTGCTGTTACAGTACGACACCATTATTATCGATGAGGCTCACGAACGCAGTTTAAATATCGATTTCTTACTCGGTTATCTGCGGGAACTGCTGCCGAAGCGTCCTGATTTAAAAATCATTATTACGTCTGCGACTATCGATCCCCAGCGTTTTTCACGTCATTTCAATAATGCGCCCATTATTGAAGTCTCCGGCCGTACCTACCCGGTAGAGGTGCGCTATCGCCCGCTGGTTGAAGATAATGACGATACCGACAGGGATCAGCTGCAGGCGATTTTTGACGCGGTGGATGAACTTGGCCGGGAAAGTCGCGGCGATATTCTGATCTTTATGAGCGGCGAGCGTGAAATTCGTGATACCGCCGATGCGCTCAATAAACTTGCCTTACCTCATACTGAAGTATTGCCGTTATATGCCCGTCTCTCGAACAGCGAACAGAACCGCGTATTCCAGAGCCATGTCGGGCGGCGTATCGTGCTGGCCACTAACGTAGCGGAAACCTCACTGACGGTACCGGGTATTAAGTATGTTATTGACCCCGGAACCGCGCGTATCAGTCGCTACAGCTATCGCACTAAAGTTCAGCGCTTACCGATAGAGCCGGTTTCTCAGGCTTCAGCCAACCAGCGTAAAGGCCGCTGCGGGCGCGTTTCAGAAGGGATCTGTATTCGTCTCTATGCGGAGGCGGATTTCCTGTCGCGCCCCGAGTTTACCGATCCGGAAATATTACGTACCAACCTGGCCTCGGTTATCTTGCAGATGACCGCGTTAGGGCTAGGGGATATTCAGGCTTTCCCGTTTGTGGAAGCGCCCGATAAGCGCAATATTCAGGATGGTGTCAGGCTGCTGGAAGAGCTGGGCGCTATCACTATTGATGAACAGCAAACGGCCTATAAACTGACTTCATCAGGTAAGCTATTAGCGCAGTTACCGGTTGACCCGCGGCTGGCAAAAATGGTGCTGGAAGCCCAGAAGTTTGGCTGTGTCAGGGAAGTGATGATTATTGTCTCGGCGCTGTCGATTCAAGACCCACGCGAACGACCGATGGACAAACAGCAGGCTTCGGCAGAAAAACATCAGCGTTTTCAGGATAAAGAGTCTGATTTCCTAGCCTATGTGAATCTGTGGAACTATCTGAGCGAGCAGCAAAAAGCGCTGTCGACCAATCAGTTTCGTCGTCAGTGTAAACAGGAATACCTCAATTATCTGCGGGTGCGTGAATGGCAGGATATCTACACCCAGCTTCGCCAGGTCGTCAAAGAGCAGCGCTTACCGATTAACAGTGAACCGGCCGATTTCCGCGGGCTCCATTGCGCTTTACTGACAGGCTTGCTTTCTCATATTGGCCAGAAAGATACCGATAAGCAGGAATATACCGGCGCACGTAATGCCCGTTTTTCCATTTTCCCGGGCTCCGGATTATTCAAAAAGCCGCCTAAATGGACCATTGTCGCTGAACTTGTCGAAACCAGCCGTTTATGGGGGCGTATTGCTGCCCGTATCGATCCGGAATGGATAGAACCGCTGGCCCAGCATTTAATTAAACGCAGCTACAGCGAACCCCACTGGGAAAAAGCCCAGGGTGCGGTCATGGCGGTCGAAAAGGTCACGCTCTATGGCCTGGCGATTGTCACCGCCCGTAAAGTGAATTACAGCCAGATAGACGCCGTCCTGAGTCGTGAGTTGTTTATTCGTCATGCTCTGGTGGAAGGTGACTGGCAGACCCGTCATGCCTTCTTACGGGATAACCTCAAACTGCGTGCTGAAGTTGAGGATCTGGAACATAAATCACGTCGCCGCGATATTCTGGTGGACGACGAAACGCTGTTTGAGTTTTACGACAAACGTATTGCTCAGGATGTGGTTTCTGCCGCGCATTTCGATCACTGGTGGAAAAAGACCAGCTTGCGTGAACCAGACTTGCTCAATTTTGAAAAGAGCATGCTGATTAAAGAGGGCGCAGAGCAGGTCAGTAAATTGGACTATCCGAACGTATGGGTTCAGGATTCGCTGAAACTTCGTCTTAGCTATCAGTTTGAACCCGGCGCCGATGCGGATGGTGTCACCGTTCATATCCCGCTGCCCGTACTGAATCAGGTTGAGGAAAGTGCTTTTGAATGGCAAATTCCGGGCGTGCGGCGTGAGCTGATTATCGCATTGATAAAATCACTGCCAAAACCGATACGCCGTGGTCTGGTGCCAGCGCCAAACTATGCTGAAGCATTTTTAAGTCGTGCAACACCCTTTACCTTACCCTTGCTTGATAGTCTGGAACGTGAATTCCGTCGAATGACCGGCACCACGATTGACCGGGAAGAGTGGGCTTGGGATAAGGTGCCCGATCATCTGAAAGTCACCTTCAGAGTGGTGGACGAGCATAATAAGAAACTTGCTGAAGGCAAAAATCTTGCTGAGCTGAAAGCCTCTCTGAAAGATAAGATTCAGCATACCTTATCGGCGGTTGCGGATGATGGAATTGAGCAGTCCGGGCTGCATATCTGGAGTTTCGGGCAGTTACCGGAAAGTTATGAGCAGAAGCGGGGCGGCTATAAGATGAAAGCCTTCCCGGCGCTGGTAGACGAAAAAGACAGCGTGGCGATTAAACTGTTCGATAACCCGCTGGAACAGCAACAGGCCATGTGGCAGGGGCTGCGCCGCCTGTTGTTACTGAATATTCCTTCCCCGGTGAAGTATCTGCATGAAAAACTGCCGAATAAAGCCAAGCTGGGGCTCTATTTTAACCCTTATGGCAAAGTGCTGGATCTGATTGATGACTGCATTGCCTGCGGTATCGATAAACTCATCGCTGACGCAGGGGGGCCGGTCTGGACTGAGGAAGGATTTGCGCAACTTCATGAACGGGTGCGGGCGGAATTAAACGAAACCGTCGTGGAGATAGCGAAGCAAGTCGAGCAGATACTCACCTGCGTGTTTAATATCAATAAACGTCTGAAAGGGCGGGTTGATATGACCATGGCCCTGGGACTATCGGATGTTAAAGCGCAAATGACGGGACTGGTCTATCGTGGTTTTGTGACCCGAAACGGTTACCGTCATCTCGGTGACACGTTACGCTATTTACAGGCTATCGAAAAACGGCTGGAAAAAATGGCTATCGATCCGCACCGGGATCGGGCGCAAATGCTGAAAGTGGAAAGCGTGCAAAAAGCCTGGCAGCAGTGGCTGAATAAGTTACCGCCGACCCGTCGGGAACAAGATGATGTCACAGAGATCCGCTGGATGATTGAAGAGCTCAGAGTCAGTTATTTCGCCCAGCAGCTTGGCACCCCTTATCCGATATCCGATAAGCGTATTTTGCAGGCCATGGAGCAGATCAGTAGTGAGTAAAGCGTAGAGAATACCCCGCCGTATTATACCGGCGGGGCAATTTTTCAGGCGATGCGTTCTTTATCCACCGCGTCACTGCGAGTGAGTATCACGGGAACGGATTTTGATGCTGGTGTTCCGGTGTCTTTACCGATATTTGTTAAGGGGACGAGTGGGTTTGCTTCCGGATAATAGGCCGCCAGATTACCGCGCGGAATATTGTAGGCAACCAGTTTAAAGTGGCTCACTTTACGGTGAATATCATCATTCCAGACGGTTTCAATATCCACATAGTCCCCGTCGCTGAATCCCAACTGCTGAATATCATCAGGGTGGATAAATAATACCTCCCGTTGCCCGTAAACCCCACGATAGCGATCGTCAAGCCCATAAATGGTGGTGTTATACTGATCGTGAGAACGCAGGGTTTGCAGGGTGAAAATATCGCTATTCTCGCTCGAGTGTAACTGCGGGAGCGCCTCGCTACTGAACTCCGCTTTACCACTGGCAGTATTAAACCGTCGTTCAGCCGCCGCATTGCCCAGATAGAAACCACCAGGAATTTCACAGCGCTGATTAAAGTCAGTGAATCCAGGGATAGTGGCTGCGATATGGTCGCGAATTAAATTATAGTCCCCGGCGAGTGCTAACCAGTTGAGGTATTTATCGCCTAATACTGCATCAGCAATACCCGCCACGATTGCTGTTTCTGAACGTTGCGTACTGGCAATCGGTTTGCCCACGCCCTCAGAGGCATGCACCATACTGAAGGAGTCTTCCACGGTAATAAACTGCCTGCCGCTAGCCTGAATATCTTCCTCTGTACGGCCAAGCGTGGGCAGGATCAGCGATGCTTTACCCGGCACTAAATGGCTCCGATTAAGTTTGGTGCTGATATGAACGGTTAAACCGCAGCGTTGTAGCGCTTGTTCACTGCGCGGGCTGTCTGGTGCCGCCGCCGCGAGATTGCCGCCCAGGGCAATAAAGACCTTAACCTTATCATTGAGCATGGCTTCAAGAGCCGCGACCGCGTGATAGCCTGGTGTACGTGAAGGCGTAAAATTAAAGTGGCGTGACAGGCTATCCAGCAGAGCGGCAGGGGCTTTCTCATCAATGCCCATGGTGCGGTTACCCTGCACATTACTGTGTCCACGCACCGGACAAATACCCGCGCCAGGACGACCAAGATGCCCGCCCAATAATTGCAAATTAGTGATTTCACGTACGGTATGCAGGGCGTGCTGGTGCTGAGTGATCCCCATGGCCCAGGTGACAATCACCGCTTTGGCGTGCTGCCAGATTTTCGCGGCATCCCGTAACTGCTGTTCGCTCAGACCGGACTGCTGCGTGATGGCTGACCATGGCGTGGCGTCTATTTGCGCAAACCATGACTCGATACCCTGCGTATTCTGTTCTATAAACGTCAGGTCAAAGATACCCGGCTTACCCTCCGTAATCAGGCCTCGCTGGGTTTCCAGTAATGCTTTTGCCATGCCGCGAACGGCCGCCATATCGCCCCCGAGATTGGGCTGATAGTAATTAGTACTGATGGTGCCGGAGAGCGGAGTAATAACTTCCAGCGGCTTTTGCGGATCGGCAAAACGCTCAAGGCCTCGCTCATGCAGGGTATTAAAGGTAACAATTTTTGCCCCATTCTCAGCGGCATGGCGCAGGCTATGTAGCATGCGTGGGTGGTTAGTTCCTGGATTCTGGCCAAACACAAATACGGCGTCGGTTTTTTCAAAATCACTGAGGTTGATAGTCCCTTTCCCGACTCCAAGACTGAGTTTTAAACCACTGCCACTGGCTTCATGACATAAATTGGAGCAATCAGGAAAGTGGCTGGTACCCGCCATACGGCCAAACAGCTGGTATAGATAGGAGGCTTCATTGCTGGCCCGGCCTGAAGTGTAGAGAACCAGGTCTTCGGGTTTATCCATATCAGCGATATGTTGCGCAATTAACGTAAACGCATTTTCCCAGCTAATCGCTTCATAGCTGTCGGTCTGGGGGTTATAACTGAGCGGTTCAGTAAGACGGCCCTGATACTCAAGGAAATAGTCGCTCTGCTGATAGAGTTTACTGACGCTATGCTGAGCAAAGAAATCGGCTCCAATCGCGCGGCGGGTTGCTTCCCAGGCGACTGCCTTGGCGCCGTTTTCGCAGAAACTGAAGGTGCTTTTATTATCATCGCCCCAGGCGCATCCCGGGCAGTCAAAACCTTTGGCTTTGTTCATGCGCATCAGATTGCGCATATTTTTCAGTGCGTGTTTACTGTCAAAAACGTAACGCGTGGTGGACTCTAAAGAACCCCAGCCACCAGCAGCTGCTTCATAAGGTTTAATTTCTGATTTGAATTTCATCCGGCAGCTTCCTGTCTTATTATCAGTGACACAACTATTTAACATTTATTAATACAGTTTACCGTAAATTGATAATAAACGAGGCGTAAAGCGTGCTTAACTTGCGCAACACAACACTAAAGGATATTCCTCTACTCCAGACTCTGGAGGCAGCAGCTGCGCAACGGTTTCTTGCTATTCCTGAACTGGCGATTCTTGCTGACTCAAATGTTACTGATAGTCAGACCCATGAGCTGAGTATTACACAGGAATTAGCCTGGCTGGTTGAAGATGCCCGCGGAAGTATTCTCGGTTTTTGCTATACGCAAGAATTAGCAGGGAGTCTGTATCTGGCAGAAATATCTTCTCATCCCGCAGCCCGGGGACTGGGTGTGGGGCGTATGCTGGTGGCGCATGTCCGTCAGGTTGCGGCCAGGCGTGGGTTGTCGGGGGTGACGTTAACCACTTACACCGATATTCCCTGGAATGCTCCCTGGTATGAACGGGAGGGATTCATTATCCTCGAACCTTCATCATATTGCCCTGAACTGAAGAATATTGTTCAGAGTCAGGTGACAGAATTAATGTTACTGCCACGTTGTGTCATGTGGTCAGCTCCCCTGAAAAAAGATAACGATTACAGCCGCATAAAAGATAAATAATTATTCGTTAAGTTTGGCTTTAAAAGAGGTCAGAATACGAGAATTCAGGAGTTTAGTGCGTAACTTGCTGCCAAGTTCGCAATTCCCCATAAAAACGCATCATGGCGAGCAGGGGGGAAATGCGCTAAATTACGTTCCTCGCTATTATTTTTGACACTCTATGTGGGTCTGATGAGCACTGAAAATTTAACAGATATTGCCTATCGCCATTTTATCGAAAGCGTTAAAGATTACGCTATTTATATGCTGAATGTTGATGGTTGTGTGGCGACGTGGAACGAAGGTGCACGTCGGGCAAAAGGTTATGTTCGTGATGAAGTGGTTGGGAAGTATTACGGCCTTTTCTATAGCCAGTCTGAACAGATTAGCGGGCTTCCTGCTCGTAATCTGGAAATCGCCGCAAAAAATGGCAAGTTCGAAGGTGAGGGTTGGCGTTTTCGTAAAGACGGCAGGCGTTTCTGGGCCCATGTCATCATTGATGCTATCTATGATGACAATAATACCCTTTTAGGTTTTGCAAAAATCACTCGTGATATCAGCGAACAAAAAGAAGTTATCGATAAAATTTCCTGGATGGCACGTTTTGATACCTTAACCGGGCTACCAAACCGGGTTGAATTTTTTACCTTTGTAGAAAAAATCTTTCTTGAGTCTGATTATAGTCGGGTGGCTATCTGCACTATTGACCTGGATAAGTTTAAAGAGATTAACGACAGCGAAGGGCACTTGGTTGGCGATCAGCTCCTGCAGCGGGTCTCCACCTCGGTACAAAAAGTGCTGGGTCCCGATGAGATTGTGGCGCGCTTTGGCGGGGATGAATTTGTCGCGGCCAAGCCCTATAACCATGAAAGCGAGCTGACTGATTTTACCGACAGGCTCTACGCGTGTTTTAGCGGCCGACAGTCATTTGCCCAGACAGAAATTAACGTGAATGCCAGTATCGGGGTGGCTATCTATCCCGATGATGCCACCGAAATTAATAAGCTTATCAGTAATTCAGATCTCGCGATGTACCGTGCCAAAGAGAATCTGGAAACCAAGATTTGCTGGTATGAGAAGGATATGGATGAAAAAACGCGTCAGCGCAATATGCTGGCTGCGGATATTCGTCGCGGAATTAAAGAGGGCGAGTTTTATATTCATTACCAGGAAAAACGCGCCATGAAAGATAAATCCATTACCGGATATGAAGCGTTACTGCGCTGGAATCATCCGACCAAAGGATTTATCCCACCGGATGAATTTATTCCCATCGCCGAGGAAAGCGGTGCCATAGTCCCACTCGGCTATTGGGTTATTGAAGCCGTGTGTAATGAATCACTGGCCAATAAACTCGATAAAAAAATCTCCATTAATATTTCACCGGTACAGCTTCGTAACAGAAACTTTATCGATAAAGTGCGGGAGATTTTAATGCGCACCGCCTGGCCTATTACCTTGCTGGAATTTGAGGTGACAGAAACGGCATTTATTATTAATAAAAAACTGACCTTCAATATTCTCCATCAGTTCCAGAAAATGGGGATCAGTATTGCGCTGGATGATTTCGGGACCGGCTATTCCTCTCTGAGCACTTTACGTGAGTTTCAGTTCGACGTTATCAAACTCGACCGTAGTTTTTTGACCAATGTTGAACATAATCAACAGGCGCGTTCTTTTGTGCGGGCAATTATTTCTCTGGGCAACTCGATTAATACCCCACTGATAGCTGAAGGGGTCGAAACCAGCGAGCAGCTACGCATCCTGGAAGAAGAAGGTTGTACCGAAATTCAAGGTTTCCTGTTTGGAAAGCCGGTTGATATAAAAAATATTCATCGTTAGATGATGGGCATGGCAGACTTCAGCATAGGATCCTGCCATCTCACCTTTCACCTGAACTCCCACACCCTCGGTAAAATCCCCTTAATGTCTGCAACACCAGTTGCATAATGCTTTTAGCATCAGTAAGGTGTGAAAAATTTACCACAAAATCCAGGGTTAACGATGTCAACTCAACATGCTAAAGATCCCTTACATGGGGTAACGCTCGAGGCTTTATTAAACGCGCTGGTGGCAAATTATGGTTGGGACAAACTGGCTAAGGAAGTTAACATTAACTGCTTTAAAAGTGACCCCAGTATTAAGTCGAGCCTGAAATTTCTCCGCCGGACGCAATGGGCGCGTACAGAAGTGGAAACCCTCTACCTTAATATGCTGGAAGAGAAACAAGAACGTCTTGCCGATGGGGATGAGAGTCCCTGGGCTAACTGGCTTCAGCCCGATCGTTAATTATGCTGACGGGTCTGAACCATCTGACATTAGCGGTCAGTTCTCTGGAACGAAGCCTGGTCTTCTATCAGCAATATCTTGGGATGCAGTGCCATGCATCCTGGGAGGCAGGGGCTTATCTTTCCTGCGGCGAGTTCTGGTTATGCCTCTCTCATGATAACCAGGCGGGAATAAGGCGCCGCGATTATACCCACTATGCCTTTAGTATCAGTGAGGGGGATTTTAGCCTGATGGTCGAGCGGCTGAAAATGGCAGGAGTGGCATGCTGGAAAGATAACCGCAGTGAAGGACAGTCATTCTATTTTCTTGATCCGGATAACCATCAGCTGGAGCTGCATGTCGGAACCCTTGCATCCAGACTGGAAGCCTGTCGTGAAAAGCCGTATCACCAAATGGTTTTTTATTCTGATAACAATGCGGCTAATGACGAAATCTTGTAGCAATTGCCCTTTAAGTTACCGTAGCACGATAAAAAATAATAACACCCCAAATGATGGGGATGTTTATTGCAGTGAAGATACTGCAAAATAATACAGACCTGTTTGAGCGCCGATCTTCGTCGGTATGAGTAATGTTGCTGTTTACCCCAAAGGCCTAATATGCGTAGCAAATACACCGCATTACAAATCTCACTGCACTGGCTGGTATTTATACTGGTAGTCGTCGCTTATTGCGCTATGGAGCTACGCGGCTTTGCGCCACGCAGCTACCGGCCACTGATTAATAGCCTTCATTTTTTCTGCGGCATTTCTGTTCTGGTGCTGATGGTTGCCCGTCTTCTGGTCAGAATCGTTTATCGTGCGCCGGCTATTGTACCGAAACCTCATCCGGCGATGATTGGTCTGTCTCACCTGGCCCATACGCTGATTTATTTGCTCTTTATCTGCCTGCCGATAATTGGCTTCCTGGCGGTTTATAACCGCGGAAGTGAATGGCAGGTTTTTGGAATATCGATGCCGTTCCGGGCTGAACCGGACGAGGATTTTGAATATACCCTTAAATCCTGGCATGGACTGCTGGCTAATACCGGCTACTTTTTAGTCGCGATACATGCCGCGGGCGCGCTATTCCATCACTACTTCATCAAAGACAACACGTTACTGAGGATGATGCCGGGTAAAAATAAGCGTCAATAACAGTAAAGGCACTACCGTTATCAACGGTGGTGCCTGACGTTTGATGCCGGACCACGAAATCTTCGTCGCCATTCGCTCGGGCTGACATTAAATCGTGCCTTAAAACTCTGACGAAAAGATACCGGGGACTGAAATCCTGATATCCCCGACACAACCTCAATACTTTGGTCTGTTGTTTCCAATAATTCCTGGCTACGCTGAAGACGCTCGGCATTCAGCCAGTCGCCCAGTGAAATCCCCGTGGCGTTGAGGAAATGACGGGTGAGCGTACGGCGGCTCATACTGACTAACCTGGCCAGGGAATCAAGATCGTGCTGTTTTTCCAGGTTGCGGCGCAGGTACTCCATCAGTTCATTCATTTTCCCATCTCGCGTTGAAACCGGAACCGGGCGTTCAATAAATTGTGCCTGGTCACCTTCCCTGTAAGGGGAGACCACCATTCTTCTGGCAACCCGGTTAGCAATCGCTGAGCCATAATGCTCACGAATAATATTCAGACAGCAGTCAATACCGGCTGCGGTACCTGCCGAAGTAATCAGACGTTCATCACTGATATACAGAGCGTTATTATTCAAATGAACGTCGGGAAAGCGTTCAGTGAAATCCTGTTCATACTCCCAGTGAGTGGTGGCGTGGTGTCCTGTCAGTAAACCAGAATAGGCCAGAACATAAGTCCCAAGACAAAGCCCGACGACGGTCGCTCCCCGCTGCCAGCAACCGTTCAGTTTATCCAGAAGGACCTGGGAGGGGCTTTCGGCGGGATTATGCCAGTAGGGTACAATCACAATATCCGCACTATCCAGCAGCGTAAGATCCTGCTCCACATTTATCGACAGTCCCAGGCTGGTATGTACGGTGCCGGGTATCTCAGTACAAACCTCCAGATGAAACAAATCTGGCTGCGGCATTGCTGCCCCGAAGAGAATACAGGGCACTGAAAAATGAAACGGGCTAAATCCGGTGGTGGCTATTACGGCGACCCTCAGTGCAGACATAGTTTTAACCTTAGGTGTAATGACTTTTCTGAGGATAACAGCTGGTCCGCCTGAGTGTCTGTCTCTGGTTATTCAAAAAGAAAAGTACTTTCAGAAAAACATACTTTCACCATCAGCCGGGATCAGCACTTTATCTTCAATACCCTGTTCCAGGGTGAATTCACGTAGCTCAGCGCGGGTCAGCAGACAGTGGTTAATGGCTTCCATATGTGAGGTTACGATGGTTGCCGTCGGTAAAAATTGAAGAGTACGCAGCGTGTCTTCTTTCCCCATGATAATTGGACCGTAGAGGTCGTTTACAGCATTGCCTGCATTCAGCACCACAATTTCTGGCTGGAAACGCTGGAGATTTCTCACATAAGGTTTAACCCAGACGGTATCGCCGGCGATATAGAGCGTTTTTTCGTCCGGGTGGGTGAATACCAGCCCACAGGCATCACCCAGTAAGCTTCCCAGCAGGGTATCGGCATATAAGTCATTACTTCCATGCTGGCCATCTGTTTTATAAATAGTCAGGTCATCTCCAAAGCAATTTTCATCTTTGAGTACCCGGACATTAACAAATCCCTGAGAGCTAACCAGTGCGGCATCACTTTCATTCTGGGTATAAATCATCATCTCTTTAGGGATTAATTGCTGGGCGGCTTCATCCCAGTGGTCAGTATGGGTGTGGGTCAGAATAATGATATCGACGGCGAGTAACTCAGCGACTTCAACAGGCAAATCAACCATAGGGTTACGCAGGTGTGGTCGGGCATTTCCTACAAAACCCGGCCAGGCTTCCTTTTCAGCAAGCATAGGGTCGATAAGGAATTTTTTATCTGCGTATTCCAGCGTCAGTGTTGCATTGCGAATTTGAGTTAATTTCATTGAGAGCTCCAGTGATAAATCCGTATTTTGCTGCAACCACCCCGTTGTCAGAACAAGGTGGCTGCGAATGGACTCACTGTAACGGCGGGAGGGTATTAATGGTGACAGGCTCTCAGGTCAATTGTCGATGAAATCAGGCCAATCGGCAGTGGCCTGATTTTAACGGACAGCGTAGCTGTTGCTCAGACCTTGGCAGGCGCTTCTTCAGGTCGTAATTTACCTAACACAATACTGGCGACGATGGCGACACAACCGCCAATAAAGGTTTCATAGACCCGTGAGAATGGCAGTAAATAGGTAGGATCATGCAGAAACTCTGTCTGTTCCAGTAACAACAGAACAAATACGGTAATCGCAAAGGTTTTCGCCGTATAGTTCATTTTTAAAAAACTGGGCAGTAAAAAAACCACCACGCCGAGGATGCCGAAATAGAGATAAATATGGGTGAAGCTAATGAGGTTGAAAAGCGCAATAATAAATAAGGCGCCCAGCAGACTCCCGGCAAACCTTAAACAGGTTGTCTTTAAGATATTCAGTTCTTTTGGCCTTAATAACACAATAAAGGTCAGTGGCGCCCAGTAGGCACGATACAGGTCAAGATAGTCTGGCAGAGCAAGGCTTGCGAACAGGAAAGCGCTATAGATTAAGGCGCGCAGTGGAATGTTTTTTTCACCGGTATAGGTTTGTCTGGCAAAGAGGCCGTTTCTGAAGGCATTATTGTCAAAGTGTTTATGCTTAAGCAATGCGAGGCAGAAGAGGCTGATAGTGATACCGGTAATATAGGCCAGGGGTAATTCAATCTTCACGGCCGGTAGCGTTGTGCCAAGGCTTGAGAAAATAATTAAAAAAGGAATGGTACGATCGATATAAAGATCTTTGTTATAGGCGACGTAGTAGAAGCAAGAAACACAGAACAGATAGAAATAGAATCCAACCGACAGCTTTAGCAGAAAGCCGAGTCCCGCCCCTGCCAGTACGAGTAGCAGTAAAAACCAGATATACAGGACATTGCCTTCCTCCGGCTTGGCTTCATAGATGATATGGGTGAAGAGGACGGTGATAACCCCAAATACGGCGCCGATGACGCCAAAAAGGCTAAAACAAACAAGGCTGTTCAGCAACGCGATAAAAAAGAACACACCATTATTTCGAAAACTAACCTGCATTTTACCCCCACAACTCAACGTTTATCATCGTACAGATACCTTAGTATAAGACTGACGAAAAAAATGGGTTTATTTTTTAGTTTAGCGGGGCGGTGTGCCAGTCAGATGTCATTTGGGTATGATGCCATCGCGACGATAAACGGTCGCGATGAAAATGCCTAAAAAATTACAGACCACGTCAATTAAGCTATTTCGTTCTCTACCGGAATATCATCAAGATGCGTATAGATTTTTAACCCCAGCTCTTTACCGATACGCACATCATTATCCGCACCCTTTGATGCACCCGGAATTCGTAATATCGCGTTACAGCAGTGGATCAGTCGATGTGCGACTGGGTAGAGATAGGTTTCACTGATCTCATCACCAATCTCTTGTGACCCGGCAGCCCGGGCAATCGGTAATGCCAGCCATTCACCGACCACCGGAGTATGGCCTTTATGGTAGATTTCCAGGGCGGTACGTTCAAACGCTTGCAGATTAGCGTGGACCAAGGCCTGGTTTCCTTCAGTGCCACTGCGCACCGGACCGGCAATCAGAATTAACATGGGGCTTTTTCCTCAGAATATAGTTTTAATGCCAGGTGCTGGAGTAACATGATGGTTTTGCCATCCATAATTTCTCCGCTGGCTATCGCCGACATAGCCCGTTCAAGCGGCCACTCCAGGACTTCGATATCCTCTCCTTCCTCTGCCAGCCCGCCGCCAGAGTTTTGACGATTTTTTTCCTGGTATTCGGCAATAAAAAAGTACAGTTTTTCGGTAACTGAGCCGGGACTCATATAGGCTTCCATCACTTTATGAACCTGACTAACGCGATACCCGGTTTCTTCTTCCGCTTCAGCGACAATGCGCGTTTCAGGGGAGGCGTTATCCAGCAAACCTGCTGCTGCCTCAATCAGAAAACCATCATGGCCGTTGATAAAAGCGGGTAAGCGGAATTGCCTGGTCAGTACTACGGTGCGTTTTTGGCGATTATAGAGCAGGATCACTGCACCATTACCCCGGTCATAGGCCTCGCGCTGCTGTTCCTGCCATTGACCGTCGCTACGTTGTAGTTCGAAGGTGTATTTTTTCAGTATGTACCAGTTATCGGATAACAACTGTTCACGAATATTGCGTATTTTTTGCTGCATGGTATTCCCTCGGCGGATGACAAGGTCGACATTATCATGCATAATCGTGCAAGATCAAGACCAGACACGAATGAGGTTTTATGCTCTCCAGTCAACGTAAAAAACAGATTCTGGCCCTTCTTGCCAGTGAAAATCAGGTGATGTCTCGCGAGCTAAGCGTGCATTTTGGCGTCTCTGAAGATTCAATAAGGCGTGATTTACGTGAATTAGCTGCTGAAGGACTATTGCAGCGAGTGTATGGCGGGGCATTGCCGGTTTCTGCCGCTATTGCACCTTTTGAAACGCGCAAAACCGTGCAAATTGGATCCAAGCAGCGTATTGCCCGAACCGCTGTTCAGCTTATTCAGCCAGGCCAGGTAGTAATGATTGATGGTGGCACCACCACGGCGGAAATGGTGAAATTACTACCTACAGATCTCGCCTTTACGGCCATTACCCACAGCCCAAGCATTGCCCTCGCACTTGTCGATTTTCCCCTGGTGGAAGTGATTATGCTGGGAGGCCAGCTGTATCGGCATTCACTGGTTTCAGTCGGTTCGGCGGTGCTGGAGTCGATAGCCAGGATCAATGCTGACTTATTCTTTATGGGGGTCACCGGTGTGCATAAAACCGCGGGACTGACAACGGGAAATTATGAAGAGGCTGGCGTTAAACGGGCACTGGCAGCTCGCGCCGCTGAAACTGTGGTGATGGTTTCAGCGGAAAAACTCAATTCGGCCTCGGCCTTTGTTATTGGTGAACTGACGCTGGCCAGCACGTTTATCTTTGACGGTGAGCCGGATAAGGATATGCGCAGGGTTCTGGAGCAAAAACAGATAACCCTGCTAACCTGTTAATCTATTCTGCCTGCCAGAGCGAGTATATTTTATACGGCAGGCTACAGTAGTCAGGTATGAAACAAGAATAGCCTTATGTTGTTATTTCAGGCCAAAACCACGAGACTGCACGGTTGCGCGTAAGTGTTCTCTGCCACCCATATAATCCATGCTGGTGGCGGATTCGCGGACTGCTTCCTGCCAGGTTTTTGGCTTCATATTCTGTGAGGTTCTGAAATCCAGAAAGGCAGTTTCAAAATCTTGCAGATAATCGCGATAGCCCTCTCTGTCATATTGATTGTAATGCAACACCACCGGCTGGGCAGGGCGAGGACGAATCTTAGCGATCTGCTTATTGTCTGGTTTGCCGACTACCATGCCGAAGGTGACGAAACTCTGCTGCGGAAGATTTATTATCTCAGCAACTTCTTTGGCTGCATTTCGCATCAATCCCATATAAACAATACCCAGCCCCATAGACTCAGCGGCTAATGCCGCATTTTGCGCTGCCAGAGAGGCATCAATAGCAGCCATTAAAAATGAATCGAGATAATCAAAAACCACCGGATCTCCGCCTTGCTCTCTGGTGATTTCAGCACTGCGAGATAAATCAGCAATCCAAAGAAGGAGTAACGGTGCTTCTTCCACGTAGGGGATTCTATCTGTTGGTACTGTCGCGGCAACGGTATCTGCCAGTTTTTGTTTAAGGCATTTATCCGTCACGGCCACGACGCTCCACTGATGAAGGCCTGATGAATTAGATGCTGATTGCGCGGCAGCAACCATGGTTTCAATTGTCCCATCAGGAAGCGCATCGGGTGAAAAATTACGAACCGATTTATGGCTTAGCATCATTTCAATCTGAGGGGTCCGGATGATATTTTCTGGTTTGCTCTGGGCGGCACCGTAGCGTTGTTCCAGCAGTGAGGCTAATTTATGTTGTGATGAGTGCATAGTGGATTTAATCTCCTGATTTATGACTTAATAATCACAGGATATCGGGATTATTTTGTCAGATAATCTCCTTTTTTTCGTCTTCTGTTTCTACAACCGTGCACAATAATCGGCTAAAAGGTAGGACTGCTATGGATCATCTCGAAGCTATACGTACATTTCAGCGCATTGTTGAGACACGGTCATTCACCAAGGCTGCTGCGCATCTCGATACCCCGCGTTCGACGGTGAGTAAATTATTACGAGAACTGGAATCTCACCTTGGGGTAAAGCTGATTCACCGGACTACCCGAACGGTGAATTTAACGACCGAGGGGGCAGAGTATTACCGGCGGATGAGCAAAATCATCACCAAAATTGATGAAACTGAGACGGATCTGCGTGATATGGGCACCGCTGCAAGAGGGCGATTGCGGATTGACTTGCATTCCTCGCTCGCGGGCTTTGTGCTTATACCCAAGTTGAAAGAATTTCAGGCGCGTTATCCTGACATACAGCTGGCATTGGGCGTGGGTGACAGACCGGTAAATTTGATTGAAGAGGGTGTTGACTGCGTGATCCGTGCAGGTGAGCTGGCTGACTCTTCTCTGCAGGCTAAAATATTATATAAAGACCGGCTAATAACTTGTGCGAGTCCGGATTATCTTGAACGTTATGGTATTCCAGCTAGTCCCGAAGAGCTGGAGAAAAATCATAAAATTGTTGGTTATTTTAGCGCAGGAACCGGGGAGGTCTGGCCGCTTCGTTTTCGTCATCGTGGAGTGGAAAAGCAAATAGCGCGTTTCGATATTGCGGCAAATGACAGTGTCTCACAGATCAATATGATGGTTAACGGGCTCGGAGTCGGACAAACTCACACTTCGGTTGTCGCTCAATTTATCCAGTCCGGACAGCTAGTGGCGTTGATGGAAGATATCACCCATCTGCGCATTCCGGTTTCCATTATTTATCCTCCAGCCAAACAGCTTAATGCTCGGGTGAGACTATTTATCGACTGGCTGGTTGAGCATTTATCGGATAGTCCTCAATAGAGCTATTGGGGCACTAATCGCTGCTCCTGGGGGCCGATAAGCAGCGTTATGGCACTGAAAATCAGTCAACAATAAAGAGTCTGGCACCCTGTTTTGTGCTGGATTGATGGGGTTCTGCATTATCGCCCACCTGATAACTCATTCCCGGGGTTAAAACAAATTTACGCCCGTCTTCAAGCACGGTTTCCAGTTCACCTTCCAGGCAAAAAAGAACATGTCCTTTCTTGCACCAGTGATCGGCGAGGTAGCCCGGAGTATATTCAACCATTCTTACCCGAATTTGATTCGGTTTCTCACCAAAGAACTGGGTACGCCAGTAAGCCATGCCGGTTTCTCCTGCATGCTCAGTTTTTTCTATTTCATTCCAGTTGGTGGTGCCAAAAGCAAATGCATCAAGTTTCATTCTGCCGTTCTCATTGTCAGTAAAGTCTTCTACGCTCAGATGAGTCTGTTCTAACGTTATACATAAATGATTAATTCCACAACATAGCGTTAACTTATTGTTTGCGGTATTATGCTGTTTATTGCAGTATTTTGCGGTGAGGAGGTCATAATGCATAAAACAGCCAGACAGCAGTTTCTGATGGAACTGCTGATGAAAGAAGGGCAGGCGGACATCCACTCTCTGGTCGAAAAATTGCAAGTTTCAGCGGATACCGTTCGTCGGGATCTGGCAGAGCTAGAAAAAAAGGGTCTTGCCCAGAAAAACCATGGTGGTGCCGTTGCGCTTAATCTCTCGGTAATGAGTCGTACTGAAAGAAGTGTGCTGATCCCAGAGATTAAATTAAACATTGGACGCTTAGTTGCAGACAAAATCCCCCGTTGTTCAACGATTTTCCTTGATGCTGGCAGTACGCTGTTAGGCGTTGCAACTCTGTTGAACGGGCCAATGACGGTGATCACTTCTTCACTGGATATTGCCTATCAGCTCAGTGATAAACCTGAAATAGAACTGATTCTGCTCGGGGGGAGATGGGATATGCAGCAGCGTCTTTTTTCTGGTAGTGCAACCTTGATGCTACTGGAAAAATACCGGGCAGATATAGCCATACTCGGTGCCTGTGCACTCCACGCAAAATTTGGACTCACCGCAGGGCAAGAGGCTGATGCTGAGGTTAAACGTGCCATGCTGGCTTCCAGTAACGAACACTGGCTGGTGGCCGATCATATGAAGCTGAATCGCTGTGAACCTTATCAGGTTGCACCGTTATCAGAAATAAATCAGCTGTTCCTGAATTCACCCTGGAGTGAGTTTGAAGATACTGGCTCGACACATATAAATTTAACCCATTCCCTATAGTCTGGAGATAACGATGAGTAACACTAAAGATATCAACGTGGCGTTAATCGGTTATGGATTTGTCGGTAAAACCTTTCACGCGCCATTAATCCTTTCTGTACCCGGATTGAAGCTTACCGTCGTTTCATCCAGCAATGCAGATAAAGTTAACAAAGACTTGCCTGATGTCAGGGTTGTCGCTTCTCCTGAGATAGCGATTAATGATCCTGATATTGATCTGATTGTTATCGCGTCGCCTAACGAGACCCATGCGCCATTAGCCAAAATGGCACTGAACGCAGGTAAACATGTCGTTGTCGATAAACCCTTCACGCTCAATATTGATGAGGCGAGAGAGTTAGCTATTCTGGCCGAAGAGAAGAAACGCCTGTTATCTGTGTTTCAAAATCGACGCTGGGACTCAGATTATTTAGGCGTTAAGAAGGTGATTGAGTCGGGCGTTCTTGGTGAGGTCAAACATTTCGAGTCCCATATTGACCGTTTTCGCCCTGAGGTTCGCGATCGCTGGAGAGAGCATAATATCCCGGGCAGTGGATTATGGTTCGATATTGGACCCCATATTATTGATCAGACTTTACAGCTTTTTGGTCTGCCGGAAAGCGTTTATGGCAATATCGCTGTTCTGCGTAAAGGGGCTGAGATTAATGACTGGGCCCATGTGATCCTGAATTATCCCGGCCATAAAGTTATTCTGCACGCAAGTATGCTGGTGGCGGGTGGTGTAATGCGTTTCTCAGTTCATGGGGATAAAGGCAGTCTCATCAAGAAAAATGCCGATCAGCAGGAAAGTCAGTTACTTGCTGGCATCTTGCCTGGCTCCGAAACCTGGGGGGATGATAATGATGACTTGGTTTTATTCGACGGTCAGCAGCAGTCCACCAGGATTAAAGCCCCGAAAGGTGACCAGCGTCAGTACTATATGCAAACTCGTGATGCCATAAATGGTGATGGCGCTAACCCAGTGACTCCGGTTCAGGCGATTGCGGTAATGGCCGTTCTTGAAGCTGCCGTTCTGTCATCTGAATCCGGGCAAGTTCAGAAAGTGGCACTCAGTCAGTCTGAAACGGAAAGTTATAATCATACCCTTTAGTCTGGGTTAAGCATTGAGGTTATGGCACGGAACACAACCGTGGTTCGTGCCATACATCTGTAACTGGGGATTGATACTGTCACCGGATATGACGTTTTTGTCTCGGTCTCTGTTGCTTGCTAGCCTATTTTTCTGCACAGGTACTTATTTTTAATCACACCGTCAAAAAAACGACCTTTAGACACTACGCCTAAAAAGGTTTCATAAGTATGTGCAGGTACGTCGACATACTGATAAATGCCAAGTTCGAAGAATTCGATTTCAAGAACTTTTGTTTCTTTGTTGTAACCAATTGATTTTATTCTTGATGATTTAACTTCATTACGTCGCATTTTTATCTTAAAGCCCCACTAACCGTTTAAACTTGATGGATAATCTCACCAGTGCACTGACTCTCGTATCACGGAGTTCAGGATATCATACCGCATTGTTCGTTAAGGATATTTAACATCCTGGGTCAATGTTACCCTTATTACTGACTTGATGGCTGATATTTATCACTAAAGGATACCTCATCAGGGACTACGGCACCCATCTATCCTTCTTATTATTCATTTTGCTGAGCATGAAGGATGCTTGGGTTGACTGTCTGCATGGCAGTGCAACGACGGATGGAAATGTGACTTATGGTGGTGGGAGAACTCATAGTTTTAGGAAATAGCGAAATCTAATAATGATAGTTCTGGTTGTTTTTTGAACAAGAATGTATCTTCTATTCGGAAACATTGAAGCATGATGTTATTAATAGAGGTGGAAGGTGAAAAAAACATTATTAATTGCGGCTGCAGTGATGGTGATCACTGGATGTGATGGTAAATCTCAGGCGTTAAAACCTCTGCAACCTCAAGAGCCTGTGTCAATTGCAGAAATGATTGCTACAGGTAAACCGGTAATGGCTTCCGAGTGCAGGAAGGGAGAGGGGTCGTTTAACTGTGAATTCATTACCGGTGACTTAACTAAACCCGGTAAGTGGCACCATACCAGGTTAAATCTCTATAAGGGAAGAGAAGCTGAAATGGTTATCGACGGGAACCCTTATAACGTGACCGATTTTGCAAACAATGCCACTGCCAGGCAGGAAACGACCTTGTTCGTCATGAAAAGTGCGCGAGGCGACAGAGGAGAAATAAAAATAGTGAAGTCTAGCGAAGGGAAGTCATTGAGCTTTAACGCTTATAGTTCGGATAACATACCTTATACTAAGGGCTTAGTTAAATTGAATTAATCCGCCTGGAGGGGGGCTCGGCTGTCAGCTATAAATCTATTAGGTCAATATACTCTCTAATCCTCAGCTATTTAGTGAAGCTTTTATATCAAAATGACATCTATTTATATTTCCTAAAAAAGTCTCCATTAATCTGTGATCCTCGAAATTTATCAGTAACTTACTCCAGCAATACCGAGGGCTGCGTAATATCCTGCAGTGACTCTTGGTTTTCACACCCCTCGCAGAATTTTTATTATTACTTTCCACAAACAAACACCACGATGATTGCCAAACAAACACAATCGTGCAAAAATGCCAATAATCGATCGAAATCGTCAGGTTAATGGTAGGTGTTTATGCTCAATCAAGAACGGCAGGATTTGATTTTAAGAAAACTTGAGGCCAAGGGCCGTGTTGTAGCCACTGAGCTCGCGAAAGAATTTGGCGTGTCTGAAAATGCAATCAGGCGAGATCTTCGTCAAATGGCCAGTCAAGGACTTTGCCGCAAAGTTTATGGTGGGGCCTTACTTCCCGCTCCAGATGCAGGAAACATTAGAATAAGAGCTGAGAATTTTGTTGAAAATAAACAATTACTTTCAAACTGTGTTTCTAAATATATAAAAAGTGGACAAACAATATTTATTGATGCCAGTTCTACCAATATAACCGTTGCTGCTGGTTTGCCTCGGGATCGTCCTTTTACGGTTGTAACAAATGCACCTGCAGTAGCAATAGCATTATCTGAGCATAATCTTTGTACAACTATGGTGCTAGGTGGCATTTTCAATACAGTAAAGGGGGCTTGCTTAGGGAGTAAAACCGTAGAGGAAGCAAAGCAAATTTACCCTGATGTGCTTATTTTGGGTGCCTGTGGAGTAGATAAAAATATAGGTATTACCTCACTAGAACCTGAAGAAGCAGAATTAAAGCGATGCCTGATTCAGCAAAGTTCAAGAGTCATAGTACCAGTTACGCTTAATAAAATAGGCACAGCAGCGCCTTTCAGATTAGCTGAAATAAATGATATTGATGTACTTATTGTTCCGGCCGGTCTTAGTGATGAAGTTATTGAAGAGTTTATTGACGCGGGGATAAATGTAGAGATTGCGGAATAGGATGGTTTTTTTATTGTATCAATTTTGTCGGATATATAATGAATGAAATTTAAAAGTGCCTATTCAGGAACGTCTGGAAAAAGAGAAAGCATTGCGATATTGATCTTATCATTGGCTGCATTTGTCATTGTGACGACAGAATTTATCATTATCGGCTTAATGCCATCAATAGCTCTTGATCTTAATATCACAATACCTGTTGCGGGACAGTTGGTGACAGCATTTGCTATCATTGTTGTCTTTGCAGGACCTCCGTTAACCGTCTATCTTTCTCGTTTTGAAAAACGTGCATTATTTACCTGGATTTTGGTAGCTTTTTCATTTAGCAATATAGTTGTTGCTTTAGCTCCTGGATATTGGACGGTTATGGCTGCCAGAGTTTTACCTGCTGCTCTGCTCCCCGTATTCTGGGGAGTGGGTAGTGACGTAGCAGGTAAAATTGTCGCGAAGGATAAAGCTGGTAAGGCAATCTCACAAGTTTATCTGGGCGTGACTGCCGCACTCTTATTCGGACTACCTCTGGGAACATTAATGGGGGATGCTATTGGGTGGCGGGGCGCATTCTGGTTTTTAGCTGTTCTGTCCGCTGTAATGGCTTATTTGATCAATGGATTTATGCCTGTTATTCCTAAAGAAGAGCAGGTTAGTATCAAATCACAGATCGGTATGCTTAATAATCGCTTCTTTATCGCAAATCTTTTGTTATCTCTCGCTGTTTTTACCGCAATGTTTGGTGCCTACACTTATCTGGCTGATATGTTACAAAGCTATGCAGGAATAAAACCTGCATATATCGGTTGGTGGTTGATGGGTTTTGGCACGGTTGGACTGATAGGAAATTATCTGGCTGGGCGATTTGTTGACAGCCACGCGAATAAAGCCGGAATCGTCTTCTGTGTTATGCTGGGAACCGGTGCCGCATCATCGGTATTACTGACACACTCACTTATTATATTTGTTATGGCTCTTATTGTATGGGGTATAGCACATACAGCACTTTTTCCATTAGGGCAAATAAGAGTCATGAAAGCGGCACAAGGAGGTAAAGCTCTGGCGGGTACATTAAATATATCTGCTTGTAATAGCGGTATTGCGTTGGGAGCTATATTGGGAGGATGGGCTATCGATTTAGGTGGCGTTAGCGCAGCGATAACAGGGGCAAGTCTACTTATGATATTGTGCGCTGCTGCATATCCTTATGTAGAGAGTCTGAAGTCGAAAAAAAATAAATGTGAGCAATTCTGACAGGGGATAAACATATCCTCACACTGTTAACTAAAATGTATCTTGAAAGGAATAATTGAATGTATTCTAATTTACCTGAAGATTTTCATGCTTCGAAGGGGGCTGAGTGGTCCTTCGATAGAAATTCTGGAACACTTACAGTGTTTGCTCACCCGCAAAGTGATATTTATATTGATCCCTCTTGCAGCGTGCCCGATTCGGGAACTGTACCCCGACACGACGCAGTAACGATAATGACAAAAATTCCTGATAATGACTTTCAACTACAAGCAACCGTAAACGTTGATTTCAAAGATACATTTGATGCCGGGGTCTTACTGTTAAGAGCAAATGAAAAAACCTGGGCAAAATTATGTTTTGAATACTCTCCAGATAGAGAACCGATGGTAGTCTCGGTCGTGAATAAAGGACATACTTCAGATGATGCAAATGCCTTTATCGTTCCCGATGCTCCGGTTGCATTACGTATATCTCGGAATAGAAATATTTATTCGTTTCATGCGTCACTTGAAAAAAACAAATGGATCTTTATTCGGGCATTCTCATTCGATGAGGCCGTATATGGAGACACTGAAGAAATAGAAGTGGGTTTTGAAGCTCAATCCCCGAACGGGAAAGGTTGTAAAGTTGAATTTAGTCAGATTTCATTGGAAAATAAATCTCTGGAACAACTTCGGGATGGGAGTTAAGATTAAAGAATATACCTCTGGCTCCTCCGGAGCGATGTTCCTGGCTGCTTACAATATATTTGTTTAATTTAATCTCACTGTGTAGCTTATCTATATAGAAATATGGATTGTTAATTTCTCCTCATCCTATGCAATAGAAATTTGTGTATGGGGAATTTAATGAGTGTAATTATATAAAGATTTACTATAGAGAGGTACATGATCCCTCTCTATTTTTTCTATTAATAACGATGAGGCTTTGTTATTTGTTTAACTAAGGAGAGTTTGTAATGAGTTTTTTTAATAATCATCTAATTCAAGTGGATGCGCAATATTATCGTGAATGGCAGTTAAAAAATACTCATTATGATTTTTATTATCCTTTTACAAATCATTTAGCTCATTATTTGACTGGCGATTTTTCTCATGACTGTATAATAAATAATACTGGGGTATCTCTAAATATTTTAAGCTTTAAAGACTTTGTACTCAAACATCAGGATGATGAGCTTTTCGGAGATATTGTTTTTATAATATTAAAGTCCTGTTTTATAGCTTATTATAATAATGACGCTATAATAAAAACAGACCGTTTCCGTACTCTTCTGGAGATCGTTATTGAGTTGTATGATTATTTTTTTACTCATGATTTTGATATTGATGAAAGAGATTATCTGCGTTGTTTTCAGTTGAGTTCTATTGATGATATAAATCAAGCAAGAAAAAAAACCAGAGAAATATCACTTTATTTAAATGCTTCTCAACTCAGGAATCTGCTTCCCCCCTTAGTTTCATGCTTTCCTTTTATTAAGGAGGTATCCTATGAGGAGTTAAAAAATATCGTAACAACGAATAGAATTGAAATATTAATGCCTGTCATTTCCTGTGCGATGGGGTATAAAATTGGAGATTATGCAAATATAACTAATGGCATATCTAAGTCAAAGGCAACACAATATTTTTTTAAATTTAATGATATTTCTATTGAAATAGATACAGAGTGTTTTTCATTTGGAAATAGTAATGGTTTGTCATATATATCCGATGTTAAATCTTTTGTTCATGTTGGCGATTGTAGTTTTTCTCTTAATTGGAATTTGTTACGGGACCTTGTGATTGCGATCGGTTTTTTTCATGATGGTAACTACATGTCAACTTATGGTTTAAGTCGTGGTGAGAATATAAAAATAATATATTCAGAACATCCAGATGGAATTTGTTATTTTTCGATCTCTTCCTTTAATATTGCATTCACCAGAAAGCACTTGCATGAATTTATTTTAAAATTAAATTTATTTTTTGAAAGTGATGATATGGTCAGAGTTTTTTCGAGATTAAATTATTACTTGGGTAATCTGTAATTATAAAGACAAAATCGAGTGATTATATATCAGATGTTTGATTTTTTTAAGTCAGGATCTGATTCTCTGGAGGATAATGTTGTATTTGATTTTTAACATATTATCTTAATACAGAACTATTGGTGTTTTCTCCGGATATCCGGCAGACATATCAACGTAAGTTATGGTTATTTGGGGATTTTCTTATAGAAGAATGCTATCCAGTACAATAGAATCCAGATACCTTTATTCACTGGATCGTATTTATATGAAATGGATTATTTCGGCGATTATCGCTATTGTTGCTGTAATGCTTCTTTATGGTGTGTTTTCAGCAAAATATCAACTGAGTAGTGGGGCATCAGTTATAGAAGTATCGAGTACATATCGGGCAATGAACCCTGTAAGTCGTTACGGATATGAATGGGTAATGAAAAATGATTCCATCATTAATTATTCCGTTATTAAAACGAATCAGGTTCTTGATGATTTGAAATCTCAGTAGTCATGATGCATGAATATCTAAGGTCGTCATGTGCGGCCTTTTTACTTTCTATAGCGCTACGGTAATACCTGAAGCCGTGACGAGTACGGGACGGTTATGTATAAGAATGACCACAAGTGTAATAAATGTCAGATAAATCATTTGGTTAATTAAAATCAAAGTGTTCGCGTTTTATTCTGTTAGTTTATTTCTGCATGCTGTATAAAAAATTCATATTACCAGAGCCCCCTTAAGCTAAATTTTTCGCGTTTTTTTGTAATAATTCTCTGCTAGCATAGAAACATAATGTTACATGTGAGGGTGAGATGTGAAAAAAATACTACTGATTACTGCGGGTGTAGTGCTGCTTGCCGGGTGTGATGGTAAATCTCAAGTGTCTACGACGACCCCATCTAAAAATTTACTCACTATTGCTGAAATGATTACAAAAGGTAAGGAAGATAGAATCTCTGAATGCAATAAGAGAGAGGCCTCCCTTAACTGCGAATTCCTGACCCCTGATCTTACGAACCAAGGTAAATGGCATCATACGAAGGTGGTGCTGTATAAGGGCAAGGAAGCAAATATGGTTATCGATGGCAAAGAATTTAACGTAACCACTTTTGATACCAATGCCTCAGCAGAGCACGAAACGACCACTTTCTCCATGAGAAATACCGATGGCGGCAGGGGGGATATCAAAATAGTTAGCTCTGATGAAGGCAAACTATTGAGTTTTAATGCTTACGGTGTGGATGATAAAAGTATTGTAGCGAGTAGTGTCAAATTGAAATAACTGTCCAGGCGCGTTTGAGGGTGCCCGTTACAAATCTGACAGCTCAATGTATTTACCGCATCCCCAGCCTTCAGACGCGACTTTGTTTGCTATATATTCAGCCTGCATAATCTTGCCTTGTCGTTCAAAAAGAGTAATAAGTTTTTCGGCTGCCAGATGGTCTGGGTAATAAAATTTAGTACCCGGGTGTGGCATGCCCATAATTCGTAGATACTCATCACAGTCATGCTTGTGCTTATTTATCATTGCAGCTATGACAAGAGAGGATATCTCAACCGCTCTTTCGCATAACCAGATGGCACTATCCAGGTTATTCTGATTGTATCCTAGCGCGTAATGAGCAAAAGCTTTGCTCTCGATCTTAAAATGAAGGAGCACGATTTCTTCTGGGGACATGTGGAATATACGGGCTATTGAATCAGTGGTCTGTTGCATGACTTATCCTTCCTGTTGATTAATTTTAGGATTTCAAAGCTTCTGGTGATTCACTCAGTCAGAGTATAGAGGTTTAATTAACTATACTACTACATTAAGATACAGGCGGTGGGTAACTTTATCGGTATCTGTAATCTGAATAAAACCGGCACGTTTATAGAATGCGTGTGCTGATTCAGGTGCATTAGTATTGATAAAATTAAACCAGTCGTTAGAACCCTCAAGCAGAGCGCTGAGTAAAGCGCTGCCAATCTGCCTTTTTCTCCATTCGATTCCTACATACAGATGACGAAGCCGTCCAGCCCGAACCGAAGATGTATAGGGATCCTGGTTTAATCCACACACCGCAATAAGTGAGTCATCGGCATAAAAACCGAATAGTTTTTCCCCCGGCTTATCAAAGCGATTCTGCCCGTTCAGCCAGTTCTCTTCCAGCCTGCGTAGCAGGTTGAACCCGGAAGCCATGCTCTCCGTTTTTAACGCCAAAAAGCCTTTTTGGTCTGGGGTCATTTTCGCAATGGTACTGAACGAAGGGAAGAGATCAGAGATCAATGGCTCTATGAGTTCGGTGATAAAGGGACTTGTTGACTGGATACACTTGAGTGAAGATGCGGTTCGTCCATCACAGAGTAAAACTCTCTTGAGTCCAACCTTTACAGGCACGACAATTCAACAGTGGGGATAGACATTTGTAACTGTGTCCTCATAGCCAGCTATCTCAGTTTAAAGTGTTGGTAGCTCTGCGAACTTTAGAAAAACCGCCTTGCAGGGCGGTTTTTTCATCGACAAGAAATTACTCGCAAAAATACAGGTTCTCAAAAGAGCTCTTTATTTATCCAGCGAAGACATATATTTACCGATTACGTAATTGCTATAACGCTAAAAAAACTCATCATCTTTCAGCCACTACCAGTAGCTTAAAGATACAATCATGGCTTCTGAATATTCACCAGGAGTGGTAACTGCCACAGCAGTAATTTGTGCAGTTATTTTAGTCATTGTCAATGCTGTATTATTCCGTATCTGATACGTCAGTTTGCCAGTGTTATTTTCGAATGTAACAGGTATGGTAAGCCCCCCTAAATGAATAACATTACTCATATCTTTCGTTGTTCGAATAGTCGCTATAACATCTGCATCGCCAGAACATATACTCTGTAATACAGTTGAGCCACTGGTTCCTAATGCCGTTGTTTTATCTACAGAACCTAAATTTATATCACCTGACACAGAGAAATTACATGATAAATCTGGTGTTTCAGGAACGAGCGGTTCGGAAGGGAGAGTAGTTCCCACTCCTAAAACAGCACCACAATTCAAACCATAAATATCAGTATAAGGAACTGAGTTAGGAGTCATTCCTGCATTATGCACATAAACTCGTTTCCCTCCTGGCATCGTATATACACCTTGAGGTCCAGTGGAAACATAAACAAAGGAGTACAAACTAGAATTATTAAATGTGGCTATAAACTCAGGTTTACCATTCGGAACACCAACCCAGCGACTTTGAACACCTACACCGCCAGAAAATCCATCAAAATATAACGCGCCTGCACTATTGTATACGTTACCCGTTATGCCCGGTTGCATTACAGTCCAGCCAACAAACACCTGAACATTACCATCAAAACTACAGTTACCAGCTGCAGAGTAAAATGCAGGATCAATCGATAATGATATAACTCCCGTATAACTGTATCTATATGTAGTAACATCATATGAGTTACCATCTGGACCAACACCTTTCCATGGAGAATTGGCATTCTCAATGATAAACCCGGCTCCATTTCCAGTTATACTTATTCCATTAACCAACCTTGCTTCACCAGTAACAAGGTTAAAAACTCGAGATTCATTAGGGTAAGGTTCAGCATAAGTAAAAGGTACGAAAAATAGCAAAACACAAAATAAAAGACGCTTCCTCATATAGACAAATAGCCTACTTAGCGAATTAATGGTCGTAAGCTTATACAGATTAGAAATCATTTTGCTTTGAAAAATACGAGTTCTATACATTTGTTATCACTCCTAATAAAAAACGCAATGAACTCAATATAGCTAACTTTTCATCTTGTGATGAATTATTTAAAGTGATTTTTTAGGTTGAGTGAAATACAACCGAATTTGAAAGAAGAGGTGGTAATGCTATAGGATAGTCAAAAATGGTTATCATGTTAAGGTAATATACCGCTAAGTCGAAAAGTCTACTTGGAGGTTTTTCTGCTCCCCCGGGCATTTACCATATCGTCGCATTGCACGAACTACCAGGAAGGAGGGAGATGGCGTATCTGACGGAATCTTAGATAAAACTGATAACAAACCCCGAAAAAACCGCCAGAAATGCACCTGATAAATGTCACGTGAATACTTAGTCATGCAAGGAGGTCAATAAGTCTGAATTTCAGTCCTGATAGGTTAAAAGAACGGTGTTTATGGCGGTTTTATATCAGTAGCGATACTTCCTGTTTCCTGGGCTTAGCGAGCGCTGGCTTCTGTTCCTGTCGGTTTTCAAGTTCATGACGCTGACAAATACCGCCTATTTCACGGGTTATTGGCGAAGCGGCTCTCCAGCTTGGCCAGGCAGTGAACAAAATAGATCCCCTTGTTACTGAAGGGAGCATTGAGTTTAGCTGTTTTAAAATGGTAAATCTTCTTATCCGATTTTACCCAATCATCCTCAGGTCGGCTTTACGATGTCGTTTGTACTCGTCATAGAAATTCTCGTGCGTTCCCGGCTCAGAAATGACACGGGGAGTTTGAGTTCCGTGCTGAACTT
Organism: Klebsiella sp. BIGb0407; assembly: GCF_024807845.1. Taxonomy (GTDB): domain Bacteria; phylum Pseudomonadota; class Gammaproteobacteria; order Enterobacterales; family Enterobacteriaceae; genus JGM124. The sequence goes on from NZ_JANUEQ010000001.1 coordinate 303,321, forward strand.
AACTATGAGAAGGAAAAGCTTCCATGAACGGTCGCCTATCCCGCGCCACTTAACCAGCTCCCCATATGGCAAGCAGCATCAGAAAATACAATCGACGGTACTTTTCCGAACACTCCGCAGTATCAATCTATAAAACTAATTGCAAGATGCTCAATCCCCGCATCGATGTAATCGGCAATCTTTTTTAGTTTGCGTAATAGTTTTTCAGCCAAGCTGACGAGAAAGGCATATTGCTTAATCGGGGGGATTCTTTGATGGGCGTATCTGTTCGGTTTGCCAAATTATCAAGCGATTTATTGAGAGGAAAATCCTTATAAGCGCAATCTCGATTGTAGAAAAGACGACGATTAACAGCCTGAAAGGCGCTATTTTTCATTAAGTTAGCCGCTAATTTCTGAGGGGCGTATTGGGGGCGTTTTAGGGACAAAACAGGGTTTGGGGGTGTATAAAGGGGCGTTAAATAGGCTCTATATGTCCCTGTATGTCTTTCCCGATTAATTACTAACTCCATGATTTTAAATTAATCTTATATTTTACATCAAGATATGATTTTTGTTACTATACCCCCCTATAGTATGCAGAGGCGCCTATGCCACATTCAGAAAAAGATAAAAAACGTATTCTGACGCGGGTCAGGCGCATTCGCGGCCAGGCTGAAGCGTTAGAACGCGCTCTTGAAAAAGGAGACTCCTGCATCGAGATTTTGCAGCAGATAGCCGCGGTTCGCGGGGCTGCAAATGGTCTGATGGGGGAGATGATGGCGATTCATCTGAAAGACGAGCTGGTGACCGGGGAGACCACGGAACAGCAGCGGGCTTTACGAATGGCCGAAGTTGATAACCTAATTCGTTCTTACCTTAAATAGAACCACACTAACAAATGGATAATACTGATGAAATCACGTGCTGCAGTGGCCTTTGGGCCAGGAAAACCACTGGAAATTGTTGAACTTGATGTGGCACCGCCCCAGGCGGGAGAAGTGTTAGTTAAAATTACCCATACCGGTGTTTGCCATACCGATGCCTTTACTTTGTCCGGCGATGATCCTGAAGGTGTGTTCCCTGCGGTCTTAGGCCATGAAGGTGGCGGTATTGTAGTTGAAGTAGGTGAAGGCGTGACCAGCCTGAAACCTGGTGACCATGTTATTCCGCTGTATACCGCTGAATGCCGTGAGTGTAAATTCTGTAAGTCAGGCAAAACTAACCTTTGTCAGGCGGTTCGCGCCACACAAGGTAAAGGGTTAATGCCGGACGGCACCACGCGTTTTTCCTATAATGGCGAACCTATTTATCACTATATGGGCACCAGTACTTTCAGCGAATATACCGTAGTGGCAGAGATTTCACTGGCTAAAGTGAATCCTGAAGCCCCATTAGACAAAGTGTGTCTGTTAGGCTGTGGTGTCACTACCGGGATCGGCGCTGTTCATAACACCGCTAAAGTAAAACCAGGGGATACCGTTGCCGTCTTTGGACTGGGGGGGATCGGTCTGGCGGTTATTCAGGGCGCTGTTCAGGCAAAAGCGGGTCGTATTATTGCGGTTGATACTAACCCGGAAAAATTCACCCTGGCGCGTGAGTTGGGCGCAACTGACTGCGTTAATCCGCTCGACAGCAGCAAACCTATCCAGGATGTGATCGTTGAATTAACCGATGGTGGCGTTGATTTTAGTTTTGAGTGTATCGGTAATGTCAATGTCATGCGTGCGGCGCTGGAATGCTGCCATAAAGGCTGGGGCGAAAGCATCATTATCGGTGTTGCTGGCGCAGGCCAGGAAATTAAAACCCGTCCATTCCAACTGGTTACTGGCCGTGTATGGCGTGGTTCTGCTTTTGGTGGTGTTAAGGGACGCACTCAGTTACCGGGAATGGTTGAGGATGCTATGGCGGGTAAAATTAATCTTGATCCGTTTATTACTCACCGTTTACCACTGGAACAGATTAACGAAGCCTTTGATCTGATGCATGAAGGTAAATCTATTCGTACGGTTATCCACTTCGGCGACAAATAAGCTGAATCATTCCCCTCATTAGATGGGGGGAATTCTTACCTGACGTTACTATCAGCGAATAATATCCCTTTCAAAACCATGTGAATATTTACGGTGGCGCTCACGATACTCTTCTGCGGTATTGAGCGCAGTAACGCGTAACTCTTCGCTGTCGCCATTATGGCGTAACTGCGAGTCTGCACTCGGTACATAGAAGTACTTATGCCCGGGTGTCCCCGCCATAGTCTGACCGGAAAATAGTGCGCACAGAATAACCAGCAACGTAGTGATATGACGAATTTTTATCATGCTAACAGGCTCGTTAAAAAAGTGATGCTGCCAATCTAGCGAGTATCATCCCTGCAAACTAGCAGGGGAGTCAAAAGTGCTGCAAAGTTTCGTCAGCATTATGAAGATTCACCGCTGAAAATATTATGATATGCGTAGAAAATCCCCATTAATAAGCATCATGGCACGTCCAGAAAGCGGAGCAGGGAGGTTACGGCCGCTGCGGCTAAAATGACAAAAATCAGCGGGACTTTACGCCAGGCAAGGACAACCGCAACTGTAACACCAGCCACTCGAGCCATACCGGCAAAATGTTCGGCCTCAAAAAAAGTGGTCGCGAGGGCAACAGAAAATAATAAGGTCGTTGCTGCATCGTTAAGCATTTTCCCGGCACGTTCAGAAAGCACCAGACGGCTTCCCAGTTTTGCTCCGGAAAAACGCATCAGATAAGTTCCTGCGCCGAGTACGGCAAGAGCGGCAAGAATAGTAAAGGTTCCCGGCATTATTTCTTCCTCGTCAACAGACCCAGCATAGAGAGCAGGACTGGCAAACCAACAGGGGCAAATGGGGTGGCAACCAGCGAAATGACAGCACCCGCGGAGGCGCGAATACGCGTAGTACGATTTTTAAATGCCGGAATCACCAAAGCCAGTAAAATAGCCGGAAAGACAGCATCTAAACCTATCAGTTCCGGAGAGGGCACCAGGCTACCGACGGCAGCACCGATTAATGTCCCGGCAGGCCAGATTATTGCCACACCGAGTCCGCATAACCAGTAAGCTGCCTTTCGTTTTTCTGGTGTGCTTTGAGCCAGGCCAAACACGACACTTTCATCATTCATAATATGACACCCCAGCAAGCTGGTGAGCCGGCTTCCCACCAGTTCGCGAACGGCAACACCAAACGGGATATGACGGGCGTTAACCAGTAACCCCGCCATAGCGGCAGCAAAAGGATTGCCGCCACTGGCAATAATACCGATAAACATAAATTCAGAAGCGCCCCCCAGCACAATAAAAGAGGACAGTACCGGTAGCCAAAGCGGGAAGCCATAAACCATCGCCAGAGAACCATAAGAGACACCGACGATGCCAACGGCGATACACACCAGCAAAATAGCTTTTTTAGTCTCACTATCCAGAGCAGATAAATAGGTGCGCAACACGATTATTTTCCGTAACGAACAAATGTATCGTTATAATGAACATAATCAGAGTGCAGATCAAGCGAACGAATCGTTCGTTTTAATGAACGGCAGGTGGGGCGTATGACACAGCCAATAGAAATTATCGCCAGGAGTCTGGTACGTGAACGAAACCGGGCGGGATTATCACTGGGAGAACTTGCCCGGCGCGCAAATATAGCCAAGTCGACACTGTCTCAGCTGGAAACAGGAAAGGGGAACCCTGGGCTGGAAACGCTTTGGGCTTTATGTGTGGCACTGAATATCCCCTTTGCTACCTTGCTGGAACCACAGCCAGTGCTGATGCAGGTGATTCGGCGAGGTGACGGGGTAAAAGTGACCGCCGGCCATGCAAATTATGATGCTATTTTACTGGCTACCTGTCCGCCAGGTGCCCGACGTGATATTTATTCACTCCAGGCTGAACCCGGAGCCGCGCGCTGCTCTGAGCCTCACGCTCCAGGCTCGGTTGAACATATCATCATTACCCGGGGGCGCGCTCTGGTCGGGCTGACCGAAATGCCGGAAGAGCTCAATGTTGGAGACTATATTTGTTATCCCGGTGACCGTCCCCATATTTTTAAGGCACTGGACCCGGGAACCCTGGCGGTAATGATAGTGGAACAGAACTAATATGCCGCGAGACGCCACACGTGACGTGTGGCGTTATTCTCTTGTTAGCTGGTAAGCCCCGCTGAATTCATCAGCAGACGAAACAGGCTACTGATAGCGGTCAGGGTTAAAATACTGGCGGACCATATGCCTACCATCCATAACACTCTTTTTACTGTCTGATTCATCAGTGATACCCCTCGCCATGACGGACTTTTCCGCGGAAAACGTAGTAGCTCCAGAAGCTATACATCAGAATAAATGGCAGAATGAACAGGGCACCGACCAGCATAAAGCCCTGACTCTGCGGAGGAGCGGCCGCATCCCATAGGCTGATATTGGGTGGAATAATATTAGGCCAGATACTTATCCCTAAGCCACTGAACCCAAGAAACACCAGGCCCAGAGTAAAGATAAAAGGCAAAGCATGGGAAGATTCAGGCCTGGTAAGGGTACGCCAGAGCAATCCGCTGAACAGCAGCACACAAATTGGTACGGGCAGAAGATAGTAGAGGTTAGGCGTATTAAACCAACGTTCTGCTATCTGCGGATGTTCCAGAGGTGTCCAGATACTGATAATGGCAAAGATAACCAGCAGTGCCAGCAGCAATACCGGCGTCAGAGCACGCATCTGTTTTTGTAGAGGATTTTCGCTTTTCATCACAAGCCAGGTTGCCCCCAGCAAAGCATAGGCGATAACCAGTCCCAATCCACAGAACAGGTTAAAGGATGTTAACCAGTCTAATTGGCCGCCGCTAAACTCGCGTCCGGTTACCTGAAAACCAGAAATAACCGCGCCGACCACCACTCCCTGACAGAATGTCGCCAGAATTGAGCCGACTTGAAAAGCAACATCCCAGAAGGGACGATGAGCAGGCGTTGCCTGAAAACGAAACTCAAAAGCGACGCCACGAAAAATCAGCCCTATCAGCATGAGGCTGAGCGGTAATGTCAGGGCATCAATAATAATGGCATAAGCTAAGGGGAAGGCACCAAATAGCGCAGCGCCACCGAGAACCAGCCAGGTTTCATTCCCGTCCCAGACCGGGGCAACACTGTTTACCATCACATCGCGGCAGGTTTTATCGCGAATAAACGGAAACAGGATCCCTATTCCTAAGTCAAACCCATCCATCACGATATACATCAAGGTGGCGAAAACAATTATCACAAACCAAATAACGGATAAATCGATCCCCATTAGCGTGACTCCTCTTTTAGCGATGTATGCTTCAGCGGTTTTACCGAGACTGGATCGGGCAAAAACTGTTCCGGGGGGAGTGGACCTTTTTTAATTAACCGCACCATATAGCTGTAACCGACACCGAATACCGACATATAAACGATAAAGAACGTCGCCAGACTGATGGTCATTTGCAAATCGCCGTGGGCAGAAACGGCATCTTTGGTCCGCATCAGATGATAAATCACCCAGGGTTGACGGCCTACTTCCGTGGTGACCCAGCCGGCAAGGATAGCAATCAGTCCGGAAGGCCCCATCCACAGGGTAAAACGCAGAAAACGACGGCTGGTATATAAACGGTTTTTATAACGCAGCCATAAACTGATAACACCCAATAACATCATCAGCATGCCCAGTCCGGCCATAATACGGAATGACCAGAAAACAATAGCCGCCGGGGGACGGTCTTCTTTGGCGAAAGATTTCAGAGCCGGAACCTGCTTATCAAGGCTGTGTGTCAGGATCAAACTTCCGAGGGCCGGAATACCGACAGCGTAACGGGTTCGCTCCTGTTCCATATCCGGCCAGCCAAACAGCAGCAGTGGCGTGGCTTCGCCAGGCTTATTTTCCCAGTGGCCTTCAATAGCGGCGATTTTTGCCGGCTGATATTTTAAGGTATTCAAACCATGCAGATCGCCAATTAAGGCTTGAATCGGGGTGACAATCACCGCCATCCACAGAGCCATGGAAAACATGGTGCGGATTGCCGGAGTATTATTCCCTTTAAGCAGATGCCAGGCCGCAGAGGCGCCAACAAAAAAGGCACTGCTGAGAAAAGCGGCGATGGTCATATGCAGCAGTCGCCACGGGAAAGAAGGATTAAAAATAACGGCCAGCCAGTCCTCAGGCACTACCTGACCATTCTGAATACTGAAACCCTGTGGCGTCTGCATCCAGCTATTAGAGGCAAGTATCCAGAAAGTGGACATCAACGTACCGAGTGCGACCATGCAGGTAGCGAAAAAATGCAGTCCCGGACCGACGCGGTTCCAGCCGAATAACATGACACCCAGAAAGCCTGCCTCAAGGAAAAAGGCAGTCAGTACTTCGTAGGTCAGTAAGGGGCCGGTTATACTGCCGGCAAATTGCGAGAAGCCGCTCCAGTTGGTACCAAACTGATAGGCCATCACTAAACCTGAGACGACACCCATACCAAAATTAACGGCAAAAATTTTCGACCAGAACTGATAAAGGCTGCGGTAAACCGGGTTATTACTCTTGAGCCAGAGCCCTTCGAGCACGGCAAGATAACTGGCGAGTCCAATCGTGATTGCCGGGAAAATAATATGGAAGGAAACGGTGAAAGCAAACTGGATCCTTGCCAGATGAAACGCGTCGAAAGCAAACATGCACACCTCTGAACCAAAAAAGACAGGGTCATAGTAATGTGATGTCGCAAGGTTTATCAGAAACAGAAATGTGATATTTATCTATAACAGTTTTCAAAAAAATTAGTTTTTTGATAGCCTGATATAGGTGAGGGGAACGAGGGGCGCAAATGAAAAAATATCAGCAACTGGCAGAGCAAATCCTTGAGCAGATAGCCCTTGGGATCTGGAAGTCAGGTGACCGTTTGCCTTCGTTACGTGAGCAAGTTCAGCATAGCGGTATGAGCTTTATGACTGTCGGCCATGCTTATCAGTTGCTGGAGAGTCGCGGAGCTATCGTCGCGCGTCCCCAGTCAGGCTACTATGTTGCACCTCGGCCATTACCGACGAACACGCCCATTGCTCAACAAGTCACCCGAGATGAAGTGGTTGATGTTAATACCTATATTTTTGATGTATTACAGGCCAGCTGCAACGCTGCTGTAGTACCTTTTGGTTCCGCTTTCCCCGATCCGCGACTGTTTCCGTTGCAGCAACTTAATCGTTCGCTGGTGACGGTCAGCAAAACCGCGACGGCGATGAGTGTGATTGAAAACCTGCCGCCGGGAAACGCCGCCTTACGTCATGCCATTGCCCGGCGTTATGCTCAGCAAGGGATTCCGGTTTCACCGGATGAAATAGTTATCACGGCGGGTGCGCTGGAAGCGCTAAACCTCAGCTTACAAGTGGTGACTGAACCTGGCGACTGGGTTATTGTCGAAAACCCCTGTTTTTATGGTGCGCTTCAGGCGCTGGAACGGCTGGGATTGAAAGCACTCGCCATCGCGACCGATCCGGTAACCGGTATCGACCTTGATGCTCTGGCACTTGCGCTGGAGCAGAATTCGGTTAAAGCCTGCTGGCTGATGACCAACAGCCAGAATCCTCTCGGCGTGACGCTCAGCGCCAGTAAAAAACAGGCACTGGTCAGTTTACTGGCGCACTACAATGTGGCCTTGATTGAGGATGATGTTTACTCTGAATTATATTACGGTCGTGAGCGGCCATTGCCGTTGCGTGCCTTCGATGAACAAGGCATTACCTTGCATTGCTCCTCGTATTCAAAATGTCTGGTTGCGGGTTTTCGTATTGGCTGGGTCGCTGCGGGTAAGCATGCCCGGCGAATTCAACAACTTCAGTTAATGAGTACGCTTTCAACCAGCTCACCCATGCAGCTTGCCTTGGTCGATTTTCTGGCAACCCGTCGGTTTGATACCCATTTACGTCGTTTACGCAGAACACTGGCTGAACGTAAGCAACAGGTTTTACTGGCTCTCACTGAGCATTTCCCGGCTGAGACCAAGATTCATCACAGCGAGAGTGGCTATTTTCTGTGGATTGAACTGCCGAAGGTTGTCGATACCCGACTGCTGTATCAGCAAGCACTGGTGCACAATATCAGTATTGCCCCTGGTAAAATGTTCAGTACCGGGAGTAACTGGGATAATTGTTTCCGTCTGAATGCATCCTGGGAGTGGGGAGAGCGAGAACAGCTGGCAATAGTGACACTGTCACGTTTGATTGTTCAACAGATGAACTGACTATGGAAGGAGAGAACATTGTGGGGTCAGCCATAGACTTGTGTGGTTAGCGGACGAATTTTACCGGATAATTGTCTGATGATACCGTAACATTTTGGTGCTGATGGCTAAATATTTTATATTTACAGGTTATTTTTTTATATAGTCGAAATAATGTCATATTTAAATTAATCAACTTTTCGAATAAATAAATTATTTTTAGTCTTGATGTTTACGTAACTTTCTTAGTTCTGCTATTTACCTGTCTGCTAATGGTGACAGTATTTATATGCTTATCTTATATGTATATACTTTGCAAGATATTCAAGTGTCGAATAATCCATTTTTAGCTCTTGAACACCTGCGCCGACACCTCGCCCGGGAACTGCACAATTGCTGTACGTGGGGGGGGGCAGGACCAGTTTGTGTGTGTGCGGGGGCAAAAAACGTAAAATCATGCCAGTTATCAGGCTATCTATTTTCAATACAGTGCGAAACAGGTTGATTTATCCGAAACAAAATCAAATAGCGTAAAGATTGCACTGTTTTTTAAGAATAATACGATTGCCGTGATTTTCGAAATGGTGTTTTTAAGCATTAACCTCTTACATTGTCAATTTTTGTTGTTTTTTGATATATATAGATTTATATTCTTTCAGACATTTATTTATCCTTCTCTCGACGCGTGCCTGATTATCTGTTTTATCAGTTAATCTCAATGGTGAAGGAATATTCTTAGATTTGTGTGCAAGCATCTTTAAAACGAGCTAAAAGTGTGTTCAGTCCGATGTCTGTTTCAGACCTACATTTTTTGTTTATGTATATGATGGACACAAATTAATTGGGGGTACGACCCAATGTTCTGGCCTGAGTTTCAGGTTCTCTTTGTTTAAATCACTGAATAAGGAATGTATATGAAAAAAGCAATCTTTGCTGTTCTGACAGCAGCTGCTCTGGCAGCTTCTCCGGTAGCTATGTCAGCTACCCCAGCAGGTGGTGCAGCTGGTGCAGCTGGCGCTGGTGCCGCAGCAGGTACTACTACTCTGGTTGCAGTTGGTGTAGCTGCTGCAGTAGCGGTAGGCGTTGCTGTTGCAGTTAGCAACGATGACAACACCACCATCAATACCACAACAGCGACCCGTTAATCTGAACGGCCTTACGAATTTCGTCAGGTCGAAGATATTAGCTGTTCTGACCCGGAGGTACGTTACTCCGGGTATATCGTCTTAATAAGGGAATATCCGGTGCGTCTACTTGCCATACCTTTCTTCGCATTACTTGCGGGATGTAGCCCCAGTCAGCAAGGGGTAGTGGATACGTTCAGTGCAATCTGGGAAGCGAAAGACGTCACAATGACTGATGAGGCAATACAGTCACTGCCGTACGCAAGCACCTATTTCCGTATTGATAATGAACAACGTGCTTTTCTCGTGCTGGGCTACATTGAGCAAGGAAATCTCAAGTGGTTATCCCGGGACGGTTCCATCGTCGCTACTCGCAATGGGCGACTGGTGCAAACAAATAATCTACATAGTCGCAATCTGTTAGAAGTGATATCCGTCACCCCCGATCCTTTGCTTGAGGCTCAGAGTCTCGCTAATGGTCAGACATGGTCGCGCACTATCCGCTGGAAAGAAGGCGAGCAGTTACGCTCGGCTGCCTTAACCTCTCGCTTTACCCGGGCAGAAAAAGATGAAGTATTAACAATTGCCGGGGAAAACGTACCTTGCCAGGTCTGGTATGAAGAGGTGCAATCCGTTGTGCCTGATGAGCAGTGGCAAAATATTTTTTGGGTAGATACCCGCAATGGCCAGGTGCGTCAGAGTCATCAAATGCTCGGTGCCGGAACCTATCCTGTTGAAATGACCATATTGAAACCCGCACAATGAATAAATTCACCCGACTCATTCTTGGCAGTACGCTCACGATGCTGAGTGCTTGTGCCCTGGCAACCGGTAGTGTGGCAGTAGATAATCAATATCCGGGTCAGGAACAGCGATTTGAAAACGTATCGACGCTGTTACAATTAGTGACTGACCCTGCGTTGCCACAAGATATCTGGTGGCCTGGCGCGGTGATTACCGCGATTCCGGCAACGAATAAAGCCGACCTCGACAAGCGTCTGATACTTGCCCGTCTTGCAGCTTGTAAGGTGGATGCATCGCCAAAACAGACAGTCATGCTGCAATCAGTTATCGATCAGCTTCAGAATATCAAAGTAGTTGACCGGCTCTTCACACCTCTGGATCCTGATGTTATCCGTACCACCCTGGCAGGGGGCGATGTTCCTTTGCAGGGAGAATATAAACTCTATACGGGTGTACGTCCCTCGACTTTACGGGTGATGGGTGCCGTCAGCAAACCAGGCCCAGTAATGTGGCAACCTGCAACGCCTATTAGTGACTATCTGGATGAGCAGGATCATTTGTCAGGCGCGGACAGAAGTACGGTAACGGTTATCCATCCTGACGGACATACCACAACTGAGCCTGTCGCTTACTGGAATAACCTGTACAACGAAGCGAGTCCGGGCAGCATTGTGTGGGTAGGATTTTCACCTTGTGCGACGGATGCAGCAGGCAAATCTTTACAAGATGATATTATTTCATTGTTAACTCGTCGGGTTCCTGATTAATGAAAAAAATCCATGTACTCAGTTTCCTGGCGCTGGCGGTCTCAACTGCGTGTTATGCAGAGGGGCAAACCTATCCGGAACCGATGCTTTATTCTCAGACTGATTTTGGTGGTACCGGGTTGATGCAGCTTCCTACCGCGCGTTTTGCGCCAGAAGGGGAATTTAGCGTCAACTATCGGGACAACGATCAGTACCGTTTTTACTCGACTTCAATTTCGTTATTTCCGTGGCTTGAAGGTACGATTCGCTACGCGGATGTCCGTACCCGTCGCTACAGCAGTAATACCGATTTCAGTGGCAGCCAAAGTTATAAAGATAAATCTTTTGACTTCAAAGTTCGCCTGCTGGAAGAAAGCTATTACCTCCCGGCGGTGGCATTCGGTAAACGAGATATCTCAGGTACCGGTCTGTTTGACGGGGAATATGTTGTTGGCAGTAAACGCGTAGGTCCCGTTGATTTTACTCTGGGCGTTGGCTGGGGTTATATCGGTAACAGCGGCAATATTACCAACCCGTTTTGCCGTGCATCAGATAAATACTGTACCCGTAGTGACTTGGTGGATGCGGGCGAAATCAGCTTTGACGGTATGTTTAAAGGCCCTGCATCTGTGGTGGGTGGGATTGAATACCAGACCCCCTGGCAGCCTTTACGTCTGAAGCTGGAGTATGACGGTAACGACTATAAAGACGATTTCGCCAAAAATATTAGCCAGTTTACCCACTATAACTTCGGTGCCGTGTACCGTGTCGCTAACTGGGCGGATGTCAACCTCAGCTATGAGCGCGGCAACACGCTGATGTTTGGTTTCACTCTGCGTAATAACCTGAATACTCTGCGCCCAGCCTTCCGCGATGCGCCTAAAGCAGCTTATCACCCGGAGGTGACCGACGGAGCGCCTTCTTATACGGTCGTTGCCAGTCAGCTGTCAGAGCTCAAGTACAACGCGGGCTTTGATGATCCGGAAATCAAATATCACGGTAATACGCTCTATATGTCCGGCGAGCAGAAACGCTACCGTGACTCCCGTGAAGCGGTTGATCGTGCGAATCGTATTCTGGTTAATCAGCTACCAGCAGGTACTGAGACCATTAGCGTAACGCAAACCAAAATGCATCTGCCTTTGGTTACCACAGAGACCAATGTTGCCAGTCTGAAAAAAGAGCTTGCGGGTTATCCGTTAGGCCATGAAGAGAAACTGCAACAAAAACGCGTTGAGCCAAACGATCCAATCCCAGATTCACAGGGTTATCGTATCAAACCATCTCGTTTCAGCTATTCGTTTGAGCCGAAGTTAATTCAGTCATTAGGCGGGCCGGAAGGCTTCTATATGTACCAGATTGGTCTGCTCCCAAGCGCTAATTACTGGTTGACTGATAACTGGCTGGTAGACAGTGGCGTATTTATTAACATCCATAATAACTACGAGAAGTTTAACTCCTCGTTACTGCCGAAGGATTCGAACCTGCCGCGAGTGCGTACGCATATTCGCGACTATGTCCGAAATGATGTCTTTATCAATAACCTGCAGACTAACTACGTAACCGATCTGGGACATGGATTCTATGGTCAGGCATACGGCGGTTATCTGGAAATGATGTACGGCGGCGTGGGGGCGGAAGTCCTTTACCGTCCGCTTGATAGTCAATGGGCAATAGGTGTCGATGCCAACTACGTAAAACAACGTGACTGGGATGACATGATGCGTTTTGCTGATTACAGTGTAGGCACCGGTTTTATCACCACTTACTGGACTCCACCACAGATGAATGGCGTGCTGCTGAAAGTGGCGGTCGGTCAGTATCTGGCGGGCGACAAAGGCGTGACTATCGAGATGGCTAAACGCTTTGATAGCGGCGTTAAAGTCGGTATCTGGGGCGCGAAATCGAATGTCTCGAAAGCCGATTATGGTGAAGGCGGATTCAGTAAAGGTTTCTATGTCTCAATTCCGTTTGATTTGATGACAGTCACCCCGAATCCAAACCATGCGGTAATCTCCTGGACACCATTGACTCGTGATGGCGGACAGACGCTGGGCAGAAAGTATCAGCTGTATAATATGACGTCAGAACGTGAATTCCCTCTGGGTCAGTGAAGGGTGCAACAATAGGTTATAAGCGTTGTTATCTGCAGGTCTGGCATCCTTTAACGCGGGAAATGGTAGTGGCAGACCTCATTCAAACGCCTGTTAAGGCATCAGTACTTTGATTAAAAGACGATGATAGCAAATGAAAAAGCGCATTTTAAAATTATCAGTTCTGGCTCTGACGTTAACAGCATTGAGCGGCTGTACGATAATACCAGGACAAGTATTAAGCACCCGTGGTAAAGATGTCATTGAGTTACCGGATAATAATTATGATCTGGATAAACTAGTCAATGTCTACCCGGTGACACCGGGTCTGATTGATAAGCTGCGCCCTGGTAATATTGCTGCCAGATCGAATCCAGAACTTGATGCGCAATTACAAAAATATGAATATCGTATTGGTGTCGGTGATGTTCTGATGGTCACAGTCTGGGATCACCCGGAATTAACCACGCCAGCAGGTCAGTACCGTAGCGCCAGCGATACGGGTAACTGGGTTAATGCTGACGGTACTATCTTCTATCCTTATGTGGGTAAATTACCGGTTGCCGGTAAAACCCTGGCGGAAGTGCGTAACGAAATTACCCGTCGTCTCGATGCGGTGATCGAAAGCCCACAGGTTGATGTGACGATCGCGGCTTTCCGTTCGCAAAAAGCGTATGTGACGGGCGAAGTGGCGAAATCAGGCCAGCAGCCGATTACTAATATTCCATTAACTGTTATGGATGCTATCAATGCCGCCGGCGGACTGAGTACCGATGCCGACTGGCGTAATGTGGTATTAACCCATAACGGTCAGGACTCACGTGTTTCACTTTATGCCTTAATGCAGCGCGGCGATTTAATGCAGAATAAACTGCTTAGTCCGGGTGATATTCTCTTTATTCCGCGTAACGATGACCTGAAAGTATTTGTCATGGGTGAAGTGGGTAAACAAAGCACGCTTAAAATGGATCGCAGCGGTATGACTCTGGCTGAAGCTATCGGTAATGCTGATGGTATGAAGCAAGATGTCTCTGATGCCACCGGTATCTTTGTTATTCGTTCGATTAAAGACCGTGCAGCCGGTAAAATTGCTAATATTTACCAGTTAAATGCAAAAGATGCTTCTGCGATGGTAATGGGTACTGAATTCCAGCTTGAACCATACGATATTGTCTATATCACAGCGGCACCTCTGGCTCGCTGGAACCGTGTTATTTCTCAGCTGGTACCAACCATTACGGGTGTGCGTGACCTGACTGAAACCGTGAGATATATCAAAAGATGGCCAAATTAATGTTCCAGTCAGTCCTCGTAGTCTGTACCGGTAACATTTGTCGCTCTCCGGTGGGAGAGCGTTTGTTACGCAAATTGTTACCTGAAATGCAAATCGACTCAGCGGGAACCTATGGTCTTACCGATCATCCGGCTGATGTTGTGGCTGCTGAAGTGGCTGCCCATCATGGTCTCTCCCTTGATGGCCATCATGGGCGCAAATTAACGCCTGCCATTGCGCGTAGCTACGACCTGATTCTGGTGATGGAAGCTTCACATATTGAAGAAGTGACCAAAATTGCCCCGGAAGTCAGGGGGAAAGTGATGCTTTACGGGCAATGGCTAGGTAAAAAAGAGATTCCGGATCCTTATAAGAAGAGCCAGGATGCTCATGAGCATGTCTACGGCTTACTTGATAGTGCTTCACAGGAATGGGCACAGCGGCTCAGTTAACTAAACGAGATATTCAAGTTTTATTATGACGACAAAAAATACTCAAAAGCAAAACCCCTCATCAGGTGAAAATGAGCTGGATCTGGGCCGCTTGCTTGGCGATCTTATCGATCACCGTAAACTCATCATTGGTGTGACGCTGCTGTCTACTGCCTGTGCTTTGGTGTATGCCCTGTTTGCCACTCCGGTCTATCAGGCAGATACGTTAATTCAGGTGGAACAGAAAAAGGGCAACGCTATTTTAAGCAGCCTGAGTCAGATGATACCTGACTCTTCACCTGAATCAGCACCTGAGCTTCAGCTGTTACAGTCGCGAATGATTCTGGGCAAAACCGTCAATGACCTGAATTTGCGTACTGAGGTCTCCCAGAAATTTTTCCCTATTTTTGGTGAGGGCTGGGCACGTCTGGCCGGTGAGCCAAAACAATCGCTGGAAGTGAGCTGGCTGAATATCCCGCTTGGCCGTGAAAGCGCAAAAAGCGTGCTGGTCACCGTGGGTGAAAACGGCAAGTATCAGGTAGAGATGGATGATACCACCCTGGAAGGCACCATGGGTGAATTGCTGAACGGCAAAGGTATTGATATCAAAATCAGCAATATTGATGCGGAACCCGGTACTGAGTTTATCGTTACGCAGTATTCTGAGCTGGCCGCTATCAACAATCTTCAGCAGAATTTCACTGTCAGTGAGAAGAGCAAAGACAGTGGGATGTTAGGTCTGACGATGTCCGGTGAAGATCCGGTGCTGATTGAGAAGATCCTGAATAACATCAGTGATAACTATCTGCAGCAGAACATCTCACGTCAGGCGGCCCAGGACTCTAAAAGTCTTGAGTTTTTGCAGAAAAAAATGCCTGAAGTCCGGAATGAGCTGGATGATGCTGAAGATAAGCTGAACGCCTATCGTAAACAGAGCGATTCCGTTGACCTTAATCTCGAAGCCAAATCTGTGCTGGAGCAAGTGGTCAATGTCGATGACCAGATTAATAATTTGACCTTCCGTGAAGCTGAAATTTCGCAGCTATACAAAAAAGATCACCCGACTTATCGCGCATTGATGGAAAAACGTCAGACGCTGGAGCAGGAAAAAAACCGTCTGAATAAACGTGTTTCTGGTATGCCTGCGACGCAACAAGAAGTACTGCGTCTGAGTCGTGATGTTGAGTCTGGCCGTGCTGTTTACAGCCAGCTGCTTAATCGTCAGCAGGAACTGAGCATTGCCCAGTCAAGCGCTATTGGTAACGTACGTATTATTGACCCGGCATTAACCCAGCCGAAACCGATTAAGCCGAAAAAACCGTTAATCGTTATTCTTGGTTTCTTCCTCGGCCTGTTTGCCTCTGCCGGTCTGGTACTGGGAAGCTCAGTATTACGCCGTGGAATCGAAACGCCAGAGCAGCTGGAAGAGCAGGGTATTAACGTATATGCCACCGTGCCTACTTCTGAATGGTTGCTGAAACGTACACGTTTACGCAGCAAGAATATTTTCTCCAGCAGCGTGCGTCACAAAACTAAAAACGTGCCGTTCCTGGCGCTGGATAACCCTATCGATCTGTCTATTGAAGCGATTCGTGGTCTGCGTACCAGCCTGCATTTCGCTATGATGGAAGCATCTAATAACGTGCTGATGATCTCCGGGGCAACACCAGACAGCGGAAAAACCTTTATCAGTAGCTCCCTGGCCGCCATCATTTCTCAGCCAGGGCAAAAAGTCCTGTTTATTGATGCGGATATGCGTCGTGGTTATATCCATGAACTGTTCCAGATCAGTAACGACAAAGGTCTGTCTGATATCCTTTCTGGTAAAGTCAGTGCCATTGATGCGGTGCAAACGTTCCAGAAAGCGGGCTTTGATGTTATTACTCGCGGTATGGCGCCACCGAACCCGTCAGAGCTGTTGATGCACGAGCGCTTTAAGCAGCTTCTGACCTGGGCCAGTGAACATTACGATATGGTTATTATCGATACCCCGCCAATACTGGCGGTGACCGATGCGGCGATTATTGGTCGTTCTGTTGGTACCAGTCTGGTGGTTGCTCGCTTTGAAATGAACAGCGTGAAAGAAATAATGGTCTGCGTACAGCGCCTGGAGCAGGCTGGTGTGACGGTTAAAGGGGCTATCCTCAACGGCGTAATGAAGCGTGCCAGCAGCCAGTATGGTTATGGTTACCATCATTATGGCTACGATTATACTGATAAAGCCTAATTCCTCAGGCCATATTTTTAGAGTTTAAAACAGAAAATACCCGCTCAGAATGTTTATTCCGGGCGGGTATTTTTTTATCCCCTTGCCGGCCTCGCGCATATTCTGCCGCGATCTCACTTCCTGTCTTTATGGTTAAAATATCACCTGTGATAAGGGTTGCTGGAAAGTATAACTTCAGTTCGCGCCTGAAGTGTGACACTTCTCGCATCCTGACTGGTAATACAATATTCCCTGTTGACTGGTTGCAGGAATAATTTATTTTATCTGTTATTGCAGATTTTAACTGCGTTGCAGACCTTAAGGAGCCCACCGTGGGAAAAGAACTTTATCTGGGTATTATGTCAGGTACCAGTCTGGATGGTGTCGATACGGTTATTATGGATTTTTCAGAGGCCAGCCCACAGATGATAGCGTGCGGTTTTACCGAGATGCCAGATGAGTTACGAAAATCACTGGCGGATCTTTGCCTGCGTGGGGAAGCTACTTTGCTGGAACTGGGCGAGCTGGATAATCGTCTTGGACGCCTCTATGCGCAGAGTGTACAAGACCTGCTTCGTTCTTCGGGAGTCAGCGCTGCGGATATTCGTGCTATTGGCTGTCATGGTCAGACCGTATGGCACTCGCCGCAGGGGCGTTATCCCTTCACGATGCAGATTGGCGATGCTAACGTCATTGCAGCCCTGACCGGTATCACTACCGTCGCAGATTTCCGTCGTAAAGATATGGCTTATGGCGGACAGGGTGCACCACTGGTTCCTGCTTTTCATCAGGCATTATTTGCTGATCCTGAGCAACTTACGGTGGTACTGAATATGGGCGGGATCAGCAATATCTCCATTTTGCAGACCGGAGAGCCAACCCGCGGGTATGATACCGGGCCGGGCAATGTTTTACTGGATGCATGGATTGAACGTTACCAGGGGCACGCCTATGACAAGGATGCGCATTGGGCACAACAAGGTCATGTCAGCGCTCCGTTATTAGAGCACTTGCTTGCAGAACCCTTTCTGGCACAAGCTGCACCAAAAAGTACCGGTCGTGAATTATTCAGCCTGGCATGGCTATTAGCTAAACTCGAATCATTCCCGGATGTCGCGCCCGTTGATGTCCAGGCGACGCTGGTCGAATTTACCGCAACCACTATCCGTGATGAACTGCTAAAACTACCTGAAACACAGCAATCTAAAGTGCTACTGGCTTGTGGTGGTGGTGCAAAAAATCCACTTTTGATGGCTCGCTTACAGGCGATGCTCGCAGACTGGTCGCTCGGAACGACCACCGCATCCGGGCTGGATATTGATTATGTTGAAGCGGCTGCATTTGCCTGGCTTGCGCATCAGCGTATTCATAATCTAGCGGGTAATGTTCCGGCAGTTACCGGTGCAACAAAAGCGATACCACTCGGCGTGATTTATCCCGCTGATTAAGGTTCTGCTGATTACTATTCCCCGGGTTAACGGCTGTGCCGTTTCCCGGGTGACTGCCAGCCAGTTAAATGGCTAACTTGCCCATTTGTTATTTTTTTCATAAGAGCGTTCCTAATGCAAACTTCCCAACCTGCTGTCGCGTCACAGAAGCGTGCGCTTATCGCTGGTTCTGTGGGTAATTTTATTGAGTGGTATGAATTTGCTGTATATGGATTTCTTGCCACTATCATTGCCCAGAACTTTTTCCGGCTCGAAGGTGAGGCTGAACTGACGGCGCTGATTCTGACTTATGCTTCATTTGCTATCGCTTTTTTCTTCCGGCCACTTGGTGCCATTATTTTTGGTCGAATGGGTGACAGGATAGGGCGAAAACCGACGCTATTGTTTGTATTGATAATGATGACGCTGGCAACCGTGGCCCTGGGTCTGGTGCCTGCCTACGCCAGTATTGGTATCGCCGCACCGCTGATTGTTACCGGGCTACGTATTCTTCAAGGACTGTTTGCAGGAGGAGAGTACGGAGGAGCCGTTTCATTGATGACCGAATTTGCGCCGCGTGGTAAACGCGGACTATTTGGTGCCTGGCAATCATTTACTGTTGCCCTCGGACTACTGGCGGGTGCAGGGATTGTTGCCTTACTTTCTGTCATGCTGAGTCATGAAGACATGCTAGCCTGGGGCTGGAGAATTCCATTCTTTGTGGCATTACCGATGGGGGTTGTTGCTTTATGGTTGCGCTTCCATATGGAAGAAACTCCGAGTTTTATCAAGCAGAAAAAGGCACAGCAGGCACAGCCTGTTCAGACTAAAACCAAAGCTAATTTTAGTGCCACCCTGAAGACCATATTGATGGGCGTCAGCCGGGTCATGGTATGGTCTGCTGCCGGATATACCTATCTAGTTATCATGCCTACCTATTTACAATCTTCGCTCAATACCGGTTTTAATCAGGCGTTATTGATTGCTGTAATTTCCAATATTGGCTTTGCTGCAACAATCATTCCCGCCGGTATGTTAAGTGACCGAATTGGTCGCCGTGCTGTGATGGTTACGGCTGCAGTACTATTGTTCATCCTTGCCTTACCGTTACTGCATCTGCTTCAGGACAGTCATTCTACATTACTGACAAAATCGATTGTGGTACTGATAGCGGGGGGGTTAGTTGGGCTGCTTGCTGGTCCCGGGCCTGCAATGCTGTCAGAAATGTTTCCGACCCATGTTCGCTATACGGGACTGGGGCTGGCATACTCACTATCCAACGCTATTTTTTCTGGCTGTGCGGGCCTGATTATTACCGGTTTAATCAAACAAACAGGTAATCTGGACATCCCGGCCTGGTATGTCATGGCTACGGCCGTTGTGAGTATTTTTGCATTACTGACACTCAATAAAGACGATCATTTACGTACCCTTGATGAGGCGAACTCGGCTGAGACTCCGGTGAGATAGCGTTACCAATACTTCTGAACAGGGCTTATTTTTAGACGCCCTGTTCAGGAAACTCACCGAAAAAGGGGATTTCAAATTAAAAATTGTAGGAGAGTTACTACAAACCTTGATCTGAGGACAAAAAAAGTGCATATTTCACCGTTTTTTGACAACCCTGTTGCTCTCTTATGACTCTTTATCAACATATGCTGGTTTTTTATGCCATCATGGCGCTAATCAGCGCAATCATTACTTGGTTTCTGTCTCATGATACCTGGCGGATAAAACTCTTATGTTCCGTTCTGGTGGGCGCAACCTGGCCAATAAGCTTCCCTGTCGCACTTCTTTTTTCCCTGTTCTGAATCGCGTGATAACCAACGATAATCAACTTGCTTTTAATCACTGACAAGATGGGAGGGTCGTATAATTTTCCCATTTATGCCAGTCGTCAGTGGCAAGATAAATGCTATTTGTTCATTTACCCATCACAAAATAAAGTGTAGAGATCATCTCTGCTATATCAGAAAAGTTAAGTTGTTGTGCTATTTATATAATTACAATGCGAATCAATTTGATATATTTTAATCAGGAAAAATGTTTTTTATTATTTTAATCCACGATTAAACGTAAAATCACGCTATAGATACGTTTTATGATAGTTAATATGACGCGTATGTGTCCTCAATAGAGAAGGCCATGTTATGGCAAATGCCAATTTATAATCAAATATTATTATTAAACTAATCTTCTACTTTACGATTCATGTGTTAAATATATAGAATCAGGACCGTCCGCTTACGGATTTAATTAATTTGCTGAGGTGTATAGTATATTCTGTAGCGACATCGATAGCAGGGAAATAAGAAAACTGAAAATACAGATAGTTTTTCTATAGGGAAGAAACATGTTCGACTTAGATAAAGCACAGCGATTGAGTCTCACCATGCAGGTTGAATCACGGTTAAAAAACGCCCTCATTTTAGGCATGCTAAAACCGGGTTCCCGTTTAGTCACAAAGGAAATTGCCCAGCAACTGGGTACCAGTATTACGCCTGTTCGCGAGGCGTTGCTGAGACTGGTTGCATCAAGTGCTTTGGATGTTACACCTGCTCAGGCTTTTCTGGTTCCGGCTATCTCAGAATGTCATTATCAGGAAATTTCAGTTATTCGTAAAAGCCTGGAAGGTATGGCAGTGCAAAAAACAACCCGAGAAATCAATAAAGCCGGCTTAATGCGTTTAAGCCAGCTCAGAGACAGTATTCTCAGTGCCAGAAAAGTCAGTGTTGAGGCGGCGTTAAAGGCAAATCGTGACTTCTATTTTCAGGTGTTCGATTATGCTGAGATGCCAACGTTAATGGAATTAATTGAACAGCTTTGGATCAGAATTGGACCCAGTTTTAATTACCTCTATCCTCGTTTTGATGAGATTTCTGGTATGCCGCATAATTATGATACTTTAATCGAAGCATTAACTAAAAGGGATGAGGCAGGGAGCGTTGCTGCTATTCATAAAGGTATTATGGATGACTTCGATATTTTGTTACGACAGTTTCGGGGTTAATTAATTGCAATCATGCTAACTGTTTAACCTGTATTAAATGGCTTTACTATACCCGTCATACTTCAAGTTTCCTGGGTGTTGCCTGCGTTCAGCCCGTCGAATCACATAGTTTATCTATGCTCATCGACGGGCTGAACTTGTCGCCTACAGGGAACTCGAATTATTTAGGGTATATATCTTTCCTCTGAATGAGCAAGTCCATTTTTTCCTGACAGAGTATATCTGTTATTCGTCAAGCGCCCGGGCAAGATCGGCTTTGAGATCTTGCACGTCCTCTATACCGACAGATAACCGAATCAGCTGAGGTACAATTCCATTACTTAAACGCTGCTCCAGAGGAATAGAGGCATGTGTCATGGTAAACGGTTGGCTCACCAGACTTTCAACGCCACCCAGGCTTTCAGCCAGAGTAAAGAGTTTCAGCTTTCCAATAATTTCATTAGTACGTTTTTCATCACCCTGCACCACAAAAGAAATCATACCGCCAGGCTGACTCATTTGTTGGCGAGCCAAAGTATACTGTGGATGCGATTCAAGCCAGGGGAAATAGACTTTCTCTACGGCGGGATGAGATTCCAGCCACTGTGCTAATTGCAGTGCGTTATGGCTATGCCGTTCCATCCGTAGGGCAAGGGTACGAATACCGCGTAAGGTCAGGAAACTGCTAAAGGGATCGGCGACAGCACCGATAGCATTTTGCAGATAGCCCAGCTGCTGCCCCAGCTCTTCACTCTCCCCGGTAACAGCAAGTCCTGCTATCACATCGGAGTGACCATTCAGATATTTCGTTGCTGAGTGCACTACAATATCAAAACCGAACTCAAGCGGACGTTGCAGGGCAGGAGAGGCGAAGGTATTGTCAGCCACGCTGATGATGTTATTCCTGCGGGCAATCTCAGCAATAGCCGCAAGATCGGCCAGTTTTAGCAGTGGATTAGTCGGTGTTTCTACCCAAATCATTCTTGTCTCAGGGCGAATTGCGGTCTCCAGGGCTGCCGTGTCGTTAGGTTTTACCCAGCTCACCTTTATTCCTGCACTACGTTTACGCACATTCTCCAGCAAACGCCAGGTACCGCCATAAACATCATCGATGGCGACAATATGACTGCCGCTATCGATAAGTTCCAGTACCGTCGAAATAGCGGCCAGTCCGGAGGAAAAGGCAAAGCCTCGCTTGCCACCTTCCAGCTCAGCAATGGCATTTTCAAGCACCTGGCGTGTGGGATTACCACTGCGCGAGTATTCGAACCCAGTATGCTGACCAGGTGCGGGTTGTTCAAAAGTCGAGGTTGCATAAATAGGAGGCATAACTGCACCATGGGCATCATGAAAACTACCGCTATGGACGCTGGATGTCGCAAACTTAGTCATAGAGTTCCCTTACTGTTAATCAAGATTCTGTTGGTGTAACCACCGATCGCTATACATTTTCGATAAGTATTTATTTCCGCTATCGCATGCTAACGTCACTACGCGTTTGGGTTGTGTCTGTGCCTGACAGTAACGCAGTGCAGCAGCGAGAAGGGTGCCAGTCGAGGATCCTGCGAGTACCCCTTCGCGCGTTAATAACGCTCGGGCGGTCGCAAAAGACTCTTTGTCACTGATGCGATAGGCCTGGTTAACACCGTCAATAGCTGCGAGAGGAGGAATAAAATCTTCACCAATCCCCTCAACTAACCAGCTTCCGCTGGTTGCTGTCTGACCATAGTCAATATGATCGGCAAGGATTGAGCCCTCAGGGTCGGCGAGGATAAATTCGGTCTGCGGGGAATGGGTACGAAAAAAGGCTTGTAAACCGCCTAAGGTTCCACCAGACCCGACACCCACCACGATAGCGTCAATATGCCCCCCGGTTTGTTGCCATAACTCAACGGCGGTGCTCCGGGTGTGTGCCTGTGCATTTGCAGGATTAGAGAACTGATCAATATAAAAGCTATCCGCGATTTCCGTTGCCAGCCGCCGGGCGTAATCCTGGTAATATTCCGGATGTCCTTTCACCACATCAGAACGTGTTAAACGGATATCGACGCCCAGTGCCTGTAAGTGGGCTATCTTTTCCTGGCTCATTTTGTCGGGGACCACCAGAATTAACGGATAGCCTTTCTGGGTTGCGATTAATGCCAGCCCGAGTCCGGTATTGCCGGCAGTGGCTTCAATAATCGTCATGCCGGGCCTGAGTACACCACTGCCTTCAGCCTGCTCAATCATTGACAGTGCGACACGGTCTTTAATTGATCCCCCCGGATTTTGATTTTCCAGTTTCAGCAATAACTCACAGACGCCAGTATCAAGGTGATTCAGGCGAAGCAGCGGTGTGTTTCCAATCAGTTCCAGAATAGAGTCGGCAATCATGGTTTTCTCGCAACATGAAATATGTTCATGTGCGGATAATAGAGCGCACAATCGACCAGCTAAAAGAATATAAACCCGCTCTATATAACCCAAGGTTATAACCGGTGGTTTTTCAGACGTTAAGATGTTAGGCCGTTTAGAAGTCTGGATCGAGAGATGTCTGATTAAGGTGTTTTTAGGGAGGTTTTGCTTATTTTTAGTACATTATACCGGGTTAGTTATGCTCAGGCAGGGATTTCAATTGCGTAAATATACTAAGAGGTTGATCATCAATCGGGCAGTTTTACCGCTGGGATACCCGCGTGATAACCCGTAAGCTGGGTTAACAGATAAGATTTACCGCTGTTATTTTTTATACAGGATGACCTATGGCAAATGACATAACATTTTTTCGTCGTTTTCAGGATGACATTATCAGTGGACGTAAGACGATAACGCTGCGAGATGTCAGCGAATCTCACTTTGTTGCTGGTCAGTCTTTACGTACCGGGTGTTACGAGGATGATACCTATTTCTGTACCATTAAAGTCATTAGTGTGACTGCGGTAAAATTGAGTGAGCTAGATGAGGAACATGCCCGGCAAGAGAATATGACGCTGATACAGCTAAAACAGGTCATTAATGAAATATATCCGGGGGAGGACTCACTCTGGGAAATTGCTTTTAGTGTCGTCAGTGTGGCCTGAACATTTTTCTGTCTCAGCAACAAAAAAGGAAGAGATAACTCTTCCTTGATCTGACAACAATGAACCGCGGTTAAGCGGGTTGCTGACTGGCGTTTTTTAGCATCTGGTACAATTCATCTTTCAAACGCAGTTTTTCTTTCTTGAGCAGGGCGACTTTAAGGTCATATCCCGTCCCTTTCGGACCTTCTCTGCGGGTTATTTCGCCGTCAAGGCGATGGTGTTTATCAAACAGACTGAGAAAACGAGGGTTGACGCTTTTCAGGTGAGTAATCAATTCACGGTACTCAGGAAACATAGGGCCTCCTTGGTGAGTTTATTGAAAGAGGATGACAGGTATCAGTACCTGACCCTAAAAAGTCTACCTGCTTGCGAGTAAAATGGCGAAAAAACTGTCATTTAATTTGTCACAGATGGTAACAAAATATTCATACAGCAAGCTTCAATAAAATCATTCTGGCCCCTCAGTATTGTGAGACGAGGGTCAGGGCCGTTTTTTCTGATAGCGCTTATCGGTTCCTGCTAGCTGTTCAACTGCTTCCCAGCCACGACGCTGATAAAATGCAGCCGCGCGACTCTCACTGTCTGTTTCAAGCCAGATTTGTGCGTATTGCTGAAAGAGAGCGGCTTCGGCATGGTTCATTAGTTGTTTCCCTAGCCCCAGACCTTCATATTCAGGAAGAACAAACAGAGCAAAAATCGCCCCTTCTTCCAAGTCTGCGATAGCAAAGCCTGCGGTTATTTCATTGATTTC
Source organism: Klebsiella sp. BIGb0407 (assembly GCF_024807845.1). Classification (GTDB taxonomy): domain Bacteria; phylum Pseudomonadota; class Gammaproteobacteria; order Enterobacterales; family Enterobacteriaceae; genus JGM124. Next base: position 328,367 of record NZ_JANUEQ010000001.1, read on the forward strand.
GGCCACCCAGATACAATCAGGTAGTGCCAGCATTTCCAGAATAACCTCAGGTGTTATACCCATTTCTGTTAATTGCTCCAGTGACAGATGATTTTCTTTTACTGCAGTACGAATGGAAAAAATAGCCTGGATATCGGTGGTGAGAGCGGGGCGTATTAAGGTTTTCACTGGCTGAGTTCTCAGGTTTAAAGTCACGTCCTGATATTATAACAGTTTGATAAGTAAAGTGAGCCCCGGATGACGGGGCACACTTTTCATCCTGAAACTAGGATTCAGGATTATCCTGTGCGAGCTGATTTACACGCTTACGAACACCAAACCAGCCAATCACCAGTAATACTGCAATTACCGGGATAGAGGCGATGGTAAAAGTACCGTTGGGATAATCCAGCGCCATCAGTACCAGTACACTGAGTAAAAACAGCAAGGTTAGCCAGGAGGTATAGGGCGCTCCGGGGAGTTTAAAACTGACTTCCTCGGCGTGGCCTTGAGCGATAGCTTTACGCAGACGTATCTGACAGATAACGATAAAAGCCCAGGAAGTAATTATGCCTAATGACGCGACATTAAGTACCAGTTCAAATACCTGAGTAGGAACCAGATAATTCAGGAACACGCCGAGCAGATAGACTGCGCTGGTCGCCAGAATACCGGCATAGGGTACCTGGTTTTTGCTCATTTTCGACATAAATTGTGGCGCCGATCCCCCCATAGACATGGAACGCAATATCCTGCCAGTGGCATAAAGGCCTGAGTTAAGACTGGATAGCGCGGCTGTCAGCACCACGATATTCATGATATCCCCCATATAGGGAACGCCCAGTTTACTGAAGAAGGTGACAAAGGGACTCTGGTTTGCCTGATAGGCATTCCAGGGCAACAGCAATACCAGCAGCAGAACCGACCCGACGTAGAACAGACCAATTCGCCAGATAACACTGTTAATCGCCTTCGGTACCATCGTTTTCGGGTCTTTACACTCTCCGGCAGCGGTGCCAACCAGTTCTATCGAGGCAAAGGCAAACACGACACCTTGTACGAGGATTAATGCAGGTAATAAGCCGTGAGGAAATATTCCGCCATTATCGGTTATCAGATGGAAACCGGTACTGTGACCATCTATGGGTTTACCACTGCCGAGAACGAGGGTACCCACCACCAGGAAGCTGACGATAGCCAGTACCTTGATGAGAGCAAACCAAAATTCCATTTCTGCGAACCATTTCACACCAATCATGTTCATGGTCGCAACAATGGCCAGGGCTGCAAGCGCAAACACCCACTGAGGAATATCACCGAAGCTATTCCAGTACTGCATATAGAGTGCGACAGCGGTGATATCTACAATTCCGGTCATTGCCCAATTAACGAAGTACATCCAGCCACATACATAGGCTGCTTTTTCGCCGATAAATTCGCGGGTATAGGAAACGAAACTGCCGCTGGAAGGGCGATGCAGAACCAGTTCACCTAATGCACGTAGAATAAAGAACGAAAATAATCCACAGACTAAATAGACCAGCGCCAGCGCAGGGCCTGCTGCCTGTAGCCTGCCGCCAGCCCCAAGAAATAGCCCGGTACCGATTGCGCCACCGATTGCTATCATTTGCACTTGACGATTACCGATAGCTTTATGGTAACCGGCATCTTGCGCATTAAGCCATTGGCGTTTTGCGGCCCGTTTCTCCGCTTCTGTTTTTAAACTCATGAGACTCCCGTCTGCCTGGTAGCATAGAAAATGACCTTCCTCCCAATACGTTTTGTCTTATCGCAGCGTCTGTAAGAAGAAGGCGAAGGATACTAGCCGGAAATCGGGGTAGAAGTAAAACCAGAAATTTGTGATTTCTGTCGAACGAAGCACGGAAAAAAAGGAAAAATATGGCGATTTGACCTGTCAGAATGACTCTTAATCACAATAAAATAACCGTAACCCCTTTCAGTTGGCGCCGGATTTTACAGCAAATTTAAGTTTGCTGGCTTTCAAAAAGGCGTTTTATCAGATTGCGTGATAGCCATAATCTGCTGGCGTAACCATTGGTGTGCCGGGTCTGCATCACGACGGAGATGCCAGAGTTGTCGGAATAAAAAAGGCTTAATAGCCAGGGGCGGTTCAAAGACACGCAGTACCGGATTGAGAGGTACAAGGTTACGGCTGGCAACGGTAAGAATTAAATCACTGTCCGGAATTAAATCATTCGCCACACGCCAGTGTGGAAGCGTTATTTGTCTTTTTCTTTCAAGCCCGAGGGCCTGAATAGCAGATTCAATTTCCAGTCCGTTGACGGAAGGGTGCGTGACAACTACATGCGGTCTCTCAAGCCACTCGGCTAAGCTCAGCGTCCCGCTGGCAGGCAAGGTACTGGAATCAGCTACGCTGATAAATCGTTCCTCAAAGAGAGTCTGATAGCGTAATGTCTTGCTGTCCGGCCCGGGAAAAACACCCAGTGCAATATCCACTTCACCTTCATCAGCTTGCGACATCATTGCCTCACGACTTGCCTGTGTCACCTCCAGTGAGATACCCGGCGCTTCAGCCCGTAAACGTCTGACCAGTTCAGGAAGAACCAGCCAGGCCCCATAGTCTGACATCGCCAGGCGAAAAGTGCGTTTTGTTTCTGCAGGAACGAAAACGGGGGCGACCAGTAAGTTTTCCAGCCCCTCAAGCGCTTCGCTTAGCGGCAAAAGGAGGCTACTGGCTTTAACGCTCAGCTCAAGATGTTTTCCCCGGCGAATAAGCAAGGGATCGTCAAAAATAGTCCGTAAATGTGCCAGCGCATGGCTCACGGCGGGTTGACTCTTATGCAAGCGTATTGCAGCCCGTGAAATATGTTTTTCCAGCAATAATGCATGGAGTGTGACTAATAAATTAGTATCAATACGGCGAAGATTATTCATTTGACGAATAGTGGCTCGGATAAAATACGAATTGGTATCCATATTATATATAGCTGATGATGGCTCCTCTTTCTATTATTTGCTGAGGTTTCTATGCTTTCAACCAGTGGACTCTATACTTTATCGCTTATCGTACTTGCGTTAATTGCTGGCGCATTGGTGCCGTTTCAGGCCGGAACTAATGCCATTCTTGGCCGCACTCTCGGGCATCCACTCTGGGCAACGGTTGCCTCATTATGCGTCAGTCTGATCTGTATATTACCCTTGATTCTGGCCTTGCGTTTGCAGCTGCCTAAATTAGATGCTGCTGTCCAGGCACCTACCTGGATATGGTTTGGTGGCCTGGCGGGGGTTATTTTTATCACTGCGGCTCTGATGCTGGTGCCTCGCCTTGGCGGGACAGGGTTTATTGCTTGTGTGATTGCCGGACAAATGGTGACGGCCTTAATTATTGACCATTTCGGCCTGATGGGACTGGCCGAAAAATCTGCCAGTCTGGGACGTATTAGCGGTGTCCTGGTGATTTTTGCCGGAGTCATCATCATTCAGCGTTTTACACCACCTTCCTGATATCGTTGTTGCCAGGGATAAGCATTTTTTAACATTTAACAGGAGGGATTTAGCGATAGAGTGTGGCTGTGATTAATGCGAAAGGAAGGCCACTATGTCATTTTGTCTGGAAAGTTACTTTAAACGTATCAATTATCAGGGTTCTCGTTCAGCAACCCTGGAAACGCTAAAACAGTTGCATCATGCCCATACTTACGCCATTGCTTTTGAAAATCTGGATGTCCTGTTAGGGCGCACAATAAAGACAGATGATGATAGTGTGTTTGATAAACTGGTTTCTGCGGGCCGCGGTGGCTGGTGCTTTGAGCAAAACGGACTCTTTCGTCGGGTACTTAAAGAACTCGGATTTGTGGTGACTAATTTATCCGGACGCGTGCTGCTGGCAAACCCTGCGCAACTGCCTGGTCGTACCCATCGTATTACCCTTGTTACTTTTGGCGATGAAGCCTGGCTGGCAGATGTGGGGTTCGGTGGAAAAACGTTACCGAGTCCGATTCGTTTACGTGACGGTGAAGTACTGGATACCGCATACGGTCGCTATAGTCTGGAGCAGGAAGAGGGAACCTGGTTACTGAAATACCAGGACGGCGAAAAGACCCTGAAGATGTACTGCTTTACGCTTGAGCCTCAGTTTGACTCAGATTACGAGATGGGTAACCACTATGTATCGACCTGGCCGGCCTCCCATTTTCGTCATTGTCTGACCCTCAGTTTGTATCATCCTGAAGGCGGGCGCAGCACACTCTATAGTGCAGCAGAAAAAATGCCTGTATTCAGCCATCCGGAAGAGCTCTACCAGCATTTACAGCAGGTGTTTAATTTGCGTTTTGATGACAATGAACACGGGATTTCACTGGATGAGTTAACGGTGATGCTGGAACGTCTGAAGCTGTCGGGTGAGCATTAATCATTCACTTATTTTTAACATCAGACAATAGATTCTGGTGTTATCTGTAAATTTCTGTGAATAACAACTCAAACACACCTCTCATTAATGAATGCAATTAATCAGAGGTGTATTTGTTATGCAGTAATAAAATGGGTTGTATGAATGCTATCAACTCTCACATCTAATAATAAACAACAAAATATTGAGTGTTTTTATAATTCATCTTTATAGTTTTTTCTATTCGATGTTAGTGGATAGCAGGCTGAGAGTTCGGAACCGATCGTTATCCGCCCCTGCAGAAAAAATTTGACGCATACACCATCATCCTCAGGCCAGAGCGAGCCAGGTGAAAACGACACTGAAGGTGCTTGTAACACCCGACGAACCGGGTCTGCCACCATTGAGTGTGTAATACTGTCGCCTATAGGTGACAGACTATTTCGAATGACAGCTAAATAAATATATATTTACGAATTAAGCGCTGAAAATGACAATAAATCTAAAAAATCTCTTATCTATTTAAGGGATTTTATTTTAGCATAGCGGGCAGTTTTAAATGCTGGCTGCGGACTCTATGCAATGAAAAATGTTATTTTCGTTATCCTCCTTGCTTTAATGGTGCTGGGTGCGTTTGCCCATGATCCTCAACCCGTTGCAACAACGGATATGATTACTACGATGAATAGCCGATAATCTGTCATCGGATCTGGAGCCATCACTCCAGCTCGATGCATGAATTATCATAACGCTATGTTTTTTAACGTCAGAAGGTAAGTACAGACCCCACCAGACTGTTGCTTAACGTATATTATGGCTAATCACGTTACGCTTTTTTTGAGAGTCGTTTGCTTGCAGCTGGCCGAACTCACGTATAGATCGGTAGGTATTAACGCGCTTTGCGCGAGTTATCTTTTTGGTTAAAATACATGTTCTGTTTTGTTAAAAATTTCTGATGATCTCCGCTTTCATTATTATCCTGTCTGCTATAAACAGTCTCATATAAGAGTTTAACGATAACGGTGTGTTGTATTTATCGAATATACAGCGTGCTATTTCGGTTTTCACTGGCAGCTATCGGCAGTAAAGATTGCTTGCACCTGTCCGACCTTCCGCTGTAAAACAGCTGTCTGAGTCAGTAATAAAGAGAGAAACCTTCATGCCGCATATTGAAATTAAGTGCTTTCCACGTGATTTGACCGCAGAACAAAAGCAGGTGCTGGCCACAGAACTTTGTGACGTGTTAAAAAAACATCTTGGCTCAAAGGATGAGTCTCTGTCCGTGGCACTGCAGATGGTTGAACAATCGCTGTGGAAATCAGAAGTATGGGATACGCAAATAGCACCCCAGATGGAACAGTTGCTTAAAAAGCCGGGTTATCAGCTGTAATTGAATACAACGAGAGTTGTAAAAAAGCCCTGCGACAGCGATGCGCAGGGCTTTCTTTTATTTAGCTTCGATGCCGTTCAGATCCGGACTCAGCCAACTTTAGGCAACAGACCCAGCGTTATCGAGAACTGAATCAGCACAATCATCACACCACAGGCAAAGACAATCGCTAGTAAGGGTTTGCCGCCAGCCACGTTAAATACCCGCTCTGGGTGTTGCTTACGACTCTGCCAGACCAGCATGGATGGGATCATTAATGCCAGTACGGCCAGGGCTACACCCGCATAACCCAACGCCATAACAAAACCCTGAGGGTAGAACAGGGCGAATATTAACGGCGGCAGGAAGGTCATTGCACCAGTCTGTAATCTGCCAGAAGCACGGCGGTTACGGGAGAAGAGATCTGCCAGATAATCGAATAAACCTAAAGAGACTCCGAGGAAAGAGGTTGCAAGGGCAAAATCAGCGAACAGCTGAATAGCCAGACCCACTTTAGGGGTTGCCACGACATCACGAACCACTTGCAGAAAACCATTCAGCCCGGTGTGGTTGGTCGCCAGCGTATCAAATGCGGCGCCATCAATCGAACCCAGGGTAGCCAGTTGCCAGAAAATATAGGCTACCAGCGGAATAGCGCTACCAATAATAAAGATTCGACGCAGTTTAGGAAGATTACCACCCATATAGCTGATAATGCTGGGTACGCTGCCATGAAAACCAAAAGAGGTGAATATCACCGGAATAGCAGACAGAGCGAGACCTTGTTCAACAGGCAGTGTCAGCAGATTGGTATGATGGATATGTGGCATCATTAAGGCGAGCATCACCACCAGTAAAACAACTTTGGCAGTAAATAAAACCCGGTTAAACATATCAACCATATGGGTTCCGATACAAACCACGCCGCCTGCGACGACAGTAAAGAGAAGAACGCCTGAAGTGGCAGGAATATCCATCGCCAGCCAGTTACTCAGACTGGCTGCCAGGAGCTCTCCCGCACCGCTGATATAAGCCGCTGTCAGGGCATACATCAGGAATAACATGCTAAACCCGGTCAGCCACTGACCCGGGCGACCAAGATAGCGTTTAGCGAGTGTGCCAAGGCCCGTATCGGCTGAGCTGTACTGATATACTTCAACCAGCAGTAATGCGGTGTAGCACATCAGCGCCCACAAGCCGAAAAGCATCAGCAATGTTACACCAAAACCCACACCCGCCGAAGCCAGGGGCATAGCAAGCATTCCTGCTCCAATTGTGGTTCCGGCAACGATAAAAATGCTGCCAAGAGTGCGATTCTTCACGCTTTCCTCTTTATTAATAAACGGAAACATATCTTTATGCCGCGCAGAGTAAGGTAAAAGGTGTTTTCCGTCAAATCAAGCTTACGAACGGTGTAATATTTAGTTTACGAACATGATGCGTTTTATGTGACGTTGTCACTAATAGAGGGGTTATCTGAGGAGTATTATTTCTGACTCACTGTTATTGATTCAAGCCAGACAGGAATAAAAAAATAGAATGCCTGATAGAATTGTGAAAAATAAAATATATATAATCAATGAGTTATTATTTTATCGATAGTTACTGTCAGCTAAAAGGGTAAATTCCCGCCCGATTAAGAGCGGGATTGATGTCCGTCAGATAGAGGTGCGACGATAATCGCGATATTCTGGTTTCCAGAAATTATCATCAATCGCTTGATGTAAAGCCTCGTCAGAAGTGACGACGGCCATGCCTTGCTGCTGTGCTGTTTTTGCTACGGCAAAAGCAATCGCCCGGGAAACGATTTGAATATCTTTCAATTCAGGTAATACCAGACCCTCACCATTTTTAACCAGCGGTGAATGTTCTGCCAGTGCTGCACTGGCGGCCATCAGCATTTCATCGGTGATACGCGAAGCGCCTGAAGCGATAACACCCAAACCAATACCCGGGAAGATATAGGAGTTATTGCATTGGGCGATAGGAAAGACTTTATCCTGCCATTGTACTGGTGCAAAAGGACTCCCGGTGGCCACCAGTGCCTGGCCTTCGGTCCAGGTAATAATATCCTGTGGTGTCGCTTCCACCCTGGAGGTTGGGTTGGATAACGGCATCACGATGGGCCGCGGGCAATGCTTATGCATTTCACGGATCACTTCTTCGGTGAACAGACCCGTTTGACCAGAAACGCCAATCAGAATATCGGGTTTCACATTGCGGACAACTTCCAGCAATGAAAGTGCTTCACTGGTAGTATCCCAGTCATTCAGTTTGTCACGTTTCTGTACCAGTTTAGTCTGGAAGGGAAGCAGGTTTGGCATATTATCGGTTAACAGACCGAAACGATCGACCATATAGACGTTGTTGCGTGCTTCGTCTTCACTCAAACCTTCACGCTGCATTTGCGCGATGATTTGTTCTGCAATACCACAACCCGCAGAACCTGCGCCGAGGAAAACAATTTTTTGTTCGTTTAACTGACTGCCCGCAGCTTTACTGGCGGCTATCAGCGTTCCGACAGTGACTGCTGCAGTACCTTGAATATCATCATTAAATGAACATATTTTATCGCGATAACGTGTCAGCAATGGCATTGCATTCTTTTGAGCAAAATCTTCAAATTGCAGAAGAACGTTTGGCCAGCGATGGCGTACCGCCTGAACAAACTCATCGACAAATGCATAGTATTCATCACCGGTTATGCGTGGGTGACGAGAACCCATATACAGCGGATCATTCACTAACTGCGGGTTATTGGTACCGACGTCCAGAACAACCGGCAAGGTATAGGCCGGGCTGATCCCGCCACATGCGGTATAGAGTGACAGTTTACCAATCGGGATACCCATTCCTCCGATACCCTGATCACCGAGACCGAGAATACGTTCGCCATCAGTGACAACGATCACTTTGACGTTAGGTATGGTGATGTTCTGCAGAATATCATCCATATGCTGGCGGTTATCGTAGTTAATAAAGACACCACGAGCACGGCGATAAATTTCTGAAAAACGCTCACAGGCGGCGCCCACGGTTGGGGTATAAATCACCGGCATCATCTCGACCAGGTGGTTTTCCACCAGTCGATAGAACAGGGTTTCGTTGGTGTCCTGGATATTACGCAGATAGATATGTTTATCAATTTCGTTCTTAAAGCCCTGATACTGAAGCCACGCGCGTTCAGCTTGCTCTTCGATGGTTTCGACCGCGCCTGGCAGTAATCCCAGTAAATTGAAATTTAGTCGTTCTTCAAGACTAAAAGCACTGCCTTTATTGAGCAGAGGGAACTCGAGTAAAACCGGACCGGCATAAGGAATATAAAGAGAACGGTGCTTTTTTTGCTTGATGTTCATTTGGTTACTCTACAGTTTTCAATATGATGGTTTGTCAGGAGATCCTGGCGAGTGGACAGTTGTGAGTATTGCACAAGATGGTTGAACCGGAATAAAGCATTAACCAATTACCCGTCATACTTCACGTTACCTGGGTGTTGCCTGCATTCAGGCAGCCGAATCACATAGTATGTCTATGCTCAGCGACTGCCTGAATTTGGCGCCTACAGGTAACGCGAATTATTTAGGGTATACCCGTCATACTTCACGTTACCTGGGTGTTGACTGCATTCAGGCAGCCGAATCATATCGTTAGTCTGTGCTTATTGGTGACTAAAAAATAATGAGTAAATATTTTTCTTAATCGCTCACTTTATTTGTGATTAAATGAGCTAAATGGTTTTAGCAATTTTTAGCTTTATGGAGAATAGTATGAGTGAAAAAGTCTGGGTGTTGGGTGATGCCGTTGTCGATTTACTACCTGAAGGCGACAGTCATTTATTAAAATGTCCTGGTGGCGCTCCGGCAAACGTAGCGGTAGGGATTGCACGGTTAGCAGGCCAGAGTGGTTTTATTGGCCGGGTTGGCGATGACCCTTTCGGGCATTTTATGAAACAGACTCTGAACGATGAAAACGTTGATACACATTTTATGCACCATGACGCAGTGCACCGAACGTCAACCGTTGTTGTTGCCCTGGACGAACAGGGGGAACGTTCATTCACTTTTATGGTTCGCCCGAGTGCCGATCTGTTTATCGTTGCTGATGATTTACCTGAATTTAAACCCCGGGAATGGCTGCATGTTTGTTCTATTGCGCTGAGTGCTGAACCGAGCCGAAGTACCACGTTTATGGCTATGGAGCGAATTAAAGCGGCGGGTGGAAAGGTCAGCTTTGATCCGAATATCCGCACCGATTTATGGACTGACGAACAGCAATTGCAGGAATGTCTGGCTCAGGCTCTGACACTGGCTGATGTTGTGAAACTCTCGGTTGAAGAATTGCAGTTTATCAGCGGTGAGCCGGATTTACAGACCGGGATAAACAAGCTTATTTCATTTTACCCGCTACAATTATTGCTGGTAACCCAAGGTAAAGAGGGTGTCCTGGCCCATTATCAGGGAAAAACGACGCATTTTCCGTCCAGACCTGTGGTGTGTGTTGATACTACCGGAGCCGGAGATGCCTTTGTTGCCGGGCTACTCTGTGGTCTTGCTGAACAAGGCATGCCAGAAAACGTTGTACAGCTGGAACAGATTTTAGTTCAGGCACAGCTATGTGGTGCATTAGCCACCACCGCGAAAGGGGCGATGACGGCGTTACCTCGTAAGCAAGATTTGGTTAAATTTTTGTAACATTGATACACGATTTGTATGCTCCATCACAGTTACCTTATCCCGTTCGTTTTTTTTGTTGCTCAGGAAGAGATGACATGTTTATTTAACGGTGCTAAATCGGTTTAGCCATGGGTATAACATAAATATAATTAGCAAGGACACAAAAAATATGTTAAAGCAAAAAAAACTTGCATTGATGATAGCGGTACTCGTCGGGTCAGTCTCGTTGGGTGTTCAGGCCGCGCCTTCAAGTATTGAAGCGCGTCTGGCAGCACTGGAGCAGCGTCTTCAGGCGGCTGAAAATCGTGCTCAGGTTGCAGAGCAACGAGCCGTCGTTGCAGAAAAACAAGCGCAGCAACTGGCTGTGCAACAACGTACAACCGAAGTCGCTGCGGAATCAGTCGCTGAGCGTACTGCAAAACTGGAAAGCAAAGCGGATGCCAGCAGCGGCTTTGAGTTCCACGGTTATGCACGTTCTGGTTTACTGATGAACGGCTCCGGTTCCAGCACCAAAGGCGGCCCGTACATGACTCCTGCCGGGGAAACCGGTGGTGCGGTCGGTCGTCTGGGTAATGAACCTGATACCTATGTTGAGCTGAACCTTGAACATAAACAAACCCTTGATAACGGCGTAACCACACGCTTTAAAGCGATGGTTGCCGATGGTCAGAAAACCTATAACGACTGGACTTCTGATACCAGTGATGTGAACGTCCGTCAGGTCTATGCTGAGCTGGGTAATTTACCGGGCTTTGATGGTCCGCTGAAAGGCAGTACCTGGTGGGCAGGTAAGCGCTTTGACCGCGATAACTTTGATATTCACTGGGTAGACTCCGATATCGTCTTCCTGGCGGGTACCGGTGGCGGTGTGTATGACGTGAAGTGGAATGACTCATTCCGCAGTAACTTCTCTATCTATGGTCGTGATTTCGGACCGATTGAGAATGAGAGCAACAACGTCATTCAGAACCATATGTTAACCGCCAACAACTTTATCGGTCCGTTCCAGCTGATGGTTACCGGCCTGCGTGCGAAAGATAATGAAGATCGTAAAGATGCTAATGGTCTCGCTACCATTGACGGCTCGACTAAAGCCCACAACGGTGTCCATGTTCTTGCCGGCCTGCATAATGACAGCTTCTACGGTCTGCGTGAAGGTTCGGCGAAAACCGCTATTCTCTACGGTCATGGTTTAGGTGCCGAAGTGAAGAGTATCGGTTCTGACGGCGCTCTGCTGTCAGAAGCGAATACCTGGCGCTTCGCGAGCTACGGTACCACACCTCTGGGTGATGGCTGGCATATCGCTCCTTCTGTGATGGCGCAAAGCAGTAAAGACCGCTATATGAAAGGCGACAGCTATAAGTGGGCGACGCTGAACACCCGTCTGATCAAAGAAATAACCCAAAACTTTGCCCTGGCATTTGAAGGTTCTTACCAGTACATGGATCTGAAACCTAAAGGCTTTGGGGAACGTAATGAGGTTAATGGTGATTTCTATAAGCTGACCTTTGCACCGACGCTTAAGGCAGAGAAAGTCGGTGACTTCTTCAGCCGCCCGGAACTGCGTCTGTTTGCTACCTGGATGGACTGGAGCAGCAAGCTGGATAACTACTCTAAATCGGGTTCCTTCGGTAACGATGGATTCACCTCCGGCGGTGAGTGGAACTTTGGTGTTCAGATGGAAACCTGGTTCTAAATCTTATCAGCCCCCTGTGTCTGCCGGGGGCATTTAATCTGTCTGTGAGATCTTTTTTTGAATTTTCCCGGTCCGGTATTCATCAGCCAAATTATCGCTACCTTATGCTACTGATTCCTCTCTGTTCACATGATAAACTTCTAATAATCATACTTAGTGTCGGGTTTTTTTGTGCATAAAACCAAACGTGTCACGATGAAAGACGTGGCGGAACTGGCTGGGGTTTCTATCGCCACGGCGAGTCTGGTATTAAATGGTCGGGGTAAAGAGTTGCGCGTTTCAGCCGCGACGCGCGAGCGTGTGCTGCTTATTGCACAACAGCAAAAATATCAGCCCAATATTCATGCCCGATCGCTGCGTGATGAGCGTAATCGCACCCTGACGCTGGGGCTGGTGGTGCCAGAAATGACAAACTATGGTTTTGCCGTGTTTTCATTTGAACTGGAAACCCTGTGTCGCGAAGCGGGATTACAACTCATTATCTCTTGCACCGATGAAAATCCAGCCCAGGAGACCATGGTCGTGAATAACATGATTTCCCGTCAGGTCGATGGCCTGATAGTGGCATCCTGTATGTTTTCTGATGACTTTTATCTCAAACTCAGTGAACAATTGCCGGTGGTCCTTTTCGACCGTTATATGCCAGGTAGTCAGTTACCCTGCGTACTTACCGAGTCTGTTCAATCGGTCCGAGAGTTAATCACACCTATTGCCCGTCAGTCACCCGATGAGTTCTATTTTCTCGGTGGGCCGCCGCGCCTTTCGCCTACGCGTGACCGGCTGGAGGGGTTTATTCAGGGGCTACAGCAAGCAGGCGTCACGCCACGCCCTGAATGGATTATTCACGGAAAGTATCATTCCAGTGCCGGATACGAAATGTTTGCTGAGCTCTGTGCCAGATTAGGACGCCCGCCGAAAGCGATTTTTACCGCAGCCTGCGGTCTGCTGGAGGGGGTATTACGCTATATGCATCAGCATAATTTACCTGAAAAGCCAGTTTATCTGGCCAGTTTTGATGACCACTACCTCTATGACTCACTCTCATTGCCGATCGATACTGTTTCGCAGGATAATCGTCAGCTGGCATTGCGTTGTTATACTCTGATAACTCAGCTTATTCAGGGGGAAACGCCGGAGAGACTTCATACCAGCCTGCCTGCCAGTATTAAAAGACGTATCCGTTAATACGTTTTCTTACTAAGTATCAATTAATCCGGAACCTGCGGTTTTGAAGGGGCGCTGCTATTACGGACTAAAATCAGCAGCGCAAGCACTGCAAGACACATTCCTATAATGGTTAACAGAGACCGGTTAAGTGCCATACTCACCGCGCTGGCATCAGGTGCCAGATTAAACGCCAGGGCAATGGCCGTCAGACAAAATGACCAGCCGCCATAGCGTTTAGCCCCGATCAGCAGCATGGCAAATAACATCCCGCCAGCAATGAAGGCATGCAGCCAGGGAACAGGTGACAGGCCAAGTAGCAGTCCACCGGTAGCCGCCCCAGCCAGAGTGCCGATACTACGGGTTTTAATGCGATAAATCGTCTGCTCTCGGGTCGGTTTCATCACGCGTAATGCGGCAGCAGGCAGCCAGCATGGGTGCGATCCGCCGCTCAGACAGGCGAGAACAGAACCTACCAGACTGACAATCCCCATTCCGGCCGCAAAACGTAATGACAAAGGTGATATCTGTAGCGAAGGGCTGGCTTCAGTCTGAGAGTTAACAGGTAACATGACCCTGGCCAGTACGATACCCCAGACAGCACCGACACTGAAACAGAGGCTATAGAAGGCTGGGCCCGAAGCGGGTACCTGTCCGACTGAGAGAAAAAAGGTCAGCGCTGAAAGGGCTATGGGCAGGCGAAAATAGCCTTGTTTTAGTTCGCCTAACCCTTGAGCCAGTGCCGCAAGCAGTGCAAAAATAAAAAAAGAAACCGAACCCAGAGTCACAAAAACACCGATACTGGCAAACACACTAAACAGCAATGCCGAGATAGCCAGAACGGGCAGGCAGCGGCTGGCTGGCAGCAGCGGAAAAGAGACCACCATCAGATAACTGGCAAAAGAGGCGATACTGCCATATTGAGCATAACCGCTAATGATGCCGATAAACCAGGGGAGCATTACCCCAATCGCCAGCAGCGCGGCGCGACGTATTTTCTCAGGCGTAATAGATGTCATAGTACTTCCGGGGTTCATCACATACATCAACTGTGTTTACAGATTATCTCTGGCATCTGAGGTTAATACTGTATTTTTCTGTATTGTAGTCCCCAGATTGGTTTTAAACCAGTCTACTACGTGATTGATAACAGCGGGTTGATACCATTGAATATCCCCGTGTTCCGCGCCTTCCAGCAGAAGATATTCCACGGGACTATTCTCTTTTTTTAGCGCCTGATATAGCTGTGCACTTTGCAGAGGAGAAACTAAAGCGTCTTTGCTGCCATGCATGATCAGAAATGGGGGTTTAGTACCATGGATATAATTAACTGGGCTGGCGACAAGCGCTTTTTGTTTATCGCTGTGGATTGCTGCGCCGGCAAAATCACGGAAAGCGCTGCCATTGATCAAGAGTGCTTCGGTTGATGATACTGACTCATGCACCTTTTGTACGTTTTCAGGAAAACCTTCACCAATCGTCAGCAGGTTAGAAATACCATATAACGTCGCTACGGCTTGTACGTCAGAAGACTGTTCAGGATAATCCCCTTTATCAAAAACAGTATCACCATTAGTGGTGCCCAGCATTTGAGCCAGCCATCCACCGGCAGAATCACCCAGCACGCCGATTTTGTTTACATCTATACCGTACTGCTCTGCGTTTGCCCGTAAGTAACGAACGGCCGCTTTAGCATCTGTTACCGGGGCCGGGAACACATCGGGTATAACGCGATATTCCACAGCAGCGACGACAAATCCAGCTTTAGCGAGCGCCATCCGCATATCAATAAATTTATTATAATCAGCGGAGGTGAAACCCCCGCCAGGGAAGTAAAGGATGGCTGGTTTTTTGTCTGCGTTACGCGGAATTAATAAATCCATATGCAGTGCACGCGCAGAACGTGTCGTGATAACCTGCTTATAGATAACACCATTTATACTGTCAGTTTGCCCCTGAACATTGTCTACGTTAATGACCTTAGCCCCTTCAACAAAACCGGGAAGGTGAGTGTTTGCCGCGTGACTTCCCGTCGAAAGCGCACCGATTAACAGACCGCTGGTAAGAGTGAGGGTATTTAATTTCATGCGCATCGATATCCTGAGAATTGAATTATAAAGAGAATTGACTATTTACCTGAATGCCTGACTAATTTATCAATGCCCTCCATCCATATGAAAACGGCACAACAAACAGTAATGCGGGTAAAAAATTGACTACCGAGAATATTTTAATCTGGGCGATACGGAATCCGACGGCCACCATAATGATTCCGCCACAGGCGGAGAAATCAGCGAAAGCGGCTTCATCCATATAAGGCATAATCCAGAGTGCTAACCCAAATAATGCACTTTGGATCAGTAATTGAGGCACAGCGATTGTCACCAGCGTAATTCCCAGCGAAATTGAAAAGATCATGGCAGTAAAGAAATCCATCATCGATTTAATCAGTAAGAGTTGATAGTTGCCGTTCAATCCCTCAGTCAGGGCGCCGACAATACCTAGGCCACTGGCACAAAACAGCACTAACATAGCGGTAAATTCTTGAGCGAACTCGGTGGGAGGAAGGGGGCTGCGAGTGGTGATAATGCGTGCCATGCCATGCTGAACTTTTCCGGCCGCCCATTTTACGCCGCGCTCCAGAGAAAACAGTTCACCGAACGTTGTGCCAAGTATTAATGCAAAAATCACAGCGGGCATGTTGTGTACTTTTATCACCATGACAATGCCGATTGAAATTGACGCCAGGGCAAAAGTTGCAGGTAATCCCTCGCGTAGTCGTTGTGGAACATAGCGTGCACAAAAAACGCCTAATATTCCCCCAGCGATAATTGCGGCACTATTTATCCAGGGTCCTACCATAATTTTCTCCGGAGTTAGCTGAGAGCGAATTTAATGGGACATGTTATTTCCACGGATAAGGCATCCCGGAACGCACATCTGTTTTTTATTGAATGAAGAACACTGGAACAAGGGTATGCGCCACAAATAAACATGTCAATATTTACATGTTTACCTATGAATGTTAATTCACATGTGGCATTGATTTGTCTGACAGGATCCGCTTTGTTATGCTACGAAAATGTTTATGACAGCGGATAGTGATAATGAGAGTACTCAAGTACGCCATTCTGGGTTTGTTAAACCGAAAATCCATGACCGGGTATGATATTAACAAGGAATTCAACTATGAGTTGTCAGAGTTCTGGCATGCTAAACACAGTCAGATTTACACGGAATTGAAGAAACTGCATGAAGAAGGCTTAGTCTATTATAGTGTTGAAATTACAGGGGAAATACTCGAAAAAAAACAGTACTCAATCACTGGTAGTGGAAAGGATGATCTAATCCGATGGTTGCACAAAGACGAGCCCATCGAGAAGACGGCGAAAGATGTGTTCCGTGTCCGTATGTATTTTTCGAATAATCTGGATCTCAGCTCCCGTATTAGTTTACTGGAAAGCCAGAAAATGCAGCACAGGCGACGACTGAACCAACTGCTAAAAACGGCAGAACAGTATTCGCAAGTTCCATGTCATGACAGCGATCGTTTCGGTGATTTTATTGTGCTGGAAAGCGCCATTATTCGTGAAGAGGGCATTTTGAGCTGGCTTGATAAATGCATCGGTTATTGCCTGGATGCACAGA
Organism: Klebsiella sp. BIGb0407; assembly: GCF_024807845.1. Taxonomy (GTDB): domain Bacteria; phylum Pseudomonadota; class Gammaproteobacteria; order Enterobacterales; family Enterobacteriaceae; genus JGM124. The sequence continues at coordinate 345,268 of NZ_JANUEQ010000001.1, forward strand.
AAAAGTAATGTTCTTAATCGACCGTTTGCCAGGCTCTATTCTGCAATACCACCCGATAGCCATCACCATCCTCAAAACTCGCTCCCGCGCGATCCCAGTAAGGGTTAAATGATTCAACACGGCTGAATCCGGCTGCAACCATGTTGCTGCAACGGATTTCCCATGCTGCTGTTTCGGGAATATATAGCACCAGCAAATCTTCATCAGAGGGAGAGGGAGTGACGGGATGATGATGACATTGAGTGAATTCAAGATGCCAGCTAAGGCCTGCACGGCCTAGCATATAACCACTGAAACCATCATGATCGTTAAACTCTCCGATAGCTTCCAAATCAAGTCCCTGACAATACATATCACGACTACGTAGCAAATGACTCACTGGGCGCGCAATGCGCAGGTGATAAAAATCCATATATCCCTCACTTAATAACAGGCTGACCTGAATTCTGGATTAATATCAGATATTTTCCTTCGGGTATCAATATATCGATGCTGAGATGGTTGAGGTTTGGCACGATGTAACAAATAAAATGACTGACTGTGTTTATCTGTTAATAAATCGTTTTTTGCAAGAAATAAGCTGTCGATTTACTGAAACTGCTCTATTGATTCAATAATCACTCTATAAGGATGGAGTATGAATACTACAGGGCATTTTATTACTGCAAAAATTCTGGTTAATCCGCAGTGGACTGTCGAAGAAGGGAAAATCGCCATTGAAACCTATTGCCAGGAGATGCAACAGGAATCAGGTTGTAATCAGGCTCTGGCATTACAGGATAATATCCAGCCACGGTGTTTTATACTGTGGGAACATTACGAAAGCCAGGCGGCTCATCAGCAGCATTTCACCCAGCCACATACCCATGCGTTTATCAAAGCGGGTTGGGTGAGTCTGGTTGAGGTGGTCGAAACTACACGCTGAGCCTTTCGCTATTTTGAACGGTGTGGGGATATGGCCTCACCCGTTTTATAAAGACGTTACTACTGCACTGTGCATCTTATAATAAATGCAGGCGTCTTATTCCTCCCCACATTTTTACTGCTTTTGCATACATATTATTACCAGATAATTGATGTATCATTTTAAACCATGCATATTGAATCAAATCAATAATGGGTCATTGATTCACAATGATCTGCCTATTTTATTCATTTCAATATATACCCATCATCATTGAAGATGCTTGATTTCGAACATAATGAGGATCATGCCTCCCGCCATGAAGATATGAATCACTTATGGATGGATACGTGAAGGGTATGAAAAACTTGCGAAAATAACAGGGAGTTGGACACATTTTAATATTCTGAGGGCTTTAAATCTGAGTGATCTTAGCAAGACAATCATTAATGATTACAAAACAATTAATGATATAAAGTATATCCCTCAGCCAACGGTGATACTAAAAAGTACCTGACTCGTAAAAACAGGATTGACAACGAGTACTATATTCCACCAGAAACGTTTACGCTTGATCATTCTGGTACCGCGAGACTGAACGAAGGGGAAAGGTCACAACCGGGAAATATCGTGATTCTTACACGCGATCATTTATGCGCTATATCTCATTTTTAAATTAATTTTAAAAAAGCGTTTTTTTATATTTCTGTCTTTTTTTGCACTGTCGCATTTTCAGAAAACTAATGGTTAACAGTATCCCGCTATTCCATAAGGGATAATTACAGTGATTAGGAGTTTTCTTGTTAATCATATAAATGATATGATTTTTTTAACGCTTTAATCAGTAAAATTATGTTACATAAATTCATTTCCAATCCCCCTACTAGCATTTCTACACTCCTGTTTATCAGTCCTTGCTGTCAGTGTTTTATATCGGCAAGTAATTCATAGGCGCCATGTAAATTTTGACAATAAAGCAATTTTTCTTATTTTTTATCTTAACTTGATAAAATTAGCAGGATCATTTTCTCTTTGTTTTCTTAAGGATCATGGACGTTTCCATAACATAGAACAGGGATAGCTATGTCTAATTCTTATCAGTCCGAAATATCTAAAGCGCGTGTCAATATCCAGCTGAGTTTGCACAGAAGCAAATCACAGCAGAAAGTAGAATTGTCTCTCAAGCTTATGGTCGTCGGGGATTACAGCAACGGTACCGACGAACGTCCGGTATCCCGCATAACCACCCGATAGTCAGTCCTTGCGAGCTGCGGGGTTTCGTAATCTTTCCCTGGCCGCATGAGCGTGGGATTTTGTTTGTTCTAAAATTTATAAAAAGGAGTTCGATCTCATGGATTGTATAAGGGAAACACGTGTTGGCAATGTGCTGTCGGGATGGAATCACTTATCAGTAGTTGGGCCGATCAATGTGCAGAACACTGCCGGTGCGCGTATTCAATTGTCGTCGGGTGAATGGTGTGATGATTACATTATGGGTTGGGGCTCTTGTCTGTTGGGGCACGACAGCCCTGTCATCAAAAACTCCATCGTTAAAGCATTGGAGCGAGGTTTTCTCCAGCAATATGAAACCGATGAGCATCGTCTATTAAGCGAGAAATTTTGTGCGATTGTACCTTGCGCCGAAAAGTTGCGACTCGTGAACTCCGGCCTAGAGGCTACCATGTATGCAACGCGTATTGCTCGTGCCGTTACTGGCAGACGCATCATCATAAAGTTTGAAGGCCATTTTCATGGGCTCAATGACTCTCTGACCTGGAACGTGGATTCCTCACCGCGCTCTGGAGAAGTATTGGTGGGGGGGAGCTGGAGAGTCTGTCTGGCACTGTAGGTATTCCGGGCGAATTCGGAAAATTAACGGTAGCGGTTTCATGGAACGATCTTGAAGCACTGGAGAATGTTTTTGAAAAGTACAAGGACGATGTGGCAGGCGTGATTCTGGAACCTGTCGCTTTGAACATTGGTTGCATCAAACCGGACGAAGGCTTTCTGAAAAGCTTACGGTCACTGACGATACGGCATGGTGCTCTGTTGATTTTCGACGAAGTGCTGACCGGATTTCGTGGAAATATCGGTGGTGCGCAGAAGGATTTCGGTGTCATTCCAGACATAGCTACGTTCGGCAAAGCGTTCGGCTGTGGAATGCCGATCGCTGGAATTGCCGGTACAGCCGAGTACATGGACGTTATCTCACCGCGCGGTCCGGTACAGATCAGCGGTACCAATACGGGACGATATCTTTCCGTGTCCGCCGCGCTTGCAGCCATTGATCACCTGCAGGACGGGGTAGTGCATCGGCATATTGCCAGCCTAGAGTCTCGCTTAAAATCGGAACTAAGGGATGTTTTCGATAAAAATCGGATACCGTGTTATATCGAGGGTTATGGTGGGCGAATAGGTGTCCACATCGGGACTTCCGAGCGTCCCCGCACAATGAAGCAGATAGAAGGTTTCTACCCGATCAAGTTTGCCCAGAAGTTGTTTGCACTATTGTCCCGTGAATATAATTTGTACGGTTTTTTGATGCCGCTTGGCTATTGTCCAGAGCCTGTGACTCTTAGCGCGTCGCATACGCTAGAAATGATATCAGGTGCCTGTGAGCGACTAGATTCTGCGCTGAAGAGGGTTCAATTCGATGGAGAATAAACTTGGTCAAGATATTTGCATTCGCCGATTCACGAAGTCTGACATGCCAGCAGTCTTGGCACTAATCTCCCAGATTGCCTCCTGCGAGGATCTTACTGAGTCTGCCGGACAGCAATTTTCAAATGAGCTTGATGATCCGAAACATAATGGTGGCCGTTTTGTCGCCGATCTTGGTGATAGGTTGATAGGGACTATGGGCTGCACCCAAGGACCCATCCCATCGAAAAATGTCTTATGGGCAGATTGGTTAATCGTTGATAGTGATTACCGTCGATATGGCATCGCTTCGTTGTTATATGCTGAAATTGAAAAATATGCGTTGAAACATGAAAAGACTTGCCTGTGCCTTGACATTGGCAATATAGACAGAGAACGAGCCGCGTATCGCTTTCATTTGCGTAATGGTTTTCAAATCGTCGGACAACTTCCAGATTATTGGGGCGATTTTGAACATTTGAACATTATGGCTAAGCCTCTAATCTCAAAGGAATGAATTTATCATGGGTGTTTTAAAAGATATTATTGCATTGCAGGATGAGGCCGTTTATTGTCGCGAAAAAGGCTTGACCATAGGGCTTTGTCACGGCTGTTTCGATATCGTTCATCCGGGGCATATTTATCATCTGCAGCGCGCCAGGACGATGGTTGATCGACTGTTCGTATCCGTCACCGCAGACGAGTACGTGAACAAAGGTGTAGACCGACCGGTATTTCCCGAACGAAAACGCGCGGAGTTCCTTGCTTCAATTCGTTATTGCGATCACGTCATTGTAAACCATACGGCAACTGCCGAACTCATTATCAAGAAGCTACGCCCCAATCTGTACTTCAAGGGTGCGGATTACATTGATGGATCGGATATCAGGCTTCAGGTGGAACGAGCACTGGTTGAAAGTGAAGGTGGGCGGATGATTCTGACGGACAACAAAATATTCGACTCGACTTCTAGAATCGCCAAGCTGGTCATGTCAACGAGCAAGTGACGGGTAATCAACCATGTCGAAACTTTTGCTGATTGATCTAGACGGAACAATGATCGACACACCGCATTTCGAAGCCTGGCGCAATGCGGCCCATGAGTTTACAGGCAAACAACTGACGCAGCAGGAATACATTGATCACATCGCCGGTCACCCTCGAATGGAAGGAGCTTCTCGACTACTGTCGCTGATGAGCAACGATGATGTCAGTGGTGCAAATGCCGAATCGTTCAGAGCGAAGGAACTGGCAGAGTACAAACAGAAAGAATTCTTGCGGCTCTCGCCCGGCACCGAGTTGTTCGATGATGCATTGCGATTGCTTGAGCGCATTCAAGAGTCTGCTCAGCCGGTGATGTTCTATACGGCTTCTCTGAATGCGCCGCAGTTGTTTGAGGAGGCCCTGAATCGCTCGAATGTGCGGCGTAGCGCGAAGGTATCCATTACTCGGCAGGCGCCGAATCAGACGCGCGACGAGTTGGTTCAACAACTCATTGGTGATCACGATCCGCAGGATGTGTATCTGATTGATGACAGCCCTTATGCGACTGATCTCGCATGCGGCCAGGGACTCCATGCTTGGCAGATCCGCCGTCATCATCTTGAACCCAAAGCTGTTCATCCACGCGCCTTAATACTTTCATCACTTGATGAATTCATGATGGCTAACAAACCACAGGGAAGTAATAACCATGAATAGGAATTCAGCTGTTCTTGTCACAGGTGGAGCGGGCTATATTGGCTCGCGTCTTATACCCAAACTGCTGGCCGCCGGTTACAAGGTCAGGGTGCTGGATGCGCTTTATTTTACCAACGGGCTCGAAGGACTGATGAACCACCCCGCTCTGGAATTCATCAAAGGAGATATCCGCGATCCGTTGCTCGTGGAGCAGTCGCTTCCAGGAGTAGATACAGTTGTGCATCTTGCCGCTGTGGCAAACGATCCAAGTTTCAATTCGGCTCCCGAGCTCGGTCAATCGATCAACATTGATTGCCTGCCGCATCTGATGAGTACCGCCAAGCGTCTCGGTTGTCGGCGTTTCATCTATGCATCGTCAGCAAGTGTCTACGGCATCAATTCAGAACCTTTTGTCGATGAGCGCCAACCTTGCGTGCCCATCACCGACTACAATCGATTCAAGGCTGAAGGAGAGAAAATACTTTACGAACTCACTGATTCATCTTTCGAGACCGTTGCGGTTCGAGCCGCAACGGTATGCGGGTGGTCGCCCCGTCAGCGCCTCGATCTGACCGTGAACATTCTAACCGCCAGCGCGCTGGCCCGCGGTGAAATTACGGTCTTTGGCGGTACTCAGTACCGTCCCAGCGTGCATATCGGCGATCTAACCCGGCTGTATACGATGCTTGTTGAACGTGAATCCCTGGGTGAGGTTTGCGGGACTGCAATCAATGTCGGCTACGAGAATCATACGGTGACCGATATTGCCAATCAGGTGAAAGAGATCGTTGATCGTTACTTCCTTATCAGCGTGCCGATCAACACTATCAATAGTGATGATGTCCGATCCTATCGTCTGGATTCTCGGCGTGTGCAGCAGATTCTGGGTTTCGAATTTATCTATTCGATCAGGGACGCTATCGTCGAGATTTGTGAGCAGTGGCAGTCAGGAAACTTTAACGACAGCTGTGATGTGTTATTAGATATCCGTTATCACAACTTGCGCAATATGCTGCATAACGACTGGTCGTATCATGCGATAGGAGGCGCATCGTGCTGACCATTTCTTACGGAGAACATTCCGAGGATATCGTCGGGATCGAGTCGAATTCATCGTCCTTTGCAGCGAGTGTGGCGACGCTTGCCAATCGCTCTGTAGGCGTGCGCCCACATATGCCCAAAGCATCACCACGCACTCGGCGCTCACAACTGCTGTTGGCAGGAGCCTATGCGGCTGGCGTTGGCGTTTCGCGAGAAATCATTTCCTTGCCAGCGCCGATAATTATGCGGCTTTATGATGTCGACACGGGCGAACCTCTCGAGCAGCTCGGTGACGAACCGTCGGTGGTATTGGCACTGGATCAGGCGATGGTCAGCAGCTGCGAGCAGTTTCAACTGGGCGACGTGAGGTATCAGTTGACGATAAGTCAGTTCATTGATGCCCCCGATGATTGCGCGGTTTCGACACGGATCTGTTTGAAATGCGTCGGCGTTGCCACCAGTTCACATCGATTGCGGCTTGATTATGGCGTAGATGGCAGTGCCTTGAATGAATATTTGGGAGCTTGTGACTGGCTGACTACCCGACATTATGACTTCGGGCAGAGCGTGATTGATCAAGCGTCTTTCAGTGTAATCGTCGAAACGGCAGAGCAGCGGCTGCGCTATGACGTGCGCATTGAACCGATCGATTCACCTGAGAGTTCCATTGTTTCATGGAGGCAGGGGCAAGAGGGGTGTGTTGCTTCTGTGACCCTAGACTTTGCGACGGTCACCCAGCATCGGCTCGCTACACATTGGCGGGTCGGGATTGATAGCGAGAGCAGTCCCCCCTACGCGTTTTTCTGCGATTTCGATGTTGCCGCGATCCAGAGTAATCACCTGAGGCAATGGCACAGGATCTGGAGCGAGCATGAAGTCACCGTCGAGACAGCGTCGCAGGCAAGTACTGATCTGGGCATGAAATATGCGGTGTTTCAGTTGCTGCAACATGGCATCGGTGCGGTGCATGGGGCCAATGGCGTTCTCTCTCCAGCGCGAGGCCTGACCAGCACTTACCATTCTGGCGCGACGTTCTTCGATACCGAACTGCACAAGTGCATATTCTGGATATGGAACGAGCCGGACGTCGCCAAAGCGCTAATCGATTATCGCTGCAACTCCTTGGAAATAGCGCTTGAGTTTGCTCGAGCCCACGGTTTTCTCGGAGCACGTTTTCCTGAAGCATCCAACGACAAGGGACGGGAAAATGGCCCACATTATGTGTTGTCCTATCCCGATCAGGACATTCGGCGAGAGTGGAGTGTCCATGAAGTTCTTCATATTTCGGCGGACGTCTGCTATGCCGTGTACAAATACTGGAAGGTGACTGGTGACGACTCGTTCATGGCGTCTCGCGGCTACGAGGTGCTGATTGAAAGTGCTCGATTCGCCGCCTCAGTGTTCAAGTGGTCCGAGAGCAGACAAGCGTATGTAGTGAACTCAGTCATGGGACCGGACGAGTATCACTACCATGTGGACAATAGTTTCTTCACCAATTACATGCTGCGGTGGTGTATCCGGCTAGTGCTTTCGCTGCTCGACCGGCCGGGGTTTCCAAGACTGCCTGAAGCGCAACGTAGGCTCTGGCAATCGATAGCAGATAACGTCTATCTCCCTTGGATCACTGTGGGCGGGGTGTCCATTCCTGAGGAGTTCGAAGGGTATGCCGCACTGCCGGATACTCAGCTGCGTACAGACAAAAGGCGTGGGCCTCAGTTTGCCAATGAGATCGAGCGGGGAAACGCCGAGAAACTGCAGAACTTCGATTCGCAACTGGTCAAACAGGCCGACATCGTGCTGCTGATGTCGATGTTTCCCGACGATTTTTCAGAGGTCGTGAGACGTGCAGCCTTTGATTACTATGAACCGCGCACCGTGCATGAGTCGTCATTGAGTTACGGCCCGCATGCCGTCGTCGCCGCTCATTTGGGCAAGACTCAAATCAGTGCTGATTTCATTAGCCGTGCCAGCCGTTATAACCTGGATTTCACGCCCGTCGACGATTACAGCAATGGGCTGCATTTATCTGCCTATGCCGGAGCCTGGCAGGGATTGGTGGAAGGTCTGTCGGGCCTTGATATCGGGTCGGGCCAACTGGCCTTCCGCCCGAGGTTGCCCGCGCATTGGGATGCCTACCATTTCACCCTGCAATACCGAGGCCGCCAACTACGGGTTTCCGTGCTCGGTGACGATGAGCTGGAGATCCACGAGGGCAATCTGCAATTGATAACCGAGCGCGGCCAGGGTAGGCAAATATTCCTCAAGGAGGGGCGCCCATGATTTCTATCAGAGATCGCCTGTCACCTTATAACGAAGCGCTGGGAGTCTTGCCGTTTCGCAAGCTGCTCATCGGGCAAGGCCTTTCGATGGCTGGCGATGCAATTTGTCTGGCGGCGCTGCCGATCGCGCTTATGCGTGATGGCTTCGGTGGTGAGGTGTTTGGTTTCATCATGGCCGCAGTCGGTGTCGGAACTGTCATCGGTGCTTTGGCCGGGGGGATGTTGGCGGATCGCCAGTCGCCCCGACAAGTGCTCATCTACACTGATACGGCCAGAGGTTTTGCGCAACTTGCCACCGTCGCGTTGCTCCTAACAGGGGCTCCATGGGGCTTGCTGGTGTTTGCCTATCTGATCTTCGGTATCGGCATTGGGGTTTCACGGCCATGTGCTCAGGTTCTGCTGGTCAACCTGCTGCCCAAAAAAGCACTGGTGGCGGGAAACGGAGCGATGAACTTCATTGATAACCTAGTTGCTATTGTGTTCCCGGCGACGCTGGGCGTGTTCATCATTCTGTGGGACCCGGTCTGGGGGATATTGATCGATGGATTGACCTTCTTCTGTGCCGCAGTTTACACCGCTCAGTTGCCGAATGTCGGCCACCATGAATCGGAACATGAGCTCTCGCTGCTTGAAGCGCTCAACGGCATCACTGTGGTCATCAATAACGCAACGCTAATGTTGGGGTTTGCCGCGACGCTGGTGGTGAACGTCCTGTGTTTTCCGATCTTTCTGGTGGTTGCGCCTTACGCGATCAGTGATCGCTTCAGCGAAGAAATGTGGGGTTATTGCCTCGCAGCATCGGGGTTCGGCGCTTGTATCGGTTCGGTCATCACGGTGCTGTCTTCTGGGCATGAGCGACTGGATGGGCTTGCGGTCATTTGTGGGATTTTTCTCGCGGGAGCGATGGCGTTGCTCGGACTGGGGACGTCGGCATGGATGGCTATTATGGGCGCGACATTTGTCGGGATCGTTGAAGCATCCTGGCTCACGGGATGGGCAACCGCCATGCAAACACTTTCGCCCGAGAAGGACTTGGGCAAAGTCGTGGGGGTCGATACTTTCGTTACCAGTGGCGTGCATCCTTTCATTTATCTGGGCAGCGGTGTGGTCGGCGAGATAGTCGGCTACTCCCAGACCCTGACGTTCACCGCCGTTGTCAGTGCGGTCGAGATCCTGCTGATTTTCCTGATTTCCTTCATGTTCATACCAAGGAGTGCGCGTAATGATCAAGTGCAATAACGTACAAGAACAGGCTCAGGATCTCTCCGGCGAGATCTTTGAATGCTGGCAGGCGCTTCTGCAATCAGGCGACTTTATTTTGGGCGACGAGGTTCTGGCGTTCGAATCATGGATGTCGGGTCGGTGCGGCGGAGCGCATGCTGTCGCCCTCAATTCAGGTACGGATGCCTTGTTTCTGGCGTTGCGCGCACTCGAGATAGGACCCGGTGATGAAGTAATCACCTGCGCCAATACCTTTGTTGCCACGGTCGGGGCAATTATCTCTGTCGGCGCCAGGCCGATCCTGGCAGATGTTGGTGACGATGAACTGATGAATGTCGATACGATCGCGCCACTTCTGAGTGATCGGACTAAAGCCGTTATTCCTGTCTATCTGCGCGGACGTCCCCTGGATATCGATTCAATCATCGTCTTGTGCCGTTCCCGCGGGGTGGCCGTTATTGAGGATTGCGCTCAGGCGATCGGCACCACGATCGACGGCCAGCAAGTTGGAACTCGCGCTGATGCGTCAGCTTTTTCCATGCACCCCCTCAAGGCACTGGGGGGGCTGGGGGATGGCGGGATGTTGGTCACCCGCGATCCGAAGATTGCTGCATACGCACGTATCGCCCGCAATCATGGCTTGGAAACACGTAACGAATCGGTCCGATTCGGCATTAATTCACGGCTCGACACGTTGCAGGCAGCAGCTCTCAATGTCAAAGCGCAATATATAGATCAGTGGCTGAAAAGACGAGTGGAAATCGCGGCGTTCTACAATGAAGTCCTGTCTGCAACACGCACGGGCACAGACTTGGGTGGCGGCAAACCGGGAAATTCCTACTATCACTATGTCGTGCAGTCCTCCAACCGTGATGAGCTGCAGGCGTTTCTAATACAACATGATGTTCAAACGGCCATTCATTATCCGGTGCCCGTCCATCAGCAAGGAGCCTGGTCGAGAAGTCAGCCGCGAATTGTGTTACCCATGACCGAACGTCTGTCCCGACAAATGCTCACACTTCCTTGCCATCATCATTTGTCCGACGGGGATGTGGAGAAGGTTGCGAAGCTGATCAAGCAATTCGAAGGCACGATGAGGTAGTGAGCGTCGATATTGAATACATGGTGGTTGGCGCCGGGGTGCTTGGCCTGGCGGGTAGCCAGGGCTCTTGCCTTGAGTGGATGTGAAGTGATTGTGGTGGAGGCTCACGGGGGAATCGGCACAGTCATCAGCTTGCGCAATTCAGGAGTGATTCACGCAGGCATCTACTGCCCGACTAACAGCTTGAAGGCGCAGATGTGTGTGGAGGGCAAGCGCTGTTTGTATGCCTTCTGCGATGCGCATGCAGTGACTTGCTAACGGCTGGGTAAGCTCATCGTTGCGACCGATGACGCGCAGCGCGGGGCATTACAGTAATTGTAGGAGCAAGGATGTCGCAATGGCGTCGAGGACTTGCAGCTACTCGACGCTCGGCAGGCGGCCGAACTGGAACCTGAGTTGTCCCGCGTCGCCGTCCACCGGAACCACGTGTCTGGTTCTTCTTAATTAACTGAGGTTAAAAGGTATTTTCGCGATCACGCGGCGTGCTTAGCTCAATTTCGCCGTCATTGCAAAGCAGCATTTTTGATGAGTAACTATTGCGGGTATTAGATCCTTTTTTAGGGACGTTTTTCTCATGTCCGAGATGATCAGTCAGTTCAGCATTGAGCGCGGTTTCGACAGTTAATTTCGTCAACATACGGGAAAACTGATTAAGATCGGCTTCGGTTTTAAGACCTTTAGCCAGTTCAGCTGCGAGCGCTTTGAGTTTTTTATCGTCAATAATTTGCCTGTCTCCGTTGTTGGAATGAACATATCAAAAATAGGCAGATACACAATTTAAATTACAGTCTCCAGAACGATGAACAGGAAGTACCTGGCGTCAGTCCTTGCGGTTGTTGGGTCTCGTAATCTTTCCCTGATAATTATCCGTAAATGACGCGTTCATCAAAGTCTCCTTGATTTTTGCCACTGATATACAATACTGTATATATATACAGTTTTTGTCGAGGGTGCTCCTATGCAGTTTTCCATACCTGATGTGCAACGTCAGATTCTGGCTTTACCCCTGTTCAGTGATTTTGTGCCTTGTGGTTTCCCAAGTCCGGCACAGGATTATATTGAACGCCGTATCGACTTGAATGAGCTGATGATTCAGCATCCCAGTGCTACCTATTTTGTGAAAGCAGCGGGTGATTCAATGGCGGGAGCGGGAATTGATGAGGGGGATTTACTGGTAGTGGATAGCTCGCGTAAAGCGAAATCGGGCGATATCGTTATTGCTACGGTTGATGGCGAATTCACGGTGAAATATTTGCAATTGCATCCGCAAATTATGCTGAAACCGGCAAATAAAGCCTATACACCCATTATCATTGCTGGTGAGGATAAGCTGGAGATTTTTGGTGTTGTGACTTTTATCGTCAAATCTGCGAGCTGATGATGTTTGCACTTTGCGATGTGAATTCTTTCTATGCTTCCTGTGAAGGCGTATTTCGGCCGGACTTAAAGGGACGACCCGTCGTGGTATTGTCAAATAACGATGGCTGCGTGATTGCCCGATCCGCTGAAGCAAAACCCTTTGTTAAAATGGGGGAGCCATACTTTAAGCAGAAAGAGATTTTCAGGCGTTACGGTGTAACCTGTTTCAGCAGTAACTATGAACTTTACGCCGACATGTCCAACCGGGTCATGACCACGATTGAAGAGATGTCTCCACGTTGTGAAATATACTCCATTGATGAAGTGTTTTGTGACCTTACAGGAATGAGGAGTTATCGCGATCTTACTGACTTTGGGCGTGAAATCAGAGCGAGAGTCCTGCAACACACGCATCTGACGGTTGGAGTGGGCATTGGTCCGACCAAGACGTTAGCGAAACTGGCGAACTATGCAGCAAAACGCTGGCAGAGGCAGACCGGAGGCGTAGTTGATTTGTCTGATATCACGCGTCAGAGAAAGCTGATGGCGCTTTTACCCGTAGATGAAGTCTGGGGCGTTGGCCGCAATATTGTGAAAAAACTGGATATAATGGGGATTAAAACGGTATTGGAGCTGGCAGACAGTGACATCCATTTCATTAGAAAAAATTTCAATGTGACGCTGGAAAGAACGGTGCGTGAACTGCGTGGGGAACCCTGCCTGAACCTGGAGGAATTTGCCCCTGTGAAGCAGAATATTGTCTGCTCCCGCTCTTTTGGTAAGTATGTAACTGAATATGAGGAGATGCGACAGGCTATTTGCAGTTATGCTTCCCGGGCGGCTGAAAAACTTCGCGCTGAGCATCAGTATTGTCGGTTTATCTCGGTGTTTATTAAAACATCACCCTTCAGTCGTCACGAAAAATATTATGCTAACAGTGCCTTTGTTAAACTGCTGACACCAACCCAGGACAGCAGAGATATCATTACAGCAGCGACTGATTGTCTTAAAGGCATCTGGGTAAATGGCCATCGTTATCAGAAAGCGGGGGTCATGCTGGGGGATTTTTATAGCCAGGGTGTGGCACAGCTTAATCTGTTTGACGAAAATCTGCCGCGGCAGAATAGCCAGGCACTCATGGCTGTCCTGGATAGTCTGAATACTCAGTATGGGCGCAAAACCCTTTATTTTGCCGGGCAGGGATACCAGCAGCAATGGCAGATGAAACGCGCGATGCTTTCGCCAAGATATACCACCCGATATACCGACTTGCTTATCGTTAATTGAGTCTTTAAAAAATGAAGCCTCTGACCCGGTAACTGAAAGGGATATTTACAGATCTGCACTTGCCGGGAAGCGAATAATCCGCAATAGAATAGCGTCACAGGATATGTAACATTATTCATATCCAGATTCTGGTGGCATAACTTAAGTTGCCAGCCTCAGACTGACTTATTTTATGGATGGTTAAACAGATGACATTAACTAAAAAATTGATTAAGAAGCCTGTTCAAGCCATTCGGGCCATTTGTGCCGGATTATTGCCACGTACTTTTCCAATCTATCCTGAAAGCCCACATTTTGATAAAGAAAAAGAGCGGTTTGTTAATCCACTGCCTACGGGGGGAGTAGCATTCAAAGATGGAATATCGGCGTTATTCGAAATGTTGCAGGGCGTCGGCCAGTATGGGCCGAAAAAGCCGCTGCCGATAATAAAGCCTGACTGGTCGCTGTTTCTTCAGAATGACGATATCAACCGGTTTATCTGGTTTGGTCATTCCACATTGCTAATGAGAGTCGGGCAGCAAACGGTAGCAGTTGATCCGGTACTGGGTAAGTCAGTTTCACCTCTAGTGGTAAATATGCGCCGCTTCCAGGAGCCCGCAGCCTCTCTGGATGAATGGCCTCAGGTCGATATGATATTGTTATCGCACAATCACTATGATCATCTGGAAGAAAATACGCTTAAGCAATTCGCCGGGACATCAACGCGTTTTATTGTTCCTCTTGGTGTGGGTGAAAACCTGAAACCGCTGGGAATTCAACCAGACAAGATTACTGAACTCGACTGGTGGCAGTCGCTGAATGTTAAGGATGTTAGCTATACTCTGGTACCCGCGTGGCATAATACCGGCCGCGGGTTACGCGATAAGGATAAGAGTTTTTGGGGAGGCTATATTATTCAGCAGGCAGATGACCGGGTATATTACAGCGGAGACTCGACCTACGGCTCCCATTTTGCTGAAATTGCCCGACGTTTTCCCAATATCAGTCTCGCTTTTATTGAAAATGGCCAGTATGACAGGCGCTGGCCTGATAATCATATGACGCCAGAGCTGACCGTTCAGGCGGCGGTTGATGTGCAGGCTTATCGTGTTGTGCCGATTCACTGGGGGGCTTATACCATAGCTTTTCATCCCTGGAATGAACCGGTACGGCGCAGTATTCCTCTGCTTCGTCAAAAAGGGATACAGCCTCTGACGCCTTATCAGGGGCAGGTTTTTGATAAAAATACCGTTACTGAAGAGTGGTATCTGGCTCTTGAGTAACCTATATTTGGGGCGCATCGTAAACATCAACCATGTCAGCATCTTGATGGTTATTTCTCGCCAGGGATGACAAAGTGAATTTTAAACATGAATATTACTGAAAGTATTTTAAATGTTGTCGCTATGAATTCGGTTGTCCTTTTTGTGGTGATATTTTTATTAATGCTGGGTTCTTCTGTTGTCGGGAAATACCTGTTTAAGAAACGGCACAGGGGAGATGATATCGCCGATGATGAGGCAAAAATCATTCTTGGTGCCTTATTATCGTTACTTTTTTTATTGATGGGATTTATTTTATCGATAGCCATTGCGGGTTATAACGCCCGTGAACAGACAGAAGAGCAAGAGGCTATTGCTGTTGCAAATGCGATGCAAAATACGGCGATGCTTACTGAAGAAAGTCAGCAACAAGCCTACCCACTATTACAGCAGTATCTCACCACGCGCATAGCCTTTTTTAATTCGGGTACTCATATCTATTCGCAGCCATTACAGAATCAATCGATCGCCATTCAGAAATCACTGTGGAACCTTGCCAGAAATGAGGCGAAAACCAGTACAGTTAATGGCTTTAGCCTGGTATTAAGCTCTTATACCGAGTTGTACAACACACAAGCCAGAACAACCGCTGGCTGGCGGGATCAAATCCCGGGAGCCGCCTGGTTACTACTGATAATCTTTTCTGTCGCAGCTAACTACCTGATAGGGCATAACATTCGCGGGCTTCGTGGGCGAAATTCGCTGATTATCACGTTGCCGCTGCTAACAACGCTGGCACTGTTTATGATTGCTGAAATAGATGTGCCTGGAGAAGGGGTCATTTATGTTAAACCCGATAACTTAGTGGCATTACAAACGCGTTATCTGGATCCTGCCAGTTTGGGTCAGTAATATTCAGGGCTTTTTAGCCCTTAATCATCCCTCATTAGTTACATCATACTTATTTAGTTTTTAAAGGATGATAGATGCAAGCCCTGTGGAAACACTTATTTGCCTTCCAGGGGACTTGAGGCAATGAGTCAGTTACTGATTTTATTCTACCCATAATGTGAGTAGAATAAGACAATTAATTGACTCAGGGAGGGGCATATGTGGATTTGGCAATATAAAAACTGGCCTGATTTCAACTACACCTTTTCACAGTTACAGCCACTTTTACGACAAGTCATTTTTTTGCAAGGTGAGTTGTATGGTAGTCATCATTCGCTGGATACTGATGCTCAGACACTGGATACTATTCTGGCTAATATCCTTTACTCGAGTGATATCGAGGGTGAGAAATTGAATGCACATTCAGTGCGTTCTTCTTTGGCGATACATCTGGGAATTTCTCAGGAGGTCTCTTTTCCTGTCGATAATCGTACCGAAGGTTTAGTGGCGTCAGCCCTGGATGCCATTAATAATCTTGATGAGCCCTTATCCGTTAGTCGGTTACTGACCTGGCACCGGTTATTGTTTCCGTCTGGTGTGAGTTTATTTAACCAGATTGAAGCAGGGTGTTTCAGAAATGGTCCGGTTCAGGTGGTATCTGGGCGGTTAGATAAACCGGTAGTACACTTTGAGGCACCGCCAGCCGACAGAGTTGTCGATGAAATGAAGGTTTTTATTCACTGGTTTAACGCTAGTTTGAATAATAACACCCTGGATCCTATCCTGCGGGCGGGTATTGCCCATTTATGGTTTCTGACGATCCATCCGTTTGAAGACGGAAATGGCAGGATTGGTCGGTTGATTATGGATTTAGCGCTTGCTCAGGCCGAAAAAAATACCGTACGTCTCTACGCTATGTCCCGAACGTTAAATGAACGTAGAAAAGAATACTACGATCTGCTCGAACGAACTCAGCGCCATAATGGCGATATTACTGAATGGTTAGCCTGGTTTATCAGTACATTACAACAATCAATCCTGGCGACACTGGCACAGATCCAACGAACACTGGAAAAAAACAAATACTGGGTGCGATTTGACCAAGGGGGGTTACGTCCGGAACAAGCAAAAGTCATCAACCGTATGCTGGATGGGGATTTTACCAGTAGTATCAATAATCGACAGTATATGTCTGTTGCGAAGGTGAGTCGTTCCAGCGCAACACGACATTTAGCTGAACTGGTTGCGGCTGGATTTATGGCCGAAACCGGTGATGGCGGACGTAGCACGCGTTATGTTTTAAATCATCATTCGGACTGAAATCTAAAAACCATAATTTCACAAAGGAATTGTCAGTCCATTTTAAAAGATGTATCTTAAATGCATCTTTAAGAAGAAGGAAAGAAGACAATGTTAACCTCAGAACAGAAAGAGCTGGTAAAAGCCACTGTCCCGGTATTAAAAGAGAGCGGTGCCGCTCTGACTGATTATTTCTATAAACGTATGCTGGGTAATAACCCGAATCTCAAAGAGACCTTTAACCTTGGGCATCAGCGTAGTGGGGCACAAGCGCGTGCGCTGGCGGGGGCGGTGCTGGCTTACGCTGAAAATATTGACGATCCTTCAGTTCTGCTTCCGGTCGTTGAGCTCATCTGCCATAAGCATGTCAGCTTAAATATTCAGGCCCCTGACTATGCGATTGTCGGCGAGAACTTATTGCATTCCATCAGCGAAGTGCTGAGCATCCCTATGGATGACAAGCTGATTGTTGCCTGGGGAGTCGCCTATCAGCAACTGGCCGATCTCTTTATCGACATGGAAAAATCACTTTATCAGCAACAGCAAGCGACCCAGGGAAGCTGGCTGGGATGGCGTGAATTTATTGTTGAACGTAAAGAACAGGAAAATGCTGAGATTACGTCGTTTTATCTGGTACCGAAAGATAAACAAGCCCTGCCAGATTATCAGCCAGGACAGTATATTACGGTAAGAGTCACTATTCCTGAGCTTGGTATCAAGCAGCCTCGTCAGTACACGGTATCAGACAAGTCATCGGGTAAATATCTGCGTATTTCGGTTAAACGCGAAGACGCTCATCTTGAAGGACAGGATCCCGGCTATGTCTCGTCGACTTTGCATAACGTGATTAATGTCGGAGATGTGATTGAAGCCAGCGCACCAACAGGTAATTTCTTCCTGGTTAATCAGGATAATAATAATGTGCTGATTAGCGCCGGAATCGGCCTTACACCGATGATAGCGATGCTAAACCAACTCATCTCACATAGTGAAGCGGACAAAGCGAATGCCCGACAGATAAGCTTTATTCATGCGGCACGTAATCCTGAAGTACATGCAATGCGTAAAGAAGTGAATGCTTTAAAAGAGCATAACTCGCACTTACACACTTATACTGCTTATGAGTCAGTCACTAACGGTGAAGTCCTGGGCAAAGATTACCAGGTTCAAGGGCGTCTGGATTTACAGCATGTTCCGGAAGAACTCCTCCCGGCAGATGCTGACTACTATCTTTGTGGCCCGATCCCCTTTATGCAGCTACAGAATGCCGCCTTGTTAGCACGTGGTATCCCTCAACAGCAAATTCATAGTGAAGCATTCGGGACTGGAGGGATAAAACTGTAATATAATGCAGACATTGGCTATAACCCTAAATGGTTAGATATATCTAATTAACAGGAAGTATTTCGGGTTGTAGTGTGTCTTGAGTTAATTGCCAGGGGAACGTTCTTCCCCTGGTATGATGAGGACCTAATGAAACTTCACCAGTTTACCGATCTTGGTTTACGAACGCTTATTTTCCTGACGCAGCCGGCGCGTGCAACACCCTTTACTATCAGCCAGACGGCGAGCGAGCTTCAGGTTTCCGTTAATCACCTGGTAAAAGTCGTCCATTTTATGGGGCAGCAAGGGTGGATACATACTGTGCGAGGCCGCAACGGCGGGATCTATCTGGCGAAAGATTTGAATGAGTATCGTCTTGGCGAGATAATCCAGACTCTGGAAGAGCGTGCTGATGACTCAAAACATATCGTCAACTGCTCGAGCCCGGTTTGTCCGCTGATTAATCACTGCAATTTGAATGGCATGTTGCAGGGTGCTATGCAGGTATTCATCAGCCATTTGAATCAATATACCCTTGCTGATGCCGTGCGTAATCGACAGTCGCTGATGGAATTAATGCGTATTCCACTGACCGAGGCATAGCCCCACCTGGTCGTCTGAAATATTTTTAGTTTTTAACTCTCGCTCCTCGCCGATACAGAGTACTGCGAGCGACCCCTAAAGCCTGCGCGGCTTTACTGATATTGCCTTTAAAACGTTTTAAGGTTTCGGCTATCAAGGCCTCATCATGTTGCTGTCTGACGGTTAACGACTCTTCCTGCGGTGCAGGCTTGAACTGTGCAGGCAGGCAACTACAATCCAGCCGTTGATTATCATCAGCTAAAGCGAGCAGCACTTTAAGTAAGCTACGGAGCTGACGAATATTTCCCGGCCAGGGATACTGGGCGAGTTGTTCCAGTAATTCTGAATCTAGCTGAATACCACGCTGAACCCCTCCCATTTCCTGCCATAATTGCAGAATAAAAGCCTGGAGTGCAGGCCATTCGCGTAATGGAGGAAGGGTGAGTGAAAACTCCTGTAAACGGTAGAGTAAATCTTCCCGGAATTCCCCGTCAGCCACTAACTGCGTTAAATTACGATGACTGGCACAGATAACGGCAAAATCAACAGACCAGCTCTGGCTGGAGCCTAAAGGAGCGACTTCTTTTTCCTGTAATACGCGGAGTAAACGGGTTTGAAGAGCGAAGGGCATATCCCCAATTTCATCAAGAAATAGTACACCGCCGTCTGCTTCACGTATTTTTCCGATATAACCATTTTTGCTGGCACCGGTAAAGGCCCCTGGCTGATAACCGAACAGCTCAGACTCAATCAATGATTCAGGAATGGCTGCACAGTTGATAGCGACAAACTTACCCCGATGCCAGCGACTTTGCTGGTGTAACCGACGGCTGACAAATTCTTTTCCGGTTCCGGTTTCACCCTGAATACAAAGAGAAATCCCGGCATTAAGCAACCGGACCATTTTATCGCTCTCGTTTTGTCGGGATAGCGCCTCAGCAGTTGCTGGCGGCCTGGAAACAGGGTGAATATTACGTATCGGTTCACGTAAGCGAAAGTAGTATTGCTGTTGCTGCCTGGTGGTGAGAGGGAGAGGTAGGCGGGTAGAAACCTGTTTGCATAGCGGGAATAATTGCTGGAAAGTCAGTGAACCAAACTGATCGAGGCGTAAATTAAGTTCCCGGATAGCGACGCGGTTAGCAGACATCAGCACGTTATCGGAAAAGATCAGTAATAACTCTTCAATATTATCAATACCGTGCAGCTGAGGATGCAAACTCATTAACCACTGATCGGGTTGCAAACTCTGTTTCATCCACAAATACTCAATCTGTTTAGCCGCTTCTTTGACCCAGGATAGCGTATAGGGATGGGAGTAGTGCGCCGGGCCCGAGATATCCAGAACTCCTGCAACTTGCCCGTTCGGTGCCTGGAGCGTCATCGCCGCACAATATAAATCCTGATTACTGGCAAGATAATGCTGATGGGCAAAAATTTCGCAGCCATCATCGATAGCCAGTGCAGTCCCGATAGCATTGGTTCCACGCCCGCATTCACTCCATAAATTACCCGGCGCCAGGGCAAAGCGTTGTACTTTTTGCAGGGCGCTGAGGTCGCCAAAATTATTCAGAACCAGGCCACTGGCATCTGACAACACCACTACCGACTGTTTCGCGGCAATTTTCTCTGCCAGCGCTTTTACTGCGGGCTGAGCAAACTGTTGCAGACTGGTATTATTCGCGAGTTTATCAGCCAGTTCATTATGAGGAATACGGGGTAAGTCCCCCGCTTTTGGATCAAGGCCATACAGCTGGCTACGAAGCCAGGAATCATTCAGTAATGGGCTTAACGCTATCTCAGGTGTATTGGCAACGGGCTGATTTCCCTGCATTCGCAATCTCCGACTGAGTATCAAGGTGTTGCGCTATTGTAGCTATTTGGTTTTTTTAATGTTGCGAGTCGCAACACAATTGCTAACTCACCATCACCCGTGTTTGTAACAAAATAAATGAGCTAAATTTAACCTTTTGAAAAACATATAAAAATAAACCTGGCGCGATAAAATTAAAACCTGGCATGGCACATGCAATAACTCTGATGCCAAGCGGTTACAGTAAAACTGTGGCAGCTCACACTCTAATAAAAATGACCCTACAGTAAGGAGTTTGCGATGCGTTATGCCCATCCTGGTACACCTGGAGCACTGGTTTCTTTTAAATCTGTTTACGGGAACTACATTGACGGTCAGTTCGTTGAACCTGTTAACGGTCAATACTTTATGAATACTTCACCCGTTAATGGCAGTGACATCGCCCAATTTCCTCGTTCTGATGACAGCGACATTAATGCGGCATTAGATGCAGCACACCGGGCTGCTGACGCCTGGGGTAAAACCAGCGTTCAGCATCGCGCCAATTTGTTGCTACAACTGGCCGATCGTATTGAAGCAAATCTGGAATATTTAGCTGTCGCAGAAAGCTGGGATAATGGTAAACCGATTCGTGAAACCTTAAATGCCGACTTACCTTTAGCGGTGGATCACTTCCGTTATTTTGCTGGCTGTCTGCGTGCCCAGGAGGGCGGTGCGGCAGAGATCGATCAAAATACAGTGTCCTATCATTTTTATGAACCCCTGGGTGTAGTCGGACAAATTATTCCGTGGAACTTCCCATTACTGATGGCGGCCTGGAAGCTTGCTCCCGCACTGGCTGCCGGCAACTGCGTGGTACTGAAACCCGCAGAACAGACACCACTGGGTATTACGTTACTGCTGGAACTGGTGGGTGATATTTTCCCGGCAGGCGTCCTTAACGTGGTTCAGGGCTTTGGCCGTGAAGCGGGTGAGGCGCTGGCGACCAGTAAACGTATTGCGAAAATTGCTTTTACCGGTTCTACGCCAGTCGGTCGCCACATTATGGCCTGTGCCGCGGAGAATATTATTCCTTGTACCGTTGAATTAGGCGGCAAGTCGCCGAATATCTATTTCGCCGATGTCATGCAAGGGGAAGAAGACTTTATAGAGAAAGCCGTGGAAGGTTTAGTCCTTGGCTTCTTTAACCAGGGGGAAGTCTGTACCTGTCCGTCCCGGGCCTTGATTCAGGAGTCGATTTACGAATCCTTTATGGAGCGCGTAATGGCAAAAGTCGCCAATATTCGTCGTGGTGACCCGCTGGACACTGACACCATGATTGGTGCTCAGGCATCGCGCCAGCAGTTCGATAAAATCCTCTCCTATATCGATATCGCCCGGGAAGAAGGAGGTAAGATCCTCACTGGTGGTGGGCGTGCATCAATAAAAGCTGAATTAGATAACGGCTATTATATCCAGCCAACGCTGATTAAAGGTGAGAACCAAATGCGCTGCTTCCAGGAGGAAATTTTTGGCCCGGTTATCGGTATTACGACCTTTAAAACGGAGTCAGAAGCACTGGCGATTGCCAATGAAACACAATTCGGACTTGGGGCTGGGGTATGGACACGAGATACGAATCTGGCTTATCGCATGGGACGTAATATCAAAGCCGGTCGTGTCTGGACTAACTGTTACCATATTTACCCGGCTCATGCCGCATTTGGCGGTTATAAGCAGTCAGGGGTAGGGCGTGAAACCCATAAAATGGCGTTAAATCAGTATCAGAATACTAAAAACTTACTGGTGAGTTATGACACTAAGCCATTAGGCCTGTTCTAGGTATTATTGGACAGAAAGGCAGGGTTACTTCTGCCTTTCTGTTCTGTGAACTCAGGTCTGAGGCTAATTAATACAGTGAAATTTATAAAGTGCTGAATTAATCGATAATATCTATTAGTTTTAGCATAAATGAATTGTTTTTACTGGTATGGGTGAGAAGCATTACCGGGGTTATAATTTCAAATTCAGCATTTTATGCTGTTAAGCCTTTAGTCTATTTTATTGATCTCATAGGTTATTGTTTCACCGGTGTCATTAAGATAAACCATATCAATTTTTGTTGATTTTTCAATTGACTCATTGAAGCTAAAGGTTTTTTCTGATTTTGGCGGTAACATAAAATCACTTCCGGTTATACTCTGTATTTTCCCACTTTCAGCATGTATTTTCATACCAACCACAGACAAATGAATTGTTGAAGGATTATTACATTTAATAACGGACGGCATCTGTCTTTTGCAGGTTACAAGTTTGATTGCCTCTTCTGGTTTTTGTGTGACGCCTTCAGGCCGAAAAAGAACTTTTATCTGAGTGTTCATAGTGACCAGAATACTGTTCTCAGGATTAATATCTTTTTTTTCTGGCGGTATTTCATAAATGTTCAGCCAGTACAGAGATTCTCTATCCTGAGGCAGCGAGGTATTGTTATAGATGATTCTGATACCGCGAACATCTGACTTCTCCAGACGAAAAACGGGTGGAATACTGACGAAAGGAATATCTTTTGCGTCTGGCGTACCTTCTCCGTTATCAACCCAGTTTTGCACAATGACGGGATAGTCATTCGTATTTACCAGCATAAGGGACTGATCTTTATCGCCTGCATGATAAATAACCCGTGACTGGGAGGGCATGATCCCGGCATAAACCTGGAGTGACAGAAAATAAAAAGAGAAGAGTAACCATTTTATATTCATTGCATTCTCACCAGGACAGTGGCCGTTGCGCGTACTTTTCCGACGCTAGCCGTCTTGCCGTTTATTCTTTTGAGTGTAGCAACGAAATTGTAATTGTAGTTAGTGTAACCACTTTTGGAACTTCCCGCCGCTATCGCATTATTCAATACCGGATACCAGCCAGCATTACTTCCTGTATTCGTACTGTTCTGGCCTATCAATGTCAGTGGTACAGCAGGGGCGTTTTGATAACTAATTAATATTCCAACGCCTTTTGCCATCTCTGCATTATTGTAGTTATCTGAAAGCAACGTACTCACTCCGTCGCTACTGTTGACCAGACCGAGAGTTTTTGCTGCGCTATACGACCCGGAGGAAACCTGAAATCCGATTGCCGTTTGACCCGCACCGGTACCCGATGCCACACCATTGTTACATTCAACGCTGACATTAAATGAAGCGGTACTGGTTAGTCCGGAATTTAATTCATTCATTGAAATAGGCGGTAGTTTTACCAGTGGTGTGGCGCTACGAGCAACACAACTTGAGGTATTATAAAGTGTACTGCCGTCCTTCATACCATAACCAAAACCGTTATCAACGCCCCAGAAAGAAAATTTCTTATAGCTGTCCTCACCGATATCATCATGGACTAAATTAGGGCCGACCAACTGAATATAAGCGTTAGGTTGGTCGCAGGTATATTGCCCTCCCGATGTTGAACCCGAGAAGTATGAAGTGCAGCCAAATTGTGAACCGCCTCCTTTCGTGGGGAGCTGGCTCACGCGATAAAGCTCCGCTACCAATGGCGGAATGTCCTGTAATCTTATCTGGATTTTAGAGCCTGAAGTTGCATAAGTACTCACAGGTAATTTTTTCCAGTAACGTGACAGAACGACATCTCCCATCGTCTGTTTTAGTCCGATGTTGGCAAAGTAGGTGGCGTAAACACCGGGCAGACCATCAAAGATACCAATTTCATTGAATCCCCCCAGCCAGTGGTCGCCATTTGTCGCGACAAGAAAGTAAATACTTGAAAGATCTGAGGCGTCGCATTCCCATAAAACAGAACCCGCGTTAGCGCCGCCATAAGTATAGTTAGTCGGTGGAACCACCACACTTGCCAGAAGAGAACCAACAGGGTAAAAGTAGCTGTCGTACAGATTAATCCTGCCAAATGGGATAGCGGCGGTTCTGCTATCTTCTGTCTGTGCAACACCCGTCGTTTTGCAGCGTGCCCAGCCTGACGTTGACGCCATAACTAAAAGCAGTAACATCAGGGCATTGATAAAAAGAACTATTTTACTTTTCATCATCTCAATCCTTTCACAGGGTATTACAGTCGGCAGTAATGTTAACCAGAGCGGTTTTTTTATCACTTTCTTTAATAGCGTAAGGTAAAACGCAGTAATCACTACCTTCGCCCCAGCGTACGGTGAGCTTGCCTTCAGGTTGTTCAACCCGGACATAAATCTGTCCTCCCTGACCCGCAAGGCCGATAGATTGGTTCTGTTCGTCGTACACTTCGGCTCCCATAGGGATGGTTACGCCATTTTTCGGGATAGCTTTAATTAATAGAGCGGTACCAAGACGGGTGCGGAATTTCACTTTCACGCTGGAACCCGCAACGGGAATGATACGCTTCTGACTGTCAAGAACCTCTGCATTACCTTCCATGCCCTGAGGATCGATAGAGATATTGTTATAACGATAAGGTGTTACAGAAGGCACCAGCGCATAACCATTATCATCAATCTCTAACTGGGATGAATTAAAGAGTTTCGCGCCCTCAGCGCCTTTCGCTTCAACCAGCGCAAAAGTTTCTCCTAAATAAGGGCCGAATGTGACGCCGCCGCTATGAACAGCTAATGCACCCTGAACATTCCCTGATGTTTGCCAGTATCCTTTACCCGTAGAGGCGTTTAATCCCAGGTTCGCTTTCGAAAGCTGTTTTTGTAAACTGCCGCCCAGGGTTGTCTGGTGGGACTGCTGATCGCGCATGACGTTCACGCTATAACTGGTATTTTGTTCGCTACCCAGCATACCGGAGGCAGAGGTTTGGTACTGATCGCCACCGCTATTACTATGATTATAAGTTGTGCTTAAGTTAATTCCGCGAGAATCATTGTCGAATAAGGGAATTGAGAATGAAACAGCCGTTGCCGTTTCGATATTCCCTGAATTTTCATTATTTCCTACCCGTTGCCGGGCAATCGAGATATTCATATTAATATTGTGGCTGAAGGTCTGACTGTAACCGAGCTGAAGCTGAGTATCACGGGAACGACCATTGCGATAATTATAGGTAGCACCGGAGATATAGGCATTGCCGTACTCGCCTAAACTTTGGCTGAGAGTGATATCAAAACGTGAACGCTGAGCGCTGGTGTAGTTTGATTGATTTATACCATCGTTAGAATATTCTTGTGCACCAAGGACTTCTGATAACTCACGATACCCGCTGGTGGAATAGCGATAACCTGCCAGTGAAACGGTCGTCTCCGTTGGCTGGAACGTTTTACTCCATGCAACATGAGTCATCCAGCCTTCTGTTGTCTGAGTGCCATTTAATTTTGCCCGGGAGAACGTCGCATCTAACCCGAAGGCTCCCAGGAAGCTGGTATGTACTCCACCGGCAACGAGAGCAATATAGTTTCGTGAGAAACGAAGACCACTATTTGCAGTAATTGCGTTGGTTAATCCGCGCTGGTAAATGAAATCACCAAAAGCAGATTCTTTCAGGGTATTACGCGTGCGCCCGAGTGCCAGATTATAACGAGAAGTACCCGGTCTCATTGATTCAGGTACCGCGGAAAAAGGAACAATAAAGGTTTTTACTGTGCCATCGGCCTCGGTCACTTGCACTTGTAAATCACCGCTATAACTTGTTGGATAAAGATCGTTTATTTCAAAATTACCCGGAGGCACAGTTGTCTGATAGATCTCTTGTCCATTCTGACGGACGCTGACTTTTGCATTGCTTGAGGCAATACCTTTAATTACCGGGGCGTAGCCATGCATTGAATCAGGCAACATGGCGTCAGCCGTAGAAAGATTAATCCCGTTATAACTCAGGCCTGAGAAAAACCGACCATTTGTGACGAGTTGTCCTCCCATCAGTTGACTATTCATAGCCGGAAGAGGGCGCTGAATATAACTGCGGATATTTGTCCACTGAGAGCCATTTTGTTGATTCCAAGTCGCAG
The DNA here is from genome assembly GCF_024807845.1 of Klebsiella sp. BIGb0407. Classification (GTDB taxonomy): domain Bacteria; phylum Pseudomonadota; class Gammaproteobacteria; order Enterobacterales; family Enterobacteriaceae; genus JGM124. The sequence goes on from NZ_JANUEQ010000001.1 coordinate 371,850, forward strand.
TACTTAACTGACGGTACTGCCAGCTACCGATATTGACACCACCATTAAGTGATAACCAGGCTGAATCCATATCGCTGGTGTTCTTGCCAGAATAGGAAACATGATAGTAGTTAGCTAAATAATTGATAAAACCCATACTTGAGCCCGTTTCATAACTATCAGGGCTGACATAACCACGCGGGCGAACATTTAACAACGCCTGAGGAACGATAATCGTCATCTTCAGGGCTGATAAATCTATCTTGCTGCTAGCCTGAGGCTCAATTTGTGATAAAAAAAGACACTGAGTGGCATTGTTAAGAACAAATCCTTCGGTATTTTTAAAACCAATGTCTTTTATCAACGCTGAGGATAAACAAGGAAGAACCTGATCTTTCTCCGCCATATAGGAAACTGAATAGTTACCTAAGAAATTCTGGTTAACATAAACATCCACTTTATACTCGCCTGGCGCGATAGAACCAGAAAGCCGTAATCTTTCCAGAGAACTTTGATCAAATGCCCCCCCTTTAAATAAAGAGGGGTCAAAAATATAATCACTATTCGAATTGTCGAGTGTCTCATCGACGGACGCAATAGAAATACCGGGAACTATCGCAATTAACAGAAGGCAGATTTTTCTAATTACATCATAATGCAAGAGGAAATCAGAACTAGAGATGCATTTCTTGCGTGACATCTGCGCCATAGTCATTTACCAGTATAAGTTTGAGTGACGCACCGTTTAACGTAGTAATTTTCTTCGCTGCATGCCACTGTACGCTTGATTTTGGTGGGATCATCACCGACTTAGCGAGGGAAATAGCGGTTTTACCCGTTATTAAATCAGCTTGTCTTACTGTGATATAAAATCCTGTAGGATTGTTAACAATAACGTTACCTTCCTGCAGACTAAATTTGAGTGACTTACTCGCATCTCCCGCCGAGCCGGTTAAAGTGGCAGGACGATAAAATATTTTTACTCTACTGGTCACCGCGACAACCAGTTGGTTATCGTTTTGCTGAGACGCTTTCTGCGCCGGAAGCTGAGTGAAATTAAGATAAAAGATAGATTCTTTATCTTGAGACAGCGCTTTTGCACCATTAGCAATTAATCTGACTGAATGACCAGAATCAGGCTCCATACGAAATACAGGCGGTACCAGGGTGAAGGGTGCATTGTTATCAGGTTCGTTATTTTCATTGGTGATTTTTAACTGAACAACAAAGGGTTGTGGGTCTGGGTTTTTAAACTGAACAACTTTTTCTGTTATGCCGGAGGTAAAAATAACTCGCGTTCCGGTCATAATAACGCTAGCACTGGCGCTACTGACAATAAATATGCACAGGCTTAAAAATGATAATATTTTTTTATTCATTATGAGTTAATCATCCATAAAAATTGGCTGTAATAATATTATTACAGCCAATTTGTTAATCAGAGTGAAATTACAGTTAAAGATAACTTACGGTATATTCTGCAACGGCAGTAATTTTACCTGCAGTACCGTTATCACCCATGGAATAGTAACGAACGCCAAAATCATAAGACGCTGATGTTTCGCCATTTTTTAATACTAACCCTTGAACAGGAGTGACACCTTTCAAGTTGACAGCGCTGCTGGCATTGTCTTGTGTGTCTTTTAATAATTGAATACCAAAGCCAGTTGCTGCATCAGCACCTGTACGTGTATTACCCAATACACCTGAAGCGCTATCAACATTATAACCCAGGAAGTTGGTTGTAATATTAGTGTCAGCCTGTGGAGCCTGGCAATTTGTAATTGAAACAGTGAACGGAGTGAATCCGGCAGTCTTGGTTGCTTCCAGAGTTTCACCGAAATCTTTTATTGATACAGTAGGAAGTAATACTACGGAATTTGTTTGTCCGTTAATATTGATAGAACAGGTCTGGGAAGTAACTTCACCTTCAAAAGTTACAGTAGGGGCTGCCAGGGCTGAAGCAGGAAGTACCATAATAGCGGCCAGTGTAGCTAATTTGTTTAATGTAATGCTCATGACTTAATCCTATTGAAAACAATGTAATGATGATATGTTTAAAGGCAATTATATCCACATAGAAAGAAGGGTTGATAAGCAAGGTGATAATGTAACATCATATTAAAATCTGTTATTACGCACCGTATTTATTACCTGGGAAACTTCCTACTAGCTGATGGCGAGAATATATTATTAATTAATTAAATAAGCTAATTATTTATTTTTACGAAAATAAGGATAACAATAAAGCAACAATTTATGATGTATATTTACACCCCTAAAAACCTGTTCATAATTACTATGATTATTATAGATAAAATATTTTAAGGGGGTGGAGGTCTGAAGGATACCGGCTGTTACAATATATCAATATTTGTTTTTTTCTCCTTGTCTCTAAATATTTCTGGATGTTTTAATTATCAGCTTAAGTCAAGTTTCGTGTGTATATAACAATAAGGTATAAGTGATCGTATTAAAAAAAGGCCTGATTCAGTAAAAGTAAATAAATTGATCGCGGACATTTTAATTAAGATGAAAATTTTTGTTTGCAGGGTGCAAAAATAATGATGTCACAAGATTATATTTAATATTAAAAGAGGTTTTTCTTCTCTTGTGAAAAAAATTGCGAGTGGTTTGCAAATTATCTGATTACTTCTGGATATATCATTTAGAAAAAAGGAGAGGGTATATTCAGATAAAGAACCTGACACAGATTTCAGCCAGGTCATTTATCTGCAACACTCTTAAAGTGAATGTTGGTTTTTCTCAGAAGGTGGTTTGCGTATTGAAATTTAAGCGTTATTTAGACTTCAAGGAACCATTCCTCCCGGTGAAGAATTTTCCCATTAACTTGAATCTCAATATATTGAATACCTTTATAATACTGGCGAGTGGTGATTTTTTTAACGACATGTTTTTTATCAATACGCATGACACCTTTTGCCGGTAATGAAAAGGTACGCAACTTAAAGACCTTAGGAGAAGTAGTGTTATTTGCCTTCATAAAATGAATAACATAATCCAGTACAATATTTTGTGGCTGGTCACTGACTGAACGGAGCTGAGTAGTAAATTCCAGACTTTCATTCAGTCTGATGTTTCGGCTTTTAACAGTAAACTCATCAAGCTCTACTTCTGCTCCAAACTGAACGCCAATCAGAGACAGTGCATCCGGATGACCGGCTTTGATAAGTGTTCTTAACGCCTGCTTAATGATCCAGTCGATGTTTTTCCGTTCGCTATCGGTTGCTTGCTGCTGCCAGCGAGTTAATAACGCAATGACATACTCAGGATTATCTTTGGTAATATCATTCAGATGATTGGCAACGCTTTTTCTGACGTAGAGTTCAGTATCGAATTTTAACGCCTCTAAAATTTCGCGAGTTGCGGCAGGATCCTGAATAAAAGCAGGTAGCTGTTCTCCCCAGGGAACCCGGGGACGAGTCCCTTCGGATGCCCATCGGCGAATATCCACATTCTCGCTGCAGGCACAATTAAGCAGGAAAGCCATGGTTTGCTGTGGGTATCGTTTGATAAAAGGGCGGACAGCCCATTCAGAAGTAAAATGCTGAGTAACAATCGCTAAGGCATCCAATGAAATATCAGGATAATCAATCCCGTAGGTCTGGATAAACTCAGCAACAGGCCAGACGGAAAATCCTTTAAGTTGATTATCCTTAAGCACTGATATCAGAATATTTAATGCTTCAGGGTAGTCCTCCGGCAGCTCAGCGGCCAGGGTATCACGTATCAGGTGCACTCTGGCTTTCATTTCTTTGTCTGCCAGCAGTGGCCCGATTGCCAGAAATGCCGCGGCATTAAATGGCGGAAAATAGCGAGTGACTGAATCAGCCATTTGTTGCAACAGGGTACCGTTAAACGCGAGTTTAAAGGCACTGTCATTATTGTTATCCGTCAGACTGCTCATATGATGTAAGCCTTAAGTCGTTAATCGGTTACTTTTCAAAAACACGGGTTTACTGGTGTAACTGGCGGGCCATCTTTGATGTCCGGTCCAGGGCGGCAGCAAACTCTGCCTGTTGTTCTGGGGTAAATTGCGAGAGAAAAAGCTCTGCGACAGTGGCCTGGTAGATAGCCCACATTTGCTTACGCAAAGCCTTTCCTTTGTCCGTGATTGCGACAAGTGCAGCCCGGCCATCGTCAGCTAAACGCGTGCGGCTGACCAGCCCTTCTTTTTCCAGCCTGTCGACCAGGCGAGTAAGGTTATAGCGTTCAATCACCAGCACATCCGCGAGTTCATACATTCTGCGCGCTTCTTCCGGGTGGCTTTCCAGCCCCCATAAGGTGTCATACCAGGCATAAGTGGGTAATCCAGCCTTCGCCAGACGCTGTTCAACCTCCCTGATCATCAGCCGGTGAGATCGGACATAAGAAAACCAGAGATCGGGATTATCTGAAGCCATAGGGCATTTTCCTTTGGATGCGATTGCATTTGCAATTCAATTCTACACTGATAAGATGCCCGTCGCTATTATTGCAAATGCAATTGATAATGGTTCTCTTAAGTCACTGGATGGACTGGCGAGGCCCCTACAGCTTACTGAGCTGATAAATATTCTGGAGAATTGTCATGAACCCATTTGATGTCGATGTGCAGGAAACTCAAGAATGGCTGACCGCGATGGAGGCCGTAGATACGGCTGAAGGTCGTCCCCGTACGCATTACTTGATTGAAAAGTTAGTGGAAAGAGATGTCATCCGTTATGGCGATTTGCATAGCCGGGTAACAACACCTTATCTCAACAGTATTACTCGCGAACGTCAGCCGGTTTATCCCGGCAACCTTGAGCTGGAACAACGGTTGAGCGCTTATATTCGCTGGAATGCCATGGTCATGGTTCTTCGGGCAGGCAAACACTCTAATGTTGGCGGGCATATCGCCACTTATGCTTCGGCTGCGGTGTTGTACGATGTGGGTTTTAACCATTTCTTCCGGGGACGCACCGACAGTTTTGATGGCGATATGGTTTATTTTCAGGGCCATTCAGCGCCTGGCATCTATGGCCGCGCCTACCTTGAAGGACGTATCAGTGAAGAGCAGTTAGATAATTTCCGTCGTGAAGCTGACCGGGAAGGACTCTCTTCTTATCCCCATCCGCGTCTGATGCCGGATTTCTGGCAGTTTCCAACCGTATCTATGGGGCTGGGACCACTGACTGCTGCTTATCAGGCGCGCTTTATGCGCTATCTGGAATACCGTGATTTAAAAACGCCGCAGGGCCGTAAAGTCTGGGCATTCTTAGGTGATGGTGAGATGGATCAGCCTGAGTCCCTGGCGGCTATTGCGCTAGGGGGGCGTGAGAAACTCGATAACCTGATTTTTGTCGTTAACTGTAATCTGCAAAGGCTCGATGGCCCGGTCCGTGGTAACAGCAAAATAGTACAGGAACTGGAAGCCACTTTCCGCGCCGCAGGCTGGCAAGTGCTGAAAGTGATGTGGGGAAGCGGCTGGGATGCGCTGCTGGAGCGGGATCAGAGTGGTCTGTTGCGCCAGAGAATGATGGAGTGTGTCGATGGGGATTATCAGACCTTTAAATCACAGAGTGGAGCCTATGTTCGCGAGCATTTCTTCGGTAAATACCCGGAGCTATTAGCGCTCGTTGCCGATATGACGGATGATGAAATCTGGGCCTTAACCCGTGGCGGCCATGATGTGGAAAAAGTCTATGCGGCTTATGCCAAAGCAAGTAGTCATACTGGCCAGCCCACCGTTATTCTGGCTAAAACCGTCAAAGGGTTTGGTATGGGAGAGGCGGGCGAAGGGCTGAATATTAACCATCAGCTTAAAAAAATGAGTACCGATGCGGTTCGCGCATTTCGCGACCGCTTTAATCTTCCCGTTACGGATGAGCAACTGGAAGAGATGCCCTATTTGAAACCGGAGCCGGGCAGTGAAGAGGCGCGCTATTTTGCCGAACGCAGAAGTCAAATGGGAGGATTTGTGCCTGCAAGGCTGGCGAAATCGGAAACGTTACCCGTTCCACCGTTAAGCACTTTTGAGGTGCTATTAAAAGATAGCGGGGAGCGTAGCGCCTCTACGACCATGGCTTTTGTGCGCATCCTGGGTATTTTGCTCAAAGACCCTCAGTTAGCAAAACGCGTAATCCCTATTGTACCCGACGAGTCCCGTACTTTTGGGATGGAAAGTCTGTTCCGCCAGATTGGTATCCACTCTTACCTCGGTCAGCTTTATACGCCTCAGGATGCAGGGCAGCTTAGTTACTATAAAGAAGCGAAAGAAGGGCAAATCTTGCAAGAGGGGATTAATGAGTCCGGGGCTATCTCTTCCTGGATAGCCGCGGGTACCTCGTACAGCAATCATAGTCTGGCCACCATTCCATTCTATATTTTTTACTCGATGTTTGGCCTGCAGCGGGTAGGGGATCTGGCATGGGCCGCTGCGGATGCCCGGACACGTGGTTTCCTGCTAGGGGCAACATCGGGCAGAACGACGCTAATGGGCGAAGGGCTGCAACATGATGATGGCCATAGCCATGTGCTGTCATCGGTGATCCCAACCTGTATTTCTTACGATCCGACATTCCCTTATGAGCTGGTAACCATTATTCAGAATGGCCTGCAACGGATGTATGTCGAACAGCAGGATATCTATTACTACATCACTTTGCTGAATGAAAACTACCCTCAACCGGCGATGCCTGAAGGCGCTGAGGACGGTATTCTGAAAGGAATGTATCTGTTTAAGCCAGCAACCGATCGTCCGGCGAAAGTGCAACTGATGGGCAGCGGCGCCATTTTGCGCGAAGTGATTGCCGCGGCGCAGTTGCTGATGGACGACTTTACTATTGCCAGCGATATCTGGAGTGCCACCAGTCTGACGGAGTTACGCCGTGAAGGCATGCAGACTGAGCGCTGGAATATGTTACATCCGGAACAGCCGAGTCGTATCAGCTACGTCGCACAATCCCTTGAAAATCATGACGGCCCCCTGGTCGTTGCCACGGATTATATGAAAATTGTCGCCGATCAGATTCGGCCTTATGTGCATAACCGCCGTTTTGTGGCCTTGGGTACGGATGGTTTCGGACGTTCGGATACCCGGGAATCATTACGTCGTTGTTTTGAGGTCGACCGACACTTTATTGTTATCGCCGCTCTTAAAGCCCTGGCAGACGATGGCGTGATAGCGGCCAGTCTGGTGAGCGATGCTTTGCAGCGCTATGGCATAAGTCATGATAAACCGGCTCCCACAGACCTGTAAGCGACTTACAGCAAACAAGATGCCCGTTAACGCGAACAGGAAAAATCATGCCAGAAACCAGACACACCGCTTCAGCTGAAAGCATCGTCAGCAGAACCCATTATGCCAGCCCGCTGGTATACCGTTTAGCCCGCGAAAGAAAAGTGGACTTACAGCAACTGACCGGGACCGCACGTCAGGGACGTATCTCGCAGGATGATATTATGCGGTTCCTGCAGTCAGCGCCTGATACCCGGCAAACCAGACCAGAGACGGCAGGTCAGATAGCCGAGCATTTCGACTTCAGCCCGTTCGGTGCAACAGCGCGCAAGTCTTTAACACCGATACAAAAAATAGCGGCCAGCCGCCTGAGCCGTAATGGGTTGACGATCCCGCATGTGACTTATCACGATGAGGCTGATATCACAGACCTTGAAACACTGCGAGTATCATGGAACTCAGAGAATTCCGTCCCAGAGTTCAACATTACTCAACAGGCATTTCTGCTAAAAGCGAGCGCAGCTGCGCTCATTGCTTTTCCCGAATTGAACAGCTCACTGGATATGGATAACGGTGAACTGATCCTGAAAAAGTACCTGAATATTGGCTTTACGGTTGCAACGCCGGAAGGCGATATTATTCCGGTGATACGCGATGTAGCGTCTAAAAGAGTGGCCCAGCTTGCGCAGGAAATGGCAATACTGAATCACAAGGCAGAAGACGGAACGCTAAGTAACGCGGATATCAGTGGGGGTTGCTTTACGCTTTATTCATTAGAAGGGATTGGTGGTCTGGCGTTTACTCCAATCATTAATGGATCAGAAGTCGCTATTCTGGGGATATCCGCCTCCCGCTTAACAGAGAAGAACCGAATGATATTACCCCTGTCACTTAGCTACGATAATCGAGTGATAAGTCATACTACCGCGGCGCGTTTTATGGCCCATCTGAAAAATTTACTGAACGATATTAGGCTGTTACTACTGTAGTTTTAATCCTGCACCGGGCGATTACGTTCGGTGCAGGAATATTTAAAGAGAGTGAAATCAGTCAGGCCGATGTCTGGCTCAGTGACTTGTAAGACTTTCTTAATAACCAGCTGCGGGCAATAAAAAAACCGGAGATAAAACCGGATGAAATGAAAAAGGATATTATTTGAATCAGAGTCAGTTCCTGTACACCGCCACGAACGGCCGTCTGATAACCAAGATAATAACGCAGGGAAAAATAGAACAAGAGAATAAATAATGTGACACAGCTACCCGGAACTATCAGCGTATTGGCTTTTTTACCCGGTTTAATTGGCTGGTGCTCTAATAGGAAACGCGATGCAAATGCGCCGATTATCCCAGCGACGAGCCATACCGGTACGGTCAGTAGCGGCTGAGGGTAATAATAAAAGGTGACGATGGATAACAAAATAAATACAGCGGGAAAGATTATCACCTGGCGTAAATTGATTTCATGGGTAAAGCATGCCCGCACGCCCAAATAAACTAATGCCAGAAAAGTGATATAGACCCACGCAGGCGTTTGTTGCAGTATCTCCAGTATCATGTTTCCTTAACTCAGTCTCATCGGGTTATTACTCGCCACTACGGCCACAAAAAAAGGGCAGATTATCAGCCCTTTTCCTAAAAGGATATTGTTAGATTTCCTGCAATTCACGTACCAGGCGACCTTTTAATTTTCTACGTAACAAAGTAGCAGAAGACAGTTTTTTACCGGTAGTAAAATTGGCTTTGAGGTCACGTATATACGCCTCCGCGTTGATAGAATGAGTCTCTAACTCCGCAGAAACTAATGTATGAAACAATGCTTTCTCACTATTGTTCGCAGCGAGAAGCGCGTTACTTTTGTGTCTGGTGCAATACGACATAATTTGCTCTCCCGTCTGTAACAATTTTGTAGGCATGTAACTCTTCGGGGATCAGCGGTCGTGGAGTCTTCTTCGCTAACCCTGTACGTCGATTATAACGCGGTTCATTTTTTAACCCAAGCATATAATCATAGGTTTCCTCCAGGGAAGTCCGCCGACCAATATCAACAATGCCTCCTGACGCAGCCTGGAAAACGAAACCACCCATATCAAAATACTCATAGTGCGCAATTAAGGCCAGAGAGACCCTCTGCAAAACGACAGCACTTCCTAGCCCCTTAAACTGCACATGGCGAAAATCAGCCAAAGTATCCGTACCATCAAAGAGATCAAAATAGACTTCCGCCATTCCATTAACCGGGAATGACACATTAGCAGGCATTTCGTATCCAATTCGAGTAAAGGTCAGCTCGTCAACCAAACTCCCAAGGATGACAGTGTATACTTCGCCGCCAGCGACAAAAATATAACTATAGTGAGTGCGATGGTCATAGACGAATCTTTTACGCCTGATGCCATAATCGTCGAGAAAAACCTCGTCTTCTATGCGCACTTATTGTCCCTCTGAAAAGCATTATCATCCGTTGCTGAACATCCTTATGCACTTTGAATATTGGGTCAAACCATTACTGAGAATGACCGTGTTTTTAAGAAAAAGATCATAAACGCGAGAGAAAGGTAAATATTTTGGGTATTGAAAGCCGTAACCTGCGTAATGACTTTATTGAATGGGTTACGCAGGGTATGAGAGTACTTTGCCTGGGTGGATTAGTTATTTCGCGGAAAGCTTGAAAAAACTTATAAATCAATGGTTAAGTTATCTGAATGGCTGCGCGAGCAGCACAGGGCAATATACTGTGCATCAGCACATTTTTCTGTCTCTGACTGCACCGTATCCCGATGATCCACCAGGCCTGCGATAACCGGTGTCAGGCAGGCACCACAAATCCCCATTTCGCAGGATAGCGGCACATCAACGCCATTTTCCTGAAGAACCCGGGCAATGGTTTTATCACTTGGAATTGACCATTTTTCCCCTGAGGAAGAGAGTGTCACCGTAAATGTATGGTCTTCTCCCGCTTTGGCGGTCACGGGCTGCGCTTGAAATGCTTCGCTGTGGATCTGTGCTTCACTCCAGCCTTTATCAACGGCTGCCTGACGTCCGGCGCTCATAAACCCTTCAGGGCCACAGAGATAAATATGATGACCTGCATGGACGTCACCGAGCATTTTGTTCAGCGTATGGCGCGGACTCTTGCCTTCGCTGGAGCTGTGGATAATGACGCTGCCTTCGGGGAGATTCTGCATTACTTCAGCAATAAAAGCGCCATTTTCGCGGTTTTTAACCGAATAATGCAGTACAAAGGGGATCTTTTCCGCTGCCAGTTGCAGCGCCATGGCATATAAAGGCGTAATGCCAATCCCGGCCGCCAGTAATGTGACCTGAGCGGCGGGCTGCAGTACAAACAGGTTGCGCGGTGATGAGACCGATAATCTCTGACCCGGACGCAAGGCCTCGTGGATATAGCGTGAACCGCCCCGGGAATGCGTTTCTCGTGCGATACAAATCAGATAACTGGTCATCTGGTGAGGGTTACCTGTCAGTGAATATTGACGAATAATCCCGCCGGGCAGATGAACATCAATATGCGCTCCGGGTTGCCAGGCCGGCAGTGATTCATCCCGGTCGGGTACCAGCCGGATAGCAAGATTATTATCGCCCTGACGCCACATCCCATCGACAATAACGTTCAGCATATTACTCATCATTTATTCTCACCTCACACCAGGAAAAAGTCGCCAAAGCCCATTTTTTTCAGACCGCGTCGATAAGCAATAGAGCTACGATCGGCGGGAATATGCGCCTCAAGCGTCAGATCAAGGGGTAATCTCTCTGGGCGCTGGGTCTCTACCATGAGCCTGTCTTCTTCAAAGACTCGCAGGTTAAAGGCATAAACGTCCTCAACCGGAATATGCAGGTCAAAATTACGGGCAATAGGGGCAAACATTTTCGTGATGCGGGACGAAACCGGCGAGGCTGCATTCATGATAACCAGCCGGTCTTCACCGGGGAAATGAATGGTCAGGGTCGCAGTAAAGGGCAGGTGCATCTCAAAGTGACGCAGCCACTGAAACCCTTCAGGTTCATTAGACTGTACACCCGCCGGATAGTTACTCACTGAGCTCCAGTAGTCGACAGCAAAACCAAAGGGAGTCTCTTGCGGATTGTAGGCCGGAACCACCTGATTATCCGGATCGGCAAAGGTTTCAGTATGGATCCAGGCGAAGTGGGCGACATCGAGAAAACCCTCAACCTGACGCCCGGCGAACCCGTTCACCTCAAATCCAGGACAGGTTAACTGTTGAAAACCGTCATCGTGCCAGTTGGGCATGACGGGCAGAGGCACAGGTACCTCCGGATCGAACGCCAGACAAGTCCAGACCAGACCATAACGCTCCTCAACAGCATAGTTAGTCAGATGCAGTTTTGCCGGTATAGGTTGATTCGGGCTGGAGGGAATACGGTTGCACTGGCCGTTCTCGCCAAAACGCAGACCGTGATAGGGACAGATAATGCCTTCCTCATCATTAAAACCCAGCGTCAGCGGTACGCCGCGGTGCGGACAGACATCGCGAGCGACCACCACCTGGCCCTTAATACGATAAATAACCAGTTGTTCATCCAGCAATACCGCCTTTACAGGCGCCTTGTCGATATCACAGCTGCGTGCGACGGGGTGCCAGCATTTTGCCAGACGTAGCCAGTCATCTGGCTCAAAGGTGCAATGGGCGGGGGGAGTCGGTTGTTGTCTGTTCATCATCTTTCTGCTCACATCAAGAAATCTGTTTAATTGTTGTGGATTTATTGTTGCCAGATTAGAGTGTTGACATCCATAAGCATTAATTCACTAACCTGTTGCAAAAAAGAGTACAGGAGAGATATGAGTCCATTTTCGCGTTTTGCGCTCTATTTTTGCGAAGTTGCCCGCAGCGGAAGTTTACGGCGGGCAGCAGAAAAGCTGCATATTTCCGCCTCGGCGATTAACCGTCAGATTCTGCAGGCCGAAGAGGCTTTTGGAACCCCGCTATTTGAGCGGTTACCGGAAGGGTTGAGTATGACGACGGCGGGTGAGCTGTTGTACGACAATCTGTTGCGCTGGCAGAAGGAATTTCGCCTGACTCAACAAAAGTTTGATGAGCTGCAGGGTCTTAAACGTGGAGTAGTCAGTATCGGTATGGTACAGGCGCTGGCGGAAGGCAGTTTCGCGGCAGCACTGGCCGATATCATCAGTGCCTGGGACTGGCTTGAACTGATGTTTCAGGTTTCTGACAGCCGTACTGTCAGTGAAAAAGTGCGCAGTGCCGATCTTGATTTTGGCCTGATCCTTGACCCGGAGGGGCAGACAGGGCTGAGTGTTCTGGCCTTCGTCGAGTTAGAAATGGGCGTGGTGCTTTCCCCGAGTCATCCACAGGCGGGTGCAGGGACGCTTTCATTGGGTGACCTCAGTGAGGAGCGCCATATTCTTCCCGGCGCGCCGCTGATTGTGCATGACAGGGTGGCAATGTTATACCGCCACTATGATTTCTCCCCGACCAACACCATTAGCTGTAACGACATTCGTCTGATTAAATCGCTGATCCTCAAAGGGGGCGGCGTGACTATTCTGAGCAAGCTCGATGTACTCGATGAGGTGAAAAAAGGTCAGTTAGCCTTTGTTCCGTTGCGCAGCAAATTACTGCGACCCCTGACTCTGGCGCTGTGCACGGCACCATCGCGCCAGCTTTCCCGCCCGGCGCAAATGGTGATTCAGAGACTGACTATGGTGATGGAAGAAATGAAGGCTGACGACGGTATTCAGCCTAATGGGCCACCTTGAATTGTTTCGCATAACCCGTTGATAATGCGCTCCCCAGTCTCTTCACTCAGTTCCTGGTACCAGGCCTGGGTCAGCATCATGTCTTTTCCATGGGTAATATCACAGCGCTTACGTGCCTTAAGTATCAGATCGCGTACGCGTTCACAGCGCTGTTCTTCATACTGGCGCAGAGCAGAAAGAATATCGTTATTCTCACGGAAAATTGTGCCCAGAACCACGGCATCCTCCATAGCGGCACAGCCACCCTGACCAATGTCCGGAGTCGTACTGTGTCCCGCGTCACCGAGTAGTGCCACTTTTCCATGAATCAGTTTATCCAGGGGGTCAATATCGTGGATCTCAACCCGATTGGTGGTCTGCGGATCCAGCGTCGCTATCAGTTTTTGGACAGGCGCAGCCCAGCCTGCAAAGTAGCGGGTCAGATCCGCGCGTAGCGTGGCGCTGTCTTCGGGTAACCCGGCAGGCAGGGGAACATCAAAAAAGAAATAGAAATAGCCGTTTGCCACAGGCATCAAGGATACGCGTTTACCTTCCCCAACGAAGGTAGTCCACTGGTCGGCCGGAGCGATACTTTCATCAATCTTTACCAGTCCGTTCCAGTTCACATAACCCGCGTAGCGACGCTCCGGGGTATACCCCAGAACATAGGGCCGCAGTACTGAACGGCTACCATCCGCAGCGATAAGAAAGTCACCGCTCGCGGTCGAGCCATCGGTAAAACTGACGGTGACGCCATCTGCATGCTCTTCTACCTGGGTCACACGCTTATTAAATGTGACATTGTCACGCCCCCAAAAATGGAGCATCTCGCGTTGCAATTCGGTCCGGGAAACCGGGCAAGGCCGGCCTTGAGTCCGTTCAACGAGAGGGGCAAGACTAAAGCGTGTTAAGGTTTCACCGAGGCGGTGCTCTTTATAAGCCAGATAACGCATCTGGCCGCCCCAGGTTTCGATTATCTCGCCCATACCCAGACTGTTCATGCATTTCACGCCGTTAGGCCAGATAGAAATGGCGGCTCCGACAGGTTTTATTTCTTTCACTGCCTCAAAGACTTCACAGGTAATACCCGCATTTTTCAGAGCGACCGCAGCACTCAGACCACCAATTCCTGCACCTATCACTAATGCTTTCATATTTTTCCCCTTTTTTGCGTTGTGACAGGACTGAGCAATTTGCGTACCAGAGTGCAGATGAGGAGAAAATCAAGGCATTGCGCTAGCCGCAACAGCCTGGCTGCACCAATGAGGTGCCTGATGAGCCGGTTGCTGCCTTTTTTTGAATCAAAAGTTTCCGTTACTGGATTATGGAATCTAAAGTTTCACTGGCGGATGAAGACTTCCGGTACTGAAAAAAGCCGACCCAATGGTTAATCTTGTTGTGGAACATCAACCCTGGTCTGCTTTGTGCATTATGCTGATAACGATGAGTTATAACGGGGTAATCATGGTAACGCTCAATCACTTTAATCAACTGGCTTATGCGGATGCAGAACGTCTTATTGCGTCTTGCGTGGCGATTCCCTCATGGACTTCGGCGCTGATTCAAGGGCGTCCCTGGCAGCATCTTTCTGCTCTGATGAGCAGTGCGCAGGAGAATATGCAGGGATGGAATGAGGCCGATTTGGAACAAGCGCTCGGCGCACATCCGCGCATTGGCGATAAACCGACTGGCGAGCAGGCGCATGCTGCGCTTTCGCGGCAGGAACAATCGAGGGTTAATTCTGATGACGTACAGCTCGCTCAGGCATTGAAAGAAGGTAATGCCCGCTATGAAACACGTTTTGGGCGAGTTTTTCTGATTCGGGCCAAAGGACGTAGTGGAGAAGAGATCTTACAGCAGCTGAACTTACGTCTTGGTAATAGCGACGCACAAGAGGTCGAGGCCGCGCTGATACAATTACGTGAAATTACCTTACTCAGACTGGCAGGAGTGATTCATGAATAGCTTGAGCACACATATTCTCGATATTTCTACGGGAAAACCCGCTGCAGGCGTTGAGGTGAGTTTATTGCGGGAGGGGCTGCGTCTGGCTGTTGCCACCACGGACAACAATGGCCGGATTAGTTCGCTTGCGAGCGGTGAACTCTGTGCCGGAAACTACCAGTTAGTGGCTGAGTTGGCTGCCTGGTTTGCCCGTGACGGGCGTCAGACGCTGTTTTCTCGGGCACAGATTGATTTTATTCTCAGTGACGGGAGGGATGAACATTTTCATCTTCCGTTCCTGATAGCACCGGGTGGATGGTCAACCTATCGCGGAAGCTAATCAAATAATCTGGAACCCGTTCAGGCGCTAACGCCTGCCGGGTTCCGACGTTAGTTCTCTTCCTTCCAGACAGGCTCACCATTCACCCAGGTCTCACTGATATTGCGTTCATCACCCAATATCATCAGCACAAAAAGCTGTTCATAAATATCATGGCAGCGCCTGGCCCGTAGTTTTTGTAGTGGAGTGACAGCGGGGTCGATAACGACAAAATCGGCCTCTTTACCGGGCAGGAAATTACCAATTTTATCATCGAGTCGCAGCGCGTGAGCGCCGCCGAGCGTGGCATGATAGAAGGCCTCACTGGCAGGTAACTGATATCCCTGGAGCTGAGCCACTTTGTAGGCTTCACCCAGAGTACGTAACAGGCTAAAAGTGGTTCCCGCGCCGACATCGCTGCCCATACCGATACGCACCTGCTGCTGCCAGCTGACAGGTAAACGAAACAGACCGCTGCCGAGAAATAAATTTGAAGTCGGGCAGAAAGCAATCGCTGACCCGGTTTGTTGCAAACACTGCCACTCTTTATCCGCTAAATGAATACCGTGGGCAAACACGCTGCGTTCCCCGGTCAGTTGATAGTGGTGATAGACATCCAGGTAATGCTCATGTTCAGGCCAGAGCTGTTTGACCCAGGCCACTTCACTGAGATTTTCACTGAGATGCGTATGGAGCCAGGTATCCGGAAATTCCTCACGTAACCGTTGAACCGCCGTCAGTAATTCTGGACTTGAAGTGGGAGCAAAACGTGGCGTGATAGCGTATCCAAGGCGGCCACGCAGATGCCAGCGCTGTATCAGTTCGCGGGTCTGGGCATAGCTCTGCTCGGCAGTTTCGGTAAGATAATCAGGAACATGCCTGTCCATCATCACCTTACCCGCGAGCAGGCGCATATTCAGACGCAGGGCCTCATTAAACAAGGCATCCACCGACTCAGGATGAATAGTACAAAAAACCAGTGCCGTAGTGGTGCCATTGCTTAGCAGCTGATTAATAAAAAACTGGGCAATTTCTGCCGCGTAGGCTTCATCAGAAAACTGGCGCTCAACAGGAAAGGTGTAAGTATTCAGCCATTCCAGGAGCTGTTCACCAAAGGCACCAATCATTTCGGTCTGCGGATAATGAACATGCGCATCGACAAAGCCCGGCAGGATCAGTTTACCGCGCTGGTCGGTATAGCCTTTCTGTGGATGCAAGTATTGTTCAGCTTCCTGCCACGGTAACAATGCCTGAATTTTACCCTGAGCAATAAACAGCACCGCATCGTCAAGATAACGTGCATGGCGAGCAATCTCATCTGCACTGGCTGCTGGCTGGGTAATATCAAAAAAAGCACCCCGCAGGGCCCGCTGGTATTCAATCATGGTCGCGCCTTATTTATTCCGTAGAGACTGATTTGATTGAGCAAAGTTGATGCCAGTTTATCGAATATCCCGGATGTTTTCTCTCTTTGGCACGAAACCTGCTTTGTTAATGAAACTCTTTAACTATCAGACTCTCATCGCTGGGTTTGACGAAGGCAGGCTGTGATCTATCGCCTGAAGTCGTGCCTCATCACTGTGCAGATAGTCATTTTAACGCCCTGGTGTAGTGCCCGACTGTTGAAGAACTATCGGCTTATTGCCGAGAGCAGGTCTGACTTTTACGGACTATTTTCCCGGTTATAAGGAATCGCAATGGCAGAGATCTGTATACAAGTGATTAATCCCAATACTAACCCCGGGATGACCGAAACCATTGCCCGTGCGGCGCGCAAAGTGGCAGCGCCGGGAACGAAAATCCTGGCCGTATGCCCGGACGACGGCGTGCCCTCTATCGAAAGCCATTTTGACGAGGCGATTGCCGCCATCGGGGTGCTGGAACAGGTAAAAGCGGGGCGACAGCAGGGTGTTTCCGGGCACATTATCGCCTGTTTTGGCGATCCGGGCTTACTGGCGGCGCGTGAACTGGCACAGGGGCCTGTCATAGGTATTGCCGAAGCGGCGATGCATATGGCGACCCTGGTTGCGACGCGTTTCTCGGTTGTCACCACGCTGCCACGCACGCTGATTATCGCCCGCCATCTGGTGCATCAGTACGGTTTTCAGAACCACTGTGCCGCACTGCATGCCATTGACTTACCGGTACTTTCGCTTGAAGACGGCAGCGGTCTGGCGCAGGAGAAAGTCCGTGCGCGCTGTATCCGGGCAGTAAAAGAGGACGGTAGCGGGGCGATTGTACTGGGGTGTGGCGGTATGGCGACCCTGGCCGGGGAACTGACTCTGGAGCTCCAGGTTCCGGTGATCGACGGGGTTAGCGCCGCCGTGAAAATGGTGGAGTCCCTGGTAGCGTTAGGTCTGACAACCAGTAAACGGGGAGATCTCGCTTTCCCTGAGACAAAAATATTAAGCGGCAAATTTCAAAGACTCAATTAAGGATGGCGTCCATGCTTACAGAACAACATTACCCACGTGATATGAGGGGATATGCCGGAAAGCCACCCCATGCTCGCTGGCCCGGTCAGGCACGTATTGCCGTGCAGTTTGTGCTTAATTATGAGGAAGGCGCAGAGAACCATGTTCTGCATGGTGATGCTGGCTCAGAGCAGTTTCTCTCCGATATTATCGGGGCGGCGAGCTATGACGCGAGGCATATGTCGATGGACTCATTATATGAGTATGGGAGCCGCGCCGGATTCTGGCGTATTCACCAGGCATTTCGTGAGCGTGGACTACCGCTGACGGTATTTGGCGTGGGTATGGCACTGGCCAGGCACCCTGATATTGTCGAGGCGATTAAAGCCGCCGACTACGATGTCGTCAGTCACGGCTGGCGCTGGATCCATTATCAGCATATGGATATCGACCAGGAACGTGAACATTTGCAAAAAGCGGTGCATGTATTAACCGATCTGTTCGGCAAGTCACCCACCGGCTGGTATACCGGTCGCGACAGCCCGAATACGCGTCAGCTAGTTGCTGAACACGGCGGGTTTGATTACGACAGCGACTATTATGGGGATGATTTGCCCTTCTGGACCGAAGTGCAATGCCGCGATGGCTCACAAAAACCCCATCTGGTCGTGCCTTATACCCTCGATACCAATGATATGCGTTTTGCTACCGCGCAAGGATTTAATACCGCCGAGCAATTCTATACTTATCTGAAAGACAGTTTTGACGTGTTGTATGAAGAGGGAGAGCATGCCCCGAAAATGATGTCCGTGGGGATGCATTGTCGTCTGTTAGGGCGGCCCGGTCGTTTTCGGGCGCTGCAACGTTTTCTCGATTATATCCAGCAGCATGAGAAGGTCTGGGTGTGTACGCGCCAGCAGATTGCCGATCACTGGCGTAAAGAGCATCCCTTCCGTCCATAGTCTCTATAACCCGGCTAAGTACTCTTCGCCGGGTTATAGACCCGCTATGCATATTGTGGCGATAATGAAATCAAGCAAATTCTGGAGGATCGCAACAGTCCCATTCACCCCTTTTTTTATTTTTCATCGTTGATGAGTTGACGATTTTATAAGCGTCAGTGCCACTGTGGCTAGCATAAGAAAGAGCGCAGAAATATAAAGCAGTGTTGACTGAGCAACGTGCTGCGATGACATTCCGGCAATAATCGGGCCAAGCCCTGCGCCTATATCCCGCCAGACAGCATTGTTTGCAAGTTCAGTAAGGCGATGCTCATCAGAGGTACTGTCTGCGACAATAACCGGAACAAGCGGCAGCTGTATTGCCCGGAGAATAAGAATGGCAACCGGTGCGATGTATATCCATTCATAACCATAGAGGATCAGAAAAAGACAAGTTATCCCAGAGAATCCCGTGAGCATTCTCCTTGCGCCGAACCTGAGCGCAAGATGCCCTCCCAAAGGACTGAAGAACACTTCAAAGGCATAGCGTGACGCCATGATTAAACATGCGCTGATGACAGCGTGCGTATTGTCCGTATAGCGGAAGACGGCGGCAAGGCTGAAGATAAAAAGACCGTCTATCACTACTCCCTCGACAAACGACCAGACTGAAATAGTTGAAGGAAGCGACACGTTTTTTTTCTTTGCAAAACGCTGATACTGAGTGGGTTTAACAAAAAATGACAGGCTAAAGGCGAGTAGTGAGATAAGGGCGAGCACAAGATAGGCCTGCTCAATCCCATATGACCAGACGATGATGGAGCAGACAGGAAGCAGCAGCATCTGGCCAGACGAAATCAGCGATCGGGAAGAACCTGCGGCTTTGCTCCGGGCATGACGGTCAGATGTGGCTGTCGCCTGCGTGGACAAATTCATGCCCGCAAAAGACAGTCCCCATATTATCCGGATAATAAGCAGCAGAGCGAAACCTTTTAAATATATATACCCGAGACAGCACAATAAGGTGCCAATTGAAGAGAGTTGACAAACTAACCGGTCACCCCAACGGTTGTAAAGCCGGACAACGTAGCTGTATCCGAATATTCTAATAATTCGGTTCGCGGCCAGCAGTATTCCAGCTTCCGCCAGGGACACGCTGAAGAAATCATGGAACATGGGCAATACTATATAAAGTAACGTATCACCTGGCCCGCAACAGGCAAGAATGATGGCGGTTTTTTTGTAATCGGGTAAGTTCTGCATCCAGCGAAACATCTGTTATTTCCATATTTTAAGGTAGTTACAGTGTATTCTTTGAAGCTTTAATGTGCAGCTACAGCAGATGGCGGGTATGTCTGCAGTTACTGACGGTAGGACGCTATCGGGAAAATTTACGCGAGCCTATGACGCACAGGATGACACCTAGCGTAATCAACACCATGAGTGGACTGACTTCCTCATGCAACAGTGTGGCTGACAGACCCAGCCCGAAGAAAGGCTGAAGAAGCTGTAGCTGGCCGACAGCAGCAATCCCGCCGGTTGCCAGTCCCTTGTACCAGAAAATAAAGCCAATCAGCATGCTGAACAGGGATACATACCCCAGCGCTACCCAGGCAGATATTCCGATACCGGTAAATGTGGCAGGCATTGTGATGAATGACGCAACCAGCATAAATGGCAGAGAGAGGATCAACGACCAACTGATGACCTGCCATCCACCCAGGACGCGGGTGAGTTTTGCGCCTTCGGCATAGCCCAAACCACAGGCTACCACCGCTGCGAGCATGAGAAGACAGCCGGTGGGTGAGATTACCCCGCTTTGTGAGAGGGCAAACCCCATGACGAGCAGACTACCCAGCACCGAAAAAATCCAGAAGGCCGTCCCGGGACGTTCACCCCCACGCAGGACGCCAAAAATTGCGGTACTCAGCGGCAGAAGACCCAGAAAAACGATTGAGTGGGCAGAGGTCACGTGCTGTAACGCCATCGCCGTTAGCAACGGGAAACCGATAATGACGCCCAGAGAAACGATGATGAGTGGCACAATCTGCGAGGCTTGCGGGCGTTTTTCACGAAAACCATAAATCAGCATAATGGCCAGCACACCGGCAATCGATGCTCTCAGGAAGGTCAGGAAAAAGGGATCCATATCGAGAACGGCTACGCGAGTAGCCGGTAGCGAGCCACTAAAAATGATAACCCCCAGCAACCCGTTGACCCATCCGGAAACCGAGCCAGGGTCGGTTTTATGATTCACTGTATTCACCACTGCAACCTCACTTTCTATATTGTTGTCGCTCGCAGGCTTGAGCGCTTGTGAGGGGAATGGTACGCTTGATTATTCAGTACAATCAAATTATTGTCATGGATACATTTGATGAAAGCACGCTATAAATCCATTGTGGATATCTTTGCAGACAGGATCCGAAACGGGGATATCCCCTCCGGTACACGTTTACCGACACACAGAGCACTCTCTGCACAGGAACATATCTCTCTGGCTACCGCGACCAGGGTTTACACTGAGCTGGAAGCTATGGGGCTGGTCAGTGGAGAAACCGGAAGGGGGACATTTGTCAGGGAAATTTCGTTGCCTTACGGTCACGGGATTGACCAGCATGCTGTGGCTACAGATGTGCTTGACCTGAATTTTAACTATCCATCGCTTCCCGGGCAGGGGGAGCTACTACGTGAAGCTCTGCGACAGGTCGCCGCCTCCGGGGATATTGAATCCCTTCTTCGTTACCAACCCCATGCAGGCAGGATGACTGAACGGGAGATTATCGCGGCTCACATTGCAGGCCCGGGATTCCAGCCTGAAGCAGAAAATGTGGTGATCGTGAACGGTGCGCAACACGGACTGACTATCACCGTGATGGGTATGCTGCGACCGGGAGATGTTGTAGCTGTTGATGCACTGACCTATCCCGGTTTTAAAGTACTGGCCGAATTGTACCATCTGGAACTTATAGCCATACCTGCCCTGGCAGATGGCCCGGATTTATCTGCACTGGAAGCGTTATGCCAGAAGAGGCATGTCAGGGCAGTCTATACCATGCCTACATTGCATAATCCCCTTGGCTGGTTGCTCAGCCACAGTCAGCGAAAAAAAATGGCCGATATTGCGAGAAAGTATGATCTCCTCGTGATTGAAGACACCGCTTATGGCTATCTCATCCGCAGACCACCGCCGCCTGTTGCGAGTTATGCACCCGAACGAACCGTTTATATCACCGGGTTCTCAAAGAACGTGGCTACTGGCCTGAGAGTGGGAGCCGTAGTCTGCCCGACATCGTATCGGCCTGCACTGGAAAGAGCGGTCAGGGCGACCACCTGGAATACACCTTCAGTGATGACAACACTGGTATGTAACTGGATACAGGATGGCACGGTTGCCCGTTTTGAAACACTGAAACGGCGGGACGCGCGCCAGCGGCAGGCGGAGTTAAGATGCACATTGGGGGATATTCCCTGTATTGCGCATCCGAACTCATATTTTGCCTGGCTTCCTTTGCCGGACGATGCAAGAGCGGACAGGGTCGCCAGGGCGCTGATGGACTGCAATATTTCCGTCTCAACCGCAGAGCCTTTCTGTACCTCACTTGTTGTTCCTCAGGCGCTCCGACTCGCTCTTGGATCAATTGCAATTGAGAAGTTACATCACGCGTTGCTTAAAGTCCGTGAAGCCGTTCAGTCTGAACAGTATCGTTAACCTGTTATCCACATATGACATTTCCGCCTCGCTCATAGCAGCTTGTCAGGCGGTGTCCGGGCAATGACCAGAATTAACGCATCAGGCTGACCTGGGCGGCAACAATGCGCCAGCCCTCGGGGAAACGCACCCAGGTTTGCTGCTGACGGCCAATGCTGGCGCTACCTTCACGCGTAAATTCAGTACTGCACACCGCATAATCTTCACCAAAAGTGGTGATGACGGTATGGCGTAATTCACGCTGTAGTCCGGCAGAAGGCCTGGCAGCACGGAAAGCCCGAATTTCATCGATACCGTAAAGATTTTCACCGGCACCCAGACGGACGGTACGTTTATCGTGCCAGAACAGTTCATCCAGCACCGGGATATCATTACTCACCAGCGCCTGTTCATAGCGATAAAAGGCGGTAGTTACCTCAGCCAGAACCTCTGGCTGATTAACCGTATCCTGAGTCATCACAGGGAAACCTCCGCAGGATTTGCATTCGTGTAACCTGACGTTTCCAGTACCTGGGCGACCCGCAGACAGGCCTGTTCGTTAAACGGAGAGGCAATCAGCTGTACGCCTATCGGGCTTCCTGAAGCCGTGCGCAGCGGCACCGTAACGACGGGCAATCCGAGGAAAGAAATAGGCTGAGTGAGCATCCCCATACTGGCGCGTATCGGTAATGACTGGCCGTTGATCTCCATATTTTGCTGACCGATAACCGTTGCGCTGCAGGGCGTTGCCGGGGCTATCAGCACATCGACGTGATTAAACAACTCAGCTACTAACTGTTGGGCATGGCGACGGAAACGCTGGGCCTGCAGATACCAGGCGGAAGGGATCATCGCCCCGGCGAGCAAGCGTTCCCGGGAATGGGGTTCAAAACGTCCCGGTTCACGCCGCAGTGCCGGTAAGTACTGATTACCGCCCTCGGAAGCGCTGATAATAAAGGCGGCAGAACGCGCCAGCTCCGCTTCCGGGAAAAGATACTCTTCCCGGGCGTTAAGAACCCGGGCAACCCGCGTCACCGCCGCCCGGGCATCATCATTACACCACTGAGAAAAATAACCGCCCAGCACGCCACAGCGCAAACCGTCCAGACCCTGCGTGAGCCGCGAATGGCTTAGCTCAACCGGCCTTTGTGCCTGAAAATCATCCTCAGAATCGTGACCCTGTAACGCATCGTAAACCGTGGCTAAGTCACTGACACTGCGGGTAAACGGGCCGATATGGTCAAGACTGGCAACAAATGGCTGGGTACCGGCGCGGGACAGGCGGCCAAAGGTTGGTTTTAGCCCAAAGATCCCGCACAGAGAAGCCGGAACACGGATCGAGCCATTGGTGTCACTGCCTAATGAAAAATGCACCAGACCGGCAGCAACAGCGGCGGCTGAACCTCCGGATGAACCCCCGGCAATACGCTGCAAATCATGGGGATTACGCGTCGCGCCGTAGTGGCTGTTTTCGGTGGTGAACCCATAGGCATAGGCATCCATATTCAGCATGCCGGACAACAGACCGCCCGCCGCCTGAATTTGCCGTATCGCCCGGCTATCCTGACTTGCTGGCGATGAGTCACTGAACAGTTGTGCTCCCGCGAGGGTAGTTTCACCCGCGACATCAAACAGGTTTTTGACGGCATAGGGGATGCCCGCCAGCGCGGGTAAGGGTTGTTTTGTCCGGATCAGGGCATCAACCTTGTCGGCCTCCGCAAGCATGCGTGTTTCCGTGATATGCGTCCAGGCATTGAGATGGGGATTCACGCGGGCAATATCATCGAGAGTTATGCGGGCGATGTCTCGGGCACTCAGTTCACTGCCGGCGAGCGCATCCTGAATATCAGCAATAGTCATCTGATTAAGCTTCATGCCTTATATACCCCGGCTATTTCCACACGTTGATCCAGCGGGTAGTCCATCAGCGGTTCGGCCATGGCGGCAATGCGATTGAACTGCAGGCGTAATTCATTGCGGCGGGCATCATCCAGCTCCAGCGCGAGGATAAGTTCCATTTGCGTCAGCCAGGCGTTCCAGTCGGTTTCGGTTTGTTTCATCATAGACTCCTAATATCCGGCGGCAGTGCCGTTACTACGGGGATCCGATGCCCCCTCAAGCAGGCCATTGGGGTGGCGTACAATCGCCCCGGCATGGCCCATGGCTTCGCTGAAATCAGCCAGAACTTCAACATCATGCCCGAGTTCTTGCAGACGGGTTATGCTTTGTGGTGAAAAACGACCTTCCAGCTTCAGCGAGTCAGAGGTTTGTCCCCAGGTTCGTCCGAGCAGCCAGCGCGGCCGGGAAATACTTTCCTGCAAGGGAACGCCCTGCAGAACGTAACGGGTAAAAATTGCCGCCTGGGTTTGCGGCTGACCATCGCCCCCCATTGAACCATACACCATTACCCGCCCGTCATTCAGGCGCGCAGCGGCGGGATTCAAGGTATGGAAAGGCTGTTTACCCGGAGCCAGCGCCAGCAGATGCGCAGGATCAAGACTGAACGACGCGCCGCGATTTTGCCAGACAATACCCGTATCCGGCAGGACGACACCGCTGCCAAATTCGTGATACAGGCTCTGAATAAATGAGACCGCCAGCCCGCTACTGTCTATCACTCCCATCCAGACGGTATCACCAGGGCCTTTGCCTGTACCCCAGGGCGCGGCCTGCTGGTCATCAATTTTATCTGCCATCTGTTGCAGCGCCTCGGGGGCTAACAGGCTCTGAATATCTGTATCGACATGCAACGGGTCGGTGATATGGGCATCCCGCAGGGAAAAAGCCAGCTTAGTGGCTTCAACAATACGGTGCACCGTTTGTGCTTCATCGGCCTCGGTCATTGCCAGGCGGTCAGTGATGCCGAGGATCGCCAGGGATACCAGCCCCTGGGTAGGCGGCGCGAGATTCCACAGTTCTCCTTGCTGATGCTGTAGTTTTAAAGGAGTTGGGCGGCGGGCCTGATGCTTATGCAGATCGTTAAGCGTAACGGGGAGTCCGTATTTTGCCATACCCTCAGCCAGACGTTCTGCCAGCGTTCCGCGATAGAAGCTGTCGAGGCCGTCTTCGACAAGCAATTTTAGCGTCGAGGCCAGGGCTGGCTGACGGAATAGACTTCCGGCTAGCGGAGGCTCATTGTTTACCAGAAAGGTCTCTGCAAAACCTGGCAAATGGCGAAGCTCATCAAGTTTACCGGTGGTTGCACTGAATTGTGACGGTGTCACAGGAATGCCCCCGGCTGCATAATGAATCGCATCTTCCAGCAGGCGATCCAGCGGCAGTGACTGGCCGGTTAGCGTATGAGAAACCTTAAGAGCCTCATCCCAGCCGCTGACGGTTCCGGCAACGGTCAGTGCGGCCTGGGCACCACGATGTGGGATTTGTGTCAGACCACGATACGTTTCGGGTGTTGCCAGCGAACCGGCGGCTCCAGAGGCATCAATCGCGATAGGATCACCTTCCGGCGGGACGATAAGCCAGAAGCCGTCGCCGCCGAGCCCGTTCATATGCGGATAAACGACGGCGATTGTTGCCGCGGCAGCGACCATCGCTTCTATAGCACTTCCTCCGTCGCGTAATACCGCAAGTGCACTTTGGCTTGCCAGATGGTGGGGGGCGACCGCCATCCCCTGTACGGATACATTACTTTGCATGGGTTATCCTCATTACTCGTCGTACCGTAATGTCTGCAAAAGCTGTTCCAGGTTGAAAGTAAAGTTTCAGATAAGAGAATTGGCACGCATTGTGAAAGCATTGAATCCGTAAGACTTCAAACAACCCGAATCATTTTGGGCAGATAGCGGTATAATTTGCTGAAACAAAAGTTACAGAGGATCTATGGAACAACTTGATGAACGTTTGAAGGGGCAGTACGCGACCTTGTCGCCCCAGGAACAGCGAGTGGCCGATTTTATCTTTGACCACTTTGATGACCTGATAGGCTATAACAGCGCAGAGCTGGCGAAACTGAGTGGGGTATCAAAAGCCACGGTCAGCCGTCTGTTTAAACGACTCGGTTATGAGAAGTATAAAGATATGCGCGATGAGCTGCGCACCCTGCGTCAGACCGGCATGCCCCTGACCGATAATCGTGATGCGGTGCAGGGGAATACCTTACTGGCGCGGCATTATAAACAAGAAATGGCGAATCTGACCCAGTGGGTCAACGCCCTGGATGCCGAGCAATTTGCCGGAACCATTAACGCCATGGTTGATGCCCGGCGCATTATCGTTATCGGGATGCGTAACTCCTGGCCAGTGGCGCTGCATCTGCGTCAACAGTTGCTCCAGGCGCGCGGACAGATACAGGTTTTACCCCAGCCGGGGCAGAGTTTAAGCGAAGAACTGGTGGATTTAACCCCGGAAGACTTGGTGGTGGTTATCGCTTTTCGCCGTCGCCCGCGCATTATCAAGCCACTCCTGCAACAGCTTCAGCAAAGAGAAATCCCGGTTTTATTGATGTGTGAGCCTCAGGCTTATAGCCTGTTTCCCCTGGCACGCTGGCAGCTTTGTGCGCCACTGGACAGCGTTTCTGCCTATGACAGCTATGCTGCGGTCAATAGTCTGATCAACCTGCTGGCTAATGCCTTTTTACATGAAACCCTTGATAAAGGCCGCCCCCGAATTCAGGACATTGCCACTCTTTATCAGCAACTGGATGAGCTTGAGCAACGATAATGGGGATTCAAGCTGGTGCTTTGCCTTGTTTTAGTGCAATACAATCGTGAGAAAACGATCCGGGTTTTCTCACTAATCCCTTCTTAAACCTGTTTATTCACTCTTTTATTATTTATCAAGCAACGGGAATACTATTTTTCATGGTTGGCACATTAGTTGCAAAAGTTGATTCAAAGAATCTTTTGTTTCACACTCATGCCATAGGAAATCATCATGAAAAAATTATTCGTCGCACTGGCGGGAGCCGTCTGTCTGTTTACACAAATGACCGCAGCCCATGCCGACCAACTCCAGGATATTGAAAAACGCGGCGTCATTCGTATCGCAGTGCCGCAGGATTTCCCGCCGTTTGGATCTGTGGGCACCGATCTCCAGCCCCAGGGCTATGACATTGATATGGCCCACTACCTTGCGAAACAGCTGAAAGTGAAGCTGCAACTGGTCCCGGTGACCAGCGCTAACCGCGTGCCTTATTTGCAGACCGATAAAGTGGACCTGGTTATCTCCAGTCTGGGTAAGAATCCGGAACGTGAGAAGGTGATTGATTTTAGCCGTCCTTATGCTCCGTTTTTCTTAGGGGTATTCGGACCAAAAGACAGTGAGTTAAAAGACGTCGCAGCCCTTGGCGGAAAAACGGTCGGCGTCACCCGTGGTGCGGTGGAAGATATGGTCCTGACCGAGATTGCGCCAAAAGAAGCGCAGATTAAACGTTATGAAGATAACAATACGACTCTGTCTGCCTATCTCTCAGGCCAGGTGCAATACGTCGCGACAGGTAACCTGGTGGTCGCCGCAATTTCTCGTCAAAACCCGGCAAAAGCACCGGTACCGAGCTTTATGCTGAAAGACTCACCTTGTGTTATCGGGCTGAGAAAGAACGAGCCTGCGCTAAAAGCAAAAGTGGATGCCTTGATTGAGCAGGGGATCAAAGACGGTACTCTGGAAAAATTATCCCAGGAGTGGCTGAAAGCCCCATTACCTGCCGACTTTGCGGCTTAAGGTCAGCCCATGACGGAGCAACTTCATTTTTCTGAGCTCTGGCAGCACTGGCCAGAGTTACTGGCGGGCATGCTGGTAACGATTCAACTGGCGGTACTGACCACCATTGGTGGCCTTGCTATCGGTATTTTCGGCGCCGCTATTCGTAGCGGGCGTCCGACCTGGTTCAGCCGTATCTGGGGCGGCTATGTGGAGTTGATCCGTAATACGCCCTTTGTGGTTCAGCTGTTCTTTATTGTCTTCGGCCTGCCTAATCTGGGTTTAAAGATGACGGCAGGGGAAGCTGCCTTACTGGCGATGATTATTAACCTTGGGGCTTACAGCACCGAGATAATCCGTGCCGGGATCCAGGTCTCGCCGAAAGGCCAGTGGGAAGCGGGTCGGGTACTGGGTTTAAGTCGTCTGCAGACCTTTATTCGCGTGATTTTGCCGCCGTCACTTCAGCGGATTTATCCCGCTCTGGTGAGTCAGTGCATTATCGTAATGTTAGGTTCAGCGGTGGTATCGCAGGTTTCTTATGAAGAGCTGACCTTTGCTGCCAACTTGATCCAGTCCAGAACGTTTTTGAGCTTTGAGGTCTATCTGGTGGTAACCGGGATCTACTTAGTACTTTCAATAATCATGCGTCAGCTGCTGATGGCGGCGGGGCGTAAATGGCTGAGGGTTCCGGCATGATGACCACCTTTACCGAATGGGACATTATCCGTAACTTGCTGCTGGCAGGGCGCTGGACGGTATTACTGTCACTGGTGGCGTTTATCGGCGGTGGATTAGTGACAATCCCGCTGCTGCTGTTGCGTCTTACCGGTGGCCGGGGAATTAATCGGGTTATCCGCGGTTATATCGAGTTATTTCAGGGAACACCGCTGCTGATGCAGCTGTTTCTGGCCTTTTTTGGTATTGCGTTATTAGGCTTTGATATCTCGGCCTGGGCTGCGGCATCAATTACCCTGACACTCTATACCAGCGCTTTTTTACTCGATATCTGGTTCGGCAGCATTCGTGCATTACCGAAAGGACAGTGGGAAGCCTCGCGCTGTCTCGGACTCAGTTTTACCCAGACCCTGTGCCGGGTTGTGGCTCCTCAGGCGTTGCGTATTGCTATTGCCCCGACGGTAGGTTTTGCGGTTCAGGTAGTAAAAGGCACTGCGCTTGCCTCAATCATCGGTTTTATTGAGCTGACGAAAGCCGGCACCATGCTGACCAACGTCACTTACCAACCCTTTAAAGTCTTTGCGCTAGTGGCGCTGGGCTACTTCCTGCTGTGTTACCCGCTGTCCCGTTACAGCCGCTATCTGGAGAATAAATTTAATGCCTCTCATCACCATTAATCAGATGCAGAAGTTCTACGGCGACAACCACGTACTGAAAGGAATCGATCTCGACATCGATATGGGAGAGGTGATTTCAATTATTGGTCGTAGCGGATCGGGGAAAAGTACTTTACTGCGTTGCATCAACGGACTGGAGAGCTACCAGGATGGCAGTATTAAACTGGGAGGTATGACCATTACCGACCGGGATTCCCAGGCGCGTGAAATCAGTCGCTCGGTGGGTATGGTCTTTCAAAATTTTAATCTGTTTCCGCATATGACGGCGCTGGAAAACGTGATGCTGGCCCCGCGCCGGGTGCTGAATAAAAGTGCGGCTGAATGTCGTGAGCTTGCAACGCATATGTTGGAGAAAGTCGGATTGGGTAATCGCCTGGACTACTATCCTTCCAGCCTGTCTGGCGGCCAGCAGCAGCGCGTGGCGATTGCCCGGGCGCTGGCTATGTCGCCCAAGGTTTTACTCTGCGACGAGATAACCTCGGCGCTGGATCCTGAATTGGTCGGCGAAGTCCTCAAGGTGCTGGAACAGCTGGCGGCGGAAGGAATGACGCTGATCCTCGTGACGCATGAAATGAATTTTGCCCGCGAAGTGGGTGACCGGGTGGTGTTTATGCATCAGGGGAAAGTCTGGGAGCAGGGCGACAGTAAAACCCTGTTTGTTAACCCGCAGACCACTGAACTGAAACAATTTATCTCGTCCGTTCGCGGCTTGAACTAATTAAAGGTATCAAAATGGATATGACTCAATTTTCGCAAATCAATCCACCGCCACGCCTGCTGATGGGGCCGGGACCGATTAACGCCGATCCGCGTGTACTGCGCGCCATGTCGAGCCAGTTGATTGGCCAGTACGATCCGGCGATGACCCACTATATGAATGAAGTGATGATGCTCTACCGCGGCGTGTTTCGTACTGAAAATCGCTGGACGATGCTGGTGGATGGCACTTCTCGTGCCGGTATTGAGGCTATTTTAGTTTCTGCCATTCGTCCAGGCGATAAAGTGCTGGTCCCGGTCTTTGGCCGTTTTGGTCATCTGTTATGTGAGATTGCCCGGCGTTGCAGGGCAGAAGTGCATACCATTGAAGTGCCCTGGGGCGAAGTCTTTACTCCGGACCAGATTGAAGAGGCAATCAAACGCGTTAAGCCTCGTTTGTTGCTGACGGTGCAGGGCGATACTTCAACCACTATGCTGCAACCGCTGGCAGAGCTGGGCGATATTTGCCGCCGTCATAACGTACTTTTTTATACCGATGCCACCGCATCGCTTGGGGGCAACCTACTGGAAACCGACGTCTGGGGGCTGGATGCGGTCTCGGCGGGTATGCAGAAATGCCTGGGCGGGCCCTCTGGTAGTGCACCTGTCACGCTCAGTGCGGCGATGGAAGAGGCGATTCGGGCGCGTAAATGCGTGGAGCAGGGGATCCGCACCGAGGCGCATCTTGATGGCGTTGATGAAATGGTTTACTCCAACTATTTCGACCTGGGCATGGTGATGGATTACTGGGGACCGGAGCGGCTTAACCACCATACTGAGGCTACTTCTGCCCTGTTCGCCGCTCGGGAATGTGCCCGACTTATTCTGCAGGAAGGTCTTGATAACGGCATTGCCCGTCATAAATTGCATGGCGATGCGTTGCTGAAAGGCGTTCAGGCGATGGGACTGGAAACCTTCGGCGATCTGAAGCATAAAATGAATAATGTGCTGGGCGTGATGATCCCATCGGGGGTTAATGGCGACCAGGTACGCAAACTGATGCTGGAAGATTTCGGCATTGAAATCGGCACCTCCTTCGGCCCACTGCACGGCAAAGTGTGGCGCATCGGAACGATGGGCTATAACGCCCGTAAAGACTGTGTCCTGACGACATTGAGTGCACTGGAATCCGTCCTGAATTACCTGAAGTTTTCTACCACGCAAGGCGCGGCCATGCAGGCTGCATGGGACCATTATCAGCATGAGAGCCCGCTATGAGCCCGCCTGTAGAACAACAGCAGCTTTCAACAGAGGCTGCGGCTCGGGTGATGGCCCGGGCCGATGAACTGGCACTAATCAGCGAAACGCCGGTGGTACTCACCCGGGTCTATCTCTCGCCCGAGCATTTACAGGCTAATCAGCAGGTCGCCCTGTGGATGGCACAGGCCGGGATGCAGGTCTGGCAGGACAGCGTCGGCAATATTTGCGGGCGCTATGAAGCCGAGCAGGAAGGAGCTGCTGCCATTTTACTCGGGTCACATCTGGATACGGTACGCAACGCCGGGCGGTATGACGGTATGCTGGGGGTACTGACGGCGATTGAGGTGGTTCAGGCGCTGCACGACCAAGGTCGACGACTGGCAAAGGCGATTGAAATCGTCGGTTTCTGCGACGAAGAGGGAACCCGTTTCGGTATTACCTTATTAGGCAGTCGAGGGCTGACAGGCAGCTGGCCTGAAAGCTGGCTGAACGAGGTCGATGCTGAGGGCGTGAGCGTTGCGCAGGCGATGGTGAATGCCGGGCTTGACCCGTTAAAAGTGCATCTGGCAAAACGCCCGCTGAAAGATATTGCCGCTTACCTGGAACTGCATATTGAGCAAGGCCCCTGTCTTGAACAGGCAGGCCTGGCACTGGGCGTGGTTGAAGCGATTAATGGTGCCCGACGGCTTAATTGTTGCTTTACAGGAGAGGCGGGCCATGCGGGTACGGTCCCGATGAGCCATCGCCGGGATGCGCTGGCGGCAGCCGCGCAATGGATGACGCTGATTGAGTCGACGACCCGCCAGCAGGGGGGCAATCTGGTGGCAACCGTGGGCACCCTGCGCTGTGAGCCCGCTGCGGTAAACGTTATCCCCGGCGAAGTGGTTCTGACGCTGGATATCCGCGGTCCGCAAGACTCGCCGCTGGACGCTCTGTTGAACGAACTCCTTGAAGGGGCAAAGGAGATTGCTAGCACGCGTAACTTAACGTTCGCAGCCCAGGAGTTCTACCGTATCCCGGCCACCGCCTGTTCACCCGAATTGCAGAGCGTATTAACGCAAGCCGTCTCTGAAGTGCAAGGCCAGTCCCTGTCGTTACCCAGCGGAGCAGGCCATGATGCGATTGCTATCAATGAGTGCTGGCCGGTGGGTATGCTGTTTGTGCGCTGTAAAGGAGGAATTAGCCACCATCCTGCGGAGTCGGTGCTGCAAACGGATGTCGCCTTAGCGATTGAGGCCTTCAGCCGTGCGACGACGATGCTGGCGGAAAAATAATCATAAAGGGTCATGGGGTAGTAACTGTATATCCGGTCTATCCCATAAACATTATTCGGACTATTTCTGTCGTTTATTAACCACTAACTCTCCCAGTCTTATCAAATGCGCGCGGATAACATTGCGCGATAAGCCCAGCAGATTTGCCGTGTGGACCTGGTTATAACGGCAATGGCGATAAACAAGCCGTATCAGAGCATCTTCTACCCTGGCATGCATATCCCCGTTTGCTTCCAGAACGACGGCTTCCAGAGCCTGGGTCAGCAATTCATCGGCACTGAGCGCAGGGTTTTCTCCATTCACGCGGGTTTTCGTCGCGGTTCCCTGAAGATTAATATGTTCCGGCAGCAGGGTATCTTCTGTACAGACTAACAATGCATGGTGGATAACATTTTCCAGCTCGCGAATATTACCGGGCCAGGAATAGCGGGTGAGTTGCTGGCATGCCGCGTCACTTAATACCACCTGGTGATAGCCGAGGCGGGTGCAGTACTGGTGAATAAAGTGACGGGCCAGAGGGAGAATATCACCGCTACGTTCCCGCAACGGAAGCAACTGTAAGCTAACCACGTTGAGCCGATAGAACAGGTCTTCACGAAAACGCCCCTGGCGAATCGCTTCGCTCAGATCGGTATTGGTGGCTGCCAGTACCCGGACATCAATTTTCAGTGATTTACGTGAACCAAGGCGTACCACTTCACGTTCCTGTAGTACCCGTAACAGTTTTACCTGGATAGCCAAAGGTAAATCACCAATTTCGTCCAGAAACAGCGTGCCGCCATTCGCCTCTTCAAACCAGCCCGCCTGGGCATTTAATGCCCCGACAAAGGCGCCTTTCTCATGGCCAAACAGTTCGGCCTCTACCAGCGTATCGGCAAAGGCACCGCAGTTGACCGCCAGAAAGGGTCCCTCACGGCGATGACTTAAATTATGAATATGGCGGGCAACCAGCTCTTTACCGGTGCCGGTCGCGCCTGCGATAAGTACGCTGGCTTCACTGGGCGCAATTTTTTGCATATGATCGAGCAGCGCAAGGGATTGCAGGTCTTCAAATATCTGCGCGGTAACCCTGGGTATTTGTGAGCGTCTGGGTCCTGCCGAGGAAGAAAATAACGTCATAGCGGATCCTCAGGAATAAAACGAAGGGGTAGGAAATTGCTCATTAAGCGCCCATTGTCCCAGCTCATAAATCCGGTAATCCACCGGGTCGTGCAGCGTCTGAGTCCGCAAATTTCGCCAGTAACGATCTAAACCGAGAGAGGCATTGGTGGCGCGGGCTCCCGTGACATCAAACAGTGCACTACAGATAGCCAGACCATGTCGGGTCGCGGCGACCTTTGCTGTGGCAATCGCCAGGGCCAGATGACCTCGCTCGCTGGCCGTAAGCGCAAGTCCTTTGTTCCATGCGCTGTCGAGCAGGCTATTTGCCCGTTCAACCAGCAGACGGGTGCTTTCCAGCTGAACCCAGAACTCACCATAATGACGAAGAATAAAGGGGTCATTATCGCTGTTTACTGCCGGAGACAGCGGCCATGGACGTGATTCCTTGCGGGTATACTGCCGGGCTTCGGCAAAAGCGCCTTCGGTGATCCCCAGAAACAGATTTGAAAAATGCAAATGCGAAATAAGCTGTCGCAGACAGGCGAAGGGCGAGCTTAACGGCCCGGGATCGCGTAACAGTTCATCTGTTTCCACCCGTACGCGTTCAAAGGTGACGCTCCCGCTGTCCGTTTGCCGCTGGCCGATATTATTCCAGTCCTCGTGCAGAGTAATACCTGTTCGGGAACTGGGGATCACCGCCATGGTCATTTTTTGCGGCGACTCTTCATCCATCGCGGCGGCGATTAACATTTCTGAGTCCGGTGCGCCAGAGCAGAAACTTTTCTGCCCCGAAAACTCATACCATCCCTGATGACGTCTGGCGATTAGCCTGGCGTCGAGGGCATTCATGGCATTTCCCCAAAACCAGTTACGCGATGCGGTGTGAGCAAACCAGGGCTGCCACTGACTTTGACGGGCAAACAGCCTGACGGTTGCCAGCTGCAGGTGATGGAAACCGAAAACATGAGCAATCGAGCTGTCGGTACGGGCAAATTCACGCGTGACGGCAAAAATATCCTGCCAGCTACAGCCTAATCCGCCCAGGTGTTCGGGGATCAGCATGGCCAGCAAACCGCTGTTTCTCAGCGCGTCACGCTGTTTTTTGGGCGTTCCTCCCAGTCTGTCTCTCTCCACCGCATCCGTTGCAAACTCCGCCGCTAACCGACGCGCGCTGTGAGTGATATCGGATTTTGTTATCGTCATACTGAGTCCTTTCATAAAAAATAACGGTTGTTGCCAGGCAAACAGTCCTGGGTGATGAAATTGAAACAGTGCGTTTATAAACAAGCTGTGCCTGCCAGAAAACGAATAAAAATAGCTATCCTTATCCGCTTTTCGACATAACAAAATATACTCTCCACCGATGAGAATGTCCGATTTATAGGTTGCTGTATTATAATGAAATATTAAATAACCTTAATAATAGTATTGTTTATACAACA
The DNA here is from genome assembly GCF_024807845.1 of Klebsiella sp. BIGb0407. Classification (GTDB taxonomy): domain Bacteria; phylum Pseudomonadota; class Gammaproteobacteria; order Enterobacterales; family Enterobacteriaceae; genus JGM124. The sequence continues at coordinate 406,876 of NZ_JANUEQ010000001.1, forward strand.
GCAAAGCGTTAAATAAATGTTGGCTGATAAACAGTTTGCTGGTTATTTATTTTTATGAAAATATAGAGTGGCCATTTTTAATAACTCCCTCGATCATAAATCAGTAAACCTTATCGATATTAATAAATAACCTTATCTGTAATTGTGATTTGACTTTTTTACAGCGACTACTGACTATGCCAGTCAAATACGGTCATTCATATTTCCACTGGTATACATTTATGCAATATGTTTTTCATCTGTCAGACATTCTGCCGTACAAAGAGCAATTGATTATTGCGCTGCTGGTGACGATTAAATTAGCGCTGGCAGCAATAGCGGGCACCTTGATCGCTAGTATATTATTATTGTGGTGGCTGAAGTCAGGTGGGAAATTAATAAAGAGTATTATCAGAGTCTATATCGAGGTGATCCGTAACACGCCTATATTAGTGCAATTGTTCCTGGTTTTTTATGGTGCGCCTCTTATAGGTATCCGGCTGGACTCCTTTGTCGCCGCGCTGGTTGGCTTGATTATCAACGCCAGCGCTTATACCACAGAAATATTGCGTGGCGGCTTAAAGGTCACCGGCTCAGGGCAAGATGATGCCGCTAATACGCTGGGACTATCACCCTTTTTTAGTTATTTAGTGATTCTTCTTCCTCAATCAATGCGGGCTGTTTTCCCGGCGTTAACCAATCAGATGGTCGTCCTGATGCTGAATACCAGCGTATGTTCTTTTATCGCTCTGGATGAATTAACCGCTCAGTCGATGACGATTGCCTCGGATACCTATCGCATGTTTGAAGTCTATTTTATGATGGCCGTGATTTATTTATTGATAACCTTTACGCTGGTCGGTTTATTCCGTATTGCTCAGTATCTCTTTCTTAACTGGGGAGCAAAATCATGAGCGAGTTTAATGCCAACGATCTCTGGTTAATTATTTATTCAACCCGCTGGACCCTTTATTTATCCGTGCTGTCGTTTATTGGCGGTGCAGCAGGGGGGATTTTAATTGCGGTATTAAGAACAAATCGACACTTGCCTGTCAGACTCATTTCTACAGTATATATCCGCATCTTTCAGGGAACACCGCTGATCATTCTATTGCTGTTATGTTTCTTTTCCCCGTCGCTATTTTTGGGAATCGATATTTCGCCGTTATTAAGTGCAGTAATTGCGTTTAGTTTATATGCCAGTGCCTCGACAGGTGAGATATTGCGCGGTGCTATTCAAGCGGTGCCGGAAGGTACGCGTGATGCAGCAAAAATGTTAGGGCTGAATAGTTTTGACAGCCATGTATTTATTATTTTTCCACAGGCACTACGTATTGCCACACCTTCACTGGTTGGCTTTTTTATTCAACTTATTAAGGCGACCAGTCTGGCTTCTGTAATTGGTTTTGCCGAACTGTCTCGCACAGCGCAAATTATTAATAACCAAACCTTTAAACCGTTTTTAATTTTTATGATCGTTGCTGTGATTTATTTTTTACTTTGCTGGCCATTGTCACTGCTGGGTAGAAAGCTTGAAAAATCATTATCATAACCACCGTTAAGGGAAATCTATGTTAAGTAAACTGAAAAAAATAGTCGCTGCTGCACTGCTTGTTATCTCCTATTCAGCGGTCAGCCATGCGGCTACGGATGACAGCCTGAATCGTATTCTGAATCAGAAAAAAATCGTCATTGGGGTAATTAATCAGTGGCCACCTTTTGGTTCAATTGATGCGCAGGGACAGCCGGTCGGTTATGAAGCCGATGTCGCTAAACTCGCCGGTAAATATCTGGGCGTTGAGGTAGAACTGGTGCCCGTTGCATTCCCTAATGCCATTCCATTTTTACTGACAAATAAAATTGACGCCATTTTCGCAATGTTAGGCGTAACGCCGGAGCGTGCGAAACAAATAGCCTACTCGGAGCCTTATGCCGAGAACGATCTTTCCGTACTGGCAGCGAAGAAGACGCCGATTACCCAGCCTGAAGATCTTAAAGGGTTACGAGTCGGTGTTGCCCGGGGAACATCAGCTGAAAAAGCAACCCTGGCAATACTGCCTGAAGGCGTGCAGGTTAAACGGTTTGATATTGATGCGGATACTATTCAGGCATTTATTTCTGGCCAGACCGATACCATCTCAACCTCCAGTTTATTGTTACCCATCATCAATAAAGCCAATCCTGATTTACAGGCCGAAACCAAGCTGACATTACGCAACCAGTATCATTCGATAGGCGTCCGCCGTGAAGACCAGGATTTACTGCGCTGGCTGAATACCTACCTCTTCTTTGTTAAAGGCAACGGAGAATTAAACGCGATCCATGAAACCTGGCTGAAAAAACCGCTGCCCGAGTTTCCTCCACTTAACTAACAGCACGCTGAATGAAGGTGGCGATGATGTCAGTCTTAGAGACAGAACAATCAGTACTCGCAGATCATGTTTCGATGGCGAAGCTGAATAAACGTTTTAATCAACTGCCCGTCCTGAAAAATATCGATCTCCATATCCACCCGCGAGAGCGGGTGGTTATCTGCGGTCCGTCGGGCTCCGGGAAATCGACGCTTATTCGTTGTATTGGTGGGCTTGAGTCTTTTGATTCAGGCGAGTTACAGGTACTGGGGCAAACCATGAAACCCGGTTCAATTCACCGGAATGTTCAGCATGGACGAGTGAGTATGGTGTTTCAGAATTTTAATCTGTTCCCCCATATGACTATTTTGCACAACTGCACGCTGGCCCCGCGTCGGGTTTTGGGCCTGACAAAGCAGCAGGCGACCAAGCGGGCCATGGCCTACCTGCAACGCCTGGGTATCGAAAGTCAGGCAGATAAATATCCGGCCCAGTTATCAGGCGGGCAGCAACAGCGAGCGGCAATTTGCCGTGCTCTGTGCATGGAACCCGAAATCCTGCTGTTTGATGAGCCGACCTCTGCGCTTGATCCTGAGAAAGTCAAAGATGTGTTAATTGCCATGACGGAACTGGCAGACCTTGGAATAACCATGGTCTGCGTCACGCATGAGCTGAAGTTTGCTCGTCAGGTCGCTGACCGGGTGCTGTTTATGGATGAGGGAATGATTGTAGAAAGTGGTGCCCCTGAACAGATTTTTGAGCAACCGCGCACCGAACGACTGAAAACGTTCCTGAGCAATGTCCTGTAAACCGAACTAATAAGGCAAGTTATGACAACCCGGCATATGAATTTAGGGCTCTTTATTTTCCCCTTCGGCCATCATTTGGGCGCCTGGCGCCACCCGGACGCCAGGGACAATATCGCTTTTGATTACCGCTACTTGCAGGACATAGTGCAAGAGGCGGAAGCGGCTAAACTCGATATGGTCTTTTTTTCAGACACGGTGGCAGAACGCCAAAATCAGGCGATGACGCCGCAAGCCACCTCGTTTGAACCCACGACCTTACTGGCGGCGCTGGCCACCGCAACGCAGCATATTGGCCTGGTTGCGACCATGACGACCAGCTATAACGCGCCTTATAACGTGGCACGTCGTTTTGCCTCGCTGAACCTGTTAAGCCAGGGACGCATTGGCTGGAATGTGGTGACGACCTCCTATTTACCTGAGGCGCAGAATTTTAATCAGGTTCAGCATCTTGGCCATGCTGAACGCTACCAACGAGCGCATGAGTTTGTTGATGTGGTGAAAGGATTATGGTCTGGCTGGAGCCCGGATACCCTGACATTTAACCAGCAGAGCGGCGAGTTTTTTAACCCCGATAAGCTTACCGTGCTCGATCATCAGGGGAAATACTTTAAGGTTCGTGGCCCGTTGAATATCAGTTATCTCGATTATGACGCCCCGGTCATTGTACAGGCAGGCTCATCCGGACCCGGCCAGGCGCTGGCGGCCAGACATGCCGAAATTGTCTTCACCGTACAGTCGGTCTTTGAAGAGGCTCAGGCATTCTACCGTAGCCTTAAACAGCAGGTGGTAGCCGAGGGGCGTTCTGCTGATAGTGTTCGTATTCTGCCGGGGATTTCATTTTTTATTGGTGATACTGAAGCTGAGGCGCAGGAGCGTTACCAGCAGTTACTTGAATTGATCCCGGTCAGTGAAGCAGTAGCTATGCTGTCTGACCAACTGGGCGGCTTTGATTTCAGTGCCTGCGATCTTAATGAGCCGCTACCTGCGTTACCGCCGAGTAATGCCGGGCAGACCCGACGCGAAAATATCATCGCCCTCGCGACGCGAGAGAATCTCTCGATCCGTGATATCGCAGTACGCCATGCGGTGACGGCAGGGCATCTGGAAGTGGTGGGAACGCCAACCCAGATTGCCGACCGTATGGAAACCTGGTTCCGTGAAGGTGCCTGCGATGGTTTTAACCTCAAACCGCCGGTCTTTCCCGCTGATGCCAGCAAATTTTATCGGACCGTACTCCCTGAGTTACGCCGCCGGGGACTGTTCCGTTCGGAATATCCTTCTCGCTCATTCCGTACCAATATAGGGATCTGACAGGAATATCATATGCCTGATTACAACGACCAATTTAAACGACGGCTGCTGGGCAACCAAACACTGGTGGGAACCTTTTTAAAAGTTCCTTCCGGGCATATTACTGAAATGCTTGGCGCGGTGGGGTATGACTTTGTCATTATCGATCAGGAACATGCCCCCTTTGACCGGCTCAGCACTGACAACGCTTTACTGGCGGCAAAAGCCTGGGAGATCAATGCCCTGGTACGCGTCCCCTCGGCGCAACAAGAACATATTCTTGCCGCTTTGGATGGCGGTGCAACGGGGGTATTAGTCCCCCATGTGCAGTCTGCTGAGCAGGCGAAAGCCATCGTCAATGCGGGAAAATATCACGGGGAACGGGGTTTTGCCCTGGCAACGCGGGCAGCATCCTGGGGCCAGAAAACGACCGCGCAGCATATCGCTGAGTCGGACAGTCGAACCGTCATTATCGCGCAGATAGAAGACCTGTCAGGACTTGAAAATGTGGAGGCGATTGCCGCCGTTGAGGGTATTGATGCCATCTTTATTGGCCGGGGGGATTTGTCCGTTTCGCTTGGGGCCAGAACACCAAATGACCCGGTCGTTTTTGAGGCCTGCCAGACTATCGCCACAGCGGTAATAAAACAGGGCAAAGCCTTGAGTGCCTATATGTCAACGGAAGCGGAGGTTAAGGCCCTGGCAGAGATTGGTGTGACGACATTTATGTACGGCTCCGATCAGGCTTTATTTATGTCTGCTGCCCGGCAAGCGGCGACGATTATTCGCAGTATTACCGGGGATAACCAGGATGGCTAATGTAAAGAAACAGATGCACCTGGGGGCATTTCTTTATGCGACAGGCCATCATGTTGCCGCCTGGCGACACAGCGATGCGGAACCCCGTAGCGGATTGCATTTTGAGCACTATCTTGAACTGGCAAAGCACTGTGAGTCCGCCTGTTTTGATTTTATCTTTCTGGAGGACGGTACCGGTATCCGCGAACCTGACCTCAATGTTGCCAGTAAAACATCGCGAGCCGCGCATTTTGAACCGCTGACGTTGCTGTCTGCCATCGCGGTCAATACCTCCCAGATTGGCGTTATCGGCACCGTCTCGACCAGTTATAACGAACCCTACAATCTCGCCAGAACGGTGGCGTCACTGGACCATTTAAGCGGCGGTCGTGCTGGCTGGAATCTGGTGACTTCGGCGACGGATCTGGAAGCGCAGAACTTTGGTCTCAATACTCAACAGCTACATCAAGACCGCTATGCTCGCGCAGAAGAGTTTGTTGATGTGGTGACCGGGCTCTGGCAGAGCTATGAGCATGATACCCTGGTGCTCGACAAAGCCAGTGGCCGTTACTATAACCCGGAAAAGCTGCATCAACTGAACCATAAGGGGCAGCATTTCTCGGTGCGCGGGCCTCTCAATAGTCTCCGTTCCCGGCAAGATAAACCGCTGATAGTCCAGGCTGGCGCTTCCGCGGACGGGCTGAAACTGGCAGCCCGCACCGCGGATATGGTGTTTTCTGCCGCCCAAACCCTGGAGGAAGGGCAGCATTATTATCGTTCGCTGAAGCAGCTGGCGGAAAGCTTTGGCCGTAGCCGGGATGACATTCTGGTGATGCCCGGCATTTTTCCGCTGGTAGGGAAAACGCGTCAGCAAGCACAGGATAAGTTTGATGAGTTACAGAATCTGATACCTGAAAAAGTGGGACTGGCACTGTTAAGCCAGCATCTTGGAGTAAAAGATCTGGATAAACTGCCGCTGGATGAGCCAGTTCCGACAACACTATTACCGACTAATGGCAATAAAAGCCGTCAGCAACTGTTGCTGGATTTCGCTCTGCGCGAGCAACTGACGCTGCGTGAACTGTCATTAAAGATTGCCGGAGCCCGGGGCCACTGGCAGGTTATCGGCAGTGCAGAAGATATTGCCGACCAGATGGAGCAACGTTTTACCGAGGGCGCTGCCGATGGATTCAATATTATGCCGCCGCTGTTACCCGGTGGTTTATACGATTTTATCGAACAGGTTTTACCGGTTCTGAGACACCGTGGTCTGGTAAAAGACAACTACCAGGGTTCTACCTTGCGACAGCATCTTGGCTTGAATAATTAATTGGATACCTTATGCCTATCAAAAGAATTACCAGCCTTGAGCAGTTAGAAACCACATTAACCGCTATTTTACCTGCGCTGGAGCAATTAAGTATTACGAGTGATAGCCAGGGGCGTTACCCGCATGAAAGTATGGCTCTGCTGCGGGAAGAAGGGCTGCTGGCGGTCGCTTTACCGGTATCTTCAGGGGGGCTTGGCTTTGGCGAGGAAGTCCACTTTGCCGCCTATTTTAATCTGATTGCCCGACTGAGTAGCTCCTGCAGCAGTACGGCGCAGATCTTTAGCGCACACTGTAATGCTCTCCTGACCATCAACCAGCTGGGCAGCCCCGGTCAGATAGAACAGTACGCGCCATTAATAGTGCAGCAAGGTCGGCTATTCTGTTTTGTTGGCAGCGAACCCAGCGACAGGTTTGATGTCAATGGCAACCGTGTGAGTTTTAGTTCTTTTGCCAGCCAGACCTCTCGTGGCTGGGAAATAACCGCCCGGAAGTCTTTTGCCACGGGGTCACCCGGAGCACACTGGGCGTTGATTCACTGCCAGGATCAACAAGACACCAGTCCGGAAGGCTGGTTACTGATTGCCGTCGACCTGTCGGCGACCGAAGTCACAGTTATTGATGACTGGAACAATATGGGGCAGCGCGCAACGGCGAGTGGAAAAATTCATATTGATGCGTTAACCGTACAGGACTTGGATATTATCGGTGGCCCAGGCTCGGTACCTAAAACCAATCGGCTCGGACCATTATATCAGCTAACATTTGGCGCATTACTGACGGGTATTGCACTGGGTGCGCTGACTTTTGCGATTGAGTATCTTAAACATCAGCGGCGACCGACCAGCGGTTTTACCACTGCGGCTCATGAGCCTTTCAATCAACTGCGCATTGCTGATGACAGTATTACCGTTACCGCTCTGGAAGCATTACTGAGCAAAGCGGCGGGATTGCTGGATGCACATTATCGCGGGAAGCCGGTTTTTAGCGAAACGGTCACGGCAATCTACCAGGTCAAAGTGATGGCCAGCCGGGCGAGCGTGGAGATCTCAAGTAATATATTCAATCTGCTTGGTGCTACTGGCACCACAAAACAGCTTGCGGCCGACCGTTTCTGGCGCAACGGGCGCACACTCTCTCTGCATGACAGTATTGATAAACAGCGCAGTTTAATTGGGCAATACGTTTTAGGTGTCAGTGTTCCACAGGCGGGTATTCGCTAAAATAAAAAGGAAAAATCAGCTAACGGCAAGTAGCAGAGCCGTTAGCTTTCAGGAAGGGGAGTGAAGGGCTTCAAGCTTATTCTCAGGTCGTATAATCAAAAAAACAGTGGCGACAGGGGCATAAATAATTATGAAATAAGCTTTTTTAAAACATCATCCTGATTAATTCTGTGTACTTCATCATGGCAGACATTACATAAGGTTATTAAATTATCCACGCTATTCTCTCCGCCACGAACATGATGGTGAATATGATGCAATTCTAATAGCGTTCGTGGATCGTTCGCTTTCTTTAACCCATGATTCCATCCACACATCCGGCAGGAATGCTTATCCCTTTCTAAGACTTTAACCCTGACTGGGTCGGGGATTTTTCTATCATGAATATCGGCCTGGCGGTCTTCTTCTAATAGATATGAACCAACCGGTAATTCAGGACGGCCAGAGTTTTTAGTCGCAACAGGCCATCCTTCTTCGGTTCTGAGTTCCCGCGTACGGCGTGCCCATTCTTTACTGTCATTGGCTAAGTAGCGCAATTCTTCACCAGACACTGCGCGGCCAACATTTTTGCGTAAATGGAGCAGGATTTTATCTTTTACTGATAGCTTGCTCTTGCGGAGATCGTTCGCCTCATTCCATCTATGGGCCGACTCTTTGTCCTGAGATGTATTAATTAACGTATAAACGTCAGTTTTCAGATCGTCAATTGAATCTGCGCCGAGTTCCTCAAGCGTGACCTCTTGTTGTTCAATCATTTCTTTGAGTAATTTGCCACTTAATACAGCCCAGCCAAATTCAACTCTAAGTTCTCTGATTCTTCGCGCATATTCGCTAATGCCAGCAACGATCATTAACTCATCGCCATGAATAATCTGCCGTGGGTATGCGACGAGATAGGAAAGAATACGATCCCTGGCTGAGTGACAACTATCGCCAACCACAAGCGAACTCCCTAAGTCTCGCAAAATATGGTTTGCCGGAATCAGAGCTTTAACCTGATCCCGTAGTGACCCTTCTACTAGCTTATACTCAAAGTCTACAATGAACGCCAATAGCTCATTACGCAGCTGCTCCGGGATGTTTTGCTTTGATCGTCTCGCCATTGTTCGTTTTTAAATCCATGAGTTGAATGATAAATTCGGCAATCTCCGCGGCAAAGATTGGCGGAACAGCATTACCTATTTGTCTGGCTATCTCTGTTTTTGTACCCATAAAAATAAAATCATCAGGGAAGCTCATTATTCGCGCTGCCTCTCGATGTGTAATCGGTCGATGTTTATCTGGATGCAGATAGCGACCTTTCTCAGGCTTGAAAAACTCTGTTCTGATTGTTACTGATGGTCTGTTCCACCATAGTCTTCCGAATAAATCAGTTCCACCCGACGTTTTTTTTATCCAACAGGCTGGCGTTAATTCTGGGCGATTGTTCTGGAGATCGAACCTATTACCTCCAGGAGGAACGGCTCTATAGCGTTCCTGAGATAACGCTGTAGGATTGCGGCCGAAATGTAAGTCTAAAGGAGGTGCAACATTCCTGACTTCGGTTCCTACGGGTTCAGGAAGGTCTGCAATGACGTCTTGCACGCATTTCCAGATGGGTAAGGTTCCGGGTTTATCCGGTGAACGATGTGTTGGAGGCGGCGGGAAATCTGGCAGTGTATCTGAGTCAAAAAGTGTCTCTTTGATACCGATAGCAATGACGCGTTTACGGGTTTGAGCAACCCCATAGTCTGCAGTGTTCAATAGTGATGGGTTGAGAAGCCTGAAGCCAAGTTGCATCGCCCTGATGGTGATAGCCTGAAACTCTTCGCTTTTAAGCAGTCCTTGCACATTTTCCATGACGAAAATGGATGCTCCGGATCGTTCAATAATATCCATATAGGGTTCCCACAACGCTCTGCGATGGTCACCTTCACGATTTTTATTAAGCAAGCTGAAGCCCTGACAAGGTGGGCCACCAATGACAATATCTGCTTGTGGTATCTCGTTTGCTTCTATCCATTCGTCTATATTCACAGCCACGCCATGATGGCCAAAATTAGCGTTATAGGTTTTTATAGCTGCTTTATCATTATCAATAGCCAAAATACTTTCAAAGTATTGAGCTGATTTTCCTTTTAAAAAACCGGCAGACAGGCCTCCTGCTCCACAGAAGAGGTCTATGACTTTGAATTTTTGGTTCTTCTTCATATTGTTCCTATACCTACCGCATAATGACTGTAATTTTAGTGGATTACTCACAAGACTAATACTGTATGTATTTACATGCAAGTGGTGTATCCCTGGTGAGGAGAGTCTGGTGAACTACTGCAGGCATGGTATTATAATTAAATTATCATGAATAAGGACGATACCACTGTGGAAAAGAAAACAGCCAGACTAACAATATTGATTGATCCTGATAAGAAACAGGCCCTGGAAACACTCTGCCAGCGACAGGACCTGACGCCATCCCAGGTTATTCGGCAGCTTATTCGCGAATATTTGCAAAAGCACGGTGTTGAGTATGCAAGCCAGACTGCGGCGACGGATTCAAAGACTGAAAAATCCTGACGGATGAAAACCACGGCGCCGGAAACGACACCGTGGTTTCAACTACTCCTGGACGCCCAAAACCTGCAATGCTTCTGGCAGGGTCGAGTAAAATGACAGACGACCGTCAATCGGTTGTATCTGTGCCCGCGCCAAGGTTTTGAGGGGCTGGAAAGGAATATCGGTGATAACCAAATGCTTTTCTTCTGGCAGCACTTCGATAAAGCGTTGTAAGGCATTCAGGCCACCGGCATCAAGCACCGGCACCGCATCCCACTGTAAAACGACGGTCTGATACTCTTCGGAATGCGCCAGCAACTCATCAAAGATACGTTCTGCTGCGGCAAAAAATAGCGGCCCGTTCACTCGCAGTACCAGAATATCATCGGTTGCTGTCAGCTGACTCAGACGCGTCATTCTTGCTATGCGACGCATAAATAGCAGTGAGGCGAGTAAGATACCAACGGTAATAGCAATCACCATATCGAACAGTACTGTCAGACTCATACAAAACAACATCACCAGGATGTCATCTTTCGGTGCCCGTCGTAGCAGGTAGACGACCTTATGCGCCTCACTCATATTCCAGGCGACAATCAGTAGCAGAGCAGCCATTGCCGCGAGCGGCAGATAGGATAGCCAGGAAGCCAGAGCCAGCAACGCCAGAAGCACTAATAAGGCGTGAATGATCGCCGCAACGGGAGAAGTTGCTCCGGCACGCACGTTGGCCGCGGAACGGGCAATCGCGGCTGTCGCCGTTATTCCGCCGAAGAAAGGCGCGATGATATTTCCCACACCCTGACCCAGCAGTTCGCCATTCGCACTGTGTTTAGTGCGCGTCATGCCATCGAGTACGACAGCACAGAGTAAGGATTCAATGGCACCCAGTACTGCCATAGAGAACGCTGCGGGTAACAGAGCAGAAACAGTCTGCCATGTCAGTTCCATCGGTTGCCCATTTGCTGCAGGTAAATCCCAGGGAAACATTAAGTGAGGAAGAATAGGGGGGATCCCTTGTCCCTGAGTCCCATCTGGCAGTTGATAGGTGAAACTTGAACCTATGGTTGCGACGTCATGTCCGAATAAGCTCAGTAACCCCATCACGGCAGTCCCCGCAAGCAACGCCGGTAAATGCCCCGGGATCCGTAGTCTCAGTTTAGGCCAGTAGATAAGAATAAACAGCGTAACAGCACCAATCAGGGTATCTGCAAAGTGCAGGGTTGGCAGAGCAGAGACCAGGGCCTGAACTTTACCAATATAGGTTTCTGGCATATGCGTCAATTGCAGCCCGAAAAAGTCCTTGATTTGCATGGTGGCAATGGTGATACCGATACCCGAGGTAAAGCCCAGGGTGACGGGCAGCGGGATATACTCGATCAGCCGCCCCACTTTCGCCAGCCCCATAATGACCAGCATGATCCCGGAAAGCAGCGTGGCGACAAGCAGACCCGACAGGCCAAACTGTTGTGATACCGGATACAGGATAACGACAAATGCCGCAGTCGGGCCTGAGACGCTATAGCGCGAGCCCCCGCTGATAGCAATCACCAGACCGGCTATCGCCGCGGTATACATTCCATACTGAGGTGGAACACCACTGGCAATTGCCAGTGCCATGGCCAGAGGAATAGCAATAATGCCAACGGTAATGCCTGCGATAGTATCTTTGAGGAAACGTTGACGTGAATAGCGTTCCTGCCAGCACGCAGCACGCAGGGCGCTAAACAGGCGGACAGTATTAATTTTAGGTGTAGTCATGACAGATAGTAGCCAAATCAGTGACAGAAAACGACATGGCGGGCCGGATAAGGTCCGTCTCGGATAGACCATATACTTGCGGGTGTCAGATGGTGATGAACGCCCCCTGATTTATGTTAATCATATTATAACATGATTTTCATATAGTACTGCTATCAACATGAGCTAAAAGCATGGTGGAATACTGACCAGCAGATGAGGTCCATCTTGATGCTTGAGTAAGGGTTGAGATAAAAATTTAACCAAGTCAGATATGTATAGAATCGGTAACAAAAAAAAGGGGGGGGGGAGACTCACTGTCTGACGTGTTGAAGCAATAGAACATTTTCATGATTTATTGCGTGCAGCCTGTCAGCTAATCTGAGGTCATCAGTGAAGATAGTATAGTCTTTTGCAAGCGTTATGAGTGAATTGTCAGTTAATCCATAATCAATAAAAGCATCTTTCGTATCGTCAACAATTTGCACAGGGATTTGTGTTACTGAGTTGAAAAGTATTACGACTTCCTCCATTACGAGTTTTCTGACATAACCATTAAGATCAATGAGGTTTGAAACCTCAGTGGCAATATAAGGTGTGATATAAATAGTTTCAGCATGTTCCACAACAAAAAAAACTTTTTCCAGACAGTCAGAGGTATATTTTGTAAGACGTTTTGATGATTGAATGAACCGACCATCCTCGACTAAACCTACCACGAGTAATAACAGCAGGTTTGTATCTATAATCAGTGACTTAATCCTTTTCATCATATACCTGTGTTATTTATTGAGCATTCTGAAACCTCTAAAAACCCCCGTGTTTGCATCGACAAGAAAGACCCGATAAGACTTTCTATCAACCAGTCGCCTCATTAATGGATTTATATTGAGATTCGGAATATTGGAGGCACTGCTTAATCCTGGAATGGTGTAGCTCAGAGTCACTTCGAAAAGTTTTTGGTCGTCTGAGAGCAGCACTTCTTCTAAAGTAAAATTTTTAGCTTCTGGTAATAGTTTCTCTGCATTTGTATAGGCAGTAGAGATTGCATCGTCAAAATTGATATTACTCATACTATTACTCTGTTTAATGATGATTAAACATAATATACATTAAATGTGAATAGAGTCCTGCATGATATGACTACAAATCAGAGTTTCTTTAGCTCTAAACCAAATAATGAAAATACTTGCCCGGATTTGCCTTTACCGGGCAAATCCGGGCAAATCAGTTCTTGCCTCTATTCAGATAGTCTTGCATTTCTTTTTCCGGCACCATTCCGCCGCCAGTTGCCCAGACTAAGTGGGTTGCGGATGCCATTATTGCCGGTGTCAGGGCGTGCAGGTCCTGGTAATCCTGACTATTGCAAATCCACTGTGGGCCTGACATACCGGCTAAGGCGGAAGGCTCCAGGCGGATATTTTCTGTATCAAAGAGCTGATAAAGCATCTGATACATTGACTCATCACTCAGGGTATAGCAGCCGTCAATCAGCTGTTCCATGGCTCTGCCGACAAAACCGGAGGCACGGCCGACAGCCAGCCCGTCTGCTGCGGTTTTATTGTCAATACCGATATCCTGAACGCTGATATTATCGTGCAGGCCGGTGCTCATACCGAGCAACATACAGGGGGAATGCGTCGGTTCCGCAAAAAAACAATGCACGTTGTCGCCAAAGGCCAGCTTGAGTCCAAAGGCCACGCCTCCGGGCCCGCCGCCTACGCCACAGGGTAAATAGACAAACAGAGGGTGTTCAGTGTCCACCGCGATATTTTTACTGTGTAACTGGGCTTTTAGTCGCAGACCAGCGACAGCGTAACCGAGAAAAAGGGTGCGTGAGTTTTCATCATCAATAAAGAAACAGTTTGGGTCACCTTCAGCCGCGCGGCGGCCGTTTTCAACGGCGACACCATAGTCTTGCTCATATTCAACCACCTCCACCCCATGAGAACGCAGGCGGTCTTTCTTCCACTGCCGGGCATCTGCTGACATATGGACGGTGACATGAAATCCCATGGCGGCACTCATAATGCCAATCGACATTCCCAGATTACCGGTCGAGCCAACAGCAATACGATACTGAGAGAAAAAAGTTTTAAAGCGCGGAGTGAGAAGAACGCGATAATCGTCGTTAACCGACAGCATTCCTGCGGCGATAGCGAGTTTTTCTGCATGGGTAAGCACTTCATAAATTCCGCCACGCGCCTTTATTGAACCCGAAATGGGCAAATGGCTATCCAGTTTAAGCCACAGTGCACCATTAATATTGCCTGAACGCGTCTCTTGAAGTCTGGCTTGCATCTCTGGGATAGCGACAGCATCTGACTCAATAATACCTTGAGTTACCGCTGTTTCTGGAAACGCCTCGGCTAAAAAAGGCGCAAAGCGTTGCAGACGAGCTTCAGCCTCTTCGACATCATGACGTGTCAGACCGACTTTTTTGAGACCGTCAGCCGCGTGTGTGAAATGTCGATTCAGCCAGAATGTCTCTTGCAAAGAAATCAGGTCACTGACGATGGGCGTTTGTCGGATAAGTTCAGGCAGGGTGGGCATCGTATTCACTCTCTTCTGTAGATATAAAATTATTCTCGATAAAGCTGAGCGTTTATTGAAGTCATTAAAAATGATGAGCGAAAGCATGACAAACGATGAATTTTCACCACTGAGTGAATTCTGCTAATCCAAACTGAGTGATGAGGGAGCATTTGTTTACTCTTTTTCAAGGTTACCAGGGTTTTTAAGATATATTTTTCAACCAGTTGATAAAAGCTTCTATTTTTGGCCACTGCCGCGTTGAAAGTGTGGAAATATAGTAATGCTGATGACACGCCAGCGTCATCTCACCAAATGGCGCAACAAGTTCACCGCGATCGAGTCTCTTTTGTACCAGCCGTTTACGACCCATAGCGATACCCATATGGTTAATTGCTGCAATAACAGCAAGGTCGGAACGGTCAAAACCCATCCCCGGCCGTTCTGGCATACTGGCATTAAAATGGCGAGCCCATTCCTGCCATTCTCCTTCGCCAGAATCATGACTCCAGGCCTGACGATCGTGAAGCAGGGTGCAGTGACTGAGCTTGCTTATATCCCCCTGTAACTTAAGTCTTGTCGCATATTCAGAACTACAAACGGGCAGAATAGATTCATCCATCAGATAATGCCGGGTCAGATCGTCAGGTGGGCGGTCGTCGAAATAAATAGCCAGATCAACACCCGCCTGCTGGAAGTTTATTGATTCATTACCGGTAAGAATATTAAGAGAAATAGCAGGGTGGAGCCTGACAAAATCACCCAGCGCAGGCACAAGCCAGCATTGTGCGATTGAGGGGCGTGAATATACGGTCAGCGTGCCTGAGAGTTCTTGATTTTTAATATCAAGAATTTCCCGATTCAGCGTATCAAGGGAAGATTTCATCGCCCAGTAAACACGCGTTCCTTCCTGAGTGAGTTTCACTTTTCGGTGTGATCGAGTGAAAAGTACAATCCCCAGCTCTTCTTCAAGCAAGTTAATTTGATGGCTGATAGCACTGGGACTTAATGACATTTCCCCGGCGGCGAGTGCAAAAGATTCATGCCTTGCTGCTGCCTCGAAAGTATACAGCCTGGCTAACTGCGCGCCGCTCAATGCTCGGTTTCTGATTACTTTCAGTATATCGGTCATTCGTTATTATCCGATGAGTCAGGGTCTGAACAGAATTGGTTAAGATGAGCTAAATTGTACCAGAATGGCATTAAACAAAAAAATAAGATAAAGATCACTCTTTTGATTCATTCTGGCTCATCTTAAGTCCATAAATCATCATTTGTCAGCAATCCCGGTTTTTTGTCAAATACCCTGAAAAACATATGACGGGGTAACAGCAATGGATCATCAACTTGGGGTTGTCGCAGTATTGCTTAGTAGTATTTTATTGATTGTCGTATCCATCGTGAAGCTACGATTACACCCATTTCTGGCACTGTTAATGGCCAGTTTTTATGTCGGCGCGATGATGGGCATGCCGCCACTTGAGATGATTAACTCGATTGAAGGAGGAATAGGGGGCACCCTCGGGTTTCTTGCCGCGGTGATAGGTCTGGGAACCATACTCGGAACAATGATGGAAGTTTCAGGTGCGGCTGAACGCATTGGGCTCACACTACAACGAAGTAAATGGCTGTCACCGGAAATGATCATGGTGCTGGTCGGACTGATTTGTGGGATCACCCTTTTCGTTGAGGTGGGTGTAGTACTTCTTATTCCCCTGGCATTTTCTATCGCCAGGAAAACAAAGGTTTCGCTACTGAACCTGGCGATACCGCTGTGTACCGCTCTGATGGCGGTACATTGCGTAGTCCCTCCACATCCTGCGGCATTATTTGTCACTAATCAGTTAGGTGCCGATGTCGGAACCGTTATTGTTTATGGATTACTAGTAGGATTAATGGCCTCTATTGCTGGCGGCCCTGTGTTTCTAAAATGTCTGGGTCGCCGCGTTCCCTTCCGCAGCGTTCCGCCCGAATTCTCAAATGTTGAAGCCCGACACGAATCGTTTTTACCTTCACTATCGGTATCAATAATAGCCGTGTTATTGCCTATTTTATTGATGTTATTAAAAACGCTGGCCGAACTTTATATGGAGAAAGAAAACGGACTGCGAGTGGCAATGGAATTTATTGGTAATCCCGTTTCCGCTATGTTTATTGCGGTCTTTGTCGCCTATTACTTATTAGGTACGCGACAAAAAATGGGCATGGCAGTACTTCTCACCCAGACCGAAAAAGGATTTGCGTCGATTGCCAATATTCTTTTGATTATTGGGGCTGGCGGGGCGTTTAATGGCATTCTGAAGGAGAGCGGTTTAGCCGATATTTTAGCGTCACTCCTTTCAGGACTGCATATGCATCCTATTTTACTGGCCTGGCTTATCGCCTTGATTCTGCATGCGGCAGTAGGTTCAGCTACGGTCGCCATGATGGGGGCTACGGGCATTGTGGCTCCTATGTTACCCCTGTATCCAGGAGTCAGCCCCGAAATCATTGCCATAGCTATCGGTTCTGGCGCGATAGGCTGTACCATTGTCACTGACTCATTATTCTGGCTGGTAAAACAGTATTGTGGTGCAACATTAAGTGAGACGTTCCGCTTCTATACCGTTGCCACCTTTATTGCTTCATTTACGGCACTTATTTGTACATTTATGCTGTCGTTTATTATCTGATTCTCAATAAAACCTGGAGCATAAGTTAGCAGATACGCCGCTTGTGCTCACGGGCTAATCACAGGGGAAACCCTGAAGGGGCCTGTTTATGCCAGGTCAGATGGGCTGAGGATCGTGCCGGAAATGTTATCTGATACTCAAGAATAAGCGCATTGATATTTTTTCATTATAAAACCAGCAAAAACAATGCTATAGGGCTTTTTATATTAGGCGGCCGATGATAAATCGCGAATTTAGCACTACAGGGAAATTTCTCGTTCATTTGAATTCTATACTTGTCGTGCGCTTTCGTGATGCAAGTCACAATTACAGGCTTAAAATATTGCGCCAACTGTTAATATTAATATGCTAATGGTGAGATGTTACCGGTAACTATGGTATTGTTAATCATATTGAACGTATTTAAACGTGCGTACTGTTACAGGATATCAACATTTATGATGATAGCGCTGAGAGGATTAAAACGGCTTATCGGTATTTTTCTCCCCATCCAGCGTATGTATCCAAGGCAATTGAAACTGCTGACAATAGCTGTCATATTTTGTCGAAAATTTTTGGTCAGTACGAGACATTGTCACCATGTTGGGATAGCGCAGTGCAGGAAAGGGAGAAGGTGACGGTGTTTTGGTCAAATGCTGTGTTTCATTTTTTTTAATCAATTTGCTGTGATTACCAGACAGGAGTAAAGAATGTCCAAGCAACAAATCGGCGTTGTCGGAATGGCTGTAATGGGGCGCAATCTGGCGCTGAATATCGAAAGCCGCGGTTATACTGTGTCTATTTTTAACCGCTCCAGCGATAAGACCGAAGAAGTCGTTGCCGAGAACCCGGGTAAAAAACTGGTTCCTTACTATACGGTTAAAGAGTTTGTTGAGTCTCTGGAAACCCCACGCCGTATCCTGTTGATGGTGAAAGCGGGCGCAGGTACTGACAGCGCGATTGATTCCCTGAAACCTTTCCTTGAAAAAGGCGACATCATTATTGATGGCGGTAACACCTTCTTCCAGGACACCATTCGTCGTAACCGTGAACTGTCTGCTGAAGGCTTTAACTTTATCGGTACCGGCGTTTCCGGTGGTGAAGAGGGCGCATTAAAAGGGCCTTCAATCATGCCGGGTGGCCAGAAACACGCCTATGAGCTGGTTGCCCCTATCCTGACCAAGATTGCTGCTGTTGCTGAAGACGGTGAGCCATGTGTGACCTATATCGGTCCGGACGGCGCGGGTCACTATGTGAAGATGGTGCATAACGGTATCGAGTATGGCGATATGCAGCTGATCGCAGAAGCTTACTCCCTGCTGAAGCACGGCCTGGGTCTGTCCAATGAAGAGCTGGCAACCACCTTTACCGAGTGGAACCAGGGCGAACTGAGCAGCTACCTGATCGACATCACCAAAGACATCTTCACCAAAAAAGATGAAGAAGGTAAATATCTGGTTGATGTGATCCTGGATGAAGCGGCGAACAAAGGCACCGGTAAATGGACCAGCCAGAGTTCACTGGACTTAGGTGAGCCGCTGTCACTGATCACTGAATCCGTCTTCGCTCGCTACATCTCATCGCTGAAAGATCAGCGCGTTGCTGCCTCTAAAGTGCTGACCGGTCCACAGGTTAAAGCCGTTGAAGGTGATAAAGCTGAGTTCGGCGAGAAAGTACGTCGCGCCCTTTACCTGGGTAAAATCGTTTCTTACGCACAGGGCTTCTCTCAGCTGCGCGCTGCGTCTGAAGAGCACAACTGGGATCTGAACTACGGTGAAATCGCGAAGATTTTCCGCGAGGGTTGCATTATTCGTGCCCAGTTCCTGCAGAAAATCACCGATGCCTATGCGCAGAACCCGGCGATTGCTAACCTGCTGCTGGCACCGTACTTTAAGAATATCGCTGATGAGTACCAGCAGGCGCTGCGTGACGTTGTGGCTTACGCTGTACAGAACGGTATTCCGGTACCGACCTTTGCTGCCGCTATCACTTACTACGACAGCTACCGTGCTGCAGTCCTGCCTGCTAACCTGATCCAGGCGCAGCGTGACTACTTCGGGGCGCATACTTACAAGCGTACTGATAAAGAAGGTGTGTTCCACACCGAGTGGCTGCAAGACTAATACTGCGTTTTTACCCCGCTAAATACAGGATACCGCTTCTTAAATGAAGCGGTATCCTGATTTTAAACTTATCTGAAGGCTCCAGTTATAAAGGATAGAGTTCATCAATTATTGCCATATAAATAAGACAGCAATAGCATGTCAGATAATCAGCACAACCTTTCATCAGATATTCTTTATAATCGATATTAAGCCCATGACTATCAGGGACCTCCCCTGAGTGAACATAATTGCACCTTACAGCATATATAAAGGCCATAATATCAGAGCTTCTATACTCCTCAAGCCATGAGATTGATGAGTTTTTCATTAATCGATTAAAACCATCCGCCAAAAATTTTCGCTGTTCTCCCGCGGCTGATGAAGAAAGAGTATCTAAATATAATATAGCTTGATTTGTCACATCAATATTTGACCCAGTAATGGTCTGCATGCTGGTAATATTAAAGTTTTCATTTATATCAACAAGATTATATTCATACCATTTTGTATAAATGAAACTATTATTAAAAAGATTAGCATATCCCATTGGATTGAAACTAAAATCCAAATTGTTTAGCATATATCTAACCTCTTTGGTTTCTGGCTCAATATCACCTAAGCCAGATGTCCGCTGCGAAATCAGCCATTTGATATTCTCTAGCTCTCTGGATTTTTTTCTTGTGTGACCAAATCCATATTCATTGATTGGCTGTTTAAAAAGTTCATAGCAGTACCACAGCTCTGATAATTTTAAAGTTGACAGGTGTGCTGACAGGTAATTAGTGGGGGCGGAGATACTGATGTATCTATCTATATCGCATGCCAGGTTAAATCTTTGATTGAACCTTACTAACAAATTAGCGCTGTCTCTTCCCGTATACTCTTTATATTGTTCCAGTAATGTTTTTTTTGTTTCTTCTAGTTCAACCATGATTTCTCTTGCTATTAATATTGTTTTATTTATGACATAAAGTTATCGTATCAATCAGGAAATATCAAATTTAATTTGAGAAAATAATGCCTGGGTTGATATTAAAGTAGTAAATTGTAGAAGTGATAATAATAGTTTCATATACGTGATGTTAGCCATGAGTATATTGATTGTTTTTATTAAGATTGAAACCCCCGAAACTTGTTATTGTTTGTGAGATGAAATTTATCTTATGGTAGCTTATTGTATTGTTGAGTTAACTTATAAAGAGAGTTGATTTTTATTTCTATTTTCCATGCTATTTTCATAAAAAAACACTCATTCTTTCGCTAGAGTCTCCGTTAATAACATCTATCGGCGTATTTTTATCATGTAAAAAATTAGTTTCATTATTGTGTATGAATCTAATGTATATAAATTAATGTTATATATTAAATAAGGGAAGGTATGTTGTTAGCAAATTTACGTATTGGGGTTAGACTCGGGGCCGGTTTTTCTGTCCTGATTATCATGTTGTTTGTAGTGAGTTTTTTTTCACTTTCTAAATTATCAGATTTCCAGTCTAATGCCCGTGGTATCGTGTCAGAGATCTATCCTTTAACCAAAGAGTCTAACAATCTTATCGATCTGGTTAATGAACATTTTATCGGCTATTCGCAGCTGATACTGGCGAGTGAGCAAGCGCGGCGTGAAGGATATTTGAGCAATATTATGGCTCATCGTAAGGAGATAGGAAGTCTGCTTGATAATATTGAACGAGGAATTACTAAAGAAAGTTCACGTAAATATACCGACGCGATTAATCAGCATCGTGCGAAATTTTTAACATCGGCAGATAAAGTCATTAGTGCGATACAGGCTGGAAATCGCTATGAAGCAGCAGAAGAATTCAATAATAACCTGAGTAAACTTCAGGCTCTGTATATCAATGCAGTGAAGGATATGGCGAACTACCAGGGTGATACCATGGACACCTCAATAGAGGTGATGGCGGTTGAATATAATAATGCACGTCTGATTTTACTGATCATTCTTGCGCTTTCTATTACCGCTAGTGTCGTTATCGCCTATTCGCTCACCCGAAGTGTAACTCGGCCTATTCAGCGAGCTTTGCAAGTGGCAGATAGCGTAGCTCAGGGGGATTTAACCTCGCAGATTAACGTCACCAGTACCGATGAAACTGGATTATTACTGAAATCGCTGGATCATATGAACACCAGTCTCAGTGCGCTGGTTGGGCAAGTTCGTGATGGTGCAGATACGATATCCATTGCAGCAACGCAAATTGCGGCTGGTAATCAGGATTTATCAGCACGTACTGAAGAACAGGCCAGTTCCCTGGAGGAAACGGCTTCCTCAATGGAGCAGTTAACGGCAACAATTAAAAACACCGCGGAAAATACCACTCAGGCTGCACATATTGCACATCAGGCAACCGACGCGGCGAAGAAAAGTGGTCAGGTGATGATTTCCGTTACGGAAAAAATGCGCGGTATCCGCGATTCTTCTTTGCGTATGGCGGAGATAATCAATGTCATTGATGGCATATCATTCCAGACCAATATTCTGGCGCTAAATGCTGCAGTAGAAGCGGCGAGGGCAGGTGAACAAGGTCGTGGATTCGCGGTCGTTGCAGGCGAAGTACGCTCTCTGGCTCAGTCCAGCGCCACTGCAGCCCGAGAGATAAAAGATTTAATCGATGACTCGGTGAGAAAAGTACAGGAAGGCATGCTGCTGGTAAATACTGCAGAGGAGACCATTGACGGGCTCACAGGGTTTGTTCGTGATGTTAACGAGGTGATCAGTGAAATTTCGCAGGCCAGTAGTGAACAGAGCGACGGGATCCATCAAATCAATATCGCTGTCGGACAAATAGATACCACGACTCAGCAGAATGCGGCTCTGGTAGAGGAGTCGGCTGCAGCGGCATTTTCTTTACAGGCACAGTCTCTCGCGCTGGCTGAATCGGTCAGTGCGTTCAAGCTACAACTGGCTAATGCTCAGTAAGGGAATGGGGTACCCGGAGTTGTTATAGAGCGCCGATATAAAATAACGACGGATGAGCCATGCTCATCCGCCAAATAATGCTACTGGAATATTTTTTGCACAAACTCAGCGTATGCCGGACGCCAGACATTCATTTCATGGCCTAATTCAGGATATTCCTTATAATCGAACTTAATACCTTTGCTGGTTAACTCATTTTTAAGGCTGGCAATATCAGCCCCTGTGACAATATCATTTTGTCCCACCACCAGAGTGAAGTTATTTAACTGGCGGTTAATCTCCTCTGGTTTATTCAACTGAGCAGCTACGCCTTTATTCGGAACAGTTTCAGTGGTGACACCGCTAAATGTTCCTAACCAGCCAAAACTGTCCAAATGATTCATTCCGGAAACCAGCGCCTGATAACCGCCTTGAGACAGTCCTGCCAGCGCACGCCCATTGGCATCAGAACGCACATTAAAGCGCTCGGCAACCAGCGGAATAATTTCGTTCATCAGTTCATTATCGGCAGCCTGGGCATTAAGCGGATAGAAAGTCTGGCGTCTGTCTTTAGGGGGGAAATCCTCAGGAACGGCTTCAGGAACGTCCGTTTCGGTATCCGCGATGACAACGAGCATGGGTTTGATTTTCTTTTCCGCCAGTAAATTATCCATTATCTGTGGAATACGCCCTTGCTCAACAGCGGAAAGCCCGGTATCACCAAAACCATGGTAGAAATAGAGCACCGGCAGTTTTTCTCCTGTGCCGGTATAACCTGGAGGCGTCCAGACATAGATATGTCTTTCTGCTTTCGATGCCGCAGAATGCCAGGCGATATCACGGACCTCACCGTGAGGTACTGGACGTTCATCTAAAATACTGCCCGGGATCAGCGTCAGACTGGTGTTAACCTGGCGCTGTGGCTTCTGGTAGCGGCTTCCGGTATCAACGGAACGAAAACCATCGATATCAAAAAAATATTCATATAATCCGGGTGCCATCGGCCCACTTTTCCATTCCCAGACTCCCCGATCATTTTTCGTCATCTCATGGGAGGCATAAGTTTGCGGGGTATCGCCCGTTACGACGGAAACTTTCTGCGCAGTGGGGGCAAAGAGACGATAAGTCATACTATTGTCCGCATTACGCGCAGAAATATACTGATTCAGCGGAATCGAAGGATCCGGACTTGATAATGCGGGAGCGGCGATAGCGCCAGATGAGGCCAGGGTGAGAATAAGTGCAATCAGGTTATATTTCACAGGCAGTGTTCCTCTGTTATTTTCTTTATCGTAATGATTATCATTAATAAAAAATGTGATGCGGATTATAGAGAAGATGTTAAGTTGTTAATGAGACTGTTTAATTTCCAGCCTGCTTTTTATCCTCAAGAAGGATTCAGCCCTGAATCGCCATCCGGCGAGGCCAGATGACTCAATCTCTGATGTATGAAATCAATGAGGGCTCTTGTTTTAGCGGGTAAGTAACGCCTGTCTGAGTAAAGTGCAAATAAATGCAATGGGGCTGCAGATTGTTGAAACGAAACTTCTATTAAGCTTCCATCCTTAATATAGGGCTGGCAGGCCTGTTTCGATAGAATGGCAAAACCGACACCTGCTACCGCGGCTCGTCCTGCCATCTCTCCGCTGTTTACCCGATAATGCCCATTGACCTTAATGGTTTCGAACCCTCCCTTTTTATTGACAAACTGCCAGGGCGTACCTTTTAGCGCACTCACTGTTGTAATACAGGGTAATTCTTCAAATTGCCGGATATCAGTAGGGGTGCCATAACGCTGAATGAGGGAGGGGGCTGCAACAATAGTGCAAGGGATAGTCATCAAATGACGGGCTATATAGTCGCTGTCATCCATCTGACCACGGGTAACAATAATAGCCAAATCCAGATCGTCCCGCAGGGATTCCAGTCCCGATAAATTGGTGACGCAGCTTATTTCCAGATCCGGATACTGACTGGCAAAATCGGCAACAACAGAACCCAGCAATGCAGGACCTATTTCATTGGGAATACAGATACGTAACGGGCCCTTGAGTTGCATTTGCTGCGATGTTAATTCTGTCTCCGTTTGTTCAAGCGCCTCCAGTATGGGTTTAGACCGGGCATAGAGCAGGTGCCCCATCTGGGTGAGTTTCATATGTCGGGTGCTGCGCTCAATAAGCTGAAGATTCAGTTTTTCTTCTAGCTGAGAAATACAACGACTCACATTTGATGTCGGCATTTCAAGCACTTTCGAGGCACCAACAAAACTTTCTTTTTCAACCACAGCAATGAACACTTTCAGTGAATTAATATCAAGACCCGGACGCATCAATTATCCCATATTTGATAATAATAATTCCAATTTTTACCATATAATAAAATAAATTGATAGCAGTTAGACTTGGATCTCTTTCATCCACAGGTTACTTGCTATGCCACTGCTCACACAGACGTTAAATCATAAAGCCCTTATGCGGATAGCCATAGTAATGGCTTTTATCCAGTTCACTAATGCGCTGGAATATATGATGTTTAATCCGATATTTGCTTTTATGGCCGCTGATTTCGCCGTTCCCGTATCATTCTCAGGATATGTATCCGGTATGTACACACTGGGAGCAGTCCTCGCGGGCGTTATCGCCTTTTACTGGATTAGTCGTTTCAATCAGAAACGTTTTTTAATCGCGAATATGGCTCTGTTAGGTCTGCTGACACTGTTGACCACCTTCACCTCCAGTTTTAGCCTTCTGCTGACGCTACGATTCTGTGCTGGACTAGTTGGAGGTACGACAATGGGGGTAGGTATCAGTATATTGATAAACAACGCGCCAACCGAGTTACGTGGAAAAATGCTGGCGACGGTGATTGCGTCATTTTCGATGGTAAGCATTATAGGAATGCCCGCGATATTATTTTTGTGTACTCATTATGGCTGGCATATTGCTTTAGGGTTAATCAGCGTACTTTGTTTACTCGCATTACCGCTGATTATATCCATCATCCCCCAGGATCCTGGCTCTTTCGAAACGCCCCGCAGGCTGGCTTTCAGCCCGGAGACTTTACTGTTTGCCTCCAGCAATGCGCTTGTCCAGTTTAGTCCGATGCTGGTCATTCCTGTTCTGGTACCCTTAATGACACAGCAGTTAGGGGCATCAGAAGATCAGTTACCCTGGCTGTTCTTCGCCGGGGGAATTGCAGGATATCTGTCTACAAAAATGACAGGCATATTAACCTGCCGTTTTTCTGCTTTGATTCTGGCCACGGCTTCAACCCTTGTGTTTATTCTGAGTTTGCTCATACCCGCTCTGGGCTATCAGCATGCTGCGCTATTTATGACATTATTTCTCGGGGCCTCATACAGTCGGCTGGTTTCATCTTCGGTAGTTGCGATTCAGTTTCCTGATGACAAGCAACGAGCAGGGTTCTCTTCATTACAGACATCAATAATGTATTTGCTTACCACCGTCGCATTTTTCCTCTCCGCTTTTCTATTACCTGATCACAATCTGGCACTATTGAATGTGAACAAATTGTTGGCAGTCTGTGCAATTACCGCGTTAGGATTCCCTGGTATTGTTATCATTCTGCAAAAGAGACTGGCTAAACGGCGGGTAGAGAATTCCTGAGCACGAGTAAAAATATAAAACAGAATAAATATTTTAAGTTAAAAACAAATAATGTCATTATCGATGCTCTTAATATTTGTTCCACTATTATCCCCGCATTAACATGGAGAATGATATGCACGGTTTCGTTCCTGAAGTGTTTTTAGCATCTATTGGTTCTGAGTGGTCTGTTGATGAAAAGCAGCAAATTCTGACCGGTTTCGCCCATCCGGTCAGTGATATTTATATCGATCCTTCCTGTAATCAGCCCGATTCGGTCGCAGCACCGCGCCATGATGCGGCGACCTTGATGGCTCCGGCTCCCAAGGGGGATTTCCAGTTATCCTCGACGGTCACGGTGGGTTTCAAAGAGACGTTTGATGCGGGCGTGCTGTTACTAAGAGCAAGTGAACAGGTCTGGGCCAAACTGTGTTTTGAATACTCTCCGGATGGTGAGGCGATGGTGGTGTCGGTGGTGAATAAAGGTAAAACATCAGACGATGCTAATGCCTTTGTTGTCTCTGGTTCCACGGTGGGATTACGTATATCCCGTAAAGCTAATGTTTATTCGTTTCATGCCGCAGTGGAAAAAAATCGCTGGATCTTTATCCGTGCCTTTTCATTTGATGAGGTGACCCAGAGTACCATTGATGAAATGACCCTGGGCTTTATGACCCAGTCTCCGAATGGAGAAGGGTGCAAGGTTGAATTTGGCGATATTTCACTGACGCATACCACGCTTGCCTCTCTCAGAGACGGAAATTGATATTCAGACTCAACCGATCTATCTGAAATTTTGAGGTTGAATATGTGAAATGGTTCACAATTATTATCTGGTCTGAGTGAAACCCGATTGCTAAGTTTATCGGCTTATGGTTAATTAAACGCTGGATTGTAACTGTGAATAACAGGCAAAACCTAGAAAGAGTCATGACTCTTTTTATGTTTTGCCTTTTTTTTTGGGTAAAATATGCGTATTCAACGGGTTCTTAATAACAATGTTGTCGTGGCACATGATGCCGTAAACCATGAATGCATTATCATTGGTAAAGGTATTGGTTTTGGTAAAAAAACCGGCGATATCATTGACCCTTCTCTTTCCCAGAAAATATACCGCCACGATGAGAATATTAACCTGACTTCCGGTCAGGATTATTATTCTGATATTCCTGAGTCGCTTTTTCATATTGTCTCCGAGATTGTCACTCAAGCTAAAACCAGACTTGACCGTAATATACACAAAAGCGTATATGCATCTCTGCTTGACCATCTTAATTTCGCTATTGAACGTGACCGCCTTGGAAAGCGTATTAAAAACCAGCTGCTGTGGGATATAAAAAGACTGTATCGCGAAGAGTTTCGTATTGGCAGTGAAGCTATTGATAAAATTAACCAGCAACTCGGTACCGCGCTGGATGAAAATGAAGCTGCCTTTGTAGCGTTGCACCTCCTCAATGCCCAGCAAGACGGCACTATGCCTGATGTCAGCGATGTCTCTAAAATCATTCAGGAAACTCTGAATATTATTAAGTACCATTTCCGTATCGAATACAAAGAAGACTCACTGAATTTTCAGCGGCTGGTGACACATCTTAAATTTTTCGCCCACCGCTTATTAAGCAACTCCTATGTAGATAATCGGGATGGTTCTCTGAATGAACTGGTTTCGATGAAATATAAACAGTCACATGAGTGCGCGGTGAAAATAAGTGATTTTATTAATAAAAATTACGGAAGAAAGCTCACCGATGATGAGGTGATGTTTTTAACCATACATACGGAAAATCTTAGAAACGAATAATCCGTACTGAATTAAAAAAGCTATTTCCTAAAATCAATTCCAGAATTGAGGTCTCACTATGTCCGAATTTGATAGTCTGGCACGCAAAATAATAGATGATATTGGCGGGAAAGATAATGTTATTCATTTAACGCACTGTATTACTCGACTGCGTTTTACCCTTCGTGATACGGCGTTATTTAATATTGAAGCGCTGAACAGGCTGCCGGGTGTGATAATGGCGGTGAACAGTAACGAGCAGTGCCAGGTGGTTATCGGCAATGATGTCACTAAAGTTTATGACGCTATCTATGCCGCCGGACTCGTCTCCAGTAATGACTCAGTTGTGGAGGCAGATAAAAAGTCAGGTAAAGGGAATATTGTTGGCGCGGTATTTAATAAAATGTCGTCAATTCTGGTGCCAATTGTACCGGCACTTGCTGGCGCGGGTATGATTAAAGCGCTGCTGGTAATTCTAACCACCTATAATTTTCTGGCCGCGGACACCAGTACCTATAAAATCCTTGCGGCGGCCAGCAACAGCGTGTTCTTTTTTCTGCCGTTATTTCTGGCTTTTTCCTGCGCCCGGTCCTTTGGTACTAACCCCTTTGTCAGCGTGGCGATTGTCGGGGCATTACTTGAGCCTAACTTTACCGGACTGATGCAGGCCCCTGGCGATATCGTGACCTTTATCGGTATCCCGGTGGTACTGATGAAATACTCGTCCACTCTGATCCCGGCGATTCTGTCTATCTGGCTCTACTCATATGTTGAGCGGTTCCTGAAAAAAATCATCCATCAGAGTATCGAGTCTGTCGCAGTACCTATGCTCGGATTACTGATTATGGTGCCGACTATCGCTATCGTGATTGGTCCTATCGGCGTCTATCTCGGTGACGGTATTGGTCACGCTATCGGCTATATGACCGGAGTCAGCGGGGTACTTACCGGGGCCCTGATTGGCGGAGGGTGGACCATTCTGGTGATGTTCGGTCTGCACTGGGGCCTGGTGCCGGTGATGATCAATAACCTTACGATGCATGGCTCGGATACCATCAAACCTGCGGCAGCAATGGCCACTTTCTCTCAGGCTGGCGTGGCGCTGGGTGTGTTCCTGAAGGCAAAAGATAAAAAACTGAAGTCTTTTGCCTTGTCAGCGATGATCCCGGCGTTATTTGCGGGTGTAACCGAACCCGTTGTTTATGGTCTGTCAGTAAAATATAAACGCCCGCTAATCGCTTCTATTATTGCCGGTACGCTAGCGGGTGGTTTTGTCGGCGGTATGGGCACCACGGTGATTGCCTACGTCTTCCCGTCAATCACCACGCTGCCTGCTTTTATGACTGATACTTTTGCCTACTACCTTATCGGCTTAAGTATGGCCTTCGGACTTTCAGCGATACTGACTTATCTGTTTGGATTTGATGAGGGTATTGAGTCCGCCCCCGCCGCTGCAGCTGATACAACGAAAGCCCCCGATGCGGCGAAAGTAGCTGAGAAACCGGTACCTGCAGCGGATACTGCCCTGACAGTTAATTATCTTGTTTCGCCGATACAGGGGACGGTTATTCCGTTAGACCAGGTAAAGGATCCGGTATTTGCCAGCGAGTCGGTAGGCAAAGGAATCGCCATCATTCCAGAAGAAGGTTTGGTTTATTCCCCGGTCGACGGCGAAATCAGTAAGCTCTTTCATACCCACCATGCCATATGCATTACCTCAGATGATGGAGCCGAGATCATTATTCATATCGGGCTCGATACCGTCCGCCTTAATGGCAAATATTTTACTGCCTCAGTTAATGAAGGGGATCGCGTTACAGCGGGCCAGCTTTTACTTTCCTTTGATATTGATGCTATCCGTGCGGAAGGCTATGACCTGACTACGCCTGTCGTCGTCGCCAATACCTGTGACTATCAGGTTATCACCCCCACGGATCAACAGACCATCCGGTCTGGAAATCGTCTACTCACTTTACAGCCTGAATAAATAAACTGAATTGGAGATACGTTATGTCTAAACAAATAATCACCGGATTCCCTGATAATTTTCTCTGGGGTGGCGCCGTTGCCGCGAATCAGGTTGAAGGTGGCTCAGGTGCAGGCGGAAAAGGGCTATCAACCGCAGATATGGCTGTATATCGCGATGCGCTGGGGCGTGGAGAATATGAAAAACATTATTCCATCAGCGACCAGCAAATTCAGGAGGCTATTGCAGCGACCGATATCAGCTCCTATCCGAAACGTCGGGGTATCGATTTCTTCCATCGCTATAAAGAAGACCTGGCGCTGTTTGGTGAGATGGGCTTTAAAGTCTTACGTGTTTCTATTGCCTGGACGCGTATCTTCCCGAATGGAACGGAAGAGCAGCCCAATGAAGAGGGGCTTCAATTCTATGATGACTTATTCGATGAGATGATTAAAAATAACATCGAACCCCTTGTGACACTGTCACATTATGAGATGCCGATCCATCTGGTTAATGAGTGTAATGGCTGGCTTGACAGAAAAGTCGTCGGCTTATTTGAAAAATTTGCTATCAGCGTTTTTGAGCGTTATCGCAATAAGGTCAAATACTGGATAACCTTTAATGAAATCGACAGTATTATTCGCCATCCATTTACCACTGGCGGTATCGTACCGGACCGTTTCTCTGCAGACGAAATAGAGAATGTACTGTATCAGGCATTACACCATCAATTTGTTGCCAGTGCGCTGGCGGTTAAGCATTGTCATAATATTATCCCGGGTTCAAAAATCGGCTGTATGCTTACCCGTTTACTGACCTATGCAGAGAGCTGCGACCCGAATGATATGTTACTGGCCCACAGAGAAAACCAGCTTAACTATTTCTTCTCTGATGTGCAGATCAGAGGTTATTACCCGAGCCATATGAATCGCCGGTTCGCCGAAAAGAATATTGATATTGTGACGGAGCAGGGCGATGAAGAGATCCTGCGTCAGCATACCGTGGATTTCCTCTCATTCAGTTATTACATGTCGCTGGTGACCAGTATTAACGCCGATAAAATGGATAAAGTGAGCGGTAATATCGCCGGTGGCGTTAAAAACCCTTACCTGGAAAAAACTGAATGGGACTGGCAGATTGACCCGGTAGGGCTGCGTATTGCCCTGAATGATATGTATGACAGATATCAGATCCCGCTGTTTGTCGTAGAAAACGGCATGGGCGCCACGGATACCCTTGGCCCGGATAATCAAATTATCGATGACTATCGTATTTCTTATTTCCAGGGCCATATCCGTGAAATGAGAGAAGCGGTTAAAGATGGCGTGGAATTGTGGGGATATACCTCCTGGGCTCCGATAGACTTGATCAGTGCTTCTACGTCTGAAATGGCGAAACGCTATGGCTTTATCTATGTTGACCAGGATAATTATGGTAACGGAACCCTTAATCGCCTGAGAAAGAAAAGCTTCTACTGGTATCAGAAGGTGATTGCCACTAATGGTGAAGAAATTTAGGTATAGATAACCGCTACTGTTAATCATTAACGACTGATATCTGGGTTAAATAAGTGACTCAGATATCAGTTTTTTTTATCGACCCTGTCATAATCTCAGCCTGAAAAAAACCTCCCATGCATCTGAAAAAAAAGAATAGATGGGAAAGCTAACGAACTTTTTCAATCTCAGAGACGTTATGAAGAAAAATTTTAATCTTTTTGTAGCAAGTTCAGCTCTTTCTCTGCTTGGGATAGAAGTTTTTCATATCACCTTACCTCTGTTAGCGTTAAGTCTTAATTTGGATCCTATTCAAATAAGCTGGTGTGTTTTCGCTTTCTACTGCCCGGTTATTTTCGTAAAAATTGCGTCCTCAACCTTTATTGAGCGAAAAAATAAGATCCGCATCCTGAAAATGAGTGAATCAGGAAGGATACTATGTACGCTTCTGTTTATTCTCTCATTGGCTTTCTTTAGTGATGATGGCCTGATGTGGATACTTGTTATTTCATTTCTTTATGGTGTTTTCACCGTATTTACTGAAGTGGCTGAGCCTGTTGTCATCAAGAACCTGATACAGGGGCAAGCTTCTACAGCAGCCTTGTCTACCTATGAAATCAGGACCCGGGCAGTACAATTGCTGGCACCGGCATTATGCGGGTATTTAATCGCAGTGGATGTTTTCCTACCCTATTATTTTAATCTTCTCCTCGCTATTTTTGCTCTGGGGTTTCTCTATTTTATTAAGATGCAGCATACTCCTCAGGTAAAAAAACAACGCTCAGGGATTACGGAGGATCTCGGCATTGCGGTGGGATGGTTAAAGCAGCATCGATTATTTTCGCTAATGATTCTTCTGACGGCAATTAACAACTTTCTTCATCCTATACTCTATCTCACGGTCATTTGGGATCTCAAAGAGCAGAATACCGCCTTTGAAATTACCGGCCTGGTTCTTTCCGGTCTGGGAGCCGGAGGTTTAATCGGCAGCTTTATTGCCAGAAAACTCATCAATACGCTTCCTCTGAGAAACCTGACACTGATTATTAATATTCTTCGCGTGCTGGTATTTGCCGGTTTTCTGGTATCCATGCATCCTGTCTGGGTCTTCATGCTCTTTGTCTTTAAAGCCATACTGGGCGGGGTGTGGAATGTCAGTTATAACGTATTTACCATTCAGGAAATGCCTGCTGAACTGGCAGCCCGGATATCGGCAATCAGCGGTACATTAGTGAAGCTTAGCGCCGGAGTTGGCAGCCTGATTGCCGGTTATATGCTGAGTATGGCAGGCTCCTTGACGACGCTAATAACGCTTGTGATCCTGACTCTTTTTATGCTGTCCTGTTCATTTGTCTGTAAGGCTGAATACAGTCAATATAATGAATCACGTTAAGTCAGGACTTCAATTAATATAAAAATTCAATGTGGTGATGCTTTTTAAATTAACAAAAAACGATTATTTTCCATTGAAAACCATCTGATTAACCACCGGGAACTCATTTTTATTTGATTTTTTTTTGCTCTTGATACTAATCTTCAGATGTAATCCGTCGTAGAGTTGAATGATAAGAGTTGATACTTACAGAAGGTGAGTAATGCAAAATTTCATCAGGCTTTTTGCATCTTTTGTTCCCTGGTCTGTTCTGGCCTGGGTGATGAAAACCCATATTGAATTAGAGTATAAGACCATCATCTGGCTTGCTCTCGTTACTTTTATGGTATGCCTTAATTTTCGGTTTTTAAAACTGGGCGACCCGGTTGCCTTCTCTAATATTGGGTGTTTTATCTTTATCTTCATTAATTACTTCACGTTTCATTTGGATTTTCCCATGCAACACCCCGCAACCCTTTGTTATGGCCTCCTGCTATCTGCTGCGCTGGTAAGCGTAGCGTTAAAAAGGCCGTTTACGATAAATTATGTCGGTGATAATATTCCAGAGGAGAAAAAGAAACATCCGGTGTTTATTTCTATCAATCAGATTATAACTATCGTCTGGTTTTTAGTATTTATTGTTAATGCAGTGATTAATTATTTCTTTGTATATACTATTGAAATAAGAATGCTTTCTTTTTTGGTCATTGTTATCGGTATGCTTGCATCAAGCTATCTTCCCGGCGTTATGCGCAAATACTACAGAAATAAATCAATAACGTAAGTTATTAGCAGTCTGGATCCCCAAACAGGCAAGGATCCAGACTCAACGATATTAACCCCCAGTCACCACATTAATCAGTTCATTCGCCAGCTGGCTAAAACGACTAATGCGCACAGTAAGTGGGCCGGTTTCACTGGCCGTACCGTATTTGGTCAGTTCCAGCGGGGCTTCAACCTGGGTTTTCTCGGCATAGATAGTTGACTCAGGAATAAGCTTCACGCGGGAAGGTTCCGGATTTGCCACGGTGGAGACTACCAGCCAGCGGGGGGCGTTCATACCGGGCTGAACCAGCATGCTGGCAAACAGGCGATGGCTTTGCAGGACCGCAGGGGTACGATAGACAAAATCCTTGTACGCCAGTTTCTGGAGGGGTTTCCAG
Source organism: Klebsiella sp. BIGb0407 (assembly GCF_024807845.1). GTDB lineage: Bacteria > Pseudomonadota > Gammaproteobacteria > Enterobacterales > Enterobacteriaceae > JGM124. The sequence continues at coordinate 440,509 of NZ_JANUEQ010000001.1, forward strand.
TCAGCATCGTAGACTACGGCTTCTGCAGCAAGGAACTGCTCGTTATTCAAGGGAGCAGTGAACTCGATGGTATAAGCCGTATCGGTATTGGGCAGAGCCACGACCTGGGCACGGGCATTGCTGGTGCCTTCACTGATTTTTGGCGTTTGTGCGTCAAAATTGAGCGTCAGTCCTGATTTACCGTTAAAACTCTGTACCGGCAGTTGATTCAGTGCAGTGCAGCAGGCTGCCTGACTGACAGCCGGGGTATTCACTGTAGAAGTCAGGTTCTGGGCACAACCACTCAGAAATAACAGGCTAAAAGCCACTGGGATTATTTTTTTCATCATTTTCTCCTGAAGAGCGTTGTCCGTTACCACCACAGCTCGAAGTTAAATCCAAAGGTCACTTCTTCGGTGCTTCCTTTATCGCTTTTCACCGGCGCCGCATACTTATAGGTTTCACCGTAGCTGTTAAGACGTTCCCATTGTGTATCGGAGTCAGACCAGGTCACAAACAGACGCAGAGCCGGACGCGCCCAGACACCTTTACCTGCCTGAATCATCTGTGCCAGGGTCACTTTATACATATCGTTGACGCCAGCATTGTTCTGGGCATCAACACGCTCGTAGCCAAATTCCAGCGCGGTTGCCAGATATTCATTCCAGCTGTATTGCGGACGTAAACCGGCACTGAACCAGGTCATCCCGCGCTTATTATCGAGATTAAGATCCTGCCAGGCAATGGAATACATGCTCTGGATATTATCGGTGAAGTTTAACTCACCATAGTTGAAGATACGCCAGCTGTAACCGTTGTGGTCGACGCCGGTGTTATATTTTGTCGAACTGGCACCCTCAGCACTCATCAGACCGCCTGCAAGGGCATCACGTCCGTACTGGAAGGCGAGGGAGTTGCTACCCATTGCCCAGGCCTGACGATAAATCATCGACAGCATGGAACCGTTAGTGGTGATATCTTTATCATTGTAACTGGAATTCTGAGTGAAAACGTAGTTGAGACCGGTAGTTAAATCCGCATCATCAGAAAGTTTCAGGTCGCTCAGACGGACGTCGATATTGTGCAGAACACGCTCATCAGCGCTGGACTCTGGTGCCAGCCAGGCAATGCTCCCTTTGGCAAAACCAAAATCAACGTTTTCGAGACCGGTACCGTTGTCAGAGACATCCCAGTATTTAACGTCAATCATGTGGACTTCATAACGTTGATAAAAACGCTTACCGACCCAGACTTTGGCATCAGGCTGACCGGGGATAATATTATAGACCGAAGCCCAGGTTTGCAAAGTACCGACATCGCCCCATTTATCACCGCTGCCGATATACCAGGTGAAATCAAAAATAGCATCAGTGTCAGTGGTAATATCCGTTTTGAATCCACCTTCCCACCAGTTCATTTCATTACCTAAACGGTAATTACCAAAACCTTCTGAGGCACGAATAACGGTATCGAGTTTTCCTTTACCATCATTTCTGTTTTTATTATTGGTATAAATATTACCCCATTTGACATAACCGATGGGAGTAAAGTTTTCCAGTTGTGCGGCTGAGGCAGAAAAAGGCAAAGCTAACGCGAGCAGAGGTAAAAGACCACGGCGAGTCATCATAAAAAATTCCATGCTGTATTTATTAAAAGAGTGGCATTACCGGCAGCATTACACTGCCGGAGTGATAGTAAAATTAAGTACGTTTCTCAACTAATGCAGCCATAACATCATCATGATATTGGCCGTTCAGTTTGTAATAGCGACGGTAAATTAAATAGCTTGAGGCGACTAATACAAATGGAATGCCGATCATTAATATGCGCATACCAAATATAGTTTCAGCACTCTGTACTTCATTTGGAATATAGCCAATAAACGTCAGACCCATACCAATCAGGAAGCCTGCGAATGCAGCAGCCGCTTTTACCAGCATAGTCTGTACTGAGAAGATAATACTTTCACTGCGCATACCGGTTTTATATTCGCCGTAGTCTACGACGTCAGCCAGCATAACGGTTGCCATCGCCAGCGAGAAGCCTGAACCCAGCTTAAGCAGAGCACCAGAGAGGCCAACCAGAATATGACTATCCGGCATAAAGATGCTTGAGAACAGCAGGATAAGGCAGCTTAATAGCGGGAACAGGCAAGCCAGACGCCAGACGGTCGGGCGTGATAATTTCGATACGACTTTCGGGAACAGCAACAGTCCGGCAATTTCCGCAGCGCCTGAAAGCATCATAAATACCGGGAACAGATCTTTATTACCGATTGCGTAGGCAAAGTAATAAATCGCAAAGCCACCCGCCAACTGCATCGCCATGTTAAAGGTCAGGACGATACCAATCAGGGCTTTGAGCTGATCGTTTTTGGTGATGATATTGATCATATCTTTGAAACTGATTTTTGGCTTGCTGACTTTTACATCGACAGTTTCTTTAACGTTAACGACGGTTATCACTGCGCTGATAATAAAGAAAATCGCGATAACTATGCTGACATTGACAAAACCGCTGGCGCTGTCGCCATTACCCAGCCATTCAATTGCTTTCAGGCCAAAGGCACCCATCAGCAACCAGGCAAGGCTTGCGAACAGACGCGGTATAACAACAATTTTTTCGCGGTCTTTTTTCTCTTTGGTTAATGACGGGATCATTGACCAGTAAGGAATATCCATGATCGTGTAGGTCATGCCCCATAATATATAAGAGACTGAAGCATAAAAATAAAGCCAGAAGCCGGTAAATTCATGGGCGACAAAAACCCCAACCATCACGACGGAGTTAATAATCGTACCGATTAAAATCCATGGACGGAATTTACCGAAGCGACTGTGGGTATTATCAACAATTAACCCCATTACCGGGTCAGTGACGGCATCCCAGATCCTGGCGAATAAGAACAGCGAACCGACAAAGGCCGCTGAAAGGCCAACCACGTCGGTATAATAGAACATCAAATAGAGGTAGATAATTGAACAGGCAAGATCCTTGCCCAGCGCTCCGATACCGTAGGAGAGCTTACTTGTATTGCTGATACTCATATTTTTCCTTTATTTTTTTTAAGACATCAGTTCAGAGAAAAGATTAATCCTGTGCCTCAACCAGCAGTAGCACAGCAGATTCAGGGTCCATTACCGGCATCGCCAGGCCCGCGTGTTGCAGCCAGTCGCCTGTGACTTCAACGCCTTCAGCTACCCAGGCAGGCTGAGTACTGACAATGCCATGGCGGAAGTTTTCAGCCGAATCGATGACGCTTACGCGATAGGTAACCTCTGGATCCAGTCCTTGCAGACGAAGCGCACCGCTCATCGCCCAGGTTGGCATCGCCAGTTGAGCAACCGCCACCAGCGCCTGACGTCGGTCTGCAGAAACAATAGAGGTGATGCTCTGTGCAGCAGAATCATCGCTATCGAGGCGGTAGAGGGTGCCTTCATGAATCAACTGACGATATTTTTTATAGATGTCGATATAGCGGCTGAAGCCAGCTTTATCTTCATCGGAGGCTTTAAGCGGGTCCAGTTCGATGCCTAAATGACCGAACAGAGCGGTAATACCCCGGAAGTGGATATCCGAAACGCGACGGGTAGAGTGGCTTTTTTTCGCACCGATATGCGCGCCCATCACTTCCGGCGGGAAGAAGTAGCTGAAGCCGCGCTGGATAGCATGACGCTCAAGGGCATCATTATTGTCTGACGGCCAGAAACGCTGAACATGGCGCAGAATTTCATAGTCGATACGCCCGCCGCCAGCAGCACAGGACTCAATATCCACGTCCGGGTGCTTCGCTCGTAATGCGGCCATCAGGGCGTAGACGCGTTCCACCTGGAGAGTTTGTGCCGGGCGTTGCTCATGGCCGGGCTGGACGACTTCTCGGTTCATATCCCACTTCAGATAGGAGATTTTGTAGCGGCTCAGCAGAGTATCGAGGCGTTCAAACAGATAATTAAAGACCTCATCGTTACACAGGTTCAATACGTACTGGTTACGACCAATCGGCTGCTGATAGTCGCTCAATTGTAGTAACCAGTCAGGATGCTGACGGTAGAGATCGGAGTTTTTGCTGATCATCTCTGGCTCAACCCACAGCCCAAAAGTCATGCCTTGTTTCAGGACATGGGCAATGACAGGTTCCAGTCCCTGCGGGTATTTTTTCTCATCAACAATCCAGTCGCCCAATGCGGCTTTATCATCGTTGCGGCCAAGGAACCAGCCATCGTCGATAATAAAACGCTCAACGCCCATCTGTGCGGCCTGAGTTGCCATCTCCATGATGTACTGTGGGTCATGGTCAAAATAGATCCCTTCCCAGGTATTAAGATGCACCTGGCGAGGTTTATCTGAGCTGAAGCTGAGAAGCTGACGGCGAATATGGTTGTGGAACTGCTGGCTCATACCATTCAGGCCGCGACCGCTCCAGGTGGCGTAAAGCAGGGGAGTCGTCACGCTTTCTCCGGCCTGCAAGACGATTTCTCCCGGGACATACAGCGCTTCGCCCTGGAGAACACGGCGGCCATCGGCTTTAACGTCGATGCGCATGCGATGGTTACCGCTCCAGGCAAGATGGGCTCCCCAGACTTCGCCGTGGTTTTCACCAAAGCCCGGCGTTCCGGTGACCAGTGCCGGGTAATGCTGATGCGAGGTGCGACCCCGGCGGTTTTCCTGCTGATAACCACCGTGAATTAATGAATGACGATGTTGCTGGAATTCATAGACCCAGCGACCGTAAAAGGAAAGGCACTCGCTGGCGCGTTCCGGTAAGGGAAGAGTGATAGCCAGACGGGAAACATCGTAGGCTGTATCACCCGTATTTGTCAGGGTGTGGCTGAGTCTGATGACATCACAGTCGCGGTCAAACAGCAGGTGTGAGGTAACGCGCAAGCCCGCAGCGGTGTCTTCGCTGTGGATCTCTAAGCCCTCGGCAGTTTCTTCTATTTTGCTGATAGTGAAGACAGGTGACCAGTGCTTGCCATTACGCTGTCCTTCAATTCCAGGACTTCCGAATAAACCCCTACCATTTTCAGCCATCAGAGATACGGGGGTATCGGTATCCAGTCGCCCATAAGGTACCGCGCGACTCAGCGCAAGTTTAGCGCCTGGACTTGGGGCAAGTTTACGTCCCCAGTAAAGGATCTCTCCGCCGTTAGCGGGATCGATACACAAAGTAGAAGTGTTTCCTGAGAGAAAGCGCGTTGGTTCCATCACATCGTCCTGTTAATAAATGCCTGATGATGGCAGAGATATTAACAGCCATTACAAAATGTAATTGTGACCGCTCACTCAAAAATTGTTAGGAGTTTTGTTTTTTTCGACAAAAATGGAGTTTTTAATTAATTAATTGTAAGTACAATAATAATACCGCCTTGATATATATAGATTGTTTTAATATGTGAGCGGTTTTCAATTATTTCAGGCTTACAGGTGAAATGGTCTTTATAAAAGGGAAAACGGCGGCTCAGATGGCCGCCGTTTGAGGGGAAATGTTGTTAAATTAGCGACGAGCCCAGCGCAGGCTGTAGTGATAGTGTTGTTTTTGTAACAGATACTCAGGTGAGACACTCGGACTCCAGGAGTCGTCACCGCCAATACCCATATGGAAACCATCGATATTCAGCCAGGTACCAGGCTCTTCAACCAGCAGATGACGGTGGGAAGTCTCACGCAACTGTGTCTGACCATAACGGCTCAGATTAAACTGGAAGTCGCCACTCCAGCGGTGATTACCGTAGTCAAGACGGCGGGTTCCACAGCGCAGGCCGTTTTCACTCGGGAATACATAAGGAGTGTACATATCTGCCAGCGGACGCTGCCAGAGATCGAAACGTGCGGAATGAAGGCGGTCAGGATAGTTCTCATGCGGACCTAAACCTAACCAGCTCACCTGAGACTCGAATTCTGCCAGCTGACAGGTCAGGCCGATACGTGCCGGAGCAGGGGTTCCGCGGGCAATATCGACATCAACGTTGATCTGTAACTCACCTTGATTATCAATCAGATAGGTTTTACGACTGATAAACAGTAACTTACCGTCTGCCACCCAGTGGTGTACTGAACGCAATTGCACGGCCTGTGCCAGGGCATCAGCATGCAGACTGATGGCACGACTTTGCATCCGGTAATGTCCGGCGGCTTTCCAGCGCTCTACCCAGGCATTAGGGTCAATGCGTGTGACTTCACTGACGCCAATATCATTGTCCAGCGGGGCGCGGGTAAACTGATCCAGTAATGGAGTCAACAGCAGGTTCTCACCCTTGCTAGTCCACTGAGTCAACAGGCCGCTGATTCTGTCAAACTGCCACTGCTGGTCATCATGCTGAATTTGATAGTAAGTATCAGTGGTTGTCAGAACCGGGACGTTACCCTCTGCCACTTCCGTCGTATCGGATAATACTCCCGGCAACTGCCACTGTTCATGGGCGCAGATATGGCCGGCTTCACTCCAAATGGTGGCTGCATTCTGGTGGACTTCGATATTCAGCCATGCCTGACCGCTACGGGTAATATCAGGTAAATCAAGGCTAATAACTTGCTGACCCTGAGGCGCAATATTAAGTGTCACATGACCACTGGCCAGCGTTTCACCATCCAGTTTAACGTCCCAGACGAGCTGCTCGTTATCAGTACTACGGAACAGATATTCACTGGTGACTTCCAGCTGATTGTCCGGCAGTAAACGGAACTGGAAGAACTGCTGGGCGTGGCGAGCTTCATACAAGGATGGATGTGGTGTGCGGTCGGCAAAGACCAGACCATCCATGCAGAACTGACGATCGTTTGGCGTGTCGCCAAAATCCCCGCCATAGGCCGAGAAGGTCTGACCGTTTTCATCACGTTTATTCAGCGACTGATCGACCCAGTCCCAGATAAATCCACCTTGCAGACGCGGATACTGACGGAAGGCTTCCCAGTATTTATGGAAACCTCCGAGGCTATTCCCCATGGCATGGGCATATTCGCAGAGGATCAGCGGGCGTGACTCACCAGGCATACCGACCCATTTTTTAATCGACCATTTAGGGACTTGTGGGAAGGGCTGATCCTCGTCGACGCGCGCATACATCGGGCAAATAATGTCGGTCGCTGCGCTGTCACCACCGCCGCCTTCATAATGTACCGGGCGGCTTGGGTCATTAGATTTGATCCAGCTGTACAGAGCATCATGGTTATCACCGTGACCCGACTCATTGCCCAGAGACCAGATGATAATCGACGGATGGTTACGGTCACGCTGTACCATACGCGTGACGCGTTCGGTCATGGCGGGCAGCCAGCGCGGATCGTTACTCAGGCGATTCATCGGCACCATACCGTGAGTTTCGATATTGGCTTCATCGACGACATAGAGCCCATAATAATCGCACAGGCGATACCACTGGGGATGATTAGGGTAGTGGGAGCAGCGTGTTGCGTTAAAGTTATTCTGTTTCATCAACAGAATGTCCTGACGCATGGTCTCAATATCCATCACCTGACCGTTATCCGGATGGTGTTCATGACGGTTAACACCACGGATTAGCAGCGGCTTACCGTTGATGGTCAGCAGGCCGTTACTGATGCTAACGGTTCTGAAGCCGGTGTCATAAGCTTCCGCTTCGATAACGGTTTTACCGCGTTTCAGCGCGACCACTGTACGGTAAAGTGTCGGTATCTCGGCACTCCACAACGCGGGATTATCTACAGGCAGACGCAGCGTGGTGCGATCGTTGTAACGGCCACGCTCATCGATAATATCGCTTTCAATTGCTTGTTCCGCCTGAGCAACAAGACTGTCACCGAGCCATAGCTGGACTTCAACCCTGTCCGTATCGCTGATATCACCCTCGACTACTACCAGTGTTTCCAATGTTGCGCGGGTAAAATCATCATTAAGACGGGTGTTTATCTGGATATCGGCCAAATGGGTATCAGGTTTATGCAACAGAGTGACATCGCGGAAGATACCGCTCATGCGCCACATATCCTGATCCTCAAGATAGGAGCCATCACTCCAGCGCAGCACCATTACGGCAAGACGGTTTTCACCCGCTACCAGTACCTGACTGAGATCAAATTCTGACGGCAGGCGACTGTCCTGGGCGTAACCTATCCACTGACCATTACACCAAAGATGGAAGGCCGAGTTGACGCCATCAAGGACGATACGTGTCTGTCCGCTAGCAAGCCAGTCCGGGTTAACATTGAATGTGAGCGAGTAACAGCCGGTTGGATTCTCTTCTGGCACAAAGGGTGGATTAACCGGGATCGGGTAGGTGACGTTGGTATAGATTGGTGCATCATAACCGGCCATCTGCCAGTTAGAAGGAACGTCTATATTGTGAGCGCTCTCCAGATCGTTTTCCAGCCAGTTTTCCGGAACCTGTTCTGGCTGAGTAAAATAACTGAACTTCCAGCGTCCATTCAAATTCTGGATCGACTTTGATGGTGTATCGTTCCGGGCATCCGCCGTTATCCGCCAGCTGGAAAACGGCGGATGTGCTGCCAGAATATTTAGTTGGGTGACGGCCGGGTTTTCCCAGTCACGGCGGGCGAGTACGGCGGCTAATGAGAGAGGTCTTTGGCTCATCATTCAGGTTCCTTCAGTAATTTTGTTATCCGCTCACAATTTTAACTACTATGCGAGGATACCTGACGTTTGTAAAGCATCATTACGGTAGAGGGTGATGGTATTCACAATAATTGCCCCGATCCCGGGGCAATCAGGAAAAATTATTTCAGGCGGGCGACCTGGCGAGCAAGACGGGTGAGCTCTTCCGCCAGATGCTGAGCGGATACGGCGTTTGCTTGTGGTTTATCGGTGGTCTTGCGTTCAATCAGGCTGACGGGGAGCAGCTCGGATACGGTCTCTTCGCCTTCGATAAGCGCCAGCAGACGTTCCACGCTCACTTTGCCAAGGTTTTTAAAGTCCTGCTTGATAGTGGTCAGCGGTGGGGTGAAGCAGGCGCTGTCTTCAGTGTCATCATAACCCACCACCGAGATAGCACCCGGTACGGGCAGACCGAACTCGGAAAGTGCGCGTAATGCACCCAGCGCCATCTGGTCGTTGGCGACCAGAATTGCGGTGGGGATAATGCCTTCGTTAAGCAGTTGCGTAACGTGCTGGTAGCCGGACAGCGAGCTCCAGTCACCGTGCATAACGGCCATCGGGACTACCTGGTGACCGGCAAGTTCAGATTTCCAGCCTTCAAAACGGAGCCGGGCGGAGATAGAGCTGAGTGGACCGGCAAGCAGGGCTATTTTCTGATGCCCCAGCTCAACCAGATGCTCAACGCCCAGCTTCGCACCGAGCTGTGGGTCAAAAATAATATGGTGCATTTCAGAACAAGGAGAGGAATCCAGGAAGAGTACCGGAATAGATCCGCAAAGCTGGACAATTTCCTGAGTCTGTTCATCTTCCATCGGAATATTGACCAGAATGCCATCGACACGCTGGGACAGTAACTGACTGACGGCGGCTTTAGCGGCCTCCAGCCCTGACTGTTCGGTCATCGATATCACGACACTAAACTGCAGTTCACTGGCCCGTGACTTTGCCGCAGCGACAATTTGTGACGGAGCATGCAGGGCCAGATTACTGGTGGCAAAGCCCAGAGTATGTGTCAGCTTCCCGGCCAGCTGCTGCGCCATGCGGTTAGGAATATAGTTCAGCGCATTCATCGCCGCTTCAACCTTGAGCCGGGTTTTCTCAGAAACATGCGCCGCCTGATTAATCACCCGGGAGACAGTCTGGTAAGAAACGCTGGCATGCTCAGCCACATCATAAAGGGTTGCAGACTTCGGTTTCATGGCGGAATTCCTTGTCATTTTACGTGTCGGTTATAGTTATCAGACTGCGAAAATCGCGTGAAATATCATAGCATTTGTCCGGGGCGGTGCACAGTGGGAGGCTTAGATCCCTATGAGTAATCAAATTATTCTGACTGCTTGTGACGCAACTCTCATAAACAGCCGAAAATTAAGATCGCTTAGCCGTATACATAAAGAAAAACGCTAATCCAGAAAATCAAAAAGCACCTAATAGAGCACAATCTGACATCTAACCAATCACAATATTGCATAATGTTGCATTGCGTATCATAATGATTTCATCAGAACGATGATGCCGGGAACCGTCAGTTCTATCGCGGTTTGATTAGACACACACGCAAATGGAGCATGAAATGCACGAGTTATCCCAGATTGAGCTGGATTCGTTGATCGATAAACTTGAGCAACAAACCATCGACTGGTTTCTCAAATACAAGCAACTGCCAGCAAAAGACCTGTTATGGCGATATTTTTCAGACTCAAAGAAAGGAAATTTTAAAGATATCTATACCGGTTTAATGCTTCAGAAGGTGGATCACCGCACCGTGCATTTAATGTCCTTTTTACCGCTATTATCTAATCGGCTAACACCAAAAATAGCGAAAGTTATAGCTGTATCCAGATTTAAAACGCAATTACTGATGAATATGATTATTTACTGGTTAATACTCTATTACTCAGGAAAATCCAATGAGCTTCCAGGCGATAATGAAAGTCAGAAGCTTATTGTTGATATGCTATGAAATTGTTTATACAGAAAAAATAGGGGGGGAATAATTTTTCCTGAATTTCTGAACGCATGTTTTCAGCGTTTTAACCGTATAATCGAATCGATTACTTAATATAAGAATCCAGCACCTTCAGCACCACATCAAGGTCTTCTTCACGCTTTTGTTCGTCACTTTCATGAACAACATGTTCGGTGAGATGCCCCTTAATCACTTCGCGCATTAATCCATTTACCGCTCCGCGTATGGCGGCAATCTGCTGCAGAACTGCAGAGCATTCATGGGGTTCATCGAGCATTTTTTTAAGCCCGGCAACTTGTCCCTGGATTTTATTGGTACGGGCGATAATTTTTTTCTTATCCCGAATGGTATGCGACATGCTGGAACCTCACAGACTTAAAAATTGTCCGGATCATATCATCCTCAATCTACTGGGGGGTAGTATATTGTACTGGGGGGGAGTAGAATTAAACCTCCATTCACAAATAAGAATTATTATCATGAGCGATTTTGCCACGCTGTTGCAGCAAGGAAATGCCTGGTTTTTCATCCCCAGCGCCATCTTACTCGGCGCTCTGCATGGTCTGGAGCCCGGGCATTCCAAAACCATGATGGCGGCTTTTATTATCGCCATTAAAGGAACCGTGCGGCAGGCGGTGATGCTGGGGCTGGCAGCGACGCTGTCACATACCGCGATTGTCTGGTTAATTGCATTCGGTGGCATGTATATCAGCAACAAATTCACCGCTGAATCTGCCGAACCCTGGCTACAGTTGGTGTCTGCGGTCATTATTCTGGGAACCGCATTCTGGATGTTCTGGCGAACCTGGCGCGGTGAGAAAAACTGGCTTGAATCGATGCGTGAAGAGGAACAGCACCATCATCATGATGAATCACGTCTGATTGATACCGGCCATGGTCAGGTTGAGTTATCGATTTACGAGGAAGGGCAAGCACCGCACTGGCGGCTGCGTAGTGTCCGGGGACAAAAGTGGGTTGCGGGTGATGTTTCCCTGGTGACAACAAGGGGAAACACGGATTATTCACAGCTATTTGAATTCGTCGATAAAGGAACTTACCTGGAATCCAGGTTAGCTATTCCTGAACCTCATGATTTTGATGTTCGTCTCTCGTTGGGTCATCGGGGTCATGCCCACGAGTATGCACTTTCGTTTCATGAGCATGATCACGCCTCGCTGGTAGGGCTGGATATCCATTCGAAGGAGTATCAGGATGCGCACGAGCTGGCACATGCTCATGATATCAAACGCCGTTTTACTGATAAAAAAGTGACCAACGGGCAGATCCTGTTATTTGGCCTGACGGGCGGGTTAATACCTTGTCCGGCGGCGATTACCGTACTGCTTATTTGTATTCAGCTTAAAGCTTTAACCCTGGGTGCCACGCTGGTGGTGTGTTTCAGCATCGGACTGGCTCTGACCCTGGTCACCGTGGGAGTTGGTGCGGCGATAAGCGTGCGTCAGGTTGCAAAACGCTGGAGTGGTTTTAATAAAATAGCCAAAAGAGCCCCGTACTTTTCCAGCGCGCTTATCGCCTGTGTGGGTATTTATATGGGGATCCACGGCTATCTGGGTATCGCCAGCTGATTAACTCGTGGATAAAGCCTGTATAAAACAGGCTTTATTTAGCGTTATGACTATCTTTCTGGCAGGCCCGGAAAAGCGGTCAGTAAAAGCTTATAGTGATGAGGCTGGCGCATAGCGACCAGATCTTTACGGCGCACTACATTAGTGGGGTAGTGACTCTCGCCAACAGGGGCAGTGTCAATTTTCTGACTGAGACAGGCGGCTTGCTGAAATAAAACCTGTTCCTGGCGCGGGAAGCTAAAGGTCTCAGGTCCAAAAATGCCGCTGAATCCACCCTCAGCACCGCTTAAGGTATTGGCTAAGGCCAGCCAGACATTGTTTTCTCCGGCACGGGTGCGAAACAGATGCCAGTGAAGCGGGTCCGGACCTGTGGGTATCGGGTAGTTCTGGATTATTGCACTGCCGGGATGAGCGCCGGTAAACCCGGAGGAGATATTGGCAGAACAGGCGATAATATCGCAGCCTTTCAGAGCTAAAATACGGCCACTCTCCGGAAGTAATGCGTCCTGCCCAAGCAGTAAACCGACTCTTCCTGCCGGGATGTCATAGTATTTAAACTCGTGACCGGATTCAGCCCAGGACTGCATTTCTGCGGACAGATGTATTTGTCGGTAGCAACCAATTATTCCCTCAGGCCCCAGTAACACTTGGCTATTGAAGTATTTACCGTTATCCGTTTCAGCAAAACCGATAACCAGCCAGACTCTGAATTGCATCGCCAGAGCAACCAGTGTGGAAATAGCCTGTCCGTCGATGCTCTGCGCATTCGCAACCGGCGTAGCCGTTCCTGTCAGAGCTAGTTCAGGAAAAACGATCAGTTCGCTACTCTGCTCTGTGACCGTTCTTTCGACAATGAATTGAATTTGCTTTACATTTTTTTCAACTGTCGAATGTGGCGAGAACTGTGCCACTGAGATAGTGCTCTTTCTTCCCGCTGGCAGGGGTTTATAACCATAAAGCCCGAAGAAATCTTGCGGATTCCATAAAAAACTGTCGCTCAGTAGTTCCTGATAGAGAGTCGGTTTACGTAAAGTCGCAAGGGAATGGCCGAGAACGGTTTTTTGCCGGACTCGCGCCAAGTCTATCTCGGCATAAACGACGCCATCGCCCTTATCAAGGCTTGCCGCAATCTTACCATCGGGTTCAATGATACAGCTACCGCCGCTAAACTGAACGCCGCGTTCAAGTCCCCAGCGGTTACTTTCTATCAGGTAACAGCCGTTCTCCATCGCGCGGCTAATCCAGTAGGGCGCGGGTGTACGTTCCGCTAGCCAGTTACTGACATGACAGATAATATCAGCCCCTGCCAGCGCTAACAGGCGGGCGGTTTCTGGAAAATGGATATCCATACAAACCAGCATACCGATGCGGCCAATCGGCGTGTCGAATACCTGATGTCCGGTATCACCAGCGGCCGCCCATTTCGGTTCAGAAATATAAGGGTGGCTTTTACGGTGGCAGCCAATCACCCCCTCAGGACCTATCAGTACTGCACTGTTGTAGTAAAGCCGAGTCTCAGGGGCAGTCTCAGGCAGACCGAGCACGATATAGCACTGATAACGCGCTGCTATCTCACCAAATTTATCGGTACAGGGGCCCGGTACGGTTTCGACCATTGGGCTGATTTCTTCCCGATCAAACCAGCAATAGCCGGTAGTGGCCATTTCCGGGGTGGTAATCAGTTTCGCCCCGTTTTTGGCAGCGTCCTCCACCAAAGTCAGTAGCTGGTTTATATTATCTTGTTTAGCAAACATCCGTGGCTCAAACTGAACCGCGGCGCAAAGAAAGAGAGCATCAGACATAGTTATCCTCACAGCTAGAAAGTAAAGGTTTTAATTCTTACGCTGGCCGGAATCCGGCGGCGTTGTCCATGCCAGAATTTCATTAGCCTGAATTAAAGAACCTGAGATCTCTTCAATACTGATGCGTTTATCCATCGCCTGATGGCGCAATATTTCGTAGGCCTGTTCTTCCCCGATATTGTGCATCCGCATCAGAATCGCTTTCGCCTCGCTGACTTGACGGATCCCCAGCACCTTTTTTTCCAGGCGCTCAATTTTGTCGTGGAACAAGCGCTGCTGACGCGAATGATGTAAGGCAAAAACCATCGCTGACAGCAGCCCTGAAGCTCTGACCGGTGTGGTGATGGATGCTCCCGCATTCATATTCAGAGCCTGATCGATAAAGGTCGGGTTTTCATAGGCAATAACCGCAATAAGCGCATGTTTTGCAGGCTTATACCAGGAGACATCCGGAGACGGGTCATCCGACTGAAGCGCGTAAAAAATAAGATCCGTGTCATCGGGAAGTTCATCCGGAATCGGCCAGAAAGCCTGAACTTTAAACCCCATCCGTCTTAAATGATTGGTTAGCGTTTCGCCGTCTTCGTCATTAGGGTGTAACACGACACAGCGGATCCCCCGACTCAGTAACAGTGCTGCTGCACTGAATCTTTTATGTTCATGAGCCATGGGAGAACCCCACTGCCGTGAGCTTGGTTGTCCAGTCACCCTGGATTTGATTGGTCATATAAGGGTCGGGTTCAACCATACGACGGGCTTCCTGAACCAGAGTAAACTGGCCCTCTGAATTCGCTATACCAATGCGTGGATAGAGCCCGGTATGCTGATTAAGTTTATCAATGCGAATACGCCCCTGGGGAGCATCGAACTGACTGCCGCGTAATGCTTCAGAAAGTGGTTGCATATCGTCGCTACCACATTCAGTCATCGCACTGGCAAACAGGTGGACCTGACTATAAGTGGCTTCCCAGTTCATATCGGTGCTCAGCCCCTCACCAAACTGATGACGAAACTGCGCCAATGCCTGATGGTTGGAGACTGTGTCGATACTCTGAAAATAGGGCGCTGAACTATAGTGGCCGCGAGCCGCATCAATACCCATAATGGCAATTTCGGTTTCGGACGTGTTCAAACTGCCAATCGGCATACACTGCGGATCCAGCCCGGCGGCCAGGTAGGCTTGATAGAGATAGGGCACGGTTTGACCCACCACGGTACTGAAGATAAAGTCGGGCTGTTTCTTTTTTATCTCTTCCACCACGGGAAGGAATGACTCATAGGAAGCATTGAGATCAAGATAGCGTTCGCCAATCACCGCGCCGTCATGATGTTGTAATATCAGCGCCTGCATATTGCGATTACATTCATAGGGATAGACATACCGGGAGCCAATCAGATAGACCCGCGCGCCGAACTTACCCGTCAGATAATTAGCCAGCTGCAGGCAGTTTTGATTGGGTGCGGCGCCACCGTAGAAAATATTTTCTGAAAATTCGAATCCTTCATACAGCTGGGAGTAAAACAGCAGGCGGCGATATTTTTCCACCACCGGCGACATGGCTTTGCGGCTGCTTGAGGTATAGCCCCCGAAAATAACCTTCACCCCATGCTCGACGATCAGCTTTTCAGCCAATGCCCTGAACTGACTATTATCAGACTGGGGATCGAGGTGGATACCCTGCAAAGGCCGGCCATTAATTCCGCCGCGCTGATTAATTTCAACGATTGCCTGAGTGGCACCACGCCACTGGGAAAGCTCCTGAGCCGCCGTCACGCCACTGAATGAGTAAAGTAGGCCAATATTGATAGGGTTATCTGACGCCATAGATACCTGCTTATCGAAGACTTAACGACCGGGCTAAAGGGTCCTGCAAAATCTGCGCAGGACCTTGTGAATTACTGAGCCAGAAGCTGCTTATTCAGCATGGCTCCGACGGTGTATTTAGGGTCAACCATATTCCCTAAACGCACTTTTCCGCACTGGCTCAGTAGCATATAGGCGTCCCATTTATCGAAACCAAAATCGGCAACCAGCCAGTAAATAAGGTCGCGATAGGCAATGCGGGTGGCATCTTCCAGAGGCCGGGCGCTACCAATACTCATAATGTTTTCGGCATTTTCCATTCGAGGCCAGTCCAGCTGCCAGTTTTTAATCAAGTCGACTTTGATGGTGGTGGTGGAAGCAAACTCAACCGCGGTACCACAAATCTCGCCGTCGCCCTGGCAGGCGTGGGCGTCACCAATAAAGAGTCTCCCTCCCGGTGAACGCACGGGCAGATAGGTAATACTGCCCGGACCAATATCCGGCACATCCATATTTCCGCCGTGATTATCCGGTGTAAGTGAATTAATGGAGTCTATTTCAGGTGAGACGCTGAGTGTCCCGATATGGGGTTTATAGGGCAGGGTATGGCGCTTGCTCCAGTAGACTTTCTCGCTATCCAGTTTGATGATTCGGACCTTTTCAGGCAGCGGGTCATTGAGCATGGCGGTTAAATCGGTTCCGGTTAACCCGCCGAAATGGGGGATCATGGCGCAGATCCCGAAAGGCTTAGCGCCTCTGGGCAGCATCGACTCAATATAGACCGCAATGACATCGCCTTTCTCAGCCCCATTGACCATAATCGGGCCATTTTGTGGATTCAAAAAGGGCATTTTCAGCCGTTCACTGGGACTGTCTTGCTCTGAGTTTATCGCTCCTTCAAAGGCATCCCGAGTATCCACTATCACCCGATCGCCAGGTTCAATAGTCAGCACCGGGGTAGAATACGGCCCGATGGTATAGTGAAATTCTTTCTGCATCTCTTCTGTCAGATGATGGGTAACAGGCTGACGGGCAGCGCCCAGACCACGTTTGTACATTATTGATTCGTCTAACCATTTCATAAAAAATCCTCAAGTCGTCTGGTTATTCACTATAAAGCCAGCTGCTGGCGTAGGGTTTGGTCGCAAGAAAGTTGCTGCCTGGACAGGATGTCGACAATCTGCCCTTTATCCATCACCGCACAGCGCCCAGCCGCTCTTTGGATCATGGCAATATCCTGCTCAACGAGGATCACGGCGACATCAAGCTCACTGGCAATTCTTACCAGCGTGTCGGCAATGGTATGGACGATGGATGGCTGAACCCCCTCGGAGGGTTCGTCAAGCAGTAAAACTTTAGGATCCCCGACTAAGGCTCGGGCAATCGCCAGTTGCTGTTGCTCACCGCCGCTCATCGTGCCCGCTTTTTGCTTAAGCCTCTGACCTAAAATGGGGAAATATTCCAGTACGCGCTCTAATAACTGCCCAGCATATAAGCGATTTTCACGAACAAACTGCATTCCGACCTGTAAGTTCTCTTTAACCGTCAGGCCTTGAAAAACCTCTCGCCCCTGGGGAACGTAACCGATACCCAGACGGGCCCGGCGCTGGCTCGCTGCTCGGGTGATATCAGTTTCATCGAGAACGATTTTTCCTCCGGCAGGCGATATCGCGCCGATTAGAGTGCGCATTAGCGTGGTTTTTCCTGCGCCATTACGACCTATTAAACCGAGGACTTCCGCAGCCTGCAGACTAAAACTGACGCCATTAAGGACTTGTCCTCCGCCATAACCCCCGGTTAAGCCTTGTGTTTCCAGTACGGTCTTTTTCATCACGCTTTCCCCAAATAGATATCAGCCACATCGTCTCTCGCCAGAACGTCAGCGGCATCCCCGTCGGCAAAGACCTTACCGCCGTGCAGAACGGTGACTTGAGAGGCAATTTGGCGGACAAAAGTCATGTCATGCTCCACCACCATGATGGTCAGCCCGTCGCGCTGCATTTGTTTAATCAACTCCCCGGTCTGGAAGGTCTCATCGACGGATAAGCCTGCCACCGGTTCATCCAGCATCAGCAGCAGGGGGCGAAGAGAAACGGCCATGGCCATTTCCAGCCACTGTTTTTTACCGTGAGATAAAATACCTGCAGGTTTTTGATACTCCTGGCGCAGGTTGAATTGTTCAATCAACTGCTCCAGGCTCTGTGCCTGATTTCTTACCTCAGGACGCAGGTGGCTCAGCGACAGTTGCAGATGCTGTTGCACGGTTAAGTCCGGAAAAATACCGGGGATCTGAAACTTAATACTCATTCCCATTTGAATACGCTGAAAAGGCTGTAACCGGGTAATAGGCTTTCCGTTAAATTTGATTTCACCGCTGCTCGGGGTATGTTCCCCGGTGAGCAATTTAAAAAAGGTACTTTTCCCCGCCCCGTTAGGGCCAATCACGCAACGCACTTCATTGCGCCTGATATTCAGATCGGCATTTTGAATCACTTTGATTCCGCCGAAGTTTTTGCTCAGACCCTGACTGCTGAGGATAGTATTCTCTGAACTCTGGTTCATAGCGGGCCTCCTTTATGCTGACGCATCAGGACCAGGTGATTTATCTTTTGTGAAAACCAGGGTATTAAGCCATTAGGGGCTGCCAGCACCACAAACAGCAGAATCGCACCCAGTAAGATCATCGCGTATTCACTGCCGTAGATCGCCAGCCATTGGGAAAGCCAGACCAGCAGAGCGGTAATAACGATGGTCCCGAAGATGTTTTTTCTTCCTGCGGTAGCCACCCAGATAACGGGCATTGCGGCAGCGGTCAGGCCCATCGATGAAGGGGTGATATAAGAGCCCCATTGGGTATAGAGCACACCCGATAACCCTGAAAGCACGCCGCCTAAGGTGAAAATAAGCAGCTGATAACGGCGAATATCAATGCCCAGCATTTCCGCCCGGCGTGGATTTTCACGAATAGACGTCAGGGTGAGGCCGAAACGAGAGCGGAGCAGACAGCGTACTCCCCAATAAACGGCGGCCAGTAAGATGATAATCAGATAATAAAAACCGTTATCCTGGAGCGTCAGCATCTCGCCATCAAACCAGGGTAGTGATAGCGGCGGCATACCTGACATACCGTTGAAACCGTTCAACCGCGCACTACCGATAGTCCACTGCGGGCCCGCGGTTTGCGACATAAAGGTTTCTAAAACCAGAGTAAAAGAGAGTGTAACGATGCCGATAAAAATGCCGGTTACGCCACCATAGAACATCAGATATCCCAGCGCGCCGGCCACCAGACCCGCCAGGGCCAGGGCGACCAGCAAACCCGACCAGGTGGAAGTGACACCGTCACCAAAGTTAAGCGTCATAACCCCATAGGCATAACCCGCAATGCCAAAGAAAGCGGTCTGGCCGAAGGACAGGATGCCGCCGTGACCCCACATAGCGGCTAAGCCAATAGCGCAGAAGGTCCAGAGCAGAAAATACGAAAAATCACCGATTAAACTGCTGTCTGATACCAAGGGTAAGAGCAGTGCCCCCACAAAAATGATCGCGGCAATCTTTCCGGTCTTCACAGCCGGACGGTTATTCTGTGGTGCAGATGATGAGGGTTGAGAGAGACTGGCCATAGTTGCTCCTAACGCTGACGAGTGAACAGGCTGCCAACCCCGTTCGGGAGGAGGCGAATAACCAGTACGGCGGTGACCAGCAGACCAATTTGTCCGGCCAGCTGCCCATACCAGGCGTTAAGACCGGTCTGTATTGTCCCCAAGGCCAGTGCAGCAGGGATTGTGCCCGCCAGCACATTGGCTCCACCCACCACGACGGTGACAAAGGCCTGAACAATAAAACTGCTCCCCATGGTCGGGACGGCTGTCAGAGTCGGGGCATAGAGCGCGCCAGCCAGTCCGGCTAAACCTGCGCCAAGGGCAAAAGTGAGGGTATAGATCCTGTCGGTTTCAAGGCCCAGGCAGGAGGCCATTTTTGCATTCTGAATAGTCGCTCTGGCGCAGACGCCGTAGTTTGAATGAAAAAATAGCCAGTAGAGGATCAGCAGGGTGACAATGGCGAACAGGGGAAGCAATGCCCGGTAGGTCGCAAAGGAGTACTCGCCGATGGAGAAGGAGCCGAAGGGTGTTGACAGTCCTTCCAGCGAGGGGCCGGCAACCAATAGCATGGCCTGTTGAACGATAAGACTGATTGCCCAGGTCGCGACGACAGAATCATAGAGTCTGCCGTACAGATGGCGTACCACCAGACGCTCAACCACACCGCCAAAGAATGCCGCAGCCAAGGTTCCGCAGATCATGGCGAAGGGCAGAGCAACACCGGCTTTATTCATCAGAATGGTCACATAAGCGCCACACATAATAAATTCGCCATGCGCGAGATTAATCACCCCCATCATGCCAAATATCACCGCAAGACCGAGCGCGGCTAAAACCAGGTAGGCGAAATTGTCACCAAACTGATAGAAAATTGAGTATAAAAAAGAAAGCGTTAGCATCGGGCCGTCCAGGTGTCTGCAATAACACAGCTAAAGGAATAAAACAGGGAGCCAGAGTGAAGGCTCCCCAGTCGGGGCTTACGATTGCTTAGGAGGCGACGATGGGGTGTACTGGCTCTTATCGGCCTTCACCGGTAAATTACAGCCGGCTTCACCCAGCCAGTAAGGTTTGATATCGGTCCAGACTTTAGGGATCTCGATACTGTGGTCGTCTTTAACGTGGGCTAAATAGATGGTGTGACTTAAGTGATGGCTTTTCGGGTCAATACAGACCTTACCGGACGGGCCGTCGGTACAGATATCGCCACTTTCCAGCGCCTTAATAACGGCGTCACGCTCTGTACTACCGGCTTTTTCTACCGCCGCTTTATACAGATAGACCGCATCATAGGCATTTGCTGCTTCCTGGTTTATATAGGGTTCATCAGGGAACTTGGCGCGGAAGCGCTGTTTGAAATCATTACTGGCCGGGGTATCAACTTCTTCAATATAGTTGGCGGTAATGTACATATCTTTCAGAGCTGGGGCTTTAAAGCGTTTATGCTCATAAGCCTGGCCCACGTTAACCGAACTGCCCATCGGTAAGCCTAATTTAGCCGCAGCCTGCTGCTCATAGTAGGAGGACTGATTGGCTCCCACTAATAATGTCATCACAAAATCAGGTTTCGCTTTTTGAATATTCTGTATCGTTTGTCCGAACTGTGAAACGGTGAGGGGAATAAACTCTTCACCGACCATGGTTCCGCCATTATCCTCAACGATTTTACGAACCCACTCTGCGGATATCTGGCCGAAGTTATAGTCAGCGGCAATGGTATAAACTTTATTTCCGTATTTTTCCATCATCCATGGAATAAGCGTGGAGAACTGTTGTTCTGGCACTGCCCCGGTGACAAAGACAGTTGAATCACAAACGCCGCCTTCGTATTGGTTATTATACCAGTAGAGTTGTTTCTCACGATCCATAATAGGCCGAATCGCTTCCCTGGAGGCGCTGGAAAAAGCACCGAAAATAACATCAGCTTTATCATTTTTAATTAATCGCCGTGCCATTTGCTGGAATCGGGTATTATCCGACTGGGTATCATATTTAATTAATTCTATTGGCTTACCCAGTATGCCGCCTTTAGCATTAATTTCTTCAACAGCCAGTTCTGTAGCGTGGATCTTGGGTATTACCGGCAGTGCAAAGTTACCGGAGGCATCTTCCAGCAGGCCAATCTTCACAGTAGAATCAGCCGCAAAGGCCGACCCTCCTGATAGGATTGCCGCAAGTGCAAAAGGGAGAGCTGCGTAATGACATTTTATTCTGGACATAGATACCCCTGATAACGGTTGAAAGAGTGGGTCTGAAAAAAGCCAAAAAAAAAGCCCTGTAAGATCAATTGACCTTATCGGGGCTCTATTGCCATAACCACAAGCCGACAACGTTGGCGTTCTTGCGGAGGAGATAACTCTACTATTAAAATTATTTGGATATATTGTCAACACCGAAAAAAAGAATAAATCCGGACAGTAATTTCAGTCAGACAAGTGCACTGTAGAGGTGCATTTATTGCACAAATACAGGCAGACTAAAATCCCTTTTATAAAAGGAAACTGAAGTGAAAATTAAGAATGAAATATCAGAGAGGATATTAAAAGAGTTTTTTTTTGCACCAGACTGGTGCTATTAAAAAACATCAGGAAAAGTCTAAAGACTAGACCTGTTTAGCTTTTTTATTGTTATATTGTAACTCTTATATTTTTTTTAATTGCGAGATCAAGGTTTGTCTGGCGTGAGCGATTCGGGGCTGCCTGAGCGCACTGGGTGACCAGATCAGATGATAATTAATCTCGGTATTACCTATCGGGGCATTAATCAGAGAGAGTTCATGCTGGTTTATTTTCTCTTCACAGAGGAATTCAGGCATCACGCTCCAGCCGAATCCACGGCACAGTAAGCTACGTTGCCCGCGCAGATCCTGACTCACCATCGCAGGCAGTAATGCAGAATATTTAATACGATTTTTTTCCAGCCAGTGGCTGATAATCGATAACTCCAGATTATAGGCAAGCAGAGGCTCTTTAAGCAGCTCGGCGGCAAAATCTTTACTCTGGTTAAGACGTTGTGCAACTTTGGGTGCCGCGACAGCAATCACCCGGTCAGTAAAAATGATCTCTGCGCGCAGGCGGGTATCCGCAACCGGGTGTGCGGTGATACCCAGATCGCAGTGACCTTCGAGCACCATCTGCGCCACCATCGGACCATCCCCGGTATGCATATGTACACGTATGCCACTTTCCAGCAAAGGGATCATCTCAACGGTCAGTTTTTCGGCCATAAAATCGGCGTGACCGATCATTTGCAGCGTACCGCTGACATCCATTGAACGAGATCGCGCCGAAGATAACGCTGACTCTGCGGTATCCAGCGTATTGCCTATATCGGCAGCCAGGTCATCTGCGGCTGAGGTCGGGGTAATACCGCTGCTTGTGCGTTCAAAAAGCGGGCGCCCAATCGCGATTTCCAGCCCCATAATATGCTGGGAGACAGCGGGCTGGCTAAGATTTAAGGTTCTCGCCGCGCCGCTAATCGATCGCTGACGGTACGCTTCGACAAATGTTCTTAAACGCACTAAAGACAAAATGGCACCCCATAAATATTTTTATACCCCCTCATAAATACCCTTGTTGGCGCGGAAAAGCCAGTCCCGGTACTCTGTGTGCAAGATAATTTTAAGCAAAGGGCAACAGATGACCAGCTATCCATACCAGCAAGATCTACAGCGTATTTTACACATGATGAAGCAGGCACAATTAAAACACGGACCTGCTTCTGCAGAACTACGTCGTGATCGACTGTTACGCAGTATTTTATTACTGAGGGAAAATCAGCAGGCAATCATTTCAGCTATCAGCGCCGATTTCGGCCATCGCAGCGAATATCAGACAATGGCCGCTGATTTAGTCACCACAATGAATATGCTGCAACATTCGGCAGATAATCTTGAAGAATGGATGAGACCTGAGCAAGCAGAGGTACCTGTTGCAGGTATGCAAGCCTGGATTGAACCTCAACCGCTAGGTGTCGTCGGCATTATCAGTCCGTGGAATTTTGCCATTAACCTGGCATTCGGGCCACTTGCCGGTGTTTTTGCTGCCGGGAATACGGCGATGCTCAAACCTTCAGAGCTGACACCTGCCACTTCTGAATTACTGGCGGAAATTGTTCCCCGTTACTTTGGCCAAACGGAACTAACCGTCGTGCTCGGTGATGCCAGCGTGGGTCAGGCATTCAGTGCATTACCTTTTGATCATCTGGTTTTCACCGGCAGCACCGCGGTGGGCAAACAGGTGATGCGCGCCGCGGCAGAGAATCTGGTTCCGGTAACTCTGGAACTCGGTGGAAAATCGCCGGTGGTGATGGACAACGATGCTTCTCCTGTGATGACCGCTGAAAGGACTATGACCATAAAGACCTTTAATGCTGGCCAGATCTGTATCTCGCCTGATTACCTGTTGCTTCCCGAGGCGGCAGAAGCGGCGTTTGTTGAAGCAGCCAGCGCTTTTGTTCACCGGACATTGCCGTCAATACAAGATAATACTGATTACACTGCGATTATTAATGACCGACATTATCAGCGTCTGATTAATTTGCTGAAAGATGCCGCCAGCAAAGGGGCGAAGATAATCAGTCTGGCACCTGAGGGAGAAGTTGATTTTGACGCCAGCAGCAGAAAAATCGCACCCCATTTGGTGCTTGATGTAACAGAGGAGATGGCGATTATGCAGGAAGAGATTTTTGGACCGTTGCTGCCAATTAAAACCTATTCCGGCAAACTTGATGACGTTATTGCCATGATTAATGCCGGACCACGTCCACTGGCAGCCTATTATTTCGGTAATACTGAAGAGGGTCAGCAGAAAATGATAAGGAGTACCACTTCAGGGGCTCTGGTTATCAACGATGTGATGACTCATGCCTCTCTCGATAGCTTGCCATTTGGCGGAGTGGGTGCCTCAGGCATGGGGGCCTATCACGGTATTCACGGATTCAGACGCTTCAGTCATGCCAAACCGGTGGTTATCCAGAATGAGGAAGGCACCACTAATTTACGGTTGCGCGCTCCCTATCAGGCCAATCTTGACGCCCTGAAAGCAGCTTTCACACATTAATTTATCGCATCATCGAGACCAAGAGACATTATGAAAATTTTAATGGTTTTAACTTCCCACGAGACATTGGGCGATACCGGATTGAAAACAGGGTTCTGGCTTGAGGAATTTGCCGCACCTTATTATGTATTTAAAGATGCTGGGGCAGAGATAGTACTCGCGTCTCCGGCAGGGGGACAGCCGCCACTGGATCCGAAAAGCGATTTACCCGAGTTCCAGACCGCAATGACCGACCGATTTAAAGCCGATAAACAGG
Organism: Klebsiella sp. BIGb0407; assembly: GCF_024807845.1. Classification (GTDB taxonomy): domain Bacteria; phylum Pseudomonadota; class Gammaproteobacteria; order Enterobacterales; family Enterobacteriaceae; genus JGM124. Next base: position 465,151 of record NZ_JANUEQ010000001.1, read on the forward strand.
CTCAACAGGCGCTTGCGAGTACAATTAGACTCGAAGAGGTAAAACACGAGGATTTCGATACGGTATTTTATCCTGGTGGTCATGGCCCGTTATGGGATTTGGCTGAATCGGAAATATCTATCCGGTTGATTGAAAACTTCTGGCAGTCAGATAAACCGGTTGGATTTGTCTGCCATGCACCAGGGGCATTACGCCATGTTAAGGGGATCAATGGTTTACCCCTTATCAAGGGTAGACGTGTCACCGGATTTACCAATGGTGAGGAAGCGGCGGTTGAACTGACCGCTGTGGTACCTTTCCTGATAGAGGATGAGTTTATTGCCCTGGGCGCTGATTATCAAAAAGGCCCTGACTGGGCTCCCTTTGTGGTTGAAGACGGTAACTTGATTACCGGACAAAATCCGGCCAGCTCTGAAGCCGTGGCAAAAGCCTTATTACACAAATTAGCCTGAGAGGAATAAAGATGAGCCATACTTTAAAAACCAATCCTGCCTGGACTCTGGCATCTCGCCCGTCAGGTGAGCCTGATGAGAAAACCTTTGCACTCACTCAGCACGCGGTTCCGGTACCCGGGGAGTCACAGATGTTGCTCCGTACCGTTTATCTTTCCCTCGATCCCTATATGCGCGGAAGGCTGGCCAGCGGTAAATCATACGCAGCGCCGGTGGCTATCGGGGATGTGATGGTTGGTGGAACCGTTTCCCAGGTAGAGCAGTCCAATATTGATGGCTTCGCTCCGGGAGACTGGGTACTGAGTCAGGGAGGGTGGCAAAGTTACTCCCTTTCAGGCAGTGAAGGGGTTATTAAGCTGGATGCGAATTTTGCACATCCTTCTTACGCTCTGGGTATTCTCGGGATGCCTGGCTTTACCGCTTTTATGGGATTATCTGAAATAGGTAAACCGCGCCCGGGCGAAACGCTGGTGGTTGCGGCAGCAACGGGCCCGGTTGGCGCCACGGTGGGTCAGCTCGGTAAACTCTGGGGCTGTAAAGTGGTTGGGGTTGCTGGTGGAGAAGAAAAATGCCGCTATGCGAAAGAGACTCTGGGATTTGATGACTGTCTTGATCATCGCGCCGCTGATTTTGAGCAACAACTGGCAGCAGCCTGTCCGGACGGCATTGATGTCTATTTTGAGAATGTGGGCGGTAAAGTTTTTGATGCCGTATTCCCACTTCTGAATACCGGTGCTCGTGTACCGTTATGTGGTCTGATCGCCAGCTATAATGCAACCAGTCTGCCTGAAGGACCGGACAGAACGCCTTATATTATGATGGAGATGATTAAGCGACGTATTCAGATCCGCGGTTTTATTATTTTTGACGATTTTGGCGACCGTTTCGGTGAGTTTTTTGAAAAGATGAGTGTTCTGGTTACTGAAGGCAAAATTCACTATAAAGAACAGATTGTTGAAGGTCTCGAGAATGCACCTGCGGCATTAAACCAGGTTCTGCGTGGAGAGAATTTTGGCAAGATGGTGATTAAGGTTAGCTCTGCTGCCTAAGACTTAATTGAAAGCGACTTCAAAGAAATACCTGAAGTCGCTTTCGATAGCTCAAGTACTAATCTTTCCAGACTTCAGCGGCAATTTGTTGGACCAATTCAATTTTAGCCCACTGTTGCTCTTCCGTTAACGCATTGCCTTCTTCCGTTGAAGCAAAGCCACACTGTGTACTCAGGCAAAGCCGCTCAAGAGGAACGTATTGTTCCGCCTCACGAATACGGGCAATCACTGCCGCTTTATCTTCCAGCTGACCCAATTTTGAAGAAATAAGCCCAAGCACCACTTGTTTATTTCCGGTAACGGCGGCGAGAGGAGAGAAATCACCGGCTCGTTCCGTATCAAACTCCAGATAATAGGCTGCCACATTTTCACGACCAAATAATGCATCAGCAACCGGCGCATAACCGCCACTTGCCGCCCAGGTCGAGCGATAGTTACCCCGACAAACATGAGTCGTCAGCACCAGATCTTCAGGAGCGCCTTCAACTGCACCGTTATTGACGCTAAGTAACAGCTCAGAAAGAGAGTTGATATTATCGCTGACGACCGTATGGGTTGAAGGATGGCAACTGCATCCCTGAGCCTTATCCTGGTCAGCAATAGCGACGCCCGCATTATTGTAACGGGCATCGACCATCATTCCCCAGGTACAGTCATCGAGTTGAAGATTACGGCATCCTGCGGCATAGAGTTCTTTGATAAAGACCTGGTAAGCTTTAACGATATCGGCGACCAGTTCGTCCTGCTGCGGGTAAATACTCTCGGTGGCCTGTTTATTTTCAGGACGATGCAGCTCTTTTAAAAATTGAGCGGGTGCCGGTATCGTCAGACGCGGAAGGGTATTTGCATCGGCAAAGGGTAGCAGAAATTTAAAATGCTCAATAAAGGGATGATTTTCGCCACTGATTTTTCCGGTCAGACGAGCCGTTTCCGGGCGAGTTTCAATACCGTCAAACACATACCCCTGTGAAAGACTGGCTTTCTCTACACCATTCAGTCCCCACATAAAATCAAGGTGCCACCAACTACGACGAAACTCACCGTCGGTAATCACCTGCAAACCGAGCGATTTTTGCTTAACGATCAGTTCACTGATGGCTCTGTCTTCGATACCCGTCAGAGTCGCCTGGTCTATTTCTCTGCGAATAAACTGACTGCGGGCCGCATGCAGATAATCAGGGCGCAGATAGCTACCAACAACATCAGCGCGGAACGGGGGCGTGTGGTGATTATTTTTCACGTTATTTATCTCAGAGTTATTTGAATTATCTGGAGATTCTACACCTGAACATTCCCGGGAGATGGTGAAATATGGTCATCACAAATTAGAAAAATTCATGTTGTTATAATCTGTTATTGAATGAGGGGAATATTGGGTAATTGTTATTTTTAGGAAAAAAGACAATAAGTTACCCTATGTCACGAAACCGTCATCAAACTGTCATATTTGTCACTGATGATGTTTTTGTCTGGTAACACATGTAGTTGCAGAGCACACAGAACTTATTGCTGGTGGTCATTTCGTCCCTGTAGCTCTTTGTGGGAGAGACTCAGTAGAAAGTTAAGCGTCAGGTATTTACTCGTAGTGACGTACAGCTCAGCGTATCCATTCACTCTAACGGATAGTATTTGTTAGAGCATAAACATGATAACGGGTTTAAAAATTTGCTAAGGAGTTAGAGTGCTGGATCTTATTTATTTAAAAGCAGCCCTGATGGGGATAGTTGAGGGGCTGACAGAGTTCCTGCCTATTTCATCAACTGGTCACCTTATCTTAGTCGGTGGGCTTATTGATTTCACCGGGGAAAAAGAGAAAGTCTTCGGTATTGCTATTCAGACTGGCGCTATGCTGGCAGTAATATGGCAATATCGCGTGAAACTGATCCACACGATTGTCGGAATGTTTTCCGATCCCGTTGCCCAGCGCTTCGTCAGAAATATTCTGATTGCCTTTATACCTGCGGTGGTTCTTGGCCTCGCGTTTGGTAGCATGATTAAAGCCCATCTATTCAGTGCGGTGCCGGTGGCACTTGCCTTTATTATCGGTGGTTTTATTATCCTGATTGTCGAAAAACGCGGCGAGACTAAAGGGCATGTCAGAGTTAATCATGTCGACGATATGACGGCAAAAGATGCTCTCTATTTAGGTCTGCTACAGTGTTTAGCCCTGATCCCAGGAACCAGCCGTTCAGGTTCGACTATCATCGGGGGAATGGCGATTGGATTATCTCGTAAGTGTGCCACCGAGTTTAGCTTCTTCTTAGGGATCCCAACGCTGATTGGCGCGGGTGCCTATTCTATCTGGCAGGAGCGTAATATCCTGCAAGCTTCTGATACACCGTTATTTTTAGTTGGGCTGGTGTTTGCCTTTGTCAGTGCGCTGATCTGTATCCGCTGGTTAATTCACTATGTATCAAGCAACAGTTTTAAACCTTTTGCCTGGTATCGTATTGCTTTCGGTATCATTGTTCTGCTGACGTCCTGGACCGGTATTATTAACTGGACTGCCTAAAACTAAGCGAGTCAGACTAAGCCGGCAGAGCAAACTGTCGGCTTTTTTCGTTTTATACAAGGGTGAAGAAACTGATTATTCTCGTACCCACTCCATATGTTCTTTATAGCCATCAATATCGATATTGACAGATAACTTACCATTGGGTAACAAACTTATTTGCTTAAGGATAAGTGATTTATGATAAGGATGATCGAATAACTCCGATTTTTCAGAATACGCGTAACTCTGGAAATGTAATTCGTTACCTTCCCAATGTGCGTTGTTAAATAAATGATGCCAGTTTTCGTTTGATGCTTGAAATAATATAAATTGGCCCTGTTTATTATTTACTATCTCGAACTGCGTGATATTTTTATCCTGCCATCTTCCGACATACCTTTCCATATCCGGGTGAGGAGGGATCACAGGATTAGCAATAAAGTCGCCAGCCTTAAATGCGGTTTCTTTATTTTTATCGCTTGGTTTATGCAGATTACATAGCGGTGCGATTTTTTTCGCTTTCAGGTACAAAAAGGTCAGACTGATATCTTCAAAACCCATCGGCTGTTCCAGCTTCATCATCCTTTCAGTGATATCCAGAATTTTCAGCTGACTTTCATATCCGGGAGATGTCAGTTTGATCACCTGAGTCTCTGCATCGATAGCATAATGAGACGTTTCAACAGCGACTTTTATCTGCGGTTCTTCACAGTTAAAAGGATACAGTAGTACTTGATCATTTGCCTTGAATTCAACAACATTCGCGATACCATTTTTTAGCGGTAACATTGCCCAGATCCCGAGAAGATCTTTTTTATCAACCAGAGGGGAGGCTGGTGGAACCGCTGAATAGACAGAACCACTGGCTAGCACCGTGACTAAGAGCAGGTTAACGAATTTAGACATAAATAATCCTGTAAGATGAGCAATGATATAGACGCTATTGTAAATAAATTATATCAATATAACCTACTATCGCTGTGAATAATGACACAATATAGGAGCAGTAATGATTTTATCGGGTGCAGTCATTCACGATCTCAATACTCTGGCAGACTGGTTATCGGTTGATAACTTTACGGGGGAAGAAAATGCTGACCATGATATTTTGATTCTCGCCGGGCATGCCATTATCCCCAATATCGTAGGCGCGTTATATTTTGCCAGCCAGGCTGATATTCCTGTGCTGTTGAGTGGGGGTATCGGTCACTCCACACAGCTGCTTAAAAAGGCTATGCAAGAGTCTCCATTTCTTAATATTACTGATATCAATGCTGAAAGTGAGGCTGAACTTCTGTCACTGATTGCCTCTCAGATTTTTCATATTTCTGAGGATAAAATTCTTATTGAAGACCGTTCAGCAAATTGTGGCCAGAATGCTGACTTTAGCCGTAATTTACTTGCAGAGCGGCAATATGGTATTAAAAAAGCGATCCTGGTTCAGGATCCGCTAATGCAGAGAAGGACATTTGAAACGTTCTCGTATAGCTGGAAACAGCAAAACAGAGACTGTCAGTTTACCAACTGGCCCGTATTCAAACCTAAATTATTGATGACTAGCGCCGGGGCAAAGATTACCGGTGGGCAGGTACCTGGATTATGGGATATTGAGCGATATATCTCGATGATTCTCGGTGAAATCAAACGTTTATATGATGATGAGTCGGGTTATGGGCCTAAAGGAGCAGGCTTTATCGGCCATGTTAATATGCCAGAAAAAGTGGTCACGGCGTGGCATCGATTACTGGCTAATCCTGAGTTAGTTACAATTATTCGTTAGATATGAGTCAAAATTACCCGTGTTCTACGTGAAAACTGTAAGGATACGGCATACGGCAGCCAATTTATCTCAGATTTCATATAGCGATGGCAAAGTAGCGTAAAAATCGTTCTTACAGGTTATCATGGATATGGTATTATTAAATCATGTTGATAACCCATACTGGAGAGCGTTCATGAGTATTCAGAAAGAGCACCCTGGGGTTTCCACTTTGATTGGCACCCCGAAAGAAGTGAGAGGTCGTCTCAGCAAGTCTCATGCTGAGCAAGTTTTGCTTGTTTCGTTCGAACACCAGAATAACCATGGGACAGAGATTCTTTTTGAGAACCTGTCAAATATGGCGTCATCCATGTACGCACTGTTCCAGCAGCAGCATCAAAGTAATGCAACACTTGAACGCCTGGCGGAAGCGTTAGTACCGCCGACTCCGGCATCACCCCGGATCCTCAAAGAGGCGGCCATGCTGGTTAAAGCACGCAAGGCCGTTCTGGAAAGTGGAGACTGGCTGAGTGCTGTCGAGCTTGCACAACTTGCGCAGTTAAGTACAGCTAATCCAAGCGCTCAGCCTAATAAATGGAAGAAGGGCGGACGCATCTTTGCTATTCACCATAATGGTGTTGATTACTTCCCGGCCTATGGCCTGGACAGGGATCAGGACTACCGGCCTTTAAAAGCACTGGCTCAGGTGATTGAAGAATTTGACGGTCATAAGAATGGCTGGGGAATGGCGTTCTGGTTTATGTCGGCCAATAGTTTTCTGGGTGGTAAACGGCCTCAGGATCTGCTGGCCTCACACCCGGACCAGGTAATTGCATCAGCCAGAGATGAGGTTCAAGGGATTGAACATGGCTAAGCCGCCTGCTAGTTCAGACCTGCACAAGACTGGAAGCATGTTATTGCCTCATGCAGGTACTCTGAAGACAACAAAGTATATATTGAGCAAGGGAACGCTATTACATCGTGTCCATCATGAACAGTATGCGGCTAACCAGTTTAATCCGGGTCTGAATGGGAATGCTCGCTTCAGCCCGATAAAAGATGCTGAAGGTTATCCCATTCCAACGATGTATGCCGGTATAACCAAAAACTGCGCCATGATGGAGACAATTTTTCATGATGTCTCTTTTGCGCCCGGGTTTAAAACGTACGATAAAAATAAGCTAAATGGGATAGTAAGCTCAACACTCGAGGTTCTTGAAGAACTGGAGTTAGTAGACCTTGCCAGTGTGGCTCTCCGCAAATTAGGTATTACTCGCAATCAACTGATCGATACCGAAAAAAATCACTATCCGACGACCCGCCAATGGGCTGAAGAACTCTATCTGCAATGTCCAACGGCACAAGGTCTGGTTTGGATTTCCAGACAGGATGATACTGCTCGCGCTATGGTTCTTTTTGGCGATCGAATTACCCCACAATTTCTTGGTCAGACCGGCGAGTCACTCAGTCTGATTAACGATGTCGCTACCTACGATAATGTACTCGAGCTTGCCGACAGGCTTGATGTTCTTATCGTCCCGGGCAAATTCTGACCAGTTTTTGCTCAAAACACCTTTGAAAAATGATGTGCTACGTGAATTCTGCAAGGATATGGCAGCCATTTTCTCTCAAATTTCACGTAGCGACGCTAAAAAGGGGAGGGAAGTTTTGGCTAATTTATCAGCACTGTTATCTGTCATTCGCGATCTGGAGATCCAGCTGCATCAACCAGCGTTACGTCTTGATGCTGAACGGGTGGAAAAATTACTGCATAGCGATTTTGAAGAGATCGGTCGTTCGGGACAGTTTTATAACAGGTCACAAACCATAGCCGCGTTAAAAATGGAAAATGACCATCCGCAGATTTTTTCCGCCGATTTTACGCTGAAGCTGATTTGCACAGACGTTGCATTATTAAGGTATAAAAGTTTTCAGCTTAATGGCGATGGCGAAATTATCCGTCGGACAGAACGTTCATCGATTTGGTTGTTATCATCAACGGGAAAAAATGACAGTCAGTGGCAGATGCGTTTTCACCAGGGAACAGCAATTGGTGATTAAGGGTTGAGAGGCAGAAAATTCAAATGTGTTGAATACCGGGAATCGCTCTGTATACACCAGAGCAAGCACTGAAGAAAAAGAGGCAAAGAAGTGAAGGTGAGAGGCCATTAAGCTGGGAGTGAATGTCTGGTGCGTATCCATAAACTCAATTTAACATAATATACATTATGCGCACCAATATTGTAGAGGCTCAATGATAATGTCTATTTGTGGCTCATAGAATGTCCAGGCTATAGTCATTAAATCTGTATGACTAGACAACGACTCACTTTTTCCTGATGAGGAGTTTTCTATGGCTATACAAGATATCGGGATGTTCTCCGTGAAAGAAATCAACCCATTCCTATCGAACCTTGACAAAATGTTGTAATAGCAAAGTTGTAATATCCGCTCTGGGCTTAATCTGACCTAAGTTAAGATGTCCGTCATATAGATTCATCACCGAGGTATTCTGATGACGGCTCATGCAGCGGATTTTTTCACTTTGGATGAAGTTAATGCTGGCGTATGAAAATCTTGCAGAACTGCACGATATCCATCAGTCCAAAGAAACTGTCCGGTCTCTTATGGTTAAAGCCCGTCTCTGGATCCCCCGCAAACAACGGCGACATAACACAGAGTAATACATAACGATAGTTACTAACTGTGCTGATGAACTTATATAGATCGACGGCTGTGACCATTGCTGGTTTGAAAACCTGGTTCCTGCGTTTACAGGTCTGGGGATGAGCATTCCGGTCGCCCCCAGACCTGTAGCTATGTTCAGCTAGTTAGCTACAAACAGTAGCTGATAATGATATTTTTAGTCACTTACTCCCAGGATCGGCAAGAGGTGTTTTTTATTCACAGCCTGAATGTCTCCACGATGAGGCGCAGATTCTGGGCCTGTTCAGAAAGTGACTGTGAGGCGGTTGATGATTCCTCTACCAATGCAGAGTTATTTTGCGTCACCCCATCCATCTGACTCACGGCTACACTCACCTGAGAGATCCCCTGCATCTGCTCAGCCGATGACAGAGCTATGCCATCCATTGCTGCGGCGAGTTCTTCAACCAGATTAATGACTTTCATGCTGTTTTGACCGGTTTCATTGGTCACCATCACGCCGCATTCAACCTGACTCACCGTCTGCTCTATCAGTGACTTGATATCTTTTGCCGCCGTGGAGCTGCGTTGCGCCAAGGTCCTGACCTCTGATGCCACCACAGCAAATCCACGTCCGCTTTCACCGGCACGTGCGGCTTCCACCGCAGCGTTCAGCGCAAGAATGTTGGTCTGAAATGCAATACTCTCGATAATAGAGGTAATGTCTCTCACCTTAGAGGCACTTTGCGAAATATCGCCCATGGTATCCGACATGCGTCTGATGTCCTTTTCGCCACTCCTTACCAGCGAAGCCGTATCCCTTGCTGCGTTAGCCGTCTGCCTGGCCATTGTGCTGTTGCTCTGAACTGTGGCCGTCAACTGCTCCATACTTGCCGCCGTCTGCTGAAGTGCGGCCGCCTGCTCTTCAGTACGTGAAGCCAGCTCATTGTTACCCTTTGATATTTCATCTGATGACAGTGCAACAAAAGTGGAGCCATCCTTAATCTCTGAGACTATGCCACGAAGTCGTTCCTGCATTCCGGATAGCGAGGCCATCAGGCTGTGGGTGTCATTTTTACGCAGCTGAACGGATGAGGACAGATCGCCTTGTGAAATCACATAAGCGAGACGCTGCGCGTCGGCAGGTTCCCCACCGAGTTCACTCATCAATTTACGAATCAGATAAATACTGGTGGACAGGCCAAACAAGACTGCGACGGCTAACAGCACCAATAAAATAATGTAGGCATGTTCAGTCGTTTTACTATTTTCTGCGACAGCATCATCAGTCCGTTGAGTGAGTTCCTGGCTCATGAGGGTTAGTCCGTCAATCAAAGGAACCTGAGCGGGCCTTACTGTCTCCAGAAGAAACTCCACTGTGGCAGCATTATTTTTCTCTAATGCTATGGGGATCGTGTTGCTGAATGAATCAAGCGCATTTTTCTCGCTGTTCTTTATCGATTCAAATGCTTTAAATTCTGTGCTATCAGCAGACTTGTCAATCATCTGCCCCAGCTGCGTACTGCTGTCGGTGAACCGTTGCTTTAACTTTTCTAGCCGGGCAGATTGCTCTTCAATGCCTTTTTCATCGGTAAATAACGAAAGATTTCTTACTGTTATCGCCATGTCACGCTGAATCAATGTCAGATCTGTGATCAATTTTGTTTTTTTCATGTCCCCCTGCACCACGGATTCAAGGGTACTTTTTGCCTGATACAAAGAGTAAATGGCAACTACTATGCATACGGAGAAAAAAATAATTAACGTGCCAAAACCGGAACCGAGTCGTGTTGAGATTTTCATTAATCTTTACTGCAAAAGGGAGAGTTACGACTATTTTCGGCATAAGTGTGAAAATCTTTATTCAGAAATAATTTCAAGGTATCAGTTAAGATGGTATCCTTTTTATAAATGCATCCCGGTTAAAATAAAAATTGATATACATCAAATTATTAGGTGCGAAAAACTCAATGCATCTTGCATTGAAGCCACAAAACATTGGCTTTCGAATTCCATCAAAGACTTCATCCGCCATTTTTCACGCCCGCCTAAATTCGCCAAAGGTTTACATCGCCCGGTGGTGAAACTCATCATAAAAACTATCAAGCCCCCCGCTCTCTGTACTATGGAGTTGGCGCAGCGACTATAGCGATGTAACGAACCATGTCTCCCCACTTTTTGGTTTAACAGTTTGATTTTCATCTGCAGACTTCTGACAGGTAATTGCTTCTTTGATATGTTCAGGAGTAAGCAAAGACTTGTCAAAATGGCTAGCCGCTGGTGTAGATACGACAAGAATAAATAGAACGACAATTAATTTGATATTATTTAATTTAATCATATTTGAGAATGCTTTTCCCTGCTCTCCCATATAGAACAGACCAAAAAATCCTGACACGTCCTTGTGTTATTAAGTTCAAAAAACAGTCAAATTACTGTCAGCGTAACAGTATTTTACCAATCAGGTAAGTTGTAGCTTGTCCGCCGATAGCTACACGATCACCAACCAGTTTACAGCGGAGATCGCCTCCACGCTCAGAGACCTGGCGTGCAAACATCTGGGTTTTATTCAGCTGTTCAGCCCAGTAAGGAATGAGCATGCTATGTGCAGAACCGGTAACGGGGTCTTCTGGTACTGATTCTCCCGGGCAGAAGAAACGGCTGACAAAATCATATTCACCATTACCCCGCGCAGTGATACAAACCATTTTCCCCAGAGGAGCCATACCATTGATATTTGGACGAACGGCTTCTACCTGCTGTTGATTATCCAGCACAACCAGATAATCACGTGCTACTCGTACTTCTTTGTACTCTGTAATGCCTAATGTTTCGAGCAATAAAGCAGGCGGAGTCACGGACTCAGTTGCCCAGGCGGGAAAATCAAGCGTCAGCCAGTCGCCACTGCGTGTAACAGTCAGCGGACCAACAAATCGGGTGTCGAAATGGATAGTGGTATTGGGATAATCAAGATGTTCAAAGATAATATGTGCCGCTGCAAGTGTGGCATGTCCGCATAAATTGATTTCATGCTGTGTAGTAAACCAGCGCAACTCAAAACCCTTATCAGTGGTGACGAAAAATGCCGTTTCTGACTGATTATGTTGCTGTGCCATTTTTAATAATGTCTCATCTGGAAGCCATTCCGTAAGCGGGCATACTGCTGCCGCATTGCCGCCAAATGTATGAGACGTAAAAGCATCTACCATGTAAAAGTCAATCTGTTGCATAGCGCAATTCTCTTATCATTGTTAAGGAACATCACATCCTACTATGACATGGCAGCATTCAATTTCGAATTGTTTTTTGTTGGAGTATGTCCGCTTCTCTGCCCTGTCTGATAATATGGTTAAAATTTAAATGGCCAGGCAGATGGAGTCATTATGCTTCCTGAACGGATAATTATTTTAGGCAATGGTGGAAGTGGTAAATCTACTTTATCCCGGCTCATGGGTGAAAAATTTGATTACCCGGTAACGCATCTGGATCGGCTATTTTGGGGGGCAGGATGGAAAAAACCGATAGCGGAAGAATTTAGAGCCAAAGTCATGGCTGCGACTAATGCCCCAAGATGGATCAGCGAAGGTAATTATGCTCGTCGGACCTTTGATCTGCGCCTGCCCAAGACTGAATTGGTTATTTGGTTGAATACACCGCGTGTTGTCTGTCTTTTCCGTGCGTTAGTCAGAGCACTACGTAATAAAAAAAGGCAGGATATACCCGAAGATTGCCCGGAAAAAATAAATTCTACATTACTGGTCTTTCTGAAATATGTCTGGAATTTTGAACGTGACTCGCGCCCAACAATAGAAAAACTTCTGATTCAACATGGTGGTAATGTGCGCGTTATTCAGTTAAACAATAAAAAACAGATCAAGGAGTTTACCGACAACTTCCCTACTCTATTTAGTACTGATTCTTGATCTGATCAATAGGTACGGATTTACTGATAAGCCAGCCCTGTGCCAGGGCCTTCGGATTAAATGCTAAAATAGCTCGTCTTTGATTTTCTGTTTCCAGTCCCTCAAAAATAACGCGAACACTCATTGTGCTGGCAATTTCATTAATTTTTTCTAATACTTTTTCCGTAGGTGAATTAGTTCCTGCGACATGAGTGAAGGTCCGATCAATTTTTATCTTATCAAAACTCAATGCGCTCAGATATGCCAGGCTTGAATAACCGGTACCAAAATCATCAATAAAAATCTGGAAATCATGCATTCTCAGCGCATTCAGCTTGTCGTTAAGAATTTTGAAATTAATAGTCGAATTTTCAAGGATTTCAAATGCAATTTGTTTTGGTGAAATATTGTTTTTCTTGGCTGTTTCTATAAGAAAAGAGATTGAATCTTCGATGGTTAGAAATTCACAGTCGATATTTAAGCTTAGGTAAGTATTAGGATTGTCCCCCAAGAAATGGCTGCATTCATGCATTGCTTTGGAAACAATATATTTACTAAATTGATTACTGATACCCATTTCTTCAATTTTTTTAATAAACACGATCGGTGGGATATCTCCCAACCTCTTATCATGCCATCTGGCGAGAGCCTCAACACCATGCAGCTTATACGATTCCATATTAACGATAGGCTGATATTCAATATTTATTAAATTAAAATTGAGTGCGTTTTGAAGTTTTGATTCAATTGAATTAGTATTTGACCGATTTTGTTTAATGACGTACCAGACTGCATATCCAAGGGCAGAACCACAGAGGAAAATAATAAATAAGAGAGAGTGATGAGTCGATGAAAATAAATCATCATAACTTTGCGAATGAACACAGAGCTCATATTCCTCTGAGCAGATTCTGTAGCTCAAGGATTTTAAGTTATTATCAGATGATAGATTGTCGCCAAATGAGCGTAATACCATTTCACCATCCAGCGAGGTGATTTTAGATTTAATGCCATTTACAAGGTTATCAAATGTCAGGAAAGCATGCGGTGTTGCAACCACAAACATATTGTTTTTACTATTAACATCTATAAACGCCCCTTTTATTGCATAGCTGGGCATATTATTCCAGATGGTAACATTATTCTTTTTTACTCTATGTTCACCAGTGAATTTATAAGACTCTGAAATATCACCCCACAATGCAGAGCAGAGTATTTTATTACTCTTAAAAATACCTGCATCTTTAAGGAAATTATGCGTGAAAACAATATATTTTAATTTATTGATATCTTCATCTGTACATCTATCCACACTGTTAGTACTTATATTATTTAAGGCATTATTCAGATTGTCAGAGACGAAGATCGCTCGTTTCAAGAGATCTTTAGAATAGGACTCTATATGAGAATGATTGCTGTTTATCCAAAGGAACTGAGCTACCGAGAATGAGATAATGATACCCAGTATCATTAATACAGACAGAAAGAACAGAGAACGCGTTACCCCTTTGAACAAATTCATCTAAAATCTCAATTTATATTGATAGCATGCTAATAACTTTGTGACTACATCCACGATGACTTAAATATTTTCTTGTGCGCGCGCATTGTGATTGCACTGTTATATTTATGTCAAGAATAAAAGCGTATGTCATTGTCCGGGAATAAATAAAAAATTTAATTATTTGATTATGGTTAAGGTATGATTTGAGTTGTAGAAAGGAGGGAAAAGCGACATGACATTGTTTCATAGGAAAATTAATGTAGAAACTAGCAATCAGCGATGCTGACTGGCATATTTTCTGTGAAATTATTATTTACCATTATTCCTGTCACCCTACTGATGTTATGTAAAACTGCCTTCTTTCAGGTTATTCCTCCTCGCTGATGCTCTAGCGAGAAGGATATGCCAAAAGAACAAAAATTCTATTTTTGTTCTGCCAGCATTTTTAGTTGTAAATGCAATTTACTTTTTAGCTCATCAGCAATGGCTTTCTGCTCAGGCGTTATCGCTTCAGGTATTATGAATTCGAATAAAACATCTTTTCGGCATAAATTACTGGGTGGGCTGGGTATTTTTTTATAGAGCAGAGAATCAAATGTTTTTACTACTGAGGTGCAGGTTTCAACCGACCCTTTATTGATGTTTGCACTAGTGACCCATTTCCCATTGGTTTGCACCGAAACCTGGCAGTAGCCCGCAGAGGGTTCATGAAGTTGTGCCTGAACGAAGTTCTTTAAGTCGCCATAGTATCTGTGACACTGTTCTTGAGGTGTCGGTGTTGCAGCTGCCGCAGGCCAGATAAAGAAAGGCATGAATAATACTGAATATAAAGTAAGGACTTTCATATTATCTCTACACTGGTTGAAGTATCTGTCCAACATCTATTCGGTTACCATCCGGATCGGCGAAGATAAACGCACGAATGCCGTACTCTTTATCCTGTACCCCTTTAATTATTCGGGCTCCAGTACTCTGGCAGAGAGTAAATAAAGCGTTAGCATCGCCGACCAGCAGATGAGCGACAGGAAAATGGGCCGCTTTATAACCTGGCTGTAAGGTCAGATGTAATTCACAGGCTCCCTGTTTTAAAATCATAAAGCCGACTGGATTACCATTTTCAAAAGCTTTCTCAAATCCTAAACCATTAATATAGAACTGCCGGGCAATATCCATATCTTTAACTGGCAAAACAGCAGCCATACGACCAAATGTGACAGAATCTTGCATTGACTCAACCTCTTAACAGGAAGACTTTCACAGTGTCAGGCGGTGCTTAACTGTGTGTTTCCAGACAGGTTCTGGACAGTGCCAGGCTAAGAGATAGCATATCTGAAAGTCACTGGAATTGTACATAAATCTATTCTCCAGTGACGCTGTCACTTATTTTCAACATTAGTCATCCATGCCATACCTGACAGGTTATAAAAAGAACATTCCACCCGAAAATGGGATAGCGTAAAATACGTCGAGGGATTACTCTGGATAGTGCCTGCCTTTAACTGTTTAATGGAAAAAAAATGTCAAAAGCATTACTGATCATTGATATGCAAAAATTTGTTACTGACAGAATTCAACAGGGTGTCCGGTTCTATCCAGAAAACGCGATCGAGAACATGTCAGGCATCATTGAAACCTTCAGGTCCGCGGATCTGCCGATAGTACATATTCGCCATCAGACAGTTGCCGTAGGTTCACCTTTGCATCAAGACTCACCTTTAAGTTTACCGCTTGAGTCTTTTGAAGCCTTAGCAAATGAGACCCTGTTTATTAAAAATACCTCTTCTGCTTTCAATTCAACTCCCCTGCTTTCTTACCTACAGGATAAGAATTTAACAGACATTGTTGTTATTGGTGCCGTGGCGGGATTTTGTGTCAACTCAACCGTCAGAACCGGCGCCGACTCAGGGCTAAATATGACAGTGATAAAAGATGCCGTCATCAGTTTCGATCTGCAAAGCCATCAGCCTGGAGCTGAAGAAATTCATGATGTGACTATGGCATTACTTGGAGCAGGTTTTGCCCAGGTGATTACAAGGGCTGAACTGGCCAGCTAATACTGATGGAATAATGATATTGCCTGATTCCTTGCGTGACGGAAAAGTCCCTGTCACTGGCAGTGGGTTTCAGGCAATCCTCTACTTGATAGATCCTTTTACTGATACTTCGGTGTTAATCCTCGTCCCGGCAGCGTCTGACAGGTTCGCCCTTTTGATGGTGGCGCAATTTTTGGATATTCGTCCGGCGTGATATAAACCTGCGAGGTGGCGACATACCCATCACTAAAAGTGGCTTCAATGAAGGTTGACTGCCAGCCACTATCTGGTTTGGTCAGCGGTATAACCGTCTCTTTGCCGTCGTCCGGAAGAGTGACTTGACTTGAATGATATTTAACGCCACAGGCAAAACGGAAATCTCTGGCAACGGGATTATGTGCTGTCCACTGTAAAACCTGGGAGGGTTGCTCTGAAAAACTCACTTTCAGCGTTTTGTTCTTATTATCATCACTCCCTATGACTTCACTGATTTCAGGTAGCGCTTTCTGTGCCTGGTAACGATTAAGGAAGGTAATCAGTGATGGAACGGTGACCGAAAGTATTCCGTGATGTGTTGAATTACCCACAACCCGCAGCGACTTCGGACCTGGCAGTATGTCGTAATAAAAGCGGCTGTTATCAGGGACATAAAAGTCATCGCCACTGGCATTAATAATATACTTTTCAATTTCAAGTCGTTTACGCATATCCGTAGACAGATAGGATAATGGATCTTCTATCGTCATCAGACTTGAAAACTCATTGGTATCAATCTGCTTATCTATTCCTTGCTGGTAATAAGGATTGAATGCGACGGGCCAGTTATCACCATATGAGTGATACATATGTCTGAGAGACTCCTGGGTACTGAGTAAGTCCATGGCGAATGGGACTACTGCAACAACATTGGGGTCGGATAATGCCGCCAACCAAGTCGCCCAACCACGTTTAGAGGCTCCGGTGACGATAAATTTCGAAATATTATGCGAGTGCAGTTCTGACTTTGCCAGCCGTAACGCCTGAGATACGGCCGCAGACATAGGAATATGAAGAGATGAATTCTGGTATTTCTTGGTATCATCGATAAAAAGTTTCCAGGACCAGGCAACACTGTCATCTTCTGCCAGAGGTTTGGTTGCCCCCTGATAAGTTAGCTTCTGATTTGGAACATTACTGACAGAAATAACGATTGTTTTGGTCTCAGTGGCTATCTGGCTAAGTTGTTCCTGAGCAAAATTTGTTGGTGCCACAGGATTCCCGGAACCATCGTCATTGCTTCCGCTATTAATGACAACAAGTGCGTTTTTATCATGAGCTGAGTCAGGAATATATATATCAACTTCATGCTGCCAGAGTCCGGGTGATACACTTCCCTGCAAAGTCCAGGATTGTGAGCTAAGTTTATATTTTTGTAGTATAACGCCAGCAAGTTGTTTTTTTTCCAGTAACGTATAATCCACAGGAAGTGCAGCAAGCGACTCGCGATAGTTGGGTATAACTTGATTCAGATCGATTTTTTCATCTTTATTTTCTGACGAAAATGCCTGGCCACATAGCGAGAAATATAGCATGGAAATATATGATATTTTAAGCTTCACTCAATAACTCCTGTTTTATTTATGGAAATAAAATAATAGTAGAACATTATTAACGATAAATTTATTAATAGTGTTGTATCATTTACTAACTAATAAAAACTGACGTGCATTATTTAAACACTTGTCAAAGCATGCATTAAAATGGCTTTTATCTTCAGGTGTCATAAGAGGGATTTTTACCGGTTTTTCAATGGACTGAGTTACTCCGTTTACTCTCCCGGCGAGCCCTACGGGTCTGCCTTTAGAGTCGTTGTAAATACGATCATCGTTATATATACGATGATCGTGTAATAGTGATGAGTGGTAAAAGGTTGACGAAATTTGTTCAGTGTTCATGTTAACGATAGTGAATTGAAGGCCTCTCTCTGTCTATCAAAAAACAATCCTCAATATAATTAATCACTTACACGCGCTATCATGTAAACTCATATAAATATAGCAGTTAAACCCATCAGCTTTGTTATTCACCAATATTATCGTAGAGATTGAATATGTTACTTAACTCACAAATTGAATAATAAAAGGCCCTTAATTTGTGACTGAACACTGGTTTATGAAATTAGAAACATGATCTACAACACCTATTCCAGCCAATGACTTCAACCAATGATTTAGATGAAACAGATACAGTTCATTGATTTTATGTGATTTATTTAATTTATATTACTACATGCTATATTTGCTTCAACTGAGATCTAAGTCACAGACATAAAGCCATAGTGTGACTCAGACACTATTTATTTCATGATTGATTGCCCATTATTCAACGCAGGGAAAATCCTGACTGGAGTATGAAAGTGAAGATTCATTTTGATCAGCATTTACTGTCCCTGAATAACAGCTTTTTTTCACCGGAAGAAGCGATTCGTTATGCGGGGACCTTATTGCTGCAAACTCAGGCATGTAATGAACAATACATTGATGAAATGATCGCGGTTTATCATGAATTTGGTTCAATTATAGTTCTGGACAATGGGGTTGCTATGCCACATGCCCGTCCAGAAAAAGGCGCATTGAAAACGGCTTTTTCAGTTGTGATAGTGAAAGAGCCGTTGATTTTCCATCATGAAGAGTTTGATCCGGTCCATGTCATTATTGCTATCGCCGCGAGCGACTCTGACAATCATATTTATCTTATTCAAGTTATAGCTGATTTAATTGAAAGAAATATCGTAGATTTCATAAAAAATAACACTGATAAAAATACTATCCTACAGTTTATTCATCACTCGTTAGCGGAGGCATTATGATTAAAATAAGAACGGTATGCGGAAATGGGATTGGAAGTTCTCTTATGGCAGCAAATAATGTAAAAAAAATATGTGAGGAATTGAGTATTAAAGCTGATGTTTCTTCTGTTGATTTTGCTAATGCGGTGGGCGAAAGAGCTGACCTTTACATTACTATCAAAGAGTTGGCGACACAATTCCCTGCAAGTTGCAACGTCGCTATTATTCGTAGTTATGTACACAAAGCAAAAATCTTCGAAGATATTCATGATGCATTGTTGAACATAAGCAAGTCTTAATATTACATTTCTTTTTTAAGGAATTTAAATATGGCTAGTATCCTCTCTTTTTTGACTGAGATTTTCACTCAGCCTGCCTTTCTTATGGGAATCATCTCATTAATTGGCTTGCTGGCTTTACGTTCCCCTGTTAATAAATTACTCACCGGGACATTAAAACCTATCCTTGGGTATTTAATGCTGAGTGCCGGTGCGGGTGTGATTGTCGCCAATCTGAACCCATTAGGCGGTATTATTGAAGCCGGGTTTAGTATTCGCGGTGTGATACCAAATAATGAAGCCATAGTTTCTGTTGCCCAAAAACTATTGGGTGTAGAGACCATGAGTATTTTATTACTTGGCTTTGTCTTTAACCTGGCTATTGCAAGATTTACTAAATATAAATACATCTTCCTTACCGGGCATCATTCCTTCTTTCTAGCTTGTTTATTTTCTGCTGTTTTGCAAGCTGCACATTTTGCTGGCTGGCATTTGATTGTTATCGGCGGTTTTTTACTGGGTGCCTGGTCTGCTATCTCGCCAGCCATAGGTCAGCGTTATACCAAACGTGTCACTGAAGATGGCGGGATCGCGATGGGGCACTTTGGTTCCCTGGGTTATTACCTGTCAGCCTGGATTGCCAGTAAAGTAGGTAAAGCAGAAGACTCTTTCGCTGATACAGAAATTTCAGAAAAATGGGGCTTTCTGCGCGATACCACCGTTACAACGGGCATCATTATGGTAGTTATTTATTTGGTGTGCAGCATTGTCGCGGGTTCAGAATATCTCAGTACCATAACCGATCAAAATATGGTTATTTACTCTATTCTGACGGGTTTGCAATTTGCTGTGGGTGTTGCCATCGTGTACAGCGGTGTTCGCTTGATTCTGGGTGATTTAGTTCCGGCATTCCAGGGTATCAGCCAAAAACTAATCCCCAATTCTATACCCGCGGTTGACTGTGCAGTATTCTTTACCTTCAGCCCTACCGCTGTGGTTATCGGTTTTATCAGTTCTTTTGTTGGTGGCTTAGTCGGTATGCTGATGCTAGGAGGTTTAGGCATGGCACTTATTATTCCTGGTATGGTTCCACATTTCTTCTGCGGTGGTACTTCAGGGGTATTTGCCGATAAATTAGGTGGCAAAAAAGGCTGTATTATCGCCTCATTCATTGGCGGTGTTTTCCTCGCTTTCTTACCGGCTATGCTGTTACCAGCTCTGGGTAATCTGGGCTTTGAAAACAGTACTTTTGCAGATTTTGACTTTGCAGTCTGGGGTATTGTCATCGGTAATGCTTTTACTCAGTTCGGACAAAGTGCAATTTATGTTGTTTGTTTTGTCCTGCTGTTGGTATTACTTATTCCTTTTGCGTTCCGAAACGTAAAAGTTGTCGGTGATACCTTAAGTTATGATGAGTTAGTTGAAAAAGATAAAACTCACAAGTAATCACTGTGCAGATAAATGCCTTAAGGAGTTGTTATGGCAGTGATCTCGATTGGACTATCCTGCTTTGATCAGTTTTTCTTTATGAATCGCTGGCCGGAGGAAAACAGTAAAAACTTCTCCAGTGATTTTATTGAAAGTGGTGGAGGTCCTAGTGCTAATGCTGCCTGGTTATTAGGTTTATGGGGTGAAGATATTTATTATGTCGGTCACCTCAATCAAGATATCTATGGCCAGAAGATAATCAGTGAGTTTCATGAAGTTGGGGTTAATACAGATTATGTTATTTTTAATGATGAGATGATTACCCCACTGGCATCAATTTTAGTTAACCAGTTAAGTGGCTCACGTACTATTGTGACACGTAAACTTCTGGTACCACCACGCTTAACATTTGATGAAAAAATTAAAATTGATGGGTTGATTAATAAACTCACTCAAGATGAAAAAGGAGAAGTCATCACTATTCTAATCGATGGTCATGAACCTGAATTAAGTGAATATATCTTGCAGCGATTACCTGAAGCTCGCGTCGTGATGGATGCGGGATCGCTGAGAGAAAGCAATCTTAATCTGGCAAAGTACACGGACTATCTGGTAGCCAGTGAGAATTTCTCCCGTGATTTAATTGAAATTGAACGGTTCACATCAGAAACACAGCTACAAACAGCATTGAATGAATTAAATAAATTAGCGAGAGGACAGGCATTTATTACTCTGGGTGAAAAAGGATGCGCTTATTTACAAAATGGCCGTCTGGTAATATCACCTGCTTTTATTTGTAATGCTATTGATACCACAGGTGCTGGCGATATTTTTCATGGTGCATTTACTTATGGCGTCCATTATAACTGGCATATAGAGAATATCATTCTTTTCGCCAGTTTATCTGCCGCCATAGCTATTGAAAAGAAAGGGGTACGTGAAGCCATGCCTAACCTGGCGAAAGTCCATAATTCCGCCAGCCAATATGAGAGAAATTTAAAGATATTCTTCGACTGAATTTTACTATTAAATAAATTAAGAGAGGGTTCCATGTTAGTTTCTATGGAGAAAATGCTTAACCATGGCTTTGCTCACCAATATGCTGTTGGTCAATTTAACATTCATAATATTGAATGGACTAGCGCAGTATTAAAATCCGCTCAGAAATTAAGATCCCCTATCATATTGGGTATTTCCGGGGGAACTATAAAGCATATGCTGGGTTTGAAATCTATACATGATATTGTTGTAAATGCGATGGAGTATTTACAAATAGATATCCCGGTAGCCTTACATTTGGATCACGGGCAGTCATATGAGGCTTGTGAGGCTGCTATTAAGGCTGGGTTTAGCTCGGTGATGTTTGATGGTTCACATCTGCCCTTTCAGGAAAACTTAGATATTACTCATCGTCTGGTTGAATATGCTCATCGCCGAGGGGTTTCTGTTGAAGCGGAACTGGGTACCATTGCAGGGAGTGAGGACGGCATAGTTAACTCTCATGTTATTTATGCAGACCCGCAAGAGTGTTATACCTTGGTTTCACAAACAGGAGTCGATTGTTTAGCAGCAGCACTGGGCTCAACCCATGGACTCTATAAAGGTAAAGCTAAAATAGGATTTACAGAAATGCAGCATATTGCTCAACTGGTTCAAGTCCCCTTAGTATTGCATGGCGGAACCGGAATTTCTGATGAAGATATGAAGAAAGCAATTTCGCTCGGCACGGCCAAGATAAATGTTAATACGGAAAATATGTATGCCTGGTGTTTAGCGGTACAAGCACAATTTGAAAATCAAGGCGAACATGATGTCAACGATCCGCGTAAAGTAATTACGAAGGGCATGCTGCCCGTCGCAGAGCAAGTTGAAGAACGTATGCGTTTATTTGGTTCTGCCGGCCGAGCTATCTAGCCACTCTTATGGGGCCTGTTATCTTTTACAGGCCCTCTTCGCTATTCAAGGTATGTATTAGATAAGTCACAGGTCATCTCAAAACAGGCCAGTGAGCTTGCAGCAAGGCTTGAATAATAGTGATCCTCGCGGATCACTTTAAAACCTCGTTGTTGATAAAAATTCATGGCATTAGGCGTTGAAGATAAGCGAAGTTTTGTCATATTCCGCAAAAGTGCCTGCTGTTTGATAGCATCAATAATTTGCCTTGCAAATCCTTTACCAGCATATTCAGGTAAGGTGAAAACAGCTTCAACCGACTGTTCTTGCAGACTAAGAAACCCAGTGGCTACAGGTTCCCCCTTCGCATCCTCAATCACAAAAAAGGGATTATCATTGATGACTTGCCGGTACGATGATGGCATTTCTTCTGGAGTCCACGCTTTCAGAATGTCATCAGGATAGATACCCTTGCAACCATGCCGTAATGCACGATTACGTAAAGCCCAGAGTTTTTCAGCCTCTTCACTACGCGCATACCTGATAGCCATTAAATTATTCCCTGATAAGATAACCAGCAACTGATTAACATAGTAAATCTTTACTGGTTTTGTCACCCTAAATCGGTAGGATGGCCGACTATTACTGCCACAGATTTTGGCTGCTGATAGCTATTCTCTGAAAGGATACTTAAATGAATAAAATAATGCAGTTGGTACTTTCTGTTAATCTTTTGATCCCGTTGGCCGTTCTGGCGGCAGAAGCACCTCTCCCTGCCCCGATCGCCGCACTGGAAAAACAAGGTTTTGAGTTAAAAGGTGAATTTAGTGCTCCCGGTGGCCTGCCTGGTTATGCGATGCAATTCCAGGGTCAGGGTACGACGGTCTACCTGACCCCCGATAAGCAACACGCGATTATGGGAAATATGGTTGATGCCGCGGGTAAAAATCTGAGCGATGAACAAGTTGAAAAATTTGTCTACGCCCCGATGGCTAAAGAAATGTGGAATAGTCTCGGTCAGCATCGCTGGATAGCCGCAGGGAGTAAAGATGCTCCGCATATTGTTTATGTATTTGCCGATCCCTACTGTCCTTATTGCACTGAGTTTTGGGAACAGGCTCAGCCCTGGCTTTCATCAGGAAAGGTTCAGCTCAGAATATTACTCGTTGGTATGTTACGTCCTGATAGCGGTCAGAAAGCCGCAGCGATTATGATGGCCGCTGACCCCGCAAAAACACTGGCTGATTATGAAAATAGCAAAGGTAAGCTTGCCCTGGTAAAACCAGAGAAAATTCCGGCTGAAGTCGGAGAAGCACTCAAAAATAACCTGACACTGATGGATGATTTAGGTGGGAGTGCAACACCTGCGATTTACTACCTTAATGCCGAAGGTCGATTGCAGCAACATCAGGGAAAACCTGATGAAGAAACGCTGAAAATAATTATGGGTGATAAATAGTCACTTTCAGACACAGAGGGGATTTCCCCCTCTGGTACTGATAGGCTTAAAGATACGAGCACAATGTTCAGGCTATCGTGTAATGTATATAATATTATGTATGTTGTAACTATTTTGATATTTATGATTAATAAAAATTAATTACCGTCCACCAGCATTAAGCCATTACCCTGCCTGTATCCCCCTCTGCTGCTTCCTGAATTCCCCCGGCGTACAGCTTGTATAGCGTTTGAAAAATTTCACAAAGTTGGTCGATTCTTCAAACCCCAGTTGTTCTGCAATAAGTACAACGGGCGTTGTCGAGTTGGCCAGAAGTCGCTTAGCTTCAAGGTTAATCCGCGAGGTAATAATATTTTTTGCAGTCATGCCCGTCGCTTCTACTGCGGCAAGGTTCAGACTTTTCTCTGAACAAGCCAGTGTATTTGCATACCATGTGACCTGGTGCTTTTTAGCATAATTCTTTTCAACTAGATCTTTAAAAGCGTTAAAACGCTGTATTGAATTCGAGGAACAGCCAGGATCCCTTCTATTCTGACCACAGGTGATAGAGAGCCGTAACAAAAGAGCAATAAACTGATGATGCAATAACGCATTGATTTCACTAATTTTATTCGGTAGTAAAAGCGCTGCATCTTCCCTCATTTGCTCAATGGCTTGCGTCATAATACCCAACGCCGGTGCATCCAAAGGAATATGGTGGGGTATGTTCTGCGTGATTTCCTTAACTCTAAAATTAAAGGAATAAGGTCTGATAGATGCTGGAGTCGAAATAAACTCTGACCGAAGCAACATTATCCATCCCTCCCAGTTTCTATCGTTACCATATTGATGAACCTGCCCTGGGGATAGCGTCATAAGTGAGCCCGCTCTGCAACTTACCGGTAGAAAATCAATCCAGTGAGTACATTCCCCTTCCACGATGAGGAGCAGCATTCCAAAAGCATACTGATGCGGAAGCTGCATCTGTTCCTGACTCACCCGCTTTCTCAAACTAGAAACTGAGAAAATCTCGATGTCCAGTGAATACGAGCCCGCAGGTTCATAGTCCAGTTTGATAACATCCGGCATGTTTTCCGCATGTTCGCAAAAATGTCGAATTTTTACCATTTAAACCCCTATTTCTACCGTTACAGGTCTTTGCTTATGGCTAATAATTACCACATTACAGTAAAGGAAAATAAAATGAAAAAACTGAACTGGTTCAACAATGTTGAAAGCCGCACGCACCCGTGGGAAGGCATGGGACTTACCTGGCTAACCACAGCACTCAATGTGCCTGATGTCAGAGCCGCCGTTAATTTCTACATCAATGCGATGGATATGGTGGCAATTGCAGAGCTGGAAGGCAACTCCGGTGAGATGTTGTTCGCCCGCATTCGTTATCGCGGCACAAACTTTACGATTAACAAGGAAGGCTGGGACTCAGATCTCAATAGCCCGCAGTCCTCAGGAATACCAACTCCTTTTATTTTCTATATGTATGTAGATGATGCAGCCCTGCTGGTAAATCAAATGGTGCGGGCCGGTGCAATAGTGCTGAATGAACCCACAGAAATGTTCTGGGGCGATTTAAAAGTACGTATAAAAGATCCCTTTGGATTTATCTGGGATATTGCACAAAAACTATAAATCAAATAGCCGCTAAAGGATCATCACAATGAGCGGTTAAAAAGGACAGGCACCCTGTTTCGTTTATCCCTGGATTGTCTTTCAATTCAATGGATGACCGCTATGCCTGTCCGTAAACTATATATCTTAGTCCCTCTTCATCGGCAGTTATTCCTCAGGGGTTAGCCAGAATAACGCAGCCTGTCCCAGGGACTTCCCTTCCTTGTCGGTAAGCTGCCAGATAACACCTTGATAGATATTAAATGCTTCCCCCTGCCGTGTTATTCGGACGCCCGAATAGCCGAACACAATCCCCTCTGTTTTGAGACGCATCAGCATACTCTGTCGTTCTTGCTGATCGGGTGTTGCGGCGCTCAAGCGCGAAGGGAGTTGCAACATTTCCTCCCTGGAATATTTAAAACATTTCAGTGCACTTTGATTAGCATAAATAAAGCGTGGATCTGCCGAACTATCATGTGCCAGCAGACTATAAGGTGCACTGTCATCTAACCAGCTAGCAAGGTCGCTCACATTTTCAGGCGAAGGTAGCGGAACACCCGCCCGTTGCAGGTAACAGTCCGCGATACGCTCTATCAAAGCCCGATCCTGGAATATCGTCATTACAGATTCCTCACGCGTGGATTATGCCCCAGTACCTGTAAGGCATCGACAGGGATATCAATCAGCCAGGATTTCTGCCCTCGATGGCCAATCTTTTCTAACAGTAAATCGAAATTACTCATATCAGGCTCAAGCGATTCAGCTTCCCAGCCCGATGCCCGGGCTATTGCGCAGTAATCCAGAACCTTAAGGTTCGCATGATAATGCTTCTCTGCAATCTCGGGCAGGATAATAGGAAGCCCCTGGCCAACAATAGAGAAACTGGCATTATTGATTAAAAAAATCACTATCCCGAGTTCGCAGGCCTCTCCCAGAGAGCCGGAAAATAACCGAAAACAGCCATCCCCGGTAAAGAGAAATACCGATTTGTCGGGTGACGATAAGCTGGCACCAACAGCAGCACCAAACGCACCTCCCATCGCAGAACCACGATAAAGTGAGTAGAATTGAATATTATTATTGGGTCGCTGAGTGACATATTGTCTGTCTTTATAGGATAAACAAACGTCATCGAAGCCGATAGAATTAGGAGGCCAGAAACGGTCCAGTCGCAGATAAACCTCGGCCATATCAACACAGCCTTCGCGCGGAACCATATACTGACGATGATTAAGCGTTTCAGGTGCTAACGCCGCGCTGAGATTATTAAATGGTTGCTCTTCCGCCGCTTGTATTAATCCATGCAATAATTGATCTAACGGGCCGGAAATATGTTGATATAAGCCTTGTGCCCGATGCGCAAAGCTATTGTCAATTTGCCCGTAACCTTCAGAATGATGGCTCAGAAAATAGGTTTTACCGGCCATAAATGGACTCATATTAACGGTATATTCATCAGGGCAAGCCCCTAATACCAGCAATACGTCATCGGCTCCCAGTGATTGATAAAGCGAGGTCGCCTCATCGTTTCCGCCAAATGAAATATACCCCATACCGTAGGGATTAGACCGTTCTACGGCATTAGCACCATTAATCGTCCAGATAACGGCACAACGCAGTCGCTGACTGAGCTGAGTGGTGAGTATCCTGGCATCAGGATAACGCGCCATCTCTTCTCCTACCAGTAGCACCAGACGACGGCCATTAATATCACGACGAAATGCAGCATAAAAATCATCGATAACCAAATCCGGTGCAGAAATGGTAATGGGAGGCGAAATTCTCGTTGAAATGCCTGAAAGCGTCTGATTTAAGGCGCTATGAAGCAAAATCAGCACAACGGGTCTGGAGCGTGCTAATTGCTCACGCGCTGACTGAAGGGTTTCGGTCAGCGTTTCCAGAGTATCAAGCACAAACACCGAATCCGGTAATTCACTGCGTAACTGTCCGATAATATGGCTACCATACTCAGAGGTATCCTGCAGAGATGCCTGTCCTCTTCCCTCCTCAGGAGACAAAGGAATAATATAGAGAGCAGGAATATCATGCAGCTTGGCATCACTGAGACCACAACTTAATAATTTAGTGGCAGCACCTGACGTCGCCACTGCGGCAGCCACTTTTCCACCGCTCAGAAAATAACCCAGAGGAATAAAACCAGCACTGTATTCAGCAATAGAATAAAAAGAAGGTGTCTCTGCACCGGGTTCAACCATAGGGTCAAGAGATTTAAGAAAGTGAATGACACCGCCACCGGTAACTCCTGCATAGCAGGTAATTCCCCATTCCAGTAGTGTCGAATGCAATACCTGATAGCCTGTTACTCTCTTACTGTCTGTAGCCGAATCATTTTTCATCGCCACCGCCTGAGTGATTAAATAACACTCATAAGGCTAGTTGATCCTGGCGATATTTACATAATCGAAATATTTATGGATTAATTGTTTCAAATTATGCAGACCTGCCAGTGAAAGATAATAAGCGAACGTAAGTTTAGTCTGGGTTTACATTCGCTGTTTTATATTAGTCTTTCCGATAGCTAAAAATCATGGAGAGGTGATGCAGAAAAAATCATGGTCAGAACGAGTCGTTATCGCGGTAATACTGGCAGCCGTCATGGTGACTGTCAGTATTGTAATACTACTCTGGTTACGTCTGGCAATTAATACCATGAGTATCTAGTGCTCACGCAACGTCACAAGTTATCTGTCTTTACTAAAAAATAGAACGTCCCATTCGTTTAGATAATATTTCAAGCGCTGCAGTACCGGCCAGAGAGTTACCTGAAGAGTCCAGTTCAGGGCACCAGACCGCAATTGAAAACGCATTAGGAACAATAGCAATAATACCGCCCCCTACTCCCGATTTACCCGGCAAGCCAACCCGATAAGCAAATTCACCAGCACCATCATACATACCACTGGTCATCATCATGGCATTAATCTGCCGGGCATGTTCAGCTGGAATAATCTGTTTTGCATGCAAGGTTCGCCCTTGATTAGCCAGAAATACGAACGTTTTTGCGAGTTCAACACAACTCATACTGAGCGCGCAGTAATGGAAGTAGGTTTGCAATACCGTAGTGACATCATTATCAAAGTTACCAAATGATTTCATCAGCCAGGCAATAGCCGCATTTCGCGCGGAATGCTCAAATTCGGAACGTGCCACCTGAGTGTCGTAGACTAAATCACCGGCTTCAGATAATCCCCGTACCACCTCGAGCATACGTTGTTTTGGTGCACTTAACCGGGTTTGCAGCATGTCACAAATCACCAGCGCGCCAGCATTAATAAACGGATTACGAGGTTTACCTTGTTCGATTTCAAGCTGCAACAAGGAATTAAACGGCTGCCCGGAAGGTTCCTTACCCACTTTTTGCCAGATCTCATGTTCATCGTAGCGCTCCATCGCGAGTGCCAGACTCAGTACTTTCGATATCGACTGAATGGAAAATCGCTCGCTGGCATCGCCAGCCGTGAAAATTTGTCCTTCAAGGGTACAAACCGCAATCCCGAGTTTATCGCCAGATACCGCAGCAAGTGCCGGAATATAGTCCGCTACTCGCCCTTGTCCCACCAGAGGACGAACCTGGAGCAGGATCTCCTCCAGTAACTGATTGTCTAATGCTGGCACCATAAATTCCTGACTGAAGAAGATAAACTGGCAGATTATAGCAAAGCAACGGAAGTCTGGGGAGCAGGATCCTGAGATGCTATGAAAATGCGGTTTAAATACATTAGTCGTTATGAGGTCTTTTCTCTCTGTGATAGCTGTCACAATTCCATAACAAAGCAAAAAATCGGAATCGTTTAAACAACGGCTGGAAAGCCCCTGTTCCTGTCCTCGGTATACTCATCTCCAGGACAACCAGCATGAGTGAATAATAATGAAAACAATAGAAATCGCCTCTGACAGTTACGTGAAAGTCAGTATTCGGGAAAAAATAGGTTATGGATTCGGGGATCTGGCCTCTAACCTGTCGTTCGGATTTGTCTCTCTGTTCTTACTGTTTTTCTACACTAATATTTATGGCATTACCGCCGTACAGGCGAGTTTGATCTTTGTGATCGCCCGAGTGCTGGATGCGGTATTTAATATTTTTCTCGGATACTTTATCGATAAAACCCATACCCGCTACGGCAAACTACGTCCTTACCTGTTATTCGGCGCTGTGCCGCTCGGAATTTTGACGGTTCTGTGTTTCAGTGCTGTAGACAGTGATTTCAAGTTTTACTATGCGCTGATTTCCTACACTATTTACTGCCTCGCCTACACCGCGGTGAATACCCCCTATTCTGCTATGACCAATATGCTGACTCAGCATGAAGGTTCGCGAGCATCTCTGTCAGTATATCGGTTTGTCTTTGCTATCATCGGGTATCTGATTGTCTCCACCAGCGCAGACTTACTGATTTCACAGTTTACCGATCAGAAAATGGGCTATGTTTTTGCTGTCAGCTGCTTCAGTCTGCTCGCCACGTTCTTCTTCTTAGCCTGCTTTGGTATGACGAAAGAGCGGGT
This sequence comes from Klebsiella sp. BIGb0407, assembly GCF_024807845.1. Lineage (GTDB taxonomy): Bacteria > Pseudomonadota > Gammaproteobacteria > Enterobacterales > Enterobacteriaceae > JGM124. The sequence goes on from NZ_JANUEQ010000001.1 coordinate 495,007, forward strand.
TATCAGCTCACCAAATCAGATACAACCGACGCTGAAAGAAATGATCACCGCAGTCACCGGTAACGTGCCGTTAATCAATCTGTCGCTGTTCACCGTGTTCTTCTATATGGCTTATACGGTCTGGATGGCGATAGCCATTTACTTTATTAAATACACTCTCGGTAATGAATCCTTTACCGCCACCTTCTTCGCCATTCAATCTGCAGCTTATGTTGCGGGAACCGTGGTCTCAGAAAAACTCATCAGTATGATGGGGAAAAAGAAAATGGCACAACTGGGGTTACTGATAGGCATTATCGGCGTGTTGTTCCAGTACTTTCTCGCTGGTGACAACAGTTACCTGATAATGACCGGCGTTTGTCTGTTCAGTATCACTTTAGGTATGGGGTTTGTGGCGATGTGGTCGATGATCGCCGATACCGTAGAATTTGCTGAGTGGAAACATGGTGTACGCACAGAAGGAGCTATCTACGGCTTCTTTAACTTTATCACCAAAATTGCCATGGCGATTGGCGGCGGCTGTGCCGGACTCATGCTGGACTACTTTGATTACTCTTCCGACCATATCACTGCCAGTGCCTTAAACGGCATCAATCTGATGATGACCCTGTTCCCTGGCCTGATGTTTGCGCTCGGAATGGTGTTTATTTTCTTCTATAGCCTCGATGAAAACACCTACCGGAATATCATCAAAGATATTGAATCACGTAAACTTAATAAGCTGTCATAGTGCAGGTAATGAATATGAAAAAAGATTTTCAGGCAATTATTGCGGCGATGACCCGCGAAGAGAAAGTCGCTTTACTCAGCGGCAGTGGTCTCTGGCGTACCGCGAGTTTGCCGCAACACGGCATTCAGGATATCGTCATGACAGATGGTACTTATGGCGTCCGCTATAGCACCAGCCAGATTGAACAAGGAGATAACTGGAATATCACCGATTTTCTTGCCGTTATCGGTCAAAGCGCGGGTGAAATTGTACAGGAACCTCAGAAAGGCGGTTCCGAAGCGCTATTCAGTAAATCTAAACCGGCAACCTGCTTTCCTAATGGTTCGACGCTGGCTTGCAGCTGGGATACTGAACTGGTGTATCAAATGGGCGAAGCTCTGGCAGAAGAGTGTCAGGAAATGGGCGTGGGTATTCTGCTTGGTCCGGGAATAAACATCCGGCGAACGCCTCTTGCCGGTCGTGGGTATGAATATTACTCTGAAGATCCTGTGGTCAGCGGTGATATTGCGGCCGCACTGATTAATGGCCTGCAAGACAATGGGGTCGGTGCCAGCCTGAAACATTTTGCGGCGAATAACTCAGAGTTTCGCCGCACCGAAATGGACTCGGTGGTTGAAGAACGTGCTTTGCGTGAGATTTACCTTTCTGGCTTTAAACGCGCTATCGATAAATCGAACCCTTGGACGGTGATGTCTTCTTATAACCGACTCAATGGTGTTCAGACATCACAGGACAGCTGGTTACTCACCGACGTACTGCGTAATGAGTGGCAGTATGACGGACTGGTAGTATCCGACTGGTATGGTATCAAAGACCGGCCTGCCTCTTTACTGGCAGGGAACGATCTCGGTATGCCTGAAACACAACGCGATAAAGATGAACTGCTAGCGGCTATCCAGCGTAATGAAATTCCGGATTCGGTTTTGGATACGGCTTGCCTGCGCATGTTAGCCCTGGTCGATAAAGTACAGCGGAATCGTAAACCGGATACCCAAGCCCGCTATCCACAGCACCACCTGCTCGCACAAAAACTGGCTGCTGAATCTATTGTCCTGCTAAAAAATGAGGACAACATTCTCCCGTTGCAACCAGGTATACGACGCACTATTGCCGTGCTGGGGAAACCCGCACAGGAACCCGTTATTCAAGGGTCGGGCTGTGCAACAACGATACCTTATATGCTGGACAGGCCGCTCGATGAGATTTTTGAAGTCGCTGAGAACGATTTTAATATTGAATATGCCCCTGGTACTCCGCAGGATAATATTGTTGATGAACAAGCCCAGGCTCATGCCGTTGAGGTTGCGAAAAAAGCGGATGTCGCGGTTGTTTTCGTCAGTACCGCTATCGGTGAAGATGGTGAAAATGGCGATCGCAAGAATTTGGATATATTACCGTCTCATGAAGCATTAATTCGTGCCGTGGCCAAAGTGCAACCTAATTTGGTAGTGGTATTAGCCAACAGTGACGCCGTGGTCATGCCATGGTTATCTGACTGTAAAGCCCTGCTGGAAACCTTCTTTGCCGGTCAGGGTATGGGCCGCGCGGTAGCCGATATTCTTTTTGGCCGGGTCAACCCTTGTGGAAAGCTGACCGTCACGGTACCTGATACCCTGGAAGAAACGCCCGCATGGCTCAGTTACCCGGGTGAAAACCTGCGTCACCATTACAGCGAAGGCCTGTTCGTCGGTTATCGTTATTACGACAAACGTAACCTGACACCACAATTTCCGTTTGGCTTTGGTCTGAGTTATACACGCTTTACCTATGCCAGTCTGGTGACATCCGCAACGCTGCTTGAGGATGGCGATACGCTCACCCTGAGCGTAGAAGTCACTAACAGTGGAAGCATGGCGGGTAAAGAAATCGTCCAGCTCTATATCTCAGCGCCACAAGGCGAGCTGTTACGTGAAGTTCGCGGCCTGAAGGCTTTTACCAAAGTGTATCTTGAAGCAGGAGAAACGAAAACAGTAAGTCTGGTTGTAAACTGGCAAGACTTTGCCTGTTTCCATCCGGGAATGTCTGCCTGGGTCGTTGATTCCGGGGAATATCATCTTCATATTGCGCGATCATCACGAGATATTGCACTCAGTACCGTCGTCAATGTCTGTGCCCGGCCTTATTACCTGCCTCTGAAAGCGGATAATTCGTTACAACAATTGATTAACAATCCACCCGCTTTTGACCGGGTGGTTAAATTACTGGTGAGCAAAAACAATCTGCCTGAAAGTCTGGTCAAAGAAAAACTCATTCGTGTTGCACCCGATCTGTTCTGTGGTTTGTTTATTGCCCTGACAGAATTCCTGAATATCGATATTACACGCCAGGAATTAACCCGGGCCTTACAAGAACCACAGGATTAAATGACGTCCATACTCCCTCGCAGGGCAACAGTATTGTCCTGCGAGGAGGCAAGGTAATTAGCTCTTTTTTGATTGACGGAGTAAACCTATGTTTCCGTTTTCAGTGACTCAACAGCCAGGACTTAAGCCACAGCGACAAACCACTGCAACTCTCCATGAGGGTAACGGATATGAGTTAATTTCATTTGATGCTGAGAAACTCAATGTCTTTGCGGCAGAGGTTTATTACTGCGAACCACACTGGCACTCCGCTCCGGAATTAATCTGCATCCTGTCCGGGGAGTTCTCTGTGACACTCGGGCATACAACTTTCAGGGTAACCGCTGGCAGTCTTCTGTATATCAATCAGGATGAGATCCACTCATTAGAGGCGCAGGCTCCTGATAGCCAGTTGCTGACGATTCAATTTGCACCGAATCTCTTTGATGAGATTCATCCGGCACCGCAAATGGATTATACCCTTGATCTCAGCCAGCCACTTTGTATCGCTGACAGGAAGGTCATGCATAGCCTGGTAGCACTGGTTGAACATCTGATTGAGGTTGATGCTCAGCCTTCATTTACCCGTATTGCACTGATTTATCAGCTCCTCGGGACGCTGGCAACGGTCGCAGAACAGCGCGGTAACCGACAGCAAGTTAGCATCAGAAAAAAAGATCAGAAGCTGGTCAAATATGGCATCGAGTTTATTAATCAGCACTTTGATGACGAACTCACACTTGCAACTATCGCTGAAAATGCCGGTGCCAGCTATCATCACTTCTCACGTATTTTCAAAAAAATAAGTGGTTATAATTTTATCGAGTATCTGACAATGATAAGAATAAACAAAGCCAAACAGTTGTTAAAAGATACGCAGATCCCGATTACTGATATCAGCTATATTTGCGGTTTCAGTGGCCATAAACAGCTGATATTTGCTTTCAATAAGTACTGTCGAATGACCCCGACTGAATTCAGGAAAAACTACCTTACGGCTATAAATACAGCGGCAGAAATGCAAATCATGACCGATTTCCGCTGCCTGCCTCTGGACAGACAGGTCATTAAACGTCTGCGGCATTTAGAGTTCAAGCCTGCTGACAGGTAGACTGCAGTTCCTGTGGGTGTGTTACTTCAGTTCCAGAACAGTTATTACACGGGCAATCTCCGCAATATCGCCTGGTGTTAAAGGCAGCAGAGGACGAGGAAGACAATCCGTATCGGTAAGTCCAAGCACACCAGCAGCAGCTGCAATAACGCGAATACTTCCGCCATGTTTACGGAAAAGCGCCCACAACGGCTCAAGCCGGGATGACAGTGCGGTGACGCGGGCATGATTATGTGCTGCTGCAGCCTCTGTGATCTGTTTTGCTGTTTCCGGGAACAGACCACCGCACACGGAGTACCAGACCTCACAACCTGCATTTAATCCAAGCCCGGCGCAAGCATCACCACTGATACCGATTGTCACTCCCGGACGAAGATTTCTGCGTAGCGCATCCACCCTATCTGTAGCCGCAGCCAGGCTATCAGGAACACCAGGGATCTTAATCGAACGCACTCCACCCAGTGATGACAACAGGCCGTGCAGTTCATTCGTAAAGGTAAAATGCGTGGTTGCTGGATTATCATAGATACAAACCGGGACAGACGCGTGCCGGGTAACCGTCTCAAAAAGTGCGAAGACCTCTTCATCACGGAGTGCCTGGTAGCTGATCGCCGGAAGCAACAAGGCATTCGCGCCTGCTGTCTGTGCATCATCTGCCAGGTGCAAAATGGCTTCGGTGCTGACCGCCCCCACACACACCATCATGGGAATATCTCTGGCATAATGTTTTGCCAGAGTAGCAATACGGTTGCGCTGATCCCGGCTTAAATACGCATAACATCCGGTTGACCCCAGAATGCCTATAGAATCGACACAGGCTTCGGTAAGACGGGCCAGAATCTTAATAAACCCCTGTTCATCGATGCCGCTGGCAGTGATTGGGGTTAACGGGAAAGCAGACAAACCAGTGAACATTATGTTTATCCTGAATGATATTAATGACTTCGCTCTTCGATGAGCACCACGTCAAACCACAGACCGGGCATCATTTTTTCAAGGCCGTCGGTCAGCATTTTTCCGGCTTCATGAAGCTTATCCAGTGGCATCTGCGGCAGACTCTCCAGAATGAACCACATTTGCTGAGCTTCAACATCTAAACGGGTTCTGATCCCCTGTCTCCAGTTCCAGCGGCGGCAGGTCACCCCTGCATCATCACACCAGATAACCTCACCTTGTAGAGGACATTCAACTGTGGTCTCGCCTCCTTTTACAGTATCAAAAGGTTCTGTACCCTTCGCCACAACCAGGCGCGGCCCCCCCTGATAGGCAGAGATATTTTCACCGCCAACCGGAACCGCATATTGCAAACTAACTGCATTATAGAGATCCACTACCGGGTCGAGTGCTGGCATTACGCCATCGCGAATAACACGTTTACGCAAAGCATCCGCTGAGCAAGGTGTCCGCTTTGGCTTGGCGCCAAATCTCTGAAATACTTCTGCCCACGCGGTCAAATGAGTTTCAGCCCATTCAGGGGTTCCAGCCATAACATCTTTACAAGCTGCTTTCAGAGCTATTTCCCCAACATTCGGGTTTAGTACTGGAGCGGCCTGCACATAGATACTGAGGGCCCGGAAACCGGGGGCGATATCATAAACTTCAGGGGCAATTGACGGGGAGACTGTAAACACGCGATAATCCTGTGATGACCAATTTATCCCATAATATCGACCAATGACCAAAAAAGTCAATTTAATGACCGATGCAGGTGCAGATGTCAATACGGTGAACGAAGCTGTTTCGCACCGGATTAAACAGTACCGCAAGCAAAAAAAATTATCCCTCGATGAGTTATCCAGACGAGCAAATGTCAGTAAAGGCATGCTGGTAGAGATTGAGGGATGTAAAGCTAACCCCAGTATTGCGCTGTTATGTCGCCTTGCTGCTGCAATGGGGGTATCCGTTGCTGATTTTGTCGATGTCAGCGCAAAACCTGACGTTAACATTATTGCGGATACAGAGATCCCTGAACTCTGGAAAGGGGAAAAAGGAGGAAGCGCAAAGCTCCTTGCTGGCTCAGGTGGCCCTGATATGACGGAACTCTGGATGTGGGAAATGCAGCCCGGTGAAAAATTTTCTTCACCAGGACATCCTTCGGGAACTCTGGAGTTGCTGTATGTGCAGTCCGGAACGCTTACTCTTGGTGTGAAAGAGAGTCTTTTCCAGGTGATTACCGGTTACTCCGCCACAGCCAGAACGGATGTTCCTCATTTCTATGAAAACCAGGGCGAAGGCATCCTGAAATTCATCATGACTGTTAACGAAAAAGCATCCTGAGGGATGCACCACTAGATATGCACCGTCCTTAAATAATAGGAGGAGAATATAATCGTGCTTAAGCCAGCCAGCATCATTGTCAGGGCTACACGGCTGTATGGCTATAATGACGACTCCCAGCCTTGTGACAGTGTCACATGATGCATCGGGTTAAATATGAGACATAAATCACAAAATCAGTTGAATAGCGGTTGAGAGCAGCTTATCATTTCACCACTTCTTACCAGCCTGCCAAAAATAAAAATGTCTTTAAAACCAGTCTCTCGCAAAACTGCGTGGCTGCGGGTGCTTATGCTCTCCGTTGCTGCATTTATCTTTAATACCACCGAGTTTGTTCCTATCGGTTTATTGTCAGATATTGCTCAAAGCTTTGATATGGAAACCGCGCAGGTTGGTATCATGCTGACAATTTATGCCTGGATAGTGGCTCTGACATCCCTGCCCTTTATGTTATTAACCGGGAAAGTGGAACGTCGCCGCTTATTAATCGCCATTTTTGTCGTTTTTATTGCCAGTCATATTCTCTCTTTCCTGGCATGGAATTTTACCGTGCTTATTATCAGTCGTATTGGCGTCGCTTTTGCGCACGCTATCTTCTGGTCAATAACGGCATCACTCGCCTTACGTATGGCTCCTGTTGGCAAAAAAGCTCAGGCATTAAGTCTGATAGCGACCGGTACGGCACTGGCTATGGTGCTGGGCTTACCGCTAGGCCGTATTGTCGGACAATATTTTAGCTGGCGGACCACGTTCCTCGGTATCGGGGTTATTGCGACCCTGACACTAATTTGCCTGGTGCGTCTGCTGCCTCAGCTTCCTAGTGAACGTTCAGGCTCTCTGGCAAGTTTACCGTTACTGCTCCGCCGTCCGGCCCTGATGAGTCTTTACCTGCTGGTAGCTATAGTGGTGACCGGGCATTATACCGCCTACAGCTATATCGAACCCTTCGTACAAAATATTGCCGGACTGAGTGCAAACTTTGCCACACTGTTATTACTGATCCTCGGGGCTGCAGGTATTGTTGGCAGTATTGTCTTCAGTAAGCTGGGTAATAAATATGCCTCACATCTGCTCAGCGGCGCGATTGGCTTATTGCTGGTCTGTCTGGTGCTGCTGCTGCCAGCCGCAGTAGGTGAAGTCCCGCTGATGGTTCTGTGCATGTTCTGGGGTATTGCCGTGATGACGATAACCCTCACCATGCAGGTACAGATCCTGACAATGGCGTCGGATGCCACCGATGTCTCAATGTCCTTATTCTCAGGAATCTTTAATATTGGTATTGGTGCCGGAGCTCTGTTAGGTAACCAGGTTAGCCTGCATTTCTCGATGGCGGATATTGGTTTTGTGGGTGCAATTCCAGTTCTGGCGGCATTTATACTGTCAGTATTAATTTATAAAATCTGGACGTCTAAGTCAGAACCAGAGCCTGGATCACAGCAAACGCAGGGACACGTTCAGGCCTGACGGTAAGAATAGTTTTGTCTCCCGGCAATACCGGGAGACAAATAAAGCGCTGAGACATTAAGCGGGATAGGTCTTAATAATTTCAAGAATACCATTAATAATAAACTGAACACCCATACACACCAGCAAGAAGCCCATCAGACGCGAAATCGCATCGATTCCCCCTTTACCCACAATACGCATAATCGAGCCAGAACTGCGCAGGCTTATCCACAGTATCAAACCGATTATCAGAAAAATAAGTGGTGGAGCGGCATCAAGCACCCAGGCAGAAAACTCATCACTCTGCCTGACTGTAGAGGCCGAACTGATTATCATCGCAATAGTACCCGGCCCGGCAGTACTTGGCATCGCCAGAGGCACAAAGGCAATATTGGTATCCGGGTCGTCATTATGGTCATCCGCACCCGTACGCTGCGGTTTAGCCGCCGGAAATAGCATTCTGAAACCAATGAACGCGACAATAAGCCCACCCGCAACACGCAACCCCGGGATAGAAATACCGAAGGTATTCATCACCACCTGACCGGCGTAATAAGCCACTATCATAATGGCAAAAACGTTAATCGCAGTCATCACAGCGATACGATCACGTTGCTGTTTATTCATATTACCCGCCAGGCCCAGGAACAACGCAATCGTCGTCAATGGGTTAGCCAGGGGTAATAAAACAACCAGTCCGAGGCCTATTGCCCGAAATAAATCCATCATTTAATGTCCCTTTTTAGCGAGAGTTTTCAGTTTAACCCGGTGTTTTAACATCGATTTTAGCATCATTTGTGACTTTTTAGCTATTTGTGGCATCTGGGTCTGCCCCTGATTGACATATAGTTTCATCATGAATAGTATCTGACGTTACTAACTACTTGCCTGGGCAAACATTTTGAGTCGTGACAGTAACTGTGATTTGTTTAACGAAATTATCCCTCTTGGTCGATTGATTCATATGGTCAATCAGCATAGTGAACGCTTGTTAAACGATGCATTGTGTACGCTGGATATTACTGCCACTCAATTCAAAGTCCTGTGCTCTATTCATCATCAAGGTAGCCTTTCGCCGGTGGAGTTGAAAAAAATCCTCTCCGTTGATCTTGGAGCATTAACACGCATGCTTGATCGCCTGGCATGTAAAGGCTGGGTACATCGTGTGCCTAACCCTAAAGACAAGCGTGGAATACTGATCAGTTTAACGCCAGAAGGAAGTGCGCTTTGTCAGCAGTGTCATTGCACTGTGGGATTAAGTATGCATAACGAACTGACAAAAAATCTGACCTCAGATGAAGTCGATACACTCTATAAATTACTTACAAAGATACTGCCGTAAACCTGCAAAGAGGTAGAATAATGTCCAGACAGAACAACGATACCATTACTATTCACAGTATTTTAGACTGGATAGAAAATAATCTACAAACCCCTCTCTCGCTGGAGAAAGTTTCACAGCGTTCGGGTTATTCAAAATGGCATCTGCAACGGATGTTCAAAAAAGAAACGGGATACTCTCTGGGTCAGTATATCCGTAACCGTAAGCTGACGGAAATTGCACTTAAATTACAAGAAAGCAATGAACCGATTTTAAATTTAGCCGAAAGCTATGGTTTTGAATCGCAGCAGACTCTGACACGAACCTTTAAAAATTATTTTTCGGTACCGCCGCATAAATATCGTGTTGCCAGAATGGTTCAGGATACGAAATATATTCTGCCGATTAATCAGTGCTGCAGTTAGATTTCCACTCTCGATGAACAAAAAAAGAGTCACTATTACCAGGATGTCGGGTGATATAACATCGTCGGAAGTCGGTGACCTGTCAGCAATGAATGCCCAGGTCAGCCACTTATTATCCGACAAAGCCCGGACAGCTTTGTTAATCTGTTGAGCCCTGTTCTGATGACTATCCGATTTTATAATCCCTTACGATACTGAATAAAACCTGATTGCGTCGCAACACGGTCATACAGTGCCTGTGCCCGCGTATTATTTTCATGGGTGTGCCAGTACAGCCGGCTGCAGTTATCTGCCATTGCCTGAATGCGTACCGCCTCAATCAGTGCCCGGGCTACGCCCTTACCTCTGGCATCTGGTGCAGTAAACAAGTCTTCTAAATAGCAATAATAGGTCGCAGACCAGCTGCTACGATGGTATACAAAATGCGTGAAGCCAAGCATGATGCCTTTCTCATCAAAAGCCGCCATACCCTTTATGAGTTCGGAAGGATCAAGCAGACGTTCCCAGGTTAAAGTACTCAGAGAAGCAGGTAAATCGGACTCATAGAAGGTCAGATAACCCTGCCATAATCCCTGCCATTGCAGGAGGTCTCCGGCATTCAGTAACCGCACAGTCAAGTGGCCGGCGAGTGCAGTCGGGGCTCCCGGGGTATCACGGAGTTTTGACAGGCTGACTTTTTGAATCCCGTGCGCCATATTGTCCGCGGCAAGCCAGGCCTCAAACCCTGCTTTTATGCGCGGCCATTCGTCGGCAATAATCGAAAACCAGGCGGTATCCCGGGTTCGTTGTTTGTAGATGACGGCATTACGGAACAGGCCTTCATAACGGAATCCTAGACGCAAAGCCGCCCGACGCGAAGGTGCATTCAGACTGTCGCACTTCCACTCATAACGACGGTAGCCCAGGGTTTCGAATGCATACTTCATCAGTAAAAAATGGGCTTCAGTCGCCTGGACTGAACGTTGCAGTAGAGGTGAAAACACCACCCATCCTTCCTCAATAGTGCCACTCTTGTGGTCAATACGCATCAATGAGAGCGTTCCTGTCGCCTGACCACTGTCATTATCAACCACGGCAAAATGGAAAGGATCCTGACAACCCGCTGCCTGATTCAGATAATCGATAAAATCATCACGCGTACTAAAAGGACCGATACTCAGGTAAGTCCAGCCGCTGTTATCAGGCGCCTGCTGCCAGGCTTCCCAGAGCGCATTGCCATGACGGGCGACATCGAGAGCTTCCAGTCGACAATAGCGCCCTTCAAGTGTTATGCGCTGTGGCAATCCGCAGGGCTGCCAGTTCGGCAGCGGCAGGCCAATGGGTTGCTGAAATTCATTGATAATAAGTGACAATGTAACCTCCTATATTTTTTTGGAGAGAACCGGACAGGTCTTCGGCAGCAGTTGCAGATTAGCGGGATAGTCATCCGGAGCACAGGCTTTCAGATGATGATAAAGCAGCTGGCTATTTTTATGTGTGAAGGTTCCTTTCTGGCAGACAAAATAGTAACTCTCTCCGGTCGCTATCGCCTCGGGAAACGGCAGGGCTAACATACCGCTGTGAATAGCATTCAGACTGAGCAATAAATCACCGACCGACACACCATACCCACTAATCGCCGCCAGGTTGCCCTGCTCAAGGGTATCAAACAAGATACCACGGGTAATATCCAGTCCGGGGAAACGCCCACTCTCTTTTAACCAGCGCCGCCAGTCTCTGCCATCGGGTGAAGGATGGATCAGTTCGCAGGCAGATAAGTCCCGTTGTGCCTGTTTTACCATTCCGGGGGAACAAACGGGTATCAGCCACTCATCAAACAGATGATGGCTTTCGGTACCATCACCAAACTGTCCTGAGCCCAGTAAAATGGCGCAGTCATAAGGTTCTTTGGCAAAATCGACCTTGTCTGTATCCATCCAGACACTGGTGACCCGAACCTTCTGTGTTGAGTCTGACTCACGAAAGGAGCGTAATACGTTTAATAACCAGCTTAAAGTCAGTGTCGAGGGAGCTTTCAGCCGTATTTCCCGTTGATGACTACGGAATGCATCACAGGCCTGTTCCAGCTGAGAGAACCCCTCCTCAAGCTGAGCCGCCAGTCTCCTCCCTGCCTGAGTAATTTCAACCTTCGGCCCCATACGTACGAATAGCTCACAGTCAAACCACTGTTCCAGTGTACGAATATGCCGGCTGATAGCACCCGGAGTCACATTGAGTAATATCGCTGTTTTGCTGAATGAGCCCATGCGAGCGGCAGATTCAAATGCTCTCAGCGCATATAGAGGAGGAAGCGACATGGCAGAGACTCCTTGTTGAGTTTAACTCACATTGAAACGCAGTTTTATCCGTTTTTCAACTGGCTCTGATGGCGTAATAATTTGTCGCTGATTTAATACAGGAACAGACTGAATGAATATCCCGCTGTTAAGCACCTACACCCTGGCAGTATTACTGTTGATTATGACACCGGGGCCAGTAGTGGCCCTGGTGACGAGCGTCGCAACCCGCGCCGGAAGTCGCCGGGCATTTTCAACCCTGATAGGCACAAATGCAGCGTCGTTAGTTTTGATGGGCATCGCTATTTTGATGTTAACCGGTGTGATGTCACTCAGTGAGTTGAGTCTGGCGTTACTGGGTATTCCCGGATCGCTGTATATCGGCTATATCGCACAGCAAGGAATTGTCTCTCCGGTAAGTACCACCGAGCAATCGTTAACAACATCAAGAAAAGGCGTCTGGGGAGGTTTTATTACCGGATTATCAAATCCAAAAGATATCCTATTTTTTCTCGCTTTTTTTCCGCAGTTTATTCCGGTGACCGCCAGTTTCAGTGCCAGCGTACTGTTACTGGCACTGGTCTGGATAGTACTGGATTTTGCTGTACTCTCTTTTTATATTCTGGCCATTAAACGCTGGGTCAGACACCAACATCAACGGGCAATCTCACTGTTATCCTCCTGGATACTGCTGATGATTGCCTGTGCGGGTGGCATCTATAACGGCTGGGCTATTTTCAGAGCACTGACGAGTTAAAGGATCTCACCACCTTTGGTCAGCTGTTCACGCCGGGTGTCTTCCTCTTCCTGGTGAGAGCGTTGATGCCCATGTCCTTTTTGCGCGATGGCAATACGCAGTCGCTGCTGCTGAGCATAGCGATCCTCGCGGGTGAGATCCTGGTCATCGCTGAGAGCAATCAGTAAGGTATTCATTTCAACAATAATATGACGTTCGAGGGTTTCATCAACCTGCTGAATAATGTCATCCAGATGTGCCATGGTTTACTCCTTATTAAAATCTACCGTCATTATATACCCAAAATAGCCTGAGCTGACGGCTATCCACCAGCCTGAAACCTATACCAAAATAATTCGAGTTGCAGGCAGGCGGCAAGTGAGAGAATCCCGATGAGCTTACAAGGATAAGTGATTCGGGTGAACGAATGCAGCCAACGCACAGGCAACTTGAAGTATGACGGTATATTCTCATGACCTTTATCCTGTTCAATAGCCTGAGAATTCATCTATTTCATCATCTCTTTAGCCGTTTGACTTAAGGAAGAATCAATAAAATAGACATATTGAAGATAGCGCTCAATCGCGCTTTCAAAAGCAGGATGAATAAAGTGATAAACTCATTATTGCGCAGCGGATGCCCGGATGACTTTCTGACTCTGGGGGAAAATGGTCAGGCAGTATTCGACTCTGCCTGGCAAATCCGCGAAACCTTGCGTTTGCGCAACCAGCAGGCAATCGCAGATGCCCTGGCCATTCCACAAATCAATGACAGCGGGAGCCGTATTGACTGGTATGCGCCTAATCCTGGACAAGTAACCAGCTGGGCGGCAGCCAGTGAGGAACAACGCGTTAGCGCCTTGCGCTATCTTGAACATTGTCAGACAAACCTGAAGTTGCTGAGCAGCCAGTGCCTGCGCAGTGAAAAAACCGCACTGCAACTGTTTGGTTCACTGCTGACGAAAGTATTACAGTTCCCGGCAAGCCAGTATATCTATCTGATTAATGATAAACCGGTCATCACATTCTGGGGATTTATTAATCAGAACGAAACTATCCGGGAAAACAGCCTGTCCTGTCTGCAGGCCCAAAGCCCGCTTGAGCCGTTAACGGTAGCAACCTCACGAGTGATTGAGCCTCCTGTAGTTAACGAAACAGTAAGCGAAAAAGTAAGCGATCCTGCGTATTCCCAAATACCCGATCTGACTATTTACTCGGCTGATACTGAACCGACTACTGAACCTGTTATCGCACCGGTGGAGAAAATAACGCCCCGCTCATACCGCCGCTGGTTATCCGCAGCAGGTATTCTCGCCTTATTGCTAGCCCTGGCTGGCGGCAGCTATTTGATACCGCGATTACAGTCAGAAGAAGAAACTGAAGTCGCAAGTGACCTGAGCAAACCGCAGGTAACTGAATCCGTCGAACAGAAACCAGTACCTGTCGCAGAGATCCCCGCGAGTACTTTACCTCTGATACTGGCAACCGTAATACCACCAGTCGTGGTTGAAATCCCAGTCCCTGAAGCCCCGTCACAACCGATAACCAAAGGGGCGCTTGTGCTTCCGGCAGATGAATTAAAAATGGGATCAACCAAATTCCTCAACGGTTCATGGCAGGTTCGCATTCAGTTTAGCGACCCTATCGCGGGTAAACCTCCGACCTTACGTTACCGAATTAGTAATAATAAAGGTACCGTACGCCTTTCCAATAGTGACAACGTCACCTGTTCAGCCCAGGTCTATTCCGGACTTCATCAGTCGGGTGTATTAATGATCAAGAGCCGCGGTAATGCTCGTTGTGATGACGGAACACGTCATGTTTTACCAGAAATATCCTGTAAAGCAGGCATCAACGGCGTGGCGGAATGTACCGGTCGCTACGAAGGTGACAACCAGGTTCCGGTCACCTTTCAAAAAGTGAGTAATTAATTATGCTGGCCACTCTGTTTAACTATAAATCTGATGTGACGCTGATTGAAAATAGTGGCATTCAGTTTCTCGATTTCGGGCTAACCCCCCAGTGGCAGGATACCCGCGCCGGACGTTTCGTTCGCCAGACAGCAAATGGCCCACTTTTGCGGGTTAACTATGATGTTATTCCCGGAAAGTTCAGCCTTCCCGGTGAGAAAGGTAGTGCTCCGGAAGTGGTTAAACCCGAAACCACGCTTTCACTGACGCATTCGTTACAAGTGCTGAATAACGTCTGGTTACCCTTACCTTTTTTGCGTATTAATGCTTCGCATATGTTTACCGGCGGGCCGGATAACTGGGCACGAGTCCAGGTGTGTTCTCTCGCGGAACCGGATAATGCCGGTAATACCGTCCGGGTGACGATTGCTCTCGATACCAGAATAGCGACATCGACACAGGACGGTCCATCCCTGGCGCCGGATGTCAGTGATATCGGTAACGGAACCCGCTTCGCGCTGGCCTGGCGGGATGACAGTCTGAACGATTTTCTCGATAACACCTGGGTTGATGGCTGGTTACGGGAAATCTTCTGTCATTTTTACCGCGATAACGCCGCAATGGACGATAGCACTCTGGCTCGCGCGCTGAAATTATTTGAATATCAGGGGCATTATCTCAATATTCTGGAGATGATCGGGACACAGCTCGCGATACCCGAGGTTAAAATTGTCACAGCCACGCTGCATGCAGAAGCGATCCCCGTGGATTTGGTGCTTGATGTTGGCAACACCCATACCTGTGGCATTCTGATTGAAGATCATGGTGCAGAAAACGACGGTCTGCGTCAGACCTCTGAGCTACAAATCCGCTCTCTGGGGGAGCCACACCGGATAAATCCGCCGATGTTCACCAGCCGCCTCGAGTTCAGTGAAGCCCGATTCGGTAAACAGCACTGTTCACTGGAAAGCGGCCGTCATGATGCCTTTATCTGGCCTTCTATTGTCCGTGTTGGTGATGAAGCTCATCGCCTCGCTTGTCAGCGTCTGGGTACCGAAGGTGAAAGTGGTATTTCCAGCCCACGTCGTTATTTATGGGATACCAGCCCGGCACAACAGAACTGGCGTTTCAGTCAGCTCAATGCCAGAACCCAGCGTGAACCTCAGGCTACAGCCTTACCGCTGATGTCATTAATGAATGACGATGGCCAGCCGCTTTACACCTTACCGATTGAAGAAAGGCTTCCGGTATTCTCCGCACAATACAGCCGTAGCTCGCTGATGACCCTGATGTTGTGTGAACTGCTGGCACAAGCCTTAATGCAAATTAATAGCGTCGGTTCCAGGCAAAATATGAATCACCCTACTGCGCCGCGCCATTTACGTAATCTTATCCTGACCCTGCCTTCAGCGATGCCGAAACCTGAGCGTGAATTATTCCGACTCAGAATGCAGGAGGCGGTGGGTCTGGTATGGAAAGCGCTGGACTGGCACCCTGTCGATGATGATTTTAACGCAGACCTTGCCCACAAGCAGAGCAAGCGCCCGATCCCACAAGTTCAGATGGAATGGGATGAAGCAACCTGCGGTCAGCTGGTGTGGCTGTATCATGAAGCTATCATCAATTATGCCGGACAGACTGGACAATTTTTTGAAACACTTGCACGTGCCGACAGGCTCAATAACGAAGCGCCTGAATCGGGTAAAACTCTACGTGTTGCCTCGGTGGATATTGGCGGTGGCACGACCGATATGGCGATTGTTCAGTACCAGTTGGATGAAGGCCGCGGGCGTAATGTGAAAATAACCCCACGGCTACTGTTCCGCGAAGGTTTTAAAGTAGCTGGCGATGATGTTCTGTTGGATGTTATTCAGCATAGCGTCCTGCCATCACTGCAAAATACGATGCAACGGGCAGGCGTGGCTGATGCCCCCGGATTAATGAGCCTGCTGTTTGGCGAAGCCACCCGCCAGGAAACGCAGGCTGTTCTGCGTCAGCAAACAACACTCCAGTTATTCATTCCGCTGGGACATGCCATTTTATCGTTCTGGGAAAAATACGGGGAAGAAACTCCGGATGCTATTCTGGAAAGTACGTTTGGTGAGCTGTTAACACAGCCGCTGACTGAAAATGTTCTCAATTATATCCAGCAGGCTGTACAGCAGGCCCAGGGTACCAGCACAACGCCATTCGATATTCTGAAGGTCCCGCTACAGGCGGATATCACTCAGCTCAAAGAGGCATTAGTCAGCGGGAAGTTTTCTTTAACCTCGCCACTTCAATCACTGTGTGAAGTTATCAATCTCTACTGCTGTGATGTCCTGTTAATTACCGGACGTTCTGGTGCATTACCGGGTATTCAGGATCAGTTGCGCCATCTCCAGCCGGTGCCGGTCAACCGTATGGTCTGGCTGGATAACTACCAGACGCAGCCCGGCTGTCCGTTTACCGATACCGATGCGCGCGGTAACCCGAAATCAACCGCCGCCGTCGGCGCAATGCTTTATAGCCTGGCCAGTGATTTACGTCTGCCGCACTTTAATTTTAAGGCTGCCGATATTCAGGCATATTCCACGGTCCGCTACCTTGGCGTACTTGAGGATACCCATCGCCTGCGTGATGAAAACGTCTGGTATCGTGATATCGATCTGGACGCAGCTGAGGGAGAACTTCCTTCTGAGCTTCACTTCCCGTTACGGGGCAATGCTCGCCTGGGCTTCCGACAACTGGACAATACGCGCTGGCCAGCGACCTCGTTATATACCTTAGCCATTAACTCACCGCATCTGGCTAAAGCAGTCGCCGGTGATAATGTCCTGAATGTGTCCCTGAAACAGACCCGTGATGCCGAGTCTTTCGCTCTCGCCAAAGCCTGGCTGTCTGATGGCACAGCAGTTCCGCTGGAACAATTGAGCTTTAAACTGAATACACTCGCCGATGGCGATCACGGTGCGATGCACTACTGGATTGACAATGGGAGCGTGTATCGCAAATGAACCCAACGATAAACACCCTTAACTCACTGACTGACTGGGTCGCACAAGCCCGATCCGTAAGCACTCAGGTCGATCATCAGGCTGACAGTTTGATGGTTAACTTGCAACGGATAAAATCACGCGCCCGTCGTGTTAATGCCCTACACCAACAGCCGATTACCCTGGGTTTTTATGGCCATGCTCAGGCAGGTAAAAACAACTTACTGGCTGCGTTACAACGCCCGGCTAATGAGCGGATAGAGATTACGCTGGGTGATAAGACGTTCGATTATCTGACGCATATTAATCCAGGCAATATTGCGCCCTCAATGGCTGTGCGTTTTAGTCAGACACCGTCTGTTGAAATTCCACAGTATCCACTACGGCTGGCATTACTCAGTGAATGCGAACTGGTTTATCAGTTTATCAAAGATTGTCAGCAAAATTCTGCCGTGCGCGCGCTGACGCCCAGTTTTATATCCCAGCGATTAAGCGAGCTGGAAACACGATGCCAGGCCGATATTATCAGCGCTGATTATGAGGACGATATCGCCCTGGTACTACAAGAATACCGGCGTTTACAGCCGCGCCGTGCCAGGTTCAGTGAAACCCTGGAAGTCCGGATAAGTGCACTTGCTCCACGACTGAGTCTGAATGACCGGGCAGAACTCTATTCACTGCTCTGGAACGAAGACCGTCATTTAACACAAACCTGGTTGCGTCTCGCACTGTTGCTGGAACAACTCGGCCACCCTCATCAGGTTCTTGCGCCAGCAAGCCTGGTAGTGGACAGTTTTATGTTACCTGTCGAAGGTTTTTTAACGCCCGCCAACCCTCATAGCCACTATCAGTCAAATGATGTGCAGGTCTGTTCTCTGGTAAAAGGTGTTGCTCTGCCACCGCTCAGTGTCAGTCAGCAAGACCTGGCACGCGTCTGTGCTGAAGTGATCCTGACGCCAAAATCAGACACCCTGCTCTCCCGTGTTGATTTACTGGATATTCCGGCACACCAGCTTGACTTATACACACACCGTCTGCAAGTGGATATTTTACTGGTTTGCAATGCCGTGACCCACGTAGGCGAGATCCAGACGACAGCTGAAAGGCTGAATCGCTGGATAGACAGTACACAAGCGCCCGGTAACGACAGTATGCCCGGGTTAATTTGGGCCATTACTTCAGCCGATTCACGCTTTAAAAGCGGGGTGAATCTGGATGAAGGGGTTCAACGCCGCGTGGGTGCCGCGCGTACTCGCTGGGGTACCTTGCAGGCGCAGGATAGCCGGAATTTGCACTTACTGCGTGACTGGCTACAAGGAGCCCTGACGCCCGAGCGCAAAGTTCAGCGCCTGACAGGTTTAAACCAGGCGTTAGAAAAACAGACCCGAAGTTTATTCCGCAGCCTCACCGAGGTACATCAACTCACACCCGAACAACAGCGTCAGCAGGCTGAAACTCTGGTACGGACGTTACAGACCCAGGTTCTGCAGCTGGGATCCTTGCTATCTTGTCTGGTACCTTCGCGTGAAGCATTGAATCAATGCTGGTTACAAACTTATCAGCAAGAACAGGCCAGACCAGGAAGTCTTGAACTGAAAATTGATTTATTCGCCGATGAGAGCCTTGATGAGGTAGCAGATTCTGCACAGGGGTCTTACAGTAAAGCGATTTATCATCTGTGGATCAATCATCTGCGCACCCCGTTACAACAAGCTGAAACCAGCCTGTCGTCCTCACTGGAGCCTGCGCAGTGGCACATTTTGTGTGAAATATTGATTATCGCCAGCTACCGACTTGGACTACCGGCACTGCTGGAAAGCGTCAGCGCCGAACCGAACCGGGAACTTGCCGTGGCGCGCAGCCATAGTGCACTGGGCGATTTTGTTGCCTGGCTTGGTTATGCGGGTACACCCCACAATCAGCGCCCGTTAAGCCGCGTGAATAAGCAACAGGCCATTTTCACACCCGTAAGCCACCTGGATATTAATCAGCGCCTGAGCAAACTGGGTGAACAACCCCAGAGAACCAACGTCAGCTATGCCTATGACTGGCTGGTGGCGCTGTATACCCGGGGGAGTGAAAACAGCGGCTATCAGGCCCCAAACAGCCTGAGTGAGCAGCAACACCAGAAGCTGTTAAAGTTACTGGCTTAACGTTACCTAAAAGGCCATGAAGATTTCAGGGCCTTTTGCATCAACGATCGGGATTTTGCAGATCTTTAGTGTGATCGCGGGTCATTAATCTGGCCTCAGGGATATTACGGGCCTCGACAGCTGCACTGATAGAAGCCAAAGTCCCATTCTTAACCACACCCAACTTATTGTAACGTTGGGCTATATCCTGAATGCGTTCCAGGATTTCTGTCATCGCCAATCTCCTTATCGTTGTATTCCCATCACACAATGGTAACACCGGGATACAACCCACTGGTATCCTGGTTAATTTCTGATTACAATTTATCTACCCGTTAACCTGATAAAAAATAAGGAGGATCCTATGTCGTGTTGTGAACGTTTTATTTGTTCACGTACTATTGGTGATCGTCGCTGCTCAAGCGTTATCGATATCGTACTGCGATAACTTCGGCTTGAGCGAAGCATACCTTTAGACCCCTTCACTCGGGCTTACGAGTTATCGTCAGTGGTGTATGACGAGGCATAATCATGCCTGTAACTCTTGAGTAAGCACAGATGAGTACTTTATTAACTGCCCAATCCCTGCAGCTGGATACCCCTTTCGGTCCGTTACTGGACAATATTAGCCTGACCCTGAAAAAAGGCGATCGTGTCGGTTTAATCGGCCATAACGGTTGCGGTAAAAGCACCCTGCTTAAATTACTGGATGGCACCCTTGCCCCCACTGGCGGCTCACTTACCCGGGCACATCACGGTCTGCTGGCCAGAGTGGAACAACATCTTCCCCCGGAGCTTATCAGCCTGACTCTGTTTGAAGCGGTACGGGCAAAAATTGATCCGCAACTGCAAGAAAGCGAGGGCTGGCGCGCTGAAACACTGCTTGCCAGTATGGGTTTTACTCCTTCGGACTGGCATCTGAATGCCGGAACCCTGAGTGGCGGGCAACATACTCGCCTGTTACTGGCGCGCGCCTTAATCAGTCAGCCCGATGTATTATTGCTGGATGAACCCAGCAACCACCTTGATTTGCCGACAATGCTGTGGCTTGAGCAATTTCTGGTGAGCTGGAGTGGCAGTTTTATTCTGGTTTCACATGATGTCAGCTTATTAAATGCCGTGACCAATACCAGCTGGATCCTGCGTGACCGCATGCTGCATTTCTTTTCCCTGCCATGCTCGGCCGCCCGTCAAGCGTTAACCGAGCGGGACAACGCCGATCAGCATCGTTTTCAGGCCGAGCAAAAAGAGATAGACCGTGTGGCTGCCAGCGCTAAACGTCTGGCAACCTGGGGACATGTCTATGATAACGAGGATTTATCACGCAAAGCGAAACAGATGGAAAAACGGGTTGATAAACTGAAGGAAACACAGACTGAACTTAGCGCCGGGAGTCAGTGGCGCCTGCAGCTTAAAGGCGATGCTTTAGTTGCCGATCGTCTGCTGGAACTGGAAAATTTACACGTTCAACCTGACCCAACCAGTGCTTCACTATTTAACCTGCCGCTTCAGCGCTTAAAAAGCGGCGATCGGGTAGCGATTATTGGTCGAAATGGCTGTGGAAAATCCTCGTTGCTGCGCCTGCTCTGGCAGCAGTATCAACAGCCTCAGACGCAAAGCGAGATCCGTCTTCATCCCCGGGTTCATATGGGGTATTACGATCAGAATCTGCATCAGCTGAATGATAACGATACCCTGCTGGAGGCCCTGGTTCCTTTCGCAACCTTAGTCGAGCAGGACAGGAAAATGGCCTTAATCGGTGCAGGTTTCCCCTGGATACGCCACCAGCAAAGGGTCAGCACCTTAAGCGGTGGTGAACGATCGCGGCTGCTGTTTGTCGGCCTGACGCTGGCGCGCTACTCCTTGTTAATGCTGGACGAACCCACTAACCATCTGGATATTGAAGGTAAAGAGGCGCTGGCTGAGACCCTGCAACAGTTTGCTGGTGGTATTTTGCTGGTGACACATGACCGGAGTCTGATAGCCCAGAGCTGTAATCGTTTCTGGCTGGTGGATAAGGGGCAACTCAGTGAGTGGCATAATCTTGATGCACTTTATTGTCAGTTAAGTGCTAAGGATAGTGATAACAGGCTATCTGAAGTAATGGCTATCAAGGATACTGGTCCGCAATCAAAGGATGCTGATATTCTGCTGGAACGGCTGGTGATGCTGGAGGATATGCTGGAAAAAGATCTTGCCCGTAAGATCAAACATCAGAAACCCCAGTTGCAGCAACAGTGGCGTAAGGAAATTAATTCCCTGAATAAAAAACTTGCTATTTAATTAAAGCCCATTTTGCTTCGCTAAATATTATATATAGTGAAGCAAAATCTTTTTTTGACATTATTAACGGACAAACGATGTTAAATTAGCTCTAACAGGGAATATAACCAGCTCGCATACCAGTAAATAAACATCAGGGTTATATTTATTAATAATGCTTATTTTCGCCCCTGTAATCAGGCTGTTCACTACGTTCACAGCAGTAATTACTGTAGAGTCATTTTATATATCGAGGTTATACAATATGTTTCCATCAATAGTCAGCGACACCGCTACTACAACTCATTCCTATAACGCCGCCCAAGGAAGCACTCGGCCGATCACAGCCCATGAAATAGTAAAAAATTCAGAATTGATGCATATTTTGCCTGACTGCAATCACCGCGTAACAGGCAATCTGTTTTGGTTGGAACATGATAAAACACCCGAACTAAATAGTAGAGTTGATTTTATAAACAAGCTAACTTCTTCTATTTTAGAAGCCTCCCCAATTCGAGAGAAACCCATTACATTGGTTTCATTGCACTCACACGGATTACTGATAGAATATTTTATACATAAGCAACTTGAGAAGTTAGGATATCAGGATATTAACTGGAGAATTATAGATTCTAACTATCAAGATAACGGACTTGAAGAGAGCCGCAAAGAATTTAAAGAAAAAACCGGTGGTAAACTCAAGGCTTTTACTACAGAGCAGACCTATTTTAAAAAAACATCAGACGTAGCTTGTGAGAAATTAGCCAGCAATGATAAGCATCGCGGAACCGTTGTCATCTTATCAATTAACTCTCCAGCGCCGATTGTATCAATCGATGATGTTCATAAGACCTTGGGAGGCGCTGCGGTTAAGGATATAAATAAAGCCAACGCTATTTATTTAATGTTTACTCTTTCTGAGCATGGTTCTATACCTAACGTGACAATGAATGGAATAAATCCAGTGAATGCAGTGTATGAAATGGGTATAAGGGGTCCAATACATGCAATGTCCGAGATGCTTAGCGTTACCGCAAGGAAAGTAAATGATGCAATTGGAACGTACCATGGCACTAAAACCTTAAGTTGTGAAAACATATTAAAGTGTTCAGTAAATACAAAAGAGGGCTACAGTATTGATTGTAGTCAGACTGAAGAAAATCTCAGAATTAAAAAAGGGATAAATCTACACCTGAAAAATTTTAATTATGGTGACATGAGAAACAGTGATATAACGCTGCCCCATATTAATGGGGCCCTGGTTGAATATATTGAACTGTTGTCCCAAAAGCCTGAACTTAAACTCCTTTGTACGAAATTATTAGTTTCCGATTATGATAACAGTATCATTGAACTCAATGATTTTTTTATTAATGATAGTCATCATAAAACGTTGTTCGCCTCTTATGATGCAAACCAAAAATCTTTTGAGATAAAGTAACGAAGAATATTTTCTACTCCGTTACTTTACCTGTGTTTTGATCTCTTCACGGTGTAATTCAATCGTAAAATTATAGAACTCGTTCAGACACCAGGTTTGCGTATATTCCACGGGTATATCATCGTGAGTAAAACCTGTACGGGTGACCAGCAGCAGAGGGAAAAGCTCACTGGTATTAAGATGGTGAGCGACCCTGCTATCGGGTAATACGGCACTGAAAGACTGGCTCGCACGAACCACCGGAGCCCCTTTTTGCTCCAGATATGAATAGAGTGACTCATCCAGCAGGTGAATATTATCGAGCAGAAACCCGGGCAGAACAGCGCTCTGAAGAGAAACTGAAATACCGTTAATCTTTCTTAAGCGAATCAGTTCAACCACCTCTTTTTTTTCATTACTCAGCTGCAAAACTTCTTGCTCTATTTTGGTCGCTGCCCTGCGCTGGTATCCAACAAGTTCACTTTGCGCCTTTCCGCCGCTGGCTTTCGCCATCTCACTAAAACTTTCGAGTAAGGGTAATGACTGGCGTACATGGGGTGCAATAAAGGTTCCTGATCCCTGGTTACGCACCAGTATCCCCTCTTCCAGCAACTGCTGCAGAGCCTTACGGGCCGTGCCTCGTGCAATACCCAGCCTGTCTACCAGCGCACGTTCTGAAGGCAGAACATCTCCGGGACGCAGATGCCCGTCAGCTACCGCGGCTTTGATAGCGCTGGTAAGCTGCATATAGAGGGGCATTCCGCTGGACTCATCAAGCTGGAATTCAGGTAACGGAGAGGCAGTCATCAGATCTCAGTGTACTTTCGGGTTCAATTTGAGTGAACCAATTGTTATCCAGAGAGCCGTTATTGTCATCCTCAAAAAATCAATAAGACTCTTTAAAGGTTAAAACGATCACAAAATAGTCTGACAGGGCTACTTACCTCGCCATGATTTAATGTATGGTACATTAATGGTACACAAATGGTTCACTTACTTTGATAAGGTAATACGCTATGACATATAAACGATTTCTGGACTGTAATGCTTCCGATTTAGCCTCAATAAACAAAAAAGAACTGTTGTATGCCATCCGTGCCAGTGAAGGACGTGTCATGGTCAGTGAATCTATCGCTATTACCCAGCCACTGCTGGGCAGCATTACCAACGCCGAACTGGCCGCTTCGCAGGGAGCAGATATTCTCCTGATCAACATGTTCGACTGCGATAATCCCCGGATTCAAGGAATGCCAGAGGGAATAGCCCCGGAACAGACACTTCATGAATTACAGCGTCTGACGGGCTGTATTATTGGCGTAAATCTGGAAGCAGTTGATTCAGCGTTTACCGCAGCGGAGCACGCAGATATCTGGAAAATGAAACAGGGACGTACCGCAACCGCTGAAAATGCCTCAAAGCTGGTTGCAATGGGGGCAAAAATAATTGTTCTGACCGGTAACCCAAATAACGGCGTCAGTAACCGTGCGCTTGGTCTCGCAGTGAAGGAGATACGCGATGCCGTGGGCGATGATGTGGTGCTTATCACCGGGAAAATGCATGGAGCAGGTATTGTACGGGAAAGTGGCAGCAAGATTATTACTGAGGAAGATGTCTCCTGGTTTGCCTCACAGGGGGCCGATATTATATTGATACCCGCTCCGGGAACAGTGCCGGGTATGAGCCAGCAGCGCGTAGCCGAGCTTATTGATACGGCTCATAAACAAGGCGTGCTCGCCATGACAGCTATCGGTACTTCTCAGGAAGGTGCTGACGTGACGACGGTTCGCCAGATTGCTTTGATGAGCAAAATGGCTGGGGCAGATCTTCATCATATTGGCGATACAGGCTATATGGGACTGGCGCTGCCGGAAAATATCCTCGCCTATAGCATCGCTATTCGGGGTGTGAGACATACTTATACCCGTATGGCTCGGTCGGTTAACCGTTAAGGTAAAATAAGAGCCTGCCTCCGACACAGTATTATCGGAACCAGGCTCTTATAGGGATGTTTATCCGATACGCGGACCAGGCCTAAAAGCATGATGTCGCGCAGACCAGACAATAAGCCAGGCAATGATAAGCAGACCCAGTAACACCCACGGGAAAGAGACAACGCCCCATGACTCCAGCAGTAAACCACCAATAATGCCGCTGGCAGCAATAGCCCCATTCCAGGCAACTACGTTCATCGACAGGGCTACATCAGCCCCACTCCCTGCAGCATCCGCCAGCGCAGTTTGTAACAATGTCGCTGCGCCACCAAAAGTGATCCCCCAGACCATCACGCCAAAATAGACAGCCGCGGCACTCTGAGCCATAAAACCAAACAAACAGGCGACCAGCGCAAAAGCTGCCAGGCTGACCAGCACCGTGGTTCGCAGGTGCCTGTCCACGAGCTTTCCGGTAACCCAGATACCCACTAAGGCCGCTACGCCAAATACCAGCAGCACTAAATCGACACGATTCGTCAGCCCTGACTGCATAACAAACGGAGCAATATAGGTGTAGAGGATATTGTGCGCCAGCATCCAGCTTATCACTACGGCCAGAACAGCCCGAACTCCCGGGGTCATAAAGACTTCTCTTAACCTCATACGTTCATGCGCTGACTGCCCCGGGTAATCAGGGACTTTGGCAATCACCCAGACCAGCAGTATCAGTGCCAGAATTGACATCACCCAAAACGAAATGCGCCAGCCAATCACCGCTCCCATAAAGGTCCCTAAGGGTACACCGAGTGAGAGCGCAATCGGCGTACCTATCATGGCTATTGCCATCGCCTGTCCTTGCTGGTGGGGTTCCACCATACGACGTGCATAGCCTGCCAGTAAGCTCCAGGCCAGACCTGCGGCCACTCCGGCAAAGAAACGTGCGACCAGGATAACCCAATAATGCTCAGAAAGCGCCGTCAGTGAGTTAAACACCAAAAAACCAATAATGGTCAACAGCAATACACTACGTCGCCGCCAGCGTCGGGTCGCGATGGTGAGCGGAATAGCCGCCAAAAGCGAGCCTAATGCATAGACAGTGACCATTTGCCCGGCAACAGCCTGACTGATTGCGAGGTCGGCGCTGATTTGCGGCAATAATCCTGCCGGAAGCGTTTCGGTGATAATACAAATAAACCCCGTCATTGCCAGGGCGAGTAACGCCATGACAGGTAATCTTTCTGTCCTGGTTTGAGCCGCAATAGTTGACATAAAAATCCTGTTCAAGAAAAAACTGTTTATCTACATATGGTTGTAGCCAATACCGATATATATACCGATCGATATAAATGTAGGGTCATCGAGGGATTGTTGTCAATTAGTTTTGTATCGATTAGTATTTAAGTCTGAATGACAGGAGGCTAAAATGGCACAAATGGGACGTCCCCGGACTTTTGACCGACAACAGGCTATTGAGCAAGCTATGCATCTTTTCTGGGAACAGGGTTACGAAACCACCTCACTCAGTCAGCTCAAAGAACGCATCGGTGGCGGTATTTCTGCTCCGAGTTTTTACGCCGCTTTTGGTTCCAAAGAGAGATTATTTACCGAAGCGATTGAATGCTATCTTGCCACTTATGCTCAAGTGACTGAGTGCCTGTGGGATGAGTCCCTGCTCCCTGCTGTGGCGATTGAACAAGCCTTACGCCGTTCATCACAAATGCAATGTGAAACCGGACATCCCAAGGGTTGCATGGTGGCACTGGGGACAATGAGTGCAACTTCACCTGAAAACCAGCATGTTACAGATCCGCTGACCGTCTCCCGGGCACGGACTTTGGCCGGATTTGTTCACTGTGTGGAACGCGGTGTTACAACAGGTGAGCTGGCCCCCAATGTGGATGCATACACTCTGGGAACTACGTTCAATAGTTTCTTGCTCGGGGTGTCCATTGCGGCCAGAGATGGCATACCTCTGGAGGTATTTAATACCGCTATAAACGAGCTGATGAAGTTGTGGGAAGCGCAACGTATCAGTGCACCGGAGTGACAGATACGTTGCGCCAACAGAATAATCGGCTTAAGACGTTTTTCGATTCCTGTGTAGCCAGATAAGTTTGTAGGCGGCCGGAATGATAAACAGTGAGAGTAGCGGCGCGGTGATCATGCCGCCAATCATCGGGGCAGCAATACGACTCATCACTTCAGAACCGGCTCCGCTACCCCATAAAATAGGGAGCAGGCCAGCAATAATAACCGCCACGGTCATCGCCTTAGGGCGTATGCGCAACACTGCACCCTGGTAAAGTGCGTTATCCAGCGCCTGCTCACTAAAGGTTTCCGGGCGAGATAACTGCGGATTATCGTCAATAGCATGACGCAAATACATCAGCATCACGACCCCAAACTCCGCCGCCACCCCGGCAAGGGCAATAAACCCGGTGCCGGTTGCCACTGACAGATGAAATCCTTGCCAGTACAGAAACCAAATACCGCCCACTAAAGCAAATGGCAGGCTCAGTAAAATCAGTAAAGCTTCATCAATTCGCCGGAACGCCAGATACAGCAGAACGAAAATAATCATCACCGTCATGGGTATCATCTGGCTGAGCTTTTTACTGGCATGTTCCAGCAACTCGAACTGTCCGGAAAAAGCCACGCTGGTTCCCGGTTTCAGAGAGACCTGTTCATTAATAGCCGTTTTTAAATCCTTGACCACTGAGACCATATCGCGCCCACGGGCATCAATATAAATCCAGTTACTGGGCAGCGCATTTTCCGTTTTCAGCATATTAGGGCCGGTGTTAACCCTGATTTCCGCCACATCACCGAGCGTTATTTGCTGTTTCCCAGGGGTCAGTAAGGGTAACTGTTTTAACGCTTGTGGGCTGTCCCGGTACTCTTGCGGATAGCGGATACTGATCGGATATCTGGCAATACCCTCCACCACCTCACCGGTTTGCATACCGCCGATAGCCGTACCGACAAATAACTGTACATCGTCAATCGTCATGCCGTAGCGCGCCGCTTTTTCCCGGTTAATATCCACCGTAATATAGCGTCCTCCCTCCAGACGTTCAGCAAGAGCAGAACTCACGCCCGGCACCTGACGAGCCACCTCTTCAATACGTTGTGCGGTTTCATCCAGGTCAGCCAGTACGCTTCCGGAAACTTTAATCCCGATGGGGCTTTTGATCCCGGTCGAAAGCATATCGATCCGGTTACGGATCGGTGAGACCCACAGATTCGCCAGCCCCGGCAGACGCACGGTTTTATCCAGTTCTTCGATAATTTTTTCAGGCGTCATGCCCGGACGCCATTCAGCCTGCGGCTTTAACTGAATCGTGGTTTCAAACATCTCCAGCGGCGCTGAGTCGGTGGCGCTGTCCGCGCGCCCTGCTTTGCCAAACACCGACTCCACTTCAGGGACCGTTTTAATCAGCCGATCGGTAGTTTGCAACAGCGTACGCGCCTCGGCGGCTGAAAGCCCCGGCAGAGTGGAAGGCATATAGAGTAAATCACCTTCATTAATTTGCGGCAGAAACTCCCCGCCCACCTTACTCAAAGGCCAGACAACCGTCAGAATCGAGAGCAGAGCAACCACCAGCGTGAGTTTTGGCCAGTGCAATACGCGTAATAACAGCGGATGATACAATTTGATCAGTCCACGATTAAGCGGATTACGGGTTTCTGCAGGGATTTTCCCGCGGATAAACAGCCCCATCAGTATCGGGATCACGATGATAGCCAGTAACGCCGCTCCCGCCATAGCATAGGTCTTAGTGAACGCCAGCGGGCCGAACAGGCGGCCTTCCTGTCCTTCGAGGGTAAAAATCGGAATAAATGACAGCGTAATAATCAGCAAGCTGATAAATAATGCCGGGCCAACCTCTACCGACGCATCGGTGATGATTTTCCAGCGGCCAGGATTATCTAATTTTTCATTGGGATGATTGTGGTTCCACTCTTCCAGCCGTTTATGGGCATTTTCTATCATTACCACCGCCGCATCCACCATGGCACCCACCGCGATAGCAATGCCGCCAAGTGACATAATATTGGCGTTAATCCCCTGAAATCGCATGATGATAAAGGCAAAAAATAAACCTAATGGTAAGGAGATAATCGCCACCAGCGCGGATCGGACATGGCCGAGAAATAACCCGCAGACCACCGCGACCGCAATAAACTCTTCTAGCAGCTTAAAGCTGAGATTATCAATAGCCCGGTCAATTAATTCGCTACGGTCGTAGGTCGTGACAATCTCGACACCCGGTGGCAGGCTGCTTTGCAGCGTTTTCAGTTTTTCTTTTACTGCAGTGATCACTTCCCGGGCATTTTTACCCGAACGCAGAATAATCACCCCGCCGGCCACTTCTCCTTCCCCGTTAAGCTCGGCGATACCTCGCCGCATCTCCGGCCCTATCTGAACCCGGGCGACATCCTGTAAATAAACGGGAACGCCATCCGCGCCTGCACTCAGTACAATATGATTAAAATCATCGATGGATTGCAGGTATCCGGTGGCCCGTACCATATATTCGGTTTCGGCACGTTCTATCGATGCCCCGCCCATTTCCTGATTCGAGGCGTTAAGCGCACTTTTAACCTGTTGTAGCGTTACGCCATATTGCACCAGCTTTGTCGGGTCTATCTGAACCTGATATTCCCTGACCATTCCCCCGATTGAGGCGACCTCAGATACATTGGGGATCGTTTTGAGTTCATACTTTAAAAACCAGTCTTGCAGCGAGCGGAGCTCTGCCAAGTCATGCTGCCCGGTTTTATCTGTCAGGGCGTATTCAAAAATCCACCCCACGCCCGTGGCATCCGGGCCTATTTCCGAGCGAACCCCTGCGGGTAACCGATTCTGAGCCTGGCTAAGGTATTCCATCACCCTTGAGCGGGCCCAGTACTGATCGGTGCCATCCTCAAAAATGACATAAACCCAGGAGTCGCCAAATTGTGAGAAACCCCGTACCGTTTTGGCTCCGGGAACAGAAAGCATCGTGGTGGTCAGCGGATAAGTGACCTGATTTTCGACGATCTCAGGTGACTGACCCGGATAACTGGTTTTGATGATCACCTGAACATCAGAGAGATCGGGTAAAGCATCCACCGGGGTATTCGCGACAGTCCAGCTGCCCCACAGCGTGAGAAACAGCACCCCGAGCATAATAAGAAAACGGTTGGCGACAGAGCGCCGAATAATCCATGCAATCATCATTTTTCCCTTAATGTCCGGAATGCGTGGTACCGACGGAGGTTTCTGTGATGTTGTCCGGAGCCTTCAGTTTATCCAGAGCGCCACTGATATTGGCTTCAGAGTCAATCAGGAACAGACCGTTCACCACGACCGACTCCCCTTCACTCAATCCTTCGACGGCCGCCTGTGACTGGGACTCATGGATTAACTTGATGGCTTTCGGGACAAAGCGCCCTTGTGAATTAACGACGATCACGCGTTGCTGCTGACCGGTATCAATAACCGCTTCAGACGGGATTAATAGCTGTTCAGGTCCCTGAAGGTTAAGTTTCAGATAGGCATTCATTCCGGGCTTGAGCTGCTCATGAGGGTTATCAACCTGGATACGCAGCTGCAAAGTTCGCGTGGCAGGATCGGCGCTGGGTAACAGACTCCATTTCTGAACCCGGAATTCCTCGTTCGGATAAGCCGGTATCGCGAGGCTAAATTGCGCCGAATCATTCAGTAAATCAGCTATCGATTCGGGTACAGCCGCTGTTATCCAGACCGGGTCAATCCCCTGAATTTGTGCCACCACTTTATCTTTAGAGATATTCATGCCATTACGCAGGTCAAAAGCGGTGATAACCCCCTCAATCGGCGCTTTTAAGGTAAAGTGAGTTTGAATGACACGCTGTGTACGCAAGCGCTGAATATCTTCTTGCGGCATTCCTGCCAGACGCAGACGCTCAAGAATACCTTTCATCTCGACGGCTGAACCCGTTGTCGCCGACAACAGTAAATATTCACTCTGCGCCTCCACCCACTCAGGAATAGTGACGTCGATAAGCGGTGTGCCTTTTCGTACTTTGTCGCCCAGCGTCAAAGGATAAACATGCTCCACAAAACCGTCAGAACGGGCCTGAATAATGGCAAACTGATGGTCATTAAAGCCAACGTTCGCGGGCAGTACCCGGGAATATTGCAAATGGCCCGTGCGGGATTTTTCGGTTTTTAACCCCAGGTTTTGCAGCAGCACCGGGTTAATACGCACCCCCTCAGTATCCTCACCGGGATCCGCTTCATCACGATATTTAGGCACCAGGTCCATATCCATAAAGGGTGATTTCCCGGGCTTATCAAATTTGACGTCAGGTTTCATCGGGTCATACCAGAACAACACTTCTTTTTCAGCAGGCGCGCTACTGTATTGGCTATCCGGATAGACATAAGGGTAAGCCGAAATCATTATTACACTGCCGAGAATAATCCCGCCTGATACGGCGATAGCCAGTTTAAATTTTGAAGAAACCATATTTGCTCCTGCCATATGGGAATATATCCGCTATACCTCAATTCAACTTATAAACAGGTAATTAGAATGATGTACGGCATATGCTAATGTCTGTCTGAATATGCCCCGCATTATTCTTCGGGGCATTATTTAAAGATTACTTAACTTCAATACTCTGCAAAACATAATCATTACCCTGCTGAGTGAAAGAAAAGTTAATAGCCTCACCGGATTTTAATTTACTCACCTTATCGGCTACCGGCGTAAAAATAAAATTCATCGTCATAGGTGGCCAGCTGATTTCCGGGATAGCCTCATGGGATATGGACATTTTCTGTTGTTTATTATCAATACCTTTAATCACGCCAGTAGTCTGATGAAGAGGTTCACTCACCTGATTGCTCATAGCAGCCTGAGTATTACTGGCTTCTGCATGCATATTATGATGCGTTTCATTAGCCTGTACGGCATAAGCTACTGTCAGAGACAAAAAACTCGCGGAAACGATTTTTATTAACTGATTCATCTTACTACTCCTGAAATGAGATAATCTACATTAAGCTTTCCAGCCGCCACCGAGAGCGGTGAAAAGGTTTATTTCATTAATTTTCCTGGCATACTGTAAATCGACAATCGCCTGACGGGTGGTGAATAAAGAACGCTGCGTGTCTAATACTTCAATATAAGTAACCGCACCGCTGGAATATAATCTACTGGCACGTTGCAAGGTGGTATTTAATGTCTCAAGATAACGTTGCTGTGCAATCAGCTGTCGACTCAGACTATCGCGTAAAGCTAAACTATCGGCGACTTGTTTAAAGGCATTCTGAATTTTCTGCTGATAATTCACCACCGCTTGCTGCCGGAGAATATTCACGCGTTCCAGGTTTTTCTGATTACGACCCGCATTAAATATCGGTAGCTCTATCTTCGGTACAAAGTTCCATAAACCACTTCCCGTATTAAATAAACTGCTTAATTCGCTGCTGCTGGTCGACAGACCACTGGTCAGGTTAATAGAAGGGTAAAATGCCGCCCTGGCGACACCGATATTCGCCTCTGCGGCTTTTAACTGATGCTCTGCTTCCAGAATATCGGGGCGCTGACGTAAAATTTCCGCAGATAAATGCGCTGGCAGTTTCACCGGGTTAAACGGCACCCCCTCCAGAGCTCCAGGTATCTGCCCGGTGTGGTAGCTCCCCAGTAAAAGTTGTAATGCATTCGTCGTTTGCGCGAGCTCCCCTTCTCGTCTGGCGATTTCTGCATCGGTACTGTCGAGTGCTCCGCGGGCTTGTTCCAGCGCCAGCAGATTACTGCCACCATTGACGACCTGATGCTCAACCAGGGCATAGGCTTGCTGGTAGTTCAGGCGGGTATCCTGTGCTATCCGCAGCTGCTCAAGGGTTTGTTGTTGATTAAAATAGTTCTGAGATATATTTGAGATCAGCAGAATATGCACATTACGCCGGGCTTCTTCGCTGGCAAACAGGTTTTGTTTTTCAGCTTCGCTGCTGTTTTTCAGTTTACCGAAGAAGTCCAGCTCAAAGCTCAGATCCAGCCCGATATCGTACTCTTTACTGGTTCCTTTATCCGCATTCAACCCTCCCTGATAGCTTGTACTGGATGAACTATTAAGCTGCGGATATCGGTCAGCCTCAGTAACACCATACTGAGCCCGGGCCTGCTGAACCTTCAGGCTCGCCATTTCAATATCGCGATTATTTGAAATCCCACTGGCTATCAGTTCCTGGAGCTTGGGCTGCGTGAAAAAACTGCGCCAGCCGGTATCCTGATAGTTATCAGCCACCGCGACCAGTCCATTTTGTGAAAGTGAGAACTGCTGAGGTACCGGAAGTTCAGGCGCCTGATAATCCGGCGCCAGGTTGACGCAACCCGCAAGAATAAATCCGCTACTAAAAATAAATTGTTTTAATCTGAACATATCGCTTCTCGCCACAGCCCGCTTGCCCGCACAGGGGCAAGTCATATCCATTGATGACTCCTGGCACCTTAACTGAGCGACTCTGTTGGCAGGGTTACAGAATAATGACAACTTTGTCATTATTGGATGAAGCCGTTGCTATCACTGCCAGGCCCACTAAAATGAGCCATATCAGAAAGTCTGTCAGGGTGAATAGATGAAAATATTAATTGTCGAGGATGAGGTAAAAACCGGAGAGTACCTGAGTAAAGGCCTCACCGAAGCGGGATTTGTGGTTGATCTTGCGGATAACGGTCTGAACGGATACCACCTGGCGATGACAGATGAATATGACCTGATTATTCTCGACATTATGTTACCCGACGTGAATGGCTGGGATATTGTGCGTATGTTACGCGCGGCCAGCAAAGGCATGCCGATTCTGCTACTCACCGCCCTGGGAAGTATTGAACATCGGGTTAAAGGACTCGAACTGGGCGCGGATGACTATCTGATTAAACCCTTTGCCTTTGCAGAGCTCCTGGCCCGCGTACGCACTCTGTTACGTCGTGGTACCACGGTTATTCAGGAAAGTCAGTTCCAGGTCGCCGACCTGGCGCTTGATCTGGTCTCCCGCAAAGTCAGACGCGGCAGCACGCGAATTACACTGACCAGTAAGGAGTTTACTTTGCTGGAGTTTTTTATCCGCCATCAGGGTGAAGTCCTGCCACGCTCACTGATTGCCTCCCAGGTCTGGGATATGAATTTTGACAGCGATACCAATGCCATCGATGTTGCCGTGAAACGCTTACGCGCCAAAATAGACAATGACTTTGAGCCGAAGCTTATCCAGACGGTTCGGGGTGTAGGATATATGCTTGAGGTTGCCGATGAGCATTAGTCACCGGCATCGCCCCTTTTCACTTGCCGTCAGGCTCACGTTTTTTATCAGCCTTGCGACGATTTTCGCCTTTGCGGTATTGACCAGTATCATGCTGAACTCGGTGAAAACCCATTTTGCCGATATGGATGAACAGGATCTGAATAAGATTAAAATGACGCTGTCCTCCATTCTGCTTGAGCCTGGGGCCTCTGAAGCGGAAAAAGTAGAAAAAGTCAGCGTGATTCTCGCCAGTTACCGTCATATCTCAGTATTGATGCTCAATGCCGATGACCAGATGCTCTATCAGTCCCCTGACGGACCTGATTTAATGCCCGTGCTTAATACCCCTCAGTTTACTGAAAGTCTTAAAACAGGTTCCGTTTTTCAATGGTCTGACCGGGTAGCGGCTCCCGATGCCCATGATAACCACGGCCCCAAAACCTATCGAATTCTTGCCGCATCGGTTAGCGCGCCTTATCACGGCAAAGACTCAACCTGTACTTTTGTTATCTCCTTTTCCATCGATTTTCATCTGCATTATCTCGATGAGCTTAAATACAATCTCTGGCTCATCGCCGCGGTTATGGGCTTGCTGATTGTCTTGATTGTGGTCTTTGCCGTACATAAAGGCCATGCGCCACTTCGTACTGTCAGCCTGAAAATTAAGAATATTTCCTCTGAGAACCTTGATGTCAGGCTTAATCCCAAAACGGTTCCGGTTGAACTGGAACAACTGGTTATCTCCTTTAACCATATGATTGAACGTATAGAGGATGTCTTTACTCGCCAGTCTAATTTCTCCGCTGACATTGCCCATGAGATCCGCACCCCGGTGACCAATCTGGTTACACAGACAGAAATTGCTTTAAGCCAGCCCCGCAGCACCAAGGAACTTGAGGATGTACTCTATTCCAGTCTCGAAGAGTATAACCGGATGGCGAAAATGGTCAGCGATATGCTGTTTCTTGCCCAGGCAGATAACCATCAGTTGATCCTCGAGCATACCCGGCTGGATCTCCGGGCTGAGACGCTGAAAGTCTTTGATTTTTTCGAGGCCTGGGCTGAAGAACAGCATGTGACGCTTAAAATTAGCGGGCTGAGCTGCTGGGTTGAGGGAGATGCGCTGATGTTACGTCGGGTGATGAATAATCTGCTTTCTAACGCGATTCGCTATACGCCGCAAGGCGAAGCCGTGCAGGTCACGCTGAGTACCGATGATGAGTGGGTAAAAGTGGTAATTGCTAATCCGGGACGGGTTATCCCGGCTGAACATCTGTCCCGTATATTTGATCGCTTTTATCAGATAGACCCTTCCCGCCAGCGTAAAACCGCCGGCAGTGGTATTGGCCTGGCTATCGTTAAATCTATTGTCGGCGCCCATCAAGGAAAAATAAGCGCGGCTTCCGATTCGGTTTCAACGCGTTTTACTCTATTACTGCCACGTTTAAAATCATAGCGGTGAGCCCAAACGGGGTCGACTGATAATATCAGTCTCAGTTGACGCCGTGATAACCATCCATATAGGCCCCGGAAATAGCCACTCCCATCGACTTTTGTTCTTGTGCTGATTTCAGCCCACTACTGGTGTAAGTTTTACCGGCAAATGTTTCTTGTGACTTAATTGACTGAAGAAATTCCTCACTTTGAAAGTAATTAACCCGTTGTAATGCCTCATCGGGTGATATTCCTGCCGCTTTATCCTTAGCGCCTGCCTCGTAGAACTGTTTGAAGAATGGCACCATCATTCGAATACTATCTGTTTTTTTGACCACAAAATTGGGATTTAAATCGTCACTGGTAGCCTGTATATACTGCCTGGCATGACGTTCAGGGCTGGTTTTCGGCGCGCAGCCTGTAATAGCCAACGTAACAGCGAGAACGGTTCCTAATAAGGTAAAAGATTTATTCTTCATTAGATTCCCTGAATATATATTTATCCGTAGGTTAGAGAAATAATTATAATTCATAAATCTAATAGCACACAATAGTCGAACAACTAAGCGACTTAAGGTATGAGTGACTGAAATTCCAAGGGGGAGAAATACTACTGGTAAAATAGAAAAAGTAAGGCCATAGCCTTACTTTTTCTTATAACATGACTGGAGAAGCTATTAGCTCAGGTCAACATTCTTACTGCCGAAGAACCAGGTCAGTACAAAGCCTGCAACATAAGAGATAAAGATCCCCACTACGTAGACTGCCATTCCGGCGAAGATACCCTGACTTGAGGTCATCAGTGGAATTGACACCAGACCTGACGGGCCAAATACGGTATTTAATCCCACCGGAAGCCCCATCCAGGCAACCAGACCGATAAAGAAGCCACCCACTGCGCCGCCAAGACATGCGGTCACAAAAGGCTTCAATCGCGGTAAGGTTACGCCGTAAATCAGAGGCTCGCCGATACCGAGCAGGCCCGGAAAGATGGCACCTTTCACTTGAGTACGCAGCATGGAACCTTTCGCTGAACGATAATACAGCGCCAGGGCTGCACCAACCTGTCCACCACCTGCCATAGCAAGGATTGGGAACAGTGAGTTAAAGCCCTGCGCATCCATCAAGGCAAAATAGACCGGAACAAATCCTTGGTGAATACCAAATACCACGGCAATTAAGAACAAACCGGCCAGTACCGCAGTCCCGATAGGGTTACCATTCAGGTGCAGGAACAGCCAGGTCATGCCTTTAAACAGCTCACCACCGATTGGCATTATCGCCAGGTAAGTCAGCGCGCCTGTCAGCAGTAAGGTGATCCCTGAAGTCAGGATCATATCAAGGTTATCAGGCACAAAGCGACGAACCTGCCGCTCAATCCACGCCCCGGCCATACAGGCTAATAATACGCCGATGATATTACCGCGCGGGTCAATAGCCAGCCCGAAGAAGTTATCCATGCCGGCGTAATAACCCACTGTCCCTTCCGGCACATAGCGCAGGATAAACAGTGAGGCAATAATCGCACCATTAACACCGGTACCACCGAACGCTTTCTGGGTATTAAAACCAATCAGAATACTTAAGAACGTAAACAGACCGATACTGAATACTTTCATATAAGCAATCAGCTGGGTTAACCAGAGTGCCGGTGTTTCACCTTCAATAAACAGTGATTGCTGAAGCAGCGTCGCGATACCTAACAACAAACCTGCAGCAATAAACCCGGGAATTAACGGAGTAAAGATGGTGGCGAATTTAGTCAGAAAGTTATGAACAGCACTATTCTGCTTCGCTTTCATCTGTTTTTTATTCTGGCTGGCGAGAGCCTGTAAATCGGCTGACTCGCTATTATCCGGCTCTATCTGTGCACCGGACTTGATCATTTCATTCATCATATCGCTGGCAGTCTGTGCTTTGCCAGGCCCAAGAATGATTTGCAGCTGATCGTCGCCGTTGACCACCCCCAGTACACCCGGAACTTTCTTCAATTCGTCATTTTGTACAAGGTCGCGATTTTTCAGCGTCAGTCGAAGACGCGTCATGCAGTTGCCGCACAGAGTGATATTGTTACTGCCGCCGGTAAGGCGCAGGATACTTTCAATCATCGAGCCGGTAATTTTAGCCATAATTAGATATTCATCCCCTGAAGTGTTTGACGGATGAAGCCGTTATTTTTCTTTAACAACGCACTGGCTTCACTGGCAGACAGCCCGCTCAGCACCATTAAAATCGCCGTTTTGCAGTGGCGCTGGCATGCATTAAGCGCCTGGTCAGCAACATCCGGCGTACAGTCAGTCGCCTCAACGACAATATTGACCTGACGCTGAACAAGTTTGGCGTTAGTCGCTTCAACATCGACCATCAAGTTGCCATAGACTTTACCGCTGCGGATCATAGAACCGGTAGTTATCATGTTAAGGGCCAGCTTCTGTGCCGTCCCGGCTTTCATCCGCGAGGAACCCGTGACAACTTCAGGTCCGACAACGAGTTCAATCGCAATATCAGCACTCAGACTCATTGCACTGCCAGGATTACAAGAAATTGCCGCAACCGTAGCGCCAACACTTTTCGCGTAAGCCATTGCGCCCAGGACATAAGGGGTACGGCCACTCGCGGCGATACCGACCAGAACATCTTTTTCATTAAAATCGATATCCTTGAGGTCTTGAGCCCCCATTTCGCCATTATCCTCGGCATTTTCTACCGCCTGTAAAATGGCTTTGTGACCACCGGCGATAATGCCCACGACCTGACTGGCTGGCGTACCATAAGTCGGCGGACATTCACTGGCATCGAGGATCCCTAAACGGCCAGAGGTACCCGCGCCGCTGTAGATCAAACGTCCGCCTCTGGAAAAAGCGACAACCACGGCATCAACGACTTGTGTAATTTCCGGAATAGCGGCTTCAACAGCCAGAGGAACTTTCTTATCTTCCTGATTAATAACAGTTAACACGTCCAGCGTGGATAAAGTATCAATATCCGCACTGGCTGGATTGCGGCTTTCGGTAATCATTTTTTTTAAGTTAATTTGCATTGTGCTTAATCCGTCAAAGTAATCTGTCGACTATGATATGGAATATTTTATTACTCGTTAGTGATGTGAATCACGTTAAAACGATTCTAACCTCGCCTCAAAAAAAGAATAAAATAAAGATTAATAAGATTAAAAATACACACGCCATTGAAAATAATAATAAAAACACAATTCCTAACAATGGAATAATTTTGGAATAAATTATTATTATTTTACACCGACATCAGGCTCCTGCGAACCTGGATAAGAATTTTGGCCACAGTGGAGCGAGTTGAGGAACGAAATGTTGTTCTGTTCTCCCTGTTTCCTTCTACAGGTCATCACCGCTATGATAGAGGCTATTGTTATTTTCCCAGGTTAACACCGATGCGTATTTTACAACTTATTTCACTGAATAAAGAACAATTTACACCGGGTGAACGCACCATCGCCGATTACCTGTTAGCCCATCCTGAAATATTGAAACAATACTCATCACAAGAAATTGCCACTCAGCTAAACATTAGCCAGTCCAGTATCGTTAAGTTTGCCAAAAGATTGAACTTCAAAGGATTTACCGATCTTAAAATGGCGCTGATCGAAGAATGGGGGCAGCTGAACAAGCAAATAAATATCGCCGATCAGCACTTGCATAGCAGTATCAGCGTCCATGATAGTCCGGCTATCATCGCGGAAAAACTCTGCCTTGAAAAACAGCAGGCGTTGCGTGATTCAACTGACAATGTGAATTTTTCTCAGCTGGAAAAAGCCATCTCTTTAATGAAATCAGCTCGCAGGATCCAAATTACCGGTATCGGTGGGTCTGCTCTGGTGGCTAAAGACCTCGCTTATAAACTGATGAAAATTGGTTATCCCGTCATGAATGAAATGGACGGGCACGTACAGATAACAGTGGCTCAGTCACTCGGCCCGGGAGATATCCAGATTGCTATTTCCTACTCCGGTTCACTCAAAGAGATATTACTGGCCGCTCAAGTCGCGAAAAATAACGGCGCCCAGCTGGTTGCTGTCACATCATTGCAGGAAAGCCCGCTGCGGAAAATAGCCGATTACACCCTGGATACTCTGGCAGATGAAACACGCTGGCGCAGCTCTTCTATTTCAGCGCGTACGGCTCAAAATACCATTACTGACTTACTCTTTGTTTGTCTGCTACAAGAGGATAACGAAAGAAGTCAGCAGTATATTAATCGCAGTAAAGAGATGATTGAGAAATTAAAATAAAACCCGGGGCGCCTGACCCCGGGTAAGTTCTTCACTATTAAGGTTTCTGGCACTACCAGGTGTGACGAATACCAATTGAGTAGAGGCGGAAGTCCTGGGTATTATCATCCCCGTACGTCAGATGAACCTGCTGGCTGTTTTTGGAGTGTTCCCAGGTGGTCTGTTCCCACGCCAGATTCGTCCAGAGGGTTGTTTTAGGCGTCAGGTTATAGTTTACAATCAGACCTAAACGCAACCCGCCGTTGTCAGCACGGTTGGTGGTTGCACCGCTTACAGGGTCATAGTTCTTTTCATTGAGGAAGTAGCGGAAATAAGGCTGAATGTTCCACTGCTCATTAATGGTCGTCGGGAAATAACCACGGATCTGGTTTTGCTCCCAAGTCTTATCGCCATGACTGTTCCAGGTCCAGTCAGTGTAATACATCAGTTTAGCCAGCATTTTATCGTTAATTCGGTACTGGAACCCATGTTCACTTTCCCATTCCCAGTCGTTATAACCCGGGCCCGAGAAAGCATTATCATAGTAGTAACCTGCATCCCAGAAAACGAAAGCAAATTGTTCGTTAAAATTATAACTACCGCCGGGAATCAACCAGTAAGAGTGGTAAGAGTTTTTCGCTGGCATACCATTTTTTACATCATTAGATTCTTTACGATAAACGAAACTAAGATTCAGGGTGGCATCCTGATTTTTAATCAGATTCCGGTTAGCCTGTAACTGTAAGCGGTTACGATTATAGGAGGTCTGTTCTGAGTGGAAATTGGTCGTGTAGTTACGCATGGAGACTTTATACTCCATAAAATAACTCCACTTTGAGTCCACAGGCTGAATGGCTACCTGAACGACCGGGCTAATTTTATCAAAGACTTTCTTATCGTTAATTTTATACCCTTTAAACTCCTCTATCTCCAGGAATGTATTACTGGAGATATTGAATTTTGATTCTTCAGCTATTTTTTTAGTAGGTTGTTGTGCTGCTTGCTCTGTTGCTTTTTCTTCAAGTGGCTCATCAACTACCGCCTGGCTAACTGAAGGCAGTGCAGTCAATAATAAAAACAAATACGAATGTTTTGCATAATTCATAGGAAACCTGCCAGTAAAATTAATCTGTTTTTTTGAGGGTTATTTTATTTTTTATAAAACTATCAGTAACAGGGTCATAATATCTATGACCCTTTATTTTAGAAAATATTAGTATGTCATACCGTGACCCAGTGGGTAGATGACTTTTCCATTGCTAGCTTTAATATCAACAGGGAGCTTACCTGTCGGATTATTAAAGGTAACGCCCTGAGAATCTTTAAACAAACTTCTGATACCTGCTTTAATATTCGCTTCCAGAGAGTTACGACCTGCATTAGTGATGTCAAAGCCGGTAATGCCATAAATAGCAATATTCGCCTTCACATTCTTCAGGGCAGAAATATCATAGGGATTGCGGGAAGAAATCACTACCACTGGTTTTTTATATTTTGCAGCCAGGTTAATAATAGACTGGGCAGCATTATCTTGTGCTTTCAAATTATAGGTCACGAGGATAATAAAATCTGAATGATTAATTTGCTTATCCATTCCCTGAGGTAAGGTTTGCCCTGACAGATCAACATCAATACCCGTGGTATCGATAGTTTTGCCTTTCAGCTCGCTGCTGATTTGATTTAACTCTTTTTTAATCAATTCATTACGTGCTTTTTCATCAGAAATCACCAGAATGTTATTCTGTTTTTTCAACGTGAAAGGTAAAACGCCTTTATTTTCAATTAAGGTTACTGATTTCTCGGCAACTTTGCGTTCGTAGTTTTTATGTTCTGCTGAAGCAACAACTGACAGAGCATGTGCTTCGGTATACATCGGCTGCGGTAACAGTTTGTTATCCAGCTTATATTCAACAACGCGCAATGCGGACTCGTTGATACGCTTAGCCAGCTCTGGGTTCACCTGGCTCTGTTTTTCAATATACTGATACAGGCTGGCTAGCTTCTCCATGCCTTGTTTATCCCAGATATGAACCGGCATAACGGCGACGTCAACGCCCGCTAAGTATGCCTGCTCTACGGCTTCATTGGTGCCAAAGTTATCCGCAACAGCCCCCATATCTAATGCATCGGTAAAAACAAGGCCTTTGTAGTGCAATTCATTACGGAGAATATCGGTAAGGATTTTTTTCGATAAGGTCGCGGGTAGGCCCATTTCCTTGCCGTCATGCCTGGAAATCACTTTGCTATTATCGAGTGCGGGGACCACGATATGTCCGGTCATTATCGCTTTAATACCGTTATCAATAGCGTATTTGAACGGGACTAAATCATTCTGGCGCCACTCTTGTTCAGAGTAAGGAACCACAGGCAAGCCAACATGTGAGTCAGTCTCGACATTACCGTGGCCCGGGAAGTGTTTGATGGTTGCGGTAACATGATGTTTCTGTAAACCGTCGATATAAGCACTGGCCATATCGTTAATCAGGCCAGTATCACTACTGAACGAGCGAACACCAATGACCGGGTTATTTTGATTCACATTGACATCAACAGAAGGTGCGAAATTAATATTCACGCCTAATGCTGACAGCTCAG
Organism: Klebsiella sp. BIGb0407; assembly: GCF_024807845.1. Lineage (GTDB taxonomy): Bacteria > Pseudomonadota > Gammaproteobacteria > Enterobacterales > Enterobacteriaceae > JGM124. Next base: position 537,852 of record NZ_JANUEQ010000001.1, read on the forward strand.
AACCGTGAATTTCACCTGATCCCTTCGCCATAGAGATATCACGCGTTGCTGCTAATGCCATATTGCCCGGCATTTCGGTGCCTTCACGTAAGCGAGTGACATAGCCGCCTTCCTGATCGGTTCCAATCAGCAGAGGCAGACGATAACGTGCGCTCTGAATATCTTCGATCAATTTATAAGACTGAGCGGTTGTCATGAAGTTTTCGCGGAACAAAATAATGCCGCCAAGGCGATAATCATAAATCATATCAGCCAGCGCTGCAGGCAGGGCGTGAACGCTGGTCTCTTCTTTACGCTCTCCCGCATATCCCTGCGGGTTCTCGTCCCACTGACGAATATCCAGCATCAGCATTTGACCAATTTTTTCTTTAGTCGTCATCTGTGAAAGGATAAGTTCGGCATTTTTATGCGGATCTTTCCACAAACCTTCTAACTGAGCATCAGTGAGAGGCTGTTGTGCAACATGGCTGACACAACCTGCAAGTAGTGCGCTAACCGTCATGGCGACTATTTTTTTCATTTAGAACCTTTTGTTACTCAAATACAACGTTAAAGGAATTTTTGATTTCATATAGTATCAATGTAAGGAATTAATTATTCCTTGGCGTTGATCACAATTTTGCTTTTTGTCACCTCGCTAGCTGCATTAACAGACAAAGCCCAGCTATTTCCTGTAAAAGAGAAATGACCAAATATCAATATATGATACTGATTTTTATATGTTTTTTTTGAGTCTGAATTCAACGTATCGAAAGATTGAAAAGCTCAATACAGGCTGTCTGAAGGAATATGACGCTTACCAATAACGTGACAGTGTCACTTATACAATAAAGATACCGGCACTATTTTATTGATCTTCATCATCGTTCTGCCGTTAAATAGCAGGCTTCTATTTCTCGTCTGATATTTCTTATGATTGTTCGTCCTCATCAGCACTGGCTGACCCGGTTGTTTGTCTGGCACGGTTCGGTACTCGAAAAAATTTATTCGCGACTCCTGTTAAACCTGCTCCTCTCTGTCAGCGTCATTTTCTTTCTGCCCTGGTATGAAACGCTCGGTATTAAATTAACCATGGCGCCTTTTAGTGTACTGGGGGTAGCGATTGCTATCTTTCTGGGATTCCGTAATAGCGTTTGCTATGCACGTTTTAATGAAGCTCGGCTGTTGTGGGGGCAACTGGCGATTACTTCTCGTTCCTTACTTCGTGAGGTCAGAACATTACTGGGGCACCAGCCCGAGTCAGTCCAGGCATTTATTAATTTGCAGTTGGCCTTCTGTAATAGCTTACGTATGTCGCTACGCAAACAACCGCAACAAGAAATATTGAGTCGCTATCTGACGCCTGCCCAGCTTGCCTGGGTCAGCGAAAGTCATACCCCTCAGAATCGCATTTTGGTTCTGATGGGTAACTGGCTCAATGAAAAACGCCAGCAAGGAGAGATCTCAGACATTTTATGGCAAAGCCTCAATAAGAACTTGAATGCACTTTCTGAGGTGTCGGGTGGCTGTGAACGTATCATTACTACCCCACTGCCTTTCGCTTACAGCCTGATACTGCATCGCACCGTCTATATCTTTTGCATCATGCTGCCCTTTGCCCTGGTCACCGACCTGCATTACATGACGCCTTTTCTCTCGGTATTTATCTCTTATACATTCATTGCCCTGGACTCACTGGCAGAAGAGCTTGAAGATCCTTTTGGTACCGAGGATAACGACCTGCCCTTGGATGCTATTTGTATTGCCATTGAACGTGACATCAGGAATATGAATGATGAGACCACGCTGCCATCAGCCTTAATGCCAAACCGCTATTACCGTCTGAGTTAATAAAAGGCTGGAAGGCTCAGCACCGACAATAAAACAGGTGCTGAGCCAGGAGACACAGGTTAGATTTCTGCTCACAAGATAAAGTCTGTTTGACCGAAAAAACAACCTTTGAGATATATCTGATTATCTTCAATGCGAAGTACCAGGTAACTTAATACGATATATTACTCATCACTAAACGTATTCGACTTAGCCGAGCGTTACAGTGAGCCATGCTATTGATAGCTGACAATCACTTGGTGAATAACTATTTTTATCAGAATAAATATTCTGCACTACTCTTAAAAGGTCACCGACTGCAAGCTAAAACAGCGTGAATAAAGTATTAATTTTCAAAAATAAAGGTATTACAATGCAGGACTGGAACCCAACATCCTATCTACGATTTGAAGCGGAACGAACCCGCCCGGTAAAAGAGCTCGCTGCTCGTATCCATTTCCCACAAGCCGTCGCTATCACGGATTTAGGCTGTGGCCCAGGTAACTCTACTGCCGTACTCTGTAAGCAACATCCTAAAGCACGGATCACCGGAATTGATACCTCACCTGCGATGTTAGAAAAAGCACGCGCTATCTTACCTGGCTGTCAGTTTGTAGAGAGCGATATCAGTTGCTGGCAACCTGAGAAAAAACAAGATGTCATTTTTGCCAACGCGTCGTTACAGTGGGTAAACAATCACGAGACTCTCTTTCCCCATCTGGCTGCCCAGCTCTCACCGCGCGGAGTCCTTGCGGTTCAGATGCCCGATAACTGGCAAGAGCACACCCATCGTCTGATGCGCGATGTTGCGGATGAGCAGGGATATTCACACGATCATCGTGAAGCCATTCTCAGCGCCCAGGCCTACTACGATCTCTTGAGTCATGCGGGCTGTGAGGTAGATATCTGGCGTACCACCTACTTTCATGTTCTTCCCTCGACGCAGGCCATTATTGACTGGTTAAGTACCACCGGGCTACGCCGTTTTGTTAATCATCTGGCACCCCACCAGCAAGAGGCTTATCTCGAACGCTACCATGAGTTACTGAAACAGCACTATAAAGAACAATCTGACGGTAATATCCTGATGCCCTTCCCTCGCCTGTTCATTGTGGCGCGTAAGCTGCTGTAATAATTAAAACAAAAAAGCCGTCAGGGAGTAATCTCCCCGACGGCTTTTTCAGTAATGCAGAGGGCCTATTTTTCTGTTGCGAGTTGCAAACGACGGGCACGCAACCAGTCGTAACAGGCGTTAAAAATAACGGTGTAAGGCAGGAAGAAAAGAAAGAATCCTATCTCAACCATCAGCGCTTCAAGTAACGAAACCTGTAACATCCAAGCTGCAATCGGCAAACCGATCAGAATAAAACCGCTTTCAAACCCCAGAGCATGGCAGACGCGAACTTTAAAACTGCGTGGCTGGCCTGGCGGGAAAAATTTGTCAAAACCGGTGTTATAAATCATGTTCCATAACATCGCGACGGTTGACAGCATAATGGCCAGCGCACCCATCTGAAATAACGGTTTATCCATCAGCCAGGCCGCCGTTGGCGCACAAATGGCCAGGGCAATGACTTCAAATGACACAGCGTGGATAATACGCTCACCTAAACTACGATTTTGCTTTTTCATCAATGAACTCCAATTCACTTATGGCGGTTATTCTCATCGTAATTAATGATAATATAAAGTTAGTAACCATCGATAAAAGCGATAGATCATGAATTATTCTCCGGAGTCACTGGAAGCGTTTTTGTATGCTGTTGAGTCGGGTTCATTTTCTGCAGCCGCGCGTAAACTCAAAAAAAGCCAGTCAACCATCAGCACCGCAATCGCCAATCTGGAAGCCGATCTGGGCGTAGAGCTTTTCGACCGCACTAGCCGCCATCCCAGGATAACGCCTCAAGGATTAGGCGTTTTACCCTATGTAAAGGCTATTTTTGCTGCCAATGAACGGTTAGATGAATTCGCCGTCAGACTGACGGATAATATTGAACCCCGCCTGAGTTTTGTGCTCTCCGATCTCTGGCAAACCAGCCATCACGAGTCTATTTTACAGCAGTTTTCTGAACGTTATCCGGACATAGAATTTGAGTGCATTATTGCCGAAGATGATGATGTTATCGACTCCATTCAGTCTGGCCGTGCTCATGTAGGTGTTCTGCGAGTGCAAAATCATTACCCGACAAATATCTCTACTGCACGTCTGCAAGTGGGGACTGAAATGGCTATTTTTATCCATCAAAATCATCCGCTGGCATGTCAGAAAGAGCTTGATATTGACGCGTTACAGACAGTACGGCAGCTAGTGTTGAAGACCTATGTGCGTCCGGATAACGTATTATCAACGGGTCCAGTCTGGTCATCACCCTCTCTGCTAATGTTACTGGAAATGGCAGAGCAAGGGTTTGGCTGGGGCATTCTGCCCCGCTGGCTGGTGGAGCAATTTGGTCATCAGGTATTACAGGAACTTTCACTTGAAGGCTGGCCGAAGTTATTTGAAGTCGATGTCGCCTGGTCAAATAAAACCCCGCCGGGACCCGCTGGCCGCTGGCTTATAGACCAGCTACGTTCCAGACAATAATTTAATTATCCTGACAAAAAAATGAAATAGTGATTGTCAGCCCTGTCACTTCGGGTTATTAATCTTTTTTCTCTCAAGCGGACAATAACCCTATGGATACCTTCACAACCCTGCTCGCTATCGCCGCTACGTTAGCGATTGGCGCAATCAGTCCTGGCCCGAGTTTTGTCTATGTCGCACAAAATGCGGTGGCACGATCTCGTAACCATGGCCTGGCCACTGCCATGGGCACAGGAGTTGGAGCGGCTATCTTTGCCTTACTGGCATTACTCGGCCTTCAAGCTTTTTTACTGGCCGTGCCGGTGGCTTATACTGCGCTGAAAATTGTTGGTGGAGTTTACTTGCTCTGGCTGGCCTATAAAATAATACGCCATTCCCGCGAGCCATTAAGCATGGGGAAAGTCAGTATTGGCGAAAAAAGCCTGCTTGCGACTTTTCGTGACGGGTTGTTCACTCAGCTAAGTAATCCAAAAACTGCGGTGGTCTTTGCCAGTATTTTTACCGCGCTGCTGCCACGCGAGATCCCCGCGTATTACTATATTGCGCTGCCACTGATAAGTTTCATTATTGATGCTGGCTGGTATTCATTGGTGACTGTTGCGCTTTCGACCGAACGTTCACGCAATGTCTATATTCGTTTTAAAACGGTTATAGACCGGGTGGCGGGCAGCGTTATGGGGCTACTCGGTTTGAAACTGATTTTTTCTTCACGCTAACCAAAAATTGAGGCCACTTTTAGCTCAGGCTATTGTGGCCTTATTCATCGCTAGTGAATTCCCAGTTGACTGGCATACGAAATTTCTTCGCGCAGCTCCCGGTTGGTTAACTCCATTAAATCAGCAAACTCCAGCGTTAATTGCTGAAGCTGGCTCAGATACTGAGCCGGAGTGAGTTTACTGTTTTCTCTTCTCAGGAATTCAATTGCTAGCGTGGCAGGTGTCATTCTGGCGTCCATCATTATCCTCATCATCATTGTGCAACGATTCTCAGTATAGCGCGAAGATTCACACATGAACAAAAAACAACCATATTTAGCGTAACTATTTTATCAGCCCACGATTTTTAAGCATCGGTTCACGCAGCGGGGCATGCCCACGCCAGCTCTGGTATAAACACTCAAGGTCTTCACTATTACCCCGGGATAAAATAGCATCACGAAAACGCTGACCATTAGCACGAGTTAACCCTCCCTGCTCGACAAACCATTGATAACCGTCATCAGCGAGCATTTGGGTCCAGATATAAGCGTAATAACCCGCAGCATAGCCGCCGCCAAAAATATGGGCAAAGTAGCTGCTGCGATAACGAGGTGGAACCGCTTTTAACCCGATATGCTCCTCGGCCAGTATCCTCTCTTCCAGCGTGACAATATCTTTAACAGTGGTTTCTTTGTCCAGACTGTGCCAGCGTAAATCTAGCAAAGCCGCTGATAGCAGTTCGGTCATATCATAACCTTTATTAAACTGCGCTGAACGGAATAGCTGTTCACGCAGCGTATCGGGCATAGGCTCATCCGTCTGATAATGACGAGCATAGTGAGCAAAAACCTCAGGCTGACGAGCCCAGTGCTCGTTAATTTGCGAGGGGAATTCTACAAAATCGCGCGGAGTATTGGTGCCAGACAAGGCGGGGAACTGCTGGCTGGCAAATAAACCATGCAATGTATGGCCAAACTCGTGAAACAGTGTCACGACATCATCCCAGGAGAGTAACGCGGGCTCACCGGACACCGGTTTGAGGTAATTGCATACATTATAGATAACCGGTGAAGCGCTATGGAGCCGGGACTGATCGACAAAGTTGCCCATCCATGCACCACCAGACTTACTACTACGCGCAAAGAAGTCACCGTAAAATAGTGCAATTCCCTGCCCGTCAGCATCAAAAATCTCCCAGACCCGGACATCGGGATGATAGACAGGAATATCAAAACGTTCGACAAATTGCAGGCCAAATAGTTGACTTGCGGCCCAGAAAACCCCTTTTTGAAGCACATTACCTAACTCAAAATAGGGTTTGATTTGCCCCTCATCCAGCTGATATTTTTCCATTCTCACTTTCTGGGCGAAAAACTGCCAGTCCCACGCAGCCAGTGAATATCCGCTATTCAGTTTATCCATAAGCTGCTGAATATCATGCTGCTCGTGCGTTGCTCTCTCTGTCGCCGCCGGTACGATATCACGCATAAACTGTAATGCCGCGGCAGGCGTTTTTGCCATCTGATCGGCGATTTTCCATGCTGCATAGTTTTCAAAACCAAGTAGCGCCGCCTGTTCAGCCCGCAAAATCACCAGACGGGCAACGATAGACTGAGTATCAAAGGCATCCTTACGCTGAGTTCGATTCCAGCCAGCGAGGAATAGTTCTTCACGCGTTGCCCTGTGGGTTAACGTTTGCAGCGCGGGTTGCTGGGTAAAATTCAGCAAAGGAATAACCCATTTACCTTCCTGCCCACTCTCCTTTGCCGCCTGTGCTGCCGCAGCGATCTCACTGGCGGTAAACCCTTCAAGAAGGAGGACATCATCAACCACCAAAGCCGCTGCCTTATTTGCCGCGTGAAGTCGCTGATTAAACTGACTGGTTAACTGCGCAGCTTCTTTATTTAATGCCTTAATCTGTGTTTTATCGGCGTCAGTCAGGGTAGCTCCTGATAAGCTGAAACGCTGCCAGACAACCTCAACCAGCCTCAGTGATTCTTTATCCAGCTCAAGCTGTTGCCGGTGCTGGTAAACCTTATCCAGGCGCGCGAACAGACGTTCATTGAGGTGAATTTCATCATTTAATTCTGCCAGTTCACTGGAAAACTCTGCTTCCAATTGTTCGAGATTATCATTGGTATGGGCGGCAGACATGGCATAGAAGATATTGCTGACCCGGCTGAGCATCACGCCACTCTGTTCAAGTGCCAGGAAGGTGTTATTAAAGGTTGGTTCAACGGGGTTATTCGCGATTTCGGCGATCTCAGCCCTTTTTATCCGTGTTGCCTCATCAAAAGCGGGTCGATAATGTTCCTCCTTCAGGGTATCAAAACAAGGTGCCTGGTAAGGCAGAAGACTTACCGTTAATAAAGGGTTTTCAGCAGACATTGTTCACTCCCTGGAAATAGGTATCACAAATAATTCGATGAAGGGTAAAAAGATTGCCCGAACAGATTACCGTGCTAAGGTATTTACATACAATAAAAGTACAAAGGAAAATGGTGATGATTATATTAGTTACGGGAGCAACGGCAGGATTTGGTGAGAGTATTACCCGTCGTTTTGTGAATAATGGGCATAAAGTCATTGCTACGGGTCGCCGCGAGGAAAGGCTGCAAGAGTTGAAGCACGAATTAGGTGATGCCGTCCTGACCCTTGCCCTTGATGTACGCGACCGTGCCGGAATAGAAAAAGCACTGGGCGAACTGCCAGCAGAGTGGCGTAATATCGATGTACTGGTCAATAATGCGGGCCTGGCGTTAGGTTTAGAACCGGCACACAGAGCCAGTCTCGATGACTGGGAAACCATGATCGACACCAACAATAAAGGCCTGGTCTATATGACCCATGCGGTGTTACCGGGCATGGTTGAACGTAATAGTGGCCATATTATTAATATTGGCTCTACCGCAGGCCGCTGGCCTTATGCAGGAGGCAACGTTTACGGTGCAACAAAAGCCTTTGTGCGTCAGTTCAGCCTTAATCTGCGCGCAGATCTGCAAAAAACCCCGGTACGTGTTACAGATATTGAACCCGGTTTAGTGGGCGGAACAGAGTTCTCTAATGTGCGTTTTAAAGGTGATGATGCGAAAGCAGAACTGGCCTATGAAAATGCCAACGCATTAACCCCGGAAGATGTCACAGAGGCCGTTTGGTGGGTGGCGAACTTACCAAAGCACGTCAATATTAATACGCTGGAAATGATGCCAGTGAGTCAGAGTTTTGCCGGGTTAAGCGTCAACCGCAACAGCTGATCGACAAGCGAGACTATTTCCTGGGAGTGGCTCCTGCTGGTGACCACTCTCTTTCCTCGGTCTCAAAATATTAAACTTTATTTTTCAGGCTGCCCCTGCCTTCGTCCGCTAATCCATTCCTGAACTTCAATCGCGAAAGTATCGGGCGCTTTACGATGGATTTTTCGTGCCAGATCTAAGATAGTGTGACGGGATAACTCTTCTTCCATTCTTCTCTGGGCACTATCCATCACGCCCCGAATACCACAAATCCCTTCGCAGGCCCAGGCAGGCGGTGTTTCATCGAAAACGGCCATTCTCTGCCGGATCTCTTTACATTCAAACATGGATTTAGGGCCATCAATGGCCTTCACAATGTCCAGGACAGAAATTAACTCCGCAGCCCTTGCCAGCCGGAAACCGCCACCTTTTCCCTCGGTGCTCACAACTAAACCTGCCCGGGAGAACTTGGTGAAAATTTTTGCCAGGTAATCATAGGGAATACCTTGTAATTCGGCGAGTTCGCGAACATTCATGTCATGTAAATCACCTTTTCCATCAACCATGCACACCAGACTATGTATGCCATATTCCACGCCTGAACTGTAAAATGCCATACAAAACTCCGCTGTTACAAGTCGTAGTCATTATACATGTTTTTAGGATCCACAGAATGCATACAAAATACTAAATAAAAATCTCATTATTTTTCATGATATTAATAAACCACATTAGAATACCACCCCGTTAACTCCGAAAGATCTTGTCTGAGTTAAGTGCGACAAGTATAGTCGTAGTTAATCCAGAGCCATGGCACGAAAATTAACAAGGTGAGAAAATGAAACAACGTATACTGATTGTCGGAAGCGGTTTTGCAGGCATGTGGTCAGCTCTCAGCGCCGCCAGACTGGCTGATTTAAACCAGCGTGATGATATCGATATTACCGTATTGGCTCCCCAACCCGAGCTACGCGTGCGGCCACGATTTTATGAAGAAAATGTCGCATCATTAGTTTCACCCCTTGAAGATTTGTTTGCCGTTGCAGGCATTAATTTCATTGCAGGAACAGTTGAATCTATTGATTCAAATAACAAAAAAGTTATCTATCATGACAAGTCAAAGAAACTAGCCACGCTTACCTATGAAAGCTTAGTGCTTGCTACGGGGAGCAATACCCGACGCCCTCAGATACCAGGATGTGATAAATTTACCTTCGATATCGATCAACTTGAATCAGCAAAAGTATTCGAAAATCATCTTCAGAATTTGTCACAGCAACAGTCATCTGCCGCGCGTAATACGGTCGTTATTTGTGGCGGAGGATTTACTGGAATTGAACTGGCTACCGAGTTGCCATCTCGATTAACGCGTCTATTAGGTGAAAAAACTAAGACTAAAGTTATCGTAGTTGAACGAGGAGACGTTATCGGGGGACGCTATAGCGATGCGTTGCGCACGGTTATTGAACAAGCGTCACAAGAATTAGGCGTTGAGTGGAAATTAAATACCGAAGTCAGCGCGATTGATGCTTCTGGCGTAACCTTGAAGGACGGCAGCCATATACCCTCTTTAACCGTGGTCTGGACCGCTGGCGTTCAGGCAAACCGGTTAACTCAACAACTCAACGTCGAGCGAGATAGCCAAGGACGTTTATATGTTGACGAAAATTTGCAAGTTATTGGGTTACCCGATGTGTATGCAACGGGGGACGTTGCTCATGCGAAGACCGATTCACTTGGAAATACCGCGCTGATGACCTGTCAGCATGCTATCCAGCTGGGTAAATTTGCGGGTCACAATGTCGCCGCGAGTTTAATCAATATCCGTCCATTACCCTATCGACAAGAAAACTATGTCACCTGTCTTGATCTCGGAGCCTGGGGAGCGGTTTATACCGAAGGATGGGAACAGCAAGTAAAATATGTGGGTGAAGAGGGAAAAAAAATCAAAATTTCTATTACCAATGAATTAATTTATCCACCAAAAGCTGACCGTGAAAGTGCATTTGCGGCTGCGGATCCACTCGCTTTATTTGTTTAATACTCACCCCTTCTATTCGTTGTTACAAACAGGGACAGTTAGCTTTACTGGCCCTGTGATCGAAGAATAAGCAGTACCGGCTCCGTGAATCATGATTTACCCCAGCCAGCAACAATAATCAGCATACCGCAGCAGGCTATCGCCGCCCCACTCCAGTCATAAACGCTAAGTTTTACCCCCTCGACAAAACGTAGCCATAACAACGCGGTTATCACATATACTCCGCCGTAAGCTGCATATACCCGTCCGCTAGCGGCAGGATGCAGGGTCAGTAACCAGACAAAAAAAACTAAAGAAAGAGCTGCAGGAACTAAGAGCCATGGCGATCCATCACGTTTGAGCCACAACCAGGGAAGGAAACAGCCAATAATCTCCGCTAAAGCGGTTACAAAAAAAAGCAACGTTGTTTTGATCATAGTGTCAGAATAGTCGGATTATCAGGACTGGATGCGGCGAGCATAGGCGCACGCATCTCGCAGTGATATAATATTCAGAAGTGTTACACCTTAAAAGGAAACGGTTATGAAGACAAGCCTTCTCAAACCTTTAGCGAATATCAGTCTGGCTCTGGTCTTAAGTGCTTTCGCATTCACACAGGCAGCGCATGCAGAAACCAGCAAACTCATCATTGAGTCCGGTGACAGCGCGCAAAGTAAGCAGCAAGCGGCGATGGAAAAAGAGCAGTGGAATGATACTCGCTCACTGCGCAGCAAAGTGAATAATCGGGTTGAAAAGGACTTTGATAAAGACACCCATGCTGTCGACTTACGCGATAAATGTATGGAAAGCGTCGATATCAATGTTTACTGGGAGCCCAATACCCAGCGTTGTCTGGATCGCCGCAATGGCCGTGTAGCTAAGCCGTAACTCAATACCCCTCTTCTATAACAAGCTCCTGCTAATCAGGAGCTTGTTCAATTCTCAAGGTTTCCAATGAGCAGTGATTTAACCATTAAACTTCGACCACTGGAACGCGAAGATTTGCGTTTTGTTCATCAGCTCGATAATAACGCCAGCGTGATGCGTTATTGGTTTGAAGAACCCTATGAAGCCTTTGTCGAACTTTCTGATTTATATGATAAACACATCCACGATCAGAGCGAACGTCGCTTTGTCATTGAATATAATGGTGATAAAGCAGGCCTGGTTGAACTGGTAGAGATAAACCATATTCATCGTCGGGCAGAGTTTCAAATCATCATTTCACCGGAGTATCAGGGTAAAGGCCTGGCATCCCGAGCCGCTCGCCTTGCAATGGATTATGGTTTCAGTGTTCTCAATCTTTATAAACTTTACCTGATAGTGGATAAAGAAAACGAAAAAGCCGTTCATATCTATAAGAAGTTAGGTTTTATCACCGAAGGTGAACTGGTTGACGAATTTTTTATCAATGGTCAATACCGGACGACGATCAGGATGTGTATTTTTCAGCATCAATTTCTGGAACAACATAAGAAACAGGAACAGAATATCTTGCAGTCAACAGCCCAGTAGTTATTACTGGGTTACTCTTGAAAAATACATTGATGATATTAGTCGCTGTAATCAGTTTCTCCAAAGCTATAACTAATCCGTACATAAACCACCTCTTTTTCCTCGTTATTTGGGTTAAAGATCTCTTCTGGATGAATAAAAGTCAAACTATCGAAAACGCCCTCAAAACGCATAATAATATTACTACAGCCATTATTCTTTAAAATAGTATTTAACTTAATATTGGTGATAGGATTAAGAACAGAGCCAGATCGTTCCCGAACCAAGTCATATAAGTAAACATTACCATCCTCAAATGATAAAGCAATTATTGCATTCAATATTGAGAAAGCCACTGCATTGATTTTTTGATTAACCACCCCACTTTCAGGCCTATGGAGTAAAGTAGCCAATGCTCTCTTTTGGTCATAAAGCAGAATTTCAGATTTCCATTCATGATGAAAACCCAGAAAACGCTGATCCTGACTAATAAATTCTGGGAAATAGCGTTCCGGAGGAGCCCATAGTAATTTGTTCCCATCGCATTGAAACCATACATTTCCTTTAGGGCAATAAATTTCTCCAGCATCAGTTAAAATTAATAAAGAATAGTCACCACTGAAATCATTCGCTAATTTAGTAGAATATTTTACTTTTATGATGTCTCCAGCGTTTACTGTACGAATAAGACTCTCCTCCTGCAAATTATAAATTAGTGCATGACGAAAATTATCAAAAGTCACAAACCACTTACCATCAGGTGACATAATAATATGTTCGATTACAGCATCCAAAGAATAACGTTCAGTTTTAACCTCACCAATAATTGGATCGATAATTATTATATTCCCATTTTTTATATCTACAGTTATTGTTGGATGAACATCTTTTTCATACATAAACTGTGTTGACGAAGGATACAGAGGCATTTTAGTTCGAGGAAACCATTCCATGGTAACATTATCAGAACTCAGGGGCTTTGTGTAAAAATAGTTTTCGGCACGATGTAGTATTAGATAATTTTCTTTCTGGTCATCATTTACCCATGCAGCATCATAGTCTGCATATTTGTTGTTCATTAGAAAATTATCATTATAAGTTAAGTATTTATGAGTCCTGACGTCTTGAATATATGCCTTATATACTTCCTTCACGTTAGAAAAATCAAAGGATTCTGAGTTGTCAAATAAAAAATTCAACTGACGCTGCCATGTCATCCATAGAGCCATCGCTGGATATTTCTTCTGAAAAATTCGCGTATCATGATGGAGTTCCCATGAATAAACCTGCACTAAAGGCATCAGCAATGTATCCAGTCGTTCTATGGGATTAAGTCGTTTCAGAAAAGCAGCCTGTCTCAGTTTGATAATTAATTCATTTTCAAGATCCTTACTTTCCATATTAATAATTTCAGCCATCTTTGGAAATTTTCTCACTGAAAAAATATGACTGATGAGTTTGTCATAAGGTGAGATGTTTTCACCATCAGAGACATCTTGTGGTTGATTAGTGGGAAATAGTTCAAAACTTTCAGTAAATAGATCATAAAATATTTTATAGGCCATAACACCACCAGGGCCATTACATTTTAAGTATATTTTACCTTTAGCAGAGAAATCTAAAGAATAATAATAACCCAGAATCTTTAACTTGATATCAGAATAAGAGGAAATAGCGCCACTTAACAAAAGTGTAGGGAATTTTTTTAGTCTATCACCATAAACGCAATTTTGGTTAACAAAACTCTCCAGACGGCTACCAGCATGTGATGAACTTTTTTTAAGATAGGGTTTTACAGGACGAATATCATTTATTGAAGAGTGCCAACCAACAATAAAATAGGGTGCCTCATATTTATTTGGTTTTACAAAAAACTGATTTTTAATCGTTGTCACACCAAGTTCAAAAATCTTCCTGTCCCAATTCATGAATAATTTTCCAGATAAAAAATACAGTTCCTTACTTTTCTGGGCAAGAATAGCTTTGGTTAATGAAGAGTTTATATCTAATGAATAATTACTGTTAAAAACTGCAGGTGTTGTATTATTATTTAATAAATCCGCATAAATAATTAAGCTGTGTTTATCATTTTTTTTTATGCTATACAGAGATTCTTCTTGATATGTTAACCTTATATCTGTTCTATCACCTTCATACAGAGGACGTAACGTTTTATTTTCTGGGTAGAATAAATAATAAATATCATTTATTTTAAAAATACTCAATAATCTTTCCGGTGAAACACCATTTTCAGAAAATAAACACTGATAATCAGGATAAGAAATAATAGAAATAAACGACGAAGTTGTATCCATATCAAAGGTAACCTCATGTCCATTTAGTGTATCCCTGCTACCTGATGAGGTTAATATTTTAGAATAAGATGCTAATGATGCCCAAGGGGTAATTTTATAACCTTGCAGATAACTCCCCTCTAAAATACATTGAAAAATAACGCCCTTAAATTCATCTTCGCCCAGCATTACATAGAGAGGCTCACCCTTTTCTGTTATCTCTTCTGTCAGCCCTAGTAACAGGTTAACTTCTTTTCTATTTGAATAATAAGCATAATAATCACCAATATAATAAGAAATGCCATACAGACCCGGGGGAAAAGTGACATTTCCACTACTGTTATAATAATTGGAGGATTTTAATCTTCCTGAAGGCTTAGAGAGTTTGACAGCCACTTTTTTTGACGAGTCCAATATTGATTTGGCCCGAACACTGAACTCTGCTATTGTTGATAATTGCTTGATGGTAGCGAAAGAAAGTCTGATTAACTCTCCCTTAAAAATAGTCATAACGGTATTATCTACCATTTTTAATATTTCATTCATGAGACCGACACCAGGATCAAAAATACCAAGAGCATTCTTAAGGAGTTCAAAAGATGAGATCTTTAACATAGTCTGTTCATTTAATATAGTATTATAAATACTAAAATCATTTATCAACTTCCCCCATAATATATTACCATTTTGTTTAAAAACTTTACTTTTATCTATCATGAATGCTATATCGATAAACCTTCCACTAACTTTATTCGCCATATTAAAAATTTTTTCCCCCGCAGGCATAACCAAAAAAACCATATCAAGCAAGCAATTTGTAAAAATATCAGTAGCTTTATCACCTTGAAAAGATTTCACACAAGAATAAAATGGAACAAACAGTTCTTTAAAAAAAGCTATTATTTCTTCTTCAGAGGATAATAAATCATCCTCATTTTTCTTAATGACTTTTTTTATTTTGTTATCTTGATAATCTATCAACTTACTAATAAACAAAGAGGTGGGTTCTTTTTCGGAAATATTAATTTTTTCATTTTCATAGATGTTAACCTTTAAAAATCCATCTTCATATGAAGACCAATTCAAGAAAAAAACACTCAAATCTTCTTTTATTTTTTTTGTTTCAAGATTAACTCTACGCATTAATTTTTTATATGATGAATCTATCACATAAATTCGTTGCTCCCCCTGATATAAGGCCTTAAAAAAAATATATTGTTCATTAGGACGTATTTTTGTTAATGGTGGTCCAATAAGTCGCTCTTTAATAAAACGGGGTTCGGTAATTATCAACGATACTATATGTAATGCTGATTTATCTATAAACCGTAAATCTTCATGATTTAAATAAGGGTCAAAATAATCTTTTTGTGTAAATATTGTTTGTATAAATATAATGTTTGTACTGTGAGCTAAATCCAAAGCATCTTTAAGTAATTTGTCATATATTGGTTTTATGGTCGGTATTTTAATACTGAGACCACGGTTCTTACGATGTATACACCATGCCTGTTTTTCTGTCGAATAAATGAATTCCTTTTTACTAATAGGCTCTCTGCTGTAATAAACATTTTTCGGATAATTATCCGCATAAAAATAAATACGTGGATTTTCAGCACCACAATATTTTTTTAAAATATCGTTAGCGAATTCAAGTCTTGAGTACCATGCATTGCCTTTAACATTGTTCAAACCGGTAGATATTTCACTAATCACTGAAGAAATATTTGATGACAAATCAATGCGTTTTTCCAATTCACCGCAAAGTATATTCCACAATGTTTTAAAATCCGGTAATCCTTCTAGGTTTAGAGTTGAATCAGAGTAAAGAGCAAGAAATTTGAGTCCCATCTCAATCCTACTTTGACTAACTTGAGTGAGTTCACCTTTTATAAAATATGACAATATATCAATACCATATGGAATAGTATCCATTTCATCATAATCAGCTAAGTTAAGCCATTCCGCATCTGAACTTAAATATATCAAAAACCAAGTAATACTTCCGACAAGTATTTGAGAGTATTTCTGAAAATTGATGGAAAGAATTGGCATAGTTGGTATGAGATATCTATTATGAAATAAATTTCTTATACTTTTAAATTCATGACGACGTAAAGGATAGTGATATGAAACAATGCTATTTTTCATTATTTCACGTTTAAACTTTTCAATTGATATATATCTATTACTTGAAAAATAACCAATTAAATACTCATCGAGAGGTTTTCCATATAGTAAGTTAGCCAGAAAATCGCTCACCAGTTGGCGCTGTACATTTGAACTAATAAATTCATCCTCTTTTTCCCCATACAACCCTGTTCCATAAAGATAAATCTGTGCCAGTCGAGCCTCATGAAAGGGAAATTTACTCATTAATAATAACATTATCATGGCCAATTCTTTATTGCCCACATTTTCAGATATATCAATATATGAATTAATATAACCTATCAGTCTTTTCCGGCATTTTGTTATATTTAGATTATTATCATATCTATTTATTTTTAAATTATCACCTAAAGACTCACCAGCTATCGCTGAAGTATGAGTAATGTTTGAATATTGCTTTTTAGAAACAGGAATAAAAGTATCATCGAGGCTACGAGTGACTTTTTCTTTTATACTTGGGATTTTACTAAGTGAATCATTAGCATGGGTATCATTTGCATTACCATTCATTGGGCTTTTACGTATATAAAACCCGACTCCACTTCCGGCGACTACCAGCGCAGTACCTATTAATAATCCTTTTTTAGTTTTTAATGAGAATGCGGGAGGATGAACTTCACCGGTTCGCTGCAGTTGGTCAGCCACACTTTCAGCATCCTGTTGCAGGACTTCTCCTTGCTTCAGAATATTATTTAGCTTAATGTCATTTTGTACCGAATATTTTTTATTTCGCGAAAAATAATTTCTCAAATAATCATAAAAGGTTTTCTTTTTTTCTGAACCGGGAACATTATCATCCTGTAAATTTAATACATCATGGCTATTACCTACTAATGCTATCTTTTCGACAGTATCAGTTTCAATTTTATTAATACTACTCTTTCTGGGTGCTAAGGGAGATAGAGTATCGGTAGTTGATGATAATAAGATTTTAGGTATTACTGGCATAGTGACCTTCCTTGCTTATCCAAATAACCGCATTAATAACATGGTTAACGTTCTATGATAATTTTTTTATGGATAAAAAAGGAGAGCATTTATAAGTTATTTTTCAGACATTTCTTGTTGAATATATAAAATACATGCATTAATAGTTATATCTTACTAAGATCATCTATAATAGGTAAAGGGAGTTGGTTTTATTAAATCATTAAACAACTACTATCTGAAAATAATAATATATAACATAAAACGGCTGAAACTATCAGGTAGTATCAGAGTGTCTCTCGGTGACAGCAAGCTGCAATGTAATAAGAGTTTATTGTCACGCATTACTGACTCGGTGTAAAAAAAGCTCTACTATGTATAGGTAGCTAAACCATTTTACGCTGAAGAAGCTATCCTTATTCACTTCACTTTAAGGAAATAGATGATGAAAAAATCGATTTGGTTGGGCATGTTCTTGTGTACTGTAGCTATGTCGGCACTTGCAGCTCCGAACTCTTGTGAAACGGTGAAGGCCAGTATTCAGGAGAAAATCATCAATAATGGCGTACCGGAATCCGGGTTCTCACTCACCATAGTGCCAAATGATGAGGTAGATCAGTCAGGTGCTAACAGTGTCGTTGGTCATTGTGCTAACGATACTTACAAAATTGTTTATACCCGTTTTAGTGATGCGCACTAGTCTTGTATCTCTGGTGGATGGCTTATAAAAATCCATGAGTCATCCACTCAGTTTACAATTATCAGTCATCACCTGCCATTCCTGCTCGGCTGTTAATATTAAAGATCCGTTTATGTGAAGCTGTTTCAGATGTTCAGATCAGGCGTAAATGGGTGAATCAGAGAGAACAGACAAATCGATAAAATGCCCTAACTCTTTTTCTTCAGGACGAGAAAGATAAGGTATTTCACCTAATAACGGGCAAGGAAGCACTTTACTTAATGCCTCGATAATACTGGCATAATTTGCCATGCAAGGATTAATACGGTTAGCCACCCAACCTATAAGAGGCAATCCATCATGAAGAATTGCTTGAGCCGTCAGTTGAGCATGATTCATGCAACCATCCTGAATACCCACCACCATCAATACAGGGAGTTGTTCTTGTACCACCCACTCTGACAAGGGATGCAAATCATCCATCAGGCTTCGCCAGCCTGAGCAGCCTTCGATCATAACGCTGTCATACTGATGACTCAAATCTGCCAGACCGTTTGACATCAGGCTGTAATCCATTTGAGCCGGAGTCCCGGGCGTTCCACCTTCATTTAATACCAGGGGACTGATAGCTTCAGCAGGTAAAATATGGCTGGAAGCACTTTGTAATATTGCAATTTCTTTGCTTTGATTAGCGGGTTGTTTGCCTGGGCCCTTTCGGACCACGGGTTTATATCCTACAGCACTTTTTCCACTACAAACCAGAGCTTGTAACAACGCACGCGCGACAACGGTTTTTCCAACCCGGGTATTGGTACCCGTGATAAAAAGGCGATTAAGCATGATAATGCTCCCGGCAGTTATATTCGTCACTGAGTGCCACGAAAAGTAATTCAATTCCGGAAGTCTAAAAGAAAGACTGCAATGCCAGTTTGAGATAACGCAATGTTTTATGCGTCAGGGTGTATTTTAGCCCTGCAGTAAACGTACCAACAGTATGCCATTATACATTGAGTCCTTAATCAGCGCTGAAGCCACGCGTGTTCCACGATGGCTAAGTTGTGTACTTTCTACAATGATATGGCGACTATAGGCAGGTAACGACTGCTGGCGTAAACAGTCTCTGATAGCCGAATGTAAGATGTCGGCAGCCTGATTGAGCGGGGATCCGATGAGAATTTTTTGCGGATTAAACAAATTCACCATAATAGCCAGAATTCGTCCGACACTCTGACCCACGCCTGCAATAATATCTTTAGCCAGCAAATCGCCCTGTAACGCCGCATCACAGAGCGAGTTAATCGTAAGCGGTTTGTCATGAAGCATAGAACTCATCGACTGGCTCATACGCTGCTCTGCCAGGCTAAGAATGCTTTCCATGCTCGCTATCGTTTCCAGACACCCATGATTACCGCAATAACATTGTTTACCAAAGGGATCGACCTGGGTATGGCCAATTTCGACCAGAGAACTACTGCTGGCATGGAGTAAACGTCCGCCTGTAATAACCCCGGCACCGACATTTTGATCAATAACGACTTGAATCACATCACTGATACCACGAGAGGCACCAAACAGCCCCTCAGCCATCGTCCAGGCACTAATATCATGCTGAATATAGACCGGCACACCAATACGGTTTGATAACGCCTCGCCCAGCGGCATATCGATAACATCATAAAATGGCATTCGGTGCACAATCCCGCGGGCAGTATCGATAATACCGGGCAATGTGATAGCAATTGCCGTAAGACGCTCGAGCTTATGTTGATGGCGAACAAAAAATTGATCAACATGCTCCTGAATACGTAGCAGCAGAGGCTGGGGATGTTCAAGTTCCAGCGCAACGCTGTCTTCAACCACTTCCCGACCACTTAAATCACGTAATGCCAGCCATAACTCACCGCGAGTTATGCGTAACGCCAGAAAATGCCAGGCTTGAGTATCTAAAATTAAGCCGACAGCAGGACGCCCTCGCCCACCGGGATCCTGAATCTCCGTTTCCTGAACTAAATGGGCTTCAAGCATTTCTCGCACAATTTTAGTAATACTGGCCGGAGCCAACTGTGCCAGTCGGGAGAGATCAATACGCGACACCGGGCCATGGGTATCTATCAGGCGATAAACAACACCTGCATTCATCTGTTTTATCTGGTCAATATGGCCCGGTTGACTATCAACAACCACGTAATTCTCCCTTTATTTTCGCGCTGCGAAATAAATTTTTATCTATGGTGAAACACTTCTTATAGAGACGTCAAATATTTGCACCAAATTGTGACATGGCACACATAATCCGGGTTTAATCAGTACTTTGCAAGTGGGCGGATGATTCCGTTAATAAGGCAATTATTTTCTTTGTTGATTGTGATAGTTCGCGATGCTTTGACCATACCAGCCATAGCTCTGAACGGGCATCGGGTTCATCAACAGGTAACCAGACTACATCACTTAATCTGACGCGCTGAAAAGACGACGGTAGAAGAGAAACGCCCAGACCCGCGGAGACCAGACTAATAATCGTCATCGCCTCACCCACCTCCTGAGTAATATACGGGGTAATGTGATGGCGCTTTAACAATCCCAGAATATCTTCATACAGCCCGGTACCGACTCGTGAGTCAAAAAACACAAAGGGTTCTTGAGCTAACTGCGTCAGTGACACTGATGATGCTTCAGCCAGAGGATGTAATCGATGAACCAGAGCGAGTAACGGTTCACGCAATATGACGCGATGCTCCAGGGTGTCCGGCAGCTTAGTATTGCGCATTAATCCGAGTTCCAGCTCTCCCTCATTCAGAGGGGGTATCTGTTCACGGGTATTCATTTCTCGCATTTGAATATGAACATCGGGATAACGGTGGCGAAAAGTCGACAAACTATCAAAAACAGACTTAATAAACGGAGCCGAGGAAGTAAATCCCATTTTTAACTCCCCCGTTTGCCCCTGATGCAAGCGCGCAGCGCGTAATGCAGCGTCATCTACCTGACTCAGAATTTGCCTGGCATCCAGCAGAAACTGCTGTCCTGCTGGCGTCAACGCCACGCTACGATTGGTTCGCGCCAGCAAACGCGCGCCTATTTGCGTTTCCAGCTGTTGAATCTGCTGACTGAGAGGCGGTTGTGAGATCCGCAAACGCTCGGCGGCATGTCCGAAATGCAGTTCTTCGGCCACGGCAACAAAATATCTGAGGTGACGCAATTCTATATTCATACGTTTTAAGTATCATTTGAGATTATTAATATATTAGACAGAACATTGGCAATTTTCTACCCTGAAGCTCTTGATATGCTTGCCGCTAGCAAAGTTTAGCTCCAGCAGTAACTGAAATTAATATGAGTCTGTCTTGCTCTAAGGATCTATTGTGCATTCCACTTCTGACATCAACCTGGCAAGCGGAGAAAGGATTGATGCAGGCAGCCCTGCCCAAACATCGGCGTTTATTAAACGTGGTACGCCGTCCTTTATTCGTGTGACCCTGGCGCTGTTTTCCGCGGGTCTGGCAACTTTTGCGCTGCTCTACTGTATCCAGCCGATTCTGCCTCTGCTCTCTGATGAGTTTCATGTCTCACCTGCGGGGAGTAGTTTATCACTCTCTATCTCCACCGGAATGCTGGCATTAGGCTTATTATTTACCGGTCCGTTATCTGATGCGATTGGCCGTAAAAAAGTCATGGTGACCGCCTTGTTACTGGCGTCTTGCTGCACCCTGCTGTCAACCCTGATGAGCAGCTGGCACGGGATCCTCATTATGCGCGCTCTGACGGGGCTTTCGTTAAGCGGTGTTGCCGCCGTCGGCATGACTTATCTCAGTGAAGAGATGCATCCCAGCGTGCTGGCTTTCTCTATGGGACTGTATATCAGTGGTAACTCAATCGGTGGTATGAGCGGGCGTTTATTAAGTGGCGTTGTGAGTGACTTTTTTAGCTGGCGCGTGGCAGTGGCTGTGATTGGCTGTTTTGCCCTCGCTTCTGCCTTGATGTTCTGGCGTATTTTGCCTGAGTCCCGACATTTCCGGCCGATTAAACTGCGTCCAAAATCGTTACTGATCAACTTTCATCTTCATTTGCGCGATAGCGGTTTGCCGCTGCTCTTTGTCGAAGGTTTCTTACTTATGGGGTCCTTCGTTACGCTGTTTAACTATATTGGTTATCGTTTGATGTCATCTCCATGGGGGCTGAGTCAGGCTGTGGTTGGTTTATTGTCACTGGTCTATCTGACCGGCGTCTGGAGTTCACCTAAAGCCGGTATCATGACCGAAAAATATGGCCGAGGCCCGGTGCTGACTGGCGCGATACTGATAATGGGTTTGGGTCTGGTGCTCACCCTATCCTCTGCTCTTGGCATGATATTTATCGGTATGACGCTGTTCTCCGGTGGTTTTTTTGCGGCTCACTCGGTTGCCAGTAGCTGGATAGGAGCCCGTGCTCGTCGTGCGAAAGGCCAGGCCTCATCACTCTATCTATTCTGTTATTACCTGGGTTCCAGTGTGGCAGGGACTTTAGGCGGCGTTTTCTGGCATCAGTATGGCTGGACAGGCATAGTCGGATTTATAGGTCTGTTACTCTGTGGAGCAGTCATTATCGGCTGCAGACTGCATCGACGTACACATTAATCGGGTATAGCCTCGTGTTCAGCCGGAGTTAATGTTATTTTCGTGCGCATAAACTCCCGTCCACGAGGCCCTATGGAAAAGCAACACTATACTGATTTAAGTCGTATTTTCTTACGTCTGTCCCGTTTTGATCATCTTAATGCGATTGCCAGTTGGGATATGGCAACCATGATGCCGGTCAATGGTAGCCAGGCTCGCGGAGAGGCTCTGGCTGAGCTAAGCGTGTTACGCCATCAGATACTGAGCGATAAAAAAATCGCGCTATTGATACGTGATGCAGAGCAAGAAGATCTCAATGATATTGAGCGTGCCAATCTCATTGAAATCACCCGCCAGTATCAGAATGCGATTTTATTGCCTGACAGTCTGGTGGAAGAAAAATCTCTGGTAGGTTCGCGCTGTGAACATGGCTGGCGAACTCAACGCCCGGCAAACGACTGGTCCGGATTTGCCGCGAATCTGAAAGAAGTGGTACGCGTAAGCCGTGAAGAAGCCCGTTTACGCGCAGATGCTCAAGGGATCTCGCCTTACGATGCGCTGCTGGATATCTATGAACCCGGCATGACCAGCGAAAAACTTGATGGCCTGTTTGGTTCGCTGCGTAGCTGGCTACCTGATTTGCTGCAAACCGTGCTAGCCAAACAAGCAGAAGAATCCGTCATCACACCTGTCGGACCTTTTGCTATAGAAAAACAACGCCAGTTAGGCCTGGATACCATGAACATGCTGGGCTTTGATTTTGCAGGCGGCCGTCTTGATGTCAGTGCTCACCCATTCTGTGGCGGTGTGCCAGAGGATGTTCGAATCACCACTCGCTATAACGAAGATGAATTATTCAGTGCCCTTTACGGCGTGATTCATGAAACGGGCCATGCGCGTTATGAGCAAAATCTGCCCCGGGCTTGGCCTGGTCAGCCGGTCGCGCTGGCTCGCTCAATGGCGATTCATGAGTCACAAAGTTTATTTTTTGAAATGCAACTGGCTTGTAGTGCCCCATTCCAGCAGCAATTACTGCCAAAAATTATCGCGCATTTTGGTCCGCAACCTGCATTTGAACTGAACAACCAGGTAAAATTAATCCAGCGAGTCAAACGTGGATTTATTCGCGTCGATGCTGATGAGATAAGTTACCCTGCACATGTGGTACTGCGCTATGAGATTGAACGGGCGTTGATCTCAGGTGATATCGAAGTGGATGATATTCCTGCTCTGTGGGATGAGAAAATGCAGGAGTGGCTTGGTCTGTCTACTGCCGGAAACTACCGTAATGGCTGTATGCAAGATATACACTGGACTGACGGCGCCTTTGGTTATTTCCCGTCTTATACCCTGGGAGCGATGTATGCAGCTCAGTTATTTGCCGCAGCACGCCGTGCTTTACCCCAGCTTGAAAACCAGATTGCCAGCGGTGAATTCGGCCCGCTATTTACCTGGCTTGAGCAAAATATCTGGCGACATGGCAGCCGTTTCAGCACTTCTCAGCTGATAACCAATGCGACAGGTGAAGATCTTAACCCATTGCATTTCCGCAAACATTTAGAATCTCGCTACCTCTGACAGCCACAACGTCGGGTATCTTGCCCGACGTTGTACATTCCGTTACACGCCGATACCAATCACTCACTGAAGCTTTGCGCTGACCCGCCTATAGTTCATTTCAACGGCCCCGTACCGGGGCTGAAACGCAAACAAATATCGAGGGTATCGAGATGAAAAAAGTATTAGCTCTGGTTGTTGCCGCTGCAATGGGTCTGTCTTCTGCTGCTTTTGCCGCTGATACTACAGCGACCACAGGTTCTACCGGCACTACGACAACAACGGCCAAAACAGAACATCATGTGAAACACCATCAGAAAGCGCCAGTGGCACAGAAAGCTCAGGCTGCTAAACATAAAAAAGCCGCTAAGCCCGCAGCTGCACAGAAAGCGCAATCTGCCAAAAAACATCATAAATCTTCAGCAAAAGCACCCGCACAACCAGCTGCATAAAAAAGTGACCGCACCACAGGGATAGTGTGCAAACACAAAAATACCCGGTATTACCGGGTATTTTTTTGGAGGCAGACATATGTTTCAACGCTATCGGTTTGAGTTTATTTTAATCCTGCTTATTGTCTGCGGTCTGGTGACCTTCAGTTTCTGGCTGCATTAATCTGACCGCTAATATTGCTTTAGTTTTGTCGGTACCTGTTTTAGCCGCTAGAATAGTTAAAAACCATTGTCTTCAGAGAGTGTTATGCACAAAAGTCGGGTCTGTTTTTGGGGCACTATTTGCCTGGTATCGCACCTCGGTACAGCCAATGCTGCAAACAATGAGGCAGAGACAAAAACACTGTTCTTTGGTCAGGATAATCGTGTTCCGGTAGCCCAGACAGCCAGTGCGCCCTGGGATGCTATCGGCCAACTGGAAACAGCCAGTGGCAACTTATGTACTGCAACCCTTATTGCACCACAGCTGGCTTTAACCGCCGGACACTGCCTGCTTGAAGCGCCGAAGGGTAAATTCGATAATCCGGTCGTGCTGCGTTTTATTTCACACAAAAGTCATTGGCGCTATGAAATCCATAATATCGAAGGCCGGGTTGAGAACAGCCTCGCCCGTCGCTTAAAAGCCGATGGAGATGGCTGGATTGTACCTTCGCGTGCAGCCCCCTCTGATTTCGGTTTAATTGTGCTGCATAATGCACCGCAAGGTATCACACCCATTCCCTTGTTTTCGGGAAACCGGCAGGCTCTGGATAATGCTTTAGCAACTACAGGGAACAAGGTCACCCAGGCAGGATATCCGGAAGACCATTTAGATGCCTTGTATGCCCATAGCGACTGTCTGATCACCGGCTGGTCACAAACTACGGTTCTCTCCCATCAATGCAATACTTTGCCGGGCGATAGCGGCTCGCCATTAATGCTCAAAACACCCGATGGCTGGCAGATTATTGCGGTACAAAGTTCGGCCCCGGCGGCAAAAGACAGGTATCTCGCCGACAATAGGGCTATTGCAGTGACTGGATTTCGTGAAAAATTGACAGCTCTCAGTCAGTAAGAATTTCGCTATTTTTATCTGAGAGAGAGCAGAATTCAGAATCTCACACTACGGAAAGTCGTGATATCAATCACAAATTTCGCTTCATAAATCATCGAGGTTACCGCTCATCCCCCCTTATAACCGCTTATTCCCCTCTGTGACCGCTTAGCAGGTTTCCCCCTTCGCAAGACCTGGATTTGGCATGCTAGCGCCTGAAAACAGGTACCCTCTCTCACGGCATTCAGACAACTCAAATCAGAGAAGAGGGCTTATTCAGTCTTAAACCAACCAGGTCAACCATGAATAAAAAGTCATTATTCAAACATCTACCATGGATAATTATCGCCATTCTGGGTGCTTGCTGTCTGGGTGTTGTTGCCCTCAGACGCGGTGAGCACATCAGCGCATTGTGGATAATTGTCGCCTCTGTCTCCGTCTACATCGTGGCATATCGCTATTACAGCCTTTATATTGCCCAGAAAGTCATGAAACTTGACCCTACACGGGCAACGCCTGCGGTCATTAACAATGATGGTCTGAACTATGTCCCGACTAACCGTAACGTGTTATTCGGTCACCACTTTGCCGCCATTGCTGGCGCAGGTCCGTTAGTCGGCCCTGTTCTTGCAGCACAGATGGGTTATCTGCCAGGCGTGCTCTGGTTACTGGCCGGTGTGGTACTGGCGGGTGCGGTTCAAGACTTTATGGTGTTATTTATCTCTTCCCGCCGTAATGGTGCTTCGCTCGGCGAAATCATTAAAGAAGAGATGGGTACCGTACCGGGTACCATCGCCCTGTTTGGCTGTTTCCTTATCATGATTATTATTCTGGCGGTGCTGGCATTAATCGTGGTTAAAGCCCTGGCCGAAAGTCCGTGGGGTGTCTTCACCGTTTGTTCCACCGTGCCGATTGCCCTGTTTATGGGGATTTATATGCGCTATCTGCGGCCAGGTAGAATCGGTGAAGTTTCGGTTATTGGTATTGTGTTACTGGTTGCCTCTATTTGGTTCGGCGGCATCATTGCACACGACCCATACTGGGGCCCTGCTCTGACCTTTAAAGATACAACAATCACTTTCACTCTGATTGGTTATGCTTTCGTTTCCGCACTATTACCGGTATGGCTGATTCTGGCACCGCGCGACTATCTGGCAACCTTCCTGAAAATCGGCGTTATCGTCGGCCTGGCAATTGGTATTATAATTCTGAATCCAGAATTGAAAATGCCAGCCCTGACTCAGTATGTTGATGGTAGCGGTCCGTTATGGAAGGGTGCCCTGTTCCCGTTCCTGTTTATTACCATTGCTTGTGGTGCAGTCTCTGGCTTCCATGCTCTGATTGCCTCCGGAACTACACCTAAACTGCTGGCCTGTGAAACCGATGCCCGCTTTATTGGTTACGGTGCCATGCTGATGGAATCCTTTGTCGCCGTTATGGCGCTGGTTGCTGCATCTATCATTGAGCCTGGCCTCTATTTTGCGATGAACACGCCTCCGGCAGGACTGGGTATCACTATGCCTAACCTGCATGAGCTGGGCGGTGAAAACGCACCGATGATCATGGCTCAGTTAAAAGATGTTACCGCCCATGCGGCAGCAACGGTGAGTTCCTGGGGCTTTGTTATCTCTCCTGAGCAGATTTTGCAAACAGCGAAAGATATTGGTGAACCTTCTGTATTAAACCGTGCCGGTGGCGCGCCTACCCTGGCGGTCGGTATTGCTCACGTGTTCCACCAGATTATGCCGCTGGCTGATATGGGCTTCTGGTACCACTTCGGTATTCTGTTTGAAGCCCTGTTTATCCTGACCGCTCTGGATGCGGGAACCCGTTCTGGCCGCTTTATGCTGCAAGACTTATTGGGTAACTTTGTTCCGTTCCTGAAAAAAACCGATTCATGGATTGCCGGTGTTATTGGTACTGCAGGTTGTGTGGGTCTGTGGGGTTATCTGCTGTATCAAGGCGTTGTTGACCCGCTGGGCGGCGTTAAGAGCCTGTGGCCACTGTTTGGTATCTCAAACCAAATGCTGGCAGCCGTCGCACTTATCCTGGCAACTGTAGTCCTGGTGAAAATGAAACGTACTCAGTATGTCTGGGTTACATTAACTCCGGCTATCTGGTTACTTCTCTGTACCACCTGGGCACTGGCACTCAAATTGTTCAGTAACAATGAGAAAATGGAAGGCTTCTTCTACATGGCCAACCAGTATAACGAGAAGATTGCTAACGCAGGTGCAGACGCCACAGCAGCTCAGTTAGCTGATATGAAACATATTGTGATTAACAACTACACCAACGCAGGCCTGAGTATTCTCTTCCTGTTCGTGGTGTACAGCATTATCTTCTACGGTGTTCGTACTTATCTGAAAGCCCGCAATAGCGACCAGCCGACAGATACCGAAACCCCTTATGTTCCAGTGCCGAAAGAAGGGATTAAAATCTCCTCAGGACACTAATAACTAGACTAAGAATAGTTTCAGTACTGTTCGTTCTAAAATTAGCGGAGTATGTCGCCAGACATTCTCCGCTAATGTCAACCTGATGACCAGTCAGCCATAAGCTCCCGTGATAACCGAGTGGTGTTTGAATAATTTGATACAAGATCATTCATTATTCAATACCGTGATATATCTTTAGCTATTAATATAAAACAAACCAAATCGAAGTCTGCCAATACTAAATAATCTGGTCAAAATACGTACTAAGCAATGAGTTTTACATGTGACCGTTATTTGACATCCAGAGAGGCTACAGGAGCAACTGCAACCCAGTGTTTCATTGGACTACCCAACACAACCAATTCATTTGTTCTTGATAAAACATACTGCCTATCATATACATGCACATTTGCTTTAAATGTTGCTTTAGACGTTATATATATAATACCGCCATAAAGTGGCACATCATCTGGAATATAGATATTTCGAGACCAGTGTCCATCGTACAGATCAATATAAATATAATTATTTTGTACTAATGCCTCGCTTAACTGCTCCTTAGTGATATCTTTACCATTTTCCAGGTTAAACTTAACAAAATATTCATTCATAGCATTCATGATATCCCTCTTTTTTGCTGTTGACTTACGGAACTAGCTAATAAGATCATTACCAACACGCCAATCAAATCATTTATATCAAATACATATAATTAAAATCACTTTAGATACATTATATAAGAAGTAATAGGTAACAACTCTAACCATTCAATCTGAAATTTTTTATTGAGCTATCATAAAAAGACAACTGAATTTAACTCCAAAAAATTTATTATAACCATGCATATTATTTTAAAGATCATCCCACTTGTTTAATTCAATGCCAAGCTTATTAAAAATAACGATAGAGATTGTGACTTGATTGACAACATCAACACAATAACTCGTTATTTTTTTCATCAATACTTTTTTTAAAGAAATGCAATGCTCATCTAATTATGCAATAACAAAAATCAAACAAGTGACATTTTTCCGAGAGGTTGCATCCATAATTAATCATTAAAATAGATATTGAGATTTTCCGTAAGGAGAATACAGTGTCGGACAGCAATATTTATAATTATTATTCAAAAGATGTTTATTAGCTTAAGAATAAAGGTATACTAATTAATATTGACAGAAGCATCTCCTAAATTAATTCGTGGGGAGTGCTCAATTTAATTTCGAAACGTTGTTGCTAAGAGGAATAATATCATGACCCCGATTGCGGTAACCGTACTAACCGGTTTCCTTGGCGCAGGGAAAACCACCCTGTTGCGACATATTCTTCATACTCAGCAAGACTATAAAATTGCTGTTATTGAGAATGAATTTGGCGAAACGCCTATCGATAACCAGCTTATCGGCGAGCGCGCAACGCGCATCACGACCCTGACGAATGGCTGTATCTGCTGTACCCGTTCTGGTGAACTGGAAGCGGCGCTGCTTGATTTACTCGACAGTCTGGACAAAGGTGAAGTGCAGTTTGACCGACTGATGATCGAATGTACCGGTATGGCCGATCCCGGCCCGATTTTACAGGCATTTTTTGCCCATGAAGTTATCTGCGAAAGGTATCTGTTAGATGGCGTTATTACCCTGGTAGATGCAGTTCATGCCATGTCACAGCTGGATAAATTCCCTCTTGCCCAGTCACAAGTAGGTTATGCCGACCGTATTTTGCTGACAAAAACAGATGTCGCCGGTGATACCCGCGAATTAACTGAACGCCTGCAACGTATTAATGCCAGAGCCCCAATATATACCCTGATTCAGGGTGATATTGATCCTCAGCTACTGTTTGATACCCGTGGTTTTATGCTGGAGGAAGATATTATTCCGGCGAAACCGCTGTTTCACCGCATTGCGCCTCAGCAAAATACGGTCTCT
Source organism: Klebsiella sp. BIGb0407 (assembly GCF_024807845.1). GTDB lineage: Bacteria > Pseudomonadota > Gammaproteobacteria > Enterobacterales > Enterobacteriaceae > JGM124. The sequence continues at coordinate 567,762 of NZ_JANUEQ010000001.1, forward strand.
TCCATCGTGCTGGAGTTCGACTATCCTGTCGTGTTATCAGCGGTTTCCGCTGTGATGGAAGAACTGCTTCTGAGTTTTGCCGATAATCTGATGCGCTACAAAGGCATGCTCTGGATAGAAGACCAGCCCGCTCGCTTGTTGTTCCAGGGCGTGCAGCGCCTCTATAGCGCTGACTGGGACAGACCCTGGCAGCCAGATGAAACACCACGCAGTGTTATGGTATTTATTGGCCAGGATCTGCCAGAAGAAGAGATTCGGGCCGCTTTTGCCCGTCTACAACCGGCCTGAGTCAGCAGGATAATTTATAACCCTACCGTCTCTTTCAGCGTTTTCAAATAACGGCGACTCACCGGAACAATTTGACCATCCCGCAATAACAGTTCCGCCTGATCTTCCAGGCGGATCTCTTTCAAGTAATTCATATTAACCAGGTGCTGTCGGTGACAACGTAACAAAGAGGTGCGTGTTTCCAGCGTTCGTAAGGTCAGCTCAGTAAAACTCTCCTGCCCGTCCTTGCTGGTAACATAAACACCGCCTATTCGACTACTGACAAAGGCAACATCTTCCAGCTGTAGCAGCCAGATTCGATTGCTACTGATACAAGGGATAAACTTTAGCGGCTGCTGATACTGTGAGAGCTGGGTGATATCCTGAGTCTGCTGACCTATGCGTAACCTTTCCAGTGTTTTCTGTAGCCGGCCCGGCTGAATGGGCTTGAGTAAATAGTCAAAAGCGCATTGTTCAAAAGCCTGAAGCGCATACTCTTCAAAAGCCGTAAGGAAAACGATATGGGGCCGATGCTGCTGGTCGAGCATACCTACCATTTCCAGGCCACTAATTCTTGGCATCTGGATATCAAGAAAGACAATATCGGGGCGAATTTTATGGATCGTACCTATAGCCTCGATGGCATTAGCGCATTCCCCTACGATTTCGACATCACTTTCATCCTGCAACTGCAGACGAAGATTTTCCAGTGCCAGCGGTTCGTCATCAACGAGTAACACTCTTAACATGCTGTTTCTCCGGTCGGTAGACGTAAGGTTACGCGGGTAAAATAGTCAGGGTCACAACTCACAGAAATACCGTAGTCATCACCAAATCGGGCTCGCAGACGTTTATCCACTAAACTCATTCCTAATCCCCCCTCTGTATTCGTGCGGGTGTCGGTACCACTCTGCTGGTAAAGTCCGGCATTATCCTCCACTTCAACAACCACACCGTCATTCTGGCGATAGGCGCGGATGACAATATTACCATTACTTAATAACTGGGATGTTCCGTGTTTGATAGCATTTTCCACTAATGGCTGTAGGGTAAAAGCAGGGAGTTTCTGAAAATAGAATTCATCCGGAACCTGTAAATCCACTTTAAGCTGTGTTGGAAAGCGAGCGAGTTCAATTTGCAAATAAGCATTTACATGCTCAAGCTCTTCCGCCAGCGTCACAACCTCTGCTGAACGCTTAAGGTTTTTTCGGAAAAAGGTCGACAGGTTCTGTACTAACTGCCCCGCTTTGTCGCTGTCCTTGCGGATAACGGCGAGTAAGGTATTCAAGGCATTAAATAAGAAATGCGGATTAACCTGAGCATGTAATAATTTAATTTCTGACTGTGCTAACAATGCTTTTTGTCGCTCAAATTTACCCGCCAGGATCTGAGCCGATAAGAGCTGGGCAATACCTTCCCCTAGCGTACGGTTGATTGAGCTAAATAGCCGATTACGCACTTCATAGAGTTTGATAGTCCCAATCACTCTGCGATTTTCCCCTCGTAAAGGGATAACCAGCGTAGAACCTAGCTTACAATTAGCATGTAATGAACAACGATAAGGCAGCTCATTACCGTCAGCATAGACGACTTCGTCGTTTTCAATTGCCCGCCAGGTATATCGAGAGTTAATGGGACGCCCGGCTAAATGATGATCTTCACCAATACCGGTAAAGGCCAGCAATTTTTCTCTGTCGGTAATCGCCACCGCAGCAATATCCAGCTCTTTTAATAGTACCTGCGCCACTTTCATGCTGTTTTCTTCATTAAAGCCCTGGCGTAGTATCCCTTCCGTTGAAGCCGCGACTTTTAATGCTGTTGCCGAGAATGCCGAAGTGTATTTTTCAAACATGGCGCGCTTGTCGAGTAAAATGCGCATAAACATCGCCGCCCCGACGGTATTGGTCACCATCATTGGCGCGGCAATATTACTGACCAGATGTACCGCATTATCAAAAGGACGGGCAATCAGAACAATGATCACCATTTGCAGAATTTCAGCAGCGAAGGTCACAGCCCCTGCCACTAGCGGGTTAAACAGTTTATCGGTTCTTCCGTGCTTGACCAGATAACTGTGTACCAGCCCACCCATTAATCCCTCAGCAAAAGTCGAAATCATACAACTCAGTGCTGTCATCCCGCCCATGGAATAGCGATGGATACCGCCAGTCAGCCCGACCAGCCCTCCCACTACCGGCCCGCCCAGCAGCCCACTCATAACGGCACCAATTGCACGCGTATTGGCGATCGAATCTTCTATATGCAGACCAAAATAGGTTCCCATGATGCAGAAAATAGAGAACGTGATGTAGCATAACAGTTTGTGGGGTAAGCGAACCGTGACCTGCACTAACGGGATAAACAACCGCGTTTTGCTCATCAGCCAGGCAATAACCAGAAACACACACATTTGCTGTAGCAGCAGTAGGACTAGATTAAACTCATACATTCTTAGTTTTCCGCACCCCGGCAAGTTAATGCCGATGATTGAACGAAATGTTGACGCGTGGGCTGAGCGTGGTGTTAAAGCGCAGGTTCTGACAACATATCCGCAGCGCAGCGTTTATCTGCACTGCCTGAGCGCTTATTGTATTGCAGTTTGCGATGGGGATACACAGAACATTATCAGTAAGCCCCATAAAACCTTGTTCTGATAGGTGGAACCACATCAAAGAGATGCGCCGGAAAGACTGACATTTTGCTCCTTTGTATTAACGGATATGACATGGAATACATGGAACAGTTAATCTGTGTTGCTCTCCCTGACTGTTTCACTGATAGCGACTCTGTTTCGTCCCTGCAACTTTGCCTGATAAAGAGCAGCATCCGCATTTCGTAAAAGCTGCTCCAGGTCGCAGCCATATTCTTGCAGGCTGGCTACCCCCGCAGAAATAGTAATATGTGATGACTCTGGGAAGTCTGCTCCAGCTATGACCTGACGGATGCGTTCTGCTATCGCTATCGCGCTCGACAGCGAGGTCTCGGGGAGGAGTACAATAAACTCCTCTCCGCCGAAACGGCTAATGATATCGCTTTCCCGGCAGGTTAGCTTGAGTAGGTCAGCAATCTGCACAAGTACTTTATCCCCCATTTCATGCCCGAAACGGTCATTGATATTTTTAAAATAGTCAATGTCCACAGCAATAACAGACAGAACCTTGTTGTTATTAATTTGGGATGACTGCTCATTGAATCCTCGTCGATTAAGCAACCCGGTTAGGGGATCTGTCAAAGCTTCATCACTGAGTACAGCTAAGCGGGCTGATACAGAGCGTAGGTTTTTTTCCAGGGCATTTCTTAACAAAGCCGCTTCCTGATACCAAACTCTGATAGTGGATAATTTTTCCGGTAACATGGAGTTATCGGTAGCCTTGACGAATCTCGCCAATTGCTCCAGCGGGCGCGCAATACGAGAGGAAATAAAGGCCATTCCGGCAGCAACTAGAAGTAGGATCGTAACTACCATTCCTGAAATTTTCTCCAGCGTTTGTTTCAGCATATCTGTTATCGTATTTACAGGTGTAGAGACAAAAATATTCCAGTCAGTTTTCGTCAGGTTCGCGTAACCTACCAGATTTTCCTTGTCTCCATCGCGTCCTATAAAGTACCCGTTCTTATTCTTACGTAATGCCTCTTTAACCTCGGAAGGCAGAGGGATAAGGTTGCCTGTATGGCCTGAAGTCGGGTCATATATGATACGTCCATCATTATCCACAATAGTGATAGCGATATTTTTTCCAAAAAAATGGAGACTAAGAATATCGCTCAGCATATTGTGTTTTTTTAGATAAATGCTGCCCCCTATAAACCCCAGATAACGACCTTCGGGAGTTTGAATGGGATGGATAAGCATGATCATTAAATTCCCAGCAACGGAAATGAATGGCTGGGTAATCATCGGATGCCGGGCAGCCAGCATTTGTTTGGACATTTTTGAATGTACTTTAATACCGATTCGTGAAGGTAATGGCGGATATGACGTAACCAGAGTGTCCTGAGGATCTACCATGACCAAAGAGTTAAAAATACCGGATCTGAGGTTGAGGCCCTCTAACTCATTTTTGCAGGCAACCGGGTCAGTACTGAGTATCTGTGATGCACTCCATGCTAATTCTTTTTGTGCAAAATCCAGATACCTGTCAGTGGTATCGGCAAGTTTTCTTGCATAGGCGAGGTTACTGTCCAGAAGAGAATCTTCAATGTTGTTCTTTTGAAATATCAGCATAGTGCTTAACAGAAGAGCGGATGTAAGTAGAACACCGCCAGTGCTAAGCAGGATGAGGAGAGGTCTCAGATAGGGCTTTTTTTTTAACATTATTCACCTGTACTACTGACCATCCCTGCTAACTGCCAGGTGTGCACCTACAGAGCAAGGACAACGAATCATCTAAAATGTCCCAGAGATTATCCGCTGTAGAATAACCGTAGACCCCTAATGCTAATCATATGCTAAAGATTTAACTTTAGAAATTATTCTCTGCTGCATTCTCTTTAGATGCAATAGTGTCCACTCCCCGTTACCGGAGACAGTCCCTATTACAATTTTCTGACTGTCTCCGGTATATCTCCGGGGGGATATTATTCAAACAAATAGTCTTGCAGCGTTTTTTTGACTCTGCGTTTAAGGTTGAAAATATCACTGTTAAATCTGAGGCGGTGATAGCATTTCAGAATCCAGCCTGAGGTGACTCAGACAAAAAAGCCTGAATCAGCAAGCTTCAGAATGTTAACAATCTGAGTTTCAGTAAAACGTGCTATTTACTGACGCTAAGATCAGCATCCACCAGCAATAAAGTGCCATGGCTTCCGGGTGAAACACGATGTATGGCTCCGCGAGGAATCAAATAATAATCCCCCGTTTTAAGCTGAACCGCGTGCTCATCAATAACCAGCTCCATCTCGCCCTCGATTACCACCAGCAGTTCATCAAATTCGGCATGGTGTTCATCAGGTATCCCCTCACCGCCCATTTTAATCAGTTTAATCGCTGCATTTCCCACTTCACCGAGCCGGCGGGATTGCCACACCTCAGGGAATGCCTGCGCCAGTAAAGATAAGTTACCTGTACTCATTAAAAACCCTTAATGGTTATCTTCAGCCAGAAGTGGCTTGAATGAGTCAGGGTATAACCTGCTTCTTGTCAGGCACAAATTCAGATTAAAACTAAGCTATGCTGAGCGGTGAATAATGCTGAGGAAAAAACGCCTGTTAAAACTTTCATCTGATAACTGGAAGTGAACATCTATGTAAAAGACATTGCACTCAAAAAATATTATCCTGGGAAAATAGACAGAAAGCAGACAGGTATGTATTTACCTATGTTAAACGTTAGGCGATAGTTTAAATACATGATTTAATGCATGAATAAAAAACCAGCCAACTAATCTCTGTGACTTATTGAAATTTAAAACTATTTTAAAGACAGCGATATAATAACTTTCAAAAACAAACACCCGTATAAACATACATTAAAATTAATCACTGAAAACAACGAGGGGGGAATATACCCGTCGACAGGTCATCCCGACGACGCCGCTTACAACTATAAGATCCAGCACCCTTTCACCAAAATGGCCTTCCGAATCAATAGTTTTTCGCCTGTCGTTCTTGAGTCCGGTGCCGCCCGGTAAAACAGATAAACCAGTATAGTTTCCGAACTCAAGCTATGTCGTTATCACCGCCTGGAGAGTAAAAAACTTATTCCTCTTAAAGCTTCATCGTCTAACGTTGGAATTCTGCTGTAAAACGTGCTGGTATTCGTCGCTGCAATCCGTACCATACACACACACTTTCGCATGCAGGCTATACGAACCGCAGGCGCTAACCCGTCTTTTATTGCTAATCAGATGGGGCATGAAAATGCGCAGAATGTGTATGAAGCCTATGCCGAATGAAAACTGGCATTTTAAAACAGTTTTGCCCCATTTATGCCCCATTTGATACTTGAGTAAATGTTAAATGATTAATAATCAACAAGAAAATAAAAAAGAGCAGTACAACCTGAATAAGAAACTCTAATTTAACTAACACATTGAAAGTATGTAAATTTATATTAATTTCAATATGTTAGCTAAATTATTTTTCTACTATAAGCACCAATAAACTACATTATTTGTGTCCCATTTTGTGTCCCACAAGGCATTTTGTCCCATGTTTTGCCCCATGATCTCAACATCACGAATGTAAGAAAAAGTCTGTATCTGGAAGAAAAAACGGGGGCGTGTCGTAGACATGTGATGGCAGGTGTCCCAATGTGATCCATCAAAGAACTCTCCGATCAAACGACATACATATCACGCAGCCAGGCTGAGAACCTTTTTCGTGAGCTGAAGAAGGTCGTTGGCAACATTGATGCGGGGGTTGAACATCCTGCAATTAGGTTTGTGGATTGATAATCTAAATACCCACTGCTAATGAATGAATAAGTTTTTTTACTTTTTCTTGATACTCTAAATCATATTTTCTATTCAAAATATATGTCATACCTCTTGTTGACAAAGGAACTCTGTCTCCATTGTATTCGAAAACAAAAGCCTTCATCGATTGGAGTACAATACCTAATACATTTTCACCCAAATCATAAGAGTGATCAAACTCACTATGCAAAGCACATTCGGTCTCATGCATAATGTAGCTACTAATTACTCCTAGGAAGTTCTTATCTCCTAAGACGTCATAGGTAATAGAGTCAGAACATTGTATTTTCTCATATAATGAGGCGTAATTCCCTGAAAACAAATTAAAAACCGGATATGAAAAAGTATTTATTTTTTCTTGTGGGCATAGATGTGATAAATCAAGAGCAATAAATCCACATTTTGCTTCGCCATCAGCAACTCTTTTGTCGACTTGTTTTTTGGCTGTTCTTATGTTTTTCATGAGTCCTGCAGGACTATGAATATATTTACATTCAATGGCAATGAAATTATCAATAATCACATCACAAGCACTATTAAGGTTTATAGAAACATCTCTCCCTTTGTTGGCATCAATGAATCTACACGCCATAGACAACTCAAAAAAGTAATCATTATACATTCCATCGGAATCAATTTCATAATCCACCCCACCTTCAACAATCCTTATGAAATCATTCCTATTATACTCAACACCAGAGTCGAGAAGTCTATTTATTGAGTTGTATTTCATTACCAATTCAGCAATTTTACCGGCACGGAACACATCTAAGTTTGACACATCATCGAGATCTTTCTTAATCCTACCTAGTTTTGTGTTATAAATATTAGAATTTGGTCTTCTTTCTTTAAGAATTAAATTAAGTCTTTCAAGAAGTACGTCAAATTCTTTTTTTATAGAATCTAAATCATGCATTGTTTTTACACTACTCATACTTAACCTTTATCCCTTATAAAAATAAGCATAAATAATATTAGCACAAAAAATATCAACAGTAATAAGTGGGGTAGGATGAATGCAAAGAAAGTACACTACAAGTCTCTTAACCCCCTATTTTTTGGTAACTAGCAGGCGCCCTGTTTAAGTCAGCTCTCGACCACCATATTCCAAATCTATATTTATCCTGCCACCCATTAACCAAGCTAAGCATACGGTAACAGACTGGATTGATGGGTAGCCGTCCGTGGCTGACTTGAATTAACCGGCCAGCCCATGTGACGGAGCAATATATTTAGAGATTTAACTCAATTCATTGATTTTAATATTTAAAATAGCTGTTTTCAATGATTCTAATGCTCTTTTAGCTGCGTTGTAACTCATTGATTTACAGTAATTAGCGTTGAGTTTTGATAACTACTTTTTTAGATTAATCCACTCAGCCAGTCCCTGGCTAACCCTCCAATCCTGAATTACAGTTGAACCCAGATCCCATTAGTCAAACTATAGAACCGATGTAACCCACGCGCCTCTGTCGTTGTCACAGAGTCAACCAAGGCACCTGCCGGTGTTCTGATTTTATCCCCTGAGTTACCACGGAAAACTATTTGAGCCGTTGATGCATGTCTCCTGATAAAGTGCACTGTAGAGTCAATCATGTTTTCAGCCAGCGGGAGTGTCATATCCTGCGATGTTCCTGGTACAACTGGCATGAGAGCAATATTTACGCCTTCACCATAGTTGTACGCATCATTTCCGAACAAACTCCCCGACATGGGGACCTCGAGGTTTTTTCCCTCATATCTCGCCCCGTACATTCTCCAGAATAAATACGGTCCATCAGCTAATCGGATGTTTGTTTTAAAATTCCGTACCGTCAACCATTCACTGACATTTGTCATCGGTTTGTCTGACATATTCAGGAATGGGCGTTTAACACGGTGATTGTTATATGTCGCAGTGGGGCTGAAAGTTGTCCCGTGTGAATCATGATAAGTCAGGCCATCAATTACCACTCGCCCTTGCTTGTAATTTGGTGATAACGGCATTTTACCTGACCGGAATCCAAATTTTACAAGTCCTGCAGAGGGGATTTCCTCGCCAAGTTGCGAGTAGCGGCAAATATCTTCAATGTAACCATTATTCAAGAAAATAGGAACGCATTCAGAATAGTGGTCATCAATCGCTATAGCACCATAGGCCGGACGAATAATGTTGTAATTGTTAATGGTAATTTTTCCAACCAATCTATTCGTAAACACGGCATTGTCATAATCAATAGGTCCGGAAACAATCCTTAATGCTGTATCTGTTTTATATCCTCTTGTTCTGTTCTCAAGAATATAAGGGGAGTCTATGACGATGTTAATATCAACTACGGTTTTCCCCTCCAGTAACGGAGAGGAGAACGCATTACCGAGTGCTATTAAAATACCTGCTCCATTATTTTTTCTAAACGTCGAGCCGATTATTTTAACATCTAAATCAGCTGGCATATTTGGCTCCGGCTCGATATCAATACCGGACATCGGGTCTGTGCCGTTAGTGAAATCAAATTCATTATTGATGACGGTAACCTGACCGCCGATGATACTCAACCCCTGTCTGCCATTATTCCATGCGCGGCATTCGTTTAATGTTATCTGCTCGTTTGTCTTTCCGGGGTAGGAAGTATCCATTGCAGTAATGAATCCATCACCGTGAAACTCTCGCGCAGTACAACGTACAAGCTCGAGATTTTTGTAGGAGCGGGTAAGAAACCCATACCCCCACTCTGCACCTGATTTATTCACTTTCCTGTCACCGACCAAGTTCAGATCATATATACGCGCATACTCTCCTCGAGCTTTAAAGTGGATGAATGAGAAATGAGTTAAGCTATTTGTATTTAGTAAATACCAGTGGGAATTATTGGCATATATTTTTTTATTGTTCCTGATTAGTAAAACGGAGGCTAATACAGTCCGTTCCTGTAATGCGAACGTTGCATGGCTATTACCCGGAATGGTTAATTCGTCACAATAACCCACAGCTTTAAGTAAGTTTGGAGTATTATTGTACCCTCCAGCTATGAGATAATCCCCCAGTCCAGCCTCGCTATTATAGGAGCGATAGCCCCACCCTCTAATATCACCTTTCTTGGGGCCGTCAAGCTGCCCCCCTCTCAATTTTTCAACTTCTTCTGTTACGAATGTGAACTTGCCTTTGTCTGTCGTTAAAACATACTCATTAAAATCATTTTTTACAGGCTCGGAAAGTAAAGTGTGAGATGTTAAAGAGAAATCACCATCAGCAATCCAGTTTATAAGCTTATTGCCCCGGTAGCTTATTGCACCTATCCCAACAGGAGAACTGACACCAATCAAGCTTAATAGAGTACCTACTGGCGGCAATACAGACACTCGCTCCGATGATAGCTGGCTCCTTAGTGAAGCATCACCCACGCCTAGCCACTTACCCTGTCCTATCCCGCCAGCGCTCTCAGGTGTGGAGCCGGCGGGAACGACTTTGGGCCCTGACCAGTCCCCATCCCAGCGGTAATACTCGCCGTTGAAGCGCCAGCGTAAAATAGTGTTAGGAGTGATGAGGGTAAAACCCGCCTCAAAAGAGTCCGCCGTGATATAGCCATAGTTCAACATCGCCCGATTTGCATCGTTATCAATTCCAGCGAGTGTACGACGATTTTTTCCCAAACGGTCAACATATGTGTAACTTTCGGAATTCGTGAACTCATCCATCTTTTCCGAGTTAAATGGCAAGTCTCTGATGTCGTTCGACGGCACTGGCTTTTGTGTTGGTTTTGGTATGGCCATTAGCTTTCTTCCAATAAAAAAGCCAGCACGATGGCTGGCCTGTTGGTTAATTTATTTGTTTAGACGTTATAGTCTGGTTTCGCGTCGAAATATTCAGAGGCTGTAATGGCGTATTTCTCACCGGGAGACGGGCGCTTATCTGTCACAGTCCACTTCATTAATTCATGTTCCACGGATGTGGCAATGACGTAGCGTGATGGCGACTGGATATTTACGCCGTCATAGATATTTAATTGAATATCGGCCGGAACGTCTGCAATAAACCCGAAGTCCGTATCATCTCGCGCAGTGGCTTTAAATTGCTGCGTGGTATATCCGCTGATGTTAGTCAAATAGACAAACATCTCACCGTCGAAATTGATTCGCTCACTGGTCGTGAATATGTTTCCATCCTGCGCCGTAATATACCCGCCCTGCTGATTTGAATCGTAGGTGTCAGCGATTAACACCATATCTGACGGATAGACGTTGCCACCGTCAGCCAGGGTGGTTACAGATATTGTGGTGCGCTGTGAGATTAATCGGTTAGCCTCCAGCAATGCCCGATCACGCGCCTGATAGGGATTACGGCAGCCCTGCAGTATGATTTTATTCGGGTTGCGTGATAGCCCCTCGGTAATACCGTTTTCATCCACCCGGTAGCGAATGTAGTCTTTCTTATTCCGTACCGGTTCAACATATTCAATCTCAACACCGTCATAGCCGCTGGGCATCGACATGTCATATGAGATTTTCATGTCATTGCCGGTAATGTTCGCCCGGTTAAATGTCGTGGCGTGATATTTCTTTGCCTCTTCACGCGCGAACGTCAGGACTGCATTATCCCAATAGGCCGTCACCCTAGCGACATTGCAGATAGTCTCTATGCGCTGGCCTAGCGATATATCTTCATCATCAAAGGTGTAATCAAAATAACCTAAGCGTGGGTCCGGGAGGTTATCGAAAACGCGGTACAAGCCATCAATATCTATATGGCTTTCACTTTCCCCTGCAGTTTTTAGCCAGGAGTGAAGTACTGCATCAGCAAAGCTGCGCGACGGCCTTAGGGTGTAATCGACTGTTCGTGTTTCACGGTTGTAGGAAATAACTTTCCGCGTAGCCAGGAGGTTATATTTTCGCTCCCTTGCTCCGGTTGGCGCCTCTGTAGCGCGAATGCTGATCCCGACAATTGTATCGTCCGGAAATATCACATCACGCTTGGTGCGAATGATATGGGCATTCTCAATCTTCATCACACTCTGGTCATTTGAGTTGACCGTCCGGGTTACCTGAACCGCATAACGCCCACTGGTATCGAGTGTTAATTTCACCGTCTTGTAATATGTCCTTGAACCATTAGTCTCTGACATACTGACTGTTGATTTCTTTCTGGTTCCCTCTATCTCATTGTTATCAATATCAACTTCCCAGTAGTCAATATCAGCATCTGACCAGTTTCCGCTTCCTAGCTGCGCCTGAAAGTGCAGCCATAGCTGGTCGCCGTCCACAGGCGAGAAGAACGGGCCCACACTAAGGAACTGGTTATCATAGAGAATGAATTTTGTTGTGTTTACGATAGCGTTCGCAGGTAATACAGCCAGCTCAGCACCAGACAGGTTAGAGAAATAGAACTCATAGTATTCTTCAGGACTGATTAAAGCCCCGTCGTCCGTCCGTTCTGCGCGCGTCAGCTGAGCGTCAATCTTGACGTCTTTAGTAACCGTTCCCTGCGGCGTGTCGTAGCTGACATTGACCGTCATCGATATTGAACGCGGCTTTGTCAACTCATAGAAATACTCGAACTCATCCTGCCGGATAATTTTAATCGCTGCTTCGCCACCGAGAATTTGACCCGATACTACCTGGCTGGCGGTCGCTGTCTGCTGCGGGATATCCTCGCTTTCATTCGGGCCCGGTAATTCCTGCCCGTCGATATCGGGGAATTCGAATCCCTCGTTAATCAGAGGAATGACTTCACCCGGCTGGTAAATCCGGTAACTGGCCCCTGCCATGGCGGTAAAATCTGACTCAGCGAACCGGACGCTTTCCGTTTGGTAATGCCCGATACCTAAGTCCAGCCACTCGGTGACCGTTTTAAGGTTGTTGCTGTACTCAAAAATAGACTGCTGAATCAGGTCAGGGAACGCCCTTACCTGCCCGTAAATGTCCGGCCTCGCCTGATATGCCCGGGCGGTATTGGTTTGCCCGGTCAGGCGGTTATTCGGACTGTCTTTCGCGTTTGAGTCAGCAATAGAAAATGACGGCGTTTTCGGGGCCAGGAACGAAAACACCTTAGTCACGATATTGAATACGGGTTTTAGTATGTCGCCAATAAAGCCCTTCGGCTGGTCAATCACCTGGATGTAATGCGTCGGTACCAGCTGGAAATTTAACTCATCCTCTTCAGCCAGTTCGCGCCCGTTCACGATGATAATAACGTCAGAATGAAACTGCTGTTTTGCTAACCAGTCATCATAAAAAAAAGAGCCGACTGTTAAATCGACTCTTTCCTTTGGGGTTCCCGCTATTCGCTGGATTTCAACTATCGGCATATCGCATATACTCCAGTCGGGTAAATTTCTTCTCAAGCACTATCAACCGGTCAATCCGGACGCTGCCGTTTTCCCCGCGGCTGTGAAATGCCTGGCCGTCGATAATCAGTCCGATATGAGCCGGGAGACTGCCCAGGTACCCGATGAAAAAACCATCCTCGACCGGGTGCGGTACTGGCTCCCAGAACACAGATTCCTCTTTGTGACATGTCACGAAGTCGCTACCCGCTTCATAACCTGCGTCGTGATGAATCTCTACCCCGAGAACGTGCCGGTAATAGAGCACAAGCAAGCCCCAGCAGTCGCAAGCCTCAAACGAACAGGCCCGGTTAGACCAGGGCACGTCGAGCATCCGGTTAATAAACTCATCGCGTGTCATACCGTCTCCAGCCCGGTGAATTCGTCCATCGTATAAATCTTGGCGATGTTCTTATTCAGAGGGTTATTCATTGATAGCGTCACATTTACTGATTCAGCATCCAGCGAGATATCTTTCACATACAGAGACCACTCACTCATCGGCTCGCTAACATCAGCTGAGTCAAACATCCGGAACGTGGCCACAATCGGCGTCATCCGGGTGTAAGAGCGCCAGGCTTTCAGTTGCTGCTTAAATCCCTGGGCTGCCCGGCTGAACTTAACCGACGCGTCTATAATCGGTGTCTTGCTCTGCTGGCTGCCTGACAGCTCAAAGTTCGTCGGTTGATACTCAACGCCGCCCAGGGTTTTAGGCTCGATTTGCAGACTGACTAAATGGATATCGCCGAATGAAGGATGGGAGAAAGTGATGGTGTCAAACGTTACTCTGATTGGTCTCTGCGCCCGGTAATCGCGCAATTTCATAGTTAGTCTCCGCTGAGTGGTATCTTCTCTGTGACTGCAATATCAAGTAGACCCCAGTTCTGAGGTGGTATCTCAACAATCCAGTCACCGAACTCGTCGTCATCGTTATTGAGTTTCTTAGCGATAACCGTTCCGGTCCATGTCACCACGCTACCGTTTATCGAGGTCTGAACCGGATAGGCCGTGAAATGCAGCTCCTGAACCTGCAATCCCGAACCACCCAGGTTAACCCGCATCCGAAACCAGCGATTGCAGTTATCCAGATAGTTCGCGCTGCGTAGCCACTGCTGAAATGCCCGCTCCTGGTCAAGTGTGAAAATCCATTTAAGTGACCACGTAACCTTCAGGTCATCGGTTAACTTCTGGAATATCGGTGCTCCGACTTGCGGCTGGTCTGTGCGGAATCCAGTATCAGGCGTCATGTTCTTATCCGCTTTTTGCGGTAGCGGGAACCAGGAGGGGTAGTCGATTGCTTGCATATTTTACCCATTAAAAAAGCCCACCTGAGTGGGCTAATTAATTGAATTTTAAATTAATCTCCCACTCGCACCGCTGAGCATAGAGTAAAACTATGTGAGTCTGAGATATATCCTTTTATTTTTTGTGGATTATATGTTACCCACATTGTGCCACCATTAAACTTTATGGAGTATTCGCCATTTTTAAATGATGAACTGTCTGCCTTATAATATGAGTCACCAAGCATAACTAGCGGTTTAGGCCCTGTTGAAAAACCTACGCTACCAGCCCATCCGCACTCCAACAGCATGAATAAATGAGTTTCTTTAAGGAAAAAGTTATTTGCTTTTTGACCACTCCATGGAATGGAGGTGATTCTTTTCATTTGATCTTCAACATCTAACTTTGTTTTATCTTGTTCTTTTTTAACATTATCAATGGAGCATTTCCCCCACTGTTCTGATACTTTTTTTATTCTGTCACTTACTGAGAAGTTAGAGTTATCCTTGCTTGCTGCAAATATTTTCGTTATATCATCAACTATCATCACGCCATTTTCTTCGTTAGTCATTTCGGGACTTTGCGAAGAGCTACCATCTGGCCTAGTTGCCTTGAATGATTTTCCCATAACGTCAATACTACCAATTCCCTTTATATAAAACGGCGTAGGGGTTCCGCTGGACAAGTCTGATACAGAGTACTCACATGATAACCGCTCATTGGCAATTGATGAGCAGGAAATAAGCATTAGCCCAACGCCGATAATCTTCTTCACATCCCTATCCCCATAAGTAACATAATATTTCAATGTTAGCAGATGGGGAGGCAAAAGAAAGCAAGGCAGTTGTTACGTCACAATGAGCCAGTAGCTCTTCTGGGTGCATTGTGATGGGTTGACACAGCCCCGCTGATCTCTCGTCCATCCATGATGTTTCTGACAACGATATTAATGACATCCTGAGCATTGAGTCCCTTCTCTGTTGTTACATCAACTGTTGCACCAGATGCCTGCTGATACACATTGATAATAGGGGGAAGGTTGTTTCCTTGTTGTGAGTTACCACCGCTATCTTTAGCTGTATTTGACTGGTGAAGTCGATCCATTCCAGTAGATGCTTTTGGAATTGTCGGTGAGCCATTCACATCCTTGTTACTAAATACTTTCCCGTTATCACCAGGGATCATAAATAGGCCATGCT
The DNA here is from genome assembly GCF_024807845.1 of Klebsiella sp. BIGb0407. Lineage (GTDB taxonomy): Bacteria > Pseudomonadota > Gammaproteobacteria > Enterobacterales > Enterobacteriaceae > JGM124. The sequence continues at coordinate 583,227 of NZ_JANUEQ010000001.1, forward strand.
GTGTCTGTAGAAACTCAGGAAGGTTACCCTCTCCAACCGGATAAACACCGCCAGCAGATACCGGCCCACCGTTTTTACGCCCGCCAAGAACACTAAGAGCCATCCCGCTGGCCTGAGCTGTTTGGTATGCCGTCAATCCAGTTCCTGATGCTGCCCCTGCCGTAGCAATAGACGCCGCAATAGCGGCTGGAGTCCATGCCGCCAAAGCTGCCGCACCGCCAGCCGTTGCCGCTGCTGCGTTTGCTGCCTGAGTTGCCACTCCGAGCGTTTGAGATAGGATGAAGTTTTTCAGCATCTCAACGCCCAACTGAACGACTGAGTTCACCGCACTATTCAGGATGGTATTACCCAGCGAACGCATAGCATCCTGCGCCGACATGGTGCCAGTCATCAACCCGGTAATGGCGTTCGATGCATTACCAGCCAGAGAATCGACCGCGCTTGTAAGCATGTCATAGCCTAATCCCATCTGGCTGAGTTCCTGCCACTGGGCATCCATTCGCTGCTGTCGGTATTGTGCCTCGATCGAAGCGCGAACAGCTTCAATTTCAGTAACTTTATCCTTATTAAATACCGCATATTCGACAAGCTGCTGACGCATGATTGCGTACTGATTATCGACGGCAAGAACTGGTGAGGACTGAGACTGCAATCCTGTAAAGTTCTGAGCGGCCTGTTTGCGCTTCTGCTCTTCTTCAGCTGCTGCCTTAACTGCTTTCTGAACTTTCCATATAGACTCAGCCTGCGCCTCTGCTGCGGCTTTCTGCTGCGCTGAAGCATTTGCACCAAGCGCCTGGACGGCGTCATATTTAGCAAGCTCAAGCGAGCCGTCGGCGTAACCGGTATTTAGTCGTTCTAACTGTGCTTGCTGCTGAGCGAGAGACTGCGCGGCAACATCTGCTGTTTTTGCCGACTTGTTGCTTTCGCTATTAGCCTCCTGTTGGGCCTTCGCTAAGTCGTAGTTTTCACCTGCAAGCAATTTGGCATTTTCTATTTGCTCATCGCTGCTATCGACTTTGGCCATTTCCATCTCGGCTCTTGTCACTGCCCTCAGTCGCTCATCTTTTATGCTTAAAAGCTTATTCTGCTCTTCGAGGCTGAGAATTATTTTATCACCTTCGCTACTGCGAGAATCTGCATTACCTATCGGCTCTGCGGCCTTCTTCTTCAGCGAGTCAATGACCTGTATTGTTGAAGCCATAGCAGCTATTGTTGCAGCGCTTGCGTTCGGGAATTTCTCTTTCAGATTTTGAGCCAAAATATCAAAAGCTACATCGGCCTCCCGCACCTTAATGCTTAATTCTCCTTGGATTCGCGATTGCTTCTCTTGAGTGCTTTTTAGTCTTTGGCTTGCGCTATCAAGATCCCCGGTTTTTTCTCTTAGATTTCGACTAGCCTCTGCCTGTCTCTTTGTAAAATCAATCCCTTGACCTATTGACTCAGCGTATTTAAAAGCCTCTGGCGTGAATTTTGCGTAAGCATCTCTGGCGCTGGAAAGCTCAGTTTTCAGACTGCTAATCGCTTCCTCTTGAGCGATTATTGATCCCTCTGTCTTGGCAAGCGTTGCGTCAAGTTGTGCGCGGGTCATTTCACCCAACTTTTCTATTACGCCATCAAGAGAGTCAGCAAACTTTATAGCTTCCTCCTTTGCTTTGTTTGCGCTGTCATACCAAAAATAAAGAGCTGCTGCGGCAATCATTACAGCCCCAACAGGACCACCGAGCATTGCCATAGCTCCACTCGCCATTTTTATACCAACTGACGCAGCCTTTGACGCTGCGCCAACAGCAGCGGTGGAAGCAGCAAGCGCGGCGTTCGCTTGCACCAGACTTAATTTAGCAGCTCTTTCTCTCTGATGCGCTGCCGACAGCTCAGCAGACATAATGATGCTCTGCCTTGCAGCTGCGTTATTGTTAATAGTGTTTTGCAGTCTAGCTCTATCTAACTGAGCGTTTCTTACTTCTGCAGCAGCTCGCCGCTGTGCCTGTGCGGCAGCAGCCTCTGATGCTTTGGCAGCGGCTAAATCGGCTTTTAACTGGTTTGTACTAGCCGCTATGTAAGCTAACTTTGCCGCCCCCGCCGACTTCATCGACCCTGCCATCCGAGCACCAAGTACAACAGCCATAGCAGTAAGTGCAGTCGTTCCAGCGTTGATAGTTGATGCCATTCCCTCTGAGTCTTGGCTGAACGAAAGGATAGAATCTGCTGCACTAATTATCCCACCAGTAAAAGCCTCGATCACACCAGTGCCGCTCTCTACTTCAACCAAAAGAGAAGTGATCGCTGTACTCATCCTAACCGTTGCGTCAACCAAGGTATTAGACATACCCGTAGCTGCGGACTCGTTAGCTTCAAGTGACTGTTTAAGCCCCTCAGTTAAATCTTTCGCGGTAAGTTTACCCGCCGCTCCCAGCGCACGAACCTGAGCCGATGTTTTCCCGCTTGCTGAGGCGATATCATCAATAACGGAAGGAATTGCAGAAGTGATAGTCTCCCACTGATCCGCGCCAACTTTCCCAGTGTTTATCGCTTTAGAGAACGCACTTATTGCAGAAGTTGCTTTGTCTGCACTGGTCGCGTTCTTAACAAATGCGTAAGACATCGAATCTTGAACGTCGACAGCCTGGTTGGTCGTATATCCCATACTGCGCAAGCTTGCCGCAGTAGTGATATATAGCTCTTGTGCTTCCGATAGGGCTCGGAACGTCCCGTTTGCAGTCTTGAGTAGCCGCTCCTGAACCTCATTAAATTCAGCCTGACTACTGGTTGCCATCCTGACTCGCTCGGCATACTCCTGATGTTTCTGAACCATCTCCGCCATTTGTTTTAGCGCAGATGCTGCAATTACTGCTTTTATAGTCGCTGCTAGTTTTCCCAAGCCAGTATTTAACGTATCAGCAGATTGCTCGGTGTCATCAAGTGAAGATGCAGCATTATTTGCAGCCTCAGGCAGTTCGTTAAGTTTTCTGTTTACTTCGTCAACACCATCAAGCAAGCGTTTTACTTCAAGCTCAATTTCAATATAAATACTGCCCAAGTCTTCTGACATCGGTTATCTCCAGGCATAAAAAAACCACCCTAAGGTGGCTGTTTGTCATGCGTTAAGCTTTTGATTGAAAATACTATAACTGTGATATTTTTCTCACCAAGGAATTGATGCAGCGATAAATGATATGACAGCAATAACCGCTATTACCACCACAACTAAGACTGAGCTAGATGAATTATTTTTATGCTCATCTTCATCCTTCTGGCCTCTCTCTTGCTTCGCAATCTCTTTGTTAAACTCTTCCTCTCTTAAGTCAGCCTCGTAATTGATCGCAGCCATCTGTTCTTGAAGGTGAATGCCAGAGAAAAGATCCCGATCAGTCAAGTCAGTTATTGAAGTAAGAATATTCACAAAGGCGTCATTAACATCAAGTTCGGCCTGATAAACATTACCCCCAGAACTTGTAACTCGTTCTATGTAGTTACGCTCCTGTCTAACCATTTCTCTAATGAGATTTCTATTAGGCGACTTGGTATCATCGCCATTAATTAAAAACATCTCATCTTGACTTATGTCATATGTAAAATTCACATCCCTTTCCCCATAAGTAACATCATATTTCAATGTTAGGTCAGGAGAGGCGCAAAGGAAAGCAAGAAACCCCGCGGGTGCGAGGTTGAACGTTAAGGGAAAAATCATCCAGCAGACTATTTATCTTTAACAATAGTGATCACATAGCCAATTGCTAAAAGCATAAAAATCGCCAGTATCAACGCTGACATCCAACTAGGCATCAGCAGAAAAAGACGCATTATTTCAACTATCGCTTCTACTTCCTTCATATCACCCTCGCAAAGTTACCCTTTGCTCTAGCGTCATATGAGGTAACGGTCGGGATCCTGACCAAATGTGTATGGCGGTTTTGCTACTACAATGAGACTAAATTTGCCAGGCGGCAGAGTTTCATCATGCTTATAATAGTCAGGATTCCGACCAAGATTATTTGCCGTGAGCCATAATGGAAAATATGACTGTACTGATCCAGCTTCAGGCTTCTCATCAGTAGGTTAACACGCTATTTTTATCACACCGTTAGAACTCAAACCAATGCATGGTAAGAACAGAAAATGAGTATAAAAGCAGAAGACCTTCGCGACGGCTGCCAGTGGTTATCTCGAGAATTAACACGACTTGAACAACTTAACCGTCCTTTATCTCTTGATGAATTTTTTGATACTTGCTCGGACGAAAAGTTTATTCATACTCTTTTCGAAAAATATGGGCACTTCATTATCGGGTTGCATTTGCTTGATTATAGAAGTGATCATTGCAACAAAGAGCTAATTGAGTACATGGAAAATGCTCTTTCCCGGCATGCTAACGTCATAACAAGTGGTACCTACGGGGTGGTAGATAACGCATACCTTCTAGCAATAAATGTCCTGTTTGCCATCTCTCGCGAAGCTGACGACTTCTAACAAAAAACTAATATCACCAGTGAACGAGAAAGATAAATGAGCACCGAAAAAATAGCGTTCCTATACCCATACCATGTGATTCCACCTTCAAACGAGAAGGTGCCTCTGCTTGTCCTGGATGCTGATGCGTTCCCGCTTAAAGTTAAGATCAGCTTTGAGCTGTTTTTCCTTGGGCTAATACCTGATGCCCACTACTTTATCTCACTAGAACTGACTGACTCAGATACTGGTGAAGTGATTAAGCTTTCCGAGCATCAAGGCATATGGATTAGAGCAACTGCAACATCAAACGGTGATAAGGCCGTAGCTGCATCGGCAGAGGTTGAATTTCCTGACTGTGAATTTATCAAACAAGGTTACTACCTAATTACCGCAACAATAAATAAAGATAAACAGCCAATCCATAAGGCCACAGCATACTTTGGAGTGAGCTACGCCTGATGAATAATGATACTATTGATGTAACGTTAAATAGGCGAAATAGAATTCGCGTTGTTGAAGATCATGAGCGAGCCAATGATTTTTCCGGCGGCGGTGGAGGCGATGACATGTTGCAAAGAATAAAAGACCTTGAAGTTAAAGTGTCAGCGCTAACAACTGACATTGCTGTTATTAAAGACAAAATAGCTACCAAAGAAGATATTCAAGCTGTTAAAACTGAAATTCATAAAGAACTTGGCTCTCAGACTTGGAAAATCGTCTTAGCTCTAGTGATTACCGTAACCTTGGCTGTTCTGTCAAAATACTTCATAAAATAGCCAACAAAAAGCCCACTTAGTGGGCTTAGAGAATTAACTATTAGGCTTATTTTTATTCATCAATGTCATTAAATAGGTAAAAAACATTGCAGCCAGCAAGTTAGATTGGTGATCTTGAACTGAGTCATCTAGTCGCTACCTCGATCTCTTTTACCAAATGCATAACCTAAAGCCAAAGTGAGTATTGGTGTAAAAATAGCCCAAACATCTTTAAGAGAACCAACAATGTCAATCTTATCAGGCTCGCCCTGAATAACATAATAGAGATACGCAAGCATCATGCCCGCGCTAAAGATACCTCCAAGATAAAAACAATATTTCAAGGTCGCCCAGATAAATGAATCCTTAGCATGTTCCCCGGTTCCAATCTGTGCGGCTATTGCACCAGGAGAAGATGTACCATCGGATGAATTATTTATAGATGGCAACACTTCAGGAGAGCGCTGGTTTTCAAGTCGCCCAATTGATGGTTGAATTTGCTCTTCCATCACTCATCCTCATAAAAAGAGTAATGAATTACAGCTATTAACGCACCGCCAAGAGATCTACCCACATCAGCTTTCCATGATAGATAGATTTTTTTACCATCTGGTTTTACACCGACCTCGAAAGGAACAAGCATTCCAGTGTAACCCCAAGTAGTAAATTGCGACTCGGTGAAAGTAATATTCTGCTTTAAAACAACCACTCCTTGCTCAAGGTTTGCAGAAAAATCCGTCATACCTGCAGGTAGGGAGCCAATGAAAACCTGAAAATCCAGATTTATTTTTAACTTATTGTAATTAAAATGAATAATAACTTCATTGGTGGAAGATAATTCAGCATTAAAGATACCTGATTCAACTAACGACTTCCCACCTGATGTCACAGATATTTGCATTTCTTATCCACTCTTCAATTATATATGCATAGATATATCAGCATAGAATATGCGCAGGGCATATTCCCAGTAAAGCTGAAACTCATAGGTAAAGTTGTCAAATGCTTACAATATCACAGTCATGTTTTTTCCGGTGATTCTTTGTCATCGGACGTGTTTTTACATTTCAATCGCTTACTCTATTAAGCATTTCCTGCCACTTGCGATCGTCTTCGTCCATAACCGAGTCGTATTCTTCACGGGTGAAACCTTTCTCTGGCGGGTACTTGGCGTTAATGAGCATTGCAAACTCAGTCATGGTTAAGCGTTCGGCTTCTTCGCGGCTCATACCGAAATGCGCCCTGGCTGAATTGATGTACTCGATGGCCAGAAACTCTGCCGTTGAGGTTTTACCCTCGTTGCGCTGTAGCTGCCGGGTCTTGGCTTTGCCGATAACTCCGTGGGTAATGAGGCTGCTGGCAACTAAAAGTATTTGCTCAAATGACATTGAGCCAGAGCGCCAGACTAGTGAGCCGCTGCGCCTTCTGCTCGGCACCATTTCCCCGGTTAACTCTGAGCAGTCATCATCACAGCATGCCTGGAGGGTGTTTGTTGCTGCACTGATTGCCTTTGCTGCGAACTCAGTTTTGTTTACATGCTCAATAAGCCATGCAGGAATAGAGCCATACGCTTCGTACGCGCGCGAAAGAAGTTGTGTTACTGCATCGTGGTTAATGTCGTAAAACGCTTGCACAATCTCTGCCGGGCTGCCGATTCTGGTCATTGCCGCAAATGACGGCCGGAACAGGTAATCGTGCTTTTTGGTGCTTATCAGGCATTCGCCTATTTCGGTTAATGGTGTCATGTGGCCTCCGTAATCAATATCGAGGGCTCACATGAACCCTCTGTATTGGTTACGACTTTCTGCGCTTGATACCGAAAGCAATCGTTCCGTCTGGATTGGATAACTCGACTTCGATAACGGCTTTTGTTATTTCACCAACCTGCGAGATAACATCAACCTTTAAAAGTCCATCAAGCACTTTGCCATCCATAGTTCTGATAGCTACAGAGCCTTCCATTAACTCAGCAACAAGCCCATTTTCCCGCTGACGCTTTATCGTGTTCATGATTACGCCGTTACGGTCATAACTGATGATCCGGTTTTCTGTCCATCATTCGAGGTAAAAGTAACAGTCACAGAGCCAGCCGCGACGCCGCGGAACAAGCCTGACTGGTTGATGGTGCCTTTGGTGATATCCGAGGTTGTCCAGACACCTGTTTTATCACTGGCATCCAGTGGCATGATGCTGGCGGTCATCTGCTGAGTACCATTCACTGCCACGCTCGCCGTTGCTGGGGTAACAGTGACACTTGCAACCGGAGTGTCGTCGTTCACTTCAAACAGAACGGTGTCAGAGTCAGCTACTTTCCACTCACCAGAGAACGTGGATACTTCATTACCGAAATCGCCATTCCAGGATGTAGTGACAAAGTAACCTTCGATGTAGGTACCAGAATCCGCACCGACGAAATCAAAGCGCACCCAGATAGTCGGCTGACGTCCGGCCTGTATCTCGTCCAGAATGTACTTAGCCATTCGGATAGCACCGATTTCTGACGCTTTATCTTTTCGGCGATACTCACCATCACCGGAGATGGTCAGGTCCATATTCGATACCAGGTTCTCAATCAGCCCTTTGGTATCGTCTGTTTCTGATGTGATTGAGTTAAGCGAGTAATCAAAACTCTTCGTGGTTAAAGCGCCCAAGCGCTTATAGTCAGTCAGCAACGGACGAGTATCAGCACAGCCAAAGGCCATGCGTAGTACCGCCACTTTGCCAATCAGTTTGCCCGTGTCGTTTGCACAACCTTGCATGTGTATACCTCTTAAATGAAAAAACCACCCGAAGGTGGTCTGATTGATGATTTGTAGGCTATTCGCCGTAGGTGCAGCAGAGCATTAGTCGCATAACCAACCTGCCCTCAGTTGTCATTACCGGTTGAGGAATGCCGCCGAGAAGCCTGACAGCACCGATACATGAGTCAGCGCCATCCTGACCACTCACCCACTCGACGATTTGATTTGTTGCAGTTTCTACTGTCGATTGTTTTTTTTCAGCACCGATAATATCTATCTGGACGTATGAATCTCCAGCCCGATCATGCTGGATATCTGAGCCGCCGCTAGGACGAAACACAATGAATCCTTCGTTAGCTTTCCCTGTGTCTTTCCACATGAGTGGCTGATCAGTGAGACCGCGAGTAAGGCCTATAGATTTGAAGGTGCTTCTTACACGCTCATACATTGGAGGCGTCATAAGCCAAGCTCCCGTTTAACTTCAGCCACCATCCGATCATGAACATCAGCAAAACCTTTAGTCAGGAACTCTTTCTGAGCCGTTGGCCTGGTGAATTTCGGCCTGATAGCTGGATTGTGAACATACATGGCATAGTCAGCAGAGTAACCAACGCGCCCGGTAATACGTCCATCCTTAGTGAAAACATCACGGTATTGTGAATTGATGAGGGTTGATGTTTTGATTGGGGTGTAAATTGCAGCCTGTCCAGCGCCGATGTTTAAAGCTGCATGTATTGCCCTCGGAGCCTTCCGGTTAATCATATTCTCAGCGTAGGCTCTAAGGTTTGCCTGAACGGTTCTATCACCTCTGATTTTGACACCCATATCAGACTCCTGTAATTATGGCGAAGTCATCTGCCTGACGGTAGAACGTATCGGCATAGCGGATAACCTGCATGATCTCATCAGCACCCGCCTCTGTTGGGTCTGCAATATCAGATTTCCCAATAAGAATGTAGTCTCCCTTCTTTGCTTCTGAAAACTCAGACCAGAAAGTGTTTTTGACCACAATCTCTGTACCGAGACTGCCTATCTTTGCCGAAATACCCCCTTGATAGTCGCACATAATGATTTCGGGACCTGACCATGACGCATCGCCATTCTCAGCAAGTCCAAGATATCTCCAAATTGTGCACTTAGCGGTATAAGACCACCTCGCTAATTTGCTCAATGTCTCCACCTTACAACCTGCGCTCCGGTTGCTCTGATGCGTTCACAGTTAATGAACCATTCACCATTAGTTTTGACATGCGCCGTAGTCTTGCGACCGGAATCTGTTTCCACCCATACCCTGACAAAAGGCTCTGGCTTTCTTTCAGAGGCATCAATCAACATAATCACCCCCTTACGACTTTGAACTGAAGCACTCCGCCACCGCTATCAATGGGCAGTGACGATGTGCAACCTGACGTATCAAGCATTTTCATGGACGAATAGAGAGATGCCTTGCCATCATCGAAATACTTAAATGACTGAGAGGCACCTGACGGTGAGGACTGAGAGGAAACCTTCCTGACATCGGACGAGGCAAGCATAAGCACGACCGCATAAACCTTTATCAGTAGCTGGTCGCAGTCGTCGTAGCCTGCCCCATCCAGACAGGCGTCAATCTTATTAACCTTGCACAGGTAGGCATCAATAATGAAACTAGCCGCCTCATAGCCCAGCGCAAATAACTGCTCTTCCACCTGCGCCGCTGTTATCTGCACTGCCATGATTACGCCCCTTTCTTACCGAAGGTTGTCAGAACGCCAGCGGTGTCCTTAATACTGGTAGCGATTTGCTTCCAGTTTGCGGCGGCAGCAATTTGTACGTTGGTCGGTGACTTGATGCTGTCTTTCGACCACTGATAACCACGAATTCCCAGGGTGAAGTCGTACTCACCTTGCATCAAGGCTTTGATGTTCTCCTGCCCGAGGACATCCTGAGCTTTCATGATGAGCGGAGTAGTGCTGACAGCAGCAGCGCCGACAGTCAGGCCGAGCACATGCTGAAGATCAGCGTCTGCCAGTGCCGGGATGTCAGACACAACAAAGCGACGACCCATGCCATCTTGCATGATCGATACATTGCCAATCTGGAACAGGCGATTTGCGTTGCTCAGCGTCTCATCGATGAAGTCATTGAACGTTGCGCCATCCATCAGCCAGGCAACCAGGCGCGAATAAGCGTCACCGAACGGGCGAGCGCCTTTGTTCAAGCCACGCAGTGACGGTGCCACACCAGCAGTGCTTGACTGGTCAGTGACAGCATCGGCATTGGTTGAGATAGCCGCCTTGAGTGCTGAACCTGTGGTGTTCAGATAATCCTGAATCATTGCTTCTGCAGCCTGGACTGAAACAACCACCGAGGCCTCATTCACGTCTTTGCCCAAGCGTTTCATCATGGTTGGGGTAACAGAGATAGGCCCGATACGACCGTCAATCTTCACCATGCGATCAAGCAACTGCCCCATTTCCTGAGGTGTAAGCACGCCAGAGCCATAAGCATTACGGCGCTGAGCCAGACCACCGAGCAGTTGCCATGATGTTTGCTCGACGTAATCACCGATGTGGTCGCCACCACCGAGAACCAAAGCGCCGCCAGATGCTGCGTTAAATTCCTGTACTGCCTGAGCTACCAGCTCGGTTGCCGCTGTAGAAACTTGCTGCTGAAAAATATGAAGGGTCATTTATTACTCCTGAGTCTTTGCGATAATGTCACGCGCCCGTGCATATAACGGGTTTGTGTCAGTTTTAGGTTTGAATCCATCGCCTCCGGCACCAGGATTTTTATCTTCAGCACCTCCGGTGCCACTTGCTTTTGAACCGATGATTACCGGTGCAAATAATTTGTTGGAACGAAACTCTTTCGATAAATCTTCGAGGCTTGATGCTGAAGGCTTGCCGGACAGGTCAAGCACTCGAGTCTTACCCTCTTCCACAGCCAAGCGTGATTTGATGTGTGGGAAAATTAACTCTGCGTTGTCGCCTGCCAGCTCTGCTGCCAGACGTTGAGCTTCGTTATCAACCAGAAGCGTGTGAAGCCGTCCGTCGCGCTCCTGAACCTGAGCCAGTAACTCAGCCTCACGCGTAGACAGTTTCTCGCCCCAGCTTTTCTCCAGCGCCTCGATATCGCCGTTTTTACGGGCCTGCTCTTCTGCTGCCTTTTTTGCTGTTTCTTCTGCTGCCCGGCGCTTTTCCTGCTCTGATTTCTTCTCGCCTAACAGTTCTTCGACCTTCTTGCTCAGGCCGCTAATATCAGGCAACCCCTCAATAGCTAGCTGATAACCTTCACCAGATTCTGCATACATTGCCTTTTGAGCATCATCCAGCGCGTCGAATTCTTCTTTCGTTAATTTGAACTTAAACATCTATAACCTCTGGTCAGATGAATGCAGTCGCTGACTGCAGGTAATAAAAAACCCGCTCGATGGCGGGTCATATGATTGACGGATTGATTTAACTCAGCCCTGCTCTCTCGAAGGCGTCAGGCGCTGCCTTCTTCATGTCTTCGAGGGTCATCGGCTTAAAGTTTTTGTGAAGCTGCAGCTTTGCAAACTGCTCAGGTGTTAAGCCGCCATCACGGAATAGCTTTCCGCGAGTGGGCCCGAGGATAATGTCTTGCCGCTTTGCTGTTTGACGTTCAAGCCATTGGTAATAGGTTTCCTCGCCATAGACTGAATCACCAGGCGCATCCTGTTTCATCATTGACCGGAATCGCTTATTGATAACTGGAAGCATCCTGGAGCGACAACGGATATGCAGTGGAGGCCGTGGTCCCTTACCTACTGGGTAAGTCGTTCCATCTAGAGACCGACAAGTCACTGTAGTTTTGTTATCTAGTATCGCTGCAAACTCTTCCTCGTCTACGATATCCGGGTTTTCCATGTAGAACTCAACCGCAGACATGCTGTGCGCGTGTTGTAGTGCTGTTCTGGATATAGCGTCATAGTCGAGTACGATTTTGTTCACCACAGCATAAGCGCCAGCTTCAGCAGCCCCGCCAATGATAGTCTGCTGCAAATCACTGACCGTTCCGTTATCAGCAAACACTCTGACAACCTCGTTAGTAATCTGAGTGGATGCCATAACGCCCCATGCCTCGATAAACTCAGGCAGGTACAACGGACCATTCCAGTTTTTAAGTGACATAGGGCTGTTACGCATAGCCTTACGCAGAGCATCCTCTCCGGCTTTTTTCACTACCTCTTCACCGAACACCTGGATGAAACTCATATATTCAAGCTCAGCCATTTGCAGAGATGTTTTATCAGCGGCATCAATCAGCAGTTGAACATGCTTACTCAGGACGGGCTTTAACTCACGTTTAAGCGCCTTTGCTATCAGTTCGGCGCGACTCTTTGATGATATTGGCCCTGAGAAATCAGCAAGTGCCAGAGCAACAGCACGACGTATCTCTATCGCTATTTCCCGACTCTCTGCCGACTGTCCGGCCTTTAGTCGCTCAAGCATCGACTGAACCATCACCGCATTATCGAAAACAGAGTCATTCATCAGTGATTACTCCGGCTGTCGATTCTGCTGTACGCTCGCTATGGCTGAGAATAAATCGCCACCCATCTGGCTTTCCAGCTCATCAAGCACGTCATCAGGATTATCCGAAGCGGGTACAAGTCCCATACGCTGCTGGTAGCGAATGAAGTCGATTTTGCGCATATTGTTGCTTTGCACTGCAGACATCAGCGCTGTTATTGCTTGCGAGTCGAGATTAGCTATTTCATATCGTTTGTTGAGTTCGACGCTTCCCTCACCACTTCCAGAGAATGCGATGGCGAACTTTAACGCCCGGTTTATTGCCTGCTCAACGTTGCCAGCACAGAGAGAGAGGATTGAATTGTCCGTCTGCGCCTCATCCCCGGCTTGTGTTGCAGTCCTGGCTGATGTGTTTCGCTCTACCAGTTTCGCACCCAGCATCGCCAATTGAGCCTCTCGCCTTTCAGCGACAGTGACAATCAGGTTTCTGTCCTCTGGTTGAGCGAACTTCAAGTCAGCACCAACGGGAAGAGACAGGCCATTGCGGGACCCGACAATAAATCCATCAGGAAGGAAATCTTTAGCCCACTGTTGCGTTAATCCGGTAATAGCCACCATGGGCTGCCCTACCGTATGAGCCGCTTCCGCTATATCTGCTTCTGCCTGATAGTGCTTGATGTTTACGTAGGCGATATCAGCCAGCGGAGGAGCATCTGGCGTATGGTCATTGTTAGATGACCCTATCCATGACCAGGGTAATTCATTGAGTGGCTTACCGACAGAATCACGAAGCTCTCTTAGCTCTCCGGCCTGAATCCCATCACCGCCTGCGTCAGTCCAGAGCCTGGAATGCGCTTTACCATCAATCAGCCGTAGCTCTATCCAATATTTGTTTAATGTAATTTCAAAGTTATTAGGATCATCCCTTGGCTCGACATAATGGACGACAACAAGGGAGGTTTTACCCTTCGTCACCCTCCAGTTTATGATTTGCTTTGCTGTGAACATCCGGAGCACCGACCGACCTTTACTGGCCTCTGTCTGGACTCCTGTTGATGTGTAGTCAGTCAGAACCCCGGCCCGGCCTCGCTGCAATACTTGGCTAAGCGCGTCACGGACAAGCTGTGCGAGCGGCTGCCCTTCTCCGTCTGCGTCTGTTGACAGAGCGTCGATGCCGCCAGTCAGCTCTATCTTTGGTGGCTTATTAAAAGCAATGCCAATCAGACCAAACAGAGTTCGCCCGGTGGCGTTAATGAATGCAGCCCGGTTCAGATAGTCTTTATAGCGTTTGCCGTCCGAGTCATCCTTATCAGGCCTGCTGCTTGGATCTGGAAGGTATTTTATTTTCTTCTGTTTTACTTTCCGCTCACCATCAACGCAGTCACCAATCATCTCCCATTCAGGCAGGAACTCGTTGTATGCCGGGTGGCGGTAGTCAATGTTTTGGTCAGTCATATGATTACCATGTGAAAGGGATGTCTGCGACAGGTCGAACGATTGGGTAATCCATCGTTATAAAATAACCCGCAGCGTCATTAGTGTGGTCGTTGCCAGCTTTCTTATCCGGCTCTCCGCTGGCATTCCATATCTGCTGTTCCAGATTCTCCGCATAAGTCGGGCATCGCTGAACGTTCACCAGGTAACGGCGGTCGCCGCTGGCATTGCAGAACATGGCATTCATGGAGTTAACACGGTCTTTTACTGGCGGGTTTGAATCGTTAACGATGACGTAGAAACCGGCCTCGCTCAGCTGTGATATGTCGGTGCTGCTGGCATTCACTGACTTGCGGGAGTCGCCTGAGGCATCCGGATAGATGTAAATCTCTCTGGTTTTCTCGAACTCGTTATCGCCAACTTCTTTCCAGAACTGGCGCTTAATGCGTTTAACCATGTCAGGTGTATCGTAGCCGTCGATAATTTCAGAGACGGCCCGAGGTAGACCTTCACGTTTGACGTGAACAATCCCAGACATCTTGCCAACGTTGAAGTCCATACCGATAAACAGTGTTTCGCCGGGTTGTTCCTCGTCATTGCAGTTGTTCAGCTTGCGGTCAAACGTGTGATACACCGTCCCGCTGGTCAGGTTAACGAACTCACCCTCCAGATAGGCGTTGATTAATTGCTCTGGATAGCTGTCCCTTAACGCCTGGACATAATCATCAGGAAGAAACGGGTTAGTTGCCGTTGCGGCTTGAACCATCTCATATCCGGGCTTGGCTGATTTCTTCCACGTTTTGTAAACGAAGCGGAACCCTTCTGGAGTCGTGTAAACGCCGACCCGGTTAAATGGGGTTATCAGCCCTTTAGGTCGTTGGCGATTACGCGCAATGATTTTATTCCACACAGCCTGGGCGTGAGCCTCTTTCAGCGTGTCGATTTCGTCAACGTGCGCCCTGTAGGACTCATAACCGACAATACGGCTTGGGTTGTCCAGGGTGCGCATTACAAAATCGCCAATGCCCGGCGAAGACGTGTAAATGATGTTCTCTGATTTGTTGTATTTAAACCGGATGCCGAAATCCGTTAGCTTCTCATCCATTCGAGGCGCAAGGATTAACCGGATCAGATCATAGGTTGGCTCATACAGCGCAATTAGAGCGTTACTGGATGAGCGGGCATCACGAAAAGCGCTGTTTGCTAGCGTCTCCGTCTTGCCAGTGCCGAACCCACCTACAAACGCCGGATATTTGCATTTGAGGTTAAAGAACCTCGCCTGAGGCTCCGTCATCGTCACGCGTATCTTTCTGCCCGACAATAGTCACCTCCATTTCCGTTATCGGCTCGTCATCATTATGCAGGGCCAGCTCAGCGCGGAGTCGTTCGTTCTCCATTCGACGTCGCTCGATTTCAAGCCGTTTGAGCTCTCTGTCTTCCGGGCTACTTCCCAGCCCGATGTATCTGGCCACGCTTTCAAACATCTTCTCGCGACTTATGGTGGATATCTCTATGCCACCTTTGGTTACTTTGGTGCCGGAATAGGCCAGCCTGGCTATTGGTGATAACTCTCTGGTGTCGTGCATATGAACGCGCCCGATCCCTTCCCCGCCACAATTCGGGCATTCAGGGTTAGGCTCTCGCGTTTTCTGGTAATCTGTACCGCCTGAGCAGTCAGGAACCGGCTTATCTCGCATCTCTGCTTTTTCGCAAGCTTCTTCGTACTCATCTTCAGTCCAGTGGTACTTATGGCCGACACTCCAGCACCGACGACAACAGCCGCGCCGATATTCTGATATCTCGTTAGCGTCGAAAGTGGCGAGCTGCCACATTTGGGAGAGGATTTCGTCTGCGGTTGCGATTGTTCGAGCAATGGAAGCTTTCTGTTGCTGCGCTATAGCCTGCGCAACGTTAGGATTCGTTAGGAGCTGACGCCCGTAGTTTGGGTCTTTATATCCAGCCCGTTCAGCTGCTGCAGTAGCGTTGTTATCCTTGAGATATTCAGCAATGAAGCGCTTCACCATCGGACTTAACTTACTATCAATCAGCTCTTCTGCGCTCTTTTTAATCTGCGCATTGCGCACTTTCTTCTGCGCAGTTTCTTGCGCAATTTGCACAGTAGGTTTTTTGACATATCGACGGGCTGTTGCGTAGTTGATGCCTTGCGAGTCACACCAGTCTTTCGGGGAGATATTTGTTTTGGCATGGTCGGCGAGGAACTGCTTTTGTATGGCTCCCCAATCCGGTCTTGCCATTGTTAATCCTTATTATCTTGCGCCTGCAGATATGGCAGGAATGCATACACTATCCGTTGAACCAGATAGCAGAACGTTTCGTTGATTTGATCATTTGGTGTAGGAACTCCGACAAGCTGACAGATATCGAATGCGATGTGACATGCTTCATGCGCTAGTATCTGCGGCTCATGTAGAAAGACACCCATCATCATAATCGGCGTTTTGCCGTCTCTATGATGTGTATATGCAAATCCATTCATTCCGCTAAGATCAAAATCTCTTCCCATCCTGCGCAGATATTTAACTGCATCATCCCTATCTAAAAACAATATGACATCTGAGCAATTGAATAACGGGACTGAGAATGTCGGGTGCTTGCTCATTGTCATTTCCCTTAAGTTGATAAACTCTGAAAAGGCCACCTAACGACGACCTTTGCGGAGCTTTCTACTTTTCATCTTCGCCGTTCAGCACAGCCAGGGACTCGACTGATTCCTGTACTGCTTTGGTTGTACGAGCTACGACGCCGTTTTCAGTGTGAACTCGGTTGTATTGCTGAATGAGTAATCGCATCTTGAATACGTCATCACCAGTAAACGCTTTAGCCTCTTTTACTGCAGCGGTGTCGTATTGAAGTGTTTGCAGCAAATCTAACTGAGCTGTTTGCAGTGCTGTAATTTCTGACATAATTCCTCGTTGTTGTTGGTTAGTCGCAGCGTTCGCTACGCCTCGCGGGGTTGCGTCGTTACTTCGGCTTACCCTGCCGCTGGGAGATATGGATCACCATCCTTACGGGGTTCCGGTATCGTTAAAAAGCCCCGCTTATTGCGAGGCCATTAAATGCACATTAATTTTATGATGCGCGTTATATATTCAACATTTTCTGTGAGGGTAATCCTGATTTATCACTTAATATCAGAGCCTCAAAATTTCAAAATGATATTGGTGTGACTTTTTGCCCTCATAGCTCCTCTGGTGGTGAGGGCATTTTTTGAATATATTTACCTATCAACCCATCAGCGATAGATGCTGGCGCCACTCAATGATGAGCGGCACTTTTCACAAGGAAGGAGCCAAAATGTGGGTCATTTATGAAATTTCTTTTTTAAATACAGCCGATAATCCAAACGTATTCAAACCAATACTTCACCTTACTAATAAAAGTGGGGAGAAGAAGCACATTCAATTGGGCGTCAGCAATAAGGATATACGCGGCCTCACAATCCAACAGTTAGAAGATGTTGCTAATGGGCTTGTTGATATCAATGGTGTCATTACCACGCATGCATGAAAATAATTCACACATAATTAGTTGGGATTAATCTTAACTGTGTATTAGTCTCTGATGGCTCAATTTAGTTTTTGAAACTATGTTTCAACCCCCTCAGCCGACTCTGATTTTCCCGGGCTGAGGGTTCTTTTTATTAGTGTTAACACCCATTTTCAAACAGATGCGTACTTTAATCTCAAAATTAACACCCAACATTTCTAAGCTCATTCTGATTTTTCAACTACTATCTATATAAAGACTAACCTTGGTGTTATGGCTCGCCCTTATTCTTTCTCCTGAGTGATAGGGGCATTTTTTTATCTCAAGTACTGTTGCCTGATGTAGTCCTGCAAGTAGTTCACTTGCTTTGACGTTGCCCCTCAATCTTACGAATACCATCCAACTGATTATTTGCCTTCTCAGCTTCAGCTAGCAGCAACCTAACCCAAGGAACAGATTGGCAGTAAGTCAGTCGCTTGGTGGTAACGGGACGATTATCGGTTTCAATAGTTCCGCTGGTATCGGTGTGCATTGCGCTGGTACGTAAACGGTCCGCGTAGTCGAGCAACCCGTCAGAGATATCAGCAGGAACAGGCAGATCGCATGTCTTTTCACGGCGGAGTATCTCCCGGTATTCGATGACTGTTTTTTCGGTGCTGGCATCAATCAGTGAGTTGTTCCGATTGGTGAACTCAGAAACCTGATTGAACCGGTTGAAGTCAAAAGCTTGTTTGGCTATAACCTCGCGCTGCCCATTTACTTCGCTCTGAGCTGTCTGTAACAAGGCATTGTTATGTCCAGCATTCCAGATAATCCCACCAGCCAAACAGATAACAAACAAACCAAGCATTATTAAAAAGGCTTTCACGGTGCCATCCCCCAGCAAACTAACGCGGACTCTTGGTCTCTGCGAGATACCTGCCCATAACAATTGTTAGACCGGATGCGGCAATCTCTACCGCCGTCTTTAATCCACCAGCGGATAGCTTCACACGCTCCCTTTGTGTCACCAGCATTCATTCGTTTGTAGAAAGTTGAAGGGAAACATTTACCGGGGCCGATGTTGTACGGACAGAAAGAAGCAATGCCTGCCTTCTGAGGTTCGGTGAGCGGCACTTTGATATTACGATCCACCCAAGCTAGTGCCTTATCTCGCTCAATAGCATTAACCTGGTTGCATTTCTCAGTCGTCAACGTCATTCCTTTAACAACTGGCTTACCATCAACCATCGTAGCGCCACGGCAAATCGTCCAAATTGGAGGCTTTGCGCTATCAAGATAAGCTGTATCGTGATTCCCCTCTTTCTCACCCAAAAACTGGTCGAGAATAACCGGAGCCGATGCACCAGCAAGAACCAGTCCAAGCACAGCAGCACTGAGTTTTGCCCTATTTCCCATTACTCACCTCGCGCGGCATTGCGCTGATTCTCTCTGACTTTAAAATAGAGATTGACTAGGAAAGTGAGTAAGCCCAAGAAAAGGCTACCGAGGACACCGATAGCTGCCCATTGGGAAGGACTGACCTTATCAAGCAATTGAAGCGTCCAGAATCCGGCGTTACCTGCAGAGGTACCGTATGCAACGCCTGTTGTTAGTTTGTCCATTCGATACATGCTCCACCTCCCGGTTAAGGGCAGTGCTTTATGGGTAAAGGGATGCGCCTCATCCACTCGTTTTAATAGATAAGGTGGTTAGCTGTATGGATGGGCGCAAATAGAAAGCCCCAGCAAATGCCGAGGCTCAGATGTAAAAAAGGCCGCACATAGCGACCTTAGATATTTATAGAAAATTATTACTCCGACTTTAAATCATCAATAACTTTATTCGTTTTAATAACGGAGTAATTAACGATGGAATCATTTTTCATTACCCATTCATATCCGTAACGACTAACAGGGTTCATTGCCTGATATGTGCTGGATACTTCTATAACTGATGCTCCATCGCTCAGTTGTGACTTTGCCGTAAATACACCATAAAGGAGCATTGCTGCAACAATGGCGATAATCGCCGAAATAATCCATTTCATATAAATAATATCCAGTTGTTAGAAAGTCTCTGGATTTTATTGCAGCAGAAAGCATTCTGCTATGAGAAAACTACCAAAATAACCATAACTTAACTACTACATGACTGCTGAATGATAGCAATCATCGTTTCGGATTAGGCGCACCATCGAGGAATCGAACCTCGCACTTTCAGGCTGCAGCCTGTGCTTCATCCATTTAGCTTATGGTGCTAGGTGTGGCGTTTATTAATTAGAAATGACCGCAATATCAATACGAGTATTGAGAGCAATTAAAAAATCACAATATACGATGCTATTAAGATTTGTACTTACCACTACCACTACCACTACCACTACCACTAACGAAAAGCCTCACACGAAGACGAGGCTTACTGAATTAGTCGTCATCTAAAGATATAGCGACAATATCAGATTCATACGAAATATATGCTGTTTAGTTCATTTTTGCAATACCTTGCTGATAATTTGTCGCCTTTTGTTGTGATCGTGATCTGGATACTTGCAATAATGCCTGCGAATCCAGTCTCACAAATATCGCATGCATAGCCAGCCAATGTTCTACGTAGTTCTGTGACCAGTTTGTTTTGTTGACTCCAACTAACTGTGCCAGTTTCTGATATTCATATGTCTGCCGACCGGCCAGGCTTGATTTCACATCCTGAGCAGCCAGCCAGATAAGCTGACGCAGCCTATCCATAGTCTTTTTAGTCACCTTCTTCCCTTCAATTTGCTGGTTGAACTGCTCCCATGCCCTTCGGGTAATAGTCACCTGATAATCCCAACTGATATTCTCGCCGTAATTCCAAAGAAGCCAGGCTTTATGATGTTCATCCAGAGATAAAAGCGCCCGGCGCCACGATGCTGTTGCGTACTCTACCGGCTGCATCAGTGGTATATGTGAACCCTTAGCATGTGCCTGTTTACCAGGTATGGGCGGATTATCCAGCGTTATCATCTTGCCGGTGACCTCATCAAGTACTCGAGGCTTTTTACGCTTGAATGTTCCTGTATCGAATTGAGCGTTCTCCAGCCAGGCCATTAACTGCCCTTTCGTTGCGCCGCTTAAATCAGCTGTGGCCACAATTAGCTGCTGACGTACAAACTCTAACTGCTGTGCCGTCATGCGGCCTCCCGTTGTTTAACGAGGCTACGGCGCAAAGCGCTGAAATGCCTTCTAATGGATTCAAGTTCTTCGAGGGTGTATCGATGTGGAGTATTGTTATTTTCCAGCAACTCAACACGTTCAGCGCCGATCTTTTCAATCAAGAAGATTCGATATTGTTGCTGATTTCCAGATAGCTGGACGTTGCACTGGTGACACTGTTTATGGATATTGTCGTCGTTATAGCGGATGTGGGAAGCCTTACCCCGTGACCGATAATGGCCAGCCTCCCATTGAACCGTATCCCATGTTCCGCAACTGATGCATGGCAGATCATAATCACGCTCGCGGATATAATCGTTAACCACTCTTTGCGTCATGTCCTCCCAATGCTTGAGCGGTTTAGTGGATGCTTTTCTTTTGCGCCACTCAATACGATCCTTCTTCGCTTTATCCTTGGCCTGTTTTTCCCGCTTTCTTTCGAGTTCTTGCAGGCCGAACTGCGCACCATGCTCCGGGCAGCACCAGCGGATATTGTCGAAATCAGGAGCGAATTTCTCTCTGCAAATTTTGCACCGGCGCTGAGGTTTCTTAGCCATAGTTACCCCCACATCCGATTACGCCAGCGACGATCAGCCTTAGGCAGATTTTTGCTTTCAGGCAGCAATGCGCTGATGGTCCAAGTGGAGAAATCAGGGTTAAGACTGCGGCTTACAGTGATATTTCGACGGCGATACTGCGCCTGAAGCGCGTCGGCTTGCTCTATAGTACAAATGGGATGCTGGAACCAGGTTAATTTCATCGCCATCACCCCGCAAAACTAAGCAGCTGGTTGGCAGCGTTCTCTGCCTCCTGGCGGCTTTTGAATGTACGGGAGAGGATCCAACGCCAGAGAACGTCGAGTGCAGCTTTGTACAGCTGCTGAAACTCGGTTTCGTCCATATTGGCAAAGGCAATGCTACGGGGGTGTTTACGTAGGGTGTCATCTGGCAACCGAATAGCATCGAAATGCCCAGCCTCAACGGTGACCCAGGCACGATACGCGTCGAAGGATTTGCACAAGCTGATGCCATTGGTAACGCGACGGCTGGCGACCTGCTCTAAATATTGCTCAGCGGCATCAAGCAAAGCGCCCTCATTACCGCCAAATGATGCAAGATATTTACTATATCCGGTCACCAATTTTCGTTCGTTTGAAGATATAGCTCCGCCAGTAGGCTCCCAGTATTCAAATCCGAGGTTGAGCAATGCGAAGAAACGACGATGAAAAGCCGGGTTACGGACTTGCTTAAAGTCCGCCACCAGCACAGCACCGAGCTTGATTTTTGATTGCAGAAAGTCGCTGGTCTCCGGCGTGGCGGCGATCAGGATTCCTGAGGACTGCTTGATGAGTTGTAACTGCGCCACAGAGTTCTCCATGGCGCGAATATCGGGTGTCAGTTGTTCTGGCTGACACTGACATTATGAACAGGTGATTATGGAAAATCAAAAATAGTTTTATATGACTTGATATCGACTTGCACAGAGTTCAAGAAAACTAAAACTAGCTAATGTTCTTGGACAAAGTTATCAATCCTTATCTTTGCATTTTTCTACCATTTTAAAATTCCGTGCATCAGCATTATGATGCACCTTTGAGAATAAAATTAAAACCCCAACAAATACATTGAGTTATGGCTATCACCCCCTCCAAAAAAACAAGGTGGGGGCAATTCTCAAATCGAATTATCAGACCTCTGCATCTTTCAATGCAGCGGACAGTATATTACCGAAAGAACCCGTCACTCTATTTTTTTTTGCACCTAATCGTGCCGCTTCGAACCGATCACCAACACTGCCTGGAATGATGTATTCATCATAGCTTTTAACATTTGACGGTCTAGCTCTATTAATTCTGTCTAACTTTCTTTTGAAAACATCGTGATAATTATATTTAAGCTTATTAAAAACAAAACCCAACACCTCATCAATCTCCTCAAATTGATGTCTTCTCAAGCAAACCTCTGTGAAATATGACAATCCATTCAACACCTTTACTTTTATATCATGAGAAAAAGTATCAAGTTCTTTATTTTTTATGCAACTGAATATCTCAAGCCCTGGATAATTAAAAATCCTATAAAACTCTTGGCGCTGCTCTGAAAATATTCTCTCATATTCCACTTCATTTATTTCATTAATTCTGTAATCATCTTTTAGCTCCTCTCTTGCATCAATGCAGAATGTAGCTTCATATCTCATCAAAACACAAAGCAAATCAAGTCGTTCATTTTCCTCTGTGAAAGAGTCGAGCTGAAGTAAATTACCAATTAAACTGATAGCCTTAATCTTCTCTTTTTTATCTCCACGCCATAGATATGTGGAATACGTTTTTACAAATAAAGGTGATTTATTATATACATATTGGTATTCACCAAGAAATGATATGCCCTCTTCATAGATACCATTATCTTCGATTATATATTGTGCCAAATTTATAACGGCTTGAATTTTTATTTCAGCGGGAGTGGCTGATCGCGATATAATCGACCGATACTTTTGTTTAACTTCACTTGGCTTTTTAGTGATTCGAGAGTTATCCGCATCATTAAGAAGAGAAAGATTATTATCTAAACCTTTATCAGTTCCAATTTGCTGTAAGCGACTAGTTACTGAACCATCCTCCTGAAAAGATTGTCTCATAAGAGTAGCAATCTCACCTGAGTAAACTTTGAAATATTTATCATCAACAATAATGATTATTTTTAGCTTAACTAACTCCGCAACTGCTTTCTCGAACTCATATTTATCTCTTTCCATGTTTAATATATATTGAAGTTTTGATAACAAATTAATTAAATCACTTTCTGATGTTAATATCCCCATAACACCAAATATTTTTAAAGCACTCACAGAAAGATAATCCTTTATTCTCCCATAGAGGAACTCAATAGCATTCTTTCCAGTATTTATCTTGGAATCAAGCATCGTTTCAATAGAACCACTTTCTCCATAAATTATTGCACTTTGGAAAATAAATAAAGGCCTTCCATTAGTCAATTGATGAATTGATGCAGCTAACTCATTTGAATCCCTACCTTTTTTATATACTTCAGTGTCAATTGCAAGTTCGTTCTCTAGTACACTATCAAAAAAACTTAATGATTCAGATGACGATAGTTCTTTAACTTCAATCTCCTCACCTGTAATATTACTGGCTGAACGTGTTGTTATAACTACCTTATGGTGACTAATATCAAGTAGCTTTATGAATTCAAGTAGTTTATCTTTTTCGGGAGGAGTAAAAGTTTCATAATCATCTATTATGATTAACAACCTCCCTTGAAAGTTGATTATATCTAACGGATCAGAATTATCATTGCAGAAAGCAATGTTGTTAATGTATCTTATTACAGATTCATAAGAGTCGACATTGCCGCTAATCTTTTCTATTCTGCCTGTATGATAGTTGAATTTTCTATCTTTGGCAGAAACAAAAACAATATAGTCAAAGTATTTTTTTTCCTCACTAAGTAACACTTCGCAGACTCTTTGAATAGAAGCAGTTTTACCTACACCCCCATGTCCCCAAACAGTAGAGAATACAGTAGACGTATTTTCTTTTAAAAACTGTACTAATTTTTTGACTATTGCTGTGTCAATATATTTTTTATAATTATTTTCGAAACTATTAATGATAGTCCCGTTACTAGCTTTAACTCTTCGCTCATCGATTTCCATGATAGAACCAATGATTCCATCAACCGTAAAGTACTTCCTATTTGTTTTAACAAGCTGATTGAACATTCCTCTCGATGCAAGCTTGTCATCTATATAGGAGAAAAGATAGAACTCATCCACCTCATCTGTTTTTAAAAAAGGAGATATCTTATGATATTCGGCATTATGATATATGTATAAAGTATTGCTTTCTAATTTAGCCGTGGATTGAGAAATAGTGCAAGGAGAATACTCACCTGTCGGTTTATATCGAATCCCTTTCGAAGCTGTCTCATTCGAAGAGAATACATTTATAATATCCATGTCTGATTTCAAAAAAACAGGCCCAGCATCTTTAATATCCGTATAGATATCACATAAACTTTCATAAAGTTCTTCGGCCGTATCCTCAAATGAGAACCCATGCCCTATTGACTCATTCCTTAAGCTAGGGTATTTATTAATGCTATCTTTGAATGTTTTAAGCTTCTTACCCCCAAATATTTCTCCCTCTACATCCAATACTCTTACCAAATGCAGGATACTCCCAATCGATGGTCTAACCACATTTTGAAAACACATAGCTCTTGAGTCATCATCGACTCTTAAAATATTTTTATTCCAAAGATATCCAAGTGTTAACACTAAAATATACTCTATTCTCGATTGTTCCTGAGTGGCTGCATCACGAAAATTACCAGTAAATATATTAAGATGTGATTTTTCGCCTATTTTTTTGGATATGTAGTCCATTAATAAACTCCAATGTTTCCAGCTAAGTGAGTGGGTAGAGATGAGTTAGGATGTAGTATAAGGAAGCTTAAAGCATTATAATCAATTTTCATATACAGCAAGAGATATTCATTTTATAGTATTGATAAGTTACTCACACAACATTGGGTAACTGTGAACTCATTCCGCTAAACCCTCAACGGTATTTACACAGCTATCAAGGTAGTAGCTTTGATGCAATAACTCTCAGATTAAATATCAATGCCAGCTCTTGGCACATAGCGGACTTTTCGATTAGGTTTTGCCCTGCGCCACAGCGCGGCCAGGTCGAGTTTAATCCAATACATATGATGCTTGAGTCTATGCTGATGGTGCGCCGGTAATTACCCGGCGCGATCTACTGAAAAAAAAGCCATTGCCACTTCTACTGACCACACAGTTTCGGTGTTATCGCTCATAGTGCAAGCTTTAGGGCTCTAAACTCGATCACCCATACCCAAGGATTAGATAGCCAACTTCCAGCACCATAGATGGATCGCCATAACTCGACAAAACTATCGTATGGGGTCTGGAAATCACCTCCGCTATCGGGTCGCCACCCAGTAAGTTCCATTCCTTCAGCTTGAGCATCTTCCTGACTAATATCATTTAGCCGCTCGACACGGACACTGGTAATTTCCAGAGTTATTCGGGAAGCCCGGCGCGGCATGTGGATTGACGGCTTCCAAAGGATATTTTTAGCCGCTGGAATGAAGTCGCAATGTGATGGGACGTGTTCAGGATAATTAGCTCTGTACAGCGTTAATCCTATCGCTGAAGCTGGGGCATCAGCCCACGTCTCACGCACCCACAGGCGGTCACCGACAGAGCCAAATGGGCAGTTAGCTGAAAGGCTATGACCAGGAATGGCGGGAACAAATTTAACCCCCTCATTCCATTCGGTTCCATAAACTTCATAGAACCGCCCACATAAAACTGGCTGTACCTTCATCACTCGGCGAGTCTGAGTCTTACGGCCAGCAAGAATTGCTCTAACCATTTCAGCGTTAAAAATCACTCCGCGCTCTTTAGTTGCTTTATTTTTATCGCTCATGGTTTCGCACTCCCGAAAATTTGATGAACCTCATAACCCCGCCAGTTTTGACGGCAAACCTCTGTGATGGCAGGTGTCGCTGGTTTACGCCGTGGCTCTGTTTTACGGTGACAAATATGACGTTCCCAGTTTGGAGCCAACTTGAGCTCACGGCACACTCCGGTACCGCAATGGGTGATAATTTCTCTGCGTAACAGGTGCATCAGGATATTCCATGCAGACCGGCTATCACGCCCTAGAACCTCTGCTAACTGACGACCCGATGCCGTTTTATGTTCCTGGAGGAACGCAATTATCTTTTGCTGGTTTTCACTGTTCATGAATGGCTGACTCCTTGCGCAATTGCTGGGCGAACTCCAGAGCATCTGACTCTGAAATGTCTGCATGCATGAGTTTTGCAAAATCCTCAACGCCCTGAGCTTTAATCTCAGTAATAGCGGCCTCAGTAACCGGGGTTTCAAGTGCAGTATTGAGCACATCGACGTACCACTCTGTGTAACGATAATCGAGCATTCCGTCATGCTGTTCTACCCACATATCTGGGGCGGTAGCGAATTCAATAGCCGCACGTAACTGTGCATTTTCAACTGCCAGCGCATTACTTCGCTCTGTCTCGACACGTAGGACATGAAGCGAATTTGTCACTGACTCCATGGCAGTTGTAAGTGCTAATTTCAGCTGTGTATTCTCATTCGATACCTGATCTAATTCATCAACTACAGCTTGGTATTTACTTTGAAGTTCAGCATTGCACGCAGCTAACTGGTTTATGGTCAAACTTTCAAAATTAATTGTCATTTTGTCATCTCTTGCTGTTTGCGACGCTGATATTCCGCCATCATTTCCTGGGCTGGTGTAAGTCCAGCAGGAGCCTTAGGGGCTGAAATCTGTCGGCGAATCGGCGGTACCGAGAAACCTGTGGCCACTTTTTTTTCCCAGCGCTGGAGAAGGGTTCCCGCTAACCTCTCCTGCTCTGTTGCTGTAAGTTTTCGCTCTACTCCAATGCGACGGATCTCAATGCAAATGTGATACAGAACAGGGTGCCGCCATGGAAACTGTTCAGAGCTACCATATTTATAAGACTCATTCCGCCAGCGTTTCAACTCATCAATTACGTTTTTCACTGTCAGATTAAGCCGTCCACCACTGACCTCTGCCGTAAGGCTGATAAACTCAGCTAAGTCTGGAGGCCAGCTATTGCCCGCAGCGCATCGCTCTATACAAGATTTACAGACGTTAGTTATCTGGATAGAGGTCATGCTTCCAACCTGTGTGATCCATAATTTCGTTGGCCTGTCCCCGTTCTTCTGGGTCCAGCGGTTCGCGTAGATTTGCCCCATCAGCTCCCAAAGCTCCCACGCTTGATTCTCTGCGCTCACGCTCCCAGCGTCGACGCTCTGCGCGGATACGTTGAACAGCGTCAGATTCTCCGGAATTGTTTGCATGCTGCAGATCTCCCTGTTTGGTTACGGGTTTTGTGGGGGTTTTGGGTTTGAATAATCCCTGATAGCCGTTGGCGATACTTGAATCAATCACATCGACCGGGTTATGTCCTTCGTCAAGGCAGCCCTTAAGTAACCGAAATAACTTTGTAACCGTCAGTTCGGTTTTAATCCCTTTCCCAGATTTCTGGCGGTAAGTAACCCACTCGGTCCATGCAACCGAATCCAGCCATTCGGGGATCGAAATACTCAAAGGGTCAAACTTGATTTTCCCCTCGGGGGGATTAAAGGGGGGGTTATCTTTTAGATCTGTATTTGAAAGAATGTCTTTGGTGTTCCCTGTTTCCGGGGATACCAATCCCTGTTTTTGGGGATAGTTTTCACTGTTTTCGGGGATGGTTTCCCCTTCGTTTTTGCTATCCCTGTTTTCAGGGATAACTATCCCTAATTTGTAGGTATCCTGAGATTTTGCCTCAGCCGTAATCACGGCACATTTCTTACACTTTGGTTTCGTGTAAGCCCATTTATTAAGATCAGTATTGATGCTGATGTATCGAGTCTGACCTATACGCCTAATCAGAATAATTCTGCGGGTTGCCAGTGAGAGAACGGCCTCAGAAACATGCTTAACCTCCAGTGAGGTTTTATCTGCAATGAGGCTATTGGTGATCCGGTCCTCTTTCTTTGACCATCCGTAAGTAAGGCGAACAATGCTGTTCAGCACACGAAACTCACGTCCCGATAACTCAACGATACACAAGGCATCCTGGATCTGATTGGCTAAACGTAAATAGCCACTCTCCAGATCAGCCATATTGCTCTCCCTTTGCGCCCTTTCAGACGCAGGAAATTTGATAATCTCAGCGACATTTGACATACTTAGTCCTGTGAATTGATCCAGTTAATTCCACCGAAGGTCGGTACTGTTCGCGCAGTCCGACTTTCACCTTTTTTAAATCCGTCATATCAACCCCGGAACAATAACCACTAATCCACTGACCACTTGCGCCATAGACTCTATTGGCAATAATTTCAGCAATGCTTCTGCTGCTTCGCGAACTTCCTTTTCAAGCTTCTCGATGGGTAAACCCATCAATTTTGCATGGTGTGCTTCACTGCATTCCTTCACTGCACTCGCTACCAGCTCCGCATCCGTCATACCCTGTTTAAGTCCATACTGACGTGCTATTTCAATAGGCATAACATCAGCGATAACGGGTAGTAGGGTCGATACATAACGCTCATACTTTTCAGAGTTGCGAGGGTTATCGATCCAGCGGAATAAGTTTTGTTTCGCGTTCTGTAGCGAGCCAGAAAGGTTTAAGCCCTTCCCTCCCCGTCGATGCCACTCAGTCACGATCAGCGTAGTGATAGTTTCCTGAGATTTCCCCGGTAAACTATCCTGCCAAACGCTCATGGCCTCACGAATTACCGAGAATTTAATTGCACCACGATGCGTGAACACCGATTGATTTTTAGAAATCAGCTTCCGCTGAAACTGGGTGTTATCATTTTGAAATAAAAGTGATTGCATGAGTTTTATCTCTACAGACCGTATTAAGCGGCTGTATTATCTGAGTGAGGAAAGAGACTGGGCAGATCCGGCCTGATTTCGTGAGCTTTGACCTCACCATTAGTAGCTGCAACGACCCTAACAACTTGCTCGGGTGCTACTTTGGCCTTGTTATGAAGCCACTTATAAACGGCTTGCTGGGACACACCACAGGCTGAGCCAAGTTTTTGTTGAGAACCTAGCAAGGCAATGGCGTTTTTAATTGCATCATTCATAAAAACCTCCGTTGTTAACGAAGGTCAGTATAAAACCATAGTTGTTTACCTTGCAACAACTATGATTGTTTGCTTACTAACAACCGAAGTTGTAAATTGTGGATATGAAAAAAACACTCGCCGAAAGGCTTAAGATGGCGCGGCTTCAGGCAGGATTATCCCAAAAAGCTTTAGGTGAAAAAGTTGGGATAAGTCAGGCTGCGATACAAAAAATTGAAAACGGATCAGCCAAAACCTCCACAAAGCTAATAGAGATTGCAGGGGTGCTTGGCATTCGTCCTGAGTGGCTGTCTGAAGAAAAAGGGCAGATGAGCACACCTACTGCAGACAGTTCCATTCCCCATGAGAGTCAATGGGGAACCGTAGATGCATGGGATAGCAAAACCCCGTTACCCGATGATGAGGTGGAAGTGCCCTTCTTAAAGGACATAGAATTTGCTTGCGGTGATGGACGGGTTCACGATGAAGACTATAACGGCTTTAAGCTTCGCTTCTCAAAATCAACTCTACGCCGAATAGGTGCCAGTACAGACGGTTCTGGCGTTCTATGCTTCCCTGCAGTTGGTAACAGCATGGAGCCGTTTATACCTGATGGCTCTACGGTGGCGATTAACTGCCATGATAAACGCATCGTGGATGGCAAGATATACGCCGTCAATCAAGAGGGATGGAAACGCCTCAAGATGCTTTACCGTGTAGGTCCGGATCGTATAAGTCTACGCAGCTACAACAGCGAAGAGCATCCTGATGAAGAGCATCAACTGTCTGATGTTGAAATTATTGGCCGCATGTTCTGGTCTTCTACTCTGTGGTAATCGCAGCAGCGCATTACCAAACGACTAAGAGAAAACAATGAAAATCGGATACCTGTTTCCTGCTGCCATCATAGTCGCAGCGATAGTGTTTATTGCATGGTTCATCATTGGCGGGTATGCAACGTCTCGGTGAGTCGCCGGAAGGGCTCACAACTTCTTTTTATAGGTTTGTGATGCCTTCAAACAAAGCAATTATTACTTACATATTTCGGTAATAACTGATGATTATTTACCCATCTACGTTGCATTAGATCTTTGAAGACAACATAATCATACGGACAGCCTCTTTGGAGATTTTGCTATGATTCGCCGATTGATTAAAAAGGTCAATGAGCACCCGCTAAAAGTGGAAGTTGATGACTTACAACAAATTTATGACGAAATAGAGTCTAAGCAAAAAAAAATTGCTGAAGAAAAACAAAAAATCAGAGAGGAACAAACGGATGGCTCAAGACTCACAAAGCACAGATTCACTATTTGATTATTTTTATGTTGATAAAGAAAGAATTAGCGCTTTAACCGCGCAGTTATTTGAATCTGGTGTTTTGAGTAATGTTAAACAAACAGCTCTAGAATCTGAGAAGGATTTAAAAGAGATAAAGGCTGGGTTGCCAATCATCGGGGGTCGTTTAAATACTTCAGATGCATGGTCTCGCGGACAAGAAAGATCCTTTGATTCAACTTGGAGCATCCCCTTAAACCTCTTAGATAAGCTATCAGAAACAGGGGCAATGAAAAATAGTCTGAATGAAGCAAGGCTTGGCGATATAGTTTTAATAAAAGGAATGATGAAGATTTTTGATGCTCAGATGGTGCATCTATGTATGCCAATAGCAAAGAAGATCAAAGCTAACGAGATAAAGCAATGTAAAAACAATAACGAAAAAAATGCATTGAAAAATGAGTTATCTGGACTCGAAGATGCTGAAGAAATGATAAAAATATTACCTCTTACAGCACATATAGATTTTGCCGATTCATGTGGCAACCTTAGTTGGATGTCAGTAGAGCCAGCGAATTTAATAACAACTCTTAGTGATGTTTCTCTGAAATACGGCCCGTTTATTCCGGGTGAGTGGCACATTCTTTGTATCGTTGATGCATATGCTGACGATAATAAATTTGATAATCCTGATGCTCCATACCCATTAGTCACAAACGACTTGAAGAACGGGATGGAAGGTATACTCCTGATGATGCGCGCATTGATGGGTAGACCATCTGGTTCATTCGGTATTACTCCCCTGATCATTTTCCGCGGCCTTAATTTAACAACTTAATAATTCGCATATTGAATTTCGTTATCCCAGCCGCTCCCCAGCGGCTTTTTTGTGCCCCCCCAATAACTTTTCCCCAGCCCCTCCTCATGCCTATTGCGCAAATCATCATATCCACCCGCTCTTCATCTAAACCCATTATCAATACATCGGTTAAATTTCAACCAGACCACTCTGTCACACAGCAAATTCGACTGTATTCACAAAAATAAAACACCTTAAAAAACAACTAAAAGACCAAAAAACAATCTTAATAATAAATAAAAACAACAATGGTTGTTGACTGAGAAACAACTATAGTTTTAAATTAACTCACCAAAACAAACCAACACTAGCGGGACGAGAGTTAACCCGCTTAGTTATTACCAATAAATTAGCGCGAATACTCGGGTCAACGTTCCGCCAGCCTGGCGATAAGGGCAGAGGGTTAGATGGAAGAATTAATCATAGGCTTGAAGATTTATGCGTTGGCGTTCGTTGGAATTTTCCTCCTCGGCATAGCGATAAACCTGACAACCAAGAAAGAATATCGGAGTTCACTAAAAAAGATTTGGCTCGAACATATTCAGATGTTCGGCTTGATAACAGTTGTCGGTGTGATTGTGTTAGGCCTGGCGTGGTTCTTATTTCGCGTAATTTAACAGCGACATGGGGATTCACATATCGAATAAATATCAATCAGTTAAATGTTAACAGGTAGGGATGATATGAAAAACCATTTAATTCCTAATGACGGTCGCGCCGTTCCAATGCGCAACCAACGCACTGGTGCCGCATGGCTCGTATCTTTTGATTATCTCGACAAGACGTATTGGCACGAACCGCATGGAAACCTGCGTAATATTCGCCGCCCTTTCGCATCACGCAGTGTTGAACAGGATCTGGTTCCGGCTGGTACGCACTGATGAATACGCTATTCGCTTTAGTGCTAACCATCGGCATGACCAATGGTGAGTTTCAGGATGTTGTTCTCGGTGTTTACGACAGCCAGGAACAATGTGAGCAGGCAGCTGTAGAGCAGCGCGTTAACGGTGAATGTTTTCCTGTTGAAGGCATTATCAGCGGCGGTGAACTACTAGCAACAATGTGAGGTTAAGAAGTGGAAAAGAAATGCGGTTACCACAGTTGTAGCAAATCAGTGAAAGAGGGAAAGGAAGTTAAAAGAACCCTGCTTTATCGCTCTGGCGCTCAATTGTCCAGAAAGGAAAAAGAATACTGTTCAAAGCAATGCGCCAGTCACGATCAGATGGCTCACGAAGGATAGCGCATTAGCCAGCGCAAGGCTGGCCATACGTCCGGTGGTACCGACCAAAGTTACACCGGAGTTTTTACCAAAACCAAAGTACGAACCCCAATGGGCGCTAACAATGGCCCGGGGATTCTATCACCTGAAATTGAGGATTCACCATGGAATTTTCCAATTTAATCAAGGCAAGTCAGAAATCAGGAAAGCCATCTGGCTTTTTCTGGTTCAGCGAAAAAACTGAAGCCCGTGCCAAGTTACGTGTTCAGATCATCCTTGAAGATAATGGCATCGAAGTTGGTCGCGGCCATGACTACCAGCTTCCAGCCCTCACTAATTTCCCTGTTGTCGATGATCTTCCGGAAGAAGGCGTTATTGATTTCACTTGGTGCGATCGCTATGCACTCAGCGATGATAACCGCACCTGGTTGCCGATTGTGAAAACTGTCGAAGTGAAGCCAGACGAAACCGGTAATGCAGGCGTCGTCACTCAATCCGATGCAGAAGCAAAAGCAGCAGCTCAGGTTGAAGAGTTCCGCACCCGGGATATGCCCGTAATGACGAGTGTCTGCACTCTGCCATTCCGTCAGCGCGTTGTAGCGCAGTTCCTGGCCGATAAAGAATATGCATACCACATTGATAACGAGCAGAAAAAAGCAATGCTTGCTGCTGAAATGGATACTGATAATGCTTATGTGCAGAATCTGATCCTTGCTTCAGAGAATGAGTCATCACTGAAAACCATGAAGGACTACGCCCTGTGGCTAATGACTTCTGCGGTAAAAAACGTCTTCCCTATTGATGCTAAGACGCCAGAACTCAGCCTTCTGTGCCGTTTTATCAATATCTGGATCGACACTCCCCACGTTGACCGTGGACTCCTGGTGAAGGAGTGGCAATCCGGTAAGCGTGTTTCTTCAATCCAGCGTACCGATAAAGGCACGAATGCTGGGGGCGGGAATAAAACCGACCGAAATCCTGACTGTGCACACACTCTTGATTCTTTGGATGTCGAAATTGCGGCAGCAACTATGGCGCCGGATTTCGATATCTACAGCATCCCTGGTTCCGTTCACCGCCGTGCCAAAGAAATCATTGAGAAGAAAGAAAATCCATTTAAAGAGTGGTCCGCAGCCCTGCGCAGTTGCGCCGGTATTCTGGACTATTCCCGTGCGGCTATTTTTGCCCTTATCCGTGGCGCAGATGAAGGCGTTCACCTTTCTCCAGCCAGCTTGCAAACGTACATAACGACCAGCCTGACTGAATATCAGCACGACAAGCCAAGTACAGAAATGGTTGCTGCTGCGCAGGTAACTCGGGAGTCAGTTGATGAGATGTTAGCCGCTGCTCGCGGGGAGATTGTGCCGAAGCGTGGCGAAGGCATAGAAGGTGCCAGTGACCCAGCCGCTCAAAAATTGGATAAAAACCCCCGCAAGACATTCTGCACCCACGAAGAGAATTTGCAGCGAGTTCGGGAAGAAGGTGCCCGTCGCCGAGCTGAGGAAGCAGCCTTACAGCCGAAAATAGAAAACCTCGGTACAGGCGTATTCTCAATCGAAGGCCTGGTGTCCAGCCCCTCAAATGAAGTCGTAAAACAAGAAGCGGAGAACGCCAACAATGTGCCGATGGAAGAGACTGTCCAAATCGAAGACAAAACTGATACTGCGTTATCAGCGGGCGAAAGCGTTGATGCAGCTGGTTCGCAAACAGATCCCGTAAATAACGTTGTCTGCATGTCATGCGGAGCTATCGGTGGCGGTCACTGTTCAGATTGCGGTTCCTCATCGAGTAATCCGACTGATGCAGAAGTAGAACCGAGTTTAGGTGTTGAACCAATAACCACAAGTGACACTGTAACTAAAAAAGAAATACAGACTGAATCAGCACCGGAACCAGCATGGCCGGAATACTTCGAACCAGGGCGTTATGAGGGCCTCCCGAACGAGGTCTATCACGCTGCGAACGGTGTTAGCTCAACGATGGTTAAAGACGTTCGCGTATCTCCGATGTATTTCAACGCCCGTCATGTTGAGAAAACCATTCAGAAAGAACGCTCTAAGGTGCTGGATATGGGAAACCTGGTGCATGCCCTAGCACTGCAGCCTGAATCGCTGTATCAGGAATTCAGTGTTGAGCCTGAAATTCCAGAGGGTGCATTTACCACCACAGCGACAATTCGCGCCGCTATCGATGAATATAACGCTGGACTACCTTCTCTGCTCAGCGCTGACGATATCAAGGCACTGATTGAAGAGCACAACGCCACTCTTCCACCTCAGGTTGCACTGGGATCTTCTTTAGAAGAAACCGGACAGAGCTATATGGCATTGCTGGCAGAGTTCCAGCGTATTGAAGAAGGCCAGAAGCAAACAGCAGCCGCGATGAAAGCCTGTATCAAAGAGTACAACGCCACCCTTCCACCTCAGGTTAAAGCCAGTGGCAGCCGTGACACCTTGCTCGAGCAACTGGCAATCATCAATCCTGATTTAGTTGCCCAGGAAGCACAGAAAGAGCAGCCGCTGAAAGTATCGGGTACCAAAACTGACCTGATTCTGTCATTAAAAGCGGTCAAACCTGACTCGGTATTTGCTGACGAACTACTGGATGCCTGGCGTGAGAATCCAGAAGGCAAAATTCTGGTAACTCGTCAGCAATTGAGTACAGCGCATGCAATCCAGAAAGCGCTATTAAACCACCCTACAGCCGGAAAACTGCTGACCCATCCGAGCAGAGCCGTTGAAGTCAGTTACTTCGGTATTGATGAAGAAACCGGTTTAGATATCCGTGTCCGCCCTGACCTCGAAATCGATATGGGCGCACGTATCGGTGCTGACCTGAAAACCATCAGCATGTGGAACATCAAGCAGGAAGGTTTGCGGGCTAAGCTCCACCGGGAAATCATCGAGCGCGATTATCACCTGAGTGCTGCCATGTACTGCGAAACAGCTGCTCTGGATCAGTTCTTCTGGATATTCGTTAACAAAGACGAAAACTACCACTGGATAGCCATCATAGAGGCATCAGCCGAACTGCTGGAGTTGGGCATGCTCGAGTACCGTAAATCTATGCGGGCGATAGCGAACGGCTTTGATACGGGTGAGTGGCCAGCGCCGATTACCGAAGACTATTCAGAAGAACTCAACGATTTTGATGTGCGTCGCTTAGAAGCGTTGCGCGGTCAGGCATAAGGGGAAACGACTAATGACTACTTCAATTGCTACTGCTGACAACAAAACTCAGATGATCGATAACGTCTCAATTCTGACTAACGGCGACCTGTTCGATCGTCTTCTGAAAATCTCTGCAGTTATGGCCAACAGTGGAAACTTTGTCCCCGCGCATTTCAGAGAAAAACCTGACGCCTGTATGGCTGTTGTTATGCAGGCTGCCCGCTGGGGAATGGACCCCTTCGCTGTCGCCCAGAAAACATTCATTGTTGGTAATTCTGGCGTTCTTGGCTACGAAGCACAGCTTGTCAATGCAGTGGTTACTCGAATGGCTCCAACGAAAGACCGTATTAACTTTGAGTGGTTTGGTCCGTGGGAAAGAATTGTTGGGCGCTTTGTAGAGAAACAAAATAGAGATGGGAAGAAATACATCGCTCCGGGTTGGGATCTAAACGACGAAGCGGGGGTAGGCGTTCGAGCTTGGGCTACTTTTAATGGCGAATCTGAGCCCAGAGTATTAGAGCTGCATCTCTCTCAGGCTCAAGTGCGCAACTCAACGCTTTGGGCAAGCGATCCGCGCCAGCAGCTGGCATACCTTGCCGTTAAACGCTGGGCCAGATTGTACTGCCCTGATGTGATTCTCGGTGTTTATACCGCTGATGAAATTGATGAGCGTGAAGAGAAAGTTGTGAATCCAGCTTCAGCGACAAAAGTATCCATGGAAGAAATCACCAGCAGCGCTGTATCAACCACCAGTAGCGCACAGGAATCGGCCCAGAATATCGACATCCTAGCTGATGAGTTCCGTGACCGTATAGACGCGGCTGACACTGCAGCCGTAGCAAGTGAAATACGCGGCGAAATTGAATCTCATAAATCCACGCTCGGTAACGCCCTGTTTACTGAGCTGAAGAATAAAGCTGTGAAACGTTATTACCTGGTTGATCACCGTAACAAGGTCGAAACAGCAATCAACGCCCTACCTAATCCAGGCGAACCTGAAGCATCAGCGCTTTTCGCTAAAGCAGAAGCCACTCTGAATGCCGCTAAACGTCATATCGGTGACGAACTCTATGACGGGTTCCGTATCACCCTGGACGATATGAAACCTGAATACGTTAGATAACCATTACGGGAGGGGAAACCCTCCCGCTTAAGGAGTGGATATGAGCATCAAACATCGATTACCTGAACTCGAAGCCAGTATTGATCCTGAAGCCTTACGTGTAGCTGCTAATGAGTATTCAGACCTGCTGCTGACGCTAAGCCTCTGCATGAAAATGGCTGGGCCTACTCGCGTGAACATTCGTGCTTGTGCAACAGCTTTGCAAAAGCGCCTAACCAGCTGGCACAGCAAGAAAGAGCTTAACGCTATCCTGTCCAGTTGGGATCCGGTTGGCTATGTGCTCGGCCTGATACGCGAGGCTAATGATAACGCTCGCGCCGCCGGCGACCCTGTTGATGTATTTGTGTGAGGTGAATATGCGCCTGATTAATCGCAGTAAACAATCACCAGTAGGAAGTCGCGCATGTGAAATAGCCCTGGCAACCCATCATGCAAAATTCGGGAACTACGGCAGGCAGAAATCACGAACCAACTACACCGTATCGGTAGACGGCATGAAAGTCACTGTTGAGGTCGTCAATCGTTCAGCCAGTTATGTAGCCACGGCAATGAATGGTTTTCGTAAGCTTCGGAACCTACCGGCACAAACCAATAACTGATTTTGAATAATCAAAATAACGCATCCGGCGAAGATATAATTTCGCCGGTTAGGAGCTACCTATGGCACAGGTAATTTTTAACGAAGAATGGGTTCTTGCAGAAAAACTAGCCGCAAATACAGGTTTAGGCCTTCGTCAAATTGAACAATATAGACAAGGCTGCTGGGTTGAAGGCGTGCATTTTAAAAGGCACTTCCCTAAAGGGATTAAAACCTCGCGAGGCATAACCTGGTACAACTACCCAAAAATCAATCAAATGATTCAGGAAGCATAAATGGCAGACTTACCTCTAGGTGTGGAATTACGCGGTCGGAGAATTCGCATCTGGTTCATGTACAAAGGTAAGCGCTGCCGTGAGTTACTCAAGGATTGGTACGCCACCCCTGCAAATATAAAAAAAGCAGGCCAATTCAGAATGCTTGTCGTCAGTGAGATTTCTCTTGGTGAATTTAACTACAGTGTACGATTCCCAGACTCCAGCAGTGCCGTATTAACCGCAACCGGTTCAAACAAAATCACTTCATTCAGTGAATTGGTTACAACCTGGCTAGAAAACAGAAGAATTGAGTTATGTGCTAATACCTACCGTAAAACTGGCTCGCAATTGAAAACTCTGACCAAAATAGTTGGCGCTGAAACACTTATAAGAGATATCACACATAACGATGTTCTAAAATATCGAACAGAATTACTGGAGGGACAAACGATGTACTCTCTTGAGATCCGAACAAACAAAGTTGGACGAAGCGTAAGAACGGTTGATAACTATGTATCTTTACTGTGCGCCCTTTTGCGTTTTGCTCATCGTTCTGGTTTCACTTCTGAAAAAGCCTTTGAAGGGATAAAAAAACTACAGAAGAGTAAGACTAAGCCTGATCCCCTCACTCGTGCTGAATTCGATAAATTAATGCATTTCAATGAAGGACAGAGGCGAAACTTGTGGCAATTCGCTGTTTATTCCGGATTGAGACATGGTGAGCTTGCGGCTCTTGCATGGGAAGATATAGATCTTAAGGCAGGAACTGTCAGTGTTAAACGAAGTCTGAATACGTTAGGTATGTTTGGTCCTCCGAAAACTGAGGCGGGGATACGCACAGTCGCACTGCTACAACCGGCAATTGATGCCCTGACAGCGCAACAAAAACTGACAGGAAAGCATCCTAAGACTGAAATCGTTTATCATCACCGCGAATACGGCCATACAGAACGTCAGAGAGTACATTTCGTATTTATGCCAAGGGTCAGTAAAGGAGAGCAAAAACCGTATTACTCTTTAAGTAGCATCGGTGACCGTTGGAATTCTGCTGTAAAACGTGCTGGTATTCGCCGCCGCAATCCGTACCATACACGGCACACTTTCGCATGCTGGTTATTAGCCGCAGGCGCTAACCCGTCTTTTATTGCTAATCAGATGGGGCATGAAAACGCGCAGATGGTTTATGAAGTCTATGCCGCATGGATAGAAGAGATGAATCACGAACAGGTAGAGATGCTGAATGAAAAGTTGGCATTTTAAAACGATTTTGTCCCAATTATGTCCCATTTGATACTTGAGTAAACGTTAAATGATTGATAATAAAGAAGAAAATAGGAAGCAGCAGTACAACCTGAATAAATTACAGAAGCGTCTGCGCCGTAATGTTGGCGAGGCAATTGCTGATTACAATATGATTGAGGAAGGCGACCGCATTATGGTTTGCCTGTCCGGCGGCAAAGATAGCTATACCATGCTTGAGATCCTGCGCAGCCTGCAGAAGAGCGCGCCGATTAATTTTAGCCTGGTAGCGGTTAACCTCGATCAGAAGCAGCCCGGTTTTCCGGACCATATTCTGCCTGCCTATCTCGAAAATGAAGGCGTGGAATATAAAATTGTTACTGAGAATACTTACGCTATTGTCAAAGACAAGATCCCGGAAGGAAAAACCACCTGTTCACTGTGCTCTCGCTTACGCCGTGGCATCCTTTACCGTACCGCCACTGAATTAGGTGCGACTAAAATTGCCCTCGGTCATCATCGCGACGATATCGTTCAGACACTGTTTTTGAATATGTTCTATGGCGGCAAGATGAAAGGTATGCCACCGAAGCTGATGAGTGATGACGGAAAGCATATTGTTATTCGCCCGCTAGCCTATTGCCGTGAAAAAGATATCGAGCGTTTCGCAACCGCTCGTCAGTATCCGATCATTCCTTGTAACCTGTGCGGTTCACAGCCTAATTTACAGCGCCAGGTGATTGGCGACATGCTGCGCGACTGGGATAAGCGTTATCCGGGCCGAGTAGAAACCCTGTTCAGTTCGATGCAAAACGTAGTACCTTCCCATCTCTGTGATACCGAGCTGTTTGATTTTAAAGGTATCACGCATGGTTCTGAGGTTATCAACGGCGGGGATTTAGCCTTTGACAGAGAGGAGATGCCTTTGCAACCGGCAGGCTGGCAGCCTGATGAAGATACCGAGATGCCGGTACAGCGTCTGGATATTCTGGAAATAAAATAGTGTATTCACCCTCTCGCCATGGGAGGGTTTTTATCTGATACAGGTAAAAAAAAAGCCGACTGATTAAAGTCGGCATCATCGGAATTAACTGTGCTATGCATTAATTCTTAAAAAGAAAGTAAGACAAATATGGAGCACAACGCCCATCACTCGGTTGACGTTGTATTCACCTGCGAGATGAATTATTACTTAAGTCCCCATGCTGTTTCTTGATTTTGCTCAAGTTAATGGTGGTTTACTGGGAACATAAGCAATCTGACTTTTTAGATCCATTTTCTGCGATACAACCAACCTGCCACACAGCCAATGATCACCACCAGCGCAATACAGAACAAAGTAAAAGCAAATGTCCCGTCTGAACCAGGAATACCGCCCAGGTTGACACCAAAAAGCCCGGTTAAGAAAGTGCTGGGTAAAAACACCATCGCCATAAGAGACATAGTATAAGTTCGTCTTCCCAGAGCCTCTTGCATCAGTTGGGATATTTCATCTGTCATTATCGCGGTGCGCGCAATACAGGAGTCAATCTCGTCCAGACCTCTTCTGCCGAGGCGGTCAGCGATGTCCTG
This sequence comes from Klebsiella sp. BIGb0407, assembly GCF_024807845.1. Lineage (GTDB taxonomy): Bacteria > Pseudomonadota > Gammaproteobacteria > Enterobacterales > Enterobacteriaceae > JGM124. The sequence continues at coordinate 623,767 of NZ_JANUEQ010000001.1, forward strand.
CATTAAACGTCGCTGATCGTCACTGAGCCAGCTAATACGATCGTTGGCCAGACGGGCATAGACATCCCGCTGAGGAGCCATATAACGACGCATCACAATCAGTTGCTTACGCAGTAATGCCAGAGTACCGCGCGGAGGGACTTTTTGATCGAGCAGGTCATCTTCAAGATCGATAATCGTATCATGCAGATGTTCAACAAAATCACTCGCATGGTCGGTTAGCGCATCGCAGACGCTGACCAGCCAGCTGCCACTTGATGTCGGACCGCTCCCCGATGCAAGATCGCTTATCACATCGTCCAGAGCCAGTATGGTTCGCTGGCAAGTGGTAATGATTAAACGGTCATTCATAAATAAGGGCATCGCGACCATCTGTTCAGGCCGCTCTTCAGTACTGCCATTAACACAACGCAGAGTGATTAATGATCCTTCCCCCAGCCGGGATACGCGGGGACGCAAGCCTTCGCCGGTCAACGCATCACGTATGTTATCGGGAATAAGGGGAGTTGAGGCGAGCCAGTCTGCACTACTCTGGAGGGTATAATTGAGATGTAACCAGCAGGGATGTTCGCTATCAATAACGCTGTCATTGTCGATGGGCCGGGCTCCCCCCTTACCATCGAGTTGCCAGGCAAAAATTGCGTCCGGCACATTGAGTTCACTACCTTTAATGACATCCACTTCCACCTTCCTTATGCTGAGTATCTCTTTTCATTGTCTGGCTTTATTTAACCGTAAATCACAAAATGTTCTCCGGCAAGCAAATCATTAGCTTATTGTTGCGCGCAAATACAACATTTATGTTTTATTTCTACTCTTTTATGTTGGTTTTCAGTGTTAGACTGAATCAAACCAGATAACAACCGAGGTTAAATATGTTCAGATATCCCATCACCGTCTCTTTCGATGATGAATCCGGTGAGTACGAGATAAGCTACCGCGATTTTACCGAGTGCTATTCCAGCGCATTAACCGAAGATGACGTGGAACTGGAAGCAAAAGATGGGCTGACCGCTTTTATTGCCGATTTGATTGAATCGCGGATCCCAGTACCTGCACCCTCTCCAGCCGAAACCGGGGAGATAACTGTCCATCTGCCCGTACTGACTTGTTTAAAAATAGCACTGAGTAATGCCATGATTAATACCGGTACAAGGAAAGTCGATCTGGCGAGGAAATTGAATCAGAAAGGTCCTCAAATTGACAGGTTGCTGGACGTTGAACATGCCTCAAAAGTCGAAACACTGGAGCAAGCCTTGTATCTGTTGGGCTATGAAGTCTCTGTGTCAGTCGCCAAACTTCCCTGAATTTTTATGCGGGTGTCACTGACACTCGCCATAAATATTATCTCTCTGCACAATGACACTTTAAGAATAACCATACAATAACAGATGGTTAACGTCATCTGTTGACACCACTAATTCCCCGCTGTATAAAGCTGCGCCGTATAAGTAATTCTCATTTACATTATTCCCTGTTACAGGGTCACCTCTCATTCGCATAAAGGGTAGTACCATATGAAAAAGGTTATCTGTGCCTTAGGACTGACATTGACCGCGGTCAGCTCTGCATTTGCCACCACCTACCCTGTCACTATTGAGAATTGTGGCTACCAGGAAACCTTCACAAAAGCACCTGAGCGGGTTGTTGCCCTGGGACAAAATACGGCAGAAATTCTCATGCTGCTGGGCCTTGAAGACAAAGTCGTGGCCAGCGCGTTCTGGCCAACGAAGGTGCTTCCGGCGCTAGCTAAACAAAATGAAAAAATCAAAACCCTGACGGTTGAAATCCCGACTCTCGAATCTATTCTTGCGCAGAACCCCGATTTTATCCCTGCCCAGTTGCCGTTATTACTCGGGCCTGAGAGTAAAGTTGCCAAACGGGAAGATCTAGCGACCCTTGGCGTTAATAGCTATATGTCTCCGGGAATGTGTGCCACTAAGAAGTCAGTCGGCGATATGTATGGTAGTCGCCAGAAACTGTGGGACATGTCTTTCCTGTACAAAGAAATCAGTGATTTAGCCACTATTTTTAATGTTGAAGATCGCGGAAATGCGCTGATAGCTGATTTTAAACAGCGTGAAAGTAACCTGCGAAAAGAATTTAGCCAGAACAAACAAAATAACGCTTTTGTCTTCTGGTTTTCCAGTTCATCCCCCTCTTCCGATGTCTATGTCGGGGGTAAAAATAGCGCCTCCGGTTTTATTGCCGATACTCTGGGCGGGCATAATGCCATCACCTCGGAAACTGAATGGCCTACCGTTGGCTGGGAAAGCATTATTGCAGCTAACCCCAGCGTGATAGTGGTTTCCAGTCTTGACCGTAATCGCTGGGCTCTGGATAGCGCGGAAGAAAAAATTAAATTCCTGAAAAGCGACCCGGCAGTAAGTCAGCTGGACGCGGTTAAAAAGGGACATATTGTGGTCATGGACGGCCAGGCGATGAACCCGACTATTCGTACTATTTACGGAGCTGAACAGGTTGCAAAACAGCTCAGAGAGATGGATTTTAACTGATGACCCATGCCGTTAAACAGACCCGGCAAGGTTTGCTGCTAACAACGTCGGCGCTGATAGCCTTTATCGTACTGTTGGCCGTGATTGCTATCGGCGTCAGCGTCGGTGAACTGTCTATTCCGTTAACAAGCGTGTTTTATGCGCTGACCAACAGATTAGGATTTACCGAGGTTCCCCTTAGCCGTATCTACGAAAGCGTTATCTGGGATTTTCGTCTTAGCCGGGCGCTGGTTGCTGCTTGCTGTGGTGCAGGACTCGCTATATGCGGTGCCGTACTACAAAGCTTGCTGAAGAATGCCCTGGCAGAACCTTATGTACTCGGTGTCTCAGCAGGCGCATCGACAGGTGCGGTTTCAGTCGTGGTTCTCGGTATAGGTACTGGCGCTGTTTCTCTCTCTGCCGGAGCCTTTGCCGGTGCATTTGCCGCCTTTGCTTTTGTGACCTTACTGACTAATGGTGCACGCGGCGGCAACGAACGCACTATTTTAGCCGGGGTAGCAGCATCACAGCTGTTTAATGCGATTACCGCCTATACCATAAGTACCTCTGCCAGCGCTCAGCAGGCGCGTGATGTGATGTTCTGGTTGTTGGGTAGCTTCAGCGGTGTACGCTGGCCTGAGTTTCAGCTGGCATTAGTGGTTGTAGCGCTTGGGCTGGCTGTTTGCCTCTACTACTCGCGCGCCCTGGATGCCTTCACCTTTGGTGATGATGCGGCTGCCTCATTAGGTATCAGTGTTACCTGGGTGCGTTTGATTTTATTCACCACCACGGCGCTGATAACCGCGACTATTGTCAGTATGGCCGGCTCGATTGGTTTTGTCGGGCTAGTCGTACCCCATATGATGCGTTTCTTTTTTGGCCCGCTTCACCGCACCCTACTCATCGCCAGTGCCCTGGCAGGGGCAATTTTAATGGTGCTGGCTGATATCGCATCCAGAATGCTGATAGCCCCGCAGACCTTACCCGTTGGCGTGGTCACGGCGTTGGTCGGGGTGCCGTTCTTTGCTGTCATTATCTATCGTTCAAGGAATAAGTGATGAGTATTACCGCTGAAAATATCACCTGGAAGGTCGGTAAGAAAGTCATCGTCAATAATGTTTCACTGTCCATCTCTCAGGGACAAACTGTGGGTTTGCTGGGGCCTAACGGTTCAGGAAAGTCTTCTCTGTTACGTGTTCTGGCGGGTCTGCGACGTCCCCATGCCGGGACTGTTTCGCTGGATGGAAAACCCATCGCCCGACTGGCCAGGAAACAGCTGGCCCGACGTATCGCGTTTGTCGAGCAACATGGTATGACTGAATCGAACATGCGGGTTCGTGACGTAGTCAAGTTAGGGCGGATCCCCCACCATACGGCGTTTTCTGGTTGGACAAGTTTTGACGACGAGACCGTTAATTCTGCGCTGGGACGGGTTGATATGCTTGATAAATCTGACCAGGGCTGGCTCAGTCTATCTGGTGGGGAACGTCAGCGTGTACATATTGCCAGAGCGCTGGCACAAGTACCCAGTGAAATTTTGCTGGATGAACCGACTAACCACCTGGACATCCACCATCAGATACAGCTGATGAAGCTTATCAGTGAGCTGCCCGTAACAAGTATTGTGGCTATTCATGATCTTAATCATGCTGCCATGTTCTGTGATGCCTTAATAGTGATGCAGCAAGGGCAAGTGATAGCCTCCGGTTCCCCGGAAGAGATCTTAACCGAAACCCTGCTCTGGGATGTTTTCCGGGTGAAAACCAGAATTGAGATTTCTGAATTTCACGGCAAAAAACATATTCACTACCTTATTTGAATCCGGTTCACGAATGAAATTTCTGCGTCCTGCCACTGAACTCTGGCCGCCGGTGTTACTGGGCAGCCAGTTTGTCTTTAATATTGGTTTTTACGCCGTTATTCCCTTTCTGGCGATTTTTCTGCGTGATGATATGTTGCTCTCTGGAGCTATGATTGGTCTGATCCTCGGTCTGAGAACTTTTTCCCAGCAAGGGATGTTTATCATCGGCGGTGCGCTTTCAGATAGCTTTGGTGCCCGGATTGTTATTCTGTGCGGCTGCGTTATCCGTGTCGCAGGCTACCTTCTGCTTGCCCTGGGTGAAAGTCTCCCCCCTATTATCCTCGGAGCCTGCCTGACCGGCGTGGGCGGCGCTCTGTTCTCGCCATCCATTGAAGCCCTGTTAGCAAAAGCGGGCACCGATAGTGAAGCCCGGGGGAAAAGGAGTCGTTCCGAGTGGTTTGCTCTGTTTGCCGTTTGCGGCGAACTCGGCGCAGTCATTGGCCCTGCGGCAGGAGCGTTACTGACAGGATTTGGTTTTCGTGAGATAGCGCTGGCGGGCGCAGTAATATTTATCATTGCACTTGGCGTGCTGTATTTATGCCTGCCACCTGATTCGCCTCGTCATCAGTCACTGCATATTGCCCCATGGTGGACAACTTTTCGGCAGCCTCGCTTTGTCGTTTTTATCATCGCCTACAGTTCATGGTTACTGAGTTATAACCAGTTGTATCTGGCACTTCCGGTAGAAATTACCCGTTCGGGTGGCAGTGAAAAAGATTTAGGTCCTCTGTTTATACTGGCATCGGTACTGATTATTCTGTTTCAACTTCCGCTGGCCCGCTTCGCCCGGCGAATAGGCGCGGCCCGGATAATGCCTGCCGGGTTTATTCTGCTGTCTGCGTCTTTTCTCAGCGTGGCGCTGTTTGCCACTCAAGAGCCTGATGACTCCTGGCTACGCTTACTGCCTGCGGCCTGTTTTGTTACGCTGCTGACAATCAGTCAGATGCTACTTGTTCCTTCAGCCAAAGACTTGATCCCTGATTTTGCCGATAAGACTACACTTGGCGCACATTATGGTGCGCTATCGACAGCGGGAGGGGTTGCCGTATTAGCGGGTAACTTGCTGTTAGGATCCCAACTGGACAAAGCACTGACCCCCTCACCTGATGCTTTCATTCCCTGGTTACAACTGGCAGTCTTTCCATTTTTAAGTGCCATAGCATTTTATTTTCTCTACCGCCCGGTAAGGTAAAATGGCAGTGATTACTCTTTAATGAAGAGTTCGATACGTTTTTTTATCCCGTTCTCTTCAACCGTCGTTTCTGCACGATAGTGCGCGTTATTTCTGGCGCAGGCTAGAATCTGATCAAAATTAAAACCATTTTGTGTGAGTCCCTCTAATGCAGAGCTCGGTAATAAGCCATGCAAGAGAGAGATAAACATTACCGGAACCGTTGTTTCTTCGTCCAAATTGTTGCCGATAAATTTTTTTATGACCAATCTTTTCATTCGTATACTCACTCACTGAACCCATCGGACTGTCTGACAACCGGTAGTCGAAAATGTTTCTTCGTTGTCAGGAATTGAAGAGTAAAGCTAGAGAAGATGAATCCGCTCCATTAATCGACATTCCATAATGTTTCATCGAGTTTAAGGACAATATTTTCTCCTGCCACCTCATAATTAGCACTGCCCTGAGTTTGGAAAAAATCATTCTGGTCATGACATGGCGCGAAATAATTGACCTGACAGGACCAGGTTATCTGCCCGTCGGATAGACTCGTAATGGCAAAGCTTCCCTCTACCACGGCATAGCGAACATCCCCCCCATAGACAGAGAGAATCGCCCCATCAAATAGTTTTGAGTGAACTTCGAATAGGGTTTTTAATGCAAAATTATCTTCTGGCGAAATGCCATTAAGTGGGATGAGGTAGTTTTTTACGTCAGACATTAATATCTCCCTTGTTAGCGAGGTGTATTTTCGTACACTGAATAGTCTCTGGTGCCGGGTAGCACAATAGCGATGATACTACTCCGCACTTATTTCCGTTACAAAGGATTCATTTTCAGCAAGGATAAGGAACATAGATGCTGTCATTGAAAAAGAGTTTACCCCTGGTACTTTTTATTCCTGTGTTACTGACTGCCTGGAGCACATCCTCGTTAGCGGGAACGCAGAATACCTCAGGTGAGATGGATTCCCTGTTCAACGATCTTCAAGTGGAAACGAAACCAAGCTACGGGTTACAGGTAAAACGAGCCATAGACGCACAGCTTGGCTACCCGACAAAATATAAGGGAAAGTCCTGTACCGTTCAGCTCAAGCTAAAACGTAGTGGAAGGGTGGAAAGTACTACCGTTGAGAAAGGTGATGCAGCTTTTTGCAAAACGTTTATCTCCGCTATCTATCAGGCAAAAATTCCTGAAGCACCAGACGAACAAACGTGGCAGAAATTCAGTAATATGACGGTTGACTTTATACCCTATAAATAACAATGCTATTGATAATATTATCTTACTGGAGTAAATAATGGGTAGTGAGATGTTCGGGTATGAATAAAGTATCCGGGCCGGGACTACATAATGTCAGGCAGACATGAAACCTATCTGTCTGGTTTTAAAGAGTCTAATTTTTCACCAACCCAGCGCTGTGATTAACCGTTCTCACCGCAGCGAAACAATTTTCCGTCTTTACACGGAGAATTACATCAAACCGTCATATTTATAATGAATTGTATGATCTGTTTTCCATTACTCTGATTGATATACGTCCTGAAGTTATCGCCGATGAATAATCTCCATAAGGTGACGTTATGAAACTGATTAATCGTAGTAAACACTCATCAGCAGGAAGTCGGGCATGTGATGCCGCTCTGGCAACTCACCATGCAAAGTACGGAAATTATGGCAGACAGAAGTCGAGAACAAACTACACCGTATCGGTCGACGGCGAGAAAATAACCGTTGAAGTGATCAACCGAACATCCAGTTACGTTGCCACAGCAATGAACGAATTCCGTAAACTCCAGAACCTGCCCGCCTATACTCGTTAACTTTCATAAATATTTCAGACAATACGGCCCGGGTAATCACTGATGCCCGGGTATCTAAAATAACGCACCGAAAACTCACGTTGTTGATACGGATAAAGTCCCCTGATACCGGCTGCAAAAGTATTTACTTCATTCAGCCCCAGTAAAAACAGTAAAAAACTTAATATCGCGATAATTATCGAGAAAAATACTTACCCCCGATGAAGTACTCTTTTAGTCACCCTTTTCTCTCTCGTGAAAACCATGTCTGAACACCAGAATCTCTCGTTTCTTGCCGCTTTTTCCGGAATGATATTCGTACAAACTGGCGCCGCCTTTGCTAAAACACTCTTTCCCGTCGTGGGCAGTGAAGGTGTAGCGGCTTTACGTATCGGCATAGCCGCTATTATTTTATTGGTTATTTTTCGACCATGGACATTATTACGTGGCAATATTTCCTGGCCTTCGCTCTTTCTGTATGGCGTTATTCTGGCGCTAATGAATCTGCTTATTTACCGGGCATTTGCTTATATTCCCGTCAGTATCGCCATTTCAATAGAAGTGATGGGGCCGCTTATTGCTGCGCTGATAACGTCGCGGAAAAAATCCGATCTGTTATGGATAGGTCTTTCAGCGCTAGGACTGTTTTTACTTGCCGCAGGAGACGTCGACGGGAATATCAGTCTTACTGGTGTGGGGTATTCTCTTGCAGCGGCATTTTTTTGGGGGCTTTACGTTATCGTTGGCAAAGGTATATCGCTGGGGGGCGGAAAATCGGTTGCTGCAGGCATGCTGGTCGCCGCAGTGATTGCCGTTCCCCTGGGTATAGCTCAGGCTGGAATGACATTGCTTGAGCCCGCGATTTTATTAACCGGTCTCGGTGTCGCCATTCTATCCAGTATGCTGCCTTTTCTGCTGGATATGTACGCCATGCGCTGGCTTCCACCACGCGTGTTTGGCGTATTACTCAGCGGCTCGCCTGTCGTCAGCGCTATCGCTGGATGGTTTGTGCTGCATGAAAAATTGACGCTACTTCAGTGTGGCGGTGTGATGTCAGTTATGGCTGCCTGTGCAGGTTGTGCCCTGTATTCCAGACCAGCAAGACGTTCCTGATGACTCTTTATTCATCATCCAGCGCAAAAAGAGGAATATTCAGGCTCGATTTAACCTGATCCAGCACGATTAAGGTTCGGTAGGTCAGAATGTCCTGATTATCGGCAAAATGCTGCCTTATCAGTTGTTCAAAATGCCGTAAATCACGAGAAATCATAATAATAATAAAAGAAACGCCGCCATTGACGAAGTAACACTGCTGGATCTCATCAACGTTGCGGAAATAACGTTTTGCTCTGTCCATCACAATACTGCGGTCTTCAACCAGACGAGATTCGATAACTGCTGTTACAGGGTTACCCACTAATGTGGGTTCTAGCAATGCTACGCTTGCTCTGATAACGCCCTTTTCTTCCAGCCTGCTAATACGGCGCTGAACTGAGGGTGTGGATAATCCTACCTTCTCGGCAATTGCCGCGTGTGGCAGTCTGTTATTGTTCTGGAGGATGTCCAGAATAGCGAGGTCAAAACGATCGAGTTCACTGGTTTTGCTTTTTTTACTCATCGAATTCTCAAAGAGTGAGAAAGAATTCGCACAAGAATAGTCATATTTAACAGTTCTGTCACGGCAGAAACACAGCCAGTATTGCGGGAGTAAAATATAAGGTCCGGAATAAGGATCCCTGCCAGACAGGGATCCTTATATTACTGATTACTCTGTCATGGAAGACGCATTGTTATCGCCGACGCGCTGGCTAATTTCTAGTGCAACCGGAATATTTTTATACGCCGGAATACCGCTTTGTGGGTCAAAATTATTCAGTGCTATCAGGTTATTTGATTCAGGAAAATAGGTTGCCACACAGCGAGAGGCCATATCGTGAATAACTATCTGAAGATTATCGACCCGACGGTGCGTTTTATTCTGTTGTTTATCCAGGGCAATCACGTTAACCCTATCACCCGCCACCAGTTTCTGTTTATCCGCTTCATCCTGGCTGATAAATAAGACGTCACGCTGGCCAAAAATACCACGATAGCGATCGTTTAAACCATAAATGGTGGTGTTGTACTGGTCATGACTACGTACCGTGGCTAACACCAGCTCACTGGCATTGGCCGATTCAGGATCTTCAAGTAAACCTGCCGTGGTGAAGAAGTTGGCTTTCCCCGACGCGGTGACCCATTTGCGTTCTGACGCCGAATTAGTTAAATGAAAACCACCTGGGTGAAGGATCCTTTCATTGTAATTATCAAACCCGCTTAACACCGCTTCCATCGCATCGCGTATCTGATTGTAGTCATCCACCATTGCCTGCCAGTCCACTTTGGTATTCGGCAGTGTGGCTTGAGCAAGGCCCGCGACAATCGCACACTCAGACTTAAGGTAAGGGCTGGCGGGCTCCAGCATACCGCGTGAAGCATGTACCATCGACATGGAGTCTTCGACGGTTATCGCTTGTTCACCACTTTTTTGCGTATCGCGTTCAGTCCGGCCTAAGACGGGAAACAGGAAGGTATTACGCGCGGTTAACAGATGAGAACGGTTTAACTTGGTACCCAAATGCACTGCAAGGTCGAGTTTTTTCATGCCACTAAAGCAGGCGTCCTGATCCGGCATGGCTACCGCCAGATTCCCCCCCATGCAAATTAACGCTTTTGAACGGCCTTCCGATATGGCCTGCATACTGGCTACCGCCGCATGACCGAATTTATCTGGCGGAGTAAACCCAAATCGTGCTTCAAGTTTCTGTAGAAATGACTTACTCGGTTTTTCAGTAATGCCTACGGTACGATCGCCCTGCACATTGGAGTGACCGCGCAGAGGGCAAATTCCGGCACCTTCACGACCGATATTCCCTTTAAGCAGCAGCAAGTTGACCAGTTGCTGAATATTTTGCGTACCATGCTGGTGCTGGGTGATCCCCATGCCATAGCAGATAATCGTACTCTTGGCTTCGGCATACGAAGCAGCAATCTGCTCAATATCCTGCTGAGTGATACCGCTGTGCTTAACGATATCTTCCCAGGAAGTGTTCTGTACATCCTGTTTAAGCGCTTCAAAGCCCGCGGTATGCTCTTGAATGAAGGCGTAGTCTAACAATGCAGGCTTACCATCTTGCTGAGCAATATCATCCCAGCCAATCAGTGTTTTCATTATCCCTTTGATTAACGCGGTATCACCGCCAATGCGGACTTTATAGTAGTCACTCGCTAATTGAGTTGACTCTAACGTCAGCATTTCAACCGGGTCCTGCGGGGCAGTAAAACGCTCTAATCCTCTTTCTTTCAGCGGATTAATGGCGATTATCTTAGCGCCACGCTTAGACACCTCGCGTAATGAGGTTAGCATTCGCGGGTGGTTGGTTCCTGGATTATGGCCAATACAGATAACCAGGTCTGCTTTATCGAAGTCTTCTAACAGCACCGTACCCTTACCGATCCCTATTGCTGCGGCAAGACCCACACTTGTCGGTTCATGACACATATTCGAGCAGTCCGGGAAATTATTGGTGCCATATTCACGGGCAAAAAGCTGATAGAGAAATGCCGCCTCGTTCGAGGTTCTTCCCGAGGTATAAAATTCCACAACATTCGGATCGTCAAAACTTGCCAGTTGCTGACCAATTTGGCTAAAGGCGTCTTCCCAGCTGATTTCTTCGTAATTGTCGGTCTGCTGGTTGTACTTTAATGGATGTGTTAAGCGCCCTTCATTCTCTAAATCATAATCATTCCAGGACAGCAGTTCGGTCACCGTATGTTTCGCCAGAAACTCGGGGGTGGTTCTCTTTTTGGTGCTTTCCCACGCCATCGCCTTTGCACCATTCTCACACATGTCGAATGATGCGCTGTGCTTAGGATCAGGCCAGGCACAGCCAGGGCAGTCAAACCCTTGAGGCTTATTCATTTCGAACATGGCAATCAGATCATGCCCTTCATTCATCTGTCCGCGAATCGCTTCTGCAACGGCTTTGAGCGCTCCCCATCCCCCGGCAGGACCGGTATAGTTTTCTATTTTCTTATTCATTCTGCTTCCTTAATTTTATAATTAAGTGAGTAAACTAACGACATGCTATGTACGCAAAAATACTTCTCTGTTTAATACTATATCCAAAACCATGGGTTTTGCAGGGTAATATTTTTATTTTTGACAGAACAGGTAAATGAGATCAACTTCCCAACTGAAGATATCACTCAGGTATAATACTAAGCCGCGCAGTGATAATTAATGAGGAGCAAGCATGCTACGGATACTTATGGCAGCTATCATCGCTATGCTGACGGGTTGTCATTCCAGTGAGCGACCAAAACAGACGGAATTAACACCCTCTTGCTATAAATATCAGTTAATGATGACGGCTCCGATGCCAGAAGAGGCGATGCAAAGACTGAAACTGGAATGTGAAAACTCACATACCGATTAAAAATATCTATTTTTGTTGAGTGGAAACGGCTAAAGCCCCTAATCGTTGTGTAATTTAATATATAACGATTGGCTTTCTTGATGAGGTTCAGAATAAATTTATATAGTTTTTAGATAACAATAAAAATTATGTCGTCGATTATAGTCGTATTATTTGGGAGATTAGCGGCTGGGTACACTTGCCGAGTTGCATCAGTATGATTTGCTTCCCGCTTGCCAGAGATATGAACCAGGACGGCAGCTGCGCTTCTCTCGCAAATATCCATGTTTACAGCACCTCATAGATAATGGCGCGATCGCTCGCGCCATTATTGGATTTCACTACGTTAAGCTACAACCGGTATTCTATTTATGTTCAACGATATACATCGTCCGGCTATAGGCGATATCTTCTGGGTTGTTAATCGGGTAGCCTTTTAGCCAGGGCTTAATCAGTCGCCCATTGGTATATTGATAAATTGGCGCAATCGGTGCCTGTTCCAGCAATATTTTCTCCGCCAGATTGTAGTCTTGATTACGCGCCTTAGCGGTAGTTTCAATCGCGGCCTGGTTCAGTATTTTGTCGTAGGCGTCTGATTTAAAGCGTGAAATGTTACCGCTATGAGTCGACCCAAGCAGGGTTAAGAAAGTTGAAGGTTCGTTATAATCCCCAACCCAGGATGCCCGGATAACGTCAAAATTACCGGTATTACGGCTATCGATATAAGTTTTCCACTCCTGGTTTTGCAACTTAACGTCTACGCCCAGGTTTTTCTTCCACATTGCGGCGATGGCAATAGCTATTTTCTGATGGTTCTCTGAGGTGTTATACAGCAGAGTCAGATCCAGCGGTTTTTCCGGACCATAACCTGCGGCACGCAGCAGCATCTTCGCCTGAGAATTAAGCTCTTCCTGGCTCAAATTTTCAAAGGGTGAAGGCTCCGGTGTAAAACCGGCGGTGACTTCAGGCGTAAAGTGCCAGGCCGGTTTTTCACCCGTGCCGAGCACTTTATCCGCCATTAACCGGCGATCAATCGTCATATTTAATGCCTGACGAACCCTGACATCTGCCGTTGGCCCTTTCTCGGTATTGAACGCATAGTAATAGGTGCCGAGCTGCGGCGGGGTATACACTTCGCCAGGAATATCTTGCTTAAGTTTCTGATACATCGCTTTCGGGAACGACTCGGTAATATCGATATCCCCAGCCAGGTAGCGTTTTGTGGCAGCCGACTCCTGATTAACAGGAACAAAGGTGACTTTATTCAGTACCGTTTTATCGTTGTCCCAGTAATTAGCATTACGTACGGCCACTAATTTTTCATTAACAACGCGATCCTGCAAGGTGTAAGCCCCGTTACCCACCAGTTTTCCGGGCTTGGTCCACTCGGCGCCATACTGCTCAATCACATGGCGAGGCACAGGATAGAGAGAAGCATTGACGGTCAGACTTGGAAAGTAAGGAACCGGTTTATCAAGCTGAATTTGCAGGGTTTTATCATCAACGGCGGTCACACCCAGTTTATCCGCAGGCATTTTACCATCGATAATAGCCTGAGCATTCTGGATACCCGCAAGTGCAGCAAACCAGGCAAAGGATGACGTAGTAGCGGGGTCCACGAGCCGCTGCCAGCTATAGACAAAATCCTGTGCGGTCAGTGGGGTGCCATCAGACCAGCGCGCATCATCGCGTAAGGTGAAAATCCACGTGCGGTTATCATTGCTTTGCCAGCGTGAAGCTACACCCGGCACAATCTCCCCTTTCTCTGTTTGATTCGTCAGACCTTCAAACAAATCACGTATTACCTGAATTTCAGGCAGACCCACAATTTTAGCGGGATCAAGGCTTGCGGGTTCATCTTTAATATGGCGAACTAATTCTTGCTGTTTCGCAAGCTGGGTTCCGGGAGGAACATCTGCCGCCTGAGCTTGCTGAATAAACGCAGCCAAAGCCAGTGCACAACAACTAAACCGAAGGGTTATTTTCATCATTTTTCTATCCGTATCATAGTTATGCGCAAAAATTAAGTGTGAGTTAATGTACCGTGATTTGTTATTTTAATTCCAGGGAAACTGTCACATCTCGGAAAATAGCCAGAGTAAAACAGTATATACCCTAAATAATTCGAGTTGCTTGTAGGCGCAGAGTTCAAAGAGGTGATGAGCATAGACAAACTATGTGATTCGGCTCTTTGAACGAAGGCAACGCCCAGGCAACTTGAAGTATGACGGGTATAAATAGATTGATTTTCGGTATCCTTGACTTGCTCTCGTCACTTTTCTGGTAAAACATGATACAGATATGACACATCAGCTGGTTATCAATAAGGACGATTATGCCTCTCACCCGACCACGCCACCAACGCGGCCATTTTCATGCAGACTATAAACAGTATGGAAGCTCGGTATTAGGTGCGCCGTTACTCTATTTCCCGGCAACAGCCGTCAGCGATAATCCAGGGCTTATTATTGCCGGCACTCACGGCGATGAGAATGCAGCGATGGTGACGCTCTCTTGTGCATTACGCACGCTCAAGCCCGGCACGCCTCATCATCATGTGGTGCTGGCTGTAAATCCTGATGGCTGTCAGCTCGGGCTACGCGCCAACGCTAATGGTGTTGATCTGAATCGTAATTTCGCCAGTACTAACTGGCAGTCAGGGGAAACGGTTTACCGCTGGAATAGTCAGGCCACGGAGCGGGATGTCATTCTCTCTACCGGCCAGACACCGGCCTCCGAACCGGAGACACAAGCCCTGTGTCAGTTAATTGAAAACTTACAACCCGCATGGATTGTTTCGTTTCATGACCCTCTCGGCTGTATTGACGATCCCCGGCATTCTACGCTTGGGCAATGGCTTGCTACGAGCTTTCAGTTACCGTTGGTGACTGACGTCGGTTATGCCACACCAGGCTCCTTTGGAAGCTGGTGTGCTGAACAGGACTTACCCTGTATCACGGCCGAGTTCCCTCCAGTTTCTGCCGATGATGCCAGTGAGCGTTATCTCGATGCCATGATAGATCTGCTGCGCTGGTCAGACAGTTAAAGCGTGACCCTGCCACAGGAAAATGCCAGGCCTGGCTGTACATCATTTTTCAGCCAGGTTGGGCCATCAAGGTCGGCAAAACGCGCACTGACTGCAAGAGGCAGTACCGCATTAATTGCGCGAGAGCTACAGAGCATGCAACCGACCATAATCGTAAAACCCTGCTCGCGAGCAGCGTAGGCCAGCAGTAAGGCCTCAGTCAATCCCCCGGTTTTATCCAGCTTAATATTCACCATCTCATAGCGCCCGACCAGATCGGGGAGGCTGGCACGGGTATGGCAGCTTTCATCGGCACAAATCGGCAGTGGGTGGATAAACAGATCCAGGGCTTCGTCCTGTTGCGCAGGCAGAGGTTGTTCCAGCATGGCCACGTTTAATTCAGCCAGCCGCTGACAACGTTCCTCTAATCCTTCAGGTTCCCAGGACTCATTCGCATCCACTATCAGGGTTGCCTCAGGAACAGCTGCACGAATAGCTGTGATACGTTCGTTTACCTGATGGTTATCCAGTTTAATCTTCAGTAATGAGGCGCCTTTTTCCCATAACCGGGCTGCCGCTGAAGCCATCTGTTCCGGGCTGCCAATACTGACTGTCTGGGCGGTATTAAGCTGTGAGGGTAAATTGACGGCCAGTAACGAGGCGATATTTGTTCCCGCCTTCGCGGCTTCCAGACTCCATAACGCACTGTCTAGCGCATTACGTGCTGCACCCGCGGGCAATAGCGTTTGTAACTGTTCGCGATTCATTCCTTGTTCAAGTGCCGGAATAACGCGTTTAATCTGGTCCAGTACCCCCTGCTCGCTCTCTCCGTATCGGGGATAAGGCGTGCACTCTCCGATACCGGACAGGCCGTTTTCGGTAATTTCTACTACGACAACCCGAGCCTCATTTCTTACACCCCGAGCGATAACAAAAGGGGTATGCAGTGGAAAACCTTGCGGATAACAATTGATTGTTCTCATACGCCCTCTTTTGAGCGGAAAAAATGGCACATGGCCGAAGTTTTTATATTCATTCACTTAATCCTGGAATACACTGCCTCAGGTGTTAATTCAATGTAAAAGGAAAAGTTGACATGTCACAAACAGTTCATTTTCAAGGTAACCCGGTAAAAGTTTCTGGTCAGATCCCACAAACAGGAAGCAAAGCCGCTCCCTTTACCCTGGTCGCCAAAGATCTTTCCGACGTTGCTCTGAGCCAGTATGCCGGAAAACGTAAAGTCTTGAACATTTTCCCAAGCATTGATACCGGCGTTTGTGCGGCATCAGTACGTAAATTTAATCAGCTGGCTACCGAACTGGATAATACCATTGTTCTGTGTATTTCTGCTGACCTGCCTTTCGCTCAGTCCCGCTTCTGCGGCGCTGAAGGCCTGAGCAACGTGGTTACACTCTCGACTCTGCGCCATCCTGATTTCCAGCAGACCTACGGTGTAAGCCTGGAAGACAGCGCGCTGAAAGGCCTGACTGCTCGCGCAGTCGTGGTATTAAATGAGCAAGACGAAGTTATTTTCAGCGAGTTAGTGAATGAAATCACGACTGAGCCTGACTATGCAGCGGCTCTGGAAGCGCTGAAAGCATAAAGCAAAATGCCCCGTATTGACGGGGCATCTCATTGCTGACAAAAGGGGCGAAATTTATTTCGCCCCTTTTTGCATCATCAGTCTGTACCAAAAAACGTTAAGTATGACGGATATATTACTCTTCTGTTTTTTTCTGGCTCAGCCCATATTCACGCAATTTGTTTGCTACCGCAGTGTGTGAGACGCCTAACCGTTTTGCCAGTTTACGCGTGCTGGGATAACTGCGATAAAGCTGCGTGAGGACAGAACGTTCAAATCTGCCAATGATTTCATCCAGCGATCCTTGCACTGCCTCTTCACCAACTGCAATCTGTGCCGCATCAAAGTCAGGTAAAACAATATCCTGGGTACGTAATTCATAACCATTCAATTGAGTCAGTGCGCGATAAAGCGTGTTTTTTAACTGGCGAACGTTACCCGGCCAGCCATACTGGGTGAGCACGCTGCTCAAATCATTGGCCAGTTTAGGACGTTCAACACCTTGCTCATCGGCAAAGCGAGCCACAAAAAGCTCAGTCAGCGGCATGATATCTTGCGGACAGTCACGCAGAGGCGGTAGCACCAGCGTTAATACATTGAGTCGATAGTACAAGTCTTCACGAAATAGCCCTTTTTGCACCAACTCAACCAGATTTTTTTGCGTGGCACAAATCACGCGAACATCAACATTGACCTCATGATCTTCGCCGACGCGACGGAAGGTGCCGTCATTCAGAAAACGCAGTAATTTAGTCTGCATACGGGGTGACATTTCGCCGATTTCATCGAGCAAGACGGAACCGCCACTGGCCTGTTCAAAAAAGCCTTTTTTACCTTCAAGCGCGTTAGCATAGGCTCCCGCAGCATGACCAAACAGTTCACTTTCAATCACATCATCCGGAATGGAACCACAGTTGAGTGCCAGGAAAGGTTTTTGTGCCCGGGGGCCACTTTTGTGACAGGCATGTGCAAATAAGTCTTTTCCGGTACCGGTATCACCGATAATCAGGAGCGGTGCATTCAGCAACGCCAGTTTGCGTGCCTGCTCAACGATATGACGCATTTTTGGACTTACGGCAACGATTTGATTAAAAGCATCCATATCGTAGTGGGACAGAGTCTGAAGCTGACGCCCCATTCGCACTGTGGAACGTAGCATTACCACGGCACCTATCAATACTGGTACTCCGGCTTCGTCCTCAAGATTAACCGGGGTAATCTCCATCAGAAAATGCTGACCGTTAATTATCTGGTGTTCGGTATGAGACTCTTGCGGGGAGCTTTCCAGCCAGCGGGGAAAGTTAAAATCATGGATCAGGGTTGTTATCTGGCTACTACACAGACGCTCTTCCGACTGACCAAAAAGAGTGCAACTCGCCGGGTTAGCGCGTTCAATACGACTTTTTAAATCCAGAGATAATACTGGCTCTGGTAGTGCTTCCAGCAATGCACTCAGAGCCCGGTGTTCCAGTTCCGACGGCATCCAGGCACTGGTGCGGACATCAGTCACACCAGGAATACGGCGAATTTCAGCCATTAAACGGCTGAAAGATTCAAAATCAAGGGTCGAGAAATTAAGGTAGATACGCCCAATCGGATCAATTTCAATGCCGCGGAGATCAATACTGCGCAGCACTAACAAATCAAGTAACTCACGAGTTAAACCAAGACGATCCTGACAAAAAACTTCCAGACGCATGCAGGTGACCTTATTTCATACTAAAAATAGTTTGGATTAACTGATAATACTCCAGTTCACGCCGCGCAAAAAGCGGCGTGTCATGAATTGTTGACAGCAGACTGGAAATGAACGCATCCATTACAAAAACCTATGCTTGTTTAGCGAGGAATCTTTTCTGCTTCCACCGGTTCTTTAACCTTCGTCTTGCTAAATGTTTCTTTTATCTGCCCCAGAAGCTGTTTACGGAAATCGCCCATGCGCGGTTTATCATTTTCAAGCCAGGGTAGTGGACGGCATAGTTCCATAGCCTTGATCCCAAGACGGGCCGTTAGCAGCCCGACGCCCAGCCCCTGGGCTGCCCGGGTTGACAGCCGCGCAGTGATATCCTGGGACATCAGATCCATCCCGGCATCAGCTACAAATTCACTGGCACCGGCAACCGCAATATTTACCAGCACCATGCGGAACAAGCGAATTCGGCTGAAATAACCCAGCTCAATGCCATACAGCGCAGCGATACGATTAATCAGGCGGATATTACGCCAGGCAATAAATGCCATGTCCACCAGCGCTAACGGACTGACAGCAATCATCACCGCAGATGCCGCAGCGGAACGACTAATTTCCCTGCGAGCCTGTTCGTCAAGTACCGGCTGAACCCACTGGGCATAAAGTGTCACGACCTCACGGTCATTATGTGTTTCATGCAGAGCGCTCTGCCAGCGCTGTAAAGCCGGATGCCCCTGATCCAACCCCGCCTGCTGCGCCAGTTTTTCGCAAAACTGACGCCCTTTTCCGATCCCCTGGCTATCCAGCAGTTCACGCGCCTCGTCTCTTTCATCCGCTCGCTGACGCAAACGCCACAGTCGACGCCACTCACTGACCACTGAACCCACACCGGCAATAACGATCAGGCCGCCCGCAGCACCTGCACTCAGAGCAATCCAGTCCTGAGTCTCCCAGGCGCGGTACACCCATTGTCCACCCTGAGCGATAACACTCAGGCCAAATAATACCAGGCCACAGGCCACCAGGCGTCGCCAGAGGCTTCGTTTTGGCCGTAGTGCGTTAACAACGATGTCTTCACTCGGGTGTTTATCTGCATCTGCCTGAAGTTGTTCGGCGGTAAAATATTCTGACTCCTGCTCGCTAAATGTGCGGGCAGTTTTTCCACTTACCACTGGCTCGACATTTTGAGTCACAGGGAAGTCAATACGCGGTTTAATAGGCTGACTCATCGCAACTTATCTCCGATTAAAAATTCCAGGGCGGCATCCAGACGGATATGCGGCAACGGAGCATCCAATGCCATGGTCTGAGGGCGAAACTCCTCAAACTGGAATTGCTGAGCTTGCCAGAAGTCGGCCCCAGGCAAACGGGGGGGAACATCACCGGGATACACGGTTAATGGCATACCATCAGAGAGTCGTTCACCCCGTAATGCGGGGACTTTCTCTCCGTCGACGGTCACTATGCCACTTTGTGTTGCCTGTACCGAAGCAAGCCCCATACAATCCATGCCGATCCCTTCGAATGCCGCATGCTGTCGCGCCTCTTGTACCAGCTGCTGAAGCAGTGAAACCAGATTGCCATGCTGATCTGCGGTCACATGATCGGCCTTGGTCGCCGCAAACAGCAGTTTATCGATAACCGGTGAAAACAGGCGTCGAAACAAGGTCCGCTGGCCGTAATGAAAACTTTGCATCAACTGGCTCAATGCCAGCCGCATATCATTGAATGCCTGAGGCCCGCTGTTAAGCGGTTGCAAGCAGTCCACCAGAACAATTTGTCGGTCAAAACGGACAAAATGATCTTTATAGAATCCTTTAACCACCTTGTCGCAATAGTAATTAAAGCGGGCATTTAACATACCAAAATTAGTATTTTTATCAGCCTGGGCCAGTTTTGCTTCCCCAATCTGATCGATATCCGGCCAGGGGAAAAATTGTAGTACTGGGGCCCCGGCTAAATCACCGGGCAAAATAAACCTTCCCGGCTGAATAAAGTGCAGGCCTTCATTTTTGCAAACCTGGAGGTAATCGGTCCAGGCTTCAGCAATTGATGCCAGCAGGCCTTCATCGGCGGGCGCAAAAGGATCCAGTTTCGCACAGCGTGAACGCCACTCGGCACTCCACTCAACGCGCGCCCCCTGGATCATTTCGGTCATTTGTCGCGACCAGCTTAAATAATCCTGAGCCAGCATAGGTAAATCAAGCAGCCACTCACCGGGATAATCGACGATTTCCAGATACAGCGTTGACGTCTCTTTTATATGACGCAACATGCTGTTGGCCGAGCGATAACGTATTGCAAGCCGCATTTCACTCACACCGCGTGTGGCTGTCGGCCAGGATGGAGGGGAGCCGTAGAGCTGAGCTAATCCCTGGTCATAGGTGAAACGCTGTAAACCAAAGTCACGCTGGGCCACACGCTTGACCCCAAGCAGACGCCCTTCCCGTGCGGCACTGAGTAGTGGCAGGCGAGCGCCGGTATGGGTATTTAATAACTGGTTGACTAACGAGGTAATGAAAGCCGTTTTACCGCTACGACTTAGCCCCGTCACCGCCAGGCGTAAATGCCGGTCAACTCCACGGTTAACCCAGGCACTGAGTTCGTTTTTAATTCGGTTCATCGCTATCCTGGTTATCAAAAGAATAAATCTTCAGGTTATTAATAGTAATCAAAGCTGTGTCTGGCAACCATGAGATTAATTAAGGAGAACGAATTAAAAAGGGGCAACGCGCCAACCAGTTACGCTGACGCGCTATTTCCGGAATATTCAGAGTTTACGAAAATTACTGCGTAACGTGTAAGTGTCAGAAGTCACATAACGCTCCATCGCTCTCAGTCTCTGCTCCCCGGCAGCCAGTTCTCTGTCCGTAGCGTTTAATAAATCACGGGCACTGGGGTGACTCTTTTGCTGCTCGCTACCCGCGGGCATCGGGTCAAGTAAAAATGTCAGCGCTATGTATCCGACGATGACAAAAAACGCGAATCCGAGAAAGAAGGCCAGAATAGTAATCAGCCGTACCAGTTTTACCGGGACATCGAAATACCGGGCAATACCGGCACAGACGCCTTTAATTTTTCCCTCTTCCGGGATACGCCATAGCTTTCGGCCTTGAACGGATGTTCTCATCAATTATTCCTCCAGCCTGTATGTTCGGTATCAAGGATTTGCTCCAGGGACTGAATACGCTCCTGCATTTGGCGTGCTTCATCAGTTAACTGAGCCAGTTTTTGTCGTTCTCCGGAAGACAGCTGACTTCCGGCAGAGCGATTACTGTAATGCAGCCAGAGCCATAGAGGAGCAACAAAAAGCAAAAATATTGTCGTTGGTATCGCAAGAAAAAGCGCGGTCATAAGTACTCCTTACTTGTCAGTCTGACGGTAATGCGCGTCACCGTCAGACTGAGTGAACGGCATCATTAGTCGCGATCAGCATTCATTTTAGCTTTCAGCGCAGCTATCTGAGCACTAATTTCATCATCTGCTTTGAGTTCAGCAAACTGGGTATCCAGTGAAGTCGGTTTACCAAACCGCTGGCTTTCTGCTTCCGATTCCATCTGGTCAATACGGCGTTCAAATGATTCGAAACGGGCCATCGCCTGATCCAGTTTGCCATTGTCTAAATGACGACGCACATCGCGAGAAGAAGATGCGGCCTGGTGGCGTAAGCTTAACGCTTGCTGGCGTGCGCGTGTTTCAGTTAGTTTATTCTCAAGCTCACCAATTTCCAGTTTCATTCGCGCTAACGTTTCATCAACCTGACTGACTTCCTGTTCAAGCACGGCGATTAAATCCGTCAGTTTCTGTTTTTCAATCAGTGCGGCACGGGCCAGATCTTCCTTGTCTTTACGTAATGCCAGTTCTGCTTTGTCCTGCCACTCAAGTTGCTGAGTCAGAGCTTGTTCCACCCGGCGGACTAGCTGTTTCTTCTCAGCCAGCGCTTTGGCGGATGTGGAACGCACTTCCACTAAGGTATCTTCCATTTCCTGAATCATCAGGCGGACCAATTTTTGTGGATCTTCTGCTTTTTCCAGCAAAGTATTGATGTTGGCATTCACAATATCGGCAAAGCGAGAAAATATACCCATGGTGTTATCTCCTTAATCTGTCTTATTTATCGGTCATCAGTTCACTTATGAACTACATGACATAGATAAAGCAAAGACTGTGCCAATTTTTCATATATATGATTTTAAACAAAAAGTTAAATTTGACCCTTTTCAGGAAACTGATAGAGTAGGTCAATATAACTAACTATTGGTTAATTTAACTATGCGACAGGTAAAAGATAATCTGATAGGTGAAGCGAATAGCTTCCTGGAAGTTCTGGAGCAAGTTTCCGACCTTGCGCCACTCAATAAACCCGTACTGGTGATTGGCGAACGCGGCACCGGTAAAGAATTGATTGCCAGTCGCCTGCATTTTTTATCTTCCCGCTGGCAGGGCCCTTTTATTTCGCTCAACTGTGCCGCACTGAACGAGAATCTGCTGGATACGGAGTTATTCGGCCATGAGGCAGGCGCGTTTACCGGCGCACAAAAACGGCATCAGGGTCGTTTTGAACGCGCTGAAGGTGGCACGTTATTTCTTGATGAGCTGGCCACCGCCCCGATGCTGGTACAGGAAAAATTATTACGCGTCGTGGAGTATGGTGAGCTTGAACGGGTCGGAGGCAGCCAGCCACTCCAGGTTAATGTCCGTTTAGTCTGCGCGACCAACGCAGATCTCCCCTTACTAGCCCGGCAAGGAAAGTTTCGTGCTGATTTGCTCGACAGGCTGGCGTTCGATGTCGTTATGCTTCCTTCGCTAAGCGAACGGCGGTCAGACATTCTGTTGCTGGCAGAACATTTTGCTATTCAGATGTGCCGCGAATTAAATCTGCCGTACTTTCCTGGTTTCAGTGAACAGGCAAGCCAGACTCTGTTAAACCATTCCTGGCCCGGAAATATTCGCGAGTTAAAAAATGTGGTGGAACGTTCGGTGTACCGTCACGGGAACAGTGAAGAGGTTCTGGACAACATTATTCTTGACCCCTTTGCCAGTGTCTCCGCGCGTCTGCGTCCCCTGTTTCCGGTGCAACCGGGACAAATAGCAGATTCTCAGGATACCTCAGTGCCACAACTGCCTGTGGATTTGCGTCAGTTTCAGCATCAGCAAGAACGGGTACTATTAAAACAAAGTTTAGAGCAGGCTTTATTTAATCAGCGCCGCGCCGCTGAACTATTAGGGATCACCTATCATCAGTTACGGGCGATGATGAAAAAGCATCATTTGAATCCGGAGCAGCTTAAATAACCAGCACTTTTCAATTGATATTTAAGATTACATTGCTTTATTGACAGGAATTTTGGGAACCAGGCCAGAGTAAGATACAATTTGGCTTATCACCTGATAAAGCACAAATCCTTATGCGCGCATTACTGTCCTCTCTGTTAGTAAGTTTATGCTGTCTGCATGGCGCAGCTAAGGCTGCTGTGCCTGATGAAAAAACAGCGGATATCCGTGATAGCGGATTTATTTACTGTGTGAGTGGGCAGGTCAATACCTTTAACCCTCAGATGGCCAGTACCGGACTGACAGTGGATACTCTGGCCCCACAGCTCTATGACCGTTTACTGGATGTTGATCCTTATACCTATCGTCTGGTACCGGAGCTGGCAGAGCGCTGGGAAGTTCTGGATAATGGCGCGACTTATCGGTTTCACCTTCGACCTCAGGTTGAATTTCAGAAAACCCCCTGGTTCACCCCTACCCGACCATTAAATGCAGATGATGTTGTGTTCACTTTTCAGCGCATCTTTGATCGTAATAATCCCTGGCATAACGTCAATGGCGGTCATTATCCCTACTTTGACAGCCTGAAGTTTTCCGACAGTATTAAGAGCGTCCGTAAACTGGACCAGAATACCGTTGAGTTTCGTTTGAACCAACCCGATGCATCCTTTTTGTGGCATATGGCTACACATTATGCGTCTGTGATGTCTGCTGAATATGCAGACCAGCTCGCCCGGGAAGATAAAAAAGAACTGATGGATCGCCAGCCCGTTGGAACAGGTCCATTTCTGTTGGATGAGCATCGCGCCGGGCAATATATTCGTCTGGCACGCCATTCGGGCTACTGGCGAGGCGAGCCATTAATGCCGCAAGTAGTGCTTGATCTCGGTTACGGTGGCACCGGTCGGTTATCAAAACTGCTTACCGGTGAATGTGATGTTCTGGCCTGGCCCGCTGCCAGCCAGCTTAATATTTTACGCGATGATCCTCGCCTGCGCCTGACACTGCGCCCGGGAATGAACATTGCCTATCTGGCTTTTAACACCAATAAACCCCCACTCAATAATCCTGAAGTGCGCCACGCGCTATCACTGGCTATCAATAACCAGCGTTTGATGCAGTCGATTTATTACGGAACAGCTGAAACAGCAGCCTCTATTTTACCCCGGGCCTCCTGGGCTTATGATAATGACGCCCGGATTACAGAATATAACCCCGCTAAAGCGCGTGAGTTACTGGCGTCACTGGGAATTAAAGATCTTAAGTTACAGCTATGGGTTCCGACCAGTTCTCAACCCTGGAACCCCAGTCCGCTCAAAACAGCGGAACTGATTCAAGCTGATATGGCACAAATTGGCGTCAAAGTGACGATTGTTCCTGTTGAAGGGCGCTTTCAGGAAACACGTCTGATGGATATGAGCCATGATTTGACCCTTGCGGGCTGGTCAACCGACAGTAACGATCCGGACAGTTTTTTCCGCCCGTTGCTCAGTTGCGCCGCGATAGACTCACAGACCAATTTGTCCCACTGGTGTGACCCGCAGTTTGATGCTGTGCTACAAAAAGCGCTTTCGTCTCAACAACTCGCTTCCAGAATCGACGCTTATCACGAGGCCCAGCAAATCCTGGCGACTGAAATGCCAGTACTGCCTTTAGCTTCATCGTTACGCTTGCAAGCCTATCGCTATGATATTAAAGGACTGGTACTTAGCCCGTTTGGTAGTGCTTCGTTTGCCGGCGTATCCCGTGACGATGTCGAGGTGAAAAAATAATGATTATTTATACCTTGCGACGGCTATTACTATTGCTTGTCACATTATTCTTTCTGTCTCTGGTCAGTTTCTCATTGCTCTTTTTTACCCCCCATGCACCGCTACAAGGCGTTTCACTGTGGAATGCATGGAGCTTCTGGTTTGACGGGCTAATGCACTGGGATTTCGGCGTGTCGAGTATTACAGGTCTGTCGATTAATGCTCAGTTGCACGTCGTTTTTCCTGCAACGATGGAATTGTGTCTGCTGTCATTCTCACTGGCACTGCTTATCGGTATTCCGGTAGGTATTCTGGCGGGAATAATGAGAAATCGCTGGCAGGATAAGTTTATCAGCGCCCTGGCTCTACTGGGCTTTTCTATCCCGGTGTTCTGGCTGGCACTACTGCTAATCCTGTTTTTTTCGCTCACGCTGGGTTGGTTTCCGGTCTCCGGTCGCTTTGATTTACTCTATGAGGTCAAACCCGTAACAGGGTTGGCGCTGGTGGACGCCTGGCTTTCTGAATCACCTTATCGGCATGAAATTATCGCCAGTGTGGGTCGCCATATGGTGTTGCCAGTGGTGGCATTAGCGGTAGCACCTACCACTGAAGTGATCCGCCTGATGCGTATCAGTACTATCGAAGTTATTGAACAAAATTACATTAAGGCTGCAACCACTCGCGGTTTGTCGCGTTTTACGGTTATCCGACGTCATGTTCTTCATAATGCCTTACCTCCGGTGATACCTCGTCTGGGGCTTCAGTTTTCAACCATGCTCACTCTGGCAATGATTACTGAAGTGGTGTTTAACTGGCCCGGACTTGGACGCTGGCTAATTAATGCTGTTCGCCAGCAGGATTATGCGGCAATTTCTGCTGGCGTCATGGTGACTGGATCGCTGGTTATCGTGGTTAATATTCTTTCTGATATTATAAGCGTTATGGCTAGTCCTTGGAAAAATAAAGGATAAGCCCCTCTATATCTAAGTTTTAACCCTGCTCACTGTTCAGATTTACAGCAATTAAAAAGGTGGCCTGCGCCACCTTTTTGTTAAAAAATGTAGATTAGCTTTTGCAGGACTGGCCCTGTTTTTTCACCATCGTACCGAAATCATTACGCGCATCCAGTTTGCTCATATTTCCTGGCGCACCCTGCTGGACGGGGAATTTAGGATCCATCTGCCAGAGATTCCAGCCACCGTCATAAACCTGGCTGTGCTCCCAGCCCGCTAACTGGGTGATAAACCATGCAACGCTGGCTCGCCAGCCGGTTCCACAGTAAAAGGCAACCGCATCACCAGGTTCAATGCCCTGCTCTTTCCAAAGCGCAAAGATCTCATTTGGGTTACGCAGTGTGCCGTCCGGATCATAGTAGTCAGACATATCAGAAGAGTCTTTACCTGCAAAACCCCAGATTGCCCCTTCAGGTTCACCAGCCAGAGGAATGTAATCATAGCCACTGGTTTTACCGGTATACTCCTCCCAGGAACGATTGCTGATAAGTTTTAATCCTGCTGCCTGTTTTTCTAATGCTTCCTCTGGCATAGAGATATTAATTTGTGGGTTCGCGGGAATAGTGGTACCAAAGTCTTCAACCGGCACAGGAATATTCACCGCTGTTTCAACCGGTAATTCCGCGTCAACCCAGACATTTAAGCCGCCGTTCAGGTAGCGAACATCTTCAACACCTGCCCATTTTAGCGCCCATAACACGCGCAGAGCGGCCATCTGGTTAGCCGAATAGACCACAACCGGAGTATCTTTACTGATGCCATTCTTCAGTAAATTCGCTTCAATGACTTCAGGAGAAGACAGGTTCCAGAGCGGGCCATTTTCTATCCAGTCAGTATTAAAGTGATAAGCGCCTTTGATATGGGTATCGTAAGATTTTGAATCCGCAATTTCACCCCAGGATACCTCGAAGACAACCGGTTTTTTATCGCTGGTATAACTTTCTGGTTTTTCACCCTTTAATGCGGCGTTAAGCCAGTGAGGTGAAACACTCATCCAGTAATTAGGGAATTTATCGAGCGGATAATCAGAATTTGCATAATCAATATAATCACTATAGGCCTGAACTTTATACCCTTTTGCAGCAAATTCAGCGGTAACACGCTCTAAGTCATCTTGATTGGTATCATAAAAAACCAGAGTTTTATCTTTGGTTATTCCTCTGCTATTCAAAAAACCATCAAATTTATTGCTCTCGATAAAATCTAACCAGCCGGTGGTGAACTGCATCGCACCTTTAATATGCCCGCCTCTGTTAGCCTGGTTATCTTTAAAACCGAAATACAGGCTATCAGGACGTGTATCGATAATAACATATTCAGGATTATCTAAATTTTTCACCAAATCATCGGTGCTGATATTTTTGACAACGGTTTGATCACAACCCGTTAATATCATTGTCAGAAGCATCAGAGCTATTTTATTTTTCATTTTTTCATATCCTGCTTATAACCTAAATTTTACATTGTGTGTTTTTAACAAAATAGCTAACAAACCAAACACCGATCATGATGGCAAAAGTTGAAATCCAGCCCTGCCAGGAAAAATAGGCTGTGGCAACCAGTGAGTTAGTGACAGTACACCCGCCAGCAAGCGTTGCACCTATACCTAAAAAGACGCCACCCACTAGACGTTTAACGGCGGTTATGCCGTCTGGTGGTATTGTTAATGCGAATTCACCACGAATTTTGGCACTGATCATTGAGCCGATTAAAATACCCACTACAAACACGCTACCCCAGTTAAAATAACGTTGCTGCCCGGTGACAAGATATTGAATGACGTTAGCTGAAGGAACAGAAATCCCAAAGCCGAAGTTACGCCCATAATGGGCACTAACTACCCAGGCAACGATACCAAGCAAACCAATCAAGATGGCGACAATATTAAGTGGGATGCGCTTAAATTTGCCTTCTGCGGGTGGAGTATAACGGGGGTGTCTGTGCTGATAAAACAGCAGCAGCGCGGTTACTACGACGAATACAGCAATCAAAGCCCAGGGCGAGATATTGAAGGTGCCGTAAATAGTATCCATCTGGGTGGGCTCAATGAAAAGTGGCTCCAGCAGCTGTTTCAGGCTGCCTTTCTGGGCTGCTGCCAGGGTTATCACAAAGCTCAGTAACGCGAGCCATGTACCCACCATGCCTTCCCCGGAACGAAACCAGGCACCGCTCCCGCAACACCCTGCGAGTACCATACCACCACCAAAGAGAAATCCGCCTGATACAGTTGCTATAACAGGTAGATTACCTTCTGGGATCTGTAATAAATCCAACGCTTGTAAACTATAAAAACCGATAGATTGAATAGTTACCGCAATCATTAATGCAGTAAAAAAACGCGGATTTTTCTGATAGAATATATTGTGAAAACCCGAGACAAAACAGAATTTTCCGGCTTGCAACAGGATCCCAAATGAGATCCCTATAATAAAAGCGCTAATCATGAAAAGCCCGTTTATCAGAAGGTTAAAAACGACGAAGCCGTGAAATAATAAACATTATCATTTATATTAAAAAGCCATGTGATATTATTTAGAACAGCATGTTTGTTTAGTGTTAAATTCTGAGTAGATAATAAATAAATATTTTCTGGAAATAGCCAGTAACACTTCAATAAATACAGCAGAGTGTAAAATATAACATAGCCATTCTGATATTATTGTCTGAATTAAAAATAATTTTGAAAACTACTGTAAATGTTGAAAGTATATTAAATATGTGTTGGCTTAGTGAAGAGGTAAATTGATTAATATCAGAACCTGAGTTATTGGGGCAATAAGCCCCCCTTATACGGATTTATGCTGCTGTGCGGGAACGATGTAAGTACCGCCAGATTGCCAGCACAATTGCAAATATTAACGCAGTACAGACATGTAAGAAAAGCCAGGCAATCCATGCAGGGAGATAATACAGCATGGTTGGTGCATCCTGATCATCTAGCCACACCTGGTATCCCAAATAACTCCAAAGGAAAAATGTGGGTATTATCCATAGCACATACACCAACCATAAGTTTTTCTTGAGATAATTGAGCGTTTTGGCAGACACATCAACACCTTGTCTTTGTTTGAAATAACAATGGATTATTCAACAATTACGCCGTTCTCACAAACTAACTTATTGCTGATATCTAAAAATGAGTTTCGGTACGTAGTTGATAGCCTGAGGGGAGCCTGATGCTAAGGTCGTGAGAATCATATACACTTGAGTGTGCACATTATCTGTAAATAAAGTCGCTGAAAGACAACCCGAGCTAAACAGACGTAAAGCGCAAAAAGCCCGGAAACCCGCGCTGTGCCTGAAAAAACGAAGAGACATGAAGAATGATAAGCAAAGTTAACGCGGTTACATATGCCCTACGATAGCGTTTACCGGGAAAAGCGCACGCCCAGTACGCTGAACCTGACGTGGAAGAAGTTCTATGGTGATACCACCGCAATGGTCGGACTGTATGGCTGCAGTGCCTTGCTATTACTGTGTCTGCTGGGTGGCATTTTCTCTCCTTATCAGATAGACCAGCAGTTTTTAGGTTTTCAGTTACTTCCCCCTTCCTGGTCCCGCTATGGTGAGATTTCTTTCTTTCTCGGTACTGATGATTTGGGTCGTGATGTTCTGAGCCGTTTATTATCCGGTGCCGCACCCACCGTAGGTGGTGCATTGTTAATCACGCTGGCAGCGACAGTCTGCGGTGTGATTCTCGGGGTGATTGCGGGGGCTACACGAGGTTTACGCTCTGTCGTTCTGAACCATATTCTCGATACTTTATTGTTTATTCCTTCACTGTTACTGGCAATTATTGTCGTGGCGTTTGTCGGACCCAGTCTGAGCCATGCCATGTTTGCCGTCTGGCTGGCGTTATTGCCGCGGGTAGTCCGTTCTGTCTACAGTGCTGTGCATGACGAGCTAGAAAAAGAGTATGTGATTGCCGCACGGCTGGATGGAGCATCAACCCTTAATCTGTTGCGTTTTGCTGTAATGCCAAATACTGCCGCTACTCTTGTAACGGAGATAACCCGGACTTTATCTATCGCTATTCTGGATATTGCTGCATTAGGCTTCCTCGACCTTGGGGCGCAGTTTCCTTCCACCGAATGGGGGAGTATGCTGGGTGACTCTCTGGAGCTAATTTATGTTGCCCCCTGGACGGTGATGCTGCCGGGTGGGGCAATTATGGTGAGTGTTCTGCTGGTCAACTTGCTTGGCGATGGTCTGCGTCGTGCCATTAATGCCGGGGTACAATAATGCCACTGCTTGATATTCGTAATCTGACGATTGAGTTTATGACCGCAGAGGGTTGGGTCAAAGCAGTCGATCGTGTAAGTATGACGCTTAATGAAGGTGAGATTCGCGGCCTGGTCGGTGAGTCTGGTTCAGGAAAAAGCCTGATAGCAAAAGCAATTTGTGGTATTACCCGCGATAACTGGCGCGCTACCGCTGACCGTATGCGCTTTGATGATATTGACTTGTTAAGACTGTCTCCCCGCCAGCGCCGCCGCTTAATGGGTTATAACGTCTCAATGATTTTTCAGGAACCGCAATCCTGTCTCGATCCTTCCGAGCGAATCGGCCGTCAGCTAATACAAAACATCCCCGGCTGGACCTATAAAGGTCGCTGGTGGAGGCGTTTAGGCTGGCGGACTCGCCGCGCCATAGAACTGTTGCACAGGGTCGGGATTAAAGACCACCAGGATATCATGCACAGCTATCCTTATGAGCTTACGGAAGGTGAATGTCAGAAAGTCATGATAGCCATCGCTCTGGCTAATCAGCCGCGGTTATTAATTGCTGATGAACCCACCAATGCAATGGAACCGACCACGCAATCGCAGATATTCCGCCTGTTGACCAGGCTGAATCAGAATAATAACACCACTATCCTACTGATAAGCCATGACTTACAAATGCTCAGTCAGTGGGCAGATAAAATTAATGTGATGTACTGCGGTCAGACCGTCGAAAGTGCCACCAGCGAGGAACTGATTACCTCACCTCATCACCCCTATACCCAAGCGTTGATCCGGGCTATTCCTGATTTTGGCAGCCCGATGCCACATAAGAGCCGGCTGAATACTTTACCTGGTGCAATACCCGTGCTGGAACAACTTCCGATGGGCTGTCGTCTGGGTCCCCGTTGCCCTTATGCTCAACGTGAATGCATTGAAGCACCATGGCTTGAAGGGACAAAAAATCATTTCTATGCCTGTCATTTTCCACTCAACAGGGAAAGCAACTGATGCTCAATACCCTGCTTGAAGTCCGTAATTTAAGTAAAACCTTTCGCTATCGAAGCGGACTGTTTAAACGCCATCACCTGGAAGCTGTTAAACCACTGAGCTTCACGTTACGTGAAAAACAGACGCTGGCGATTATTGGTGAAAATGGCTCAGGAAAATCGACGCTGGCAAAAATGCTGGCGGGTATGGTTGAGCCAACCAATGGCGAGATTATCATCGATGACCACCCGCTCGAGTTTGGCGATTATGCCTATCGCAGTCAGCGTATTCGCATGATATTCCAGGATCCCACCACGTCGCTGAATCCGCGACAACGTATTTCACAGATCCTCGATTTTCCCCTGCGGCTGAATACCGAGTGGCAACAAGAGGAGCGCCAGCAGCATATTCTTGAAACCTTGCGAATGGTGGGGCTGCTGCCTGACCACGCTAGCTACTATCCACATATGCTGGCCCCCGGTCAGAAACAGCGTCTGGGGCTTGCCAGAGCGCTGATTTTACGCCCTCAGGTGATGATTGCCGATGAGGCTCTGGCGTCACTGGATATGTCGATGCGTTCGCAGCTGATCAACCTGATGCTTGAACTGCAGGAAAAACACGGTATTTCCTATATTTACGTCACGCAACATATTGGCATGATGAAGCATATCAGCGATCAGGTGATGGTGATGCATCAAGGAGAAGTCGTTGAACGAGGCAGCACGGCTGATGTTCTTGCCTCTCCGCTACATGAATTGACTAAACGGCTGATCACAAGTCACTTTGGTGAAGCTCTGACTGCGGATGCCTGGCGAAGAGATCGCTAGCAGCCAGGCTTAATCACGCGTTAATCTCAGTCAGTGGCCGGGGTGAGCACGGATAAACCAACGCAGCGCAGCTTGAATTATGACGTCCCCCTAAATAATTCGAGTTGCAGAAAGGCGGTGACGCAGGGAATCCTCGGGAGCTGACTCCAGTCAGTGACCGGGGTGAGCGAGGAAAACCAACGCACCTGCAGCTTGAATTATGACGGGGGGAAGTGGTCGGATTAACGTTTGACGTGAAGTCATGATAGAATTGCCGCCGATTTAACGCTGGCCGGGACACCTTTTAATCCACGGGCCGCAAACAATAATGACAATTAAGGATTATCGCTATGGGTTTTCTGACCGGTAAACGCATTCTTATCACTGGCGTAGCCAGTAAACTCTCCATTGCCTATGGTATTGCTCAGGCTATGCATCGTGAAGGTGCTGAACTGGCATTTACCTATCAGAATGAAAAACTGAAAGGCCGTGTTGAGGGTTTTGCTGCTGATCTGGGTTCAAACCTGGTTCTTCCTTGTGACGTGGCAGAAGATGAAAGCATTGAAGCATTGTTTACCGAACTGGCAAAAAGCTGGCCGAAGTTTGATGGTTTTGTTCACTCTATTGGTTTTGCTCCTGCCGACCAGCTGGACGGCGATTATGTGAATGCTGTGACTCGTGAAGGCTTTAAAATTGCTCACGATATCAGTGCTTATAGCTTTGTTGCGATGGCCAAAGTCTGCCGTGAGATGTTAAATCCGGGTTCTGCCCTACTGACACTCTCTTATTTAGGTGCAGAACGTGCTATTCCTAACTATAACGTGATGGGCCTGGCAAAAGCCTCGCTGGAAGCTAACGTGCGCTATATGGCAAATGCAATGGGTCCTGAAGGTGTGCGTGTTAACGCTATTTCAGCAGGTCCAATCCGTACACTGGCTGCATCCGGAATCAAAGATTTCCGTAAAATGCTGGCTCACTGCGAAGCTGTCACGCCTATTCGTCGTACCGTTACGACTGAAGATGTGGGTAACTCTGCTGCATTCCTGTGCTCTGACTTGTCCGCCGGTATCTCTGGTGAAGTCATTCATGTTGACGGTGGCTTCAGCATCGCAGCAATGAACGAGCTGGAATTAAAAGATTAATTTTTGATTTCTGATGAGGCGAACATCGGTCGCCTCATCGCTCTGATTTTCTATTCCATTCCGGTTATATCTTAAGCTTTATATCTTTCTGATATTTATTATCACCTATCATTCTTTGGTCTGCTGCCAACCTTGCGTCAGGATTAAACATGAATCCAAACCCAATTTTTGGGTTTGATAAACTGTTGACCGAGGAAACCTCATGGAACAACGAAGCTTTTCAGGTAAAAGCCAGTGGTATCATGAAACGCAGTCAAGCCAGAACCTGACCAATATCCAACCTTTAGTGCCGGAAGCAGCTGAGGTTGACGATCGTTTTTTACTTGATCTCAAAATATCTGATACGCATCTTACAGCCGAAGAGCCCTGGCTTAGCGTTGCGCGGAAACTTTCCAAAATATTGCTACCAGAGCAGGTCGAGAACAACCGACTCCAGACCTTAAGTCACTATGAACGATTAAGTACTGCGCTGAACGTCGCACAGGTTTTTGGCGTACAACGACTCTGTAACCACTATGCTGCACGTCTTGCTCCAGAATCGAGTAGTGATTCATCGCGTGAAACTAATCGTCGTCTCACACAAATAACCCAGTTCTCTCGTCAATTAGCCAGTCAACCCACGAGTATCAGTGATGCTTCACTGTCTCAGCTCGATGAATGCGGGTTATCAGTTGAAGATATCGTCATCTTTAATCAGCTTATTGGTTTTATTAGTTTTCAGGCTCGTACCCTGGCCGTGCTCCAGGCTCTGGAGAATCAGCCTGTACGACAGATCCCGGGCATCACCGGGCAACAAGATGCTGATGCAGATCTCTTCAGAAATCGTACAGCTAACTGGCAATCCAATCTGACTCCGCTTGAACATCGCTTTGCGAGTACAGAGCAACTCCAGGCTCTGGAACAAGGCCAGTCGTCGCCGTTACTCTACGATGTAGCCAATTTACTGGCTTCTGATGCATTAACACTGCAAACCCTGATGCAATTGACTCACCAACTTCTGCCAGCCGAAGAGGCGATGTGTGAGGATAATTTACTGGTGATAATGCTGGTTTCACGCATTAATGGTAGTCCGTCTTGTTTCAGTGATGCTGCAGCGGTATGGCAAGGCGAACAGGGTCTGCCGGATGCTATTCGTAATGGTGAACGAGCGTTACATGCCTGGAGTCATAACCATCCACGCGAGCGAGCAATAATTCAGGCCATTGGAGTACTGACACGCACACCGGAGAAATTTAGCTTCACACAACTCGCCCTG
This sequence comes from Klebsiella sp. BIGb0407, assembly GCF_024807845.1. GTDB lineage: Bacteria > Pseudomonadota > Gammaproteobacteria > Enterobacterales > Enterobacteriaceae > JGM124. The sequence continues at coordinate 658,304 of NZ_JANUEQ010000001.1, forward strand.
CTCTTTGAACAAGGTTTTACGGAACAACAAGCATTAAGACTATTAGCTGGTTCCGGACTAACCGGATGGGTGAACAGACTAAAGATAGGACTCGGTAATACGCATAATGAACCAAAAACCTTACCCGTATAAGGTAATCATCACTTGCCGCAAGGTACGGTTTCGCGTAAAACTGTCAACCGCTCCTTTGTCCACGAAAACTAAATAATATGCTTCAGGATAACCCGCTGCTCGCGCAGCTAAAACAGCAACTACACGCAAAAACTCCACGCGCTGAAGGTGTGGTGAAAGGTACCGAAAAAGGCTTTGGCTTCCTGGAAGTTGATGCTAATAAAAGTTACTTTATTCCGCCACCGCAGATGAAAAAAGTCATGCATGGTGACAGGATTAGCGCTGTTATTAATTCGGATAAAGACCGCGAGTCTGCAGAACCGGAAACGCTTATTGAGCCTTTTCTGTCACGTTTTGTCGGTCGAATTCAGAAAAAAGATGACCGCCTGTCAATCGTGCCAGACCATCCTTTATTAAAAGATGCGATCCCTTGCCGTGCTGAGCGCTCCGTCACGCATGATTTTCAGCATGGCGACTGGGCTGTGGCAGAAATGCGCCGTCATCCTCTCAAGGGTGACCGTGGTTTCTACGCTGAACTGACAGAATATATCACCTTTGCTGATGACCATTTAGCCCCGTGGTGGGTGACACTGTCACGTCATCATCTTGAAAGAGTCGCGCCGGACGGCATTACAACAGAAATACTGGATGAAGGCCTGACACGTGAAGATCTCACAGCCCTGGATTTTGTCACTATCGACAATGCCAGCACTGAAGATATGGATGATGCGCTCTATGCTGAGGCTCTGGATGATGGTCGCCTGCAACTTACCGTTGCCATTGCCGATCCAACAGCCTGGATAGCCGAAGACAGTCGCCTGGACGGTATTGCTCGCGTACGTGCATTCACCAACTACCTGCCAGGTTTTAATATTCCAATGCTGCCACGTGAGTTATCAGACGATCTCTGTTCACTACGGCCGCATGTTGTTCGTCCGGTACTTGCTTGCCGAATGACCATCAATACTGATGGTGCAATCAGCGATGATATTCATTTCTTTACGGCAAATATCGAGTCCAAAGCAAAACTTGTTTATGACGAAATATCTGACTGGCTGGAAGAACAAGGTAGCTGGACACCACCGGACGAATCTATTGCCCGACAAATTCGTCTGCTGCAGCGTGTCTGCCTGGCGCGTAATGAGTGGCGTCAACAGAATGCGTTAGTGTTTAAAGAGCGCCCTGACTATCGCTTTATTCTCGGTGAAAAAGGCGAAGTGCTGGACATTGTTTCAGAATCTCGCCGTGTCGCTAACCGTATTGTCGAAGAGTCGATGATAGCCGCCAATATGTGCGCTGCTATCGTTCTGCGTGAAAAACTTGGTTTTGGAATTTATAACGTCCATACAGGTTTTGATCCGACAAATACTGAACAGCTTGCTGAAATGTTAAAGACTCACGGTATCACGGTAGACGCACAAGAAGTTCTTAGTCTTGACGGCTTCTGTAAACTTCGCCGTGAGCTGGATAGCCAGCCAACCAGTTTCCTTGATAGCCGTATTCGTCGTTATCAGTCTTTTGCTGAAATTAGCATTGCACCGGGCCCGCACTTTGGACTGGGACTTGAAGCTTACGCGACTTGGACATCTCCTATTCGTAAATATAGCGATATGGTGAACCATCGTCTGTTAAAAGCGATTATCAAAGGTGAAACCCCTGCCCGTCCGGAAAGCGATATTACGGTACAAATGACCGATCGTCGTCGTCTGAATCGTATGGCTGAACGCGATGTTAGCGACTGGTTGTATTCCCGTTTTCTGAACAATAAAGTCGGTACGGAGCATCGCTTCGCCGCTGAAGTTATTGATGTCAGTCGCGGTGGCATGCGAGTTCGTCTGATCGATAATGGCGCAACAGCCTTTATTCCGGCGCCATTTATTCATGCCGTACGGGATGAGCTGGTCTGTAGCCAGGAGCAAGGTACCATTCAGATCAAAGGTGAAGTCGCTTATAAAGTGACAGATGTTATTGATGTTACTATTGCTGAAGTTCGCATGGAAACGCGCAGCATTATCGCCCGGCCTGCAGTCTGAGGTATTCTGAAGTGTAGATTAAGCCGGGTAAATACCCGGCTTTTTTGTCATCAGTATCAACGAATCTCAGCCAGGAATGAACCATTCATGAACACCAAAATTTATGATACCCGGGTATAAGTTATTCATAATTAATTGCGAAAATAACTAAAAAAAACATTTCTCAGCTTCTCTTTAGTGCTTTTATTTTGCATTATAGGGGCACTTCTATTTCTATTACAGGACCTGATATGTCAACGCTTGATCCACAACAATTAATCAAACGTATTGATACCGTACTGGATATCCTGGTCGCTAAAGATTATCCTTCTGCAATAAATAACCTTGAGATTCTGAAAGCAGAATTACTGGATGTATACCAGGATACCAGCACCACGCCTGGTGAGCAGAAAAAATCCCCCTGGGAAATATAATTTTCGCTTTTATCCGGTAACCGACTGGTACTCATCAAGTGATATCAGTCGGAACTTAAAAGTTCGATGAATCCATAAGTTCATTGATTATCAATAATAAATGAATAAACCTTGATATTTTTCGTTGCTAAAAAACGACATCAGTAATGATACCTTTTAACTGCTTTAAGTGTTATTTGATAGACTGCACATTATTTAATACCGGAGAATAAAGACACATTAGATATATCGTAATTCGGATAAAAGAATAAACATGATAACAATCAGTAGCTCGCTTTTTATTAATGGTTTACGCGAAATAGGTGCCTCTCTCAAAACACAAATTAAACATATTTCCTCCGTATTAGCACACATCGGCAGCGTGACGAATACAGGAACAGATTGTTACCAATCATCCGTGTCTTTTTATAAGCGAAATCAGCCCCCAGCTCCTGCCCAGGATACTCCATTCACTCGTATAAAGCTCGCGCATACAGGAAAGCCTCGGGCAACAGTTCCACTGACAGTAAAGATCAATCCCATGATAGCCGAGCTTCAACTACGCCCGGAAAGTCACCCTTCGAAAACGGATCATCGCATAGCATCAGTAAAGAAACGACGAGCCCCATTACCACCGTCACAGAATATCGGGCTGATACACGAAAATAAGTCGCCAGATGAGACCCGAGCTCGCCCAGTTAACGCAGTTGCCGGTAAAATTTCGAGAAAGTCGCATCGCGCGCCGCTTCCACCTCTGTCATCCACTCTGATTACACAGTTAGAACAGACGATAGAGAAAGATAAACAATCAGCAACCTGGAACGCGCGATTCAATAGCCCCAGTAGTCCTCTGACGCCGACGCGCCGGGCACCCTTACCCCCACTTTCAGAGCCGATGATAGAGAGGCTGGTACAGATGATAGAAAGTGACAGGCAGTCACCAGAAAGAACTCTGCTAGCGGATGCAAAACCAGTCATCAAAGATATTCAGTTTAATACTCTGATGCGTAAGGAAAAATAACGTTTTTCGCGTAGAGCTAAGCTGATGCAAGCAGGAGCTTCCGCTTGCATCAGCTGTATTGACTTATCCGCCAGCCAGTTTAACTTTCATTCCTTTGGCTTCCAGCAAGGATTTAAGCAGATCTCGCTTATCCCCCTGAATTTCGATGATGCCGTCTTTCACCGCGCCACCACAACCACATTTCTTTTTTAACTCTGCGGCAAGACTGGCAAGTGTTGTATCGTCGGCATCAATGCCGCTAATCAGACAAACACCTTTACCCTTTCTGCCACTGGTCTGTTTTTGAATACGCACGATACCGTCACCTTTTGGGCGCTGTACCCTGGCTTTTGGCTCGTCAATACGTCCAGTTTCAGTGGAGTAAACCAGGCGGTTATCCTGACTCATAGAGCCCCCAGTTTTAGTGATGTGCGAATATCGCGCAGTGTTAGTGCTGGGTTATCAGACTGCGTTATCGGGCGACCAATCACCATATAATCGACACCAGACTGCTGTGCCTGCAGTGGCGTCATTATCCGACGCTGATCTCCGGCATCACTTCCTGCTGGGCGGATACCCGGGGTAATCAATTTGAAATCCTGCCCCAGTTCCTGCTTAAAACGTACCGCTTCCTGAGCCGAACAGACAACGCCGTCCAGCCCACAGTCACGGGTCAGTGCCGCCAGACGCGCTGCATAATCCGCAGGTGCAATATTTAATCCCAGATCGGCGAGATCGCTGGCTTCCATGCTGGTCAGTACTGTTACCGCAATCAGCAGCGGCGCATCATTGCCATAAGGTAACAAAGCTTCGCGGGCTGCAGTCATCATACGTTTACCGCCACTGGCATGGACGTTAACCATCCAGACTCCCAGCTCGGCTGCCGCCGCAACAGCATGTGCTGTCGTATTGGGAATATCATGGAATTTTAAATCCAGAAATACGTCGAAGCCACGCTGCTGTAAGTCACGGACTAAGTCGGGCCCTGCCAGAGTGAATAATTCTTTACCGACTTTCAGACGACAATCACGAGGATCAATGCGGTCAACAAATGCTAATGCTTTATCACGACTATCATAATCCAGCGCAACCACAATAGGTGAATCGGTGACAACACGGGAGGAGCAAGCAATTGAATTCATAGCAGAGCCTTCTGACTGTTTAGCACCGATTGGCGCGGAAAGTTAAACGGCATGCATTCTACGCGGCAGTCTGAAAAATTGACAGTAACCTTGCCGTTTAATCACGATATTCTCTGAAAACGCCGTAAACCTTGCCAGACAACATACTGACTGATGACTCGGTAACTGAGTCGGGAGATTGAATACTAATTAGCATGTTGTAACTAATGTGAGCAATAAATCTATTACCCACCACTAACAGTAAGCTACTGACCATCAAGTCCACGAATCGGTTTTACGGTTGACCAGGCCCGGCAGGATGGGCAGTGCCAGTAAAGGCTAAACGCGGTGAAACCGCATTTTTGACAGCGATAACGAGGTTTAGTACGGATCTGTTCACCGACCATATCGCGCAGTATCATCAAGCTTTCTTTGGCTCGCCCTTCCTCTGCCTCATGAAGGTGATAATCCATCAGCCGATGAAATACCCGCATCGTCGGATGACGTTGTAACTGACGATTAATATAGATCTGGGCAGTATCGGCACCCTCTTTCAGTTCTAAAACCTCTGCCAGTAGCAGTTCAGCACTGGCACCGACATTCTCTTCTACGCAGCGACGCAGGAAACTTTCCCACTCTTCGACTTTATCCAGCTCCCGATAGCAGGTATGCAGCATATCCAGAGTTTCGCTGACTAATTCGCTATCCTGCTCTATCACACGGGATAATATTTCAGCAGCTCGAGCATATTCGTTCTTCTCTATAAATATACGCCCCATCATAATCGAGACTCTGGCGCTGTTTTTATCTGCAGCAGCCCCTTTTTTCAGCAATGCCAGACCTTTATCAAGCGAGTCGCTCCCCATACTCAGGAGCGCCAGCTCACAGTAGAAATGGGCGATTTCTACTCGCTGGGCATCTTTACCGAATTTAACGAGTTTCTCAGCGACATCGATGGCTTTCTGCCAGTCACTGGTGGCCTGATGGATCTGCAGGAGTTGTTGCAACGCACTGATGCGATAGTCAGTTTCATCAATCAGCTGACTAAACATATCTTCCGCGCGATCGTATAAACCTGCCGCCATATAGTCACGGCCCAGTTGCTGGACCGCCAGCAGCCGCTGGTCATAATTGAGAGAGGCGCTTTCCATCAAGGTCTGGTGAATACGGATAGCTCTGTCAACTTCTCCGCGCTGGCGAAATAGATTGCCCAACGTCAGATGTGCTTCAACCGTCCCGGTATCCTCTTTCAGCATTTCCAAAAACAGGTCTACCGCTTTATCTTGCTGGTTTGAAAGTAGGAAGTTTACACCGGTAACATAGTCACGTGACAGGCGACTGGCCTCCTGTTGCTTATCTTGCTGCGCGCTTCGACGCCCCATATACCAGCCGTAGGCAGCTGCAATAGGTAACAACAAAAACAACAGTTCCAACATGGCGGTTTATTCCTTCACAACCGGCGTAATCGGTGTATCAGATAAAGATACAACCTGTTGCTCAAGGCGTTTAACTTTCCGCTCAGAACGTACCAGGGATAAACGAACACGCAGCCAGAACAGACTGCAAATCAGCCAGCCAAGGATAAATCCGCCAGCAAACAGTAGCGCCAGTAATGTTGAGACACGATACTCGCCTTGCACTATCAGGAAATTGAAATTAACGACCTGATCGTTTTGTGCACCCAGTGTGATCGAGATAACAAAGATGGCGAGCACTAATAAGAAAATGAGTAAATACTTCACATTACGTCCCGTTGTGTGTGAAAGGTAAACAGTAGTACCCGGATGCTATTTGATGATAGCACTTACAAGGTGATATCACGAAATCCATTACCTGAGACAGGTCTTTTAAAAATGGGGGTTAAAATAAGAAGATCAACCCTTACCCTAATGTTCAATCTTTCAGGACCATCAGCCTTACTAAACCTCTGACGAACATCCTATTGTCATAGCATAACATCCCTGACAAAAAAGTTGTTGCTCTCCCCTCACAATCGCTGACTCTGAGATATTATTCCTCATTATCATTAACAGATTTTTGATTAAGGCGACATTAAGCTAAAAAACAGAGTACAGGCTAAAACTGCACAGATCGGTAAAGGAATTTTGTTCAGGTCAGGGAAAATGGTGCGCTAATCAAGAGTTAAGGCGTACGGTGCCATGTTGTGGCAAAATAGTCCGTTATACTGCATTAGCTGTCTGGCTTATCCTTATGCCAAATCAAGTACCTGGAGAATCACATGCAACTTAAACGGGTGGCAGAAGCCAAACTGCCAACACCATGGGGAGATTTCCTGATGGTGGGTTTCGAAGAACTGGCAACCGGCAAAGATCACGTAGCCCTGGTGTATGGTGATATTACTGGAAACAGCGCCGTACTGGCACGTATCCATTCAGAATGTTTAACCGGTGATGCCCTCTTCAGTCTGCGCTGTGACTGTGGCTTTCAGCTGGAAGCAGCCCTGGCTCAAATTGCTGAAGAAGGTCAGGGTGTGCTGCTTTATCACCGTCAGGAAGGCCGTAACATTGGTCTGTTAAACAAAATACGCGCTTATGCTTTACAGGATCAGGGCTATGATACTGTAGAAGCGAATCATCAACTCGGTTTTGCTGCCGATGAACGCGATTTTACGCTCTGTGCTGATATGTTCAAATTACTCAATATCGATGGTGTTCGCTTGCTGACCAATAATCCGAAGAAAGTGGCTATCCTTAGTGAAGCCGGGATTAATATTGTCGAACGCGTGCCCTTGATTGTGGGTCGTAACCCCAAGAATGAGCATTATCTGGATACTAAAGCAGAAAAAATGGGCCACCTGCTTTCACGGTAGTAGTCAGCAGTCATACTGACGTTAGTTATCAACCAGGACTGGAAAGTAAACCGTTTTATTCTCTCCAGTCTGACTCACTCAATCAGTACATAAAAGGGCGCGGTAACACCACGCTCTCAGATATATCGCCTGAAATTCATTGTATCGGGCTTTTTCTCTTTCTACGATTCGACCAATAGAGATGTCTTATATATTAATAAGAGAATATCCTGAAAGGTATTTTCTGATAGATTTTACCGAACTCTACTTATAATATCCCTCCTGCATTAGATTTTCTCTATAAATCATATACTGCTTATTTCTTTATTATATCAGCTTACCCAACAAAACCAGGATATACCAATGCCAGACAATATATCAAATAGTACCCTTCCATCTTTAAATGCACCCATTTACATCCAACAGCAACTAACATGCGGCAATCAGGGAATCATCAAAAATATAACTAAATTAGCTAATCAGGCGCTGTCATGCACGCTATCAATGAATAAAATGGAAGATGTTATATCTTATTCAGCAACCAAGCGTAAGAATTCCGAAAATGAATACCCTGGTGATGTGAAAAGAAAACATGGGCCAATATGGGAAGGGAAAATGATCGACTCACTGACTAATGCAGCGGGTTTTGCTACTCAGCAACAGTCTTCAAGCAGCCATAAAAACATTGTCAACAATCCAGATAAAGTATCTAATCAGCCATTATCGTTCGAAAATCTCCCTGCAGAATTAATACAGAAAATTGCATTTAAACTTGATGCCAGAAACTATTTTAATTTACGTTCAACCTCGTATGGAATGAGAGAAACACTGCCATCCTTCGAGAGCATCAACAAATCCTTCATAAACAAAAACTCGAGAAAAGTAAAGTGTAACTATATATCAATATATAATAAAACAATTTTACTGCAGCTCGAAAAGGAAAGGAATCATGACCTGTTAAACACCCTAAAAAGTATTTCTGTTATTTCCTCTACCCATTGCGAGCAATTTACTGCTCCTTTTCTTTCAATAAAATTTATAACTTGCGACTCATTAAGGTCAAGCGATCACGTAGACCATGAAGAGTCGGAGTCAGATTCTGGCTCTGATATCTCGGAAAGATCGGATCTCGATATTTCAGAAGGGGTAGATTGCCATATTTTAAATGAGTGGTGTGGCATGGTAACCGAAGATGATAATTATAAGGAGTTAAATACAAAGGTACATCATGAAAATTATTCACCGGGAGATGAATCCTTTGCATACGATACAATACGTTTCTTTTTTGATGCAAATAAAATAGACAATAAATATTTAAAACTGTTTATTGACTCATTTAAAGTCTTGTTCATTGAATACACAGACGAAGAAAGACTTATACTGGCAATGACTGCCTACAGACTGATCGAAGCCTTGAAGACTAATCCCCCCATAAATATAGTTAAAAATGATATCATCCAGTACGAATCTCAATACCCCATACTTTTTGGTCTTGGTGCTGCTCTAGACAACTACCTAAAAACTGCAAGTCAGGGTATTTCCTCTGATTACTTTGAGCATCCTGACTATAGGCATTAATCATTTACTGAATTAACACCTGGCACCTCATAAATCCACTTCATTACATGTGAATAGCATATTTTAATCATAAAAATGCCCAAGACCATTATTTAATTAAAGAGAAACTATAAATGATAAACGATACATCAAATAGCATACCAAACTCTTCCGCCCTAATTTTGACCCACCAAAATTCGCCTTTAAAAAGTAATGACTGTAATATTTCCAGCAATATAGCTCAAGCATATAGCCAGCCGTTATCGTTCGAGAAACTCCCAATCGAAAAAATACAAAAAATCGCCTTTACACTTGACGCAGAAAGTTACGCTAACTTACGTTTAACCTCACGTAAAGTGAAAGATATCTTACCTTCTTTTCAAACCATGAGCGGCAATTTAAAGAGTGGATGCTCAGGAGAACTAAAGAAAAATTATGAATCAATATGTAAATCAAGATATGAAAAATTTATTGTTGAACAGCTTAACAATAAAACAGATGATGACACATTATTGGCGATGAAAAATATTGCTGTTGTTTATAGCAGTTCATTTATTTTTGGTAATAAAGATATCTGGATAAGTTTATGGAATGACAGCTTAATACACAAACAACGGGATAAAAATATTTTATCCTCTTGCCACTGCAGAATACTTAAAAACTCCTGCGAAAAAATAAATACTTACCACTCTTCCGGCAGCGAAAATTATTATGGGGAATCAAAAAAAAATCTCACATTGGGTATTGACCATAAACATATAAACCAAGACAACGTCAATATTATCTTCAAATCATTCAATGATATATTCACTAGAAATAGCACCCGTAGTGACGACAAACTAATAGTGGCGCTAATATCTCACAAATTGAGAGGTTTTTTGATTGATGAAGAAACTAATGAGATAAGTGAAAATAATATTACAGAGTATATATCTCAATATCCAGCACTGTTTAAAGCAGGTGAGATAATTGCCAATCACTTATTAACCCAATAATAATTACTTATCGAGAAATCACCCTGTCTGGGATGATTAAGTTAACGTTTGCTGTAGCAATCTGGTCTCAGATAAACCATGAAAAATAGATCATATCAATATTTTATCTTAACAAAACACCCTGAACATTTTTTGGTGAAGCCTTCAGGGCTGCTTTAATGTTACCGTTTTTTTCATTCATTATTTTACTTATATCGGATATATATATGATAAACAACATATCGAATAGCCCAGGCACGCCCTCTCCTTTAACTTCAGTTGTTAATACCCAGCGAGCTGTTAACAGCCATAAAAACATCATCAGAAATATAGATAAAGTATACGGTCAGTTATTATCGTTAGAAAAGCTCCCGACAGAGATCATACAAAAAATTGCTTTTGATCTTGATACTGGTAGCTACGATAAATTACGCGCAACCTCGAATGAAATGAGAAGTATTTTGCCTTCTTACACAACAATGAAGGAATGTGTAGAAAATGGATTCACTGGGGAACAAAAAAAACGATATGAGTTAATGCTTGAAAATAAACTCGTTGATACACTCACTAGTAAAATAGACTTCGATACGCTGATTGAATTAAAATACGTTTCTGTTTGTCAAAAAAGATCCCACAACCATTGCGGTCAGGTAATTGCTATTAATTGTCTTAACAACCATGATCAAGATATCACATTCAAAGCGGGCCATTTCGATGGGTTCAATGAAACAATAACAGACCATCCGAATATATCCTCAAGTACCTATACTGAACTTTTTATGCACGGCTATGCAAAAAATACTCTCGAATTGGGTGATTCCGCGTATCTTAATCGAGGTCTCGACTTAAACATTGAAACTATTGATATTGTCTTCAAATACTTAAACCAAGAAACAGAAAAAAATAAATTAGTCATGGCAATGAGCGCACATAAACTAATGACGTATTTAAAAAATACAACACCCGGAGGTATCAGTGCAAATGATCTTGCTCAGTGTGAATATAAATATCCAGAGTTATTTAAAAAAGGCGAGATAATCGCTAATTACATATCGAAACTTATCGTCGAACATCCATTCCTTGATCGTTAATATTGCCTCGATAACCTTGATATCCTCAGGGGATAATGAAGTCCCCAGAAGCCACTTACAAAACTCATGAGATAACACCTGATGCAAGGTATCAGGTGTTATTATTCTGGAAAATATCAATCGCGATAAAAACAGATTCTCTGTTCAAAAAGAAAATTCTATTTCAGCATATTACGAATCACATACTGCAAAATGCCGCCATTACGGAAATAGGTTAGCTCATTGCCGGTATCAATACGGCAACGGCAGAGCAGTGTCTGTTTACTGCCATCCGCCAGCGTCAGAATCACCGGGATATCTGTGCCTGGCTTCAGACTGTTAAGCGACAATACATCTATCTGTTCTTCCCCTGTCAGCGATAACGTTTTACGCGTCACACCCACAGGGAATTCGAGCGGCAGGATCCCCATGCCTATCAGGTTAGAACGGTGAATACGTTCAAAAGACTCCGCAATAACCACTCGTACGCCGAGTAAGTTAGGCCCTTTGGCCGCCCAGTCACGACTGGAACCTGAACCGTACTCTTTACCCGCAATCACCGCCAGTGGCAGACCCTGTTGTTTATAATGCATCGCAGCATCATAAATCGACATCACCTGAGTTCCCGGCAGCAGACGGGTCATGCCCCCTTCAATACCCGGCACCATTTCATTACGAATACGGATATTGGCAAAAGTCCCGCGCACCATCACTTCATAGTTGCCCCGTCGTGACCCATAGGAGTTAAAATCGGCCTCCACGATGCCATGTTGCTGAAGATAACGTCCCGCCGGGCTATCGAGCTTAATACTACCTGCTGGTGAGATATGATCCGTCGTGACAGAGTCACCCAGCATAGCCAGAACTCTTGCTCCTTGAATATCCACCAGCGCTTCAGGTTCAGCTTCCATCAGATCAAAAAACGGTGACTGTCGAATATAGGTTGACTCATTCTGCCATTGATAGGTTTGAGAGCTATCAACAACAATACTGCGCCACGCCTCAGTACCGGCAAAAACTTCGCTATATTCCCGGTCAAACATCGAAGTCGAGACCTGTGCCACCGCCTGAGCGATTTCTTTACTGTCAGGCCAGATATCTTTCAAGTAGATAGCCTTGCCGCTATGGTCATAACCTAATGGGTCATGAGTCAAGTCAACGTGCATATTCCCCGCCAGGGCATAGACCACAACCAGCGGCGGTGAGGCCAGCCAGTTGGTTTTAACCAAGGGATGAATACGGCCTTCAAAGTTACGGTTACCTGAAAGTACAGCAGCAACGGTCAAAGACTGGTCTTTGATCCCCTGCTCAATCGCTTCCGGTAAGGGACCCGAGTTACCAATACAGGTGGTACAGCCATAACCCACTAAGTTAAAGCCAAGTCTGTCGAGATACTGGGTCAGGCCTGCTTTGTCCAGATAATCGGAAACAACTTTTGACCCCGGGGCTAACGATCCTTTAACCCAGGGCTTGGCTATTAACCCTGCCTGTACCGCTTTTTTCGCCAGCAAACCCGCGGCCATCATCACCCCCGGATTCGATGTATTGGTACAAGAGGTAATGGCCGCAATCACAACAGCGCCATCAGCAAGTTCATTTTCCTTGCCTGCAGATTCAGCCCCCTTAACGTCGGTCCGGGTATTTATTTCAAGCTCTTTGCTCGCAGTGAACGCATCAGGAACCGCACTCAATGGCACCCGGTCCTGTGGGCGTTTGGGCCCCGCCAGACTGGCCTCAACATTCTGCATATTCAATTCTAGAGTACTGGTAAATACCGGCGCATCTCCGGTATGACGCCACAGTCCCTGCTCTTTTGAGTAAGCCTCCACTAAAGCAATCTGCTCTTCACTGCGACCACTCAGGCGCATATAGTCGAGCGTAATGCTGTCGACCGGGAAAAAGCCACAGGTGGCCCCGTATTCCGGTGCCATATTAGCGATAGTCGCGCGGTCAGCCAGTGGCAGGGAATCCAGGCCGTCACCGTAGAACTCAACAAACTTGCCCACTACCCCATGTTTACGGAGCATCTGAGTGACGGTAAGCACCAGATCGGTGGCCGTGATCCCTTCAGATAATTTACCTTCCAGTTTAAAACCCACCACATCCGGGATAAGCATTGAGACCGGCTGACCCAGCATCGCGGCCTCTGCCTCAATGCCACCGACACCCCAGCCTAATACCCCCAGAGCATTGATCATCGTGGTGTGGGAATCGGTACCTACCAGCGTATCAGGATATGCGACCGTTTCATCACCCTGCGGTTCACTCCAGACCGTTTTGCCCAGATACTCGAGGTTAACCTGGTGGCAGATACCAGTACCCGGAGGGACAACGCTGAAATGGTTAAATGCCTGCTGGCCCCAGCGTAAAAAAATATAGCGTTCATGGTTACGCGCCATTTCCAGATTAACGTTTTGCTCAAAGGCTTCCGGGGTACCAAAATTATCAACCGTGACAGAGTGGTCAATCACCAGATCAACCGGGGTCAATGGATTAACACGAGTGACATCGCCCCCTAGTCGCCGGACCGCTTCACGCATAGCCGCCAGGTCAACCACCGCAGGAACACCGGTGAAATCCTGCATCAGCACACGGGCGGGACGATAAGCAATTTCTCTCTCCACATGGGCATGGTCAAGCCAGTCTGCAAAGGCCTGAATATCTTCCAGGGTGACGGAGTCTTCATCCTGCCAGCGGATAAGGTTTTCTAACAAAACTTTCAGGGATTTGGGTAGGCGATGAATATCGCCAAGCTGCTCAGCGGCGCGCGCCAGGCTATAGATATGGTAAGTCTTATTGCGGACTTTTAGAGTATTTTTACTGATAGTCCTCAGTGCTGACGACATAGCTCCTCCTTCGTAAAAAACAGGGATTGCGTTACCCTGAATAATTGCAGGGTCTCCAATAAAGATAACACAAGCTGAAGACCGTGAGCGAAAAAGGGGCTGTTTAAGATATATCTGTCACAGACGTGACAGAATAAAATTGAGGACAATAAATGGATAAATATCAGATATCAAGCCGTGTAACCGCCATCAATTGCCAGCACTGCGCCGGTAATAAACCAGGCCTCCTCCCGGGCAACAAATTCAACTAATCCAGCAATATCTTGTGGCATAGCCAGCTTCTTAATGGCACAGAAAGAGAGCATCTGTTGCACGGCGGGAGAGTTATCGTCCCCCAGCATTCCGGTTCTGGTCGGGCCAGGATTGATAAGATTTACGGTAATGCCCTGCTCCGCATAATCATGAGCCATGGCCTTAGTCATACCCACTAATGCTGATTTTGTTGTGGCATAGGCTACGCGACTTTGCCGTGGTACTCTTACTGCATTGGTGGTACCTATTGAAATAATACGCCCACCTTGCATCATATGCCGTGCTGCGGCCTGAGCGGCGATAAAAGGTGCACGCAGGTTAACGGCAATCGCCTTGTCCAGTTCAGTTAATGTGATATCAGCCGCCAGAGTATTATTGCCAATGGCCGCATTACTCACCAGAATATCCAGACGACCAAACTGTTTCACCACACCATCAACAACCGCAACGATCTCATCTGGATCGGCAATATCAAGCTGTAATGCCAGAGCTTTACCTTGTGGCGCGCCCAGTTCATGTGCCAGCCGCTCTGCTTGCTCAGCACTCTCAGCGCGATTATGTGTCAGTACAACCGTTGCACCTTCAGCGGAGAGTCGGCGGGCAATGGCCTCACCAATCCCACGATTTCCGCCAGTGACGATAGCGACTCGGTTCTGCTGTGTTCCACTCATACTCTTTGCTCCTCAATGGTTGAGTAAAATTTTTCCTTTCCCGGTACTGAAGACAGCAGTAATCGGGTGTATTCATGCTGAGGCCTGGCGAAAACGTCCGCCGTAGGTCCTGACTCCACAATTTTGCCACTCTTCATGACGACCAGGTCATCACAGACTTGTGCTGTGACGCGCAAGTCATGGGTAATAAGGACAATGGCCAGCCCCAGCTCATCACGTAGCCGAATCAGTAATTGCAGGATCTGCGCCTGGATAGACACATCTAAAGCGGATACCGCTTCATCAGCGATAAGAATTTTGGGGTGAAGGGCCAGGGCTCTGGCAATCCCGATACGCTGGCGTTGTCCCCCGGAAAATTCATGGGGAAAACGCGAAATAGCCTTCACATCCAGTCCGACCAGTTCCAGTAACTCCAGCACCCTTTCCCGGGCTTGTTCAGGCGCAATACCGCGTATTGTCAAAGGCTGAGAAATAAGCTCTCCCACCGTGCGCCGGGGATTGAGCGAGGACCAGGGATCCTGGAAAACCATTTGCATCTCCCCTGCATGCTGACGTAACTGTGTCGACGATAAGGCGGTATAGTCGAGGTTACCGAAGTGAATTTTGCCGCTGTCAGGTTCGGTTAAGCGCACTAGCGTTCTTGCCAGGGTTGATTTGCCTGAGCCGCTTTCGCCGACAATACCTATTGAACGCCCTGCCGCCACTGAAAAATCAATCCCCTGCAAAGCATGAACGACGCGGCCGCGCCCAAAGAAACCAGGCTTACCAAAGGTTTTCTTAATATCACTGACACTGAGCAAAGGAGGAGCCGATGTAGCGGTACGATAGGCTGGAGGGGTCAGACTGGGTACGGCATTAATCAAGGCGCGGGTATAACTATGCTCAGGAGCACCCAGCACCTTCCCGGCAGATCCTTGCTCAACGATATGCCCCTGTTTCAGCACCACAACTCTGTCTGCAATATCCGCTACCACGCCAAAATCATGAGTGATAAACAACACACCGGTTCCATTACGTTGTTGTAACTCGCGGATCAATTTTAGAATTTGTGCCTGAGTAGTCACATCTAACGCGGTGGTCGGCTCATCGGCAATCAATAAATCGGGTTCAAGCGCCATCGCCATGGCTATCATTGCTCGCTGTCTTTGCCCGCCGGAAAGCTGATGCGGATAAGCCATATAAGCTTTATCGGGGGAGGCGATATGAACATCATCCAGTAATTGAATCACCCGCTTTCGTCTGGCGCCGGACGAGAGCCGCAGATGCAGACATAGCATCTCTTCTATTTGCCGTCCAATACGCTTGAGCGGATTCAGTGCCGTCATGGGCTCCTGAAAAATCATCCCGATCCGCGGACCTCGGACTTTTCGCATCTGTTTTTGACTCAGCGCCAGCAGATTTGTCTCTTCCAGTTGAATACTGCCTTGGGTTATCTGCACCCCATCAGCCAGCAACCCCATGATGGCACTTGCCGTCATGGACTTACCGGATCCACTTTCACCCACTACACAGACAATTTCGTTGCGGGCAATATTCAGGGACAAATCAGAGAGCGCAAATTCACGATCGCCACTTGCCGGAAGTGCAATAGAGAGTCCGGTTATCTGTAATAACGGCTGAGCATCACTTTTGATATGACTCATCTGACCGCCTCCGACGACAGGCTGGAATAGCCCGAAAATTCAGAGTGCTCAAATGATTCAAGACCACCAATAAAATATTCCGCATCGGCCAAATACAATGACTGCACTATCCCTTCAACTATGCGGGCGCTTGAAAAAGAGCAACCATTAATACCCACGGCACTGGGCCCGGCACTGACGGTGGCTGCACTATTGGCAATAATCAGATTAGAGACGATGTTATCCGCTTCGCTTGAACGTCCACGACATTCAAAATACGGTCCCAGGTAAGGATGACGACCAATGCTCTTGTCGATAGCATCATTTCCCAGCGTCACAACATCCCCCCAGCGCTGAATATCCTTATTGATGTCATGAAGATAGTCCACCTGGCTTAAATCAGTCTCAAACCCGGTGCCTAAAATGATGAAATCAAAACGCTGCTCCTCGCCACTGGTTAAGGTAATGATAATTTCATTCCCTTCCTGACGTAGCGAACGCCATCCTAATCCCATACGCAATGTAAAATTGTCATATGCCGTACAGCGCTCTATCGACCAGAGTGGAGGAGGAACGGCATTTTCTATTGCCACTCTGGCGACCTCCAGCCGGAGTTCATCCGCCATATGGATAAAACTTCGATATAAACCAGAAAACTCCAGATAGCGCATAATGTTACGCTCAGGGTGCTGTGAACGGCGAATAAACAAATCGACTTTTACAGCACCGGCATCTAATGCCGTGGCAGCATTATCGAGCGCGGAAGCAGACCCGCCAATGACTGCCACCCGCTTACCCTGCATTGGTAAGAAATTAATTTCATCCCGGCTATGGAACCACAAATCCGGATGAACGCCTGACATATCAAAGGGCACACGCACGCCACCCGCACCCGCAAGACCGGTGGCAGAAATGACTTTCCGGGTGACAATACTGCGCTGCCCCTGAGCATCTTCAAAAAACACGCGAAAGCCATATTCATGGGGGGTAAGTTTTAGCACCCTGGTATTGTTGACTACGGGCAAATCAAAAACATGCCGTAACCAGATAAGGTAAGCCATCCACTCCTGTTTAGGGATCAGCGCTAGTTCGGCGTAATTCTCGGCACCATACTGCGCTTCATACCATGCCCGAAAGGTGGCTGAGGGAAAACCGCCATCAGGACCATGAAGGCGCTTATCTGTTCGCAGGGTTAGCATACGGGCATAGGTTGCCCAGGGGCCCTCCTGCCCGGCGGGGTTTTCATCGTATAATTTGAAATTGGCAACCCCCATTCTTAGCAGACGAGTCGCAATGGAAATACCAGCAAGTCCGGCACCGATGATAAGCACATCCAGCACCACTTCCCCCTGCTTATCCACCAGAGTGCGGGGCCAGACACGGCCGGGGTGAACCATGGTTTCACGTTCCCATATCAGCCGTTCTTCCAAATCATGCAAGCCAGTGTTCATCATTTTGTACCCTTTAAAGTGAAGCAGTGGAACGCCATTTAACGACCGCGTAATCTGGGGTTTAACCTGTCGTTCACCCCTTCACCCACGATATTGATACTCAAGACCAGCATGAAAATAGCCAGACCGGGAATGATAGAGAGATAGGCCGCTGAACGAAGCATCGGCTTCGCCTGAGCGACCATGCCTCCCCAGGAGACAATATTCGGGTCGCCCAATCCAAGAAAAGAGAGTCCCGCTTCTATCAATACTGCGGAAGCCACCATTACCGAAGAGATGACCACCACAGAAGAGAGGCAATTGGGCAGGATTTCAGTAAAAATGATACGCGAGGGACGCATCCCTATAAGACGGCAGGACAGCACAAATTCACGAGTGGATAAGGTCATAAATTCGCCGCGCACTAAACGCGCCACCGGCGGCCAGGAAACAATGGCAATTGCCAGAGTGATGGTATAAATCGTCGGCGTAAGAATGACCATCAAGACAATGACAAACATAAAACTGGGTATCGTCTGAAATATTTCGGTAAAACGCATCAGAGCATCATCGAACCAGCCTCGTGTATACCCGGCGACGGCACCAATCAGTACACCAAGCAAAACGGCTGCGGTGGTTGACGCCAGGCCAATCATCACTGAGACGCGAGCACCGTAAGCTAGCATAGCCAGAATATCTCGTCCCAGCGCATCTGTCCCGAGCACCACACCTGACTGAGTAAAGGGTGCAATCAGCGGTTCTGCGACCTGAATCCAGGGGCCTTCTGGCCAGATAAAACCTGCGCTGAGTGCGGCTAAAATGAGGGTTAACAGAATAACCACACCGCACAATGTCGCCGGTCGCCAGCGCAGTCGTCTGATGGTTTTTCGCGGTAGAATTTCGCTATGATCACTCATTATTTCAGCCCTATACGCGGATCTACCCAGTGATAAAGCAGATCAATGATAAAGTTAGTCACCACAACACAAACCGAAGAAAAAAACAGGATCCCGAGCAGGAGCGTCACATCGCGGGAAAAAATCGCGTCATAGGTAAGTCGACCAAGTCCGGGCCAGCTAAAAATGGTTTCAATTACAACGGAACCGCCAAGCATACCGCCTATCTGTAAACCAAGCATGGTCAGCACCGGGAGTAAGGCATTCGCACAGACATGATGGAGATAGACCCGGGACTCCTTCATCCCTTTAGCGCGGGCGGTACGGATATAATCCTGAGCAATCACCTCAATCACTGAGGCACGCATCAGGCGAACAAAAATAGCAAGATAGAAAACCGCCAGGGTAGTAGCAGGCAGAATCAAATGTCGGGCAATATCCAGCCATTGCTCATGCCAGTCCCCCCGCATACCAATGGTTTTCATTCCCCCTGAAGGAAGCCAGCCCAGATGGATGGTAAACAGCAAGATAAGCAACAGCCCGAGCCAGAATAGCGGCGTGGCATAACCGATCAGCGCCAGCAGAGAAATCAGCGTATCGAGTGTCTTACCCACATGACTTCCGGCAAGAGTCCCCAGTATCACTCCCAGTACAAAAGCCAGCAGGATAGCCACCCCCATCAGTAATAAAGTTGCCGGGAGCCTGTCGAGAATCGCCTCCAGCACCGGCATATTCCGGGTAAATGAATACCCGAAATCAAATACCATTAGATGCTGGATATAACTGATAAACTGAGTAAATAACGGCAGGTCGAGACCATATTGTTTACGCAGATCCTGGGTGAAGCTGGCATCCCCTCCTCCTTCCAGACCAGCCATGACATCTGCCATATCACCAGGTACCAGATGCAACACCACGAAATTAACAACAACGATACCGACGATTATCAATAATGACTGAACCAATCTCCGGCTCAAAAAGCGCATATATTCAGACATACAAACCCCATACCGCGTCGATATATATCGGCTCAGCCTTCAATATAGGCATTCGAGAAACTCCCCCCGAAACCAAACGGGCTAACTTCAGCATTTTTCAAACGGGTATTACGAACCGCGAAATAAGGGGCATCGACAATCGGCAATATCGGTAAATCCGTTGCCGCCAGCACCTGAAATTCATTGAATAAGTTAATCCGCTTTTCGGGATTAGGTTCGGCAGCGGCACTTTCCAGCAGATTATCCATCTGTGGGTTGTTATAGCCGGAGCCATTTGAAAAAGGCACACCGGACACAATATTTTTTGACCAGAAGAAACGCTGCACGCCAATAGTAGGATCGGTCAGAGCAGAGGCTCCCGCAAAGGTCAGGTCAAAATCATAATCACCATAAATACGGCGGTAATAGGTGGCAATATCGTTGGCGCGAATTGTAACGTTAATACCTACTGCTGCCAGTGCTTGTTTCATATAAGCCGCAGCTGCAGAATAAACATCTCCGAGAGGGAGAGGATCGATTGTCAGACTCAGGCGTTTACCACTGGCATCTGCCGGGAATCCTGCCGCTTCTAATAATGCTATCGCTTTTTGCGGATTGAAATCGTATTGCGGTACATCCGCGGTATAGAAGTTTTTCATTGTTACCGGAATCGGTCCGGTTGCTGCTGTCGCAAAATCAAAGTAGACATTCTTCAGCATAAAATTGCGGTCGATAGCATGGAGTAATGCCTGACGAACACGGACATCTTGCAGATAAGGACGCCGTAAATTCACCTCAACAAAGTGGTTATTTCCATAGGCTTCATTTCCGGTGGTCGGCACTTCAATATAAGGTAATTTCGCCAGGCGTCGGGCATCAGCCATTGAAACCGGCATTCCTCCTCCAGCGTCCACCTCTTGCGCTTCAAAAGCCACCGCACGGGCTGAACTATCCTGAACCAGTAATACGACAATTTGGTCAGCATAAGGCTCATCCTTAGCCCAGTAATGCGGGTTTTTCTCCAGTAGAATATATTCACCCTGCTGCCATTCAACAAAGCGGAACGGACCCGAACCTATTGGCGCAGTATTGGCTGGGTTCTTCAGAATATCTGTCCCCTTATAAATATGCTCAGGAACGACCTGAGCCTCAGAGGAAAAGAGCGCATTCATGACAAAAGCAGAAGGCTTATTAAAGTGGAAGATACTGGTTAAATTATCGGGGGTGTCAACACGTTCAAGAGCAGCATAAGTAGAACGCCCACGTGAGTGAAATTTTTTCCATACTTCCATAGCAGAAAAAGCCACGTCAGCCGAAGTAATGGGTTTTCCATCGTGCCATTTTAAATCGTCACGCAACACGATAGTTAATGTTCTGGCATCATCCGATAATACAACTGAATTCGCCATCCGTGGTTGCGGGAGCATATTCTTATCATACTCAACTAATCCATCGAATATTTTCGGTGATATTAATGCTGTTTGCCCGGCGGAACTGATAGCACTTACCAGTACCGTAGGATCGCTGAGAAATATACGAATAGTACCACCTTTCACAGGTTGAGATGTCTGAGCAAAGGCCTTTCCTGATACGTCACCGAATGCTGAAAGAACAGCAATAGCCCCGGCACTTAATACAAATGACCTGCGAGAGATATTCACGTTATATATTTCCATGGCAAATGAAATTTTTTTAATTGTATGCAACCAATTAATTACATTCAATTTCTTTCAATGCCGACTTTATACTTTCATTATCTTTATATATCTAAAAAAAGCAATTGTAATTAAAACCAAAATAACAACACAGAGAATACCGTTAATTTATACAGGCAAGAAATAATAGAACTGGAGATAATGATGGAGGGATATCGGTGTCATGCAGAGTGGGCTGGAGAAAAACATTATAGCAACAATAGCTAAAAACAAGGGTATCTTTATCGATTTAAAGATACCCTGCTCGGTTATTTTTCCGGTAATTTGATATCTTTAAACATCTCTTCAATATCTTCATTTGACCGTAATGCTACTGCGGTATCGACCACATCGCGAGTTAAGTGTGGTGCGAAACGCTGGATAAAGTCATACATATAGCTGCGCAGGAAAGTACTACGTCTGAAGCCTATTTTGGTGGTGCTGTGGCTGAATATCCCCTGAGTCTCGATACGAACCAAATCCGGGTCAGTGACAGGATCAACCGCCATACTGGCAATCACTCCAACCCCTAAACCGAGACGAACGTACGTTTTAATGACGTCAGCATCGGTTGCCGTAAAGACAATACGCGGCGTTAACCCGGCACGGTTAAAGGCGGTATCCAGTTCTGAGCGTCCGGTAAAACCAAAGGTATAGGTCACCAGCGGATACTGAGCCAGTTCTTCAATGCTTACCGACGTTTTAGACGCCAGAGGATGGTCTGGAGTGACCACAATCGAGCGATTCCAGTGATAACATGGCAGCATCACTAAGTCGTCGTACAGGTGCAGTGCCTCAGTTGCGATAGCAAAATCCGCATTACCTTTTGAGACCGCTTCTGCTATCTGAGTCGGTGAGCCTTGATGCATATGCAAAGAGACCCGCGGATAGCGCTCAATAAAGCCCTTAATCACGCCCGGCAGAGCATAACGCGCCTGAGTATGCGTGGTGGCAACATATAACGAACCTTTATCAGGCCAGGTGTGTTCTCCGGCAACAGATTTTATCGCTTCTACCTTTGAGAGTACTTCGCGCGCAATGCGAATAATTTCCGCACCGGCAGGCGTCACCTGGGTCAGATGCTTACCACTGCGGGCAAAAATTTGGATCCCCAGCTCATCTTCCAGCATGCGCACTTGTTTACTGATACCTGGTTGGGAGGTATAAAGCCCTTCCGCCGTCGAGGACACATTCAGGTTGTGATTGACGACTTCAACAATATAACGAAGCTGCTGTAGTTTCATGATTGGGTATCCAGAGTCAAAAATATTTACCGTAACGATGGGGCGGCAAAGCAGCATCGTGAGTACAAAATAAAGAGATCTTTATTATAACCGTCAGACTTCGAATCTCCCGGACCACCGGGCCGCTGTAAATATGACGGGTAGATATCAATATATAGCCAGTTTTTATATATGCAACAAAAAAATAATAAACAGGTTATATAGAATGATAAAAAAAACCGGAGATTTTGTCCCCGGTTTATGGTGTCACCTGTAACAGGCTACTTTTTACCTTCGACCCATTTACCATCAATGAAGAAGGCTGACCAGCCCGTTGCTTTTCCGTCTTTCTCAGAAGAAACATACTGCTGTTTGGTTTTACGGCTAAAGCGGACTACCGATTTATTGCCTTCGGCGTCAGCTTGCGGCGCATCGGCCAGGTAACGTAACTTTTCCGGAAGACGATCGCGGAAACGGTACAGTTCTTCAACCAACGGCGCGCGAGTTTCACGAGATTTAGGGAAAGTATTCGCCGCGAGGAATACGCCGGCTGCCCCGTCGCGCAGGACGAAATAAGCGTCCGACTTTTCACACGGCAATTCAGGTAACGGCACCGGATCTTCCTTCGGCGGTGCAACTTCACCGTTACGCAGGATCTTACGGGTATTTTTACAGTCTTCGTTAGTACATCCCATGTATTTACCGAAACGCCCCATTTTCAGATGCATTTCAGAACCACATTTTTCGCACTCGACGATCGGGCCGTCATAACCCTTAATGCGGAACTCGCCCTCTTCGATTTCGTAGCCATCACAGGTTGGGTTATTACCACAAACATGTAGTTTACGTTTCGGATCGATTAAGTAGCTGTCCATAGCGGTGCCACATTTCTGGCAACGACGCTTGGCGCGCAAGGCGTTAGTTTCTGCATCATCACCTTCGAGAACATTCAGAACTTCGTTCTCAGCCACCAAATTAATCGTCGTTTTACAACGCTCTTTTGGAGACAAGGCATAGCCAGAACAACCTAAGAATACGCCAGTGCTGGCAGTTCGAATGCCCATTTCCCGTCCGCAGGTCGGACAGTCAATGCTGGTCAGTACCATCTGATTTGGACGCATTCCTCCCTGCTCAGGATCCTGCTCGGCCTTTTCCAGTTGAGCACTGAAATCACTGAAGAAACTGTCCAGAGCCTGTTTCCATTCAGCTTCATTTTTGGCTATCTGGTCGAGATGGTCTTCCATCTGAGCGGTAAAGTCATAGTTCATCAGCTCACGGAAGTTCTCTTCCAGACGGTCGGTGACAATTTCACCCATTTTTTCCGCATAGAAACGGCGGTTTTCAGTGCGGACATAACCGCGGTCCTGAATGGTTGAAATAATCGAAGCATAGGTGGAAGGACGACCAATACCGCGTTTTTCCAGCTCTTTAACCAATGAAGCTTCACTGAATCTGGCCGGTGGCTTGGTAAAGTGCTGAGCCGGGAGCAGTTCCAGTAATGACAAGGTATCGCCAGGATTAACTGCGGGTAAAATCCTGTCCTCGTCACCTTTACGCAAGGCTGGCATCACTTTCGTCCAGCCATCAAAGCGTAAAATACGGCCACGGGCTTTAAGACGATAGTCACCCGCTTCAACCGTTAAGGTGGTGGCATCGTACTTCGCTGGTGTCATCTGGCAGGCAACAAACTGACGCCAGATTAACTGATACAGTTTCTGTGCATCCGCTTCCATATCCTTGAGTGCTTCTGACTGCACCTGGATGTCGGTTGGACGGATAGCTTCATGCGCTTCCTGCGAGTTGTCTTTACTGGCGTACTGGTTTGGCTCTTTTGGCAGATATTTCGCACCAAAACTGTCAGCCACGTAATCACGCACCATGGTGAGCGCATCCTGGCTCAGGTTGGTGGAGTCAGTACGCATATAGGTGATGTGACCTGCTTCATAAAGACGCTGAGCCATCATCATGGTCTTTTTCACCCCAAAGCCCAGACGGGTGCTGGCTGCTTGCTGGAGTGTCGAGGTAATGAAAGGTGCACCTGGCTTGCTACTGGTCGGTTTATCTTCACGATCACGTACCTTGTAGCTCGCTTTTTCAAGCAATGCCACGGCCGCCATAGTCTGGTCACGGTTAACCGGACGGAACGGTTTATCCAGATGGTGGCTTACCTCCATCGACAACGCATCACCTTGCGGTGTATTCAGGTTAGCATCAATTTCCCAGTACTCTTCCGGGACAAACGCTTTGATTTCACGTTCACGCTCAACTACCAGGCGTACAGCAACAGACTGAACGCGTCCGGCAGACAGGCCACGGGCAATTTTTTTCCACAGCAGTGGGGAAACCATATAGCCCACCACACGGTCCATAAAGCGACGTGCTTGCTGCGCGTTAACCCGGTCAATATTCAGTTCACCGGGTTTTTCAAAGGCCTGTTGAATAGCATTTTTGGTGATTTCGTTAAAAACCACACGACTGTACCGGGTATCATCTCCGCCGATTACTTCCCGCAGGTGCCATGCAATGGCTTCCCCTTCGCGGTCAAGGTCGGTTGCGAGATAGATATGATCCGCATTTTCAGCCAGTGACTTAAGTTCAGCAACGACCTTCTCTTTACCAGGCAGCACTTCATAGCGTGCGTCCCAGTTATGCCACGGGTCAATGCCCATGCGATTGACTAACGCAGCTCGCTCGTCCTTTTTGACTTTTTTCGTCCCTTTAGGGGCCGCAGTCTCACTACTTTTTTTGGTGGCTGATCCACTGGTCGGCAAATCACGAATATGACCCACGCTGGACTTAACCACGTAGTCATTTCCGAGATATTTGTTGATCGTTTTGGCTTTTGCCGGGGACTCAACGATGACGAGAGCTTTACCCATATTCACCTTTACCTATTTAATTCTTCCAGGAATACGTCGCTGGTTTCACCATCCACTGGCGACGTGCCTTACATATTGTGGCCACGTCGGATGAGATCAACCCTTTTCATTTATCAACTGCGCCATGATCCACGACACAGTAAGGTGTTGAACGTTCAGGCTTTCGTGCAAGTGCTACAGCACGACGGATATTTGGTTGAATGTCAAGCAATTCTGTTGTCAGATTCGCGAAAGGGTCACACTCTACCTGATAAAATATGTTACGCAACTTTATTAATACGCATTCTTAGCGAGTGCCAATTTGGTTAACATCTTAAAGTCACCAATAGTACAGGGTTATTTGCCCCGAGAGGAAAAATAGACGTACACTAGTCTGATTTTTCATAAGAGGCAGATTACACATGCAAACTCAAACCATCGATAGCGCGTCACTGCTGGCTGAAGCCAATACAATCATCCGCGAACATGAAGACTTTATACACGGAATGGCTGTCATCAGTGTAGAACAGAAAAATGGATTCCTGATTTTTAAAGGCGATTATTTTCTCGATGAACAAGGGCTACCGACACCCAAGAGCACGGCCGTGTTTAATATGTTTAAGCACCTGAGCCATGTACTTTCTGAGAAATATCAGCTCATCGACTAAAGTAGCCGCTAAATGTAAAACGGGGTCCGCAGACCCCGCATTGAATTTTACAGTAAGGGTTTCTCTCCACGCTGCCACCAGCGCAGCAGGAGCCTGTCAATACTTTTTGCCGCACTGCCGGTGAACCTGTCCATCACTTTTTTCCGTTTCGCGTAACGAACGTGAAGGACATCATACTCCTTCATCAGATTAAGGATCAGGTCATCACTAGTCGAGATATCATCCACGAGTCCTTTTTCCAGGGCCTGGGTACCGTACCAGTGCTCACCGGTAGCTACAGCCTCAATATCAAGCCCTGGACGCATCTCCTGCACAAACTGCTTAAATAACAGGTGCGTTTCATTTAAGTCTTCACGGAATTTTTCGCGCCCCTGTTCGGTATTCTCACCAAATAAGGTTAACGTCCGTTTGTATTGTCCGGCGGTATGCAATTCCACATCGACGTTATGACGCTGCAGCAGGCGATGGAAGTTTGGCACTTGGGCGACCACACCAATCGAACCGATGATAGAGAATGGTGCGGCAACAATGCGTTGCGCGACACAGGCCATCATATAGCCACCACTGGCCGCGACTTTATCGACGGCAACAGTGAGCGGGACCTGCTTTTCACGTAAACGTTGCAGCTGCGATGCAGCCAGTCCGTAACCGTGAACCACCCCGCCAGGACTTTCCAGACGCAATAGTACCTGATCTTTGGACTTAAAGACCGACAGGACAGCCGTTATTTCTTCACGCAGGGAAGTGACTTCATGAGCATCCATACTGCCTTTAAAATCAAGTACAAACAGACTCGGTTTGCCTGAGCTTGCGGTTTCGCCCCGTTTGGCTCGCGCCTTAGCCTCTTTGGCCTCCAGCTTATGCTTCTTTCTTTCTCCTTTATGCCAGAGCTTTTGCTGATGGCTGTCGAGCATAGCAACATGCATCTCTTGTTGCATATCTTGATATTGTTCACTGAGATGCGTCACCTTCAATTCACCGCGCGCACTGCTTCTGCGTAAGGCAAGATTAGCAATGATTATCGCAATCGCTGCAATCGCCACCACGACGGTAACGATTTTAGCGAGGAAGAGTCCATAATTAGCAAGTAGATCCACAGGTTCCGCCTTTATCACTAACATTATTTGTCTGGATGATTGTACCCGACCCAATACCCTTCCGTCTGTAAACCAGGATAAAGGTTAATCCCGGTTGAAGGATAAAAAGAGGCTGAAAAAGATGACGTTCGGCAGCGAAAACCACGACATAACGCAAAAGCATTGAAATAACTTGAATTTTCAGGCATAAAGCCTGTCAGTAAGGAATTAATTAATCGCTAAAACCATCTGTATTATCTCCAGAAAAAGAGCTCAAATAGCAAAAAAGCAGGCGTCAGAGTCTGTAGCTTGATATCCAGGGAGTCTATTTTGCTTTATCAACCAGCAGATAATATTTTAGAAAAACGCATTATTCTGGTCACCGGTGCCAGTGATGGTATTGGTCGTGAAGCGGCAATGACCTACGCACGTTTCGGTGCGTCTGTGGTTCTGGTTGGCCGTAACCGGGATAAACTCAATATCGTTGCCCGGCAGATAGAGGAGCAAGGCTTTCCTCAGGCTGAGATTCTGTTGCTGGATTTTGCCCGTGCGACATCTGCTGATTGCTGGCAGCTGGCAAGCCAACTGGCAAATAAAGTTCCGCATCTTGATGGTGTCTTGCACAATGCCGGTATTCTCGGTGACCGTGCAGTGATGACTGAACAAGATGCTGAAACCTGGCAAGCGGTGATGCAAATTAACGTCAATGTAACTTTTTTTCTGACCCAAGCCCTGTTACCTCTCTTACTCAAAGCTCAGGAACCTTCGCTGGTATTTACCAGTTCCAGTGTCGGGCGACAAGGGCGGGCGGGCTGGGGAGCCTATGCAGTATCTAAATTTGCTACTGAGGGTATGATGCAAACCCTGGCCGATGAATATCAGCCTCAGAATTTACGGGTTAACTGTATCAATCCGGGGGGAACGCGTACCGCTATGCGCGCCAGCGCCTTCCCGAGCGAAGATCCCGGCAAGCTTAAAACCCCTGCCGACCTGATGCCCCTCTATTTATGGCTGATGGCGGATGATAGTCGCGGTCAGACCGGCCAGAG
Source organism: Klebsiella sp. BIGb0407 (assembly GCF_024807845.1). Lineage (GTDB taxonomy): Bacteria > Pseudomonadota > Gammaproteobacteria > Enterobacterales > Enterobacteriaceae > JGM124. The sequence continues at coordinate 686,633 of NZ_JANUEQ010000001.1, forward strand.
TTTTGATGCTCAACCACAGCGTAAACCAGGAATAGCCCAATGAGTGACTCCCGTTATCAGCAGCGTCAGCAACGTCATAAAGAGAAAGTTGATGCCAGCATTGCCCGTGCTCAGGAAGAACGTGGAATTCTGATTATCTTTACCGGCAACGGCAAAGGCAAAACTACCGCCGCGTTCGGGACTGTGACCCGTGCAGTGGGGCATCAGAAAAAAGCGGGAGTGATTCAGTTTATCAAAGGGACATGGCCTAATGGCGAGCGTAATTTACTCGAACCACTGGGTGTAGAATTTCAGGTGATGGCGACCGGGTTTACCTGGGAGACACAAAACAGGGAAACCGACTCCAAAGCCTGTCAGGAAGTCTGGCAGCATGCTTTGCGAATGCTGGCTGATGAGAGTCTGGATCTGGTGGTGCTGGATGAACTGACCTATATGGTCACTTATGACTATCTGGCGCTCCAGGAGGTGATTGCCGCCCTGAAAGCACGTCCGGCTCATCAAACCGTCATCATTACCGGTCGTGCCTGTCATCGTGATTTGCTGGAGCTGGCTGATACGGTGAGCGAGCTACGTCCGGTAAAACATGCTTTTGAGAGTGGTGTCAAAGCTCAACAAGGAATTGATTACTGAAAGGATTGACGAGAAGAAGAGATTCGGGAATAAATCAAAGGGAAAATTTCTCTTCCCTCTGATCAAATTAAAAGCATAGGTTAGCTGGAACGCCCGCCTGAGCTTTTGCCTGAACGTCCACTCGCGCGTCCGCCAGCACTTTCACCGGTACGTCGGCTCGGGCGTCCACCCGACTTTTCACCCGCGCGTGGGCGTCCGCCAGCGTTTTCACCGGTACGGCCACTTGAACGGCCACCTGCGTTTTCGCCAGTGCGTCCACCTGGACGGCCAGTAGTGTTTTCACCGCTACGTCCGCCTGGACGTGCCGCAGTGTTTTCACCAGTACGTGTGCCTGGACGGCCACCAGTAAGTCGTGCAGTGGAACCCTCAGCAGAACGCTCATTGTTCCCCTGGCCATGACGTTTCACCGCACGACGAATCTGATTCGCTTTCATCGGACGCCTGTCTTTCTCAACTGCAACCTTGCTGTTGGTTTCTACATCTAATTCAACCAGTGCACGCAAGTAGTTAGTCGGGCCCAGATCGAGTTCGGTGTAACCACCTCGAGGCAGGCCTTTTGGCAACTGAATATCGCCATAACGTACGCGGATCAGGCGGCTGACCTGCACTCCGACTGCTTCCCAGAGCCGACGAACTTCACGGTTACGTCCTTCGGTCAGGGTGACGCTATACCACTGGTTAATCCCTTCCCCACCGGTAAACTTGATAGTTTTAAAGGCAGCCGGGCCGTCTTCTAACTGCACACCACGGGAAAGTTGCTTGATTTTATCGTCGCCGACTTCGCCAAAGACACGCACAGCATATTCACGTTCAACTTCGCGGCTCGGATGCATCAGGCGGTTAGCCAGTTCACCATCGGTGGTGAACAACAGCAGACCACAGGTATTTACATCCAGGCGTCCGACTGCAATCCAGCGCGCACCGCGCAGTTTAGGTAAACGATCGAACACTGTCGGGCGACCTTCAGGGTCGCTACGAGTACAAAGCTCGCCTTCAGGCTTATAATAGGCCAGCACCCGGCAAATCTGATCAACGGATTCTTTCATTGAAATCAGATGACCATCGATACGGATTTTAAGTGCCTGAGTAACTTCTACACGGTCACCCAGTTTTGCTATTTTGCCGTCCACGCTTACGCGGCCAGCAGAGATAATGGTTTCGATCTCACGACGAGACCCATGACCGGCACGCGCCAGTACTTTTTGTAGCTTTTCGCTCTTTTCGCTCATTGAGCTTCCTCGGTGTCGCCTTCACAGGCGTCTGAATACTTATAAAACAGCGAGTTGACTAAGAAGTTAACTCGCGGTCAGGTAACTGTTTCATGGTATAGAGCATGGCAGATAATAATCTCGCACAGGCTGCCACACACAATGATTCGTGGGCGTACATTCTACACTAAATTTTATGTGAAGGGGGCAGCAAGTTTTATTCCGGCTTTTAAGTCATCAAAAGCTAGTGACATGCAGAATATCCAGGAAAGGGATAAATACGACTTAGTTAAACCGGCAACTTCTTCCCGATGGTGAACCAATAAAGAATCTCATTTTTTCACAGGTAATGCTGACAGTCTGCCCTTTTCTCAAACGGGAGGCTTGGGATTTTTCAGAGTCCTCCATACCAAAGCGCGCAGGCATATAATCATTATCACTTTGAAGTGATACCACCACACTGTCGGTAAAATCCTTATCAATACTTTGAACAACACCCGTCACTTCAACTTTCCGGCCACCTATTTTATCGTCTGCTGCGACTTCGTTTTCATCATACATTTCAGCTAATGCTGTCGCCGTAGTCCGGTAAACACGCTTATCCGAACCATCATTACCCGATTTTGTCCTGACAGGTTGTTCTGGGGTGTTTAAATCTGCAGCGAATCCAGAAATCGCGCCCCTCCGATCGAGATAACTCACGAATTCACCGCAGGTATGAATGACGACCTTATCTTGAGTGATGGTTTTTCCCTTTTCCTTTAAGTTCTGACCAACCGCCGCGCCGAGCAGAACGGTATCATGGATTATAGAATAGGCTTTGGTGCCTTTCTCCATCCCCTGCGTCACTCGGCTTACCACTCCAGTAATAGCCTTATCAAGCGGGATGTCCGTTTTGATGTCACCTTTTAAGGTTAATTCACAGGTGGCGTTAAACAAATTACTGATATAGTCCTCGGCCGAGGAACGGTAGGGTTGCAGATTTTCAGAATTGAGCGATTGTTGGTTGTTCGCCAATGTACTGAAGGAGCAAACAATCAAGGACAGCGCGATTATATTTTTCATACCCATTCCTGAATAAATATTTAAATGAAAAGCAGTTAATTCCAAGCTGTGTAGCAAGAACAGATTATTCTATAAGCGGTTAGTTAGCTGAGCGTCTTTAACAATAAACAGGGTAAAAATTGATCAACCAGAAAGAAGCAGTTAAATTAATAAAAAAGAATTTTTCTTCAGCGCATTAATTAATTCACTGACCGAAAAGCCGGCGTTCAGTATAATTGGCTAAAGTATTAAGGGTTTCCCCAGCCGCAGAGCCCGCTAAAATAACTGGTTTGCCCTCAGCTACCCAACGCTGATATTCAACCCGCTGTTTTTGATTTAATACTCTGTCCACCCAGACTACAATATGATCGGCTTTTATTTTATCAAGCTCCGGCATGGTTATAACATGGGGTAAAACTTCCACCCGAAACCCGTCACTCGCATAGCGAATAGACTCCAGCCAGATATCTACGCTGTCGTTAAGTGACATAGCAATAATGCACATGCTGCTGCCATAACGCTTACGCCCACTGGCGAGAACAAATGTCGCATATTCAATTAATGCGCCATCTAATGCGGCTCGCGCCATGGTCATTCCGGAACGACTATCAGCACTCATCCACAAACGTAGAGGGCGGATCATTTCATCGATAAAAATAGCCGGTGGCAGCTCACGTCCATAACGCCATATTAAGCCGCGAAGTTTGGCGTACTGCTGCTCCCGGCAATGGGAAATCAAGACGTCCTGTATCGCAAACCAGCCGGAATCACGACGTAGCGCCTCACCATTAAGTAAAGCGAGTATATTGCATACCGGAACGCCCTTTTCCAGCCAGCTGACAATTTCATTGACACGAGCACAATGGTCTATATCAAAAAAGCGATGTCCCCGCTCATCAGCATGCGGTTTGATTAAACCATAACGCTGCCAGCTACGTATATTCGCTGGTGTAACACCGCACTGGGAAGCAAAAACGTCAATGTTGAAGCGCGCCATATAATTCCTCTAAAGGAAAGGTGCCACATCACCCGCACCCTCGCGTAATACAACCGGGGTATCTTCAGTCAAGTCAATCACGGTAGTCGGTTGCTGCCCCAGATATCCCCCATGAATAATCGCATCCACGACTTTTTCCAGACGGTCTTTGATCTCTTCCGGATCCGACTCGGTAAAATCACTCCCCGGTAGCATCAGGGAAGTTGACAGCATGGGTTCATCTAAAGCCTCCAGTAATGCCTGGGCGATAGGATTTGAGGGGACTCTCAGACCAATAGTTTTACGCTTTTCTTGTAACAGTCGACGGGGAACTTCTTTGGTGCCCTTAAATACAAAGGTGTAGTTGCCCGGGGTGTTATTTTTTATCAGGCGAAAGGCGACGTTATCAACAAATGCATAGGTGGATAATTCGGATAAATCACGACACATCAATGTGAAATTGTGACCGCCTGGTAGCTGGCGAATACGACAAATACGCTCCATCGCATTCTTTTCTTCCAGTTTACACCCTAAGGCATATCCTGAATCGGTGGGATAAACAATAACCCCGCCTTTACGAATAATCTCGACAACCTGACTAATCAGACGTGGCTGTGGATTATCCGGATGAATATATAAAAACAGACTCATATTTTTCTCTCTTTACTGTGGGGAGTTTGCCCAGCGCTGCCATACTGGCTCAACACCACCAGGTAGCCATAATTTACGTCCAAGCTCAATCCACGCGCAAGGCTGATGGAAATCAGAGCCTTGAGAGGCCAGTAAATTAAACTGTTGAGCATAACTTGCCAGCAAAGTACGTTCATTCGGCGCTTGCTGACACTGTGCCACTTCCATGGCATCACCGCCACATTCGGCAAAATGTGCCAGTAATCTTTTTAACCATTTAGCGCTCAAATCGTAGCGTGCCGGATGCGCCACTACCGCCTGACCGCCTGCACGATGAATAATATCAACGGCCTGTTCTATACTACACCATTGAGGAGGTACATATCCTGTTTTCCCTTTTGCGAGATACTTCTTAAAAACATCCGCTATATTATTGGCACGTTTTTCTTCAATTAAGAAACGGGCAAAATGGGCTCGGGTAATCTCTCCGCCTTGCGCGTGTTTCATTGCGCCTTCTAATGCACCGGGAATTTTAGCTTTCTCAAGACGTTCCGCAATCAGTAAGGCACGATGCTGTCGACGTTCACTCTGCGCCTGTAAAAATGCGTTTAAGGGTGCATAACTCTCATCGATATTCAGTCCGACAATATGTATTTCATGATTCTCCCAGAGTGTGGAAATTTCCACTCCGGAGATAAGCTGCAATGGCAAGTTAGATTCAGTAATCGCTTTTCTGGCAGATGCCAGCCCGCTAACAGTATCATGATCGGTAATTGCCAGCACATTAACCCGCATATCGACTGCGCGGTGTACCAGCGCTTCTGGCGTTAACATGCCATCGGAAGCGGTAGTATGGCTATGCAAATCATGAATGACCAGTAATCCTGTTTCGTTCAAAATATCTCCAGGTGACTAAAAAGGCTAATGAGACCAATAAGACTTATCATACCTGGATTCAGTAATTTAGAAAAATCGCTATTGACAATTAACCGCTGAACCAGTTTACTAGTACGAAAGTTCACTTGGATTAAAAAGGTATCTGAAATGAAAGCGATGATTTCTGTAACTCGTGGTTGGCGTACTTCCTGAATCAGGACGGCGCGCGCATTCATGCTATTTGCTAGCACAGATATCAGCCCGCCCTATTGCGGGCTTTTTTTTGAACAAAATTTGAGAAATAACATGCAACCACAAAAACCAACACTTGAATTATTCAGCAGCGAAGCAACTTATTGTGAAAATCCTACGGCCCTGTTCCATAAACTTTGTGGAACCCGTCCGGCAACGTTATTGCTGGAGTCTGCGGATATTGACAGTAAAAACGATTTAAAAAGCCTGTTACTGGTCGACAGCGCTTTACGAATTACCGCTATGGGTCAAATCGTTACTCTGCAAGCCTTAACCGTTAATGGCGCAGCCCTGCTTCCTCTGCTGGATGCCGTTCTGCCCGATGAAGTGACGAACGAAAAACTGTCTGATGGCCGTATCCTGCGTTTCCCTGCCGTCAGCGCACTGTTAGATGAAGATGCCCGTCTGTGCTCTCTGTCAGTATTCGATGCTTTTCGTTTACTACAAGAGCTGGTGATTGTGCCAGCAGCCGACCGCGAGGCAATGTTTTTCGGCGGGCTATTTGCCTATGACCTGGTCGCCGGTTTTGAAGACTTACCGGCATTGAAGCAAGATAACAGCTGCCCGGATTACTGCTTCTATCTGGCTGAAACCTTACTGATTATCGATCATCAGAAACAACAGACTAAAATTCAGGCAAGTCTGTTCACACCGATTGAAAGTGAAAGGCAGCGTCTGCAGGAACGCACGTCTCAGTTACGCCAGCAAATGGCTGAGCCTTTAGAGGCAGTTCCGGTGCAAGTCGTGGCAAATATGCGCTGTGATGTGAATCAAAGCGATGAAGCCTTTGGTGCCGTGGTGCGTCAAATGCAGAAGTCGATTCGTGCCGGAGAGATTTTCCAGGTCGTCCCGTCACGCCGTTTTTCACTGCCCTGTCCGTCGCCATTGGCTGCCTATCAGACGCTGAAAAAGAGCAATCCAAGTCCTTATATGTTCTTTATGCAGGATAATGATTTCACCCTGTTTGGTGCCTCTCCGGAAAGCTCACTGAAATATGATGCCAGCAATCGCCAAATTGAAATTTATCCGATAGCCGGTACCCGTCCTCGTGGGCGTCGTGCTGACGGTTCTTTAGATCGTGATCTCGACAGTCGTATTGAGCTGGAAATGCGTACCGACCAAAAAGAGCTGTCTGAACATCTGATGCTAGTTGACCTGGCCCGTAACGATCTGGCACGTATCTGTACGCCAGGAAGCCGTTACGTCGCTGATTTAACCAAAGTAGACCGCTACTCTTTTGTTATGCACCTGGTATCACGCGTGGTGGGTGAACTGAGCCACAACCTGGATGCCTTACATGCCTATCGCGCCTGTATGAATATGGGTACCTTAAGCGGCGCACCTAAAGTTCGCGCGATGCAATTAATTGCTGAAGCGGAAGGCGTTCGTCGGGGCAGCTACGGCGGTGCTGTAGGTTATTTCACAGCAGCCGGAACACTGGATACCTGTATTGTTATTCGTTCAGCTTATGTTGAAGCAGGCGTGGCAACCGTTCAAGCCGGAGCCGGTGTCGTACTGGACTCCGACCCGCAGTCAGAAGCCGATGAAACCCGTAATAAAGCGCGCGCGGTATTGCGTGCGATTGCCAGTGCCCACCATGCTCAGGAGAGTTTCTAATGGCTGACATTCTGCTGCTCGATAATATCGACTCATTTACTTATAACCTGGCAGATCAGCTGCGTGGCAGCGGGCACCATGTGGTGATTTATCGCAACCATGTCCCGGCACAACTGTTAATTGACCGCCTGGCGACGATGAATAATCCTGTGCTGATGCTTTCTCCGGGCCCGGGCGTGCCAAGTGAAGCTGGCTGTATGCCTGAGCTTCTGACGCGTTTACGGGGGCGACTGCCTATCATCGGCATTTGCCTGGGGCATCAGGCCATTGTTGAAGCCTACGGTGGCTATGTGGGTCAGGCGGGTGAGATCCTGCATGGTAAAGCCTCAGCGATTACGCATGACGGAGAAGCGATGTTCGCAGGCTTGCCTAATCCGCTCCCGGTGGCTCGTTATCACTCCCTGGTGGGAAGCAATATTCCTGCCGGACTAACGATTAATGCTCAGTTTGACGGCATGGTCATGGCGGTACGTCACGAAGTGGATCGTGTCGTTGGTTTTCAGTTCCATCCTGAGTCTATCCTGACTACCCAGGGAGCTCGCTTACTGGAACAGACGCTTGACTGGGCGTTACTGAAACTCAAACAGACCAATAGCACACAGCCTATTCTTGATAAGCTATATCAAGGACAAACGCTGGAACGGGAAGAAAGCCATCAGCTATTTTCTGCAATTGTGCGTGGCGAATTAAAGCCAGAACAATTAGCCGCAGCCCTGGTCAGTATGAAAGTTCGTGGTGAGCATCCACTTGAGATAGCCGGTGCTGCCAGTGCATTACTGGAACATGCTGCCGCATTCCCGACCCCGGACTATGAATTTACCGATATTGTCGGCACCGGTGGCGACGGCAGTAACAGTATTAATATTTCCACCGCCAGCGCCTTTGTTGCAGCGGCAGTAGGAATGAAAGTAGCGAAACACGGCAACCGCAGCGTTTCCAGCCGCTCAGGATCGTCCGATTTACTCGCAGCATTTGGTATTAATCTCGATATGAGTGCTGACGCATCACGTCATGCGCTGGATGAACTGGGAATTTGCTTTTTATTCGCCCCTAAATATCATTCAGGTTTCCGCCATGCGATGCCGGTCCGCCAGCAGCTGAAAACCCGCACGCTGTTCAATGTGCTGGGGCCATTGATTAACCCGGCACGTCCCCCGCTCGCCCTGATTGGTGTCTATAGCCCGGACCTGGTACTGCCGATTGCTGAAACCTTGCGTATGTTAGGCTATAAACGTGCCGCCGTGGTCCATAGTGGTGGGATGGATGAAGTTTCACTTCATGCTGATACCCAGGTTGCTGAGTTGAATAACGGCGAAATCAAAAGCTATACCCTGACGGCAGAGGATTTCGGGCTGGAGCCTTATGTTCAGGAAGCGCTGGCTGGCGGCACACCAGAAGAAAACCGTGATATTCTAACCCGACTGCTGCAGGGCAACGGTGAACTCGCCCATGAGTCAGCGGTCGCTGCCAATGTGGCGATGCTAATGCGTATCCATGGTCATGAAGATTTACGAGCAAATGCCCGACAGGTTCTGGAAGTGATTCGTAGTGGAGCGGCCTACTCAAAGGTAACTGCTCTGGCTGGAAGAGGATAAGCCAATGCAAGAGACTGTATTAACGAAAATCGTTGCGGATAAAGCGCTATGGGTCACCGCACGGAAAGAACAACAGCCACTGGACAGTTTTAAGAACAAGCTGGTCGCGACCGAGCGTGATTTTTATCGGGCGCTACGCGGGCCACGTACGGTCTTTATTCTCGAATGTAAAAAAGCGTCACCTTCTAAAGGCGTTATACGTGAGAATTTTGACCCGCAGCAGATAGCAAATGTCTATAAGCATTATGCCTCGGCAGTGTCCGTCCTGACGGACGAAAAGTACTTTCAGGGCAGCTTCGACTACCTGCCGATTGTCAGCCAGGTGGTCACGCAACCGGTTCTGTGCAAAGACTTTATTATTGACCCGTATCAGATTTATTTAGCGCGTTTTTATCAGGCAGATGCTTGCTTACTGATGCTCTCAGTGCTCGATGATGAACAGTATTTAGCCCTGGCTGCCGTTGCTCACAGCCTGAATATGGGTGTGCTGACTGAAGTCAGCAACGAAGCTGAGCTGGAACGCGCCATTGCGCTTAAAGCAAAAGTGGTCGGTATTAATAACCGTGATTTACGCGATTTATCAATCACCCTTGACCGTACTCGTCAACTGGCTCCGCGCCTGCCACGTGATGTCACGGTTATCAGTGAGTCCGGTATTAATCATTATGCCCAGGTCCGTGAACTCAGCCATTACGCGAACGGCTTTTTAATTGGCTCAGCATTGATGAGCGAACCCAATCTGACCCATGCCGTACGTCGTGTGTTGCTGGGCGCGAATAAGGTCTGCGGCCTGACCCGCGCTGAAGATGCCATGGCTGCCTACAGTGCCGGTGCCATTTACGGTGGTCTGATTTTTGTTCCCACATCACCGCGTCTGGTGAATGAGCAACAAGCCGCTACCGTTATTGCTGCTGCCCCGCTCAGTTATGTTGGTGTGTTCCGTAATCAATCAGTGGAAGACATTGTAGAGAAAGTTACCACGCTCGGACTGTCAGCTGTTCAGTTACATGGTACCGAAAACCAGGCCTGGATCACCGCCCTGCGCCAGGCTCTGCCAGCGACGGTTGAAATCTGGAAAGCACTCAGTGTCGATAACAGCTTGCCAGAACGCAACCTGCAGTACGTTGATAAGTATCTGCTGGATAATGGTCAGGGCGGAAGCGGTCAGCGCTTTGACTGGGGCCTGCTTGCAGGTCAGTCGCTGGACAATGTTCTGCTGGCCGGTGGACTGAATGAAAGTAATTGCTCGAGCGCGGCACAAACAGGCTGTGCCGGGCTGGATTTCAATTCTGGTGTTGAAACAGCGCCAGGTATTAAAGATGCTAACAAGCTGGCAGCCGTCTTCCAGACGCTGCGGGCTTACTAAGGAAACCAAGCGATGACATTACTGAATCCCTATTTTGGCGAATTTGGCGGTATGTATGTACCGCAGATCCTGATGCCCGCTTTGCGTCAGCTCGAAGAAGCTTTTGTAGCTGCACAATCGGATGCTGAATTTCAGGCCGAATTTACTGACTTACTGAAAAATTACGCCGGTCGCCCTACCGCACTGACCAAATGTCGTAATTTAACCGCTAACACTCGCAGTACGCTGTATCTTAAACGTGAAGATTTACTGCACGGTGGTGCGCACAAGACTAACCAAGTGCTGGGACAGGCACTGCTGGCAAAGCGGATGGGTAAAACTGAAATCATCGCTGAAACGGGCGCCGGTCAGCATGGCGTTGCCTCGGCACTGGCTTCGGCGCTGCTGGGCCTGAAATGCCGTATTTATATGGGCGCTAAAGACGTCGAGCGTCAGTCACCGAACGTATTCCGTATGCGTTTGATGGGGGCTGAGGTTATTCCGGTTCACAGCGGCTCCTCCACCCTGAAAGATGCCTGTAATGAAGCCTTACGTGACTGGTCTGGTAGTTATGAGACCGCTCACTACATGTTGGGTACCGCAGCGGGTCCACATCCTTACCCGACTATTGTGCGTGAGTTCCAGCGCATGATAGGTGAAGAAACTAAAGCGCAGATCCTCGAAAAAGAAGGTCGCCTGCCGGATGCGGTTATCGCCTGTATTGGTGGCGGCTCGAATGCCATTGGTATGTTCGCAGACTTTATCGATGAAACTGCGGTTAAGTTGATTGGGGTTGAACCCGGTGGTCACGGTATCGAAACCGGCGAGCATGGTGCGCCTCTGAAACATGGTCGTGTAGGTATCTATTTCGGTATGAAATCACCGATGATGCAGACCGAAGATGGCCAGATTGAAGAGTCTTACTCTATTTCAGCCGGTCTCGACTTCCCGTCAGTCGGCCCTCAGCACGCCTATTTGAACAGTATCGGTCGGGCTGATTACGTTTCAATCACCGACAATGAAGCACTTGAAGCATTTAAAGCGTTATCTCGCAAAGAAGGGATTATCCCGGCCCTCGAGTCTTCACATGCTTTGGCCCATGCCCTGAAAATGATCAACGAGAATCCGGAAAAAGAACAACTGTTAGTGGTGAACCTCTCTGGTCGCGGCGACAAAGATATTTTCACCGTCCACGACATTCTGAAAGCACGAGGTGAAATCTAATGGAACGTTATCATCAACTGTTTAAGCAGCTAAAAGACAAAAAAGAAGGCGCGTTTGTTCCCTTTGTGACGCTGGGGGATCCTAATCCTGAGCTGTCATTGCGGATTATTGATGCGCTGGTTGAAGGTGGTGCTGATGCCCTGGAACTGGGTATTCCTTTCTCCGATCCGCTGGCAGACGGTCCGACGATTCAGGATGCCGCCTTGCGTGCTTTTGCATCCGGCGTCAATCCGGCCCAGTGCTTTGAAATGCTGGCTGCTATTCGCCAAAAATACCCGACAATCCCAATTGGTCTGCTAATGTATGCCAATCTGGTATTCAGCCCGGGTATCGAGGCTTTTTACGCCAAATGTGCCGCTGTCGGCGTTGACTCCGTTCTGGTGGCCGATGTCCCTGTGGAAGAGTCGAAAGAGTTTCGTACTGCTGCTCTGGGGCATGAGGTTGCGCCTATCTTTATCTGCCCGCCAAATGCCGATGATGCTTTACTTCGTGAAATAGCTTCACATGGTCGGGGTTATACCTACCTGGTTTCCAGGGCTGGAGTCACGGGTGCTGAAAGCCGCGCTCAACTGCCGCTTCATCATCTGATAGACAAGCTGACCGAATACCATGCAGCCCCTCCTCTCCTTGGTTTTGGTATTTCAGAGCCATCACAGGTACGTGAGGCTATTCAGGCGGGAGCTGCGGGCGCTATTTCTGGTTCAGCCATTGTGAAGATTATTGAAAATAACCTTGATAATCCTGAGCAGATGCTAACCCTGTTAAAACAGTTTGTGGTTGAGATGAAAGCGGCAACCCGATAGTTAATCTTTCAGATTCTATAATAATAAAGCGGGTAAAAGAGACAACGTCACTTTTACCCGCTTTAACAAGAGAAACAGTACACTTTTCTTCTTATATTCAGAAACCCTCCCCCCCCCTCATTAATAAGCGCGCTAAATAATTCTCGTTACTTATAGTCGTAAAACATCGATAATTATAGACTCACTCTATGACTCTGTTTCTGCTCGTCAGTAATACCAAAACTTGAAAACATAACAGGTGTTAATGTCCTCAGAATCAGCGTGTGCGCAACAGAATGGCATGCGAGTTTCATATCGGCGGCAATTTCTCATTTAAGATAAATAATCGTAAGCATTTGGGAAAAATATTAATGAATGATAGCTCAGATGTAATGTATCGACTTCTGGTTCAGAGCGTAGTTGACTATGCCATTTATATGCTAAAACCGGATGGTACTATTGTTAACTGGAATACAGGCGCACAGCGTGCCAAAGGCTACCTGCCGGAAGAAATCATTGGTAAAAACTTTAGCTGCTTTTACAGTGAACAGGAACAACAAGAAGGCCTGCCTCAATATGGTCTGAGTATCGCACGCAAAACCGGGCGTTATGAGAACCAGGGCTGGCGTTACCGTAAAGATGGCAGCACCTTCTGGGCACATGTTGCTATTGATGCTATCCGTAATGACCAGGGCGAACTGCTAGGATTTGCCAAGGTAACCCGAGACTGTACTGAACTACACGACTACGAACAATCGTTGCGTGAGGCCCGAGAACTGGCGGAAGTTTACAGTGAAAAAATGGCCTCACTGTCTATTTTTCACGATACGATAGTCTCTCATATTCCTTCCAGCGTGATCATTGAAGATGTCATGACCCGGAAGATTTTACTGATGAATAACCGGGCACAGCGTCTGCTTGGTGGAGAAAAAAACGATTTTATCGGTAAGTCACTGTCAGAATCGATGCCTTCTTCAATCGGCGAGTATTTTGCGCAGCTTTCAGATGTCGCACAGCGTAAAGAAGGCACTCATCGAAACAAATGTCTGTTAAATAGCACTGAGGGTGACCGTGTTATCGATACCTCAGCTTCAGTGATCCGTGGAACAGATACCAGCCATAATTATGTATTACTTATGACGGATGATATTACCGAGCAGCATGCCGCCGACTCGCGTATTCGCCATATGGCCTACCACGACAATCTTACTAATCTTCCTAACCGCGTGCTGTTTAGCCAGCGACTAAATGAAGCTCTGGAAATTGCTTTACAGACTCGCACAATTTGCGCGGTTCTTTGTCTCGATCTGGATCACTTCAAACACGTTAATGACACGCTGGGTCATCATGTCGGTGATATGCTGCTGCGTGCTGTCGCAGTACGTCTGCGGAGTACGCTTCGTGAACAAGATACACTGGCGCGTACAGGTGGAGATGAGTTCTCCGTGGTTCTGCCCAATCTTAATCAAAGGGAAGAGGCTGACAGCGTAGCCAGCAGGCTGATTGAAATCATCCGCGCGCCGTTTGATGTCGAAGGCTATATGCTTTCCGTCGGATTAAGTGTCGGTATTGTTATCGTCGAGCCAGGAAATTGCGAACAAAGTCGTCTTCTGCGCTGCGCCGATATGGCGTTATATGAAGCCAAACGTAACGGGCGTAACCGTTTCGAGTATTTCACTGAAACGCTGGAAGAAGAGGCTGAAAAGCGTCATCTGATTGAGAACGACCTGCGAGAAGCGATTCATAGCGGTCAGTTTAAACTTTACTACCAGCCAATTACTAACTGTCAGAATACCGAGATTATTGGTTATGAAGCGCTTATGCGCTGGCACCATCCGGAAAGAGGTCTCATCATGCCGGATGACTTTATCCCCGTAGCAGAAGAAACGGGCCTTATCCATACTTTAGGCGCATATGCTTTGCATGAAGCCTGTCGTGAAGCCGCCAGTTGGCCGACGACGCAAAGCGTCGCCGTTAATCTTTCGCCATTACAGTTTAAAAGCAATACCCTGCTTTCAGTCATAGAAGCCGCATTAAGAAAATCGGGGCTGGCACCCGAGCGTCTGGAAGTGGAGATAACAGAATCAGTCCTGCTGGATAATTCCTCAGATAATATTGATGTTCTGAAACGGCTGAAAGCACTCGGGGTACAAATAGCCCTGGATGATTTTGGTACCGGTTATTCATCGCTCAGTTATATGCGTTCCTTCCCGTTCGATAAAATTAAAATCGATAAATCGTTTATTAGCGATATGCACTATAGCCGTGAATCTCTGGCTATTATTCGGGCGATAACCGGTATGAGCAGCAGCCTGGATATTAAAATAACCGCAGAAGGTGTGGAAAATATTGAGCAGTTTGAACAACTGAAAAAAGAAGGTTGTACTCTGTTCCAGGGTTACTACTTTGGTTATCCGCAGCCACCGGACAGACGTTTAGAAATGTTATGATTTGTTTATCCGGATACGTTTTGAGCAAAAAAACATTAACCTGATATTGCTAAAAAGGTCGCATTAGCGACCTTTAAAATTCATTGCGATATTAATTCAAGCGAATTTATCAATATGTTCGCTATATCTTGCGGATTGCTCAGCTAAACCATTTAATGCAGATGGCGATGGCATTTTTACCCATATTGAGGCAAAAATACGAGACTCCTCCACGGCCTTTTCAGCATGAGAACGCAACTCCGGACTCATGATATCAAGGATTTCTTGAACAGTTCTCATATTAATCTCCTGCTGATGACTTAGTTCGTTTACAGACTTCTACGAAAAGATTCTATGATTGCAGAACATTATTGACTGCTCGCCTGAACTGACTGATTTTGAGATCAGCTATTACGCTCTGTCTGAGCATGTCATGTTGCGCGCTCGCCTCACCGATAGCATGGCCGGTGTTCCGATGTGGCCCATCAAAGAATTCCCCGAAAACGATCTGCTTGTCTCGTCGCCAGGCTGAGAATCTTTTCCGCGAGCTGAAAAAGGCTGTCGACTCTATTGATGCGGGAATTGAACATACCGCCATTAGGTTTATTAGCTGACGCTTCATATCGGCCAGTTTAATGCATGGGAAAATACCGACGATTGGTTGTTCTGATGCTTGCATGTCACTGGGCTGACTTGGATTAACCTGCCAGCCGATGTGACGGAGAATTACATTGATTACTTTTATTTAATTATCTGATTGTAATATAGAAAAGCCATTTTCTTAGAGATTCCATTACCTCAAACCACCTCTTTTAAGCCTATGATTTCCATGTCTATTACTTTAGTTTTGGAGAATGACTTTGTGAGTGTACCGCAAGCATTGTTCAAGATATCGTGAGCAAAGAGCTGATGTTATAAAAACTCGAAAATGAATTCGGGCATTATTATCAGTCAAATTTTTTCCTGATTAACACGTGCAGAAAGCTCCTGATGGTTTTCTTTTCTTTCGCTATAGCGGTCGGCCAGATAGTCAGTATGTCCTTTAAGGAGTAACGTAATTTTGAACAACTCTTCGACAACATCAACAATCCTGTCATACCAGGCTGACGGTTTCATACGCCCCTCGTCGTCAAACTCCTGCCATGCTTTCGGCACAGATGACTGATTGGGGATCGTGAACATTCGCATCCAGCGACCAAGTATGCGCATTTGATTTACCGTATTGAATGACTGCGAACCACCACAGGCCTGCATCACGGCCAGGGTTTTCCCCTGTGATGGACGAACCGCACCTTCACTCAGGGGTATCCAGTCAATCTGTGCCTTCATCACCGAGCTCATGGCTCCATGCCTTTCTGGAGAACTCCAGACCATTCCGTCACACCACCTCACCAGTTCGCGCAGCTCGAGCACCTTGAGATGACTCTCGGGTGCATCATCAGGTAGCGGCAAACCTGAAGGGTTAAAAATTTTCACTTCTGCGCCCATCTGTGTCAGTAATCGCCCGGCTTCTTCGGCAGCAAAACGGCTATAGGATCGCTGCCTTACCGAACCGTACAGGATGAGAGTACGTGGCATTGTTTCAGTATTGCCCGACAGCTTGCTGGCAATCGCATTATCAAAACATCCCAGTTTGATTGCTGGTAAGTACATCATAAAAACCCATTTTATAAACCGTGCTTTAAATAACATCACATATGAAATATCATATGTGATGTTATTTAAATTGAGGTTAAGCATGATTCAGCCTGTTCAGCTTTTTAAACTGCTCGCCGATGAAACGCGTTCGACTATCGTGATGCTTCTCAGGGAATCCGGCGAGATGTGCGTCTGTGATATCTGCGGGGCAACAGCTGAGTCTCAGCCCAAAATTTCACGCCACATGGCACTATTGCGTGAGTCAGGGTTGGTCATCGACCGCCGGGAAGGAAAATGGGTACATTACCGACTGTCGCCACATATGCCTGCATGGGCGGCAGGTATTATTGATACAGCCTGGAATTGTGAACGAGAAAATATACGTAAGAAAATCAGTAGCGCCGTATTGGTTTCCTGCTGAAATAATATGCATATGAATAAACATATATAATGAGGTCCTGATGTTACTGGCAGGTATTATTTTTTTGTTCACTCTCATACTGGTTATCTGGCAACCCAGGGGACTGGGGATCGGCTGGAGCGCCATGTTGGGTGCAGGTCTGGCATTACTCTCTGGGGTTGTTCATCTGGGAGATATTCCGGTGGTCTGGCAGATTGTGTGGAATGCGACTGCCACCTTCATTGCTGTGATCATTATCAGTCTACTGCTTGATGAATCCGGTTTCTTTGAATGGGTCGCGCTGCATGTTGCCCGCTGGGGAAATGGTCGGGGACGATTGCTTTTTACCTGGATTGTGTTGCTTGGTGCTATGGTCGCGGCGCTCTTTGCCAATGATGGTGCAGCACTGATCCTGACACCTATCGTCATTGCCATGCTGCTTGCCCTGGGATTCAGCCGGGCGGCAACCCTGGCGTTTGTTATGGCAGCAGGATTTATCGCCGATATCGCAAGCTTACCGCTGATTGTTTCAAACCTGGTAAACATTGTCTCTGCGGATTTCTTTAAGCTTGGTTTCTCTGAATATGCAGCCGTGATGGTGCCAGTTAACCTGGTAGCGATTGCAATAACATTGGTAATGCTACATTTGTTTTTCCGCAGAGACATTCCCGCCGTTTACGACGTTTCTCTGTTGAAAGAACCGAAAGATGCGATACGTGATATGAATACCTTTCGAGCCGGCTGGCTGGTTCTGGTATTGCTTCTGCTGGGTTTTTTCGGATTAGAGCCTATGGGGGTTCCGGTCAGTTTGGTCGCTGCAACTGGCGCATTTATCCTGTTTGTCGTTGCAAAAAAAGGCTATGCCATTGATACGGGAAAAGTGATGCGCAGTGCACCCTGGCAAATCGTTATCTTCTCGCTTGGGATGTATCTGGTGGTCTACGGCTTACGAAATGCCGGTCTTACCCACTATCTCTCGTCCTTGCTGAATGAGCTGGCAGAGCATGGATTGTGGGCAGCTACGCTGGGAACCGGCTTCCTGACAGCCTTCCTGTCATCGGTGATGAATAATATGCCCACTGTGCTTGTCGGGGCTCTGTCGATTGATGGCAGCGCCGCAACCGGTGTTATCAAAGAGGCGATGATTTATGCCAATGTCATAGGCAGCGACCTGGGCCCTAAAATTACACCTATTGGCAGTCTGGCTACGTTGCTGTGGCTTCATGTACTGGCACAGAAAAATATCAAAATTACCTGGGGATATTACTTCCGGGTGGGCATTGTGATGACAATACCAGTGCTGTTTGTCACTTTGGCCGCGCTGGCAGTGCGGCTTTCCGTCACTCTGTAATGAGATACTGATATGAGCAATATAACCATCTATCACAATCCAGCCTGTGGAACTTCACGCAACACGCTTGAGATGATCCGTAATAGCGGTGTTGAGCCAACAATTATCTATTACCTGGATACCCCGCCGTTGCGCGGTGAACTAGTAAAGCTCATTGCGGATATGGATATTTCGGTACGAGCAGTGCTGCGAAAAAATGTTGAACCCTATGAAAAACTGGATCTTGCGGAAGACCGGTTTACTGACGACCAGTTAATCAATTTTATGTTGCAATATCCTGTTCTGATCAACCGTCCCATCGTAGTGACCCCACTGGGAACCCTGTTATGCCGACCTTCTGAAACAGTGCTGAATATTCTTCCTGATGTACAGAACGGCGCGTTTACAAAAAAAGGACGGTGAGAAAGTTACGGATGAAAAGGGGCAAAGACTTAACTAAATATCATCCTGATAATGAAGGGCGCGTGGACTCGCCCTTTTTACAACAGTCATCCGGGTATTAGTAAGCCACGATATCCTAGTCTTCAACTTCCGTATTCTGTTCTTAGATGTGTGCTTTTGGCTCGAAGCTGACACGTTGAATGGGCTGAAAGTCCGCTGTGAGCGAAAAGCGGACATTGCTAACAAGCAGGCTTTAAATCATCGTTATTAAAAGGCCTGTCTACATCTCCGTAACCCGCGTATCAGCAATGGTTTCTGCAAAGCCCTTTCCAAATAATCCGGCTGGCGTCTGGAATCCAGGAGACGATTCTCCGGCTAAGATACGGCGTGCCGCCTCAGCAGCAGCCATTGCAGTAAAACTGTAGCCATTTACTGTATCCAGCAGGAGGCGCAAGGTGTTGCCTTCAGCATTCACAATTTCCGCTACAGCCTGATAACGGTTGTTTTCACGCTCCTGAACGGTCGGCCCATCCGGAAGTTCTGCCTGAACTCCCTGCGGGAAACCTTCTCCGGTGACGTGTACAAAGGTTTCGATATCAGCGATGCCTGTTGCTTTCCAAACAGTGATGAGATCAGGCAGTGTAACGGGAAAACAGGCTTGTGACCCTTTGCCAAAATCGATGTCTTTAAGCTCAGAGGACTCGCGCTGCAGCAAGTGGCCTTTCCGGCGAACCAAGCACTCAGTTGAGACATTCTCTGTTGCACTAACCACCGATCCGCGCGACATCGATCCGGTGACATTCAATGCTAGTGAAATGTGGACAGGTTTATTGATCCTTGCAGCGGCATGAGCAGCCAGACATCCCAGCATCGCCACGCTCCCTCCACAGCCGGGTAGCAGCATCACGCCTGCTTCAAATGCCGGCTTATCCAGTGTTTCTGCAAGCTGATAGCTGTCCAGTTCGGCCGCCACATCCATATAATGACGCTTTTGACGGATTGCGGCTTCCATCAACGGCCGTGCGGTATACATATACGGACCGGCGCAGTTAATAACAGCGTGAATGTCGGCCAACGCCTTATCAATGAGGTCAGGATCATCCAGCCCGAATACGCGAAAGGGGAGGTTTTTCTCTGATGCCATTTCTGCAAGTTTTTGCTGGTTGCGACCGGCAATAATTATCTGAAGTCCAGCGTCTAATGCGTGCTGCACGATCATGCTACCGGTATAACCTGTTGCGCCATAAATCATCAGTTTTTTCATTTAATCATTTTTCCTGACTGAGGTGACAAAGTAAGAGGGACCTGAAGCTATTATCATTCCTGATTAACGATTGCTGTTACTACCCGTGTTGCCAGCTTTTATAGACAAACTCGAGGCTGTAACCATCAGGATCCCTGACCTGGGTTGCGTAATAGCGTGGGTCATAGTGCAACTGCGCACCCGGCGGATGAATTTCTGTAGCACCCGCTGCGATAGCCTCTTTGTAAGCCTGATTTACCATGGCTTCAGAATCCGCCACGAACCCTATATGAACAGCATCCGGGGAGGGTGTGCCCGATCTGAGCCAGAAAAAAATTCGTCCGTTGGCACCGAATCCCTTTAAGTCAGGATGACCCGAGGGCCCTTCGCTGCCTTCATAGTCGTGGCGGTTGACGATGCCCAGTACAGGAAGCACTGTGTTGTAGAAGGCAACCGAACGATTAATGTCACTTACGGTAATAAAGATGTGGTCCAGCATAAAATACTCCGTGATCAGATGTTATAGCCGCCAGACACTTCAATGCTTTGCGCATTGATCCAGCCACTGTCAGAAGAAAGCAGGGATACAATCACTCGCGCGACCTCTTCAGGTTCGCCAACACGTCCCAGTGCGGTTTGTGAGGCGAGTAAGTTTTCAAATTCATCATTAAGCCCGCCACCCAACTCTGTGCGAATTGCCCCCGGAGAGACGGCATTAACCCGAATGCCGCGCTCACCAAATTCTTTCGCCATATAGCGGGTCAGGACTTCAAGGCCGCCTTTGAAAGTGGCGTAAGGTGCAACACCCGCAGTAGCTACTCGTGTGGTAGCACTGGTGATATTGACGATGGCGGCATCGTGACGCAGTAAGGGAAGTAATGTCTGCGTGAGGAAGAAAGGTCCTTTTAGATGCACAGTCATCAGGTTGTCGAACTGCGTTTCAGTCACGTTCTCAATTGGAGCATATAGCCCATATCCTGCATTATTAACCAGACCGTCAAGACCCGCATCACGCCAGCGGCTTAGCATGGTCTGTTTTAGATCTGAACAGAAACCTGCAAAGCTGTCAGAATTGCCCACGTCCAGCTTTAACGCGATGGCTTCTCCACCTTCCGCCTTGATTCGGTCCACAACCTTGTCAGCGGCTTCCGGCTGGCTGTTCCAGGTCAAAATCACCCGGTATCCACGACTGGCGCAGGCTAAGGCGGTACTGGCACCAATACCACGGCTGCCGCCGGTGATCAGGATATTTTTCATAAAAACCTCTTCGATATCAGGATGTCGAAGTACAGGTTACTCGTATGTGGTGTGTCTGGCTGATGCGATCCTCTTTCGAAGTTGCCTAATCCTGCCTGTCTCTTGTTGTCTTCGGGGGGACGTGTTATCAATCGGGCATGGAAACACAATTACAAAAATTACGCTTGCTGACTTCCGGCGCGGATAATCAACGCACCGAGACTGGCATTCCACGAGTGGCAATGGTGCAGGGAGAAATCCCTGAACACAGATTGTCTGCCGTATATGAACCGATGATTAATCTCATTCTGACGGGCTCAAAAAGCATGACGGTTGGGGACAGAACTCTGCGCTATGATCCAGCGACTTACTTTGTCATGTCAGTGGATTTACCGGCGGTAGGCCAGGTCTTTGCCGATGAACATACCCATGCGCCCTATCTTGCCGTCAGCCTGACCCCTGAACCGGAAATACTCGCGACTTTGCTGGCAGGTTTTCCAGATTCTGGTATTTCAAATCACTGCCATACCGGATTTTCAGTCGCGCCAGTGACGCCAGAATTACTGGATGCGTGGTTACGAATGCTCAGCCTGATGAATAAGCCGGACGAAATTATCGCTCTGGCCCCGGTTTATGAACGCGAAATTCTGTTCCGGGTTCTTCAGGGGCCGCTGGGCTGGATGCTACGTGATATCGCAACACCGGACACTTATCTTGCACGCATCCACAAAGCGATTAACTGGTTAAAGCAGAACTATATGCAGTCGGTTCGGGTTAAAGAACTGGCAGAAATGGCTGCGATGAGTGTTTCTGCATTCCACAGACATTTCCGTTCGGTAACAGCGTTAAGCCCGGTGCAGTATCAAAAAAGAATGCGCCTGATGCAGGCACGGCTCAGACTTTCCTCTTCAGGTGAGAGTGTAACGACAATTGCTTTGTCTGTGGGGTATCAGAGCCATACTCAGTTTAGCCGGGAATACGCGCGCCAGTTTGGCCGCTCGCCCACCGCCGATATACGCTATCTATTTCGCGGCAGTCAATCTGAGTGAGGTTGTAAAACACTGAGGTTATTATCTGGAAAAGTTTACTCCAGGTTACGGCTGTCATATTCAATCTGTGCATCTGTAACAGCCGGGCTGTATTTAACAGTCCAGTTATATAAAGCCTGAAAGGGTATTTCAAGCGTTCGGCCGAGAGGTGTAATGCTGTACTCAACCCCGACCTGAGAGGTCGGGATAACACGACGCCCGACAATGCCGTTGCGTTCAAGTTTGCGCAAACACTGTGTTAACGATTTTTGCGTTATACCGTCCATGTTTCTTTTTATCTCATTGAAGCGAAGGGGTTCCTTGCAAAGTAATGAGAGAATGAGAATGGACCATTTATCTGTAATCTGGTCCAGCAAAAGACGGCTGGAAATCTGGTCTTCACATAGCAAACCAGAGACTACCTTTGAGTCTGTTTGTTTACTTTTTAACGGTGGCATGCAGTTTACCTCAGTATACCTGGTTGATACTTAGTGCCTGATTGACACTAAGTATCCATTGTATACCATCATAACTCCATTAAATAAGGAGTTAACTATGCCATCGAAAACACTGACTGAGAGTGAAAGTAAAACTGCGATCACAGAATCCCTGTATCAGTACGCTGCAGGAATTGATATGAAAGACCCGATCCTGATTGCTTCGGTTTTTACACCGGATGCGGTATCTGATTTCAGGCCAGCTGCAGCAAAAGCGGATTTTGATTATCCCGTTCTGAAAGGAAGGGAGACCATTACTTCGGCTCTGATGAGTTCCCTTAGCTCGCTTTTGACGACCCACTCGGTAAGCAATTCCCGCGTCTTCATTGAAGGAGACAAAGCAAAAATTGACGCACTGGTCGAAGCACAGCATGTCCCTAAATCAGATGCATCCCGTCATTACTTAATGAAAAATCGATACGACGTTGAGCTGGAAAAACATAACGGACAATGGCTCATCAGTTGCATTACGGTGGATAATATCTGGAGGAGTGGCGATCCTGCGGTTTTGGCGGAGATTTGAGCCGATAGCGTGGGATATTATCGTCGGTTAGAAAATTGTAATTGACAGACTCGTGTTGACTAATCCCCTTAAGAAGGTTGATGGTGAGAAATTTTTCCTACCATCAATATTCTTTTTCAGATATGGCTTGGTTCTTCGCATAGAATGCGTGACCTGCTCTCCGTTGACCCACACAAACTGTGATTAGCTACTTCCGCTGTTGGCACAGAGCAGACTTTTAAATAAAACTGCGGCTACATCAATGTGTGATACTTTTCATCGAAACATACTAATTCTTTTTTACAGAAAATTTGTTGTACAAACTACACACAGCCACATCATAAACGATCGCAACCTGTTTTCTATCCACTCCATTAGCGATTAGCCTTCCGCTCCGATCCCATTGTTCTCTCTACAATCAGCTCGTGCTCCATTTCTGCCAGTGCACCATGATATGAAATATAAATCTCCCCATAAGGCTGGATGTATCAATGCTGTCGGTAAGACCACGAAAGTGAATATTTCGGTTGCGGAGTTCATCCACCAGTAATACTTACACTTGGACACAGCTCAAAAACGATGACCGATCGGCACAATGATACGAGAGGAAAAGAATGGAAAAAACTGGCCGTTTTGTGACCAGTTTTACAGAAGAGTTTTGCAGAAGACCTTAGAAGGTATAACCCGCACCGAACATAAACACCCAAGGATTGATCTTGGTATCAATGCTTTGGTGATTATTCGGGCCCGCATCAAAGCGTACTTTGGTGTCGATATTGATATACCAGACCGACATGTTCAGCATCCAGTTTTTATCCAGCATATAGTCCATACCGACCTGACCCGCAGCGCCCCATGAGTTTTTAACACTCAGATTGGTTAAACCAAGATCTTTACCCGTTTCGTTGAATTTATTATCAAAGAACATGGTGTAGTTGATACCGGCGCCAACATAAGGGCGTAATTTACTGGTCGCGTCACCAAAGTACCATTGCGCCATCAAAGTCGGCGGTAACTGACGTACGGTCGCAATGGTACCGGTCGGACCGAGGCCCACTCTGTGACGGAAAGGTGTTGCTGCTAATAACTCGACACCAAAGTTGTCCGTCACCATGTAATCGAAGGTCAGACCCAGTTGGGTGTTATTGTCGATATTGAATTCACCCAAGCCCAGTACATTGTCTGAGCTGGCGCTTGGACGTACGGTCGCCGTCCCTGCACGCATAAAGAAATCACCAGCCTGATGCGCTTCAGCTACACCCGATAAACCCATCAACGCCACTAATGCCAAAGACAACTTTTTCATATCCATCCCTTTTATGTGGTTATTTTAAGCGCCCCCAATATACGGATAAACATATGTAAAGTGATCTGACAATCGTCACACTTTATAGTCTAATTTAACATTCATTGATCCAGGTTAATTTACCCGCAAACTCAGCGGACCAGGAACATATGACCAGGATCAATAAACGGCATCTGTTGGCATCCTGGCGATAACTTTTTTCGTCTTTCGCGTGATGGATATATAATGGAAAGGATTTATCGGTATCGGCGTGCTATCCCGAACAATATTTACACCTGCTGACAAAGCGCGAATAAAACCTGAGATAAACTGTGCCAGAGGATATTAACCGGCGACAAATGCAGTAAATTTAACTGTACAGAACAGGGGGTTAAGGATGTCAGCGCCCCTCAACCAGGGTACAATTACCCGTTGATTTATAACCGCAAGCTATACCGAGGAGAGTGCATGTCTATCACGGCAGGTTCTGTGTACCGTGACACGGGAAATTTCTTACGCCATCAGTTCATAACAATTCTACTGATTGCACTACTTTGCGCCTTGATATCGGTGTTATTCGGCAATGCTCTTTCGCCCGGAGAACAGCAAATGGCCATTCTGAGTGAAGGCGACAATTTATCAGGTAGCGGTGGTCTGTTTGACCTGATTCAGAATATGACACCCGAGCAGCAGCGTGTGCTATTAAAAGCATCCGCCGTGTCAACGTTTTCGGGTCTCATTGGTAACGCTATTCTGGCAGGCAGTATGCTGGTATTAATGCAAATTGTCTCTGCGGGTCAGCGAGTCAGTGCATTACGTGCCATTGGTGCTGCCGCACCGGTGCTGCCAAAAATGCTGATCCTGATCTTTATCACCACCTTACTGGTACAGATTGGTATTATGTTTGTGGTGGTACCAGGCGTCCTGTTTGCCATTGTATTGTCACTGGCACCGGTCATTCTGGTTCAGGACAAAGCGGGTATTTTCCAGTCAATGCGTCAGAGCGTTAAGCTGGCATGGGCTAATATGCGTCTGGTAACACCCGCCGTTGTGCTCTGGTTAGCCGCTAAGACAGCACTATTGTTAATGGTCTCATCTTTTGCTGCGTTTTCACCGGAAGTGGGTGCTGTTATCGCCAATACCATAAGCAATTTGATTTCTGCCGTTTTGCTTATCTACTTATTCCGCCTGTTTATGCTGATTCGCCCCTAATCTTTTCGACGCCTGACTTCTTTCAGGTCAGGCGTCATCTGTTAACGGAACCTATTTATGAAGCAGTTTCTCGACTTCCTGCCGCTAATCGTTTTTTTTGTTTTCTACAAAATGTACGATATCTATGCTGGCACCTGGGCCCTGATCATCGCCACCGGTATTGCTCTGATTTATAGCTGGTACAGATACCGTAAAGTAGAAAAAATGACGCTGGTCACTTTCATTATGGTGGCAGTATTCGGCAGTCTGACGATTTATTTCCATAATCCTGAATTTATCAAATGGAAAGTCACTATCATCTACGCGCTGTTTGCCATCGCTTTGCTGTTTACTCAGTTTGTGATGAAGAAAGTGCTTATCCAGAGCATTCTCGGCAAAGAGTTAACCCTGCCTGCCCAGGTATGGGCTCGGCTTAACGTCGCCTGGTCACTGTTCTTTATCTTCTGCGGCCTGCTTAATATCTATGTCGCTTTCTGGTTATCGGAGAGTCTCTGGATAAACTTCAAGGTCTTTGGCTTGACGGCAATGATGCTGGTATTTACGCTATTAAGCGGAGTTTATATTTACCGTCATATGCAGCCACAGGATAAGAAAGAATGACTGATGAATTACCGCGCGGCGATTTAGTTCTACGCACCCTGGCAATGCCTGCCGACACCAATGCCAATGGCGATATTTTTGGCGGCTGGCTGATGTCGCAGATGGATCTCGGTGGTGCGATTCAGGCTAAAGAGATAGCGCACGGGCGTGTCGTTACCGTACGTGTCGACGGTATGACATTTCTCAAACCTGTCGCCGTCGGCGATGTGGTGTGCTGTTATGCCAGCTGTATTAAACGCGGAAAAACCTCGATCACTATCAATATTGAAGTGTGGATCAAAAAAGTCGCCAGTGAACCTATTGGCCAGCGTTATAAAGCGACTGAAGCGGTGTTTATCTATGTCGCGGTAGACCATGAGGGTAAACCACGCCCTCTGCCAGCCGTCAGTTAAGCTTAACGCCCAAAGCGGGTTGTACCTTATCAGTACAACCCGTTTATTTCCCCCACTACTCTCATAAAAAAAGTCACATAAATAAAATGATATCAGCCGCACTCAATAACGTTAAAATAATAAGGTTATTATCACGCTGATTGTAATACCCTTAATTATAATATGTTGATACAGTATGAATTAACATTAATTAATTTTTCTTAATATATCTTTATTAAACTATTATCCCACTCTGTTTTAGACAATAATTACATTTTTCGAGTAAGTAATTAACGGGTTTGATAATGACACCCTCTGCGCGTTGTTTTTTATTATTAGGTTCCTCACTGATAAGTTTTCCAAGCGCTGCGAGCCAGCTGTCTGATATCACCATCCTAACGCCCACTGAAACCCGACAAGTGAAGTTTTCAGTAAATGACAAGCAGTCTGATTCACGCCCGGGTAAACACTACAATCTGGCTGAATTAGAAAAAAAAGGGCTGCGGGTTAAAGTCTCTGCCGGTCAGCAAATTAGCGCTGTTTCAGGAACCACATCATCAAGTAAAGCGCTGGTTCGCACCGGGTTACTCAAAGAAGCCAGGCTTCAGAAAGTTGCGATGGCACAGCGCCCGGAGTCCTCATTCAGTCAGCAGATTCAGCGTTCAGGTCAGGATGTTGAAATATTACTTCGTCGTCTGACCCAGCGCCCGCTCTATCATGACAGATATCTGCGCACGCGACAGATTGCCCTGAATACCTTAATGGAACAGTTAGGTAAACCCTATCTCTGGGGTGGCGCTTCACCTCTCAGCGGTTTTGATTGTAGCGGACTTATTTATTTTGCTTATAAAGATCATATTAAGCGCCCTTTCCCACGAACAGCCAGAGGCATGTTTCATCTGACCGACGCCAAAATTATTCGTTCCAGCGAACTGGAACCCGGTGATTTAGTCTTCTTCCAGATACGCCAGGATTATGTTGATCACGTTGGTGTCTATATTGGCGATAATCAGTTTATTCAGTCACCCAGAACCGGGTTAGATATCCGTATCAGCAAACTCAGTGATAATTACTGGCAAAATCATTATGTCGGTGCCCGACGGGTGATGACGCCAGATAATATCTATTAATCATATTATTAATCAGTTTATTTACCACGCAGAATATTCAGCAGATAATTACTGACAGCGATTCAGACAAAGATAAACACAGAGTCCCGGATGAGTATTTTCAAACTTAATCTTCCCTCCGTGTAATTCGGTTATCGCCTTTACTAGTGAAAGTCCCAGTCCGTAGCCGTTACTTGAATAACGCTTATCCAGCCGCTCAAAAGGTTCAATCGCTTTACCTTGCAAGTCGTCAGGAATACCCGGCCCCTGGTCTGATACATATAAGGTTAACCAGCCATGATAGAAACGATATCCCAGGGTGATGACTCTGCCATCCGCCGCATATTTAAGTGCATTTTCTATCAGATTAGCGAGTGCCTGAAAAACCAGACTTCTGTCGATAAACAGCCGGATATCCGTCTTCGGTTCAATCACTAATGAACAAAAGCGATTTTCCGCCAAGGGTTGATAATACTCGGCCACATCCTGCAATAACCTGTGGGCTGAACAGTCGCCCAGTTGATGGATACAGCGTCCACTCTCGATTTCGCTAATGCGCATCACATTTCTGAATAAGGTCAAGATAGTTTGTACCTCATTCACCGCACTATCTATCTCAATCCTGCTTTGATCGGTTAAATCTTCTCTTTCTGACAGGGAATAAAGTCGGTTATGAAGATGCGTTAACGGGGTGCGTAGTTCATGGGCAATATGCCCGGCATTGTTCCGCACCTGCTCCATCAACCGTTCAATGCGTTCCAGATTCTGATTAATATCGGCACTCAAGGCATCAAAGTCATTACGATAAGCAGACTGTGGCATACGCACATGTTTATCGCCGTTACTGTATTTGTTCAGCGCCTCGCGTATTTCCCGGGCGATATGCAAGCTCCGCAGACTGAACTGACGGCTGACATAAAGACAAATCAGTAAGACAATAAATACGCCAGCTCCGGCAACCAGCGGGATGGTTTTGACCCTTTCGAGCATAGGTAAGATATGATAACCACGAAATAAGATACCGCCGTCATCAAGCAGCACAGAAAGCCCGACTAAATTATCATGGTCGTCTTGCTGAATGATTTTTTTCAGGCAGGAGACATCCATCCCGCAGCCACCAGTATTCTGTTGCTGGAGCGCCATTGAGTGGTAAACAATGTTGCCGTGAGGGTCAATCAACAATACCTGCGCCAGATTATCGCTGTGCTCCAGAGATTCGCGACTAATCTGAGCCTGCATTAGCGGAGTACTTTTTAATGAGGACTTGATGGAGTAATCATAAATATCATTAACAATGACATCGTGGACATGGCCGCGAATCAGAGACTCAATCAATTTACTTGAGCCCATCATACTGGCTATCGCCACGATTAAAAAAAGAAAGACAATCGTCATTCCCTGACGGAAATTAGCCGTTTGCAAGAAATCGGGATAATGACTGGCGCCCAGTACCTGCCACTGACGTACTTTCAGGGTACAGTAACGCATACAGGTCCGGCAGCCATTACAAAGGGTTAATACTTTTGTGGACATATTCAGCGCTTCTCGACGTGTTCCAGATAGTACCCTACCGATCTCAGGGTTTTAATCAGAGGAGTGTCAAAGCCCTTATCCACTTTGGACCGCAGTTTAGACATATGAACATCAATAAGGTTAGTTTGCGGGTCAAACTGATATCCCCATACCCGCTCAAGCAGATGAGTACGGCTGGCAACTTTGTCGGGGGTTTCCATCAGTAATAATAATAACTTAAGCTCTTTATCTGTCAGATCGATGGGTTTCCCTGCGCGCCATACTTTACGTTCAAGGCAATCAACGGTTAAATCAGCAAAAGTTAACAACGTACTTTTAGGCGTATTACGCTTATCACGACCGACGATAATATCTAATCGCAAGCGTAGCTCGTCAAAATTGAATGGTTTACCCAGGTAATCTTCCGCGCCCAGCTCAAGGCCCATAACTCTGTCAATATCCCGATCCAGGGCTGACAGTAACATTACCGGGGGATGGCTCATCACCTGTAATTCGCGAAGGACCGTAAAACCATCCATTCCAGGCAACATCCTGTCTAACAGAATAACGTCATAGGTCGCGTCCTGAATGGCCGTTAAGGCATGCGTTCCATCATGAATTATCTGGCAGCTGTGTCCATGCGTATGTAATTTTTCATCCAGCCAGCGACAAAGAATTGAGTCATCGTCAACTATCAAAACACGCATATTATCCCCAAATAAATAAAGTGTTTTCGATATCTAAAACACTGATGCTATGCAGAGCCGTTTGATAACGACTTTGCTAATTTGATTGTATTATTATGGAAAGGATAATAACAATCATTATCACTTAATAGCAAGATGTAACATTTCCATTACGCCTTCGCTATATACAAAACTTAAAACGCCAGCTCCCGCACCACCACCGCAGAGAGATATTTCCATAAACTCCAGGCAAGGATCTGCGATTGACCTTCCAGCGCCAGGGTTCCGGGCTGAACCTGAAGCGGTGCTTTCGTTCCGGGTTCGAGGCGCAGTAACACCCGATATACCGCCTGCTCAGGGACAATTTCACGCTGCTGATTAGTCAGGGCTGCAATATCGCCGCCATATACTGAGGCCAGTTCCGCAACAGAACGGAGATCGGTGACTGCGGTCTGTTCAATCTCGACCACCTCACCTTGCAAACCTGGCAGAGAACTCTGTTTTGAATAGAAAGTTCCTTTCGCGCCAGGGCTCAGGCGAAGCCAGTCTTTTTCTCTGACCAGGGCTTCAACCATTGCACCTTCAGGATGTGTCACCGTTGCCAGCCATTCTCCCTGCGCCAGCCATTCACCCGCACTGAGTGGATTAGCCAGATCGGCCACGCGGCCATCAAAGGGGGAGCGAATAATCAGGGAATCCTGTTGTTCAGAAAGCACCTGCTGATGTTTTAGCGCGGCTTCACGTTCCTTTCTGATGCGCTGATGCGTCTGCAATGTCTGGCGGTTAAGCGTCTGATAATCTTGCTGCCAGCCAAGGGTTTGTAGCTGTCTTGTCAGGTTTTCATTCTGCTGAACCATATCATCTGTATGCAGAATAAACAGGACATCGCCTTTCGCGACCTGCTGTCCTGGCAACACCTTGATCTGTTCAATTTTTGCCGGCATCGGCATATATAAACTACCCTGCTGTTCGGCCCGTATCAGGCCTGGCGCATAGACCGTATGCTGCCAGGGAAAGAGAAAAATCAGCAGCAGCAAACTCGCCGCGCTGAGGGTCAGTATCATCTGACGGTTCATACGATAATCCTTACGACGCCCATGCCAGGCCCGCAGTTCATTGATAATCGGGACAATAACGAAGTAACCAATTTCAACGGCAAATAACAGAATACCCAGCACCTTGAAAGTCATGTGATAGACCAGCAAGGCAATCCCGGTAAACAAAAAAAGTCGGTAAACCCAGGTCGAAAATGCATAGCACGTTAGCGACCGCCTTAACCAGTCCGGCATCGCTTCAGGAGGTTCATCCTTGAGGCCAAACAGCAGTTCTCTGAGTTTCCAGCGACCAACAGCAAACCCCCTCTGCTGCAGGTTGCCGACCCCTAAGGCATCTGAGAGCAAAAAATAACCATCAAAGCGCATCAAAGGGCTGAGGTTAACCGCCAGGGTCATTATCCAGGTGGTGGTCGCCAGCATAAACGCCGCGCTGCGTAACATGCCATCAGGCAGGAAACTCCATGCCAGAGTCGCCCAGGCGGCAATCGCCAGTTCGGTCATCATGCCCGCGGCACCAATGGCTAACCGCTGTTTACGGCTGGCGAGTTTCCACGCTGACGAGGTGTCGGTGTACAAGACAGGCATCATCACCAGCAGTGCAATGCCAAGACTACTGACCTTACCTCCGTAGCGTTTGCAGGTATAAGCATGCCCCAGTTCGTGAATAAACTTCGTCAGGCTGAGGGTTATCCCCGCTAACAGCGCCCCTTCGAGGGTAAAAAAGTGGAGAAAAGTATGGCGAAAGGTTTCCCACTGGCGACTGGCAAACAGCAGCCCGGTTAGTCCGGCAAAAAATGTCGTTAACCAGAAAAATTTGCTATAAAACAACGATACCCATGGCAGGCTACGTTTCAGAAAAGCGTCAGGGTGCAAGATAGGAATGCGTAAAAACAGATAATTATGCAGCGCATAGCTCCACCATGAACGTTTTGCCGCGGCTTTCTGTCGCGTGAACTGAGCAACGGTTTCATCATCCACCTTCCAGGTCAGAGCGTGGGTCTGAAGAAACTCTGAAAATGAACGAATATCCTCGCGATCGATTTCAACCGGCAGTTGCTGATTAACCCGCGTGATAATGGCGTTCGCATCCC
Organism: Klebsiella sp. BIGb0407; assembly: GCF_024807845.1. GTDB lineage: Bacteria > Pseudomonadota > Gammaproteobacteria > Enterobacterales > Enterobacteriaceae > JGM124. The sequence continues at coordinate 718,438 of NZ_JANUEQ010000001.1, forward strand.
CGAGTGACCAGTGGGAAAGTAACGCTTTTTCCAGCCAGCCAATACGGTAATAACGATCCCGTAAAGGATCCTCCAGGGTCCAACTGGGTGCCCCCTTCCAGTCTGTCGGGCCAGGGTGAAGAATTAACTCATCCCTTAATGGAGCAACGAGCAAAGCGTCAGCGTTCATGCTCAGACCCCAAGCCAGACACGTAACGATGACCAGGGTTTACGCATCAAGTAGGCAATCAGTACCGTTCTTTCGCCATAGATTTTTGCCGTCCCTTTCAGACCCACTCTGACTACCGATTCTGGCTGATTAAACTCCGCCAGAAGGCGATACGCCATCACATTCTCAGCGTCAGGCGTTGCACGATAGCCAATCTGAGTTAATGCGGCATTTTGTGGTGAGTTCGGTGCAACATTGAGGAATAAGCGCACTTCTGCGCCGTTTTCCAGCGCGATGGCATCCCCGGCTGGCAGCTGTATTTCAAGCTGGGTATCACTTGGGTCGGCAACCATCATAATTCGCTCCCCGACCGAGACTGATCGTCCCAGTAAATCCGTGGCATTATCAAATATCACTATGCCGTCACGGGGTGACTTAAGTGCCATACGTGCCAGTTGAGATTCAACAAACTTCATTTCACTCTGCATCTGCTGGCGACGGCTGGCAAGTACCGCGAGCTGAGCCTTGGCATCTGCATCACTTAGCGCCATCTGCTGGGCCTGACGATACTGGGCCTCGGCGCTGGCAAATTGCTGACGGGCGTTTTCTCGCTGGTTGAGTAATTCACGGGCATCGAGGCTGACCAGGACATCACCCTTAGCAACAGGTTGATTAGGTTTAACCTCAAGAACATCCACCACGCCAGAAAGCGGCGCACGCAGTATGGTGGGTTTATTCGCCACCACTTCCGCGGGTGCCAGTACCGATTGCCGAACCGGGATCAGCATGATTAAAGCCAAAGCAACGCCAATTACCAGCCCCTTTCGCTTTATCCGGGGGCCGGTTCTGCTACTTTTTGGCTGACGAGAAAGACTCTGCCAGGCATGACCATAGGCATCGGCTAACTGCTCCAGCAGGAGTTTTTCAGGCTCCGACCATAGCGCATCTTTTAGCAGGACTAAGCTCAGTTCCCCGCCTTTCCCCTGATGGGGAAGCGGTATCCAGAGTCCGTTTTCTGGCAAATACTCCTGCCAGAATTGACCGTCCTCAACGGAAAGGTCATTCGCCCTGACGGCGGTTATTTTGTGGAAAGTCTGCTGCCACTGACGACAAAGTGCGGAAAAGCCACGACAAAACGGGGCGTGACTGTCCACGCTGGAAACCCCTGAAGCCGCCACTATTTTACCCGCGACTCCGTCCCAGAGAATCGCCTGACGATAGTTCGTCAGGCGATGGGTCTCATTGACCATAAAAAAGGCCAGACTCTCGCGGCTGTCCAGCGCCCGCATGCGGCGCTGGAGCTGTAAGAGTTCCGCAAGCGGCTGTAGAGGATTACTCATTCACCGATGACTCCGCTGGAACGAAACGCGCTTCACCACTCATACCGGGAAGCAGCCCTTCACTGGCATGGGTGATTTTACCGAAGACTTTCACTGACTGACTCACCGGTTCAATAGAAGACGAGATACGGCTTATTTCAGCGCTGTAGGTTTGTCCGGTTTCGTCCAGGGTGACGGTAAACGGCGTGCCTGTTTTCAACCACACCAGCCAGCGTGACGGCACAATGGATTCCAGTTCAAAAGCGCTGTCGTCATAGATAGCCAGCAGTTCTTTACCTTCAGGAACGGTTTCCCATTGACGTACGCGCGCCTCTGTCACCCGGCCATTGAAAGGAGCGACGATGTTACAACGCTTTAGCATTGCACGGTTCACGCCACCTTCCGCCTGGGCCATCGACAACGCCGCACGCGCCTCATCGACATCAGACACGCTGATAGCATTGAGTTTATCCAGCCGGTTAGCAACAGAGACTTTTTTACGTGCGGCCTGTTCGGCCGCGTTTGAGTAATTAAGTTTCTGCTGTAATACCGTGCAGTCGAAGGTCAGCAGGGTTTGCCCCTGCTTAAAACTGTCACCTTCTTTGACATGAAGCTCATTGACGCGAGCGGCGATACCACTGGACAGCATGGTCTGTTTCACGGCACTCAACTGGACCCGAACGGGATCCAGTTGAGACTCAGCCAGACCTGCTATCGGCAGCAAACAGGCTGCCAATATCAGAAGTCTCATTCCGCGACTCCGGAAAGCGACTCAAGGTTATTCCACATATCATCGATGCGGTTAACCTGATTGGTGCGCGTTGTGGCCTGCGGCCTGCTCATAACAACAGGCTTATTGGCAGCAACAGGCAGGCTGACCGGTTGCTGACCGATGAGCAACGGCTGACTTACCGCTACCGGCGCGGTACGGGCGACTGGCGCAGGTACGGTTACCGGTGCAGCCAGGGTTACCGGTGCGCTGGAGAGCTGCATAGAGACTTTTGCCAGCTGACCTTTTTCAATCTGCTGCGTGGTACTCCCGATGCTGGCGCTCAATGAGGCAAGGCTAGTGCCATTGATATTATCCGGCAATACATCCAGCCCGGCTGCCTGATAGACGGTGCCCAGCGCATCCTGCATGCTGGCAAAACTACGGTCACGGGCACGGGTGGTCAGAATGGTTTCAGTGCTGATTTGCACTTGTTCCATCTGCGTCGCCGCCTGGTTACGGTAGCTTTGATCGGTCTGGTTCAGAATACCCCTTTGTACCCGTGCCAGTTCCTGATAACGCTCGAACATCTGAGTACTCTGCTGGTATTCCTGCCAAGCCACGTTCACTTGGGTCAGAACCGCCATGCGTAATGCCTGACGTCTGACTTCTGCCAGTGACTCACCTGCTTCACCGGCATTTTTGACCGAAGACCAGGAGAGAACATTCAGCAAGTTGCCGCTGACCTGCACACCGGCGCTTGCCCAGTTACGGTTAACCAGGTAATCGTTGCTGTCGCCGTTAATACCGGCAAACAGTGACACGCCTGGCAGTAAGCGGGTTAATGAGCGACGGGTATCGAGCACGGCATTACGGGCTAAATAGGTCTCTTCACGAATTTCAGGTCGTTTGACCATCGCAAAGTTCTCTAAGTCACCCAGGGTGTAAGGCAGCTTGATCTGAACCAGACTGCTTTGCTCAGGAGAAACCACGGTAAAACTGCTTGCTGGCGGCAGGTTCATCAGCGCAGCCAGACGTGATTTCGCCAGCACCAGATCGCTGTCAACCACTTCCAGCTGACGGACCATCTCCAGCATATTTTTCTGGAAACGCAGTGACTCCACCGGCGGCAGCAGACGCTCACGTTCAGTTTGACGGGCAAAGGCCAGTGACTGACGCGCTTTAACTAAAGCCTGGGTAACTTCAGGTTGCAAACGCTGGGCCGTAGCGGCTTCCCAGTAGGTGGTGCGCACCTGACGGGTAATATCTGCCACCACTTTACGACGGCGTTCTTCTGCCGCTAAGGTTTTGTTCGCCTGTATTTTGGCATTAAAGTAGCTAATACCAAAGTCCAGCACGTTCCAGCTCATGGTCAGGTCTGCGGTACGCAGTGTCATATCCTGGCTGGTTGATGCCTCCAGTGACTGCTTACCGGTGGTCACCGACTGGCTACTCGATGCCGCGACATTGCTTCGCGTGACCATACCTGCCTGTGCAGCCAGTTTAGGCAGCATATCCAGTTGAGCGATGCCCAGCAGGTTATCTTCAATCGCTTGTTCCATCAGGGCAACGCGCTGCTGAAGGTTGTATTTTAATGAGCGAGCCAGCGCCTCATCGAGCGTAATAACACCGCGAACCGGCTCTTGATCGGCATACATTTGTGTCCGATCGCTGAGCGCCTGGCTAATCTGCTCATCCATCGTCACAGGTTCAGGACGCACGGCGCAGCCTGCCAGGAATAAAGCACTGGCTATCGCTGTCATTTTAAGACCGCGTTTTGCCCAGCCGTTTGCCTTATGTTGTTCAAACTTAGAATGACCCACCAGAGTACTCCCTATTATTGTTTTTAAATTAATCATGATGCTTGTGCAGGTTGTGCTGCGGAGGCTGACATTTCCAGAGAGGCTTTAAGTAAAGCGTCACTGTCCCCTTGTCCCGCGGCGAGTGTTTTAGAAATGGCATCTTTAGCAGGTAAGACTGCCTCAAAAGTCGCCCGTACCTCGTGGGATACAGTATCTTTAGGTAATGCAGACTGAATTGAAGCGACCGACAACGGCTCTCTTAAGGTCAGTAACAGAACAGATCCATCAGCACGAATCAGTCTGAGCTGGATTTGCCCAACCTGAGGCGCTTGCGTCTTGTCCATTTTCAGCTCGCCCGTAGCCGGGTCGAACTGAAGCCACTCGGGTAATGGGCGACCATTCGCCAGACGGGCATCGATAAACTCCCCCTGACCGGCAACAGAATGGATCTGAATATTCGCAGTCACAGGCTCCCAGTAATCAACCGTCCCGGTGCTATGCGCTTTGTGGGTTAACCCTTTGAAGTCGACTTTTTCAAGCTCGGGTAACTGACCAAACTGAATCGGGTTTAAAGACCAGGGAGACGCGGCTAAATCCAGCGGACCTGTGGCTAAATGCGTTGTACGGGACAGGTCAGTGATCTCAGAGGAGGCCACATTGAGGCCAAGTGACTCTGCAAGTGAGGCATAAATACTGTCTGTACCCCCTGTTGCTGTCGGGAATAATCCGACGGTCGAGGTGAACTCAACATGACTGACGGGCCGGGTCTCAACGTCCAGAGTCAGAACGATACTGGCTGACTCACCCTGAGCATCAGTCGCCGTGAGCGTCATGGTATAGCTACCATCGGTAGTCGGTGTTCCTGATAAGGTATGCGTCGCTGGATTAAAGCTTAAACCTTCAGGTAAGCCATCAATCTGCCATGTCAGCGTTTTATCCTCGACATCAGTGAATAAGTCTTCCGGGAAGGTCAGACTATAGTCCGTGTCTTGTGTCGCGCCCGGTAAAATCAGACTATCAACGCTTGCTTCTGGTGGGCTGTTTACCGCTATAACGGTTACCGCTGTTTTCAGGTCAGGCTGGGTGCTGTCCTGACCACCGCCACTGTCCTGAACCGAGCTCAAGGTGATATTTCTTACACCTTCTGTCGGGTTATTGCTGGTATGGGAATAGCGGATACCTTCAATCACTGATGCTGGGGCAGAGATACTGCTCGCGCTGCTCAAGGTGAGCGTAGCGTTGCCGTCAACGACTGAGACCGTCCAGGCATAGCCGCTGGACGTGGTGCCGCTGCCATTGACTAAGGAAATAGCGGTGCCATCGAGGTATAACTGTTCGCTCGCACCGTCTTTCAGACCACCGACGGTGACGCTAATACTGCGAATAGCCTGGCCCGCTTCAACCGTATCAACGCTGACATCGGTGTAAAGCGGCGTCGGCGTACCCCCTTCAGTAAACTGGGTATCGCTCCCGGTTCCGGTCACGACTGGCGGGTTATTGACCGCCTGAACCGTCACGGTTGAGGCAAGATTCAGAACGCTGCTGTCTTTCCCCCCCAGGTCAGTACCGCCATTATCCTGAATACTGGTCAGGGTAACGGTACGCGTCCCGGCAGTCGGGTCATTACTGTCATGGCTGTAGGTTAATCCGTCCACCAGAGAGGCTAATGCCAGACCCTCGCTGTTGCTGACGGTGACAGTAACGACATCCCCTTGCACAGTTACCTGATAGTCATAGCCATTAACGGTTTTACCGTTACCGGCAATCAAAGCGATTTCCGTGCCATCAAGCGTCAGTTTTTCATGCGCACCGTCAACCACACCTGAAACCGTCAGGGTCGTATTGATAAAGGTCTGCCCGGCTTCAATGGTGCTGGCCTGGCTATCTTTAAAGATACCGGCAGGCGTGCCGCCTTCAACATAGGTGCCATTCACTGGCGTGGTGGTCAGGGTTGGCGCATCGTTAATGGTCGTGACCGCCAAGGATAAAGTGACACTGTCACTCGCACCATAACTGTCGGTAACCTTCAGGTTTAAGGCAATCGCATTCCCGGGATCGGCACCCGCATGGGTATAGGTAATTTGCTGCAGAACCTGGTTCGCCAGCTCGGTGCTGACGCTGGAGGTAAAGACCAGGGTCAGTGTTCCCTGGCTATTCACAAAATCGGCTATTGCTTTGCCATCAAACATGACTTTCCCGTCTTGTAACGAGAGACCATTAGCTTCACTCAGACCAAAATTATCGTCTGCGCTGGCGTTGTCGCGGCCCAAAGTAATGGTGGCACCCTGATAGTTTCCTTTACCTTCATTCAGCTCGTCATATTCAGCATCATTAAGCGTAATACCCCCGGTCAGTGGCAGCGTTTCGCCTTCGGTATACTCAATAGCAATAGCGTCAACTAACCGATCAGACAGCGAAACAACGCTGTTGTCGCCAAGGACGATAAGGCTGCCATTTTTACCGGAGATAATCAGGCCGGCATCTTTAAGTCCCGGAGTCTGGCTGCTGTCTATTGTCTGTTTTAAGTTCAGGCTGCCATCACTTTCCACCAGGTAACGGCTGACGCTGCCAGTGGACTGGGTGACATAGAGGGTCTTTCCGTCTTCAGACAAGGCCACAGAAGCTATCTGGCTAAGGTTGGTTTGCTGGCTGACAAAATCCAATTTGCCCGTCGCCGAGTCGAAGCTATACAGGCTAATACTGCTGCCAGTGGTAACCACTATCTGCTTACCGTCAGCTGAGACCGTCAGACTGGCGTTATCATTAATACTGGCAGATCCCTGACCATCACGAATATAAGCCACGTCTTGCAGGCTGCCGTTATCCTGAACCTGATAGACAATCAGAGTATTAGCAACAGTTTCGGAAGCCGGATCGGTTAACACATAGACGTAGTTGCCGACGGCTTTAATCTCAACGGCGGTAAACAGATAAGGTGCTGTCCCGGTGGCACCGGAAATTTCCTGAGTCCGGGTATATGCCCCTGACTCGCTATCCTGGGTATACACTTTCAGGCCTGAGTAGTTACCATCGACGACATAGACCGTTTTACCATCAGCTGAAAGGGCAAAGTCGCTGACATTCTGGGTTTCGAGGGTGCCGACTTTAGTCAAACCTTCGGTGGTGGAGAAAATCGTCAGGCTATTGCCTGAATCGGCCAGCACCAGCACATGACTGCCATCCTGGCTGACTTCCACTGACTCAATCGCGCCCGACGAGACTTCAACCGTTTGCTGATAAACCCATTTGCCGTCTGTCGTCTGGCGCTGGAATACCGCCATATTGCCGTCACTGCCAGCGACATAGAGCGTTTTACCATCCTGACTCAACGCGCTAGTGACAACGTCACTAACACCCGGGATATCACCGATGACTTCACCGCTGACCAGATGGCTATTATCCAGACCCGCGCCCAGAATCGGGGCCGCGTTATCAACAATCGTCACCTTCGCCGTTGCCGCTAACAGGCTGGTATCATCCCCGCCGCCATTATCCTGAACGCTGACGGAAACGGTGCGCACACCCGCAGTTTTGACCTCATTACTGTTGCTATAGCGCGACTGTTCAATCAAGGCAGCGGTTTGTGCTCCGGTGAGTCCTTCCTTAAAGGTCAGGCTCAGCGTGGTGGCGCCATCCTCAACGGTTACGGTGTAAGCATGGCCGCCTGACGTGGTGCCGCTGCCTGCGGTCAGGGCAATCTCAGTGCCGTCGATGGTCAGGCGCTCATTGCTGCCATCTTTCACGCCGTCAATATTAAAGGTCACGCTCGACATCGACTGGTTTTTCTCTACCGCCGAGATAGCAAGGCTTCCAAATAATTCAGCCTGATTACCGCTGACGGTATAGTTACTGCTGACGCCTGAGCCATTAATGACAGGTGCGTCATTGACACCCACCACCTTGACCGTGCCCTTAATACTGAGTTCGGTCTTATCCTGGCCGTCATCCGCGGTACCGCCATTATCCTGGATTGACGTCAGGGTAAGGGTACGTGAACCTTCGGTTGGATCGTTGCTGGTATTGGTATAGGTGATTTCTGACAGCATTTTGGCTGTCGCTTCAGTGGATAAACCACCGTCAGAATAAAGCTCTACCGTTGCAACACCGTCTACCACAGAGACGCTGTAGGAAATGCCCTGCTGAGTAACAGCGCTATTCCCATCAGTTAACGCAATGGTCGTGCCATCGATATGGAGTACTTCGCTGCTGCCATCCTGAATACCTGAAACAGTCAGCGAAATAGAGGTAATCGCCTGGCCGTTTTCACCGGTCGAGACCACCACATCTTTAAACACCACCGCGCCATCACCTTTTTCAGTGTACTGGCTCTGATTATCCCCGGCGGTTAAGGTTGGGGCTTTGTTCGTGAGGCCGACTTCCACTTCGCTACGAATAGAAACAGCGGTGGTATCGACCCCATTATTTGCCACACCACCGTTATCTTTGACCGCGGTGATCGTCACGACACGTGTGCCCGCCGTGGGCGTTTCACTGTAATCAGAAGCCCCGTTGCGATAAGAAATACTCTGTACCAAAGCGGCCAGCGCCTCGGACGGTATTTCATTGCTTTCAATCGTTACGGTGGCTACACCATCAACCACTGAGACGCGGGTATTGACGGAGTAATACACCGTCTCAACCGTGCCATCTTCACCCGTGACCTGATATTCCACGCCGCCGGAGCCCGTTGCGCCATCAGTTAATACAGTATAAGCGCCGCCAATCACCAGTATTTCGCGATCGCCGTCCTGAATATTGTCTACGGTCAGGGTGATTTCGCTGATAGTCTGCTCGGTTTCACCCGCAGAAAGTTCTACATTATCAAACAGCTTAGTCGGACCACCGCCGCTGATATAAGTGACATCTTTCCCTTCTGCCACCAGAGAAGGCGGGTTATTGATTTCAGTCACATTCAGCAGCAGGCTAATACTGCTGGAGACATATTTATCGGCAACCGACAGGGTTAAGCCAATTTTACTGCCCGGCATATCGCTGGTATTGGTATAAGTGAGGCGCTGTAGTACTTCATTCGCGGTGGCGGTATCAACATCTGCGGTATAGGTTAAGACCAGCTTGCCGTCAGTCGTTATAAAGGTCGCTATCTGGTTACCATTCAGGGTCAGAATACCGTTTTCCAACGCAAGTCCGTCGCCACTGGTAAAACCAAAGGTATCGACCGCCTGGTTCCCTGTCGTTCTTTCCAGGGTCAGCACCGCACCGTTATAGTTACCCTTCCCGCTATTCAGCACATCATATTCAGCATCATTAAGCTGGATAGCCTGAGTAATATTGACGGTTTCCAGCTCGGTATAGTCAACGTTAACGCTGCCCGCACTGGCCATACTCAAGCCCATAGTGCCGAAGAACAGATGGCGTCCACCATAAATCGACTTACCGTCCGCACTGACAACAAAGCGCGACATACCGTCAGCTACCGTGACTTTTTCACTAAACTGGGGGATGCCACTGGCATCAATTTTATAGATAGCCAGCGTGGTCGACCCGGCACCTGCCATAAATAAGGTACTGCCATCGCCGGACAACACCAGCGTATGGGGGTACTGGTTAAGCACCTCGTAGGCATCAGAGGCATTAACATACTGAGCGCTGTTGCTGGTACTGTCATAATGCAGTGTGGTGAGGAAGCCGTTACTGGTGGTGAGGTAGATATATCCGTTATCCGAGACTTCAAGACCATTAATACCATTCATGGCATTGCTGTTGATATTGGTCGCCAGCGTCTCAGTGGTACCTGATGCATCGGTCCAGGCGACTGTGGTACCGGTACGAATTATCTGACCGGCGTAGCTCAGTTCCCCGTTGGCGTCCGGCTGATAAATACTGACGCGTGAAGCGCCGATAATATAGACATTTCCCCGAGCATCGACTTCCACCTCGATGGCGGTACCGAGCCCGGTGGCTGGCAGATAGTTATCAATAGCCGTGAGTTCGCCATTATCGCCGATCTGATAGCTATAGAGCGTGGTCGCCGATAAGGCATATAACCTGTTGCCTTGTTCTGATACTTTCAGATCGAGCACTTTTTCGGGAATATCAGCAACCGAGCCAATAAATGTCAGGCCACCCGACTCATTGACACTGAAAACACTGACCGAGTAAGCAGTCGCACTTCCCGTATCGGTATAACCCGTCATATACAGCAGACTGCCATCTGCCGAGGTGGTGATAGAGGTAACGTTTTTTAAACCATCAACTTCAATACCGTTACTGTCATCACCATCGTTGACGGTGCCTTGAGTAAAGGCCTGAATTTGCGTCAGCTCACCGGTTTTCGTATCACGGCTGTAGACAAACAGAGTACCGGTACCATTCGGACCATTCACATTACTGCTGCTATTTGCTGCAACAATCAGCAGACTGCCGTCTTTTGATAGCGTGATACTGTTAACATACTGATTAAACCCTTCGAGTTTGCCATCGCTGGTATAGGCCAGGGTGCTAACATCGGCACTCAGATTCGGCGCCTGGTTGTTTGCCTCTTCAACCGTGATGACCCGAAGCGTGACGTCTCTTGAGGTAGAAACATTAGACTCGTCGGTAACGGTGACGGTGACGGTGTAATCCTTCGCAACCGAGGAGGTTCCCTTCAGGGTTAAGGTCTCTGCGTCAAAGACTATTCCCTCAGGCAAGCCCGAGACTGACCAGCTCAGACTATCGCCATAGAGGCTATCCGGGTCGGTGAACAGGCTGCTATTCAGCGTGGTGCTATAAGCGCTCCCTACAGTGGCATTACTGAGTTGTGAAGAGACAGCCTCGTTTACCACCGGTGCCCGGTTATCGATCTGGGCCACTTCTAAACTACGTTCAATCGTCGCACTGCCGCCCGAGGCATCGGTGACGGTGATAGTCAGCGTAAAGGTGCCGGTTTCCAGCGCCTGTCCTGACAAAGTTCGCGTATCCGGGTCAAAGGTAATCCCTTTCGGCAAGCCCGTGACGCTCCAGGTCAGGTTATCGCCATCTTCATCACTGAATAATCCGGAAAATAGCGTAAAGCTGTAGCCGGTTTCACTGATGGCTTTGTCCAGATTATAGCCGGTCGCCGCGTCAGTATTCACTTGCGGTACGGTGTTAACGCGAACCGTGGTAACCAGCGCCTGGCTGGTGAGCTCACCGTCACTGACCGTTACGCTGAGCTGAATAAAGCTCCCTGGCGTTGCGGCATTATTGCTGTAAGTCAGCTGCTGAAGAACCTGATTGGCGACGTTTTTGGTGACATCACCGGTGAAAGTGATAGTCACTTTACCTTCACCATTAGTCGCTACCGTGGCGATAGCTTGGTTATCAAGCGAAATCACGCCATTGCTGTAGTTCAGATTATTGGCATTAGTAAAACCAAAGGTGCCGCTATTGCTGTCGGCACTGACTGTAATCTGACTGCCAATATAATTTCCCTGTCCATCACTGAGAACATCATTATTACTATCAGAGAGAGTCATACCCTGGGCAAACTCGACCGGACTTCCCTTGGTCATGGTCTGAGCCAGGGTGTAACGGGTGATCCCATTTTCCTGGGTTATCAGTACCGAAAGCCCGTCTTTAGAGACGGCAATATCTTTTCCTTTAATATCGGACAGCGTATTCAGTGCGGTCAGCCCGCCACTCGCCGCCACCGCGTAGGTATGCAGAGTGCCACTATTGTCATTAACATACAGTAACTTACCATCAGCACTCAGGGCAATACTGCCAATATCATCAAATGATCTTGACTCAACCTCTGTGAGCGTTGTTCCACTCAGTTGATAAACGCTGAGGGTATTCTCATCAGGGTTAGCCACATACAGATACTGCCCGTCAGCTGAAACTGCCAGACTAAAATCGACACTCTGGTAACCAAAGCCATCAACAATCAGTGAGGCAACGGTGGTTAGTCGACCGTCCGCCTGACGCTGATAAGCATAAATAGTGTGATCCCCTGAGGAATAAGCGACATAGACCATATCGCCGCGGCTAATAATAATCCCGTTGCGATCGTTACTACCTGAAGAGCCTGGCGCTCGGTCTAAATAACTCAGTTCACCGGTGGTGGTATCGCGGGTAAAAATAGCGACGTCGTTCCAGTGGGTGCCAACGTAAAGATAAGCTCCATCATCAGATAAGGCCAGTCCGCCGCTAATCTCTCCATTGCTACTACTGTAGGTATTACTGAGAACCAGATTATTGCTGGCATCAAGGCTAAACATATAGATGTTTTCGCCGCCATCAATCGCATATACCCCCTGCCCACTCGGTGCAGTGACCAGTTCAGTCACCGTCCCCATCCCCTCAACCGCTAAAGTTTTCACCAGTGACAGATTGCCGCTGCCATCCACCATAAACAGCGAGATATTCCCTTTCCCGGCAACATAAGCATATTGTCCGTCTGCGGAATAACTCACCTGTCCCTGCTCGCCAATGCCTGGCAAGGCTACAGTGCCACCGGACTCAAGACCATGTCCGTCATTCACCACCGGCGCGACATTAATTTTACTGTCAATATCAACGGTGGCAGAAATGCCGATATCGGTGGTATCGAGCTCATCACTCAAGGAGACCAGCGTGACGGTTACCGAACCACTTTCCACCGTGGTATCCAGGGCTTTATAGGCGATATTATCGATAAGTTTGGCAATATCATCCGGACTATAGGCTTCAGATGAAGCGATACTGAGCGTCAGGGTCGTAACTCCGCCGCTGACAGACACCTGATAGGAATAGCCATTGTCTGCGGTTTCAGAGGTGCCCGTCTGTAAGGCAATAGTCGAACCATCAATCACTAATGCCTGATTACTCCCGCTGGTACTGACCTTAATCACCAGCTCAGTCAGCTCTTCTTTATCTCCGGCACTGATCACCTTTACGCCGGAAAACAGATCGACATTTTGCGGCGAACTGCCTTCATTAATCGTCAGGGTGCTCTTCGAGCCCGTAGCAACAATGCCAGGATTCCAGTCAGTTGCATCAATCACTTGCTCTGCTGTCGCCACGGCGGCAGCATCAAACATCATTCGGGGTTCCAGCGCCCAGGCTTGCAGCACAGAACGACGCTCAGCGCCGGTTTTAGAACGGGAATAACTCATAGTCTGATATCCTGTAAGTCAATAATCGTAATAGCCATTACTTTACGAGCCGGACAAAACTGCTCTGCTGCTGAAGCTCTTCCACAATGGAGGCTAAACGTTCGGTCATTTTATTTTCTGATTCGACAAAGTTAGCGCCGTTGAAATAACTCAGATCGCTACTTTTAACCGCACACTTATTCAGTCCGGTACCGGCGATACGACGGAAGGCTGAAGCGCTAGGTACCTGACCATCCTCATCTTCTGCATCATCAGTACCGGTGACTATCAGGAAAAACCGCAGGTCGCGTGCCCGGAAACTGTCACAGAGATCGGCGAAGCGCTGAGTGATTAATGTCTCATCATTACAGCCATCAGTTTCTCCCTGACAGCCATCAACCGCCTGACCGTTGTAAGCGTTGTAGCCGTCACTGTCGAACCAGCGCATATCCGTGGAGTTCACCAGCAGAACAATGGCTTTCACTCTGTCGCTTTTGCCTTCACTGAAATCTTTCGGCAGGCTGTCAGGCAGTCCCCAGCCTTCTTCACCGCGGAAATTGGGTGCCAGAGCCATAGCCGCCCAGCCCATCGCGATGGCAAAGTTGACGTTAAACCCGGCGGTCATTTCGCTCAGCCGTTCGGAGATTTTATTCAGATCGTTACTCAGCGGTAGCAGTGGCGCGACCGGACAGCCATGGTCAACAATCAGGAAACGGGTGTCGTTAACACCGCCCGCCTGACCAAACATCGGGTTAGGACCGACCCAGGAAATGTTGTAGTTAATCGAGGAGTTAACCGGCAGATCGTGGCGGTAATAGATACCAAACTGACCACCAGGCGCTTCGTCCCAGAAGTAATTGTCTTTTCTGTCCAGCCCGCGAAACAGACAAAGTCGGTTATAGCGACGGTCAGGCATGCGACGATCCGCCAGGCTACCGTAACCGGCCTGGAATAAGGTAGTGAGTTCGATAGGATTCAGAGCGCCAGGTTGCCCCCACTCACGAATGCGGTTGGTATGATCCGGGTCATAAACGTTGACGCTTTGGCTATAGGGCACCAGCGATAGCCAGGCATTGTCATTACTGTTGACTAACGCCTGGGCAAAACTGTTTCCCATGCGGCGTAGTGCGGCCATATTGGCGCCATTTTCAGTTAAGGTATTAGGTATTGCCAGAGCCACTTCCAGCGAGGCGGTACGTACCTCCGCCTGAGAGAGAATTTCCTGCATCACACTGTTAAATTTGAGTAAGTCAGGAGCAGAATTAAATGATACCGACACGGTATAGGTCTGCTTTGCGCCGTCATCTTCACCGCGAACCACAGTGACATTCTCTCGCGTTATCTGAGAGGAGAGCTTCGTGTTCATCCCCAGATTATGGGCAACATACTGATACGCGAGCTCAGCCATATCCTGCTCGTCAAAGGTTTGGTTCTCAGTATGGCTCACGACCACCTGATTGCCGATGGCCCATGCCGCGGCATCGGTTGCACGCTTGATTTGCGCCGCATCACCGGTGGCATTGATGGTATCAACAACAAAGGCACCACTCAGCAGTAATCCCATAGTGCCTAATACCAGAAAGGCGGTACCTGCTCCCTCTTCCTGGCGATACAACTGTGCTATTGAACGACGTATTTTGCTTAAGCGTTGTCTGATGGCCATCACTCGTTCTCTCCCAGCCCGGCTTCCTGAGCCAGGGTCTCATCTAACTTAATTACCCCAGCCGCAACACGATTAGTGGTAGAAGCATCAAGTAATCCGCTGAGTGTCAGTCCACCGAGCAGGCTGACGTCGCTGCCCTGACGGCAGATTTCAACGACAATCATCGAAATATTGGGGCTGCCTTTCTCAGCATCACGTTCAGGTAAACTTCCCGGCCACTGCATACCGTTAATCGCGGTATTGCCCTGGCATAAATCGGTAGCGTTACCGCGTGACAGTTGCCAGTAAACCTCACCGTTCTGCCTGACGTTACTGAGCAACATTTGATAGCTGTGATTAGCATCGTCAGGCATCACTGAATCCTGTAGTCCCTGGAGCCCTTTTTCCGTCAGCTCTGACTGATAGCTCAATACTGAGGCTATTGCGCCAACCCGCTGCTCCATACGTTCCCGTTCCAGACTGACGGTGTAGAGATCGGCGAACACACCCGCCACAGCAAGAATGATGGGAAAGGCCAGAGCGGTCTCTAAGGCGGTAATTCCCCGTTCGCGCCTTAAAAACTGTTTAATCTTGCTCATACATCAATTCCGTACCGAAGACATGTTTGTACTGATAGCGAAAGGCTTCACCCAAGGAGAGCACTTCCGGCAGTGGCGTCAGAAACGATTTTTTGATCTGCACGGTCACAGACCACACCGGCAAATTACTTTCCGTCTCTTCTTCCTCTTCCTCTTCTTCGGTCGCAATAGCCAGGCCACCAAGGTGACTGAGATTGTCAAAATGCAGCACGCTGACCGTCAGGTCTTCGTTGTTGAGATAGCCATACGACGAATCAACAATGCGTGACTTCAGGTTATCGGCCATTTGCGTGGTGGTGCTGGCTTTCAAATCATCCAGGCGGAAACTCTGTACCGACTTATCCAGCGCAACGCTGCCGACGCCTACCACTAAGCCCACTCTGACCAGCTCAAACAGCATCATCACTCCAACGAGTACCACCGGGGTGAGAAACGCCACCTCCGTTGCTATAACGCCCAGGTTTTGCTGCCAGCGCTGACGTAGATTCCGGACAATCATTGCTTGATGTCGCTTAACTGCAACGGACTGCGGCTGGCGAGCAGCAAGCTACTGCCGCGGCTCTGAGGCTGTTTTAACTCATCTGCACGCTGACTTAAGGTATTCATCAGCCCCTCAACGCGATCGGGGCTGGCAATGGCTGATAAGGTGTCGTGAGCCGCCTCAGTGTCGCCCTGGTAGAGATACGCGAGGGCTAAATTCAACTGAGCACCGGGGGTTGAACTGTCCGTGGTACGCAACAGCTCAATCGCTTTAGCCGGTTCCGCGCTGTTAAGCCAGGAAAGCGCCATATTATTCAGAGCGGAGGTATTCGACGGGTCACTCTGCAAGGCTTTATCAAACTGAATGCGCGCTTCAGGGTGTTTACCGCTGGCATCCAGCACCACCCCGGCACCGTTCAGCGCTATGGCATTCTGCGGGTCCAGCTTAAGCGCACAGTCAAGATCGCGCTGGGCAAGCTGGGTACGTCCTAAGGCTATTTGCGCGCGCGCCATTCCCAGGCACAGAGCCAGTGATTCATTTTTTTCCATTTTTTGGGTATCACCACTGAGTTGCTGGCGAGCACGCGAATAGATACCTAAAGTTTCTTGCGGCGACTTCACCGCGCTGGCAACGCTGCCATACTCAATCAGTTCTTTGCCCGCGAGGTTCCCCCGGCTGTCGAGGCGCGCGTAAACTTCCGTCGACGCTTCCAGACGCCCCTGATCGCGCAGTAAACGGGCCAGTTTCAGCCCTTCTTCTTTTGACCCTTGCTGAATCTGACTGCCCGCACAACCTGCCAGCACAACACCACAGATAAGCAAGGAAAATGCCCGGACAATGCTCAATTTATTCACTCTTTCTATCCTCTGGGTAATAAGGGTCTTAACTTGACATCAGACGGATGACCCGCAGTAATGCAGGGGCCGCCATGATGGCAATAATAGGGGGGAGTATCAGTCCCATGAGCGGGACGCTCAGCTGCGCGGGCAGCTTTCCAGCTTTTTCTTCCAGACGGAGAATCAAGGTTTTACGACTTTCATCGGCGATGGTTCTGAGTGCCTGTGAAAGCGGCGTACCGTAACGTTCCGCTTGCAGCAGGGTCGCCACCATGTTTTCTATTTCAGGAACACGCGTTCTCTCAGCCAGGTGCGATAAGGCCAGAGTTCTGTCGGACAGAATTTGCAGCTCTGCCGAGGTATAGCGCAGTTCATCCGCCATTTCCGGGGCGGAAAGCCCGAGCTCTTTAGACACCACATGCAATACACGTCCGATAGGCAAACCTGCTTCAGCGCAGACCACCATCAGATCCAATGCATCAGGAACGGAACGTCCAAGCTTTGCCCCTCGCGTCACAGCGCGATGTCTGAGCCACCATTCAGGCGCCAGGCTACCGACCAGGAAACCAATCAACCCTCCAGCAAGCCCGGTTAACCCCATGCGATCGGCCGGTGCCACAAAACCAAAAACCAGTATCAGTACGGCGAATAATCCACAGGCAAATTTACCGATAACAAACCAGCCAACCGCTTCACTGCGACGAAAACCGGCCAGGTCAAGCATCTGACGAAATTTTTTACGGTCTTTCTCGGCACCCGCCAGACGTTCGCCCTGCTCTGCCAAAGGGAGCAGTATTTTTTCAAGCGCTGGCGACAATTCGGTTCCCTGTCCTCTGAGAATCGAATCCTCAATGCTCTCTTGGGCAGCCTCAGTTTTGGGTAAGTGAGGCGCTAATCTCTGATGTAATTTACGTACACGCTCTTTACTTCCCAGACGTCTGGCAAACCACAATCCGGCAATAATCAGAAGTACAGCTAATATCAATAGCGGGTCATTTAGCAGCATTGTCTTTTCTCTTACGCTATCCGTTTAACCATGAAAAATGTCACCAGCATGCCTAAGCTGACGCTACATACCGCGTAGATCAGAACCGATGTCCCGACCGGGTCGGAAAACAGAAAGGTAAAGTCCTCGGGTGATTTGAAATACATATAGGTCAGACAGCAGGGAAACAGCGCCGCGACTATTTTTGCGGAAGCGCGAGATTCTGAGGTTTTTGACAGTACCTTCAGCCCCAGTTCACGCCGTTCACGCAGAGTCGTTGCCAGACGTTCAAGGGTATCGCCCAGACGCCCACCCGCTTCCTGGTTGATAATCAGAATCACCACAAAGAAGCGGAACTCTGCCATCGGCACGCGTTCTGCTGCGGCCTGAATCACCTGGCGGAAGGGAATGCCCAGTTTCAGCCAGTTATCGATGGTACGAAACTCGTGAGCCAGAGGGCCGGTAAGATGCTCGGCCACCATGGCAAAGGTATTGGCGACCGGTACACCGGCGCGGGCGGCCCTGACTATGGCATCGATAGCATCAGGTAAACTCTCACGCAGCAGGCGCAGATGTTTCTGCAAGGCGGCGCGGAACAACAGCCAGCCTGTCACACCCGCAAACAGTAGCGAGAACAAGAGTCCTGCCGTCAGCGGTAAGGGGGTACGCTGACCGACAGACATGCCAATAGCCAGGCTGATAGCACCGAGAACAATCAGGCGAGGACGCAAGGTGCTGCGCCAGCCGATAAAATCCAGTTGATCCCAGATAACCGACAAACTTTGCCCAATCAGCGGTACGCGACTGAAAGGCGAAGTCTGCGACTCTTTGAGAATAGACAACGGTGAGTCCTGACCTGAATCCAGCGCACTGTCCTGCAAAATTTGACGCAATCTACGCTCACGCTGTAGCCGTAGCTGGCGCTGATTACGGACATAATTCAGCGTCAGACACAGAAGCAATACGCTTAGAAAGACTAAGACTGTCAGTATATTAATAAGATTCAGAGTCATGAAAGCATCCTTATATCAGGCATCTAACAGATGAGCCTTGTCAGTAAAGAACTGAGGACGCTGCACATGCTGGATATATTCTCCCGTTAACAGACCTGTAGCCGCATTGGTGCCCGTCACCTGGAAAGTGAAAAGATCCTGCATCTGGATAATTTCTTCTTCCATGCCGCAAAGTTCACTGATTGAGACCACGCGTCTGATACCGTCACGCATACGCTCAATCTGCACTATCAGATGAACAGCACTGGCGATTTGACGTCTGATAGCCATCAGCGGAAGTTGCATACTGGCCATCATCACCATGTTTTCCAGACGCTGAATGGCATCACGCGTGGTATTAGCGTGAACCGTACACAGCGATCCATCATGACCGGTGTTCATCGCCTGGAGCATGTCAAAACACTCGCCTCCCCTGACCTCACCCAGGATGATACGGTCGGGACGCATACGCAGGGCGTTACGCATCAGGTCACGCTGATCGACTTTACCGGAGCCTTCAGCACTCACCGGGCGCGTCTCCAGACGCACCACATGCTCTTGCTGTAATTGCAGTTCAGCGGCATCTTCAATGGTAATTATGCGATCGGTGGTACCAATTTTTTGCGATAACGCATTGAGTAGCGTGGTTTTACCGGCACCGGTACCGCCAGACACAATCACATTCACTCGCGCCTGCATCGCTTTATTCAGCACACTCGCCATAGCAGGAGACATACAACGCGCATCCGCCAGGGATTCCAGCGAGAGATTGCGACGCATAAACTTACGAATCGATATCGTCGTACCGTCGATGGCTAAGGGATAAGTGATCACGTTGACACGGCTGCCATCAGGCAGACGCGCATCCACCATGGGGCTGGCTTCATCGATGCGTCTTCCTACCGCAGCAGCAATACGTTGCGCGGTATTAAAAACATGCTCTTCATCGATAAAGGTGATTTGTGACAGTTCAAGCTTGCCAAAACGCTCAATAAAGACCTGATTAGCACCGTTAACCAAAATATCGTTAACCGTATCATCAGCCAGTAATGGCTGAATCGGGCCGATACCGGTCATTTCGTCGAGCATTTCATGGCTCAGCGCCAGCTCTTCCTGGCGAGAGAGCTGGAGACGCTCAGCATCACAAATGGTACGGATTACCGACTGTATCTGAGTCAGAAGACCGTCACGTCCCATTCCTGCGGCTTTACCCGCATCAATTTGATCGTAAAGCCGGGCACGAATAATTCTGCGCTGGGCATTACGGCTTTCATTCTGCTGAACGCTTGCAGCCGTGGCGGATGCCCGGGATTCGCTCACCTTGCTCTCAGAGACGGGTGCCGCAGTGGTCTCCGGGTTGGCAGCTGTCGTTTGTGTCACAACTTCACGGACAACTGCCTGATTTTTACGCCTTAACATGACTTATCTTCTCCCCGGATACTTAAGCGCGGCGCAGCAGCGTAGAGAACCAGTGCTTTTTAGCCGGTTCCAGGCGCTGACCACAGGCCAGTTGACTTAACTCTCTTAACGCTTGTAACCAGGGTTGAGAGGCATGAATATCCAGCGCACCTAGCGCCAGACTGCGGGCAAGGGTATTACCAGCATGGGGCAAGGTAATATCGATGGGACGACCAACAATTTGTTCAAATTCCGTCTTGCTCAAAGGTGGGTTGTTTGAAAAATGGCACTGATTATTGACCAGCAGTAAACGCTGACCTTCGCTTTCATCGCCAATATCATGAAGAATACTGCGCAGATTACGGGCATCTTGCAGAGTCAGTTCAGTGACCAGAATACGCAAGTCGGCATAGGTCAGTACGTCAAGCGCACCAGCCGGGAATGAGCAAGGCAGATCCCAGACAACCTGGTTAAACATCCGGCACAAAGCACCGCCAAGATTGAGTACCGTATCAGCATCAACCTCATTGTCAGTCCGACGGACGGGTTTTTGCGCTAACAGATGAAGGCGATTATCGACCTTAATCATGGCACGCTGTAATAACTGGCTATCCAGCGCCTCGGTAGTGAGTACCGCAGCCAGCCCCGCATCTTCATCCTGACCCAGCAGTAACAGCTGGTCGCCATTACGTCGGTCGAAATCAACCAGGCCAGTCGGTAAATGGCGCTCAGTCGCCAGCAGATAACTTAACCCAGCCGCCACAGTACTGGTTCCGACGCCGCCACTGACTCCGGCTATCGCGACGGTTCTTCCCAGACGGGCATATTCTGAACCGGTATGCATCCCTTTACACTTTGCCAAGGCTGCAGACAGTTGATCCAGCGCGTAAGGCTTAACCAAATACTCGGTAATACCCAGTTGCAGCAATGAACGGTATAGACCTACGTCCTGCGCATTACCGGTGACAATGACCTGGCACTCTGGTCCGCAAATAGCCAGCAGCACTTCCAGAGCGGGTAGCGGCCAGGGCTCACCCTCAATATCGACAATTAACATCTGCGGCGGCAGATTCAACTCACACCAGGCGCGGGCCGCATTAAGACCGCCGCTGGCGACCGGCGCTTCCGGATATTTAAGTCGTGACAGCGAATCGCGTAATGCCACTGCTTCTGGCTCACTGAAAGCAAATGCAGCAATCAGCGGACCCTGTTCCTCACTGCTTATTCCGGAGGAAACTTTTACATCACTCATATCGTCTCCCTGGAATTAGTCTTCGCTAAAATCAATGTTGATCAGAGTCTTAACTCTGTCAGTCTGATAGCGTTCAATGGCATTAACCGCAGCAACGCCATCAGCCCCATCAAGCGTACGAGCCTGAATCAGGTCCTTCGGCTCTGCGACCATCATCGCGAGGTTATTTTGTGTAGCACAGCCCAGATAGCCAACGCTGTCGTAGGGTTTAACCATCAGTAATCCCGGGTCATTAATCTGGCAGCGTGAGGTTTGCACCGCGATGGCCTGGGAAATAACTTGTAAATCACCCTGACCAGTGCCCGCAGTGATACGACGCTCTATCTTAATTTTTTTAGGGTTGGCACCCGCACTCTCCAGCGCCTTCGCTAACCGACCGGCGAGCTGCTCACCGCGGACAGAATAAGGAGTCAGAATCAACGTCTGGGCTGTCAGTCGTCCCTGTTTACTCAGTAGCTCGTTAAGTGCACTCAGCGAGGCAGGCTTCAGGCCCTGCCCGTTGGTGGCAGCCTGTAGATTTACCGATAAAGCACTAGGTTTGGCAGTAACCGGGGCGACTACCGGCTGATCAAAACGCTGCATACGGATATCGTTTAACGCTCTGTCAGTACAACCAGACAGAATGATAACCATCAGCCCGCCCGCTAGCGGCGCGGCAAATTTCTTGTTCACTCGCAGTATGGAGTTCATGACGTTATCCTGAATCATTAGTAGAGGTAACCAACAGCGCCATAGCTCGGCGTAACCGCATCAAGGGCTTTAATTCCCTGGCCTGGGGTTTGCAACTGCCCGGCATTCACTGGCTCAACGACATAGGCCGTGGCGATAATGACCAGTTCAGTTTCCTCATGTTTGGTCGCTTCGTTATCGAAGATCTTGCCCATCACCGGAATATCACTGGCCCCCGGAACACCGGTGACCGTCTGGCTGTTGGAACTACGTAACATGCCCGCTAAAGCAAAACTCTGGCCACTGGCTAACTCAACGGTCGTATCAGCGCGGCGTACGGTTAAAGCCGGAATGACCGATCCCCCTTCGAGGGTGACTTGTCCCACAGAGGTCAGCTCACTGACTTCCGGTGCAATGTGTAAGCTAATACGGTTGGCTGATAACAAGGTCGGCGTCATACGCAAAATTACGCCATATGATTTATATTCGATGCTGACGTTATTATTGGTTATCAGAACGATAGGCACTTCACCACCGGCTGCAAATGCAGCAGTTTCACCTGAGATTGCGGTGAGATTAGGCTCAGCTAATACCGTCGCCATATTCTGCTGAACCATGGCAGACAGCAGGCTGCTTAATGAACCGTCAGCCCCTGAGGTGTTAAAGCCCAGCGCACCACTTCCTTCTACACCGGTAAATTTATTAGTGCTGGAGTCAAAGAAATTAGACAGCGTGCCGGAATTAAAGCCGATGGTTGAATTACCGAGATTCAGGGATGAATTCCAGTTAAAACCCAGCTCGTGGGTTAATTTGCGGGAAACTTCAACCACACGAACACGGATATTAATCTGAGATGGGGTTCTAATTTTAAGCTGATTAACCACGTTTGGAGAGCTTTCGCTCGTACCGCCAAGGTCGCTATTTCCGCCGCCACCTCTGCTCCCACGTCCGATCGAGGTTTTGATATAGGTCTGAACGCTATCGATAACCTTTTTGGCATCCTGCGGGGTATCCACACTGCCCCGAACGATCACACCACTTGGAATACCGGCTTCAAGTGAAATATCGGCCTCCGGGAACTCACGCTTTAGCCGCTCAGAGAGTGCTTTTAAATCGTGTTCCACGACAATGCGAATAGCCGTAATCACGTTGCCATTTTGGTCTATTGCGTACAGCGTTGTAGTACCAACCGACTTGCCATAGACAAACAGGTTACCCGGTGATGGAAGTTCAAAGCTTGCCACTTCAGGATCTGCAATAAGAATACTGTCAGGTAAGTCCTTGAGCTGTAACATCCGTCCCTGGTTGACGATAAGTTTAACAATAGTGGACTCTTGTACCTCTGCGATATTCCTGGATGCAGCAGGCAGGCTCCATCCGGCCAGCAGGCAGGCGCTCGCCAGCAGTAAAACTGCTGTGCAAACGTCTCGTCTGAAAGCAAAAAACATTTTCATCTGGGCATTTCCATTTAGGGTTTAATTTGTTCACACAATTTCAGAGCGACGTTCACCACTCGATATCGTTTACTGAGCGGGAAAAACTTTATTTTCTTTCTTCTCACCACGGAATAATTTCACTTCATAGCCACTGCCTACTCCGTTGTAGATATCGGTACTATCGCTAAGTGTGGTCACCCTGCCCGCTTGCTGGTCTTCGGACTCGCTATCAGCGCCACTTCGTAGCGACAAATGCAGTAAACCTATCTCTTTAGCCACAGCCAGCACCTCTGCTTGCTCCGGGGTGACTTCTACCGTTACCGTCTGGTAAAGCGCCTGACGAGGTCTGGAACTATTATTGGTGTTATCGGGATTATCGACGTCCTGGCGGGGGCGAACATCGGCATTACTGTCGGCATCATTATTCAGTGCCAGTACGCGCAGATCGTTCACAATCGTTTGCGCGGCAAGTCGCGGTAGAGCCGCTGAATTACTTGGGCGTGATGTTTCCTGTTGGTCGGATTTACGCAGGCTAAGAATAATGTCGACACGATCTCCTGCATTCACTAAACCTGAGTTACTGGCTACCGCATTAGTCGGAATAGAAATGGCACGCATGCCTTTACCCAGTACAGCGGAAATAAAACCGGGTTCATTCGGTCTGACGACCAGGCTATTATTTAACGCAGTTCCGGCAAGTACCGGCTTACGTACTGTGGCACCAAAGAGTTGTGACTCTTTATCCTGACCATTGATAAAATAGAAGCTCCTCGAGACAGGTTTTTCCGTTTCTTCCCAGCGTACTGAGGCTATATCAATAAAATCGCCGGGATTAAGGTCTTTATCCGCCACTAAAACCATTTTTTTAGGTACAGGTATTTGAACCTGTTGTTGGACTGGCGCTGGAGTAGATAATTGACTACGCACAAAAAGAGCAACAATAGCGGCAAAAATACATGCCCCTGACAATAATATTGTCGAGTTTATTTTCTTCTTCATATTGTATTCTAGTGTTCCCGGTCAAACAGTAAGGCTATTTAGAGGTACTCATCATAATTGAAACCACCTGCATATTGCCGTAGCTATACCTTCCCTGCTGCAGAGATTATCTGCATCACTTATAGGGCTTTATAACCGGCCTGCAAATAGACTTAATTATTCAGGATATATAAGGCAAAATTAAAATATAAGCGGCTCCGGCACTGATCGCTATTCCATAAGGAATACCCTGAGCAAGTTCAGGTGATAGCACTGGTGGTAATGCTAATTTAATTTTGAATTTTTTATTAATACCGTTTATTCCTGTGGTTATTATGGTGGGGAGTATATTCAACAGCGGTAACGCTATCGCTAATACACCGCCAACTAATGCGGTTACCATAATAAAGGTTATCTGCTGACCATAACCTACCCAGAGGCAAAGCACTGCCATTAATTTGACGTCTCCGGCCCCCAACCTTCCAGTAAGAAAAAGCAGAAACCCCACCAGAAATACTATGCTGGCACCTGGTAAATCTTTATAGATAATTGATAGCGGCGCATTATTAATCGTGATATCCCAAACTCTGATAGCAATCCAGCCGAGTAAAATAATAAATACTGCTCGATTTGGTATACGGCGCCCTAAAAGGTCACTGAAAGAACACCATATTAAACAACTTGCCAGATACAGAATTTGAGCACTAAGCCCTAAGTCCGCCATTACTTATTGGTAATAGAGCCAGGAGCTGATGTTCCTGAACCAGAAATCTGATCGGCAATCTGACGGAATTTTTCAGTCAGCGCTGTAACAAATACTCCGTCACTACCAAAAATAGCGCCGATAGCGGCGGCCATTGCTGCTGCTAAAATGCCGTACTCAATCGCGGTGACGCCACTTTCGTCTTGTAGAAACGCTTTCAGTTTTGTTATCCCGATTTTCATCTTATGACCTCACGATTAGTACACCCTTAGCGGGTAGATTAAAGGCTAATATTAGCGATGCGTAATAATGAGAGTAATTATCATTAACATCAAGTTAAATTACATTAACTTTTTTTAATCTTTTTGAACCTAAGCGATAACGAGTAACCCTATATTTTTTAAAGTTTTTAAACATAGCAATGGCTATATTGAACGAACTCACAGCGTTAAACGTTAAGGATTACAGGGGTATGATTTGGTTATTTTATCGCCTGCGAGCAGCATTACTCTTCAGACACCATTGAACCAAACTGAATTTCTCGGAATGAATGAAAGATTACGGAGGGGAAAGTTAAAGCAAACCCGCACTGCAAGCCAATGCGGGTTCAGGTTGTTATTCTAAGGAAGAGCCGCCATCGATACGGAAGACAATATTCACAACGATACCCTGAGCAGGTTTTCCACTTTCATAGCGCCACTTTCTCATGGCCTGCTTCACTTCACGTTCAAACATATTGCGTGGTTTGGCGGAGAGGATCTCCACATTACGCACGCCACCGTCTGCATCGACATCAAATTTAACACTGACCCGACCTTCCTGACGTAAGGCAAAGGCACGTGGTGGATACTGGGGCTCATTGCGTGACACTGCACGCGGACCACTGGTGACAGAAGCTGATGGTGCCTTAGCAGCTGATGGAACTGGAGCCGCTGCCTGTGCTGGTGGCGCCTGGGTAACCGGAGCTGTCTGAGCGGGTTCAGCCGCTTTTGGCGTCGGTTTAGTCACCGGTTTTGGCGGTACCACTTTTTTCACGGGCTCCGGTTTAGGCTTTGGTTTTGGCTTCGGCTTTTCGATAACCACAGGCACCTCTTTCGGCGGCTCCGGTATCGGTTCGGGTTCCGGCTCTGGTTCTGGCTCTGGTTCTACTACAGGCTCCGGTGGCGGTGGCGGCTCCACGACTTCGGGTGCTGGGGGTTCCAGAGCTGACGGTGCTACCATACTGACACTGATAACCTGCGCCGGTGCCTGAGCGGGTAGTTCAACGACATGATTCACCGAGACATAAAGAAGCCCGGTGATAACGGCACCGTGAAGGGTGACGGACAGTACAGTTGACCACGGAAAGCGGTGAGGTAAATCAAGGTGCATTGACGTCATAATGTTTTCAATTTAGCCAGGAGAAGGTAATTCTAAATGCAAATAGCAATCATATTCAACAACGCAGAGATTAAAACATGTTTCTTTGTTCCTCTCCGGGTGATAAACCAGCATATGACCGATGAAATTTAACAGGCCGTTTATTTTTTATTTGCAGTTCAGTTACCATTAACTTACTGTATTTTCATCTCTAATCGACTCTGGAACTGCATATGTTATACGTTATTTTTGCTCAGGATACTGCGAATTCTCTGGAAAAGCGTCTTGCAGCCCGCCCCGCTCATCTGGCGCGTTTACAATCACTGCGTGATGAAGGTCGTTTACTGACCGCAGGTCCACTTCCCGCGGTAGACAGTAATGACCCAGGTGCAGCAGGTTTTACCGGTTCAACCGTAATTGCAGAATTCGCGTCACTGACCGAAGCTCAAGCCTGGGCTGATAGCGACCCTTATGTTGACGCAGGCGTTTATGAAAGTGTAGTGGTAAAACCGTTCAAAAAGGTTTTCTGATAGCACAATAAAAAAAGGCCTATCATTACGATAGGCCTGCGATTAGCTCGGTTATATATGCGTTCATTCTATTGGCTCACCCTTCTCAGCCCATTTTCGCGTTACTGCAAGTAGTGCCAGTAGCTGGTCTTTATCAATCTCAATATATCCGCTGTTATTAGACAGTGAGATAACCTCCCCGTCTTGCATTACGCTAAAACCAGGCGCATTTTCAGTGTCAAATATAGTCATAATTCCACCTCTGAACGGTCATACAAACAAAATAACCATACCAATCTAAAGGATATTACAGCTTCCACAATCAGACGCTTCTTATGTTCAGAATATTTTTTAGTAAACCATTAACTCCTTGCCTCTCAGAGCGTCTCTCATTTTCCACAAACTGTTTTAGCTTTAAAACTGGAACAGTTCTGAATTCTCTGTAAACTACCGGTCTCTCGTACTAGCTATGTGGACTAAAAAATGAATTTCTCGTCAATTGAAGATGTCAGAAATCGTATTGATCAAATTGACTGTGATTTGGTTAAATTGGTAGCAAAACGGGGTGAATGTGTCAAAGCCGCTTCGGTGTTCAAAACCGATAGTTCAGCTGTTCGTGCTCCAGAGAGAGTTCAGCAGGTAATAGATAAAGTACGTAAGCAGGCAGCTGACGAGGACCTTTCTGAAGACATCATTGAAAAAGTCTATCGAGCCATGATCGATGCATTTATCGATTATGAGCTCGAGCAATATAATCAGCTACAACAAGAAAAGAGCTAATATCGTCGGTCTGACAGGTAAGGTACGCTATGACCTGTTAGAGATGTACACTCAATATTTTCAGAGAAAAACGATGCCACTTATTTCACAACGCGTAGAGTCTGCCCGCAACGGCACCAATGACAAGGTCATTGGTCGAATGAAATCAGGCTGGGCCGTTATGGGCGATGTACAATTTCTGCAGGGCTACTGCCTTCTTTTACCCGACCCCGTGGTACCGAGCCTGAATGATTTGGATACCGAAGCGAGAAAACAATATCTTCTTGATATGGCAAGCCTGGGCGATGCCGTTCTGGCGGCAACCAATGCACTGCGAATGAATTACGAAATTCTCGGGAATTCAGAACCAGAACTCCACTGCCATATATTCCCGCGTTATGCCTCTGAAGAGGAACACAGAAGAAAGATGCCGGTTTGGTTTTACGACTGGAAAACGGCAACGCCCTACTCTGAACAGCAACACGGGGAATTACGACAGCGCATTGCCCGACAATTAGACGAATCAGGTCATTAATAAAATTACAGCTTATAATATAATAGAAATGAATATTCTTCCAAAACTGGCGATGATTACATGGTTCCTTTAAAATTATCACGCCAGGTTTTTGGCGATACTTTGTATTTTTCTTTGAATAATTTACTGAATAAAGAATGATTCACAAAGCCACATAGCCAGGATATTTGTTCTATTCTTAACGTTCTGTTATTTTCTAATAGTTCCCGCGCTGCATTTAAACGTACACTTTTAATCACCAGCATCACCGATGTACTCTGTTCATTAAATGCCCGGTCAAGACTGGCTCTTGAACAACGGAGTATTTTAGATATTGAATCTGGTGATAATTCATGCTGACCGAAGTGCTGTTTAATATACGATTTAGCGCTATTGAAAATATGATTCTGTTTGCCTTCTGAAATCATACCTCGTTCTTTAGCCACATCTGCCATCATCAACAGCGCCATATGGTGAAGGTTATCAACGATGAGCGCTGTCTCTTTAGAATTTAAACTAGCTCGTTGGTTATCCAAAAGTAACATATGGGACTTCAGAAACTTTGCCAGATGATGATTATCCAGAGAAATAGCATGCTGGTCCAGTTTACTGGTAAGAATTGTTTTTATCTGATCACTATGTGGAATAATATAAAGCTCTTTGACCTGTGTAGACTGATACTGGCAATAATCATCACGCAGATGCAGTATTAATTTCCCCTGATCAACTTGAGTATTTTTGTTGTGTTCCCGACCATTAATTATTTGGTTCCCTTGAGTAATCATGGAAATATAAATCATCGGGTCCTTCGCTTTGTGGGGATCGAAGATAATGTCATTCTTTGAACCAAAGGCGCTGCAATAATGTCCCATTACTCCGGATATTGTTTTATGCACCGCAATAATATCTTCTGGCCGTCTATTATCTACTACATCGATACCATAGCAGCTAAGATTAGCGGCTATCTGGCTAACGCGCTCTTCTGGTTCAATATCTTTAGCATTCAGGACATGTGGAACGTAAAGCGCCGAAGGTCTGGGCATAGTGGTTTGCTATCCAAAGTTCTTTTCAGGTGAAATGCATTGTCCCTTCAATATAAGAATAATCTCACTGAAAATCTACGGAAACGAATCCGGATAGCAATAATTTTACATACTTTTTTCAAATAACGATAATTTCGTTGTTTATCAAATAGTCAGGTTATTTTGGTTTTCTACGCCCCCTCTGTAAAGCATTCCCGATACAAGTAACGCGGAATACCCGCGACGTCGGGGCGAAAAACATATAAATCCCCGGCATCCGGAAAGTCAGCCAGTTCCGAGGGGGTCATAGCGAAACGTGCGGTGGTAATAAATAAGGTATCCAGATTCGCCCCACCAAAACAGCAACTGGTAGGCCGTGGTACCGGCATCAGGAGATGATTGCTCAACTGCCCTTCGCTGTCATAGCGTAACAGGCATCCGCCATTAAACTGACATACCCACAATCCTCCAGCCCGGTCCAGAGCTATGCCATCCGGGCGACCGAGTTCGGCAGGGGTCCGGGCAAAGAGCATCACTGCGCCGAGCTCTCCCTCAGCTGAATAGGTGGTGCGAAAGATTGAGCGAGCAATAGAATCGACAAAAAATAGCGTGCCCCCATCTTCCGACCAGGCCAGACCATTGGGTAGCGCCACGCCCTGGAGAATAATTCGGGCATTGAGTTCACTGTCATAGCGGTACAGCGCGCCCGCTCTGCGATTCGGACCTTCATCCATAAGGCCGGTGACAAAGCGTCCCTGAGGATCACAAGCGCCATCGTTGAAGCGATAACTTGCCCCTTCACATATGGCAGGTGTGCGCCAGTATACCTCTTTGGTTTTCACATTAAGCATGCCAGTACTGGTATTTTCTGTGAAGATGAGATTACCCGTATCAGTCAGACTCAAGGCACCGATTCGTGCCGCCGATTGATAAAGGGTTTCAACCCGAGCCTGTGGGCGTAACACCTTAATCTCTCCTCCAGAGATATCGATGAAGTACAGAAGTCCGTTACGCTCATCCCACACCGGACTCTCACCAAGAGAGGCGCGAATTGATGCGACCTTGTGTACGTCTCCTTGATTATTCATCACCGAACTCCTTGATAAGCGGCCAGTTCCGGGCTATGTCGTCAACGCTATCACAGGCGACCCGGCCCAGATTGACAGGATAATCCACGCCCGGGTTCTCACAAAAACGCGTTGCGGTGAACTGACCATTGCTGGCCCGCAGAATGACGCCCGTGTCATGGCACAGAGCGCTTGCGAGATACAGTACGCCAGGCGCTACCCACTCAGGCTTAAGGTTGTCGGGGGGTTGAGTGACTCCCCACATACGGGTTTTGGCAACAGGTGATATCGCATTGACCAGTATCCCGTGCGGTGCACCTTCCATACTTAAGGCATTCATAATGCCCACTTGCGCCATTTTGCTGGCGGCATAAGCCGTCAGACCTGGCTGGGCATACTGCTGGTACATAGCGCGATCGGATGTATTCAGCACGACTCGTGCGGACGAAGAGTTTTTGAGGTGTTCCCAGGCATGCTTGCAAAGCCAGACAGGTGCACGCACGTTAATGCCAAGGGCGCGCTCAAGAAAATCACTCTCCTGCTCCTCAATAGACTGATAACCAACCCAGCCAGCATTGTGGATCAGAATATCCAGCGCGCCAAAGTGCGTAATGGCCAGACTGACAAGTTGCTGGCAGCTAGCTTCATCATCAAGTTGTCCACTGTGTGTTATGAGTTGTCCGTTAGCGGCCAGCAGACTGTTCGCCGCTTCAGCGATAATGCTATCGTCAGCCCCCTCACCCACTCTGTCAGTACCGAGATCGCTGGCAACAACATTCACTCCACGGTCGAGCAAAGCTTGGACATAGGCTAGTCCTAGTCCCTGCGCGGCACCCGTGACGATAGCAACCTTACCCTTGAAAATCCCGTCTGTTTGAAATTGGTCCGACACCATCTGGTTTCTCCTTCAATCTGAAAACCATGATGATGGAAGCACTGCTCTCGCAGGTAAAATATATTATTTATACTAAATTAAGATCTAAATTGTCTTAATTGGCATGGATGATGCCATTGAAGTACGTACTTCATCGATAAGCCTGTCCCGGATAACGCAGGAATCATGCTCTCGCCATCCCATCAGCAACTCTACATAGCGCAATTCATCAGGAGCATCTACCTCAATGGGCCTGAACATCACGTCCTTGCGGCTATCCTGTGCCAGTGAAGCGGGCAAGAGTGCAATACCGAAATCACCCGCTACCAGCGCTATTAGCGTCTGGAGTTGACGTGCCTGCTGGGCAATACGCGGTACGAAGCCTGCTGCCTTGCAAAGTTCAATAAGCTGATCGTGAAAGCCCTGTCCCAGATGCCGGGGTGATAAGACAAAGGCATCGTCTTGCAAAGCGGCCAGTGGGATAGTTTTACTGCCTGCAAGACGATGGCTTACTGGCAACGCCACAACAATCGGCTCACGGAAAATAGTCTCAAATCGTAAGCCCGGTGCTGTTCTGCCGGATAACCTCATAAATCCGATGTCTGCACGGCCATCTTCGAGTGCTTGTACCTGCTCTTGCGTTGTCGCCTCGTGCATTGTGAAAGCGATGGCTGGGTATATGTTGCGGAAACGTCGCAGAACATCCAATAGTGCACTGTAGGGCGCGATATTGATGAAGGTCAGGGTAAGATGTCCTTCAATTCCTTGTGAAATTCGCCGGGTCTGCTCCACACTCTCATCAAGTAGATTCAATATCTTCCGTGATGACTCCAAAAAAGCCGTGCCTGCAGGTGTAAGAGATACGCGCCGATTGGTACGTTCGAACAGCGCCGCACCTATCCCCTCTTCCAGCCGGCGAATAGCCTGGCTCAAAGGGGGTTGCGCCATATGCAGCCTTTTCGCCGCACGGTTAAAATGCAGCTCTTCTGCGACGGCAATAAACTGGTGAAGCAGTCGGGTTTCAATCATAAGAGTGACATCATGTGATTATTAATATTTAATCCCGGGCGACTATTCACCGGGGCGGACACGGTAGGTTTTATAGGTTCGCTCCCGATGCTCCTCTTCGGTTCTTTCAGGATGAAGGTGATAGCTGGGTGCCAGTATTTTACTGACTTTCTCAACGGTAAGCAGAATGATGTTTCTCACCACGTATTCGGCGGTAAGCCTGTGGGATAATGACGACTTGAGTCGCAGGTAGTTTTCATCATCCGGAGTATATAACCGTGCGGTTCCGGTGATTTTAAATCCGCTCTGACTGAATATATCAACGAGACTAAAACAAACCGCCGGGTTATTTTTTATATTTCTTACGCTGACCGGTGAAGCAATATCCGCAATAACAATATGCTCGTCATCATATAAAGAGAAGATCTCTTTAGGAGAGACGTTGGGTTTTCCTTCTTTATTTGCTGTCGCCAGCCAACAGAGTACGGATTTGTCTACACAAGACTTAACATCTGCATTCATTTTCATAGCAACTCGATTTTTATCAAAAAAAACATAATAGTAGTACTACATGTCTTTAACAATACGGTATTCCTCGAGCTCCTGCCTAAGACAAATTTTCGTCACTATTCGGCATCATCAGGTTTATTGGTTGATGATTTATGTCATGCTTCACTTGCCAGCCACTTTGTCACAGTTTAACTTGATAACAATGCCGGAAGGCTGAAGGCTCAGAGGAACGCTGGAAAGGATTTAAGAAGGCAAAAAAGACGTTTAACGATAAAAGCCACACAAAAACACGGCGTTTAGCCGGTTTTTGTGACAATTATCGATCATGGATGGCAAACAACAACGAATTACGCTGATGGTTGATTGAGTGCTTACGAATAGCGTAAATACGCAAGTTACGGCGGGACTGACTTTCCAGCCAGCGTGCTCTGCGGCGTTGATTTTGACGCTGCATACGCCAGCGCCCGACTTCAGTTCTGCTACGTCTCATTTTTATAACTCTATTTTTCGAAGAAGACCCGCTATTATAGATCCATCCATCGGGCAAGCCACTCGTTTTAGGTATTATTTTGATATATAAAAGAGACAACTCTGCCTGTTCGCTTGTTTTTCACGCTTTAACGGGATTTTTTAGCGTATGACAACTATTTTTAGCATAATAAGCTGGCTCATCATTCTGGGATACTGGCTGATCATCGCTGCTGTCACGGTGCGCATCTTGATGAAGCGTCGTCAGGCGACGTCAACCATGACTTGGTTGCTGATTATTCACATTCTGCCCTTGGTCGGAGTCGTGACTTATTTGCTTATCGGTGAACTTCATCTGGGCAAAAAACGTGCTGAACGCGCCCGGGCCATGTGGCCGTCAACTCAAAAGTGGCTTCAGGATCTGAAGGAATACGATCGTATTTTCGCCAAAGACAACAGCGACGTTGCCAGCAATCTCTTTAAACTCTGTGAACACCGCCAGGGAATTGCCGGTATTAAAGGCAACCAGCTGCAATTATTCACTGAGTCAGAAGACACCATGAACGCGATGATCCGGGATATTCAGCTGGCCCGGCATAAAATCGAGATGGTGTTTTATATCTGGCAACCCGGCGGTATGGCAGATCAGGTGGCAGAAGCGCTGATGGCAGCGGCCAGAAGAGGTATTCACTGTCGTCTGATGCTCGACTCAGCGGGAAGCAAAGACTTTTTCCGTAGTCCCTGGGCGAAAAAAATGCGCACCGCGGGAGTTGAAGTGGTCGAGGCATTAAAAGTGAATCTGATGCGTGCTTTCCTGCGCCGTATGGATTTACGTCAACACCGTAAAATGGTGATGATAGACAACTTTATCTCTTATACCGGCAGTATGAATATGGTTGACCCTCGCTACTTTAAACAAGATGCGGACGTCGGTCAGTGGATAGATTTAATGGCCCGTATGGAAGGCCCTATCACTAGCGCAATGGGGATTGTTTACTCTTGCGACTGGGAAGTTGAAACCGGTCAGCGTATCCTCCCTCCACCGCCAGACCAGAATATTATGCCGTTTGAAGAGGCGACCGGACATACTATTCACACTATTGCTTCAGGCCCTGGTTTCCCGGAAGACCTTATTCATCAGGCGTTGCTGACTGCCACTTATTCGGCGCGGAAATATTTAATTATGACCACGCCTTATCTGGTTCCGAGTGATGACTTACTGCATGCTATTTGTGCCGCGGCACAACGTGGTGTAGAAGTCAGTATCATTCTGCCACGCAAAAATGACTCCGTTCTGGTGGACTGGGCAAGTCGAGCCTTCTTTGGCGAATTACTGGAAGCGGGCGTAAAAATTTATCAGTTTGAAGGCGGGCTGTTACATACCAAGAGTATTCTGGTCGACGGTCAGCTTAGTCTGGTCGGAACGGTTAACCTCGATATGCGTAGTTTGTGGCTTAACCTGGAAATTACCCTGGTCATTGATGATACCGGTTTTGCCAGTGATTTGGCTGCGGTACAGAGTGACTATATTTCTCGTTCACGACTGCTTGACCCGGAAGAGTGGAAGAAACGGCCATTCTGGCACCGCGTCACCGAGCGACTATTTTACTTCTTTAGTCCATTACTGTAGAAGTGGCAACCAAAGCATCCGAATAAGTGAGTATAGAGATGGAATCCGATATGGACTTAAATAACCGCCTGACTGAAGACGAAACATTAGAGCAGGCGTACGATATTTTTCTTGAACTGGCAGGTGATAATCTCGATCCGGCAGATATCATTTTATTTAACTTACAGTTTGAAGAGCGCGGTGGCGCTGAGCTGTTTGACCCAGCAGAAGACTGGAGCGAACATGTCGATTTCGACCTAAACCCGGACTTCTTTGCTGAAGTGGTTATCGGCCTCGCTGAAAGTGACGGTGAAGAAATTAATGATATCTTCGCGCGCGTTCTGTTATGCCGTGAGAAAGATCATAAGTTATGCCATATCCTGTGGCGTGAATAACGACCCGCAGATACCCGAAGGGGGAAACCATGGTTTCCCCCTTCTCTTTTGTACGTCTTATTTCTTCTCCGGCACCGGTAAATGTTCACCGCAGGTTTTACAGTAGTGTGCGCTGGGCTCGTGTTCATCCTCATGGCAGCGGACACAAGCTCTGAGACGATTTTTCTTCTGCATGTCTTGTGACATTTGTGCCGTCAGAATACCTGTCGGGATCGCCACCACTGAGTAACCCACTAATATCAGCACTGATGCCATAAAACGCCCGAATGCGGTATGGGGAACAATATCGCCGTAACCTACCGTTGTCACCGTGACTATCGCCCAATAGACCGATGCCCCCAGACTATCAAAACCGTTGGTCTGCCCTTCTATTCCAAACATCATCGCACCTGATGCTACCATCACCACAATGATAAACGAGAAGAACAGGATCAGCTGGTGGCTGGCGTTAACAATGCTTTGCTTCAGGCTTTGCAAGGCTGGCATATAACGGAGCAACTTCAGAATACGTAACACACGGATGGCACGCATCGAGCGCCAGGCAAAATAATAATGGACCGAGAATTCTGGCCACAACCACAACACATAAAGCGGTATCGTGGTGGCGAGATCAATAAAGCCCCAGAAGCTAAAGATATACCGTGCGGGTTTAGGCCAGCTGATCACCCTCAGAATATATTCAAGCGTAAACATCAGGGTAAAAAACAGTTCTACGCCAATAAAAATGTACCATTCATCCAGACTAAGGGAGGTATCTTTACCGATACTGGATTCAATAAAAATAACCACTACACTCAGTAGCGCCAATACGCCACAGAAGGCTTCCACGCATCGTCCTGAGCGTGTTGCCGGGTCAAAAAGATAACGATACATCAGATGGCGAAGTGATGAAAAATGCCTGCGCACAGGGGGCCTCACAGATAAAAAGACCAGCGATAATGACTGGTCAAAGATGTCCAGTAAACGGAATTGATGTGAGGGTTATTAAACGCTGAAAAACAACGGATTGGTAGTGATTATTAGTATGTGGCTCAGTGTGGCATAAAGTGATGCGCTGTTCAGGATATATCATCGAACCCTGAGGGTATATCCCTTGAATATACCCTTAATCAGTAGCGATTTATACGACAGGATCTTTATGTGTCATCGTCATCAGCGTTTTATCATTAAGGCTGTATTTGCGCATAATGACGACCAGTAAGGCGACCAGCACCGCCGGGCAAACGGTGAATAGCAGTCTGATCATCTCCAGTGCAGAATCAGATTGTGCTGTCGCCCCGCCCACATAGTTGCCCCAGGCAAGCAGGTAACCAACCAGCGCCCCACCAATAGCAATACCTAATTTAATCGCAAACAGATTGGTCGAGAAGACGATACCACTCAGTTTCTTGCCACTCTTTTTCTCTATCGCATCAACAATGTCAGACAACATACTCCACTGCAAAGGTGTCGCAGCCAGCTGGATAATATTAATAATAATAACCAGGGCAAAGATGGTAATGACATTGCTCCCCGGAATAAAATACATCCCTAAAAGTAATAATGCTTCAAGTAACATCGCGGCCTTGAAGCCTTTCACTTTATCGATATTCTTAAACACACGCGCAGAAATCATGGCCCCAAAGACACCTGATGCTAATGTCGCAGTCAGCAACATGCTGGCGAGTTCTGGCCGATTCATGACGCTGTTCACAAAGTACAGCGTGGTACCGCCCTTGAATAATACCGCGACCAGATTAACGACATTCAGAGCAAAAAGAATGCGCCAGTCTTTATTTGCGGCCAGGGTTTTAAGATCATCGAGAATACTGTTCTTTTTGGCTAATTCAATATCGGTAGTAAAGCGTTCTTTGGTCAGACCAAAGCAAATGAAAAAGAGGATGATACTGAGTGTTCCCATCACCATCATGGTATAAAAATAGCCATTTTGTAGATTGCCTTTGCCGAGATAAGCAACCAATGGCAAAGCCGTGATAGAAACAATCAGTCCACCAAAGGTACTGAGAGCAAAGCGCCATGATTGCAAAGAAACACGCTCTCTTGAATCATTAGAGATATTATTGATCATGGCACAGTAAGGCACATTAATCGAAGTATACACCAGCGATAATAAGGTATAGGAAACATATGCATAAATAAGTTTCCCGCCGTAGCTCAGATCCGGTGTATAAAAGGTTAAACAGCACAGAACACCAAAGGGAATAGCAAACCATAATAAATAGGGACGGAACTGACCAAATTTAGTTTTGGTTCTGTCGGCAACCGCACCCATTAATACATCCGTAACCGCATCCACAACACGCACTACAAGAAACATCGTCCCCATATGCGCGGGGCTCAAACCAAAAATATCGGTATAAAAATAGGCCATAAATAGCATGACAGTCTGCCAGACTAAATTACAACCGGTGTCGCCAAGACCATAGCTTATTTTTTCTTTTACACTTATTGGCGTGCTGTTCATAAAGACTCCATCGGGTCATCGGATAAAAATAACAAACTCACTTTTTACGTTTTATAAGTTATTGCTAAGTCTGTTTTCGTTATGTATAAATAATCCCGTCTAATATAAGAAGAGTGTACTCAGTGAGTGACGAATCTCCCGTTTTTGAAAAAATACCCGTCAGGACCGGCGAGCTGTTTACTTTCCGCGCCGACTCTCTCAATGATTTCAATGGCATAGAAGTTGTTCCCCATTATCATATGATGCACGAGTTAATGTGGTTCAGACAATCTGGGGGTAGCTTCACCCTGGGTAGTGAAAAAATAACAATTAAAAACAATAGCCTGGTCTTTGTTCCTGCGTTAATGATCCACGAAATGAGCTTACCTGCACAAAGCCAGCATGTCCGTTATCTGCTGCAGTTTGAAAAAGAGTGGCTGGAAGAGTACGACCTGGCGTCCGACTCATTACAGTGCGGCGCGGTCGCGATCCTTGGTGATAAAGATGCCGATCGCCTTGAAACCTTGTTTAACTGGTGTGGAGAATTCACGGATTTTACAGACCCCCTTTTCCGCTCATTAATTAAAAACATCTTACTGCATGCCTTCAATGAACTGAAAACATCGGTTCACATCACTGAAAGAACCAATAATGATCATCTTGCTGAACTGATTAACTTCTTGAAGGACATAGATAAAACAGAAAATTATGAAATCACCACCGAGGCCGCTGCAATAGCCTGCAACTGGTCGAAGTCCTGGTTTTCAAAAATATTTAAAATGACCTTCGGCATTAGTTTTAAAAAATTTATGCTTCTGAGGAAACTGAATATTGCCATAACCTTATTGACGAATACCGACCTGCGAATAAGTGATATTTCTGAACGCTCAGGTTTTACCGATAGCGCTTATTTTTGCCTCAAATTTCGTGAAATGATGAACAATACCCCTCTTTCTTTCCGTGAAAAAGTAAGAACCACGACTCAGGTAGGTAAAGAACGAATCGCTCATAAAACGCTATAATTCATTTTTTCAGGATTATTTAATCCGTCATGATATTAGCGATTCTTTTTTCTGTGAATATGATCACCTGTTGTGTAGACACTTCTTATATTATGCGACCGGGTTTTATATACCGACTCATCATCAGCGACGCTAAAATTTCTGGTATCAAAAATCGTTAATTACAGCTAAGAGTAATCACGTATGATCCAGAATCCTATCTTTAAAGGCTTTAATCCCGACCCCTGTATTTGTCGTAAAGGTGATGATTATTATGTCGCCGTCTCCTCATTTGAATGGTTTCCTGGTATCCCGGTTTATCATTCGAGAGATCTGAAAAACTGGCAGCTTTTGACTCACGTGTTATCTGACGATCTGAAACCCAATCTTCGTAACCTGCCGTCCGCGAAAGGCGTCTGGGCACCCAGCCTGACCTGGTGCGAAGCGGAAGAATGCTTCTACGTCATTTATGGCGTGATGAACTCGATGAACTCCCGCTATTTTGACGTCGATAACTATTTAATTACCGCCAAAGAGATAACCGGTCCGTGGAGTGAACCCGTTTATCTTCATTCTGCCGGGTTTGATGCTTCAATATTGCACGATACTGATGGCCGAAAATGGATTGTTTCACTGGAATGGGAAACTCGCCCTAAATATGAAAAACCCGGTGCCATTTGCCTGGTGGAATATTCCCCCACCGAGCAGAGCATTGTTGGTTTACCTCAACGCATCTGGCACGGAGGAACGGACCGCGGCTGCATTGAAGCGCCTCATCTCACCAGACGGGGTGATTATTACTATTTGATGACCGCTGAAGGGGGAACCGGATACGGACATGCGGTGACAATGGGGCGAGCAAAAAACGTCCGGGGTCCCTATGAAAGTGACCCGCAAAACCCTATTTTAACCTCCTGGGGAGAGAATTTTAATGAGCGGCATGATGCTAACCACCTCAAGCCTCATTATTTTAATCCTGAAACCTATCTGCAAAAGGCCGGACACGGCAGCTATATTGATACCCCGGAGGGTGAAGTCTATCTGGTCCATCTTTGCAGCCGCCCGTTCCGCGAGGAGCTATGCTGCACTCTGGGGCGGGAAACCGCAATTCAGGAAATGGAATGGACAGCGGATAACTGGTTAAGATTAAAAGGCGGCGGAAATATAGCCCGGCATTTTGTCAATGAATCAAATTTACCGTTCTACCCCTTCCCGGTGAAAGCAACCACCGATGATTTTGACCAGGCCGAATTTGATGTGAGTTATTATTCACCGCGCATTGATTTCAGGCGCTTTGCCTCACTGCAGAAATGCCCGGGCAGCGTGACATTAACAGGCCAGGAATCATTAAGTTCAACGCATTCCGTCAGCCTGCTCGCAAAAAAATTAACCTCCGTTTACAGTACTATCACCACTAAACTGACGTTCTCGCCACAGATCTATCAGCACAGTGCTGGTCTCGTGCTGTATTACGATAATATGAACTATCTCTTTCTGCATCAGACCTGGCAGGAGTCCACCGCAGAGTCAGTATTATCGGTGATTCATATCAATAATGGTCAGAGGCATGACATCAGCATTCCTGTCCCGATAACTCAGGAGCCTGTTTATCTCCAGATGCGTATTGAGGGACGAGAAATTACCTGTTATTGGTCTTATTCTGACGGGAATTTCAAGCCGATTGGAGAGTACTACGATACCCGGGTCTTTTCAGACGAACATAGTCAGTATGGTGAGTTTACGGGGGCATTTTTCGGTCTTGCCTGCGTGGATTCGATGACCCATCAAAAAGAAGCCCGGTTTGATTTCTTGCGCTATGAGGCTGATGAAACCCGCCTTATCGACTAAAGACGGTGAATAACGCAGTTCAATAACAAAAACCCTTGCCTCTGCGAGCCTGAGACAAGGGTTTAATTAACAGATTTTCTTCGCGCCTTTCAGGCTATAACGGATCAATCTTCAGACAAGAAACCGCATGGCGGAAACTACCTTCCAGCACCGGGCGGGTGATTGCACATTCCGGCCCGGCTATCGGACAGCGGGTGCGGAATACACATCCAGATGGGGGATTAATCGGTGAAGGTAATTCCCCCTCCAGTAGCTGGATAACCTTATTCTTCTCTAAATCAGGATCCGGTATCGGCACCGCAGACATCAGGGCTTTGGTGTAGGGGTGAAGCGGATTACGGTAGACCTCGTCATAGGTTCCCAGCTCCACCGCATGCCCCAGATACATCACCAGGACGCGATCTGAAATATGTTTTACCACAGCCAGGTCATGGGCAATAAAAATTAACGATAAGCCCATTTCACGCTGCAGCTGCTGTAACAAGTTAACCACCTGGGCCTGAATTGAAACATCCAGGGCTGAGACAGGTTCATCACAAATAATCAGCTTAGGTTCCAGAATAAGCGCGCGGGCAATACCGATACGCTGACACTGACCGCCAGAAAATTCATGCGGATAGCGGTTAATCAAGTTAGGCAGCAGACCCACTTTCATCATCATCGCTTTTACGCGCTCTTGTACTTCTTTGCGCGGCATATGCGGATGATAGGTCATCAGCGGTTCGGCAATGATATCGCCGATATTCATACGCGGATTCAGGGACGCCAGCGGATCCTGGAAGATCATCTGAATATCGCTGCGCACTTCACGCCATTGCGCAGGATTCATACCCAGTAAATCTTTACCGAGCCAGGCAACTCGCCCTTCGGTGGCTTTTACCAGACCGATAATCGCACGGGCAAAGGTTGATTTACCGCAACCCGACTCCCCTACTACTCCGAGAGTTTCACCTTCATACAGTCGTAGCGAGACACCATCAACCGCTTTCAGCGTTTTGGCGGGTTTCCAGAACCACTGTTTACCGTCTTTGATAGTGAAGTGAACTTTTAAGTCTTTGACTTCCAGCAGCACTTTTCTTTCTTCGGCGAGGGTACTCATGCTAACTCCTCCACGGTTCTAAAGCAGGAACGCAAACGACCTTCACCAAACATTTCTAATGGCGGAGCGGTGGTGCATTTTTCCATCGCATACGGACAGCGAGGCTGGAAAGGACAACCTGAGGGGAGACGTAATAAATTCGGTGGATTACCCGGGATGGTCTGTAATGCTTCGCCTTCAGTATCAAGACGCGGTACGGCATTGAGCAGACCAATAGAATAAGGGTGTACAGGGTTATAAAATACCTCCCGCGCAGTACCGTATTCCATGGTACGGCCAGCATACATCACCAGCACTTTATCGCAAATCCCCGCAACTACCCCTAAGTCATGGGTTATCATAATAATCGCAGTATTAAATTCACGTTTTAGCTCATTCAACAGCGTCATGATTTGCGCCTGAACGGTAACGTCCAGCGCCGTTGTCGGTTCATCCGCAATCAGCAGTTTTGGCCGGCATAATAGCGCCATGGCTATCATGACACGCTGACGCATCCCGCCGGAAAATTCATGCGGGTACATCGCCATACGCTTACGGGCTTCCGGCATTTTTACCGCATCGAGCATTTGCAGCGATTCTTCAAATGCCTGAGCCTTGCTCATTTTTTTATGCAGTATCAGGACTTCCATCAGCTGTTCACCGACCCGCATATAGGGGTTTAGCGACGTCATCGGATCCTGGAAAATCATGGCTATCTGCTCAGCACGCAGACGGTTCAACTGGGCTTCGGGAATATTAAGCAGTTCACCGCCATTAAATTTAGCAGAGCCACCCACATGTCCA
The DNA here is from genome assembly GCF_024807845.1 of Klebsiella sp. BIGb0407. Lineage (GTDB taxonomy): Bacteria > Pseudomonadota > Gammaproteobacteria > Enterobacterales > Enterobacteriaceae > JGM124. The sequence continues at coordinate 760,711 of NZ_JANUEQ010000001.1, forward strand.
TTCGCCGCTAATAAACCCATTAGTGCAAACGCGGTTTGTGATTTACCGGAACCCGACTCGCCAACAATACCCAGCGTTTCGCCTGCCGACAGACTAAAATTCAAATTATTAACTGCTGTGACATCACCGTCAGGAGTAGAGAAACTGACCCGGAGATCTTTCACATCCAGTATTACGTCTTTTTGATTAAGCAAAGTGGTCTTCGCTGAGGTGTTTATTATGCTCATAGCGGACCTCCTTATCTGTCTTTCGGGTCGAGGGCATCACGCAAGCCATCGCCGATAAAGTTGAAACAAAACAGTGTCACGACGAGGAAACTTGCCGGAAACAGCAGTAACCATGGGGACACTTCCATCGAGTTTGCACCATCACTGAGTAAGGCTCCCCAGCTACTGAGTGGCTCCTGTGTTCCCAGACCAAGGAAGCTCAGGAAAGATTCAAACAGGATCATGCTCGGCACCAGCAGAGAGGCATAAACCACTACCACACCCAGTACGTTAGGAACGATATGGCGCACAACAATCTTGAAGGTGGAAACGCCACCAACCTGCGCTGCTTCAATAAACTCTTTGCGTTTAAGGCTCAAGGTCTGACCGCGGACAATACGCGCCATATCCAGCCAGGAAACCATCCCTATTGCCACAAAGATCAGCAGGATATTTTGTCCAAAGAAGGTGACGAGCAAAATGACAAAGAACATAAACGGGAAAGAGTTGAGTATTTCCAGCAAACGCATCATTACCGAGTCAGTTTTTCCGCCTACATAACCGGCCAGCGAACCGTAAAGGGTACCGACCAATACAGCCACTAACGCTGCAGCCACGCCGACCATCAGAGAGATACGTCCGCCAATAGCGACGCGCACCAGCAAATCACGGCCTGATGAGTCTGTACCAAAATAGTGCCCGCTTTCCATCTCGGGTGCCGCCGACATCATGCCAAAGTCTGCATCAAAGTAAGTGAATGATGACAGCATCGGGGCAAAGGTGACAAACAAAGCGATGAGAAATAAAATCCCTAAGCTGGTCACTGCCGCACGGTTATGGATAAAACGACGGCGAGCATCTTGCCAGAGACTACGTCCCTCTACCTCCAGCTGTTCGCTGAAGTTACCGACAGCCTCGGTATTTTTCTTGATTAACATTATTGCCACTCCAGCATTAGTATCGGATTTTCGGATCGATAACGGCGTATAACACGTCGACGATAGCGTTAAACAGAATCGTCAGCGCGCCGACCAAGATGGTCAGGCTTAAAACCAGTGAGTAATCACGGTTTAGCGCACCGTTAACAAATAGCTGGCCGATACCCGGCAAGCCAAAGATAGTTTCAATAACCATCGAACCGGTAATAATACCGACAAATGCAGGACCTAAATAAGAGAGGACTGGCAGTAAAGCGGGTTTCAGTGCATGACGCAAAATGATGCGCCGCATGGGTAAACCTTTCGCTCTTGCCGTTCGTATGAAATTAGAGTGCAGCACTTCTATCATTGAGCCACGTGTAATACGCGCAATGCTCGCGATATAAGCCAGCGACAGTGCGGTCATCGGCAGAATGATATATTTCGTTGCGCCACCGTTCCAGCCGCCCCCGGGGAGCCACTTAAGATCGATAGCGAATATCAGTACCAACAGCGGTGCGACGACGAAACTGGGAATAACGACCCCCGTCATGGCAAAGCCCATCACGGTAAAATCCCATTTCGTATTTTGCTTCAGCGCGGCCACCACCCCAGCCGAGACGCCGAGCACAAGAGCCATTAAGAATGCAGCCAGCCCAAGTTTAGCGGAGACCGGGAAACTCGCAGCGACTAAATCATTTACTGAATAGTCTTTGTATTTAAATGACGGCCCAAAATCACCGTGCCCCAGCTGTTTTAAATAACTGAAATACTGGAGATAAACCGGATCATTTAAATGATACTTCGCTTCAATATTCGCCAGTACTTCTGGCGGCAGCGCGCGTTCGCCGGTAAATGGACTTCCCGGAGCCAGACGCATCATAAAGAAGGAAATAGTTATAAGAATAAAGAGCGTCGGAATCGCTTCCAAACAACGACGTAGAATAAATTTTAACATTGCCCGTACCTTCCGGCCTGTGCCTTTTTATACCTTAAATAATTCGAGTTGCATGTAGGCGCTGAGTAAATTTTGTCGATGAGCATAGTTACCCTATGTGATTCGGCAAAATTTATGAAAGCAACACCCAGGCAACTTGAAGTATAACGGGTATAGTGCGATGTAAATAAGACACGATGGGATAGCCTGAATTCCCGTGTTTAAATACACGGCAGACTATCCCACGATTTGCCATTAATGTTTGATAATGTACAGATCTTTCACGTAAACATTATCTTGTGGATCCTGACCGGTGTAACCACCAACCCAAGGCTTAACCAGGCGGGCGTTGACATAATAGAATACCGGAACAATGGCAGAATCTTTATCCGCCTGCTGTTCGGCTTTGTTATAGAATTCTGAACGTTGCTCTTCAGAAGTTGCGGCCAAGGCTGATTCAACCAGCTTATCGAATTCAGCGCTCTTATAACCGGTGAAGTTATTAGAGCTATCAGATTTCAGCGCATTCAGGAATGAAGTTGGTTCGTTGTAGTCAGCACACCATGCTGCACGGGCAACATCATAGTTACCTTCACGACGGGAAGAGAGGAAAGTTTTCCATTCCTGGTTCTCAAGCTTCACATCCACACCTAAGTTCTTCTTCCAGATAGCAGATGCGGCAATCGCCAGCTTCTTATGCAGATCCGAGGTGTTATACAGAAGGTTGAAAGTCAGCGGTTTATCTTTGGTGTAACCCGCTTCAGCCAGCAATTTCTTGGCTTCTTCGTTACGTTTTTCTTGTGTCCAGCCAAACCACTCTGGCTCAGTCAGAGTCGCGCCATCGATATAAGGAGGCGTGAAACCATAGGCCGGTAAATCGCCCTGATTTTTAACTTTATTCACGATGATATCGCGATCCATGGCCAGTTTCAGCGCGGTACGAACACGCGGGTCAGTAAATGGCGCTTTGGCGTTATTCACTTCATAGTAATAGGTGCACAGGTATGGAGATACGCGCACCTCTTCAGGAATTTCTTTTTTCAGCTTCTGGAACAGTTCAATCGGCATATTGTTATACGTCATGTCGATTTCGCCGCTGCGATAACGGTTAACATCCGTCACTTCCGAAGCGATAGGCAGGTAAGTCACCTGGTCAATCACGGTTTTAGCGTTATCCCAGTATTCCGGGTTACGCTCAAGTACGATACGCTCGTTAACAACCCAGTCTTTTAATTTATAAGCGCCGTTAGTAATGATATTCCCCGGCTGGGTCCATTTTTCATTGTATTTTTCAACTGCGCGTTGTGGCACCGGAGACATTGATGGGTGAACGAGGAGTTTATAGAAATAAGGAACGGGCTCATCCAGTGTGACTTCAAGAGTATGGTCATCAATAGCTTTTACACCGAGATCGCTGATCGGTTTTTTACCAGCAATAATATCATCGATATTCGCAAGATGGCCGTACTGTAAATAACTGGAATACGGAGAAGCGGTATTTGGATCCGCCAGACGACGCCAGCTATAAACAAAATCATTAGCGGTAACAGGCTGGCCGTCAGACCATTTAGCATCTTTACGCAGATGGAAAGTCCAGACCTTACCGTCTTTATTTTCCCATTTCTCGGCTACGCCGGGAACAGGTTTTCCATCCAGACCGCTGAGAACCAGGCCTTCAAAAATATCACGGCTGATATTGGACTCTGGTACACCTTCAATTTTATGCGGGTCAAGAGACTGAACCTCGGATCCGTTGTTACGCACCAGAGTTTGTTTCTCAGCCAGAGTGACACCTGCCGGAACGTTGGCAGCCATCGCTACATTGCCAGTAATCAGCGCACTCACAATGCTCACTGCAATTAAGCTTTTTTTAGAAATAATTGTCATATTGTTGGTACCCCACTCATTATAATTGTCGATCAATTCGTCAACTTGTTGTTACCCATTTGGCGTTACCTTTCGAAAAGATTTACCTTAAGTAAGGATAACTGGCCGGTACTGCTTGCTATCATCGACTTTATTTCCGGGTCGTTCTTATGACGACCTCATCGTCAATATCTTGTTACCCATCGATTGCGTGGTCGCGGATAATAAATAGACTATTCCATAGACCAAAAAGCGTCTGAGGTATCATTCTCAACCAAAAAGCAATCATTTCGGAGAGAATTATTTTGCACGAAAAGTACCAAAAGCATGGCGTCGTCGCCAATACAATTTGCAGATTTGTTAAGTAATTCTCTTTATTTTTCTTGTAAGGAGAGATGATAAACAACGAATAAGTTTAAATGTTATTTAAAATCAATAATATATGAAATATTTTCTAATGTAAAAAAAGTAACATGGCTGAATAGCCTAATATTGGCGAATTTCCCGAAACGGTTATTTTTTAGCATTTTGTGTCGTTATAACAGATGAATCACTTATATCATTTCAGCCTGAAATTATTTACTTCCGGATGCTACGCAGAGGCAGCATCCGGAAGACCGCTAATACGAGAGGATAATCACCTGAGCCCTGTCACATTACCCTACCAGTCCCGGGAAAATAGATTTTACCCCAGTCACGATAAATTCAATGCCCAGTGACATCAGCAATAAGCCCATAATTCGGGTTATTACGTTGATACCTGTCTGCCCTAACATGCGAACCAGCCAAGGGGCTATGCGGAACAGCGCCCAACAGCTAAAGGCGAACAGTGCAATCGCCAAGGTAAAGCCCAGTAAATGCCACCAGTCGTTATAACGGACACCCCAGACAATGGTTGAGCTAATCGCCCCCGGTCCTGCCATTAAGGGCAAAGCAAGCGGGACAACGCCAACGCTGTCACGAATGACGCTTTCCGACTTCTCCTGTTTGTTCTGTTTATCCTCTCCCAGCTTACCGCTGATCATTGACATCGCAATGGTCACCACCAGGATGCCACCCGCAATCCTGAACGAATCAATTGAGATACCAAAAAGTTGCAAAATACCGTTGCCGAGAAATAACGAGGTCCAGAGTATTATCGCCACTGAAAGGTTGGCAGTGAGATTGGTTTTATTTCTGGCCGCTGCCGTCTGGTAGCTGGTCATACTGATAAAAACCGGAATAATACCCACCGGGTTGACTAAGGCAAACAGCCCGATAAAAAATTTAACATAAGTGGAAAAATCTAAAACAGATTCTGTCACACGTAACTCCACATAGTGAAAATGGCTGTAAAGACTCGCGTAATGTAATAGAAAACACCCACCAGGGCTATATCCTTAATTATATATAGCCAGGCGCACTCCGATCATAAGCAGATAGGATACATTTGTTGCCACAGCGTTAAATTCTAGCCGCGAAAAGTTAATCAATTTGTAATCATTTTTCTACGCTTTTTCAAAGACCTGGATAATGGCTGCTGAATGGAGTCAGCAATATGATTATGTGATTTAGATCACATAATGTGTTTCAAAAAATCGCTAGTCTTGATAGCAAGTTAAAGGGAATAACAGAGTGAGTATCCTAATCCACTGAATCGAGCTTTTTTAGTAAATACGCAGAATATTTAATAAAATTTCATTAACATTTTTTTATTAACACATTATCTTTGTTTGCTGACTATACTTTCGGTTTGCACTGCTTATTGACTAAAAAAGTTTAACAAAATCAGGAGAGCATTATGGCTGTTACTAATATCGCGGAACTGAACGCCCTTGTAGAGCGCGTGAAGAAAGCTCAGCGTGAATATGCCAATTTCACTCAAGAACAAGTTGATAAAATTTTTCGGGCAGCTGCACTGGCCGCAGCGGATGCGCGTATCCCACTGGCAAAACTTGCCGTTGCAGAATCAGGCATGGGTATTGTTGAAGACAAGGTTATAAAAAACCACTTTGCTTCTGAATATATCTACAATGCCTATAAAGATGAAAAAACCTGTGGTGTACTGTCTGAAGATGACACTTTCGGTACTATCACTATCGCTGAACCTATCGGCATCATCTGCGGGATTGTTCCAACCACTAACCCAACCTCCACCGCTATCTTTAAATCTTTAATCAGCCTTAAAACACGTAACGCTATCATCTTCTCTCCACACCCACGTGCTAAAGATGCGACCAATAAAGCCGCTGATATCGTACTGCAAGCAGCGATTGCTGCAGGTGCGCCAAAAGATCTGATCGGTTGGATCGACCAACCTTCTGTTGAACTCTCTAACGCTCTGATGCACCACCCGGATATCAATATGATTCTGGCTACCGGTGGTCCTGGTATGGTTAAAGCAGCGTACAGCTCTGGTAAACCAGCAATCGGTGTAGGTGCAGGTAATACCCCGGTAGTGATTGATGAAACTGCGGATATCAAACGCGCAGTTGCGTCTATTCTGATGTCAAAAACCTTCGATAACGGCGTTATCTGTGCTTCTGAGCAGTCAGTTATCGTTGTTGATGAAGTCTATGCAGCAGTGCGTAAGCGTTTTGAAGAACACGGCGGCTATTTACTGCAAGGTAAAGAGCTGAAAGCTGTTCAGGATATCATTCTGAAAAATGGTGCACTCAATGCCGCTATTGTTGGGCAACCGGCACCAAAAATTGCTGAACTTGCAGGCTTTACAGTACCAGCAAACACCAAAATTCTGATTGGTGAAGTCACTGACGTTGATGAATCTGAGCCTTTTGCTCATGAGAAACTGTCACCAACACTGGCAATGTATCGTGCGAAAAACTTCGATGATGCCGTTGTGAAAGCAGAAAAACTGGTTGAGATGGGTGGTATTGGCCATACTTCTTGCCTGTACACTGACCAGGATAACCAGCCAGAGCGCGTGAAATTCTTTGGCGATAAAATGAAGACTGCACGTATCCTGATTAACACCCCTGCTTCTCAGGGTGGTATCGGTGACCTGTATAACTTCAAACTGGCTCCTTCTCTGACACTGGGTTGTGGTTCCTGGGGTGGTAACTCCATTTCTGAGAACGTAGGTCCAAAACACCTGATCAACAAAAAAACCGTGGCTAAGAGAGCAGAGAATATGCTGTGGCATAAACTTCCGAAATCTATCTACTTCCGCCGTGGTTCATTGCCAATCGCGCTGGACGAAGTGATTACTGACGGTCATAAACGTGCTCTGATTGTTACCGACCGTTTCTTATTCAATAACGGTTATGCTGACCAAATCACTTCTGTCTTAAAAGCAGCTGGTGTTGAAACTGAAGTCTTCTTCGAAGTAGAAGCTGACCCAACGCTGACAGTCGTCCGTAAAGGTGCTGAATTAGCGCATTCCTTTAAACCAGATGTGATTATCGCTCTGGGTGGTGGTTCACCGATGGATGCCGCTAAAATCATGTGGGTAATGTACGAGCATCCGGAAACTCACTTTGAAGACTTGGCGCTGCGCTTTATGGATATCCGTAAACGTATCCATAAATTCCCGAAAATGGGTGTTAAAGCCAAGATGATTGCCGTGACTACTACTTCAGGTACCGGCTCAGAAGTGACACCGTTTGCCGTAGTAACCGACGATGCAACCGGACAAAAATATCCACTGGCTGACTACGCGTTGACCCCAGACATGGCGATTGTTGATGCCAACCTGGTTATGGATATGCCAAAATCACTGTGTGCCTTCGGTGGTCTGGATGCCGTGACTCACGCCCTGGAAGCTTATGTTTCTGTACTGGCGAGTGAGTTCTCTGATGGTCAGGCACTGCAAGCGCTGAAATTGCTTAAAGAAAACCTGCCTAACTCTTATAAGTTTGGTGCTAAAGATCCTGTTGCACGTGAACGTGTTCATAGTGCAGCGACTATCGCCGGGATTGCGTTTGCTAACGCCTTCTTAGGGGTATGTCACTCAATGGCGCATAAACTGGGTTCACAGTTCCATATTCCTCATGGTCTGTCGAACGCCCTGCTTATCTCAAACGTTATCCGCTATAACGCGAATGATAATCCAACTAAGCAGACCGCTTTCAGTCAGTACGACCGTCCACAAGCCCGTCGTCGTTACTCTGAAGTGGCTGACCATTTGGGTCTGACAGCACCAGGTGACAAAACTGCAGTCAAAATTGAAAAACTGCTCGCCTGGCTGGAAGAAATTAAAGCAGAACTGGGCATCCCTAAATCTATCCGTGAAGCGGGTGTTCAGGAAGCTGACTTCCTGGCCCATGTCGACAAACTGTCTGAAGATGCATTCGATGACCAGTGTACCGGTGCGAACCCACGTTATCCGCTGATTTCTGAACTGAAACAGATACTGCTGGATACCTACTACGGTCGTGACTTTGTTGAAGGTGTTGAAGAGGTTAAAGAAGCCGCTCCTGCCCCTAAAGCTGAGAGAAAGACCAAGAAATAATGCCTGATTAATGGCGATGGCGATGTCGCCATCATAGTTAAAACCCCGAATATCGTTTACGGTATTCGGGGTTTGTTGTTTCTGAAGTTCAAGAAACTGTCACCGGATAATATCTGCGTCACCAATGGTCAGGTAAGAAAAAAATCCTCAACGGGCGCAACACGGGCAGGTTTATTCATCCGGATATCCCATTAGCTCGACATCAGTTACTGGAACGCCATAACCCCGCACATCGCCTCTGACAGGCAGTCCTACCTTTCCCTGACATACAGTCAAGTATGGGGGTAATAAAACTCAGAATTAGATACGGACTGATATACCGATACAGGGGTCTCAGGTAACCGTAGCCTGCATTACAGCTATTCTTATAGGTATCAGTAGAGACCTTCTGAAGGCCTCTCCTTATACTGTACAGCGCTCTTTAGATAACCATTAGCCTGAGAGAAGGGAGGAGAAAACAGTGCGACCACACTCCCCTCAATCTCCTTTACGGCCTGTCTCAATCTGAATATCACGCAGAGAACCTTTAACCAGCGCTTCTTTATAATGTTTACGGCATACAGAGACATAGCGCTCGTTACCGCCGATGACCACCTGTTCCCCTTCATTATAAGGACGACCTTCACTGTCCAGCCTTAATACCATCCCTGCTTTACGTCCACAGAAACAAATGGTTTTAAGCTCAACTAACTTGTCAGAAAGCGCTAACAGATAGTGGCTGCCAGTAAATAGCTCACCACGGAAATCAGTCCGTAATCCGTAGCATAAAACGGGAATAGATAATTCATCGACTACATCAGACAAGGAATAAACTTGCGAACGGGTTAAGAACTGACATTCATCAACTAATACACAGTGCAGCGGCGAGGATAAATGTTCAGCACGGATCTCAGCATATAAGTCGGTTGTCTGATGATAAAGTTTAGCAGGCGAAGCAAGACCAATACGTGAACTGACTTTACCGATACCAAAACGGTTATCTATCTCGGCGGTATAAACCAGTGTTCTCATACCTCTTTCCTGATAATTGTAAGAGGATTGTAATAGTGCCGTCGATTTACCGGCATTCATTGCCGAGTAGTAAAAATAGAGTTGTGCCATTACGCTTTTCACCTGAGTCTAAATTGAAATGTCTTTGTCAGATTGTATCACAGCGTTTATCGCCTAAATAATGCGGCGTGCCCACATACGCAGAGTTTAGCCAGATAATGAGTATAGATAACCACCAAGCACTTGAGGGTAACGGTAAGTTACTTGATTCACGAAGGCCGGACTCGGGTGTTCAAGTATTGGGTCACCCCAGGATAAATCATTCTCTGATATATAAATCCGGGGTTATCGCGCTCATTATACAAAGCCAGTAATTATGTTGAATTGTAACAATAACTAAAAAAGGGTTTAATTTTAAGCTCCCAGCATGAGGAATTAGCGAAATTCTTTTCTTTTGTAAACGGTTTCCAGTTCTCTATTCCTATAATAGTTCAGTATTATATTTATCATCCAATGCTAAATTCAGTCACATGTTTTGCCCTGTAGTTCAAAGTCGTAATGGTTAAAAAACGCATTCTCCGAGCAGCTGATTCAGGAAAACTCCTGGCAATTTAAGTTATCGACATTTAAAAATGGCGTATATATCTGTTTATTTTTATCCAACGCCATTATTTCCTATTGCAGAACTGAAATTAAGGCTCTATTATTATCCCAACAAACCCCAATAAATGATCTAGAGATAACTAAAATGAGCGAAGCACTTAAAATTCTGAACAACATCCGTACACTGCGTGCACAAGCAAGAGAATGTACTCTTGAAACTCTGGAAGAAATGCTGGAGAAATTAGAAGTTGTTGTTAATGAGCGTCGTGAAGAAGAAAACGCTGCAGCAGCTGAAATTGAAGAGCGCACTCGTAAATTACAGCAATATCGCGAAATGCTGATTGCTGATGGTATTGACCCGAACGAATTACTGAACAGCATGGCTGCAGTTAAAACTGCCGGTAAAGGCAAACGTGCTGCTCGTCCAGCTAAATACCATTATATCGATGAAAACGGCGAGAACAAAACCTGGACTGGCCAGGGTCGTACTCCTGCTATCATCAAAAAAGCAATGGATGAACAAGGTAAATCACTGGATGATTTCCTGCTCTAATATCCTAAGTGCTGCTTATTAAAATCCCGCCCCGGCGGGATTTTTCATTTTCAGATATACCTGCAAGAGACTTCCTGAAACAAACCAGAGCACTCAAAAAACCACTGCGTTATCAGCCTGCCAGACGACTACTGAGCCCTCACCTCTCTTGCCACATCCCCCTCTGATTAGGTTTCCTCAATAAATACTCTCCCACCGGGCATTTATCAGTCAGTTCTGTGTAGAAATAATAATACGAAGATAGAAACAATAAGTAATATTTATCACGCGATCTCTCTCCAGCATTTTATCTTTTATATCCGAATTTCCGTTGATGGCAGCCCTTGTATCCCTACTTATTATCTGGATAATTATGATTATGACTACTTTCCAGACCAAATTATCCTCAGCAAACACCGATATGAGAGCCAGATTCTCAGACATAATGATGAAATCAGTATCACAAAAGTAATATCAGGACGCGTTGAAATATGCCGGCATATTGGATATCAGACAATTCTTCATAACAGCACAACATTCAGATAACATCCTATGAGAGGTAGCGAACCCTTCCCTTAGCCTCAATACTTTTGCCAGGAGCCACTTTTTCACTCATGAAGAGCTAATCGTTGTCAGGCTATTATTCCTCACTCAATGAATAGAAATAATAATCCCCGCACTGAAAGCAAACAGCCGGAAATCTAACTAATAAGTGGTATTTTTAGATAGGATATCCTGACTGCTAATGATTTTGACAGATGTCAGGATCCAGCAAACTTTACAAAAGTAGAACTCTGGCAACTTATGTATCACTGATATATAACTTTCAATGCTAGTTTTTCCCGCTACTAATTACCTTTTACTATGATACCTGCTACTGATAATAACCCTGTAGCTGGCTATCAACCAACTTGGGTTACCGATACAACTGTGGAATATCATGACATATAACGTCAGAATAATCCGTAAAGCTTAAAATATGACGGATATAACATTGGTGCTGAAAATGTTATACCCGTCATATTGATTCCGGCATAAGTCAGGAGAATTCTCTCTTACCTGTAAAAATTGAGCAGGCGCACAGTTAATGGGAAGGATACCAGGAATGACAGAAACTACCGGCCAGGGCATATCGACGGCTGTGGTCGCTACAGAGCGGTTTTTCGCCCGGTTACAGCCGCTATGGTAATGAGATGTTACTTCCCCGCACATCCGGAACAAATAATAGCTTTTTTTCTGCAGCAGTTTTTACACAACAGTAAACTTTTAAGGTGAATAAGCAGTCTCTTTTATTCACAACTTTTTAGAAATAGCTCCTTGAATCAGATAATGCATTTATCCATCATCGTTTCATACTAATAACGGTTTATTTAATACACTGACAGGCAAGCCATCACATACAGGGTGACAATTTTAGGGTGCAGCGGTGCTGAATGAGAGAACGACGACATGACGGGTAAAAAAAACGTGGTCAGCCTTCACGGACTAACCACGTTATCGATTCAAGTTACCTGCGGAGGTTTAACGCGGGTGACTTGAAGAGAGACGGGGATACTTAACTTACTTCTGGCTGCCCAGAGTAGTTTTCAGCCAGGCTTTAAAATCTTCACCCAGCGTTTTGTGACGAATACCATACTCAACAAAAGCCTGCATATAACCTAGCTTATTACCACAGTCATGGCTGACGCCTTTCATGTGATAGGCTTCAACGGTTTCTTTCTCCATTAACATCGCAATAGAGTCAGTCAGCTGAATTTCATCGCCTGCGCCAGGAGGTGTTTTCGACAGTAGCGGCCAGATACCCGCGCTCAGGACATAACGCCCGACCACGGACAGATTAGAAGGTGCTTCATCTGCTTTAGGTTTTTCGACGATACCAACCATAGGTACGCTGTCACCGGCAGAAAGCTCTGCGCCCTGACAATCGACAACACCGTATGCAGTAACATCAGCCACTGGCTCAACCATTATCTGGCTGCGTCCACTTTCATCAAAGCGACTGATCATCTCTGCCAGGTTATCACGGGACAGATCGGATTCAAATTCATCTAAAATTACGTCAGGCAGGATCACCGCAACCGGCTCATCACCGACAACCGGATGAGCACATAAAACAGCATGTCCTAATCCTTTAGCCAGTCCCTGACGGACCTGCATGATGGTGACATGTGGTGGACAGATAGACTGAACTTCTTCCAGCAACTGGCGCTTAACGCGCTTTTCAAGCATGGCTTCCAGCTCAAAGCTGGTATCAAAATGGTTCTCAATGGAGTTCTTTGATGAATGAGTAACCAGGACAATCTCTGTAATACCAGCTGCAATACACTCATTCACTACATATTGAATTAGCGGTTTATCCACCAGAGGCAGCATTTCTTTAGGAATTGCTTTAGTTGCTGGCAACATACGCGTGCCTAATCCCGCTACAGGGATAACAGCTTTTGTTACTTTAGAATTAATCGCAGCCATCAAAAATCTCCAGGACCGTTTAAGTTTTTAGGCTTGGTATAAATATCAAAAAGACATGTGATTATATCAGTTTTCGCGTTAAACGCTGCCGTTAATCCATGTCGCTATTAATTTAGGATAAATACGAAAAAACGTCGCAGATATTACCACCCGCTCATAAGTCCGTATAAGACTAATTACGCTTTAGTGTCTGACCGTTCACTCTGTAGACAACATTAAGCGTAAATGCCCCCCGCTACCCCAAATCTGACAGTGCCAGGAGTCACATTGCTGACTCATTTGGTTGGGATAGGCATTATTCAGCGTCCCCAGAGGGAGCCCGCTGGTTAACTCTGAGTGTTGATTATCAATACTCAGAGTGGCATTCAGCCCCGCAGAGATGAGTATTAAATTACGTTGCTCGCGATGATAATAGCCGATTAAAAGTGGAAACTGCCCAGTCAGATTCGCCTGACGCAGCAACATATTAAGCTGTTTCAGTAGCCGTCCTAATTCTGGTAATCGCTGATGCCGTTGCACTAACTGATCTTGTAATACCCGGTTAAACAAGACCCGGAGTAATAGTGCCGCTAATACGCCATTATCGCCACTGCGGGTAACATCGAGGCAATAAAAGGCTAAGTCGACTTCAGAGAGTGGAGCAATATCAAGCACTAACCCAGGTTTATCAATGGAGAGCAACTGCCGATAGTTAATTCGACACTGGGCAACAATTTGCTGCACCGGAGGCTGAAGCTCTTTCAGAAGTTTAGATGCAGCTATAGGATCCCGGGCCAGAGCATCCCAGTCTTCAAATAACCGTTCTTGTTCATCGAGCCTGGAACCAAACATAATCGGATAGAGACAAGAGAAAACCGCCTCCCTTAATCGGTCAAAGTCACTCAGCGGCCTTAATAAAACATCCTGTACTCCCAGACGCAGAGATTTCGCTATTTCTGACATATTACTGGCCGAAGAAATCACTAAAATGGGGAGTTCAGTATCGAGAAGACGAATTTGCTCTATCAACTCGAGGCCTGACATTTTTGGCATCGCGAGATCGCAAATCAGTAAATCAGGTTTTTGTTCGTGAAATAACGCCAGAGCACTGACCCCCTCTGATGCGACCCGAGGTATCGCACCCAATGAAGAAAAATAGTTCTCCAGCACTAAGCCGAAGGCGGTATCTCCATCGGCTATGAGGATCTCTTTTCCTTCTAGTGGCCGTCGCATGAGTTATCCTCAGGGTGAAAGTAACTCGGCTGACGCATAACGCAGTACTCACTTTCATTGATACTGACAGGGCCAAATGTGAAACCAAAAAATCCAGTCATGAAGACAGACACAAAAACATGCTCATTTTCTATTTTCCCCTGTGCCCCGCATATTGACATTACTACGCCCATTCTGAATACCACAGGCACGTTTCCCGTGGGCAAATGCCTGCTGAGGAAATGCCACAGGCCTGGCCCCAGTATAAAAACAGGAAAGGTCTGTCGAAGCAGTATAATGATTGTAGTACTAAATTGACTCTCAAGTACGTCTGATAGCGTAAACAACAAAAAATCTACGGCACGGCCGTGAGCAGGGCGAATATTTTTATCGTATACAGCGGGGGTGGGTTCAATTCCTGGATAAATTAATAGCGCCAGCAATAAATAATCAGACGTATCTGTTTTACAGCAATGGAACAAATGAGAATGAGAGCCGTTATGCTTTATAATATCATGCATAGGGGCATGAAAAAACCACTGTGAGTCTTTCAAAATGGGAAGCTCCTTGCTAAATAACACACGCATCCTGCGTATCAAGATTAAGAAATAGCCCGAGTCCAGATTTTGTACGGAAACTACACTAAAGCTGTCAACTTCGTTAATCTTATTGTAGTTATTATTGACTACAGTCACATTTACCAGGTTTTGTTTTCCGGTTACAACCACTGGCGGGTAAAGCCAGTCATCTCTCACCTGTCTCATTATGTCTCAGTTATTTTTCTTGCTAATCATTCAGTGACGGCAAAGTCACTGCTCAGTTAATATAGTGTCTGCCATTGTCTGTAAATAACTTTATCCAGGAGATGCAATAATGCGACTGTGTCCATGTGACAGTGGTTTAGAGTATAGCCTATGTTGCCAGCCTTATCTCGATGCCAGCCAGCTACCCGCGCAGGCTGTGCAGTTAATGCGCTCCCGTTATACGGCGTTTGTTCTACATAATGCTGGTTATTTAGTCACTAGCTGGCATCCGGCTCGCCGTTACTCGAGCTTAGAATCAGAACTTTCCGAGGGCTTTGGTTCTGCAGAATGGCTGGGTCTGACCATCTATGAAGAAGCTTGTGGTAAAGAGGATAATGAAGCTTATGTCAGTTTTGTTGCCCGTTTCCAAGAAAACGGCAACCTTACAGCCATAATTGAACGTTCTCGTTTCCTTAAAGAAAACGACCGATGGTATTATGTCGACGGCATACGTCCGTCTTTTGGTCGTAATGATGCCTGCCCATGCGGTTCAGGCAAAAAATTTAAAAAATGCTGTGGGTAGTTATTTATGCTCTGAAACATTCATCTTGCCAATAGAGACAAAGTGAAATGCGACAATAATGCCTTCATTGGGCTGAACGCACGTAACACCCTGGCAACCTGATGTATCACGGGTATAATCCCATCAAAAGTATTATCGTTTTGCAGACACTCTAACAGGACTTACCATTCCATGCAGGCATTACAACGTAAAGTTCTCCGCACTATCTGCCCTGACCAAAAAGGTCTGATCGCGCGTATCACGAACATTTGCTATAAACACGAACTGAACATCGTGCAAAATAATGAGTTCGTTGATCATCGTACCGGGCGGTTCTTTATGCGCACCGAACTTGAAGGCATTTTCAATGACACAACATTACTTGCCGATCTCGACAGTGCATTACCAGAGGGTTCTGTTCGCGAACTGACACCTGCTGGCAAGCGCCGTATTGTGATTCTGGTGACAAAAGAAGCGCATTGCCTCGGCGATTTAATGATGAAAGCCATCTACGGCGGTTTGGATGTTGAAATCGCTGCGGTTATTGGCAACCATGAAACTCTGCGTACCCTGGTTGAGCGTTTTGATATTCCATTCCAGTTAGTCAGCCATGAAGGTATGACGCGAATTGAGCATGATGCCCTGATGGCAGAGGCGATTGAAGCCTGGAAACCTGATTATGTGGTACTGGCTAAATATATGCGGGTGTTATCACCTGAATTTGTTTCTCGCTTCCCGAACCAAATCATTAATATTCACCACTCGTTCTTACCAGCCTTTATCGGTGCACGTCCGTATCATCAGGCTTATGAACGCGGTGTGAAAATTATTGGCGCTACTGCACACTACGTAAATGATAATCTGGATGAAGGTCCAATTATTATGCAGGACGTTATTCATGTTGATCACAGCTATAGCGCTGATGACATGATGCGTGCCGGTCGCGATGTAGAAAAGAACGTCCTCAGCCGTGCACTTTATCAGGTTCTGACTCAGCGGGTCTTTGTCTACGGTAACCGTACGATTATTCTGTAACCTCTTTTATAGCGAACTGTTTATACGGGCAGCAGTCCGGGCAAAAAAACGGCAAACAGTTCATTTTATTACTATAAAGTCTTTACAGGGGCGCATCGTTTGATATGATGCGCCCGCTTTGCAACGTGTCTGGCCTGTAAAGTGCATTACCCTGTGGTGGGGTTCCCGAGCGGCCAAAGGGAGCAGACTGTAAATCTGCCGTCATCGACTTCGAAGGTTCGAATCCTTCCCCCACCACCATTCCTTTTGTTACTCACTTCTCTCTCCGACCGTTTATCAAATTCAATCGTGCTTTTGCGCAATACTATGTCATCGGTAACCTATTATACTTCTTAGTTATTGAGCTAAATAAGAGGGTTACCCGTGCAGAAAATCGTCATTATTGCCAATGGTGCTGCTTATGGCAGTGAATCGCTGTTTAATAGTTTACGTCTGGCCATTGCGCTCGGGGAGCAAACCCCACCTCCGGAAGTAAAACTATTTTTAATGTCTGATGCTGTCACTGCCGGAATAGGCGGGCAAAAACCTGTCGAGGGTTACAATATTCAGCAGATGCTTGAAATATTAATCGCACAAGGTGCGCAGGTAAAATTATGCAAAACCTGCGCCGATGGCCGTGGTATCACCGCCCTGCCGCTTGTCGATGGTGTAGAAATTGGAACCCTAGGAGAGCTGGCTCAGTGGGTTGTTGCTGCTAATAACGTATTAACGTTTTAGACAACATTAGCGGGATTTCAGGTCATCATCTGCTTTATGCCGGGCAATCAGTGCCCGGTCATCACAGCGAATCTGGTATTAAGGGAGCTGCGTTATATGGTTACGTACTTCTCTCGCAAGTTCAGTCACCCCTTCGTCGTGCATTCCGCGTTCTTTCAAAGCCTCTTCAAGTGAAAATAAATATTGTGCATTACTGCCCAGCGGGCCAGTAGCTGTGGCAATCAGGGGAGCAATTGTCTCGCTACGTGAGTCCGCCGCATATAGCGGGTGTTTTGAGTCCATAATAAAGACCAGAGCGTTCACCTGCCGCCCATCGTCCAGCTGAAGCGGACACCAGGTTGGCAGATAACAGCCGGTTATCATTTCACGCTTCCAGACCAGAGCCAGTTCATCTTCCAGTTCGTTATCAGGAAGGCGAAACGCCAGCCCGGTTGTTTCCCCGCCTGCGGTCAACCCAAGCATTCTGCCTGGAAGGCATGCCGTTCCGCGTCCGGCAGTCAGACGTAAGCAAAAATCACGATGCCAGCCGGTAAGCGTTGCAGGTTCTGCCTCTTCGTATTCAAACGCTGGATTCCATATTAAAGAACCATATCCAAACAACCATATCGGCCCCTGGTCAGGACGCCCGGCAAGGGTGGCAGCCAGAGAAGCTGACCGTTGCTCAGGGCTCCATAATATTGATTCCTCAATGTCACCAAAAGCGGTCTTACAATCTGCTTTCATTAAGAAATCTCTGGTTAACACGCGACGCCTCCATCACAACAAATATCCCTTTACTGAAAGGTATTGAACTATCCTGCTCAATTGACTGATAAAATGACCATAATCAATTAACTGGTGAGAATCAATGTCAAATATGCGCTATATTTCAATTTTCGCACATTAGGATCCGGTAAACTATTGCTCCCGGCAACAGATTATTCCATAGCCGTCTGGCCAGCGCATGAAAATAATGCTATTCCTGAAAAAGAGTGAAATATTCGGGTATTTATCTGCTGCTACACTTCAGTCATCACCCTGCGGACCACCTTAATCAGTACAGATAGCAGCTAAAGTAAGGACGAATTCGCTTACTCCGGATTCAATTCGCGTCTTGTCAGAAGACACCAGAAACGTTCTTATTTTGCGTTAATAAAAAACATATCATTATGTTTTAATTGAATTAATAATCAAACATTAGTGTTTATAGCGATTTAATTTAAAAACCATGCAAAAGCAGTAAAAAAAAGTAAATTTTTGAGTAAAAAAGTCCTTTTTTTGCTATATTGTTACACTTAAAAACACAGATACAGCAAACAAACTCGTTATCATCTGCAGAAATGGAGTCGTTTAATGTCAAAAACACAACACGAGCCGGTAAAAACCCGCCACAAGGAGAGTTCTCTCATTTTCCCGGTACTCGCCCTGGCAGTGCTGGCAATGTGGGGTTCGAGCCAGTCTCTGCTAGCGGTCGTTGGGATCAACATTTTAGCCCTGGTCGCTATTCTGACCAGTGCCTTCAGCGTAGTACGCCATGCGGATGTTCTGGCACACCGCCTTGGTGAGCCCTATGGGTCACTTATTCTTAGCTTATCGGTGGTTATTCTTGAGGTCAGCCTGATATCAGCTCTCATGGCGACCGGTGATGCCGCTCCGACCTTGATGCGTGACACGCTTTATTCCATCATTATGATTGTTACCGGTGGTTTAGTCGGCTTTTCCTTATTACTGGGTGGCCGTAAATTTGCCACACAGTATCTGAACCTGTTTGGACTTAAGCAGTACCTGATAGCCCTATTCCCACTCGCTATTATCGTCCTGGTGTTCCCTATGGCTCTGCCAGCAGGAAACTTTTCGACGGGCCAGGCACTGTTAGTCGCCTTAATTTCTGCGGCTATGTATGGCGTGTTTCTGTTAATTCAGACCAAAACTCATCAGAGTTTATTTATCTATGATCACGAAGATGAAAGTGATGACGGAGACCCGCACCACGGTAAGCCGTCAGCCCACAGTTCAAAATGGCATACTGCCTGGCTGATTGTACATCTGATTGCGGTTATTGCCGTTACCAAGATGAATGCTAACCCTCTGGAGTTTTTACTGAGCAGCCTCAGTGCGCCTGAGCAGTTTACTGGCTTCCTTATCGCGTTACTGATCCTCTCTCCTGAAGGTCTTGGTGCCCTGCGAGCCGTACTGAATAACCAAGTACAGCGTGCAATGAACCTGTTCTTTGGTTCAGTACTGGCGACGATTTCACTGACAGTCCCGGCGGTAACCATTATCGCGATGATAACCGGGAACGAAATAGTCTTCGCATTAGGTAACCCACAGATGGTCGTGATGGTATCAGCCCTGGTACTGTGCCAGATTTCATTTTCAACAGGCCGTACCAACGTCCTCAATGGTTCAGCGCATTTAGCGTTATTTGCCGCTTACCTGATGACTATTTTTGCCTGATTAGTCCGACGGGCAAAAAAAAGCCCTTGTCATATATTATGGCAAGGGCTTTTTTGTATCATCAGCGAACAGAATTAGTTGCTGGTATCCAGCTCATCAAAGTT
This sequence comes from Klebsiella sp. BIGb0407, assembly GCF_024807845.1. Classification (GTDB taxonomy): domain Bacteria; phylum Pseudomonadota; class Gammaproteobacteria; order Enterobacterales; family Enterobacteriaceae; genus JGM124. The sequence goes on from NZ_JANUEQ010000001.1 coordinate 780,469, forward strand.
TTTTACCAGGTCATCGATAGCTTTAATCTGGCTCAGGAAGCCTTCCAGTTTCGCAAGCGGCAGAGCAGAAGGACCATCACACAGGGCATTTGCTGGATCAGGATGCGCTTCAATAAATAAGCCAGCCAGACCCGTAGCCATACCGGCTCGTGCCAGTTCAGCAACCTGTGCACGACGACCGCTGGACGCCGCACCGAACGGGTCGCGGCATTGCAGCGCATGGGTAACGTCAAAAATGACTGGCGCACCGTTAGAAACCTGTTTCATCACGCTAAAGCCCAGCATATCAACAACCAGGTTGTCATAACCGAACTGTGTACCACGGTCACATAAAATAACCTTGTCATTACCGCCTTCAGCGAACTTATCAACGATATTACCCATTTGTCCCGGGCTGACAAACTGAGGTTTCTTAACGTTAATCACCGCGCCAGTTTTCGCCATAGCTTCTACCAGGTCTGTCTGGCGAGCCAAAAATGCGGGCAGCTGAATGACATCAACGACTTCAGCAACAGGTTGAGCCTGTGAACTTTCATGTACGTCGGTGATGATTTTCACACCAAAGGTGTCTTTCAGTTCCTGGAAGATTTTCATCCCTTCTTCCAGGCCCGGACCACGGTAAGAATGAATTGATGAACGGTTAGCTTTATCAAATGACGCTTTAAATACGTACGGGATACCCAGTTTCTGCGTTACCTGGACATAGTGTTCGCAGATGCGCATCGCCAGGTCACGTGACTCAAGCACATTCATCCCGCCAAACAGGACAAATGGCAGGTCGTTTGCGACTTTGATATCACCAATGTTAATCACTTTCTGTTTCATATCTTCGCCTTAATTAGGTGTGCGCTTAATGAAGAGTTATCTGCTTATGTGCAATAGCATTAATTTGCACTTTGATCATGTCACTGATCGGGTCTTCGGGGCATTGCTCAATAAAATAGTTTAAATCATTAAGCGCTACATGTTCGCAGTCCAGCTGCGCATAAATCAGACCACGATCGCGAATTTCATAGGGATCTTCAGGATTGAATTGCAGCAATACTTCACTAACGCGAAGAGCCTGCTCCATCTGTCGTTCTTCCATCAGTGAGGATTTTAACGTATCCAGTAATTTGCGGATCACTTCTGCGTTATCCGACTCTTCGAGGTCTTCTTCATATAATTCAGCTGTCGGGCTGACATTGCCTTTCAACCAGACTTCGAGTGTGTGCTCATCAAGCGTATCGCCGTTAAACGGATTAATCAGCCACATTTCGCCGTCCATCCAGTCTGCGCGCAAAATGAGCTGTGTCGGGAAAATAACCGGCATAAGCGGGATATTCAGCTGATCGGCGACCCATAATAAAATAGCCCCCAGCGATACAGCACTGCCCTGTCGCTGTTTTAATACATTATCCAGCCATAACGCATCCGAGAGGCGATAAACGCCACTCGCATCTTTAAATCCCCACGAGCCATAAAATAGCTCAAGCAGTTTTTGAAGTTGTATATCCGGATGCTGACCTTCACAGATTTCTTCACGTGCCAGTGCAACCAGCTGACTGAGCTGCCGATTAACCTCGGCGACTGGGAAGTCATCACGAATCAATTGTGAAACTAAAATCATGCCTTCACAAAGTGGAGCCTGATTAAATTCGAAATCGGCTAACGACTTCATACTTACCCCAATAACGATATTTTAGTGGTGGTGAATGCAAGGAGGACGTGTGCACCACCGGTCCAGACAAATAGCAAACCTGTACCCTGCGGGTATATATACCTATTGGTTTTACTGATATTTGCTGACCAATAAATTCCAAAGTAGCATAAATAATAACGCTAAATACTTCGTCAGTCAGCTAACAGCAACGTAATCACGATAAACCAATAGCGAAAGCCAGTATTTCTGGTCTAAAAAGCACATTTGGTTTAATGATCTGTCTTTATTATGGAATATATCGCCCAGATGTCAGACGCTCATTATCCCCATAATCTTTGCCAGTACTTACGTCTTCAAAACCGGCATTGAGAAACAACTGACGCACAACTGCACCTTGCTGCCACCCATGTTCCAGAATCAACCAGCCATTCGGTTCAAGAAAATCACGCGCCTGACTGACCAGAATTTCAATATCAGCCAGACCATGATTCTCAGCAACCAGCGCACTTTTAGGTTCAAAGCGCACATCGCCCTCTGAAAGATGAGGATCGTCACTGTCAATATAGGGCGGATTACTGACTATCAAAGCAAACCGTTCAGCCCCAAGCGCGCTAAACCAATGGCTTTGTAACATCTTTACGTTGGTGACAGCCAGAAATTCGGCATTACTCTGTGCCAGAGCGACGGCTTCAGGCACAACATCTAATGCTGTGACCTGACAATCCGGACGTTCAGTCGCCAGCGCCAACGCTATCGCCCCGGTGCCGGTTCCTAAATCCAGGATATGACAAGGATGAGAAGGCAGGCAGGTTAACGCATGCTCTATCAGGCATTCAGTGTCAGGGCGTGGGATCAGGGTTGCAGGAGAAACGCGCAAAGGAAGTGACCAGAACTCTCGCTCCCCAATCAGATAAGCAACAGGCTCTCCCTTAATCCGACGAGCCAGCAAGATTTCCAGCTGGCTGTACTGCAAATCGGTCAGGGCCGTTTCCGAAAACGCGAGAATAAATGTGCGGGATTTACCTGTCACAAACCCCAGCAGAATTTGGGCATCACGTTTTGGGCTGTCACTGCCTTCAAGCTGCGTAACCGCATTGGTTATCCAGGTCTGAAAATCCATTAGTCCTGCTCGGACAATGCGGCCAGCTGGTCTGCCTGGAATTCCTGGACTATCGGCTCTATCAGGGGATCGATTTTCCCTTCCATCACTTCATCAAGACGGTAAAGCGTGAGGTTGATACGATGGTCAGTAACCCGTCCCTGCGGGAAGTTATAGGTCCGGTTACGGTCTGAGCGGTCACCTGAACCTAACAGATTCCGGCGTGTGGATGCCTCTTCCTGATGACGTTTTGCCATTTCAGCAGCATGAATACGCGCCCCTAATACCGAGAGTGCTTTTGCTTTGTTTTTATGCTGAGAACGTTCATCCTGGCATTCCACCACGATACCGGTCGGTAAGTGGGTAATACGAATAGCTGAATCGGTGGTGTTTACGTGCTGTCCACCCGCGCCTGAGGAGCGGAAGGTATCGATACGTAAATCGCCCGGATTGATATCCGGTAATTCTGCTTCAGGGATTTCTGGCATGACAGCAACGGTACAAGCAGAGGTATGAATACGCCCCTGTGATTCAGTCGCCGGAACACGCTGAACACGATGACCGCCTGACTCAAACTTCAGCCGGCCATAGACGCCATCACCGCTAATTTTAGCGATCACTTCTTTAAAGCCGCCGTGTTCACCTTCGTTGGCACTGATGACCTCGACACGCCAGCGGCGAGCTTCAGCATAGCGGCTGTACATACGGAACAGATCGCCCGCAAACAGCGCGGCTTCATCGCCCCCGGTACCGGCTCGAACTTCGACAAACGCATTACGCTCATCATCAGGATCTTTTGGCAGTAACAGTACTTGTAACTGTTGCTCTAATTCCTCACTGCTGGCTTTAGCCTGGTTCAATTCTTCCTGCGCCATTTCGCGCATTTCCGGATCGCTGAGCATGCTTTCAGCCGTCTCAATGTCTTCCTGTACTTGACGCCATTGCAGGAAACAAGCAGATACGTCACTTAACTGTGCATATTCACGCGACAACGCACGAAAACGATCCTGGTCGGCGATAGTTTTCGCGTCGCCCAGCAGGGCCTGAACTTCTTCGTGGCGTTCTTGTAAGGCTTCCAGTTTAGCAACAATAGAAGGCTTCATAGGCGGTGTTTCACCTTGTAATAAGAGTTATTGGATTAATCCAGCCCGAGGCTGTTACGCAGGATTTGCAGACGCTCATGGTCACCGTCACGGGCGGCCTGCGTCAGGGATTTTGTTGGGGTATGAATCAAACGATTGGTCAGTTTCCATGCCAGTTCCTGAAGCACAGCTTCAGCATCGCCGCCTTGCTGTAAGGAGGCAAGAGCCCTGGCAGTGAGATCGTCGCGAATCTCTTCAGCCTGCTGACGATATTCACGGATGGTCTCAGACGCATTCTGCGCCCGTAACCATGCCATAAACTCACCGGATTCCTGCGCCACAATCGTTTCAGCTTGCACGGCGGCAGCCTGGCGCTGGGCGAGGTTAGTCTGAATAATAGCCTGCAGATCGTCCACGCTATAAAGGTAGACGTTAGGAAGTTTACCCACTTCAGGCTCTACGTCCCGAGGTACGGCAATATCCACGAGGAGCATTGGCTGATTGCGACGCGTTTTTAATGCACGTTCAACCATGCCTTTACCCATAATAGGTAACGGACTGGCTGTTGAGCTAATTACGATATCTGCATCAGCTAAACGCACATCTATTTCACTCAAGCTAATAACCTCAGCCCCGACTTCGTTTGCTAAAAACTGTGCACGATCGCGTGTACGGTTAGCAATAATCATTTTTTTGACATCATGCTCACGCAGGTGACGAGCAACCAGTTCAATGGTTTCCCCTGCGCCGACCAGCATGACAGTAACCTCTGAGAGTGACTCAAAAATTTGTCGGGCCAGAGTACAGGCAGCAAAAGCAACGGATACCGCACTAGCACCAATATCGGTCTCGGTTCTGACGCGTTTGGCCACCGAGAACGACTTCTGGAACATGCGTTCGAGTTCACCTGAAAGGGCTTGTCCTTTCTGCGAGTCAGCGAAGGCTTTTTTTACCTGCCCGAGGATCTGCGGCTCACCGAGAACCAGTGAGTCCAGCCCACTGGCAACACGCATTAAGTGGCTGACGGCATCATTGCCTTTATACCAGTACAGGCTTTTACGTACTTCATCTTCATTGAGGTTATGGTAATTACATAGCCATTTAACCAGTTGTTCATGAAGGTTTTCTTGCTGTTCAACGCTCAGATAAAGCTCTGTTCGGTTACACGTAGACAGCACTACCCCACCCTGCACCAAAGGCTGGGCAAGCAGACTTCCCAGCGCCTGGTCGAGCGTATCCGGCGAAAACGTGACACGCTCTCGCAGCGATACTGGTGCTGTCTTGTGGTTAATTCCTAGTGCTAACAGGCTCATATCGCAATCTGAGTAAGACTTAATGTTGATAAGGATTTCTGAACGCATCATACAGGATGCGCGCGACCAATAAAAGAGAACAGCACATAGCAGCACTCTCCGCTTATTTATGATTTAAGACAATATGATGGTAGACGCACCCTATTACTGTCGTTAGCATAAATGATATTCGCCCAAATGTATTAATGGATGAGCTGACAATATGTTAATTACAGAACTTCGTCTGAAACACCTTCTGCCCCTCGCCAGTTTAATACTGACGGCTTGTACAATTAATTCACCGACTGGCCCCGGCAAGAGCCCTGATTCACCCGAATGGCGACAACATCAGCAAGAAGTACAGAAAATTACGCAATATCAAACGCGGGGTGCTTTTGCTTATCTGACTGATGACCAAAAAATCTATGCCCGCTTTAACTGGCAGCAAACCGGCCCGGAACGCTACCGCTTACTGCTGACCAACCCATTAGGCAGCACCGAGCTTGAACTGAATGTTCAGCCAGACCTGGTGCAGCTCACTACAAGTGATGGTAAACGCCACACTACTGAGGATGCCGAACGCACTCTGGCACAACTGACCGGGATGCCGATTCCATTGAACAGCTTACGCCAGTGGATACTCGGCCTGCCCGGCGAAGCAACAGATTATCGTCTCGATGACCAATATCGTTTAAAAGAGCTTAGCTATAAACAAGAAGGAAAAAACTGGAAGGTGGTTTATAGCGGCTACGACAGCAAAATATCACCCGCCCTACCCTCAAATATGGAACTCAGCACCGGTACAGTGCGTATTAAATTAAAAATGGATAACTGGACGGTTGCCCCATGATAACGCGCTGGCCATCACCGGCCAAAATAAATCTGTTTCTTTATATCACCGGGCGGCGTGAGGATGGTTACCATAATTTGCAGACCTTGTTTCAGTTTCTGGACTACGGTGACACCCTGACTGTAGAACTTCGTCAGGATGGTAAAATTTGCCTGACCTCGCCATTACCCGGCGTGGATGATGCTGATAACCTGATTATCCGCGCAGCGCAGCTGCTGATGGCTTTTACCAAGGCAAAAGGAACGCTTCCCAAGGGGGCGGGCGCAAGCCTTGGGGTTGAAAAACGGCTGCCGATGGGCGGCGGGCTGGGCGGCGGTTCATCCAACGCGGCCACCACCCTGGTGGTATTGAACAGACTCTGGAATACGGAATGTAGCGAAGATGAGCTGGCTGAATTAGGCCGTCAGCTAGGCGCAGATGTTCCGGTATTTGTACGGGGTCATGCAGCCTTTGCCGAAGGTGTCGGTGAAGAGCTGACACCCGTGAACCCGGAAGAGAAATGGTATCTGGTTGCCCACCCTAATGTCAGTGTTTCTACCCCGGCAATTTTCGCCGATCCTGACTTACCGCGCAAAACGCCCGCCAGGTCAATCGATACCTTACTAAATTGTGAATTTAGCAACGATTGTGAGGTTATCGTAAGAAATCGGTTTTGCGAGGTTGATGCACTGCTTTCCTGGCTGTTAGAATACGCTCCGTCACGCCTGACTGGTACCGGCGCTTGTGTGTTTTCAGAATTTGACACCGAGCACGCTGCAAGACAGGTGCTTAAGCAGGCCCCGGCTTGGCTACATGGGTTTGTTGCGCGAGGTGTTAACCTTTCGCCACTGCACCAGGCTTTATCCGGGCAGGCTAAGCATTGGTGACAACGTCACCTTGTTTCAGACGTTGCATCGTGCTTTTTTAAATACATCGCATGGATGGGTGCTACCCTTCCCGCACATTTTGCGGTAGTCACCATCCACCACTGGACGCATCTGAGGTTCTTCTCGTGCCTGATATGAAGCTTTTTGCTGGTAACGCTATCCCGGAACTAGCACAACGTATTGCCAACCGCCTGTACACCTCTCTTGGTGACGCCGCCGTCAGTCGCTTTAGCGACGGTGAGGTAAGCGTACAAATCAATGAAAATGTACGCGGAGGTGATATATTCATCATCCAGTCCACTTGTGCTCCCACAAACGACAACCTGATGGAATTAGTTGTCATGGTCGATGCTCTGCGTCGCGCTTCGGCCGGCCGCATCACCGCCGTTATTCCGTATTTTGGTTATGCCCGTCAAGACCGCCGTGTGCGCTCTGCTCGCGTTCCCATCACCGCGAAAGTTGTGGCTGACTTCCTGTCAAACGTCGGCGTTGACCGCGTACTGACAGTGGATTTGCACGCAGAGCAAATCCAGGGTTTCTTTGATGTCCCGGTTGATAACGTCTTCGGCAGCCCTATTCTGCTGGAAGATATGCTACAAATCGGTCTTGAGAACCCAATCGTTGTTTCCCCGGATATCGGTGGCGTTGTGCGTGCTCGTGCTATTGCGAAGCTGCTCAATGATACTGATATGGCTATCATCGATAAACGCCGCCCGCGCGCCAACGTCTCCCAGGTGATGCATATCATTGGTGACGTTTCTGGCCGTGACTGCGTACTGGTTGATGATATGATTGATACCGGTGGAACACTGTGTAAAGCCGCTGAAGCCCTGAAAGAACGTGGTGCAAAACGCGTATTTGCTTACGCCACACACCCTATCTTCTCTGGCAATGCAGTGCACAATCTGCGCAATTCAGTGATTGACGAAGTTATTGTCTGTGACACTATTCCGTTGTCAGCAGAAATTAAAGCTCTGCCTAATGTTCGTACTCTGACCCTGTCAGGTATGCTGGCCGAAGCTATTCGCCGTATCAGCAACGAAGAGTCTATCTCTGCGATGTTTGAGCATTAATCAAACGGTGTTTAAGCCCGCTACTTTGTAGCGGGTTTTTTATTTCCGCCTGCCTGCAAATAAAATCCCTTGCTGTTGTATTTCTTCCAATCTGAACTTATCGTCTGGGTCATCATATTCGTTTTCAGAATAAGAGTGAGCCTGCGTGAAATTTATCGAGTCTAGTATCCGGGACGTAATCTATGGCGAGAATGTCAGCATCGTCAGACCTGCCAATATTTATGAATGCGAACTCGGTGATAACGTTTTTATCGGCCCTTTCGTTGAGATTCAGAAAGGATGCGTGATAGGCAGCGGCAGCCGGATCCAGTCACACACCTTTATCTGCGAAAATGTCACTCTCGGCCAGAATTGTTTTATTGGCCATAACGTAACTTTCGCAAACGATCTGTTTCATTCAGGCGCACCGGACCCTTCCCCCCAGAACTGGCTGGCTATTTCTCTTGGGGATTCTGTGACAGTCGGAAGCGGTGCAACGATTCTGACACCCTTTATATGCAGTGGAACGGTAATAGGTGCAGGATCTGTGGTGGTAAAACCCATTAAGATAAAGGGTATTTATGCAGGTAACCCGGCAAAACTCATCCGTACATTATGAAAAAACGTAAAAATCCGTAGCCCCGACCAGCGAGATTACGGATTTTTGTAACAGCCACGTGTTTTGCTGATCAATGCGCTCAGTATTGCTACTGACGGGAAGCTCAATCAGTGACCGTTTCGACGACAGCGTTTATCGAAGTGACGAACCCAGAAATAGCGATCGTTGATTTGTTCACGACCACCAATACGTGCCCCTGCGAGCCACACAACTGCGCCAACAAAGATGGCTAATACTGCACCAGAAGCCACCTCTGGGGGTAAACTAAACTGCGGTACATGGTTCATAACGGCTCCGACAAACCCAAGAACCATTACCACCAGGCCCAATCCCATAAAGATATTGCCACACATTGATGCACTTTGACGTTTCATAACCCACCTCCGTTAAATACCGGGCTGACGGACTAAACAATAATGTCTTTAATAATCTTTACAGTAGTATAGCCGAGGTCAGACCTCAGGCTTGCGGGACAGATCACAGTTACGGGCTAAACTAAATTTATCTTTCTGTGCTCTAAGAGAACCATTATTGCACTTTGTCAACCGGACGCCAGCACAGTAAACTATCCGGCTCTGAACCGTTTTGTCAGGAAGTTAATGTGAGCATTAAATTAATTGTTGGTCTGGCTAACCCGGGCGCGGAATATGCGGCCACCCGGCATAATGCTGGGGCATGGTATGTCGATTTACTGGCAGACAGACATAACCAGCCGTTAAAAGAAGAAGCTAAATTTTATGGTTACACGGCGCGCCTTAATATTGATGGTGAAGATGTCCGCCTGTTAGTCCCTACCACCTTTATGAATCTGAGCGGTAAAGCCGTCAGTGCCATGGCGAATTTTTATCGTATTCAGCCAGAAGAGATCCTCGTTGCCCACGATGAGCTGGATTTACCCCCGGGTGTGGCAAAATTTAAACTGGGTGGCGGACACGGCGGTCACAACGGGTTGAAAGATATCATCAGCAAACTGGGTAATAACCCCGGCTTTCACCGCTTACGCATCGGTATTGGCCATCCGGGTGATAAAAACAAAGTCGTCGGCTTTGTGCTCGGCAAACCGCCACTCAGTGAGCAAAAGCTGATTGATGATGCGATTGATGAAGCAACGCGCTGTACCGATGTCTGGCTAAAAGAAGGCTTAATCAAAGCTACTAACCGTTTACACACCTTTAAAGCCCAGTAAATGCGCTGTTTAGTGACAGAGAAAAGCATTTCTGCGCCCGATTATCCGGCTTTAAGTGTATAATAGATAAAGTTGACTACATTTCTTCAATGAAAACAAACTAATTCATTGATTATAAATATATAAAGGTGATTTAAACCATGGGATTCAAATGCGGTATTGTTGGTTTACCAAACGTCGGTAAATCCACCCTGTTCAACGCGCTCACTCAAGCTGGCATCGAAGCAGCCAACTTCCCTTTCTGTACTATTGAGCCGAACACCGGTGTAGTACCTATGCCGGACCCGCGTCTGGACAAACTGGCTGAAATCGTGAAACCACAGCGTATTCTGCCAACCACCATGGAATTCGTCGATATCGCCGGTCTGGTAAAAGGTGCTTCTAAAGGTGAAGGCCTGGGTAACCAGTTCCTGACCAATATCCGTGAAACTGAAGCTATCGGCCATGTGGTTCGCTGCTTTGAAGATGACAATGTCATTCACGTTGCCGGTAAAGTTGACCCAGCTGAAGATATCGACATCATTAATACCGAACTGGCACTGGCCGATCTCGATACCTGCGAACGCGCCCTGCACCGGGTTCAGAAAAAAGCCAAAGGTGGCGATAAGGACGCAAAAGCCGAGCAAGCTGCGCTGGAAAAATGTCTGCCACATCTGAGCAATGCCGGTATGCTGCGATCCCTGAATTTGACTGAAGAAGATAAAGCCGCCATTCGCTATCTGAGTTTCCTGACTCTGAAACCAACGATGTACATCGCCAACGTCAACGAAGATGGCTATGAGAACAATCCATTCCTCGATAAAGTGCGTGAAATTGCCGCCGCTGAAGGGTCTGTAGTGGTTGCTGTATGCGCGGCTGTTGAGTCTGATATTGCCGAACTCGACGATGCCGATCGCGCAGAGTTCATGGCTGAAATGGGTATCGAAGAACCTGGCCTGAACCGTGTGATCCGTGCCGGTTACGCCCTGCTCAATCTGCAAACTTACTTCACTGCTGGCGTTAAAGAAGTCCGCGCCTGGACCATCCCTGTCGGCGCTACCGCACCACAAGCCGCAGGTAAAATTCATACCGACTTTGAAAAAGGCTTTATCCGCGCCCAGACCATCGCCTATGAAGACTTTATCACCTACAAAGGCGAACAAGGTGCTAAAGAAGCCGGTAAAATGCGTGCAGAAGGCAAAGAGTACATCGTTAAAGATGGCGATGTGATGAACTTCTTGTTTAACGTCTAAAAATCAATAATTTGATAATAATCAGTGCGTTAATTTAGAAAGAATGCCGTTTTTTTATTTCCGCGTACAAACCCGCGTACAAACTGGGCGGCGCTAGAAAGGGAAAACGGTAGCGATTAAGAGAAAGCTGGCTCTGTTATGGGGTCGGCTTTTTTATTGGCCTTTCTGTCTCAATTTTTGTGTGTAAACCTCATCAGTGCGTCTTACTCTGCACTTCAACAAAAACCAAGATTTACCCCACTACAAGCCCTGCCCTTTTACCCGCTGCCACACTCTATCTCCTGTCCACTCCCCCATTAAATAGCTTCAGACTGAAATAGGTATCTATTCCTGATGCCAAGGGAAAACTCATTGCCCAGCACCTGAACTCGATACAAAACGCCATCAACTGTATTTCAGTGAAACAGCATAAATAATTTCATATCGCTTGGTTCGCAAATCACAAACTGCCGATGATTAACGCGATGAATACTCATCGAACCTTAAAGAGGGTAATGAAATGAATTTTGATAAAAAAATTGAGATCGCCAAACATCATCAAGCACTTCAGGCTAAAAAGAATGCACACTATATTACTGCTGTAAAATTATTAATCGTACTGATTCAAAGATATCCTGAGCTCGATTCAGCTACTATCAAAAAAATTATCGTTAATTTGTTTTTTGAGAGTAATGTGAAAATTTACAAAAGACACTCCTTAAATGGCGATTGGACACATCTCTCTCACTTAACTTGTTTAGAGTTAGGTGCTAAAGAATTCGTACCGGGGCTATTACTCATAGACAAACAGTACTTTGAAGAAATCTTTACTGAGGCAGCGGATCGGCTAACCGAACCTGATTATTTCTGCAATATCGCGTTTAATCTTGCTGAGGCAGAGAAAACAGTAGGATTTGAACTGACCTCTGAATCGCCGGTATCTGGAAGTCAGGAGTTGATCATAAAAGATAAAAGAATTGCTGAACTTGAAGTTCAGAATGAAAAATTAATGTTGCAAACCAAAACACTACCTGAAAGTTCAGCTAATTATACAAAAATCAGAGAAGAAATAATCTCCGTTGGATTCACTTTATTACTTAATCAGCGCATTAAAATAAAGCACTCTGATATCAGTAAATTAACTGCTCCAGATATAACAAATGCAATCTTCGAGAACGCTAATTCTTACTGGCCCGTGAATGGCGTCCCTAGAGAGTACGACACTGCACTAAACATAATAAGAGATGTATTCAGCATTGGGGATCTTAAAAAACCTGTAAATCTCGAGATAAAACGGACAACCCCGAGAAACAAAAGAAAAACAAGAAAAAAAACACTTTAATTTCATAACAATAAAGAAGGTCACTAGTGACCTTCTGAAGGTACACACGACATCTGAGTCCTCCTTGATTACTCTTTCTCCACCTTGTTACCTCTGATTTCAGGAGCCTTTATGGAGTATAAAAGTAGCTTTTCCGACAACGTGCCCTTTTTCCATGAACCACAACGTATTATTCGTATTAATGCCATGCTCATACTACTGGCTGTGAGTCGGACAACTCTTTGGCGATGGGTTAAACAAGGTTATTTTCCCGAACCTCACAAAATGCAAGGAAAAACACTAGGCTGGACCGTCAAGCAGTACCATGACTGGCTGAGCAAGCAGCTATGAGGTTTATCGCTTTCATTACAGCCGGTTTTTAACCGGCTTTTTTATTGATAAAAAAGAATGCAACAAGTTTAAACAAGAGTACTTCAATCAAACGGTACTGAGACGAAGAAAAATGACAGCTAACACCGTGAATAATCCTGAAAAATTAAACATACATCAGCCGTCAGACGCATCGGTAATTAATAATATATACCCTTTTCGCTGTTCTGAGGGGTATATCAAGGCCAGAGGGAAATACCCTTACAACGGTGTTCTCTGGAATGTGCTTCATCCTGAGAGTGAATACCTTCCGAATATCATGAAAGCCATTTTTGACTGTGTAAATCAGGCTTACCAGCTCAGTTCCAGAATACTTGCCATACGCTATGATTTACACCTCCACAAATATTCTGATGATAATCAGGTTATATCGGATTTTTGTAAGCAGCTCAGAAAACTTGTCAGATCCCATTACCCTAAATCCTTTTTCAGCATATTCTGGGTTCGGGAACAAGACAAATCAGCATCACAACATTACCACTGTGTTGTTATAATGGATGGAAACCATATTAGAACCCCATACTATCTAAGCCAGTTGGTGTCAGAAGCTTGGCAAGTTGTCAGTCAAGGTAAAGTTTGGTTTCCTGCTGACTCATACTATCTGGTTGATAGAAAAAAGATGAATACACTGAGTAGGTTATTACTGAGACTCAGCTATTTTGCCAAACGAAAAAGTAAAACTCAGATAAAAAGTTATATCCCATTATTTGGGCAGAAGTATTATCGCTGTTTAAAAAAACGGCACTCAAAGAGCCAGCGCTTAAAAAAATGCCAGCCTCCGGCAGGAATTCACTCGCCTTTGCCGGGAGCACTAGATGTTTTATTTGAAGATGAATCTAAAAGCCCTGTGATATCACAAGATAAAATGCAAATGGTTGTGGGCAGTCAAAACAAAATATCGTATATCCGCCGTCTGCTTGCTCTTTACAAGTTTAAAGAATTACCTCGAAAGCCCGCTCTCTCTGCTCATTGGCTAAGACATTTTGACAGCTACTACAGTAAATATTGGCCCTGTGGTATCAGCGTTGCACAATATGCCCACTGGCATTATCTCAACCCTGCTACAGCAAGACGCTATCTTTGTAATTATCCGGCAGCCCTAGTCTCTCCTGCTGTATTAAGACACTTTCTACAGAGGGTCTCATGATGAATTATTTGCACCTCGTCAACAGCCTGCGCCTGGCAAAAATGCCCAAATACTGGAGGCCGAAAAAATGGCCTAGCGAGTACCGGGTCGATGAAATCACCGGTTTGGAATATCGCCCGTTAACTCCTACTGAACAAAAACTCAAACATCAGCATATTCATCCCCTGCCCGACTCTTTAGAAATGCTTTTTGCCAGCTTTCTAAAACCAGCCATAAAGCGCGACAGAAGAGCACAAGACTATGATCGAAAACGTGGCACCTGGCGGATTGACTGGCCGTATCATAAACAGAACTATCGTCGGGAAGCGATTCTCTATGGCACAACCCAAACTGAATATGCTGAATGCCACCATCTTTGCCAAAGACGGGCCTGGGCTATGCTCCACGCGTCAGGTGGCGCATCAATAAAAGCATTATTCTGGGTCTATCACCGCCACCAGCTACAACTCGAACAGCATGAAAATGGTATGGATGTGGAAACCTATATTGAAAAATATCAGTTGTCACAACGTTCAGCTGCTCGCCAATTATTGCGTAAGCCAATGGGCGAATACTGGTCACGTTGCTTCGATATTTATTACCAAGGCTGGTGGCCTAAAGGCTATACCGTCAGTGATTTTGCCTGTGCTGCCAAATTGAAACAAACAACAGTGAGACAATATTTATTTGATTTCCCACCGGGGCTTTTTGATCCCATGTTGGTTAAACCCTATCTGTAGCCCCCGACTAAGAAATGCTCCCTTTGAGAAGAACGTGATACAACAAAATGAAGGTCTCTTTTTTACGATATTACGCAAAAAGTGAATATAAACGACAGAATAACAGGGATAAATCTGTTTATTGCGCTAAAGATGGTCCCCCTCTTTTTTTACTCTATCCCCCGAAAAATAGACAAAACGGTAAACATCGTATATCCGGATAGAGGATTATTTTGTTAATGCATTAAATTTTATTCATTATTTTTACTTTCTAAACCAAAGTGGTCCCCTAAAAAATGGACCATGATTAGCGGAAGGAGGGATCATTTTACTGAGGGAGTCCTAACAACCAATGACGATGACCAATCTCAATATCATGGATGCAATCTTGTACTATAGTTTGAGTCATTACGGGAAAGGTTGCAGGATTCATTTCATGATAATTGCGTAATTGGATCTGACTTGACTACCCATTTGCATTTTACTTGGCGATCGCTTGCAAAATCTGAACGTACACATTTACAGGCGTGAACGTCTGTTGTGTGCCAGTAGCGAATTTTTCTAACGTCGCTGATGTATTAAGCAATGGAGAACAGGTCATATTTATAAATTGACTCGTACGCTAAATTTTACAGGAACATTTCCGATAATCATTACTACCTCCATTGATCTTTTGAGCGCATGTCCATTTGTACGGCTGGCGGCAGTGCCGGTGACCTTTTCCGAAACTGTCCTCGATGTCACAGGGCCCGAAGGACCTTTGAAAGGGACGTTACTCACTCAAAGTTCAAAACCAACCGTCGTAGTCCTTATCGCTGCAGGCTCCGGGCCAACCGATAAGGATGGAAATTTAAGATCTGTCAAGGATAACAAATGACAATGGAATCACCTGAAATCCAGCTCAAAGCGCTGAATAATGCTTTACGTCGTTTACGTGGGGCCTGTTCCGCACTTGATGGCGAGGAGCTTGATGAAAAATTACTTGAGGTCATGCGACGACTGCTGCTTGCAGAGGTACTCGCAGATACCTGGATTGTGGCGATAGGCGGCTCGCAAGGGGCGGGTAAAACGACGCTGATGGCGAGCCTGTATGACCTGAATCATGACAGTAGCGGCTGGTTACGCAGCAATGAAGGTCGCGGCGAGAAAATGCCGGTACTGATCCTCGAGAGTCGTGAGACTAAAGTGGCGCAGGGTTATGTTCGCCGCCTGATCGAAACTGGAAATGATTTGATGCTGGAGGATGTCAGCGTCGACGTCAACGAGTTTCAGCGCGCGGTCTGCGATCCTGATGCCGGGGATTTACTACCGATATTGAAAGTACCTCAGCGTTATTTTATCCGCAATAACCAGGCCTGGTTACTGCTGCCTGGCTATGAAAAACAAGAACGTGAGAATCGTGAATGGCAGGAACTGATGCGTCAGGCGATGATCGCGGCAGGCGGTTGTATCATCGTGACCGACGAGACTCGATTAGCAAACCAGCAGCAGCTAGAAATCGTCAAAGATATGCTGGAAAAAGAGCTTAAGAATTGTAAACCTTATATTGTCATCTCCAAGACAGAAGCGTATCGCCATAATCCGCAACGGCAAGCTGAATTAAGAAAAAGCGCGGCTGAAACCTTCAATGTCTCTGCCGAATATATGGATAACAACATTATTTTAACCGGCACCGATGATCCGGAATACATAACAGAATGGATGCCGCACCTACGCCGGGCCATTGACGACCTTAACTTTTCCGGACAAACCAACCGCTCTCTCCAGTTAACCCACCTTACTGGGATTGTCAGTAAGGATCTGCCGCGCGTTATGAATATGATCCGCACCCAGTCACGTCTGTATTATCACAGTGATAAAGGTGGCCAAGACGATGGCAGTCAGGTGCTGGCCGAGGCTCTGGAAGTGTTTGACAGCGCCGTGCAGGAACTGCGGGAAGAGCACACCGAAAAGGTGAAAACGTGCATCGCTAAAACCTTTGAAGCAGCGAAGGAGAATATGGACCGCAGGCTAGTCAAGGATCATGAGGGATTTGCAAACTGGCTATCGAATGCATTTGATACCACCAGTGAGACGAAAGGTAAATTGCAGAAACTGGTTCAGAATTCATGGCAGGACGCATCAACTGATTTCTTCGACGACTATGTGAACAGTCTGCAACAATTGACAGCGGCAAAACTCAAGCCCATACCAAACGGCAACGATCGCCAAAACTTGCCTGCATCACCGAAGCTGGAGAAGCTGGTAGCACTTGGCTATATGAATAGCGCCGGACAGCCAGTGCAGCACGAACAGCTGGATGCGGAAAAAATAATTAATATCAAAATGTTGCTAAATCATGGCGCTACGTCGAATACGCAAAACACCACGGTGATGAATAAACAGTTCAGGAAAAGCGTGGAATTGATCCCGGTGCTCTCACTGGAGTACACCCGCCTTGTGTACGCCATGCCTGAGATTTGCAAAGAGTTGCGGCCCTACGTCACGTTTGAGCAGGACGATGGCGAGACATACGCAGGTAACGTCGCAGCAGAAGGGATTCAAACCCTCAATGCAGGGGTTGATCTTGGCAAGACCGCAATAAAATCACTGGCGGCGGTGCTGGTGATTGACGTTGTCAGCGACGGCAATTCCGATATACTCGGCGCGTTATTTGGAGAGGATCAGCCTTCCATTGACCCGACGGATTCATCTATTCCCCCAGCACCGGTGATAATGCATCCTGTTGCCATTGCGGTAACCGCTGTTGTGGCGGCAGCCTATGTGACTGTGGCTGCGGTAACGCGAATGCGCACCTTCGAAAAAAAAGCGAGCACCCAAGCACACGTCATGCTTGCCAGCGTTCATGACCACCATATTGAGCATTTACGCAATCAGTTCGATGATACGATGAAAGCAGCGCGTAAGCGGATTAGCGAAACGTTACGTGCGCGTTATCATATGGATGAAATGCTGATGCGCAAAGATCGGCTCGCGAAAGCTATTGCCGACGTCAATGCACTTGCCGACGACCTACGTACTGAACTAGGATCATCGGCTTCGGGTCTGCAAGTGTTAATCACCAGTCATGGTGAGTAAGATGACGTCTGGAAAGGCTATCGATTACTGGCAGCAGTTAGAGTCACGACAGTTGGAATGGGCTTTTCGCGCCTACGATCGGCTGATTAAGACATTAAGTCATGACGTTCAGGAAAGGATACAGCTCAGGGAAAGGGAAAGCGATGCCAAGCCGTATGTAGTCATCTTCGGTAAGACGCAGGTCGGAAAAACCACCTTACTGCTTGATCTGATGGGAATCGATCTGCAGCAGATGGTAACGCTATCGCACGTGCTGCGTGGCGGGAGGGAAGCCGGGAAATCGGCCACCGCCACCGCCATGGAATATTGTCGTTCAACGGACCAGCGCTGGGGATTGTTTATACAATCTAAAACACGCTGGTTTGTCTCTGACAGCGATATGACAGAAGCCTTAGCGCAGCTCAGAAAGCAGATGGAACAAGGCAAACTGGTTATTAATTCCCCCTGTATTGTGCATATTCCGGGGCGTTTTTTCAGGATACAAACTTCGGGGGCGCCCAGCGTGCGCATTCTGGATCTGCCTGGCGATAATCCCGCGAATGCACAAGAGCAAAAGCATGTCAATCAAATGGCGAAGACCTATCTTCCCTTCGCTGATTTGGTGCTGTTGATTGGTCGTGGCGACGATTTGAGTTTTCTTCAGCCAGAGGTTATCACCCTGCCGGGTATCGAGGATTGGCAAGCGATGCCGCACCGGTTTCGCATTGTGACCACCTACTCTTACTCTGCCCAGTCGGTGAAGACTCTGATTCGCAATGATTCAGCTTTCGATATCGCGCAGTTACGTCAACGTCTTATCGAACAGATCGAACGTTTTAACAGCCTTAGCGATGCAGCGAAAAACCAGAACCTCTATTTCCCACTTGAGTTTGGCAGCAGCTGGTTGAGTATGGCAGAAAAAGATAGCGTTCTGTATGCCCGGGTTGCCCCAATGGTTAACCGCTTGCGTAGCGAACTGCTGGAACAGATTGCGGCATCGACCAGTCCGCTCGGACGGCTGCGCAGCACCCTGGATACCCACCTCAGCGTTAAATATATTCAGGAGAAAAAAACAGAGGTAATCGAAAGAGAACTTTTGGGGCTAAAAAAACAGCAACAAGAGACAGAAACTACACTGACGACCTGGGAAAAGGCGATGGCCCGGTCGCAAGAAAAAATAGACCAAACGGGCAGGTTATTAAAAGATAACTCGTTATCTATCAGCCGACGGCTTATCGATAAAACCGCGGAAAAGGCCGCTGTAATTAAATTGTCAGCAGAGTACAAAAGCGAAAAATGCACGACTCTACACCGTATGATTGCCGACTATTGCAGTGAAATTAAAAATATCCAGTTGGCCGTAGCAAGTCAGTCAATATACTGGCAAAAAGTGACCCGCAAGAATATTGAACCTACGCGGCAGGCGGTGCAGGAGATTCTTGATGAAAAGTTCAGTGCTATTCGCTATACGCTCAATGACTATTGGATCGACGCCTATCTAAGTTCGGATAATTATTCATCGGATAAAAACAGAGTCATCCATGCCGCCGATAATGCCAAAGCGGAAGTCATTCGGTTGTGGACGTCACAATGGATGGCGGCCGCAGAGAACGTCTTGAATGAGTGCAAAAGCGAATTCACCAAGGAAGAGAGGACTCTCGATATGTTGCAGGTAGAGAAAGATAAATCCATACGGCGAAAGACATCGCTTGAGCAACAGCTCACCTCGCACAAGGATGATTTAAAGAAAATCGCTACGGACTCAAAGGAGGATCTTGCTCGCTGTAAGAGGTTTGTACACTTTCTTGATGAAGAGTATCTCAACACCTTAAATGAGCGACTGGATTCAGCCTTTCAGGAACGTGACGACTGTGATGCGCTATTACAAATTTTATCCTGCGTAGCGTTGAAAAATCAGCGGGAAGATTTAATGAATTTAACTGAAAAGTATTCTGGATAAGACATGAACGTGAACAGTGAAATAAAAAATAAAGAAAAATCGCTCGCCGAGTTAATGGTAAAAATACTTAAGGAGCCGCTCAATCCCCTTGAGAGTTCGTTAAAAAAACTCAATACAGACGTTCTGGATACCAAAGATAAAGTTGAAGAAATCAATGATGCCATTAATACGATAGGCGCAAACACTGAAGAAATCATTAATCCGCTAAAAAGATCGTTACGTGAGCTGCAAGATGACGATATTCCTGGGGTGATAAGTAAACTGCGGGAGTTTATTTCGACGCAGGTCGAAGAAAAAAAACAGGATATTAGCGCCGTGCTTAGCCAACAATCGGCGCACTATGATAGCCAGCTGAAAGCCGCGACCGGTGAGGTTTTTGAAAAACTGTCGGATGTTCTTGGACAGCAAAATGAGAGTGTCCAGGTAGCAATACAGCAGTATCAGCAAACGGGTATCGACAGCACTGAGGTCTTGTTGCAGCAACTGCTGACTGCTAACCACTCCCTAGAGAAGGCCTGCGCCGCGAATGCCAGCGAGCAACAGTCGACGCGAGAGCGTGACCAGCGGTTGGCTGAATGGCTGGAAAGTGTCATTCTAGCCCAGCAACAAATAAAGCAGTCGATAAGCGAACTTGACCAGCAGCTAAAGGGCATGAGTCAAGGTGTACAAACTATGCGGGCCACGCTCGCGGAACGGCTGGAAAGTGATCGGCGGGAAGTGTTAAGCAGCCTTGAAACGCTGTCCACCGACGTCCAGGCAGCATTGGTGCAGCATTTGACCCCACCAACCCAGGCTATTGAGTCTCTGCAAACCAGCCAGCAGGCGTTGACCGAGGCAGTGAGTCAGCAAAAGAGCTATCTGGAAGCGCAAATTGCCGCAAGTCAGGGCAGATTTCGCTACGTTGTCATCATTTTTGCATTATTTACCACCTCGACGCTGGCGTATATTGGCTATGACATCTGGAAGAATTTAGCTCCCTGACAGGGCGAAAGAATGCATGGTGTCTAACGCGACAGAGCTATTATATTTTTAGTTGTGTATAGGGTTAGACAAGCCCTTTATTTAATGTTAGAAAATCAATTGTTTAATATTAATTGGTGTTAAATTAGACAAAAGCCGTTTTTTCGTTCCACATATTAACTGGGCGGCTCAAGGAAGGGAAAAACGGTAGTAATTAAGAGGAAGCTGGCTCTTTATGAACTGAACCCCAAAACCTGGACGGTTTATTTAATAAGTAGCCTGACACTCAGTCGGTAAGCCATCTGACAGAGCCATCCGAGACCCAATTTTATTCGACCTGTGTTCCAGCACGTTATATACGTTTCAACATCCTTTTCCAGATCCTCCACCGTCCTGTAGCGCTTCCGGTACTACATCTCTGTCTTCAGGTAGCCGAAGAAATTCTCCATCACAGCATTATCTAGGCAGTTTCCTTTGCGTGACATACTCTGTTGTATGTAAGCGTCACTGGTCTAAAATATCGCCCGCTAACCCTTGCCCGACTCTTTAGAAATGCTGTTTGCCAACTTTCAACAACCAGCCATTAAGCTCAACAGAAGAGCACAGGACTATAACCGGAAACGTTGCACCTGGTGGATTGACTGGCCGTACCATAAACAGAACTATCGTCGGGAAACGATTCTCTACGGCATAACTCAGGCCGAATATGCTCAATGTCATCATCTTTGCCAGAGGCGGGCATGGACTATACTTCACAGCTCTGGTGGCGCGTCTATAAAAGCACTATTTTGGGTTTACCATCGCCACCAGCTACAAAGGGAACAGTGTGAAACGGGCTCGATGTTGAGGCTTATATTGAAAAATACCAGTTATCACAACGTTCAGCATTTCGCCAATTATCACGAAAGCACATGAACGCATACTGGTCTCGCGGCTTCGATATTTATTACCATGGCTGGTGGCCTAAAGGCTATACCGTCAGTGATTTTTCCTGTGCTGCCAAACCGAAAGAAACTACCGTCCGCCAATACCTGTTTGACTTCCCACCCGGTCTTTTTAACCCCATGCTGCTAAAACCTTATCTATAATCGTCTCACCTTTAGAAGTGATCCCCTAGTGCAGAACATAATGCGACACAATAGTGGGCGTTTTTTATAATTTTGCTCTAATAAAATGAATGTAAGTGACTGAATAATTGATGTATGCATACTTGTTTATATCAAAGTGATCCTCTTTTTATTTTAACCCATAGTCTAAAAAGTAGAGTAGCGGTAAACAACGCAGTTGATTACAAAGGGGATCACTCTCTTAATTAATTGAATTAATTTGATAATATTCATTTTATGGCAAAAGTCTTCCGCTAAAAAACACAGTGACATTGAGGGGATCACGGATCACTCGGTAAGAAGTATTCCGCTGTAAGAAAGAATGGGTTATATGGGTATCAGAAATGTCACTTTTGCAATCTTGTACTATAGTCTGAGTGATCATGGTAAAGGTTGCTCACATCAACATCACTGTGAATATCGGCTGAATAAACCAGCGTTAGCTGTACGGAAAAATGGTAAACGGATAGTTTGATCCATAAAGAGACCGTGCAATATAGCAATATTATATTTCCTTTAACGCCTCCTGTTACTTATTAGCGGCCACCAGGATTTTCATATGAAAAAAAACCTTATCTTTCTGTTACTTGCAGTATCTTCTGCCCATGCAGCGAGTTTTGATTGCACAAAAGCATCCAGTAAGGCTGAAAAACTCATTTGCAGCACTCCCTCACTCTCGCAAGCCGATGATCGGTTATATCAAGATTATCTAAAGGCAAAACAGCTCACAGGGAATAGCCCTGAATTTAAAAATCTCACTAAACAGAATTGGAAAAAGCGCGAGCAATGCACAACCGTGACATGCCTCGCTGATTGGTATACCGACTCATCCATGAAATATAAGCAGTTATTATCAGATGAAAACAGTAACGTCTGTATCGATACTGGTGACAGTGTAACGTTGAATGGTTTAATGATAAGAATGACCTACCCCGGGCCACCTAATTATGAAAGCATTGAAGATGGGGATGAACCAGAAACCTACTTTGTCTTAAAACCTGACACACCTATCGATTGTGCGATTGATTCCCCCCAGTACGGCAGTAAGAAGCTTATGCAGCTTGTGGTGAAATCTGATGATTATAAAAAGTATCAGCATCTTGTCGGAGGAAAAGTCACCGTCAGCGGTATACTTTTATATGCAGAAACTGGACATCACCATACGCCTTTAGTGATTGAGGTAAAATCAATCAAAGCGGCTGGCAGTTAATGGGACGCACTTTCTACGAAAGTCATGCCGTTCGCCCGATATCGATTTCTATAAAAAGAAATGATGATGTGATAACGACCGGTAACACCAGCAAAGAAATATAAGTTAGCGATACCGAAAAATGGCAGACTCTGATAGATATTAATTTTCTCATCGTTTTCTAAAACATCGTTTCAGGACATTACCTGACGTACTATTCTGCGTAAAATCAGAATTAACTCAATATGGTGGAATGCTTTGCTATGGCTGGTGTAAAAAAAACGCACCTGACTGAAACCGATATTATCAGTAAATTTATCCTTCCGGCAGTTAAAAAGGCGGGTTGGGATGATTTGACGCAAATCTGTCAGGAAATAAAACTACGTAATAGCAACACCCCCTATTATAAAGGTTAACTGATCGCAATGAGCAAGACACCAGAACGAACCTCAAGGACAGCATATCGTACCCCATAGCTGTTAGTCACAAACAATGTACTGGTCGACCTAGTATTCTCTCTGTTTACAATACGGCGACGCCGTACCATATCCTCTGAATCTCTTGAGATGGCAGAAAGATGACAAACTTAATCGCCAATATAATTACAGAATCATAGAAATCAGACGAAACGCTATGACTGAACAATCCAGCGTTCATACAAGTGGAATATATGGCCGCACTAAATGCTGCGAATCAGAGTATCACCGTTAATGTTACAAACATGACACCTCCGACAATTGGCTGCTCAGTTACTTACAAGGTTCTAAAAGTACGAGTAAAGTAAACATTCAGCTTCTTTATCGGAACATTAATGCTGATGTCTTTATTCTGGCTACCCGAAACATTACCTGCTGAAAAACGCTCGCAAGCCTCCGTAACCAGAGCCTTTCACTACTACTATGCATTACTCACCAACGCCAGATACATGCTGTTTACGCTATGCCTGACGTTCTACTACGTTGCAGCCTACGCCTTTATCACCGGCTCTCCGTTTGTGTACATCACGGACTTCGGTGTTGACCCGCAGCATTACGGTTGGCTGTTTGCAGTAAACATTGTTGGATTGATGGCGGTGAGCATGGTCACCAGACGTCTGGTTCACCGCTATCTACTGGAAGCGTTGCTCAGGAATGCCGTATTCATCGCCACTATTGCCGCAATAGTGCTGGCGGTCACCACCGGCCTGGGTGTGGGTGGAATTACCGTGATTGTCGGCGATATGTTCATGTTCTTCTCTATGAATGGTATCATCGCGGCGACATCCACGGCATGCGCTCTGGACGCAGTGCCTAATGTGACTGGCTCCGCGTCGGCGCTAATGGGGGTATTACAATACGGCAGCGGAATCATTTCTTCACTGCTTCTCGCTCTGTTCAGTGACGGCACACCATGGACGATGGGCTGGATAATTGCGTTGTTTACAGCAGCCAGCGCCCTGATGGCACTGACCGTTCAGATAAAAAAATAAAACGTCGTTATTGATGCCAGACGACACTTTCGTCCAGAGATACCCGCCCTTCCCTGTAGCTCAGGGAGGGATGAGTTTTATCTGGGATCCCAAAAGAAATACCGTAAAGCAGCCTGAAACCTTCAGGCATATTCAATAGCCTACGCACCGTTTGGGCAAAATAACTCAGCACTGCCTGTGGAACGCCTGCGTAACCTCGAGCTGCCAGAGAAAGCAGGAATGTCTGCACATACATACCGGCGTCCGAGGCTACGCGAACGTTGTCCCCTACAGCAAGAATGAACAGCAGGGCAACATGAGGCGCGCCGAAAAACCTCACATTACGCTCGACCACTTCTGAGCGACTTAAGTTATCCCCCCGCGCCGCGCCCAGTGCCTGATAGTACGAGCGCCCCTGCTCCGAAGCCCGTTGCCTGAATAGCTCGGGATAAGCTTCTTTATCAAACGTAAAATCAAGACTGTAGTTCCCCGCACTCAGATCTTCCGTCAGTGCGTGGCTTAATTCACGAAGTTTATCTCCTGCAACGATATGCAGGGACCAGGGTTGAGTATTGCAGTTGGATGGTGCGCATTGCGCTTCGAGCAAAATGTCTTTGAAGATATCGCTGGGGATAGGAGATGGAAGAAAGGCTCTTGCCGAGTACCTATTTTTTACTACCTCGCTAAATGTTGGCTCTTGCGAACTCATTTGCTTCTCCGCCTGAAAGTAATTTGAAGTGAATGATTCACACTCTCCCGATCCATCCTGTCATATCAGGCTCATCGTTTTCATTCCCGGTTCCAGATTAGGTCTATGAATTCCATTCATAGCGTCTATTTAAGCAGCGTAATTATCTTTAACCGCAACTTCGTTAATCTGGGTTTATCGCGTGAATACGCAAGCGGAAAGTGGTTACAGCTGATGGACACACCCCAGCCTGTACGGCTGGGGTGTCATCGGAGGCTAACTAAATATTCTTATTGAAGAAGACGTCTAACTTTTGCATCGCCTGGTCAACGTATTTTGGCACCCAATACGTCTCGATATGGGTAGCGCCATCGATCAGGAAGAGTTCTTTGTCCTTCGTACCGGTGGCCTTCGCGAACGCATCTTCAGTCATATAGAGCGTATCCGCTTTTGAACCGGCAATCATCAGCAGCGGTTTATTGATGAGATTGATATGGTCCGTTACGTCAAAGCTCATCAAATCCAGAAGACTGCTGGTGGTGTATTTAAACTTGGAGTTCGGGTGCGCGTGGGTTTTCCATTAGTACTCGTAGTCCTGGCGATACAAGGCAAAAGGTAATTTAGCAATCTTTGCATCAGTCAGGTTGGCATCGCCGGAGTAAAGCACTTCTCCTCCGGCTGCTTCCTGAGCACGTGCGTCAGAAGCCTACTGAAGACGCTGCTGGATAGTATCCAGCTGTGAATCCTGCATACCGTTGCGGCGCACAAGGCCTGAATTAAACATGCTGATGGTTGCTATCGATTTGAACCGCTTGTCTGTTTCAGCCGCAACAACTGAATACCCGCCGCCTCCGCAAATACCCAGCAGACCAAGGCGGGCGGTATCTACACCAGGAGACTGACTGATGTAGTCAGCCATGCAGTGGATATCCTCAATGCGATCAGCGGGTTTATCCACGCTGCGAGGCATCCCACCGCTGGCACCATGATAAGCCGCGTCGGCGGTAATAGTGATGTAGCCCTGCTCGGCGAGACGCTGGGCATACAACCCGGCGACCTGCTCTTTTACGCCACCATTAGGATGTGCAACTACCCTGACACTGAGGGCTCACTGAGCGTGGCAGTTTCGACTATCACGGCAAAGCGCGATTCTGCTGACCACTGATCTGTTGTTTTGTCTGCTCCGGGCACCGGTTTTCCCTCTGATTTAGCCTGATTACGCCAGTTATACAAGGTAGCTTCGGATATTCCTTCCATCTGTGCAACAGCAGTGACGGTCATATTGTAGGGCGGTAGCAGTTTTGCCAGTATTCCGGTTTTTCGTTCAGGGGAAACACGTTTCATTTGTTACTCCACACCCTCAAATTGTTTTTTAGAGAGATGGGCAACTACCCTGACACTGAGGGGCCCCGTTCAGGGACAAAATCGTTATCGCCACCAAGTTTGGCTGGAACATTGACCAACAGACGGGGAAGCGTCTACCTAGCCTTAATAGCAGGCGAAGCATATCAGGCAGAGCGTCGACAATATGCTCAAACGCCTGCGTACCGATCGCATCGATTTACTGTATCAACACCGGGTTGAGGATGTTGCTGCGAGAGCAGGATACTATAGGTGGCATATTCAGCGGATTTTTGTACATGTAAATAAAATAGTAAAAGGAATGTATATTCGAGATAAAAAAGGGATGTTGTAAGATTATACAACACACCCTTTATTTCCATCGTAATAACTGAACCCACTAAATTTCATTACTATTTATAATCAGCTCTCCGCTTCCAATTTTTCGGAATGAGGGCCTCTCCAGACTCTCTAGTCCAACGTTGTTTAGTTGCTTTAACATAGCGCGTGTCATCTACAAAATATGCGTGCTCTAATAATATAACCTGTAAACCTTCCTCCCTATTGACCTCCTCAAAAAGAAAATCAATATGTTTTCTCATTGCTCGGAAATCTTCATCATTAGAGTCAATTTCAGTTTCATCGATACCATTTATTTCATCGTCTGTGTCATCGCTGATGCGTATTCCTCCAGTTGAATTAGAGAAATAGGGTCTGCTCAACTGATCTAAAATCAGTATACCAGGCACGGGACGTTCTTCTTTTGAAAAATAACGTTGCAAACCAAATGATAAAGCTATATGTACAGCTAAGTAATTTTGGTCAGACCCAACATCAGCCATTGATAATATCGATCCATAAGGGCCTTTTTCTACAAGACTAACTTTAGGCTCTCTGGAGGAGAATAATATTTCAGCATTTGTACACGGTTCTTCTTTCGGTAGCATTTGAAATGCTAGATTAGAAAAATTTGAAATCAAATTCTCTGCTCTTTGTAATCTTACCCTTCTGTTATCCGCATCAACAACAGACTCTAAATTATATATCTCATCTTGCAAACTACTTACGTCTTTTGCTGGTTGTAATAATCTATCATCTAAAGTCTCAAGAAAATAACTGGCTTTGCCTCGAAAATAAGCATGCACTTGAGCTAAATTAGTTAATTTTTCTCCATCTTGTATTTGTGATAGTTTTGATGCAATTGTCGCATCAAGTTCCCTAAGTTTTAAACTTAGATTAATCTCCTCTTCAGAAAGACTATCCATCTGCAAATTAAGATGAGGCTTGATTCTTCCAACCTCACTGCTCTCAGTGTTTAAAACTTCTAGTGAGTGTTTTATCTTTTGAGCAACTTCGATACCTTTAGTAGTTTCAGATTGACAGATAGGGCATTGTGAAGGGATTTCTAACAAATTTAAATGCTCGGCTATCTTTAACTTCTCGTGCTGTTTTGAAATGGTATATTGATAATCGTTAGATTCTTTTAATGTCATCAACATTGCACGTTTTTTACGTTTTGTTTGGTTGAGCTCATGTAGAATATTTTTTCGGACTTCATGCAATTCTGAAAAATTACTTTCATCTGGATAATTTAAGTCATCACGAGAAGCGGCCATAATATTATTTAATACAGAAATAAGTTCATTCTCGTCTGCATCAAATAAATCCCTCTCAGATAACAATCCTATTTGATGAGCTTCACTTAAAAGAACCCGTAGACGTTGCTTTAGTAAGCTATCTTTTGAACGGCGAGCTTCTTCTCTGCTAGTTTCAATTTCAAGAATTTTACGAAGCTGACGTAACCGTTTTTCAGCAGTGACCGAAGCCTCTGAACTTACCCCTAAAAAATAAGGAAGAGTTGAAATAATTGCTTGAGATTTTTTATTATCATCTAAGCCATGAAAAAGTACAGTTTCACTATCTATAACTTCTTTAGTAACAAAGATGTATGGTGTAATATGCCGAACTGTAGCTTTCTCCGTAGCATATCTATTATCTTTTAAAGAGTTTTCCAAATCACCAATTTGAAAAGCACGCTCTAAACTAGCCTTTGCTGCAGATACTGTTGTACGCCCTTCAAGTTCTTTAATATTCTTTGGTATTGAAAGATCTCGCCCCGACGTGATATACATACAATCACTTGTTTTTTTACCCACGGGAGGGATTTGGCGGCACACGATTAATTGGTCATTACCTTTTGACCATCTTACTCCCACAACAATACAGTGGCGCTTAATATAAGCTGGCAATTCACATGAAGAAGATCCAAGACAGTAATCAATTGCTTTTATTATTGCAGATTTTCCTGTTCCTGAAGCACCAGTAATGATATTAACTTTCCCAACATCAAGCTGAATCTCCCGAAATAAATCATCAACTCCAAAAAAAAAGATCCTTTCTATATTCCATCTATTCATAACGTAAGTCCCATAGCTTCAAAAGTAGCCCTTGTAGATCCCATTTCAGAAAACCAATATGATAATAATTTTATTTTCTTTAAGGATAGACTATTATTTTTAATTAAACGTCCCACGTTGATTGTCTTTCCATCAATTGTTCCATCAGCATTTAAACTCAATAGACTTGAAATACATCCAAATCTAATAGCTTCAGTTGTAATACCTAATGTAGAGTTTACCCGCTTAGTTAAATCATTAAGAACGGACGGGTTGCGTTCCAACCAAACAAGCAATCCAGTCTTTATATTACATCCTAAAAATGTTGAATTTAAGTCTTCTGATAAAACGATAGGAAGAACTAAATAAATCAGAGGAATTTCAGGATTTTTACCAACGGAAGAATTATATGATTCACAAAATCCTGACAATAGAAATGAGCAAAAAGCAGGATTTGTCTCAGCATATATGTCGTGAGCTATAATCATTTTCCATCCCTTAATAAACCTTTATAATCAGGATGCCACCCAACTTTTAAATCTATGGATAATAGTTGATAAGTTCCACGTACATAATAGCTGGCGTTCCAGTTTGGTGCAAAAGAACGTATCTGGGTATGAGCCATGTCAAAAGACCATCGAAACAACTGATAACCCTGTTCTTCTTTATAATGACCTTCACAATCTTCACATTCCTCTGCCATTCTTTCATACCTATCCGACCATGTTTCGAGTAATAATCTATCGTATTGATCTATTCTGGCCGCCATATCCAATCTTTCAATGCACCATTTATGCCGTTGAGATCTTGCTCTCCACTCTTCACGAGTAGCTTGTGAAATATCGACTTTCTTTCCTTTGATAAGCTCTATTTGGTTTACAATCATTGAATGCGGTTTATAGTCATTAGGCAAAAGTACATTTTCAAAATCGACGCTTAACTCATCCCTTTCAAGCTCACCAGATATTTCTGATAACCTTTGTTGAACTTCAAGTTTATATATAATTCTTTCTCTTTTGCCGCACAAAGAGAATATTACCTGAAGATCCCACCACTCCAATAATTTTTGACATATTAAATCACGTTTATGCGGGGGGAAATTTGTTAATTTGCTAGCTATATCTTCACTAATATTTGATATATTTTTTTCATTTTCAAATATAAAAACCTTACTCAAAAACTCTTTCTGCATATCTTTTTGTAGTTCTAAAAATGACTTACATTCATTATACCGCTGAGCATGAGCTAATGGCATTTTTTTTTGAGTTAATGATCTTTCATGCTCTTCTTTAACTCGAGCCGCTTCCTCTAAAAGTTTTACTAGTAATAATTTGCGGTTAGAATTTTCTTGAGTTAAAACAAACAACTCACTTTTATTACCTATTGGTGCAACAGTAATTAATTGAAGTTTTGTTTCATCTAAATTTATTTTAGGTAAAAGATCTATCCAAACCTTAAATGTTTTCCATAACAATGTAGATGATATCGTTACTGAGGCTGGATTTGGCTTAATAGAATGCTTTAACTGAGTTAAAAAATTTTCACCATTGGCTGAAATCTCAACGTCATCTAAACGTTCAAGACAAAGAGCGGCATCATCATGTTTGTTATCGAGTATTGCTTTAAGGGCATAGAGAGACTGGTAATAAAAACCAAGTGCTGCTCCTTCTGCAGCATGGTTCACTGCTTTACTCATACTCTTCCTCCCTCCTAAAACCTAAAACCTTCTATATCCCTAATGAAAAGCTTTATTGAAAGAGTTCAGAAAATTTTAGTTTTAGATATATATGAAATGAGCTAAGACATAATGGCATTGATGATAACTCAGCATACTAACTAAATGTACTTGATTTTAGTAATAAGTTGATATTGCTCCATAAGTTCACCATTTTTTACGATTTATCATAGAAGCAACACTACCTTAACGCTTTCAAAAAAAATGTTAACCTGTTGATTGTATTTTATTTTTATGATCTATGCTGTGCTATAGCCCTACCTTAAGGGCCAGACTAAAATCGACTCTTAGTGTTTACGCTTGCAAGCCTCTATTGATGATTTGGTGAACTTTATCATGCTCTAACTTATCTATACTATCCCCGTACCATTGCATCATCTTCCTCCGCCCATCCAGACACAACGCATGGTTGTACGTCCCATATATCGCGTTCTTATCGACATGCGCAAGCTGGGTTTCAATCCATGCCGTATTGAACCCTTCCTCATGCAAAATCGTACTCATCGTGTGGTGGAAACCATGCCCCGTTACCTTCCCTGTATATCCAATCCGCTTGAACACCTGATTAATACTCGCTTCGCTCATCGTTTTGCGAGGATCATTACGCCCAGGAAACACCATAGGATATAGCCCAGACATCACTTTAAGCTGCTGTACGATCTTTAGCGCTTGGGTAGAGAGAGGTACAAGGTGAGGCCGTTTCATCTTCATTCGATCGGCAGGAATTTCCCACACCGCTTTCTCAAGATCAAACTCACTCCAGAAAGCCCCTCGAAGCTCGCCGGTGCGAACTCCCGTAAGGATCAGCAAACGTGCGGCAAGAACAACTAACGGGCTGCCTGTATAGTCTGAGAGAGCTTTAAAGAAGTCTGGTAACTCCTCAACTGTAAGGAAGGGATAATACTTCGATTCATGTCCTGACATCGCGCTGGTTAGATCCGCTGCAGGATTGTATTCCGCACGACCAGTAACGATGCCGTAACGAAAGACTTCGCTGCAGCGCTGGCGAACCTTCTTGCCTTCTCTGTCGCACCACAGCTTTCCATTCGGCGCAGCACATTCAGCAGAACAAGAGGCTTAATTTCGTCGACAGGTCGCTGACAGATATAGGGGAAAATATCTTTATTAAAGGCCTCCAGAATGTCAGAAGCATACCCTTCTGACCATCTGCTCACCTTCGTACGGTGCCACTCAAGCGTTACAGACAGGAACGTATTATTGAGTTGCACATCGCGAACCAGCTTTTCTTCTTTCTTGGCAAACGATGGTTCGATACCCTCAGCCAGCTTTTTCTTGGCTTCATTACGCAGTGCCCTCGCTTGTGCAAGGGACACTGCTGGATAGACCCCAAAAGCCATACGCTTCTCTATTCCATTGAAGCGATATTTTATCTGACAGTATCGTGAACCAGAGGGAACAACCTCAAGATACAAACCAGCACCATCTGCCAGCTTGTAGGCTTTCTCTCTAGGTTTAGCTGCATCTACCTGTCGCACATTTAGCTTCATTGGGGGCATCGCCCTGGACCGAACACAGAATTCCCCCAGTTATGTCCCCAACTGTAACTTGATTCCGGTTGAGTCCAGTTTGATAACAGGAGATAAAATACAGGCTAGAAACAGCATGATACGGGCTTTAAGTTGATTTCGGTAGACTTGGGAAGAGTTTGAACTGGTGCGATACTAGGAACAAAACACAACCAATCAGATTATTGAATTATATGTAATTTTCCATGTTATTCTTTGATAGACATCCCCAAAAGTACCCCCGTAAGATTTTCTGCTCCACCACCAGATCACAAAAAAGCTTTGGCGTGGTAATCACACGCTTACGAGGTACCTATTAGGTCGAAATTCTAAGTTACAGAAGATACTTACAAACAATTAAACTCATTCAGCAGAAGAATTCACCAATATGTATATAGTTAGTCTCTTTCATCAGCATTCTTTGAGATCTTCTACCAAGGCTTGATTATACAGAGCAAACCGTAACAGCTTTACAACAACCAGTTCTAAAAATTCATTAACCTGCTCAAAGTTTTTAAGACTACTATCAATTTCATAGTTGTTACCATGTGCGATATTGCTTCTCAAAGCATATAATTTCGACCATAGTTTTTTACTGTTCATATTTCCAAAGAATGAAGCATGGTCAACAGCCCCATTTAAATTAAATAATAAACTAATCTTTCTCTCAAGTTGTTTTGTAATACTTAAACCATCTTGGTTTGTTAATAATGCCTCAAGAATAGAGAAATAAGAAAGAGTTAGCAAGCTACTGTTCCTTATTATATAAGTTGTATTTTTATACAACTCAAGAATTCGCTTGTAATGGTTTTCACCCCCCAATGAAACCACACAATTAAATATCTTAGACAATTCGTCTAAATCTTTTTTATAGTAAGTTGTTGTTTCCCTTTGAGTTTGTTCCCCCATCCAGTATAGCCCTTCATTCGACATCATTGAATACATAGCTAGGGAATTATGATTTGTATCAGCATAAACACCATTCATGCCCAATAAAATTTTGGGCTGCATCAATGCACAAGCCAACTCTAAATCTGGTATTAATTTATTAAATCCATTATACAATATAATGTAGGGTGTAAAGGTTTCATCAGATTGCCATGATACCGAACCATCGATTTCTGAAACGCTTTTCTTCGCTCCTAAAGGAATAATCAATTTAGAAAAATACCCGGCATCCTTTATCATTTTCTGGAATGCAGTCTTTTCAAACTCAGTGCCTTTAGAAATTGTTATAGTTTCAGAAAGTTT
This sequence comes from Klebsiella sp. BIGb0407, assembly GCF_024807845.1. Taxonomy (GTDB): domain Bacteria; phylum Pseudomonadota; class Gammaproteobacteria; order Enterobacterales; family Enterobacteriaceae; genus JGM124. The sequence goes on from NZ_JANUEQ010000001.1 coordinate 813,580, forward strand.
AAAAGGAAGGCATTCTTCAGCAATAGCGATATTTGATGTTATTATTAGAAATCCAGTATCATTCATTTATAAAACCCCTTTAGAATGTTTCATTATTTCACAATGCATCATAACACTAAATGAATAAAAACAGGAACTCCCAAATGAACGTAAATATTGCTTAGCACTGCGAAAATTAGAATGCCGCCAGAACACGGCCTTCATGACATACTAAAAATGTAGTTGACCTATTTTGTATACCTGATAGACATTAAATACCTTAGAAGCAAGAAATCATCTGGTGCTTGTATATCTAAGTAACCATCTTCTTTCATATAACATTGAGCAATTCGCTCATGTCCTAACGCTTCTGGAGGTAACGGGTGAGTCGCGAATGAGTTATGGAGCACATATAGCCCATCCAGAAGGTGCTCTCTGTATTCATTTTTTTGAGCCGTGTTGACTTTTGGAAAAATAGAATCCTCCGCAGGTGTGAAGGTCTGAAAAACAATAGGTGCAGATGGATTATCTGCTAGAGCCCTTAATTTCCCCCAAGTAGCCAAACTGCTATAAATCACAGCGCTAACATCCGAGAATTCTGGTGTACAAAATAACCCCATGTCAATTTCAGTATTTTCATTTTTTATAGCTGTATTAACATTATAAGAAATTACTTCTTTTGCATTGGTTGCTATCGTTGCTTCTTCATCATGATATAAACCGTACATTGCAGCAAAAATCGGTCTACTGGCTGCAAAATGAGAGAAAGGTCTATCAAATGATGCAATTGCAATTACAAACGGTTTATTCTTACAATGCTCTAATTTTGAATAACGGTCTCTTAACTTCCTCACTTTACTCATAAAACTATTTGTTAATCGAATAGCTGCCTGAGAGTTGAATTCGTTAAAATCCCCAGGCTTGGCATTACTATCAAAACTATGGGCTGGCTGCCCTCCTGCTGCCGGTAATGCAATAGTTGCTTCAATACAAAACTCATGTTCTTTGACCATTACAAAATCAGGTGCGTCAAATGAAAAATCAGAAACATGCCCTAATTCTTTCATGTATGCGTGCAAGTACAGTTCCCATAGACAAGGCTCAAAAGTAGTCTGGAATTCTTTTACAAATTTATTATCTCTGTCCTGAAAATCTCTTGCCCACTCACTTAACACATCACGTTCAGCCCAATATTCTTCTTCTTTTATTAATTTATATATTGGGTGCTGTTTATCTAAATCAACCACATCTGTAAATAAATTCATTTTAATTCCTTAGAAGAAACGCAGCGAATGAACTGTAAATTCATATAGGTAATTTATAAATCTGTGATAATTGCCTGTGTATACTCATCAACTGTACTGCTATGTTTCATTCATTTCCATTACTATCTCTCCTCATTTTTGCGAAAAAAAGTACTGTAATGTGTTACACAAATTAGCAAATCATACCGTTCTCTATGAAATAAAATTCTCTTAACAATTTACTTTTCCAAAATTGACTCTTTACATGGCTGGTCAAGGTTCAAAGGGATAACGCTTAAGTTACAGATGGAAGCAACTGTAACTTAGAGCGCGTACACAAAAAAAACCCGCTGGCGGTGCCGGTGGGTGACAAGTTTTGACAGGTGCATCCAACGATGCTGTACCTGAAGTTTTCTGAAGCGGTAGCGGTTGACACTTTCTCTTGGTAAGCCATAACAAGCTGAAACCTGCCCTGCTTCGCATCAGGACTAACAAAAGCTAACCGCCGGGTTCAACAAATCTCAACTGCAACCTTTACACATTGGCTTCAGCTTTTGCTTGTGGGCGTTAGGATTCATTAGGTTGGATTGACACTTTTCCCTGTTTCTCGCGAAAAAGTGTCAAGTTAAAGGGGTTTAGTCTGGAGGGGTTTACAGTTTTTCGCCTGCCAGCAGACAGAGCGACATTAACCCTGTTTCGTTCCAGTCGTCATGGATATCGGGACGCACTGTGGCAACATAGGCCAGCTCGGAACGGAGGAAACGTAAAGCGCCCGCTACACAGTCTTTGCCATAGGAATCGAACTTAACACCTTAATGCGACACGAAATAAACAAAACTCGCTAGACCAGATAACATTCTGTGTCGAGCATCAGTTTTCTAGCGTCACTTGTCGACATTCACACTATCTTTCCTCTGATTAAGTTGGTTGTATTGAGCATAAAAATAACATCCAAAATAATTACCGTCCCACCCCAAAATCAACCTGAACCACATTTCCCAAGGCAACCTGCTCCGGCTGGACTAAATGCTGAATAAAGTCCCCCCACTCCAGAAATAACTGTTCGACTTTGGCTGCGCGTTTTCCCGCTTGATAAGTGGCCACCAACCGATCGCGTTTAGCATGGTTTAAGGCGAGTTCAATAATAGATTCATTGGCATCCAGATACTCGCCGCAGCCGCTGGCAAAGGTGCGGCGTAAATCGTGGCAAGTGAACGGCTCCGACTGCGGCATATACAAGTTCTTTACCCGCTCCAGCAACCAGCGCAGACTATTGCCGTCAATATGCCCTTTTCCATTGTCATGGGAGCGAATGGCTTCAAAAACAAATTCACTGCCTGTGCTGATAGTTCTTTGCCGGGCAATAATGCTCAAAGCTAGGGGATGAAGCGTTATGGTATGGCTTTTGCCATTTTTGCTACGTTCAGCGGGAATAATCCATTTATTACCAATAATTTCCTCCCACTTTATCTCGCAGGCTTCACTTCTTCTGGCCCCGGTCAATAAAATCAATTTCAGGCAATTTGCCTGAGCGGGATGCGCAGCGGTTTCGCTCAAGCCATGCCACAGATCCGCCACTTCTTCTCGTTCCAGCCACCGTTGGCGGGGGGCCGCCGCAGTCGCTCCAATATCACTGGGGCGTATTGTTCTGGATGGATTAATGCTTATCACGCCGGTATTAACCGCGTAGTCCATACTTTGTTGCAGAATAGTGAGTGCTTTTTTAGTGCCTGAAGTGGTACGTTTTCTCAGTTTGGTGAGATGGTTAAACAGAAGACTTCTACTCAAGTCAGTCACCCGTAATTTATGAAGATCGACCATATAAACAGCATAGGTGTGATTATAGGCTTCGGCGCTACGGAATTTAAGGGGTTTGGCAATCGCCTTCCAGGCCATCCACTCACTATACAATGCGGCAAAAGTTGGGACAGTACTGGCTTTGAATTTATCCGCGCGCATAACGGAAATAGGATCTAAACCGGCTTTAAGAACCGCCATCGCCTGGGTATGGGCTTTACGGGCATCGGTCAGTGTCATGGAGGGGTAACTTCCCAACGTCATCTTTTTAGCTTTGCCTGCATACTGAAAACGATAGAGCCACGTCTTGGCGGCACAGTCTGGACGCACTTCGATGTACAAGCCAGCACCCGCCCCGCTGGAGACGACTAGCACCTTACGTTTGTCGTCCTCAGATTTCAGATTAGCTATCTCTCTATCAGTTTTCAGTGCCATAAATTCACCTGTATATGTACCCACAAAAAGCCCGTTTTACGCGTACAAACTGGAGTACAAAATAAACGTGGCTAGGGGTGATTATCGGTGAAACAGCATGAGATAACAAGAGACATCAACTTATTGATAGTTAATGTTTTTATTAAACAATTTGAGATATTACGCAACAGGGTGAAAATGACTAAATTGCAACTTCTTGTTCAACGTTTAAGAGTTGATAACTTAAATACTATCAGTGTGTTGAGTTAACGAAAGCTAACCCTGTTATGGGGTTAGCTTTTTTATTGGTTTTTTGCCACGATTTCGTGCGCAAATCCAATCCTTGACGAAGCGGAAGGCTTAACACTGATATTATAGCCGCCGATTGACGGCAATAATCTGCTTGTCATGTTCAAATGTATGGGGTTTAAGCCGGGTTTGACGAAAATCATTTTCGGCGATTTTATTACAGTGTGCCAGCCAGCTACAGGATTGACAGGCTGTGCGTATCTCGCCGGATAAAAATGCCCGGCGCAGACGTTTGACATTGTTGGCATCAAACACAATCCTGTGCCCCGGGCTGAGATCCTCATCTAACAGTCGGCCTATATCGGCTAATGCCTGACCGTCAATTTCACTGGAATGGTCGTCCGCACAGTGGAAATCAGGCTGGCAGAGCATGGGCTGGCAAACATCATCGGCTCCGGCCACAATCACCGCCTCTTCTCCACGCGACAGTCTGCGCACAATACGATTAAAGTTAAGCGAAAAGTCCGGAGTGTAGCCGTTTCCTTTATAGGTTAAAAGGCAGAGTAAATGATGGCCACGCAGTCGAATTGTCATTTATCTGTCATCCTGGAGGTCAGGAGAGCGGGCTCGAATAGCCTCAGAAATCTGGTCACCCGACTTGAGGATCCTGACAATAAGTGGAACCAGTAACGCGAGTAAATTCTTGTCCAGACCTCGTGCACGTTGCGCCATGCGCACCTCGTCAAAAAGGGTGCGGATCATCGGAATAAAACGCAAAGAAAGCGAGATAGCCAAAGCAATTTGCGCCGCGGGTACCCAGCGTGGTGCAGAGCGCAACAGCCTCATAATACCCTCGACAAACTCGCTTGACCGGGTCGTGGTGGTCACAAGGTGGGCTGCCAGAATAAGGCAGGCGAAGCGGATGAGAATAAAGATAGCCAATGAGAGTTCAATAATGAGCCACTGGAAAATAAATATGGCTGTCAGAACAGGTATTGCAGGTCGGATCCCTTGTAAAATCTGGCGCCAGCCTAAGCCTGCCGCCCAATAGCCCAGTAAAAGAAGGCCGCTGGCCGCGGCTAACCACTCCCAGCGTTCAAATACAAATACCACGGAACAATAGACGGCTAAGCAGACGATTTTTAAGGCTGGTGTCGCCCGATGAACAGCGCTGCTGCCTGGAAGATAGCTATCGGATATCACGCATATTCCTCAATATAGCTATCAAGCACGGTATCTGGCGAGCCATCGTGCTTGATTCCGCCCCCGGCGATATGGATAACTCTGTTAAACCGGCGCAGCAGCTCCAAATCATGGGTAATCATCACGACCTGCTGAGAAAGGCTATCAATAGCGTCAATCAGCATTCGTTTATTTTTCAGGTCCAGAAGCGTAGTCGGTTCGTCAAAGACAATCACTCGGGGCTTCATAACCAATACCCCCGCCAAGGCAACCATTTGACGTTCCCCACCGCTGAGCTGATGGGCAAAACGGTTAAGCAGAGGGCCAAGTTTGAAACGCGTGACCACTTCATCCAGGCGTTGGTTCATTTCTGTCGGCGATAAGCGCAGATTTTTAAGGCCGAACCTGAGGTCTTCCTCCACGACAGGATAGACGATTTGATTGTCGGGATTTTGAAAAACAAAGCCTACCTCGCGGCGACGCGCCTTGACGTCCTGCTGACCATTGTAGTTAATGTGTCCGGAGGTCGGTATCTCTAGCCCATTGAGTAATTTAGCAAAAGTGCTTTTACCTGAACCATTTAACCCGATGATACCGACGCGTTTTTCATCAATTGTGGTGGATATGTTTTGCAGTAAAAAACGATGGTCTTTTTTTACTGCGACCTCAGTAAACTCAAACATACCCAGTTTTTCTCGTGTTATTCATTATTCCTGCCAAATATCGGTATTCAGGACTTAGCGCTGATAAGGGGGTAAGACCGGCGTACCGAAAGGGTCACACCCGCGGCAATCGTAGCTTTAATAATATCGCCGATTAAAAATGGCGTACTGCCCAAGGCAACGACGCCGACCGGAAGATGAGATACCGCAGCATTCCATGGAATACCAATCAGATAGATAATGCCTATTCCACCTGTGCAGATGGCGACAAAGGCGATAGCAAAGTTCAGCCGCAGCCAAAAACGCTCAACCAGCCAACCCACTACCGCGGCGCAGAAGATCCACCCGAGTAAATAACCTCCGCTTGGACCAAAAAAGACCCCAAATCCTCCTCGACCACCGGACAACAGCGGTAAACCCACGCTGACCAGGACAACAAAAAGCACCATAGAGAGCGCGCCACGCCGCGCACCAAGAATACTTCCCGCAAGCATCGGGCCCAAGGTTTGCGCCGTAATCGGCACGCCGATAGCCGGTAGCTGAATCGGGGGGAAAATACCGAGCACGGTAGTCAGTGCCGCAAACATAGCCATAAAAACAATATCCCTGGTATTCACACCGACACTCTCTTATCTCTCATCATATTTTTATGTTCCTTAACCTAACCAAGGGACAATTCAGCTACGCTGCGATCGGCTAGCCAAATGTTACTTTGCCTTTTCCCCATCAGGTAAGAGAAAAGTATGCAAACAATCATACATAGTTGTAAACTAATAAATCAATATTAGGTTTACAATATAGCCCTTCCCTTTTAACTGGCAAACGGCTTTATGGCCATTAAGTAGAATGACTGTCTATGGATATCCAGCATCACCCCTTTTCCCAGTTGCTGTTAAATCGCCACTCGTGTCGGGATTTTTTACCTGAGGCTGTTCCCCAAAGCGTAATAAAAAAAATGATAGCGCTGGCGCGAGCAGCTCCGAGCGGCGCTAACTTGCAGCCCGGCAAATTTCATGCATTGACAGGTGAACCCCTGGGACACCTAGTCAGAGAATTGGCCGATTTTAGCGCCAGTAACCCACCTGAACCCGTCTCTTATAGCTATTTCCCTCAGCCTATGCCGGGCGAGTTGAAGCTGCGCCAGCGGGAAGCGGGCTACGCGCTTTATGGTGCTTTAAATATTCAACGTCGTGATATCGCCGCACGTAAACAACAGTTTGCCGCAAATTACCGTTTTTTTGATGCGCCAGTGGGCATAGTAGTGACCATCGACAAAGAGATGGGATCAGGATGTTTTATGGATCTAGGCATGTTTATGATGAGCTTCTTGATGCTAGCCGAAAGCGCCGGCTACAGCAGTTGCGTGATTGGTGCATTGAGCAACTATGGAGCAGCAATCCACCGGTTATTGTCTTTGCCTGCCGATGAACAAGTGGTGTGCGGGATTGCTTTAGGCCGAGCCAACCACCAGGCCGCGGTCAATCAATTCCGCACCAGCCGAATAGCGCTGGAAGATTTTGCCACCTTTCAAGGATTTAAGCGTCGGGAGATACAGTGACAAGCTTAATTCACTATCACGGCCTGCCGATTGAACAGGCTCATGGCGATACACCCCGGGCTCTGCAATTACTTGCAGAGCTATGCGACAAGCAACGCAGCTTTCGCGCTCTGCAGCAGTCACCCTGGATAACCCCTCTGGAAGGCTATCACTATATCGAGTGTTCCACCGGGGGTACCAGTGGTGCAGCCAAAATTATTCGTCGTCACTGGGATTCATGGCAATGCTCTTTCAGGGTTAACCAGAGCCACTTTAATCTCAGCATCGACGATCGTTATGCGGTATTTGGCGAGTTAAATCATTCTCTGGCGCTGTATGCAATCTGCGAGTCAATCGCGTTAGGTCTTCCCGTAGAGGTTCTTAGCCGTATGCGCCCACGCTCCCAGCTAGCCCGGCTTATCGGGAGCGGCGTTACAGTACTCTATATTACGCCGACTCAACTGCGTTTATTAATCGCGGCCGGTGAACCTTGCCCTCATGTACGTCTGATCCTCTGCGGCGGGAGTAAGCTCGATGTCCGACTGCTTGAACAAACCAAGCAGAACTTTCCAAATGCGCGTATTCATGAGTTTTACGGTGCCTCTGAAACCAGTTTTATCACGCTCAGTGACAGCAATACGCCGCCGGGCTCAGTAGGAAAAGCCTATCCCGGCGTGGATATTATCATCAAGAATATCTCTCAGCAGGTCGGGGAAGTTTGGCTGAAAAGTCCCTATTTATTTGAAAACTATGCACAGGGAAGCAGCGATGAAACCCGCTATTGCGCAGGCTATATCACCGTCGGGGAAATGGGGCGCCTCGATAGCTCAGGCAATCTGTGGCTTTATGGCCGTAAAAGCCGCATGGTCACATCCGCAGACAGTAATGTTTATCCCGAGCGGGTTGAAGCCCTGTTAAGTCAGCTAACAGGCTCTTTATGCGCCGTGATTGCCCGTCCGGACAGGCTACGAGGGTGGGTATTATGGGCTTATATACAAGGCACCCTGAGTGACGGACAAGAGCAAAGCCTCCGTCAGGCCATTCGCCAGCAGCTAGGCAGCATCATGGAGCCGAAAAAGTTCTTTGGGCTGACGTGCTTTCCACAGTTACCCTCAGGCAAGCCTGATTTGCAAAAACTTGAGGCAGGGTTAACTTTATGAGCGTGATCATTGCCGCCCGCAGAACCGCTGTGGTGCCGCGCGGAGGGGCATTTCAACATCTTTCCGTCTACCAACTAGCCGCGCCTGTTATCCAGAGCTTACTGGAACAGAGCGGTATCGCCCCCCAGGAGGTTGATCAGATTATTGTCGCCAATAGTCTTGCAGGTGGGGGTAACACGGCCAGACTGGTTGGATTAGCCGCCGGGATCCCGCAGGTATCGGGTATCTCGATTGATACCCAGTGTACCGGAGGGCTGGAGGCTCTGAGGCTGGCCTCAGCATTAGTGGATGCCGGTGCTGCCGAGATTGTCATCGCTGGTGGCGCTGAAAGCTACTCACGCAGGCCGCTGCGGGCGAAAACCTTTGCCGATGGACGTACGCCTGAGTTTTATTTACGTCCCGCTTTTACCCCGTTTCCCGACAGGGATCCCGATATGACCGAAGCGGCTGAGGCCCTCGCCGCCCGCTTTGGTATCACTCGCCAACAGCAAGATGACTATGCCATCGCCAGCCACAGTAAAGCGCTGTCATCCCGAGCGGATCTGACCGCTGAGATAGAACCGCTGGAAGCAATAGACATGGATGTTTACACCCGCAAGTTGGGGAGTAAATTAGCCGCCCGTTCACCCATACTGGCGGGCAGCGTCAGCCTGGCCTCCACGGCGATTGAAGCTGATGGAGCAGCTTTTTGTCTGGTCGTTTCCCAAGCCGTGGCTAAAAAACTCAACATCGGTTTTATGGCGGAAATTAGCCACTACGTCAGTGTTGGTGCCGATATTAATCTACCGGGCCATGCACCCGTCGCCGCGATAAACCAGCTCTTTGCAGACCGGCCACAAACGGACAGGCGGCGCTGCATCGTTGAGATGATGGAAGCCTATGCCGTGCAAGCTATCGTCTGCCTGAATGAAACCAGGTTAAATCATCATCGAGCGAATCTTGCGGGCGGCGCTCTGGCGCGCGGCCACCCGATTGGTGCCTCCGGGACTATTCTGGCCTGTCGCCTGTTCCATGGTTTAAAAACCGCCGACTATGGGCAGGGGATCTGCGCGATTGCCGGTGCCGGTGGGCTGGGAGCAGCCATGTTGCTCACGGCTAAAAACTGACTACCCCCCTTCATTCAGCACAACCGTAATGACAGAAAATATCGGCAGATGTAGGTATTTTTAATATTTCTGTGGGCTAACAGGGGCAACCTGCTCCTGTTCGATCCAGGGTAGATTCGCCAGATCGTTGTAGAGTGCTAAAATAGCTGGATAGTGTCTTGCTGATTCAAGCGCCTGCATTAATTCAACTACCGGTTTATCAACGAGTTCGTCATCAGCCTGAATCCGTGCTTGCACCTCCACCCCATAAGGTATGGCTGGGTAACCCTGATACTGAGTGGGAGCGGATGATCGAACTTGAACTGAGGCCTAATCCACTGATAGTTGATTCTCTTCTTCACCAAGTCAAACTGTCTCAATTAATCATTTTTTTGAGACAGTTTGTATGCCGATTAAATCCCCTCTTAACTGCTCCAATTTAGCGATTTCGCTAGCGAGTGGCGGTAGTATCCGTGTGCTGGAAGATAAGGGCGCAATCTACGGTTTGATGTATTCCAGTACCGGGTTTGAAACGGGCAACAAACTGCTTATATTGCCCAATTCAATCTATGATTATGTCGCTTCCCTGCCTGCCGAAGCAGACAAACACAAATTGACTTGAGCCCTACCAGCCCTTATAGATAAGCGTAATGCTATAAAATTTCTGGAAAGTTAGCTTATGCACTCGCAGGATCCTCTTCAGCAAGCCGTTAGTGCTTCGGTAAAAAAATCACTGACTTTCGATGTGTTGTATCAGGTTATCAGGCCGGATATATCAGCCTTTGTCGCGGTTAGTGTGAAGCTCCCTTTAAAAAATCTGGATGACTGGGAACGGGCGATCCGCTACGCGATTTCATCCTCACTGCAAAGCGCTCGTTCTTCACGGGCACGGTTTAATCATGTCACGATGGGTTCTCTCCGCTGGCTGGATATCTGCAGTGCTGATGGTTTCAGGCGGGAGGCAGCATTACGAACATTATCAGGTGGGGCACCCGGCAGTTTTTTATTTGCTCTGGTGGTTCGCAGGCTTAATGACTGGGTTCCTCAGGTAAGGGAAGCGGCACGTGACGCATTACCTCTACTTGCTGAATATTCGGATCCGGAGATTATCGTTGATGTCCTGTTTGCCATATTTCCCTGCTGGTCTTCATGGGGAAGAATGGGGGATGCAGAAAAAAATACTCTGCTACACATTCTCTTAACAGAGAAAGTGGCCGAGTCTCTTACAAGGCGGTTGATCTCGTCAACACAGGGGCCTGCTGCCAGGGTATTTATGCAAGCCGGCCGGACAACTGCCCTGGATGCCTTTTTGACTGAGATCGCGGGCTCAGCGGTTCAACCTTCTCTGCGAGCCAAAGCTTATCGCTGCCAGTTTGAGAGAAGATTTGTCTGGGCTGAGGGAGTGACCTGGCAGTGGATTGATAAAGCCTATGGTATCAAACGTAGTGTCCCGGTTTTAAAAGAGCGAAGGATAGACACCGTAAAACCATTTATTGAGAATTTAAGAATGGCAGCAACTGACCGCTCGCCTGTAGTACGTCGTATCGCGGGTGAAATGCTCATTAAAGAACTGGCTAATATCGGAGATGAGGCGTTCAGACTGGCAACATTGCTGGCATCGGATACATCACCCTCAGTCGCAGAACGTGGAAGGTATGCGCTGGCCGATTTAGAGAAGCAGATTTAATTCGGTAATACTGACATTCTATTATTTAATATAAAATCCCGTTTCATTTTAACTATCGAAATGAACTCGATATTACCGCTCATCAATATCATGTTAGATTTTCCGGAATATTCACATTAAGGCTGCATATTTTCTTATTGGTTATTCACGTTACGCAACCGTTTACTATAATCAAATAGTTTGAGTATAAAACCTTCAGGCTCACTCAATGCGACCTGAAGGCTGTTTCAAAAATCAGAAACCCGGCTCGTAATATGAGGGTTTACACTGGATATAATACAAACCTTAAGCACCAAAAAATCAAAGCGCATTGTTTAAGATCATATCATTTAATTAATGCGTTATAGATGACTAACCCTTTTCCACTCCCTTCATTGAAACCTATTATAAGATCTTTCCAAAACATATAAGAATATTTCTTAGTATTTGTATGAATACTTCCTGTATTCACAATAGCAATAACCCACACCATGATTACGAAAATATTGATATTCTTTAGGTTATCAATAGGTTTGAGGTATCAGATGCAGGAAGCTGAGGTTAAACAGGGTCTGTCTTTATAGTAAAAGCATCGCTCTTGTATGATGATGATTTTTAATCATTATGTTTATTAAAGAAGTACCATTTATGATGTTTACCCACTTTGATTCTAATCACCTGACCACACTCCTCAAGGGGTAAGAGCAAGTGCCTGACTTTATATATCGACATTTCACATTTATCGGCTAGTTCACGTGTCAGAAGCCCATCAGGTTGATGTTCCTTTAGTACGTAAAGAATATCTTCTTGTTCTGGTACATTTACCCCAGAGAAATCATTGATGCCCATCGCGTTCATTAATGCCTTTAAACTTTCAATAGCAGTACCGGAACTTTGATGAGAATCAAAGTTCGAGGATGCCGTAGCAATTTTCATGAGCCTATACCTTACGTCATTCAACCAAATTAATAATAGTATAAATTGCTGCAATCTAAACAGCAATATAAGCTTAGTATTTTGATTTATATAGCACATTCATCTGTTTATTAACTTTGCCATCACAATTACTTTTGAGATATAAAAATTATTTTTTTATTCCTCATAGAAATAAAAACGATTAAACACCACTCTTAGATGCATGATCTCTTTGATTGAAAAAAAATAAAACATGTCAGAACGACAATAAAAAACCTAGCATACAGTAAGTTAACTTCCAATGTCGTACATTACATTTCATAAATCTTCAGCAGACAATCTGATAGTGCTGTTTGATAATTGATGATCATGACGGTATTACAAATCAAAACAGCCATAACAAGCGTAGTTTTTACAACCAAAAAAACAATAAAATGCAGAACAAACACAATGTCAGGGAATTTAATTTATTATCAACAATAAGAATATTTAACAATATTTAAAACAGCTAGCCCCTGCCTTTACCAAAACTATATGCGATAATAGCATTTAATCACACCATCTTAGTAACAAAAGTCATAAAAATGTTATCCGCACCGCTAAAATTTAAAAACATATTTTAATTTAACGCGCAAACGGTTACTTACTATTATAGTGGCCAGGAATATTCAGTTTATTAATCGCGATTTATCTTATCGCCTAAGATAACTTTTCATTGGTATCGATATATTAACTTCCGATATTATTTTTCATAGCAACATTCATCATTAAAATTAACCGTAAAGTTAAGCAATAACCGGACGAGTGAACCGCTGTCAGCCATTCACTCATACTTACGGTTCTGCTTTATGCAGACGGTTCTCAGACACTCAGCCCCCCATCCAGCACCAAAGTTTGCCCGGTCATATATTGACTCCCCTCACCGATTAAAAAAGCCACGGTCTGGAGCACATCGTCAGTTTCTCCCAGTCGGCGCAAAGGAATGGACTGGCGTAGCTGTTTTAATTTTTCTTTCGGGATATCGTCCAGCATCTCAGTGCGGATAAGTCCTGGCGCGATACAGTTCACCCTGATGCCAAAGCGCGCTACTTCCAGCGCCAGTGAACGGGCCATTCCGCTCATCGCTGCTTTACTCGCAGCATAGGCGGTCTGGCCGATATTCCCTTTCAACGCACTGACCGATGACATCAGCACAACAGAGCCTCGTTTCTGCATCAGCATGGCCGGGAGCAGGATGCGGTTCCAGTTAATCAGCGAGATAACATTGGTTTCCAGCACTTCACGCCAGAGCGCGGCATCCTGATGAATATGCAGTCCGTCCCGGGCGACACCGGCGTTATGGATTATCGCTTCCGGTGCCCCCCACTTCGCCAAAAACGTTTGCGCCAGTAGCTCGACGCGCGACTCATCATTACCGTCACAGGATACTCCCTGTACCCAGTGATGGGTATTACCCTCAGCAGCCTGAGCCTGAGTCTCGTGGATAGCGCCTTCGTTACGGCCGGTAAACACCACGTTGTAGTTTTCCCTTAACCCTGTGACCAGCGCCCGACCAATACCCTTACTGCCTCCGGTAATCAGTATCCATTTTCTGTCCATATTAGTTGCCTGACTCATTAACGATATGCTGACAGAGTTCACCTACGGTGATAGCCGGGTTTTGGATAAACCAGTCTGCTTCGAGGGTTACGCTGTATTCACGTTTTGCCAGTACCATTAGTTCAACGTAGTCGAGACTGTCTAATTTCAATCGCACCAGCGGCGTCTTTTCATCGACCTCATCAGGCTCCAGATCTTTGGCATCACAAATCATTTCACAAACTTTTTCCACAACTTCATCATATACAGACATAAACTTTCCTTAATTATCAATGTTTAATTGGACCAACTTTTAACGTAACGACATTTGTCATCACCAAGTCATTCAGCTGTGCGCAAGCAGCAATTCGCACGATCGCCCCCTGCTCAATCTCACCAACTACCAGTGAGGGCAGTAGCCAGAGTGAGAGCGATTCGGGTGAAACAGGCAACTGCTGTTCAAGAAGACGCGTATCGAATACCACTTCCTGATGCGTTTGCAGTACCGGATAATGCGTAAAAATTTGCTGCAACGAGGTATCTTCCTGACCCAGCAACGCCGCGATATTCTCCTGGCGTAGCAGCGCGCTATCGCAAATTAACTGGCGAAAAAGCAGGGCATCGAGAAACTGCCATAGCCCCAGATCAGGCCAGGCTTTGCTGAAGTGGGATTGCAGCGAGAGTAGTGTCTCAGCCGTTATTTTTCCGGGCTGTTTGCCCTGCAAGGGTTCTGGTGCAGCGGCAAGACTCATCTGACATGACATACACACATCATCGCTGTGCGAATGGCTGACTGATGCGCTCGCCAGGATCCGATTTTTTGCGACTCCCGGCGTGAGCTGCCAGTCCGTCTCGCACCAGAGTGGCTTGCGCAGGCGAACCTGACACTTCAGATAACCTTTAGTGTCCATTAGCGAGTGGGGTAACCCCGTCTGAACAGCGCGCTTCACATCCAGCAGCGCACGCATCCCGTGGACGCTCAGCTTGCTCCCCCCCATGGCGCGCGCAGCCTCAAGGCTGAAATGAATAGGATTGTTATCACCCGAAAATGCCGCCCACTGCTGGGCATCGGTAAGGGTGTAGGGCAAGGTTCTCACGCGTGTTTCTCCAGAATCAGCGCTGCGTTTGCACCACCAAAACCGAAGCTAAGATTCAGCGCCCGACGAATTTCTCCCTGACGATGGCCTTCGGAAATATAGTCCAGATCGCATAGCGGGTCGGGTTGGGTTAAGTGTGCTGTCGCGGGCATGATGCCGGTTGCCATCGCTTGCAGGCAGACGATGGTTTCAAAACTTCCTGCGGCAGCAATCAGATGTCCGGAGTAAGCTTTAGTGCTGGAAATCGGGATCCGATAGGCTTCTTCCCCCAATGCCTTTTTCAGCGACTGGGTTTCATTAGTGTCGTTAAGTGTGGTCGACGTACCATGAGCGTTAATATAGTCAAGATCCGCAGGCTTAAGGCCTGCACTGTCTAGCGCCCAGCGAATAGTCTGCTCACGTGCCACGCAGTCTTCTGCCGGAGAAGTGAAATCTACCGCGTCCGAGAAATTGGCATAACCGGTCACTTCTGCAAGGATAGTGGCTCCACGCTCGAGTGCACTTTCACGCTCTTCCAGGCACAGTACCGCGCCGCCCTCAGACAGGACAAAGCCACTGCGGTTCAGGCTAAACGGGCAACTCGCCTGCTCCGGCGATTCCGTTTCCCGGCTCAGGGCGCCTAGCACATCAATATTCCAGATAGCACAAACACTGGTTAATGACTCCCCGGCACCTGCCAGCATCATACTGGCGCGCCCTGAACGAATGGCCTCAAAGGCCTCACCAATCGCAATAGTACCGGTGGCACACGCCGCGACCGGCGTATTTTGATATCCGCGTAAATTCCATAGCTGACTACAGGCTGCGGTGGTGACATTCGGCATAGAGAAAAAACAGTTAAACGGAGAAGAGACGCCGGTCCTGTCGAATTCGGGTGCAGCCAGATAGCTTTCATCCAGACCCGCCCAGCCAGTACCGATGATGGCACCGCACATCAGAGGATCGTAGAACGCAGCGGGTAATTCACCGGCGAAAGCCATCGCCATGGCTTCCCGCGCGGCAGCCAGAGCCAGACGAGCATGGCGTGGCAGACGTCGACGAATCACGGCAGGAACTCCCTTAAGGCTGGGTTCGTTTTCCACCAGCCCAAGAAAATGGGTGTGGATATCATGGGACGACAGATCGACATAACTGTAGCCATGACGATAATCCATAATGGCCTGCCAGCTTTCGGCAGCATTATTACCAAGGGGAGTCACCGCGCCATAGCCGGTTATCACCACGCGATTAGGAGATTTACTGTGACGCATTCTGGGATGTCCTCTGTTGTGAATTATTGCCGCCCTGCGCCAGCCATAGCTGTAAAGTGGCATAAAGGTAGTCGTACTGGTTTTGCGCAAGACTATTCTGCACATCAAGCAGTGCATCCTGGGCATTAAGTAGGGTCTGGTAATCCACGGCCCCTGCACGGTAGCGACTTTCGGTAAGGGTCAGACGCTGCTGGCCCAGTAATAGTGACTGCTGGAGGCTTTCACGCTGCTCGTTAGCGCTCAGTCGTTTTTCCATCGCGTTATCCACTTCTGACAACGCGGTATAAGCCGTACGACGGAAATTCACCGCCTCTTGCTGCACCTGCAAGCTGGCTTGCTCCACAGTGAGCTGTACTGTATTCCACTGAATAAAGGGGACACCAACGCTGCCGCCGACAACCCGTAGCGGATCGTTAAACCACTGGTTAAAAATCTGACTTCCGGCACTTAACGTTCCCTCTAATGAAAGCGTCGGATAGAAGCTCAGGCGCGCCGCGTCCGATCCTGCTAATGCTGCACGCAAACGGGACTCTGCGGCCTGCAGGTCAGGCCGGCTGGCAAGTACCACCAGCGGTGTGACAGTATCAATGGCAACCTGCTGATGCAGATCTAAAGTCTGAGCCTCATCGCTATGCTGGGCCGGAGGACGATTAAGAAGTAGTGCCAGCGCATTGCGCGAAATCGCGAGCTGTTGCTTTAATTTCAACAACGTATTCTGGCGATTAATGACAACCTGCCGGGACTGCAGGACATCCAGCAGACTAATTTTTCCTGCTCGTTGCCAGGACTCTATTTGAGTCAGCGTCAGTTTCGCTATCTCCAGACTGCTTTTCTGGTAATCAACCTGCTGATTAAGCATGGCAATATTCCAGTAAAGCTGAGCCGTGGTATCAATAGTGGACAGAATCGTTGCCTGGTAGTCCTGTTCGCTGGAAATCGCATCCCATTCACTTTTCTCACGCACCCGCGCCAGTTTTCCCCAGAGATCCAACTCATAGCTCAGGGACAAAGAAGTACTGTAATTTTCCCGGGAACTGCCACTTTTTAACGACTGTGAACTGGAGCCCGTACTGCTAAGGCTGACATCCGGGCTGATATTGGTTTGCGCTAATCCGGCCGCAATTCGTGCCTGTTTAAGGGTCAAGGCAGCAGTAGCCAGATCGTTATTTGTTTCCAGCACCTGCCCTATGACTCTTGAGAGTCTTGGATCGTCGAAACGATCCCACCAGCGGTTATTTATAGTCTCTGAGGAGTCTCTGCCAGGCTCTTCGCTACGCTGCCAGTTGTCAGGAACCGACAGCAGCGGACGCTGGTACTCGCTGCGCGTCAGATTTCCGCAGCCAGCCAGCAAACCCATGAATATGAATAAAATCAGCGGTTTCATTCTCGTGCCAGCGCCTCCGTAGGATTCAGGCGTGCCGCCCTACGCGCCGGGAAATAGCCGAAACTCAGACCAATCAAGGCGGAAAACCCACAGGCCAGAGCAACGGGTTGCCAGGTGAAGGCCAGGGAAAACTCCTGCGTTAACAGGGCAAACAGGCTACCGACCGCCCAGGATCCTAAAACACCTGCCAGCCCGCCAATCGAGCAGATCATGACTGCCTCAATTAAAAACTGATGCATAATATCGGAGGGGCGTGCGCCTACGGAGAGTCGGATACCAATCTCGTGGGTTCGTTCGGTCACCGAAACCAGCATGATATTCATCACCCCGACGCCCCCAACCAGCAGGGAAATCGCCGCAATGGCTGTGACCAGTAGCGACATAGAGTCGGAGGTTTTTTGCAGTGCCTTGGAGAGCTGATCGTCGGTTTGAACAAAGAAATCTTTTTTACCGTGTTCACGGACCAGATGCCTTTCCGCTCTTTGTGCTGCCTGCTGTGGTGACAAAGTATCCTGAAAACGCAGGGTCAGTGCCTCCAGCGGTTTATCGCCAGAAATACGCTGGAGCAGTGAAGTGTAGGGGATCCATGCCGACATAAAACCACCGACCACCTTCGGTCCCGGCTTACTCGCGACACCAATCACTCGCCAGGGCGCACCGGCGATTTGAACTATTTTATCCAGCGGATCTTCATTTCCAGGGAATAACGCCTCTTTGCTGATTCCATCCAGTACCAGTACGGGTTCCCGGTCATCGACATCGCGTCCCGTAAAACCGTTACCGTGGCTAAAGCGAACACCCTGTAATGAGAAATAGTCGGCCGAAACGCCGGTCAGCAGAATGGAAGACTCAAGTCCGTTACTCACGATAGTCGTCATACTAGTCACTATCGGCGATACGCCGGATACCCATGACTGTTTATCCAGGCTACTGACATCATCCAGCGACAGGGCACGTTCCATATCGGGTCGGTTACTGCCCCAGCCGGTACCGGGGCGAATTTCGAGGGTGGTATTACCGAGTTTGCCAATTTCGTTCATGATGGCCTGTCGGGCCCCCTCTCCTACCGCCATTGAGGAGACGACGGATGCGATACCGATAATAATTCCCAGCATTGAAAGAAAGGCACGCATACGGTGACCCAGTAACGAGCGCCACGCCATGCGTAGCGACTCTCCCACGCTGCGTAATAATGAAGCACGGCCATTATCCTGAACCTCGGGCAAACGCTGAATATGACAACTTACAGCCTGGCGCTGCACATCATCAGCAATAATGTTCCCGTCGCTAATTTCAACGATCCGCTGTGCCTGACGAGCCACGTCACGATCGTGAGTTACGATGATAATCGTGTGTCCGTCAGCATTAAGCTGGTGCAACACATCCATCAGAGCCCGGCCACTGGTACTATCCAGGGCTCCGGTAGGTTCATCAGCAAGAATAATTTGCGCACCATTAATCAGTGCCCGGCAAACGCTGACTCGCTGTTGCTGTCCGCCTGAAAGTTGGGCCGGTTTATGCTGCAGACGGGTTTCAATCCCCAGCTTTCCTGCCAGCAGGGCAATGCGTGCATGACGTTCAGCTGCAGGCATCGCGGTGTAGAGCGCCGGGATAGCAATATTCTCTTCTGCCGTTAAATAAGGCATCAGATGATAACGCTGAAAAATAAATCCAAGCCAGCGGCTGCGTAGTTCAGCGAGCGCCGCGTTATCGGCCTGATGGATAGCAATCTCGTTAATATAAACTTCGCCACTACTGGGTTTATCCAGACAGCCAATAATATTCATCAAGGTTGATTTGCCTGAACCGGAGGCGCCCATGATCGCAACCATCTCACCGGGCATCACGGTCAGAGAGACTGATTTGAGCACCGGGATCGTCTGCATCCCGGCAGTGAAAGAGCGGGTGACATCTTTCAGTACGATAATTGGCTTAGTCATCAGGCCGCCCCCGCATCCTGAAGAATAACCACGCGTTCACCGGGCTCAACGCCCTCAAGCACCTCAGCATACTGACGATCGTTAATCCCTATACGGACGGTTCTTTCCTCACTCCCTTTCTCATTTTGTACCCTCACCTGATAGAGAGCATCTCCCAGAGAGCGTCCGAGGGCAGCAACCGGTATACGCGTCACCTGATTTGCCTGGGCGATACGAATAAACACCTGAGCGGTCATGGAGGTTTTCAGTAAGCGCTGATGATTATCAACTTCAAAGGTGCCGTTATAATAAATAGCGCTACTTTGCTGATTGCTGGCAGCACTACGGTTATTTTGTTCTTCAAGTGCCTCCAGGGGGGCGGGCTGAACATAACCAAGCTGTCCTTCATAGCGTGTTTTAGGATCGGCGATAACGTAAAACCAAAGCGGCTGGCCCGGATGGATTTTCTGAATATCCGCTTCAGAAATGCGCGTTTGCACCTGCATTTTATCAAGATCGGCAAGCACCAGAATCGTGGGTGCAATTTGCGAGGAGACGATGGTTTGTCCTTCATGCGTGACAATACCCAGTACTTCTCCGTCCACCGGGGCAACAATTCGGGTATAACCGAGGTTGGCGCTGGCAGTTTGTACACTCATTTGCGCCTGGATAATCTGCGCTTCATTGACCGCTATCTGCTGAACCTGCGCGTCATACTGGGCCTGAGCCTGTTCGAAATCGCTGTTAATCCCCGAACCATCGCGTTTCATCGCTTTTTCACGTGCCAGTGCTTTGCGGTACTGCACCAGGCTGGCCTCAGAGGCCAGTTTCTGCGCTTTGGCTATAGAGAGTTGCGCGGTGGCATTACGTAGCTCCGAAAGTTGCAGAGTTGGGTCAATTTCGGCTAATAACTGCCCTTTTTTTACCCGTTCCCCCTGCTGCACGTACAGCTGGCGTAGCTGACCGCTGACCTGGGCACCGACACTGACCTGAACGGCAGGTTTAATAATACCGCTCGCCAGTACCACCTTCTCAATATCACCTCGATCGAGAACCGTAGTATCAAGTGATTCAGCGGTAACCGGCTGCGCTCGCGGGTAAAAAATGGTAGTGATAATCGCCAGGATAACAGCCAGCACAAACAGCAATATCTTAGGGCGACGCAAAAACTCTTGCATTATTGACACTCCACTTCCTGCCCGACATCGCGCAGTTCACCTTCACTCAGGCGATAAATGCGACTGAAGTGGTGCAAAATCGACTCGCTGTGTGTCACTACAATCAGGGTTTTACCCTGCTCACGGCAATGCTGACACAATGAATCAATCACTGCCTGTGCGGTTTCATCATCCAGATTGGCGGTGGGTTCATCGAACAGCAAAATAGGACGCGTGCTGTAGAGAGCTCTTGTCAGCATCAGGCGCTGACGCTGGCCCAGAGATAGTGCCGAGTGGCTTTCGCGGATCAACGCTTCCATTCCGCCAGGCAATGCCTGAACCACCGGTTGCAGGGACATTTTACTGACCAGCGCTTCCACTCGACTACGGTCGCTGTCACTGTACCAGGGATCAAACAAAGTAATGTTTTGCAGGACGGAGGCGTTAAACAAAATGTCTTCCTGGCTCTGCAGCCAGATTTGTGACGCCAGCTGCTTGCTGCTCACTTCGTTATCGTTCAGTAAAATTTGTCCACTCTGCGGATTAAAAAGTCCGGCCATCAGTCGCAGTAATGTACTTTTCCCGGCACCCGAATCACCAATGATCGCAATTTGCTCTCCGGGTTCGAGAGTGAGATCAATGCCATTTAATACTGGCCTTTGTGGGCTATAGTGAAAACTCACCCGATCGAATCTCAGCCGAGGAGTACTGTCCCCGCAGCGAGGCGTGAAAACGGGTAAATCAAACTTCTGCTTCATAAACAAGCCCTGTGCACGCGTATCAATCACATGTAACTGTGATTTGCTGATCACCGCATAGAACATGCGCGTAACATAAGAAGCAAAGATCTGGCGTAAAAAACTGTAGGCGAAGAAGTCACCCAGCGAAATCTGTTTAGCCTGCACAAGCGGCAATACCACCAGCATAAAGACCACCATTTCAATACTGCCGGTCAGCTGGTACAGGCCTTCTTTAACTTGCTGATAGACTTTCTGGCGCTGGAGGCAGGTGAAAAAATCATGGGATAACCGGGCAAACTGCGATTTACGCTGCATCTCCAGCCCGCCGGTTTTGATGGTTAATACCCCCTGCAGGGTCTCCATAAAGAAATCATTCAGTGTTGCACTTTTAAGCTGTAGCTGTTGTGTGTACCAGCGATCGCGGAATATCGCCCAGACGCTAATCAGCCCCATTACCATCACTCCGACCACAGAAATCAGTGCCAGAACCGGGGAAATCCAGAACATGATACCGAGAGCGATGACACAAATAATCCAGTCCGAGCGCAGGCCGTTATCCAGCTCGATTTTTTGTAGCATTCCGCTCTGCCAGGCAATAAAGCGGCTGAAAATATCCCCTGGCGCTCGTTTTTCAAAAAAGTGCAGCGGATTATTCAGTAACCGGGAAAATCCAATGTTGCTATTTAACAGAACAAAGCGCCGGATGAAGCGTTCGCTAATGATCCTGACCCCTAATGCTAATAGCGTGGAGACAACAAAAGCTAAAATAAACCACAGATAAGGAAATGGCGTATTTCGGGTGTCAGAGAACGCATCGTTGATTGCACTACTGACCATGGTTGGCATCAAAAATAGCGTGAGCGACACCAGGAAAGTTAATAGCATCAGCTTATAAATGCCGGGTACCGCCGCAGTCTCTTTCAGACTCATCGCCCGGGGCATTTCTTCCTGTATCCCAGCGAGAACAGGATCCGCGTTTGTGATTGCTGCGGCGGGGTCTTCAAGGATCAGCGCATAACCGCTAATCTCTTTTTTTAATGCCGAGAACGGTAACCACTGCTGGCCAATCGCCGGATTCATCACGCATACGTAGTCCCCTTTGCGCCAGGCCAGCAAAACATAGTGACTGGCACCGTAGTGCAAAATAGACGGGAACGGCAGCGCATGGAGTTCATCGTGATCGAACAAAACCGGGGCGGTCGCAATACCGACCTGTTGCAGAATGACGGATAAATCACTCAATGAAGTCCCATGATCGGAGGCAGGGAAAATTTCCCGCAATGCCGGGAGAGAGCAGGCTATATTTTGTGTTTGTGCCAGCATTGAAATACAGGAGAGACCACACTCATTGGTCTCTTCCTGAAATACCATATCAGGGATAATTGTGTTCATCATTATGCGTCAGTGATTAATAAAATAGAGCGAGTGACTGTGCCATAACAGCCAATCCTGCGGATAATCACGCAGGGTGTTTTCGATAATTACAGGTAAATTTTTTGTGACTTCTTTAGGCGTTAACGGGGAATATATTTTTATTTTTATTCCTTGCTGATAATAGAGGTGATAAAAAACCACCTGTGCCGAGACAATACGTGAAAATCGCTGTACGCCGTTGTGTAATTTCGCAGGACGACCAAATATCCGGCAGGCTATTTTTCCGGACTGAGCCTCGTGGGTCTGCACGGTATAGTCGGCAGGAATATCCGGAAAAATAATCATATTTTCCTGCCCCTCCGAGACGTTAGCCATTAATGTCATTAAAGTACTGGCCAGTGAGGTATTATCCTGATGGATAGAGCAATACGAGAGCGCAACGCCGCCCAGATGACGACTGGCAAGGGTATAGCTTTCAGCACTGGAAGAGACCACTACACTGGCTTTTCTTGCCCCGACTCCGGCACCGACTATCGCCGCCAAAATATCTGAGACACAATGCAATGGCGCGAGAACAATCGGTGTCTTTTGTGCCGCCAGAGGGGCAACGACAGTATCAAGCTCTGTGATACAAGCCTGTATCTGAGCCAGTGCAGCAGGATGTTGTCCCCAGGTTGCTCCCATCTCCAGCAGCTGACGGCGCATCGCTATCCATCCGGCATCAATTTGTCCTTCAGCACCGGTCAGGCAACGGTAGTTTTGTGTTGCCACAGCAGTACGTCCACGGTATTTGCGGCCCACTAATCGCAACTGACACAGGACATGCACGACGTTGATCAAAAGCGGCATAGGTATATAACGCATCATCCTGCGCATCGTTTTTTGGCTGACATCCGTCAAAGGTAAGTGATAGCTGGTAAGCTTTGCGCACCATTTTCTGACGCTAAAGACGCTCCAGACCACCAAAAAACGTATCAAGATCACTCCTTAGTCTGAGTGAGTAGCTGACGCATATAGTCGCCAAATTCAGGAAACTGACGATCCTTCGCGACAACGACTTTTTTATTAATAATAAATAGCGGTGTCGCATTGATTTCATAGAGTCTGGTGATACTTGCCATATATTCCAGCCGATCGGTAACGGCTTTGCTCTGGCGAGTCTGATGATATTTCGTAACATCAATATTATTTTTTTCCAGCCAACTGTTGAGTTCATTATCATCAGTTAAGTTAATCCCCCGAGTCATCACGGCATTAAATGCCCGATCGCGCATTTCGCGCTCCAGACCCATCACTTCGAGAGTGGCAAAAACCGGCGCATACACTGCAAGGCCATTTCTTTCAGCATTAATATGAATGACTTCAAAAGTAATATCTTCTGGAAGCGTGGCGGCGAATGTTTCAATATCCTCTTCATTCGCTGCACAGTAGTGACAGCCATAGGACATCACTTCAATAATACTGTTCTCATTTTTTATTGGACTACTGGCAACGGTTGCGCTATCAATTTTGCGCAGCATTTCAACCGAGTTATTCGCCTGTGAAAAGGTGTTAAATACAAAAACATGGTAACACAGCACGGTAATCAGTGACGAAATTAACGCCACCAGAAACGTGTAACCAACAGCGGTAATAGGTTTGATCTTCATACTGGTAATTGATTCTCAAAAATAATATTTATACCCTGAATAATTCAAGGTGCTATACAGGTTAAAAAAGACTGTCGATGGGTATAAATACACGACTGATTTAACGTGATAAACGCCAGCAAGACTAAGGTGTAGCGAGCATTAATATATGGAGAGTACTCTCTCCATATATTAAGCTAGCTGCGTACTTAGTTTGGTATTACACACATACCTTTAGCAGCATTTTTCATGGTCACTGTAGAGTTACCATGTTTATCAACACAGGTGGTCACTTCTTTACAAGAATTAGCACCACCAACGCCCACTAGTTCGTAAGAACTGGTACAAGTATCTTTACAAGTTCCACCAATAATAGACGCTGCTTCAACCATACTTAATTTTTTCATTTGTGATTTCCTTAACCTTTTATATTAAAATACATTAATTTAATTGCACTTACCTACTGGCTTAATTATTCGCCAGTAATTCTTTCGATGTCATCTTTCACGCAAGATTATGCGCTAGGCGTCTCAATGATCTGTTTGAAAATACTAAATAACTCGACATTATTTTTAGCATTCAATTTTTTCATCAGTTCCCTTTTACAGCGACTCAAGCGACGAACATCAATTTCTTGCTCAGCGGAAATCTGTGATAATGACTTCCCTTTGAGTATTTCTTCCATTAACCACCAGTCATCACCAGAGATACTGTTATTAAAATCTCTCTTCAGCCAGGCCTGGCGGGTATAATTAATTAATGAATGGCTAAAGAATACTTTTTCTTCTGCCGAAGAGTCAGTGTTCTGAATAAATCTTAACAAATCATCCAGTGATTCATGCTTCAATAACCAGCTTGCCTCAGGGAAAATAGTATGCAGTGCAAAAAATAGCGAAATATTATTTTTCCCCAATAACAGAACCAGCTGCTGATTTTTCTCGCAGTAGCACTCTTTAATGGTATGCAATGCGTTAATACGCTCATCCGGTAAACTATCAATATCACAGAGGATACAACGTTGTTCATCTTCCTGTGCGGGCAGACGGAGTGTATCGATTAATTGAGAAAAAGCTTCAAATTTTGAGAATGCAAATTTTTCTTCACATGGCGAAAAATCGGCTACCATAGAGCGTACACCTTCAGTGAAAAAGATGTTTTTTGCGTAAATAAAAAAATGGCGGCTCATATTTAACCAACTTAATTCTGTGTTACTGATAATTTAAGGTGTAATTCGCGGTTGCGCGAAAAGCACCAGTTTGTAAGGTTTTATTACTCAAAGCATCCGGTTCGCCTTCCACAAAAGCCTTAAAATTTAACTGCATATGACCGTCAGAAATAGCCAGAGCAGTGGTCGGTGTATTCAACAAAATGGCTGTACCATCATTTTCTTCAAAACCAATTCCAATCCCACTGGCAGAATTGGGTGAGACCGGCGTTATCGCCAGGCGATTGGCCATAGAGCCATTTTCCATGCCACTAAAGGTTACCGTGACAGAATTAAAGACCGCCTTACTGCAACCTTCTAACTCAATAACAAATTCTTCAGGTGCTGATTTCTCATACGTATAAAGCGTACGGGTTGATATCTGATTAAAATCCACCGTAATACTTTTCGACGAAGGGACAATGCTGCAACTCTGGGCAACCACGACGCCCTTAAACTTTAAATCGCCACCAATCAGATCGCCGATAGCCTGCACCGGAGTCGCCATTGATATTGAATAGACAAATATTATTGATGCGATTATCTGACGCATATTGCCCCCTTACTGAAACTCAGCGACCACGGTGGCCGATGCCTGAAACTCACCTTCAAGAACATCGGTTCCGGAGTTCGCAATTGGTGCAGCGGTCAGATTCCAGGTACCCTGGTTATTTACAAAACCCGGGATATCATAAAAGGTATTCGCAGCAACTAATTTCCCCGCTGAATCTTTCATGATAATTCCAAGATTTGAACGATCGACGCTTCCAGTCGTACCCAAATAGTCGTGATTAAAACTGGCAGTATCTGCCTGCTTAATTCCCATGCGAATATTCAATTTGCCTGTTGCGAAACTTCCACCTTCGCACTTAACTTTTATGGGTACAGCCTGACTGTAATTACTGCCATTAAGCAATGAGCCCGATCCTGGGATGGTCTTAAAATCAACCGTGATAGGTGAACCTGAATTGACAATGCATTTATCCGGAACCGTAATAACACCAGAGTTTATCGAAACAATGGCCATAGGCGTTGCACTCATTGCTGTGGTGTAATTTCCCACACGACCATAAAGTTTAGCGAGTTCAGCCCCACTCAGGTTGATACCATTGATAATGGGTTTGGTGATCATAAACGTCACTTTACCCTTAGCACCGGAAGCAAACGAATCGTCCATCCTTACGCTTGGTGGTGTACAGGCATTCTGATTCACAGCGTTCGACAGATTATTAAAGGGTACTGAAATGTCACGCTGTACGTTACCGCCAATGTAAATATCAATTTTCACATCCATATAATCATTGAGTTTTAAATAACCTGCGGTCTTTCCCGGCTGAAGTATCGAAGCAGTCGCCGTATAATAAACCGGCTCTTTAGTCATATTTCTTGAGCAACTGATCACAGCGGAATATACCGTACCTAAATCAAATTGGTTAAGAACCGTGGCCCCAGCCCTGTTATTCGTAATATTCGTATTGCTGATATTAATGTTATACATTTTAGGACCACCTACCGGCGTAATTTCTCCTTCAATCACGGCACTGCTTTGCAGAGAGAATAAAACGCCACAGAGAAAAATAGCGACGCGAGACTTCCGCCCGATCATTATTGTCGCCATTACTGATACTCCATTTTTAAACGTAGCAGCCCGTTAAAATGACCGGCAGTCACGGTTTGGCCGGTTGACTCCAGCGCCGCATGAAAAATCTGACTACTATCTCCGGATTTCACCAGAAACGGCGACTGGGTTTGGTTAATATCCATCGCTCGCTGGTTAGTGTCCAACAGACGAATACCCGCGCCTGATGTTGTCCCTGTCAGGTGCAATAGCTGAGAGTTGTTCTCGTCAGAATCGCCGACCATCGTCATCTGCACAGCCTGTTCGGCATTGTTGGTGTAGCTGTGTTTATTGTCGCCGATGGTTTTTGCCGAGCCGCTGTCGCGCGCCTGAGAGGCACCTTTCAGACAATCTCTGAATTCAACACGAACCTGCGCAGGCAGGCTACGGTCACCTGACTGATGAAAAGTACCCGCACTCATTTCACCCAGATCTACCGTTTGCAAACGACTCTCGGGAGCCAGTACACAAGGAGAAGCATAAACAGAACCATGGAAAATCACGTTACCGCTATCTTCGCTTTGATGTGTCTGATCCTTATGCTGAGGTAATGTCGGAACATTAATATCGGCCATCGTGGACTGACTGGTACTGAACAGAAACAGAGCTAATAGCGTTAAACGTATTTTCATCATCAGGTTCCTCTCTTTACTCTTGCTGTGCTGGCGGTAAAGCTTTACAAGTATTGCCTTCACAGTGATATTTCAGTTCAGGGTGACCGCCGTAGTCATTGACGTACATCATGGTAAAATCACCAATGCCAGCATCGGTTACGCTAAATTCCAGGTCAGATTTTGGTGCAATCATGATTCCCGGAAACTCCGTTATTTTGTCGCCCTTGATGCGGTTCAGGCTAATAATGGTGATGTGGTAAGGTGTCGGGTTTTGGGCATTCATCTTGTTACCCATTTTTTGAAACACCACCTGATCCTGCCAAACCTCACTTTTGCTTTTTGGTATAATTGGCGTCGGACGATAAAACAGCTTAATCCGCGATTGCATTGCTAATTGCAGTACGTTCGGCTTATCTGGTTTCGGTGGGATCTCACGCACGTTTAAATAAAACAAACTTTCGCGATCCTGAGGTAACTGGTTAATACCATCAGTTTTAGTGACGCGCGCAACGCCCTTCTGGCCACCATTAATTCGCTGTAACGGCGGTAACACCAGCAGTGGAGAGGTAATTTTATTACCTTTGCTGTCTTCCACCCATGACTGAGCCAGGAAAGGAATATCCGGGCTGGTATTGCTCAAATTCGCGCTCGCCGAGCTGTCTTTACCGGTGATCACTAACCGGGTACGATCCAGTGATACCCCTGCCTGTGCGCTACTACTTACGGCTGCCAGTATCAGAATCCCCATCCAGCAGCGCTTATTATTTGCTATGTTCATTTTTAGCCTTTAATTACAGTGACTGTCATTTACAGGGCAATAATGCTGCTGTCGAACGACGTTCTATAGTAGGAGGAATGGTTACCTGGCACTGTGTTTTCCCGTTCCAGATAACTTTTAACGCTTCAAGCGGATTAATCCCTGCCAGCCATGTTTCCCCGCCTTCCATGACCATTCCCACGCTTACACCATCGGCATTGAAAACCTCAGCACCAAATGGTGGATAGGTACCGTCAGCCAGACGAATAATCCCCATCATTTTCTCACCTTTCGCCATACCGAAAGCCTGATAACCGATGGCTCCCTCTGTCAGGGTCGAGGTACTGATTGCTTTTGCCGGTTCAATCGAATCGGACATAGCGTCAACGTCAACACGGGTATCAAAACTATTATAGCTAACGATGTCAGGAACAACGGCGATACCAAAATTATTGGTTCTTGATTTACCATCATTCAGTGGAACATCTCCGACACCGTTGGTATTAACCATCACGCGCGCGGTATTAAGTGTGGCCCCACCATTGTGAAGAGCTGCACCGTGGCGCGTCGCTGTGAAGCCACCTCGCAGAGTCGTACCCAGAGATGCATAGCCATTCTGCTGATAGCTGGCGTTGCTGTTGATCTCAGCATATTGCGCGCGGCGTTGGTAATAGCCGTCGAAATTGGCATTGCCGCTTTGACTTGCACCGGCACGCACCTGCCACAGATTGTTGTAGTCGCTATTATCGGCATAGGACAGCATCGGGCTGCTTTTGCCGTTATTGGTCTGGATATCCAGTCCTGCCCATCTACTGTCGCCAACCGGAATAGAAAGTGAGAGCGAGATAGAGTCGTCTTTACGCCCCTGATAATAAGAACGGTAGGCCGAAATATTCGTCGTTATTCCACGGATATCACCAATATTAAATGCGCGCCCCACGGAAACACCGTAACGATTCTGGCTTCCTTGATTCCAGTAGTTCTGGTGGGTATAGGTCAAGAAGACCGTGGTCGCTTTACCCGGCTCATTAGCCCAGAACGTTTTATTCCCGGTAATGGTGTAGACTTCTTTTTCACGACCCAAGCCGTCATATCCTTCATAGCGTTCGTTCAAATATTGCGAGAAAGAACGAAAATCTTGCTCAGCAAAACGGTATCCTGCAAAGGTAATCGAGCTGTTATATTCGTCGAACGTTTTCGCATAACTGAGCTTATATGCCATACCTTTAATACGGTTTTGCGTAGGCTGCCGACTAAAGGACTGAATGACATCCGCAGAGATAGCACCGAGCACGCTAAGATCCCGGCCAAGACCGATGGAAATAGCGGAATAGTTAGACCCGGCAGTTTGTAATCCACCAAACAGCGACCAGGCATTGGTGAGCCCCCAGGAGAAATCACCGGATGCAAATCCCGGTCCCTGTAATTTATGGCTATAGCGCGACGGTGCGCCCATGGCCAGGTTATAGCGAACATAACCCGGACGGGTAAGATAAGGAATATTGGCGGTGTTGACCTGGAAGGTAGACACGGAACCGTCCTGATCTTCTACCTGAACATCCAGTGTCCCTCGCACAGAACTACGTAAATCCTGAATATTAAACGGCCCGGCGGGAACCGTTGTTTCGTAAATAATACGTCCGTTCTGGCTTACCGTAACTTTGGCGTTAGTTTTAGCTACACCACGAATTTCCGGCGCGTAGCCTTGCAGATTTGGGGGCAGCTGACGCTCGTCTGTGACCAGATTAAGCCCGGTAAAACGCACCGTATCAAAGACTTGGGAATTGAGATAGATCTCACCTGCCGTCAACTTCGCTGCCATCATTGGCAGCGGTCGATAAGCGTAGATCTGATTCATATTAAAATCGAACTGATGCTGTGCACTGTAATAGCTGGTCTGGTATTCACCTCGTAAACGCCAGGGGCCGAGGTTCGCCCCAGTCTGCCCATAACCACTCATGCTGCTGTAGTTTTCGTGTGCGTCAAATTGCCGGGTATATTGCCCGGTCAGACTATAATCAAATAAAAAGCCACCTATCCCCTGGTCCCAGCGTTCCGGAGGCGTCCAGTTTGGATCGTTATATTTCATCCAGGCTTGCGGAATAGAAATATCCAATTCTCCAGCATAGTTAGTCAGAGTACTACCAGGAAGACTGAGCACGTTATAGCAATCGGTATGCGGCTGCTCTACTTTTAATAATGCCTCTTCTTTTAAGGCTAATTTTGACAGTATTTCACCGTTAATACAGGCCTGGGTATGCTTATCATCTTTCGTTGCCAGATAACGAACCTTTTTCTGTCCTATTGCCTGGCCATTGACTTTTATATCCAACAGATATTCACCCGCTGGTACATAGTTATCGGTTGCAAAACGTGTTAAATCGACATTACCGCGATCGGCAGCATCCAGGACATCAGTATTGAACTCCACATCTGCTGCGGCATAAGCCATAGGAGAACAACAGAATATAAGGATCTGAGAGAGGATTATATTTATTGTTATTTTTAGTTCTGCGGACATAACTATTCATCCCCGATCATTCAATAAAATATCGCGTGCAGTGAACACATTAAAATGAGAATCAATGCTTGTTTTTAGTTATAATCCATAAAGAAATTGGTAACAGCATAAAACTCACCGGCTTTAATATGTCTGTGAATAGGTACCAGTGAAGCGGTAAACCTCAGAGTATTATTTTTATCGCTAAATAAATATCCCGAAGAACGCTCACCAAAAGTTAACAGCTCTCCACGTTGATCGTAAATCTGTATTCCAAATCCTTCACCTTCACCTGAAGGCATAAGCACTGTCGAATCATTGATTGAAACATTACCGTTAAAAGTAATAGTGGCAAAAGCAACAGAGGTTGATGGATTTTGACTACCAAAAGACTGGCAGCCCACTAAATGAATTAAAAAAGGGCGGGTCAACTTAGTCTCTTGATTCAGGTTAATATCGCGAGCGGATACATTACCAAACTCAACCCACAAATCTCGTGACTTTGGATCTATATCACAGGCGGCAGCAACCAGTTCGCCGGAAAGAGCTAATTCCCCGGGAGTTGTAATATCAGCACTCAAAGCATGTCCGGAAAAGAGCAGTACGGATATAAATAATGCCAGCCGTTTATTTTTCTCTGTACCCTTAGCCATACTCAGAATTCCATATAATATGGTATCTAGCTTACAATGCGGGGAATACACCCCGCATACGATATTTCAAAATCGATTATTGATAAGCGATAGTGAAATTGATAGTTGATTTAAAATCACCGGCGGTTACAACAGGTGCTGTACCGTCAGCTGATTTAGCTTCAGCTTTCAGAATAGCAACGAAAGGAATAATACTATTACCGTTAACCAGGGTAACAGGAGTTGTAGCTGCGCCCCAAGTTACGTCCTGGCTCGCGCTGTCTTTCAGAACGATACCTGCACCAGCTGCAGAACCAGAAGTAAATGCTGCCAGGCTAGCATCAGCAGGGCTAACAACAGTTGGGGTATAAGAAACAACAGCTGTTTTAGCTACAGTAGTATCGCAATACTGTAGTTCGATATTTTTAGTTTCAGTTGCCTGACCGCCATTCTGCAGCAGAGAAACTGGAACCTGACCGAAATCAACAGTTACCGGGCTTGATGATGGTGCTAAACCGCAAGCGGTATTAACCAGTTCACCTTGAAGTTCAATCACGCCAGAGGTGGTATCAGTAACAGCAGCCATTGCAGACATAGAGCCAAGAACCGCAGTTAATGCAACAGCCATAGCAACTTTATTCAGTTTCATAGAGAATTCCCGCATTTAAATTTTTTATCATAAAAGAGTAAGGAGCTATAACATTATTTCGGTATATTCCGGCAATAATCCTCAACTCTCTACACCCTCGAAAACCCGTTTCAATAATTACGTTTGTTAATATTAATTATTGCCAGATCCCCTTGTCGAAATAAATATTACCAAGCATTTCCTTACGTAAAAAGAAATAGATTTACCAGGGAATAAATAAAAAATTTAACCTCGCGAACCTGGTGAGCCCAGAAAATTAACTCGCGGCCAATTGGGATATATCCTAAAAACAACCCTGTTAGTTAAACAATAGCGAAACAAATTTCAGATTTATGGGTTAAATAATTGTGAAACAGATCTCCACTTATTAACAAACCACCCCGCCACTCAAGAAACATAAAAAAAACCAAAGCAGTTCAAAAACTTCATCATATTTATAACATACTGACGCAGATCAACAATTATGACATTAATTAATAAAATAATCACAAACTACTTAGCAACTCATTAACATCTCTCTCTGGCCAATCGTTAAATTCCGTCTGTTACTGATGGCTTTTAAATAATAACCCGGGCAATTACCGGTCGTATTCCGAACACATAAATTCAATGCGAAAACCAATTAAAAAACATTAATTTCAATATGATAGACAATATCCGACAATTCAATTATCACAATTGCCCTGCTACGTTCACCTGGCAACTCCAGCTCATTACAGCGGTATGCTCCTGACCGTCTATTGCCGCCATAACTCCGCTCAAAAACCTGAAAAATTGATCTAATCATTGTTATGGGCTTAATAGATTAATTCCTCTATTTGGCAAATTTGATTCAGTTCGGCCCACCGTCAGATGTCCATACAGAAAAAACCACTCTCACGACAATCTGCGCCGGGAAAAATCATGTTTAATCACCAGAGATCAGAAAACTATTGGCAACATATTCGCAAGACGATTGTCCGCAGGGAATCAAAGAGAAGTAAATCCGGAAAGTACTCATAAAGGAGGGCGTTAAATATGTCGTTGATAGCGTTTTAGCCGCCAATAACGGACTCATTCCATAATAATGCGGAGTGAGTCCGTTATTTAAGTGAGAAAATACAAACCTGGAATATTGTTCCCCTGCTCTCGTTAACGGCTACATCAGGATGTTAGCCAGCCAAGTGGCACCATTACCAGTTGCGGGAACAGCACCAGCAGGAACAGCACGATAAACTGCGCCAGCACAAACGGCCAGACGCCCATAATGGCCTGATTCATCGGCAGCTGTGCTATCCCTCGCACCACATTGAGCACATTCCCTGCCGGCGGTGTGAGTAAGCCAATCGCGTTATTCATGATAAACAGAATACCGAAGTAGACCGGGTCAATCCCCGCCTGAATCACCACCGGCAGTAACACCGGGGTCAGGATCAGAATGGTCGGGGTAAAATCCATAAACATGCCGATAAGAATGATAATACCCATCATCACCAGCAGCATCAGCGTCGGGCTGTCGCTCAGCGGTAACAGCATCTGGGCAAAGGCCGCCGGAATATTGGCCACGGTTATCATATAAGCCGACAGCATGGCAGCCGCCACCATCAGCATAATCACCGCCGTCATATTGGCAGCATTGGCAACCAGCTTATAGAAATTATGAAGTTTGATTTCACGGTAGATAAAGCAGCCGACAAACAGCGAATAGACTGAAGCCACTACCGCTGCTTCGGTCGGGGTAAATATCCCCATCCGCAGGCCGACAATAATAATCACCGGCAGCATCAGAGCCCAGATACTGCGTCCGGTCTCTTTTAAACGCTCGCGCATCGGCATTTTAGGGTAGACCTTCAGGCTGCCCTCTTTGCCGGACTTACGCATCAGGATATTCCAGGTGACAATTAACGCCAGTGCCATCAATAACCCTGGCACAATCCCGGCCATAAACAGCTTGGTGATAGAGACGTTGCCAATGATCCCGAACAGAATAAGCCCTACCGAAGGCGGCAGTACCGGGGCAATCACGCCCCCGGCACCTATCAGCCCGGCAGATCGTGCCGGGTCATAGCCTCCGGCTTTCATCATCGGTAACAGCATCGCGGCCAGCGCCGCGGTATCGGCCACCGCTGAACCGGAAAGGCTGGCCATAATCAGCGCGGCAAAGACCACCACATAACCCAGCCCGCCGGGAATATGCCCGACCCAGGCAACGGCGAGGTTAACAATACGTTTTGAGATCCCGCCCGCCAGCATAAACTCACCGGCCAGCAGGAAGAAGGGAATCGCCAGCAGCGCAAAGTTATCGGCTCCCGGAATAATGGTCTGGATGATAATCTGCGGGTCAAACATCCCCTGCGCCAGCATCAGAACCACGCCACTGAGTAACAAGGCAAAAGCCACCGGAACCCCGAGCGCCAGAGTCCCCAGCAATGTAATGACAAATAATCCGATAATCATAGTTTTTCCTGCTAAAAGATAAGGAAGCAGTCGGGTAATCAGACAGATAGCGGTGCGCTATCGTCAGAGGCTATTTATTGCGTACGGCCATGGAGTATTCAGCCTCATCAACGCGGCCCATTAGCAGGCGGACAATATTGTTCAGGCAGATAATGCCCATGCTGGCGGAGGAGAGATAAATCACGCCGTAGACCATCAGCAGCGGGATCTCACTGACGGGCGCGGGGTCGTCGGAAAAAATATCGTGCTGCATCCAGAAGCCATAAAACATCAGCGCGCAGCAGATAAAGACCAGCAGCTGGCTGACACCCCAGCAGACTTTTCTTGAGCTTTTCGGCAGCAGGACCTGGACGGTATCCACGCTCAGATGCTTCTGGTTGCGGGAGGCGACAATCGCGCCGAGGAAAATCACCCAGAAAAAGCAGAACCGGGAGAGTTCGTCTGAAATAGGAAAACCGGAATGAAAACCGTAACGCATAATCACGTTACCAAACACCATCACCATCATGCAGACCATGCACAGCACCATGACCGCTTCCAGTGCTTTAAAGAAAAGATTAATCAGCCACTGCATACTCTCTCCGGGAATATTATTCCGTCACACCCATCCCTGAGACGCCGCTATCTGCTGACGTCTCAGGGCAGAATTACTCAGACTTTTATTTTAAGGACTGGCGAACCTTGTCTCTTTCGGCAACGAAGTTTTCCACAAACTCAGCGCCGATAATCTTGGTGTGCTTGTCGAATACCGGCTGTACCACGGCGCGGATTTTTTCCATTTCTTCAGGGGATAAGGTGCTGATTTTCATGCCGTGTTTGGCCAGTTCCGTCAGGGCGTTATCCACCTGGCTTATCTCCTGCTCACGCTGGAAGGTCCGCGTCTCTTCTGCGGCTTCTCTGACTATCGCCTGCTGTTCCGGGCTAAGGGAGTCGAACCATTTTTTGGAGACCACCAGCGCAACCGGGGTATAGACGTGGTTAGTGGTGGTGAGGTTATTTTCCACTTCGTAGACTTTGTTCTGGTACATATCCACCACCGGGTGCTCGTGTCCGTCAAGAACGCCGGTCTCCAGGGCGGTAAACACTTCCGAGTAAGCCAGCGGCACCGGGTTAATGCCCATTGCCTGGAAGCTGTCGATAGCCACTTTGGTTGGCATCACGCGGATTTTCAGGCCTTTCATATCTTCCAGTGAGTTCACCGGATGCTTGTTATTGGCCAGGTCACGGAAAGCGCCGCCACTCCAGGTCAGGGGGTACATACGCATGCTGTAGAGGCTTTCGAGCATTTTCTGCCCGACCGGGCCATCGAGGACTTGAGCGGCTTCCGCATCGCTCTGGAACAGGAACGGGAAATCAAAGATTTGCAACTCTTTCTGACGTCCGGCTAACGGCGATAAGGCCCCCATATAGAATTGCTGGGTGTCACTCTGGATTGCCTGGAGCATCTGCTGTTCAGACCCGAGGGTGCCGGAGCTGAAGACATCGATCTTAATCTCGCCGTTACTTTTTTCTTTCACCGTATCGACAAAACGTTGCATGGCGATACCGCGTGGATGCGTGTCGGTGAAGGAGTGTCCCAGACGGGCGGTCTTAACGTCATTCGCAGAGACCGTCATGGCCGTCATCAGCGTGCTGAATGCCAGACCGCCTGCCAGAACCCACTTATTAATATTTTTATAGTTTATTAACGACATAAATAACCTCGGATTTATTGAATATATTTTTCTTAAATGACTCAGATACAATTAATATATGAGCCATAAACTCATTATCTTTTTATAAATGACAGGGATGAGTGAATAGTTAATTAACCAATACTAAGGCCTTGACGCCGTGCCATCCGGTGTTCGGGCCATTGTCCAGGACGGAATACCGCCTTCACAGGGATATTTCGCGGCTTTAGCTTCATCAATATCAATGCCAAGGCCGGGCTTATCGTTCAGATAAGCATAACCCCGGTCAATTTCCGGACAGCCCGGGAAGACATCACGCAATGCCTCATTCATTGGCGTGTATTCCTGAACACCGAGATTAGGAGAACTCATATCCAGATGCATATTGGCGCAGACGCCCACAGGAGAGATATCCCCCGGGCCGTGCCAGGCTGTACGCACGCCATTCAGTTCGCTGTAAATCGCGAGTTTCTTCGCGGGCGTAATACCGCCGATAGTACTGACATGACAGCGGATATAATCGATCAGTTTATTATCAATCAGTGGCTTCCACTCATTGACGTTAACAAACAGCTCGCCCATTGCTATCGGGGTTGAGGATTGCTGACGTAGCATTTTCAGCCAGTCGATATTTTCCGGTGCGACCGGATCTTCAAGATAGAAGAGCTGATATTGTTCCAGTGTTTTTGCCAGATTAATCGCCGTCACGGGTGTGACGCGTTCATGGACGTCATGAATAAACTCGATACCGAAACCCAGTTTATTACGCAGATGGTCAAATAAACGTGGAACACTTTTGGCGTAGGCGTCCGGGTCAAAATAGATACCCGGGGTTTTGCTGCGTGGTGAGCGTTTTGGCAGAATATTTTTCGCACGCGCCAGTTGAGTGGCAATCAGTTTAAGATCGTCAGTGCCAGCACCGCCGTACATCCCCATCTGACAGCGGACATACTGGTAGCCCTCTTCCATTCTGGCGCGAATATTATCTTCTACTTCGATTTCATCGCCACCATCGGTATGACAGTACAATGGAATACCGTCACGACACTTGCCACCTAACAGGTCATAAACCGGCATTCCTGCAAGTTTACCTTTGATATCCCACAGCGCCATATCTACGCCAGACAGGGCATTATTCATAATAGGTCCGTTACGCCAGTAACCACTCACCGCCGCAGACTGCCAGATATCCTCAATACGCGTCGGATCTTTGCCCGTCAAAAATGGTGCCATATATTCATCAATAGCACTTTTCACGGCAAAAATGCGCTGGGTAAAGGTTGCACATCCCAGACCATAGAGACCCGGCTGGTTGGTTTCGACTTTCACAATGGCCAGATCGATCCCACCGGGTGCTGTCAGAATCGTTTTTACATTGGTAATTTTCAGGTTACTCACTCGCATTCCTCAGTTCTGCAAATTGACTGCACACCACATTTGTTGTGAATTAGATTACAACAACCTGTAAGTCGTCCTACATATTTACGCTTTTATATCACGCTTAATCTTAGGAGGAATGTTAAATATTCTATTCTGTGACATGGATCAACAGAATCGATAAGTCATAATTATTACCATATAAATCATATACGTATATTTTTTATTGTACGTTTCACAGATTTTTTATTATCATAAATGTGAAATTATCAGTATGATATTTCTTTTTATTTCACATAAAAACAAGAAAGCTGTCATACATATTTTTGGCGGGGGAGTAAGAAGAGATATGCAGTGGGTATCTGGCCTGAACGGCCGGTGTACTGACAGCTAAGCGTTCAGGTATACTTGTCCTGACAGGCCGTTTATTGCTTTAAATGATATATTTTGTGGTGTTTCATCACCTACAGGGATGCCTGAATTGAGTATAAAATCCATTCAAAAACAAAATGTCGTGAATGAAGTTTATGAGCAGATAAGCGCAAAATTACTGGATGGCAGCTGGATGCCCGGCAATCGTCTGCCCTCTGAAGCTGAACTGACCGTTTCCTTTAATGTCAGCCGAGTTAGCGTCCGCAGTGCGGTTCAGCGCTTTCGCGATCTGGGTATTGTGGTGACTCGCCAGGGTAGCGGCAGCTATGTCAGCGACAGCTTCACTCCCCAGATGTTGAGCAAAAATCCTCGCCCGGTTATGCATCTCAGTCGCGAGGAGTTTCACGATATGATGATTTTTCGCCAGACCGTCGAATTTAAATGCGTTGAACTTGCCGTTATTCATGCCACCGATGAGGATATTATTCAGCTTGAACAAGCGCTGAATAATATGCTTATCAATAAAGGCGACTATAAAAAATACTCAGAAGCCGACTACGAGTTTCACCTGGCTATTGTCCGGGCATCGCACAATAGCGTGTTTTACAACGTGATGAACTCGATTAAAGATATCTATTACTATTACCTGGAAGAGCTTAATCGCGCCCTGGGTATTACACTTGAAAGTGTGGAAGCCCATATCAAAGTATACCGGTCAATTAAAGAGCGCGACGCCAGTGCCGCGGTAAAAGTTCTCAATGAAGCGATGTCAGAAAATGTCACAGCGATTGAAAAGATAAAGTCTGAAGTCACTACTCAGCCAGATACGCAGCAGATGAAAAAGGCATAGCAATAGGCTGGGAGTGATACCCGAAATCTATTGCTTGCCCGCCCGCTTTTGTCCTTCATCTCTTCCCGGCGACATCTATGTCAGCCTGAGCTGCCTATACGGCAGCTTAGAAATATGCTTAATAAAATCAAGCCACACAATTACGGTTAAACAGAATAAACTAGAGCCTGGTGAATGAAGACAGCTTGTGTCCCTGACCCAATATAAAATTGACAGGTCAGTGTCTGAAAAAGTAGCCAGAGACCTACAGAACTCACAGACTGACTAAAAGGATATTTCAGTGCAATATAGCAAACTGGGTAACAGCGACCTGAACGTTTCACGCATTTGTCTGGGCTGTATGGGGTTTGGTGACGCACTTACCGGACAGCATAGCTGGACGCTGAATGAAGCAGAAAGCGCGGATATTATTCGCTATGCCCTTTCTAAGGGGATCAACTTCTTTGACACCGCCATCGCTTATCAGGCAGGTTCCAGCGAGCGCTATGTCGGTAAAGCTTTACGCTCTATGGCAAAGCGCGAAGAAGTGGTAGTCGCGACAAAATATCTTCCCCGCTCGGCGCAGCAGATTGCTGAAGGGGTCAGCGGCAAGCAGGCAATAGCCCTCTCACTCGACCAGAGCCTGCAAAATCTGGGTATGGATTATATCGATCTCTATATCTGTCATATGTGGGACAACAACACCCCGATACTCGAGGTGCTTGAAGCCCTGCACAATGCGGTGAAATCCGGTAAGGTGCGCGCTATTGGTATCTCAAACTGCTACGCATGGCAGCTTGCCAAAGCCAATGCGCTGGCAGTGCATGAGGGCCTGACGCCCTTTGTCTCGGTCCAGAGTCATTACAATTTGATTATGCGTGAGGATGAACGCGAACTGTTTGGTTTATGTGCGGAAGAGAATATCGCCATGACCCCTTACAGCGCGCTGGCGAGCGGCCGTCTTTCCCGCCTGACACAGACCAGCACCAAACGCGCGGATGAAGATAACTTCGCCAAAGGGAAATACGATAATACCGCCGAGCAGGACGCGCCGATTATCCAGCGGGTTGCCGAACTCGCCCAACAACGCCAGGTGTCCATGACTGAGATATCGCTGGCGTGGTTGCTGACGAAAGTCACAGCACCCGTAGTGGGGGCAACCAAAAAACATCATATTGACGGTGCGGTTAAAGCCGTTGACCTGATACTGAGTGAAGAAGAGGTTCGCTATCTGGAAGCCTGTTACCAGCCACATTCTCTTACCGGTGTGATGGCACAAAACCGACCTCAGGCCACTTTGAAATAATCAAGGCTGCGTCTGACTGGTTCAGTAACACCAGTCAGACTCTATGCTGTCGACAATAAACTCGATAAACGCACGGGTTTTAGCTGGAATGAGTTTGCCTGGCGGCATCAGCGCATGGAGACTGCCTTCCTCGATACTCTGCCATTCCGGCAATATGTGCACCAGGTTTCCCCGACCGATCTCTTCCCGTGTCAGCCATGCGGGTATAAGGGCAATACCCAGGCCATCTGTTGCCGCCTGTAGCAGGGCTTCCACATTATCAGACTGAAGCGGTCCTCGTGGCCGGATAATGCTTTTCTGACTGCCATTGCTCAGCACCCAGTCAGGCCAGTCCGCATGATTAACATAACCCAGACAACTGTGGGAGAGGAGCAGATCCGGATAGTCAGGAATGCCATGAATCCTGATATAGTCTGGTGAGGCAAAGAGCTGATAGCGGAACCGTGCCAGGCCTCTGGATACCAGCGTACTGTCAGTCAGCTTACCGGCACCGATAACCATATCGAAGCCTTCCGCCATGATATCCACCTGACGATCGCTAAAACGGATATCCAGGTGGATATCAGGATAACGGCGAATAAAACTCCGTAATCGGGGAACCAGCCATCGCCGGCCAAATGTGGCAGGAAGAGAGATTTTCAGACTCCCGCGCGGCATAGCCGCCAGCTCACTGACTTCAAGCCGGGCGTTATTCAGTTCATCGAGCAGGCCTTTAACGCGTTTGAAAAAAAACTCACCCGCTTCGGTCAGAGCGACATGGCGCGTGGTTCTGGCAAGCAGGCAGATACCCAGCCGAGTTTCAAGCTGTCTGATACGACGAGAAATCACAGTAGCGTCTCTGCCAAGCGCCCTTCCTGCCCCGGCAAAGCCACGATTCTCAACCACCGCAATAAAGGCGGTCAGCTCTTCGATATTCAGCGTTTCATCATATCCCTGCATTTTTTGCATTAAACTCATTCATCTGATGGTGATTATCAACCTCGGTACGGGTGATAAAATGCTGACAACAGAGACAGTATGGGTAAGGTTCCTGGAACCTGTCAAACTGGACTGTTGAGATGAACGATATCGGCTCATCAAGATACAAGCCTCCGAACGGAGGTTTTTTTATGAATGATGGAATAGAGCATGCCATCCCTGTCAAACTTTTTATCGAGCCCTCTCACTGTGTGAGTTGCTACGGACATGAATGCGATTAAAACTGCTTCACAGCTGATGGTTTACATCGGTCTTTTTCTGATAGCACAATTCCTGGTACTTCACCTTACCCTGCCCTTACCTGCCAATATTGTCGGTATGATGATGATGCTGGTTTTTCTGGTCTCCGGTATTCTTCCGGTACGCTTTGTCAAAGCGGGGTCAGCCTGGCTGCTGTCTGAAATGTTACTATTTTTCGTTCCGGCAGTGGTTGCTATTATCAATTACT
Organism: Klebsiella sp. BIGb0407; assembly: GCF_024807845.1. Classification (GTDB taxonomy): domain Bacteria; phylum Pseudomonadota; class Gammaproteobacteria; order Enterobacterales; family Enterobacteriaceae; genus JGM124. The sequence goes on from NZ_JANUEQ010000001.1 coordinate 854,990, forward strand.
TCAATGTGTTAGAGAAATTCGGCATCAGAATTTTTGCGGTCATCATTCTCAGTACGATTCTGGTGCTGGGCTGTACTGCGTTTGTCGTCGATAAATTGTTCATCTATGAGAACCGTAAAGCCCATGACTGACTTGATCTTGCAGTTCGGTTCTCTGGCCGTAACGCTGGTTGTCTATTATATCAACAAAAAGATATATAAAAGGTACCCCAGGTTATTGTTGATGCCGCTGTTACTCACGCCAGCCGTGTTGATAGGGATCATATTAGCCTCATCGCTGCCCTGGCGTGATTATATCGGCGAGTCGCACTGGCTTCTCTGGTTACTCGGACCGGCCACCATCGCATTTGCCGTCCCGGTCTATGAAAATACCCGTATGATCCGCAAACACTGGCTATCAATAACCGCGGGGGTTTTTACTGCCATTATCGTAGCATCCACCAGTTCGGTCTGGCTTGCCAGAGCCTTACAGTTGCCCGATGAGCTACAACGTACCCTGGTGGTTCGTTCGGTGACCACCCCCTTTGCGCTGTCGGCGGTACAAACCTTCGGTGGTCAGCCCGATCTGGCCGCTTTTTTTGTCGCGCTGACCGGAGTATGTGGATTTGCCGTGGGTGATTTTATCTTTCTGAGGTTAGCCATACGAAGTGGCGGTGCGATTGGGGCCGGATTTGGCGCGGCCTCTCATGGGGCGGGCACAGCGCGCTCTTATCAACTGGGTCAGGAACAAGGGGTTGTCGCAAGCCTGGTCATGATGTTGTCCGGTATCCTGATGGTAATAGGCTCCCCTCTGCTCAAAAACCTACTCTTTTAACCCGGAGGCCCGAAAACAGGCCTCGCGGTAACAATAGAGATAACGCGTTATATCAGCAGATAACTGAGTCCCGAAAAGGCCACCATACCAACAATTATCGTGGCAAACAGGCTGCGGGTGATAATACCTGCCAATATCGCAGCAATAGCTGCCAGCAGTGAAATACTGAGACCTCCACTGGTCAGAGCCGGTTTACCGAGCAGTTCAGCAGTAACAATCGCCGCCATCATCGCTGCGGGAATAAAACCCAGCCACTGCTGTAGGCCCGGAGCCAGTCGGAAGCGGGATAACAGTAAAATCGGGACTGTGCGCATCAAGGCGGTGACCAGCGCTGAAATCAGAATTGCGAGGAGAATATTTCTTTCCATCTTAGGATCTCTCTTTGCCGGATAATCTTAAACCCAGGGTCGCCAGGCTTGCAGCCACCGAGGCTGCGACAATCACTACGATGCTCATATCCGTTTTACCCGCCATCACTAATGTTATCAGCACGGCAACAATGATACTTAATGTTTCCAGCATCTTACGCTGACTGGCATACCACATAGCCAGCACCAGACCGATAAACATTGAGACCAGGCTAAAACTTAGCCCTTCCATTAAAGAGGCGGGCAATGATGAAGCCAGTTCTGCCCCAATCACACAGGCAAGGATCCAGTTCAGCCAGGCCGCCAGGTTAAGTCCGGACATCCAGGAGCAGGAGACTGAACCTCGCTCACTCCCTTGTTGCACCGCGACGCCGAAAGTCTCATCAGTCAGCAGTAGCCCGCTGGTTATTTTTTGCAACGAGGTATAGTCGCGAAAAAAGAGACTCATGGCCGAGCTCATTAACAAATAGCGGAGATTCACCAGCAGTACGCTCAGAACTACCGAGGCCACTTCAGCGCCAGCAGCCCACAATGAATAAAACATTAACTGCGCCGATCCGGCATATAACACACCGGCCAGTAACGCGGTATCCAGGGTGCTAAACCCTGATAATGTACCTATTGCACCAGCGGCAAAACCAATACTCCAGTAGCCGGGAATAGTGGGTAGACAAGCTACCACTCCCGCTCTGAATTCCGCCCTGCCCTTATCATTCGGTAGACTTTTTGTTATCAACATCAAATAATCTCATTCTGGTTACTGAAGGGTAATATTAAGAAATTGCCAGAACCGTGATAGTAAAATCCTGCGCATTGGTGAAAATTTTGATGATTAAAGGATGTCTGTTTGATGAAAAAAGTGCGGGATAAAATTAATCTCTGGCATGACAGTAAGCTGTATGGCGGGATGGAGATCCTGCGAGCGTCCTGCTATGAACACAGCTATCCCGCGCATTTTCATGATGAGTATGTGATTGCGGCTTTTGCGCGAGGCTCACAGCGAACCCGGATTTGTCGCGAGCGTGGCGTGGCCTCCGCCGGTACTGTGATGGTCATAATGCCCGGTGAAGTTCATACCGGCGAGGCAGTCCAGCGTGATGAAGGCTGGGATTACTGTGCCTTTTATCCGTCAGCTACTCTGATTAACGAAGTCGCCGAAACGGTCATTGGCGGGCGCGGTGAGGTCAATTTCGGTGGCGAGGGGATGCGCCACGATCCGCTGATGGCACAAAAAATGTTACAGGCTTCTGCCCGGCTGAGTGCGAATAGCGACCCTTTAGAAAAAGAGTGTCTGATGTATCAGGTACTGAATATGCTGGTCGGGCGTTACGGTGAACGTAACACTCATGGCGAAGTCACCAAAATACTGAGAGCGGATATTCGCCGGGCAATCGAGTTTTTACATTGCGCATACCAGCAACCTCTGATCGTCAAAGAGATTGCCGATGTGGCAGGACTGAGCGAGTTTTACTTTATGCGGACCTTTCAGGCTCAGACCGGCTTATCGGTCCATCAGTATCTGACCCAGATCCGTCTGGTAAAAGCCAAAGGATTACTGGCCAGAGGTTTGGATGCCGCTCAAGTCGCGACCGATGTGGGTTTTTACGATCAAAGTCACTTGATTAAATATTTTCGTATGCACTTTGGTACCACGCCGGGAGTCTTTGCGACAGCATCACTTTAGGGGCTAACCCAGCCTTTCAAATAACGTATTAATATGAATATCAACCACATCGAGTGCCGGAATAGAAAGCTCAGCGTCCGCGAATATCAGTGGGAGCTCAGTACAGCCAAGGATAATCGCCTCGATGCCCTCATCCTGATACATCCGCTCAGTAATCTCCAGGAAACGCTCGCGGGTTTGAGTGTTTATGATGCCTCTTTCAAGCTCATCGTGGATCTTCTGTGCAATAAAGTCGATTTCATCGCTGGCGGGAATAATGACCCGGATACCGGCGTCAATAAACGGCTGTTTGAAAAAATCAGCCTCCATCGTAAACCTTGTCCCCAGCAGCCCGACCTTTTTTAATTTCTGAGTTTTAACTTCGGTACAAGTGGAATCGATAATACTGACCAGCGGCACGGAGGTTGTTGCCTGAAGCTCATGGAAGACGATGTGGGGTGTATTTCCCGTCAGGGCAATGACTTCAGCGCCAGCAGCCTCGAGATTAGCCACGGCTTTTGCCAGGTAATTTGTCAGCGCGACGTAGTTTTTCTCCGCACACATCGCCAGCACATCATAGACGTTGATGCTTTCGATAGTCAGGCTGGGGAAAAAATGCTCACCTTTGCGTGCATTTGCCTCGTAGACAAATTTACGGTAGTACAGCAGGGTTGATTCAGGGCCGGTGCCACCGATAAGTCCGAGTTTTTTCATTTTCACCTCAATAATTGTCTGCACACTGACGACGAAAAATCGCCGCCAGGATCGATGAGTAAAATAAAAAACATGCAGTTTCTTTTCAATTGAATAAAATAGAATCCAGCTTTCAATTTTGGTGAATATATGGATATATCAGACTTTAAAACCGTTATTGCTCTGACTGAAACAGGCAGTATCACCTCTGCCGCCAGAGAGCTCTGTCGCGTCCCCTCGGCTATCACTACCCGGATACAAAACCTGGAAAGTAAACTCAGTACCGTGCTGTTTATCAAAGCGGAGAGGCGGTTTATTCCCACGCCGACAGGACAGCAACTGTATGAACATGCCCTGAAGATAGTGGAGCTGGTAAACCAGGCCGAGCAGCAGGCGGCAAAGCCGCAACCCGGTGGTCGATTCAGGCTGGGAGCACTCGACAGTATGGCGGCCACACGTTTACCCGCCCCGCTTTCAGCGCTTTATCGTCAGTATCATGGCATGACTATTGAACTGGTGACGGGCATTAGTCGGGTATTGCATGAGTCGGTAATAAACCACGAGCTGGATGCGGCATTTATTGCCGATGTTCCTGCTGATGAACGACTTGAACGTCTGGCGGTATTTACCGAAGAGTTAGTGATTATTGCCCCGGCTGGTTACCCGCCTATCCGGACAGCCGGTGCCCTGAAGGAAAGTACCCTGCTGGTTTTTCGCGATGGCTGTTCCTATCGTGACAGGCTGACAAACTGGCTCAGAAAAGCAGAGGTTAAGCCGTATCGTCTGGCTGAAATGTCGTCCTATCATGCGATTCTTGGCGGTGTAAGCGCGGGAATGGGCGTCGGAATCGTACCCAGAACGCTACTGAGTACATTCCCGGCACTGGATTTAATTACCCTGCATCCTTTTGAACAGTCAAGCAGCCAGGTGACCACTGAACTGGTATGGCGTAAAAAGGGAATGACCGCCAATACCCGGGCGCTAATCGATGTCATCGCTTCACAAGGCTTCCCTCAGATAGCCACTCATCAGGAGTAAAGGGCTTCCCTGCCCGGACCCTCTATCCCAGGCGATACTTCATCACCAGAACAGGCAAAGCAAAAAGCAGTGTGAGGAGATTTGCCGCACTTATCGCCAGATCGTTAATCAACAAGCCATAGCAAAACCACAGTGTCAGGCCGCAGACAAACATGGCGTACATCAGACCTGAAATACCCTGAGTATTACGGGTTTTTATCACCTTAATGGCCTGCGGTAAAAATGATAATGTCGTTAAGCTTGCTGCTACATAACCGATGACAGAAGTCCACTCCATGTTTACGCCTTGAGTTCAGAATTGCTTTTGATATGAAGATTAACCGGCTCAAGATCTGCCGGAGTCTCACGTTTACGGTATTTATCCAGCAGATGGATCTGTACTTTTCTCAGCATATCCCCATTCAGTTTATAGAGCCGGAAATAGAGGAATAGCGTGACAAGGAAGAAAAATGCCGGTAAGGCAATCATCAGAAACTCCATACCGAGAACCGTGCTGGCACTTTGTTCGATATTCGGCACATAGCCAATCAGGCCGAGTACCAGGGCTATAAAAAAGGCCGCGACTGCCGATCCGCCTTTAACCACCATGGTTTGCACCGAGAAAGCGATACTTTCACAGCGAACATTAAGCTTGTACTCACCGTAATCGACAGTATCCGCCACCATAATCACCTGCAATACCCAGAACAGCGCCGTGCCGACATTGAGTAAGATCCCTGCCAGTGAAATCAACCAGATACTGTAGTTCCCTGAGAGGGCTATCCATAATAATACGCCGCCGCCCAGAATCGGCAGTATCGAGGCTCCTGCCCACAGAACCCGCCGCGATAAGGTTTTTACCAGGCGGGTGAAAAAGACCAGTGTCAGTAAGTTGGCGGCTCCCGCATAAGACATGTAATACGGGAATAAATCAGCATTACCAATAACATAGGTGAAATAATAAATTGCAAAACCAGAAATAATATTTGACGCTATATTGTAAGCCAGTGCCATTCCCAGCAGGCAAGAAAGCTGATCGTTTTTATAGATCAACGCCACAATGGCTTTTAATCCCAGCTGGCTGCTATCCGCAGTCGCATCATTATCCGATGAATAGACTTCTTTAACGTTACGCAGTGTGATGATGGTGGAAACCACAAAGAAGGCGATCAGCACCAGGGTAAACATCTGGAAACCGAACCCCCTGTCTTCTCCCCCGACATAGTGAACAAAGGGTAAGGTGACGCCCGCCGTGACAAAGCCAGCAAGACTGGCAAAAAAGCGTGGAAAAGGAACCAGTTGTTCTCTCTCGCGTTTATCCAGCGTAATGGTCGGCACCATCGACCAGAAGGGAATATCCATCAGCGTGTAAGTCATACCCCAGAGAATATAGGTGACACAAACGAACACTACTTGCGTGGTGCCTTCAAACAGATGAGCGCTGAACAGTAAAAAAAGGACGATGGAGTTAGTAATAGTCCCGAGCAGTATCCAGGGTTTGAATTTTCCCCAGCGAGAACGGGTGCAGTTAACTATCCAGCCCATTATCGGGTCGGTTACCGCATCCCAGATTCGTGCGACCAGGAAGAGCCCTCCCACCAGACCGACGGATAAACCAACAATATCGGTGTAGTAGTACATCAGGTACATGTAGACAATACCTATAGCGAAATCTTTACCAAACGCCCCAAATCCATAACTGAGTTTTGTTGTAATTGATATGCTCATATAGGGTACAGGGTCGCTGTTACCAGCGCCCTCCTTCTGTTATTAGATATGTCAGGTGCCGGGTAATCTACCCGGCGTTTGGTCATTATGCGCGATGCAGCCATGCGGGGAGCCAGTCCCCGTGTGCCGCAATCAGGTCATCGACCAGAGCATAGATCTCTTCAATACCCAGCACTGCAGAGGTATGAGGGTCAAGCATCGTGGCATGATAAACACGGTCGCGATTTTCGGTTAAAATGGCCTCTGTCAGTAATGTTTGCACATTGATATTGGTTTGCATTAATGCCGCCAGATGAGAAGGCAGAGTGCCAATATGGGTCGGTTGAATACCATTGGCATCCACCAGGCAAGGCACCTCAACGCAACATCCTTGCGGCAGGTTTTCGATCAGATTGTCGTTGCGCACGTTACCGTAAATAACGCTTGGCTCCCCGGTCCACAGCGCATTCATAATTGTGCTGGCATATTCCCGGGAAGGTTTGATATCGATACGCTCTGCGGTTTTGTACTCTTCCAGCTCTTTGCGCCAGGTGGCTAACTGCTCAACGCAACGTTTCGGATATTCGTCCAACGGCACTTTATAGCGCTCAATCAAATCCTCGCGCCCCGGTTTAATAAACCACGGCGTATATTCGGCAAAGTGTTCAGAAGACTCGGTAACAAAATAGCCCAGCTTTTTAAACATTTCATAGCGAACGATATTTTCACAACGCGGATTATCGTGGATATTGGGTTTCGGCGCCTGGCCGGATTCGTAGGCTTGCAGCAAATCAGGATAGATACTGACATACTCACCCTGGTCATTTTTCTTCTCAAGGTAGAGATAAAAAGCCATATGGTTGATTCCCGCGCTTTGATAACGTAGCAACGCCGGATCAATAGCTAAATCACGAGCCAGTTCCTCGGCGGTTCCCTGGACTGAGTGACACAGGCCTACCTGTTTAATATGCGGATAGCGGGCATACATCGCCCAGGTATTCATCGCCATCGGGTTTACATAATTGAGCATGGTGGCATCCGGGCAGACTTCGGTCATGTCTTCACAGATCTGCCATAAGTGCGGAATGGTACGTAACGCTCGCATGATACCGCCCGGGCCTAAAGTATCGGCGATAGTTTGCTCCAGCCCATGCTGTTTACAGACAGCAAAATCCGTCACAGTGCAAGGTTCATAGCCGCCAATCTGGAAAGCAACGACCACAAAATCGGCACCTTGGAGCGCGGCTTTTTGGTTCGTGTGACAGGTGATTTTCCCATTCGCGCCAGAGGAGTCCATCAACTTACGAACCACAATATGTGACTCTTCGAGGCGGGTTTCATCAATATCCATCAGGGCAATATGAGCTGATTTCAGTGCCGGGCGATGAAAAACATCACCGAGGATATTTTTAACAAAAATAGTTGAGCCTGCGCCGATAAAGGTAATTTTAGGTGCTGACATTTTCTTTCTCCGAGTGACAGATTAACCATCTCAGAGTGGCATGCAAACGGATGCTTCTCTTCCCTGTTCTGGACTGAGCATTCCGGAAAGTTCAGATTAATTTCACTGGGAGGGTTTATCTGAACTTTCCGGAAGTTTTAGCCAGGAAAGAAGAGAATTCAGAATATTTAGATGAATAATAAGCCTGAAACTCAGCCAGGTTCACAACGTAGTTCTCTTACCTGTGCGACAATTCCTGATGATTCAGGAATCGGAGAATAGAATGGATATCAGCTCAGCCGCCCTGCCGCCCGACCCGCATATGTGCAGTAGCACCGATAGCCACACCCGCAGCCCCATGTCGCTCTATTCCGAATACCAGCGCATGGATATTGAGCTACGCGTGCCCCATCTGATGGAGTCCTGCCACTGGCATGGCCAGGTCGAAGTGAATGTGCCTTTTGACGGTGACGTGGAATATCTGATTAACAATGAAGTGGTGCGGATCAAACAAGGACATATCACACTATTCTGGGCCTGTACCCCCCATCAGTTAACGCGCCCTGGCGACTGCCAGAAGATGGCGATTATTAACCTGCCGATGCACCTGTTTCTCTCCTGGCCACTCGACAGACAGCTTATCAATCATATTACCCATGGGCTGGTGATTCGCTCACTGACCGCGCAGCAGTTAAGCCCTTTTGAAGTCCTGCGCTGGCAGCAGGAGCTAAACAGCCCGAATGCGCAAATCCGTCAGTTAACGGTCGACGAAATTGGCCTGATGCTGAAGCGCCTGAGTTTGTCGGGCTGGGAACCCATTTGCGTCAATAAAATGACCCGGATCCGCAGTAAAGGTAATAATGTGTCGCGCCATGCGCAGTTTTATGTCAGTCAGATGCTGGAGTTTATTGGCGCCAGTTTTGATCAGGCACTCACCATTGAGCAAGTAGCCGAACATGTAAAACTGAATCCCAACTATGCCATGGGCATTTTTCAGCGTGTCATGCAGTTAACCATGAAGCAATATATCACTGCGATGCGCATTAACCATGTGCGCGCCCTGTTAAGCGATACTGACAAATCCATCCTCGATATCGCCCTGACGGCAGGATTTCATTCCAGCAGCAGTTTCTACAGCACCTTTAATAAATATGTCGGTATGTCACCACAGAATTATCGCAAGCTGCGGCAGCTAAAAAATACCCGATACACGGCAGAGCAAGGGTTTAGCGAGTCTGATTGATAAATTGATATAACAAGCGATAAAAGACAGTCGCTATAATCTATTTATGTTCTCCGTAAAAAAGCCGATAATGGGGAAAATATTCAAGACACGAAGACATATGCCAAGAAAAAAACTGCATCTGCGCACGCTCATGCTGATGTTATCTGTCGGAGGAATTCTGCTTACGTCCCTGTTATTACTCAGTGGACTGACGCTTTTCCAGAAGGGCGATATTGAAAATCGATTACTCGAGAACAACTTGGCTTATGCTCGAAAACTGGCAGATACCACTGACAGATATCTGGCGACTGCTCAGCGAGAACTGGCTTTCAGCGCCAGTCAGATAGGCTCGCTTAACGACCGGGAGCATTTGAAAAGTGAAGCCGAAAGACTACGCTTGCAGTCAGGCTTTTTCAATTCAGTTGTGATAGTAGATGACAAGGCAGTTATTGCTGCCGCCTCTCCTGAAAGCCTGCAATTGGTCGGGGTGAAACTGCACTCGAATGAGTCAAAGAAAGCCCTGACAACGAGAAAACTTTTTATCTCTGAGCCCTTCTTCTCCGCTGCGGGTAATTATGTTGTCTTTATCTCGCAGCCTTTATTCGATAAGGCCGGTGACTATATCGGTTTTATCGGTGGCAGCATCTATCTTCAGAAAGAAAGTATGCTCAGTGATATTCTGAGCATGCATTTTTATGAGAAAAGTACCGATGTTAGCGTTATCAATAATGACGGCAAGGTGATATTTAATCGTGACCCGACATTAGTGAAAGGCGAGCTTGATTTTATTCCCGGTTTGCAAACCCAGAAAATCACCGACCCAAATGGCCACTTCTTCAGCGAGGATAAAAGTGGCAGCAATCTTGTCGGCTATGCCAGCCTGAAACAAGCGGACTGGAAGGTCGTTATCTCGGGAGCCTCAGAAAGCGTCTCGCGGATCCTGATGCAGACAGCCGTCAATTCATTCTGGTTTACCCTGGTGATTGTCTTGATAACTATCACCGTGGTGACCATTTTTGCTGCCAAAATTTCCACACCGCTGGAAAAACTCGCAAACTTAACGCAAGAAGAAGATAGCGAGACCGCAGCAAAAAAACTGGCCAAAATTAAAGTCTGGTACCAGGAAGCGGAACATCTCAAACAGGCTCTCAATCAGCATCTGTCGAACATCACCAAGAGGGTAAATGCCCTCAACGATGAAACCATGACGGACACCCTTACCGGTCTGTATAACCGTAAAGGGTTTAGTACGCTATTAAAACGCTATGCGAACTCCAGCGAGCATTGCGTTATCGCTATTGATATTGACCATTTTAAGAAAGTGAATGACCAGTATGGTCATGATGGTGGGGATGCGGTGCTGATTAAATTCAGCGAAAGACTCTATAATCTGAGTACCCGTAAACAGGTAGTCTGTCGATTTGGTGGTGAAGAGTTTGTTATATTGCTGCCTTATACCGAACTTGAAGACGCGGCGGTAATTGCTGAACATATTCGTGTTGAGATCGAAAACACTGAGTTTCCGTATCACCATAAAGTCACTGTTTCATTGGGCGTAGCCAGTTTTACTGATAACGAAAATGATGTATATACCGCACTGCGTAAAGCTGATTTAGCCCTGTATGAAGCTAAGTTTTCGGGTAGAAACAAAGTTGTCGTCAGTAAACCTCAAGGTTTTTTCCACGTATGAAATAGAGTGACGGGAAGGACCATGGTACAGTGCAGTTTCGAGACTGGGTGACAGGCCCTTTTGCAAATCAGGCAATCGTTAATGCCCTTCAGGACAACATATGAGCAATGAAATCCCATTAAAATTTTATGATATTGTCGACGAATACGCGACCGAATCGGCGAAACCCGTTAGCGAAGAAGAACGTGACTCTCTGGCACACTATTTCCAGCTATTGATCACACGTTTAATGAATAACGAAGAAATCAGCGAAGAAACTCAGCAAGAGATAGCGAGTGAAGCGGGTATCAATGACCAGCGCATTGATGATATCGCGACCTTTTTAAATCAATGGGGTAATGAATAGTTCCCGTTGGTGACAATGATTACTCGCTCCCCCGCTACTATCAAATAACAGCGGGGAAGCCTCTCACCACTTAGTGATTACTCGAAGAATGCTTCAGGGTTATCAGCCAGTGAGATAAAGTTTTTACTGTTTTTATCCAGGGTGCGGATCCCACCACTTTCAATATCATAGACCCAGCCATGTAACCGGATGGCATTGTTACGCAGGCCCACAGCAACACAAGGATGGGTTTTAATATTATTCAGCTGCGCAATGACGTTTTCTTCCACCATGGCGTTAACTTTATCAGTTTCATTATCCCAGTGTTTTTTGTCCACCACCGCTTTTGCGGCATCGGCATAGTGTAACCAGTGAGCAACAGCAGGCATTGGATCCAGGCACTGACAGGATGCAATCGCTTTCATCGCACCGCAATTCGAGTGTCCGCAAATCACAATATCCGTCACGCCCAGAGCAACAACCGCATACTCAATCGTTGCCGATACGCCACCGGGTTCAGGTCCGAATGAAGGTACAATATTACCGGCATTACGTATAACAAACAGCTGACCAGGATCTTGCTGGGTCACCAGCTCGGGAACCAGGCGGCTATCCGAACAGGAAATAAACAGCGCTTTAGGGTTCTGACTGGAAGCCAGACTGCGGAATAGCTCTTTACGCTCCGGGAAGACCTCTTTTTGAAAATTGAGGAAACCTTCAATGATATGTTGCATAGCACGTTCTCTTTTTTTCAAATTTCGGTCTTATCATAATGCTAACATTCTGCCCGGCAACCCTTCCGTGTGAAAAAATCCATTTGCAGAGCACCGACAGGCTATGTATTCGCATCCAATGACAAATATTCTGCCTGTCAGTGCGCGGTAACGGGCGCAGATTTACTGTTGTTTTACCCACAATAACTCTTCGGTCGCAAATCCTAGCTGACTGGCGATGCGCAGATAATTAAGCTTTACCGTATCCGGGATTGTCGGCGTACGTGACAAGATCCATAAATAATCACGATTGGGTCCGCTCACCAGCGCATACTGATAGTTGTCGTCCAGCGCGATAATATTATAGCCACCATAGAATGGGCCGAAGAACGAGACTTTCAGTGCACCAGTGGTAGCGGCTCCGGTGAAGTAAGCTTTGCCTTCACTTTCACTCCATTTATTACTTTTTGGATTGTAGCCACGGTTCAGAACGCTGATACCGCCATCATTCCGCTCGCCATAAGTGGCCGTCACCTGTTCCAGCCCACGTTCAAAGCGATTTTCAAGTCGGGCTATTTCATACCATTTACCCAGGTAGCGGCTGGCATCAAACCCAGTAATCGGCTCGACACCTTTTGGTGGCGTCGGTGATTTACAAGCTACCAGCGACAGCGCAATAACCCCTGCGGTCAATACAGGCCATAACTTCATATGAACTCCTTTAATTAACACTCTCGGGCATCAGTAAAGGATATTTTTACCCTTTAGCCAGTCCGTGTGGACAGTATAGGGGGAAAAATGCCCCTGCTGTGTCGCCTTTCAGAAATCTTACCAGGATTATTGCATTTAAACTTAGACAAATTAAATTGTTTGTGTAAGTTTTGAAGGAGTGATTACGCCGCACTGTCCGTAACGAGGGTGAGACTCATGAGCACAATGCCATCCATCATCACAAAATTTACTGAGTACTACGCTGAGCTGGAAAATCAACCTCCTCTGGCGTTGACAACGCTCTATCACCTTGATGCAGAGCTCACCGACCCCTTTGGTAAACATCAGGGGCTGTTTGCCATTCAGACCTATTTCGCTCAACTGCTGACCCATGTCAGACACTGCCACTTTTCTATCAATAGCCTGATTCACAACGACCAACGGTTTACTGTCACCTGGACCATGAGCTGGTCACACCCGCGGATATCAGGGGGCAAAACGCTGTTGCTGGAGGGATGCTCAATAGCAGAGATAAAGGACGATCTGATTATTCGTCAGAGGGATTACTATGATGCCGGGGAAATGCTCTACGAACATCTGCCGCTACTGGGCTGGGCCATTCGCCGGGTAAAACGGAGACTACGCTCATGATGACCGTGCTGATTACCGGTGCCAGCTCAGGTATTGGTGCCGGGCTGGCAAAATCCTGGGCCAGCGATGGCTGGCATGTCATCGCCTGTGGGCGCGATAGCGAGAGGCTCAAGGCTCTGCAGACATTCAGCCCTAATATTACTCCGCTCGAGTTTGATATGACCGACAGACAGTCTTGTCACCAGGCACTCTCTAAGCGTCAGGCCGATTTAGTTATTCTTTGTGCAGGAAGTTGTGAGTATCTGGAGCACGGCCTGATTGACGCAGCTCTGGTTGAACGTGTGATGGCAACCAATTTCCAGGGTCCGGTAAACTGCCTCGCCGCGCTGCAAGCACAGCTGGTACCCGGCAACCATGTGGTACTGGTGAGTTCGATGGCTCACTGGCTCCCCTTTCCACGCGCCGAAGCCTATGGTGCATCAAAAGCAGCCCTGAGCTGGTTTGCCAGTAGCTTACGTCTGGACTGGGAGCCCAAGGGTATTGCTATTACGGTCGTATCACCCGGTTTTGTCGATACGCCGCTCACCCGTAAAAATGATTTTCCCATGCCTGGTCTTGTCAGTATTGAACAAGCCGTGAAAGCAATTCGTCGTGGTATTACAAAGAAAAAGACAGATATCGTTTTTCCGACCACGCTGGGTCTGCCGCTTCGCCTGTTATCCGCGCTTCCTGCCCTTATGCAGCGCGCAATATTACGCAGGATGGTGCGATCATGAAGATAGCGATTATTGGCAGCGGAATTGCCGGTCTGACCTGTGCATGGCGGCTGGCAGGTCATCATCAGGTAACGCTTTTTGAAGCACAAAGCACCTTGGGCGGGCATACGGCGACGGTTGATGTCACAACGCAGCAGGGAGTTTTTGCCATTGATACGGGATTTATTGTCTATAACGACCGTACCTACCCGCGCTTTATGGGTTTACTCAGTGAACTGGGTATCCGCGGGCAAAAGACGGAGATGAGTTTCTCGGTACATAATCCACAAAGCGGGCTGGAGTATAACGGCCATACACTGTTATCACTGTTTGCCCAACGCCGGAATCTTTTTAATCCTGAATTCTGGCGGTTTCTGAAAGAGACTCTGCGCTTTAATAAACTGGCCAAAAAGACGCTTGCCGAAGGTGTCGATGACTATGCCACGCTGCAATCATTCCTCGACAAGCATCATTTTAGCGCCTTTTTCGCACGTCATTACATCCTGCCAATGGGCGCGGCTATTTGGTCATCTTCACTTCAGGAAATCCGTAGTTTCCCTCTGCCGCTGTTTTTACGCTTCTTTGAGCATCATGGCTTGCTGGATATTACTCAACGTCCGCAGTGGTACGTGGTGCCTGGGGGTTCCCGCGAGTATATTCGGGCTATCCAGACGCAACTGGGTGACCGTCTTACCCTGCACCTCAACTCACCGGTTAAACAGGTTATTCGACATCCAGACGGTATCGAGATCAAGCTGGCGGGATCCACTCAACAATTTGAAGGGGTTATCTTCGCCTGTCACTCGGCACAGGCGCTGGCGATGCTGGAACAACCCAGCCTCGCTGAGCAGGAGATCCTTGGCGATATTGGCTGGCAGCGTAATGAAGTGGTACTGCACAGTGATGCCGGCTGGCTTCCGGTTCGTAAGGCGGCCTGGGCAAGCTGGAATTATCGGCTGAGTGAACAAGACCAGGCCAGCGCCTGTGTCACTTACAACATGAATATTTTACAGGGGTTAGCGAAAGAAGCGCCGTTGTTCTGCGTTACGCTAAATCCTGATGCCAGGATTGATGAAAGCAAAATCTGGCAGCGCTTTGTCTACGAACATCCGCTGTTTAATCCGACCAGCTGGCATGCCCAGGCCAGGCGCGGCGAGATTAACGGCCAGCAGCGTAGCTGGTTCTGTGGGGCTTACTGGTATAACGGATTTCATGAGGATGGCGTCCGTAGCGCCCTGGATGTTGTTCAGGCGATAGCCTCGGTAAAGGGACAGTAACATGAACAGTTGCCTCTATCAGGGCGTTTTACGCCATCGACGTTTCAGCCCTAAAACACACTGTTTCCGCTACCGCATGTTTATGGCCTGGCTCGATCTGGATGAACTGGAGGGGCTGAAATCGGTTGGCATCCGCCGCAATCGATTTGCCGCAGCGTCATTTTATGATGTTGACTATCCCTTGGGTAGTCCGCTTAAAGAGCAGGTTCTGAACCGTCTGGAAAATCTGACCGGTGAGCGCCCGGCAGGTCGGGTCATGCTACTCACTCAGTTACGCTATTTTGGGTTTCATTTTAACCCGGTCAATTTTTATTACTGCTACGAGCCATCCGGGCTATTACGCTGGATACTGACTGAGGTTCGCAACACGCCCTGGAATGAACGGCATTATTATGCTGTCGATGGCCAACAGGCAAAGCCTATGGAAAAAGCCTTTCATGTTTCGCCCTTTAATCCGATGGATATGGTTTATCACTGGCGTTTCAATAGTCCCGATAAAACGCTGCAGATGCATATCGAAAATCATCAGGAGAGCAAGGTATTTGACGCAACCCTGGTGCTCACCCGTGAGCCGCTGACGCGCATGACACTGCGGGCATTACTGCGACGCATTCCCCTGATGACGCTAAAAACCGTCTTCGCTATTTACTGGCAAGCGCTGCGCCTGTGGCTCAAGCGCGTACCTATTCACAGCCACCCTAAGAGTAAGAGTGAACGCTTATGACTAACTCTAGCTTTGCGTTTGAACCCGCCGTTGCGCGCAACGTCCGCGTCGCCCGCCGCCTACTCTTTCGTCTGTTAAACGATATTCGTGGGAGCGCTGTTACGGTTTATGAAGGAGAGCAGACATTTGAATTTGGCGAACGTTCTGCGGCACTGCATGCGGATATCCGCATTCTCGATCCGGTGGTTTACTGGCGGCTGTTAACCGGAGGGAGCATTGCTGCCGCGGAAACCTGGATGGAGGGCAAATGGGACTCGCATCAATTAACGCAGTTATTACACATTTTAGCGCTTAACAGCAAAGTAATGGGACGTCTGGAAAGTGGTTTTCGACTATTAGGCCGCCCGATTGAGCTGATACGTCACTGGATGCGACGTAACCATCGCCAGCAAGCACGGGAAAATATTGCTGCTCATTACGATCTCGGCAATGCGTTTTATGCCTCTTTTCTTGATGATGAATTGCTCTACTCCAGTGCACTTTTCACGACAAAAGAACAAAGTCTCGCCGATGCGCAAAAAGTCAAAATGGATCGTTTGTGCCAGCAGCTGGATCTCAGTTCTGAGGACCATTTACTAGAGATTGGGACTGGCTGGGGGGCAATGGCAGAATATGCTGCGCGTTACTATGGCTGCCGGGTAACCACCACCACATTATCCCGTGAGCAATATATCTGGGCAACTGACAGGATTGCCCGGGCGGGTTTACAGAACCAAGTGCAGGTCTTACTGTGCGACTACCGTGACCTGACCGGAAAATATGACAAGCTGGTATCGATAGAAATGATTGAGGCTGTAGGAAAACGTTATCTGCCCGCCTTCTTTCAGACTTGTCAGGAACGCCTGAGACCGGGTGGGAAAATGGCTATCCAGGCCATCACCATTCAGGATCAACGTTACCGCGACTACAGTAAAAGCGTTGACTTTATTCAGCGTTATATCTTCCCCGGCGGTTTTTTACCGAGTCTCACGGCGATGAACCAGCTGATGACCCGACACACCGACTTTGTGGTTCGTAATCTGTTTGATATGGGACCTGACTATGCCCGGACGCTGGAACACTGGCGGCAGCGTTTTATTCAGGCCTGGCCGGAGATAGAAAAACTCGGCTTTGATGAGCGCTTCCGGCGGATGTGGCTCTACTACTTAAGTTACTGCGAAGCCGGGTTTAATGCCCGAACCATCAGTGTCGTACAACTGACTGCAGAACGTGTATGAAACGCCCGGGCCAACTGATACTGGTCACGATTGGATTCGATATCTACTGGACGCTGGTAGTGATATTTCGCGAGCGAGGCCTCTTTTTATGGCTGGTTCTGGCGATACTGGCCTTTCTTAAGTTATCCCACAGACAGCGTCGTTATGCCTTGCTGCTGACAGTATGTGGCTGCGCCCTCGACATCGTCTGGGTATTGACCGGGCTGATGACATTTAACAGCGAAGCGCTGCTCCCTCTGTGGATGGTGGCGCTATGGTTAATGTTCTCAACGGTCTGGACCTGGCTTTCCAGCATCAGCACGTTATCCTGGAACAAACTGGTGCTGCTAGCCACCCTCGGGGGCCCGATAGCCTATGCTATCGGTGAACATCTTGGGGCAATTACCTTTCTGATGCCGGTCTGGCAGGTATTCAGCCTGATGCTAGCTGGATGGCTGATTCTGATGCTGTTTTTTCATCTGCTGATGAGGAGAACATCATGCGCACCTTAGCCCTGACTCTGTTATGGCTGGTGGTTGTGAGCCCATCAGCCCGGGCTGCCGACTGGTTAAACTGGCGCTCTGTGGGCAGCGCGACTTTTAGCTGGGGCCCCTTTACGCTTTATACCTCTCAGTTGCTCACGCCCTCGGGGCACTATGACGGTCCTGACCAGCACCAGGCGCTGGTTATTACCTATCAGCGGGAGATCGATGGTGAAGATCTGGTCGATGCCACCCGCGACCAGTGGCAGGCCCTGGGTATTCTGAAGCAAGAACCTCAAAGCGAATCCTGGCTAAGCATGCTGAAAACTCTCTGGCCTGACGTGAACCCGGGTAGTCAGCTGGCTTTTGTTTTTAGCTCTCAGCAAGGGCAATTCTGGTATCGCGCCAGTGCAGCACAAAAAACCTTTACCCCATTGGGCCCGCACCAGTCCGCGTTGTTTAGCCGCCAGTTTCTGGCTATCTGGCTGAGCCCACACACACAATACCCTGAACTGCGTAAGCAACTGATCGGAGGCGAAAAATGAAGCGTATTCTGAAGTCTGGTCTCGCAATGATAATGCTGCTGGCGGGTTGTAGTACCGAGGTCAAAGAGTACCAGGGCCAGCAGCCCGAGCTTGATATCTTCCACTATTTTCAGGGTAAAACAGAAGCCTGGGGTATGGTGCAGGATCGAAGTGGTAAACAGCTACGCCGCTTTCATGTGGATATTAAGGGTGAAGTCGTCGGTGATACCCTGACGCTCAATGAGCAATTTGTTTATAACGACGGTGAGAAGCAGCAGCGAATATGGCGTATCCAGCGTACCGGCACCGATAGTTTTCAGGGTACGGCTGGTGATATTGAAGGTATAGCTATCGGTCAGGCTGCAGGGAATGCCTTTAACTGGCGCTATAGCATGAATATCACGGCTGACGGTAAGACCTGGTTGCTTAACTTCGATGACTGGATGTATCTGCAAGACGATAAGCATTTGTTTAATAAAACAGAAATGAAGAAATTTGGTGTGACTGTTGCCACTGTCACCTTATTCTTCACCCGCAAAGGATCCTGAGAGGTGCATATCATGAGTACTCAGCCTGTTATTGGAATCAGTGGATGTCTGACCGGCTCTACCGTGCGTTTTGACGGCGGGCATAAACGTACCGGCTTTGTAATGGATGTGCTGGCACCCTGGGTGAGTTTTAAATCCGTCTGTCCGGAAATGGCGATTGGACTGCCCTCTCCTCGCCCGGCATTACGCCTGGTTCAGGACAGTCGCGATGCAATATCTATACGCTTTACCCAGTCACCTCATGAAGATTTAACCGACAGAATGCAGGCTTTCACCGCTTCGTATCTGCCACAACTTGAGAGTATTGCCGGCTTTATCGTCTGCGCGAAATCCCCGAGCTGCGGTATGGAACGGGTCCGCCTCTATGATGAGAAAGGCAATCGCGGTCGCAAAGAAGGAACCGGCCTGTTTACTCAAGCCCTGCTGGAAGCCTATCCCTGGCTACCGGTAGAGGAAGACGGTCGTCTGCATGACCCGATGCTGAGAGAAAACTTTATTGAACGTGTTTTCGCCCTGCACGCGCTGAATACGCTGCGTAAAAATGGGCTTACCCGAAGTTCACTGCTGGACTTTCATAGCCGCTATAAACTTCAGCTTCTGTCGCATAACCCGGCGGGGCAGCGTGAACTAGGTGCCTTTATCGCCTCACTATATCAGTGGTATGATCTGGGGGCATTTTTCGTGGCCTATCGTGACAAGCTAATGACATTGTTGAAAAAAAATGCTTCCCGGAAAAGCCACACGAATGTCTTAATGCATATTCAGGGTTACTTCCGAAACCAGCTGAATTCACGTCAACGAAGCGAGTTAAGCGAGGTGATCCTTCACTATCGCGCCGGATTTTTACCGATACTCGCGCCGATTACCTTGCTGAAGCACTATCTTGCCGAATATCCGGATGACTATTTACTGACGCAAAACTACTTCGATCCCTACCCGAAAGATTTAGCCTTGCGTCTCACTATCAATTAAACACCGACTCAGCCCCTGGCAACGACCACCTTGCCGGGGCTTCCTCCGGCCTCCACCAGACGATGAGCCTCAATCAGCTGTGCGGCATTAAACGGGCTCAGAGTATGCGAAACCGTGGAGCGTAAAACTCCGCTGTCCACCAGGGCAGCCACTTCATTGAGGATCTGATGCTGGACTATCAGATCTGCGGTACCCAATAGCGGGCGGGTAAACACCATTTCCCAGTGGACAGAGACACTTTTCACCTTGAATGGGGTGATATCCAGGCTATCGTGATCGTCAATGATCGCTATCTGACCGTGAGGGGTGATGATTTCAGCCAGCTCCAGCAAATGGACGGCTGTGTGCGACAGGGCAGCAATATTATTCACAGGAGGAATAGCCAGCGCCTTAATTTGTTCAGGTAATGGCTGTCGGTGGTCAATCACATGGTGGGCACCTAATGCCAGGCACCAGTCGCGGCTGGCTTGATGTGAGGCCGTGGCGATTACCGTCAGGCCCGTTAAGCGCCGGGCAAGTTGAATAAGCATGGATCCCACGCCTCCGGCACCGCCAAGGACTAACAGACTCCCGGCACCCGCAGGTTTACCTGGCACAACACCCAGACGCTCAAAGAGCAGTTGCCAGGCCGTTAATGAAGTGAGCGGCAGCGCTGCTGCTCCGCCAAAACTGAGTGTCTCAGGCATATGACCAACAATACGTTCATCCACTAAATGAAACTGAGCATTACTCCCACTGCGGTTAAAGGTTCCCGCGTAATAAACCTGCTGCCCAGGTTTGAATAAAGTCACGCATTCCCCGACCTCTTCAACAATGCCTGCAGCATCCCAGCCCAGGATATTGACGCTATCAGGGACACTCACCAGCCCGACACGAATTTTCGTATCAACAGGATTAACGGAAACCGCCTGTACCGCCACCAGCACGTCATGAGGCCCCGGCAGTGGACGAGGAAGCTCAATACCGATCAGGCAGTCAGCATCAGACAGTACCGAGTGACGGTAAAAACCAATTGCGCTCATGGAAAGCGATGAGGTTGTCATACTTGAGCCTCCAGCACCTGCTGCACGATATTTTCGATGAATAGAGCGGGTTTATACTGCTTGTGAAATGCAAAATAGGTCATGACATACTCCTGAGCGATCCCGGTGATATGTGCAGACAATATAAATACTCTGATTAAAGAAAAAGTAGCCTTAAGTTCCTTGATATACGGAACTTATTGTCCGGAATTAAAGCTAAACACCAGGTGAGAAGAACGGACTTGAGAGAGAGGATAATCAGTGAGGAACTGACCAGCGCAGCGGCTGGTCAGCAGGTTTATCGGTGTTCAGGGCTGTTTCAGGTATTGCAATAGCACCAGACGCCCGTCGCTCCAGGTATTATCTGGCACAGGGAGAGCCAAATCGTCGAGTTTTTCCCCCTTTGAGAGCAGTAAAACCAGAGCAACGTTACCGGTACGGCGATGTTTATCCAGCCACTGGGGAAAATTTTCTGCCGTCGTGAAACGGTTTTCGTTACCCGGATAGGCCAGCCCGTATTCCAGTTCACCCTGGGAGTCATATAAATCGATATCACTGCGTTTCATCTGCCAGGCAATGCCGGAAGCAACCCCGGTATTATCGGCCAGAATATACTGACTCTCTGCCAGCTGCGGACGTATCACCTCAATAAATGCCTGCGGTTGCTTTGAGTGCACCACTGTATCCGGAATAACGGATCCGACTAGCAACGCAATGCCCAGCGGACAACAAGAAGCCCAGAACCAGCGACGTTCACTGTGAAACAGCGTCACCGCCCCGACCATCGCCCAGATAAGAAACGCCAGGCCACCGAGCATGACTTTATTCACCTCACGGGTATCATAAAGGGCAAATTTCGCCGGTCCCCAGGGAGCCAGAGCAACGAGCACAATAACGAAACAAATAATGCCAAATACCAGATTCAGCCAGCCATTAACCCGTAAGGTTCGCGCCTTATTTTTGGCCAGTATTACCGCATGACGTGCCATTAAAATCGACAGCGGCACAAAGCAAGGCAGGATATAGGTCAGGAGCTTGCCTTTAGCGATACTGAAAAATAGTAACGGCATGATGACCCAGCCGAGTAAATAGAAGGCAGCATTTTGTGTACTACGCTCCTGAAATCCGCGTTTCAGCGCCCCGGGTAATAAGCCTAACCACGGCATACAACCGACAATGAAAATAGGAAGGTAATACCAGAACGGCGATTTATGCTGAGCATCATCCTCAGCAAAACGCTGGATATGCTCAACCCAGAAGAAATAATGCCAGTAATCAGGTTCAGCTCTGGCAATGGCCAGAGCCCAGGGTAAGACAATCAGAACCGCACAGATCACGGCTATCGGGCCAAATAAGAACAGCTCCTTCCAGCGCTTCTGCAGTACGACCCAGGGCAATACGCTAATAACCGGGATAGCAAGCGCGAGAAATCCTTTACTCATCACTCCTAATCCACAGGCAAAACCGAGCAGAATATAGCCTCCGACCTTCTCTGCTGTGGTACTTGCAGTACTGGCAGCCCAAAAACAGCACATTGCTGCCGTCAGGCATAAGGTCACCATCGGATCGAGCACCGCATAAGTTCCGACGCTATACACCAGGAAGAACGTCAGGAAAATGACAGCGGATAATACCGCCACAGCCCTGTCACGCCACATACGAAATGCAAGCCCAGCAATCAATATAGCGCTGAGAGAAATGCAGAATACTGACCCAAAACGGACAGCAAAATTATTATGTCCGAAGATAAACTGGCTCAGTGTGTTTATCCAGTAACCTAAGATGGGCTTTTCAAAATAACGGAGGTCCAGAAAATGGGGCACAACCCAATTCCCTGATAGCAACATTTCGCGGCTGATCTCTGCATAGCGTGTCTCATCCGGCTGCCATAATCCTCTGGCATCCAGGGGCACTAAATATAATAAGGCAAAGCAAAGACCAAACGCCATTCCATACTTGACTAAGGATTTCATCTATCAAAACTCGATACGTTATTGTCAGCCTGGTCGTCCCTGCCAGGAATAAAAAAAACAGCAGCCATAAAACGTCACTATCGCCAGGGTATAAAGTAACCACTGCCAACAGGCACTAAGCATCTTATTTTTCGCTATTATGGACAGGTTACTACTAATATTGTTCCGCCAGAAAATAAAAAATATTTTTTTACAACCTAAGGATGAATTAAGAATAAAAAATAATTTTCACTCATATAGTACCGGGGTTTATTACCCGGCGTCTGCGGACAAAATAATATGATTCACTGAGAGTAATTTAAACGGTTGCTAAATAAACAGCAGGATAATAAATATTATTTTTATTTGCGCTGGATTTTTACTGAATAATAGACTACGTAGAATTTTCTCAAATAAAGCTCTTCACCTTGATGGTGAAGAGCTTATTCTTTCTATTTTTTATCGACTTGGTAGAAAATATGCTTCCCGAACGGATCAATTTCATACCCGGTGACTTCAACCCTGACCGGTTCAAAAATAGTCGAGTGCGCAATCATCACCGCGGGCATTTGGTCATGCATCATCTGTTGCGCCTGCTGATAGATAACCGCCCTTTTGCTTTGGTCGCTTTCGGTTCTGGCTTCTTCAATCAGTTTATCGAACGGCGCATAACACCATTTCGCTGAGTTAGACCCACCTTTTGCCGCCGTACAGGTAAACAGAGGTCCAAAGAAGTTGTCCGGGTCTCCGGTTGCGGTGGTCCAGCCCATTAAGGCCGCCTGGTGATCACCATTCTTCAGACGCTGTAAATATTCACCCCATTCATAGGTGACAATTTTGGCATTCACGCCGACCTTCTTCCAGTCTGCCTGAATCATCTCCGCCATACGACGAGCGTTAGGATTATAGGGCCGCTGAACCGGCATCGCCCAGAGATCAACCGTTGTCGCCGGGTCATAACCCGCTTCGATTAATAATGCTTTCGCGCCCTCAGGGTCGTAGGCATAGTCTTCCAGTTTATCATCTGCACTCCACACGCCTGGCGGGAGCAGGTTTTTAGCCTGAGTGCCACTGCCATTAAATACCGCTTCAATTATCGCCGGTTTATTGATTGCCATTGCCAGCGCCTGGCGAACTTTCACATTATCAAACGGCGCTTTTTGGGTATTAAAAGATAAGAAACCGGTATTCAGGCCAGACTTACTCATCAGATTAATATTTTTGTTTTCCTTCATCCGTGGTAAATCCGCAGGATTCGGGAAGGGCATCACCTGGCACTCATTTTTTTCCATTTTTGCATAACGAATAGCCGCATCAGGTGTGATAGAGAAAACCAGACGATCGAGTTTAGCTTTACCTTCCCAGTATTCCGGGAAAGCCGTATAGAGAATACGCGAATCCTTTTGATACTGTTTGAGCTCAAAAGGCCCGGTACCAATAGGCTCCATATCGACACGCTCCGGTGCCCCGGCTTTCATCATCTCATCAGCGTATTCTGCAGAAAGAATAGAAGCAAAATACCATCCCAGCGCGGCAATAAACGGTGAGTCAGGTCGCGATAAGGTGAAACGCACGGTATTATCGTCAACTTTATCGATACTGGTAATCAGCTTAGCAAATTCCATACTGTTGAAATTTGAATAGTTCCCATTTGAGACTTTATGGTACGGGTGCTGAGGATCTTTTTGTCGCATAAACGAGAAAATAACGTCATCGGCATTGAAATCGCGAGTCGGCTTAAAAAATTTATTGCTCTGGAACTTCACATCTTTACGCAGGTGGAAAGTATATTCTTTACCATCCTCGCTGATATCCCAGCTTTCAGCCAGGCTCGGAATTAATTCTGTGGTACCGACTTTGAAGTCCACCAGCCGATTATAAATCGGTACTGCGCTGGCATCGACGCTGGTTCCAGAGGTATATAGCTGTGGATTAAAGTTTTCCGGCGAACCTTCAGAGCAAAAAACCAGAGTATTAGCAGCAACACTGGCGCTGAATGTTAAGGCTGTTACGGTCATTGCAAGAGTAGTTATCTTTGTTCTCATCTCTGTCCCTAATTCTGTAATCCACAAGAAAAAAATAAAAGTCCTTGCCATAAATAACATTAAATTCAGATACTGAGGTACTGCTATTTTTAATAAGGACCCAATTATGTCGTCTCCGTTACAGTTTCAGCTGACACAACGCTTCTTTCGTTATTTAGCCATAACCAGTCAGAGCGACCCGCGGGTTAATACGTTACCCAGCACTCCAGGCCAAAAAGAAATGGCAAAATTACTGGCAGAGGAATTACAGGGTCTGGGGCTGGACGATATTATTATTGATGAATTTGCCACGGTAACGGCAGTAAGAAAAGGTAATGTTGTTGGCGCGCCAAAAATTGGTTTTATAACCCATATTGATACCGTAGATGTAGGATTATCAGCTGAAATTCATCCGCAAATATTGTCTTTTACCGGCAGCGACCTCTGTCTGAATCCACAGGAAGATATTTGGTTAAAAACCGCTGAGCATCCGGAAATATTGCGTTATAGCGGCGAAGAAATTATTTTCAGCGATGGCACCAGCGTACTGGGTGCAGATAATAAAGCCGCGGTCACCGTAGTCATGACATTGCTGGAAAATTTAGCCGCAACCGATAAGGTCGGGGATATTGTTGTAGCCTTTGTCCCTGACGAAGAAATCGGTTTATGTGGCGCTAAAGCGCTTGATTTGGCAAGATTTGATGTCGATTTTGCCTGGACCATTGACTGCTGCGAAATAGGCGAAGTGGTCTATGAAAACTTCAATGCCGCCCAGGCTGAAATCACCTTTACCGGTGTCACCAGCCATCCGATGTCAGCCAAAGGGGTGCTGGTTAACCCTCTGCTGATGGCCACAGATTACATCAGCCACTTTGACCGCCAACAAACGCCGGAACACACTGAGGGCCGGGAAGGTTATATCTGGTTTAATGGGCTGGTAGCCAGCCAGAGCGAAGCTGTACTCAAAGCCAATATTCGTGATTTTGATTTAGCGCGTTTCGCTGAAAGAAAGCAGCAAATTATCGACCTGGCAGAAAAATTTGCCTCACAGTATCCTACTGCTGGCGTCAAATATACGATAAGCGATACCTACAGTAATATCAGCAATGCTATTACCGATGATCGCCGTGCTATTGATTTGATATTTACCGCGCTGGATGAACTGAATATTCCGGCTAAAGTTATCCCAATGCGTGGAGGAACGGATGGCGCCGCGCTGTCCGCGAAAGGTTTATTAACGCCAAACTTCTTTACCGGTGCACATAATTTCCACTCGCGCTTTGAGTTTCTGCCTCTCAGTTCTTTTGAAGCCTCTTATCAAGTGGCACGAAAACTTTGTTTGTTAGCGGCTAAATAAAAAATCACCTGCTCTGTATTCTAATCCAGAGCAGGTGTCTTATTTCATCTGAGCGTAAATTCCCAACCACTTTCCCCGGCCACCAGCCAGTGCGTCAGCCCTATCTGATTAAGAAACACGTCGTCATGTGAAACCACCAGCAAGGTGCCTGAGTACTGGTTCAGCAATAGCTCTAATGCTTGCAGAGAAACCAGATCGAGATGGTTACTCGGCTCATCGAGCAGTAAGCAGGATGCAGGCGGATCGGCATAAATCACGGTCGCCAGGGCGGCTTTAAGCTGCTCTCCGCCACTGAGCTGGCCGCAAGGTAATAAAATGCGCGTGGCATCAAGCCCGAGCTGCGCCAGTTGCATACGTAGCTGAGACTCCCCGGCCTGAGTATTAACGGCAAGTAACTGTTCCAGCACATTCAGCCTTGGGTCAAGCAGCGAGAGTTGCTGGTCAAGACAGGCGATAATTCCCCGAATATCGCATTCCCCCCGAACAGGGCTTAACTGGCCTGCGAGGATTTTGAGTAACGTCGATTTGCCACAACCGTTCGGTCCCCTGACCCCTATCCGCTGCCCGCCATAAATCGTCAGGTCCAGCTTATCGTATGGCGCGGGGGCAAAAGGCAGCCGGATATCGGTGAGTCTGGCAACCTGATGTGACAAACCCGAAAAGGCGGAATAGCCGTGCATCACAATCTGGGGCGCTTTCTCAATATTTTGGGCGGCATTCTGCACCTGCAAATTGAGCTGAGATTGTGTTTCTGCCGCCTGTTTCTCTTGCTTACCGCTTGATGCCTCACTGCGCCCCTTTTGGCGACCGAGTAAAATCTTCGCCTGATTGGCCTCTTTACCGAGACGATTGCCGCGGGACTGACGCTTTTCAAGCCGTTCACGTTTATCGCGTAACCCTTGTTCTTGCCGTTTACGCTCGATTTTAAGATGTTCCAGCTGCTGTACCGCTGCGGCAGTTTCCCGGGCTTTTATTTGCTGGTAAATATCATAGTTACCGCCGTAACTGTTTAACCCGAGCGAGGAGAGTTCAACTATTCTCTCCATCTGCTGGAGTAAGCGCCTGTCATGGCTGATGACCAGCAAGCCACGGGGCCAGCAAGCTAACTGCTGCATCAAGGCCTCACGGCTGGCACTGTCCAGATGGTTAGTCGGCTCATCGAGAATTAAAAAGTCCGGGTCAGAGAGCATGGCACCGCTTAAGGCCACCCGCATGGCTTCGCCACCGCTGAGCCTGCTGGTAGCCGTTTCGGGTGAAAGATAATCCAGCCCTGCTGCAGCAAGCTGAATTTGCAGGCGCGGCCGGATATCCCAGTTATCTGCCACTAAATCAAAATCAGTCTGACAGGTACTCCCGGCCTCAATCCGGGTCAGGGCCGCAAGCTGCACATCAACACCGGCCAGCATCGCCACGGTCTGATAGTGCTGCGGTGACAGATGCTGCGCCAGATACCGGACCTTCTCTGCGCCATAGCACGCCCCGGCGGTCGGCTTAACGACGCCTGCGAGAATTCGCGCAAGCATACTTTTACCGACGCCATTGCGCCCCACCATACCGGTATGGCGAGCATCAAACTGAGCATTGAGATGAGAAAAAAGAGGCTTGCCGTCCGGCAAAACCAAAGAGACGCCTTCCAGCGTCAGCAACGTATTCGTCATGGGATAACCCTAAAATTAATGCACCAATTCAACTCCCGAAAGGAGCGGAGAACAGACCGTCAAGGCTGACGGTGGGCATTAATTGCGCATTGGACGAATACCTCTGAGGAAAAGTGATGACCCGGTGATGATAAAAGATTCAATATCCACTCGTCAAATGATGGGTAACTGAAAATCTGTCAATACAGCTCACCAGTACCGTTTTTTCCTGGATGAAACGGTACTGGTTAAAGGGTAATCGGCCTGGCTATTTGTCCTTTAACGGGAAATGTGGTCTGCCACTGTTATAAAACCGCCAGCCAGCCACCGTCGACATAGATGATCTGCCCGTTAACATAGTCTGATGCCGAAGATGAGAGGAAAATCGCTGCGCCGATTAAGTCTTTTGGATCGCCCCAACGCTGGGATGGATTACTGCTTTTCACCCAGCGATCGAAGTCCGGATCCTCAACTAAAGCCTTATTCATGTCGGTCTGAATGTAACCCGGACCAATCGCATTGGTCTGAATATTAAACTGCGCCCACTCGGCAGCCATGGCACAGGTGAGCATTTTCACCCCACCTTTTGCTGCCGTATAAGGTGCCACGGTTGGACGCGCGGCCTGACTGGTCAGTGAACCCATATTAATAATTTTGCCACCCTGGCCACGGGCTATCATCCGTTTAGCCGCTGCACGCGCGACAATAAAGGCACTGGTCAGGTTGGTATCTATCACTTTCTGCCAGTTTTCCAGCTCCATTTCCACCAGCGGTTTGCGGTACTGAATACCCGCATTATTGACTAAAATATCAATCTCAATTCCCTGAGCATCAAATTCGGCAAAAACGATTTCCACTGCGACTTCATCCGTGACATCAAAAACGGATCCCTGAACGTCATAGCCCTCACTACGAAGCTGGTCAACGGCATTTTGCAGTCCGACGCCCTTTGAATTATTGAGGATCACGCGTGCTCCAGCCGATGCCAGTCCCTGGGCATAAGCCAGACCAAGGCCACGAGCCGACCCGGTAACCAGTGCGGTTTTGCCCTTGAGATCAAATAATGCATGCATAGCCTTTCCCTCTTATATTTATTATAAAATATGTATGACAACTTAGGGTTAAGAGCATGATTTCCGCCGGGTAAAAAATCAACGTTCCGAATTGATTTCTGCAAACAGGATCACAAAATAGATTTCCGCATACAAAAAAACACATTAACTTAATGATTTTTAAATATTTTAATTCCATGGGAGAATAAAAATTTCACTCACATATAAATTCACGCCATATGACAGAGACCAGAAAACCCATTTAATATGTAGGACAACATGAGTTTTTTCATGGTCGCCTCTCTGCTGTTATATACTGGCATCACGCAGTCTGAAATCTCGATACAGGATAATTCTGGTGAACATGAAGTCCACGCAAAAACAGAATGTTGTTAATGATGTCTTCGAACAGTTACGGCAACAATTAATCGACGGAAACTGGGCTCCCGGCAGCCGTTTACCCTCGGAACAGGAGCTATGCGCTACGTTAAATGTCAGCCGGGTCAGTGTTCGTAGCGCGGTGCAACGATTACGGGATTTGGGGGTGGTTATCACTCGCCAGGGCAGCGGGAGTTATATCAGCGAAGATTTTACCCCGCAGACGCTGAACAACAGATTGCGTCCAGTGATGAATCTCAGCAAAGAAGAGTTTCACGATATGATGGTATTCCGCCAGACGGTGGAATTTAAATGCATGGAGCTCGCGGTTATTCATGCCACGGCCGAGGATATTCTTGCCCTCGAACAAGCGCTTAACCGGATGCTGGTGAATAAAAATGATTATAAAAAATATTCAGAAGCCGATTTCGACTTTCATCTGGCGATTGCCAAAGCATCACAAAACAAAGTGTTTTATAACGTGATGTTGTCGATAAAAGAAAGCTATTACTACTACCTGGAAGAGTTGAACCGTGCGCTGGGTATTACTCTGGAAAGCGTTGATACCCATATACAGGTCTACCTGGCCCTGAAGAACAGAGATGCCTCAACCGCGGTACAGGTTCTGGGTGAAACGATGGCAGAGAATCTTATCGCGATTGAAAGAATCAATCAGACGGAACCCACGAATAACCGGGGCTGATAAGCCCCGGCGATTAAATCAGGCAAGTGAACTTAGAACTGCCACTGTGCACCGACATTGTAGTGAGTCTGAGCGCCATCTTTATGCGCGAAACGGCTGCCCACTGAGGTATAAAGGTTAACATTCTCGGTCGCCAGCCACTGAACGCCAACGGTTGAACGACCAAAGTCTTTATCCGCTTTACCGACATTAACGCTACGGCTGACACCATCGGCCTGGTCTTGAACGGTAAAGCTGGATTTCAGACCGTCACCCATTTCACGTACCCAGGCAACTGTCGCATAAGGCTGGAGTGACATGGTGTTGCTGAAGTCAACTTTGCCATATAAACGCCAGCCCAGACTCGCTTCTACAGAGTTCAGATTCTGTTTCTCATAACGGACGCCGGTGCGCAGGTCACCGTTATCGTTAAAGCCGTTGACGCGGTAGTGAGCATAGTCCAGTCCGACCGTCGGGCCTGCACGAACCGCGCTATAGGAGAAGTCATATCCGCCACTGAGGCGAGCGGTAAAGAACTGTGCATTGGTATGCGCATCCAAATGGTTATCCAGCAGGACCGGGCCATTGTTTGCTTGTAGGAAGACCGAGCGGCGAGTATCGATAGATGATGTTCCCGCGCTCACTTCACTGCCTAACCATGTCGGGCCAGCTTGATTATATAAACCGTAGAGACCGACCTGCCAGGTATCGCTGTCCAGGTGACCATCGCGATCCAGTTTATCTTTGTTACGCAACAAACTTAAAGAACCACCGACCGTCAGCTCTTCTGCCAGCTGGTAATCCACCAGCCCATAGAGCATTGCCTGGCGGGAACGTTGCTGAGGTTCTTTATCAAAACCACTTGATGGATACGCGGTTCCTTCGACACCGACAACGGTATCAAGCGTACCGACACTGCGGGTGCCATTTTGCAGTACCAGCCAGCGCTTATCGGTTAAGTCTTTGACCGACTCACGTTGACGTTTCAGGCTGTCCTGTAAGGCATCCTGCATCGCGGCTGCAGAATAGGCAGAGTGCAGCAGATCGGTATTGGATGATTCCAGTAACAGGCGGGTGACCAGGCGAGAAACATCGCGCAGACGCTCACCAATACGCTCCTGGCCTAAGGCACTGTTCAGGAAAGCTTCATTATCACGCGTCGGATTGTGCCAGGTTGCGCCGCCGGGGATAGCCGGGTTATCGGTTTGGGTATAACCGTCTAAGTCGCCGAGATCCCAGTTGGTTGCTTCCAGGTAGAGAACCGGAATATCAAACGCGTTATTAAAGCTATCGCCGTCACTACAACAACCGGTTCCGGCAGGATAAGCAGGGTCACCGCCCGGGTTGGTGGTGATATCGATATTTAACTCTTTGCCAATCCGCAGCATTTGATCGCGCAGCTTGCCTAGCTCAGGATTAGCCACACTATTGTCACCAGCATGAGCATAGAGTTTATCGCCCGTCACCATACTGTCGATATTGATCATCCCTTTCAGGTTATCAACGCCGTTTTGGGCAATCAGTTCCCGAACCATGGCTTCTGAGCCAATCAAGCCTTCTTCTTCTGCACCAAAGGCGGCAAAGACCAAGGTTTTTTCAGTCTGAATACCGCTCAGGTTACGCGCCACTTCGGTCAGGACCGAGGCACCGGATCCATTATCATCGACACCTTGCAGTGTCGGGCGACCGAAATAGGTATCAAAGTGAGCCCCGGTAATAATGTAGTCGCTGCTCAAGCCGGTATTATAGGCGAGGACGTTTTGCGATGAGCGCACGGCTCCGCCACGAACAGTATAGCTAAAGTCCTGACGTGTGGTGGTATAGCCCACTCCCATGCGCTCTTCCATCCAGTTTGCCGCACCCGCAAAGTTTGCGGTACCGCTATAACGCCCCGGATAATCATTAATCAGGGTATCTAAGGTCTCACGAGCATAACTGCCATTTTCATACGCCAGGGCAGGTAAAGACGCACAGGCTAACCCTACTGCAACAGCCACTTGCTTCAACATTATTGCCACTCCATTTCTTTTTATTTTGTTTAAAAATCACAAATATCACAAACTTTATCCTTAATTGTATATTTTTTACATATGGACACACAATCGAAACAAATGTGTGCTGGTAGATATGCAAATCATGAAATATCAATAGTTTAAGTATGTTATTTCAGGTTTAATCATTCAAGTTGGCGTTCTATCTGGTTTTCATCAGAAAGAGCAGTGATATTGGCTGCCGATAAGAAGAAGTGACGGATGGAGTGAGTCAGAAAAAAACTTTTTCGCGGTTAAATCCTGCGTATAAACTGCATAAAAATGGCGAGTCATTGTGCTAAAAAATTCAAAAAACCGTTTCATCTACTTGATAATCAATAATTTCTCTTCATGGTATTAAATATACTTATGATGCATTAATTGATAGCAGAACAGCTTGAGTAATTTAAACCTTTTACTGACGACTTCCTCGACCATCAGGCCCAGGTCAGCTTATTTCTCAGATTGGTCGTAGTGGCTAATTGCCCGTCCAGGGTAATCACAATAGCCTCCATACCTTCTATATTATTGACGGTTTCCAAAATACGTCGCGGATCCTGGCCAAAGAGTCTGGTGGTGTAGATATCACAATCCAAAGATTTATCAGCAATAATGGTTAAGGAAGCCACATTGTTGTCGACAGGATAGCCAGTGTGGCTATCAAAAATGTGGTGATACTGATTGCCGTTATGCTCAAACGTCCGTTCATAGATACCGGAAGTCACGACCGACTGGTTTCTTATTTTTACGCTGGCAATGCAGTGGCCCCTTGGCAGAAAAGGGTTTTGTATACCGACATCCCAGTTCGGGTTTTGTTTGGGTGAGTTGCCATAAACCAGCAGGTTGCCACCAATATCGATCATCGCGGAAACAGGGTCTTTTCCTTTGAAAAAATCCATCACCTTATCGCTGAAATATCCTTTGGCAATGGCACCTAAGTCTATTTCCATGCCGTTTCTGGCAAAAAATACCGACTGACGGCCGTCGTCCAGCAGGATACTGGCGGGATCTAAGCGGCCCAATACTCGCCCAATCTCTGCCTCGCCGGGAACCCTTGCTTCCTGAAAGCCAATACGCCAGAGCTTAATTAACGGGCCAATCGCAATATTTAAAAAACTATTGGGTTCGAGACTATGCTCTCTGCCTGTTTTGATTAATTCATACAGGTCACTATCAACGGCTACAGGTGCATGCATTGCCGTTTTTTTGAGATCTGATAATTGCGACAGATCCGAGTTAGCACTAAAAACCTGTTCGTAATGTTTTAACATGCAACCCGCTTCTGCTAACCATCTCTCAGCCTGATGTCCCTTAAAATAAAGGCGAATTTTGGTTCCCATCATATCTAATACTTGGGTGCCCTCTGTCATTAATCCCCCTTTCCATACCATGCGTGCTCGGTGGTATCTTTGTAGCGCACAAATGAATCCAGTAATTCTTGCTCCATAGTGGAAAGAGCCCTGCTACTGTGATGTGCGATAAAATAATCTAAGTTCAATTGTTCAATCGGCAAGGCATAGATATTGTATTTCGCAGGGCAAGGCTCGACAGCCAGACTTTCAGGAACAAAAGTCACGCCAACACCCGCCATGGCAAGATGTTTTACGGTGGTGATTTCACCACTTTCTAAAATAATAGTGGGTTTTATTTTATAAATATTCAATAAGTGATCGACTTGCGCCCTGATGGAAGATCCTTTCGACGTTAACACCAGTTTTTGCCGTAATAAGTCTTCCAGCGCAATACTCCGGGGTGCAATTACCGCGGTATTTTCCTGGAAAAGTTCGCAGGATGTGGGAATAACCGCAGAATATCCATGCTTTCCCCAAGTAACCACCAGCAGATTTTCAGCAATATTGCTCGAGTTTTGCCCAATCAAAAAATCTATCTCGCCTTTTAAAAGCCGCTGTTCGTTATTTTCCTGTATATCTTCTATCAGCTCTATCTGACATTCGGGATGATGGAGCAAAAACTTTGGCAGAAAAAGCGGGATAAGATAGGTGCCGATACTGGCTAATATGCCAATTTTCAAAGTCTTTTTATGCAAATCTGTAATAGCCGTGATCTGCCGACGCATATTGGCGTGAACGCTCTCGAGTGAACCCAGATAATCATAGTAAATCTTGCCCTGTTCAGTTAAACGATAAGGCAGTTCATTGCGGTTGATAATCTGGCAATTTAATTCGTTTTCAACTCGTTTAATCACCTGGGTTAAATAAGGCTGAGAAATATAGAGGGACTCGGCAGCCTTGGTGTAATTACTAAATTTTAACAAGGCATTAATATAATATAAGACATGTTGATTATAATATTTTGACATCTTTTCTTCGTCTCACTCCCTCATTTATGCATCATAACAAATTACTTATTAAGTATTAAAATATAGCTATTAGATAGCTTTTTCATACTGTGTTAAAACCATAATCAGAAAGTGAATATTATTTTTACAGTATAGGAAATCCTAAATATGAACTACTTAGCCATTGTTGGCACCAACTCGAGGGTGTCAACAAACCGCCTGTTACTGCAATTCATCAAAGAGCACTTTAAACAAGAGGCTCAGATTGAACTATTTGAAATCAAAGATCTACCTGCTTTTTACGAAGCAAAAGATAACCAGACTCCTCTAGAAGTCGAAGCGCTGTCGGCAAAAATCGCTCAGGCTGATGGCGTGATTATTGCGACCCCGGAGTA
Source organism: Klebsiella sp. BIGb0407 (assembly GCF_024807845.1). GTDB lineage: Bacteria > Pseudomonadota > Gammaproteobacteria > Enterobacterales > Enterobacteriaceae > JGM124. The sequence goes on from NZ_JANUEQ010000001.1 coordinate 889,253, forward strand.
TGACCATGCTATCCCGGCAGTGCTGAAAAGTGCGCTGGAGTGGATCAGTTATACCAGTCAGGCGCTTACCGACAAACCCGTCCTGATCGTCGGGGCTTCCCATGGCGCCTTGGGTTCCTCACGCGCACAGGCCCATCTTCGACAGATCCTCGACTCCCCGGAACTTGCGGCGCGTATTATGCCGAGCAGCGAATTCCTGTTAGGTAAATCACAGGTCGCCTTTAATGCCAGCGGTAACTTAATCGATGAACAAAAGCGGGCTGAACTCGATGAGATTTTTAGAGAATTTGTGCTGTTTACCCGACTGATAACAAAACTCTTATCGGAAAAAGTTGCGATAAAAAAAGCTAAAAAATACGCATGGCAAACTCAGGAGGCGTGAAAAAATGAAATTTACCGCGATCGTTGGAACCACGTCTCCAAAGTCCTATAACCGGACTCTGCTTCAGTTCATGCAAGCGCATTTTAAAGACAAAGCAGAAATTGAACTGTTAGAAATCCAGGATGTTCCCCTATTCAACCAGGATAATCCCTCAAATAGCCCGGCTCTGTTAAATATTAACCAAAAAATTATGGCCAGTGACGGGGTGATTATTGCTACCCCGGAATACAACCACTCTATTCCTTCGAGCTTAAAGAGCTTGCTTGAATGGCTGAGCTACGAGCTTCACCCTCTTGATGGTAAGCCTGTGATGATCCTGGGGGCTTCCATTGATTCCCAGGGCTCCTCCCGTGCTCAGCTGCATCTACGGCAGATACTGGATGCGCCGGGGGTTAATGCGAATGTGATGCCCGGATACGAATTCTTACTTGGCCATGCTCAACAGGCTTTTGATGATAACGGCCAGTTGAGCAACCAGGGCACTATCGACTTTCTGGAGATCTGCTTCTTACGCTTTATGCGTTTTGCCAGAATCTCGAACCAGCTCAATGAAGAAGAGGACTTCTCTTTCGCACCGGGCACCTATGAAGTCCAGGCCCTTGGCCACGGTGGCGCGCTGCCAATGAAGGTTTCCTTCAGCGAAAAGAAAATTGAGCGCATTGATATCGACACGGCCGGTGAGACAGAAGGTCTGGCCGATGTGGTGTTTATCAGGATCCCTGACAAAATTATCGAAGGGCAAACGCTTAATGTGGATGCACTGTCGGGTGCCTCGGAGACCAGTAATGCCGTGATTGATGGCGTTGCCAGGGCGGTTAAACTGGCCGGTGTGAACCCTGATATCTTAAAAAAACGCCCGAAACCCGCCAGCAGTTTGAATCGCGGTGATGAAGAGTTTACCTGTGATGTGGTGGTGATTGGCGGCGGCGGCGCGGGTTTAAGTGCAGCGGCAACCGTCTTACAGGCAGGCAAGAGCGCCATCGTCCTGGAAAAATACCCGGCCGTGGGGGGCAATACTATCCGTACCGGGGGGCCTATTAACGCCGCTGACCCTGAGTGGCAGAGAACCTTTGACGAAAACCCTGGTGAAAGACATACCATTGAGACCTTAATCAGCACGGATGAAAATGAGATTCACCCGGAGTATCTGGCAGATTTCAGGGCTCTGAAAAATGAATTCGCTCGCTACCAGCAACAATTTGGCAGCAATAAAGGGTATCTGTTTGACTCTCACCTGCTTCACAGAATGCAGACCTATTTCGGCGGTAAGCGTACTGACCTTGAAGGAAATAGCATTTACGGGCAATACGACCTGGTTCGGGTGTTAACAGACCATGCGCTGGAAAGTGTCAAATGGCTTGAGAGTATCGGCGTTGAGTATGACAAGGATATTGTCTTTGCCCCGGTGGGAGCACTCTGGCGCCGCGGTCATAAACCTGTCAAAAAGTATGGCACCGCGTTTATTCTGGCACTAAGCAAACATATAGAAGCGCTGTCAGGAACTATTCTGACCGATAGTCCGGCAAAGGAATTTCTTATTGAAGAGGGAGAAATAAAAGGGGTAATTGCTCGCGGTGCGAACGGACAAAAAATTACCGTTCATGCCAAAGCGGTGGTCCTGGCGTCAGGGGGTTTTGGTGCGAATACGCAGATGCTCAAACAGTACAACACCTACTGGAGCCATATTGCCGATGATATCAAGACAACCAATTCAAGTGCCATGACCGGGGACGGAATTCTTCTTGGTCAGTCTGTCGGCGCAGGCTTAACGGGGATGGGCTTTACTCAAATGATGCCCGTCGCAGACCCGAATACCGGTGAGCTCTTCAGTGGTCTTCAAGTTCCACCGGAAAATTTCGTGATTGTGAACAAACAAGGAAAGCGTTTCATCAATGAATTCGCCGGGCGAGACGTGCTGACCAAAGCGGCACTCGCCGAAGGTGGCCTGTTCTATCTGATTGCTGATGATGAGATAAAGAAAACCGCGGCAAATACCAGCCAGGAGAAAATTGACCGCCAGGTTGAAGCCGGTACTCTGTTTAAAGCCGATACACTTGCAGAGTTAGCGCTTAAGGTCGGCATGGTTCCTGAAGTGCTGATAGATACCGTTAATAAATATAACAGCTATGTAGAAGCAGGAGCTGACCCTGAATTCCACAAAGATACTTTTAGTTTAAAAGTGGAAAAAGCCCCTTTCTATGCCACACCGAGACAACCCGCGGTTCACCACACAATGGGCGGACTTAAGATTGATACCGCTACCCGGGTTCTGGATGACAACAACCAACCCATCAAGAACCTGTATGCTGCGGGTGAAGTCGCCGGCGGCATTCATGCGGGTAACCGACTGGGCGGTAATGCGTTAGCCGATATCTTTACTTTTGGCCGAATTGCCGGAAAAACGGCGATAAATGAAATGAAATAGCGCATAACAAATAGAGTCAGAGAGGCCGAGTAATACCCGCCCTCTCTGACTTCGTAGACATGTACGCTCTTGCATTTTAATCGGCTAACACATTTTGCCTTTTCAGCTCTTCATTAACGCTGTTATTAATCCCGACTAAATCTGCCGCAATATCTCCTTTACAGTTGGCGAAAATTTTATTAAAGCCATCGGCGGTAATTTGTCTTACCGGGATCCAGTTGGGGATTTGTGGCATATAACGCCCATCCCGGGCATAGGTTTCGGCAAATACTTCCCAGCCGGGATCTTCCCGGTAATCTTTAATATTCAGTTTTTTATTCACCGGCAGTCTGACAATCGGCATCGATGTACTCCCAGCTGCCATACCTATTTCCTGTCCTTCCGGTGAAATAATAAATTCGAGAAATTTATTAGCAGCAGATTTATTTTTACTGGTTTTCATTAAAAAAGCCGTAGTGCCTTCAGCCATTGAAATACTCCCGTCCGGTCCCGCTGGCGGAGCAATAACCCGGTATTTTCCTTTGCCCGGATCTTTATCAAACAGCGCAATATGATAGGGTCCGGATGAATACATACCAGACTGCCCGGAACGGAATGAAACGTTCGCATCAGCGGTAGTATGGTTAATCGCGCCCGGCTGAGCGGTACCCTCGCACACCATACCACGTAAGAATGCCATTGCTTCTGCGGCTTGCTTACTGTCCAGTGCCCCTTTAAATTTACCTGGCTGGGTTTCAGTTAAATAATGTCCTCCTGCCTGCCAGAGATAAGAAGAAGAAAAAGAGCTGGCATAACCTCGGGTTGTCGACAGCGGCATGGTAAAACCATAGGTATCATTTTTGCCGTTGCCATCCGGGTCATCAAAGGTAAAAGCATAGGCAACTTTTTTAATCTCATCCCAGGTTTTGGGCGGCTGCAAACCTAATTTATCCAGCCAGTCGGTACGAATAAACAGGGCATAGGTATGGGCGGAAGTCGGCACGCCGTAATATTTTCCATCTGGTAACTGAGTCGATTTCCAGGCCGCCGGATAAATATCATCTCCGCCCTTTAATTTAGAGGGATCAATTTCATCAATAATCCCCAGCTGGGCTAACTGCCCGACGACAATCGCATCATTAAACACCACGTCAGGTAAAGCGTTGCCCGTTGCGGCCCGTGCCAGTCGCTGATCAAAATCAGTCACGGCATTAAAATAATTAATGGTAATGCCGGTATTTTCTTTAAATTTATCGGCGAGTTGCTGGTAAATAACTTTTGAGTCGTTACTCGCTCTGATCCAGACACTCAATTCTTCAGCTACTGTTACAGGGGAAATAGATAATGCTACGGCGATTCCAAGCGCTTTCGTTTTTAATTTCATCATGTCATTCCTGTTTTCCGTAAATAACAAATAAATACAAGATCGGAAAAATGATAAAATTGCATTTCATATTTATCAATATGCTGTTTTATAAATATGAATTTAATACCAGGCACTGTGCTTTGAATCACTATTAATTTTTTGGCTGATTTTTTAACTCACTGATATGAATACTTATACCCTATTAACCCCTTTTCCCCGACTGAAGGTTACCCTGAGGAAAAAGGGCTTATTCTGTGATGGCGGTTACATCGCTACCTGTCTGGCACTTTCCGCACGTAACCAGTTATAGAGCAGCTGACCATCCTGCGTCATTTCACTGTCCGAGCGAATACAGAGGTGGTAATTACGCCCGTCATCCAGCGGCAAGTCCCAGAGTTTAACCAGTTCGCCGCTTTCAAGGTAAGGGGTTATCAGCGGCTCACGCATCAGGGCACAGCCCAACCCAGCCTGAACCGCAGCCAGTGTCAGTAAGCCATCTTCAAACATTGGCCCGCTGCGACGAACGGGGCGACGAACGTTTTGTTGAAGAAACCACTGATTCCAGCTGGTACGCTCCTCATCATGCAGTAATGGCATTTGTAGTAACTGTTCCGGCGTATCGATATGACCATGTACGCGAATAAACTCGCGGCTGGCAACCGGAACCATTTTCCCGGAGATCAAGGGTTCTGTCTGATAGCCTGTCCACTGCCCGCTGCCAAAGCGAATCGACATGTCTGAAGCATCACTCAGGTAGTTACGGTGATTAGCGTAAATCACGTTGATCTCAATTTGCGGATTAGCACGCATAAATACCGGTAAACGAGGGATAAACCAGCCCATACCAAACAGCGGGATCAGGCTGATGGTCACTTGCCGGGTTTGAACCTGCTCCACCAGATGCTCTGTCGCCTGCCGCAATACGCTAAATGCAGTCCGGATCGAACGGTAGTACTCCCGTCCCTGGACACTCAGCACCAGCCCACGACCGTGACGTTCGGTCAGGGGTAATTGCAGGAAATCTTCCAGCATACGTAGCTGATGACTGACCGCCGAAGGCGATATATCCAGCTCTTGTGCGGCAAGGGTTATGCTGCCGGTGCGCGCAATAGCTTCAAAAGCACGTACCGCACGCAGAGGAGGATCGTTGGCCAGTTGGCCTTCCTGACGTAAACCTGGTGCCGCTGATTGTTCTGTTTTTTTCATATGATGACTTCATTAAGGTTAATGAGTTGTATCATGATTTTAAAATACCTTTAAAATCAATAAAGTAATAACCATACAAAACATAATAAGAAAGAAGATATCCGTATTTCACAATTTAATTCAATTATCGGATGGTAGCCGAAAATAGAGCAATTCTGTGAGTCAATTTTGGATACGTTAATACAACAACTCATCAATGGCATCATGCTGGGTAGTATTTATGCCTTAATAGCCCTTGGCTACACCATGGTCTACGGCATCCTGCGCATTATTAACTTTGCTCATGGCGATATTTTAATGGTGGGGGCGCTAACCACCCTTTCGACAATGCATATGCTGGAAAGCTATTTTCCTGCCTTGTCGCCGCTGGTTCACCTGATTCTGGCACTCCCCATTGCCATGCTGGTCTGTGCCTTGCTGGCAATGGCGGTGGAACGTTTTGCTTATCGGCGGCTGCGTAATGCCCCGCGCCTGGCTCCGTTGATTTCGGGGATTGGCGTCTCCGTCCTGCTGCAAACCATCGCCATGATTATCTGGACGCGTAATCCGCTGATGTTTCCGCAAGTCCTGTCCATGGATCCTATTGCTATCACATCGGGTAGTGAAGGACACCCCCCGGCCATTATCACCATTACCGGCATAGTCACTATTAGTCTGGCTCTCCTGGTCATGGTTGGTCTGTGGCTGCTGGTGGAATACACCCGTCTCGGTCGCGGTATGCGTGCGGTCGCGGAAAACCCTCGGGTTGCCAGCCTGATGGGGGTTAACCCAAACCGCATTATTAGTCTGACTTTTGCAGTTGGCGGTATTTTCGCGGCGCTGGCGGGCGTGATGATGGCCAGTAATTACGGCAGCGCCAACTTTTCCATGGGCTTTTTACCCGGCATAAAAGCTTTCACCGCCGCGGTACTCGGCGGGATCGGTAATATTCGTGGTGCCATGGTAGGCGGTATTTTACTAGGCGTGATTGAAGCCTTAGGAGCAGGTTATCTCGGCCAGCTCAGTAATGGCGTGTTCGGCAGTAATTATCAGGATGTTTTCGCTTTTATCGTCTTGATTCTGGTACTGGTCTTCCGCCCTGCGGGCATTCTGGGTGAGCGCGTAGCGCATCGGGCATAGGATTTTAGATGACAACATTATCAATCAAGTCTGCAACGCCATTCTGGCGTCGTCTCAACGTCGGACTCGCACTGTTTATTATTGCTGTAGCTGTTGCCCCGATGGTTGCCGGGCAGCTAGGCGGCAATTACTGGGTCAGGGTCATTGACTTCGCCCTGCTCTATATCATGCTGGCTCTCGGGTTAAATATCGTCGTCGGCTATGCAGGCCTGCTGGATATGGGCTTTGTCGCCTTTTATGCCGTCGGTGCCTATATCGCAGCATTACTGGCTTCTCCGCACTTACTGGACGCCTTTCCCGCCCTGCAAGCCTGGCTGCCGGATGGCTTACATACCTCTTACTGGATAATCGTGCCGGTCGCCGCGGTGCTGGCAGCAATCTGTGGGATCCTGCTCGGTGCTCCGACGCTGAAATTACGCGGTGATTATCTGGCGATTGTCACGCTGGGCTTTGGCGAAATCATCCGCATTTTGCTACGTAACCTCGATCGCCCGGTCAATATTACCAATGGTGCTAAGGGGATTTCTGGCATTGATACGCTTTCACTGTTTGGCGTCAAATTCAGCGGCGTACAGCACTGGTTTGGTTTCAAAATTCCGTCGCTGTGGCTGTGGTACTACCTGCTGGTTCTGCTGATTGTCTTGATTATTTTTATCTGCCTGCGCCTGCAAAATTCCCGAATTGGCCGCGCCTGGCATGCTATTCGTGAAGATGAAGATGTCGCTCGTGCAATGGGGATTAACGTCCGTAACTACAAGTTACTGGCGTTTGCCATCGGCGCTACTTTTGGCGGCGTGGCGGGGGCATTATTCGCCGCGTTCCAGGGCTTTGTTTCACCGGAATCCTTCACCCTGCAAGAATCCATTGCGGTTCTGGCGATGGTTGTCCTCGGAGGCATGGGGCATATACCGGGCGTGATCCTCGGCGCCATATTACTCACCGCCCTACCTGAACTGCTGCGCAGTCAGGCGGCTCCACTCCAGCAGACGCTGTTTGGTAGCGTACTCATTGATCCTGAGATTTTACGCCAGTTGTTCTACGGCCTGGCGCTGGTACTGGTGATGCTCTATCGCCCGGCGGGGATCTGGCCGGCACGTTCCGGAGGGATTAAAGCATGAGTTTATTAACCATTAATGGCGTCAGCAAACGGTTTGGTGGAGTCCAGGCGGTTGATAACGTTTCGCTCAATATCAAAGCCGGTGAGATTTATGGCTTGATTGGCCCCAATGGCGCAGGAAAAACCACCTGTTTTAATCTTATTACCGGGCTGTACGCCGCGGACAGTGGCAGTTTTTCCCTGGATGGCAGTGCCTATTCACCCAGGAATGTTGAGAAAGTCACACAGGCCGGAATAGCCCGAACCTTTCAGAACGTGCGGTTATTTAACCAGATGTCTGTGCTGGAAAATGTCATGGTCGGTCGCCATGTGCGTACCCGTAATGGCCTGTGGGCTGTACTGACACAAAATAAACAGGCACGCCTGGAAGAAGCCGAGACCCGCGAACAGGCCTGGCGCTGGCTGGAATATACCGGTATTGCCAAATTTGCTGACTACCGGGCCTGCGATTTGGCCTATGGCCACCAGCGTCGCCTGGAAATAGCCCGCGCGCTGGCAACTGACCCGCTATTACTGGCGCTGGACGAACCGGCTGCCGGAATGAATGCCGCGGAAAAAGTCGCCCTCGGCGAACTGCTGAAACATATTCGTGATGACGGTAAGACACTGCTGATGATTGAGCATGATGTCAAACTGGTGATGAGCATTTGTGACAGTGTCACCGTGCTGGATTATGGCAAAGTCATTGCCAGCGGTACGCCTGATGTCGTGCGCCGCGATCCGCTGGTGATCAGCGCCTGGCTGGGAGGACAAAAACATGACTAAGCCTTTACTCCAGGTTCAGCAACTTGGTGTGCATTACGGCGGTATTCAGGCGGTACGTGATGTCTCTTTCACTCTTAATGAAGGAGAACAAGGCACCTTGATTGGCGCCAATGGTGCCGGGAAAAGTTCGACCGTACGTGCGATTACCGGTCTTGAACCCTTTAGCGGTGAGATCTGGTTTCAGGGCCATGCCGTCGCCCGCCAAAAACCTGAAGACTTATTACGTGACGGACTGGTGATGGTGCCGGAAGGTCGCGGGATTTTTGCCCGTATGACGGTGATGGAAAACCTCCAGATGGGTGCCTGGTTGCGCCGTGATAGTCATGCAGTGAAGGACGAAATCGAGGCTATTTTTAGCCGTTTCCCGCGTCTGGAAGAGCGTCAGCATCAGCTGGCAGGGCTGTTATCCGGTGGGGAGCAACAACTGCTGGCGCTTAACCGTGCCCTACTGAGTCGCCCACGATTATTGATCCTCGATGAGCCATCGATGGGGCTGGCGCCGGTGATGATAGAAAATATTTTCAAGGTGATAGCCACCTTACGCGAACAAGGCGTGAGCTTATTACTGATCGAGCAAAATGCCCGTCTGGCGCTGGAAGTAACGGACAGAGCCTGGGTGATGGACAGCGGTTCCATTGTTCATCATGGCGACTCGCAAACCCTGCTTGCCGACGACAGCATTGCACAATATTACCTGGGCGAAATACCTGCCTGACCTCCAACAAATAGCAAGGACACATGATGAAAAAATTAACGCTTAGTGCATTAAGTGCAGCCATTGTGGTGGCCGGGTTTACCACCTTCCCCGCCATTGCCCAGAACGAAACCGTGATTATTGGTTTAGCCGGGCCGCTGACCGGGCCTTCTGCCCGAATCGGTAAAGATCTGGAAAATGGTGCCCAGCTGGCAATCGATGACATTAATAAGCAAAAACCAGTGATTGGCGGCAAAAATATTACCTTTAAATTACAGTCGGAAGATGACCAGTCCGACCCGCGTACCGCGGTTGCGGTAGCTCAGCGCCTGGTCGATAGCGGCGCAGCAGGCGTCGTCGGTCACTGGAATACTGGCACCAGTATTCCGGCAGCACGTATTTATCATGATGCGGGGATCGCTCAGGTCGCCCCTGTAGCAACCGGACATGCTTATACCCGTCAGGGCTTTGATACCAGTTTCCGGGTGATGGGCCATGACGATGATGGCGGTCAGTTAGCGGGTCAGTATGCCCTTAATAACCTGAAAGCTAAGCGTATTGCGGTTATTGATGACCGGACAGCCTTTGGTCAGGGTCTGGCTGATGAGTTTATTAAATCCATTGAAGCCCAGGGCGGGACCATCGTTGATCGTCAGTATGTGGATGATAAAACCGTCGATTTCAGCCCGGTACTGACCGCCATTCGCAGTAAAAATGCCGACCTGATTTTCTTCGGTGGTGTCGATAGCCAGGCAGCGCCGATGGCACGTCGAATTAAACAATTGGGGATGGATGCGACCCTGATGGGCGCGGGCGGTTTTGTCAGTCAGACTTTCCTGCAACTGGCGCAGAAAGAAGGTGAAGGCGTAGTCGCTCTGGAACCCGGCCTGCCAATTGACCAGATGCCTGGCGGTAAAGCCTTTGAGCAAGACTATCAGTCGCGCTATCACACCCATATTGAACTCCATGCGCCGTTTGCCTATGACGCCACCCGAACACTGGTTGCCGCCATGGAAAAAGCCGATTCTGTTGAAGCGGATAAATACCTGCCAGCCCTGCGAGCTATTAATTATGCCGGTGTCACAGGGCCGATTGCATTTGATAAAGAAGGCAACCTGAAATCGCCATCATTCACCGTCTATAAAGTTGTCGACGGTAAATGGCAGCCACAAACCGTACTTGGCGGCGATGTTAAGAAATAACAGACTGAGGCAGTGTGATGAGTGATAAAAATGAACTGGGCATCCTCGCCCGGCGTAAGATTGAAGCTGAAATAATTAAACCTATTTACGACATTATGGTACGTGAGCTGGGCAAACAGCAGGCACAGGCGATTATCGGCGAAGCAATTGAAAAAGCGGCTATCGATGCCGGGGCTGATTTTGCCCGCAAAGAACCCAATGGCCCGTCGCTGCGCGGTTTTGTCGACCTGCAATATCTGTGGGAGAAAGATAATGCGCTGGACATCAGGATTATCGAAAACGATGACCAGCAGTATAACTACGACGTGACCCGCTGCCGTTATGCCGAGATGTACCATGAAATGGGACTGGGTGAAATTGGCCATCTGCTTTCTTGTGCCAGGGATGACAAGTTTATTGTCGGTTATGCTCCCGATGTGGAGCTGACCCGCACCACCACTATTATGGAAGGTTCCAAATGCTGTGATTTTCGTTATCACCTCAAGAAGGAGCCCTCATGAGTGCGACTCTGACTGTTAATGCCGGACGACTTTGGACGACGCTTGAAGATATGGCGCAAATCGGGCGCACTGCCGCCGGGGGCGTTACCCGCCTGACGCTAAGTGAAGAAGACCGGCAGGCACGCGATAAGTTGCGTGCCTGGGCGGAACAGGACGGTTTTAGCTGTGATATCGACCGGCTGGGCAATATGTTTATCCGCAGACCGGGACGTAATCCTCACCTCCCCCCGGTGCTGACCGGGTCACATGTCGACTCCCAGCCCCTGGGTGGACGTTATGACGGGATTTATGGCGTGCTGGCCGGGCTTGAAGTACTACGAACGCTGAACGATCGCCAGATTGAAACCGCTCGCGATATCGTGCTGGTGAACTGGACCAATGAAGAAGGTGCGCGCTTTTCCCCCGCTATGCTGGCCTCCGGAGTCTGGACAGGTCAGTTTAGCGAAGCCTTTGCTTTATCCCGTGAGGACGCTGAAGGCATTCGTCTGGGAGATGCGTTAACCGCGATTGGCTATCAGGGAACGATGCCCGCAGCCGCGTTCCCGGTTCATGCCTGCTATGAAGTGCATATTGAGCAGGGACCGATTCTGGAAGCTGAAGGCATCGATATTGGCCTCGTCCATGCCGCCATGGGGCAACGCTGGTATACCCTGACCATTGAAGGTTTTGCCGCTCATGCTGGCACCACGCCGATGAATAATCGTCAGGATGCGTTAACCGGTTTTGCGCAATTTGCGCTGGCGATAGAACAGGTGGGTATTGAACATGCGCCAGATGGCCGGGCGACTATCGGTCGGGTTCAGGTGTTCCCGAACTCCGGTAATGTGGTGCCGGGGAAAGTGGTCTGTAGCCTGGAGTTTCGCCACCCACAAACAGCAGCGCTGGACAGTATGGAACGCGCATTATACCAGGCGGTAGATGCTCTCTCTGCACGTCAGTTAACCGTGGAAGTAGAACCGATTTTCGACTATGCGCCAATCGCCTTTAATCAAGACTGTATTGCCCGTTCACAACAAGCCGCTGAAATGCTGGGGTACGCCTGGCGGCCGATGGTCTCAGGTGCCGGACATGATACCTGTTATCTGAATGCGATTGCCCCCGCCAGTATGATTTTTATTCCCTGCGTCAAGGGAATAAGCCATAACGAAGCGGAGAATATCCTGCCACAGTGGTCAGAGAAAGGGGCGAATGTGTTGCTCAACACGTTAGTGCTTGCGGCTTCTGAAGAGAGCTAAAATTAATTCGGTGCAATGCCAGCCCCTGTTAACGGGCTGGCCTGTTATCAGTTGTTAGTCGTAATATTCCGGCGCATGGCGGAAGGTTGGCCAGGCATCAGGGTCATGGCCCGTCACGACCAGGGCCTGAGTACGGTCGACAATCGCTTTCATTTTTTGCACTGAACGTACCGCTTCAACGGCAGATGACATAAAGCCCGGCAGCGCCTTCTCATCCCAGTGGTCGGTGGTATAGGCGGCATCAATCGCCAGCAGCAAGCTACCGCTATTCGGCAGTGTCACCAGAATCGACTGGTGCCCCGGCGAATGGCCTGGGGTAAAGATCGTTTTTAAGGTTCCGTCGCCATACAGATCGTAGAGATCGGTATTTTCACCATCAAGGAACTGCCATTTCAGGTTCGGCTTATCAAAATCATTGCGAATATAGCCCCCGGCGGCAAACCAGTCTGGCGTAAAGGCATATTCATATTCACGGCGCTGAACAATGTGGGTGGCATTCGGGAAACGCCCCACGGCTCCGGTATGGTCAAGATGCAGATGCGACTGGAGTACATAGCGCACATCTTCAGGATTAATCCCCATCTTCTTGAGCTGCGCCACGCAACCTTCATCTTCGCGCATCACCGGCCAGTAGACCTCTGTTATCCCGCCCCAATAACCGACCGGGTCAAGTGCCGCTTCAATCGCAGTACCGCCATCAATAATCGTGTGACCATCCGGATGAGTAATCAGATAAAAAGGTACCGGGATTTCATAATCCGCGCCGTTACCCTGGTTCATTTTAATGTTGTGCACTTTGCATTTCAGTGAACCGGTTTGAAACATATACAGGCGAATATCAGTCATTTTTATTATCCTCAGACAAGGTTGTAGGGTATCGCTTGAGATAAATCGTCTTAAAATGCTTCTCTGTACAAGGCCAGTGCATCCGCCTCAGTGACTTCAACGGGATTATTCATTAATAAACGGGTCTGCTTCATGGCATCACTGGCCAGCAGAGCCAGCGAATCTTCTGTTACGCCAACATCACGCAGGCGTCTTGGCGCGCCGCTGTCATCCATGATGGTGGTGAGCGCGGCAATGAAGGCATCTGCCCGCTGCTGAATACTCCCCTCTCCTGCGACTTTCAGAACATCGGCCAGTTCGGCATATAACGGTGCAGCAGCCTGACTGTTGTAACGCAGAACGGCACCCAGCATCAGCGCGTTAGAGAGGCCATGGGGAATGTGATAGTGCCCGCCCAGTGGATAAGCCAGCGCATGCACTGCGGCAACGGGCGAGTTAGAAAACGCCTGACCTGCCAGGGTCGCACCGAGCAAAATAGCTTCGCGGGCTTCACGGTTACTGCCATCACGACAAGCCGTCACCAGGTGCTGACTAATCAGACGCAGGGCTTCACGGCTGAGGTTATCCGACAGCAGGTTTTTTTTATGTTTACCGGTGTAAGCCTCAATGGCATGGACCATCGCGTCAATACCGGTTGCCGCAGTATGTATTGCGGGTAAGCCAAGGGTAAGTTCAGCATCCAGCAGCACAAAGTCGGCATAGAGCTGACGAGAAACCACACCCATTTTGGTGGTTTCACCGGTGGTGAGGATCGAAATATTCGTGACCTCTGACCCGGTACCGGCGGTCGTCGGGATCTGGACTAACGGCAGACGGCCTCCCTGCACATTCCCAATCCCGTACAGCTCAGACAGCGGCTGGCTTGACTGCGCCAGCACCGCCGCCAGTTTTGCCACATCCAGCGAGGATCCGCCGCCAAGACCAATCACCAGCTCAATTTGCTGTGCCCGTGCCAGCGCCGTGGCTTTCAGGGCTATCGCCTCTGGCGGATCGGCAATCACTTCGTCAAAGACCGTCACACTAAAACCGTGCTGACGCAGAGAAGCTTCTACGGGTTTCAGTAATCCGGCCTTAACCAGGCCCGCATCAGTCACTACCAGAACCTGGCGTTCACTGAATCGGGATGCAAGAATTTCGCCTAACCGCTGGGCACCAGACCACTCCACCAGCATGGAGGGCACGGTATTAAATTCAAAGGGTTGCATACCAGTCGTCATGTTAAGTTCCTCTGCTACAGAGTGATTGCTTGGTGAAAATAAGGGGCCGTCGGCTTAACCCACCGCGGTGCAGATATATTTACTCTCCAGGTATTCTTCGATGCCGGAGCGTGATCCTTCGCGACCAATACCTGACTGCTTAATTCCCCCAAACGGTGCCACTTCATTGGATATAAGACCGGTATTGTGCCCCACCATGCCGTACTCCAGCGCTTCAGCGACACGCCACATCCGCTGGTTGCTGTCGGTATAAAAATAAGCGGCCAGACCGAATTCAGTATCATTGGCCATGGCAATAGCCTGTTCTTCAGTGTCAAAACTAAACAGGGGTGCTACCGGGCCAAAGGTCTCTTCCCGGGCAATTTTCATCTCCGGTGTTACATGGGTCAGTACCGTAGGTTCAAAGAAATAGCCGCCCAGCGCATGACGTTTCCCGCCGGTTAAAATCTGTGCCCCAAGAGCCTCGGCATTCTCGATATGGTCAATCACTTTTGTTACGGCATTTTCGTCAATCAACGGACCAATAACCACGCCCTCATCACGGCCGTTCCCTACCTGTAAGGCCTTAACCCGTTCCGCCAGACGTTGGGCAAACTGCGGATAAATCCCCGACTGCACCAGAAAACGGTTAGTACAGACACAGGTTTGCCCGGCATTACGGAATTTTGACTGCACAGCCCCTTCAACCGCGGCATCCAGGTCTGCATCATCAAAGACAATAAAAGGCGCATTTCCGCCCAGTTCGAGCGAAACACGTTTAACCGTATCAGCACACTGGGCCATTAATAAACGGCCAATCCCGGTCGATCCGGTAAAGGAGAGTTTTCTCACCACATCGCTTTTCGTCAGGACGCCACCAATCATTTTCGCGTCACCGGTGACGATTTGCAGTACGCCTGCCGGAATTCCTGCACGTTGTGCCAGCTCACCGAGCGCCAGCGCTGTAAGAGGAGTTTGCTCGGCGGGTTTAACGATGATGACGCAGCCTGCTGCCAGCGCAGGGGCCGCTTTACGGGTGATCATTGCAGCCGGAAAATTCCATGGCGTAATCGCGGCACAAACACCCACGGGTTGTTTGATCACCAGCAGTCGTTTATCGGCCTGAGGAGAAGGAATGATATCCCCGTAAGTCCGCTTAGCTTCTTCAGCAAACCAGTCAATGAAAGACGCGGCATAACTGATTTCACCCCGTGCCTCTGCGAGGGGTTTTCCTTGTTCCGCCGTCATTAATGCCGCAAGATCTTCGGTATTCTCAACAATCAAATCAAACCAGCGGCGTAACAGGGTACTGCGTTCTTTAGCCGTTTTTTTGCGCCAACTGACAAGCGCCTGCTCCGCGGCACGTATCGCCAGCTCAACATCGGCTTGTTCAAGGCGGGTAACTTCAGCCACGGTTTCGTGGGTTGCTGGGTTCAGTATGCTGGACGTACTGTTATCGCGTGAAGTACGCCATTCCCCGTTAATCAGACTCGCCTGTTTAAATAAAGCGGGATCTCGTAGGTCTGTCATAGGTTCTCCTTGGAATTCAGTTGACAAGTTCTATATGCTGAACTAGATTCTATACATTGAACTGTATCACTCATTTTAACTTATCGTCAATTTTCTGTTAGCAAAGTGAGATCAAATGCCAAAAATTTCTTCCAGTGAAACTGCCGCGGTTAGCGCCCCTGCTCTCAGACGGGCGGTACAAATACTTGATCTGGTTAGTGAATTGAAAACTCCACCCACGTTTACTGATATTGTCACCGCTCTGGAGCTTCCCAAGAGTTCAGTACATGGTTTATGTGCCACACTGGTGGAGTTAGGGCTATTGCATCGCTCTGAAGCGGGAACCTATCTTTTAGGCTCACATACCATGTCCTGGGCAAATGGTTTTTTACGCCAGACCGACCTGGTGGCGGAGTTTCAGCAGTTACTCAATGAGCGGCGGGAATTAAATCAGTTCACCGTCACGCTGACGGTGCTGGAAGGAACCCAAGTTATCTATCTGGCTTGTGCTAATAGCAATACTGCTCTGGGCTTTACCTTCCGGATTGGTATGCGCCTGCCCGCCCCGTTTACCGCCACCGGAAAAGCGATGCTCAGCACCCTCAGTGACCATGAGGTCAGTCAGCGTTTTAGTCCTCAGTGGCCTGAACAGTTAACGCCGCATAGCGTGACAACGCGTGATGAACTTTTGGCTGAACTGGCGACAACCCGCAAGCGAGGGTTTTCAATTGATAACGGGCAAATACGTGATGGCATGTTGTGTATCGGTGCACCGGTCTATGATTTTTCGGGCAAAGCAATTGCCGGGCTGGCGGTGAGTATGCTGGAAATAGAGGCGACTGCTGAGGCTATAGAGAAAACCGGGCGTGCTTTAATGGATATTTCCAAGTCTTTGTCAGCAAGGATGGGAAACTGAGGTTAGACACAAAATTCTGTATCAGTGAAAAAGAGAAACCGGAAAACGTGAATCAGTTTTCCGGTTTTTTTATGGGTATTACAGTGCAATATCTGCTGGCTGTTTTTCAGGAGTCGCCACGGCTTGCGGCTGAGCCTGGTGTTCCACTTCCAGACTACCCGGGATCACTGGCGGCGTCGTCAGTTGCAGCGTCGCCGCGGTGTCATTCCACACCTTCTGCGTCAAAGCCACATTACCGTTCAGCGTCTGACCATAGCTTGGCACTATCTGATGGATTTTATCCTGCCAGTCTGCGGTCTTAAATTGCTCCGGGAACATTTGTTTCAGTACATTCAGGGCAATCGGTGCCGCAGTGGATGCGCCGGGTGAGGCACCGAGCAGGGCCGCAACGGTTTTCTCTTTATCGATAACAATTTCTGTACCGAGTTTCAGAATGCCACCCTTCTGTTCATCTTTCTTGATGATTTGTACACGCTGTCCTGCCTGAATCAGTTTCCAGTCTTCTTTACGTGCGTTCGGATAATACTCTTTCAGCGCAGCAAAGCGGTCTTCGTCATCGAGCATCACCTGACTGACCAGATATTTAACGAGGTCAAAGTTATCGATACCGACATTACTCATCGGCAGTACATTACCGAAGGTCGTGGTGCTGAGTAAGTCAAAAACAGAGCCATTTTTCAGGAATTTGGTCGAGAATGTCGCAAAGGGCCCGAATAAGACTACCTGCTTACCATCAATCACACGGGCATCAAGATGGGGAACCGACATCGGAGGTGCCCCAACGGAAGCCTGACCATAAACTTTTTCCAGATGACGTTTAGCAATATCCGGATTTTCGGTCATCAGGAAGGAGCCACCTACCGGGAAACCAGCATAGTTTTCCCCTTCTTCAATACCGGTTTCTTGTAGCAGTTTTAATGCACCACCTCCGGCACCAATAAAGACATATTTAGCATCAATCGCATGCTCATCGCCGCTGACGACATCCTTGATGGTGACATGCCAGGAGTTGTCTTTATTACGTTCAAAATCAGTGACTTCCGAAGAGGTCTGGAGTGAGAAGTTAGGATTTTTTTTCAGGCTGCCAATTAACTGACGGGTGATTTCACCGTAGTTAACATCTGTGCCAACCGGAGTCCAGGTTGCCGCCACTTTCTGGTCGGCAGAACGCCCTTCCATAACCAGCGGTGCCCACTGTTTGATTTGCTCGTGATCGGTTGAGAACTTCATGCCCTGGAATAGCGTGGTATTCTGCAAAGCAGCATAGCGTTTCCCCAGATAATCAACATTCTTATCACCCCAGACAAAGCTCATATGCGGTGTAGAGTTAATAAATGAATGTGGTGAGTTCAGCACGCCACGCTTCACCTGAGCCGTCCAGAACTGACGAGAAATCATAAACTGCTCATTGATTTCCAGCGCTTTACTGACATCAATAGAACCATCCGCGCGTTCCGGAGTGTAGTTCAGTTCCATATTAGCAGAGTGCCCTGTTCCGGCATTATTCCAGCCATTAGACGACTCCAGAGCAACTCCATCAAGCTTCTCAACCATCACCTGTGTCCAGTCAGGCTCAAGTGCATGAAGCCATGTTCCCAGCGAGGCGCTCATGATCCCGCCACCAATTAACAGGAAATCAGTTTTCTGGGTTGTCTGGGTTTCGGCATAGCTAGCTGAGCTGACTAATAACGCACATGAAGTCAGCGAAATAAGGACTTTTTTCATAACAGGCATAGTCTTTTAATTTCATTGTGAGTGAGTGTTTTCACGTTATTTTAACCATGCTTTACTTTATTTTAAAATCTTCACTACATTTCTATACGCTATATCTGACGCTTTTTTTAATTAAAAAAAGAAACATTGCATTCAGTGTGGAATTAATCACAGCAATAAAAAAATATTCTATATAATAACCAATAAGATAATAAATTGACGCATTCTGGAGTTATTAAGATTTAGTTACAATATAGTGACTAAATAATGTTAACAGTATTACTTTTCAGACATTTCTTCAAAAAAAGTGGATTGAGAGAATGATTTACTCTATCCGGGATAGCTTGATGCATCAGGATGTACAGGAAGATTAAGCCTGAGATAACGGACAGGATATCTCAGGCTAATGAGTAGCAGATAATTTAACGGGTCTGGACTGACGTCTCGAATGATTCGTCGCTTATCACCATACTTATAATTTTACACTCAACAGTCAAGTTACTTTCAATGATTCTGGCAAAAATTAATCATTCTTCACATTATTAATTTTCACTTATTTATTATCTGATAGTTATCTATTCAATTGCTAAATAATTTGGTGATATCAGCAGCCAATAAAATTACGGAACAATAGCCGTTAACTGATAGTAATACAGGCTCAGTTATTATTTTATAACCTCCTCTCATTAAAAAGGAATTCACTATGCCAGTATCATCAATACAACACAGAGCATCATCCGGGGTTTATCAAAATAAGCAGCATGATAATATCAATAATAATACAAATCCGGTTCATAAATTAATATCAAATCACTCAGCCCTCCCGGATGAAATAATCCATTTTGGAAAAAACATTTGCAGAATAATTAACTCTTCTGAAAAACAACCTGCGTTATCCTCTCTGCACAGAACCCAATCACCGAGTGTAATCGTTCCGGCACTATTACTCCTCAGTCAGATCAGGCTTACCGGTGGCCCGTCTGATAGACCTTCTTTTATATCTGACAGAGATAACTCTCTTCTCTCTTCTGAAAATAGAATTTATTCGGATAACCGCGATAATGGTTTTAACGCCCTGCTTAATCCTGTCGTTAATGCATTATATAAAACGGGTGAGATGATCTCTCGATATGATCCACTAAAATTCCCCTGCGCTGATGCAACATCTTTATCTGCAAAGACTACAGGATCGGAAACAACGCCAGATAGACATTTTTTATCTGAACATCTGACTAAAAAGATAAATGAACTGATGTCCACTATCTCCGATGGTAAACAAACAGAAGTAATAAAAAAAATGATTGATGAATTAAATAATATAACGATTGAAGCAGAAAAGGAGTTTCCTTCAAGTCGTTCAGGACATAAAAGTATCGAGAATCTAATTTACTTAATAGATAAATCAAAACATACTATAGATAGTTTTGAAATAAAACATAGTCAAGATACACTCTGTGATACGCTTCGCTTACAAATAAAGGATTATGTTAAAATAGCAAGTAATATGTGCGGTGAGATAAGTAAATTCAAATGGAGAAATTATCTTGAGGCGCAGCTGCCACTCACTTTTACTCCAGATGCAAGAGGAGATTCCTTCCCATCAGTGGAAAGTCAGATTGCAGGTAATCTTGTCAAAAATGTTTTTGGATTCAATGATGAACAGGGGAATACTAGCGTATATGGCTCTCGCTATGATGCATATAGCTCCCTGCTGACAATTTTATTAGCCGAAAAAAAAATTAATAGTATCAATTTTCTTCCTGATGGAGGAGACCAAGATGCTGAAAATATCCGTCTGGTAAATCTACTTCTTCGTGATTTAGAAATTAATATAAATAATAAGGGTTCGAATTATCTTTTAAAAGCAGCAAAAATATTTTTTGATTCATATCATAAGGCTCTTCGCAGAGACCACAAGCTATCAGCTGAAGAAGTAGAAGATAAAATCATATTGTCTGATAGTGACAAAGAACAACTGCATATACTGAGACATACTCTCAGGCAACCAATAGAGATTAACTATAATCAATACCCTGACAGCCCAAGATTTGTTAAGTTACTTGAATTATTTGTTACTATACAGTGTATAACAGAGGCAATGCATCGGAATCATCTCCCCGAAGGAAGAAGAGATGGCAGTGACCATCATTATAACCCAAGAATTGATACTCACAATATACGAAGTTACCTGCAGTGTAAAAGTGTAGCAAATTTAGAACTAATCTATAATGAAAGCAATCATGAATTACAAATAGTTCCGACCAGTGGAAGAAGCCATCATGTTATAAACAACAACGTAATGATGGGAAATATCCTCAAAGAAAATAAAAAAATAGATAAAATAAAATTCAAGCCAATCACATCATTAAGACATGTAAAAAATCACTCGTCTCTATCTACAGAATTCGAAGAACTAATAACACCAAAAATGTACTTGGATAATAAAGAACAATACGCATTCTCTATACCTAACGCATTGGGTTTAATAACTGATGGTAATAGTTTTGACATTCATGAATATGTAGAATTTAACCACGAATTCATTAAAATAAAACACATTCCATACCCTCCATTCGTTAATAACAGATATGTCATTGAGGGGGATAATAATTTGTATTTAAGGTATAGAAAAGATGAAAAACTCCATCCAGAAACACATAATGAACGACTTAATGTTGATAAGATAGTAGATTTTATAGAAATAAAATCTAACGTTGAACCACTAACCTTAGATGAGCGATATGCATTGCGTACATATAATCGCACTACCTACAATAATATCCACAATATCATGCCACGTGACAAAGATGAACTCATAATAAGTGACATAGATGAATTCATAATAAAAGGGATGCCAGAAAACTATTCCCCCCCTGAATTAAGAAAGTCCATGGCAAAAATCATCGATAATATTGAACATGCCCTACCCAGAACGAAGCCTTATAACGGAACCGTTTATAAACACACTATTATAAGCAAAGAAAAATTTAATAGTCTAAAGAAAGATCAGCTACTCACCAGCAAAACATTTTTATCTTTCACAAAAGATAATACGATACCAATATATTTGCTCAAGAAACATATAGCCTCTCACAACCTTACTGATACTCACACTCCAATACAATATACATTTAATATCAAAAAATCGGGTCACTCTCTGGAATGGTATACTGAGAAATTTTATGACGGTGATGTCTTTATAGAAAGCAATAAAATATTTAGAATTAAAAATATTGACTCACTAGAAGTGACTGCTGACGAAATAAATAGTTCAATCTTAAGTGATGAAGAAAAATCTCTCGCCAAAAATATTGATTATGAACTTTAACCGTCAGAAGATGGAGGCTGCCAGGATATTTTAACAAAAATGTTATGTGTTCACTGGTTTAATCATTTTCTGTTAGCCTCTATTAATTAAATTCTATTGACATCAGTAGCCCATGATTTTTCTGAGTAATAGCAGTTAACTGAAAGTCATTCAAACGAAAACATCTTTTTATTAAGTCTCTTTACTTTTAAAAAGGAATTAACTATGCCTGTATCACCAACTCAGCACAGAGCTTCATCCGGGGTTTATCAAAATAAGCAGTATGATAATATCAAAAGTAATACCTCTGAAGTTAAGCATATAATATCAAATCATTCAGCGATTCCGGATGAAATATGTCATTTTGGAAAATATGTTAACCAGGCAATGAACTCTTATAAACAGCGGTACGTGCTGACGCCTCAACATAGAGTCTCATCACAGAATGTAATCGTTCCAGCACTGCTACTTCTCAGTCAGATCAGGCTTACTGGTCACCAATCTGACAACTCTTCTTTTATATCTGATAGAGGCATATCACTTCTTTCTTCTGAAAATAAAGTCTATTCGGATAGCAGCGATAATAGTTTTAACACCCTTCTTAATCCTGTCGTAAACGCATTGTATAAAACAGGTGAAATAATATCCCGATATGACCCACTAAGATTTCCAGGCGCTGACGCTGCATCTACATCTGCAACGCCCCTGGAGCCGATAACAATTCATGATAAATATTTTTTATCTGAAAACTTGGCTAAAAAGGTAAACGAAATTCTTTCCACCATCACCAATAATAAAGAGTCAACAGCAATCAGTAAAATGATTAGTGAATTAAATAACATGACAACTAAAGCAGAAGAAAAATTCCCTTCAAATCCATCAGGGCACAAAAACATCCATCATCTTATTTTCTTAATAGAGGAGTCAAAATATATTATAGATAAACTTGAGATAAAATATGGACAAGAAGCTCTCTGTGAAACGCTTAGATTTCAGAGAGAATATTATATTGAAATGGCAGATAGCATATCAGATGCTGAGAGTCAGTGTACCTTTCAATATTATCGGGAGGGGACACCCCGGACATATCTTGCTATGGAAAGAAGAACCGGTAACTATCCGTCATTCGGAAGTCATATTGCAGATAATCTTGTTCATAGTGTTTTTGGGTTTGGTGACACGCAAAGGAAGACTAACGTATATAGTTTTCAACATTATGCATATAAAGCCCTGTTGACAAATTTATTAGCCGAAAAAAAAATCTCTCATATAGATGACCTTCCCGAACACTGGGACAAAAATGATGAAGATATCCGTCTGGTAAATATACTTCTTCGGGATGTAGAACTCAATTTAAATAATCAGGGATGGCGGTATCTTTTAAAACCAGCAAAGATGTGTAGTGAATTCTATCACGATGCACTTGGCAACGACAAATCGCTATCAGCTGAAGAAAGAAATGAAAAAATCTTTAAATCTATTTCCCTCAGTCAACAATTCTCTTTACTGATAAGAAAACTCGAGAAACCAATTGAAATCAAATTTAATCAACGGCCTGATAATCCAAGATTTTTAAAGTTACTTGATTTGCTTGCCACGATACAGTGTATTACGGAAGTAATGCACTTCGCCCATGCCCCCATAATAATAAATGATATCTGCGGTAGTTATCGATCACGAGAACATTATTCAAGTAACATGCCGATTTTTATAAAATCAGATTACGAAGATTATCATCATAAACCAACTGATATTAATCCCATACGTAGTTATCAGCAGTGTAAAAATGCCAAAAACTTGAAAGCTGAATATAATAGTACCACTCATGAATTAATCATAACGCCAACGAGTGGAAGAAGCAAAAATATTAAAGAAAATAATTTGGAAATGGAGAAAATCATCAAAGAAAATAAAATAATTAACAAAATAAAATTCATACCAACTCCATCATTAAAGAGTATAAAAAACCATTCTTCTATATCCGAGAAGGTTAACTCACTGATAACTTCAGAGATGTATGTGAAAAGCAAAGATAATTACACTTTCTCCGAACCTGATAGATTCGGTTTAATACATGACGATTCTGGAAACAAATATTTAAAAATCGATGAAGGAATCGTCAGGATACAACATATAGCATATCCCCCTGAGATTAATAATAGATATGTTGTGGAAGATAAGGGAAATAACAATTTGTATTTAAGATATCGAAATGATGAGAGATTCCACCCAGAAGATGTTACTGAACAACAGGCTGCCAGTCAGATTATAGATTTCGGTGAAATAACATCTGACGTTGAGCCACTCACCTCAGATGAGCGACATGCATTGCGGACATATGGCCGCACCGGCCCCAATGACATCAACAATTTCATAATTAAAGGAGTTGAAAAAAACTCAACAACATCCATGATAAAAACTATCGATGATATTCAACATGCCTTGGATAAAATAACGCCTTATAAAGGAGTTGTCTATAAATATATTATAATGAATGCCGAGAAATTTAACAGTTTGAAGAACGACCAGCTACTCACCAGTACAATATTTTTATCTTGTACAAAAAATATCAAAGTGGCAAATAGAGAACTTAAAGCGCTTAGCCTTTCGCCCAACCTTGCCAATCCTTTAAATGATTCAGATATCTTAAACATAATAAAATGTGAATTTAATATCATAAAATCAGGGCACTCCTTAGAGTGGTATACAGAAAACTTTCATGATGAAGAGGTTTTGATTGAAAGGAATAAATATTTTAAAATTAAAGATTTCTGTTCAGATGATAGAAAGATAGTTCTTGACGAAATAGGTAGTTCGCTCTTAAGCAATGAAGAAAAAGCTCTCGCCAAAAATATAGATTTTGACATTTAACCATCAGAACATGGTGGCCCGTATAATGTTTTAATATGAAATCGATATTGGTAGTTAAAATACCTCTGAGAAACAATAGTTAACTGATTAATATCCAGACGTGATTTTATTGTTATTAAACGCCTTCATACTAAAAAAGGAATTAACCATGCCAGTCTCAGCATCACAGCACAGAATAATCTCTGGATCTTACCAGAATAAACTTCATGCCAGTATCAATAGCAACACCTCTTCAGTTCAGAGCAGAGGCCTAACCCAGTCTACTCTTCCGGATGAAATATATCGCTTCGGAAAAAATATTAGCAGAATAATTAACTCTTATGAAAAACAGCATGACTTGTCATCTCAGGATCAAGTTTCATCACCGAGTATCGTCGTTCCAGTGTTACTACTTCTCAGCCAGATCAAGCTTACCTGTAAACCATCATTTATCTCTGACGGAAAACTATCTCTTCCTTTTACCGATAATATAAATCGTCAAAATAACAGAAACAATCACTCTAACACCCTCCTCGATCCTGTGTTAAATATACTATATAAAACAGAGGGGTTTATCTCACAATACGACCCACTGATATTTCCAGGCGCTAGCGTCGAATCTTTATCTGTAGCCACTCCAGAATCAGTAATAATTAAGGACAACCCATTTTTCTCCAAAGAAATTTTCCAAAAAGTCACTGAACTCATATCCAGTCTAAGTAATGATAAAGAATCAATAGCAATAAAAGAAATGATAAATGAATTAAACAGCATTACCGTTAAAGCAAAAAAAGAATCCCCATATAATTCCAACACGGATAATAAAATAAATTATTTAATTTCATTAATAGATGAATCAAAAAATATCATAGATAAATTTGAGATAAAGTACGGACAAGAAAACATCTGCAAAATGCTGAGTTCACAGAGGGAATATTATATTGAAATGGCACATAATATATCTGATATAGAAAGCCAATCAATATTTTACCGATATATTGAATCACTACCTCCGCTGATTTTTACTCCGGACTCGAGAGGCGATCCTTATCCATCAGTCCAGAGTCAGATTGCTGACCGTCTTGTCAGAAGTGTATTTGGATTTGAACATATTCTGGAGAATATCATTGAATATGGTTCTCATTATGAGGCATATAAATCCTTGCTGATATGCTTATTAGCCGAGAAAAAAATTGATAGCGTAAATAATCTTCACGCTGACTGGGACAAAGGTGATGAAGCTCTCCGCCTGGTGAATCTACTTTTTCGGGATTTAGAATTTAAGCTACAAAATAAAAGAGCGATGTATCTTTTACCATCAGCAGAGATATTTTACCAGTCATATCGTGAATCACTTTTCAAAGACAGCACGCTATCAACTACAGGCAGGAAACTCCTGCTAAAGGATGCCGACAGAAATAGATTACTTTTCCTGAGAGAACATCTTAAGAAACCTATAAATATAGAATACAATCAAAAACCTGATGGCATGAGATTTATTAAACTACTTGATTTACTTGTAACAATACAGTGTATAACGGAAGTCATGTATGACAGTCACCTGCCGGACAGGAGAACAGATAGTCACGATCAGAAATGCAAAAGCACAGAAAATTTAAAACTTGAATATAACAGTAACACTCAGGGATTAACTATTCATGCGACGAGTGTAAAAATAGGGAAACTTAAAGAAAATAACGTAAAAATGGCAAAAATTATTAGTGAAAATAAAATGATAGGAAATATTAAATTCAAACCAATATTATCATTAAGGCGTGTAAAAAATCGTTCTTCTACTTCTAAGGAATTAAAGAACAGAATAAGACCAAGTATGTATGCAAACAATATAAAGAGAAACCATATTTGTGGGGTTGACGATATGGGGTTAAGATATGATAACAAGGGCAATACATACTTAAGAATTAATAAACACTTCATTCAAACAACACACATAACACTCCTTCCAGACATAAATAATAGATATTATATCAAAGCAAATAAAAACAAAAATTTGTATTTAAGATTCAGAGAGGATGGGAAATTTTATCCAGAAAACATCACTGAGAGACTTAATATTAATAAGATAATTGATTCCGTTGGAATAACCACTAATGAACGACATGCACTGTATACATATGGTCTTGCCGACCATAATGACATCAAAACATTCATTATGGAAGGAATGCCAAAAAATTACCACTCTCCCGAATTAAGGGGGTTCATAGTAAAAACAATCGATGATATTCAAAATGCTTTGCCTAAGATGCCTCTTTATGAATCAAACGTCTTTAAATCTATTTTTATAGATAAAGAAACATTGAATAGCCTTAAGAAAAACCAGCTAATCACCAGTAGAATATTTTTATCTTGCGCAAAACGTCCAGAAAAAGCAAGAAAACTCTCTCGCTCGTTAACAAAACCTCAGAATACTGATAAGAATCACCACTTGCTGATTAACTTTAATATCAATAAATCGGGCCATTCCATAGAATGGTATACAGAGAAATTTGATGAGGAAGAAGTTTTGATTGAAAGCAATCAATTTTTTAATATCAGAAAGATCAAGCTAAACTTTTCCGGCGAAAGTCTGGTTATTCTTGACGAAATAGATAGCTCACTTTTAAGTGAAGAAGATAAAGTTTTAGCCAAAAATATAAATTCTTAAAGGCTCACGAGTTCAATTTTCTCCTGCTGTTCTCCCGTTGTTTAAAAACAGGCATCAAGATATAAAACACCACCACTTTTAAAAACATCCATTCAACATATATAACATTATTATACCAGCAGTTCATATGTTCTCTGAATAAAGGCTGGTAGCTGATAGTCATCCAATTGAAAATATTTTTTATTACGCCCCATCAGTTTAAAAAAGGAATTAGCTATGCCAGTATCATCAACACAACATAGAGTATCATCCGGTACGTATCAATATAAAAATATCAAAAACAACACTATTTCGGCTCAAAATATAACATCTGAGCATTTATCTGTTCCGGATGAAATATGCAGTTTTGGAAATAATATTAGTCAGGCAATAAATTATTATGGCGAATGGCGTTCACTATCATTTCAGCACAGAGCACCATCCCAGAGTGTGATCGTTCCTATGCTATTACTCCTCAGCCAAGTCAGGCTTAACGATGCACCATTAGATAAGCCTTCTTTTATCTCTGGCAGAAATGTTTTTCTTCAGCCTTCTGGCAATACAATTCATAGCGATGATGATTTTAACACCCTTCTTAGCCCTGTCATTAATGCATTGTATAAAGCAGGTGATATTTTCTCCCGGTATGACCCACTAAAATTCCCAGGTGCTGATGCTGTATCTTTATCTGTAAAAAACTCTGAATCGGTAAACACTCCGGACAGGCATTTTTTATCTGAAAATCTTACGAATAGCACAAATGAACTAATTTCCACTATCACCAATAGTAAAGAGAAAGCAGCAATAAGAGAAATAGTAGATAAATTAAACAACCTTGCCATTGAAGCAGAGAAAACATTTCCTTCAAGTCCATCGGGTACCAGAAGCATCGAACATTTAATTTACCTGATAGATAAATCAAAACACCTGATAGATAATTTTGAAATTAAATACGGCTACGAGAATGTCTGTAACACATTTAAATTACAACACGATAACTATATTAAATCAGCAATTGATAGATCTGATTATAATAGTAAATTAACATTCAAAAATTATGTAGAATCGCTACCTGTACTGACATTTACACCAGACTCCAGAGGTGAAGGTTATCCATCAGTGGAAAGTCAGATTGCAGGCAATCTTATCAGAAGTGTTTTTTGGTTCGAAAATGAACAAGGACATTCTGCCGTATATGGTTCTCGTTATGAGGCACATAAATCCTTTCTGACCTCTTTATTAGCCGAAAAAAATATTGGTGGTATGCATAATCTTCCCGAAGGCTGGTACAAAGGTGATGAAGCTATTCGCCTGATGAATCTACTTTATCGGGATTTAGAACATAATCTAAAAACTAAGGGTGAGAAGTATCTTCTACGCTCAGCAGAAATGTTTTACCAGTCACTTCGCGGAATATATACCACAGACAGCACGCTCGAAATCGAAGGATTACAAAAAAAGACCTTAGTATCCTACTCAGATAAAGATAAATTAGCTGTACTGAGACACTACTTCAACCAACCCGTAGAAATTGAATATAATCAAGAGCCCAGGGTTATGAAGTTTTTTAAACTTCTTGATTTATTCATCACAATACAATGTATAGCAAAAGTTATGCATCCGGGTCATCTGCCTTCAGGTAAAAAAAATGGTTATGGTCATCATTACCAGACAAAATCTGGTTCCTACAGAACACTCAGCCATCAGCACCGTAAAAATATAGATAAATTAAAACTCGAATATAACAGTAATAATCATGAATTAACCGTCCGTGTGAATACGGGAAGTAAGCACAGAATTAAAGAAAATGATTTTGAAATGAAAAGTATTCTCGATGCAAATGAGAAAATAGAAAAGATCACATTTAAAACAAATCCATCACTAGTCAATAAAAAACAACCCTCTTACATGTCAAAGGAGATGAAAAATAGAATAACCCCCGGAATGTATGCCGGGGATGTAAAAATAGATGACCTTTCCCTGCCCGACAAAATGGGGTTAAGGCATAGTCCGAGTGGGGAAAAATATTTAAAAATCAATGGTAACCTTGTTGAAATACACCATATAGCATCTCACCCTGATATTAAAAATAGATATGTTATTAAAGATGAAAAAAATAAGAGTTTGTATTTTAGATTTCACTCTGATGGCAAATTTCATTCAGAAACGCCTGGCGAACTCCGTTACGTTAATAAAAAAATAGGTTTTGGGCGGAAACCCCCTAAAGTCACCCCACCTACTGAAGCTTTGACCTCCAATGAACGCTATGCTCTACATACATATGGCCGTACTGGCTCCGACGATATTAACGAATTTATGAGCGAAGGAATGCCTGAAAATCACCTGACTCCTTTTTTAAGAGCTCCCATGGTAAAAATCATCGATGATATCCACGATGCCTTGAAGAAAATACCGCCTTACAAAGGCGTGGTCTATAGAGGGACAACTTTAACTAATCAACAATTTAACAGCCTGAAGAAAGACCAACTGGTCACCAGTAAAGCCTTTTTGTCTTGCTCAAAAAATAAAGAGGTTGCAACAAGATTTTCCACTCCCTTCATTAACACCCGCAGACCAGTAATATATGAATTTAATATCAAGAAATCGGGTCATTCCATTGAAAAATATACGGAAAAATTTTATGAGGAAGAGGTTTTAATTGAAAATAATCAATATTTTAAAATCAGAGAGATCAACTCAAAAACCATCATTCTTGACGAAATGGATAGCGCACTCTTGAGTGACGCAGAGAAAGCGATAGCAAAAAACATAGACTATAAAATTTAACGGCGAGGGCTGAGGCTAGCAGAGGTTTGAATCAAAAGGTCAGGATTTCACGGGTTCAGTCTCTATCTGCTGACCTCCTGAAACTCAAAAAGCAGTCTGATGAGAAATAATATCTGATGAATGAGAAAATACTTTGAAGATTAGTGACATTTTGCCGATATTATCTCTTGGTCATCTCATTTGCAGCAATTTAAGGGCGTTAGTCTTGAGTCACTATCACGAGCAGTTTCTGAAACAATCTCCGCTCGCCGTTATGGGCGTACTTCGTGACCTGCAGCGGAGTCAGGTTGCCATCAGGCTAACATGGCCACTTGGCCAGTTTATCAGTAAAATTCTGGATGTGACTCCAGAGCGCTTTATCCTCGACTTTGGAAGCCAGAACAGCGAAAACCAAAAAGTGCAACAAGCAATGTATATCGATTTTTCTGCTGAAACTGCCGGCGCAAAAGTTGAGTTCTCGCTACCGGGTTTAAACATAGAAACCTTTCAAAACTTGCCTGCATTCAGTTCGGCTCTGCCCTCTTCTCTGTGGTTTGTTCAGCGCAGAGAGTATTTTCGTATCACTGCGCCAATGCAACCGCGTTATTATTGCCGCACCCTGTTGCCTGACAATGAACCCTTTATATTTCGTCTTTGCGATCTGTCTCTGGGCGGTCTCGGTGCCTTGGTTGAAGGTACCGTGCCTGAGAGTCTGACTGAGGGTACAAACTTTACTCAAGTCGAAATGGATCTGGCGCAGTGGGGAAAATTTTATTTTGATATGAGGCTGGTGACTATTTCAGAACGCAAGGTGGTGGACAGTAAAAATGAAACTATCACCACCCCACGTCTGAGTTTCCGTTTCTTAAATGTTAACTCAGCCCTTGAACGGGAACTGCAGAAAATCATCTTTTCCCTTGAGCATACTGCTCGCGAAAAAGCGAATCGCGTTAAATAATCACAGCGCTTCCATAGCACGCGTTATTTTATATAAGTAACGCGGAGCCTGGGGCGCAGGATGATTTTTTTCGATATGACGCATAAACTGATTAACGTTCAGTCGATTAATCTTAGCGATAGCGGTTGGACGGTCATTATCAAAAGTACGTAACATAGCTCCGGCACCGTTAACATAAGAGACCACCAGCGCGTATTGCATCACTTCCGGGTCATTAATGCCTTTGAGAATGCCATTTTCCAGTACGCTTAAATAGGCGGTTCCGATGGTAATATTACGCACCGGGTCTTTTAACTCAGCGTCGGAAGGCTGCCCGGACAGTCCCATATGGCGATAAACATCTTTACCTGCTGTCGAGGCTTTAATCTGCATCAGTCCGATGGCATTTGAGGCACTGACCAGCCGCGGGTTACCGCCCGTTTCAACGGCAATAATGGCCGTGATCACCCGCGGATTTACTCCCCATTCCTGCCCGGTTTGTTCGGAAACAGGCATCCAGGTCAGGGCACCTCGGACTGGCACAGTCGGATCCCATTCAGCCTGTTTGGTGGGGGTATTGCTGGAGCATCCGGCCAGAATAAGAATCAGAACAAGTAATCCCGTTAGTTTCACGTCATATATCCTTAATTGCGGGTCGATGCCCTGAATCATTGTGTATGCTTGTTGGTACTGCCAGAGAACAGTGTCAGATGACTTAAAATTTGATAATCAGACCTATGCCGTCATGACAACGTTCACTGTTCCCGGCATGATAACGAATTCATTTTCAGTAAGGAATGTTAATGTCTCTGATTCAGCTTATTGCCCCTTCTGGTTACTGCATTAATCAAGCTGCCGCCACGCTCGGAATACAACGTTTGCAGCAAGCCGGGCATCAGGTCAGTAATCCACAGGTTATTACCCGCCGTTTCCAGCGCTTCGCCGGAAGTGATGAACAGCGATTAGCAGAAATTGACGCTCTTTCCCGTCTGCCGAGTCAGACGGATATCGTGCTGGCAGTACGTGGTGGTTATGGCGCCAGCCGATTGCTGCAACATATTAATTATCCAGAGCTTGCTGCAGCGTTACACGCCCGAATGCCCGTAATCTGCGGGCACAGTGATTTCACCGCTATTCAAGCTGCACTACTGGCGAAGTGCGAAGCCATTACGTTCAGTGGCCCGATGCTTGCTGGAAACTTTGGTGCTGAAACCCTGGATGATTTTACCTGGCATCATTTCTGGCAAGCCATCAGTAGCCCTCGCTTTACGGTGAGCTGGACGTGCGATGCTCAAGCATTGCAGACCAGTGGTACGGTATGGGGGGGGAATCTGGCTATGATTTGTTCCCTGATAGGCACGCCATGGTTACCTGATATTGACGGTGGCATTCTGGTTCTGGAAGATATTAATGAGCATCCGTTTCGTGTCGAACGAATGTTACTCCAGCTCTACCATGCCGGTATTCTTGATCGTCAGAAAGCACTTATTCTGGGCAGTTTTAACGGTGCGACGCTTACTGATTACGATGACGGGTATGATTTTGCTGCCATGTGCCAGCTCTTACAACAACGTCTGACGATCCCCGTTTTATCCGGTTTATCTTTTGGGCATGAACCCAAAACGGTCACTCTGCCACTGGGTGCCCATGGGGAGTTAGTTCATGATGGAAAACAGGCTTCACTCACGTTAAGTGGCCACCCGGTTTTAGCTGTATAAGCCAGCATTTAAAGCCTTTTTTGATACGCTTGATTATTGTTTTTAGTGATATTATTTATAACAACATATAAAAATACGTTATGGGGGATTCAATATCTTGGATGCAGGAACAATCATTAGTCTGTTTATTTTAGGTTCCGTTCTGGTCACTTGCAGTATCTTGTTAAGCTCTTTTTCCTCGCGCCTTGGTATTCCCATTCTGGTGATTTTTCTGCTTATCGGCATGCTGGCCGGTATTGATGGGCTGGGAGGGATCCCCTTTGATAACTATCCGCTTGCTTATCTGGTCAGTAACCTCGCGCTGGCCGTTATCTTACTGGATGGCGGCATGCGAACGCAGGCCAGTTCATTTCGTGTCGCATTAGGGCCCGCCCTCTCACTCGCCACGGTCGGGGTACTGATAACCTCCGGACTCACGGGTATGGCCGCTGCCTGGCTGTTTCATCTTCACTGGCTGGAAGGTTTACTGATTGGTGCCATTGTCGGGTCGACCGATGCTGCTGCCGTTTTTTCACTACTTGGCGGTAAAGGGCTCAATGAACGTGTCAGCGCCACGCTGGAAATTGAGTCAGGAAGTAATGATCCTATGGCCGTTTTTCTGACGATTACCCTGATAGAGATGATTCAGGCTCACCAGGTTGGGCTAGACTGGATGTTTTTAGTTCATATCATTCAGCAGTTCGGACTTGGAATATTATTGGGTATCGGTGGCGGCTACCTGTTACTGCAAATGATCAACCGCATCACTGTCCCTCAGGGTTTATATCCTATGCTGGCATTAAGCGGTGGCATTATGGTCTTTGCCGTGACTACCGCCCTGGAAGGTAGCGGTATTCTGGCTGTTTATCTCTGTGGTTTTGTCATGGGTAACAGCCCTATTCGTAACCGCTTTGGTATCTTACAAACCTTTGATGGCCTGGCATGGATGGCACAAATCGGTATGTTCCTGGTTCTCGGGCTACTGGTGAATCCTTCCGATTTACTGTCGATTATGGTTCCGGCTCTACTGCTTTCTGCCTGGATGATTTTCTTTGCTCGCCCTCTCTCCATTTTTGCCGGGCTACTGCCCTTCCGGGGATTTAATTTTCGCGAACGGGTCTTTATTAGCTGGGTTGGGCTGCGGGGTGCAGTACCGATTATTCTGGCGGTATTCCCAATGATGGCAGGGCTGGATAATGCCCGCTTATTCTTCAATATCGCCTTTTTTGTGGTGCTGGTTTCTTTACTGCTACAGGGTACCTCACTGGGCTGGGCCGCTAAAAAAGCCAGAGTTGTGGTTCCACCTGTAGGGCTGCCGATTTCACGTGCGGGAATAGATATCCATCCTGAAAGTACATGGGAGCAATTTATCTATCAGATCAGTGCTGACAAATGGTGTATCGGTACAGCCTTGCAAGATTTACCCATGCCTCCGGAAACCCAGGTCGCTGCGTTGTTCCGCCATGATAAGTTATTACATCCCACGGGCAGAACGCGACTTAAAGAGGGCGATATTCTCTGTGTGATTGGGCGTGAACAAGACTTGCCGGTACTGGGTCAGCTGTTTAGCGAGTCTCCTCCAGCAGAGCTTCAGCAATCTTTCTTTGGTGATTTTATTCTTGAGGGCAGCGCGCCTTTGGATGATGTTGCCACGCTTTACGGCCTGGAACTCACCGATGATATTAACCGCCAGCAATCATTAGCCGAGTTTATTCAATTTATGCTGGGATCGGCACCTGTCGTTGGCGATCAGATTACCTTCGCGGGTATGGTCTGGACGGTCGCCGAAAAAGAAGAAAGCCAGGTGCGTAAAATTGGTTTACGAATGATGGCAACCGAAGATTAAACTGGCTGGGGCAGAACTTCACTGCCCCAGTCTTTTTAGTGTGTCACAACCGGGACACGTAGTGCCAGGGCGCACATTAACTCGTAGCCTACAGTACCGGCGCTGGCAGCAACATCATCAATCTTAATCTGCTTACCCCATAATTCTACCCGGCTACCAATACCCGCGTGTTCACAAGATGTTAAATCCACCGCCAGCATATCCATTGAGATTTTACCCACCGTCCGGGTACGTACACCCTCTACCCAAACCGGCGTGCCATCAGGAGCCAGACGCGGATAACCATCTGCGTAACCTCCGGCAACGATACCAATCCGTAGCGGCTCTGTGGCACTAAAACGACCGCCATAGCCCACTCTGCTCCCTGTATGTAATTGCTGGATACCAATTATCTCACTTTCCAGACTCATCACCGGCTGAATGCCGGTAGTCGCGACATCCTGCCACTGACCGCTGGGTGAAGCCCCGTAGAGAATAATACCCGGTCGTACCCACTGATAATGGGTCTCAGGATGCCACAGTGTTGCGGCAGAATTTGCCAGCGAGCGCGGGCAATCGAGTCCTTCTGCTGCCTGATTAATACACTGTAATGGCGCGGTTACCCCTTCCGGCGACTCCGCATCGGCGAAGTGTGTCATCAGGGTTATATGCCCGGCATTGGATGTGTTTTCAAGTTTCTGCCATAAGGTTGGCAACAAGGAGGGAGAAAATCCGAGGCGGTTCATGCCACTATTGATTTTCAAATAAACATCAATTGGCGCGGACAATTTCGCCGTTTCCAGCGCTTTGAGCTGCCAGTTACTGTGTAGCGCTGTAGTAAGACGATATTTATCAAATATTCTTAGCTCATCGGGCTGAAAAAAGCCTTCCATCATCAGTATCGGGCCTTTCCAGCCGCGCTCTCGCAATAGGATTGCATCCTCAAGATTCAGCATCGCAAAGCCATCCGTCTGGCTCAGCGCTGACCAAACCCTGTCGAGACCGTGGCCGTAAGCATTCGCCTTCACCACTGACCAGATGCGTGCGTGCGGGGCTGCACGACGTACGACAGCCAGATTATTACCTAACGCACCCAAGTCAATCCGGGCAACAAGTGGACGGGCCATGCCTGCTCCTTACTGATAAATTCGCGATAAAGAATGCGGATGTGCAGAGGTAAAACCGGGTGAATAGCGCGCTATCGCTAAATCATCAAAGGCAATCGCAGGTGTTATCCCTGTCATTAAGTCACTCAGCAACTGGGCTGAACCGCAAGACATCGTCCAGCCAAGCGTGCCGTGGCCGGTATTAATCCACAAATTGTTATAGGGGGTCCGGCCGACAATCGGCGTACCATCCGGAGTCATTGGGCGTAATCCACTCCAGAACGTCGCCTGTTCAACGGATCCACCGTTGGGGAAAAGGGAGTTAACAACCATTTCCAGCGTCTGTCGACGGGCTTCCAGCAACCCCTGGTTGAAACCCACGATCTCCGCCATCCCGCCAACACGAATGCGATTATCAAAACGAGTAATAGCCACTTTATAAGTTTCATCTAGCACGGTTGATACCGGTGCAGCAGCGGCATTTTTAATCGGCAACGTCAGAGAATAACCTTTGAGAGGATAAACAGGAATATCGGCGATATCCTTCAGCAACTCTGTGGAATAAGCCGCCAGCGCGACTACATAGGCATCTGCTTTCACAATTTCATCGCCGCACTTTACACCGTAGATTTTCTGATTTTCATATAACAAGCGATCAATCTGGCAGTTAAAACGAAATTTAACGCCTGCGGCTTCAGCCATTTTTGCGAGGTTTTGGGTGAAGAGCTGGCAATCTCCGGTTTCATCATTCGGTAAACGGAGCCCGCCGGTAAGTTTGTGGGTGACTTCCGCTAAGGCAGGCTCAGCGCGACTGAGTTCATGAGCCGCTAACAGCTCAAAAGGAACTCCCGCCTCTTGCAGAACCGCTATGTCCTTGGCGGCATTGTCAAACTGCTGAGTCGTGCGAAAGAGTTGGAGCGTTCCTCCCTGGCGACCTTCATACTGAATATTCGTGTTATGACGCAGGGTCTTCAGACAGTCGCGGCTGTACTCTGCCAGTCGCACCATCCGACTTTTATTTTCTTTGTAATGCCGGGCATCACAATTGCGCAGCATCTGCCAGACCCAGTGTAACTGAAAAGGGGTGCCATCAAGCCGCATGGCAAGAGGGGCGTGGCGCTGAAACATCCACTTGATGGCTTTGAGTGGTACACCTGGTGCGGCCCAGGGGGCAGCATAGCCGGGTGAGATTTGACCCGCATTAGCGGCACTGGTTTCAAGGGCCGGGCCTGCAGCTCTGTCAATGACGGTCACATCGTGTCCGGCCTGGTTTAAATACCAGGCGCTAGTCACACCGATAACACCACTACCCAGTACGACAACTCGCATCTC
Source organism: Klebsiella sp. BIGb0407 (assembly GCF_024807845.1). Taxonomy (GTDB): domain Bacteria; phylum Pseudomonadota; class Gammaproteobacteria; order Enterobacterales; family Enterobacteriaceae; genus JGM124. The sequence goes on from NZ_JANUEQ010000001.1 coordinate 925,887, forward strand.
GACCTCATGGTTTTCTAAAGAATAATAATCTGATTACAAATTGATAACCCAGATGAAAATGTTATTCAATATCTATAGCCATTTCGGTGAGCAAACTCACAGCCTACGCAGTGATAAACATCATTATTATGTTGGATTTATAAACCAGTAAAAGTCACTCATCCAGTTTATTATGCCAGAAAGGTAATCAAACAAACCCGCCTGGCATTGATGCGTCTCGTATTTATTGATTATCAGAAGCCAGTCATACGCTTTATCCTCCCGCTGAGGTTAACACCGCTTCACTGGCAATAAATTCTCTCAACTCAGGTGCAATCAGATTAGCCAGTACATCGATATTATTCTGCACCAGCTCGAACGGTAAGGCCCCGGTATCCACATGAGCCAGGAACTGTTGTTGCTGGTACAACTGATATTGATATTTCATCTTGGCAAGGATCGTTTCGGCTGAACCAATCATCATGGCATTATCAACGGCCAGTGACTGGTAGAGAAAATCAATCGGTACAGAATCCGATCTCAACTCTTTCATCATCCCGTTAAAATACGGATAGAACCCTTTAACCGCCTGCTCATCCGTCTTCGCGGTATGAAACCAACTGGTCGTGGTCACCGGCATATCCTTTAACTGATAACCAGCGGCCAGTGCTGCCCGTCGGTATGCTTCAACGGTTGTTTTAAAGTTCAGAGAACTTCCGGCAAGCGTCGTCAGTACCATCGGCATGCCTCGGTTTGCTGCCGCAATAGCACTGCTGCTGTGGCCGCCAACCGCATGCCATATTTTAAGTTTTCCACGTAGCGGCTGCGGGTAGACGCGAGCATTGGTCAGCGGTGCCCGGAATTTTCCCTGCCAGCTAAGGGGAAGTTGCCCTGCCGTAGCCTCATTTATCATGGTCAGCAGTTCCAATTTTTCATCAAACAGCGCTTCATAATCATTGGGCGAATAGCCCAGCAGACCAAAACCGCCGATCCGCGAACCGCGGCCAGCCACTACTTCCGCACGGCCGTTTGAGATGAGATCCAGGGTGCTAAAATCCTCAAACAGTCTTACCGGATCGAGGGTACTGATTACGCTAACAGAACTCATCAGCGTTATATTTTTCGTCGCCTGAGCGACAGCGCCCAATATCACGGTATGCGCAGCGCTGACAAATCCCTTCTCGTGACTTTCGCCCAGAGCATAAATATCAAGGCCTGCAGCTTCAGCCTGAACAGCCATATCAATTAAATTCCTGACGCGTTCCTGCTCTGTGGATTTCTTACCGGTGGTCGGATCGGTCAGATGGGCACCAATAGACGAGATGCCGATTTTGAAAGGTGATGTATTGTTTTTCATAGTTATTTACTCACTTTTTCTTGCTGCTTAATGACAGATGACGGATAGCTCACGTCATACCACGACAAAAAAACAAACTATTAAATTAATCCAAATAATTTGATGTTAAATGTCGGTTCAATGCTTTCAACAAACCCTTTTTCAGGGCCGAATCTATTGCATAACAGAAGAGTACTTGAGTTCTCATTCAAAAAAAATGCTAAATATTTGCCTTAATCATTCAATTAAATTGAATCAAAGTATTCAGTATCGAAACCCGATTATTTATGAGATGCCGACAGACCTGTAATCCCACGAAAAAAATTGAGACATGCAGGAAAAAGATGAGTCTTGATAGAGATAATAAAATGTGAAGAAAAAAATACAGAACAGGTATATCTTCAATAGGTTGTCTATTCTTTAAACTGAGACTCTTGATTTGAGAGTCGATAATAAAGAGGGTGCGCTGATGGTGACTGTAACTGATTCTGCCGCTAAGGATGTGGACCGTCTGAGTGACGGACCCGACTGGACATTTGAGCTACTCGAAACATATCTTGCCGAGATAGACAGAGTCGCAAAACTGTATCGACTTGATACCTACCCTCACCAGATAGAAGTGATTACCTCAGAACAGATGATGGATGCCTACTCCAGTATTGGCATGCCTATCAATTATTCTCACTGGTCGTTTGGTAAAAAGTTTATAGAGACCGAACAGAGGTATAAATATGGTCAGCAAGGATTGGCCTATGAAATCGTGATTAACTCTAATCCCTGCATTGCCTATTTAATGGAGGAAAACACTATGACGATGCAGGCACTGGTCATTGCCCATGCTTGTTATGGTCATAATTCTTTCTTTAAAAATAATTATTTATTTCGCAGCTGGACAGATGCCAGCTCGATTGTTGATTATCTTATCTTTGCCAAAAATTACATCAGCCAGTGTGAAGAACGCTATGGGGTTGATGAGGTCGAGCGCCTGCTGGATTCCTGCCATGCCTTAATGAACTATGGTGTCGATCGCTATAAACGCCCGCAAAAAATATCGCTGGAACAAGAGAAAGCCCGTCAGGAAAGCCGTGAAGCTTATCTGCAAAGTCAGGTAAATACATTATGGCGGACGCTGCCACGTCGCGAAGAAGAAGTGACTATCGAAACAGAACGCCGTTTTCCCACAGAACCACAGGAAAACCTGCTCTATTTTATGGAAAAAAATGCCCCGCTGCTTGAACCCTGGCAACGTGAAATCATGCGTATTGTGCGTAAATCCAGCCAGTATTTTTATCCCCAAAAACAGACACAGGTAATGAACGAGGGCTGGGCAACATTCTGGCACTATACCCTGCTCAACCATCTCTATGATGAAGGGAAAGTCAGCGAACGTTTTATGATGGAGTTTCTCCACAGCCATACCAATGTGGTGTTCCAGCCGCCTTATAATAGCCAGTGGTACAGTGGTATTAACCCTTACGCACTGGGCTTTGCCATGTTCCAGGATATCAAACGTATTTGTCAGTCACCAACCGAAGAGGACAGATACTGGTTCCCGGATATTGCGGGCTCAGACTGGCTGGAAACACTGCATTTTGCCATGCGTGATTTTAAAGATGAGAGTTTTATCAGCCAGTTTTTATCACCGAAGCTGATGCGTGATTTTCGTCTGTTCACGGTACTGGATAATGATAAAAATAATTATCTGGAAATAGCAGCAATTCATAACGAGGAAGGTTATCGCCAGATCCGCCATCAGCTTTCAGCCCAGTATAATCTCAGTAATCTGGAACCGAATATACAGGTCTGGAATGTGAATTTACGCGGCGATCGTTCGCTAACTTTACGTTATGTCCCGCATAATCGCGTTCCTCTGGATAGCGGATACAAAGAAGTGCTGAAGCATGTCCATCGTTTATGGGGATTTGACGTCGTGCTGGAACAACAAAATGAAGATTCAAGCGTGGATTTACTGGATCGTTGTCCGAACCGGAATCTGACATAAGAGATTCAGGCTCGTTATCTGTCAGCTACCCTGGAAACCAGACTCCAGGGTAGTCTTTCTGTTGTAACATAAGTGTCTTAACGGCCGAGCATGACAACGTCACTGGGTAAATTCTTCTGCATGCTATGCCAGATCTCACCACTTTCACGCCCGTAATTTCTCACCACTTCGAATACGTTATCGTATAAACCTTCCTGGCAAAGCTTACCTAGCTGATGATAGAAATCCAGCGCAAGGCGACGCGCAGCGGGGTTGGAGAAATATTGACGGCCAATCCGGGTATACAAACCTTTCATGCCATTAATAATTAAACCGTAAACAGGATTGCCAGAAGCAAAAGCCAGCCCACGGAAAATATTATAATCCAGCGCGGCAAAAGCATCGGCGCTATCATCAACCGAAGCGACTTGGGACAAGACTTCCTGTGTTTTTTCAGGATGCTGGCGTATTGCCGTGCGGATGAAAATGGTTGAAATATTGGTTCTGACCGACAATAAGTTATCGATAAGCTGCGGCACGCTATCATGATCGAGTCGTGCCAGGGTCTCCAGAATATTCAGTCCGGAGGTTTCCCAGAAATTATTCACACGGGTCGGTTTACCATGCTGAATGGTCAACCAGCCATCACGAGCAAGACGTTGCAGAACTTCGCGCAACGTGGTTCTGGTTACTCCAATAAGCTCTGACAGTTCACGTTCAGCGGGAAGAATAGATCCCGGCGGAAAACGACTATTCCAGATACTTTCTATAATATACTCTTCAGCGAAACCCGCTGGGCTTTGTGCCTTGATGACCATGGTAAAATTTCCATTACGCAGGTTTTGCCAGTTATACTCATCATACCAGATAGCATGAATTCCAGATAGCGTCCAAATTTACGTTCTCTATCCAAAATATTTCAAGTTGCTGATAGGCGCTGAGCTCAGAAAAACGATGAACATAAATAAATGATCCGGGGCTCATAATACAATCGAAAAATCTAATGGACGTGCGTTATAACGCAGTTTTTTATCTTAATAAGCTAATATCAGTAAACGCACGGCCTGTATTCGGGATTACGCTCCGACGATTATACGAGTAGAATGCCCTTCAGCTCTTGTATCCGGGATGTCGTTATCCAGGGCAATACGTTAGCGATTTTTCAGGCAGTCACGGGTTTTGTATCACCGCTCCCTCAGTGTTTAGCGCGCTGTTGCTGGCTGAGCATGATACAACTGTACACAGATTATCTATGTAAACAGAATCATTGTTATCTTGCCGGTACGCGTAAACGGAATTTTACTACTCCAGCGAAGAAAAAAACAATAAACCATTGATTTTAATTTATTAATTTAATTACACTAATTCTGTACAGATATAGAAGCCAGATGAATGTCTTCGTTTCACTGACGACAGCCGACCCTTGATGCTCTCAGTCCACGAGTTATTTTCATCTATCCTACTAGCACAAAAAACTTTTTCGTTTACACTGCCGACTCTAGGCATGTTGCAGGGATCCTGATTATGTTGCAATACTTAAACCAGTGCTCACGTGGACGCGGAGCTTGGCTGTTAATGGCGTTTACTGCTTTCGCTTTAGAACTAGTCGCATTGTGGTTTCAGCACGGCTTAGGCCTGCATCCCTGTGTGATGTGTATCTATGAGCGTAGCGCATTGTTCGGTGTGATGGGTGCGGGCCTGTTGGGCGCAATCGCTCCTAAATCACCGCTACGCTACGCTGGGATTGCACTCTGGCTTTACAGTGCAGGGAAAGGTTTGCAGCTGGCCTGGGAACATACAATGATACAATTGCACCCGTCCCCGTTTGCTACTTGCGATTTTGCTGCACGTTTTCCTGAATGGTTACCGCTTGATAAATGGCTACCACAAGTTTTTGTCGCCAGTGGTGACTGCGCTGAATTACAGTGGTCATTCTTATCACTTGAGATGCCACAGTGGTTAATTGGTATTTTTGCGGCGTATCTGATTGTTGGCGTGCTGGTGCTGATGGCGCAGTTCGTTAAGCCAAAAAAACGCGGCCTGTTTAATCGCTGATTGCCGATCCACATTGATTAAAAGACTTACCTGCTGGTGAGTCTTTTTTTTGCTGAATACCCTGAAAAATAAAAAACCCATCGGTATCAACACAATGGGTTTTTAAAACAGATGACTTAAGTGTCATCTTTCAGCGATAAATTATTTAAGGCGCATAGAGTTAATGACGGTTCTCACACCCGGAACTGTTTGAGCAGTTTTCACTGCCAGAGCTGCTTCCTGGTCACTGGAAACAAAACCACTTAATTGCACACGGCCTTTAAAAGTTTCTACAGAGATCTGAGTTGATTTAATATTTTTTTCGCCCAGCAGTGCAGCTTTTACTTTAGTCGTGATAACAGAGTCATCAAAATAACCACCGGTACCTTCCTGGGTTGGTGACGGGGCGCAGGCAGTTAACGTCAGACCCAGTGACATCACAACGCAAATCATCATAAAAAATTTCTTCAAGTTCATTCGGCTTTCCTTACATTATAATTAGTACGATCACCCTGAGCTGGTGATACCCCTTTAAGAATTGTCCATTTTTCGCGATGCTGCAAGTAACTCCCCTGCTGATTGCGATAAAATACATTAATTTAACCAACAGATAACAGTCAACAAACGTTCTGATGCTTTATTGCAGAAATATTTTCGACTCATCGGGAAAAGCACTAACCATCGACACCATATTGAAATATATTTAGAGTGTTGGCACTTTCTGAATAATAAATGCGAGTACGTTAAAAATGAAAATACTGATTTGGATCCTCACATGGATATTCGGCATCGCCTGCGGATTATCGGTAGCCAGCTGGCTTATCGCTAATGAAAAAATAGGCGATGCGATTGTGTTTCTCTATGTCACGAATGGTTTTACATTTGTTGCCTTTGTCGCGCTGGTTTACATGTTAATCAAACATCGCATTCATTTGTTCAAAAAATAAACGACCCTTACTACAGACAGAAGATAGCGCAAGACGAATCGACACTCCAGGTGGTTTTGAAGTTCTTTTGCGCTAATTTTGTTCCCCCTGTTTACCCCCAAGGATTCTCACCCTCTCTCAGTACTTCGTTACTTTGAACAACAGAAAGAGCACCGATCCCGTTTTGAAGGAACGTAATAAGTCATCCGGTATCCATTCGGTATTCCTGTATTGACTGTGGAATAACCAGTATGAAAGCTCCTTTGACTGTGGAAATGAGGAAACACGTGCCGGTTGCGGGTAAACATCCCGGCACTAATATCACTGAGGGTGAGATTTATTCATATCCAATCGTTCGTGAGAACACGCGTTTATAGACGGCGCGTCTCGCTGCAATATGTTCGGGGTTTTCGTTTACTCCTGAGCTTTCAAGTGCCGATGCCATTGATTCTATATAGTTTTTAATTAACTCAACTTGATACTCTGGGGATGTGGCAGCGGTCGCGAGAAGTATTACCTCCAGGGCGAGCTTCTCGTTATCAATTGCTCTGACTCTATCCTCCAGATATTCAATTTTTTGCTCAAGTTCGGCAATTCGATCATTGGTAGCGATGTCATTCATATTTTTATCCCGGAGCATAATCTTTATGAAGATAGTGAATTATTAGTTGTATTAAAAATTACTCATTTCCACAAGTAACTAATACTGGTCGCTGATGAAATAATAAAAACACCTGAGGGGAAGTGAAGGTATTCAGATGCGTAGGGATGAGGTTTGCCATCGTAACGGATAGAAGGGGTTATCAAAGAGCCTGAGGTGGAAGACTGTTCTTGCCATGCTGTCTCGATACCGCGTCGCTGAACTTGTCCCACATATACCTCAGGCCATAAATCATTAGCCATTAGTCTCTTTCATATCAGACAATTAATCAGCCCATTCCGGCTTATTCATAATATGATCCTGCCAGTCGACCACTTCAGACTCTCTGACAGCAATATGACGAACAGAAATACGCTCACCATGCATTGCTGCTTTAGAGCCGGTTAGCAGCGGATGCCAGCCAGGCAGCGGTTCACCCTCAGCCAGCAGGCGGTATGCGCAGCTGTGAGGAAGCCATTCAAAGGTAGGCAAATTATCCCGCGTCAGCTTGATACAATCAGGCTCATACTCAAAGCGGCGCTCATAATTTTTACACTGACAGGTTTTGATATTGAGCTGCTTGCAGGCCACATTGGTGAAATAAATTTCATCAGAGTCTTCATCCATCAGCTTGTGAAGACAGCATTGCCCGCAGCCATCACACAGCGACTCCCATTCGGCATCACTCATTTCATCAAGGGTTTTACTTTGCCAGAAAGGGACTGCGGTCATAACGGTTCCTGCACGAGAGAATTAAAAGGATTTCAGGTGATTTGAAAAGCATGTTTATACCCAAGAACCTTGGGTATAAACAGTATACCTTAAGACGGTAAATATTGCCGCCAATTGACGGCAATAGAGTTATAAAACCCGGGTCGTCAGGCTCTTATCAGCAAAAGTGACTTCCAGTTCATCATTTTTAGCCAGCGGTCCGACACCTTCAGGTGTCCCTGTCAGAATGATATCACCGGCACGCAGGGTAAAGAATCGGCTGGCATAGGCAATCAGCGGGATGATTTTATGCAGCATATCAGCGGTAGAACCTGACTGACGGGTCTCACCGTTAATAATAAGACTGAGGGGAATATTCTGCGGATCCTGGTGAAATTCACGCGCGGAAATAAAACCAGAAATGGGGCAGGAATTATCAAATGCTTTGGCCTTTTCCCATGGACGTCCCGCTTTTTTCAAGCCACTTTGCAAGTCACGTAACGTCAAATCCAGTGCAACACCGTAGCCTGCTATCGCCTTGAGCACATGATCTTCAGAGGCCTGTTTTAAGGTTGAACCTATTAACACGGCAAGCTCGACTTCATGATGTACTTCACCCAAACCTTGAGGTAAGGCAAGAGGCTGACGGATATCGCATAATGCGGTTTCAGGCTTAATAAATAACACCGGCTCTTCCGGCGTCTGGCTCCCCATCTCTTTAATATGTTTAGCATAATTACTGCCAACACAAACGACCTTACTCGCCGGATAATCCAGGACCGCCCCTTGCCAGTTACGATGTTGATACATGATGTCTTTCTCCACCTTGAAATCGTCGTTAATTATGATGTCTGAGTGTCAGCCTATCACGAGCCGCTGTAGCGAAATGAATAGAGAACATAATACTCATTCTGATATTTCTGGCGCTTGAATAGCTTTCACCTATGATTTTTTCGGAATATTTTCCAAGTGCATAGTAAGCAAACTTTCTGGCGGCGGCGGGATCTGTAAATAATAGCCGTCCTGCTCGAGCGCACTTTTCAATTTATCCAGAGAGGTATGAGCAAGTTTTTTACTGCCATCCAGCGGTAGCATCATAGCGAGTACTGGTGTGCCAAACCCTTTCATCAGCTCTTCAGGTACCCGCGAAAAATCATCTTTTTTCTCAACATACAGATATGTCTGGTCACGCTTAGTACTTCGATAGATCACACAATACATGTTTTTTACTCTATTTTAGCCCGTCTGTGGCTTGCCTGAATATATTGAGAACTATAACATGCCTTGCGTAGTTCGGAATATCGTCCCACAATTGTGGGGATTGAAACTGAATTGGGTAAGGTCAGGATGTCAAATACGCCAATCGAGTTAAAAGGGAGCAGTTTCACACTCTCTGTCGTTCATTTACACGACTCCAGACCAGAGGTCATTCAACAAGCTCTGGAAGAAAAAATAGCCCAGGCGCCGGCTTTCTTAAAACATGCGCCAGTCGTATTAAATGTGGCAAGCCTCGAAGGCGCAGTTAACTGGCAGCAGATCCAACAGGCGGTAATATCGACCGGGTTGCATGTTGTAGGGATCAGTGGCTGTAAAGATGAGTCATTGAAAGCTGCAATTGCTCTCGCCGGGTTACCCCTCCTGAATGAAGGCAAAGAAAAAGTGGCACGGGAAACTGTGTCTGCAACACCTGTTCCGGCTCCGGATATTGTTCCGGTGGCTGCGCCATCCACTCAAACACGCTTTATTGATACACCTATTCGATCCGGACAGCGCATTTATGCACAAAATAGTGATTTGATTGTCGCAAGTCATGTCAGCGCAGGTGCAGAATTAATTGCAGATGGTAATATTCACATCTACGGTATGATGCGTGGGCGAGCGCTTGCAGGCGCAAGCGGTAATACTGATACTCATATATTTTGCACTCATCTGCATGCTGAGCTAGTTTCAATTGCAGGAGAGTATCGGCTGAGTGATGAAATTCCGGCTGACTATTATGGAAAAGCGATTCGCCTGAATCTGATTAAAGGCGCGCTTTCCTTTCAACCTTTATATTAGGCCCTTTATAACAAGGAACTCCTCATGGCACGCATTATTGTAGTTACATCGGGTAAAGGGGGCGTTGGTAAGACCACGTCTAGCGCAGCCATCGCTACGGGATTGGCTCAGAAGGGACATAAAACTGTCGTTATCGACTTTGATATTGGCCTGCGTAATCTGGACCTTATTATGGGTTGCGAGCGCCGCGTAGTCTATGATTTTGTTAATGTTATCCAAGGTGATGCAACATTAAATCAGGCGCTGATCCGTGATAAACGCACTGAAAATCTCTATATCCTGCCAGCCTCACAAACGCGCGACAAAGACGCACTGACCCGTGACGGCGTCGCCAAGGTGCTGGAAGACCTTAAGGCAATGGATTTTGAGTTTATTATTTGTGACTCACCAGCGGGTATCGAAACAGGAGCGCTGATGGCGCTCTATTTCGCTGACGAAGCAATTATTACCACCAACCCTGAAGTCTCTTCAGTCCGGGATTCTGACCGTATTCTGGGTATTCTTTCCTCTAAATCATTACGTGCTGAAAAAGGTGAGAGCCCAATAAAAGAGCACTTACTTCTGACACGTTATAATCCGGGTCGGGTCAGTAAAGGGGATATGCTGAGTATGGAGGATGTGCTGGAAATTCTGCGCATTCCACTAGTGGGTGTTATCCCTGAAGACCAGTCTGTTCTGCGGGCATCTAACCAGGGTGAGCCTGTAATTCTTGATGCCGAGTCTGACGCAGGTAAAGCCTATGCGGATACCATTGAGCGCTTACTCGGAGAAGAACGCCCTTTTCGCTTCATAGAAGAAGAGAAGAAAGGATTCCTCAAACGCCTTTTCGGAGGATAAGTTATGGCACTTTTAGACTTTTTTCTTTCGCGAAAAAAGAGTACTGCTAATATCGCTAAAGAACGTTTGCAGATTATCGTTGCAGAGCGACGTCGGGGTGATAGCGAACCCCATTATTTACCACAACTGAAACGCGATATTCTGGAAGTCATCTGTAAGTATGTTCAGATAGATCCGGAAATGGTTACCGTTGCGCTGGAACAAAAAGGCGATGATATCTCTGTTCTGGAACTGAACGTGACATTGCCTGAGACCGATGAAGTATTGAAGCCTGACTAAGCGACTGTGACTTTATAACGAGTAAAAATAAGTTACCGGAATACGATTACCGATTCCGGTAACTTATCTGTTTTAATGGCCTGCCAGCTGCTGATGTAACTTATCAGCCATCAATTCCCTACGCCAGCCGCTTACCAGTTCCGGCTGTAACGACTGTGGCTTCAATTTCCAGTGCCAGTTCAGTAACTGGTTAATCTGGCGACGAGAAGCCAGCAGTTCCACGCTTAACCCACTCGTTTCACTGACGGTTTGAACCGTCGCCTTAATCGCCTTAAATAATCCGCGATAACCCGGCATATCAACCAGATTCACCAGAGGGGCCGGTAGTTCACTCTCAGGTAACGCTTCGGCTTCCGCCACCAGAGCTATCAATGTTTTGCCGTGGAAACGGATCTCGGTGCCACTGAGTCCCAAATTAGCCAGTTCACCGAGAGAGCCTGGCAGATAACGTGCAACCTGCCAGAGATTTTCTTCCCGTATGACAAAATTCACCGCCATATCCCGCTCGCGTGCGCAACGCAGACGCCAGGCGGCCAGTTTTTTCAGGCATGCCAGCTGACGAGGTCGTAATTGCCAGGCCTGGCTAATCTCACGCCAGGCTTCTTCGGGTGCAAGAATATCCTGACGCCGGGCCTGCATCAGACGGCATTCACTCAGTGCGGCTTGTAACCAGCCCGCCGTTTCAGCCTCGGCCACCAGTTTGTGGGCAATCGGCAATAAATAGAACACATCCGCCGCCGCATATTCACACTGGCGCTCTGACAGTGGGCGTGCCAGCCAGTCAGTACGTGACTCGCTTTTATCCAGCGCAATACCGGTGAAGGATTCAACCAGGGTGGCAAAGCCACAAGACAGAGGCCTGCCGGTGAATGAAGCCAGAATCTGAGTATCAATAAAAGGTTCTGGCATCATGCCGAAGGCATTAAGAAAAACTTCCAGATCCTCGCTACCCGCATGTAAGAATTTTTGGATACCGGTGTCCTGTAGCAGCGCTTTAAAGGGAGACCAGTCACTGATTGTCAGGGGATCGATCAGTGAAATGGTTTCGCCATCATACATTTGCAACAAGCCAAGTTGCGGATAATAAGTACGTGTACGAACAAACTCGGTATCCAGCGCTAACGCAGGATACTGCCGGGCCGCTGCACAAACAGCAGCAAGTCCGGCATCAGTAGTAATCATCTGGTAATTCAAATTCTATTCTCTTAGATTTATGCCCGAAGGCAGACTCTACGCTTAGACTGTATTGTTACCTGTCACACTCGTCTCGTCACGTAGTTCTCGTCGTAAAATTTTTCCAACATTGGATTTCGGCAATTCAGTACGAAACTCAATCAATCTTGGTACTTTATAGGCGGTAAGATGGCGTCGGCAAAAGATAATCAGCTCCTGCTCACTGAGGTCAGGCGACTTTTTAACCACGAAAATTTTCACGGCTTCACCTGTGACACCCGCAGGGACACCTACTGCCGCCACTTCGAGCACACCTTCGTGTTGCATCACCACTTCTTCAATTTCATTCGGGTAAACGTTAAAACCGGAGACCAGAATCATATCTTTTTTCCGGTCGATAATACGCATAAAGCCGTTTTCATCTATCTCCACGATATCACCGGTTTGCAGCCAGCCATCTTTAAGCACTTCTGCAGTGGCTGCGGGTTGCTGCCAGTATCCCAGCATCACCTGCGGGCCTTTAACACAAAGCTCACCCGGTGAGCCGGGAGAGACTTCAAGGCCATTATCATCAATCAACTTAACATCGGTAGAAGGAACCGGTAAACCAATAGAGCCACTGTGATAATCCATATCATGTGGGTTCGCACTGACTAAAGGTGAGCTCTCCGTCAGACCGTATCCTTCAAGCAGGAAACGTCCGGTCAGCTTTTCCCAGCGTTCAGCGACCACATGCTGCACCTGCATACCGCCTCCGGCAGAGAGATGCAGAGAGGAAAAGTCCAGCTGTTGAAAGGCTTTGTTATTCAATAACGCATTAAACAGGGTATTCACGCCGGTCATCGCGGTGAAACGATATTTACCCAGTTCTTTCACAAAACCGGGAATATCACGAGGATTGGTAATCAGCAAACTACAGCCGCCAAGTTCAATAAAGAACAGGCAGTTCACCGTCAGGGCGAAAATGTGATATAGCGGCAGCGGCGTGACCACCAGCTCTTTGCCCTCTTCAAGTAGCGGACCATAGGCCGCTTTCACTTGTTCGAGGTTAGCCAGCAAATTGCGATGAGACAGCATCGCGCCTTTAGCCACACCGGTTGTACCGCCGGTATACTGTAAAAAGGCCAGATCGGTACTCACAATATCTGGCTTGAGGTACTGCAAATCTTCGCCGCTTTGCAAGGCCTGACGAAATGAAATAGCTCCTGGCAAATGGTATTTTGGCACCATACGCTTGATGTATTTAACCACCAGGTTTACCAGCGTACCTTTCGCCAACGAAAGCTCATCACCCAGTCGAGTCAGAATCACATGTTTTACTTGGGTATGACTGACGACTTTTTCGAGCGTATGCGCAAAATTAGAGACAATAACAATGGCACTCGCTCCACTGTCACACAACTGGTGCTCCAGCTCACGCGGGGTGTACAGTGGGTTCACATTCACCACCACCATACCGGCTCGTAAGATGCCAAATAAAGCCACCGGATACTGAAGCAGGTTAGGCATCATTAAGGCAACACGATCGCCTTTTTTCAGCCCCAGCCCTTGCTGTAGATACGCGGCAAATGCCCGACTCCGCTCTTCCAGTTTACGGAAGCTCATGGTTTCACCCATATTGATAAAAGCGGGCTTGTCGGCATAACGTCCAACGGCCTGTTCAAACATATCAATCAGAGACTGATATCTGTCGGGATTAATTTCTGCCGGTACATCGGCTGGATAGCGCTTAAGCCAGACCTTATTCAAAGACACACCTCTAATCGTACTGTTCATTGTCATCGCACACCTCGGCGCACCACTTCATTAACATTATATTAACTCAGCGTACCAGTTTGTTTATTAGCCCGTTCAAAGGTTGCGAAGCGCATCACTCATTTTTTTATGGGCGAAAATGACAAAAAATCACGGGGTGAGCCGTGATTTAAAACAACAAACAACAATAAGTTATCAAAAGAAGGCCCGACATCTCGAGCCTGAAGCGGATATCTGCTTACTTTATCAGCAGGAGAGCAGAACATGACTTTCGATGGTTACTCACGACCAGGCAGTTTTTTCCAGGTCACTTCATTGCGTAAATAGACAGGTTCTGATTCTTCAACTGCGACCGCTTGTCCGGCGTTAAAAGCCAGAAGAGCCAGAGGTAACATATCTTCTGCTTCGGGTAAGGTTGTTTCACCGTCACGGATCTGTAACCCACTTTGGCTGGCCATATCAGGCCAGGCCTGCCAGCCCGTGCCGACGATAGCCCACTCACCGGTTAACCCGGCTAAACGTTCAGCTACCGCATCAGGTTTTAATACCGCTTCACTCGCTTCGCCCTGCCAGACACCCGCCTCATCCCGAACATATTCCGCCCAGTAGACTTCACCCATGCGGGCATCTATTGCAGCCAGAACCCGAGTGGCTCCGGTACGTCGCCATGCTCCCTGCGCCATGGTTGCCAGCGTCGAGACACCGACCATTGGCAGTTCAGCGCCAAGAGCAAGCCCTTGGGCAATGCCAATACCAATGCGCACACCCGTAAAGCTTCCCGGCCCACGCCCAAAGGCCAGCACGTCGATATCCGCTAACCGCGTTTCAGCACGCTCAAGGATTTCCTGCACCATTGGCAGGATACGTTGCGTATGTTCACGCGGGCAGAGTTCAAACTGGGCGTAACACGCCTCAGGGTCTTGCAGCGCAACAGAACAAGCTTCAGTTGCAGTATCGATGGCTAAAATGCGCATGGACTGGCGAGCCTCTGACATAGATAAGTTCAAAAAACGGCGCATAGTGTATCACAGGTTGATGATATTTACCGTTCAGGGAGGGTGTTAAGGAACGCGACAGCTCGATTAATATCCCGGGTCCGGGGGGCTGGCGGCAAACTATTAAGAAATACGCCGCCATAGGGCCGCATCACCAGCCGGTTATCACAGATAACAATGACTCCACTATCCTCAACATCACGAATCAATCGCCCTACCCCCTGCTTTAGCTGAATCACCGCATCCGGTAGCTGAATATCCGTGAAAGGATCGCCTCCGCGTAACTGGCAGTCTTCCATCCGCGCCTTCAGTAATGGGTCATCGGGCGAGGTGAAGGGCAGTTTATCGATAATCACCAGTGACAGCGCATCACCCCGAACATCCACCCCTTCCCAGAAGCTACTGGTCGCCACCAGCAGCGCATTACCCGCCTGAACAAACTGCTCAAGTAACTGCCCTTTGCTGGTTTCACCCTGCAACAATACCGGTAGCGTCATGGTGGCACGAAACTGTTCTGCTAAATCGCGCATCATGGCATGCGAGGTGCAGAGCATAAAACAGCGCCCATTATTGGCTTCGATTAGCGGACGTAATAAATTTGCCAGCTGCTTTGCGCCATGAGGACGATTCGGCTCAGGTAAACCGCGGGGAACACAGAGCAATGCCTGTTTTTCATAGTCGAACGGACTGGCCAGTAACAGGCTTTCCGCCTGCTCAATGCCGAGGCGCTCGGTGAAATGGCTGAGTTTATCGTTCACCGATAAGGTGGCAGAGGTAAATACCCAGCTGGCTGATTTCTCTCTGATAACTTCTTTAAACTTGTCAGCCACGGAAAGCGGCGTTAATGCCAGCGTAAAATGGCGGGCATTGCACTCATACCAGTAGCTATAGCCGGGCTGATTAACCTCTTTCAGCCGTTTGATGCGCCCGCGATAGATAACCGCCCGTTCAAAGGCTGCATCGAGTAAAGCGGAGCGCCCGAGTGAAAGTTTTGCTACGTCATGACAAAGCTCAAGGGCATCGTCCAGTAACAGTAACGAACGCTGAATCGCGGGATCCGCCAGTAGGGTACGGAGATTTCCCCGGTAACCCGGATCGCCCAGTTGCAGGCGAAAATCCTGGGCACGCATTGCCAGGCTGTCGGCACTTTTTTGCAGCTGCTGCACGTCACGGACTTCGGTTCGGTAAGCAATAGAAATATCTTTGGCGAGGTCGAGAAGCTGTCGGCTGGTCAGTGACTGGCCAAAATACTGGCTGGCAATATCGGGAATTTGATGGGCTTCATCGAAAATCGTGACGTCTACTTCCGGGATAAGTTCTGCAAAACCGCTCTCTTTTACCACCATATCGGCCAGAAATAAGTGGTGATTGACCACCACTAAATCCGCATCCATCGCTTTTTTACGCGCCTTGACCACGAAACAGTCTTTATAGACCGGGCAGTCCTGACCGAGGCAGTTGTCATTGGTGCTGGTCACTAACGGCCAGACCGTAGAATCCTCAGCCACCGCGTTACAACTGCTAATGTCGCCTTCTTCTGTGGCACTGGCCCAATGGCGTAAATGCGCTATATCACTCAGTAATTCCTGCGCCAGACCGCCTCCTGCCAGCATTTGCTGTTCGAGCCGCTCAAGGCAGAGGTAGTTAGCCCGCCCTTTCAGTAGCGCAATTCGACCGGTAAAAGAGAGTGCGCTGGCAATAGTGGGTAAATCACGGGAATAGAGCTGATCTTGCAGCGCTTTAGAACCCGTGGAAATAATAACTTTTTTTCCGGAGCGTAATGCCGGAGCAAGATAAGCGTAGGTTTTACCCGTTCCGGTACCCGCTTCTACCACCAGCGTACCGCCCTGGGCAATGGTTTTCGTTACCGCTTCCGCCATCTGCCGTTGCGCTTCGCGTGGCTTAAACCCCGGAATAACATTCGCCAGCTGGCCATCTTGCGCAAAATCGTCCGTCACATTACCCGCCTTGTTAAATTGCCAGTGATTATGTCAGTCATAGCAAGTTTAATCCAGTTACCCTGTAGAACCAGGACAAAGGTTATGGCAGTCTGTGTGCCGTGATTTGTTTACTATCAAGGAGAAACCATGAGCATTACGCGCATAAAACCCGAAGACCGTTGGTCTGATGCGGTTATCCATAACCAGACCGTTTATTACACCGGGGTCCCGGAAAATCTGGATGCCGATGCCTACCAGCAAACCGCGAATACTCTGGCACAAATCGACCAGCTGCTGGCCTCATTGAAAAGCGATAAAACGCGCATTCTGGATGCCACCATTTTTCTGCCAAACGGTGAAGATTTTGCAGCCATGAACCGGGCCTGGGATGAATGGGTGGTTGCCGGTCATGCGCCAGTACGATGCACCGTACAGGCGGGATTGATGAATCCACAGTATAAGGTGGAAATAAAAATTATCGCTGCACTGTAAATTGTGCAGTAACAGGCCTGCTATTCCTCTTCTTCGTCGTCATCTTCAAACATGGCGACAATATGGTCTCCAGTATGAGTAGCGCGAATTTCATTTGCCACGAGGGTGATTGCTTCGCCGCTACTCATTCCACCACTCATCAACTCTTGAATACGCTCGACCGCTTGTTGCTGCTGCTCATGACTAAGCGCAGGTAATCCTGAAATCATGTTAAACTCCTCCGACAAGATTGAATGTTGTTATGGTAATCGGTTCCCATTAAATGAAAGCTACCAAATCCCCTGTTTTTCATATTCTCCCCTGGCAAACAGATGCCGTACAGCACTACTTTAAAATGCTGTCTCATCAACCTTGGGCGATGATGTTACATTCTGGTTGCTCTGACCATCCGTACAGTCGTTTTGATATCATGGTCGCAGACCCACGGGCGACACTGGTCACTGAGGGAAAAACAACGACAATAATACGTGAGGGTATATCTGAATCTAGCGACCGTGGGCCTCTGACGCTGCTACAAAATACGCTCGAGAGCTACGGGCTAACCTGCGCCCCACAAACAGACTACCCCTTTTGCGGCGGTGCGCTGGGATTGCTCGGTTATGATTTAGGCCGTCATTTTGAGACGCTCCCCGAACAGGCAGAAAAAAGTCTGTATACGCCGGATATGGCAGTCGGAATTTATGACTGGGCCTTAATCGCGGACAACCAATTGCAGCGTCTGACACTGGTTAGCTGGGGAGATATCAATCAGCGCCTGGCCTATCTTGATTCCCTCAGTCAGCCATCGCCGACTCCGTTTCATCTGACCAGCGCCTGGCAGTCCAATATGAGCCGTGAGCAGTATGGGGTAAAATTCAATAAAATTCAGGAATATCTGCGCAGCGGTGACTGTTATCAGGTTAACCTTGCTCAGCGTTTTAGTGCCAGCTACCGGGGTGATGAGTGGCAGGCCTTCGAAAAACTCAATCAGGCGAACCGTGCACCTTTCAGCGCTTTTTTACGATTACCGGGCAGTGCGATATTAAGTCTGTCGCCGGAACGTTTTGTACGCTTGCAAGATAAACAGATCCAGACCCGTCCCATAAAAGGCACCTTACCCAGGCTCGCAGATCCCAAATTAGATCGGGAACAAGCGTTGAAACTGGCATCATCCCCGAAAGACCGGGCAGAGAATTTGATGATTGTCGATCTGCTGCGTAATGATATTGGCAGAGTCGCGCGGCCTGGTAGTGTCAGAGTGCCGGAGCTCTTTGTGGTCGAGCCCTTTGCCGCGGTGCATCACTTAGTCAGCACCATCACAGCCGAGTTACCCGATGACCTGAATGCTTGTGATTTACTCCGGGCAACCTTCCCTGGCGGTTCTATCACCGGAGCACCAAAAGTACGGGCGATGGAAATTATTGAAGAACTCGAACCGCAGCGGCGTAACGCCTGGTGTGGATCCATCGTCTATATTAGTTTTTGCGGCAATATGGACAGCAGTATCACCATTCGAACCCTGACCGCAGAGCAAGGCAAACTTTACTGCTCTGCCGGAGGAGGTATCGTTGCCGACAGCGATGTCAGTGCAGAGTACCAGGAGACGTTTGACAAAGTGAATCGTATCCTGCCCTTACTGGAGAGTTAATTGATGACGCTGGATAATTTTCTCGCTCGTTTTCAGCTACTACAACCGGATTTTCGTCCCCCCGTCAGCCATCAACGTGAAGCCGCGGTACTGGTGCCTATTGTTCGCCGACCTCAGCCCGGACTATTGCTGACTCAGCGCTCGCTGACATTGCGTAAGCACCCCGGTGAGGTGGCATTTCCGGGCGGTTCTGCCGATGAGACCGATGAATCATTAATTGCCACTGCACTTCGTGAAACCTATGAAGAGATTGCTATCCCACCACAGGCTGTGGAAGTCATTGGTCGTCTGCCCAGTATTGATAGTGTCACTGGATTTCGAGTCACACCGATCATTGGCATTATTTCCCCTGATGTCCCGCTTCGGGCGAGTGCGGATGAAGTCGCCGCGATTTTTGAAATGCCACTGGAAGAAGCGCTGACGACCGGGCGGTATCACCCTCTGGATATTCAGCGGCGGAAAATACCGCATCGTGTCTGGCTTTCCTGGTACGAGAGCTATTTTGTCTGGGGGATGACTGCCAGCATTATTCGCACCCTGTCCTTACAGGTAAACTGCAATACAGATAACACTTTCAGGCGCTAAACTGGACTATATTAAGTAGATGTTTTGATCACTTTTTGTTGATATTAGGTGATTTATGCTAACGGATTAGTTTAATTCATGTGAATAGTTTACCTGTGTAACCAATAAATTTTTAAACTATGACATAGCAATTTCAAAGCATCATGTTCGGTGACGGACGCCTTAAGAGGAGTTTTACTGTGATTAGTATATTCGACATGTTCAAAGTCGGCATTGGCCCTTCCAGCTCGCACACCGTTGGCCCAATGAAAGCCGGTAAACAGTTCGTCGATGACCTGGTCGAACGTGGGCTACTGGACAGTACGACGCGCATAGCCGTGGATATCTACGGCTCTCTCTCATTAACCGGTAAAGGTCACCATACCGATATCGCGATTATCATGGGTCTGGCAGGTAATCGTCCTGATAATGTGGTGATAGACTCCATACCTGGTTTTATTAAGGATGTAGAGTCCCGTGGCCGCCTGCTGTTAGCCAGTGGCGCTCATGAAGTCGATTTCCCGGCTGATAATGGTATTCGTTTCCACAGCACCAATCTCCCTTTGCACGAAAATGGCATGTCCATTCATGCCTACAGTGGCGAAAAAGAGATCTACAGCAAAACCTACTACTCCATCGGCGGTGGTTTTATTGTTGATGCCGAGCATTACGGCAAAGAAGATGCGTCTGAACTTGCGGTGCCTTATGCCTTCAAATCCGCTGAGGAACTGCTGCAATTTTGCCAGCAAACCGGACACTCTATTTCAGGTCTGGTGATGGAAAATGAACTGGCGCTGCACAGTAAGCAAGAAGTTGAGCAATACTTTGCCGATATCTGGAACACAATGCGTGCCTGTATTGACAGGGGCATGAATACCGAGGGCGTGTTACCGGGTCCGTTGCGCGTTCCACGTCGCGCTTCCGCTTTGCGCCGTATTCTGGTTTCCAATGATAAATTGTCAAATGATCCAATGAACGTCGTGGACTGGGTGAATATGTTTGCCCTTGCGGTGAACGAAGAGAATGCGGCAGGTGGTCGCGTAGTCACGGCTCCGACTAACGGCGCCTGTGGCATCGTACCCGCTGTTCTGGCCTATTACGATCACTTCATTGAGCCTGTGACTCCGGAAATCTATATTCGTTATTTCCTCGCTTCCGGAGCTATTGGCGCATTATATAAAATGAACGCCTCTATTTCGGGTGCCGAAGTCGGTTGTCAGGGAGAAGTGGGTGTTGCCTGCTCTATGGCGGCCGCTGGTTTAGCCGAAATTCTTGGCGCCAGCCCCGATCAAGTCTGTATCGCGGCAGAAATCGGCATGGAACATAATTTGGGTCTGACTTGTGATCCGGTTGCCGGACAGGTTCAGGTTCCTTGTATCGAGCGTAATGCGATTGCCTCTGTAAAAGCCATCAATGCCACTCGTATGGCGATGCGCCGGACCAGTGCACCACGCGTATCGCTGGATAAAGTTATCGAAACAATGTACGAAACAGGTAAAGATATGAACGCCAAATACCGTGAAACTTCCCAGGGAGGATTGGCGATTAAAGTGCAGTGTAACTAACAATAGCGCTTCCTGCAGATCTGAGTCCAGGCAGGCGATAAACACAGATACCTGTGTCATTCGCCTGGCTGGAAAAAGCAATACTCAAATGACATGAAATATGGCGGGAATACACTCAGTTATCTTATTTTCTACCAGATACTCGTGCTGTTATTCCTGTGTTTACCATCAGAATCACTCCCCGGGAAACTGATTGCCATTTTTAGCGCTACTGGCTGTCTGATTTTTAGTTTTTTTATATATATTACCGTAATTTACTCGTCTCTATAATAATCGCCCACTACAATGTTAACAAAGCGCATTTAGGGTATGCGAAGGCCAACCGAGGTGGTTTGGAATGCAAACAGCACAACGGGTTATATCTGACTATCGGCGCAGAAGGCTGATTGTCTGTATTTTATTCACAACCCTGGTATTTGTGCTGACCCTGACAATAAAATTTTTTACTGAGCGTCAGTTAAATGAACAGCGTGTTTTACACTTTAGTGAACGTGCCGTTTCTACCGTTGAAGCCTTGCTCGCTCCTTTTGATATGTTATTCCAGGATGCTTTGCCGCTCATGATTCTGCCCTGCGAAAATGTTCAACGGACATTAAGGGAGCATACGGCAAGAGTGCCCACGGTACGATCTATCTCGCTGGTAAAAAACGGCGTCATCTATTGCTCCAGTGTCTTTGGTTCAACTAGCTATGATATCCGCTCGATACACCCCCGGTTACCTACTCCGACTCCCCTGTTATTATTAAGTACTGACAACTTAATTAATAAAGGCTCACCTATTTTACTCTCATGGCGGCCTGTTCCTGCGCATAGTGATGACGGAGTAATGCAGGTTATTAACTTAGGCATGCTGGCAGGGTTTATTCAGTACACAGATGGTCCCTGGGTAGATAAAACGATTCTTAATATTGCCGAAGCACATTTTGAATATGCTCATGGAATAGTCACGACTATTGAGATTTCCGCAGGCCAGGTTCGTCAGGATATTATTTCGACAAACTATCCGTTTTCAATTACAACTGTAGGCCCCTCTTCAAGTATCCTGGCACTTAACAACTTACCTTCGCAACTTCCCCTGGCTATTGTACTTAGTCTGCTGACAGGAACCTGCGCGTGGTTTATGACAGCAAAGCGTATGAGTTTCTTTCATGAAATTCATATGGGCCTGGCTGCTCGTGAATTTGAGGTTTACTGCCAGCCACTGATTAATGCTAATAGCCGGGAGTGTGCCGGTATTGAGCTGCTGCTGCGCTGGCATAATCCACGACAGGGTAATATTTCACCTGATGGTTTTATTCCTCTGGCGGAACAGCTCAATTTAATTATTCCACTGACCTGTTTTGTATTACAGGAAACCGTTAAATATCTCGATCATTTGCCGAAGATGAACGGATTTCATATCAGTATTAATGTGGCAGCACGTCATTTTAAAAATGGCGCAATTATTGAAGACCTCCGGCGTTACTGGTTTCCAGCACATCCCCAGCAGAGCCTTATTCTTGAGCTCACTGAACGCGATGCACTGCCGGAGCTCAGCCATCATGTGGTAAGGGATTTGCGTCATTTAGGGGTCAGACTGGCAATTGATGATTTTGGTACCGGACACAGTTCTCTGGCATACCTGGAAACACTGAGTCCGGATATATTGAAGATAGATAAGAGTTTTACTGCGGCAATTGGTACTGATGCGGTTAACTCAAAAGTGACCGATATGATTATTGCTCTCGGTCATCGATTAAATATTGAGTTGATTGCAGAGGGAGTGGAAACCCCGGAACAGGCTGATTTTTTACGTCAGCAGGGTGTCTGCCTGTTACAAGGTTATTTCTACGCTAAACCCATGCCACTTACACAGTTTTCGTACTGGCTGGAGAGCCATAATATGGATCTCTCCAGCCAGTACCAGCCACCTGTCAATAACCTCACCTGACTTAAAGTTCTTCGTCCTCGTGAGTCGGGGACTCTTTGACAACGCGAACTAAGTCAACACGATAGTTATTGGCTTCAATGATTTGAATTTGTAACGGTGCCACTTCCACTACATCGCCAGGCTGGGGGATCTGACCATTTACCGCAATCACTAATCCTGCAATCGAGGCAATATCTTCATCAACATTAACCAGCGTGTTGATATCAAGGCGTTGCTGTAAAGCATGCAAGTCAGTCGTCCCTTTTACCAGCCAGCCATCGCCATCACGAACAATTTCGGGTGTTTCATCAGCATCAGGGAACTCACCGGCAATCGCTTCCAGTACGTCCAGCGGCGTTACCAGACCCTGCACCATACCAAATTCATCGTTCACGATAACGAAACTACCACGTGCCCGGCGCAACACGCCTAACAGATTAATAGGATCTAGCGTCTCAGGAACAACAATCACCGGGGACTGAGCGGCAATAGATGCCACATTATCACCTTTATCCAGTGCCACCAGCAGTTCTTTAGCACGTACTACACCAATGATCTCATCCAGCTCACCCCGACATACCGGGAATAAGCTGTGTGGTGATGCCAGCAATTGTTCACGGATCTCTGCTTCAGTTTTCAGGGCATCAACCCAGGAAATATCTCCGCGAGGTGTCATGATGCTGCGTAAAGAACGCGAGGCAAGCGTCAGCACACCGTTAATCATATAACGCTCTTCTTCAGCAAAGGTTTCAGCTTCAATCGGTTTTATCGCATTGTTGCCTTCCTGGCCGGGATCGTTGCCTTTGCGTTTACTGCCAATCATGCCGAGGATCGCATCAGCAGTACGCGCACGCAGCGGCTGCCGTGACTGGTTGCGAATAAAGTTACGAAGCGCGATTTGGTTGAAAAACTCAATAATAATCGAGAAGCCAATCGCTGCGTACAGATAACCTTTCGGAATATGGAAACCAAAGCCTTCAGCAACCAGGCTCAAACCAATCATCAACAGGAAGCTCAGACAGAGCACGACAACCGTCGGATGTTTGTTGACAAAATTCGTCAAAGGTTTCGATGCAACCAGCATCACAATCATGGCAATAGTTACTGCAGCCATCATCACTGGAAGATGGTTCACCATACCGACGGCCGTGATAACGGCATCCAGAGAGAACACGGCATCAAGTATAACTATCTGCGCAACGACTACCCAGAAACTGGCATAGCCTTTCCCGTGACTACCGTCATGTTGTTTGTTTTCCAGCCGTTCGTGTAACTCTGTTGTTGCCTTGAACAGCAAAAACAGTCCCCCGACCAGCATAATCAGTTCACGCCCTGAGAATGTGAAATCGCCCACTGAGAAAAGCGGTCTTGTAAGCGTTACCATCCATGAAATGACCGACAGCAGGCCCAGTCGCATTACTAAGGCCAGAGACAGGCCGATAAGACGAGCTTTATCTCTTTGTTTTGGCGGTAATTTGTCAGCAAGAATGGCGATAAAGACCAGGTTATCTATACCCAGTACAACTTCCAGCACCACCAGTGTAGCCAGCCCGATCCATATTTGCGGATCCATTAGCAGTTCCATGTCTTACTCCTGTCGCAGACAGCACAAGATCTTGCCTGATAAGTAGCAAGAACAGCAGGAAGAGTGGAATGATTTTTCGGGCCTGGCGCGCCGATACAGGATGGGAACATTGAAGTCCCGGTTGTGAAAAGACGTCGGTGACGATCCATAGGGTGGGCTAAAGCCCTTTACTCCTTACAATTATACGAACTCTAACAATACCAAAGCTTAATAGGGTTTGGCAAAGATTTAGCTTTCTTTACCAAACATGACGATTTATTTGATTTATTTCACGCTGCGAAAATATTATGCAACAACAGTTCTAAATTACGGATCTACATCACATAATTTATTTTTTTCACGGCCTAAAATAAATTATGTGAGTCATTAGTTACTTTATTGACCACGCAACTTGAATCGTTTCGCTACACTTATTATGAACATTGGTGCCCATTATGGGCTACGTCATCGCAACAATAGGAGGTAGCAAGTGACTATTGCTATTGTTATAGGCACACACGGATTTGCAGCAGAACAATTGCTCAAAACTGCTGAAATGTTACTAGGCGAGCAAGAAAACGTCGGCTGGATAGATTTTGTTCCTGGGGAAAATGCCGAAACGCTGATCGTTAAATATAACGCTCAACTGGAAAAACTTGATACATCTGGAGGTGTGCTGTTCCTGGTGGATACTTGGGGAGGAAGCCCATTTAATGCCGCCAGCAGGATTGTTGTTGATAAAGACCGGTATGAAGTGATTGCCGGGGTCAATATTCCCATGTTAGTGGAAACACTCATGGCTCGCGATGATAACCCTTCTTTTGACGAGCTCGTTGCACTGGCAGTCGAAACAGGCAGAGAAGGCGTAAAAGCCCTCAAAGCCGCGCCAGTAGAAAAAGTCACACCGGCTCCAGCTCCGGCAGCCTCAAAACCAGCAGCACCTGCTAAGCCGATGGGACCTAATGACTATATGGTTCTTGGCTTAGTCCGTATCGATGACCGTTTGATCCATGGACAGGTGGCGACTCGCTGGACGAAAGAAACCAATGTTACACGGATTATTGTGGTCAGCGATGAAGTGGCTGCCGATACCGTACGCAAAACATTACTGACTCAAGTCGCGCCTCCGGGAGTGACCGCGCACGTTGTCGACGTCGAGAAAATGATCCGCGTTTACAACAATCCTAAGTACGCAGGTGACCGCGTCATGTTGCTGTTTACCAACCCGACAGATGTTGTGCGTCTTGTCGAGGCGGGGGTAAAAATTACTACCGTAAATATTGGTGGCATGGCATTCCGTCAAGGCAAAACGCAGGTCAATAACGCAATTTCTATCGATGCTACAGATATTGAAGCTTTCAAGAAATTAAATGCGCGTGGAATTGAGCTTGAGGCACGTAAAGTATCATCAGATCAGAAGCTTAAAATGATGGATCTTATCGCTAAAGTTAACTAACGATATATTAATCAAATAAGTTACTCAGACTTCACACTTAAGTCATCACCAATAGGAGAAGTACAATGGAGATTACGATTCTTCAGATTGTGCTGGTGTTTATCGTCGCAAGTATCGCGGGTATGGCATCCATACTTGATGAATTTCAGTTTCACCGCCCGCTGGTTGCCTGTACCTTAATCGGTATCGTTCTTGGAGATATGACTACTGGTATTATTATCGGTGGTACTCTGGAAATGATAGCCCTGGGCTGGATGAATATCGGTGCTGCTGTAGCACCTGATGCCGCACTGGCTTCCATTATTTCCACCATCCTGGTTATTGCCGGCCATCAAAGCATCGGTGCCGGTATCGCTCTCGCCATTCCTCTGGCGGCTGCAGGTCAGGTATTAACCATCATCGTTCGTACTATCACCGTTGGCTTCCAGCACGCGGCGGATAAGGCCGCTGAAAGCGGTAACCTGTCTGCAATATCCTGGTTGCATGTGTCAGCTCTGGTACTTCAGGCAATGCGTGTTGCTATTCCTGCGGTTATCGTGGCTATTTCTGTGGGCACCAACGAAGTACAGTCAATGCTCAACGCCATTCCGGAAGTCATCACCAGCGGTCTTAATATCGCCGGTGGCATGATTGTGGTGGTGGGTTATGCGATGGTCATCAATATGATGCGCGCAGGCTACCTGATGCCGTTCTTCTACTTAGGATTCGTTACCGCGGCCTTTACCAACTTCAACCTCGTTGCACTGGGTGTTATTGGTACTGTCATGGCTATTCTCTACATCCAGCTTAGCCCGAAATACAACCGTTCAGCTGGCGAGCCGTCCCGCGCCGCTACTGCGAACGATCTCGATAACGAACTCGACTAAAGGTGAAAGAAATGGTTGATACCACTAAAATAGCGACTGAAAAGAAACTAACACCAAGTGATGTTCGTGGCGTAATCTGGCGTTCGAACTTGTTCCAGGGTTCATGGAACTTTGAACGTATGCAGGCACTTGGATTCTGTTATTGCATGGTTCCGGCGATTAAACGTTTATACCCGGAAAATAACGAAGAACGTCGTCTGGCGATTAAACGTCACCTTGAGTTCTTCAACACCCAGCCATACGTAGCAGCACCGGTTCTTGGTGTTACCCTGGCTATGGAAGAGCAGCGCGCCAATGGAGCACCCATTGATGATGCTGCAATAAACGGCCTGAAAGTCGGTCTGATGGGACCACTGGCTGGCGTCGGTGACCCGATTTTCTGGGGTACTGTTCGTCCGGTATTTGCCGCACTCGGTGCGGGTATCGCGATGAGCGGAAGTCTGCTCGGACCTTTACTGTTCTTTGTTCTGTTTAACGTTGTTCGCCTGTTAACCCTTTATTACGGTGTGGCTTACGGTTACCAGAAAGGCGTCGATATCGTTAAAGATATGAGCGGTGGCTTCCTGCAAAAACTGACGGAAGGAGCGTCCATTCTCGGCCTCTTTGTCATGGGGGCATTGGTTAATAAATGGACCCATGTCGATATACCGCTGGTGGTTTCGACAATTACCGATCCGACCGGCGCTGTACATGTCACCACCATACAAACAATCCTTGACCAGTTAATGCCAGGTCTGGTGCCGTTGTTGCTGACCTTTGGCTGTATGTGGCTTCTGCGCAAGAAGGTCAATGCGCTGTGGATTATCATGGGCTTCTTCGTACTGGGTATCGTCGGTTACGCTATCGGCCTGCTCGGCGTGTAATGACAGTAAACTTCAAGGGTTTTAACCCCTGTTGAGTCATCAATAAAGAGGGAGACACTGTCTCCCTCTTGTTCGTTTCTTATTCCCTGAGAAGCTGGTCAAATCAGAAAATCATCACAGGGAATTTGAGGTTATGGGGCACTGGTGTCCTGATAATAGTTCTGTCAGGGATGTATGCTATGACATTAACTGATTTGGTTTTGATTGTTTTTATCGCTTTATTACTTATCTGGGCGATTCATGATGAATTCATTATGGATAAACGCCATGGAAAGACATTACTCTGTGTTCCCCTGCTGCGTCGCAACCGTATTGATGGTTCTATCTTTGTGGTGCTGGTAGCCATTCTTATCTATAACAATATTTCGACACAAGGAACCTTACTCACAACATGGTTACTTTGTGCGCTGATGCTGTTAGCTATTTATATTTCGTGGATAAGAAAACCAAAATTATTACTTAAATCTGAAGGGCTTTTTTTCGCCAATGTCTGGATAAGCTATAACCGTATTCAGGCTATGAATTTATCTGAAGATGGTGTTTTAGTTATCCAGTTAGAGCATAGACGCTTACTTATTCGCGTCAGAAATATTGATGACTTAGAGAATATTTATAAAATAATGATTAAAACTCAATGATTTAAAATTATAGCACTGTCTATATTAGCGGAGCATTTTTCGGCACTTAAATATAGACAATGCTATATTTAACCTGGTGTTAATAAGCGTATTAAAATACAGCAACATGCCTGTCAATTTATAATTAAATAAAACTCAACGGTTGTTTTAAAGATAAAAAATATGTTAAGGTTGCGCCCGTCAGTGGGGAGTAGCCGATTTCCAGTTATGGATTTGTACATGTCAACATACTCGTTTTTACCAGCAGGTGATAAAACGTGGCATGTACGCCTCAGAGTTCTGAGTAGGCGAGACCATAGGCGCGCGCCATCGTAAGTTGGGGATGGACTGCGTGCATATGGATATTCCCAGCTGAGGTTGTTTCATGAATTTTTCCGCCACAATACTGCTCGCCTTTGGTATGTCGATGGATGCCTTTGCGGCCTCCATTGGTAAAGGAGCAGCACTTCACAAGCCCAAATTCTCTGAAGCTTTGCGCACCGGCCTTATCTTTGGCGTGATTGAAACCCTTACGCCACTCATTGGATGGGGACTCGGCTATCTGGCCAATGAAGTTGTGATGGTTCTGAATAATTGGATTGCCTTTATTCTGCTGGCTTTTCTTGGTAGCCGGATGGTGATTAATGGTTTTCGTCATACTCCTGAAGAAAACACCCCCAAAATACACCGCCATGGATTCTGGCTGCTGGTGACTACCGCTATTGCTACCAGTCTGGATGCAATGGCTGTCGGCGTTGGCCTCGCCTTCCTGGAGGTTAATATTATTGTCACAGCACTGGCTATCGGCTGCGCAACGGCGATTATGTCAACCCTGGGGTTAATGATTGGACGCTTTCTCGGCCCGATGTTTGGTAAACGTGCAGAAATTCTCGGTGGTATTGTTCTGATTGGTATTGGTGCGGAAATCATCTATAGCTACTTAACCGCCTAGCCACCCTACCCTGATATTTAAGAATAAAGCGACGGTTGTTACGTCGCTTTATTCTTTTCAGATGCCCCGGGTTTATCGGCTAGTGATTTTCTGGGTTATCCCCCACTCGTTCCCAAACCCGCACCACAAAATCGGTTTCACAAGTAAAATGATTCGCTTGCTTAAGCTGCTCCCAGACATCAGGGCGCGCACGCCAGGCAAACGGGGTCATTTGCAAAAGAGTCACTGCCTGTTCACCGGTTAGCGTCATATTCCATGCTGGCTGCAAAGTTTGTTTCAGCACGAAATCAGGCATATCTTCCGGTATTTCATGATGCAATTCGACTTGCTGATAGATAAGTTCTTTTAGCTGATATAAATGGCGTGGCCCTGGCGTCGCAGTAATGACTACACCACCCGGTTTCACCACACGTGCCAGTTCCGTGGCATTACAGGGGGCAAAAATCCGGATAATGGCATCCATACTATTATCAGCAAAAGGCAGGCGCTGACTGGAGGCGACACAAAAACGGACGTTATGATAGCGTTTCGCAGCATAGCGTATAGCAACTTTTGAAACATCCAGACCGTAGGTCTCGCCGCAGGCCTCTGCCCTGACTTCGGCAAATGCACCGGTGTAATATCCTTCACCGCAACCAATATCCAGCAAAGTTTTTGGCGAGAGCTGCTGCAGCATATTGCAAATAACCTCTCTCAACGGCAGGTAATGTCCGGCGTCCAGAAATGCGCGACGAGCCTGGATCATTTCGCTGCTATCTCCAGGTTCTTTTGAGCGCTTATGTTGCACAGGCAATAGATTAAGATACCCCTCTCTGGCGACATCAAATTGATGTCTGTTACCGCAGCAAAAACTATTTGCCACCTGAACAAGTGGGGAATGGCATAGAGGACAAAGCCAGGACATCAGAAACTCCAGAATTCATAAAGTAACCCAAGTGTACAGCCGAATGCCCTGGACGCAAACTACAATACCCGGTGGCATGGAGTATGACGAATATACAACTGCATCCGATTAATAAGGATATACTAAGACAATGAATGGCTAAGGTGTGAATGCTGAAGACAAGATTATACACCCTGATAACGCCGGGCTATTCAATATTTGTACAATTCTAATACGCGTTGTTGTTACGTGTTATTATGCGCAATGGCAAATAGATAAGTTGTATCAATGTTAATATTGTGGGATCCCTCACCATACAACACTTTCATATTTGTCATATCTGTGTAATAAATCACAGAATAAAGTATAACCTGTTCTTCTGGCATTATGAAACAACGTCAGAACTTGATGAAAACTCGCGCATTATTTCATGCGGCATCGGTTCCCTGACGCAGGAATCTCGCGTTATTATGTAAATAATACTTATATATAAATTTAATAAATATTTAACACAAAAATAAAAAAAGCCCCATTTAAATGGGGCTTTTATCTTAGCTCTGGACTATACCGTCATAGTTTAAATGATTAGGGTATGTGCAGACCAAAGATACAATTAGATAGCAGTTACGTTAACTGCAGCAGGACCTTTCTGGCCGTCCTGGATTTCGAACTCAACGTTCTGGCCTTCAGCCAGGGTTTTGAAGCCATTACCCTGAATTGCAGAAAAGTGTACGAATACATCCTTGCTACCATCAGCTGGAGTAATGAAGCCGAAACCTTTGGATTCGTTGAACCACTTAACTTGACCTTTAATCTTTGCCATTTTGCAAATTCCTTAGAGTGTTTTTTCGCCCGCAGGCATACTATATAAATAAAACAACGATATTACTGCATGAGGCACTGATATAAGGCTCGGCAGAGAAGCGGTATTCAACGACAACGTTTTTACTCAAAACTTCTTTACTGAAAATGCCACACATAACCAGAAGTGACCTCGTTTGACCAAACGTGTTATCACATACAACGTTAACAATGGCAAGCCATTTTTAAACATGTATCGATCTGATGCACAAACTCATAAAAATAAGTGATGTTTTAGAAAACAACTCGCTTTATTTGAATGCACACTTACCAAAAAACTTGCAGCAACAACGTCTGCCACCTGCAAATTTTGACAACAATATAACCATAACTTAAAGCATTGTTTTCGTCTAGAAAAAGACACAAGAAAATTAGATTATTATCCTGAATCTTTATGATTATTAACTCTTGTCTAAGAAAAAATCTTGCTAAGCATAACGATTACCTATTGGTTCATTTATCGGCAATAGAATAACCTTCCATAGACTACAGAATATATTTAACGTTAATAAAAATGTTTTACCATTTTCTGCTAAATTAATACCTGATAAATAGCGATGCTATTATGTACTATCAAACGCAGGGTTTATCTGGACTAAATAATACCTGCTAGCGGAATGCTAACAGGCATTGGTCATATTATGGTCAGTCGGGTGTTTTCGGTTTTATCTCCTGACAAGCCCGTGGCTTTCAACAAAAAATCCTTCAGGCCCTATCAGGGCAACAGACACATAACTTTTCACGAATCTCGATCACATTTATCAGATTAGCGCTCAGCCACCATTCGAACCAGGTCATCATCCTCATCCGGAATCACTTCACTGATTTTCTCAACTGCAGCAGGTTCTGGTTCATTGGCTTCACACAGACGCCGTAACAAGCTGTTTTGCCGTTTCTGCAAATCAACAAGCTCTTCGAGTAAAGCAATATGCTCATTCGATCTCAGGCTGGCACGATTCATAAAAAACCATAACAACAAGACTAAAAGTAACACTACAAGAGACACTGCCAGTGACACAACATTGATTGCGTCAGCAGGCAGCCAAGCCAGTTCGTTCATCTCAACCACCTCAATAAAAATGCTATTCTACACCTCAGGTGGAAAGAGAAAAATCGTTACCAGGGAATAAATTTATTGATCTTGCAAGAACCGGTGAAAAATTCCACATCCTGGTCGCACATCACATTTAGCATCTGAGTCCACAACAACACACAGACAACCAGTATGACTAATACAATCATCCACTTGTACTTTTTCACAATTCACTCCACGTTTTACAACGCCCTCCCGGTAATGATTCTGCTGATAATCGTATTTTATCATCAGCAAGGCGGTTTCTGACCTTGATGCGGACAAAATGATAGTGAAATAAATAAAGTGAATAGATTAGTCGGATAAATCATAAGAAAAAACCGCAGTTCAGCATGTGAGCTGCGGTTTTGTTACTAGAAAGGATAGTCGTGAT
Organism: Klebsiella sp. BIGb0407; assembly: GCF_024807845.1. Classification (GTDB taxonomy): domain Bacteria; phylum Pseudomonadota; class Gammaproteobacteria; order Enterobacterales; family Enterobacteriaceae; genus JGM124. Next base: position 958,216 of record NZ_JANUEQ010000001.1, read on the forward strand.
AGCCCATCTGCTCAGAAATAGCGCGCGCTGCGTCATGCAGCATTTTTACGTACTCATGAAGTCGTTCTTCAGAGAAACGAATTGTCGGGAACGAAATACTCAACCCGGCAATAACCACACCAAAACGATCAAAAACCGGCACGGCAATGCAGCGCAGACCTTCTTCCTGTTCTTCATTATCTTCACCAAAGCCTTGCTCGCGAACGGTCTGCAGCACCACGAGTAGTTCTTCGGTACTCGCAATAGTACGTTCCGTGCTACGGGTGTATTCTACATCCGCAAGAATTTCTCTCACTTCTTCAGGATTACGCCAGGCGAGTAACACTTTACCGATAGCGGTGCTGTGTAATGGATTACGACGTCCAATACGTGAATACATCCGCAAGTTATACATAGAGTCAATCTTGTGGATATAAACGATGCTGTCTTCATCCAGGGCACCTAAGTGAATAGTTTCCTTGGTCAGACGTGACAATTCACGCATCTGAATATCAGCGCTACGGATTAAATCCACATTCTGCAAGGCTCGAGCACCCAGTTCAAACAGCTTGAGAGTCAATGAGTATTTTTCAGACTCCCCTTCCTGAGCGACATAACCCAGAGATTTCATGGTTTGCAAAAAACGGTATACCGTGCTTTTTGACATCATCACGCGTTGCGATAACTCGGTGATACCAATCTCGCGTTCTTCTCCAAGCGCTTGCAAAATACCAAAAACTTTCAGCACTGAAGATACAGAATCAGGTTGTTTATCCAGATCTGTAAGAGCCATTTATCACCTCGGTCGCATGTGTTTTATAAAAATCAGAACTCTTTTTTATTATAAAATGCAGCGGCTGTCATCGCAATAACTCTGTTGTTTATACGTACAAAACTGCGACAGATTTCTTATATTTTAGTGCTAAACTGATATCTTTACACTGAGCTTACAAAGAAATCGTCGAATATGGATAAAACCCCATTAGATGGATTACCTGTACCACAGCGTTATGGCGCAATACTGACTGTGGGTTTAGGGATTACCATCGCCGTACTTGATGGCACTATTGCAAATGTTGCCTTACCGACCATCGCTCATGATCTTAATGCCACTCCCGCAGAATCCATCTGGATTGTGAATGCCTATCAGATAGCCATTATCGCCTCGATGTTATCGCTTTCATTCCTCGGCGATATTTTCGGGCACCGTCGGGTGTATCAGTGCGGACTCGCTGTCTTCTGTATGACATCCCTTCTCTGTGCCGCCTCCACTTCGCTGTCGATGCTCACTGTCGCACGTATTCTGCAAGGTTTAGGGGGCGCTGCGCTGATGAGCGTCAATACCGCGCTGATTCGCCTGATTTATCCACAAAGTCTGCTCGGCCGGGGTATGGGTATTAACTCCTTTGTCGTTGCCGTCTCTTCAGCTGCCGGACCAACCGTTGCTGCTGCTATCCTCACCTGGGGTTCATGGCACTGGTTGTTTCTGATTAATGTCCCTATCGCCCTGGTCGCTTTGGTAATCTCATTACGCTATTTGCCTGCCAATAACACCGTAACCAAACAGCGCTTTGATATTCCCAGTGCCATAATGAACGCTGCAACCTTCGGCCTGTTGATTTCAGCGATCAGTGGTTTCTCTCAGGGACAGTCGCCAGAATTAATCGCGGCAGAAGTGATTGCGTTCTTAGTGATTGGTTATTTCTTTGTGCGTCGGCAGCTACAACTTCCGGTGCCTTTGCTCCCTGTCGATTTATTACGTATTCCTATTTTCTCTCTCTCAATGGCAACTTCGGTCTGTTCCTTTGCCGCACAAATGCTGGCTTTCGTTTCGCTACCGTTTTTTCTGCAAAGCGTGCTGGGACGAAGTGAAGTCGATACCGGCCTGCTGCTCACCCCCTGGCCGCTTGCAACTATGGTCATGGCGCCAGTAGCAGGGTATTTAATTGGCCGGGTTAACTCAGGACTAATGGGCTCCGTCGGAATGCTGGCGATGGCAGTCGGTTTATTCTCTCTCGCCCTGCTTCCGGCCAACCCGAGTGACAGTGAAATTATCTGGCGTATGGCACTGTGCGGTGCCGGGTTTGGACTTTTCCAGTCCCCCAATAACCACACCATTATCTCTTCTGCACCTCAGGGACGTAGCGGCGGTGCCAGCGGTATGTTAGGTACTGCCCGGTTACTGGGCCAGAGTAGTGGCGCAGCCCTGGTTGCACTGCTGTTTAATATGTTTATTCACCATGGTACGCACGCCTCGCTGATTCTGGCTGGTGTTTTCTCCGTACTGGCCGCGATTGTCAGCGGTCTACGAATTAGTGAATCCAATAAAAATGTCAGGCGTTAAATAACTTAAAAAATATAACTCTGTTTATCCACTACTGTGGCCACAACTTTCAGTGTGGCCTTTTTTATAACAGACCGCACTGATGATTATATTTTTTCAATAATACAGTGGAAATGGAAAGGGTTTTAATAGAAACAAGAACAGCCTGACAAACAATGAGAAATATCTGTAAAAAATAATTCCAGAAAAATAATTAAAACCAAAGTTACAAAAGAACACACATAAATATTCTGAGTCCGCTATAGTTAAATTGTCATTTAGCAAAACCCGTGACAATTTAACTTTGGAGAATATTATGAATCAGGATCGTATAAGCGGAAACTGGAAACAATTCAAAGGTAAAGTGAAAGAGCAATGGGGCAAACTAACTGATGATGACCTGAATGTCGTCGAAGGTAAAAGAGATCAACTTGCCGGTCGCCTTCAGGAACGTTACGGTTATACTAAAGAGCAAGTTGAAAAAGAAATGAAAGACTGGGAAGATACCGGTAAGTATAAGTGGTAAATATGAATGGCCTGCATACATGCAGGCCTTTTTTTATCTCATCACGCTAAACAACCTCTCAACATCACCGCACTTAAAGTCGTAGTGATACAAAATCGTCGCCCCCTTTCAGCTTCCTTTCTAAAAACAAACAGTAACCCCCGGTATTATCTGAAAAACAGTTTTGACAATACAAAACCAAAGCCCATTTATTGAAAAAGCCTGAATATCATTGACAGATATTCAGGCTTTTAAATTTACCTCATCAGATGAACTACCCTGCGTGAACTTTTGACTATCGCACAGGGTCATCTCATCAATGTACAAACAAGGCAATCAGGATAATGATTGGGATAGGGATCCCTAAAAAATACAGTATTATTGAACGCATAGAGTTCTCCTGCTAAAGAATAATTATAAGTCTCGTTGACGGCCACCAAAGGTCGCACACAAACTGGCCACAAAAGCACCGATTAATAATGAGATAAATGACCAAAGTGTCACGTAACTTGTTGTTTTACGTGCTTCATCAGCAGCTTTCTGAGCTTTATCCTTCGTCTCTTTTAACTGAGCCTGAACTTTATCAAAAATAGACTGCACCTGTTGTCCAGCCTCATTCTGACTAAGACCGGTATGCTGAGAAATCATCTGTGCCAGATACTGACGATCGTCATCAGGTAATGAGCCGGTTGTTATGCTGTGTGTGAAGATACCTGCCACCTCACTCATTTCCTCCGGTGTCGGTGGGTTACTGGCGAGTGAATTATTCTCTGTTAAGGGTGCCGCATTACTTCTGAACAGTGAATGCGTAAGGTACTGCATTGAGGAGTCTGAAAGTGTTGACGATGCATCACCCATATTTGTTGCACCATTGACAGTAGCGGCCGTAGCACCACCCGCAACTGAACCAATCACTTTCGCACTCCCTCCGACAATCGAGCTAACAGCCGTGGTTAATAATGTTACGGAAATCAATAAAGCGAGCGCCCATGTAAGAAAACCATGTGCGGTATCACGAAAGTAAACTTCGTTGGTATGCGTATCCACCCATTTGGTACGTAAACGCCCGGCTAAATATCCTCCCATTCCTGATGCAGCTATTTGTGTAAAGGTCAGCCATGCGATCGCAGCAATACCAAAAGTACCCGCATCAATGCCATTATTTTCAAAAGCAGAAATAGAAGTCAGACCTAATCCTGCTCCCAACATAAGCAATATTAACGCCAAAGATGCCGCAGCTACCGCACCGGCAAATATTGCTCCCCATGATACCGCGCTGGGACTATTCACAGTGGGCACAAGCAGATGTTTATCAGAATTTTGTTTACTAAAATCGGATTGTTCGTAAATATGACTCATTTTAATTGTCCTTTCATTAATCTTATGCTCTGACGCAGATTAATTATTAACGTTAAAAGAGAGAATGGATTGAGTAAGGAGCAAACAATATCAATCTCAACATTTGCCGCTGTTTAAATTTACGATTGCTATCCTTTTTATAAGAGCATCGCGTGAGAAATAAAAAAACAAGAATCCATAAAATCTGAATACATAAACAAGTAAAAACTTACACTGACTATTTCATGATAGTTGATGATTAATGACTAGCCACATTCATCGCCCAAAAAGATAAGTATAGATTGTAATAATTTATAAATGACTCTCAAAAAACTCAGTTTTTTACCGTATTTTTCCTTGGCAAAATACAGCTATTTGGCTCAATACAAAGCAGTATATTTTTCAAATTTTAATTCATTATTAAATACAGGGTTATTAAAAAACGGAACTGCCACCTTAACGTCGTCTGTTAATATCCAGGACTGTCGACAGCCCCTCAATAGGCTACATTCCATATTAAATACATAAAAAAAACGTGCCCTGTGGACACGTTTTTTGGGGCGTAAAGAGAAAAAACACGACAGCTCTCCTCATTACGCTATTACCCGCCTCTGAGGCGAGTAACACTATAGATTACTTCAAATACTCACCAGAACGCAGCGCTTCAATACGCTTATCCAACGGTGGGTGAGTCATAAATAACTCACTCATTGATTTTGCTTTGCCGTTAATGCAGAACGCCATCATGCTACTGGCTTCCTGAGGTTCATAGCTGGTTTTCAGACGCTGTAACGCAGCAATCATTTTGTCACGCCCCACCAGTTTTGCCGAGCCTGCATCAGCATGGAATTCACGATGACGTGAGAACCACATCGTGATAATACTGGCAAGAATACCAAACACCAGCTCAAGTACCGTGGCTACTGCAAAATAGATAAGCGGATTACCGTTGCTGTTTTCACCCTCATCGCGGTTGCCAGACATAAAACCAGAGACTATCTGGGCGATAATACGTGAGATAAAGATAACGAAGGTGTTCACTACCCCCTGGACCAGCGTCATCGTCACCATATCGCCATTCGCAATATGGCTGATCTCGTGCGCAATAACCGCTTCAGCCTCATCACGGTTCATATTTTGCAGCAAGCCGGTACTGACCGCTACCAGCGACGCATCACGGCGTGCACCCGTAGCAAAGGCATTAATGTCGGGAGCATGGTAAATCGCCACTTGCGGCATCGCTATCCCAACTTGCTGGGACTGATGACGAACAGTTTCCATCAACCAGCGTTCAGTTTCGTTACGTGGCTGTGTAATGACTTCGCCACCTACAGAGCGCAATGCCATCCACTTTGACATCAGCAACGAGATAATCGAGCCGCCGAAACCAAATAACAGCGCCATGATCATCAAACCTTGCACACTACTTGACTGGATACCTGTCAGGCTAAGAACCAAGCCAAAAACGAGCATGACTGCAAGGTTAGTTAACAAGAAAAGACCGATACGCATCATAATTCTTTTTTACCTCGGTTAAACGCACTTTCACTACCCCACATCGTAGGGGCGCGTTGTCTATTTTCAAGCATCAAAGCTCGCCAAGTCGTTAATAATACATAACTTTACATTTTGCATTCGTTTTGCTTACCAATTCTAAGGAAAGCCGACCAGAAAAGAGATAACCACTAATTGCTCAGTCGTTATAAATACATGATGAATGGAGAGAGGATACCTGAAAAGACGTCGATTCCCTTCTACAGGGAATCGACGACATAGAGCTAGTTTGCAGCTTTAGGTTGTTCTGCAGCACGAGCTTGCTCAATGGCGGCAAGATCAAGTGCAATATTTACCGTTTCATCGAGGTAAGGATCGGGTTCCTGATAACTCTTCGGTAAATCGTCCAGTTTCTTAATAGCCGGTTTACCGTCACGTTTTAAGCGTTCATTGATGCGTGACAGACGTAAAGCTTCGTCTTCCTGGTTCTCTTTTTCACGTTGAGCAAAATTGAGGGAAACGATATTACGTTTTTCTTTCAATGCATTAAAACGCTCAATATCCTTGGCGATATACTGGAATTCAGAATCTTTCGCGATACGCTGCTCATGTTTTTTCAGCAATTGCGGCTCAAACTGGGTGATATCGCCAGTCTTGCTGTAAGTTGCTGCCTTGATGCTATCCCACGGAAGCGCATTATCTTCAAACTGCTCGCCGGTTTCAATTTCCTGATTTCCGGTTGGCATCAGAATATCAGGCGTGACACCTTTACGCTGCGTACTGCCACCATTAATACGATAGAACTTCTGGATGGTGTATTGTACTGAGCCTAAAGCGGGCCATTCAGGGCTGAGCATCTGGTCATAAATGCGGTTTAGCGAGCGATATTGCTGAACTGTTCCTTTACCAAATGTCGGCTCTCCTACTACCAGAGCACGCCCATAGTCCTGCATTGCGGCAGCAAAAATTTCCGATGCCGAGGCACTGAAACGGTCAACCAGAACGACCAGCGGGCCCTTATAGTAGACTATTCCATCAGTATCGCTGTCTTCACGGACTTTGCCATTATTGTCGCGAACCTGAACTATCGGTCCGTTTGGAATAAAGAGTCCTGATAAAGCAACAGCCTCAGTTAGCGCACCGCCACCATTAGAACGTAAATCGATAATGACACTTTTCACGTTCTCTTTTTCCAGCTTCTGCAGCTGAACTTTAACATCATCTGTTAAACCGACATAAAAACCGGGAATATCCAGTACCCCGACTTTTTCTTTGCCAATTGTTTTAATTGACATTTTCACTGCGCGGTCTTCGAGGCGGATACGTTCACGCGTCAGAGTAACGATGCGAGTTTTTGCGCCTTTAGCTGCAGGTAAAATCTCAAGCCGAACTTTGCTTCCTTTCGGTCCCTTAATCAGCGCAACAACATCATCCAGGCGCCAACCGATGACATCAACCATGCCTTTTCCAGTCTGACCGATACCGACAATTTTATCACCTACCGCAATATTTTTACTTTTTGCTGCCGGTCCACCCGCCACCATAGAGTTAATAACGGTATAACCATCATCCATTTGTAAAACCGCACCAATACCTTCCAGAGACAGGCTCATTTCGGTATTAAACTGTTCAGTATTACGTGGTGAAAGATAGTTGGTGTGGGGGTCTATTTCGCGGGCAAAAGCAGTCATCGCCAAAGTAAACACGTCTTCACTGTTGCTCTGCGCCAGACGGCGAATGGCAAACTGATAACGTTTTTTTAGTGCTTCACGAATTTCCGCATCGGTTTTACCGGCCAGTTTCAGGCTCAGCTCATCAAATTTGACCTTGGCGTCCCACAGCTGGTCCAGTTCAGCGACACTGGTAGGCCATGATGCCTTACCGCGATCCAGATCAATGGTATCGTTGCCGGTAAAATCCATCGGTTTTTCCAGCACTTTCAACGCATATTCATAACGCTCAAAGCGCCGTTTTTGGGCCAGGTTATATAAATCATAAAATACCGTCAGTTTTCCGGTACGTAGTTCATCACCCAGTTGGTTTTTTTTCGTGGCAAATTCAGCCACATCGCTTGCCAGCAGCACATTGTGGCTGTAATCAAGCAGATTCAGGTAACGATCAAATATCTTTGCCGAAAAATCGGCATCGAGATCAAACTGACGATAATGAGAACGGGTAAAGCGCGATGTCACGCGCTCACTGACCGTAGAATGCTGATTTTCTTCCGTTAACTGGGGAATCTGATCGGCTTTCGTAATATCAGTTAATGCCAGGGTGTTGCCTGCTACAAAGAGCAGACAAGCAACGGCCGTAAGCTTAAAGAGTTTGTTCATGCCTGTACCAGGCCTCCGTTTCAGAACTGTAAGTGTTCTGCGCGTACGATCATTGCCATACCAGAAGTCAGCTGTACACGGACGCCATCTTTGGTAATTTCCAGAACAGTTGCGTCCATAGCGTTGTTACCCGCTTTGACTTTAAGAGTCTGTCCAACCTGTAATACTGAAATATCCGTTACCGGAGTACGACTTTCTTCACGAGGTGCTTTTTCAGCCGGTTTTTCAGCCGGTTTGTTGACCGGTTTTTCTGACCGTGCTTTACGTTCAGCACCTTCCTGACGGCGTGGGGCCGCAGGTTGCGGTTTACGCTTACGACGTGGAGCTTCTTCTGTTACTCCCGCAGCAGTAGCAGCTTCACGTTTTTTAGCTTGCTGTTCGGCACGTTTTGCCTGAACGCGTGCTTTCGCTTCCTCAAGCTGCACACGTGCATGTTCAACATGCTGCTCATCGAGCTCACCACAAGGGTTACCGTCAAGGTCAACGCGGATAGCACCCGCTTTGATTCCATGCAGATAACGCCAGCTTGAAGTATAAAGACGCAATGCTGAACGCAATTGCGTTTTGCTGAGACTCAACTCACCTTCTACACGCGATACCAAATCCTGAAAGATACCAATCTTTAAAGGACGTGCTTCGCCTTCGGCACTAAAGCAAAGCGGGAAACGCTCTGCCAGAAAAGCGATAACTTCTTTACTGCTATTCAACTTAGGTTGATTTTCCATGAAATTTCCTGATTACACCGGAATTGCCAATAAGCGCAGGCATGAACACGCCACATTATAATGACGCTATCGTTAAATGCCACGGGATCCGTTGTTTATCATGCTATAACGAGACGATTTTTTTAAAATCTGTGCTGTGCAATACCTCTGACAGCCTTGATACGAGGGTTTTTAAACCAATTTCGTCTTGTTGTGAAAAACGTGCGTACTGGGTGCTGTCGATATCCAGTACACCAATAATGCGCCCGTCCACACTCAGTGGCAGGACAATTTCAGAATTACTGGCAGCATCACAGGCAATATGCCCGGCAAAAGCATGAACATCATCCACCCGCTGCACCGAGGCGCTGGCAACAGCAGTTCCACAGACACCTTTGCCCACAGGAATACGTACGCAAGCTATTTTTCCCTGAAACGGGCCTAATACTAAGGTATCCCCTTCCAAAAGATAAAATCCTGCCCAGTTAACTTCCTCCAGACGCTCAAACAGCAAGGCACTGGTGTTTGCCAGAACCGCCAGAAAGCTGGTTTCACCTGTCATTAAGGCGCTAAAGTCGCGATTCAGATCCGCGTAAAACTGTTCTTTACTCATTACCCAGCCATTTTGATGTCATTGTTAATTTCATAGCATACTATACCCTAAATAATTCCAGTTAATTGTAGGCGTTGCGTTTACCCCATCGCCAGGTACAGATAAACTGAGTGGCTCGACGAGCGTGACGCAGGCAACACCGGGGCAACTTGAAGTATGACGGCTATAGAACCTAACGCAGTGAGCTGATGATGACAATAGATGAAAATAGATAACATAAGCCAAACACTGCCCTCAGCACGCTATCAGCGCTGTCCTGAATGTGATGCATTGTTTTTGCTTATGCCAGTGAAAGCAACACAAAATGCCTATTGCCCCAGCTGTGATGCCAAAGTTCATAATGGACGAGATTGGTCGCTCACTCGCCTTGGGGCAATGGCTATTACCATGATAATGCTGATGCCACTGGCCTTCACAGCCCCGCTGCTGAGCATTCTTATGCTCGGATCGCGTGTTGACGTCAGTTTGTGGCAGGGTATCTGGCAGATGGCAGTAGAAGGAGATGCGATTACCGCCGCAATGGTATTGTTTTGCCTGATAGGTGCACCCGCTATTCTGGCATTGTCCATTATTTATCTCTGGCTGGGTAATATTTTAGGGATGAATTTGCGTCCCGTGCTATTGATGCTAACCCGATTAAAAGAGTGGGTAATGCTGGATATTTACCTTGTGGGTATCGGTATTGCCTGTATTAAAGTCAGTGATTATGCCTTTATCGATGCGGCCTACGGGCTGATTGCCTTTGTTGCGCTGGTTATCCTGAGTTTACTGACCTTAATTCATCTTAATGTAGAACAGTTATGGAATCGTTTTTATCCTCGCCGCCGCAAGTATACCGATCCAGAGCATTTACGTATTTGTCTGGGCTGTCATCTTACGACTCTTGCAGATGAACGGGGGCGTTGTCCACGTTGTCATACCCCGTTACGCTTTCGGCGTCGGCATAGTCTGCAAAAAACCTGGGCGGCACTGATTGCCTCTTTTATTTTCTTGTTACCCGCTAACCTACTGCCTATCTCGATACTGTATGTTAATGGTGTGCGCCAGGAGGATACTATTTTTTCAGGCATCATCAGCCTGGCTAATAGTAATATTGCCATTGCCATCATCGTGTTTATTGCCAGCATTCTGGTGCCATTCACGAAAATTATTGTCATGGTAACGCTGTTGCTCAGCATTCATTTAGACTGCGGTCCGGGACTCAAGACGCGGATGAAAATGTTGCGTTTTGTGACCTGGATTGGTCGTTGGTCAATGCTGGATTTATTTGTTATAGCATTGATGATGACGTTGATTAATCGGGATTTATTGCTCGCTTTTACTATGGGACCTGCTGCCGTTTATTTCGGTGCTGCAGTGATTTTAACTCTGCTTGCTGTCGAGTGGCTGGATAGTCGACTGCTTTGGGATGTACATGCCTCAGGAAACACCCGCTTCTGTGAAGGAAGCCCGGATTAAAACCAAACGTCGGATCTCACCGTTCTGGCTGCTCCCCTTTATCGCCCTGTTAATTGGTGGCTGGTTGATGTGGACCGCTTATCAGGAGCGAGGGGATACGGTGACTATCGACTTTACTTCCGCCAATGGCATCGTGGCGGGCAGGACCCCTGTCCGCTATCAGGGTGTCGAAGTGGGAATGGTGAAGAGTATTAGTCTGAATGATGACTTACGCAAAATTGAAGTCAAAGTCAGTATCAAGAGCGACATGCAGGATGCGCTTCGGGAAGAGACCCAGTTCTGGCTGGTCACGCCCAAGGCCTCCCTGGCCGGCGTCTCCGGGCTTGATGCACTCGTTGGTGGCAACTATATCGGTATGATGCCGGGTGGCGGCGCTTCTCAGGATCATTTTACCGCCCTGGATACCCAGCCCAAATACCGACTGGATAACGGCGAGTTACTGATACATCTTCAGGCTCCGGATTTGGGATCACTGAACAGCGGTTCCCTGGTCTATTACAGAAAAATTCCGGTCGGCCGTGTTTATGACTACGAGATAGACAATACTAAACAAGGTGTGGCTATCGATGTCCTGATTGACAGACGTTTTGCTAATCTGGTCAAAACTAACAGCCGTTTCTGGAACGTTTCTGGTGTTAAAGCAGATATCAGCCTTAGCGGAGCGCAAGTTCAGCTGGAAAGCCTGGCAGCATTAGTTAATGGTGCAATTGCGTTTGACTCTCCGGATGATTCAGAAAAAGCCAGCAGTAATGAGAACTTTACCCTGTTTGAAGACCTGGCCCACAGCCAGCGCGGGGTGAACATTACCCTGACTCTGCCCGGAGGCAATGGCCTCAATGCCGGGTCAACCAAGCTGATGTATCAAGGTCTGGAAGTGGGTGCGCTGACCAGAATGACGCTGAATCCTGACAGTACCGTGACGGGAGAGATGGTTATCGACCCAAGCGTTGTCAATCTGATGCGTACTGATACACGTATTACTCTGGAACAACCTAAAATATCTTTAAATAACCCTAGTATCAGCCGTTTACTAACTGGCTCAACGCTTGAGTTAATTCCAGGTGAAGGCGAACCACAGCACCATTTTACCGTTCTTCCTGGCGCAGAAAGCCCGCTACAGCAACCCAATGTGTTGACGCTGGCCCTCACAGCACCTGAAAGCTACGGTATTGATGTCGGACAACCGCTTATTCTGCGCGGTGTGCAAGTGGGGCAAATTACCGAACGTACACTGTCGGATAAAGGCGTCAGCTTTGTCATTGCTATCGACCCTCAATACAGAGCATTGATTCAGGGTGACAGCAAATTTGTCGTGAACAGTCGCTTTGATGTGAAAGTGGGCATTGATGGCGTGGAAATGCTCGGAGCCAGTGCCAGTGAGTGGCTATCGGGCGGCATACGTATTCTTCCAGGCAGCAAAGGTGAAATGAAAACGACCTATCCTTTGTTTGCTAACCTGGAAAAAGCCCGTGAAAATAGCCTGACCCCACAGCCAACCACTACGCTGACGCTAACAGCCACCAGCCTGCCGGATATTCAAACGGACTCTGTGGTTCTGTATCGTAAATTTGAGGTAGGTAATATTACCAGCGTTCGTCCGCTGGAAGATAATTTTGAAATTAATGTTCATATCAAACCGGAATATCGTCATTTACTGACCTCAGGCAGCGTATTCTGGGCTGAGGGTGGCGCGAAAGTTCAGATAAATGGCAGCGGTCTGAGCGTACAGGCAGTACCGCTATCCCGGGCCTTAAAAGGGGCGATTAGCTTTGATAATCTGAAAGGCGCCGGGGAAGGTATTGCCAAAAACGGTAAACGCATTCTGTTTGCTTCTGAAACCGCCGCCCGCGCAGTGGGAAGTCAGATCCTGCTGCGGACTTTTGATGCGGGCAAACTGTCAGTCGGTATGCCGATCCGTTATCTGGGGATCAATATCGGTCAACTGGACACCATGGAGCTTGAACCCTCGCGTAAAGAAGTGGTCGCTAAGGCCGTCTTATATCCCGAGTTTGTGACGAGTTTCTCCAAAGCGGGAACACGTTTCTCAGTCGTCACACCGCAGATTTCTGCCGCTGGGGTCGAAAATCTTGACACTATTATCCAGCCTTATATCAATGCTGAACCCGGTCTTGGCAATCCACAGCGTGTTTTTGAGCTGCAGGCTGCCTCTATCAGTGACTCTCGTTATGCTGATGGGTTGAGTATTGTGGTAGAAGTACCGGAAGCTGGCGCCCTAAATATTGGAACCCCAGTACTGTTCCGTGGCATTGAGGTGGGCACGGTTGCCGGAATGAGACTAGGCGATCTGTCTGACCGGGTAATGGTGAATTTACGTATCAGTACCCGTTATCAGCACCTGGTTCGTGACAGTTCGGTATTCTGGCTGGCTTCTGGCTACACCCTTGATTTTGGGTTAATCGGAGGCGTGGTTAAAACCGGCACCTTTAATCAGTTTATTCGCGGAGGCATTGCTTTTGCCACGCCGCCGGGCATTCCACTTGCCCCGCGCTCTAAGGCCGGAAAGCACTTCCTGCTGGAAGAAAATGAACCGAAAGAGTGGCGTCAGTGGGGTACTGCTCTTCCACGTTAAATCCTGGTTAATGCGAATAACCAGAGCTTTATGCTAAACTGCGCCCCTTATTCTTCCATGGGGCGCCTTTATGGCTCAATCCAGCTCAGCTTACCTGCCACAACCTTTTCTCGATATGATAAAACAGGCTATGCCTGCTGCTCTTTCCCTTGATAGTTTTATTGCTGCCTGCCATCGCCCGCTACGCCGTAGTTTGCGTGTTAATACGCTAAAAATATCTGTCAGTGACTTTCTTCTGCTGGTTGAACCTTACGGCTGGCATCTGACCCCTGTGCCCTGGTGCCCTGAAGGTTTCTGGATTGAGCGCGATAATGACGAGCTGCCTCTCGGGAGTACCGCTGAACATCTGAGTGGCTTATTCTACATTCAGGAAGCCAGTTCAATGCTTCCGGTTTCGGCGCTATTTTCCGGGACTGACTCGCCACAACGTATTATCGATATGGCGGCGGCACCAGGATCGAAAACCACACAGATTGCCGCCCGCATGGGTAATCAGGGAGCCATTCTGGCCAATGAATACTCTGCAAGTCGGGTAAAGGTTCTGCACGCGAATATCAGTCGTTGTGGGATCAGTAATGTCGCCCTGACCCATTTTGATGGGCGTGTTTTTGGCGCTGCCACACCTGAGGCTTTTGATGCCGTACTGCTCGATGCCCCCTGTTCAGGCGAAGGGGTTGTGCGTAAAGATCCCGATGCTCTGCGTAACTGGTCATGCGAAAGCACACAAGAAATAGCCGATACACAAATGGCCCTGATTGATAGCGCCTTTCATGCCTTACGCCCTGGCGGAACCCTGGTGTATTCAACCTGTACGCTGAACCCGACAGAGAACCAGCAGATCTGTTTATGGCTTAAATCCCGCTATCCGGATGCAGTAGAGATAGAGTCTCTCAAGGGTTTGTTCCCGGAAGCAGAACAGGCAATCACCCCCGAAGGATTTCTGCATGTTTTCCCGCAAATCTATGACTGCGAAGGTTTCTTTGTCGCCCGCCTGCGTAAAATGGCTTCGGTTGAGCCATTAGCTAAACCCGGCTATAAACTCGGTAAATTCCCGTTTATGCGCATGAAAGGAGCCGCTGCTGAACAAGTTACCCGGGCTGCGGCCAAATCAGGGTTACGCTTTTCAGACGCACTGACGCTCTGGCAGCGCGATAAAGAAATCTGGTTATTCCCTGCTGAAATAGAGCCACTGCTTAATCAGGTCCGTTTTTCACGTATTGGCTTGAAGCTCGCCGAACAACATAATAAAGGTTATCGCTGGCAGCATGAGGCCGTGATTGCACTGGCAAAAGGTGATGACCCACTGTGTTTTTCCCTGACGACAGCAGAGGCTGAAAGCTGGTATCGGGGTCAGGATATTTATCCCGAAAGCACAATTTCAAACGATGAAGTGATTGTTACCTTTCAGGGACAACCCTTAGGGCTGGCACGAAAAGTCGGTTCACGTCTGAAAAACAGTTATCCTCGAGAACTGGTTCGTGATGGCAAATTATTTGCCACCAGTATGGCAGGATAAAAATTAGCATTTTTTCCTTGTTATCCTGACGATTGCGACCAGGCTAAAAGAAGGCATCCGGCCTGGTTGCCACTTTCTTCGCTTACCCACTCAAGCATAGCGAGATGATAATGTTTGCCTTGGTTATTTTTGTTTGTTATTTGCACGGCGGTTGCGATGATTTTGTCGTCGAGATCCTCAAAACCGAGGAGCAGTGCCTGGCGGTAATGGATGAGCAGCGTATTCGCCGTGGCGGCTGCTATCCATTGGATGAAGTGCATGACAGTTTCTGGCTGCCCGCGCAGGAGTATGCTGATTTTTAATCCGCTGATGGACGCACCAGCATACGGACCTTTTTATTATGGTATTCCACATAATGCCTGAACCGGAATCCCATACGTTCAGCCAGACGAATCGAAGGTTGGTTTTCATCATCGATAATGCAGCATACCGGTCCGGCAAAGGTGCTGTCTGCCCATGTGAGGACAGCCGTCAAGGCTTCTGTCGCAAACCCCTGCCCGGTGGCGGTCGGGCTAAGTGTCCACCCTGCTTCCGGATATTCCAGAGCAGGTGTCAGATTTCGCTTCTGGTTCTGAATCCCCACAGTGCCGATAAGCAGACCACTGTCTTTTTCACAGACCGCCCAGTAGCCATATCCGAGAAGCTGCCAGTGTCCGATATAGCGCAGTAATCGTCCCCAGCTCATCTCACTGTCCTGCGGCTGTCCGCTACCAATATATCTGACGGTGTCCGGGCTCGCCCAGCACGCCACCAGCGCAGCATAATCATCGAGGGTTAACTGGCGTAACCGTAATCTTGCGGTTTCCAGAGTCGGGGCCTGAGTCAGCATAAACTGTTCCTTTTAGGGTTATTCCTGAAGTCGTTTTTGAATGCCGGTACGCGAATAGAACATAATTATTCCCAGCAACGAACTGAAGAATAATGTACCCAGAAATACGCCGGAGCCCGTTAAGGTAAGTAATACCCCACCGATTAAGGGACCGATAGCTATTCCCAGCGTCTGGAGCGATGAAGCGCCCATATAAGCACCCCGATGCTCAGCGGGGGCCAGTTGATCCAACAGAATATTGAGGTTTGGCATCAGAATAGCCTCTCCGATACTGAAAACTACCGTGACACTGAACCATAACACCGGATCAGTATTACCGATTGCCAGAAAGCCCAGCTGTGACAGTGCAAAAATGCTGCTGCCGAGTAAAATACGTTTCGATATCGCCATCTGAGCCAGTAGGCGGACTAAAAATAGCTGTGCTATCAATACAGTACTGGCATTCGTCACAAGAATTAAGGTTATCAGTGGAACCGCTGACTCAGCATCAAGCATCATCAGATAAAGCGGCACTACCGCCTCATAATGGACAAAAACGATAGAGCACAAAATACTACACAGCAAAGCGGCAATAAACAGTTTGTCACGGGCGATTACCATTAGCACGACACGCAACGGCACCGGAGCTTCAAGACTGCCACCCGCAGAAGCCATTCTTCCCTTAGGAACAAACAGCAATAACCAGACCAAAAAGGGTAAATAACTTAATGCGGTGATCAGAAAGGTTCCTTTCTGGGATGTCAGTCCCCAGGCGATACCCACCAGTGGTCCGGTCACAGCTCCGAGGTTAATCAGGTAATAACGAATTTGCAGCGCCAGCGCGCGACGTCGTTTATCACCCAGCAAATCGCTCATTAAGGCACGCATCGGCGGATCAACCCAGGCAAAACAGACGCCAACTGTCAGCAATCCAGCAATAAATAGTCCCATATTGCTGGCCAGTGCCAGTAAGGCATAACCCACAAAGGAAAAAGCACAGCCAAGGGATAAAATACCCCGTCGCCCCAGACTATCCGATATTTTCCCACCATAAATACCCAGAACTACAGCCAGTAAGGCACTACCTGTCATCGATATACCAATAGATATCGGAGACATTTGATAGTCACGGGTCATAATAATGCCGAGAAACGGCCAGGCCATAAAATAGCTGAAACGGATAACCAGAGTAAAAAACAGTAGCATCACAACAGTGACTGGAAAAGTTTTTACGGTTTGAATAAATGTCGGTGCTGCAACGCTAGCGCGTGCAGATTCAGTGCTCATAGGGCATCCCATTGCTGATTAAATCGATTAATCCTCCCTTATCTGGCAGGTCGTATAATAGATTTAAAATGTTTAGCAACAGATCGCAATATAAATATAATGACGTTGTTTAATTCGCCAGCTTCGGGGTTTAATGGTTGTTAATTCAGCTAAAAATATTAATTCTTTGTTACCTGGATCTCATTTTTAGCGATTAATACTGCTATTACAAAAAACCTTGGCCGACTGCCGGGAAAAATGGCTGTCAGCCAAATAAAAATCGGGTTATTTATCCACGTTACGCGAATAAATAACCTCCGTTTATTATAATTTACCGGTTAAGCGCTGATGGAAATCGGTACTACGGTTATCAAGACCTATTATTTCTACCTCGGTCTGATAACGCTTATAACGCGTGGTGACTGTATCGAGTATAGCCACGGTTGATGCATCCCAGATTTGCGCATGAGTCAGATCAATAATTACCCGCGATGGGTCATCGGCATACTGAAAGTGTTCAACCAGGTCGTTGCTACTGGCAAAAAATAGCGGGCCACGAATTTCATAAGTCACCGAGTCACCCTCTGGCGACAGCTGACGCTTCGCTTTTACAACATGAGCAATACGGCGAGCAAACAGTATCATGGCAAAAATAACCCCACCGAGCACGCCGAGCGCCAGGTTATCGGTAGAGACCGTAATCGCCACCGTGACCAGCATAACCAGCGTCTCTGAGAGCGGCATCCGACGTAACATCGACGGGGCAATATTGTGCCAGTTGAGTGTTTTCACCGCGACAATCATCATGATCCCGGCCAGTACCACCATCGGGATTTTGGCCATGACTTCACTTAATGCGGTAACCAACAGCAGTAATACAATGGCAGCAGAGAGCGTGGACAGTCGGGTTCGCCCTCTCCCCAGTTCGACGTTAACCATCGTCTGGCCTATCATCGCGCAACCCGCAATCCCCCCATAGAATCCGGCAAAAATGTTTCCCACCCCTAAGCCCCAGCATTCACGCCGTTTGCTGGAAGGCGTATCGGTCATGGCATCAACCAATTTGGCGGTCAATAGTGACTCCATCAAGCCGACAAAGGCGATACTCAGGGCGCAAGGCCAGATGATACTCAGAGTGGTTAAGTTGAGCGGTACCAGTAACTCAGTGAACCCTGGCAGACCCGGTTTCATCCCGCCAATATCTTTTACCATCGGGACTGTCCAGCCCATAACAAGGACGACAGTGGTTATCAGCACCACGGCAACGAGCGGAGCAGGAATAGACTTCAGAACTCTGGGCAACAGTAAAACGATGACCAGCGTGACCGCCAGAAGCCCCCAAATAAGCGGCCCTTTTCCCCAGACGTGCGGCATTTGGGCAAAGAAGATCAGAATCGCCAGGGCATTCACAAATCCGTTCATCACTGAGAGGGGGATGTAGCGCATCATTCGCGCCAGCCCTGTGATACCAAACAGTATTTGAATCACCCCGGCCAGTACCACGGCGGGTAAAATATAGCCGACACCATGAAGCTGTACCAAAGGAGCAATCACCAGTGCGACGGAGCCGGCAGCAGCCGTCACCATCGCCGGGCGTCCACCCAGTATTGATAGGGTAAAACACAATACAATCGAGGCTATCAGACTCACCTTAGGGTCAACGCCTGCAATCACGGAAAAAGAGATAACCTCAGGGATCAGTGCCAGGGCAGTGATGACCCCAGCCAGTATTTCCCGCTGTATCAAACGCGGCGAACGTAACACACTGCGGAGACTATTCTCTTCGGCATGCCGGGTAGTAATGTGGGCGTGTTTTGTCATAATTAAATACAGCGTTAAGGTGTCAGATACACGCCCCACAGGGCAGTGTATAAAGAAGGAAACAGAGTGTAATACCCGCCCTGTTTTGAAGCGAGCTTTTCAGCACGCGAAGGCATTTTGTGGTAGCACGAGGTGATGTTTTTTTAATCCTCGGCTATTTTTCAGAGTTTGTTATACTCAAACCAGGACAAAATATTTACTAGTACAGGAGCAGGATTATGCAAGAAGGCATTCGTCGAAGTTGTCACAGAATCGGACTGGCAGTCGGATTCTTATGTTTTCTGTGTTTTTCATTACTGTTAATGGGTGAAATTAATGCCGGTGCGCCGGGTAGTATCTCACCCTGGTATTTTGTACTGGCCGCGACATTATCTATTTTTGTCTACTGCGCTTTCCGTTTGCTTGGGTGGCTAATCCAGAGTTTTTTCCCACAACATGGTCGTTAGCTGACAGCAACATTCGTTTTTTTAATAAAATTATTTTATAAAAAATATAAATTTTTCGGGTAATACAATATAAATAAGTGCGTGTTCACATCAACCCGACGGTTTCTGGAGAGGAAAAAATGAAAATCGGATATCTGTTCCCGGCTGCAATTATCGTGGCAGCTGTAGTATTTATTGCATGGTTCATTATTGGCGGCTACGCAACTTCACGATGAGTCATGGAAACGAAATATGGCTGGTTTAGATTGAGTATGAAAATTTCGGGGATTTTCGCGAGCTGATGAAAAACACCAATAAAAACAATAAATAAAAAAAAGACCAAACACGAGTCCTGTGTTCGGTCCAGGGAAATGGCTCTTCTGAGAGCCGTGCGCTAAAAACTGTTTGTATCCGTCAGACTTGAAGTTGCAAGTACCCTGGCGGATATAAATACATTTCGTCGTTCATAAATAAAGCATAGATGAACAATGTAATTTTTCCAGTTTCCGAAGAAAATAACGCAAAAAAAACCATTTCCACTATTTTATCAGTCATGGAAACAGCAACAGATTCCTGAGCTTAGTGCTGTTTCCCGACAAGAATTTTTAGCTACGCTTTTTTGCACAGCGTCTGAGCACGCTCAACAAAAGGCTCCAGGCTCATTTTCTCCCCCGGATTATCAGGCGAGTCGATAAGAATAACGGATATCGGTTGCCCTTTCGTCATGCCACTCAGCATCTGTTCTTCCGCGACTTCATTAAGCGGGTATTGCATTAAGGTGCCCGGATTAATCACAAATAGAGCATTACCGCCACGGCAAGTTAACATGACCTCCTCGCGATTAAAGGCCCATTTATCCTTCCCTATCTCGAAGCGACTTACAGTAATGACATTCGGTGCTGCCAGTGCTGTACTGGTGCTGGCAAGCAGGGCTAAAGCTAAAATAATTTTTTTCATCAGTCTCTCGTATACCCTAAGTTACTATCAGAATGGTTCCTGGGTTGCAAACAGGCTAACCAGCAGTAATACCACTGCTGATAATATGATTTCCAGCCAGGTCAGCCGGATAAACCGCTGCTTTGCCAGGGCTGAATGGTTAAACTTCGGTACCAGCCAGTAACGATTAATCAATGCCAGAATAACCATCACCCCAACCAGTACAATCTTAAGCAACAGAAAACGAAAATAGTTACTCTCTAAGGGAATATTCCAGCCCAAAATTAGCAAACTATTCATGATGCCACTCATGATGACAGCGGCAACAGCCAGATGACCATAACGGGAAAATCGCATCATGGACTCAATAGCGGTATCACTCCAGGCGATTTTACGCGCCAGCCACATACAGACTAATAATGGCAGCAGCCCACCCACCCAGAACGCGGCACTCAGCAAATGAACCGCATGGTTAACCCGGTGAAGAATACCTGTTAAGCCAGTATGCAAGGTGGAATGCCCGACACAAGCCAGTAAAATTAGCTGCAAAAAAGTCAATAACAGCAGATATTCTTGCATCTTCCGCGGGCGAACAACTGACACCACGGCACTTGCCAGAGCAAAAGCCAGAAGCCAGATCCAGACGCCGCCAAATTGCGTCCCCAGTACGGCTATCCAGACAGCAGGACTTATCACATCCATCCAGCCATCGCCCATCAACCCTGCCTGCAGACAAAGTAACAGGCAGGCGCTCATCAGTGAGATATCAACTGCAAGACGCCAGACAGCCTGTAGACGTTGTACTAGCATCTCTCGCAAACGCCCTGGCGCTAATAGCACACTATAAGTTGTGCAGCCAAATAACAGCATCAGTGACGTAAAGTGGACAAAACGCAGCCCAATATAGCAGGCGGAAAGCATCGTCATTATTTCACAGTGAACTGATAGTTGCCCTTGGTTTTATGACCGTCTACTGAGACAACATGCCATTCCACCTGGTAGGCACCAGGTGTTAATTTCTCTTCAACCGGGACTATCAGTTGCTTTTCATCCTGAGCACTACGCTGTGCCTTGGCGGTTTTCACTGTTTTCTTTTCAGGCCCGGTGATTTTGATACCACTAAATCCGGGTTCAATACCTTCAGAGAAATCCAGGGTAATAACTTGCGGGGCAGATGTGACTACCGCATCAGAAGCAGGATAATGGCTTTTTAAATGTGCATGGGCGAGCACTTGCGCTGATGTGCCCAGTGCAGTCAGAAAGAGTGCAATCGAAACAATACGTTTAGTGGTGACAGCCATATTAACAACGCCTTTTTATTATCAGGTGAAGCGGTGAGAATAACTTCACGGGGATAGCAAGTCGAGTCTGAGAGCATTTTTGGTACTCAGTATTGTTAATGTTATCTGAATGTTATATTCGGTAAATGGTTCCTGGTCTGGTGTCTGTCTGCATGCTATCTATTACATTTTTACCTGGGTAGCTGCGTTTATTGACTGACAAACCTTGTTATCTCTGGAATAAAGCAGTAACTTTTGCCCAGCCTATGTCGGAGAAAATAATGAGCTATAATCTCGCGGAACTACCATCAGATGAGATGGATAAGCTAAACGTTGACCTGGCCGCAGCAGGTGTCGCGTTTAAAGAACGCTATAATATGCCGGTCATTGCAGAAGTGGTTGAGCGTGAGCAGCCGCAACCATTGCGTGACTGGTTCAGAGAGCGGCTGGCGATTCATCGCGCAACCTCTGTGAACCTATCCAGACTGCCTTACGAGCCAAAATTTAAATAATTCTCATGAGCGGCTGGTTCTGTTTTTTATTTTGCCAGTGACCAGGACGCTCAACGCCTGACAAGGATAGCAGGCCATACATAGCAAACGGGAACCAACCATGCTACGTGTTATTGATACCGAAACTTGTGGGTTACAAGGTGGAGTTGTTGAAGTTGCTTCTGTTGATATTGTCGACGGAAAAATTGTCAATCCAATGAGTGACTTAGTCCGCCCTGACCGCCCTATCAGCCATCAGGCGATGGCTATCCACAACATCACCGAACAGATGGTGGCGGATAAACCCTGGATAGAAGAAGTGGTTCCACGTTATCAGGGTAGTGCCTATTATGTGGCACACAATGCCAGTTTCGACAGGCGTATGCTGCCGGAGATAAGCGGAGACTGGATCTGTACAGTTAAACTGGCTCGCCGTCTGTGGCCCGGCATAAAATACAGCAATATGGGGCTGTATAAGTCGCTCAAGCTGCAAGTCGATACACCACCCGAATTACACCATCACCGGGCATTGTTCGACTGCTATATCACCGCGGCGTTGTTACTGCGTATTATGGACGATTCAGGCTGGTCAGCCGAGCAGATGGTCGATATTACCGGTCGGCCTGCACTGGTGACGACGCTGACATTCGGTAAATATCGGGGTAAATCGGTCTCTGATATTGCACAGCAGGATCCGGGCTATCTGCGCTGGATGCTAAATAATATTAAGACATTAACGCCTGAGTTACGCCTGACGCTAAATCACCACCTGGCACAAATCACCTCGTGATAACAAACAAACCTGAGGGGCCAAATGCTGACGCCTCGGGTTTGCAGACAACCACAACCAATAACGTTTTATGCAACATCGCGTTTTTTGCGGCTGGCATGTTCACTGATATTTTCTACTGCCGCTGTTTCACTGTCTGATGGCTGGGGTAATTTGCCGTTTTTCAGAATAGTAGTGAGGTTGTCTTTATTTTCAGCCATCCACATACCCAGTTGCTCACGGGCTTCATCTTCAATTACCGTGGTACTGGTCTGTAGCCAGTCAGTTAACGCATCGGCCAGGTCCAGCATTTTGTCGTAAGCATCGGCATCTTTTTTACTGGTAAAGGCCATTTTTTCCTGCCCCTCTCTCACAACAATATATTTAATCTCAACGGCCATTTTGCGGCTCCCGTTAAACTGTTTATTTATACAGTATATTGAAAAAACATGCCCCTGACAAGGCTATTTTATTTCAACGCAAACGTTTTCGTTTATACTGCGGCGATCTTTTTATTCATTAAGGCCTACCGCTATGTCAAATTTAGGAACTGCCCTGCGTCCAGCCGCTACACGAGTCATGCTGCTGGGTTCAGGTGAACTGGGTAAAGAAGTTGCTATCGAATGTCAACGTCTGGGCGTCGAAGTTATTGCTGTCGACCGCTATCCTGACGCACCCGCTATGCATGTCGCCCATCGCAGCCATGTGATTAATATGCTGGATGGCGCTGCACTCAAAGCCCTGGTGGCGCTCGAAAAGCCCCACTTTATTGTTCCTGAAATTGAAGCGATTGCTACCGATGCTCTGCTGGAACTGGAAGCTCAGGGGCAGCATGTTGTTCCTTGTGCCCGTGCAGCCAAACTGACCATGAACCGGGAAGGAATACGTCGTCTGGCCGCAGAGGAACTGAGTCTCCCGACTTCCAGTTACCAGTTTGCTGATTCCGAAGAAGCCTTTCGACAGGCTGTCAGTGAGATTGGCTATCCCTGCATTGTTAAACCTGTGATGAGTTCTTCAGGTAAAGGTCAGAGCATGATCCGTACCCCAGAACAGCTTTCACAGGCCTGGGCTTATGCTCAGCATGGTGGACGCGCAGGTCAGGGACGTGTGATTGTTGAAGGCGTCGTAAACTTTGACTTTGAGATAACCCTGCTGACCATCAACGCAGTCGATGGCGTACATTTTTGCGCGCCTATCGGTCATCGTCAGGAAGACGGTGATTATCGTGAGTCATGGCAGCCGCAACAAATGAGCGATATAGCACTCAGTAAAGCCAAGGTTATCGCTGAGCAGGTGGTCACCGCTTTAGGGGGTTATGGCTTATTTGGTGTCGAGCTGTTCGTTTGTGGCGACGAGGTTATTTTCAGTGAAGTCTCCCCTCGCCCGCACGATACCGGCATGGTCACGCTTATCTCGCAGGACTTATCTGAATTTGCCCTGCATGTTCGCGCCTTTCTTGGATTACCTGTTGGTGATATTCGTCAGTATGGCCCTTCTGCCTCGGCGGTTCTCCTGCCACAGTTAGATAGCCACAATGTGAAGTATTCTAATCTGGCGGCCGCGAACGGCAGCGGATTGCAGCTGCGTTTATTCGGCAAACCTGAAATCAGCGGTAAACGTCGGATGGGGGTGGTTCTGGCAACGGCATCGAATGTTGATGACGCAGTAGAAAAAGCGGTAAATGCTGCAGCACAGATTCAGGTTACAGCTGAGTAAGCCTGTCAATACAGGTGCTTAGGATTTTATCCCTGGCACCTGTCAATCAAGGCCTCATTCCACCATTAGTGTAATGAGGCTCCTGCTATTACGCAGTTGCGCCTTCTACGGCTTCGCGCGCTAACTGAGTAATACGGTCGTAATCACCGGCTTCCAGCGCATCTTGCGGCACCAGCCAGGAACCGCCGATACACAGCACGCTTTTCAGTGCCAGGTAATCGCGATAGTTAGCCAGAGAGATACCACCGGTTGGGCAGAAACGAACCTGAGAGAAAGGACCTGCAATAGCTTGCAGTGCTTTCGTGCCGCCGTTGGCTTCTGCCGGGAAGAATTTAAACTCTTTCAGTCCATGGGACATACCCAGCATCAATTCTGATACGGTGCTGATCCCAGGGATCAACGGAATAGTGCCTTCCGTTGCCGCTTTCAGTAAAGCATCAGTGAGGCCCGGGCTAATCGCAAACTGTGCACCAGCGGCGGTAACTTCGGCTAGCTGCTGTGGATTAATCACGGTACCTGCCCCGACGATAGCTTCAGGGACTTCTTTCGCAATGGCACGAATCGCATCCAGCGCACAAGGGGTGCGTAAGGTCACTTCCAGCACACGAACGCCGCCTGCAACCAGCGCCTTTGCCATCGGAACGGCATGTTCCAGTTTATTAACTACGATGACCGGGACAACGGGTCCTGTTGTCAGGATCTGTTCCGCAGTGGCTTGCCAGTTTTTCATCTGAATACCTCTTTTACCCACGTTAAAATCAGTGAACCGGTATAATCGCCAGAGCTGTGAAGAACCGTTTTTTTGTGAGATTCACAGTCAAAAAACTAAACCGGTGAAAAATTTTCGCTAACAATCAAAAACATCAGCAATAAATATAAAAAATGAAATAACGGTTCAATAATACATTAAGTTCATCCATAAGTTTATGGAATTCTCACTCAAAGAGGATTTTTTTGGCCTGAAGGGTGCCGGTGAGTCGGAATGAAGGTAACCCACCTTCTGCTCCTCAGGATTTGCAATTATCAAGGTAGCCACAACCCGACTACAGGCCTTCACTCCCCCCATCAGCCTGCCGGGGACAATAAATACTGCCTTTGAATGTAGGATTAACAGAATCAATCAGCCATTTACCCTGGGTTTTTACTAAACCAACAGCATACAGAGACGTATTTTTTCCATAACCTAACTTTAAATTCACCAGTGCTATATGGTCATTGATAGCATCCGTTTTTGTATCGATATTGTTTTTCCATTCCGTACAGATATCCTGAGCATCAAGAAAAAAATCAGCATCTGAATCATTATTATCTCGCACTGCTCTAAGATGCTCGGTGGTGTATTTAGCAACGACTTTAAGTGAAAAGTTATTTGCAGACTCCATGTCATACATCTCTCCTGCGACCAAATAATCATGGTAGAACATACTTACAACTTCCTCTGGTGATAAAGTTCTCTCATTTGAGGCTAGCGTAATATAAGGTACACAAAGTAAATAACAGGCAAGAAACATTCCTTTCAACATAAAACTCCTTCAAAAAACTTAGTTTCAATATTTTGTTCTAATCAAATAGTAAAAAATCAACGCCTTTACAGATTCAATTAACCATAATTAAATTTTTATTGTATTAGATACAATGAGCACGATAACAACACAATCGGCTGACTCTATGGAGTATTTTCCATCTACTGCTGAGGCCTTCAAGCATGCTACCGCCCATCGCCATAAGCCGAGGTACATAAAGTCAAATATTTTCTTTGCTAAGTCGCCGCAGCCCGTCATTTCAAATTTTAAAAAAATCGTTCAAGCTCTGATTGTGGAAGTCTAGAAATAATACCGGGGGGAAAGGAAATTTAAAAATGTAACATAGTTATACTGAAAGAATTAAAACCAACAAAAACATAAAACTGATTAATAAGATATTACCCACAATAAATAATATATCCCTTAAATACTAAAGACATATACATTGCTAGCAATAATATTATATCTAAAATGATAAATAATGCAGGTGATAACATGAAAATACTGAATTTTATTTTTATTAAAAAATGACGCCATGCATGATTGAAATGAAAGAGTTATCTGAACGAAATAACTAAGAGGGTTTTGTTAGCGCCAGTAAAATAGGACGATAGCTGTAAAAATACCCGACAACACATGTGCTGTCGGGTCATGATCAAAGGTTACTCAAATTCATTCCACGAGTGACCATCACGAGTAATCATCGCCACAGAGGCAACTGGCCCCCAGGTTCCTGACTGATACGGTTTAACACCGTCACTTTCGTTTTCCCAGGCTTCAGTAATAGAGTCAACCCATTTCCAGGCTTCTTCCACTTCGTCACGGCGTACAAACAGCGCCTGAATTCCACGCATGGTTTCAAGCAGCAGACGTTCGTACGCATCCGCAAGATGCGTCTGGTTAAAGGTTTCTGAATAGCTTAAATCAAGCTTGGTGGTCTGGAGATTATGTTTATGCTCAAGTCCAGGTACCTTGTTCAGAACCTGGATATCAACCCCTTCATCCGGCTGCAGACGAATAGTCAGTTTGTTCTTCGGCAGTTCCTGCCAGGTATCTTTGAACAGGTTCAGCGCAGGGTTTTTGAAATACACCACCACTTCAGAGCATTTGGTTGGCAGACGCTTACCGGTACGCAGGTAGAAAGGCACGCCGGCCCAGCGCCAGTTGTCAATATCAACCCGGATAGAAACGAATGTTTCCGTAGAGCTGGTTTTGTTCGCGCCTTCTTCTTCCAGATAACCTGGAACTTTTTTGCCCTGAGCAAAACCGGCAGTGTACTGACCACGCACGGTTTTCTCACGTACGTTGGTGCGATCAATACGGCGCAGAGCCTGCAGCACTTTTACTTTTTCGTCACGGATACTGTCAGCGCTAAGATTGGAAGGAGGAGACATCGCAATCATACAAAGGATTTGCAGCAGATGGTTTTGGATCATGTCGCGCATCTGGCCCGCTTTATCAAAGTAGCCCCAGCGCCCTTCAATTCCCACTTCCTCAGCTACCGTAATTTCGACATGATCGATTGTACGGTTATCCCAGTTATTGACGAACAAGGCATTAGCAAAACGCAGTGCCAGCAGGTTCAGTACCGTCTCTTTACCCAAATAATGGTCGATACGATATACCTGGCACTCTTCAAAGAACTCACCAACCTGGTCATTAATTTCCTGAGAGGTTTCCAGCGAGGTTCCTAGCGGTTTTTCCATTACGACACGTGCTGGTTTAGCATTCAGTTTCGCTTTGCCCAGACCGCGACAAATAGCACCAAAAGTACTCGGTGGCATCGCGAAATAGTTAATGGTCACACGATGAGTCTGATCCAGCATCTTACCCAGTTTGCTAAAGCTTGCGGTATCTTCAACATCAAGGTTACAGAAGTCCAGGCGCGCGCTGAGTTTTTGCCACAGAGTCTCATCAATAGACTCTTTCATAAAGGTTTCAAGCGCTTCGCGTACCACCAGGGTGTATGCCGCTTTATCCCAGTCAGCACGACCAACACCCAGAATACGGGTATCAGGGTGGACTTGGCCTGCCTTTTCTAACTGATAAAGCGATGGCAACAGTTTACGACGTGCCAGGTCGCCTTTTGCGCCAAAAATGACCAGGTCACACGCCTGGGCTGTTTGCGTTACCGCCATGTCTATCTCCTCGTGTCCGATATTCCGGTTAGTGCTTAAAACCCCTGATTGGGGGAGTGTTAACCGGAGCTCTCATGTAATTTAATTACATGCAATGTACTTCTTTTGCTAATTTGTCGTAAACCTTTAAGCCTGATTTGCGCATTTTATTCTGCATTTTTCGACAAACGGGGTGCTGTGACGCAATATTAACGATGATTTCTGAACGATTTTTGTCATTATAGACGTTAGGGGTTTATCATAGGCTCTAAATAATTCGTGTAACTTGCCGACACTAAGTTAGTAGGCGGAGAAAAAATGCGGTTATTCAGCAAGCTTCATACTTGCCATGGAACAAAGCACCAGAAGTATGATGGCGATTACAGGAAATGAAAATTAACCAGGAAATCTCACCTTAATGTGGATATCTTCAATTTTCGCTGGCCTGTATTTTGATTGAACCAGACGGCGATTTCTCCTTTTTCTGAAATCACTGAAACCGATGGATATCTGACTTTATGAATATACTGGATAAAATTCAGTCCCAACTGACGTTACTGAGTAAGTCTGAACGTAAAG
This sequence comes from Klebsiella sp. BIGb0407, assembly GCF_024807845.1. Classification (GTDB taxonomy): domain Bacteria; phylum Pseudomonadota; class Gammaproteobacteria; order Enterobacterales; family Enterobacteriaceae; genus JGM124. Next base: position 986,800 of record NZ_JANUEQ010000001.1, read on the forward strand.
TTGCCGAAGTCATCCTCGCTGAGCCACAAGAAACGATGCACTCCAGTATCGCCATACTCGCTCGCCGTGCTGATGTCAGCGAACCCACCGTCAACCGATTCTGTCGCCATCTGGAAACGAAAGGTTTTCCGGACTTTAAATTACACCTGGCGCAAAGTCTGGCGCAGGGTACTCCCTACGTAAACCGTCACGTTGAGGAATCTGACAGCGTTGAGTCTTACACGGATAAAATCTTCGAGTCATCAATGGCGGGTCTGGCACGCGTACGCCAGGGACTGGATATCAGTGTCGTCAATCGGGCAGTAGATCTTCTCACTCAGGCCAGAACTATAGCGTTTTTTGGTCTGGGCTCATCCGCCGCCGTTGCCCACGATGCGATGAATAAATTTTTCCGCTTTAACATTCCAGTCATTTATTCCGATGATATTGTTGTCCAGCGAATGAATTGCATGAATTGCAATGAACAGGATGTTGTAGTGCTTATTTCCCATACCGGGCGTACCAAGAATTTAGTACAGCTAGCACAACTGGCGCGAGAAAATGGAGCTGTAGTAGTGGCGATTACATCGGAGGATAGCCCGTTGTCTCGTGAAGCGACACTGTCTCTGTTGCTGGATGTTCCGGAAGATACCGATATTTATATGCCTATGGTTTCTCGTCTTGCCCAGTTAACCGTTATTGATGTCCTGGCGACAGGTTTTATCTTACGCCGCGGGGCAAAATTCAGAACTAATTTAAAACGCGTTAAAGAAGCATTGAAAGAGTCACGTTTTGATAAATAACGCTTTGCTGAAAAAGTCAGATACGGGAATTTTTTCATCCCGAAGCTGTCACTTAGCAACGCATTCGGTTAGTTTATTCGTTAAGTTATTATTACGCTTATTAATTGCGTCATTGTTCACACAACACACAGTTGTTTAAGTCAACGGAGTAATACATGTCCAGACGGCTACGTAGAACCAAAATCGTTACCACTTTAGGCCCGGCAACCGATCGCGATAATAACCTGGAGAAGGTTATCGCTGCAGGAGCCAACGTGGTTCGAATGAACTTCTCACACGGTTCTGCTGAAGATCACCAGTTACGTGCCAATAAAGTGCGCGAGATTGCAGCAAAACTCGGGCGTCATGTCGCGATTCTGGGAGATCTGCAGGGTCCTAAAATCCGCGTTTCTACCTTCAAAGAAGGTAAAGTATTCCTTAATATTGGCGACAAATTTTTGCTGGATGCTGATTTAGGTAAAGGCGAAGGCGATAAAGAACAGGTAGGTATTGACTACAAAGGTCTGCCTGCTGACGTCGTACCAGGCGATGTACTGTTACTCGACGACGGTCGTGTACAGCTTAAAGTTCTGAAGGTTGAAGGACTAAAAGTCTTCACCGAGGTCACAGTCGCCGGCCCGTTATCGAATAATAAAGGCATCAACAAACTCGGCGGAGGCCTGTCAGCCGAAGCACTGACAGAAAAAGACAAAGCCGATATCCTGGTTGCCGCCAAAATTGGTGTCGACTATCTTGCTGTTTCCTTCCCGCGCTGTGGCGAAGACTTGAATTATGCTCGTCGACTGGCGCGTGAAGCGGGTTGCAATGCAAAAATCGTCTCTAAAGTTGAGCGTGCCGAAGCTGTCGCCAGTGAAGCGGCCATGGATGATATTATCCTCGCCTCTGACGTAGTGATGGTAGCCCGTGGAGATTTAGGCGTTGAGATCGGCGATCCTGAGCTGGTTGGGATCCAGAAAACGCTGATTCGTCGCGCTCGTAAGCTGAATCGTGCCGTCATCACTGCCACGCAGATGATGGAGTCGATGATAACTAACCCGATGCCAACCCGCGCTGAAGTCATGGACGTTGCTAACGCCGTGCTGGATGGTACTGATGCAGTGATGTTATCTGCTGAAACTGCAGCAGGTCAGTATCCGGCTGAAACGGTTGCAGCGATGGCGCGTGTTTGCATGGGTGCAGAAAAAATTCCTAGTATCAATGTCTCTAAACACCGACTGGATGTTGAGTTCGATAATGTGGAAGAAGCCATCGCGATGTCTGCGATGTATGCCGCAAACCACCTGAAAGGCATTACCGCGATTATTACCATGACCGAGTCAGGTCGGACTGCGTTAATGACTTCCCGTATCAGCTCCGGCTTGCCTATTTTTGGTCTGTCGCGTCATGAAAGTACGCTGAATCTGATTTCACTTTATCGTGGCGTCACGCCTGTTCGTTGCGAGATGAACACTGACGGTGTGGCTGCAGCGAATGATGCGGTAATACTGCTTCGTGATAAAGGTTATCTGCTGTCTGGCGATTTAGTTATCGTCACTCAAGGCGATGTGATGGGTGCTATCGGTACCGCTAACACCACGCGTATTCTACGCGTTGAATAAATCGGTCTGAAGGGTTTATGACGTCTAAAAGGGGAAAACAATTTTGTTTTCCCCTTTGTTTTTATGGGTATTATTTCTTTTTCGGGTAGAGCTCGTCACGCTCGTAAGGTTCTCTCTCACCTTCTTTGCGTGTTTTCAGGAGCTTCAGGATCCAGGTATATTGTTCCAGGTGCGGTCCGACCAATAACTCGACTTCCTCATTCATGCGGCGCGCAATAGTATGGTCGTCCGCATCAATCAGGTCATCCATTGGCGGGCGAATATACACATCCAGCCGATGCGTTGTACCGTTATAGACCGGAAATAACGGCACCACACGCGCCCGGCAGACTTTCATCAGCCGGCCTATAGCTGGCAGTGTTGCTTTATAGGTGGCAAAGAAATCGACGAATTCACTGTGCTCGGCGCCATGATCCTGATCCGGTAAATAATAGCCCCAGTAGCCCTGACGTACCGAACTAATAAAAGGCTTAATACCGTCATTACGCGCATGCATACGCCCGCCAAAACGGCGACGGACGGTATTCCAGACATAGTCAAATAACTGGTTGCCTTGGTTATGGAACATCGCAGCCATTTTCTGCCCCTGAGAGGCCATCAGCATGGCTGGGATATCTACTCCCCAGCCATGCGGGACGAGGAAAATCACATTCTCACCGCGTGCCTGTAAATCGTCGATAAGTTCTTTGCCGTGCCAGTCGACGCGTTGCATAACTTTTTTGGGGTCACGTAACCCCAGTTCTGCCATCAGCACCATTGCCTGTGGCGCTGTCATAAACATCTTATCGATAATCTGCTCACGCTCTGCTTCTGAGCGCTCAGGAAAGCAGTAGAGCAAATTGATTTGTGCGCGTCGTCGGGCGCTACGTGCCAGGCGCCCTGCCATTCGACCTATCTTACCCAGTAACGGGTCCCGCATGCCCGGGGGTAATAATGCCAGGCCTGCAAAAGCCCCGACACCTAACCAGGCACCCCAGTATCGCGGGTGAAAAAAGGATGATTTAAATTCAGGAATAAACTCACTGTGATTTTTTTTATTCTTTTCCATACAGATACTCGTCGGTCGTCAGTCAGCTGACGAAAAAACATTACCATTATCATAGCGACGTGCAGGCCGTCGCACAAAATAAAAAAGCCGGTAACAAGTACCGGCTTTCCAAAAAGAGAACCTTAGTTGAGCGTTAACTTAGGTACTACATCACGAACCTGGGCCAGGTAATCACGCCGATCGTTTCCTGTCAGCCCCTCAGAACGTGGCAGTTTCGCCGTCAGAGGGTTAACCGCTTGCTGGTTAGACCATACCTCATAGTGTAAATGAGGACCTGTAGAGCGGCCTGTGTTGCCAGAGAGCGCTATATGGTCTCCACGCTTCACTTTCTGCCCGGGCTTAACCAACAGTTTCTTCAGATGCATATAACGCGTGGTATAGGTACGGCCATGACGAATGGCAACCATATAACCAGCAGCACCGCTATGTTTCGCAATCACCACTTCGCCATCACCGACAGCCATAACTGGCGTACCTTGCGGCATGGCAAAGTCGACACCTTTGTGCGGTGCAATACGGCCGGTTACAGGATTCAGACGACGCGGGTTAAAGCCAGAAGAGACACGGAATTGTTTAGTGGTTGGAAAACGCATAAAGCCTTTCGCCAGACCGGCACCATTCCTGTCGTAGAATTTACCGTCTTCAGCACGAATAGCGTAATAATCTTTACCATCACTACGCAGACGGACACCGACTAATTCACTTTGCTCACGCTTACCATCCAGCATTTCACGCGACAGTAAAACCGAGAAAGCATCGCCCTTCTTCAGTTTACGAAAATCCATCTGCCACTGCATGGCTTTGATAACAGAATTAATTTCTGTGTTGGTGAGTCCGGCTTGTCGGGCACTGGCGATAAAACTCCCCCCCACAGTTCCTGTCAGAACACGGTTAACCCATTCACCCTGCTGAATAGCGGTACTCAGTTTAAAACTGTTACCGGTACGGTCATAGGTACGTGTTTCGCGGCGGGAGACTTCCCAGGTTAAACGCTGGAGATCGCCGTCATCAGTGAGGGTCCAGGAAAGCTGCTGACCTATTTTAAGGTTACGCAGCTCTTTATCGATGGCAGCAATCTGGCTGATATCGCCCATTTCGATACCATACTGATTAAGAATACTACTGAGCGTATCGCCCGATGACACCACATATTCGTGAACACCCGCTTCATTGGCTGTTTTTTCGTCGAGTTCATCCTGAGGGATGATGTCGTCATCAGCATTCGGCGCTTGTTCCAGTGGTTCACTGGCTTCAGGTAATAGCGTACGGGACTCGGTTTTGTCTAGCTCGATAACCTTACTGACTACGGAAGAGCCTACCGGGTGGTAGACACTTGGACGCCATACTGCGACCGCGAGAGTAAGAACTGTTAACGACCCCAGCATAACGCGGTGGGGTCGTGACAAATTATCAAATGCCTTGGCGACAGAGCGGGCTATCTGTTGCACGTAGTAAATTCCTCATTATTCTCCTTTCAGACAGCTCGCATACTGGTCAGATAACTGGGTCAAAAACTGCATATAGCTGTTCTTACCCAACACAACCCCGATGCCCAATGGGTCCAAGCTGCCTGTGCGCACTTGCGTTCCCTGAGCAACGGCATGGATTACCGCTGGCCTGAATTGTGGTTCAGCAAAAACACAAACGGCTTTATGCTCAACCAACTCTGTTCTGATTTTATGTAAACGCTGCGCGCCCGGTTGGATTTCAGGATTCACGGTAAAATGACCTAGCGGTGTCAGGCCATAATGTTTTTCGAAGTAGCCATAGGCATCATGAAAAACGAAATATCCTTTTCCTTTTACCGGCGCGAGCACGGAACCTACCTGTTTGTCTGTCTCGGCGAGACCAGAGGTAAAATCACGCAGGTTGGCATCAAGTTTGGCTCGATGTTCTGGCATAAGTTCCACTAATTTGTCGTGGATTGCAACCGCTGACAGCTGCGCCACTTCAGGTGAAAGCCAGATGTGTAAATTATAGTCTCCATGATGATGATCTTCGTCACTTTTTTCACCCGATTTATGCGCGTGGTCATGGTCATGCTCATCATCGTCACTGCCCTTCATCAGCAGAGGTTTTACCGGGGCAAGCGCGGACAATTCGAGCTGTTTTTGCTCCGGTAACTGACGTACCGACTTCTGCATAAAGGCTTCCATCTCAGGGCCAACCCAGACGACTAAGTCTGCGCCGTGTAAGCGTTTTACGTCAGATGGCTTGAGTGCATAGTCATGTTCAGATGCACCATCTGGCAGTAAAACTTCGGTATCTGTGACCCCATCTGCAATGGCTGAAGCGATAAAGCCTAACGGTTTAATTGATGCGACAACAGCGGCATTTGCACTCAATACAGGAGCCGCAGTCAGCACCGTAGACAATGCAGCAAAAAGAAGTGTTTTTTTATGTAACATAATGAAAATTACCATCGTGACAAGGTGAGGAGTTGTGATATTATAACATTCGTTAATTTCTGCAACCCCTAAAATAGTCATGACAAATTTGGTTGAGCTCGAACATATTTCTGTTTCTTTCGGACAACGGCGCGTCCTGAATGATATCTCTCTGTCGTTAACGGCCGGGCGGATCATGACGTTACTGGGGCCCAATGGTGCGGGTAAATCTACTCTGGTACGCGTGGTCCTCGGGCTGGTCAAGCCTGACACCGGGGTTATCAAATGTGATAACAACCTGCGTATTGGTTATGTCCCCCAGAAGCTGCATCTGGATATCACCCTTCCCTTAACCGTCGATCGTTTTATGCGTTTACGTCCAGGCGTTAAAAAAGCCGATATTCTGCCTGCTCTACAGCGGGTACAGGCAGCGCATCTGCTCAACGCGCCGATGCAAAAGCTGTCTGGCGGTGAGAATCAGCGCGTGTTACTGGCACGTGCCCTGCTCAATAAACCGCAATTACTGGTACTGGACGAACCCACCCAGGGCGTGGATGTGAACGGTCAGCTATCGCTGTATAACCTGATTGATAAACTGCGGCATGAGCTGGATTGTGCGGTACTGATGGTATCGCATGACCTGCATCTGGTGATGGCTAAGACTGATGATGTACTGTGCCTGAATCATCATATTTGTTGCTCAGGTACCCCTGAAGTAGTTTCGACTCACCCTGAATTTATCTCTATGTTTGGCCCTATGGGAGCCGAGCAGCTGGCGGTATACCGCCATCATCATAATCATCGTCACGATCTGCAGGGTCGCATTATTCTGCGCAAAGGAAAGAGTCAGTCATGATTGAGCTATTACTGCCCGGCTGGCTGGCCGGTATTTTGCTTGCCTGTGCCGCAGGCCCTTTAGGCTCATTTGTCGTCTGGCGTCGAATGTCCTATTTTGGCGATACGCTGGCGCATGCTTCACTACTAGGTGTTGCCTTTGGTTTGTTGCTTAACGTTAATCCGTTCTATGCAGTTATCGCGGTAACCCTTTGTATGGCGTTAGGCCTTGTATGGCTGGAAAGACGCCCTCATCTGGCTATTGATACTCTGTTAGGCATTATGGCCCACAGCGCCCTCTCCCTTGGCTTAGTTGTCGTCAGTCTGATGGGTAACGTACGTGTCGATTTAATGGCTTATCTGTTTGGCGACCTGTTATCGGTCACGCTGGACGATATCATTACCATCGCCTTAGGCGTTGCTATAGTCTGCGGAGTCCTCGCCTGGCAGTGGCGTAATTTACTGGCCATGACCATTAGCCCTGATTTAGCACATGTTGATGGGGTTAATCTGCAGCGCACTAAAATGATACTGATGCTGATTACCGCCCTGACCATCGGTGTGGCAATGAAGTTTGTCGGTGCCTTGATTATCACCTCATTACTGATAATCCCTGCTGCCACCGCCCGGCGTTTTGCTCGTACGCCAGAGCAGATGGCTGCTATAGCGGTATTAATTGGTATGATTTCGGTAACCGGCGGACTAGCATTTTCAGCCCTGTATGACACACCCGCCGGACCTTCAGTAGTACTGGCCTCCGCTGTGCTATTTATACTGTCGATGTCAAAAAAACAGAGTGCATAAAGCGCAGTCATAACGGTTATTTTAAGGGAAATACATGATTAAGTTTCGCCCAATGCGTGAAGATGAATATCCTGGTTATCTGGCGTATTTTATTCCCGATTATGCCCGGGAAATTGCCTCAAATTATCAACTCTCTGTTGATGATTCTTTGGCCCGGGCGAAACAGGAGATAGCGGAAGATCTTCCGGGTGGAGTGAATACACCGGGACACGTTTTACTCTCTCTGATTGCCCACTCGGCGCAAACAGAACAACACGTGGGATATCTCTGGTATAAGCCAGATACCATCATGCGAACCGTGTTTATCTATGATTTTCATATTTTCAATGACTGTCAGGGGCAAGGGCTGGGTAAAAAGGCGCTTGCTGCTTTTGAACAGGATCTGCGGGAACAACACTTTCAGCAAATTCGACTGCGCGTTGCCGGAGACAATGCCCGGGCTCAGCATGTCTATGAAAAGAGCGGTTTTGGCGTTACGGGGATCAATATGAGTAAAACCATTACTGGCTAAGAGAAAAGTGAGCGCAGGTACGCGCTCACCAGACTAGCTCAAGTCTGCCAAGTGGTTCGGTGAATTGAATTCAGTATCATGGTGGGAATGGCTGGCGACAAAATGGATAAAATCGACCACGCTTATTGGCCGTGAAAACAGAAAACCTTGAAAAACAGTACAGCCATACTCTTTCATCATTGCCCATTGATAGGGTGTTTCTATCCCCTCTGCAACCACTTCTAAACCTAGTTCAGTTCCCATTCTGGCGATATTTTTTGCAATAACGGCACCCTTGATGTTGATACTGGCACCGGTAACAAAACTGCGATCGATTTTAATCTGATTAAGCGGTAGTCGACGCAGAGTACTCAGGGAAGAAAAACCGGTCCCAAAGTCGTCGAGAGAAAATCTGAATCCGGCAGCCGATAATTCATCCATTTTAGCGGCAACAATTTGAGGTTCAGAGACAAAGACACTTTCCGTCAGTTCCAGACGAACCTGCTGACAAGGTATATTTTTAATCAGTACCTGATGAAGAAGTTTACGCACAAAATCAGGCTGCATAAAATGATCGGCCGTAATATTAATTGATACCGTTAAATGACGAGTATCTGCACTTTCTTGCCAGCGCAGTAAATCTTTAAAAGCCTGAGCGATAACCCACTCGCCTATCATGGGCATCATTCCTGCATCCTGAGCATCAGGGATAAATACCGCCGGTGTTATTAATCCGGAGGATGGGTGATTCCAGCGGATCAGGGCCTCTGCCCCTGTTACTCTGCCTTTAAGGTTAACTACCGGCTGATATAAAAGAATAAACTGATCGTTGTATAAAGCGTTCTGTATCTCCTTAACACTCTTTTTTCTTTTAGAAAAATCGGTATGCATAGCCACAATCACACCAACAAATAATGCCGTGGCAAGCAGGGGATTAATCTTTGAACCCATTGCCTGAAAATACTGCACATTGGTATTATTAATCGATAAGAAATGAACGTTACTGCTGAATAAAATAAACAGTAGCAAGCTGATTAAAATAATAGCTATCTGAAATTTAGACTTGGTTTGCTGATAAGTAATATAACCCACCAGGGCTATCACAGGAATATATAAGTGGGTGGTACGCGGGAAGAGATGATTCGACACATCATAGCGGTAGCAGAAAAAAACCACATATATTAAGCAGGCAATTTGCGCAATCATCAGACTGCGAAAAAAAAGGCCTCGCATTGCGAGGATCCAGCAGGGAAGTGTAATAATTGCCAGTACAATTAACGAAACGGCCGGTTCCCACTGCTTTAACCAGGTAAAATAACCCAGCCAGCCCAAACCAATCACCACCGCTGTATAGGCCGCAAAGCGGCAAAGATAAGTTGCATGAGCAGTTGCAGGGATAAAGGCTGATGAAGTGTGAGGCATTATATTCTTCGCTCCTTATACGCTTACTCGTATTTGTTGGTACTCGTCAGCCGTCTGAGCCCAACCTGGAAATAACTGGAATCTTAAAGCTCATACACCCGAAATGATTCGAATGACGTGTAGATGTCAGGCTCGAACACAAAATAAACATAAAAAAATTATGGGATTCAATCGTTTTGATCATTAACAACGCCCAAACGATCTGAAGTATGGCAAGTAGAATTGTTAAGTACTGAGGATACTTACAATTACTACAGACTTAAAGATCTTAGCAACGATTTCTGAAAACAGAATGGAAAAAATATCAGAAACGTAGCATCAGGATTGATGCCACGAATAATGAGAAAAGGTCTTTTTTCACCCTCAGTCAGGGTAACAATGGAGGGATAATGCCAAAGTGGGACCAGGCTCTTGGGGTAGCCATTCGTCCTCTGGGGGTACGCTGTAAGAACCCCTGCTGGATCAAGAAGGGTTCCAGCACATCTTCAATGGTTTCCCGTTCCTCACCAATTGCTGCGGCAAGGTTATCCAGACCCACCGGACCACCAAGGAATTTATCAATTACCGCCAGCAGCAGTTTACGGTCCATGTAGTCGAAACCTTCGCTGTCGACATTGAGCATATCGAGTGCCTGGGAAGCAACTTCGGCGCTGATGCTTCCGTCATAACGAACTTCGGCAAAATCACGTACCCGGCGTAAAAGGCGGTTAGCGATACGCGGAGTGCCGCGCGCGCGACGGGCTATTTCCAGAGCCCCCTCTTCGCTCATCTCCAACCCCAGCACCGTGGCACTACGCCCGACGATATGCTGGAGATCGGCAACCTGATAGAACTCGAGCCGCTGTACGATACCAAAACGGTCACGCAGCGGTGAAGTCAGGGAACCGGCACGAGTGGTCGCACCGACCAGGGTAAAAGGCGGTAAATCGATTTTAATCGAACGTGCTGCCGGGCCTTCACCAATCATGATATCCAGCTGATAGTCTTCCATCGCCGGATAAAGGATTTCCTCAACCACCGGTGACAAACGATGAATTTCATCGATAAACAACACATCATGGGGTTCGAGATTGGTCAGCATCGCCGCCAGGTCACCGGCTTTTTCCAGTACCGGGCCCGAAGTGGTACGCAAGTTAACGCCCATTTCGTTGGCTACAATATTCGCAAGCGTAGTTTTACCGAGCCCGGGCGGGCCAAATATCAACAGATGATCGAGTGCATCACCGCGCAGTTTTGCAGCCTGAATAAAGATTTCCATCTGCGAGCGCACATGTGGCTGGCCCACATAGTCAGACAGCTGCTTAGGGCGAATGGCACGGTCTATTAACTCATCAGGGGTTACAACCTCAGACGAGACCAGGCGGTCTGCTTCAATCATTCTTTACCTCACATCGCCGCACGGAGCGCGTCGCGGATCAGCGTTTCGCAATCAGTGCCATTACGTGCAACTTTGCTTATCATACGGCTGGCTTCCTGTGGCTTATAGCCTAAGGAGACCAGGGCGGCAACGGCTTCAGCTTCGCTGTCATCAGTAATACCGCTCTCTGGCGCAGTCAGTACCAGTTCACTGGCCGGAGTAAACAGGTCACCATGCATACCTTTAAAGCGGTCTTTCATTTCCACCACCAGACGTTCGGCAGTCTTTTTACCGACACCTGGCAGTTTTATCAGCGAAACAGAGTCTTCACGCTCTACAGCACTAACAAATTGCTGGGCTGACATACCTGAAAGAATTGCCAGCGCCAGCTTCGGGCCGACACCGTTGACTTTAATCAGCTCACGAAACAGGGTTCGTTCTTGCTTGTTATTGAAGCCAAACAATAAATGAGCATCTTCACGTACCACAAAGTGGGTAAAGACTAGCGCTTCGGTGCCAAGTTCGGGGAGTTCATAGAAGCAGGTCATTGGCATATAAATTTCATAGCCCACACCACCAACTTCGAGTAATACCAGCGGGGGCTGTTTTTCCAGAACGAGGCCTCTGAGTCTACCTATCACATTATGCTCCTGCGAATTGCCAGTTTAAGGATATTTATCCATCATACTGTATGATATAAAAAAGGCTGGATGAATATCCAGCCTTTTTTATTTTAATCGTCCCCGCGCCAAATTCAGTCGAGATGGACTCATTTGCGCAGCATTCTGCGTCACATGACAGTGTGTAATCGCGATAGCAAGCGCATCTGCGGCATCTGCCTGCGGATTAGCTGGGAGTTTTAGCAGCATACGCACCATATGTTGCACCTGGCTTTTTTCCGCACTACCGGTGCCGACCACGGTCTGTTTTACCTGACGGGCGGCATATTCAAACACCGGTAAATCCGCATTGACCGCAGCAACAATAGCCACCCCACGCGCCTGTCCCAGTTTCAGCGCTGAGTCCGCATTTTTGGCCATAAACACTTGTTCAATGGCAAAATAATCCGGTTGAAACTGCGTGATTATTTCACTCACCCCGGCGTAGATAATCTTTAAACGCGAAGGTAAGTCGGTGACTTGTGTGCGAATACAACCGCTGCCCAGATAGCTCAGTTGTCGCCCGGTCTGACGAATAACGCCATAACCGGTGATACGTGAACCCGGATCGATACCGATAATAATCGCCATCACTCATCACCTTCAAGCGGGCATCTTGCCCAGGCAGGCCCCATTAAAGGGTTGCCGCCACCTCGTCAGAAATTTCACCGTTATGGTAAACTTCCTGAACGTCATCACAGTCTTCCAGCATATCGATTAGACGCAACAGTTTCGGCGCGTTGTCAGCATCGAGATCGGCTTTAGTTGATGGGATCATAGAAACTTCGGCGTTATCCGCTTTCAGACCCGCAGCTTCCAGCGCATCTTTCACGGCACCCATGTCTTCCCAAGCGGTATAAACATCAATCGCGCCATCATCAAAGGTCACAACATCTTCAGCACCGGCTTCGAGAGCGGCTTCCATAATCTGATCTTCATCGCCAGCATCAAAGGAAATAATTCCCTTTTTGCTGAACAGATAGGCAACTGAACCATCAGTACCAAGATTACCACCACATTTGTTGAAGGCGTGACGGACTTCAGCAACGGTACGGTTACGGTTATCGCTCAGACACTCAACCATGACCGCAGAACCACCCGGGCCATATCCTTCATAGATGATGGTTTCCATGTTGGTATCATCATCACCGCCGACACCACGCGCGATGGCACGGTTAAGGGTGTCACGTGTCATATTATTAGACAACGCTTTATCTACGGCCGCGCGCAGACGCGGGTTAGAACCTGCGTCACCGCCACCCAGACGTGCCGCTGTTACCAGCTCACGAATGATTTTGGTGAAAATTTTACCGCGCTTGGAATCTTGCGCAGCTTTACGGTGCTTTGTGTTGGCCCACTTACTATGACCTGCCATAAAAATCTCCAAAAACGCCTGTATCAGGCGGCATCAATTATAAATTCTTCTATCGCCATCCGGTTGCTCCATGACTTTGTCATTTGAGCAGCCTCGGGTGCTGGCACCCATTTCCAGGCCAGATGTTCGCTAATGATAATCGAGCGCTCATGGGGAAGTGCCAGCGCAAACCACGATTCTGTGTTGCGTGTCACACCCGGCGCGTAGCGATGACGTAAATGCGTAAAAATTTCAAATTCCACGCTGCGCTCGCAATCAACCAAAGGCAGCCGCTCTTCGACAACATCGATAGCGACCTCCTCTTTTACCTCACGCTGAGCGGCAAACAGCGCGTCTTCACCCTCTTCAATACTGCCGGTAACCGACTGCCAGAATTCAGGATCGTCGCGCCGCTGTAGCATCAGCACCCGTTTCGTGTCTTGCGCAAAAATAACCACCAGAATAGAAACGGGACGCTTATAACTCATTAGTTTTTCTCAGCTTTTTTTATCACTTCAATACCCAGTTCAGCCAGTGAAACTGTGTTAGCAAAACTCGGTGCTTCAGTCATCAGGCAGGCTGCAGCAGTCGTTTTAGGGAACGCAATCACGTCACGGATGTTCTCGGTGCCGGTTAACAGCATGGTCAGACGATCCAGACCAAACGCCAGACCAGCATGTGGCGGGGTACCGTATTTCAGGGCATCGAGCAGGAAGCCGAATTTCTCACGCTGTTCTTGCTCAGTGATACCGAGGATACCAAAGACCGTCTGCTGCATCAGTTCATGGTGGATACGCACTGAACCGCCGCCCACTTCATAGCCGTTAATTACCATATCGTAAGCATTGGCAATCGCGGTTTCTGGTTCAGCCGCTAACTCTTCAGCCAGCATATCGCGTGGCGCGGTAAATGGATGGTGCATTGCAGTCAGTCCACCTTCGCCATTTTCTTCAAACATCGGGAAGTCGATGACCCACAGTGGTGCCCACTTGGTTTCATCTGTCAGGCTCAGGTCTTTACCAATTTTCAGACGCAGAGCACCCAATGCATCGGATACTACGCGTTTTTTGTCAGCACCGAAGAAAATCATATCGCCGTCGGCGGCGTTAGTACGCGCCAGAATGGCTTCTACGATAGTGGCGTCAAGGAATTTAGCCACCGGGCTGGTAATACCTTCCAGGCCTTTCGCGCGCTCGTTGACCTTAATATAAGCCAAACCTTTGGCACCGTAAATTTCGATAAATTTGCCGTAATCGTCAATCTGTTTACGACTCAGCTGTGCGCCACCTGGGACACGCAGCGCCGCAACGCGGCCTTTCGCGTCATTTGCCGGGCCAGAGAAGACTTTGAATTCAACGTCTTTAAGCAGGTCTGCAACGTCCACCAGCTCCATTGGGTTACGCAGGTCTGGTTTATCAGAACCATAGCGACGGTCCGCTTCGGCAAACGTCATGACCGGGAAATCACCGAGATCGACGTTTTTGATATCCAGCCACAGATGACGAACCAGTTTTTCCATAATTTCACGCACCTGAGGTGCGGTCATAAAGGAGGTTTCAACATCTATCTGGGTAAATTCAGGCTGACGGTCAGCACGCAAGTCTTCATCACGGAAGCATTTTACGATTTGATAGTAGCGGTCAAAACCAGACATCATCAGCAGCTGTTTAAACAGCTGTGGAGACTGTGGCAGCGCGTAGAATTTACCTTTATGTACGCGGCTCGGAACCAGATAGTCACGCGCACCTTCCGGCGTGGCTTTGGTCAGCATCGGGGTTTCAATATCAAGGAAACCGTGGTCATCCATAAAACTGCGCACTTTGCTGGTGATTTTAGCGCGAGTTTTCAGTCGATTCGCCATTTCCGGACGACGCAGGTCAAGATAGCGGTACTTCAGACGCGCTTCTTCGGTATTGACGTGGTTGGAGTCCAGCGGCAGTGGCTCTGAACGGTTGATAATAGTCAGTTCAGCCGCTAAGACTTCTACTTCACCGGTCGCCATATCTTTGTTGATGTTTTTCTCGTCACGCGCACGAACGGTGCCGGTGACCTGAATGCAGAACTCATTTCGCAGTTCAGCAGCACGCGCGAGAGTATCCTGGCTATCCGGGTCAAAAAACACCTGCACGATGCCTTCACGATCGCGCATATCAATAAAGATAAGACTACCCAGGTCACGGCGACGGTTAACCCATCCACAAAGTGTTACTTGTTGTCCCACATGAGTGGCATTAAGCTGCCCGCAATATACTGTACGCATTAGATATTCCTTAGTTAGCTGCGCGCGACCCGTCACCTGCGAAGCAGGTGCTTTGGTGGCAACTCTGTCAACTATCACGACTGTCTGAAAAAAGGGGGCTATTATACTGGAAATAATGGCGTACGATAAGCCCGAAACCGCCACGCAGAAAGAATCATCCCGGTAAGCTGATAATTCTCATAAATTTTAACAAATTTTGCCAGGATAACTCCCCTCATCAGGGGTAGTGTCTTGTTTATTCAGAATCGAACTGGAGTAAAAGATGACGATTTTTAATACAACCAACAGAGCACTGGTGGTCATTGATTTACAGGAAGGCATTTTACCTTTTGCTGGCGGCCCGAGATCTGCCAGTCAGGTGGTTGATAACGCTGCTGCTCTGGCGAAAAAATGTCGTGAAACCGGTGCGCCGGTTTTTCTGGTGCGCGTAGGCTGGTCGCCTGATTTTGCCGAAGCCCTGAAACAGCCGGTTGATGCACCTAATCCCGCTCATGCCCTGCCGGAGAACTGGTGGGTGCCTCCTGCTGATCTTGGGCAGGAAGCCACTGATATTGTGGTGATCAAACGTCAGTGGGGCGCCTTCTATGGTACCGACCTCGAACTTCAGTTACGTCGTCGCGGTATCGACACTATCATTCTATGTGGTATTTCGACCAATATTGGGGTTGAGTCCACCGCCCGCCACGCCT
Source organism: Klebsiella sp. BIGb0407 (assembly GCF_024807845.1). Taxonomy (GTDB): domain Bacteria; phylum Pseudomonadota; class Gammaproteobacteria; order Enterobacterales; family Enterobacteriaceae; genus JGM124. The sequence continues at coordinate 1,002,484 of NZ_JANUEQ010000001.1, forward strand.
GGGAACTGGGTTTTTCACTGGTGATTGCCGAAGATGCCTGTAGCGCCGCCAGTACCGAACAGCATCAGAGCAGTATTAATAATATTTTCCCGCGTATTGCCCGGGTGCGCAGCTGTGAGGAGATTATTGCCGCATTATGATCTATGTAGGCCTTCCACAATGGCAGCATCCTAAATGGGCGCGTTCAGGGATCTCATCCCTCGCTGACTATGCCCGTTATTTTAACTGTGTGGAAGGCAATACCACGCTATATGCCCTACCCAATCAGGAGCGTGTTTTACGCTGGCGGGATATGACCAGCGATAGCTTTCGCTTTTGTTTTAAATTCCCGGCAACTATTTCGCATCAGGCCGCGCTGAGTCACTGTGATGATTTGCGCGATGCCTTTTTTACTTGCCTTGCGCCGCTGGCAAACCGCATTGGCCAGTACTGGTTACAGTTACCCGCCACCTTCTCTCCCGCTGATTTGCCGAAGTTATGGCACTTTCTTGACCATCTGCCTGAGGAGTTTACCTATGGGGTTGAAGTGCGCCATCCGGCTTTTTTTGACAAAGGTGAAGATGAACGGGCATTAAATCGGGGCCTGCACCAACGACAGGTCAATCGAGTGATCCTGGACAGCCGCCCTGTACATCAGGCGATAGCGCGGAATGAAGCAATGCGTGAGGCGCAGCGTAAAAAACCTAAACTTCCGGTACATGCCATTATGACGGCCAGCAACCCTTTAGTTCGTTTTATTGGCAGCGACGATAAAGAACAAAGTAGCGAGTTATTTACTATCTGGTTAGATAAACTCACTGACTGGGCAGCTCAGGGCACCCCCTACCTGTTCCTTCATACCGCCGATATTGGTGAAGTCAACGCCCTGCTCCATCGCTTATGGCCCCAGTTACAGCAGCGCTTTCCCTTCCTTAATCCGCCACCGGCTTTTGCTGAACAGGCTTCTCTTTTCTGAGTTCAGGCGCAAGCGTTGCACTTAAGTCTTTGACCTGTGTTTCCAGCAAACAAGTCGACTCGGAAAGTGTAAAAAATAGCTGTTCAATCAGGGAAACATTGCCTTTAAGCAGCGCTTCCTTGAGTGTCTGCTCATTCGATTCCAGATTATCAATAAAAGAGAGAATACAGGCATAAGGCGCTCTATCTGTGAAGAATGCCCTAAGCTCTGCGCGGGACGTGGGATAAATGCCGGTAAGTCGTTTTTGCAGCGGACGTAAACCGCCATGATCAATAAGTTTCGTCATGATGGCAGCGATATAATGCGCCCGGGGTCCGTAGCTTCCTTCAATAAGATAAACCCGGGCAACCTTCCGTACGGTAAAAATATTAATGATGATTCCTGCGATATCGTCATGAATATCTGGCTTAAAGCGAAGGCACCAATCCCCACTCACCCATTTTATGCCATGAGATAATCCATATCGACGAAACTCAGGATAGTGATTTATCTCAGCCAGGCTGTAGACCAATATCGTAAAAGGCGGGTTATCAGACTGAATATCTTTCACTGTGTCCAGAATATCCCGGCTGACCTTATCAACAATAATAAAGCTGTCGATATCGGAGCCCGGGCGCATTTCCCCTCTGGCAGCGCTTCCATTTAAATAGAAAGAGAGGAGTGATGAGCCCATTTCACGGGCAAGTCTTTTTTTTACCCCGTTCACCACAAGTGCGATGTTTTCAGGAACGGTATCATGCACCGAACCGCTGACAAGGACACTCGTGACCGGATGAGTCCTCTGAAGCCCTTCTGCCCTGCGACTGACAATTTCACTCAGGTGACTGACAGCATCTCTGAATGCGTCCTCAGAACAGGTCAGTTTTCCCTTATGCTGCAGCCAGTGATGTTGAATATCTATCAACCAATTTCGGTCAGAAATGTCTTGTTCACTAAACGAATGCCCATGGTCAGGGTTAAACAGGCAATTCAGAGCGTAGCGAACAGACCAGCCAAACTGCCGGACGCCCCATATATGGGTCTTCAGATTAAGGTTTCGAATATAGTACAGGCGGCAAAGATGATAGCAGGAAAAAATAGCTTGCCTGCTTTCCTCCAGTACATTTCTCTCCGGCATGGTTATTTGGAAATTATTCTTTTTATAAAGCCATTCAGAACACTGAAACTGCCATATAACCTGAGATGGGTAGTCCACTAACTCATGCTCGTAAATATAATTAAAAGATGACTCAGGAAACTCTCTTGATATATACCTTATTATCCGGATATCCTCCTGCGATACCGTACCGGCAAGAATTAAGTAGTAATGGCTCTCAGTTCTTGATGAATAGTCGGGCTGTCTTAAGTAAGAGTCTGTCGCAACAATGCCTGTTAGCCTGTTGTCCAGGTATTCAAGAGCAACGGAAACTAAGTAAGCACTTAAACAATCCTTATGCCTTAACATATCAATTCCCTTGATGACTTCTGTCCAGGCTCAGTATTAGCAGTGAATACCTATCGCTACAATATCCATTTTAAAAATGACCGTTATTTGATATATCCCTTTTCTCGCTATCCTGCCAGGCTGGCACAGTAATATGCCAGCACGTCCGTTCAGATAACTTCATTATAAAAAAATGCTCCTTACTCAGTCGCACGTTCAACTTTTGGGGAGCACTTCGCATGCTGTGACTTTTTACTGATTAATGAGGAAGTTCTGATATCTCTTTGACTTCCTGATTATTGATCTGCTGTTTAACCCCGTTGGCGTCGGTATAACCCAGCATGCCTGTCTCTGCTTCTTTTGGTTTTCCGTCACTGACAATGGTCCGACCGTCAGTGGTGTGAATGGCATAGCTGGTTCGGGTACAGCCGGTCAGGGCTGAGAGTGTAATTATCGCGACTACCGTTGAAAATACTAATTTTTTCATAGCAATTTCCTCATCAGTTATCCAGTTCACTCATATTGCTGATCTGATCCCGGTTTATCTGCTCGGTTTTTCCTGTCTGGGCGTTCTTATAGGAGACCAGTCCGGTTTCCCTGTCTATCTGTGGTTTTCCGTCGGTAACGATGGTGTGTCCATCCGTAGTCTTAATGGATTGATTCGAAGAACAGCCAGTGACTGCGAAAGCAAAAGATGAAGCCACTAAGATAAAATACAGACTTTTCTTAGACATTAAGTATTCCTTATGTTGGGGAAAAATTTGTATGACTCATTAAGCATAGACAGTATTAAGCCTTCCGCCTCTAAGCAATATCCTAAAAAACACATACCAGGACGATGGTCTCGCCTCTATTCCAGCGCCAAAATTCACTGTACTTCTACAACGTAAGCTTCTCTTTTCTAAGCCCTGGCGACAGCGGAAGCGTTGCACGCTATGATAGGAGGGCGAACGCTGTGTTTATGGGGTCTCTATGATTTGCGCGCTGTATGCCGTGATTACTGCTTTAATGCTGATTAAGTTCTCGTTTGATGTTGCTCGTTTGCGTATGCAATACCGCGTCTCCTACGGGGATGGAGGTTTCAGTGAGCTTCAGAGTGCCATTCGTATTCATGCCAATGCGGTTGAATATATTCCTATCGGCCTGCTGCTGTTACTGTTTATGGAAATGAACGGGGCTTTGGCCTGGATGGTGCATGTTTGTGGCATTTTGCTGGTGGTCGGTCGGCTGATGCACTACTACGGTTATCACCATCGTCTACTGCGCTGGCGTCGCTCCGGTATGAGTGCAACCTGGATTTCACTGGTACTGATGGTACTGGCAAATTTATGGTACATGCCGTGGGAGTTGGTTTTCTCCGTTTATTAACGCAAAATACGCCTTTAGAATTTCCGGATTAACCTTATGTCAGACCGCGATATGCTCTTTTCTGCCCCGATAGATAAACTGGGCGACTGGACTTTTGATGAACGGGTAGCCGAAGTCTTCCCGGATATGATCCAGCGTTCGGTTCCCGGCTACTCCAATATTATCTCTATGATAGGGATGCTGGCGGAGCGCTTTGTGCAACCGAACAGCCAGGTTTATGACCTCGGGTGCTCGCTTGGGGCAGCAACGCTCTCGGTACGGCGTAATATCCGCCACGAGGGGTGCAAAATTATCGCCGTTGATAATTCACCGGCCATGGTCACGCGCTGCCGTCGTCATCTTGATGCCTTTAAAGCCCAGACTGTGGTTGAAGTGATTGAAGATGACATCCGTAATGTCGTTATCAAAAACGCTTCACTGGTGGTATTAAATTTCACCTTACAGTTTCTGGTTCCTGAAGACCGGCAGCGCTTACTGAATACTATCTGGGAAGGCTTGAATCCCGGTGGGGCTTTGGTGCTGTCAGAAAAATTCAGCTTTGAAGACCAGGACGTGGGTGAGCTGTTATTTAATATGCACCATGACTTTAAACGCGCCAACGGTTACAGCGAACTGGAAATCAGCCAGAAGCGTAGCATGCTGGAAAATGTCATGCTGACCGACACGGTGGCAACCCATAAAGCACGGTTAAAACAAGCTGGCTTCGAACATGCTGAACTGTGGTTTCAGTGTTTTAATTTTGGTTCATTAGTGGCAGTAAAGTCCGGGACAAATGTATGATTGATTTTGGTAATTTTTATCAGCTGATTGCTAAAAGTCCGCTGGCCCCGTGGCTTGAAACTTTACCTGCACAGCTCGCTTCATGGCAGCGCGAATCCCTGCACGGTCAGTTTAAACAGTGGTTTAACTCCATTCATCACCTGCCTGACATCCAGCCTTATCAGCTTGATTTACTGCACCGAGTCCATGCTGAAACTCAGGAGCCACTGAGCCCGGGTCAGCAACTCGGTATTGAAAAACTGCTGCGTAATCTGATGCCATGGCGTAAAGGGCCTTTCTCTTTATACGGTGTAGATATCGATACCGAGTGGCGATCTGACCTGAAATGGGATCGCTTACTGCCCCATATCTCCCCTCTTGAAGGCCGTACTATTCTCGATGTCGGCTGCGGCAGCGGTTATCACCTGTGGCGGATGATTGGTGCAGGCGCACATCTGGCGGTCGGTATCGATCCGATGCAGCTGTTTTTATGCCAGTTCGAGGCGGTGCGTAAATTACTGGGTAACGATCAGCGCGCGCATTTACTGCCGCTCGGTATCGAACAACTGCCTGAACTCAATGCCTTTGATACCGTATTTTCAATGGGCGTGCTGTATCATCGCCGCTCCCCGCTCGACCATCTCTATCAGCTAAAAAGTCAGCTATTACCTGAAGGTGAATTAGTGCTGGAAACTCTGGTGGTGGAAGGTGATGAGAACACCGTCCTGGTGCCGGGTGAGCGTTATGCCCAGATGCGTAATGTCTATTTTATTCCTTCTGCGCTGGCGCTGAAAAACTGGTTAGAGAAATGCGGCTTTGTCGATGTCAGAATAGTCGATAGCAGTGTGACGACTTCTGAGGAACAACGCAGGACCTCCTGGCTGACCACCGAATCACTGTCTGACTTCCTTGATCCTAATGACGTCAGTAAAACCGTTGAAGGATATCCGGCACCGGTACGCGCGGTGCTGATAGCACGTAAGCCTTAATAGCAGAGTACTGGGGGTCAGGTTATGTTAAGCCCCCAGGCTTTAAGAAAAAGGAATCACGGCCAGGTGGAAAAAGTCGAGAATCTGATCCCGATGGCGGTTTTTGCCCGCGTCGTCGAGACCCTGAGCTTCACCGAAGCCGCCAAAAGTCTCGGCATGTCAAAGTCCTCGGTCAGCCGGGATATTGCCCTGCTGGAACAGCGGGTCGGCGGCATGCTGTTAAAACGCACTACCCGCAAAATCACGATTACGGAACTGGGGCTGAGCTACTACCAGCACTGCTTTAAAATCCTCAACGAACTCCGTTCTTCCGAACTGTTTATCAAAGAGTACTACCAGGAGACAACGGGAACGATCGCCCTGCTAGCTCCGGTAACTTTTGGCACCCAGTATGTGGTTCCGGTTCTGAATTCATTTCTGGAAAAAAATATTCACGCGACTATCGATCTCGATCTCTCGGATAAAGAAGTCGATATTAAAGACAGCCCCTATGATCTGGTAATTAGCGTGTCGCAAGACCCTCCCTTACATGAACATACCCAGTTTTTATGTTCTATTCAGTGGGGATTATTTGCCGCACCTGGTTATCTGGAAACGCTTAAACCACTACTGACACCGAAAGACTTACCCACCCGGGACTATATTTTATTGCGCGGCATCGCCCGTTCGATTTCACTCCCCTTCCGCAAAGATAAACAGAAAATCAGCATCAGCGTGCAAAGCCGTTTTCGCAGCAATAACAGTATTGCTTTAGTACAGATGGCGTTGTCCGGCCGGGGTATCGCCTATCTGCCAACCTATGTGGCGCGTGAAAGCGTTGCCGCCGGGAAACTGGTCAGAATTTTACCCGGCTGGGTAATGGACGAATATAAAATCTGGCTGTTATTTAAAACGAAAGACCGTGTAACATCAGGTATTAAACGCTTTAGCGATGAATTACAGCAACGGATTGCTGCCGCCGAATCTAAAGAAAACCGCTGAGTCACGCTCCCCCCTCCAGCCATAAAAACCCCTTCAATACCTCAGTGTCTCCGACGTGATGGGGCCCTGTGGTTAACTGGTTAATGATCAACCAAAATCAATCGTAATAATAAAAATTAATGAATAATTGTGAGCATTAATAGAAATGATTATCATTATGTTTATCATTTAGCTAATGTAATGATAACATTTCGTATGACTAGTAATGACGGTGGATGGCGGTATCAACACAATCATCCCCGCATAAAAAAAAACAAAAAATAATTATCTAACGGAGTTCACATGCATTTCCATCCTCCGCGATTTCAGATATCGCGCCTCAATAAACTGATTCTTTCTGGAATTCTCAGCAGCGTAACCTTAACGAGCTATGCTGCAGAAGATGGCCAAAATACGACGACTGAAGCAACAGAGGCTTCCCAGAAAAAAGCAGCAGCAACCGCAGATCAAATGACCGTCTGGTCACAAAGAATTGACCCTGGTAGCAAGGTTGCAATCAGTGCTGAGGAGATGCAGAAAAACGGTGTAAATGATTTCAGTAACGTTATGCGTTACCAGCCGTTAATCAGTGCAAATGGTTCTGCAGGTGGGTCATCCGCCGGAAAAAGTTCATACGATCGCGGGGGCTCGACCGGCTACAATATCCGTGGTCTGGATGCAAACCGTGTATCCATAGATGTTGATGGTGTGGAGTTGCCAACGGCGACTGACCGCTCCACCTCGCAAACTAACGGTCGTTCAGAGTATGGAAGCTACGGGATTGGCCGTGGTGACTATCTGGATCCGTACATGTATGGCTCTGTTGATATTGTCTCGGGCACTACTGAAGTCTCTAACCCGAATAACGCACTTGGCGGTTCAGTTTCCTTCAGACAAAAATCACCTAATAGCTATTTAAAGCATGATAAGTACAACTATTTCGGTTATCAGACGGGCTATGACTCGTCTAATCACAGCTGGCACAATGGTATCACCGCCGCCGGTGGCGATAACGACTTACGCGGTATTATTGTCATCAGCCGCAGAGACGGAAATCAAACAAAAAATCATGACGATGCGACGGTAAAGACTCCAGATGCTAACTGGCACTCTAACGCTGTACTTGCGTCAGGTATCTGGCAGGCGACCGATAACCATCAGTTAACCGCCTCTGTGGATTATTACCACAAAACCAACCATACCCATTTCCCTACCTGGAGTGGCTCGAGTTTCTCCGGGTATTCTATCACCGGCACCTCTTACCAGAGCAGCCAGACCCGACGCTACGGAACCAGCCTGGAAGATCTCTGGACGCCGGATGATTTTGCCCTTTTCGATGCCTTAAAAACGAAAGTTTTCTATACCAAGACAGAAGCGCATGATGCGACTTATGAAACACCGTCGACCATGACATGGACAAATAACGACACGCAAACTGTCGGTATAGACGCGAATGCGAATAAAGACTGGGGCCGCCATCAGTTCAGTTATGGCGTCAATGCAAGAACCACTAAATCCGTTCGTCCATTAACCCAGACAGGTAGCTCCATCATTCTTGGTCAGCCACAGGCTGATAGCGATGTGGCGAATCTGGGTCTGTACCTTCAGGATACAATGACATGGGATTTGAACGGACATGACTTCTCGGTAATTCCTGGGGTTCGCTGGGCATATCAGCGTGCCAAACCGAAGCACCAGGAAAACCTGATGTCAAATAATACCAATGTCACCGATACCAGTAATCTTTACGGTACGATGGCAGAAAATAAAATCCTGCCATCCATTAGCTTCCAGTATAAGCTGAAGCCGGATTTGGCTGCCTATGTGCAATATAAGCGGGGTATACAGTTCCCAACGCCAGGACAACTGTACGGTGCCTGGAGTCTGGGATACGGCGGAGGCTTCTCAAGTCCTTACGCTATCCTGAGTAGCCCGGAACTGAAAACTGAAACCAGTAATAACTATGAACTGGGCTTAAAAGGCCAGCTCATTGAAGGTGTTACGTTTGGCGCATCAACCTTCTACAACGACTATCAAAACTTCATTGGTATTACCCGTTACTCCTGCGCAACCAGCGGTAAGTGCGATGGCTACCCAAGCGGGATAAGTACGATTTATCAGTATGAAAACCGCGACAAAGCCTATATCTACGGTGCAGAAGTGAGTGCTAAATTTGCATTAGGCACATGGTTCAGCCAGGTTGATGGTATGAGCACCCGTGTGGCATTTGGTTATTCAAAAGGCGCAGCTAAATCCAGCTTCTCTGGAGATCAATACGTAGACCTGGATAGCGTGGCACCAATGAGAGCCATCCTTGGCGCTGCCTATGATGACCCAGCAAAAGTCTATGGTGCGGCAGTCACTGCAACCTTTAACAAAGGTAAACGTGCAAGCGATACCGGTCGAAATACCTACAGCAATGGGGCTACGCCTGTTAGCGGTTCAACCGAGTATATGAATGCGCCAGGTTATGGCGTGGTTGACCTGACCGCTTACTATAGTCTGACTAAAAACGTCAGAATCAACGGTGGAGTATATAACCTGACTGACCGTAAATACTGGGATTATCTGAGTGTCAGAGATATTGAAGAAGCAACAAGCACTAATGCCGGTACGGATCAAAATTACTATAACCAGCAGCTCGCTATCGCGCCTGGTCGTAATTTCCAGTTAGGCGTAAATGTCGATTTCTAAATCAGTATAGTTTTATATTATTTGAACCCGGCTTAAAAGCCGGGTTCATTCATGAATAGCAAGGACAGTCAGTACCACCATCACCGCACACTGAAAACAGTGCGGATAACAAGAGTTTACTACTCCTGTCATTTTTCCATTTAACCGTTTCTGATTTTCCGATCTATATCAGGCTGAGGTTTACCAAACAGATAGCCCTGTGTGAAATCACATCCCAGTACCTGAAGTTTTTCCAGCTGCTCCTCCGTTTCAATACCTTCCGCAACAACCTTCATATTGAGGGATTTCGCCATGCCGATGATTAGCCTGATGACATTAATAGTGTCTTCTTGTGTCGATATCGAATGTACAAAAGATTTGTCTATTTTGATTTTATCAAAGGCTATTTTGCTGAGGCGCGAAAGAGAAGAATAACCGGTACCAAAATCATCGATAGAGATTTTCACCCCCATAGTCCGCAGCCTGTTAAGCGTATTTATCGGCGTATTGTTCTCAGTAAAGAGAGAGGATTCCGTCAATTCCAGTTCAAGGCGCTCAGCGGGAAGTCCCGTTTCATTCAGAATGGACTGCACTATTCCGGCAAAGTCTGTGCTGCTTAGCTGGACAGGAGAAACATTAACTGAAATTTTAGCCGGAATCATCCAGGAAGCGGCCTCCCTGCAGGCCATTTCAAGCACCAATCTCCCCATCTCGTTAATCATGCCTGTTTTTTCAGCCACGGGAATAAAACTGTCCGGCGATAAAAGCCCCTTCAGCGGATGTTTCCAACGAATAAGGGCTTCATAGCTGTAAATTTCCCGGCTGAAGGAATCGACAATCGGCTGATAATAGACCACGAATTCTTTATTCACTAATGCCAGTGCCATATCATGCTCAAGGACCCGTCTTTCTTGCAGCTTTTTAAACATCGATTGCCGGAAAACTTTGATCCTACCCGCACCTTCATTTTTGGTTTCATAAAGGGCCAGATCGGCAAATTTATAGAGATAGTCCGGGCGGCGTTCAGTGTCTGAGATAACAATACCGACACTGCTCGTGATATCGATAATCGTGTTATCAATAGTGTAGGTCTGGTTGATAACCTTGCATATATTTTGGGCTTGTAAAACGGCACAGTTTTCCGTCAGGCCACTCGTGAGAAACGCAAACTCATCGCCGCCTAAACGATAAAGCGTACCTGAAGTCAGGCCCATTGAGATCAGACGGTGTGATATCTGCCGTAATAACTTATCACCAACATCATGGCCATAGGTATCATTGACCTCCTTGAATCCATCTAAATCAAACAACATCACAACCACAGAATGATTGCTTTTTACTGCGTTCCCGATGGTTTCATTTAAATTTGCCCAAAAGAAATGACGGTTATTCATTCCTGTCAGAGAGTCATGGTAGACGTCATACTCCAGTCTGGCATTCTGGACTTGCAGTCTTTCAGTTGATTCCTGCAGTGCCTCAGCAAGATTCTTTACCTGAAGATGTGCCTTCAGAATATTTCTGTTTTGATAAAATATCAGCACCCCCAGTATCGCACTCATTATTATCAGCAATACGGACGTCGCGGAGTAAATATAGTACAGGGTTTTAATTTTGAGGTTGGCATCATTAACCAAGTTGATATCCCTGTCTAAAACGCCGGACGACAGACGCCCCAATTGTGGATCAAGTCTGTGCATTATTTTGAGGTATGCCTGGAGTTCTGGGCGGTTCATACTCTCAAGATGAATATCCAGGTACTCAAGTGTCTTTTCAATCTGTAGAGCCAGTGCATCATGGGCCTTATTACTTTCTATGTAATTCCTCAGTGAACCTTCTTTCATTAAATCACTCTGGCTGAGCATAATATCGAGACGCATACGCACATCATCCAGCGGTATTGTCTCATCAATAATGTAAAGACCGAGCAACGATTCGAACCGGTAATATTCTGATTCCATCTGTGCCGCTGACCACGCAGCCTCATAGTGAGTCAGTTTCTGTAACTCTTGTTGTCTTTCATGCACGAGGAAAGAGATATATCCGGTAGAGATAAACAGGAGAGAAATGATGCCAGCCAGAATTCTGTTCATGTTGGTTTTCTGATCCCTTACTCAACATCCATTCCACTGACCTGCCAGGCTGACCTTGAATAATAAACATGATTATTCAGTTCAGGCTTGCTGTCATAGGGATAAACTACAAACAACGGGCCTTTATCGCGGATACGCATATATTTCCCGTTGATTTTTAAAGCAAGGATAACGTTGTATTTTTTAAAATCACTGAGGGGGATTTCAGTGGTGTAGTCATCGAGCGCAGTAACCTTAACGACAGAACCTTTCGCCCCGACATAATCCATAAGCTTTTGCAGAGGAATACCTTCAAAGGTCGTGATGCGGCCATTATACCAGGGAGAAATGGTCTGAAAGCTGACCATACCTAGTTTTTCAAGGCTTGAAAGATCAAAAATGGCTTTTCCAGCTTCATTGGTATTTTCGATATTACCAGACAGCGTTAAAATGATTTTACCAGCAGGTCTTGACAGTTTATCTGCCCAGACAGGTGTGGAGAGCGCAAAGCTTAACATCATGATAATTAAACGCATTATGAACTCGTATGTTAGCTGAATGTTAAATAATTATAAGAGATACAGCCTAGCACAAAGTTGCCTGTCAGTTTAGGTTATGCTCAGTGTAGTAACAGTACCTGCTAACATTCCTCGCAGTAACTGCGTTATATAGAATAAATAGGGTGCAGGGATTATTTTTTATAGAAGTAGAATTCTGTGACTGACTGACTGACGCAAAAAAGGGAGCCTGTAGCTCCCTGTCTGAATGACTCTATCGCGTTCTGTCCCGAATTCTTTGCATCCGGCGAAATTAGTAGTAGTCGCCATGACGGTAATCCCACGAATTAAAGTGCTCCGCCATCAGGTTGACAATACGGTCAACGTCCAGACCTTTACGGATTAATACCGGACAGGGCGTGACCTTGCGTTCTCCGTGCTGTTCAGGCACCAGCTGTCCCTGGTTATCGACCATCGATACCATCACGCCCTGCTCGTAACGTGCTTCTTCACTTTTCCCCGCCTGGATCGAACTGACATAATCATTGGCAGAGATGATTAAATCAGCCCGCTGTTCAATGCGCTCGCCAATATTTTCTACCCGGCCACGGTTACCTTTACCTGAAGGGTTTGCGGAGCTGGCAAAGGAGAACTTGCCCTCTTCTTCCCACAGGGTTTTCGCCAGCATCTCACCCGGTTTACCAAACTTAATCACAAAGCAGCTGGTCTGACGTCCATCCATCATCAGCTCTTTTAACCCGTCATCCGGTAAGGCATCCAGCGCCTGTTGCTGCCAGGGCAGGATACAGCCCAGCAAAATATCGGCATCCCAGTGAGCCTGATAAAATGCGGTAATTTCCGGGGTCAGCTGTGCCAGTTGTTTTAACTGTTCCATACTGCCGCACAATACCACTCCGGGTTTATTACGTTTACGCTGCTTGGCTTCGAACTTGCGCTCCAGCCCCTGTTTATCCGAGGTCATAATGATATAGCCCACTTTTGTCGGACAGACAATCATCCCGCCTTCTGCCGATAAAATAGTCATGGCTTCTGGCTGTACCGCACCATTCCATGTGATTGTTTTGTTGTTCATGCTGTTACCTTTAGGCGGTGAGGAAGTGGTTTCAGCATGCCGAGTTGTGTTGTCGGGCGCAATCAATCCGGCCGTTCAGGCCTGATTGTGCCGCTGTTGGAACAATACGCTACCAGCATTATTCAATCTTCGATGACATTGCAAGTTGATCAACAAAATGTTGATCACATCTTCTACTGATGCTATTTTTCTACAAAATGTAGAGGTAATCCTGTTCCGGGGTTATGGAATAAGGTTAAAAACATGTCTCAGTTAACTGAACATCAGCACCTTGATGAATTAATGGTCATGCTGTCAGCCGCAGTACGGGTGATAGGCAGCGTCGTCTCCTGTCAGACGGAAGTGGTTCTGCACGATCTCCGAGCGCCGGAATATTCGATTGCGGAAATAGCCAATGCGGGGGTGACAGGGCGTAAAAAGGGGGACTCGGTACTGGCGGGCATGCGCACGGACAAAGCCTTTATCAGTGCCATGTCGCGACGAAATGAGCCTGTTTCATTACTGCTGGACTACGTCACTTATAGTCGTGAAGGCAAGCCGCTTCGCAGCAGTACCGCAATTTATCGCGATCGCCATCACCAGCCTTTCGCCGCTTTATGTATCAATGTCGATAACACGGGAATTGAAGAGGCACTACGTGTGCTGAACTCACTGGCAGGGATAGTTGCACCTGAGCACAATCCTGGACCACCAGAGCCTGCGGCAGAAAATAGTCATACCAGTATTGAAGATTTGATGCATGAAATCATCAGTACTACCGATATGTCAGGCGCTAAAGGTAACCGGGCAGAGACCAAACGGACAAATTTGCTCGCGGTAAAAAACATGCAGGAAAAAGGTATTTTTCTGATTAAAGGCGGAGTCGAGAAAGCGGCAACCGCCCTCGGAGTCACACGCTATACCATCTATAACTATCTCGATGAACTCAACAATGAACCCTGAACAGGGTAGTAACCCAGAGGAAATTACGCGCATGGCACTGAGTATTAACACCCCGCTGTTGGAATCCCTGGCGCTCAGTCAGTTAAACCGCACCCGCGTCTGGTTAAAAATGGAAGCCTTGCAACCTTCAGGCTCATTTAAAATGCGCGGTATCGGCCATGCCTGTGAAACTCATGTTGCTCGTGGTGCCCGACGTTTAATCTCCTCATCAGGCGGTAATGCCGGTCTGGCAGTCGCTTATGCCGGACGTAAACTGGGCGTTCCGGTGGTGGTAGTTGTTCCTGAAACTACCTCAGAACGTGCCCGTCATTTACTGGCACTGGAAGGTGCCGAAGTCAGAGTACAGGGAAAGTCCTGGGCGGAAGCCAATGAGCTGGCGCTATCGTTACTGACCGAGCAGGACGCCTTTATTCATCCCTTTGACGACCCTCTGTTATGGGAAGGACATGCCTCAATGATTGATGAGGTGATAGAGGCAGGTCTCCGTCCTGATGCCGTCGTACTCTCCGTAGGCGGTGGCGGGCTATTGTCGGGCGTTGACGAAGGGCTGCTACGCTATGGTCTGAATAATGTCCCCATTTTTACGGTTGAAACAGAGGGTATGGCTTCTTATCGCGCCGCGCTGGAAGCGGGAAAACCGGTCACGCTCCCTGCCCTGTCGGGTATTGCCACAACGCTGGGCGCACGTCAGGTCTGTCAGCGGGCTTATGATGTGATTCAGAATCGCCAGGTGTTCCCATATACCGTCACGGACAGTGAAGCGGTTAATGCCTGCCTGCGTTTTCTTGATGACCAGCGCGTGCTGGTTGAGCCAGCATGTGGCGCCGCGCTGGCGTTGCTCTATCAGCAACAGCCTGCGCTTGCTGAATACCGGAATGTGCTGGTGATTGTCTGCGGAGGATCAACCGCAACGACCTCTTTCTTACAGACATTTGAGGGGTAATATTCTTACCCGATGCAGATCGATGACGCCCTGAGAAGATAAGACTCTCAGGGTGTTTGACTTGGCCACTTTATAGTGGCTGTATCGCCCTGCGGGGGGTGCGCTCTGGCAGCGTTTTTGTCAGGGTAAAAGGCACTGGTGCAGACTACCCTCTATTTTAAACACTATTTGCTTAATCCGCTGCCATCCGATTCAAAGGCAATAATCAAACCAACGACCATAGAGACTCCCCAGACGACCTGGGAGAGAGTATGTATCCACACATTGCTCTCTGAATATATCAAACTGGCCAACTGAATAATTATAAGCAATGTACACATGAGAATTATCCGGCCTCCTGTGCGTTTTTTTTGTGCCGGAGACATTCTTTTCACCGCGGGATAATTTGCAACCTTACGCCTTATAAAACTCCACACCACGACTTCCTTTTAATGCCAAATAATGGAACAACCTGCATTATAGTGGCAAAAATAGCGTTTTGCTCAACCTGCAACTTTGCGGCAGGTCAATTTAATGGGGATCATCCAGTTGCCAGACAAACACCGGACTCTCTTTTGCCTGCGCATCAGATTCAATCATCAATCGCCAGAACGGATCCCAGCTCTGCGAAAATCACCAGAACTTCAGACTTTTCGCTATCATTCTTGACTGGTCTTACCTTATTATCTGTACAGACATAATTACTGCCTCTGTAAGTATTAATTATTGTCTGCCGGGCAGGCCCAAAACTGCCCGGCATCCCTTACTGCTTAATACGGCTTATTTCACATTCAGCATTCGTTCTTAACTATCACTCCGCATTTAAAAACCTTCACCCGTTTGAGAACCCTCGCCGCAAGGGCGTAAACCAGCGCGAGCCAGTGCAGCTGTCCAGGCGTGAGCGGGAAATTTTTTCTGGTCAAATGGAGCTTGCGAAATGGCTGGAAACAAATTTATTGCGAAAGGCGTGCCGTCCCTGGACAGCCAGACGGATTGTGCTTGTCTCAGCCCAGGCGAAGAGACTTAAACGGCAAAGAGGTATACGAGGAGGAATGAGCAGGGTTCAGCTGCAACGTCGTGATGCGGCACGAGAAACGGCGTTGCCCTTTACATCCCGGCGAGTGTTTTTTTCGGTGGGATGCAATGAGCGCAGGCCACGGCGCGGTAAAGCGGCGCATTAGGATAGAATGCTGCAAGCAGGGATAGAAACCATCTGATTCAGAGAGAATAAGGCATGGAAAAACGGCTCCGGAGAGCAGTTCACGACTGATTGGGTTACTACGGCCTAATTGGTAGCGTTAATTCCGACTACAATTGATGTTGACATACACAATCATATAGAAATTAAAACCGTTTTGTTCGAGATGATTTGTTAAGATATATCAATGAGTTCAAGCAATTGTAGGTCGGATAAAATATCTGTTTTGTCGTCTTCCGTGACATTCTCAAGCATATTACTCAGATTATTTATGGATAAGATTTTTGAAATTTTTTCTTTATGGTAGTTCACCGTTTTTTGGCTACCTCTTCCAGCCATAAAAATAAGTGTAAACAGCTCGAGCATAAGATCTTCTACGGGTTCAGAATATGCACCCTCCCATGCTTCATATGCAAATGTCTGATCAGAACCCTCAGGCATAACATATTGAGGATCATTTTTTAAATTTCCAATAACATGCCTACAATAAGAGTAGCTAGAATAGGAAAAACCACTCCTGGCTTCATCATAACTCATTATGCTCATTGTTATTTTATTTCCCCTAGTATGAGACGGATATCGTCATTATCTAAAATATCAACTTTAACTCTTGGATATCTACTCTGGAATTGTTGAACAACTCACAGGTAACTATCACAAGCAGATTTTTCGGGGAATATAGTAACTGAACATTTTTCAGAGTAGTTAGCACCTGATTAACCAGCCAAGTTATCCAGCATTTAAATAACCATAACACCGAGCTTTTATCTATAAATATACAACATAGCCCACGTTCCACCTAGATTCATTTATCATTGTTAGGCTATTAGCTCATTTTATAGAATGGAGATAACTTAACTCAATCACTTCGTCATCCCCAGCCTCAAAAAAACCTTAACTCTTAAATATTAAAGAACTCCTATCTAAATATTTTTTCCAATGATTAATTAAATGATTGATATTCTCTTCCTTAGTATGAGCCAATGAATTATGTCCATCAGTAACCGGCATATATCTGACAAAACTTTCTATTTCTGAAGGATAAGAAAAATCAGCATAAATATTTTCAACCTGAGCTAATGGTTCATTGAAATTATTACGATTATCCCACAACCAACTAAGTGTAATAAACAACCACTTCCTCTTAATCATCGATTCATCATCCAACTCACATATAGGGCATAGCTCCTTTAAAAAAGGAATCACATCAGAACAATCAGGTGGTTGGAATGACAATTCAAGTTCAGCAGTAGTATAAATACCCGTTAGCACTGTGTCTTCTGCTTTTTTTATAGGTATGCTTTGGGTTATAAACTTACATTCATAGCCCCATTTAATATCACACCATGACAGTGAAGTAATGCTGTAAATAAAGTCTGATGGTATTGGATATAAATTCATATTATTAACCTTTAACTATTTTTTGATTAGGTTGACCAGTAACGCGACCATTCTCAATAAATCGCTGATGTGTTACGCTTCCTTCTTTCTCGTATATATATTCAAATATACCTTTTTTATCATTAAAGGAACCTTCAACCTGAAGTAATTTTCTTTTTATGCCACCACCGCCTGTAATAGTGAAAACTTTTCCATCCATTAACTGCTCATAATTGAGATAACTAGAGTCTCTGAGAGAAGGATCAGGTTTTAGACCACTACCAGTACGGTTTGCTTCAAGTATTTTATTAACAACAGAAGATTTTAGTCTCTTTTCAACAAAAATAGAGGCTTTTTCAACTAGTTTACCCCCTCCTTTTGCAATACCCGCTCCCCCTGCAAAAGCGGATGGAACATCAACATTGATCACCTTATCAAAACCGGCCAGTGCCCCACCGATAGCCATGGAGGTCGCCAGCGATTTGACTGAGCTGCTGCTGCCCAGTACAGCCAGGTTTTTTGACAGGTTACTACAACGTGTGCAGACCTCATCAGTACAACGCAGGCCTGACACTCGATGAATCAAAAAGAAGAGTCTGGATAACACACAAATTCGTGGCCAGTTTTACCTGACCACTTCAGGTCACTTTTTCATAAACGCGACCGGCGCAGTTAAAGTTATCGGTTTTTTATCCGGTGGAGCCGGTAAAGGGGAAGCGCGATAAGCCAGCGCCACCACTTCTTTGTCGAGCTCCGCAAATCCCGAAGACTTTGCCAGTTCCGCTGATATGACATTACCCGTTGCGTCCAGGCTAAAGCGGACAAAAGCAATCCCCTGATGGCCTCTTAACTGAGCCGATGAAGGATAACGTTTATTTCGTTCCAGCTGCGCCATCACCCGGCTTTTCCAGGTCATCACCGCCTGGGGGGAAGCCTGAACGCCGGCAGTAGCCTGGGGGGCGGCATTTTGCGTGGACAGTGTCACCTGAGCCTTGGCCTCGGTTGCTGCCCTGGATGCCGCCTGAGCCTGAAGACGGGCGGGTGCTTCGGCCGGTTTCTCGACTTTTTTCGGTACAGGGGCAGGTTTCTTCGGTGGCGGAGGCGTTTTCTTCACCGGCGGCGGTAAAGGGATCTCTGCGGGCTGAGGCTCTTTTTCAACCACGGGCTCCACCGGCTCCTCTACCGGCGGCGGCGGTTCAGCCTCGGCCTGTTCTTCACTGGCCTGTGCCTCTGTGGTCTCAGCAGAAATATCGTTTTGTTCCGTGTTCACCGCCTGGGGGAGTTCGGCCAGCGTCACCATTAAGGCAGGAGGCGGTAACGAAATATTCTCCGCATAAGACGGGGTCCAGATTAACCAGCCGATAACGGCGCCATGCAAGGCGGCGGTACATAATACCGCCCCGCACCAGCGCCGGTATTCCATCGCTTTCGTTTCCATGGCAAGCACAGGGCGCCAGATGGCACCCTCCGCTCTTTTTTCATCCTCTGTTTGCACGTTCACTTACCAGGAAACGCTTAACGAGCCATAAAGGGTACGGCCAGGACCTGGGACATTAGACACACTGAGCGGGTCGACATAATAACGATCGGTCAGATTTTCCAGGGTCATCGACGCGGTCAGGTAGCTGTTAACTTTATAATCAGCATACAGATCAATTAAGGTATGCGGTGTCCATTTGACCTGGCTGATAAACTGACTCATACCCTGGTCAGTGACCCGGCCATGACCGATAGCACGTTTTCCGGTATAGGATACCCTTGAACCGACGGTCAGTTTGTCATCCAGTAGTGCCTGCGACAGGGTTAAATTAACCTGATATTTTGGCGGCACCTGATTCGTGGCGTAATCCCCGTACATCGACTTACTTTCACAGCCCCCCTGCTTCTGACAGAATTGGACATCCAGATAATAGTTAGCCGCCAGTTCTGCGGTAAAGCCGCTGTATTCATAGCGCGATGACCACTCAAGCCCGGAGAATTTCGCTCTGTCAATGTTATGCACCTGCATACCCGTCCAGGTTAAGTCAGGGTCAACAAATGTCCGATAAGAGCGGGAGATATAGTTTTTTACCGTCCAGTTAAAGTAGCTTAGCTTGGTCATCGCCTTATCCTGGTCGCTGAACAGTCCGCTATTGTGGTAATTCACCCCCAGTTCCCAGTTACTGGCACGCTCTGGCTCAATATCCGGGTTAGGGATAATGGTAAACGCCGCAACGGATTCAAACAGACTCGGGAAGCGCTGAACATTAGAGTAGTTAATAAACAGCTGGGTATTTTCCTGCGGAATAAAGGTCAACCCGACAGAAGGGCTGAATCCCCCTTCAGAGCGCTCAGGTCGGCTATTTCTGCTCTTACTGCTCTCTTCAGCAGGATCTCTGTCGTGAGACCAATAATGGCCATAACGCAGCCCGGTATTAACGATTAACCAGTCTGACGGCTGATATTCCGCCTTGGTAAATAACGCGCCTTCTTTGCGTTTAGCATCTCGATGGTTAAGCCAGCCGCCCACTTCCCTGGTATAAGTCGTTGGCCGGGTATTTTCTTCTTTCCAGGTTCCTCCGTAAGTCAGCCCCAGACTGCCATAATCGGTTATCCACTGGGATTTATTGGTGGCATCCCCACCCCACGACTGTGTATTAGACCCGGTTCTTTCATCCCCATAGGTATAGCTGAAGTCATTCACCGGATTACGAAGCTGCAAGTGAGTCATCCACAGATGGGTGTCGAGGTTAACCAAGGCATTGTTCGACGGTTTAACGCTATAGCCAAGGGTTGCGCTGTTAACTCGCGTTCCCGTGGTTTTGTTTTGCTGAGTTTCCTGCGTGGTATTACTCGCACGCTGGGATGCCATTAGCTCACCCGCCTCACTGTTATAGTGGGTATAGCCCAGCTGCAAACGCTGACCATCACCAAAACGATAAATCCCTTTTGCCAGCCAGCTTTCCGTTCTCAACTGGGTATTAAGGACTTCTTCTCCGGCGCGATAAATCGTTGAACCGTGATTTTCAAGATAGTTGTTATAGGCAAGATGCGGATAACAGGTGCCATTGCTGATGCAGTAGGGTTTAGTGCCGGTATCAACGATCCTCGCGCTATCCCCATTTTTACCCGCATAATAATTACCGCGATTTCGGTAAGCATAGCCTCCCAGCAGTTCAAATTGCTCACCCTTGGTCGCGGCGACCATACTGATTGAACCCTGAGTCGGTTTTAATAAATTAGGCCGTCCCATGGTGTCATCAGAGGCGATAGCGGATGAAGGCGCGGCATTGACTCCTGGGTTATTGACAATACGGTAACCGGCTTTATCTCCCGCATGGGGGGATGTGGTGTTCCCGCCGCCACCGCCTTTCAGGCGAAAACCAAAAGTATTACCTTCTTTGATAATGTCAGAAGGGTTCAGGGTTCGCATACTTACCGAACCCGCAATGCCCCCGGAAGAGACATCTGAACCTTTGGTAATATCAATACCCGCCAGCAAGTCAGGATCGACGAAGGTGCGGTTAGAGATCCCCTGATAGCCCTGATAAACCTGTGACGAGTTTTCTGCTCCATCAACTGTGGTTTGTACTCGCCCCATACCCTGCATGCCACGAATATTAAGATCGATCGACCCGGCACCATTACGCGCCTCCCCTGAAGCAACGCCAGGGGTACCACGAAAAATGTCAGCCGGACTCGAACCGCGAAAATGTTGAATATCACTGGCTGAAATATGTGCCGTCGGGGCTGGAGTCAGATAAGGGGCCTCAACCGGGTTGACGCCTGCTACTGCCGAAACCGTGATGGTATCCAGTTGCAGTGAATTATCCGCTCCCAGACTGGCACTATCAGGGGTTGCACTCAGGATAATGGTATTAGGGTCAGCATAATGCCAGCTCAGATTGCTGCCTTGTAAAAGCGTTGCCAGCGCCGCCTCTGATGTCATTTGCTCTTTTAACCCGCGCGTTGATTTACCTGCCGTCAGCTCCGGACGATAGGTCACCTGCAAACCTGACTGGCGGCCATACTCCATCAGCGCCTGGGAAAGCGACCCGGCATGAATATTAAATGTTGTGGGCTGAGCCGTGGTTGCAGCAAAGGCAACCTGTGGAATCGCAGTTATCGCAGAAGAGCTAAGGGCAAGCGTGATTAACATGCTGAGTCGTTGCCGGGCAACGTTATTACTTAACTTCATCATTTTCCCTATTTATTTTTATGTTTTATTCGCAGGTGTCAGGCCAGTTAATTCTGACCTGAATGCCACATCTGCGTATTAAGACGAACAAGGGGGAAAATTTTTTGCGAAAAAAGAAAAATATTTTATGCGGCGGTAATTACCGTCAACCACGGGGACAATTGATGGACGTTTCCACCATAGGGACGTACAGCGGCTTTCAGAGCATCAAGAGGGTTATTCAGATGATAAAGCCCGTTAACACGCTGGGCGGCAAGCTGGGAACTGGTAATCAACACTTTGCCTGGCTGCCAGCGCGCAATCCGGGATATCACCGCTTCGAGAGGCTCGTTATCCGCCACCACCATTCCGTCGCGCCATGCCGCGACTTGCCCGGTATCACTCTGGCCCCGAGTAATCTCATCATTCCGGAGATTCAGTTTCAACCAGTCGCCCGCCGTTAAGCTGTCATAGCGCGTTTCTGTACGCGCAACCTCGAGACTACCCGCCCCCGCCTGAGTACGAATAAAATCGGCATCACGACTGATATCAAACCGCCCACCGGTGGTCCGGATATTAAGTTCTCCGGCATTAATCCTGAGTGGTAAAGCGTTATCTGGAGAGACCTCAAAATAAGCCAGCCCCGTCAGCAGTTCGACCTGCCGTTCCTGTTCGGTCACCCGGCAATTTATTGCGCTATCCGGCCCGAGCAGAATACGGGTCCCCGTTCCAAACGGAATTTCCCGGGTCTGTGCGGTAGTGGTGGTAAAATCCGCCCCCGCCTTTAACAGAAGCTGAGGCCCAAAAGCAGTACTGACACCCACGGCCGCAAGCGCCGCGGCACTGCCCCAGAGGATCTGGCGACGAGAGAATCTGCGTGACGCAAGCGGGGTGACTTGAGTTGATACCAATGATAGTGGCGCAGGGGATGCCAGTGCTTCACCGGCGAGCTGATGAATATCCAGTATCTCCGCCCACATTGCGGCATGCTGCGGGCTCTGACTTTTCCACTGTTCAACCGCCGCAATAACCGCCGGGTCATGTTGCCCGGTCTGCCAGAGGATCATCAAGTCGACGGCTTGCTGAAATAGCGCGTCGTCCTGTGGTTTGTCTTCGGTCATGGATGATAACGTCCTGTAAAACTACCACTTGTAATAATTTTTCTCACCCTACCATAGCCTGAAAATTCATGCTGCTTAATCATCACCCAGACTCTCGCGCAAGTGACTATAAGCCTGACGGATTAATGTCCAGCAGCGGGAGACAGTGATATCCATCTCCTCTGCCACGGCATTCAGCGTCATATTACCCATACGGTGGAGCTCAAATGCCCGCCGGGTTTCTGAAGGCAGCTGCGCCAGAGCCTGGTTTACGATCTCCAGTCTTTGCTGACCGTTTACAATGCGATGCGGCCCCGGCGTCCCTTCCACGGCGTTGAGATCCTCATCATTAATAGGCTCCGGTTTACCCAGACAGCGATCGCGACGATAGAAATCAACCGACAGATTTCGCGCGACCTGAAATAGATAGGCTCGGGGATTAACTGAGTTCTCAGCTGAAGATGAAGACAAGACCCGGACAAATACATCCTGAGTCAGATCGGAAGCCGCATCAGCATTGTGTCCCTGTCGTCGCAGAAAACGTTCGATTTCCCGGGCATGAGAGACAAAAAGTGATTTGATATCCCGCATCACTCAGCCTCAATGATAGTTAACTCAAAAGCCAAAGTAGCTGAGCAGCAATGTGCCGGGTTCTGGCCTGCCGCGAACTCACGATACGTCATTGAATGAATACCCAGAAGCACAGACCCTACCCCGCCAGGTTAACTGACCTGATAATGAGTCAAGAGAAAATGATGTTAATGAAAATAGTAATAATTAACATTCTCATTTTCAAGCATTCAATTTAATAACCTGAGATTTAATCAATCAAGAGGAAATAAACGGCTAAAGACAGGATTAATTGCAGGGAAATGAGAGAGATAGATATGAAGGGATAACAGCGTAAGACCTTTATGCCAGTCAGTTACTTAGTCGTTTCTGACTGGCGGGTGCGGTTAAATTTCGCTCAAAGTGATACTCAGAGGTAAGCGTGATTTTGGTAACGCGGCATTAAAGTCATTTTCACTGCGATAGCCGATAGCCACAATGACAACGCTGGTAAACCCTTTTTCGCGTAAGCCAAATTCGCTATCCAGAATTCGCGCATCGAAGCCTTCAATCGGAACCGCATCGATCCCCAGTGATGCAACACCCAGCAGGAAGTTACCCACATTGAGATAAACTTGCTTTTCCATCCAGTGCTGCGCATCTTTATAATCAAAACGATGCATATTGGCGAAGAAGCTACGGCCTTTATGCTGACCTGCCATCACTTCATCGTTCACAAAACGATGATCGGACTGCTCTTGCTGTAACACAACATTCAGATACTCTTCATCGAGCGTCGTTTTGGCGCAAAATACCACGACATGAGAAGCATTAAGGACTTTAGGTTCGTTAAAGCTATAGGCACCTGAAGTCGCCCTGGCGATACGCGCTTTACCTTCATCAGTACCTGCCAGGATAAAATGCCATGGCTGTAAGTTGGTACTGGACGGGCTTAAGCGTAATAATTGCTTCACCTTTTCAACTTGCTCAGCGGGGATTTTCTTGCTGTTATCGAAAACCTTGGTGGTGTAGCGCGAGTTAGCAACATCAATAATGGTCATGCTGGTGTCCTTAAAGGGTTCAAGCAAACAAAATGATTCGTCTGGCAGCGCATTTATTCCGTGCTGTCAGAAAACAGGTCAATGACCATAGAATACAGGCAGGCGTGCTGTCCGAAAACTACCGCCAACCGATAACACTTATACTCAGGGAGGATAAATGCTCAGATTTGAAGACCTCCAGCTATTTGCCAGAGCGGCCGCATTAGGAAGTTTTAGCGCCACCGCGCGTGAGGCAGGCATTCAGCCGGGCCAGGTCAGTACCGCAATCAAACGGCTGGAAGAGAATTTACAGACTCGTTTATTTGCCCGCTCCACTCGTCATCTGCGCCTGACGCAGGAAGGCGAAAGCTGGCTGCCCTACGCTATTTCGGTTCTGGAAACCCTCGAGGCGGGATATCGGCAGATCAAGCCATCTGGCGATGAAATCAGCGGCTTGCTACAAATTGCCGTCCCTTCCGATTTAGGCCGTCATCTGCTGCTGGAAGTGTTTCATGTATTTCGTCAGCAACACCCGGCGCTACAATTAAAAATATTATTCTCAGACCAAGTGAGCGATGTCTTTAAAGACCCGGTGGATATCGCTTTTCGCTACGGTAACACCCATGATGCCTCCTATGTTGCGCTCCCGCTGGCGGCCAGTAATCGCCGGGTGCTGGTGGCATCAGCCGAGTATTTATCCCGGACTGGCACACCGCAGACGCCAGAGCAGCTTAAACAACATAATGCCCTGACCTATACCTTACAGGGGCGGACCTATGATAACTGGACTTTCCGTCGCCATAACGAACAGTATCAAGTGGCGGTGAAAGGTACAGTAACCAGTAACGATGCCGAAGTGATTCGCCGCCTGGCGATTAAAGGCGAAGGTATCGCCTACAAATCATGGATTGATGTCAGCGAGGATGTCGAGGCCGGTGATTTACAGGTTTTACTGCCACAATATCAGGGAGATGATTTACCACTTAATTTAATCTGCCCGCACCGACAGCAGCTCTCGCCAGCGGTACGTTTATTACATGAAGCCGTAAAAAATCGCTGTGAAACAGCACTGAGTACCCTGCCTGCTATAGTACAGTGACAGGAAAGTAACACACAGATAACGCGAAGTATGACGAGTACAGAGTTAGTGACATGGAGAAAGAATGAGTAATAACATCACACAGGTCGGCCTGACACCCACTCAGGCACTCGATAAGCTTGAAGCTCTCTATAATAATTCAGTTTCTGCTCTGCGCAGCGCCATTGCGGACTATACCCAAAATGGCACCCTGCCTGACGTTGATGCCCGTATTGAAGGGTTATTTGTTTATCCGCAATTACGCGTCAGCTGGGACGGTATTCCCCGCAGTAGCAATAAAACCCGCGCTTATGCCCGTTTTACGCACCCGGGCAGCTACGCCACCACCATCACGCATCCGGAGTTATTCCGCTCTTATCTGGGCGAGCAGCTCGAGCTGTTACATCAGGATTACGGTATTCAGATCCACGTTGAACCGTCGCTGCATGAAATACCTTATCCCTATGTGATTGATGGTTTGAACCTTGACCGTACTATGAGTGCAGGTCTGACCCATCATTTCCCCAGCACCGATCTGGCACAAATTGGTGATGAAAATGCGGATGGACTGTTCCACTCGACCGAAGAGTGGCCCCTGTCGCATTTTGATGCGCGCAGAGTCGACTTCTCACTGGCCCGCTTACGTCATTACACCGGTACGCCTATCGAGCACTTCCAGTCATTTGTGCTGTTCACCAACTACAGTCGCTATGTGGATGAGTTTGTGCGCTGGGGTTGCGAACAAATCAATGACCCCGAGAGTCCATATATTGCCCTCTCCTGCGCGGGTAATATCTTACTGACTTCGGAAACCGAGTCTCCGGAAGAGGCTATCTCAGATCTCGCCTGGAAGAAGCACCAGATGCCTGCCTGGCACCTGATCAACACTGATGGTAGCGGGATTACACTCATTAATATTGGCGTCGGGCCGTCAAACGCCAAAACGATTTGCGATCATCTGGCGGTATTACGTCCTAATGCCTGGATGATGATAGGCCACTGCGGCGGTCTGCGGGAAAGCCAGCAGATTGGTGACTATGTTCTGGCCCATGCTTATTTACGCGATGACCACGTACTTGATGCCGTTCTGCCGCCAGATATTCCTATCCCGAGCATTGCCGAAGTTCAGCGCGCGCTTTATGACGCCACTAAACAGGTCAGCGGCATGCCTGGGGAAGAGGTTAAACAACGGCTGCGTACCGGTACGGTCGTGACCACCGATGACCGTAACTGGGAGTTACGCTACTCAGCCAGCGCACTGCGTTTTAACCTGAGCCGGGCGGTGGCCATTGATATGGAAAGCGCCACTATCGCAGCGCAAGGTTATCGCTTCCGGGTTCCTTACGGCACCTTGCTGTGCGTCTCGGACAAGCCCCTGCACGGGGAAATCAAACTCCCGGGCCAGGCAAACCGCTTTTATGAGGGTGCTATTTCGGAGCATCTGCAAATCGGTATTCGAGCCATCGACTTACTGCGTGCTGAAGGAGATAAGCTGCATTCCCGCAAATTACGCACCTTCAATGAGCCGCCGTTCAGATAATCACTGCCGGTAAAGAAACAGTATCACCATAAAAAGTCGCATAAAATGCGGCTTTTTTAACAAATTTGCTGGATAAATCGGCAGTCGAACTTCATTCATGAAAACAGCCTTTGACAAGCTCCCCGCCCCTCGCTAATATTCGCCTCGTTCACACGATTCCTCTGTAGTTCAGTCGGTAGAACGGCGGACTGTTAATCCGTATGTCACTGGTTCGAGTCCAGTCAGAGGAGCCAAATTTAAGAAACCAGATGTCTGATGACGTCTGGTTTTTTGCTTTGTATCAATCACCTATCCTTCCCGTCTATCTAATCACGTCCCATAAGAAACATTCAAAGCTACCTATGCCCTTTTACGGGTAAACCGGCTGGTAAATTAGAGCCTGCCTTAACAACAACTGGCAACGTTTTATTTCCAATCTATACTCTATTAATACAAACACTCAATATAGTACATCTTACAATCGCTTTAGTACGTCAACATAAAGCTGGAAGAAATTAACTCATATGATATAACCATAAAGCCATCTTCATTAAATATGATGATATTAATTCAGTCAATCGGAGGAATTTAAATGCCTGTGAATGATAAAGATGTAGAAGAAGATAAAGAAACCACAGAATCGCACGGCACAGCTTTTTTGCAAAATAAACTACTTTCTTCGCGTTCGATAATTATTTCGGGAGAAATCAACCAAAGTTTAGCTGAAAAAGTCGTTAGTCAGTTAATACTTTTACAAAGTATTAGTAATGATCCTATTCGCCTGTATATCAACAGCCAGGGCGGTCATGTTGAAGCTGGCGATACCATTCATGATTTTATTAAGTATATAAAACCTGATGTGCATATAATTGGTACCGGCTGGGTGGCGAGCGCAGGTATTACCATTTTCTTAGCCGCTAAAAAAGAGCACCGTTACTCCTTACCCAATACCAGATTTATGATTCACCAGCCAATGGGCGGAGTAAGAGGACCTGCTTCAGATATTGAAATTGAAGCTAAAGAAATTATTAGAATGCACGATCGTATAAATAAACTTATATCAGAGGCAACCGGACAACCTCTTGAGAAAGTAAAAAAAGACACAGACCGTAATTACTGGATGTCGCCAAATGAAGCGATTGATTATGGAATCGTTCATAAAATAATCACACATTATGACGATTTGTTGATAGCGTGATTTTTTCTACAAACTCTGATGCCAGATTAAAAATATCATTTTAATGAGTCTGGCATTTAGAGATCTTCCGATATTGACCTTCCTCAATATCCGCACCTTGCTAAATCAGCTACGTTGCGGCCACCAGCAAACATTCGGCGTTATTCATCATTCTATTAAGGCTCCTGAAGCGACGTACCAGCAGGCCAAACATCACTCTGATAGTAGATACTCCATCATTCATAAAAGTCATGTGACACAGAACTGTAGGATGGCAAAAGTGTAGCGTATAGGCTCAGCCACCCTTGTATCTAAATGTGTTTTTTGTTAGCTTATGTAAATTAATGTATTTTAATAATTACCTATTATTTATTTGAATCATACTCACTCGATTTAAAACATGACAGGACGTTATATGAAATCTTTTCTGTATGTTAGTGTATTGTTAACACCTTTAGTCCTTACTGGATGTAATACTTCCTTTTCGCCACCTAAGCCAGAATATTATACTCCCCCTGTAGTTGATTCTGAGATTGCAAAGATTCGTCTTATTGGCGCACCAATATCGTATGCTATATATAGCATCAACAGTTCTGGACATAAAACGGGCGGTTGGGTAGAAAAACGCGAGCTTTCTTATCTTTTCACTGATGGTCCAACCAGAGATATTGGACTACCTAAAGTAACAGGTAAGGTGTACGAAGAAAAATATTTCGAAACTTATTTGAAGCCAGATACAGTCATATTAATTTATAACTCAACTGACCTTTGCGTAGTCAAGACCATACTGGTTCCTGAAAAACAAAAAATTTATGAAGCACGTATAAGTTACACGGATAAAACAGGATACTGTGTTCTTTATCTAAAAGAAATTGTATATGACAAACATAATGATATTTATATCGAAAGGAGTATCGCGAAATGAAAGCAGTACTCAAAGGTATAACCTTACTTACATGTGTTCTATTATCCTCTTGCGTATCCATCGATAAAACAAAAGCAAGTAGATTAAGTGAATATTCAGAGACAGAAATCAAAAACAAACTAATTCTTAACGTTACTACACGGAAAGATGTACTTATAGTATTTGGTCCTCCAGAAAATACCACCAACTACAATGCAGAAAACAAATGGGTATATACATCAGAAATCATTGATCATGGATTGTATATAATCGTTCCTGTATCTAATGATAGAAAGCAGCATCTATCACTTGATTTTTCGGATAAAGGGTTATTATCCGACTATAATTATCAGGAACAATAATTCTTAGAAAAACTAAAGTTTATTTATTAATAAATATTATACAGGACAAAAATTGCTCGAATATGGCTCGCTTCAATTCTAGCCGAGCCGGAACGCCTGTGACTGGACTGTACCCTGAGCATGGCGTGAGCAACACCTTTTTTATAAGTAGCATTTACGTTTTGGTGGGATAGATGCGTCCACTATGACCCGTCTGAAAGAGCAGAAAGAAGAAAAGGAGGCCATTGCCGTCTGTGGCCTCTCTGTATCACTGACAGTCAACGCAACCGCGGATTTGGCCTTTTTGTCCCTTCGCAACGTCAAAGGCTCCGCTTCAGCCACAAAAGGGGTTACCGGGTTTACTGTGGCCTGTCGCTGAACAAGCGCATCAAACCCAAAAATCGACTAAAAGGAAAGTAGTGATAAAACTAAAATATTAAACAGAGTCGTAGGTTAGTTATAACTGATATCAATATCTAACGTTGCATTAGCATTTCCCTCAGTTACCGCGCCTGTCGCTATATAGGCAGCATAAAAAGTAAAAATATTACTGATGTTTTTTGAGATGGATTTTCCTGCTGTTTTTATATTCGGTGCTATCAATGTTGTTTTATCCTCTTCATATAAAACAATGCCGACATTTGTTGCACCGTCAGGATCTAAAGAGAAATAATCATTATTCACATTCATTGATTTCCCATTAAATGTAAACTGAATATTATCAAGACTATTCGGGCAATTAGATAAACCTATATTAAATTTTATTAAATCTGTTTTATCACCAGGCTTTATAGCCGAGGTTGAATACGTCCCCATATTAACCGCAGAGTCATTGTTTATAATAGTAGTGTTACAGGGAGGGTTTATTATCTCTCCTGTTATAATAAATGATACATCTGCTCCCCAGGCAATGAATGGGGAGAAGGAGAAGAACAATAATATTATGATTTTATTTTTCATTAAATCTTTCTCACTGGTATGAGAATGTAATAGATGCAGCTGCATTCGCGCTACCTGCAATAACATTTTCACTTATTTGGATATACTGAAAAGCTAAAGGAACATTAATATTCTGATTTGCAACAGTTGTTGCATTTCCATTGTTAAGGATAATCTGGTTAGGATTGTTTTTGGAGCTGCTATCTAACCCTAATCGTTTAGCCTGTCCATTATAAAATGCCTGAACGCCAATTCCGCTAGCAGTGGAATCAGGAGAGAGTGTTATAACATCAGTGGTATTGGCGTAATTACTGGTATCACTGATGGTCATGGCTGGAATGACGCCTCTGTCACAGGTTAATCCTACAACCTGTTCAGCTTTGTTACCAAAATTTTGGTTCACTCCGGCTAGATCAGCAATACTAACCGAACCCAATGTAACAGGGACAACACTATCAGTCGTGACTCTACAAGCTAAAGATGCAATATTAATGGTAGTGCTATTCAAGGTGATCCTGGCGGTCTCAACCTGCCCCGTTAATAAAGTACAATTAAACTGTGCTACCTGCTGAGTCGTAATAGCATGTGCCCCTGCTGGCAATTTTCCCGGTATTTTAACAAAAGAAAATTTTATCTCAGCACCCAATGTTGTCGATGTGGGATTACTGCCACTAAAAGGAAATACCTGCGAGGCTGTTGTTGTTAATGCAGTCCAGACCTTAGCATTCCTGTCTTTCACCCCCATAATCCAACCAATTCCATCCACATTTGATTTAAATATGGTATAGCTCATACCGTCTATAACAATAGAGTTACCGGTAGATGCTTGTACTGATGAGAGAGTAGATTTGTTGTAAAATGCTCCCGTCACATCTGTAGCGTTACACATCTGATTCTGAGCGGGTGATACATAATCCCATTCACCTGTTAATAATGAAAAATCCGGAACAGAATCCTGAGGATTAGAAAATGTAATATTATTGACATCTATGTTTCTGTCAATAGCAAAAGCATTTACCTTATCAGATAAAGAAAACAGTAAAAATGCTGAGCATATTAATGATATGATTGATTTTTTCATTATAATTCTCTTTTATTAAATACAGGTCAACGTATTACGATAAACAGATATTTCATCATCAGGTTTAATGGAATAGGATGCGGAGCATTGTTGATCCTTAGATTCCCCCCATTTGATCTGTATTTTGCCTTTTTCGGGCATTCCGCTCATATATGTCTCACCGTTATGGCCTACTATTCCAGTGACATCCATTTCTTTATCACCAGAAAGTGATGATATTGCACCAAAAGGGATAGGATTATTCAAATTCGTTATATTGAACAATACTCTGTAGCCAATTTTGGTTTTGAATTCATGAAAAGCAACTGCCCCTCTGTTTGGAATTAATGTCGCTGAGTTTTGCTCAATTTCGGTATTGTCACCTAATGTTGATACGTTTAATGTAATATTGTTTTTTTGGAATGCTGACAAATAAGGAACAACTGCATAGCCATTACTATCCGTTTTCAGATTGGTTCTGTTGTTGATTGTAACATTCGGAGAATCCGGAACTTTTATTAACCCCATTGTTTCCCCGGTATTCTGTGATAATGTAACTCCTTCAGGATGAATAACTGCTCCCCCCTGAACCCCATAATATAGCCTTGATGCGTTCTGGGAATAATTATAACCGGAGTTTATTACACCATATCGCGCTTTATGGGAAAGCGAAATACTGCTTGTATTATTATTATTCTTTTCATAGCTTTGTTGTAAATTATAATTTAATACGTTATCAAAACCAGAGCCACTCAACCCGGTCATAAGGCTACTGTCACCTTTGTTATTTGTGTTAAAAGATGATGTTATTCTTGACGGTGAGTCAAACGCATCAAAGGGCAAACTAAAATTCATCGCCAACAAATGGTCTGAAGACCTTTCATTAGGTGAACTAATATAACTATAGTTTAGTCCGTATGACACCTTACCAGCATAGCCATTATATCCGGCAATAATGTTTTTTTCACTGCCGTTTTTATTCCAGTAGTTTTGACTGTAAGCAGATAAATATACAGAACCATAATCAAGTAAATTTTGATTCAGTGTAACCTGAGCCCTGGATTTTTTATTATAACCATTATTTATTCCATAAGGATCGCTTACTTCATCAAAGCTATAATATTCTCTTGTAGAGTATCTGTAATTGGCTATTGAAACTGAAGTTCCACTCCCAAGAATATTTTTAGAGTATTGTAACTTATAAGACTGACCGTTACTGGTTTCATCTCTTTCTTCGAAGCGTGCAGATGCTAATGTTGCATCCACTGATACAGCACCAATATCACCTAAGTTCATGCCGAAGCCGAGCAGACCTGAATGATAGTTTTCAGAGTATATTCCCCCGCTAAGCAGCGTCATATTATACGGCAGACCATAAATAAATGTGCCTGACATAAATTTAGGTTGCCTATTTTTTCTATGCTGACCGGCGGTTAATGTATATCTAATATTCCCTTCTCGCTGAAGCAGGGGAACCGTAGAAAATGGGACAACAAAATCTTGCGTACTGCCATCGCTTTCTTCAATAGTGACATTTAAGTTTCCACTAGAAGGCGTTGAATAGAGATCATTTATTTCAAAAACTCCCGGAGATACATAGGTTTCATAAATGATATTATCATTCTGCCTTACGATAATTTTGGCATTACTTTTTGCAATCCCTTTAATAACAGGAGCAAATCCTCTCATGCTAGTTGGCAACATTTCATCATCTGAATATAGTTGTACGCCTCTAAACTGAAAACTGTCAAATAGCTGGTTATTCGTTGAACTCTCACCGATTAACAGTTGAGATTTCAGAGCTGGAATGGAGCGCTGTCCATAGGAATTTATATTATTCCATTTGTTATCCCCATTCATGTAGCTATAGGTAGAATAGTTAACAATATTCCAGTTGAAAAAATGCAAACCACTCTGTAAATTAAGATAGTGAGAATTATTATCTTTATTATTCAAACGATAATTAGAGCCACTATAGGTATAGTTTAGCGTTGCAGATTTAATGCTATTATCCCATAATTCAGGGTTATAATTTTTTTTGCTATTATCTACAGCGGCCTGAGGAACACTAATGTTCAGCAGTAGTTTATTGAAATCAAAGTTATAAGCCGCATCGTCAATATATTCATTGATATTCAAGATAATAGCATCTTCATCTAATGCATTAAATCTGGCTGATGATTCAGTTTTTACTCCCCATGCGATAAGTTGTTTTTTTGTTATTTCCGGTACGAGTTTATTATCTTGCAGAATAAAACTGACATTTTTTAACCCAACTGAATCCCGGTTAAACTGTATATCTACGGAATACTTTCCAGGCATTTGGCCATTTGTCGTGGAAAAAACAGACAGATCTGCGGCATTGATATTTGATTGGTTGGTTCTTTTATCTAGCGCCAGACTATTAAAATAATCAGCTGGAAAACTTTTTCCACTATAAATCGACAAAGACAAAACCGATGAAATTACCGCAAGGTTTTTTTTATTTGTTTTATACAAAATCATACTGTTAAATTTCCACATGACTGTTCAGGCTATGTTTTTACGCTTAGAGACTTTGTCATTCCACCGAAATCATTTATGGCATTCCAGCTAATGTTATTGTCAGATTTCTTTAATTTTACATCCCAATTTAATTCACTGTTTGGGGCAATCATCCCAGGGTTTTCTATGGCCTTACCGTTAATATTTAACTCACCAAATGAAACATAATATGGCGTTGGGTTTTTAGCCGTCAGTACATTACCCTTATGCCTGAAATTTAGTTTCTCATACGCTAATGACGCATCTTTTTTATTTAATGACTTTGGCCGATAAAAAATCTTAATCCGATTATTGATCGAGATATGAAGCTCATTTTTTGCATCCGGATTACTCGTTGGTATCGATTTTATATTTAACCAAAAAGCTGTCTCTTGCTCTTGGTTTAACTTGTCAACGCTAACAATTCGCAAAGCATTACCATTTTCAGGCTCAATTTTAAATAGTGGTGGAGTAACAATTAATGGCATTTCATTTTGAACTTTACCATTAACATCCTCGATCCAGGATTGAATTAAATAGGATTTCTTATCCGGGTTTTTTATTGATATACTGCTTTCTTTATTAATTCCATCATAAATAACTCGGGTTCCACCTATAAGAACGCCAGAGAAACAACTGATACTAAATGACATCAATGATATCAGTAAAACAATATTATTCATTTTTCTATGACTGCCTGTATAGAGAAAAGCCTATTAACCGTGTAATAGTTGACAGGCTTTCTGTTGATTAATTATATGAAATATCGAAAGTTACATTTGCATTAGCGTCGCCTGGGACTGTTTTTCCAAATGTATTGTAGGCCGCATAAATAGTTGCCGTGGTTGTATTACCATTATCCAAATCGACACTGAAATCTCGTGCATTCGGTTTAATCAAAGAGCTATTACTTTGTGCTGTATACAGACCAATACCGACCAGATCGGTTAACTCCTGCTCTTCAACTGAGAAGTAATCTGCATTATCTGTTACCACGTCCCCGCTAAATAAGAAATTAGCTTTAGTCGCGGCAGGACAGTTTGATAATGTGATTTCAATGGGTACATAATCAGTCATCTTACCCGCATCGGTATAATTGGCGGTATTCCAGACGCCCATATCAATAGTATTATTCTGTTGACCATTGATAGTAACTTCACATGGACTGTCAGTAAAAGAACCTTTAAAGTTTAATGAACCATCAGCAGCAAAAGCAGAAGAAGTCATCATTACAATACAAGCGGGGAATAAAATTTTCTTTAACATTTAAGTAGCCTAATATAATTTATTTAGTGTTTTAGTCTCATATTATTTGGAGCTCAAATACGAGAGGTGCGCATCTTACATAAGAGATAAGTAATAAGATATACGTCATAAGTTAAATAAAACTCTTTAAATGTAAAAGAAACCCCACCCTTCAAATGAAATACTTACAAATAAAAATAAAAAACCGGATAACGGCACCCATTGATAAAACAAATTATTAAAATAAAACATAATACTGATACATTAAAACAACAATTACTCATAGTAATAAACAAAAAACAGGGGTGTTTATATTATAAAGTAACCATATTCATTAATACGCAGAGAGGTAGTAGCGGCTGTGTTAATTTATAACTAAGCTATTTCTTAGATTAGTTTATTAAGACTTTTTTTAATAGATATATTAGCTGCGTGTAAGGTTTTGTATTTATTATTAAGTCCACGTAGCCCTTAAAGCATCAGGATATCCCTCCAGGCAGGCTGATGTTGTGCGAGGATGGATTATATTTGGCATGCAATAGCGTCTCGCTCACGCGAGACGCTATGATTAAAATAACGGATAGGTACAACAACGGTGTCAGAACGACCTGCAAAACGGAAATTTTGTTCAGCCCGCTATAGTTCTGGCAGCTGAGGGTTATTTGCCCGGTACTGAATTAAATCTGAGCCAAGCCGCCGTCTACATATATTTCTGCTGCGTTAATAAAACTTGCATCGTCTGATGCCAGAAACGCCACGGTTTTACCTAACTCTTCCGGTTCACCCAGGCGCCCCAGCGGGACACCGGCAGCCAGTGCGTCAAACAATCCCTGGCGATGATCTTCAGGAACCAGGCCTCCCAGACCGGGCGTGCGAACGGGCCCCGGGCTAACGACGTTGACCCGGATACCACGATCCTTCAGATCAAGCGCCCAGGAACGAGCCAGGCTACGCACCGCGGCTTTACTGGCGCTATACACGCTAAAACTTGCTGTTCCTTTAACCGCAGCCGTCGAGCCCGTAAGTATAATAGAAGCGCCCTGGGTCAGTAGCGGAAGTGCCTTCTGAACAGTGAACAGCACACCACGTACGTTGGTGCCGAAAATACGATCAAAGTGCTCTTCCGTTATAGCACCTAACGGCATCATGTCACCGCCACCGGCATTCGCGAAAACAACATCAAGTTTGCCTGATTCGCTCGCAATCGTGGAAAACACCGTATCGAGATCGCTCAGGACAGAGGCATCCGCTCGAATACCGGTCGCCGAGGCTCCGATGAAAACCACCGCGGCATCCAGCTCTTCCTTACGGCGCCCGGTGATATACACTTTTGCACCCTGCTCGGCCAGCTCCTTCGCTGATGCCAGGCCAATGCCAGAACTGCCGCCGGTGACTAACGCTATTTTGCCTGAAAGCTTTTTATTCATAGTAACCATCCTGAAATTAAATAATTAAGATAAGACCCTTAAACCCTGCGATGTCATTCTTTACTGAGAAAAACACGTGCGCTCGATAACCTGTCTCCGCTGAGCGTAAAGATGTCTTCTCCACGCACCCGATACGGATTGTCTTTCGGGCCATAACCCCAGGTCACACGGGCCATTCCGTGATTCCACTCGACAGGCGCTGGCGTAAAGATAAAACCGGGGTGCTGCGCCTGCACTTCACTGATAGCGGCATTCACGCGATCTGTGCCCTCATTCAGTCCATGATTGTCGGCAACGAAGAAGTTGGGCATATAAACCGCAGCAAAGGCTTTTGCCCGCTCTGACGCATCAGTGTTATTCCAGATAGCGAAGTGGCTATCGATGAGCTGTTGTAAATCTGAAGGTGCGACCGAGGTCGTTGTGATGTTCATGGTTGTGTTCTCCGCCAATACATTCTTCGTTCCAGCCAGTAGTACAGTCAGTACCAGGGTTTTGGTGAGTATTCTCTTCATCTCCCTACCCTGTCAGCTTGCGGTTCTGGCTTTACCTACCAGCTCAATCTGCGAACCCCAGGGCGTCAGAAAGTAAAACCACTGGGTACCATCGGCGTTAGTCACAGGCTCATTCAGCGTTTTCAACCCGGCCTGTTGTATAGCCTTAAAACTCGATGCTACATCTCGCGTTTTCAGCGCAATATGCGTTGCCGCATCGTCATCCTGATGAGGATGGTCATGGCCAATTTGTTCCCCGCTGTACTGGAAGAGCTCCACTCCCGTACCATCCGGTAATCGCATCATGACAAAACGTTTGAGGTCGCTGGACTGATGCCAGTTAAAGGCCGTTTTCCACGCATCAGGAATCGCTCCCGGAACGATATCTGATTCCAGTTCAGCACCAAAAGTGGTCTGGAAGAATGCGATGGCTTTATCCAGATCGGGGACGTTTATCCCGGCGTGATCCAGTCCGGAAATAACCACCAGCGGGGTCCGGACTTCACTGAAAGCCGGTGTAACGATACTGGTAGCACCCAGCAACAGTGAAGAAGCCAGGAGCGTTGAAGCGATGCGGTAAGTTTTCATGTCTGTGTTTCCGTGATGAGTTAATGACCTAAACCAGCACCTTTGGTAACAGCGGCTGTTGTCATGATGAGAGAAGCATATCGACGGGCGATGAATTTCAAAATAGAATGATTTGAAATTCATCATTGCAGATTTGAAATGACCAGATTTCCCGATTTTGAAGGACTCGCCATGTTTTCGAAGGTGGCAGAGGAAGGCTCTTTTGCGGCAGCCGCCAGGGTGATGGGAGTCTCTGTTCCTACCGTTTCGCGTGCTGTAGCAAGACTTGAAGAACGACTGGGCGGTCGACTGTTTAACCGCACATCACGTCAGCTTGCTTTAACAGAGTTCGGCTACAGCATGGTCGAGAGCGCGTCAGATATGTACCGTCAGGCGGAGAAAATGGAAAGCGAAGCCCATGAACTGTCTGTACAGCCCCGCGGTCAGGTGCGTTTAGCGGTACCCATGTCCTTTGGTTTACGCTGGGTTACCCCTCTGTTGCCAGAATTGATCCGCCAGTTCCCGGAACTCAGTGTGGATTTACATCTGTCCGATGCGTCAGTCGATCTGATAGCGGAGGGCTTTGACGCCGCGTTACGTATTGCAGCGTTACCAGACTCGTCGCTGGTCGCACGCAGGTTATGCGCGGTGACACAGTACCTGGTGGCTTCACCCGCTTACCTCGCCGACCAAGGTATGCCGCAACATCCGCGCGATCTGGCTTATCGACAATGCTTTAGCTATGCCTATCGTGCACGGAGCCAGGTATGGCGGTTCACTCATACTTCCGGTGCGAAGGAAGATATTGTGCCCCAGGGCCCGCTGCGGGTAACCAACTCTGACGCCCTACTCCCTCCTCTGCTTGCAGGCCAGGGGATAGCTGAACTACCGGAGTTTATTGCCGCAGAATATCTGAAAGATGGGCGTCTGATACATCTGCTCGATGAATGGTCGATGACCCAGGGAGGGCTCTATTTTGTCACCCCCACCTCGCGCAGCAGACCACTGAAAGTCAAAGTACTTTCAGACTTCTTTGCGAAGCATCTTAGTGAGCCTGAATGGCGCTGGCCGGTCTGACCCTATTCTCCTGGCACACAGGACATTACATTTATGCAATGATGGTTTTCATTCTTTGCTGTTTTGATTATCTCTGGATGCCAGTATCGTTGTTTCACGTCATCAATCGAGGGTCTGTAGCAAGCTCTCAGGCTGAACTTGATCTGCATCTGGCTACACCTATCTGGAGAGAACAATGAATCTGTACAGAACCAATCTCAGTATTTCTTCCGCGGGGGATCATGATAAAACCCTGGCTACCGAAATTATCGTCAGCGCGTACTATCGCGTACACCCCGATGATCGGCAAACCTTCATCGATGCGGTAAAACCAGAGATGCTGGCTGCACAACAGCTGCCAGGCTGCGTGTTTTATGCTTTTTCTCAGGATCTGGTCAATCCTGATACTTTTCATCTTTCCGAAGGCTGGGCCAGCCCCGAAGCCTATGAACGCCACGAACAGTCAGAAACGTTCTTGAAAGCGCTGGGAACGGTGGTGAAACATGTCCGCATCCTGAACCGCGAAGGCATTCGCTATGATGTTGCAAAACAGCATATTGATGATCCACGCGATAAAGTCGCGTCCTGATTCCGGAGTAGTTCCCTGATACCTTTTTCAGTGACTGTGGGCAGATCGGTTTCTACTAACCCTCTGCTTCCACTTTAAAGTCCTTATGGTAATACTCTTTATCTTTGTCGGTAATGTCCCTGATCACTTTGCACGGGACACCAGCAGCAACCACATTAGGGGGAACATTCTTTGTCACTACGCTTCCCGCGCCGATGACTGAGTTCTCACCTATAGTAACCCCTGGATTGATAACGACCTGACTACCGATCCACACATTATTTTCTATTGTTACCGGAAATGAGAACATTTCTCCGGATTTTCTCAATTCATGATGAACAGGGTGCCCTGTTACGGAAATCGTGACGTTTGGCGCAATTAAAACGTTATCGCCTATGGTCACAATATAATCATCGACTACGGTCAAATTGAAGTTTGCGTAGAAATTATCGCCAATGTGAATATTAGACCCGTAGGAAAAATAGACAGGAGGTTCTATCCAGGCATGTTTTCCTACCGTTCCAAACATTTCACCAACAAGTTTCGTCCTTTTTTCAACCTCTGATGGACGTGTATGGTTAAATTCATACATTAACTCTTTTCCATGTAATCTCTCTTCCGGCAGGCCTTCGCACATATCGGTATACAATTTGCCTGCTTTTATTCTGTCTCTCATAGAAATGCCCATCGAAGATACTCCATCATTGTCATTCAAACGTATTTAACGGCTTTCCCTAAAAATGTGAGCGAGTAATATAAAATGTAATTTTCAGTCGATAGAAATCTCTGACGGGATTCAATTACAGAGATTGTAATCCGCTCACATTTCATTAATAAAATAAGAGTATGACGTTATTCCTGTAAAGAATAAGATGAGCAATGGGTGAGCTAACTCACACAATTGTCCCTGCTGCTGATGGCCTGGCTGCCATCGCATTAACCAAGGAAGAGGCTATAACAGATAACAGCCCCCCGCCAGAAGCGGACCTTACTCAGTCCGCACTCTGGTCATCATCAGGGAACTGACCGGCTTTTAATGCCCCGATTTCATCATATCCAGCGTCAGTAATTTCAGATCTTCGCCTTGCTTAAAATGACTGCTCACGTTCCCGGAAATCCCGTTCTCCAGGGTGAGATCATTCACCAGATTCAGTTTGGCCTGCGGAGATGAGCTGGAGAAATCAAGCTCGTCAAAATTAACCCAAACGATATTTGGCCGCGTGGTGGACTCAAAGACATAACGACGGTGGGTTAAATCCATCACTACCTGCCACAGCGTTTGTGAAGCATCAGGTTTGCCCGGATCCGGGATACGGAAAGGCTGAGCAGCATTACGCATCACGCTCAACATTGCAGCGATAGCTTCAACTTGTGTTGCTGGCTGACTGAGACGGCTGACATAGTAGCTGGCTCTGGCAAAGCGATCGCTGGCCAACGTAGAGCCTGGCAGCGGCAGCTCTCCACCCAACCCAGTGAAAGTTTGCGCCAGAGCGAGTTGTTGATCATAGGTTGGTGAGTTTGTCATCACGCGATATTCCCGGCTGTGATAGACCACTGGCTTACCGGCGCTGTATTCAATAATGCATGAATCGCCTTTGGCATCGTCCAATGCGAGATGGATAGCCGGAGGGCTTCCGCCGGTAGGGTCTTCCATTTGCACAACTTGCACCCCTGATTTCTCTATCCAGTCAACCGCATCAGCGACAGATGAAAAATTATCGAGAAAATACTGCAACCAGACCGCCTGGCTAAGCTGCGTACGGGAAGCGTCTGGTGCACCGTAGTCAGATTCCGCAAGCCATAAGATATGACCTGCCAGTCCGGCTTCATTCATACCATCAACGGAGATCAGATCAAACGCCGTGGCCACCAGGCTTCCGTAACGAGAAGTCCACGTCAGCTCGCCATTGACACCATCATTTCGGGTGATGCCTCGTGGCTGCATCCACAGGTTTGTCATCAGATCCTTCTGGAAGTCCATATTACGGCCTACAATAACGGCACCATTTGCATCCGGCCAAACAACGCGTGTACACATTCTTATCCCCTTTTCTGCTGTCGACGAGAATATCCTCTGCCCAAAGTATAATGGGGGATATTCTATTGTCATAGGAAGATGGTTTTACACACCCGTTCCCGTGGCGTTTCAGCTAAGAGCGAATCAAAACACTGCGATGCTGGCTCCACGCTTGCCACATTTCGAGCACTTGAACCGAGTTTTCAGATCTTCCAGAGAGATCCCCATTGCAGCATAGCGTTTAAGGTCGTTTAAAGTGAGGATTGCGGGCTTACGACAAAAAAATCCTGAGGTGCAACGTACCAGCATCTCCGAGTCGCTTTTTATCCAGTCATCAAGACTGTCGTACGATCTCGTTCGCCACTGATTAACTTCATCACTGTGCCAGCCTATCTTCAGCTCAGCTCAGCTCAGCCCAGGCAGGCAGTAGAGATTCAGCTGGAGGCTTTATCATAACCTTCCTGGATCGCCTGGTAATGTCTGCTCGTTTCAGAAGCGGCTATTTTTCTTATATGCAGGGTCCTGTAGCGCATCCGTACATCATAAACAGTGGAAACAAGGGAACTAAAGGGATCAGGGCGACGGTTCCCAAAGTGCTCAGCGTTTTGGTCTTATCATTAATGGATACCACCACTGGCTGTTCCAGCTGGTAAGGCACGGCCAGTTCTGGAGCATAGGATGAGGACCAAAATCCTGACGCTTTAAACAAAACACCGAGTCGGTCGTTATCAATCGGCATCGCATGATACTCATTGTTCAGCACCGCATGCTGCCCGGCATCCAGTTTTCGTTTATCGATCACAACCAGGTACTCTGCCGTCACTTCATGTTGTTCTACCATAAAGTTAACCCGTACTCCGGAGGCCTGTTGATGAAAGCGTTCATAAAATG
Organism: Klebsiella sp. BIGb0407; assembly: GCF_024807845.1. GTDB lineage: Bacteria > Pseudomonadota > Gammaproteobacteria > Enterobacterales > Enterobacteriaceae > JGM124. The sequence continues at coordinate 1,044,360 of NZ_JANUEQ010000001.1, forward strand.
TCTTATAACGCTGATATTCCTGCGGCACGCCGCTACGAAAAAATCGGTAACTGTATTTAGCCGAGCTGGCAATAATACCGGACTCAATAGGTTTAACGGCTACAATGGTATCGGTAGGCGGCAAGTTTGGTGCACTTGTACAGCCTGCCAGAAGCATCACTATCAGCAGTGATAAATATCTCATCATATCAACTATTCCTGTGCACTATTTTATCCATGACATCCGATAATTTCATTTAAGTCCAGACTTACAAATGTCCATATCTGTTTATCATAATTTCTGAACCAGCTTCAATCATTCGATCTATCATTGTTGGGTAACAAGCCTATAAAAAAATAAGAATATTCGTGTGATCCACACCCTATTGTGGTTTCTCACCTTTATTTTTAAAATAATTCAAATATGCGTATTCGCTTTTCCCTCAAACTCATTCCGGGCGATTTGATTGCTATAGCAGCCCTGCTATCGTTGTTTAAATTAGAAACATCATCCCTCACTGGTATACTTTATTTTTAACTTGTGCCCTAAGGACATTGGACGATGGAATTACTATTTTTGGGGACATCTGCAGGCGTCCCTACCCGCACGCGAAATATGACGTCGATAGTGCTGAACTTGCAACAGCCAACAGGGGCTGAGATGTGGCTGTTCGATTGCGGAGAGGGTACTCAGCATCAGTTTCTTCGTACGCCGTATAATCCCGGTAAACTGAATAAAATTTTTATCACCCATTTACATGGCGATCATCTGTTTGGTCTCCCCGGCCTGCTGTGCAGCCGCTCAATGCAGGGGGCTTCGCTGCCACTGACACTGTACGGACCCAAAGGGCTTGCAGAGTTTGTAGAAACCGCGCTGCGCCTTAGCGGCTCCTGGATCGATTATCCACTCACCATCGTCGAAGTCGTACCAGGGTTAGTTTTTGACGAAGCTGGCTACAGGGTCACCGCCTGGCCGCTAAACCATCCGGTCGAATGCTACGGTTATCGTATTGAACAGCATGATAAGCCAGGCTCTCTGGATGCCTCTCAGCTTATTGCCGACGGAGTGCCCCCTGGTCCATTATTCCACCGCTTAAAGCAGGGTTTAACCATTGAGCTGGAGGATGGTCGTGTAATTGATGGCAGCAAATATCTTGGCCCCCCCACTCCGGGTAAGAGACTGGCTATTTTTGGAGATACAGCACCCTGCGCTGAGGCTCTGGAGCTGGCACGCGGCGTGGATGTTATGATTCATGAGGTCACTCTCGAACAGGCTATGGCAGAAAAAGCCAACGGACGAGGACATTCATCCAGCCAGCAAACGGCGGAACTGGCGCGCGATGCGGAAGTCGGCGCCCTAATTGCAACCCACTTTAGTTCTCGCTACGATGCCGAGGGTTGTCAACAGTTGCTCACAGAATGCCGGGAAGTATTTCCGTCTACCGTACTGGCAGAAGATTTCCTCGTTTATACCGTAGAATAAAAAAAGGCGTAACGCGGAAAATAAAAATAGTCGCGATTACGCCAACAATTCCTATTCAATATAATGGTCATAACGCAAGATAGATTGGCGGTGTTAATGGCTACTTTCAGTATTCTGGCGGTATCTCGCACACCACTTAAACAGCCTGTGCTCGTTTTTCCCGCATAATCCTAACTAAGAGTGCGTCTTTTCCTCCTGAAAACAACTAAGAATGGCGCTGATGCTTTCGGAGGCCATGCACAAGCGTGTGAATAACGCGCCGGTGAAGCGCAGTTTGGGTCCTTAATTATCACCTGAAAATTGCTCTATATATAGATATTGAGTCGTTCCTTTAATTAATCACTGAATTTTAGAGACAAATAAAATCTTAAGAAAACATTAAACTGTCATTAAAAAAAGATATGAAGATAATATTTATTTCCTCTTCAAGGCATTCATTGTTTTTTCTACTCCTTTATAACTACCAGCTGTATTAGCCACGCTAATGTAAAAATATATTTCAAACTCATAAATCTAAATTATAATCAGTTTCATTCTGAATGAAAAATAACATAACAAATTGATTGATATAGAATTTCACTTCTATATGGGGTGTTTCATTTAATTGTCAATCTCTTTTTAATTGGAAAGGCAGATCAATAACCAAGTATTGATAGCTTTTGACTATCAAAATTTAATCATCGATCGTTTTAAACTATTTCTATTTGTAAATATTCCATGTCATGATTAATAAAATTCCTATTCGGTATTAAATGATCAATAACAGATGCCACTGACTATGAAATGATACTTACATCATCGATGAAGAGAATAGGATTTTTTTCTTACATGGTTATTAACAACAATTTAACATTCGTAGAATGGTATGATTTTTAGTATACAAACTCAGTTCTAGCTAACTAATTTGATAGTTTAAAAATTCATAAGGATATTTAAAAATTTCATATTAAAAATGCAACCAGACATATTAAAAAATATCTCAACCATATGCTTAAATAATTTACAGGAGTTCATTCCTGGCTGGATTTATAAATCTATTTTTTATCTTTCTCAACAACTGAAATACTTGAAAGGTATTCATGATAATAAAAAAATTTAATATAACTTTATAAAATTATAAAACGACAACATACCTAAGGTTAAAAGTGGAAAATTTATTCTTCATTATGTTAGCCATAGTGCTATCTATTGCCGCGATTGTATTTATTATATCCTATATCATAGATGCAAGAAGCGCCAGGCTTCCTGTAACTAAGCGCAAACGATAGTTCACACAACAGTCTATTTAAACATTGTGAGTATTACAGCTTACAGAAATCTCTCTGAGTAATTTCCTGTTAACGATTTATATTATTTATATATGGGATTCAAATGAACATCGAATTCGTTGCTGAACCAATAGTAAATATTCATGAAAATCTGCTTGGAGTGGAGCTGCTTACTCGCTTTGTTTTGAATACAAACAAACCATTACACCCGCAGTTTGTTATTTCTGGCTGGGATATCGAAAGGAAACGGGTCTTTCTTTATGAACAGTGCGATAATATAGCCTCAAAACGGCACTGGTTTGAAAGCAACGGTTTGTTCTGCACAGTCAATATTGAGAATGATATGGCAACCATTCTCACTAGTGATGAGTTTTTAAAAAAACGTTTTGCGTCAATGCCTTTTGTGAAATTTGAGATATCTGAACATTTTCATGACCGGGACCCGGAATTAAAAAATCCTCTGCTGAAGTCACTTAAGCAAGGCAGTAATGGACTCTGGCTTGATGATCTTGGTGCCGGGAATGCAAATATCACTTGCCTGCTTAACGGCTACTTTGAAGTGGCAAAAATTGATCGCTATTTTTTTAAAGAAGAGATACAAAAAAACACTTTCCCTTTATTAATTAAAAATATCAGAAAGTACTGTGATAAAATTGTCGTAGAAGGTGTAGAAAGTAAGCAGTATTTACCTGTTTTACAACAAGCTAATATTTGGGGTTTACAAGGATATCTTTTTGAATCAGCGCCCTTTCATGAGGTTGAATCATTGTTATAAAGATCATTATTTATTTTAAGCTGAGCTAGCCGTTTATCTTCTGACCGTTGATATATTCCACCCTCAATCATTGACACTTTTTTGTATTCAAACATAATGTTATGCATATATAACATACCCTGCCTGTTCTGCAGCACAATGGCCTCCCCTTCATCGCAGATGACTATTTCTCAGACATTTCCACTTCAAAACACACCAATATGTATGCTGTTATTCCTGCGCCATACAAGATAAAACAAATTCCTAATTAGTCAGCAGAAATCACTTTGAATCAATGATTAAAAATAATTCATGACATCCATAACAACATTAAAAACCAATATAAAAAGGATTTTAAGTTGAATAAACCAAAATCTATGTTTATGCAGACTGTTTTCTCTGTTTCAGCCTGTACAGGGTGTTGTCCGCAAGTAAAAAGTCAGAACAATATCTGGAGCATTCGTTTCAGACCCCTCGGGTTACTTCTCCACGGTTTTATCTTACCTAATAGCAATTTTAAACCATGGTGTAAAAAATGAACTTAACATTAATCATCATATTGATATTAATACTAATTACCGGAGGATTAGCCATACTATTCTCATATTTTACTCGGCCACGATTCAGGTCAACCAAGAAAAAAAGAAAAGATTAGTCGCTGACTTAAGCAGCCCGTTTCTGTTCAGGGTTCAGGCTGCTGTTTTCTACTCCGTTTCCCCCTGATTTATTCATTCCCCCAACCTCTCTCGTCGATAAATAGGAATTTTTACCTATCGCAACATCGTTGTAACACGTAAATTTTATCTATCAGGCTCAGGGATGGTGCAAAAGCATCATAGAAACCCTTTTTGTATTCCATTATTACTGATGGGAGTGAGGTTAATCATGCTCTTAAAACGTAGCGTTTCTGTCGCAGTCGTAGTAGTGCTCACCCTTTCCATCACTGCCTGCGGAAATATGTCTAATCGCGGTCGTGATACAGCTGTTGGTGCAGGTATAGGTGCGGTTGGCGGTGCAGTGCTGACCGGAGGAAGTGCAGTAGGTACCGTTGGTGGTGCTGCTGTAGGGGGCGTTATCGGCCATCAGATCAGCCGCTAACTTATCCTGAAAAACCGCTGTCGACATAGGTTTACAGCGGTTTACTCACCTCTGCAATAATATCATCTCGCTATAACCAGCTTCTTCCCTCTCCCCTGTGACAACCTGTTATCTCCTGCAACCATTTGCTATCTGCAAGACAATTTTTTCGTACAGGCAAACTGGTGTTATTGTTAGTTAAGTTCCAATATATAGAAAAGGTAATATTGTGCAGCCAGCAATAAAGAAAAAGATACTGAGTATTTGCGAGGCAAAAATAGCGGCTAAAGGTAGTAATGTCGGACTCTCGTTCTATGCCTTTTTTGCCAACAAAAATGATGAGCCCGAGCAGTTAATGGAAGTCGCCCAGTGGTGGATTATGGAGATGAAACTCGATCATTTTGAGAAAGCAGAGAAGATAAAATCGCTGGTACTGGCGATGTAAAGCCTTTACCTGACTCATCACTTTCAGCAACTCTGGTAGTAAGGTCCATAAATCAGTAAAAAATACCTCAATTGACGACCTGAATCCTGTTCCAGGACGCCCTGATGCGGTGCTTCGTTGTATATATCGTACCTGTTTTAAATATAACAACACACTTCATCACTACAGGGTCATCCAGATGTGTATACGTCATATTCTTTTCTTATCTGCTTTATTGTTCGCAACCCAGGCGAATGCCAGTCCCGGCTTTCGTCAGGTTACATCTTCGGCGTTAAATATTTCTGTGTGGTATCCCACCGCTTCTCAAGAGGCAGTTGAATCTGTCGGCGAAAACCCGGCTTTTTTCGGTGTCAACGTCATCCGCGATGCGCCCACTTTACCAGGGCTACATCCCCTGCTGATTATTTCGCATGGCTATAACGGGAACTGGCGTAATTTGTCCTGGATTGCAGCGGCGATGGCAGAGCAAGGCTATATTGTTGCCGCCCCGGATCATCCGGGTACCACAACCTTTAATCAGGATCCCGTGGCGGCAAAACAGCTCTGGAGACGCCCACAAGAGCTGACCCGGGTTATTGATTTCATCATAAATGCGCCCAATTTATTCGGAAAAACTGATCAGGAACGAATTGCCGCTTTAGGACACTCACTAGGAGGCTGGACGGTTATGTCGCTGGCAGGCGCTCGCTTTGAACCGACACAACTGATTCAAGACTGTCAGCACTATCCACAACGGGGTGACTGTAAATTAATAGAAAAATTGGGTATTGATAAGACACTATCTCAGGAAAAACTCGCCGCAAGTCACAGAGATCCCCGAGTTAAAGCCGTGGTTTCTCTCGATTTGGGATTAGCGCCAGGTTTTACCCCTCAGAGCCTGCATGATATTAACCTGCCAGTACTTATTCTGGCGGCCCGAATGGACAAGCTGGCCTCATTATCCGCCGAACAGGAATCAGCCTATCTTGCCGCCAACATACCTCAGAAATGGCAGCAGTTTACTGTTGTGGAAGGCACCACACACTTCAGTTTTATGCAGCTGTGTAAACCCGGAGCAGAAGTGCTCATTAATGAAGGATCGCCTGGCGATGATATTGTCTGCAAGGATGCCCCTGGCGCTAAACGAACAGATATCCATCAAGGTCTTATTAAGAACATTAGCTTATTTCTGAATTCATCTCTTGGCTATCACCCGCCTGCTGGCGAAATAATGTTGGAGAGGCGCCAGTAATACGCTGAAATTCCCGGTTAAAATTAGATTTAGTGATAAAACCAGATTCCAGCATAATTTCGGTAACGGGCATTGGAGTGCTGAGCAACAGCTCTCTGGCCCGTTCAATCCGGAACCCGTTAATCCACTGGGATAAATTGCACTGAGCTTGTGAGTTTATTGCCGCTGAAACTTGTCGGCCGGGAATACCGGTTTTTCTCGCCAGGAGATTAAGCGTTAACTCGGAATTAAGGTAAATTTGAGTTTCACGAACGTATTTATCAAGTCTGAAATAAATCTCTGCTAATTCACCCGGTTCGATAACAGTGCTTACAGGCCGGGCCACTTTATAAGTATCCATCACTGGTAGTGCAACGTTTTTTCCCGCTTTCAGAAGTAACACACCAATAAGGGGTAACAGTGTGACCTGGAAAATAACAATAATAACCGGAGCCAGTTTTCCGTCAGCAATACTGAAATCAAGGCTAACAATAAGATCGGTCAGCCCTGAGATACAGAGAAAACAGCCAGCAAAAAAGGTCATTCTGGTGATATTAGATGCATCGCCCAGTCGGCTAAGAATAAAACTATCCTCGCCTCGCTTTGCCATTCGTAGCAAACTCAATCCGTACCCGGAAAATATCAAAAAAAGAATAACGTCCGTTGCGGCAGGCCAGACTATACGCAATAAGAGGGCACCGGCTGGAGGCAGGTACAACAGCAGTGAGCGGCGCTGTCCGCTGATATCAGTCATCGAGGCAAAACTATGCCAGGCCAGAGGCGGTAAAAATATCGCCAGGCCTGACTGAATATTCCTCAGAAGAGTTGAATCATATTCCCAGCGTAAAGTACTGACAGAAATAAGAACGATACAAGCAATAAGAAAACGCACAGTACCACTGTGACGCTGTTTTTCAGGAAACAGTGCCATTGCCAGCAAATAAATCAGTGTGAATAACGTAACGACCGGAAAAGGAACAGAAATCATAACAGCAGTACCAGTGCTAACAATGACCTCAGATGTTGGCACAAACAGAGCACCGCTGTCTCTTTTAAATCAGGGATATTCCCATCAGAGCGGTAACCGGTACTCAATCACGCCGGGTTTGACCGCCACCCAGTCATAAAGCCGCTGTGCGGTGCTATTTTTTTCCTGGGTATGCCAGTACAAGCGACCACACTGCCGCTCGCTTGCCTGCTGCTTGACGTGTTCAATCAGCTGTTTACCGATATTTTTACCCCGGCAATTTTCTGCTACAAACAAATCTTCCAGATAACAGAAATCATTAACTGACCATGTTGAACCATGAAAAACATAGTGCACAAATCCGAGTAATGTTGCCCCTTGTTTAGCCACCGCACAATACAGGGCCTGGTCTGTATTGAAAAACCGCTGCCAGGTTTTAAGGGTGGTCTCTTCTGATAACTGAACTTCATAAAACTGCTGATACTTTATCCACATCGGGAGCCACTGGAGATAATCATCTTCTTGTACCGCTACTACTGAGATTTCTTCATTATAATCAGTCATATCAATCACCTTACTGGTATTTTATCTATTGCGTGGTGAAAGAGTAACGCCTGAGGTGGTATCATATAAGATACACTTATTAAATTTTATAGGGATCCACTTTTTAATGAAAAAAAATGTGGCCAGCTTTCCTGGATTATTGCTTCAGAAAGGTAAAATCAAAGACCAGTTTTATTTCGCTATTAAAGAACTGATATTGAGCGGCCAGCTTCAGGCCGGGAAAAAAATCCCTTCCAGCAGAACCCTCAGTGAAATGATGTCAATTTCACGAAACTCTATTTTATCCGGCCTCGACAGGCTGATTGATGAGGGGTATTTGCAGACGAAAAAGGGGTCGGGAACCTATGTTACGTCGATAATTCCGGATGAGATGATTGAGATTAAATCGCCATCACCCCATAACGATAAAAACCCTGAACAGAAAAACGCGAATATTAATCCCCAGATAAACGCCATAAAAGAAATATGGGATAAGACCTTACCCTATGCCGGTCACAACAGAACTTTTAATATTGGTGTCGGTTGTACAGACCTCTTCCCCTATGAACTCTGGGGGCGGCTTTCCGGGCGAGTCTGGCGTCAGTTTCGTCATCAGGACTGGAAACTTAATCAGCCAATGGGATACCTGCCATTACGCCAGGCTATCAGTAAATATGTCCGCACGACTCGCGGCGTTGATTGTAGTGATGAGCAAGTGCTTATCGTCAATGGTACCCAACAAGCCATGAATCTTGCCGGCCAGGTTCTGTTGCAAAAAGGGGATCAGGTTTGGTTAGATGAGCCGGGTTATGATGGCGCTTTAGGCGCATTTACGGCTCTTGGTGCCAAAGTGCGTCCGGTTATCAGTGATAAACAGGGAATGAATATCGATTATGCGATACGGCACTGGCCGGAGGCTAAAATGATGTTTACTTCCCCCTCGCATCAATTTCCCCTTGGTGGAACCTTAAGTTTATCCCGAAGGATGGCGCTGCTTGACTGGGCCGCTGATAATAAGATGTGGATTTTTGAAGATGACTATAATAGCGAGTTCAGATACACCTCCCAGCCACTGCCCGCCCTGCAAGGTTTAGATAAACACCAGCGCGTTATCTACGCGGGAACCTTTTCCAAGATGATGTTTCCCGGATTTCATATCGGGTTTCTGGTGATACCGGAAAGTCTGACAGAAGCATTTAAAATAGCTAAATACTATACCGATACCCGAACGCCTTATTTAGACCAGGCTATTCTGGCAAGTTTTATTTCGCAAGGCCATTATGCACGCCACGTCAGAAGAATAAGAAAAGCCTGCCATGAACGCCAGCAAGTCATGCTGGATGCGATACAAACTTACTTATGCGGAATAATGACGGCCGAACCGCTAGATTCAGGTATTCATCTGGTTTGCTGGTTATCCGCTGACATTCAGGAATCTGCTGTGATTGAGGAGTGCCGTAAAGCCGGGTTAGGTGCTCAGCCATTATCACGTTACAGTCAGATAAAGCCAGAACGTCAGGCTATTCTGTTAGGTTTTGCCGCGCATTCACCTGACGAAATTATTGCAGGGGTAAAGAAACTGGCTCAGGTTTTAGCCCACTGAATAACGATATCTGATGACGAAGCGAGTTGTTTTCCCTCGCCAACTCGCTTCGTAAAGTAGCGTTAATAATACCGTCTATCCACTACTTCCCGTCTTTTAAGGAATAGCTCAGGGTCACAGGACTGTCCGGGATCTGAGTAAAGTTCTTAATAATATGATGATAATCGGCTTCCGGATTAAGCTGCTCTAACGCCTGCGGATACAAATCTTTTGCCAGCACTTCCATACCAATAATATTGTAAGGATGGTTATAGAAGTGATGATAGACGCCGAATACGTTACCTTTTTGCACCGGTTCTATGGTTTCAAATGTCGGTCTGGACAGCAGTTCATTGAAGACTGGCGTCACTTCATCCTTAGTGACGTTATAACCAAAGGGTAAGACATTCTGATTAGCACGCTTAGAGCCGGTCATAATGTAGACATCCGGTTTCATCGCAATAATCTTCTCGATAGAGATAAACCCGGTACTGCCCGGCAGCAGTTCTGAACCGATATTTTTACCGCCAACGGCTTCTACCAGCCCACCCCAGCCGTTATGTCCGTGGGTAAAGCAGCAGTTCTCACTATTACCGGCAATAGGTTCAATAAACACCGTAGGTTTATTTTTTTCTGCTTTGGTGACCTTCTGCAGTGCATTCAGTTGCTGCTGATAGTAATCCGTATACTCTTTAGCGCGCGATTCCTGATTCAGAACTGTTCCCAGTAAATCAACGCTTTTTGCCGTATTTTCTAGCGGATGTAATTCATAATCGACAAAAATAACCGGAATATTGAGTTTCTTTAAGGCCGCTATCACACCCGATTGTTCCAGGGCTGGCTTAGCACGCAACTGCGCTATCATCACATCAGGCTGTTTTGCCAGTACGCTTTCCAGATTCACTTCACCCTGGTCACTGAACCCCATATCAATAATGGCTTTTGAATCAGGCCATTTTTCGCTCAGCAATGCCCAGCTCCGACCATCCTGCTTTTTCAGTAAATTATTCCAGGCAACAACACGTTTAAAAGGCATTTCCCGGTCAAGCAGCGCCAGCGCCATGATGTCACGTCCGTCTTGCAAGATAACGCGCTCGGGTTCTTTCTCTAACGTGATTTTTTGGTTATCCATATCGGTGATTGTCACCGGATAGGTCGTTGCAGCACAACCAAGAGAAGTCAACAGCAGTCCGGACAGGATAAAACGTACTTTCATTGCAGGCCCCATGATAAAGAGATTGTTAATCATTTTCATTCAGGAAAATTTAACGCAGATCTCTATGTCACGTCTTACTAAACTTACACTTCGTTTAAGAACTATATACATAAGCATACAAATTTTGCTTGTCGGGAGCTCATTGCATACTGCCCGGCAAGCAAAACGAGCATAATTTAACTTACCCTTTATTATATATTGCATAAATTGACATAATAAATCATCATCGAGCAATACCAGATAATCAGGAGAGTGTTATTATGCCAATCACCAGACCCGATACCCAGTTTCTGCACCAGCTAGCCGAGGTGGCTGAAAAACGCACCCTCGAAAGCTACCTGGAATCACATCATATTGATATATCTACTAAACCTAAAGATGGCTTCCGCTTTGATCCGGTGACTAATGTTGATCGCGAGACGGAGATATTACTGAGAGATCTGATTACACGTCACTATCCTGACCACGCCATACTCGGCGAGGAATTTGGTCAAAGTGGACAAAATCACTTTCAGTGGGTGATTGATCCGATTGACGGAACGCGGCCGTTTTTATGCGGGCTCCCGGTCTGGGGATGTCTGATTGGTTTGCTGGAACAGGGAAGAGCAACCATGGGCATCATGAGCCAGCCCTACACCGGCGACCGTTTCTGGTCCGACGGCGAACAGTCCTGGTTTTCCGGTCGTCTGGGTGAAAAAAGAATACACACGCGACAGCATGTAGAAATCCATCAGGCCATTCTTCATACCACATCACCCGAGTCCGTTGATTTATATCCCGATAATCATTTTGACCTGCTGCATGATAAAGCCCTGATGACGCGGTATGGCGGAGAGTGTTATGCCATGGCTATGCTGGCGGCAGGCCACATTGATATTTGCGTTGAATACTCACTACAGCCTTACGATATTGTCGCTCTGATCCCCATTATTGAACATGCGGGTGGCGTTGTCACAACGATAGACGGTGGCCGGGCAGAAGGTGGCGGTGCCGTTGTCGCCAGTGCCAATGCCAGACTTCACTTCGATGTTCTGAATATTCTTAATGCCTGATAAGAACCTTCAGGCAGCCCTCTGCCTGAAGGTTTGCAAATACCGATACTGGCCGGACAAAACCATGAATGACAGAGTTTCCACGCGTATTATTTTTTTCGTTGCCGGGTTAGTGACCGCCACCTGGGCAGTGATTGTTCCCTTTGCCAAAACCAATACTGGCGTTAATGACGCACTACTGGGCACTTTATTACTGTGCCTTGGCTTCGGAGCCATGGTGGCTATGCCGGTGACAGGAATACTCACTTCCCGCTATGGCTGCCGCAAAGTTATCTCTGCGGCAGTAGTGATTATCTTACTGTCTATTCCCTTTCTTTCGGTGGTGACGTCTCCACTGTTATTAGGGCTATCCCTGCTGATTTTCGGTATCGGGGTGGGAATAACGGATTGCGCGATGAACGTGCAGGCTATTCTGGTTGAGAAATCTTCCGCAAAGCCGCTCATGTCCGGATTTCATGGCATGTTCAGTGTCGGCGGTATTGCGGGCGCAGGAGCCATGACGGGGCTGATGAGCCTTGGCTTCGGCGTCGTCACCTCTACACTGATAATCGCCGCACTGGTTCTGTTCTTACTGCTGGCAAGCTTTAAGGGAATGCTACCCTATGCTAATCCCGCTGAAGGCCCGGCCTTCGCTATCCCCAGAGGTACCGTTTTAATTATTGGTATGATTTGTTTCATTATCTTTTTAGCCGAAGGCACGGTGCTGGACTGGGGAGCACTCTATCTGGTGGAGAGCCGTAATATTCCTGAAACTCTCGGCGGGCTCGGTTTTGCGACCTTTGCTATCGCGATGACTTTTGGCAGACTCACCGGGGATTATATTGTTACCCGCTTTGGCGCACTGAAAGTGGTCATACTGGGTAGCGGTGTCGCGGCTATTGGCTTTTTGATGCTGATCAACAGCTACGCCCTCCCCCTGGTGCTGACAGGCTACCTGTTAATTGGCCTCGGCTGCGCCAATATTGTACCCGTGATGTTTTCTCAGATAGGCAAGCAAAAAAGTATGCCACAGATGGTGGCGGTACCCGCTGTGACGTCTGTCGGCTATCTCGGTATTTTAGCTGGCCCGGCAATCATCGGTTACATTGCCTGGCATAGCTCAATTGCCCATGGGTTTATTTTTGTCACCCTGCTCGTCATCGTGGCAGCCTTACTGTCATTCAGCATCAGAAACCTGCTGAAAGCCAGTATCTGAATAATTCTATTAACCTCTTTTCTTATTTGCACTGAGTGTGTTTCCCCATCGGTGGAACACACTCACCTCTTAAAAATGCACTAAATCACACTCAAGGTGACAGAATGATAAAGCTAATCATCACAGATTTAGACGGAACCTTCCTTAACAGTCAGGGTGACTATGACAGAGCTCTGTTTGCAGAAGTCAGCGCTATTATGGCGAAAAAAGGCGTTCAGTTTGCCGCTTGTACAGGTAAACAGTGTGAAAGAGTGGAAGAGTTATTTGGCGACTTCAGTGAAAACCTGTGGATTATTGGTGACAGTGCGACCCGAATCAAATTCAACGGCGAGTTTATCTTTCAGTCTCTGATCCGCAATGAAACAGGTCTGCGCATTATTGCTACTTTACAGCAGGCAAATCAGCAGCATGTGATCATTGCCTGTACCAACGATGGCGCGATTATTCGCACCGATACGCCACAATATCTTAAAGAGAAAATTCGTCGCTCATATACGAAGATGATTGAAGTGGATGACCTTGCGACTCTCAGTGCCGATTTTGTGAAGATAAGCGTTTATGATGAAAACGGGGGTTGTCCTCAGACTCGCCCGAGCCTGAAACCTTATGAAAGTGAGGTCTATATCGTGGTCTCGGAAGCGGCCTGGATTGATATTGCCGACTACGGGGTACACAAAGGTACGACTGTACAAAAATTACAGGAGTTACTGGGAGTAGGCCCTCAAGAGACGATGGCCTTTGGTGATGGCTATAATGATCTCGAGCTGCTGGCAGCAGCCGAATACAGTTTTGCTATGCGTAATGCTTTTGAGGAAACCAAAGCTGCCGCTAATTTTGTCACCGGCAGTAATGATGAAAATGCGGTTCAGGAAACCATCAAACGTATCCTGGCGTTACAATCCTGACAACAGACTCACCAAAAGCGGAACCTGCTCCGCTTTTGGTGACTGATAAAGAGTACTATTCCGCCACTTCAATACGCATACTGATATGGCTGAAATCACTGATATTGGTCTGCTGGCTCACGACAGCAACATCAATTTCTTCACAGGTTGCGACTTTATATCTGGCGACCTGAGGCATTTTCTCTGCGGTTACCGCAGCAATGACTTCGCTACTCTGACTGAGAACCTCTTTTTTAAAACAAGCGTCCTCATAATAAACCGCCGTCAAACCCGCCTGGGGATCCAGCCCACAGACACCGATAAATGCCTGATCAAAGGTAATGCCATTAATCTGCTTAACCGTATCAGATCCCATCGTACTGCCGGTCAGCGGGTTCACCTTACCGCCCAGTAAAATCAGTTCCCCCCGGGTACGACTACTCAGGGCTGCTGCAATCTGTGGGGAGTTCGTCACTATGGTTAATGCAATATCTTCGGGAATGAACTCCACCATCGCCAGATAGGTTGACCCCGCATCAATAAAGATGCAGCTATCGGCTTTGAGCATTTTTGCGCAATGTCGGGCAACTTGCGATTTTTCCAGCATATTCTGAGATGCGCGGATCTCAAAACTGGCCGACTGCATAATCTGACTGACGGCACCGCCGTAGACCTTTTTACATACGCCCCTTCTGGCAAGTTCCTGCAAGTCACGGCGAATAGTGTGCTCGGAAACACCCAGTTGTTTCGCCAGATCGGTACCAATCACCCGGCCTTTATCGGTAAGCATTTGCTGGATTAACGCCTGACGCTGGTCCGGAAATGCATCATAATCTGTCACGATGCGTCCTCAATCAAAAAGAATATTTCATAATGAATCATAATCTATCATAAATGAGGGATATCTGTCAGGAACTCCCCGTAGCCGCTATAGCACGGGGAGTCGGTTGCTATAAGGGATTAAACACGGCGGACTGATTATCAACCCGTACCGGCATTCCGGAACGACGCGTCAGAGCTTCATTAAAGGTGGTGGCATCAACCGTCGGTTCAGCGGACATCTTCTGTAATGTCTGTGCCATTGGCAGCGGAACCTTTTTATTTGACTCAAACTCGGCCCGGTTACGTGACAGAGGTTCATGTACTTCAATCCAGCGACTGCCGTCTGCCTCAAGGGCAATTTTTACCGGCTGATCGATAATCTGTACCCGCTCGCCTTCCCGGACCTGGTTAAACAGCCATTCAATATCCTCATTACGCAGACGAATACAGCCCTGGCTGACTCGCAGACCAATACCGAAATTGGCGTTAGTACCGTGTATTGCATAAAGCTTTCCGATATAGATGGCATACAGCCCCATCGGATTATCAACACCCGGTGGGACAAAAGCAGGAAGCTCTCTGCCTTCTCTGGCATATTCTCTGCGCGTATTGGCGGTCGGAGTCCATGACGGGCCCTCTTTTTTACGCTCAATTTTCGTTACCCAGTTACGCGGGGTCTCGCGTCCGGCCTGGCCAATACCAATAGGTAATACTTCGACAGTATTTTCCCCCGGTGGATAGTAATACAGCCGCATTTCGGCGACATTCACCACAATGCCCTCACGAACGGTATCCGGCAGAATAATTTGCTGAGGAATAATCAGCGTTGTTCCTCCGGCAGGCAGGAAAGGATCGACCCCAGGATTCGCCTCCAGAATATTGCTCAGTCCCTGGCCATACTTGGCAGCATAGTACTCAAGCGGCTGCGTGTTACCCTCTTCAACCGTGATAGTCAGTGGTTCTCCGACCAGACGGCTCCCCTCCGGGGGCAGTGGGTAGGTTACGGCCCATGCACTATGGGTCAATGCCGTCAGTACCAGGATAAAAGAAGATAGATACTTCATCATATTCTGCTTCTCGTTACAGTTAGTCTGTATTAATCATAACGTGCTTTGAGATTTAAGGCAGGAACTTCTGATTGAATTCCCTCTGAGGGTTGCGTCTGTCAGGGGCAATATGCATGATACCTGCTGTATTTATTAAAGGAGGTATTATGAAGGCACTGATTTCCGAACTCGGAAAATACGGTATTACACCCGACGAAACCCCCTATCTGGTCGTGATGACAGTCATTATTTTATTGACTGCAATTATTGTGCACTTTATTTTGCATCGGATAGTTTTAAGAGCCATTGAAAAACGTGCTCAAGTCAGTTCCAGTCTGACGCTGCAAGTTTTTACTCAGAATAAGCTTTTTCATCGTCTGGCCTTTATGCTGCAAGGCATTATTGTCAATGTCCAGGCCGTACTATGGTTGAAATCGGGTTCTGATGAACTGGTAATTCTCAGCACCTGCGCCCAGCTCTGGGTGATGCTTTACGCTCTGTTATCTATTTTCTCTCTGCTCGATGTCATTACCGGGCTGTCGCATAAGTTTGCCACCGTCTCGCATTTACCTTTAAAGGGTGTTTTCCAGAGCCTTAAGCTTCTCAGCTCGCTGGTTGTTGGCATCATGATTATCTCCTTGCTGATTGGGAAATCGCCGACCATTCTCATCAGTGGACTGGGTGCGATGGCCGCCGTCCTGATGCTGGTCTTTAAAGACCCAATTCTTGGACTGGTAGCGGGAATTCAGTTGTCTGCAAATAACATGCTGAAACTGGGTGACTGGCTGGAAATGCCAAAATACGGTGCGGATGGTGCGGTTATCGATATTGGTTTAACCACGGTTAAAGTTCAGAACTGGGATAATACCATTACCTCAATGCCTACCTATGCTCTGGTCTCTGACTCCTTCAAAAACTGGAGTGGGATGTCTGCATCCGGCGGACGCAGAATTAAACGCAGCTTGTTTATTGATACCACCAGCATCCATTTTTTGTCGGAGGAAGAACAAAATAAATTACAGGAAGCGAACTTACTGTCCCCCTATATTAATGAGCGCAATAGCGAGATTAAAGAGTACAACCAGCAAATTAATAGTCGCTCGGTGCTGAATCAACGGCAGATGACCAATATTGGGACCTTCCGTATTTATCTTACGGAATATCTGCGTAATCATCCCAAAGTGCACAAAAATATGACCATGATGGTGCGCCAGCTCGCCCCTGAGTCACAAGGTTTGCCGCTGGAGATTTATTGCTTCACCAATACTGTGGTATGGCTGGAATACGAAGCTATCCAGTCTGATATCTTTGACCATATTTTTGCCGTTATTGGTGAATTTGGTCTGCGTGTTTATCAGGCGCCAACCGGCAATGATGTCCGTTCTCTCGCCAGTATTATCACCCACTGATCCTGCTCAACCAGAGGTTGTCGTTACCAGCCACCTTGCGTGGCTGGTAACGAGATACCCGGGAATTTATTTCTGTGGCCGGGGATACTTCTGTAACCAGCGACCACTGGCCATACGCCAGTAGAAACAGGCACCGCGCACAGCCCAGTCCAGGAACATACCCAGCCAGACCCCCACCACACCCATACCAAGGACAATCCCGAGCGTATAACCGGCAACCACCCGACAGCACCACATACCGACCATCGCCACCCACATGGCATAGCGGGCGTCACGCGCCCCTTTCAGCCCGGCCGGGAGCACCCAGGAAGCGGCCCAGATCGGCATAAACGCGGCGTTCATCCATAAGAGAATGACGACAACATGAATAACTTCCGGATCGTCGGTGTAAAACGAGGCAAAAAGCCCGGCAAAAGGTGCGGTTCCCCAGGCTATCATTGTCAGCACTACGGTTGAGAGCCAAAGGATATGGCGTAACTGACGTTCTGCCTGCCCTATTTCCCCTTTGCCTAACCGCCTGCCAACAATAATGGTGGATGCTGAACCGAGTGCGTTACCTGGCAGGTTGATTAATGCGGCGACCGAAAAGGCAATAAAGTTACCGGCAATAACGCTGGTTCCCATCCCGGCAACAAACATCTGGGTCAGTAATTTACCGCCATTAAACAGTACCGATTCGACGCTAGCCGGAATACCAATTCCGAGAACTTCACGCAAGATACTGGTATTTAAGCGGGTAAAGTAACTTCTGAAAGTAATGCGAAGTGCCGGGTTAAAACCGCTCATCAGCACCAGAATGATAGCAATTGCGCCAATATAGCGGGAAATAGTCAGGCCCAGTCCGGCACCAATAAAACCTAATCCATCCCAGCTGAAGACACCATAAATCAGAACACTACTGAAGAGAATATTCAGAATATTCATACCACCGTTAATCAGTAACGGTAACTTAGTATTGCCAGCACCACGTAAAGCCCCACTGGCAATCAGCGTAATTGCAGCTGCCGGGTAGCTCCAGACGGTGGTTTGCAGATAAGAGAGAGCCAGGTCTTTAACCTGAGGAGAGGCCTTACCGGCAATAATTTCGATAATATGCGGACCAGCAAGGTGGATAACCACAGCCAGCACGATAGAAACAAGCGTCATCAGTACTAATGACTGCCTGGCCGCAGCACGCGCACGCTCAGGATCCAGCTTACCAAAACTAAAGGCCACTACGACGGTGGTACCCAGGTCTACGGCCGCAAAAAAGGCAATAATCACCATATTAAAGCTGTCAGCCAGCCCGACGCCAGCCATCGCATCCTGACCCAGCCAGCTGACGAGGAAAGTACTGAATACCCCCATCAGTAATACACAGGCATTTTCTAAAAAAATAGGCACCGCAAGCGGCATAACCTCACGCCACAACAGTACACGATGCGCTTTTCTTTTAGCACCCCAGGGCGATTTTTGTACCCCACGACGCAGTACTTCAGATATGTTCAAGCCAAAACCCGGATAATTAATGAAACATTATTTCAATATGATGGGCCAGGTTAGCAGTTCCTGCAAAGTTTTTTCAGTTAACGGTACTAAAAAACAACAAGATGTTGGTTGTTTAGGCAAAAGGACATTTTCTGCTATTTTGTCTTTGACAAACCTGTAGCAAAAGCTAAGATAGCGCCCAACAAAATTCCTCTGTAGTTCAGTCGGTAGAACGGCGGACTGTTAATCCGTATGTCACTGGTTCGAGTCCAGTCAGAGGAGCCAGTTTAGAAAATCCCGCATAAGGAAACTTACGCGGGATTTTTGTATTTATAGCTAATAAAACAACAAGCTGGAATAAGAAGAGGGTTTGATACGTTTTCCGCTATCTCCATGCGACTGCGGAATTTGGGGGTCAGATTTGGGGTCAGTTTGGTTCGATGACGGCGTATCCCGCAATGTCTCTTGATGATACAAAAATCGTCGGTTAAAACCTCTTGCTAAAATCATCAAAATCACCGGGAGCAACAAATGCTTTTTAGGTAGTGAATATCTTATTTGTAAAATATTAAAAACGATCATACCCGCATATAAAAAACCTGTTATTTGTGAACAGGATAGTATTAGCCGTTAATAATATTTACCTTTTCCAGAAAGGCAAGTCTCCCTCAGATAATCTGTCGTATTCCTCAATCGGCCTCATAATATCTTCTGTTGCAGATTTTATCGAAGTACCTCCCAAAAGCATCGGAGAATATACACCGTATTTATCATTTAATGAGAGAGTCATAATGTATGCTGTATTAAAACCTTTGAAAAACCTATCAAAAAAACTGCTTAAATTATCGGTATGAATATTCCATGCTGTTTTATTCATATCAATATCGAGTTCAGAAGACAATTTACTATTCAAGATAGTTTGGGAGAATTTTAATTGAATATCATCAACTTCTATTTTGGCTTTTTTTATCTCTTCCAGATTTAGTGATTTTTTGTACAGTTTCAACATCACTATGGGATAACAACTTCCCCAGCGGTCTTGCTCAAGAATTTTTGATACTGACGTAAAAAAGAGATCAATATCCTCAGAAGTACCTAATCCAAAAATAGTTGAAGTCCCTAAAATTCCAATTTGCTCCAATTTTCTGCACACCTTATATTGATGGGATTTATCCAGATACAAGATCTCCGATATTAAGTCCCCATACAATGAGGACCCCTTTCAGCTTTTATTTACAACAAATTTTTCAGCGCATTGCTGATGGAGTCTGAGCCGCTATAAAGATCGGCTCCGCTGATAGCAGACGTTTTTCCCGCAATTGTCACCAGCAATAACGGAACGCCAGATACCCCGATTGAATGCATCAGCTGTTTCACGCTGTCAGTGCGTCTGTCTGTTATGTCAGAGAGTTCATTTCCTACAGCAAAAGGATCCCCGTGGGTCGGGAAGTGTATTTCGAGCTCCTTCGTCGTGGCGTATTTATTACTTATTTCGGCTACCACTTCACTGCTGGAGGTATCAAGGCCACGCACATAGCGTGCAATCTGCAGTTCATGTAACAGGCCCGCTTCAGCCTCAGGCACAATTCTTTTATAAGCTGTCAGAGCACAATTCATAGCATGTGAATCAAAACTGCCTCCTGAATTCAGAAGCTGGTGATATTCTTCGCTGAAACGCTGGCCTGTCAAAGAGGCTATTCGCTGGTCATTGCTCCAGGCGTAAGAGGCAAACTGCGCGGAAACAGGCCGTGCGCCCTCCCCTGAAAAAAGCCCGGACGGCAGCAGTTCCAGAACGTCCGGATAGGTCTGTGCCAGCCAGGACAGTGCAGGGGCACTTGCATAGCACCAGCCACACAGTGGGTCAAAAATATACTGTAATTTTTCGATTTTCATTATTGTCGCCATGGCCTTAACTTAAGTGGTTTTATCATATCGAGAATGTACTGAGTACATATCACTTTAAAAGTATCATAAATGACACTTTTATCAGATATAACGGACTTTAGATAAACTATCTGCTACCTATTCACATAAAAGGTTCAAAAATGAACCTTGATAAGGTTAAATCCTTAGTGGATAGTCTTTCTGAATCAGATACACAGTTGATTAAAGATAGCGTTACTGGCTATGACTAACCTTTCGTATTAACAAAATTAAAAAAGAGATATATATGGATTACCGCTGGATTGGATCATTTCATTTAATAGCTGCTGTAGTCTGGGTCAGCGGCTTACTGTTGCTGGCAATAGTGGCAGGCGTTTATGCAGGTAAAAGCCCTGAGCAGGCCAACGATGTCTCTTTCCTGAATGCTATCCGCTCCTGGAACCGGAAAGTGACTTCCCCAGCTATGCTTCTGTTATGGCTGTTTGGTGGAATATTAATCGTTAAAAGTGGGGATCTGTTTCAACCCTGGCTGGTGATGAAGCTTGTGGTTCTGCTCTTCCTTTCCGCCGTACATGGCAAGCTATCGAAAACGATACGTATCCTGGCCCCCCATCAACCAGCACAAACCAGCCTGATGACCAGACAGAGTAAAGGTCTGATAGTCTGCTCGGTTGCCGCGATTATTCTTTTAGCAAAATTTAGGACATCATTAGTTTAATTCTCGTGGTCACCTTAATCCAGACAGATACCGGCTAGCGGGTTAATAGAAAATAAGCTGTGGCTAAAGAATTCCGATGTTCCCGCGTTAATTAAAAGCTGTGTATTCCATTACGAATTTGAGTTTATTCATCCTTTTGCCGATGGAAATGGGCGTATGGGGCGCTTATGGCAAACGTTAATTTTAAGCCAATGGCAGCCAGTTTTTATCGACATTCCGGTAGAAAGTTTAATCTATCAGCACCAGGAATCCTGGTATCAAGCTTTACGAGCCAGTACCGCCAAATCAGACAGTGCGCCATTTATTGAGTTTATGCTTGGTATCATTGCCCGAACACTGCAAGAAGTTAATCCCCCTGCTACTACGGTATTAACCCCGTCACAGCAAAAAACGCGGGTAGAAACGCGGGTAGAAATGAAGATAAAAACGCCGCAACAGATTCTGACTTTATTAGCACAAACACCTACTCTGACGCTGGGTGAAGTTGCCCAAATACTGGAGAAATCACCCAGCACTATTGAACGCGCCGTTGCGCAGTTAAAACAGCAGCAAAAGCTTTCGTACATTGGGCCGAAAAAAGGAGGATTCTGGCAGGTACTTTAGTACCTGGATATCAGTCACATATCCCCCTCTCCTTTGCTCATTTTCTATCTAATATAATGCTTTTTATGTATAAATATTTCTCTGTTCGCAACGTATGCTGTTTCTAAAAGCAAAATAATTCGCGCGGCTTTGCGAAGGCATAAACCTTGACTATCGGCACACCCACAGAGACCCCTTTATGAAAATAGAATCACTGGCCTTACACCACGGATATGAATCAGAAGCGACCACAAAATCTGCGGCAGTCCCTATTTATCAAACCACCTCTTACACTTTTGATGATACCCAGCATGGCGCTGACCTGTTTGACTTGAAAGTCGCAGGAAATATCTACAGCCGAATTATGAACCCGACCACCGCGGTGCTGGAGCAACGACTCGCGGCTATCGAAGGTGGCATTGGTGCACTGGCGGTCGCGTCTGGTATGGCTGCTATCACCTATTCTATCCAGGCACTGACTGAAGTCGGCGATAATATTGTCAGCACCAGCCAGCTCTATGGCGGTACTTATAACCTGTTTGCTCATACCTTACCGCGCCAGGGTGTTGAAGTGCGAATGGCCAGTTTTGATGATTTCGAGGGGCTGGAAGCGCTGATTGATAACAGAACCAAGGCACTGTTTTGTGAATCAATCGGTAACCCGGCGGGTAACGTAGTCGATATTGCCCGCCTGGCCGAAATAGCTCATCGCCATGGTGTGCCCGTTATTGTCGATAATACCGTGGCGACGCCAGTATTATGCCGCCCCTTCGAGCATGGAGCCGATATCGTGGTGCACTCCCTGACCAAGTATATTGGCGGTCACGGTACGACAATTGGTGGCATTATTATCGACTCAGGTAAATTTGACTGGGTAGCTAATAAAGCGCGCTTTAGTTTACTGAATGAACCCGATGCCTCTTATCATGGCGTGGTCTATACTGAAGCCTTTGGTCCTGCGGCTTATATTGGCCGCTGCCGGGTCGTTCCGCTCCGTAATACCGGTGCTGCGCTGTCGCCGCACAGTGCCTTTTTACTGCTACAGGGGCTTGAAACACTGAGCTTACGGGTAGAGCGACATTGCAGTAACGCAGAAAAACTCGCCGCATTCCTCCAACAACATCCCTCCGTCAGCTGGGTTAACTATGCCGCACTCCCTGACAGCCCGTTTAAAGCCAATGCGGATAAAATCACCGCAGGCAAAGCCTCGGGGATTGTCAGTTTTGGTATTAAGGGCGGAAAGGAAGCTGGCGGGCGTTTTATCGATGCGCTGCAGATGATTTTACGCTTAGTGAATATCGGTGATGCCAAGTCCCTGGCCTGCCACCCTGCAAGTACCACTCATCGCCAGTTAAACCCCGAAGAGTTAGCCCGGGCCGGTGTCAGCGAAGATCTGGTGAGAATTTCTGTCGGTATTGAGCATATTGACGACATTATTAATGATGTTTCTCAGGCGCTGGAAGCGGCTCAGAAATAGTATCTGGGCGCTATAAGAATAACCAGCACCCATGAGGTGCTGGTTTCAGAAATTAATGCAGCTCTGGCCAGTAATCTTTATTGGCAATAATCAAGTCATCAAGAATAGATTTAGCGACGGATGCACTCGGTACCGTTTTCGATAAAGTTATCGCCTGCCAGAGTTTCTGATAGCTGTGTTCAATCCAGGCTTCAACCACCAGTTTTTCTACTGCAACCTGTTGTTCCATCAATCCTTTCTGGAACAGTGGTATTTTACCCATAGCCAGAGGCTCCGGGCCATTTGAACCCACCAGACAAGGAACTTCCACCATCGCAGTTTCATCAAAATTAGCGACAGCACCGTTATTTTCAACAATGAGCAGCATTCTTTCCTGAGTATTGAAGGCAATCGCCCTGGCTAAATCAACGATAAAGGTGGCATGGGCCCCGGCATGGAAACTGACCTCTTTTGCCGTTTGCTGCTCGACAATAGAACGCGCTTTATCAAATACCTCTTTCTCGCGGCCAATAATGATTTCATTCGCCCGCGTAAATTCTGGGTTTGAATGCTCCACCACATAATCAGCATGTAGGTAATATTTTAAATAAGTATTAGGCAGCGTTTCAGGATCCAGAGCAAAAATATCTTTCGCTTTTTTAAAGGTCTCTATCCAGCTCGGTGCTTTATGCTGAAAATCTTCAGTCTGGCTACAGTAGCCGTGCTCTGCGACGTGTTTCTTCAACGCGGGCATTAAGTCATTACCTGCTTTATCGGTAATACTTGTCCACCAGCCAAAGTGATTCAAACCGTAATAACGAACATTCATCTCTTTGCGCGATGACATTCCCAGGATATCGGCAAAAATACCTTCAATAGCGACTGGCATATCGCAGATATTGATTATTTTTGATGTCGGACGTAGACGTCGGGTTGCTTCAGCCACAATTGCGGCGGGATTAGAGTAATTCAGCATCCAGGCATCAGGTGACCAGGTTTCCATATAATCAAGGATCTCTAAAACACCGGCAATAGAACGCATACCATAGGCAATGCCCCCCGGACCGCAAGTCTCTTGACCGACGACACCATATTTTAGCGGGATCTTTTCATCCTGCTCGCGCATTTCATACAGACCGACTCGAATATGAGCCATCACAAAATCAACCCCGGTAAAGGCACTCTGAGGATCGGTGGTATAACTAAAGGCCACTTGCGGATAGCGCTCCCTGACCATAATCTGACACGCCTCGCCGAGCTGACGTTGCCTTTGTTCATTATTGTCATAAAGACGAATTTCTTTCAGTGGCAGGCTGTCCATATTATCTAACAGCATTAATACAATCCCTGGCGTATAGGTACTGCCGCCACCTGCAATAGTTACTACAAATTTATTTTCCACAAACCACCTCTTTATTCGGTTATGCCTAAAATATCGTTTACGTTATTTTTAATCTTGCTGACTTTTAATCCGTAGATTATCTGAATATGGTTGCCTTTAATTATCACGGCACTTCCGCCTGTTTCTTTCAATAATGACTGCTGAATTAAAGCCGGATCCCGGACATCAACACGCAGGCGGGTAAAACAGTTATCCACAGTGCAAATATTCTCTTTTCCGCCCAGTCCCTGAATAATGTCGTTCCCGATATCGCTGTCAGCAGAAGCCTCAACAACTGGAGGGGATGATGGTTCATCTGCTTGCCTGCCCGGTGTCGGCATATTGAATCTGGTTATCAGGAATTTACCTGCCCAGTACATCGTCAGAGTTTCGCACAGGCCCAGCATGACAAAGAGCGGCCAGCGAGTTCGTGCCATACCTGAAGGAATGTTGTAGACAATAAAATCGATGATTCCATTCGTGGCGCATACTCTGACATCCACCATCCAGGCGAGCATTTGATAGAAACCATCAATAACCGAGTAAACCAGCCATAACAGTGGTGCAGCAAAGATAAATAAGAACTCAAAGGGTTCGGTAATGCCCACCAAAAATGATGTGATAACCAGGGGAACTAACAGTGCTTTTACTTTAGGTTTATTTTGCGGCTTTGCGGTTTTATAAAATGCCAGCGCTAAACCTGCGGTACCAAAAATTTTAACCATGCCATAAGTCAGAAAACGCGCGGAATCACTGAAAGCACTGTCCGTTGCCATCTCAGCTAAAAATATAGGTTTCGCGCCGACAATAACCTGACCGTCAACCAGTAACTGTCCCCCGACAGAGGTAAAGACAAAAGGAGACCAGATAAGATGGTGCAGGCCGGTCGGGATTAAAAAGCGATTCAGGAAACCATATAAGAAGACGCCACCAGAGCCAAAAGCTTTCATAAATTCAGTGAGCGCAGAAATACCCTGCTCGACTACCGGCCAGATATAGACGGTTGCAATAGCAAACAGCCCGATAACCGGCAGCATAATAATCATCACCAGCTTGCTGTTTCCGTAAATTGAAAAAGCACCTTTAAATTCTTTATTAACGAATCTGTTATGCACCCAGGCAATCATAGCGCCCAGAATAATGCCGAGAAAAACCCCCATATCGACGACCTTAAAGCCGAAGATAAAGATTTGACCGCTGCCGTATAACTCACCGTTAGTGGTTCCTTCAGCCAGTCGCTGCGTTAATGTCAGCCAGGAGTTATTCGCCGCCAGGTACATCAGGTAAGACATCGCAGCAACAAAAGTCGCCTCTGCTTTCCTGCTTTTCGCCAGGCCACTGGCAAGGCCAATACAAAAGAAGAAACCGAGATTATTCATAACTGCCCAGAGCAAACTGGAACAGTATTTACCGATAATCCACAACGTGCTCCCTTCAGCCACCCATAATTTATTGGTAGCCATACTAAATAATGCAATTAACAGGCCTATTGCAGGTAAATACAGCACCGGGCCTATCATCGCTTTGGAGAAGTCTTGTAGCTTTTTTAATACGACCATCTGACACTCCCGCCATTTTTGTTGTTATTTTTCAGTGGAAACTTCACTTTCACCTTCACGTGCCGCCATCCTATGAGTTAATTGACGCTGGGGGATTTAACAAAAAAGAGAGTTGTGAGCCAGGTCATATAATTGCTATCAAGCCACAGATATGATATTCATTCAATTTGTAGATGAGTTATCTAATTTTTACGCATAAAATTTTTTTATATATTAAATACAATGAGTTAATAACCTACCTGCAACCACTAAAATCGCAAAGAGATATAAAAGTGATCTACCAATCTATTGCTAATGAACTGAAAATTCGTATCAACAGTGACGAATTTAAGGTTGGTGATATCCTGCCAAGCGAAAAAACACTGGCAAAAGAACTGAAGGCCTCAGTGATGACCATCAGAAAAGCGCTGGCCGCTCTCGAAAGTGAAAAGTTGATTATTAAGCGCCACGGCAGTGGTTCTTTTGTCGCCCGTAAAATCAACTATCATGGCGGTGAACTGGATGGTTTTAACTACCAGATGAATATCGGTGGAATTGAGAATTATAAAAACAGCGTAATAGAATTTCGTATGATGGATGCGCCACCGGCTATCGCCCAGCAGCTAAAAATTAATCCTGGCGATAAAGTCTATTATCTCAGGCGAATTCGTATTATCGACGAAGTTCCCGTCCTGATTGAGAATAGTTATATTCCTGTCGCGCTTTTTCCCTGGCTGAGTATGGGGGATATGGAGAAATCAAAATTTAATTATTTTAAAGAGAAGTGCAATATCACCATTCTGGAAAGTCATCGTAACTATGCCCCGGTACAAGCGACCCGGGAACAAGCTGAACTATTACAGGTTGCTCCCGGTAGCCTGCTACTCCGGGTACAGTCAATCAGCTACTCACACGACAATAAGATTGTTGATTTATCTGATAGTTACCAGAATACCCATAAATATATCGTCAATCATATTATTCGACGCTAGTTGATCCAGTCATCGGCTACAGGCAAGGCCCCACGGCACAGCCATACATCATCACCAGCGGAAAAATAGGTACCAGAGCAATCATACCTGCGGCATTCAGGGTCTGTGTTTTATCATTTATCGACACCACAACGGGCTGAGCCAGACGGTAAGATTCGTCTATATCCGCAGGATCCGCTGGTATCCAGAAACCACTTGCTTTAAACAAGACCCGGAGCTGGTCATTATTCCAGGGCTGTGCTTTATATTCGTCAGTCAGAATGGATTGCTGAGCAGCGGTCAGCTGGCTCTTATTTAAAATAACCCAGTACTCGGCCACCACTTCGTTATTGTTAACCTGAAAATTCACCCGAACCCCAGGTACAGCCTGATGATACCGATCATAAAATTGCTGATAACGCTGGTATTCCAGAGGCGTTCCCGTGCGATAGAAACGGTAACTGTATTTTTCTGAGTTTGCGACAATCCCGAGTTCTGTTGGTTTTACTTTAATGATGGTATCGGTAGCAGGTAAATTGGGTGCAGCACTACAGCCCGCCAGTATCCAAACCATTAATGCCAGTAAAATCAGTCGCATTTCTCACCTCTTTTGCCCCACAGGTATGAAAATAATCACAGCGCTATCCCCCTCGCGAATATCACGTTGAAGGAGGTTATCAGTCACGGATTTAATTTCAACCTGAAGTTCAGCCCCGGCAGATTAAGCGCATCATGTTGCTGACTGTCAGAGTGGATAATTTTTGACATAAAAAAACCGCCTGATACCGGGACCTCAAGAGGGGGGCATCAGGCGGCTATAGCTGAGCTATCAGGCTTTTTCGGCCTTCGCTTCAGCTCTTTTTTGCTCGCCAATAATTTTCAGCTTAGCAGAGATTTCACGACGTTCTTTTGAGAGTTCCGCATTTCTAATAATGTGATCATCAACGCGATCTTCATAGTCCGCTTTCATGCTGGCAATAATTTCTTGCACAGCGTCAATGCTCATACCCGGCTTAATGTATTCACTCAGGTTATCAAGCAGTAACACACGTTTTTGGTTGTCACGGATTTTCTTCGCTTCATCCTGAATTTCACGTTGCAGCTTGTTCTTGCGACGATACAGACGAACAAAGTCAAGAACGTCCTGGAAGGATGATTTAATATTTTCCATTTTCACACCTTATAAATTGGCAATCGGATTCAGCTTACTACTACATTAAGTTATAGCGTACCTGAATGGCAATGCGTGACTAACATTAAAAACACACTGCCTCTATCTTAACCTTAATTGCAGCTGAATCGAAACAAGCAGACCATTATTTGCTGTAAAAGACCCGGCTGGACGAAAATAGCGCTAATTGACTGTCAGGTTTCGCGTAACCAGGGAGTAATGGTCAGCCCTACCAGTAGCCCTTCCGGACTCAGTAAACGGGTCACGGTTTGCCCCCAGGGTTCCTGACGATTATCCACCAGCAGCTGGTAGCCCTGCTCTTTAAGCGCATCGCTGGCAACCTCCAGAGAAGCCACTTCAAACTCTATCCAGCTCTGGGGAAGCGCTTTATCTTGCGGCCAGCTGGCAGTGCTAAAGCAGGACTGGGCTGCCTGCTCCAGAGGCCAGATGGCAAAATGCTTGACCCCTTCCAGTTCTCCCGCTTCCAGCGAGAGATAGGTTTCGTTTCCGTCCATGCCTTTTAACGGCAAATTCAGCGTCTGCTGATAAAATGCCTGGCTGGCGGCACTATCAGAGGTAATCGGCCCGAAGCCTGCAATAAACAGAATAGTTAAGCCGGTTGTTTCATCGACAATCATGGTTTACTCCTGCATAGGTTTAACGGGAATCAACATTTCGAGCTGCCACTCGCCAGACAGAATACCGTCGTTAAGATAGCGTTCATAACAGGGTTTACCGGTTAGCTGATAACGCCCGTCCGCCTCGACTTGATCAAATAGCTTTTCCCAGGCCTCAAAGAAAGCGTTGTTCTGAACGCTTGCCAGCCCTATGGCGTAGAGATCTTCAGCTATGGTCATCACTCTGACATTTTTCTGCGCGTCTTCTGGCAGGACAAAATCGTCTGGCACAGACATCACCGTATCACAACGCAGTTGCTCAGCAGGCACCACATCCGGGTCATCATAGTAGACGGCAAGTAATTCCCCATCTAAATGATGATTTGCGGCCCAGTGAACCAGTTTTTCAAAACCCAGGGGGACCGTCTCTTCCCAGGGACCAAGCCAGTGAAAGCCAACGACTTTACGTGCTGCAACCTGCTGTACGCTAAACATAGTGCCTCTCCGGTTGATAATTAGACCACTGTATGTTTATACACTAAAATAATTACCTGTACATTTCAGTGCAGCCCTTTTTATCTGATTTGTGCTGTATCCCGAAAAACCAGGATAAAAATATCAGCCCGTTATACTTCATTGCTCACGGCAGCCGACCGGAGGTGCTATGTTGTCGCACAATAATAAGAATGATAATCTTTACCATCTTATTCTCTCCCGACAAGAGACAGGCTGAATTCTGTGAGACTTCAAGAACCAAATGCGCTGGTTCCCGCGAAAAAAAAATTCATCTTAATGGAAGATTTTCAACGTTATGGTGAACGCTATAATATCGATTATCACTTTCCGCTGCATAGTCAGGAAAATGCTCTGCATATTCCCGTGCTGCATGGTGATGTCGAGGAGATGACGCTGGGTTCAGGCATCAGTCTGACGCAATCTGATGTTCAGGTTCTGGAACCTTATGAAACCTTCTCCTGTCATGATTCCCCGCTCTATATGCTGGTGGTACTCGAAGGAAATGTGGTTATCTCTCACTATGGCCAGCAATATAGCATTCGCTCGGGTATGACTTATGCCACACGGCTGTCGAGCCATCATGCGATGACGGTTCGCCATGTTGCCGGACATAAACTGAGAACCCTTTCTCTGGGGGTCTACCCCGGCGAGGCCTGGCACAGCAGTCTGCTTAAAACGCTGTTGCGGGAGTGGCAATCCAGCAATGCACCATCAATGGCCTGGCAAGTCCCTGATTATCTGCTGGCCGGTTTAGCCCGTGCGCAGCATGGCAGTGGTACCGGAGTAGCACGTCAGCTAATCCTCGAAGGGCTGATTATGCAGTTGCTGGGACACGGGTTGAGTCAGCAGGAAGTTATCACCCGCCCCAACGAGTTTGCCCAGCGTTGTGAGCATCAGCGGCTGGATAATATTCGTAAGCTACTCGAACAAGCCCCTGAAAAAGAGTACACCCTGAATGGCCTGGCACATCAAGCCGCCATGAGCCCGAGCAGCCTGCGCAGTAAGTTTCGCCTCGCCTACGGCTGTACTATTTTTGATTTTCTGCGCGACTGTCGTCTGGCACTGGCACATCGCTACTTACTGGAAGGCCATAGCGTCCAGCAAGCTGCCTGGATGTCGGGTTACCAGCACGCCACCAATTTCTCTACCGCCTTTCGTCGCCGTTACGGTATGCCGCCAGTCGATATTCGCCGTTCCCGTTAATCTGAGCGAAAGATGCCGGTGCCAATAGTTTGTCATTGCGCATATGCAACCTGACATTACGCATATCTGTTTACCGTTTCAAAAAGGTAATAATTCTTATTAACAATTAGAAAAGGCCTTTGGAGACTTTAATGTTGACTAAAACGCGTCTGGCACTGCTGGTGGGATTGGCCACCGGTAGCCTCACTTTCCCGGCACTTGCACAGGAAACAGCAAAAAACGATACCCTCGTTGTCACTTCAAAAGTGCAAAGTGGTGCAACTAAACTGGAAACTCCGGATATCGAAACCCCGCAGGCGGTATCGATAGTTACGCGGGAGCAGTTTGAAGAGCAAGGCGCGACCAGCGTACATCAGGCGGTCACCTATACGCCGGGTGTCTACAGTAACCAAATCGGTGCCTCAAATCGTTTTGACTATATTGTCATGCGCGGTTTTTCCGACGGAAGCCTGGACAATATCTATCTTGACGGGCTGAAAATCATGGGGGATACCAACTCCCATAGTTCACTGGTGGTTGACCCATGGTTTTTAGAAAGCATTGAAGTGGTTCGTGGCCCGGCCTCGGTACTCTATGGCCGTTCTTCACCTGGCGGTATTGTTGCCCTCACCTCTCGTAAACCGTCCTTTGATAACAGCGGTGAAATTAAGCTGTTTGCCGGTAACAATAACCAGCGTGGCGCCATGTTTGATGTCACCGGCGCACTGGACGATAACGACAGAGTCGCTGGCCGAATCAGCGGTATGACCCGTTATGCCGACTCTCAGTTCGACCCGCTGAAAGAGGAACGCTATGCAATCATGCCGAGCCTGACCTGGCGGATAACCGACAATACGCGTCTTGATTTAATGGCCTATTTGCATCGCGATCCTGAAGGTGGCAGCCATTCAGGCCTGCCTTATGACGGGACTGTAGTACCCCATAATGGCCAGAAAATCTCTAACACCTTCTATGAGGGTGAGTCAGACTTTGATAAATATAACCGCCAGGAAAATATGGTCGGCTACGATATCGAGCATCAGTTTGATAGCGGCTGGTCAGTACGTCAGAAAGTGCGTTACCTGCATACCAAAGTCGAACTGAATCAGGTTTATGCGGCAGGCTGGGCAAATGAGACCCAGCTTAATCGGGGTTATTCCGGCTCTGAAGAACAGATGAATGCCATCACGCTGGATAACCATGTGGATGGTAGCTTTGATACCGGCCCACTGAATCACCGAGTCCTGATTGGTATGGACTACCAGGATCGTAGCAACCATACCACGGGTTACAGTGGCTCATTCCCGGCGCTTGATGCCTTTAATCCTGTCTATGGTGCTTCCCCAACGAATATAAGCATGTGGGGGAAAGAACAGCATAAACTGCGCCAGACAGGTTATTACCTGCAGGATCAGATTTCACTGGATCGCTGGCGTATGACGCTGGGTGG
Source organism: Klebsiella sp. BIGb0407 (assembly GCF_024807845.1). GTDB lineage: Bacteria > Pseudomonadota > Gammaproteobacteria > Enterobacterales > Enterobacteriaceae > JGM124. Next base: position 1,076,225 of record NZ_JANUEQ010000001.1, read on the forward strand.
TCGTCTTGACCAGGTTAAAATTACCAATATCAATAAATTGAATGGTGAATCCAGCGGGCTGGATAAAAATAACTTCAGCAGCCGTGCAGCCATGATGTATCTGTTTGATAATGGCATTGCACCTTATGTCAGCTACTCCACTTCATTTACCCCAACCAGCTTCGTTGATGATGCGGGTCAATTGCTGAAACCGATGACCGGTAAGCAATGGGAAGCAGGCTTGAAGTATGAGCCGGAAGGCGCCAATACTCAGTACAGTGTTTCAGTATTCCGTATCAATCAGAAAAACATCGCCACCAAAACAGAGCCGGATTCTCCGTATCGTTCAATCGGTGAAATCGAGTCTGAAGGGGTGGAGCTGGAAGCGGTCGGTGAGATAACCGAAAACCTGCATCTTCAGGCAGCCTATACTTATACCGATATTCGCTATAAGAAAAGTAGCCCGGAAGAGCAAGGCAAACGCGCGGTTTATGCGCCTCGTAATATGGCCAGTACCTGGCTGAGCTATGATGTTAAGACCGGCCCGCTGGACGGCCTGACCATCGGCTCTGGTGTACGTTATGTCAACGGTGTCACCAGTGACCGCGAAAATACGCATACCCTGCCTTCCTATACTCTGGTCGATATGGCGGTGGGTTATGACTTGTCTAAAGTGGGCATAAAAGGGTTAAGCGCTCAGGTTAACGTCAATAACCTGACGGATAAGAGCTATATTGCAGCTTGTAACTCGCTCTCTTATTGCTACTTTGGTGCAGAACGCAGCATCGTCGGCAGTGTTTCCTGGAAGTTCTAATCGCTAATACCCCTCACCTGCTGGTTCTCTGGCAGGTGAGGAGTTCACTTCATAAAGTATTAATTAAATTAGCCATTGACGACATAGCAAAAACGCCTAATACTGTATATTAAAACAGTATAGCGGAGATAAACCATGTTCGTCGAACTCGTCTATGATAAACGTAATGTTGCTGGCCTGCCTGGCGCTCAAGAGATAATCCTGGCGGAGCTCACCCAGCGCGTACAGCGTGTGTTTCCTGACGCTGCGGTACGGGTTAAACCGATGCAAACCAATGCGGTGAACAGCGACTGCACTAAGTTTGAGAAAGAACGCCTCAACCGTTTAATTGAAGAGATGTTTGACGAAGCCGAATTCTGGCTGGTTAACGAGTAACGACTATGGATAATATTATTATTTCCGGCGTGCGTATCTATTTCCCCCGCCCAGGCGAAGGCCTGCCGACACCTTCAAGTGATATCCGCACTTTTGCGATTAAAAATACCATTGATGCTCGCTGCTGCCTGCTGGCCTTTCAGAATGGCCAGTGGCGCGTGTTATCGCTACCAGAATACCAGAACTCCGGGAAAGCGATTATGGAAGCGGTGAAACAAGGGCAGGTTAAGTGGCAGTGAGTGAAGAACGGCCTGATGGATATCAGTTTGGTTTAATGAGTTGTGTTATGGGGCATCCGGATCAGGGCAGGTAATCAGCGGTCGATCCGTGCCAGATCGTCTGCTGTCAGGCCGGTTATTTTTATGATGCTACTGTGGTCATAACCGTTCTGTAACATGGCTCGGGCTACTTCGAGTTTATGTTCATTACGACCTAGCTGGATACCTTTCTCGATACCCTTCTCTATTCCTTTCTGTTCCAGCTGTTGTGCGATGGTCATCAGTTCATCCCCATATTGCGGCACTCGCTGTGCCAGGTCACGTACAAAGGCCTCTGCGTCTGAAGTTTCGCCTGCCTGTACAAGATAGTTTATCAGTGAGTCCAGTTGCTGTCTTGTCATGTGTCCCGCCAGTAGCAGAGTAGACAGATTATCGAGAAGATCTGCTATATCCCGTCGGCGAATGTGTTTCTGCAGTAAGGTCAGGGCTGCCATACGACGGTGCCCCATGATCTCTTCGTCCGGTATAACAGTAACATCGACCAAGGGAAAATGACCGCTGTACAGCTTTTCAGCTAATCCTGGATCGTTAAATTCGTCCAGCCAGCGGGTTGAATACGGATACGGACTGCGTTTGCCGTTGTAAAACAAAACGGGTATTACCAGCGGCAATTTTTTATGCCCTGCATCCAGGTGACGCTGCATGGCCGCAACCGAGTAACGAAGAAGCCGGAACGCCATATGTTTGTCAGGCGAAGACTGATGTTCGATAAGTACATTAATATAACCCTCATCCCCGGCCGTGGTTTTCAGGCTATAGAGCACGTCGCTGAAGTAGGGGCGTAAACTTTCCTCGACAAAGCTGCCAGACTCAAGCTTCAGGGTGCTGAAGTCGCAGATGGTCTGCAGTTCAGCGGGCAGATGAAGTTGCATAAAATCCCTGGCGGTATCGGGATGGGTGAGAAACTGTTTAAACGTCAGATCGTGTGGGGTGGGTGTTCCATTCACGCTGCTCTTGTTTTTCCTGCCAGACATATCCTTCTCCGCGGGTTCCTTCCTTGAAACAAGGCTACCCGGCAGCACATCTTAAAACTACCAATAAACGTTCAAAAATTATTGCGATACTGAAACAGGATCTTGTTTTGATGAGATGGGTGCTTACAGCCCATCAGCATCCGCTACTTCTTGTAAGCCCGAATATGGTTTACCATGTCCGGAGAGAATTTTTGTGTCACTGAGAATCATAATAATATTGGGTACACACCGGGATCTAAGGTTGGTACATCAAGGGTATGGACTCATGTGAACAATACTGTATATACAAGAGCGGATTGTTTATTAGATATGCAGTTTAATATCAGTGAGTTAGACAACACAAGTGGACGTAAATAAACATTGAATAGCTTATCACAGCAACCCATGCTTTTGTTTCATGACTATGTGAAACACATCCTAAGAACGTGATTTACATACCAATATCAAATTAATCGCCGCCACTTGGTACGTATGCTAACTTATTACACCGTTCGTCTCTCAGCAAATCTCCTTCAACCTACACCAAAAACCAACATACAAACACTAACCGCGAAATAATTCGGTGGTAGAGTTGGGTGGATTGATGGATAAGCCAATTTCTGGCTAGCCTCCCTACCCTGCATTACAGCTGAACCCAGAGCCCATTAGTTAAACAATAAAATTGATGCAAACCACGCGCCTCTGTCGTTGTCACAGAATCAACCAAGGTGCCTGCCGGTGTTCTGATTTTATCCCCTGAGTTTCCTCGGAAAACAATTTGAGCCGTTGACCCATGCCTCATAATGAAGTGCACTGTAGAATCAATCATGTTTTCAGCCAACGGAAGCGTCATATCCTGCGATGTTCCAGGCACAATTGGCATGAGAATAATATTTACACCTTCACCATAGTTGTACGCATCATTTCCGAATAAACTTCCCGTCATGGGAACCTCGAGGTTTTTTCCCTCATATCTTGCCCCGTACATTCTCCAGAATAAATACGGCCCGTCAGCTAATCGGATGTTTGTTTTAAAATCCCGTACCATCAACCATTCACTGACATTTGTCATCGGTTTGTCTGACATATTCAGGAATGGTCGTTTAACTCTGTGATTATTATATGTCGCAGTGGGACTGAAAGTTGTACCTTGTGAATCATGATAAGTCAGACCATTAATCACCACTCGCCCTTGCTTGTAATTAGGAGATAACGGCATTTTACCAGATCGGAATCCAAATTTTACAAGCCCTGCAGAGGGGATTTCCTCGCCAGGTTGCAAGTAGTGGCAAATATCCTCAATATAACCATTATTCAAGAAAATGGGGACACATTCAGAGTAGTGGTCATCAATCGCTATCGCACCATAGGCAGGGCGAATGATGTTGTAATTGTTAATGGTAATTTTGCCAACTAATCTATTCGTTAACACGGCTTTGTCATAATCAATAGGTCCGGAAACAATCCTTAATGCTGTATCTGTTTTATATCCTCTTGTTCTGTTCTCAAGAATATAAGGGGAGTCTATGACAATGTTAATATCAACAACGGTTTTACCTTCCAGTAAGGGCGCAACAAATGCATGTTGTAAAGCAATCAATATCCCTGCACCATTATTATTTCTAAACGTCGAACCGATTATTTTAACATCTAAATCAGCTGGCATATTTGGCTCCGGCTCGATATCAATACCGGACATCGGGTCTGTCCCGTTAGTAAAATCAAATTCATTATTGATGACGGTAACCTGACCACCGATGATGCTCAACCCCTGCCTGCCGTTATTCCATGCGCGGCATTCGTTTAATGTTATATGCTCGTTAGTCTTTCCGGGATAGGAGGTATCCATTGCAGTAATGAATCCATCACCGTGAAACTCTCGGGCAGTACAGCGTACAAGCTCGAGATTTTTGTAGGCGCGAGTAAGAAATCCATATCCCCATTCTGCGCCGGATTTATTCACTTTCCTGTCACCGACCAAATTCAGATCATATATACGCGCATGCTCTCCACGAGCTTTAAAATGAATGAATGAGAAGTGAGTTAGACTATTTGTATTTAATAAATACCAATGAGAATTATTAGCGTATATTTTTTTATTGTTCCTAATTAATAAAACGGAGGCTAATACAGCCCGATCCTGTAATGCGAAAGTTGCATGACTATTACCCGGAATGGTTAATTCATCACAATAATCCACGGCTTTAAGTAAGCCTGGAGTATTATTGTACCCTCCAACTATAAGATAATCCCCCAGTCCAGTCTCGCTATTATAGAAGCGGTAACCCCAGCCTCTGATATCACCTTTCTTGGGGCCTTCAAACTGCCCCCCTCTCAATTTTTCAACTTCTTCTGTTACGAATGTAAACTTGCCTTTGTCTGTCGTTAAAACATATTCATTAAAATCATTTTTTACAGGCTCGGAAAGTAAAGTGTGAGATGTTGAAGAGAAATCACCATCAGCAATCCAGTTTATAAGCTTATTGCCCCGATAACTTATGGCACCCACCCCAACAGGAGAACGAACACCAATCAAGCTTGAAAGAGTACCTACTGGTGGCAACACTGACACTCGCTCCGATGATAGCTTGCTCCTTAGTGAAGCATTACCTACGCCTCCCCACTTGCCTTGTCCTATCCCGCCAATACTCTCTGGTGTAGAGCTGGCGGGTACTACTTTGGGTACCGGCCAGTCCCTATCCCAGAGGTAGAGCTCGCCATTAAACCGCCACTGCAAAACAGTGTTAGGAATGTCGAGGGTATTACCCTGCTCAAAAGATGCCTTCTTGATATAGCCATAGGCGGATATTGCTCGCTGGATTGTTTCTCAATTCCTTACCATGTTAATCTCTTAACGCCTAAACGGTCATCAGCATATTCTGTATTTCTATCGTTGGTAAAAACTTCTAGGTTCTCAGCGTTGTCGTACAGATTTTTAAGCGATGCAGACTCCACCGGTGTCACCAGTGTTGTATGTAGCCATAAACCTCATAATGAAAAAAACACCGAAGCGGGTTGCGAGTTAACTAGTAGGATTAAATGATATCTCTAGGATAAATATCGTAGTCATCCTGACACAGCATGGGTGAATATTGGACAGCATTAACAGCGGTGGTTCCGGCAGACGATGACCCTATTGGTGAGAGCGGTGCGTCATATCCGACCCGCTCAGATGAGCAAAATATCAGTTTGAGAAACTCAATCTCACTGTCATTCATTTCCCATTCATCCGGTCTCAGACCAGGAAGCAGGGAGAGTCAGCGTATAGTCATACTTAAAGCATTCCGCGACATAGATATGTTGCTGGTCGGTTAGTCCATCGTCATCTATCAGCTCATCTGCGCTCTTTTTTATCTGCGCAGTGCACACTTTCTTGCGCTATTCTCGCGGTAGGATTTTGGATATATCGACTGGCTATTGCGTAGTTATTGCCTTGCGACTCACACCAGCTTTTCGGGGAAATGTTTGATTTGGCGTGATCGGCGAGGAACTGTTTTTGTATGGCTCCCAATCCAGCCTTGCTATGTGCTACACCTTATTAAATATTAATTAAACGTATCAATACTATTGTTTTAGCGAAAAAGGATTACGAATAGTTTATTTACATTCAGGAATGATAATATATCCTCCAGGAAGAAACATAATTCCCTATAGTTTGTTAAATATTCATATTGAGAATGAAGCTCTGCTTAACGGTAATATTTGCTATCTCTACTTGCTTTACTGACTTAATTTTAGCTGCAACACCAGCTTTCTGCACAACTGTGATATATACTGCATTCGTCGAAAATGAATGAGTTTCTACATGAAAAATTTGATGGGGGAGGCCTGATGGCAACTGAATTAGTTCAACGGGTTTTCGAGATTGTTAGCCCCCTTAAAGCTGACTTTTAGCAGGTATGTAGTGAGCAATCGCTTTACTTCATGCGAGAGTCTGAATGTGCATACAGAATTTTTCCAATAACGATTATTTAGCTGAGGTAGCCGCCAGTAATACGGTATCAACCCGTGGCGTAATTATGAATGTCACAGCCATTGGTATAACACTTAACCCAGCTCAAAAACTTGCCTACTTATTGCCTTGGAAGTGCTCTATCTGTTTTGAAATTAGTTACATGGGGCTAATGCACATAGCCCAGCAGCTTGGCGCTATTAAGTGGTGCCAGTCGGATATCGTCAGGAAGAACGATAAACTTCGCCTGTTCGGCATTGATAAAGCACACTCTCATGAATACAACGAGCTCGATAACTCCTGGAGAAGTAGCTGCTGTTACATATTCAACTTCATCGATGATGCCCCGAAAGATAAAGAATTTAACTGTTGCCCTAAGTGTGGAAAGCCGATCAAAGAAAGCTAGCATCCGACCCGCCGAGTGCGGTTTTTTATGCCTGGAGAAAAATATGCTTAGTAATGACAGACCGTTAATGCAAGAACCCGAAGTAATGGGGGATCTTAGGTATCTCATCTAGACAAACTATCTGGAACTACACCAATCACTCCAACCTCTATAAACCAGTTCGAACAAGGCAAAAGGCTTTTCCCTACGAGGCTGTTAATTAGTGGATGATTATAGGAGGTATCAGACAAGTGACTAACGTGTCGGAGCAATTCATCAGCATGCAACTCATAACTCTTCCCTTGGTCATCAATGTAGTCACGCTTATTTTACGCAGTCCTCACACTACCAAGTTCATGCTCGAACATTCTTTCAGTAACATGCGACGTGATACTTTCTTCAGAAAGTCGAGTAACCAACGCTCGCCTGAAATAATGTGCTCGCCAGTATCCAATATCAATACCATCTATTATGAGCCCAATAAACCTCTTAGCGGCAGCGATGCAGACCGGCTGATTGATATTTTCATCCGGGAAAAGGATTTTCTTATAAATCATCATAGACTTTTCAAGCAACGGATCTATTTGCTCAAAGATAGGGCGTATGATGATACCACACATTTTGCTATGCTCTTTATGACCAGACCGTCCCATTCAGATCAAATTCACCACGCTCCGAAAGCCTCAATTCTGAAACCCTAGCCCCCATAGCATTAGCATCTGGTGTAATAGCTTATTAGATGTTGCAGCTCTGCTTCTCTCTATTGCCAGCAAAATCTGAGCTAACTCCGAGTACGTTAAAACTCTAGAACCGACTTCAGCCCTGGTACCAAAATCCCGCGGCTGGATACTCATAATTGAGCAGCTATCGATAACCTGTCGCCTCATGCACCAACTCATAGCAGATCGCAACTGAGACAGCATTTGCCAGGCCCTTCGGCTATTAATTTTTTCGTCCTGAGTGTAAGCATCAACCCGCTGTTTAACAGCTATTGAGCCAATCGAACTACAGGGAAAAGTATTGCGCATATTCTTAATAACAGTGGACTGGTACAGATTGATTGTATTCTGCTTCAGCGTAGCTTTGACGTAGTTCTCTTCCCAATAATCCAGGCAGTCAGCAAGAGTTAAAATATCAGATGCCGATTTTTCAAAATGCGTCCTCGGATATATACCCTTGTCATATAGGATCCTTGGGTCAGAAGTTATACTTCTGACTTCTTTAAGCTACAGCTCAGGATAACGCCTAGGCTAAGTCGCGGTTCTTTTGAGTACCATCGGTAGCAATACTCAACAGGATCTCTCTTTTTGATGAGATGCGTGCTACAAGCCCATCAGCATCCGCTACTTCTTGTAAGCCCGAATATGGTTTACCATGTCCAGAGAGAATTTTTGTGTCACTGAGCCCCCATAATATTTGGTACACACAGGTATGGACTCATGTGAACAGTGAACAGTGAACAGTGAACAGTGAACAGTGAACAGTGAACAGTGAACAGTGAACAGTGAACAGTGAACAATACGGCAGTATCAAAGAACGGATTATTTATTAGATATGCAATTTAATATCAGTGAGTTAGACAACACAAATGGACGTAAATAAACATTGAATAACTCAGCGCAACAACCTACCTTCCTCTTTCATGATTACGAAACTTTCGGTAAGAGCCCCTCTCTGGATCGTCCGGCGCAGTTTGCCGCCCTGCGTACAGACAGTGAGTTTAATGTCGTTGGCGAGCCAGAGGTGTTTTTTTGCAAGCCAGCAGATGACTATTTACCTCAGCCAGAAGCGGTGATGATAACCGGAATAACGCCGCAGCAGGCGCTGGCGCAGGGGGAAAATGAAGCGGCGTTTGCCAGACGTATTCATGGGCTGTTCAGCACGCCGAATACCTGTATTGTCGGCTATAACAATGTGCGTTTTGATGATGAAGTGACGCGTAATATTTTCTATCGTAACTTCTACGATCCTTACGCCTGGAGCTGGCAGAACAGAAATTCGCGCTGGGATTTACTGGATGTCATGCGGGCCTGTTACGCTTTACGCCCGGAAGGCATCGTCTGGCCAGAAAATGATGAGGGTTTCCCGAGCTTCAGGCTGGAACACCTTACTAAAGCCAACGGGATAGAACACAGTAACGCCCACGATGCCATGGCCGATGTCTACGCCACTATCGCGATGGCGCAGTTGGTTAAACGCCAGCAGCCACGTCTGTTTGACTATCTCTACAGCCATCGCAGTAAGCAGAAACTACAAACGCTGATTGATATTCCGCAGATGAAACCGCTGGTGCATGTTTCCGGAATGTTTGGTGCATGGCGCGGGAATACTAGCTGGATAGCGCCTCTGGCCTGGCATCCTGATAATCGCAATGCCGTGATTATGGTTGATCTCGCCGGGGATATCTCAAGCCTACTGGAACTGGAAACCGACCTGCTGCGTGAGCGTTTATATACCCCAAAATCACAGCTGGGCGATACCCCTGCGGTGCCGATAAAGCTGGTTCATCTCAATAAATGTCCGGTACTGGCCGTGGCTAACACCCTACGACCAGAAGATGCCGAACGCCTGGGAATCGACCGCAAGCATTGCCTGGAGAATTTAAAAATTCTGCGGGAACATCCTCAAGTGCGTGAGAAGGTGGTTGCCCTGTTTGCTGACGCCGCCCCCTTTACACCCTCAGAAGATGTCGACGCCCAGTTGTACAACGGTTTCTTCAGCGACGCTGACAGAACGGCCATGAATATTGTGCAGCAGACGCCTCCGGAGCGCTTAGCGACCCTGGATCTGACTTTTGTTGATGGGCGGATTGAGCCCCTGCTGTTTAACTACCGGGCACGTAACTGGCCTGAGACACTGGACGCCGCCGAACAACAACGCTGGGCTCAGCATCGCCAGGAGCGCCTCAGCCATGAAGCTGTTCAAGCTTACGTCCTGGAGCTGGAAGCACTGTATAACCAGTATGAAGGGGATGGCGAAAAACTGAAACTGCTGAAAGCGCTGTTTGATTATGCCCGGAATCTGGTGGGGTAAGTTATATTTAGCACCAGGGAGAAAATTGCACACACAGGAGGAGTCATGTGCTACGAACGCCGAAATGCTACTAATCCCAGTGCCGCAATGCAGGCAGCATCAGATAAACGCGCTGCTCGTATGCTCCTGGCCCATAAAGCACGTATCAATGGCGAGATGGTTGATGCGACTCAAAGCCAGGTTGATACCATGCTGGACACCATTAAACAGATGACAGTTCAGGCCTCTCTATCCAATATGAAAAAACAGCTGGCCTGATATCACCCGTTATAGTCTTTCCAGACTCAGATTATTCAGCATACAGAAAAAACAAAAGAGGGGAAAACGTCAGTTTTCCCCTCTTTTCGTTAGCGATTTATCAGGCACCAGCAGGTGCCTTTTTTAGTACTCGAGCAGTGAAGTGATTAAAGGCTATCTTCGCTGTACTGAGGAACCGGGTTACGGAAGCTTTTGGTCACGCAAGCCACGTAAACAAAACCAATTGCCGCCCAGATAAGGCCGAGGATCATTGAGCTTTGCTCCAGGTTAATCCACAGCGCACCTACTGTCAGCGCACCCATCATCGGCAGAATCAGATACTGGAAATGGTCTTTCAGCGTTTTATTACGCTTTTCACGGATCCAGAACTGAGAGATAACGGACAGGTTAACAAAGGTAAAGGCGACCAGTGCACCAAAGTTAATCAATGCTGTTGCCGTCACCAGGTCAAAATCAATCGCCAGTAAGGCAACTGCACCAACCAATATCACGTTAAATGCCGGGGTACGCCATACTGGGTGGATATAGCCAAAGAAGCGGTTCGGGAACACGCCATCACGGCCCATAACGTACATCAGACGAGAAACGCCCATATGCGCGGCCATACCGGACGCCAGTACCGTTACTGTAGAGAAGATCAGCGCGCCCACCTGGAAGGCTTTACCGGCCACAAAGAACATAATTTCTGGCTGTGAAGCTTCCGGATCGGTGAAGCGAGAGATATCCGGGAAGTACAGCTGCAAGAAATAGGTCGATGCGATAAAAATAGTACCGCCGATAATCGCCGTCAGAAAAATAGCCAGCGGAATAACACGCTCGGCATTTTTGGTTTCTTCCGATAACGTACTGATGCTATCAAAACCGGTAAATGAGAAGCAGAGAATAGTCGCCCCGGTAACCAGTGGTACTAAATGGGCATTTTCTGACCAGAATGGCTTGCTGCTGCTCAGCGTAGCCTGACCTTCGCCACCGGCAACACCGTAGATAACCATGCCGATAATCACGGCAATCAACGCAAGCTGCATAACCACAATGGTACCGTTAAAGTTAGCCACTGTTTTGACGCTACGCAGGTTGGAAACCGTCATAAAACCGACCAGCACGATAACGAATATCCACGACGGGATCCCGGGAACCAGGGCTTCGAAGTAGATTTTTGCCAGCAGGATGTTGATCATCGGCATAAACAGATAATCAAGCAGCGACGACCAGCCGACCATGAAACCCACCAGCGGGTTAAATGATTTCTGGGCGTAGGTATAAGCAGAACCGGCAGACGGGAAACGACGTACCAGCTTGCCGTAGCTCAGAGCGGTAAATAATATCGCTATCAGAGCAAAGGCATAAGCCATGGGTACATGGCCGTCGGTCAGCCCGGAAACAATACCGAACGTATCAAACAACGTCATGGGCTGCATATAAGCAAGACCTATCATGACAACGGGAAGTAACGTTAAGGTCTTTTTTAACCCTACGCGATTGTTTGTACCTGCGGTGACGTTAAGCGACATGGCAACTTCCTTCTGATTCAGTGAAAGTCCGCGCAAAAGCAAAAATCTGCCCCATCTTAATTTCCTCGGCGACACAACTGTCGTTTTTTAAAAGCTAGTATCTATCCGGTACGAAGCCCGGCCTCTTGTTTTTTTGGCATAATGCCGTTTGTCTGACTTAATTGATTGCAAAAAAATAACCGACGTCTCTTAAACGTCGGTTAGTGTGCATATTTGTGTGCATTTTTGCAGTACCGCTATTTTGCCTCAAACGCTTGCCGGATGACAAGACAATAAAGCCTTTACGGGGACTTTTTTTTCACTAAAAGTGTCTAAAAAAGCATTAGCCTTCTGCTCTGCATGCCGCGCCAGCTCTGGGATGGCTCAAATTGTTGATCTGCTTTGATTAATCCGTATACAAATTGTGTCAATTAGGTTACAAAAAGACATATTTATTACCAAATTCAGAGCGGCATAAGAAGCGGATCCGGGTACTGATAAACCATGCCTAGCTCACGACAAATCAGACTGCCATCCACCAGCTTTCCGGAGCCTGTTTTCTCTTCGCTGAGAAATTGCGGCGGCGTTAACCCAAGCTGTCTGGCCATCTGCGGATAGAAAACGGCGCGGGAAGGATGCCCGGGAGCACAGAGATTATAGATATGCCCGCCTTTTGGCGCCTGCAACAGTAAGTTCAGCGCTTCAATAACATCATCCAGATGCACCAGATTCACGCCGCCGTGCCCATTGGTGAGCTGGGTTTTATTCGCCATAAAACGCCCCGGATGCCGCTCCGGCCCGACGAGCCCGGCAAGGCGTACAATATCCACCTCAGTACCCGGCAGGCTATGAAGCCAGCTTTCCAGCTCTTTTAACACCCGGCCACTGTGGGTGACTGGCTCCAGCGGACTGCTTTCATTCACTATGCCGTCGATTTCGCCATAGACGGAGGTCGAGCTGGTAAAAATAATCCGCGGCACGCCGTGCGCCAGGGCGGTATCAACCACCTGCTGCACAGCCTGAAAATAGAAGTTCTCGCCGTCTCCGCTGCGACGAGCAGGTAATGTCAGTATCAGTGCATCCACATTAAACAATGCATCCTGAGCTTCACTATCACACTCCATCAGCGGTTCTAACAATAACGGATAGCTTTCGATACCACACATTCTGGCGGCTTCAACGCCATCCGGTGTGGTTTTACTTCCCAGCACCTGGTAACCTCGCGCCAGCAGCGATAAAGCCAGCGGCATACCTAACCACCCTAACCCGATGATTGCGACCTTTTTCATGCCCTGTCTCCTGGTGTTGCAGTGTTATGTTCTGTGATAGTGCCGATACCTTAGCAAAGGCTACTCCTGTCAGGTTTAGCACACAAATGACAAAACGCGACAGAATATGAATATTAACCAAAAAAGCCCTTGCGCCCATCAGGTAATCTGGTTTAGGTTAGTTTACAGAAATCAATAAACCTTGATACCAGAGAATTTTATGACACGCGCTCCAGTTAAAAACCACCACCATCACCATCATCCTGACTAGTCTTTCAGGCGATTGGTGCTGGAAGACGAAAAGTTCTTCCAGTGGTGCTAAAGCGCGAAAAAAGCCCCCGGAAGAAGTCTTTCGGGGGCTTTTTTTTGGACGTCATAATTAATAAATCTAAGGAGTAACCAACAATGTCAGACATCAACCGTTTACGCATCGCCATTCAAAAATCAGGCCGTCTCAGTGACGAATCACGCGAACTGCTGGCTCGCTGCGGCATTAAAATTAACCTGCACACCCAGCGCCTGATTGCTCAGGCTGAAAACATGCCGATTGATATCCTGCGTGTCCGTGATGACGACATCCCGGGCCTGGTCATGGACGGTGTCGTTGATCTCGGCATTATCGGCGAAAACGTGCTGGAAGAAGAGTTGCTAAACCGCCGCGCTCAGGGCGATGACCCACGCTATCTGACTCTGCGCCGTCTTGATTTCGGTGGCTGTCGTCTGTCAATGGCTACCCCGGTGGATGTCAACTGGGAAGGCGTGGAAAGTTTACAGAATAAACGTATCGCTACCTCTTATCCGCACCTGCTGAAGCGCTACCTGGATAAAAAAGGCGTGCAGTTTAAATCCTGTATGCTGAACGGTTCCGTTGAAGTGGCTCCGCGCGCGGGTCTGGCTGATGCGATTTGTGACCTGGTTTCCACCGGTATGACGCTGGAAGCGAACGGTTTACGTGAAGTTGAGGTGATCTATCAGTCCAAAGCCTGCCTTATCCAGCGTGATGGCGAATTAACCTCCGCCAAACAGCAGCTGGTTGATACCCTGATGACCCGTATTCAAGGGGTGATTCAGGCACGTGAATCCAAATACATTATGCTGCACGCGCCAAGCGAGCGTCTGGACGACATTATTGCCCTGCTGCCAGGCGCCGAGCGCCCAACTATTCTGCCACTGGCGGGTGATAAGCAACGTGTTGCCATGCACATGGTCAGTAGCGAGACGCTGTTCTGGGAAACCATGGAAAAGCTGAAAGCGCTGGGTGCCAGCTCGATTCTGGTGTTACCAATTGAGAAGATGATGGAGTAGGCCGGCATGTCGAGTTTTAATACCCTGGTAAACTGGAACGACAGCGATGAGCAGACCCGGCAGGCGCTATTAACCCGCCCTGCTATCTCCGCATCGGATAACATCACGCGTATCGTCAGCGAAATAATCGATAACGTAAAAAACAATGGCGACGCTGCCCTGCGGGAATACAGCGCCCGGTTTGATAAAACCGAAGTTCAGTCACTGCGTGTAACCGAAGACGAAATTGCTGCCGCAGTGGCGCGTCTGGGCGATGACGTTAAACAGGCGATGGCGGTTGCCGTCGCCAATATTGAAAAATTTCACCTCGCCCAGCAGCTGGCGGTAGTGGATATTGAAACGCTGCCGGGCGTGCGCTGCCAGCAAGTGACCCGCCCGGTCGCGTCAGTCGGGCTCTATATTCCCGGCGGTTCAGCGCCGCTATTTTCCACCGTGCTGATGCTGGCCACGCCAGCACGCATTGCCGGCTGCCGCAAAGTGGTGCTCTGCTCACCGCCGCCGATTGCCGATGAAATTCTCTATGCGGCATCACTCTGCGGCGTGCAGGAAGTGTTTCAGGTAGGGGGTGCGCAAGCGATTGCCGCTCTGGCACTGGGTACCGAATCGCTGCCGAAAGTGGATAAAATTTTTGGCCCGGGCAACGCCTATGTCACCGAAGCCAAGCGCCAGGTCAGCCAGCGTCTTGATGGGGCCGCCATCGATATGCCAGCCGGTCCGTCGGAAGTACTGGTGATTGCAGACAGCGGTGCGACCCCTGATTTTGTTGCCTCGGACTTACTCTCTCAGGCAGAACACGGCCCGGACTCACAGGTTATTCTGCTGACGCCTGACGCCACTATGGCCGAAGCCGTTGCCCTTGCCGTTGACCGTCAGTTAGCCGAGCTGCCGCGCGCCGAAACCGCACGTCAGGCTCTGGCCAGCAGCCGCCTTATCGTGACCGAGTCACTGGCACAATGTATTGAGATCTCTAACCGCTACGGCCCGGAACACCTGATTATTCAGACCCGTAATGCCCGCGATTTAGTGGATGATATTACCAGTGCGGGTTCAGTGTTCCTCGGCGACTGGTCACCGGAATCCGCAGGCGATTACGCCTCAGGTACCAACCATGTGCTGCCGACCTATGGCTACACCGCAACCTGTTCAAGCTTGGGCCTGGCGGATTTCCAGAAGCGTATGACGATTCAGGAACTCTCCGTTGACGGTTTTTCCTCACTGGCGAAGACCATTGAAATACTCGCGGCCGCTGAACAACTGACCGCCCATAAAAATGCCGTTACCTTACGCGTTGCGGCTCTGAATGCCCGTCAGCAAGGGGATAAAAAATGAGCATTGAAGCCTTAGCCCGCGACAACGTCCGTAAACTGGTGCCTTATCTCTCGGCCCGCCGTCTGGGTGGCAACGGGGATGTCTGGCTGAATGCCAACGAATACCCAACCGCCGTAGAGTTTCAGTTAACCGCCCAGACGCTGAACCGTTACCCGGAATGCCAGCCAAAGCAGGTTATCGAGCGCTATGCCGGTTATGCCGGAGTCCAACCGGAACAGGTTCTGGTTAGCCGAGGTGCAGATGAAGGGATTGAACTGCTGATCCGGGCCTTCTGCGAACCGGGTCAGGACGCGATTATGTACTGCCCGCCGACCTACGGGATGTACAGCGTCAGCGCTGAGACCTTCGGTGTCGAGTGTCGTATCGTCCCGACGCTGGCCGACTGGCAGCTTGATTTACCGGCCATCACAAGCCAGCTTGATAACGTCAAGGTGCTGTACGTTTGCAGTCCGAATAACCCGACCGGTCAGTTAATTAGCCCGCAGGATTTACGTGCTCTGCTGGAACTGACGCGCGACAAGACCATTGTCGTGGCGGATGAAGCCTATATTGAGTTCTGCCCGCAGGCGACCCTGACCCAGTGGCTGGCTGAATATCCGCATCTGGTTATCCTGCGCACCCTGTCAAAAGCCTTTGCGCTGGCAGGCCTGCGCTGCGGTTTCACCCTCGCCAATAAAGAGGTGATCGGTCTGCTGCTGAAAGTGATTGCCCCTTATCCGCTCTCCACCCCGGTGGCCGATATTGCCGCCCAGGCACTGAGTGAGCAAGGGCTTGCGGCGATGCGTCAGCGTGTGGCTGAAATCATTGAGAACCGCACAACGCTTGTCGCCGCTCTGGAACAAGTACCTTGCGTTGAGCAGGTGTTTACCAGCGAAACCAACTATGTTCTGGTCAGAATGACCAATTCCAGTCAGGTGTTTAAATCCCTGTGGGACCAAGGCATTATCTTGCGTGACCAGAATAAACAACCGTCATTAAGCGGCTGCCTGCGTATTTCGATAGGCACCCGCGCTGAATGCCAGCGCCTTATCGCTGCACTACAAGAACAACCCGGCTGCCAGGCCACGGAGAACAAATGAGCCAGAAAATCCTTTTCATTGACCGCGACGGTACCCTGATCAGTGAACCCCCGGTTGACTTCCAGGTTGACCGTCTGGACAAACTGGCCTTTGAAGCCAATGTCATTCCCGCCCTGCTGCAGCTACAAAAAGCGGGCTATAAACTGGTGATGATCACCAATCAGGACGGCCTGGGTACCGACAGCTTCCCACAGGCTGACTTTGATGCCCCGCATAACCTGATGATGCAGGTCTTTACCTCTCAGGGGATTGCGTTTGATGAAGTGCTGATTTGCCCGCACCTGCCTGCGGATAACTGTGCCTGCCGCAAACCTAAAACCGCGCTGGTAACCCGTTATCTGGAAGACGGCGTGCTGGACATTGCTAACAGCTATGTGATTGGTGACCGCGCCACCGATATCACACTTGCTGAGAATATGGGTATTCAGGGCCTGCGCTATCACAGCGAAAATTTAAACTGGTCCCATATCAGTGAGCAGCTGACTAAACGCGACCGCTATGCCCACGTTGCGCGCAATACCAAAGAGACGCAGATCGACGTTAAAGTCTGGCTGGATCGCGAAGGTGGCAGCAAGATCAATACCGGTGTTGGCTTCTTTGACCATATGCTGGATCAGATCTCCACCCACGGCGGCTTCCGCATGGAAATTGCCGTTAACGGTGACCTGTATATTGACGATCACCACACGGTGGAAGATACAGGCCTGGCGCTGGGTGAAGCCTTGCGTCTGGCGCTGGGCGATAAGCGTGGTATCACCCGCTTTGGCTTTGTATTGCCGATGGATGAGTGCCTGGCGCGCTGTGCCCTGGATATCTCCGGCCGTCCGCACCTGGAATATAAAGCCGAGTTTAACTATCAGCGCGTCGGCGACCTGAGCACCGAGATGGTGGAACACTTCTTCAGCTCCCTGTCTTATACCATGGGCGTGACGCTGCACCTGAAAACCAAAGGCAAAAACGATCACCACCGGGTAGAAAGCCTGTTTAAGGTGTTTGGCCGTACGCTGCGCCAGGCTATCCGTGTTGAAGGTGATGTCCTGCCTTCTTCGAAAGGGGTTCTGTAATGAACGTGGTCATCCTCGATACCGGCTGCGCCAACCTGCACTCGGTAAAGTCGGCCATCCAGCGCCACGGCTATGAGCCTGTGGTCAGCCGTGAGCCGGATGTGGTGCTGCATGCGGATAAACTGCTGTTACCGGGTGTCGGTACCGCCCAGGCCGCAATGCAGGAAGTGATTAATCGCGATCTGGTGTCATTGATTAAAGCCTGTACCCAGCCAGTACTGGGTATTTGCCTCGGCATGCAGCTGCTCGGCAGCCGCAGTGAAGAAAGCAATGGTGTCGAGATGCTGGGTATTGTTGACCAGCCTGTCGTTCAGATGAAAGACGTTGGTCTGCCGCTGCCGCATATGGGCTGGAACCGCGTTTATCCTAAAGCGGGTGACCACCTGTTCCGTGGTATTGAAGAAGGGTCTTACTTCTACTTCGTCCACAGTTACGCCATGCCGGTCTGCGAGAATACTATCGCCCAGGCCAATTACGGCGAAGCCTTCACCGCTGCGGTACAAAAAGATAATTTCTGGGGCGTGCAGTTTCACCCGGAACGTTCCGGTGCCGCAGGCGCGCGGCTGTTGAAAAACTTTCTGGAGATGTAACCATGATTATTCCGGCACTCGATTTAATTGACGGCACCGTGGTACGCCTCCACCAGGGAGATTATGGTCAGCAACGCGACTACGGCCGCGACCCGCTGCCAAGACTTCAGGATTATCAGGCTCAGGGCGCAGAGGTTTTACATCTGGTGGATTTAACCGGTGCTAAAGACCCCGCCGCACGCCAGATCCCACTGCTGCAAAAGCTGCTGGCCGGGGTCACTGTTCCGGTTCAGGTTGGCGGCGGTGTCCGCACCGAGCAGGATGTGGAAGCCCTGCTGAATGCAGGCGCGGCCCGTGTGGTGGTCGGTTCTACTGCGGTTTCTGACCCGGCTAAAGTACAAGGCTGGTTTGACCGCTTTGGCGCCGATGCCATCGTGCTGGCGCTGGACGTACGCATTGATGCCGCAGGTCAAAAGCAGGTTGCGGTCAGCGGCTGGCAGGAAACCTCCGGCACTACGCTTGAGCAACTGGTTGAGCAGTTTTTACCTTTTGGCTTAAAGCACGTGCTCTGCACCGATATCTCCCGGGATGGCACTCTGAGCGGCTCTAACGTCGAGCTCTACAGGGAAGTCTGTGCCCGTTTTCCGCAAGTCGGCTTCCAGGCTTCAGGCGGTATTGGCGGGCTGGACGATATCGCCGCGCTGCGTGGCAGTGGTGTCACCGGCGTGATTGTCGGGCGGGCATTACTGGAAGGTAAATTCACAGCAGCGGAGGCAATTTCATGCTGGCAAAACGGATAATTCCTTGTCTGGATGTACGTGACGGGCAAGTGGTCAAAGGGGTTCAGTTCCGTAACCACGAAATCATCGGCGATATCGTCCCGCTGGCACAGCGCTATGCGCAAGAAGGCGCTGATGAGCTGGTGTTCTATGATATCACTGCCTCCAGCGATGGCCGGGTCGTGGATAAAAGCTGGGTGACCCGCGTGGCAGAAGTGATTGATATTCCTTTCTGTGTCGCCGGGGGGATTAAGTCGGTGGAAGACGCCGCGCAGATCCTCTCTTTCGGTGCGGATAAAATTTCCATCAACTCCCCTGCCCTTGCCGATCCTGAGCTTATCACCCGCCTGGCGGATCGCTTCGGTGTACAGTGTATCGTGGTAGGGATTGATACCTGGTTTGACGCGCAGACCGGTAAATACCATGTTAACCAGTATACGGGGGATGAAAGCCGTACCCGGGTCACCCAGTGGGAAACCCTCGACTGGGTGCAAGAAGTTCAGCGCCGCGGTGCCGGTGAAATCGTACTGAATATGATGAACCAGGACGGGGTGCGTAATGGCTATGACCTGGAGCAGCTCAGCAAAGTGCGCGCCGTGTGCCGGGTGCCGCTGATTGCCTCTGGCGGAGCCGGTACCATGGAACACTTCCATGAAGCTTTCCGTGACGCAGATGTGGACGGTGCGCTGGCCGCGTCCGTGTTCCATAAGCAAATTATTAATATTGGTGAACTGAAGGCCTATTTAGTTCAGCAGGGTGTGGAGATTAGAGTGTGTTAACCGAACAACAGCTAGCCCAGTTAGACTGGGAAAAAACCGCTGACCTGATGCCCGTTATTGTTCAGCACGCCCAGTCGGGCGAAGTCCTGATGCTGGGGTATATGAACCAGGAAGCGCTGACTCAGACAATCGACAGCGGCAAAGTGACCTTCTTCTCCCGCAGCAAACAGCGCCTGTGGACCAAAGGGGAAAGCAGCGGCCACTTTTTAAACCTCGTCAGCATCACCCCGGACTGCGATAACGATACCCTGCTGGTCCTCGCCAACCCGATTGGCCCGACCTGCCATTTAGGCACCAGCAGCTGCTTCGCGGATACCCACCATGACTGGCACTTCCTTTATCAGCTGGAACAGCTGCTGGCCTCGCGTAAAAACGCCGACCCGGACAGCTCCTACACCGCCAGACTCTACGCCAGCGGCACCAAGCGCATTGCCCAGAAAGTCGGGGAAGAAGGCGTTGAAACCGCACTGGCCGCGACCGTCAATGACCGTACCGAGCTGACCAACGAAGCCTCTGACCTCGTCTACCACCTGCTGGTCCTGCTGCAAGACCAGCAGCTCGACCTCAGCGCGGTGATTGAAAACCTGCGTCAGAGACATCAGAGTAAGTAATCTGTAACAACAGAACAGGCCACAATCGTGGCCTGTTAAAAAGCAGTACATGGCAGATGCGCTGATATGAGTGAACAGGATGTTTACCGTATATCTGAAAATACAGGGAGAGTAAAAGATGAGAACATTAGAACAAGTTATTGCCAGCCGTTCCCCAGAGAGTCAGGCCCGTATTAAGGCACGCACGACTGAAATCCTTCGGGAAGTTATCCTCGCCAGATTATGCAAAACGTTAAAGATATCGCAAACACAACTTACCGCCGCGCCGGGCATTAAACAGCCAGTCGCGATTAAAACTAAGAAAGTCGAAAATACCCCAAACTCTCAACCTTAAAACGTTATGCCACGGCCCTGGACGGCGAACTGACGCTGGTTGTAACTTTGGCGGATGGTGAGCGTATTGCGCGGACTTTATAATCGGTAGGTAGGCAAATCCCGATGCGCTGACTCCAGTCAGTGATTCGGGTAAGTGAGCGCAGCCAAGGCGACTGCAGCTCGAAGTATGCAGGGTAATTTTAGCGAGAGGCTTTATATTCCCTTACCGCATTACGCGCTAACACCACACCACCACCGATCATCCCCCCCAACAATACGCCTAGAATCAGCACCAGCGCCGTTTTAGGGCCATCCCGATGCACCGGCAAGGTTGGCTCAAGGATATAGCGATAGGTACTGATACTGGTCTCGTCGCTCTTAAGATCCTGTATCGCCAGTAACTGCTGACGGGTTTGAAAATAGTCGTCATTAAAGACCAGCGGGCGCATGGACTCACGCTGCACCATGGCGCTTAGCGCCTCACTGCCCAGTAAAAATAGCGTGTCCTGAGTGGCATTATCGCCCTGGCGCTGCTGGGGATGCACGATATTGGCCGCTTCGGCAAATTTTAACGCCTCTTTGATCTGCTCAATGCGCAGGTCTTTTTGCTCCTGGGCGATTTTCTCTTGCGCCGCCAGCAGGCTATTCAGCGCAACAACTTTCTGCTGCAGGCTCTCGCGTAAGTTAGATTCCAGTTCGCTGGCAATGCGGGTGTTAGTCTGTTCAATATACGCGGTTAGCTGAGCCTGAGCAGCTTCAGGGCTGCTGGCCTGATAGCTGAGTTTAAGCGGTAATGGCTGCCCTTTCTCTGAAGGGGCAATCGTCAGGCTCTCCGGACGACTTTGATTACGCAAACTTTCAGCCAGTGCCGAAAAACTCGAAGAAAAACGGTTAACCAGCCGGGTTTCAATATCCCTGACATCAAAAGCCGGGGTACCGTCCAGCACCCCCACCGCAAAGGTATAACTGGCAATCTGCGCGTTATCCGGCCGGGTAATAGTGGCGGTAGAGATCCATTTCTGAGGGGAGTAAACAACAAATGCTCCGCTGAGTGCAAGCCCCAGTAAGACAAACAGTGAAATCAGCCACTTACTGCGCCATAGCTGCAATACAATATCAATTAAATCAATCTCGTTCGGATCCCGTTCCTTAAGATCCATGTTACTTTCAGCGTTCATATGCGCTCCATGCGGTAGATAAAAATCAAACAATAGACTGTCTGTGATGCTACAGGTTTTCTTAAATGATTCTCGAATAGTAGACGGAATTCTTGATTAATCAGGTTTTTCCTGGTTACATGGCGATCTTTTAAGCAACCTAACTGACTAACAAGCCAATATAAACTCGATGAATTAAAGACAAAAATTATTTTAACTCAGAATAATCACCTGTTAAAGGTATTACTTCTAGAGTTAGAATCCTAATTATGTTTGAATGATAACATATGTTACCAGTGTAGCCCTATCAACAGGCTCTTTATTAGAGTGCTGTAATAATATCGTGATTTTGCTTATGGAACAGATAGCGGTATTATAGAAGCCATATGTGCATCAAAGAATAATATGAATCTTAAAAGGAGCAGTATGAAATTTCTGGTCACGGGTGCTGCTGGCTTTATTGGCTCGCAGGTAAGCCAACGCCTTCTGGATATGGGACATCAGGTAGTCGGTATCGATAACCTGAACAGTTATTACGATATAACGCTAAAACAGGCTCGTCTTGATGCGATATCGAATGAGGGATTTTCTTTCTACCCGATCGAGTTAGCTGATAAAGAGAATATGGCTGAACTGTTCAGCAATGAGAAATTTGATCGTGTGATTCATCTCGCAGCTCAAGCAGGGGTAAGATATTCTTTAGAAAACCCCCATGCTTATGCTCAGGC
This sequence comes from Klebsiella sp. BIGb0407, assembly GCF_024807845.1. GTDB lineage: Bacteria > Pseudomonadota > Gammaproteobacteria > Enterobacterales > Enterobacteriaceae > JGM124. Next base: position 1,098,686 of record NZ_JANUEQ010000001.1, read on the forward strand.
TAATCTGATAGGGCATTTAAATATACTGGAAGGCTGCCGCCATAATAAGGTTGCTCATCTGTTATATGCCTCTTCAAGCTCGGTTTATGGCCTGAATCGTAAGATGCCGTTTTCTACCGATGACTCAGTAGATCACCCGGTTTCCTTATATGCGGCAACTAAGAAAGCCAATGAACTGATGTCGCATACCTACTCCCACCTCTATAATTTACCCACTACAGGTTTGCGTTTCTTTACCGTCTATGGCCCCTGGGGCCGCCCGGATATGGCACTATTTAAATTCACGAAAGCGATGCTGGAAGGTAAACCTATAGATGTGTACAACTACGGGAAGATGAAAAGAGACTTCACCTATATCGATGATATCGTTGAAGCTATTGTTCGTCTGCAAGATGTAATCCCCCAGAAAAATGATGCATGGACAGTAGAAACTGGCTCACCCGCATCCAGCTCCGCCCCCTACTCGGTTTATAATATAGGCAATAGTTCACCGGTTGAATTAATGGATTATATTACTGCCCTGGAAGAAGCGCTGGATATTAAAGCTGAAAAAAATATGATGCCAATGCAGCCGGGTGATGTGCATGAGACCAGCGCCGATACGGCAGCACTGTATGAAGTGATAGGATTTAAGCCAAAAACTTCGGTAAAAGAGGGAGTGAAAAACTTTGTCGCCTGGTATCGTGGATATTACAATGTTTAATTTGCAATAAGTTAAAATTGAACACATAGAAAAGAATGGAAACAAAATGCAAGGATGCATTAATACTGTCAGCTATGCAAATATAAAAAAGCTGCATCCCAATGAGAGATTACGAGACCGGCAGCTCGCAAAGGTTGATGTAAGGTACTTATTGGCCATAGTGGTACTGCGTAGTTCTGCCTTAAAATCTTTATTTCCCGATGGAATATTTACTACTATAAGTCTAGCCCTCAAAATAATTCCGTGGCATATCTTCTTCATATTCAGCAATTGTCTTCACTCATTCCTGCATCTAAATACCAGTGTAATCTTGTCTCTACCGCCCGATACCCTCGCATCGCTAAGGTAAATCTCTCTGCAAAAATATTCGATGAGTTAATATAATAATGAAGGGACCTTTTGGGTTCTTTATCGTCATTTATTATTTCCGCGCTAAAATAACCTGCCATGCCCACCTTCTATAAATTTTCCAGGCAACGGTAAAATCAATCAGTTTATCCGGGATATCACTAACTATATAAAATCTGGTTTCATGCCTTCCATGACTTTTTTCTTACGTCACAAAACTTTCAAATTGCGGATAATTTATGTATTTGGCTGGAAATATGTCTTATAATGCTGGGTATAATTTACGCTGATTTTCTTTTACAGACAGCGGATAACTGCCTCCCCCCTTAAAGATCTTTTCAACTATATTTTACTGACATCCCATTGCGTCTGTCTTGACGATTTTACCTTTCAAATTGAGTATTTTTAGTAACTCAAACATCACCGTTTTTTCATTACTCTTTTCTGCCGTTTTTAACTTGCCGGGGGTAAAACCAATCATGATAGAAAATGCATTGACAACATGTATTACTATGCATCTTCTACATTTATCATAAGATCTACGTAGTGTTTTACCATCGTTCACAATAACGTCTTCATCGACTGTATGACATTCTTTCATCTAGTGAATAAACATACGTGGAATTTATTAGAGCTTATATTACTCACTACTCTGACTATCATATCATGTACAGGAATGCCATTTTCAAAATCGCCGTAGAATTTCAAAAAATCCAGATGAACACGTCCAAAATCCTCAATATCTTATCCCATCCGAACCTGAGGTAATAGAAAAAATATTGAGAAGAAAAATATAAGATAATTTATTCTTAATTTCACATGAATGCAAAAAATCCAGGATAATAGTGATATGTTTCATTAAACATACAAGATTCAATACACCACTTCCATTTGCTTTTTAATTAAAAAGATTTGTTCACATTTAGTTCTGTTGAAATATCACTGAATGATTGTCCTTTATAATCTAACAATAAACACACGATTTATTGTATAAAAAAGCACCTCCCGTGACCTTTCCCTGATGTTAAAGTAGAAAACCTCATTATAGTTATACCATTTAAAGATAGTGGAAAACATGAATTTACATAACCATTTTTCACCATCAATACACAATCAGTTTTCTATCCAAGATTATTCAGATATATAGATAACAATATAGTGTTACGTATTTAATGATAGAAGAATATTTTAAATATTATAATTGTAAAACCCCAAAGAAAATCAACTTTATAATACATTTTAAATACTCAAATAAGCATTTATTTAACCATGAAGAATACAAATATTTACTATAATGCCTACGTTTAACTCATGATTAAAGCGGAATTGTAACATCAACAATGATTTTAAATCATCATTTAAAATTATTAAATATTTTAGACCCTACAATATTAGAACCAAATTTAGACAAATGACCATGATCAGTGTAAATAGATTGTCCATCTTTTACTGTAAAACAGTTTTCTGCATCACACAATGATTCAGAAATATCTAAAAAATGATAATTTAGGTTTGAAACATTCGCATCTAAAATATTCCCCATTGGATTATTTTTTCTAGCCTCTTTTATATCAATAATACTTTCGCCAGAGAGAAATTTTTCGGCCATAGCTTTAAATGGAATGACATCTGCACCTTGATCATTACCAATAACATAGACTGCACTTCCATTCTGATTAATTATACTTATAAACTCACCAAGTTGTTCAACAATAGTATCTTCATTGATTATAGTTTTTTCATTGGAATTTCTATTGAACATTTTAAAACCAGATCTATTCCAGTTTTGCGATATAATAACAATTTTATTTTTATTATTCTTTATGAACTCTAAAACATCATCGTATCTATTTTCACACAACGAATTATTCTCGTTATAAAAATCACGAGTGGAATAACAACCATTGACTGCAAAGCTGACAACTTTAAAACCATTTGTTTTAAGGAAGGAATAGTAATGCCTAGCAAAACTATCTCCTATTAAAATAAAATCAAAATCTTTTTTGTTTGAATTTATATAGACAGGTTCTGAACCTTTTCCATAAAGTCCCATATGGCCTTCATACTGATCTCTAATTTGTCTTTTAGTTAATTTATACTCATCTGGCAAACTATTTAATCCATTAGTCATAGATAACACATAACCAAGAATGAATACGCTAATTAAATATAGGAAAGGTTTGAATTTTAAAACATCTGAAAATTTCATTACAGATGAATATCTTTTATTTTCAATTATCTGATAACTTAGAAAACCCATCAAAACCGAAAGAGGCATTCCGAACAAATACCAATTGTTAATTGAAAAATAAAATCCAAAAATAACTATTGGCCAATGCCACAAATAAATGGAATATGACCACTTTCCAATATATTGGAAGAGTATATTATTAGTAATTACACTTTCCTGTTTATTGGCTATAATCATTAAATAAGCGCCAACCACAGGAAATAAAGCAAGATATCCCGGCCATGCTGTATCACTTGATGCTAAAAAATATGAACCTATTATGAGACTAATACCGATAAGCTCATAGTAATTATTCAGCTTTTTAGATGAATGTAAAGGATAAAGAAAAGCTAATCCACCTATCATCATTTCCCATGCTCTAGTTGGGAGTGAGTAGTAAGCAATAGTAGGCCATTTTATAGTGACTATTATACTTATAACTAAACTTATAACCGTTCCAATAAAAACGAATATTTTCAAATTAGATAAAGAAACAAACCGCTTCAATATGATAAGAGCTATTGGATAGAAAATATAAAATTGCCATTCAACAGAAAGTGACCAAGTATGAAGTAACCACTTTTCATGTGAAGTAACATCAAAATATCCAGATTCCCTAAGATAAATGAAGTTAGAAAAAAATCCCAAACTCCCATTAACGTGTCTATGAATATCTATTTGGTCTAAGACATTAATGAAAAAATAGGAAAACAAGAGCAAAAAGACACATACAACCGCAAGGGCTGGGATAATTCTATTTGCACGATCACTATAAAATTTAATTAAGTTAAACTGATTCGCTTCAATTCCTTTAAATATTATTGCAGTCATTAAGTAACCTGAAATAACAAAAAAAACATCAACACCAGCAAAGCCACCAGGAATCCAAGTTGGTTTAAAATGAAATAATACTACAGCAATTACAGCTATAGCTCTTAACCCATTAATGTCATGTCTGAATTTCATATTTTCTCATTAGAGTTATAAATATCTAATAGCCTGAAGGGTTAGATTGATTCAATATAAATTGTGTAAGCATGCAAAATTTCATCTCACTCACAACATTTCAATATCATATTTCTACGTAATTCAATATAACAAATCTGATAATAGTATTTGTCCAGCAAGCGATAATAGTAACTCTTTGGTGCTTCATAAGAGTACTATCAAAAGAATACTACATGATTAACCAAGTCATTTTTTATGACTGGATATAATTACAAACAGAATAAATTCATTAGATAATAGGCAGCACTGAAATCTTGCCATTTAGTATTTTGAATCTAAAAAATCTCACTAGACATCAAAATAATCTTTTAGGGCAATGCTACTATCTTGAATTTATTATTTGTGAACTAATCAACATTATGGCTATCTATCTTTATGATATATTAAAATTCTTTGACTCCTAAAATACCATAATAATAAATTACATATCATCTTAATTGATTTTTTCCTGTAACTCTTTAAATTTTGTAGTTTTCTCAAAATATTTTGCTGATGACTTAGAACCCAATATACTCAAATGATCACCATCAATACTGTATGGATAACCTCGTTCAGTTAAATGATCGTTTGAATAAAGTTCATTTTCATTTAGGAAAATTACATTTTTGTATTTTTTTGAAATAATCTCAACTAATGAATTAGATTGTTTTCTAGAAGAGTCATAATCATCATTAATATAGTTAGATATATTAAAAGTCTTACTATTCCAAATGGAATTTTTATATAGATTGCCAATATTCCTACTAAAAGAATATGGAGAAGCCATAATTATTACTGGAATGTTAAGCTTATTTGCCTCAGCTAATAAAAAATCAAAACTGTTCATCTGATTCTTTTTGTTTACACTATCCCACATACCAGAAAAAATCAAATAATCGTACTTTTGCATATTTTCAGATAAATAGCCTCTGTTAAATTTACATTGTTCATATGCTGGTGATGATTTTCTACCTGTGAATTCATCATCTAATGCTGGGTAACACCAATTTGTTGTAACAGAATGAATCTGTGTCTCTAATTTTTTCCCAATAATATCCCAAAATGGAATGTTATGACCTGCAAACGAATCACCAAAAAGTAAAGCTTTATGTTTGAAATCCTTAGACTTACCAACATAACAATTAAGACCATTCTCTCCTACAGTAAGAGACCTAATCGTATCTATACTATAGAAACACCAACCGTTACTTGGTAATGGCATAGCGATATCCTTACTCTTAATATAATAATCTTGATTAGCCCTCCCAGGAAAACCATTAGTCAATATAATTAATGTAAAAACCAATGTTAATGAGATTGTGGTCATCATCAAAATAGCACAACTCTTTCGTGATGAGATATTTGTCAAATAACTACGAGTTGGTGTTTCAACAAAGCGATAACTCACCCAGCCTATAACAATAGAACTAGCAATCCCAGCCCCCAGAATAAAGCTATTGTTTTCCATACTGAAGTACAGTATAAAAAATATAATGGGCCAGTGCCATAAATAAATCGAATATGATGAACTACCAATAAATTGAAGTACATTAGGTTTTGTAAATATCGAGTTAACTCTATTCGATACTAAAATAAGCATAGAACCAAAAACCGGTAATGCAGCATTAATACCAGGCCATACGGTGGTAGAATCAAATATAATAAGACTTATTATAATAAGAGAAAATCCAGTAACCTCAATTAATTTTTTGAATATTTCGCTAATGATAATATTGCTAAAGTAAGCATAAACTAATCCACCAGCAAGCATCTCCCAGGCTCTAGTTGGAATTGTATAAAATGCCACCGTTGGTTTATACTGACTGATCTTATAAGAAAGAATCAATGATATAATGAAGCCTAATAAAATAACTAAATTAAGAATGCTTCTATCTTTTTTTATTTTACTTATACATAAGAGAACAATTGGAAGAATTATGTAGAATTGCCACTCTACCGATAGAGACCAAGTATGAAGGAGGATGTTATCATGAGCAGCAGGAGAAAAATACCCTCCAGATTCCTTCCAATAAAAGATATTTGATAAAAAAGTAATACTTGAAACTGCATGCTTGCCGTAAATTGTGTATTCTTCAGGGATTATTAAAAACCATCCTATTAAAGCCATTGTTAGCGTTAGCAACAATAAAGCCGGTATAATTCTAATTCCTCGAGCTAAATAAAATTTCCATATTGATAACTTTCCTTTGATAATACCGTCAGTAATAATTTTAGTCATCAAGTAACCAGATATTACAAAAAAAATGTCCACACCAATGAAGCCAGCGGAAAAGCCAACAATTTGAAAATGATAAAGGACAACTAAAAGTACGGCATAAGCTCTAAGCCCATTGATATCATAACGAAACCGATTTGTATTCAGCATTTTCAACCTTGCATGATGTTTTATAATAAACTTTGTTGTTTTAGTAATCAATTCTATTTTAATAGATAAAACTTACGGAACACTATAGAACGCCTAACCGTGTACTAGTTATTTTATATAAGACATTTGAGTTCTGCCTTAATAAGGTTAGTTTAATATTTGCAACATACCCCCTGGGAAAAATAAATTGTCTGTCGACAATAAATTTATTGATTAGAATCTTATATGATACGAATATCACTCCTCTAAACCAACACTGATGTTAACATGATCAATTGTTTTTTTATCTGATTGTATATTTCTGGCATAAAAAAAGCAGAAAATAAACAAAAAGCCTAGATAGCTAGGCTTTAAAAAGAATGACGAAAATATGCTTATATTTAATCGAAGTTAATCATTTCCGAATAGATCGCGAGTATAAACCTTATCAGCCACATCTAATAACTCTTCAGCCATACGATTCGAGATAATGACATCTGACTCTTGTTTAAATACATCCAAATCACGAACAACTCTGGAGTGGAAAAACTCATCTTCTTTCATCACTGGTTCATAAATAATAACCTGAACCCCTTTGGCTTTAATGCGCTTCATAATGCCCTGAATCGATGAAGCACGGAAGTTATCAGAGTCCGTTTTCATAATTAAACGATAAACGCCCACCACTTTAGGCTGACGCGACAAAATCGAGTCGGCAATAAAGTCTTTACGGGTACGGTTGGCATCAACAATAGCCGAAATCAGGTTATTGGGTACCGACTGGTAGTTAGCCAGCAGCTGCTTGGTGTCTTTCGGTAAGCAGTAGCCGCCATAGCCAAAGGAAGGGTTGTTATAGTGAGTTCCAATCCGAGGATCGAGACTAACCCCTTCAATAATCTGCTTACTATTCAGCCCCAGGCTTTCCGCATAGCTATCCAGCTCGTTAAAATAGGCAACGCGCATTGCCAGATAGGTATTAGCAAACAGTTTAATGGCTTCTGCTTCGGTTGAGTCAGTAAACAGAACATTGATATTCTGCTTAATAGCCCCTTCCTGTAACAGCGCGGCAAAACGCTCGGCACGCTCTGATCGCTCACCAATCACGATACGGGAAGGATGCAGGTTATCGTACAATGCCCGGCCTTCACGCAGAAACTCTGGCGAGAAGAACAGGTTATCGGTACCCAATTTTTCTTTCATACTCTGGGTGAAACCAACCGGGATAGTTGACTTAATCACCATCACCGCGGTTGGGTTAATAGCCATCACATCTTTAATCACCGACTCAACGCTATTGGTATTAAAGTAGTTGGTCTTAGGGTCGTAGTCCGTCGGGGTGGCGATAATCACATAATCCGCACCAATATAGGCATCTTCTTTATCTGTGGTTGCCCGAAAGTTAAGCGGTTTATTGGCCAGATAAGACTCAAGCTCTTTATCCGCAATAGGCGAACGCTTATTATTCAGCAATTCGACTTTAGCCGGGACAATATCTAACGCAACCACTTCGTGATTCTGAGCAATCAGAATACCGTTTGACAGACCTACGTAGCCGGTACCGGCAATAGCAATTTTCATTCTGTTCACTTATAAAATTAGGGGGATAGATAACATAAAGCTAACATCAATAATAACAATGACGATATTTAACGCCAGTTATTACTATATTTCAAGATGAGTAGCCTGAGAATGATATAGAAATGAATAACCATCACTGAGAAATATGAGATAGTAGATGATAATGTTATTTATTTCGATACGAAAAAATAGCCCGGCAAAGCCGGGCCTTATTGCAGCAAAATACTACTTCTAGTCTTGCAGCCACTCGGTGTGGAACACACCTTCTTTATCAGTACGCTTGTAAGTATGCGCCCCGAAGTAGTCACGCTGCGCCTGGATCAGGTTAGCAGGCAGGACCGCAGCACGGTAGCTGTCGTAGTAAGTGATTGCGGCAGCGAAGGTCGGTACCGGGATACCGTTCTGTACAGCGTAAGCCACAACGTCACGCAGCGCCTGCTGGTACTCATCAGCTATATTCTTAAAGTACGGTGCCAGCAGCAGGTTAGCAATCGCCGGGTTCTGCGCATAGGCATCGGTGATTTTCTGCAGGAACTGGGCACGAATAATGCAACCCTCGCGGAAAATCTTCGCGATTTCACCGTAGTTCAGATCCCAGTTGTGCTCTTCAGACGCAGCGCGCAGCTGAGAGAAGCCCTGTGCGTAAGAAACGATTTTACCCAGGTAAAGGGCGCGACGTACTTTCTCGCCGAACTCAGCTTTATCGCCTTCAACGGCTTTAACCTGTGGACCGCTCAGCACTTTAGAAGCAGCAACGCGCTGATCTTTCAGCGAGGAGATATAACGGGCAAAGACGGATTCGGTGATCAGTGACAGCGGCTCACCTAAGTCCAGTGAACTCTGGCTGGTCCATTTACCGGTGCCTTTGTTCGCGGCTTCATCCAGAATCACATCAACCAGGTAGGTGCCGTCTTCATCTTTTTTGGTGAAGATATCTTTGGTGATGTCGATCAGGTAGCTGCTCAGCTCGCCCTGGTTCCACTCGGTAAAGGTGGTTGCCAGCTCTTCATTGGACAGACCCAGACCGTGTTTCAGCAGGGAGTAAGCTTCTGCGATCAGCTGCATATCGCCATACTCGATACCGTTATGCACCATCTTCACATAGTGACCCGCGCCGTCCGGACCAATATAGGTCACGCATGGCTCACCGTCTTCAGCAACAGCAGCAATCTTGGTCAGGATCGGGGCAACCAGCTCATAGGCGTGTTTCTGTCCACCCGGCATGATTGAAGGCCCTTTTAATGCGCCCTCTTCACCACCGGAAACACCTGTACCGATAAAGTTAAAGCCTTCAGCAGACAGTTCACGGTTACGACGAATGGTGTCCTGGAAGAAGGTGTTACCGCCATCAATAATGATGTCGCCTTTTTCAAGGAAAGGTTTCAGGGAATCAATCGCGCTGTCAGTACCTGCGCCCGCTTTCACCATCAACAGGATACGGCGTGGGGTTTCCAGAGACTCAACAAACTCTTTAACCGTATAGTAAGGAACCAGTTTTTTACCCGGGTTCTCGGCAACGACTTCTTCGGTCTTATCGCTGGAGCGGTTAAAAATAGACACAGTATAACCGCGGCTTTCGATATTCAGCGCCAGATTGCGCCCCATTACAGCCATTCCGACAACGCCGATTTGTTGCTTGGACATTCTTTACTCCTGTCTGGTGATATCAATAGTTCTTATATTGAACTCACAAAAAATGTGATCCGTGTGGCAATAAAGATATCAAATGAAATATATGTCATGGTTCGTAAGAACTCCTGTATTTTAACTTTCATTAAAAGAAAACATGTACAATTCAAACCGTAATCTTATACGATAAAATAGAGCCATTTATTTATAATAGAAGTTCAAATTCATAAATTAACATTCAGAACAATTTGCACAGTATACAATCATTAAAATTAATTTTGACAGATTTTTTTAGAATGCTTAATATGAAATTAATTTTTATCGTTGAGACAATCCTTCACAGCAAGAAGATATTTATCAATAATGATTTTTTCATTGAATTCACGTGCCATTTTATTACGACTCGCCAGTCCCATCTCTAAACGCTCTTCATGGGACATCTGAATAATCAATTCCATAGCTGATACCAAACTTTCCGTCGAACGAGGCTGACACAAAAAACCGTTAACACCATGATCTACTGTTTCCCTACATCCTACATTATCAGTCGTCACTATCGGTTTGCCCATAGCGCCAGATTCAAGTAAAGACTTAGGAACCCCCTCACGATAATAAGAAGGCAATACCATGCAATCAACTTGAGCAATCTCTTGCTCTACGGTATCCGAAATGCCTAAATAGGTTACTATCCCCTCAGATACCCACGATTGCATTTCAGCTTCGGAAACAGCAGATGGATTGTTTACTCCCAAAAATCCAAGCAGTCGAAACTCAACCGACTGGTTATATTTTTGTTTTAATACTCTTGCAGCCTCAATATAGTGTCCGATACCTTTTTCATATAACATTCTAGCTATCAATAAAAATCGCACAACATTATCATTCGGAGCTGGACAAACTGTGAATCGAGTTAAATCAACCCCCGACCCTGGTAACCTATCAGTTATTTCTTTTCTAGTGTAACCACAGCTTAAAAAAATATTCCTGTCATCTTCATTTTGGAAAAAAATCTTAGTAGCATTTTTTTGGCTTATTTTATAAAGTAGCCTAGCTATTTTGGAAGAAATATTTTCCTCTATGAATAAAGTACCTAGACCTGCAATATTATTAATCGATTGTATTTTCAAATATGAAGCCGCTAGGGTGCCATAGATATTATTTTTGGGGGTAAAGTTAAGTATACATTGAATATGGTATTTCTTTAATATCTTATAAAAATTTATTATGGTTTTGACATCTTTAAAAGGATTAGTCCCTCCCTGATCAATATTTATATCTATGAATGTACACCCTAGTTTCTCTAACCGTTCTGAATACTCATCCATAGGTGAGATAGCCAGTACTTCATATCCATCATCGATAAGGCTTTTAATCGTATTCTGTCTAAAATTATAGAGATACCAACTGGTATTTGCAGTAATGGCAATCATTAAAAAAACCTATTTATTGTAGTGTACGGAATTTTATTTAATAAGCAGAAATATAATTCATGAAAAGCAATATAAACACTTACTATGTATCCTTGCCTAGGAATTTTTTCCAAGTCCTTTTCCTAGGATAAAAGACTTTACTTAAACATCTATCAGCATAAAGTATAATCATTTTATATTACAATTAGTTGATTATTAGCGTTAGACCAGAATAACATAGTTTCTAGAAACTCAACAATCATGAAAACCTTTGCTAGTTATCGAATCGAATACATACAAGTTAAAATACTACAGATTAAATCATAAACATCAATATTTAATAATTATATTCTCTCCATAAATTTCCTAACATTAAATCTGCATGCTTCGATGATATAGGCTCCCAACCACTACCATGGCAAAAGGTCATTTCACCAAAATAAATATGTCCGTCTATACTATACATATCAACCCTTACATATGAAAAACCATCAGATAACGTCTTGGCGAGATTAATTAACTTCTTAATATTCTGTGGAAAACAATAATTAGCATCAACCTTTTTATATTTTGGCTGAATATTAAAACTCTCGACCTCTAGACTTTCATTATATATAGATCGTTTATGGTCACTAAATCTATCAGTGTCAACTTGAATGAAAATATTTCGCTTTTCATTTATATCGTTGAAAATATGAATTTTATAGTCAGAAGGATAGCTTCCATCTTGATGTTTCATTAACCTCTCGATTATAATGCATGGCTTTTCTATATCATAAAACTCCTCATCAATTGCCTTGCCTATCTTTATTTTTAAATAAGAGTTAAATTGGATGCAGATTTTTTCTAAATCAAGTTTTGATTTATCTTCAACAATCAATACGTTTTCGCCACCACCACCATTACTAGTTTTAATTACAAATGAATTTGGATATTCGTTGAAATCATCAACTTTTAGAAAATTTTTTTTATCTATAATAGGAATCAAAAACTCATTGCCTATAGTTCTAGCCACATACTCTCTGACTACATATTTATCCACAAATGTGGAATATTTTATTGATTCATTATCAAATTTTCTTGCGATAATTTTTTCAGAAAATGTTTTTGGTGACTTGAGATTAAGAAAATATCCATGTACTATGTAAAATCTAATCCGGGTATAATTTTTTTTTCCTAAGATAAACCGAAGAGAATCTCTGATACAAGCTTTCAGTTTTTTATTCATAATTGCCCCCCTCAAATAAGGCTTTTTTATAATCATCAGCAATAACATCAATTAAAACTTTTGAAAGAAACTCATCTTTATTAACTTTAAATAATGAACGTAAAGTAGATGAATTCTCTTTTGCATATATTATTGCGTTTGAAGCACCAATTATATCGCCAACAGTAAATAATATACCTCGTTCAGCAATGTAAAACTCATTATGTTTTATTTTAACTTTTTTATAATTAGAAGAAAGGATTTCTTTAGGCCCAGAAATACAGTCAGCGTGAATAGGTATCGCATCACAAAATAAGGCCTCTACTAACGCATTAGGAAAACCTTCAGATTCGGATGTTGATAAATAAAACCCAAAATGCTTAATATATTTAAATGGATTTGGTGATCTACCGTGAATGAATACATTATTAATAGAATTTTTTTCTATTTTATCTTCGATAATATTTCGTAATGGACCATCTCCATACAAATGAAAGTTTATACCACTACAGAGCTTAGCTATTTTTAATATATCAAAGATGCGTTTAGATTGATTCAATCTACCTACAATCGCGATATTAGTTATAGCATCATCTGCCTTATCAAAATCATTCTTTTCATTTGCGAGTTCAACTATATTTTTTCCATCATATGGATTATAAATAACAGTATAATTCTTTGGTTTCCAACCAAATGTATTTTCAAAATCATCGATCATTTCATATGATTTAAAAATATGAAATGAGCTTCTTTTCAGGATAAATGAAAAAATAATTTTATATAACTGTCCCTGTGTCTTTTTTCTTTTAAAGAAACCGCTATAAGCAAAACAGTGCACAGCTTGGAATTTTAAATTCCACTTCAATATACTAGCAATTCCACATGCTAAAATTGATTTATTTAAGTGAGCCTGAACTATATCTGTTTTTTTTAATTTTAATAAAGAAAATAAGGTTAGGAAAAAAGAAAAAAGAGGGTTATGTTTGAAAAAACATTTATAATTTTTAGCCTCGCTTGTATAAAAATTTTTATCACTCATAGTCCATAAATGAGTCGTATCACGAATTGAAGGCATTGAAAATAAGCGAGAGACAACTCGTTCAGCTCCTCCTAGTCCTAAATCATTAATTAAAATTATTTTCATTACCACGGTTCCATTTATTTTCCATTACAGAGTTAATAATATTGTTTAAAATATATCCCGGCTCGTAGTTTTTCTTTAGCTCATCACTAACGATGATATATTCCATTGATAAAAAACACTCAATTTGTTTCTCAGATAAAGAATCGAAATCATCTATAATGAATATATTATTTTCATCATAGAACGGATATTCTCTGACACTTTCATTATTTGTTATTATTTTTTTATCACTAAGTAATGCTTCGATAACCCGCATTGTCAACCCAGTCTGTCCATCTTTTGTTATATCAATTATTACTTCGGATTGTAATAGAAAATCTAAATTTTCACGATAAGGTAACATTCTTATACTTTTGATAGGGTAAACTAAGTTCAATAATTTTTTGGTAATTGTACCTTTTTCTTTTAGTATTATTAAGTTTTTATATTTTTTGATTTTCTCATAAATTTTATCAACATATTTTTTACGTCCTTTATTTAAACCTAAAAAATAAAAATCATAAACTTTATCACGGCCTTTGTTTTTTAAAATATAGTCATAGCCAGAACAGTATTGATCATAATGATTTATATTTAGTCTTTTACTATCATTGAAATCAAATGTAAAAAAATAAATATGTGGTCTATTTAAAATAAATTCACGGTCGTTAAATGAATTTCTTATAATCATAATGTTATGTTTATTATACTCATTTACTATATCTGAAGCTAATTTCCCTATTACATTATCATTTAGTAAAATTATTGAATTTTCACAAAATTGATTGAAGTTAAAAACGTAATTCTTAATATATAGACCAAGTATAAATAAAGATATTTTTGGACTGAGTTTATTTATATTGATAATCATAATTTTCAACAGCCAAGGTATTCTTATACTTTTAACCTTGTGATATTTTCTTAACGACGCAATGTCAAGTTTAGAATAGTCATTATCAAAATCCATTGCAAAAATATCATATTCTTCATTCATTTGACTATAAGTTCTCCAATATATTTGACCATAAATCAAGCTGGATATTTCTGAATACAAAAGGTATTGAGTATAATATTGTAATTAAATAAAAGAACACTTTAGTCACGGTAGATCTGTTCTTAATATTAGTAGAGCAAAGTGTTAATAAAAACAAAAACTGACCAATTTGCATCAATCTAAATGAAGCAACAACAACAACTGGCGATAATAAAAATGATATATATAAAATCACAAACGATATATAAAACGTAATTTTATTAAAATCATCAATTTGCATTGCATCCATTTTTCTCATAATTACTTTCCAATACAATATGGAAGTAAGAACACAAATTAAAGGAGGAACAATTGCAAAAATGCTACCATTAATATTTAAATATGTTTGTGAGTTAGAGAATTGCGACAATAATAATTTACCCAATACAGGTATTGTTATTGTTAGTACAACAAATATTAAATACTTAAATCTGATGATAAATTTATTTACTATTTTTAGCGACAGTAAAAAAGGAACTATAATCGAAATATGTGATAACATAGCAATTGTGCTAAGAATTAAAAATTGCACCCTCCCATTATTATAATACGCAAGAGCTGCACCCAAAAAAGATAATCCAACCATGCTTCGGATAGCTGCATAGTCTAAACTTGGTGATAATAAAATTATATAAATAATCAAAAAATAAAAGACATGATCTTTTATCTTATTTAGGAAAAAGAGTTTACCTATAAAACCTAGGATAGATATTGTTAAAAATACATATTTATAATCATATTCATAAACTGGATTAATAACACCTACGATAAGCCCGAATAATGGATCTTTTGCAAGAAAAATTTTATCTATTAATGACTCCCCCTTCATCGTATTTCTAATCATAACAACATATTCTGAATAGTCAAAACTATCCGTTCTTAATCCAGTTATGATACTAAATATAAAAAGAAGTAATACACAAACTAGAATATATAAGTTATTTTTTTTGATCTTCATATGCAATTCATTTGTTAAATTAAAAAATTAATTATGCAGTATACAATTTAAATTAATGAAAAATACCAAATAGCTATTTCATTTAGTATATTTTTATTTACGAAATACTACTTCATAATTACATGGTAAGTAATGTGGGATTATAATAGTTTAATTTTCTTTGCAAACACAAATAATAGCAACAATAAAAACAACTCACTAAGCACTAATGAAATTGCAGCACCAATATATGAGTAATAATAGCATAAACATGTTGCAATAATAAGATTGAAAAAGCCAGTTGATATTATACACTTTGAATAAAGATTTGAGTATCCATTAGAAGTCAGTCCTAGTATTGCGATCAAATAATTCATCCCCCCAAACAAAAAACCTAGTGACATTATTTCAATTGCAAGTTTAACCTCAGTATTAAATACATTGCTTAGTAAATTAGAAAGAAAACCAGACATCATAAAAATAATTAATGATGAGAAACCATAAACCAAAATAATAATAAACGAATACTTTTTAGCAGTTTTTTTATAAAAATCTTTGTCCTGGTGTGATTTTTTTGAAAATATTGGGTAAAGAACATCGCCTACTACATTTTGTAGCATCTGAATTCCTCTTATTGCTTTTTCAGCAATGGAGTATACCCCGACTAAAGTGGGCGATGCAAAAAAGCCTAAAGCTAGAATATTGTAGTTTTTATATAGTCCAGATACCAACTTCGCCAAGAAGATTGAAAAACCATCTTTAATGTAGAATATTATTTGATCGAACTGAAAACAATATTTAAAGTTACATTTTATTTTTAGAAAATATGAGCCAAGTACTAAAGAAACAAAGGTTCCAGCAAAATATAAAAACTGAACCTTCCAAACATCATCTTCATCCCTAACGAAGTAAAAAATTAGCAGTGCAAATACCACTTTTGGTATTACATTACTAATCGATATATACTTCATTTCCTGTATACCTTGAAAATGCCATACAGGGAAAAAAGATCTAGCGACTATCATAGCTACAGAAAAAAAATAAACTAAAAAATTATCTTTTATGTAGTCAATGGCATAATAAGCTGGAATGGATATAATAATAATAATAGCTAATATCATTATTTTTATATTAATCACTGCGCTCGTAATTGATGACGTTTTTTTATTATCATCGGAGAACTTTGCTATATCTCTTGTGGCAGTGAGATTAAACCCATAATCTATAACAAGTTGAAAATAAGCTGCTATCGCAGTCATGACTGCGATCAAACCAACATTATTGATACCAATTTTTTTGACCAAAAATGGGATTAATAAAAGTGGAAGTATATAGTTTACAACTTGTAATACGCTAAGAGATGTTAGATTTTTTAAGAACTTTTTTCTAGACATATTGTTCCATTAGTATAATCAAATCAATGATCTAGACCCTATAAACATATTGAGCCTAGATATTATTCAATGATAACGGATGATTCCTATCTTTATCTGAAAGCAAAAAATCTTTTAATATATTAGGCCATTCTATATTTATTGCGATATCATTCCACATAATTCCCCTGTCACTTTCCGGATGGTAATAATTTGTTGTCTTATAAACAAATTCCGCTGATTCGCTTAATACTAAAAAACCATGAGCAAAACCTTCAGGAATCCATAGCTGACGTTTATTTTCTGCTGACAAATTAGCGCCAACCCATTTTCCAAATGTAGGTGATGATTTACGGATATCAACTGCCACATCAAAAACTTCACCAGCAACGCAACGGACTAATTTTCCTTGTGCGTAGGGCTCCGCTTGATAGTGCAACCCACGTAGCACGCCTTTACTAGATTTTGAATGATTATCCTGAACAAATTTGACTTTACGGCCAACAGCCTCTTCAAATATTTTCTGATTAAAACTTTCGAAGAAAAAACCCCGGTCATCGCCAAATACTTTGGGTTCAAAGATTAAAACATCAGGGATTTCTGTTTGAATAACATTCATTATTAATAACCCTTAATCATTTTTAGAAGATACTGACCATAAGCATTTTTCTTTAATGACTCGGCAAGTTTTTTAACCTGCTCCGCATCAATAAACCCTTTCCGGTAGGCAATTTCTTCCGGGCATGCAACTTTTAGCCCCTGCCGCTGTTCGATGGTAGCAATAAAATTACTGGCTTCAATCATACTCTCATGGGTCCCCGTATCCAGCCATGCATAGCCACGCCCCATCATCGCAACAGACAGGCGCCCTTGTTCAAGATAGATGCGGTTAATATCGGTAATTTCTAACTCACCGCGCGCAGATGGCTTGAGATTTTTTGCCATCTCAACTACATCATTATCGTAGAAATAAAGCCCTGTAACTGCATAATTACTTTTAGGTTCTAGTGGTTTTTCTTCCAGGCTTATTGCCGTTCCTGCTTTATCGAACTCAACCACACCATAGCGCTCAGGATCATTAACATGGTAGGCAAATACCGTTGCTCCATCACCTTTACTGATTGCTAACTCCAGCTGTTTTGGCAGGTCATGACCATAGAAAATATTGTCACCGAGTACTAAGGCACAATTATCAGAGCCAATAAACTCTTCACCCAAAATAAAGGCCTGAGCAAGTCCATCAGGACTGGCCTGAACTTTATATTGAAGATTTAATCCCCATTGGCTCCCATCACCCAGCAGTTGTTCAAAGCGCGGAGTATCCTGGGGGGTACTGATAATTAAAATATCTTTAATACCCGCCAGCATCAGTGTGGTAAGCGGGTAATAAATCATCGGCTTATCATAAATAGGCAATAACTGTTTACTGACAGCCATTGTTACTGGATAAAGACGAGTCCCGGAACCACCAGCGAGGATAATACCTTTACGTGTTGTCATGTTTTCTCTTCTATTTATTACCCAAAGGTGGGTGTTTATTCTAATGATTAATTATTTTGTATAGCGAAGAGTTCCGCCAGCATACGTTTCACGCCAACATCCCAGTCAGGCAAGACTAAATCAAAATTCCTCTGAAATTTTTCAGTATTTAAACGTGAATTGTGAGGACGTTGTGCAGGTGTCGGATAGGCCGTTGTTGGCACAGCATTCAATGTCGTTAATGCCAGTTCCATTCCCGCTTCACGTGCTTCAGCAAAGACTAATGCAGCATAGTCATACCAGGTTGTTGTTCCAGAGGCAACAAGGTGATACAGCCCGGCAACTTCAGGCTTATTTTTCGCGACACGTATAGCCTGCGCGGTGCAATCAGCAAGAAGTTCAGCACCGGTTGGGGCACCAAACTGATCGTTGATTACTGCCATTTCAGCTCTGTCTTTAGCCAGACGAAGCATAGTTTTAGCAAAATTATTGCCCTTGCCGGCATAAACCCAGCTAGTACGGAAAATAAGATGATTAGCACAGTACTTCTGTAAGGCTTGTTCGCCTGCTAATTTACTTTTGCCATAAACATTTAATGGGGCAGTAGCATCTGTTTCTTTCCAAGGGGTATTACCATTACCAGGGAATACATAATCTGTCGAGTAGTGAATAACCCATGCACCAATTTCATTTGCAGCTTTAGCAATAGCCTCGACACTTCCCGCATTCAATAGATAAGCAAATTCAGGTTCTGACTCGGCTTTATCTACTGCGGTATGAGCAGCAGCATTAACAATCACATCGGGCTTAATACTGAGGATAGTTTCAGCAATCCGGTCTGGATAACGAAAGTCTCCGCAATAGTCAGTAGAATTAGCATCCAGTGCAATAAGATTACCTAATGGGGCTAACGCACGTTGTAATTCCCAGCCAACCTGACCAGTTTTGCCGAATAACACAATATTCACGCTTTACGCTCCGTATAATTCTGCTCAATCCACGTCTGGTAGGCACCGCTTTTTACGTTAGCCACCCACTGCTGATTGCTAAGATACCATTCCACTGTTTTTCGAATACCCGTTTCGAAGGTTTCTTGTGGTTTCCAGCCCAGTTCACGGCTGATTTTATCTGCGTCGATTGCATAGCGACGGTCATGTCCCGGTCTGTCTGTGACATACGTCAACTGGTCACGGTATGACCCTTGCTTCGGAACTATTTCATCCAGCAGGTCGCAGATGGTATGCACAACCTCGAGATTCTTTTTCTCGTTATGACCACCAATATTGTAGGTCTCCCCTACTTTTCCCTGGGTCACTACGGTATAGAGCGCACGGGCATGATCTTCCACATAGAGCCAGTCACGGATTTGATCCCCTTTGCCATAAATTGGCAGCGGTTTACCTTCCAGTGCATTTAATATCACCAGAGGGATAAGTTTTTCCGGGAAATGGTAAGGACCGTAGTTATTAGAACAGTTGGTTACCAGCGTTGGAAAACCATAAGTACGTAACCAGGCACGTACTAAGTGATCGCTGGAAGCTTTTGAAGCTGAGTAAGGGCTGCTTGGTGCGTAGGCCGTTTCTTCAGTAAATAATGGCAGCTCACTTCCCGCAGGGACTTCATCCGGATGCGGCAAGTCACCATATACTTCATCGGTAGAGATATGGTGAAAACGGAAAGCCGCTTTCTTGTCAGTCGTTAATTCCGCCCAGTAGTTACGGGCAGCTTCCAGCAGAATATAGGTGCCGACAATATTACTTTCAATAAAGGCCGCAGGCCCAGTAATAGAGCGATCAACATGGCTTTCAGCGGCAAGGTGCATGACTGCATCGGGTTGATGCTCTGCAAAGATGCGCGCCATCGCGGCTGCATCACAGATATCTGCCTGTTCAAAAGCATAGCGCTCGTTGCTGTCGATAGTTGCCAGTGACTCAGGATTACCTGCATAAGTCAGTTTATCAACATTAACTACTGAATCTGAGGTCTGATTAATAATATGACGAACCACTGCAGAGCCAATAAACCCCGCTCCACCCGTAACAAGAATTTTCACTTAAACAATCTCTCTTTATATTTGGTTTAATATGTTCCCGTTATACTGTCTATTATCCGGGTATTATCTTTATTCGGGACTAATATCAGATGAAATGGTTCAACTCAGTTCAGACATTACTGACACGCTACCGCCCCTGGCTCAACAGCTACCAGTGCACTGTACCGCTTTGTCTGTTTTATTAGCCCTATAAATAGTGCAGGTTATCACTCGTCTTGATGTGACAACTGATATCTATATAAGACTAAAGTTTTCCCACATATCGCCGATAAACATATGACGATTTCATTAAATTTAAGTCGAAAAAAAACGGCAGTTCGCATCTCAGTCAAGTACTATCAGGACGCATAACTACCGTTGTCTGTCTCTTCTCTACCCTCTGCCTTACCTGAAAATCAGTCTAACAGCGTCAGCAGATGTTCGCGGAATTTCCGCCCTTCTTTACGGTTACGCAGTCCGTACTGAACAAAGGCCTGCATATATCCCAGTTTCCTGCCGCAGTCGTAGCTTTCGCCGGTCATCTGCATGGCTTCTACTGGCTGGCTTTGATTTAACTCAGAGATGGCGTCAGTGAGCTGGATACGCTCCCAGGCACCTGGCAGGGTTTTCGCGAGTATTGGCCAGATATCGGCAGACAGTACATAGCGGCCCACGGCCATTAAGTCGGAGTTCAGGATCTGCGGTTGGTCTGGTTTTTCCACAAAGTCGACAATACGGCTGATATCCGCTTCGTTGACTAATGGTTTCTGTGTGGTGATAACAGAGTACTCAGATAAGTCGCCTTCCAAGTGTTTTGCCAGAACCTGGCTGCGCTGGGTTTCATGGAAACGCTCAATCATGGCAGCAAGGTTATAACGCAGCGGGTCAGCGCTGGCGTCATCGATAATCACGTCAGGCAGTACTACAACAAAAGGATTCTGACCGATGATGTGGCGTGCGCACAGGATGGAGTGGCCCAGGCCTAATGGCTGTGGCTGGCGCACGTTCATAATGGTCACGCCCGGCGGGCAGATAGACTTCACCTCGGCCAGTAACTGGCGTTTTACGCGCTGTTCCAGCAGAGTCTCTAATTCGTATGAGGTATCAAAGTGGTTTTCAACCGCATTCTTTGATGAGTGGGTGACCAGCACAATCTCTTTGATGCCAGCAGCGACGATTTCATCAACAATATATTGAATCATCGGTTTATCAACGATTGGTAGCATTTCTTTAGGGATAGCCTTAGTCGCTGGTAACAGCTGCATACCCAATCCCGCTACCGGGATCACCGCTTTTAAATTCGTCATTTGTCATCCCACTTTGTAATTAACGAAAGATTATAATCATTTCGTGTTTCGATGCCAGTAACAATTCACAGAATACTCATACAAAAAATGACTCTCAACCCTTGAACGCCGGATAGTGTTTATTTCATCTACACTTAGAGCACAATTTTTTTATCGGTCATTGATAATTTAGCGTTCATTATCTGAACTTCATCTTGCTGTCATATTTAAAATATAACACTGGAAGATGCCATTAAGTCAGAGTTTCATATCAGCAGTGTGTTAATGACAGTTTTTTATATTATAAACTGAAATGTAAGTTATTTTTCATATAGATAGCAAAACCAAGGGCTCGCGCTTATATTTTAAGAATAGTCCGGAGTTATAAATCGCGCTAGCAATTTCATCTGGCAACTAAGATTAGCAATTAAAATTTCTTTGTATCTGGCGCTGAGTGGCAGAGAACAGTTTTTTGAGGCTGGCTGTTCTGTTTCATAAATATAGTTTTTGCCAGCGCCTGCCTGGTGCGCAATACCAGGGAATAGTCCTGGATATTGTTTTTTCGTTTTCTGACGATAAGAACAGTCTGCTTTTATTTTTTCCGGCGCTATTTTCAGATATTCCATGAGCATTAGGATAATTCTTAATAGCTTATAAAAAGGCCGTCAGAATCTGGTGACGGCCTTTTTTATTATTGCGAGTCCAGAGTACGACCAGGCGCTAAAAATCGTTCAGCAGGCGTTTGAGGTCATCAACGCCTTCCCGCTCTACCCGGTTGTCCAACCACTGGTTGACGCGCTGTTTTACTTCGCCTTGCAGCAAGTCACGCAGTACCTTGTCTATCGGCAGGCTGTAGCTCAGTTGCTGCCACGGGCCGTAAACCCGCAGAGGAATGTAAGCGCCTTCCAGCAGCTGAATCAGTTTATTGTTACTGCCCTGCCAGCCATTCACTCTGACTTTGAACATCACATCACAGACCTCATTGACGATGTTCAGGGTACCGCTGCCGGTTAAAGCCAGAATACGCGACTTACCGGACATAGAGTTAAGCTGTAAATTGCCGTTATTTAAACGCACCTGAGCGCTCAGGCTGTCCAGTGCGGTAGTATTTTCGTCATTACCGAGAATAGAAATGCCGTTTGCAGAGCGACTCACGGCCTGCTGGATCAGCTGCTGAAAGTTCATCCCCTGGAGCAACGCCTGAGTCAGGTTGATTTGCGCATTGCCCTGCCAGTTTTCACGGAAGGCACTTGCCGTCAGGGCATTACCGCTCAGTGTTCCGTTCAGGGATAACAGACCGGTGACCACCACCGGATAGTTAAAGGCGTTTAAAATCGTGCCAATTTCAATCTGATTAAGCTGCGGCTGGAAACTGTACACCGGTTTCGCACCGCGGACATCAAGGGAGCCTGGCAGAGATAAATTACCGTTACCTATCTGGCCATTCAGCGTCTCAATCTTCAGCAAGCCTTTACGGTTGCTCAGCGCGGTCTGGAGCCCGGTGATATTGAGGCCGCGCCACTGGAGCGTATCGGCGATAAGACTGATATCTGCCTGTGTGGTACGTAGTGTCTGGTAATCAGGCTCAGGGTGTTCCGCTATCACAGGCCGGGGGGGATTAGTGACTACCGCCGCGGCGCTATTACGGTTATCCGCCATCAGCAGGTTATCAATATTCAGTTTCTGTGACTGCAGATTAACCGCCAGTACTGGCGCATCGCTCAGGGTATAGCTTATCGCACCTTTCACATCACTATCGTTGGCGGTAAACCGGGGGATATTCAGGTCGAATTTTTGGGGCTGTGCGCCGTCTTCTTCCTGCCAGTGCAGGGAAAATTCGCCGTTCCCTTTAATGCCATCCGCCAGTAAACCCGCGCCCTGAAGCTGATAATCGAACGATGACA
This sequence comes from Klebsiella sp. BIGb0407, assembly GCF_024807845.1. Classification (GTDB taxonomy): domain Bacteria; phylum Pseudomonadota; class Gammaproteobacteria; order Enterobacterales; family Enterobacteriaceae; genus JGM124. The sequence continues at coordinate 1,122,309 of NZ_JANUEQ010000001.1, forward strand.
CTTTAGCAATTAGCTGCTGAGGGTAATCACTGAGGTCAACATCAGCCTGCAGTGAAAAGGTTAAATCCCGCTGATCGCGGGTAATACGGCTGCTCAGTTCGATTTGCGCTTGTTTGCTTTCGTCCTGTTGCAGATCAAGATTGATATTACGGACGGTAATCTGTTCTTTGTCAGCCCGCTGGAACACCAGCACGCTGTCAACAACCCGGAGTTTATCAATAGCAAATGCCCAGCCTTTGCTGGTCGGTGAGGAAGAATAGCTGCCTTCCGGTGCTACAGGGGAATTTGCCGGACGCTGGGACTGGCTCTCGGGGATAAGCTGTACCACCGCGTCTTTAACCATCACCTGCTTCACCTGAAGCTGATGTGACAGTAGTGGATACAGTGCAACATCAAGGCGCATATTTTCAGCGCTGACAATAGGCTGGCTGGCACCGGGTGCAGTTAATGACATCCGCCCGGATAAAATACTGAGCTGGGGCCAGACGTGCCAGCGCAGAGGGCCTTCGATATTAAGCTGATAGCCGCTACGGTCTTCGACTTGCTGTACCATCCAGCCACGGAAATCATTGGGGTTAACCAATAAAATCAATGCCGAAAGGCCCGCAACTACCACCACGAGCAAAATCATCAATGTGGTCAGGAGTCGTTTCATAGCATCCTCAGAACGATGATGAACAGGTTTATACCCTTGGGTATAGCGCTTATCTTAGTTCAAATTGCCGATAATGGTAATAAAGACTAAAAAGATAAGCTTCTGTTGTCATTAGTCTTTATCTATGCGGCTAGCGACAGCGCCTTGCTGATCACGGTACTTGGCATCCTGGCGGCGGTTATATGGCCGGGCCGCGGGTCCGCTCAAGGGCTCAAAGCTGAGCGCGCCGATCAGCATGCCAGGGCGTAAAGCCAGGGGCAGCTTACCTGAGTTATAGAACTCTAACACGATACAGCCATGCCAGCCGGGATCAATACGGTGCGCCGTGACATGCACCATTAAACCGAGCCTGGCAAGCGAGGAACGGCCGTCTAACCAGCCGACTAAATTGGCCGGAATAGTGACTGACTCCAGGGTGACGGCCAGCGCCAGCTCGCCCGGGTGGAGGAAAAAGGCCTCGCCCTCGGCAAGCACGATTTCTTCGCTCATTACACGTTCAAGCGCCGCGCTGACTTCGTTTTTGGGACCACTCAGGTCGATAAAAGGGGCGGTATGACCGCTAAAAGTCCGGAATTTATTGCCCAGACGCACATCAACTGTGGCACCACTAATGCGTTCAACCGGAGGACGTGGCGTAATAGTTAAACGGCCATCGTCCAGCCAGGCTTCAATATCTGTGTCACACAAACGCATTATGGGCTCTCCTTATCAAATTTAATCAACCGTCAGTCAAAGGGCGTTATGCCCCCCAGGTTGTCCGGATATTACCTATACCCGTCATACTTCAAGTTGCTTGGGTGTTGCCGGCGCTCAGGCCGCGAATCACATAGTTATCTATGCTCATCGACGGCCTTCTCTTTGCGCCTGGGAGCAACTCGAATTATTTTGGGTATATATCTCTGTTATTCAAAAAACTGAGAAATCTTCGCTTTCAGGATATCAATGGCAATACGGTTTTTCCCACCGCGCGGCACAATAATATCGGCATACTGCTTCGATGGCTCAATAAATTGCAGGAACATCGGCCGTACGGTTTTCTGGTACTGAGCCATTACCGAGTCCATTGAACGCCCGCGCTCGTTAACATCACGCTTCATTCGGCGCATCAGACAAATATCCAGCGGCGTATCAACGAAGATAGAAAAGTTCATCTCCTGACGTAACCGGGCATCGGTCAGCAGCAAAATGCCTTCGAGGATAATCACCTTTTTAGGCACCAGATGAATGCTTTTTTCCATCCGCGTGTGTTCTACATAGCTGTAGACCGGCAGTTCAATCGCCTGACCCGATTTGAGCATTTGCAAATGCTGGAATAACAGGTTGTGATCCATGGCGCTGGGATGGTCGTAATTGGTCTTGACCCGCTCTTCCATCGACAGATGGCTTTGGTCTTTATAATAACTATCTTCCGGAATGACACCTATGTGCTCATCACCTACTTGTTCACGCAGTTCTCTATAGAGTGTACTGGCAATAAGGCTTTTCCCTGAAGCCGATGCGCCGGCTATTCCTATAATGACGCATTGATGAGACTGTTCAGTCATGTTTTTACGGCCTGAATACAAAAGTTATATGGGAGGATGCGCTATACCCGTCATACTTCAACTTGCTTGGGTGTTGCCTGCGTTCAGCCAGCCGAATTACATAGTTTGTCTATGCTCATCGCCTGTCTGAACTTGGCGCCTACAAGCAACTTGAATTATTTGGGTATATACCCGTCATACTTCAGTGAGCGGGATATCTACGCTAAACGCCGCAAGTATAGGGTTAACAGCTAGCTGATACCAGTCCGTTGCCGGGCATATTTACCATAAAATGCCGGAATACCCTTTTTTTCTTACTCTCAAGCCTTCTTGCTTTAAGCTGCCTGAACGGGATAAACATCGCAAATTATTTCGGACATAAAGGGTATATTTAACAAAACGTTCGTATGAATTATAAAAAGTTTGTACTAGCATATAACCCGCCAAGCTTAAGTTACCTGGATGTGACTGTCGTGAAACGCGTTAAATTACAGTGTCTGTCTATGCCTGAAGGTGCCCTTTGCGTTGTACCTGATAGTCATTTTAATGCGTTAGAGTCTCGTTTAAATTCTTTTTTATTTACTTCGCCCGGGCCTGTAGCCTGGCGTATGGGCAGTAATGAAGCAAAACAATAAACCAGCAATATTCGCACAGAGTTCGCTGACACTATTGCTCAGCCTGGGGCTCCTCAGCTTTATTTTCACCCTCTATACGCGCACGCTGACGGACGGCTACGCGGCAGTAGCTCCGCTGTGGTTAGTCACCGGATTAATGATGGCGGCCTTCTATCGCAACCCCATTAACCTCTGGCCTTATATTGCACTGGTCTGCGCGACGGGCTGCTTTATTGCCAGCGGCCTCTGGCATAACCTGAGCCTGGTCTCTTTTACTTTCACCCTTATTAATGTCATTGAAGCGCTGGCAGGCGCATTACTGTTACGCCGCTTGCTGCCCGCCGATAACCCCTTAGCCAGCCTCAACGACTGGGGTAAAATGCTGCTCTGTGGCACGGTTATCCCGTCGGTGCTTGGCGGAATACTCGCAAGCCCTCTCGCCGGTGCTATCGATCTGTCTGCAATAAAATTATTCTCAATCTGGGTTTCGGCAGATGCAGTGGGAATTCTGGCATTTTTACCTATTGGTCTGCTATTTAAGCCCTCGGCATTGCCTCAGAGTTATCACCTGCAGTGGCTGACGGAGAGCGCTATCACTCTGGCCGTCACCTTATTACTGGGGTATTTAGCGCTGAGCTACCTGCCCTGGCCGTTAACCTTTATCATCGTTATCTTAATGTGGAGTGCAATCAGGTTACCCAGACTGCACGCCTTTATGCTGTTTTTTGCCACCGTGATTATCATGTCCACCGTAATTGCAACCGGCTATTTTTCACTCGACACGGTCAAACATAGCGCCAGTTCCAGCGTGCTTGCTTATACCCCCTGGCTGCCGTTCCTGATGTTACTGCTCCCGGCCAATACCATGACCATGGTGATGTATGCCTTCAGGGAAGAGCGTAAATTAATTGCCGCCAGTGAGACCCGGTTTCGTAATGCGATGGAATATTCCGCAATCGGAATGGCCCTTGTCTCGCCGGAAGGAAAATGGCTTCAGGTCAATCAGTCTTTATGCCGTTTTCTGGGGTACTCATCTAACGAATTACTGGCGTTAACTTTCCAGCAGATTACCTGGCCGGGCGATTTAAAAAGTGACCTCGAAAAACTGGAAAAACTGGCTACCGGTGAAATCAACAGTTATTCGATGGAAAAACGTTATTACACCAGCGAAGGAAATGTCGTCTGGGCGCTGCTTACCGCCTCCGTAGTACGAGACGCGGACGGTGAACCGCTTTATTACATCGCCCAGATTGAAGATATCAATGAGCTGAAGCATAGCGAACAGGTTAATCGGCAGTTGATGGAGCGTATTACCCTGGCTAACGAAGCGGGCGGCGTCGGGATCTGGGAGTGGGATGTCATCGATAACTCCCTGAACTGGGATAAGCGGATGTATGAACTCTATGATGTTCCACCGCATACTCCCCTGACTTACACCGTCTGGCTGCAATGTGTAGTGGAAGAGGACAGAGCCGCTCTCGATCTGTTTGCCCAGCGCATTGCTAAAAATAATGAGCATTTCAAACAAGAGTTTCGTATTCAGACCTCAGAGGGTATTCGCCATATCCGTTCATTTGCCAATCGCGTGCTGGCCAGAAATGGCGAGACAGAGCGCTTTTTAGGCATCAATATGGATATGACCGAGGTAAAAGAGCTCAATGAAGCCCTTTACCAGGAAAAAGAGCGTCTGCATATCACCCTCGACTCTATCGGTGAAGCGGTGATTTGCACCGACGTTCAGATGAAAATCACCTTTATGAACCCGATTGCGGAACGCCTCAGCGGCTGTTCCCATAAAGACGCGTTAGGCCTGCCGATCCAGAGCGTGCTGCATATTACCCTCGGGGATACCGGGCCAATTCTGACGGATATTTATAACGGCATATTCTCACACCCGCTGATTGAGCAGGATATGGTGCTGCATTCGCGCCATGGCGATCACTATGATATTCATTACAGCCTGACGCCACTGACCACCCTTGATGGCCATAATATTGGCTCGGTGATGGTTATTCAGGATGTCACTGAGTCGAAGAATATGCTGAAGCAGCTAAGTTACAGTGCTTCCCATGACAGCCTGACCCAGCTGGCTAACCGCTATAGTTTTGAAAATCAACTGCGGCAGTTACTGCAAGAGGCCATCGAGCATCGTCAGCAGCATGCGCTGGTATTTTTTGACCTCGACCGTTTTAAAGCCGTCAATGACACCGCGGGCCATGCTGCCGGAGATGCCCTGCTGCGGGAACTCTCCGCCATGGTACTCAGTATGCTGCGTACCGGCGATCTGCTGGCCCGTTTAGGCGGGGATGAGTTCGCGCTGATACTGCCAAACTGTTCTATCGACAATGCGTTCCACATTGCCGAGGCGATTATTCGTAATATTAATCACTATGATTTTGTCTGGGAGGGGGTGCAGTACCGGATTGGTGCCAGCGCCGGGATAACCCGTATTAATAGTGATAATGCCGTGGCGGAGGAAGTGTTATCCCAGGCGGATCTTGCCTGTTACGCCTCAAAAAATAGCGGACGCGGCCGGGTTACTGTCTATGACCCACATCAGCTCCAGGCTTCAGCGGGGAATAACAGCCTGCAGATAAAAGAAATACGCGAGATTATTCATCAGAATCAGATAATGATTGTTGCCCAGTCTATTGCCCCGGTACGGGTCTCGGCGACCACCAGCTTCTATTTCTTATCCCTGCGTTTCTGGCGCAATAACTCAGAAGTCATTAATGAAGAGACGCTCAGATCCCAGTTACAAGACCCGGGATTACAGTACGATTTAGATCTGCGGGTGATTAAAGAGTTCTTTAGTCGCTTTGCCGGCACACTGACCTGTAAAGGCTTTGGGGTGACGCTGCCCATTTCAGCGGTAGGACTCTCAAGTAAAAGCTTAGTCAATGAACTGCTGAATGCCTTGGCCAAATATAAAATGCCAGCCCGTTTGCTGCATTTATCCATTTCCAGCGAAGTCCTGTCTCATGCCTCGACCCAGTTGAATGATAATCTGCAGAAGCTCAAACAGGCAGGGTGTAAGCTACTGATTAGCCATGTTAATCGTGCACCTGAAATGTTAAACACCGTGAATCGTCAGTTATTTGACTATGTGGTGATTGACTCCGAGCTGATGGTGAATATTCACGAAAATGTGATGAATGAAATGATGGTGTCGATTATTCACGGCCACGCGCATCGCCTGTCATTACGTTCGATCGCCGGGCCTGCTGAAACTCAGGCGCAGTTCGATGCTGTCTCGGCACTGGGCATTGACTTAATGTTTGGTGAATCTGTGTCCCCTGCTCAGCCGCTGGACTCACTGCTCAGTCATAGCTACTTCGCGATTAATTAAATCCTTATTCTGGCATGCCCTTGCTGGTGTCATCCGTCGTCAGTCCCTGGCTGGCGACGGTTCATGATGCGCTCCGCGCTGACTTATCCCTGACATTCTCTTTTACTCAGCGACAGCTTAGGATGAAATTTATTCCATCAGCTGCTCAGTTGCAGTTATTCGGTTGCCGAGCGGCGTTCATTCCGCTAAAGTCGCCCGCTTCTCAATGGCATGGGGATGGATAATTAACATGAATATTGGTTTTGACTACGGCACTGCAAACTGCTCTGTCGCGATAATGCGTGAAGGTAAACCGCAATTACTGGAGATGGAGCAAGGCTCTACATTTCTTCCGTCGATGTTATGTGCACCGACTCGTGAAGCGGTCAGTGAGTGGTTATATCGCCATCATGATGTTCCGGCTAACCGGGATGAAACCCAGGCGTTATTACGTCGGGCGGTGAGTTTTAACCGCGAAGAGGATATTGAAGTTCTGCCCGGCAGTGTGCAGTTTGGCTTACAGTCACTGCGCCAGTATATGGAAGACCCTGAAGAGGTGTACTTCGTGAAATCGCCGAAGTCGTTTCTCGGCGCTACCGGACTAAAACCTCAGCAAGTTGCGCTATTTGAAGACCTGGTCTGCGCGATGATGGTACATATTCGCCAGCAAGCCGCGACGCAGATGAACGACCAGCCGACCCAGGCCGTGATTGGCCGGCCGATTAACTTCCAGGGTATGGGGGGCGAAGAAGCCAACCGTCAGGCGGAAGGTATTCTGGAACGTGCTGCTCATCGCGCCGGGTTTGACCAGGTCGTCTTTCAGTTTGAACCGGTCGCGGCGGGTCTTGATTTTGAAGCCACGCTGCAAGAAGAAAAACGCGTGCTGGTAGTGGATATCGGCGGCGGAACTACCGACTGTTCGGTACTGCTGATGGGGCCTGAGTGGCATACCCAGTCAGATCGTACCGCCAGTTTACTCGGCCACAGTGGTTGCCGGGTCGGCGGTAATGACCTGGATATTATGCTGGCCTTTAAACAACTTTCACCGCTGCTCGGGATGGGGGGTGAAATGCAAAATGGCAACGCTCTGCCGGTACTCCCCTGGTGGAATGCGGTGGCGATTAACGATGTTCCGGCTCAGAATGAGTTTTACGCCAGCGCTAACGGGCGTGCACTGAATGAGATGCAGTATAATTCCAAAGAACCCGAAAAAGTGGCCTACCTGCACCAGGTCTGGCGTCAGCGCCTGAGCTATCGTCTGGTTCGCGCGGCGGAAGAGAGTAAAATCGCCCTGTCAAACGCCGGGCAAGTCGCGACTTTACTGCCCTTTATTGCCCCGGGTCTCGGGTGTGATATTAGCCAGCAGGCACTGGAAGCGGCCATCAGCCAGCCTCTGCAACGGATCATGGAGCAAGTGACTCTGGCGATGAACAGCAGTGATGTACAGCCGGATGTGATTTATCTGACCGGGGGCAGTGCGCGTTCTCCACTGTTACGCGCCGCACTCAGCCGTCAGCTGCCGGGTATTCCGATTGCCGGCGGAGATGACTTCGGCTCGGTAACTCAGGGGCTGGCGCGCTGGTCTGAGATTATTTTCCGCTAGCCGTGAGTTTATTTGTTCTCAATATAGCCCCTGTTTAATGGGGGCTATATTCTCCGCTTAGGGTTCAACACCCTCTTTTTAGTGCAGTTTTTTCCATTCAAGCGTAGTATCCATACAGTACTTCTTATTTCCTCCATTATTCCCCGGCTATATTTAATTACACTAGCCCTAATAGTTTTAGAAAGAGAATGATTCTCCTATGACAGGCAAAAACAGGAAAATTTCACGCGGATTATGGCTGGTCGGAATCGTTATTATTCTGGTGGCAGCCGTATGGTTCTGGCGCAGTCAGCAAGCAGCATCGACATCCGCGCCTCAGGCAAGTCACCGTCAAGGCCCGCCTGCTGGAGGCCCTCGCGGTATGCGCGGTCCATTGGCACCGGTTCAGGTTGCCACTGCCTCGCAACAAACTGTCCCGCATTTCCTTAATGGCTTAGGTACCGTCACGGCGGCCAATACCGCAACGGTTCGCAGCCGGGTCGACGGGCCGTTAATCGCGATTCATTTTCAGGAAGGTCAGCAAGTCAGCGCCGGTACGCTGCTGGCTGAAATCGACCCAAGTTCATTTAAAGTCGCCCTGGCCCAGGCCCAGGGGCAGCTGGCTAAAGACCAGGCGTCACTGAATAATGCCCGCCGGGACTTAACCCGTTACCAGCAGCTGGCTAAAACCCAGGTAGCTTCACGCCAGGAGCTGGATGCCCAGCAGGCACTGGTTTCCGAGCTCACCGGAACCGTCGCTGCCAGCCAGGCCTCTGTCGCTAGCGCTCAGCTTCAGCTGGACTGGAGCCGTATTACTGCGCCCATCAGCGGGCGCGTCGGGTTACGGCAAATCGATGTCGGGAACCAGGTTTCCAGCAGCGATGCGATTGTGATTATTACCCAGACAGACCCGATTGATGTGGTCTTTACCCTGCCGGAAAGTGATATCAGTACCGTGGTAAAAGCCCAGGCTACCCAGCCTGCCCTGCCGGTTGAGGTCTGGGATCGTACTAATCGGCAACAGCTGGGTCAGGGAACCCTGCTCAGCCTGGATAATCAGATAGACCCCACCACCGCCACAATTAAACTGAAAGCGCGCTTTGCTAATCAGGAAGGCTTGCTGTTCCCGAATCAGTTTGTGAATACGCGTATGCAAGTCGCAACGCAGGAAGATGCCATCGTTATTCCGGCTTCGGCCTTACAGATGGGCAGTGAAGGCCACTTTGTCTGGGCCGTCAGCGCGGACAATAAAGTCAGCAAACAGCTGGTTACGCCTGGTGTACAGAACAGCAGGACGGTAGTGATTCAAACTGGCCTCTCGGACGGCGAGCGCGTGGTTACCGATGGGCTGGATCGCCTGACCGACGGTGCGCAGGTTGAAATCGTCGAGCCTGTAGATGCCAGTGCTGCAGCGCCAGCTGAGCGTAAACCACGCAGAGCACAGGCATCATGAGTGCTTTACCGCCGAGCCTGCCCGGTGGCCCTTTCCGGCTGTTTATTCTGCGCCCGGTAGCCACTACCCTTCTGATGGTGGCGATTTTACTGGCCGGGATCATTGGTTATCGCTTTTTACCGGTTTCCGCCCTGCCAGAAGTGGATTACCCGACGATTCAGGTCGTTACCCTGTACCCGGGTGCCAGCCCGGAGGTCGTTACCTCCGCGATTACCGCGCCCCTGGAACGGCAGTTCGGCCAGATGTCAGGTTTACAGCAGATGTCGTCCCAGAGTGCGGGCGGGGCCTCGGTCATTACCTTACAGTTCCTGCTCAGTCTGCCGCTCGATGTCGCGGAGCAGGAAGTCCAGGCGGCGATTAACGCTGCGACTAATTTACTCCCCAGCGATTTACCAAATCCGCCGATTTACAGCAAAGTAAACCCGGCTGACCCGCCGATTATGACGCTGGCGGTCACCTCCAGCGCCCTGCCGATGACCGATGTTCAGGATCTGGTGGAAAACCGTATTGCCCAGAAAATTTCCCAGGTCTCAGGCGTTGGCCTGGTACAGTTATCCGGTGGAATGCGCCCGGCCGTGCGTATTCAGCTAAATTCTCAGGCGCTGGCCGCGCTGGGGCTGACCAGTGAAAATGTCCGCACCGCAATCACCGGGGCCAACGTCAATTCGGCCAAGGGGAGCCTCGACGGGCCGGAACGCTCTATTACCCTTTCCGCCAATGACCAGATGAAATCAGCCCAGGAATACCGGGACTTAATTATCAGCTGGAAAAACGGTGCGCCGATTCGTTTGGGCGATGTCGCCCTGGTTGAACGTAATGCGGAAAACCGCTGGCTGGGCGCCTGGGCGAATAAACAGCCTGCGGTGGTGCTTAATATTCAGCGCCAGCCGGGAGCGAATATTATCGCCACCGCCGACAGTATTCGTGCCCTGCTGCCCACCCTGACCAGCAGCCTGCCGAAATCGGTAGAGATGACGTTACTGAGCGACCGCACCACCAATATTCGGGCCTCTGTCAGCGACACCCAGCATGAGCTGATGCTGGCCATCGCGCTGGTGGTAATGATTATTTATCTGTTTCTACGCAATGTCCCCGCGACGATTATTCCTGCTGTGGCGGTGCCGCTCTCGCTTATCGGGACTTTTGCGGTGATGGTATTCCTCGATTTCTCCATCAATAACCTGACATTAATGGCGCTCACTATCGCTACCGGGTTTGTGGTGGATGATGCGATTGTGGTTATCGAAAACATCTCCCGCTACATAGAAAAAGGTGAAAAACCATTGGATGCGGCGCTGAAAGGAGCGGGTGAAATCGGTTTTACCATTATTTCATTAACCTTCTCACTGATCGCCGTGCTGATCCCTCTGCTGTTTATGGGGGATGTGGTCGGGCGCTTATTCCGCGAGTTTGCCGTTACTCTGGCGGTTGCCATTCTGATTTCTGCGGTAGTGTCGCTCACCCTGACGCCGATGATGTGTGCCCGGATGTTAAGCCACGAATCCTTGCGTAAGCAGAATCGGTTCTCACGCGCCTGCGAGGTGATGTTTGACCGGGTGATTGCCGCCTACGGGCGTTTTCTGACGCCGGTATTGCGCCACCCCTGGCTGACGCTCAGTGTCGCTTTTGCCACTATGGCGCTGACGGTAGTACTGTGGATTTTTATCCCCAAAGGGTTCTTTCCCCTGCAAGATAACGGCATGATCCAGGGCACCCTACAGGCACCCCAGTCGGTTTCGTTTGCCAGTATGGCGGAACGCCAGCAGCAGGTGGCGAATATTATTTTGCAGGATCCGGATGTTGAAAGCCTGACCTCTTTTGTCGGTGTCGATGGCACCAATCCGTCGCTGAACAGTGCCCGCCTGCAAATTAACCTCAAGCCGCTCAGTGAGCGGGATGCGCGAATGCCGCTGATTATTGAGCGCCTGCAACAAAGCGTCGATCGCCTGCCCGGCCTGTCACTCTATTTACAGCCGACCCAGGATTTAACTATCGATACCCAGGCGAGCCGGACCCAGTATCAGTTTACCGTCCAGGCCACTTCTCTGGACCAGCTAAGCACCTGGATTCCGAAACTGGAAAGCCAGTTAAAAACGCTGCCGGAATTGTCAGATGTCAGCAGTGACTGGCAGGACAGAGGGTTAATGGCCTATGTCAATGTTGACCGTGACAGTGCCAGCCGCCTGGGGATCAGTATGCAGGACGTGGATAACGCTTTGTATAACGCCTTCGGACAACGGCTGATTTCCACCATTTACACCCAGTCGAATCAGTACCGGGTAGTGCTGGAGAATAATACCCAAAATACGCCGGGGCTGAGCGGGCTGGATAATGTCTACCTGACCAGCAGTGAAGGTAAACCGATCCCGTTAAGCAGCATCGCGCAGGTTGAACAGCGTTTTACCCCGCTGGCGATTAATCATCTTGACCAGTTCCCCTCCGCCACTGTGTCGTTTAACGTACCGGAGTCTTACGCTCTGGGTGACGCGGTTAATGCGGTTCTGGCAACAGAAAAAGCGCTGAATTTACCGAGTGACATGACTACCCAGTTCCAGGGCAGTACCCTGGCATTCCAGGCGGCGCTCAGTAGTTCAGTGTGGCTGATCCTGGCCTCCGTGGTTGCGATGTATATTGTGCTTGGGGTGTTATATGAAAGCTTTATTCACCCGATAACCATTCTCTCTACCCTGCCCAGTGCCGGGGTCGGGGCATTGCTGGCGCTGATGCTGTCGGGGGCCGAGCTGGATATTATCGGGATCATCGGCATTATTCTGTTGATTGGTATCGTGAAGAAAAATGCCATTATGATGATCGACTTTGCGCTGGCCGCAGAGCGTGAGCAAGGCATGACGCCGTACGATGCTATCTACCAGGCTTGCCTATTGCGTTTTCGACCGATCCTGATGACCACCATGGCGGCGATTCTCGGGGCACTGCCGCTGATGCTGGCAACCGGCGTCGGGGCGGAGTTACGTCAGCCGCTGGGCATCGCCATGGTCGGCGGGCTGCTGGTCAGCCAGGTACTGACCCTGTTTACCACTCCGGTGATTTATCTGTTATTTGACCGTCTTTCCAGAGCAACACGTCACCGTTCTGATAAGTCGCTGCCGGAGGCGTAAATGAAATTTTTCGCTTTCTTTATTTCACGCCCGGTCGCCACGTTACTTCTGACTCTGGCAATTGTTCTGTGCGGGATTTTGGGGTTCCGGCTACTGCCGGTCGCCCCACTCCCCCAGGTTGATTTCCCGGTGATTATTGTCAGCGCCTCGCTGCCCGGCGCCTCACCCGAAACCATGGCCTCATCGGTTGCGACTCCGCTGGAGCGTTCATTAAGCCGTATTGCCGGGGTCAATGAAATGACCTCTTCCAGCTCGCTGGGCAGCACGCGCATTATTCTTGAGTTTAATTTTGACCGGGATATTAACGGCGCGGCGCGTGATGTGCAGGGGGCGATTAATGCCGCCCAGAGTTTACTGCCCACCGGCATGCCGAGCCGTCCTACCTACCGTAAAATCAACCCGTCCGATGCGCCGATAATGATCCTCACCCTGACCTCGGATACCTTGAGCCAGGGCGCGCTGTACGATGTCGCCTCCACACAGCTGGCACAGGCGGTGTCCCAGATAGAAGGTGTCGGTGATGTTGATGTGGGCGGCAGCTCGCTTCCTGCGGTTCGTATCAGTCTTAACCCGATGGCGCTGTTCAACCAGGGCGTTTCACTGGATGCCGTCCGCACCGCGATTAGCAGTGCCAATGTGCGTCGCCCGTTAGGGGCTCTGGAAGATGACCACCAGCGTTTCCAGGTGGAAAGTAACGATGAACTGAAGAAAGCGGCAGACTATCAGCCGCTGATTATTCGCTACCAGAATGGCGCAGCTGTGCGACTCAGCGATGTGGCCGAGGTGGTGGATGACGTAGAAGATTACCGTAACGCGGGGATGGCCGACGCGAAACCGGCGATTTTGCTGCTCATTCGTAAAACTCAGCAAGCCAATATTATTGCCACAGTCGACCGGGTACGCGACAAGCTGCCGATTTTGCAGCAACTGCTCCCGGCTTCAGTCAAGCTACAGATTGCCCAGGACCGGTCTCCCACTATCCGCGCCTCGCTGGTTGAGGTCGAAAAAGCGCTGGTGATTGCCGTCGCGCTGGTGATTCTGGTGGTGTTTTTATTCCTGCGTTCGGGGCGAGCCACGCTTATCCCGGCGGTTGCAGTGCCGGTATCATTGATAGGCACATTTGCCGCCATGTATTTATGCGGCTTCAGCCTGAATAACCTGTCGCTGATGGCGCTCACCATCGCCACCGGCTTTGTGGTGGATGATGCCATTGTAGTGCTGGAAAATATTACCCGCCATCTGGAAGCCTCAATGAAACCGATGCAGGCAGCGCTGATTGGCGTGCGCGAGGTCGGTTTTACCGTCTTCTCAATGAGCCTGTCCTTAATCGCCGTTTTCCTGCCACTACTGCTGATGGGCGGATTACCAGGGCGATTATTCCAGGAGTTTGCCATTACGCTGTCGGTGGCGATTCTGATCTCACTGGTGGTGTCGCTGACGCTGACGCCGATGATGTGCGGCTGGTTACTGAAAAGCCGCCCGGCGCATGCCCCGCAGGCCCCGAAAGGCACGGCGCGTTTGCTGGCCGGGGTTCAGGCCGGTTATGCCCGCTCTTTACGCTGGGCGCTCAATCACAGTCGTTTTATCGGCATGGTGTTTCTCGGGACTATTGCCCTGACGGTCTGGCTGTATATCGCTATTCCGAAAACCTTCTTCCCGGAGCAGGATACCGGCCGTTTAATGGGGAATATCCGTGCTGACCAAAGCATCTCCTTCCCGGCGATGCGTGAAAAGCTGCAAGATTTTATGAAAATTATTCGTGAAGATCCGGCGGTCGATAACGTTACGGGCTTTACCGGGGGTTCCCGGGTGAATAGCGGGATGATGTTTATTTCACTCAAACCTTTGTCTGAACGCAGTGAAACCTCGCAGCAGGTGATTGACCGGCTGCGGGTTAAACTGGCCAAAGAGCCAGGCGCCAGCCTGTTCTTAATGCCGGTGCAGGATATTCGTATCGGCGGGCGTCAGGCGAATGCCAGCTATCAATATACCCTGTTATCTGACGATCTTAACTCCCTGCGGGAATGGGAGCCGAAGATCCGTACCGCCCTGGCGGCATTGCCTACCCTTGCCGATGTGAACTCAGACCAGCAGGATAAAGGGTCAGAGATGGCGCTGACCTATGACCGGGAGGCCCTGGCCCGGCTGGGCGTTGACGTTGCCGAAGTGAATAGTTTACTGAATAACGCCTTTGGTCAGAGGCAAATCTCGACGATTTATCAGCCACTGAATCAGTACAAAGTGGTGATGACGGTTGACCCGCGTTACGCCGAAGATGTCAGTGCGCTGGATAAGATGTTTATCATCAATAAAGACGGCGCCCCTATCCCGCTCTCTTATTTTGCCCAATGGCGGCCAGCCAATGCCCCGCTGTCGGTTAATCACCAGGGGTTATCGGCGTCCACCACGATTTCGTTTAACTTACCGACCGGGGTCTCATTGTCCGAGGCCAGTGCCGATATTGACCGGACTATGACGGCGTTAAGCGTACCTAATTCAGTGCAGGGAAGCTATTCCGGCACCGCTCAGGTCTTCAAGGAATCTCAAAATTCACAGGTGATTCTGATTCTGGCGGCGATTGCCACGGTCTATATTGTGCTGGGGATCTTGTACGAAAGTTATATTCATCCGTTGACCATTCTTTCAACCTTACCTTCGGCAGGCGTCGGGGCCTTACTGGCGCTGGAGCTCTTCCAGGCGCCTTTCAGCCTGATTGCCCTGATTGGTATTATGCTGTTAATTGGTATAGTGAAGAAAAACGCCATTATGATGGTCGACTTCGCGCTTACCGCACAGCGGTCTGACAATCTCAGCCCCAAAGAAGCGATTTTCCAGGCCAGTTTGTTACGTTTCAGGCCTATTATGATGACGACGCTGGCGGCGCTGTTTGGCGCGCTGCCCCTGGTACTGACTCATGGTGATGGCGCAGAGTTACGGCAACCGCTGGGTATTACTCTGGTGGGCGGTCTGGTAATGAGTCAGTTGCTGACCCTTTATACCACCCCGGTGGTGTATCTCTTCTTTGATAACCTGAGAGCCAGATTTACTTCCCGTACCAAACCGGATCTCAGTGTTGAGGTCAAGGATAATTAATGCATGAATGACCTGCCCCCGGCGGTGCGCTGGCAGTTATGGATTGTTGCTTTTGGCTTCTTTATGCAAGCCCTGGATGCCACGATTGTTAATACCGCGCTGCCCAGTATGGCCCAGAGTCTGGGTGTCAGCCCGTTGCAGATGCACTCGGTGGTGGTCGCCTATGTCTTAACCGTCGCGGTGATGCTGCCGGCCAGCGGCTGGCTGGCTGATAAAGTCGGTGTACGGAATGTGTTTTTTACCGCCATTGTGCTGTTTACGTTCGGATCGCTGTGCTGTGCGGCAGCCTCGACGCTGAATGAGCTGGTTCTGGCCCGCGTTATCCAGGGGGTTGGCGGCGCAATGATGGTGCCTGTGGGGCGCTTAACGGTGATGAAGATTGTCCCGCGCGCGCAATATATGGCGGCCATGACTATGGTGACTATTCCGGGACAAGTGGGCCCACTGCTGGGCCCGGCGCTGGGCGGTGTACTGGTGGAGTATGCCACCTGGCACTGGATCTTCCTGATCAATATTCCGGTAGGCATTGTCGGCGCTATTGCGACGCTGAAACTGATGCCCAATCACAAGCTACAAACCCGCCGTTTTGATATTGCCGGTTTCTTATTACTGGCTTTTGGCATGGCACTGTTGACGATTGCGCTGGAAGGCCAGCAAGACCCTGACCTATCCGTCTGGTTACTGAGCACAATGGTTGTTACCGGTCTGAGTGCTCTGCTGATTTACCTGCGTCATGCTTTCGGTAATCCTGACGCGCTGTTTAATCTCGATTTGTTTAAAACCAGAACCTTTTCTATTGGCCTGGCCGGGAGTCTCTGCGGGCGTATTGGTAGCGGTATGCTGCCCTTTATGACACCGGTATTTCTGCAAATTGGTCTCGGTTTTTCGCCCTTCCATGCCGGGCTAATGATGATCCCGATGGTGCTGGGCAGTATGGGAATGAAACGTATTGTGGTTCAGGTCGTTAACCACTTTGGCTATCGCAAAGTACTGGTCGCTTCGACCTTAGGCCTGTCAGTGCTGAGCCTGGTATTTGTCACCACCGCCATGATGGGCTGGTACTGGCTGCTGCCTTTGGTGCTGTTTTGTCAGGGTATGGTTAACGCCATGCGCTTTTCGTCCATGAATACCTTAACGCTAAAAGACTTACCCGATACCCTGGCCTCCGGTGGCAACAGCTTACTTTCGATGGTGATGCAGCTGGCGATGAGTATTGGCGTCAGTATTGCCGGTATTCTGCTGGGAATGTTTGGCCATCCACAGGGCGTCAGCGATCCGGGAATACTGCACCATATCTTTATCTATACCTACAGCTGTATGGCGGTGATTATTGCCCTGCCAGCACTGATATTTATGTGGGTTCCCACCGATACCACACAAAATTTTGCGATTACACGACGGAAAAGGAATGAGCCATGAAACTCTGGCGACCTGGGGTAACCGGTAAACTGTTTTTTGCCATTCTGTCGACCTGTTTAATGGTACTGGCCATTATGCACTGGGGCGTGCGCCTCAGCTTTGAGTATGGCTTTATTGATTATATTAAACGAGGTAATGAGCAGCGCCTTGAGTGGTTAAGCAATGGGCTCAGTGAGCAGTATGCCGAACATGGCAACTGGAGGTTTTTGCACCATAATGAACGGGTAATGTTTCAGATATTACGATCCTTTGAACAAGACCCGGATCATGAGAATGCTAACCCGCCTCCTCCGCCACCACCTCATGGCTGGCGGACTAAATTCTGGGTGCTGGATCAGAATAAAAAAGTGCTGGTAGGACCGCGTGAAGCCGTGCCGGCCGACGGCATTCAACGTGAAATCAACGTTAATAACCGCCGGGTCGGCTGGGTGGTAGCTTCATCCGTCGAACATCTGACGCAAAACGCCGATATTAATTTTGACCGCCAGCAGCAACGTACCAGCTGGATTATTGTCGCCCTGTCATCATTACTGGCCGCCGCGGTGACGTTCTTCCTGGCGCGAGGA
Source organism: Klebsiella sp. BIGb0407 (assembly GCF_024807845.1). GTDB lineage: Bacteria > Pseudomonadota > Gammaproteobacteria > Enterobacterales > Enterobacteriaceae > JGM124. The sequence goes on from NZ_JANUEQ010000001.1 coordinate 1,139,661, forward strand.
TTGCTGGCTCCGGTCAAACGCCTGGTTGAAGGTACCCATCGCCTGGCCGCCGGGGATTTTACTACCCGGGTAACACCGGGTAGTAATGATGAGCTCGGGCGGCTGGCACAAGATTTTAATCAGCTCGCCAGTACGCTGGAAAAAAATCAGCAGATGCGGCGTGCCTATATGGCCGATATTTCCCATGAACTGCGTACGCCGCTGGCAATTTTGAACGGGGAGCTGGAAGCCATTCAGGACGGGGTTCGCAAATTCACCCCCGATTCGCTGACCTCATTACAAATGGAAGTTGCCACGCTCACTAAACTGGTGAATGATTTACATCAGCTCTCTTTATCCGATGAAGGGGCGCTGGCCTATCAGAAACAATCGCTGGATATTATTACCCTGCTGGAAGTGGCTGCCGGGATTGTCCGGATGCGCTTTGCCGAACGCGGCTTAAACTTGCGTCTTGAACTTCCGGAGCAAGCACAGGTTTTTGGCGATAGCGACCGCCTGATGCAACTGTTCAATAATTTGCTGGAAAACAGCCTGCGCTATACCGACCCGGGTGGTGAATTACTGATCCAAGGGCAATTTAGTGATAACAGCCTGATACTCCGTTTTTCCGACAGTAAACCCGGGGTAAATGATGAGCAGCTGGAACATCTGTTCAACCGTTTTTATCGCGCTGAAGGTTCACGTAACCGCGCCAGCGGCGGTTCCGGCCTCGGTTTATCCATTTGCCAGAATATTGTTACCGCCCACGGCGGCACATTACAAGCCAGTCATTCACCTTTGGGTGGTGTGATGATGACAGTGATATTGCCACTGGAAACCAGTTTACCGAGAATATTATGACCGAAACTCCTGTTGATGACCTGGCACCGCGTATTTTAATCGTTGAAGACGAACCTAAACTCGGCCAGTTACTGATTGATTATTTACGTGCGGCAAACTTTAACCCGACGCTGATTAATCATGGCGACTTAGTTATTTCCTATGTCCGTCAGACGCCCCCTGATCTTATTTTGCTCGACTTAATGTTGCCCGGTACTGATGGTCTGACTCTCTGTCGGGAAATTCGTCGTTTCTCCGAAGTCCCGATAGTTATTGTGACCGCGAAGATTGAAGAGATAGACCGGTTGTTAGGGCTGGAGCTGGGTGCAGATGATTATATTTGTAAACCCTACAGCCCACGCGAAGTCGTCGCACGCGTAAAAACCATTTTGCGCCGCTATAAAAAGACGCAAAACTTCAGTATCGATGCAGATAGTAGCCCGTTAGTCATAGATGAAGGACGCTTCCAGGCGAGCTGGCGTGGCAAACTGCTGGAACTGACACCGGCCGAATTCCGCTTGTTAAAAACCCTCTCCAGCGAACCCGGTAAAGTGTTCTCCCGCGAGATGCTGCTCAATCACCTTTACGATGATTACCGGGTGGTAACCGATCGCACTATCGATACCCATATTAAAAATCTGCGCCGTAAACTGGAGGCGCTGGATAGCGAGCCCTCGTTTATTCGTGCGGTCTACGGCATGGGTTATCGCTGGGAAGCGGGAATGAGTACCTTGCTGTAAAAGTAGTTTCCCGTCACAATTCGCGCTACAATCCCACTCAGTAACTGTGGAAATTATTTCATCCCAAACCGCCTCATTCAGTGAGGCGGTTCTGACTTGATATCAGACTGAGACCAACATGTTTAAACCAGAACTCCTTTCCCCTGCGGGAACGCTGAAAAATATGCGTTACGCTTTCGCTTATGGTGCCGATGCCGTTTATGCGGGCCAGCCGCGCTACTCGCTCCGGGTACGTAACAATGAATTTAATCACGAGAACCTGCAGACTGGCATTAATGAAGCCCATGCGTTGGGTAAGAAATTTTATGTGGTGGTCAATATTGCCCCCCACAACGCCAAGCTAAAAACCTTTATTCGTGATTTAAAACCGGTGATTGATATGGGCCCGGATGCCCTTATTATGTCCGATCCCGGACTGATTATGATGGTTCGCGAAGCTTTCCCGCAGATGGACGTTCACCTGTCAGTGCAGGCCAATGCCGTCAACTGGGCAACGGTAAAATTCTGGCATCAGATGGGACTGACTCGCGTTATCTTGTCTCGTGAGCTTTCCCTGGATGAAATAGCAGAAATTCGCGCTCAGGTGCCAGAAATGGAGCTGGAAATTTTTGTCCATGGCGCACTGTGCATGGCCTATTCCGGGCGCTGCCTGCTGTCGGGTTATATCAACAAACGTGACCCGAACCAGGGAACCTGTACTAATGCCTGTCGCTGGGAATATAAAGTGCAGGAAGGTAAAGAGGACGACTTGGGTAATATCGTTCATATTCATGAACCTATTCCGGTGCAGAACGTAGAGCCGACTTTAGGCGTGGGTGCCCCGACAGACAAAGTCTTTATGGTTGAAGAGGCCAAACGTCCGGGCGAGTACATGACGGCCTTTGAAGATGAGCATGGTACTTATATCATGAACTCAAAAGACTTACGGGCGATTGAGCATGTAGAGCGCCTGACGAAGATGGGTGTACATTCCCTGAAAATCGAAGGTCGCACCAAATCACACTATTACTGCGCGCGCACCGCTCAGGTCTATCGCCGGGCGATTGATGATGCGGCTGCCGGTAAGCCTTTTGACCCAACCCTGATGCGTACTCTGGAAGGCCTGGCTCACCGTGGCTATACCGAAGGTTTCCTCCGCCGTCATACCCATGACAGCGCCCAGAACTATGACTATGGCCATTCCATTTCGGACACCCAGCAGTTTGTCGGCGAATTTACCGGTGAACGCCGTGGAAGCCTTGCCGCGGTTCAGGTGAAGAATAAATTCAGTGTCGGTGATAGTCTGGAATTGATGACCCCTCAGGGCAATGTAGTATTTACGCTCGAGCAGATGGAAAACAAGAAATCAGAACCCACCTCAGTCGCACCAGGTGACGGCCATACGGTCTGGTTACCGGTTCCTGATGATATGGATCTGACTTATGCCCTGCTGATGCGTAATCTCAACGGACAGACAACACGCAGTTCACAGATTGCCAGCTAAATCAGATTATTCTTTCTATATTAGAATCTGATCACATATCGCTCGGTCAGATAGCGCTATTATCGCCGGGCTGAAAAAACGTAACAATAAATGAACAGCGTTTTTTGAAACCACCTCCTTAGTCTGCGCAATCTCCCTTGCGCAGACTTTCTTTTTTGTAATTCCATCCTTCCAGCCTGACTTTTACTTTTCGCTATTCAGGTTAGTTTTAGCCGAATTTCCTGACAGCAGGCCGTTTTTTTATCCACGAGTACTGAAACGACTTTGCCTCTTCTCTGTGCGCTCGCCTGCGGTAACTCCCATAACCATAGGCAGAGCAATAGGTGCATTGACTTATTGATTCAATATTTGAAGGGCTGACACCTTCTTCCGTAAGCAGGTGATGACACCAGCGGGCCAGGCTTAAATAGCGGGAACCGTTATCTCTCACTTCGCTGAAAGGCGTGATATCACATTGATTAGATGATGTTTCTTTTATCGATTGAATCAGGTCTTCTTTAATCTCATAGCAACAGGGCAGGATATGCGGCCCGATACAAAAAAACAGCTCAGACTGGCTGACATTCAATTTTTGTATTTCTGTCAGGGTATTTTTTATAATGCCTTGCGCCAGCCCTTTCCACCCGGCATGCACCACTGAAATTATCTCAGCATCGCTTGAGGCAATGATTAAAGGAATGCAGTCTGCGGTGATGATGCTTATCGTCTTATCTTCTGAATGGCAGACTATGGCATCGGCTTGAATCTTTTTTGAATGTTCTGGGGAGATATTATCATCACATACCCAGACATCAGAGCTATGTATCTGTTTAATCGATATATAACCTCCTTTGGCGACAAAGCGTATTGATTCCTGATGGTTTAGAAAAGCATGAGTAATCCCTTCAATTTTACTGAGCAACACAGAGTGAATCATCATTTCGATACCCCAGATATCTGCATCTGACTGTAACCATTGACTTCTTTATCGGAAATCAGGTGGATTCACAGACGTTATTTTTTACAATGTAATTCTGCCGCCGCCCTGAATCTTGCCTAAACTGAATATATACTCATAATAATTCGAACAACGGACAAGCCAGAGGTGACTAATGACATTTCCAGTTTCATTAATAATACTTAATGGCAAAAGTGCCGAAAACGAACCCCTGCGTGATGCGGTGAACGCCTTGCGGGGCGAAGGTTATACTATCCATATTCGCGTCACTTGGGAAAAAGAAGATACGCCTCGCTATGTGAAAGAAGCCTTAGCGTTACAGGTCGATACGGTGATTGCCGGTGGCGGAGATGGCACCATCAATGCCATTGCTACCTGCCTTGCTGAGCTGGAACCCAAAGTTCGCCCTGCCCTGGGCGTTTTACCGCTAGGTACTGCCAACGATTTTGCTACCAGTGCTGGCATTCCGGAAGAAATTGAACCGGCCTTACGCTTAGCCATTGTTGCCAAGCCGGTCGATATTGACCTGATTCAGGTTAATCACGAATTCTTCTTTATTAATATGGCCACCGGTGGCTTTGGAACGCGCATCACCACAGAGACCCCGAAGAAAATGAAATCCCTGCTCGGAGGGCTTTCCTATTTTATTCACGGCCTGATGCGTATGGACACCCTGAAACCCGACAGCTGTGAAATTCGCGGGGAAGATTTTCACTGGCAAGGTGATGCCCTGGTGATTGGTATTGGTAATGGACGTCAGGCTGGCGGCGGTCAGCGACTCTGTCCTGATGCCCTGATCAATGACGGGTTACTGGATATCCGTATATTTACCGGGGAAGAATTATTACCGGCAATAGTGACTCAGCTGACTGATGATTCAGAGTATTACGAGTTTACTGAAGGAAGATCCAAGTGGTTTAGCATCACCGCAAAGAATGAGATGACCTTTAATCTCGACGGCGAACCCTTAAATGGTAGCGAGTTTCATCTTGAGGTTCACCCTCATGCCCTGGCATGCCGGCTGCCACCTGACTGTCCGTTGATGAAATAGACCGGATTAACGTCTCTCCCTGTTCGGGGAGAGACGTCCTGATTGCATCAGGCGATAGTGACTTTTTTATCCAGATAGACATCCTGCACGGCGTTAATCAATTTCACACCGTCGGGCATCGATTTTTTAAAGGCTTTACGTCCCAGAATAAGCCCCATTCCTCCGGCACGTTTATTGATAACCGCAGTCCGTACGGCGTCACTCAGGTCTGTGGCTCCCCCCGACGCACCGCCAGAGTTAATCAGCCCCGCACGTCCCATATAGCAGTTAGCCAGTTGATACCGGACTAAATCAATCGGATTATCACTGGTGAGTTTGCTATAAACTTTCTCATCGGTATAACCAAAGTCCACCGCATTATAGCCGCCATTATTTTCGGCCATTTTTTGCTTCACGATATCAGCGCCAATAGTCGCTGCCAGATGGTTAGCCTGCCCCGTCAAATCCGCACTGGCATGATAGTCAACGCCATCCTGCTTAAACTCCGGATTACGCAGGTAGGCCCACAATACCGTGACCAGGCCTAACTCATGGGCGCGCTCGAAAGCCGCTGAGATCTCTTCAATCTGGCGACGTGATTCGGGCGATCCAAAATAAATGGTGGCTCCCACCGCAACCGCTCCCAGATTAAAGGCCTGTTCAACACTCGCATACAGTGTCTGATCGTACTGGGTCGGATAGCTTAGGGTTTCGTTATGGTTGAGTTTTACCAGAAAAGGAATGCGGTGAGCATAGCGGCGCGATACTGAAGCCAGCACGCCATAGGTTGATGCCACGCAGTTACATCCCGCTTCAATCGCCAGTTCAACAATATTCTTTGGATCAAAATAGAGCGGATTTGCCGCAAAGGAGGCACCTGCGGAGTGTTCCACCCCCTGATCCACCGGCAGAATAGAAAGATAGCCGGTGCCCGCAAGTCGCCCGGTATTATAGAGCGTCTGCATATTTCGCAGTACCGTTGGCGGACGGTTATTATCAATCATCACCCGGTCAACGTAATCATGCCCCGGTAAATAGAGGTTATCTGCGGGAATCGTCATACAACGGTGTTCGAGTAAGTTAGCGGCTTCTTTGCCCAGTAACTGTACAATATCAGTCATTATTCATCCTCATGGTCTGGCACAGTGAAATATGAATTTAATAATCTGAACATCTTGTTACTTCTTCCCTGGCTGCACCCTGTGAGCTGCAGACAGTATTTGCTACCCGCTACTATTCTGGCACATTCTGGGAAATTTGACGATTTTGTTGAGAAGAATTCTCACATCATTTAAAGGATATTTTTATCGGTTATTTGTGAAATATTAAGCCATTATTTTGATATCACTGTTTATTTTTATTCCGGCCCGAAGGTGAAAATATTTTTCCATCTTTTTCATAGACTTGCCCGATATTAAACTCGGGCAAAAAAATTACTCAGCGGCAATTTCTTGAGGAACCTGCTCTACAGGGTTATTTTCCTGTCTTTCGGCATGCCGGTTTGAAGACTGCGCTAAAGCCCCCGCAGCGACTAATGTCATACCGATGGCTACAGCGGGAACGTTTGCCGTTATTCCGCCGATGAGCGTTGTAATCAGACCTGTTGCGATAATCGCCTTAGGGTGTTTTTTTACGAATTCAGTCGGTGCATTAGCTACTTTTTTCACGAAATTGAGTATCGACAATACTATTTTTCCTGACTTCGTTTCAGAAAATTTATTGTATTGTGTTTTCGTTGCTTCTTTTAAATTATCTACAGCGGATGATATTCTGGCGTAATTCAATGTTTTTGAAATGTTCATATATTCTCTTTATGATAATTATTCAGATTGCCTGAAATATTCTGGCGCTTAATTCTAAATAAAAGCATGGATTATATATTCCAGAAATCGCTCTAAACCTGAAAAGCAATGTGCAAGTGCGGTTTTATAATATTATCCGTAGCGCGATCAGGAGGCGAAGCGCAACGTCCGGTAATGACACAGCATCAGTCATTATTCATCCTTATGCATTATTTGTAAAATAATAAACCATTTTTTCGCTATCAGCCTTTATGTTTTATCATCATTATCAATAAGCTATGCCATATATTTTCTTATGAAATAACACTCTATGTTATTTACTCTAATTATTTTAATGCGATAAATAATATCGGCACACTCAGTTTAAATTACTGTTTTAAGATTTTTTAAGGATAAATAATGTCTCCACAGTCACCTACGCCTTTTTCAACCACACGTTTCCTGGCGTTACGCTTATTACCCGGAGAAGATGTGCTGCCTGCATTACGACAGTATGTGCAACAGCATAATTTACAGGCTGCATTTATTGCTGGTTGTGTCGGGAGTTTAACCAATGTGGCCTTGCGCTATGCCGGTCAGAGCTACGCGGGCGAGAAAGGCATTGATTTACTTCAGGGTAAGTTTGAAGTGGTCTCATTGATTGGTACCCTGGATGCAAAAGGTGAACATTTACATCTCGCTGTATCTGATGAAAAAGGCACCATGACAGGGGGCCATATGATGGACGGCTGTACTGTCAGAACCACTTTAGAACTGGTTATCGGTGAGCTGGAGCAGGTGACATTTCAACGTGAAACCTGTGCGCTTTCCACTTATGAAGAGTTAGTGGTTACCCTCCGATAAACCCCTTTAAATAACAGTTGATTATAAATGAAAATACAACTTTCCAGCAGTACTCTGGTGCTTATCGTTATTTCAATAGCGATTAACATTATCGGTGACCAACTGAGTTCAATCGTTAAATTACCTATTTTCCTCGACTCAATTGGCACCATTATTAGTGCGTTAGTTGCCGGCCCCTGGATTGCCTTATTAACGGGTTTACTGAGTAATCTACTCAGTGGCCTGATAAGCGGCCCGATTGCTGTCGCTTTTGCTCCCGTTTCAATGGTGATTGGTTTAACCGCAGGCTTTCTTGCCCGTGCAGGTTTCTTCCGAACGTTACCGCGCGTTATTTTATCCGGTGTGATTATCACTCTGGTATTAACGGTGATTGCCGTACCGATCCGCGTGTATTTGTTTGGCGGTACCTCAGGGAGTGGCGCAGACTTCTTTATCGCCTATCTGACCGCCGTGGGTGAAGACCTGTTTTTATCCGTCTCTTATACGGTTATTGGTGCGAATCTGGTCGACAAAATTCTATCGGCGATTATTGCCTGGTTGCTGATCCGCCGCCTGCCGCAGCGCACGCTACGCAATTTCCCGCAGATTGCCCGAGTGCGTTAGGTATGCACCCTTTTACCTCATTTACGCTTTGGATCTGGGTTTGTGCCAGCTCACTGTTTTTACCCTTGGGCTGGCCTCTGGTACTCCTGAGTAGCACTCTGTTTATTGCCCTGCTATCCTGGCCAGCCGCGCGTTATCGCTGGCGTTTTGTTGCCTGGCTATTGATTCCAATGGCTCTGGGATTATGGATGGTACACAGCGGCTGGCTGGCGCACTGGCTAACCGGTGCCCCCCTGGACACCAGCCGCCATGCTCATGCCCTGACGCTCTGGATACGGTTGCTGGCAATTATCAGCAGTGCACAGCTCTGGCTCCAGTATGTCAGTACTGAACGCTTTATCAGCGCCCTGTTTGCCAGCCGTTTACCGGTCAGTTTCGCCTATTTGCTGGCGGGTCCGTTATTACTGGTGGAACAACTACGTCTGCAGCTGGCTCATATTCGTGAAGCACAAATCGCGCGTGGTGTACCACTCGACGGCAATATCTGGCAACGTTTCACTGCCCTGCCCGCCTTGATTTTACCTCTGGCGGGCCAGGCACTGAGCGATTTATCCATACGTGGTGCCGCTCTTGATCTGCGTGCCTTCAGGGCGGTAAGGCGACGCACAACGTTAAATGCTCCCAGCGATAGTCGCATTCAAGTGATTATACGCTACGGATTACTGGTATTGATTCTGATTGAAGGAGGCGTTCGCTGGTGGTGGTAAATTTACAGCAATTTAGCTATACGCCTAAGGGCGCATCTGAGTCACTGCTCGGTCCTCTGGATTTACAACTTGCTGCGGGTGAATGGCTGACCGTACTGGGCGGGAACGGCAGCGGTAAAACGACACTGGCACAGTTATTATGTGGCGGGCTCGGCAGCCTGTTACACGGGCAGGTAAATGGTCATGGGGAAGTCCAGGGTATCACCCTCTCTGAAGGGACGCTGACCACTTATGCTGCTCAGCGCCAGTTGGTACAACAATCACCGCAGCTACAACTTTCAGGCTGCGCATTTAGCGTCGAGCAGGAAGTCGCATTTGGTCCGGAAAACTTAGGTTTACCCTCTGACGAAATAATCGATCGGGTGAATGAGGCACTGATATTAACCAAAACCGATACGCTACGTTTGCGTCATCCGGCCACGCTGTCAGGAGGCGAAGCACAACGCGTGGTGATTGCCAGCGCCCTGGCAATGAGACCGCAGCTGTTATTACTGGATGAAGCTTTCAGCCGTATGACTCCCAGCATGACACAACGGATCCTCGAGCAGTTAACGCTCGACTCACAACGCCATGGATATGCGGTTATTCTGTTTGAACGGAGCTTACTGCCCGCAGCCAGTCACGGCAAACAATTACTTTTACTGGAACAGGGTAAGGTTCTGGCGTCAGGATCATTACAAGAGGTATTTGTCCCGGCGTTAGCAACCATTAATGCCCCGGACGCCTGGCGTGCTCTGGGCAAACTTTCCGAACTGGAGGATTGGCCGCTGCCTGTTCCAAAGGATGAACTCAGCTTACTGAAAGCCTTTCGGGAGCATTATGCTGCAACTCGATAAAATTAGTTATCGCTGGCCTCAGACCAGTAACAATTGTATTTCACAACTGTCATTACACCTGAGGCCAGGTGAATCTGTCGCACTCGTCGGTGATAACGGTGCCGGAAAATCAACCTTACTACGTCTGGCGGCAGGACTATTAACACCCGACGAAGGACAGGTTCGGTTAAAAGGAAAGGAACTAAAAAAATACAGTGCACCAGATCGGGCAAACCATATTGGCGTGCTGTTTCAGGAGGCTGAACGACAGATTTTCTATAATAGGGTATTTGATGAAGTCGCGTTTGGGCTACGCCGTCAGAAACTACCCGCAGATGAAATATCTCGCAGAACCTTGCAGGCTCTGGTCGACTGCGGGCTGGAGGATGTGGCTGAACTTCATCCGTTAGATCTTCATGCTGGTCAACGTCGAATGGTGGCAGTAGCCAGTCTCTCAGCCGTAGCCCCGTCGGTTCTGTTGCTTGATGAGCCAAGCCGTGATTTTGATGCTAAATGGTTATCACGATTTGAATTCTGGCTGGAGAATCAACGTACTGTGGGCACCGCTATTCTTGCCATCAGCCACGATCTGGATTTTATTGCTCGTCATTTTCCACGTGTGGTTCATCTTGAGGAAGGTGAGCTCATTGCCGAAGGTTCACCTGAAGAGGTGTTACGCAGCCCGGCCCTACAGCCCCCCTCTGCATTACCGGCACCAACCTTATACCCGCTCAGCGAGATATATAGCCTGCCGCTGGAAAGTAATCCACAACGCTGGGTTCAGAACTGGCTGGAAAAGTTAAAAACGACGTCATAACCTTCTGTATTATCATGCTCCCATAAAAATACCGGGAGTATGATCACTAATAAAGCGCCCCTTTGCTGAGAGTGAGCTACACTTAACTTATCAGTTCGGTACTGATTTATTCTTAACCTGCTAATAATTAAGCACCATTAAGAAACCACAAGTTCAATAAAATCCTATTAAATCCATAAATAACGATATATTAGCCTGTTATTTGTAATATAAATGTATAAATTCAGCCCGTCAAAACACAAAACAAAGATAAGGCAGGATTATATCCTATTTCCTGAAAGAAGGGATATACTTTTCTAAATACCACAGATATAGTATTTCCTGATAGCGAATAGATAAAGTTTATTTCGTCTGTCTGTCTGCCTGAAAAATTAAACATTTTATTTACTAGTGAATAAATTAGCACTAGATCACTGTCAGTTCATGACGTTTTGTTTTTTTTGAAATGATTTAATCATAAACACACATCAGAAAATTAATAAAACCACCCCAATCAAATTCATCTATTGATTGCGCGGGTTGATTATGTATCTTCCTTTAATAAAACATTAATATCATTAGTTCCTTTCTATTTTTTTTGAAAATTGTCTTTTAATGTTAAACATTAAACTACCAGAGGATTTCTTAATGAATAGTAAAAGTACTGAACAGCATAAAACTATACCTCCCGCTATTATTAAAAACGCTATTAACAATAAAGCCTCGCTCTATGAAACAGGGTTAACCGTCATCATTCCTGCCGAAGCAGGGCTGAAACATTATGATTTACTGACTATTTACTGGAAAGGAAAAGAGGGAGTTAATAAAAGTCACCCGAAAGCTATAACACAACAGCGTGAAGGGAAAAAATTTACTTATCAAATACCACTCAGACAATTAGAAAAAAATTCACTTCTGGAGGTATGGTATTCCTTTCATAGAGTCGGGGCCGATGATATTAAAACCTCTCCCGTGACAACTATAAATATCTCCATAACTGAAGAAACAGCATCAATCATCGCTAAAGAATCAGTTAAAAAAAAGCTGTTTCAGAAATTCAGCATTACAGAGCCGGAAAGTCATTCTCAATTATCCAGGGTCGATGATCAAAACAAAGTCGACCACATTGTTTATGCTAAAATACATCCAGCTATTGGTATCGGTCGTGTGGGGAACAGTGAAGATGAATATTATATTGGACCTGAGTATTTACATGAACCTCCACCACCTTTTGGAGCAACTCGCGATGATACCGGAGCTATTAAGCGACAAGCTGCCAAATTCAGAATTATTGGTTATAACAAACATGGCATGGCGGTGGCAGAATTAACCGCTGATAATGCAGATATTACCTGGGAAGTTGAACTCGCAAATAAAAAAGCCTCCTGGTACTGTTTTGATAATGCTATGGATCAACCTGCGGGTGAATCAGTAGAACGCCGTAATCCATTAATTACCGGTAACCAACGTAAAACGCTGGAAATCACCCCAGCAGCGCAGAAAATAAGCGGTGCAGAACAGAGCGGTGTCTATTTTGATGACGGCGCATTTAAAGATGTCTCTGTTGATTTAGGTGAATTACTGACTGACGAAAAAGGTCATCTATTAGTGCTGGGGGGCCATGGCATATCAGCCTCTCCGAGTGGTGCGCCATTATTGCTTACCGATTCCAAGGGTAATGAAATTAACTTCAATAACTCAGCCGACTGGTATGACGATACTTCTGATGGCCCGGTTTCGGCTGAGGTAAATATTGACGGAAGAAAAATTCCGGTAACCGGTGCCTGGGTCGTTATCGGACCACCTGATTATGCTCCGGGCATTGTTCCCTTCCGTTCAATGTACGACATGATTAGACACGCAACGTTAGAAATGGATCATAATACCTCTTATACCCTCGATATTTTGCCATTACTGTTCAACCTTTCTAACCTGCAATGGGTTAATGTCGGTTTCGCGCGCGTATTCGGCGAGGGCGGTTTATATCCAATCGATTCAGAACTGATTAAAACACTCGCCGAACCGGATAGCTATCTTGAGCGTTTTGAGATCTTCGAACGATTTCGGGCCCCTGATGATGATAGCAACGAAGGTGGCGATGAAATGCTCTGGCCGCAATTGTATGGTGATGCGTTTCATGGGCCAATCGAAGGTGGCGAAAATGACGTGCTTCTGCCTGTTGCTCCGGAAAGCTATGAGCATCTTGTTAATTTCGTTCTGGGTAATTTTATCGACGATCTCGATTATAGTAGCCTATTCGGAGATGCAAAATTTCCAACCCATTTCCGACCGTTTACTAACCCTGCTGTTCCTCTTCCCTCTCCTTCTGACTGGTTTTATCTCCAAATCAAAGCAAATCTTCTGGATATGGGGCCCTTATCCTACTGCTGTGCGGACGCCTTCCATCCTGGCTGTGAGCTAACCTGGCCGATGAGACACCCGACGCTATACGATGATTTTCTACGGATTAGACGCCGCGAAGAAGACGACCCGGAACGTGATTATGGCGATATCCTGACGCCTGATGAAGCGTTGTCAGAGGACGGGCCTCTGCATGCACAAACACCAGGTGGACTTAGCCGCTGGATGGCAGTTCCCTGGCAGGGCGATACCGCCCGCTGCCGCTCAGGTTACGACAAAGATTTTCACCCCTACTTACCGTCGTTCTGGCCTGCCAAGGTCCCAAATGAAGTCCTCTCTGAAGCGAACTATGACATTTACATGGATAGCCGACATAGTGCAGAAGAGCGAAAGGAAGCCTTTCAGACCAGGGACTACTGGCAACGAGGTTTCCTGCTAGAAGGTCTTGATAATGAGGCCGTAATGCAAATGACCGTTGAGCGCTTTGACGAGTTAGGCATTGTGCAGCAATGCCCGGCCTCCGATGAGGATGAGGAAATAAGAGAAAGTGTGTTTGTTGAGCACTTAAAACCCGGGGCTGAACCCTTCCCTGCCGCAGCTGCCGCTTTCAGTACCCGTATAGACGGTAGCCCAGTGGGTGACAGAGAAGCTCTCTTAAAACAACTCGGATGGACTCAAGAACAATGGGACAAATTCAGACGAACACGCTAACCCATATGCATTGCGATGCAGTGATTGTCGGGGGAGGACCCGCAGGTGCCGTTGCGGCCAGGGGACTATCACTCGGCGGGAAGCAGGTTGTATTACTGGATCCGGGCCACACCATTGAGCAAAAAATAGGAGAAAGTTTACCGGGTGCTGCTCGTCCAATGCTGAATAAACTGGGTTTACTGCCCTGGGTTGAAAACTCGGCCTCTTTGACAAACAAAGGGAATTTATCCAGCTGGGGTGATGACAGATTAAGGGAAACTGACTTTATTCATGACCCTTACGGGTGTGGATGGCACCTTGACCGACAGCACTTTGAGCATAACCTGCGTAATGCCGCTGTCGAATCAGGCACGCTGTTGCTAAAAGAACGTTTATCTTCTGTCAGTGACAACGATAAGGGTATAGATATTCAAGCGGGGGCGTTCAAAATCTCAGCGAAGTGGATGATTAATGCCTGTGGTCGTTCACAATTTGTTGCCAGTCAGTTAGGTGTTGTCAGACAAAAAGATCCGCCTTTGTTTGCAATCTATACCTGGTGCCAAAGTGATAGCCCGGATACACGCAGTATGGTAGAAGCAGTGCCTTCCGGGTGGTGGTATACGGCTGGGCTGCCTGATGGTAAGCGAGTTGTGGCATTTTTTACTCTGGCACAACACGCAAAAATCTTGCTACGCGACAATAATCACTTTATATCAGCATTGAAAGAAACAAAACATATTGCCCGACAGGGTGTCTGGGAATATATATCAACAGCACCATTGCATATCATAGAAGCCACGGCAGGATATTTAAAACAGGCAGTCAGTGAGCGCTGGATAGCAGTGGGTGATGCCGCGGTATCATTCGACCCTCTATCATCACAGGGAATATATAATGCAATTTACACAGGACTCCGAGGGGCTGAAGCTGTTAATGCAGTATTAAACGATAATGACTACTCTTTACTCTACCAATATGATGAAAGAATCAAATTAATTCGTGATGCCTATCGTCAGGAAGTTAGTCAATATTATCGGCTGGAACAGCGGTGGTCTAAGCACCGATTCTGGCAAACTCATCAGGCAGAAAGAGCGTAATAGCTTCAAGTCGCGCCAGGGAAATAAATAAAGCAATAATAATTATCCACAATTCGTGAAGTTATATAAAGCTGGATATTAACAAGTGTCGTTATCTTGTTAATATCCAGGCAATCATCTATTTTATTAAAACCTCTACAGGTGACATTATGAGCGATGACAATGCTAAAGATATGGCAAGAAATAATCAGAGTATTCAGCCCGCCTCTGATAGCGCCGCAATAGAAGATATTCGCCGCATGTTTGTTGATGAAATACAGGTTCCACGTATCGTTAATAATAATCAGACGCCCGCCAAACGCGCCGCTTTTGCCAAGACGCATGGTACTGTTTCTGGCTCATTTCAGGTCGTTGATAATCTGCCAGAAAGATACCAGGTGGGTATATTTATACCCGGCAAACGCTATACGGCATGGGTCAGGTACTCAAGCGATATCGCACAAACCGCCGCAGACCTTAATTCTACAGTCGGTATCGGTATCAAACTTTTCGGTATTACAGGCAGAAAATCAATCGACCAGGAAGCAGATGGCAGCACGCTGGATTTTATCTTGCAAAATACCGAAGTGTTTTTTGCCTCCGATGCAGACGATATGGTTAACTTTAAGTCAGCCGCAATGAGTGGAAAACTGGACGCGTTCCTGGTCAATAACCCGGAAATGGCCGCTGTTCTGGATAGTATGGATAAAAAAGTTGATACCCTTTTAGGTGAGCCACTCTGGAGTTGTGTCCCCTTTAAATTTGGCAATGACTATTGCAAATTTAAACTCCATGCAAGAACGCTTCCAAGTTCAAATCATGTAGCCAATTTTGGAGGTATCAATTATCTCGCAGAAGATTTAGCCTATAGATTAAGGAATAGCGAGATTAAACTCGATTTTTACGTGCAACTGCGTAATAACCCGGCGAAACAATCTCTTACTGATGCCCGGAACCTATGGGATGAGCGCGAGGCGGTACCCTATAAGGTCGCCACATTAACGCTTTACCAGCAGGATATAAGAACCCGACAACAGCAAGAATACGGCGAGTCATTATCCTTTAACCTCTGGCGAACCCTACCGGAAATGGAACCTGTGGGAAGTATCGCTGAGGCCAGAAAAGTGATTTATCAATCATCGGCCGAAGTACGCCGAAATGTGAATGGACAAAGTATCGGGGAACCGGATAAACCAAGAGCCTCTCAACTTGCCGGTATGCCTGTTTTTACCCCTACTCTTGACACCCCCTGGCCGATTGGGACATTAGGGAATAGCAGCGAAGATTTCAGCAGCTTTGGCCCGCACACCATACAAAAGAATCACTTCACCACTAAATTTCCAGAAATAACAATAAGCGCTCGCGATACATTATACCCTATATATGTAAATGACAGAGGTAATCTGTCAGGTAATCCTTTGATGCAAAGAGGGATTATCTATGTAAATTATCCCTATGGTTCCAGCACCATAAGGTTACTCTTTGAAAAGCATAATATGAAGAATGTTAGTTTTGATTTAATCGTCGCACGTGGAATCAGTGAGAGTTTAATGACAATATCATCTTACCAGGATACCAAACTTATTGAATCATCCGAAACGGGCGACATTAACGCGCGTGTAACGATACAGCCAGCAAACGGAAGTTATTTTAACGTACTGACATTTAAGATTAATAATGGCGTATTTGCGTTTTCATTAAATAACTTCGTAATGACTTATGCATAATAAGTCACGGTTGTTAAGCTAACTCAATAGAGAAGAAGGTCTTTATATTGAGTAAATTATTATACTGACAGATTACGCCTCCATAAAAATGGAGGCGTAATCATTTCTTGTCCTGATCCGATAAACATGCAGACTCTCTTCTTTACTCATCAGGCTAATTTTCATTTTGATGCCGACTTCAATGCCTTCGGCTGACTCGATTCATGCCATCAAAACTGTGAAGGCGTTCATAACTTCAACGCAAAGGTATTTAAAAGGTATTATCAAGTGGTACTATCCAGACGTACCTTACCTGCCATGAAGGATTTAAAAATGAAAATAACAGCCAAGCTGTCGTTCATGATGTTTGTTGAGTGGTTTATCTGGGGAGCCTGGTTTGTCCCACTGTGGTTATGGCTTAGCAAAAGCGGCTTTACCGCCGGGGAAATCGGCTGGTCTTACGCCTGTACGGCAATTGCGGCTATTTTGTCACCTATTTTGGTGGGTTCACTGACGGACCGTTTTTTTTCGGCTCAAAAGGTTCTCGCTGTCTTAATGTTTGCGGGTGCAATCCTGATGTATTTTGCCGCGCAGCAAACCACTTTTGCAGGGTTCTTCCCACTATTACTGGCATATTCTCTCACCTATATGCCAACCATCGCCCTTACCAACAGCATCGCTTTTGCTAACGTGTCGGATGTCGAGCGTGATTTCCCGCGCATTCGCGTGTTGGGCACCATTGGCTGGATAGCATCCGGCCTGGCCTGCGGCTTTCTGCCACAAATGCTGGGCTATAACGATATATCCCCGACCAATATTCCTTTACTTATTACCGCGGGTAGTTCAGCCGTGCTGGGGGTTTTTGCCTTCTTCTTACCCGACACGCCGCCAAAAAGTACCGGCAAGATGAATTTCAAGGTGATGCTCGGGCTGGACGCACTGATCCTGCTGCGGGATAGAAACTTCCTCGTCTTTTTCTTCTGCTCTTTCCTGTTTGCCATGCCGCTGGCGTTTTACTACATCTTTGCCAACGGGTATCTGACAGAAGTGGGGATGAAAAATGCCACCGGCTGGATGACCCTCGGACAGTTCTCCGAAATCTTCTTTATGCTGGCTCTGCCGTTCTTCACTAAACGCTATGGTATTAAGAAGGTGTTATTACTTGGTCTTATTACCGCGGCTATTCGTTATGCCTTCTTTATCTTCGGTGGAGCGGAAGAGTACTTCACTTATGGTCTGCTGTTCCTGGGTATTTTGCTGCACGGGGTCAGTTACGACTTCTACTACGTTACCGCCTATATCTATGTTGATAAGAAAGCCCCTGTACATATGCGTACTGCAGCCCAGGGCCTGATAACTCTGTGCTGTCAGGGGTTTGGCAGCCTGCTCGGCTATCGTCTTGGCGGAATGATGATGGAAGACATGTTTGCCTATAAAGAACCGGTTAACGGTCTGACCTTCGACTGGGCGGGCATGTGGACTTTCGGGGCAATAATGATAGCCGTGATAGCCGTACTATTTATGATTTTCTTTCGCGAATCGGACAAAGACATCACAGCAATTAACGTCGACGAACGCGATAATGCGCTGACAAAAGGGGAAGTAAAATGAAAGCAGAACGTATCCTTGGTGCCCTCTACGGGCAAGCATTAGGAGATGCGATGGGTATGCCGTCTGAGCTGTGGCCAAGAACGCGCGTTAAGGCACACTTTGGCTGGATTGACCGCTTTCTCCCAGGGCCTGAAGAGAATAATGCGGCCTGCTATTTTCAGCGCGCAGAATTTACTGACGATACCTCAATGGCACTTTGCCTTGCTGATGCACTGCTGGCTCGCGATGGCCAAATCGATCCAGACCTGATTGGCCATAATATCCTCGAGTGGGCGCTGAAGTTTGACGCCTTCAATAAAAATGTCCTTGGACCAACGTCAAAAATTGCGCTGAATGCGATTCGCACCGGAAAACCGGTCGCGGAGCTGGAAAATAATGGTGTGACCAATGGCGCAGCAATGCGTGTCTCACCGCTGGGCTGTCTGTTGCCAGCGCAGGATCTTGATACCTTTATTGATGAGGTAGCCTTGGCGTCAAGCCCGACGCATAAGTCGGATCTGGCCATTGCCGGGGCCGTGGTCGTCGCCTGGGCTATTTCGCGAGCTATCAACGGCGATAAGTGGGCCGATATCGTGACATCTCTGCCCGCCATCGCCCATTACACTCAGCAAAAACGTATTACCACCTTTAGTGCATCCCTTGCGGCACGCCTTGAAATAGCGCTTAAAATTGTACGTGAAGCCAACGGCGTGGAATCCGCCAGCGAACAGCTCTATCAGGTCGTCGGGGCAGGAACCAGCACGATCGAGTCAGTCTCCTGCGCCATTGCCATGGTTGAACTGGCACAAACGGATCCTAACCGCTGCGCCATCCTGTGCGCCAACCTTGGCGGCGATACCGACACCATTGGCGCGATGGCAACCGCTATCTGCGGAGCGCTTCATGGGATCTCGGCGATAGATCCGCAGTTCAAAGCAGAGCTGGATGCGGTAAACCAGCTTGATTTCACGCGCTATGCCACAGCACTGGCTACTTTCCGTCAGCAGCGGGAGGCGTTATGAGCAGTCCCCGTTTACACAATTTGTTACCCACATTAGCCACCCGTCACCCCGTCACCCTGGTGGGGGCGGCTGTGATTGACGTGATTGCCGATGCTTATGCCCTGCCATGGCGGGGTTGCGATATTGAGCTTAAGCAGCAAGGCGTTAATGTGGGAGGTTGTGCGCTAAATATTGCCGTAGCCCTGAAGCGCCTGGGCATAGAGGCCAGTAACGCCCTGCCTCTGGGTCAGGGGGTATGGGCAGAGATTATTCGTAATCGCATGGCGAAGGAAAATCTGCACAGCCTTATCGATAACGCAGATGGCGATAACGGCTGGTGTCTGGCGCTGGTAGAACCCGACGGTGAACGTACCTTTATGTCTTTTAGCGGCGTGGAAAATCAGTGGAATGCCGACTGGCTGGCACAAGTAAACGTACCGCCCGGAAGCTTTATCTATTTTTCCGGTTATCAATTAGCTTCACCTTGCGGTGAATTACTGGTGAGCTGGCTGGAGAGTTTAGAGGAGGTCACGTCCTTTATCGATTTTGGTCCGCGAATTGGCGATATCTCGCCTGCATTGATGACCCGAATTATGGCCTGTCGACCATTGGTATCCCTGAATCGTCAGGAAGCAGACAGTGCCGCGGAACGCTTTAACCTCTCGCCGGATATTGAAACATTTGGCACCGAATGGGTTAACCGTTTTGCATCAAAGCTTATCGTGCGTCACGATAAAGACGGTGCCTGGTATTTCACCCAGACGTCGGCGGGCCAGGTCAACGCCTTTACGACGACCGTGGTTGATACCATTGGCGCAGGTGACAGTCATGCAGGCGGTGTACTGGCAGGGCTGGCATCAGGCTGGTCGCTGGCAGACGCCGTACTATTAGGCAATGCGGTAGCGGCCTGGGTCGTCGGGCAGCGTGGAGGCGATTGCGCCCCCACGCGTGAAGCACTATTCCTCGCACACAAAGACGTATAGGTCGCTGCGGCAATAGCTAATGCTGTATTCAATGGGCCGTTGCTGTTGATCGAGAGCAATCTGTTTGATCACCAGCACCGGTACCGTACTTTCCATTTTTATATGTGACTGAAAGTCGCTATCCGGCATGCGAGCACTGACCCGCGAATGGGTCCTCTGAGGGAAAATGCTCTGACTGCGGAAATAGTCATACAGCGAAACACCAATCGCATCAACATCATGAATTAAATTGACGGGCACCCAGGACTCTTCAATCGAAACGGCATCTTCATCGACATAGCGAATACGCTTAAGCAGAAAGACATCGCTGTTTGCCGCAATGGATAACTGCTGCGCCACATCATCCGGGCACTTCACCACCCGTTTATTAACCCACAGGGTATCCGGTTTTTTACCCCGCAATACCACTTGCTGAGAAAAGCCGCGCGCTTCTTTTAAAGAGTATTCGAAAATATTGTTTATCTGGGTTCCGTATCCTCTGGCGCGGGTCACCACCCCCTCTTCTTCCAGGGCCTGCATGGCTTTGCGTACCGTAATACGCGATACGCCAGTTAACTGACTCAAATCGCGCTCACCGGGCAAAATATTGCCGTGCTCTAAAAGCCCGCTGCGAACGGCATTTTTTACCGTTTCCGCAAACTTTATATACAGCGGGGTGTTATCCACCGCTGCGATCCGCTCGTTCAGTTGTGCAATAAGCCGGGTATGCGCTTGTTCCATTTGTCTTTTTCCGGGCCGGGGGTCAGCGCTTAGTATACTACTATTACCACCACTGATGAAAATGATGTACCGGGCCAATACCCTGCCCCACTTCCAGACTATCGGCTTGCGCCAGCGCCCCGGAAAGCCAGCTTTTGGCCTGCTGGATGGTCGTTATCCAGTCAGGATGGCGTGGCCGTAGGGCGGTCAGGGCGGCAGAAAGCGTACAACCGGTACCGTGGGTGTTTTTTGTCACCACGCGCGGGGCGGTAAACCGCTGCTCTCCGCTGGCCGTAAACAGCCAGTCCGGGCTTTCGCTGTCCGTCAGATGCCCGCCTTTCAGCAGTACCGCCTGACAGCCCAAGGCTAATAATGCTCTGCCCTGCTCTTTCATCTCATATTCATTACGGGCATGAGGAGCATCAAGCAAAGCGGCGGCTTCCGGTAAATTCGGGGTGATCAGTGCGACTTTGGGAATCAAGTGTCGCCGCAGGCTATCCACCGCTTGTGGCGCCAGTAGCGGGTCACCGCTTTTCGCCAGCATCACGGTATCCAGCACGACGTTGGTGATTTGATAGCGGGTGAGTTGAGCGGCAACTGTCTCAACAATATCGGCCTCAGACAGCATACCTATTTTCACCGCATCAATACGTACGTCACTTAATACCGAGTCTAACTGAGCGGCAACAAATGCGGGTTCAATACGATAGAGGGACTGAACGCCCTGAGTATTTTGCGCCACCAGCGCCGTGATAACGCTCGTACCATAAGCGCCCAGGGCAGAAAAAGTCTTCAGATCGGCCTGAATACCGGCACCGCCACTGGGATCGGTACCTGCGATGGTCAGGGCATTAATCCGTTTCATACTTCTTCTCCCATCACTGACAGGGCATCAAGCAGACCAACGGCAAAACTGCCCAGCCCCTTGTTCTGACGAGCGGCCAGTGAACCGGCCTGTTTCATAAAACCGCAGCCTGCGGCAATATTATCCAGCCGGTCTCCGGGTAAAGCACAACAAGCAGCCACCACCGCTGAGAGCGCACATCCCGTTCCGACCACACGGGTCATCAGAATACTGCCCCCGGTTAGGGTTCGGATACGTTCGCCATCGGTCACGTAATCAACTTCTCCCGTCACCACCACAATAGCCCCCGTTTGCCGGGCAAGCGTCTGCGCCGCAGGGAGGGCACTGAGGGCACTATCCGTACTGTCCACACCTCGCCCACCGCCACTTAAACCCGTGAGCGCAATGATTTCCGAAGCATTACCGCGGATAGCAGCAGGTTTTTGCCCAATAATCTGCTGGCAAAATTGGCTCCGGAAGGTCAACCCACCCACAGCAACCGGATCCAGAACCCAGGGAGTCTCTGCCGCCAGCGCGCTATCAATAGCCCGTCGTATCGCCTGCGTCTGAAACGTGGTTAAAGTGCCGACATTAATCAATAAGGCATCAGCGATAGCCGCAAATTCTTCGGCCTCATCAGGGTCAACCACCATCGCGGGTGAAGCGCCCAACGCCAGCAATATATTGGCGGTAAAAGCCTGAACAACATCATTGGTTATGCAGTGAACGAGCGGAGAGTTGCGACGAAAAGTCTGTAAAACAGCTAAGTCGAGCGGGTCAGGTTGCATCATTTAAAGCTCCTGTCCGGCGTGAAAGAAGGGACACCGGACAGGTATCTGACTTCCCTACGCTGGCATTATCCAGATCAGGTGGTACGGGTATTTCTCAGCCTTCACTAGGAAGGGCACCCCGAGTCATTTAAATCAAAATCAAAAACTTGCGATTAATGTTCCTCATTAATCCCTAATCAGGATAATGCCAGCGGAAGGTCAGACAAACAAGCCCTAAAATGCAGATGTGTACCATGTTGTGTGCCAGATTGTGTGACACCAAACGAATATGCCACCGCGGTTCTGGACATAAAAAACCGGGATTGTCCCGGCAGATGTTTACAGTAGAAAAACATTATCAGGTTGCACATCGGTAATAAGACTCACTAATTGAGCGGAACTGTTCAGTGACACGCTCTATTTAGGTCACAAGTCTTGGCGATATCCCAGTGATGAGCATGAAGTTACGTTTTTTTATTCCGAGCACAGTTTTTAAACAAGCTGGTCAGTTCTGGTTTTTGGTCGGGAAATTCAAGGATTGATTTTCTGGGGCTTTCATCTTGTCAGCCGTTACGGTCATCATTCTTCATTTCCCTCAGTATTAAAAAGGTAGATCTTCTTCGTATTCCAGTTATGGCTGAGATGTTGGTATTGTTGTCGATAATAGATGTGAGGGAACATGCCGAGGTTTGGCCTCAGCCATGTACTCGTCATTAGTTCTGACAGTCACACCGTCTCGCATATCCTGTGTATAACGCGCCGCCAAATAGACGTAACGGAAACTATGTAAAGTGCCATCATCGTTGCGGTGAGGGGCGTAGTCTCCTTTCAGGCTGTTAATAAACGCCTCAGTGATGACACCGTGTTCATCAAAGATTTGAACTTCCTGAGCCACCGCATTATTAATATTGGTGCCAGCATTGCCGTTGTCGTCGTTAGACTCAACATCAGCTTGCTGCCCAACAACAGGCGTGTCACTGACAACGGGCAGGCTAGTATTCTGACCAGCGGATTCGTCTGCGGGTTGGTTAGTGGATGCGTCAATAGGTGCCTGCATTTCGGATTTGCCATTCTCCTTTTTCTCCTCGGTTTTGGGTGTGACTTTCTCGCGGGTTTTCATCGCAAGAAACTCCTCTACAGAAGTAGCAGTATAAATATTACTCGTACCTTTGCGCTGTTCGATGGTCAGTAATCCCAAACGTTCGAGTCGGGCAGTACGCCGTGTCACCGTTTTCACATCACAGTCAAAGCGATCTGAAATCGTTTGTCGGGTTTGGTAGCACTTCATTTTTTGGTAACGAAACGTGAAGAAGAAGCCCCACCAGGCCAAATCATCACCATCGATCTTCTCAACCGTCCCAGCAGGAGTACGCACATTTTTACCCAGCATCCCAAGGATCTCATTTGGGATCATGGCAAATTTTCCGCTTACCTCGGATTCGTTGTTATTTTTTTCTGTCTCGTTGCCCATCGTATTCTCCTTCAATGGAATTCTTCATGTTTATTTGGATGCGTTCTGCCTCTGCATCCACGATTTTATTGATAAATGTTGCAATAGGTGTTCCGGTACGGCGGCACTCTTGCATAAGTGCGTCCATTGTTGAGTTGCTAAACGTCAGTTTCATGACGTTCCTCCTGTTCGTCGGATATAGAAAATCAATTCTGCTATAAGAATTGGTAGTCTTGTGACTGTCATTCTTATGTTGTGTTCCCTGTTGAGGCTGTCGGTTCCTCGTCCCGTTCTTGCAGAATTTTTGCCGTGTTTCTACACATGGTTACGATCATACTCGCTAATGGAATTCCACGTTTTCTGGCTTTTTCTTGAAGCGCTAAGTGCATCGGCTCGTCCAAATTAATTTTCATTGCTCATCTCCTTTATAGACAGGCAAAAAAATTCGCCAGCGATCGCAAAAAGCGAACTGGCTTAAGGTATGAGTAATTAATTAAAGGCTGTTGTTCGGTGTGATAACTGCCGAGAAGTTACCCGCGACGTTATAACCGTGTTGTTCCAGGTTCTCTACACCGTGGGTGGCAACCAAAAACATGATCACCTGCTCGGGCGTTACATCTAGATTGAATCTCTCACGGTACAGACTGCGGTATGCCTGCAACACTGGGTTCAGAATCTCGATCAGGGATTGACCATTAGCAAACTGTCGGGATAGGGGGTTGAGGATCATCTTGACCGTGCTGGCACTTTTCGCCTTCTTCTTTTCCCGTTTCAGGATATGAAGTGCAACGGCAAGTTGCGGGTATTTAGCATGAGCTACATCTGCGCCACCATTACGGGAGATGAAACTCCATAACGCTGCTTTGGTGTACATTTCGTACATGATGGAGTCAGCAATCTGTTCGCCAGTCATAGTGGAAGGGGTAACACGTTGGGATGTAGATTTGTTCATTGGGTTCCTCCGTTGGATTGATATTATCGGAGGGTCATTTTGTACCCATTTGGTCAGGAGCCATCACAGGGCTGCGATGAAACCTTAATTTGTTAAGAACAACGTTATCAGTGATCATTGTAAATAGCAAGCACTTATTTTTTAAATAAAAAATTTCGCTATACTAATATCACACATAAATACCTTCAACGTCAATTGTTTTTAAGTGGCGCTAAACGAGCCATATCGCTCTCTGCTGCGTCCTTCCCATACCCACTATCATCTCTATTACCAGAGGTGTTACAGTGCTTCTTAGGTCGCTCTCGTTAAAGATTTTCGGGATGTGTGACATGATTTTCAGGGGGCTTATCTGCCTCCACCCCACCTCGTCGGCGCAACTCGACTCTCGCCTATTGCTCGTGACAGGTTTCCAAAATTACTACCGCGCCGTTGGCTTGCTTCCCAAAAAAGTTAAAGACTCCCCCAAGAGATTCATCATTCTATGATGGAGCGATTGGTTAGGGAGTGTTGCCTAGTGGCTGGCTTGTCCAGACAGTAGGCTTACACACTGGTGTTGGGTGCTTTAGCGGAGCGTTATACAAATCAACAAAACAACAAAAAGAAGAACCTAACACCCTAAAAGATTTTTTCTTTAGTCCTTTGCCTCTCTTCTTTTAAGGTCTATTAAAGAACGTGATGTAGTTGTAGGTTTATTATAGTTCTATTTTAGGGACACCATGCTGCCCCACCACTAGGGGCACAATAGTATCTCACCCCCAAGGACATAATTGTGTCCCACCCAACCTAAGACACTATGCTGTCCCCACTGCAACAGTGATGAAATCTGACAAAGACAACCCCACTTGCTGGTTATAACAGGTATAGGATGCCATCGGTTGGCTGCCCTCTCTCCGTCACCGTTACCATAACTCGTTAGTCAGCCAGTAAACCCAAAAATAAATCAGCTTAAATCCTCTTCAATTGCTCGAAAATTGCCTGTTATTCACCGCGTTAATGTTGATTTCCGTACGGACTATCATATAAATTCTGTGCACTAGATGAGCGATGGATATGCCGAAAATCCAAGAAATACAAGGTGTTGACAAATCTATCGAGTGGTATCAAGTGATGAGTTGTTAGACAGGGTGACATCCCCCCGCTCTCAGTTGATGTAAATTTTGCGACGGAAAAAATTACGTGAGCGCCTCAAGTCCAAAAATAAAAGGCCGCCGAATGTCACCACTCCAATTAACAACTTTGCTTTTGGCTGGGTACGGGAAAAAGAAACAGCTAAGCAGGTTCACTACCATTGTTGGATTGCTCTTCCCCATCGACAGATACAACGATTGGGTGGTCGAACATATGGCATCGGCAACGCGATTATGGAAATTTGGTGCCAACTGACAGGTGGTGAAGATACGCTGGTCGAACTCTTAGGCAAGGATGAACGGTTCCCGACCCACTATGTTATTGAACGAGATAAACCGGAAAGTCTGGAAGGTGTTTATTACTGGGTATCCTATCTGGCAAAGGTGCGGGGTAAATACTAAACAGGAAAAGGAGATCTCGTTCATTCAACTTCACAATTAGGCAACAAAAAAGTCAGCGATCAGAATCCTTAGCCAGACACATCATAAGCAATACAGATGGTTAGATAGTGACTATTATTGCAATTAGCTATTCAGTACTTGCTCTGACCCAGAGCTTAATGGTCGGTTTTATCATTGTTTGAAAATCAAGCTAAAACAAATTCATGCCATACGCTGAATTAATAAATTATGATATGTTATCAATCAAGAATGAAAAAATGTGAAAAATCAGCAAAAATAATGACATACTTAATTAATAAAAAGTTGGGTGTTACTCCCCCCAACTTTATTATTAATAACACAAATTGTTAGTGAACTTTAACGATAAGGCTGCAATTTTTTTCCATGCAATGATTCTTCAGTAAAATAAATCTCAGGAACCAAAATACCCTCTGCATAAAGTGAGAATGGCATGAATGTTTTTCCATAATCACCAAATAAATTCGCCTGATAAACCAGCCCCATATTTTTGAAATTAACTTCAATTTTTTTATCTACTAAATTACGGATTATTTCATCTTGATCTTTTGTATAATGACGATGAATCCATCCTCTTAATTTTATTCTTGTATCAAGATCTAACTCTACCATTACACTATTTAAATGCTCTAGCTTTATAATATTAGTGAAATCTACATCATAACCAGCGAGCATTAAAAAATGATAAAGCCGGAAAGACGATTCATAAAATTGCCGAGAGCTCATATTCCCAGAAAAAATTCCCGCAAACTGACTATGTAAACCACTTTCACTAAGTCTGTACTCGAGGTTGTAATGCCCAGATGGATGACGATGTACTTTAAGACTAATCTTGCTAGCTAAAAATATATTTGTATT
Source organism: Klebsiella sp. BIGb0407 (assembly GCF_024807845.1). Lineage (GTDB taxonomy): Bacteria > Pseudomonadota > Gammaproteobacteria > Enterobacterales > Enterobacteriaceae > JGM124. The sequence continues at coordinate 1,166,763 of NZ_JANUEQ010000001.1, forward strand.
AGGGATTTCTTTTCCAAATCGAGATGCAAAGTTCGCATTTAAATTTTCTAAATTTTTTTTAATTACCGACTTGAAATATTCAGGGTATTCCTTGTGTTCTGAAAATTTCAGATCATAACAAAGCGCTGATCCACTTTTATGTCCAAAGGAATAGCTTACTGTATTTTTAACGGCACGCATTCGAGAGTTAGAGTTTAGGTTAACGTCATTTTTATAGTCAAACAAAGGATAGGCTATATCATTAATGACTGCGGATAACATAGTGATATGATCAGGTGATAAGATAGGTTTCATTATATAGCTCCATAACATTATACAATACGCATACATACAGCTCTTGCTGTGACTATGTCTATCTCACGTCTGTATGCACAAAATATGGGCTACAGTATTGAAACGGGGGCACGATAGAGCTCATCCGTGGCTCCATCATATGGCTGCTCATCCAGAAAAACAAGTTTTTTATTTATGTTGTTATTAGAAATCTACGAAGTAAATTTTCACTTTCTATTTATTTTGGTCGAATAGAAATGGTATGTTTTTTGCTTACTCTAAGTTGGAATTTTTAAAATGGGTACTATGATTCACTTACCTCATTGGCATGCCAGTTACGTTTAATTGTCCGTAAACTCAAACATAATTCAAGCGCTGCTTTGGACTGACTCAGCTATTTTGCTTTGGCCTCCTGCACTCGCTTAAGTTTTTCCTTTGCTACCGGATGACCTAACTTCTTATCCTCCGCTTTAGCCAGAAATAAACATCAGTGGCTAAAAACTGATATCGGAAGAACAGTCAAACTTCATTCTTGATATTCATAACAGTTCTTGTACTAATTTTATACAGCTCAGCTACAGCACGAATAGTTAGCCCATCGTTGAGAGACTTTCTAACAGCTTGGCGGTCAATCGATTTACCCTTACCCCGTCCAGTAATGCGCCCCGCTGCCTTGGCAGCCTGATACCCTTCTGCCTGGCGTTCTAGCATCGTCTCTCTTTCCATCTGAGACACAGCCCCAATGATACTGAGCATAAGGTTGCCAAATTTATTCTTAACAAACTCCCGCTTGCCATCCTTCTCTACTACTTCACCAGTGATAAATCCTTCTTTATGGAATTTTACAGCAACCAATTTATTGCTGAGTTCATTAACTGTGTTTAATAGGTCAGCAGTATTTCGGCACAATCGGTCGATAGAATGAATATGGAGTACATCACCATCCCGAACATAGCTCATCATGTCTTTGAATGCTGGGCGGTCAGTATTTTTCCCACTTGCCTGGTCTTCAAAAATCTTATTAAGAGTTACCTCAGCTAACTGACGATCTGAATTTTGTTGTGTTGTACTTACTCGAATGTAGCCAATGTTTTCCATGTTTCAGCCTGTTGTAGTTTGAGCGGCTAAAACAAATTACAACAGCGTATTACTTTAATCAATGCAAATTACAACAAAAAATGGCTGTTTTGGTGCATTTTCCTTGTTGTAAAATAGCAAGGCTTATTGCAACGGCAGGTCGTTAGCAATGTTGGGGATTTTCAAAAAATATGCTCTCCTATCGATGCTCTGTATAAGTTCATATGAGGAGAAATAAAAAGTTGCTGCGCTATAACTCACTTGTACTCTCTCCGCCGGAGGCCATACAGAACGCCCAGAGTGACTTTCTTTGTAGCATCGCACCTATGTTTGGTGGCATGTTCAGGGCTGTGAAAAGAGCGATGGAAGTGTTGATGTAATCTATTAAGATATTTGAAAATAATAAGTGATTTTTTTCAATCGGCGGGATTGTCCGCCAAGCAATTCTGAGAGTTTTACTGCAGATATTTTTTCGGCGGGACATATAAACAGGGGGGTATTACACAATTCCCTCGGGCAGAGGTCAGGGCTAGGGAAAGCTACCCCTAAGAAGTCTTACTTGAATATGGGGTACGTAAATTTTAGTGAGGCCAGCACAACAGTAAAAAATTACATCACGGATGTATTACAACCAACTTAGACCCCACCAATTTAATGGTAATTTGATGCCGAATGAATCAGAACTATTATGCTATAAAAACTCTAAGGTCGTTGCCAGTACTGCTTACCGCTATATTCACAACACCTAATTATATGTAACGGTTAACGGAAAGTCGGCTATAAATTTTTAGCCGACTTTGTTAATGATTGATTTCATATAAACTGGTAGATAGGAAAAAGTCATCCAACATAGCACTATTTTACACTCAAGAGTCTATGTTTTACTGGGTTCAGTCTTTTCAAACAATAATTTCCCAATCCACCAAATTGATTGACCAAAATTGGATATTAGCTGTTCACCTTGCCTCAGGAATGAATTACTGGAGTCAATACCCGCAAGCTCCAAGGCTTCCCCTATTTTCGAGCTAGTAGGATGAGCATCTCCTACTCGCATATCGTACGCCCCTGCTATGGGAGCAAATACTTTTCGAGCTTTCTCGTGTCCAACTTTTTGAGCCAATACGTCTTCAAGAAGTTTATTTGACCCCAGTTTATCCTTATTGGCGTGTGTCGAAAGTTTGCGAAGCTCGCGAACATCTAACCGATCAGAAAAAATACGTACGAGTTCTTTTGCTAACCTTAAAAGGGACGCTTGATCTTTGCTTGCGAAGCGGGAAATGTGCCTCATAGCCTCATTACAATCGATTTCATGTGTGAAAAGCGGAACGTTGAAAACTTCTCTAAAACCACTTTCAAGCAAATCTATGACTTTGAAAAATAGCACTTCCACCGCATAGGTAGATGCAGGGTTAGCTTTCATCTGAGCATCCAAAAGCTCGCTTGAAACCTTCCCATCAGGAACAACATTATGAGCTGCCCATATGTGCTGCTCCCACGCTGGAAGGCGAGCTACATCATAAGCATAGATAGTTATTAAATCGGAAGGATTTATGCCGAAATGAGTTGAATAGCCAGAAGTGGAGACGATCCCTCCAGTTGCTGCTGAATACCATTGAAGTGAAAAGCCTCGAAGATTAAGAAGTTCGTTGATTATGCTGGAGCGAAACCACAACCATCTCCCAACATCTTCATTATTTAGTTCGACTGATGCCAAACGAGTTCCATCTGTTTCAACGATGAAGGCTGGAAGGTTTTTATCAGAATCTCCTCTTACGCGAGTGCTAATCTCATGATGTTCAATCCACTCATCTCGCCAGAACTCGCCCTCGATTCGAACACCTTTATAACTTCCTTCTCGGCCTTGAGATTTTTCATAATCGGTATTTTCGTTAGTTTCAGGTCCCATCACGGGTGCATCTTCATCTTCGTCGACATCAGTTCTCCATGCTCGGAACGTAGCCCAGCTACCACCAAACACGTCATTGATTTCGTCAATCCGTAACTCATATCTTCCACCATCACGCTGCTCTTGGTGGCTTTCCAAATTTGCATATTGGCTAGTTTTAAGAGAAGCTATATTTTCTACTCTTTGACGGTAGTAAGAAAGTCGTAACGATAGATTCCTAGCTGCTAAGTAATCGAGCAAAAATTCTCTTTTAATTTCGATTGAATTTTGTTCACCATCTTTATCGAGAACTTCACGAGCGACAACTACAAAATTTTCTTCCGGTCTGACCCATTGTTCTCCCTCTTTAATGAGGCGGAGTGCTGCAACAAGGTCAGGATTGAGTATCCACTGCCTTCTTCCAACCACTGGCAGAGGCAGTTCCAAAACTAAGTGAATACCAATCGGATCTTTATCATCATATTGATACTCATCAATCGCAGAATAAGACCCATCCTCGTATGCGTAAGGAGCTATCGTTGTGCTAATCCCGATTTCCCCCCAGCTTAAGTCTTCGGCTACTTCTCGATTCTCTGGTGGGAATGCGACTGAGCCACATCCAAAAAACTCACTGGTGTAGCCGATATCCTTGACATTTCTTTGCTCATTATTTGATGATTGCCGCAAAGGTATCCAAGTTGATTTGGAAAACGTACGTCGAGTCTCTTTTTGTTGAAGAATCCAATCTTTATCCATCTGTCGTTAATCCCTCATGAACATAACTGAATAATCAAACGTTCCGCATTCGATATGAGTAGCAAGTTATCCCTAGCTTCCAAATATCGTTGAGTACTGCTTTTTACTAACCAATTGTATCAATTCGGACGCATATAGAAACATAACGCAATAAAAAATCACATGTGCGATTTTTCTTAAGAGCGAGCCTTTGGACGTAAAGTGATTAAACTCTAAAATCTCGATGGCAGTCCTAACATTACGCTAGTGTTTTCTTTTTGCCGAGTGTGATTTTTGAGGGGGATTGCTTGATAGTAGTACCCATGAATTATAATACCGTGCTGGTGGTATGCGGGGATATTTCTATGCTAGCTATGACTAAGATAAGGGGACTGATATCTTTGTTACTGGAGAGGGGACATCCGGTGAACATCATAGAGAATTATTACCAGCATATTGTTTAGTCTTATAATAATATTATGTGAATACACCATATTATTATAAGGCAGCAACATGATTTGGGCAGTGTACATATCTGATAAACCACACTCGAAAATTAATTTTCCCATTGGCATGGAACAAGGCGTTTGGGGTGTAAAGGAAGCGAAGAAGGGGACTGTTCTTAATATTAAAAAAGGTGATCTAGTCGCCTTTGTTTACTCAATTTCTTGGCTAAAAGCGGAAGGTGCACCACCTCCTGGTTTCTCTCGCGTAGGGAAAGAGCAACTGCATAATTTCCGTGGGTTAGTGAAGAAACTCATTATCGGAAGAGTTACAAAGGATTTCTATACTTCCACTGAAATTGTCTGGCCTGATGATGATTATCCATACCGATTCAATTTTGAAATTGTGCAGGATTATGGTGAGAATATCTATTTTGGTACAGAATTCTTCAATGAAGCATTCGTTGAAGCTGTACGTTATTCTGCCTGCACACAGGGTTCTATTACTCTAGCCGATTCGATAGATCAACTGATGGATATTCCCTACGCCGTGGATGAACAATCTGGCGAAGAGTTATCTTCTGAGATCTCAGGGCATGAAGGTAGAGTGATCACGAGGTTGCATCAGTCCCGAGAAAGAAACGCAAAAATTGTTAAACAGAAAAAAGATCAGGTAATTAAAAAAACCGGTAAGCTGGAATGTGAAGTTTGTTCAATGGATTTCAGTAATGTGTACGGTGAATTAGGTTTAGGTTTTGCTGAGTGCCATCATATCAATCCTTTAAGTTTTAGGGATAAAAATGAAGAAACTAAACTTTCTGATCTTGCGATTGTTTGTGCAAACTGTCATCGAATGATCCATAGAAAACGCCCATGGCTAACGCTTGATGACCTCAAGGGGATTTATGAAAAGCAAAAGTCTTGAGGATCTGCAGGAAAAATTAGCTGACTTTGCCAAGGTCAGAAATTGGGATAAATTCCATTCCCCCAAAAACCTTTCAATAGCACTGTCAGTTGAAGCCGCCGAATTAAATGAAATATTCCAATGGCTAACAGAGGAAGAAAGCAAGAATCTCAATCTTAAACAGTCAATGCAGGCCGAGCAAGAAGTGGCTGATGTTTTCTTATACCTGCTTCAACTTTCAGGAAAATTAGGTATAGATGTCATTGATGCTGCTTATAGAAAACTTGAACTGAATAATAAAAAATATCCAGTAGAAGCCTGCTTTGGCTCAGCAAAGAAGTACACTGAGCTTTAATTCATCGAGTGGTTACAGGATACTTTTTGCTTACAGTGACAATTATTATCCACGTTGAGATAGAAATTTTTAAACTTGGCGGGTAAAAGTATTCGGGAGATATCCCCTAGTTCCGTTAGCCAAGTAATCTACTCAAGGATGATAATGTCACGTATGCATACCTACCTTTATCTTCAACGAGGATAGACAAATCAATATCGTTTGATTGCATGGCGTAGGGCTTTGAACGCTTTCGGCTATTTGTCGGATCGGGGGCAAAGAGGCAGAAAAAACTGCCTCTGAGGGATCTTACTTGAAGCTCTTAAGCGTATACTGATATGACATGTCATTATAGTCAGCATGAAGCTCACTGATTTTAAGACCGGAATCATCAACCGTGAATGCAACGTTGAATGGGACATCACCCGTCCCACTCCAGCGATTTGAGGATTGCCCTGATTCTCGCCAAATCACGTAATCATTAGAGAGTTTGCAGTCAAAGGAAAACAGTTGATTGTCCGCTGGGCGACGATACGAAACAGTGTACACGCCAGCAATATCAGTCTTCACTGCTTTCATCGTATTGACTTCGCGCCCAAACAATCCGGCTATTGTTGCCCTACAGATTTGTTAAGCCGTAAAAGGCTTAGTGTCAGCAGAAGCCTTATTTACTGGAGCAGCCCGTTTTACTTTAGGCGTGGCAGGGGAAGTAAACTCCGCACTTGTTGATGCTTCGCTGGTATCAGATAAATAAACCTTAGAGTATGACATCCATACAATCCCACCAAAAATTGCTAAATAAAATAGCCTTTTATACGGTGATATATAAGGATCACTGACTCCACATGAGGGACATTGCTTTGCGCTACTGGAAACATTATGTCCGCATTCCCTGCACGTTTTCATCGCCATGTTCGTCCTTAATCATTCACTTCAACAATCCAGCGACCGCCACGATCTTTAATGATGTACTGATAGGTGTCGTCGCAGAACACTTTAAATGAGTTACTAAAGTGAGCAGGGAAAACCCCAGTTACTACGTCACACTTGTAATCTGCTGATTCAATTACTGCTTTAGCTGCCGCCTTCAATTCAGGTGAGCCAGTATTTGCATATGCATTTCCCACCATCAACCCCACCACTACCAGAAGTATCTTTTTCAAAATCTGTTCCTTACTCAATTTTCAGAAGAAAAGTCGCGCTCATTTTCAGTGGCTTTACCGATCAAATGCACATAATTGATCGATTTTATCGATCAATATAGGGGTAAATAAATCATATGCTCAGGATATTCTTGGGGGGAATTTCAACGAGGAGAAGAAGAATGAGAGGCTACAGACGGGCTTTATTGCTAGGACTACTAGTGTCCTTCAATGCTATGGCAGGAAGAATAACGATGAATGCCCCAGAGCAATCTACCACCGCTAATGGGCAAACCTTGTGTGTGTACAGCAACAGCATCTACACCTTCACTCATGTGAAGAAGTCGAAGAAATGCCCGTATACCAAAACGTTCAAAACGGAGGATGCAGAGTAGTTTTCTAGATTTTAAACACAGTGCCTATGCCTCATTAGCTTCTTTCCAATCCCATACCATTAAAATTTTGTGGCGAGCATCTAACGGAATTGAAGCAACGACATGATTAGCTCATCAAGATGAATGAAAAAAGAAACTGACTGGGGTTACGTTGTTGGACCTCTTTTTCTATTTTTATCCGTGTAATGGACTAAAAAACTTCTTCGTTGAGTTTAAGAAATCAGCACCAAAACAAATTTATCATTTTTTTTCATCTCATTGACAACGCTTCAAGGCCTTATGTGGCGTGGACTTACAGGAACTCACATTCCACGACATGATTTTTTCGCCAAAATCAATACTTGTTCTAAACGGATTCCTTACTAGAATACTCGACATGTAGGGATTTGTGCTTTCATAAAAACTACATGTAGTGCCTACGTTGAAATTATAGACGTAAAAAAACCGGATTCGCTTTCGAGAACCCGGCTTATTAAAAAGCATGACTAATACGAGTTTGCAGACTCATATGAATCTCTGCCTTGCCTTCATTTTTCACGGCTTGATTGTGCCAGGCAAAGAGGATCATGTAAACCTTAAAATGAACGCTCATTAAGGAGCAATACATGACTATTTGTAAACAGTCCCATAGATATGACAGTATTTTCATTAGCTTACCTCATGATCAAGGTGGCGAAGGTCGTCATAAATGCTGTGGATGTGCTTATAACCAAGGTTACCGCGCTGGCTTAACTCGCACAGATCAAATTTGGGTAGATTTGGCTGCTCTACCTGATAGCCAAGCGGGAACCGTTCGCCATAAAAGTCCTCAAGCTGCATATGCTGACGGGTATCGTGATGGTGTGCGTGAATCCTACCGCCACGCTGGTTAAAGTTGAATGAAGGGGCTTCCTGCCCCTTCCTATTTTAAGGAATAGAAATGGATAAGCGTTACCAAGTATTCGTAAGCTCAACTTTTACCGATTTGGAAGAAGAACGGAAACACGTTATACAGACGCTGATGGAAATGGATTGCATCCCAGCTGGAATGGAATTGTTTCCGGCAATCGATGAAGGTCAATGGGAATTCATAAAAAAAGTAATTGACGACTGTGATTATTACTTGCTGATCATTGGTGGTCGTTATGGTTCTGTCGCAGAGGATGGATTAAGTTACACCGAAAAGGAATTCGATTACGCTGTCTCAAAAGGTTTACGTGTCGTTGTTTTAGTACACGAGAATCCTGACAATCTTCCTTTAGCAAAATCGGAAAAGGACTCTAAACTCAGGGAAAAATTAACATCTTTCATCGAAAAGGCTTCTACAGGAAGATTACGAAAATCATGGGCAACTGCTAGCGATCTTCCGGGATTAGTTGCATTAAGTATGAGCAAAACTATTAAAACTTATCCCGCTACAGGCTGGGTTCGAGCAAATCAAACCACAAAAGAATCCGATTTAAGAGCACTAATTCAATTACAAAAAGAAAATGAAAGTATTAAGTTAGAACTCAATCAGTTAAAGACACAGCATACAAAAGTAGAAGATCTTAACCTTGCTGATTTCGAGAGTATCTTCAATTTCAAATGCCAAACTACATATATACAGAATGCTCGTGAAAGGAGCTCAACATGGGATGCTAGGATGTCATGGAAAGAGATTTTTACTATCATATCTCCCTATCTCACACAACATCTTAATGAATCTATTGTATCAAGAAATATAGGTGATGTAGCTAAAGAAAAAGAAAACCAAAGCGGAAGTACACCTAAGATTATATCTCAAGATTTAAAGACGATATCAATCCAATTACAAGCATATGGACTAATCAAGGTTGAAAGTCTTAAGACAACAGCAGGAAGATATGACTTATTTTGGAGTTTAACCAAACGAGGCCACGATGAAATGATGCAGCTCCGTACGATAAAAAATAGATTCAAGTAATATAACCAAAAACTCCCCTATTACGCCCCAATTCTTCGGGGCTAATTTTTAATCAGCATCAAGCGAAACTATGAATAATATTACGGCAAATTAACGTTGTAATATGTAAAATCTATTTCCAGCATAGGCCGTCAACAACATAAGTAACTGCGGATAGTGGGAACGTATGCAAATAGCGACGGGTAATCCCTGTACCGCTCTTTTCATGTCCCACCACCTGCTGCAAGTGCTGCAAATTACTAACCCAGCCAGCTAAGCAGGTCGAAATCATTGTGTGTCTAAAACTATGTACCAACCGCCGCTGCCCATAATCATCCAAATACGGAATGCCAAGCTGGTCACGGACATCAGCCAAAACTTTTCCGATCTTCGGCATGTTCTTGCCCGACACTGGCGAGAAAATTTTCTCCTTCCACTGCCGATTAACAAAATCAAGAAACCCCCACTCTATCAACTTGGGATGTATGGCAACCTGCCGCGTAGCATTTTCGGTTTTCCCTTGCCCATCTTCCGCAATCAGAAGATAGTGTCTCTGACTGTCATCGTCATACCTGATCTGTGACTTCTCGAGCTTTGCTATCTCCCCCCTTCTGGCTCCAGTGTATGCCAACAGCAAGATGACCCACTTCTGCCAACCATCAGGTTGCTCAAGCGCCCATCCAACAAATTTTTTCATCTCCGTTTTGTTGTAAGCACCAAATCTCGTTTTCGATGGTGCAGCAACAACACCGTCAGTTGGTGACTTATCTAAAATGCTTTTATTGTCAGTAAGGAAGGTTTTGAATAACGACTTGTAGATTTTAAGATGCTTATGGATGGCCTCAGCTCCCACTAAGTCATTGGCTGGTACGTCATCACATTCAATTAGTTGCTGAATAGTCATTGAGCGATATGGCTGAACAACACGCTTGGGCAGATTCTCGATGACTTCCATCACCTGCTTAATGTCCTGCTTAGTAATGGTCATGACATCAGTTGATGCGCCTAAGACGACAAGCAACACCTCCATAAATCGCTCATTGGCTTGGGTAATGGCCTTAGCCCAGTTGCGACTCTTTTCTTGTTTATACATACCCCATGCGTCAGCCAGAGTTAGCACTTCCTTGGGTTCGGCTTGTTTCTGGGATTCATGAACAACCGCAGGTACGACACCCTCTCGGTATTCCTGTATTACGCTTGGTGGCGTCCCATTGCACTCACCAATAAAAAATTGTTGTGCCAGCCAATGTGCATTCTGCTGCTTTAAGCTGTCACCAAAATAAGAAAGACGCTTACCAAACTGATCCGGCCTGATAACTCCCCGCTGAACCAACGGAATGACAGGTAGAGCAAAAGACATAAGTAATTGCGCCTGAGCGTGGCTGTCGGTCTCAAGAGATTTACGAAAGTATTTATTATCAGGCAGACGGAAGCTGACGTAGTAGATTCCGTTACGGATGATGGTGTGATTGATAGAAGTGTGTGCCATTTTGTTTGTCTCAGCGAGTGACAACATAACAAAATGAGGATAAAAAAATCGGCAAGCCTTTGATTTATCTCTGGAATAATCGCCAGGACTACGCTGGCATTATCCAGATCAGGTGGTACGGATATTTCTCAGCCTTCACTAGGAAGGGCACCCCGAGTCATTTAAATCAATATGTTGTGACTGAAAATCTGTGAATCACAGAGCGGAATAATGCCAGCGGATAGTCAAAGATACAACCGCTATAAATATTCATTCTACCGCTTTATCAACGAATTAAGTTCTCCGTTCATTTTTGGCTAAATACATGGCCTTGTCGGCATACTCAAGTAACTGACGCTCATCGATACCATGCTGTGGATAGAGCGCGATTCCGATACTGGGGGCAATGTTCAAACTGTGGCCTTTAAGGCTAAAAGGCGAATTGAAAGTATTAGCTATCTTTTCAGCTACCATAGCAGCATGTTCAGGTACCATTATCCCCTGCAGTAAAATCACAAATTCATCGCCTCCGACACGCGCAACGGTATCGGATTCACGTACACATAGCCTCAGGCGCATAGCAGTTTCCTGCAGCAGTAGATCGCCAATACCATGACCCAGCGTATCGTTAACCTGCTTAAATTTATCAAGATCGATGTACAACAGGGACAGATGAGCCTGGTTTCGTCTTGCGGTGGAAAGCGCAACTTTCAGCCTGTCATACAACAAGCCCCGGTTCGGCAGGTCGGTGAGCTGATCGTACTGCGCCATATGCTGCAGCCGGGCCTGTAATTGCTGACGCTCAACGGCTGTGGCAATTTGCGTCGAGACAAACTGCAGTAACTCTCTATCTTGCTCGCTGTAGCACACACCGCCCGGATAGCTTTTAACAACCAGTACGCCAATGATACCTCTATGAGATTTGAGCGGCACGCCCAGCCAGCACAATGGCGGCATACCATAGGAAATGTGCAGATCTTCCTGACGGGCAGTCATCGTTTCTGAGGTATACAGCAGAGGCTGCCCCGTCTCAATCACCTCAGAGTAAAAGGTGCCGGGGATCAGCGTGAAAGAGTCAGGCGTCGCCATAAACTCATCCACATGATAGGGAAAACTCAGTTGCCCGGTTTCATCGTCGTAAAGCGTGACGGAAAAATTGTCGACGGGAAGCAGCGTGCCGACTATCTCATGAATACGCTGGAATAATTTTAGTAAATCTTCGGTCGTGTGTACCGCTTCAGAAATAGAATAAAACGCAGACTGTAACGATTCAGAGCGTTTGCGCTCCGTGATATCACGGGCAACACCAATACGCAGTTGCTGGGCGGCTGACCAGCATGCTGACCACATGATATTGACTATTTGCCCATTTTTATGAACGTAGCGGTTCTCAAAATTAAACTGAGGATTGCCTGACATTACCGCCACGACCGAGTGTCTGGTGAGTTCTCTGTCTTCAGGCAACATCAGGTCAAACATATTTTTGCCAGTCATTTCTTGTGGCGTATAACCGAAAATACGTTCGCATGACGCACTCACATAAACGATATTGGCATTCGCATCGACTGCAAAAACGGCATCCAGCATGATATCAATAAAACTACTCAACGGTGCGTGCGGGTTCGATTCCATAAAGAGATTAAAACCTGAGTATAAGAATGAATACGACTTACTTTTACGCCAGATGTCTGTCGTCCATTAACACACATTGCCATGCCTTGTACTAGTGGTTAGAAGATAGTATATGAACAGGCTAACATTCAATGAAAAACTTAACCGTTCAAGCTGAGGTTGTATCCACTAAACCGATGAGTTGCTCAATAGCTGGCTCATCCATATAATTAGCGCCAATACAAAGAACGTTATCTCCCTTCTTCCGAAGAGACAGCTTCATGGTTTGCACCTATTTCAAGAAATCTGTCACCAGACGCAGCTCCGCGCAATCGAAAGATGAAGCGTTGTTCGGAGCCTAATCAGAAGCGATTCGCTTCTTAAACACTTCATCAGATAGCCAATTCTTTGACGTATACAGCGTCCGTTTTGTGCTACCTGATAGTCAGCGTTTATGGGTTATCCACAGCGGTTTATCCATCACTATTGATGTTTTAAGCATCGATGACGGATTATTGAATGACCCATGAGTATCGAAACATGACGCAGCACTCTCGCTGGAAAAAGGACGTTATCCTTTTCTTTTCCGCCCAAACCACCTCGTTGTTTGGTTCGTCTATCGTACAATATGCCATCATTTGGTATATCACACTGACCACCTCTTCCGGGCTGATGATCACCCTTTCCACTCTGTGCGGCTTTTTACCTCAGCTGCTGATTTCGCTGTTTGCTGGCGTGTGGGTAGACCGCTATAACCGCAAATATGTCAGCATGATTTCCGACGCGGTTATTGCCCTCGTTACCCTGCTGTTAGCCGTTTCATTTATGCTCGGCTACAACCCGCTGTGGCTGCTGTTTGCCGTATTAGTAGTGCGTTCCTTTGGAACAGGGATCCAAACACCAACCGTGAATGCCATTATTGGGCAGATAGTCCCCAAAGCGTATTTACTGAAGGTTAATGGCATTAACAGCACGATTAACTCACTGATTATGCTGTTTTCTCCTGCCGTCAGCGGCGCGCTATATGCCATAACCTCAATCGAAAAAATCTTCTTTATCGATGTGATAACCGCCGCCATTGGTTTAGCTATCATGTCAGTGCTGAAGCTCGCCAGACTCTCAAATGAAAATCTTCACGGCAAATCCAGTATCAGCGCAATAGGAGAGGGTTTTCGCTATTTACGTAATAACCCATTTGTTAGCCATCTGATTTTGTTCCTGATTGTAATGATGATCCTCATCAGTCCTGCGGCCTTTATGACGCCGTTAATGGTAAGCCGCTCATTTGGTCCGGAAGCGTGGCGACTGGCAGTAAATGAGATGTCATTCAGCGGCGGAGCTATCGCAGGCGGTTTACTCATTGCTGCATGGGGGGGATTTGAACGACGCATACTCACCACACTGCTGGCAGGTGCGGCCTATGGCTTGCTGATGATTGCACTCGGCTGTGCACCGATATTTACCGTTTATCTGCTGTTTAACTTTATGATTGGCATCACCATGCCATGCTTCAACGCCCCCGTCACCGCGCTACTACAAGAGAAAGTTGAGCCAGAAATGCACGGACGTATTTTCAGTCTGGTACAGGTTGCCAGCTGCTGTTCACTCCCGTTAGGTATGGCACTGTTTGGCCCTCTGGCCGACCATTTCCGTATTGAGCATCTACTGATTCTGTCCGGTAGCTTAGCGCTGTTGCTCTGTATTCAACTTTTTTTGAAACGCCAGTTAGCTGATTAATTGAGCATCCCCCACAGGGGCGTCTGGATAAACTGACTCATCCAGACGTCCCTGATGGAGCGCTTACCTTTGTATCAAGCACGTTTAAAGAAAGAATAAAGACGCCAGCCTGGTGCCCGGATATGACAAAAAATGAATGTTGAACGATTATCGTTATAGTTTAAACGGTTCATCAACGAAGAAAAAATTCCCCGCTAAAATATTGTACAAAAGTACGAAAATAATATACTTATGGCCTTCGACACTTGGGTAACTCACTCAATTACCACATAAATAGTTGGGTTAAGCAGCATGTCTTTGACCGAAAACATGAGTACAATCCGTATTTCTACTGCCCTGCTGATTCTGTTAGCGCTGCTTACTGCCTTGGATGCAGTCGCAATAGATATGTATCTCCCGGCCATGCCCGCTATTGCGGGATCCTTGCAGGTAGATGCCGGACGTATCCAGCAAACCTTAGTCGTATTTCTCGCCGGGCTGGCCATTGGCCAGGCCTTGTATGGCCCTTTACTCGACAGTTATGGCAGACGCATGCCCTTAATTGCCGGGATGCTACTTTTTATTCTCGGTTCCGCTCTGGCGGCGCTTTCTGACTCACCGGAAATGCTTACCGCTGCACGCTTTATTCAGGCTCTCGGGGCGGCTGCCGGTCTGGTGACGCCTCGTGCCATTGTCAGTGATGTCTGCACCGTCTCCGAATCGGCAAAAATTTACTCCATTCTGATGCAGGTGATGATGGTCGCGCCGATCCTCGCACCCCTGATTGGCGGTCTGGTACTACAGACGGCAAGCTGGCACGCCATTTTTTGGCTATTAGCGCTATTCGGTGTTATTGCCCTGCTCTGGTGTCTGTCTGGTTTACCGGAAACGCTCCCGGTGGAACGTCGTGTCCGACTGGACGGGAGATCGGTATTACGGAGCTACGCGAATATGCTGGCACACCGGGATTTTATGGCATACACGCTGGCGGGCAGTTTTATTCTCGGCTCACTTTTCACCTATATCAGTGCCTCAGCATTTATTTTCACCCATGATTTTTCCCTGAGCCCGGCCACCTTCAGCTATCTGTTTGCTCTGAACTCAGTGATGTTAATTTGCGGAGGTTTTCTCAGCAATAGTCTGTTAACACGCGGATATAGCGAAAAAACACTTACAGTGGCGGGTATTATGGTTCACGGGCTCGCCGCCGCCAGCTTGTTGCTTCTTGTCTTGAGCGGTACAGCCTCACTGATAGCCTATGCCCTGCTCATTGCCCTTGCGATAGGTTCTCTCGGCCTGGTTTTTGGCAACCTGACCGCGCTTACCATGCAACATGCCCAACAGCAGGCAGGCATCGCCTCATCCATCATGGGTTCAGTTCAGTATTTCCTGTCGTCTATTATCGGGCTTATCTATAGCAAATTAGTTTTCGGGCTGGAGAGTTTACCTCTGGTGATGCTGGCCTGCAGCATTATTGCGGTGATTTTTGTCTTAAAAGTAAAAACAAAACAATAAATGCCGGCTGTCATCAATGGCAGCCAGTACGCTCTGTGATTTTGTATTGATCCCCTTTTAGCTGTTTATCAGAACTCATGATTAACCGTTTTTTATTTATTAATTGAAATGCCAATTACTCTCATTGCCATTATCGTTATCAGTAGGGGTTATTATTGTCTCCGATACTGGCGCGTCTTTTTTATTTATTAATGGACTCAGTATGAAAAAAAATAAACTCACTCTCGCAATCCTCTTCTCGGTATCTATGCCAGCACTTGCTCAAAACGAGACGATGGTGGTGACAGCGAGTGGCTACGAGCAAAAATTAACCAATGCACCCGCTTCTATTTCTGTGATTGGTCAGGATGAGCTCACGAGAAAAAACTATAGCGACCTGGGTGAAGCCCTTAGCGGTGTGGAAGGGGTTGATGTGCGTGGTGGTACCGGGAAAACCGGTGGGCTGGATATCTCTATTCGTGGTATGCCCAGCAGCTATACGCTTATTCTGATTGATGGCATACGCCAGAGCGCCAGCTCAGATACCACACCGAATGGTTTTGATACCCTGAATACCGCCATGATGCCGCCACTGTCAGCGATTGATCATATTGAGGTGATTCGTGGCCCAATGTCTACGCTCTATGGATCCGACGCCATGGGTGGTGTTATCAACATTATCACCAAGAAAAATACTCAGGAATGGCACGGTGGTATTAACCTCTCACACTCCGTGCAAGAACATAATAAATGGGGTGATACTTCTACTATCGGTATTTATACCAGCGGCGCGCTTATTCCAGATACACTGGATGCCGTGTTACGCGGCAATTTTGAACACCGCCAGGGTTCAAGCGTCACCAGCCTGAGTGACAGTGGCGCCAATACGCGCGTCCCCTACCCAACCAAAAGTGATAACTACTCTGTTGGTGGGCGTCTGAACTATCACACCAGCGATAGTAATACGCTGTGGATTGACGGTGAAACCTCACAGCAAAAATACGACAATCGCGAGGGCCAGCTAGGCCCTGTCGGTATCAGTGGCGGTGGCTATGATCCCGAATTACGTTTTAAGCGTAATAAAGTCGTCGCGGGTCATGATACTGACTTATCCTTTGGTCGCTGGAGTTCTAATCTCTCTTATACCGTGACAGAAAACAAAGGCCGTCTGTTAACCCCCCGTGTACTCTCTGAGGCAAATAGTGCTCTCGCAGGCCAGGCCCGTGAGTTAAAAAATACCAATACTATTTTTAATACCAGCCTGATTGCTCCCCTTGGCGATAGCCATTTGCTGACACTAGGGGGTGAATACTGGGATTCTCGCCTGAAAGACGGCATCGTACTGGCAGACAACGGGGAAACCTTCAAACAAAAAACCTGGTCCCTGTTTACCGAAGATGACTGGCAGCTCCTTGAGCCTCTTTCCCTGACCTGGGGAGCGCGGTATGAAAAACACGACAGCTTCGGCGGACATATCAGTCCTCGTGCTTATTTAGTCTGGAACGCTTTGGATGACTGGACGATAAAAGGTGGTGTCAGTACGGGCTATAAAACACCCTCCCTCTCTCAGTTACACAGCGGCGTGAGCGGTGTAGGCGGTAACGGATTAGAGACCACCATTGGTAATCCTAATCTGAAACCAGAAACCAGCATTAACTACGAAACCGGGTTATATTATGAGAATGACAGTCAGGTAAAAGCAAATATTACCGGTTTTATCAGTAATTTCCGTAATGCTATTGAAACTGTTCAGCTGAACGACTCAACCAAATCATATCAGAATGTGGGGAAAGCGATAAACCAGGGGATTGAGTTTGCGAGTTCATTCCCGGTGGTTATCCCTGAACTCACCATGAATGTGAATTACACCTGGACTCACAGTAAACAACGTGGCGGAGACAACCCGGGCGCACCTCTGACAAATACTGCCCGTCATGTCGCCAATGCGAAACTATCGTGGCAGATAAATGACGCCTTCACGTCATGGGTTGCGGCGGAATATCATGGTAAAACGCCACGCTATACGACTAATCCCGATAATCTTAGCCCAGTAGAAAAAATCGTCTATGACAATCGTGGCGCCTACCTCAAAGCCTGGACGGTAGTGAATATGGGCGGCGCATACCGTGTTACACCGCAGTTAACCGTTAACGGCACGATTAATAATCTGCTGGATAAAGATTTCTCGAAAGTTGACCTTTATCAGTCAGGCCGCAGTAGTGTTTATGCGGGAGATTACTTCCAGACGCTGGCGTCTACCACCGGCTATGTGATGCCCGGACGTAATTACTGGGTTTCACTGAACTATACGTTCTGATAGAAAACACGCCCGCAGGCCGCTTATTCAGCTTGCGGGCTATGTACGATGGCGTGAAATACCGCGCGGATCAAATCTTCTGCCAGCAATGTTTCCGGCTCATCCAGAATACCACGCACCAGCCAGGCATCAATAAATGAGACGGCTGCGCGCGCTTTATCAGGGGTTAACTGTAAATATTCAACCAGCAACGCTTCATGGACATGTAACCAGCGCATGGCACTCGGCCGTAAAAGTGGGCGAGAGACTGCGGCAACATACAGCTCATATTCGGTATTCAGACGCGAACGCTCACTTAACGTCCACAGTACAAAACGCGTCAGGATCTCCTCAGTCGTTCCCGTTGTGTTTTGCTGCAACCAATTTTGAGTGCTGACGCGAAACTCTTCAACCGCCAGCTCCATCACCGCCATAAGTAAGTCATCTATAGAGCGAAACTGGTAGGTGGTGGTTCCCAGTGAAACCCCCGCTTCTGTCGCTACCGCCCGATGAGTACAGGCCTGTAACCCTTCATTACGGATAACCTCAGTAGCAGCTCGGATGATCCTCTCTTGTGTGACTTCACTTTTGGAATGCGACATAAACCGCCCTTGTTGAATACCATAAAACTACACCAATGATAATACTCTATTTTAAAGATAGCGGGCACGAGCGAAATCATCTGCGCTATCCCCTAATTCTCGCTAAAGAGGACTACGAGTGATAAGTAAACTGAACCATTCTGTACAGTTGCCTTGACAGGGTATCTAAAATATTAGATATTGAGGTTCTCATATACAAGGAGGTAGATATGGCTTTGAAATTCTATGAAAGTCCATTTCATGCGACATTTGATACTGAAGTGGCGAGTAAAATGGCCATGAAAATGGACTTATCCATCATGATTACAAACCTAATCAAAGAAAAAGGTTGGACACAAAAAGAAGCTGCAGAAAAACTCGGTATCAATCAGTCCCGCGTATCAGAGCTGAAAAATGCCAAAATAGAACTGTTCACTATTGATGCAATGTTCGATATGTTAGACGCGTTGGGTTTCAGAGCTAAAATGTCTATACAAAGCTTGCATCAGGCATCGATCGCAATCACCGAATCTGAAACAACGAGTTAGTTTTTTTTACAGCGCTCAGCCTCACGGACATCAGCCATAAGATCTTTAAGTCTCTTTTCAGCAATCTGTTGGGCTTTACGATCAACACCATTGGTCGTTTTTTTAAAGAATGTAAAACAACGACCGTATCAAGATACTTAGCGATATAAATACATCGATAAGCAGGACTACCATTTATTTTTAACTCAATAATACCCATACCAACACTCTCTAAAAAGTCTATTGGTAACTGAGGATCTTGTCCGTACTGAATAAGACGTAAATCTTTACCAAACTGAACCTGTATATCCAGAGGCAGGATTTTATATTCTCTTTCAGCAGCATTGTTCACAAATGCAAACTTTTTCAATGACATCTCCTTGTCAAATTATCCGTTACTTTTTTAGTATAAGATAAAAAGACAGCCTTAATGACTAAAATAACTTTACTAAATACTTCGATTTATTTTATTTAGATAACGACGATATAATTAAAAACATAGTCATAAGAATGTTAATAAAACCCAGTCTTAATTATCACCTGCCTCTGAGTAATGGCTACCTTTAACATGTTTTCGAAACAAGAAACTGACTATTTCTGGAATAAAAAAATGCTTCGACTAAGGTTAACGTTGTACAACGTTTGTATGGAACAGGTCTTCAATATCATCATGACCAACAAAAAACAGCCATAACCAACTGAAAAAAGAGCACTCTTATGACAGCAATAGATATGTTTTGGGTCGGCATCGGCGGAGGAAGTGGCTCACTTCTGCGCTGGTGGGTGGGGAAAATGACCGGTGAGCGTTATCAGGGTAATTTTCCTCTCGGCACCTTTATTATTAATATTTCAGGCGCTTTTATTATTGGTTTTTTAAGTACGCTGTTCGTCATTGACTGGCATGACCGCTTCGGTTCATTTCTTCATGCCGCAATTTTAACCGGTATTCTCGGGGGATATACCACATTCAGTAGTATGCAGCTGGATGCGGCAAAACTGGTGCAGACCAAGCAACAGGCGCTCGCTCTGGGTTACTTATTACTTTCTGTTGTGACCGGTGTTGCCGCTGCGGCAGCAGGCGTCTGGCTGGCAATGTAAGGAGCCCGCATGAATATGGCTATTCTGATTTTTGTCGGCGGCGCGCTGGGCGCAATGTGTCGTGAATTACTGATGCTGGGTGTTCCCTCGCTCAGTGACGGTTTTCCTCTGGATATTTTTGCGGCCAATATCATTGCCTCGTTTTTACTGGGCATCACCGCGGCATTACTACAGCGTAAACGTATCAACCAGTATGTGAATGCGCTGGTAGCAACCGGGATAATGGGCGGATTATCCACATTCAGTAGCTTTGTCTATGGCGCGTTTGAAGTCATGACATCTCCCGGGTTATTACTCATCGGCGTCGGCTATTTAATTATCAGTATTATCGTCGGCTTTCTGGCTGTCATCGCGGGGCTGTATCTGGGAAACTGCGTCAGACCTGGCACCGAGTAACTGCCAGAGCAGTTACTCGGGAGCAGAAACTTAGAACCAGGCTTCCCACATAGCCCCTATATTAAAGGCATCAAGACGCGTATTTTCCGTATCATTGGTGGTGGCTGCGGTATGTTTGTTATCGACTTCGCCACCGGTGACATAGAAGCGTAACATCGGTCTGAAATCCGTGCCCATATCGATAGAGACGTTCTGAGAAAGCGTCAGTTTCCAGCCCTTATTATCCCCGCCTGTTTTGTAGTCCACATGCTGATAACCGGCTTCAAGCCAGGTGGAATAGACATCGTTCCAGAAATGCATTGGACGCACGATCAGACCATAGTTACGGCGGTTCTCATCTTTATGATTACTGCGGTCATAGTCGTGGAAGGCGGCCAGATAGGTGACTGAGGTTTGTGGGGTAAATTTGTAGGTTCCCTCAATGCTGGTATAAACAGTGCGTAAATCACTGGTTTTATAATAGATGCTGTTATCTGACTTGTCCGAATAGCGGGTAACCCATTTATTCTCGATATTTTCCCCGCTATGACCGAGGACCACAGCCGTTTGCCAGGCAGTGAGCCTTTCCTGGCTTTCAATGGCCTTAGAATCAAAACCATAGTTGGTATACAGTTCAAAATCGATAGGCCCCAGCTTGATTCCGTGTAATTTTGAGGTCACCGCATAGTGGCCGTTATCGCCGGTTCCTGAGCTGCCGGTGCAGGTAATACGCGACGGGTTAGACTCGTCGGCAATCACTTGTGGGCTGCAGGACTCGACTGAGCCCACGCCCGCCACGTCTAACTTAACGCCGCCCAGGTCGAGATTTTTGACCCCGGCACCCTGTCCGTCATGCGTCATCCAGAAGTAGTCGTTAATACCCTGCTGAGGCCGCTGATGGAAATCACGCCCTGCCCATAAATATGCATCAGGTTGAGATTCAAACAGATTGGTTACCCCGGCATAGGCTTTTTTCAGGTTAACTTCATCCCCCCAGTGGTCGAGCATCACCACCACATCCCATATCGCCCCGTTATTCCCTTTGAAAGCCTTCGAAAGCTGGAATTCCCCACCGTTGCCCTCATTGCCCAGACGGCCGATAGCGGAAGAACCATTATATGAGCCATCCACACCGACATATTTCATATCACCGGTCTGAATCTGTGCCCCATATCGCGCATAGGCATTAAATTGCAAACCATAGGGAATGGCCGTATCCGGCGTTGGCGGCAGTACGGAAGAGGTATCAACGACATCGATATTTTTAGTTTGCACTAAAGTCGCATCGAGTTTTTCCTGTCGTTCAGCCAGTGCTTTTTCTACCGCCTGAGCGACGATTTTATTTAACTCTTCAGAGCTAATAGTAACTTGTGTGGTTCCTTGAGCAAATACAGATATCGGACATAACGCAGCGATAACCGCCATCGTTAATGGAAGCTGTTTAAATATTTTCATCGCAACCTCTATTGATTAAATTATTATTCAGACAATAGCTATTTCGTTCAGCCGAGCAGAATTATTGCTCCATGGCTAAAATAATTTTTATAATATATAATGCAGGGTATTAAAGTTAAGATTCAGCCGTAATCATCTCTCCATTGATAGTGGATAATAAAAGATTATTTGTATTAGTAATATTAACGCTGATAAAGATGAATAATTTCTTCTGATAACTCTCTGGCTAATAAAGATGTCATTAAATGGTCTTGAGCGTGAACCATAATAAGCGTCATTGGCTGTTTTGCCTCACCTGCATCCTGCTCAATCAGCTTAGTTTGCATATGATGAGCCTGACGAGAAAAGGTATCAGCCTCAAGGAGTAAACTCTTTGCTCGCGCAATATCGCCGGTACGTGCAGCCTGAAGCGCTTCAAAACACAGGCTTCGCGATTGTCCGGCGTTAACGATAATTTCCATTACCGCCTGTTCTAAATCTATCATTGTTTATTCCCGTGTTAGTCAAAACCATTATTCGCTGCGGTACTGGCAAACCAGATACCACTTTGTTTTATTGTTCGTTTCTGGCTGGCCAAATCTAATTGAATAAATCCATAGCGATTCTTATAGCCATTACACCATGACCAGTTATCAATAAATGTCCACATATGATAACCGAGGCAATTTGCGCCTTCACTGATTCCTTTATGCAGCCATTTCAGATGATCGGAAACAAAATCTATCCGGTACTGGTCGTTTATTTTTCCGTCCTGGAGAAATCGATCTTCATTTTCCACGCCCATACCATTTTCAGAAATAAAACAGCGAGGGTTACCATAATTAAGGCGCAAATTAGTCAGAATATCGTAAATACCGGGCTCATAAATTTCCCAGCCACGATAAGGATTCATTTTACGGCCGGGCATTTCATAGCTGTCAAATAACCATTCAGGCATAAAAGGTGACACCGGGTTAACCGCACTATCACGGCATTTCACGCGGCGGGGCTGATAGTAATTAATCCCCAGAAGGTCTATTTTCCCTTCTGCAATCAGCGCCTTATCCCCTTTCTGGCATGCAGGAACCTGGTCATAATCACGTAATAAATCAATCAATTGTGGTGGATACTCACCGCGTAATACCGGGTCAAGGAAGCTACGGTTAAACAATAAATCCGCGTATTCTGCCGCTTTAACATCAGCAGGATTCTGCGACCGTGGGTATGAAGGCGTCAGGTTAAGCACTATCCCTATTTCCCCATCATACTGACCTGCACGATAAGCTTTCACCGCCGTCGCGTGCGCCAGAACCGTATGATAGGCAACCGTTGCTGCACGCCGGAAATCCACCACATTGGGATAATGGAAATCATACAGATAGCCACCTTCCACCGGGACAATAGGCTCATTGAAAGTAAACCAATGCTTTACCCGGTCTCCGAACAGTTCAAAACACACTTCGGCATAATGTTTCCAGGCCTCAATCACCGCGCGGTTTTCCCAGCCGCCAATTTCTTGCATTGCCATCGGCATATCAAAATGGAACAGCGTAATAAAAGGCGTAATATCCTGCGCTAACAGTTCATCAATGACATTGTTATAAAAAGCCACCGCCTCAGGGTTCACCTCGCCAATACCATTCGGAATTAATCGCGCCCAGCTCAGTGAAGTACGGAAACTGTTATGGTTAAGTTGCTTTAGCAAGGCAATATCTTGCTGCCAGTGACGATAAAACGTCGATGTCTCATCCGGACCCACCCGCTTGTGAAAACGTAAGGGTTCGTTAGCGTACCAGGCATCCCAGGTCGTAGGGCTTTTGCCACCTTGCAGACTGGCACCTTCGGTTTGTAGCGCGGAACTCGCACTGCCCCACCAGAAATTATCTGGAAATTGATATTTCATTAACAGAGTCTCTTATCGTTATGGATTAGTACGAACGGCGTCTGAAATCGGCGGTGCATCGCTGACCGGGCTTCCTGCCGTTTTTAACAATGTATGCTCGTAAGCGCGCAGGAATGGCAGATAAATTAGCGCGGAAACCACCATACATATCAGACACATTACTACAGGACTAAAGGCCCAGTTGGCGGCCCAGGAAGCACCTATCGGCGCAGGTGTGGTCCATGGAGTCAAGGATACAACTTGTGCAAGCCAGCCTAATTGCGTTGCGGTGTAAGCCAGGATGGCATTGATTAACGGCACGCAAATAAAGGGAATAAACATAATCGGGTTCATAATGATTGGCGCACCAAACAAAATGGGCTCATTGATGTTGAAGAAGCTAGGAACCACGCCCAATTTACCAATACTGCGTAAATGCGCCACGCGGCTACGTAATAACAAGAACGCCAGCGGCAGAGTCGAGCCGACGCCACCAATTAATAAGTAGTGATCCCAGAAACCTTGTAAATAAACATGCGGTAAGCTTGCTCCAGCGGCCAGTGCCGCCTGATTTGCTGCAAGGTTAGTCATCCAGAATGGACTCATAATACCTGTGACAATCAGTGAACCGTGAATGCCTGAGAACCAGAAAATCTGACATAGCAACACTGAGAGCAATATTGCCGGCAGTGAATCTGATGCAGAAACCAGGGGTTGCAATAAGTGCATAATCGCTTCCGGAATGATCATGCCACTTTGCGATTCAATAAACAGGTTGAGCGGATGCAGCGTTGCCATAATCACCAATACTGGGATCAGAACTTCAAATGACCGTGCAACTCCGGTAGGTACCTCTTTCGGTAACCGAATAGTAATCTTATGTTGTTTCAGTGCTGCATAAACGCGGGTGGAATAAATCGCCGTAATTAAGGCGGTGAAAATCCCCTGACCAGAGAGATACTGGGTGGAGATTTTACCGTCAGCAAAAGGTGCAGCTACCAGTAAAAATGCCATAAATGCCAGTAAACCACACATCACCGGGTCGAGATTAAACTGCTTCCCGAGACTGGCCCCCACCCCCACAGAAATAAAGAAGGTCATGACCCCCATGCTGAGGTTAAAAGGCAGCATCAGCTGTTCACGGTAGGTTTCAGAAAAATCCAGCCAGGCACGTGCAAATCCCCAGGTCGTGTCAGCGGCAAATGGCGGGAAGATAAAAACCAGCATAAACGAGCCGATTATCATAAAAGGGAGAGCCGCAGTAAAACCATCACGGATAGCAATAACGTACTTTTGCTGCCCCAGACGCCCCGCGAGCGGGGTAATAGTCTGCTCAATAGAAGCAACCATCGAATGATAGAGAGAACTCATGTGAATACCTTTTTAGTGGGTCGCGTTAATAAGCGACAGAGCATAGTCCAGCACGTTATCGCCACGCTGCATTCCGTAATCCATCATATCAATGGCCTGGACAGGAATACCGTGGGCAGCCGCCTTTTCTGAAAGCATACCTAGCATATATTTCACCTGCGGCCCGAGCAGAACCACCTGATAGCGCGGGAACTGGCTATCAAACTCTGAGACACCAAAAGCCTCTATCTCAACCGGGATCGCTCTTTCTTCGGCTACAGTCCGCATTTTTCTGACCAGCATGCTGGTGGACATGCCTGCGGAACAACACAACATAATCTTGTACATCTACATCCATCCTTAAAAGGTAAATAATATTGCGAGAAACAAATATGACATCATACGGAAACCGTTTTCCATACGCTGTGAATGGATCTGTGACAGCCATCAAAGTCCATTCTGTATGGGAATTATTTATTTGATGAATGTCGCAACTTTAGGCGATGGACATCTATTTTGGATAGTTACGGAAATTCGGTTTCCATGATAATTGGAAACGACTATACTCAAAGCGTTACTATCAGCGGGCCCGAGCCGTATTGAGGAATGAAAGACCAGGGCTATAGCCTGCCAGGAGAGAATTATGTCTACAATCAACGATGTATCACGTCTGGCTGGGGTGTCTAAAGCCACAGTCTCACGGGTGTTGAGCGGTTCACGTGGCGTTAAAGAAGCCAGTCGTCTGGCGGTACTCAAAGCCGTAGAAGAACTCAATTACCGGCCAAATGTTATCGCCCAGTCCTTGTTAAGCCAGTCAACGGGTTGTATTGGTGTTATTTGTGCACAAGAAAATATCAACCAGACCACCGGTTACCTGTATGCGCTTGAAAAACATCTCAGCCAGCATCAAAAACATCTGTTATTGCGTTTTGCCAATAACAAAACAGAAGTGATGCAAGCCCTGGACGAACTGTCCTGCGGGCTCTGTGATGACGTGTTGATTATCGGCGCTCGTTTCCCACTCAATCTGACTGATGACAGCGTTATTCTGGTCGACTGCATGGATATGGATGCCACCAACAGTATCCATTTTGATCATGCCTTTGCAGCAGAAACAGCCTGTAATTATCTGATTAAAAATGGAAAAAGAAAAATAGCCTTGATCAATACCGCAACCAACGGTTATGTCGAGGACGTACTGCTGGGCTATAAACGCGCGCTGGAAAACAACTTCCTGCCTTTTAACCGGGACCTGATATTTATGGACTCTTCCTCTTCATCCGTCGCATTACAAGAGTTGCTGAATAACAGCGCAACGCGTAATTTTAATGCCCTGTTAGTCGCGGATGAACAAGAAGCCCAGAACGTGATTCCCCAGTTGCAAGCGTTTAATAAATCTGTACCCGATGACATTATGGTATTTAGCCTTGCCGGATCTCTGCATTATCCAGGGATCCCGACTATTCCGGCGATTGAATATTCAATGGATGCGATGGCAGCAAAAATAGTGGCATGGCTCAATCAGAAAACCAAAGACGTACTGGGTTCTTATACTCTGCGTGGGGATTTGATTATTCCTGATATGCCGGGTAGAAAATAGTTATTGAGTGTCCTGGCGCAGTTCTCCCTGCGCCACCCTTCCGGGTTATCAGTCCGATTATCTGCCGCCTCCGTTTCTGTTAAACAAGATGCTAACGTATGCTGTATCACAAAACCATTATCTATTATCAACCACTATAGCGTAAAATATGACGGTTCAGATTAATATGGTTTTCCAGGAGCAAACAGGCAGATTTATCATGAAAAAATATGAAGAGCTGGTTCAGGATATTATCAGTAAAATTTGCCAGGGTGTCATTACGGTAAAACTGTTATCAGAAAGAGAAATTTCTGAAAAATATGAAACCTCGCGTTTTACTGTACGTAAAGCGCTGGCTAAATTAGAAGCCATTGGGGTTATCAAATCTAAAGTGGGTTCGGGTTATTATGTTAACACGGCTATTATTGGCAAATCCCTTATTTATAATTCAATTACTGAGAATAAATTCGGTGAGATTTCATACAAAAAGATCAAGCTGAATAAACGACTGCCTACGCCACATGAAATGCAAGTATTTTCAATCACCGAAAATGATTATCTCTGGCATATAAAAAGACTACGTTTAGTTCACGGAATAGTGACACAAATTGAAGAGACGATTCTGCCAGTCAGTATTTTTTCACATATTTCAAATGAGGTTATTGAAAACTCTCTGCAGAAACATGTGCTGTCGCTGGGATTAGAAATTGAGAGTTATCTGACCACCTACCGAGCAATTAACTTATCAAAAGAAGATGCCATTCTGCTCGACTGTAAACGCTCTGTTGCGGCGATGAATATTACCAACCGTGGTTTTTTGAAAACCGGAGAGGTTTTTGTGGTCAGCGATATTATTGATATCAATTACCAGTGCACTTACCACACTCAATTCAACTCAGAAAGTCTTAATTATCGCGGTGAATAGGGTCGCTAAATTGCGACCCTTTATTTTCTTAAGGCGTATGGATCGTGCCATCAGGAAGTCGGGATTGCGTCCATTCGTGTGGACGATACTCAACCGGATATTCCTTAGCTACTGCTAAATCCATTTCCACACCAATACCGCTGAGCTCTGAAGCGTACAGGTATCCCTTTTTCGGTTCAGCCGCATTTTTAAATACCCGCAAAGTATTAGGCTGATAGGTGACATGCTCCTGGATAGCGGCATTATGCAGATGGACATTAAGATGGGTATTTACCGCAGCACCGATAGGGGTCATATCCGGTGGGCAATGCCAGGCCACACGCACACCAAAGGTTGCACATAGATGCGCTAATTTCAGTGCCGGTGTAATACCGCCAATCTGTGAGACATGGCAGCGAATAAAATCGACTCTGCGATTAATAATCAGCGCCTTCCACTCTTCAGGGTTATTAAATAACTCCCCTAATGCGAGTGACACGCTTGACTGGCTTCGAATATTATCCAGCCATTCTGTTTGATTAGGGGGAAGGATATCTTCGATAAAATAGGGGCTGTACTGCTCGACGCGTTTAGCAAACTGTACTGCCTGATTAGGGAATAATCTTTCATGCACATCATGCAGGATATGGAATGATTTCCCGTATTTTTCACGTAACTGCTTAAACATCTCCAGCGTGTTGTCCATATACTGGTCTTGATCGAAGTAAGAACCTTCTGTCGGCGTTTCAGCGGTATGAATATCTACCGGAACGCCGCCATAGAAACCAAGCTGACAACGAATATGCTTATAGCCTTCCGCCAGATACTTATCCACTTGCTGATACAAACCTTCCATCGTATCGCTGGTGGCATGAGTATAAACCTGGATAGCATCCCGTGATTTCCCACCCCATAGCTGATGCAAAGGCATATTCGCTAATTTCGCCTTAATATCCCAAAGCGCCATATCAACCCCGGACACCGCATTATTGATAACCGGTCCGTTGCGCCAGTAGGCATTAACCATCATCATTTGCCAGAGGTCTTCAATATTATTGGCGTCCCGGCCTAACAGTAATGGTTTTATATATTCATCCACCATTGTTTTTACCGCTAAAGGACGCTGCTGAAAGGTTGCGCAGCCAAATCCAGTGACGCCAGATTCTGTCTCAACCACAACGGTAATCAAGTTATGGCGATCGGGCCGGGTAATGATGCATTGAACGTTTGAAATCGTATTTGGGTTCACTTTTAACCACCTCAAGCTTACTGAATATATGCATGAAACAGTGAAACAATGCAGATTTCAAGCGCTAGTTCTCACTTAAAATTAACTGGTTCGTTCCTATTTAGGATTGCGTCATAAAAACGTACCAATCGTGAAAAATAGTCTGATTTTCTTATTTCGCACGGATTAATGTGATATTCATCACTGTTTTGTCGATTGGATAATTACTGGCAATGGCTAATATGAGCGAATAAACAGAACAGCACCAGGATAACTATGATGGCATTGTCAGAGACCAATACAGCGAAAGCTGATGCGTTTAACGCAAAATTAGTCACACTTACCGCCGCATTAGGCGGTAATCAAAATATTGAAAATATTACTCACTGCATGACGCGACTGAGATTCAAACTGATTGATGAATCACTGACCAACAAAGCAGAGCTTGAAGCTATTGACGGTGTAAAGGGCGTGGTAATTGCTCAGGGGCAGACTCAAGTCATTATTGGTGTTGAGGTAGAGAAGTGGTTCAATGCCCTGTCAGGCATCCACGCAGCAACTGACGAAAAAGTCGAATCTAAGATAGTACAGAGAAAAGGTCAGTTATTTCAGAATGCCATGCGTATTGTTGCCGGTATTTTTGGCCCAGTAGTTCCCGCCATTGCCGGTTCAGGCATGTTAATGGGGCTGCTGTCAGGCCTGATTGCCACCAATGTTATCTCTGAAACGTCCGATACAGTATTCTTTTTCCGGTCTATCTCGGTCGCGGTGTTTTTCTTCTTACCAATGCTGGTTGCCTTCTCGGCCGCAAAAGTCTTTAAGGTCAACGAATATATTGCCCTGGCGGTTGCAGCAGCCATGATGGCACCAAAGTTACTGGATAAAGCGACGCAGCTTAAAGCTGATGGCCTGGCACCGGAGCTTTCAGTATTTGGTTTTGTCCCAGTCGAACTGCTTAACTATGGCGGTGCTATTGTCCCTGCTATTCTGGCCGTGTGGGTGCTATCCAAAATTACGCCCTTTGTGGATAAATTTGTGCCTTCCACTGCAAAGCCCGTATTCACACCTTTACTGGCTTTTACCGTCACTTCGACCGTAGTGCTGTCCTTTGTGGCACCGGCAGGCATCTGGTTCAGTAATGGCGCGGGCTGGGTGGTGAGTTCCCTGCTTGATATCTCCCCGACCCTGACAGGATTTGTCTTTGGTCTGACCCGCCCGATTACCATCGTCTTTGGTATTCACCACAGCATGACGCCTATCAGCCTGAATAACTTTGCGCTCTATGGCAAAGACCTGCTAATGCCGATTATGTGCTTAGGCAATATGGCGATTGCCGGAGCAACGGTTGCCGTCTGGTATAAGCAGCGTAAACTCGCAACCAAAGAACAGTCTTCTATTACGCTCGGTTCCGGAGTGACGGCGATTCTGGGTATCACTGAGCCGGCATTATTTGGTGTTCTGACTAAATATACCAAAGCCTTAGTGATGGCGAGCATCGCGGCGGGAATATTCGGAGCCATCTCGGTGACGCTGGATACGCACTTAACCAGCTATATTTTGTCCTCCGTATTTAGTTTGCCTGCCTATTTAGCCGGTGGCACACAGAACTTTATTCAAGCTATTCTTGGCGTCTGCGGTGTCTTTGCTCTGGCATTTATACTGACCGTTATGTTTGTTAAGGTAGATAATAAATAATCCGTATTACCGCCGTAAATCAATAACCCCTGACATGTAAGAAGTCAGGGGTTATTTTTTAGAGTTAATTTGTTTTACCCAGAGCATAACAACCCAAATAATTAAGGTTCCTTACAGGTGATACATTCACCGGGGTGACTGGCATTATGACAGGTATAAAAATAACATTGATGATAGCCTGTGGCATAATTTCTTAGTTTATTTGAATATTATTATATGAATAAAAATGAAACATAGATTCTGTCTATGTTCATCGACTACGCATGAATTAAATATTCGTAATAACACAAGTCATTTTTGACACTGCATCAATAATACCAATATATTATAATCAACAGGTATCTTATGAACTGTACTAAACCCTCGTCTTTATTTTTACTCTTAACCGTATTACCTTCTGTCAGTTATGCGGTAATTGATGAACCACTTGAAGAGCAAGCCGTAGAAAAAGCGGCTCAGCAACCGCAGAAAGAAACAGCAGAACCATCAAGATTTACTATTTCCAGTAATACCTTTTTAGAAATTGAAGAATTCAAGGGTTATAAAGTTAATGATAAAAAAGTCTTTGATAAAATTAGCCCGGTAGTACAAGTCGCGATTCAACCCACAGACTCAAGATGGAGTTACTTTATGGAATATAAAGTAACCATGCGTAACTACACGACTAATTTTAACTCTGAACAGACATCCTATAACCGGAATCGTTTATTATTACAGGCTAACAGGATTTTATACAAAACGGATGAGGCTAATCTGAATCTGAGCTTCGTTTACCGTAAAGAATCTCATGACGTTAAAAGCGGTATGCCGGCCAAAAACTCGTACCACTCATACTGGTTAATTCCTGGCGGTAGCTATAACTTTACCGAACAATTATCTTTCGTATTCTGGGATGCGGTTTACTACTATGATAATGCCTTCTCAGGCCCCGGTTATAATGACTGGGAATGGGAAAGCGAACATGGTTTCCAGTATAAGTTTAACAGCCAGATCCAGGCCAAGTTAATGTACTACCGTGACCAGACCTGGAACAGTCATGGTGACACAACATGGGAGCAGAGCCAGATCCGTGGCTATTTCCCAACCACAATTAATGAACAGTGGAATATTCAGCCTTACTTCCGCTATTACCTTAATGAAAAGAGTTACAACACGGTGACCGGACAAACTACTAACCGCGCTGATACTGGCGGTCTGCGTTTAGGTCTGATTGTAAACTATAATCTGACGCCTAAAACCACGCTGTGGACTAACCTGGCATGGGAACAGACTCAGTGGGAGCACTCAAAAAATAGCCCGCAGGTTCAGCTCACGCATGGAAATGATAATACCCAGGACCTGCGCCTTTACGCGGTGGGTATTCGTCATACCTGGTAGTCCCTTCAGCAAAGAATAATATTACCCGGGTGTGATTCCCGGGTAATAAAATCACTCTGCGGTTACACCGGCATAGGCTCGCGCCAGTTTCCCCTTTCCGCTGATAATCACAGCCGACTCACTGGCATCAATAAATGCCGACTCTCCTGCCACCAGCTGTATTGTCTGTTCGCCATCACTCAGGCTCGCCTCACCTTCAATACAGAACAGAATCGCAGGATTTCCGGCAGGCAGAACCGTACCGCGCACTTCCAGGGTATATACAGAGAAAGCGAAGTCATCAACCGGAACCGGGAAATGAGCAGTCTGGCCGTCACTCACCGGAGCCGTCAGCCACTGCGCGGCAAGTTTTTCTTTAAAGGCGACATTGGCGATTAATTCAGGGATATCAATATATTTCCCCGTCAATCCAGCACGTAATACATTATCCGAGTTAGCCATAATTTCCAGACCTATACCTTCAAGATAGGCATGGGGGGTTTCAGCAAACAGGAACATCGCTTCGCCAGGCATCAGTTTGATTAAATTTAACAGTAGAGGTGAGAATAACCCGCAGTCGTCCGGATAGTAGGTAGCAATATTACGTAGCTGGTCCCATGGCTCACCCTGAGTATCAGCCATTCGCTGTTTTAATCGTGCCAGAGCATGGGCTTTCTCATCCCCTTCCATGGCCAGCAAGGCGGTGAATAACTGACGAAGGGTATCAGCTTGCGGTTGCGCCAGAAAATCAACAATAGCTGGATGGGCATCAGCCAGTGGCTGGAGTAGATTCGTAATCTCAGTGAAATCACGAAAACCATTCAGCGCAATAAAGGGAGTCAGGGCATAGACCAGTTCAGGTTTATGGTTAGCGTCTTTATAGTTTCTGGTTGCCGCATTACGCGGAATACCGGCAATGTCCTCTCTGGCAAATCCAGCTTGTGCCGCCTCCCGGCTAGGGTGTACCTGAACTGACAGTGGCTGCCCGGCGCACAATACTTTAAATAAAAAGGGTAATTCACCAAAACGCCTGGCAACCGCTTCACCCAGGCTTTTCACTGTATCTTCCGCAATGATTTCCTGGAGTGAACGCGAATATCCCCGGCTGTCGTTAATCATTGAACTGCCGTTGGGGTGTGCTCCCATCCATAGCTCTGCCATCGGCTTATTTCCAGGATTGGGTATACCATACAACACGGTTAATGCCGTTGTGCTGCCCCAGGCGTAATGCTGCACTTTATTAATCAGTTTTAGCATGATTTTGCCTGTGCTCTGAGGGCAAGCCAGGCGGCGCCACGCATACCGCTGCTATCTCCATGCTGTGCTTTGGCGACTGGCGTTGAAAAAGTATCGGTGAAGACGAGGGGTGCAATTTCCTGGTCAATATGTTCAATCAGAATCGACTCATTGGATAAGCCTCCGCCGATGACAATAATGTGTGGGTCGAGGGTATTAACGATAGTGGCCAGTAAGCGCGCCAGTTGATTGCGAAAACGCGTAATCTGCTCCCGCGCCATCACATCACCGGCTTTAGCCAGAGCAATGACTTCAGGCGCGCTGTGCGTAAGACCCGATAACTTGAAATAACGCTCCGCAAGCCCAGTGCCGGAGACAAAAGACTCACTACAGTTGTCTCTGCCGCAGTAGCAAGTTACATCCGGCCCGTCTCGCTGCGGGCTGAAACCTGGCAGAGTAATATGGCCGCATTCAGCAGCATTGCCCCAGGCGCCGGAATAGAGCTGCTGATGGATAGCAATACCCCCGCCGCAACCCGTGCCTAGCGTGATACCAAAAACCACCTCATGCCCCTGCCCTGCGCCATCACAGGCTTCTGACAAGGCAAAACAGTTGGCGTCATTGGCGATAATCACCGACAGTCCCAGGCGAGTTTCTAAATCTGATTTCAGATCCTGCCCGTTAAGTACCAGAATATTGGAATTTTTAATCTTGCCATTAATAGGTGAAATGCTGCCAGGCAGTGCAATTCCAATGGCAAAAGTTGCATTAATCTCCTCAATATCATGCTTAATAACTGCAATAAATTCCTCAAGACCATCAAGAAATGAATAATAGGTCTCTTTTTCTGTTTCTTTGCGATAACGACCGAGTTCGACACCTGTACCATCAATAACGACGGCGGCCATTTTAGTACCACCAATATCCAGCCCCAGATAAAGCATATCATCTCCAGATAATTAAGAA
Source organism: Klebsiella sp. BIGb0407 (assembly GCF_024807845.1). Taxonomy (GTDB): domain Bacteria; phylum Pseudomonadota; class Gammaproteobacteria; order Enterobacterales; family Enterobacteriaceae; genus JGM124. The sequence continues at coordinate 1,200,650 of NZ_JANUEQ010000001.1, forward strand.
GTAACCCAGATAAAAAAGAGTCTGTTTATTATATTTTATAGTATAAAGGCAAAAGAGAGGCCCTGCATTATCTATGTGCAGTAAACAGACTCAATCACGGGTAATATTAGAAATTATATTTAAATCTTACGCGCATACCATAGCGGTCTTTATCATCATGTGTTTCATCCACATTAATACGCGACCAGTAGGCACCTAAATAAACATCAAAGTTATCCATATCCATCACGTCACGAATACGGTAAGAAGTATGAACGGTATTAATATCATACTTGCCTAACAGGAAATCACTGACATTGCTGGCATCCACATTATTAACGTTGAACTCTTTAATATCATTTTTGGCATAAATATAACCCAGTTCAAAATCATGCCAGAGCGCGTTAATACCGGCACTGAAATCTTTCTCACCGGTGGCATCCATATAGGCGGTGCTTAGATTAACGATCATCCCGTCATCAGGGTTGGTTTTTTGTCCGTTCCAGCTGAAGGTAGCACCGTAACCATTACGTTTAGACTGGTTAACAAACTGACCATTGCTATCGGTATAACCGTAGGCATTATTAACGACGTTACTTTCCATTGCGATGGCTGCGGTGACATTATCCATCATCAGAGCGACAACCGGACGCAGGTAGATAACATTTTTCTTACTTTCAAGCGAATTGCCGTGATAATCGCTATTCTGGAACAGGGTTGTACCATCGCGGGACGAGGCATTCAGCTCAAGATAGAGTGGCCCGGTGGTCTGGCTTAATAATAATGCCCCGCCAGAACTACGGCCCCGGCCTTCTTTCATCATATAGATATAGCCGTAACCATCTTCATACAAATCATTGGCCGTATTGCCAGAATACTGGATATAAGTATCCTGGTTAAGCGGGAACATATCAAAGGCCTCATAGCGGCCGAGTTTAACTTTCCAGTCTTGTTCCTGGCCAAAGAAGAATGCCGCATCATCAAGTTTCATAGTGCCGGACAAGTCGGCCAGCGGCTGAACGGTAAAACCAGCAAACTGGTTATTCGTCGATTTGCGGTAGCCATCAAGCCCCATTAAAATACGGCCATTCACATCCCAGCGCTCGGCATTTCCTGGCTTCCAGTCTTTACCTGAACTGGTTTTTAAAGATGTTAATTGCCCGGTTCTGCTCGCTGCATCGACATTAAACTCAACGTCACCATATAATTTAAGGCTGCCTTGCGGAGTATCGAAGGTAATTCCGGAAATAGCAGGTGCAGAGAGAACCAGTAGGCTACAGAGAGTAAGCTTATATTTCATCATTAATTCCTTTATTATTTTTTAGATATACCAACAGAGATATAAGCGCATCATAAAGATGCAAGCTTATATTTAATAAATACTACATTTTATTTTTAGAGAAAATATTTTTGCGATAATGTAATAAACTCAGAAAAATTCCCGCACTGAGTTAAATTCTCAATGACATCATCATCAAGAATATTCGTCAGATAATCATAAATAACCATGCTGTCGACAAAAGCATCTTCACTTATCGCCAGCATAAAGACCATTTTTACATTCTTACCCGGATCCCATTCAATACCCTCCGGGAATATCGCTACGGTAACCATGGTACTTAAAGCGACCAGTCCTAATGGATGTGGAATAGCAATTTTATCAGCCAGTAAGGTTGTGGCACGCTCTTCACGTTCCAGAACCGATCCTAAATACTGCTTATCCACGCGGCCTTTCGATTCTAATTTTGAGCAAAGAAAATTAATTAATGATTCTTTGGTGTGCTCATTATTGTCAAATACAAAAAAATGCTCTGCTGAAAAATAGTTTACCATCGCTGTCGGAGGCGTATTGTCAGCAGTCAAAAAGTATTTCATATTTTCTAGCTGCCATCTTTCAGGTAGCGGGGGTAAATAGATAACCCGTTTAGTCTTCTCCTCAATCGCACTGACCAGGCTAATGACAATGCTTTCATCGATACAAGGCATCGCTTTGTATTGCTCCACTGAGATACAGCGTGCAATCGCAATATTAGGATACATTCTGATTATTTTTTGACAGACAATACGGGTTGCCGCACCACCCTGATCGCTGACCACCAGCGCACCGATCGTGTTATCTTTATCCAGCAGATGCGTCTCCTCCAGAATCGCACCAATATGCATCACCAGATAACCTATTTCGTCATCACTGATTTTTCCGCTAAATAAATGATCCAGTTCACTGAAAGCCGTCAGGGTCATCTCATACATCAACGGATAATGACGCTTAATTTGTTCAATTAATGGGTTAATAATGGTGATGCCATTATTAACCCGAATGCGCATCGCCTTAATATGGTTAAGCAGATTTTTACGTGACAAGTCGTCGTAGCTGACATTGCAAAACCACGATGAGCTGACATAGCTCAGAAAGTGATTCATGATGGTTCGTTCAATCTCGTACAGCCCTTGCTCAGGTGCATTCTCAAATACCGTTGAGCAAAAAGCAGTCAGATTCATCGACATATAGTCAATTTCACTCTGTGGAACGCCGCTCACCGCGTCCCCCAGCAGTAATGGCAGAATATCCCCTGCTATACGTTTGAGATTGGGTTCACAGGCATCAAATTCATAATCCAGTAACCAGTTTCCCCGGCGAATACGCTCACAGGTAATCCCGCAAATCAGGGTGAAAAAACGTAAATTAACATCGCTCATCACCAGCCCGTGCCCTACCACGTAGTGGCTCAGGATCTGCTTGATATCAGACACTCTGACCGTCGAGTCAAAGATCTCCTGATAATCCTCTTCCGACTCTTTTGCACGTAACAGGTGATCGTAAGCACAGCGACGCAAGGCGATTTCACTGCCGGATAATCTGAATTTATCGGCACCTTCACTGCTGATGCTCAGGTCATAAAGGGCAAAGTGACGCTTCAATAGCTGAATATCATTTCTCAGACTATAGATACTGATAAACCAGGTGGACTCTAGCTCTTCCAGTGAGATCTCCGCATCCTGACGCAGCAATAGCGCCAGTAACGTGCGGCGACGCTCCGTGTTAGAACGGTTCTCTTTCCAGGGACTTTGCGACTTTTCAAGCAGCATTTGATGCCCGCTCAGATTATCAACCTGAATCGAAAATCCTTTTTTACGGCAATAAATGAGACTGTTTCCTGATTCAGCAAGAATATCGTTTAACGCTTTTAAATCGCTGCGGATAGTCCGCGTAGAGACATCCATCTCTTTTGCCAGGGCAGCTTGTGTCACGCTCCCCTGTGCAATCTGGACGAAAATATCTCTGACTCGCTTGTTGGTAAACAGTCTCATGTTTTTCTCTTTACTCGATTTCTACGTACAACGTCTGTATATCGTTCGGTTTGAGCGTCGCTCTCACCTGAGCCGGTGTTGTCTCATCCAGTAAGACATAGCGGGCTTTGCTCAGTGTCGGTATCGCGACCCGGCTATCAAGGCTTGGGTTGTAGAACCGGACGATCAACCCTTCTCCCTGTTCAGCACATTTAACGACACTCACCAGTGCATCCAGAGGTCCGGTAGGAAGCTCTAGCAAACTATATTCCTGCGGATAAGTACGCTCTTCATCACTCAGGCAGAAACGCAAGCGGCCATTAAGGAAATCGCTATCCTGATAAATCGGGAAGGACGTCAGGAACGCTTTAGAAACCCTGGCATGCTGGGCCTCATCAAACGCCCCTTGATAAACGCGCCATCCGAAATTAAAGGATAGTGGCCCTAGTAACTGAGCATCCGGTGTCGCGATAACCGACTCACCCGACGCGCGGCCTGGACGATAGAGCAAGTTCTCTTTACCCATAAAGCCAAACGACCGGAACAGGGTAATGGCGATGGTATCAAAGTTATCACCGACAATTTCATATTCCCGTACGCCATTGGTGTGGAGGGTGAAACCGTGTTCGTCATCATGCAGGTTAACGAAGCTTTGCATCGGTTCGATAGAAATCGGTTTTTCGTGCCAGTTCTCTGCTTCCCAGACCTGCAAGGCATTGCTTAACTGCACCGGACGCGCGATGACACCAAACAGCTGATCGGCGTAGGAAACGTTAGCCATAATATCGGTTGCGAAATGGACGCACAAACGGTGGCTCAGCACCTGGTTATCCACATCAATGGCAAAACGGATCATATCGTCTTGCTGCAATGTGATACGTGCCGTCACCTTCATGGTAGCGGTCGCAATACCTTGCGCTCTCTCTTCCAGATTACCCGGAACCTTAAGCTCATAACCAAGCAATAAGGAATGATTCAGATCGTTACGCTCACAGCTGAAGGATGTCAGGCAATCTTCAGAGGTGATAATCATATCGCCACGCGGTGGCGAGTAGTTATAGGAGTCGCCGTCATCACCATTTTCGACCAGCAACATCTGGCGCGTATAGCGTTTACCAGTAGATTTCTGGGTAATGGAGACTAATCCGTTTTCTTCCAGTTCAATACGGTAGAAATCGTTCTCAATTGCCTGAGCATTATCCTGCACCGACTGACTGGCACCATCTGCATTAAAATCAAGAGACCAGCGGGTGTATCCCAGAGCAGGTAGTAGCCCACTATTCACGGTAATTTTGGTGCGATACACCTTCTCAGGTTTATGGTAAGGCTTGCCCGGATTCAGGCGAATCGTCTGGTTCAGCACATAGCTGGTCAGGTCTGTCTGCTCTTCGATGATATAAGGCAGCGCATTACCCGCCGCATCACGCAGAGTGAACGGGATCCCCGGTAACCAGGCCTCAAAAGTGACCTGCGGTGCAGCCTGGTTAGTCATTGGGTTAAATACCGTGAAGGTATAATCGTGCTCACGCGGGGTACGAATAGCAATCAATCGGGTATGTAACTCCAGCAGGTTGGCCGCCAAATCACGCGCCTGCTTATAACGGAAGAACACATCCTGGTTGGTATCATCGCTATTACAGCCGCCAATACTGTCGTGGGCGGCGTTGTAGAACATCAGTTTCCAGATATCCGCGACAATCCTCGACGGATATTCATGGCCAAGGCTACGGCTGATAGCCAGTACCGGTTCAAGGGTATTCACCAGTAAGGCTTCAATCTCATTGTTCAGCAGCTTCAGATCGGCCCGGCAAGAGAAAATGGTTTTGTGTACCCGGGAGTGTTTGCCTTCGGTTAATTCTCCCTGTAACACACGAACGTCGCCGCCCGTCTCTTTTTCCAGTGCTTCAATAAATGTCAGAGGACTGCTTATTTGGTAGTGGCGTTCGGTATCGCAGGCATTGAACTGCTCGACCAGTGCTGGCAGATTTTCCCGGACCGGCGCCTGGTCAAAACCATGCGGATAAAGCACATGAGTACGGTCGCTACGCGCTTCAATGGGTGCCATTTTTTCATTCAAAAAATTTGCCATAGTCGCAGGCGTTTCATCCAGCGGACCGCCATAGTGATAACCCCAGGGCATCTGTACCGCAAAGACCTGGTCACCGTTATCACCCTGCCAGATAAATTCCGTTTCCCGCAACGTATTATCGGCAATACCGCGCCAGAACAGCGCATGGTTAATACCAAACTGTTTATAAATCTGGGGCATATTTCCACCCTGACCGAAACAGTCAGGAACATAACCCAGTGCCATATTATGGCCGGCATCAGTGGCGACTTTAATTCCGTACCACAGGTTACGTATTACCGACTCCTGATGAATAACCAGTTGGTCGGTCTGTGTATACCACGGACCGGTCAGCAAACGTTTTTCTGCAATAAGCTGATATAGAACTTCTTTATCTTCAGGTGCCCATTGCAGGTAACTTTCAATTAACGCACTTTGCGCATCCAGGAGGTAACAGGGAAAATCATCATTATTCTCCAGTATCCGTATCACATTTTTAATATGATTAAAAAGATAGATACGTGAACGTGATGTCGTGAAATACCACTCCTGATCCCAGTGAGTATGACTGTAAATATGGACGACTTTATTTTTCATACAATTTCTCCCTTCGCGCAAAGTGCAGCGATTAATCAAATTTTATTTCAATTTCTTCAGTGGCTTTATTCTGGCCTGGCTTAGCAGTCGCTTCGTCTTCATTAAAATTCACCAGCATATTTGCGCCAAAGGCAATCACTGCAGCACCGACGAAAGCACCGATAAAATAAGCCCAGGAATTACCCACAGTGAAACCACCGTATAATCCACCCAGTGGCGGCATAACAGGATAAGCTTTTAATAATGCAACAGTGACAGTACCCAGAACACCGGCCAGCACATTCAGCGGAATTAAGCGTGCAGGATTTTTTAGTGTAAAAGGTATCGCCCCTTCAGAGATCCCGAGAATGCCCATAATAACGGAACCATTACCGGCTTCTTTCAGTGTCTGACTGTAGTTTTTCGGACGTAAGAAGCGGGCCGCAGCATAGCCAAGAGGAGGAATAATAATGGCTACGTTGACCAGAATGGCTGGCAGGTAAACGCCGCTTAAGAACAGGACGTTAGCTGTACCCCAGGCCGCTTTGTTAACCGGGCCACCGAGGTCAAAACAGATCATGCCACCGAGAACCGCGGCCAGCACCAGCGTACTGGTACCATCTTCGGTCATCTCTTTAACCCAAGTCATTAAGGCGGCATTTAACCAGCTCAGTACATCGCCCAGCAGCAGCAACATCACCAGGACTTGCAGGCCAACGGTGATAAACGGCAGAATAATCAACGGGACAGAACTGGCCGCTGAACCGGTAATACGAATTTTACGCGATACCCACTCAGCAGAGTAACCCGCCAGTAAGCCACCGACGACAGCACCGAGAAAGCCAGAACCGGTCAGTGAGGCGATTAAACCGGCAGTAAAACCAGCGGAAAGTCCTTTTTTCCCGGCGATAGAATAAGCAACGTAGGCTCCCAGCACATAGTTCATCAGACCGATGATTTTGAATCCAATATCCTGGGTCAGGTACAGCCAGTTTTCCAGACCGGTACTGTTTGCAAAAGCATCAAGGTTAGATTCGCCAATAGCGAGGCCAATAATCTTGGCCACCGCTACCATCAGTGAACCGGCAATAATGACAGGCAAGGCGTAGGAAATACCTGTCATAAGATGATTCTTTATATCTATCATTATTTTTTTCATGAAATCACCTAGTCTATTTACTCTGACGTGCCTCAACGGCCGCCACGCATTTCGTGATAACATCAGAGGCATGGCTTACGCATTGCCCGATCTTTACCCGAATAATAATTTTCCCTGCAAAACGCTCTTCTTCCTCAATTGAACGGTCTGCGGCAATAAGTACAAAATCTGCCGCTTCAATTTCAGCGTCAGATATTTTATTTAAAATACCCATCGCACCTTGTTGCTCCATTTTTACCTGATGACCTAAACGGGCACCTTCTTTTTCCAGCGATTTAGCGGCCATAGGCGTATGTGCTAAACCTGCAATACAGGATGTAACGCCAACAATATTCATGCTTCTTCCTCAATTGCGATACGAGACTTCATATATTGGAATAACTCTTCTTCATCATTAATAGCGAATAATTGTTCTCTAAACTCGTCATCAACAATTTCGCTGGCAAGACTATTAATTATTTGTAAATGCAATACTTTGGCACCGGCTTCCGGAACTAACAGACCAAAAATAATTTGCACGGGCTGGTCATCAAGACTTTCCCAGTCAATCGATTTGGCCAGGCGAATAAAAATCACCCCGGCATGAGAAACATTGGCGGTTTTAGCATGGGGAATGGCAATTTGATTTTCAAAACCAGTGGAATATTGATTTTCACGATCCCAAAGATCCGCTTCTATTTTATCAATATCTTCGGCCCAGCCTTGAGTGACGGCATGCGACGCCAGGAAACGAAAGATCTCCTTTTTATCTTTGAAACTCTGGTTTAAAAAAATATTGTCTCTGGCAATGAGCATATCGGTACCTCTGGTCCATGTATTACTTCAATTAAGTTGATTGAGATACTAAATCTTATTTTGTCGATAAACAGACAGGCGTTTTCCGCCTCAAGGAGGAAACACTTTCTATCAAACAGATAAAAAGAGCGAGCCAGATCATAAAACGACAAAAGAATGTGACGTGAGTCATGCTTTTGAACGGGAAAAGAAGAAATTAAGGAATGAAATATTGGGATCTTTAGCCGGAAAAATAGGTTTTTAAAGGAGGGAGATTCTGAACAGGAACAAGAAATCAGCTCAGATAAACGCAAAACCGGCGATGAATTATCTTCACCGCCGGTTTTGTCAGGTTATAAAATTATCAGGATAGCGGGTGACACGTACTCAGCTTGCCTCAGGTAATTTGCTTCACTTTTCCTAACAGGAAAATATAGTTGAGCATACCCAAACCTAACAATATGGCTGAAAAAATCAGCGCCCAGGTAAAGTTACCCGTAGTGGTAACAATAATACCGGTAATAATCGGACCAAATGCACCGCCGAAATTCGAGATGGTATTTTGTAACCCTGCCACCGTTGAGACCATATTATTAGGTGCAACATCACCCGGTAATGACCAGACTTGCGAGGCAGCAATAGCCGTTCCTGAACGTGCAACACAGAGTAAGATAACCGTGAGAACCACAGAGTCAGTTAAAGGTGCAAAGCCTACGCAGAGCGCTAAAGCCATACCCAGAATTAAAATAGATTTACGGGTAAAAGTCAGCGAGTAGCGGCCGCTGCTGTGCATTCTGTCAGATGCCCATCCTGCAGTTATTTCAGCCACCATGCCGCAGAGCAAAGGTAACGCAGCCACAAAGCCCATGGTCAGCAAATCCATGCCCTTCTCTTTTACCAGATAGGCTGGCAGCCAGGTAATAAAGAAGTAGGAGGTATAGTTAATTGTGAAGAAACCAAGGCACATCGCCCAGATTGATTTATAACGCAGCAGCTGATACCAGCGCATCGCAGGCTCGCCACTGTGTTTTTGCGCCTGGCCCGCACGAATATAATCAATTTCTTCCTGATTGATCATTTTATGTTTTTCTGGCGTGTCGGTATAAAACACCAGCCAGAAAAGCACCCAGATAATGCCCAGAGATCCGAAAATGATAAAGGTAATACGCCAGTCGAACATGACAATCAGCCAAACGATGAGCGGCATTGCCACTGCCCCACCAAATTTTGATGCGCTGTCAAACAGACCTGAAACAAAAGAACGCTCTTTATCCGGGAACCAGCGAGAAGCGATCCCCGCATTACTTGGATAAGCTGCGGCTTCTCCTGCGCCTAAGATAAAACGCATGACCAGTAATGATTTAAACCCTGTCGCAACACCCATCATGGCAGTTGCAACTGACCACCAGCCCACAGCCCAGCCCAGGGTCTTTTTCTGGCCAATTTTGTCTGCCAGCCACCCGGCAGGGATTTGCAATAATGCATAGGTCCAGAAGAACCCGGACATTATCCAGCCCATTTCTTCTGCGGTTAAACTAAATTCAGTGATCAGTGCCGGACTGACAGCAGCAATAATAGCGCGGTCTAAGTAGTTAATCGCAATCGCTGCCCACATCAATGCGGCAACAATCCACCGCACTTTTGACTTTTTACGTAACGTAGTGTTCATTTTACTGGCCTTAGTATTTATTAATATGGCTTTAGCCTGATTAATTCGCGTTATCTGAGGGTGCAGAGTAAATGCTGCCGACAAGCATAAATAAATGCTGTGATTCGGCAGTATTTAATAAAACAGATAACATTAAATCTGACTATGTTATCGCGTCAGACTTTCATGGCGTCCATGTTATTCATTACATAGATAGGTTTTTTATTATGAACCAGTAGATTAATGATATTTTCAACACACTGCTCACCAATAGCTTGTACTGCGCCCTCGGTATAGCCAGCAATATGCGATGTACCAATAAAATTATCGAGCGTAAATAATGGGTGTTGTGTTAATGGCTCTTCAACAAAAACATCTGATGCACCACCTGCAATAAGACCCGTAGATAATACCGTATAGAGGTCACCTTCGTTAACGATGCCACCGCGAGAAAGATTTAATATAAACGCAGATTTCTTCATCTTCGAAAGTGTAGTGATATTAAATAAATTATCCGTATCCTTGGTGAGTGGCATATGAATAGTAATAAAATCACTGCGTGAAATCAGCTCATCAAGCGCGACGAGTTGTACATTATGCTGTTTTGCAAAGTTAACATCCGGGTAAGGATCATAGGCAAGGATATCCATATTGAAGCCTTTCGCTCTCAGAGCAACTTCTTTACCTATATTCCCTAACCCCAGAATACCTATGGTTTTTTTATACACATCGGTTGCAAAAATTCTTGGCCATAGTCCCTGTTTTGTTTTCTCATAAGCCTGAGGCACCTGACGTGCGGCACTCAGCAGCAATGAGAAAGTGAAATCAGCTACTGCATGCTTATTGGCGTTAGGGACATTGGTTACCCAGATATTTCTTTTTTTCGTCGCCTCTAAATTAATATTATCAACACCGACGCCATGTTTACAGACAATCCTTAAATCTGGTGCATATGAAAGAAACTCATCATTGATATCAGTAAAGGCAACGATTAAAGCAACGGTGTCGGATAAATGCGGTTTAAGTTCCTCAAGCGAGATATCTGCCGGGAACGATAAAAATTCAAATCCATTTTTTTCTAACTCGGCTATCGGAGCATTATCATACTTAGCAAATGAGGGTGAGGTAGAAATAACTTTCATGATCATTCCTTTTTACACCTTTATGTAGATGTATAAAATTAATGGGTAACTTGTTTACTCTGGCAATCGACCTGTCAGGAAATATATTTATTAATAACGGCTTTAATATCGTTTAAATTTTCCGGACTGAATCTAATTGGGTAGCGACTCTCACCAACATCATGCCCCATCAGCGTTAAGGCTTTTTTCACCGCCGCAGGAGAGAAGACAATTTTATAAAGATCGGTTCTTAAACCAGTGACACTTTCCTGGGCAAGACGTGAAGCTTCAATATCTCCCAGCTTGAATTGTTTCCAGATCTCATTAATTTCTTTCGGGGCAACGTTTGCCAGGCCAGAGATACAGGCAGAGCAACCATCAACGAATCCTTGATGGATCAGCGAATCAGGGCCATTCAGGACATTAAAATTCTCAATGCCACGCGTCGCTGCCAGAAAACCACTCAGGCTTTCATAGCTACCGGCACTGTCTTTGATACCAATAATATTCGGGTGTAGAGCCAGCTTTGCCGCAGTCTCCGGAAGGATGGTGTTACCCGTACGCGCAGGAATGTTATACATAAATACCGGCACATTCACTTCATCGGCAATTTTTGTATAGTGATAGATAAGCTCACCCTGGCTTAACGGGACAAAAAATGGCGTGATAACCGATACCGCATCGACGCCCAGTTTCGCGACTTCTTTACCAAGGGCGATGGTTTTCTCTGTCGAGATTTCCCCGATATGGGCTACCAGCGATGCGCGCCCCGCCACTTCATTCACACAGGTTTCAGTGACGGCTAATTTTTCTGCCGTTGACAGCACAAAAAATTCGCCATTGGTACCATTACAAAAAATACCATTACCGCTGTCGATTTGACGATTGACCTGTTTTTTCATGCGCTCAGCACAAAATTTACCGTTGTCGTCAAATGTGGTTACGACTGCCGTTAATACACCTTCAATTTTATTTTTCATGGGCTAATTCTCTATGATTAATGTGTAGGATAAAGAGTCTGGTAGATAGCCGCGACATCAGCATGGCTGACGGTGCAAGGAGCATTATTCATTAAACGTTTTACATTCAATGCCGCATCGCTCAGCGCAGGAATGTCGCTTGCCGGAACACCCAGCATTTCAAGATTGTCAGGAAGATTTAATCGCTTAACCAGTGCAGCAAAGTAATCGACCAGTGCGTGTGATTTTTCTTCCTGGCTCAGGGAGGTATCAGCGTTAGGGATCAGATCCCAGACAATCGCAAATTTCTCAACCGCATGGGGGCGAACAACACGCATACATGGCGCAAGTAAAATAGCGTTAGCGATACCGTGCGGCAGATGATAGGTACCACCCAGCGGGTAAGATAAAGCATGAACCAAGTGGGTTCCTGCATGGGCAATAGCTGCCCCACCGTAGTAAGAAGCCCAGAGCATTTCTAATTTGGCATGCATGTTTCCAGGCTCATTCACGGCTGTTTCTAAGTTCCTGAATAGCTTATACATTCCCATTAATGCCACATTATCGCTGACCGGGTTAGCAATAGTCGCTGTGAAGCATTCAATCAGATGACACAGAGCATCAATACCGGTTGAAGATGCAATATGAGCAGGCATGCTGCTGGTGAGTTCAGGCAGCAACAATACATAGTCCGGCAATAAAACCGGAGAAATAATCCCTACTTTGGTCTTTTGCTCTGGAATCGCCAGAATGGCATTAGGGGTAGCTTCAGATCCAGTGCCTGCCGTCGCGGGAACCAACAGTGAAGGAAGACGAACGGTGGGCTTAGTTCCTTCCAGTAATGCGCTTAACTTCGGTGACTCAGGGTGACAAAGGGCTGAAAGTAACTTAGCGACATCCAGTACACTACCGCCACCGACGCCAACCACTAAGTCAAAAGACAAATCTCCAAGTACAGTAAGCAGTTGTTCAACGTCATGCTGGGACGGTTCGGGCGGCACATTATCGATAACAAATAGTTCACGGTTATCTTCTTCCAGAACCTCACGGATCTGTTTTGCCGCTTCCAGCCGGGAAATATTCCCGTCCGTTACCAGTAAAATATGTTGAGTTCCCGCTATCAACGGTCTGATTCCGGGTATGGCACCCATACCGCCGATCACTGTACTGTTTATCGTAACCACATTTTACTCCTGTCTCTTTTACGGGGATGGATTACGCCCTTCATGAATCATTCAGAGCATCCTATGCCTGAATTTATAATTTATTCGTAAATAGAAAAAATTGATCTTGCTCACATATAATCAATGATGATTCAATATAATCATATCCAGACAGTTGAAAGACGGAGTGAGGATGGAAAAGTTTAAACAAGGCAGAGAGGTGGTTATTGTTGCTGATGACTTCACCGGTGCCAATGATGCTGGCGTGAGTCTGGCAATGAAGGGGAAAAAAGTCAGTGTCGCTTTTCATTCATCCTTTAGTGAATCTACCGATGTGCTGGTTATCAATACTGATTCGCGAGCCTTTACAACAGGTGAAGCAAAAGAGGCTATAACGGGTATATCAGCGCGCATAAAAGACGCTAACTGGTTGATTAAAAAAATAGATTCAACACTGCGTGGCAATATCAGCATTGAGGTTGAAACACTGTTAGCGCTGAGCGGAAAGCGCCAGGCAATCATCGCACCTGCCTACCCTGCTGCCGGGCGAATCACCCGTAATGGTCAATGTCTGGTGCACGGAATACCGGTTAATGAAACGGAATTCGCCAGCGACCCAAAGACTCCCGTGTGCCTGGCTGATATTGGCGAAATCCTGGCTGAACACAGCACCAGGAGCCGTAAAATAGTGACACCAGACCAGTTAGCCCAGTCACTGAAGCAGGGAATCGAGCTAATCATTGTCGATGCTGCCAGTGATGATGATCTGGATATGATTGTTTCTGCTGCGTTTAATTGTGAATTTACTCCTCTGCTTGTCGGTTCTGCCGGGCTCTGTGATGCCTTCGCGCGCAGTCAAGCCTCAGTAAAACACCAGCAGCTGCTGGCAGTTATTGGCTCAATGAGCGAAATCGCTCAAAAACAGATTCAGTATGTGGCCAATATACCTGGCGTAACGAGAATTCTGATTGCCACCGATGACATTCTCACCGGGGCGCTTGAGGGTTATATCCGCCAGATAACCGCCGCTATTCACGGGGGTAATCACTGCATCGTCTATACCTGTCCTGACCATGACTCACGTCATCAGATAAGTGTGCTCTGCGAACAGCATCAGCTCTCTGCTATTCAGCTAGGAGAGAAAATCTGTCTGAGATTAGGTGAAATCACCCGCAGCGTACTTGAACAATCGAGCCCTGACGCACTTTACGTATCAGGAGGCGATGTCTCTATGGCCGTCGCCCATGCTCTCGGCGCGACAGGGTTTGAAATTACAGGCTGTATCGCACAATGCGTGCCGACTGGCAGATTCACAGGCTGTAGCTGGCAGAAACCCGTTATGACTAAAGCAGGGGGATTCGGTAAAGAAGAAACCCTGCGTGACGTTTTATATTTTATCGAGGAGAAAGTGAGTGACTAAAATTATCGCTGTAACTATGGGTGATCCTGCAGGCATTGGCCCGGAAATTATTATTAAATCTTTAACCGAAAGTGAGTTATCTGGTTCACCTGTTGTCGTGATTGGTTGTGCAAAAACACTACAGCGTATTCTGGAAAAAGGCGTTACCGGTTCCGCGGAGCTACGGGTCATTAATACCGTCAGTGAGGCGCAGTTCACACCCGGTGTTATTAATATTCTCGATGAACCTCTGGCTGACCCTGATGCGCTTGTACCGGGTGTTGTCCAGCAACAGGCGGGCGATCTGGCATTTCGTTGTGTTCGCCGTGCTACTGAACTTGCTATGGCGGGTGAAGTTAAAGCTATCGCCACTGCCCCGCTGAATAAAGAAGCCTTGCATCTGGCAGGCCACCACTATCCGGGTCATACCGAGTTACTGGCACATCTCACCAATAGCCCTGATTATGCGATGGTGCTCTATACTGATAAGTTAAAAGTGATTCATATCACGACACATATTGCATTGCGCAAATTCCTTGATACTCTCAACCAGCAGAGAATCAAGACCGTTATTAATATCGCCGATACCTTCCTTAAGCGGGTCGGATATACCCAGCCGCGTATTGCGGTAGCGGGTGTTAATCCTCATGCGGGTGAAAATGGTCTGTTTGGTGATGAAGAGATTAAGATTGTCGGTCCTGCAGTGGCGGCCATGAAAGCGGAAGGCTTTAATGTCAGCGGGCCTTGTCCGCCGGATACGGTATTTATGCAATGCCATGAAGGGATGTACGATATAGTAGTTGCCATGTACCACGATCAGGGGCATATTCCGTTGAAACTTCTCGGTTTCTACGATGGCGTGAATATCACCGCAGGATTACCTTTTATACGTACTTCGGCCGATCATGGCACAGCATTCGATATCGCCTGGACCGGTAAAGCGAATCCTGAAAGCATGACGGTCTCTATCCAATTAGCGATGCAGATTTCATAGGAAAAGCATGAAGGGATATAACCGATTAGAGCAGATAATGGATTTCCTTAAGGGACATAATCTGGTCACTGTTGATCAATTAGTGGCAATCACCCAAGCCTCTCCGGCAACGATCCGTCGTGACTTGATTAAACTCGATCAGGAAGGCGTTATCAGCAGAGCACACGGTGGTGTCACGCTCAATCGGTTTATTCCCTCTCAGCCTACCACACATGAAAAAATGCACCGCAGCCTGGCGGAAAAACATGCCATCGCCAGTGCGGCGGCAAGTTTTGTCAAAGCCGGTGATGCCGTAGTCTTAGACGCAGGCACGACCATGATTGAGCTGGCTCGCCAGCTTACTCATCTGCCATTACGTGTTATTACCAGCGATCTGCATATCGCACTGTTTCTTTCTGAGTTTAAGCAGATCGAAGTCACCATTATTGGTGGCCGTATCGATGATTCAAGTCAGTCATGTATTGGTGAGCATGGCAGGCGTCTGTTGCAGAATATCTCACCGGATATTGCTTTTATTAGTTGTAATAGCTGGGACATTTCGCGCGGCGTGACTTCACCTACTGAAGAAAAAGCGGCGCTTAAACGCGATATGATAACTAACGGTAAACGGCGAGTACTGCTGGCAGATAGCTCAAAATATGGGGCATGGTCGTTATTTAACGTCGCTCACCTTAATACCCTGACGGATATTGTCACTGATAATCACCTGGATGAAAGTATTCAGCGTCAGCTTGGCGAACTGGGGATTGGCCTGCGTTTTGCCTGAGTAAGCAGCGAGAACAGGTAATATCTTCCCAGCTCTCGCTTTACTCATAAATCAAAAAGACGGGTAACTTAAGCAGATTGCTCAGGTTTTGCCGGTTTCAGACGCTGGGTTAAACCGCGTAAGAAATAGCGCAGGAACTGGTCACCACATTCGCGGTAATTCTTATGGTCAGGGTTGCGCATCATCGCCGTGATTTCCGGCATAGAAATGCGGAACTCCTGCTCAGTCAGAATGGCCAGCACATCGTCTGATTTCAGCTCGAAAGCAATACGCAGTTTTTTGAACACAATATTATTCGTCATTTTACGTTCAATTTTTGGCGCAGGCTTGCCTTCTTCTTTTCCGCGACGGAAATAGATAAGGCCGTTAAGAAATTGCGCCATAACGATATCCGGACAGTGGCTGAACCCCTCTTCATCTTCTTTCTTTACCCATGTGGCTATCTGGGCAGGCAGCACCTCGGTATCGGTTAACGCCAGAATAGAAACGATTTTATCGTTGTTCAGGTTCAGCATGTAGCGCACATTGCGCAAAACATCATTATTTAGCATGGAGCAAGTTCTCGATATTTAAAACGGGCAGTATATAGATCTGCGATGATATTGTAATGAAAACCGCAGCTGTTTTTCTGTTAGCGTAACGTCACACACAGCAAACTTAGTCGTCTTACAGGATGGAATAGTATTGAAGATCAGGAAGTTTACAGAATCTGACCGCCCCTTTTTACAAGAAATCTATCTCCAGGCACGCCGCAAAACATGGTCCTGGCTGGATGCAAACCAGTGGAAGCTGGAGGATTTTGATAACGTCACACAGGATGAGTCAATCTGGGTGGCCGAGCTGGCAGGCAAGCAGGTAGGATTTGCTTCGGTCTGGACTCCGGATAATTTTCTGCACCATTTATTTGTCAGCCCCGAGGCGCAGGGTCATGGTGTGGGAAGCGCACTATTACAATACGTTCAATGTCAGTTCACTGATACGGGCTCCCTGAAATGTTTGCTCGATAATCGTCATGCTCTGATCTTTTATCAGCGTCATGGCTGGCATGTTGAAGCCCAGGGTGAAAGTCCTGACGGGCGATACTGCTTGATGCATTATTCGCTACCCGCGTGACTTTCCATTGCTGATGTAGAGTGCTAAGCAGCGGGAACCATCGGCTCCCACTGTGATTCTGACGTTTCGTTATACCGCGCGGAAGGCAATCTCACCCGGAATGATTTCACCGTTCCAGTACAAGTCTGCCGCAATACGTCCCGCTAATTGACGATAAAGTTCGGTAAACTCGCTTTCCGGGCGACTGATAACCGTCGGCGTACCGGCATCAAGATCTTCCCGAAGCGAGATATGCAGCGGCAGTTGTCCCAGCAGTTGGGTATGATACTGCTCAGCCAGTTTTTCAGCACCACCGGTACCAAAGATAGCTTCATGGTGCCCGCACTGACTGCAAACGTGCATACTCATATTTTCCACAATACCCAGGACAGGCACTTCAACTTTCTCGAACATCACGATGCCTTTTTTGGCATCAATCAGCGCAATATCCTGTGGTGTTGTGACGACGACGGCCCCGGTAACCGGAATATTTTGCGCCAGCGTTAGCTGAATATCACCGGTGCCTGGCGGCATATCGATAACTAAATAGTCCAGGTCCGGCCACAGGGTTTCCTGGAGCATCTGCATCAGCGCTTTACTGGCCATAGGTCCGCGCCAGACCATGGCGTTTTCGTCAGTGACCAGATAACCGATGGAATTCGTTGCCAGCCCAAAGGCTTCAATCGGCGCCATATGCTTACCGTCGGGCGAACTCGGGCGCTGGTGCTCAGTACCGAGCATATTGGGAATAGACGGGCCGTAAATATCCGCATCGAGGATACCGACTTTTGCGCCTTCAGCCGCCAGTGCCAGCGCAGTATTCACCGCGGTGCTCGACTTACCGACGCCACCTTTACCTGAGGTGATAGCGATAATGTTTTTCACACCATTAATGCCCGGCTGGTTTTTTACTCGCTTCAGGGTGGCTATTTTATGGTGCAGAGACCATTCAATGGTTTTGGCACCCGACAGCGTTAATAAATCATCACTACAACTTTGCTTCAGCGCTTCAAAACCACTGCGCCAGGCAAAAGGTAGCTGCAATTCAATATGCAGCGTGCCATTGAGCATAACGATGTGGTGTAGGGCGTTAAGCGTGGTGAGATTATGCTTTAAGGTCGGGTGTTTAAAATTAGCCAGGGTTCCGGCAACAATAACGTTCAGTTGCTCTGGGGATAAGCTGGATGGTGGTTGCGAATTCATCCCAACTCCTTAGGGTTTTATCAGACATTGCAATCCCCTAATCATACCAGAAAGCGTGACCGCAATTCATATTGACGCTGGATTTTGCTAAACAATTGCCAATCCGGTAATATCAAAACCCCTTTTCTATTCAGAAGATGCAATTCCTACTATGGCTCAAACCGCGAAAAAAATATTGGTAACGTGCGCCCTGCCGTACGCAAACGGCTCAATCCACCTCGGTCACATGCTGGAGCATATTCAGGCTGATGTCTGGGTCCGTTACCAACGAATGCGCGGCCACAAGGTAGACTTCATCTGCGCCGATGATGCTCACGGCACCCCAATTATGCTGAAAGCACAGCAGTCAGGTATCAGCCCTGAGCAGATGATTACCGAAATGAGCGAGGAACATCAGACTGATTTTGCTGGTTTTGATATCAGTTACGATAACTATCACTCCACGCACAGTGAAGAAAACCGTGAGCTTTCTGAGTTAATTTACGGCCGCCTGAAAGAAAACGGTTTTATTAAAAACCGCACTATTTCGCAGCTTTACGATCCGGAAAAAGGCATGTTCCTGCCAGACCGTTTTGTAAAAGGCACCTGCCCTAAATGTAAAGCGCCGGATCAGTATGGTGATAACTGCGAAGTGTGCAGCGCCACTTACAGCCCTACCGAGCTGATTGAACCGAAATCGGTTATTTCTGGCGCCACACCGGTGATGCGTGATTCAGAGCACTTCTTCTTTGACTTGCCTGCATTCAGCGAAATGCTGCAAGCCTGGACCCGCAGCGGTGCCCTGCAAGAGCAGGTGGCGAATAAAATGCAGGAGTGGTTCGAGTCTGGTCTGCAACAGTGGGATATATCCCGCGATGCACCTTACTTTGGCTTTGAAATTCCGGATGCACCGGGCAAGTATTTTTACGTCTGGCTGGATGCCCCTATCGGCTACATGGGCTCATTTAAAAACCTGTGTGATAAACGCGGGGATACCACAAGCTTTGATGAATACTGGAAACAAGGCTCTGATACCGAGCTGTATCACTTTATCGGCAAGGATATCGTCTATTTCCACAGTTTGTTCTGGCCTGCAATGCTGGAAGGAAGTCAGTTCCGTAAGCCGACCAACCTGTTCGTTCACGGTTATGTGACGGTAAATGGCGCGAAGATGTCTAAGTCGCGCGGCACCTTTATTAAAGCCAGCACCTGGCTGAAACACCTGGATGCCGATAGCTTACGTTATTACTACGCCGCCAAACTGACGCCAAATATCGATGATATTGACCTGAATCTGGAGGATTTCGTTCAGCGCGTTAACAGCGATATTGTGAATAAAGTGGTTAACCTTGCGTCACGTAATGCCGGGTTTATCGCTAAACGTTTTGACGGTCAGTTAGCTGCTGAAGTAGCCGATCCTGAGCTGTATAAAACCTTCACTGACGCAGCAGAAAGTATTGGTGAAGCCTGGACTAATCGGGAGTTTGGTCGCGCAATACGTGAAATTATGGCCCTGGCTGACAGCGCTAACCGTTATGTGGATGAACAAGCCCCTTGGGTGGTTGCCAAGCAAGAAGGCCAGGATGCTAAGTTGCAGGCTATCTGCTCAATGGGCATCAACTTATTCCGCGTGTTAATGACCTATCTGAAGCCAGTACTGCCTTCACTTAGCGCACGCACTGAAGCGTTCCTGAATACAGAGCTGGTGTGGGACGGTATCTATAGCCCGTTAATCAATCATAAAGTTAATACGTTCAAAGCACTGTATAACCGTATTGATATGAAACAGATTGAAGCGCTGGTTGAAGCCTCCCAGGAAGAAGTCAAAGCCCTGTCAACGCCTGTAGTCAGTGGTCCGCTGGCCGATGAGCCAATTCAGGAGACTATCAGCTTCGATGACTTTGCCAAAGTCGATCTGCGTATCGCGCTGATTGAAAATGCTGAGTTTGTTGAAGGCTCTGACAAGCTGCTGCGCCTGACGCTGGACCTGGGTGGTGAGAAGCGTAATGTCTTCTCGGGTATCCGTGCCGCTTATCCTGATCCGGACACGCTGAAAGGCCGTTTAACGGTGATGGTTGCCAA
This sequence comes from Klebsiella sp. BIGb0407, assembly GCF_024807845.1. Taxonomy (GTDB): domain Bacteria; phylum Pseudomonadota; class Gammaproteobacteria; order Enterobacterales; family Enterobacteriaceae; genus JGM124. The sequence continues at coordinate 1,220,900 of NZ_JANUEQ010000001.1, forward strand.
CCTGGCTCCGCGTAAAATGCGCTTTGGCGTCTCGGAAGGCATGGTTATGGCCGCAGGCCCTGGCGGTTCAGATATCTTCCTGTTAAGCCCGGATAGCGGCGCACAGCCGGGTATGTCAGTTAAATAAGACGCGAACCGGCAGGGTGAAATGCCCTGCTATATAAGACTTGTATCTGATGCCGGTAACCTGAGGGTTACCGGTATTTTTTTAGCGGCCGATATGTTGGAGAATCTCTACAAGCGAATGGTTCTTTTGCAGGAATACTTACAAATGTACTACGGCTATCAATAAGAAAAGTGAAGATCTTTTTATTTCAATAACCTCAAGAAAATTTTAATTTAACAGTGATTAAACACTTTTTTGGAACAGCGCCTCCCGATAACAATTTCATTTTTGGTTTAATGACTTTATTATTTCAGAAGCGAAGTGTGACATTAACTCGTCACTGTGTGATGACAATAACGAAAAACGGGGTAATTCGGAGATAAGACGCTTTCTGGTTGGCTCGAAATAGTCGGGGACATTTGGCCCTGTTTCTGTACAGCAAATGGCAAATCCCCATAAGATATCGAGTATTTCAACCGTAAGTAAATCATCTGCACTATCAAGAATTTCTAATATAAATGGAAGAGCAATAAATCCTGCTGGCGCCATAGAAACATGCTGATGACATAGTCCGCACCAAAGCTTATGACTGGCGATCTTTGCTACCTCCTGATCATCAGATGCTAATTGTATTAATAGTTCAGGAACATCGTTTGCGGGTCCATATGCTGTATAGGATGAATTCCAGTTAATTGCACGAATTCTATCTTCCAGTGATACATTATTCATAGGTAATTTCCTTTACTATTAATTCGGAAGGTTAATTGATTCTGCCTATGATGGTGGTATTATTGCGCCCGAAATCAACGATTCTGATACAAATCCCAGCGATTCCCATAGAGGTCTTCAAACACCACCACGGTTCCGTACTCTTCCTCGCGCGGCTCTTCACAGAAATGGACGCCTGCGGTTTTCATCGCTTTATAATCCCGCCAGAAATCGTCGGTCTGAAGGAACAGAAATACTCGTCCGCCACACTGATTACCGATAAAAGCTTCCTGTCTGTCATTTGAGGCACGGGCGAGTAAGAGATTACAGTCACTTTCCGGATTTGGCGTGACGACAACCCAGCGTTTACCGGGTTGGGGTGTATCTTCAACAAGGGTAAAACCGAGCTTAGTGGTGTAGTAGTCAATCGCCCTGTCGTAATCATCGACGACAATAGCCACATAGCCCATACATTTTTTCTGTGTTCTCACCACCCACTCCTTTCGTTAAGAAAACCCAACCCGTTTGTCCGGCACCTTCATCCTTAACCAGATAATACCACACAGCATATTTATCAGGTGAAAGGGCCTGCCCCACCAGACATCCAGGTTTGAAGACATCGCGAGAAACCGTGAAGATTTTTCTCCGAGGCAGTTAACACTTTTTAACGATGCAACCTGAAAAAGCGTGAGTGAAAGCAACCTCTGGATAACTGCTTTCTACTCGGGAACAAAATTAGTGTAAATGATTTGTTAAACCGATGATGAATGACCCTCATTCCTAACGAGATAAGGTCGCCTGGGTAGACACGGATAGCTCTGCCACATTCAGACAAGGTCATGATTAGGTAACTCACTGTATTGTCGATATAATATCATGGAGGATTTTGATGGTGATTAGTACACGGATGTTAGTGACATTTTGTATCTATATTTTTGGCATGCTGTTGATAGGGGTAATGGCATTACGTTCGACCAAAAATTTTGATGATTATATTCTCGGTGGACGCAGTCTGGGTCCATTCGTAACCGCCCTTTCCGCTGGAGCATCGGATATGAGCGGCTGGCTGCTGATGGTGCTACCGGGCGCAATTTTTCTCTCGGGGATTTCAGAAAGCTGGATAGCCATCGGACTGATATCAGGTGCATAGTTCAACTGGAAGCTGGTTGCCGGACGTTTGCGTGTACACACCGAGTTCAATGATAACGCTCTGACACTGCCAGACTATTTTTCCAGTCGTTTTGAAGATAAAAGCCGCATTCTGCGTATTATCTCCGCCACGGTGATCCTGCTATTTTTCACCATTTATTGTGCTTCAGGGATTGTAGCAGGGGCCCGTCTGTTCGAAAGCACTTTTGGTATGACCTATGCAACGGCCCTGTGGGCAGGTGCGGCAGCGACGATAGTTTACACCTTTATCGGTGGCTTCCTTGCCGTGAGCTGGACCGATACCGTGCAGGCCGGTCTGATGATTTTTGCGCTGATCCTGACACCGGTGATGGTCATTATTGGCGTGGGAGGATTTGAGGAGTCGCTGGAGGTCATCAAACAAAAGAGCATTGAGAATGTGGATATGTTCAAAGGCCTGAATTTTGTGTCCATCGTCTCCTTGCTGGGGTGGGGTCTGGGTTACTTCGGTCAGCCGCACATCCTGGCGCGCTTTATGGCGGCCGAGTCTCACCATAGTATTACTCATGCGCGCCGCATTAGCATAGTCTGGATGATCTTGTGTCTGGCCGGTGCCGTAGCAGTGGGTTTCTTCGGTATCGCTTACTTTAATAGCAACCCGGTACTGGCAGGTACAGTTAACCAAAACGCTGAGCGTGTATTTATTGAACTGGCACAAATCCTGTTTAACCCCTGGATTACCGGTATTCTGCTATCGGCAATCCTTGCCGCGGTCATGTCAACATTGAGCTGCCAGTTGCTGGTGTGCTCCAGCGTCATTACTGAAGACTTATACAAAGCATTCCTGCGTAAAAATGCCAGCCAGAAAGAACTGATATGGGTTGGGCGCATGATGGTGCTGGTTGTGGCGCTTCTCTCTATTGCACTGGCAGCGAATCCAGAAAACCGCGTTCTTGGCCTGGTGAGCTATGCCTGGGCAGGCTTTGGCGCTGCATTTGGCCCGGTAGTTCTGTTCTCTGTGATGTGGTCGCGTATGACGCGTAATGGTGCGCTTGCCGGGATGATTATGGGTGCGGTAACGGTTATTGTCTGGAAAGAATTTGCCGGGTCAGGTCTGTATGAAATTATTCCAGGCTTTCTATTTAGCAGAACTGGCATTGTGGTCTTCAGTTTGCTGGGTAAAACACCGTCAGCCGCAATGCGAAAACGCTTTGCCGAAGCGGATGCACATTATCACTCTGTAGCACCACCACGTATACAGATCGAGTAACCTGCTCATTCTTTCATCGTGACAGCAGTATAAAGCCCCGATCAGTCCAATAAGACTATAGACTCAGAGCGCAATATACCCTGAGCTGAGGGTATATTAGAGGGGAAACATAATTCTGTTTCCCCTCTCTTTTGTCGTCTAAATGTCTATTATCTGAATGATTCAACTTTTACCAGCCCCCACCATTATGCTTAGATACATGACATTTATCACAGAACGTAAATTATATAGGATAACAGATAATCTATGCGTGACAATGAAATGTATATGTGTCATAAAAAACATGCTGAAGTATTATAATACTGCCATAAAACACTATGATTTCATTGCCATCTATTGTCTCAGAAAATACTTGGATCGTTTACCGATTGCCAGAACAGGTACTTAATTTCAGGAAAAAACAATTAATACAGAAGGTAAAACCTTTAGATAAATTACGCCTGAAAACTTTGATTATTTCTATATTATTCATTATATAAAAAACTATAACTAAAAAATTCTCACCATTACTAATACGTGTCGTAAGCCATCACTTATTAAAACCCATCCACTTGAAGTGGTAATCTATTTATATCCCACAATATGGTGAGGTAGGGCTAAGTCTAATAGCTATAAATTATATAAATAACGAAGGGTTGGTAAAAGCATTAAGTATTCAATATGATGGTAATGAAATAATTTATAATTTTGGTGAACAAGAAAGTTCATCAGATACTTATATCGTATCACGAGAAAATTATCAAACTATTGAATTTACCCGAGCATCAGATGGGGCAGTAAACATTGAAATATCATCCAGATGAAGATAAAAATACCTTTAGAAAATGATGTTTATCAAGGCAGAATTTCATTGCAAGCACAATATTGGGTTCAAAGAACGAAAACAGGAATATTTTAGTTAACTATCTCCATCTTAGAATAACGTCTTTGCAATAGCTTTCAGTATATACCGACGTAACGGATAAATATCGCAATTAAGTAAAGAACAATCATCTAAAACCATATACTAAAGGATTTTGAAATGTGTATAGTCAATAATAACTTAAGCGACATTGTCAACATAGATATCATGAGTGATAAAGTAAAAAGAGGAACACACTCATTTTTAGTCGAGAGAGAAAATGCATCTTCATTAACATTTTGTTTTTCAAATATCAATCTACCTGAGGGTGCATATATTGAATTTGAATATGGAAACAAAAATATAAAAAGAGAAATTCCCCACCTACATAAAAATCCTGTGATTAAAATTCCTGGCCCACGTGTTGATATCAAAATTATATTACCCAAAGAGATACATTTAACAGAGAATTTTTCACTGGTTCTCGACACTGTAGAGTACGAAAATAATGTCAGAATGATGACGGCTGAAAATGATCGAAACCTCTATATGTGCCTTCAGGGAACCGGGATGGCTGAATATGCATTGGCTAGTGCAGCAGTGAGAGGTAATGATGCATACACATGCATATTACTCGGTAATTCTAATCTCATATTAACGGGTCGGAATACGCCATACTTAACATCAGGTTTTTTGATTAAGGGTGAAATATGGTTGAACTGGTTTAATCAATCTTGTGATCCTGAATCACCGATCAATGAACCTGTTCGTTTAAGACTAGGTGATATTAAATCAAAGTTTTATTCTGAAGATGATAAAGCGGGTTTCACATTCATATCTCTGGATGATTTTGATTATTTAAACTCTAATGTCAAAATATTATTTGGTGGATTGAAATTAAGTGAACAAGATCCAGTAGAAGGAGAAGCTATTTATATCCCTCAATATGGGGAAAATGGATTATGCCCGATGTATATTACTCATGAACATAATGATGAACCCATAAAAATACTAGAGATTCCTGATTACTGGAGCCCTATAGTATATAATTCAGGAGAACAAGCGATATCATCAGGTTCTCCGATTATATCAAGAGAAAGTAATCAGCTTGTCGGATTACAATATATATCTAAGAACGCAGTGAACATAATTATGCCTGCTCAATATTTACACTGGACATTAAACATTATTATTCACATCGAACCTACTTTAATGACATGGGAAGATAATATTTCAGTTATTGGGTTAGGTAAGGTTTCATCTTTTAATTTTGAGTTAACACCCACTACTACATTCGATATTTCAATACCAATTGATCTGGATCAAAATGGAATGATTATACCTTTCGATACGGTAAAAATAGAAAACTATAATGATTACTCACTAATACAAGTAGAGGCTATCGATTTAATTACTAATGAAATATCTCCATTAACATTCAAGGGCAGCCTGGTCAAAGATGATTATCAAACCAACATTAATGATAATACTATTAATGGAAATGCGTCCCTGAAAATCCATAGTTTTGATCCTGAGATAACAAGATTTTTAAGATGCTGGCTAACGTTCAAAGTATCTGATACAAGATACAATATAAGAAATTACGTTATTAGATTTATTCTTAGCCCTTATGACTTAAATGATATTCCCTTTGATATAGAAAATGCCACTCTTTTAGATTTCAATATTGACAGAAATAATAAAAACTCAATCACCCATAATATCTGTGAATACGATCGATATGGATTTGTTGCATTCGATGGTGATGTAGGTCCCCTATCTCTGGTTTGGGCTGAAAACGGCTATTCGACCGTACGCTCTATATTAAAAAACTCATCAGGTGACGATATATCAGTGCTCTTTAGAGGTACTCGTCAAACAGATTGTGTCACGCACTCAATGAATTCAGCTGCTGCATGCGCATCCCAAGATATATTTTCCAGATTAGTATTGGAATACTATCCGGAAGATAATGAAAATATAATATTTGAAAATGAAATTTATCAAGGCATAATTGCATTACAAGCACAATATTGGGGGGAAGAGCAGGACAGTATAAATATTTTGGTTAACGTTTCCCTATCTTAAAATAAAGTCTTTATGACGGATATATAAATTAGCCGATAAAACGGATAAACAAATAACAGCTCGCTTACCCTAAACAGAACACCTGACAATACATCAGGTGTTCTGCCTTGAATAAATTAATTCGTACCTGGACTCGTTAACACTTTCTCGTGACTAGACTGTCGTGGTTTCTCCGACACGTTTATCCTTAAGGAAGATAAACATCATTCCCAGCCAGATAATCCCCCCCAGCAGGTTAATCAGGTTAAAAGGCCCTGCCCCGCCTGACATATAGGCATGCTTGCTGAGCTCGATACCCACAGTAAAGATAAACATCTGGATCATGCCCATGGCGGCCGCCACGGTTCCTTTACTCATTTCGCTGGAAAACAGCGTCAGGCGAACCAGCCCGGCATTCGCAATACCGATCCCAAAGGCATAGATACTCAAACCGGCGGTCATCCACAGATAAGCATGTGAAGAAATAACCGTTGCTATTGCCGCCACCGCCAGGCCCGGCACAATCCACCAGCCGCCCATAATGACCAGGCTTCGTACGCTACGGCGGGAGGTTAATTTCGCCAGTACCAGGTTGCCGGTAATCAGTGCGCCAAAAATAGGTACCTGTAATAAGCCATATTCATAGGTACTGAGTTGTTCGCCGCTGATAATAATCACTGGCGACTGCGCAATCCAGGTGAGTAGCGGCAGGCTGACAAAACCCAGTCCCAGCGAACCGGCAATAAAGCGGATATTTTTCAGGACTTGCTTATAGTCATGCCATAGCGCAGGAAACGAAAGCTTTTCACCCAGACGGGTTGCGGTTTCCGGCATCGCTTTATTCAGGCCAAAGAACGATATCGCGCCAAGGACAGCGAACAGGATAAACATCGTTTCCCAGGGGGCCACATGCACCCACACCGCACCCACCAGCGGCCCTAACAACGGAGCAATCAGCGCGACGTTAGCCATTAGCGCCGTGATTTTTATGCAAACGGCCTCTTCAAAAGATTCCTGAATAGCGGCATACCCCACAGCGCCAATAAAACAGAGGCTGATGCCTTGCAGAAAACGCAGTACGGTAAACTGTTCAATATTTTGCGCCAGCAGTGTCGCGAGGCACGTGACGATAAACCATACCACGCCCACTAACATCACCGGGCGTCTGCCGATACGGTCCGAAAGAGGCCCTAGCAGCCATTGTAAAAACATCCCCCCTGCCAGATAAGCGGTCATCGAGGTCGGAACCCACTCAATACCCGCCTGATACTGCTCCACGACTGCCAGCATTCCCGGCTGGATCATGTCGTTGGCGATATAGGTCGAAAACTCATAAAGCACCAGGCATAGCGGAAACAGGAGCGCCTGACGCCCCAGGGATTTGTTAGCTGTCTTATTGTTTGGCATTGAAAACTCAGAAGGTAAAAAATATGCAGTGTCGCGAAACGCGCTGCATAGATTATAATGGAAGCCGTTAAAATACATTTTGTGGTTCAGCCAGCAAATGATAACTCATTTCTGTTAAGGTTTTATTAAGCTAATAAGAATATTTTGCTGTTATCATCCTGTCAGGGTAAAAAACCAGGATAATGCTGCTTTATCTTAGCGGGCGACACTTCTATATTCAGTCGTTTTAGCCTGAGTTACCGCCGGACACCTTTGCTGGCCCTTACTAACTGCCAATGTTTATGCGGCTATGGCGCACGTGATGCCATTTGGCCTGCTTGTTTAGGAACAGAATATATTATGATGGAAACTCTCGATCAGTCGCTGTTTTTATGGATCAATGCGACGCCTGATTCGCCCACATGGCTGTTGAAGCTGGCGACATTCACCGCCAAAGACTTGATTCTGATTGTACCAATTCTGAGCGCAATTTTCTGGCTATGGGGCTCAGCAGGCCAGATGAAAGCCCGCCGTCAGCTGGTTATCAAAATCTCGATAGCGATAGCCACAGGCCTGCTGTTGTCATGGTTGATTGGTAAAATTTATCCTCATGACCGTCCTTTTGTCAGCGGCATTGGCTACAACTTCCTCTCCCATAAAGATAACTACTCGTTCCCAAGTAATCATGGCACGATAGTCTTTACCTTTGCCCTCGGCTTTTTATTCTGGCACCGCTTACGTTCCGGTATTGCACTGATGGCTGTCGGCGTGGCTATCGCCTGGTCACGCGTCTATCTCGGTGTCCACTGGCCGCTGGATATGGTAGGTGGATTCCTGGTCGCCCTGCTTTCTTGTGCCCTGACCCAGCTGATTTGGGCTGGATGTGGTTCCTTTATCTATCACCGTCTGCACCAGCTACACCGAATCATCTTTGCCCCTTTTATTCGCAAAGACTGGATACGCGGCTAACTGTCATTAAAAGTCATTGCGGCCAGAATATGCTATCTTCCAGTCTGAATTTGATTTAATCGATTCAGGCTGGAGTCCGATGTCTGTAAAATCACAACGACTCGGCTGTTCATTTTGACCCGGTTTTCCGGGTTTTTTCATGTTTAGAGGGCACTATGGAAACCCGACGCAACGGTCGTATTACTCGTCTGATGCAGGCACTAAAGCAGGCAGATAAAATACATCTGAAAGATGCCGCCGAATTATTGGGGGTATCAGAGATGACCATTCGTCGCGACTTAAGCGATAATGACGGTCCCCTGGTGTTACTGGGTGGCTATATTGTCATTGAACCACGGGGTACCAGCCACTACTTGCTCAACGATCAGCAAGCCTTGAAAACCGCTGAAAAACGCCATGCAGCTAAACTGGCAGCTGACTATGTTCGTCCCCATCAAACACTTTTTTTCGATTGCGGCACCACGATGCCTTACATTATCGAAGAACTTGATGATGCGCTGCCCTTTACCGGCCTGTGCTATTCACTGAATACCTTTCTGGCCCTGCAAAAAAAACCGCTCTGTCGGGTAATTTTAAGCGGCGGAGAGTTTCATTCCAGTAATGCTATTTTTAAGCCGATTAATTTCCAGGAATGTCTTAACAATCTCTGTCCTGACATCGCTTTCCTGTCTGCCGCAGGCGTTCATACCCGCCAGGGAGTGACCTGTTTTAATCTGGATGAGTTGCCGGTTAAGCAATGGGCTCTGGCCATGGCACAGCAGCGAGTGTTGGTGGTGGATGACAGCAAATTTAATCAGGTTCGCGCCGCTTGCATGGGCCCTCTGACGTCATTTGATACTGTCATCACCAATAAAAGACCCGCTGAAGCCTTTGTTGACTATGCTGCAGCGGGAGATCTTAACCTGGTCTGGTAGGGTTATCAGGAAAACCAGCTACCGAACCAGCCATGGAGCTTCATCAATATGAAGTCCCAGATCCGACCAAAGAAACCGGCCTCTTCAACGGATTCCATCACCAGCAACGGACGCTGCTCAACCACATTACCGTTCAGTTGGAAATCAATCGTTCCGACCACTTGTCCGGCTTTCAGAGGAGCTGTCAGTTGCGGTTCACTCAGTGTGTAGCTAGCCCTGAGGTTTTTCAGCTGACCACGCGGAATAGCGACTGAACCACCTTCCCCGGCACCGAGATTAACTTCACTCTTATCGCCAAACCATACGCGTTGAGTCACAAAGGTCGCATTAGGTTTGATGGGTGTTACCGTTTCAAAGAAGCGGAATCCCCAGGTCAGCAGTTTTTCACTTTCATTAAACCTGACACGGTCAGTTTTCGCCCCTAATACCACCGAGATCAGACGCATATCACCTTGAGTGGCTGAAGCCACCAGATTATAACCCGCACCAGCAGTGGTGCCGGTTTTCATGCCGTCGACATTCAGGTTAGTGCTCCACAACAGGCGGTTGCGGTTTGGCTGTTTAATATTATTGAAGGTGAACTCTTTTTCTTTATGTATAGCGTATTCTTCCGGCACATCGTGGATCATGGCTCGAGCCAGAGAAGCCATATCACGTGCGGTACTGAACTGCCCAGGTGAGTCAAGACCATGCACCGTTTTAAAGGTGGTATTAGTCAGTTTCAACTGCTGGGCGTAATTGTTCATCAGGCTGATAAACGAATCCTGACTGCCTGCCACATAGTCAGCGATAGCAATACTGGCATCGTTTCCGGACTGAATGATCACCCCTTTATTGAGGTTTTCTACCGAAACCTGATCGCCCGGTTTCAGAAACATTAAAGAGGAACCACGAAGTTCAGGATTACCCGTCGCCCAGGCATCTTTGCCTACAGTGACGATATCATTGAGATGTATCTTGCCGTTTTTCAGCGCCTGACCAACAACATAGCTGGTCATTATTTTTGTCAGACTGGCCGGATCAAGTTTTTCGTCAGCACCACCTTCTGCTAGCACCTGACCACTTGAGTAATCCAGTAAGATCCATGCCTTTGCTTCAATTTGCGGGGCATCGGCTACCTGAATAGCACTCAATGCCGGAGCTGTGACCAACAGTAAGGTCGTTCCCGCGACAACAGCGCGTATCATTGCGGGCATTTGCAAGCTCTTCATAAAACCACCTGAATATCCATTTTAAATAATGACGGCACGCGCCGCCGCGAAACCTATTCCAGGATGTGAGTAATAACCCAGGTACTCGCTAAAATAAACGGTAGCCTTGGTAAAGTTTATTAAGTTTATGCTATCTCGCGTTCACATGCCCCTGTTGTTGTTTATTTTTTCGCGCTTTATCACCCTGATACGGCATATTGATTGACTGTTACTTTCAGCAGGCTGACATCGGGCAGGAGTTAAGCCATACTCAGACTTCACTCATCCAAAGGAAAGATCATGATTACTGTTTGGGGAAGAGATAATTCTACGAATGTAAAAAAAGTACTCTGGTGCCTGGAAGAATTGAATTTACCCTGCCGTTCCATTCCCGCTGGCGGCCAGTTCGGTCTGACTCATGACGCTGAGTATCTGGCGATGAACCCTAATGGCCTGGTTCCTTGCCTGCATGATGATGCTCACGGACTCACGCTGTGGGAATCCAATACCATTGTTCGTTACCTGGCAGCCGAATACGGTGCGGGTTCACTGTGGCTGAATAGCCCGGCGGCCCGGGCTAAGGGTGAAAAATGGATGGACTGGACTGCGACTACTCTCGCAGGCCCCCATCGCGATGTTTTTATCAGTCTGGTACGTTTTTCGCCTGAGCAGCAAGACCCGAAACTGATTGAAAAGGGTATTGCTGCATGTAATCAACAATTTGCCATTGTTGATGCGGAACTGGCGCGGACAACCTGGCTGGGTGGTGACACTTTCGGACCTGGCGATATTGCTCTCGGCCCTGCCATCTATAACTTATTTAGTCTGAATATTGAATGGGATAGCGTTCCCCATTTACAGCGCTGGTATCAGCAACTGACGCAGCGTCCGGCATTCCAGAAAAAAATCATGATTGGCATTAGTTAATCTTTATTAAAGGCTGATTCAGAGACCTTTTGAGCGATTGAATCAGCTTTTTTTCGCCCCCTCCATGTTTAAAAATCATTTATTTTTATACGGTTAAATCCATCATACAGTCTCACTCTCTTCAAGAGGTACTGGCATATTTTCTACGGATATAGCTGTCAGGTAGAGGGGTATGTATAATCCCCCCCCATTGTGAGCAATGTACAGAATAATAAAATGGCAAAGATTGGATTTTTATCGTTAGGCTGTCCAAAAAACCTGGTGGATTCTGAGCGGATCCTGACGGAACTTCGGACTGAAGGCTATGAAGTTGTCCCGAGTTATGATGATGCCGATATGGTTATCGTCAACACCTGCGGCTTTATTGACAGTGCAGTACAAGAATCTCTGGAAGCTATCGGAGAAGCATTAAAAGAGAACGGTAAAGTGATTGTTACCGGTTGTCTGGGTGCGAAAGAAGATCAGATTCGTGAGGTTCATCCTAAGGTGCTGGAAATTACCGGCCCTCACAGTTATGAGCAAGTACTGGAACATGTCCATCACTATGTTCCTAAACCACAGCACAACCCGTTCCTGAGTCTGGTACCTGAACAAGGTGTGAAACTGACACCCCGTCATTATGCCTACCTGAAAATTTCTGAAGGCTGTGACCACCGTTGTACCTTCTGCATTATCCCATCGATGCGCGGTGATTTAGACAGCCGCCCAATTGGTGATGTGCTGGCAGAAGCGAAACGCTTAGTTGAAGCGGGTGTTAAAGAGTTGCTGGTTATCTCTCAGGATACGTCAGCTTACGGTGTTGATGTTAAACACCGCACCGGGTTCTGGAATGGTGCGCCGGTCAAAACCAGCATGGTCAGTCTGTGCGAGCAGCTGTCTAAACTTGGCGTCTGGACACGTTTACACTATGTCTATCCCTACCCGCATGTTGATGATGTGATTCCGTTGATGGCTGAAGGGAAAATTCTGCCGTATCTGGATATCCCTCTCCAGCATGCAAGCCCGCGTATTCTTAAGTTAATGAAACGCCCGGGTTCAGTCGATCGCCAGTTGCAGCGAATCAAACAATGGCGTGAAATTTGCCCTGAACTGACCCTGCGTTCAACCTTTATTGTTGGCTTCCCGGGTGAAACGGAAGAAGACTTCCAGATGCTGCTCGATTTCCTGAAAGAAGCGCGCCTTGACAGAGTCGGTTGCTTTAAGTACAGCCCGGTTGAAGGTGCAAAAGCCAATGAGCTGCCAGATCCGGTACCGGAAGACGTTAAAGAAGAGCGCTGGAATCGCTTTATGCAGCTTCAGCAGCAGATCTCTGCCGAGCGTTTACAAGAGAAAGTCGGTCGTGAAATTCTGGTGATTATCGATGAAGTCGACGAAGAAGGTGCGATTGGCCGTAGTATGGCTGATGCTCCTGAAATTGACGGCGCAGTCTACTTGAACGGAGCCACTAAAGTGAAACCGGGCGATGTAGTACGCGTTAAAGTCGAAAACGCCGATGAATATGACCTGTGGGGTTCACTGGTCTGATAAATCCCGCTCCTTTCCTGCTGGCAGGAAAGGAGCGTATTAGCCTTTCAGTTTTGGATCAAGAGCATCGCGCAGCCCGTCACCCAATAAATTAAAAGCCAGTACCGTCAAAAATATCGCCAGACTTGGAAAAATAGCCACATGCGGTGCTATAACCATATCGGCTCGTGCTTCATTGAGCATCGCTCCCCATTCTGGTGTCGGGGGCTGCGCGCCGAGTCCTAAGAATGACAGGCTTGCAGCAGAGATAATCGATGTCCCGATACGCATGGTAAAATAAACCACTATCGATGAGACCGTACCAGGTAACAGATGACGGAAGATAATAGTTGCGTCTGAAGCCCCGATACTGCGCGCGGACTCAATATAAGTTTGCTGTTTCAGTACCAGGGTATTACCCCGAACCAGACGGGCAAAGGCAGGTATACTAAAGATGGCAACAGCGATGATAACATTAGTCATACCGCTGCCCATCACTGCCACTACTGCAATCGCTAGCAGAATGCCCGGAAAGGCAAATAATACATCACAGACACGCATGATAACGCGGTCCCACAGCCCTTCATAATACCCCGCCAGTAAGCCAAAAAAAGTCCCAATCATGGCACCAATCAGCACCGAAAAAACGCCCGCGGCTAATGATATACGCGCCCCAACCAGTACACGGCTAAAAATATCTCGCCCTAGCGAGTCGACACCAAACCAGTGGCTTAGCGACGGGCCAGCGTTGAGCTGATCGTAATCGAAATAGTTCTCCGCATTGTAAGGCACAATCCATGGAGCAATCAGGGCGATAATAATCAGGAAGATAATAAATGCCCCTGAACTCATCGCCACCGGCTGGCGGGAGATACGCCGTAAGAAGGTCTGCCAGGGAGTATTCATCCTCCCGGGTTTCACGATGGGCATCGCGTTAAGAATAGCCTGGCGCCGCCAGTTAAACAGTTTCATCCTGAACGATACCTGATGGTCGGGTTAATGGCGGCATAGAGCAGATCCACCACTAAGTTAATCACAATAAACTCCAACGAAAATAGCAGGACTTCGGCCTGAATCACCGGATAGTCACGCATTTCAACTGAGTCCACCAGTAACCGGCCAAGCCCTGGCCAGTTAAATACCTTTTCAATAACTATCGACCCGCCCAGCAAAAAGCCAAACTGCAACCCCATCATAGTCAGTACCGGGATCATGGCATTACGCAGGCCATGCCGAATAATGACCATGGTTTCGCTCAGACCTTTAGCACGAGCGGTACGAATATAATCTTCCTGCAAAACCTCAACAAATGAGGCGCGGGTAAAACGGGCCATCACTGCGGCGACGGCTGCACCCAGTGCCAGGGAAGGCAAAATATAGTGCTGCCAGCTGTCTGCTCCGACTGTCGGCAGCCAGCCTAGCTCAACAGAAAACACCTGCATCAGCAGCATGCCTAAAGCAAAAGCCGGAAAAGAGATACCCGATACAGCAATAATCATACTCAGCTGGTCCGGCCAGCGATTACGCCAGACCGCAGCAACAATACCAATCATCAGCCCAAACAGGGTCGCCCACGCCATGCTGGCAAGCGTCAGCAGTAATGTCGGCATAAAACGACTGGCTATCTCTTCCGTGACCGGACGCTTTGAGACCAATGAAGTACCAAAATCTCCCTGAAGAATATTACCCATATAGTGAAAAAATTGTGACCATAACGGTTTGTTCAGGCCTAACTCTTCACGAACCAGTTCAATAACTGCGGAATCCGCTTCAGGTCCGGCGATAATACGTGCCGGGTCACCCGGTAACATATGAACGAATAAAAACACAATCACGGCTACAATCAGCAGTGTCGGAATCAAGCCAAATAGACGTTTGAGGAAATAGTTAAACAATATCGCCTCTGTAATACAGGGGGCAAAGCAACCTACTTTGCCACAGAAAAAAAATAATGGATGACGCTCCGCATCATCCATCCTGTTACCGCATAACGGTAAAAATTACTTCAAATCAGCTTCATCAAAACTAAAACCGGTATCAGGCATCATATAAAATCCGGTTAAATTTTTGCTATGTGCTGAGACGAGCTTCTCAACCACCAAAGGTACCCAGGGAGCCTCTTTCCAGATAATGTCCTGAGCGTCTTTATAGAGTCTGGCTTTCTCTTCAGGCTGGGTTGTTTTTAACGCCGCCGCCAAATCGCTGTCAACCTGTGGGTTACTATAAAATGCAGTATTAAACAGCGTTGGTGGCCAGTTGGTCGCAGCAAATAACGGTGATAACGCCCAGTCAGCTTCTCCGGTTGATGCCGTCCAGCCGGTATAGAACATTCTGACGCCACTCTCTTTCTGCCCTTTACCTTCAACTTCAGCTGCACGTTGCCCGGCATCCATTGCGGTCAGTTTTACCTTAATACCGACCTGAGCCAGCTGCTGCTGAGTGAACTGTAACACTTTTTGCGCGGTACTGTGATTATGAGAAGACCAAAGTGTTGTTTCAAATCCATTCGGGTAGCCAGCTTCTGCTAATAATTGCTTCGCCTTGGCAGGGTCATAAGGCCAAGGCTTAAACTGAACGGAGTAGGCAATCGCTGGAGGTACAACCCCCTCGGCCGGTGTAGCATAACCTGCGAAGGCAACTTTTACCAAAGCATCACGGTTAATCGCATAGTTAATGGCTTCACGAACTTTCGGATTATCAAAAGGTTTTTGCGTCACATTCATACTGATGTAACGCTGCATAATTGACGGCGATGCCACAAGGTCAATTTTGCTATTTTTCGCTAAGATGCCGGCTTGTTCATAAGGGATCGGGAAGGCAAATTGCGCTTCACCTGTCTGGAGCATCGCTGCACGGGTATTGTTATCAACAACAGGTCGCCAGGTGATGCTATCCAGTTTTGGTAAACCCGGCTGCCAGTAATCGGCAAACTTTTTCACTTTAACAAAGTCAGTCTGATTCCAGGTCTCCAGCTGATACTGCCCTGTTCCTACCGGGTGGAAACCAATATCTTTCCCGTATTTTTGCAGCGCGGCTGGGGAGATCATCGCCGTCGCCGGGTGAGCCAGGACATTAATAAATGCCGAGAAGGGTTGCTTTAAGGTTATTTTCACCTTGTGGGGATCAATAACTTCGGTGCTATCAATCAAACGATAGAGGTTATAACGTTTAAGACGATTATTGGGATCACTGGCACGATCAAGGTTGACCTTCACGGCTTCAGCATTAAAGTCAGTTCCGTCCTGGAATTTGACACCCGATCGCAGGACAATAGTATAGTCGAGGCCATTTTCAGACACGCTATAGCTCTCAGCCAGCACATTGGTAAACTTCATATCTTTATCAAGTCCGAACAGCCCCTGATAAAAAGACTTCGCCACCGCCTGTGACAGCGTATCGTTAGCATCATAAGGATCCAGCGTCGTCAGGTTAGATCCCACCGCCACCACAATGTCTTTAGCAGCAAACGCAGGGGCCGCAATAAATACCGAGGCAAGCCCCGCTGAAATTAACCATTTTTGCGTGTTACGAATTTTCATTATTCTTCTCCAGGGCTCTTTAAACACGATTTTCACTACTACCGATAGTGTGCCGGGCAACAAAATGCCCAGGGGCTATTTCAACTAAGGGAGCGATATAGGGTTCATCTCCGAGATCCCGTGCGGCACTGGGAGTGTCATCTGACACGAGTACGGGTTTACGCCCCCGAAAGGAGGGATCGGCAACCGGTACTGCAGCCATCAGTTTACGGGTATAGGGGTGTTGCGGGTTTTCGAACACCGCTCGGCGAGGGCCTATTTCAACAATTTGCCCAAGATACATCACTGCCACTCGGTGGCTGATTCGTTCCACTACCGCCATATCATGAGAGATAAACAAAAAGGCAATACCAAATTCTTGCTGTAAATCGAGTAATAAATTAATAATCTGGGCACGAATAGAAACATCCAATGCCGAGACTGACTCATCAGCGATAACCACTTGAGGATTCAACGCCAGAGCTCGGGCAATGCAAATACGTTGACGCTGACCACCGGAAAATTCATGTGGATAACGCGAGGCATATTCCGGTAATAAACCGACCCGCTCCAGCAGCCTGGCCACTCGCTGTTCAGCCTGCTCAGGCGACATCACTTTATGCACCAGCAAAGGCTCAGCAATCGAATACCCCACGGTTTGTCGGGGATCGAGAGAGGCATAAGGGTCCTGAAAGATAATCTGAATATTTTTACGCAATGACTGCATATCGGCATTCGAGAGATTATCGATTCGCCTTCCATCAAAGGTAATTGTGCCACTCTGGCTTTTGACCAGGCGTAACAATGAACGTCCGGTCGTCGACTTGCCACAACCTGATTCCCCAACCAGCGCTAAAGTTTCGCCGGGACGTAAGTCGAAACTCACCTTTTCCACCGCATGTACTTCACGCTTGATACGGTTAAAAATTCCGCTATGAATAGGAAAGCGTGTGACTAAGTCCCGAACCTCAAGAATAGGTTTGGCCCCCGCCGGAATCGTATCCTGTGGCGGAAAGGTAATATATTTGTCGGCGTCATCCGGAGAGATTACCGGAAATTTTTGCGGCAGTGAGTGTCCCGTCATCGACCCGAGACGAGGTACCGCAGCCAGTAATGACTGGGTATAACGATGCTTTGGATGACGGAAAATTTGTTCGACCGTACCGCTTTCAACTGCCTGACCCCGATACATAACTAATACGCGATCGGCAATATCCGCGACCACCCCCATATCATGAGTGATAAAAATCACCCCCATCTGCATTTCATCTTGCAAAACGCGGATCAGCTGCAAAATTTTTGCCTGAATGGTGACATCCAGAGCAGTTGTCGGTTCATCCGCAATCAACACCGCCGGACGACATGACAGAGCCATGGCAATCATTACGCGTTGACGCATTCCACCCGAAAGCTGATGTGGATAACGCTTCAGTATCTCTTGAGCATCGGGAATACGAACTCTTTCCAGCATCAGTCTGGCTTCTTCCAGTGCTCTTTTGTGCCCTACTTTCTGATGTAACTGGATTGCCTCTGCTATTTGCACCCCAACAGGAAAGACCGGATTAAGCGAGGTCATCGGTTCCTGAAAGATCATCGCAATATCAGCACCCCTGACATTACGCATCTGGGCGTTACTCATTTTGCGCAAATCGGTCACTTGTTGATTTCTACGGCGCAGCAATAACTGTTCACAGGTCATCTGGCTGCCTGACTCACTCAGAAGGCGCATCAAGGCAAGGCCTGTGACAGATTTACCTGAACCCGATTCTCCGACAATAGCCAGCGTTTCACCACGGCTCAGTGTAAAGGAGAGATTATTTACGGCCGGAGTAAGCTGACCTTGTTGCTCAAAGCTAATCGTTAAATCTCGTACTGAGAGCACGTGCTCTGTAGCAAGGGCATGACTATGCGGCATCCGTTTTCCTTATCACTATAAATATCTGTTTTGCCTCAGCGCCCGCAAGCAAGCTGCCCGTATTAACAGAAACAGAGTGTTTATCCATAAAACCATGCTCAGAGGTTTGTTGCAAACTTAGCAGCATGGATGGCAACCCACCGGATAAATTCATTTCTGTGACCAGGATTAGAATCGATAGCTATAAAAAGACTAAAACCGTGATTCAGATAGAATAAGTGGCTACTGTTTGCAGTGTACTATCACTAAAAGTTGAATCAATGCACATTTATGCATTTGTAATCCTGGATTTGTTGTTTTATTGGACAACGTATCTGGATTCAGTACCTACATGCGAGACAGCATTTCTCGCTTACAGAAACGGCTAAGGAGAGGTATCGTGGCTAAGGTTCTACAACTATCATCGCTGGCTTTATTGATTGCATTCAATGTGAATGCGGCAACGGTTGATTTACGGGTCATGGAAACATCGGATATTCACAGTAACCTGGTTGATTTTGATTACTATAAAGATAAACCGACTGAACAATTTGGCTTAGTCCGTACTGCGACACTGATTAAAAATGCTAAAAATGAAGCTGCCAACGCAGTTTTAGTGGATAACGGTGATTTAATCCAGGGTAGTCCGCTCGCTGATTATATGGCAAACAAAGGCTTGAAAAAGGGCGAGTCTCATCCAGCCCACAGCCTCATGAATACTATGGGCTATACCGTGGGTAACTTTGGTAACCATGAATTTAACTTTGGATTAGATTATCTGCAAAAAGCGATCGCGGGAGCCCATTTTCCCTATGTGAATGCCAATATCGTCGATGCCAAAACCGGTAAAAACTACTTTAAGCCCTATATTATTGTCGACACGCCAGTAAAAGATCGTGACGGTAAAACACATAATCTAAAAATTGGTTATATTGGCTTTGTACCGCCACAAATTCTTATTTGGGATAAACAAAATCTGGAAGGCAAAGTGGTGGTTAATGACATCACAGAGACGGCCAAAAAGTTTGTTCCGCAGATGAAAAAAGAAGGCGCTGATCTCATTGTCGCCATTCCTCATTCAGGTTTTTCACAAGAACCTTATAAAGCAATGGCAGAAAATTCGGTCTATTACCTCAGTGAAGTTCCGGATATTAACGCCATTATGTTTGGCCACTCCCATGGTGTGTTCCCGGGAAAAGAGTTTGCCGGTATTAAGGGCGTTGATGTTGAAAAAGGCACCGTAAATGGTGTTCCTGCGGTGATGCCCGGCCAATGGGGCGATCACCTGGGTGTCGTTGATTTAGTGGTTAATAATGATGACGGTAACTGGAAAGTGGTTGATGCCACAGCCCATACTCGTGCGGTTTACGATAAGGCCAATAAAAAAGCCTTAGTCGAACGCGATGAGGCGCTGGTAAAAATTATTAATGAGCAGCATGAAGGCACCCGTGACTTTGTCGGTAAGCTCATCGGCAAAGCCTCGGAAAATATGTATAGCTATTTAGCGCTGGTTCAGAGCGATCCAACCGTACAAATCGTCAATGATGCTCAGACAGATTATACCCGGAAGTATATTCAGGGTGACCCTGACTTAGCTGACTTGCCTGTATTATCCGCAGCCGCGCCTTTTAAAGCGGGCGGTCGTAAAAATGCACCAGCCGAATTTATTGAAGTTGAAAAAGGTGATTTAACCTTCCGTAACGCGGCAGATCTCTATCTCTATCCGAATACTTTAGTGGTGGTTAAGGCAACCGGTGCCGATGTTGTTGAATGGCTGGAATGTTCTGCGGGTATGTTTAATCAGATAGACCCACAATCCACAGCCACGCAAAGTCTGATTAACTGGGATGGATTCAGAACTTACAACTTCGACACCATCAGCGGCGTGAATTATCAAATCGATTTAACTCAACCAGCAAAATACGACGGTGACTGCCAGACAGTTAATAAAGATGCGAATCGAATTAAAAATGTTACCTGGCAAGGTAAACCTATCGATCCGAAAGCAACATTCCTCGTGGCAACCAATAATTACCGGGGATATGGCGCTAAGTTCGCAGGCACCGGTGATGACCATGTAGTGTTTGCCTCACCGGATGAAAACCGCTCGATTTTAGCGGCTTATATTGCTAAAGAATCAAAAGAAAAAGGTGAAATCAGTTCTAAAGCTGACAATAACTGGTCCTTCACCCCGATTAAAACAGATAAAAAATTAGATGTTCGCTTTGAAACCTCGCCGAGTGAAAAAGCAGCAGCGTTTATTAAAGAACATGCCCAGTATCCTATGAAACAAGTAGGAACGGATGAAACTGGCTTTGCCATTTATCAGGTGTCTCTGGGTGAAAAATAATCATTAAAATCTCTTGTAAGCCTGCAACATTGGCAGGCTTACTACTTATACCAAATGAATTATCTATTTTCAGCCTCCCTTTATTAAAATCGTAATAAAACCAGTTCAAATAAATAAAACAAATATAATATTCATTGTTTTTTATTTCCCGAGAAAATAATCAAATATCTACTGATAGGTATGAGCCTTTCTTGATACCATTAAAGAATAAAATACTTATTATACTGCCAATTGACTCAGTCACCATATGATTCAATTCACATGCTATAATAAAAATCATTACACAGCATATTTTTTCCGCTCGTTAATTATGATTATTTTAATAGCACATGGCATTAATAAATTCAGAGAGTATTTTATGTTGCATAATGACCAGGAATATATATCGAAGACTTCTTCCCTTTATCGCGATTATCAAATCAATGACTCTGTATCAGATAAACAAGCAGAAGTCTCGCCGCTAACATCAAAAATAAAAGGAGCGGCAAACTCAAATGAATCCTTAGCCTCTATGACAGTTCACTTTTCTCCTGAGGAAGGCCAGGTCAGATCTTCACACCGCCCGAAGGGATGGTTGAAGTATCTTATTATAGGTGTGTCCGTTCTTGCCGGTACAGCAGCCCTCGTAGCTGGCGCATTAACTTTTTTATCCAGAAGAGAAGGCAATGGAAATCAGGTAGGATGCATAGCAGATGCAGAATTTCTGCCCCAGATCCTGATAAAGATGCCCTGTTTACCATCATCCGAAAGATTATCCATGCCTGGTACCGATGTTCAGATATCCAGTACAACGGTGGTTCCATTCAATAACACTGAGGTAAAAAATAACTCATCCGAGCCTTATTCATATTACAAAAACATTTATGGAACGAAGGTTCTATCCAATATTACTGAGACAAAAAATAGCTCATCTAACTCTGACTTGGATTACAGGAATCTTAATACAACTGATACTTCAGTCAATAGTATTTTGACAAAAAATAACGTAACTGGTCCTTACGTAGGTATGTTTGCAATGACGACATTCAATAATACTGATGCCACCTCTATTCCTGATGATCAGATCTCCAGTACGACAGAGGTTACATTAAATAGAACTAATCCTGCACTTGAGTATGATGGTAATATCTATATAATTAACGAAAGTGGTGAAGAAATCTCCATTGGAACTTTATTACCAAAACGTTTAGAGGAAAGTCCTGATGAGATATCCAGGGCTGATTTTTTAAAAACCATTCCTAGAGATATATATTATCCACTTGGAAAAAAAATGTATAATAATATGAGTGAATTTTATAAAAATGAAATCGATAATATTATATCATCAGTATTCAATGGCAGCGAGGAAGATAAACATTTTGCTGCCAGACGCTTACTTGATACATTTAAAAATTATTCCATATTAGAATATGAAGTAAAAGAAAGACATAATTTTCAGGAAAAATTATTACCTGATGAACATATTGAAAAGACATTAATACATAGAAAACGTGTCTCTTCACTTTTAGCCGCTGATGTAATCATTAATAATAAGTCCAAATTTCACTATATGGTTAACAGAATGTTAGATGATACAGAATATACTGAGCAGCAACTTCTTGAAATGGAGCATAACACTAACCAATTCATTCGCATGACAATACCTCAATAATCTTTGTTAGTTTCGGCGACAAACATGTCTTGACGATATCGCTTGTCGCTTCTTTCCATAGTACAGAATATAACAATAGGTCATACCGATCCGACCGGATATATGCGCTAAAAAACGCCCCAACAACGAGTATACGGGCTAGCCCTTTATCCAGGTCTGCTGTATTCGCATTATGACTGGTGTGCCGATCTATCTGGTCTCACTGGACGAAAGCGACCATTGATATATGACTATCGGTAGACAGTAAAGCCAAATGGAGCCATGAATTTCAGACTCCGTTTTTTATCAGGACTATTAAATAAATGCAGCGGCAACATTTTTTAACTCAGCCAGTGCTTCTGGCTTATCATTTTGAACGATAACTTTATTAATTCTTAGTATTATGACTTTAATGACATCGGTATTTTTAGTCAGATTCTTTTTTCTATTGCGTCATTGATTTCTGACAATTGATTGACATTTATTTTTATTGATATTCTTTTTGAGGATTTTTCCTTAGCAAAATTATCATTAAGAAATCTTGATAGTCCAGCTTGCTCGTAACCCACGGAATTTAAATCATTTATTAAAAATGAAATGATATCAATATTTCTCCGTACCTTACTCACCCTTGATAATTAATGCTTCTTTATATCCTGAGGAAATATCGAGAAAAACAATCACCCAATGAATTATTTACATAAAAATACCACGCACCATAATAAAAATTTTCATTATTAATTATCTAGCATTTAATAATAGACATTTATGAAGTAATGAAGCTTAATTGATATTATTCCTCAACAACATCATCTATCGTCATGTTTATTGATTATCGACACAACAAATAGACTTCCCGAGAAAACACAGGGTAATCAAAAACACAAATTAATCCATCATCAATAAAACATCAGACATTGATGATAACTTCACCACCAAAATGTCAGTTACATCTGATAACATATCAACCAGGAGTATATTTTATGCCACATAATGCCCTGTCAAATATATCACTAAGTTCTTCTTTGTATTCTATATACCAAGTAGCTCCCCAAGCCTTGGTTAATCTACCCGCTAACCAGTCATTTACATCAAAAATAAACACGGCAGCTCACTCAACTCAAGCCTTCGCCTCAGCGAGAGCCTATTCAGGCTACTCCTCCTACACTTCCCAACAAGCCATTATCGCTAATCCTGTTGATCCTGGTTTCAGCGTTGCTTCAAAGGGGACTCATGAAGCTCAGAAACCACTTTCACCACAAGATTTAGTAAACAATCGTTTTATACTGCAAAGTGTTAACGGTACGCCATTCGTCGCTAAAAATAAGGAAAAAATCCCCGAACTGAGTTTCGATGAAAATCTGCAAATGTCCGGAGTCATGGGCAACTATTTTTCTGGTAAAGCAACACTGAGTGGAGACCAACTTAAAACGGAAGGTTTAGCCATGACCAGAATGTTATCCCATAACCCTCAACTCAATGAACTTGATGTGCAGTTTGATAAAATGCTGAATAAAGGTGCGAAAATC
The DNA here is from genome assembly GCF_024807845.1 of Klebsiella sp. BIGb0407. Taxonomy (GTDB): domain Bacteria; phylum Pseudomonadota; class Gammaproteobacteria; order Enterobacterales; family Enterobacteriaceae; genus JGM124. The sequence continues at coordinate 1,244,830 of NZ_JANUEQ010000001.1, forward strand.
AGTTTTGATGGCTATGAGTTGACGCTAAAAAACAATGAATACACTCTGATCTGGATGCAGGCTGCGCCTCAATACTTCAGCTACTAGTTCCAGCGGCAGGCATATTTTCACAATATCGCCTGCCGTTTGCGATAACGAGCAAATGATTGTTATGCCCGCAATCATTCGTAGTCCACTATTTTCTGTCATAATGACGCTTTGCTTTGTTAGCTACCGAGGAATCAACAATGGAACAGACTACCGGACTTATCCCCCTGGAAACTGCGCTGGAAAAGATGTTATCGGGTATCTCAGCAGTAACCGAAACGCAGACCTTAAGTTTACTCCAGGCAGCAGGACGCATTACTGCTACACCGGTTATCTCCCCTATTGATGTTCCTGGTTTTGATAATTCAGCGATGGACGGTTATGGGGTAAGAATCTCGGATCTTGAATCCGGAGGCGTGTTATCGGTTGCAGGTAAAGCCTTTGCAGGCCAGCCATTTACCGGCCTCTGGCCTGAAAAGAGCTGTATTCGTATTATGACGGGTGCACCTATCCCGCCAGGAACTGAAGCCGTAATTATGCAAGAAGAAGCCGAAGTCACTGAGCATGGTGTACGCTTTCCTGTTTCTGTCCGCCCGGGTCAGAATATCCGCCGTCGTGGGGAAGATATTGTTGAAGGAGCCGCTGTCCTTAATGCCGGAATTAAACTGAGCGCTGCTGAACTGGCGATGATTGCCTCACTCGGCATCAAGGATGTTGAGGTATTTCGCCCGCTCAAAGTCGCCGTTTTCTCGACCGGCGATGAGCTGCGCTTGCCGGGCGAACCCCTTGCGGAAGGGCAGATTTACGATACCAACCGCCTGGCGGTCCATATCATGCTGTCACAACTCGGTTGTGAGGTGACAGACCTCGGCATTATTCCGGATAACGAACAGGCTTTACGCGCTGCCTTCCAGCAGGCTTCTCAGCAAGCGGATGTGGTCATCAGCAGCGGCGGCGTCTCCGTAGGTGAAGCCGATTATACGAAACAGATCCTCGAAGAACTGGGCGAGATAGGCTTCTGGAAACTTGCTATCAAGCCGGGTAAACCCTTTGCCTTTGGCCGTCTGAGTGATAGCTGGTTCTGCGGGTTACCAGGAAATCCGGTTTCAGCCGCAGTCACTTTTTATCAGTTAGTTCAACCACTGCTGGCACGACTCAGCGGACAAACGGGCCTGGCTCTCCCCGCCCGACTACGCGTACGGACAGCAGAAAAACTGAAGAAAAGTCCGGGCCGACTGGATTTCCAGCGCGGTATTCTTAAAACAAATGATCAGGGCAACCTTGAAGTTCACAGCACCGGGCATCAGGGCTCGCATATTTTTAGCTCTTTCAGCCAGGCGAACTGTTTTATCGTACTTGAGCGGGAACGTGGTCATGTCGAAGCCGGTGAATGGGTAGAGGTAGAACCTTTTAATTCACTGTTTGGGGGCTAGGATGGAAGAGCTGACTGATGCTGAAATGCTGCGTTATAACCGCCAGATAGTACTGCGGAATTTTGATTTTGACGGACAGGAAAAATTGAAAGGCTCCCGGGTCTTCGTTGTCGGTCTCGGTGGTTTAGGGTGTGCCGCAACGCAATATCTGGCGGCGGCAGGTGTCGGGCATTTGACTTTGCTCGACTTTGATACCGTGGCTCTGTCCAACCTTCAGCGTCAGACCTTGCATCATGATATCGATATCGGTCAGCCTAAAGTCCTTTCAGCCCGAGAGTCGCTGACGGCGATAAATCCGCATATACAAATTGAGATTATCAATGGCCAGTTAACGGAGCTGCAGCTACACCAGCAAATTTCCGGGCACGATATTGTGCTGGACTGTACCGATAATATTGAAATCCGTCAGCAGCTTAATCGTGGCTGTTTTGCGCATACCGTTCCGCTAGTTTCCGGAGCGGCCATTCGCATGGAAGGGCAGATAAGCGTCTTTACTTATCAACCCGGCACGCCTTGTTACCGCTGCCTGAGCCGGCTGTTTGGTGATGCGACTCTGAGTTGTGTTGAAGCTGGCGTGATGGCGCCTCTGGTGGGCGTAATTGGCTCACTACAAGCGATGGAAACGATTAAAGTTCTCACTCACTTTGGTACCCCGCCAACAGGCAAGATAGTGATGTATGACGCTATGACTTGCCAGTTCAGGGAAATGAAGCTGATGCGCGATCCACAATGTGATGTCTGCGGAAACAACGAGCCTGCCCATTGACTCTGTGAAGAAAAAAGCGTTGTATTTACAACGCTTTTAAGTCGCTATTCGCTGTCCATATCACACAGCTGCCATCTGACAGAACTGACCCCTTTTTCAAGGCTGATCCGACTGACCAGGTTTTCTAGCTGGTCAGTTAATTTAGGGGGTCCGGTGACTTCTGCATTAACCTCCATTTTGGAAGGCGGTACCAGATCTTCACTATGAAGTGACTGCAAACGCAGACCACTGTTTCCCAGGCTGTGTAGCATCAGGCTGCGTACCTGTACCTCATCCTGTGCCTGGCAGATAATACGTACTTTGTAGTGCTGAATAACCTCGCTCGCCGGGATAACCGACTGCCGGTTAAACCCCGCCGCCAAGTCACGTAATAATATATTGGCACACAATACGACCAAACTGCCTATCGCAGCTTCGAGCAATAGTCCCATACTACACAGCACACCAATTGCGGCAGTACACCACAGTGTGGCGGCAGTATTCAGCCCACGCACATTTAGCCCGTCTCGCATAATCACGCCGCCCCCCAGGAAACCAATACCCGAGACCACATAGGCGGCAACTCGAGGTGCATCAGCCGTCATTCCCGGGACAGCCTGTGTCATTAAAACAAATAAACAGGCTCCCGTACTCACCAGGGCATTAGTACGAAGTCCGGTGAGACGCTGACGTAGCTGACGTTCACTGCCAATCAAAGCACCCAGTACCAGTGCAACGGCAACGCGCAGTAAAAATATTTTCCAGTCCATGATAATACTCACTCTACAGAGCAATAATTGCCTGTCCTCGAGGCAATTTAAATGAAGTGACATGGATTACAGCAGGCATGGACATCACCTGATGGCAATATCGCAATTTGACGGAAGGAAACTGAAGACAAGGATCCTGAGCCTTAACACGCAGCTAAGACAGAACCCGAATTAATGAGGTTATCTTAGAGCACGTACCTGTTGTAATCGTCCGGGACTTATGTCCAATGCAGTAACCCTCTAAAGTAAAAAAGCTAATATGAGTCAGGCAGGGATAACTCCCTGCCCTCTGTCATTCACTAAATCGTCAGCATCACTTTGGCAATCTGAAAATAGATAATCAGTCCGGTACCATCGATAAGCGTCGAGATAAAGGGGGCCGAAACCAGTGCTGGGTCGATATTAATACGGCGTAATAGCATCGGAATTATCGAGGAAACCACCGCACTCCAGATAGTAATCGCAATCAGCGTTAAACTGACAACCGTCATCACCTCAAAACCGACACCCAACGTCCATGCCCGAATGAAGCCTGCAGTACCTATCGTCAGGGCGATTAATATCGCAGCGGAGACTTCTTTACGCAGAATCGCACCTAAGTCTTTCAGACCGACCTCACCGAGCGCCATTGCTCTGACCAAGGTTGAGGTAATTTGCGTTCCGGTATTTCCCCCGGTACCAATCAATAACGGAATAAAGAACGCCAGGGCAATCGCCGTCTCCAGCTGATCTTCAAATGATTTAATAACTGTTCCGGTATAAGCTTCTGCCACAAAGAGCAGTAATAACCAGACCGATCGTTTGCGCCACAGGGTAAAAATACTGTTTTCCAGATAAGGAATATCCAGAGGTGATGAAGCCCCCTGGAGCTGACTGTCTTCAGTCCCCTCATCTTCTTTTAGCTCAGCAATTTCCTTTGGCCCTAATATGCCAACAATTTTGCCATTATTAAGTACCGGAATATAACTCACCGCAGTCTGTTTTAAAAAAACGCTGGTTTCATGACGCGGTTTATCTATTAACAGAGAATGCTTAATCCCTGTCATTAAATCGCCGATCAAGGCATCTGTATTCGCGTCCAGTAAACTTTTTACTGTCACCAGACCTAAAAGATAACCGTCATCGTCGACAACAAATATTTGCGGGGCAATATATTCACTGTCAATATCAGAAAAGAATTTTTCACGTGCGGTATTTACATCGGTCACAGCTGAGAGAGCCAGATAATTCTGCGTCATATAGGACGCAATATCGTGGCTTTGCTGTGGGGTATTGTCTGCTGTACAGGCCAGAGACTGAGCGTTGTTGTGCACTACGTCTGGAGTTGAAAAGGTCATGATTAATTTCCCCGATTACTGTTTTATAATAAACAGAACTCATCTGGGGCGAAGCAAGATATGAGAGTGCTAACGCTATCTCCATGTCTCGGTTTTAGCACTGTACAACGTATCCCCTGAATATCAGGAGGAAGTTACCTGGGGTTATACCTTGACTCGATATAACCTGTCCTAATCTTGGGCGTCTCTCGACGTCGTCAGATCAGTAACCTATGTTTGTACAGGAGCCTCGCCTAACGAGATACTGCAAAATCTTCGCGGCAGATTCTATTCCAATCTATTTCCAGTGCAATACAAAAGGTTAGTGTCGTTTAGTATTCATTTATATTTCCCGGGAAATAAATGAATAGATGAAAAACCACAACACAAAATTAACGTTTTCATCCTGAGTTTAACAATTTATTTATCCTGATTAATCAGGAGTATCCTCTGAATAGGGAACATAAATCCTGGAAATGATTATCCAGGATTTATCACCGCCACTCTCAATGGAGAGTGGAATAACCCTCATCACTATTAAATGAAGAAAAATTTGGATCGCTGTAACGCAGGCGATGGGGTTTATCCACCCGACCAAACATATCAGGAAGGCTGGATTTATGTTCAGGTAAGCTGAAAGATGATGGCGGTTGTCGCCATTGATTCTGCCCTTCTCCTGAATGTTGTATTGCGTCCGTTGTCTGATTCTTCTCCGCCTGCCACTTCAGTGCGAAATCGGCTTTCGCACTTGCTCCCAAGCTTGTAGAGCAAAACAGTAGTATCACTATCCATAGTTTATTCATCTGTTATCCCTTACTGGCATTTATCAGCATGCAAAAGCGCTGCCATTCACAACGCATTAACAGCATAATATTTCACCCGTTAAGATAATTTCAAAAAACAATCCACAAAAGAGTCAAATTAATGGCTGAAAGCACTAAATAAGCGGTCATTTATCATCAGATAGCACTTATCATTTATTGGCTGTTGTTGATTTGTTCACATAATGATAGCATCTTCAATCTAGCCATTTAGACGGCTAGATTGATAAATACGCAACAGGAAAGGAAAATCGTTATGTGGCAAGAAAGACTGGCGCAATTAGTCACTACCTGTCATTGGATTGGTGCCAAAGGCTGGGCACCGGCAACGGGCGGAAATATGTCTATTCGTCAGGATGTTGAGTGGTGCTGGCTGAGCGAATCAGGCCGTGATAAAGGCACTCTGACAACGGAAGACTTTCTGCAGGTCGATATCGCCAGTAATCTGGCCCCTTCCGGACGTAAACCCTCGGCGGAAACCGGCTTACATACGCTAATTTATCGTCTGTTTCCTGAGGCGAATGTCGTGCTGCACGTTCATACGGTTAATGCCACCGTTCTGTCACGTATTGAGAAACGCGACGTGCTGAATATTCATGGCTATGAAATGCAGAAATCGCTCGGCGGCCAGACCAATCATCTTGATACTCTGCCGATAGCTATTTTTGAAAACTCTCAGGATATTGATGGCTTGTCGAAACATATTGAACAATATGCACAGCAGCATCCCCTGCAATATGGCTTCCTGTTACGCGGGCACGGTCTGACCTGCTGGGGTAAAGACGTCAGCGAAGCGCGTCGTCATCTTGAAGGACTGGAATTCTTATTTGAGTGTGAGATGCAGCGCCGTCTTTACGAGCGCGATTAGTCCCGACGATTTTTAACCGGTCACTGAATGTGACCGGTTTTCACAATATCAGGCATTAACGGGCGTATTCGCCATAAACTCTTGCAGCTGCTGCCAGTCTACCAGACCTGCATCTGACCCCAGCCCTGTCGCCACCAGTGCCGCAACCGCGGAACCAATCTGACAAGCTTCTTCAACAGAATGGCCTTTTGCCAGAGCGGCGATAAAACCGCCGCAATAGCTATCGCCACAGCCCGTGGTATCGCTCGCCACTATCTGATAAGACGGGATACGCACCACCGATCTCTGTTTAAATAACAGTGAGCCCTGCGCACCATCTTTAAAGATACAACAGCCAGCGCCCAAGTCATGGAAGAAGGCGGCTATCTCAGCCGGATCGGTTAAACCAGAAATATAGGCGGCCTCTTCCAGCGCAGGCATAAAGTAGTCAACGTAGGGCAGTAATGGCCGTAGCAGTTCCAGCGTTCCCGGATTTGGCGCGATTAAATCGAAACTGGTCGTGATGCCACGATCATGAGCTGCTTTAAGCAACTTAGCGCTTTGTCCCTGATCCATCGCGGCCAGTAATCCCGTTCCACCGTGATGGAGAAAACGGCAGTCGAGTATCTCGTCAAAGCTTTCTTCACTGACAAAAAGCTCATCTGAAGCCCCCCGGCAATGCAGTGCCGGACGCTCACCATTGGGTCTGACAGGTAAGATAGTCGCTGAAGTTTCTTTATTTGAAGTCCGCTGAATTAATGAACAGTCGATACCCAGACGCTGATAAGCGCCCAGAATAAACTCGGCTTTTTCATCGTTCCCCAGACAGGCAACGGTTGACGTGCGGATACCCAATTTCGCCGCATTAACCAGTGCCCCGGCAGCGGTTCCAGCCGGATTAAGCCGAATTTGCTCGATAAACTGTACGCCACCACCGGCAGGGATTTCGACCACCGGTCGGCCTGCAATATCCAGAATGGTCAGGCCGACAAAAACCGCATCAAATTTACTCACAGATGACCTCAAACATGTTGCTGACGCAGACGGGCTTGCCAGAACGAGACCGCCAGCGCCACGACTAAAATAATCCCCACCAGAGCATCTTTAACCAGATAGTTAAGGCCCATTAGGTTGAGTCCGTTATTCACGATCGCCAGGAATAATACGCCGCCAAGCGTACCGCTCATACTGACACGTCCCTGCCGGTTAAAGGCAGTTCCAATAAACACCGCGGCAATAGAGTCCATCAAATAGGACTGCCCTGCCAGCGGCGTAAACTGTCGCAGGTTAGCTGAAAGGATAATCCCCCCGACCGCACACAGGGTTGAAGCAATCACCAGCACCCAAAAGAGTGTGCGTTTATCGGCAATACCCGCGATGCGGGACGCTTCACTGTTCTGCCCGACAGCGCGAACTTGTTTACCAAACAGGGTACGCTCGGTTAATAGCCATGCGGCCAGCCATATCACCAGCACGATAATAACCGGGATCGGGATCCCCAGGACATCGCCCACGGCCAGGTTATGGTACTCCGGCGCCATACGTCTCATGGCAATCGCGCCACCACCATCGGTATAGATACGTTCAACGCTGCTGGCGATAAACCATGTTCCCAGGGTCGCAAGGAAGGGTTTAATACGACAGACAATGATTAAAAAGGCGTTGACCAGCCCGATAGTCATGCCCCCGAGTAAGGCAAACATAACCGCCATTTCCCAGGGAAGATGCCAGGTTTTCAAAGCGATTAATGCCATCATGGCACCAAAATCAATCGCGACGCCGACGGATAAATCAATAGCCCCGGCACTGACAATCAGCGTCATCGCCAAGGCAACAATCAGTAAAATGGCACTACCCTGTAGTAAATTGCTCCAGTTATCCAGGGTCAAAAAGACCGGGTTGGACCAGCTAAATAACAGAATAAACGCCAGCGTGACCAGAGCAAAGCACAGGCGCGACAACCAGGCGCGCAGATTGCTCCCCCGCTTATCTGTCGTGACCGTAGAGGTTACTGACAGGACTGAAAGTAACTTCATTATGACTTTCCTCTATGCTGCATTGCCGAGGCGGCTAAGACCACTAAGATAAGCACTCCTTTGATGGCACCCATCCAGAAAATATTGACACCTAACAGACCCAGACCGTTTGATAAGGCATTAACCAGTATCGCGCCCAGCAATGCTCCCCAGATAGTCACCACACGACGACGTGAAAAAGCGCCGCCAAGGAAAGTGGCAAGCACCATCTCCATCAACAGTGGCGTTGCAGTCCCGCTCGAGCTACCCGATCCTTGAGCCAGTAGCGGGAAGACCGCCAGTGCAGCAGCAACCGCGGCTATCAGCCAGGAGGCGAGGATCAGACGGCGGACATTCAGACCCGACATCTGGGCCATATCTTTGCCGCCACCGACAGCCTGCAAATGCTGACCAAAACGGCTGTGATGCAACAGAACCTGGAAGCCAATAAAAACCACGACCAGATAGATAAGCGCATAAGGCACGCCAAACAAACTGCCGTCACGAAAGCCCATCATCAGCGGGTCATCAACGCTAATTCGACGCTGGCCGGTGAGCAAGTTGGTGATACCCGTAAAAGCGACGGAAGTGGACAGTGTTGCCAGGAGTGGCGGCAGCCCGGCGGCCAGCACCAGCAAGGCGTTAATACCACCGCAAACCAGGCACGCGATAACAAGACCGGCTAGCATCAGCGGCCAGGGCAACATCCACTCCATCATGCCAAGGCTCAGTAGTGCGACGCCCAATACCGCGATAGCAGGTAACGAGAGATCGATCCCGCCAGAGACCACATCATCGCCACCTGCGGCAATCACGCATACCAGGCCAAAGCTTAAAATCGCCAGCGGGACACTTTGTACCAGCATACGGCTGATATTTTCCCAGCTTAAGAAGTAAGGCGACTGGATACTGAGCCAGATTATGAGTAAGGCGAACAGCAGCAGTGGAATTTTTTCAAACAGCCCGCGCAAGGAACGCGAGCCGAGTTTTTGGGTTACAGTACTCATTGTGGTTGTTCCTGCCCACCATTGATCGTTGCCAGTAACATATCAAGCGTCAGTCCGGTGGTAGATAAATCAGCGACTAAGGCACCACGCCACATCACCAGAATACGATCGCACAGACCCAGCAGTTCACTGGCGTCGCTGGAAGAAACCAGGACCGAACGTCCTTGCTCTGCCAGCTGGCGAGTACGTTGATAGATATCACTGCGGGCGCCAATATCCACCCCAAGCGTGGGCTCATCGAGAATAAACAGTCGGGCATCGGTTCCCAGCCAGCGCGCCAGAATCACTTTTTGCTGATTCCCGCCGCTCATATGACGAACCGGGATCAGTGGTGAACCCGGGCGGATACTTAAACGTTCAATCCAGTCACGGGCTTTCTGTAACGCTTTACCGCGATGTTCCCAGCCAAGCGTGGCGTTATCTTTCATCGAGGCAAGGTTAATATTGTCGGCAGCAGAAAAAGGAAGTACCAGCCCCTGGTGACGGCGGTCTCGCGGCACCAGCGCCATACCCGCGCGGATCGCCTGGCGAGGAGTGCGTATGCGACAAACCTTACCATCAATGGCAATCTCACCGCTTTTCGCTTTATGCAGACCATAGAGCGAGTCGATAAGGATATCTCGTCCGGCACCTAACAGCCCTGCGACACCGACGATTTCACCGCGCTGAATCACAAAGTTTATATTTTTTAACTGCTGACCATCGTTCAGGGAGCTGACGGACAACAGGGGGTGGTCAGTGACCGCAACATCATGACGCTGTTCACGCACAGCATAGAGCTGCTCTATCTCACGGCCGACCATCATTCTGATCAATGCATCCGTATTCTGTAAGAGCTCACGGTCAGGATAACCGACCACTTCACCGTTACGCAGTACGGTTCCCGCATCACAGAGCAAAGCAATTTCGTTGAGATAGTGAGAAATATAGAGAATGGCAATACCTTGCTCTTTTAAACGCAATATCGCGTCAGACACCAGGCTTGCTTCATGCACTTCAAGGGGGGCAGTAGGTTCATCAAACACCACAAGCTTAGCGGCGCCATCAATCAGCGCACGGGCAATTTGTACCAGCTTACGTTCAGCCAGGCTTAACTGGCTAATAAGACTGTCCGGATCGATGGCAATTTGCCAGGTATCCTGGAAAAACTTGCGGGTGGCTTCGCGCATTTGCTTACGGTTCAGCAGGCCTGCCTGAAGCACCGACTCTTGTCCCAGAAACACCGATTCGGCGACAGTAAAATGAGGGATAAGATTGAGTTCCTGATGGATAACCCGAATACCCTGGGCTTCTATCGCCGCTGGTTTACCAAGAGGAAGTGCCTCGCCGTCAAGGGTTGCGCTCCCGCCATCAGCCTGATAGACCCCGGCAAGGATTTTGATCAGCGTTGACTTGCCTGCGCCATTTTCGCCGATCAGACCGTGGATTTCCCCCGGCTTGATCGTCAACGTGACCGCGTTGAGCGCGGCCACGTTTGCGAAACGTTTACTAATGCGGTCCATAACCAGACCGCGTTGCGTATTTTCGCTATTCACTACTTCAATTCACCATAACCCAGTTTTTCATGTACCGCTTTTGCTTCTTCCGGGCCATTTACAGGAACAACCGGAATAAAGGTTTGAACCGGCAGTTTTTCCCCGGCAAAGTAACGCGCGACGTTTTCAGCAGACGTCTTACCGATAAGGCCTGGCTGCTGTGCGACGTTCGCTACAAACGGGCTGTCTTGCTCTGCCATGATTTCCAGAGTTTCAGGGCCTGCATCGATTGCGGTAACTTTGACATCTTTATCGCGGCCGGTCTCTTCCAGGGCCTGAACAATACCGATGGCTGGCTGATCCCAGCAAGCAACGTGGATAGCATCCAGTTTGCCTTTAGGATACTGACTTAACAGTTCCAGGGTTTTCTTACGGGCATCTTCCGGTGAGTTAGCAAATTGTTCTGCCAGTTCTGGCTGAATAATTTTAATATTCGGGTAATCATTCAGAACATATTTCCACTGATCGTAACGGATACCACAAATACGTAATGCGCTGGAGAAGGCATTAAAAACGGCCACATTCCCTTTACCGCCCAGAGCATCAGCCATATTTCGGCCAATTGTTGAACCCAGGGTGTAGTTATCAGAGGTGGTGTTATTCACAGACTCAGGCGAAACGTGGTCAACGGTAAACACCGGAATACCCGCTTCACGCAGCGCTTTGAATTTTGGTTCAACGGCGCTGTCACCGAGGATACTGATAACCGCATCGACTTTACGCGACAGCAGAATATCGTGGTTATTGGCATGAACCTGATTGTCACGACCGCCATCAACAGCGACAACTTTACCGCCCAGTTTTTCAACTTCCGCGCTGGCACCTTTAAAGGCTTCACGATCCCAGAAGTGCTGAGTCCCCACTACAGCAACACCAATGGTCTTTCCTTGCAAGGACAAAGCATCAGCAGCAAATGTGCTGGCTGAAGTCACAGACAGCAGGCCCACTGCCGCAGCTAATAGCGTATTCTTAAACTTCATTCTGGTAGTTATCCTATATTCATCACGAGTTGAAACACACAATGACAACAACAATGGGCATGCCCAAATAAAAAATAGTTATAACTTATATTCACATAGTCATATCACTAAGTCACCAGAGAATTAACACTTATGACATAAAAAAATCCTGATAAAACAGGTTACAAGGACAAACAGGCAGTAAAAGAAAATGGTTATGCTATTTTTTTTGAAACAAATCTCATTCCTGAGAAATAATATTAAAGCCCGTAAGGAACATCATCTGTCGATAATAAAAACTGCCTTTAAAGATAAATACCAAATCATTCTCTAAAATATTCCTTTTTTGACGTCATATTTCACGCATAAATTTAAGCTATCTTTTCAACACGCCGTGATTATGATGTGCCTTTGGTATTAGAAAACAGAGTATCAGCATGAAAACGGAACATCAGTTGGCGGTAATGCACTGGGGAACCTATCGGGTTACCACCGAAGGTGAACGCATCGCTTCAATTTCACCGGTTGGCTGGGATAAAAACCCTTCGCTTATCGGTCAGTCGCTTACCGAGTCGGTCACCGGTAATTCCCGCATTCGTCGCCCGGCGGTCCGTTCAGGTTATTTAACCGGTGGCCCTGCTTCTCGCGAGGGGCGTGGTAAAGAACCCTTTGTTGAAGTTAGCTGGGAGCAAGCCATTGCCCTGGTCGCGCAAGAAATGCGCTCCGTTCAAAGTCGCTGTGGGAATGAGGCTATTTTTGGCGGTTCTTATGGCTGGGCCAGCGCCGGGCGTTTCCATCATGCTCAAAGTCAGTTGCACCGTTTTCTGAAAGGTTTTGGTGGCTATACTGCCAGTACTAACACCTATAGTAGTGCAGCAGGTGAACGTATCCTGCCGCATATTCTCGGCCCGCTAAGTCCGTTACACCATCAGCATACCCACTGGTCGGTACTGGAAGAGCACTGTGAAGTGTTTGTCGCTATCGGTGGCCTGCCGGTACGCAATGCCCAGGTTAATGGCGGCGGTGCCAATGACCATATGCTTAAGCACTGGCTGGAACGTCTTAACCAGAAAGGGGTTAAGTTTATCAATGTCAGCCCGGTCAAAAACGATCTCAGCGCCGTGCCTGATGCCCAATGGCTAGCCGTTAAACCCGGCACTGATACCGCATTACTGCTCGCTTTGTGCCATACATTGATTAGCGAATCGCGCCATGACCAGGCCTTTGTGGACAGTCATACCGTCGGCTTTGAACCCTTCCGTGCCTATCTTCTGGGTGAAACTGATGGCAAGGCTAAAACGGCTCACTGGGCTGCGGGTATCACCGGGCTTGATGAGCAGGTGATTATCGACCTGGCGCGTACGCTCTCTAAAAAACGCAGCATGGTGAATATCTCCTGGTCGATTCAACGCGCTCGCCAGGGGGAGCAAGCCTACTGGGCGACCGTCGCACTGACTGCTCTGCTCGGGCAAATCGGTACGCCGGGTGGTGGGCTGGCGTTTGGCTATGCCTGTACTAACCTCGCCGGGGCGGGTCGCGTCTCATTTTCAGGCCCACGTTTACCGGCCGGGAAAAATAAGATAAACAGCGTTATTCCTGTTGCGCGCTTGTCCGATATGTTGCTGCATCCGGGTAAAGAGTATGAGTTTGATGGCCAGCACCTGAATTACCCGGATATCCGTCTGGTGTACTGGGCCGGGGGCAATGCGTTCCATCATCATCAGGATCTGAACCGTCTGGTCGAAGCCTGGCGTCGCCCTGAAACTGTGATAGTTCATGAACAATACTGGACCGCTCAGGCAAAATTCTCTGACATCGTATTCCCCGTCACTACCTCACTGGAGCGTAATGATATCGGCAGTGCCGCCCATGATGGCTTTATGATTGCCATGCGTCAGCAGATCCCTGCGGTAGGAGAAGCCCGCGACGATTACAGGATTTTCTCAGACCTCGCACATGCGCTCGGTTTTGGTGAAGAGTTCACTGAAGGTCGTAGCGCTGAAGAGTGGCTGCCGGAACTCTATGAAACCTCCAGAGGCAGAGCAGAGAGCGATGGTATTACACTTCCCGCTTTTGAGGACTTCTGGGATCAAGGTAAGCTGGAGTACGCTGCACCACAAAAACCACAGATTTTTCTGTCTGACTTCCGTGCATCTCCGGAAGATTTCCCGCTCTCCACCCCTTCAGGCAAGATTGAACTTTATTCCAAAACGATAGCAAGCTTTGGTTATCGTGAATGCCCGGGTTATCCGTTCTGGGACGAAGAAGAAGCCAGCTTCCAGGCACAACAGGCACAAGACTGGCCGTTACACCTGTTATCCAGCCAGCCACGAACCCGACTGCATAGCCAGTACGATCACGGGACTGTCAGTCGCCAGACCAAGATAAAGGGACGTGAACCCCTGTGGATGAATCCACAGGATGCCGAGCTCAGGGGCGTCAGTGAAGGAGATGTGGTGCGGGTATTTAATCAACGAGGTGCCATCCTCGCCGGGATCCATATCAGTTCACAGATTATCCCGGGCGTAGTGCAAATATCTACCGGTGCCTGGTACGATCCGTTAGATCCTGCAACCCCAGGATCGCTGGATAAACACGGTAACCCGAATGTCTTGACTGAAGATCAGGGAAGTTCGCGTCTGGGACAAGGCTGTAGTGCGCAAAGTTGCCGGGTCGAGATTGAATTATGGCACGAGGAACTACCGCCAATAACTGCCTTTGATCCACCCGTATTCGTCACTGTTAAATAATATTTATCCGGCAACCGATATTCCTATTATATTAATAGGAATATCTTCCGTAAAAAATACCCAGTACTTAATAACGTACTGGGTATCAAAATTAAATTTCTAAAAAATCAACCACCCCATTGTGCAAATGATACATACTACCGACAATCTTGATTTTGTTCTCCTCCTCTAACTTTTTTAATACCGGGCTATTTTTTCTGATATCCTCAATTGTCATTTGAACATTTGTTTTTGCAACGGCATCAACAAATTCATCATTACTTCCCGAACGTTCCCCCTGATAATCTGTTTCAGATATCGCCGGTTTGATTTTTTCCAGCAATCCGGTGAGATTACCTAACTCAGCATTATCAATAGCGCCCCTGACTGCACCACAAGAAGTATGTCCCATCACTAGCACGACTTTGGCCCCGGCAACGGCGCAGGCAAACTCCATACTTCCCAGTATGTCGTCATTTTGAATATTTCCGGCAATACGCGCATTAAAGATTTCCGCAATACCGGAGTCGAAGATAATTTCTGCTGGCGCCCTTGAGTCAATACAACTTAAAATAACTGCCGCCGGATACTGACCTGTTTTGCTATCCAATTTTTGGGCAACATAATCATGCTGTGCCATTTTTCCTTCACGGAAGCGGATATTCCCTTCTTTGAAGTTTTGGATTATTTCATCCGGTGTCATCTTGTCGCGTTGTTCTTTAGTCAGGGTTGAGGCAAAGCCGATTGAGGGTAAAGTGACACCACTGACGCCTATCACTGCTAATGCTGATAATCCAGCTGAACGTTTTAATAATGAACGGCGTGATAATGTAGACTTATTCATACTCTCACCTTTAATGACATTATTTGGGATTGGATAATCAGGCAATATATGACTTGCAGCAGTCAGGACGGCATTCCTTTGCCTTATTGATTATTCTCCATTAATTTTTACCGAACGCTTTTAGTATTATAAAAACCCTCGCCAGAACGGCGATTTTACAGAACAGCATTGCTGCTATAACAGACTAAGTCACTTGAATAGTTTATATTTAATTCACCTCCTGCTTTAATAAAGCATACCCGAAACGGGCTTGTAGAGTGGAATTAATATAAAGCTAGCACAAATTATTTTATCGATCCATATAATTCAACAGCAATTGAAATTAATATTTATTTCAGGAAGCAACTACCACCATTAATACAATAAACAAACCCAGAAACTTTAATATTATTATTGTGATATATGATACCCAGGAAACAATAATAACTTTTAGCGTGCATTAACAGGAGTGTATTAAATAAAACTTCCCAGAAAGACTGTAGTTTTTACCTTACCAGGTTCACCTTCAACTTGAAAAGGAATAAACTGAAGCCATTAACCGGGAGGAGATAAAATGAAACTGGAAAAAGGGATTGCTGAACTGGTACAAGGGTTTATCCAAAGCGGACGCCCTTCTGTCAGGGGGCAAGCTCTCGAAGACCGTCGTCAAGGCTATATCAGTAGCACCGTCTTAGCGGGCGAAATAGAAAACCAGGTTGAGGTTAAAGACATTGAACTGGAAGGCCTGATATTACGTATTGTTTCACCGCTGAATGCCACCTCACCTCTGCCCGCGGTTGTCTATTTCCATGGCGGGTGCTTTGTCAGCGGAGGGTTTGCAACCCATGATAACCAGTTACGCCAGCTGGCAAAACAGGGTCAGTGTCGGGTCATAGCGGTTCAGTATCGGCTGGCGCCAGAACATCTGTTCCCGGCGGCTCATGATGATGCCGAAAAAGGGGCTAATCTGGTCTGGAAATATGCTGATAAGCTCGCGATTGTTAGGGAAAATATTACCCTTGCCGGTGACAGTGCGGGAGGAAACCTGGCATTAGTCACCGCGCTCAGGCTGAAAGCCGCTCAAGTCTGGCAACCTCGTCAGGTTATCTTACTGTATCCAATGCTTGATACCTCTGCCCGGTTTGCCAGTTACACCCAATATGGTGAAGATTACATTATTACCCGTGACACACTGGTCACAGGATATGAACTTTACCTGGTTCCAGGCGATGAACAGCACCCTGATGCCAGCCCGCTGTGGCGCGATGATTTTAACGGTTTACCTTATGTTCATATTATTACTGCCCAATACGATCCGTTAGCCGATGAAGGCGAAGCCTTATATCAGCGTATGCTGGAACAGAACGTCGAGGTGACCCATCAACGCTGGTCGGGTGTTATTCACGGTTTCTTTCAGCTGGCAGGTGTCAGTCTGGCTGCACGCGAAGTGATGAGAGATGTGGCACGGCGGGTAAACTCCCCGCTTATTTAGTTAACCCAAAGACAGACACGATCGAGGTATTCCCTCGATCGTGTTCAGTATTATTTTAATTTTTGACAGCCGGGCACCACATCAACTGTTCTTTCAGGCTTTGTGTCTTTGCCGGAAACAGCGCCAGCACGCGACGATAGTTTTCTGCATGCTGAGGATAACCGCGAACAGATTGCAACATTACGCGAAGCGCACTGTCCCAGACTATTCCCTGTAAATCACTGTACGGCCAGAGATCTGACTCGCAAATAAAAGGCACCAGGTAATCAATTCCCAGCTTAACGCCTCGCCCATCGCGAACAGTATTCCAGCGATCGAAATCAATATGCTCGGCATAGCGGTTAAGCAGCAAGTGAGCCTCAAGATTAAACAAAGAGTAGTGGAACGGTATAGTACGCTCCAGCTCCATGGTCTGTTTACCATCCTGATCAATCTGGGCTGCCATACGCTGTGTAATACCTTGCTCGATGATCCGGGCCACTAACCCTCTGTCGCCGTAAAATAATGCATTGACTGCACGCTGGGCGTCATACCAGGTTCCGTGATTGTTATGCCAGACATATTCCGAATGCCCTATCTCGCTGTAATACATCCAGTGGTTAAAATCACGAAACCACTGGTGCAAACCAATAATATCATCGGTATCCAGCACCCCTTCACTACTGATAAGCCCGATAGTATCAATGACCATCCACAACAGCCGAGTGTCGATTAATCCCGTGCCGCGCCCGGAAACAATCCCTGGAATAGCCTGGCCATAATTTAAGTGGGGATTCATTCGTGTTTCAGTATTTAAAAACCAGCACCGAATTTGCTCTGCGGCCGCCTGAGCATATTTTTCCTGCCCGGTAAAATATCCGGCCAGTCCCAGGGTAAGACAACGTTCGCACATGCGAATAATACGAGCCGTATCCGTGTCATTATTTTCACACTGTGGGTTCGTATGCCCGTCCCGACGAATATAAGGTAAACCGTTAGGGCGGCGAGGATTAGGCCACCAGTATGTCCCCAGGCTGTAATAATCATTGGCACAACCGCTGACCGGTCTGAGCTTTTTCTCAATCACCGTTTCTGGTGTAACTTGTAACAGCGTATTGGCATCGGTGATAAGCTGATTTAGCGCCATCTTCAACGGGGAAAAAGGCTGTTTAAGGCTCGATCGTGCATTATCGAGACAATTTTCATCAAGTGTATACAACTTCATTGCCACCGTATTTATTCCCCTGCTTTTTTGATACGCATGCCATTATCAGCATTGAAAACATGGATACCTGAAAGCTTCGGTTGCAACCAGATGGTCTCACCTTCACTGACCTCGAGTCGCTGCTTAAACACCGAGGTAAAGGCACCTCCTCCGGTATTACAGAACAACTGCATATCAGAGCCGGTATTTTCGATAGCGGTAATTGTCGCGGCCAGGGCATCCTCACGCGGCTCATTCACCACGTTAACTTGTTCAGGACGAATAGCATAAACAACCTTTTGTCCCTGAGTCACATCCAGCCCCTGTGGCAGCGCCAGTAATGAGCCATCTTTCAGACGTAAATGCGCCTGAGAGCCTTCAAGTTGTACCTCGCCATGAAGCTGATTTATTTCCGGGGACCCGATAAAACCGGCAACAAACAGGTTTGCAGGCTGGTCATAGAGTTCCAGCGGTGTCCCTGCCTGTTCAATATAACCATCGCGCAGCACGACTATCATCTGGCCCATCGTCATAGCTTCAATTTGGTCATGAGTAACATATACAGAAGTCGTTTTCAGTCGACGATGCAATTCACGGATTTCACCGCGCACCTGAGTACGTAACTTGGCATCGAGATTCGACAGTGGTTCATCAAATAAAAATACCTGCGGCTGACGAACAATTGCCCGGCCCATAGCCACACGCTGACGCTGACCACCGGAGAGATCTTTTGGCAATCTTTCCAGCAGCGGTTCCAGTCCCAGCAAAGAGGCGGCATCAGTGACTTTTTTATTAATTTCGGCTTTATTCACCCTGGCCATTTTTAAAGCAAAACCCATATTTTCGCGAACCGTCATTTGCGGATAGAGCGCGTAACTCTGAAAAACCATCGCAATATCACGTAGCTTGGGTTCAACATCCGTGACGTTTTTATCATTGATATGCACCTCTCCCCCGGTTATCTCTTCAAGACCGGCAATCATGCGTAGCAATGTTGACTTACCACAACCACTGGGGCCAACCAGGACACAAAATTCACCATCAGGGATGGTTAATGAAACACCCTTAATGACCTGGGCATCACCATATGATTTACGAACACCGTTCAGTACAACAGATCCCATAATGCGCTCCTTATCCTTTAACCGCGCCGGACATAATTCCGCGGTTAAAATGTTTTTGCAGGCCCAGATAAACGATGATGCTCGGCAGCATCGCCAGTAGGGTAATGGCAATGAAAATATTCGGGGTGATACTCTCATCGGTACGTAAAGTGCCTAAAATCACCGGTATCGTGTTCAGGCTGTCCTGATTAACAACAATCAGTGGTAACAGATACTGGTCCCAAATCATGATGAACCCGAAGGTCACAACCGTACCCAGAGCAGGCTTCACCAGAGGCAAGATAACGTGGAAGAAAATCTGCCATTCGTTACAACCATCGATACGTGCGGCCTCTTCCAGCTCTTTGGGGATAGCTGACATAAACTCGCTCAGCACAAAAATGGAAAAAGCCCAGCCAACAATCGGCAGGATCATGCCGAGATAACTGTTATAGATAGAGACATCAAGCAATGGCAGACGCCAGTTGATAATCATATACAGCGGGATAGCGATAACTTCTTCCGGTAACATCATGGTTGACAGAATCACCAGACTTACCACTGCAACGCCGCGAAATTTCTTACGCGCCAGGGCATAGGCAGCTAGTGCACTCACAGATACCTGTAAAATCGTTCCGAAAAATACGACCACCATGGAGTTCAGCAGATAGCGCCAGACGCCGATGTCCTGCCAGGCAAAGATGAAGTTTTCCAGAGAAAACTCATTCGGCCAGGCGAGCAGTTCACCAGGTTTAACCGGCGCGCCGCTGAAGGCTGTCGCAACGATTCCCCAAAAAGGTCCCACAAAAACAAAAAGCAGTACGGCATAGATGCACCAGCGCCCTGCTATATCCCAACGTTTACCTAACATTTCAGCTCCTTAGTAACGTGCGATACGTTTTTTTAGCGTCAGATGGCAAATAGTCAAAATGACCGTAAAGCTAAACAGCAGGAACGACACCGCAGAAGCGTAGCCATAATCAAACTGTTCGAAACCGAGCTTATAGATATGGGTCATAATCATTTCTGTGGAGTTAGAGGGCCCTCCGCCTGTCGTGGCGTACACTTCGGCAAAGACTCGGAAACCACGAATAAAGGAGAGCATTAATACCACTGATAAAGCGGGGATCATGCCAGGCAAAGTGACATAGAGCAGACGGTTCCACCAGCTGGCACCATCCACGTTTGCAGCGTCATAAAGATCCCGACTAATGCCTGCTAGTCCGGCGATAAAGATAACCATGTCATAAGGTATCGCTTTCCAGATATGCAGCAGCATGATTATCCATATCGCCTGATCGGTACTGGCAAGGAAACCCTGATCCTCTATCCCAAACCAACTCAAAAATTGGTTCACAACGCCATTCGGTGTTGGGTTGAATAAAATCCGCCACATTTCAGCGACGATTGCCGCGCTGGTTACGGCAGGTAAAAAGATGGCGGTACGGATAAAACGTAAGTGCCGTGCCGGGCCTTCCAGTAACATCGCCAGAAAGAAAGCGCAGAATGCGGCAACAAACATGGTGACCACAACATAGAGCAACGTATTCAATACCGCTGCGTGCAGAGCCTGGTCAGCAAAAGCACGGGCAAAATTTTCAAAGCCAACCCACTCATCAGGCTGGTTAAAGTTCACCTTATAGAAGCTCATTACCAGCCCCTGAATCATGGGGATGAATTTGAACCAACTAAAGATAACCAGTGCCGGTGCCAGAAACAGCCATGGGATCAGCGCACGCTTCCGCTTTGGCGTCAGCCAGCCTGTTTTAGCGGAAGATGTGGCTCCGGTAACCGAAGCCGATTTTGTGTCATGCATACTCATGCCTCTTCGCCTCACTTAGCCAGCACGTCTTGCTTTTCCAGCTCGCTATTCACTTTGACATTAAGCGCATCGAGTTCCTGCGCAATATTGCCAGTACAGTTAGCGAGAATACGGTTAAAGCCCTCAGCGGTTATCTGGCGTACCGGTGTCCAGTTCGGAATTTGCGGCACATAGCGGCCCTGGTCGTTATAAAGGCTGGCAAAAGTCGCCCAACGGTCATCCTGATAGACCTCTTTAACGTCGACATCTTTATTTACTGCCAGGCGGACTACGGGAATATTTTTCGATCCTTTACCCATCCCGATTTCCTGGCCTTCTTTCGAAATCATGAATTCGATAAATTTGCGCGCATCTTCTTTCTGTTTACTGCTCTTCATCAGAAAGACGGTGGTACCTTCCGCCAGGGTGGCGGAATTTTTCGGGCCTTCGAGGGTGACAACTTCGTACTGGTCTTTACCCGGGTCTCGGTCAAATACTGCAATATGGTAGGGCCCGGTGAAGAACATGCCGACCTGTCCGGAACGGAATGATGGAATGACATCCGCAGTAGTGGCATTAATCGCCCCGGGCTGGGCGACTTTTTCGCAGATCATGGTACGGATAAAGTTCACCGCCTCTGCGACTTCTGGTGTATTGAGAGTTGCGGTAAATTTACCCTCTTTTTCAGAAACGTAATCACCGCCCGCCTGCCAGATAAACGGGGTCAAAAACCAGCTGGCGTAACCACGGGTTGTTGAGGCCGGAACGTTAAACCCGTAAGTATCATTTTTACCGTTACCGTCAGGATCCTCCTGGGTGAAGGCATGCGCGAGTTTCATGACATCTTCCCAGGTTTTCGGTTGTGGGTAGCCTAATTTTTCGCGCCAGTCTTTACGCACGAACAGAGCAAAGGTTTGCGCAGAGGTCGGTACGCCATAATGTTTACCATCGATATAACGCGTGCTTTCCCAGGCCGTAGGGTAAAGATTATCGCCACCAGCGATAGACTTGGGGTCTATCTCATCAACAATACCTAACTGAATAAATTGCCCGAGTGAGGCAGCATCATTGAAGATAAGGTCAGGTAACGCATTACCCGCGGCGGCACGCGCCAGGCGCTGCTCAAAATCCGTAGTGGCATTAAAATATTCGATTTTTATACCGGTTTTCTTCTCAAAGGCTTCCGCTTCTTGCTGATAAATGTTTTTAGAATCGTTACTGGCTCGGATCCAGACATTGAGCGTGGAAGCAGCAAAACTTTGCCCAACGCCTAATCCCAGTGTCGAAATGAGTAACAGTGAACGTAATCGATTCGTAGACATGGCTCCATATCCTTTATTGTAGGGTAAAAAGGTAAACAAAAAATACTACTTGCCGATATTTTTCGGCAGATAACTAATAAGGGAAATAAAAACATTTATTTTTATTTCCCTTATTCCGCCAATCCTATTTCAGTAGATTTAATTATTTAATAGAAAGGAATCTTGCAATGCAATCAAACAAAAACGAAATAAGATTTTAAAATTAAAAAACTTGATGCACATCACTACAAAAAATATTAAAAAAAATATTAAAAATTAAAATACCAATAAAATCAGCAAGTTGAAATTTAACACAAAGAATGAAAAATAAGGTTGTTTTATTTAAAACAAGCAATTGTGTGATTCAAAGCACAATTATACGGGTGTTTTTTAGCCAAATCAGTAAACAAGACTAGCATCACAAAAAAAAACTTTACGGCACTTAAACTGCCACAATCAAATTTGAAACAACGTTTCCCTTTGATGAAAAATACTATTATTTAAATTCATACAAACATCGAAAAATATATCATTCGTGAATATTAATATGTTCAATATTTATACTTGAGGATCATTTTCATGTCCCGATTATCAAATCGCAGTGCTTTATGTCTGGCTTTCATATTATCCGGAACCAGTGCCGGATTATATGCCGCAGAGGCCGGCCCTTATGTTATTGATAATAAAGATTTAAGCTTGAGCCTTGAACAAATTCGTGCAGGTAACCCGCAGTTTATTAAAGCGGAAAATGCGTTACTCAAAAAAGCGAATGCCGCACTTGATCAACCGTTGCTCTCTGTGATGGATAAAACCTTGCTGGCTGCCAGCGGTGATAAGCATGACTACTACAGTTTCCCTCCTTACTGGTGGCCGGATCCTTCTAAAAAAGATGGTCTGCCTTATATTCGTAAAGATGGACAGACTAATCCCGATGCAAACAGCGACGCCACTGACAAAAAGCGTCTGGTGAAGATGAGTAATAATGTCTATAGCCTTGCTCTGGCCTGGTATTTCACTCAGGACAAACGTTACGCTGAAAAAGCGACTGAGCAAATCCGAGCCTGGTTCCTGGCACCAAAAACTCTGATGAATCCCAATCTGGATTATGCTCAGGCAATTCCGGGCATTAACACCGGACGCGGTATTGGCATTATTGACAGCAGAGCACTGGTCGAGGTGGTTGACGCAATTGAGTTGCTTCGTCCATCAGGTTTAATTAGTGACAGTGAATATAAGCAACTTCAGCAGTGGTTTGGCAATTTTTATAACTGGATGACCACCAGTAAAAATGGCATTGAAGAAGATAACTGGCATAACAACCACGGTACATACTACGACCTGCAGGCCGCCACTTTTGCCCTGTTTAGCGGTAAGACCGAAGAGGCCAGACAACGCTTAAATATTACGCAAAACCGACGGATCCCAAGCCACTTTGATAACCAGGGTCGCCAAATGGGCGAGCTGGAGCGCACACGTCCATGGCACTACAGTAATTTTAATCTCGAGGCTTATAGCCAGTTAGGAAAATTAGGCGAAAAAGCCAAGGTTGATGTCTGGAATCATCAGATTGATAACCGCAGTCTGCTCAAAGGCTATACCTATATCGCTGACTTCGTGAACAGCGATACCCCTTGGCCCTGGAAAGATCTGGATAAAACAGACGATAAAAAAGCGCTGTTTAACCTCTCCAGAGCGGCTAAAGCCTGGCCTGACAACGCCTCGCTCAATGCAAAAGCCCAATATTTACAGGCTAAGTACCCTGAAGATATTACCATTCTGATTGCACCACTACCGGTGAAATCTGCGGGCGGAGATAAAAAATAATGATGCAATTCAACGGGCAATGGCCAAAAATTGCCTATCGTGCTGCGCATAGCGGCACTGTTGAACAGCTGATGACTGAATATGCACCGGTGCTTGATGCGCCGGTACACATTCCGCAAAGCGGCATTGCCAGCTGGAATCTGTACTATTTTTGCCCGCACCACAGCGTGCGACTTATTTGGGACAAAAACGAACCGACCCGTCATTGCTGCCCGGTAGATGGCGAAGTCTTTAGCGGTGAACCTTATGATAGCGCGTGGTGGCGAGTGATGAATGGCCATAATGCCAGCGCTTGCTATCATCTGGGTTTATTGTGGAAGTTAACCGGTGAGCCTCGTTATGCTAAAAAAGTGGCAGAGATATTACTCGGATACGCTGAGTTCTACCCCGACTACCAGGTGCACGGCAATATTCCACATAATGGCCCGGGGAAAATGAATGCCCAAACCCTGTGCGAAGCAAACTGTATTCTTGATTTGGCGCTAGGTTACGATTTTATAGCCGATACCCTAAGTGCTGAACAACAGCAATTTATCACGACCCGGTTACTGCGCAGCGCGGCTGATTTTCTCCGTCAGCACCGCAGCCCGCAAATTCATAATCATGAAGTGAAGATCAACGCGGCCCTGGCGATTCTGGGCTTTATTCTTAAGGATGACTCGCTACTTAATCTCGCAGTCAATGAGATCTATGGACTGCGCTGGCAGCTTGAGAATGGTTTATTAGCAGAAGGATTGTGGTTTGAAGGCTCCGTCCATTACCACTTTTATGCACTTCAGGGCTTTTTTGCGTTTGAAAAAATGGCTTATGGGAGTCCATGGAGTCTGATTGAGGGTCCGTGGTATCAAAAGATGCTGGATTTCCCACTGTCACTATTGCTGGCGGATGGGACGTTCCCGCGCCTGAATGATTGTATTGCCGGACAAGAACAGCTACATCATAACGATATTTACGAGTTTGCCTGGCATATCTGGCAAGATCCTCGGTATGCCGCGGTACTTAACTTTACTGATGCCGGTAAAGACACTCTCGAAGCGTTACTCTGGCGCGATGTTCCATTGCAGACACAAACAGCATCGCTGGTACCGACTGGTTCTTTTTTCGCGCCGGGTGCCGGGCTGACAATGTGGCGCCGCCCTGATAAAGATGAAGTGATTCTGATTAAGCATAGTCCCTATGGTGGAGAGCACGATCATTACGACCGGCTCAGTATGCTGATATGGCAGGACAGCTTTCCACTGCTACCCGACTTAGGGACTACCGGTTATGGGGCCCGAATGCACTATGACTACTACAAAAATAGCGCCACGCATAATACGCTGACGGTGAATCAGAGTAATCAGCCGCCCACGCATCCTGAAGTACTGAACTGGCATCAGGGAGATGACTACCACTGGCTTGACTGTGAAGCGGACTGGCGGAAATCTCCTCCCGCGTTAAACAGCCATACTCGCGTGGAATGGGATACGAAAGCCTGGCGTGATATTCGCTTTCGTCGTCGTTTATTATGGATAGAAGATGTATTAATCGACTTATCGACGGTTGATAACCCTCATGGCCAGCAACTGGACTGGACCCTGCATTTATCGGCAACAGCGCTCGATCAGAGTGGTGTCTCTGCTATTTTTACCGATACAGGACCTCTCAAGGTCATGCGTGATACCACCGTAATGCAATTGCAGCATTGCCAGCCACGTCACTTTTCCCACACACAAGGAACGCTTGCACTCTGGCTTGCTGGCTCTGCAAATACGGAATTATGGCAAGGATATGCGCCGAATAATCCTGCGGTGACTGACCTCAGTTATCTGGTATTACGCAATGACAGTCCGCAGGCCTGGTTTGCCGGTATCTGGGACTTTAATAGCGACAGCCCGCTTATCGAGGTGAACGTACAATATATGCCCGATCACACTACTCTGGATTTTCAACGAGCTGAATATAAACAGCAAATTATCATTTATCACGACCCAAGGTTATTACCGGAAAGTAAGATATCCACTCTTATCAGGCCGCTATAAGTTATATTTTCCTGTTACGTCGGCGCTTCGGCGCCGTTTTCATTTAATTAAATAATTAGAAATAAATTTTGAAATGATGTTTCTTTTTGATACCAATCAGCATTGATTACATTCCCGGAAACACAGTAAGGTAGTTCATCCATAAATCTAATACTGAAGGATGATTATGACCCGATTATCCCCCCGAAGTGCATGGTACCTGGCTCTCATACTATCTGGTGTACATAGTGGATTATATGCTGCTGAGTCAAACCCTTATATTATTGATAATAATGACTTAGCGCTCAGCCTGGAACAAATTCAAGCCGGTAATCCTCATTTCCTGAAAGCCGAAAGTGCTTTGATTCAAAAAGCTAACACCGCACTTAATCAGCCTTTGCTCTCGGTTATGGATAAAACACTGGTAGCCGCGAGCGGCAATAAACATGACTACTACAGCTTCCCGCCATACTGGTGGCCGGATCCGACGAAAAAAGACGGTCTGCCCTATATTCGCAGAGACGGGGAGAACAACCCTGATGCCAGCAACGACGCCACAGATAAAAAGCGTCTGGTGAGAATGAGTAATAATGTCTCTAACCTCGCACTGGCCTGGTATTTTACCAAAGATAAACGCTACAGCGAAAAAGCGGCAGAGCAAATTCGCGCCTGGTTCCTTAACCCTGCTACACGTATGAATCCTAATATGGCTCATGCCCAGGCAACGCCAGGAATGAATACTGGCCGCGGAACGGGCATCATTGATACTCGCGTGCTGGTCAATGTTGTCGATGCTATTCAGTTATTACACTCATCAGGTGCAATTAAAGAGAGTGAATATAAGCAGCTACAACAATGGTTTGGCGATCTGTATTACTGGATGACGGTCAGCCCTAATGGACTCAAAGAAGAGAGCGGAAAGAATAATCACGGAACCTGGTATGATCTGCAAGCCGCCACTTTCGCGCAATTCAGTGGCAAGACTATTAACGCTAAAGAACGCCTGAATATCACGCAAAACCGTCGAATTCCTAATCATTTTGACACTGAAGGCAAGCAGGTGCGTGAAGTCGCCAGAACTCGCTCGTGGCACTACAGTAACTTTAATCTGGACGCCTATAGCCAGATAGCCAAACTCGGTGAAAAAGTCCATGTTGATATCTGGAATCACAACGTCGACAACCATAATCTCCACAACGGCTATCGGTATATCGCAAGCTTTGTAGACAGTAAAACGCCGTGGCCATGGAAAGATATGGATAAAATGGACGATAAAAAAGCCCTGTTAAGTCTGTCCAGAGCGGCAAAAGCCTGGCCGGACGACGTACTACTTAACGAAAAAGCACGCTACTTACAGGCTAAATATCCTGATGATATTACTATTTTGGTCGCTCCCTTACCGATAAAAACTGGTAATAGAGCTAATCACTCATAGAATTGATTCTTAAAAAATACCCAATAAACGCTATGCCCGACGGGCATAGCTGCGATAGCATTTTACCAACATAATGTTTACATTACCTCCCTAAAAACCGTCTTAATATCTGTGCCTTTTCCCCTCTTTTTTTCATGCAAAGGCCATCGTTTTTCTCAAGAAGAAACGTGTCAGCACAAGGTATTTCCTGCCAATAGGATCTAAAAAACCATTATTAATAACTAAATGTAATAGTTATTAATGTTATCAATCACCTTGATTACACTTGTTTACTATCGATTGACGATAGGCTGACAAAAATTGATTGAGATCATCTTAATTTACTCCGTGTTTAGTAATATGCCCTCGGATTTTTCTTGTACAGAATTTCCTCCCCTGTTTAAGGGGAGGCCTTTTTTACTTCAACTGCCTGGGAACGATACTAACAGGTATTAGCACTGATAATTTCGTTTATGTATGGTTTAATATCCTGTAGATGAAATTATTAATATCTTATTTATACTACTCCAGAAAACACTCATCTATTTGATTAATAATGAAATAATCAAATTCTCAGAAATACTCTCAAGACACTAAAAATTGATCGTTTGTCAGATATATTCCCTGTACCGGGCGATATGCCATTGTTAAAAAATTGATCTGGCACCAAAAATGATAAACGCTATTCATTCTCAAACCAGGGTTCCAGTGGGTCTTCAAACGACAACCAGCTTGCCAGGCCCGTAGCCATTTCCGCATCCGTAAGTAAAGCGTCATTGAGCTGCACCCGTAATGACTGTTCATCCATATCAATACCGATAAAAACCAGCTCCTGGCGAGCGTCACCGACGCCATCCAGCCAGTTATCCTGGATCAATGCCAGGGACTCTTCATCACTCGGCCAGCTCGCTCTCGGCACACTGGCCCACCATATTCCACCGTAGCCCTGACGAGCGACGCCTCCTGCCTGGGACCAGGTTCCTGCATATTCAGGGCGACTGGCTAACCAGAAGTAACCTTTAGAACGCACTACATTACGCAGATTTTTTTCCATAACTTCCGAAAAACGCAGTGGATGGAAAGGACGGCGAGCCCGGAAGACAAAACTGGTAATCCCGTATTCTTCGGTTTCTGGTTGATGTTCACCGCGCAATTCCTTTAGCCAGCCGGGAGCTTGGGCTGCCTGCTCAAAATCAAATAGCCGGGTATTGAGCACTGCATCCAGAGGGATCTTGCCAAAATGAGAAAGCAGAATATTTGCCCGGGGGTTCAGAGAGTGGAGAATAGCCATCAGGCGGGTTGTTTGTGACTGTTCGAGTAAATCAACTTTGTTTAATACCAGCACATCACAAAACTCAATTTGTTCAATTAGCAGATCGACAACACTCCGTTCATCTTCTTCTCCCAGTGATTCCCCCCTGGACTGAAGACTGGCATTTGACTCGTAATCGTTCAGAAAATTAAAACCGTCTACGACGGTTACCATGGTATCAAGCCTGGCGATAGCGGACAGGCTATCTCCCAGCTCATCCGCAAAGGTAAAGGTCTCTGCTACCGGAAGCGGTTCTGAAATACCGGTAGACTCAATCACTAGCTGATCAAAGCGCCCTTCTTTGGCCAGACGACTGACTTCCAGCAACAGATCTTCCCGTAAGGTACAGCAGATACAGCCGTTGCTCATTTCTACCAATTTTTCGTCAGTTCGTGATAATTCAGCCCCACCGCCCCTCACCAGGGCAGCATCGATATTGACTTCTGACATATCATTGACTATCACGGCGACACGCCGATTTTCGCGATTATTTAAAATATGATTGAGTAAGGTGGTTTTACCCGCGCCAAGAAAGCCTGACAGTACGGTGACCGGTAAGCGGGTATCCGCTTGAGCATTGATGATGATTTCCGACATTTGCAACTCACTTAATTGTTATAATATAACACTTCACGCATGTGTTATATTATAACAATTACAAAAAGACAATAGCGCGATAGCTCTATTTATCAGAGTCCTGTCGGGTGAGTCTGAGTGAGGGACTGAAGCAGAAGAGCAAAAATGACAGCCAGCGGCTGCCATTTTTACCTGGGGAAATTATTTACGCCCGCTTGCGGGATTTCATACTTTCCAGCATCACCGCAGCAATAATAATCACGCCTTTCACGACTTGCTGGTTGTAGCCAGAAATATTCATCAGGTTCATCAGATTCGAGATAATACTTAAAATAAGTACCCCAATAATGGTGTTGACCACATTGCCGCGACCACCCGCCAGACTCGCGCCCCCCACGACCACAGCAGCAATGACATCCAGTTCAAAGCCCACCGCCAGTACCGGTGAACCCACGCCGGTACGTGTTGAAGCCAGTAAGCCCGCCATGCCTGCGGCAAAACCACTGAGGGCATAGACGGCAAATTTATACCAGCCAACACGAATACCTGCGAAGCGGGTCGCCGTTTCATTAGAGCCGATAGAAATCACCAGGCGCCCAAATGTGGTGTATTTATAAATAAAATGCGCGGCAAGAGCGAAGATGATCAGGATATAAACAGGCTTCGGCAGTCCCAGAAAGTAGCCGGTACCAAAATCGACCAGCGCCATATCATCAATAAAGACCGGCTGACCTTTGGAGACAATCAGGGACAGACCTCGGGCAATCGTCATCATCGCCAGAGTGGCAATAAAAGGAGCGATATTAAACGCAGTGACCAACACCCCAGAACCGGCACCGACCAGTGCGCCAATAAACAGACTGGCAAAAACGGCGGGCCAGAGACCAATTTCCGGGATTAAAATCGCGACCGCAACCGAAATAAGCGCCATGATTGAACCGACGGACAGATCGATTCCCCCGGTGAGAATAACAAACAGCAAACCTAATGCTGCCAGACCCAGTGGCACACTCTGACGCAATACGTTGGTGAGATTATCGCCGCTGTAGAATTTATCTGATAAAAATCCGGCAATCACCAGCATCAGCAGAAAAACCATCAACGTTGAGTTGTTCATTAAAAATGTCAGGATCCCCTTTACGGCTGAAGGGGTGGTTGTCGTTTGTGATGTTGTGACCTTTTCCATTATCTGGGTTCCCCATTCAGACTAAAGCGCGTTTCGGAATTGCGTGTTTCATAATATTTTCTTCCGAGATTTCATCTCCGGTAAGTTCACGGGTGATACTGCCCTCACTCATGACATAGACCCGATGAGAGAGATGAATCACTTCCACCATTTCAGATGAAATCAAAATAATCGCGTAGCCACGTTTGGCCAGCTCATGAATAACGTTATAGATTTCGACTTTAGCGCCGACATCAACACCACGGGTGGGCTCATCAAGGATCAGCACGTCGCAGTCGGTATTAAGCCATTTGGCAATAACCACTTTTTGTTGATTGCCGCCACTGAGACTGGACAAGGGGTCTTCTACAGAACCCAGTTTAATTTTCAGCTTATTGCGATACTCTTCGGCGAGTTTTTTATCTTTACGATGGCTGATGATACCGAGGCGATAACAGACGTCTTTCAGACGGGAAATAGAGATATTCTCGCGAATACTTTGCGCCAGAATAGCTCCTTGCTCTTTACGGCTTTCTGGCACGAGTCCAATACCATGGTTCATTGCATCCACAGGATGATGAACCGTAATCGGCTGACCATTTTTCTTGATAGTGCCAGTGGCCATACGGTCTATACCAAATAAGCAGCGTGCTATTTCAGTACGTCCTGCACCGACGAGTCCGGCTAACCCGATAATTTCACCTTTACGCACATGAAGATTAATATCGCGCAGCAGAGTACGAGTGGATAAGTTTTCTACCCGTAAAATCTCTTCGGTCTGAGGGGTATTAAGTTCAGGGTAGAGATTCTCAAACTTACGCCCTACCATCGCGGCAATAATATCGTCTTCCGTACAGATTTTAGGGTCAAGATCGCCCATCGACTCACCATCTTTAATCACACTGATGGCATCAGCTATCATAAAAATCTCTTCCAGTCGGTGAGAGATATATAGAATCGTCACTCCCTGGCCTTTTAACAGTTTGAGCTGGCTGAACAGAATGCTAATTTCACGTTCGGACAATACCGCGGTCGGTTCATCCAGAATAAGAAACTTAACGTCGCGGGCCAGCGATTTCGCAATTTCAACCATTTGCTGGTAGGCGACACTCAGGTTACCGACTTTCTCTTCCGGTGAAATATCAAACCCCAACTGGCTTAATACTTTGCTCGCTTTATGATTAAGCTCTTTCCAGTTGATGATTTTTTTGCCCAAGGTTAAATCATCAAGAAAGATATTCTCGGCAACCGTCAGATCAGGCGCTAAAGCCAATTCCTGATAAATAATGCCAATTTTATGTTCGCGGCTTTGTCCGGGAGTGGTGAAATGCACCTCCTCGCCATTAATCTGCAACGTTCCGCCGTCTTTGACATAAATACCGGAAAGGATTTTCATTAACGTTGATTTACCCGCGCCATTCTCACCGACAATGGCGTGAACATCCCCGTGTTTAACTTTCAGGCTCACATTTCGCAGGGCATGAACCCCGCCAAACCGCTTTTTTACTTTGTCGATGACAATTGCATATTCTTGCATCTGGCATGCCTCATTGACGCTGTTTTAACATTGCGGGCAGGAGGAATTCCTGCCCGCAATGGCGAATCAGAAAATAGAGTCTTTGTTGTAATATTTACTGACGTTATCTTTGGTTATCAGAATTGACGGGATATAAACGTAGTCAGGGAAATCTTTCGTTCCGGCCTGGTATTTATCAATGACATCCATAACGGTATTCGTCAGCAGATCGGGGTTATTTGAGGCAGTAGCCTGAATATCACCACGCTGAATGGCTTCCAGACCTTTTTTATAGCCATCGTGCGAATAAACGCTGACATTTTGTAATTTATTAGCAGCTTTCAGAGATAATACTGCACCCAGCGCCATATCATCCATTTCGCTGTAAACGCAGTTAATTTTATCGCCATGGGCAACAATCAAGTCTTCCATTGCTTTCAGACCGCCCTGCTGATCCCAGTTACCCCAGCCCTGGCTTAATATATTCACTTGGGTATGGTTATATTTACGCAGCTGGGCTTCCATTACGCCGCGGAAGAAATTAGTACGACGCGCTTCGCCAACCAGGTTCCCCTGGTTACCACTAATCACGACACAGTTCAGCGGCTTATCACCAAACTTGTCGACTGCAAACTCACCGATTAAAATATTGTTTTTCGCATTGTTCGCCTGAACACGCGTTACCACTGGCGCATCGAGAGAAATATCACTGTCCAGTACGATTACCGGAACATTTTTACTTTTGGCAATCTGGGCAATACGCTGACCGGCTTCCGGGTCCTGCGGGTTCAGTACCAGATAGTTAATTCCCTGTGCCAGCATATCTTCCACATCAGAGATCTGCTTATTCAGATCGCCACGGGCATCGGTGGTGATGAGTTCATAGCCGTGATCTTTGGCATGGATTTTCATGTATTCAGTCAAACCATTAAAAAACGCGCCGTTCAGGGTACGGTTGGCAAATCCAATTTTCACTTTGTCTTCAGCCTGTGCGGTAGCCGTTGCTGTGACTGAAACCAGTGCCAGTGTGACGCCCCAAACGAGTTTTTTTATTGTCATCTTGTTTTCCTTATTGTGAGATACAGAGTGTTGCCTGTGATAGAAAAATCGAGATTCAATTCATTAAAATCAGTCGCGTGCCTCAACCTGTTGACGGTAGAGTAAACGCCAGTGCTTTAAGCGGTGTTGTAGTAGTTCAAAACGGGATGCATCGGGTAGATAACGATGTCGCTCTGGCGGTTTCACACACACGGTTTGTTCGTCTGCGCCGGTTGCCAGCTGTGCAAGACGCGCAGCCCCCAGAGCCCCGCCAGCTTCACTCCCTTCATGGGTGATAATCAGCAAATTCAGCACATCAGCAATTAATTGCGCCCAGAAAGGACTGCGCGCTCCGCCGCCGACCAGGGAGCATTGCTTCAGCTCGGTTCCTGCGTCATTGAGTACCCGTAATCCATCCGCCAGGCCAAAGGTCACCCCTTCAATGACGGCATAACCGAGATGAGCCCGGGTTGTTGAATGTTTCAGGCCGCTGAATGCCCCTTCAGCTAACGGATCGTTATGGGGCGTACGTTCACCGGAAAGGTAAGGCAGAAAAAGTGGGGCCTGTTCACGCTGATCTTCACTGAGCTGTTCAACTTCTGCCATCAGCGTGCTTTCGCTACACCCCGTCAGCTGACAGATCCAGCGCAGAGCACTCGCCGCCGTTAGCATGACGCTCATCTGATGCCAGCGATTGGGCAAAGCATGACAAAAAGCATGTACCGCGGACTGTGGATTAGGACGGTAGCAGTCGTTAACCGCAAATAACACGCCAGAGGTACCAAGGGAAATAAAAGCATCCCCGGTATTAACAGCGCCAATACCCACCGCACTTGCCGCGTTATCACCACCGCCACCGGCAATGATGACGCCTTCTTTCAGACCCCATCGTGCGGCGATATCGGCTTTTAAGATGCCGCTAACCTGCGATCCTTCCACCAGAGCTGGCATCATGTCGCGGTTTAAACCACAAGCCGCAAGTAAATCATCTGACCAGTCACGACGCGCAACATCCAGCCACAATGTGCCTGCGGCATCCGACATTTCGCTGACCATTTCACCGGTCATGCACCAGCGTAAATAATCTTTCGGCAACAGCACATGTGCCGTTTGAGCAAATATTTCGGGTTCATTTTCAGCAACCCATAGCAGCTTGGGTGCCGTAAATCCGGGCATTGCCAGATTACCGGCAATGTCATGCAACTGAGGTGCCTTGCGCGTCAGAGCCTCGCACTGCCGGGCGCTACGGGTATCATTCCAGAGAATGCAAGGCCGCAGAACGTCTCCCTGTTTATTCAGTAACACGGCACCGTGCATCTGTCCGGACAGGCCAATAGCGCGGATCTCAGACCAGCGATCGCCAATCTCACCGCGTAACTGCTCTACTGCCTGGTTAAGTGCCAGCCACCAGGCTTCGGGCTGTTGTTCTGACCAGTGAGGATGAGGCCGCTGAACGGTCAATGGCGCACCGGCAATTGCCAGGATGGTGCCATTGTCATCAAGCACCAGCGCTTTTACCTCAGAGGTTCCGGCATCAATGCCCAGATACATAGCCAGCCTCCTCCAATTGGGCGACGGTATCGCGCATTAGTCGGGCAAAACGTGGGTCACTCGCAAGTGGCCCGAATAATGTTTCATCGGAGGTAAAGCGCGCCAGGGCATCATCCGCATCCAGCAAGGCATGCATTGCTTCTTCATTCAGAACTCCATCCTGGTAGGTATAAGGCAGCTCCCCCCGGTGCCAGCGTTGTAAGAACAGGAAGAACAGTGCAGGTAAGACGGCAGTCGCACGCGGCTCGGCACCACGCTGATAGCATTCCACTAGCGTGGGCGTGATAAAACCGGGGATTTTCGATAACCCGTCAGCCGCTACACGCTGGTTGGTATCCTGAATATACGGGTTGCTAAATCGGGACAGAACCACATCCCGGTAGGCTTCCAGGTCCAGCGGACTCGGCGTTAAAGAAGGGATCACATCCTCGGTAACGTAGTCCCATGCCAGCTGGCGAATGGCATCGGTTTGCGTGCTTTCATGAATATAAGACTGCCCTTTTAGCGTACCCGCCCAGGCAATGCAGCTATGGCTGGCATTGAGAATACGAATTTTAGCCTCTTCCCATGGCAGAACCGACGCCACCATTTCAACGCCGACATTTTCCAGTGCCGGACGTCCGGCGATAAAGTCATCCTCAATCACCCACTGAATAAAGGCCTCTCCCATCACCGGCACACGGTCTTCTATGCCCATGTTTTCACGCACCCGGTCAGCAATATCTGCAGTTGGGCGCGGAGTAATACGATCGACCATGGTGTTTGGCGAAGTGGTGTGCTGCTCTACCCACTGGCGGAGTTCGGGATCGTCACTTAACCGCAGGAAGGTCAGAAAACCCGCCCGGAAACGCTCGCCGTTATGACGCAGGTTATCGCAGTTCAGCAAGGTCACGGGCTGACCATGCTGCTGGAGTCGTGCCCGTAATACGCGGGCCAGTGCTCCATAAATAGTACGGGCTTCACCCGTCAGATCTGCCTGAATATCAGGATGACGCGGGTCAAGCTGATGGTCGGTATCAAGGTAGTAACCGCCTTCAGTAACGGTAAAAGCGATCACTTTGGTATTTTCATCAGCCCCCTGAGCCACAATGGCGCTGAGCTCCTTATCCCAGGGCAGCACTTTTTTTACTGAAGTGATGGTTTCATAGCGACGTTCACCTTCCGGGGTCACGGTTTCCAGCTGGTATTGCCCCTGTTGCTCAGCTAAAGCCGTGAGAAGAGGTTCGGCATCATTGCGAATATTACCGAGGGCAATATGCCAGCGGTCATCTCCCTGCTCCAGCAGACGATGCAGATACCAGGCCTGATGAGCGCGGTGAAAAGATCCCGCGCCCAGATGCATCCAGTAATACGGTTTTGATGTTGTCATTCTCTTCCCCTTAACATAAACAAAAGTGAGCAATTATTTAATTGGCGGGCAATTATTCATGCAGGGAAATTTAAATGAATAATTGCCCTGTTACTGAGCAATGGATCACAAAACGAAAGATTACACTGTCGGTGCCAGGGAGTTGATTACGCTATAGTGATGCCAAGGCTGGCACTTAATCAGTAGATTTCATGATGGGCAGATGAGACAGAACCGGGTAAAAAACTTCGCTATTCTTGATATCAGATGCATTACTATGGCGAAAATTAGCTGACCAGCGTGCTGGTAAGAAACGGGGCGAGTGATGACTAAAAATGATAAAAAACAGGACATGGCCGCCAGAGCCGCCTGGATGTATTACATCGGCGGACAAACGCAAAATCAGATTGCGGATGTGCTGGGGGTATCGCGACAGGTCGCGCAACGTCTGGTAGCCGCTGCTTCAGAAATGGAATTAGTACAGGTACGGATCTCTCATACTGTGGCCCAGTGTGCTTCCCTCGCTGAACAGATGAAACAGACTTTTGGTCTTACCCGCTGCCAGGTGGTGCCTTCGGCAGGACTGCCAGCGGAAACGGTTCAGCATATGATAACGGTCTCAGCCGCAGAGGAAAT
The DNA here is from genome assembly GCF_024807845.1 of Klebsiella sp. BIGb0407. Classification (GTDB taxonomy): domain Bacteria; phylum Pseudomonadota; class Gammaproteobacteria; order Enterobacterales; family Enterobacteriaceae; genus JGM124. The sequence goes on from NZ_JANUEQ010000001.1 coordinate 1,281,117, forward strand.
AGAGTGGGCAGTGCAGCCTGAGCAACCACAAATCATCGCCCTCGGTTCAGGGCGAACATTACGCGGCGCGGTGAAAGAGATGTCTGAGATTTCGCGGCCACAGCACAGCTGTCTGTCACGTATTGGCGCTATCGCCAGCGATGGTTCCTGTACGCTATACGACGTATCTCTCAGTCTGGCGGAAAAAACCTCGGGGAAATATTTTATCCTGCCTGCTCCGCTATTCGCTGACAACCAGGAAGACCGGGAAGTCTGGTGTAACCATCGGATCTATAAACTGATTAATGAACAGACCGCCCTGGCGGATGTTACCTTTATCGGTATTGGTCATATCTCTTTTGAATGTCCGTTATATACCGGGGGCTTTATCACCGCTGAAGATGTGCAGCGTCTGCTAAAGGCAGGCGCCGTGGCCGAAATCAACGGCCATTTTATCGATAACCAGGGTAACAGACTGCCCGATGTTCTGGATAGCCGCTGCACCAGTATTGCGCTCCAGCGCTCTCCTGCCCGCCAGCTAACTGCTTTTGCAGGAGGGGAGGATAAATTTGAGGCAGTTCAGGCAGTACTACGCGGGAAATGGATCAATGGTCTGGTGACTGATGAAACAACGGCTGAACGTTTACTGCTGGATAATACTTAGCCTGGAAGTGATAAAGCCATTTTCGGTGGCTTTATCACTTATTTTCCGACCTGTTCAGCTCCCCGTAGTCATCAGTATTTCATCAACAAACTGTTTTGCCCGAGGAATATCAGACTCGTCAACATGCTCAATGATTAACGGAATATTCGGGTGATTTTTTGCCAGCAGCTGTAAATATTTCTCATAATTCAGTGAGCCTAATCCTGCCGCAGGTAGCTCTATCGCCCCGGCCCCACGGAAACTGTTATGTTCTGCCGCACCGTCACCAAATTTTTCAATGATGACATCGGTTCTCTTACAGTCTTTGGCATGAGCAATTTTAACTTTGCCGTCGAGGACATTAAAAATACTCTCTAATGTTTCATCAATCGCATCAATATTATTTTCGTCAAAATAGTTTGTCGGATCGAGTGCCAGGGCAAGTCCCGGATGATCAATATCACGCATCAGACGCGCCACCTGGCTGACGGAGCCAATAATATTATTCACGTAGTTTTCGACTAAAAAGACGGCACCATGCTCCCAGGCAAAGACCGCTAATTCGTGGGCAATAGTCTTAAATTCCTGGTACGCTTCTTCGCTGCTATTTTTTTCATCATATAACCAGTCACTTTCCAGATTATATGTCCCGGTCTCACTGATAACATAAGGCGTGCCAAAGTCCCGGGCGTATTTGAGGATCTCTTTGACTGCAGCTATATTCTCTGCCCGTTTAATCGGGTCGGGGTGAACCAGGTTGGTATACGCCGAAATAGCGACGATCGGTAAATTCGCCCGTCGGAAGGCATTCCGAACCTGATGCGCTTTGGCTTTAGTTATATGGTTACGCCGCAGATCAATATCTTTAAACTCAAGATCAAGTTGAACACAGCCCATCCCCGCCTGCTTAATTTTGCTGATAGTTTCTTCCAGGGTATAAGGATAATAGCCAGTAAAAATGCCGACATTAATCATGTGTATTCTCCTGTATTTCGCTAAGATAGACGGTTCTTTCTTGTTCGATAGAGAGATAACAAGCTTCGATGCACGCCAGGGTGCCAAGATTATCCTGAGCGCTGATTGCCGGAGCGGCACCTTGTTCAATGGCACAAAGTAAATTCGCCATTGTGCCGATGAAGGCATCCGGGAACCACTGGTGATTCCAGTGCGGTGTTAACCATTGTTCCGGATAATCGGGAAGTGCCAGCCTTAAAGTACTGCCGCAGTATTCTGGTGGTCGACGGTGCCAGCCAAAATCTCCCTCCGCCAGACCTGAGGTGCCTTCCACGCGCCAGTTAATATAATTATTTTTGGCGCAGGGCTCTCCGGGCCAGGCCCAGACATCATCCAGGCTGGTGGCAATCAGGCCATTAGCATACTGGAAGGTATACTGGGTAATGCCATCAGTATGCGGAAACGGGGTTCTCGGGTCAGTGCGACAAACTGCCGTCACTTTTACCGGGTCACCAAATAACAGGCGGAAGGCATCAATATGATGGATCCCCATCGCGAACAGTTCGAGTTTATTATATTGCTGCAAAAACTGTTGCCAGTCAGGAATCGCCCGCATATCAATACTGGCAATAACGGTATCGCCGATTAATTGATTATCGATAATATGCTTTAATGCCCTGATTGCCGGGTCATAGCGCATATTTGAATTAACCGCTATCGGTATTCCACTCTCTTCACTCAGACGGACGATTTCTCGCCCTTCAGCCAGAGACATCGCCAGCGGCTTCTGGCATAAAATACCTTTAATATGGCTGAATGCGGATTTATTTGTACAAATAAAACGGACAATATCTAACTGGATATGCGGTGGCACCGCAATATCAATAATCTCTATTTCAGGGCAGCAAACCATCTCCTGCCAGCTGGAATACACCTTATCTATATTAAAATTATCCGCCAGGCGCTGACTTTTTTTATTATCCAGAGAAGTAATTCCCTGAACTGTAAAACCTGCTTTTTGATAGGCCACTAAATGGCAGTGTTCAACAATAAATCCGGTACCAATAATACCGATACGATAATCTTTACGTTGCGGTAATTGCGGCTCTGCCGCCTGCTCTAATACACGAACTAACGACTCCATAATATCCCCCAGCTCTGGTTATTCTGCAATCATGTGCTTCCCGAGGTTAATTTAATTCGGGAACAACCTTATCCTGTATCTGCTGGCGGCGTGCCACATAAGCAGGCAATGGCTTAACACCCGAGTGTTCAGCAAACCAGGCAAAGGGATCTGTGCTGGCCGTCAGGGCAAAATTAGCCCAGGGATTAAAGGAGCCGGAACGGATAATCACTTTGGCTTTATAGGCTAGTTCATGACAGAGTTTTTCATGGCTGGCCTCCGTGAAATCGGCCCCTGAGCCGGTAAAAATGTCCTGTAACTGATGATAAAGCTCCGGGTTACAGTCACGAACTTCCCGGGCAAACTGGATATTTTCGACAAAGACTTCATGCCGAATCGCCCGTAAAATATCGGTCACATCGGGAATACCGGGCCAGAAACCGAGGTCTATACGGTTAGCCTGGGGAGGTATAGGGAATCCTGCATCAGTCACCAGAATAATGTCGGTATGGCCGAGTGTTGCCAGCGCGGCCGCTAATTGAGGGTGTAGGATACGTTCAGGTCTCATTGTTCTCTCCGGGTCTATTTTATTTAATAACAGCGAGAAAATGTTCCACTTCTTGACGGTTTTTATAGGAAGGTACCGTCTCCCAGTCACAGCAACAGAGTGCTGCGGTTGCATTGGCAAAGCAGACAGCCTGTTCAATGGGCAGGCCTTCACTTAAGGCGACGGCTAATCCGGCATTAAAGCTGTCTCCGGCACCGTTACTGTCTACCACCTCAACCTTGCAAGGCGGGATCTCCAGCGTACTGTTGCGCGTAAAAACGGCGCTGCCTGCATCACCCAGGGTCATCACCACATGGCCACAGCCGGTTTCCAGCAACAAATCCGCTATTTCACGGTTACTACGGGTATCATCGGGAGCCAGACCCAGGGCAACACGCGCCTCGGTTTCATTCGGTGTAAGATAATCAATAGTACTGAGATTTTTACCGCGTAAATCACAGGCCGGAGCGGGATTAAGAATAGTAATTTTATTGTGCTGTTTCGCACTTTTCAGCCCGTAAAGCGCAGTTTCAAGTGGGATCTCAAGCTGCGTCAGTACCACGCGACTCTCTAAAAGCTGCTCAAGTGCGGCATCAACCAAGGCAGGGCTAAACAGTTTATTCGCCCCCATATCGACCACAATCACGTTACGCGCTTGCTGGTCTTTAATGATTAACCCGGCCCCCGTAGGGAGTTCATCGCTAACCGTCAGCGCACGGATATCAACCCCTTCCTGCTGCATCAGTTCGATAAATTCACGGCCAAAGACATCGTCACCCACCACACCTGCATAGGCAACCGTCGCTCCGAGGCGTGCAGCCTGTACCGCCATATCGGAACCCTTGCCACCCCAGGTCTGGCGGAAATCACGCCCGATTAAGGTTTCCCCTGCCAGCGGAATACGGTCAGCTGTCATCACCAGGGCTTTGGCATAACTGCCAAGAATAAAAATGCTCATCATGGACTCCTCTTTAAATCTGACAGAAGCCTGACACCCCACCATCAGTGTGGTGGGGCTGTTATCTTACTTAGTAAGCGTTAATATCACCTGTCAGCCCTTTTACTATTTCCGGCCCTGAGCTGGTTCCTACCAGTTCAGCACCCGCTTCAAACATCGCTTTCATTTTTTCCAGCGTGTTGACCTTACCTGATACTTTCACTCGGCAAGGTAACTGAATATTCGCTTTGAGAAGTCGAACATCTTCTACGGTCGCTTCACAGCCACCTTTGCCCCAGCCGCTTGACTGTTTTACCCAGTCAATGCCCGCTTCAAAAGCATATTGGGTCGCTTTAATTTTCATCGCCTCTTCGGTGATAAAACCAAATTCCAGCATCGCTTTCACTTTCATCCCGAGATCATGGGCAATGTGAGTGACTGTTTTTAGTTCTTCAAAATAGTGGTCTTCCATTCCGCCCAGCAGGTAGCCAGGGTTTGGCGGAAAATCGAACTCATCAGCCCCCTCTTTGGCCAGTTCACGTACCACCGCTACTTTCATCGCTAAGGTGTCATTCGCCATCGGGAAATTAAGCGTTGTCGCCACGCGTACGCCGCTACCTTTCAGAACTTCTTTACCCAGTGCTACCCAGCATGGCGCTATCATCGCTGCATCAAACTGATATTCCAGACACATCTCCAGGTGTTTGATAACCCCTTCGCGTGTTAAGTCCGGATTAACATTGGTGAACTGAATTGCCCTGGCGACTTGGCGCGGATCGTTAAAATCAATCATGAATCTCTCCCGTCTGGTAAGTGAATAACCTGTTATGGCTGAATGTCGATGACATGACTTTAGGCGTTTCAGCCCGGGGGAGTGATAGGCAAAAATCCCTTAAACATGGATGAAATTTTCACGCTACTGGAAATGTGAGAAGGCTCAAAAAATCAACAGTCGACCACTTTATAGTGGATGCAGGATCGTCAGGATGCTGCCACGATAAATGCTAAGTCCAAATCATGATAAAGGCGGAAACAGATGTCAAAGCAGATTAAGCGAACCCGGGTGATTGCCAACTGGTATCGGGGTTCTGACGAGTTTTCTGCCCTGATGAACTACCGTATTTTGCGTGCCGGACATATCGATACCGGGGCAGATTTTCATGTTCAGCGCCAGTCAGTTGTCGGACATGAACTGATTTTTTGCCTGCAAGGATCGGGGGTTATTCGCCTTGAAGACCGGCTTTACCCGGTACAAAAGGGCCAGTTAGCCTGGCTCCCGGTACGCTGGCCGCATGAGCATTATGCCGATAAACAGCACCCCTGGGAGATCCTCTGGTTACGCATAGAGGGTTCAAAACTCAATAATATCATGCAGATAATGGATGTTCCTCAACACCCTATTTTTCAGTTTGAGGACCCTGATAAAATTATTGAAATTTATCACCATATCTTTTCACTGATGAACAGCTATACCCTGGTGACGGATGCCCAGTGCGATATGCTGTGTAGCCAGCTGATTTTTACCCTGCTTGAGAACCGCAATAACGAGGTAATTCAGTCACGTATCATTACTCATCGGGGTTTGGGGAAACTGCTTTATCAAATTCATAGTCACTATAACGATGACTGGGATATCGAAAAATTTATGCACTACTGTCAGGTGAGTAAATCGCAGCTATTCCGCCTGTTCCGGACAACATTCGATCAAAGCCCGTTGAAATGGCTGAAAAATTATCGCTTAACCCAGGCCCGACGCTTACTGGTAGAAACGCAGGAAAATATCAGCGCCATTGCGCTCCAGGTGGGGTATCACGATCCGCTGCATTTCTCGCGTGATTTTCATCGGGCTATTGGTATGTCCCCCAGCGCCTTTCGTAAACAGGAACAGTTAGCGCCATCAACAGAGTAGCGGTAGGTTTAAAACCGGCGAGTGTTATACTCCTGTTATTATTTTTAGATTCGAATCACAAGAAAGATGATTAATAAAATTCTGGTCAGTGCCTGCCTGATGGGCTTTAAAATCCGCTATAACGGCAGTGAAAAAGCCCAGGTGATTAAAACCCTGGCACGCTGGGAGCAGGAACAACGTCTGGTGGTTCACTGTCCTGAACTGGCCGCCGGGTTACCCACGCCCAGACCACCCGCAGAAATTTTTTCCGCAGATGGTAATGACGTGATGCAGGAACGCGCGCGGATCATCGAAAATACCGGCCAGGATGTGACCGGGCATTACCAGCTTGCGGCCTGGATGGCACTACGCGCAGCACAAGAGTCCGGTTGCACCGTCGCGTTATTAACTGACGGCAGCCCGACATGCGGCAGCCGGTTTATCTACGATGGTTCTTTCACCGGCCAGCGAAAATCAGGTATGGGTGTGGCAGCCGCCCTGCTCACCAAACACGGAATCACTGTTTTTGCCGATACCCAACTCGAAGAGTTGATTGCCTGGGTTGAGGAGAGAGAACGCTATCTTTGATTAAATATTTTAAGTATTAACCCCAGAAAAAATCTGTTTCCCAGTCCTGTGGAAAGCCCGTTTCAACCCTATAAATCTTCGCCGTATCATTTTCTGCAAAGAGTTTCATGATTTCGGCTTTTAAATTGATACCTTCCATACCGAGCGTCTTTATCATCTTGTGCATCATGCAAACTGTCAGATAAGGACGATTCTGCCGGGCTACCCAGAAGGGAGGAAGATCCGTAAATTGAGGATGAATATTATTATGATACTTACCACGATAATTTTTAGCATACAGTTCCTGTTCTTGATTAAAGGAAAACTGTATTCTCTTTCGTATAGAATCTATAAGATCTGTCCCTTTTTTGGTATAAAAATAGGTATTATCCAGATACCAGAAAGGATTATTTCTGCAGGAAGAAAGGGTATGATCAAGTCGACTTCTGAGTTTTATCTCAAGCCGTGCAATAATACCAAATAACAGCACTCGTAATTTTTCATCAAACCGATATAATTCAAGCCCGTATTCGAAATACTCATCCTTTCTATAGAGTTTCCCATCCCGACTTTCTACATCTAACAGTGGATGAAGATATATTTTAAAACGATAATAACTTATCTGGCTCAGTATATTTTCAGCTTCATCTTCGTCATGAAATCCTAGTTTTTTAAGTTTCAGGTCGTTAACCAAGTCAGCGGGTGTGCGATATGGCTTATTGTAAAGCCTTGTCTGCATTGCATAATCATCCATGAAAAGGCAAAAAAAAGCCCACTAACTCCCCCGAAGGGTAGTTGCAGGCGTTATTAGCGTTAATATGACCCTATTTGCAAGTTGCGTCAACAGGTACCTCCTCTAAAATGATATCCACATCGCCATAATACAAACCAGAATTAAAAAATCGACCCGCCTATATCCTAAAAGATGAAGTGATGACTATTTGGTACTCGTCACACTCTCCAGAGAATGCAATAAATCCGCCAGACGATTATCTAACGCAAGCAGTTTTTCATCTGACAGTGCGGACAGAATCTGTCGTTCGTTCTCAACGTGCTTTTCCACCGCGCGATCAATCAGCGCCAACCCCTCATCCGTTAACTGCACCAGCATGCTACGGGCATCCTCGGCATTCACCTGTCGAACAATAAAACCCCGTGATTCCAGACGCTTAAGACGATGCGTCATGGTACCCGAGGTAACCATCAGGGTTGAAAATAGTTCGGTTGGCGTCAGCATATGAGGTGCACCAGCCCGGCGTAGTGCCGCCAGCATATCGAACTCCCACGAACTCAATTCAAACTCAGAGAAGGTTAACTCGAGCCGCTGTGCAAGGAGGGCTGCACAGCGATTAAGTCGTCCAATCGGCCCCATCGGGCTACAGTCTAAATCCGGGCGCTCGCGTTTCCACTGGGCAAGAATGTTATCTACCGCATCTTGTTGGGACGTGTTTTGATCGCTCATTTATCTTGACTTCAAGTTAATTTATCGACAAGATTATTTTATCTTGAATTAAAGACAAATACAAAATTATGCGCAATTCCTTCTCTCTGACTTACTGGCGTGACGTACTCCTGACGGCAATCGCCCCGGCTATCTGGGGTTCAACCTATATCGTGACGACCCAGTTTTTGCCGCCGGACAGACCTTTTACTGCGGCACTGATTCGGGTCTTACCTGCCGGTATTCTGCTCCTGCTGTTTATCCGCCGCCTGCCGGAACGTCGTGATATCGGGCGCCTGATTATTCTCAGCGCACTCAATATTGGCGTTTTCCAGGCTCTGCTCTTTGTCGCCGCTTATCGATTGCCCGGTGGACTGGCTGCGGTACTCGGTGCGATTCAGCCGCTCCTGATCATGGTATTGATTTGGGTTGTTGATAAGCATGCTCCTAAGCAAATTACCTTGTGGGGGGCACTGGCGGGCGTCGTCGGCATGGCGATGCTCCTGCTATCTCCTCAGACGGTTTTTGAACCTATCGGCATTGCCGCCGCATTACTGGGCGCAATGTGTATGGCATCCGGCGTCTGGCTGACGCGTCGCTGGCAGGTAAAATTACCCGTGATGGCGCTCACCGGATGGCAACTCGTTCTCGGTGGCATAATGCTGGCCCCTGCCGCATGGATTTTTGATGCGCCACTTCCGGTACTGACCCTTCCGCAGTGGGCTGCTTATGCCTATCTCAGCCTGGCGGGTGCCTTTGTCGCTTACGCGCTGTGGTTTCGTGGTATTAGCCGCCTGCCCAGCGTCGCGGTGGCATCATTAGGATTACTCAGCCCGTTAACCGCGGTTGCCCTGGGCTGGATAGTGCTTTCCCAGGAGATGAGCGGAGTAGCATTTATCGGACTTTTCATCGTTCTGGCCAGTGTATTAGTGGTACAGCGTACCTCTGCAAAAACCAAATAACGCTTCACGACTTATCATTTAACAAGGAAAAACAGATGACCCTTTCTGTGCATAACGCCATCACTTCACGTATTTCCATTGACCGTTTTATTCCTGATAGCCCTGTCGATGACAGTACGATTACAGAGCTGATACGGATGGCAACCCTGGCACCTTCAGCCTATAACATGCAGAACTGGCGGTTTATCGCGGTACGCTCAGAGGAAGGAAAGGCGCTGCTAAAAACGGCGGCATACGGCCAGCAAAAAGTCACTGATGCCTCGGTTGCCTTTATCGTTTGTGGTTTGCTCAATGCGCACCAACCCCTGGCGACCTTTTTGCAGCCAAGCGTTGAAGAAAATATCATGGCTCAGCATACCGCTGATGCATGGGTAAAACAGGCCGCCGCCAGCCATGAAAATGATGCAACGTTACAGCGCGATGAAGCTGTACGTTCAGCGTCGCTGGCCGCAATGACCTTAATGCTGGCAGCTCAGGGAATGAATCTGGATTCCTGCCCGATGGTCGGTTTTGATGAACAACAGGTGAGCCGTGATTTTGGTTTAGCAGAACATGAATTACCGCTGATGATTATCGTTGTTGGCCACGCCTTAGAAAGTAATAAGCCGCAAAAAATACGCAGACCGATTGAAACGGTTCTCTCCTTCGCCTGATAGTAGATATACCTCCCGGTAAAAGCGAAAAGTTAATCTGGCAGCCGCCACAGCAGTTTTTTATATCTGCCAGCCTGCCAGATTCACGTCATGACTTAGTTACCGACACCTTTTCAAACTAATGAACGATCTTGACCATTAATAAAATTTTTTAACACTTGGCTGGCAGCTTGAATATGCTGAATGATTTCACTTTCGGCCATTTCTGAATTGCTCTGTCGGCAGGCAGCTAAAATATTTTCATGATCGTCCTGGAATTTATGCGTATTGGCCAGTAATCGCCGCTGAAGGTATTCATATCTTTCTATCTGATTACGCAATTCATCAATCATTATTAATAGGCGTTTGTTTTTACATCCACTGTAGAGAAGGTCATGAAACTCATGGTTATATCGCCCCTGCATTTCAAAGTCAGAGGTATTACCAAGCAGTTTATGGACAAGTTCAGCCCTTGCCAGAATATCGCTATTCAAGTTGGGTACACTCTGGAAGAGCGCTTCTCCTTCTAACAAAGCGCGTAACTGATAGATTTCGTCAATCTCATCTCCTGAAAGCGTCCTGACAACCGCCCCCCGGTTTCTAAAAATCTCAACCATGCCGTCATGTTCTAACTGTTGAATGGCTTCCCGCATTGGGATCCGGCTAACAGAAAAATGACTCGCAAGATCTCTCTCAACCAGCCGTTGGCCATCAGAAAGCGTGCCGTTGTTAATCATTTTTCTCAACTCACCAGCAAGCATATCTGCGGTTGACTGACCTGTCAGACTCATCATTTTCTCCTTTACCTTATGGCATAATGGTATACCATGTGATGAATTAAGTCCAGAATCGATAACTTAAGCAGATTGGGAGTAGCAGATATGGCGCAGCGTGAACATCATTATCAGGTTAATGTTGAGTGGACAGGCAATAAGGGAGACGGAACGAAGTCCTATAAGGCATATAGTCGCGACTATGTCATTTCGGCAGAGAAGAAAAATCCCATTCAGGGCTCATCAGATCCGGCATTTCTCGGGGATGCCACCCGCTGGAATCCAGAGGATCTCCTTGTGGCCTCAGCCTCAGCATGCCATAAACTATGGTATCTGCACTTATGTGCTGAAGCCGGGATCAGTGTTTCTACTTATATTGACCGCGCTACAGGGACGATGGTTGAAGGTAAAAAAGGCTGTTTCACCGGGATAACTTTGAAGCCAGAAATCACTATTCGTTCTGGCGATGATATAAAACTTGCTCAAGAACTTCATCATCGCGCACATGAATTATGCTTTATTGCTAACTCACTTAACTTTCCAATATTATGTGAATCGGTAATCACGCATAGCATCGATTGATCGTTTATTCCGCTATCAATCTTCATCCAGGGATGGAGCTATTGGATCAAATGAAACTCATGGAAAATACCGACAAGATATATTCATTGGTTATCGAAAGTGCTTATGGCTTATCCATCGGGGCAGTATGGCAGCATATTCGCGTCGACTGCTCTGAGATTTCTGATGATTATCTGTTCAGAAAACAGATGTTCTTTGATTTTTTAACGCGTGCATTAACTGAGGGGAAAATTAAGTTAGCGACAAAGGGTGTATTTTTGTCAGGCTCAATTTCGGAGCAATTAAACCTATTTCAAACGGCCTGGCCCCAATATCCTTCTGACGATGAAGATGATGAACTGGATGAGTCCGGCATGTGGTTTTTCGTCAAGGCTCCTGCGGGCTTAGTCTGGTTAACGCCTGATGGTGAAGAAATATGGACCTAGTCAGTCAGACCAGGCCCTACCCGATATTGTTCTTAATGCTGCGCCAGTTGCCGGAAAAAATCAGGGTTATCCTGAATAGTGGCAAGCACTTTTGCGGCCAGCCCGGTTGGGTTACGTCTTTTAGTCTCCCAGCTTTTAATGGTATCGATACTGGTTCCCAGTACTTTTGCCATCTCACTTTGTGAAACATTAAGCTGCTCTCTGATAGCCTTCACGTCAGCAACTTTATAACGCGTCACACGGGAAGGCTCTGTAACCCCCTGCTTAATATCAACAGCTTCTTCAAGAGAGGCCTTCAAATCATCAAAAAAACTCATGCTACACCTCACCTTTCAGTAATATTGTTAGTTTCTTAAGTTCTGCTTTTTCAGCGTCGGTCAGGTTATCTTTGATACTCTTCGGGTATGCCATCATCAGATAGACAATCTCGGTAGTGGCAAGAAAATAGATAACTCTGGCGCCGCCACTTTTTCCTTGAGAACCTATCGCCATTCTTATTTTCCGTAAACCACCGGTTTTCGGTATCAAATCACCTTTATCCGGGCAGGCAATGAGTATTCGCTGGAGCTCCATCAACTCATCATCCGTGGCAATTTGCTTGATTTGACGAGTAAACAATGTTGTTTCAATAAACTCAATTCCATGTTCCGTATTGCCGCTTCCCTGCGTATTGATGTACAAGGTACACCTCCAGTATTGAACTATCCAGTAAAATAAAGTGTGTTATTTGTGTTGATGAAACCTGATATCTCACATTCTGAAGCCATCATGAGCACCGGTTGTTACTGATGACCATCCGGGAATAAAAATAACGCTAAGAAAAATAAGCATAATAATGTGATCCGTTTAAGTACTTGTGACTGAGTTATTCGGCGTAAATATAGGACTACCATTTTGACCAGATAGCATAGCCGCACTTGTTTTTCAGACTTATGCCAGCTCGCGATGATAAGCGCCACAAGCTAAATCCTTTTCTGTACCTGAGACGGCTGTTAATCTGTGTCATCAAGCAACAATGCTTATCACTCCTGACCTCAGGCAGCTTTTATGAAACAGATAACGATTAGCGATATGCAGCAACAAAGCGCGGCAGCAGCAAGTGCACCACGTTTACGCGCTCACCGGAACTTTCACCCTGAACTCAGCGATCCGGTACAACGCCTGGCGATTGCCATGGAACCCGGCACCTATATTCGCCCCCATCGTCATCCTCATACCTTCGAGCTGCTGCTCCCACTCAGCGGGCGCTTTCTGGTATTAAACTTTGACGATCGCGGCACGGTCACACAGCGTGTGATACTGGGTGAGGATTGTATGGCGCTGGAAATGGAGGCAGGCACCTGGCATTCGGTACTGTCACTTGATAACGGTGGCGTGATTTTTGAAGTGAAACACGGTGGCTACCAGCCCGTCGCAGAGCAGGACTCTGCCGTCTGGGCTCCCGCTGAAGGGGAAAAAGGAACGGCTGAGTTAATGGCATGGTACGCACAGGCCCAGGTCGGTGACGGCGGTTTTACTTTATAAGCGCCAGTTATCACTTAGCATCAGCGAGCAGCCGTTCGATATCTGCTCTGGCATTGACCAGAGCAGTCAGCCCCCCTTTCAGCCAGACGCCCTTCCCCGCAACCTCCAGCCTGGCGGCATGATCAAACTGATCAAAATCGACCGGATAAACCAGCGCCGGAATCTTTTTTTGCAGGCAATAGTACATAATTCCCGCACCACCGTGATGGATCACTAAAGCATAATGTGCCAGACAGGTTTCATAGTTGACCCAGGGCAGACGAATCACGTTTTCGGTTTGCTGAAAACGCGTCGACTCAGGGTCCCCCTCAGTAAAATGAAACAGATAGTCGGGTAAAGTGCGGGCCAGCTGCCGGATGGCATCCGCCATCTCATCTTTATGCCAGGCCAGATGGGTTCCTAATGTCACCAGAATATGCCGCCGCCCCGGAACAAAGTGAGGCTCGGGGCCTTCGTCTGGCGGGGTATAGAGCGCCGGGCCAATAAACTGAACGCTGTCGGGCCAGCTACGTGCAAACTCCAGCGATTTATCCCCTAAAGCCAGAATACACTGGGCAGAATAGGCACTTTCCGTTCCGTCAGGCCGGTAAAGCCGGGTTATTCCTGTCTGTCTGATAGTACGGTAAAACAACCAGAATATCGTCTGTTTAAACCAGCGTACTTTTTTACGGGCAATCGCCTGTTTCAGGCGCTGCCAGCGGTGGGTTGCCGGGGTGAGCCCTCCGCAATAAGAGGGTGGGCCATCACGGGTTTCCACTACACAAGGAGAAGGTAAGCTGGTCCACCAGGGAATATTCCATGCGCGTGCGACCTGACCGACGACAGGCAGTGTGAAGTCAGCAATGATTAAGTCAGGTGGCTGTTCCTGCTGGTAAAACGCATCAAGCTGAGCCGAAAAATCGGCCAGTAAGCTGACGGCATGTTTAAACTGCCGGTACAATTTTAGCGGACTACTTTTTACCGCATAGTCCGGGTTAGCTATCGCCTGTAATGGAGCATCAAAATCTCCGGGTAAAGCAAAACCTTGCAAACCTGCGCTGGTAATGCGCAATTGTGCTCCCTGAGTACTGATAATCCGCACCTCATACTCAGCGGCTAAAGCACGTCCCAAAGCAATAACCGGGTGTAAATGCCCGGAAAAAGGCGGTGCCAGCAAATCTATTCGCCGAACAGAGGAAGGGATTAATGCCAGTAAGGCTTTCATAGTCAGACCCAATGATTTCAGCGCGATACAAAGTTATTATTACTGAATACCCGATAACGGCGTGTGCGCCAGACAATGGTGCGGTTACAAACAGCATGAAGAAGATGTAGCGGCTGTAGCAGCTCTGAAATCAGCGATAGTAAGGGCCGGGACTGAATATCTGGCGTCAAGGCTTGCTGTACTTTCCGTAGCGCAAACTGACGAATAATCAGACATGCCAGAACCACTAAAGGATGAGAAACCGCCATCAATAACACGCCCCATAACAACAACGGGTGCAAACCCTGTAGTAGAAAAATCAGCAGATTGATCTTGAGTGATTTCTCACGCAATAGCAGTGTGGCAAACAGGAACCAGCGATGCATCTGTTGCCAGTATTTTTTGCCACTGGCTAAATCAGTATGAATTTTTACCAGGGCAATACTCTGCGTCAGCCGGATCTGGTGCTGGCTCAGCAAAGAAGCCAGAGCCAGATCGTCCGTCAGATGCCGCTGAATACGGGCAAAACCATCGACCTTTGCCAGTGTCTGGCGGCCGATCGCATAACACATACCATTGATGGTTAACGGCGGAAGATAAGGCAGCAAAGGCAAATAGGTCAGAGCTGAACTGTCATTAACAAACTGCGCTAAGAGTGCAGAATAAGGCTTTTTACTGGTTGCATAATAAGGCAAGGCGGTAACCAGATTATCCGTCCCGACTTCACTGATAAGCTGAGTGAATGCCTCAGGGGAGAGTATCGCATCGTCATCCAGCACCAGAATAATGTCATTGCTGACTTCCGGCCAGGCCCGTTCGAGCTTGAAAGCCTTCGGGTTCACGCCTTCTGGCGCAGCAGGACAGGACATGATGATGATGTTTCGCGCAGCTAGCTGCTGCTTTATCTGATTAACGGTCACCCTGGCGACCTCATCGTCATCATCAATCAGCCAGACAAAATCGGCCTGCTCAAGCGCAATCACATTCGCCTTCAACGTCGAACCCAGCGTCGGGTCACCGCTTAAAATAGGTTGTAGAATCGTCACCCGACCAGGTGATGCCTGAACCTCGCACCGGGTCGGGCGGCGAATAACGCGCAGTGTTAATACGACTTTTAGCAGTAAAATCCCAAGCCAGGCAACAAGAATCAACATCGGGTTTGCTCCTGATAGTATTTAACCAATATATCCAGCCCGTCTGATAAAGAACAAGAAGGCGGACCAAAATCCGTCAGCGCTGCGCTCACATCCAGTGTTTTTGAATAACCAAAGACTCCGACACCAAAACGCGTAATCGGTGGCATTTTTTTTATGCCCAGTAACCGGTATCCCCCTTCGATCACCCGGGCAATAAGCATCAACTGTTTAACTGAAAGTTTTTTTGTTGCCGCAGGAAGATTAAAGCGCTTAAGCACTTCCTGTAAGAACTGATTAATCTCGACCGGTTCGGCGTTAGAGAGGTTATAGACGGGGCGTAATTTCGGTAGCATAAGCGCTCTCAGCAGATAATCGCACAGGCTCTCAACAGGCATAATATCCCCCTGAGCCGGCATATCCGGTGAGGTTAATATCGGTAGTTGCTTGTTTCGTGCGGCCTTAAGAAGTGGCGGAAACAGCAGGCTATCTCCGACTCCAAAAACAGCGCAGGGACGCAAGATCGTCTTTTCACCCTGATAAGCCTGCACCCTCTGCTCACCCTCATATTTACTGCGGGCATACTCATTGGCGAAGTCAGGGCCAGGCGTTTGTTGCTCCGTCAGGCTAAACTGGTGCTGGTAGCGGTAGTAAACTGCGGCCGTAGAGATATATATCAGGCGAGGGTGACCGACCTTTTGGCAAAAATGAATAACCTGCTCGGTCGTCAGCACATTATCACGCCAGTACTCCTCGCGGCTTCCCCATGGTCCCGCTTTACCGGCGGCGTGAATCACCGCGTCGGGGGTAAAGTTCAGAGTATCCAGGTCGGCTAAATCAATCTGAGAATAACGAATACCGGTCAGTAGTTTTGGCTGTGGGCGTCGGCCGACCCCCAACAATTCAAGGTTATGATGTCCGGCAAAACGGCGCAGAAAAGCCTGACCAATAAAACCCGATGCCCCTGTAATAACGATTTTTATCATGGAGGGAGAATATCCTCTGCCTGCTGCGGATTAACGCCCATCTGTTTCAGAAACTGTTGCTGTAGCTGCAACAGCTCGGCCAGGCTTATCTTCTGATAGTCGATATTAAATCGCATCGCTACCCGGGCAATCAGATAGCTTAATGCCGGATAATGGCGATGATGCCAGTTGGGAAAAAGATGATGAGTCAGATGTAAATTAGCGCCGCCAAGCCAGTAGCCTAACCAGGCGGGACGAGCCTGCCAGTCAAAGGTGGTGGTGAAAACATGCTGATACCAGGTATGCGGCATATTTCCCACGGCTGGCGCTTCAAAAAAATGTGATTTTGCCCAATGGGTGCCAACAATCAGCATCACAAACAGCAGCGACGACACCATCTGGGATAGCAGATAGATAATCAATAATGTGGAGAAACTGAACTCGGCAGAGAGCACATAAGCGGGAATAACCAAGGCCAGTAAAAAATGCAGACATTTACTGATAAGAAAAATAGTCCACCCTTTCAGGCCTCGCATAGCCATTTTCGGCGTTACTCTGGTCTTACCGGCCCTGTCAAGCCAGTCCACCAGCCAGATATACCAGGGGAAGGTAAAGGCGGCAATTAATGGCCAGTACCAGTGCTGAAGACGCATAAAAGGTTTCCAGCGTTGAAAGGGCGTCTGGCGTAACAGGCCATTTTCATCAATATCCGGGTCATAACCCGAAATATTCGTATGCGTGTGATGAAAAATAACATGACGCACTCGCCAGCAGTCCGGATCTAGCCCCAGCGGAATCGACACTATCCGCCCCGTTAAGGCATTCGCCCGGGCAGACCGAAAGAAGGCATTATGAGAGGTATCGTGTACCACATTGATGACCAGCAGCATGGCACTAAAAATAAATCCCAGATACCAGCCGAACAGCGCCATACCAGAATGTTGTTGCAGGATTAACCCGTAACAGGTCAGACAAATGCCTAAGAGGAAGATCATTTTACCTATAGCCCATTTATCGGCAAAACGATTGTCCTGACGGGTACGCAGATACTGCTGTGCCGCCTGCATCAGCGCTTTATGCAATGCTAAATCATCTGCCTGATAAGCCAGCGGGCGTAAGGGAGTTCGGCTCATTCTTCAGATCTCTTTACGGGAGGCTGTCCCATCTGCCGTAAAAATCGACGCTGTCTAACTAACAGTTCCCGATAACCGATGCAGCGGTAATCCATGCCATAACACGTCGCAAGCTCACCAATAATCTCAGCAAGTGCCGGATAATGGCGATGGTTGAGCTGCGGAAACAGATGATGGGTTAAATGATAGTTAAGACCGCCAGTCAGATGGTGAAGCCAGCGCGGCGAGGCAACCCAGTCACAGGCTGTCGCGAAATTATGATGATACCAGCCATGCGGCATCTGTTTATTTTCAGGTGCCTCGAAAAACTCCGCTTCCGCCCAGTGCGTACCGAGTAATAAAAAGACTACCATCAGGGAAGCACACATCTGACTGAACAGATAAATCAGCATCGCAGTCCAGGGTGAAATACCGTGCTGTAGCCCCACCATCAAGGGGACCACCAGCACCAGTAATAGATGCGCGACTTTACTGCCAATAAATAATGCCCAGCCCTGCTTACCACTTAATAGTTTTTCTTGCCGGAGCGGCGTTTTATTTAACCGGTCTCGCCAGTCAAAAACCCAGGTTATCCAGGGGAGTGACAGCGCTGCAATCAACGGCCAGTACAGATGCTGGTAGCGCATATGACGACGCCATTGCTGGAAAGGGGACTGGCGGAAAATACCATTTTCTTCGGTATCTAAATCGTAAATTTCAATATTTGCATACTGATGATGGAATATCACATGCCGTACTCGCCAGTAATCGGGATCCACTCCCAAAGGGAGAGTCACCAGTCGACCGACAAACCGATTAATACCGGGACGACGGCTGAACGTATTATGGGAAGCATCATGATTGACATTCACATTCAATAGCATTGCCATCATGATGAAAATAAAGTAGCTGCAGGCAAAAAGCCACGACTGAGTGGTCATCAGCGTGATGCCATAACACAAGACTGATAGTCCAAGAAGAAGTAACGCTTTGCTCCACTGCCAGCCATCAGCATAGGCATGATCGTGGCCAAGATATTCTCGTGCCGCCTGCTGCAGGTGTTGATGGAAAGCCTGTTCACTGTCACGGGGATAGTGCAAGGGTTCAAGTTTATCAGACATCAGCGCCCTTCCTTCTTCCCCAGCCACACAACACGCTGATGCCGTGAAGCATTAGTCCCGATAAGGTCACTAACCAAAAAGTATGATTCCAGCCTGACCCTATAATCAGTAAACCCCATAACATCAGCGTGAGCCAAAACCAGCTCAATACTCCCCAGCGCTGCCCTTGGGAAATGCCTCCGAGGGCTACCGATCCAAAAGCCAGCAGAATAAACAGCGCAACCTGAGCAAAAGTGACATTCTGATAACCATAACCATAGAGCTG
Organism: Klebsiella sp. BIGb0407; assembly: GCF_024807845.1. Classification (GTDB taxonomy): domain Bacteria; phylum Pseudomonadota; class Gammaproteobacteria; order Enterobacterales; family Enterobacteriaceae; genus JGM124. Next base: position 1,299,873 of record NZ_JANUEQ010000001.1, read on the forward strand.
GATATAGCCTAATACCAGGGCGAACAGCAGCAGAGCACCACTGACTAACATCCATGCTGAGGCATAAAACTGGCGCTTTGCTCCTGTGCCTGAAGCGGCTTTGTGCCATAAGCGCCAGAAGGGACGATTACTGGCAATAAAAGGATTATTACTTGGCTGTTCACCTTTAACACCGTAATCATAGGGTTCGTCGGGTGCGACTTTAAAGGTGCCAAATAGCTTGTCCCAGAAAATAAAGCTTCCGCCATAATTGCTGTCCGAATAAGCACGGTCATTAATATGATGGACTCGATGATGTGTCGGGGTGACAAAGATCTTTTCCAGCCAGCCCAGATTCGGCTTCACCGATATATGATTAAAAAACTGCACGGTGTAGTGCAATATTGAGACGGTCAGAAATACCGTGAGCGGCACGCCCAGCCATGCCAGGACAATAAAGAAAGGTATCGATGTCAGCGAGGAGTACCAGGAGTTTCGCACTCCCAGCGATAAATTATAGTGATGTCCCTGATGATGGACGACGTGCACAGCCCATAAAACCGCCAGGCGATGATGCAGCCGGTGTAGCCAGTAAAACCCAAAGTCCCAGGCCAGAATTGCAAAACACCAGACCCAGACGGGTGAGGTTTCGGCAAATAAATTGAGGCTGAAGTGGCTGAGCACCAGGCTATAACAGAGCACCTCAAGGCCACGAAACAGCCAGAGCATAATATGCCCGGAGTTAAGGTTAAAAATCACCTCATGCCAGTCAACTTTTTGCCGGCTGTTAAATCTCAGTAGTAAGGCCTCGCCCAGTACAAAGAGTAACATCAGAATAACCGGAACAATTAACTCACTCACCAGGCTTCTCCTTTTGCCGATTCATTACCCAGCTCACCAGCATACCCGCCCCAGATGCCAGCACCACACCGCCGATCAGGTCGATAAACAGATGACGTTTTAACTGCAAAATAGAAAACGCGATCACGCCTCCCCAGAGTATAAACGCCAGAGTAAGAAAATGCTTCCGGCTCCTGGCTATCGCCCATACCGCCAGAAGCGTCAGAGCGACATGCAGCGAGGGAAAGCAGTTTTGTGCCGAGTCTACCGAAATTAACTGTTTCAATAGCACAGATTCAATACCCTGCCCGCTGTCCGGCGGGGTAACGAGGGTGGTGGGCCAGAGTAAATAAATCAGCCCGGCACCCAGCGCTGTCAGCTGCATCGATCGGGTCAGCCAGCGAACAGCCGTTAAAGGTGCCAGAAAATAGCCAGCCGGGATAATCAGGAAAAAAGACAAATAGGCCCAGATAGCTGAAGCTGAGAAAGGGATCTTATTATCAATCCATGATGGTGTGATGACCTGACCGGCGCTTTGTAGGTTATCGGTTAAATGATAAATAACACCGACGAATCCCCAACCCAGTAGTAGCTGCCCAGCCCGATAAAATCCATTTTTCATAGGTTAGCCTTGCGAATAATACGTCGCCGTTTGCTATCAAACTGCGGGATCACCGCGGCGCTTTCCAGCTTCCAGCACAACTTTTGCGTATCGACCCCTTGCTTATCGAGCATGGCAACCAGCGCCAGTTTACTGATTTCCAGCGCGTCGGGGGAACAATCTGCAAGCAGGTGCAAGGTCTGAGAGCCCTGCTGAGTCAGCCGATAATCGGCATTAAGCGGTAATGAGATGGCCAGCACACGGCTACAGAGATCGGCGAAGATAGTCTGCGGCTGCCCGTGGATATCGGCGAGTATCAGCTGATCGTCCTGGCGTCCTTCAATATGTTGAATAGCCCGGGCAGGATTACCACAGGGGCACTTTTCTTCCCTGGCCACTAATACGTCATCCAGCCGGTAACGGACTATAGGCTGCGTTTTCCGGGTAAAATCGGTAATAATCGGTGTAAAACGGTGCTCATCCAGCCACTGGGGTTCAATATGCAGAAACTCTTCATTAAGGTGCAAAACGCCATAGCGGCAGGTCGCTGCTAAAAAACCTTCGGTAGCCTGGTAAACCTCCCCCACCTCGCCGAAGACTTCAGTCAGTAACAGACGATCCTGATGTTCAAGTACCTCCGCGACAGAAATGACCTTTTTGACCTGTAGCCTGAGCTCGCCACGTTGCACACTCAAGGCCAGTTCACGTAGTACCTGGGCCGGAGCAACAATAATCGTCGGAGCCTGTTGTTCTAAAGGGTGCAAATGGGAAGAATACGGTTGAAACAAATCATAGTAAGCTAGGCTCAGCCAGCGATTATTGACACTCTGGTAGAGATTATTATTGGCACGTAAAAATAACGCTACTCGTTCCCCGGCAAACAGACCATCGGGCAGCATTTTAGCCAGCATACCACCCGCCCATAATTGCTGCTCTTCCGGGCTGACGACAAATAAACCCCGAACTCCGGAAGTCCCCGAGGATAATCCGACACTGAATTTCCCGACCTGGCGTGAAAAATCGCGATCTTTTTCACTTTGTATCGCGATATCAAGCAATTGCTGGCTACGCAGTCCCTGAGTATTCATCCGATCAAAATTTTTCATCATCAGCGACTTATCCATTAGCGGCCAGTCAGTCATTGGCGTATTCAGATAGCGGCTAAACCACGGGCTTTTCGCCAGTACCCGACGAGAAAAACGTTCTAACTGTCGCTGCTGATAACGTTCCAGGGCATCACGGCTGGTGAAATATTGACGACGGGTACGAAAATAGTGCCACAAGGTGCGGAGTAATGCGGTCATAAATCCCCCTCATGGCAGAGGCGAATCTGACATTTTCCCCCTGACCAGAGCTGATTAAGTCGAGCCAGGGTCTGGTAGTAAGCTTGCGAATCATCCATCAGTAAATTGGCCATACGCGAAGGGCCCCGCAGCGTCTGATAGCTTACCGGTGACCAGGCCGCATCACTGGCCAGTAATACCCAGCCGTCATCCGTTTCAATAAAGGCCCCCCAGTGCCCGGCTGCATGCCCGGGTAACGGTACCAGTAATACTTGCCCCTGGCTGCCGGGTAACTCATAACCCAGTTCAAACGGCATCAATTCTGAAGCCAGGGCAACCTGTCTGAAACTCTCAAAAAACTGCAGCGCCGTGTCGAATGTTTCAGGAATTAACCCCGGAATAAAAGCCTGTTTTAATGCGGCAAACCCACGCAGATGACGCGTTTTCTGCCAGCCCTCCCCGGAACAAATAAACCTGAGAGAAGAGAAATCACGGAGCCCGGCAATATGGTCAGCATGAAAATGCGAGAGGATCATGCCGTCAATATCCCCGCTGAGATAACCCTGTTCCCGGAGCTGAGAGACCAGAGACTCTTGCGGGTCAAAATAAACCGGCGTTACCCGGCGGTAGAGCCAGAATAACCCTGAGCGAGTATATTGCTCAAACCAGTTCGCATAGCCGGTATCCCACAACCAGCGTTTATCGCCTGCTTCCAGCAAATATGCCCGGGCTGGAAACTTACAGACCCGAAAACTGGCACCTTTCAAAGCCATACAGCCTGGATGGGTGCAATACCCCACTTCAAAGGTGGTTATTTTAGCCACGACGTCTCACTCCCTGACTGAGGTACGTAACCAGTCACCAGTACGCAAAATACTCTCTTCGAGAGAATAAAGCGGGCGATAACCCAGTTCATTAATCGCTAGCTGAGAATCAAGGGTCATATCAAAATAGACCGCCCCTACGCTATAGCGGGTTAGCATCGGCTCTTTACCGGTTATTTTCGCTACCTGCTCCATTCCTGCTGCAACCATCGCTAAGAGTCGATAAGGCACTGCCTGCAAGGTAACACCATAATTGAGCTGCTGATTTAAAATAGCTTCAACCATCTCAGCCAGCCGCTGTGGCTGCTGATTAGTGATGTTGTATATCGCTCCGGAAGGCAGGTTTGGCTGCGTAGTCGCCAGGGCCATGGCATGAACCACATTCAGGACGAAAGTCAGGTCAAGCAGTGCCATGCCCCCACCCGGCAAGCGCAGTACGTTATTTTTACCGCGGATATTCTGTAACAGGCGCGGAATAATCACCCGGTCATGGGGACCAAATAATCCGCGTGGTCGCAAGATAATATATTGGGTATCAGGATAAAGTTCTATGGGCTGTTGCAGGGCCTGTTCAGCAGCATACTTACTGGAGGCATAATGACTTGAGAAACGCCTGGCGCGATAGGTTTCGGGTAAATTATGGTGATGCTGAAAATCAAAATACACGGCCGGAGAAGAGATATGGACAAAGCGCCTGACGCCTTCGCGACCGGCAACTCGCGCCAGTTTCTCGGTCACGACTACATTCGTCTGGAAAAATTCTTCCGCCGTTCCCCAGGGAGATGATTTAGCCGCACAATGCCAGACCGCATCACAGCCGATGACCAGCGACAGAAAAGTGTCATCTGAACACTGAGTCAAATCCAGGGGAATAAAGGTCGCGCCAAGCGCCTGTAGTTCTGCGCCTGCCAGCGGGTCACGTCCTGTTGCTATAACGCTATTCCCTTGCTCCAGCAACCATTGTGCGGCATTACGCCCTAACCCACTGGTTGCGCCCGTCACCAGAATTTTCATGGCAGAATCACCATACCCGCTAATGTCAGCCCCGCGGCGGTACCAATCAGCATGACGGGTTTCCCGGGATTAACACGCCCTGTTGTCATGGCTTCATGCAAAGCGAAAGGCAGTGATGCCGCTACCTGATTACCGTGATGGCGATAAATATCAACCAGAACTTCATTCGGTACATGGAGGCGTTTACGCATATGCTCCAGCGCTAAATGGCTGGCCTGATGAGGAACGACGGTAGCAATCTCCGCGAGTGTCAGCTGGCATTGCGCCAGCAGCCGCTGGAAATACCCCTCAATAATCGATGAGGCATGACGGAATAAGGCCTTGCCCTGCATATGAAATAAGAAGTCTTGCTCTTCCATTCCGGCACGAGGATTACGACGAGTGCCTCCCGCACGAATTTCACAGAGTTCACTACCGGAAGGATACATTTCAATCAGGCTACCCAGCACCCGACTATCACCATTCCCCCGCTCAACGATGGCACAGGCCGCACCATCCCCGAAAATTAAAGAAGACTCTTCGTGATTCCAGTCAATACCGCGCGAAGCGATATCAGCGCTAACAATAGCAATGCGCCGATAACTGCCAGCATTCAGCAATCCGGTCGCGACTTGCAGAGCGGAAATAAAGCTGACACAGCTGCTGTTAATGTCAAAGCCCGCGATTCCCGGAGCAAGCCCGGCCGACTTCAGAATATGTATCGCGGTACAGGGCAATGCCTGATAAGGAATCGCCGACGCTGAAATCAGCAGGTCGATTGAGTCGGGATCAATAGCATGGCGCTCCAGCGCATTATGCAAAGCGGCAGCGCCAAGTTCAGCCTGACTCGCACTGTCACTGGCATGAAAACGGTATTCAATACCTGAACGCTGTTCCACGTACCCCGCGGCTTTACCCAGCTTTTTGTCCAGCATCGCTGACTCGACTTTGCCCGGTGGCAATGCGGTGCCAGTGGCAATGATGCTCAATGCCTGCGAGGAATGCGAATAAAGAGGAGTCGACATAGGCAGAAAAGGACCTTGGTTAGAGTAGCTATGGGTAGCATTCTATTTTTCAGCCCCGTGAGTGTCCATTGGTTTGCTCAGTCCCCCAGCAATCCAGGATAATGATTAGACAATTTCCCACCTTTATTTGCCTGTTTTATCCTCCCCGACGATTAACTTGAATTTCAAGGTATCGGATGCCGCTGCCAAAACCAGCGGCGCGTCGGTTTACTACTCTGCTGACCATAATGATGCTGAACCCGGTTGGCTACGAGCTCAAGTAGCAGGCAGAGAATAAAGTAGACCGCGGCAATAAATAAAAATACCTCGGTAGGATGAACCATACTGCGATTATTCACCTGCGTGGCCAGGAAGGTCAGTTCCCCTACACCAATAATATAAGCCAGCGAGGTATCTTTAATCAGGGATATCCACTGATTAATAAACGAGGGAATCATCATCCGCAGGGCCTGAGGAAGCACGATACAGCCCAGCGTTTGCCAGCGGGTCAGCCCCAGCGATAATCCGGCCTGCGTTTGTCCGACACCGATGGCAACAATACCGGCTTTTACAGCATGAGCCAGATACGCTGCGGAGATCAGTGCCAGAGCGCAAACAACGGTGGTAATTTCGGGGATATCAATCCCAAAGAGAATAGGTAACAGAAAATAGGTCCAGAAAATCAGCATGATAACTGGAATTGCTCTGAAAAAACCCAGTACTGAGGCCAGGAGTGCCACAGGTATACCACGAGACATGGCAAGCACAACCCCCAATACCGTTCCCAGTAAGGCAGAAACGATGCCCGCCAGTAAACTGATAACCACCGTCAACGCTGCACCACCAAGCGGACCGTCAGGCCAGGTTCCCAGCAACAGGTAGCGCAGATTATCTTGTATAATACTAAAATCCATCTCTTATCCTCTGGCCACCGAAGACCGCTGCTGACGCCACATACCCCACCCTTCCAGGACTGCAATAGTCAGAACATAGAGTATCGTCGCGACACCAAAAGCCTGAAAGGTGCGTAACGTTTCCGTTTCTACCTGACGAGAGGCATAAGAAAGCTCAGCCACCCCAATAGCCATTGTCAGCGATGAGTTTTTAATCACATTCATGTACTGCCCGAGTAGCGGTGGAAAGGCGATACGCAATGCCTGAGGCAGAATAATATAGCGAAGTGACTGCCAGCCCGTTAACCCTAGCGCCCAGGCAGCATTTTTTTGTCCGCTTGCAACGCCGCGGATACCTGCGCGAATTTCTTCGGCAATAAAGGAGGTAGAATAAAAGGTCAGTCCGATAAAACCGGCCAGAAATTCAAACGATGGCCATGAGAATAGCCCCATCTGATGAGGAGTGTTAAGCCATTGCATTAAGCTTCCAGGCAATAACTGACCGGCAGCAAAATACCAGAAAAAAAGCTGAACCAGCAGCGGTGTATTACGAAATAAAGAGCTGTAACCCGTTGCAATAATACGTAGCAGCCGGACCCGGCTATCGCGCATACCCGCAACCAGAAAACCGAGTAGCGTCGCCGCAATACTGGCACAAGCTGAAAGTGCCAGGGTAAGTAAAAAACCCTGCCATAGCCAGCCCAGGTACATTGGGCTAAGCAAGTCGTCCCAATTCATATGACGTCCTATCAAAAACGACTTGTCCGGATAGCCACTGACTACCCGGACGATATTAAACGATTACGCTTTTGGCTGCTCGGTCAGAGGGGCAATGCGGAAATCACCCCGCGGTTGGGCAGCTTTGGTATCCGGACCAAACCAGCGATCGTAGATAACGGTGGCCTGGCCGTTTTTCTCAAGTTCCAGCAGGGCGGCATCAACCGCCTCAGTCAGAGCAACCTCCCCTTTAGGGATGCCGACACCCTGGTACTCTTTGGTCAGACTGAATGGTGAAATTTCAAATGCTTCACGCTGTTCTGGCGACAAGTTACCTAATAATCCGACCAGTTTGGCATCATCCTGAGTGATCGCCTGCACATTACCATTACGCAGAGCAACAAAGGCCAGCGGAGTATCATCATAAGAGACCACTTTGGTATCCGGATAACGTTCACGCAGGGTGATTTCCTGAACGGTTCCTTTATCGGCACCGATGCGCAGTGGGCGGATGTCGTCCGGGGTTTTCAGTACGCCTTTACGGGCAATAAATTTTTGTCCGGTAGAGAAATAAGGCACGCTGAAATTGACCGCTTTAGCCCTGTCATCGGTAATAGTAAAATTCGCCGCAATCAGGTCAACCTTATTTGAGGATAGCAGTGGGATTCGGTTAGCCGGGTTAGTCGCCCGCAGTTCCACTTTGGTGCCTAATGCTTTACCGATAGCTTCAGCAACATCGACATCGTAGCCAACCAGTTTTTTAGTCTCAGGATCGATATAACCAAAAGGGGGATTACTATCAAAAACAGCAACCCGGACTACGCCTGCTTGCTTAATATCATCTAATTTATCCGCACTTGCAGCGGCTGAAAAGAGACCAGTCAAACTGGCTAACACGGTCAAAGTGGCAATATGCTGCTTCATGTACGGCTCCTGAAAGTGATTTATTCTGTGTTCAATAAACCTATCAGTAGTACATATAGATTTGTAAATAATATTAAAGGCTATGTATATAACAAGATGAGATAAATCCGAGAGGGAGAGGTTCACAGCCTGTTTAGCAGATAAACAATAACAAAAAACCCCAAGTTATTAACTAACTTGGGGTTTATGTTTGGTGGAAGCGTAGAGATTCGAACTCTAGAACCCTTTCGGATCGCCGGTTTTCAAGACCGGTGCCTTCAACCACTCGGCCACGCTTCCGTAATACTTTTTACTGCATCAGCCGCTTTTCAGCCACTGTTTAAATGTTGGTGGAAGCGTAGAGATTCGAACTCTAGAACCCTTTCGGATCGCCGGTTTTCAAGACCGGTGCCTTCAACCACTCGGCCACGCTTCCAACGAGGCGAACTATAAACATAGCCATACCTCATGTAAAGCACCAATTGGTTCAACCGCCTTAATTTTAGCCGTTTTTGTGTTGTTTGGTTGAAAGTGCAACAATGTGGTGAGGTTTGCAACACTTTCCATCCGTATACTGAGAAGTTTCTAAGGCTAAAAAGTATTTTCAGTAGAATTTGAGCATCGCCCTCTTTCCCTGCATGACAGATTTCAGCAAATAATCTGTGCATATTACTTACCAGGCTTACCAATAAAGATATATTTTTCAAAAAACTACCCCAGAATCCCGTCTGATGATTATCTCAGAGCCATAGCAGGTAAAGATGGGTAAAAAGGCTTTTTTGCAATAAAGCAGGGCATTATGCTCATCAACTATATAACACCTGCATAAAGAGAGAGTTTAACAATGGATCGCATTATTACCTCCTCGAATGACCGCGCGTCATTGTTGAGTACGCATAAAGTTTTGCGTAATACCTATTTTCTGCTCAGCCTTACTCTGGCATTTTCAGCCTTGGTTGCGACTGCCAGCACCTTATTACAGTTACCTTCACCGGGGCTGATTCTGACGCTGGTTGGTATGTATGGTCTGATGTTCCTGACCTACCGTCTGGCAGATAAACCATCAGGCCTGATTGCTACCTTCGCCTTTACCGGCTTCCTGGGTTATATCCTCGGTCCGATTCTGAATAGCTATCTGTCCGCAGGCATGGGCGACGTTATCGGAATGGCGCTGGCGGGAACCGCACTGGTATTCGTGGGTTGTTCAGCTTATGTTCTGACCACCCGCAAAGATATGTCCTTCCTCGGCGGAATGCTGATGGCGGGTATCATTGTGGTACTGGTTGCGATGGTCGCCAATATCTTCTTACAGCTGACAGCATTGCACCTTGTCATTAGTTCAGTATTTATTCTGATCTCTTCTGGCGCAATTTTGTATGAGACCAGCAACATCATTCGTGGTGGTGAGACCAACTATGTTCGCGCAACTGTGAGCCTGTATGTCTCTATTTACAATATTTTCATCAGCCTGTTGAGCCTCCTCGGATTTGCCAGCAAGGACTAATTGCTAACAGCACTTGCTGAAAGCATGACAAAACTGCACCCCAAAGGTTGCCGCAGGTAACTGAGTAAGGTGCAGTTTTTTATGGCACCTGAAATTTGTTACACTACTGGCGTTTTCATTAAAAAAACCGAGTTATTATGCTGATTTTTGAAGGGCAAGAAATTGCCACCGATGTCGATGGTTATCTGAAGCACAGCGAGCAGTGGAGCGAAGCGTTAGCAAAGGCGATAGCTGCCCGGGAAGGGATAACCCTTTCGCCGGAGCACTGGGAAGTGGTGCACTTCGTTCGTCATTTTTATCTGGAATTTAATACCTCACCCGCTATCCGTATGCTGGTCAAAGCCATGGCTGGCAAATTTGGTGAGGAAAAAGGGAATAGCCGTTATCTTTATCGCCTGTTTCCCAAAGGCCCGGCCAAGCAGGCAACGAAAATTGCGGGTTTACCGAAGCCGGTAAAGTGCATTTAATAGCGAACCTTAAATTCCGTCCAGTGCTGTTCGGGTTGATGCGTGGCTGAAAAGACATTATCAACCCTGGCGCCTCTTGGTCCCCCGGCATTCAGCCAGCTGAGTAACTTTTCAAGCTGGTCCGAAGAGCCACAAGCGAGGACTTCCACACTGCCATCATCCAGATTACGCGCATAGCCCGTTAAAGCCAGCTGCTGTGCTTCCCGCCATACGCTGTAACGAAACCCGACCCCCTGTACTCGCCCATATACTCGATACTTAACACATTGCTGTTGAGATCCTGTCATGACATTGTCTCCCACTCTGTTCACTGGTGATGTATGTTATACCGCGCTGTTTAATGATTGACTCGGGCAGGTGTGCTAACCTACGCGCCATTTTATTTTAATAGCATCAAGCTGGTTTATTATCCAGCTCGCATCCCTGTTTGTCAGAGGTTTCTCCGTATGACTGAGTCGACTGTTAATCATTATCCCCGTTTAGTGTTAGCCAAAGGACGCGAAAAATCATTATTGCGTCGTCATCCTTGGATCTTCTCAGGGGCAGTAGCCCGCCTTGAAGGGAAAGTCGGTTTGGGTGAAACCATTGATATTATCGATGCTCAGGGCAAATGGCTTGCCCGGGCTGCCTACTCCCCTGCGTCACAAATTTGTGCGCGTGTCTGGAGTTTTGATCGTAACGAAAAAATTGATACCGATTTCTTTATTCGTCGCTTAGAACAGGCACAAATTTGGCGGGAATGGCTCGCTAAACGCGATGGTTTAGACAGCTATCGTCTGATAGCCGGTGAGTCTGATGGCCTTCCGGGCATAACTATCGATCGTTTCTCTCATTTTCTGGTATTACAACTGCTCTCTGCTGGTGCAGACTATCAGCGCCCGTTGCTGGTTGAAGCACTGCAGAAGCTTTATCCGGAATGTTCTATTTATGAGCGTTCTGATGTCGCGGTGCGTAAAAAAGAGGGGCTTCCACTGACACAAGGACCAGTCAGCGGTGAACTCCCCCCTGCTCTGCTAGCGATAGAAGAGCACGGTATGAAACTCCTGGTTGATATCCAGCAGGGTCATAAGACTGGCTATTATCTTGATCAGCGTGACAGTCGCTTTGCTACCCGAGGCTATGTCGAAAATAAACGCGTACTGAACTGCTTCTCTTATACCGGAGGATTTGCTGTCTCCGCTTTGATGGGCAACTGTAGTCAGGTCGTCAGCGTTGACACCTCGCAAGAAGCGCTGGATATTGCCAGACAGAACGTTGAACTTAACCAGCTTGATCTCAGCAAAGCTGAGTTTTTACGCGATGATGTCTTCAAATTATTACGCAAGTATCGGGATAGTGGCGAAAAATTTGACGTTATCATCATGGATCCACCGAAATTTGTTGAAAACAAAAATCAGTTGTCTGGCGCCTGCCGTGGCTATAAAGATATCAATATGCTGGCATGCCAGCTTTTGAATCCAGGCGGTATTTTGATGACTTTCTCGTGTTCAGGGTTAATGACGACGGATTTGTTCCAAAAAATCATTGCGGATGCCGCACTTGATGCCGGCCGCGAACTGCAGTTTATCGAACAGTTCCGTCAGGCAGCAGATCATCCGGTTATTGCAAGCTACCCGGAAGGGCTGTATCTGAAAGGATTTGCTTGTCGCGTCATTTGACTTGAAAAATGGAAAGGATGCCATACATCTATCACAATATGATGTTCCGGGAGGTGAAAATGATTGCCACTAAATTTGGGATTGGCCAGCAAGTAAGACATGCTTTACTGGGTTACTTAGGCGTCGTGGTCGATATCGATCCGGAATACGCTCTGAGTGAGACCTACGAAGACTATCTGGCAATAAACAGCTCGCTACGAAATACCCCCTGGTATCATGTTGTGATGGAAAATGATGACGGGATGGCGGTACATACTTATCTCGCCGAAGCACAGCTCAGCGGTGAAGGTGAGCAGGAACATCCTGAACAAACATCGCTGGACGAACTGGCGGCATCAATACGCAGAAAGTTACAGACTCCCGGCCTGCGTAACTGAAAACCATCATGTCAGAAAATAAGAGATTCAGGTCTGGCTGGCCTGAACCTCTGTAATAAGCTCCGGTGACACCCTTTCATAACACAGTATTACGGCTATTTAGTTAATCCAAGACGCGGTATTTCTATTGCCGGACAATGATCCATCACCACATTCAACCCCGCCTCTTTAGCCAGTTGCGCTGCCTGCTCATTAATCACCCCAATTTGCAGCCACAGGGTTTTCGCCTTAATCGCAATCGCCTCTTGTGCCACACCAAAAGCAGCCTCAGAGTTACGGAAAACATCAACCATATCGACTTTATGCGGAATATCAGCAAGGGTCGCATAGACCTGTTGCCCCAATAAGGTCTGACCGGCCAGTTTCGGTGATACAGGAATCACCTTGTATCCCTGTTCGAGTAAAAAACTCATGACCTCATAAGAAGGACGATTAGCTTTGTCACTGGCACCCACCAAAGCGATGGTGCGTGTCGTACGCAGGATCTCTTCAATACTTAAGTCGCTCATCATGTCTCCTTTAAATGGCGAAACACACCACGCCATTGGTTAAACATCGCTCAGACCTTACAGGTCACTAGCGTTATTTAGTGTATATCATACACCTCAGACCGCTTTTTTAATTTCTTTCTCTTGCAGCATCAATCTCTTCCAGTAATCTATTCAATATTGAATATTCAAAATCAATCAGGAAAAAATCATGCATCTGACCACCCGTACTGTTTCAGAAAAAAAACATGTTGCCTTGGTTGCCCACGATCACTGTAAAAGTGCGTTATTGGCCTGGGTAGAACGTCATAAATCAGTACTTGAAAACCATACTCTGTATGCCACAGGCACCACTGGCAACATGATCCAACGAGCCTCAGGTCTTGATGTGAATGCTATGATGAGCGGCCCGATGGGAGGCGATCAGCAAGTTGGAGCGCTGATTGCTGAGGGCAAAATTGATGTGCTGATTTTCTTCTGGGATCCACTGAATGCGGTGCCTCACGATCCTGATGTCAAGGCGTTACTGCGCCTGGCAACCGTCTGGAATATACCGGTTGCCACTAACCTCTCGACAGCTGACTTTATTATTCAGTCACCAGGTTTTAATCAGCAAGTTGAAATTCAGATCCCCGACTATCAGCGTTACCTGACTGACAGATTATAAGCTTCAAGGACGATTGAGTACCGGCACGCCAAGTCGTTTTAACTCCTCAACAAATGAGGACGGTTGTTGTTTACTGAACAATAACCAGACACGATGGCGTGCCCGGGTTAGAGCGACATAAAGTAAACGACGTTCTTCTGCATCCGGAAAATCCTCTGGCTGAGGTAATAAAACTTGCTCAAAAATAGATTCTCGCACCTCGGCAGGGAACCCTTCTTTTCCGGCCTGTAAGCCAAGAACAATCACATAATCGGCTTCCTGCCCTTTACTGGCATGGATAGTCATAAAATCGATATTGAGTTTTGGCCAGCGAGTCGCCGCGTTACTCAGGCAGCCAGGGCGTAAAAATCGATAGCGTGCCAGAATCAAAATACGCTGTTCCGGTAAGGCATAACCACTCAGTTTATCCAGCAAGTTTTCCAGCTTATCGTCCACCAGCAGATTAACGGATTGTTTATCTCCTTTGGCCTTACTGGTGAGTGCTTTCTTTTGTTGCCAGGGATTCTGTTGCACCCACTGGTTTGCAATCTCACCAATACGACTATTAAAGCGGTAGGTGGTGTCCAGCATACAGGTTTCAGCTGCATTAAAGTGCTGACTAAATTCGCTGGTAAGTGATGTTTGTGCGCCGGCGAATCGATAGATAGCCTGCCAGTCATCTCCAACCGCATACAGCGAGGTATGGCTATTTTGCTTACGCAATGCACTCAGTAATGCAGCACGTTGTGGAGAGATATCCTGAAACTCATCCACCAGAATATGCCTCCACGGGCTGATAAACCGTCCTTTATCCAGTACATTTTGCGCCTGGTGAATCAAACCAGAAAAATCAATCTCACCGGCATTTCGCAGCGTCGTTTTCCAGCATTTAAGTAAGGGGGCCATTAGTTTAATACCGCGTGTAAAACGTGGTTGTAGCTCCTCACTTGCGCTGGCTATCATTTCGGATTGCGAGCCACCTTGCATCCTTATCAGCGATAACCAGCTGTCCAGTTTTCCTGCCAGACGCGTGATTAACTTTTGATCTTGCCAGTACTCGCCTTCAGGGACAGTCCAGTTCAGCTCCTCTTCCAGCCACTGACGCCAGCCTTTTGCCATGGCTTTTTTTTCACGGCACTGTTGCTGCCAGCAATCAGTTAGCAGTTGCTGACGCGCGGCTGTATCGCTCTCAAGCTCACTGACCTGCGGAATTTTTTTACTTCCCTGAGTAATAATATGTAAGGCAAGTGCATGGAAGGTTTTTACACTGAGTGAATCAGTATTGAGTCTGTCTGCAAGACGCTGTTCCATTTCTAAAGCAGCCTTACGTCCGAATGCCAGCATTAATATTTGTTCTTCAGCAACCTCTGAACGCTGTAAAAGCCAGCCAACCCGGGCAACTAATACGGATGTTTTACCGCTTCCGGCACCCGCGAGTACCAGCAATGAATCTTCGTCATTGACTACAGCTTGTGCCTGAGCGTTGTTTAAGGGGGCACTTTCTATATGCTCAAAGAAATCGGCATACTGCTCAAGCATCCGGCCGGTATAATTCGCATTAGATTGCTGGCGAAAAGTGTCGCCTTGCTCCAGCAGTCTCTGGCAGAGGCTTAAAGCCTCACGGCACTGAGCAAATTCATTCAGACGAATAATGGGTAACGGCATAGCGGCAAATGCCTGACGAACGCCCTGCTGTAATATCAGAAGATCCCGATGTTTAAGCCATTTACCCTGGTTTATCACGCGTTGAATATTTTCTTGTTGCTCGCTAAGAACCTCAGCGGCAACATGACTCATCTCTTCACTCCAGTTTTGCCAGGCATGATTGAGATGGGTAAAAAAACGTCGGGTTTCCTGCCATTCAGTACCGTGCAAACGAACAACCTGACTGTCTGGCAGGACAAACTCAAGTTCCCCCCAGACTAAACCTCTCTTACAGTTTATTTCAATTAACTGATTGAAAGGTATCAGGTATTCATGACTATCGCCTTTAACTTCAACTCCCGCTGGTAATAATTTCACCCGATTATAAGGGTGCTGTGCTAAATGTTTACCCAGGGAGGTTGCTCTAAGTTCCATGATTTGTCTTATCCTGAATAATGGGAGGTACTCGCTCAGTTTAACCACTGATGAGGTAACGCTCCAGGGTAAAAACGCGCTACTATTATTGTGGTTTATATACCGTGAATGATTCAAGTCGCAGGTAAGTCATACATTGCCTGCTTGAAGTATGACATGTTCCGTTATAGCAACAGGGAGTAATTATGCGTACTGTTCTTAATGTATTGAATTTTGTACTGGGTGGTTTTGCAACAACGCTGGGCTGGTTATTTGCCACCCTGGTTAGCATGCTGCTGATTATCACGTTACCTCTTACACGTTCCTGCTGGGAAATCACTAAACTGTCGTTTATTCCTTATGGTAACGAAGCGATTCATGTTGATGAACTGTATCCGCAGGATAGAAACGCCTTAGCCAATACTGGCGGTACCTTACTGAATATACTCTGGTTTGTTCTGTTTGGCTGGTGGCTGTGTATTATGCATATTTGTGTTGGTATCACGCAGTGTATTTCTCTGATTGGCATTCCGGTTGGCCTGGCAAACTTTAAAATTGCTGCAATTGCTGTCTGGCCAGTAGGGCGCCGCGTTGTTCCTGTTGAAGTGGCTCAAGCTGCACGAATTGCAAACGCCCGGAATCGAATTTATTAAGGTTTTTTTGTGCTTATTATGACCCCGCTGTTACAGCGCTACACATGGAGCAGTGCCTGGCTTTATAACCTGCGGATTTTTATTGCCCTCACGGGTACCGCAGTACTGCCATGGTGGCTGGGCGATGTACGCCTGACGATTCCTTTGACTCTCGGCGTCGTCGCCGCCGCACTGGCCGATCTTGACGACAGGCTTACTGGGCGTCTGCGTAATTTAGTCATTACCCTGATTTGTTTTTTTATTGCCTCAGCCTCTGTTGAGCTGCTATTCCCTTATCCCTGGTTCTTTGCTTTAGGATTACTTATCTCTACCAGTGGATTTATTCTGCTTGGCGGATTAGGCCAGCGCTACGCAACCATTGCGTTTGGCGCTCTACTAATTGCTATCTATACCATGCTGGGAACCTCCCTTTATACGCACTGGTATCAACAACCGGTTTTATTACTGGCAGGTGCCGTCTGGTACAATATTCTGACACTCGCAGGCCATCTGATTTTCCCTATTCGTCCCTTACAGGACAATCTGGCTCGCTGTTATGACAATCTGGCTCATTACCTGGAAATTAAAGCGACACTGTTTGATCCTGATATTGAACAAGAAAGCCAGACGCCGGTACTCGAACTGGCACTGGCCAGCAGCCAGCTAGTCACCACCCTTGAACAGACAAAAATATCTCTGCTGACCCGTCTGCGTGGCGATCGTGGCCAAAAAGGGACTCGCCGGACACTTCACTATTATTTTGTTGCTCAGGACATTCATGAACGCGCCAGTTCATCTCATGTTCAGTATCAAAAATTGCGCGATAAATTTCGCTATACCGATATCATGTTCCGTTTTCAACGCCTGCTGACCTTGCAGTCTCAGGCCTGCCAGCAGCTATCCCGCTCAATTCTGTTGAACACGCCTTATCAGCATGATGCTCGCTTCGAGAGAGTGTTCAGCCATCTTGATGCCGCATTAGATAAAATCAGGGCAACGCATAGCGCTTCACCTGAGCTCAAAGCACTGGGATATTTACTCACTAATCTTCGGGCGATTGATGCTCAGCTCGCGACTATTGAGTCGGAACAAGCGTTTGAGAAACCGCGCAATGAGAAAGAAAACCGGCTTTCCGACGACAGACTGACCGGGCTGGGCGATACCTGGCAGCGGCTATCTCGGAATTTTACGCCAGAGTCAGCGCTGTTCCGTCACGCCGTACGTATGTCACTGGTGCTGTGTATCGGCTATGCATTTATTCAGTTAACAGGCATGCAGCACGGTTACTGGATCCTGCTAACCAGCCTGTTTGTCTGTCAGCCTAATTACAGCGCAACACGTCACCGGCTGGCTTTACGTATTATTGGTACCCTACTCGGGGTCGCGATAGGACTACCTGTATTATTCTTTGTGCCATCTCTTGAGGGACAATTGCTGTTGATTGTCATTACTGGGGTACTTTTCTTCTCTTTTCGTAATGTTCAGTATGCCCATGCAACGATGTTCATTACCCTGCTGGTATTGCTTTGTTTTAATCTGCTGGGAGAGGGATTTGAAGTGGCATTACCCCGTGTATTCGACACTATTCTGGGGTGTGGGATAGCCTGGGCTGCGGTGAGTTTTATCTGGCCTGACTGGCGTTTTCGTCGCCTGCCACTGGTTATTAAGCGTACGTTTGACGCCAACTGTCGCTATCTTGATGCCATCCTTGAGCAATATCATCAAGGACGGGATAATCGCCTTGAGTATCGTATTGCCAGAAGAGATGCGTACAATAAAGGAGCCGAGCTGGCATCGGTCGTTTCAAATATGTCGAGTGAACCTCACGTAACCCCTGAACTACGTGAGATTGCATTTCGTTTATTATGCCTGAATCACTCACTAAACAGTTATATCTCAGCCCTTGGGGCTCATCGCGAGCAACTGACTAACGAGGCTATTTTACACCTGCTAGATGATGCAGTTTGCTATGTCGATGATGCACTGCATCACCTGCCAACCAACGACGAGCGCTTGCAAACAACGCTGAATGATATTACTACTCGAGTATCACATCTCGAGGCACGTCAGGAAACAAAGGAACCACTTGTGCTACAGCAAATAGGTCTTTTAGTAACGCTGTTACCGGAAATTTCTCGTCTGCAGCAGCAAGTATCTCAGTTATCAGACTAACGGGAGTGGCGTTGTTCATAACGACGCCACCAGTCCATTAATTCCAGACGCACACTGGGCGGTAGCACCGCCTCATGAACCCCACTAATTGCCCCTGCAAGTGCCAGTAATACCTTTACTCCCACGACTTTTTTCTTATGCTTTAACTTGATCCATGAACGCTTGGCGCCAAAAGACTTGAGTGTTTCTGAGTCATTAATCCCTGCTTCCCGCAGCATAATTTCTAGATTCAGACTGATATTCGGCAAATCTTTCAGACGGCTAAGAGACTTACGTTGTGATTTTTCCCGACGAGCACTTCTTAAAGCGCTGGAAGATAGCTGAATAAGCTGGTTAGTATTTCGCCAGAGTTCGTCATCGACACGAAAGTAATTAAGCTGAATAGGAACCCCGCGTTTAAAATATTGTAACGCCGGAGCTGACTTTTTTGTAAAGTAATCAGTACATTGCTCACACGCACGCAGATAAAGCTCACCGTCAGAAACCATCGCAAAAATCACACCATCAACAAAAAGGCTATAACCGCCAAATAATGGACGATAACCAATATCTCCCAAAGTTGAGAGATTCTCCTGAGATTCGCGGATTCTCGTATACGTTAACTCTTTCATTAATTTTCCTTATATATCAATAAGTAAAACAATCCTGATTCTACCTTTAACACTAATACCAAAAAATAATCGGTTCTTCTAACAAAAAATAAGTAACGTTGTAGTTCCAGGCAACGATATTTGGACATCTAACAGGTTTGGATAAAAAAATTGAGAAGCACACCGAAATTTTGGTTGATCTTTGCACTCGCCAGGATTACTGTATATTCATACAGTGACAGTACAGAGTGAGACCTTACTATGCGTTCATATGATTTCCCGACTTTATCCAACTCTGCTACAGCAACATCGACTTTTTCCGAAAGATCACAAACTTCTGTAGATATGCATGGCTTAATCAGTGAAATCGTTTATCGTGAAGACAAGCCTTGGGTAACCCATTGCATTCTGTTACCGCTCCTGCAACAACTGGGTCATCAATCCCGCTGGCAGCTCTGGTTAACACCCCAGCAAAAACTAAGCCGTCAATGGTTACAAGCTGCAGGATTACCCTTGAATAAAGTCATGCAAAGCCGTCAATGCACAGCCCCCTGCACTATCGATGCCATGGAAAGAGCGCTGCAGACAGGGAACTACAGTATCGTAATTAGCTGGTTAAATGAGGACCTGACTGACGAAGAGCATCGTCGACTGAGTGCTGCTGCTGAATCTGGTAATGCGCTAGGTTTTATTATGAGACCACAACATATTTCAGCCACCAGACCACAAAGTGGGATTAAAATTCATTCTAGTTTGTATCATTAAGTAAATTTCGGACAAGTCCTGAAACTTTTTTGTTTTTTATATTCAACAGACACACACAATAACTAATCGATTGAATATAAAGAAAATAATACAAAATAGCATGATACTAATTTGAACATTTAATAACCATAATTATAAATAAATGTGCGAAATTACATTTTTATTTTATTATTCAGGCAGACTTGATGCTTGTAAGTTTTTTACTACGTTGTAGAATTTATCTCGCCAGGGAGCTCTTCCATAATGCCGATACATCGGTTGATGTTACAATTTGAGCTTAACCCGGGCCGAAGGATTTTAACCGCAAGTTCTAAGGTGACTTAGAGCTCGTGGCCATTTTGGATGATAATGAGGCGCATAAAATGAAAAAGACAGCTATCGCAATTGCTGTAGCACTGGCTGGCTTCGCTACCGTAGCGCAGGCCGCTCCGAAAGATGATACTTGGTACGCGGGTGGTAAACTGGGCTGGTCTCAATACCATTCTACTGCTACTAATCCAAGCCTGCAGAACACTGGCTCAACTCAAAACGATCAGCTGGGTGCTGGTGCCTACGGCGGCTACCAGGTTAACCCGTACGTTGGTTTTGAAATGGGTTACGACTGGTTAGGTCGTATGGCTTATAAAGGTAGCAACGCTAATGGCGCATTCAAAGCTCAAGGCGTTCAGCTGACTACTAAACTGAGCTATCCAGTTCTGAACGACTTAGACGTTTATACCCGTCTGGGTGGTATGGTATGGCGTGCAGATTCCAACCTGAATTATGGTGCAGCTGGCCGCGCTAAAAACAACGATACCGGTGTTTCACCTGTATTCGCTGGTGGTGTTGAGTATGCTGTAACTCCAGACATCGCTACCCGTCTGGAATACCAGTGGGTTAACCACATTGGTGATAAAGACACCTTACATGCTCGTCCAGACAACGGTATGCTGAGTGTTGGTGTTTCTTACCGCTTTGGCCAGCAGGAAGCTTATGTTGCTCCAGCTCCAGCTCCAGCACCAGCACCAGCTGCAGAAGTAGAGACCAAACACTTTACTCTGAAGTCTGACGTTCTGTTCACTTTCGGTAAAGCAAGTCTGAAAGCTGAAGGTCAGCAAGCACTGGATCAGCTGTACAGCCAGCTGAGCAGCTTGGATCCAACTGACGGTTCTGTTATCGTTCTTGGCTTCACTGACCGTATCGGTTCAGAGCAGTACAACCTGAAACTGTCTGAGCAACGTGCACAAAGCGTTGTTGATTACCTGATTTCTAAAGGTATCCCAGCTGGCAAGATCTCTGCTCGCGGTATGGGTAAAGCAGATCCAGTTACTGGCAACACCTGTGACAACGTAGCACCACGTGCTAAACTGATCGAATGCCTGGCACCGGATCGTCGTGTAGAGATCCAGGTTAAAGGTATCAAAGACGTTATCGTTCAGCCTGCTGCATAAGCTGAGCTTCGTTTTGAAAAAACCCGCTAACGCGGGTTTTTTTTTATCTGATATTGGGGGAATAACACCCAAGTTTGTCAGTACCGCTACTCTTGTGAGAGCATAGCCTGAAGATCTTGTTTTAATGTTGAGATTTTACTTTCAACCTTTTCTTTGTGTTCAGCATCTTCAATTAATTGCACGATGGTTTCAGATAAAGTTTTATTCCGGCGCTGCGCTAATCCTGCCAGCCTTTGCCAGACGAGATATTCCAGATCGATGGATTTTTTACGTGTGTGCTGATGCTCAGCATTAAAATGACGTTTACGTCGGGCACGAATAGTCTGCTTCATCCGGTTTTCTAATCCCGGATTCATATGAAGTTCAATCCAGTCCTGGACTAAAACCGGGACATTCTCCAGAGCAAGGAGTTTTTCTACAGCCTCATGTGCTGCACTGGTTTCGAGATATCGCGTAATTAGCTCACCTTCACGATGTTTCTTCACCAAATATTTCCACTTCCAGCCGCTCTCGAGATTTTCCAACTGTTGATATTTCATTGTTGTCTCAGTGTGACCGTTTCACTCACATCAGAATAGCAGTTTTTGTCGTATTGTCTGAACTGAAAATAACTGTTCAGTGAAGGATAACGGGATGTTACTGCTTTATCCGTGTGCTCCCTCAGGGATTCTTGTATAATCACGCCTTTAAAATCTCATTGATGAATATATAGCGACTTTGACGACTCATCGACTTGACTGGCGTGCTCTCGTTCCTGATACAGATAGTTATCAGGAGATTTTTGCACAGCCTTATGACAACGACTCTGCACCATTCTCGAGTGTTCAAGCCCGATTAACCTATGGCATTGAACAGTTTCATCTTTCTGACTCATCAGCGATTATGCTGATTAAAGCTGCTGAAGAGACTGAGTACCTCAGCCTCATCGCTGCGGCCATTGAGGAGACTCGCACACAAGAAGATGCCCTTGCCGGTGGTCATTATAGTATAGAGGGAAATCAGGTCACTCTACGCCCTGCCACACAACCCGAAGATAACTTCGCGGCTCGAGGTGAGGTCATCATTGCCGACTGGGTAGAAAACGAGCAAATGTTTGGCTGCGTTCGCCAGTTTGCCGGTGAAATTAGCCTTGAACCCGGTCTGATACATCGTGCTAATGGCGGCGTCCTGGTCTTGTCATTGCGCAGTGTCCTTGCACAACCACTGTTATGGTTACGTCTCAAACAAATGATAGTGCAAGGCCGTTTCGACTGGATGTCACCCGATGAAACTCGCCCTCTGCCTGTTAAGATCCCATCATTACCACTGGATATCAAACTGGTACTGGTAGGGGATCGTGTTTCACTCGCTGACTTCCATGAGATGGAGCCAGAAATGGCTGCGGTGGCGATTTACAGCGAATATGAAGATAGCCTGCAAATTACCGAAGGTGAGGATGTCGCGCAGTGGTGCCAGTGGGTAGCCAGTATCGCGCTGCAAAAATCTCTGCCAGTACCTGCAGCCGATGGCTGGGTCCCTCTGCTCAGAGAAGCGACACGCTTTACCGGTGACCAGGAAATGCTTCCACTCTGCCCTGCCTGGATAACCCGGCAGTTGAGTGAAGTTGCCCCATTCTGTGAACAGACACAATTTAGTGCCGCAGAACTGGAGCAAATGCTGGAGCAGCGCGCCTGGCGAGAAGGCTTCCTGGCTGACCGTATGCAGGATGAAATTTTACAGGAACAAATACGTATTGAGACCGAAGGCGAGATGGTCGGTCAAATTAATGCGTTATCTGTGGTTGAGTTTCCAGGTCATCCGCGCGCCTTTGGCGAGCCGTCCCGTATTAGCTGCGTAGTACATGTGGGTGATGGGGAATTTACCGATGTGGAGCGTAAAGCTGAGTTAGGCGGCAATATCCATGCTAAAGGCATGATGATTATGCAGGCATTTTTAATGTCTGAATTGCAGCTTGAACAGCAAATTCCGTTCTCAGCCTCAATTACCTTTGAACAATCCTACGGTGAAGTTGATGGTGATAGTGCATCAATGGCTGAACTGTGTGCGTTAATCAGTGCACTGGCCAACGTGCCTATTTCTCAGCATATTGCTCTGACAGGTTCGGTGGATCAGTTTGGGCGCATGCAACCCGTGGGTGGCCTTAATGAAAAAATTGAAGGCTTCTTCCGCATTTGCCAGCAACGTAACTTTACTGGTCAGCAAGGTGTGATTATTCCGACCGCTAACGTACGTCACCTCACGCTTCATAAAGAGGTGCTGGAGGCCGTGGAACAAGAAAAATTCTCGGTCTGGGCGATTGACGATGTGGCCGATGCGCTGCCGCTGTTAACGACCTTTCCATGGGATGGCGAAGAGCAAAATACCCTGATGAATGCAGTTCAGGAGCGTATTGCTCAAATAATCGCTCCGGATGTACCACCTCGCCCCTGGCCATTACGCTGGTTAAATTGGTTTAGCCACAACTGATCGGACTTGTTGAGCGTACACCTGTACGCTAATCTGCGGACTTCATTATAAAAAGGCATACTTTAGACATGGTAGATAAACGCGAATCTTATACAAAAGAAGACCTTCTTGCTTCCGGACGCGGTGAGTTATTTGGTGCCGAAGGCCCACAACTCCCAGCACCTAGCATGCTGATGATGGACCGTGTGGTCAAAATGACCGAAGACGGCGGTAACTTCGATAAAGGCTACGTCGAAGCTGAGCTGGATATTAATCCTGACTTATGGTTCTTCGGTTGCCATTTTATTGGCGATCCTGTGATGCCTGGTTGCCTGGGCCTTGATGCCATGTGGCAGTTGGTTGGTTTCTACCTCGGCTGGTTAGGCGGCGAAGGTAAAGGTCGGGCATTAGGTGTAGGTGAAGTGAAATTTACCGGCCAGGTTCTGCCGACAGCGAAAAAAGTGACTTACCGCATTCACTTTAAGCGTATTGTTAATCGTCGTCTGATTATGGGACTGGCGGATGGTGAAGTTCTGGTCGATGGTCGCGTGATTTATACCGCTAACGACCTGAAAGTAGGTCTGTTTAAAGATACCTCTGCTTTCTAATCAATACTCTTTATCGATGAAGGCATTCACTGAATGCCTTCTATTTACTGAGTCTGCTGTTATTACTGAGTACCATAACTGTCTGTTCACTCAGTATACTTCCACATGACAGACATATCTGTTGTTAACGAGATCATTATTAAGCAGTCACTGCCCTGATTTCCATGGCTTCTCGCCAGCCTCCTAACCAATGCGATCGTTGATCGATGATTTGGTAAGGACACATCTCTTTAGAACGTCCGGTGATACCTGCTTGATAACCACGTTGGTGAGCCCGCTCCAGGCGATCTCGTTTTTGTCTCTTCATGCCTCGTTTCCCTCATTTTATTTGCAGGTGGAAATGAAAACAGTAATTGCACTGATTGCAATCACACCTAATGAATAGCGTGAAAAGAGCCCTCAGTCAACGAGTAAAATTCATACAATTGCAATAATCATCCTGTTCTTAGTTTTTTTTGAATTCTCTGTTTCGCTAACACCTGAGAAATTCAGGCAAAAAAAACGTGGCCACTCGGGCCACGTTTTGTATAGCTTTAAAAAGACTACTGACGACGTAAAAGTTCTGAAGCAATGCTCCGGGCTTCTTGCTGCCAGGCCTGAGCCAGAGTCTTAACCATCGCATCATAACCATCATCCTGCTGAGCGAGCTCGATACGGAAAGGACGGTTAATGATCTCATTGTTTTGTTTCAGCAACCACTCACCGCTGACGATAACCTTGCCGTCATAACGCCCATGGAAACCGGTAATATTTACCGTAAGAGCACTCTGCTCACTCGCCAGAGGTTGTGACGCCACAATCCAGCCAGGCATCGCCTGACTGAGGTTATTTATCAGCGAATTGCGTAATTGCTGATCCAGAGGACTTGCCCATAGATTATTTGTCGCAATCACATACTGTACATCCGAGGTCTGATATACCACGCCATCAGCAGCGAGGTAGTCAGCCAGGACTATCTGATCAATCCACAGTAGATTACTGCCTGTCTGACTCACTACCTGACTGGCGGGTTGTGCGTTAGCAGGTAACTGATAATAGACTTTACCGCTATTGCTGCTGCTACAAGCTGCCAGCATTAATGCTGCAATAACCATTAGCCACTTTTTCATTATTTGGCCCTTTTTGGCTGTGGATCGGGTTTATCTTTTGCTTCAAATACCAGCGCATTGCTCTTGTTATTCAATGTCCGCAATACAGGCTGAAGCTCTCGTAAAACCTGATCAAGACGCTGCATATCCGTTACCATCTTGTTATAAGCTGCGGAGCCCGGCTGGAAGCCCTGCATACTGCGGTTCAGCTCCTGTAAGGTCTTTTGCATATCAGCCGGAAGCTGCTGCATTGACTGGCTCGAAGTTAGCTTATTCAGATTATCTAACGTCTTCTGCAAGTTTTTCAGCGTTTGCTGGCTTTCATTAAGCGCCTTAGTCGCCTGCTGGATCATCGGATTCAGCGGCAGGTTATTCACTTTATCCAGCACATCCAGTAATTTTTGCTGTATTTGTGCCAGCCCCACGCTGATAGTTGGGATGACCGGATAACCATCTATCTCATTAGCTTCTTTCTCCAGCTTTTCATTTGGATAAAAATCAAAGTCGATAAACAGTGCGCCTGACAGCAAGTTACCGGTTTTCATTGAACCGCGTAACCCACTCTTAATGAGCCCCTGTATATTCTTCGGAATATTGGTTTCCTGACCGACGATGTTCTTCAGTCGTTCAGGCTCAATACGAATAAGTACCGGTGTGCGGAAATCACTGTCTAATTTTTGCTGCATTTGCTCAGTAAAGAAAGGAACTTGCGCCACGGTGCCTAAACGAATACCGCGGAACTCAACGGGTGCGCCTGGCGACAGGCCACGAATTGAGTCTTTAAACAGCATAATGAATTCAATATTTTCTTTATACAGCGAGTCCTGGATATCCTTTTGATCATCAAATAACTGATAATCTGCGCCAGTCTCTACCGGTGTCCCCCAGTCCAAACCCTCAGGGACATCAAAACTGACGCCACCGCTGAACAAGGTGGTCAGGGAGCCCATCTGAATACTCATACCCTGAGAAGAGAAGTCCACCGCAATGCCACTATCTTTCCAGAAACGAACATTAGTAGTAATGAGCTTGTCATTTGGCGCACCAATAAACAGCTGATAAGTAATCATGCGTTTACTGGCATCAAAATTACTGGTTTCGACTGAGCCGACCCGATAACCGCGGAATAAAACCGGATCGCCAGGATTAAGCTGTCCTGCTTTCTTACTGTCCAGTGTAATACGAATACCTTTCGCATCCGGTGGCGCAAGCGGAGGTGAATCCAGCAGAGAATACTGCTCTAAATGCTCACCGGTTGAACCTGGCTGTAGTTCAATGTAGGCACCTGAAAGCAAGGTTCCCAGTCCCGATACACCATCACGTCCAATTTGCGGTTTAACCACCCAAAATACCGAATCCTGGCGCAATAGTTTTTCCATACCAGAATTAAGCCGCGCGGTAATTCGGACATGATGTAAATCATCACTGAGTACGGCCGTTTCTACTATTCCGACATCAACACTGCGGCTTTTAATTGTCGTTTTCCCTCCCTCAATGCCTTCAGCATTGGTGGTTATCAGGACAACTTGTGGCCCCTGGTGGCTATAATGATAGAAAAGTATCCAAGCGCCTATCAGAGCCGTGACGATGGGGAAGATCCAGACGGGTGACCAGCTTTTGAGCTTGTGAATCTTGGCCTCACCTTTGTTATTCTCCATTTGTGGAGGACTCCTTATTTAAATCGTCGTCTTTGCTATCCCAGGATAAACGTGGGTCAAAGACAGCGGCTGAAAACATGGTTAAAATAACCACCAGTGAAAACATCAATGCACCAATATCCGGGTGAATATTCATGACTCCGCCCATCCTGACCAGCGCGGAAAGCACAGCAATAACGAATACATCAATCATTGACCAGCGGCCAACAAACTCAACCACCTCATAAATAAAATGCATCCTCTCCCGGTCTTTCTTTTGCGGACGTTTCGCATCCCAGCATAGCCAGCCAATAGCGATCATCTTTAAAGTTGGCACCATAATACTGGCGATAAATATCACCATCGCGACCGGATAGGAACCTTCACTCCAGAGCAAAATAACACCTTCCATTATCGTCGAGGCATATTTGCTGCCTAAAAAATCTGTCACCATAATAGGTAATAGATTAGCCGGAAAATAGAGCATGATAGAAGTCAGTAATAGTGCCACAGTCCACTGTAAACTATTTTTACGCCGTGCATGCCCTTTTGACTGGCAGCGCGGACATTCCAGCATATCGGCGGGAATAATCGCGGTGCAGCAGGTACAAGAACGCAGCCCCTGTTTCAAACCGGTTTCACCGATCACCAGTTTTTGACTCAGTACCGGTAACGGTTGAATATCATCCCATAACCAGCGTTTATCAACATACATAAAAGTCATCAGCTGCAAAATACAAAACAAGCACCAGGGAATAAAACTGCTTCCGATACCAATGTTGCCGTAGGCCATCAGTTTAACGAAGCTCACCAATACTCCGGCAAGAAATATCTCTGCCATGCCCCAGCTTTTCAGCTGAAAAAGAACCCGAGCCATCGATTTTTTGAGTACTAAAGGGAGTCTGACGCGGTTAACCAGCAGTAAAATAATGATGAGCAGTAACGTCGGAAATATCTGGACAAAAAGCAGAAAGAACGTGCCGAGGCTTGCATAGTCTTCATCGAATAAGACATTGGGTATTTGCAGTAATGTCACCTGGCTACTGATCCCGGCCACATTCATATTGACGAAGGGAAATAAATTAGCCAGCAATAACATAAATAATGCGACCAACGCATACACCGTTGGTCGTTTACGCGGAACGGACCACTGAGCCGTCAGCATCGTTCCACAACGTGGACAATCGGCTTTATGGCCATCTTCCAGTGCTGGCAGCCGCACCAGCAAATCACATTGGGGGCATAAAATATGTGATTTATGATGGTGCTCTGCACACATGGATACTCTCCTGGTTTTATTCGCCGTCTTTAAGCGATTCGAGATATTCCCAACGCTCAAATGCCTGCTCTAACGACTGCTCTGCGTTCGCAAGATCAGCCAGCACTTTTTGAGTCGTGTCATGAGGCTGATTGAAAAAATCAGCATCGCTCACTTTAGCCTGGAGAGCTTCAAGCTCTGCTTCAAGTTGCTCAAGCTTTTTCGGCAACTGTTCTAATTCACGTTGCAGATTATAGCTGAGTTTACTTGCTGCTCGTTTAACTGTTTCAGGCTTGCTTTCAGGACTACTCTGCGTTTTTGTCGCAGCAGCTGCGCGCAGAGGCTGGAAGGATCCTTGCTGGCCTTTGGCATCGAAATATCCACCGACGTAACGTCCGATTTTTCCTTGACCTTCAAAAATCCAGCACTCTGTGACTGTATTATCGACAAACTGACGATCGTGGCTCACCAGCATTACTGTACCCTGATAACCTTCAATCAGCTCTTCCAGTAGCTCCAGTGTTTCTACATCAAGATCGTTAGTCGGTTCATCAAGAATCAGTAAGTTGCTGGGTTTCAGGAATAAACGAGCCAGTAAAAGACGATTACGCTCTCCACCAGAAAGCGCACGAACCGGTGTCATCGCACGTTTAGGGTGGAACAAGAAGTCCTGAAGATAGCCTAATACATGGCGTGGTTTGCCATTGACCATGACTTCTTGCTTACCTTCTGCCAGGTTGTCCATCACCGTACGGTCCGGGTCAAGCTCGGTACGGTGCTGATCGAAATAGGCAACTTCCAGCTTAGTACCGCAGTGAACGCGGCCGCTATCTGCCTCCAGTTGACTCAACATCAGTTTCAGCAGCGTCGTCTTACCGCAGCCATTTGGCCCGACCAGAGCAATTTTGTCACCACGCATCACTTGTGCGCTAAAATCACTGACCAATGTCTTGCCAGCAACCTGATAACTGACATTTTCCATTTCGAAGACAATCTTACCTGAACGGCTCGCTTCTCCAACCTGCATCTTCGCACTGCCCATGACTTCACGACGTTGACTGCGCTCATTACGCATCGCCTTCAGGGCACGAACTCGACCTTCGTTACGGGTACGGCGAGCCTTGATTCCCTGACGGATCCAGACTTCTTCCTGTGCCAGCTTGCGATCGAACTCTGCATTTTGTAGATCTTCAACACGCAATGCTTCTTCTTTAGCCAGTAAATAAGCGTCGTAATCACCCGGATAAGAAACCAGTTTACCGCGATCCAAGTCGACAATACGGGTTGCCATATTGCGGATGAAAGAACGGTCATGCGAGATAAAAATAATGCTTCCCTGGAAGGTTTTCAAAAAACCTTCCAGCCAATCAATGGACTCAATATCCAGGTGGTTAGTCGGTTCATCCAGCAACAGAATACGCGGCGAACTCACCAATGCCCGACCTAATGCTGCTTTACGCAACCAGCCACCTGAAAGGGCCGATAGCTCAGTATCAGCGTCGAGTCCAAGCTGTTCCAGCACTTCATTGATACGGCTATCGAGCAACCACAGGCCCTGGTGATCGAGGATCTCCTGAATTCGCGCCATTTCATTGAGATTTTTCTCACTCGGGTCGCTCATCACTTTATGAGAAATATCGTGATAGGCTTTCAGATGCTCAGCCTGTTCTTCCACGCCTTCAGCGACGAAATCATAGACCGTACCCGCCACGTTACGTGGAGGATCCTGTTGTAAACGAGCCACAATGAGATCTTGTTCGTAAACCATGCGTCCGTCATCGAGCGGCACTTCACGGTTAAGGATCTTCATTAGCGTTGATTTGCCTGCACCATTACGGCCGACCAGACAAACGCGTTCATTTTCTTCGATATGTAATTCGGTATTATCCAGCAACGGCGCGTCGCTAAATGACAACCAGGCACCGTGCATACTGATTAAAGACATACTATGACTTCCGGGATTCGTGAGTGACTAACCAGCAATTATGGATCTGGCGATTACGTGCAAAGTCCTGCGACTGCGTTTTCTGGGTAATTTCTTGTGCAACTAACCCGAGCTCCGCAAGACCCGTTAAATTCATTTTAAAACCACGCTTATTATTGGAAAACATAATCGTGCCACCAGGACGTAATAAGCGTTTAAGATCTTTCATCAAGTCGAGATAATCGCGTTGTATATCGAAACTATCTTCCATACGTTTGGAGTTCGAAAACGTCGGAGGATCGATAAATATCAGATCAAACTGTTCGTCGCTTTCGCGTAACCAGCTCAGACAGTCTGCCTGAATCAAACGATGCGGACGCCCTGTTAAACCATTAAGCCGTAAGTTACGTTCTGCCCATTCAAGATAGGTACGTGACATATCAACTGTCGTGGTGGTACGTGCACCACCGAGACCGGCATGAACCGTCGCACTGCCGGTATAGGCAAACAGGTTCAGGAAGTCTTTCCCTTTGCTCATTTCACCTAACATACGACGTGCAATACGGTGGTCGAGGAACAGACCAGTATCAAGATAATCTGTAAGATTGACCCATAAGCGCGCGTCATATTCGCTCACTTCCATAAAGTCGCCTTTCTCACCCATTTTTTGATACTGATTTTTGCCCTTCTGACGCTCACGCGTTTTCAGAACTAATTTATTACCCGGCAGTTCCAGTACACTTTGTGTTGCAGCAATCACATCAAACAAACGCTGACGAGCTTTCTGAGGATCCACGGTTTTCGGTGGAGCATATTCTTGTACCACAACCCAGTCACCGTAACGATCGACAGCAACATTGTATTCTGGCAGGTCAGCATCATAGATACGATAGCAGCTGATCCCTTCCTGGCGGGCCCATTTATCGAGTTTTTTGGCATTCTTACGCAAGCGGTTTGCATAATCGTCAGCAATCTGACTGGCCGCTCCCGTGCTTCCTGGAACATGTACGGCAAGCGTATAGTTTTTCTGTACGCAATCAAGCGGGCCATTTTTCGCTTTAAACTGACGATCGGCACGCAGTTGCAGGCAGCTTAACAGTTCTGGTGAGGCGCTGAATAAAGATAAGTGCCAGCCACCAAACTGCTCTTTAAATCGGCGACCCAATAAATTGTGCAACGCAATCAGGGCCGGTTCACTTTCCAGACGTTCCCCATAAGGAGGGTTACTGATGAGTGTTCCGACAGGTCCTTCCGGTAATGGATTGGTCAGTTTAGTGACGTCTTTCATCTCAAACTGGATAAGATCTGCCAGACCTGCACGACGGGCATTAGATCGCGCATGCTCAATCACTCGTCTGTCATTATCAGAACCAAAGAAGCGAGAAGTATACTGACGAGCACCTTCGCGCGCCCGGCGTTGTGCTTCAGTTTTCACTTCTTCCCATAATTCATGATTATGCTTCGCCCAGTTCAGGAAGCCCCAGCGCTGACGCTTCAAGCCAGGTGCACGATCGGTGGCTATCATCGCCCCTTCAATCAGCAAAGTACCTGAACCGCACATTGGATCAAGTAGTGGCGTGCCTGGCTGCCAGCCTGAACGCATGACAATCGCAGCGGCCAGGGTCTCTTTAATCGGTGCTGCGCCAGTCTCATCGCGATAGCCACGCTGATGCAGCCCCTCACCACTTAAATCGAGAGCGATATTGGCCGTTTCTTTATTCAGCCAGACATTAATGCGCAGATCCGGTGCTTCACGATTAACATCAGGACGTGGCAAGTTTTTGCGGGTGAAAGAATCAACAATGGCATCTTTTACTTTCAGCGCGCCGTACTGACTATTACGGATAGTGTCATTCAAGCCACTAAAGTGCACCGCAAAGGTCGCTTCCGGCCCAAATAATGCCGGCCAGTCGATAGCCTGTACCCCGAGATAAAGGTCAAGATCGCTATAGACTTTACATTCCGTCAGCGGTAACAAAATACGTGATGCCAGACGGCTCCACATCAAGCTTTGGTAAAGAAGACGTGAATCTCCCTGGTAATGTACGCCGCCCTGCACAATTCTGCAGTTCAGCGCGCCTAAGCTTTCTAGTTCAGTTTTTAATAGCTCTTCAAGACCACGCGCCGTGCTGGCAAACAGAGAATTCATATCGTCACTTATCAAAAAAAAGAAAATTGTCCCGCATTATAGCTAATCCGCCACGCATGTCATAAAGTTGCCCGGGTTAATTTCTCTATACCCTGATTAATTCAATATTTTGGTGTGTAAACTTACGAAATCCACACCGAACAACTTACAATATGGCGGGTATATTGACAGAGGATCACATGATTAGCTTATCTCAGCTTCATATCTACCCGGTAAAATCGATGCGTGGCCTGGCACTTTCCCATAGCCAGATATCAGCCAGTGGAGCCGCTTTCGACCGCATTTTTATGATAACAGAACCCGATGGTACCTTTATTACTGCGCGCCTTTATCCGCAAATGGTACTGTTTACACCGGCTCTGTTACATGACGGACTTTACCTGAGCGCCCCCGATGGCAGTACAGCGACCATTCGTTTCGCCGACTTTACCTCCGCACCTGCACCCACTGAGGTTTGGGGAAATCACTTTACAGCACAAATAGCCCCGGCAGAAATAAACGACTGGCTAAGCGGATTTTTCCCTCGCCCGGTACAATTGCGTTGGGTTGGTGAGCATTTGACACGCCGTGTACAGCAGCATGAAGAAGTGCCCCTCTCCTTTGCGGACGGTTTTCCTTATTTACTGACTAACGAAGCGTCATTACGCGACTTGCAGAAGCGCTGCCCGGCCAGCGTCGCGATGAATCAGTTTCGCCCAAATCTGGTTGTCACGGGTATTCCCGCCTGGGCTGAAGACGGCTGGCGGGTTATACGTATCGGCGGCGTCACTTTTGATGTCGTGAAACCTTGCAGTCGCTGCGTGTTTACGACCATTAGCCCGGAGCGCGGACGTCGTCATCCAGGCGGTGAACCCTTGACAA
Organism: Klebsiella sp. BIGb0407; assembly: GCF_024807845.1. GTDB lineage: Bacteria > Pseudomonadota > Gammaproteobacteria > Enterobacterales > Enterobacteriaceae > JGM124. The sequence goes on from NZ_JANUEQ010000001.1 coordinate 1,332,667, forward strand.
CGCTGCAAAGTTTCCGTACCGCACAAGGCAACAGCGAGGTTGATTTTGGCCAGAATCTGATTGCACGTCAGAGTGGTGTTATCCGTGTCGGTGATGAGGTGGAAGTGCTCGCCACTAAACCTCCACAAATATACGGTGCGGGTACTGTCGCGGAGACTGTGCCCGAGCGAACTGTCGCCAGTAATCTGGTGACCATTGATTGGGCTGGGAAAACTTTTCAGGGGAATAACCAGCAAATTCTGCTTGAACAACTGGAACAACAAGGGATTAAAGTCCCTTATTCCTGTAGAGCGGGGATCTGTGGTAGCTGCCGAATTCGCGTACTGGACGGTGAACTCCATGCGCTAAAAAAAGGTGCTGTTGCAGCTGACGGGACGGCTTTAAGTTGCAGCTGTGTACCGACAGGAAACTTGTCCCTCGAACCAAACTAAACTGCGTATTCAAGCCCCATATACTGGACGTCAGACTGGGGTTTCAGTCTGTCGTTCATCACTTTAATCACATCACCGAGCTGCATTGTTCGTCCGGCAAGATTCAGTTCGGTCTGAGCCAGTAAGCAAAGTGCTGCATTATCACCGGTTTCAATCACCAGCAGATTAACCTGTTGCCAGTTATCATTCAGCCAGGCACAAGCAGCTGCCCCCACTTCGGGTTGCCAGTCATTGCTATTATGCGTCACAAAATACCAGCTTTTGGGCATCTGTGGTTTTAGAAAACGGATAGCCACCAGGGCATTTAAAACCAGCTCAGCGCGTTGTTCATCACTTAATATTAAGTTACGGCAGGTTTCTTCAAAGGAAAAATATAACGCGGCATCGTCGACACAAAAACCTGATTTTTCAAAAGCATCGGGCGTTAACATTTTGCGGGGGAAACGTGAACGAAAAAGCATTCCATTAGCCAGGTCGAGCATCATTCGATCATGCTCTTCATCAAAATACCATAGCCAGTCATCGTCTGGTTTAATTCGCATTATGCTTTCCTTGTATTAAGCCCATTCCTATTGCTAATTGAATATTCGTCCTTAATAAAAAATTTCAAATATGTCTAAATAAGCACCAACTGATGAATATAAATCAACCAGGACTGAAAATAAAGTCCTGGTTCCTTGGAAGTGGCAATTATTTACAGATGCGTGACAATTTCTTTAATCAGTGACGGACCTTTGTAAATAAATCCTGAGTATATTTGTACTAAAGAGGCACCCGCCGCCATTTTTTCACGCGCCGAAATCACTGAATCAATACCACCTACACCAATTATCGGTAAGCGACCATTTAATTCCTGAGATAAGCGGCGAATAATCTCCGTGCTTTTTAGCTGAACCGGACGACCGCTCAGGCCCCCCGCCTCATCACAATATTTCATCCCCTGAACTAAACTTCTGTCCAGTGTGGTATTGGTTGCGATGACGCCATCAATATTATGTCTGACCAAACTATCAGCAACCTGGACCAGTTCTTCTTCAGTAAGATCCGGTGCAATTTTCACGGCTACCGGGACATATTTATGATGTAGTTCCTGTAACTGCTGCTGTTTAGTTTTAATACTACTTAGCAGCGAATCCAGCGCATCGCCATATTGCAGTGTACGAAGTCCTGGGGTATTCGGTGATGAGATATTGATAGCGATATAACCTGCATAAGGATAAATTTTATCCATGCAAGCCAGATAATCATCTTCCCCCTGCTCTACCGGGGTATCTTTATTTTTACCAATATTGATCCCTAAAATCCCATCAAAATGCGCTTTTTTGACGTTCTCTACCAGGTTGTCCACCCCCTGGTTATTAAAGCCCATACGATTGATCAGACCTTCTGCCTCAGGCAGTCTGAAAATTCGTGGCTTATCATTCCCCGCCTGTGGGCGTGGCGTTACGGTGCCGATTTCGATAAAACCAAAACCCAGAGCACCCAGTACATCGATACACTCACCGTTTTTGTCCAGGCCCGCGGCTAAACCGAGAGGGTTTTTAAAGGTCAACCCCATACAGGTTACAGGCTTTGATGGAAGATTCTGACGAATGATTCTTTCAAAAGGCGTACCACTGATACGACGAAGCTGTTGAAAGGTCAGATTATGAGCGCGTTCAGCATCGAGCTGAAATAGAGCTTTGCGAACGAAGGGGTAGAACATGACTTCTCCTGGATTCCCGGTATGCAGACCGGGGCAGTATTATTCACTATCTCCTGCCTGATTGGAATTGACTGAACGCAAAAAATACAGAATCACTCAATGAGATGCTCTGAATATCTTCTGTATGCACATTTTTGGGTTTTAAATGCTGGAAAAGTCATTTAGATAAAAACCGTCTCTCTGACAGAATTCAGTCATCGAGCTATCTACGGCAAGTATCTTTGCGAATACATCAGTGATTAGGAGACGTTATGCGAGTAATAACCCTGGCCGGAAGCCCCCGTTTTCCGTCACGTTCCAGTGCGTTACTGGAATATGCCCGTAAGCAACTACGCAAGCTGGATGTGGAGGTTTATCACTGGCATCTACAAAATTTTGCTCCTGAAGACCTTCTTTATGCGCGTTTTGATAGCCCGGCACTGCAAACACTGACCGAGCAACTGGCAACAGCGGATGGTGTTATCATCGCGACACCTGTCTATAAAGCTTCATTTTCAGGCGGCCTGAAGACATTGCTTGATTTGCTTCCTGAGCGGGCACTGGACAACAAAGTGGTACTCCCACTCGCCAGCGGTGGTACTATTGCCCATATGTTAGCGGTCGACTACGCTCTGAAGCCGGTCTTGAATGCACTGAAAGCGCAGGAGATTTTACACGGCGTTTTCGCCGACGATAGCCAGGTTACTGACTACCAGCATAAACCGCAATTCACCCCTGACCTGAAACTAAGGCTGGATGGCTCATTAAATCTTTTCTTACAGGCATTGCAGCGAAGAAAGATAAACGTTAGCGACTTATTAATTCAGCAAGTCATTACCAATGCTGAAGTACAAATAGCGTCATAGAGTAAACAGTCTGTGTTAATGACGCCGAATGCTTAAGTGTATGCTCTCTTATTAAGAGAGCCATTAAATTATAATCTGGATGATTGACTCGACTATTTAACAATCATCGAATGTAATCCTCATTATTCTTATACAGACCTATTAGTTGCCACATTAAAAATAACGCTGATTAAGCCGGGCATATAATTACTTTCATTAAATCCCCTTTGTCTGAAAAACTCCCAAATTATACAATAACTTACTCCCTCCACCTTCATAGAAAAACGGTTTAAAATAAAAACACAACTGTTCCAAATTTATTGGACAAATGAAATATTTATTAATTAAATTAAAAAAATAACATCAAGATCATAGTGGCTATCACCTCACATTAATGATAGAAATAAAGGTGTAGGCACTGCTGTTATCCGTACTGATATTAACCATTCAATTACAAGGAGTAATATAAATGCAAAATAAAACCATTATTATCATACCTAAAAAACCTCGTCCTATTCTTCTGCCACACCATCTGTAAGTAACACTATTCAGGCATCATTCGGTGCCTGAATAGTATTTATTAGTCGGTCAAGGTAACTCACCGGGGACAGGTGAAAAATATAAAAAGTTATGGCATATCAGCAGTATAAAATCGATTACTCAAAGCGATAACTGCTCTGACACTCATCAGGGAGGAAACCATGGATTATGGTAATTTGAAGCCAAAACTTTATTGTTCGCTCAGCATACAAGACGAAGTTATTATTGCAGTACGTGGTAATGAAGAATTCACAATAGGGCCACTGCCTTTCGAACATGATCTGACATTAAAAATACTGAACAGATTTAATGGTATGTATACTATTAAAGAGTTAGTAAATAAATATAATATTCAAGATACCGATTATAAGAAACTCCTTGAGTTAGTCGATGGCTTATCAGAATTTGGCCTTCTTTTAAAGAATCAGCAAGTTGATTTTGTTTCAGGAATAGAGTGTCTTCTTGAAGTAGAAGACTTACAAAACAAATTATTATACGAAATTTTATATAAAAATATTTTTTGGACCAAATGCCAGACACCTGAAGAAGTCCCTTTTAATGTATTTATCGGTCTGGCGATTGAAAACTATCATTTCCTCTATCGAGAAAGCTGGTTTGATGCCCCGATACTCTCATGGCAGGGTTCAAAAAATACGCGTGTATTAATGAATGAATTTTTTTGTGAGGAATATGGTCATGATGAACTTATCTTGAAATCACTCAATACCGTTGGAATTACAAGGGAGGAAATATTTAAAACAGTTCCGTTACCTGAATCCTTGGCGTTATGTAATACTCTGGCCTATTGGTCTGCAAATGACCCTTTGTTCTTTTATACCACGTTAGGTATTTTAGAAGGTAAAGATATCAAGCTGGATTCCTATGTTAACGCAATGGAAAATAACAGTATAGTCCCTACTGAGTTCATCTATTATATTAAAGAACATTCAATGATAAACCTGAATGCTGAACATGGAAATTTAGGCAGGGAGTTATTTAAAAATATTCCAGCAGTATCTCGTGCTGATGTAGATAGATTGAAAGCACAAACATATCTGTTTATAGACATTTATAATAAATTTTATTTATCAGTATGGCAGCATTATTCCTCCTGTGAACAACTATTACGTCTGATAAAGTAAAAGGATATCATAATGAACCTATCTCATCGTTTATTCGAAAAGCCGCGATTAAGATCCGGCGTAACATTCTCTGAGGGTGAACAAGAAATATTAATAGAATATCGTGACCAGAGTTGTAGTCTTCTCTATGATGAGATATCCACCTCAGACATGATTTCATTTTTATTAACAATACAGAAAGAAACATTTACCACTGAACAACTGAATCATCAGTATCAGACAACTCTTGGCGATATTAATGATTTACTCCGTGAACTGGACCGCCTCGGACTATTAGACGAAGGAAAAGAACCCTCTACTGATGAATATTGTACAGGGGAGGATTTTTATCATGTAAAACTACTGCCAATGGTTAGAAACTTGCAGTACGAACTAAATAGCTCTCCTTTTTATATAAGAATGCAAGAAGGAAAAATCACTCGTAATGAGTTAATCGGCTTTGCGATGGAGTATTATCACTTAGTAAAAATGGCTCCTGGTTTGATAGCACCGTCATTAAGTCAAATCGTTAATGAGCAAGCAAATAAACAACTTATTAAACTTTTTATTGATGAGTATGATCATGATGTCATGATGCTTGCTTCTCTGGAGGCTATCGGGGTTCCAAGAGAAACTATATTACAACGCCAGCCACTTGCCTCAACTTTTTCATCCTGTATAAGTCTGGGCGTTTATTCAAGACAACATTGTTTAAGCTTTTTTAGTGCTCTTTTTTTATTTGAAACTCCATCCACAGAATTTAATGAATTATTTGTTGATTGTTGTAAAAAACTAGACATTCCATCCGGGTTTTATAAACCCATCATTAAGCATTCTGATATAAATGAACAAGAAAGCCATGATACTATAACCGAGACGCTTTTAAAGACCATTCCCGTGATATCAAATGAAGAGCAGATCACAACACTAATTAATATCCATAGTCTGGTAGAGATGCTACATAAACAGGATCAGGAAATCGTTGATTACTATAGCCATCCTGATGTTGATTTATACCGTATTTTTTCTTAAAAAACTTCCCTTCCTATAAATTCGAATTAATTACAGACGCCATTCACAAGCGTCATGAATATGAAGAATATAGTTTCTGCTCCAAAGTGAGGGTATATTATGTCTAATGGACTAATTAAAAAACGACGTTATTCTGACTATATAAACCCTTACTGGGTCGAGACGTTATCAATAATGGAACTACCTGGAACATGGTCGAAAGCTGAAAATGAATATCTCTACGATAGTAATAATGTTTGCTGGCTTGATTGCGTCGCTGGGTTTGGCACTATTCCATTTGGACACAACAATCCTCATTTTATAAAAATATTAAAAAACCATCTATCGAAAAATATACCGTCAACTTTTCCTTTTGGTGCAAATTATCCCTCTGCAATTCTCGCAGAGAAAATAATAAATAGTTTCCCCCAAAGAGACAGCAAAGCACATTTTTCCTCTAGTGGTAGCGAGGCTGTTGAGACGGCTTTAAAAATGGCTATGTCATATACCAGACGCTCTAAGTTTATCTCTGTTGAGCGAGGGTATCATGGATTAACGCTGCAAAGCATGTTGCTTAATGGGTCTGACATTTGGGCACAGACACTACCTGAAAGAGAAAGTCATGTTTCTCTTGTCAGTCCAGGAGATATTGAATCCATTAGTCTGTTATTGCAAACGGGTGAATATGCTGCATTAGTGCTTGAGATATCTCAAGGGGTAGGAGGTGGATACACATGGGATAGTGAAGATTTAAAGCAACTGCACCACTTATGTCATCAGCATGGAACTCTTCTTATCGTTGATGAGGTTCAGACAGGCTGGGGGCGTAGCGGACATATCAGTACTTATTCACATCTGGCTTTTGGTTTATACCCTGATCTTATTATTTTTTCAAAAGGAATGACAAATGGCTTATTACCTCTGGCTGTAACAATAAGCACCACAGCTGTACATGCCAGCCTGTTTGGTCATAAAGGCTGTGCAAAAATTCATGGCTCTACTTATTCTGGTTACAGTGCAGGTATTGCTCTTGGCATTGCCTCATTCGATTATCTCGCCGATCATAATATATGCCAACAGGTTGTGATAACAAGTCAGTTATTACGTAAAGGGTTTCAAACTTGTGCTACAAAATATAATATCCCATTATCAATTGAAGGCATTGGATTACTTATAACATTAACCTTTAGCCACAATATACCAGACTTAGCCGGTTATTGCTGGGAATGTTACTGCAAAAATAACATTTTGGTTAATTATTCAGCTCATCGAGAGAATACACTGGTGTTAACACCACCGTTAATAATTAGTGAGGAATCAAGCTATTTTATTCTTGATGTATTTAATTCAGCGCTGTTGAATTATAGTGCAACCTATTCGAGGTTACTATGAAAGAAGCTCTCTGGTTTATAAGCCAGTATAGTCATCCCTATATAAACATAAAAAGAAGCGATATCTCGATAGATAATGACGTTATTATCATTGATACTAATTCTGATTTATTCAGAATAAAAACATCATCTTACAATGAAACTTTATTTATTGTTGAGTGTCTGATATCTCTTTCAAATTTTAAAAGCGCTAACTTTATGATTGCTCTCGGTAATAATGCTCTTGAAGAAGTCATTCATACGCTTTATACCCATGGGTACATATTTAACAATGATACAATACTAACCAGTGAAAAAGAAAAGAAATCTTTTCGATTGAAGGTTCACTCTTTATTAAAAAACTATACCACCGCTTTTTTGGAAACGATCTCAGCGAATAAAGAATCAACAAATATTGAAATACTCTTAACCATTAACTTATTAAAAAACATGTCAAATGAAAGAGTAGTCAGTGATGAAACATGGAGATCTGATAATTTTTATTTTATCTCTTTATGTATTCTGATGCAAAATGCAAAGAACAACAACCCTTATGGTTATACATTAATCAATGAATTCATGAATTCAATACTTGCATATTTAAACAGGCAGGACTACTCGCCAAATATTGTTATCAATTCTGATTTTATATATATTTACTCAAATAGAGACATTGAGTCTTGTCTTTATGCTTTTAAATCACTTTTAATATATTCCCTTGATCTGAATGCAAAACGGGCAGGCTATCAACTAAATGATTTTTATGAGACAGTATCAGGGATAAATTTTGCGTTGATGAGCGAAAATTTTATTCGTGAACATTCTATCCACGCAGGTGAATCTAATTTTCTCAAAGAACTTAAAAAACCAGAGAATCATGAGTTATTGGCCCCGGCCTGTTATATTCAGGAATATTTTATAAACTATCGATTTACAGAAACTATCGCCCCGATGATTTCAAAGCGATTAAATGATTCAATAAAAAAATCATTCACCCGATACTATGAAGAAGAGGTCGGACACGAAATTTACGAACTCGAAACCTGTATAAATCTGGGTGTGACAAAAGAGTATTTAGACAACCACCTTCCACTTCCTTTAACACAAGTTTTTTGTGATGCATTTACTTATCTGTCATCTTCAGAACTGTTGTCATATTTTACGTCAGTAATGATCACTGAAGGAATACCTGGAGAGCCTTCGCAAATAAATGATGTTTTAATCAATAGTACTATATTACAAGACTCCTTCAATGTTGCCTCAAGGAAACATGAACAGCTAAATATCGAGTTAGATCATCAATATTTATCACGATTATTCCTCTCTAACATTCATTCAATTGATAATGCCGAACAAAAAAAATCGCTTCATATCCTTGCATGGATGCTTGAATTAAATCATCGCGCATGGGAAGAGTTACATCAGCGTATTTATATTGAGCGTAAAGATTATTTGGAACCAGCTACCTTATGAATCCTGTTATTAATATTAATAAACCAGACATTGAAATTAAAAATGTTACTCAGTCTAAAAAGCGCATTGCTATCATTCTTAGCATTCATACATTTGAGCGTTTTTTATTCTTCTGTATATCTGTCGTGATGCCGCTTAATCTCTTCGGTGAAGGTGTAATTACCTCTTCTGATATGGGTTTATTTTATCTGCTTTTGTTTAGTTTTTATCGTGGAACGCCCGTTTTATTTGGCTATATCTCTTCATTTATACATAAAGAAAAAATTCTTTATGTCTCTTTGGTTTTAGAGGTTTTTTCACTTGTTTATATGAGCCAGACGGTGGAACTATCTCATATCTATTTTTTCTCTTTTTTTACTGGTACTGTCGGCGGTGCAACCACTATGATGATTATCAGTTTACTTGAAGAGGAAGATAAAAAATACAAAATAGAAATGCATAATAAAATTGAGCATGATATTTTCAATATCCATTTTATGTTAATTAATGCTGCAGCTTTTATAACGCCATTTCTTGCTTTGTTGTCGAGGAAAAATTATCAGATAGCAATTTTAATATCTGCGTCAATATCATTCATTTTATTAATAGCATTTATACTATTTAACAACAAGAATAATTTATCAAGTCCATTAAGCTCTGCTCCTCCCAAAATAAATCTTCACCATAAATTTGATTTTAATTTCCTCTACATCTGGCTCGCATGCGTCAGTGTCTGGGCCGCTTGCTCTACCTTTTATGCTATTATCCCCTCACTGGATTCTGTTTTTTTTGGTATGAAAGGCATAAACGTCTGGTTTTCACTGGATGCCGCTGCCGTGGTTTTATTTTTCTTTATTTTTAACCGGATAAAAATATTCACTAAAAACACGGCTCAGAACGCATTTATCGGAATGGCCATACTTGCCGCTGGATTATTTTTAATTCCATTATTCAAAGATAACTTTTTATATTGCTCTGTCGCGATAATAGTCATTTCGTTTGGAGGCTATATCGCATTTCCTCAACTATATGGATTAGCGGTAAAAACAGACTTTCAGGAACGGAAGGTGTTCTATCTTGGATTAATGGCACTTTCAGGAGCTGTCGGTGAAAGCTGTATGCATACATTGTTTTGGATTACGGGTAATGCCAATTTTTGCCTGCTTCTGTCAGCAGTATTCCTTATAACGACAGCAATTTTGATTAAACGCCGCGATATAAAATCTTAATTTTAACTGTCATTACTCTGAGCCCTCACTTATTACTAAGTGAGGGCTATTTTAATCAGGCTAATGCTTTCGTTATTTTCTCAAACAGATCGCCAGATAAATTATCCAGTCCTTTCAGTTGTTCCAGAGCGGCACGCATCATCTGCTGACGTTCAGCATCATAGCGTTTCAGACGAATTAACGGCTCAATCAGCCGGGAAGCGACTTGTGGGTTACGACTATTCAGCTCAGTCAGCATTTCCGTCATAAACTGATAACCACTGCCATCTTTAGCATGGAAAGCCGCCGGGTTATTGAGTGCAAACGCACCAATTAATGCCCGTGTACGGTTCGGATTGCTGAGACTAAATGAACGATGGTTTAACAGCTTACGGATATTTTCCAGGGTATCGCTCGCCGGGCTGGTCGCTTGCAGCATAAACCACTTGTCCATGACCAGACCATCCTGATGCCACTTCTCATCATAATGAGCCAGCAGCTCATCACGGCAAGGTAGCTCCGCTGCAACAGCCGCAGAAAGCGCAGCAATAGCATCGGTCATATTATCCGCTTCCTTGTACTGACGACGTACCAGGTTCAGAGCCAGGTCAGACTCACCAAATGCTAAATAACGCAGACAAGTATTGCGCAGGGCACGCTGACCAATATCACTGTGGTTCACCTGATAATGCTCAAGTTTGTTCGCGTTATATACCGCCAGTAACTCATCTGCCAGTTCGGTTGCCAGAGTGCGGGTCAGTGAACCGTGAACCTGAGCGATAGCCTGCGGGTTGATAACCGGGAACAGCTCAGCAATTTCATTTTGTGATGGAAGGGTCAGGATCTCACTCGCCAGTGCCGGAGAGATATGCTCATCAAGCAAAATAGCCCGGAAAGCATCAACGACATGAAGAGGTAAGGAAAGAGGTTGCCCCTGCTCACAGCGATTAACGTTGATTTTGATATACAGCGTCAGCAAGCTTTGTGCCGCATCCCAGCGAGAAAAGTCATTGCGGGCATGGCGCATCAAAAAGACTAACTGCTCGTCGCTCCATTTATAGTCCAGTTTTACTGGCGCGGAGAATTCACGCAGTAATGACGGCACTGGCTGGAAATAGACATTATCAAAAACAAAGGTCTGTTCTGCCTGAGTTACATTCAGAACATGGTGGACCGGGTGACCGTCCTTCTGCAATGGAATGACCTTTCCTTCGTTATCATAGAGTTCAATATCGAATGGAATATGCAGCGGAACCTTTTCCTGCTGCTCAGCAGTCGGCGGGGTCATCTGACTGATAGTCAGACGATACTGCTCGGTTTGTGGATCATAATCATCACGTACAGTAACAACCGGCGTACCGGCTTGGCTGTACCAGCGGCGGAAGTATGACAAATCAATATTTGAAGCATCTTCCATTGCCTGAACAAAATCATCACAGGTTGCAGCGCTGCCATCATGGCGCTCAAAGTATAACTGCATGCCTTTCTGGAAGTTTTTCTCCCCCAGTAGCGTATGTAGCATACGAATGACTTCTGATCCTTTCTCATAAACAGTCAGGGTATAAAAGTTATTCATCTCAATAACTTTATCCGGACGGATTGGATGAGCCATCGGGCTGGCATCTTCAGCAAACTGCATAGCACGCATGGTACGGACATTCTGGATACGATTCACTGCGCGTGAGCCGAGATCAGAACTGAACTCCTGATCGCGGAATACTGTCAGCCCTTCTTTCAGGCTTAGCTGGAACCAGTCGCGGCAGGTCACACGGTTTCCGGTCCAGTTGTGAAAATACTCATGGCCGATAACGCGCTCAATATCGAGATAGTCTTTATCTGTTGCGGTTTCTGCACGCGCCAGAACAAACTTGGAGTTAAAGACATTCAATCCTTTGTTTTCCATCGCGCCCATATTAAAGAAGTCGACAGCGACAATCATGTAGATATCGAGGTCATACTCAAGTCCGAAACGCTGTTCATCCCATTCCATTGAGGCTTTCAGAGAGGTCATTGCCCAGTCAGCGCGGCACAGATTGCCACGGTCAACAAACAGTTCCAGCGCAACATCACGGCCTGAACGCGTTTTAAAACTATCACGCAAAACATCAAAATCGCCGGCTACCAGCGCAAATAAGTAGCTCGGTTTAGGGAAGGGATCTTGCCACTGTACCCAGTGAAGCCCGCCTTCAAGCTCCCCCTCAGCGATACGGTTACCATTAGACAGCAAATAAGGGTATTTCTGCTTATCGGCAATAATTTTGGTGGTGAAACGCGCCAGTACATCCGGGCGATCCAGATACCAGGTAATATGACGGAACCCTTCAGCTTCACATTGTGTACAGAGGGCTTCACCTGACTGATATAACCCTTCCAGAGCGGTATTGGCTGCAGGGCTAATTTCATTAACAATCGTCAGATTAAAAACATCCGGCAGTGATTCGATAACTAATACACTCGACTCCAGATGATAATCAGTCCAGTCCCGCCCATCGACCTTGATGGACACCAGCGTCAAATCCTCACCATTAAGCCGCAGAGCAGCACTGGCTTCTCCCTGGCGAACAACGCGGCTTATCGCCGTTACTTGAGTCAGGGTGGCATCAAGAGAAAAGGTTAAATCAATATCAGTAATGGTAAAGTCTGGTGCACGATAATCGTGACGATATTTAGCTTGAGGCTGTTGTGTCATAAAAACCTTCTTATTCAGCCGTAGATAAACGGCATTCAGTCTGTTCCTGTTGCACTAATGTTACCACGCAGAATCTTTATCCAGCGAACGAAGAATGCTAAGTCGTTTCCACGCCCTGAAAGCTATTGCAGATATCGATACTCTTTTGCCTGGTAACCCGTAATCTCGCATCACTAAATAAAACGTTAAACTACCGCTACGTTAGCCTGTATCTACCCATTCCAGCCAGTGTGAGCGGGGAACGTATTGCATCACAGACCAGTCATAGCTTGAATTATTTTGGCTATATAACACCATAATAAATATTAAAAGTTTGGCTAAATCCAGCCTGCGGCACGAATTGCCATCGACCCTGTATGCCCGCTGTGTTGTGATCTTACTTCAATAAACAGATAATCAAGGTATACTCCCGGCTCATTATTTGCCTGTACTTGATGGAAACGCTCCTGTGAGAGGATGCTGAAACGCGCCATGACTCGACACGCTTCCCCAATATTACAATCGCTGCTGGATACTGATGCTTATAAGCTTCATATGCAGCAAGCCGTTTTTCACCTCTATGACGAGGTTGTCGTTACAGCGGAATTCCGTTGTCGCGGTGACGACCTGTTAGGCATTTATGCCGACGCCGTTCGTGAGCAAATTGGTTTTATGCAACATCTGGCATTGAGCCCGGAAGAATTTAACTGGCTTAAAGGATTACCTTTCTTTAAAGCGGACTACCTTAACTGGCTTAATCAGTTCCGCTTTGACCCTTCTCAGGTTGAGGTGACGAATAACCAGGGCCATTTGGATATCCGCTTAACCGGCCCCTGGCGTGAGGTGATTTTATGGGAAGTTCCCCTGCTTGCCATGATAAGCGAGGTTGCCCATCGCCATCGTTCGCCTGATGCCAGTATACACCTGGCGCTCGATCATCTGGAAAATAAGCTCAATGATTTTAATCGGTTAACCCAGAATATAGATTTGAGTGCTTTTCGGTTGATGGATTTTGGCACCCGCCGCCGTTTCTCACGTGAGGTACAACAGGCGATAGTCACGCGTTTGCGGGATGAGCCCTGGTTTGTCGGTACCAGTAACTATTCTCTGGCCCGTATCCTGAATCTGACACCTATGGGAACTCAGGCGCATGAATGGTTCCAGGCTCATCAGCAAATCAGCCCGACGCTGGCCAGTAGCCAGCGAGCTGCGCTGCAAGCCTGGCTGGATGAATATCCCGACAGTTTAGGCATCGCCTTAACAGACTGTATTACTATGGATGCCTTCCTGCGCGATTTTGACCATAATTTTGCCACGCGTTACCAGGGGCTACGCCATGATTCAGGCGATCCCTTCGCCTGGGGTGAAAAAGCGATAGCGCACTACCGCTCGCTGGGGATCGACCCAATGAGCAAGGTGCTGGTATTCTCGGATAATCTTGATTTGGCTAAGTCTGTAGAGCTGTACCGTCATTTTTCAGAACGTGTGCAGCTCAGTTTCGGGATCGGTACTCGCCTGACCTGTGATATTCCGCAGGTTAAGCCGCTCAATATTGTGATTAAACTGGTTGAGTGCAACGGTAAACCGGTCGCCAAATTGTCCGACAGTCCGGGTAAAACGATATGCCTGGATAAAGCCTTTGTGCGTGCGCTGCGTGAAGCCTTCAGTCTGCCTGAAGTCAAAAAAGCCAGCTGATTAATGGCAGGTTTTTGCGGTGTAAAATCCCCATAGCCTGCCATAACATGATTTCTTCATAGCAGACAGTGAATTCTTCTTGTCTGCTGACACACGACAAGTAATATAGATAGCCCCTTTCGGGCTAATTTTTTATTGACCATTAAATAGAGAGAAAACTATGAGCGTTGTGCCTGTAGCCGACGTACTCCAGGGCCGTGCAGCCGTTGACAGTGAAGTCACCGTGCGCGGATGGGTGCGTACTCGGAGAGATTCAAAAGCTGGTATCTCCTTCCTTGCCATTTATGATGGCTCCTGCTTTGATCCTGTACAGGCTGTTATTAATAATTCTCTGCCCAATTATAATGACGAGATACTGCACCTGACGACAGGCTGTTCAGTTATCGTTACAGGCACCGTGGTTGCTTCTCCGGGCCAGGGCCAGAGTTTTGAAATACAGGCACTTCAGGTTGAAGTTACAGGCTGGGTTGATGATCCTGATACCTACCCAATGGCCGCTAAACGCCATAGCATTGAGTATCTGCGTGAAGTTGCACACTTACGCCCACGGACTAACCTGATTGGTGCCGTTGCCCGCGTACGTCATACTCTGGCGCAAGCTCTGCATCGTTTCTTTGATGAGCAAGGGTATTTCTGGGTTTCAACGCCACTGATTACCGCTTCTGACACAGAAGGTGCCGGTGAAATGTTCCGCGTATCCACGCTGGACATGGAAAACCTGCCTCGCACCCCAGAAGGAAAAGTCGACTTTGATAAAGATTTCTTTGGAAAAGAGTCCTTCCTGACGGTATCCGGTCAGTTAAATGGCGAAACCTACGCTTGTGCCTTATCTAAAGTGTATACCTTTGGTCCGACTTTCCGTGCTGAGAACTCCAATACCAGTCGTCATCTGGCAGAGTTCTGGATGCTGGAACCTGAAGTGGCTTTTGCTAACCTGGACGATGCCGCGGGTCTGGCAGAAGCAATGCTGAAATACGTCTTTAATGCAGTACTTGAAGAGCGTATGGATGATATGAAGTTCTTCGCCGATCGTGTTGATAAAGAAGCTATTGAGCGTCTGCAGAACTTTATTAAGGCAGATTTCGCTCAGGTTGATTATACCGATGCCGTTGAAATCCTGCTGAATTGTGGTCAGAAATTTGAAAACCCTGTTTTCTGGGGTGTTGATCTCTCTTCCGAACATGAGCGTTATCTGGCAGAGCAGCACTTTAAAGCTCCTGTGGTTGTGAAAAACTATCCAAAAGACATTAAGGCCTTCTATATGCGCCTTAATGAAGACGGTAAGACCGTTGCTGCAATGGATGTTCTGGCCCCGGGTATCGGTGAAATCATCGGTGGTTCCCAGCGTGAAGAGCGTCTGGATGTGTTAGATGCACGTCTGGCAGAAATGGGACTGAATAAAGAAGATTACTGGTGGTACCGCGATCTGCGCCGCTATGGCACCGTACCGCACTCAGGCTTCGGACTTGGCTTTGAGCGTCTGATTGCTTATGTGACCGGTGTTCAGAACGTACGTGACGTGATTCCTTTCCCGCGTACTCCACGTAACGCTAGTTTCTAGTAATCAAACAGCCTGAATCACTCAGGCCTCTTACAGGTGCTCAGACCGTCGATAAAGAATTTATCACTCGGCGTTCTGGGTACCCGTATTCCCCTCTCTTTATTTAATCTCTAAACCGATTCTTTACCCGCTTTCATTCCCACTCTATCTGTAGTCAGACGTGGTACTACTCCTCTTCCTCTTTCTGCCTGCATTAAAAATACGACAAGTGACGGTGTTTTCTTTGCACATATTTTATTAATGATTGATATTTAAATGTCAATTTCAACCGTTTTCATATGTAACCTGGTTACAAGGTATTTCTTACAATTAGGGGGAAATAGACCATTTTGATGAACTGAGGGGCTGAATTTGTTTCACGATAAATACCGCACTTTTTGGCAATCTTTCCCCCTAAGCCACGCGTTCTTTTGCTTTCCGGCAAACCCGGATAGATCAACCTTATTTGATGCAAATCATGCTTATACAAATTAAACATAAGCAATTCATATATATACGTTAAGAAAAAATCCTCTCATTAATTATTAAGCCGAAGTTTGAATTAGTTCACAAAGTTCCATCAAATTCACATATTGTTACACATATTTTCCATCTGTTACTTAGTTTTGATATTTGTAGCACTTTCAGGCTAGCGAAACGATGTCATGGATGGAAAGATGCCTTCAGACACAGAAAGACACCAAACTCTCATCGGCAGTTTTGTAAGAAATTGTTGACGGCAGTGGCAGGTGTTCATAAAACCAATGAGGGTAATAAATAATGATGAAGCGCAACATTCTGGCAGTGATCATCCCTGCTATCCTGGTAGCTGGTTCTGTTAACGCTGCTGAGATCTACAACAAAGACGGCAACAAATTAGACTTCTACGGTAAAGTTGTTGGTGAGCGCGGCTTCAATACCAACGATGAAAACAAAGACAAGGGCACCAAAAAAGGCAGCAGCGATGCTTCCTATGGCCAGATTGGCTTCAAAGGTGAAACTCAGATCAATTCTGACCTGGTCGGTTTTGGTCGTTGGGAATACCGTGCTAAAGCAAGCAAAGAAGAAGGCAACCAGGATAACGTAACCCGTCTGGCATTCGCTGGTCTGAAAGCGGGTGAAGCTGGCTCCCTGAGCTACGGCCGTAACCACGGTATCGTTTATGATGTTGAATCATACACCGATATGGCTCCATCTTACTCAGGTGAAACTTGGGGCGGTAACGTTGATAACTTCATGAACAACCGTACCACGGGTGTTCTGACTTATCGTAACACTGACTTCTTCGGTCACGTTGAAGGTCTGAACTTTGGTATCCAGTACCAGGCTAAAAACGACCGTACTGACCCAACCAAAGCTAACGGCGAAGGTATCGGTTACTCAGCAGAATATAACTTTGCTGAAGGCTTTGCTCTGACTGGCGCATACAGCAACTCTAAGCGTACCGGCAATCAGCAAACAGACCTGGGTAACGGTGCTAAACACGCTGAAGCCTTTGCTTTCGGTGCTAAATACGATGCCAACAATATCTATCTGGCAGCAGCGTATGCAGAAACCCGTAACATGAGCAACGTGGCGAATGGCTTCCTGACAGCAGCTCCAACAGTCGCTGCTGGAAAAACTGAAAACTTAGAAATGATCGCTCAGTATCAATTCGATTTCGGTCTGCGTCCATCTCTGTCCTTCGTTCACTCTAAAGGCAAAGACCTGTATGAAGTTGGTGGTCAGAAAGTTAATGCTGAACTGGCTAAATACATCACTGTTGGTACTTACTACTACTTCAACAAAAACTTCAGCGTTTACGGTGACTACCGTATCAACCTGCTGAGCACCTCAGAAGCTGAGAAAACTGACGGTGGCTGGATTGGTTCTGACAACCAGGGCGTTCTTGGTGTAGCTTACCAGTTCTAATATCCGGCAAAATATTTGTCTGATGTGAATAAAAACAGGACGTAAGTCCTGTTTTTTTATGCCTGAAAAGCACAACAAACCGCTTAATAATTTCCCTTCATTCTTTTTTGTGCAAACGGTTGGCATTTAGTACAACTGCGGGTAACCTGATATTAATTTCTCCCGCTATCTCTATGGAACCCGTTATGTTTGAGAACATTACTGCTGCCCCTGCTGACCCAATTCTGGGCCTGGCTGACCTGTTTCGTGCCGATGACCGTGATAATAAAATTAACCTGGGTATTGGCGTCTATAAAGATGAAACGGGTAATACACCGGTTCTGACCAGCGTTAAAAAAGCTGAGCTTTATTTGCTGGAAAATGAAGTCACAAAAAACTATCTCAGCATTGACGGTATTCCCGCATTTGGTCAATGCACCCAGGAGCTGTTATTTGGTAAAGGCAGCCCGATTAGCGAAGCGAAACGTGCACGTACAGCACAAACCCCTGGCGGCACCGGCGCACTGCGTGTAGCTGCTGATTTTATCGCGCATAACACCTCTGCAAAACGTGTCTGGGTGAGTAATCCTAGCTGGCCAAACCATAAGAACGTTTTCGAGTCTGCGGGTCTGGAAGTTTGCGAGTACAACTATTACGACGCAGCTAACCATAGCCTTAACTTCACAGGTCTGATTGACAGCCTGCAAGCGGCACAAGCTGGTGACGTAGTGCTGTTCCACGGTTGCTGTCATAACCCTACCGGTATCGATCCAACTTTCGAACAGTGGCAGACACTGTGTGAGATGTCGCTGGAAAAAGGCTGGTTACCGCTGTTTGACTTCGCCTACCAGGGCTTTGCGCGTGGTCTGGAAGAAGATGCTGAAGGTCTGCGTCTGTTCGCAGCAAGCCATCAAGAACTGATCGTCGCCAGCTCTTACTCCAAGAACTTTGGTCTGTACAACGAACGTGTTGGTGCCTGTACTCTGGTTGCGGCTGATGCCGAAACCGTTGATCGCGCCTTTAGTCAGGTAAAAGCGACTATTCGTGCCAACTACTCTAACCCACCAGCACACGGTGCTGCGGTTGTCGCAACGATTCTGAGCAATGAAGCACTGCGTACCCTCTGGGAACAAGAACTGACTGAAATGCGTCAGCGTATCCACCGTATGCGTCAGTTGTTTGTGAATACCCTGCAAGAAAAAGGTGCCAGCCGTGACTTCAGCTTTATCATTGATCAGAACGGTATGTTCTCTTTCAGCGGCTTAAGCAAAGAACAGGTACTGCGTCTGCGTGAAGAGTTCGGCATCTATGCGGTGGCTTCAGGTCGCATTAACGTCGCCGGGCTGACGCCGGACAATATGTCTCCGCTGTGTGAAGCTATCGTTGCGGTGCTGTAATTAAATATACTGACATCAGATTGTCAGGACAAACCGCTGGCTACCAAAGGTGCCGGCGGTTTTTTATTAGCGAGGGTTCTACCAGACAGGTAGCTCATCTTGTAAAAAAGGATTATTCCGCCGCTCTTCACCCAGAGTAGACATCGGGCCATGGCCGGGAATAAAAGTAACGTCATCGCCTAAAGGCAGTAATTTACGTTTGATAGCGTCAATTAATGCGCCGTGATCCCCACGCGGGAAGTCGCTACGCCCAACCCCGCCTTTGAAAATAACATCCCCAGAAACCAGTAACCGGGAAACCGGATCAAAAAAGACAATATGACCGGGCGTATGTCCGGGGCAATGCAGCACTTGAAATGTCGTTTCACCAACGTTCACGCTGTCGCCCTCTTCCAGCCATTGGTCTGGAACTAAAGGCTGACATTCTTCAAGACCGAACATCTGACTCTGCTGCGGGAGCCCTGTGAGCCAGAATTCGTCTTCTTTTTGCGGACCAATAACAGGAACATGTAAATAAGCAGCCAGCTCCGCCGCAGCACCGACATGATCCAGATGACCATGAGTTAACAGGATCTGCGTGACCTTCACTCCCGTCTCTGTAATAGCGTGCTTAATCTGTTGCGCATCACCACCAGGATCGACCAGAGCTGCTTGCAGCGTCACCGGACACCAGACTAATGAACAGTTTTGGGCAAACGGGGTGACGGGAATAATATGGTAGTTCATGCTGCTCCATTACCGGCGGGCTAACACCGGCTTGTTGTATTACCAGTTTCTGACCGGTCCGGTATCAATATGTACGAAGTTACTGCGTGGATAATACCCTACTCCGCCTGCTTTCATAGAGAGTGCTGCTTTACGCACCTGACTTAATGCCACGCCGTCAATATGGAAGTCCATTGCCTGACCTTTGGTATGATAGCTCTTTTTCGCGACCCCACGGTGGTGGGCCCGCAGATCGTTATTAGTGTCAAGAGAGCGATAGCCGGAGATTAACTGGACGGGTTTTTTAGTGCCTAACAAGACTTGCAGCCGATACAGCTGATCAAACAACGCGGTATCAATAGTAGTCATTTTATTAGCACGATAGTCGCGGAAAAAATGATTTAACCGGCTCAGTTCATCTTTGATATAACCTTTACCATCAAAGAATTCCGCTTTAAGCGACTCACCAGTATTGAGATTATTAAGAGTCAGGATACGCGGGCGTGGAGTCGAAAGTGTAGCTAGCGCGGGGAACGGCAACAGTGATGCACCGAGAGCTACGCCACCCAGGGCTAATAGCTTGCGACGATAAGCGTCAAATTTATCCATTATTCAAAACCTAAAAAAATTATTGTGTATACCCGTCATACTTCAAGTTACGTGCAGGCTAAAATACCAGCAGTCTGCAAGAAAGCTGAAGTATGAGGAGTACATTTAATGCGCGTTTTTACGCGAGCACAGCAAACCATAACTGTCTGAGGTTTTGACGTCAAGACCGTATATCACGCAGTTTTGCCCGAGGAGCGAAAAGTCACTGGTGACTATTCGGCATCCTGGGCATCAATACCGTTATGACTTCGCCGCTTACTGTATAAGTAACCGAGCGCTGTTCACATTATGAGCGCCAACACGCGCCGCACTGTCATAGTTATAAATGTCAGCCCGGAAAGCAACATGCCCGTCTGCTCCACTAAATGCTGTTAAATAATAAAGCATTACCGGCACATTCTGACGGATAGAGATAAACGTGGTATTGCCTTTATCAACCGTGCCGGAGATACGCGAAGCATTCCAGCCAACATCCTGTAATAGCATGCCTGCCAGCTCTGAGGCTTTATTGACACGCACACACCCAGAACTCAAAGCGCGAGCCTCACGACGGAATAAATTGTGATTAGGTGTGTCATGCAGATAAATCGACTCTGAATTTGGCATATTGAATTTGTAACGACCCAACGCATTATGCTGTCCGGGCTTCTGCTGGAAGCGGAAGGGTAAGTTTCGCTCGGTAATGGTGGACCAGTCCACCATCCAGGGATCGATACTTTCGGCATCCCTGCTCCAGCCCTGATAGATACTGTAACCCTGGCGTTCAAGATAACCCGGATCCTGGCGTACCTTAGGCAGGATATCTTTACGGGCCAAAGATTGCGGTACATTCCACGGAGGGTTCACCACTACATTATTCAATGCACTGCTCATTAACGGCGTTTTACGATCGGGCCGCCCGACAATAACACGTGACTGCAAAGCCTCATTACCGTTGAGATAATAGACTAATGAGTAGTCAGGGATATTGACCATGATCCCGGTATCGACCTTATCGGGTAATAATCGCAAACGCTGAATATTTAAGGCGACAATCCCAGCACGTTGTTCGGGAGTCGCGTTCAACCAGAAGCGCGTCTGCGCACCAATAACGCCATCGGGCTCCAGCCCTTGCTGACGCTGGAACTGTTTGACACTCTCAACCAACTCCGGAGTATAGCCCTGAGTTTCGTCTATAATAAGTCCATTAACGGGGGCACTGACGCTACGCGCCAGGATTTCCCGTAATGCCGGAATATCGCCACTGAATTCACCAGGACGGAGCGTGACTTTACCCTGTAACTGCGGCCAGGCCGCTGTCGGCTGCATCAGGGCATGTAACGACTGCCGCAAAGTCATATATTGCGGGTTTGTAGGGGCTAATAAGGCGATAAATGCAGAAGCATTCCCCAGGCTGATAGCCGTCTGCCATTGAGTCACAATCCCTTGCGGCGGAGCTTTCGGCTTATAGACCGACCCCCCATACAACCAGCGCTCTCCCTCGGCGGGAATGCCCGAAATATAGTCCAGATATCCGAGCATCGCATCGGACAGGACAATATCACGTCCCAGCCCCTGTACGGAGGGATGCGTCAGTTGTTCAACCCAATAGGCAAATTGCGGCTGAATACCGGCAATCGCCACTTCCGCCAGTTGTTGCGAAAAGGCCTGCATTGCGCCCTCTTCCTGCCACATTGGCTGCATATCACGACTGGCGTAAAGTTCAGATAAACTATTGAGATAGAGAGGAGTGTAACCCGCAGGCAGGCTGGCAAGAATTTGCGCCCGACTTTGCTCAACCGTCAACGGTGTCACTACCGCGACCTGAGTATCGGCTGGTACCGGTAAGGTTTGTTCTGTCGTTGTCAGCATTTCGGCAAAGGCCTGTGAAACAGGAGCCAGCCCAAACAGCAGACTACAACCGATAACCATCCATTGAAGACTATTCACTTTTGCTATCAGCATCCAAGACTCCTTTCATTAATATGCCCGTCGTATTGCGCAGGATCTGTAACCTGAATGCTTCGAAGTGCTTACAGGTAGAGATCAGGCAACGGGCCAGTGATTCAGATAAATAAAAGTCGTCAGTACCTGTTCCAGTTAAAGGATATCAGGATTACCTTCAGTATAAGTCAAAGTCATTTAATCGTTCAAAGTAGATGACTAAGAAAACCTATATCTAGCACACTTTGGTTATGGAGTACTGAAAAATAAAGATAAATCAGCCTGTAACAGGTTTAAGCCAGGCGCGAATCATCTCGTAAACCTGCTGTTTATGCTGCCGTTGCCAGTTGGACGCCAGTAAATCGGTCTCAAACATCCAGGATATGGTGAAAGCATTCGATTTATGAAAGACACTCAGACTGACCAGAGTCACGTACAAATGTAATGCATCAATACCCGGACGCAGGGTACCTTTTCGTTCTCCAAGCAGAATAAGTTCGGTTAATAAATCACGTATAGGAAACGACATAGCCTGAATTCTGGCAGAATGCTTCAGGGTTTCGGCTTTGTTGAGATTCTCCCATTGCAGTAAACATTGTAGTTCGCGATGCCGGGAAAAATGACTTTCGATAAAATCATACAGCTGTAATATCCCCTCAACTGAACCTGTCTGATGGATATCCAGTTTCAGTTTAAGCTCTTCACTGCGTAGCTGCCCGAGAACAAACTCCAGTACCTCAATATAGAGATTCTGTTTGCTCTCAAAGTAGTGATAAATCATACGAATATTCACTCCGGCCAGGCCCGCGATGGCCTCAACACGCACACCACTGAATCCCTTATCGGCAAACTCCTGTAGCGCAATATCAAAAATACGTTGTCGGGTATTTTGCATCAACTGCTGCCGCTTAACCGCCACTCGTCGCTCAGTGGCAGTGAGTTCACCCTGATTGCTATCTGGCATAATTATCCTCCGTTTTTAGCGCTGATAAGGCTGCGTCAAAGCAGCGGGTGCGGTTTGTCGCCCGATCAATCCCGCTACCGCTATCAGTGCCAGTAAATAAGGCAGCATAATTAATAGCGCTGTAGGGACCTGGATCCCGAGCAGAGGAAGTTGAAATTGTAATGCACTGGCGGCACCAAATAGCAGACAAGCTAAAGCAGTACGGCCAATTTTCCAGTTGCCAAAAATAATGGCAGCAATCGCCAGATAGCCGGTGCCGTTAGTCATGCCTTCGGTGAAAGTGTGAATATTACCAATTGAAAGCAGACATCCTCCCGCCGCAGCCATCATCCCGGAAAAAATGACCGCACCATAACGCAGCCGAGTAACCGACAAACCAGATTGATCGACGGCACGCGGTGAGACACCAACCGCATTAAGAGAGACGCCTAATGCGGTTCGGCGCATAACCACCGCACACAACAGTAATACCAGTAAGCCAGGATAAAATAGCCATACCTGGTTTAAGACTTCAGTCCCTAATAAGGGAATATCGCGTAGCAACGGCGGCGACCATTTATCCAGACCTGGGATAACTGCATTTGACCGTGCGCCAAACATTTCCCGATAAGCCAGGGTTGTCGCTCCTAATGCCAGGATATTGATACCAATACCGGTGACGATTTGGTTGGCTCGTAATGTCACACTGAGAAAGGCCTGCAACAATGCCAGAGGGATCACTCCCAAGACACCAATCAGCAATCCCCATTCAGCACTGCCTGTCATACTGGCTCCCGCGACCCCAAGAAAAGCGCCAGTGAGCATCATGCCTTCGACGCTCATATTCAATACGCCAGCGCGCTCACTGATAAGCTCACCCGCAGAAGCAATCATTAACGGCGCTGCCAGTCTAATAGATGATGCGGCAAAAATGGCCAGCAGTTCCATACTCATACTTTTTCTCCTTTACGGGAGAGCCACAGAGTACTGCCCGCCAGAATCAGAATAACGATAGCTTGCACCACCAGCACTAACGCTGCGGGAACCTGGGCCACCATTTCCATATTAATGCCACCGGAACGCATAAATCCGAATAACAAGGCGACGATGAATACGCCCGTTATCGAATTACGCGCCAGCAGACCGACAACGAGCCCGTCAAAACCGTAACCCGAGGAGAATCCTGCTTTGAGCGAGTATTGATCCCCCTGTAACATTATCGCGCCTGCCAGCCCGCCTAAAGCCCCCGCAATCGCTAGTGCGGCCACCACAGTCCAGGTAATAGCGATTCCGGCGCGCTTAGCGGCCTGCGGATTATATCCAACAGCCCGGAGTGAAAAACCAAAACGGGTTCGCGAAATTACTGCCGCCACCACAATACCCAGTACCAGAGTGATGGCCAGTCCGAGATGTATTCCCAGTCCACTGTCCGGCCACAGCAGGGGCAATTGTGTGGTTTCGGGAATGGTCAGAGATTCCGGTAGCGTCCCTCCGCTGGTCATTGGCTGGCGCAGAAGGTCAACCGATTGCACACACCAGTAGAGTAGCCAGACGGCAATAAATGAGAGCAGTAACGTACTGATGACTTCATTAGTTCCGAGACGGGCTTTCAGCCAGCCCGGAATAGCCCCCCAGACGCCTCCTGCCAGGGCTGCGCATAGCATCGGCACCATCCAGGCTAAACCATAGGGCAGGCCCTCACAACCGCCGTACAGACTTATCGCGGTGGCGGTGATACCGCCTATGGCGATTTGCCCTTCGCCACCGACGTTAGTTAGTCGGGCTCGATTCGCGAGGACAAAACCGACACCTATCAGGGCAAATACCAGACTACGGTTAACCGACGCCCCGATAGCATAAGGTGAGCCCCAGGCTCCATCGGCAAATGCCTCCAGCGCTTCTGAGACCGGTACACCGAAGCTGAGGATCATGGCTATCGCCACGAATATGGCTGCCACAATAGCACCACTCATCACCAGTAAGGTGCGAATATGCGAGTGAGTGCGCCACTGGGCTGGCACGCGTTTTAGTAACTGATTATTCATGCCGCTTGTCCCGCCATCCATGCACCTATTGCCGCTCGATCGTGCTGTCCCCGCAGACTGGTGCCAATAATTTTTCCCCGATAGAACACCACGACCCGATCCGCCACTGCCAGGACTTCATCCAGCTCGGATGAAATCAGCAAAACACCCACCCCGCGATCGCGGGCATCCTGAATATGGCGATAAACCGCCGCCACGGCCCCAACATCCAGACCGCGTGTTGGCTGGGCAGCCACCAGCAGAACCAGAGACTCCAGCGTTAGCTCTCGCGCCAGTACCGCTTTCTGCTGATTACCTCCCGACAGGCCACCAAAAGAGACATCGATTCCCGCGGCACGGATATCAAAACGAGTTATCAGCGCCCGGGCAGCATCGCGCATTTTACGGCGTTGCAAAAAACCAAAGCAGGAATAGTGGTGCATATGATTAAGTAGCAGGTTTTCCGTCAGGCTCATCCCGGTAATACAACCTACGGCATGCCTGTCTTCCGGTACGATACCCACCCCAGCACGAGTCATTTGCTGCGGGGAAGCACCTGTCACCTCTTTTCCCGCAACATAAACTTGCCCGTCGCTAAGCGGTAGCATACCGGCCAGTACTGCACCCAGCTCACTCTGACCGTTACCCTCCACACCGGCTATCGCTACAATCTCACCGCGATTCACCACCATGGTGCAATTATCGAGTCGGGTAGCGCCCAGCTCATCCCGTACGGTGAGCCCGTTAAGCTGCAATACCTCGTCATTCAATGCATAACGTCTGGTATGCGGAGTCTCCACCACAGGAGTCAGGATCGGCATATTCACCTGCCCCGGACGTTCAATCATGGCGCGTACCAGACGCTCTATCTCCTGTGCAGGACAATCTGACGCCGTCACGACTCTGCCGCTCTGCAATACGGTGGCACGGGAGGCAATACGCTGAATTTCGGCCAGTTTATGGGTCACCAGTACCACCGCACAGCCCAGGCTTGCTACCCGCTCACATACCTTCAGTAACGCACTGATTTCAGCGGGTAGCAGAACTGCAGTAGGTTCATCAAGGATCAATACGCCGGGGTCACGCAGCAGACATTTGACTATCTCCACGCGCTGACGCTCACCGACCGACAAAGCAGAAATTTTGGCCTGCAAATCCAGACTCAGCCCGAGACTTTGCAAGGTTTCCTGAATTCGTCGCTGCTGCTGACCATAGTCAATCCATCCTCGTGCCTGCCCCAGTAGCAGGTTATCGAGTACCGTGGCATTATCGACCAGGCTGAAATGCTGGTGCACCATCGCAATACCCGCCGTCAGTGCATCTTGCGGTTTCAAAGGTTTATAGGACTTGCCTGCGCGAAACATCACGCCACTATCAGGCTGATGTACGCCAAAAATAACGTTACACAGCGTTGATTTACCGGCCCCATTCTCACCTAACAGGCAATGAACCTCTCCAGGTAGCAGATCCAGGCTGATACCGGATAATGCCTGGAAGGCACCAAAAAACTTATCAATACCCTGAAGTGATAGAGCAGGAACTGGCATGCCTTGAGCGTCAGCCATGGGGTTATCCCTCCAGCACTTTAATTTTGCCGCTTTGAATATCTTGTTTGATTTGCTTTAACCTGGCATCTATTTCCGGGGTCGAGCTGCAAACAATCATATCGGACGCCTGAGGTCCCATGCCGAGGCCAAAGACTTTGTACCCTGGTTGCCAGGTCTTGTTCTCCAGCTGTTCAATGGCGTATTGCACCTGATAACCGACACCGGTGACGCTATAGCCAATATAGAGTGGGTCAGTACCACAACGCTCGGTGTAGCTGCCAATAATATGGGTGTTTTTCTCACGGGCGGCCTGCTCCATGCCGCGCAGGCCGAGATTAAGAATATGATAATGAACATCAGCGCCCTGTGAGATAGCCGCAAGTGTTGCTTCATGGGCTTTAGAGACATCATCAAAATCGCCGCTGTAGCTGACAAAATTTTGTACTTTCGGATTGATGTATTGAGCCCCTTTACCGAATTCTTTTCCGGCATTAACAATAGATGGGATCTCCATGCCTCCCACGTAGCTAATTTTATCGGTTTTCGTCATCATCGCCGCCGCAGCGCCGGCAACAAAGGCGATTTCAGCCTGTTTGACGTCATACCCTGCCACGTTGGCTGGCATAGTCTGCATCTCATTGCCGCCGACAATCGAGAACTTCACCTTCGGGAACCGTTTGGCCACCTTCAATACTGCAGCCTGGGTTTGTCCGCCAACGCCAATAACCAACTGGTTTTTGGTCGCCAGGTTGGTGAGTGCCTGTTCCATATCGGCGTAATTGATATTTTCAATGATCTGGGTTTTTAGCTTATCGCCAAACGTCTTTTGTGAAGCAACGACTCCTTCATAACCGGACTCCATCCATCCTTTGTCCATTTTTGAACCCGGGATCAATACGCCCACGCGCATCGCGTCAGAGGCCATGGCCTGCTGGGATACCAGCGCGCCGGTGAGCAGAGTAAAAGAAACAATCATACGAATTGATAAGACAGATGGCATGCTGGAACCCCTGGAGTGTGTAGTGGAGTAAGTAAGTTCTTACTGAATGGATAATGCAAATTCAGTGCCAGCGCTGCGAAGAGTAAATAACCAAACGAATTAAAAAGAAGAGAGGCATCCTGGCATCTTTATTGCCTGTGTCATGAGGTAAGTAAGTTTTTACTGACTGGTTTTCATCAATTGCCCATCAGTTCAGTCAGTCAAAACGACAGGCTTTATTTAACCCCGAGAAAACGGGCCATCGCCCGACCAGGAGAACGCCTTATGACTATACAATCAATACGAGAAACGACGGGCGTTGCCGCGCCACTGGGGACTTTCACCAATACCCGCTGGCATAGCGATGAGACCCAGGTAGATATGGTGGTTCCCAGCCGTGCACCGGTTATTACCACCCTGTCCAGCGAGCCACAAAATCTCAGAATAGACCTGAACCATACGGCTATTATCATTATTGATATGCAAAATGACTTCTGCACAGAGACGGGCTGGGTTGACCATATTGGAGGCAATTTTGCCGCAGATCGTGCGCCAATTGCACCATTACAACGCCTGTTGCCGGTATTGCGCGAACAGCAAGTTCCGGTTATCTGGGTGAACTGGGGTAACCGGCCTGATTTGGCCAATATGCCTGCCAACCAGCATCATCTCTATAAACCGACCGGCACAGGAATTGGACTGGGAGAAGCCTTGCCGGGGCATGGTGCCCAGGTACTGCAAAAAGATTCATGGGCGGCAGCAATAGTGGATGAACTGGCTCCAAGCCCTGAAGATATCCTGGTCGATAAATACCGTATCAGTGGTTTCTGGGATACGCCTCTGGACAGTATTCTGCGTAACCTGGGCGTGCGTACCCTGCTATTTGCAGGCGTTAACACCGATCAGTGCGTACTGCATTCTCTGGCCGATGCGAACTTCCTGGGCTACGGCTGTGTGCTGCTGGAGGATTGCTGCGCGACCTCTTCGCCCGATTTTTGTACCGAGGCGACATTATGGAATGTCAAAAAATGCTTAGGTTTTGTCTCTGATTCAACACGCGTGATGGCGGCCATGCCGGGTGATGAGACGATGAAACTGGCGGTATAACATTGAATAAACAAACGGGCATGGAAGCCTCCATGCCCGTTCTCTTTTACTTAACCAGGATCAGGATGCATCCACTGACTCTGGCAGTGCCTCAGGCGCTACCGGAGGTGCAAAGCCACGAAGACCAACCACGTGAACATGCTCGGTGTTCTGGAACACTTTACGCACCAGTTTATAGGTCGTGCCTTTTTCCGGACTGATGTTCTCTGGTGCCGCAATGATAAGCTGCATCTGCAAGCGTTCACAGAGTTCAAACAGGGTCGCAATTGACTTGGCATCGAGACGCGCCGCTTCATCAAGGAACAGCAGACGACAAGGTGAGATATCTTTACCGCGTAAGCGGCTGGACTCTTCTTCCCAGCTTTGCACGACCATCACCAGAATCGACATCCCGGTACCAATAGCTTCCCCGGTAGACAACGCACCACTTTCCGCACGCAACCAGCCATCGGAGCCACGGTTAACCTCAACTTCCATCTCCAGATAGTTACGGTAGTCCAGTAACTCTTCGCCAATGGTTTGCGGTGTACGCTGGCCCATATCAATCTGCGGGTTAAGGCGCTGATAGAGTTTCGCCAGGGCTTCAGAGAAGGTCAGGCGATTACTGTTAAACAGATCCTGATGCTGCTCATGCTGTTCAGATAACACGTTGAGCAATGTAGAGTGAGCTTCACGCACATTCACATTCAACCGAACGCTATGAACCTGTCCGAAGGAGACACTTTGCAGACCCTGGTTCAGCATGCGAATACGGTTCTGCTCACGCTGGATGGTTTTGCGAATAATATTGGCCACACTTCGGGAACTGATTGCCAGTTTCTGCTCACGACTGGTCAGCTCTTCGGTCAGACGACTCAGCTCAATTTCCATCTGTTCAATGGCTTCAACCGGATCGTCGGTACGAATGATATCCTGACGGATACGCTCCCGGAGATGCTGATATACCGCAACAAAGAACTGAATTTTTCGTTCCGGACGTTTGGGATCTTCAGATAAACGTAAGACGTCACGCAGATGTTCGTTATCGGCAACGGCCAGGCGAAGCGCACCCAGCGCCTTATCCGACATCGAACGCAGTTCATCGGCTGACTGGTAGGCCAGTTCCCGACGATGCAAGCGACGTTCAACGCCGTTATCTTTCACCATCCGCATCACCGCGCACCAGCCGGCTTTGGCCGTCACGACCTGTTCACGAACTTCCAGATAGCTACGTTCCAGCTGCTTGAGCCTGCGGGTCAGGTTATTCATTTCCGCTTCGCAGAAGGTGAGCTGTTTTTCCAGCTGGTTACGGCGGGAACGGTTACTGTTCAGGCTAGCATGGAGTTCATCGCGACGAATACGCGCCCGCTCTTCTGCCCCGCTATCAGCGCGGACGCCAATATCCTGAAGCTCTTTATGCAGTTCTTTCAACAGCTCATTTTTGGTATCGAAAGCACTTTTCAATGACGCCAGTAACTGGTTGTATTGCCCCAGTTGCTGCGTGTGCTGGCGTAAAGTATCACGAGCACGGGCACGGTCACTTTCTGCCTGCGCCAGGCGCTGACGTAATTTTTCATTTAAATCACTGTTACCGTCGAGCATCGCGGCCGAATCACTGTAGCCAAAGTGTGCCCGACGCTGCACTACTTCAGTTAATGAGAAGGCACGCTGGCGCGCATCACGCTGTATTTGCTGGGCATGGGCATAATCGTCTTTCAGTTGCTCAAACTGCTCGGGGTCACTTTGCAGAACACTGACTACAGCTTCCAGTTTTATCAACTGATTACCGTGCTGTTGCATAAAGCGAGCCGCTTCTTCTGCTTCATCAAGGTGCGCCTGTATCTCTTCGCAGCGATCGACTAGCGTTTCATCACTTAGTACGCCAATACGTGGCAACAGGCGATTAAGCTGACTGACGCCTTCTTTCGCTTGTTCAAACTGTACGCGCTGATGCGCCGTTGCATTTTCATGCTGGCTGATAGCACGCTCAAGCTCACCACGACGACTGTTTAGCTGACGCAGTTCGACTTCAGGATCATCGTCAAAAGCCACACCTAAGTGCTGGCCGATAAAACGGCTGAATGAATGATGCAGACGCTGATTTTTCTGAACATCAAACGACAACGTGGCAAAGCGCTCAGCGAGCGTTTCACGTTCGCTATGCAGAGCTTCAATTCGATTCTCACGCGCAGCACGACCAAACAACGGTAACTCAGGCAAGCGAGAATAGCGCCACTGACGATCGCCGCTCTTAACCAGAACCGCGCTAGTTAACTCTTCAACGGTGAAGACGCTGTCATCAAAGGAAGACGGATCGCCTTCAATAAAATAGAGGTCCTCCGGGCAGTCTTCGAGGCTATCAAGATGCTCACGCACCAGTGACAGGTCAGGCACAACAATGGCATGACGAGACGGTCCATAGAGTGCGGAGAAATAAGGTGCGTCATCAAGACTGATATCGTCATAAATTTCCGACAACAGTACGCCACCAAAACGCTCTGCCAGGGCATTAAGACGCGGATCGCCCGCTCCACCTGGCTGGCTAAGCAGCTCAATTTCTTCATCGACCAGACGCTTGCTATTACCCACTTCGTCGCGCTCGACGGTCGACTCACGTTCCAGCTCCAGCAGTTGCTGCATGTACTCAGTCACTTGCTGGCTGGTTTCAAACTCTTCATGACTCTGTTCACACAGCTGATTAAGGCTGGTCTGGGCGGCAATCCATACCGGGGCACGCAAGTTCAGCGTCTTCACTCGCGCCTGGAGCTGTTCCAGTTCCTGACGCAGAGCTGCACGCTGTTCACTGGCTTCAGAAACGGTATGCTGGAGCGTACCTATACGCGCTTCCAGCTCATCATGCAGTGCTTCAAGATCTTGCGGGTCAATCTGCTTACCCTGACGCTTACAGAATTCATTCAGTAAGCGTTCTGCTTCTTGTTGATCGCGACGTCGCTGTTCCAGCTCATTTAAGCGCATACGCAGAGGCTGCACCTGATCTGACAAATGACGCTGGTTATGACTGTCACGAATCAGTTCACGCGCCGTTTCAAAGGCATCACCGCGGCTGACGGGTCCGTTAATTGCGCTAAGCAACTGATAAGCTTGTTCGAACTGGCTGTGTGCCGCCTCAGAAACACGAATTTTCTGTTCCAGAGACAACAGGGTTTCGGTTGCTTCTATCTCTTTTGCCTGGAACGTCTCTAACCATTCATCGGCGCTATGGAGAGTCAGGTCAGGCAGATGACACAGACTACGCGCGCGCTCCAGTGCTTCGAGTGCTTGTTGATATTGAATTGCGCGAGTTTGCTGCACATCCAGAGCTTGCTGGTAATCAGCAAGCTGACTTTTCAGCTCATCCACTTCCAGATCGGTTGCTTCAGTTCGTGCTTCATTCTCTTCTTGCTGTTCAATCGCCTCAGCAACAATCTCATTCTGCTCTTCCAGGCGGATCTGGAGCTCTTCCAGATCGCCTTCATAGCGCTCGATTTTCTCTTGCTGACGAAGGGCTGTTTGCACCAGGTTCAAGTTATCACTGGCTGCCTGATAGGACGCCTCGAGATCTTCTTCTGCGCCACTGTGTTCGCCCAGCTCACGCGCCATATCAACATGCTTATACTGCTCGGCAGCCAACTGCTGACGACTGATAAACAGTTCACGACGCCATTCCAGTGCTTTGTCGAGATGAACGCGTCGCTCATTGGCATGACGCATATAATCTGCGGCAACGTAATGTGTGGCTTCGGTGATTAAATGCTTAAATAAATCGCGGTCAGACTGGGTGACACGAATCGCTTCCAGTGTCAGTCGGTTCTCGCGTAGTGCCGCTTCCATATCCTGGAAAGCTTTGCGTACCCCACTGTTTTCCGGCAATAAATAATCACGCAGTGAACGGGTAATCGCGCTGGAGATCCCGCCATACAGTGAGGCTTCAATCAGTCGGTAATACTTACTACGATCGGAAGCAGTACGCAGACGACGCGCAACAATGCCCAAATCAAACATCAGCGAGTGATATTCGGTTATCGAGTTAAACGCTTTGAACTGAACATTTTCAATCGCCTCAACTCGCTCTTTTAGCTCATTCAGGTTCAGCACCCGAGCCTGACGCTCATTCAGCGTTTCGGTTAACAGCTGGGTCGGCTGAAATGAGTCAGGTAAACCTTGAATAGCAAAAGGTTTGATATCGACTTTACGATCACGACCAGCCACTTGCTGAAGACGCACCCCCACCATGACGCGCTGGTGACGGGAGTTGATCACATCCAGAACCGCATAACAGACTCCGGCTTTTAACTTACCGTGTAGTCCTTTGTCCCGGGAGCCAGAGGTGGCACCCGCTTCCGTGGTATTACGGAAATGCAGCAGCGTCAGGTCAGGGATCAGGGCGGTCACAAATGCCGCCATCGTCGTGGACTTACCCGCACCATTACCACCCGATAGGGTGGTGACCAGCTCATCAAGATCAAAAGTCCGGGCAAAAAAACCGTTCCAGTTAACCAGGGTCAGTGAGCGAAATTTACCGCGTTCAATCATTCCTGTTCATCCTCCGCGCTACCTGAATCGGCAACGACTTCTTCAGTTTCATCGTCGAGTTGTAAGCGATTCTCTATAGGCATCGCCTCGCCATCACGGATCATCCGTAACTGTGCCTCACGTGGATCATCGCCACTACGCACATCGGCACCAAAGCGGAATACGGACTCGGTGATACGAAACTTACTGCTGTCGTGTCCCATAAACCAGATCATACCCAGACGACGCAGACGGGTTAGCGATGCGCGGACTTTTTCCTGGAGTTTTTGACGATCCAGATCAGAGCCAGTAGAACGGTTATTCACAAGCTTAAGTAACTTACTCTCATCAGCCAGGGTCAGTAGTTCATCATACAGTTCAACCTGAGTGAAAATGCCTTCATTGGCCAGTCGTTCCGGGCTCAGATAGAGATAGCAGAGTATTTTTCCGACCATCATATCCAGTTCTGACAAGGTAGAACGGGGAATAAGGGTGCTTGAGCGGGGACGGAGATAGAAAAATCCTTCTGGGGCACGGATTAGTTCAACGCTATAACGAGCATAGAAGGGTTCCAGATAAAGCTGGAAGTCCATTAAAAATGCATGATTATCCAGCTCATCCTGGCTGATATGGCGTCCGGCACGCAATTGGCTATCGAGAGCCGGAAATAAAGAGTTCGCCAGCGCCTGTGCCAGTTTGAGTGGCATCGCTTGTTCAATATTTGTTGATGACATGCGCTTGTACCTTGGCTCCATAATCATTAATTGTTTGCCAGTTCGCTGGCAAACCTGTGAAATCAGCTTCCGCAACCCCTAAACGTACCGCCTGGTCGACCACGATTCGGGCAACATCAAAATGACGCGCTCTTGGGTATTGCACCAGGAACTCCTTCATTACCAGACCTAAATCCAGTGGGATCTGCTGAGTTTTATAGGCCTGGAGTGCGGCTTCAATCAGGGCAGCTAGTTGTTCACGTATTTCATTAAATTCTTCAAACTCCAGGCTATCAGGCAGCTCACCGGTCACCTCTTCATCGCGCAGAGTCATTTCTTCATCACGCATATCAAGCAGGCGTTCGGCACTGGCGTAGGTCAGTGCCCAGGGGGTGTCGAGATAGGTCTGTACTGACTGGCGTAAACGCTGGGCAAAGACGCGGTTTTTATCCATGTCGATGGCTGTACGAATAAATTTATGAACATGGCGGTCATAGCCAATCCATAAATCGATTGACTGCTGGCCCCAGCTGATAATTCGGTCAAGTTTTGCCTGCAGATCAAAAACCAGCCTGTCTATAAACTGTAAATCGTCATGGCCGACGGTAGCATCCTGAATTCGCAACAAATTCGCCTGCATTTTATCGCCAGCTGCTTCCAGAGTATCTTGCAGTTCACGCAGTGTACCTGAGGTTTCTGACAGTAAAAGTTCGCAACTGGAAATAGCGGCACGCCAGTCTTTATTGAGTAACTGAGCAATTTCATCTTTAACCAGCTGCTGTTGCTCATCCATAATCCGCTGTGTTAAATCGATACTGTCAAAAATTTCAGCAACGGAGTATTTCAGTGGCGCATAGACATTACGATGCCAGTGAATTTCATCCCCTTGCTCGTCAGCAGCATCTGCGGCGTGTTTGAGCTCACCTGCAACCACAGAAAGTTGCATCGAAAGTCGTAGGGTGGAGAATTCACGCTGACGGATATAATAGTCAGTGATCCCCATACCTAAGGGCGTAAGGCGATAGATCGCATGGCCATCAGACGCCTCGCTGACAAAGCGGTTAATCAAGCGCTGACGCACCAGATCGTTAATCGCATTGTTTGCCCTGACCGTAATGGTCTCGCTGGTTTGTTCAAAACCTTCACTCACGAAACGAAAGGCATCAACCAGCTCACCTTCACTCAATTCGCCATCCAGCCGCTCACCGTTCAAAGTGGCAATCGCCAGTAAAAATGTCAGGCGTTCGGTGGGCAGCGAGATAGAGAAATCATTCTTCCTGGCCCAGGTCACCAGTTCCGGTACGGTCTGGGAAAAACTACTCATAATTTATCCTTTGCTCTGCGGCTTAAACGCGGTGACATGAATATAGCGGCCAAAGCTGATATAAGGCTCTTGCCGACAATAACGCGTCTCAAGCGTCAGCAAATCATCGAATTTTTCTTTTTGATGCTGTTTATTACGCAGGTAATCATGAAACACCCGCACGCCGGTTTTTCCGGTAATTTCCCAGCCAATTTGCTCCAGCCAGTGGTAAACCTGTTCTGGCTGCAGCGGATTGTTGGGCGACAGTGTGCGCTTTTTCTTCTTCGGCATGCCTAGCTCAACATATTCAAGATTGCCGACCACCATATTATGCATCAGTAATCCGTTGGCATTGAAAAACATCAACGACAGAGTGCCCCCCGGGCGCAAGCAGTGCCAGAGAGACTCCAGTACCGCACGCGGATCGGCAACCCATTCTAATACAGCATGGAAGAGTAACAGATCTACCTGAGCGTCTAAATGCTGCGCCATATCCTGGGCAGGAGCCTGGATAAAATGCATCTGGTCACTGAGCCCCTGCTGCATGGCATGAGCTTTAGCCCGAGCTATCATTTCGCCAGAGACATCGCACAATGTCACTTGATGACCACGTTCGGCAAAACGGAGCGCAGTTTGTCCTTCACCGCCACCGGCATCAAGTACACGAAGACTTGGGGGTTGGGTGGCAAGGAACTTATCCAAGTCCTGCCAGAGAATCGCCTGTCGCAATTGGCCTTTTGTAGTGCCATAGATGTTGCGCGAAAATTTTTCGGCGATATCGTCAAAATTACGATCGGCCATTAATCCAGCTCCGTGGCAAAAAGGGTCACCTGACAAAACACTTATTTTGGCACAGCCCGACAGATAATGAACCCATTTGGTGTAATATCGCCAGAGTTTCCCTGCCAGATGGTTAAAAAAGGAGCCAGAGTTCATGTTTTTCGTGCTAAAAAAAGTGGTTGGTGGCTTACTGCAACCCCTCCCCTTGCTACTATTGCTGATGGGGCTGGCCATTATCCTGCTCTGGTTCACTCGCTGGCAGAAGACAGGTAAAGGTCTGCTTACCGCCAGCTGGCTGGTATTACTGCTGTTAAGCCTGCAACCCGTTGCTGACAGATTACTAAAACCTATTGAAGATACCTATCAGACTCGACTGCAAAATGACGGGGTTGATTACATCGTGGTGCTGGGAGGGGGTTATACCTGGAACCCGGACTGGGCACCAAGCTCGAATCTTTTCGCCAATAGTTTACCGCGGGTTACTGAAGCTGTCCGTTTGTGGAAAACACGCCCGGAAGCCAAATTAATTTTCACCGGTGCTGCGGCTATCGGTAATACCGTCACCACTGCAGGGGCCGGAGCTCGTGTTGCAGAAAGTCTGGGTGTGCCCCGAGCGAATATTATTACCCTTGACACCGCCCGGGATACCGAAGAGGAAGCGCAGGCAGTCTCAGAGATCGTCGGGCAGCAACCCTTTATTCTGCTGACTTCAGCGTCGCACCTGCCTCGCGCAATGATCTTCTTTAACCAGGCAGGTATGCATCCCCTCCCCGCACCGGCTAACCAGCTAGCAATCACTTCCCCGCTTAATCCCTGGGAAAAGATATTCCCCTCACCAACCTGGCTAATGCACAGCCATAGCGCGGTTTATGAAACGCTGGGGAGAATGTGGCAGGCACTGCGTGCTCCAGAAGAGTCTACAGGAAAATAAAGCCATAGTATGACCGGAACCGGCGTTATATGCCGGTTCAAATTTATTTTATTCTAAAAATAAAAGACGAAAACGCCAGGCTCACAAAAAAGTTAATACATCAACTCTGATACCAATATATTATTAATAGCCTCGTTTATTTCATGAAATCTCACCGGTTTTGTTAATAAAGGAACGTTTACAACCGGACTTTCATCACCATAAGCGCTAACAAAGATAAACGGAGTTCTCCTGTTAGGGTTTGGCACCTGACGAACGGCATAAAAAAGTTCAGCCCCGGTCATGACGGGCATCTGTAGGTCACTCAAAACGATATCATAGGTCTTACGTAATAATTTCTCATATGCTCGCTCTGGTGATGTCGCCGAATCAACAATATAACCAAAGTTATCCAGTAAGGTAACGAGCGATGTGCAGGCCATTTCATTATCATCCACAACAAGTAACCTTATATTATTCGTTGCATCACTGGGAGTTTTTATCATAGGTAGCTCAATCAGCATATTATCACCCACTTTGATGGGTAAACGAAGAGTGACAGTGGTACCTGTACCCACCGTACTCTGTATTTGAAGATAACCTTTAAGAACGCGCAGGATACCGTTAACAATGGCTAACCCCATTCCAAAACCAGGCACAGGGGTTTTATTATCACCAAGACGAACAAAAGGTTTGAAAATATACTTTAATTTATCCTTTGGGATCCCTTTGCCCGTATCAGAAACGATAATAACCAGCCATTTATCCTTTTCAATACAGTAATCAATCACCACCGTTCCTGAATCAGTATACTTAATTGCATTACTGACGAGATTCTCAACAAGTTGATTTAACCTTACCGCATCAGTAAATACAATTGCATTTACCTCATTGGTAATACTCACCTGCACGGTTTCTTTATTATATAGAGACATACAGGTTTGGACTGCTTCTGTTATGGCGGGTCCTAGTTGAAAATAGGTATTTTTAATATCAATGTAACCATTATCAATTTTGGCAAATTCCGTTAAATCTTTCATCTGTCGTTCCATTTTCGCTACAGCCATCACTAATCGCTGTAGCGCCCCTTTTCGTATTTTTTCACCTGACATATTTGTTACGACATCAATTGCAGAGATAATAATTTGCAACGAAGTTCGCAGTTCATGACCAACAATACCGAGAAAAGAATTTTTACTCGCAAACGCAGCCTTTTCAGATACCAGAAGTTGATGACTTTTACGTATAAAAAATACCATAATGATTAAAAGTGTAGTTAAAAGTATCGTCGTAACGATGAGCAGCCCCCATAGGTGTTTTATCTTTTTTTTATAATCGAGCAGAGCAGATGTTCTTTGCTCTACTTCAGCATGGTCTGCAATATTAAGTAGATTTTTAGCCATAGGTTTTATCTGCAAAATCACTTTCTTTATCAGGGCAATATCAGGATTTGAAGAAAAAATATTCTCATCGATTACAACTAACTCATTATAGATGACATTAATAGATTCGTCATATCCTCCCTGATAATATAATGGCGCTGTTGACTCGCTTTTATTGCGTATAATATTAATATGTGCAAAAAGTAAATCAAGTGAATACTCAGTATCTTCTGCGGAATATCCATTATTCAATAGAGCATAAAACTCATTAAGCTGAATGGAAAATTTAGCTATCGATAGTGTATAGTTTTCTTGTGCACCAGAGATAGAACATAGAGAATCCTCGGATAATAAATTATTATATTTCATAATACCAAACAGAGAACTCATCAGTGTTATTGATATAACAGAGATAGCAATATAATACCACCGACTCATTTCTTCACCGTTATCTCGTCAACTTGTCGAATAAATTGAGATAAGTATTTAGGTATATTTAACTCTTCATTATACTCATCAACAGGATAAACAATAAAATACGGGCCAAAATCTCTAACCCCAAGTTTTTTTCCATCCATTTCATCAGCCAACAATACGTTGTAGCTTTTAATATCATCCATAGAAATGAGAATTTCATAACCATCTAATGCGCGAATTTTAAATGCACTACCACTGACATCAATATAATTAAGCAAATCAATTATTCTGACTCCGCGAAAAGTTACTGGTTTCCCAGCGGGAGTCCATGGCGTTGTGGTTGTTATTTCACTTTGTGGAAGTCCGGAGAATTCCTCTTTAGTAAAAATGATTTCATTACTATCAATATTATTTTTAAACCTGATATCACCTATCTGTGCAGCAACTACCCCATTGAATAGTACAGTGATAAAAAATACAAATATTTTAACCATCGAAATATCCCTTAAAGAGCCTTGTCAATTAAATTTTTGCTTAAATAAATAAACATCCGAATGTACATATCATTATCAATTTGAAATATCTAAATTAAAAAATACCATTATAGCGGAATATTTTTTATTGTTTAATTCCTGAAGTGTTTATCAATATTTGATATAATAACCCCAGGTTTTATTGGTTTTTCGAATGGCCCAACAATATCATAATCATGAATCGCTTTTGAAATCTCATCATCTTTTATTCCAGCCAATTGGCCTGTCAGCACGATAATCATTGCATTATTTTTTGATGATTTTCGGATTGTTTTGATAAGTTCAAAACTACTTTCACTGCCAATAACCCAGTCGAGTACATAAGCATCATAAGGATTAGTTAAAATATGTTGATGCAGATCATTCAGACATTCAAATGAATCAACGCTATAAAAGTCACCACTGATTAGATTTTTAAGGTTTCTGGTAATGTCAGTATCATCATCAAGCAGTGCAATACGGTACAAGCAGCAGGGAATATTTTTGGGATATACTGTAATACTTTCAATACCTCTTCGGACATCAAACAGGTAATTATATTTGATATCACTGTAAGCCAGCACATGCCACTCTTCATTTATCTTCATAGCTGAAAAATCAGTGACGATTTCACTATTCTCAGGATAAAGTTGAATTTTACACTCATAGTCAAAACCACCAATGCTCCATACTGCCTGCTGAGTTTCTTTCATTCCTTTAGCATAAATATCAAAGAATAAACTCATATTCATACCGAGTGATTCAATAACATTAATTAATTGCTGAACTTCCCATTTTGCAGAACCAGTAAGTTTTTTATAACTTGCTGAAGTCGTTATTTTTAAGATCTGGCTTATATAACTATTGTGCTTTATTTTTGGTATCCCTTTCATTACTAAAACGTTTACTAAGACTTCAATCAATTTTTTATCATCAGCATCGTGCACTTGTTATACCTCACAACTTTTATAGTAGCTTATATTTTATTTCGTCAGTCGCATTCTAAAATTCGCTCAAATTTTTAATATAAAACTCATGGTCTTATTATCATTGTTTTACATAAAACGAAACACGCAATCCTAAAAGTTGGTGTTTTTATTGAATCATCAACCAGAAGTGTGTATTTTCATAAGCAAATTATTACCTGTCTTGTCAGAGGCATAATATTAGGGAGTTAATAGTTATCGCTTTGATACAACCAATAAAATACCAGACACCAACAGATATTATTGTCATATAAAAAATCAGCAAAGGATATATCGTGCGAAGTATAAACTTCAACCATGGATATTCAGAGCCTTACATCAGTTATTGTGCCCTATTAGAAATAATGAAGTCTTGTTTTCTCCATAAAATTAATATTTGCACTATGAATATCTACTCATTTAGGAGGGATTTTTTCTTCTCATACCATTTATTGAAAGGATATGATTATGTATCATGCTAATAATTCAGTTTCAAATTTACTCTGGTGTCTTTTGATAACACTTCGCACAATAGAGCATGAATATCCATTTACATCTGAAGCATTACGTCGAAAATTCATTCTGAACTGGATAAATACGACCAAAAATAACAATAATTTCCTGGATATTCCTTTTGATTTTACCATACTTATAGAACTATTAAAGAAAATAGATAAATCAACGTGCATGCTGGATATATTAAATACTTTATTTGAGCAATCTGATACCAACAAAATATCTTATTTATCAAATTTCCGAGCTGCATTTAATATTTTATTAAATAAGGACTGGCAGTATACTATCTGCCATGACCATGACAATATTATAACAGAAATAATGATTCGACGAAAAGG
This sequence comes from Klebsiella sp. BIGb0407, assembly GCF_024807845.1. Lineage (GTDB taxonomy): Bacteria > Pseudomonadota > Gammaproteobacteria > Enterobacterales > Enterobacteriaceae > JGM124. Next base: position 1,373,683 of record NZ_JANUEQ010000001.1, read on the forward strand.
GTCGCGCAGATACGCATTACAGCTACTCGGCCCTGAAAAAGCATTTAATTCTGAGGGTGAAATGGTGAAACCGATTACATTCTATCTAATTTTCTCTCAAGAAGATTTAGAGCATATTGATGCAGAAAGAATTTTTTATAATGAAGGATATCAGGTGATTCATGTTAGCAAAGATATAGAACTAGCTAATAACAGAATGATCCGTACTCTCCATATTGGTCTGGCAACCCTTCTTGAAAATGACTGGAATCCACTGGATAAGAATATCTGGAAACCTTGCAAAATGTCCTTATCACAAATGCCCGATGACGTATTATTTCGACACAGATAAAAGAGGATTAACTGGCGGTATAGTAAAAATAATTTCTGAATATTTCTTCGACTAACTTCAACAATTCTTCATCTTCACTATTCTGAATCTGGAAAAGACGATCATCACCAATAAAATAAAAATCACAATTTTTGTAATATTTCACTCTCAATTTTTGGTCAATAGCACTGAATATACATGTTGTGGGAATATTAAACCCAGCAGATATATGCAATGCTGAAGAGTCGCAAGTATAAACATGCTGGGCAAAACGGATAATAGAAACAAAATCTATTTCTTGAGAAGAGTATTTTGATATATTCATATAATGTGGATGATCTATATCAGAAAATCCGAAAATTAACATATAAAATTTTTTATAAAGCATATCTACAATATCATAATGAAAGATATGTGGAATAATCCTCACAGAGGTACTGGCAGAGGGTGAAAATAATACATAATCTCTGACAGGTATTTTTTTAATAGCAAGACTATTTAACCATGTATTTGAAAGACAGGGTTTTGTTTCCTCAGATATAAGTAACCCATTCCTTTTATAAAAAATCATGCATTACCATTATATGGAAATCAGGCCAGTATAATTGATTTCGTTTATAATATTATTTGCCAAATGATATATTCCCTCAACATACAAGGGTGCAGTTTTAGGTCATGCAATTTTTATTTTTATATTTGGATTTAATTTTTATTGCATTAAGAAAAGAAATTCCAATAATAGAATTATCCAATGTCACTCCCCTCCCATTAATAACAGTAAGATACTCTACCTCACTATAGTTAACGGAAAATGGATATAATGCGGAATTATATATTTCAGGTGAGTTAGGATATAGCATATCTTTTGGGCATGATTATTACTGAGATCATAAGACGACAGAATCAAACCATCTGAACTCAACAGACTACCATTATAATGTAATAATTCATTCATTTTTTAACCTCAAAAATACTGACCGGCGAGAGAAAACTGCTAATACATAGCAACATCCTGACCTAACATAAAACTGTTAAGCAATAGGCCTCATATTTAAATAGTTGAGATAAAAATTCAGATAAAAAACGCTCATTTATATACGATCACACAAAATGATTTTCTATCTGAAGTCATCGCTATGTAAATAATGACTGCCGCTAATATCAAAATTGCAGAAACTGATTATTTTCTTGAAGTTATAAATTCGATATAGTTCAGTTTAAATAATATGATTAAGTTAGTATAATGTTTAAACCTAACTGTCGAATTGTTAAAATATAGAGGTGCAATTTAAAAAATACCAAATAGATTCAATGACAGAGTCGTGCTAGTTCTTTTTCACTCAGTGAGGTTACTTTCATCACCGTATCGATATCTAAACCATGCTGTAACATATTACGCGCAACGTCTCGTTTACCTTGCTCTAAACCTTGCTCTCGGCCTTCTTCTCGGCCCTCTTCTCGGCCTTGTTCACGGCCTTTTTTTATTCCATTTTGTTCCAGTTGCTGGGCAATGGTCATAAGTTCCTCCTCATGCTGCGGTACTCGTCCTGCAAGATCACGGATAAAAGCCTCCGCATTTGCCGAATCACCTGCATGAATAATGTAATGGATAAGTGAAGCTATCTGGGATGATGAAAGATAACCCGCCAGTAAAATGGTGCTGAGTTTATCTGTTATTTCAGCAAGATCCCTTCGACGAATATGTTTCTGAAGTAGCGTCAGCGCCGCCATACTGCGATGCTGCATAATTTCGTCATCAGGGATCAGTGTGATATCTACTAATGGAAAGTCACTACTGTAGAGTTTTAGTGCCTGAGCGGGGTTGGTAAACTCCTGCAACCAGTTAGTAGAATAGGGGTAAGGCGTTCGTTTACCGGCGTAGAATAATACCGGTATTACCAGCGGTAGCTTTTTATGCCCTGCGTCGAGGTGACGTTGCATCGCCGCCACCGCATAACGTATCAGACGAAATGCCATATGTTTGTCAGGGGTGGACTGGTGTTCAATCAGGATATGCACGTATCCCTCGTCACCATCAGAGGTTCTCATGCTGTAAAGCACATCGCTGAAATACTGCCGCAGGTTATCTTCCACAAAGGAACTGCATTCCAGTTTCAGAGTACTCAGATCGCAAATATCTCGCAGTGCTGCGGGGAGATGAAGTTCAATAAAGTCACGAGCAATTTCCGGCTGTCTCAGGAACTGCTGGAATGTTGCATCATGCGGGGTAGGCGTGCTGTTTTTCCTTTTCATAGACCCTGGCTCGGCATTGATTCACAGGGATGCTATAACAATCAAATTATTACTAATACCAATAAACACTTTTGCTGATGCGTCTATTCCAGTATGCCAGCGGCACAGTATACCAGGCATACCGTTGTTCGATAGCCTGGTTCTGGCACTCAGAGGATACGATGTTACTGTCCCATACTTAAGCGCACTCGCTCCAGATCTTCAGGGGTATCAACCCCGACACCAGGAACTTCTTTAGCGACAGCGACATGGATCTTTTCGCCATGCCAGAGTACGCGGAGTTGTTCGAGCATTTCTATCTGCTCCAGCGGACTGGCAGACCAGCTGACATAGCGGCGGATAAATCCTGCCCGATAGCCGTAAATACCAATGTGGCGTAAAAAATGTGAGCCAATTTGTTCGCGGCTGTGCATAAAACGCTCGCGATCCCAGGGGATAGTCGCCCGGGAAAAATAGAGCGCATAGCCCTGGGCATCCATAACCACTTTTACGGCATTCGGATTAAACGCTTCTTCCGCCGTTGTGATGGGAACGGCCAGGGTAGCCATTCCCGCTTCACTGGCAGCGACGTTATCCGCAACCTGTTTAATGATGACCGGCGGGATCATTGGTTCATCCCCTTGGACGTTTACAATCACGGTATCATCGCTGAAGCCACATTTTTCGATAACTTCAGCCAGACGCTCAGTGCCCGACTGATGATCGGGGCTGGTCAGGCAAACTTCCCCGCCCGCAGCTTCGACGGCATGTGCTACATCGATATTGTCAGTCGCAACGATAATTCTGTCAGCGCCTGACTCACGTGCGCGCTCCAGCACATGAACAATCATCGGCTTACCGTTGATATCTTTAAGCGGTTTGCCCGGTAGACGCGTTGAGGCGAAGCGGGCAGGAATAATAGCGACAAAACTCATGGGTGGATCTCATCAGAAGTTAACGTCCGCGCTTCATTTTCCAGTAATACTGGGATACCGTCACGGACAGGAAAAGCCAGACCGTCAGGCTTACAAATAAGCTCTTGTTTATCGTGACTAAAATGAAGCTTCCCGTTGCATACAGGGCAAGCGATGATTTCAAGTAAACGACTTTCCATAACAACTCCTGAGGGTATTCTCACAATACCCATAAATATACCTAAATAATTCGAATTGCTGGTGAGGACAATTCTAAAATAGCGTTAAGTATGACCGGCATCACTATCCGGGATGATTTCCCAGCCCTGACCCCAGATGTCTCGAAAGGCATCAGGGGCTCCACTCAAACGAATAGATGAAGCTGACTGCCAGAGAGCAAATTCTGTCAGTGCTGCTTGTAACCCTGTTAATAAACCTGTCGTTACCTTTATACCTTCTTCGAGGTAAAGGTTAATGATTTCCAGCTCACCTTGTTTACGATGCATTTTGGCATCGGTTCTGCCAACCAGCAGCCCTTTATACAGTAAGGGTAAAACAAAGTAGCCATATTTACGTTTTTCTGCCGGGGTGTAACACTCCAGCCGATAGGAAAAATTAAATAATATCTCTGCTCTGCGTCTGTCCCAGACCACTGGGTCAAAGGGCGACAGCACCGTACAATGCGTTGCCTTTAACTTATTATTCCGGGCTTTTTCTAATAAAGAATAGGCGCTATGGTGTACCAGCATGGTGCCCAGAGTATCCACATCGACCTGGCATAATTTGTCAGACTCAAGTTGAGCCATGAGCCAGGATTTTAATGGGATATTTTTCAGACGATAGTAATCGGCCAGCCACTCCGGGCGAAAGATGCCTAAACTACGCGCGCTGTTATCCAGCATCAGTTGTTCAGCAGACTGTTGTTCGAGGCCATGCAAAGCATCATCCCACTCCGGCATGACACGCTCAGTCAGGTCATAGACTCGCTGAAAATTACGTCGTTCAATGACCATCAGTTTGCCTGCAGTAAATAAGCCTTCGAGATGTTTTTTTTGCGGCTTCCACGACCACCAGCCACTAACACCTTTACTCTGTGCGCTAAAGTCTGCAGAACGCACGGGCCCATTTTGCTCAATATGTTTCAGTAATTGTTCGATATCTGCGGCATGTTGCTGCATCCATTCCGGTCGATACTTCCAGCCCATTTTTTCTGGATTCAGCATCCGGTGACGAATCAGCTTAAAATCTTGCCTGGGCAAAAAGCAGGCTTCATGCGCCCAGTATTCAATCAATTCACCCTGTGCAAGTGCCTGATTAAGTAATTCTGGCGGGTAACATCCGAGACGGCTAAATAATACCAGGTAGGGGCTGCGCGCAACAATATTAATAGTATCAATCTGCAGCAGTGACATGCGGGAAATGATGTTATTAACGGCCTGAGGCCCGACGGGCAAGCAGGGTTTGTACAGTAACCCTTGAGCTGCAAGATGTATATTTCGAGCAGCTTGAAGCGAAATTGCTGGAATAGTCACCTGCCGCTCCCTGTCATTAGTAGCCCGCTACGCATTACATCAAACCTCACTTGACCAGTTTAACCAGCGAATCAAGTAAAGCGGTGGCTGCAGGTACATCAAGATGAGCATCGACCGGAAGATACCACCAGTCAGACTCGCTATTTGCATATCCACGATATTTGACCGCATCTTTTTCCGTCATCAGTAACGCCTGACCAGGTTGAACCAAAGCGTTAATTTCAGCTTTACTCAGCGCCTGATGATCGGCCAGAGCTACTGTTTTTACCGGCATAATGCCAGCGCTGGCAAGCGTATTAAAAAAGCGCGGTGGATGTCCGATACCGGCCATAGCGACGACATTGGAGAGTTGTTGCAATGGCAGACGCCTGCCACTCAAAAGATGAATAGCCTCACCAGGAATGAGCTGCATTGCTATTTCATTAGCGCCTGCCGTTCCGCCATTAACAATCACGGCATCAACCGTATCAAGACGGGCAGAACGTTCCCGCATCGGACCTGCTGGCAACCACCAGCCATTACCAAACCGCCGGACACCATCAATCACAACAATTTCTTTATCCCTTGCCAGGGCATAATGCTGTAAACCGTCATCGGTGATGATGATCTGCGGTGATGCTGATACGAGTAACGCCTCGACTGCGGCACTACGCTTTGGGGCAACGGCGACACCCGCCCCGGTACGCTGGTAGATAAGAACCGGTTCATCGCCCGCTTCTGCAGGCGAAGTGTCAGAAGTCAGCACCAAGGGATATGAGGCGGCTTTACCGCCATATCCACGTGATACTACACCGACCTTGATTCCACGCTGCTGGAGTTGCTCTACCAGCCAGATAACCACTGGCGTTTTACCATTACCTCCGGCTGTGAGATTACCCACCACTACCACCGGAATCGGTGCCCGCCAGGACTTACGTAGCCCCAGCTTATAAGAAAGGCGAATAACTCCGCTGATCAGGCCGTAAATCCAGGAAAAGGGAAGCAGCAGTAAATAAAGCCGCGACTTCCCCGACCAGATACGTTCAATCATGCGCCGAACTGCATTTTATGAAGCTGAGCATAGATGCCTGGTTGCGCCAGTAACTCTTTGTGAGAACCACGCTCAACGATACAGCCATCTTCCACCACCACAATTTCATCGGCTTTTTCGATAGTCGACAAACGGTGAGCAATCACCAGTGAGGTACGGTTTTTTTGCAATTCATCTAACGCAGCCTGGATCGCACGCTCGGACTCAGTATCCAGTGCAGAGGTGGCTTCGTCGAGAACAAGGATCGGGCTATCACGTAACAGAGCGCGAGCAATAGCAATACGCTGACGTTGTCCACCGGAGAGCATAACGCCATTCTCCCCTATCACGGTATCGAGGCCTTTTTCCATTTTATTGATAAAGTCCATCGCATGTGCCATACGTGCGGCTTTTTCAATATCTTCCCGTGAATACTGTTCAGTACGGGCATAGGCAATATTATTGGCGATAGTGTCATTGAACAGGTAAACATGCTGAGAAACCAGTGCTACCTGATTACGTAGCGAGGCCAGCGTGTAATCATTAATTCTATGACCATCTATCAGAATCTCACCCTGCTGGGCATCATAGAAACGCGTGATCAGACTGGCGATAGTTGATTTTCCTGAACCTGATCGACCAACCAGAGCAACGGTTTTTCCTGCCGGAATCACTAAGTTGACATCGCGCAGCGCTGGAATGTCACGGCCTGAATAGGTGAAGGTTACATTGCGGAACTCGACATCACCTTTAGAACGCTCGATCACAAGTTTACCGCTGTCTTCCTCCTGCTCAGAATCCAGAATAGCAAACAACGTCTGGCAAGCTGCCATTCCGCGCTGGAACTGCGCATTGACGTTAGTCAGTGATTTTAATGGCCGCATTAAAGCAATCATTGAAGAGAAAACAACGGTGATCGTCCCTGCGCTTAGCGTCTCCATCACACTCGGGAAGCTAGCAGCATACAAGACAAATGCCAGCGCCAGGGAAGCAATAAACTGAATCACTGGATCGGCAATTGATGATGCGGAGACCAGTTTCATTCCCTGCTGACGCATGCTATTACTGACTTTATCAAAACGTTTGGTTTCCACTTCCTGACCACCAAAAATCAGTACCTCTTTATGCCCTTTGAGCATCTGTTCCGCACTGGTGGTCACATGACCCATGGTGTTCTGCATATTTTTACTAATATTACGGAACCGCTTTGAAACAAAGCCAATCGCTAAAGAAACTATTGGTGCCAGCACGATGAGGATCAGAGAGAGCTGCCAGCTATACCAGAACATCAAGATAAACAAACCAATAATCGATGCCCCTTCACGTACGACTGTCACCAGCGCACCAGAAGAGGAAGAAGCAACTTGCTCTGAGTCATAGGTTATACGAGATAACAGAGTACCTGTAGATTGCTGGTCAAAGAAAGAGACCGGCATTCCCATCATATGACTAAACAAACGGCGACGCATATGCATCACCACTTTACCGGATACCCAGGAAATGCAGTACGACGAAACATAGCTCGTGATGCCACGTAATACCATCAAACCAATAACCACTAATGGCATCCACTTCAGAACCGCGGACTCCGTTTTACCAAAACCGTCATCCAGTAAAGGTTTAAGCAAAGACAGCATGAACGTATCGCTGGCTGCATTAAGTACTAATGCAACTGCTGCTACAATCAGACCTGTTCTGAAAGGAGAAATCATTGGCCAGAGGCGACGGAAAGTCTGCCATGTGGAAAGATCTTTATCGTTAAGCATTAAATCGAACCAGCCTTATATGAAATAGCCGTACATTCTACTCATTATCACCGATGACGCCAAACCACTGATGATACCAACGGGGCATTATTTGCTCCCGGAACCCAAAAACTTGCCATTTTTCATGGTCTATAGAGAGTGTCAGTTGACCTGAATGGGGCGTATCGTACCACTGGTAGCCGTTGTTTTGGTAACGATTGACTATCTTAGCTGAAGGCAATCGCCACTGATTATAGCGTGAGGTGGAGGCAAATGCCGCCTTACCCGCAACCGCTTTTAACAATGCTTCAGTCGATGATGTTCGGCTTCCATGATGAGGAACCTGGATAAAATCCGCCTTCAAGTCTATATTTTCTCGTCTCAGCATGGCGAATTCTGCACTCGCCTCCAAATCCCCCGTCAATAACAAGCGATGATAACCGTCACTCACGCTGACTACACACGAATTATTATTCCCTCGCAGACCCGCTGAAAGCGGCGGCCAGTGAACTTTAAACTGTAGCCCTTCCCACTCCCAGTTTATACCGCGATAACATGGCAGATGATTATCCCAGCCTAATGAACTCCGTATGCTCACCGGGGGCAACAAACGCTGTAAACTTTTTAATCCGCCGATATGATCCAGATGTTCATGACTCAAGACAATTCCATCCAGTGTCAGGTTGTGCCATTTCAGCCAGGGAATAATAGTTTGAATAGCCGCATCGCCCTTAGCCCATACGCCTCCGGTGTCATAAAGCAATACCCTTTGATTACGAATAAGTGCGACGGCTAAACCGTGCCCAATATCCAGCATGGTCATCTGCCATACAGCAGGCGGCATTACAGAGCGTTGATGGCCAAGAGTGACTGACGTTACGGCGACCAGTAAAGCGGCTTTATAATGCTTCCAGGCTCCAGTACGCCAGCACACTACGCTAATCCAGCCGAAAAAACTTAAGCATAGCATCCGCTTTTCAACCCCAAGCCAGCCATTGGGTAAGGATGCCAACAACTGGAACAGAATAGCCAGTACTCTGTCAGCTACCTGCCAGAGATATTCTCCCGCCATTGAAACATCATTCAGAAATAATGCAGCAATCAGCAAGGGAACAATGATAAAAGAGACCAGTGGAACAGCAAATAAATTCGCCACCAGGGCACTGAGGCTGATGCCATGAAAAATTTGAATCTGTAATGGCAGCAGCAATAACATGATACCTGCCTGCAAATGCAGTAGTTGTACCGGATAGCGCAGATACCAGCCCCACCTTCTGACAACACCAGGCAAAGGTACCCACTGATACCAAAAAATCAGTACTGCTACCGCCAAAGCAGAAAGACAAAAACTGTCCGATAACAGTACCAGTGGATTATGAAAGAGTAGCCCTGCAATACAAAATAACCAGACATCCCATGATGACCATTTTCGGCCACTGATACGTAGTGAAGACCAGATTATCAACGCGAACATCGCACGTAATGCAGGCGGATTACTTCCTGATAACCAAGTATAACCTGCAGCGATGACGAGTGCGAAAAACAGCGGAAAACGAAAACCAATGAGATATGCAGGCATCACTATCTGACAGGCCCTGCCGATTAACCACCCTAGTCCGGCAGCCAGAGAGATATGCATCCCTGAAATGGCCATAAGATGTGCTGTACCGGTCTGATTAAGTAACTGTTTATGTTGTTCAGGCATCTCACTCCTGTCACCAAACAGGAGTGCCATCATAATGGCTTGCATAGGTAAGCGGTCAGTATGGCGTTGTACCGCAGACATCCACTGGGATTGCAGACTACAACTGTCAGAGAGAGTCTGAGCCGTTATTATCCGACCGCTAAATAAAAAACCCTGTGCGAGATAAAACCGCTGACTATCAAAGTTACCTTCATTTAACTGCCCATGCAGTGGGCGCAGTTTAACCGTGACTTGCAGATGCTGGCCTGCACATGCCGGAGCAGGTAACCCTGAACCATAAATACGTACTCCCGGCTGAGGGAACAGCAACCGACCAAACAGGCTTACTATCTTAGCTTCGTGATATTGCCGGCCATCACTTTTGACGATGACTATTTCAGCATTCACGGGGGTTGCCGGTATTTGCTGAAAAAAAGCCAGACTCTGAGCGGCTGACAAACAACCCCAGCAAAAGAAAAGGATAATCAGCCCAGCCTGACGAACAATTACTTTTTGGGCGGAGAGTAAGGCCAAAGCGATACCGAGCAGAGCTACTAACCAGACCAGGGAAGGAATAGCGGGAAGCCACAATAACGGAAGAAGTCCGGTAATGAGCGTCAGACAGACAGTTCTCAGCATAAACACACTCTTTTTACTCGCAGAGTCAAAAGCGTGCACGTTTAATAAACAGAAGTCTGGCGTAAAAAAAACGTTATGCGGCAGGCTGTCAGCAGATATTGATCATTTTCTGTGGGATATCATAGGTACGGATAGCAGTTCGCAATTCTTAACTTACAGGCAAAAAAAAACGACACCCTTGGGTATCGTTTTTCGCTGTAGTTAATACCGAAGCATTAATTACCGTAGAGATTGGCACGGTCGCGTAACTCTTTACCTGGCTTAAAGTGCGGAACATATTTACCTTCCAGCGAAACTTTATCACCTGTTTTTGGGTTACGACCGGTGCGAGGTGCGCGATAGTGTAAGGAAAAACTGCCGAAACCTCGGATTTCAATACGTTCACCTTGGGCGAGCGTAGAGGCCATATGTTCCAGCATCTCTTTAACTGCATCTTCCACAGACTTTGCTGGAATATGCGAGTGCTGGGTTGCAAGTCTTTCGATCAATTCTGACTTGGTCATGATTCCTCCAGTTTTATTAAATAAACTTACAGCTACCAATCGAACCAGGGCGACCAAAGTCGCCCTGTTATCTACTTTGCAAAAATATGCGGTAGATTATTCGCCTTTAGCTGCTTTAAATGCTTCAGCCATAGCGCTAGAGAAGTTGCTTTCTTCTGGTTTGTTATTAACAGAAGCAATAGCATCTTTCTCGTCAGCTTCGTCTTTAGCACGTACAGACAGACTAACGATACGGTTTTTGCGATCAACACCGGTGAATTTAGCTTCAACATCGTCGCCAACATTCAGAACCAGAGTTGCATCTTCAACGCGGTCACGTGACGCTTCGGAAGCACGCAGGTAGCCTTCAACGCCATCAGCCAGTTCAACTGTAGCACCTTTAGCATCAACTGCGGTCACTTTACCGTTAACGATAGTGCCTTTTTTGTTTACTGCAACATAGTTGTTGAACGGATCTTCAGCCAGTTGCTTAACGCCCAGGGAGATACGCTCGCGCTCTGCGTCAACTTGCAGAACAACAGCGGCGATTTCATCACCTTTTTTGTATTCACGTACTGCTTCTTCGCCTGTAACGTTCCAGGAGATATCAGACAGGTGAACCAGGCCGTCGATTCCACCGTCCAGGCCGATGAAGATACCAAAGTCAGTGATTGACTTGATTTTACCTTCAACGCGATCGCCTTTATTGTGGGTCTCAGCAAACAGCTGCCATGGGTTAGATTTACACTGCTTCAGACCCAGGGAGATACGACGACGTTCTTCGTCGATATCCAGAACCATAACTTCCACTACATCACCAACGTTAACAACTTTGGATGGGTGGATGTTTTTGTTGGTCCAATCCATTTCAGACACGTGTACCAGGCCTTCTACGCCTTCTTCGATTTCTACGAAGCAGCCGTAATCAGTCAGGTTAGTCACGCGACCAGTCAGTTTGGTACCCTCTGGATAACGTTTAGCGATAGCAACCCATGGATCTTCGCCCAGCTGTTTCAGGCCGAGGGAAACACGAGTACGCTCACGGTCAAATTTCAGAACTTTAACAGTGATTTCATCGCCAACATTCACGATTTCGCTTGGATGCTTAACGCGTTTCCATGCCATATCAGTGATGTGCAGCAGGCCGTCTACGCCACCCAAGTCAACGAATGCACCGTAGTCAGTAAGGTTCTTAACGATACCTTTAACTTCCATGCCTTCTTGCAGGTTTTCAAGCAGCTGATCACGTTCTGCACTGTTCTCAGACTCGATAACCGCACGACGAGAAACAACAACGTTGTTGCGCTTCTGATCAAGCTTGATAACTTTAAACTCAAGCTCTTTGCCTTCCAAATGCAGAGTGTCACGGACCGGACGAACATCTACCAGTGAACCTGGCAGGAACGCACGAATACCGTTCAGCTCAACAGTGAAGCCGCCCTTGACTTTGCCGTTAATAACACCGGTAACAGTTTCAGCGTCTTCGTAAGCTTTTTCCAGCGTGATCCAAGCTTCATGACGTTTAGCTTTCTCGCGGGACAGCAGGGTTTCACCGAAGCCGTCTTCTACTGCATCCAGAGCAACGTCAACTTCGTCACCAACCTGGATTTCCAGTTCGCCCTGGGCGTTTTTGAACTGCTCAGCCGGAATGGCGGACTCAGATTTCAGACCGGCGTCAACCAGTACGATATCTTTGTCGATAGCAACAACAACACCACGAACGATAGAACCCGGGCGGGTTTCGATTTCTTTCAGGGACTCTTCAAATAGTTGAGCAAAAGATTCAGTCATATTGATAATCTTCAGGATTCTTCAATTTAACGTCCATCTAGCATCATGCCGGATGGGGTTGTTTCACATGCCTGCACACAATCCTTTGCAGCAGGTTATTGGTATTGGTCGTTATTTCAAACGAGCGCCAGTTTACTCCTGGCGTATTCTAGCGATTTTTCAATCACTTGCTCAATGCTCATACCGGTAGAATCCAGTATTAAGGCATCCTGAGCAGGCACTAATGGCGCAACAGGACGGTTACGATCTCTATCGTCCCTGTCCTTTATCTCCACCAAAAGGCGCTCAAAGTTAACACTAATGCCTTGTTCCTGCAACTGTCGCATGCGTCTGTCAGCACGTTCTTCCGCTGAGGCATCGAGAAAAATCTTGACCGGCGCGTCCGGAAATACCACCGTCCCCATGTCCCGGCCGTCTGCAATCAAGCCGGGTAAATCGCGGAATGCGCGCTGGCGACGCAGCAAAGCCTCACGCACTCTTGGGAAGGCGGCTATCTTTGATGCAGCTTCAGCGACATCCTGGGTGCGAATTTCAGCGCTGACATCTTCACCTTCCAGAATCGTCCCCACCTGAGTCTCTGTTGAAACAAAACGAACATCCAGATGGGCGGCAAGCGGAACCAGCGCCTCTTCAGACTGGGTATCGACATGATGATGTAACGCTGCTAATGCCAGCACACGATATATAGCACCAGAGTCGAGCAAATGCCACTGCAGCGCTTTAGCCATAGCCTTACAAAGCGTGCCCTTACCTGCACCACTCGGACCATCAATCGTTATCACTGGGGCAATAGCCGTCATCATTTTTTCCTTTCGCCAGACTTGCAGAATATCAACTCAGGGTATTATAGCGTTGCAATCACCAAAATCGTTACTTTTCCTCGCAAATATCCTGGTAAAGTCAATCACATGCCGAAGAATTACACGATACGGATCAGGATAAAAACGAAAAATACTGAACAGAGTGCAACTTACAGAGGTTCATCGTGAAAAACTAAAAAGGGAAATGGCAAAACGCCATTTCCCTTTGTTCTCTGATTCGGATAACTGACTCACGCCAGAGTGCTGATCCCAGCCAGTTGTTCAAAATAATCCGGGAATGTTTTCGCGGTACATTTCGGGTCAAGAATCGTCACCGGGGTATCTGAAAATGCCACCAGCGAGAAACACATCGCCATGCGGTGGTCATTATAAGTACCAATTTCAGCAAACTTCAGCTGAGCAGGTGGTTTGACGGTAATGTAGTCTTCCCCCTCTTCAACTTCAGCGCCAACTTTACGTAACTCAATGGCCATAGCGCTCAGGCGATCGGTCTCTTTCACCCGCCAGTTATAGATATTGCGCAGTGTGGTGGTGCCTTTAGCGAACAGTGCAGCGGTAGCAATCGTCATAGCGGCATCAGGAATATGGTTCATATCCATATCAATAGCGTTCAGCTCACCACGTTCGCAGGCAATAAAGTCCTCGCCCCAGGTAATTTTAGCACCCATTTTTTCCAGCACATCGGCAAAACGGATATCACCCTGAACGCTGTTACGGCCAATACCTGTTACCGTCACTTTGCCACCTTTAATGGCGCCAGCAGCAAGAAAATAGGACGCAGAAGAGGCATCGCCCTCGACCAGATAAGCGCCAGGTGACTGGTATTGCTGGCCGCCTTTAACCACAAAACTCTGGTAATCACGGTTTTCAATAGTGATACCAAAAGTATTCATCAAATGCAGCGTGATATCGATATAAGGTTTAGAAACCAAGTCACCCTTAATGGTGATTTCGGTATCCTGCGGTGCCAGTGGTGCAGTCATTAACAGTGCGGTGAGGAACTGGCTTGATACGCTGCCATCAACCGTCACTTTTCCACCAATAAAACCACCGCGCAGATGAATTGGCGGGTAGTCAGTTTGTTCCAGGTAGTCAATTTGCGCGCCACCCTGGCGCAGGGCATCCACCAGATGACCAATCGGACGTTCTTTCATCCGCGGTTCACCCGTGAGCACAATATTATTGCTGCCAAGGCACAGAGCCGCCGCTAATGGACGCATTGCGGTACCGGCATTACCTAAGAATAATTCATGTTCGCCCGCAACCTGCAAAGGTCCGCCGACACCGACGACTTCACAACGCGTACGATCGGCGGAAAGCGTATAAGTGACACCCAGTGTGCTTAGCGCATTGAGCATATGTCGGACATCATCGCTGTCCAGCAAATTGGTCAGCACCGTGGTGCCATTCGCCAAGGCTGCCAGCAGCAATGCGCGATTCGAAACGCTCTTTGAACCAGGAAGATTAATGGTTCCGTCAACCAGACTGATAGGTTGTAATGTCAGGGATTCCAGCATGGACAAAATACTCTCAATACAGACAGAATAAAAACCCCGTAGGTCCGTATACGGGGTCAGATGCGATTAGCCTCGACGGCGTTCGAAGTCTACCATGAAGTCGGTCAGGGCTTTTACACCTTCCAGCGGCATCGCGTTATAAATGGATGCGCGCATCCCGCCCGCAACGCGGTGACCTTTCAGAGCATGCAGACCGGCAGCGAAGGACTCTTCAAGGAACAGTTTATCCAGAGAGTTATCTGCCAGCTGGAATGGCACGTTCATACGTGAACGATTGCTCGCAGCCACATCATTACGATAAAAATCGCTGTTATCAATCACGCCGTAGAGTAAGTCTGCTTTGGCCTGGTTGATTTTATCCATCGCAGCAACGCCGCCCTGCTCTTTCAGCCATTTAAAGACCAGACCAGAAAGGTACCAGGCAAAAGTCGGTGGCGTATTGAACATGGAGTCATTCTGATCAAGAACAGAATAATCCAGGATGGAAGGACAGGACTGATGAGCTTTACCCAATAAGTCTTCCCGGACAATCACCAGCGTCAGGCCAGCAGGACCAATGTTCTTCTGGGCTCCGGCATAAATCACACCAAAACGACTGATATCCAGTGGGCGCGAAAGAATAGTGGAAGAAAAGTCTGCCGCTACGACGGTATCACCGAAGTCAGGTGTTTCATCGATAGAAATACCGTCGATGGTTTCATTCGGGCAGTAATGCACAAATGCGCTGTTCTCAGAAACCTGCCAGTCACGCATTGGTTTAATTGCGCGCTTACCGTCAACCAGGATCTTCACATCATGGGCAACCGGCTGACAATATTTCTTCGCCTCTTTAATGGCACTGGCAGCCCAGTAACCGCCATCAAAATAATCTGCGGTGGTTTTATCGCCCAGCAGATTTAACGGAACGCCAGCAAATTGTCCGCGTCCGCCGCCATGACAGAATAGAATTTTATAGTTAGAGGGGATTTGCAACAAATCGCGCAGATCTTGTGCCGACTCTTCGGCAACCTTAATGAACTCTTTACTACGGTGGCTGATTTCCATCACCGAGGTGCCTAAACCTTGCCAGTCACATAATTCCTGCTGTGCACGACGAAGCACTTCGGTTGGTAGCATTGCTGGCCCGGAACTAAAATTGTATATCTGTGTCATTTCCCCTCACTACGCCTCGAACAATAAGTTTCTGTCAACTTATCGGTTTTATCACTCACCGATAGCTGGATGCAACGGTTAATCCGTAGCAAGGACAGAATCCAACAATAACCCAACCATACAATATCCCGACAAGCTAAAAAACGGCCCGATTTATGGCGGCAAAACAGCAACCTGCCCCCCTGAGAACCCTATAACCTCCCGGGATAAAACCGCAATGCCTGTAATACGAAAAAGCGACATTTCTTTACGTTTCAGTTAGCGCTTAACACCGTCCAAGAGGATAGCGTCGTCGCAGTAAAACACGTATTATCGTGCTCCTTGCGTACCACCTATAGTGAAAGTCATGACCCAAACCTTTATTCCTGGCAAAGATGCCGCTCTGGAAGACTCGATTGCCCGTTTCCAGAAACAACTGACTGACCTTGGTTTTAACATTGAAGAAGCCTCATGGCTGAATCCTGTTCCTAATGTCTGGTCAGTACATATTCGCGACAAAGATTGTCCTTTGTGCTTCACCAACGGTAAAGGTGCCACTAAAAAAGCGGCCCTGGCTTCTGCATTGGGTGAGTATTTCGAACGCCTTTCAACTAACTATTTCTTCGCTGATTTCTGGTTAGGTAATGCCATCGCTAACGGTGATTTCGTGCATTATCCAAACGAGAAATGGTTCCCCATTCCGGAAGATGAGCAATTGCCTGCAGGTATTCTCGATGACTACCTGACGGCATTTTACGATCCGGAGCAAGAGTTAACCGCCGGTATGCTGGTTGACCTACAGTCAGGGAATGAAGAGCGCGGTATCTGTGCCCTGCCATTCACCCGTCAGTCAGATCAAAATACCGTTTATATTCCAATGAATATTGTCGGTAACCTGTACGTATCTAACGGTATGTCCGCGGGTAACACGGCAAATGAAGCACGCGTTCAGGGCTTATCTGAAGTCTTCGAGCGCCATATTAAAAATCGTATTATTGCTGAAAGTATCAGCCTGCCAGAGATCCCTGCTGAAGTGCTGGCACGCTATCCGGGTGTGCTGGATGCTATCAACACTCTGGAAGCTGAAGGTTTCCCGATCCTTTCCTATGATGCTTCTCTGGGCGGAAAATATCCGGTTATCTGTGTCGTGTTGTTTAACCCGGCAAACGGAACCTGTTTTGCATCATTTGGTGCTCATCCTGATTTTGGTGTGGCGCTTGAGCGTACCGTTACCGAGTTGCTGCAAGGCCGTGGTCTCAAGGACTTGGATGTGTTTACTCCACCAACCTTTGATGATGAAGAAGTCGCCGAACATACCAACCTGGAAACTCACTTCATTGACTCAAGCGGTTTGATTTCCTGGGATACGTTCAAACAGGATGCCGATTATCCGTTCGTAGACTGGAGCTTCTCTGGTACTACCGAGCAAGAATTTGCCACCCTGATGGCCATCTTCAATGCCGAAGGAAAAGAAGTCTATATCGCGGATTATCAGCACCTTGATGTCTATGCCTGCCGTATTATCGTGCCAGGCATGTCAGATATTTACCCTGCTGAAGATCTGTTGCTGGCCAATAACAATATGGGCAGCCATCTGCGTGAAACTCTGTTGTCTCTGCCAGGCAGCGAAGCCACACCTGAAGAGTATCTCAATCTGATATCGCTGCTGGATGAAGAAGGTCATGATGACTTTACCCGAGTACGTGAGCTGCTGGGTCTGGCAACCGGTAAAGATAATGGCTGGTATACTCTGCGTATCGGCGAGCTAAAAGCCATGCTGGCTCTGGCCGGTGGTGACTTAGAACAAGCCCTGATCTGGACTGAATGGACTATCGAATTTAACTCGTCTATTTTCAGCCCGGAGCGCGCTAACTACTATCGCTGCCTGCAAACCCTGCTGCTGCTGTCTCAGGAAGAAGAACGTGAGCCATTGCAATATCATCACGCCTTCACCCGCATGTACGGGCCCGAAGCAGTAGAGGCCGCCGGTGCAGCTATCAGCGGCGAGGAGCCCTTCTATGGCCTGCAACCCGTTGATGATGAACTGCTTGCCTTCCCAGCACATCAGGCGCTGTTAAAAGCTTATGAGAAGTTACAGCGTGCGAAAGCGCGTTACTGGCAAAAGAACTAACAGGCTGTCGCTTTCAGGCGAGCCTGCCCATATATACTTGGCCAGAGAATCTTGATGAATGCCAGAACGCGCCGCGTTCTGGCATTTTTCTTACCCGCTTACAGATTTTATCCGCCCCGCACCGATCCGCGCCATACGACATCAGCCTGATACAGCAGCGTGTGATGTTCTTGTTCCCTCTGTGGTACTGAGCCTGCTTCACTCTGTCCGACCTCTGTCAGCCATTTCACCGCGTCACGGGCAAAAATATCCACCGGTTGCGCGAAAGTGGTCAGGTTGTAGGAAGCCCATCCCGCCTGCGGAATGTTGTCATACCCTATAACACATAAATCTTCTGGTATCCGCAGCGAAAAACGTAGCCTGGCTTCATCCATAAAACCGCAAGCCACTAAGTCTGTGACACAAAATACCGCATCCGGCCGCTGATGACGGGTAAGTAAACGCTGGGCGAGCAGTTGTCCACTTTCATACGATGTGTTTCCCATACGCTCAACCGTAACGGTTAACCCAGCCCGCTCTGCCGCTGCAACAAATGCCGATTCACGTTTCATCAGGCTCGGTGTGCCAGCCAGAGAGTTGGCAAACGCCAAATGCTGACAACCGGCACGCTGAAACGCCATGACGGCAGTTTCCGCCTCACGCATGGCATCCAGATTAATGCTAAGTGAACCAGGCAGAGTCTCATCGCGATTAATTAAAATAATGCTCTGGCCGTGTTTATAACACTGCTGTGTAATGGCGCTGTCCGGCATTCCGGAAAGAATAATAGAGGCATCAGCACGAAAGTTAATTGCCTGTTGCAGGGCACCAGATACGCTGTTATCGGAGCGATCGGTGTTAATCACCATCGCCACTTTTCCTGCATCCTGCAAAAACTGTGTTAATCGGCTCAGCAGCATTGCGCGATAAGGTGTGGCGATTTCAGACACAATCAGGCAGACAATACCGCTGCGATTACGTACCAATCCTCGCGCCAGATGGTTTACATGATAGCCCAGTTCCTGAGCAGCTTTCATCACCCGAGCCCGGGTCGCTTCCGATACGCTGGCACCCGGCGTATAGGTACGGGACACCGCCGATCGTGACACTCCAGCTCGGTTAGCCACGTCCTGCGCACTCACCACCGTTTTATCATTTTGCATACCACTTTCCTCTGTGCCTTCATGGCGAACAACGAGTTTGCCTCAAATTGCAACGCTGTGCAATTTTATCGGCATCTACAATGTTGCATTTTTGTGACACGCTCTGTCAATTGCATAACAAGGCATTTGACAGTCAATTTATTATTCATTACTAATTTGCACACACGTGCAAAAAGGTGTCGATGAAACACTACCCTACAATCCAAGGAGAACATCATGCGAGTTACATCAATAGCTATCGCGTTATCCCTCTGTTGCACCGCATTACCCTTTGCCGTTAGCGCGGCAGGCAACTTAAATGTCGTCTGCTCGGCAGATGTCGTGGTCTGTGAGCAAATGACGCGCATTTTCAGTGAAACAAATCCGGATATCAATGTCAGCATGGTACGTCTGTCCGCAGGGGAAGCTTATGCCCGTCTGCGCAGTGAATCTCGTAATCCACGGACTGATATCTGGTGGGCAGGTACGGGCGATCCACATATGCAGGCCGCTGAAGAGGGGTTAACGCAGGAGTATAAATCCCCCCTGTTAGCCGAGCAGCATGACTGGGCGCAGAAACAAGCAGAAAACTCAAACTACCGCACTGTAGGCATCTACGCAGGAGCTCTGGGCTGGGGCTATAACACCAAACTGGTGGCCGATAAAAAAATGAAAGAACCTCTGTGCTGGGCCGATCTACTCGACCCGGGCTTTAAAGGTGAAATTCAGATAGCCAACCCGAACTCCTCAGGTACTGCCTACAACACGCTAGCCACACTGGCACAGATCATGGGCGAAGATGAGGCTTTCGAGTACCTCAAGAAACTCAATGCCAATATTTCTCAATACACTAAATCCGGTTCAGCGCCGGTGAAATCAGCTGCCCGGGGAGAAACCGCTGTTGGCATCGTATTTATGCATGATGCAGTGGCTATGGAAGTGGACGGTTTTCCGATTAAGACAGTAGCGCCGTGCGAAGGCACCGGATATGAAATTGGCTCAATGTCTATCGTTAAAGGGGCACGTAACCTTGCTAATGCAAAAATCTGGTACGACTGGGCCCTGAGTGCGAAAGCACAGTCAAATATGAAGGATGCAAAATCCTACCAGCTCCCTTCAAACCGTGAAGCAGCGATTTCCGAATTTGCTCCTCGTTTCGAAAACATAAAACTTATCGACTACGACTTTAAAACCTACGGCGATTCCGCCAAACGTAAAGCCCTGCTGGGACGCTGGGACAAAGAAATAGGCGCAAACGCACAGTAATCCATGTCGATTTGGGACTGAAATGCGGTGGCCACGGCCTGATGTCCGCTTCAGACAGGTTTTCAGCTCGAGGTAACTCATGAATGCAAAAAATCGTCGCCTGCTCTGGGCATTAGCCTGCGGAGTATTAGCGCTCCTGTTATTGCCGTGGTACAGCCTTGAAGCTGGGTTTTTCGATAGCCGCTGGCTTACCCATTTATGGAGCGACAGTGCCAGTGCACCTGCGCTCTGGCAATTAAAAGAACATCCGTGGCTGGGTATTGTGCTGGTGCTGTTCGCGCTTTGTGGATTTTGTGGCTTTTTACCTTCGGCAGTGCGTAGCCGTTTATTACTTTTGTTCAGCGCGCTCGGTGTCCTGTTTTTGATTATTGAAGGTCACGCTATTGGCTACAGTGGCTGGAACTGGCTGTGGCTGGAAAATAACTTTGGTCCTCTGGAACAAGGTCAGCCTGCAATGGGTGCTGGCGCACTATTGATGCTGACAACTTTTCTGCTGTTCTTTTCCTTCGCGCTGGCCGAACGTGGCATTCTCAAAGGTGATGCATTTGTTGTCGCCTCACTCGTATTGTTAACAGCCCTGGTCAGCACATTTGTACTTTACCCGGTTCTGAGTATGTTTGTGATGTCAGTCCAGGATGTGGACGGTCGCTTTATGCCGGATGGTTTAATCAGCAATATGCAGGATCCCTCTATCTGGAGTCTGTCCTGCCTTGCCGGAGGGACTTGCGGTACAGCATGGCGTACATTGTGGCTGGCATTAATGACCGCGAGTGCCTCCACCTTGCTCGGGCTGGTATTTGCGTTAGCGGCTACACGCACTCCGTTGCCCTTTAAAAAAGCCCTGCGCATGCTCACTATTCTGCCGATTATTACCCCTCCTTTTGTTATCGGCCTTGCGCTTATTTTATTGTTTGGTCGTTCCGGCGTTATCACCGAGTCTATGGCGACGCTGTTTGGTATCGAGCCCAGCCGCTGGTTGTATGGTTTAACCGGTATCTGGCTCGCCCAGGTACTTTCATTCACCCCAATCGCCTTTATGGTGCTGATTGGCGTAGTAGAAGGTGTCAGTCCTTCACTGGAAGAAGCCTCACAAACCCTGCGAGCCAACCGCTGGCGTACCTTCCGCCGAGTTTCACTGCCATTAATGGCACCCGGACTCGCCAATGCTTTCCTTATTAGCTTTATCGAAAGTATGGCTGATTTCGGTAACCCAATGGTGCTGGGAGGGAGTCACGGCGTGTTATCGACAGAGATCTTCTTCTCGGTCGTTGGGGCACAAAACGATCCTAGCCGTGCGGCAGTGCTGGCGATGATCCTGCTGTGCTTTACGTTAGGTGCTTTTCTCCTGCAACGTCTCTGGCTGGGAGGGAAAAATTTCGCCACCGTCACCGGCAAAGGTGATGGCGGTAAACATGGACAACTCCCACGCCCGCTGCGCTTTGGTGTCTACGGTATGGTTATCCCCTGGGGCCTGTTTACGCTGGTTATCTACGGCATGATAATTATTGGCGGCTTTGTACAATCATGGGGACTGAACAACACACTCACCGTCGATCATTATATTCGTGCCTTCGGTATCAGTTTCAGCGAAGGCCATCTGATCTGGAGCGGTGTTGCCTGGAACTCATTCTGGACCACGCTTGAGATAGCGCTCCTTGCCGCACCGCTGACAGCAATGGTAGGCATGCTGACCGCCTGGCTGATTGTACGGCAGAAATTTGTCGGTCGTCAGACCTTTGAGTTCATGTTAATGCTCAGTTTCGCGATTCCTGGTACCGTTATTGGTGTCAGTTATGTGATGGCATTTAATCTCCCGCCACTGGAGATAACGGGCACTGCGGCGATTCTGATCGCCTGTTTTGTGTTCCGTAATATGCCGGTTGGCGTGCGCGGTGGAATCGCTGCCATGAGCCAGCTGGATAAAAGCCTCGACGAAGCCTCCTTAACCCTCGGTGCCAGCAGTTTCCGGACTCTGCGCAAAGTTGTCCTTCCGTTACTTAAGCCAGCAATCAGCGCGGCGCTGGTGTATGCCTTTGTCCGGGCGGTGACCTCGATAAGCGCCGTTATTTTTCTGGTTAGCGCGCAATACAACATGGCCACCTCCTACATTGTCGGGCTGGTTGAGAATGGGGAATACGGTGTAGCCATTGCCTATTCTACAGTGCTGATTGTCGTGATGCTGGTCATTATTGGTGTATTCCATTGGCTGGTAGGGGAGCGTCGTTTACGCCGCGCAACGCGTCCGGTAGACGTTGCTACAACGCGCCCTGCTTCTACCTCATTAACTCAGGAGAATGCCGTATGACAACCGTTCATGCAGGTTCCGTTGAATTTGTCCAGGTTTCTAAACGCTTTGCGGGTTTTGATGCTATCCCTGACCTGTCGCTTAAAGTAGAGCCGGGAACATTAGTGACGCTGTTAGGCCCATCCGGCTGCGGTAAAACTACCACGCTTCGGCTACTGGCTGGGCTGGAGCACCCGACTTCCGGGCAGATCCTGATTGGTGGCAAAGACGTGACGCATCAACCCGCCAATGAGCGCGATGTGGCGATGGTTTTTCAGTCCTATGCCCTGTTCCCGCATATGAATGCGCTCGACAACGTGATGTATGGCTTACAGGCTTCAGGTATCAATAAGCAAGAGGTACAGGATCGAGCCCGGGAAGGCCTGAAACTGGTAGGTCTTGAAAACCAGGGCCAGCGCTTACCCTCTGAATTGTCTGGTGGGCAGCAACAGCGTATTGCAGTGGCTCGCGCTTTAGTACTGGAACCGCAAGTGCTACTACTGGATGAGCCGCTCTCTAACCTGGATGAACGCTTACGCCGTCAGGTACGTACAGATATTCGGGATCTGCAACAAAGACTTGGCTTCACTGCCGTTTATGTCACACACGATCAAGAAGAGGCGTTAGCGGTATCGGATAAAATTATTGTCATGAAAGACGGTAATATTGCACAGCAGGGGGCGCCAGAAAGTCTCTACCACTCCCCTAATTCGGTCTTTATCGCGGATTTTATGGGCGAAGCCAATATCCTGCCCTGCGAGGTGGAACAAATAGAAGGTGCAGAAGCTCTGGTCAGACTCGGCAGTCAGCGTTACCGGGTACGCGGTAATGGCCTGCAGACAGGCGCGGCACAGATTTCGGTTCGCCCGCAGTTTATTACTTTACGTGATGGGGATGCTGGCGCATTGCCAGGTGAGGTGACGCACAGTACCTGGCTCGGTAGCCATATCGAATATGAAGTGGTCACTTCTCTGGGTTCGCTCTTTATTATTGATACGCAAATGGAACAGCGACGCCCTTTAACATCCCGTGTTTCTGTTGATTTTAAACCTCAGGGCTTGGCTCTGATTACTCGCTAATGTAAGGGTAGACAATGAGTGATACTGAACTTTATGCGCTAAAAGCACGCCTGAATTTAGCAGAAGAAGTGGCACGCGCAGGCGGAGCCAAAGCACTGGAATACTTTCATCAGCGAGATTCTCTGGTGGTGGAGACTAAATACGATTTACAGGATGTCGTTTCACGCGCCGACAGAGAAGTGGAACAGATGATAGACAAGCTAATCCGGGCGCAATTTCCGGACGATGGCTTTCTTGGCGAAGAATACGGCTTACAGGAAGGAAACTCCGGATATACCTGGGTTGTCGATCCGATTGATGGTACCAGCCCGTTTCTGAACGGTATGCCCAACTGGTGTGTGTCGGTTGCGGTATTGCATGAAGGGATACCCGTTATTGGTGTGATCTATGCGCCTTATTATGAGGAGTGTTATGTCGCGGCACTGGATCATGGGGCTACGCTGAATGGCCGCCGTTTACAGGTTGACCCTGCGCGAACGCTGCAAAACCATGTCACCGGATTTGGTGCCAATAGCCACGTCAGCCCGACAGAAGTCGGGAATATTCTCGCAGCGTTACTTGAGGCGGGCGGTAATTTTATTCGTATTGGTTCAGGTGCCTTAATGCTGGCATGGGTCGCCGCTGGCCGCGTGGTGGGATATTACGAGCCTTATATGCATGCCTGGGATTGCCTGGCGGGTTATTGCCTGGTAAAAGAAGCCGGTGGCTGGTATCACCCGTTTAATACCGAAGGTGAGCGCCTGCTTAAAGGTGCTCAAGTGCTGGCGGTAGCTCCCGGCGCGCAGGCCGATTTAAAACGTATCGCCGGGCTATAATCTCGTTTTCAATAGAGAACTTCAGCGCAGGATAATCCTTTCTGATCGGGGATTATCCGCCCTGTTCTGCCCACTACCGGGCGGGTTATTCCCCATAAAATATTGTCCACTGTAATATTCTTATCTGACTAACATCGTGCACTTTCGCCCCCCATAGTCTACTCTCTTTATTGCTTTGTATTATTATGTAGAGAATTGCTTTTATTCTGTCTATTTTTGGTTAATTTAAAGTGAAATCTTATTTATAAGCACCATCACAGATGTTGCAATAATATTGCATTACCACTCTAGGTTTGCGTTAAGCGCTATTCTTTTCAATTTTAATTGCAAACATTAAAAAATATTTTAACATTATTTATCAGTTACTTACTTGATAAAAATTTAATAACCACAGTGGTGAAGGGCTTATTGGCGGGGCTGGATATGATCTATATCAAACTTTGCACTATAATGCTTTGTTAATATGACCTCGCCGAATAAAAATAAGAGAGAGTTAGTGTGAAAGCTGACAACCCTTTTGACCTGATACTTCCTCCCGAGGTGGCGAAAGTTGCCGAAAATACGGGAGTATATAAAGCCACAAAACATCCATTAACGACGTTTTTCCTGGCGATTACCGCAGGCGTTTTCATTTCAATCGCTTTTGTTTTCTACATCACCTCAACAACCGGCGGAGCCGCTTTGCCTTTTGGTGTTGTAAAGCTGATTGGTGGCGTGTGTTTCTCCCTCGGACTGATTCTCTGCGTTGTCTGTGGGGCTGACCTCTTCACCTCTACCGTGCTTATTGTGGTCGCGAAAGCCAGCGGACGCATAACATGGATGCAGCTGGCTAAGAACTGGCTTAACGTTTATGTCGGTAACTTAGTCGGTGCGCTGGTCTTTGTGGCACTGATATTTTTTGCCGGGATGTATATGACGGCAGAAGGTCAATGGGGGTTAAATCTTTTACAAACCGCTGACCATAAAATGCACCATACTTTTATTGAAGCCGTCTGCCTGGGTATCCTGGCTAACTTATTAGTCTGTCTTGCGGTCTGGATGAGTTACTCAGGTCGCAGTTTGATGGATAAGATGTTTGCGATGATTCTGCCAGTTGCTATGTTTGTATCTAGCGGCTTTGAACACAGTATTGCAAATATGTTCCTGATTCCAATGGCGATTGCGGTACGCGATTTTGCCAGCCCGGAATTCTGGACCGCGGTGGGGTCTTCTCCTGAGAATTTTCCCCACCTGAGCGTTATGAACTTTATCACTGACAATCTGATCCCTGTCACCATCGGCAACATTATCGGCGGTGGTTTACTGGTCGGGTTGACGTACTGGGTAATATATCTGCGTGAGGGTGCTAAGCATTAATCTTAGCGTCGCAGGCAGGATGAAGAACTCCACATTTAGAAGGTAGGTGCTACATGTCCGATCTCAATGAAAAATTGGCCACCGCATGGGAAGGCTTTGCGAAAGGCGACTGGCAGAATGAAGTCAACGTACGTGACTTTATTCAGAAAAACTACACACCGTATGAAGGCGATGAGTCTTTCCTGGAAGGTGCGACAGACGCAACCACTACACTGTGGGATTCCGTAATGGAAGGCGTTAAACAGGAAAACCGTACTCACGCTCCTGTTGACTTTGATACCGACCTTGCTTCAACTATCACCGCCCATGACGCGGGATATATCAATAAAAGCCTCGAAACTATCGTTGGTCTGCAAACTGATGCGCCATTGAAACGTGCGATCATTCCGTTTGGTGGCATCAAAATGGTTGAAGGTTCTTGTAAAGTATACGGTCGTGAACTCGACCCAATGCTGAAAAAAATCTTCACCGAATACCGTAAAACCCATAACCAGGGCGTGTTTGACGTTTATACCCCAGACATCATTCGTTGTCGTAAATCTGGTGTTATCACCGGTCTGCCAGATGCTTACGGCCGTGGTCGTATCATCGGTGACTACCGTCGTGTTGCACTGTACGGTATCGACTTCCTGATGAAAGACAAATTTGCTCAGTTCACTTCTTTACAGAGCAAACTGGAAAACGGCGAAGACCTGGAAGCAACCATCCGTCTGCGTGAGGAAATTTCTGAACAGCACCGTGCTCTGGGCCAAATTAAAGAAATGGCAGCTAAATATGGCTACGACATTTCTGGTCCTGCGACTAATGCTCAGGAAGCGGTTCAGTGGACCTATTTTGGTTACCTGGCAGCAGTAAAATCTCAGAACGGTGCTGCGATGTCCTTCGGACGCGTATCAACCTTCCTGGATGCGTACATTGAACGTGACCTGAAAGCAGGCAAAATCACTGAGCTTGATGCTCAGGAAATGATTGACCACTTGGTTATGAAACTGCGTATGGTACGTTTCCTGCGTACGCCTGAATATGATGAGCTGTTCTCTGGTGACCCAATCTGGGCAACTGAATCCATCGCCGGTATGGGTGTTGATGGCCGTACTCTGGTTACCAAAAGTAGCTTCCGTGTTCTGAACACCCTCTACACTATGGGACCGTCTCCAGAGCCAAACATCACTATTCTGTGGTCTGAAAAACTGCCACTGAACTTCAAAAAATACGCGGCAAAAGTCTCCATCGATACCTCTTCTCTGCAATATGAGAACGATGATTTGATGCGCCCTGACTTCGATAACGATGACTACGCGATTGCTTGTTGCGTGAGCCCAATGGTTATCGGTAAGCAAATGCAGTTCTTCGGTGCGCGTGCTAACCTCGCGAAAACCATGCTGTATGCTATCAACGGCGGTATTGATGAAAAACTGAAAATGCAGGTTGGTCCGAAAGAATTGCCTATCATGGATAGCGTTCTGGACTATGACACTGTACTGGCTCGTCTGGACCACTTTATGGACTGGCTGGCAAAACAGTATGTCACTGCGTTGAATATCATCCACTACATGCATGACAAATACAGCTATGAAGCATCACTGATGGCTCTGCATGACCGTGATGTTGTTCGTACTATGGCATGTGGTATTGCTGGTCTTTCTGTTGCAGCTGACTCCTTGTCTGCGATTAAATATGCAACAGTAAAACCTATTCGTGATGAAGATGGCCTGGCGGTTGACTTCGAAATCGAAGGCGAATATCCACAGTTCGGTAACAACGACTCACGTGTTGATGATATCGCTGTTGACCTGGTTGAACGTTTCATGAAAAAAATTCAGAAACTGACAACTTACCGCAACTCAGTTCCAACTCAGTCAGTACTGACCATTACTTCTAACGTGGTTTACGGTAAGAAAACCGGTAATACCCCAGATGGTCGTCGTGCTGGTACTCCGTTTGGTCCGGGCGCTAACCCAATGCACGGTCGTGACCAGAAAGGTGCTGTTGCCTCTCTGACTTCCGTCGCCAAACTGCCGTTTGCTTACGCGAAAGATGGTATCTCTTATACCTTCTCTATCGTACCAAACGCACTGGGTAAAGATGACGATGTACGTAAAACTAACCTTGCGGGTCTGATGGATGGTTACTTCCATCATGAAGCGTCCATTGAAGGTGGTCAGCACCTGAACGTGAACGTCATGAACCGTGAAATGCTGCTTGATGCGATGGAGCATCCAGAGAAATATCCACAGCTAACCATCCGTGTATCGGGTTATGCAGTGCGCTTTAACTCTCTGACTAAAGAGCAACAGCAAGACGTAATCACTCGTACATTTACTAAGAGCTTCTAAGGTCTTTGCCTGAATAAAAGACCTGGAATAAGGATTTTGCTACAGTAGAGTCCTTAATAACAAAGAGGGAAAAACGTGGTTTTTCCCTCTTTGCATTTTTAAAATCTAACGAATTGATTTATTTATTATTTTTAAATTACTGGTGCTAGTATAAGTCAGTTATCCAACGGCAAGACTGAATAGCCTGCTTTGCCGATTATCTGTCTGACAGGTTATCGGCAAAACAGACTAAACATAAAAAATCGATTGTCGACTCGCAATGGGTCATAGCTGGAGAAACGCCGCAATGTCAGTTATTGGACGAATCCACTCTTTTGAATCCTGTGGCACCGTAGATGGCCCGGGCATCCGTTTTATCACCTTCTTCCAGGGCTGCCTGATGCGCTGCCTCTATTGCCATAACCGCGATACCTGGGATACGCACGGTGGCAAGGAAATCACTGTTGAGGAATTAATGGCTGATGTTGTCAGCTACCGTCATTTTATGAATGCCTCGGGTGGCGGCGTCACGGCATCGGGTGGTGAAGCCATTCTGCAAGCTGAATTTGTACGTGACTGGTTCCGTGCCTGTCATAAAGAAGGCATTCATACTTGTCTCGATACCAATGGCTTTGTCCGCCGTTACGATCCGGTAATTGATGAATTACTGGAGGTCACAGACTTGGTGATGCTCGACCTGAAGCAGATCAATGATGAAATTCACCAGAACCTGGTCGGTGTTTCTAACCAGCGTACTCTGGAATTTGCTCGCTACCTGTCGAAAAAGAATATCAATGTCTGGATCCGCTATGTTGTCGTTCCAGGCTGGTCAGATGATGACGACTCCGCCCATCGTCTGGGTGAATTTACTCGGGATATGGGTAACGTCGAAAAAATCGAACTGCTCCCCTACCATGAACTGGGTAAACATAAATGGGTTGCGATGGGCGAAGAGTACAAACTGGATGGCGTTAATCCGCCGACAAAAGAGACCATGGAACGCGTCAAAGGTATTCTTGAGCAGTACGGGCATAAAGTGATGTACTAACCCTTGAGGTTACTTACAGGCGCTCACAAGAGCGCCTGTTGCTTTTCAGGCATGTGCCACTGGAGTTGAATGCTGGCCTGTTTTGCTCAAGAGCAGCATCAGATACACCAGTGAAACGCCAGCAATAACGATAAATAGCAAGCTATCAGAGTAGCTCTGCATCAAAGCCGCTGTCAGTAAAGGACCTAACAAACTCCCCGCGGTGTAGCTCAACAACAGTGCCTGATTCATGGCAACTAACTGGTGATGAGTGACTTTCTCACAGGCCCAGCCCATGGCTACCGGATACAGAGTAAACCCCGCAGCGCCAAGAATACACAGTGACGGTGCCATAGCTGCGTGACTCAACATGCCAGCGCTGCCGACAACAATCGCGAACACTTGCCCACGTAAGATCAGCAGCCGTCCATATTTATCAGCCAGACGACCAATCGGCCACTGTGCAATTACCCCGGCACTGATCATCATCGCCATCCAAAAACCAATATCGGAATCACTTAATCCCTGATGATTCAGATAAAGCGGCATCAGGGCGTACAGCGACCCCAAAATCACGCCGGAGATAACACAGCCATGAACCCCAAGGCGCGCGTTACGCAAACGCAGCATTAAGCGCACTGTGGTACTTTCCTGCTGTGTCTGGCTGTTATTGATGATATGGGTAAACAACAGCGGTAGAATAGCTGCCAGCACCAATGCAGTGGCCCAGGGCAGTACGCTGACCAGCGCCGTCGGTAACTGACTGACAGCAAACTGTCCCAGCACCGTACCGATATAAGTCACCATCATGTAGGCCGCCAGTAAACGTCCTCTATTTTGAGTCGTACCACTGCACATCAAGGCACTTTCAACAATCACCCAGATCATCGCGCAGCCTACACCGGCAATAAAGCGGAATATCATCCAGCTCCAAGTACCCACGATTAAGCCTAGCCCGGCGCAGGCCAGGGCAAAAAGTAATACAGCCAGATAATAACTACGATTAAAACCAAGATATTTAATGACGCTCCCGGTCACCATCGCGCCCACCAGGTTACCCGTAAAGTAGGCTGAACTCACGATACCCACTTGCCATACAGGCAGGTTTTCATGCGCCAGCCAGAGTGGTACCAGCGTGTTAAGCACGGCTATTACGAGGGTCAATAGCATAAGCCCACAAAGTAATAACTTTATGGGGCGGGTATAGGTTGGCATGGATAAAAAAACCGTGAAGGAGTGAGCAATTGTGCGCATCATGCCACCAGAAAAATGATTGTCAATCCAGTGCTGGCGGGGGCTAAGAGGTTTTTGAGTATATCGATTTAAAAAATTCATCCTGCAACTCAAACTTAGTCCTGCAGGAAAGGTTATCCCTATGTTTTTAATAAAATAACACAAAAAGTATGGTTTTTTTTGAGACGAAAAATTTCATGGATCTTTGTGTGAAATTTTTTCATTTATTGCATTTTTTACTCTGAGATGGGGGGTATCACAAGATCAGTGAAACCAATGAAAGTGATACAAAAAAAGCGCCTACAGGCGCTTTTTTTAACAGGAAATCATCTCCTTTTGATAACTGACCACTGTGAGTGTTCAGCAGTACAAAAGATTAACCGATGTATTCCAGTCCTTTCATATAAGGACGCAGTATTTCAGGGATTTCGATACGACCGTCAGCCTGCTGATAGTTTTCCAGCACCGCCACCAGTGTACGACCTACTGCCAGACCAGAACCGTTCAGGGTATGAACCAGACGGGTTTTCTTGTCGGCTTTACTACGGTAGCGGGCTTGCATGCGGCGCGCCTGGAAATCCCACATATTGGAGCATGAAGAGATTTCACGGTAAGTATCCTGGGCTGGCAACCAAACTTCGAGATCGTAAGTTTTACGTGACCCAAAGCCGATATCACCACTGCACAGCAACACTTTACGGTAAGGCAGTCCCAGCAGTTGCAATACTTTCTCTGCATGGCCGGTCATTTCTTCCAGCGCATCCATTGAGTCTTCCGGACGTACTATCTGTACCATCTCGACTTTATCAAACTGGTGCATACGGATCAGACCACGCGTATCACGACCATATGAACCCGCTTCAGAGCGGAAACATGGGGTGTGAGCCGTCATCTTCAGCGGCAGAGATTCTTCATCGAGGATCTCATCACGTACCAGGTTGGTTAAAGGCACTTCGGAAGTTGGGATCAGCGCATAGTTGCTGGTCTCAGCTTCTTCATCCAGTGGACGGGTATGGAACAGGTCACCGCCAAATTTAGGCAATTGCCCGGTACCGTACAACGTTTCCTGGTTAACCAGATACGGGACATAGTTTTCACTGTAGCCATGCTGTTCAGTATGCAGGTCCAGCATAAACTGGCCCAGTGCACGATGCAGACGAGCAACTTGCCCTTTCATCACCACAAAGCGTGAACCTGTCAGTTTGACGGCACCAGCAAAATCCAGACCTCCCGCTAATTCACCCAACGCCACATGATCGCGAACCTCGAAATCAAATTTACGTGGTTCGCCCCAGCGACTGACTTCAACGTTGTCGCTGTCATCTTTACCCAGCGGAACGCAGTCATCAGGGATATTCGGCAGAGTCAGCGCAATGTCACGGATCTGCACCAGCAGAGTATCGAGTTCGGCTTTAGCTGCATCCAAATCTTCGCCCAGCTGGTTAACTTGCAAACGCAGCGGTTCAATGTCTTCACCGCGTGCTTTCGCCTGCCCGATGGATTTCGATCGTGCGTTACGTTCAGCTTGCAAATTTTCTGTTTGAACCTGCAATACTTTACGACGCTCTTCGAGCGTAGTTAACAGTTCTACATCCAGCTTAAAGCCTCGGCGTGCCAGTTTTTCAGCGACTGCGTCTGGCTCTGTACGCAGCAGATTGGGATCGAGCATGCTTATCCTGTGCTTATCGAATTGAATTATAGGGATGCGGCCACAGCCTGCGACCGCTTGATAATATTACTAACCTTACCGCAACGACTGCCTTAGCGATAGCGTTTTGTGGGGCTTTTCTGATCCAGCTCAGTTAACCAGGCTAGCTTTTCGCCAATCTTACCTTCAAGGCCTCTGTTGCTTGGATAATAATAACGCGTTTGTGCCATTTGTTCGGGAAAATACGTTTCACCGGCCGCATAGGCGTTAGTTTCATCATGGGCATAACGATAGCTCTGTCCGTAGCCCATTTCCTTCATCAGTTTGGTCGGCGCATTGCGCAGATGTACTGGAACCTCATAATCAGGCTGCTCGCGGGCATCCGCCATGGCGGCTTTAAATGCGGTATAGACGGCATTACTTTTTGCCGCACAGGCAAGATAGACTATCGCCTGGGCAATGGCTCTTTCACCTTCGGCCGGGCCCACACGGGTAAAGCAGTCCCAGGCAGCAATAGCTATCTGCATGGCGCGTGGGTCTGCATTTCCTACATCTTCTGAGGCAATCGCCAGTAGTCGCCGGGCAACATACAGCGGATCGCCACCGGCACTGATTATTCTTGCGTACCAGTACAGTGCGGCATCCGGCGCTGAACCACGAACTGATTTATGTAATGCGGAAATAAGGTCGTAAAAACGATCGCCTTTATTATCAAACCGGGCACTGCGTTCGCCGGCAACTTCAGTCAGCAGACTGACGGGCAAAGTGCGCTGGCCTTGAGCGTCAATTTCGGCCATATCAGCCATCATTTCGAGCGTATTCAGGGCGCGTCTGGCATCACCATTAACCAGTTGGGCAATCGCAAGCCGGGTCTCATCAGGTAAGACAAGATTCTGCTCACCATAACCCCGCTGTTTATCATTCATCGCCTGATCAAGCACCTGCTCTATTTCCTGGTCGGTGAGTGACTTGAGTAAATAGACGCGCGCGCGTGATAGCAATGCGGAGTTCAGTTCAAACGAAGGGTTTTCTGTTGTGGCGCCAATAAACGTCACCGTGCCATCTTCAATATGCGGCAGAAAGGCATCCTGCTGGCTTTTATTGAAACGATGCACTTCATCTACAAACAGAATGGTTCGGCGGCCACCATGACGATTCTGACGGGCACGTTCTATCGCCTCGCGGATCTCTTTCACACCCGATGTCACAGCCGAGAGACGTTCAACCTGAGCATCAGCGTAGTGGGCAATAACTTCCGCAAGCGTTGTTTTCCCGGTACCCGGGGGTCCCCAGAGGATCATGGAATGCAAATGACCCGCTTCAATAGCTCGGGGGAAAGGCTTGCCTTCGGCCAGCAGATGCTGCTGGCCAATATACTGTGCAAGATTTTCTGGCCGCATACGTGCGGCCAATGGCTTAAAGCTGTTTTCAGAGAAATCGAGCGACAGATTACTCACTGCAACCTCTACTTACGCTGATCGTCTATCGTTACGCCTGCTGGGGGGGTAAAAGTAAACTTACTCGCATCAACCGTTGCCGTTGGCTGGGCTTTTAATGCGTAGCTGCTACGCTGGTCGTCCTGTTCGATGGCGCTGAAGCTGTTAATCGCACCATTACGACCCACATTAATCGTGAACTGCTTAAGATTGCCCGCACCATTTTTAGGGGTCAGAACAAATTCATCCCCATTTTGCTTGATGTTGTACTGGCTCCAGTCAGAAGCCTGATTACGTGCAATCAGCATGAAAGGGGTATTACTGGTGACATCTTTAAGCCAGCTGGCACTCACCTGTTCAACGAACGGGTTATAGAACCACAATGTTTTACCGTCAGACACCAGAATGCTTTCATCCGGCTGTGTCATATGCCAGTTAAACAGGTTAGGACGTTTTACCCATAAATCGCCCTGTCCTTCCTGCACCGTAGCCCCACTGCCGTCCGTTACTTTTTGAGTAAAGCTGGCATGAAAGGTGCTAACTTTATCAAGACGACTCTGCAAGTCCCCTGCGGCATCGGCCCAGGCTGTACTGCCGATCATCGCGCTAAACAGTACACAGGCAGTAACTACTTTTTTCATTGTCTTCCCTCTGAATCCTTTTTGCCATCCGGTGATGGTATCTCTGTTACTCACTGTAGAGGATCCTTCGTGGCTACAACAGTAGGATACACCTATTTATACCCTTCTTTGCATAGCCACACCGTCACCTCACATTCGCAGCGTTATTCAAACGGTGGAGGTGCCAGAACCTCACGATTACCGTTATGCCCCTGCGGACTGACAATGCCCTGAGCTTCCATCTGTTCGACGATCCGTGCCGCACGGTTATAACCAATACGGAACTGACGCTGTACGCCGGAAATGGAGGCTTTGCGTTTTTCGACCACAAAAGCAACAGCCTGATCGAATAAAGGATCTAACTCTTCATCACCTTCCAGCCCACCGCCACCTTCGGCTCCCTCAGTCGCCGTAATGCCCGTGATATATTGTGGACGTCCGCGTGCTTTCCAATCCTGAACCACAGCATGAACCTCTTCATCACGCACAAAGGCACCATGGACACGGATTGGTGTGGTTGAGTTAGGCGCAGAATAAAGCATATCCCCCATTCCCAGCAGAGACTCCGCCCCTCCTTGATCAAGAATGGTGCGTGAGTCAATTTTACTGGAAACAGTAAAGGCGATACGGGTTGGAATGTTCGCTTTAATCAAACCGGTAATTACATCTACTGAAGGACGCTGGGTGGCCAGCACCAGGTGAATACCTGCGGCACGGGCTTTCTGCGCCAGTCGGGCAATCAGCTCTTCGACTTTTTTACCGACCGTCATCATCAGATCGGCAAATTCATCAACCAGCACCACGATATACGGGAGCTTCTCAAGCATTGGATGGCTAATTTCCATACTGTCACCCGGTTTCCAGAAAGGATCCGGAATTGGCCGTCCCATCTTTTCAGCTTCCAGTACACGCTCGTTATAACCCGCCAGGTTACGTACCCCGAGAGCAGACATTAACTTATAACGACGTTCCATCTCATTGACACTCCAGCGCAGCGCGTTGGCGGCGTCCTTCATGTCCGTGACCACTTCGGTCAACAGATGCGGGATCCCTTCATACACTGACAGTTCGAGCATTTTCGGATCGATCATGATAAAGCGCACTTCTTCAGGCGTCGCTTTATACAGCATACTGAGGATCATGGCGTTAACCCCGACCGACTTACCAGAACCAGTGGTACCCGCGACCAGTAAATGTGGCATTTTTGCTAAATCAGCCACCACGGGTTCGCCGCCAATATCTTTACCCAGCACCACGGTCAAAGGTGAACTGCTATCACGAAATGCCGGGCAGTCCAGGACTTCACGCAGATAAACGGTATGACGTTTTTTATTCGGTAATTCCAGGCCTACATATGGCTTACCGGGAATAACTTCTACCACGCGTACCGCGACCGTCGAAAGTGAACGCGCCAGATCGCGTGAAAGGTTAGAAATACGCGCCGCTTTTACCCCTGGTGCCAGGTCGAGTTCAAAGCGTGTGATGACAGGGCCGGGAGAATAGTCGACCACATCCGCTTTAATGCGGTAATCCGCCAGTCTGGCCTCAACCAGACGCGCCATTTGTTCCATGGCAAACGCATCAACAGGTTCAATGGTCGTTGGCGGTGATGACAACAAATTTAGCGACGGTAACGGTGTGGTTGGCTTTTGTAGCGGTCGGCTGTCACCATTTCGCATCAGGAACGGATGAATCAAACTTTGCTCAGCATCCGGCTTCGCCAGAGCAACCGGTTCTGACTGATATTGCTGTGCAGCAGTCGCCGAATGTACCGCTGCAGGAATATGACTCTGCGGCGCTGCCTGACTCGGCGCATTGTATGGGGTTGCGTGCGAGGTCTGCGGTGAAACAGCAGGCTCAGCAATAGGCGTGAATAATGGCTCCAGCGGGCCATCATCGACCAGCTCTTTCATCGGCGAATGAAAATCAAAGTCATCCAGTGAGAACGGTGTCGCATTCGATGATGCAGGCTGACTATAGCGTTGCTGTTGCTGTTGCTGTTGCTGTTGCTGTTGCCGGGCAGCAAACTGGCGTGATAACTCAGCTTCAACTTCAGCTGCCTCATCTCCTGTATTGTTGCCATAACGTTGCTGCTGCTGGGCAGCAAACTGACGTGAAAGCTCAGCTTCTGCAATTGCCTGTTCGTCTGATATTTCCTCGTCATCAGCATAGTCGCCATAACGCTGCTGTTGCTGGGAGGTAAACTGACGAGCCAGTTCACGTTGCTGTAATTCAAATTCATCATCAACATGGGCATCTTCTTGCACAGACTGCCCTTGTCGCGCCTGCTCTTCCGCCATACGCTGGGACGGCAGTTTAATACCATAGGAGGCCAGTTCACGACGGGTAGGCACACGAACTCGATTCGGCCGTGGAAGCTGTGGACCAATTCCCTCTTTGACCTGAGGACGTGGCGCGTCGCTGGCAATGCTGAATACCGGAGCAAAGCTACTCGCCGCCGCTGCTGTTTTCACCGTTTCAGCGACTGTGCTCGCAGGAACCGAACTCGCGGTAGCAACGGATACCGCCACCGGTGATGGCTCAGGCGTCGTCATGGACTGTTGCGGCTTAGGTGCTGAATAACGATACGGTTCAGGCTCAGGTATCGGTTGATACCAGGCAGCCAGCTGTTCGCGTTCACGCGCACGCTGTTGTTCTACCTCTTCAAAATGATAGAGCGGTGGACGCACATATTTAGCTTCTGCTGGAGGCTCAGGCGGGCTGATTTCAGGCTCGGCCACCACATCCGGAACACGATAATCATGCACTGGCTGCTCATAAACAGGGGGTACTGCCTGCTCAGGCGGCGACACAGCAGGGGCAAATTCAGGTTCAGGAGCTGACCACTGAGGTTCTGGTATCGGTGCTGGCTCTGGTGCATAAGAGCGGATTTCAGGCTCAGGTGCCGCAATAACCGTATCCATCATCGCTGCAGGCGCAAAAAGTGCGCTCTCTGCAGGCTGAGGCTCTGCATCAGGAAATGTTCTGGCGGGCTCAAGAGCGGACTGTCCACTAAACAGGGGATCATCGTCTACCGAGCGACCGCTAAATAACGGATCGTCTTGTGGCGATGAATCAGTGGCTGAATTGCCAGAAAATAGTACATCGTCTGTATCCGCACGGACGGCAGGGGCTGCAGCGACTTCGCCCTCTTCATCATCCATACGCTTGCCTGAAAACAACGCCTCATCAACATTAGTCCCATGGCGTGGCGTAAATTTTTGCGAGAGTTTCTGCTTACGCGATATCGCGCCTCGTAACAGACGTGTTTTACGGGAGGGCTGTTTTTCCGGCTCTGGCTCCTCATACTCGTCATCATCCTGCCAGGTATTGTCCCGACGGGTATGGTGGCTGGCAAAGGTTAAAATTTTAAGAGTAAAGCTGCCTATTTTTTCCGCAATACTGACCCACGACCAACCGGTAAACAATGTCAGACCCGCAGCCCAGATGCATAACAGAACGATAGTTCCACCGCTGCTATTCAGTAGGGGTTGCAGAGCCGTGCTCAGCAAACTTCCGATCACGCCACCAGAGGCAAAATACCAGATATCATCCGCGTTAATAGCCGCCAGTCCACAGGAAGTCAGAACCATGGCAAGTACGCCAATCAGACGGAGTGAAACCGCAAAGTAATCAACGAGATATTCGGCATTCCGCTGTTTCCAGGTAAACCAGCAAGCGCCGATGATAATTACCGGAATAGTATAGGCGATAACACCAAAGATGAAGAACAGCGTATCCGCCAGCCATGCACCGGGTATTCCCCCCAGATTATGGATAGGTTCATGCCATGCCGTTTGTGACCAGCTGGGATCAGAAGGATTAAAGCTGAGTAGTGAAGCCATCAGATAGATAGCAAACAAAGCGACAAGCACCAGCAACGCTTCAAGTAATCGGCGTCCACTGCTCAGTTTTGTTAATGTTACGTCTTTATCTTCAGTATATTCCTGGCTCAAGAAAGGCTCTCCAGGTTATCAAACTCAATGGGAACAACAGAACCGGGCCATACCGGGACTGTTGCTGTACGTATTCCCAGGAGTGTAACCAAAATACGCTAACTTTGCACCTGGCCAGTGTTACCGGGTTTTAATAACCAGACGATTACTCTGTTTCACTTCTTCCATTACGACGTAAGTACGGGTGTCATTTACGCCCGGCAAACGTAGCAGGGTTTCACCCAGCAATTTACGATACGCAGACATATCAGGCACACGTGTTTTGAGAAGATAGTCAAAATCACCCGATACCAGATGGCACTCTTGAATTTCTTCAAGCTTCTGTACCGCTGAGTTAAATTGTTCAAACACATCAGGGGCGCCGCGATTCAGTGTGATTTCAACGAACACCAGAAGTGATGCATCCAGATAGTGAGGATTCAGCAGCGCTGTATAGCCCTGAATGAAACCCTGTCGTTCCAGACGACGCACACGTTCAAGACACGGCGTTGGTGAAAGACCCACACGTTTTGAAAGTTCAACGTTTGAAATGCGTCCGTCTTTTTGTAATTCATTTAAAATATTGCGATCGATACGATCGAGATCTTTGCCAGGGCGCTTTTTACTGTCTACCATTATTATTGTCTCTCTCTAATTCCTTCCTTCACCTGACATAACCCTGATGAGGTTACTGTTCAGGGTGTACGTAAGAAGACCGATGCCTTATGGCTGTATCGCTATCACGCATGGCGTCTGTCCACGCCATGCGTAAATATCAATGACTCGGATAAATATGCATAGGAGGTATGAAAAACGGATAGTCCTTCTCACCCTTATGTATTTTCTTCTTAGAATGTTTTCGCAAATGCTTAGGGGATTGTCAAAGCAAAACATTTATTTTTAGTGAAACGTACCAAGTTATCTATTCTGCTAATGATTATTTGTGTTTTTACCGCCGTAATTCTGTACCAATTACAATGATTGTTTATGCAATAATATCGCCACATTCATAAATCTAATAGCCTTCCACAATGACATAAATTGCGGACAACTGGGTTCAGCACTTTTTTTACCGTCACGAATTCCCTACAATCGAAACTAAATATCGACAAACGTTCAATGAGGTTGTCATGGGCACGGCTAAACACAGTAAGCTCCTTATTCTTGGCTCCGGTCCTGCGGGCTATACCGCAGCGGTGTACGCTGCACGCGCGAATTTAAATCCGGTATTAATTACCGGTCTGGAAAAAGGCGGCCAGTTAACCACCACCACTGACGTCGAAAACTGGCCAGGCGATCCTAACGACCTGACAGGCCCATT
Organism: Klebsiella sp. BIGb0407; assembly: GCF_024807845.1. GTDB lineage: Bacteria > Pseudomonadota > Gammaproteobacteria > Enterobacterales > Enterobacteriaceae > JGM124. The sequence goes on from NZ_JANUEQ010000001.1 coordinate 1,413,077, forward strand.
GTTGATGGAACGTATGCATGAACATGCAAAGAAATTTGATACTGAAATTATTTTTGACCATATTTCAGCGGTTGATTTGCAGAATCGTCCATTTCGTCTGACCGGAGATAATGCTGAATACACTTGTGATGCATTAATTATTGCGACAGGTGCTTCTGCCCGCTACCTGGGTCTTCCTTCTGAAGATGCCTTTAAAGGCCGTGGAGTCTCCGCTTGTGCCACCTGTGATGGTTTCTTTTACCGGAATCAGAAAGTCGCGGTTATTGGCGGCGGAAATACCGCAGTTGAGGAAGCTCTTTATTTAGCTAACATTGCTTCTGAAGTTCATTTAATTCATCGTCGTGATAGTTTCCGCGCGGAAAAAATCCTTATCAATCGTCTGATGGATAAAGTGCAAAATGGCAATATCGTTCTGCATACCCACAAGGTACTCGATGAAGTACTGGGCGATCAGATGGGCGTCAACTCACTCCGTCTTCGCAGTGTTGAAGAAGACGGTGCTGAAGAAACGCTGGAAGTTGCTGGTCTGTTTGTTGCCATTGGTCATAGCCCGAACACCGCTATCTTTAACGGTCAGCTTGAGCTGGAAAATGGTTATATCAAAGTGCAGTCCGGTACCCAGGGTAATGCCACCCAAACCAGTATTCCTGGTGTTTTTGCCGCCGGTGATGTGATGGACCATATTTATCGTCAGGCCATTACCTCTGCCGGAACAGGCTGTATGGCAGCGCTAGATGCTGAGCGTTATCTCGACGCGTTAGCGACACAAAGTAAATAAATTTAATAATTTACAATAAAAGGCGTCCTTCCGGGTCGCCTTTATTCATCCTGCAATGTAAGATTACGCGTTGAAATTGTCCGGGAATTCCTCCTTTTAACTGCAATCTGGCACGCGATGAATAAGACCCGTCAACAAGAAATTAGCCGCTGGCTAAAACAACAAAGTATCATTTCCCGCCGCTGGCTCGCCCTGTCACGCCTGCTTGGTCTCGTGAGTGGTTTACTGATTATCGCTCAGGCCTGGATTATGGCCAATTTACTGCAATATATGATTATCGAGGGCATTCCTCGTGAAGCATTATTGCTGCCTTTTGTCCAACTGGCAGGGGTCTTTGTTTTGCGAGCCTGGGTCGTCTGGCTGCGTGAGAAGGTCGGTTATTATGCGGGCTTACATATCCGCAGAGTGATTCGTAAAAAAGTGCTCGATCGTCTGCATCAGGCGGGTCCCGCGTGGATCAAAGGTAAACCGGTTGGGAGCTGGGCAACGCTTATCCTTGAGCAAATAGAAGATATGCACGACTACTATGCGCGCTATTTGCCACAAATGACGCTAGCGACCATCGTCCCATTGCTGGTGGTGATTACTATCTTCCCAATCAACTGGGTTGCGGCCTTAATTCTGCTGTGTACTGCGCCATTGATTCCCTTGTTTATGGCGATGGTGGGAATGGGTGCCGCTGATGCTAACCGTCGTAACTTCCAGGCATTAGCCCGTCTGAGCGGGCATTTCCTCGACAGATTACGGGGAATGGAGACATTGCGCGTTTTTGATCGCGGAGCGGCGGAAACAGAAAATATTCGTGTTGCCAGTCGTGATTTTCGTGAACGCACGATGGAAGTGCTGCGCATGGCGTTTCTTTCTTCCGGCGTGCTGGAATTTTTCGCCTCATTGTCTATCGCTCTGGTCGCCGTCTATTTTGGCTTCTCTTATCTCGGCGAACTCAACTTTGGTCACTATGGTACAGGCGTCACCCTCTTTGCCGGGTTCCTGGCCCTGATCCTTGCGCCTGAATTTTTCCAGCCACTGCGAGATATGGGCGCTTTTTATCATGCAAAAGCGCAAGCCGTGGGTGCTGCCGATACGCTGATGACCTTTATGGATGCACCGCTGCAACACCCCGAGCAAGGTCAGCAAACATTACCCCAGGGCGTTGCACTGAGTATTGAGGCCCGGGAACTGGAAATTCTTTCGCCCGAGGGACACCTCCTCGCAGGTCCACTGACCTTTACGCTTGCCGCAGGCAGTCGAGTGGTGCTGGTCGGGCAAAGTGGTGCCGGAAAAAGTTCACTGCTACATGTATTATCCGGCTTTCTGCCTTATCGCGGAAGTTTATCCGTCAATGGTATTGAGCTGTCACAACTGGCTCCGGACGAATGGCGTAAATTACTCAGCTGGGTTGGGCAAAACCCGCAGCTACCGGCAGCGACACTGCGTGAAAATGTATTACTGGGTGCACCAGAAGCTGATAATACCCGACTGCAAACCGCCCTGGATAAAGCCTCTGTCACCGAGTTTTTACCCTTACTCCCTGCCGGAGTGGATACCGTTATTGGGGATGATGCCGCGCGTTTATCGGTAGGTCAGGCACAGCGTGTTGCACTGGCAAGGGCATTAATCAATCCTTGTCGGTTAATGTTACTTGATGAACCCGCTGCCAGTCTTGATGCCCATAGTGAACAACGCGTGATGGCGGCACTAGGGGATGCTTCAACCCAACAAACTACCCTGATGGTGACACACCAGTTAGATTATATCAGCGACTGGGACGAAGTCTGGCTGATGCGTGACGGGAAAATCATTCAGCAAGGCAGTTATGCTCAGTTAGCCACACAGGATGGCCCCTTTGCGGCTCTGCTGGCTCATCGTCTGGAGGAGATTTGATGCGCGCCCTGTTGCCTTATCTTGCTTTATATCGCCGTCATAAATGGCTACTGTCGATTGGTGTACTCCTTGCCATTGTGACTCTGTTAGCCAGTATTGGCCTGCTCACATTATCCGGATGGTTCTTATCTGCCTCCGCCGTAGTTGGCCTGTCCGGCGTTTATTTTAACTATATGCTACCGGCTGCGGGCGTTCGGGCCGGGGCTATCATTCGTACAGCAGGACGTTATTGTGAGCGCCTGGTCAGCCATGACGCCACTTTTCGGGTACTGGAACACTTACGTGTTACCACCTTCAGTAAGTTGATTCCTCTCTCACCTGCCGGGCTTGCGCGTTTTCGCCAGGGGGAATTGCTTAACCGTATGGTGGCAGACGTCGATACTCTGGATCACCTCTACCTGCGTGTTATTTCGCCGCTGGTAGGGGCTTTTGTCGTCATCGTCGTTGTAACGATGGGCCTGAGCATACTGGATGTCGAGCTGGCTTTGACTTTGGGTGGGATTTTATTAGCGACGTTAATTTTGCTTCCTCCGTTGTTCTATCGCGCAGGACGTCCTAGCGGCGAGAAGGTCACGGTACAGCGCGGACAGTACCGTCAGCAACTGACCGCCTGGCTTCAGGGTCATGCTGAATTAACAATTTTTGGAGCCGCTGACAGAGCGCGGGCTCAGTTGGATACGTCAGAACAACGCTGGCAGGAAGCACAGTATCACCAGGCATCGCTGAGTGCCTTGTCTCAGGCCTTGATGCTGTTGATCAGTGGTATCGCGGTGATCACCATCTTGTGGATGGCATCGGCTGGGGTAGGTTCACATGATGTTCCCGGTGCCCTGATTGCCTTATTTGTCTTCTGTTCTCTGGCTGCCTTTGAAGCCTTGGCTCCGGTCACGGGCGCGTTTCAGCACCTTGGCCAGGTGATTGCTTCTGCCTTGCGTGTCAGTCAGATTACCGAGCAAAAAGTCAGTGTTATTTTCCCTGACCAGCCACAAGAAAAACAGCCAGAGGCTGCGCTTGAAATTTGCAAGCTTAGCTTTACCTATCCAGGCCAGCCACAAGCCGTGCTGCAGGACATTAATCTGTCCATTGGTAACGGGCAGCATATTGCGATCCTCGGTAGCACCGGATGCGGTAAATCCACACTGTTGCAGCTGCTCACTCGCGCCTGGGACAGCCAGCAGGGTGAAATTACCCTGAACGGTATTCCACTCAATACTTTTGATGAAAGCACGTTACGTGCGGCTACCAGCATTGTTCCTCAACGCGTCCATCTGTTTAGCGCCACCCTACGTGATAACTTACTGCTGGCGGCGCCTCTTGCCACTGACGAACAACTTAGTGCCATTCTTGAACGTGTGGGTCTGGAAAAACTGTTACAGGATGATGGACTAAACAGCTGGCTGGGTGAAGGCGGACGTCAGTTATCCGGTGGGGAGTTACGTCGTCTGGCGATTGCCCGCGCATTGCTGCACAATGGTCCGTTGATGCTGCTTGACGAACCTACCGAAGGTCTGGATGCCGAAACAGAGCACCAGATGCTCACGTTGCTTGAAGACGTTACCGCAGACAAAACGGTTCTGATGGTGACGCACCGTTTACGTGGGCTGAACCGTTTTGATAGCATCGTTGTGATGGATAATGGCCGTATTGTTGAACAGGGACATCATGATGAACTGATGGCTTCTGGCGGGCGTTATTATCAGTTTCATCAACGTGTCTGACGCTGTCTGCTAGCTGGCCAGCAATACTTACTGCGGTATACGGAGCTATCAGGTTATGCAGCTACTGCAACTCTCTCCAGACTCAACGGCGTTTCCTGCTCCAGAGAAAGCCTTGCGTGAGCCAAATGGCTTATTAGCCTTGGGGGGAGATCTGCATCCGGCACGTTTACTGGCAGCGTATCAGCGCGGTATTTTCCCGTGGTATTCACCGGGTGACCCTATTTTATGGTGGTCTCCTGATCCACGAGCGGTACTTCCTCCGGAACAGTTTCATCTAAGCCGCAGTATGAAACGCTTTCATCGCCATTCCCCCTATCAGGTAACGATGAATACGGCGTTTAATCAGGTTATTGCGGGTTGCACCGACGACCGAACGGATGGCACCTGGATAACACCGGATATTATCGCTGCATACGGGCGTTTGCATCAGCTGGGCCACGCGCATTCTATCGAAGTCTGGCAGGACGATGAACTGGTGGGGGGGATGTATGGCGTTGCTCAGGGGGCATTGTTTTGTGCTGAATCAATGTTTAGTCGCCGTATTAACGCTTCCAAAACGGCTTTACTTGTTTTCTGCCAGCACTTTATTCATTATGGCGGCAAATTAATTGACTGCCAGGTACTGAACGAACATACCGCGTCGCTGGGTGTCAGAGAAATTTCACGCCGCAATTATCTTGACCTGCTGGATTCACTCCGTTCAGTGCCAATTGATTCCGGTTGCTGGCATAAACAAAATCTAGCGTAATATGTTTCGGCACAATTTATTTGAGGGTGTTATAATCAGCGCCGCCAAGTGAATTTTGCCTGGTGTCCCCGCTGCCTTTTAGGATGAGTAATTAAAGGGAATACCCTCGATATTTATCACCTCAAAAATTCAGTACCCCATATGATGTGGTATTTAACGGTTTGCGGGTGGCAGGCAAAATGACTTTGCTGGTGAATTCACCAACAAGACTTTACATGATAAGAGAACTTCGGCATTATCTTGCCGGTTCAAACTATGGTAGCGATACCTCAGAGGATTAGATGGCCAAAGAAGACAATATTGAAATGCAGGGTACCGTTCTTGATACGTTACCTAACACCATGTTCCGCGTAGAGCTGGAAAACGGGCACGTGGTCACCGCTCACATCTCCGGCAAAATGCGTAAAAACTACATTCGTATTCTGACAGGCGACAAAGTCACCGTTGAGCTGACCCCCTACGATTTGAGCAAAGGCCGCATTGTCTTCCGTAGCCGTTGATCGCATTTCCCGTCGCTTAACTTAACCGGACTCAAATATTGTTATTATAAAGTTCGGATTGTCTGTCAGTTAAGCTTCTAAGAATGCCGCAATAGATAATATTGCGGCATTCTTTTTAACGGCTCAGGGGCAGAATATCTGCCCCTGAATCATTAACTGGAAGCTATACTACTCCCTCACCTGTCATTTATTCATGGCTTTTACCTGACAAGCTCGACATCGGCGTCACACGGGTGACCGAAGCATTCTGTCGATTCTCCCAGAGAACCGTAAGCGCTCGTTGTAAGGCAATGAAAATAAATAATAAGATCCCAATGGCTATTTTAGTCCACCATGAGCTTAGCGTGCCATCGAAGTTAATATAGGTCTGAATCAAACCTTGTATAGCCACCCCAAATAGTGTCCCCAGAACGGTACCCACACCACCACTTAATAACGTACCGCCGATCACCACTGACGCAATCGCATCCAGTTCAACACCGATACCTGATAAAGCGTAACCTGCCTGGGTATAAATAGAAAAGACAATTCCGGCAAGCGTCGCCAGCCCGCTGGACAGCATATAAATTCGGATAGTGACACTGCGGGTTGATATTCCCATCAGGCTGGCAGACGTCGCACTGCCCCCAAGGGCATAAACCTGATTACCAAACCGAGTACGATGAGCAAGAAAAATACCGATGACCACCACAGCCAGCATAATTAAAGCGAGAATACTTAAGCGTCCGCCACCAGGAATTTTCCACGCAAGCGTTGAGAGAGTGTCATAGACCGGGCTATCAATCGGGATTGATTCTTCTGACATTAAATAACTTAAACCCCGCAGGAAAAACATCCCTGCCAGAGTAATAATGAATGCCGGAATTTTAAGGGCGTCAATCAATAGCCCCATAAACGCGCCGAACATACAGCCCATCACCAGTATCAGCGGAAAAGCAATGAACGGAGAAATACCCCATAACGTGATAGCTTTGGCTAAAAAAACGCCGGTAAAAGCAATAACTGACCCGACAGAAAGATCAATGCCGCCTGAGATAATCACAAAGGTCATGCCAACCGCAATAATCCCCAGAAACGCATTATCCGTAAGAATATTACAAATGACACGGGTCGACGCAAAAGCAGGGAACTGTGTCAGACAATAGATATAGCCGAGAATAAATACACCTATTGTGATAATCAGCGGTAAATTACGTTTTATCATGATTGTACATTCTCTTGATGAGGGAGATAAAGCGTGGCGACTGGGCAATAAGCACACACAGAACAACAACAGCCTTCACGACCTGATTCAACTCCGGCTGAAATCCTGAGAGCAGGATCCCGGTATTCATCCCCTGGATAATAAGAGCACCAATAACGGAGAGAAACATATTAAACCGCCCTCCCATTAATGCCCCACCGCCGATAACAACCGCTAAGATGGCATCCAGTTCTAACCATAATCCCGCATTATTGGCATCTGCACCGCGAATATCGGCCATCACGATAATACCGGCAATCGCCGCACAGACCCCGCTCAGCACATAGGTTAAACACACCACCGTTTGCGTACGGACACCGGCATTTTTCGCGGCCCGAATATTAATACCGGTTGCTTCGATAAACATACCCAGAGCGGTTTTACGAATAAACAGCCAGAACACAATCAAAGTGACTAACGCGATGATGACCGGGGTGGGAAATAACAAGAAGCTACCGCTTCCCAACCAAGCCAGAGACGGAGAAGTGAAGGTGACGATTTGTCCTGAGGTTATCAGCTGTGCAACACCACGTCCGGCAACCATCAGGATAAGTGTTGCCACAAATGGCTGGATCTTGAGAACAGATACCAGGATACCGTTCCATAATCCCGCCAGAACGCCCGAGCCGATGGCAGCAAGAAGAACCACTGGCAGACTATGTCCTGCCACTGTCATAGAAGCAGCCGTTGCTCCTGCGATGGCCATAATAGCGCCAACTGAAAGGTCAATTCCCCCGGTAGCAATGACCAGCGTCATACCAATTGCCAGCAAAGCAACCGGTGCTGCACGGTTAAGAATATCAATCGGGCTACCAAAAAGCCGTCCATCCTGCAAAGTAATATTAAAAAAGTGGCTTGAAACCAGGCTATCTGCGACTAACACCAATAGCAGAGCTATGACCTGTGGTGTTCCTTTGGGCCAGGTGAACCTTCCTTTTAGCGATGCGGACTGAAAAAGAGATCTCACGTCATTCTCCTTATGCCGCTATGGCATTCATAATGGCCGTAACCGAAAGCTCGGCTAAAGGGATCTCGGCAATCTGTTTGAGATCTCGCATGACAATAACGCGATCGGCATAACCCACCAGCTCTTCAAGCTCTGATGAAATCACCAGCAAGGCGAGTCCGTCTGCGCAGAGGGTTTCAATCAAGCGAATAATTTCCGCGTGTGCGCCTACGTCAATTCCCCTGGTCGGCTCGTCGAGGATCAAGAATTGGGGTTTAGTCAGTAACCAGCGGGACAGTAATACTTTTTGCTGGTTCCCACCCGATAGCAGCTCTATTGGCTGATCTGCATTCGGCGTCCGGATACCCAATTGCCGAATAAACCGCTCGGAGATGGCCTGCTGTTCTTTACGTGAAATGGGTCTCAGCCAGCCACGCTGGGCTTGCAGAGCTAAAATAATATTCTCACTCACGGATGCCGCCCCAATGATGCCATCCGTTTTACGGTCTTCAGGACAGAAGCCCATACCCATACGAGAGGCAGAGGACGGTGATCGGAGACTGACAGGCTTACCTTTTATCCAGGCATTACCGCTATCGGCAGGTTTAATACCAAAAATAACTTCAGCTGTTTCTGTTCGCCCTGACCCTAACAACCCTGCCAGGCCAACGATTTCGCCCGGCCTGACTTGTAGATCGAAGGGATAAATCGTGCCTTTTTTACCAAAGTTTTTGAATTCAGCAATCGGTTTATCACTGAGCAGGGTACGTCCGGCCCGCTGTAATGCTTTGGTATCCAGCTCCTTGCCTAACATCATTTTGACCAGTTCTATCTGCGGTAATTTTTCAGTTTCGTGGCAGCCAACAAATTCTCCATTACGTAGCACCGTAATGCGATCGCTAACCTCATAAACCTGGTCCAAAAAGTGGGTAACAAAAATCAGGCTGATCCCCTGAGCACGCAGCTGGCGCATCAGAGTGAATAGCATTTCGACTTCCTGGCTATCAAGGCTGGCAGTCGGTTCATCAAGGATTAAGACTTTGGCAGAAAGATCGATTGCGCGGCAGATAGCAACAATCTGTTGCATTGCCACCGAAAAGCGGTTGAGTGGCTCGCGAACATCCAGCGAAAAGCCATAATCGGCCATCAGCTGAGTTGCCTGGGCCTCCATTTTTTTTCGGCAAATAAAGCCAAAGCGCCGTGGCTCGCGCCCAATAAAAAGATTATCTGCAATCGACATATTAGGCAGCAGATTCACTTCCTGATATACCGTGCCGATACCTAACTGCTGAGCATGTGCGGTATCACGTGGGGAAATGACGTTACCGTCAAGCCAGATAGTTCCATGACTGGCATGATAGACCCCGGTCAATGTTTTTATCAGGGTTGATTTTCCGGCGCCATTCTCACCCAGCAAGGCCATAATTTCCCCTTTTCTCAGGCTGAAATTAACATTGCTCAGCGCTTTGACGCCGGGAAATATTTTACTGAGTCCTTCGGTACGCAGGATCTCTCCATGCTGCTCCGCAGTCATATTACTCTCCTCGCTACAGCCAGCCCTCTTATAAAAGAGGGCTGTACCGTCACACTTCATGCCACCCGGGGATATTTCAACCATGCTTCAAGTTGCTTGGGCGTTGATTTCAACATCCTGTAAAGTCATCCTTTATCATCAATTAAATAAAATCAGCTTCTACAAGCAACTCGAATTCTTCAGGAGATATATACTTAATATCCCATATTTTTCTTTTTCTCTAACTCTGCTGCTGCGGTATCAGGCAAATAGAGAATTGATTCTGTAATAATAACTTTTTCAGGTGTCACGCCGTCTTTTTTAAATTTCTCCAGCGCATCAAAAGCCGGGCCAGCCATATTAGGTGTCAACTCAACACTGGCGTTTGCATCTTTATCAAGCATTGCTTTATAAATATCAGGAACACCATCTATTGAACCGGTAAGAATATCACTTCCTGGTTTCAGACCAGCCTCTTTGATTGCCTGAATAGCCCCTATAACCATATCGTCATTATGGGCATAGACCATGCAAATATTCTTGCCATTATTTTCTGCTTTAATAAAACTCTCCATGACTTCTTTGCCTTTACTACGCGTGAAGTCACCAGACTGAGAGCGGATTATTTTAATATTAGGTGCGCTGGCGATAGCGTCTGCGAAACCTTTTTTACGATCGATTGCCACGCTGGCACCCACGGTTCCCTGTAATTCGACGACATTACAAGGCTTACCATCCAAGGTTTTGATCAACCATTCACCGATAAGTTTTCCTTCCAGTTCGTTATCTGCTGTGACGGTCGTCATATAGAGTGACTTATCTTTTACGTCAATAGACCTGTCCAGTAAAAACACTGGAATTTCAGATTCTTTTGCTTCTTTTAATACCGGTTCCCAGCCTGTTGCAACAATAGGCGCGATGAAGATAGCATCGACTCCCTGAGCAATAAATGAACGAACGGCTTTGATCTGATTCTCTTGTTTTTGCTGAGCATCGGCGATTTTTAACGTAATACCACGCTTCTCAGCTTCACTTTTCGCTACGCTGGTTTCCGCTGCCCGCCATCCGGACTCAGATCCAACTTGAGAAAACCCGACCGTTAAGGGAGCAGCGATAACCATAGACGACATTGCTGCGGATACTGCAGTAACTAAAACCAGGCGCTTCCACATAATGAATCCTCATGAATGATGATTAATATTGGCTTAAACGTGTTTTACAAATATAAAATAAAACAAAACAACTCATTATGATGTGTCACAAATCGCAAAAATTTAATAACATTTATATAATTAACTAATATTTATTCCGACATTAAAAAAGCAACTGGCCATATGGATTTTTATACCGTCATTTACCGCCTTAGAATTAATCAGATATTAAAAATATATTTCACATTAGTGAACCTAGGCCGATAAATAATAATCAAGATTGACTACGGCCCTAGTTGTCATTTAAACGGTATGTTTTGCTTTCTGTTTATATCTGTCAAAGATAACCGCCGCCAGCAGAATCAAACCGCGAACCACATACTGTGAGAAAGGTGAAATGTTAAGTAAGTTCATGGCATTCTCAACAGTGCCGAGAATAAGTACCCCAGCCACGACATAGGAAATTTTTCCGATACCCCCTTTAAGCGATACGCCACCCAGTACGCAGGCAGAGATAACAATCAGTTCATAGCCGATAGAGGTCATCGGCTGCCCGCTGGTCATACGCGAAGCCAGAATAATTCCCGCCGCCGCCGCCACTAACCCGGAGAGGACAAAAATAATAATCTTGGTACGTACCACCGGCACACCAGCAAGTCTGGCAGCTTCTTCATTACCACCAATCGCCAGGGTATTGCGACCAAAAGTCGTTTTGTTCAGTAAAAAACCAAAGATAATCAGACAACCTATCGTCAGCCAGATAGGAGCTGGAAGTCCAAACCACGTCTCGTAACCTAAGGCGAAGAAACGCTCATCTTCAATCCCAACCGCCTTGCCATCAGAAATAATATAGGCCAGTCCACGGACGATCTGCATAGTGGCAAGCGTCGTAATCAGGGCATTAATCTTCAGACGAGCAATAACAAACCCGTTGACCAGCCCACTCAGCATGCCGAGTAATAGCCCTGCCGAAACGCCCAGCCACAAACTTTCTGTCATATTAATAACGACAGCGGTGGTCACACCGGCACAGGCAATAACGGAAGCGACCGACAGGTCAAAATCACCCGACGCCAGGCAGAATAGCATGCCACATGCCACCATTCCTGACATAGAAACGGCCAGCCCAAGTCCCTTAATATTGACGAAGGAGGCGAAGTTGGGCACAAAAATCGCGCAAACAATAAACAACACGGCAAAGACCACCAGCATGCCGTAGTTATCCCAGATACGACCGAGGCTGAAGACCGATTTGCGGGTAGCAGAGGTCGATAATGTAGACATTTTTTGCTCCTTAATTATACGGGCTCACTCTGTTTCGGCATCGCCAGACTGAGTGCCTGCTGTTCACTGCCCTCGGAATGTAATAATTCCCCGGCTATCTCGCCTTCACGCATAACGATAATTCTGTCAGCCAGGCCAAGGACTTCCGGTAAGTCGCTCGAGGCAAATAGCACTGCGACCCCCTGCTTCGCCAGGGCGTAAATAACGTTATAGATTTCATGTTTTGCTCCAACATCAATACCGCGGGTTGGCTCATCCAGCAAAATCACTTTCATCTCTTCTGATAACCAGCGTCCCAGAATGGCTTTTTGCTGATTCCCTCCCGAGAGATTCATAATCAGTTGCTCAGCTGAGGGAGTTTTAATATTCAGAGCACGGATATGTTTATCCGCGTTGTCCGCTTCCCACTGTTTATTGATATAGAAGCCTGCACCGACAGACTTACGTCTGGCGCTGATGTTGATATTGTCACGTACTGAATGAACCGGAATTATTCCGTCGGCTTTGCGGTCTTCCGGACAGAGCATCATTCCCGCCTGAATTGCATCACCGGGCTGGGTTATATTGATATCTATCCCATCAATAGAAACCTTACCGCCAGTAATACGTGTACCACCAAATAACCCTTTCATTAATTCACTTCGCCCGGCACCCACCAGGCCAAATAACCCGACAATTTCACCCCGGCGAACGGTAAGCGAGATAGGCGTTCGTACTCCGGGTGCTTTAACATTATCGAGTTTCAGACGCACAGCACCCTGCTCACGCGGCTGCCAGCCATAAATATCCCCAAGTTCACGCCCGACCATCGCCTGTACCAGCGAGTCATGATTAACTTGCTCCATATCGGTGAAGGTGGTCACATAGCGCCCATCCTTGAACACAGTGATGGCATCGCTGAGGGCGAAAATCTCTTCCATACGATGGGAAACATAAAGAATAACCCGACCTTCTTTACGCAGTTCACGAATAACGCGGAACAGATTGTCAATTTCGCGGCGTGACAATGAGCTGGTGGGTTCATCAAAGGCAATAACCTTGGCATTGCGCGCCAGTGCCTTGGCAATTTCTACCATCTGCCACTGCCCAATAGATAAATATTTGAGCGGGGTATCAGGGTCAATATCTAACCCTAAATGTTCCAGTTGTAATCTGGCTTCGTAATTGAGCAAAGATCGATTCACAATCCCGCTTTTATGAGGTAACTGACCGAGATAAATATTCTCCGCGACCGTCATTTCAGGGATCAGGTGTAACTCTTGATAAATAATTGCGACCCCGGCATTAAGTGCCGCTGGCGTATCGGCAAACGTCACCTCTTCACCACGCAAAATGATGCTGCCTTGTGTAGGTGAATAGTTACCACTGAGGATTTTTAACAGGGTTGACTTCCCTGCACCATTCTCTCCCATCAGCGCATGTATCTGACCGGAATAACAGTCAAAACTGATATCCTGCAATGCCTTTACACCCGGAAAGGTTTTGCTGATACCCCGAAATGAAAGATAAGGGGTGTGTGGTGTTTGCTGTTGCATACTGTCTCCAAGTTTACGTCATCGGCGGGGAGACTCTCCCCGCCGAGCGGCCATTTATCTGGAAGCTATTTACCACCCAGCCCTTTCTTATCGAGCTCTTCCTTAAAGTTGTCCCTTGTAATCAGTACCACATCCGTTACTTCGGTGAATTTTGGCGGTTCAGCACCTTTAGTTACCCACTCATAGAGCATTTCGCTACTCTTATAACCATGCACATCGGGGCTTGGCAGCAGAGAGCCGTAGAAACCGGTAGCCTGTTTTTTCGAGAGTTCGCTGATAGCATCAACGCCATTAATGCCAATACCGACAACATCTGCGGCTTTAAATCCCTGTCCTTCGGTAGCACGCACACCACCCAGCACCGTGTTATCGTTCATACCGACAATTAACCAGTGTTTCACTTCAGGATGCTGAACCAGCATGGAGTTAGCGGCATCGAAAGCGCCGGGAATATCGTTTGATTTAGTCGGAACTTTATAAATTTGTTTTTCCGGGAAGCCTGCTGTTTTCAGAGCATCCATCGAGCCTGAAGTACGACGACGCGCGGTATCCAGCTCATCCGCAGTAATGGCCATTACTGCCGTATTGTTCACGTCCCAGCCACGTTTTTGCATCTCCTGATATAACTCGAGTCCCTGACGCTCGCCAATTTTAGTGGCAGCCATCATCACCAATGGCACCGTATCCATCGGTTTTCCTTTGGCGGTAACAAACTGGTCATCAACGGCAATAACCTTCATGCCGTAGCTATTCGCTTTCGCTACGATAGCGGAACCCAGTTTTGGATCAGGCGTACAAATTACAAAACCTTTCGCGCCACTGGCTGCCAGACTATCGATGGCATTCAGCGTTTTTTCCCCATCAGGAACCGCGATTTTAATGACTTCAAACCCAAGATCTTTTCCTGCTTTATCGGCGAATTTCCATTCCGTCTGGAACCAGGGTTCCTCAGGTTGTTTCACCAAAAAACCGAGCTTCATTGTTTCTGCGATAGCGGATTGTGACATAACAGCGGTCAGGCCAATAATCGCCAGCGCTTTAGTAAATTTGTGCATGGCATGCTCCAGCTTGCTTGTAGGGTTTTTCAAGTAAGTTCGATTTAAAACAATGCATTAGCACTTATGAGAGAATTCTCAGATGCTGGTAATAGTTTTAACGGAAAATTAATCGTCCATATTTGAGCGGAGTCACATGGCAGAAATACAGTAATTCAGTGCATGAATTCAGCGATTATTACCATAAAAAAAACCGGAATTGTTAATGAACTAATCAGGTAATGGTTGAATTATCCATATGATCAGCAATTTCTCTCGCTGTAATAATTCGAGTTACAGGTAAGAAATTAAATAACGTTAATAATCTTCAGTAATATTTTAAAAATAATAAACCCTACTGGCAGATGACTCTTCAAGTCGCTTTAATTCAACTTACTTATTCCTGTATCCCACAGGAATAAGAGCCTATCCCATTAGGCGTATATTGTTGCAGTCAGTTTGGACACGGACAGCGCGGAAAAACCGGAGCGTACACGAAGTACGTGAGGATTTTGAGCACTGCCCAGGGCCAAAATGACAAATAAAATAGCCTAATGGGATAGGCTCTAAGTAAGAAATAGTCAGGATGATTCATATCCGGCACGGAATTCACTCGGGCTTGCGCCCGTTGACTTTTTAAAAACGCGCGAAAAATAGAGCTGATCTTCAAAACCGATATTTCGCCCGACACTGGCAATCGGCATTCGGGTGGTACTGAGCAGTAGTTTCGCCTGACTGATACGCTGATCTTCACGCCAGCTCAGAATGCTCACTCCCAGCTGATGGCGAAAAAGATGTGAAAGACGCGAAGCGGAAAGACAGACATGCTGAGCAACGCTTGCAATATCAAAATCACTGTCTGCCAGATGCTCACTGATATAATGGCAGGCATCCCGCACCCGGTTATCCAGTGGCGGGTGTAGCGTGGCATTTAACATCTCCATACGTCGCAGCAGCAACTGTTCCAGCAGATTAATCGCCAGTAATTCTGCATAGCGCCCTTCAGTCTGTCCGGCATCGATAATCTGCTGAAAGAGGTCAGAAAAATCAGCAATTCGCTGTTCATCGGGACGATAAAAACCCGTTTGTGCAAAAATAGGCTCCCAGTTTAGCCACTCCTGCCAGTAAGCCCGAGGACGAAAATAGACCCACTGGTGATACCACTCTTTACTCTGTGGAACTCGTCCGTAGTGATGAATTTCACCTGGAGGGAACAGTAACATGTCACCCGGTTTACAGATAAAGCTCTGCCCCTGGTTGTTAATAATCCCCTCACCACGAATGGTTAAATTGAGAATATAACCCTTCATTCCCAGCGGCCTGTCGATGAAAAAATCAAGGGGGCCGTCGGCCTCTATGGGCGTTAGTCCGGCGACAAGATGAGCGTTAAAGGAGTAGCCCGGTAACAGGGGATCATTTTGTATTTCAGCCATCGTGATATTCGCTCCAGTAAGAAAAACAGAAACCATTTGTCCATATCCATTTTTCGCGCTCATGCGGGACACAATGGGAAGTCAGAAAAGCCTGTATTTCTCGATAACGTCGTGTTTCATCTGTGGCTACGCAATGTCCGGCCGCAGAACAGCACCTTTAAAGCATAATTAGTTTTACTATATTTTTGCCAAATAAATCCATATCGAATATTTGCACAGCATCACAGTTTCTCCCTTAACAGCAATTTAGTCCATAAGTTCAGCGGATACAGCCTGACTCTTTTTAGCTACAAAATTTACTGTTCATGCATGTCTGTTTACTGTGCTGGAGTAAAAAATGTCAATTGCATTGGGTCTGGATTTTGGCAGTGATTCTGTAAGGGCATTAGCCGTTGATTGTCAAAACGGGACTGAACTGGCCACCAGCGTCGAGTGGTATCCGCGCTGGAAGGACGGACGCTACTGTAATGCGGCTAAAAATCAATTCCGTCACCATCCTCTGGATTATATCGAATCCATGGAGCGAGCCTTAGTTTCGGTTCTGGCTGAGCTCTCTCACGAACAACGGGCCGCTATTTCAGGTATTGGCGTGGATAGTACAGGCTCAACGCCTGCGCCGATTGATGCCAGCGGTAATGTACTGGCGCTGAATCCAGAATTCACCGATAACCCTAATGCCATGTTTGTGTTGTGGAAAGATCATACCGCTGTTGAAGAGGCCGATGAGATAACTCGTCTATGCCACCAGCCCGATAAGGTTGATTACTCGCGCTATATTGGCGGTACCTACTCCAGTGAGTGGTTCTGGGCAAAAATCTTGCATGTCACCCGGGTGGATGCCGCCGTTGCTGAGGCTGCCGTATCCTGGATTGAACTCTGTGACTGGGTTCCAGCCCTGCTCTCAGGTACCACACGTCCGCAGGATATTCGCCGCGGACGCTGTAGCGCCGGGCATAAAAGTTTATGGCATGAAAGCTGGGGAGGATTACCGCCCGCCTCTTTCTTTGATGAACTGGATCCAATAATTAATCAGCATCTTAGCCAGCCGCTGTTCACTGAAACCTGGACTGCTGATATCCCTGTCGGCCACCTGAGCCCTGAGTGGGCTGCACGCCTTGGGTTATCTGAAAATGTCGTGATTTCTGGCGGAGCATTCGACTGCCATATGGGTGCAGTGGGTGCCGGAGCCCAGCCTAACACGCTGGTGAAAGTTATCGGGACATCCACCTGCGATATTCTGATTGCTGATTATACGACCGTAGGCGAGCGGGCAATCAAGGGGATCTGTGGTCAGGTCGACGGTAGCGTTATCCCTGATTTTGTTGGCCTGGAGGCCGGACAGTCCGCCTTCGGTGATATCTATGCCTGGTTTAGCCGCGTTCTCTGCTGGCCGCTGGACAGACTGGCGCAAGAACATCCTGAACTTAGTGAACAAATTAATGCCAGCAAAAAAGCTTTGCTCCCGGCGCTGACCGAAGACTGGGCAAAGCAGCCTTCACTGGAGCATCTGCCGGTGATCCTCGACTGGTTTAATGGCCGCCGCACACCCGATGCCAACCAGCGTCTGAAAGGTGTTATCACCGATTTAAATCTTGCGACCGATGCGCCCGCTCTCTTCGGTGGACTTATCGCCGCAACAGCATTCGGAGCACGCGCCATTATGGAGTGTTTCACCGAACAGAATATTCCGGTGACAAACGTCATCACGCTGGGCGGTATCGCACGTAAATCACCGGTGATTATGCAGGTCTGCTGCGATGTGCTGAACCGCCCGGTACAGATTGCCGCATCCGATCAGTGTTGTGCTCTGGGCGCCGCTATCTTCGCTGCAGTCGCCGCGGGCTACCACCCCGATATCTCCAGTGCCCAGAAAGCGATGGCCTGTCAAATCGAACGGACATTGCAACCTGTCCCTCAACGCGCTGAACAATTTGAACAGCTCTATCGCCGTTACCAGCAATGGGCCAACAGTGCAGAGCAACATTATCTTCCCCCAGTCCCTGCCCTTTCTGCTCGCGCAGACTAACCGGCTGTGGCCGCCCTTTAAGGATAAAACGATGACTATTTTTAATAATTATGAAGTGTGGTTCGTGATTGGCAGTCAGCATTTATATGGCCCGGAAACGCTGCGTCAGGTCACTCAGCATGCTGAACAGGTAGTGAAGTCCCTGAACACCGACGCAAAGTTACCCTGCAAGCTGGTACTCAAGCCGCTCGGTATCCGTCCGGATGACATCACCGGCATCTGTCGTGATGCCAGCCATGATGAGAGATGTGCCGGGATGATCGTCTGGCTGCATACATTCTCGCCGGCAAAAATGTGGATTAACGGCCTCACTATCCTGAATAAACCGTTATTACAGTTCCATACCCAGTTCAATGCGCAAATTCCGTGGGGCAGCATTGATATGGACTTTATGAACCTGAACCAGACCGCCCATGGCGGCCGTGAATTTGGCTTTATTGGTGCCCGCATGCGTCAGCAGCATAGCGTAGTGACCGGTCACTGGCAGGATCCGCAGGCTCATCAGCGTATTGGTTCATGGATGCGGCAGGCCGTTTCCAGACAGGATACCCGCTTACTTAAAGTAGCCCGATTTGGCGACAATATGCGCGAAGTTGCTGTGACCGATGGCGATAAAGTTGCCGCCCAAATTAAGTTTGGCTTCTCAGTGAATACCTGGGCCGTGGGCGACCTGGTTGCGGTGGTAAATGCCGTCAGCGACGGAGATATCAGTGCCCTGGTCGATGAATATGAACAAAGCTATCGCCTGACACCGGCGGCACAAATTCACGGTGATAAACGCCAGAATGTCATCGATGCGGCACGCATAGAGCTGGGAATGGAACGCTTCCTGAAAGAGGGAGGATTCCATGCTTTTACCACCACATTTGAAGATCTTCATGGCTTAAAGCAACTTCCGGGCCTCGCCGTACAGCGCCTGATGCAGAAGGGGTACGGGTTTGCCGGCGAAGGTGACTGGAAGACCGCTGCGCTGCTACGCATTATGAAGGTCATGGCGACAGGCCTGCCGGGCGGGACTTCGTTTATGGAGGACTACACCTATAACTTTGAGAACGGCAACGATATCGTCCTTGGTTCTCATATGCTGGAAGTGTGCCCGACTATTGCCACGGATGAAAAACCGATTCTCGATGTGCAGTTCCTCGGCATTGGCGGTAAAGAAGATCCTGCTCGTCTTATTTTCGCCTCCAAAACGGGCCCGGCCGTGAATGCCAGCCTGATTGATCTCGGTGACCGTTTCCGCCTGCTGGTGAACTGCGTCGATTCGGTAGAGATGCCTCATGCCTTACCAAAACTGCCGGTCGCCAATGCGTTATGGAAAGCGCAGCCAGACCTGCCAACAGCTTCTGAAGCTTGGATCCTCGCCGGAGGCGCACACCATACGGTATTCAGCCACGCGCTCGATCTTGATGATATGCGTCTTTTTGCCGAGCTGCATGATATTGAAATTGCGGTTATCGACAATGATACACAGCTCCCTGCGTTTAAAGACGCCCTGCGCTGGAACGAAGTGTATTACCACTTTAAACGTTAACTCAGGCAGCCCCTCTCTGAGGGGCTTCTTCTTTTAAGGAGAACATCATGTTTGAACAACTTAAACGCCAGGTTCTCAAAGCTAATCTGGCCCTGCCAGAACATAATCTGGTGACGCTCACCTGGGGTAACGTCAGTGCCGTCGATCGCGAGCAGGGAGTGCTGGTTATCAAACCTTCAGGCGTCGACTATCGCGCCATGAAAGCCGAGGATATGGTGGTTGTCAGTCTGGAAACAGGCAAAGTGGTCGAAGGGTCCAAAAAACCGTCGTCAGATACTCCGACTCATCGCCTGCTTTATCTGCGTTTTCCGAATATTGGCGGTATCGTTCATACCCACTCGCGTCATGCCACTATATGGGCGCAGGCCGGGCAAGCGATTCCGGCAACCGGAACAACACAAGCTGATTATTTCTACGGTGCAATTCCCTGTACCCGCAAAATGACCGATGACGAAATTAACGGTGAGTATGAGTGGCAGACAGGCGAGCTGATCGCCAGTATGTTTGATGAGCGCGGAATCGACCCGATGCAGATACCCGGCGTACTGGTTCATTCTCACGGGCCTTTTGCCTGGGGGAGCAATGCTGAAGATGCGGTACACAATGCCATCGTCATGGAAGAAGTGGCTTATATGGGGATTTTCTGCCGCCAGCTAAACCCTGAGCTACCTGCTATGCAGCAGACATTGCTGGATAAACATTACTTGCGCAAACACGGCGCAAAAGCCTACTACGGGCAATAATCCGGAGGACTGGTTAAGAACCTCAGGAGTATTGAGATTCTTAGCCAGCGTTGCCACCATCACCGCCTTTACCTCCATCACCCCCTTTGCCTCCTTCACCACCTTTGCTTCCTTTGCCACCCTTTCCTCCTAACCAACCATTAGCACCGTCAGCTCCATTAGCTCCGTTAGACCCATTGGTTTGATGTGATGGAACAGGTGTTTTTTGTGCATAAGAAGTCGACACTGTAAAAATTGAGGAAAGCAAAATAATTGCTATAAAACTTTTTTCCCTGTTCATTTCATTAGTCCTTTTTTAATCAAAACAAGATTAATCACCAATATGATTGCATTTTCAGAAGTAAAGTTCATAAACAGCATCCTAAACCAGATCAAAATCACAAAATATCTTCATGGAGATAGTCAAACAACAGGGAGAGAAAAGTGCGTCATAGAATGTAAAAATCGTTTCCGAAAACGAATATCCATGCGAATCAGAGTACTGACACTCCGCATCGTATCTGGCAGACAAAAACAGTTTTTTTGATATATTTCGCTATTCAGGTGGTAAACAATTTATCCGCTGTCGTTCAAGCAATCAGAAACCATAAATACAGTTCAATTTAATACGGTAATACTCAGGGAAGACCGTAGGTGCCACGGAAAAGGTATGTCTGATAAGAAAGCAAAAGGAAGCGCAAAAAGTACTCCAACTCCGCATGATCTGGTTTTTAAACAGTTTTTAACCCACCCCGATACTGCCCGGGATTTTATGCAACTGCATCTGCCAGCAGAGTTGCAAGCTATCTGTGATTTCAGCACGCTGAAACTGGAGTCTGGAAACTTTGTTGAGGAAGATCTGCGACCCTACTTCAGCGACGTACTTTATAGCCTGAAAACAACGGCCGCTGATAATTCGTATATCCATGTCCTTATCGAACACCAGTCCTCACCTGACAGGCATATGGCGTTCCGGTTACTTCGTTACGCAGTTGCTGCCATGCAACGTCATCTGGATGCCGGGCATAAAAAACTGCCGCTGGTGATACCCGTCCTGTTTTACACTGGTAAACGTAGTCCATACCCATATTCAACGCGATGGCTGGATGAGTTTAACCTCCCTGAACAGGCAGAAAGGCTCTACAGCGGCAATTTTCCACTGGTTGATATTACGGTGATACCTGATGAAGATATAATGCGCCACCGAAGTATGGCTGCACTCTCGCTGCTGCAGAAACATATTCATAGACGGGATCTCACAGAGCTGCTGGATAACCTGGCGACCCTGCTCGTGACAGAATACATGACAGGACAGCAGCTAGTTTCACTGATAAACTATTTGGTACAGGCTGGTGAAACACCTGATGCAGAAGCCTTTGTACGTGAACTGGCACAACGCGCGCCACAACATGAGGATGCACTAATGACAATTGCACAACAGCTTGAACAGAGGGGCATTGAGAAAGGCATTGAGAAAGGCATTGAGAAAGGCAAACTTGAAGTTGCCCGAACCATGCTGGATAACGGTCTTGACCATAACACCATCATGAAATTAACAGGGCTGACCGAAGAACACCTTGCGCATCTCCGTCACTGATTGTTCCCTGGTCTGCTCCCTGCCTGAAGAGCAGCTTATACTGATAAGACAGAGCAATATCTAGTTCAGCCTTCCACCCATAGCGATGGAATAACTTCGCCACTGGATAATTTCTGACGGGCTTTGTGCACCTCTACCCGCCAAAAGTTAAAAGCTTTTTATTTTAATTTAAAGAATGCCTGTTGTTTTAGTCTCGTCAATCCAGGTTCTGAATTCCTCGAGTAAATCATCATACAATTTTTCATCGCTGATCGAACCAAAATCGTCCATCGCAAAAAAATGGGTATTATCGACACGTCGGTCGGTGAAATCATCAAGGTTCTTAAGAATACCGTAGTTTGAACCACCCAGCCCCACGAACTTCCAGAAAATAGGATAGTTGGCGGAGCGGCGAATAGCATCCTTGATTGCCCGAGTTTTGCTTATTCCACCATCCGTAATAAAGACGATATAAACTGGAATCGTTGAATCTTTGAAATAATCGATAATTTCTTCCATCACTGGCGGCTCATTATTCGTGCCTCCCAGGCCAGGCAGATTCTCCCATGCTGAGCGCTTTCCCGTACTCTGAATGGTTCTAATATAATCGTCTAAATTATCCAGGGTAACATTAGGGTATTTTTTGTGTTTCTCACCAAAACCCCAGACATCCATTTCGCCATCATCATCAAACTGCGCTGCAAGAACAGCGATACGGTCTAATACGGACTGAACGTTACCCTTTTTAAATTGACCGCTCATTGAGCCGGATGCATCCAGAACAAAAGCCACCGCGGCTTCCAGTGTATCCAGTTTGTTTTTTGCCAGGCTAACAGTCGCCTTTTTCGCCAGGCTTATAAGGCGTGGAGATTTACTTTCAAGTTTTTTCTCCAGACTGATACGCGTTACTTCAGCGGGCTCTGGAGAAGGCTTAGCGACATCTACGCCAAAGCTAATCGCTAAGGGTTCAAGACCCCCATTAAAGCCCTGACCTAGTGCTCGAAGTTTCCAGGCCCCATTATGGCGATATACTTCAGCCAGAATGATCGCTTTTTCACTTCGTCCTTTCGTTTCAGTGTTAAATTCAGCAATGCCTGGTGCCTGTATGCTCAACAAAGTCAGGCCGCTAACCGTATCGTTACCGTCAATGACAACTGTAATGGCTATTTTGGCTATAGTGCCAGGAACACGATCCAGTGCTATTTCGACACTGGATTGTTGATGGCCGGTTACAAGCTTTACTGAACCTTCCGGGGATGACAGGTTATTATAAAAAATAAAATCCGTGTCGCCACTGACTTTCCCCTGAGCATTCAACATAAATAAGCAAGTATCTGGCTCGCCATTAAAACCTGTTGTTGTAGGATACAATAGGTTCAGTTTGATAAAGGAACCCTGCAAAGGAATATTTTGTCCGGATTGTAATTTCATCAATATATACCCTAAGTAATTCCTGAATTAATAACTGTAATCACTGCCACTTTAATTTGGGTGCAAGTCTGACTGCCAACGTGAATATTGATAATATTGCAGGAATAACAGCCTAATTGAACTACCATCCTTCCTCTTTGCCATACCTGACACCCTATAAAAAACCCGGCATCATCGCCGGGCTTTCAATCTTATAGCAAGTGACTTCTGTTAAGAGGCATTGATACCGTACTGGGCACAAACAGATCCCAGTCCACCGGCATAACCCTGACCGACAGCCCTGAATTTCCACTCGGCATTGTGGCGATACAGCTCACCAAACAGCATTGCGGTTTCGGTAGACGCATCTTCTGTCAAATCATAGCGAGCAACCTCGGTCTGATTATCATCATTAACCAGACGAATAAAGGCACCAGAAACCTGGCCAAAACTCTGGCGACGGGTAGTCGCATCATGGATGGTGACAACGAAGATAACCTTATCAACATCAGCCGGTACGGCATCCAGCTTAATTTTCAGCGATTCGTCATCACCATCACCTTCGCCGGTACGGTTATCACCGGTATGGGTTACTGAGCCATCTGAAGATGTCAGGTTGTTATAAAAGATAAAATCGGCGTCACTGCGAACTTTGCCATTTGCGGCCAGCAGAAATGCTGACGCATCAAGGTCAAAGTCCTGACCATCAGTTGAACGTGCATCCCAGCCAAGTCCCACCAGAACATTTTTCATTGTTGGTGCAGCTTTACTCAGGGATACGTTTCCGCCTTTGGAAAGAGAAACACTCATAAAATAACCTCTTCGATTAGTGATGGGTTTAAGTTAACAGTTAGGGGATTATTTCCCCTTGTTCTCTGAATCAGGTTGGCCTGGGAACATAATACTTGCAATGATCCCCAGTGCCAGGACACCCAGTACAACATACAGACTGGTCGTGGCAGCAATGCTGTAACCATGGTGCCAGATATGATCTGTTGCATTAAGACCTAATTTTGCGGCAATAAAGAACAGCAGTACGATAACGGCTTTTTCCAGATGAACCAGATACTGCTTCAGTGCCTCAAGTACAAAATACAACGTACGCAGACCGAGGATAGCAAACATCATTGCGCTGTAGACAATAAGCGGTTCACGACTGACAGCAATGATTGCCGGTACAGAGTCGAATGCAAACATGACATCAGAAAGTTCAACCACCGCCACACACAGGAACAAAGGAGTGGCATACAAAGCGGCTTTTTTACCTCGACCAATAGTCACGTCACTGTTTTCTGGTTTTGCCAGTTCGGCATCCACTTCTTTCTGATTCAACAGAAATGCATGACCTGTCAGTTTCGGCCAGATAGGAAAGAAGCGTTTAACCATGCGGTACGCCAAGTGCTGGGAGTAATCTTCAATTTCGTCGTTGTCATCACCACTTTTCAGCATCATGACCGCAGTCCAGGCAACAATGATAGCGAAAATAACTTCAACGTATGGCCCAAGGCTAAGCAGACTCGTACCAATGGCGACGAAAATACCCCTGAACACAATAGCGCCAATGACCCCCCAGTAAAGAACACGATGACGATAGCGATCCGGTACCGCGAACCAAGAGAAGATAGCCATCATGACAAACAAGTTATCAACGGATAGTACTTTCTCCAGAGCGTAACCTGTCACGAACAGGCTTGCGACTTCGGCACCATGATGGACATAGAGGAAACCGGCAAATGCCATCGCAACTGCAACCCAGAATACAGACCAGAGTGCAGCACTCTTTAGAGAGATTGGCTTGTCATGTCGGTGCATAAACAAGTCAATCAAGATGGCACCGACTGATAAAGCAATAAAAACAATGACGGTTTCAGTCGGGAAACCAATATGTGTTGAAACCATTATTTACCCTTAGGGATTGAGATCAGAGACCAAATTCAGCCGGTTCGAAGCCCAACGCGATAGCGATTTCACGCGCGGCAGTTTTCTCATCCGGATCAAAATTACCGTCACTTTTCGCCACAGCAATACCCACTCGTAGTGCAAGCTGAGCCGCTTCAGGCTGATCTTTTAATGCCAGAATATATTTCATGGTTTCGCCTTTACCAATTTCAACATCGAAATCAAAGCTCGAAACCAGCTTGTTAAAGAATTCGATAACCTCATTGGTATCAAAAACTTTTAGCTCTTCTGAAGAACGCAGAAAGCCCATCATTTTCTGTTTTTCTTCTGCGCTCACCCCGTCACTTGTTACGGCAATACGTGCACAAACGGCCACGGTTCCCTGCAAGAATTTTTTGTTTTTGAAGCGACTAACCTGGCGGGTCAGCTCATCCCGCCCTGAGCTAATGGCATTTTTTACTTTGTCGAAAAAACTCATACTGATTTCCTTGTTTGCTGTGTTATTTAGATCCGGCACTCCAGCGAAATCCCCAGCCGAATGCACGGTCCATTTCATCCTGACCTTTAAAGTACTGGTTAATACGCTCAACTTTAATGGTACCATTTTCATTGACGAGTCTGGCAATAGCACATAATGTGCGGCGATTCTCGCCTTCAGTCAAACGAGTCTCTATAGGTGGCTGCTCGGGAACATGAATGGTGACAACACCATCTGTTTTATCCCAGCTTGGAACCCCTTCATAAATAAAAGCATAAATCAGTACTTCACGGATATGCTTCCATTCACGGCCATTAATATGCAGCCATTCGCCATCAGAATCATCTCCAGTCCGGTCATCGCCCTTCAGTTGAACATAAGGCTCGCCGTGATAATCGCCAAAGGCATTGCCCAATGCCTGAATAACAGACTTATGACCGTCCTGAAGCTTAACAAAAGCCCCCAGGTCAAGATCGATACCTTTGGAACCGAACAGACCCCCAAACCCTGATTTTCCGCTACCACGGTGCCAGTTCAGGTTAATGCGAATTTCACCAAAGTTATCCCGCTTGGTCAGGCTGATAGCCGGCTTCTCTTTCGTCAGAGAGACTTTACTCAAGCTGATTTTCTTCTCAATCGGTGGAGGTGGAACAGCAGGAGTGGGTTCATCGGCAATATCTACGCCGAAATGTTCTGCCAGTGGTTTAAGCCCACCATTAAATCCCTGTGAGACAAAGCGGAACTTCCACTCATTATTACGGCGGTAAAACTCACCCAAAATTAAGGCTGCTTCCTGCCGAGCGCTTAATTCAACAACACCGCTAATCAGGCGCGTTGTACCCTGCTCTACGTCGATTGAAAGATTGCGAAGTCCGGAAACTGTCTGCCCACCGTCACAGGTTACGGTAAAGGCGACTTTCTGGACATCAGGTCTAAGCCGGTTCAATGCAACAGTAAAAGTAGCGTTCTGACCTTCGCTTACCAGACTGACAGAACCATCATTATTGCGAGGCTGACCATAGAAAACCATATCAGCGTCACCCTGCACTTTCCCATCGGCATACAGGCGAAATGCAGAGGCATCAACCGGAGAACCCGAGGCTATCCGCACCCTTAGCTCCTCTGCCGGGACGGGGGCATTTCCCCCTGGTGTCAGGTTCATTTACGGATAACCATTGAAATAATATCAGAGTGCATATCATCGATAGTACGGCCACGGCAGACATCGCCATGGGCAGTAAAGTCCCAATGACCATTATTACGGCGCAGCGATGAAGATTCTTTGCTGAGAGATACCGTCTGGTTCTTACTTAATGAAACCATATTTTGTTCCTTAAAATGGTAATGCCCGAGACAATAAAAATCATATATATTACTGTTAGATAAGAAAATCATATCATGATGATGTTGTCTGGCAAGGGATATTTTAGCTCGTTTTTATCCAGCTAGTTTTTAATTGTTTTACACTAAAAACAATTTATTACTTTAGAATATTAATCAACAAGATAGATAATTTTTATGTGCATAACTAAGAGTTTTCCATATAAATATGGACTCATATTATGATTGACATGTACCAATGGTATTTTTAAAATTAATCAACACTTTACTCATGCATTTCGATTCGAGTAATTATAAATGAAATGAATAAAAAATTTGCTTTATGGAAGGATTTTCGTCACAGCAAGACATAATAGAGAGTATTAAAACGTTCGCTCAAAAGAATAGGTTTAATATTACCGTTGTTGCTTCACACCCTAAGGAACGAAATGAATAAACCCGTTGTTCTCAGCGACCTCGATGACACACTGTTTCAGACGCGTCGAAAAATGGTTGATGAGCTGGCACTTGAGCCGTTTCGTACCGGAGCCATTGACAGGACTCTGAACCCACGAAGTTTTATGACGGAAGAGCAGTCCATAATGGTAGATTGGCTGCTGGAGCATGCCGAACTCATTCCTGTCACCGCCAGAGGAACTGAAGAAATCAGCCGTGTTCAGATCCCATTCCGCTCCTTTGCAGTCACAACCCATGGCGCCGTTATTTTGACACCGGGGGGAGCGCCTGACGAAGAATGGAAAGCCCTGATGCTCGACAAATTATCCCCCTACTGTGAAAGACTGATTTCTATGCAGCGCCTCATCACTGAAATGATGCAAAAAAGAGGGATCAATGCCTGGGCAAGACTTAATTTTGAGTATGGTGAAACACCTGTTTACCTGGTGATGAAACACCGGGACAGCACCCGTCTCAATGAGCTGAATGCTGTTGCTGATGAGATTGAAACCCTCTTCCCGACAGAAGGTTTCTATATCCATCGTAATAGCAATAATGTCGCATGGCTTCCGACGCCTGTAGAGAAAGGACTGGCAGTCAGTTGGTTGCTCGAAAAACTTCGCGCTGAGCGGGGTATTTTTCCTGTGATAGGTCTCGGAGATAGTCTGAGCGATCATCGTTTTATGAAACTGTGTACCTGGTTTGGCATTCCGCGTCAAAGTCAGTTTGCAGAGGCTATTTCACAGCGGATTTTTGGAGAGAAATAAGATGTCGTCACATGAAATATTATCAGGCTCTTACCTGCCCGGTGACGTGGAGTTTCTACTGAAGTCTGTCGAAATGGAAATGACCCCCGTTGAGCAAAAAGAAGAACTGATTCAGTCGGGGAAAAAGCATTACTCTGACATGCTCAGTCAGGAACCAGCCCCTACGCAATGGCACCTTGATTTATTTCATCGGGCACTGGAGCAGGGAGCAGAAAGACTGGCTAAAGAGGTCACGCAAATTGCCGTAGCTCTGGTCGAGCGTTTCACAGATGAACCTGTTGTTCTGACCAGTCTTGTCAGGGCTGGTGTCCCCCTGGGGGTTATGCTACACCAGGCCCTGCGAGATATGGGTAAAACCTCTTACCATTACGGTATCAGTATCATCCGCGATCGTGGAATTGATAGTGCAGCACTCGACATTATTGAAAAACGACATGGCACCAAGGGTATTGTGTTTGTTGACGGCTGGACAGGTAAAGGTGCTATCACCGGTGAGCTGGTACGCGCTCTGAAAGACCGTCCTGGCTATCCTGAACAGCCACGACTCGTAGTACTGGCCGATCCTTGCGGCTGCTCATGGCTTGCTGCCAGTGATGATGACTGGTTGATCCCTTTCGGTATTATGGGAGCCCCGGTATCAGGGTTGATTTCCCGATCCGTCTGGTCTTCCGAAGGATTACATGGTTGTGTAGTTTGCGACCATCTTAGCGAATATGAATGTAGCCAAATGCTGGTAGATACCGTATCTCGTTTTCGTCAGAATTTGCCGGCATCTTCGCTTCCCCCCCTAAACTGGAATTCAGAATCTACCAGCGCTTTATGGCAGACAAGCCGCAAGGTCATCACTTACCTGGCCGATACCTTTAACGTTGACAGTCTCAATCGTATTAAACCGGGTATCGCTGAAGCGACCCGGGCTGTTTTACGTCGAGTGCCCGATCATGTTTTTGTGCGTTCAATTGACGATCCTGACGTTGCACTTCTGGTGGGTCTTGCTCGTGACAAAGGAATAGCGGTTACAGAAATGGGTGATACCCTCGGCCAGTACAGGGCTGTCACTATAATCAAGAAAGTGCTCTGATAGGGTTCAGGCTCATAAAGCAGCTAAAAATAAAAAAAGAGACAGAAAGCGCTAGAATCAGTTGAAGAAGAAATTTGGATCCATTCAATAGAGTTTTAACCTACTTAAGAAGGATTTTCATTTGAGACGTTTACCCGTATATCTTCTACTCGACACCTCCGGCTCCATGCATGGTGAACCTATCGAGGCCGTTAAAAATGGCGTACAAACTCTGCTTACAACGCTAAAACAAGACCCCTATGCACTTGAAACCGCGTATGTATCCGTTATCACCTTTGACTCTCAGGCACGACAAGCCGTTCCCCTGACAGACCTTCTGAGTTTCCAGGTGCCGACATTATCTGCAAGCGGTACCACCTCGCTTGGCGACGCGCTTTCACTTGTAGCCAGCTCTATTGCACAAGAAGTTCAGAAAACAACAGCAGATACCAAAGGTGACTGGCGTCCTCTGGTTTTCTTAATGACAGATGGCGCACCAACCGACGACTGGCGAAAAGGCCTGAACGACTTTAAAAATGCCAGGACCGGTGTCGTAGTCGCCTGCGCCGCCGGGCATGATGCCGATACCAGCGTTCTCAAAGAAATCACTGAAATCGTGCTTCAACTGGATACGGCTGACAGTTCGACTATCAAAGCGTTCTTCAAGTGGGTCAGTGCAAGCATCTCTGTGGGCAGCCAGAAAGTTGAGTCAAATAAAAAAGAGGTGATTGGTCTCGATGACCTGCCGCCGCCGCCACCAGAAGTGAATGTGGTTTTATAATTTTATTGATTAAGGGGATGTTATGTCTGTCAGTCTGAGCAAAGGCCAAGCTGTTAGCCTGAAAAAAAATGAATTCGATCTTTCGTCTGTGACTATCGGCCTCGGCTGGGATATTAACGAGGAAAAGAAAGGTTTTCTGGGCGGTATCTTTGGTAAGAAGGAAGAAGAGTACGACCTTGATGTTATTGCATTTCTTTGCAACTCGGCCGGGAAAGTAAACGATCGCGGTAATGTAGAAAATGGCAAACCCACTCTGGTTAACGGCGATATTATCTTTTTCAACAGCCTTAAACATAAGTCAGGCAATATCTGGCTGACAGGTGATAACCGCACGGGTGCCGGTGATGGTGACGACGAGCAGATTATTGTCCGTTTGAATGCACTTGATGCTCAGTACGAGAAAATTGTATTTATCGTTCAGATATACAATGGAGAGAAGCTCAATCAGCACTTTGGGAAGGTTAATAATGCCTTTATTCGTGCCGTAGATGCGCGAAATATCGAAATGGCCCGATTCGACCTTTCCGGTGGCCCCGCCTTCACTAACCAACGCTCTATGGTATTTGCCGAGTTAATTCGCGAATCAACCGGCTGGAAACTGAAAGCAATTGGTGAGCCTTCTGCTTCCGATTCATTTGTCTCACATCTGAGGAATTACATCTGATGCGCCGCCTGCCTGTATATCTGGTTATCGATACATCCGGATCGATGCGCGGTGAATCTATCCATGCGGTTAACGTTGGTATACAAGCGATGTTAAACGCCCTCAGACAGGATCCTTATGCCCTGGAGAGCGTCCACATTTCCATCATTACCTACGATAATGAAGCCCGTGAGTATATTCCGCTGACACCTCTGGAAAATTTCCAGTTTTCAGACATCGTCGTACCCAGTGCTGGCGGGACATTCACGGGAGCCGCGCTGGAATGCCTGATGAAATGTGTAGACAGAGATGTCCGGCGTTCAGATGGCGATACGAAAGGAGACTGGCGTCCTCTGGTGTTCCTGATGACTGATGGTATGCCTTCCGATGCCTGGGCGTACGGTGAAGCGGTAAAAGCGATTCGCGGCCATTCGTTCGGTTCGATCATTGCCTGTGCTGTTGGCCCTAAAGCTGGCCATGAACACTTAAAACAGCTTACGGATAAGGTCGTCTCTCTGGAGACACTGGATTCCACTGCGTTTGCTGGTTTCTTT
The DNA here is from genome assembly GCF_024807845.1 of Klebsiella sp. BIGb0407. Lineage (GTDB taxonomy): Bacteria > Pseudomonadota > Gammaproteobacteria > Enterobacterales > Enterobacteriaceae > JGM124. The sequence goes on from NZ_JANUEQ010000001.1 coordinate 1,444,070, forward strand.
AAATGGGTTTCGGCCAGCGTTTCTTCTGGCAGCACAAGTGCGGGAGTCAATACGGGAACAGATACGCTTCCTCCTCCTCCACCTGAAATCCAGCTGGTACTCTGACGTGACTGAAGGTGTTGTTACTCCTGGCAGCACCTTCTTGTATAGCGCTATTTTCCGTTGGCTGTCACCCGCCATGCGAGGATTATTATGAGACGCCTTCCCGTATTTTTTGTTCTGGACTGTTCAGAGTCCATGATTGGCGAAAACCTGAAAAAAATGACTGATGGTCTGCAAATGATTGTCAGCGATTTAAGAAAAGACCCCCATGCGCTTGAAACAGCCTGGATTTCGGTCATCGCATTTGCCGGTATTGCTCGCACGATTGTCCCTCTCCATGAGATTGCCTCATTCTATCCTCCACGACTCCCTGTTGGCGGTGGCACAAGCCTCGGCGCTGCATTACGTGAACTGTCCATACAAATTGACACTCAGGTCAGGAAAACGACTCATGAAGTTAAGGGTGACTGGAAACCCGTGGTCTACCTCCTGACTGACGGTCGTCCGACCGATGATACAAACGCAGAGATAAAACGCTGGAAAGATAATTACGCTGGTAAAGTGAATCTTATTGCTGTTGGTTTAGGACCATCAGCAGACCTTCATATCCTGCGACAGCTGACAGAAAATGTCATGCTGTTCACTGAATCACGGGAAGGTGATTTTACTCGATTTATCAAGTGGATTACGGCATCGGTTACTGCGCACAGCCGGAGCGTCGGTGAAGAAAAACAGCCTGAGTTAAACCAGACAGAATACATCGTTCGCCTGGCGAAAGATGAGGTCATAAGGGCTTACGATGAAAACTGCGTGATGCTTACCGGCCGTTGCAGCAAAACACGTCGCCCTTATCTGATGAAATATGAACGCCCACCGGCAAAAGCGACGGGACTGGATTTCAGTTTGAATCTGAACAGTTTTAATATCGCGGGTTGCTACCCCATTGATGAGGACTATTTCGCCTGGTCTGCTCCTTCAGCGAGCGGGATTCAGGTCAATACCAGTGAACTGCATGGCGTACCGGGATGTCCGCATTGTGGCAATGCCAGTGCATTTGCAATGTGTACATGCGGTAAATTGCTGTGTATTGACGGTCCCGATGATGTGATTTGCCCGTGGTGTGAAAAAGGTCTGTCATTTAGCAATGAAGGCGGAAACTCGAACTTTGACGTAAGCCGGGGGAGAGGCTGATGGAACAGAGTCTATCACTGGAAAAAAAGATCCTTGCATTAATACTGTCAGAACGAAATCACACAGCTGAAGAAGAGCTCCTGAATGCGATTTCACAGGATCCCGGCTTATCTGCCCGGGTTGCAGATATTATTAATTGCATTGAAACCCTGATATCAAATCCAGCGGATCCAGGGCCGCACAATCATCGTTTGCAGGAAATAGTTACTCCGGTCTCAGATAACCCGGATGAGACTGGCCGGGAGAATTCCGACAATCATGCAGAAAAGCAAACTGAGCTTGAATCAAACCATGTTGATTCTCAACTGCCAGCAACATCCGAGGTTCAGCCTGATGAGCCTGTTCGCGAAAATATCATTGTTGAGGCTGAGGCTGAGGCTGAGGCTGACGTAACAGTAACATCAGTCGAGAGTCCACCTGACAGCATAGATACAGAGACTTTAAACACGAATAACGATCAAAAAGAAAAAAATGAATCTCATGAACCGCCGTCATGGGAACCGATGCCCTATTCCGAATTAGATACGCCGCCGACACTCGCGCCCGGGCAAATACCGACCGAACAACAACGCGCTCAGACTCCGGCTAAACGATTAGCTCCCCCTCAGGCAAGAGTTAATATCCTTAATGCACGGGCAGGTGAACCCTACTCTTCACAGGTTGCTATCTCTCTCGATAATGGCCAACAGGCAAAAATTATTGATGTCGCCTTTTCCAGGGATATTGGCCTCTCTTATGATAGAGAACAGCAATCGATCGAAGGTATACCGGGCGAAAGTGGGGATGTCGAAATAACAGTACACTGGTCATGTGATTCCCATGAACAGTGTGAAACCAAATCACTTTTAATCGTGAACCCTGACCCGCGTAGTCTCTGGAAAGTGTTAGAGCCCCCTTCAGATGCCCCCTATCAGAAGGTTCATCTTGATTGCGCCGGACTTATCAGCGGGGATATACGCATAGCGGCCTCAAGTCGAAGGGGACGATCCCACGAACATGCGGGCACTTTCAGAGATGATGATTTTTATATCAACCACAGCGACGAAACGGGATGGGCGATTATGCTCGTCGCAGATGGTGCGGGAAGCGCGATAAATTCTCGTGAAGGATCGCGCATCGCAGTTCAAACAGCGGGCAAGTATCTTTTCAATCAGCTCAGTGGACAGAAAGGATTAACGTTAAAAGACCATATAACGGCCTGGGGCGCGAGCGATCAACAGGCCACTATCAGCGCCATGCTTCATCATTTTAAGCAAGCGGCGACGCTCGCGGTCAATAGCATCCAGAATGAAGCTATTCATGCCGAACAAGCCGTAAAATCCTATTCCACTACCTTGTTAGCCACTATTTCTCTTCGCACTGGCACAGAACTGTTCGCCGCGGCATTCTGGCTTGGCGATGGTGCGATAGCGGCCTGTAGCCCTTCAGGTCGAGTCAGGATCCTCGGGACTCCTGATAGTGGTGAATACGCAGGACAAACGCGGTTTCTCGACCAAAGCATTATTGAGGACACCTCATTTACCGGACGAATCAGCGTGGGTAAATGGAATGATGTTGCGCACTTGATTCTGATGACTGACGGTGTTTCTGATCCCCTATTTGAGACCGATAACGGTCTTCGCAGTGACCAAAAATGGACCCGTCTCGTTGATGAGCTTGCCCCTATGCTTGCTGATGCCGAAACGGCACCTGACAGATTAGGTGACTGGCTGAACTTTTTCTCTCCTGGAAACCATGATGACCGCACTATTGCGGTGTTGTGGTAAGAGACACACTTCACTGGTTATTAAAATGGCAAATATTATTACATGTAAGACTCAGGACGGCCAGACAGTCCAGTATGTGGATGAAGTCATCGGTTCTGGTTCAATGAAAGATGTTTATTTTTCGCCTGACAAATCGTATGTGGTTGCCTTTTACCATAAGCCGCAAAACGATCAGGCCAGGGAAAGGATAGATATGATAACCAGTCGCTACAGGCAAAATATCTTTGAACAGCCTGGCGGTGAATACTGGAAAGACCTCTTTTGCTGGCCAACTCACGTTGTTGAGCATGGAGAAAAAATCGGGATTGTGGTGCCCACTTACCAGAACCATTTTTTCTTTAAGCATGGTTCAAAAAATAACGATTTTCTCGGTATAAAAGGCCGGGAGAAAGAAGGTAAATGGTTCGCCAGTGCAAGCAATCAGAATAAGTTCCTCGACCCGCGTGAACGAGGGAATACACTGACTTACCTTAAAATTTGTCTGCTACTGGCAAGAGCCGTCAGAAGGATGCACGCCGCTGGTCTTTGTCACAGTGACCTGAGCTATAAGAATGTCCTGGTAGACCCAGAAATGGGGCATGCCTGCATTATCGATGTGGACGGATTAGTGGTTCCCGGAAAGTTTCCGCCCGATGTTGTTGGAACGCCGGATTTTATTGCTCCTGAGGTCGTAAAAACCAGTCATCTGGCAAAAGAAGATCCAAATCGAATACTTCCGAGTATCACAACCGACCGACATGCCCTCTCAGTTTTGATCTATATGTATCTGTTTTTCCGGCATCCTCTCCGGGGTGGGAAAATTCATGATATGACAGATGAAATGCGTGACGAAACCCTGGCCATGGGCGAGAAGGCTCTGTTCATTGAACATCCTGGTGATAACAGTAATGCAGTAAAAATAAATCAAATCTCGCCGTTTGCTCTCCCCTGGGCAGACCCGAAAAAAATTCCTTACACCATCATGGGACCTTACCTGAGCCCCTTATTCGACAGAGCATTTATAGAGGGGCTACATGACTCAACAAAACGCCCAACCGCCGATGAATGGGAAAGTGCGTTGGTTAAAACGGTTGACCTGATACAACCCTGTCAGAACTCTGACTGCCAGCAGAAGTGGTATATATTTTCAGGCAAAACAAAACCCGTCTGCCCTTACTGCGGGACAGCCTATGCCGGGAAATTACCTATCCTCAATCTTTACTCCTCGCGAAAAGCAGGCAGTTATCGATCCGATGATCACCGGCTGATGGTATGGAGTGGACAGTCAATTTATGCCTGGCATGTCAATCGCCTCATCGCTCCCAATGAACGAACAACGGCCGACCAGAAAAAACGAGTGGGTTACTTTGTGTATCATAATGATCAGTGGTGGTTAGTAAACGAAGGTATCCAGGGATTAATGTCACTACCCGATAAGCGCCTTATCCCTGTGGGAGAAAAGATAGAGCTGAAAGATAACGCTCAATTTGTTCTCTCTCAGGAAGAAGGTGGCAGACTGGTCGTTGTACAGTTAGTCGATAATTAGCAAGCGAGCCAAACGCTGGACGGGAAAACCAGTGTCAGAAGTCAAAAAAAAGTCCTGACCGGAAGGTCAGGACTCTGTTGCCGCTTTTCAGCCCGTTAACGTCGTTCTGCGTTAGTGGGCAGCTTCCGGTTTAAGTTTCTGGGCACTGATAAAGTTATAGGTTAATTGCTGCTGCGGTTTATCCAGCGCAACGGTCACCTGCCCGCCATCAACCAGGCTACCGAATAGCAGTTCATTAGCCAGCGGTTTTTTCAGGTAATCCTGAACCACACGCGTCATAGGACGAGCTCCCATGGCGCGATCGTAGCCTTTTTCTGCTAACCAGTTACGTGCTTCCTGGCTGACTTCCAGTGAAACCCCTTTCTGATCCAACTGTACCTGGAGTTCAACAATGAACTTATCAACCACTTGCTGAATCACCTCGGTAGAGAGGTGGTTAAACCAGATAATGCCGTCAAGACGGTTACGGAACTCAGGCGTAAAGATCTTTTTGATCTCTTCCATCGCGTCAGTACTGTTGTCCTGGCGGATCAGACCAATCGACTTACGTTCAGTTTCCCGAACTCCGGCGTTGGTGGTCATTGCCAGAATCACATTACGGAAGTCCGCTTTACGGCCGTTGTTATCCGTCAGCGTTCCGTTATCCATCACCTGGAGCAGTAAGTTAAAGACATCCGGGTGCGCTTTTTCTATTTCATCAAGCAACAGAACCGAATGAGGGTGCTTGATCACCGCATCCGTTAACAGCCCACCCTGGTCAAACCCGACATAGCCTGGAGGAGCACCAATCAAGCGACTGACGGTGTGACGTTCCATATACTCAGACATATCGAAACGTAACAGCTGGATACCTAACGACTTGGCAAGCTGAACCGTGACTTCTGTCTTACCGACTCCTGTAGGGCCTGCAAACAAGAATGAACCTACGGGTTTATTCTCATGGCCAAGCCCGGCGCGGCTCATCTTAATCGCCTCAGTCAGAGCTTCAATCGCTTTGTCCTGACCAAATACCAGCATTTTAAGACGATCGCTCAGCCCTTTCAGGGTATCCCGGTCACTGGCAGAGACACTTTTTTCAGGGATGCGAGCAATACGCGCTACCACAGTTTCGATATCAGAGACGTTAACCGTTTTCTTACGCTTACTGGCAGGTAACAGACGGCTACGCGCCCCGGCCTCATCAATGACATCGATGGCCTTATCAGGCAGGTGTCTGTCATTAATATATTTTACCGCCAGTTCCACCGCAGCCCGAATCGCTTTCGCACTATAGCGAACATCATGGTGTGCTTCATATTTCGGTTTCAGACCATTAATTATCTGAACCGTTTCTTCAACTGTCGGTTCGGTAACATCTATTTTCTGGAAACGACGTGCCAGGGCACGATCTTTTTCAAAGATATTACTGAATTCCTGGTAAGTCGTGGAACCCATAACCCGAATCTTGCCGCTGGAAAGCAACGGTTTGATCAGGTTAGCCGCATCGACCTGACCGCCTGATGCTGCACCCGCTCCGATGATCGTATGAATTTCATCGATAAACAGAATACTGTTCTTATCCTGTTCCAGCTGTTTGAGTAACGCTTTGAAACGTTTTTCAAAATCACCACGATATTTGGTGCCAGCCAGCAATGAACCGATATCCAGGGAATAAAGCGTACAGTCTGCAATCACTTCCGGTACGGTACCCTGAACGATTCTCCACGCCAGACCTTCAGCAATCGCAGTTTTACCGACACCAGACTCGCCCACTAACAGCGGGTTATTCTTACGACGGCGACAGAGAACCTGAATCGCGCGCTCAAGTTCTTTGTCACGACCAATAAGCGGGTCGATACCACCTACTCGGGCAAGCTGGTTAAGATTAGTGGTAAAGCTTTCCAGCCGGTCTTCGCCACCAGCGGCTTCTTCACTCGCCGGACTTTCATTACTCGGCGCCTGACCTGGCTCATCTTTGCGCGTACCGTGGGACAAGAAATTAACCACATCCAGGCGGCTAACTTCGTATTTACGCAGTAAGTAGGCCGCCTGTGATTCCTGTTCGCTGAAAATCGCGACCAGTACATTGGCTCCTGATACCTCATTGCGACCAGAAGACTGGACATGGAATACCGCACGTTGTAACACGCGCTGGAAGCTGAGCGTCGGTTGTGTTTCACGCTCGTCCTGGCTTTCTGGTAAAACCGGGGTCGTTTGCTCGATAAAGGTTTCAAGTTCTTGCCGCAATGCAACAAGATCCACCGAACAGGCTTCAAGCGCTTCTCGTGCCGATGGGTTACTGAGCAGTGCCAGTAACAGATGCTCGACAGTCATAAACTCATGCCGACGCTCGCGCGCTCTGGCGAAAGCCATATTTAAACTGAGTTCCAGTTCTTGATTGAGCATAGAGACCTCCCCAAATATTGCCTGACTCAGGCCTTTTCAAGCGTACATAACAAAGGGTACTCATTGTCCTTCGCGTACTGATTCACCAGTGCCACTTTGGTTTCTGCTACCTCAGCAGTAAAAATGCCACAAATAGCTCTTCCCTGATAGTGAACCGTGAGCATCAATTGCGTCGCACGTTCTACATCATAAGAAAAGAACTTTTGTAACACGTCAACAACAAATTCCATTGGCGTGTAATCATCATTCAATAAAATGATTTTATACATAGAGGGTGGCTGCAGCTCTTCGCGCAATTTATCCTTTACTTCCTGGTCAAATTTCAACCAATCTTTTGTCTTGCCCATTCCAGCTATTCATCATTTGTTGTCGCCCGAAAACACATCAGGCAAGGTTATAAGTTGAGTTTACTATGCTTTTATCAATACATCGCCTAGTAAATATTTATGCTCATTTTACCCTATACGAGACCAATATCACATTACGAGCAATAGCGTTAACTGCTTCAAACTTTTAGACATTTAACCCGTAATCCCATCGTTCGATGCTTGACGGAACAGGCTGTTTATTCACATAGTAGCACCTTGAGCCTGTTATTTTTTGAACAATCGGCTCTAACCACCGATTCATTCTCTCACTATTACGTCTTACGAAGGATGCAGAAGTATGGGAACGGGTACCGTTAAATGGTTCAATAATTCCAAAGGGTTTGGCTTTATCTGTCCGGAAGAGGGTGGTGAAGATATCTTCGCACACTATTCCACCATTCAGATGGATGGTTACAGAACACTTAAAGCCGGACAAACTGTCAAATTTGATACTCATCAGGGGCCTAAAGGTAATCATGCCAGCCTGATAGTTCCACTCATGACAGACGCTGTTGCCTGAGTACACTCATCAATATCTTGAGCCTCTGGCGTAAAATGTCAGCCATATCAGGGCTGACATTTTATCCGCTCACCCTACTCTCTTGCCAGAGCATCAATCGGATTCAAACGCGCCGCGTTACGCGCCGGTAGCCAGCCAAAAAGTACCCCAATAGCCGTAGAACAACCAAAGGCAGTCAGTAACGCAACGGGTGAAAAACCTATCTCCCAGCCAGGTAGAACAAGCTGCAAGCTCATCGCTATCAGCAATGACAGCGAGACACCCAATGCCCCTCCGACTAAACAGACCAGCACAGCTTCAATTAAAAACTGCTGTAATACATCACTTGCTCTGGCCCCCACCGCCATACGAATACCAATCTCTTTGGTACGCTCAGTGACCGAAACCAGCATAATATTCATTACGCCAATCCCACCAACCAGTAAGGAAATCACCGCCACCAGCGTTAAGAACATCTGTAATGTACGTGTGGTCTTTTCTGCCGTTTTCAACAGGCCATCCATATTGTAGGTAAAAAAGTCTTGCTGGCCATGGCGTAAATTGAGCAGCTGATTAAGCTGTCGTTCGGCATCCTGGCTGCTATATCCCTCTTTAACGCGTACCGTAATCGAATTCAACCAGCGCTGGCCCATCACCCGATTCGCCATGGTGCTGTAAGGTAACCAGACGCGTAATACTTTACTGCTGCCAAACATCGACTGCTTCTCAGTGGCAACGCCAATCACCGTAGCGGGTACATTACCGACCAGAATAACTTCACCCACGACCTGGGTTTTATTAGGAAATAATTGACGCTTACTATTCTCATCAATCACCACCACCTGAGCACGTTCAAACATTTGCTCATTATTAAAAGCTGTTCCCTGGCTGATAGTCATACCGTAGACATTGAAATAGTCACCACTGACGCCGTTAACACTGGCTGCGACATCAACATTGCCATAACGTAATCGGAGATTACTGGAAATTGAGGCAGTGGCAGAATTCACCCAGGGCTGTTTAAGAATGGCGGTTAAATCGGCTTCTTTTAGCGACTGCTGAAATTGGGGATCGTCATCACCAAAATCTTTACCCGGATAGACATCAATCGTGTTAGTTCCGATCGCCCGAATATCAGCCAGCACCAGCTGTTTAGCCGCATCACCAATCACGACAATAGACACTACGGAAGCAATACCGATAATAATACCCAGCATCGTCAGCAGAGTACGCATTTTATTGGCGGCTAATGCCAGCCAGGCCATGCTCAATGCTTCACGAAAACGGCTGAATATTTGCTGAAATGATGTATTTTTTGCTAACTGCGGTTTGTCGGTGAAAGAAGCGCTATCCTGAGGTAAAGCAGGAGGATTGCGGACAATTTCACCGTCACGAATTTCAATAATTCGCTGCGCCTGGGCAGCAACCGTCGGATCATGGGTGACGATAATAACCGTATGCCCCTGCTGACACAGTTGTTTCAGGGTAGCCATCACCTCTTCACCAGAATGGCTGTCCAGTGCTCCGGTTGGCTCATCTGCCAGAATAACCTGCCCGCCGTTCATCAGCGCGCGTGCGATACTGACACGCTGCTGCTGGCCGCCTGATAGCTGCGAAGGCCGATAGTCAACGCGCTCACCTAATCCCAGTCGGGTTAACAGTTCAGTTGCACGTTGCTTACGCTGGGTTCGCGTTGTTCCGGCATAGACCGCGGGCACTTCGACATTTTGTGAAGCATTCAGGTGTGAGAGCAAATGATAGCGCTGGAAGATAAAACCAAAATGTTCACGACGTAACGTCGCCAGCTGATCTTCATCCAGTGTTGCAGTATCAACGCCGGCAACTTTATAGCTGCCACTGCTCGGTTTATCCAGACACCCCAGAATATTCATCAGAGTGGACTTTCCCGAGCCAGAAGCACCGATAATCGCCACCATTTCTCCGGCTTCGATGTTCAGGGTGATACCTTTTAGTACCTCCACCTGTTCTTCACCGGAAGGATAACTACGACGGATATCTTTTAGCTCGAGCAGGACACTCATGATGCGCCTCCTTCACTGAGTCGGCCTGTGACCACTTCTTCTCCTTCCTCAAGCCCCTTGATGACCTGAACTTGCGTATCGTTACGGATCCCGATAGTCACTTCGCGCACTTTGGTTTCCCCATTGCGCAAGATAGTCACGTTATAACGATTCTCCCCTACAGGTTCACCCAGTGCGGCCAGAGGAATAGTAATAATATCTTTCATTTCAGCCAGTTGAATATGAACTTGTGCGGTCATATCCAGACGCAGCAGGCCATTTAAATTCGGCACTTCAAAGCGGGCATTGTAGAAAATGGCCTCATTTACTTTATCCGGAGTCGGCAAAATATCTTTGATAACCCCTTCATAGCGTTCGGTGGGTGAACCCAGCACGGTAAACCAGACTTTTAATCCCGGTTTAATATGTATGACATCGGCCTCAGATACCTGAGCTTTTACCAGCATGGTGCTTAAATCGGCCAGGGTCAGAATATTAGGAGCCTGCTGGGCTGCAATAACCGTTTGTCCTTGCAGCGTGGTGATTTGAGTCACTTCCCCAGCCATAGGAGCAATAATACGCGTGAACTCAAGATTAGTTCGGGCACTACTCAAACTCGCCTGATTACGCTTAATTTGTGCGTCAATTGTCGCAATTTGCGCTTGCTTGACGGCTAAATCGGTCTTCGCTATATCCAGATCCTGTCGTGAAATCAGCTGTGTTTTTGCCAGTGCCTGCTGCCGGGAGAGAGTCATGCTCGCAAGCTGACTTTGTGCGACAGCCTGCTGACGCTGAGCGCGTAGCTCCATCAGTGTGGCATCAACCTCTTTAATTTGGTTTTCTGCCTGCTCGGGATCAATAACCCCTAACAGCTGATCTTTTTTAACCTTATCACCAATACTCACCGACAGCGTCTGAAGCTGTCCGCTAACCTGAGCACCTACATCAACTTTGCGCAGTGCATCCAGTTTTCCTGTCGCCAGCACGCTTTGTTGTAATGCGCTTTTACGCACAATTAATGTCTGGTACTGCGGGACAGGGGTATTCAGCACTGACCAAAGCCAAAAAACGCCTGCTACCAACAGCAGGAATAACAACCAATACAGTTTCTTTATATGTCTCTTATTTTTCATAAGCGTCCTAATGACATCTTTAACCATCAAATAAATTGATCAAAAAACAAACAAATCGTAGTTTTCTGTGAAGAAAGTAGCGTTTATTGAACGTTAGTATATAAACGCCATGCTGTAATTCCGGCCTTCATTGTCCTTTGAGCCTGTATTATGTCACACATTAATGTCCATTCAGTCCCTGGCAGTTTACCGAAAAATAGCTGGCAGCTTTTTATGTCACTCGCCCAAGGGAAATGGCAGCCAGGGCAATCATGGAATAATCCCACCTATCGGCGAAAATTTATCTTACGTTCATTAGCGATGCCCTTCAGAACGATAAAGCTAATGAAAAATCTTGTTAGTCAGCCTTTTCTTGCATCAATGCTGACAGCCCAGCCTGACTTACCTTGTCGTTTGCATCGCCCTTACCTTGCGGTCAATATTCCGCGCGCAGAAACTTTTAAAGCCATTGCTTGCCACTACAAGGATATTTCAGACATTTTTTCTGAGCAAATGCTCAAAGAAAGTTTTACTGAGCGGGGCTACTGTCTGGCGGAGCTTCAGGGAAAAAATAATGAGTCCTATTTTGTTAATCTCTCATCCTTTGATATGCAAGGAAAAGAAGGTGAAGTAACGTTAAATTTTTGCGATAGCGAACGCGTCATTCTGGCAAAATTAACCTTTACTCTTTGCCAGCACGATAACAAAAAAACCTTATTTATTGGCGGCCTTCAGGGTGCAAGATCTTGCGTTCCTCATGAATCTATCCAGCTCGCGACCAAGGCCTGCCACGGTTTGTTCCCCAAACGTTTATTGCTGGAAGCTGTCTGTACTCTTGCCGGATATTGTCATGTTGAGCAGATTCTGGCTGTCAGCAATAGCACGCATATCTATCGATCCTGGCGTTATGAGAAAAAGAAAAAACAGCTGATGCATGCCGATTACGACAGATTCTGGTTATCTATGAATGGGGAGTTACGTAAAGATGGTCTGTTTCTGCTACCTGCTGCTATTGGGCGTAAATCACTAGAAGATATTGCCAGTAAAAAACGGGCCGAATATCGCCGTCGCTATGAGCTGCTAAATAGCCTGACCCATAGCATTGACGGCCATTTTTAACGTAGAGCCTATCCCAGCAGGCAGGGGACAGGCTGTTATTCCGCACGGCCTCTGGCCAGCCATAGCACCCGTGAAAACATATTTTTCAGCAAGGACGGAATAGCACTCTCTCCACGCCGTCCTGCCTCCATCGCAATTTCAATCGCCAGGTCTGGTTTAGAAGAGCGGCTAATGGCTTTGGTGATAATACGCCGCGTATTCATCGGTACACCTTGTGGTAGCTGTGCAATCCGGTGAAAAACATCAGAAAAACCCTGACGGTACATAAAGTGTTCCATATCCAGGGCCGGTAACGCAGTCAAGTGATCGCGTAAACCTTGGGGGTTATCATCCACAATACTGCGTACCGTAGCGGCATATTTCTTTCCTGCCTCATCACCATCGACCAGGACATGCCACTCAATACCCATGCGCCGGGCAAATTTAAGCAGTGGCTTCAAACCTGACTGCGCAAATTCAATCACTCTGACGCCCTCGGTGTCAAAATGATGCCCGCACTGTCGCGCCAGCTCATTCATCATCCAAATTTCCGTTTCACCTTCAACCAATAGCCAGCAACGGGCAAACAGTGAAGAAGCGCGATTAAAACGAATATGAAAGGCAATTCGCCGGCTGTCTTCGGCACTCATTCCACCAGGCCCCAGACGCCAGGCCGCCACTTTTGATGACTCACGAACCAGACGACAGACCTGTTCTACCGGCGTGAGTGATAACAGTTCCCCGGAGTTGGTGGTGGTGATTTTTTGTAGCGGTAGCACATTCAATAAATTCCAGGCGACCGACAGCATAATGGGATGCAGGCGAGTTTCTGGATCCTCCACCAGCAACAAGGGCTGAGCGTCGCGGTTCAATAACACATTCCCTTTAGCCTGTAATAAAGTGGCGAACATTCCCAGTAAAATCAGGCGGTAAGCACGAGTATTTGGTTTATCTATCATGCGGTTAATCGCATCAAGATAGCGCCAGCCTTTTTTCTCATCATGGGTCTGGCGGCGAAGTAATCGCTGATGAGACTCTCCCCCCTGCTCAGAGAAATAGTGCTCCAGCAGCTGCACCATGGCGGACAGCCCTTTACGCACCTGAAGGTCGCTGAGATTTTGCGGATTAGCAACCAGCTCATGGGTTAAATAATCAAGCTGACGTGCGGTAATTTCAGTATCCGGCATTTTCGGGACAGTGTTGCTTTTCAGACGTCGCATAAAACGCGCATCTCTCAACCGTAATACCGGAATCAGGCTAATTAATTTCCTGGCTAATGAGTCAATATCACCCAGCGCTAACGGATGGCCTTGTTCATCAAGAAATGAACGTAATGTCAGCACCGAACCGTCATCACCCAGCTCTCCCTCTAAGCGATAGAAGATACGCTGAACATTATCGCTATCGGCAATCCATACCGGGGCCAGTCCCCGACAGCGACGACTATGACTGCTTCCTTCAGCCTGTTCTCTGAAGGTTAGAATAATATGTAAATGATTTTCCCGTCCCTGTTGTTCACCTGGCGGAAAATAGAAGTCGTTCTGAGTAAATTCATACAAGCGATTATCAGCAGCAAGAAGTAGCGTTAATGCATCCAGCAAACTCGACTTTCCCCAGGCATTTTCACCGATCAGGACGTTATTTTGCTCAAGCATTAACGACAATCGGTTAATACCCCGAAAACCCACAATTTCTATCCGTTCAAGAAACATAGCTTCTCCTGCTGTGAAAACTTCTTCCAGTATACCTGTCATCATCCAGGATACCTGGATCTTGCTATTATGACGAGAGTCGAATCACAGAGTCTGTCCTGGCACTTTTTTCTTGCTTGCTTGTCCTAGTCTGTGGCTTTCTATCATACCTGCTCTCGTCAATCTGACGCCTTCCTCTACCTCCAAACCGAGGTAAAGCCTGTTAACTCTGTCAATAGATAAGGAAAATGATGAAACAGAACGTAGCAACCTACCTTGCAAAAACACTTGAAAGTGCAGGGGTTAAACGCATTTGGGGTGTCACCGGAGACTCACTTAATGGCATCAGTGACAGCCTTAATCGTATGGGGACCATAAAATGGATGGCGACCCGTCACGAAGAGGTTGCGGCGTTTGCTGCTGGTGCTGAAGCGGCATTAACGGGAGAACTGGCCGTCTGTGCGGGTTCATGTGGACCCGGCAACCTACATCTCATTAATGGGTTATATGACTGCCATCGCAACCGCGTTCCGGTGCTGGCAATCGCCGCCCATATTCCTTCCAGCGAAATTGGCACCGGGTATTTTCAGGAAACGCATCCACAAGAATTATTCCGCGAATGCAGTCATTACTGCGAATTAGTCACTAATCCCGAGCAAATCCCACAAGTCTTAGCAATAGCAATGCGTAAAGCCGTGCTTAATCGGGGAGTCTCAGTGGTGGTATTGCCGGGTGATATCGCGCTTAAATGGGCGCCTGAGTCAGCCAGTACTGACTGGTATCCTGCACCTCAACCCATTGTTACTCCTCCGCTACAAGAGCTTGAGAAGCTCGCAGAACTGTTAAGTTCTGATGCCGATATCGCCCTGATGTGCGGAAGTGGCTGTGCTGGGGCACATAAAGAACTGATCCAGCTTGCTGAAAAACTGAAAGCACCGATTGTGCATGCTCTACGAGGCAAAGAGCATGTTGAGTATGACAACCCCTACGATGTCGGCATGACAGGCCTGATAGGTTTTAGTTCGGGTTACCACACCATGCTGAATGCCGATATTCTGGTACTCATCGGAACGCAATTCCCCTACCGTGCTTTCTACCCGACTAACGCCAATATTGTCCAGATAGATATTAATCCTGGTAGTATCGGGGCGCACAGCAAAATCGATATGGCTATCATCGGTGATGTCAAAACCACCCTGAGCGCATTGCTCCCCCTGCTTGAAGAGAAGACCGATCAACACTTCCTGGATAAAGCCAAAAAACATTACCAAAAAACACGTGAAGAGCTCGACGCTCTGGCACAACCAATACCTGATAAGCCTATTCACCCTCAATATCTGGCACAGCAAATTAGTCACTATGCCGGGGAAGATGCCATTTTTACCTGTGATGTGGGCACCCCGACTGTCTGGTCTGCCCGTTACCTGAAAATGAATGGTAAACGCCGACTGCTCGGTTCGTTTAACCATGGTTCAATGGCCAACGCTATGCCACAAGCATTAGGCGCTAAAGCTACCGCACCTGACCGCCAGGTGGTCGCCATGTGCGGTGACGGCGGCTTTAGTATGCTGATGGGTGATTTCCTCTCAGTGATACAGTTGAATCTGCCGATAAAAATTGTCATTTTTAATAATAGTGTACTCGGTTTTGTCGCCATGGAGATGAAAGCCGGTGGCTATCTGACCAATGGTACTGATTTACATCCTACCAACTTTGCCGCAATTGCCAGCGCCTGCGGAATCAAAAGTTTCCGGGTAGAACAACCGGAAGATCTGAATGCTGCCCTCGAGCAAGCTTTTGCTTTTGATGGCCCGGCCTTGGTCGATGTAGTGGTAGCAAAAGACGAGCTGGCTATGCCACCCGAAATTAAACTGGAGCAAGCAAAAGGCTTTAGTTTGTATATGATGCGAGCCATCATCAATGGACGCGGTGACGAGGTTATCGATTTAGCTAAAACAAATTGGTTCCGATGACACAACCCGCTACTCTGAACACCTGAATAGCTTTCAGGTGTTCATTCTAAGCCAAAAGGACTTTCCCATGATAGATTTGCGCAGTGATACCGTAACCCGCCCAAGCCGTGCCATGCTGGAACGAATGATGGCTGCCCCCACCGGGGATGATGTTTATGGTGATGACCCTACCGTTAATAAGCTGCAAGAGCTCGTCGCCCAGCTCAGCGGCAAAGAAGCCGCGCTGTTTTTACCAACCGGTACCCAGGCTAACCTGGTTGCGCTGCTGAGTCACTGTGAACGCGGGGAAGAGTATATTGTCGGCCAGGTGGCGCATAATTACCTTTATGAGGCCGGGGGTGCGGCAGTATTAGGCAGTATCCAGCCACAACCGATTGACGCTAACCCGGACGGCTCACTTCCGCTCGACAAAGTTGCAGCAAAAATCAAACCGGATGATATTCATTTCGCACGAACCAAGCTGCTGAGTCTGGAAAATACCCATAACGGCAAAGTGCTGCCACGTGAATATTTCCAGCAAGCCTGGGAATTTACCCGTGAGCATAATCTTGCCCTGCATATTGACGGTGCCCGACTGTTTAATGCCACTGTCGCCTACGGCTGCACACTGGAAGAAATTACCCGCTACTGTGACACCTTTACACTTTGCCTTTCGAAAGGTCTCGGAACGCCAGTCGGCTCACTGTTAGTCGGCAGCCATGACTATATTAAGCGAGCAAACCGCTGGCGTAAAATGACCGGTGGCGGTATGCGTCAGTCGGGAATTTTAGCGGCGGCAGGGCTGTTTGCTCTGGAAAATAATATCTCACGTTTACAAGAAGACCATGATAACGCGCACTGGCTTGCCGGCGAGCTGAAAGAGATAGGTGTGGATGTTATCCGTCAGGACACCAATATGGTCTTTGCACGTATGCCCGCTGAGCAGGCCAGCGAATTTGGTCAGTTTATGCGCGAAAGAAATATTATTATCAGCGCTGGCGCGAATATGCGTCTGGTTACGCACCTTGATGTCAGCCGTGCACAGCTGGCAGAGGTAGTTGCGCACTGGCGCACCTTTATCCAGCGCTAGACAGGAACTGACCATGACACAATCGAAAAGGATTTTGGTTCTGGGTGCCAGCGGCTATATTGGCCGGCACCTGATTGTGCAGCTGAGTGAGGCCGGGCACCAGGTTATCGCCGCTGCCCGGCACATCGATGCGCTAAAAAAACAGGCAAGATCCGGGGTAGAATATCACGCGGTCGATCTGCACGACCCACAGTTTCCGCTCTCACTGCTGGAGCAGGTCGATACCCTCTACTATCTGATTCACAGCATGGGTGATGGCGCTGATTTTGTCGCCCTGGAACAGCAGGCTGCCACACATCTCCGTAATGCGCTCAGACAACAGCCCGTTAAGCAGATAATATTTCTCAGCTCGCTACAAGTTAGCGGGAATCAATACTCTGGGCATTTACAAGCCCGACAGTTAACCGCTGAAATATTACGTGATGCAGGTATTCCGGTAACAGAGTTACGCGCAGGTATCGTGATTGGTTCAGGTTCAGCCGCCTTTGAAGTGATGCGTGATATGGTCTATAACCTGCCAGTATTAACCCCCCCACGCTGGGTACGCTCACGCACTACGCCTATTGCGCTGGATAATCTGCTTTACTACCTGGTACATCTGTTAGATATCCCCGCCTCAAGGCATCGGATACTTGAAGCCGCAGGGCCTGAAGTCCTCAGTTATCAGCAACAATTTAAGCGTTTTATGGCCGTCAGCGGTAAACATCGCCCGCTGATCCCCATTCCGTTTCCGGTGCGCTGGATCTCTGTCTGGTTTCTTAACCTGATAACCTCGGTGCCGCCAACGCTCGCCAGCGCACTGATTCAAGGCTTGAAGCATGACTTACTGGCGGATGACCGTCAGCTACGTGAACTTATTCCTCAGCCACTGATTTCCTTTGATGATGCGGTGCGTTCCGCACTCAATCATCAGCATAAACTTTCTGATGCCCTTAACTGGGGTAACGATCCTCAGGCTCTTAATCGCTGGCAGCCTGACTATGGCTTTTTTGCCCGCCAGGCAGGTTGCACCGTCACGACAGACGCAAGTCTTGAAGACCTGTGGAAAGTCGTCAATCAACTGGGCGGCGAACAAGGCTATTTCTTTGGTAATGCGTTGTGGAAAACACGTGCGTTTATGGACCGGATTATCGGTCATAAACTGGCAACAGGTCGCCCTGAAAGAGCGCTACTGGAAATCGGTGATTATGTTGATAGCTGGAAAGTGATTGTCGTCGAACCTCAGCAAGAACTGACGCTGTTATTTGGCATGAAAGCGCCGGGACTCGGGCGTCTGACCTTCCGACTTTCTGATGACGGACATCAGCGCAAGCTGGATGTTCGGGCATGGTGGCACCCGGCAGGTATGCCTGGATTGCTCTACTGGTTAGTGATGAGCCCGGCGCATCTGTTTATCTTCAGAGGAATGGCACACAAAATTGTCAATTTAGCGGAAAATAATTCTGCCTGAGATATCAAATAGCAGTCAATTATTCAGGATTTTCATTGCGTATAGTATTATTTCACGGAAAATACGTAACCTTAACTTCACCTATCTGAGTTGAGCAACATGAAGGTACTGGTCACCGGCGCTACCAGCGGTTTAGGTCGAAATGCGGTAGATTATTTGTGTGCAAAAGGCGTTAGCGTACGGGCAACCGGCGCCAATGCAGCCATGGGACCCTTGCTGGAAAAAATGGGGGCTGAATTTATTCATGCAGACCTCGCAACGCTTGTTTCTGCTCAAGCGAAAGCCTTGCTTGCCGGGGTTGATACACTCTGGCACTGCTCAAGCTTCACCTCTCCCTGGGGAACCCAGGAAGCCTTTGATTTAGCCAATGTCCGCGCAACCCGACGTCTGGGAGAATGGTCTGTGGCCTCAGGAATACGAAATTTTATCCATATTTCATCGCCCTCACTCTATTTTGATTATCACCATCGCCGTGATATCGAAGAAGATTTTCGGCCATTTCGTTTTGCTAATGCCTTTGCCCGCAGTAAGGCCAATAGCGAAGCGGTGATCCAGACTTTAGCGCAGTCGAATCCAGGCACGCACTTTACAATTCTGCGTCCACAAAGTTTATTCGGCGCGCACGATAATGTGTTTTTCCCTCGACTGGTCAATATGATGCGCCACTATGGCAGCGTTCTGTTGCCGCGGGGTGGAGAAGCCTTTGTCGATATGACCTATGTCGAGAATGCCGTGCATGCCATGTGGCTCGCCACGCAAACTACGCACTACCCTTCAGGCCGAACCTATAACATCACCAATAATGAGCCGCGTACACTGCGCAGTATTGTCCAGAAGCTGATTGATGAGTTAGGGATCCACTGCCGTATTCGCTCTGTGCCTTACCCGATGCTGGATCTGGTTGCCCGCAGCATGGAGCACTTTAGTAACAAGTCAGCTAAAGAACCGGTACTTACTCACTACGGCGTTTCTAAATTACATTTTGACTTTACGCTTGATATCAGCCGGGCAAAAACCGAGCTGAACTATCAGCCAATAGTCACGCTTGATGAAGGTATTCGGCAAACGGCATTATGGCTGAAAGATCACGGAACCCTGCACCGACGTTAACCCTGACCATACTTTTCCAGCAGCGCTTCAACAATCGCTTGCGTCTGTGCATCAGCCTGCCCGCTATAGTTTTGTGGGCGGAAATGCATCTGAAAAGCGGCAATAACCTGCTTTAGCTGCGCCTGTGTCATCTCAGGCGCTACCTGATAGCCATAGCGAGCCAGCAGATCCAGCAAATTAGCCTGATCGACGGGTTCAAAAGCAGCACGACCATTCAAATAGAAGGCCACACGATCCGGGGAAGGCCAGGCACCGATGCCGCGTTCAGCTAATCGCTGCCATGGGAATAATGGCCCAGGGTCGACTTTGCGCTGAGGGGCAATATCACTGTGTGCCACGATATTCTCGGGGGCAATCTGATAGCGTTCGATAATCTCCGGCAGTAATTTTTCCAGCACCGCTATCTGTGAGGGAGCAAAAGGATAAAACTGTTTTTTATCTCCATGCTGAGTAAAACCGCTATTTTCTAACTCAATGCCAATTGAGATATCGTTGATACGCTGACTTCCTCGCCAGAAACTGACCCCGGCGTGCCAGGCCAGCTGTTGTTCCGGAACCAGTTGCCAGATAACCGGTTTACCCGCAGACACAGGTGGCGTGGCAGGGATAAGATAATGCGAGCTGACATCAGGCCCTGTCAGGGTACGTAATGAGCCGTGAAAATGATCGGCAGTATAGTGAATAACCAGCATTCTGATGCGCGGGTAAGAAGCCTGGGCAGGATGCCGCAGGTCAATCAGGTATTCACCTTTATCCACTATCCCCTGCTGCCTGGCGCAGCCCGTCAGTAATATCATTAAACAACACACTATCATCCGTGAATACATTCCAGCCTCTCTATTATTCAGCCTAAGTGTTCAGACTTTACCGCCATTCTACCCTGTATAAAGGTGCCTGATTCTTAATTCCAGGCAATTTGATAGTCGTCACCGACATCCGGCACTATTTTGTGCTAATTTTAATGGACTAAATCTGTTTATTTTAAGATTTAACGCGCAAAGATTGCATAACTATTCTGTTAAAGGTACCCTTTTCGACTTCAATGAGCTATTCAACCCCCAAACTGCAACCCATGAGTATTCAACTAAACGGCGTTAACTGCTTCTATGGTGTCCATCAGGCACTATTTGATATCACACTACATTGCCCGCAGGGTGAAACACTGGTGTTGCTAGGCCCTAGCGGCGCGGGTAAGAGCTCGCTATTGCGGGTGCTTAATTTGCTGGAGATGCCACGTTCCGGCACCCTGAGCATTGCTGGTAATACCTATGATTTTTCAAAAGTACCCAGTGATAAAGCGATTCGTGAATTACGACAGAACGTCGGCATGGTGTTTCAGCAATATAATCTCTGGCCACATCTGAGCGTGCTGGATAACCTGATTGAAGCCCCTTGTCGGGTACTGGGTTTAAGCAAGGAAAAAGCACGCGCCCGTGCTGATAAATTGCTGGAACGTCTTCGATTAACGCCATATATGGACAGATATCCGCTGCATCTTTCCGGCGGACAACAGCAACGTGTTGCTATTGCCCGGGCATTAATGATGGAGCCGCAGGTGTTGTTGTTCGACGAACCTACCGCGGCACTGGATCCAGAAATCACGGCACAAATTGTCAGTATCATTAACGAGCTGGCAGAAACGAAAATCACTCAGGTCATTGTCACACACGAAGTGGAAGTTGCACGCAAAACAGCCAGTCGTGTTATTTACATGGAAAATGGCCATATTGTTGAACAAGGTGATGCGAGCTGCTTCAGCAACCCGCAGACCGAAGCGTTTAAATCCTACCTCTCTCACTGATGTTGAACGGGAAACGACAATGAAAAAAGTTCTGCTGGCAACACTGTTAGCTGCCGTTACTTTCTCAGCAAGCGCCGCGCAAACTCTGCGTTTCGCAACTGAAGCCTCCTACCCTCCGTTTGAGTCTATTGATGCCAATAACCAAATCGTTGGTTTTGATGTCGATTTAGCCAATGCGCTGTGTAAAGAGATTGATGCGACCTGTACTTTTACTAACCAGGCATTCGACAGCTTGATCCCAGGCTTAAAATTCCGTCGTTTCGATGTGGTTATGGCCGGTATGGACATCACTCCTGAGCGTGAAAAACAGGTTCTGTTTACTCAGCCGTACTATGACAACTCTGCGTTGTTTGTCGGTCAGACAGGTAAAAATGCTGATATCGCGGCATTAAAAGGTAAGAAAGTTGGCGTTCAGAATGGAACCACTCATCAGAAATTTATTACTGATAAACATCCAGAAATTACTACCGTCCCATACGATAGCTATCAGAATGCCAAGCTGGATTTACAAAGTGGTCGTATTAATGCCGTATTTGGTGATACTGCGGTAGTAACAGAATGGCTGCAAGACGGTTCCAAGCTGGCTCCAGTCGGCGATAAAGTCACTGATAAAGATTACTTTGGTACCGGGCTTGGCATCGCGATGCGCCAGGACAACACCGAGCTGCAAGCTAAGCTGAATGCGGCTCTGGAAAAAGTGAAGAAAGATGGTACTTATCAGGCCATCTATGACAAATGGTTCCAGAAGTAATCTATTCGATGAATGAATTTTTTCCATTAGCAAGTGCCGCCGGTATGACCGTCGGCCTTGCCGTTTGCGCCTTGATAGCGGGCCTTGCACTGGCAATGTTTTTTGCCGTGTGGGAGTCAAGCAAATATCGCGCGATCTCCTGGACGGCTACCGGCCTGGTGACAGTGCTGCGCGGTCTGCCTGAGATCCTGGTGGTATTGTTTATCTATTTTGGCTCATCGCAGATACTGTTGATACTGGCAGACGGCTTTACGCTGAATCTGGGCTTTACCTCGTTTCTGATTCAGGTGCCGATCACCGATTTTGATGTCAGCCCCTTCCTCTGCGGGGTGATTGCGCTATCCCTACTGTATGCGGCTTATGCTTCGCAAACACTACGTGGTGCGCTGAAAGCCGTTCCTATTGGACAGTGGGAATCCGGTCAGGCTTTAGGCCTGTCTAAGTCGGCGATTTTCTTTCGTCTGGTAATGCCCCAGATGTGGCGCCACGCCCTGCCGGGGTTAGGTAACCAATGGCTGGTATTACTGAAAGATACCGCGCTGGTTTCGCTGATAAGCGTCAATGACCTGATGCTACAAACCAAAAGTATCGCTACACGAACTCAGGAACCCTTTACCTGGTACGTAGTTGCGGCGGCAATTTATCTGGTTATTACGTTGTTCAGTCAGTACATATTGAAACGTATTGACCTGCGTGCAACGCGTTTTGAACGGAGGCCTAACTGATGCTCGATTTCCTGCCTGAGCTGATGAAAGGTCTGCATACCAGCCTGACCCTCACCGCGGCATCAATTATTCTGGCATTAATGATGTCACTGGTTTTTACCGTCATTCTGACGCTAAAAACACCGGTTCTGAACCTGCTGGTACGTGGCTATATCACGCTATTTACCGGCACGCCATTGCTGGTACAAATATTCCTGATCTACTACGGTCCGGGACAGTTCCCCTCTCTTCAGCACTATCCGTTGATTTGGAGCTTACTGTCTGAGCCCTGGTTATGTGCGTTAATCGCTTTGTCACTCAACAGTGCGGCCTATACCACGCTGCTGTTTCACGGAGCCATTCGTGCCATTCCCGAAGGTCAGTGGCAGTCTTGTAGTGCTTTAGGGATGAGCAAGAAAGATACGCTGGCTATTTTGTTACCTTATGCCTTTAAGCGTGCGCTTTCCTCTTACTCTAACGAAGTGGTTCTGGTTTTCAAAAGTACCTCACTGGCTTATACCATAACGCTGATGGAAGTGATGGGCTATGCCCAGCAGCTGTACGGTCGTACTTATGATGTATCAGTATTTGGCGCAGCAGGTATCGTCTATCTGGTGGTCAATGGTTTACTGACGTTGATGATGCGCTTAATTGAACGCCGGGCACTGGCATTTGAACGCAGAAACTAAGCAAACAAATATGGCCGAATAAAACGAGGATTTATCCTCGTTTTTTTTCGTCAAAAATTAAATAATAATACATCTATATTGCATATAAATTCATTTAGTGGCATGGTTATCTTATGCCGGTAACGGCAATTTATAATTATATATACCCACTGGAGCCATCCCAATGAAGAAGTTACTGTTAGCCGCCCTATTCGCCACAGTTGCCGTCAATGCTAGCGCCGCTGACAAAATCAACTTTGCTTCCTCAGCAACTTATCCTCCTTTTGAGTTTATGGATGCGAATAACCAAATCGCCGGTTTTGATATCGATCTGGCGAAAGCTTTATGCACACAGATGAAAGCTGACTGCACCTTCAACAACCATGCTTTTGACAGTCTGATTACTTCCCTTAAGTTCCGCAAATATGACGCTGTTATTTCAGGTATGGACATCACCGCTGAGCGCGCTAAACAAGTCGCCTTCACCAACCCGTACTATGATAACTCTGCCGTCGTCATCGCTAAAAAAGGAGTCTATAGCTCTTTTGATGACCTGAAAGGCAAACGTATTGGGATGGAAAATGGTTCGACTCACCAGAAGTATATCCAGGATAAACATCCTGAAGTAAAAACAGTCTCTTATGACAGTTATCAGAATGCTTTTATTGACCTGAAAAATGGCCGTATCGATGGAGTGTTTGGTGATACAGCCGCTGTCAATGAGTGGCTAAAAACCAGTCCGGAATTGGGCCCTGTAGGCGAGCATACCGCCGATCCTGAATACTTTGGTGCCGGTATGGGTATTGCTGTTCGTCAGGATAACCCAGAGCTGCTGAGCAAACTGAACACCGCTCTGGCGGCAATTAAAGCAGACGGTACCTATCAGAAACTTAATGATAAATGGTTCCCGCAATAATAAAGATAAGTGCATACCCTCGCGGGTATGCACTCAATTACGAGCCTATCCCTTGTTACGCCGAATCAGCAAGGTCAGAACCTCATAATGGGCAGTATGAGGGAACATGTCGAAAAGCTGAACTTTCTCAAGCTGGTAGTCCGGCAACATAGCAATATCCCGCGCCATGGTTTCAGCATTACAGCTGGAATAGATAATAAATGCCGGTCGCATCGCACTTAAGTAATCACAGAGTGCGGGTCCGATACCGCGCCGGGGCGGATTAACCAGTACCAGGTCAGGAATATCTTGCTGGCCCACAGCAAAGGCTGTCGAATCGAGCGCCTGAAATTGAATATTGTTCAACCCCAGTAACTTTGCTGAACGCTGAGCACAAGCAATAGCTTGCGGAGCGATTTCAATGCCGGTCAGTTTCATATCCGGTGTTGCACAATGCAGCCCGAAGCCCCCGACACCACAAAACAAATCCCACATATGATTAACCGGCAACGCCCGAATCCAGTCCCTGGCCGTTGCATATAATTCTGAGGCAACCTGTGGATTGGTCTGGAAAAAGCTTTGCGGGCGAATAAACAAAGGCACATGATTAAACTCTTCTGCCAGGGCCTGTTCTTCAGTGAGCGGGATCTCTTGCTCCCCTTCCATTATCGCCATATGTACTGGCTGAATATTGGCTGAAATCACTTTTAGCTGAGGTAACTGGGCCTGTAATTCAGGTAATACCCGGCGCAAAGCATCCATTTTTGCCTCAGATCGCAAGACAAAACGCAACATTATGCCGCCATCTAACTGACTCTCCGTGATCAGGATATATTTTAACTCTCCCCGCTTACGGGCGACGTTATAGGGAGTCAAACCTGCCCTGGCAATAAAAGGCTTAAGGGCGTTAAACACGGGGGTAAATGAAGGCGGATACAGCGGACAATCCGTCAGATCCTCAGGCACACCATTGCGATGTAACATCCCGAGTAGTGGCTTTTCGACACTTCCGCTAACCACCATTTTGGCTTTATTACGGAATGCCTGTTCAGCACCACTAACAGGCAGGCACCACTGCTTAACCGCGACACCCTGCAATAGTTGCTGAAGATTATCCATCTTCCTGGAGAGCTGGTCAGCTATCGGTTGTTTAAGCCACTGACAGGAGTGACAGCGGTCCGCGTCATAAAGCGCGCAATCCATAATAAAACCCTGAAGAAAAGCGAGGGCGCAGATTGTAGCATTCTGCGCATATTAGCGCCTGAAAAAAAGCCGGCTGCGACGTGGGACAAACAATAAAAAGAGTACCAGTAAGTCAGGTAATTTCTGAATAAACAGAGAGCGAAGAATTTCGCGCTGGGTTTCGCCTGCAATACTGAACAGTTCCGGATAACCAAAACCCAGAGACGCCGCCCATAAATACCCTGTGGCAATAATCTGAGTCAGTAAAAATATCCAGCGTCCCCAGTTAAACCCCTTGATGATAGAGACGGCACAATAAAGCTCGGCCACCAGCATGAAGATACTGCCAAAAAAAATCAGCCGTAATGCCCAGGTTTGCATACCGCGATAAAAAAAATCCATAGCTCCGGAAAAACCGAGCATATTAAACAGCAACACCAAATCGAGGCAACGGGTAGTAATTATCCCGATAGCGGCAATCAGAACAAATGTAGGAGTATTCAGTCTGGCGTGTGGGCAACGCTGTTTTTTTATCATGTCCACAAACTTCAGCTCCTTAACCTTACAAGTCGGCAATTAAAAGACAGCGCGACAAGCAGAACGTTCTGAGTATTAGTCACTCAAAATACAATTTTGTACTATTTTTGCGACAGATATCATCTGATTAAGCTGAATAAACGCGTTACCTGCTATTTTTTATGGCTTATCACACAGCGTTCAGCCAACAGAATCAGCGCCGTGATTCTGTGAATTGATGCGAGGGAACTAATGCAGAAAATGCATTTTAGCCTCGGGATCGCCCACCTCTTCTTCCGTCACAAACAGCAACTGATTAGCGCAGGCTTCAAGAATAACCATCGAAATTTGCTCTTCGCTTTGTTTGATAAAAGCGGCAAATTGTTCACGCGTGATACCGACAGAGGCATTCAACGACTGGCATACCACCAGCTTGGGCAAGTTATCGTCCTGAATATCCAGGAACGCTTTGACTGTCAGGGAGCTGGCATTAATCGATGAAATATCGGCTGCCAGAGGTAACAAGGCTGAAGGTTTAACTTCTGCCAGAGCAGAGAACAAAACGATATTATCGAGGAGGTCGATTTTTGCGTCATATACACCGTCAAAATTCTGCATATGGGGCAAATGTAATGCCTGACAGGTATCGCACTCAAAGAAACTGACGCCGTTTTCATCCAGCCAGCGGCGTAGCACGTCCAGAGTAGGAACAACAAGTGAATCCATAACCGCAAAAACCTCATACCTGTATAATAAATTACTTAATATGGTACGCAAAAATAGCCGTTCTTGCTATTAATAAGCAGTATTGGCACCTTAACCACCCGTTTTAAGGCGGTAATCAGGCTGCGCTTGCTGTTCTATCCATTCGATCATCAGTCTGGCAATATCAATGCCGCTGGTTTTTTCAATGCCTTCCAGCCCCGGTGAAGCGTTTACCTCCATCACCAGCGGGCCGCGGTTAGCCCGTAAAATATCCACCCCGGCCACTTCCAGACCCAAGGCACTGGTGGCTTGCAGTGCAACCTCTCGCTCTTTTGCCGTAATTGTCACCGGTCGAGCAGTACCACCACGATGTAAATTCGAACGAAAATCACCCGGTTTCGCCTGCCGTTCAATCGCCGCAACCACCGTATTGCCTATCACCAGGCAACGAATATCCCGACCTTCGGCCTCTTTAATATACTCCTGCACCAGGATATGCGCATTAAGCCCGCGAAAAGCGTCAATCACACTTTCTGCTGCCTGCCGCGTTTCCGCAAGCACCACACCAATACCCTGCGTACCTTCCACCAGCTTAACCACCAGCGGCGCACCGCCGACACGGTTAATCAGGTCATTAGTATCATCAGGTGAGTGAGCAAAGCCGGTCACAGGCAGATCCAGACCTTGTCGGGCCAGCAACTGTAGCGAACGCAGTTTATCCCTGGCACGAGTAATCGCGACTGATTCATTTAATGGGTAGCTGCCCAGCATTTCAAACTGGCGTAATACCGCGGTACCGTAGAACGTCATCGCAGAACCAATGCGGGGTATCACAGCATCGTAATGCGGTAACTGCTGCCCTTTATAGTGCACAGAGGGTGCCAGAGGGTCGATATTCATATAACAAGAAAGGGGGTCGATAACATCCACTAAGTGACCACACCGTATCGCTGCTTCGCGTAATCGCCTACACGAATAAAGTGTTCCATCCCGGGACAAAATAGCGATCTTCAATCTGTACCTCTGCGTAACAGAATCAACATGAACGTGGCCGTATCATACCACCCCCATCAGATTTCAACGACCCGTTAACATCCGGATGAAGACTTCAGTGCGGCAATGAGTTGTTGTGTGGTAGACGTCAGATGCATAGGATCATATACCGCATAGAGATCGGCCGGGATCGGATTTGTGGGACGACGAAAAACCACACCAGGCCAGCTCATCTGAGCATAACTATCAGCAATTATCGTTAAACCAAACCCAATACTGACTAAGGCCAGTACTGTCTGTGGCTCGACGGCTTCTCTGACCACCCGAGGCGTAAATCCGGCTTCACGACACACTCGCTGCAGGAACGTCCAGTCGGAGTGAACCGCTGTCATGGTGACAAAAGCCTCCTTTCGCAGCTGAATAATATCGATAGTTTCTTGCTGAGCCAGCGGATGGTTTTCAGGAAGAGCGACCATAAAAGTCGCTTTGTGCAATCTTTCACTTTGTAGCCCACCAGGAGGCGAGGTTTCCATGCGCCAGATCCCGGCATCAATCTCTTTACGTTCCAGCAGGACCAACTGGTCTCCCGGCGATTTTTCACAGAAGGTAAGATCGATAGCCGGATAGTCAGCGATAAATTGCTGCAAACCGTGCCGTAACCCTCCCCAGATAGCCGTGCCAACAATGCCAAGATGAACACGCCCCCCCTCACCCCGACCAATTTTTTCCACTCTTGCCAGCGCCAGGTTCGCATTCTCCAGTAGCTGCCGGGTTTCTTCCAGCAACACCTGCCCGGCATAAGTCAGTGCTACGTGCCGGGAATGGCGAATAAACAGCAGCGTGCCGAGCTGGGATTCAAGCTCTTTGATATGGAAACTGAGAGGAGGCTGGGACATATTGAGTCGAGCGGCCGCTTTACCGAAATGGAGCTCTTCGGCTACCGCCTGGAAATAACGCAACAGTTTAAAATCGGTACGATAGATGCGTTGGGAATTTTTCATGGGACTCCTCTATTAGCAAGCCCCATAAATTACCATTCTATACAGGTGTTGTAAGCTTTAACGCGTTATTGTGTCGCTCTGTTCGAAGAATCAGTCTCTTTTACATGGTTATCACGGAAAGAGAACTGGAAAATCACGGCCAGTACCAGTGCATAACCGGCAAACACTAACCAGATAGTATTCCAGTCTCTGACTCCGTCGTAGGTAAAGTAGTCGACAATATAGCCGCTGAAAATAGCGCCGAAATAGGCTCCGACACCATTCACCATGGTCATAAATAACCCCTGGGCGCTAGCGCGAATACGCGGGTCCACTTCTTTTTCCACAAACACTGAGCCGGAGATATTAAAGAAGTCAAACGCCATACCGTACACAATCATCGACAGCAGCAGTAATACGAAACCGAAGGCCGACGGATCCCCCCAGGCAAACAGGGCGAAGCGCAACACCCAGGCAATCATACTGATCAGCATCACCTTTTTGATACCATAGCGACGCAGGAAGAATGGAATAGTCAGAATAAACAGGACTTCAGATATTTGCGAGACGGACAGCAGTAACGAAGGATACTGCACCACAAAACTGTCGGCGAATTGCGGCTGACGCGCAAAATCATGCAGGAAAGGATTGCCAAAAGTATTGGTGATTTGCAGAACTGCACCTAGCAGTAGCGCAAACATAAAGAACACAGCCATGCGCGGGTTTTTAAACAATACAAACGCATCCAGTCCCATACGGCTTACCCAGCCGCGGGAGACCTGTTGTTTCACCACTTCGACGGTCGGTAATGTCAGCGCGTACACAGCCAGCAGACCAGAAGCACTGGCTGCCAGATAGAGCTGGATATTGCTCAGTTCAATCTTAAACAGACTGACTGTCCACATCGCGGCAATAAAACCGACTGTACCAAATACCCTTACTGGCGGGAAGTTAGTCACGGTATCCAGCCCGGCTTTTGCGAGGCAGGCATACGAAATGGTATTCGACAAAGCAATAGTAGGCATAAAGGCCAGAGCGTTACCGAGCATCGCCCAGAACATCAGGTCAGGCTGGTTAATACTGGCAGCCCAAACCAGGGTCGCGGCACAAACCAGGTGGCATAATGCATAGACCCGATTTGCGGCCAGCCATTTATCGGCAATGATCCCCACTAGCGCGGGCATAAACAGCGCCGCTAATCCTTTAGTACTGTAAACCATTCCTACATCAGCCCCGCGGAACCCAAGGGTGTTAATCATGTAGGAGCCGAGGGTAACCAGCCAGGCACCCCAGATGAAATACTGCAAGAACAGCATAATTCTCAAACGAAGCTTAGTCGCCACGGATGTTACCCTCGGATAGTCAAGTCAGGTTCAGGAAATCTTACGGAGGAAACCGCAAATCAGGTTGATAAAGTTCTGGCGCGATAATGCCGCCGCTTTCAGCGTTTGCTCATGGGAAAGCTGAATATCACCCAGACCTTCCGCAAGATTGGTAATAGCCGATACTGCGACGACTTTTAATCCACAATGGCGGGCACTGATAACTTCTGGTACCACAGACATTCCGACCACATGACCGCCAATGATTTGCATCATGCGGATCTCTGCTGCAGTTTCAAAGTTCGGACCCGGGTAAGAAACGAAGACACCTTCATGCAGAGGGAATTTCTCTTCGGCGGCAACTTGCTGCAAAATGTGGCGATAATCGGCATCGTAAGCGTTTGCTAACGAGAAAAAGCGTTCACCAAAACGTTCGTCGTTAGGGCCCACGGTTGGCGTACCTGGCATAGTATTGATGTGATCGTTAAGCGCGACCAGGCTACCAGGCTCCACTTCCGGACGTAAAGAACCGGCAGCATTGGTAGAGAACAGGATTTCACAGCCGAGCAGCTTAAAGGTACGAATAGCGCTCGTCATCACTGACATGCCACGGCCTTCGTAGAAATGACCACGACCTTTCATACAAGCAACAGGCACACCCGCCAGAACCCCCACGACCAGCTCACCGGCATGACCATGAACAGTGCTGACCGGGAAACCAGGCAGTTCATCGTATGAGAAAACGACAGGTTGTTCGATTTTTTCTGCCAGTTCACCCAGACCTGAACCAAGGATAAACGCGACCCGAGGCACAAGACCATTCAGACGTGAGCGGATAATGTCCGCGGCATAAAATGGCGAGTTATCAAAAGCGGTATTTGTCATCATTCAGCCCTTTTCAGATTATCGTTATATACCCGACACCATTCGAGTGGCCTGTCGGCAACTTGATGTCTGTCGGGTATAACTGGTTCAGTTATAACGATATATCCACAAGGTGAACCAATACCGTTTAATGATACGATTGATAGGGAAATTGTATCAATAGGTTAATTGACGGTAACGGACACAACTAGCGGGTTGCCCATCCCTGGCGATGGAGATAATCAAGGATAAAAGGACGACTCTCTTTTACCAGCGTACGTTTGATATGCTCGCTCCAGTTATCCTGACGCGTATTCGTCGTACGTTGCTGGTAATACTCCGCAAGGAGTGCGTCGTATTTTTCCAGTTGCTGATGATTTAATGGCTGGTACTGATTTTCATGAACCAGCATTTCTACTGGCATACGCGGCTTACTGTCAGGTTGTTCTGCAGGCCATCCCATACACAGGCCAAATAGCGGCAGGACATGTTTTGGTACCTTGAGTAACTGGCCTACCGCTTCAATATTATTCCGAATTCCGCCGATGTAAACCGTACCCAGTCCTAATGACTCTGCCGCAATAACAGCATTTTGTGCCAGTATTGCCGTATCAACGACACCAATCAGCAGTTGTTCTGCCAGTCCAGGCTCCGCTTGCGGGCAAATCTCGAAATTACGCTGGAAATCGGCACAAAATACCCAGAACTCGGCGGCATCGGCAACATGTTGCTGTCCTCCCGTCAGTGGAACTAGCTGAGCGCGCAGTGCAGGGTCAGTTATGCGAATAACCGAGCTGCATTGCAGAAAACTGGAGCTGGAAGCCGCCTGGGCACTGGCGAGGATCGCGGCACGTTGTGATTCTGTGACAACCCCAGCCCGAAAGCGGCGGATAGAACGGTGGGCACAGAGTAGGTCAATAGTCGGCGTCATGGTTTTTCCTGATGATGCGGCCTGCAAATATCGGGCTAGTCTACCTCCTCCCGTCTCTGGATCAAGAGTGAACAAGGGGTCGGGTGGTAGGATAATATTTCCGTTATCGCCTATACTCTGGTCATTAAGATAGCCTGTACATATCAAACTAACAGGTAAAGCCTTCTTGGCAAATGACCGGCCAGGCGGCATCATAGTAGCCATCTGCCGGTCTGTATCGGTTAACAAATTGAGGAAGAAACATGTTTGCTGTAATTTTTGGTCGTCCTGGTTGTCCGTATTGTGTCCGTGCTAAAGAACTTGCTGAAAAACTGACTGCGGATCGCGATGATTTCAGTTTCCGCTATATCGATATTCATGCTGAAGGCATCACTAAAGCCGATCTTGAGAAAACTGTCGGTAAACCGGTTGAAACCGTTCCACAGATTTTCCTTGATGAAAAACATATCGGCGGTTTCACTGATTTTGAAGCCTACGCAAAAGAGCACCTTGATTTGTTCAAAAACGCGTAATCCGATCTGCTATACCCGTTATCATTCAAACGCTGTTATCTGCGACCTGAATCGTGACGGGTACAGGTGAGTCAACAGGCTGTTGACTCACCTGTACCTCCGCCTGCAACATTATTCCCGTATCCTCCCATCTTGTTATCCATTCCCTTTACTGTTCAAAAAAACGCCTGTTGATGTGTGTTATTCCGGTTGGTTGCTGGGATATAGTCAACTAGACTAGTAACAGGAATACTTCAGGCATAAAGACGTATGCATCATCATATTTGATGAATATTCATGCTATTGATACTTAACGGAGTATCATAAGTAGTCTGTCCGTCTTAAAAACAAAATAAACACATTATTTTCAAACAGATAGTGGAATAAGAAATCAAACCGTGAATATAAACGTGGCTGAGTTATTAAGTAACAATTACATTTTGTTATTGTTTGTCGTTCTGGCGCTGGGGCTTTGCCTCGGTAAGCTACGCTTTGGTCCGATACAACTGGGAAGTTCTATCGGGGTGCTGATCGTTTCATTACTTCTTGGTCAGCAGCATTTTACGATTAACACGGAGGTACTCAGTCTCGGTTTTATGCTGTTTATTTTTTGTGTCGGTATCGAGGCTGGCCCTAACTTCTTCTCAATTTTTTTCCGTGACGGTAAAAACTATCTCATCCTCGCCCTGGTGATGGTCGGCAGTGCGCTGCTTATCGCACTGGGTCTGGGCCGGTTATTTGGCTGGGATATCGGCCTCACCGCCGGGATGCTGGCTGGCTCCATGACCTCCACTCCGGTTCTGGTCGGTGCGGGTGATATTCTGCGCCATTCCGGTATGTCGGGCGTCCAGCTTGACTCAGCGCTGGATAATTTAAGCCTGGGTTATGCCCTGACTTACTTAATTGGCTTAGTGAGTCTGATTGTTGGCGCACGTTATCTGCCTAAATTACAGCATCAGGACTTACAAACCAGCGCGCAGCAGATTGCCCGTGAACGAGGCCTGGATACTGACTCCAGCCGTAAAGTCTACTTACCTATTATTCGTGCCTATCGTGTCGGACCTGAACTGGTTTCCTGGATAGACGGTAAAAATTTACGTGAACTGGGCATTCATCGTCAGACGGGCTGTTATATCGAACGCATTCGTCGTAACGGTATTCTGGCGAATCCGGACGGTGACGCCGTATTACAGATTGGTGATGAAATTTCTCTCGTTGGCTACCCGGATGCCCACTCACGCCTTGATGCCAGTTTCCGTAACGGGAAAGAAGTTTTTGACCGCGATCTGCTGGATATGCGCATTGTCACCGAAGAGATTGTGGTCAAAAATCATCATGCTGTCGGTCGCCGCCTTGGCCAGCTTAAACTAACCGATCAGGGCTGTTTCCTGAATAGGGTTATTCGTAGTCAGATTGAGATGCCAATTGACGATAATATCGTGCTCAATAAAGGCGATGTTCTGCAGGTAAGCGGTGATGCCAGGCGTGTAAAAAGAGTGGCCGAGCGCATTGGCTTTATTTCCGTCCACAGCCAAATCACCGACTTACTCGCCTTCTGTGCTTTCTTTATTATCGGCCTGATGGTCGGCATGATTACCTTCCAGTTCAGTAACTTCAGCTTTGGCATCGGTAATGCAGCAGGCTTACTCGCAGCAGGCATCATGCTGGGCTTCTTACGTGCTAACCACCCAACTTTTGGCTATATACCGCAGGGCGCACTCAATATGGTCAAAGAGTTTGGCCTGATGGTGTTTATGGCAGGGATTGGTTTAAGTGCCGGTAGCGGAATCAGTAATGGGCTGGGCGCTATAGGCGGACAAATACTGATTGCTGGTCTGATTGTCAGTCTGGTGCCGGTTATTCTCTGTTTCCTGTTCGGAGCCTATGTGTTGCGTATGAATCGCGCCCTGTTATTTGGTGCCATGATGGGCGCACGAACCTGTGCCCCGGCGATGGAAATCATTAGCGACACGGCTCGCAGTAATATCCCGGCGCTGGGCTACGCAGGCACCTACGCTATCGCCAATGTTCTGTTAACCCTGGCGGGAACCCTGATAGTGGTCATCTGGCCCGGATAGTACAAATAATTAGACATTTTTTATTTATCTGGCGAACTTTTTAGCAGCCTGCCAGTCTTAATTAATGCCACTGCTTTTCTTTGATGTCCCCAATTTGTGGAGCCCATCAACCCCGCCCATTCGGTTCAAGGTTGATGGGTTTTTTGTTGGCTGAAATTCTAGTTGCGCATCATTATTCAATTCTGCGCTGCTTCCTCTGGTACAACCGCCAGGACTATTTTGCGTTGTACGATATGGCTAATACCCTGCTCAACCAGCATATCCTGTATACCCGGATTCGTTGCTCCGGTATCTGAGTAGAGATGTTAATACAGCTAAAAATATCCTGAGATAAGAATTAAAAACCGCCTGTCTGGCAAATGTACAAATGTACTTATCCTTGGTAATCTACTCTCCCCTTTCTTCATTTACTGGTCGTCTTTCATGTCAGCAACGCAGAGAAAAGCCTTAAAACTGCGCACCTGGGCTCTGTTTACCTTCTTCTTTCTTCCCGGCTTAGTTATCGCATCATGGGTGACCCGAACTCCGGCTATCCGTGACACGCTTGATGTCTCTACCTCCGGGATGGGTATTGTCCTGTTCGGTCTGTCGATTGGCTCGATGGGTGGAATTTTATGTTCTGGCTGGCTGGTTAAACGTTTCGGAACCCGCACCATCATTCGTAGTGGCATGATACTGATGGTCATCGGTATGCTGGTAATGAGTCTGGCATTATTCTTAGCCAGTCCGTTCCTGTTTGCATTCGGGCTCGCGCTGCTGGGGTCTGGTCTGGGTTCTGCCGAAGTTGCCATGAATGTCGAAGGGGCGATTATTGAAAGTCTGATGAAAAAGACCGTTCTGCCAATGATGCACGGTTTTTTCAGTCTCGGTACCCTGGTTGGTGCCGCCATCGGTCTGACCCTGACGGCCTGGAATGTTATCTCCTGGGCCCACTTATTAGTGATTGGTTTACTGGTCATCGCACCCATTGCTATCGCACTAACTGTCGTTCCTCATGGAACGGGTAAAGACTCCCCGACAGATGATACAGCCAAAGAAGTGGTTGCCCATCGTCCATTTTATAAAGATACCCAACTGTTGTTGATTGGTTTTATTGTGCTGGCTATGGCATTTGCTGAAGGTTCCGCCAATGACTGGCTCCCTCTTCTGATGGTTGATGGTCACGGATTTAGCCCGACCTCCGGCTCACTGATCTATCTTGGCTTTACCCTGGGGATGACTATTGGCCGCTTTACCGGCGGCTGGTTTATTGACCGTTATAGTCGCGTAGCCGTTGTACGTGCTTGTGCCATCATGGGTATTCTCGGTATCGGGATGATTATCTTCGTCGATAACGACCTGATGGCGGGTGTTTCGGTTCTGCTGTGGGGCTTAGGTACATCACTTGGCTTCCCGCTGACCATTTCGGCTGCCGGTGATACCGGGCCTGATCCCGCAACGCGTGTCAGTGTCGTTGCCACCTCAGGATATATCGCATTCCTGGTCGGGCCTCCTCTGCTTGGCTTCCTCGGCGAACACTACGGATTGCGTTACGCGATGCTCGTCGTTCTGAGTCTGATGGTTATCGCCTCACTGGTTGCCAAAGCGGTTGCTAAACCACAATCTTCAGCGACCAGTGATGAAGGGAAAGTATCATGAGTATCAAGATTATTGCAGTCGATATGGATGGAACCTTTCTCAATGATGAGAAGCAATATAACCGGGAGCGGTTTGCCAGCCAGTACCAGGAAATGAAAGCCCGGGGTATTCGTTTTGTGGTTGCCAGCGGGAATCAGTATTTCCAGCTCGCCTCTTTCTTTCCTGAGATTGCCGACGAAATATCCTTTGTCTCCGACAATGGCGCCTGGGTCGTCAGCGAAGGAGAAGATTTATTTAATGCCGAACTTAGCCGTGAAGAGTTTTTAACTGTTGCCGACCACCTGCTGACGCAACCGCATCTTGATGTCATTGTTTCTGGTAAACAGTGCGCTTATACCCTGAATAGCTACAGCGATAGCTTCAAACAGCTTGCAGCCCATTTCTATCATCGCTTACAACTCGTCGATGATTTTTCAAATCTTGATGACTGTCTGTTTAAGTTTGCCATTAACTTACCGGACAGTCTGCTGGATGACACTATGGAGTCCCTGACGGATAAGCTGAAGGGCATTGTCGTTCCGGTGACCAGCGGCCATGGCTCTATCGATTTGATTATTCCCGGTGCACATAAAGCGAATGGCTTGCGAATTTTGCAAGAAAGATGGGGTATCAAAGACAGTGAAGTGGTGACATTCGGGGACGGCGGCAATGATATTGAAATGCTGCGTCAGGCCGGGTTTAGTTTTGCAATGGCGAATGCGCCGGAAAAAATTAAGCAAATTGCCCGTTACCAGACTGACCACTGCAATGAGCAAGGTGTGCTGAACATTATTGATAAAATTCTGAATAAAGAAGCACCTTTTCATTAGTTCTGGGAAAACAAGAAAGAATGGCTATCAAGATAATACCGGCTACAGCAGAGGATTACCCCGCGCTTACAGAACTCTGGGAAGCATCAGTGCGCGCAACGCATGATTTTCTGACTGAAACGCACATTAGTACACTGCGCAAGCAGATTCAGAATGTCTATATGCCGCAGCTACCACTCTGGATGGCGGTAAATGAAGCCGGTATCGTGCTGGGGTTTATTGCGTGCCACGAGAGACGTGTCGAAATGCTCTTTGTTTCGCCACAAAGTCGTGGGACAGGTACTGGAAAGGCTTTGATGCAATACGCTATTACAACGCTTGCAGCCAACGAAGTCGATGTTAACGAACAAAATCCGCAGGCGGTGGGGTTTTATTTACATATGGGGTTTGAATCGGTGGGGCGTTCAGAACTGGACGGTGAAGGTAACCCCTTCCCACTGCTACATCTCAGACTCCGTCAGTGCGGCTGATGCTATTGACTCTCCAGACTATCAGAATGGTGATAAAACCATTCTGATAGTCTGTGAGCATTCCAGCAACCTCTTGTCTCAAATGAGACCACGCTCTGCGCTGAATTTACGGAATAGTTCCAGCGTTTCTTCACTCACATGGTGTTCCACACCTTCAGCATCGATACGCGCCGTTTCGGGGCTCACACCTAAGGCAAGAAAGAAATTTTCCACAATACGATGACGTTCCCGACTTTGCTGTGCCAGTTTTTCGCCTTCCGGCGTTAAAAAGACACCACGCCACGGGATCTGCTCAATCAAACCCGCTGTAGCCAGTCGTTTTAACATCTTGGCGACTGTTGGCTGAGAGACTCCCAGACGTGCTGCCATATCCACCTGGCGCACCTCACCGACTTCATTTATTAAATCTGAAATTAGCTCAACATAATCATCAATCAGCTCACGACGATGGGCCTCACGTACTTGCCGGAAGCCTTCAACATGCTCCTCAATATTGGGTAATGGCATAACTTTTTCGTTATTTTTTTGCCCTGCCCTACGGCTCATAATGCTTCCTCTTCCAGTCACTTCAATATCGTCGTATGACGACGCAAGGCACTATTGTAAACCAGCATCGCATATCTACAAAAAAAACCCAAAATAGCCATAGCTATATAATATAGCCCATGCTATATCTGTATGTATTGCAGTCGCACTGTTTATCCGGTTATCGTTATCCGGCATAGCTAGCCCACAATCACATCGGGGGCACTTATGAACACATTAAAGAGGCATTTGAGCATGTTTATCAACTCACCTTTCCAGAACAGACTGATGTTGCTGACCGCTATCTGCAACTATCTGAGTAACAAAAACGTTCGTCAGCAAGACGAAGAAAAAGCGTAACGTCGGGCAGCACTCAGGCCCGACGGGCTTTCATCCCGGTCTTTTTATTCTCAAACACTGCCGTTGCCAGACTATCCTGCGTTATTGCTATTCACACTTCACCGCCTGTCGTCAATTCGAACATAACCGTCTGACTTTAGTCATCAGCATACCTCTCTGACTTAGCTGATAATGACAGAAATCACCTGTCTGTCACCTTACCTGACAATATTATGACAACAGATACGGATCTTTCGATTGCCGTAACAGCACTAAATTTATACTCATACCGCTTATTTTTACGCCAAAAAAAACACCCTGTCAGCAAAAGCTCACAGGGTGATATCTTTTTTTCATCCGCTTGGCTGCGGATACTTCATTTCATCAGTAAAGATGAATTAGAAGCTGTAACCTGCGCCAACAATCCAGGTACCAACGTCAACGTGACGAATACGGCTCTGCTCATAAGAGAAGTCCAGAGCTACGTTTTCGATTGGGTTGAACTGCAGACCAGCACCGTAAGAGAAGCCGTAGTCGCTGTTTGAGCTACGATCGAATACGTTTTGAACAGTCTGATATTTACCGTGACCCAGACCGATAACACCGTAAGCACTTACCCAATCATTCAGACGGTAAGCTGGACCTGCGGTAACACCGTAGTATTCACCTTTTGAATAAACACCACCACGGGTAGCGTCTTTTTCGATGTAGGTCAGAGAACCGATGTAACCCAGCGCGCTCTCGTTTTCATAGCGATACTTCAAGTTGAAGCCTTTCGCTTTGTTCAATTTGCCCTGCATGTCGCCCTGAGCATAACCCGCGGTTACAGTGCTGGTTGCTGCTGAAGCGGTGCCTGCAGAAAGAGTTAAAGCGAAAGCCAGTGCTGAAAGACATACAATTTTTTTCATAACAACCTCAAAAAAGCTCGAATAGGTCCAATTAAAACTTAATATTAAATATACCAAATTTTTTGAGAAACTCTTCGTAATTTGTGTTGTCTAAGGGCGCTCATGATGTAACATAAAGTTTCCATTAACAATTATGTTACTAAATTATCGAGTTTTTTTTAATTTTTCCTGGTTATTATCGGGCGATTACAAACACATGACATTCAGATGAATCTGAATTCAATTTGCCGAAAATATGACCAAAAAAACAATCAACCCGGCTAAATGACATTAATTCTCATTAATTAATGTCATGGTTTTACCGACGAATCATATACAGTGGCTGACTTACTATTTTTGCTACCGATATACCTTGAATAATTCATGACGCTTAATTTATGGCATGCACCACCTGAATCATCGGAGTTGCCTGCAAACACGTAGTGAAGACGGGTATCAATCTGAACAGGATAAAAATGCAACTTACTGCCGACAAAATGCCGCGCTGGTTACCTATTCTGGTACTGCTTATCGCCATGATCTCAATCCAGGGGGGAGCTGCACTCGCTAAGACGCTCTTCCCGCTGATTGGCCCGCAGGGCGTGACAGCGGTGCGTCTTGGGCTGGGTACACTTATACTGGTGATTGTCTTCAAACCCTGGCGTCTGCGTTTTAGTCCGGAGCAGCGTTTACCGCTATTCTTTTACGGTCTGGCACTTGGTTCAATGAACTATCTGTTCTATTTGTCGCTAAAAACGATCCCTTTAGGTATTGCTGTGGCACTGGAGTTTACCGGTCCGTTAGCGGTTGCCTTATTTGCCTCCCGCCGAGCCGTGGATTTTATCTGGGTTATTTTGGCTGTCGTCGGTCTGTGGTTTCTTCTGCCACTCGGCAAGGATATTGCGCATGTTGATTTAGCCGGAGCAGCCTATGCTTTAGGTGCTGGCGCCTGCTGGGCGGTTTACATTATCGCCGGACAAAAAGCCGGGGCTGAGCATGGTCCTGCAACCGTTGCAGCGGGCTCCTTGATTGCTGCAATCATTTTTGTCCCCCTTGGTGCACTGGAAGCCAGTAGCAGTATATTGACCTGGGCAGTACTCCCCATCGGACTCACTATTGCTGTTCTCTCCACGGCCTTGCCTTACTCACTGGAAATGATTGCACTCACACGCCTTCCGACACGTACTTTTGGTACTCTGATGAGCGTGGAACCCGCGCTTGCTGCACTCTCAGGTATTATTTTTTTGGGAGAACACCTGACCCTTATTCAGTGGACTGCTCTGTTCTTCATTATAGTGGCGTCAGCAGGCTCGACTCTCACCATAAAACCCGAATCAAAAATTACCCGCGTCGACGTCAATGAATAAATTGATGAGCAGAGAAAAAAGCGTACAAAATATCACCAGCGATAACATTCACTTACAATAATTAAGGTAATCTTAGAGCCAGCCCAAAATGTATTAATACGGGCTGGCGCATTGTAATAAAAACATCAGATCAATATTCACAACAAATCAAAATTATCATTAATAATAATCAATCCTATTCACACCAATAAACCACTTCACAAAAAATAAATAAATATCAAACGGTTACTTGATGAGACATTAAACATTGCGTTCATCAAAAAATATCCTGACACTATAATCATAATGTAAGAATAGCCGTTTATTTTTATCAACTTAATGCCAATCAGTAAAAACTATTTATTTGATAGGGCGAATCATCTCAGCAAGCTGAATTCAGCTGCTATACTTGTTCCTGTTAAATTTATTCATGCATCACAATCTAGAGGACAAGAAATTATGAGCACCGCTAAACTGGTAAAAAATAAATCGACTCCCCTGCTGTATACCCGCAATGATGTTAAAGATAGCGATAAGAAAGTCGCTATCGAGCAACTGAACCAACAGCTTGCTCTTTTCATAGACTTGTCACTGATTACCAAACAAGCACACTGGAATATGCGTGGCACCAATTTTATTGCTGTTCATGAAATGCTTGATGGATTCCGTACCGCACTGGTTGAACACCTGGATACTATGGCTGAGCGTGCCGTTCAACTCGGCGGCGTCGCCTTAGGAACCTCTCAAGTGATTAACTCAAAAACGTCACTGAAAAGTTATCCACTAGAAATTCATACCGTTCAGGATCATTTAAAAGAGTTGGCGGATCGTTATGCTATCGTCGCCAATGGCATTCGTGCTGCGATTACTGAAGCGACAGACGAAGATACGGCAGATATTTTCACCGCGGCTTCCCGCGACCTGGATAAATTCCTCTGGTTCATTGAATCAAATATCGAATAATCGTAAATCGTTACGCATTTACTCCCTCTTCCTCACGGAAGGGGGACGCACAATAATAGTGCACGAATAGCACAATCAGCCTAACAAATGTTGCAGATTTGTAATTGAGACCTCATAAAAACGTCAAATATGGATTGTTTTCACCCCTCGTTTCGCGGTAAAACTAGTTTCTGTCGTAATCTCTAGTTTATTGCACCAAGATAAAGCACCATTCCAGTGCATCATCATGAGCTTGCAACCTGTATAGTACAATGTTACAAATTCGCATCCTTGCAAAACAGCAAGTTGTAAATCTGGCACGAATATTTCATGGTGTGCAGGCTTACGTAGGGGATTGCCCCATTCAACAAAGGATATGCTATGAAGTCGATTTTTAAAGTGTCTCTGGCTGCACTCACTCTTGCCTTTGCAGTTTCTTCCCACGCTGCTGACAAGAAATTGGTCGTTGCGACTGATACCGCATTTGTTCCTTTTGAGTTTAAACAAGGTGATAAATATGTCGGTTTTGATATCGACTTATGGGACGCTATCGCTAAAGAATTAAAAGTAGATTATGACCTGAAACCTATGGATTTCAGCGGTATCATCCCTGCCCTGCAAACCAAAAACGTTGATGTTGCTCTGGCCGGGATCACTATTACCCCTGAGCGTCAAAAAGCTATCGACTTCTCTGATGGTTACTACAAAAGTGGTTTGCTGGTGATGGTTAAAGCAGACAACAACGACGTGAAAAGCGTTGCCGATCTTGACGGCAAAGTTGTCGCAGTAAAAAGCGGTACCGGTTCAGTAGATTATGCTAAGGCTAATATCAAAACTAAAGATCTGCGCCAGTTCCCGAATATCGA
Organism: Klebsiella sp. BIGb0407; assembly: GCF_024807845.1. Lineage (GTDB taxonomy): Bacteria > Pseudomonadota > Gammaproteobacteria > Enterobacterales > Enterobacteriaceae > JGM124. The sequence goes on from NZ_JANUEQ010000001.1 coordinate 1,486,073, forward strand.
TAATGCCTATATGGAACTCGGCACCAACCGTGCTGACGCCGTTCTGCATGATACCCCTAACATTCTCTATTTCATCCAGACTGCTGGCCAGGGTAAATTTAAAACCGTAGGCGAGTCACTGGAAGCCCAGCAGTATGGTATTGCCCTGCCTAAGGGTAGCGATGAACTGCGTGTGAAAATCAACGCCGCGCTGAAAACGCTGAAAGAAAACGGTACCTACAACGAAATTTATAAAAAATGGTTTGGTACAGAACCAAAATAACAATAATTTATAAAGCAGCACCTGAGGGGCGTTTTTCGCCCCTTATCATTTGAATCACGGTAAAGAACAGGAATACATCATGCAGTTTGATTGGAGTGCCATTTGGCCAGCCATTCCCCTTCTATTTGAAGGCGCCAAAATGACTCTGTGGATCTCGATCCTTGGGTTATGCGGTGGCTTAGTAATAGGTCTGGTAGCAGGCTTTGCTCGTATTTATGGTGGCTGGATAACCAACCATATCGCCCTCGTATTTATTGAAGTCATTCGTGGCACACCTATTGTTGTGCAAGTCATGTTTATCTATTTTGCCCTTCCTATGGCATTTGCTGACTTGCGTATCGACCCCATCAGTGCGGCAGTCGTCACCATTATGATCAACTCCGGTGCCTACATTGCGGAAATTACCCGTGGTGCGGTACTGTCGATTCATAAAGGTTTCCAGGAAGCAGGTCTGGCTTTAGGCTTATCTAAACGTGAAACAATTCGCCATGTGATTATGCCCCTGGCGCTGCGCCGTATGCTGCCACCATTAGGGAATCAATGGATCATCAGTATCAAAGATACTTCACTGTTTATCGTCATTGGCGTAGCTGAACTGACCCGTCAGGGACAGGAAATTATTGCCGGTAACTTCCGTGCGCTGGAGATTTGGAGTGCCGTTGCGGTCTTCTATCTGATTATTACTTTGATGTTGAGCTTCGTGCTGCGTCGCCTTGAAGGAAGGATGAAAATCCTGTGATTGAATTTAAAAATGTTTCTAAGCACTTTGGAAAGACACAAGTGCTGCATAACATCGACCTGAATATTACCAAAGGCGAGGTCGTGGTTATTATCGGCCCAAGTGGTTCGGGTAAATCAACCCTGCTACGTTGCATCAATAAACTGGAAGAGATAACCAGCGGTGATTTAATCGTCGATGGCCTGAAAGTTAATGATCCAAAAGTCGATGACCGCTTGATTCGTCAGGAAGCTGGTATGGTTTTCCAGCAGTTTTACCTGTTCCCGCATCTGACGGCGCTCGAAAACGTCGCCTTTGGCCCTCTGCGCGTCCGTGGTATGACAAAAGCACAGGCTGATGAACTGGCAAAAGAACTGCTGGCTAAAGTGGGTCTGGCTGAACGTGCGCACCACTATCCTTCTGAACTGTCAGGCGGACAACAGCAACGTGTTGCTATTGCTCGTGCTCTTGCGGTTAAACCGAAAATGATGCTGTTTGATGAGCCAACCTCAGCGCTTGATCCAGAACTGCGTCATGAAGTATTGAAAGTTATGCAGGATTTGGCAGAGGAAGGGATGACAATGGTTATTGTCACTCATGAAGTCGGTTTTGCTGCTAAGGTTGCTTCACGCTTAATCTTTATTGATAAAGGCCGAATTGCTGAAGATGGTGACCCACAACAGCTGATCGACAATCCACCGAGCGCACGTCTGCGCGAATTCTTACTGCACGTGGGTTAAATTGCTGCTTGAGAGCGAGTCTGGCGACTCGCTCTTTTTTTAAGCTGACTTTATCAAGCGGTGGCTCGGCGCTTAACCCAGCGAGCACGCTGCTCGTCATTCAAAAAGCTCCAGGCAATAAAACGGCTCTGCTTCTGCCCCTGCGCCATCTCTTTTTTAACGACTTTAACAACACCCGCTTCCTGCATCACTCTATAGAGCGCAGGCAAATGCTCACCTTTGGAGACGAGTGAGGTGAACCAGCGAACTTGAGAGCCAAAATTCCGACTTTCGTTAATCATCCGGCTGACAAAAGCCACTTCCCCGCCTTCGCACCATAATTCTTGCTGACGACCGCCAAAGTTCAAACTCGCCTGGGTAGTCTGACCCAGATTCCGTCGCTTACGTTCATTTTCCTGACGAGCACTTTGCGCAGAGTCGTGGAAAGGCGGATTACATAAAGTCGCATCGAAGGATTCATTTTTATGAATAATACCGGTAAAAATGTGCTCGCTCTCTTTCTGGCGGCGTAAACGGATCATACGCTGTAATGCCGGGTTAGCCTCCAGAATACGTGCAGCATTGCGCAATGCCTCACCGTCCGTCTCTGAGCCCGTAAAACGCCAGCCGTACTCATGCTGACCAATAAGCGGGTAAATACAGTTGGCCCCAACACCAATATCCAGTACCGACGCCTCTGAAGGAATTATTCCCTCATTATCTTCCGCCAGCAAATCTGCAAGATGGTGAATATAATCAGCACGTCCGGGTACAGGCGGGCACAGAAAACCCTCTGGAATATCCCAGGTATTAACCTGATAGAAACTGGCCAGTAATGCCTGATTTAGCGCCTTAACGGACTCAGGGTTCGCGAAGTCAATAGTGGTCTCACCATGAGGCCCCTGACGTAAAAAAGCGCTCAGTCCCGGGCTGGTTTGTGTTAACTCGGCAAAATCATAGCGATTCCGGTGGCGGTTACGAGGGTGCAGACCGGGTTTAGTCGCAGCAGGGGTTTTCATCAAAGCTTCTCCTAGTGTGGGCGCGTAAGATACTCTGCTCTTTAGTTCGGGTAAATACCCTAAATAATTCCAGTCACAGGTAGTACTCGTTCAGACGGCCTCTAAACGGCATCAACAATGACAGTTCCCCTGGCAGCTCAGGAGTTATTTGAACAGTATAGAGGCAGGTAACCCGGATGTTTTTCTTCTGCTGGCACCTGCTGCGCTACAGCTTTCTCCTGATATAGTTTTATTTATTGTTATACCTTTTGATAGTAGTTTTCAGTAAGAATGTACCCTCTGCCTTTAATGTAACCTTTATTTATTAACCTCATAATATGCCCAGCAACGGCTGAACGACTGATACCTAACATTTCTGCTATCTCTTGCTGCTGAATCAATGTATTTGTTTTTAATAATTTTAATATTTGTTTCTCTCTGTTAGTCATATTAGCCACCTCCTTATGTTTAACATTATCACTTAATTAATGTACGTTATTGTTTTGTCTTTTTATTTAAAAAATCACAATCAAAAGCATTGCAGACTCTGGATATATAAAAATTGCTGATAAATATAAATTGTCGTAATGAACATGTCATTACTTATTCATTTTAATATATTATCTAAGAATTTAATTTATCCAAATGATGCTAACCAATAAATAGGGAGGCAGCATACAAATTCATGTAACATTACGTACTACTGCTATTCTTATTTCAATAATGAATGTCAGAGCAATGATAACCCAGCATCATAAATTCATACTCAGCGCGCATGGATACAACACATTGATAATCATCAATTTTAAAATAATGGGGATAATTTAACTATATTACCGGTAATCTTAATAAGAAGAAATTCGGTGCGATAACCCTGCGCGCAAATACTCTATCATTATTTATATAACTGGCAAACACTCTCCGTAACAGTCAAATAAGATAGTCAAAAAAACTGAACCAGGCCATCAAATATATTATATTTTCAATCTCACATTACAATAGTAGTATGACTTCACAGATGAAAAACATTCCACCTGTAATGAGCCCTCCCCTTTGAGATAACCCTCCTCTACTGTCTTAAAGGTTATTTACCCTTGTAGTGTTCCATAATGCCCGTTGTCCCTTTTTGCCCACCTTCATCATGGTGGGCTTTTCTTTTGCATTAGCCACAACAGTAATATATTTCATTCATTGAAATTACCTCTCAAAGCAACAGGCAAATACCATATTGACTTATTAAAAAAATAGATAAAAATCGATGGGAATGGTACCAGAAAAAAAATATTCGTTAAATAGCTTTTAATTTCAATGAGTAACCAGATAGTCAAAAAAACTGAATCAGGTCATCAAATATATTAGATTTTGCATTCTATTATTGAATGGCAATATAACTCCATCGACGAAAACAACGTCACTTGAATGAAAAAATAGTACGGAAGGAATAGATGATGAAAATGATTAAATATGCAGCTACAGCTCTGATTCTTACTTCCCTCTCTTTTGGTGCTATGGCGACTGTGCACTCAGTGACTTCCGCTGAAGCGCAAAATCTGCAAAAGTCAGGTACGGTTGCAGTGACAGGGGCTTCAACTCTGGACTCGCTGGAAGCCAAACTGGCAGCTAAAGCTCAAGCAGCGGGTGCCAGAGCCTACTCTATTACCTCCGCTAACACGGATGGAAAAATGAGCGGTACAGCAGTAATTTACCAGTAAACCACGTTCCACCCTTGAGGTCGCAGTTTGTTGCAACTCTAAGGCCTGCTCCACCCTGATACTACCCTTGTTACCTTTATTGCCCATACTCTTTATAAGTATGGGCTTTTTTTTATTCTCTTAAAAATGACTAACCCGATAGTCTCAACATTATCGAAATATTGTTAACCTGTCACCTGCCCCCCCTTTCTTCCTTCTTTATATTCTCACTCACTGCGCTCAATAATAATAAGACAATTCCAATTGCTAACCACTCACTAACGCAAACACATCAAAAATAAAAAAATAACATGGCGTAAATAAACAACGTGGAGAAGTATAGAAATGTAATACCGCGTCATTTATATATTTATAGAATATATATTTAAATAATCACTCCATTTAAATCAGCAACTTACAAGACATCAAAAAAATTGAATCATGCAATCAAATAAATTTAATTTTCCTCGAAGTTATTTAATGCCACTATTATTCCATCGACGCAAATGACGTCACAAAATTTAAAATACAATAAAAGGAATAAATCATGAAAACGATTAAATATACTGCTGCAGCTCTGGTTCTTTCTGTTGTTTCTTTTGGTGCAATGGCCGCTGCCCAGCCAGTAACTTCTGCTGAAGCTCATAATTTGCAGCGTATGGGAAGTGTAGCCGTGACCGGTGCTTCAACTCTGGACTCTCTGGAAGCAAAACTGGCTGCTAAAGCTGAAGCTGCAGGCGCAAGCTCTTACGCTATCACTTCAGCTGATACCGACGGTAAAATGAGCGGCACTGCGGTTATCTATAAATAATAAGACTTATCCCTTAAGGTTGCCATTATCCTCTCAGCCTTAACGAAAGAGTGTTATGCAAAAAAACCACCATTGATATTCATGGTGGTTTTTTCTTTTTATCGCAATAATTGAAGTATGGGGATATTTTTTGTGTATTAGAAGATATCGCTCAGCCTGGCCATTCCCTGATCAAACGTTTCCACTTCTCCCGTTGCCAGCAAACAACAAGCCATTTGTATTTTCAATGATTCAGGAATGGCTTCGACGCCCGCCAGACAACGCTCAATCCAGCGTGCGGTGACTTCAGGATCTTTGCTTTCCGGTAAAGTGACCTCATTACCTGTCATACCTTGCTGTCTTTCACTCAGAATATGCGTTCCTTGCTTATTAACCAGCGCAATTTGCGGGCAACGCAATGGATTAGCATACACCTCCCCTTCGGTACCATGCATGACTAATGCACGGCCACCGATATCCGAGAAGAAAGTCCCGACTTTGGGTAAATATTCAGGATGGGAGACACTGGACAGACGTAATGCAGCATCCTCCGCAAACGGCGTCGCTAATTTTGCCAGGGTATGGGCGCTATTACGGACCCCCATTTGCCAGCGAAGTGCCAGTTGCTTTTCCATTGGCGGGCAGAAGGCACCGATGGGAATATACACCGGGTGCTTCGATTCAAGCTGGGCCTGAGCCTGCCCGGCATACTGAACCGGATGAATGCCCAACAGAGTAAAGACAGTTTCGGTCAAGACCCGGGTTGGATCCACGCTTATCCCATGTACGACAACGGGATAACCTAACTTACACAGTAGCATCGCTAGCAGCGGTGTTAAGTTAGCTTGTTTACGGGCGCCATTATAAGAAGGAATAACGACTGGCATCAGTTTGCCCGCAGGCGGAGTCAAACTGATGACCTGCCGCTGCATAGCAGCATAAAAACCCCGAAGCTCTTCTTCACCTTCCCCTTTGATACGCAGGGCAATTAAAATGCCCCCTAACTCAAGATCGGGCACTTCACCGTTAAGCATCTTGCCGTACAATTCATGTGCGGTAGCATAATCGAGATCTCTGGCATGGTTTTTCCCACGACCCACTTCTTTAATAATCTTGCGATAGTCCATGCAGACTCTCCTTATTATTTTTTGCCCACATTTTTACGCCGCCCCCGTGGTTTTGATTCAGGCGTCGTCGTTATCAGTTTGAATTCAGGCACAGCCGGCTGTATCAACGGGAAGACAGGCAGCGCCGCCAGTAACCGCTCACCATAGCGTTTACTGAGCAAACGACAATCATAAATAACTATCTCACCATAGCAGGCGTGGCTGCGAATTAAACGTCCTACTTGCTGTATTAAGTTAAAAGAGGCGCTGGGTAAGCTTTGCACTTCAAAAGGATAACGGTTAAGACTTTTTAGCCATTCACCTTCGGTAAGCACAACCGGGCTGTCTACCGGAGGAAAAGCAATTTTATGAATATGTACCTGAGTGAGTAATTCACCTTTCAGGTCAAGTCCCTCAGCGAAAGATTGCAGACCAATCAGAACACTGGTTTCCCCTTGTTCGATACGCTTACGATGCAATTCTACCAGCCGATAGCGCGGCTGATCCCCCTGAACCAGTAGCATTAAGCGCAGATCGGCAACATGGGTTAAAAATTGCTGCATAGCACGTCCGCTGGCAAACAGCACCAGCATCGCTTTATGCTCACCATTTTCCAGTTCAGCACGGAAAAATGCTGCCATTTCAGCAATATGTTCAGTTTCATTGGCCATCACGGGTTCAAAACGCATTTTAGGGATAACGATTTTACCCTGCTCAACATGGTTAAACGGCGAGTCGAGTGCAATAAAGCGATCGCCCGCTTTTTCACTCAGACCGGTCATCTCCTGTAAGCGGTCAAAGCGATTGAGTGAACGCAATGTTGCAGAGGTGACAACCACATGAGGCACCTTTCGCCAGAGGAGTTTTTCCAGCTGATTACTGACCCGAATACCGACACAGTGAAAAATAAGGTGGAACTGCCCTTCCCATTGTTCACGGGTCAGCCATTTTGTCACAGGTGCACCGGAGGCCTGTTCCATTGAGGCAAGTTTCCAGAGTTTACTTTGCGCTTCAAAATAGCCCAGCGCCCGGTTCATCTGTAACAGAGCACGATACAGACGCACAATATCGTGCTGGGCAGTTTTCTCACTTAAATCATTAAGCAGCGCCTCAGATAAACTCCGCAGCCCTTCCATCAGCTTTGCCAGTCGGAGGCAAATATCCGTCACTTGTTCGGGCAGCTGCCCCATTTCAAAACGATAATCTCCGATCTGACCTTCAGGTAACCAAGTCGATGCACAGGTATTAAACGCTTTCAGGAGCTCGTTAATTTCCTCGCAATGGAGTGCCAGACGCTCTGCTCGCGCCAGTGGTGGCGGGCTTTTCGGGCGAAACTGCGTCATACAGGTTTCTACCAGTTTACTGAACAAATCAAGCTGCAACAGACTATGGCCGGCCGTGATTTCAGCGCTCATCTCTAATGCGTCACGCGCAACATCCGCCAGATGATGCCCTTCATCCAGCACCAGTAGCATATTTTTGGCTTCGGGTAATACCGCATCACTTTCCAGGGCGGCCATCACTAAAGCATGGTTTGCTACCACGACTTCGGCATCATCAATTTCCCTGCGCGCGAGGAAAAAGGGGCAAAATTTATACCAGTGACAATTGCGCCCCAGGCAGCTGGCTTTGTCGGTACTCAGTTTACGCCATAGCTCATCGCTGATGACCTCATCAGTATGATCCCGCAGTCCATCCCATTTAAAGTTATCGAGGCTGGTTTGTAGTTTAGCGCAGCGCTGTTGCTCTTCTTTACTGCTCGGGGCAAGCTCATCTTCAAGAAATGCCAGCAAATCACTCTGGGTTTGATTATCAGTCGCCAGTGCTGAAAGATTTCTCGGGCAGACATAGCGTCCGCGGCCAAACGCAGCGGTGAATTTTAAATCCGGAATGATTTTACGTAGCAGCGGTAAGTCTTTACTGAAGATTTGATCCTGTAGAGCAACGTTCGCGGTACTTACTACCAGTTTTTTTTGCTCTGAACGCGCCACAGCAATACCCGGAATCAGGTAAGAGAAGGTTTTACCTACACCCGTCGGGGCTTCAATGGCTAAATGACGTCCTTCATCCCCTGCCAGCGTTTTAGCCACTTCAGCTATCATCTGGCGCTGGGGAGCCCGCGGAATAAAATCCGCTATCTGCTGTTGCAAGCCCTTATACCAGGCACCTATTTGCGCTTTCTGCGCGGACGACAAAGCCATGAACACCCTACTCACTGTATAAACAACCACTATTGTTTCATTTTTCGGGGCCTGACTGTAGCTTTATTTATACCACCTACCGCTTAAGAGCAAACAGCCTGCTGATTATCAATCGGCTTGACCCATGACAAAGCAGAGCCCGTTTTCCTGTCGCTATAATCGTGGCTCTTTTATTCTTCCCAAATAATTCGAGTCGCTTGTCGCGCCGCATTTATCAGCCGTCAGAGCAACTTGAAGTATGACGGCTATACAGGTAACTCGCAGTGGACTATCAATTAAATATCGACTGGGCTGAATTTTTAGCCACTTACTGGCAAAAGAAACCGGTTATTCTTAAAAATGCCTTGCCTGGTTTTATCGATCCTATTAGTCCTGATGAACTCGCGGGCCTGGCGATGGAAAATGAAATCGACAGCCGCCTGGTCAGCTTTACCGACGGTAAATGGCACGCCAGCCACGGGCCTTTTGAAGAGTTTGATAACCTGGGTGAGAGTCACTGGTCGTTACTGGTCCAGGCGGTAAACCACTGGCACATGCCTGCGGCAGAACTGATAAAACCTTTTCGGGCGTTACCTGACTGGCGTCTTGACGATCTCATGATCTCCTTCTCTGTTCCGGGAGGTGGCGTCGGCCCGCATATCGATAATTACGATGTGTTTATCATTCAGGGCATGGGCAGTCGCCGCTGGCGAGTGGGTGACAAACTGCCTATGAGACAGTTTTGTCCACACCCTGCTTTGCTTCATGTCGACCCGTTCACACCGATTATTGATGACGATTTAGCACCTGGCGATATTCTCTATATTCCACCAGGCTTTCCACATGACGGTTATAGCCACCAGACCTCTCTCAACTATTCGGTCGGTTTTCGTGGCCCGAATAGCCGGGACTTGATAAGTAGTTTTGCCGACTATGTTCTGGAAAATGATTTTGGCGGCGATCACTACGAAGATCCTGAACTCAGATTGCGTGATAATCCAGGCCGCATAGAAGCGAGTGAAGTGGATAGAATCAGAAGTATGATGACCGTTCTGATTCAGCAACCTGAAGCCTTTAATCAATGGTTCGGAAGCTTTATTACCACGCCTCGCCATGAACTGGATATCGCTGCCGCAGAGCCGCCTTATACCGCAAGTGAAGTCGCGGCCGCTTTACGCGAGGGCGAAGAGCTGATTCGTCTGAGTGGATTACGCGTACTGGAAATTGAGAACGCCTGTTTTGTTAACAGCGAACCGCTGGAAATCAGCCATCAGAAAGCTGCCAGCGCGTTATGTTGCTTTACCCGTCTAAGCCGTACAGAACTGGGTGATGCTCTGGAAGACCTGCAATTTATTAATCAACTCACCGCCCTGATTAATCAGGGATACTGGTATTTTGATGACTAATTAAAGCTTGATTGAAGCGTGTTACTCAGCACGCTTCATAAAAACCCCTCCAGACAGGCAGATAAACAGGAATAGCTCCCATTAAGCATTAAAAGGTTCATTTACTCCCCAATTTCCCTTTATAATCGCGGTATCAAGCGATGGAGCAAAAAATGAAATTGTCGAAAATTGTGCTGGTAAGCGGAATGGTTGTTATGGCTCTGGGCGGGATCAGTGGAGTTATGCTGGCCGGTTATATCATTATTGTGCGTGCGGTTTAATAACCCACGCGGCGATACCCCATAACTACAAGCCCCCTCTGAATTCTGTCTGCTGATTAGATATAAGCCATACCCAACGGGTATGGCTTGTCAGAAACTTACTCTAAAGTAAATTCACCCTGTTTCACTTGCTCTGAATCCAGACCAACAAAGACATTAAATTTGCCCGGCTCTGCGGCAAATTTCATTTTTGCATTCCAGAATTTCAGTGCATCGATATCAATCGGGAAGCTTACCGTCTGACTTTCACCGGGTTTTAACGTGACCTTGGTAAAGCCCTTCAGCTCTTTAACCGGGCGGCTCATTGAAGCAGTAACATCTTGCAGATACATCTGCACAACGGTAGCGCCTTCAACTTTACCGGTGTTAGTCACGGTCACGCGAGCATCCACGCTGCCATCAGCTTTCATAACCGGTGAAGACATTTTCACATCAGACAGAGTAAAACTGGTATAGCTCAGGCCATAACCAAATGGATAAAGCGGCCCTGTAATTTCATCAAAATAACGTGAAGTATACTTGTTAGGCTTCTCAGGATTGAAAGGCCGGCCGGTATTCAGGTGATTATAATAAGTAGGAACCTGCCCTACTGAACGCGGGAACGACATCGGTAATTTGCCCGATGGATTATAGTCACCGAAAAGCACGTCGGCGATGGCATTACCGCCCTCGGTACCACTGTACCAGGTTTCCAGCATCGCATCGGCTTGCTTGTCTTCATTCACCAAGGCCAGTGGGCGTCCATTCATCAGCACCAGTACCAACGGCTTACCGGTAGTTTTCAGGGCAGTAATCAGGTTACGCTGGCTAAGGGGTAAAGTCAGATCGGTACGGCTGGAGGCTTCATGCGCCATGCCCTGGGCTTCACCCACCACGGCGACAATAACGTCCGATTTTTTTGCTACTTCAAGGGCTTCATCAATCATCTGCTGTTCAGAACGCGGGTCTACGACAACGGCAGGTTCATACTGATTAAGAAACTCAACAATCGCTTTATCATTGGTAACGTTCGAACCTTTGGCATACAGCACGGTGCCCTCAGGTCCGATAGCATTTTTGATGCCCTCTAATGCCGTCACGGATTGCGCAGCAACGCCCGCCGCTGACCAGCTACCCATAGCGTCACGTTTACTGTCAGCTAGCGTTCCAATGACCGCAACCTTGGTATTTTTGTTTAACGGCAGAGTTTGTTGCTCGTTTTTCAGCAAGACCATACTTTCCCGGGCAACGCTACGTGCTTCTGCGCGATGGAGACGACTTTCCGCGTTGGTGTCAACCGGATCAGAACCGACCGGCCCAAGATGACTGTAGGGATCGTTAAACAGACCCATATCATATTTCACATTCAGAACGTGCCGTGCTGCATCGTCAAGATCGGCCATTGAAACTTCACCGCTCTTCACTAATTCTGGTAAGTATTTGCTGTAATACTCGTCGCTCATACTCATATTCACGCCAGCTTTCAGCGCTACGCGTACCGCATCTTTAGGGTCACTGGCTACGCCGTGTTTAATCAGTTCTTTAATCGCACCGTGATCGGAAATAGTGATGCCGGTAAACTTCCAGTCATCACGTAAAACCTCTTTCAGTAACCAGGTATCTGCGGCGGCCGGAGTCCCATTCAGGGAGTTAAGTGCCACCATCACACCACCACTACCGGCATCAAGGGCAGCTTTGAAAGGCGGCAGATAGTCATTAAATAAACTCTGCATGCTCATATCAACGCTGTTGTACTCTTTACCACCTTCCACTGCGCCGTAAGCGGCAAAGTGTTTAACACTGGTCATGACCGAGTGGCGGTCTGCCGGGCTTTTACCCTGCATAGCTTTAACCATGGTGCTACCCATCACCGAGGTCAAATAGGTATCCTCACCAAACCCTTCAGAGACACGGCCCCAGCGAGGATCGCGGGAAACATCAACCATCGGCGCCCAGGTCATATTCAGACCGTCATCAGCCGCTTCATAGGCTGAAACACGTCCAACGGTATTGACGGCATCAAGGTTAAAGGACGAAGCCAATCCAAGGCTTATCGGAAACACGGTACGCTGCCCGTGCAGAACATCGTAGGCAAAAAAGAGAGGAATTTTCAGGCGGCTTAATTCCATAACCTGATCCTGCATAACGCGAATATCCTGACGCGTTACCGTATTGAAAATAGCCCCAACCTGACCGACCTTGATCATCTCGCGAATATCTTCTTTCGGCGTGCCGGGGCCGACGCTAATTAAGCGTAGCTGACCAATTTTTTCATCCAGCGTCATTTTCTTAAGTAAATCGGTCACAAATGCATCACGCGCTTCGGGGGTTAATGGATGCTGGGTAAGCATCTCATTGGCCAGAGCTGGCTGCAGAGCCAGACTTACTGCAATACCTACAGAACAGAGCCATTTCATCGGATTTATTCTCTTCTATCCATGCTACGTTGAGGCCTGCAGTTTGCCACATTGCCAGCACAGGAAGAAGGGCAAAGCTCCGACTCTCTGATGTTTTAGGTGTGATTTAGCATTGCAACTGGCTTTTTCAGCGCTATGCTAAACAGTCATAATTTTATGCCTCACAAGGAGTGGACATGTCTGTTCGAAATACTGTTGATAATAAGACATTGATAAAAGACCTTACCAGTCAGGTTGGTTCGCAGCATGTATTAACCAGCCCGGCCAAAACAGCCCGCTATCGTAAAGGTTTCCGCTCCGGGCAAGGCGATGCTCTGGCCGTGGTCTTCCCGGGATCGCTGCTGGAATTATGGCGCGTACTCAGTCTCTGCGTGGCGGCTGATAAAATTATTCTGATGCAGGCGGCCAATACCGGTCTGACGGAAGGTTCGACCCCCAATGGTAATGACTATGACCGTGAGATAGTGATTATCAGCACCCGTCGTCTGGATAAACTGCAGTTACTGGGTGAAGGTGAGCAGGTACTTGCTTTCCCGGGCAGCAGCCTGTATCAACTGGAAAAAGCACTGAAACCTCTTGGTCGTGAACCACACTCAGTGATTGGTTCTTCCTGTATTGGCGCTTCCGTGATTGGCGGGGTATGTAATAACTCCGGTGGCTCACTGGTACAACGTGGCCCAGCCTATACCGAGATGGCGCTCTATGCGCGGATTAACGAGCAAGGTAAATTAACCTTGGTTAACCATCTGGGGATTGATTTAGGGACCACCCCGGAGCAGATCCTCGGCAAACTCGACGACGAACAGATTAAGCCCGAAGATGTGAAACATGATGGTCGCCAGGCTTCAGATAGTGAATACGCACAGCGCGTACGTGATGTCGAAGCCGATACCCCCTCACGTTTTAATGCCGATCCGGGTCGTCTGTTTGAAGCCTCAGGTTGTGCGGGTAAACTGGCTGTTTTCGCCGTCCGTCTGGATACTTTCCCCAGCGAAAAACAAAATGAAGTCTTTTATATCGGTACCAATAATCCCAATGTTCTGACCGAAATCCGCCGTCATATCCTCGCTAACTTTAAGCATTTGCCGGTCGCGGGTGAATATATGCATCGTGATATTTACGATATTGCCGCGGTTTACGGTAAAGATACCTTTATGATGATTGATAAACTCGGCACCGACAAAATGCCGCTGTTTTTTAATCTGAAAGGACGCGCTGATGCGCTACTGGAGAAGGTGCCCTTTGTGAAGCCTTATTTCACCGATCGCTTTATGCAACGCCTTTGTTCTCTGGCCCCGGCACATTTGCCGCTGCGCATGAAACAATACCGGGATAAGTATGAGCACCATTTACTGCTGAAGATGTCGGGTGAAGGTATTCAGGAGGCGCGTGACTGGCTGAATCACTATTTTCAAGAAGCCGAGGGCAACTTCTTTGTTTGTACAGCGCAAGAAGGGGCGAAAGCGTTTCTGCATCGTTTTGCCGCAGCCGGAGCGGCTATTCGTTACCATGCGGTCCACGCTGATGAAGTTGAGGATATCCTGGCGCTGGATATTGCCCTGCGTCGTAATGATACCGAATGGCTGGAGCAGTTACCGCCTGAAATCAGTGATAAAATCAGTCACAGTCTCTATTACGGACACTTTATGTGCCATGTATTCCACCAGGATTATATTGTCAAAAAAGGGGTCGATGCTCACGAATTAAAAGCACAGATGCTCGAATTATTAAGTCAGCGTGGAGCACAATATCCGGCAGAACATAACGTCGGACATTTATATCAGGCTCCCGAGGAGCTGGTGCAGTTCTATCAGAGTAATGACCCGACCAACAGCATGAACCCGGGCATAGGGAAAACCAGTAAATATAAAGGCTGGGCGGAATGTGGTTGCTCACATTCTCACGATGGCGAAGCGACTGCCGCGAAGTCCACGCATTAATCATTAACGACAGCAATGTGCCAAGCGGGGTGGTGACGTAATCACCCCGCATTTTTTTGCGTCAATAACGGACTACATCAACAATTAACCGCTAATTACTGGCTGTTTGTAAGCTTTTGGCGCGTTTATAATTCAGCGCTTCCTGAGGAACCGGAGTGACTTTCCCGGTTTCAAGCCAGGTACGCAGACGACTGGCATCAGCAAAGTGGGTCTGTTTTCCAAATGCATCCAGTACTACCAGCGCCACCGGACGATTATTAATCACGGTACGCATCACCAGACAGTGACCGGCATTATTAGTAAAACCGGTTTTGGTCAGCTGAATCTTCCAGTTTTCACGAAACATCAGATGATTGGTATTACGAAAAGGTAACGAGTAAGCAGGGTTACTGAAAGTTGCGGTATCTTCTTTCGTGGTGCTGAGCGTTCCGAGTAGAGGATACCCCTTCGAAGCGACCAGGAGCTTAGTCAGATCCCGGGCAGTTGAAACGTTGTTGATTGATAACCCCGTCGGTTCAACAAAACGCGTTTTCGTCATTCCTAAGCTTTTTGCTTTGGCATTCATCGCCCGGATAAAGGCCGCATAGCCCCCAGGATAATGGTGAGCAAGACTTGCAGCCGCTCTGTTCTCTGATGACATCAACGTCAATAACATCATATCTTTGCGGCTGAGTTCGCTATTAAGGCGAACACGAGAATAAACCCCTTTCATTTCGGGAGTCTGGCTGATATCCACCTTAATCTTTTCATTCATGGGTAATCCGGCATCAAGTACTACCATCACCGTCATCAGTTTGGTAATAGAGGCGATAGAACGTACGTTATCCGGATGGCTGGAATATAAGACCTTATTGGTCTGTAAATCGATAACCATCGCGCTACCAGACGCAATTTCTTGCTCAAGAACCGCTTTTTGGACAGTGGATTTAGCCGCTTCTACCTGCGAGGCAAAAGGCGCTGTCATCATGAGGGCCAGGCTAAACAAAGATAAACGGATTTTTTTCGGCATGGTGACACTTCTGTGAAAATGTTCAAAGTAACGGCCCGCGCTTGTGTATTCGCCGAAATGGCGTCCCGTGGCGGTGCGTAGAAAATAATACTCTGACACCAAGTAACATCGCCAGCTAAGAATTGAGCCAGCCTCGCAAACTGGAGGATATTTTGTATATCTTTGTATCTGAATAGAATGTCTGCGGTAATTTTTCAATCAGTGTTGCCGTGGTAACAGGAGGTCAGTAGTCTATAATCACGAATATTCTTTCGCTGATGGAGATCTCCCGGTTCCATGGATATCAATGGACTTATTGCACAATATGGCTACCTTGCCGTTATCGTCGGCAGCATTGCGGAAGGTGAAACCATCACGCTGCTGGGCGGTGTGGCCGCTCATCAGGGGTTGCTGAAGCTGCCCTTAGTCATTGCGGCAGCGGCGTTTGGCGGTATGGTAGGCGATCAGATACTCTTTTTCATCGGCCGCTACTTTGGTCAGTCTATTCTGGCGCGCTTTCCGCGTTATCAGGATAAGATTGAGAAGGCACAAGCGCTGATCCGACGTCACCCTTACTTATTTGTGATTGGCTGCCGGTTTATGTATGGTTTTCGTATTGTCGGGCCAGTCATTATTGGCGCCAGCAGGCTCTCTCCCGGTATCTTTATCGTACTGAATATTATAGGAGCCATCGCCTGGGCATCAATATTTGTGAGTCTGGGTTATCTTGGCGGCGAAATTATTTATCCGTGGCTTGAGTATTTAGACCACCATGTAAAGTATGCCGTCTGGGTTATTATTGTTCTGGCCATTGTAGTCGCCATGAGATTCTGGTTTAAATCACGTAACAAAAAACGTTAATCACTGTGGTTTGATGTAAATAACGAACCATGCTTTAATCTGAACTTCGGCGAAAATTTAAAAATTGTCAGTCGAAGTTCAGATATCTATCATTAAAAGATAATAAACCATCGTTCGGGAACCCGGCCTAACAAAATCACATCTTGATTTTTCGATATAATATAAACTTGATTCATAATATGTATCTTTGATTCATAGTCCGCATTACTTGTTATATAAAGGGTTGCATCGTCAAATGGAACCCTATCGGGTATATAAATATTCGGGGACCAATTTCCATTATAAAGATCAATATGGATGTGGCTGTTTTTTTCTAACGCCTCGCTAATCTGAAGTTCTGCTATGCTTTTACCATTGATAAAATTCAGTTTTATAAAATCATTACTTATAGATATCTCCCTTTGCATTTTCATTGAAAGATACCCAGGGTCTGCGACATCATTAACCTTATACAAATAATCAATGCCCCAATCATCGGCATGATCTTCACCTGAAAAAGCTTGTTTAAATTCTACCGATTGCTCCATCGTTCTGTTCCAGACATTCCCTGCAAACCATGTACAATTTGTAACCGGAGTATACACACCTTGTTGTCCGGCCCCTGGAGACATATTAAAATTCTTAGCTATTTCAGTACTTTCTTCATTTAGTTCAGATATTATTTCATTTTCAAGAGCAGCAAATTGTTCTGGCGTTATTTTTAAACAAAATTGATAGGCAAAGCCTCTTTCTGGACGATCGTTACTTTTATTTTTAGTAAAACCAAGACCCTCATGATACCCATATCTATGGCTATTTGAATTAGTCACATTTTGGCTTTCAAAAACAATAATCCATGCATGTCCTAAGCTCCCCCCACCCAGAATCTGATTTAATGCTTTTACCACTGCTTTTGCTCTGGCATTTCTGTCATCGGGGTAGGCGGACGCAGCCTCATCGGCAATATCGCAAATTGCGTCCAGATCTGTAGGCTCAGGCTTTCGATTAGAACGCAGACAAATTTGTGGATAACCTACAGAAGGATCGCCTTGCGGCATAATATGCGATTCATCTTTTAGATTAGTTAATGCTTTCGTTAAAACAAACCCATTAATATCACTCATAATTAATAACTCCATCTCACTAAACATTCAGAGGATATACATCCTAGAAATAATTAATAATAAAACACAGAGAAAGAATTAAACACGTAATGACCTCTATCTTTATTACCGAAAGATAATAATCATTTTTGATCATAATAAAGTTTCACGCATAAAAGGATAGACAGTATAGGAAAACGAGTAACGCGCAATGAAATAATAGAATTTCAAACTCTTGCTGAGTCTAATAATTTCCAAGTATAAAAACAAAGATACCTGTCACAAAACACTTAAAATGCAGATTAATTTAAATAGACTATTTAATGACATCAAAAGGATTCTGCGTGAGGTAGCAGTCTCTTACGATCATTTGCAGAAAAAATAGGATCAGCTTACTGATACAAAAGAAAAAGTGTAGAATAAGCGGCACTATGCAGGAGTCTAAATGACCATTAAAGAACATGATTTTCGCAAAATTGATTTAAATTTGCTGATTGCATTTACGGTACTGTTTCGTGAACAGAGCGTCTCCCTGGCTGCGGATAAACTGCACCTCGGGCAGCCTGCCGTCAGTGGTGCCTTAGCGCGCCTGCGAGAAATGTTTGACGATCCGCTGTTTATTCGTAGCGGTCATCGTATGCAGCCTACGGCACGAGCCTGCGAACTACATCGTGAATTAATGCCCCTGCTCGAACAGCTACAAAGTACCCTGTTTCATCCTGGGGAGTTCACCCCCAGCGCCGCGACCACCAGCATCACGCTGGGGATGAGCGACTGGCTGGAAATGTGGTTAATGCCGACGCTACTGCCCGCGTTAAAACAGAGCGCTCCGGGTCTGCATATTCATGTCGTCACCAGTACACCGCTGACCGATATGCAACAGCTGGAAGGGGGAGAACTGGATATGGCGCTCAGCGTCACCCAGCACAGCGCCCGCTGGCTTGAGAAAAAACCGCTAGTCGAAATGCCCTACCAGGTGCTGTGGAACCCACAGCTGATTAATGTCACTACGCCGTTAACTCTTGAGGATTATGTCGCCTGGCCACATATTCAGCTCAGTAATCGTGAAGCGACCAGCAGTCTGTTAGACCGTGCGCTGGATAAACAAGGTATGACCCGTCATATCGATTACACCACCGCCCATTTTGCTTCTCTGCCAAGTCTCGTTCAGCAAATGCCGGTGATGGCTACACTACCCGCGGCATTAGCGGCCCGATGGCAGCAAGATTTTGCGCTACAGAGCAGCCGATTGCCGCTGGACGTTCCCATGCTTGAGGTCGCTTTGCTCTGGCATCAGCGCCACAATAGTGATACCACTCTGATGTGGCTGGCTGAGACTATCCAGCAGCTGGTCGCAGAAACTGAGACGCTGTTATAGTTTGCCAATAACCTGGGCAATATCAGCGGCACGTTTAAGCGTGCGAATTTCGGTAAATAGCTCCGTCGCCTCACTGTACTCTTTACGCAAATAGCCTAACCACTGTTTAATACGTGCCACATGATACATACCCGTATCACCCTGTTTTTCTAACTGGCTGTATTTTTTCAGTAATTTCACCACCTCCTGCCACGGCATCGGGGGTTCGCGGTATTTAATCACTCGGCTTAAATTGGGAACGTTAAGCGCGCCACGACCAATCATTACCGAGTCACAGCCGGTCGCGGTCATACAGTCCTGAGCGCTTTGCCAGTCCCATATCTCACCGTTGGCCACCACCGGGATCGACAGGCGCTGACGAATTTCACCGATCGCCGCCCAGTTGATTCGCTCGGCTTTATATCCGTCTTCTTTGGTACGCCCGTGTACGACCAGTTCGCTGGCTCCCGCCTGTTGAACAGCATCGGCAATCTCAAACTGACGCGCCCCGCTGTCCCAGCCCAGGCGGATTTTGACCGTGACGGGTAGCTCAGCCGGTACTGCAGCCCGCATGGCTTTCGCCCCCTGATAAATCAGCTCTGGATCTTTAAGCAACGTAGCCCCACCGCCACTGCCGTTGACCAGTTTTGACGGACAACCACAGTTTAAGTCCACACCCCAGGAACCCAGTTCCACAGCACGAGCGGCGTTTTCAGCCAGCCACTGGGGATGCTGTCCAAGCAATTGTACGCGCACCAGGGTTCCGGAAGGTGTCCGGCTGGCGTGATGAAGTTCAGGGCATAATTTCAAAAAGGATTTAGCAGGTAACAGTTGATCAACTACTCGCAAAAATTCGGTGATACAGAGGTCGTAATCATTCACCTCCGTCAAAAGTTCCCGCACCAGCGAGTCAAGAACACCTTCCATTGGCGCCAGCAGTACACGCATGAATTTATCCAAAAAAGAGGAGCCTGAAAGGCTCCTTATATAACGGTCAGAGAGGACAATATAGCATTTCCTCTCTGTTTTTATTGGCTCATCAGGCTGAAGCAGGTTTCCGCGGAGCACGACGACGCGCGTTATCACCCGCAGGTTTTGCACCACCTTCACTACGGCGTGGCGCATGCTGACGGTCACCGCTGGAATTACCGTTTGAGCTACGGCGAGGTTGTCCGCCTTGAGGACCTCCACGTCCGCCATGACCACGACCACCGCCGCCACGCTGCTGACGACCGTTAACGATAGGTTCAGCCGCAATAGACGGGTCAACGTCATAGCCAGGCAAAGCCATACGCGGAATTTCGCGTTTTAATAAACGTTCGATATCACGCAGTAATTTGTGTTCATCGACACAAACCAGTGAGAGTGCTTCACCCGTTGCCGCCGCACGTCCGGTACGACCGATACGGTGAACATAGTCTTCCGGCACGTTCGGCAACTCATAGTTAACCACATGAGGCAGTTCTTCGATATCGAGACCACGGGCAGCAATATCCGTTGCCACTAGCACACGAATACCGCCATCTTTAAAGTCAGCAAGCGCACGAGTACGAGCGCCTTGGCTCTTATTTCCGTGAATAGCAGATGCCGTGATACCGTCATGCTGTAGCTGCTCAACCAGGTGGTTAGCGCCGTGTTTGGTACGGGTAAAGACCAGCACCTGTTGCCAGTTACCGGCACCAATCATCTGTGACAGCAGCTCCCGCTTACGCTTTTTATCAACAAAATGGACATGCTGGGTAATTTGCTCGGAAGCGGTATTGCGGCGGGCAACTTCAACTTCTTCCGGGTTGTGCAACAGTTTCGATGCCAGAGATTTAATGTCATCGGAGAATGTTGCTGAAAACAGTAAGTTCTGACGACGAGCAGGCAGTTTTGCCAGCACGCGACGAATATCGTGAATGAACCCCATATCGAGCATACGGTCAGCTTCATCCAGAACCAGAATCTCAACGCTGTCGAGTTTCACGGCATTCTGATGTTCAAGATCCAGTAAACGACCGGGAGTCGCAACCAGCACATCAACGCCACCACGCAGTTTCATCATTTGTGGGTTAATACTCACCCCGCCGAAGACCACCAGCGAACGAATATTTAAATACTGGCTGTATTCACGCACATTCTCACCAACCTGAGCGGCAAGCTCACGGGTTGGCGTGAGGATCAGGGCTCGTACCGGACGACGTCCCTTCTGTTGCGGCGCGCTATCCAGCAGACGCTGCAACAAAGGAAGAGTAAAACCTGCCGTTTTACCGGTACCCGTTTGAGCACTGGCCATCAAATCACGCCCTGCTAATACCACCGGAATTGCCTGGCGTTGAATTGGCGTAGGCTCGTTATAGCCCTGCTCTTTCACCGCACGCAAAATATCGGCGTTCAGGCCGAGAGAATCAAAAGACATAGGAACTCCAGAACCGCCCTGACCGCTTTCACGGTGTAGTTTCCAGGGGGAACATCAGGCACCAGCAGTACGCTGGTGAAAGAAAGGGGCACAAACCACGGTGCCGACTGCGGACACTATAACATTTTTTGTGATCTTACGCATATATTCTCATTCCACAGCCATCAGCCACAGAATCATCATCGGAGTGGGTAGATAAGATAAATTGACTCAGCTTAATGAAAACAATGTCTTGATTATTAATAAACCTATATCAAAAAATAATAGTCTGTACACTGAAGATTATTGTAGATAACCCAGCATAACACTTTACTATCATTAGTAACAAAACGTGGCACCTCTGTGCCACGATGATTTAAATATGTCCTGAATATATTGCGTCAGCTTAAACTTCAGGGCTGGGATGATATAGCAATGTCTTTAGCTACCTTCCCCCAAAGAAATAACTCTACATAGGTTTCGGGTATTTTTAATATCGCCTCTCGAGACCCTCCGAAAGGTGTTTTTTCCAGCCATGCGTTTTTGAGTTCATTTGCTATCGTTGCTATCAGACACCTTTCCGGGCCGGCACTATTGCTAAATTTTTCATTTAAGGTCGCAAAAATATTTTCTATCGGGAAAGGCCGCCCGGATTCACAGTTAAACCGTAAACCCTCGCGACAGAATGTCTCCGTTGATACTTGACTGTGTTCTTGATGTAGGGTTACACGGGGCCCTCCGGGACTATCAGAATATGAACGAACAACATCCCTTACCCTCTTTTCCAATGAGAAAATGCTCTTTCTTATCGTGTGTTCTTGAGAGTCAGACAGTGTGGCAGTCTTCTTATAGTCAAGCAGGGCAACAAAAGTCTCTCGCTGTTCGTAGCAAAAATTTGGATCATGTCGAACAATACAGCTTTTAATCGCTGACCGAAGATCGAAGGTGTTTTTATTGGTGAATAGAGCGCTGATAAAACCCTTAGTAAAAAAAAAGTGATTTTGATCTTCTATTGATGCAAGCGGGTTATAGGTGTTTTTTTTCAGAATGGCATTATCACCTAATTTTTGAGTCAGCTCCTCATAGTTATCTTTGAAATTGGAATGATCGCGATTATTCCAATAGTTATTTATATCTGTCAGCATTTGATTGTATGAAGATTCTAAATTTAACCCAATCATTAACGTTTCCCTTTGCCCACACTAAAAAGAGGGTTACTATAAGAATTGAGTAGTTTATTTCTTTCAAAAAATGACTATACGCATCAAGTCACAGATATGTTGGCTTAACTCTGCTTCTTTGTTTTATCTCATCATCGTTCATCGCACCCATCGGGACGGCTAACTCACGTATCTAAAGCATCAGCAAAAGAAGCACCACAGGAGTTGGACAGGTCAGGTAAATATACTTACTCTTAATGAATCAATTTCTTGATTTTTAAGAAATCGGCATCAAAAAAATGGTGGTCTGTTTATCACGGATTACTACAGAGGTATCAGTCAGAAAAGATTCAGGTTATCTCTCTGCTAAAGGAAAGCATGCGATGAACAGTAAAAAAGTGATTGTTGCCATTATCGTTGTAGCAGTCATTCTGGCAGCTGGTTCTTGGGGCTGGAAAACCTATCAGAACCAGCAAACTCCCCATCTGACACTGTACGGTAATGTTGATATTCGTAGCGTTAATATGAGTTTTCGGGTCACCGGACGTCTGGCTGCTCTGGATGTGGATGAAGGAGATATTATCAAATCAGGCGAGCCGTTGGGGTTGCTGGACAATGCCCCATTCCAGATTGCTGTTCGTCAGGCACAAGCCAATGTTGATGCAGCTCAGGCACAATATGACTTAATTATTGCCGGTTATCGTGACGAAGAGATTGCTCAAGCGGCAGCCCAGGTCGACAGCGCCCAGTCGGCCTATGACTACGCACAAAGTTTCTATCAGCGTCAGCAAGGTATGTGGGCAACGCGTGCGGTCTCTGCCAATGATTTACAGAATGCACGTGTCGCCAGTGAACAAGCCAAAGCAGCCTTAACTGCCGCGAAAGATAAGTTACGTCAATACCGCAGCGGGAATCGACCGCAAGAAATAGCCCAGGCTCAGGCCGTCCTTCAACAGGCTAACGCTCAACTGGCACAGGCCCAGCTTAATTTACAAGATACCACGCTGCTTGCTCCGGCAGATGGCACGATTCTGGTTCGCAGCGTCGAGCCCGGGACGCTGCTTAATGCCGGTAGCACCGTTCTGACTCTGGCCCTGACGCGCCCGGTATGGATACGCGCCTATGTCAGTGAGGCTAATCTTGGTCAGGCGCAACCCGGACGAGAGGTACTAATTTATACCGACAGTCGTCCTGATAAGCCCTATCACGGGAAAGTCGGTTTTGTCTCACCGACCGCAGAATTTACGCCAAAAACGGTTGAAACACCGGATTTACGCACCGATCTGGTGTATCGCCTGCGGGTCATTGTTACTGATGCCGATGATATTTTACGTCAGGGTATGCCCGTCACCTTAGCCTTTGACGACGGTACGGCCCATGGCCAGCACTGATAACCTGATTCGTTTGCAAGGGGTGGCCAAGAGCTTCCCCTCACTTCAGCATCCCGCGGTTTACAGTCTCGACTGTGAAATTTATGCCGGAGGTGTAACCGGGCTGGTGGGGCCGGACGGTGCGGGGAAAACTACGCTCATGAGAATGCTCGCCGGTTTGCTCGCGCCCTCTACAGGTCAGCTATCCGTTGCCGGGTTTGATCCAATTAAAGACGATCGCGCTTTACACGCTATTCTCGGTTATATGCCACAAAAGTTTGGTCTCTATGAAGATCTGACGGTGATGGAAAATCTGACGCTCTACGCAGAATTACGTGATGTCGCAGACGACGTCCGGGAAGCCACCTTTCAGCGGCTATTAAAATTTACCTCACTGGAACCTTTCACCGAGCGGCTGGCAGGAAAACTGTCCGGTGGTATGAAACAGAAACTCGGTCTGGCCTGCACTCTGGTGGGGCAGCCTAAAGTATTACTGCTTGATGAACCCGGCGTGGGCGTTGACCCTATCTCCCGGCGCGAATTATGGCAGATGGTGCACGAACTGGCCGATGAGGGCATGCTGATCCTCTGGAGCACGTCTTATCTTGATGAAGCGGAACAGTGCCGGGAAATTCTCTTAATGAATGGCGGTAAGTTACTTTATCAGGGGGCACCGCAAAAACTCACCCAGAAAGTGGCTGGTCGTTCATTACTGGTTAGCCATCCCGGTGAGAATAATCGTCAGCTGATGCAACGTTTACTCAAACTTGAACAAGTGACAGATGCCGTGATTCAGGGTCATGCGGTTCGTTTAATGCTGGCCAGAAATACCGGAATTGACGAACTATCTCAGGCTATTGATTTGCCCGGCTTACAAATCATTGAGACCACGCCACGGTTTGAAGATGCCTTTATCGATTTACTCGGGGGGATGGCGCTTAATGAATCTGCGCTGGGAAATATGTTGCAACCCTTGCCACACAATCCCGATGAAACAGTGATTGAAGCCAGAACGCTAACGAAGAAATTTGGTGATTTTGCTGCCACTGACCATGTTTCCTTTGCTGTTAAGCGGGGAGAGATTTTTGGCCTGCTTGGGCCGAATGGCGCCGGTAAATCGACAACCTTTAAGATGATGTGTGGGTTAATGGTGCCCAGCTCTGGAGATGCACAAGTTCTGGGAATGGACTTGAAAAAAAGCTCCGGTAAAGCACGCCAGCATCTGGGCTATATGGCGCAAAAATTTTCCCTTTACAGTAATCTGACTGTGATGCAGAACCTGCTTTTTTTCTCCGGTATTTATGGTCTTCGCGGAAAAAAACAGTCAGAAAAAATAGAGAATATGTGTGAGGCTTTTGCCTTTCATGACATCGTAAATAGCGTCACCGAGTCTCTGCCACTAGGATTTAAACAACGTCTGGCACTCGCCTGCTCGATGATGCACGAGCCAGATATTCTGTTTCTTGATGAACCCACATCAGGCGTCGACCCTATTACTCGCCGTGAGTTCTGGCTGCATATTAATAGCATGGTTAACAAAGGCGTCACCGTGATGGTGACGACTCACTTTATGGATGAGGCAGAGTATTGCGATCGTATTGGTCTGGTTTACCACGGTAAGCTTATCGCGACCGGTACCCCGGATGCGCTGAAACAGCAGATTGCAGACCAGGAAACGCCCGACCCGACGATGGAACAGGCCTTTATCGGACTGATTGGTCAGTGGGATAAGGAGCACAGCCGTGAGCCGTCATAATCCTCTGCTGTCATGGCGACGTGTACGCGCGCTTTGCATCAAAGAGACCCGACAAATTATTCGCGATCCCAGCAGCTGGCTGATTGCGGTAGTTATTCCTTTGCTCCTGCTGTTTATCTTCGGCTATGGTATTAATCTTGACTCCAGCCGTTTACATGTTGGTGTTCTGGTTGAGCAACAAAATGGTGACGCCATTGATTTTACCCATACTATCAGCGCCTCTCCCTTCATTCAGCCAACGATCAGTGATAACCGTCAGCAGCTGACTCAGCTGATGCAAGCCGGTAATATTCGGGGTCTTGTGGTTATTCCCCCCGACTTTAATCAGAAAATGGCGCGTCCTGGCGATACCGCCCCTATCCAGATAATCACCGATGGTAGCGAACCTAATACCGCTAACTTTATTCAAGGATATATGGAAGGTATCTGGCAAATCTGGCAGCAACAACGCGCGGAAAACCGAGGAGAGGTATTTGAACCCTTAATTGAGGTACAGACTCGCTACTGGTTTAACCCTGCGGCGATTAGTCGACATTTTATCATCCCCGGGGCCATCACGATTATTATGACGGTGATCGGCGCTATTTTAACCTCGCTGGTTATTGCCCGGGAATGGGAGCGTGGAACGATGGAGGCTCTACTTTCGACACAGATAACCCGCACCGAGTTATTGCTGTGCAAATTACTGCCCTACTATATTCTGGGTATGCTGGCGATGACGCTGTGTATGGCAGTCACCGTATTTATTCTTGATGTGCCCTGGCGCGGATCGCTGTTATTACTGTTTGTCACCAGTAGTCTGTTTTTACTCAGTACTCTGGGAATGGGACTATTGATTTCGACCCTGACGCGTAATCAGTTTAATGCAGCCCAGGTCGCGCTTAACGCGGCTTTCTTACCCGCTATCATGCTATCGGGTTTTATTTTTCAGATAGACAGTATGCCTGCCATTATTCGTGCAGTGACTTATATTATTCCTGCCCGTTATTTTGTCAGTACCTTGCAGAGTCTGTTTCTTGCCGGAAACGTCGCATCCATAATGATTATTAACACGCTGTTTTTGATGGCGGCCGCGGTGATATTTATCGGCCTGACGGCTTTAATGACTAAGCGTCGGCTCGAGTAGGAGAAGAGATGTTTTATCGTTTATGGACCTTAATCCGTAAAGAACTACAGTCACTGTTACGTGAGCCTCAAACACGTGCGTTATTAATTATACCCGTTCTGGTTCAGGTTATCGTATTTCCTTTTGCAGCGACGCTCGAGGTTACCAATACCCGTATTGCTATCTTTGATGAAGATAATGGTATCCACTCTGTTGAGCTCACCCAACGTATTGCTAAGGCGAGTGCTTTTAGCGAGATACTATTATTAAATAGCATCGCAGAAATCACACCAGTCATTGATAATCAGAAGGCGCTGCTGGTCATCCGCTTCCCGGAGCATTTTTCTGGTAATTTGACACAGCTTCACCCTACAACCTTGAATATCGTGCTGGATGGTCGTAACTCAAACAGCGCTCAAATAGCGGCTAATTATATTCAGCAGATAGTTAAAGAATACCAGCAAGAATTAGTAGCCGGTCAGCCGAAATCCAATAACAGCGAACTGATTGTCCGTAACTGGTATAACCCAAACCTGGATTATAAATGGTTTGTGGTGCCCTCTTTAATCGCACTGATAACCACCATTGGTATTCTAATTGTCACTTCACTTTCAGTCGCCCGTGAACGTGAGCAGGGAACGCTGGATCAGTTGATTGTTTCGCCGCTCGCGACCTGGCAGATTTTTATTGGCAAGGCTATTCCTGCTCAAGTAGTGGCGCTGGGCCAGGCCACTATTGTATTAGCGGTGGGTATTTGGGGTTATCAGATCCCCTTCTCAGGTTCACTGCTGCTGTTCTATTTCACCATGATTATCTATGGTTTTTCACTGGTAGGGTTCGGGCTGCTGATTTCGACACTCTGTTCAACGCAACAGCAGGCTTTTATTGGCGTGTTTGTGTTTATGATGCCAGCCATTCTGCTATCAGGATATGTTTCTCCGGTCGAAAATATGCCCGTCTGGTTACAGGATATCACCTGGGTGAACCCTATTCGGCATTTCACCGATATCACTAAGCAAATCTACCTGAAGGATGCGGACTTTGGAGTTATCTGGCATAGCTTGTGGCCGCTACTGGTGATAGCGGCCACAACGGGATCAGCGGCGTACTGGCTGTTTCGGCGAAAAATTGCCTGATTTCTCTTTATGGACCAGGGAATAAATAGCGGGACCCGCTATCATCGCCAGACCTGCGATACTCAGTAATAAAGGACTGTGTACCACTCGTGATAGCAACCAGAGGGCTATCAACGCGGTTCCGAAATACCAGGTGGTGGTTAACTCTTCGAGAAAATCACCAATATCCCGTAGCGTACCGCTACGAAAGCGTTGAAAGGCAAACATCAAAATTACAGTGACGATGTAAAGCAGACACAGTCCAATCCCGACCGGGATCAAGGAGGCCGTTTTCCAGCCAACCAGCAACGCACCGATAACCGCAAGATGCAGCATAATCTGCCAGCAACTTAACCCGGTTGTTACTCGTATCCGTTGTTGCCACTTCATATTCTCTCTCCTGCATTCTTTCTCACTGATATTCAGAGTACGCGAGTGTACGGAAAAATCATCCACATGCGTCCCTTTTGTGACAAAAATTACATTTTATTTACCAAAAAAGTGAAAAATATGGCGCCGGACACAATATAAAGAACAAATTTCACTCGTTTTCACAGCTGTTATCGCACTGGATCTCCCCTTCTCATCGCTCTTTAAGCCAACAGGTCCCCCTGATTCGCGGGAAATGACGACAATCCCTGTAAGCCATCGGCCATCGCTCTGACTGGCCCGGGCAGCTAAATATCAGAAATATTTTATTACTTATTAGCATAACGATAATCTTCAGATTATATTTTTCTGCTACACAAGATGATTAATGCAGTTGCCGCTATTAGTTTTTATTTATCAATGTAATAATAGTTAATGGCCTGGCGGAGTGGAACATAGCAATGAATGAGAGTGAGAAACAAAGTAGTAGTTTATTTGATAATGACCCCATTCTTTATGCTACATGGCTTTATTATCAGGATGGTCTCAGTCAAACCGAGGTTGCCAATACGATGGGGATCTCAAGAGTCACTGTCGTAAAGTATCTGCAAACTGCCCGTGAAAAAGGTTATGTTAATATTAGTCTTGACGCCAAGTCATTTTCATCTATTGAACTGGCTATCAATATAAAAACCAAGTTTAATTTATATAATGTTATTATTATTCCTGATAGTCATCAGGATAATGACAGCATAGATAATGCCGCGCGTCGTGAGCATCTGGCTCGCGCTGGCGGTATGTATTTGAGTCAGGTTGTCGAGGATAACGATCTGTTAGGTGTGGCATGGGGACGAACCATTCATAGAATGGGGCATATTATGTCACCTAAACCCTTAAATAATGTCACAGTATTACAAATGCTCGGTTCAATGCCTGCTCAGCCTGATTTTACGACGATTGAGTCTTCGTCATTGATTGCAAACAAATTTTCTGGCAGTTGCGTCAATCTTCATGTCCCGGCAGTGGTATCAAGTGCCTCACTGGCAGCGGAATTACAGGCTGAACCTATCATTCAGGCGAACTTCTCCGCATTGAATAAATGTAATAAAGCATTGTTTGTCGTCGGTAATGTGCAGGATGATAATCCGTTGATCCGCAGTGGTGTACTCTCTAAAAATGAGATGCGGATTTATCGTGAACTCGGTGCTGTCGGGGTTATCTGTGGTCGTTTTTATGATAAAGATGGCAATCACATTCCTGCTGAAGTCGACCTGCGCATTTTAGGGATCAGCCTGGCTCAGCTCCGCAATATTAAACGTCGTATTTTCCTTGCTGTAGGTGAAGAAAACTTTACGGCAACTCTCGGGGCAATTCGTGGCGGCTATGTTTCTGACCTGATTATTGATGAAGCAACAGCGTACTATCTTAAAAACTGTCAATCATAGCCATAAGAAAAAGGATTTCTTGTATAAGAAATCCTTTTTCTCAGCCTGCATTTTAATTTTATTAGTCAGCTATTGGTTTTTAAACCATAGGTTTTAAATTTATCATTAACACGCCGCATTTCAGCAGCCGATAGTACCGGGACATCCGCGGTTATCGAAAGTATTTTTAAGTACATATTTGCCAGAACCTCTACTTCATTTGCCAGCCATAATGCTTTTTCTAAATTGACTTCCATAGTAATCATACCATGGTGCTGCATCAGTAAAGCTTTGCTGGTTTTAATTCCAGACTCAACACTGTCAGCCAGCTCAGAACTACCAAAAGTTGCATAAGGAATACAGGGAACGGTGTTGCCCCCCGTAACAGCAACCATATAATGAATTGCCGGAATAGCGTGATTCAGAATTGAAACCGCTGTGGCATTCACGGCATGGTTATGTACCACGGCATTCAATTCCGGACGAGCATGATAACAGGCAAGATGAAATAGCCACTCGCTCGAAGGGACTTTATTCGCTTCTGCTTTCCCTTCATAACTGACAAAAACAATCTGGTCGGGGGTCAGTTTATGGTAGGCCACACCGCTCGGCGTAATCAGTATACCGTTCTGGTAGCGAGCACTGATATTTCCGGAAGTCCCCTGGTTAAGCCCGAGGCGTGACATTTCAAGACAACTATCAATGATTTCTTGCGCTAAACGCTCTCTGTTCATGGCAAAAACCTTATCAGGTGAGTGATTGAGGGAGCCAGGATCCCTCAATACTAATTAATCATGCTCAGGAAAGAGCGCTCGCAATGCGGATTCATTCGCCTGACAGACACCACGTTCAGTAATCAGCCCGGTGATTAATTCTGCTGGCGTGACATCAAAGGCAAAGTTTCCACAAACGGTGCCTTCAGGCGCCGTATTTACCCAGCTACGTTTGCCGGAAGCATCAATCCCATAAACATGAGATTGCTCTTCACCACTGCGTTCCTCAATAGGGATCTCTTTTACGCCATCATATACGGTAAAATCGATAGTCGGCGACGGCAGGGCCACATAGAAAGGAACATTATTTGCCTTCGCTGCTAACGCCTTAAGATAAGTACCAATCTTATTGCATACATCCCCCCGGGCAGTGGTTCTGTCGGTGCCAACAATACACATATCAACGTCACCATGCTGCATTAAGTGCCCACCGGCGTTGTCAGCAATCAGGGTATGCGCCACACCATGCGATCCCAGTTCAAAGGCCGTTAGTCCGCCTTGATTACGTGGCCGTGTTTCGTCTACCCAGACGTGAATATCAATCCCCTCTTCATGCGCCATATAAATAGGTGATAACGCAGTTCCCCAGTCAACCGTTGCCAGCCAGCCAGCATTACAGTGGGTCAGGATATTTACCCGCTCACCTTTCGGCTTACCGGCGGCAATTTTACGAATAATTTCCAGACCATTACGGCCTATACTCTTACAGAGTTCAACATCTTCATCGGCGATTTCACTGGCAATACGGTATGCCGCAGCCTGGCGCTCGGTTTCCGGTAACTCGCTGAGCTGAGGACAGATTCGGTCGAGTGCCCATTTTAAATTAATGGCTGTCGGACGGGTGACGACCAGAGTGTCATAAGCATGTTGCAGGTTTTCATCACTGGCATCCTCTTTCATGGCCAGTGCCACACCATAAGCGGCCACAGCACCAATCAGCGGAGCGCCACGGATCCACATATCTTTAATCGCTGTCGCTGCCAGTTGCAGAGAGGTCAGTTGGATAACTGCCAGCTCAAAAGGCAGCTTGGTTTGATCGAGGACTTCAACCGTATAACCATCCTCTGCAAGCCAGACCGAACGGTAGTGGGTTCCTTTAATCTTCATAAATACCTCTTAACACGCGGATGCATAAAGTTTGAGTTGTGTAAAATTGGTATGCACAGAGGCATTAACAATCAGTTCCCGGGCCATTTTTAATGCTGAGCGCTCACATTGTGCTCTGAGACTGGCATCCATAATGGTTTTAAAATCAGCGACGCCAGCAAAGCCAATAATACGGCGGTTCATTTCCAGCCCCGCATTGACCAGGGTGTCTTCTAATAATGTTTTGAAAAAGTCATCCTGGGCGCGCTGCAATAACTTATACCCATGGCGCTGATACAGAGTATGGGGATAAGCTTCACCACTTTGCTTATCACTCCAGAGCTGACGGAATACCTGCTCAAATACCGACCATGTTTGTTCAATTTGCCCTAATAACCAGACCTGGTAATCCTGACGACGACGGATATCAGGCTGCAGTCCAGCTTGAGAAAAATAGGCCAGATACAGGTTGCCGATGTAATTACCAATATCAAATGCCATTGGCCCCATAAAACCGAATTCAGGATCGATCACTTTGCTATCAGTTGCCGAAACCATGATTGAGCCAGAATGCAAATCTCCGTGTAACAGAGCCTGGGCTTCAGTCATAAATTTGTATTTATATTTCATCGCAATATGAATAACATCGACATCCTGCCAGAGGGCATGAACATCGTCATCCAACTGCGGAGAGGTCCAGTTATTTCGGGTTGCATCAAAATAAGGTTCAGTGAAGATTAAATCTTCAGTAATTTTGCAAAGTTCATGGTTGTTAGCAAAGTTTGCTACTAAAGCTTTCTTCTCTACCGCATCCATACCGATATCCGAAGTATGGAATAATGTTTTTGCCAGGAAATACCCTATCTCTTGCTCAAGGCCAGGCTGTTTCTCACCCGCAATCAGTTTCTTTCTTAAAATAATATGATCGGCAAGATATTCCATCGCAAAAATGGCCATCTGTGGATCATAAAAATAGACCTCTGGTACCAGAGCATTTCCGGCATATTTGTATTCTTGCAATAAAACATTATATTCAAAAAATGCCCTATTAATGGAAAGCTTCCAGCTTTCCCCGGCAGCACGAACATAGGGTAATGCCTGTTTGACGATAATCGTTCGTTCGCTACCGGAGACAATAAACACCAGATTTAAATTACCATCACCCACTTCTGTGACCGTCCAGGATTCAGGCAAACCACCCAAAATTAAATCCTGCGGTAATTTATCACTTAAATAGTCAGGTAGGGTTTCACATGTTTGAGGCATGTAGCCATCAGGTATAGTGTTTGTCATAATACCACTCGACTTAATCATCAAAAATTAAACTGATTAAAGTGGCCATTAATATGGCCACTTATTGGTTATGGCTGAGGCATCCACGCTGGCATTAAAACAGATGACTTTGAGAATTCCGGATTTTTAGCCAGTAAGTCATCCATATTTTTAATATCATTGGCTTTCAGCGTTTCCTGGGTAATTAATACCGGTGGTACGGTCACTAATGGGGGAACTTCCTCACCTTTAAGCAACATAGCCAGAGCGCGAACACTCACTTCTCCCATCACTGACGGGTTAGTGGTGGCCGTTGCTACCCATGCACTTCCCGGTTCACGCATTGCCTGAATATCTGAATTCGAGATATCAGCGCTATAGATTTTAACGTTTTTGGATAAACCGGCTTCATCAACGGCAATTTTGGCTCCTTTGGCAAATTCATCATACGGGGAGAAAATCACTTTAATATCTGGATTCGCACGCAGAACCGCAGCAGCCTGATCGGCAACCTGGTTTGGAATAGGGTTGCTCATGGTTCCGAAGCGAGCCACTTCAACAATACCCGGGTTATCTTTTTTCAGGGCCGTGAAGACTTCGTCCCTTCTGTCGAGAGGCGGAATACCCGGAACATACACGTAGGCCGCTTTCCAGTCTTTACCGTTATCTTTCATCGCCTGCTCAAGAGACAGTTCAGCAATTAACTGGTCATCCTGGTTAATCTGTGGGATAGCCGGGTTTTGTGCATTGATATCAAAAGCCACAACCTTGATACCATTTTTAACCGCCATATCTGCCAGATCTTTTAACGAGTCGGTGAAACCGTGCTGCAGAATAATACCGTCATAACCTTTCATGATGGCTTGTTCCAGCTGACTACGCTGGAGTGCCGCATCCTGGCGTGCATCATAAACATCGACTTTAAATCCTAATGCATCAGACTGGCGCTTAACCCCTTTCAGATAGAGTTCAGGGAAATCGCCCTGCGACAGATATCTGACATGAGCAATGCGTTTTTGCTTACCTTCAAAGGGTGCTTTAGTTTCAGCATGAACACCCGCCGTGCTCATTACGCCCAACATAACCGTACATAACAAACCAAATTTCTTGATACTTTTCATTATGGTGTCCTCTATTATCGGCGATTTTTGGATAATCCAAAGGTGAACATCAGCGCAGCAACCAGTACCAGACCTTTAATAAAATCCTGGGTATAGTAAGGCGTATTCAACATCGTTAAACCATTAAGCAGTACTCCGACAAACAGCGCACCGATAGCAGAGCCCTGCGCATTCGGTCTTGCGGCTCCCAGTACCGCATAACCAATCAGTGCTGCCGCAACCGCATCCATTAGCAATGAGTTACCGGAGCTCACATCACCGCGACCAATACGTGCTGCCAGCAAAATACCGCCAATGGAGGCAAATACACCGGATAACACATAGGCAACGTAGCGATAGAATTTGACTCTGGCACCCGCCAGTCGTGATGCCTGTTCGTTAGAGCCAATCGCATACATCACGCGACCATGACGCGTTCTTTCCAGGAAGAAGTAAGTCACGACCGCCAGTACCAGCATGATGACAACGGGTACCGGAATAATGTCAAACAGACGAGCCCGGCCAAGGAATAAGAAAGCTTCAGTAAAGTTACCTTGTGCTGTTTCACCGTTACTGAGCGTCATACCCGTAGAAATAGAACGCCCTTCGGTCGGAATAAGCTGCAGGCCTAACAGCAGGAACATCATTCCCAGCGTGGTCAGCAGATCGGGGATGCGCATCTGCACGGTTAAGAAGCCATTAATTAAACCGACAATGACCCCAACGCCTATCGCTGAAACAATGGCCAGTGTGGTTCCGCCATCAAAGACCACCATCACATAACTGGCCGTCATCATCGAGAATGCCGCGGTAGAACCAATAGAAAGATCAAACCCATTAACGGCCAGTGTCGCTGTCACACCTAATGCCAGAATGGCCACAATCGATACTGATTGCAGGATAATCATCATATTTATGGTGCTGATAAATGCAGGTTCCGCGAGTGAAAATATAATAAACAGCGTCACCAATAATACGATCAGACCATATCTGATCGCTATTTCACGTGTATTTTTCATTAACCCTTCCTTCAGGTGCTTATTATTCAACGATGTCTTTTTCTGGTGCAGCTGCTATTTGTTTTATGAGTACTGGCATTTCTATTTTATCTACGCGATGAATTCCAGCTAGATTATTATGATTAAACACAATAATTCTGTCGGCGATCTCCAGCGCTTCTTCTATATCGGTACAAACGGCAATAGTGGCTCTGTTTTGTGCGGTATTTCTTAATAACTCACCAATCTGTCGGCGGGAAGATATATCTACGCCCTGGAAGGGTTCATTTAATAATAGAGCCTGGCAGTCATCGAGCGTCCAGCGAGCAATAATTGCTTTCTGTTGATTACCACCTGATAAGGTCGACATTAATGCCTCTGCATCGGTGTATTTAACATGAGTCCGCTTAATCGCTGCTTCGACGGTAGTTTTTTCTTGTTGACGGTTGACGATACTCCCCCGACAGAATTTGGCGAGAAATGGCAGGCTGACATTCTGCTCAATAGTAAAGTCCGGAATAATTGCGTTATTGCCGCGGTCTTCCTGCACCATAAAAATACCATTTTCAATAGCATGTCTTGGATTCTTCGCTGACCAGGACTGACCATTAAGCAGAATTTCGCCCTCATGAAATGGCTGCATGCCAAAAATGCCTTCCACCACTGAAGTACAACCCGAAGATAACAGCCCGGTCAATACCACCACTTCTCCGGTTTTGAATTGCAAATCAAAAGGGAGTGAGGTTTCAGTTAAACGCACACCTTTAAGGCTTATGACTTCTTTATTACCCGCCACGTACTGATGGCGGATCTCGCCGACGGCATGCCCGAGCATCGAGTGAACGGCACCATCATAATCCAGCGGTTGTTCAAA
This sequence comes from Klebsiella sp. BIGb0407, assembly GCF_024807845.1. Lineage (GTDB taxonomy): Bacteria > Pseudomonadota > Gammaproteobacteria > Enterobacterales > Enterobacteriaceae > JGM124. The sequence continues at coordinate 1,521,609 of NZ_JANUEQ010000001.1, forward strand.
CAGGCCGACAATACGACCTTCACGCAGAGTGGCAATTTTTGATGCTAACGTACGCAAATCGGACATACGATGCGAAATATAAATAATGGCCACATTCTGCTCACGCAACTTTTTCACCGCACGAAACAGATTAGCGGCCTCTTTATCTGACAGACTGGAAGTCGGTTCATCCAGAATTAATAACCGTGGTTTTTCTGAAACTGCGCGGGCAATAGAAACCAGCTGCCTTTCAGCTTGCCCTAATTCAGAAACCGGCTGATCCAGAGAAAAACTTAATCCGAGATTATCGGCAATCTCTTTGGCTTGCTGGTGTAATACTTTTTTATTAATAAAATGTGGAATTCGACCATCACATAATCTGTCCAGTAACAGATTCTCCGCAATAGTCAGATCCTGTACAACGCCATCATTAATAATTTGGTGAACAGTGATGATTCCGGCTTTGCGTGCTGCCTGCGGGGTATTAATCTGACACTCTTCACCATTGATATATATCGCACCCCGATCGGCGGTATAGATACCACTGAGTATTTTGACTAAGGTTGATTTTCCTGCGCCATTCGCCCCCATCAAGGCAAGGATCTCTCCACCTTGCAGAGTTAAATTAATCTCATGCAAAACAATGTTGGTGCCAAATTGCTTCTTGATGCCGCGTATTTCAATCATGTTGTTTTGTTGTGCTGACATCACAAGCCCTCATCTTTATGTTCACATACGGTTTACATATGTAAAATATGACACTACAAATGTAAACAGTCTGTGACTAAGATAACAATTCAACTTTAATCCCTTCGGGCGGCGGGGAATTGCGTGGAAGCGTGAAGCGAGTCATGTTTTATTTGAGTGAGAGTAGAAACAAAGATGAATAATGATGAAGGAAAGGTATGCGCATAAGACGCATAAAAAAGCCACCGCTGAGGTGGCTATAGAGTTGTTGCTTTATCGATAGTGCTGTAGCAGGGTAACCGCAATATTATCGATTAACGGCGGTTACCAAAAATACGCAGCAGCATCAGGAACAGGTTAATAAAGTCAAGATACAGGGTCAGCGCGCCAACGATGGAATACTTACGCATCATACTGGTATCGCGAGTATCAATTTGTTCGCCGATATTTTTCAGTTTCTGTGTGTCATAAGCGGTCAGACCAACAAACACAATCACCCCAATGTAAGTAATTGCCCACATCAAAGCGTCGCTTTTCAGCCAGAAGTTGACCAGAGAAGCGAGAACAATACCGATAAGTGCCATAAACAGCATATTACCGAAACCGCTTAAATCACGTTTTGTGGTGTAACCATAGATGCTCATGGCACCAAACATACCACCGGCAACCACAAAGGTACTGGCGATGGAAGACGCGGTATAGGCGAGGAAAATACTCGACATCGTCAAGCCAGTCAGCGCGGAATAGAGCATAAACAGTGAGGTGGCAAGCCCGGGGCTTAGCTTATGGATCATGCCTGAAATAACGAATACCAGTGCCAGCTGGGCAATGATCAGGCCAAAGAAAGTGATATTACTTGAAAAAACAAACTGCATCACTGCAGGTGAGTTTGCGGCATACCAGGCGATAAAAGCGGTCAGTAATAAACCGCATGTCATCCAGCCATAGACTTGAGCCATAAAGGCTTGAAGACCAGTATTAGCACGCTGAACAATCGTATCATTGGAACGTGGAAATCTGTCCATGATGTATCCTCTAAAGAGTAAAGTCTTGATTCGGGCATAACGCCCATCTGCGGTATAATATTAACACATCTTGAGCGGGATGATATTTACCAGCGATTCGCCGCATTATCGTCGCTTTCTTTGGCCTCAATCCAGCGTCCGCCTTCCTGCGTCGCTTCGCGTTTCCAGAAAGGAGCGCGAGTTTTCAGGTAATCCATAATAAATTCAGCCCCGGCAAAAGCTGCGTCACGATGGGACGAACTGACACCAACAAAAACAATCTGCTCTCCCGCATGAAGTTCGCCCACACGGTGGATAACCGTAACCCGCTGTAATGGCCAGCGCCCTCTCGCCTCAGTGATAATTTCTGCAAGCGCTTTTTCGGTCATACCCGGATAATGTTCAAGCGTCAGACCGCTGACGGTGTCGCCGAGATTATGATTACGAACCTTACCGGTAAATGTCACTACGGCACCATCATCGTCACACTCAGCTAACCATTGATATTCGTCGCCGACCTGAAAATCATGCTGGCAGACCAGAATACGGGTATTATTCATTCAGCCTCCGGTTACCGGTGGGAAAAATGCCACTTCATCCCCATCAACTAAAGGGGTATCGAAGCTCACCAGGGTCTGATTGACTGCTGCCAGTAATTTTCCTGATTCCAGAGCCAGTTCCCAGCGACTCCCTTTCCCGGCGAGAGAGGCGCGCAGTTGCTCAACATCCGTATAGCAGGATTCAAGTTCGACGCTATCGCAGCCGGTTAACTCCCTAACCTGAGCAAAAAAAAGCACTTTAATCATGGGGATCCACCTTAAAATCACCGGACTTACCGCCGCTTTTTTCCAGCAAACGTATCGGGCCAATGACCATGTCTTTTTGTACTGCTTTGCACATATCATAAATGGTTAAAGCCGCCACCGAGGCCGCGGTTAACGCTTCCATTTCCACTCCGGTTTTACCACTCAGACGGCAAACCGATTCAATACGTACCCGGGAGTGTTCTGGCTGCGCCTCCAGTTTAACTTCGAGGTGCGTCAGTAATAAGGGATGGCAAAGCGGGATCAGTTCCCAGGTGCGTTTTGCGGCTTGGATCCCGGCAATACGTGCGGTAGCAAAAACGTCACCTTTATGGTGCTGCCCTGAGATAATCATCTCAAGGGTGCTAGCCTGCATGCTGACGAAGCCTTCGGCACGCGCTTCGCGTACGGTTTCTGCCTTAGCGGAAACATCGACCATTTGGGCTTCACCCGCGGCATTAATATGAGTCAGTTGTGACATAGTTTAATTCTTTATATGAGGATGAAAGTTACAGGGACGCTGACGGGCATCAAGCTGCTGCATAATGATATTTTCCCATGCGGTACGACAGGCATTGGTCGAGCCTGGCATAGCAAAAATTAACGTCCGGTTCGCCATACCCGCTATTGCCCGGGACTGAAGGGTCGAAGTGCCAATATCTTCATAAGAAAGCATACGGAACAACTCGCCAAACCCGGCAATATCCCGATCAAACAGCGGCTGTAATGCTTCAGGCACTTGGTCATTTTCAGTAAAACCTGTACCGCCGTTAATTAACACGACCTGAACGCTTTCATCCGCAATCCACTGGGATACACAGGCTCGTATGCGATAGAGGTTTTCTTTTGTTATCACATTTTCAAGAACCTCATGACCGGCCTCAATTGCCGCATCACGCAGATAATGTCCTGACGTATCATTGTCCTGAGTACGATGACCGGACACCGTCAAAATAACAATTCGTGCGGGAATAAATTCTGTACTCACCTGACTCATGAATTTTCTCCTGGCAGCGTAACTTAGCCGCCGATAAATGACAGATTCTGGGTGATACCCGTATGGCCATCAAGCAGGAAGTGGGTCTGTTTTTTCTGTGCCAGGGCAGCGCTAATACGCGCTTCAAGCTCGGTCTGCTGGTCGTCTTCTGCCAGTAAATCACGCAAAGCAATACCCTGCTCGCCGAACAGGCACAGATGTAAATTACCGATAGCTGAAACACGTAACCGGTTACAACTGCTACAGAAATCTTTCTCATACGGCATAATCAGGCCAATTTCCCCTTGGTAATCAGGGTGACAAAAAACTTGTGCCGGGCCGTCACTACGCTGGCGGATCTGATGTATCCATCCCCGGGATAGCAAAGTATCACGCACCACTTTTCCCGAAACATGATGTTTCTGGAACAGGCTACGCCCTTCCCCGGTTTCCATCAGTTCAATAAAACGTAGCTGAATGGGGCGATCTTTGATCCAGTTCAGAAAGGTATCTAGCTGATGGTGGTTTACATCGCGCATTAGCACAGCGTTGACTTTAACTCGCTCAAAACCCGCCTCAAAAGTGGCATCAATGCCAGCCATCACTTGATGAAATTTGTCTTGTCCGGTAATAGCATGAAACTGACGTGCATCCAGACTATCGATACTGACATTCACAGCGGTAAGGCCAGCTTCACGCCAGGTTTTGATATCACGAGCCAGACGATAGCCGTTAGTGGTGACAGCCAGTTGACGAATAGTGGAATTTTCACGAACGGCCGCAATGATATCGCTGAAATCACGTCGTAAAGAGGGTTCACCGCCGGTCAGACGCACTTTCTCTGTTCCCATACTGGCGAACGCACGCGTCACCCGACGTATTTCATCCAGGCTGAGGAAACTTTTGTTTGCTACACCCTGGGGCTTATAGCCATCGGGCAGGCAGTAGCTACAACGAAAGTTACAAACATCGGTAATAGATAACCGCAAGTAATAGAACTTGCGTGCAAAAGCATCGGTAAGTTGAGTCACTGAATACACCTTTCCAAAATACGGGAGATGCAGTCATTTCTTCCTGCACCCTGGTGGCTGAAATTGCCACGGCCAGGGCACCTTATCGTCGGACTTAGGTACCAAGGCTTGAGTGTGTCTTTGAGATAGTAACCTGACAGAATGCCTTGTGCTATCTCATATTTCGCTATATAAATAATTATATAGCGTTGAAATTCCTCAATTTTAATAAAAAGAATAGTCCCAAATGCGGGTATTCAGATTGATATACATCATTAAGAGTAGGCTGAGATCGTTTTTTTGTGGTTTTTGCACTAGCTTATGCGTGTTTTATGCCTTCTAATCTGTCTCGCATATGTCTGCACCGGACATAGCGTTAGTCATATAGCCTCACAGGCGAGCCACTTAAAAAGGATGAGTATGCGTAATCGTACGCTGGCGGATCTTGATCGGATTGTCGCCTTGGGTGGAGGACACGGGCTGGGCCGCGTGATGTCCTCTTTGGCGTTTCTCGGTTCCCGGTTAACCGGGATTGTCACTACTACCGATAACGGCGGTTCAACAGGACGTATTCGACGTTCTGAAGGCGGTATCGCCTGGGGCGATATGCGTAACTGCTTAAATCAGCTCATCACCGAACCTAGTATCGCTTCAGCAATGTTTGAATATCGTTTTGCTGGCAACGGTGAGTTATCCGGACACAACCTTGGTAACTTGATGCTTAAAGCGCTCGACCACTTGAGCGTACGGCCTATGGAAGCCATCAATCTTATTCGTAATTTACTGAAAGTAGATGCCTTTTTAATCCCCATGTCCGAGTATCCGGTCGATTTAATGGCAACGGATAGCCAGGGTAATGCTATCTACGGTGAAGTGAATATTGATAATCTGGCCGAGCCACCGCAGGATTTGATGCTTTACCCAAAAGCACCGGCAACACGTGAAGCTCTGGATGCCATTACAGAAGCTGATTTGGTGCTAATAGGTCCAGGCAGTTTTTATACCAGCCTGTTACCTATTCTGTTACTTGAAGAGATGGACCAGGCATTACGTCGCACCTCCGCCCCGGTCGTCTATATCGGTAATCTCGGCAAAGAACTGAGCCCGGCAGCGGCAAGCCTTTCTCTGAACGAGAAGTTAGAGATAATAGAACAGCATGTTGGTAAACGCATTATTGATGCGGTGATAGTCAGCCCGCAGGTTGATACCAGTCAGCTGAATAACCGGTTGATTATTCAGCAACCGCTGGAGGCCTGCGATGTGAAGTATCGCCATGACCGCCAGCTGTTGCGTGCTGCTATTGAGAAAACGCTACAGCAGCTAGGTTAACGCTTATGAGATAGAGATAAACAAAGCACGGAGCTGCTGCAATTTATCACGTACCTGAGCCGCTTCCTCAAACTCAAGGTTTTGCGCATGTTTCAGCATCTGAGCTTCCAGTTGCTGAATTTTCTGCTGCAAGGCCTTCGGCGTCAGAACCACTTCATCGTCTTCTATCACGCTGCGTGCTTTGGTTTTCTGACGGCCTTTGGTTTTTGCCATCCCCTCACCCAGTTGCAGGACGTCCACGACTTTTTTGTTCAGTCCCTGCGGGATTATTCCATGCTCTTCGTTATAGCGCTGTTGTTTCTCACGGCGACGTTCTGTTTCGCTTATGGCTTTTGCCATTGATGCAGTAATTTTATCGCCGTACAGAATGGCTTTACCGTTAATATTACGAGCAGCACGACCAATGGTCTGGATTAAGGAACGTTCAGAACGAAGGAAACCTTCTTTGTCAGCATCAAGAATCGCTACCAGTGAGACTTCAGGCATATCCAGCCCCTCACGGAGTAAGTTGATACCCACCAGAACATCAAACTCTCCCAGACGTAAGTCGCGAATAATTTCCATACGCTCTACGGTATCGATATCTGAATGCAGATAGCGCACTCGCTCACCATGCTCTTCCAGATACTCAGTCAAGTCTTCTGCCATGCGCTTGGTTAAGGTGGTAACCAGTACGCGTTCATTAATCTGCACGCGCTGACGGATTTCTGACAGTAAATCGTCGACTTGTGTCCCCACCGGCCGGACTTCAATTATAGGATCAAGCAGGCCAGTAGGACGCACCACCTGTTCGACAACATCACCGCCCGATTTCTCTAGTTCATAGTTACTTGGCGTGGCAGAAACATAGATAGTCTGCGGGGCAAGCGCTTCAAACTCTTCAAATTTTAACGGCCGGTTGTCCAGAGCTGATGGCAGGCGAAAACCGTACTCAACCAAATTTTCTTTACGCGCGCGGTCGCCACGATACATGCCGCCAATTTGCGGAATAGTAACGTGGGATTCATCAACAATTAACAGGCCATCAGCCGGAAGATAATCAAACAGCGTCGGCGGTGGCTGGCCGGGGCCGCGGCCGGACAGATAGCGGGAGTAGTTTTCAATCCCGGAGCAATAACCCAGTTCGTTCATCATCTCTAAATCAAACTGCGTTCGCTGTGAGATGCGTTGTTCTTCCAGTAGCTTATTCTGTTCCAGCAGCGTTTTTTTCCTGTCCACCAACTCCACTTTAATGTCTTCTATCGCTTGAACGATACGTTCCCGCGGCGTGACATAGTGGGATTTAGGGTAAACGGTAAAGCGCTGGATAGTGGAGTCAATATGCCCGGTAAGTGGGTCAAATAACGAAAGTCTTTCGACTTCTTCATCAAACAGTTCAACCCGCAGAGCCAAATCGTCTGATTCAGCGGGGAAAATATCAATAACTTCACCGCGCACCCGAAAAGTGCCCCGCTGAAACGCCTGATCGTTGCGAGTATATTGCAGGTCGGTCAGACGGCGTAAAATTGACCGCTGATCGATAATCATGCCCTTTGTCAGGTGCAGCATCATCTTCAGATATAAATCAGGATCGCCGAGACCATAAATAGCGGACACTGAAGCCACTACCACCACGTCCCTGCGCTCCAGAAGGGCTTTGGTTGCCGAAAGCCGCATCTGTTCGATATGTTCGTTTACCGAGGCATCTTTTTCGATAAAGGTATCTGAGCTGGGAACATAAGCTTCTGGCTGGTAGTAATCGTAATAGGAGACAAAAAACTCCACGGCGTTTTCAGGAAAGAACTCTTTCATTTCGCCATAAAGCTGTGCTGCCAGCGTTTTATTGGGCGCCAGCACCATTGTCGGACGCTGCAAATCAGCAATGACATTCGCCACGGTGAAAGTTTTACCCGATCCGGTTACACCCAAAAGTGTCTGATGTGCGAGACCATCTTCCAGCCCCTCTTTGAGTTGACGAATGGCATCAGGCTGATCGCCTGAAGGGGTAAACGCAGAATGAAGTTTGAACGCTTTACTCATGGAGAGACTACCTGCTGAAGAAATGCGCGAGCCAAGAGGTCATTTTACCTGCAAGAGGGATTATTTCCAGAAAAAACTGTATATAACACCAGCCCCGCCATTCTAATTGTTGATAAAAAAGACAATGGCAGTTTGTATTTTAACCACTTTAAAGTGGTTACTGAACAAAATTAGAATGAAGTCAGGTTATCCCCAGTTTTTTTTGCCTTTTAACATTTGTCAATAGAGGGTCTCTCAGACCATTACGTTTGATGTCAGATTTATGACAGTTATTGATTTTATTTAACTTATTGAATAATATAATTTATATTATAAAGGCGGCTTTCGCAGCAATTTAGATGAAACCCGCGTCCGAGCTCGCTTCAATCTAGTTTTCTAACCCTAATGCACAGGGTTATCCACAGGAATAGTGGATAACTAAGTCAAGCCCTTATCCTTCGCCGCCTGCGAATCCTTCCGATTTTTTTTATTCTCGACCAAAAAAAAATTTTCGGTAATTTTTTTCGCTTTTACAATTCGATTTTTCGTGGGTTTTAGCCACGTTAATGGGGTGTTTTCTCAGCATAGATTGTGTCGAATTTAATCGTATTTTTCCGCTCGCCTTCCTGGCTCCGGAAATCCAGCCAAAAGGCACAATGATAGTATGGTTTTATGTGCGTAAGAGTAATAAACGCTCTATAATCCTGTCTGAATGAAAAATATCGACCAATGGGAAAGAATTCTTTTAACTTTTCATCTATTGCCGGGAGATCTTATGCAGGAATACATTTTCTTTAAAAAAAACAATAAAATCATTGCATTGGAAGGTAATGATAAAGAAAAACACTCTTTTTTCACGCAAGATGGGTGGGAGAAGCTATATGAAGAGATATCCGCATCGGATGCCGAAAGCGCTCTCGCAAGGCTCGCAGACATCCGAAAAGATGAGGTGGCAACGGAGCATGCTTTTATCACCGGGTCGGCATTCAGTAGTCTTCTGGCAGCCATACTGAAGTAGTGCTCCTCGGGGCATTTTATCGCCCTTTCTCATTCTTTACCTGAAAATGGGATTAAGTGGGTCAGGTCAAAATAATGTCCCAATTTGATTATCTTGGTTAGGCTGCCAAATCCGAGAATGAATGCAATCTAAAAGTTAGCATCATTAAAAAAGCAGATATTTTTATGATAGATTTTAAAATTATTAACTGTAACCTTAAATGGAGTAACACATATCAGTAAAATTATTACATTAGGATTAAAAAGAATAAATTATGAACGATATAACTGACAGCTCCACAATATCACCACACACTGTAACCCCTACCTCAATGCTATTTTCAGACAAAGATGAAAATAAAACCATAAAGAATATTGTCAACGTCAGAAATGAACCTGTCGAGTTTATGGATCTCCCCATCGAATTAAAGCAAAAAATTGCTTTTAATCTGGATGGGTTCAGTTATGCAAACTTACATTTAACCTCTAAAAGAATGCATCATGAACTCACCTCACTTAAAGAAATACCTGTAAAATTAAAAAGATGCTCGGGTGAATTAAAATCATCCTATGAAAAAATGTATATTAAATCAATTAGACAAATGGTTAGAAATGAAAAAAAAGACGATATCCTCCAGTGTCTAAAGCGCATTTCTATTGGTAAATGCTGTACAAGCTCCAATAATATATCTATTGCCACCAGATATGAATCCAACTGCACTCTACCCGGTAAACACTGGAGTGGTAATATTTTATCACACTGCGGAGTCGAAATAATGAAGCTTTCAAATAATAGATTAATACCGGGAATAATGTTAAGACAAGAAAATGCTTCATCAGGCTTATCTACAAACCGAACTGTAAGTCTGAGTTTTAGAGAAAAAGACCTTAACGACAAAACCATTGAACTTATATTCCATGCATTCAATACTATATTTAATGAAGAAAGTTCCAACGACCGCCTCCTGGTTGCACTCAGTGCAATAAAACTAAGAAGTTATTTGTGCCGAAAACCACCAGAAGGCGTGGATAAAAACAAAATAGTCATGTGCACGTCTAATTACCCATCCTTACATGCAATAGGTTGTATTATTTTTCATTATCTTATAGGAAAGTGAAATGAGTAAAAATTAGTCACAAACGCCGTCCTTATACGGACAATATAATACAGTGTATTTTCGCCAACTCAGTTAGCTTGAAGAATAACGGATATATTCAATAACTCTCCTGAGGATAGATCAACGATGCCAGATTAAGATAATCACCAAGATTTGTCTCCACAGCCAGTTCCTCCAGCCAAGGGATCTCCCCCAGCAATGGTGCAGAGATCCGTTGCTTAAGGGTTGCAAGGTATTCGGTATGCCATTTCCCCTGCGGCTGGATATCATTTGCTATCCAGCCTGCAAGCCTGAGCCCTGCGGCTTCTACCGCTTGGGCGGTAAGCAACGCATGGTTTATACACCCCAGTTTAATCCCTACCACCAGAATTACCGGGAGTTGCTCTGCCTTAACCCAATCGGCAAAGGTCTGAGTTTCCGATAAGGGGGTAAACCAGCCTCCCGCACCCTCAACCAATACCCAATCAGACTGAGCGGCTAAGTACTCCAGGCCTTCAGACATGACCGGGAAGTGAATCGGTCGTTGCTCATGGGCGCTGATGATATGCGGTGATGTCGGCTCGATAAAAGCAAGAGGGTTAATCGCCTCATAGGGCAACTTCAGACTACTTGCCCGCTGTAATGCCAGAGCATCGTCATTACGAATTCCCTCAGCTGTTATCTGACTACCTGAGGCGACGGGTTTATAGCCAGCAGCATGATATCCTGCACTTACCGCCGCCTGTAACAATGCACAACTGGCAACCGTCTTACCCACTTCCGTATCAGTACCGGTAATAAACCACTTATTCGTCACGTTCAATTACTCCGGAAATTATTTGCCAGCTCAGGGGATAACCGGCTTGATGTTGCGGCCATACGGAAGCGAGGCGTTGTAACTGACTACGTGTAGTCAGCTGTTGATGGCGGCCGTGATGTAAATGCGTTGCCCCTACTCCCTTAAGTGAACGCATAGCACTGATAACATCAGGAAAATACTGCGTTATAGGGTGACATTGCAGGTGCGAGTCCCAATGGCGGCAAGCCTGCTCAATGTCTTCTATTGTCATAAAAGTATTAACCGGCTGGCGATCGTCCACCGCTTGCCAGGCCTGACGCAACTCGATAAGTGAACCTGAAGCCAGGGTAGTAAAAGCAATACAGCCGCCAGGTTTAGTTACCCGATAAAGTTCAGACAGCGCTTGATGAATATCAGAACACCACTGGAGTGCAAGGTTACTCCAGGCTAAATCCACACGCTTATCCGCCAAGGGAATAGATTCGATATCCGCTTCAATAAAGCGTTCTGCTGACTGTTTCTGCTGACAGGATTCCAGCATCGAAGCCGATAAATCGAGAGCAATTACCCGGCTACCACGACTCTGCCAGACGCGGCTATACCAGCCAGTACCGCATCCTGCATCCAGTAGACCATTTGCCCGCCGTGAAGAAACGCGTTCCAGTAAAGCATCTCCTGTGAGTCGTTGCAGTTCAGCAAACTGTTCATAGTGATTAGCCGCCCGACTAAAGGCAGCTGCAATAGCCGCTTTATCAACTTGCTGCGTCATAAAGTGCCTCCAGCAAACGTTCAATATCCTCGTCACTGTGTGCTGCACTCAGCGTGATACGTAAACGGGCGCTGCCTTGAGGAACGGTCGGTGGGCGAATAGCGGTTAGCCAGATTCCCTGTTCACGTAATCGGGCGGCCATCGTCAGGGCTGCCTGATTATCACCGATAATTAGCGGCTGAATCGCGCTATCGCTGGGCAGTCGCTGAAAAGGCAGGGCTGAAGCGCCGTCGCAAAAACGTCTGATATTACTCTGTAGTCTTGCGCGTAAATCATCGGCCTGGCGAACAACCTGCAACGCTGCGCGTAGCGTGGAGGCTTGAGCCGCAGGCATCATGGTGCTGTAGATGAGATGCCGGGCATACTGCAGCAAATAATCGGCGATTGTTACATGGCACAATACCGCAGCCCCACTGACGCCGAATGCCTTACCAAAAGTCACCACCAGTATATGCGGCTTAATCTGCTGAGCCTGGCAACTACCACACCCCTCATCACCAGCAACCCCAATACCATGGGCATCATCAACCATCAACCAGGCCCCTGCTTGCCGGGCCTGATTTGCCAGCTCGGTCAGAGGGGCTCTGTCGCCGTCCATACTGAATATCCCTTCCGTCATCAGTAATGTTTCGCCCGTCACGCGCGGCGTTAACAGATGCTGGAGTGCAGAGATATCATTGTGCTGAAAACGTTTAAACTGTGCAGAGGACTGCATCGCCGCTTCCTGCATTGAGGCGTGGCAAAGCTTATCGGCAACCAGCAGATCCGCTTTCTGTCCGAGGGCGCTGATAACCGCCTGGTTCGCGCTATAACCAGAGATAAATAGCAGTGCCCGGTCAAAACCAAGCCATGCTGCCAGTTCTTGCTCAAACAGCTGATGCTCCTGACTATAGCCAGTAATATGCCCGGAACTGGTACTTCCCACTCCCCATTGCGCTGCGCCCTGCTGCCAGGCGGCAATCAGTGCAGGATGCTGACTCAGACCGAGGTAATCATTACTGGAAAAATTCAGGTAGGGCCGTCCGGCGAACTGAATCTCTCTCCCCTGATGTCGCTCATAGGCCTGGCGACGGCGAAACAGCCCTTTTTCCTGCTGTTGCACTAAAGCGCTATCAATACGTTGCTGCCAGCTCATTACACGGCCGCATTGTAGTAGTGTTCAGTGTCTGCATTCACCCACTGCCGAGTGAGATGTTGCTGTTGTTCATTATCCCCAAGCTCAGTGGCGGTATGCTGCGGGTTAATGCCCAGCTTACGGAACAGACGTAGATCGCTATCTTCTTCCGGATTGGTGGTAGTCAGTAGTTTACAGCCATAAAAAATCGAGTTTGCTCCGGCCATAAAACACATTGCCTGGGTTTGTTCACTCATCTGCTCCCGTCCTGCTGACAGACGGACATAAGAGCCCGGCATCATGACCCTTGCCACAGCAATGGTACGAATAAAATCAAAAGGATCGACATCATCATTATCGGCCAGCGGCGTGCCTTTGACTTTGACCAGCATGTTAATGGGTACGCTTTCGGGTGGCGCAGGCATATTGGCAAGCTGTAATAACAGCCCGGCACGATCCTTCACGGTCTCCCCTAATCCAAGGATGCCTCCGGAGCAAACTTTAATCCCGGCTTCGCGTACTTTATCCAGGGTATCAAGGCGTTCCTGGTAGGTGCGAGTAGTAATGATATTGCCGTAGAATTCCGGCGAGGTGTCCAGGTTATGGTTGTAATAATCCAGCCCGGCTGCAGCCAGCCTTCCCGCCTGGGAGTTATTCAATGTTCCGAGGGTCATACAGGTTTCCAGTCCCATCTCCCTGACGCCCTTTACCATTTGCTCAAGATAGGGCATATCGCGCTCATGGGGATTTTTCCAGGCGGCCCCCATACAAAAACGGGTTGCTCCGGCGCTTAATGCCTTGCGGGCAGAATCCAGTACCTGCCCCACCTCCATCAAACGCTCAGCTTCAAGACCGGTTTTATAGCGAGCACTCTGCGGACAGTATTTACAGTCTTCCGGGCAAGCTCCCGTTTTAATCGACAGCAAAGTGCTGACTTGAACTTGCAGGGGATCAAAGTGCTGACGATGAACTTGTTGCGCTTCAAACATCAATTCCATAAAAGGTTTTTCAAATAAAGCGGTGACTTGCGGCATTGTCCAGCAAGAGTTGTGAGCCATTAAGTCTCTCCGAAAGGTGTTATTATTCATCAATTGCAGCTACACTTGTAAACCTAAATGTTTTTTAAATGGTTTACAAGTCGCGCTATGACACCTGCTGATTTATCGTTCGATCAACGCCATATCTGGCACCCCTATACGTCCATGATCCAGCCATTACCGGTCTATCCGGTGGTATCAGCCCATGAGTGCACTTTAATGCTGAGTGATGACACCCCTCTGGTTGATGGTATGTCCTCCTGGTGGGCAGCTATCCATGGCTATAATCATCCGCGTCTTAATCAGGCGATGAAGGCGCAAATTGATAGCATGTCGCATGTGATGTTTGGCGGTATTACCCATCCCCCGGCTGTCGACCTGTGCCGTAAACTGGTGGCGATGACGCCGGATACACTGGAGTGCGTATTTTTAGCTGACTCCGGCTCAGTGGCGGTTGAAGTAGCGATGAAAATGGCGCTGCAATACTGGAAGGCTAAGGGTGAAACCCGGCAGCGTTTCCTGACGTTGGGCGGCGGGTATCATGGTGATACTCTCGGCGCGATGTCAGTTTGCTGTCCGGAAAATTCGATGCACAGTTTGTGGCAGGGTTACTTACCTGAACAGCTGTTTTCCCCGGCACCGACTTGCCGCTTTGATGAACCATGGGATGAAAGAGATATTGTGCCGTTCGCCCGTTTAATGGCGGGTTATCGTCAGGAGATTGCGGCGATTATTCTAGAACCTGTGGTTCAAGGTGCCGGGGGCATGCGTTTTTATCATCCACAGTGGTTACGCCAGATCCGCCGGATGTGTGACCGGGAAGGTATTTTGCTGATTGCCGATGAAATTGCCACGGGTTTTGGGCGAACCGGCAAACTGTTTGCCTGCGAGCATGCTGGCATTACCCCGGATATTCTCTGCCTGGGTAAAGCGCTTACTGGCGGCACTATGACGCTTTCCGCGACACTGACCACGCGCCAGGTCGCTGACACCATCAGCCAGGGTGAGGCGGGCTGTTTTATGCACGGCCCGACCTATATGGGTAATCCTCTGGCCTGTGCGGTCGCCAGCGAAAGCCTCTCGCTGCTGGAAAATGGGGACTGGCAACAACAGGTTGCCCGCATTGAACAGAGACTGAGAACTGGGCTCAACCCGCTGGTAGAAAGCCCGTTAGTAGCCGATGTGAGAGTGCTTGGCGCAATCGGGGTAGTGGAAACAAAATATCCGGTTAAAATGGCTGAACTGCAACGCTTCTTTGTAGATCAAGGCGTCTGGATCAGGCCGTTTGGTCAGCTGATTTATTTAATGCCGCCTTATATTATTAGCGATGCTGAACTGGATAAATTAATGACCGCGATTGCCCGAGCAGTAGAAGAAACTGCCTTTTTTCAAGGCTATTCTTAAAAACCAACCCTCTCTGATTTAGAGAGGGTTGTATATCCGTCATACTTTCAAGTTGTCTGGGTATTCCGCCGAGTCACACAGTTTATCTATGCTCATCGACGGGCTGAACTTAGCGCCAATAAGCAACTCGAATTATTTTAGGTATATATAAATAATATAACACTAGTCCGATAATTAGTTATGAAGGCCGATTAAGACGCATATTCCACACTGCGTTTAATGAGTTAATCAAAACTGGATCTGGTTCATTAATACTTATACCATAACCGACATTCAACCCCATAGCATAAACAGTAACATCAAGAGGCTCTACAGTATCGGGGATGTGACGAATATACTCCTCCCCTCGTTTATTGATTGAAATATCATTTTTCAACTCAATATTTGTATCTCTTGGATATTTATCGCAGATACTCTCAGATATTTCTTTTGCCTTTCCTTGTTCAAACATATTCGTTACTGCAGTGACTGCTACCCCCAAAGCAAAGAGCCGCGCATTCTGATTATCACGCAAGCTACTGTTTATTGAGGATTGAAGGTTCTCAATAGCCATTGCTGAATTGAACAAAGAAGACTCTTTATTGATAATGTGTAACTCAACAGAGGTGTTTTCTATACTACTGATAGCCGTAGCAGGGTGATTGTTTAAAGGTGCCCTTTCAGAATAAGAGCCGCTACCAATACTGACGTTATTTGAACTACCGGATAAACTTCCAATCATACTATATCCTTTTATATGTACTACGTTAAGAAACAAGTAAATAGTACATCTATATATGTACTATTTATTTCAAAATTCACCTTTTATTTCAGTACATTAAATTAGCGTAAAAATCATTATTTTTTATATCTCGAGTGATAGCAGTTTGACTTCAACCTGCTGAAGAGACTAATAAATGTGTGCAAAGACCTTTTGTCAAAACGAATAGGGAGCAAGACCCACGGACAGACAACAGCTTCAGAGATAGCAGACCAGGAAAAAACCCAACATATCCGAACAATTCACCTCGTGCCAGGGCTCAACGACCACAAAATACATGAGTATTCTGCTGACCTGTCTAAAGGCGCTTTCATCCTGAGCAGTATCAAGGTATTTTATGCGCGCATTGGATTATGACTCAGGCATTTGGCTATGATGCCAGCCCATCGATGAGTCATTAATCGCACCCTTTTATTGTATTGTGCCTGCTTGTTGTCTGATAGTGGGCCTTAAGAATCGCCCTTTTCGCATATAGCAGGAGCAACCTTGAACAGATTTTCTTTTTCGCGTGGAGCCGCAGCACTGGCTTTTACCGTCGCATTAACGGCCTGTAGCTCTACTCCGCAGGAAGACAAACCGTCAACCCAGGTAGCTCCGGGGACACAATCACGTCCAATTCTTAATGCAGCAGAAGCACAAAACTTTGTTGCCGCGCGTTATTTTGCCTCAATGAACCCAAATGAAGCGCCCTGGACACCTGAAGCTATTCGCCTGCCACAGCAGCCTGATTTTATTGTCGGACCTGCAGACAGTACCGGTGTAACACATCATTCTATTCAGGCCGCGGTTGATGCCGCTATAATCAAACATAGCAGCCAGCGTCAGTACATCGCTATTCTGCCGGGTGAGTATGAAGGCACACTGTATATACCTGCTGCCTCCAGTAGCATTACGCTGTACGGCACCACCTCAAATCCAGCGGATGTGAAAATAGGTCTGACACTCGACTCTGAAATGGACGCAGTGACCTGGCGTAAAACCGTTAACCCTTCAGGGAAATATATGCCGGGCAAACCGTCCTGGTATATGTTTGATAACTGCCAGAACCATAAAGGGGCTACCGTTGGTATCATGTGTTCTGCCGCTTTATGGTCACAAAATAATGGCTTACAGCTGCAAAACCTGACCGTACAAAATACCCTCGGCGATAGCGTTGATGCCGGTAACCACCAGGCCGTTGCCCTGCGTAGTGACGGGGATAAAGTTCAGCTGAACAATGTGAATATTCTTGGTCGTCAGAATACCTTCTTTGTGACCAACAGCGATGTTCAGAACCGCATCCTGTCGGGTAAACAACCTCGTACCCTGGTAACGAATAGCTATATCGAAGGCGATGTGGATGTCGTTGCGGGCCGTGGTGCGGTGGTGTTTGAAAATACCGAATTCCGCCTGGTTAACAGCCGTACTCAGGAAGGCGTGGTGTTTGCTCCGGCGACAGAACCTAACCTCTACTTTGGTTTCCTGGCAATCAACAGCCGTTTCAAAGCCTCGGGTGATGCCTTGTTAGGCCGTTCATGGGATATCGAAACGGCCGGCGTTGCCGCGAATGGCCAGGTCGTTATCCGTGACAGCGTGATTTCTGAAGGCTTTAATCAGGCACGTCCGTGGGGTGATGCTCTGAATTCACAGCGTCCGTTCACAGGCAATATCGGCGCTAAAGACGAGCAAGGTAATTTTAGCCGTGACTTAAATGCAGCGGGTGCAAATCGCCTGTGGGAATATAACAACCGTGGTACAGGTAGTACCGTTGTTGCTGAATAATCCGCACCGGATATAACTGGTGGGGTTGAATAAGTGAGTGATTTACACCCTGTGGGCAGCATGCCAACAGGGTGTTTTTATAACTTAGTGAGCGTAAATCGCCACCCACATTGGGCCCTGCCCTACTGCATAACGCCCTTTCTCTTCCAGTAAGCCTTGCTCTTGCGAGATACCATAGACGGCAACATGGTGAGATTTCTGTCCCACGGCAACCAGATACTTACCGCTATTATCGATATTAAAGCCGCGTGGCTGTGCTTCGGTTGGCTGATAGCCGACAAGTGACAGTACGCTACCATCTTCAGAGACATCATAGATGGTGATAAGGCTCGAAGTACGGTCGCAGGCATACAGATGGCGACCATCCGGAGTGATATGAATATCCGCAGCCCAGCGAACATCGCTGAAATCTGGTGGCATCATTTCTACCGTCTGAACGCACTCGATAGCGCCGTTTGGATCCTTCAATTCCCAGGCATTCACTGAACTGTTCAGTTCATTGACGCTGTAGGCATACTGATGATTTGGGTGGAAAGCCATATGACGAGGGCCGGCACCTTCAACAGTGGTCACTTCTGCCGGGGTCTGAGCGACCAGATGTCCGTCATCAGACAAAGTGAACAGACAAATTCTGTCTTGTTTCAGAGCAGGTACCCAGAGAGTGCTGTTATCCGGCGAGATATTGGCTGAGTGACAACCTTCCAGACCATCAACGATATCGACTGTTGCGCCCGGTAAACCGTCATTCTCAAGGCTAATCACCCCGACGTTACCCGCATTATAAGAAGCGCTGAACAGAAAACGTCCGCTACGGTCAGTCGAGATATGGGTCGGGCTGCCCGGCAGAGGTGCTTCACCTGCCTCTGTTAGCCTACCGTCATCGGGTGTGATACGGTAAGCTATCACACGAAATTCAGGGCGTACACCCACATACAGGAAGCGCTTATCCGGGCTGACGACCATTGGCTGAACCTGGCCTGCAACATCGACTACTTGCAACAGGGTGAGTGAGCCATTGGAGTGAAGTGTCCAGACATGAATCTGCTGGCTTTCCGGGCTGGCGGTATAGACCGTCTGTTTCATAAGTTTATTCTTCTCCATGCATCGTAAGTCATAGTCACAAAATTAGCGCATTTTTAGAGACAGGTAGTCATTTTGCACCAGGTTGCGAACTGTGTAACATCGTATCAACTTCTTAAATCATAACAGGAACTTTTAATGCGTTATCACGTAATCGCTCTTGATCTCGACGGCACCCTGCTGACATCGCAGAAAACTATCTTACCCGAGTCACTGAAGGCCCTGAGTGACGCCCGCGCCGCAGGCGTCAAAGTTATTATTGTCACCGGCCGTCATCACGTTGCTATTCATCCTTTTTATCAGGCTCTGCAACTTGATACACCTGCTATTTGCTGTAATGGCACTTATTTGTATGATTATCAAAATCAGCAAGTACTGGCTTCCGACCCGGTGCACCCGCAACAGGCGGATCAACTTATCTCTCTGCTCGATACGCATCAGATAGAGGGATTAATGTATGTTGATAATGCCATGCTTTACCCCGAAGATTCTAAAAAAATTCAGGCACATGTCGCACGGACCAGTACCTGGGCACAATCCCTACCTGAGTCACAGCGCCCGGTATTTAAAAATGTCCCTTCTTTGCGCCAGTCAGCTACCGAAGCCGAGGCTATCTGGAAATTTGCTCTGATTGACTCTGATGTACCCAAGCTGCGCCAGTTTACTGAGACAGTTGAATCCAGCCTTGGCTTAACCTGCGAGTTTTCATGGCATGACCAAGTGGATGTCACTCAGCGTGGCAACAGTAAAGGGGCGCGTCTGGCACAGTGGGTAGCACAGCAAGGTCTGACGATGGATCAGGTTATTGCCTTCGGTGATAACGACAATGACCTGAGTATGCTGGAAACGGCAGGACTAGGTGTGGCAATGGGCAATGCGGCTGACGCCATCAAGGCCCGAGCCAAACTGACTATCGGCAATAATGAGCAACCGAGCATTGCCGAGACACTGTATCGCTACGTCCTCTAGTCAGGTCATAATCGCGACGCTTTTTATTTGAGCATACAGCCAGAGTCCGGGTTTGACCGCAAGTTCATCCCGGGCCCACGGGCTGATTCTGGCCCACAGAATACGCGACCCCGCTTCCAGCCGAACGTCCACCTGCCCTTTTTCATCCAGGCATTCAGCCACCCTTACCCGCAATACATTACGGATACTGCTTTTTACCGGCGGTTCAAGCGCCAATGAGATATCCGATGCCTTGATACGAATACGTAGCGCAGAACGGGGAGGTTTATCCAGTTTATTCACCCACAGGTGCTGACCATCCAGCGCCAGAGCCGTCATCGCGTAATGAGGATGATGCTCCACCACCTGAACATTGAGTATGCTGCTTTGTTGCTCCTGAGGTAACCAGGGGTGCATAACACTGCTGCTCCAGACTTCCTCCAGGTCACCAAAAGCCTTCACATTGCCGCCATCGAGGATCAGGACTTTGTCAGCCAGATGCAAAATTTCCTCCAGCGAATGGCTGACATAAAGCATGGGAATATTAATTTCACGCGCCAGGCGCTGAAGGTAAGGAATTAATTCACGCTTGCGTGGAATATCCAGTGACGCCAGCGGTTCATCCAGCAGCATTAATTCCGGGGCTGTCAGTAATGAACGCCCAATAGCAACACGCTGTTTCTCTCCTCCCGACAAACTGGACGGAAAACGGTCGAGTAACTCACTAATTCCCAGTAACTCGACTAAGTTGTCGAATTTTCCCGCCATGCTTTTTGCCATACCGTATTTCAGATTGCCGCGTACTCGATAGTGGGGAAACAGGCGCGCATCCTGAAAAACATAGCCAATACGGCGCTTCTCCGGTGCCAGATAAAATGATTTATCGGCATCCATCAGCACACGGTCATTGAGCACAATACGTCCTGCCTCAGGACGAGTTAACCCACTGATAGCATTGATCAATGAGGTCTTTCCTGCACCAGAAACACCAAAAATCGCGGTGATACCCTTGCCGGGTAGCTCTTCATCCAGGTGTAAACGGTGGCTACCCAGAGTCTGGGTAAAATTCAGCATCAGCATCGTTTATCCTCCCAGACGCTTACGGCTAATACGGGCCAGCCATTCAGCCACCAGTAATGAGATCATCGCCAGTCCAATCGCTATCACACATAAACGCCAGGCTGCATGTTCGCCACCAGGGGTTTGAATCAGGGTATACATTGCAGAAGGCAAGGTTCGGGTTTCACCAGGAATGTTTGAAACAAAGGTAATAGTGGCGCCAAACTCGCCAAGCGAACGGGCAAATGCAAGCACTGTACCTGCGATAATACCTGGCAGGGTTAATGGCAGCGTGATAGTCAGGAAAACACGCCATCGTCCGGCCCCTAAGGTACGGGCGGCTTGCTCAAGACGTAAATCAACACCCTCCAGCGCCAGACGGATAGCACGTACCATCAGAGGAAATGACATCACCGCTGCGGCGAGTACTGCTCCGCGCCAGTTAAACGCAAAAGTAATGCCAAACCAGTCATAAAACCAGGCGCCAATCACCCCGCGTCGCCCAAAGCTGACCAACAGTAAATAACCCACCACCACAGGAGGCAAAACTAACGGGAGATGGATAAGGCTATCCAGCAGAGCTTTACCTGGAAACTGGCAACGCACCAGAATCCAGGCAACGAAGATCCCTAAAGGGAGGCTAAACAGCACCGCAACGGAAGAAACTTTAAGGCTGAGCAGTACGGCTTGCCATTCGGGATCTGTCAGTATCATTATTTAGTTGTAAATCCATATTGTTGGAAAACTTTAGCGGCTTCAGGTCCCTGCAGATATTTATAGAATGCAGAAACAACCGGTGTGTCATGGCCTTTTACGATAGCGATTGGATATTCAACCTTTTGATGCGTATCTGCCGGGAACACTGAGACAACTTTAACGCCTTTGCTGGCAACAGCATCAGAACCATAAACGATACCCAGTGGCGCTTCGTCGCGTTCGACTAATGCCAAAGCACTGCGTACATCTTCCGCTGGCGCTAATTTACTGGAAAGAGTATCCCAGGCACCCAGTTTCTGAAGCGACTCTTTGGCATAAATTCCCGCAGGCACATGGTCAGGATCCCCTACCGCCAGACGGCCACCATCAAGCAGTTTCAGCCAGTCGGTTTGTGCATTAATCGTGATATCGCCCTGTTTGCTGGCTTTCGGAGCGACCAGCACCAGAGTATTTTCCAGCAGATTGGCACGCGTATCCGCTTGAATGCTGTCTTTTGAAACCGCGTAGTCCATCCACTTCTGATCGGCTGAAATAAATAAATCAGCCGGCGCACCCGCTTCAATCTGTCGTGCCAGAGTAGAAGAAGAGGCAAAAGAAGAGACAACATCGACTTTATGCTCTTTATTATATTGCGTGGCAATATCTTGTAAGGCATTGGTTAATGATGCGGCAGCAAATACCGTGACTTTATTGCTATCCGCGAACGCCTGACCTGCCAGACTCACCGATAGTGCAGTACCCAGTACGAGTTTAACCCAACCCTTGTTCATCGTTTATCTCCGTTTATTTCGTTATGTACTGTAAAATATAACGACTAGTGACGTAAACATACAAACATTATCGACCAGAATATTTTGCTCTTTAATCAATTAATCGAGAAGACGGACATCTCAGAACGGAAAAACTGCCGATAAGGTGCTAATGATTGACGGGGGAAGTCATACTGTGGCGGGGAGATATTCTTCGTCACAGGATTGAGCTGTACCACGCACAGTGGTACCTCAGTGAATAGTAATCATTACCCTGTGACGACTTAACGATTAAACAGCGCCAGTTCGATTTTGTCTGTTGCGCTCTTTATTTGCGCGGCTAATTTTTCGGGGCCGATGGCATTAAGACGAGGTGTTAATGTTGAAATGCTCACCACATAAGCAGGTACGCCGGAATTATCAAAAACTGGTACCGCCGTACACGAAATACCTCGCTCATTTTCTTCGTTATCGACTGCGAATCCTTGTTCACGGACCCGTTGCATCTCCGCTAAGAAATGAGTTTTATCCGTGATTGTTGTCGGCGTTAATTGACGAATAATGCAGGTATTACGCAGCCAATAACTCTCCTGATCCTGGAGGGTTGAGAAGGCTAAAAAAACCTTCCCTGCCGCGGTGCAATACATTTCGCCATACATTCCTACATAGGTATGCGTGCGAAACGATGAAAATTGCGGTTCAAGTTTATCGCGAAAGACAATTTTGTCCCCTTCGCGAGACAGCAGATTAATCGTTTCATTAACTTCATCCATCAGTGAGATTAGCGATGCTCGCGCGACACCGATCAGTTCAGAATTTAATGCACCATGGCCCACATGAAGCATTTTTAACGTCAGTCGATATGCCCGGGTTGAAGGATATTGTGCTACATATCCCATTGATTCGAGCGTCGATAAAATTCGGTGTGCTGTAGTTTTATTTAACCCAGTTTGGCGAACAATTTCATGAAGTTGAGCTCCATTCGGATAGTGACTAATAAACTCAAGAATGTTTATCGATTTAATCAGCGACTTCAATTGCTCACTCATGACGCCCCCCTAAGATAACACACTGCATTGCTTCAAATTTTTATAGTAATGATACTCATTCTACCTGAAAGCTGCTCTGTAAATAAACTGATGTTGCCAGCTCTCGCTGGCAACATGCCATATTTTAGGGCTATTTTTGTGTTGCTAAAATCTCGGTGATAATAGCGTCACCATTTTCATCGGTGAATGTTTTCCAGACAGGTTTTGCCTGTGTCTGGAATGCTTGCATATTCACGTCACGATTAACCTTCATACCGTCTTTTTCCAGGGTGCTAATCATTTCTTCTTCTTTCTGCACGCTCATTACACGCTGGAGATCAATGGCTTCTTTAGCAACATCAGTGATGATTTTTTGCTGTTCAGGTGTCAGTTTATTGAATTTTTTCAAATTCATAGCAATAACCAGCGGCGAGTAAGCATGCTGAGACAGACTGAGATAGTCCTGAACTTCAAATAATTTAAATGATAGCGTGATACTGATAGGGTGATCCTGCGCATCCACAACACCCGATTCTAATGCGGTATACAGTTCTGAAACAGGGATCTGTTGTGGGCTGGCCCCCATTAGCTTAAACATATCATTCAGTGCTTTGGCATTATTCACGCGCATCTGTAACCCTTTCAGATCCTCTGGGTTTTTAATAGGGCGTTTTGAATTCGTGATATTACGGAAACCATTTTCAGGGTATCCCAGTCCTTTTACGCCATATTTTTCCATTTTTTTAAGTACATCCTGACCCGGTTTACCATCGAGTGCCAAATACGCACTTTCACGCGTCGGGAAAATATACGGCAGTTCAAATGCAGCTCCATCCGGAATTAAACCTGACCAGTTATTTATTCCCACCATCGAGATATCGACAATGCCAGAGCGCGTGCCGTCAATCATCTGTTTATCACCGCCAAGTTGCCCTTGCGGAAAGAGGTTGACGATAATATCTCCATTTGAGCGCGCTTCAACTTCTTTTTTGAAATGCTTCGCGAGATCTTGTTGAAGATCTGATTCAGGAGCCGCATGAGCAAATTTCAATGTCACAGCGGCAGATGCAGGTAAAGCAAATAGGGATAATGCGGTCAACAAGCTTGCTATTGTTATTAATTTTTTCATCACGTAATTACTCCAGTATTAGCCAATAACGAATTGCATCGGGAAAATAATAATTTGTGGAAATATCACGAATAAAATGAGCAATAAACAGTACGCAAAAATAAAGGGTAAAGCACCGCGTGTTGCTTGTGACATTGGAGCTTTTGCTACGCCACAGACAACATTCAGAACCGTACCGACTGGGGGAACAATTAAACTGATAGAACAGTTAATAATAAACATTAAACCAAAATAGACCGGGTCAATACCCGCAATATTAATGACCGGCATTAATAACGGGACAAGAATCAAGACCATTGGACTTAAATCCATGACCATACCAATCATGAAAACAATCAGCATAATAACGGCCATCAGCAAACGAGGACTGTCTATAAGAGGCTCTAATAGTCCGGCTAATTGCTGTGGTAATTGTGCAATAGTAATTAACCACGCGGCAACCATGGCACACCCAACCAGGAACATGACCATTGCCGTTGCCCGGCCAGCCGTCAGTAATACAAGGTAAAATTTTCGTAGATTTAATTCACGGTAAACAACGGTGGAAATAAAGATGGCATAGACCGCCGCCACAACCGCGGCCTCCGTTGGCGTAAATATCCCAAAACGGATCCCACCGACAATAATAATCGGCAACATCAATGCCCATAAACCATCACGCAGTGCCGCACGTTTCTCTTCTTTAGTCGCTTTCTCTTTTACCGGGAGTGATTCTTTCCTGACAATAAAACTCCAGACAATCGTCAGGGTGACCCCCATTAAAAGACCGGGAACAATGCCGCCTAAAAAGAGGTTTTTAATCGAAATACCGCCAGCTACGCCGATTAAGATTAACGGTAATGATGGCGGAATAACGGCAGCAATAATACCACCAGAAGCCAGCAGTCCCATTGATGAGGATTCAGGATATTTTTCGGCTTTCATCATCGGATATAGGATACTGACTAATGCTGCCGCATCCGCAACCGCAGATCCTGATAGCCCGGCAAGTAATACCGAGGTCATAATGGCAACATAGCCTAATCCCCCTTTTCGGTGCCCGACATAGCAACTGGCAAGGCGAACAATACGTGTTGATAATCCACCCGCTGACATCACTTCGCCGGCAATCAAGAAGAAAGGAATCGCCAGTAGTGCAAAATTATCCACACCATTGATCAACGATTGAGCTAATATATCTGCGCTAAAAACATCTAAATGAAACATCAGCGCAATAGCTGATAGCAATAATGCAAATGCAACCGGCAGACGCAGCAAGATGCCAACAATCAGAACACCAAGAAAAATAAATAACGTCATGCTGGTCTCCTTATGATTTTTCTAATAGCCAGTCAGGAAAGAAAATACGAATAAATGATAAAATAATCATTAGTCCGCCAGATATTGTTCCCGCCAAATAAAATAACCCCGAAGGCAGGCCTGTGAGCTGCGAAATATCATCCCAGTTTTGTAGCATCTGCTCATAAGAACCAATAAATAGCATTGAGACACATAGCAGAATAATTGCCCAGCAAACACGGCGCAGAAAAGGAACTAAACGCGGCATTAAACGGTCAGTAAATTCGGTAACCGCCAGATGCTCATCACGCTTAAGTACCACAACTGCGCCCAGCATAACGACCCAAACTAATCCAAGACGGGAGATCTCAACCGATTCTCGTAATCCGGAAGAAAAACCGTAGCGCATAACGACATTAGAAAAGACCAGTATCACCATTATTATAAGAATCAATGCAATAACAGCATCGATTATGTTCCATAATCCCCTGATGATTGCCTGCATAATGGCTCCTTCTATTCAATAAGGATTAAAGTTGAGTGATTTGTTGCCAGATACCATCATTAATCTCGATGCCACCTTGCGCCTGATGCTTATCAATAAAAGCCTGAACTTCAGAACCCGCAATCATCACTCGACCACTTTCTGCAGGTTCAGAGGCCATCACATAATCACGAATACGCTGCATTTCATGTGCAAATACATCGGGAGCCATTGTTTTATTCACATCAATGGCAATTAAGAATTGAGATACGCCGAATTCTGCTTTACGGTCTTCCGTTAATGCTGGCACAGAATAGCCGCCGCTCACTGCGGTAAGTAACATATCGAGGATGACAGACATCGATGAGCCTTTCCAAAAACCCATAGGTAATAGTCGTTTGTTTTTCCAGAGTAAATGAGGATCGGTGGTTAAATTACCCGCATCATCAAAGCCGCCAGCAACCGGGAGTTCTTTGTCTGCCAGTACGTAATTTTGTAGCTGACCATAGGAATACTGGCTCATAGAGCAATCCACCAGCATCGGTGGGTTGCCTGGCATTGAAAGGATCAGAGGGTTCGAGCCAATGCGGTGATCTTTCCCGCCCCATGCAGGCATAACTGCAACAGAGTTAGTCGAGGCTATCCCGGCAAATCCACGACGCGCCATTTTTAATACATATGCCCCGCCTCGCATCCAGTGGTTTGAATTGCGCATGGCAACCATACCAATACCCGATTCTTGTGCCAGAGTCATCGCGCGTTCGGCACAAATCAGTCCGTTTAAAACACCCGGACCAAAATGGCAATCCCACTGCTCCAATGCGCCAAATTGTTGGACGCATTCAGGCTCAGCATTCAGTTGAATATGACCTTGATCGACTTGTTCAATAAAAACAGGGAAACGATTTATACCATGAGAATAAGTACCTTCATTGGCCATTTCAACAAAGCCAGACGCTAATTGCTCCGCGCGTTGTTTATTCATTCCACGTTTTAATAAAATACGCTGATATTCGTTTTTTAATGCGCTTAAACTGACTAATGGCATATCATCATCTCCGGTTTTTATTTCACCGAAGTATTAGCCAGCTTGTTTACTTTTAATATCATCAAATAATAGATTTGTGAGCATAACTGTTAAAAATGAAATAATTGATGGTTTTTGTTTCGCATTGCGGAATGTTGTCGATTATGAACCGATTAACCATAACTATTTGAAAAGAATTAGTTATTTTTTAAATTAATTGAAAACAGGTCATAGAAATGGCAAAGGTTCAGTGGGTAGCTGGCTCTGCCTGGCAGTTCCTTAAGATTATTTACACGATGAATACCATAGAACAGGCACACAACCAGTTCAGGCAACTAGCTAACAATAAGGGAACGTTCCGGAATGAAAATACTCTGCTGAAGTGATTTTATCGGGGGGAATAAATATCCGGAAAAAATGGACAATGCCAACCCGGATCTGGAATTTGGCATTGTCACAATTAGCAATTTATTTTGAGACCCGTTCAGATAAAATAATCACGTTGTACTTATTTTTTAACGTGATACAGAATCATAAACGCTCTCAAAGAGCCGGGCGTAAATAAATAGCGAACGGCGTTTTATTTTTCCCGATGACCAATATTTGAGAAAGCGTTAAAGGCTTCCCCTAATAAATAGATGGATCCCAGGATAACGGTCATCACTACCGGCACCAGAATGGCGACTAAACCTAAACTCTTCAGTAATTCTATCATTGCTGTCTCCAGTAAAAGTGCATCTTATTATTCTATCGTGGGTTGTGGTAAATGTACGATCCTTTTGTGCCATTTATACACAGATTGACTATAGTAGCTCTCCCCTTTCCCTGAAATGGAGAAGCTATGCAAGCTGAAATTCTGTTAACCATGAAGCTACAACAACGTATCTTCGCCGATCCTCGCCGAATAAGCCTGCTTAAGCAGATAAAACAGACAGGCTCTATCAGTCAGGGGGCTAAACTTGCGGGTATTAGCTATAAAAGCGCCTGGGATGCTATCAATGAAATGAACCAGATGGCAGAACATATTCTGGTGGAACGTGCGACCGGTGGTAAAGGCGGCGGTGGTGCTGTCGTTACGCGTTACGGTGACCGTTTGATTCAACTCTATGACTTACTAGGGCAAATTCAGCAAAAAGCTTTTGATGTATTGCAGGATGACTCCCTGCCACTGGACAGCCTTCTGGCTTCTATTTCTCGCTTCTCGCTGCAAACCAGTGCGCGTAATCAGCTGTTTGGTACCGTGGTTAAACGTCATTACGAACAAGTCCAGCAGCAAATAGAGATCCTGCTGACTGACGGCAAGACACGAGTTAAAGCCGCTATTACGCGTCAGAGTGCCGATAGACTGGCGCTGACTGAAGGAAAAGAAGTTCTGGTATTAATTAAAGCGCCCTGGATCGAACTGACCACCCATCCTTCAGAACTGACAGCCACAGACAACCAGCTGGCGGGAAAAATTACCACGATTGAGCAAGGGCAAGAGCAAAGTGAAGTTCTGATCCAGTTAGTGGATGGTCAAATCCTGTGCGCCACTTTACCTAATAGTCATTTACAGCAGCAGGCTCTGGAAGAAGGCTCTGAAGTGACGGCATTTTTTAATGCCGATCGGGTCATTATCGCCACGCTATGCTAAAAGTTAACCAGTGATTGACATTGCGGCCGACAACTCGTATTCCTGTCAGTAATTGCTGCAATAATTGGAATAACATATGTCTTCGTTGCATATTTCGCAAGGCACGTTTCACCTTAGCGATACTAAAACCTTTAACCTTAATAGTCTGACCATTAACGCCGGAGAAAGCTGGGCTTTCGTCGGGGCAAATGGCAGCGGTAAATCAGCCCTGGCACGCGCGCTGGCAGGTTCTTTACTGTTACAAAAAGGCCAGCGTAACTGCGATTTCAGCCGAATTGCCCACCTGTCTTTTGAACAATTGCAGAAACTGGTGAGTGATGAATGGCAGCGTAATAACACGGATATGCTCAGTCCCGATGAAGATGATACCGGGCGTACAACCGCGGAAATTATTCAGGATGAAGTGAAAAACATCGAGCGCTGCAATAAGCTGGCAGCGCTGTTTGGTATCAGCCATTTACTGACGCGGCGCTTTAAATATCTCTCCACAGGAGAAACGCGGAAAACGCTATTATGCCAGGCGCTGATGTCCGAACCAGAGCTGCTTATTCTCGATGAGCCTTTTGACGGCCTGGATGTACAGTCACGCCAACAGCTATCTCAGTTACTTGAGGATCTTAGTGCGCAAGGCTATACCCTGGTACTGGTACTCAATCGCTTTGATGAAATCCCGGACTTTATCCAGTATGTCGGCGTGCTTGCCGAGTGCACTCTGACTGAAATCGGTGAAAAGCAGTCCCTGCTCGAACAGGCTCTGATTGCACAGCTGGCACACAGTGAAACGCTGGATGGACTTGCTCTTCCACAAGCTGACCACACTGACTCAAGTTATGGATTATCAGCAGATCAGCCTCGTATCGTCCTTAACAATGGCGTGGTGGAGTATAACGACAGGCCTATTCTTCATAATCTGTCATGGACGGTCAATCCTGGCGAACACTGGCAGATTGTCGGCCCTAATGGCGCGGGTAAATCAACGCTACTAAGCCTGGTAACGGGCGATCACCCGCAAGGTTACAGTAACGATTTAACCCTGTTTGGCCGCCGCCGGGGCAGCGGAGAAACTATCTGGGATATTAAAAAACATATTGGTTATGTCAGCAGTAGTCTGCACCTCGACTATCGGGTCAGCACCACGGTACGCAATGTCATTCTGTCTGGCTATTTTGATTCAATCGGTATCTATCAGGCTATTTCTGAAAGTCAGCAAAAACTTACCCGTGAATGGCTGAATATTATAGGAATGAATAATGCCACCGCTGATGCTCCCTTCCACAGCCTTTCCTGGGGGCAGCAGCGACTGGCGCTGATTGCTCGTGCCTTAGTGAAACACCCTACCCTACTGATTCTGGATGAACCGCTACAAGGTCTCGATCCGCTTAATCGCCAGTTAATCCGCCGGTTTGTCAATATTCTGATAGGAGAAGGCACCACTCAGTTGCTGTTTGTATCTCACCATGCTGAAGATGCACCTGACTGTATCACTCACCGCCTGACATTTGTTCCGGATGAAGATAAATACCGTTACCAGATAGATAATCTGGCTTAATCGGAAACCCCGGCTACTACAGCCGGGGTCTGCTTGTTAAAAGACAATCCCGCCATACGCAAAACCAGACCTTTAAATATCAAAAAACAATTTTAATTTCATGGCGTTTGAGAATCCGCTCTCAACCTTCTCATCTTTTATTTTATTAATTCGGTCTAAAAAAGCAGTATCACTGACATATATCGACAGGGAATGGCGATATTCAATCCATAGGGAGCAATACAGTGAAATATTTAACTCAGTTTGTGGCCAGTCATAAAAAGAATAAGCAAGCAGGCATTTTTGCCGTCTGTTCCGCACACCCATTAGTCCTGGAAGCAGCCATACGCCATGCAAAGGCGACACAATCCGTCTTATTGATAGAAGCAACATCTAACCAGGTCGATCAGTACGGTGGTTATACCGGCCTGACACCGATGACTTTCCATCACCTTATTGAACAGATAGCGAGTCACTACCAGTTTCCCCACTCTCAAATAATTTTGGGTGGCGATCACCTCGGGCCTAATCGCTGGCAGAACCTCTGCGCAGAAGAAGCAATGATGCATGCCGGGGAGCTGATTCGCCACTATGTGGCTGCTGGCTTTAAGAAAATCCATCTTGACTGCAGTATGTCTTGCGCAGATGATCCGGCGCCATTAACTAATGAGATTGTCGCTGCAAGAGCCGCGAGGCTAGCACTGATAGCGGAAAAAACCTGTCAGGAACAGTACGGTTTCTCTGATCTGGCCTATGTTATCGGAACAGAGGTTCCCGTTCCGGGGGGAGCAGATGAAACCTTATCAACACTGACCCCCACCACGGTCCTGGCGGCAAAAGCCACTCTTGACGCGCATCGCGATGCTTTTAAACAGCAGGGTTTAACCAGTATATGGCCGCAAATTATAGGGCTAGTGGTTCAGCCTGGTGTCGAATTCGACAGTAGTCATATTATTGATTATCAACCTGAGAAGTCACTGCTCCTCAGTCAAATGATCGAAGAATCTGACACTATGGTATTTGAAGCACATTCCACCGACTATCAGACACCACAAGCTTTGCAGCAACTGGTTCAGCATCATTTCGCGATTTTAAAAGTCGGGCCAGCTTTGACTTTTGCATTACGTGAAGCCCTCTTCTCTCTGGCAGCTATTGAGCAAGAATTACGCCCCACCTATGCCTGTTCAAATCTGAGGCAAGTGCTGGAAAATATCATGCAGAAGTACACTGATGACTGGAAACACTATTATCTGGGGGATGACGACGCTTGTCGTATCGCACGAAGTTTTAGCTACTCTGACCGCATTCGTTACTACTGGCCTGACCCGGATATTGACCAGGCCTGTGGCCGTTTAATCGCGAATCTGGCGAATGAACCTATTCCCCACCCTTTAATCAGCCAGTATCTGCCGCTTCAATATCCAAAGGTCCGTGAAGGCCTTATTTCAGCCACACCCCATGAACTCATTATCAGCCATATCCAGGATGTTTTACGCCAGTACCATGCAGCCTGCCAGGGAGCATAACAGAGCTATTAATCGGCCGATAAGGAAAATCAGATATGCCAGACATTGTATTAAGCCGTATTGATGAACGTTTGGTTCATGGCCAGGTTGGTGTCCAGTGGGTGGGTTTTACTGGCGCGAATCTGGTTTTAGTGGCGAATGATGATGTTGCCGAAGACCGGGTTCAACAGCACCTGATGGAAATGGTTCTGGCACCGGGGATTACTGTTCGTTTCTGGTCCCTGAAAAAAGTTATCGACAATATTCATCGTGCAACTGACCGCCAGAAAATTTTACTGGTTTGCAAGAGTCCTGAAGATTTTCTGACATTACATCAGGGCAATGTCCCGATAACACCTATCAACGTCGGCAATATGCATTATGCCGAAGGTAAAAAACAAATAGCGAGAACGGTCTTTGTTAACGCTCAGGATATTGCCGCCTTTCATGGCCTGAGAAAAGCCGGGGTGCGGTGTTTTATTCAAGGCGTGCCTACTGATTTAACTCAGGATCTCTACACCTTACTTTGAGGTATTTTCTATGGAAATTAGCTTATTACAAGCATTTGCATTAGGAATGATCGCCTTTATTGCTGGTCTGGATATGTTTAATGGCCTGACACATATACATCGCCCTCTGGTTCTCGGGCCACTGACAGGCATGGTCCTTGGCGATTTGAATAGCGGAATTCTGGCTGGCGGGACACTGGAATTAGTCTGGATGGGGCTTGCGCCACTGGCGGGCGCTCAGCCGCCGAATGTCATTATCGGTACGATTATCGGTACCACTTTCGCTATTACCGCGGGTGTCAAACCAGAAGTTGCGCTGGGGGTGGCCGTGCCCTTCGCTGTGGCAGTGCAGATGGCAATTACATTTTTATTTTCCATCATGTCCGGCGTGATGGCGCGCTGTGACTATATGGCCGCTCGTGCCGATACAGCGGGTATCGAACGCATTAACTATCTGGCTTTACTGGTACTCGGGATCTTCTATTTTCTGTGCGCCTTCCTGCCGGTTTGTTTTGGCGCAAAACACGCAAAAACAGTTATCGACATCATCCCTGTACGCCTGATAGATGGTCTTGCCATAGCCGGAGGGATAATGCCGGCAATCGGTTTTGCGGTACTGCTAAAAATAATGATGAAAAACGCCTATATACCCTATTTCATTCTTGGTTTTGTCGCGGCGGCCTGGCTAAAAATGCCCGTATTAGCTATTGCGGCTAGCGCACTGGCTATGGCGCTGATTGATTTTATGCGCAAAGACATTCCCGTCTCTACAGCGAAAGAGGAGTTCAAAGATGGGATCTGATACTCAGGCTTTACCTGATACTGATGTCGAAAAAAACTCTGTTGCTGATAATAGCGACAATGCCTATGAAGACCAAACTCTTGGTGCTGAGCTAACGAGAAGGGATCTGAACCTTGTGGTATGGCGTTCCTTACTATTACAGGCCTCTTTTAATTATGAACGTATGCAAGCTTCTGGCTGGCTTTACGGTCTGTTACCTGCTTTAAAAAAGATCCATATTAATCAGCAAGATCTGGCTCGGGCAATGAAAGGACATATGGGATCCTTTAACACCCATCCGTTTCTCGTCACCTTCGTTATCGGTATCATTCTGGCGATGGAGCGTGCAAAACAAGATGTTAACAGTATCCAGAGCACCAAAATTGCGGTGGGTGCTCCGCTGGGTGGGATTGGCGATGCCATGTTCTGGCTAACCTTACTACCGATTTGTGGCGGCATTGGTGCCAGTCTTGCCCTGCAAGGCTCGATTCTTGGCGCGGTGGTATTTCTGGTACTGTTCAATACCCTTCATTTTAGTCTGCGTTTTGGCCTTGCCCACTATGCCTATCGCCTGGGCGTGGCGGCTATCCCACTGCTTAAAGTCAGTACCCGTAAAGTTGGCCATGCCGCATCCACGGTTGGAATAACCGTCATCGGCGCTCTCGTCGCCACCTACGTGCATTTATCCACAACACTTGAAATAACCGCGGGCAATAAGGTGGTTAAGTTTCAAGTCGATGTTGTCGATAAACTTATGCCGGCTTTTCTTCCCCTGCTATACACCCTCACCATCTATGGGCTAGTACGCCGTGGCTGGAGCCCTTTAAAGCTTATCGGGCTCACCGTTGTATTGGGGATTACTGGAAAATTTTTTCACTTCCTGTAGTCACAAGAGATAATGATAAGTCAGGGAAAACAATATGATAAGTATCATTCTTAGCGGTCACGGTGGATTTGCCACTGGGTTAGAAAAAGCGATGAGGCAAATCGTCGGTGACCAGCCACAAGTCATCGCTATCGATTTTACTGAAAGCACCTCTCCCGCCCAGCTAAACGCTCAGTTTGAACGAGCATTGGTCGATCTTGATGAGCGAGAAGGGCTGATTTTTTTGACTGATTTACTCGGAGGAACCCCCTTCCGTCTGGCCTCTATTCTGGCACTGGAGAAAACAAATCGTGAAGTGATCACCGGCGTAAATTTACAACTTTTATTGGAAATGGTACTGGATCGTGAGGTGCTGAATAGTGAGGAGTTTCGGCAAAAGGCTCTGGAATGCGGTCACCGGGGGTTAACTAGCCTGGTCGATGAAATGGAACGTTATCACATGCATACACCAGATGAGGACGAAATATGAATGAAATAGATCCATCTGCCGTTTCTGGCTCATCGTGCTGGACCGAAACAGAAATCCGCCAGCAACCTGAGTGCTGGATTCAGGCGTTGAATAATATTGAAATCCTGCGCCACAGAATAGATACCTTTCTTAAGCCACTGTTACAACAGCCTGATTTGTGTATTATCCTGACAGGTGCAGGCAGCTCTGCTTTTATCGGAGAGAGTGTTGCACCCTGGCTATCACAGTATAACGGGAAAGATTTTATATCAGTGCCCACCACTGATATCGTCGTTCAGCCTGCTGACTCTCTGTCGCCCGATAAACCAACACTGCTTATCTCGTTTGCACGCTCAGGTAATAGCCCCGAAAGTATTGCCGCCATAAATTTAGCCAGTCAGTTCATCAAACAATGTCATCATCTGGTCATCACCTGCAATGAAACTGGCCGCCTGTATCAAAATACGCTGAAAAATAATAATGCACTGGTGCTACTGATGCCCCCAGCAACTCATGACCGTGGTTTCGCGATGACCAGCAGTTTTACGACGATGATGGCAAGCTGCCTGGCAGTTTTTGCTCCTGATATTATCAATATCCGCCGTTTTCAGGATGTCGCCACCCAGTGCCAGCAGATAATTAGCACACAAGGTAACTTAAATGAGGCGGTATTTGGTGACTTACCTTTTAAACGGGTTGTCTATCTTGGCAGTGGCGCCTTACAAGGTCTTGCACGGGAATCAGCGCTGAAAGTATTAGAGCTTACTGCGGGTAAGCTGACTACATTTCACGATACCCCGACAGGCTTTCGCCACGGGCCAAAATCGCTGGTCAATCACGAAACCCTGGTGGTCGTTTTGATTTCCAGTCACCCATATACCCGTCAGTACGATCTCGATCTGCTGGCTGAACTGCGCCGCGAGCAGCAGGCTATGCGTATCGTTGCAATTTGCACGGCCACCAGCCCGGAGATTATCGCAGGCCCCTATATTCAGTTACCTGCTTCCCGGCACCTCATTGATATCGAACAGGCTTTCGGTTTTCTGATCTATGCCCAGATTTTTGCGCTTCATGAATCCATCAAAGCAGGTATCACTCCAGATACGCCTTCCAGAAGTGGGACAGTAAACCGGGTAGTCCAAGGTGTGATTATTCACCCCTGGAGAAATACCGAGGATTACCACGGGGAGAAAAGTAACCGTTTTTGAAATAGTCAGGAACTAAAGCTCAGTGAAGGATTGTCCCTTCAACTTAATTTGCTTGCAAATAAACCAACTCCTATAATAATTCCTTTAAATTCATTACCAAAAAATCTATTAACAGTAGCCCCGGGACAGGAATCATTATTGTGTAAACGATACCACGTCTTAGCGAGTGGTCACATTTCCCTCATTTTTCCTGTGCTATATTGAAGTTAAGCAGATGTTGTCTGGAGAGTTCAAAATGCGAGTTTTAGTTACAGGTGGTAGCGGTTACATAGGCAGTCATACCTGTGCGCAATTACTGCAAAGCGGGCATGACGTTATTATTCTGGATAACTTGTGTAACAGTAAGCGGAGCGTCGTCGCAACCATTGAAGCACTCGGTGGTAAACACCCGACTTTTATTCATGGTGATATTCGCGATGGTGCCCTGCTGGCTGAAATTTTCCACGAACACCGCATTGAGGCGGTGATTCACTTCGCTGGTCTGAAAGCTGTCGGTGAGTCCGTCAGCAAACCTCTCGATTACTACGAGAATAATATCACCGGGACATTATCTCTGCTTTCGGCCATGCGAGCGGCGAATGTGACTAATTTTATTTTTAGTTCTTCTGCCACTGTCTATGGCGATCAGCCTCTTATTCCTTATGTTGAAAGCTTCCCTACCGGAAAGCCTGCCAGCCCTTACGGTTATAGCAAGCTGATGGTGGAACAAATTCTTACTGACTTACAACGTGCTCAGCCAGACTGGAGCATTGCCCTGTTGCGCTATTTCAACCCGGTTGGTGCCCATCCGTCAGGCGATATGGGAGAAGACCCTCAGGGCATTCCCAATAATCTGATGCCGTATATTGCTCAAGTTGCCGTCGGTCGTCGCGACTCACTGGCGATATTTGGTAATGACTATCCAACCGAGGATGGGACAGGTGTACGGGACTATATCCATGTGATGGATCTTGCCGACGGGCATATTGCTGCAATGGAAACACTCAGCGGTAAACCCGGCGTACATATTTATAATCTCGGGGCAGGTGTCGGTCACAGCGTTCTGGATGTGGTTAATGCGTTCGGTCAGGCCTGCGGAAAACCCGTGAAATATCATTTTGCACCACGCCGTGAGGG
Source organism: Klebsiella sp. BIGb0407 (assembly GCF_024807845.1). GTDB lineage: Bacteria > Pseudomonadota > Gammaproteobacteria > Enterobacterales > Enterobacteriaceae > JGM124. The sequence continues at coordinate 1,558,245 of NZ_JANUEQ010000001.1, forward strand.
TGATTTGCCGGCTTACTGGGCTGATGCCTCGAAAGCCGCCCTGGAACTGAACTGGCATGTTACCCGCAGCCTGCAAGAAATGGCTGACGATACCTGGCGCTGGCAGTCACGTCATCCGGAAGGTTATCCGGGTTAGAGAATATCAATGGCGCAGTTTATTCAGGTAGATGACCCACACCGCGCCAAGCGCCCCTGGCAGGGGCGCAAGACGTTCTTTCTTACCCGGTAATCTGCGCACAACGCGCAAGTGACAGAAGGAGCCCGTGAATGTTAAATGATGTCATACCTCTTGCCCCAGATGGTCACCCTTTCAATGTCATAACTCTCCGTAATGCCAATGGTATGGTGGTCTCAGTGATGGACTGGGGCGCCACCCTACTTTCCTGCCAGGTGCCGATGAAAGACGGTACTGTGCGAGAAACAATGTTAGGTTGCCCTTCTCCCGCGGATTACCCGCACCAGTCGGCTTATTTAGGGGCAACAGTCGGCCGTTATGCCAACCGCATTGCTGATAGTCGGATATCTCTCGGGGATAGGACCATTAATCTTAGTCCCAGCCAGCCCCCTCATCAGCTTCATGGTGGAATCGAAGGGTTTGATAAACGCCGCTGGTCGCTGATGTCATACAATGAGCATGAAGCTATTTATAACCTGACCTCGCCAGAGGGCGATCAGGGTTTCCCCGGTACATTGCAGGTTACGGCACGTTTTGTGCTTAAAGAAGATAACCGTATCAGTATTAAGTATCGCGCCACGGTCGATAAACCTTGTCCCGTCAGTCTGACGAATCACGCTTACTTTAATCTCGACAGCCAGCACCATGATGTTCGTCAGCACCGATTACAGATCTTCGCTGACGACTACTTGCCCGTTGATAGTCAGGGGATCCCGGCAGGTGAAGGAAAACTGAAACCGGTAGGTGGAACGCACTTTGATTTTCGCAATGCAAAAACCATTGCCAGAGATTTTTTACAAGATGCTGACCAGCAGGCAGTGAAAGGTTATGACCATAGTTTCTTATTGCAGGCAAAAGGCAATCTTGAGCTGGTCGCGGCTAAAGTCTGGTCTGCCGATGATCTATTGCAAATGACGGTCTACACCACCGCACCTGCATTACAGTTCTACAGCGGTAATTTTCTTGAAGGCACCACGGCCAGAGACAAGATTAGCTATCACGCCTATGATGGCCTGGCGCTGGAAAGTGAGCATTTACCCGATAGTCCAAATCACCCGGAATGGCCTCAGCCGGACTGCTGGTTACTGCCTGGCGAAGAGTATGTGAGCATTACGGAGTATCAATTTCAGTCGCTCTAGTGTTTTTTAGCGAATAAATACGTGCGATTTTTCGTCGAATTGCTGGTTTTCCCGCCAGAGTAAGCTAAAAATAGATTATCCCTTAATAACGGCCTTACGCTCAGGCCGCTTTTTAGCTATGTTATGGGGTAAATATTTCGTCTTGCTGGCGGCTTTCCTTGCCTGTCAGCAAGACCCGAAGAATTGTTATTCTTTATCTCAAGCTCAATAGGAGTTGATTATGGCTGTAACTAAGCTAGTTCTGGTTCGTCACGGTGAAAGTCAGTGGAACAACGAAAACCGTTTTACCGGTTGGTATGATGTTGATCTGTCTGAAAAAGGACAAACCGAAGCTAAAGCTGCTGGTCAGTTGCTGAAAGACGAAGGCTATGCTTTCGATTTTGCTTACACTTCAGTGCTGAAACGTGCCATCCACACGTTATGGAATATTCTTGATGAGCTGGATCAAGCCTGGTTGCCAGTTGAGAAGTCCTGGAAACTGAACGAACGCCATTATGGTGCTCTGCAAGGTCTTAACAAAGCTGAAACCGCTGAAAAATACGGTGACGAGCAAGTTAAACAGTGGCGTCGTGGTTTCGCAATCACTCCTCCAGCACTGGACAAAGATGACGAGCGTTTCCCGGGTCACGATCCGCGTTATGCTTCACTGACTGATGCAGAACTGCCAACTACCGAAAGCCTGGCACTGACCATCGAGCGCGTGATCCCATTCTGGAATGAATCTATCCTGCCACGTATGCAATCTGGCGAGCGCGTTATTGTTGCTGCTCACGGTAACTCTCTGCGTGCCCTGGTTAAATTCCTGGATAACCTGAGCGAAGATGAGATCCTTGAGCTGAATATCCCAACTGGCGTACCTTTGGTTTATGAGTTTGATGAAAACTTCAAACCACTGAAACGTTACTACCTGGGTAATGCTGATGAAATCGCAGCAAAAGCAGCAGCTGTAGCAAACCAGGGTAAAGCGAAGTAATTCGTTTTCCGGTCTTAGCGTTTGAGTCTTAATAGAAACACCTGATGCAGCCTGTCAGGTGTTTTTTTTGCCTTACGGCAAGAATTCCGTTTCAGCAGGCAAACTGGCCAGGATTTGGGGAAGTGCTTTTTTAAAGGCATCAAAATCAGCAAAAATACGTTCCTCACTCAGAACATGAGGAATAATATGTATTGATTTCATGCAGTCAACCTGGCAATCGGCTAATCCCACCATATAAACCTGAATTCCGAGAGCCTCTATATCTGTCATTACGTCCTGCAAGGCATATAAACCCGACTGGTCCAGATAGGAAACCTGCTCCATGCGTAAAACCAGTATTTTACCCCGGGTGATACTGGCGGCAGTGACCCGAAACGCATAGACAAAACCAAAGAACAGCGGGCCGGTGACATGTTTAATTAATAAATGCTCACGTAAAGGCTCCGGGATCGTTATTTCATCACCCCATAATTCCTCTTCAGCAAGCGTCAGAACGGTATTTTTTTCCGATATAGAGGCCACTTTCACCATAAAAATAAGTGCCGCCACGATCATGCCTGCACCAACAGCCGTGACCATTCCGGCAAAAATAGTGAGAACAATCACCATCAGCATAACAAGCACGTCACTACGTGGTGCACGCAGCATATGGGAGAGGCTGCGATAGTCAATAATCCCTAAACCCGCACCGACCAGGATCCCCGCCAGTACTGCATTAGGAATATATTGCACGATGCCGGAAAACCCGAGAAGCACCAGCAATAAAAACAGACCGTGGATAATGCCAGAGCTACAGTGCCTGCCACCGGCTCGGACATTTATTGCAGTACGAACAAATGCCCCGGCACCGGGTAAACCGCCAAATAAGGCAGAGGTCATATTGCCGATACCCTGGCCTATCAGTTCCTGATTACTCTTGTGTCGAGTTTTAGTGATGTTATCGGCCACAAGTGACGTCGTGAGTGAATCAATAGATCCGAGGAATGCGAGCTGCAAGGCAGCCCAAATAAGTAATTTACTCTCAGACCAAGTAAAATTTGGAAGGGTCAAATGGGGTAACCCTGCGGGCATCTGGCCAATTATTGGCACACTTAATCCTGCAACAACGGAAAGTATCGTCAGCCCAACCAGAGCGATTAGCGAAGCAGGTAACTTCTTTATAAAACGTGGCAGAACGAAAATCAGAATAATGGTGAGCGCTGCCAGAAGCGCGGCTGCCGGGTTAAATCCGGAGGAAAGCGAGCCCAGAGAATAAATAATTACGACCGGGTCAGAGGCAGGTGAAACCATACCAAGCAGCGGGAAAATCTGTTGGGTTAGAATAATAATACCGATCCCTGTCATCAGACCTGAAATAACGGGATAAGGCAGAAAACGAATAAACTGTCCTAAGCGTAAAATACCAAATAGCATCTGAAACAGACCTGCCAGTAAAAACACCGCCAGCACATTAGGTATATTAATCTCCCCCGAAGGAAGGGTATGGGTAATAACAATCGTCGACGCAATCAGCGTCATGGGTGCCGTAGGGCCGGATATCTGAACAGGAGTTCCACCAAATAAAGATGCCAGAATACCGACAATAATTCCGCCGTATAAACCGGCCTCCGCCCCTAAACCCGAAGCAACCCCGAAAGCCAGGCAGAGTGGTAATGCAACCACACCTGCCGTCAAACCACCGAATATATCACCACGTGTCGTACGGAATCTCGCAAGCATGACTATCTCCCGAACAGGTTTATAGGTTTGGTTGCAAAAAGATATTGCCAGATCTGGAATAAACTGTGGCAGCAAACGGAGGATAAACTGAGGGTGGGATTCAAATCGTTCCGACGACGCAGACTGCTCTGCCCGGAATTGAACTGATCCACATGATACTTGTTTAACAGTATCAGCATCCGTGCGGGTTACCCCGGCGGAACAGTTTTCTCTGCTGGTTGCCTGAATACAGACATCACATCATTGTGCCAGCTGTCTGCCATTGATAGAGCAGACTTAAAAACATTTTTTACATTACTCCGTATTGAAATATTGTCAATCGGGTTATTTACAGTTCCAATTACCTTAAAAAATTAAATTTATGTGGCGTAATCATATTTTTTAAGAGAGTTCAGAAAACTTACTGGAACTTTATTTCCCATTAGAATTTCAAATTGAGTGGGTTATTTTAGCCATTTTCTGATGCGCCCACGCGCATTAGTATAGGGAGAAGAGGTATTAAATTGAATCATCCGTCCTTTAGTCCATTTTTCATACCAGACTATTCCATAAAGCTCTTCATTTGACCGACTGGTAATTGTTTCAACCAGTTCAGTTTTCACCTGCGTTAATTGTTCAATTAATTCAGTCCAGCTTAAATCTGCATAATCAGTATAAAATTTCTCGGCCAGTAAACCGAGTTGGTTCCATTTGAAGCCTGTTTCAGGAAAATCTACCGGGAGACCCAGGTCATCCTGATGTAACCATTTCAGTACCAGCCGATTCCAGCCGAGCAGATAGGACACCAGACAGCCGGGACTCATCTGCGTTCCTGCTACATGGCCTGGCATAGAACATTCATTCGCACGGCTCTCAGGGACTCGCGCTAAGTCAGTATTAAGCCTGTCGAAGGTAATGGAGATAGCTAATAATAGTTCACTCTTTGATGTCGGTACCGCCATAACAATTCCCCCCTATTCGATTTGAGTACCTGCCGTACCACAGAAATATAAAAGTATTCATGGTAATGTGATCCTCTCAATCTATACCCGTGATTTTATTATTGAGATTTGACGTAAAGCAGATTACAGCTAAAAAACGCTTTTCTTAAAAGGAAATACCATGCGCCAGAGAACTATTGTTTGCCCGGTGATTCAGAATAACGGAGCCTATTTGCTGTGTAAGATGGCTAATGACAGAGGCGTTTTCCCTGGTCAATGGGCACTGCCGGGTGGCGGGATGGAAACGGGCGAAACCATGGAGCAGGCTCTAAGACGTGAAATAAGCGAAGAACTCGGCGATAAGCTTGAGATAACCAGCATCACGCCATGGCGCTTTAGGGATGACACTCGAGTCAAAACCTATGCCGATAAACCGCCTGAAGAAATTTATATGATTTATCTGATCTTTGACTGTAAGAGCGCAAACCGTGAGATTACTTTTAATGAGGAGTTTCAGGAAATCGCCTGGGTGGCACCCGAAGAGCTGAAAACGATGAACTTAAATCAGGCCACTCGCGTCACCTTTGCCGAGAAAGGGCTAATTTAAGAGGTACTCTCCCTGTCACAATACAGGGAGAGTCTGGTGCAAACGTATATTAATTACGGCGTGCTTTAACCGCAGCAGCCAGCTGGCGTAACACCACTTCAGTGTCTTCCCAGCCAATACAGGCATCGGTCACACTCTTGCCGTAGACTAGAGGCTCGTTGCTTTCAAGGTTCTGGTTACCTTCAACCAGATGACTTTCAATCATCACGCCAACAATCGCTTTTTCACCGGTTGCAACCTGCTGACTAACATCATCGCTGACAGTCAGCTGTTTCTTAAATTGCTTACTGCTGTTGGCATGGCTGAAATCAATCATCACCAGGGGGTCAAGACCGGCTTTAACCAGGCCTTCTTTCACTTCAGCGACATGTTTTGCGCTGTAGTTGGGTTCTTTACCGCCACGCAGAATAATATGGCAGTCTTCATTACCACTGGTACTGACAATGGCAGAGTGACCCCATTTGGTCACCGACAGGAAACAATGCGGCGCGCTGGCTGCGTTAATAGCGTCAATAGCAACCTTAATGGTGCCATCAGTACCATTCTTGAAACCCACCGGGCAAGACAGGCCAGAGGCCAGCTCACGGTGAACCTGAGATTCCGTGGTACGAGCACCAATGGCTCCCCAGCTCATCAAGTCAGCGAGATACTGCGGGGTGATCATGTCCAGAAACTCACCCGCTGCTGGCAGGCCGCTGTCATTGATTTCCAGCAGCAGCTGGCGAGCAACACGTAGGCCATCATTAATTTGATAGCTGTTATCCATATGCGGATCGTTGATTAGCCCTTTCCAGCCCACAGTGGTACGTGGTTTTTCAAAATAGACTCGCATCACGACTTCTAAAGTGTCCTGTAGTTCTTCACGAATTGCCAGTAAGCGAGCGGCGTACTCTTTCGCAGCTTGGGTATCGTGAATAGAACAAGGACCAATGACGACCAGCAGACGGTCGTCTTTACCATTCAGAATATTGTGAATAGCACTACGAGCCTTGGAAACGGTTAAGGCTGCTTTTTCCGTCGCCGGGAATTTTTCCAGTAAAGCGACAGGAGGTAACAGCTCATTGATTTCTTTAATACGTAAATCGTCGTTCTGATAATTCATAATAATTCCGTCGGAGTTCGGGGACATTGCTTCATTGCAGTACCTTCAATCTAACGCGCAGCGCTAAGAGTGTAAAAGGGAATTTACACCCTGGAGGGAATATTTTTTATCGGCTTTAAATACATTACGGCAGGATAAATATGGCGTGACAGAGAGGATGATGATGACGGTATGACGTCAGGCAGAAATGCAGCCTCGCCTTATCTTCTGATAAGACGAGGCTGAAAGTGATTACGAGAGAATGCGTGAGCCGCGCTGGCTTGCGCTTTTACTCCACATCCGCCATCCGTTCACGGCAACAAACATCAGCAGCAGATACTCGAGCGACATCGCATAGACGCCTTGCAGGGCGAAAATAACAATACTAATAATGTTAACAATCACCCACAGGATCCAGTTCTCCACATATTTACGGGTCATCAGGATCATGGCCGCTATCGAGAGGACCATCATGCAGGAGTCCCAGAACGGGAAGGCATCAGGTTCCAGTACCGGTTGTGTTACATTCATTCCCAGACCTTGCATAACTGAAACTGCGATGCGCGTCAGGAAAGCAAATACCGGATCGATATAGACAGTCATCAGGCCAATGGCGATAACAATGGCTGCCAGCCAGCCTAAAGCTTTCGGCAATGTGAGCCAGCGAATGTGTAACGCGGCCTGATTATCACTGCCTTGCCGGGACCAGGCATACCAGCCGTAGATATTCGCCCCAAAGAAAAATAGCTGGAGCAATAAGCTGGCATACAGTTGAATCTGAAAGAAGATAATGGCAAACAGGGTAACGTTAATTAACCCAAAAGCGTAGTTACTGATTTTTTCCAGGCTCGCCAGCCAAATGCATAATAATCCCGCTACTGTGCCTATCGCTTCGATCCATGATAAATCATACCCTCCCGCCCCAATAGGGATGTGCACAAGTATGTTCTGTGTACTAAGAAAATCCATAGTTTCCTCAATGCGTAGTATTACGCGTTACCTTTTACAGAAAGACGCAGCTCGGCTGCAAAATCAAGCATGCGATTTAACGGCAGTAGGGCCCTTTCTCGCAGTTGCGGATCAACATGTATTTCATGCTCCATTCCTCCCAGCTCCAGGCTGTCAGAGATGGCTTTAAGGCCGTTCATTGCCATCCAGGGGCAATGCGCGCAACTCCGACACGTTGCTCCCTCACCTGCCGTCGGGGCTTCCAGTAATGTTTTTTCAGGACATTCCTGCTGCATGCGGTAAAAGATACCACGATCGGTTGCCACAATGAGCCGTTGATGTGGCAGCGTTTTTGCTGCATTAATCAACTGGCTGGTTGACCCTACCGCATCGGCAAGAGCGACAATGGACTGGGGCGATTCCGGGTGCACCAGTACGGCGGCATCAGGATAGAGCGCTTTCATCGTCACTAATGCCTGAGTTTTAAACTCGTCGTGAACAATGCAGGTACTTTGCCAGCACAAAACATCAGCGCCGGTCTGCTGTTGGACGTAGTTACCCAGGTGGCGGTCTGGCGCCCAAATGATTTTTTGCCCCAGACTGTCTAGATGCTCGATTAACTCAACGGCAATGCTTGATGTCACGACCCAGTCAGCACGTGCTTTCACTGCCGCAGAAGTATTAGCGTAGACCACAACGGTGCGGTCCGGGTGTTTATCACAAAATGCGTTGAATGCCTCTATAGGGCAACCCAAGTCTAGCGAGCATTCTGCCTGTAACGTTGGCATCAGAATGGTTTTTTCCGGACTGAGAATTTTTGACGTTTCCCCCATAAAACGCACACCAGCGACCAGCAAGGTTGAGGCACTGTGCGCCGCACCAAAGCGAGCCATTTCAAGGGAGTCAGAGATACAGCCGCCGGTTTCTTCTGCCAGTGACTGAATTTCCGGGTCGGTATAGTAATGTGCCACCATCACTGCATTACGTTCTTTCAGTAAACGTTTTATTTTCTGACGGTAAAACTGTTTTTCATCCAGGCTGAGTACGGCAGGTTTCGGCGGGAAAGGATAGATTTCGATTTCTGGTTCGAACATCGCTGACATAATATCATCTCGTTTTGCCGGCTTAACTAAATTCATCAGTCCGAGCCAGTTAATCCAATAAGACACTCATTTTGTTTTGTATGCTAAACAAAATGTAAAATTAAGCAATGCATTTTGTTACTTTTTAGACAAAGAAAGGCGAAGCGCCTGGAGTGAAAGGTTCTGGATAACAAAAAGGCGCCTTTAGGGCGCCTTATTACATTGGTGGGTCGTGCAGGATGACTCGGCCTGCGGCCTCACCCTTCGGGCCGTTGCTGCGCAACGTTATTACGCTTCGCTTCACCCGAACCTGCTGCAGGTTCGAACCCCGCCCGAATCGCACATAGCAAAAAGGCGCCTTTAGGGCGCCTTATTACATTGGTGGGTCGTGCAGGATGACTCGGCCTGCGGCCTCACCCTTCGGGCCGTTGCTGCGCAACGT
>NZ_JANUEQ010000002.1 GCF_024807845.1 Klebsiella sp. BIGb0407
GCGGGGTGGAGCAGCCTGGTAGCTCGTCGGGCTCATAACCCGAAGGTCGTCGGTTCAAATCCGGCCTCCGCAACCAATTTATGCCACGGCATAAAAAATTAGTGAAAACAGCAGTAATCGTAGTAGACGGACGCGGGGTGGAGCAGCCTGGTAGCTCGTCGGGCTCATAACCCGAAGGTCGTCGGTTCAAATCCGGCCTCCGCAACCAATACTAAATTAAGACACCGAAAGGTGTTTTTTTTTGCCTGAAATTTATCATTGATTAATATGTAGCCGTTTCCGGCTACTGAAATTCCCTTCCAATATTTTCTGGTTAGTCTATCCGCGTCGTGCCAGTGTGGTTCGATCAGCAAAATAGGCCTTAATCCCCGCCAGAATCGACTCTGCCACTTCCTGCTGGAATTTAGCCGTACGCAGTTTACGCTCTTCTTCACGGTTACTGAGAAAAGCCGTTTCAACCAGAATAGAAGGAATATCAGGTGCTTTAAGAACGGCAAAGCCCGCCTGATCGACAGTATTTTTATGCAGTTTATTGACGCGTCCCATGCGCTGTAAGACTTCTTTACCAAACTTTAGACTGTCGTTAATGGTAAGAGACTGCACCATATCGAACATGGTGTGGTCAAGATAGCGATCGCCACTTTTACTTACCCCACCAATTAAGTCAGCGGCGTTCTGGGTCTGTGCCAGGAATTTTGCTGCGGTACTGGTGGCCCCTTTAGTGGAAAGAGCAAATACCGATGATCCTCGCGCCGCTTGAGAAGTAAAGGCATCAGCATGGATAGAGATAAACAGGTCAGCACGTTGCTTCTGGGCCTTGGCTACACGGACTTTTAACGGAATAAAGATATCTTCATTACGCGTCATATAGGCTTTCATATTGCCCTCTTTATCAATCAGCGCTTTTAACCTGCGTGCGATACTGAGAACAATGTCTTTTTCCCGGGTCTTATTCGGGCCAATGGCTCCCGGGTCCTCACCACCATGACCGGGATCGAGCATGATAACAATCGGCCTGTCTCGCCCTGCTTTACCCGGCTGCGGTCCTTGCTGCGCTGGCATTTTTTTCTCTAGCTGACCACTATTGTAATCTTCCAGCAACGCTAACAGCGGATCTTGCTGGTTATTCATATTGGCAGGATAAAGATCCATGACCAGTCGCTCTTTAAATTCAGCTACCGGTGCCAGAGCAAAGACCTGCGGTGTTACATTTTGTTTCAATTCAAACACCATGCGCACCGTCTTAGGATCGAATTGTCCGACTCTGGCCGACTTAATAAAAGGATCATCACCTCTGATCTGGCCGCCTAACCCTTTTAATACTGAGTTCAGATTCACGCCTTCGATATCCACCACCACACGTTCAGGATTACTGAGTGCAAACTGGCGATATTTAAGTAGCTGAGTCGATTCCAGAGTGACTCGTGTGTAAGTTGAGGCTGGCCAGACGCGCACAGCCACCACCTGGCTTGAAGCAGCAAAGCCCACTTTGCTGACACTCAATAGCCATACGGCACCTGCGCCCTGAAGAAAACGGCGACGACTAACGAATGAACTGGAATCTGACATGGCTCCCCTGAATAAGGCTGGGTTTCTAATAATAATTTTTTTAGCCGAAAACTTTAACGAAACACGGTATTACTGTCATCTATAAAAGGGTAAACATTCAGAAAAGGATCTGCATGGATAATAAATAGAAATTTACGCTTTCAGGGAAATTGCTGCTTGCACCCGAGGACACAATAGAATAAAAATACACTAAATACGAATATTCATGCAGTGAGGTTGTGTTGTGGTAAAGGAACGTAGAACCGAGCTAGTCCAGGGTTTTCGCCATTCTGTTCCCTATATTAATGCCCACAGAGGTAAAACCTTTGTCATTATGCTAGGGGGCGAGGCCATTGAACATGAAAACTTCTCCAGTATCGTGAATGATATTGGTCTGTTGCATAGCTTAGGAATACGCCTGGTGGTGGTGTATGGCGCTCGTCCGCAGATTGATGCCAATCTTGCCGACCATCATCATGAACCGATTTACCATAAGCAGACACGTGTTACTGACGCAAAAACGCTGGAACTGGTAAAACAAGCCGCCGGCTTATTGCAGCTCGATATTACCGCCAGGCTCTCTATGAGCCTCGGTAATACCCCATTGCACGGTGCCCATATCAATGTCGTCAGCGGAAACTTTATCATTGCTCAGCCACTGGGCGTCGATGACGGGGTTGATTACTGCCACAGTGGTCGCGTTCGTCGTATTGATGAAGAGGCTATTCATCGCCAGCTAGACAACAGCGCTATTGTCCTGATGGGCCCAGTCGCCGTTTCAGTCACTGGCGAAAGTTTTAATCTGACCTCAGAAGAAATTGCCACTCAGCTGGCCATTAAACTCAAGGCAGAAAAGATGATTGGTTTCTGTTCATCTCAAGGGGTCACTGACGAACTGGGCAATGTAATATCTGAACTGTTTCCGGCCGATGCCGAGGCGCGTATCAAGACTATCGAAAGTACCGGAGATTATCACTCCGGTACGGTTCGTTTTCTGCGTGGAGCAGTAAAGGCCTGTCGTAGTGGGGTTCGTCGTTGCCATCTGATTAGCTACCAGGAAGACGGCACGCTGCTGCAGGAGTTGTTCTCCCGCGATGGTATCGGTACCCAAATCGTAATGGAAAGTGCGGAACAAATTCGCCGTGCCACCATCAATGATATTGGCGGTATTCTGGATTTAATCAGCCCGCTGGAACAACAGGGTATTTTGGTCCGCCGTTCTCGCGAGCAGTTGGAAATGGAAATTGATAAGTTCACCATTATTCAGCGAGATAATCTGACTATTGCCTGCGCTGCACTCTATCCGTTTCCGGAGGAAAGCATCGGTGAAATGGCCTGTGTTGCAGTACATCCTGACTATCGAAGTTCGTCGCGCGGTGAGGAGTTACTTCAGCGAGTGGCAATGCAGGCGCGCCAGATGGGTCTTAGCAAGCTGTTTGTGCTCACCACACGCAGTATTCACTGGTTCCAGGAGCGAGGCTTTATGCCGGTTGACGTTGACCAGCTCCCAGCCAGCAAAAAAGAGATGTACAACTATCAGCGTAAATCAAAAGTATTGATGGCTGATTTAACCTGAGAAATCATTTGGGTTAATGATTAGGAGAGGGAACTCTGTTCCCTCTCAACCCGCAGAAAAAATGGCCATCAGCCCACTGCGTCGTTCCGTTCCCGTCATCACTGCCTTATTCAGAACCTTTTTATCCGCATACAGTGACAGACGTTTTTTAGCCCGAGTGATGGCGGTATAGACCAGTTCGCGGGTGACTACGGGAATAAACTGGTTCGGCAGCACCAGCGCTGCGTGGTCAAATTCAGAGCCCTGCGATTTATGAACCGTCATTACCCAGGCCGTATCGTGCTGTGGCAGACGGCTGGGCTGTACTGATTTCACTGAGCCATCCGGCATCGGGAACCAGACACGTAGACCTTCATCGCTTTCCAGAGCGATGCCGATATCACCATTAAATAATCCGAGAGTACTTTCATTGCGGGCAATCATCACCGGGCGACCGCTATACCAGCGGCTGGTAGATTTTACTGGCAGATAAATCAAGCGCTCGCGCATTAATGCCAGTTCAATACGTTCATTCAATCCACTGACACCAAAGGGGCCTTCACGCAATGCACAGAGTAGCTGATAACGACTAAAAGCCTCAAGGATAGCAGCCGGTTCAGCCCGGGCTTTAACAAGTTGCAGATAGCCACGATAGCCCTCGACAACATCCGCTATCATCCCGGCATAGTCCTCGGTTTCCAGCAGAATTTGATGAGAGATATCCTTAAACCCTGCGGAAAAAACAGCGGCGACACGAGGCAAATCACTATTATTAACGGCCAGAGCTAACTGACCAATACCTGAATCATCACCAAAACGATAACTCTTACGCAACAGACACAGACAGTCCTGGAGTGCACCTTCAGGCAGGTTTTTTCCTGATGGCACTTCACAGCCCGTCAGACGCTGTAGCTGCCCGGCTCGCCCGGCTGAATAACCTTCGTTCACATAATGGCAAATATCGCCAAGTACTGCCCCCGCTTCTACTGATGCCAGCTGATCGCGGTCACCCAAAAAAATAACCTGGGCATGTTGCGGTAAGGCAGCAATCAAACGTGCCATCATCGGTAAGTCAACCATTGAGGCCTCATCCACCACCAGTACATCCAGGTGCAGTGGATTATCGGCATGATAGCGAAACCTCTGACTTTGACGCTGCGCCCCCAGTAGCCGGTGTAAGGTACAGGCATCCCCCGGCAGCTGGTTTTTCTGTTTATCATGAAGCGGTAACTGACGCAGTGAAGAGCCTAATGATTCGGTTAATCGCGCGGCGGCTTTGCCTGTCGGCGCTGCCAGTTGAATGCGTAATGGTTTATCAACGGAGAGCTGTACCAGGGCTACCAGCAACTTAGCGACAGTGGTGGTTTTACCTGTACCTGGCCCGCCAGAAATAACAGAAATTCTTCGGGTTAATGCAACGGCCGCTGCAACTTTCTGCCAGTCGGTTTGGTCGCTAATACCAAACAGTGAATCCAGCACAGCCCGTACCCGGGATTCATCCCACAGAACACTACGATTATGCGTGCCGAAAAAATCGGCCACTCGCTGTTCATTACGCCACATCCGGTGCAGATATAAACGGTCATTAACGAGCTTAATCGGTGTCGCACTCTCATCATCACTCACGGCATGGGAAGCCAGCAGCAGTGGCGTCCAATGCTGAGGGTTTCCCGCTTCGGCAAATAGCCGGGCAGCAAATTCAGGTGCGCGTCCGGAAAACAGGTATTCAGGGCTAAGGCGAGACAGTGGCAGACAGACATGCCCCTCACCCGCATCATAACTTAACAGCGCAGCAGCTAGCATAACCGCAGGCTGCTCGTCACTGGCAACCATCATGGAAAACTGCGCGTCTAAGGCACTCAGCAGTTTGAGATCTACAGCCTGATTGAGTAATTGTGACAGACTCATTTATGCGACCTCTTCCCTGTTACCGGCAAATAAATGATCCATGGCTTCGATAAGTTCCCGATCCGGACAGGCAGTAAAAATACCTTGTCCCGGTTTGTCTTGCTCGACGCCTCGCAGGAACAAATAAATCACACCGCCAAAATGCTGCTGATAGTCATACCCCTTAAGGCGATGACGTAAATAACGATGCAAAGCCAGGCTATAGAGCTGATATTGCAAGTCATAGCGATGGGATTTCATGGCCTGTTCCATTGCCTGCGTGCTATAGGCGCTTCCCTCTTCACCTAACCAGTTAGATTTATAGTCCAGCAGGTAATATTTACCCTGCCAGCAGAAAACAAGGTCAATAAAGCCTTTCAGCATGCCCTTCACCTCGCGAAAATCCAGTGCCGGGCAATCCGCAGACAAAGGATCATAATACTTTATCAGGCGATCGAGTTTCTCTGCCTTTAGCTCGCTGGCAATAGGCAGATAAAACTCAAGTTCAGCGTGTCGCTGCCGGGCGGTTAACTGCCGCAGACTCACCCCGGTGTCATTTAATGGAGCCTCAAGTATCGACGTCAGCCACTGCGTCATCATCGGCTGCCATTCATCACTTATTCCCTGATTACGTAGCTGTTCGGCAACCCATTCACCGTCAACCGGCTGGTTAAAATCAATATTTTCAAACAGGCTATGTAAAAAAGTACCGGGTGAGGCTCCGCGCGGAAAAGTATGTACAGTCAGCGACAGGGAATCCTCAGTAACAGCATCTCCTGCTGCATCAACATCAAGACGAGGCATTAATTCCAGCAGGGCATGTCCGCCACGCTGCTGGAGTCCGGAATAACTGGTGACGCGCCAGTTATCAGCGACGGGCCGGGTCAAATAACGTACAGCCAGTTCAGGCTGCACAGTGACAATCGGTTGCCAGGGGGTATTGTCCTGAGAGGATAAGAGTTCAACGCTAATAGCGTCATCTTCCAGCAGCTGTAACTGACCCGCAAGCCCTGAAGAGTCCATCGCCGTACCCTGTTGCAGTAAATATCCCAGAGCGCTGAGATGAACATCAGTCAGCCCTTTTTTAGAACGAGAGCCACGAAACAGAGGAGCAACCCCAATGCTGCAGTGCCAGACTGAACGGGTCAGTGCAACATAGAGTAAACGTAAATCTTCTGCCAGCCGCTCTTCTTCCACCAGGCGCTGGCTTTCTTCATCATCGCTTAAGTCCAGCTGCGAATCATACGTGCTACGATCGTGGTAAATACCACTTTGCTGCTGGCGGTAATTCGTGACAAAAGGTAGCCAGACCAGTGAATACTCAAGGCCTTTTGACTTATGTATCGTTACCACCTGTACCAGATGTTTATCACTTTCGAGGCGCAGCTGCTGGCTGGATGCATTGCTGTCAGGCTCGGCGATATACTGCCCCAGCCAGCGTACCAGGGCATGCTCACTTTCGAGATCTAACCATGCTTCCTGCAGCAATTCACTGATATGCAGGATATCGGTTAAACGCCGTTCTCCGGCTGGAGTCGCCAGTAAATCTTCGGCAATCTTTCGCTTCTTAATTAAGGCCCGTAACATCGGCATTACGCCCCGCTGATTCCAGAGCTGACGGTAAGATAAAAACTCTTCAACCAGCCTGTCCCAGTCTGCCTCATTCTGATTCAGTTCATCCAACGCGCGGGCATCGAGCCCGAGCATTCCGGTTGCCATGGCACTGCGCAACGTGGACTCCACTTCCGGGGCCAGTACCGCCTGTAAAATCCATAACAACTCACGCGCTTCCGGGGTGGCAAATACCGAGTCACGGCTGGAAAGATAGACCGAGGGGATATTCAGGCTACTTAAGGCATCGCGGACAATCGTTGCCTCATGGCGGCTACGTACCAGTACCGTGATATCGGAGGCAGCAACGGCAACGGCGGTATCACCCTGCCACAACAGCGCCTCACCCTGCTGACCTGCAGTCAGCCAGTCACGAATTTGTCTGGCACACTGCATGGCCATCGCTTGCTGATAGTCATTCACCCCGACGCCTTCACCTGGCTGGAGCCAGAGTTTAAGTGCATGCTGGGTTTCGCCTTTCAGAGTAAACCGCGCCTTCTCATTCTTCTTTGCCGACAAAACAGGTAAAAAAGGGATCTGGTTAAACAGAAAAGGGGATTCTACCTGCTGAAATAGCCGATTGACTGCCGATATCATCGCCGGCGACGAGCGCCAGTTAGTTTCCAGCGTGTAATGCGCGCTGATTTCATTCCGGGCTTTGATATAGGTAAAAATATCCGCACCGCGGAAGGCATAGATAGCCTGTTTTGGGTCGCCAATCAGTAACATGGCGGTCTGCGGCTGTTGCAGATACAGAGAACGAAAAATACGATACTGCTGGGGATCGGTATCCTGAAACTCATCAATCATCGCTACAGGGAAACGCTGCCGAATAGAGACAGCCAGATTTTCCCCCCCGGGCTGATGCAAAGCGTTATCAAGGCGGCTTAGCATATCGTCAAAGCCTAATTCTCCCCGCCGTGCCTTCTCAGCTTGTACCTGGTCACGGATCTCGACTAGCGCGCGCGTAATCACCAGATTACGTAGCGTCAAAGGTTGAGCCAGTAAGGTTTCGACAGCCACGAACAGAGGATGGCTGGGGACTTCACCTTTTTTAGTTTTTTCAGCCAAAGTCGTCTGGGAAAATTTAGCCAGCGAATCCGGGAGCTGATAACTCAGGGTTTCACTCCGCGCCCACTCACCATTGATTACCAGCCAGTTAGGCAAATGTTTACTGCTGTAACTACGCTTATCCACGCCCGAGGTTTCAATTACCGCCTGTAGCTCACCTTCGGCGGCAAGCCACTGCTGCTTAAGCGTATCAATGCTGGTAATAATTTTATTATGCAGGCTTATCAGGGTTTCATCATCTGCCAGTCTCTGTCTCAGATTCGGTTTCTCACCCTGCAGCCAGTGGCTGATATCCCGTAATAAAGCGTCAGGCCCGGACCATTCCTCACTGACGGCAAGAGCCACAGCTTTTGGTAACGGATAGCAATGACGACGCCAGAAATCAGCACAAGCCTGACGACGTAACGAGGCTTCATCCTCCAGCAGTTGCTGCTCAAACAGCATGCCTGACTCGAAAGCATTCAGGCTCAGCATACGCTGACAAAAACCGTGAATAGTAAAAATTGCCGCCTCATCCATCTGCTGCTCTGCTAGTAACAGCGTTCTCGCAGCCAAGGGTTTATCTTGAATCTGTGTCAGCAGGTTAGCCAGTAACGGGTTGCGAGTATGGTTACGAATGCAGGCAATACGCAGTTCATGAATATTTGCGCGAATACGGCCGCGTAGCTCTTCGGTTGCAGCCTCAGTAAAAGTTACCACCAGCAGCTCTTCCACCGAGAGCGGACGCGGAAAAGCCTGAGCGCCTCCTAAACCGAGAACGAGCCGCAGATAGAGTGCCGCAATGGTAAATGTCTTCCCCGTCCCCGCAGAGGCTTCAATTAACCGTTCACCGTGCAGTGGCAAGACTAAGGGATCAAGTGACTGAACGGTGGTATCGGACATTATTTTTCTCTTGCCTCAGGTAAAGTTTGTTGTAACCCGGTAACTGTATCCCACACTTTCCAGCCTTCAGGCTTCGCATAATCGACTACGCCACCTTCACTACCAGAAACTTGCGATAACATCGCCATACCTTGCGGGGCTATCACGGCAGTATGGAAAAAATCAGCCAGTTTTTGTGGCGTTAAGGTGTTAATTTGTTCGACAATTTTTTCACGGGAGTCATAAGCACTGTTGCGTCTGTCAAAATCTTTACTGAGCTGCGAGGCCTCTTCCGCCAGGGTCTGCGGTGCCTGTTGAATCAGACCTGTCACGCCTTGCTTAATTTGTGCGAAGTCCTCCGGACTGATATCACGTAATCGTTGTTCAATCACCGGATAAAACGCGGTAAAGCGCTGGTAGAGATAGGCAGGCTGTTTATCGCTACTTTGAAGTACAAACCCCACTCCCCACTGCTGTCCTATGGCAACAGGAAAAGCAGAGGCCACATAACCCAGCTGCTCCTGAGTTCTGAGCTGGTTATAGAACCATGGCTGGATAATCTGACCAATCATTAAGCTGTAGGCTTCACTGGTCGCTTCATCATAGCCCGCAGGAACATAGACTGCGGACAGGGCAGAATCGCTACTGGTGCCAGGCTGCTGAAAAATAACCTGATTCTTTTTATCGATCAGGAGAGTTCTGTTACGCGTCCATTCATCACCCTTTAGTTGCAGTGCATCCCTGACATTATGTGCCAGCGATTTTGCCTGTTCTGGCGTCATATTGCCGACTATCAGGAACTCCGCACGTGAGTGACTTTTTAAATTTTCACGATATTCAAGCAGGTCTTTCAACGTTAATGTCGGTAATAATTCCTTGCGATCTTTACGCTGAAAGTAGGGTAACTGAGAGATAACCTGGGCAGGAAGCAAGGCTTGCTCATAAGCTTTGCCTTTATCCGCAGCGCTCAGTATTTGCTCATACCAGGACTTGGCCTGGATAAACTGTTCTTCTGTAGGAGTATAAGAAAAATACCCGCTAACCAGCTCCTCAAACAGCTTAGGCAGCTGTTGCGTATAACCATTAGCGGTAATCATTAACCCGCTATTGGCATGGGAAGAAAAACCAATTCCTCCCACAGAAGCACGCTGACTCAGTTCATCCAGAGCTAAACCTGCCAGATAGTCATTCAGAGCAAACAGAACCTGATGTTTCATAGTGTCCATGGCATTGGGATTACGCAATATCATGGTGACATCCACTTTAGGTTCACTGGCAAAGTGCTGGCTTGGCATATACATCACCCTGACATTATCTTCGTTCAACAACATTTCAGGGCGTGAGTACTGCTTCTCTGGAGTATAGACGGTGAAATTATCCGGAATATAGGGATTCAGTGCCGGTAACTCGAGCTTCAGAGCTTGTGCTTTTTCTTGCCATGTATCTATGGTCTGGTTCGAGATTTTATCGACTTTATAGGGAGCATCAACAAAGTAAGCGGTTTTATCATGTGGCTCTTCCGGGCTGATATACCAGATACGTGCGTTCTGCGGCGTCATTTCCTCCAGACGGGAACGGATTGACTCAGGATCGAATTTATCTGCAATGTTCACGGCATCAAGTGTGTGAGATACCGGAACGCGTAACATAGTATCGCCCAGCCACTCAACATAGCCCATATCGCGGGTGATAGAGGGATAGCGGAAATCCAAATCCAGAACATGAGCAAGCTCGTTAAAATAACGTTTATCAATGCCCTCTGTTTTTAACGTATTAATGTATGAGAAAATCGCCGCCACGACTTCGTCACGATTCGCCTGCCCTTTGTCGGTAAGAGAAACAGTGATAGAAAATACACCGCTATTTCCAGTCGCCATAGGATCAGCGCTCGCGCTAATACTGTCTGCAAGCCCCTGCTGTTGTAGCCAGTCAGAAAGCGTATTATGGCTACGATTTCCTATCAGATAACCAATTAACTCATCGGTTTTGCTGCGAAATTTATCGCTATTATTGTCTATACGAAATTCGACCCGTATTGCTTTACGTGGCACCGCGGGTACATAGTGAATAAAAATCCCTTTTTGAGCATCAGTGACTACAGGTACATTAATCACAGGCTGCTCAATATTTTTATTCTCCACCAACCCGTAAGTGTTTGCGGCAATTGTTGCCAGTTCTGGTAAGGGTTTATTGCTATAGATAACAGCGCGCATCAGGTTTGCAGAGTAGTATTTATCCCGGAAAGCTAATAACGCATCCCGTAGCAAGCTGTTCGGTTTATCGCTGAGCGTTTCAAGATTCCCACCAGAAAAACGTGAGCCAGGATGTGCGGGGTTCAGGGTTTCAGCACTCACCTGAGCCATACGCATTCCGTCACGAGAACGGGCCATGGTTAATTCTGAATTAACCGCATTGCGTTCACGCTCCGCATATTTTTGATCCAGCGTCGGTTCTGCAATGGCATCAGCAAGGCGTTGAACCGCTCCCGCCAAAGCATCATTTTCAACTTCCAGATAATACGCGGTACGATAAGGTGCAGTGCTGGCATTATGGCTACCGCCATGTTTCTTGAGATATTCCGCCAGGCTATCCGGATCCGGGTATTTTTTAGAACCCATTAACGTCATATGTTCAAGATAATGCGCAAGACCGGGATGCTCATCAGGATCGGCGAGCGATCCTATCGGAACCACAAGGGCTGAAAGTGATTTAACGGCCTGCGGGTCCGATACCAGCAGTACTGTCATACCATTATCTAAACGAATAGCCTGGTACTCACGAGGATCTTTTTCACTTTTTCGAATGGTCTCAGGAAGTACCTGCCATCCGCTCCCGGCATAAGAACCTGGCGCCCAAAGGGCAAAAATAGACAAACAAATAACAGTAAATCTCTTGATGCTTTTCGGCATAAAAAAACCTCGTCTTACGTACCTATTTATTCTCAAATTTTGTCGAGTCAGCCGACTGAAATTTTGACTACCTGACATAGACACGAAGTATCAAAATGCATCATAGATGAGCTACTAGCACTAAATTATCATGACTCGCTTCTGTTTAACTTTGGTTGAAACGGAAAACCGGTAACAGATAGTTTTCAGCCTCACTGATAATCGCTTTGTAGTAACTCTCATCCAATGAGCGATGCAAGCGTTGTAACCAGATATCGGCACCTTCACCCTCAACCAGGGTATTTCCTTCCCACGAAGAAACGAGCTTACTTCTGGCTTTTAGCTGAGTCTGCTCATCCCATAGAATGGCATCTTGTTGTGGGTCAAAACAAGCCTTTAGCCATACCCCACCACTTTGCGGCAATAGAATCAGTGGCTGATTAACCCCTTTTTTATAACCTTCAATGAGCTGTTCCAGGTAATGATACGCCTGATCTTTCTCCATTAGCGGAAAGCGCCACTCCGAATCTTTACGCCCATACATACAGCTTTCGCCCCTTCCCCCGGACGCAGACCAGACAAGATGCTCAAGCCATAATTGTAAGCCGTGACCGACCGTTAAAATCGAAGGTCGCCAGCGTAATAAACCTTGCGGCTGAACATCAGAAAGCCAGCCAGTAAAACGAACGCCAGCAATAGATAAGTCCACTTCCCAGTTTTCTGTCGGCTGGCGTGCAGCAATGATTTTTTCTGCAAGAATTTGCATTTCTGCCTGCTGCTTTTCCCAGATAATTTCGCCAAATGCCCCATAGGGTAGCTCGCCTGCGGCCCGATAACGGGTGAAGAGTTGCTGGGGGTCGTCCTGTTCTATTAAGGTATTCAGAACTTTTTGATTCAGTAAGAAACTTTCAAGCGAATCAAGCGTAAAAGGCTCACTATCGGGTAATTCCGTCTCATCAAGGCGGAAATTGACGCCTAGCCTGGTCTGGAAAAATGCGCGTACAGGATGACGCCAGAAACGCTGTAACTGTTCCAGAGATATTTCATCAAACGGGATAACGGGTAACGGCTCAACAATAAAAGGAGCATGCGCTTCTCCTTGTTGATTTGCTGCTGAGAGCCATTCCTCAGCAAAGCTTTGGGCAGCATCTTCAGGCAGGTAATTGTCACTGGCAAAGGGTGTACGGGAATGCTGCACAATCAAATGTCGCTTAACTCGCTCACTACTGGCATCAATATCCAGCTGCTCATCACCCGGTAAATAGTGACTATTAACGATGTAGTCCAGTAACTCTTCCACTAATACCGAAGGATAGCGGCGACTGTTATCCTGAATCGAACGACCAATATAACTGATATATAAACGCCGCTCTGCGGAACTCAAGGCTTCAAGAAACAGATAGCGGTCATCGTCACGCCGGCTTCTGTCGCCACGCTGTGGATTCTGGCTGATTAAGTCAAAGCCTAATGGGGCAAGAGTTCGAGGATAAACGCCATCGTTCATGCCAAGCAGACAAACCACTTTAAACGGAATAGCACGCATCGGCATCAGGGTACAGAAGTTAACCTGACCTGCCAGAAAACGCTGACTCATTCTTTGATTATCAAGGCGTTGAGATAATGCACTGCGCAGCAGGACCAGAGATACGGGCTGGTTATACGCGGCCTGAACGCCCTGCTCAATCATCTCCTGCCACTGAGATTCGATTAGGGCTAAAGCCTCTTCAGATTCGTCATCGGCCTGGAAAAAGCAGGCCAGCATCTCTTTGCATAACGGCAGCCACTCTTCCAGCGATCTCGGTTCAGCGAGAACTTGTCGCCACTGATTAAGACGCATTAATAACTCAGCCAGTTGCCCTACAAGCTTTGCAATTAAACCGCTCGACTCGTCAAAAGGAAGAACTGAGTCCCAGACTCCAGCCTCACTTTCCATGGCATAACCCAGCAACATGCGTGTCAGACCAAAACGCCAGGTATGTTGCCCCGTAGCAGGTAATTCTTGCTGACGTACGTTGTCGTCATCCAGCCCCCAGCGGATACCAGACTCGCTGACCCATTGACGCAAATAACGTAAACCTTCCTCATCGATGGAGAAACGACTGGCCAGGGATGAAACTTCCAGCAGCGCCAGCACATCTTCGGCTAAGAAGCGACTTTCTGGTAACGAAAGTAAACTGATAAAGGCTTGTAGTGCAGGGTGAGCGTGGCTGGCACGACGGTCCGAAAGGGTAAAAGGTAACCAGCGGTCGTCACGAGCATTACCAAAAACAGCCTGAATAAAGGGGCTGTAACTGTCGATATCTGCAACCATGACAATAATATCGCGCGGTTTTAAGTTCGGATCGTCCTGCAACATCGCCAGTAGCTTATCATGCAGGATTTCAACTTCGCGCTGTGGGCTATGGCACTCATGGAAGGTCACAGAGCTATCATCCGGGTCCAGTTGTTGCTTATTATCGCTGCGGTTAAACTCTTCCTCAGTCAGCCCCAGCACGGCACTATTTTTTAACTCCAGCAGATCGTATTGCAGCTTGTGCAACAGGTTGTCTGGCTCAATATCGACAAAAACATCAATCTCTTCAAATTGTTCCAGCTCTGAGAGCAGATAAACATAATCCCGCCCCAGCTTTCCCCATGAGGCTAGCAGTGGGTTAGCCGTGTCCTGTTCCCCCAGTGTATTAAAGAGCGCTGCTGCGCTGTCATTATTTTTAAATAACCCATGCTCATTGTCAGCTAAATGACGGCGACGACGACGCTGGGTCAGGCGTGCCAGAAACGCAGAGTCTTTAATATCACCCCAGTAGTAACGACAAGGATTAGTAAATAAGACATGAATATCAATATGCCTTCCTAATGCCTGTAGCGCCTGAAGATAAACTGGCGGGAGTGCAGATATACCACAAAGAAAAATACGTGAAGGCAACCCGGGAGGACAGGTGTCACTCTCTTCAAGTACCTTGATAAAACGCTGGTAAAGGTTAGCTCGATGCCATTGGGGGTGACCCAAATCGGCCGTATAACGAACTAAGGCCGCCCACAGCGGTGCCTGCCACTGCTGTGCTTCCCCTGCATTATCTATCCACTCTCCCTTTTCCCAGCGACTTAACCAGCCGGGACGATACACCAAATATTGGTCGTAGAGATCCGCAATGCGTGAGGCGAGCTGGAAAAGCTTACGGTTATTATCATCTTCCTGGAGATAGTGTTTGAGCTGAGCAAAGGGGGCTTCACTGAGCATGTCCGGGATAAGAGCCATCAGCTTCCAGCTCATACTCTGTTTGTTGAAAGCACTCTGCTCAGGAATACCCGGCAAGACACAGCTGAACATTTCCCAGATAAAGCTCGCCGGTAGTGGGAACTGGATATTGGCAGCGATACCAAATTTTTGTGCCAGCGTCATTTGTAACCATTGCGCCATTCCCGTGCTTTGCACCAGTACGACTTCTGGCTCCAGCACATCTGCCAGAGGCTGGCGTTCAACAATGAACTCCATAATTTCTTCAAGCACATCAAGGCGGTTAGAATGGTAGACACGTAACATGAAATCGCTACTCCTGATTAGATTTAGGGAACGGACGAATCCGTTTTGATAACTGCCCGAGACGTCCCTGGGGGCTGGTTATCGTGACACTGATACAGAGACAATCCCCGCAGGATATCTGCTGCTTTTGTACTGACCACCCGTCCGGTAAAGAAGGCGATTCGGGTTCCGTCTGCTCAAGCGCATAACGCCAGAGCTGCCGGGTCTGCCATTGTGCTTCAGCCTCTTGTTGTAACCCGCGATGATAATTCAATAGCAAAATAATGACCGCAGCAAATAGCACCAGTGCACATAATGTTTCAGGTAAACTAAAACCTCGTTGCCGCACGATTATGATGCCAGATTACAGCGTGTTTTATCGCTTAAAGGACAATAATCCAGCCATCCATGATTACTGGCTATAAATTTACCTTTTTTCACCTCACCCCAGCGCCAAAAAACCAAATTTTCAGACAAATTGCCATCAACTAAGGTTCCTGCCAGTAATACTTCATTACTCTTCAGTTGATATAAACAAGCATGTAGCCCGGATAATGCCTCAGTCTGACATTGCCAGCGTTGTTGCGGCGACCACTGCTGTTCTGCCCCCCATGCCAGCGCTGATTGTGCTCCGGCATAACGGACTATTGTTCTGACCTCTTTCATTCCCCACTGCCGCTGGGCGGCAAGATAGGATGACAGCCCTGCCATCATCATTAATCCTAATAGTAACAACATCATTACCATCAGTAGGGTACTATGCCCGGCTTCACGGGATAGGCTCATAAATTTTCTCCTCTGACGATATGCCGTACTTTGATGAGTGATGAAGTCTGTTTTTGTCTTGCAGTCAGATTAATTTCCAGCAGCGGTGGGCTGGCTTTACGTAACAGCTGTGTGACAGAAAAATGAGTCAGCATCATCAATTCAGGATCCGAGATTTTTTCCCATAACTCGCCGGTATCTTCTTTCGTCCCTTTCAGAATTTGCAGCGTTCCTTGATGTAACCGATAGCCTGTCTGCACGTACTCACCGTCAGTAGAACTCTGCCGGTCAGGCGCTTGCCACTGAATCATTACCCGACTTCCGCCTTGTTCGATTTGCAAGGCTGGAGTTTTACAGACGCCGCGACAGTATCCTGCACGCTGAAGATGCTTACCGATACGGTATGCCAGCTGCCAGACTGATTCACGCACGCAGGCAGACTGATAGTCACGCAGAATACTTCTTTGCAGCGTGGGAAAAAGGCGCATCGAACCCAACAGCAGTACGCCGCTGAGAGCCAATGCCACCAGAACTTCAATCAGCGTAAAACCCTGCTGGCTTAATCGCATTATGTTTTCTCCGCCATGGCGAGAGTGCGGATGCGTCCCCAGACAGAAATAATGATTTTTCGCTGCCCTGCGGCATTGTTTAAAATAATATGCCCGGGCTTTGCGGTATTCATTACGCCATAAAAACCCAGTTCTGGGGTCATTTCACTTAATGATACCTCTTGAAAGCGCGGAATAAATTGCCACTGACTTGGGGTTACACAAGGCTTACCGACATACCGCTCTGTTGTGAGGCACCAGCTACCCTGTTGCTGCCATAGGGTCAGTATATGGTCACGATTAAATCCGTTAGCATCACTCCGTAAATGGTGCAGAAACTGACTAAGCTGATGGGCGGTTTGCCAGAGCCGCTGATGGTGCTGCCATTGCTGAAAGCCATAAATAGCACCAGAACTCAGGATGGCAATCACTAGCATAACAATCATCATTTCTATCAGGCTAAAGCCCTGTATTGTCTTGTTCATGGCATCAGTATGCCCGTTATCAGCTAGCTGGCTATCAGCGAAATAACAGACGCCGAGCGTCCTCGAAATCACTCGATATCGTTGCAGAAAATTTCATAGCAGCTGTAATTATTCTCGAAAAAAAACCCATGAGCAGAGGTATGCGCATGGGTTTTAGAGATAGGAGTATGCTTAGAGTTAAATCGCTACCGGTGCTTTAATCGCAGGATGCGGGTCATAGCCCGTGATTTCAAAGTCTTCAAAACGATAATCAAACAACGATTCGGGTTTACGTTTGATAACCAGTTGCGGCAGAGGACGCGGCTCACGAGTAAGCTGCAGACGAGCCTGTTCGAGATGGTTGAGGTATAAGTGCGTATCTCCTCCAGTCCAGACAAAGTCACCCACTTCCAGGTCGCACTGCTGTGCCATCATATGCACCAGCAACGCATAGCTGGCGATGTTAAACGGCAGACCGAGGAAGATATCGCACGAACGCTGATAAAGCTGACAAGACAGCTTGCCATTAGCAACATAGAACTGGAAAAAAGCATGGCAAGGTGCCAGCGCCATCTGATCCAGCTCACCGACATTCCATGCGGATACAATAATACGTCTGGAATCCGGATCGCTTTTCAGTTGCTGAATGACCTTTGTTATCTGGTCAATATGGCTACCATCTGGTGCTGTCCATGAACGCCACTGCTTACCGTATACCGGACCTAAATCACCGTTTTCATCCGCCCATTCATCCCATATCTTCACATTATTTTCATGCAGATAAGCGACATTGGTGTCCCCTTGTAAAAACCACAGCAGCTCGTGAATAATCGAGCGCAAATGACATTTTTTAGTAGTGACTAAAGGAAAACCTTCCTGCAGATTAAAGCGCATCTGATGGCCAAAAATAGATAAAGTCCCGGTTCCGGTACGATCATCTTTGGGTGTGCCCTCTTCAAGCACCATCTTCATCAAATCAAGATACTGTTTCATATCACCTCAGGATAATTGCGGTTGTGGGCGACGGCGGTAGGCCCAAACCATCATGATAACACCCGCGATAACCATTGGAATCGAGAGGATTTGACCCATGCTGATGTATTGTACCCACTCACCGGTAAACTGAGCATCAGGCTGACGGAAGAATTCAGAAATAATACGGAAGATGCCGTAACCGATTAAGAACAAGCCGGATACCGCGCCCACAGGGCGAGACTTACGTACAAACACATTCAGAATGATGAACAGAACAACGCCTTCCAGTAATAGCTGATACAGCTGTGAAGGATGACGTGGCAGGCTACCGTATTGATTAAATAAGGATTGCCATTCCGGATGACTGGCCAGCAGGCCGATATCTTCCCGCCGTGATTCAGGGAATAGCATTGCCCATTTAAAACTTGGGTCAACACGCCCCCAGAGTTCACCATTAATAAAATTGCCCAGACGCCCAGCACCCAGTCCGAAAGGGATCAGCGGAGCAATAAAGTCAGACACCTGGAAAAATGAGCGTTTGGTTCGACGCGCGTAGATAATCAAGACGCAGATGACGCCGATAAGCCCGCCATGGAAGGACATTCCGCCATCCCAGACTTTGAATAAATAGAGCGGGTCGGCAAGGAACACAGGGAAATTGTAGAAAAATACATACCCCAGTCGTCCACCAACGAATACGCCAACAAAGCCAGCATAAAGCAGGTTTTCAACTTCATTTTTTGTCCATCCGCTACCCGGACGGTTAGCACGGCGGCCGGCAAGCCACATCGCAAATATAAAGCCGATAAGGTACATCATGCCGTACCAGTGCAAAGAAATAGGCCCGATAGAAAAAAGCACCGGGTCAAATTCAGGGAAACGCAGATAGCCACTGTTCATCTGTCACCACAAGCCATTGTTACACCACCATAAGTGGATGGTGGAATTACAAATACGCATTACCAGGAATGCGCTCCGAAAGCAGCGCATCATAGCATAAAGGCGGGAAGTGATTGATTAACGAAGTTGTAAAAGATGTGTAATGCTATTTTTCATATCAGCCGGATGCCAACAGTTAACGACCACCACGAATCAGACCGCCCATCCCTCTTTTTTCCATGAATTCAGTTACCTGCTGACGAACTTCGGCAGCTGTCTGAGCGCCAATGCTAGCCTGGGCCAACGCTTCAGCGTCTTCTCTTTCAATGTGGCGCAGCAAATATTTAACACGCGCAACCGAGCGGCCATTCATGGATAAATGCCGATACCCCAAGCCCACTAGCAGAGCAACACAGCGCGGATCGCCCGCCATTTCGCCACATAACGCGAGGCCGATACCGTAGCGCCGGGTTTCCTTCGCTATCATATCTAATGCCTGTAACACCGCCGGATGCAGGCTATCGTAGAGACTTGCCACTCGGGTGTTATTTCTATCTACCGCCAGTAAATATTGGGTCAAGTCATTAGTGCCAACTGAGATAAAATCAACCCGGGTAGCCAGATGCTTAAACATAAACAGCATAGAAGGAACTTCGACCATCACCCCTAAACGGAATTCAGGCAATTCATAGCCCAGAGAAGCTTCAACTTCATGCTCTGCCCGCTGAATCAGCTTGCATGCTTCATCTAACTCTTCGATGCTGGTTATCATCGGTAGTAGAATACTGAGATTACTGGTCGCTGCATTAGCACGCAGCATGGCACGTACTTGAATTAAAAAGATCTCAGGCTGATCGAGAGTGATACGAATTCCACGCCAGCCAAGAGAGGGGTTCTCCTCGATGATAGGCATGTAAGGCAGTGCTTTATCAGCCCCGACATCGAGGGTGCGTAAGGTCACAGGTTTATCATTAAACAGCTGCAACATTCCCTGATACTGAGCAATTTGCTCTTCCTCTGACGGGAAACCGCTCTGTAACATAAAGGGAATTTCAGTACGATACAGCCCAATACCGTCGATACGTTTCCCCAGTTTAGCTTCATGTTCAGGGCTTAACCCCGCATTGAGCATCACCTGAACCCGTTCGCCACTTTTCAACTGCCCCGGCTCATCAACTTTATCTTCGACCAGGCGACTGAGTTCATTTTCCTCACTCACCAGACGCTGATACTCTTTTAGCAGTACACGTTCTGGCTCAACCAGTAACTCACCGCGATAACCATCAACAATCAGCGTACGGCGATGTAAGAACGAAGGCTGAATATCCGCCCCGGTGACAGTAGGAATACCTAATGCCCGTACCATGATCGCAGCATGGGAATTCACTGCACCATCGCGTACCACTATTCCAGCAAGGCGGTTTTGCGGTAGTTCAGCAAGCGTTGCCGCGGAGAGTTCATCAGCAACCAGAATAAAACGCTCAGGCCAGGTGCTGGGGCTTTGAATGCTATCATCGAGATGAAACAGGACCCTTTGTCCCAAAGCTCTTAAATCACCGGAACGTTCTTTTAAGTAACTGTCAGTCAGACTGGCAAACTGAGCAGCAAACTTTTCAATGACCTTTTTCACCGCCCATTCGGCGACAGAACCGTTGTCGACTTCTGCGAACAGTTCTCGCCGTAACCGGGTGTCACTGAGTAAATGAGAATATAAGTCAAAGATAGCAGCCGTTTCTTTCTGCGCTCCAGCCGAGAAGCGCTTACTGTAACGCCGGAATTCGGCCGCTGACTCTTCTAACGCCGTCATCAGACGTTCACGCTCAGAGACAATATCCAGCGTCGAGGCTTCTGATACCTGTTCCATCAGAGGCAGCGTGGCATCAACCCAGCCTTCAGCAATTGCCACACCCGGTGAGGCAGGCAGCGCACGAATACGCGTGTGTCTGTACTGTCTGAACAGAGCTGTCAGCTGAGATTGGGATAAAATAGCGGCGACTTGAGTCGCAAGCGTAACCAGAAATGACTCTTCACTTTCATCATACTGGCGTAGTTCGCGTTGCTGTACCACCAGGACACCCAGCAACTGCCGACGCTGGATAACCGGAACCCCAAGAAAAGCCCGAAAATGCTCTTCTTTGACGGAAGGAATATATTTAAAACTAGGATGCTTTTGTGCATCAGCCAGGTTAATAGGCTCAGCAAGACGCCCGACCAGACCAACAATGCCTTCATCAAATGCCAGCGTCACTGAACGGCCACGTGGTTTTTTTAAACCACGTGTGGCCATCAAATAAAAACAGTGTCTGTCGTTATCGGCTAAGTAGACGGAACACACTTCTGTATCCATCGCTTCACAGATTTCGGTTACCAGAATATCCAGCGCCTCATTGAGGCGCGGCGCACTGGCAACTTTTTCGACAATTTCTCGCAAACGAGTCAGCATCTTTGGCGTGACTTAACCTCTTTTACGTCGCCATACTGGCGTATTATTACGTGGTGGAGTCACTTCCTGCAGTGGCATAACAAAGCTGGAAAACTCCTTCATTACCCGCCGATAAACATCGCGTTTAAATGAAACAACTTGCCTTACCGGATACCAATAACTGACCCAGCGCCACCCGTCAAACTCAGGCGTACTGCTGGTTTGCATATTAATAGCGGAGTCATTGCCCACCAACTGCAAAAGAAACCATTTTTGTTTCTGGCCGATACAAACCGGCTTTGTGTCCCAACGCACCAGACGTTTGGGTAATTTGTAACGCAACCAATTTCGGGTCGAAGCAAGAATACGCACATCTTTTCGCTGTAAACCGACCTCTTCGAAAAGCTCCCTGTACATTGCCTGTTCAGCTGACTCGCCAGGATTAATGCCACCCTGCGGAAATTGCCAGGAGTGCTGACCAAAACGACGAGCCCACATCACCTGTCCTTGCCGATTACATATTACGATCCCAACGTTTGGGCGGTAGCCATCATCATCGATCACCGGACTACCCCAAAACAAACTTAGATTACGATGATTGTTTCATACAAGTGTCAGGCGGTAAACCACTCTATAAACATGCTGTAAATAGAATAACATTTGAATAACTCACAAAAAAACGCAGGGTTATAAACAGGGGTAAGCTGTCACACCCGGTTTTATTCACTTTTTCTGTGGATATAACTGTGCAGAACCCTAGAATTACATAGGGACAACTTTAAATAAGCTTAAAATCACAGCGGGTTAAATAAAAAATAAATACATTAAAATCATTATGATAAAAATTCAATATGACATAAAAAAACCGATATAGTGACATTGATCACATAGCGTCAATGGCTACTGATGAAAGATCGTACAACGTCGTTTTTATCCACAGTTTGTGCAAACAAGTTAGTCAAAAACTGCTGAAGTATTGTATTTTACCCCCCCGTCAAGGCTGTAAATAGAACCAGTAGTCTGCCATTTTGCCAGTTATCCCATTTTTCTGTGGATAACTGGGGGTAAGATCCTGTTCATTGCCAGTGACCAGATTGGGAAAAGGTTTTTTTCTTCTCAGAATATCCTGTAAAAATGATAAAAAAAATTCTATAAATCATTATGTTGTCATTTATCTGTAAACAGTGTTTTATAGTCAGTCTATTGTGAATAACTTGCGCTCATTTTTTGACCAGAAGTGTTATCTCTAAATGTTATCAATACAACCTTTTACCTCACCACCAGAAAGTGAAGCAGCCCTGCTTAACCAGGCCCAATCTATTGCAGGTTATACCCTGGGAGAACTGGCGGCTAAAGCTTGCATAACTATCCCTGATAATCTTAAGCGTGATAAAGGCTGGGTAGGGGGATTACTGGAATTATGGCTGGGAGCCAGTGCGGGTAGTAAACCTGAACAAGATTTTGCAGCCTTAGGTATTGAGCTTAAAACTATTCCGGTTGATGCCCTTGGTCGCCCGCTGGAAACGACTTTTGTCTGCGTCGCCCCGCTGACTGGTAATAGTGGTGTAACCTGGGAAACCAGCCATGTGAAGCACAAACTGAAACGCGTCTTATGGATACCTGTTGAAGGTGAACGCCAGATCCCGCTTGCTGAACGTCATGTGGGTTCACCGCTATTATGGAGCCCTGACGCCGATGAAGAAGAACAACTCCGCCAGGACTTCGAAGAGCTGATGGATTTGATTGTACTCGGGCATGTGGAGCGCATAACGGCTCGACATGGTGAGGTGTTACAACTACGCCCTAAGGCAGCAAACAGTCGTGCGCTGACTGAAGCTATTGGTATTGACGGTGCTTCTATTCTGACTCTGCCTCGTGGCTTTTATCTGAAGAAAAACTTTACCGCCGCTTTGCTCGCCAGGCATTTCTGTTATTAAGACGTTAGCGCTATTTTTTCCTCGCTCTGCAAGAAAAAAGGTTACCTTATCGTCTTAATCAGAATTAACTGCTTTTCTTACTCGTTGAATTCTATTACTACTAAAGTCATAGACAGTTAATTCCAGAAAGAGGCTTAAAAATGACAAAATGGGCAGTAGCAATCTCAGCCATTGGTCTGGTATTTGCCGTTTCAGGCTGTAGCAGTGATTATGTGATGGCAACTAAAGATGGCCGTATGATCCTGACTGAAGGTAAACCTAAGGTCGATGATGAGACCGGGCTGGTGAGTTATCATGATGCTGAAGGTAACGAAATTCAAATCAATCGCCAGGAAATTTCGCAGATAATCAAACGTTAATCCTTTTCGAATTACGCTCAAAGACGTCGATGAACACAGATACCCCGTGCGATTCGGCGAGTTCCACAACGTTCATCCCCGGACGACTTGAACGAGAGTTCCGATAAAACTCCTTTTTTATAACGATCTCAACGTTTTCTGCCCTTTCCCCCTTTTTCTTTGTGTTCACCTCTGCCATGTTATAGCTCTTGGTTAGGGATTTTTCCCGACTGTACAACCGTTAAGGAAGCTCACTATGCATTATCATCGTATTCCCTGGAGCTCACTTGAAATAAGTACTTTGGGATTAGGCACCATGACATTTGGCGAGCAGAACAGCGAAGCTGATGCCCATGAACAACTCGACTATGCCGTCAGCCAGGGTATTAATTTAATTGATGTCGCAGAGATGTACCCGGTTCCCCCTCGGCCAGAAACCCAGGGGCTCACTGAAACTTACGTCGGTAACTGGCTCAAAGCGCGCGGTAACAGAGAAAAACTGGTTATTGCTTCAAAAGTCAGCGGCCCGCCACGAAATACTGACTCAGGGATCCGCCCTCATCAGGTACTTGATCGTAAAAATATTCGTCAGGCACTCGATGCCAGCCTGAAACGTTTACAAACTGACTATCTCGATCTCTATCAGGTTCACTGGCCTCAAAGGCCGACCAACTGTTTTGGACAACTTGGTTATACCTGGACCGATACCACGACCTTTCCAGTGACAATTCTGGAAACGCTGGAAGCACTGACAGAATTACAGCGAGCAGGAAAAATTCGCTATATTGGTGTCTCCAACGAGACGCCATTTGGTGTGATGCGCTACCTGAAACTGGCAGAAAAACACGATTTACCACGCATTGTCACCATCCAGAATCCATACAGTTTGCTGAACAGAAGCTTTGAAGTGGGATTATCTGAAATAACTCAGCATGAAGGTGTCGAGCTACTGGCCTATTCTTGTCTGGCATTTGGAACACTCAGCGGTAAGTATCTTAATGGTGCCCAGCCCGCTGGCGCACGCCACACATTATTCAGTCGCTTCACCCGTTACAATGGTGAACAATCACAAAAAGCAGTCGCCGCTTATGTTGATATCGCCAGACGCCATAATCTTGATCCGGCGCAAATGGCGCTTGCTTTTGTTCGTCGCCAACCCTTTGTTGCCAGTACCCTGCTGGGAGCAACCACGCTTGAGCAACTGAAAAGCAATATTGGCAGTTTGCATCTTGAATTGAGTGAGGATGTGCTGAAAGAACTTGAAGCGGTACACCGGGTGTATACCTATCCCGCACCTTGAATTTTAGCAAACAGACTACCCGTTTAGCGGGTAGTCTGTAAGGCTATCATAAGTGGAGCGCGCGTTTTTTCTGATTATGCTGCCAGATCCATAACACCGTAATAGCGATTGCAAAGATAGAACCAAAGCCAACGCCGATGCCAACCACCGGTAAACCGACTTTCACTGCCAGTGAATAGAGCCCCAGCATCAGTAACATGGCGGTATTTTCCCCCAGGTTCTGAACGGCAATAGCATGGCCAGCTCCGACGGTTTCTTTCCCTTTTTCTTGCAACAGTGCATTAAGTGGCACGACAAAGAATCCACCACATACCCCAATCAAGGTCAGTAGCAGATAAGCGGGAAGTAATGACTGCTGTATTGCAAAGAAAAGAACGCCAATTCCAAGCAGGATACCCGCAGGCATACAGCGAGCAACGCTCTTAAGCGTCACGAGTTTTGCCGCAAGGCCGGCACCCACTACAATGCCAACGGCAACCATGGCGTTAAGATAGGTCGGCGTAGCGTTATCGGTAATACCGAGCGCGACAGGTACCCACAGCACCAGTAAAAAGCGCAGAGTCACGCCCGCACCCCAGAACATACTGGTTCCGACAAGGGTAAGACGTGTTTCAGGGTTCTGCCACAACGTACGACAGGCTCCGACAAAATGGCGGAACATAGCAAGAAAATGCCAGGACTCACCGGGACGTGCCGGGGCAAGTTTAGGAATAAACAGATTGGCGACCACCGCCGCGGCGTAAACCACGACACAAACCAGTAAAGCCGCGAACAGATTTAAATCCGCCAGGATACCGCCTGCGACAGATCCTAAAAGAATCGCGACAATCGTCGAAGCTTCCATCAGTCCATTTGCTTTCACCAGATTAGGACCGGTCGTCAGCTCACCGAGAATACCGTATTTCGCAGGGGAATAAGTGGCTGCACCTACGCCAACCAGAGTGTAGCCAATAAAGGGGTCAAGACCAAAACAGATGCAGGCTGCGCCGAGTAATTTCAGGCTGTTAGCCATCATCATTACTCGTCCTTTAGAGAAACTGTCAGCAACTTGACCAACAAACGGAGCAAATACAATATAGGCTCCGACAAATACCATCTGTAATATCGGCTGACTCCAGTCAGGATAAAATTGTTGCTTCAGCACCGCCAGGGTAACAAAAAGTAGCGCATTATCACCAAATGCCGAGAGAAACTGTGCCCCCGTTACCGCCATCATGCCGCGAGAACAAAGCGAAGTATCCTTAACTGTCGATTCAGCCATTTGCCTTCTCTGCCTCATCAAGTTGTGCTTTCAGGGTCATAAAATCAGGTTTACCACTGCCTAATACCGGGAGCTGTTTCAAAAAGCGAATATCGCGCGGCACGGCAAGCTCAGGAATACCATGCTCCCGGGCATAACTCAGTAAACTATCGCGTTTTAACTCAGCATCGCTGGTAAAGAGCACCAAAGCCTCCCCTTTTGCCGCATCCTGACGCACTACTGTAGCATGGAGTTTTTCAGGTGATACACCTATTGCCATCTGTTCAACCATTTCCAGTGACACCATCTCACCTGCAATTTTCGCAAAACGCTTGGCGCGCCCCTGAATAATACAGTAGCCTTGTGAATCAAAAGTGACGATATCCCCGGTGTCATACCAGCCGTTTTCTAACTCTCCATCTGCATTTTCCGCAACGGGGACTTCCAGTATTCCTGGATTTTCGAACCTAAGATAGCCGTTCATAATGTTCGGCCCTTTTAGCTGCAGTCGTCCACCCTCTTCAATACCGGGCACCGCCATCAAACGGGCATCCATCGCCGGAAGAATGCGGCCAACAGTTCCCGTTTTGCATGCCATTGGCACATTAATAGAAACTACTGGCGCACATTCCGTCACCCCGTATCCCTCAAGAACGCGTAAGCCGAATTTTTCCTGCCACAGCTGGCGAGTACTTTCCTGTAATTTCTCGGCTCCGGCGACGACATAGCGAATACGGTAGAAATCATACGGACTGGCAAAGCGAGCGTAGTGACCAAGGAAAGTCGAGGTACCAAACATCACGGTACAGTTTCGGTCATAAATCAGCTCAGGCACCACACGATAGTGCAGCGGACTCGGATAAAGGAAAACTTGTGCTCCGGTAAACAGTGGAGTAAATAGCCCGACAGTCAGGCCAAATGAATGGAACAGAGGTAAAGCGGACATAAAACGGTCGTCAGCGGTAAAATCTGCAATGGTACGAATTTGTTCGACATTCGCCAGGATACTTTTATGGCTATGCACCACGCCTTTCGGATGACCTTCGGAGCCCGAGGTAAACAGAATAATAGCGGCTTGTTCCGGCTGCTGTTTGACTTGTGCCAGCCGTGGCACTAACAGATGAGCCAGGATCCAGAGCTTATCACCCGTGGTTACGGTAGATTTTAAATCTTCCAAGAAAATCCAGCGAACCTGGGTTAATTGTTCAGGCAAGTGCCACAACTTACCCTTATCGAGAAACTGCCGTGAGGTAAACACGGTCTTAATTTGTGCCGCAGTAATCGCACTCGTCAGGCCTTTAACACCAGCGCTATAGTTCATCATCGCTGGGACACGGCCGCGCAGTGAAGCCCCAAAAATAACCGCCGCGCTGATAGCGGCGTTTGGAAGCATCAGCCCGATACTTTCCCCGGGTGCGCTGTATTTATCCAGAATTCGTCCGACAGACAGGATCTTTTTCAGCAAAGAGCGGTAGCTATCGGGTTTGAAATTAATATCCTCAATACAGTGTTTGCCCGCACCATAACGATATTTTGCCGCCAGCAGTGCCTCAAATAATGTTTCCCGCGGCCGTACCGCCATACGCGCTTCCATCATTATCTGATGCAGCATTTCTCCGGCAATTTTTCGCCTGTCACGAGGACGTCTTGCCACAGGCATCTCAAGCGAGGTCGGAGGTAAAATATGCAAAGTGATTTTTGGGAAAAGACGCTGTTTAACCAGCCCTTTCAGGCGACTAAAAAAGGTCAGTTCAGCGCCGTCAATTCTGATGGGAACAACGACGGCTTTTGATTTAGCGGCAACAAAACCAGCCCCATCATAGATTTTCATCAGTGAGCCACTCACCGAAATACGACCTTCAGGGAAAATAACCACCGGGCGGCCTTGCTCTACCAGGCGTACCAAATGTTTGATAGCCAGAGGGCGAGTCGGATCGAGTGGGACAAAATCGATAATCGATTTTAACCAACGCATATACCACTTTTCAGTAATCGAGGAGTACACCGCAAAGACCGGACGTACCGGTAAAAAGAGTGCCAGCAGAATGCCATCAATAAATGAAACATGGTTCGGTACAATCAGTACGCGTGACTGTTTAAGACTTTGCGTGTCGCCATAAAGGCGTACCCGAAAAAGTACACGAAATACAGTGCGCAAAAACGTAAAGAACATGAAGACTCCCTTTATTATCATTAAGAGCCTATCCCATTAGGCGTACATTGTTGCAGTCAGTTTGGGCACGGACAGCGCGGAAAAACCGGAGCGTACACTTCGTCCGTGAGAATTTTGAGCAGGCCCAGGGCCAAAATGGCAAATAAAATAGCCTAATGGGATAGGCTCTAAGCAGTAACAGCATTCATTCCACAGAGTACACCAGTTTTTACGCCCCCGAAAAAGGGGTACATAAAAATAAGAAGAATATTATCACTCGGGTCCCGTTAGTGGGATAGGTGGCACATTGGGAGCGGCAGCGCAGGTCAGGCAGAAATGAGAGAAGAGTAGTAGACCCGGAACGATTAAGAATTCAGGCAAAAAAAAGCCTGCGCATCTGCGCAGGCTGGTGCAAATGAACTGTACTCAGCTGAGTATCAAGAATTCTCACCAATCAATACCTCTGGGATTTAAACTGTAGCAGCGGGGTGCTCACTTCATCTATGGGTAAATAGCAACAGCAGACTGCAAAATGTAAGCAAAGGTTTGCCCTGCAATATATTCTTGACGAGAAGCTAAAAAACGAACAATAGACGACTAATTATTGAACTAACTTTTATTTTTCATCTTAATACTGTGAATTATCAAGCAGCATGGGGGGGAGTTCCTTGAAGTAAGTGGCAATTTCCGCAACACTGAGCCTCATGAAACATATCACGGGTAAAAAGGTCATTCATGGCGACAATTAAGGATGTAGCACAGCTCGCCGGAGTCTCGGTCGCCACGGTTTCCCGCGTGATTAATCACTCACCGAAAGCCAGTGCCGCTTCACGTGAGGCTGTTAATAATGCGATGAAGTCCTTGAACTATCATCCCAACGCTAACGCCCGCGCCCTGGCCCAGCAAAATACCAAAACGATTGGTCTGGTGGTCGGTGATGTCTCAGATCCCTTTTTTGGCGCAATGGTGAAAGCGGTAGAGCAGGTCTCCTATCACAGCGGTAATTTCTTGCTGATTGGCAATGGTTATCATAATGAAAAAAAAGAGACTCAGGCGATTGAACAACTGATGCGCCATCGCTGTGCGGCTCTGGTGGTTCATGCCAAGAAAACGCCTGACTCCCGGCTTATTCCCTTAATGGAACAAATACCTGGTATGGTGTTGATTAACCGTATCCTGCCTGGATTTGAACAGCGTTGTATCGCGCTTGATAATCGTTATGGCGCCTGGCTTGCCACACGTCATCTCATTCAGCAGGGGCATAGCCAGATAGGTTATCTCTGTTCTAATCATAAAATTTCTGATGCCGAAGAACGATTGCAGGGATACCTTGATGCTCTGCATGAGCATAATATCGTTGCCGATGAGCGGTTGATAACCTTTGGTGAGCCGGATGAGAGTGGCGGTGAACAGGCGATGACCGAACTGTTAAGCCACGGCAAAAATTTCACCGCGATAGCCTGTTATAACGATTCGATGGCTGCCGGTGCCATGGGTGTATTAAGTGATAATGGTCAGGATGTGCCGAATGCGATTTCGCTGATAGGTTTTGATGATATCTTGATTTCTCGTTATACACGTCCGCGCCTGACCACCGTCCGATATCCGATAGTCAATATGGCAACACAGGCCGCTGAACTGGCACTGGCGTTAGCCGAAAATACGCCACTGCCGGAAGTGACCCATATGTTTACGCCAACCCTGGTACGTCGCCACTCGGTACTGATGAACAATCGGCAAAAACGTTAGTTGGCCGTTGGTAGAGATGGACGCTAGTCGCCGGATAATCCAGCCCATCGCCGATATAATGCCAGCCAAACCGCTCGTAATAGTCTTTACAGGCGGAATAGAGGTAGAGCGTTTCAAAACCACATTCACGCGCATAGTGAATAACATGACTTTGTAGTTTCCCACCCAGGCCTTTACCCCGCTGACTTTCGTCAATATAGAGCGCCGCCAGCCAGGGCCAGAGATCCTGACGGCTAATCAGATCGCAGCGCCATAACCCCACAGTGCCGAGCAATCTTTCCCCCTCCACAGCAATAAACGTCAAAGGAAGTGCGCCTTCTTGCTGGCTGGAGTTAATAACAGAGGCAAAAAAATCCCGGCTATCGGAACTACCAAACTCCTGCCATATCCAGTCAGTGACTTGTTTAGCGTGATGTGGAGCCTGATATAACGGGATAATCTGCATAGAGACCTCAAATAGCGACTGGCAAAGACATCTTCACCAGTCAGATAGCTGAAGTGTAGCGGTTATTCAGTCAGATTACAGAATCTCTAGCGCCAGGAGCTCGGCAATAGTCTGACGACGACGAATCAAGCGTGCCTGACCGTTATCAAACAA
This sequence comes from Klebsiella sp. BIGb0407, assembly GCF_024807845.1. Lineage (GTDB taxonomy): Bacteria > Pseudomonadota > Gammaproteobacteria > Enterobacterales > Enterobacteriaceae > JGM124. The sequence continues at coordinate 30,309 of NZ_JANUEQ010000002.1, forward strand.
GACTTCAGGCAGTAATGGACGGGTATTGTAGTTAGAAGACATCGACGCACCATAAGCCCCGGTATCATGCAGCACTAAGTAATCACCCACTTCAACCGCAGGTAGCAGACGCGTTTCTACTTTACCGCCTTCTTGCTGGGTAAATACATCGCCTGATTCACAGAGCGGGCCCGCCACCACGGTTTCCACAAGTCCTGTAGATTCCAGTGAGCGACCGTCATGTGGCAGAGCGGAAATATGGTGATAGCTGCCATACATTGACGGACGCATTAAGTCATTAAATCCGGCGTCAATCAGCACAAAGTGACGTGACCCCATCTCTTTGACTGCGCGAACCTGAGCGACCAGCACACCTGCTTCGGCGACCAGGAAGCGTCCTGGTTCAATTTCCAGTTTGACCGGGTGGCCCAAATGAGAGGCAATCACTTCCCGAGCGGCATTCCACAGGCCAAAATAGTGTTGGGTATCAATAGTTTCATCACCAATGTGGTAAGGAATAGATAGACCACCGCCCGCAGAGATAGCCTCCAGATCCTGACCAAAATCAATGACCTGGCTTACCATCGCCCCACAGACCTGCTCCAGATGACCATAATCAACCCCGGAACCGATATGCATATGCATACCGACTAACTGCAACTGGTAACGCTGCATCACTTCTAAAGCCTGCGGCAGGTCAGTATGCCAGATGCCGTGCTTGCTGTTCTCTCCACCCGTATTGGTTTTCTGACTATGACCATGACCAAAACCTGGGTTAATACGCAACCAGACACGGTGACCCGGCGATGCCGCGCCAAGCTGATGCAGCATATCGACAGAACCAATATTCACGGCAATTTTATGCTCGGCAACCAGCGCAAGCGTTGCATCGTCAATCACATCAGCAGTAAAAACGATATCGTCCGGATTTTCTGACGGCTGATAGCCTGCGGCCAGAGCGCGTTCGATTTCCCCCTGAGAAACAGAGTCGACTTTGACGCCCTGCTCACGCATCAGTTTAAGGATATGAATATTCGAGCAGGCTTTCTGCGCAAAACGAATCACATCAAACTGACGTAACTGCTCAATTTGATGACGGATAATATCCGCATCATAAGCCCAGATCGGGCAGCCATATTCGGTCGCCAGGGCCAGTAAATTCTGGGTATTCAGTGCAGTTGTGGTATCCGTTAACAGGCGAGGCATAGTGAACTCCGACAAATAATTATTTTCAGTATTACGCCATAATTCATATCAGATAAAAAATATCGTTTTCTCGCCAGTCTATTCAAATATGATATGGGAAAAAGGAGACAACTATGCCAGCCATCACGCTACGTCATATTGAAATATTTCGGGCCGTCATCACTGCGGGTAATTTGACCGAGGCAGCGGCCTTGCTGCATACCTCCCAGCCAACCATTAGCCGGGAGCTGGCTCGGTTTGAAAAACTCATAGATTTACAGCTATTTGAGCGAAGCCGCGGGCGTTTACACCCCACGGTGCAAGGATTGCGGTTATTTGAAGAGGTACAGCGTTCCTGGTACGGTCTCGACCGTATTTTGAATGCCGCTGAAAGCCTGCGTGAGTTTCGTCAGGGCGAACTTTCTGTTGCCTGTTTACCGGTGTTTTCTCAGTCTTTTTTGCCTCGTTTACTGCAACCTTTTCTGGCGCGTTATCCCGACCTGAGTCTGAATATTATTCCCCAGGAGTCGCCGTTGCTTGAAGAATGGCTTTCGGCCCAGCGTCATGATTTAGGCTTAACGGAAAATAGTCTGACTCCGGCAGGAACAGAACGCCTGACGTTGCTGACCCTCAACGAAGTCTGCGTCCTTCCTGCCGGGCATAGATTAGCGACGAAAAAGGTACTGACACCGCAGGATTTTACTGGCGAAAATTATATTAGCCTGTCGCCAACGGACAGCTACCGTCAGTTACTGGACGCGTTATTTCAGGAATTTAATATTAAACGACGTATGGTGGTTGAAACCCACAGCGCCGCCTCTGTATGTGCCATGGTCAAAGCGGGTGTGGGGATATCAATCGTAAATCCACTGACGGCGCTGGACTATCAGGGACAGGGGCTGGTGGTAAAGCGGTTCAGTGAATCAGTTCCTTTCACGGTAAGCTTAATTCGTCCCTTACACCGCCCCACCTCAGCCCTGGTTAACGCATTTAGTGAGCATTTGCAGCGGCACAGCCATCAATATAGTGACTCACTTAATGCTCTGCTAAATAACTAATTTACGACTCGGTAACTAGCTGCCTCTGAGGCGTTGCACCCTTAAAGGTAATCAGGCAGATAATCAAACCGATGACCGCCAGGCCGGCTGCGGCGACAGGCACGACCGTGAGGCCAAAACCGCCACCAATAACCACGCCGCCTACCCAAGCCCCAAGCGCATTGCCAACGTTAAAGGCAGCAATATTCAAGGTAGAGACCAGGTTAGGTGCATTTTTACCGTGAGCCAGCACATTAATTTGTAAGGCTGGTACAGTGGCAAAAGTTGCGATAGCCCATAAAAATAACGTGATTTCAGCAAGCCAGGTATCATGGCTGGTCCAGCGGAACAGCAGTGAAAATAGCGCTATCAGGCTAAAGCTCAGTAACAAACTGAATGAAACCCGCCAGTCAGCCAGCCGGCCGCCGAGAATATTACCGATAGTCAGACCGCCACCAATCAGAAACAGTGTCCAGCTCACGCCTTCAGGTGTGATACCGGTAATGTCTAATAGCATTGGTGCGATGTAGCTAAATAAGGCGAACATCGCCGCGGCAAAAAAGACCGTCATGCTCAGAGATAGCCATAACTTGCCATTAGCCAGCGCTTTGACTTCCGCTTTAATGTCGGTGGCTTCAGCATTTTTTTGTGTCGGCAGGCTGATAATCAGGCAGATAAAAGCCAGAATACCGATGACAGAAACGCCCCAGAAAGTCGCTCGCCAGCCATAAAGCTGACCAAACGCCGTACCTAAAGGTACACCTAGCACATTAGCTAGCGTCAGGCCGGTAAACATCAACGCCACGGCTGAAGCTTTACGCCCCTCCGGCACCAGGCTTGCGGCAACCACAGCACCAATACCAAAGAAGGCACCATGACAAAGCGCGGTAATAATCCGTGCCAGCATCAGGAACTCGTAATTCAGGGCAATTGCACATAATGCATTACCGACAATAAAAATAATCATCAGTAGCGATAATGACAACTTACGCGGGAGGCGTGCGGTGAGTAACGCCATAATTGGAGCACCAATCGCTACCCCCAATGCGTATCCACTGATTAACCAGCCGGCTGTCGGAATCGAAATCGTCAGGCTTTCGGCCACTTCGGGCAATAAGCCCATAATCACAAACTCAGTGGTACCAATGGCAAAGGCGCTGATTGCCAGCGCCAGTAAAGAAACAGGCATAAAACGCCCCCAATTTCAGTCAACGAAAAAGCGGTAGTCTTATGCCTGCCCGCCTGGATTAAGGTCTGCATGTTTTGCTTAGCCATTCTGCAGCCCTGCATAGCCGGTGGCAAAATGTAGCTAAAACGTGATCTCATTCACAGGTTTATAACACAAGTCGTATTGCTGGGGAAACCGATGGCCGGGATAACTACTTGCTCAGCATAAAGTCAACCGCTGCCTGAGCATGAATGGCTGTGGTATCAAAAACCGGTATTGAACAGTCATTCTGATCAAGCAACATGCCTATTTCAGTACAACCGAAAATAACACCCTCGGCCCCTAGCTCTTGTAATTCATTGATAATTTGCTGGTAATAACGTTTTGATGCCGGATGAATAACCCCATGGCAAAGTTCATCAAAAATAACCTGATTAATTTTCATTCGCTGAGTTTCATCGGGAATAAGCGAGGTAATACCAAATGAGTCTTTTAGTCGCCCGCGATAGAAATCCTGTTCCATGGTGTAGCGGGTCCCCAGTAACGCAATTTGCCTTAATCCGGCATTACGAATCACCTGACCAGTTGCATCGGCAATATGCAGAATAGGTAGTGAGCAACGAGCTTCAATCTGTGGCACGACTTTATGCATGGTATTAGTACAGAGCATAATGCCATCAGCCCCAGCTTTTTCCAGCCCTGAGGCCGCATCCGCCAGTATCTCACCCGCTTTATCCCATGTACCCGCGGCCTGACAAGCCTCTATTTCATAGAAATCAACGCTATGCAGTAAAATCTTAGCAGAGTGCAGTCCACCTAAATGGTTATTAATCCCTTGATTGATGAGGCGATAATACGGAATTGTTGATTCCCAGCTCATACCGCCTAACAGTCCAATTGTTTTCATCATATCCACCTTTATTGTGACGCGGTTTCTATCAAAATGAAGAGGCTAGCAAAGCATTTTCCGGTCTGCAATTATCTTGACTCGATTATCACAAGAGTTTTTTTCATCCAGGGATACAGCGGTCTTAGCGAGACAACCAGCCACCGTCAACCGCCACGGTATAACCATTAACATAGTCTGAAGCCGCAGAAGCGAGAAAGACCACCGGCCCTTTAAAGTCTGATGGTTTTCCCCAGCGTCCGGCCGGGATACGATCGAGAATTTCGCCACTACGCTGCTCATCGTCGCGCAGTTGCTGAGTATTATTGGTAGCAATATAGCCCGGAGCAATCGCGTTCACATTGATACCGTGTTTAGCCCACTCATTTGCCAGCAAACGCGTAACGCCCATCACGGCACTCTTAGACGCCGTATAAGAAGGAACACGAACACCGCCCTGGAAAGAGAGCATAGAAGCGATATTAATAATTTTTCCGCCCGTCCCTTGGGCAATAAAATGTTTTGCCGCGGCCTGAGACATAAAAAAGACGGATTTGATATTAACATTCATCACGTCATCCCAGTCTTGCTCACTGAATTCAAGCGCATCCTGGCGGCGGATAAGCCCGGCATTGTTCACCAGAATATCGATATGTCCAAATTCTGCGACCGCGGTATCCAGTAACTCCGGAATACCATCGATACTGCCCAGATCGGCTTTCAGGCTCAGAAAACGGCGGCCCAGAGCAGTCACTCGCTCGATGGTTTCTGTCGGTTCCGATCGATTCAGACCGACAATATCGCACCCCGCCTCTGCCAGTCCAATAGCCATATCCTGGCCTAACCCCGTATTACAGCCTGAAACCACTGCGACCTTACCCGCTAAAGAAAATGAATCCAGAATCATAAGAGTTTCCTTTGTTGGGCCTCTGTTTAAGGCCTTATCTATAAGGTAAAAAAAACCGTGTATCGCTCTATTTCCTTAACAAGAAAATAACAAATCGCGATCAATATAGTTGGATGATATGAGTTTTAAAATATTATTTCAATTAAATATAAAACATCGTTTCATTTTTATTGATTTGTTTATGTTTTAATATTTATGCCCGGCATAGCGGGCAGGGAAAATCGCCGATGCTCAGGGGTGAGATGGTCTCAAAGTAATGCGGGAAATATTAGTTTATCAATAAGTTAGAAGTAACAGATGATAACCTGGCTGAACGATGTGTTTCAGCAAGCAGCATTCAGCCAGGTATTTTTTAACGAACGCTCTGAGTCATCTCTCCCATCACAAACGCCAGGTTAGCGACGGCAACCAGCACCGATGTGCGGGCATCTATCTCAAGCTGCTGCGCCAGCAGCAAGTTATTCGCCGCTTCATTGGCGACCGTGATAGTACCCACGCCATGCTTATAGGCATCAAAAGCCGCGTCATAGGTGATCAAAGCCGTTTTAACCAGGTTTACTGAAGCGGTATTAGAGGCGATTGCTGATTCCAGCACATCACCAGAAACTACGATCTCGCGAGCCGCCATCTCCCGGGTTTTCTCAAAGGTTTCGTGAGCACTGGCTGCACGAGACTGCGCTTCCTGTACCCGTATCGCACGCATTCCACCGTCATATAAAGGCAGGCTGATACCTAGCAGAATATTTGATGCTGAGGTTTGCGGTCCGATGCTGGGGAGTCCCTGAATATCAAAACTGGTACGCGCGTGAGCCAGCCCACCGGCCATAACAATTTTCGGCATATAGCTGGCTTCTGCGGCGGTGATCCCTTCTTTAGCGGCCTGAGCCAGAGCATAGCTGGCCAGCACGTCCGGACGACGAGCAAGTGCTTGCTCTATCATCTTCTGACTCGGCTGAATCACCTTCAATGATGGCGCTTTATATTCAGGAGCATCGACGTCGAGTTTGGAATTAGCGGGCAAGCCGGTCGAGGCAAGTAATGCCTGTTTAGCATCCCGCTGCATGCCCTGGGCAACGACACGGTTAAGCTCAGCCTGGGCTACCAGCTGTGTAACCTGGGCGACTTCCAGTGAAGTGCCAACCCCTTGCTGCCTTTTTGCTTCGGCGGCTGCGAGAATTTTTTTACTGTTCTGCAGCATTTCTTCAGTTTTTTTGTAGCGTGCCTGAGCAGCACCATATTGATAGTAAGTCCGCGTCACATCATAAATAATTTTTTGATGTATGCCGTTGAAGCCAATATTGGCCGCAAATGAGACATGCTCTGCAGCGTTGACTAACGCTCTGCGCTGACCAAAATCAAACACCAGCCACTGGAGTACCAGCGCCGGGATCACGGCATGAGAGTTGGTTTCCAGGTTTTTCTGCCCGAGAATATTCGCCGGTAGCGGTGTACGCGTGTGCTGATACCCACCTATCACATTGGCTGAAATCATCGGCAAAAATAGTGTCTCACTCAAACCCACAGCTAAAGCAGCCTGACGCGCTTGCTGCCAGGCTATTCGCGTATCCGGATTTTCTAACTGAGCAATATTAATCAGCTCTGGCAGCGAGTAAGCATGGTTTTGCTCAATTTTTGGCACGAGCGGTGTATCCAGAATCTGTCTGTTTTCAGGTACTGAAAACGAATCAGTCACTGCCTGGCTTGTTTGCCCTGAAGGCTGCCATGGCGTTGAAGGCGATGCTGGCGCACGTTTTACTGAGTCAGTCACACAAGCACTGAGTAGTGAAGCAATGGTGATTGCCAGAAGCATCTTTGTGGCTATTTTTTTATCCATATGCACCATGGGCCCCTTCATTTTAGAAGTCCCTCAAGTCTGGTTAAACTACGTCTCAGGGCATCTTGTGCAGCCACAGGTTCAGGCGGAAATTCAGCATCAGTCACTTCAGTTTTATCGGTTTGTTCTGGTGAGACCGACTGACTGCTACACAAAGCTTTTAGCCTTTCTTTATCGGCTGCATCTCTTGCCATCGGTAAGAATAGCACTCGACAAGCTACGTCTATTTCCAGCAATATTTTCGTCAACCGTTGATATTCCTCGGTTGAAGGACGTAAGTGTTTAGGTTCAAAAGGAACTAACCGGAGTGACTCTATCGTTTTTGCAATCGACTGTTCGATACGAGCCGCCTGCAAGGTCACCTGCATTCTGGCCTGCTGCGGTAATTCAGAAAGAATTGATAAATCTTTTAAGTTATTACGAATGCTGGAACGCACTGAATCAACAATACCGACTGGCCACAGGTGGGTGAAAATAACATAAATAACCACATTCCCCAGCAGGACACCGAGGATACGTCCGGTCGCAACATCTAAATCATCGCTGGGTGCAAACCCATGTAATACAGTCAGCAGAAAAGCCAGTCCTACCTGAATTCCGGCGTAAGCAATACGTTCATTCCCTGTTGAAATCCAGGCTGAAAGAAGCAGTGCGATAAAGACTAAAATCATCAACTGACCAATATCATCCATCCCCGGAACAATAAAAATCAGCGATAACATGCCCATAGTGGCACCAATCAGGCATCCGGTAATACGCAACACCAGTTTATGCACTGTTTCTCCGGTGGTACCGAGCACAGCAACATAGCAGGTTATCATAGCCGTATGGATGCTTTGCCAGTCCAGTAAAGTGTAAGTGAGATAACAGATCACACTTGCCAGCGTGGTTTTTAAAGCAAAATAACGGTGAACCGGATTGGTCAGTGCATCGGGGGCGAAGAAAGGCGTCTTTACACCAGCAGGCAGAGGCTTATCGTCGAGTGTAGCCAGCGCAGTCAAGGCATTAGCAACCTCATTATCCACTTCCTGAGACGACCATTCAGGTAAATCAGGTATACGTTTAAGCGCCAGTTGTTGGGCAGCATTGCTACACCAGTCGGCCATTTTCAGACGTGTCGCTTCAGGTAAGGTTTCGGCTAGTTCAGAGACTGCCATTAAGACCCGATAGCTGTTGACGACAGCCGCCGGCAGCCATTTGTTTTCAGCGCCTCGTCCAAGATGAAACGCCTTCACAAACCCTGCACGTTGTGCCAAATCACTTTGGTCATCCAGGAGCTGTAAGCGTACTTGTCTTATCTGGGTAACATCCGGATCACGTAGCGCCGCTGCCGCAATCTTCAAACGTTCGGTCAGGCTTTCATAAACCAGCATCGCCGGTGAACGGCCAAACAAATAATTAAAGATAAGTAGCAGTAACATGGGTGAAGCTGTCATCAGCCAGGCATAGAGTATAGCCCGGGTGGCTATTTCACCGGTGGGAGCAAAACCAATGAGTCCCATAATAAAGGCGATAACCAGTGCGATAATACTCCCAACTTCTCCTAACTGGCTGGCTGAGCCAAGCCATAAAAAGAAAAAGGAGCTGGAGATTAATATTGCCATGCGCAGAGGACCATATTCCAGGGTCATCGGCAGAACAAGAATAATTAAACCCACCACAATGGTGACAAGTATGATAATAGCCACCGCCATTATCATACTTGTCACCGCATCTGGTTTCATGATGAACAGAATCAGATAACAGCTGATAGCAGACTCTGGAATGCCGTAAAACATTGCGACAAAGCTCATCAGTGCCGTTAAGGCACCGATGCGCCATGCCATTGCAAAGCGGCCAGGAAAATAGCGCAGATCTGCTTTGACCTGGCGAAACATAGAGTGGCCAAGATTATCAGCAATCATTGTCATTTCGCACAATAGTAACGGCTGTTGCCCCGACTCTCATTAAGTCAGGCGGCGGATTATCCAGCAAAATCCTTACCGGGAAACGTTGCTCCACACGCACCCAATTCAATGATTTAGGTACATAAGGTAAACTACGAGGAATATTCAGTTGCTCATCTGACATCACTCCCCAGCCAATACCCTGTACTCGACCTTTCATGGTTCTGCTGCGATCGGCCAGGACATAAACAGTGGCACAGTTACCAATCTTGATATTCCCAAGGTCGGTTTCCCGGTAATAGGCCGCTGCATGCCATTGCTGGGTATCAATCAAGGTGAAGATTACCTGATCGGGTATCACAAACTCACCCGAAGAGGTTCTGAGTCCGACGACTAGCCCATCATGGGGAGCACGAACCTCAGTATGAGCCAGCATTCTTTCTGCTATCGCTAGCGCAGCACGACGGGCACTGACCAGCGCCTGAGTACTGTCTGTATTACTGACCAGCGCTTCAGCAGCTACCGACTGCTTTAACGCTTGCTGTAGCATCACCTCAGCATTACGTTTGATAGTGGTAGCATCATCAACCTGTTGCTTAGTCACATAGCCTTTTGCTTCAAGCGGTTTCAGACGAGCCAGGGTCTGGGTCGCCAGTTGCAAGTTAGTTCGAGCAGCGGTTATCTGGTCGTTGGTAATACCCGAATTAGACTGCTCTGCAATAACGGTGCGATGCTGCGTATCCATAGCCGCTTCAGCTATTTTCAAATCGGCACGAGCCTGTTCGACTTGAAGCCGGTAAACATAAGGGTCAATAGTAAATAACAGATCGCCTTTTTTGACCCGGCTGTTTTCCATCACATGAATGGACTCTATACGTCCAGGAACTTCACTACTTACTCTTACAACGTTACTGCCGATAACCGCATCCTCCGACATCGGATTGTGCGAACTTTCTTTCAGGATGTACCACCCCGAGATAATAGCGGCGAGAACGATGATGACTCCAATAGCGATAGCTATTTTAGATTTCGACCCTGATGAATGAGTATTGTCCATTTTTTAGCCCATAAAGAAGAGCAAAGCCGAGATGAATGACACCGTAAGCATCAGACAAAGATAAACCAGCAAACGCAGGGGTAGCACGTCATCAATACCGGTTTTAATAAATATCACCCGTACGATAATGGCTACCACCAGACCTATTGCCGCACATACCATCCAGTAAGGGATAAATGATCCAAGGAGTGTAAAGGCAGGAGCCCCGACCTGCACACATCCTGTCAGTACTAATGTACTGATAGTCACCAGGATTAACGGGTGATGACGCAACGAATTTCTGGTCAGTGTTGAATAACACCGACTCAGAAATGCCATCATCTTATGTTCCATTATTTCAACTCCCTGAATAATATCTGTGATTTTTAGTCTGCGACTGAGTATCACAGGGTATATTTAAAAATAGCCCCTTCTTTCATAATCAGTTTGAAAGATTCTTCTGGTTGGGCAATTAAATCTATATTTTCTAAAGGATCGCCAGCGACAATAATCATATCAGCAAATGCGCCCTCTGCAATCACTCCCAGTTGACCGGGATAGGGGTTACGCGGACCAGACATAGCACAAAGTTCAGCATTCACACTGGTCGCCATTTTCAGGATCTCCAGCGGTGAGTACCAGCGTTTAAGTTTCGCCAGCTGCGCTCCCTGTCGCGTCGCAAGATGCTCATTAAACAGAGTATCTGTTCCCCAGGCAGTTTTAATCTTATATTTTTTCGCCAGTTGATAAGCCTTATCGGTACCATCTGACATAACCCGCTGTTTGGCCAGTGAAGCAGGTGTCGCCATCGGAACTGCATCTTCATCATTCAGGAATGGCTGTAAACACCACCACAGAGATTTATCGGCGATAATTTTGACCGTTTCTTCATCCAGCATTTGTCCATGCTCAATACACTTCACTCCCCCTTCAATCGCCATTTGTACCGCGTGAGGTGTATAAGCATGAACAGTCACATAGGTGCCCCAGTTTTCCGCAGCCGTCACCGCCGCTCGGATTTCGGCGACTGAGCCTTCGGTAACATCAATTCCGTCGTACATAGATGCTACACCGCCACCCGCCATATATTTAATTTGCGAGGCCCCTTTCATCAACTGTTCACGGGCTTTCAGCAAGACATTGTCTGCACCATCTGCCAGCGCGGTCATACCAATCTGTTCGATATAACTGAGCGCCCCCGCAGGGCGTGGAATTTCGTGCAGAAGACGGAAGTCACCGTGACCGCCAGTTTGTGAAATAAAAGCACCTGAAGGATAAATTCTTGGCCCGACGGCAACTTGTTCATCTATGGCACGTTTCAAGCCAAATACCGGGCCGCCCATATCTCTGACTGTGGTGAATCCACGCAATAAAGTCGACTGTGCTTCAGCAATCGCCAGGGCCTGAATATAGTTAAAGTCAGCAGTCATCGCCGTCATCATTGATGGACGCGCCATGATGGCATGCCAGTGGGCATCAATGAGGCCAGGCATTAATACTCCACCCTGCCCGTCAATGATTTCGGCATCTTCAGGTAGTGTGGTTTCAGCAGGTAACAGAGCGCTAATTTTATTACCATCAACAATAACTTGTAAGCCATCTCTGAGTTTGTCGGAGACGCCATCAAACACGCGCACATTAATAAAGACTTTAACCGCACGCGTTGCTTCAGTGTTCTGGCCTTTTGCTGATATCGCACCAGGAATGGCGGTTTTAACCGCAGCAGAACTGATTTGCGGTGCCTTGACCGCTTCCCGAGTCAGGACAGTATTAATGCGCTGAAAAGCCTTGCTGTGGCACAAACAAGGTTCATCATGTTCATGGCTATGGGGATGACTGGCAGCAGTGTTTGACATCAGGCAGAACTCCTTATGGCATTGATTTTAAAAATAGCGTTCACTCGTAATGACTGACTGGTACAGCTAATTATTATCTTATCTGGCACATAATGCCATTGCTATTATAGAAGCTTTCAGGATGGTTCTTTCAGTAGAGAATATACATATAGACGGATAACGGGTATAGACAAATATTATGCTGATTAAAACCGAAGAGCTGAGTATCGCAGAAGACTCTTTCAGGCCGAAATGAAGAGCAGTCTGCGATTTTTTACATTCAATTAACGATACAGATAAAAATAGGCGAGTGGAGATTATCAATAACATAACTATTTTCCATTTTAGTCATGCGCAGATAACGCCCTTCTTTAGGGGTGGTACTAAAAAACAAATTGTTCATCAAAGTATCATCAACAGTCTCAGAACTACGCAGTGAGGTAGTTATATCCGCGAGATGATAAACCGAGTCTCCCTGCTTTTCGTAGTTAAAATGATAGATTCTGGCTACATCAAAACTCCCGGCCGCAGTGTCAACTTTACCTGTCAGGTCAATAAGGCCACTGCCATTTTTTTGTAACTGTAAAAATATATTCAGCCCGGCATTAAATTGAGGATTATCATGTGTCAGTCGAAATGATGTTGAACAGTGAAAATAAACGCCTCCCCTGACTTCCCTTTCTGGAATTGAGAGTAAAAGAATTGATATCAAGATCATCATACAACTAATCAATAATACTATTTTTTTATTTTTAATTATTCGTTGCATAATCGGTACCATAATAGTTAAAGCAAGAAGATAAGGTACCTACCGTTCTGTCTCTAATAGAGCAATCGGCAAGGAAGACTCGACCCGGCTGATGATAAATCACATCATCAGAAAAACGGACATAATAAAGACTTTCCTCTTCACAACTAATGCCAAGTTTTCCCAAAATATGTCTGGTGATATCCATGTTTCGAGATTTCAAATTCTCCGCAATTGGCTTTAACGCAACAACCGGGCAATTATCAATCATACCGATAGGATAGGTCTGTTGAAATGTTACAAAGCTATCTTCATCATTGTTTTCAGAATGAAATACATAAAAAAGCAGTCCGGATAAAAATAAAATGGCTACAAACAATAAAATATATTGATAGGTAGACACACTGTCACCCGATTCTTCCACCGTTTTCTCAGCCACAGCTAAATCACCCTCAGGTTCCGAGTTATTCGCCGCTGAGATAATGGCCGCAGGCACAGAGAATCCCACTCTGGGAATCGTCACAATGATCTCATCGTTCAAGCCCAGAGTTCTGAACATCTGACGCAGATCGGAGATATATTTATTAAGACTATTTGTGGAAGCGCGTAGCCCATGAGCTTCCCAGACCTGGCTGAGAATATCGTCTTTAGTTACGTTTTCCCCATGTTTTTCAATTAAAAACAACAAAAGGCGAGACATTGTTATCGTCAAAGTAACGACCGCATGCGGCTCATTAGTCTGCTCGAGGGTATGGTTATCCGAATTAAATCGAAGAGTCTTATCAATAATGTAATGCACTCAGTGATCCTTGCGTGAAGCTGCTGAACCAGTAGCTAGACAGGCCTAGTATACTCAATATCAAGTTAAAATAAAAAATTTTAAAACCAAAATAGTTAGAACTAAAACCTGTAAATTGATTGTAAATGTTTATAAATCAGAATTTAAATCTGTCTTTTACGTTATAACCAATACAAATAGCCAAAAAAACGTTGATTCAATATAATTTGTTCGTCATTAAGAAATACCTGTAAAGCTTGCGACACATAAATGAGCCACAGCTGCTATGTGTCAGAAGTGACGGTAACTGAAGGTTGACTGGTTAAACAGTATCAGACCTTGTTCAGTAATGATGGAGTCGCTTAGCCATTGCTAACCGAGACAGTGATATTTTGATAACTTAAACATTACTCAGGAGCTTATTAAGAACATCTACGATAGTTAAAACAACAGTTCCAATAAATCAAAGATTATCCCTCTACATTATGGGTAATAAGTATGCTATCGCCTTAAATTTAATTCCAAAATGGAAAAGTACAATTATGAATATCAACAACCCCGTTATTTCGAATGACAGTTTTTTTAGTCTCGGCCTGAAATATTTATTAAGTAATGAACTCGTTAATGATTTCTTTACTATCATAGATCTCGATGACATATCTGAAAATGATATGCAAGACATCGCCAGCAGAGATAAAGAGGTTATTGGTTTCGCTTCTAATGATTTATCATCCTTATATGCCAATAAATTCATCAAAGTTCCAGTATTAGATAAAAGATGCAGCCTTAAAGATATTCTTAGCTACTTCATGATGAAAGACGAAAAAGGTATCTATCGCTCAAACACAAATCTGACAAAACGAGAAACAGAGATAGTCACTTTATTACGCAACGGATTTAGTCATGATCAGATAGCAAAAAAATTGAACATTGCAAATAAAACTATGTATTGCCATAAACGCAATCTTATGAAAAAACTCGGTTGTGAGAATCGTATCAACTTTCAAAAAATGTTGTTACAAACAAAATAATTAATCAATGCTCATCATTATTTAAGTTACCTGAATGTGATTGATGAAAGACAGCCTGGTTCAATCTCACCAAGGGTGCTGCTGCGAACCAAGACTGCTCGTAATAAACACTTATCTTTTTCTCATGATAATCGTCCAGCAAAGAGTAATGTGAATTTCTACTTATTACTCAATTGCTGAAATTATTTATTAGAGTGCCAATGACTTTAAATAGTGATGAGTAAATCAATTAAAACGTGCATATCATTCCATTATAAATGGTAAAAAGCCAATCAGAATCTTAAGTTATTAAAAATCATTTTCTCAATGGCGTTAAATTTATCATTCAAAATCACATCAAAACAATCAAACGTCATAAAAAAACTAAAAAACCAAAAAAACATTAACATAAAGCATAAATAACCAACAAAACATGATAACAAAGTGATATTACCCAACCAATTTAACATATGATGCTTTTTTCAGTTAAAAAACCATCGTTTATATTTATCAATAATCACACATTCAATAGGCTTACTCTTTGTGTGGAATTTATTATAAGTCATTTTCTTAAATTTTTAGCAGAAAAATAACAACTCACACCATTCCTAAGAAATGAATTCTATAATTCTGTATCACTTCACTTACTGCTCTGGAGTGATTCGCCAGATTACAGGTTATTTTTTAATACCCGATCAGTTTAAGAGGAACCAGACATCTCAGTTATGTATATGTCTGAAAAACCCATTTAGTACCAAAAACAATTCATAATGATAGTTTCTGTCGCTTTATCTTTTCTATTTTTTAGAAAAAATAAATCATACTAGCGATAACAAGGGGATAGATAAGAACACATCTGATCGTTTTATACCCTGTAAAAAACAATCTTGCTCACGTTATGCGTAACATGAGTTTAGTAACATCTTTTTTAGTGATTAAGATCGCATATTTGTTAGTAAATTCCCGCTTTTATACTCTGAGAAAAATTGCCTGCGTATTAATTACCTCTGAGGACCCATAATGACAACGCTTTTTTCTCTCGATAACAAACGCGCCCTCGTAACCGGCTCAGCCCGGGGAATAGGCTTTCTAATAGCACAAGGATTAGCACAAGCGGGTGCTGAAGTGATTATTAATGCCACCACCCAGGAAGGAGCTGAATGTGCAGCAACAGAACTGAGAAAGCAGGGTTTTAAAGCCCATGCTGTTGCTTTTAATGTCACCCAGTCAGCTGAAGTTAATCAGGCGATTGAGCATATCGAACAGAATATTGGTCCGATTGATATTCTGGTGAATAATGCCGGGATCCAGCGTCGTCATCCATTCCTTGAGTTCCCGGAACAGGAATGGAATGAAATCATTTCCGTTAACCAGACCGCCGTCTTCCTTGTTGCTCAGGCGGTTGCCCGTAATATGGCGGGTCGTATGCAAGGAAAAATTATTAACATTGGCTCAATGCAAAGCGAGCTCGGACGCGACACTATCACACCTTATGCTGCATCAAAGGGTGCTGTCGCTATGCTCACTAAAGGGATGTGTGTTGAGCTAGCTCGTTACAATATTCAGGTGAATGGTATTGCCCCTGGTTACTTTAAAACGGAAATGACCCAAGCACTAGCAGATGATGAAGCCTTCACAAATTGGCTATGTAAACGGACTCCAGCTGCACGCTGGGGAGATCCTGAAGAGTTGATTGGCGCTGCCGTTTTTCTTTCGGCTAAAGCCTCTAACTTTGTTAACGGACATCTACTCTTCGTTGATGGTGGAATGCGCGTAGCGGTATAAGGGTTTATCAATCAAGATAGCCGGGTTACGCAGCCTTAAGGTAATCCGGTACAATCATGACTCAACTATATGTTCAGACCAAAAACTAACGGCTTCTTATTCAAAGGATAACTATGAGATCTCACCGCATATCGTTGCAGGATATCGCCACGCTGGCCGGTGTGACTAAAATGACCGTCAGCCGTTATCTGCGAACACCTGAGCGAGTCGCCCCGGAAACAGGGGAAAAAATCGCAAAAATCATCGAAGAAATTAATTACATTCCTAATCGCACTCCCGAAATGTTACTGAACGCCAAGAGTTATACTCTAGGTGTGTTAATCCCCTCATTTAAAAACCAAATTTTTGCTGACCTTTTAAGTGGCATTGAAGCCGCTACTAAAGTAGGTAATTATCAAATACTTACTGCTAATTTTAATTACGATAAATTGGTCGAAGAAGAGCAGATTATCAATCTACTTTCTTACAATATTGATGGCATTTTACTCACAGAAAAAAATCATACTCTGCGGGCTGAAAAATATTTGCGAGCCGCACGTATTCCTATTGTAGAAGTGATGGACTCGGAAGGCAGTTGCCTGGATATGCAAGTAGGGTTTAATAATAATAAAGCCGGGTACGATATGACCCGTACCCTATTTGATAAGGGGCGCACACGGATTGTCTATTTTGGTTCGCGGGATGACAAACGTGATGAAGCGCGTTATCAGGGGTATTGCCGTGCTATGGGTGAAAGAGGGGCTGAAGCGCGTCGTGTTAACCCGAAGGTCGTCTCTTCACAGAAACTAGGTGCGGAAATGATGGAGAATGCGTTAACGCTTTACCCCGATCTCGATGCCGTTTTTTGTACTAATGATGACTTAGCGCTTGGCGCGTTAGTCTGGTGTCTGCGTAAAAAAATCCCGGTGCCAGAACGCATTGCAGTAGCCGGGTTTCATGGGTTGGATATCAGTCGTGAAATGTATCCGTCAATGGCGAGTGTGATTACTCCTCGTTATGATATTGGTTACACTGCCGCGGAACTGCTGTTAAAAAAAATAGCCGCCCCCTACTTCTCAACAAAAACAGTCTCTCTCGATTATCAGATTTTTATGGGTGAAACTATTTAATATCCGAACGAGGCTCCGGCCGGGCAAAGCAGTCTGCAAGACTGAATGTCAGCAGACTGCCCGAACAGAGCAACACAAAAGACTTAATTCAGCTCACTTGAGATAAATTTTGCCAGCCGCTGCTCTAGTTGAATATTTTCACTACGTAAACAACGGTTGTTTTCAAGCAAAGTAAGCACTATTGCAATCCCTGACCAGTCCAGAGCCAGTTCGCGACGCAGGCAGGCTGCGCGATGTACAATGACAACATCATTTTCAGCAAAGATCCAATGCTCGGTTTGTGTAAGCTGAGGCTCAACAACGCCCAGCCCGACAATCTCCAACAGGTCCTCTTCCGACACTCCGGTGGAGAAACAAAATTCACTTACGGTGTGGGTCGTCACGGTCATCTCAGTCATTATGCTTTGCCCCATTTTTCACGTGGATCATAGGATGAGTGCGCTTCAGCCAGTTTCTGCCAGTATTCTGCTGTCT
Source organism: Klebsiella sp. BIGb0407 (assembly GCF_024807845.1). Classification (GTDB taxonomy): domain Bacteria; phylum Pseudomonadota; class Gammaproteobacteria; order Enterobacterales; family Enterobacteriaceae; genus JGM124. The sequence goes on from NZ_JANUEQ010000002.1 coordinate 47,966, forward strand.
TTTCGTCTGGCTTAGGCGGCATAACTATTTTAATCACAACATATAAATCGCCAGTCTTCTCCTTATTCACTAATCCCTTGCCCGGAATACGTAAACGCTGCCCGGCCTGGCTGCCAGCAGGTATCGTTAACCGAATACTGTCTTTCAGCGTTGGAATAGTGACCTTTGCCCCCAGAGCGGCTTCCCATGGAGCAAGCGGCAGAACAATTTCCAGGTCATGACCGAGAATATTGAACAGTGGATGCGGAGCGACACGGATTATCATCCATAAATCGCCGTTAGGTCCTCCATTCGTCCCCGCAGTGCCCTGGCCTTTAAGACGAATTCGTTGTCCGTCAACGACACCGGCCGGGATCGTAACATTGAGGGTTTTTGGCGTTTCCTGAACCACACGCCCAAACATATCATGAACAGGTAATTTAAAGCTGACAGGACGCTTATGGGCTTCAAGTGTATCTTCAAGGAAAACAGCAACTTCGATTTCAAAATCATGCCCGCGGGTACGTTGCTGCTGCTGTGCTCCTCTGCGGCCAAACATAGAGGAAAAAATATCTCCGAAATCATCCTGGCTATGGTAGCCCTGGCTTTGGTGACGCTGCTGGCCAAAACGCGGATCGTTACGATGTTTCCATTGCTCATCATATTCGGCACGACGCTGTTCATCACTGAGCACTTCCCAGGCTTCAGCAACTTCTTTGAAACGATCTTCTGCGTCCCCTTCTTTACTGACATCAGGGTGATATTTGCGTGCCAGACGGCGGTAGGCAGTCTTGATTGTCTTCAGACTATCCGTCCGTTCCACACCCATGATGGCGTAATAATCCTTTAATTCCATAATGTTATCTCGCATACCTCGGATTGACAGAACAAGTTATCAGTATCGAATTCATCCTTTAGTATAGGACAAATGAGACTATGTAATGAGAATAATACCCATTGAAGTATTGTTGCCAGCCAGAACAGACAGCTGAATTCAGCAAAATATATCCGATAATGAAGCCTCGTTGAGTGAAAAAATAATTGCATCACATCAATAAGTTAGCTCCATGATGTATCAGATATCGAGCCGATCAAATAGCTATTCGGGCTAACATGCTATTCTCTTAACGGTCAGGTGTTAAATACCAACACTCGACGACTCCTCCATTAACCTTCTCTTATCAGTTAGTTATCGACAGGAAAAGGCTAGTGATTTTAAGATGAATTTTTATCTCCACTGTTACAGTGACAGTCATATTTGCGTAAGGCTTCTGCTATGAGTGAGAAAAGTACAGTACAACATGCTCCCTTCGGTACATTGTTAGGTTATGCTCCAGGCGGTGTAGCCATTTACTCTTCTGATTATGACTCTCTGGAAAATGCAGACCGGCTGGATGACTCTTCATTCCGCCACTATCTGGACAAAGAATATATGGGTTACAAGTGGCAGTGCGTTGAATTCGCACGCCGCTTTCTCTATCTCAATTACGGTACGATTCTGACGGATGTCAGAATGGCCTATGAAATTTTTTCCCTGCGGTATTTGCGACAGGTTGTGAACGATAATCTGTTACCTCTCCAGGCATTTGCGAATGGCAGTGAACGTCCCCCTCAAAAGGGAGCTCTGCTTATCTGGCAGGAGGGCGGTGAATTTATTGAAACCGGACACGTCGCCATTATCACCCAAGTCCTTGATGATAGAGTGCGTATTGCTGAACAAAATGTCATTCATCATCCGCTCCCGAAAGGGCAACAGTGGACCAGAGAACTGCCATTACAACAGTTAGATGGCAAATACTTTATTCAGGATACCTTTCAGGATACCGAACTGCTGGGCTGGATGATTCAGACTGCCGATACTCGCTATAGCTTACCTCAACCAGAAGTACCTGCGCACTATCTCGCCATCCATGAAATACAGATCCCCCGTCAGGGCCAGTTTGACGGTACCTGGCTCAATACTCAGGATACTCTGGAACAAACATATATAACAGCGAATGGGGGCTGCACATTTAATGAAGATCCTTACCGTTATCTGACTATTTCGCGCAGTGCTGAGCAAGAACTTATCCACGCAACCAATGAAATGCATCTGATGTACTTACACGCCACAGATAAAGTGATGAAAGATGATAGCTTACTGGCGTTGTTTGATATTCCTGAGGCACTGTGGCCTCGACTACGCCTGTCATGGCAGCGTCGTCGCCATCACATGATTACCGGCCGTATTGATTTCTGCATGGATGAGCGCGGCTTAAAAGTTTATGAATACAATGCAGATTCTGCTTCATGCCATACCGAAACAGGGCTGATATTAGGTGAATGGGCAAAACAGGCGGGTCATATTCCCGGTAAAGATCCAGGTAAGTATTTATTAGATTTACTGGCAAGTACCTGGAAACACAGTGATGCTCGTTCCTTTGTACATATACTCCAGGATAATGATGCAGAGGAGAGTTATCACGCCCAATTTATGCAGCGGGCACTGACCCAAGCAGGCTTTGAAAGCAAAATTATTCATGGACTGGAAGAACTGCGCTGGGATACAACCGGACAATTAGTCGATGGCGATAAGCGTCCTGTCGATTGCGTCTGGAAAACCTGGGCATGGGAAACTGCTTTTGATCAGCTTCGGGAAGAAAGTGAAGCAGAATATGCTGGTGTGCCTATCCGTACCGGGCATCCTGAAGATAGCGTACGACTGATAGATGTTCTGCTTCGTCCGGAAGTCATGGTTTTCGAACCTCTGTGGACAGTGATCCCAAGTAATAAAGCCATTTTACCCGTACTATGGTCTTTGTTCCCACACCATCGCTATTTGCTGGATGCTGATTTTGCTCTGAATGAAGAACTGGAGCAGACAGGCTATGCTGTTAAGCCAATTGCCGGGCGCTGTGGCAGCAATATCGGCCTGATTAATCATGATGACCAGGTGCTGGATGAAACTTCAGGTAAATTTGATACACAGAAAAATATTTACCAGCAGCTATGGTGCCTGCCTGAAGTAGGAGAGCGCTATATTCAGCTGTGTGCCTTTACCGTTGGAGGACATTATGGAGGCGTCTGTGTGCGTTCAGAAAAAGGCTTAGTGATCAAAAAAGAAAGTGATATTGATCCACTGCGTATTATTGATGATGAAGACTACAGATTTCCGCAATAACTCGAGCCGCCAATAGCCATAAAAGCCAGACAATCAATGAGCTGAGATACACTCTATGATTGTCTGACATCAATAACGTGGAACCTTTCATCGTTTTTAAGACGCTATTTTATCCATAGTCGTCCACTTATGAAAAATGGCATCCAGGGAATTAGAAAGATCTTGCAGGCTATGAGTAGACTGAAATAAATACTCTCTTTCAGTATGGGGAGAAATCACCATACGATTATCACTACGCCCATAAAAAGAAATATTCAGTGTTCCACCATGGGCTTCATAAATTTTATTTAACACCTGGTCTGTTTCATTTTTATTAAAGCAGTACCGCTGATAAGTATCATTTAAATCATTTAGTTGCGTGGAATTTGATTCCGTACTTGGCTCTCCATTACTATGGGATTTTGAATATACCTCTAACAAATAATTAATTGATGGATGAAGCATAGAGAACTCAACACCTGATGCCGTATTTTGATAACCCATAGTAGAAAATTGATTATGTAATCTTACTCCTCCCCTGCTATTTAAAAATCCGAGTGATTTCTGTTCTTCAGGGGTCAGAAAGCCTATATCCACTAACTCAATGCCAGGGAAATCAACTTCTTCTTGTGGACGATATAAATCTAACAGCTCATAGCAATGTTCATCAGACATTTTTAACCTGATAAAACCAGAGTAAGAGTCACTGTACTGTGATTCTTTTTCTTTCAAAGTATCAAGCATTTCCAGGAATAGCTTCTGCTCAGATTCCTGCATAGTATGTAACTGAGTCTGCTCAGAAATATTCATAAGACTCTGCAGACTGCTCTGACCTATCGTTTCATTCTTAATCAGAAACAATACATCATTACAATGAATTTCTTTCTTAAAAAAGTCTTGATATTCCGGGCTGGCAAAGCTTTTTAACTGATTAAATGCATTGAGCTTATCGCTACCCTCTGCACCGTGAATAAGGTTATATAGTGTCTGATGGGCATCCTTCTGTTTATCTGCCCTAAAATAGTCTTTAATCTTTTGCCAGACACTTATTTTCAAAGCGTTTTTTTCATCTCCGTTTACCATATGAGCAAGATGTGAGTCATCTAAATAAAAATCATTATAACGGTCAAAACTCAGTTTAATATCCATTCAGGCTTCCTTACCATTTTTGTTTTTTATAACATGCATCACAATTAATATATTACATACAAAAAAACATGTCTTTTAATTAAAAAAGATGAAATATGGTATTTTAATCAGTAGTCAGTAGTCAGTAGTCAGTAGTCAGTAGTCAGTAGAATTATTAGAAAACAGTATCATTTATTGCATGCCATAGTCCTTCAGACAAATGAAGGTTAGGATCGGTCCATTTATTAAAAATGCCATCAAATGATTTATTTAATCCATCAGAAAAACCATCATCTTGCATTACATACTGGTATTCAATGTCAACAGGGGAGACCAGCCTGTTTCTATTTTGACCAAGATATGAAATATTCAACTTTCCATCATGCTGGTCATATATTTTCTGCAGAATGGTATCAATTTTATCTTTGTTATTATAATAGTCATCATAACCTTCTCTTAAGACGTTTAAAAAATCAGAGTTCATTTCTGTAAATGAAAAACCATCACTGATATTTCTTATATATGTCCCGCTTAAAAAACTAATTAATGGATTCACCATTGAAAATTCAACACCTGTCGCTGTTTTTTGATAACCCATAAAGGAAAACTGGCTATATGATACCATGCTTCCTGCATTCAAACATTTGAGTAAATTCTCTTCATCCGTTGTTAATGAGCCGGCCATTCGCCACTCGGTACCAGCATCATCAATCGCCTCTTGCGGGCGATATAAATTTAATAGATCGTAGCAATGCTCATAGGAAGTACTATTTCTTATACCGCTTGGCCTGCCACCTAAATTCTGTGACTCTTTTTCTCTTAAGGTTTCCAGCATATCCAAAAACAAACGCTGCTCAGACATAGACATAGCTGGCAGAGGCGTTTGCTCAGAAACGTTAATCAGTTTTTGAATGCTCGTCTGACCAATACGCTCGTTACCAATACAAAACACCATATCGTTGCAAAAAAGTTCTTTTTTGAAGAGGTCCTGACATTCGGGTTTAGCACATTTTTTTAGTTTGTTAAAGGTATCTAACTTATCATATCCTTCACCATCATGAGTCATATTGAATAGCTCGTTATAGGCATTACATTTTTTGTCTGCTCTGAATAAATCCTTAAACCGCTCCCACAAACTCATTTGCGTGGCGCTTTTCCGGTCCCCTTCCATTATCTTAGAAATACGTGAATCACTTACGCTATAGTTATTATAACTGCCAAAATCAAGACGAATAGTCATAGAGATATCCTTGTCATTTATCTATACATCACAGGAAGGATATATTAACTCTATATACCTTCCAGCATTTAAGACCACCTATTTATATATATATAAACAGACAAAAGACTTCTACCAAAAAAAGTTTTAAACAGAAATAAAAAATCAATCCACTACGAATATATAGAGCATTAAATAAAGTATTTCAATTGTTCTCTCAGGTTAAATTATTTACATCCCTTGAACACATTGACCTCAGAGAATAAAGGCATAGCAGGCGGAAGCTATATCCGTTATTAATTATGCCAGTATCCCCTAACTACTAATTTTAGGATGCGGAAGTAAACATACGAGCACACAAAAAATCAACCAGTACCCGGACCTTTGGCGAAGGATGCTTACTGGCTGGCCATAATATATAAAAGGTTCCCTCACGAGTCACATAGTCGTCCAGCACTGACTGTAACTCGCCCGTCGCCAGCAATTCACGAATAGAAAAATCTGGTAGGTTAGCCACCCCAAGACCTTGTAATGAAAAGCAAACCCGCGTTTCTATATTATTGCAGACCATCGATACAGGTAACTGAAGTTCAGTTTCATCTGAGGGAAGATTTAAACACCAAGGCTCAAGCTTTCCACTATGAGCAAAGCGATAATGGAGGCAACGGTGTTGTAATAAATCATGTGGTACTGTGGGTCGCCCATACTGACTCAGGTAGGCAGGCGAAGCGACTAACAGCGAACGATATGTGCCCAGTTTACGGGCCGTCAGACGAGAGTCATTAAGCTCACCCGTCCTCACCACTGCATCAAAGCCTTCTTCAATAACATCGACCATTCGGTCGGTAAAATCGAGATCCAGCTCTATCTCAGGGTAGGTTTTCATAAACTCACCTAATATCCGTAGAACCAGGGAACTGACGAGTGGCAGACTGATTCGCAGGCGTCCGCGTGGAGCCTCACTCGCCTGAGATAACTCCTGCTCAGCCGCTTCAATTTCCGCTAAAATACGTCGACTACGCGCAAGAAATAACCCCCCTTCTGCGGTTAACGTAATACTGCGGGTACTACGATGAAACAGTCTGACACCCAATTTTTCTTCGAGCCTGGCAATGCTTTTGCCCACAGCTGAAGCGGATATTCCCAGAGTACGGCCAGCAGCAACAAAACTACGCAACTCTGCAACCTGCACAAAGACCATAAAACTGTTCAAACTTTCCATTATGCCTCGCAATTACGGACATATATATCCGCTATGACAGGAACTATAGCTCACTTTTTCTCTGAATCATCTCTTTCTATCATAGCCTCATGATTGATTACTACTGAGTCACACTATGATACCTTCAGCCTCACCGCCTATGCCCGTATTATCTCTGCTAGCCCTCGCTCTGACGGGCTTTATTACCATTCTGACCGAAGCTTTACCTGCAGGACTATTGGCACAAATGTCGCAAAGCCTCAAAGTTTCAGAGGCCTGGATAGGCCAGACCATAACCATCTATGCGATTGGCTCTCTGGTAGCCGCGATTCCCTTAACGGCCACCACCCAGAATCTGCGTCGCCGTCCCCTACTGCTGACAGCTCTGGCTGGCTTTGTTATTGCCAATAGCGTCACCACCGTATCAACAAGTTATTCCCTGACAATGGTGGCCCGTTTTCTGGCGGGAATTTCTGCTGGATTATTGTGGGCACTGGTTGCCGGTTATGCAGCCCGTATGGTTCCCGAACAGCAAAAAGGCCGGGCGATTGCTATAGCGATGATAGGCGCGCCGCTGGCATTATCACTCGGTGTTCCGGCAGGGACTTTTCTGAGTCAGTATCTGGACTGGCGTTATTGCTTTGCCATTATGAGCGCGCTGGCAATACTGCTTATGTTCTGGGTTCACTATAGACTGCCTGACTTTTCCGGGGTCAGTACCCACAAAACTTACTCTATTGCTCAAGTATTCACCCTGGCAGGAATACGCCCGGTTCTGCTGGTGGTACTGACGTTTGTGCTGGCACACAATATTCTCTATACCTATATCGTTCCCTTCCTCGCCAGCGTGAATATGGCTGAAAGAACAGATCTGATACTACTCCTGTTTGGACTGTCCTCGTTTCCCAGTATCTGGCTGGTCGGATTACTAATAGACCGCCATCTGCGAAAACTGACACTGGTCTGTACCCTGCTGTTCGCTCTGGCGGCACTTTTGTTACCGTTCGCAAACCAGCTACCCGTCGTTATTTATATCGCTTCCGTCATCTGGGGACTGGCTTTTGGTGGTGCCGCCACCTTATTCCAGACGGCTCTCGCCAGAGCTGCGGGGGATAGTGCCGATATTGCTCAGTCAATGTTAGTTACCGTCTGGAATATTGCGATTGCTGGCGGTGGTGTTGTTGGCGCTCTGGTCATGAATAACCTCGGCGTTGGCGGCTTTTCACCCGCCCTGCTCGCGCTGCTGGTGATAAGCCTGGTCGTCGTGCTGATGGCAAAACGCCATGGTTTTCCTGCTATTAACACATAAGCACCATTAAAAAACGGTCTGGATTATTCCCCCAGACCGTTAAATAGCATGTCAGTGTAAACAACGAATGTTTAATTCAGTGGCTTTGAACCATTCAGTTTAGCGCTCGCCATCCAGGCCATCGATCCCATCACCGCAATCGCAGTCAGCAGTAAATATTCCAGCGCTAAAGCATAGACGCCTGTAAGAGTAAAAAGTACGATACTGATAATATCGATAGCGACCCATAGCAGCCAGTTTTCTACATATTTCCGGGTCATCAGAACCATGGCGGCAATCGATAAGACTACCATTGTAGAGTCCCATAATGGGAAAGCATCGGGCTCCAGTTGCGGCATCTTCACCGCCATTCCCATTCCTTGCATAATATCGACCGCAATACGGGTTAGTCGGGCAAATACCGGATCAATAAACAGGGTCAGGAATGCAATAGCAAACATGCAGACTAATACCAGAGAGAGAGCTTTCCTACGTGGTAGCCAGCGAATTTTCAGAGCCATTTCATGGGATGCATTCTGGCGACTCCAGGCGTACCAGCCGTAGATATTTGCCGCGAAGAAGAAGATTTGTAATAGCAGACTGGCATAGAGCTGTATTTGGAAAAAGATAGCCGATGCCAGCGTGACGGTAATTAAGCCAAACAGATAATTAATGATTTTTTCTTTACTGGCAAACCAGATACATAATAGCCCGGTCAAGGTAACTACCGCTTCCAGCCAGGAAAGTGCATAGCCTCCCTCACCAATCGGAATCGTCACCATTATATTTTCAATACTAAAAAAACTCATCATGACCGGGTCTCCAGACTGTCCTGATATAACGCTTCGAGTGCCAGTAAGATTTCATCAGACTCACCTTGCAGGCTGGACTCTTCCTGCTGCTGATAATCATTGATGCCTTGTTCTAAATTCCCTTCATGCTCAACAACAACATTAAGTACTGATGCAACACGCATATTGCGTAGCGACCCGACAACCATCAGTGCGGCTGTTTCCATATCAGCCGCGAGAATGCCTTTTGCGGACCAGTACTGGTTGATTTCGTTTTCTTTATCAGTATAAAAACTGTCGTGACTTCTGATATAGCCGCAGTGACTGACGAACTCGAGTTGTCTGGCTTGCTTTGCCAGATGGTGCGTCAGTCCCATATCTGCGCAGGCTGGGTAGCTACTGGTAATATAAGCCTTAGTGGTTCCCTCATCACGAACGGCTGCAGTAACTATCACTAAATCCCCCAGGTGAATATGGCTTTGCATCGCTCCGCAACTGCCAATACGAATCAAATTAGTGACGCCAATTTGATTCAGCTCTTCAACCGCAATAGCTGTTGAAGGCCCGCCCATTCCCGTAGACAGAACTAATACTTCAATCCCTTTGAACCAACCGCGTAAGGCCCTATATTCACGATGCATACCAAAGTCTTCCACGCGCTCTAAGAATTGAGCAACGTGTTCAACACGCTTAGGATCCCCCGGTAATAAGGCATAACGGGCGTGCGTCATCTCCCGGCTGAGCCGGATATGAGGTTGCATAAGGTTCATAATATTTACCTGGATTAAAGTGGCCATTAAAAAGAAATAATGGCACTGAGTTTTTGACTAATTAGTGTTCTGCATACTGCTGTAAACGAGGTACATCAAGTATCTGAATTTGTTCACCATTAATAGTGATAACGTTGCTCTCACGTAGTTCGAATAATATTCGGTTAATACTTCTAGGAGCAACGGCAAATTGTTCACTTAACTGTTGTTTATTAATTATCAGCGCCGATTGTTTATTATCTTGCTGCTGATATTTTTGCCATAACACCAGACAAATTCGCTGATGCAAGGAATACAAAATATCTTCACCCGCTTTTTTGGACAGCTGGTAATACTGACGACTGACAGCCTGTAATATTTTTTGATTAAAATAGTTATCTAATTTCAGCCAGCGAAAGAAATCCTCTGCAGTTATCACCAGTAATGTGGCATCACTCACTGCTTCTACTGAACAAATATAGGGACGCTGTTCAAATATCTCTAACTCTCCCAGCATGTCACCTTTACGATAACGTGCCTGAGAATATTTACGCCCGTCTTCAGCTGCGATGAATACATCAAATTCACCTTTTACAATTAAGTAAAACTCCTCACAAGGTTCGCCCTGGTGAAAAACGGTTGTTCCTTGCGATAAATGTCTTAACTGCCAGTGACATAAGATATCAAGCGGACAATATTTAAGCACCGCGTAAAGCACAGGATCACAGGTTATCAGTTCAATAATGCTTAACCATTCACCGTGTTTTTTGTCATTTTTCATACTATCCAATATACTTTTTCTCCTTAAAAAAACACAGGACTCCCGTCCTGCAATCGCAAAAGTTTAACCTGAAAACTGCCAGCGGGATCTTAAATCAACATATTTAACAGGATCTGTGTCCTCACACTCACATTATGATCATAATTAATATAGTCTTAATTGCTGTATGAACCATCTTACTTGATGGTGTAAAAACTCGAATGAGTACCTCTTCGGATTCTGATGGTCAGAATAAGTTGTTAATAAACTCTTTAACCCTGGGGAATAATGATGGAGTTGTATCTGGATACCGCTAATGTGGCTGAAGTCGAACGCCTGGCAAGAATTTTTCCTCTCAGCGGCGTCACTACCAATCCGAGTATTATTGCTGCAGGCGGCCAGTCAATATGGGACGTATTGCCAAAACTCGCACAAGCTATCGGGCCACAGGGAAAACTGTTTGCTCAAGTAATGAAGCCAGATGCACAAGGCATGGTGGAAGAAGCCCAGCGTCTGGTCGCACATATACCGGGTATTGTGGTGAAAATCCCCGTTACCTTCGAAGGATTAGTTGCCATTAAACAACTAAAAAAAATGGGTATTCCCACTCTCGGTACCACGGTTTATAGCGCAGCACAGGGGCTATTAGCCGCAATGGCGGGTGCAGAATATATAGCGCCTTACGTTAACCGGGTTGATGCTCAAGGTGGCGACGCTATTCGGATGGTCGAAGAACTTCAAAGTCTACTCAAACAACATGTACCTGGCTGCAAGGTATTGGCGGCAAGTTTTAAAACACCGCGCCAGGCACTGGACTGTCTGCTAGCAGGTTGTGAAGCCATTACCCTGCCTTTAGATATAGCACAGCAATTTCTGGCAGCACCTGCCGTGAATGCCGCAATAGAAAAGTTTGAACAGGACTGGTACAGCACTTTCGGTCAGAACGCACTGTAGCGGCGAGCTAAATAACCTCATACAAAGCCAGCAATCACAGTTAAAACGCGTGCACTCGCTGCACGCTTCTGTTTATCTGACTTTGCTTACGCGTTCACAACGTTATTGTCATAGCGCACAATCATAAACCCTTCCTCAGGCTGTGGCTCGACAAAATAGGCAGTAATAAAATCAAATTGCGCATCCGTTGCAGCAAAATCATGCTCACCCGCCGCATTACGCTGATGCAGTCGTGCTTTGCACACTTCATCGCTCACCGCCAGGTAGTGCAGCTGATGATGAGCGCCTGACTCTTCAATTATCGACATTATCCATTGCCGACTGGCCAGCGTGTTCGCAGGAAAATCCAGCACGACATTAACTCCTGCATGTAGCAAAGCAATAACATGCGGCTTGATGGCTGATTTGAGTCGTGCGGAATAGTGAATATAGTCCTCAACGCTGTTCATCGACTCTTTAAACAGCAGCGATAACCAACTGTCCTCGCTTAAGATAATACCCCCTGGCTGACTACCCAGTTTCGCGGCAAGCGTGGATTTACCTGAGGCAATTTTTCCACACAGGATATGCAAGGTTCCGGGGGGAGTCTGAGAAGGACTACCGGAGTATTCAGCCATCATTTTTCTCCTGATTTTTGTTGCTCGCTATTAAAGAAAGGTAATAAAAAATGTTCCACTAAAAGCAGGGACTTTTCATTATGCCTTTATTTTTTTCATCATCGGGTAATGAACAATCCACATCTAATATTAGAACCCGGATTAATGTGAAATCAATCACAAAATAACGAATCGTTTATTTAACGGCTAAAAGATAAAAACACAGCTCAGATCACATAATATTTTTACAATAATAACAATGAGTTATGACTTTACTGGATAAAAACGGATTAAAAATAGTGATATCAATCACAAATTAAGTCTAATTTTTAGGGTGTCAATAGTTATGAATTCTAAAAATCACTTCAAAAACGTGACTTGGTTCAAAAAATTAAATTCACGCTTCTCTAACATTCATTTCACGTTATCCAGTCGATATATCCCTGAGGTCAACCATGAAAATAGGATTAGTATTAAGTGGAGGTGATGTCAGCGGGATGAATAATTTTTTATTCCAGATTGATCGAATGACGGAAGCAGAAATAGTTGTTTTCGATGGCGGTATTAATGGCCTGATTGAAAATCGTTACAAAAATATATTACATCGTGACTTGGTTGATTTATCTATCTCCTCAGTACCCATTGTAGCCTCAGGACGAAAAGAGGATAAATGTAAAAAATCTGACTTTGAACGTATTGCTAAAAATATTCGTCAGAAAAAAATAGATTGTTTAATTATGGCGGGTGGTGATGGTTCTTTTCAGTTTTTAAAGATCCTCAGCAGTTACGGTGTGAATTGTTATGGCGTAGGAATGACTATCGATAATGATATTACCGGAAATAGTTATACCATCGGCTTTTCTACCGCCTGTGAGCAAGTTATCAGTGAAGTAGAAAAGTTACGCAATACCGGTCGTGGTTTACCTGGCCGCATTTTTATGATTGAACTGCTGGGCGGGTACTGTGGCGAACTCACCTTACAAGCAGCACTAAAAAGTAATGCTGATATTGCTCTGATCCCTGAAGCTCCATGGGATATAGATGTTCTGGCCAGCACTATTAAACAAAAAATCGATAACCAGAATAGCGTCATCATTCTCTGTTCTGAAGGTTATACCAAAGAATACACCCCCGGGTTCCAGGGGGCTATCGATACCATGATTGGCAAGCTTGAACACAAAGTTGGTATCAGGATAAGAAAAACGATTCTTGGCTACGGTTTACGTAATGGGAAACCCACTGGTGAAGAAATTATTCAAGGAGCTATTCTCGCCCAGGAAATGGTGAGATGTATTAAGAGTGGTCTGACTAATAAAATCATTGTTATTAATAACAATAATAAAGCAATACCTATTGATCTTGAAGATTCCGATAAACGTTTAGTGGATGAAGATAGTAACCTCTACAAACTGGCTAAAATAAATAACCTTATCTGAGGTGTTAATATGCTTAAAGTACTCTGCGTATGTGGCTGTGGTTTGGGTTCAAGTTTTGCAATTGAAATGAGTGCAAAATCTGTTTTACAAAAACTCGGTATTGAAGCTGATATTGATCACACGACAGTATCTGAAGCCTCTTCATTTAGATATGACTTTATTCTTACTCAAAAGATGTTTGCCGATGTATTAACAGCTGATGCTGACGATGAGCAAAAGAAAAAAGTTATTATATTAAATAAGCTTACCGATAAAAAAGAAATAGAAGAAAAAATCCTCGCATATATAAACTCGAACTGAAAGATGAGGTGGTAAATGGACGCTATTATTCATTTTATTGTAAAAGATTTTCTCGGCCAGGCTTCAATACTGATTGCCTTAATAGCCATGCTGGGACTGATCTTACAAAAAAAATCTGTGGGTAAAATAGTTGAGGGAACCTTTAAAACCCTGATGGGTTTTTTAATCATGATGGCAGGCATCAATATCATTGTTGCCGCCCTGACCTTCCTCAATGATATTTTTACCAGCGGCTTCGGCATGCAGGGCTACATTACAGATGTTGCGGCAATCGCCGGTGTCGCTAACCGCGAACTTGGCTCAGAAGTGGCTCTGACGCTATTAGTTATCTTTGCCGTTAACATCATTATTGCTCGTATCACACCGTACAAATACATCTTCCTCACCGGGCAGGCGTTACTGTGGATGGCGACTATCGGTACCGTGATTGGGTATAAATCCGGGCTGACAGGGGCAACCTTGATTCTGACCGGCGGTATTTTCGGTGGCATCATGGCCGTGCTAATGCCAGCTATCGCCCAGCCTATTGTACGTAAAATTACTGACTCTGATGATGTCGCTCTGGGACACTTCTGTACTATCGGCTATCTGGTACAGGCAGCCGTTGCCAGAGCCATTGGTAAAAACTCACGCTCCACCGAAGATTTAGTCCTGCCGGATAATTTCAAATTCCTGCAAGATACTTACCTGTCGATGGCTGTGATTATGGTGCCGATGTATATCATTCCCGCAATTTTTGCCGGTCCTGAATATATCGCCCAGTTCTCTAATGGCACCAACTACATCATGTTTGCCTTTATGCAATCGATGCAGTTTGTCGCCGGGGTATTTGTCTTATACAGCGGCGTACGTTTACTGCTTAACGAACTGGTACCGGCTTTCCGCGGTATTGCAATGCGCCTGGTGCCGAATGCTAAACCCGCTCTTGATTGCCCGGTTCTGTTCCCTTATGCCCCTAATGCGGTGATTGTTGGCTTCCTTGCAACGACTGTCGGTTCCATTATCGGCATGATTGTTTTCCCTCTGTTCGGTCTGGCGATGATACTCCCGGGTCTGCTTACCAACTTCTTCGCAGGTGGTGCAGCTGGCGTCTTTGGTAACGCCATGGGAGGGCGTAAAGGGGCAATTATTGGCGGCGTGGTACATGGTCTGTTCATTACCCTGTTACCGGCAATGTTAATACCCTTACTTGAAACCTTCGGCTTTAAAGGCGTCACCTTCAGTGATTCAGATGTCATAGGTACCGGCTTAGTACTGGGTCATGCCTTCCAGAATGACTGGCCATTTGTTATCGGTTTTATTGCCTTCGTTGTCTTTATTGTCTGGTTTGCTAACAGAAAACTGGGTAAGTAGGAGGAAATATATGTTTGCAAAATTAAAGCACATTTTTAACTCAGAACAACCTATGACAGATAGCGATAATAATGCACAAGCAGAGATTATCACCGAAGAATTAACTCAGCTTGAAGCGAATCTTGCGGATAACCCGGCTGATAATGATACTCAAAAAAATCTGATGGTTAAATATAATCAGGCCATAAAGATTTATTCATCTAATAAAATGTATCGCGATCGGGTAGACGATATATTTCTTAAAATAGATGAACTAAGGAATACTATCCGAAAAAATATATGAGGTAATATGAGCATAAAAGCATTTCTTGCACAGAACCAATATATTCAGGTCCAGATGGAAGTTGATTCCTGGAATGAGATTATTCACCAGGCAGCAAAACCCCTTATTGAAGGCGGTTTTGTTACTGAAAAATATCCGCAGGCCGTTATTGATAACACTCTGGAATATGGCGCTTATTATGTTTTTGATGAAGGTATCGCTATTCCACATGCCAGACCAGAATGTGGCGTCATTAAAGACTGTTTCAGCATGGTGACATTGAGTAAGCCGACATCAATAAATGGCAGTCCACCGGTTGATATTGTAGTGATGTTCGGTGGTGTCAACGGCGACTCTCATATTACAGAAGGCATTGCATCAATAGTGGGATTGCTGGAGCAAGAGGAGACTTTATTACATATCAGGCGAGCGACAACCATTGATGAAATTATCGGACTATTATGAAAACACTCATTCTCGTCAACGGTATTCCGGCATCAGGTAAAAGTTCAGTCACGAAAATAATTGCTAATTATTTTTCATTTCCTGTGCTGAGTATCGATGAAATTAAAGAACCTTTTATGGTTCAGTTCGCGGATGTTATTGACAGACCATTAAATAGAAAACTGGGTTATGCAGCCTATGAGGCGATGTTTAATATCGTTAAGTCCTCACCTCCAGAAGTGATATTTATTATGGATGCCTGGTTTGGTTTTCGTGATAAATCGGTCCTTAAAGACTATCTGGAAAAAATAGGTGATGTACAGATTCTCGAAATATGGGTTAAAGCTTCCGGCGAATTAGTTGCAGAGCGTTATAAAAACCGTTGTGGTTGTCGGATTAAAGGTCACCCGGGGGAAGAATATATCCCAGAGTTGACTTTACTGGCGGAACGCGCTGAACCCATGAATTTAGGAAAAGTTTACACCTTTGATCAGAATAGTGATGTCAGCCATGACGAACTTATTAACTGGGTCAAAGAAAATATTAATCACAATTAATCTCTATACCCTAAATAATTCGAGTTGCTTGTAGGCGCCGAGTTCATGCCATCGATGAGCATAGATAAACTATGTGATTCGACGGTATGAACGCTGGCAACACCCAAGCAACTTGAAGTATGACGGATATATCAACTCTCCCGTGATGAGGAATATATTTATGAACAAAATGACAACAGCAGAACGACGTGGCTATCAAATGATTTGTGATGCAACAGGTGCCATGATGGTGGTTGCCTGTGACCAGCGCGGCGGTATGCGTACTTTATTGGCGGCAACGCCGGAAGAGCAGGCGCAGATCTCTAATGAGACATTAGGTAAAACCAAATACGATATTACCCGTTTTCTGGCCTCACAGGCAGGCTGTGTTCTGGTTGACCCTATCTGTGCGGTTCCGGGAATTATTGATGAGGGTGTCGTTCCACGGAACACGGGCCTTTTGATTGGCCTTGATGCTTCCGGGTGGGACACCTCACCTGAAGGCTACCGTATTTCAAAAATGGTCGAAGGTGTTAGTGCCCGTAAAGTGCGTGAGTTAGGTGCCACCGGCGGGAAAATCATGATCTATCTGCGCAGCGATACTCCGAAAGCTAACGTAGAAAATCTCCAGACACTGCGCGATGTTATCGCTGATTTTGCTCGCGAAGACTTGTTCCTGGTGGTCGAGTTCCTGACCTATCAGTTGGAAAATGAGAGTAAAGAAGAGTACCAGAGCAAGATCCCTCAGCTAATTCAGGAAGGTTGTCAGGCCTGTATTGACTGCGGATCTAAAGTACTGAAGATCCCGTATCCTGGAACCGAGCAGGCCTGTGCTTCGGTCACCGATATCTGCGGCGATGTGCCTTGGGCAGTACTCTCTGCAGGCGTAGATCATGCCACCTTCCTGACCCAGGTTGATATTTCGCTGCGTAACGGTGCATCAGGCGTCATTGCCGGACGCTCACTGTGGAAAGACTGCATTTCCCTTGATCGTAATATTTCAAAAGAGAAGCTATCGTCTATTGCCGTATCGCGTCTGCGTGATATTCAGGAATTACTGGTCAAATATAAAAAAGAGCGCAATGTCGCCTGAGCAGAATATCTGTAAAGATAAATAATAGGGCGGCATTATGCCGCCCTTCGCACATCGAAAAAATAAGGGTGACAGATGAGCAATACGCTCGATTTAATTATATTTGACTGCGATGGTGTGCTGGTTGATTCCGAAATTATTGGGATTCAATTAACCGTCTCTCTACTGAATCAACAGGGGGTGGATATTGATGTTGGGAAGTTTACCCGTTTATACAGTGGTCTCGCCTGGGAGGCACTGATCGAGCAGGTTCGCCGCGATACGGGAATCACCCTATCCGCCACAATCGGCCAGCATTTTTATCCTCAGCTGATGGCCGCGTTTGCCACCCGTCTTAAAAGAATCGATGGTAGTCTTGAAGTTATCAGCAATATAACCACCCCGAAGTGTATCTGCTCCAACTCCGGCTGCGAACAACTGGATTATATGCTGACTCTGGTCGGGCTAAAGAGTCTGTTTGCACCTGATATCTATTCGGCTATGGATTTAGGACCGGGACGGGGTAAACCAGAGCCAGATATTTTTCTCCATGGCGCGCAGCAATTTAACGCACAACCGGCTAATACCCTGGTGATTGAGGACTCAGTGCACGGCGTGATGGCCGCCAAACGCGCAGGTATGTATGTCGTGGGATTCACTGGCGGAGCGCATACTACACCAGACCACCAAAGCAGACTGATGACTGCCGGGGCAGATGTGGTTATCGACTCGCTGTATCGCCTTCCTGAGGAAATTGAGCGCTTTCAGCAACTGAAATAAAAATATATATTATTGATATAATTAATTATATTTCTGCCACGTCAAAAGCTATTGGCGCGATAAACTCAACTCTTCCATCAACTAATAGCGTCTCTGGCGGTGCCGGGAAAGGCGCTGCGCGATTGATCGTTGCCAGGGCTTCTTTATCGAGAATTTTGGTTCCGGATGACGTCTGTAAACTGGCACTTATCAGTTCACCCTGGCCATTGAGCACCACTTTGACTTGAGAAATACCGGTTGAGTTATAGCGTAATGCTTCTCTCGGATAGCGTTTTGCCTTACCTAAACGCTGGTGAACTTCACTGTGCCAGCTTTGCTGCCCGCTGACGGCTACCGAGGCATTACTGGTGAAAGTGGCGCTATTATTCGCGGTAGTGCCGGAAGCAGGAACGGCCGTAATCGCTTCTTCCTGAACGCTTTTTGGTGCCTCGGTCACTCTTTTTTGTACCGGTTCGGTTTTTTTCTTCGGCGGCTGCTTTTTCTCGCTCACATGTGCCAGATTACCGTTTTCAACCAGGCGAGTTTTCGGCAAATTTTCAATTTCTTTTACCGGGTCTGGCAGAATTTCTTCTCGGGTGGCCATTTGCTGTTTGGGGGCATGATTAATTTCAGCTTCTTTTTGTTGTTCGAGCTGATAATTACCTATCTGAATAGGAATAGCCGGCGGTAATACACCGGTAACAGGTACTGAGGTCGTCAAATAGCCAATAAAAATAAGCACTAATGAACCATGGAACAGGAGACTTAAAAATACGCTGCCCAGTGGACGAAACACTGAACTCCCCGGCATTTCCACGAGACTACTCATACCCTGTTTTCCTCATGACTTTATTTTTTGCGGATTATAGGCATAATACAAAAAAAAATGATATTCCAAGAAATCATTATTAAATCCACTCTGTATAATTCACGTTACCTTTGATTGCGGCAATTCAGCGGTAATTTGCAGTATGGAGACATGAGAAAAAACTTTTAATTATCAATGTAATTTGAGCAGAATTTTCATCGGCGTACACTCCAGACGCTTTAACGTTTCGATACCCAGAAAATGACTATTGATAAATCTTTTGCCCACAAAATAAGTGGGGCATATCAGTCAACATATAGCCAGTTGGTGCGTTTTTTCCGCAATCGGCTGGATAACAGCAATGATGCTGACGATTTATCACAGGACGTGTTTGCCCAATGGCTGCATCGTAAATCTGACTCTCCGGTTAAAGAGAGCCGGGCCTATTTATTTAAAATTGCCAATAACGTGCTGATCGATCACTGGCGGCGTAATCAGCGAAAAAATTCAGCCGAGGTCGATGTTGAAGAGTGTTTGCTGGATGCACACGCAAGTATTGCCCAGAGCGATCCCAGTGAAATTCTCGAGCAGCAACAACGCATACAAAAACTCAGTGAAGCGATAGAGTTACTTCCTCCTCGCCGCAGAGAAGCGTTTCTGCTGTATCGCTTTGATGGTTTATCGCAAAGTGAGATTGCTGAAAGGATGGAAATTTCTGTCAGTATGGTTGAGAAACACATCGCTGCGGCGTTAGTTCACTGTAAAAATCATCTTGAAAATACGAGTAATAATCCGTCATGACTGACACGCATTCTCCAGACGCCGAGGCTGCTGACACCCTTGATGAGCAGGCCTCTTTGTGGTTTACCCGCCGACACGGCCAGCGTATGAGCGAGGCTGACGCCCTCCAGTTTGAACAATGGTTAAAAGCCTCCCCAGAACATGCTGCAGCCTATGAATCTATTGCCGGCGTCTGGCGTGAATTTGATGCCATGCCCAGACCAGCAATGGCGGTGCAACCTGCACGTAAGTCGATTTTTTTTCCACTTTGGCGGCCATTGGGACACAGCGTTGCCGCCCTGTTTATTGCGACCATTTTATTGTTACCTTACAGTAAGTTACCCGCATTACTACTCAATAACATGACTCTGGTAACCGCTTCTAATCCTAAAGAAGTCACCTTGCCGGATGGCAGTCAGGTATTTTTGAATAACCAAACCCGGATGCGGGTCGCCTATGAAACAACCGTGCGGCAAATCTATCTGGACGAGGGCAGTGTCTTTTTCAAAGTGAAGCCGAATCCTTATCGTCCGTTTATTATTCAGGCTGATGGACGAGAGATTAAGGTCGTGGGTACCCAGTTTGAAGTCAGCAACCAGCAGCACCAGGTCGCAGTCCAGGTCAGTCAAGGCGTAGTCAGCTTTAAAACCGGCGAACAGCAAAAAAATCAGTACTTACTGGCGGGTGATGGTGCGGTAAGTAGTGCAGCAAACAGCAAAATAATAATGAGTAAAATCAATGCACAGGACGTAGCGAGCTGGCGTTTCGGGGAGTTAATCTTTACCGATAAGCCCCTGGCGGAAATCCTCACGCAGCTCAAAGCTTACTCCACGCTCGAGGTTGAGTTATCCCCGCCTTCACTGGCTCAACAAAAAATCTCAGGGCGTATCGATTTACGTCAACCAGAACGCTTTTTCCAGGCGCTTCCTCAGCTTCTTCCGGTTCAGGTCATTTATAAAGACAAAAATAATTTGTTAATTATCAATGACAAAAAAGGTAAATGAAAATTATTTTGATTTGCATGTGAGGATAATTCTCATTCCACCGTCTTCTTAGGCAGTTGTTATTTTTTAGTGGCTGGTTTTAGCACTATTTTGCGCCTCTGCTTAAGAAGAAAGGAAAATCATGTCAATTCACTTTGCCCACCAACGGCTCAAGCCGCTGGCGTTTTTAGTGGCTCTCAGCACCACTTCCGCGTTTGCCCAGGATGTTACTTTTTCTTTGCCTGAACAGTCTCTGGCTGATTCAGTTGCCCAGATTAGCCGTCAGGGACAAATTAATCTGCTGTATAACAAGGCACAATTGAATGGGTTACGCGCCCCTGCCCTGGCCGGCAATTACACTCCGCAAACCGCATTACAAAAAATACTCATCGGCAGTGGACTGGAGCTGGTCAGCGAAAATGGCGTATCGGTCATTCGCCCACAAAATATTAATCAGGGTACTTTGGTGCTGCCAACTACCCAGGTCTCAGGCATTACTCAGGCCAATCCAAGTAACGATGTTATCTCTGCCCCGCAATATGTGACCGCCGAAGAGATCCGCCAGCGTAATACCGGCGATGGCAATATCACCGACTTGATGAAAACTAACCCTGCGGTGCAGTTTGCTAACAGCGACAGCAACTCCATGAACCAGGGAGAAATTAAACCCTCGCGTATTTCTATCCACGGTTCCAGCAGCTATCAGAATGCCTACCGTCTGGATGGCGTCAGTTTTAACAACGATTTTGACCCGGCAGACAGCGGTTTAGGGGAAACCTCAACCCGCCTGAGCACCAGCGACCAGGGAATTTATATTGATAGCCGCCTTATCGACAGTATGTCGGTATATGACAACAATATTCCGGTTGAATTTGGTGGCTTTACTGGCGGAACCGTCGATGTTTCCAGCCGTCGCTGGCAGGGTGAAAACAGCGCTCACGCCTATTACCGCGTGACGCGTTCAGGCTGGAATCAGCTGTTTAATGACCCGGCACAAGGTATTGATAGCAGCAAAAACGACACCTCTAATCCGGCTCGCTTCCAGAATAAATATAACAAAGATGACTTTGGCGGCTGGTTTGAAGTGGGCGTAAGTGAAAACTCAGGCCTGGTATTCTCGGCTTCTCGGCGTAATTCAACGATACCGATGACGGTGACGGGTGGTGCCGGGCCAGTTTTCGATAGCAATAATATACCTGAACTGATTGAGTATGATTCAGGTACTAGAAAACAGCATCGTACCTCAGATAACTTCTTCCTGAAATATTCTCTTGATGTATCAGACAGAACTTCTGTTGATTTATCAACAAATTACGCTTCCTATAAAAGTTATATGTTCTCTTCCAACGTAATGAATTCCGGATATGACTCCAAACATAACGGACTAGGCGTTACCGCGGTACTAAAACACAGATTTGATATTGGACAGCTTGAAGTCACCGCCAATACCCAGGATTTAAAAGACGACCGCAGTAATGATCAGAAATACGATCTGACGCTACGTGCCTTTGATGGTAACTGGCAGATGGTTGAGGCTAACAGCGGTGGTTTAGGTGACTTAACCTCAAAGCAAAAAAATAATAATCTCAAAACCGTGATGCGTTTTGATGCCGTAGAAGATGGTTTAGGTCTGATTCATAGCCCAACCCTGGGCGGCGAGCTGGCCTATACCAAAGGAACTTATAAGCGCGACCACGATTACTTCCGTTATACCTATCAAGGGACGCTCGAAAGAGATGATAATGACGATCTCATCTTTGAGGGCTCACTCAATGATATCACCCGTTTCCAGTCCGGCTCCTATTCCGCGGATTACACCAGCTATGCCCTGTTCCTCGACGATAATATTGAATATGGCAAACTGACTCTGCGCCCAGGTGTTCGTCTGGACAGGGATGATTTTGTTAAGCAAACCAATATCGCACCGCGTTTATCCGGGGTTTATGACCTGTTTGGCGATGGCAGTACCCAGATTATCGGCGGGGTCAACCGCTACTATGGCCGCTCCATGCTGACCTATGCCCTGTACGGTGCCCAGAATGACGGCATGCAAAACTGTATGGGTTGGGAGCAGGCGCCATGCTCTCTAGATCCCAATAAAAACGAGTGGGATAATAAGAAAGATTACGAGGGAATGGACTCGCTGAAAACCCCGTATAACGATGAGTTAACCGCGGCATTGCAGCAAGAGATCCTCTCCACGACCTGGCGTTTGCAGTACGTTCATCGTGAAGGCTATGACGAAGTCAGGAATCGTACCAAATATAATAGCCGTGACATCGATAAACGTAGTATTCGTGTCTTTGATAACGGTGGCCGCAGTTCACACGATACCGTTACCCTGTCTGTCAGAAACAGTCAGCCGTGGGAATGGGCGCAGGCCTCCCATGTGATGAATGCCGCTCTGACCTGGCAAGAGTCAAAAAGTAATACACCGAAAGATGCGGGCTATAGCTCCTTTGATCCTGCCAACCGCGTTAATCTGAATAAAGTCTGGTATGACGGTAAGGTGATTGATGCCTCTAAGCTGCCCTCCACCAGCTTTAACTCACCATTTAAGTTCAACCTGGAACTGACCAGCGTCTGGGATAACTATGACCTGACCTGGTATAACCGCCTGCAATGGTTTGGGGCGCGTAACCAGGCCGTGCGTTATGACAACTCTTACTACTCTGATGCTGAGAATGGTCAGATGCGTAAATACACCAAGCAACACTTCGGCAGCCGCTACACCTGGGATACCCGCCTGGGCTGGAAACCTGCTTTTGCCTATGGCTTCGGCTTCTCTGTTGAAGTGAATAACGTTCTGAATAATAAGAATGTGGCTGACCGCTTTGTGTTTGAAGACCGCATCATCAGATCCTACGATCCGGGCCGTCAGTTCTGGCTGCAAGTGAATTACGATCTGTAAATTTAGCGTTAAAAAGTCGTCCTGTTTCGAGTGCCCCCAGCGCTTGGGGCAGGACGGCTCCCCCTGATGTGAGCAACCAGAATAAGATAACTATTAATGTCATGAAGACACTGAAACAATTTTACTATTTAGTTAAACCTTTTTTAGGGCAGCGTGCTGCCCTTTACTGTTGGGCTTTGCTTATTGCTTCTCTGACCCTGACGCTGTCATCGGTCTGGTTCAATGTGCAAATGAATATGTGGAACGGTGATTTCTATAACGCACTGCAAAAATTAGACGGCCAGGCGTTATACGGTTTATTACAGCATTTTGTGGTCCTGGTCAGTGGGCTGATCTTTGTCGTGGTGATGGGCAACTATCTTAAACAGATGCTGATCATTCGCTGGCGTAAAGGCATGACCGAGCAAGTTCTGACGCGCTGGCTCTCACCCCATAGCAAACATTATATGCTGCGCTTAACCTCCCAGGAGCCTGATAATCCGGACCAGCGTATTGCCGAAGATGTGCGGCTTTTAATTGAGTCGACGCTGAATCTGCTGGTGACCTTCCTGCATTCCGTCCTGACATTAATTTCATTTGCCGCCATTCTCTGGACCCTTTCCGGCAGCCTGAGCTTTGAGTTCGCCGGCAGCACCTGGACGATTGCCGGCTATATGTTCTGGGCCTGTATTATTTACACCCTTGTCGGTATTGCGCTGACTCAGTGGATTGGTTACCCGCTGCGCCGCCTGCATATGGACAAGCAACGTCGTGAAGCCAACTACCGTAGTCAGCTGATTAATTGTCGCCAGCATGGAGATGCGATTGCCGGGCAACGGGGTGAATCTCAGGATACCAGAGAGCTAATGCTGCGTTTTAGCGAGATTGTCAAAAACTGGAATCAGCTCATTCGCAATGAGCGCAACCTGTCGTTTTATACCGTTGGTTATCAGCAAGTGACCGCCCTGGCGCCGGTGCTGTTAGCTTTGCCCAAATTTCTTACCGGAGAAATTATGTTAGGTGGCCTGATGCAGCTTCGTCAGGCCTTTAGCAGTGTCGCAACCTCATTAGGCTGGTTTATTTTCGCCTATAAAGAGATTGCCGCCTGGCAGGCCACGGTATCCCGTCTCTATAATTTTGTCGTGTTATTAGAAAACGATAACCCGGCTAAAGCAGAAGTGACTGACAATAAAACGCCTCTCAGTGCCTCAATCAGTGTGACATCCGCCGATAATAGCTGCCTGATTGATAAGGTCAGCCTGAAAGTTGAAGCTGGCGAATTACTGCTTATTTCAGGTCGTTCGGGTATCGGTAAATCAACATTATTACGTACCCTCAGCGGTCACTGGCCTTATTTTAGCGGCGATATTACGCGCACCGCCGACCTGATGTGGGTGCCACAGCGCCTTTATTTACCGGTTAGCCGTCTCGATAACTTGCTGACCTATCCGCGCGATGCCTCGCAATTCAGTGAGAGTGATTTGCACCGGGCACTCAGCCAGGTGGGATTAGAAAAACTTTATTATCAGCTCAGCCTGGAAACTGACTGGAGCAATCGCTTATCCGGAGGGGAACAACAACGCGTGATGTTTGCCCGTCTGCTGCTTAACCGCCCTAAATTACTGTTGCTGGATGAGACTACCTCGGCCCTGGATGAAACCAGCGCCCTGGAACTCTTACAGAAACTCAAAACGGAATTACGCGATAGCGCGATTGTTTTAGTCAGCCATCAGAGCTTCCTGTCGTCACTAGCCGAAAGCAAGCTACGTCTTGGCGACACGCCTGACTCCCCTCTCTTACTCTCAGGAACACCTGAATATGTTTCGTAAACTTATCGTCCTTACTGTCAGTGGATTTATGCTGGTCGGCTGCGCGACTCATCCCACCGCGTCCTCTGAGGCCGGGAAAAATACTTTGCTGCCAGTACGCAGCAATCTGCAACATTTCACCCTCGATAACGGGCTACAAGTCTATTTACTACAGCGTAGTCAGCCGGGCGTGGAACTACGTTTGCTGGTGAAAAGCGGCTCGGTTCAGGAAAATGAACAGCAGTTGGGACTCGCCCACTTTACCGAACATATGGCCTTTAAAGGGACACAACATTTCCCGGGCACCAGCGGTTTCCGACAGCTGGAACAGCAAGGCTTTAAACTGGGCAGTCATGTCAATGCGGTTACCAGTCTGAACTCAACCTTGTATCAATTATCGCTACCTGAAGCCACCGCTGCGCAAGTTGCGACCGGCCTGCAAGTAATGTCTGACTGGGCATCGCATATTAGTTTCGATAAAGAGGCTTTTGAGAAAGAGCGTCCGGTGATTGTTGAAGAGTGGCGTCTACGCCAGGGGATGGGCTACCGTATTAATGATAGTCTGGAAAAACTACGCTATCACGGCAGTCGCTATGCCGAGCGTAATCCTATCGGTTCTTTAGATATTGTGCGAGAAGCGCCGATTGAACAGGCGATCGCCTACTATCAAACCTGGTATCAGCCACAGCGTATGGCTCTGGTGGTGATTGGTGATTTTAATACGACTGCAGTACGTAAAGATATCGACACCCTGTTTGCTTCAGCTCCCGCGAAAAACCCAGCACAAGATGATGCCCAGTGGAAAAAATTCAACCACTCAACTCAGCTGTTAGTACAACCGGTTTTCGATAAAGAGCAAGGACAGCGCTTTGTGCAATTTGCGCTGCAAAAAGATGTTTCAGCCCCGTTAAATACCCGTCAGGGGCAATATGATGACTTAATGGATAGCCTGTGGTTAGCCATTTTAAATCAACGCTTCTCGGTCCTGGTGGATAATGGTGTTCTGCCAGCTATCAGTATTAATGAACAGGGATCGATGCTCGACGATCGTCGCCTGCAACAGCTAATGATAATCCATCCGAAAGGGGATGATTATCGCGGTGCGACACAGGTTCTGTTCACCGAACTCCAGCGTATGGCGACAGAACCCGCTACCCAGCAGGAACTGGACGATGTCAGACAAGCGATGCTGAAAAAACTGAGTCAGCAAGCAGCAACAGAACAACGTTACGGCAATGACTATCTGGCCGGTCAGCTCACCACGGCTCTGGAACTTGATATGCCGCTGTGGAATAAACGTCAGCAGTTAGATACCACCTGGCAGTTGCTTAAAAACGTTAAACCTCAGGACTTACAGCAACATGTCGCCACATTCTTAAATGTCGCCTCTCCGCGCCTGGCACTGATTGGCCCGGATAGCGATGCTGCGAAATCAGACAGTAATGCCTTTACCAGCCAGTGGCAGCAGGCGCGTAAAAGTTCACCGGGTCCCTTCACCAGTCGTTCGCAAACCATCAGTTTGCAGTTACCTCGCCCGGCAAAAGGGAGTATCACCGCTCAAAGCACGCTTCCGATCGATAAAACCGAACAGTGGCAATTAAGCAATGGTATTAAAGTCATTGTTAAAGCAGACAAAAGCTTAAAAGAAGATGTTCAGCTTAAACTACAACTGCCGGGTGGACGTTCATTAGAAACTGCGCAAACAGCGGGCTTGACCGATTGGGCACTCAAGTTGCCAGAAAGTAGCGGTTATGGTGAATATAGCGCACGTGAGCTGGCTTTGCTGGCGAAGCAAAATCAAATATCTCTGCGTCCTTATAGTGAATTACTTAACCATGGTTTCCGGATAAAAACACCAGCGGATAATCTCGAGACAACAATGCAACTGCTGTACCTCAAACTGACCGCGCCACAATTTAGCGGTGAGAAACTGGAGCAGCAAAAAGAGGCCTTTGCTCTGAGCCAGTCCAAGGTTCCGGTTGAGCGTACCTTCCTCGATAATATCAACAAACAGAGCTATAACCATGGCGAACTGCTGGTGATTAACCCCGAGGGCGGCTGGCGTAACTTCACGGCTCAGCAATTGCAACAGGCTAACCGCCAGTTACTGACCTCTACCGCGGATATGACCCTGGTGATCAGTGGTGCGGTCAATAGTCGTGATTTAAAACCGCTGCTGGAACAATGGGTCGCGTCACTACCCGCTGAAAATAGTGGTCTTGCCTGGCGTGACCAAGGGATTACCCCCAAAATGTCGACGATGAATCATCGCTACCCGATCAGTAGCAGTGATAAGAGCATGGTCAGCCTGCAATATTCTGCTCCGGCGCAGTGGTCACAGAAAGATCAGCTAGCCTTACAGCTACTGGATACCATTGTGAGTCAGCGCTTACGTTCTGAATTACGTGAAAAAGCCAGCGGGATCTATGCTCTGGGCTTCTCGCAGATGCTGGTGAAAAAACCAAGCCCTTACTACCTGGCGCGGCTGAATTTCACCACCTCACCGGAGCGTAGCGAAGAGTTAACGCAAATCGCTCAGAAAACATTGCAGCAAATGAGTCAGTCGGGCGTTAATGAAAAAGAGCTCTCCGAGGCAAAAAATATGTGGCAGACGGAAAATGCTCAGGGAATGGACGGTTCCGGTTACTGGACTGAAGCCCTGGCACAAATTGCCTCTGATGACGGTCAGTATCAGCGCCTGAATCAAGAAAATACGATTATCAGTCAGCTAACCACTCAGGATATTAGCGCTCTGGCTAAACAGTATTTAGGTAAGAATCAGAAAGTATTTACCATGACGCCTTAAGTCACAGAGAAATAAGTGCTTACTAACTTTTAGTCAGTCGCAGAGGTTTTTAGAGACAATAAAGACCAAAAAGGCTCCTTTCGGAGCCTTTTTTAGTGAACGGTACTTTTTGATAACAAATTGATAATCAGGACGCCAATACAGATAAAAGTAATACCAATGATGGCTGGAAGATCAAGTTTCTGCCCGCTGATTAGCCAGCCCGCCAGGCTAATCAGTACAATCCCGATGCCAGACCAAATCGCATAAGCAATGCCGGTGGGTATATGGCTCAGCACCTGCGATAGCATGTAAAACGAAACGCCATAAAGCGCTAACGAGCCAAGGGTAAACCAAAGTTTTGTGAACCCTTCCGAAAACCTGAGCAAGGTAGTCGCAATCACTTCGGTGACAATCGCTATGCCTAAAAAAATGTATGGATTCATTAATCTATCTCTGATAAGTACGTTACCTGTCGGCGATGAAGGCATTTTACTCGATTCTTTGCAGATTAAAATGACAGAGATACTGAGCTGCCTCTCGTCCAGTTCCACCTTGTCCGCCCGGAAGAATTAAACGTGATTGGCCCCTTCCAGCGCAGCCCTTAATTCACCTTCCGTCATCCGCACACAATAAGAAGGCATTCCTCGCTGGAAGCGCCAGCCTTCTGAAAGTGAACCTGCATCAACCGCATCAAATCCAAATTCGTCGTATAACCTGCGAACCGTATTTTTTATTTCCAGGTCATCGCCTGCCAGCGGCAATGCCCGGCGCTGGGGATCTCCTGCTGGCAAGCCGTCGTTTTCAAGATCTGTCATCTGAATCGCATTGAATGCTTTGGTTATTTTCGATTCAGGAAGGAAACTTGCAAGATACTCACTGGTGGTCGTGGTCTGGTTATCCAGCTTAGCCACCTGCCCGTCACGTTCAGGATAATAATTCACCGCATCTATCAGCGGTTTTCCAGCAAGCTCAGCTGCCGGTAGTTGTCCGATAGCCGTCAGCGGTACGGCAATTACCACAATATCGCCATAAAGAGCCGCCTCAGTCGCGGTGCCGATTTCACAGCCAATCATCGGCTTAAGGCTGAACAAGGTTTGCGGCCCACGCGAATTACTCAGCATAACCTGATGCCCGGCTTGTATTGCCAGTTTAGCTATCGCCCGACCAACAAATCCTGCGCCAATAATGCCTATTTTCATGATTCTCACCTTTCATTTTGCTGTTGAAAGGTTAAGAATAATTGCACACTAATTATTGATAAATTCTCTTAAGAGACACAGATAAACAACAAATAAGAGGGAATCATGGATCGCTTAACCAGTATGAATGTCTTTGTCAGAACCGCCGATCTGGGTTCCTTCGCCGCTGCGGCTGAGGCATTGCGAATTTCGCCGCAAATGGTGGCAAAACATATTGCCCGGCTCGAATCAAGGCTGGGTACCCCCCTGATTAACCGCACCACGCGTCGTCAGCACCTTACCGACATCGGGCGGAGTTATTATGAACGCTGTAAAATTGTGCTTTCAGAAGCAGAGGCCGCGGACGCCATTGCGCTGGAAATGAAGGCTTCACCTTCCGGTACCTTACGGGTGAATGCCCCGGTGACCTTCGGGAGTTCATCGCTGGCCCCCTTTATTACCCATTATCTGGCCGAATTCCCACAGACTCAGATTGAGCTTACGCTGAGCGACAGGAGAGTCGACCCGCTTGAGGAGGGATATGAAGTTATCCTGCGTATCGGCGAACTCAGTGACAGCCAGATGATTGCCTATCCGCTGCGGCCCTACCGGCTGATTGCCTGCGCTTCACCGGATTATCTTGCGCAGAATGGAATACCGAAAACCCCTGCCGATCTGGCCACCCATTCCTGTCTGGTTTACGGTATCTGGTCACCTCAGGCCCCCTGTCGCTGGCAATTTCAGCAGGACGGTAAAGTACAGGAAATTCATCCTGAGGGTCGCCTGCGTTCCAATGACTGGCGGGCCCTGCTGCATGCTGCCGTGAGTGGATATGGTGTCACACTTGGCCCGGAAGATGTGCTGAGTGAAGAGATAGGTGCCGGGCGTCTGGTACAAGTATTACCTGACTACGAGGGGCCTTCACGACCGATGCATCTGCTGACGCCAGCCGGATTACGGCAAACGGTGAAAATCCGTAGTTTTATTCAGGCGGTGAGACAGGCATTTGGCTGATTATCGGGTATTAATGATTATTTAATCCTTTATGCTGTTAAATATTAAACAGGTTAAGATAATCATTAATGAACAAAAACGCAGACTAAGGAACAGGTACCCGAACCCATGATTTGGATAATGCTGGCCACACTGATTGTGGTATTTATTGTTGGTTTCAGAGTATTAACTTCGGGAACACGACGGGCAATTCGCCGTCTGAGCGAACGCTCAGGAGTAGACCTGGTTACCGTAGAGTCGATGATAGATCAGATGGGTAAACAGCCCGGTAACGAGTTTTTGCAGTATTTGCATCGTCCTGATGAGTCTCATATTCAAAATGCCGCACAAGTTTTGCTTATCTGGCAGGGCGTGATGATAGATGCCAGCCAGCAAAACCTGCAACTCTGGCATCGCATCTTGAAAAAAAACCGTCTGGCGGCACCGATAACTGAAGCTCAGTTACGTCTGGCGCTCGGTTTTCTGCGTGAAATGGAAATTGAAATGCAGGAGCTTCGTGACTTTCAGGTTCGTTACAATAGCCTGTTTTTACCTGAGGATGGCGTGGTCTGGCTACACTAAAGACAGGCAGTCTCGCTGCAAAAAGGGCGCTGCGCGCCCTCCGCTTCTACTCAATCAAATGAAACTCCCGCTGCAACCAGCATTTAACTTGCTGAATATCTTCTCGCTCAGCTTTCTGCTGACTGGTGACAAAATAATAATTTCCACCGGGCAGACTCCCCGGAAGCGCAATCCGCAACAGTCCCTGCTTCAGCGCCTGCTGAATCAGCAACTCACTGGCTAACAGCACCCCTTGCCCGGCTATAGCAGCATGTATGGCATGGGTCTCATCATCAAAACGAATACCTGAATGTACCGCCAGATTTACCGGACCAAAGGCCATTTTCCAGTGTTCCCAGTCCGGTTCAGGTGTCGGGATGTGACGATTTTCAATATGGAACAAGGTCAGTCCAACGAGATCCTCTGGTGTGTTCAGACGGAGTTGCGGACTGGCTACCAGCACAAAACTATCCTGATACAGCAAGATACTGTCGAGATTTTTATCAGCCTGCATACCATAGCGGATAGCACAATCCGCCACGCTGCCGCGAACATCGACTAAATCGGTACTACTGTGTAAACGTAGTTCCAGACTGGAATATTGCTGATGTAACAATGGCAAACGGGGAACCAGCCAGTTAGTTAAAAAATTAGAGGTAGTACTCAGCGTGAGCGTCGGGGGTTGCCCGGGAGCCTGTATCTCGTCTATCGCTTCACGCAAGGTGGTAAAGATATTGCCCGATGCCCGAAAGAGAATCTCCCCCGCACCAGTCAGCGCGACTCCGCGCGCTGAACGAATAAATAATCGCTGATTAAGTGACTCCTCCAGCACCCGAATTTGATGGCTGATGGCCGTCGACGTGACGCCGATTTCTTCAGCGGCAAGTTTGAAACTGACGTGCCGGGCAACCGCATCAAAAGCACGAATAGCCGTCAATGGGGGTAATCGCTGCTGCTTCATGACTGAATTAATCTCATCTGTTGCTGAATTATATGACTTTGATTTGCAGTATTAATAAGGCGTAGCCTGTTTCACATCATCAATATCAGGTGAATCATTTTCATCATATATCATTAGCAGGAAGTACTCTATGACACAAACCGATACCTTAACGTCAGCCTCTTCTGTGCGTTATCTGGCGTTGCTGGCTCCCTGCATTGCCCAGGCGTTGATCGCGCTGGATTATGCGATTGTTTATGTTGCGCTTCCTACGCTTGCTCATCAACTGACGCTTTCAGTCAGCGAAATGCAGTGGGTCGTCTCTCTTTATGGGCTGAGTTTTGCCGCATTATTGCTGATGGGCGGAAGTCTTTGTGACAAACTCGGAGCCAGACGCGTATTCAGTCTCGGTATGCTGGGATTTTTACTGGCATCAGCGCTCGGTGGGCTGGCATCTGATGGGTCATTATTGTTAATCGCCCGAGGAGGTCAGGGGCTGTCTGCTGCTATGCTACAACCTGCGGTGATGGCTCTGCTGGCACAACGCTTTCACGGTGAGTCACATAACCGTGCACTGGCAATCTGGAGCGCTATCGGAACCCTGGGACTGATATCCGGCGTGATGCTCGGTGGCGTGCTGACCGCTATCAGCTGGCGCACAATTTTCTTTATCAATATTCCCCCGGGCCTGATTGCACTCTGGTTCGTACGTAAGCATTATCAGCAAAAACGGCCGGACAGCGCTTCACAGCCTGTGGGTATCGCGGCTCTGGTCGGTTGTGGTACTGCCGGAGCACTCGTCTGGGCAATGATGCGCTATGCCGAAATCGGTACCATGGATTATTTCGCTAACCAGATTGCAGCGGCGATGCTGGTACTGTTTATTTTACATGAGCGTTTTGCGACTCAACCACTCCTGTCACGAGAACTCCGTGAGATACCCGGCTTAAGAATCGGCTGGCTCAGCAGTGCTTTTTATATGGCAAGTGTCGGAAGTCAGTTTTATGCCATGACTCTGCTTTGGCAGCAGACCTTACAGCTGGATGCCGTTACCACCGGCCTGCTGTTCACGCCACTGGCACTGCTGATTGTGGTCGGTAATCTTATCTATACCCACTTCAGTAAGTATTTTACCGGCGGTCAGTTACTGATGGCCGGGTTTGCGGGGGCGGGTCTTGGGCTAAAATTACTTTCAGTTGCGCCATATACCCCGCTGTCTCTGAGTTTTATCACAGGGATAATACTGAGTGGTATCGGGCATGGCATTATTTTCCCCGCCATGTTTGCTGTTGGTCTGAAAAAAGTGCATTTGCAGCAGCAAGGACGTGCCAGTGCTCTGATAATCACCAGCCAGTATATTGCCGGAGCAATGACCCTGGCAGTTATCTCCCTGTTTCTCGGAATTGCGCCTGATATCGCTGACTGGGCCGACGTATTTTCGCTGTTAAGCGCTCTGGCATTTATCGGTATGCTGGTTGCTCTGTGTGCTGACAAAAAATAATCTAAGGGGCATTGTTATGCCCCCGATTATCAATAATTAGCCGCGATTCAGGGTAAATACCCGCACACTTTCCAGCAACAGGCTGGATTGCTCTTTCAGTGAACCACTGGCTGCAGATGACTCCTCAACCAGTGAAGCATTCTGCTGAGTCGTGGTATCAATCTGCCCCATTGCAACGTTAATCTGCGCAATACCGTCACTCTGTTCATTACTAGCACGCGCGATTTCATCCACCAGATCCTGTACACGAGCAACATTAACCACTATCTCTTGCATACCGGTATCCGCCTGGCTGACCAGACCACGGCCTTGGGTAATTTTACCCACAGAGGCACCAATAATATCGCGGATCTCTTTCGCAGCACCTGAGCTTCTCTGGGCCAGGGTTCTGACCTCTCCGGCAACAACCGCAAAACCACGGCCCTGTTCACCAGCTCGGGCCGCTTCAACCGCAGCATTCAGCGCGAGTATATTGGTCTGGAAAGCAATTCCCTCAATGGCGGCAATAATATCCGTCATCTTTTGTGCACCACTATGGATCTCACCCATCGCAGAGGCCACACTGTGCATACGCTCACTGTTGGCTTTGACCATTTTGCCTGACTCAGTAAACAGTTCGTTGACCAGGCGAGCATTACTCGCGGTACTTTGAATCGTTGAGGTTAGCTGTTCCAGGGTCGCTGCCGTTTGCTCCACGCTAGCGGCTTGTTCTTCGGTACGTGCAGCTAAATCCTGGTTACCGGCATCTATTTCATCCGCCGCCATCGCAATATTTTCGGCTCCAGAGCTGACGTTTCTGACCGTCGTTGCGAGGGAGTCCACCATCTCTTTCAGAGAGTGCATCAGCTGGCCTAACTCATCACGGGAATGAACGGTCACCTCGGTGGTGAGATCGCCCTGAGCAACCAGGCTTGCCACCGTGACCGCTTCTTTCAATGGTCGTGTAATACTGCGAGTAATGGCCCAGGAAATAAGCAGTCCACCACCGACGCCTAATGCAATCAGAAATAACATCACTAATTCATTGTTATGCGAGGTTTTCTGAATTTCACTATGAGTGGTGTTAATCAGGTTTTTTTGAAAATCTAACAGGTTGTATAAAGCCTGACGATACTCATCACTGACCGGAACCATTTTGTTCCAAATAAAATCCTCAATAACTTCATGCTCACCACTTCCGGCTAACACAATGCCTTCGTTGCGCGTCATCAGGTACTTTTCACGTATAGAAGCAATATTACTCAGTAATTGCTTACCTTCATCCTGTTCAACCAGGGCAACCATTTGTTCCTGGATTTTACTGGTATCCATACTGTTTTTTGCGATTTGCAGCATCAGTTTCTGGCGTAGTGGCGCACCTTCAGTGGCCATCGCGGCAATGGTAATACCATTATTTTTATCAATTTGCGCCAGCCACTGTGCACTTAAGCGTTCCTTTACTAAATGCTTTTCGAGCAATTCATCAACATCTTTCACATTTTCCCGGCTAAACCAAACGGCACTTGCCCCCATCAGTACCATCAGAGCTAATATTAGAAAAAAACCGGTATTAAGTCGTACGCCTACCCGCATATCACTGAATTTCATTCATTTTCCTTATTGTGACATCAACCGCACCAGAGAAATCGGGTATTATGGATGATATTTTTAATAAACTTGTTTATACGGGTATCGGATATACGTTCACTTTCTATAGGTATAAATAAAAATAAATATTTTTTATTTTTTTGAAAGGCGTATTTAAAATAAATCTGCGTGATTAATGTCACATATCGGTAAGGAAAATCAAAAATAAAACCCAATCCATTAAATCATTAGTGCGCTATCCATATATTAAATAAGGATTAAGTTAAACGGGTATCATGGGTTTTATCACTTTCGGAGTAACGTTGTACGTGTCATGTCCTTCCAGCCGCAGATTACTGATTCTTTTTTGTAACCCGGCAACCTGATTATTCAGTACATCGGCAGAGCTGGTTAATTCTTCAGACACGAAAATATTGCTTTGGGTAACTTTTTCCAATTCGGATAAAGCAATGGTTATTTGATGGATACCTTTCTCTTGTTCTGCGGTAGCGATATAAATATGTTCCATAAGTTCTTCAATATTTGTCGATCCTGAAACAATATCCTGCATGTTTTTCTCTGCATCTGTCACCAGGCTGACCCCCTGCATGACATTCTGGCTGGTCATTTCAATTAACGATTTGATATTTTTTGCTGATACCGCGCTTTGATGTGCCAGATTACGAACTTCACCAGCAACAACCGCAAAACCTTTACCATGCTCACCTGCTCTGGCGGCTTCCACTGCGGCATTAAGCGCCAGGATATTGGTCTGAAAGGCAATGTTATCAATAATACTGATAATTTCCGTCATTTTATTAGCGCACCCGGTAATCGAGGCCATATTACTGGTTAACTTCTGCATTAAATGACTACCATGATTTGCTGAACGATGAGCACTGATGGTGATTTCACTCAGCTTACGAGTACTCTCAGCATTGTTTTTGGTGCCAACAGATATCTGTTCCATACTGGCGGCTGTTTCGATGAGCATTGCTGACTGCTGTTCTGTTTTTACTGACAGGCTGTCACTTTGACTTACCAGATGATTCGACAGATGCTTTGCTGAGAGTGAGGACTGCCGGATATCCAGTACCAGGCTGGTTATTTCAGATGACAGTTTATTGATACCAGGAATGAGACGTCCCGCACAGTTATTACCAAATTCAGCAATATGAACTGATAAATTCCCGGAACCAATCTCATCAATATTTCGCTTAACTTCATTAATAGGTTTAACAAGGTACAGGGTCATATATGTCCAGAGACAGATAATCAAAACACACCAGGCGATATTAAGCATCAATAAAACGGAAGCACTCGCTGCCAGAAGAAACGCTAATATATCAATGAGTAAAAAAGAACACACCATAAATAAAGTAATGACGTTTCTGACACTGGCATTTTTCAGCATAACTCACCCTCGGGCTTTATTTAACACTGATATAGTTATGGTCATTTTTTTACATAAAATCCAACATTGAATAAAAATTAAAATTATATTTCGCCCTAACCAGGTTAAATGGAATTTTAGCGCGATTTGATGACGTAAAAAATCAACTGTTCTCCCATCAACATCCGCTTATCACTGCAGCAATATCTTCCCTCTTGTAACTTGCATTTCGATAGTCACTATGTCAATGTCAGTTCAGAACACTCTCGGTGCCCAGATAACCATGAAAAATGAACCCTTGTACCATGCACCTTGCCCTATAGCGCGCAGTCTTGGGCGTATTGGTGATAGCTGGAGCATCATTATTTTGCGTGATGCTTTTGCAGGTTTTACCCGTTTTGATGAGTTCCAGAAGAACAGTACTATCGCTCCCAATATTCTTTCCCGTCGGCTGAAAGACTTGGTGGACGACGGGCTGCTAGAGAAACGGAGTTACAGCACTACTCCACTACGCTACGAATATCACCTCACCCCGCTGGGGCGAGATTTTCGCCCAGTTCTGATGGCGTTGCTGCAATGGGGAAATCAACATTTTTCACCAGAAGGGCCACAGATGCAGTTAGTGGAAATGGCAACTCTACGTCCGGTAGAAGCGGTTATGGTCGATAAACAGACCGGAGAAGCGATTAGCTCCCCAAAATATGGCCTGATCCCCGGTCCTGCCGCGGCCCCTGTTATTCACTATCGCCATGAATACTTAGCGCGTAAGCGTAATGGTGAGAGTAACGAGAAATTTATGCCTGACTCACAGGAGTCAGTAACACGACCAACATCAGGAAATAAATGATGAATCATTCACTTAAACGTATTGTTATCACCGGCATGGGCATTGTCAGCCCATTAGGCTGCGGTGTATCGCACGTCTGGCAGTCATTGCTGGCGGGTAAGTCTGGTATTTCACGCCTTGATGATGAGATTGTTGAAGGTATTGGCTGTAAAATCGCCGGACAAGTGCCGGACATCGAACAAGACCCGGAACATGGCTTTGATCCTCTCGCGACGATCCCGGCGAAAGAACGTAAAAAGATGGATCGCTTTATCGAGTTTGCTTTAGTCGCCGCTAAAGAAGCCCTTGCTCAGGCAGGCTGGGAGCCACAGTCTCAGGAACAAAAAGACAGAACCGCAACCGTGATTGCCACCGGTATTGGTGGATTTAATGAGATAGCCAATGCGGTACACGTAACTGATGAGCGTGGGCCGCGTCGTTTATCTCCCTTTACTATACCGTCTTTCCTCGCCAACTTAGCCGCCGGACATGTCTCCATTGCCCATGGTTTTCGTGGCCCGATTGGTGCCCCGGTTACCGCTTGTGCCGCCGGAGCCCAGGCGATTGGTGATGCCGCGCGGATGATTCGCAGTGGTGAAGCCGATATCGCTGTATGCGGGGGAGCAGAAGCCGCTATTCACCGTGTCAGCCTGGCAGGTTTTGCCGCGGCCAGAGCGCTTTCTTCAGAGTTTAATGATACTCCAGAAACCGCATCGCGCCCTTTCGATAGCAGCCGGGATGGTTTTGTTATGGGAGAAGGGGCTGGATTACTGGTAATCGAGTCGCTGGAACATGCCATTGCTCGGGGTGCAACACCCCTGGCTGAACTGGTCGGCTATGGCACCAGCGCAGATGCTTACCACCTGACCGCGGGTCCGGAAGACGGTAATGGTGCCGGACGAGCAATGGAAACTGCTATTCGTCAGGCAGGGATCCGGGTGACAGAGATCCAGCATATCAATGCTCATGCGACATCAACTCAAGTAGGTGATAAAGGCGAACTGGCTGCAATTAAAGGTCTTTTTGGCCAGCATCCGGTAGCTATTTCATCAACAAAATCAGCAACCGGACATTTGTTAGGCGCGGCCGGAGGGATAGAAGCTATCTTTACTGTTCAAGCTCTGCGTGACCAGATTGTTCCCCCGACTCTCAACCTGCATAATCCGGATCCCGATGCGGCAGGGCTGAATTTAATCGCCCTGGAAGCACAGCCGCTGGCTATGCGTTATGCGCTGTCGAATGGCTTCGGGTTTGGTGGCGTCAACGCCAGCCTGTTACTGAAACGCTGGGAAGAGTAACGCTTTCACAGACCGTATCAAGTCAAGATGCGGTCTGTAACTATGGTTAGTACTTTTAATTGGTTTGCTGCGGGCTCATGACTATTTACTCTCTCAAAGATTGACGGGTAAAGCGTTGCCAGTGGTCGCCACAATGAGTAGAAAATCTTCAGTTTATTTGCATCAGCAACAACGTGAGTTTATCGCTCAACTTCAGCGCTCATGGCTCTGGCGTACTGAGCTGCCGACCTGGTTACTGATCATCACCCTTTATGGCGGTTGGTTTGCAACCGTTGCCTGGTGGCAATCAATCGGACTCTTGCCGGCAACCTTATTACTGATCTGGCTGAGTACTTGGTATATGTCGTTGCAACATGAACTGTTGCACGGGCATCCAACCCGCTTTCCTCGCCTTAACCAGCTGTTCGGGCTGATCCCTTTTTCAATCTGGTATCCCTATGGGACTTATCGTGACCTCCATCTTAAACATCATTACGATGAAGACTTAACCGTCCCGGAAACCGACCCTGAAAGTTATTATTTTACCGAACGCCGCTGGCAACATTTTAACGGTATCCAGCGCCTACTGGTACGCCTACGCAATACTTTTCCGGGGCGTCTACTATTGACTCCACTGCTGACCATTCCTTGGGTAGCCGTCGATATCTGGCAGTCATTTCGTCAGGGCAACCGCCCGGCAATCGCGATGTGGTCTGTACATATTCTGTTACTGGCTCCGGTATTTGGCTGGCTAAAACTGCATGACTTCTCGATTATCTATTATCTGTTAGTAGTCACCTGGCCGATGCTGGCGCTGACCCGGGTACGCTCCTTCTTCGAACATCGTGCAGCCGAAGCCCCTGAGGCACGTACCGTAATAAATGAAGCCGGGATGTTCTGGCGTTTGCTATTTCTGAATCTTAATTATCACTCAGTCCATCATGATTTACCGGGTATTCCATGGTATGGGTTACCGACAGTCTACCGGACTTATAAACAAGAGTATCTGGAACGTAATCAGGGCTTTTTGGTGAATGGCTATGGGGAGTTAATGCGTGAGCATTTACTCAAGCCCATCGAAGTAGAGATAAATCCTTATTTCCCTGAAGCTCGAGTCGCGGCTGAGCATTCCACAGTGGCAAAAACTTATGACTAAGCAGCTATCCTTACCTATGTACGATGTCTGGCATCCGGATACTGCGGTACTGGTGAAAGTATTACGCCAGTTACTGACTGAAGAGGGTCTTGAAGGAGATACTATCTTATTTCAGCAACCGGAGGACTATCTTGCCCACTGGCACTCCTCTGAACTGCTACTCAGCCAGACCTGTGGTTACCCGCTAGTGACACTGTTACCCGAACTTCAAATTGTCGGTACTTTTCATTACCAGGCAGCAGGATGTGAGGGTTTTCACTACAGCAGTCATCTGGTCGTCAGAGCCGCTGAGGAGGGAAAAACGCTGGCTGATTTTCGCAATAAGCGCGTGGTCTGTAACAGCGAGGATTCTCAGTCCGGGTACCATTGTCTGCGTACACTGGTTGCTCCTTTGCATAATCAGGGGCACTTTTTCTCACAAATCCTCTTCAGTGGCAGCCATCAAAACTCCCTGGCCATTCTGAAAACCAATCGGGCGGATATCACAGCGATCGATGCCGTCACCTGGGCACTTCTGGCCCGACATCGGCCCGAGAATCTTGCCGGGCTGGTATCTATTGGCAGCACGCCTCTGATACCGGGCCTGCCAATGATTACCTCCGCCCGGACTTCACCGCAAACGCTGGAAAAACTACGCAAAGTGCTGAAACGTCTGGTGACAGAACCGGAATGGCGTAGTGTCTGTGATGCCTTGTTGATTAAGGATTTCACCGTCACTGAACGGAAGGACTATCAGCTGATCAGTGATAACGTAGAGAGGGCTGCCATCAGTGGGTTATCCGAACTTTAATAGAGCCCTTTGCAGGGCTATATTCAGGTTCCTGCAAACTGATTAACCACCACCGGAAGCCCGAGCTTCTCACGTAAGGTCCCCGGCTGATAAGCCTGTTTCATCACCCCACTAGCTTTTAACAAGGGAACCACCTGCTCGATGAAGTTATCGAAGTCTACAGGCAGGAAGGGGAACATCAAGTTGTAACCGTCCACCGCTCCGGCATGAAAAGCTTCACTCAGTGTGGCGGCCACTTCTTCTGCACTACCAATAACCAGCCAGCTATCTGAACTTTGCAGCAACAGACGTCCTAACTGCAAAATAGACAGGTTAGGATCATAACCGGCGATAATCTGTAGCGCAGTCCGTATGCCGTCAAATCCCTCTTCACCGGGCAGTGATGGCAGCGGTTGGTGCGGGGAGTATTCACTGAGATCCAGCCGCAAATAGGTCCCGAGAAGATCCAGCGCCATCCGATCGTTCATCAATGAATCGATCAGCTGCTGCCGCTGTTCTTTTTCTTCATGGCTGTTAACAACTACCGGTAATACGCCGCCGAGAATTTTAAAATCTTCTGGTTTGCGTCCGACTTCACGCAGGCGATGATTCATATCCGCCCGGTAAGCCAGCCCCTTTTCAATATTACTCATAAACACAAAATGAATATCTGCCTGGGCGGCTGCCAGCTGTTTTCCAGATTCAGAAGAGCCAGCCTGTACCACAATGGGGTGCCCTTGTGGCGGTCGTGGCACATTAAGAGGGCCGCGAACCTTAAAGAACTTACCCTCGTGATTCAGATGATGAACCCGCTGTGAGTCGGCAAAATAACCGCTCTGCTTGTCTATCAGTATTGCATCGTCTTCCCAGGAGTCCCACAGTTTGCGAACCACGTCGATAAATTCCGCTGCACGCTGATAACGCTGACCGTGTTCAGGTAATTGCTCCAGACCATAGTTAGCGGCCTCTTCCGGTAGCCACGAAGTCACCACGTTCCAGCTCGCTCTTCCCCCACTTAAAAAATCCAGCGAGGCAAAATAGCGCGCCAGATTATAAGGCTCGTTATAGGAGGTCGAAGCGGTTGCCATCAGGCCAATATTATCGGTAACCGCAGCCAGAGCACCCAGCAAAGTGACAGGCTCAAGGCGTGGGTTCGCATAATGCGGGATACCGCTTGGAACCGTATCCCAGATAGCCACATGGTCGGCAATAAAGATATTATCAAGTGTTGCCAGCTCAGCTTTACGCGCGAGGTCTGCATAGTATTTCAGGGTGAAAATCTCTTTACCCGGAGCTTGCGGATGACGCCAGGAAAAACGGTAATCCCCCTGAGGGTTAAAGAAGAATAAATTAAAGATGGCGGTATTTTTAGCCATAGCAGAATACTCAGAATAATTAGTAACTGCCCTCCATGGCATGAAGTGTGATTATTTTGCTGCCAGCTTCTCTTTCACCCATTGGTCGGCGACTTTGGCCGGATCTTTACGATCAACATCCACCTCTTTATTCAGGTTAATGATGTCCTGGGTCGTGATTTTGGCTGAAATATTGTTCAGAATTTGCTCCGACTTCGGCGAAATCGCACCCTTGTGAATCAGTGGCACCACATTTTGTGCCGGTTGCTCATTCTTATCATCTTCCAAAACGACCCACTTCTCTTTAACTAAATCCCCCTGAGTGGAAACAATCGTTGCGACATCAATTTTGCCAGAATTCAGCGCCAGGCGGCTCAGCGGGCCACCAATATCCAGTGACTTAAAGGCTTTAAATTTGATGCCATAAACGCGCTCGAGACCGGGCAGACCCAGAGCACGAACAGCGACTTCCGGCGGGCCACCCACCACCAGTTCAGGAGCCACTTTCGCCAGATCAGACAGGGTTTTCAGGTTATATTTTTTTGCCGTTTCTTCACGCACGGCCCAGGCAGTTATTGAGCCACCGGGAGAGGTTTCCAGTAACACTAAATCCTCAGGTAACGCTCCAACCAGCTCATCAGTCACCTGCTTCTGGGTGGTTGACTCACTGCCACCATGATAATAGTTCAGCAACGCACCGATATACTCGGGTACCACATCCAGTTCACCAGACTGCAGCGCAGGAATAATGATTTCGCGGTTTCCAAGGTTCAGACGTGTTTTTACATCAATTCCCTGCTGGCGCAGCGCGCTGGCATAGATATTGGCCAGCACCGTTTGCTCCGAGTAGTTAGCTCCGCCAATGGTGACCGTTTCAGCCTGTGCGGCAAAGCTAGCACCCGCCAGGCTGAGTGCCAGCAACGTCATGCGTAGGCCCTGGTATTTCGTGAACAACCCATTTTTTATTGTCATCGCCTGCTTCTCTTTTTGTTGTTGATATAGGTTATATGGTTGCAGCAACTAGCCT
Source organism: Klebsiella sp. BIGb0407 (assembly GCF_024807845.1). Taxonomy (GTDB): domain Bacteria; phylum Pseudomonadota; class Gammaproteobacteria; order Enterobacterales; family Enterobacteriaceae; genus JGM124. The sequence continues at coordinate 90,531 of NZ_JANUEQ010000002.1, forward strand.
GCAGTCGGGGTTGAAATAGCCAGCCAGCGTTTCGCAAGCCCAGCCATTAAAAGCTCACAGCCTATCGCCAGCAGTGAGATAACAATGGAGCCTGCTATGACTTGGGGATAATCACGCTGACCCAGTCCATCAATAAGAAAACGTCCAAGCCCATCCAAACCGGCATAGGCCGCGATAACCGCTGTTGCAATCAGCTGTAATAACGCAGTACGCACACCGGCAAAAATCAGTGGCATTGCCAGCGGAATACGGACTTGCAGTAGGCTTTGCAAAGGCGTCATGCCCATCGCCTTAGCGGCATCGCATAGGGTTTGATCGGCATGAAGAATACCGACATAGGTATTAGTGAGCATGGGTGGAATAGAGAGTGCGACCAGCGCAATAAATACCGGGACATCGTTAAAACCGAATAACATGATGCACAGTAAAATAATGCCCAGTGCAGGGAAGGCCTGACCGATATTAAACAAGTTAATAACGAGAAAACCTCCGCGCTTTAAGTAACCGAATAAAATACCGACAGGCTGTGCGATAAGAAAAGCGATAATCAGACTCACCAGCACATAATAGAGATGCTGGAAAAAACGTGTTATCAGCCCCAGATCGCCCGTCCAGTGGCTCCCGTCAAGGAACCAGAACCAGGTTTCAGTAAGCATCCCCATCAGCGTGTCCACCCTGTAAGGTGATAACCGACTCGGGTTATCACCAGGTCAAACAGCAGTGATAGCAACAGGCTTAATCCCAGGCTAATAAAAATAGGGGTCAGGAAGTCCTGATTAAATCCGAGGATCATCAGTTGGCCTAATCCTCCTTGTCCGATTAATGCAGTGACAATCACCAGCCCGACTAACGTCACAGAGGCAATACGTAATCCGGCAAATAGCGCAGGCAGGATCAGAAAAATTTCAATATCGGTAAAACGACCAAACCGGGTATAACCCAGCGCACGCGCTGATTCCAGTACCTCGGTCGGCAGTTTTTGCAGACCCGCCAGCACGTTACGCAGTAAAATAAGCAGCGAGTAAAGCGTCAGGCCAATCACCGAGGTGGTCATTGATAAGCCTGTCCAGGGTAGCAGTAAAATAAACAGCGCCAGTGACGGAATAGTGAATAACACGCTGCTTAGAGTCATTAATGGGCTGGACAACGCAGGCCAGATAATCGCCAGTAACAGCATCAGTGCGGTTAACACCGTACCCAGCACCAGGGAGAGCACCACCAGTTGCAAATGCTGGAGCGTCAGCTCAACTATCATCGAGGAGTTATCGAGAGTCCATACCCAGTCAATCATGGCGAATTAACTCCTGATGACGGTTAAGCGCATCACTTAACAGACGGCTATCGATAGCCCCGGCATAGCGCCCTTGCGATGTGACTCTAACCATCACACCCAAGGGCACATCCAGTAAATCACTATAAACCTGGCGTAATGACTGGTGTTCTTCGGAAAAATGAACCGGTACTAAATGCCCCTTGTCGAGCCAGTGCAGCGGACACCCTTCTGAGTCCAGCACCAGTGTGTATGATTTTGAAAGTAGAGGATATTCCCCGGATAAAGGCTTAGCATCCTGACTTAGCAACAATACATCATGGCGCGGCAAGTCACAGACCCGCATCATGCCAAGCCGTTTCAAATTAGGTTCAGGCCCAATAAAGTCGCGTACAAAATCACTGGCCGGATGGGCTAAAATATTATCCGGTGTATCAAATTGTGCCAGCCTGCCACCTTGCTGGAAAATAGCTATTCGGTCACCGAGGCGAATCGCTTCATTGATATCATGGGTGACCAGAATAATGGTTTTATGTAATCGGCCCTGAAGCTCTAATAATTCACCTTGCAGTTTATCCCGAACCACAGGATCGATAGCCGCAAAGGGTTCATCCATCAACAAAATTGGCGGATCCGCAGCCAGTGCCCGGGCGATGGATACCCGGCTCTGCTGGCCTCCCGATAACTGATGCGGGTAGCGTTTCAGTACTAGTGGATCCAGTGACATCAACGCCACTAGCTCATTAATACGCTCGGAAATTACAGGTTTTTTCCAGCCAAGAAGACGTGGCACGGTGGCAATATTTTCAGCTACCGTGCGGTGCGGGAATAATGCCGGGCTTTGCATTACAAAGCCAATTTTCCGCCGTATATGAATAATATCGGCGCTGGACAGAGCTTGCCCCTGGATATAAACCTCTCCACTATCAGGGACATCTAACTGATTAATCATGCGTAATGTGGTGGTTTTACCGCATCCGCTGGGGCCCACGAAGGTACAAAGCTCACCATCGTTGATAGTCATACTCAGGGAGCTAATGGCATGTTGTGCATTGCCCGGATATGTCTTGTTGATGTTTTCGAGTCTAATCATAATCCGCTTACACTTCCTGATGCCGCACAACCGTACTTATTCCAGCCAGTATGGCAAAGGTCATTGCGCCAGCAAATTCATCATAGTGATAAGCATAGTTGGAAAGTCGCTATTCACCTTGGGTGATAATTCTGAATATCAGAGAAAAATGTAACGATTAATATGAAACAAGAAAATAGAGGAAGTAAGCTAAAAAAGAGTTATATAAATAAATATTATTTTTCAAAAAAAGTAACTATTTTTCTCATCGAAATAATACATAAGTAACGATTCCAACTTATTGATGAAACGACAGAATATATGTATTTATTTATTATTTCATTCCGTCTGATGTTTACATCAGAGCAAGAGCGTTTCCTTACTCTCTTGCTCCAGGTGAGCTGACGTCAGTTAACTGCCGTACACGCTAATCACGCTATTCAGTCTCCTGGCCTGCATATTGAGCCCTTCTGCTGTTTCTGTTGAGTGCGTGACCATATCGGTATTGCGCTGGGTCATTTGTTCGATCCGGGCAATAGAGCTATTGATCAGACCCAAAGCAGCAGTTTGCTCGTGCGTTGCATGGCTAATTTCTTTGATCATCGTGGAAACCTGCAAAACTTCCCCAATAATATCACTAATATGTTTACCTGCATTTTCGACCATTGTACTGCCCTGTTTCACACTGATGACACTGGCATCGATCAGCGTTTTAATCTCTTTCGCCGCAGAGGCTGAATGCTGTGCCAAATTGCGAACCTCAGCAGCCACCACCGCAAATCCTCGCCCTTGTACACCAGCACGAGCGGCTTCTACCGCCGCATTCAATGCAAGAATATTGGTCTGGAAGGCAATACTGTCTATCACACCAATGATATCGACAATTTTATCGCTGGCGTCGGAAATGGAGTCCATCATACCGATGGTTTCCTTCATAATATTGCCTCCTTTAAGTGCAGTACTGCTGGCTACTTCTGCCATTGTTGTCGCCTGGACTGCCGTTTCCGCACTTTGCTGTACGGCAACCGTTATTTCTTCAATCGCGGCAGCGGTTTGCTGCAGATCTGCCGATGTTTTTTCCGTGCGTGCATTCAGGTCGAGATTATTTTCCGTCAACTGACGACTGACACTTGTAATACCGTTAACTTGTGTACTGACATCATCGACAAGCGAATGCAGATTAAGACCAAACTGGTTAACGGAGCGGAGCAGCAGACCAATTTCGTCTACCCGATTGAGATGGATATGCTTTACTTTACGACCCGATACCACATGCTGGGCCTGCTTGAGGATAGTCTTGATTGGCCGTGCAATTTGCTGCTGTAGAAATTGATCCATGATGATGATGGATAACAGCGCCAGTATAAGTAACGCCAGTGGATTTATGCCACTAAAGGCAAGCAGTGCAGGCACAAGACCCACGGTTAATACAGCGATACGTAAACGCCAGCGGACTGACAATTTCTGTAAAATTGACAGCGGAGAAAACAGCCTGGTACGGACAACCAGCCCTTTGTAGAATTTACGGCTACCGACCTGTTTGTTCCGTACAGCAAGGTACAAGGCTTCAGCCTCTTTTATTTCGTCAGCACCAGGTGTGTTGCGCACGGATATATAGCCAGCCAGCTGTTCTTGCTGGTAAACCGGCGTAACGTTAGCCCGTACCCAATAATAATCACCGTTATTACGGCGATTTTTAACCAGCCCAGTCCAGCTGTCGCCTTGTTTTAGCGTAAACCACAGGTCCGTATAGGCTTCAACGGGCATATCCGGATGACGCACAATATTGTGCGGCTGGCTGATAAGTTGCTCTTCTGAAAAACCGCTGGCCTTAATAAAGGCAGAGTTAGCATAAGTAATGTGGCTTTGAATATTGGTTGTGGACATCAGAATGGTGTCCATGTCTAACAGATACTCCTGCTGCGTGACAGGTGTATTTAATCTCATTATAAACTCCAGTGTAGGTATTCCGCTCAGTTTCCGGGTTCAACCAGGCTGAAACGGAGTATTGCCGTCGCCTGGTGATACGGAGGAATCTGTCAGGTATATTGCTGTGTATATACTGATTTTTTAGTGGTTGATTCACTGATACAAAATAATGACAGAAACTATTTATAATGAGTGAACTATAAACCCTATATTTTGCGTGTATCTGTAACAAATATGACATAATTAACAGCACGCATTTTCAGCGTGCGTAAATTTATGATGAGGATGATTGTCTGTCAATTGATTCATTTTATTAGCAATGAATAACCAGAGGGGTAATGGTAAAGAAATGGGGCTGTAACAGAATATTTTCATCAGAAATTTAATTTATATAAAGGTTGTGATTAATTAATAATTCCAACTTGTTAAATGTTATCGTTATATTAATTGAAACCATGTTATCGTATTGATAATTATTATTATTTTTTTTATTTTTTCCAGGCGCGATTGAAGCGTAATTTATTGCAGATCAAATAACACCATTTACTGGCCTGATAATTATTCCAGGTTAAAAACAGGCAGGCAATTGTGAAGACCCCACTGACTGGACCACATTTTTTTCTTATCGCTAGCGGCAGGCTATAACTTCGTCGAGCCTTCCTGAGCTGATGTTATCAGCGAAATTTTCATGCTAGTTTACTTGGGTGGATCGCCATTCTTTCTGACCACATGGCCTCTTTACATCAGAAAATGAATTTAAGGGAAGAGTTAACTATGCTGGGCATCATTAATTACGAAACATTTGTGCTGTCATTTATTATTTTCTTAATGATCCCTGGCCCCGGCAACTTGATATTGATTACCAGCACCAGTAAAGGCGGCATTTACAGCGGGATGGCCTGTATGATGGGTATCGTCGTGGGCGATCAGGTTTTGCTGTGGCTGGCTATTGCCGGAGTTGCGACACTCCTTGAGTCATCGCCCAATCTGTTTCAGGCGATGAAATGGCTGGGGGCCGCTTACCTTCTATGGATTGGCGGGCAATTGCTGTTCAAATCCGCGGCCCATAGTACACCGCCGCCAGTAAGCCGTAAAAGAACCCCCTTTTTACAGGGAATGGCTATTACGCTGACCAACCCAAAACCGATTCTGTTTTATATGATGTTTTTACCGCTATTTATCGACCCGGTATACAGCCGCGGCGTACTGACATTTGCCGGCCTGGCAGGAACTGCAGCCCTGTTAACCGTTATCTATGCGGTACTGATGATTATTATTACCCTGTCGATTGCCGATAGCGTGCGTACCCGACCTGCGCTTATGTTTCTGCTGGAAAAAGTAGCGGGCCTGTTTCTGGCAGGGTTTGCAATTAAGCTGGCCTTTTTTTAGCCCGACAATAGATACTAAGAGATATCACACTCGAATTATTTTGGATATAAAATAGGTAATCTAGCTAATAACCATTTCAATAATGAGGTAAAAATGACTAACGTATCTTTTTCTATTGGTGAACAAAAAGTGCAGTTTAGCGAGCCAGATATCTCGTTACCAGTCGGCTATCTGAGTATTGCACAGCAGTTTTTTCACCGTGATATTCCTTCACCTTATGACGTTGAAATGGCTATAGCCACGTTTGAAGACCATATTCAGGCAACCCCGCAGCTGCACCATATTGCCCCGGAGTTTAACTGCCACGATGATTATCTGAAACAGATTATGCAGGTTGCTGGCGTAAGTAATGAGATAAGCCAAGCCGAAATTGAGCTGGTCTTTAACCGTATCGCAGACGTGGTTTCCGGCAGTCCGAAGCGTGACGGAGAATTCCCTGATGATAAAAACTTCATCAGCTATCTGCTGATGATACGGGAACTCTCACATCACCTGAATATTGAGAAAATCAGTCGCGACTGATTTAGTAGCTATTGCACACCGTTTGATTACCCACTTTACGGCAATAAGTGGTTTTCGGCCGCGCATTTTCCATAGCCATCATTGACTGGCTCATAGCTTGCTGCTGCTGCGCCGCTAACAGCTGTTGCTGATAGGCCTGCTGATTATTTAACTGACGTTGTGTAATAGCGATATTTAAGCGATCGCAATCAGCCTTCTGTAAAGGCTGGGCTTTAATCTGCTTAACTGACTCAGCATAAGCATTCTGGTAAAGCCCGGGGTCATAGCTCCAGCTATTTAAGTCTTGTACATTGAAGTTCTTAGCTTCGGCGGCCATTTGATAATTCATAAAACCTAACGTAACGCACTGGTCAGTAGCAGCGTCACGATAACTGATATCATGGTAATTTGCTAAAGGCATAGGTTGCTTCTGGGTAGCACACCCCGAAAGCACTAAAACACACGCTGCGATGATAAATTTTTTCACGGTGATACCAAGCCAGTCAAGAATGCGATTATCTGCTATCAGGATCAAACATCTTCGATAAAAAGTAAATAGGCCGTATCAATACTCGGACACAGATCCAGATTAATACTCAGGATCACGGTTATTGACCAAGCTGTACCAGCTCTTCAACACTCAGGCCGGTTAATTTCATTACCACATCGTAATCAATACCATGCTGCAACATAGAATAAGCAACCTGACATTTCCCCCGTCGCTCACCTAACTGAATTCCCTGCTCTCTGCCACGCTGTTCGCCAAGCTGTATGCCTTGTTGTATACCTTGTTGCATACCTTGTTGCATGCCTTTCATTATCCCTTTCTGTTCCAGCTGTTGTGCAATTGTCATCAACTCCTCCTCATGGTGCGGTACTCGCAATGCCAGTTCACGGACAAAAACTTCAGCATCAGCCGAGTCACCAGCGTGAATAATATAGTTAATCAGCGTCACTACCTGGGAAGAACCCAAGCATTCGGTCATTAATAATGTCACGAGTTTATCCATCAATTCTGTCAAATTACGCTGATGAATATGTTTTTGCAGTAATGTCAGAGCAGCCATACTACGATGTTCCATTATTTCTTCATCAGGAATAACAGTGATATCAACCAGTGGAAAATCATTGCTATAAAGTTTTTTTGCCCGTTCCGGGCAGGTGAATTCCTGAAACCAGTTAGTAGAGTATGGGTAAGGAGTACGTTTGCCGGTATAGAACAAAATGGGGATCACTAATGGCAATTTTTTATGGCCTGCATCCAAGTGGCTCTGCATCGCTGCCACGGCGTAACGGATCATACGAAATGCCATATGTTTGTCGGGGCTGGACTGATGTTCAATCAGAACCTGAATATATCCATCCTCGCCATCATTAGTTTTTAAGCTATAGAGCACATCACTAAAGTATTGCCGTAAATTCTCTTCGACAAAAGAGCCATTTTCTAATTTCAATGTATTGAAATCACAAATAGCACGTAGCTCTGTAGGGAGGTGGATCTCCATAAAATCACGGGCAATTTCAGGTAATTTAAGAAATTGTCGAAAAGTCGCATCATGCGGTGTTGCAATATGTTGTTTAGCTTGCATCATCCCTACCCCTGAAATTAATTCAGTTAGGATAGGATGGTGACTTAATAAAAATATCAACAAACCCTACTCATAAATATATTTAACTAATTAAAACCAAGTATAAAATGTTTTTTCTTTTAAACAGACACTTTTTTTATTAATTACCCTTATTAATTACCCTTATTAATTTGGCAATTAATAACATCAGTAATATTTATCGTTCATCCTTTTTCCCATTATTCCTGAGCGTCCGCCATTGAACAGGCGTCATACCCACTTCACGGCTAAATACCACGGAAAAATAGTTGCTGTCCTCAAAGCCACACTGCATCGCAATATCACTGACCATTTGTCGGGTATGCTGCAACAGATATTGTGCGTGACAAACACGCAACTGTCGTAAGTACTGGTTAATCGTCATTCCCGTCTGTTCGCGAAACTGCTGGCGCAATACGCGCTCACTACACTGTTGCTGTAAGCAAAACTCCTCAAGCATAAAGCTGGTAGCCAGGCTGCCAGCAAGCGTAGTAATCAGTTTATCCAGTAACGCTTCCTGCTCGTTAACATCAGGATTATCTATAAGATACCGGCAGCGATTAAAAGTGATAACTAATTGAGCGAAAAGCAGTTCTGCCATTTGGCTACTAATGGGATCGTCCTTCAATCCCTCATGCTCAAGCTGAGTGATAACTTGTCTGGCACTCGTCATGCCACTACTACTCAGTCGCCAGTGCGGAATCGCACGAGAGTCATTAAAGCCAGGAATATAGGTTGCCCAATCAATATTGAGTTTCAGTCGCTCCGGGCAATAGATAATATTTTGCAATACCAGTGAGTTAACTGAAGCATAGGAGTGTCTGTCTTCGGCACGAATATAGAATAGATCGCCCCGAGTAATACGATAGGGACGATCGTTAAGTATATGCAAACCATTGCCACGCCATACCAGGACTAGCTCGCAAAATTCATGGGTATGTTCAGCGAATGCATGCTGCGGATAACGATCCAGTACAGCAACCGCCTGACTTTCACTGGTAAAAAACGCATTCTTGCGAAGGATCAAGGGTCCTGACACGGTACAGCCTCAGTATCGAACAATCTGTTATTATTAACTTTTTTATAGCATAAACGGTGATTATCTTCACGTTGCTGGAACTAGATATCTCTGCACTGGCGAATATCGCGAGGTGACCAATTAAATTCCCGGCGAAAGAGTGTTGAAAAGTGGTTACTGTCGCCAAACCCACAAAGATAGGCGATGTCAGTGACTGTCTCTTCCGTATGCCGCAACAGATGACGAGCTTTGATCAGACGCAGACGATTAAGGTAGCGCTGTGGTGTGAGTCCGGAATGTTGCTTTAGCTGACGGTGCAAGGTCCGTAACGACAGAGAAAATTTATCCGCCAATGTTTCCCAGCAAACCTCTTCGGAAAAATTCTCTTCCAGCCAGAGCACTAATTGATTCAGTCGAGCCGTATTATTGCTTGCACCCTCCACCAGACTGCTTTGGCGTAATGTGACCAACAGCTGCATAAATAACAGCTCTCTACTGGCAATAGTATGGGTGTCCGGGCCATCTTCTGCCTGTTCCATCTGCTCTGTTAACTTCAAAACTTGCTGCATCGTTGACTTATTAACCTTCCAGTGTGAAGGATAGTTTCCGTCCTGTTCCTGGGGCAGTAGCTGGTTTAATCCCGTCAGAAAACGAAATCGGTCAGGAGAACGATAAAGCACATTGGTCAGACACAAATTATCGGTATGTTCGTATAAATGGCGGTCATGCTCACGAATAAAACAGACAGTTCCACCGCTGATAGTATAAGGCTGGCCATTAAAAACATGGGTTCCTGTGCCATGCTCCACAATAACTATCTCATTAAAATCATGACTATGCTCAGGAAAAGCTGCCTGAGGAAGTCGAGGCTCGATAGCAACAGGTGAGTATCCGGACGGAAAATAATCCACGCTATGTAATACGGTCATCACAGCCCCTCCTAATGAGAATTGTTCTCACGATAGTAATAGGGATAACAAAAACTCACCTTAAATTTTCGTCCTGAAATGATGCTGAATTGGTTTTTTTGTTAAGAAATGGCGGTAAATGTTGATAACTGTGGTCATCATCACATCGTTTGTAATCATGACAATAATGGGAAATTGTGACCTCTCTCATGTTCATCTTTGTTTTCTTGCCAGTCCCTCTTTTTTCCTGTCAGTGGCAAAAAGGCATGCGTATCCCCCCTTCCTTAGACTTATGCTCAACAAACCTAACAGGGGTCCCGTCCATGACCATTATTCATTGTGTGGCTGTCGATTTAGGCGCATCAAGCGGCCGTACAATGCTCGCCAGCTTTGAGCCCGAGCATGCTACGCTCTCGCTTCGTGAGATTCATCGCTTTGCCAACAACCTGGTCAAACAAGATGGCTTTGATACCTGGGATATCGATACCCTGGAAGCTGAAATACGTATCGGTCTGAATAAAGTCTGTGAAGAAGGTATCCAACCAGACAGTATCGGGATTGATACCTGGGGCGTTGATTACGTCCTGCTTAATAGTGAAGGCCATCGTGTCGGCTTGCCCGTTTCCTATCGTGATAGTCGTACTCAGGGAATAATGGCCCAGGCCATGAAGCAACTTGGGAAAACCGAGATTTATGGGCGTAGCGGTATCCAGTTTCTGTCATTTAATACACTCTATCAATTCCGGGCTCTGCTTGAACAGCAGCCAGGCCTTGCCGCCGATGTCGCTCATGCGCTGCTGATCCCGGATTACCTCTGTTACCGCCTGACCGGTAATCTCAACTGGGAATATACCAACGCGACCACTACTCAAATGGTCAATATTGAGACCAATGACTGGGATACAAAGCTGCTGGACTGGGCCGGTATTCCTCACTCCTGGCTGGCAACACCCACTCCGCCCGGTAATGTCATTGGTCACTGGAATAGCCCCCTTAACCAGTCAATTCCCGTGGTCGCCGTTGCCAGCCACGATACCGCCAGTGCGGTCATTGCCGCACCTCTGGCCGATAACAATGCAGCCTATCTCTCATCAGGAACCTGGTCACTGATAGGCTTTGAAAGTCAGACCCCTTATACCTGCGACCAGTCTCTGCGTGCAAATATCACTAATGAAGGTGGAGCGGAAGGTCGTTACCGGGTACTGAAAAATATCATGGGGTTATGGCTATTACAGCGGGTACTGAAAGAACAAAACATCACCGATCTCCCGGCACTGATTAGCGAGACAGAACAACTGGCTGCCTGCCGCTTCCTGATTAATCCGAATGATGAGCGCTTTATCAACCCACTCAGTATGAGTAATGAGATTGCCAGTGCCTGCCGTGAAACAGGACAAAGTATACCTGTAAGCCCGGCTGAACTGGCCCGCTGTATCTTCGATAGCCTCGCCCTGCTCTACGCCAATGCCCTGAATGAGCTGTCCTCACTCCGCGGCATGCCTTTTAGTCAGCTCCATATCGTCGGTGGCGGTTGCCAGAACCCACTGCTTAACCAACTTTGCGCTGATGCCTGTGGCATCAAAGTCGTTGCCGGACCTGTTGAAGCCTCAACCCTCGGCAATATCGGTATGCAATTGATGGCCTTGGGGGAGTTATCTGACATCAAGGCGTTCCGCCAGCAGGTCGTAAGCAGCAACAAACTGACCACTTTCACCCCGGATCCGAATAATGAAATTGCACGCTATGTTCGCGATTTCAACAGAACAAGCAGACTTAAGGAGATTTGCGCATGACCACTCAATTAGAACAAGCCTTTGAACTGGCTAAACAACGTTTTGCTGCCGTTGGCGTAGATATCGAACAGGTTCTCCAGCAACTGGACAGACTTCCAGTATCGATGCACTGCTGGCAGGGTGATGATGTCGCTGGTTTTGAAAACCAAAATGCGGCGTTAACCGGTGGCATTCAGGTAACCGGTAATTATCCCGGTAAAGCACGTAACCCCACTGAACTGCGTTCCGACCTCGAACTGGCTCTCAGCCTGATCCCTGGACCCAAACGCCTCAACTTACATGCGATTTATCTTGAGTCTGATGAGCCCGTTGCACGTAACAAAATCAAGCCAGAACATTTTAAGAACTGGGTGGAATGGGCCAAAGCGAATCAACTGGGGCTGGACTTTAATCCATCATGTTTCTCACACCCTCTGAGCGCTGATGGCTTTACCCTCTCACATATCGATGATGAAATCCGCCAGTTCTGGATTGAGCATTGCCAGGCCTGTCGCCGTATTTCGGCATATTTTGGCGAACAGCTTAATACCCCCTCAGTGATGAATATCTGGATACCTGATGGGATGAAAGATATTACCGTTGACCGCCTGGCTCCGCGTCAGCGTTTACTGAGTGCACTGGATGAAGTGATCGGCGAAAAACTGAACCCTGCGCACCATATTGATGCGGTCGAGAGCAAATTATTCGGTATTGGTGCTGAGAGCTATACAGTGGGTTCCAATGAGTTTTATATGGGTTACGCCACCAGCCGTCAGACTGCATTATGTCTGGATGCCGGTCATTTCCACCCAACCGAAATCGTTTCTGACAAGATTTCCGCCGCCATGCTGTATGTCCCGCGTTTACTGCTACACGTCAGCCGCCCTGTTCGCTGGGACAGCGATCATGTGGTGTTGCTGGACGATGAAACTCAGGCGATCGCCAGCGAAATCATTCGTCATAACCTGTTTGACCGCGTCCATATTGGCCTCGACTTCTTCGATGGCTCTATCAACCGTATCGCGGCTTGGGTGATTGGTACCCGCAATATGAAAAAAGCCCTGCTGCGCGCACTGCTTGAACCTACAGAACAGTTCCGTCAGCTCGAGGCTGTGGGCGATTACACCGCGCGCTTAGCGTTGATGGAAGAACAGAAATCCCTGCCATGGCAGGCGGTCTGGGAAATGTACTGCCACCGTAATAACACCCCAACAGGCAGTCAGTGGTTAGACACAGTACGCACCTATGAAAACGACGTGTTACGCCACCGTCGATAATTACCGGCCAGCAATATTTTCTTTTACTGAATTAACGGGACCCAAAGACTATGCAAACTATCATTAATTCCTGGTTCGTCCAGGGCATGATTAAAGCGACTTCCGATGCCTGGCTGAAAGGATGGGATGAGCGAAATGGCGGTAACCTGACTCTGCGTCTGGACGAGGCAGATGTTGCACCCTATGAAGCAGATTTTCATGCGACACCACGCTATATCGCCCTGAGCCAGCCTATGCCTGTCCTGGCAAATCATTCGTTTATCGTCACCGGATCCGGTAAATTTTTCCGTAATGTGCAGCTTGACCCGGTAGCCAGCCTCGGCGTGGTGAAGGTGGACAGTGATGGCGCGGGATATCATATTCTCTGGGGATTAACTGACGATGCGGTTCCTACCTCTGAATTACCCGCACATTTCCTTTCCCACAGCGAACGTATCAGCGTCACTGGCGGTAAAGATCGTGTCATTATGCACTGCCATGCCACCAATCTGATTGCTCTGACCTATGTTCTGGAAAACAACAGCGATTTTCTGACGCGTAAGCTGTGGGAAGGCAGTACCGAATGCCTGGTCGTCTTCCCGGACGGCGTCGGCACCCTGCCGTGGATGGTACCGGGTACTGATGAAATTGGTCAGGCAACGGCACAACAGATGCGTAAACATTCCTTGGTGCTATGGCCATTCCACGGTGTGTTCGGCAGTGCACCGACTCTGGATGAAACCTTTGGTCTTATCGATACCGCAGAGAAATCAGCGGAAGTGCTGGTGAAGGTCTATTCGATGGGCGGAATGAAACAAACTATTACCCAGGAAGAGCTAATAGCTTTGGGCAAACGCTTTGGCGTCACTCCTCTGCAATCAGCGTTAGATCTCTACAAATAATTTTTATCGCCCCGCATTGGCTGCGGGGCAACATTTTACCTGTAAGCCCTACAAATCACTTAACTATGTGGAGTAAAAGCAATGAAAACAAAATTAAGCTTGATCCTCACCGCTATCACCCTGGCATTATCAACCTCTGCTTATGCTGAGGTTAAAATAGCTCTGGTTGCTAAATCCCTGGGAAATGGCTTCTTTGAGGCCGCTAACGTAGGAGCCCAGGAAGCAGCCAAAGAATTAGGCGACGTCAAAGTCATTTACACCGGGCCGACCACCACCACGGCTGAAGCGCAGATAGAAGTCCTGAACGGCCTGATAGCTCAGGGCGTGGATGCTATCGCTATCTCCGCTAACGACCCTGATGCCCTGGTTCCGGTGCTCAAAAAAGCCATGCAACGCGGCATCAAAGTGGTGTCATGGGATTCAGGCGTTGCGCCTGCCGGACGCCAGATCCACCTTACTCCATCGAATAATGAGCTGATCGGCGAGATCAACGTCAAGCTGGCTGACGATGCGCTCAAAGCGCTTAATGCTGAGAAAGGTGATGTCGCTATTCTGAGTGCAACCCCAACCTCAACCAACCAGAATATCTGGATTGGCGAGATGAAAAAGGTGTTACCAAAGTATCCGGGTATCAATCTCGTTACCGTTGCCTATGGCGATGACCTGTCAGATAAAAGTTATCGTGAAACCGTCGGTTTACTGAAAACCTATCCGGATTTAAAAGTGATTGTTTCCCCTTCATCAGTGGGTATCGTTGCTGCGGCTCAGGCGGTAAAAGATCAGGGCAAAATTGGTAAGGTGTACGTCACTGGTTTAGGTCTGCCATCTGAAATGGCCGGTGCAGTCAAATCCGGTGCCAGCAAGAGCTTCGCCATCTGGAACCCCATCGACTTAGGCTATGCCGCGACCTATTTAGCCAATGACCTGGTGAAAGGAACTGCGACAAAAAGTGAAGCAGATATGGGGCGTATGGGCAAACTGAAGCTGGATAAAGAGGGGAATGGTGCCATGGCCGAACCCTTTATCTATGACGCCAGCAACATTGATCAGTTCTCTAAAATCTTTTAATCCTCCCGCCCTTTCCCCGTGGAAAGGGCTTTATCCGGAGAACTATCATGACAGCATCTACGCCGTTGCTGCAGCTCAAGGGGATAACCAAGGTTTTCCCTGGCGTGCGCGCCCTTGAAAACGTGCAACTTGAACTCTTCCCCGGAAAAGTGACAGCACTTATTGGTGAAAATGGTGCGGGTAAATCAACACTGGTCAAAGTGATGACCGGCATTTATCAGCCCGATGAAGGGGAAATTCTCTATAAAGAGATCCCGATTCATTTACCCACGCCGGAATCGGCACATAAAGTCGGCGTTACTGCCATTCACCAGGAAACCGTGCTATTTGAAGAACTCTCAGTCACGGAAAATATTTTTGTCGGTCAGTATCTCTATAAAGGCTTTTTTAAAAAGCTCGACTGGCCGGAAATGCATCGGCGCGCACAGGCGATTCTGACGCGCCTGGAAGTCCAAATTGACCCGCATGCGATACTGAAAACGCTCAGTATTGCGCAGCGTCATATGGTCGCGATTGCCCGGGCATTATCTTTTGAGGCCCAGGTGGTTATTCTTGACGAACCGACTGCCGCGCTTTCCCAGCATGAAATTCTGGAGTTTTATCAGATAGTTGAACGTTTAAAACAGGAAGGGAAAGCTATCCTGTTTATCTCGCATAAATTCGATGAAATTTTTGAACTGGCGGATCACTACACTATCCTGCGCGACGGTGCTTTTGTGGGTGCCGGTAAGATGAACGAGATCAGTGAAGAGCGGATGGTCGCCATGATGGTTGGCCGCGCGATAACGCAGACCTATCCAAAAATTAACTGTGAGCCAGGCGAAACCATTCTGGAGGTGAAAGATCTCTGTCACCCCACTGAATTTGCACAAATTTCATTTTCTCTGCGCAAGGGCGAAATTCTCGGCTTTTACGGGCTGGTGGGTGCCGGACGTACCGAAGTCATGCAGGCGCTTTCAGGGGTTACCCGTCCTTCCTCAGGCGAAATAGTACTCAAGGGTAAATCACTGCGTTTTCGCCAGCCAGCAGATGCGATTACTGCCGGTATCGTCTGTGTACCGGAAGAGCGGCAAAAACAAGGGGCGATTATCCAGTTACCGATAGTGCAAAACATCAGTCTGCCGCAGCTAAGCCGCCTTAATCCTAACGGTGTATTACATGCTGACCGTGAATGGAAACTGGCAGAAGAGTACGCCCGGCGTTTACAGGTTAAGGCCTTTAGCTGGCAACAGCCTGTCGAAACCCTGTCTGGCGGTAACCAACAAAAAGTGGTTATCGGCAAATGGCTGGCAACACAACCTGACGTGATAATCCTCGATGAACCGACAAAAGGTATCGATATTGGGTCAAAAGCGGCCGTTCATCAGTTTATGTCTGAACTGGTGGTTCAAGGCCTGGCGGTGATTATGGTCTCCTCCGAGTTACCTGAAGTCATGGGCATGTCCGACAGGATTATCGTGATGCATGAAGGACTGATGGTGGCAGAGTATCAGGCGGGTGAAGCCACCGCAGAGATGATAGTCAGCGCAGCCAGCGGCGCAAAACATGAGGCGGCATAATATGTGGCAAAAACTGCTTAAACACCGTGAGGCCTTGCTGGGATTAGTCATCTTGCTGATGGTTCTCTCTATCGGTAGCCGGGTCCCCTCGTTTATCGCCCCCGATAACCTTGTCGGGATCTTCAACGATACATCGATTCTGATTATTCTGGCTCTGGGCCAGATGATGGTGCTGTTAACCAAAGGCATTGATTTATCGATGGCAGCCAACCTGGCTCTCAGCGGCATGATTGTCGCCCTGATTAATTTCCACTATCCCGATGTTCCGGTCTGGCTACTGCTGATTCTGGCAACCGGCCTCGGGCTAATAATGGGTGCGATTAACGGCCTGCTGGTATGGAAACTCGGTATCCCGGCGATTGTTGTTACTCTTGGCACCATGAGCATCTACCGTGGAATAATATTCCTGCTTTCTGGCGGTGGCTGGGTAAACTCCAACCAGATGGGCGCTGATTTTCTCGGCCTGCCGCGTACCCTGATCCTCGGTTTACCGGTGCTGAGCTGGTGCGCTATCGCCGTTCTGTTATTAGTCAGTTATTTCCTCTGCTACAGCCGTACCGGACGTGCATTCTATACCGCCGGAGGCAACGCGACAGCCGCCTATTATACCGGGATCAATGCCGGGAAAATGCAGTTTATCAGCTTCTGCCTGTCCGGCATGCTGGCCGGGTTCTGTGGTTATCTGTGGATTTCTCGTTTTGCCGTCGCCTATGTCGATGTTGCTAACGGCTTTGAATTACAAGTAGTTGCAGCCTGTGTCATTGGCGGTATCAGTACCATGGGCGGTAGCGGGCGTGTGCTCGGCTGTCTGTTCGGCGCGCTGTTCCTCGGGGTGATTAATAATGCCCTGCCTGTTATTGGCGTTTCTCCTTTCTGGCAAATGGCGATTTCCGGCACGGTAATTGTGATTGCCGTTCTGCTGAATGAACGGGGTAACAAACGTAAAGGTCGCCTGATCCTGCGCGATGCGGCACTGGCCCGACAAAAACTGGCGGTTAAATCATGAGCAAAATAATGACGACTGACATTATGAAACAGCCTGCTGCATCCAACGGTATTTTCCAGCGCCTGCTGTGCTGGGAAGGTTTCCTGCTGGCAGTCACTTTGGCTGTCTTTGTGGTGAATGCTTTTGCTTCACCCTACTTCCTTGATATCTGGAATCTCTCCGATGCGACGTTCAACTTCACCGAAAAGGCAATCATCGTACTGCCCATGGCGATGTTGATTATTGCCCGGGAAATTGACTTATCGGTGGCCTCAACTATTGCTCTGAGCTCAACCATTATGGGCTTGAGTGCGGCTGCCGGAGTCGATACGCCGATGTTAGTCGTGATTGGTCTCGGTGTCGGACTCTTGTGCGGGCTGTTAAACGGTATTCTGGTGACTCGTTTTAATCTCTCCTCTATCGTTATCACCATCGGTACTATGAGTTTGTATCGCGGAATCGCTTATATTCTGCTGGGCGACCAGGCACTGAATAGTTACCCGGAGAGTTTCGCCTGGTTTGGTCAGGGTTACGTCTGGGGCGCGCTGTCGTTTGAGTTCGCTTTATTTATTCTGCTCTCCGCGGTGTTCGTTTTCCTCCTACACAAAACCAACTTTGGTCGCCGGACCTATGCCATTGGTAACAATCCGACCGCGGCCTGGTTCTCGGGTATCAACGTTAAACGTCACAACCTCGCTTTATTTGCTCTGGTAGGACTGATGGCGGGCCTGGCATCGGTCCTGCTCACCTCCCGTCTCGGCAGTACCCGCCCAACCATCGCGATGGGCTGGGAACTGGCGGTGGTCACCATGGTAGTACTTGGCGGCGTCAATATTCTTGGCGGTTCCGGGAGCATGGTCGGAGTGATTATCGCCGCCTTCTTAATGGGGCTGGTGACCTTCGGTCTGAGCCTGCTGAATGTGCCGGGTATCGTGATGTCGATTATCGTCGGTGCCATGTTGATTGTGGTGATTTCCCTGCCGATTATCGCCAGGCGCGTGATGAAAAAACGCCGAGCCTGATGCTCTACGGGCACTGCGCGCTAATCAGGCGCAGTGTCCGAAAACTAAAATTCCCCGGAGATATTATGATCCGCAAAGCCTTTGTTATGCAGGTTAACCCTGATGCGCACCAGGAGTATCAGCGGCGCCATAATCCAATATGGCCGGAGCTGGAAACCCTGCTTAAAGAACAGGGCGCACATCACTACGCCATCTACCTTGATAAACAGCGCCACCTGTTATTTGCCACCGTGGAGATTGAGTCAGAAGAACGCTGGGCCGCAATTGCGAATACTGAAGTTTGTCAGCGCTGGTGGAAACATATGAGCGATATCATGCCTGCAAATCCGGACAATAGCCCGGTGAGTAGCGAACTCAGCGAAGTCTTTTATCTCGAGTGAATTCCCTCTTCGGTTATCCCATTCACCTCTTCTGATAACCCTTAAGGCGGACATTATTGTTCGCCTGCTAGCCCCCTCATCTATTGGGCCACAAAAATGATACCTTGGGCCGTAATCGGGTTACTTAGGCCATAACAATGACCTCCACAGATACACATTTAAACTTACAACAAACGATCTTCAATTCAATAGCCAGCGCTGAGGTTCCTGTCAGTTCCGGTACTCTGGCGAAACAGCTTGGTATGCCGTGATGCATAAAGCCATGGTCGTTCCTGATCTGTTCAGGCTACACCAGCGGGAAAACTTAAATATTGCCATTCGCGCTATCGTTGCTGAGGGCGAAGGGCTGGAATTTGCGTTACAGACAGTGGCTGTCACTCCGGAAGATAGCGAGCGCTTCAGAAAATTATTGCGGGACGAGCTGCGTATTCTGAATACCCATAACTGTGCCAGATATAGGCTCTCGATACGCTTAACTGAACAGTGGATTAATCAGGGGCGGCCAGCCTGAGGCTGGCCCGGGTAAAAATCAGATGCCCGTCAACATGGACATCTGATTCAGAGAGGGTTACTGATACTGCAAATAGGCGACGTGAGTTTGTAGGTATTCTTCCAGCCCGTGACGGCCATCTGCGCCACCAATGCCTGATTTACGCCAGCCGGCATGGAAGCCCTGCATCGCTTCGAAGTTTTCCCGGTTGATATAGGTTTCACCAAACTTCAGCTGTTTCAGCGCTTTCATCGCAGTATTTAAATTAGCGGTGAAAATGGAAGATGTCAGGCCATATTCACTATCGTTGGCCAGAGCAATAGCCTCATCCAGCGTGCTGAATTTCAGCACCGGCAGTACCGGCCCGAAGGTCTCTTCCTGCATAATGCGCATTTTCTGGTGAACGTTGGTAATCAGCGTGGGTTCAAAGAAGAAACCGGTATCGCCTGAACGTTTGCCCCCGGTCACAATCGTCGCGCCACCCGCAACCGCATCCGCCACTTTCTCTTCAACACGTTGCAGAGCTGCCGCGGTGATCAAAGGCCCCATATCCAGGCCTTTGCGTGTTGCCGGATCGCCAAAAGTCACCTCTTTAAAGGCGGCGGTCAGGCGAGTCACCAGTTCGTCATAGACTCCATCCTGTACATAGAGACGCTCCACGCAGTTACATACCTGTCCGGTATTAATCATGCGAGAGGCAACAATCGCTTTCACGGCCAAATCAAGGTCTGCGTCATTCATCACGATAGCCGGGGCTTTACCGCCGAGTTCCAGTGAGGCTTTAGTGACATTCGGTGCTGCCGCTTTAAGGGTTGCAATCCCGGCATTCACGCTGCCGGTCAGACTGACCAGCCCGACTTTCGGGTTTGCTGCCAGTTCTTGTCCTACTACCGGACCATAACCGGTGACCAGGTTAAAGACGCCAGCAGGCAGGCCGATATCGTTGACGATACGGGCAAAAATAATAGCGTTATTCGGTGTCAGTTCGCTGGGCTTAATAACAATGGTATTGCCGGTCAGCAAAGCCGGAGCCGCTTTACGCGCAATCAGGAAGAAGGGGAAGTTCCAGGGTAAAATACCCGTTGTCACGCCAATCGCTTTTTTGAAGACCAGAATATGCTCCTGGGGGCGATCGCTCTGCACTATCTCGCCTTCGTAGCGACGGGCCCACTCGGCCATGTAGTCGAGATAATCGGCGGTAAAAAACACCTCCACTTCTGCCAGTTCCTGGGTTTTGCCTCCTTCAGCGACAATAGTTGCGGTTAACTCAACCGCATTCTGCCGTATACCATCGGCAATTTTCTTTAACCAGCGACCGCGTTCAATGGCAGGTAATGCCTCCCAGGCTGGCTGAGCTGCGGCTGCTGCATCAATAGCCCGCTTAGCATCTACCACCGTCCCTTCGGGGATACGGGACAGCAGTTCCTCAGTCGCCGGATTAATCACCTCAATCCAGCTGTCTGAGCTGTTTTCGACAAACTGACCATTTATATACATTGAGTGCTGAACAGGTTTCATTGCAGGTTCTCCGTGAGATGTTTTTATCGTAGGGCTTGTTGTTGATGCGACAGTGATATACCTGCCACTGAAGGTGCAACAGTTCACGGAAAATAACCTTGGCCTGGTTGCCAGTAAGTCAGCGAGAGTGGCAAAAATAACAAGAAACAACTATTTCAGCTGGCATTTTGACTATTCTCTCGCAACAGTCCCATCAGCAGGGTAATGTCAGCCCCTGATTAACCTCACATTTCTTTACATTAGCTAGCACGCTAAGAATTTCCAGCCCTGCCAGACAGTTACCAAAAGTCATGGCGTGATATGACATGAATCACATTTTAACAATTGGAAATGATTATCAATATGATTTACATTACCACCCGCATTTACCAGGACACACAATCAATATCTCTGGGGGAGATGACGGTGAGTATTAAATCTATGAATAGCAAGCTAAAAACAGGTCTGTTGATTCCTATTATTGGGCTAAGTTCTCCTGCATTTGCAGCAGATGACGTGACTGAAAATAGTGATGATGTGATGGTTGTTACAGCGTCGGCCATTGAGCAAAGAATCAAGGATGCACCTGCCAGTATCTCGGTTATTACCGCCGAAGAACTGCAACAGAACATATCTAAATCATCGACCGACCTCGCAGATATTCTTAGTCGTGCTGCTGGTGTCTCCAAAGCGATTGGTACCGATGTCAGCTCTGGTATTCAAATCCGTGGTATGCCTGCTGCCTATACCCTGTTATTGATTGATGGTAAACGTGTGGGTTCAAGCAACGGCGTTAAAACCACACAACAAAACTATTTCGATGATATCAACTGGTTACCCGTAGACTCTATTGAACGTATCGAAATTGTTCGCGGACCAATGTCTGCCCTGTATGGTTCTGACGCCATGGGTGGTGTCGTCAATATCATTACTAAAAAGAACAATAAAGAAGACTGGCACGGTGCGTTATCTGTCGGTACTCGCCAGCCTAAAGATTCTGACCGGGGTGATACCAATACCTGGACCGGCACGGTCGGTGGTCCTTTAGGACATGGTTTTGATTTACGCCTGAGCGGCTCTTCAAATAAGCGTAATGCAGATGTCAGCGATACAGGTAGTCTGCGCTGGGGCAGCGGCCTGGAAGGGAAAAAAACCTACACTTATGGGGCTGAACTGGGCTGGGATATCAATGAAACCCAGCGTGTCGCTATCTCAACCCTGCAAGGGAAAGAGCAAGGTATTGCGGGTACCAGTAATACTGGCGATCAGATAGGTCTGCGTGGCGTAGATACGCTGGAGCGTGAAAACTATACCGCGGACTATCAGGGTCTGTTTGATTTTGGTTCAGTTAAACTCACCGCTTATGAAAATAAATTTAAAAACGCAGCCAGTGATGTACCCGTCATCAGCAATGGCGTCGCGGTCGGTACTCAGGATACCAAACTGTGGAGCCGGGAACGTATCGTTGAAGGTGATGTTAACCTGCCGTTTGAGCTGATCCTGCCGCAAAACCTGACCATCGGTGCGCAGTGGAAAAAAGAAGAGCTGGATAACCCACGTTCTCTGGGCACCACCGCCAGCTCACCACAGACTTATGGCCAGAGCTACGCCTCATCTATCAGCAAAGGTATTTTTGTTGAAGATCAGATAGATTTGATTGATGACCTGACCCTGACTCTGGGCCTGCGTCGGGATGACACCAAGTACGGTAACAAAACTACCCCACGTGCTTACCTGGTCTGGAACGCAACCGACGCGCTGACCTTCAAAGGCGGCTACTCTGAAGGCTTTAAAGCACCAAGTCTTCGCCAGGCAAGCCTTGGCTTTATCGAAACCTCTCGTGGTGCAGGCTGTAATGGTTATGCCGAGTATACCGGAGGTGGCTGTTACACCATGGGTAATGACGGCCTGAAGCCTGAGAAATCAACTAACTGGGAATTCGGCGCGCTGTATGATAACGCAGGCTGGAATGCCGGAATAACCTTCTTTGATAGCCGCTTCAAAGATAAAATCGCAACCAGCCCGGTGGGTTACGTTTATGGACCGACTAACGGTTTCTGGTTAGAACGCGTTAACCTGGATACCGCACATACCCAGGGTATTGAAGGTAATCTGGATATTCCACTGATTAGCGAACCAAAAGGGCAGTGGCTGCAGAAGCTTTCTCTCAACAACAACTTCACCCGTATGATCAAAGCAGAAGATGCGCTTGGCGTGATGCTGGTGACCACTCCTAAGCTGACGACCTGGTCTTCCCTTGACTGGCAGGTAACGAATGACCTGAGCGTTGAATTTAACGCCCAGTACTATAGCAAAATGTTAGGTCTGGATAGCGCAGCAGATCAGTCTGCTCGCGGAGCAACCGCAACGGCGCGTATTCGTAATGCCTATACCATCTACGGCATTGCTGGACACTATAAAGCCACTAAGAACCTGAAGTTTAACGTTGGAATCGACAACCTGTTCGATAAAAACCCAACGCCTTCAGAGCCTTCAGGCAGTAACCTGAGTGGTAATAACTACTACGTTCCGGGCCAAACCTACTACGCCTCTATGACCGCTTCATTCTAAGAATAATGCCGTCATTGAACCCGACTCTTCGGAGTCGGGTTCCGCTCTAAAAGCTTTTACCACTATGGCTGAACGCCAGCAACACCCAGGTAACTTGAGGTATGACGGGTATATAACCGTAAATATTTAGTGCCAATGTTGTTCAAGCTTTCATTTTACCGTTATCATAACGACAAAATGAAATACGAATCGTTCTTATAACTATATTCGAAATAATTCAAGTTACTCATGATGCTAGCTGAAACGGCCAGAAGTCATAGTCAGCTAATTTGGAGTATCACGGATATCCTAAGAATAAGGTTTCCAGGAGGAAAAATGCGCCTTTCCAAGCTAGTTGTTTCATCCCTGTTTGCTGCCGCCCTGACTTGCTCATATCCCGTTTTCGCAGCCAGCGTACCCACCGTAGAAGTGGTTCATGCCCAGGGCACCACATCGGTCCCTAAAAATCCACAGCGCGTCGTTATTCTGAGCCCTGCAACCCTGGACATCGCTGACGCCCTCGGCGTGGAAGTAATGGCGGTTCCGCAAACCAGCGCCCACTATCCTGCTCATCTGGCTAAATATAACAGCGATGCTTATCTCAATGCGGGTACCCTGTTTGAGCCTAACTATGAAGCGCTCATCAACGCCAAACCCGATCTGATCCTTGCCGGTGCTCGCGCTGCTACCGCTTACGATAAACTCAGCGAAATAGCCCCTACTCTGTCACTGGATATCGATCCTAAAGATTTCCTCGCAAGCATGACTCAGCGTACTGAGCAGCTGGGCGAAATTTTTGGCAAGCAAGAAAAAGCCAAAGAGGTTATTGCGGCGTTTAATACTCAGGCTGAAGAAATTCGTAAAGCCTCTGCTAAGTCAGGAACAGCAATGATGCTGATGGTAAACGGCGGTAAAATTAACGCTTACTCTCCTGACTCTCGCTTTGGTTTTATTTTTGACGTTCTTGGATTTAAACCGGCAACCGTCTTCGCATCAACCGGTCAGCACGGTAATACCGTGTCTCCAGAATTTATTATGGAAGCCAATCCTGACTGGTTATTTGTGCTGGATCGCGACAACGCTATCGGCAGTAAAAAAGAAGGTGCTTCGGCTCAACAGGTTCTGGATAACCCATTAGTGAAAAGAACCAATGCCTGGAAAAACCAGCATGTGGTCTACCTTG
Source organism: Klebsiella sp. BIGb0407 (assembly GCF_024807845.1). Lineage (GTDB taxonomy): Bacteria > Pseudomonadota > Gammaproteobacteria > Enterobacterales > Enterobacteriaceae > JGM124. The sequence goes on from NZ_JANUEQ010000002.1 coordinate 114,889, forward strand.
ATTCTGGTGCACTGTATATCGCAGGAGGTATCCAGAGTTATAGCAACCTGATGACGCAGGTTAATCAAGTACTGAGTAAGACGAAACCTTAATCTTAAATGAAATCTGCTTCTTATATTGCAGGCCTGGTTTTATTACTGGGCCTTATCTTTTGTAGCCTGTTTGTCGGCGTCAGTCGTATTTCCCTGTTCGAGCTCTGGCACGATCCGGAAATGCGTGAAGTCTTGTTCGTCAGCCGCTTCCCACGTACCGCCGCCCTGATTCTGGCAGGCAGTGCGATGAGCGTCGCGGGGCAAATCATGCAGATGTTAACCCAGAACCGATTTGTCGAACCTTCCGTGGCAGGTACCACACAATCAGCGGGTCTTGGGCTATTACTGGTGATGATAATCAGCCCCGCAGCGCCCATTATGGTCAAGATGGGGGTCGCTTCACTGTTTGCCCTCTTTGGCACCGCGCTGTTTATGTTGCTGATTAACCGTATCCAGATGAAGTCTTCGCTGATGGTTCCGCTGGCAGGGATCATGCTGGGTGCCGTGTTCAGTTCTATGACGACCTTCCTGGCAATGGAACATGACTTACTCCAGTCTCTGGGCGGATGGGAATCTGGTGATTTCTCCAGCGTGATGCAGGGACGTTACGAACTGTTATGGGGCGTTGGAGTGATTACCGTTCTCGCGGCAATTATTGCCGACCGCTTTACCGTTAGCGGTATGGGGCGTGATTTTTCAGTCAATGTCGGACTTAACTATCGCCGCGTACAGCTTACCGGAATGGCGATGATCGCGATTATTAGCGGCGTGGTGATTGTTGTTATTGGTGTTCTGCCTTTCCTGGGTCTGATCGTCCCGAATATTGTCAGCATGATTTTTGGCGATAATTTACGCCGTACCGTGCCCTGGGTAGCACTGCTGGGGGCATTACTGGTAATAGGCTGCGATATTATTGGTCGTCTGATTATTTATCCGTTTGAAATTCCGGTCAGCGCACTGCTTGGCGTACTGGGTGCGGCCGTTTTCCTGATGCTCATCATTAAGGGGAAACGCCATGCACGCTAAAACTTCAGCGACTTCAGTGTCGCACAAAATATCGCTTTCTCCGGGTAAAAGGCTGTGCCTGTTAGGCCTTGTTGTTGTGGCCTTGATGGCGGTGTTTATGCTTATCAATCTCCAGGGCAATATCGCTTATATTCTGAAACATCGCGGGCAGATCCTGGCAACGATGGTACTGGTTGCTTTTGCTTCCGGGATCAGTACGTTACTCTTCCAGACGATTACGCAGAACCGTATTCTGACGCCTTCGGTGATGGGGCTGGAATCATTATTTGTCCTGCTTCAGACGATATTAGTTTTCTTCCTGAACATCGCCGGGTTAAGCATGTTCGGCACTATCGGACAGTTTGTCGGTGAAACGGCACTGCTCGTTCTTTTTGCCACCTTGTTGTATCGCTGGTTACTCAGCGGATCGGGACTGGACCTGCATCGGGTATTATTAATCGGCCTGGTATTCGGCACCTTATTCCGTAGCTCTGCCGGGCTAATGCAGCGTCTGTTATCGCCAGGCGAATTTGCCGTGCTACAAAGCCGGATCTTCGCCACCTTTACCCGTGCCGACAGTAACGTCTTGCTGATTTCTGGTCTGGTTATTGCGATTGTCACCCTGGTGGTCTGGCGAATGCGTCACCGGCTTGATGTCATTGCTCTGGGGAGCAATACCGCTACCGCACTCGGTATTCCTTATAAACGCTATGTTACCGGTCTGCTGCTGTTAATTTCTGTTTTAGTCGCTATTTCAACCGCACTGGTCGGCCCAATGATGTTCCTCGGACTGTTAATCGTGAACCTGGCCTACCCGCTGATGGGTTCCTGGCGTCACGCTTATCTGCTGCCAGGCTGCGTGATGATCGGGATGATTGCGCTGATAGGCGGTCAGTTGATCCTGGAGCGTGTCTTCGATATGGCCGGGACGTTATCGGTAGTCATCGAATTTATCGGCGGCGGATTATTTATTTATCTTTTACTGAAGAAGGTCGCGAAGTGATTGAAGTCAAAAATGTCAGCAAGAGCTATGAAGACCAGCTGGTATTGCAAAATATCAATGAAACGCTGCCTTCATCCGGTATTACTTCAATTATTGGCCCGAACGGCGCAGGTAAATCAACGCTGCTGTCAGTAATGAGCCGATTACTGACCCCTGATAGCGGTCAGGTAATGGTTGATTCACTGAATGTGAATGACTCGAATAGCGAACAGCTGGCAAAAGTCTTGTCGGTATTACGCCAGGAGAACCATTTCACCAGCCGGTTAAGCGTTTATGATCTGGTGAGTTTTGGCCGTTATCCGTATACCAAAGGCCGGCTCACAACGGAAGACCAGCACCATATCAACCAGGCGCTCTCTTTCCTTGATTTATTGCCACTGGCGAATCGCTATCTGGATGAATTATCCGGTGGCCAGCGCCAGCGAGCCTTTGTCGCGATGGTTTTATGCCAGGATACAAAGTATGTCTTGCTGGACGAACCGCTGAATAATCTGGATATGAAACATAGCGTTGCTATGATGAAACAGCTACGTCGGGCAGCTGATGAGCTGGGTAAGTCTATAGTACTGGTGATTCATGATATCAATTTCGCCTCAACCTATTCTGACCATATTATTGCGATGAAGAATGGTGAAGTGGTGTTCCGTGGTGTCCCTGCGGATGTCATGGTTCCGAGCGTGATTGAGTCTATTTTTGAATTACCGGTGACTATTGAGCAGCTCGGTGGCCAGCTTATTGCCGTCTATTACCGCTAACCTAAGTTATAGCGGAGGGATAGAAAAATATCCCTCCCGCTCTCTTCTACTCTTCCTCATCCGCCCCGGTTATTCTGACCAGATGCACGGTCAGCCATAACAGCTCATTACCGCTCAGCGTAATATTGAGCTGGGATTTGACATAATCCCGGATCAGCAATGAGCAGCGATAGACGTGGGGATACTCTTTGATAATCTGCACCAGCAGAAAGCTATCGCGAGATTTATCCAGCTCACCTTCCTGCAGACGCTGAAGAAAAAACTGCATATGAACCAGGAAACGCGAATAGTTAACCGACTCAACATCAATCTCTTGTTTAAAGTGATATTGCACCAGATTAAAAATATCCTTTAGCATCTTCACTGACTGTATCGTCTGAGCAACATCGTCGCCCTGGGTCTGGCCGTTAACCAAATGAAAAGCAATATTCGCCGCTTCTTCATCTGGCAGGCTCAGACCATACTGACAATTAATCGCGGTCACGGCCTGGATGGCAACCCGATACTGTTGGGGATAAAAACGCCTTACCTCCGACAATAAACGATTCTGAATAGTCATCCCTTTATTACAGCGCTCAATGGCAAAGGCCAGATGGTCAGCAAGCGTGAAAAAAATAAGCTCTCTGACTTTATTGGTGAGCTGGGCATTGGCCTGTTCAATGATCATAGCGGCCATCTCAATCACGTTGTCAGGGATTGAGGACAGCACCTCCAGATAACCTTTAAGATTCGTTTGCTGTTGTACGGCAAAAAGTTTTTCAATTTTGTCCCCAGCAATCTCATCTCCCGGCCTGCTACTAAAACCAATCCCTTTTCCCATGACGATAACCTCCCGGTTATCGTCATCAGTCGAAAGTACCAGGCTATTATTAAGCACTTTCTCAACAATCATGGCTACTCACCGTCTCTGATATTACCGTTTCTCTCTATCACATCCTTATACCACCAGAAACTCTGCTTACGGATCCTTTTTAACGCTTTCAGGTCCGCTTCAGTACGGTCTACATAAATAAAACCATAGCGTTTCGCATACCCCTGATGCGTACTGACGACATCAATCGCCGCCCAAGGACAGTAACCCATTAAATCAACGCCGTCAGCGATCGCCAGCTGCATTTGTTCAATGTGTGATTGCAGGAAGGCAATACGATAATCATCGTTAATCGTGCCGTCTTCTTCAAGCTTATCCGGAGCCCCCATGCCATTCTCAGTAATAATAATCGGCAGCCCGTAGCGCTCATACACTTTGCGCAGCGTCAGGCGCAGACCTATTGGGTCGACTACCCAGCCGTAAGGCGTTTTCCCCACGTGCGGGTTTTCTGCCGGGCGATAAACCCCGGGTTCTCCTAGCATGATTTGCTGGTCGCCCGCGCGAGGTGAGACATCATTGCCATCCCCACGGCTCGCAGCAATAGTCGCCGTGGAGTAGTAGTTAATCGCCACAAAATCAGGCTTATCTTGTCGCAATAGCTCATCGTCTCCCGGTAAAACGTCCGGCGCGATACCTCTGTCACACAAATAAGCCCAGGCCAGGGCGTTGTAGCGACCATGAACGGCCACATCGAGAAAACTCCAGCAACGCAGGGTTTCCCAGTTATGGGCGGCAATCGCGTCTTCCGGTTTACAGGTCTCGGCGTACATTGAGGTAGTATTAATCGCCGGGCCTATCTTCAGCCCGGAAAATTCGCGATGGCAAAGGGCAAAGATCTGCGCCTGGGCCAGCATCATATGGTGGTTCTGTTGATATAATTCTTTCTTTCCGGGTAATTCCCGGTCAGCAGGAACACCAATCGCTCCCGGATGCAAAATCATCGTGTTCTGTTCATTGATAGTAAGCCATAGCGAGACCTTGCTACTAAATTCAGTAAACAGAATGCCAGCATAGCGGACAAAAGCATTAATGGTTTCGCGGTTGAGCCAGCCGCCTTTCAGCTCTAATGCCCAAGGCAAGTCAAAGTGATAAAGCGTGACAATCGGGGTTATCTTATGGCGGCATAAGGCATCAATCAGCCTGCGATAGAAATCCAGCCCGGCAGGATTAACCTCGCCATCACCGTCAGGAATCACCCGGGACCAGGCAATCGAGAAGCGATAGGCCTTTAGCCCCATCTCCGCCATTAAGGCCACATCTTCCTCAAACCGATGATAGTGATCGCTGGCGACATGAAAATCAGCCACTCCCTCAGGATGACTTAACATATCGACGACCGAAGGGCCTTTTCCCTCTTCATTCCAGGCCCCTTCAACCTGATAGGCCGAAGTCGATGCTCCCCAGAGGAAAGCCACCGGGAACTGAGCCGGTTTCTGATAAATCATCAGTTAGCCTCCTGATTAGATTTCGTCATCAGTACATCACCAAAGGTGACGGATGTTGCAGAGGTCATACGTAATTCAGCTTCTTCGTCACCGACCACAATCACCGGGGTAATAAGGTCATAACCCGCCGCTTCAATCGCTGGGATATCAAACTCAATCAAGGTCTCACCCGCCTTCACTTCATCTCCCACTTTGAGCGAAGAGCTAAAGTGCTGACCATTCAGATTTACCGTATCAATACCAATATGAATCAACAGCTCAAGACCATTTTTATCCTGCAAGCCTACCGCATGACAAGACGGCAGGAACATCATCACTTTGCCATCAAAAGGTGCTTTTAAAATACCTTCACGCGGATAAATCGCCATGCCCTGGCCTAACAGGCCGCCAGAGAACACATCGTCATTCACTTCTGACAGTTTAACGACATCGCCGTGCAACGGGCTGGCAATAACACTTTCATTCGATGCATTTAGAGCCGAAGTTTCCTGAGTTGTCACCGGAGCTTCTTCACTCTCATCAATAACATCCTTGAAAGCAAATACCCAGGTCAGGGCAAAGGTCACCACAATAGCAATGGCGCAGGTGACTAAGGCATGGACGATGTTCATTGGATTTTCACCAATAAACGCAGGCAGAGCAGCAAGACCTGGGGAGACAAAGGCATAACGTACCAGGCCGCTCAACCCGGCATACATTCCGGCACAACCGCCACCGATCATCGCGGCAATAAGCACCCGGCGGAATTTCAGTAATACGCCATACAGTGCAGGTTCGGTAATACCCAGCAGCGCGGTGAAACCGGAAGATGAAGCCAGCTGACGCAGGTTACTATTTTTGGTTTTCATAGCAATGCATAGCGTCGCGGCACCCATTGCAATGTTAGAAGACAACATCCCCGGGCCGTTAATCATTTCAAAACCATTTTTACTCAGCTGTCCGGTAGCAATAGGCGTCATTGCCCAGGCGGTTCCGGTAATAATTAAGAACGGCTGTAGTGCGCCCATTAACATCGGAATCAACCAGCTCGCATGGCTATCAATGGTTGCCGCTCCCGCTGCCACCAGGTCATTAAGCAAAATACCCGCCGGTCCGACGATAACCAGTGCCAGAGGGGCTGTAATCAGCAAGATAAGCATTGGTTTAATGAAAAATTTGATGATTGAGGGAGAGACTTTTTCAGCAAAACGTTCCACCCAGGACATCAGCCAGACCGTCAGAATAATTGGCAGAACTGAGCCCGCATAGTCAGAAAGCTGAACATTGATCCCGATAAAATCGACCGGTTTTCCAGTTGCCAGTAGCTGGCCAATTCCTGGGTGCAGCAAGATACCTGCCAGCGTCATCGCCAGAATAGGGTTACATTCAAACTTGATGGATGCACCATAAGCCAGCAGTACCGGCAGGAAGAAGAAAGCGGCGTCAGCGATAATGTCTAACAGTTGATAGGTGGTGCTGGTGGCGCTAATCAGCCCGGTCAGCTTCAGAATCGCTAACAGTGCTTTGATCATACCGGCTCCGGTAATGGCCGGAATCACTGGGGCAAAGGTGGTGGAAATCACGCTAATAATACGCGTAAAGACACCCTTTTTCTCGTTATCACTCTTTTTGCCAGCAGGCGCTTTATTAAGGGGTAAGGCTTTATTCAGTACCCGGAAAACCTGTTGAACCTCGTTTCCGATAACAACCTGAAACTGTCCCCCTTTCTCAACCACACTGATAACACCGGGTATTTTACTTATCTTATCGTCATCCACTTTCGCGCGGTCGTGAAACTCCATACGCAGCCGAGTGGCGCAGTGAGTCAGCGTCCGGATATTGTCCGGACCGCCCACATCTAAGAGAATTTTCTCTGCTATCTGATTATAATTCATGCTGTTTCCTTATTTTTGACGCAAAAAAAAGACCAAAACGGAGATGCTCCCCATACGGGAGAGCATTTCTATTTTGGTCTTGCCTGCTTGCGCAGTGACATGCCGTAATAAAAATGGCGATTTCGTCGGATTATCTGGACTTAATTTCGGTTATTCAATATTTGGAATCTAAAAACGTGATCTACGCCTAAAATAATTCAGGTTACACGGACATTAACCCGGATAACCTGACGAACGCTAAGCTAAAAGACGATAAAATCTACTACCACTTCATTTCGCCGGTGTTCACTTTTGCACTCAGCTCTAGCGATCCTTCATCCGCAAGCCCTGGATAAGCCGCTTTCATCTCACTGATAACATCCGCTGAATGTTTATGTGTTTTTAGCGCAGCTTCAAACTTATTCAGGTAATCCTGAGTAAAGGTCACGGCTTTATCGCCCTCAAGCCGGGTTCCCAGGTAATGGCCAGGTATCACAGCGGTGGGTTTAAGGGCCTTCATTTCGGTTAGAACATTACGCCAGGCTTCACGCTTCTCTGCTGACTGGGTATCCGCGGTCCAGACATGCATCCCCGACGCCACTCCGGTTCCACCGAGAATCGTTTTTTCAGAGGGGATCCAGATATAGGCCGCATACTCTCCGGAATGACGAAGCTCAAGGGGCGTGCCATCGACGGAAAAATGGGTTTCCGGGGTTGGCTGAGGAATAATAATACTTTTCGGCGCTCCGTCCTCCATTTTTGGTCCCCAGTATTCCAGTTTCGCTTCTTTGGTGGCACGAATATGGTCAACGACGGCAGGAGAAGCGACAACGCTCACCGAAGGGAAAGTCTTAACCAACGGCTCAAGGCCAAAATAGTAATCAGGATCGCCGGATGTAATGATTATCTTGGTTAAGTCTTTACCGCTCGCCTTAATCATATCCGCCAGTTTCTGACCATCTTTGATACTGAACTGAGCATCGATCAAAACCACCTCTTTCGGCCCTGAAACCAGAGTCGAAGAAACAGGGAAAATGGCATTTTCGCCTGGGTTATAAACCTCCAGATGCAGAGGTGCTGAAATCGCAGGAACAGCAGCGAGTGACAATAATACGGCCAGTGTTTTGATGGTCATTTGACATCCTTAACAAGCCCCCGTAGGGACATAACTTAAAATAGGAGCGTTCATAAACAGTGTAATGGTTTCATTTTTTGATAAAATCCCCTTCATATGACATGCTCAGTTTCATAAAACGATCGGATGGGGTTATTGATGGACAGAATCACTGCGGCGACTGTTTTTAATCATATCTGTGAACTCGGTAGCATGAGCGCAGCAGCCCGAGCCCTGGGTATCTCACGTCCTATGGTCAGCCGCTACCTTGCCGAAATGGAGAAGTGGGCAGGATCCAGGCTGGTTCATCGTTCATCCCGACGCCTGACCGTCACCCCAGCAGGAGAAGAGATTCTCAAAAAGACCAAACAGATATGCCAGCTTTCTGATGATGTAACCAGTTTGAAAGAAGCGGCAACGCCAAGTGGAACCCTGCGTATTGCCTGTTCTCACTTTATTGGCATGCAGATACTCAGCCCGGTGATTAACGATTTTTTAAAACGCTACCCCGAGCTGCGTATTGAAATGAATATTAATAACCAGCCGGTAAGCTTGATTGGCGAGCGTATTGACCTGGCTATCCGCATCACAGATAACCCGGAGCCAGGTACTATTGCCAGACGTCTCGGAGATTGTGTTTCTGTGGTTTGTGGCTCACCCGGATATCTGAAAAGTCATGGAATACCGAAGTATCCTGACGACCTTGAAGGACATAACTGCCTTCAGTACAGTCGTTTTACTCAACAGCTTTGGCACTTTAAAGACGAACAAAATGCGCCAATCTCTGTCCCGGTTAAAGGTAACTTTAGCGCTGATATCTCCTGGCTACTGTGTGAAGCCGCTATCGCCGATTGCGGACTGGCCCTGGTTCCTGAAATCGAAGCGCGTGCAGCGCTGGATAGCGGGCAACTCATCCAGATACTTCCGGGTTTTGAACCACGTATGATAGGTATTTATGGCCTGTATATGTCCAGAGAGCATAAGCCTGTGGCACTGAATCTGTTTCTCAGTGCGGTAGAAAATATGCTCTCCAGGACATAATGCCCCCTTGGCGGTTACACCTCAGGCGGATAGTGCAGCGAGTTTGCGGATGATGAATGTAAACCATTCTGCCCTGCCGGATACTGATATAACTGGAGTGAGAATTGCTCAGCTATCGCCATGATGTATTCAAAAATAGATGACTGCGTGTTCTCATATTCCATCCAGAATGTGGAAGAGGTAAAACAATATATTTCCAGCGGCAAGCCGGCAGGTGAAGGCTTTAACATACGCACCATGATGTACATATCTTTGATGATATCTTCACGCCCGGCCAGATAACTCATCAGATAGTGGCGAAATAGCGTCAGGTTAGTGATGCCATTTTCCATAAACCAGCCATCTGCAATACCGGTTGGATCTCTTCCATCAACCAGCTGATTCAGTGGTTCATTAAGGCCACGCAGAGCAAGCATTGGCTTTAAGTTCTGCTGAGTTACAAAAGTCACAGAGTGCTGATCGATAAAAATATTACGCATAATGCGCCTGGCCCCGGAAGAAAACATGGCCTGCCAGTTGGTATAGGTTTCGGTGAGAAAATTTTTCGTTGGGATGCGCGAAATTGTATTATCCCAGTTACGAATAGTGATGGTATGCAGAGCAATATCAATCACCTCACCGCTGAGATTTCTATCCGGCATTTCAATCCAGTCGCCCAGTTGTAGTACATCATTTGAAGAGAGCTGTACGTTGGCAACCAGTGACAACAAGGTGTGCTGGAATACCAGCATCAGAACCGCAGCAGCAGCACCCAGACTGGAAATTATAATAATCGGTGATTTGTTCGACATCACGGCAAGGATCATAATCGCCGCGAGTATATGAATCAAAATCTTCCCTATCTGGATATAGCCTTTGATCGAGTGGTTCTTTCGTTTAGCTTTGCGCAGATATGAAATGTTAATGATATCCAGCAGCTCATTAAAAAATACTGACAGATAAATAAAAAATAGAATTCCGCATAAGGTATTTATCGCTGTTACCCAGGGGGTGGGCATATCAGGCATAAATTGCAACAAATAGTAAACGCTTAAAATAGGAATAAAATTGGATATTTTTTCAGCAATTCGTCTGTCTTTCTCCAGAGGAACATCCTGTTTATGGCTGCTAAAAAAAACTCTTCTGACAATTTTTATAACAAAAAACTTACAAGAAATATGTACAACCAGCCAGGCTGCAATCAGTAAAAGGATATTAAATCCAATTGAAAGCGCTTGATCTTCCTGAATAAAAGCCATCAACTTTTGTAAATAAACCATGTCGTCACGCCCGGAAAAAATCTAAGAATCATGAAAATAATAAACAATCAGAATAACAATGAAGCTTCCTGATAATTATCATGACATGCTCAGACCATATACGTCCACGCTGTGGTAGGTGCTTTTATCCAGGCTTTGTAGATACAGAAGAAAAAGAGAAGGGGGTCTGACAAAAAATAAATAGGCTTTTCAGCCTATTTATTTTAATTCATGATTAGCAGAAATGCTTATTAGCCCAGTAAAGAGCGAATATAATCAGTCAGTTCCGCGTCCTGACTATTACTGAAGAAGCATTCCTGGAAGCGTGCGCCACCAATAGCTTGCTTAACCAGGTCTTGATCAATCGCTTTTAACGAGTCGATCAGCGGTTTGTTTGCAGCAACTTTCATATCGTTCAGAATCACAGCATTAGCATTCTGAGATTCACGACGTTCAGCCGGATAGCCTAAGCCTTTCTCGCCGTCGAAAGCTTTTTCGAAGATATAACGAACATTAAGCTCTGCGCCCCAGCCGAAGCCTTTTGCAAAAGCCAGCGCCAGCGCATTACCGTTATTCACTTGAGCAAACAGGTAGGCATCAGTCGGGTCGATACAGTAACCGCAGTTAACGCCCGGGAAGGTGTTAAGTGCCATCATAGCGCCCTGACCAGTACCACAGCCAGCAACAACAAAGTCAACGGCTTTGCTGTTCAGCAGAATGGCACCAATAATACCAAGATGAACGTAAGTTAAACGGTGATCGTTGTCATCGCTCATTCCGACGTTAAAAACAGTATGGCCTTGCTTTGATACCGTCGTGGTTAATTCATTCAAGATGATAGCATTCTTAGCCGCCTGGCTAAATTCGTTCATTAATGCAATTTTCATTTTTAACCCCAATAGAGAACAACTCGTTACACAGTGCGGATACTGATGGACTGCGTCCATTTGATACCCACTATAGTATAGGAAATTTAGAAAACCACAACGCACTTCCACTAAAAATGAAACTATGTTTTAATTAAATTATTCAACGTGATTTAGATCACTGTTTGCCGGGATGAATTTCGCTATGTTACTTACCATATGGAAGAACTCCGGAAAGAATTCAGTATTGGCGCAGAGTGAGGATTTATGGCTAAGGGTGATATTCAGAAACTTAATTTTTCATCAACTGTTGATAGTGACTCTAATAACGAAGTCATTCGCTTAACGCCGCAAGACGTTTTGTGTCACCGAAACTACTTTTATCAAAAGTGTTTTACCAACGACAGTTCAAAGTTAATGTTTGCTGCAGAGTTTGATCAGAATCGTAACTATTATCTTTTAGATTTAGCATCACAGACAGCTAAACAATTAACTGAAGGTAGCGGCGATAATACTTTCGGTGGTTTTTTATCACCTGATGATAAATTCTTATTCTACGTTAAAAATGAACGTAATTTGCAGCGCGTAGATATTGAAACGCTGGAAGAAATTACTATTTATACCGTGCCTGATGACTGGGTTGGTTACGGCACCTGGGTGGCGAATAGTAAATGCACTAACATCGTTGCGATTGAAATTTTAAAAAGTGACTGGACGCCTCTCAGTGACTGGAAAATATTCCACGATTTCTATCACAAAAAACCACGCTGCCGGTTAATTACTATTAACCTGGAAACAGGAACATCTTCAGTAGTTCTTGATCAAAATGTCTGGTTAGGACACCCAATTTATCGTCCTAATCACGATGATACCATCGCCTTCTGCCATGAAGGTCCGCACGATTTAATTGATGCAAGAATGTGGTTAGTGAACAGCGATGGTACCCAGGAACGTATGGTGCATGAGCATCTGCCGGGTGAAAGTTGTACCCATGAGTTCTGGATCCCTGATGGTTCAGCCCTGGCTTACGTCTCTTATATGAAAGGTAAGCAAGAGCGATATATTCGTAATTATAATCCGGAAACCAATGAAGATTCTCTGGTGATGGAAATGCCTGCATGCTCTCACTTGATGAGTAATGAAGACGGCACTCTGTATGTCGGTGATGGTTCCGGTAGCCCTGTAGATGTCAAAGACACGGGTAACTATAAGATTGAAAATGATCCTTGGATCTATATTTTAGCCCCTAAAACCGGGCAAGCTTATAAACTGGTAAAACATAATAGTTCCTGGAAAGTATTGAATGGTGACAGACAAGTAACACATCCTCACCCATCATTTACACCAGATAATAAATATGTCTTATATTCTTGTGATGCTGAAGGTCTCCCTGCCCTTTATCTGGCAAAAGTATCTGAAGAAATGTTAACTCAAATATAATTTATACCAAAATAATTCGAGTAGCTTGTAATCATTGAACTCAACTAACTGATTATTCGGTTAGTTGAGTGATGGTGATATCTGGTCTACTTAACATATTGATGTATATATTAATATATAAAAAATATCGGAGTCTCTATGTCATTTATTGATATGTTCTATCTGAAAGGTAAAGTTGCATTAGTTACTGGCGCTTCTTACGGAATTGGTTTTGAAATTGCTAAAGCACTGAGCAGCGCTGGTGCAACAATCGTATTTAATGATGTTGTTGAAGATAACTTGAACAAAGGACTGGCAGCTTATAAAGAAGCCGGTATTGAAGCGCACGGTTATCTGTTCGATATCACCGACGAACCTTCCGTAATAGAAAATATTAAACTGATTGAGAAAGATGTCGGCGTGATTGATATTCTGGTGAACAACGCCGGGATCATTCAAAGAAAACCGATGTTAGAAACTACCGCTGCTGACTATCGTAAAATTATTGATATTGACCTGACCGGCCAGTTCATTATGGCTAAAGCCGTTTTACCATCAATGATCGCCAAAGGTCACGGTAAAATCATCAACATCTGCTCGATGATGAGTGAGCTGGGTCGTGAGACTGTTGTAGGTTATGCTTCCGCCAAAGGCGGATTAAAAATGCTGACCAAAAATATCTGTTCTGAATTTGGTTCAGCCAATATTCAATGTAACGGTATCGGACCAGGCTACATCGCTACTCCACAGACCGCACCATTACGTGAAATTCAGGAAGATGGCAGCCGTCATCCATTCGACCAGTTCATTATTTCAAAAACACCTGCAAGTCGCTGGGGTACACCTGACGATCTGGCTGGCGCGGCAATCTTCCTGGCTGCCGATGCATCGAATTTTGTAAATGGCCATATTCTGTATGTTGATGGCGGTATTCTGGCATACATTGGTAAACAGCCTTAATTACATGCTATGATATGTAACTAAAAATATAATTGATTCAACCACTTATTTTTGTGAGGTGGCAATGTTTGTTTTTAATCATGACAGAGTTCTTGAAGATCTCGGCAATGGCGTTAGCAGAAAAGTCTTAGCACACGGTGGCAGCATGATGGCTGTTGAAGTGTTCTTTGAAAAAGATGCTATTGGTCCAATGCACAATCATCCTCATGAACAACTGACTTATGTTCTGTCCGGTGTATTTGAATTCACCATCGGTGATGAAGTACATGTTGTTAAAGCAGGTGATACGCTTTATAAACAACCGAACATTATGCATGGCTGTGTTTGTCTTGAACCTGGGACGTTATTAGATACATTTACGCCTCAGCGCCAGGATTTTTTGAAAGACAGTAAATAACTGAATAGCAGTCGAGCACCCTGATAAAGGATCCGCAAAAGCGGATCCTTAAGTTTTTTTATATGGCCTATATTTTTTAGTATCAGGAATTAGCGTTCAGAGTAGTATGTGGCTGGATGCAGCAAGCTTTTAGATTACAGGAATCTTATCATGTCCTTCAGTGAAGTAAGTCCATACTACCTTGGTCAGGGCATAGGGATTTTAGCATTCTTGATAGGATTGACCGTATTCATTCAGCGCGATGATAAAAAGCTAAAGATTCGCTTGATTATATATACTGCATGTATGGGGATACACTTTTTTTTACTGGGAGCAACTCCGGCAGGGATAAGCGCCTCGTTAAATGCTGTACGTACACTGGTTTCTATCTATTTTAGAAAATCAGTGATCATGTATATATTTATTACCCTCACCCTGACGTTAACTTTACCTAATATTCATCACTGGATGGAATTTCTCCCCGTGATTGCAACCATCATGAGTACCGTGGCATTCTTTAAATTTACTCAGTTAAAACTGAGAATTACCATGTGGCTTTCTACTGTTTGTTGGGTGATATACAACTTCTGGATCGGAACTTTAGGAGGAACGTTGATTGAAGCGAGTTTCTTACTGATCAATGGTGTTGCTATCTATCGATTTACTGTTCTGAAGAAAAAAGGGATAGATCCTTTCGCTACACAAAAATAAATATTTTCTGCGAATAAACCCAGCTTTAACCAGTCAATAAATCTGCATTCACTTTATTATTAAAAAAATAGTTTTTAACATAATTAACAATTTATTCCGCTATCCGATATTTCGATACAATATATTTAACCTTGCTCGTAACAGGACAAAAATAAAATAAAATGTCCGTACAAACTCTTATGTAAAATATTTGTTTAATGCAAAAATAATTTTGAAGTACATCACATAGTTTACATAAATCCGTTCTTAAAAGACCTTGTCAGGCATATTATTGAAACAATGTTTCATAAATTAAAAGTTAACCTTCCATTGATGTTAAAACGGATGACCGTTTTATAATAGGCGAGTTAAATGACTGATAAACAAAGAAGTATTACTGCCCTGACACGTTTTTCCTATGGCAGCGGAAACCTGATCGGCAGCGGCGCAATCGCAATCAGCGGAGCATGGCTGCTTTATTTTTATACCACCTTCTGTGGGCTTTCAGTTTTTGAAGCAACAATAATATTTTCGATAGCCACTTACTTGGATGTCATTTTAAACCCACTGATGGGCTTTATTACCGATAACTTCAATCAGAGTAAGTTAGGACGCCGTTTTGGCCGCCGCCGTTTCTTCATACTGATTGCTATTCCATGCATGATAATCTATCCGATGCTTTGGGTTAATGGCATGAGTTTTTGGTATTACCTGACGACATACATCATATTTGAAGTCGTCTATACCATGATCATGATACCGTTCAACACGCTGCCTGTTGAAATGACAAAAGATTTCAACCAGAGAACCTATCTGACCGGTTCTAAAGCCATGTTTGGTAAAGTTGCTAACTTTTTAGCGGCCGCAATCCCGGGGATCTTCTTCTACTTCTTTAATAAAGAATCAGCGACTCCGTTTTTCCTGACCGGCATAACCTATGCCGTGATTATGGTGATTGCGCTTATTCTGCTCTACTGCAATAGCTGGGAGAGACCAAAAGAAGAAGTTGCTGATGAATTCACCCATGGCTTTGTTGAAGGTTTCAGCAAATTATTCACTGACCTTTTCTCTACTTTTAAATTAAAAACATTCCGTACTCATCTGGGAATGTATTTGTTCGGTTTTGGTGCTGAATGGCTATTCACCGCAACCTTTACCTATTTTATTGTTTTCAACTTAGAGCAGCCAAGAACCTTTGTCTCTGAAATGAACTCACTAAGCAGTATCTGTCAGCTTGTTTCAACCGCATTCTTTATGATGTGGTGTGCCAAGCGTGGATTTAAACGCCCGTTTATTGTCGCCATTTTGATTGTTGTTTCCTCGGTTGTTGGTTATGTCGGAGTTTTCTACTTAAACCTCCCTCATTTAACCTGGGTTATCGTCGGTATCACTATTTGGTTCGGTTTAGGTACTGGTGGCGTGTATTACATTCCATGGAGCGTTTACGTATTCCTTGCTGATGTCGACGAAGTATTAACCGGAAGACGTCGGGAAGGTTTGTATGCCGGTGCAATGATCATGGCCGGTAAGTTAATGAGAGCGACCGTTGTATTTTGTTTAGGTGTCGTACTGAGTCTGTTTGGTTTTGAGTCTGGTATTCATCACCAACCGGAAAGTGCCGTTAACGCTATCAATGGCGTAATGATTTTTGGTGTTGCAGGAATGGCTTTGATAGGTATCTATTTCTCAATAAAAATGAAATTAGATAAAGAGTCTCATGCTGAAGTCACTCAAGAGTTAGAGCGTTTAAAACAAGGTGGTAGAAAAGAAGACGCTACACCAGAAGTGAGAGTGTTAGTTAAAGAACTGACCGGCTACGAATATGATGAATGCTTCGGTAATAACAACGTTGGCTTTAAATACACCACTAAAGCTGAGGCTATTTAGTATGAAAAAAAATATTATCTTACTCTCTGTTTGCTTAAGTTCTCTTTGTAGTGTTGCATTTGCCCAGGAATGGAAAGTTGCGGCTTTTGGCCAGTCAACTGACTTGAATTTTTCTTCACTGATCGATCCGGCCAAAGTCGGCCGGAATAACGCCTGGGTAGCAGGTAGTAAAGACTTTTTTATTCCCGGCAAGGCCTACCCGCTGCCAAATGATTTCGTTATTGAAAGTCGTGGCGGCAAAATTGCCAACTCTCATGATGGTATGACGGTATTTTATACCACTGTTCCTGTTAATCAGACCTTTGTACTTGAAGCCGATCTGACGCTGGAACAAATAGGGCCTGAAGTTGATGGTAAATCACCTGCTGCGCAAGAAGCAGCCGGTTTATTTGTCAGAGACATCATTGGTACTCCGCGCCAGGAACCACAATCGGCAGGATTTGAAGAGTTTCCTCAGGCATCGAATGTGCTGATGAACGCTTTTGTTACCCAAAATAAAAAGAATGATAATTTAGTTCAGATAACGTCAATTCTTCGCGAGGGCGTCAAAAACTCCTGGGGTAATGAGGGGATCTCAATTAAGAAACAAGCCATTGTTAAGAATATTAATTTTACTGAAAAAACCAATATTCGGATGACAATTGAGCGCACAGCAAATCAATTTATTCTGACCACCGTTGATAGTGACAGCAAAGAGAAGAAGTCATGGAGTATTGATGACTATGCTGGTTTCATGAATCAGCAGGATAGCAAGTCAATCTCGTTAGGATTCTTTGCTTCACGTAATGCCAAGCTTGAAGTGAAAAATGCCCGCTTCCAGCCAGGAACAGAAACGGTCGATTACGCTAAACTGGCTCCGGCAAAAGCGCATACCGGGAAAAAAATTGCACCTGAATTACTTCTGGCCTCCGGGACTAAAGTGGTCGGCGATGCAACCACCCTACAACTGTTAGCCAATCAAGACGGGACTATTACTCTTGAAGGCAACGATCAGAAAAAAGCGGTTCAAGGTGGAGAGCTGGTTCAGTTCCCCGTTAAGCTGAATCAAGGTTCAAATACCTTCACCGTTAACTATCTGGTCAACGGCGTTGAAACTCAGCAAAAGATTAACGTTGAAAGCGTCTCGAGCAATATTGCTAATCTGTCAGAAATCTACGTCTGTAGTACTGACTGCAAAAGTGATGCCACGGGAACTAACGCTGACCCTGTTGATTTAAAAACGGCAGTAACATTCCTGGCGCCGGGCGGAACAATTTATCTGAACGATGGCCAGTACGACGGGTTAATGCTTGCACGTGAAGTGAGTGGCTTACCTGACCAGTTAAAAACTATCGTCGCGATTAATAAACATAAAGCCGTGTTTGTTAATAGTACCTTTAATCTCAATGCCAGCTACTGGCACCTGAAAGATGTCATCTTTGATGGTAACGTTGATAACACGCAGAATAAGCCTGCTTATCTGAGAGTATCGGGTAGTCATAACATTGTTGAACGCGTTATTGCCAGAAACAATGATGATACCGGTATTGCGATTACCGCTAAAGATAAAAACCGTCAGTTATGGCCTGCACATAACTTAATTCTCGACTCTGACTCCTATAACAACCTGGACTTGTCCGGTATCAATGCTGATGGATTTGCAGCTAAGTTAGGTGTCGGACCAGGAAACGTTTTCAGAGGCTGTATCTCGCATAACAATGCCGACGATGGCTGGGATTTCTTTAACAAAATTGAAGACGGCCCGAATGCACCCGTTACCATTGAAAATTCGGTTGCTTATGCCAACGGCTTACCGTTCAGCAAACCAGACATATTAAAAGGGAGTATTGGTAATGGATTTAAAATTGGCGGAGAAGGTCAGCCAGTTAACCATAAAATTATCAATTCCGTAGCATTTAATAACAATATGGATGGTTTTACAGATAACTTTAATACTGGTTCATTAATTATCGAAAATAACATCGCGATAAATAATGCACGTTATAATTACATCCTAAGATCTAACCCATATACAATTGCATCACAAATTACCTTTAAAAATAACTATTCCATTCGTGATAACTGGGAAGGAAAAATTAAAGACTATTTTGGTGAGCAAGTTGTCGCGACCGATAACAAAACTTTAACCTCGAAAGAGGCAGGTGGAATTCCTAAAGATATTGTTATTACACGTGATGAAAATGGCAAAATTATCTATCCTGACTTTTTATTAAAACTTAACCCAAATTTAAGTTAATATATTGTAATAAACTGCCCCAGTAGCATTAATACTGCTGGGGCAGATATCAAAGTTATCCTCAAAGCCCTCCTCCTCAAATACAGAAATTTCAACAATAACTTCAATTGAAAGAAAGTACTGACACCATCCTGCTCCAGCAGAACATTGACCGTTATCACGCTTTACGTCACCAGAACCTTATCCCACTAACCGCCCAGTCAGGCCAGAGGGCCTATCAATTAGCATCACGCAGCGCTTGAGATAGCTCGTAGCATTCAAGCGATGTGTAAACAGGCTACATCGCCCTCATAACCGCTAGCTTAGATTTGATACTTTGCAAAACAGGGGCTAGAAAATTTTTATTTTATTGTCACAAGTGAGGATTGAATCACACTTTTTTTCACTAAATACACTGCCGTAGCTCTATTTCATCCCAACACCCCTCTATTCTAATAAATAGTAAAACACTGTTTCGACTTGGATCACATTTTCATCATCCACTGAATGACTAAAACAACAAATCCACATAAAATGAAACAATGTTTTATAAATAAGAATTTATCACAAAGTCTCTTATTGAGATGCAGCTTTAATATTTTAAATAGTGATATAACGGTCCCATTTCGTAATAGTTTTTAAACAATTGATACCAAGTAGGTACTACATGAATGAAAACAGAATGCTGGGATTAGCCTGGATATCACCTTATATTTTAGGGTTGATAATCTTTACGGCTTTCCCATTTGTCTCCTCCTTTGTACTCAGCTTTACCGAGTATGACTTAATTAACCCTCCAGAATTTACTGGTCTGGAAAACTATCGCTATATGCTGACAGAGGATTCTCTCTTCTGGAAGTCCATGGGTGTTACTTTCGCCTACGTTTTTCTTACTATTCCGTTAAAACTGGCGTTTGCACTTGGTATTGCTTTTGTACTGAACTTTAAATTACGCGGAATAGGATTCTTCAGAACCGCGTATTATATTCCTTCTATTCTAGGGAGCTCAGTTGCGATTGCCGTGTTATGGCGTGCATTATTTGCAATTGATGGATTACTCAATAGTTTTATTGGCGTATTTGGTTTTGACCCCGTTAACTGGTTAGGTGAACCCTCACTGGCATTAATGTCTGTCACCCTATTACGTGTCTGGCAGTTTGGTTCTGCAATGGTTATTTTCCTTGCAGCCTTGCAAAACGTCCCTCAGTCACAGTACGAAGCTGCAATGATTGACGGTGCCTCTAAATGGCAGATGTTTACCAAAGTCACTATTCCGCTGATTACACCGGTGATTTTCTTTAACTTCATTATGCAGACGACACAGGCATTCCAGGAGTTTACCGCACCGTACATCATCACAGGCGGCGGTCCGACACACTATACCTACCTGTTCTCGCTCTATATCTACGATACCGCGTTTAAGTATTTTGAAATGGGCTACGGTGCCGCACTGGCATGGGTATTGTTCCTGGTTGTGGCGGTCTTTGCCTCCATTGCCTTTAAGTCATCAAAATACTGGGTGTTCTACTCTGCGGATAAGGGAGGCAAAAATGGCTGATATCCAACAATCCATGACCCCGAAACAAAAGTTAGATTTAGCTGAGCAAGAAGTTTTGCGTACGCTGCGTCGGGAAAAAATTAGCGCCTCTATTCGCTACGTAATACTGCTTATTGTCGGCCTGCTGATGCTGTATCCGTTAGTGTGGATGTTCTCAGCGGCATTTAAACCTAACCATGAGATTTTTACTACTCTCGGTTTATGGCCTGATAATCCAACCAGCGATGGTTTTGTTAATGGCTGGAAAACAGGTACCGAATATACTTTCGGACACTACATGCTGAATACATTTAAGTATGTAATCCCGAAAGTCATTCTGACCATTATTTCCTCCACTATTGTGGCCTATGGTTTTGCACGATTTGAAATTCCGTTTAAAAAGTTTTGGTTTGCCACACTGATAACCACAATGTTGCTGCCAAGTACTGTACTGCTGATCCCTCAGTACCTGATGTTCCGTGAAATGGGCATGCTGAATAGCTATCTGCCACTGTATTTACCAATGGCTTTTGCGACTCAAGGATTCTTTGTCTTCATGCTCATCCAGTTCTTACGTGGTGTTCCACGTGATATGGAAGAAGCGGCACAAATCGACGGATGTAACTCCTTCCAAGTGCTGTGGTATGTCGTCGTTCCGATTCTGAAACCAGCGATTATTTCCGTCGCATTGTTCCAGTTCATGTGGTCAATGAACGACTTTATCGGTCCGCTGATCTATGTCTATAGCGTAGATAAATATCCAATTGCATTAGCATTAAAAATGTCCATCGATGTCACCGAGGGCGCACCATGGAACGAGATTTTAGCTATGGCAAGTATCTCTATCCTGCCATCAATCGTCATCTTCTTCCTGGCACAGCGCTATTTTGTTCAGGGTGTCACGAGCAGCGGAATTAAAGGTTAATAGGGGCAATATCATGGCTGAAGTTATTTTTAATAAATTAGAAAAAGTCTATTCAAACGGTTTCAAGGCAGTACACAACATTGATTTGACCATCAAAGATGGTGAGTTCATGGTTATTGTCGGGCCTTCCGGTTGTGCAAAATCAACTACCCTGCGCATGTTAGCGGGTCTTGAAACCATCAGCGGTGGTGAAGTTCGTATCGGCGAGCGTGTGGTTAATAACCTGGCGCCAAAATCGCGCGGTATTGCCATGGTTTTCCAGAACTATGCGCTTTATCCACATATGACTGTGCGTGAAAACCTGGCATTTGGTTTAAAGCTCAGCAAAATGCCGAAAAAAGAGATTGAGAACCAGGTTAACGAAGCGGCCAAAATTCTCGAACTGGATGAATTGCTGGACAGACTGCCGCGTCAGTTATCTGGCGGACAGGCACAGCGTGTGGCCGTAGGCCGTGCGATTGTGAAAAAACCAGACGTGTTCCTGTTTGACGAACCGCTGTCAAACCTGGATGCCAAACTGCGTGCGTCGATGCGTATTCGTATCTCTGACCTGCATAAACAGTTGAAGCAGAGCGGTAAACCTGCAACCACAGTTTATGTTACCCACGATCAGACCGAAGCGATGACCATGGGCGACAGAATCTGCGTGATGAAACTGGGCCATATCATGCAGGTCGATACGCCAGATAATCTCTACCATAACCCTAAAAATATGTTTGTAGCTGGCTTTATCGGCGCGCCAGAAATGAATATTAAAAAGAGCAAACTGATTGAAAAAGATGGTCAGATGTATATCAACGTTGGTAACAACATTCTGGCATTAAGTACTAAAAAAGCAGAAAAAGTTGCGGCCTACAAAGACCAGGAAGTGTTCTTTGGTATTCGTCCTGAATTTGTCAGCATCGCTGATGAACCTTTTGAAAATAGCAGCGCTACCGGTGAGATTGTCCGCGTTGAGAATATGGGACATGAGTTCTTTGTCTATCTGAAAATAGACAACTTTGAGCTGACCTGCCGTATTTCATCTGATGATGCAAAACCTATTCTGGCGAAGGGAATCAACCGTTCGGTTTATTTTAAATTTGATATGGATAAATGCCATATTTTTGATTCAAAAACAGAAGAAAACCTCTCTATCTAACAGGAGTCGCTCATAATGAAAACAATGCTATTGAGTACCTTGATTGCTTCTACATTAGTCATGTCGGCAGGTAGTGCTTTTGCAGCAGATGATGTTGATTTACGCATGTCCTGGTGGGGAGGGAATGGCCGACATCAAGTAACCCTGAAGGCTTTGGAAGAGTTCCACAAGCTTCACCCGAACATTAATGTTAAATCAGAATATACCGGCTGGGACGGCCACTTATCTCGTCTCACCACCCAGATTGCTGGTGGTACTGAGCCAGACGTGATGCAGACTAACTGGAACTGGCTGCCGATTTTCTCTAAAACCGGTAATGGTTTCTATAACCTTAACTTGCTGAAAGATGAGTTAGGTTTATCTAACTTTAAGCCACAGGATCTGCAGTTCACTACCGTAGACGGTAAATTGAACGGTATTCCTATTTCTGTGACGGCGCGTGTTTTCTATTTTAATGATCAAACCTGGAAACAAGCCGGGATTGATTACCCAAAAACATGGGATGACCTGCTCGCAGCGGGAAAAACATTTGAATCGAAACTGGGCAAACAGTATTTCCCTGTCGTTCTTGAACATCAGGATACGCTCGCTTTACTCAATTCATATATGATTCAGAAGTACAACGTACCGGCAATCGATCTTGACGGTAAGAAATTCGCCTACAGCAAAGAACAGTGGGTTGAGCTTTTTGAGATGTACAAAAAGCTGGTCGACAGCCATGTAATGCCTGATACCAAATACTATGCCTCATTTGGTAAGAGCAACATGTATGAGATGAAACCATGGATTCAGGGTGAATGGGCGGGTACCTATATGTGGAACTCAACCATTACCAAATACTCTGATAACCTGAAGCCACCTGCGAAACTGGAATTAGGCGCTTATCCTATGCTGCCAGGTGCAACAGATGCCGGTCTGTTCTTTAAACCTGCTCAGATGCTCTCAATCAGTAAAACGACTAAGCATCCAAAAGAAGCAGCAATGGTGATCAACTTCCTGCTGAACAACAAACTGGGCATCGAAGCTCTGGGTCTGGAGCGTGGTGTACCGTTAAGTAATGCAGCTGTTACTCACTTAACTGCACAGGGCGTTATTAAAGACGGCGATCCTGCGGTTGCCGGGTTAAAACTGGCGCAGTCATTACCGAATAAACTGGCGGTTTCTCCTTACTTTGATGACCCGCAGCTGGTAACTCTGTTCGGTTCAACTCTGCAGTATATCGACTATGGCCAGAAAACCGTGGCAGAAGCAGCAGAAGAATTTGAACGCCAGGGCAACCGTATTCTGAAACGCGCAATGCGCTAACCCTGCGTTAAAAACGAGTTATACCCTCGCCTGCCGCGGTTTTATTAGCGGCAGGTTTTCTATTTAGCATTCGTCAAAAACACAACAATATTTTACCTTTATCACTAATGACAGATATCTCTCCTCTCTTTGACAAGGCCCATGGGTATATTGGGTTTTATAAAAATGTGATTAAGATCGTTTTTAACCCAAATTAAAATAACACTGCCATTCAGTGATTCAAGTCACAACCAGATAACAATATCATTTCATAAAATGAACTTTTATTGTTTTTGAAATATTATTTCAAAAGATCACTTGAGGTGTATCACATTATGATTAAAAACCACTTTTCCTCAAAGCAAATATAAAGCAGTATATTGAAATAACGTTTCATTTTGATTGAGTGATTTTTATCAGCAAACCAAAAAAGATAAAAATCATAATATGATTAACTTAATACTGATAGCGTTTCCGGACTAACAACAGTTCTCATTGTTAGCCAGAAAGCAAATAACAGGCCAGAACGAATGAAATAAAACAATATATCAACAATGACAAGACTGATTAAAAGAAAAAAATAACCTCCTGTCAAGGCGGCTATTAAATCAGTACGCAGATATATTGACGCTTGCTTATTTTAAATATATTTAATATTAAATTTTGACAATACCTATAACTAATAATTTCACTGCTCCATTGATATCTAATGGGTTTATTTTTGTGAGTAGTTTGTTTTAATAAAATTATTAATTATAAAAATGGTGATCTCTGTTCTAAAACAAGGTAAATACTATGCAAAAAAAAGTATTAGCTTTATTGATTGTTTTATCTACCAATGCCTATGCTGCAACCGTTGATCTGGGTTTTGAGAACGAACGCTATACGAGTGACGAATACAAAACCTCTGACGCTTTCATGCCCTATATTGCAACCAGCTTTAACCCTATTGATGATTCGAAATTCAATATTTCCATGAAATATATGTATCAGGATCAATATGGTAAAAAAGATGCTGAAACGCAGAAGGACAGATTTAAAACTAATCGCGACCGCTTTGAATTCTTTGTTAAAGGCTATACCTGGAAAAATGGTGACTTTAGTTTTTCACCATCCGTAGGTTTCCGCTATGAAGACTGGAAAATTAACTACGAAAACACAGGCAGACAAGATAGTCGTAAATTTGAATTACGTTTCCTGCCAAATATGACCTATAAAATCAATGACCAGGTCAGCCTCTATCTGAGTGGGTTCGTCGCGCCGGTCTTTGTACAAACCAAACAAGAATCAAGAAAAGACAGCAGCTACGTTAAAGGTCAGCTTGGTACCAATAATTATAACAATGATTATTATCAGGAACTTCAGCTGTTAGGCGTTAAGTACAAAATTAACGGTAACAATACCGTCTGGTCTTCTATCTATAATGAAAGAAAATATACTCAGTATTCTTCCAAATATGACAGATGGCAGTTACGTGTAGGTTACGATGTTAAGGCGACCAGTGACCTGAGCTTTGGTCCGTTTGTACGCTATGACTTATCTTACAGAGAAGAAAATACAGAAAACGGCAACTTTGCGAAAGACAGTGGAAAAACCAGAAGCAAAGATGAAGTGCGTATTGGTTCAACCGCTAGCTATGAAATCATGCCATCAGTCAGCCTTCTTGGTGAAATTTACTGGCAAACAGCGAAAGTTGAAAGCTACAGCGGCGTATCCTCAGAAGATAAAAACAGAATGTTCTACAAGTTAGCGGTAAGAAAAGCATTCTAATAAAAAAGACTCGCTAAGCCATTTATTAAATGGCTTTACTGCAGGTAAAACTTATTTTATTTCTCCTTACCGGAGGGTTTATGTCATTAAAAAAACGCGGTTTATTAAGTCTGTTTGCTGCCTCAACGCTGGTGCTCTGCTCAGGTTTAGCTTTTGCTAACAATTTTGAAAGCGTTAGTGCTACTGGGTTTGATGAAGATAAAAACCACCGTCCGGAAAATATGATTGACGGTAATGTCAAAACCCGTTGGGCGGTAAATGGAACTGGCAACTCCGCGACGTTAAAATTAAAAAGTGATATGAAGATCAGTAATATTGTATTAATCCCCTTCAAACCTACTGAACGTCGCCTTAAATTTGATTTATTAACCTCTACTGATAATAGTACCTGGACACCATTAGCAACGGGTTTAGAGACATCAGATAAATACGACAAAGGCGAAAAATTCGTTCTGAAAACGCCACGTGATGCACGCTATCTGAAGATCAATGTTAATGGTACCAACGCCAATAAATGGAGTGCACTGATTGAGGTTGATGTGAACTCAAACGAAGCTCTTCCTGAGACAACATTACCTTAATATAAACGGCGCACCGAAAAAGTGATTTAATCTCTCGCTTTTTTGGTGCTGCCGTTTTGCATCACTATTCTTACTGAATTTTTTACTTCCCCGCTCCAAATACAGTCCATAAGCATCAATCAGAAAGGAAAAACGGTGAATAAAAATCTGGTTATCACTTTATTACTCGGTGGAGCAGTACTGTGCTCAACCCAGGCGTTAGCTTCACAATGGGACGCGATAGTTTCACCCTCTCCCGAAACCGGGCATTTTAGCTCCGTTAAACAAGCCCTTGACGCCGCTCCTACAGACGGAAAACCCTGGCGTATTCTGGTGACAGATGGCAGCTGGCAAGAACGACTGGTGATTGAGAAACCTGTGACACTGGTGGGCGAATCCGAAGATAAAACCATCATTGAAGCCAATACTCCTGCTGGTCAGCTTGATAGTACAGGCAAAAAACTAGGCACATCCCGCACCAGTACGATAGAAATTAAAGCGAATGGCGTCACGCTAGAAAATCTCACCGTACGTAATAGTTTTGACTTCCCCGCTAACCAGGCACTTCCTGATGATTCCCCGCAAAAGCTGAAAGATACCCAGGCAGTAGCATTACTGGTGGCTGATAATGTCGACGAAGCACGCTTTCGGAATGTCCGTCTCGAAGGATACCAGGATACGTTTTATAGCAAAACCGGCAGCAGAAGCTACTTTACCGACTGCACCATCAGCGGGCATGTTGACTTTATTTTTGGCTCCGGCACCGCGGTTTTTGAACGCTGCGACATTATTGCCCGAGCCCGAGGGGATATGGCTCCTCCTCTTGGCTATATCACCGCCCCATCAACCAATGTAAATGCGCCCTACGGTCTGATTTTTATCGACAGTAAATTATTAAAAGAGCCCGGTGTTCCGGCAAAAAGTTTTGCTCTTGGCCGCCCATGGCACCCTACCACTCAGTTTGATGACGGGCGCTATGCCGATCCACAGGCTATTGGTTTATCCGCATTTATTAACAGCGAAATCGATGACCATATTTATGGCTGGGACAAAATGTCCGGTAAAGATAAAGCCGGCGAAAAGATTTGGTTCCAACCTGAAGACAGCCGTTTTTATGAGTACGGTAGTCGCGGACCTGGCGCGAATCAAGGTGGCGAGAAATATGCCATGAGCGCCGCTCAAGCCGAAAAGTACAGTGTAAAAAATATATTTTCTGACTGGCCGTCATCACGACTTCAATAGGATTTGTTATGAATACCCGATTCCCGTTACGTCTTTGCTGTGTTCTCCTGATTACCACCAGCTCCGTTGCGTTTGCTGATAGCCAGCAGCGTTTACAGGCGGTCAAAACCTTTGCCGATACGGTGCTGGATAAAGCCGGAGATAAGTATCATGGCTCCACGCCTACCCCTTTATTAGCCAGTGGCGTTGACCCAAGAACCGGTGAGCAGCTGGAGTGGATCTTCCCTGACGGCCGCACCGCGGTGTTATCTAACTTCTCTGCTCAGCAAAACCTGATGCGCGTTCTGGTGGGCTTAAGTAATCTGACCGGCGATGAGAAATATAAGAAGCGCGCAGAAGAGACGACAAAGTATTATTTTGATAACTATCAGGATGACAGCGGTTTACTGATTTGGGGCGGACATAGATTCGTTGACCTGAAATCACTGAAACCAGAAGGCCCGAGTGAGAAAGAGCAGGTTCACGAGTTAAAGAATGCTTACCCTTACTATGAAATGATGTTTACCGTTGATAAAGAACCTACGGTACGTTTTATCCGCGGCTTCTGGAATGCCCACGTTTATGACTGGAATATTATGGAGACCAGTCGTCACGGTGAATATAACAAGCCAATGGGCGATCTATGGAAAAGTAGCTTTACCCAGCAACCTCCTTTCTTTGCCACTAAAGGCCTGAGTTTCCTGAATGCCGGAAACGATCTGATTTACTCTGCAGCACTGTTGTCTAAATACAATAATGAACCCGAAGCTTTAGTCTGGGCTCAGCGTTTAGCGCAACAATATGTCTTACCTCGGGATAAAAAAACCGGACTGGGCGTGTATCAGTTTACTCAGGCATTGCAGCGTGAGAAACCCACTGACGACAGCAATACCCATTCAAAATTTGGCGATCGTGCCCAGCGTCAGTTTGGTCCGGAATTTGGCCCGGATGCGCTAGAAGGCAATATGATGCTGAAAGGCCGCACCAGCACTATCTATTCTGAAAATGCCCTGATGCAACTGGCACTGGCAAATGAATTAGGTGCCCAGGGTGCAGACCTGAAGAAATGGACCCTCGATGGCCTGAAAGCTTTTGCCCACTATGCCTACGATGAAAGTAACAATACCTTCAGACCAATGCTGGCAAATGGCACTGACTTATCCAACTATGTTCTGCCACGTGATGGTTATTACGGTAAAAAAGGCACCAAGCTGACACCTTATAAAGCAGGTAATGAATTCCTTCTATCCTATGCTCGTGCTTATGGGATTGAGCAGAATGATGATCTGTGGAAAGCGGTACGCGGTATTGCCAAAGGCCAGGAGCTGGGAGATATCGGTGCGCCAGGCGGCCAGAATGCAAAACTCAATATGTCTACCAGCAACAGCGATCCCTACACCATTTTTGCGCTGATCGACCTGGCTCAGGCAACCGGACATAAAGACTATCTCAAACTGGCGGAAAAAGTTGCCGATAATATCCTTGAAAACAAACGGTTAAACGGTTTCTTTGTGGAGAACAAAGACTTCAAATATGCCAGTGTTGATAATATCGCACCTTATGCCCTGCTGGCGCTTGAGTCGGTATTACAGAATAAACCTGCGGCCGTTGCACCTTTCCTGAATGGTTCAGGCTTTACCGAGGGTGCCTATCGTATGCCTGATGGTTCAGCCCGTATATCCACTCGTGATGAGGAACTGTTTGCGCTAAAAGAAGGCGAGCAGCTGAAACCGAATAATAAAAAATAATACGTAATATAAAACGGCATCGCTGGGTCAGCGATGCCGTTTTTAAAATTAATAAACAAACGAGTTTCAGGAAGCCACTTTATTACCGGTAAGATTCTGTTCCTCAATATTGTTAGATATTTTCGGACGATCTGCTTTCGGCGTCGCATACCAGTAACCCAGGCCCATAAGGATCATACCCGAGAACATATTACCCAGGGTCACCCACAGTAAGTTATGGCCAATGCCAGACAGGGTATAAGCTTCTGAATGATGGCCAAGCCATGACAGAGCAAACAGGGTCATATTGGCAACCGAGTGTTCATAACCGGAAGCAATAAAGGCTAACAGACACCACCAGATAGCCAGAAACTTAGCGGCACCTTCAGTGCGAATAGCCATCCAAATTGCCAGACATACCAGCCAGTTACACAGGATACCTTTAAAGAAAAGGGGCATTGCCGGTGCCGTTGTTTTAGCCAGAGCCGCAGTATGTACCAGACTGGTATCAAGCGGTAACAGTGCACCGCCTCCCCAGTTATAGAGTAAGGCAATAAAGACTGAGCCGAGCAAATTACCCAGCCAGGTCTGAGGTAGGATTGTCCACATCTGGTTCTGTGAAATAGTGCCAGCTTTAACGCCGAGCATGAGGAACATGGTATGGCCGGTAAAGAGTTCTGAGCCTGCAATAATGACCAAAGTCAGAGCAATACCAAAAGTCGCCCCCATCACTAATGGGCGAAGTGAAGGATCCAGCAGATTACCCAGCGTAAAAATTAAAATAATACCAAACCCAACGTAAGCACCCGCCATCATCGAACTTACCCAGAATGAAAAAGGGTTAGTCGAGGAAAGTCGCTGAATACGCCCGGCGTTAGCTGCACACTTATTAATAGTATCAGTAAACATAGTGATATCCCTGGAAAGTAAATGAATACTGTTGTCCCAAAAAGCGCAGACTTTTTGTAACCATCTGGCTCAACAGGAAAAATATCGATATATGCGATGAAGGCGCTGACTCTATGAGACCGGGCCTCTAAAAGAGGCCCGGCTGGTCAGTTTCTATGCTTTTATTTGCACTACACCATTTTCAACGCGAGCCGCATAATGCGCGATGGAATAGGACTCATCTTCCATACAGTAGCCGTCGCTTAAGCGAAAATGTTGTTTTTTCAGCGGACTGGTTATCCACAGTTCGTTATGGTGCTCAGCAATCAGTCCTCGTGACAGTACGCTTGCCTCAAAGAACGGGTCAATATTACTGACGGCATAGACTTGCTCATCGTTATAGGGACGGAAGATAGCGACTTGTTCCCCTTCCACCAGCGCACAGACGCCTGTTTCAGGTAAAATATCACTCAGCTGACAAACGGTGTTCCACTGGCTCATAGCTGTTCCTCCATATCCAGCAAGGTTACTGGGATGCGTTCATAAGGTGTAGCAGGACGATGCTGTTCACGTTCGCTAACGATCTGCACATTCGGATCGCGTAATGTGCTATTGATAAAGTGTCTGAAACGAACCTGAGCTTCAGGGCTGTCGACCGTTTCACGCCATTCGCAGATCACTTTCTCACGCAGGCGAGCCAGTTCACTTTCCAGCTGAGCATTGAGGTTAAGTTTGTCATCAATGATGACGCTGCGCAGGTAGTCAATGCCCCCTTCCAGATTTTCAAGCCAGACAGAGGTACGATTCAGCTTATCGGCGGTACGGATATAGAACATCATAAAGCGGTCGAGATAAGTGATAACGGTTTCGCGGTCGAGGTCAGCCGCCAGCAAATCTGCATGACGTGGTTTCATCCCGCCATTACCGCAAACGTAGAGATTCCAGCCTTTTTCCGTCGCGATAATCCCGACATCTTTGCCCTGGGCTTCAGCACATTCACGGGTACAGCCAGAGACACCAAATTTCATTTTATGCGGGGTACGAATACCCTTGTAGCGATTCTCTAACTCAACGCCGAAGCCAACGCTATCGCCCACACCGTAACGGCACCAGGTGCTACCGACACAGGTTTTTGCCATACGCAGCGCTTTGGCATAAGCATGACCGGTTTCAAATCCGGCGTTGATGAGCTGACGCCAGATTTCTGGTAAGTCATCTTTCTGCGCACCAAACATCCCGATACGTTGTGAACCGGTAATTTTGGTATAAAGGTTATATTCCCGGGAGATACGGCCGATCTCCATTAAGCCTTCCGGGGTAATTTCGCCACCCGCAGAACGTGGAATAACAGAGTAAGTACCGTCTTTCTGAATATTGCCGAGGAAGTTATCGTTAGTATCCTGCAGCGGGGTCAGTTCTGGTTCAAGAACATAGTTATTCCAGCAAGAGGCTAACAGAGAACCGACGGTAGGTTTACAGACTTCACATCCGTAGCCTTTACCGTATTTATGCAACAGTTGCTCGAAGGACTTGATCCCTTCGACGCGGATTAAATGGTAAAGCTCCTGGCGTGAGAAAGCGAAATGCTCACACAGGTTATTGTTAGTTTCGATACCGGCTTTCGCTAGTTCCGCATTGAGAACCTGGGTAACCAGCGGGATACAGCCCCCACATCCGGTACCGGCTTTGGTTTCCGCTTTCAGGGCAGCAACGGTATGGCAGCCCTTATTAATTGCCTTAACCAGGTCACCTTTTGTGACGTCAAAACAAGAACAAATCTGGGCGGTGTCAGGAAGTTTATCAACACCCAGCGCTGATTTAGGGCTGTTGGCATAAGAAGGTAAAATCAGCGTATCAGGGTTTTCCGGCAGCTCAATGTCGTTAAGCACCAGCTGTAACAAGTTACCGTAATCACTGGTATCACCCACCAGCACAGCGCCCAGCAAAGCTTTATTATCTTCACTGACGATTAAACGCTTATAGACTTCTTTGTTCTCATCGAGGTAGACATAACTGCGAGTATTGGGTGTACGACCGTGAGTATCGCCAATGCCGCCAACATCCACGCCCAGCAATTTGAGCTTGGCGCTCATATCTGCCCCGGTAAAATGACTCTTATTGCCCAGCAGATTATCTACTGCAACCTGAGCCATTTTGTAACCCGGTGCCACTAAACCAAAAATTTGCTTATTCCAGCTGGCACATTCACCGATAGCATAGACATCAGGGTCTGAAGTCTGGCAGTGGTTATTAATCGCAATACCACCGCGTGGAGCAGCAATTTCCAGACCACACTGTGCAGCCAGTTTATCCTGAGCGCGAATACCGGTAGAGAAGACAATAAAGTCAATCTCCAGCGCACTACCATCGGCAAACAGCATGGTTTTACGTGCATCTGTTCCTTTTTGAACTATTTCCAGAGTATTTTTACTGGTATGAACCTGGACGCCGAGACGTTCAATTTTACTGCGAAGCTGCTCGCCACCCATCTGGTCAAGCTGCTCGGCCATCAGCATAGGGGCAAATTCAATGACGTGGGTTTCCACACCGAGGTTTTTTAATGCACCAGCGGCTTCCAGCCCTAACAGGCCACCACCGACTACCGCGCCACGTTTGCTGCGACGCGCACAGGCTTCAATGGCGTTCAAATCTTCGATGGTACGGTAGACAAAACAGTCCTGAGTATCCGCGCCTTTAATAGACGGGATCCAGGGGTAAGAACCGGTAGCCATGACCAGTTTGTCATAATAAATGCTTCGCCCGGTATTAGAGTGAATCAGCTTATCCTGACGGTTAATGGTAATAGCACGTTCGCCAACCAACACTTTTACGCCATGTTTTTCATAGTAGCCTTCGCGTACTAAGGAAAGTTCTTCGGCGGTATGGTGGGAGAAGTAAGAAGACAGGTGAACACGGTCATAAGCTTTGCGGGGTTCTTCACAAAAAACCGTGATTTCAAATTGGTCAGACGGGGCTTTATCCAGCAGGTCTTCGATAAAACGATGACCTACCATGCCGTTGCCGATAACTGCTATTTTGAGTTTGCTCATCAACATTGCCTCAATCTTTTTTATTGTTATCTACTTTATCGATTCAGCAAATCAGTACATTGATGCAAATCAAATACATCTTTAAATATTTTACAGGCGGTTATTCACCGGGATCAGGTTGGGTATTTTTATATTTAATATCAAATAGATAAAGATAAATTTTAAATATGTAAATACTGAAAAAAATGACGTGTTTTTGGGTACTTTCACTCACTCCGGACAGGTTTATCAGGCACACAGACAACCGCCCTCCCTGACGGCCGAATTAACCACTTGTTTTAATTAAAATTGCCCGATTTTCATCCTTAAGTTGATGCCAGACTCAGGCTTGCCGATGCAAACGATCCAGACCCTGACGTAAATCGTTAATGAGGTCATCGGTATCTTCCAGCCCAATCTGTAAGCGGAGCGTTTTTCCTGCTTGCTGCCAGGCTGTGGCTGTGCGGTAGTCGGAGCAGTCAAAAGGAATTATCAGACTTTCAAAGCCGCCCCAGGAATATCCCATTCCGAATAATTCGAGTCCGTTCAACATGTCGGTGACGGACGTTTTTGAAAACGCCGGATCAAGAATGATGGAAAATAATCCGGTCGATCCGCTGAAATCACGTTTCCAGAATTCATGTCCGGGGCAGCTTGCAAAGGCCGGGTGCAAAATGCTTTTTACCTCGGGCTGCTGTTCCAGCCAGCGAGCGACTTTAAGCGCACGGCTTTCCGCTTCCTTTAAACGGATATGCAAAGTTCTTAACCCGCGTAAAGCGAGGAAACAGTCTTCGGCGCCGGGCAGCATCGCCATACTGTCATAGGTTGCGCGTAATTCAGGCCAGGTTTCAGCGTTGGCGCTGACCATCCCCATCAGTAAGTCAGAATGCCCGCTCAGATACTTGGTCCCTGCTTCGACGGAAAGATCACAGCCATGCTTATGCGCCTGGAAAAACACCGGGGTGGCCCAGGTATTATCAATGATGGTTTTAATGCCGCGTGTACGGGCAATCCCGGTAAGCAGCGGTATATCCTGAATTTCAAAAGTCTGCGAACCCGGAGATTCCAGAAACAGCGTACTGGTTTCAGGGCGAATTAAATCCACAATCCCCTCGCCTATCATCGGATCGTAATAGGTGGTGGTGACGCCAAATTTTTTCAGCGTCTGATCACAGAAACCTCTGGTCGGACGGTAGACCGTATCGGGTATCAGCAGATGATCGCCCGCTTTCAGGGTGGTCATCAGGGCAAGCGCTATCGCCCCTAACCCGGAAGGTGACATTACCGTACCCGCAGCGCCCGCCAGTTCAGTCCAGGCATCTTCAAGATTCTTAATCGTGGGTGTACCCAGGGTCCCGTAGACAAAGTCTGCCCGGTTATTCTCCAGATCTTCAACGGTATCAAAAACCACCGTTGACCCCCGATACACCGGGCTATTAACAAAACCGCGCTGCTCTTTCGTATTACGGCCCAGTTGCGTTAAGCGAGTGGATAATTTTAATGGTTCAGATTGCGTATTTTTCATAGTGACTTCCATTCCATTCGACTTTCAGAGTCAGTCGTTTTACTCGACAAATTTCAATAAAGGAGAGATGCACAGCAGAACACCATAGAAAGCAACATAGTAGTTCTTTTTCGACCTTAAATTCTCCAGCGCCGACACTTTAGCAACCAGATAAAAGGGGATTAAACAGGCCACAAGGCCAAAAATTGGTCCGGATACCTGCATCAGTAGCATAACGGAGATATCAAAACTGACCCAACCCCAAAGGAATACCACAATGCTCACCACTATCACCGTTGAGAGCAAACTACGATTTACATTACTGGCACGAGAGATGCGTGAGATAATATTAACGGCTAAGCCCATCACCGCCTCTTTAAAGCCCAGATAAATACTGAAAAAAGCCGTTAATATGGCAAAGATATTCAATGTTACTGACAAAATATTCACCAAATTCCCCGGCATAATTTGCGATGCCAGTGCCAGAGCCGATATATTTTGTTCCAGCGCAGAAGCCGCTTCTTCTTTAGTAATTGAAAAAGAAAATGAGAAGGCAAAGAACAGTACGCTAACAACCAGAATGATATAAGCAATACGCGTTGCCCTGACCGATCTCATTGAGGCAATAACAGGGTCAGATTCAACTTTTCGAAATGCAATATTCATGGGGTTAAGAATTTGCACAAACAAAATCGAAAATAGCGTAAAAGGTAATGTCAGTAACACATCACGTAAAAATATAAATACAGGTGGGAATTCAGAAATATTACTCAAAGACCAGAAAGGTAGCATCACCACACCAAGGAAGACGATAATGCCCAGCTTAAAGGCAATCATAGGACCCGAGATACGAAATAACAGCTTCTCCCCCTGGTTGGCAATCAGTACCACAATAACTAGTAAAATCAGTGGATACCACGCTGTTTTCGACAAAACAGACTCAGTGACATGATAGCTTTTTAAATAAACAGCACTATCATTCACCAGGCTCATGGAGTAATTCAAAATTCCCGTTAATAACATCAAAAAATACATAACACCGAGTAATGCCCCCCAGTTTTTGCCTAAGTACTGAGTAATAATTTCCGCATAACTCTCGCATGACTTGGTTTGCGTTAATGTTTTTAGATACAGATCTTGCAACCAGTAGACGGCGGGATAGCTCAAAGCGACTGAAGCAACAAAGACCCAGATCCCTTTCACTCCGACCTGGACAGGCATATAAATAATTCCAGCACCAATCGCCATGCCAATACATAATACCACCCAGCCCATATCATAACTGGTAAAAGGTATTTTTTGTTTAATCACAGCTTCTGTTGTATTCACTGTCATTTTAAACCTCTATCTAAGAGACCTATATTTTTTTATGCGGCTCAATGAATTGGCCATTTTTATTCAGAACGCTATGGCATTCTGATAGCGCTATATTTCAGTGAAAGGATCAGAGAAGCAATTTCCAATCGACTTAATTACCTTGATTTGTGATTGACTCGGATTAATGGCAGAAACTGTGAAAATGATTCACAGTTTCTGTCTTTGACAACTCAGACTACATCACAGTTTTGAGTGGCAGCCTGGCCTTTAGAAATGTCAGAAATCTTTTAAGGGTTCGGTTATCTTTCGCCGAAGAGCTGATAACCGCCTGTAAACGATGCGTCACACCGGGATCATAGTCGGCTAGCACACGAATTAATTTCCCTGTGTTCACATAATGGGTCACCAGATAATCAGGCAAGCAGGCAATTCCCCCGTGCAGAAGCGCACGCTGAAGTAACAGTAAACTAGAATTACAGGATAAATGAGGAATCACTCTCACTGTTTCACTCTTGCCCTGATGATGAAATATCCAGCGCCCATCATGCATCATATTGGGGTAAACAAGGCAGTGGTGAAAACGGAGATCGGAAGGGGCTGAAATTGGCGGATGGCGCTTCAGGTATTCGGGTGTTGCACAGTAAAACCAGCGTATATCCATCAGAGGCTGGGTATTATCGTCGGTTATCGAAGCTTCTGAAGTGATCCTGAGTGCGACATCAAACTCATTTCTGTCAAGATTGACGAATTTATCATCCAGAGCAACATCAATCATGACGCCTGGGTTCATCTCCTGAAACTCACTGGATAGCCACGGAAGATGAGTACACCCCAGGGCGACTGAGCAACTGACATGCAGCACTTCACCTTCCCCGCCTGACGTTCGGTTACTGTCGACAATACTTTCGATCTCAGTCACAACGCGATGTGCCAGTTGTAAAATACGGCGTCCATCGACCGTCAATTGAAAAGGCCGGGTTTCACGAAAAATAAGCGGGCTTCCCACGGTATTTTCCAGCTGTGCCAGACTTTTGCTGACAGCAGAGGGAGTGAGGCCAAGCTCCCGCGCCGCTCTGGACATATTTCCGGTCTCGGCAACCTTAATGAAAATTTGGAATTGGTTCAGATAGCCCGACAGGTTAGGTATATTCATTTATCCCCTGTAAATTTTTTCATTATTTTTGCTCTTATTTTTATTATCGGGTATTCAGGAAGGGGTCTGTCAACTTCAGTTTCTGAAACAGACAGTGCGCTCTATGGCGCACTGTCTGTTTCAGAGATATAAAGACTCGGGTTATTTTAGCGGGATATTCGTGGCGCTAAGCGCAATCTCTTCAGATCCCGGAGCAACTGATTTGCGCCTATCTAAATCGCGACGGATCTCTTCATACTGAGAGTCCAGTTTGTAAAAACGCCCCATCCAGATCATGGAGAGCAGAATAAGCCCGGCCGGTATATAGAGATAACAGGCTTTGATGGCGAATAGCGCTTCCGGAGACTGGCTCTGATTAGCCATATAGTCTCCCCAGGAAAGCAGCCCTCCGGAAATAGCCCCGGCACCTGCCATTGCGACTTTACCGAGAAAACCATTTACCGAAGTCAGAATACCGGCAGTATTAATTCCCGTTTTCCATTCGCCATAATCAACGGGGTCAGCCTGCATAGAAAAATAGATAGTCGTTCGCTGCCCTGCTCCAATAGAAAGAATAACCGCCCCGGCTAATAGCCCCATAACACTTTCATTCGACAAAATCATTACCGCCATTCCAGCAAGATTAATGGTGCAAGAGACCTGGTAGACGTAGATTTTTTTCATTTTTGAGGCAAGCCAGGGCACGGTGAGTGTGCCCAGCAGCGGGACAAAGGTTGATATTCCGGCAACTAAAGCCGTCAACTCAACGCTTCGAACATGATAAGTGAAATAGTAAACCAAGGCACCGGTCTGAAAGAAGAACGCCCCCCACATCAGAAAGATATTTGCCGCGAATACCTTCCACGGCTGATTATGTTTCAGGCCATACCAGGCCCGTGTCAGCGTCATCTTTTCATTAACGACATGAATTTTCTCTTCCACATGGCGAAAACTGAGTAGCAGGAAGAAGCTGGCAATGCAGCCAAAGATAATCGCAGTGTAGAGAAAGCCCTGTTCCTGATTACCCTCACCTAAGGTTTTAACCAGAGGTAAAGTCGCCACCGCCACCAGCGTCGCGCCCAGTGAACCCATAATGATGCGCACCGTCGATAATAGGGTACGTTCTTTAGCGTCATTGGTCAGAAATGGCAGCATCGCGCTAAAAGGAATATTGACCAGGGTATAGAGGAATGAGAGGCACAGATAAGTAATAAAGGCATAAATCAGTTTGCCGATGGTTGAAAACTCTGGCACCCAGAACACCATCACGCAGAGTAAACCAAAAGGAACGGCACCGATGAGTAGCCATGGGCGGCAACGCCCCCAGCGGGTGGAGGTATTGTCTATTACCAGCCCCATTAATACATCGGCAACACCATCCACTATGCGCGTTATCAGAAACATAAGACCGGCATAGTAAGCGGGTAGCCCCATAATATCAGTGTAAAAAAACATCAGATACAACGAAATAAGCTGCCAGACCAGATTACAGGAGAAATCGGCAACGCCGTAACCCAGTCGTTGCTGCCATTGAGCGAAGGTAGAGGTCATATTATTCTCTTTTTTATTTTTGACGTAACAACCATGCCGGAGTACAGCTCCACGCATGACAATAGCTGTTTACCAGAGGGCTACCATAAGGCGATAAGTCAGGCTTTTCCGGGTGAAAGACTTCCCAGAAAGTATCTGCTCCACGGTTAACCATCTCTCCCCAGTAAGCTTTGATTTCCTGCTCCGCCCTGTCCTGCTGCCCACACTTGAGAAGCGCCTCAACATAGTGATGCATCATATAGGGTGTTTGAGGCGTGATAGCGGGAGGATCGGTAGCCAGTTTGTTGAGCAGCGCCTGCCGGAAAGCCTCATCGCCCACTCCCGCCAGAATCATCCACACCTGAGAGGCCCATGAAATTTGCCGTTCATCGCCGCTGACAAAAAAACCGGATTCAGGCTGCCAGAGTTTTTTCAGGCTGGCCTCTTTTAAGCGCCGCTGGAGCTGCTCAATCACCGCGCTATATTGCGGTGCGACTGCGCTGGCGAGAGGTATCGCTTTCTGTAAACAATAGATAAATACCCCTTGGGCTGAAGCTTGTTTATTCAGTTGCTCATGCCAGTCGATAAAAACCCACCATTGTTCGCTATCTTGCAGCAGGTCATCGGCATTCAGTCTTTCAATAGCCAGTTCAATTTGTCGCCAGGCCGTTGGCCAGAGGTCAGCAACCGTCTGTCTGTCGCCTGTTTGAGTGAAGTAATCTGCAAGCGTTGCCACGAAAAAAAGTGAGTAATCCAGCAGGTAGGTATCATCCGCAATCACCTCGGGCTGCATAAAAAGATTGGCGGCCACCATGCCGTCATCACGGGTGACGGCGGCAAAAAGATACAGGCAACGGCATACCAGACTGTTCTGCTGAAAGGTTTCGTAGTTGACGAGTGCCTGTAGGCGTAAATCACCTAACCATAACCTTCTGTCACGCTTAGGGCCGTCTTCAAACACGGTCTGCATGCAGTTTTTCAGCGTCAGGATGCTGATATCATCGATCTTCTGTAGTAGCGGATCGTTAAAACGGGTGAGAGAAGTCAACGTGCCAGCAGATGACACACGGGTAAAGGAAATATGATTAAGCTGAATGCCAAATTTCTGCGAAGTCGCCACAACCCGTATTTTGATATACCGACAACAATAACGTCGCGGTAACTCAATATGGGCCGGCAGTACATCAAGATAACGATGTTCCTGCTGGAACCAACTACTACTTAGCCAGCCAGAATAATCGGAGAAATCTTCAGCCACTTCAGCCGGAATTTCACCAAAAATAAACTGCAGATGTACAGGCGCATCTTGCGGACTGCCCACAGCTTCACAACCAACATTCAGATAACCCACACAATGGGTGCCTAAATCGAGAATGACTTCGTCCCCGGTATTCAGGCGCTGTGTTTCCAGCTGTTCTGGTATCGCAATATCTTCTGCAACCCAGCCATGTGGTTGTATATCATCCTTACGCATAGCGACAGTTGCGCGAGGTTTGATAGTGGTTAATTGTAATTCTGGCGTCAGAGATTCCGCCAGTTGAAGAAACCGGGCATTTCTTCGCAGACGGTGATCCTGCAGTTGCTGAAATCCTTGTGCCATGTTTACCTCCTCATCAAGTAGTACAGAGAAGATTAAGGGTGAGTCCGATAAGACGACTATTGTGAAATTGCCATTTATTAAGGGGAGATGTCACTGGAAGAGTGTTGTGAAAGGACGCGATCACAGTTTAGCAACAAGGGCTGGAAAGCGTAAAAATCATGCCTTAATGTAAGCACACTCTCTCTCGTTTCTCTGGAACGTCAGCATTATGCATAAGCTCTATATTGACGATTATTTCATTCATAACAGCGACCCATTCTCTGTCTACGCAAGCGATCCTGAAGATAATAATCACGAGCATTGCCATGAGTTTGCAGAACTTGTTCTCGTAGAGCACGGGCATGGCTTGCATGTTATCAACGGTAAGCCGAGCTACATACAGGAAGGGGATATCTTCTTTGTTAACGAGGGGGATTATCATTTTTATGATGAGCTGGGGACACTAAAAATAACCAATGTGCTGATTAATCGCAGGCAAGATTTTCATTTTCTGAGCAATATCGATCCTTTAATTCATCGTATCAATGAAGCCGCAAAATTGCAGCGGGGATGGTTGCTGCCTGAACAGCGGAATAGCTGCCAGTCTCTGATAGCGCAACTGGGTCATTCTCAGCCACAAAATCCCGATGATATGGCGCGGGCTTTTAAAGAGATGATTTTTTTCCAGCTGTTAATGGCCATTAATCAGGCAACCAGCGATATCAGCCGCAGCCATACCAAATACAAATTACATCAGTTGATTGGCTGGCTACAGGAGAACTGTTTTGAAGAGATAAATTGGGAAATATTAGCTGACCAGTTTTTACTGACTAAACGAACCTTGTATCGCCAGATTAAATGTACGACCGGTATGACCCCTGAACATTTTATTAAAAGACTCCGCCTGGTTTCTGCCCGGGCAAAAATACGGGAAAGTGAAGAAAGTATCACTGATATTGCCTATATGTGTGGTTTTTCAAACAGCAATCACTTTACCTCCTGCTATAAAAATGTCTTTGGCCATACGCCTTCCAGTGAACGTACCAGAGCACAGAATTAAGATAGATGCTCAGAAATGTATACCCCTTGCGATGATGGGCGATGAGATGCAATAAATATTCATCATATCGTCTTATTAATGAATATCACTCATTAACCCTAGCTCATTTCCCCGTCTAATCGAATAAATCACTTTGCGTTATGCTTTTCTCGGTCAATCGCTGACGGATAACGTCATGCTGTATTTGACGTTTAACCCATGACCAAAGAGGGACTATTCAATGCAAAAGCGTTATCTGGGCAAATCTAATCTCGAAGTCTCCGTTCTGGGTCTCGGCTGCATGGGACTAAGCCATGGCTATGGCCCGGCGACAGATACCCGTCAGGCTATCGAATTGATTCGCTCGGCGGTTGAACGTGGCGTTACGTTCTTCGATACCGCCGAAGTGTATGGCCCTTATCTGAATGAAGAGGTGGTCGGTGAAGCCTTAAAACCTTTTCGTGACCGTGTGGTCATCGCCACCAAATTTGGTTTTACCTTCGGTGATGACAACAAGCAACAAGTGTTAAATAGCCGCCCGGAACATATCCGTAAGGCGGTAGAGGGATCATTACGTCGTCTTAAAACAGAGGTGATTGACCTCTTCTATCAGCACCGTGTTGACCCGCAGGTGCCTATTGAAGAGGTTGCCGGGGTGGTAAAAGACTTGATTCAAGAAGGTAAGGTCAAATATTTCGGCCTTTCCGAAGCCGGGGCACAAACCATTCGACGCGCCCATGCCGTACAGCCGGTTACCGCTCTGCAAAGTGAATACTCAATGTGGTGGCGAGAACCCGAACAGGAGATATTACCGCTACTGGAAGAGCTGGGTATTGGTTTTGTGCCCTTCAGCCCATTAGGTAAAGGTTTTCTGACCGGTTCTATCAAAACGGGAACGACATTTGC
Organism: Klebsiella sp. BIGb0407; assembly: GCF_024807845.1. Taxonomy (GTDB): domain Bacteria; phylum Pseudomonadota; class Gammaproteobacteria; order Enterobacterales; family Enterobacteriaceae; genus JGM124. The sequence continues at coordinate 156,748 of NZ_JANUEQ010000002.1, forward strand.
GAAAGACGATTACCGTAGTACCGTCCCACGCTTTGCAGCACAAGCCATTGAGGTAAATGAAAAACTGGTCGTGCTATTAGGTCAGCTTGCCGCAGCCAAAGGTGTGACATCAGCACAAATCGCGCTGGCATGGCTGCTGGCACAAAAACCGTGGATAGTGCCTATTCCCGGCACCACCAAATTGCACCGCCTGGAGGAAAACCTTGCGGCAGCGGAGATAACGCTTTCTCAGCATGAATTGCATCAGATAACGCTGGTACTTGAAACCATAAAAATCGTCGGCGAACGCTATTCGCCTGAGCATCAGGCACGCGTCGGTCGTTAAAATTCAAACGGGTCCGTCATGTTCTGCGGACCCATCATTGTGAGTACCTGAGGGCATCTATCATCAGAGCAAAAGCTGGGAGGTGCTGTTTACGGCTTGGGTAATAAAGATAATATCCCGGGAAAGAGGGACACCAGTCCTGTAGCACCTGGATAAGCCCTCCTGACTCGACATAATCCTGAACCATATTCTCCGGCACACAGGCGAGGCCAAATCCCGATAACACAGCATCGATTCTTTCGGCCAGCAGATTAAGTGTCAGCTGCCCTTCCACTTTGACACGTAACGGCTTTCCTTCCTTCTCAAATTCCCAGTGATAAAGACCACCCGCAGTGGGCAGACGCATATTAATACACCGATGATGCTGGAGCTGGTGTGGGGTTTCAGGAATAGGATTGTTGGCGAAGTAAGCGGGAGCACCCACAACCGCCATACGCATATCCGGCCCAATCTTCACCGCTATCATATCTTTATCAATACTTTCACCAAGGCGAACCCCGGCATCAAAACGTTGCTCCACAATATTGACGAAACCGTTATCAACCACCAGCTCGATATTGATCCCCGGGTATTCTCTGAGAAAAGGCTTGAGCTTTGGCCACACCAGACTATGGACAGCATGCTCTCCCGCAGAAAGTCGAATATTACCTGAGGCACTGCCATCAGGTTGAATAAGCGCTTCAAATTCTCGCTCAAGAGCGATGAAGCGGGGTTCCAGACAAGCGATTATTTTCTCCCCCGCCTCTGTAGGCACCACGCTGCGCGTAGTTCGGGTCAAAAGTCGTATATTCAAACGCTCTTCCAATGCCTTCATGGCATGGCTGAGTGCCGACTGAGAAACCCCCAGTTTACCCGCCGCTTTAGTAAAGCTTCGCTCTCTGGCAACCACCAGAAATATCTGCAACTCATTAAAGTTCTCTTTGAGCATGGCCATTTCCTTATTGAATTGATGCGGCGATGATATCACCTCTTTTCAGGCAACAAATTCCGATACATCTTCTCGTTTGGCTATGCTCATCGACTCTCTCGGTGTGGGTCTGCAAGACCCTCTGATTATTTTTATCCTGCTTCAAAAAAATTAACATCCGCGTCACAAAACGGTCAAACACACACAAACGGTCATTATCGGTCATGCTAATGTGATCCTCTGTTCAATAAAAAAAATGGAAACTGAATAGTTCCGATAGGTTACTTGGTTTAAATATGTGACTAAAATCACCTTAAATTAATAATGAAATAATTTAATTACATAAAATACGTGATGAATATCACCTAAAGAAGTTGGTGTGATTATTCGCCTGCGGACTCATACCCAGCACACATTTTCTGACTACGGTATCGAGTACTTTATTAAACATCGGGAGGGCATGATGTTACCGATAGAAAGACAACAAAGAATCATTGATGAAATAAATATAAATGGCAGAGTGCTGGTGGTGGAATTAGTGGCGCTGTGTCAGGTATCTCAGGAAACAATTAGACGAGACCTGAGCCAATTAGAAAAAAGAGGTTTATTACAGCGTAGTCATGGTGGTGCCGTTCTCGCTAAAAGAGAGATAAATACATCGCAAAATAATACCCGTGTTGTGAATGAACAGGGGTTATCTTTTCGCCAAAGAATGAACGAAAAAGTCGATGAGAAAATGGCGATAGCGAAACGCGCATTAGATTTTGTCAGTCCCGGTGATTGTATATTAGTTGATGACAGTACTACCGGCTGGTATTTCTCACGCCAGTTACCTGATATTGAATTAACTGTAATCAGTAACTCTCTTAGAGTTGTTCAGACATTAGCCGCGCGCAGTAATATAAGAACCATTTGCCTCGGCGGAGAGTATTCAGACAGATATGAAAGTTTTCATGGTGTCGTAACTGAACAGCCATTACGTGAATTTCAAATTAATAAAATATTTTTCTCCTGCAGTAATTTAAGCAGCGATGGTTATTTACGTGAAGAAAATGAAAATAGCGCTCACCTTAAACAACAAATGATTTTTGCAGCAGAACGTAAATATCTGTTGCTTGATAGCAGTAAATTTTTGCACCCCTCATTCGCAAGGATCTGTCATTACCGCGATGTGGAATTTCTTATTACTGACCAATTAAAAAACAAAGAACTGGAAAAGGAATTAGCGTGGAACGGCGTCAATATTATCGACTGCTCGCAACGCAATAATCCTAAACAGCTAATTAAAAATTAAATCGGAGTCTTTATGAAGAAACATCTTATTACCTGCAGCCTGATTGCCCTGTTCGCCACCACTGCCGTTCATGCTGAAGACAAAGTACGCATGGGTGTCGTGGTAAAAATCGGCGGTATCCCTTGGTTTAATGCCATGGAAGCCGGTATTAAAAGCGAAGCTGAAAAACGCGGAATCGATGCGTGGATGATAGGCCCGACGGCTGCTGACCCTGCATTACAGGTCCGTGCTATCGAAGATTTAATCGCCCAGAAAGTCGATATCATTGGCGTCGTTCCTAACGACCCGAAAGTACTGGAACCTGTAATTAAACGCGCTCGTGATGCCGGAATAAAGGTCATCACGCATGAGTCTCCGGGCCAGAAAGATGTGAACTGGGATTTTGAACTGGTTGATGCCCAGACTCATGGAATCAACCATATGAAAGAATTAGCCAAGTGCATGAAGGAAGAAGGCAAATATGCCATGTACGTGGGCAGTCTGACCGTTCCTCTGCATCAGGAATGGACTGACTCAGCATTAAATTATCAGAAAGAACATTACCCTAAAATGCAGCTGGTGACTGACAAATTTGGTGTCGGTGAGTCGCTCGATAACTCTATCAGAACCACCAATGAATTGATGTCCAAATACCCGGATCTTAAAGGAATTATGGCGTTTGGTTCCCAGGGTCCGATCGGTGCCGGACGTGCGGTAATGAGCCGTAATAAAACAGACCAAGTCTGTGTCATTGGTTCCTTCAGCCCGGGCCAGGGTGCCACCCTGGTACAGAGAGGCGCGATTAAAGGTGGATATATCTGGAACCCACAGACCGCAGGTGAAGTGTTCGTTCGTGTCGCCGATATGCTGGAAAAAAATGAACCAATCACTGACGGCATGACCATTGAAGGTTTAGGTAAAGTCAAAGTTGACCAGGAAAATCGCACCATTCTGGGTAATAGCACAGAAAGCCTGGATAAAGAAAACTTACCGAAACTGGTAAAAATGGGACTGTAAAAAATGAATGAGCACACTTCAAATACACTTATCTCCCTTGAAAATCTGTCAAAGACATTTGGTGGGAATCGGGCTTTAAGTGATATTTCTATGACTTTACTGGCGGGGGAGGTGCACTGTCTTGCTGGCACAAATGGCTGCGGTAAAAGCACATTAATTAAAGTCATTTCCGGGGTGCATACCCCGGACAGTGGTAGCTCAATTACGTTAGGGGATGGTGCACCCAGCCCCAAACTGTCCGCTCGCCAGGCCCGTGACTTTGGCATTCAGGTTATTTATCAGGACCTGTCGTTATTCCCAAATTTATCGGTCTGGGAAAATATTGCCTTTGAGCACAATCTGGAAGGCCTGCTGCGCTGGCATAATAAATCAAAACTTCGGAAAGCAGCTCTTGAAGTAATTGAAAAACTACAGTTTGATCTTGATATAGACCAACAGGTATTTTCACTTTCCATTGCTCAGCGCCAGCAAGTTGCTATTTGCCGTGCTCTGGTCGCTGATGCCCGTCTGGTTATTATGGACGAGCCGACAGCCTCACTGACCAGAACCGAAGTAAATCAGTTATTAAAAACCGTACGCTATCTCAAAGAGTCGAATATTTGCGTGGTATTTGTCAGCCACAGACTCGACGAAGTTCTTGAGATCTCCGACCGGGTTACCGTTATCCGGGATGGTCGCATTATTGGCTGCTGGCCAGCAAAAGAGATGACGCCATTTCATTTAACGGAACTGATGACCGGTAAAAAACTGGATTATCAGATGAAAGCCCCCACCAGGAGTGACGATCGAGTTATTCTGGAAGTCGAGAATTTAAGCCGTGCGAATCAATATTCAAATGTCAGTTTTAAACTCTATAAAGGTGAAATTATTGGTTTATGTGGTCTGTTAGGTTCCGGACGCACCGAACTGGCGCTCTCACTATTTGGCATGACCAAACCTGATAGTGGAAAAATCTGGCTTGATAGTAAACCGGTTCGTTTTAAAACCCATGAAGATGCGATTAAATCCGGGATTGGCTATGTTTCAGAAGACAGACTAACGCTCGGTTTAGTTCAGCAACAATCTGTTGCTGATAATATGGTATTAACCATTCTCGATAAACTTAAAAATCGTTTTCATTTAATTGATGAGTATCAGAAAAATAAAATAATACTGGAGTGGATCCAGCAGTTAGGTGTTCGTGTTGCTGACCCAGAATTAGCGATATCGACACTGTCTGGTGGTAATCAACAAAAAATCGTTCTCGCTAAATGGGTATTAACTCAACCACAAATATTAATATTAGATTCCCCGACAGTCGGGGTCGATGTCGGTGCTAAAGCCAGTATTTACCAGCTTATTCATGCTCTGGCAAAAGAAGGTATCTCTATTATTATCATTTCCGATGAGATCCCCGAGGTTTGGTATAACTGTGATCGTATTATGCATTTTCGTGATGGCACTATAAATGCTGAATATAAACCTGATTCCGTTGAGCAGCATCAGCTAGCCGAGGTAATTAATGCTTAATCTATCGCGCTTACGGCCAAAATCCAGCCAGGGCTGGCTTGCCTGGGTACTGTTTATTGCAGTGGTCTTTTTTAGTCTGGCAAGCGATCAGTTTCTTACCATTCAGAACTTACTTGATTTAGCTGAAAGCTATGCGGTTACTGGTATATTTGCCCTGGGTCTGTTTGTGGTATTGGTCACCGGAGGAATAGATATTTCCTTTGCCGCTGTAGCCTCGGTGGTTCAGTATTTTATCGCAACATTGTTTATTCAATTTCAGTTTGATAATGCTATTCTCAGTATTTTACTGGCGATTATCTGTGGCACATTATTTGGCGTGATTAACGCACTGCTGATTACCACCTTACGCGTCGTCTCAATCATCATCACTATCAGTATGCAGTCACTTCTGTTTGGCTTGCTGATGTGGGTCACCGCCGGGCGAAGTATTTATTCCCTTCCGGACTGGTGGGTTTCACTGCGCACGGTACTGCCCTTTGAAGTCGGTGGGGTTCAATTTCAGCTTGGTTTACCGCTTGTTACCATGCTAGTTATCGCCGGAGCTACCGCGCTACTGCTGAATAAAACCAATCTGGGTCGCCAGCTTTACGCGGTCGGCGGTGATCCTGAGTCGGCTCGACGCATCGGCATCCGCGTTGGACTTATCCATATATTCGCCTACGGCTGGTTAGGTGCCATGGCGGCAATCGGTGGACTGGTTCAAGTTTATCGCATGGGTGAAGTGGTGCCTAACGCACTGGTTGGCGGTGAACTCGATGTCCTGGCAGCAACCGTTTTAGGTGGCGCCAGTCTGATGGGAGGAAAAGGTACGGTCAGCGGGACGTTAATGGGCGTATTCCTTATCGCAATACTGAAAAATGGCCTTAATTTAGTCGGCGTATCTAACTACTTCATGAATATTGTCGTCGGTGTGATTATCGTTATTGCGATTGCGGTTACACACTATAAAAAGCGTAAAGAAACTGATGTCAGCTTTGTCTAATTAAAGGCGTATCGTTATGAAACTAATTTCCGCTCTACGTCCCGATAGTAGCAATATTGGACTTCTGCTCCTTATTGCACTGGCACTGAGTTGCTTTACTGTATTATTACCGGGACGTTTTCTAACTGATTCAACATTTTTGAGTATGGCTTTCCAGTTGCCTGAATTGGGCTTACTTACCCTGGCCATGTTTATTGCTATCTTAAGCGGCGGCTTAAATTTAGCGATTATTGCGACCTCAAATATAACCGCATTATTTATGGCATGGGTACTATTAAGTATGCTGCCAGCGGATGCCAGCGTTTCTTATCAATTATTGTGGCTCGCTATCGCGATTATTGGTGCAATGTGTATTGCAGTGGTGGTCGGCGTTATTACCGGAATGATGATAACGCGTATTGGTGCTCACCCTATTCTCGTGACGCTGGCAACCATGATGACCCTGAACGGAATTGGCATTTGGTTAACTAAGGGTGCGGCACTCAGCGGTATGCCGCAAGTCATCAGAAGCCTGGGTTCTGACACCTTTATCGGTATACCATTACCCCTGTGGGTTTTCTTTATCGCAGCAGTCTCACTGGCTTTATTTTTAGGTAAAACGCGTCCGGGCAAATGCATCTATATGGGCGGCAGTAATATTAATGCCACCTGGTTTAGCGGTGTGAATACGCATCGGGTTGTGATTCTCGTTTACGTTATATCCAGTTTACTCTGTGTACTCGCGGGTTTAATTATGATGGCCCGATTTAACTCAGCCCGTATGGGATACGGTGATGCTTATTTATTACTGACCGTGCTCGCGATTATTTTAGGTGGAACTGACCCGAATGGTGGATTTGGTCGCGTCTCTGGCGTCGTTCTTTCTTTAATTGCACTACAAATATTATCGACCGGTTTTAATTTAATGAATATTAGTCAGCATGTCAGTCTGGCTATGTGGGGTGCTGTATTAATTGTGGTACTTGCGCTTAAACACTTTAAATCACGTTTTAATGAACATCGAGCGGTTAAAAGAAGCAAATTAACCACACAGCCAAAATCTCTTATTGAAAAAAAGGAATGACCATGCGTATTCAAGTATCCCCTTCATTAATGTGTATGAACTTAATAGAAATAAAAAACCAATTAGATGTACTTGATACCCGGGCTGATTTTTTACATGTCGACATTATGGATGGCCACTATGTAAAAAACATTACTTTATCACCATTTTTCATTGAGCAAATCAGACCGCATACCAAAGTTGCTATTGATGTTCATTTGATGGTTGAAGAACCAACTCATTTTATTGATGCTATTGCCAAGGCAGGCGCTGATTATATTTGCCCGCATGCCGAAACCATTAACCGCGATGCCTTCAGGGTCATCAACCAGATTCGCTCTCATGGCAAGAAGGTGGGTATTGTTTTAAACCCGGCAACACCGGTGTCTTATATTCATCATTATATTCACCTGGTGGATAAGATTACCGTTATGACCGTCGATCCGGGCTACGCCGGTCAGCCATTTATTCCAGAGATGTTGTTAAAGGTTAAAGAGCTGAAAGAACTGAAAGACCGTCATGGCTATTCTTATCTGATTGAGATCGATGGTTCTTGTAACGTCAGGACTTATGAAGATTTGATCGGTGCCGGGGCTGAAGTACTTATCGTTGGCACCTCCGGACTATTCAATATTCACCAGGATCTGGAAACCGCCTGGGACATGATGAGAAGTAGCATCGATGATGCTCAAAATGCCCTACAGGTAGCCGTATGAGTAAACGCTGGCTCGGGATTGACATTGGCGGAACGGGAACGCGCTTACAGCTAATGGAGGAAGAACGTGTTTGGAGTACTTACCGCAAGGTCAGTACTTCAAGCTGGGCTCAGCAACCTGATGCGCTCAATGCACTGGGCCAACTTATTATCGACACTCTTGAAGGTAAGAGTATATCAGGAATTATGCTGGGTTTACCGGGCGTGTTAAGTCGCGACCGTCAGCGAGTGATTTCACTGCCCTTTATTCAGGCATTAGATGGACAACCAGTAAGTGACATTCTGAGTCAGCGTATCGGTGCGCCGGTAGCAATGGATAAAGATGTTAATCAGTTAATGACCTGGGATCTGATGCAGCTCGATACGCTGCCTGATTCAGCGGTGGGCATTTATCCCGGTACCGGTATGGGAAATAGTCTGTGGCTGAATGGTCAGTTTTATCACGGCCAGCACGGTGGTGCGGGAGAACTGGGTCATATCCCGATTGAAGGAAATGACTTACCCTGCCCCTGCGGTAATAAGGGCTGTGCCGAAACGCTGACATCCGGAAACTGGCTGCGTAATTGGGCTGAGCAATATGCCTCTGATATCAGCATGTCGAACTTATTTACCCATTATGGCGAACATGCTGATTTGCAGGCTTTCGTTTCCAGACTTGCCCGACTTATTGCGACAGAAATTAATATTCTCGACCCTGAGTATTTGATCCTTGGTGGCGGTGTATTAGCCATGGAGAATTTTCCCTTAACCCAGTTACGCGACAGTATTCGATCCTATCTTCGCCCGCCGGTAACCCGGGATGGATTAAAAATAGTGTTCAGTCAGTCAACGGATTATACCGGTTGCCGCGGAGCATGCTTAGCCGCTGAGCGGCACTTCAGGAGCCCATTATGAGCGGAAGAGTCTGTGTATTTGGATCGTTTAATCTTGATGTTGTCGCCACCATGAGCCGCTTTCCTATGCCTGGTGAATCACTGACGGCATATCACAGCAATATGGGGCCTGGCGGTAAAGGCGCGAATCAGGCCACCGCTGCATTGCGTGCTGGCGCCCGGGTTCACTATATCGGCAAAGTCGGTAATGACGATTTCGGGATTTTTGCTCGCCGTCATTTAGAAAAGACCGGTTTTGACGCTATCACGCTCTTTACCTGCAAAGAGAAACCGACGGGTAATGCGCTGATTTACGTCGCCGGTGAAGATGCCGAGAATATGATTTCGGTCTATCCGGGAGCCAATACCACCGTTACCGCAGCCGAGGTTAGCCGCTGCCAGCCAACGGTTGCTGCCGCTGATATTCTGTTAGTGCAATTAGAGAATAACCTCAGTGCTATTCAGAAAATGGTCGATAATGCGCATCAGGCGGGAACCTATATTATTCTTAATCCTGCTCCGTGGCAGAAAGTCGGCAATGCGCTATTAAAGAAAGTTGATTTGCTTACCCCTAACTGCTCGGAAGCCATGCAGCTCACCGGGATAGAGGTGACAGATGTGCAAAGTGCCCAGCGCGCAGCAAATGCCTTGCATCAAAAAGGTGCCAGTCGAGTGATTATTACCCTCGGTATGGAGGGCGCATTATTATCAACCTCTGAAGAGCAGTTCAGAATTCCTATATTCCCAGCTCAGCCTTGCGATACTACCGGGGCAGGTGACTCTTTTAACGGTGCAATAGCGGCACGTTTAGCCGCGGGAGAGTCGATATTACCTGCTGCGATGTTTGCATCAGCCTATGCCTCTTTATGTGTTGAACGTAAAGGTGCAGCAGAATCAATGCCCACTTATGCGGAAGCATTAGCGCGTTTACAGCAATATCCCGAATATGCACCAGAAGCTCTGGAACAAATTCAATAAAGTAAGACAGTAAAGCGAAGATGCCGTGAAATAACGGCATCTGTGAAACAAAAACTCGCGGCTCTATTCCAGATCTGCCCCATTACTCGCAATCACTTTCTGATACCAGTAGAAGGATTTTTTCTTCTTACGTTCACGCGTTCCCAGGCCCTGGTCATCAAGAACGACATAAATAAAGCCGTAGCGCTTACTTAACTCTATTCTTGCACTTGCCCCTCATATCTCGTTGAGATGTGAGAATAACTATTTTTTTAATTATTTTTATTTACCACTAAAGATTTCAATTTTTTTGCCGATACCTCGTCAAATTTCTATAAATAAATATCAGCCTTACATGAGAGCCATTATCCAATCACTTAGGGTGACATAATTTTTGAGCAACCGTTAACGACAACAATCCATCTAAAACGATCAATTATTAAGCATGGAATTAGCGTGTTAGCGACAAATACATTTTCAACACCAAAAAATATCAATGGGCAACATCCTATTACTAAAATTTTTAGTTCGATTATTTAAGGATAAAAAATGGCGAATAAATTTAACCGTAGTGCAACCTGCCTTCTTGTATCTATAACGCTACTTCTTAGTGGTTGTGCCAGTACGGGGAGTTCTCTTCTGTCTGGTACCCCTCCTGATGCGCGATTGACTACAGGGGAACAAGCTAAATTCTTTAGTGCTTCGGGTGCACAAGGTTGTGGATTAGGCGCTCTGACAGGAGCTGGTCTTGGTGCATTGACTGGTGCCATATCTGGGGGTGGTAAGCGTGCAGTTGCTGGTGCAGCCATTGGTGGTGTTGCAGGATGTGTAGTGGGAATGACAGCCAACTATTATCTCGATAGCCTGCAGAAAGATTACGCCACAACCTCAGACAGACTCCAGGCTATGGATAAAGACATCAAACAAAATACTGCAGACTTAGAGAAAGCTACAACGGCAATGAAGCAGGTTATCAGTGATAACCAAGCGACGCTGACTAAAATGAGTATACAAAAAGATAATGCCGGATTCGATAAAGCCAGTGCAATGAAAGAGCTTTCTAAAATTGATGCCAATATCAAAGTAATGAAAGACAAAATCAAAGTGATGAAAGACAAAGATGCAGCTTATAAAGTCGCTCTGCAAGGACAACAAATCAATAATTCGTCAGAAAAAAAACAGCTAGCAGCTCTTACCAAAGAATACAACCAGATGAGCACCCAGATTACCGCTCTGGAATCAGAAGCTAATGGTTTGTTCAATCAACGCCAGGCTATTTCTCTGGGTTAATGATTGCGGGCCGGTATCAATATCGGCCATTTCTGATCGCGTCATTTTATTTATCCACCCCGATTCATGGACCCTGTCATGAGAAAATACATCTTATTTGCTTCAATGTTACTTGCTGGTTGTACGACTTCTCCTCAAGACTGTGACTTACATGCACAAGATCCAAGTTTTATCACTAAGTTAAGTTGTGCAACCTCCGGTAGCTATCGACAAAATATCGATACACAGGAACAACAGGTTTTACAAAGCCAACGGAATCAAAAAATAGCGACACAGGACTTGGCTAATATTCAGAGTAGAGAACAAGCCTCAAGCCAGAAGCTGGAAAATGAACAAGCACAATTAACTGCGTTACGTACCGACTTGGATAAGATGATTAGTCGTCTTCAGTCGAGCAAAGTTAAAAACAAACAAAGTCAGCAAGAAATTAAAAAATTGAAAGACCTGCAGCAACAATCTCAGAAAGCATCAAGTATCAGTGAAATTACTGCTATTCAGAGCAAAATTGCTGAAGCCAAGAAGAGAATTGATGCACTTGAACAGGCAAATGCCTTCAACTAGATATAAATGTTACCCGGCGACCGTTAATGGTCGCTGTTTTGCATGAAATAAACCTCGGGATAACAGTGGGATGATAATACTGATATCGCTTACTCATATGCTGCCAGCCACTGATAAAGCGTCTGAAGTCGACAGCAATAACAACGATTCAGGTTTATGCAACGATTAACAACTGCTGCGCCAATTGATGATTCTACCTTAGCTATTTATGAGGAGACGGTCGCGATTATCCATCGTTACCTCCCACCTTCTCTTGCACTACTTTATGCCAGCGCACGACGTGGAGCAGAAGGTAATCTCGAATGGTGGACTGAACGCCAGGGTCTGGCCACACCGTTGGATACACTGACTGAATCTGAACAACTTTCCGTACAAAATAAACGTCAGCAATATCAGAATACGCTTTCAGGTTTAATTGACCAGCTTGCCAGCCGCGGCGAGGATCAAGCTGCACAAGCGTTACGCATGTTACTTACCCATTCTCAGGGGTTGACCTGCTATAGCGTCGGAGGAGAGCCGGTATTACTTAACTGGGCTATTCCGACCCAAGAAATAGCGCGCCCAGTCGTCCCGATACCTTGGTGGCGGCGCTTACTCCCTTGGTTATTGTTACTGCTTCTATTATTAATCCTGGCGTTCGCCTGGTGGTGGTACCGACATCATAATTCTGCTCTGCCCGTACAGGACGCCCCCCCGGCGACTGCATCTCCTGTTCAGCCCAGCAGTACGCAGCTCACTCAGGATAATCCCAGCGTCAACATCGAGAATCGCAAGGACTTTGGTCGTATCAAAGTCAATTTGACTTGGGGAAAAGACGCTCATAAAAAATCTATTGATTTAGATATCGCGGCATTTATTCGCTTTAAAAATAGGGAAAAAGATGGCGTTGAAGCACTCAGTAACGCTTTCGGTCATTACGAAAAATCGCCTTATATATTGTTAGAAGAAGATCTCCGTAATGGTAACAATCAAGACGGTGAGTGGTTATTTATCAACGGAAGCCAATGGCAGGAAATTGATGAAATACTGATCTATAGCTTTATCTACGATGGTACCGATAACTGGCAGGATACCGGAGCGACTATCACTATTTATATCCCGGATCAGCCACCAATAATCTCCGCCTTAGCAGATAGAAATGAAACCAATAATGTCGCAGCTATCGCCAGATTGAAGAATATTGATGGTGATATAAAAGTTGAACGACTCGATAGTTTCTTCCCTGACCGGGAGACTTTAGACAAGCATTTTGGCTGGGGTTTTAAATGGGTCCCTGTTGCGAACAAAAAGTAACCCTATTCATGATGGTTTACGTTAACTCACAGCCTTACAAGGTTTAGAACATGCGAAATTCGATTCAGGGATCACTATTACGTACCGGGCACAATTCTTCATTGAAGGCACTGGGCGAAACGGGTTATCCCGTGTTCAAAATGGCATTTCAGCTACGTGAAGCTATTCATCGTCTTGACGCCGGACGTGACTTGGCCCGACACCTTGCAGTGCCACAAAATGACCAAGGCGGAGACAGAACAGACTGGTATAGCAGCTTTCCTGGCGACGTAATTCCCTGGAGTAGCGCCAGTGAAAGCGAGCGAGCGTCTGCACGTTCGCAATTTGATGAATTCCAGATAGCGGTCCAGGCTTTAAGTGAACAGTTACTCAATACCGAACAAAGCGGCGCGGGTGGCGATCGCAAAGTGTTTGCTAAGCTGCTGAAATCCGTTATTTATTTCCCTGACTATGACTATGTCTATCTGGTTAACGGCGTGCTTGTTATTACCTTCTGGGGCTTTATCCATCAGACCGGTGAACAGCGTAATCCGATGCACTGGCTGGCTCCTGCTTCCCAGCCATTACCGACCGAGTCGGCACCGCCTTTAACACCAGCAGAAGTTCCTCAGGCGACACCCAATATACCTATCGAGACGACCAGACGAACCTGGCGTTGGCGTTGGTTACTTTGGCTGCTATTAGCACTGTTTTTACTTGCACTGGTACTTGGGTTACTACGTGGTTGCGTTCCCTCACTCTCATTACCCGGACTACCCGCAATTTCAGTCGATAATACTCAGCCTCCTGCTGTCAGCCCGGTTGATATTCCCCCGGCCTCAAATATCGCTGTTCCATCTCATGCCACTCTCAGCGGAAACACATTGAGTGAAGACGAAATTATAGCGACAGCTCCAACCGTTACAGACAAGACACTGGGCAATATACCTCCTCTTGTATCAGAGCCTTTAGCGGCCAGCGAGAGTCAGGAGATGAACCCGTCTGAAAACAACGCGGCTGATGTTTCAACAGATCCGGCTCAGCCTGCAGCGGGTCAGGAGACTCAGTCCGATAACGCTCAGCAACCTGCTGTTACTCCCAATACTTTACCTCCCGTGATCCCGCCACAGGGAAAACCGTTAACGCTTCCCCCGACGCTCCCTGATGGCCCGGCTCAGTTTCTTAATGGACAGTGGCGCGTCAATGGCGGTATTCAGGACAAGCAAACCGGTCGTCCTTTGCAATTGCAATACAACTTTGAACAAGGCAAGGGTGACGTGAGTGTACGTCAGTCTAGTGGCGTAACTTGTACTGGCCCTGCCAGTGGCAATGTGCAGCAAGGCGCTCTCAGTATTACGAATCCCGAACAGATGAAATGTAGCGATGGCTCAAATTTTATTGTGCCAGATATTGAGTGTAAATCGCCTGACTCTGGTCACACCGATTGTGTCGGCAGCAATAATGGGGAAAAAACCTTCCCTATTCGCATGCTTCAACCTAATTCTTAACAGGGACGGATTAAATTATGTTACCTGAGATTGTTTCTTATGATCGTCAAATCACCTTAGTCGGTGACTCCGGCATCCAATTTATGGATTTTGGTTTGACTCCAGCGGGCCTGCCCGCAGGTGATTTTGTCAAATTAGCCAACGGGGTGCTGACCCGTCTTATCTACAACGAGCTACGCGATTATTCTTTCTATCAACCGGCTCCTGATAGCATCGAGCAGGCCAAAAGCCAGTACGATATTCCCGTTGAGCAGAGCCTGAAATTATTTGATTCTGTCTGGCTACCTCTACCGCTGTTTCGTTTTAGCCCTCCGAATATCTATCAGGAAGGACCGCTAAACTGGGCTCGTTTTCGCTTAGTTAAACTGCCTGAACCTGATATCGATGGCCATAGTCACCGCATGACGCTGGCTATCGATACCCGAATTATGGCCAAGCAACAAGCTGCTGCCGATCTGAGTCCAAACCAGGAAGATGTGAATGCGGGCGCAACTTTTGCGGTGGCGACCGCAACCTATGCTCTCAACTGGTATCTGACGCTGGATTGGGTTAAAGGCTGGCTGGAAGAAGTATTTAAAGATACTAATAAAGGTAAGGATATTGTCGAATACCAGGAAGAAGTCAAACAGCAATATCCCTTAGCCCATTACCTTAATATCCTGTCATTAATGGCAATTCCGGTAGAGGGAGCACAAATTGAAACCAAACCGACTATCCCGTTGCCACAATTTCGGGTAACCGCCAACCGTGAAATTAATGGTATTAAGCCCATCCCCGTTGATTTGATACTGGATGTGGGTAACTCCCGAACCTGTGGCATTCTGATTGAAGATCACAGGCAATCTGGATCAGGTCTGACACAGAATTATGTCCTGAAACTACGCGATCTCAGTGCGCCTGAACATATCTATACCGATCCCTTTGAAAGCCGAGTTGAGTTCTCACAGGCATTTTTCGGTAAAGATCATCATTCGGTGCGTAGTGGCCGTCACGATGCTTTTCAATGGCCAACCATTGCCCGTATTGGCGGTGAAGCAACCCGTTTAGCGGCACGCCGTCGGGGGAGTGAGGGTTCTACCGGACTCTCCAGCCCCAAGCGTTACTTGTGGGATGAGAAGTTTTATGACCAAGGCTGGCATTTTAATGGCAGCTATGTACAAGATACCAATCCATTAGCAACCGCAGCGCCATTTGCTAATTTAATCGATGAAAGAGGCGAGGCGTTACATACCATAGAAGACGAGATGGATCGTATTCCCGTCTTCACCCCGCGCTATTCACGTAGCTCCCTGATGACCTTCATGCTGGCTGAAGTATTAACGCAAGCTATTAGCCAAATAAACAGCCCGGAGCAGCGTATTCGTCAGGGGCATGCCGGTATTCCCCGACAGTTGCGCCATATTATTCTGACGGTTCCACCCGGTATGCCAATGGCAGAACGCTGCATGCTTGATGACAGAATGCGTCAGGCGGTCGGTTTAGTCTGGAAATCATTGCGCTGGCATACTGGTGAAAATGATCCTTATGCCGATGAAAACGAATCACTGATTAAGATCCCATTGCCTAAAATTAGAGTCGAATGGGATGAAGCCTCCTGTGCTCAGTTGGTCTATCTCTACACGGAGATCAATCAAAACTTCGCCGGTCACCCGGAGGTATTTTTCAATACGCTGGGTCGCCCTGACCGTAAAGAACGAGATGCTATTACTATTGCCTCGATAGATATTGGCGGGGGTACAACAGACCTCGTGATTACCGACTATAAACTGGATAGTAATGGCCTAACCAGTGGCGGGGCCAATGTTCATATCGTTCCCGATCAACGTTTTCGGGATAGCTTCAAAATTGCTGGCGATGACATTCTGTTAGATGTTATTCAGATTTATATTCTGCCCACCTTTGAGCAAGCGCTGCGAGAGGCAGGAGTGAGAACCGTTGACACGCTGATGTCCCAGTTATGCGGTTCACAAAATATTAGTGCGGCTGAAGCCGTTCTGCGCCAGCAACTTAGCTTACAGCTCTTTGTGCCACTGGCCCTGTATATCCTGAGCAGCTACGAACAGTTTGATCCACAGGATGAACAGACCCACTTAGTGATTAATCAACCGGTTCGTGAATTACTCCCTGATGGCAGTATTCGTGAAGCAGTCGAAAACTTTGTCCGTCGTGAAGTGCAAAAAGCGGGTGGCCCTAATGATTTCAAGCTGGCTGATATCCAGCTCAATTTGTCACTGACAAAGATGCACAGCGATATCTGTTCAGGTAAGCTCAACATCGATAAAGTCCTCACCGCATTATGTGAAGTTTTATCCCACTACCATTGCGATCTGTTGTTACTGACCGGCCGACCGTCACAACTACCCGGTATCCAAGTTATTATTCGCCGTAATCTGCCTCTTCCTCCAGGGCGGATTTTAGCACTACATGACTATCAAACAGGGACCTGGTATCCGTTCCATAAAAATGGGCGTATTGACGATCCTAAAAGTACCGCATCAGTGGGTGCGATGTTATCGCAACTCTGCGCTAACCACAGTATTCCTAACTTCCATTTCCGCACCTCGGAACTGAAACCCTATTCGACTATCCGCCATATTGGCATCATCGATATGGATAATCTGATCCATGACTCTAATGTTGTCTATCGCCATATCGAGTCAGAAGAGGGTCAAATAAAACTCCCCGTCATCACAAATTCAGCGGGAGAAACGACGACGCAGAGCATCGTTATGCGGGGTGATTTACGCTTAGGTTATCGCCAGTTAGATGCTGAACGCTGGTCCGCATCCCCTCTGTATACTTTGCGATTTAGCGAAGATGGCCGTAAAAAATTCTCTTCCGCGACCTCGATGGACTCAGGTTCACCTTACCTCAAAGTCAGACTTGCCATTACGAAAGGGAAGCAAGCCCGCAAATTAGGTCTGATCAGCGATCGTCTGGTTATTGATGATGTGAGCAGCAATACGGATAAATCATTTAGCAAACGAGATTTAGAACTGGAACTCAATACGATGCCTGATACCGGGCTCATTGATAGTCGGCACTGGCTCGATAGCGGGAGTGTTAAAAAATAATGAATAGTGAACAAAAATCCCTCACTCAAGGTTGGACAGCTATCGCTCAGGGTTGCCGAGATGCATTGAGCTGGGTAGATGATGTACGGGTGGGCTCCCGTCGCCTGGACAATGAAGCGGACAAGCTTAACTTAAGCTTGCTACGTACCGGTAATCTCGCCAACAGTCTGACTCAAGTGTCCAGCACGCCCATGACTGTCGGTTTCTTTGGGATATCTCAGGCCGGTAAGTCCTATCTTATCTCGGCACTCGCGGCGGGAAGTCATGGAGAGCTAGAGGCCATTTATGGCAGCCAACGGGTAGACTTTATTAAAGAAGTTAACCCCGTTGGTGGCGGTAAAGAAGCAACCGGTCTGGTGACTCGCTTTACCCGACAAGCCCCTGATGCTCCAGCAGGCTATCCGGTGCCACTACGCTTATTCAGTGAAATTGACCTGGCAAAGATCCTCGCGAATACCTGGTTTAATGACTTCAACCATGAGCAATTGAGTCATCAACTCGATCAAAGTCATATTGAAGAACGCCTGAGACCTTTCTTGCAACGAGCCGACAAAAATGTCGCCTATAATGGTGTCAGTAGTGAAGATGTGGTCGCGTTATGGGACTACCTCAATGCATCATTTAAAAAATCAGTGGAAAAACTTGAGCATGCCTATTGGCCTCAAGTCCTTAAGATTGCCCCCAGACTCAGCCCCAATGAGCGTGCTGAACTGTTCTCTCTACTATGGGGTGAACAGCCAGTCCTGACGGAAACCTATCGTTCGCTGGCGAATGTGCTGGCAAAATTCAACCATGCCAGCATGGTATTTGCCCCTCTGGAAACACTTATCGATCATAGTAATGGCAGCATTATGAACGTCGATAGCCTTAATCGTCTGGGCTCACATCAAGACCGTAACGTCGATATACGCTTCTGGAAAGAGGATAAACAGTTAGGTAGTGCCTCCTTATCACAAGCCGAGTTAACCGCCTTAACGGCAGAACTGATTTTCCCGCTGGCAGAGGTGGTCAGCGGTAGCGTGGTGGAGCAGGTCGATTTACTCGACTTCCCCGGCTATCGTGGACGTCTCAAAATAACCAAGCTAGAAGAAGCCGGACGCGATGGTCTTAACCCAATTTCGCAATTACTGCTCCGCGGTAAGGTGGCCTATCTTTTCGAACGCTATACCGATAACCAGGAGATGAATGCCCTGGTGGTGTGTGCCAGTGCGGCCAAACAAAGTGATGTCGCCGATGTCGGCCCGGTATTAAACCGTTGGGTGGAAAAGACCCAGGGTAAAAATGCCGAAGAGCGTGGTCATAGTAAACCTGGGCTATTCTGGGCCATTACCATGTGCGATATGCGTATTACTAACAGCCTGACACATACTGAAAGCCAGTTGAAAGATGGCTGGGAAGGCATGCTGCATATTACGCTGCTTGAACGTTTTGCTCATTATGACTGGCTACAACAGTGGGCTCCGGGTAAAACGTTTAAAAACTGTTTTCTGGTACGTAAACCGGGGATCGATAATCCCTTCCTGGATCTTGAAAACGAGCCCGGGCAGGAAAAGCTTAAAGAGGTATCCCTGGCGAAACGCTACCATGATGTCCTCGACAAAATGGGTAGCACCTTTATCAGCAGTAAAAATGTGACTCAACATATTGAGGAACCACAAGCGGCATGGCAAGCGATGCTCGCACTAAACGATGGCGGTATGTTACGTCTTAGTCAGGCGCTACGCGGTGTTGCCCATCTCGATTTCAAATTACAGCGCCTGCGCGATCAGTTAGTGCAGTGCCGTAAGGACTTAGGCGAACAAAGGCTTGGCCGTTGGTATGAACAAGATGGTGATGGCCAGAGAGTTAAAAAACAAGCGATTGCCCAGGAGCTATGGCAAGGTTTATCAGCCAGCCCGCAGTGTATAGGGGAAATAATCAGTCGTCTGGAGCTGCCTGGTAGCGAATTATATAATATCTATCTGAGTATTCGCTCCGAGGATCAAACCACAGAAATAACGGCCGATCGTCGTCCCCATCAAGTATTTGCCACCAGCCCATTTGGTAATAATCCTTTTGGTAATAACCCTTTTGGTGATAGTCCTTTTGCCGGTACTCAAGCCGCAGAACAACCTGCAACGACTGAATCAACATCGACCTCGGAAAGAATAGGTCAGGATGACGAGTTTGCTCATCAAGTCTTCAAAGCATGGGTCGCTCATCTAAGAGATTTGCCATTACAGACAACTTACTGGCATCAGTTGGGTATAAATCACGAGCTGATTAATCTGCTTAGCGAAGAACTGGTCACCACAGCGACTCGTCTGGATCTTGAAGGGACATTAAAACAGGCGCTGGCGGGTCAGGAACAAGCAGGTACTCTCCGAGCGCAATTGGTCGCTCGCCAGGTGTTGCGTGCTCAGCTGGCTCTGCGTGATTTTATTGCCTGGTTCGGTTACCTGTCATTACCATCAGAAAAACTTCCTAATAGTTATATTGGCGAGAAAAATAAAATTTTTGTTCGTCAGACGACACTGGCTAGCGATGAACTTCCTCAATTAGCCGCTATCGCCCCACAGCCTGGCCTCTCTTATATGGGTGACTGGCTGTCAGCCTTGATGACTCTGATTTTGGACAACGCAGGCCATAGCGCCACGCGCGATATCTCCTTCGAACATAATCGCCAGCTTGGTCAAATTATCGACCAATTGAAACAAGAGACTCTCTAATGCAAGCTAAAATCTTCGCCAGCCAACCTGCACAGCCAGGTACAGCACAATTGATGGTTCGCCTGCGAAATGAACAGGCCATACTCTCTAGCCTGACCTTTACTCTTTGCAATAATGAGCAGAATTATTTGCAGCCCGATGGTAGTTGGAGCCCAGCCCCCCATTGGTTTACTATCGAGGGCGGCTATCCATTAAATACGGGTAGTGGCTTCCCTATTGGCCCCACTCTGCTTGATCCGCTCCTGGAACATACCAGTCAGGTACTTATTCAAGCTAAGCTCAGCTCCGGCGAGATACGTCGTACCACGCTGCAACTCGTCCGCGATGAGTTGTTCTCATCCAATGCTCGCGGCCAGACCGGGGATTATATTGGCAGTAGTGTATTAAGCACGCCCTCCCCTGAACCTGTCGTTACAACAGAACCTGCCGTACAGCCAGAAGCCGCTCCGTTGCCACCCATAGCCGCTGCTGATGAACGTAAACCTAAATCACGTTCATCTCGCGTCCCAATGATAATTGCCACGCTATTGGTACTGTTGATTGCTATCGCAGCATTATGGTGGTTTTTAGGGCAAAAAAGTGTCGATGATATTTCCGTGACAGCAGAAAAACAGCCTGAAACACCCGCAGCTATTACTCCACCAGCAGAACCTGCAGCGCCAGCAGAACCGGCAACACCAGCAGAACCAGTTGCACTTGCAGCACCTGCTGTATCAGCTAGTGCATGCACGACTGCTAATCTGAATAGCCAGAGCGAACTCGATTTTGTACAAAGCTGTGTACAGCAAAAACTCGACAATCAGCAGCTACTGGCTATCATTCAGGCCGCTAAAGATGCGCATAAATGTGGTGTCGCTCAGCGTCTTTACGCTAACCGGGCTCAAGGGGGTGATAGTCAAATAGCCCTTGCCTACGCGGGTGAATACGATCCTAAATATCATCAAGCCAGTGAATGCTTCAAAGACCCTGACGCTGATACCGCTGTCTATTGGTATGAAACTGCCCTCCAATCAGATCCTGATAATCAGACGGCTAAACAGCGCCTTGAGGAGCTAGGTAAATGAGTATCCGACATTGTCTTAGATTCACTTTACCCTTATTCGGCCTGTTCTTCGGTACCCAAGTAGCGGCAGTAGATGGAGATAAGCCCCTGCTGCAAGAAGGAAAAAAAACCTTATTCCAACGAGTACTGACAACGCCAGGTTGTACCCTGGGAAGCAATGCGGGTGATGATAAAGGCACAGTACAGCCCGCCTTCAGCAGTTTTTATGTTTATCAAAAAGAAGACATTAATGGCGCAAGCTGGGTCAAAGTAGGGCCTGATAGCTATGGCAAAACCATTGGCTGGCTGCCTCAGGCCTGCACCGTTGACTGGAAAATGCAGTTAACCCTGGCTTTTACTAACCCCGCTAACCGCGACTCGCTGCTGTTTTTCAAAGAGAGAAAAAGTCTGGATGATATTCTTTCTACTCCTGACCCGGTCTCTGTTCTCGCACCATTACGGGCAAAACTGAAACGCGAGGGTCATTCAGATGAAGTGCTGGCGCAGGAGCCAGAATATTTTGTTGATCTGCAAAAACAGTTTTATCTGTTACCTATTTTAAGCGGCGAAGAAATCATGACAGAAGACGGGTTCTATACTCGTTTACTTAACGTGGCTTCCGTGAGCAAAGCAAACGTCATTCAAAAACAAGAAGATGACGTTAACCAGCTTAAAGGATTTAAGGCCTCCGTCGTCTTCGTGATTGATTCCACCATTTCAATGGGCCCTTATATTGAGCGTACCAAGGAGGCGGTGAATAAAGTCTTTGATAAGATAAAACAAGAGCATTTGCAGGATCAGGTAAAATTTGGCCTGGTTTCATTCCGCTCAAACAACAAAGTCGTACCGGGTCTGGAATACAGAACTAAAATTTACGCAGATCCGAACAAGGTTAAAGATGGTGAGGATTTCCTTAAACAGGTAGCCGATCTGAAAGAGGCTAAAGTCTCCAGTTCGTTATATGACGAAGATGCCTATGCCGGTGTGTTATCGGCTATTGATGAGATTGACTGGAGCCCATACGGGGCCCGTTATATGGTGTTAATCACCGATGCCGGTGCCATTGACGGTGACAATAAATTGTCCGGTACAGGCCTCGACTCGAATCAATTAAGGCTGGAAGCCGGTAATCGGGGCATTGCTATCTATACCCTGCACCTGAAAACACCAGGTGGTAAAGATAATCATACTAAAGCAGAGAACCAGTACCGGGATCTCTCTAACTTCGACAGTACCCAGTCCAACCTCTACCAGGCAGTCGATGCCGGTGACCTGAAAATGTTTGGTCAACAGGTTGATGCCCTGGCAGCCGCAATTACCGAGCAGGTTAAATCCGCCTATATGGGTGATGCTGCCATAGGTAGCGCACTCTATTCTAAAGGTGATGGTAAAACTCTGACAAAAGAGCAGAAATTACTCGAAGATACCGCATTAATCGGTCATGCCATGCAGCTCGCTTATCTGGGTAAAAAGAACGATACCCAGGCACCACTGGTGTTTAAAGCCTGGATCAGTGACCGTGACCTTATTAAGCAGAATATTCCCACCACGGATGTTCGGGTACTGCTGACGAAAGGACAATTGAGCGATTTGAGTGATGTGGTGAACCAAATTCTGCAAGCCGCCAATGAAGGTATGATCTCCCCGGAAAAAATGTTTGAACAGTTACGTACCGTCGCCGCAACCATGGGAGCGGATCCTAACCAGTTAAAACAACAGGATAACACCAACATTAATCAGTTAGGTGTCCTTGGGGAATACCTTGCTGATTTACCTTATCGCAGTGATGTTCTCAATTTAGATGAAGAAACATGGAAAAGCTGGGATGGCCTGTCCCAGGAAAAATTTATCCGTACTCTCTCATCTAAACTGCGCCACTACCAAAAATATAATGCGGATGTGGATCGTTGGGTAGAGCTTGCCAAAGAGAGCGATCCACGCGATCGCGTCTACCCTGTACCGCTGGAAATGATGCCCTGATGCTACACATTGAAGATCTTTGTGTAGTCCGTGGCCTGGGTCGTCAGGCCCACCATGTTTACCTGCCGCAGCTTAGGTTGCGGCCGGGTGAGGTGATGGCGATTACCGGTGAAAGTGGTTGTGGTAAAAGCACGCTGCTTGAAGCCCTTGGACTGCTACTGCATCCCAGTAAAATTGGGCGCTTCGAGCTAAGAGATAATAGCCAGACTCTCAATGTTGCTGCCTTACTCAATGCGCATAAGCAAACTGAACTGGCAAATATTCGTTCCCGTCAGCTGGGGTTTGTTCTGCAAAATGGCGGACTCCTTCCTTATCTGACCGTGCAAGATAACATTCACTTGCCCAGTCAGTTACTCGGAACACATCCCGATAAGGCAATGCTAAATAGAATAATTGAAGCCCTAAAACTGGCGCCGCTTTTAGCGAAGTATCCGGCACAATTATCATTTGGTGAAAGACAGAGAACGGCATTTGCACGCGCGATAGCCCATCGCCCAAGTCTGGTACTGGCCGATGAACCTACCGCAGCACTTGATCCACATAATGCCCGGCAGCTGTTTAGTCTATTTATTGATTTGGTTTCTCAGGAGGGAATGATGGCTCTGGTCGTTTGTCATGACTGGCCGCTAGTGCAGAGTTTCAATTTACCTGCCCTTGTCGCTCGCTTCTCTGAAATATCAGAAAATTCATCTGAAACGCAAAAGGGGACCTATTTTGCTCCCTGACAGAACCTTACTGCTAAGTCGTTTAGCGCTAAAAGATCTATGGCATGATCGGATTATCTCTTTTTGTATTGTTTCTTCGTTAATTGCCGTTATTGCCCCCCTGCTCCTGCTCTTCGGTTTGCGATTTGGTATTGTCAGCCAATTGCAGGATGACCTGGCGACAGACCCGCGTAACCTTGAGATCCGTATGCTGAGCAGTGGAAGCTACGACCAGGCCTGGATAGAGCAATTACGTCAACGCCCGGATGTCGGCTTTGCTATCGGGCAGACACGTTCACTCAATACTCTCGCTGACTTGCAAAGTGATAGTCGTCATTTCATTGAAAATGTTGAGGTTATCCCTACTTCTGACGGTGATCCGCTGTTAGCAGATCTTAAGATTAATCACGAAGATGAGGTCATTCTGACCGCAGAAGCGGTCCGCAAGCTGAGCGTTAATATCGGCGATACTATTACCCTGCGTGTGAGTCGCCAGCTTGAAGGTCGTCTGGAATGGGGGCGAAAAAACCTGACCGTGGCGGGGATATTACCTGCGACCTATTTTAACCGCGCAGCGATTTTTACCCAGCCAGCGCTGTTAATGATGCTGGAGAATTTCAGAGATGGTTACGCGGCTCCGGCGCTTGGCGTCAGTAACGGTCAGGAACTTATCAGCAACAAACCCGCACGCTATGCTCGTGCCCGCCTTTATGCCAAAGATATTGATAGCGTTGCCAGCCTTGAGCAAGATTTGAGGGTACAACGCATCGAAACCACCAGCAGACTCGCAGATATTGAAAATGTAAAAAGCATCAACCGAGTGCTGGGGATTATTTTCAACATTATTGCAGCCACCGCGCTGATCGGTTGTATCGCTTCTCTTACCGGTTCATTTATCGCGAATATCGATCGTAAACGTAAGCATATTGCCGTCCTACGCTTGCTCGGTTTTACTGGCTTACAGGTAGGACTCTATGTGGTATTCCAGGGCTGTTTGCTCAGTATTCTGGCTTATGCTGGAGGTTATGGCATCTACCTTATCGCCAGCCAAGTCTTTAATCAGGTGTTATCCGGAACGCTCGCTACCGAAGAAATGCTTTGCAAAATCACACTTGAGCACAGCCTGTTAGCCATGGCGCTAACCGTAGTGATTGCACTCATCGTTGCCAGTATTAGCGCCTATCGTGCAATTAAGATTGACCCCGCCCAGAGCTTGCGAGAGGTGTGATCTGAACATCTTATTTTCTACTCAATTTATTCTTCGTGGAGACAATCTGTGACCTCAACTCTTTCCTCAATGCGCTGCTGGGTAGTGGTTGGCGTGCTCGCCAATATATCGCCCGTTTTGGCCGATTCATGGCCTGATAAGGCTTATAATCCGAAACCGGCTGACGAAGATATCATTTTGCCTATGCCTTGTGAGGGATCAATGGTATTTCGTCGGATTGAAATCCCGATGGATAGCCCGCTTGATGACCTGCCTGTAACCTTAGGAGAGGACAGTGGAGAATGGGGCGTTATCGAACACAGTTACCCTGCTTTTATTGCCGGAAGCTTTAATAATGGCAAACAGGGTAAAGGTCGTTATTACTTGATGGCCAAGTACCCTCTCACCGCTTTACAGTATCAAGCCTTAACGGAAGGAACCTGTCCCACAGTTTCACGTAAGTTGAACATACCCGCAACAGGCATGAGCTGGTTTGATGCAGTCAGCGTCGCCGATAAATATAACCAATGGCTACGAACAAACGCCATCGATAAGTTACCTGAAGAAGACGGTAAACCTGGATTTTTAAGACTCCCGACTGAAGTCGAATGGGAGTTTGCCGCCCGTGGTGGTCTGAAAGTTAATAGCGCTGAGTTTCGTGATGTACGCTATCCGATGGATGATATTAAAAAATATGAATGGTTTTCAGGAGCTCAGTCTTCCAACGGTAAAATACAGCTGGTAGGGTTGCTTGAACCAAACCCCCTCGGTTTACATGATATGCTCGGTAATGTATCCGAGATGATGTTTACCCCTTTTTATCTTAATAAGCTGAACCGACTACATGGTCAGGCCGGGGGCTTTGTCGTACGGGGTGGTAGCTTCCAGTCAAATCAGTCAGAAGTTCGTAGTGCGGCTCGTAGAGAAGTTAATTACTACGACAATGCAACACCATCGATTAGCAAAAGTATTGGTCTTCGTTTGGTCTTAGTGGCCCCGACCATCACCTCGCAGGATAGAGTTAAACAGCTAGAAAAAAGCTGGAAAACGCTAGGTGCCGATAATCAGCATGCTGAAAAACAAAAAGACGAAACAAAAGACACAGCCAGAGAGTTAGGCAGCCTTGCCTCTGCTGTTGATGATGCGGAGCTAAAACAAAAACTCAAAGGTCTCGAAAATCAATTACGTGCCAGTAATCAGAAACAGCAAGAAGATCGCGCCCAATCGATTCGTGCCAGCCATAACTTAGGCTCATTCCTATGCACTAAACTACAGGATGATGGTCGTTTTCTTGATTTTCTGAATCAGAATTATGAAGCGCTATGCAAAGATAAAGATGAAAATGATGCCCATTGTGCGACTCGTAAAACTAAATTGGGCGAACAAAAAGATAGGCTCCAGCAACTAACCAGTTATTACGCAAGTAGTCTGGTTGACTCCGCAACGTTATACGGACAGGAAGGACTCAAACACGAATTTTCAGTGTTTGATCAAATGCTGACTATTAACAAGCGTCTCTCCGGTCTGAAACCATTCCTGGCAGCCCACTGGAAAAATCAGCAGCAATATCTGGCAAACGGAAAAATTGATACCGCTGGCTGGCTGGAAACCTGCAAGCTGGTTGGCCCAAGTAAATAGCGAGAAATGACGCATCCTCATTATCAAACGTTAAAGATAACAATCGATCATTAGCGGGTTCAAAGAGGTGACTATTTTCAGTCACCTCTTTTCAATTATCCCTTACTCCAGATCTGCCCCATTACTCGCAATCACTTTCTGATACCAGTAGAAGGATTTTTTCTTCTTACGTTCACGCGTTCCCAGGCCCTGGTCATCAAGATCGACATAAATAAAGCCGTAGCGCTTACTTAACTCCCCGGTAGAAGCGGCAACCAGGTCGATGCAGGACCAGGTGGTATAGCCGATAACCGGAATGCCGTCTTCTATTGCCTCGCCCATGGCATTAATATGGTTGCGCAAGTAGTCAATGCGATAATCATCGTTGATTTCACCCTCGGCAGTGACTTCATCCCGTGCACCAAGGCCATTCTCAACCAGGAAGAGTGGCTTCTGATAGCGGTCATACATCATATTCATTGTGATGCGTAAGCCCAATGGATCGATGCCCCACCCCCAGTCACTCACTTTGATATGCGGGTTTTTCAGTGATTTAACTACGTTAGCTTCACTACTATTTTGCTCATTCATTTCAGCAGACGTACAGCGGGAAGCGTAGTAACTGAAAGAGACAAAATCGACGGTATTGGTAAGGATCTCTTCATCTTCCGGCTCTATCACCAGTGAAATACCTTTTTCTTTGAATAACCGAGCTGCGTAAGCCGGGTAATGACCACGCGCCTGGACATCAATAAAAAAGAGATTTTCACGGTCTTTATTCAGTGCCGCCCAGACATCATCAGGCTTGCATGACCAGGGGTAAAAAATGCCCCCCGCCAGCATGCAGCCAACCTGGTTTTTCGGGTTAACTTCATGGGCAATACGGGTGGCTAAAGCGCTGGCGACTAACTCATGGTGAGCCGCCTGATACTTAACCTGATCAGGGTTTTCATCAGCACTGAATACCAGACCCGCGCCAGAGAATGGGCTATGTAGCATGATGTTAATTTCATTGAAGGTCAGCCAGTATTTCACCAGACCATCAAACTCTTCAAAGCAGGTACGGGCATAACGGCTAAAGAAATCGACCATTTTCCGGTTACGCCATGAGCCATATTCAATCACCAGATGCATCGGCACATCGAAGTGACACAAGGTCACCAGGGGTTCGATATCGTATTTTCTGCATTCGGTAAACAGATCCCGATAAAAAGCGATCCCTTCCGCATTCGGCGTTAATTCATCGCCATTAGGGTAAAGGCGGCTCCAGGCAATAGAGGTTCTGAACACGCTGAATCCCATCTCAGCAAGCAGCGCAATATCTTCTTTATAATGATGATAAAAATCGATAGCCTGGTGGCTGGGGTAATATTCATCCTCACGCAGGCTAAAGCGCTGTTCCTGGCCCAGTTTAACCGGCATTCGATTACTGCCGTGGGGGATCATGTCCACCGTAGTCAGCCCTTTTCCTCCTTCACGGTATGCCCCCTCGGCCTGATTCGCAGAGATGGCTCCCCCCCAAAGGAAGTTGTCGGGAAATCTTGATGTGGACATGCGTATTTTTCCTTATCCGTTAATTAATTCAGGCGTTAGCCTGCTGAGGCTGAGAAACTTTCTGCTCAACAGGCTCTTTATTATCATTTTGTTTTTCTACAGGAATATCTTCAAAGCCAAGTAACAAGGTCACAATAAATGACATCACCACCGCCATAATCATGACGCCAAATACCCAGACGATGCTCATCGGGTTTTGTGGATCAAAAAACTGCACGCTGGTAAAGAGCCCGGGTGACGCCATAGAGTGACTCGCTAACCCGCCAATTCCGGCGACGGCACCGCAGAAAAATCCGGTAATTAAACTTGCTACCAAGGGTCTTTTGAGACGCAGAGCGACACCGTAGAGTGCAGGCTCAGAGATCCCGGCCACAATGGCAGAGGCAGCGGCGGCAAGTGCAGTCTGACGTAACTCAGGATTTTTGGTCTTCCAGGCAACGGCCAGCGATGAACCACCCAGTGCCAGGTTTGCGCCGATTTCTGATGGCATGACCATGCCCTCTTTACCGGTCTCGGCAATGGTCTGAATGATGGTTGGGGTAAAGACACGATGCATACCCGTCATTACCAGGAGTGGCCAAAGAGCGCCCATAATCGCTACCGATAACCAGCCAAGATAATGGTGAATGGTATAGACCACGGATGAAATACCGCTGCCAATCCAGATACCGACAGGTCCAATAAAAATAATGGCAATCGGCGAGGCAATCAGAAAAATAAGCATCGGTTTGAGGAAGTTCTTGGTAACAGCCGGAGTTATCTTATCGACCCATTTCTCGATGTAGGAAAGGATCCAAGTCATACACAATGCTGGGATGACGGTATAAGTGTACTTCACGGCGGTAATCGGAATACCAATAAACTCTACGGGCTGACCTTGAGCCGCTTTAGCCATTAAATCGATAAATGCCGGATGTACCATAACCCCTGAGATGGCAATAGCCAGTGACATATTGGTTTTGAACTTAACCGCAGCAGAGGCTGCCACCATAATTGGCAGGAAGAAGAATGCACCGTCGCCAATCACATTAAGCACGATCAGGGTTGAGGAGTCTTTGGTCAGGATACCCGACATGAGAAGGATCATGGCCAGTAGCTTCACCATTGATGCCCCGATGATAGCCGGGATCAGTGGTGACATAGTACCAATCAAGGCATCAAGAATACCGGCTCCGACACGACGAAAAGACCAGCCGGTTTTGGCAGCCGGTCGGGTATCCTGAGCGGCACCTTCCGGCAGCAATTTAATCACTTCGGCATAAGCCTGAGAAACGGTATTGCCAATAATCACCTGGCATTGTGAATCGGTTTTTACCACCCCCATCACACCACTGATACTTTTTAATTTTTGAATATCAACGGGCTCGTCATTTTTCAGCACAAATCTGAGGCGAGTCATACAGTGAGTGACAGCAGTAATATTTTCGACCCCGCCGATAGCATCAACAATCGAACGGGAAACAGCCACATAGTTCTTGGACATAGGTAAATGAGCTCTTGTAATCGCACTCTACATCCAGCGGTATAGGGCACTAAATGTAACGGCCAGACATCCCGTTTCATGGCGATTTATTTAAGTTTATGTATTAACTGATATTTCTATCGTTAATTGAGTATTTATGTTACTGAGCAACAAAAGAGGTAACCGGTTCCACACAATATTTATTTTATTTGTTATTAATTCAATTTATTTTTAATTCGATTGTCATTTTATGTGATCGGGTTCACCAAATTCATTCATGTTTTAAATGGACTTCGCTCTGATAGCGGCACAGTTCTCTGCATCTCTGACGTTAAAAAATGTGTAAAATGATTCCGGTATCAATTGGTCGGGATAAAGACATGTCTACAATGCAGGAAGTAGCGAAACGGGCAAACGTATCAAAAGCGACAGTTTCGCGTGTGTTGTCAGGGAAAGGCTATACCAGTGACGAAACCAAAGCGCGGGTGTATCAGGCGATTGAGGAAACGGGCTATCGCCCGAATTTGCTGGCGCGCAACCTTTCGACCAGCAAGTCCGCCTGTATTGGCCTGGTGGTGACCAACAATCTTTATCAGGGCAGTTACTTCAATGAAATCCTGTCTCAGGCGGCCAAAAAGGTTGAGGATAATGGCCGGCAACTGATCCTGGTTGACGGCAAACACAGCGCCGAGGAAGAACAGGCTGCGATTCAATTTCTGCTCGACTTACGCTGTGATGCGATTATTGTTTATCCCCGCTTTCTCAGCATTAGCCAGATGGATGAGATAATTGAGCAACATCCCCAGCCTATTATGGTCGTGAACCGTAAACTGAGAAAAAATCAGAGCCACTGCATCGTCTGCGATCATAAAGGTTCCAGTTTTAATGCCACCCAATATTTAATTTCCCGCGGACATAAAGAGATTGCCTTTATTACCGGTTCGATGGACTCACCGACAGCCATTGAACGCCTGGCTGGCTATAAAGAGGCGTTGACTGCAAACGGAATAAATATTACCGAATCACTGATTATTCCAGGCCGCTGGACGCCTACTTGCGGTGTTCAGGCCGTCATGAAGTTACACCACCAGGCTACGCCTTTTACCGCAATTCTGGCCAGCAATGATGATATGGCCATCGGGGCAATCAAAGCGCTGGACGATACAGGTATTGCAGTTCCTCAGCAGGTATCCGTTATCGGTTTCGATGATATTCCAACCGCTCCCTTCCTGAAGCCAGCTTTATCCAGTGTGAAAGATCCGGTTAATGAAATGATTAATGAAGTGATTCATCGGGTTATTTCGATGCTCGATGGCGGGCATTTCTTAAAAGATAATATCTTTACGTCTGAATTAAAAATCAGGGATTCTGTGGGGGATGTCCCCGGCGTATAAATGTAATAACGCCAGCAAGAAGCTGGCGTTATTTTTGATATTCGTCGCAGTGAAAATTAACGAACAATAATCCCTAACAGAATACCCAGGGCACCAAAGTCAGCATCACTGAAGGTGGTGTTGGCGAAGCCGATATTGCCAAGTACTGGCAGCAGGAATACTGGCAGGAAGGTAATCAGCAAGCCTTGGGCAAAGGCACCCAGAATTGCACCACGGCGTCCGCCGGTTGCGTTCCCAAAGACCCCGGCAGCTGCCCCCACGAAGAAGTGTGGTACTACACCCGGAATAATAACCGTCATATCCAACAGATACAGAGCAAACATACCAATTAAGCCTGCTGAAAAACTGCTCAGGAAGCCAACCAGTACCGCATTCGGTGCATAAGGGAAGACGACCGGGCAATCCAGCGCAGGTTTCGCGTTAGGCACTAACTTATCGGAAATACCTTTAAATGCCGGGACGATTTCCGCGATAACCATACGTACAC
Source organism: Klebsiella sp. BIGb0407 (assembly GCF_024807845.1). Lineage (GTDB taxonomy): Bacteria > Pseudomonadota > Gammaproteobacteria > Enterobacterales > Enterobacteriaceae > JGM124. Next base: position 188,207 of record NZ_JANUEQ010000002.1, read on the forward strand.
CTTGCAGGATGATGTAGACACCACCGGCAAAAGTGATTGACTGCATGATGGAGAACATAAACCAGTTCTTACCGCCACTTAGCTCTTTCACCACATCCGCACCGGCAAAAAAGCAGGTGACCAGGAAAATAATGCTCATTGTGAACGAGATGGCAACCGGAGTATCACGTAAAAACAGCAGGCTTTTTGGCACATTCATATCTTCCGTTGAATGCGCTTTATTACCAAATTTACTACCGATAAAGCCGGCCAGGACATAAGACAGTGTTGAAAAGTGACCGATAGCAACATCATCAGAACCGGTGACTTTCTTCATATATGGATGAGCAATCGCCGGGAAGAAGACCATCGCCACACCGACAACCAGAGAGCCTACTGCAATCAGGGTCGTACCTGTCATTCCTGCCGTTGCCAGAATCACCGCCACCATCATTGACATAAATAAGGTATGATGGCCGGTCAGGAAGATAAATTTCCAGGGCGTAAAACGCGCAATCAAAATATTGATAACCATCGCGAAGAACATAATCATCGCCATTTCTTTACCAAAACTTTTCTGTGCAACTGAAACGATAGCTTCGTTGTTCGGTACGACACCTTGTATACCAAAGGCGTGCTGGAAAATATTAGCGAAGTCTCCCAATGATGAGACCACTAAACCCGCACCGGCACCTAAAATCACAAAACCCATAATGGTTTTGACGGTACCTTTAATACATTCTGTCACCGGTTTTTTCTGTGCAATCAGGCCAATTAAGGCGATAAAACCGACCAGTACGGCAGGTTCTGACAGCACATCACTCATCAAAAAACGAAAGAAATCCATACTGACCTCAGCTTAAAGTGCGCCTAACTCGGTTAATGCCACCGACAAGCGCTCTTTCATGGCTTTCTTATCGATCATATTTTCCAGTGAAACAATTTTCCCGGCGACGGACTGGGCAACGAGTTGCTCGGCAATGTCTTTAGTTCCGACAAAAATATCACTCGGCGTTCCTTTGGCAGAACCGAGATCGACATGGTCAACTTCAGCGCTGACGGACAGCTCTTTCAGGATGTTTTTGATGCTCATTTCCATCATCAGGCTGGTACCTAAACCATTTCCACAAACCACTGTAATTTTCATAACTGAACTCCTGGATTAATAGCGTGCAATGACAGATAAGATTTCTGGCACGGTTGTGGCCTGTAAAAGGGCCTGAGTGTCTTGCTCGTTATCGAATAACTGAGCAAGCTGAGAAATGATTTCAATGTGACTTGTGCTATCTGTCGCCGCTAACACAATCAACAGTTTCACCGGGTCGTTTTCATCGGCATCAAAATTTACGCCAGAAGGAATCACTGTCAGCGCCAGAGACAGTTTGTTTGCGCCTTCTTCAGGGCGAGCATGGGGCATGGCAATACCCGGGCCAACCACATAATAAGGGCCAATCGCTTCATGAGAGCGGTAGATAGCCTCAACATAACGTGGTTCTATCGAACCATTTTCAATCAATGGCTGACAGGATATCGCTATGGCATCGCGCCAGTCTTTAGCCTGTTCGACTATCTGAACAACCTCTGTGGTTAATAAATTTTTTAGCATGCTTAACGACTCCAGGTGGTGATGGCAAGCAGAGTAGATTTTTCACAAACAGATAAATGTGATTGATCTCTCATTTTGTGACGCCATTTGGTAGCGCTATCATGAAAACGTGATAGCGCTACCAAAAAACGATGATAGCGCTATCATCATTTCAGATTTATGATTCTGGTCAGGATGGATTTGCCCCTTTTTCCAGCATAATTTGAGTGACTTATTGGTCTACAATGTACCGACCTGATTAGACAGATAAATGGCGTGATGAATATAATGGAAGCAATTGATTGTGAGTGCTCCGGGAGCCTGAATGAAAACAACGCGTAAGCGCCGCAATACCGGGCGGGTTACATTACAAGAAGTGGCTAATTTTGCAGGTGTCGGAACCATGACCGTTTCCCGGGCCTTAAGAACCCCGGAACAAGTCTCGGATAAACTGCGGGAAAAGATAGAACAGGCGGTTGAAGCCTTAGGCTATATCCCTAATGGAGCGGCAGGCGCTCTGGCTTCAGGTACCAGTAATATTGTTGCCGTATTGCTTCCTTCTCTGTCTGATAAAGCCAGCTCACGTTTTATTCAGTCACTGCAACAGGTACTCAATAAAAATGAATTTCAGCTGTTACTGGGCTTCCATGAACATAATCACCATAAAGAAGCCAAAATACTCACCACCCTGCTGCAAAGTAATCCGGCTGCATTAGTGATTTTTGGCTCCCAGCTAGCCGATGAAACTTATCAGATTATCGATAAGACAAATGTTCCTACTATTAACGTAGTGGGTGCACCCTATAGCCAGGCCCATATTTCTATAGAGACCTCTTTTTCAGAAGCGACACGCAAACTGACTGAACAGTTACTCGATCGTGGATACAAGAATATTGGTTTTATTGGTGCAAATATGGATAACCGTCTGCAGCGTCAGGAACTGAATGGCTGGCATAAAGCCATGTTGAGTCATTATCAGAACTCAGATTTTGTGGTCACGACGCGGGATACCGCCAGCCTCCAGTTTGGCCGTTATGCGTTAAGTGAGATGTTACTGCAGCGGCCAGAATTAGATGCCGTGATTTGTAGCCATGAAGACATTGCCCTGGGCGTCATGTTTGAGTGTCAGCGCCGCTTACTGAAGATCCCCGGTAATATTGCCGTCGCTTGTCTGGACGACTCAGGTAGCTGCGACCAAACCTTCCCGACGATAACCGCTATCCACATCGATTATCAGAATATGGGCAAAGTGACGGGTAACCTGCTGATTGAGTTACTCAGCGATGGCCAGGATGATGAACTGGACGAGCCACGCGTTGAATCATTCAGCTACCAGATTGAATTAAGACAAAGTACATAAAAACAAGAAAAAATACGCTCTTTCCCAGCAATGCTGGGAAAAATGGCCATCAGGTTATGACATTCTTCCCGCTCATCTCTTCCGTACCGATACTTGAAGCCGCTCTGCTACTTATCAAAAAAGTTTGTAACCTTTCATTTAAAATCAATAACATGTAGGAACTTTCTTACTTTATATTTTTAATTAAATCGCGAGAAATTATTCCTCTTTTATTTATTCTCTAGAGCGACGTCAAACTTTTATGAATTATTTATTCTTTATAAGGTTTCCCTTATACCCCTAATGATAACCCTCGAGTACTATGTACTTCTTCCTTGATGAGAACGATTTTTAAATTATTTAAATAGATGATTTAACGATGTAACCTCAGCAGAGAAATTAGTGATAGCAAAATGAATTTAATAGCATATGGCTTATTCCATATGTAACGAAACACTATTTTTTAAATAAAATATACACCCAATAAATTAAACAAGGCAATTAAAATGAAACTTAACGTATTAGCATCTTCCGTACTGGCTTTAGTTATTTCTAGCGCATCTTCATCTGTATTTGCAGCTGACGTTGGTAGCGGCACTATTAAATTTGATGGCACTGTTAACACCGGCGCATGTACTATTGTTCCTTCATCTGTAAACAAAGAAGTTGGCCTCGGTTCTGTACCTGTAGCTTCACTTCAGGTTGCAGGAAACCAGGGTCCGGTTTCTGATTTTACTCTGGAACTGACTAACTGCATGTTAGACCCAAGCAACAGCGGTACTGATTTCTCTAAAGTTATCGTAACCTTTACCGGTCAGATGGACACTGCTGGCAGCCTGTGGGCAAACAACGGTACCGCAGCAAATATGGGCGTACTGTTCCAGGATGCTAACGGTGCTGACCTGACCAATAACGGTACTGTTGAACAGAGTCTGAGAGCAGGTAGCAACACCATTAACCTGACTGCACGTATGCAAGCTCTGGGTGCAGCAACAGCCGGTTCAGTAAAATCAACCGTTGCTTACGTACTGGATTACCAGTAATAGATACGAGCCAGCTTTATTGTTATATCCCTGAATACTTCAAGTTGCAGCCAACGCGCATGCAACTTGAAGCATGATGGATATACAGTGCAGGCCACATCCTGCACTGTATATAAATAACTACACCTCTATTTTCCTATGACGAGTCCTGCTGAGTGCGATTATTTTTGATAATCAAAATTGCATATGAAAAAAAATATAATTATTAAATTACTCGCCAGTACGTTCTTCTATTCCTATTTAGCTCACGCTCAGGATGTACAGTTTAACGAGCAAGCCCTCGTTATTTCCGGAATTTCTAATATAGACTTAAGTTCTTTTGAAAAAAGTGCCCAGTCTGAAGGGGTTTATTTTGTCGGTGTTACCGTCAATGGTCGAAAAATTAACTTTTTCGATAAAATCAGCTTTGCTAAAAAAGACGGCATTATTCAACCCTGTCTGACGGACAGTTTGATCAAGGCAATTGGCTTAAAAGACGAATTTATTAAAAAAATCCCTCAATGGAATCAAGGGGAATGTTTCGATCTCGGTTCTCAGGATCAAAACATCAAAATTAATTTTGATGATGAAAAACAGGAACTGAATCTTTCTATACCACAGATCTATTTTCAATATAATGATGATAACTGGATCCCTCCGCAACAGCGTGACAGTGGTGTGAACGCCCTGATACTGGATTACAGTGTCATTGATAACTATATAAAAAGCAGAAATATAGCTGGCTATAATAGCCTGAGCTCTTACGGGACGGCTGGAGCCAATATCGGTTCCTGGCGTCTGCGTAGTAATTATCAATATCAGAATAATAACAGCAGTCAAAATCGGCAGAATAAATTTGAGTGGATACAGACCTATGCATTTACCGATATCCCTGCACTAGCATCTAAATTATTTATCGGTCAGCATTATACATCCAGCAGTATTTTTGATTCAGTTCGCTTTAAAGGCGCCAGTGCCTTTAGCGACGAGAATATGTTACCGGCGATTTTAAGAGGCTACGCCCCTCAAGTGACGGGAACCGCAACCAGTAATGCAACGGTAACTATCTCTCAGAATGGCAGAATACTGAATCAGGTGAAGGTGCCGCCAGGCCCATTCTCGATTGATAACTTGAGCTCATCGCTCTCCGGTACGCTGGATGTCAAAGTAGAAGAAGAAGACGGTGCTGTTCGTCAGTTCCAGGTCGCCACTACGTCTATTCCTTTCCTGACGCGTAAGGGAATGGTGCGTTATAAAATAAATACCGGGCAATTTGATCCGCTTAGCTATGGTGAGGTTAACACCGGTTTTGTTTCTGGCGAGCTATCATGGGGGTTGTTGAATAACCTTTCCGCTTACAGCGGAATGTTCGCCACCATCGGCAGTAAGTATAAAGCCTTAAGTATTGGGCTGGGTACCAATATGGGTAACCTGGGGGCGCTATCTTTTGATGTGACCCAGTCTCGTAGCCAGATAGAAGATATGCCAAGACGCCGGGGAGAAAGCTACCGGGTGAGCTATGCAAAAAGGTTCTCTGACTCCAGCAGACTTAACCTGACGGGATATCAGTTTTCTAATGAAGGCTATATGTCCGTGAATAACTATGTCGAAAGCAAGGCCAGAAGAGCGGATGCGTTATATCGGCAAAAGAATTTATTTTCGACCTCATTCACTCAGCGATTACCTGATTTGAATGCGGATGTTAGCCTGAATTACTCAAGGACAACATACTGGAATAAAGCAAAAAGCAACGATAGCCTGAGCCTGTCTTACAGCACGATGCTTAAAGATAGCTGGCTGAAGGATACATTATTAAGCGTTTCAGTTAGCCAGAGCATCTCTTCAAGAGAGAGTCGCGCTAAACAGGCTTATATTTCATTAAGCGTTCCGTTTGGCGGTGAATCAAAATCACGACTGCAATACTTCGGCTCTTATGACGAACGCAGTAAGAATTATAGCAATAATATGAGTTATTCGACCGTGAAGGATAACAACAATATTAATATTGGCGTTTCAAACACGAACTTTTTTGAAAATACGGCGATGAACGGATCGGTTTATCGTGATACGCCTTATGCCACGACGCAGTTCAGTGGAGCCTATGGCAAAGATCACCAGTCTCTGAGTGCGTCAGTAGACGGATCATTGACCTTAACCCAACAGGGGCCGGTGCTTCACAGAAGGGTGTATCCGAACCAGGCGCGTATGATTATTGATGCTGATACGGCAAGTAACGTCTCAGTTAATGATAATGAGTCTGTTACTAACCGTTTTGGTCTGGCAGGGATAAGTAATGTCCCAACCTATTACCGAAGTGCGCAGTATCTTGATCTCAACAATATGCCCGATAACGTCAGTATTGAAGATAACGTTATTGAATCGGCCTTAACCACGGGCGCTATTGGTTATGCCAAAGTGAATGCCGTTATCGGTGACAAAGCATTACTCACCATTATGTTAACCAATGGGACAGTGCCGCCGTTTGGTGCCACCGTCTATGATAAAGAAAGTAATAAACAGCTCGGGATTGTTTCAGAAAAAGGACAAACCTATCTGACAGGTATCAAAAGTACACAGAAGATATTTGTTAAATGGGGCGACAACCAATCTTGCCAGATTATGATTAAAAATGCCGATGTCCAGAAACTGAAGCAATTAACCTGTACGAAGGATTTATGATAGTGAAAAATACAAACGTTATTCTCAGCACCCTTTTATTATTAAGCAGCTATGCTCAGGCGTCACTCACCATGGACCGCACGCGTGTTATCTATGATGCGGCAAAACCGGGCGTGAGCGTTGTGGTCGAAAATATTGATGCGAAAGATCCGTATTTAGTACAGACCTGGCTTGAATCAAGTGATGGCAAGAAAATAACCGAGCCCTTAGTGGCACTGCCGTTGTTACAGCGAATTGAGCCGAATCAGAAAAAACAGATCCGCATTAATTCGGTTAACGAGATAACGCCTCTGTCTAAGGATAAAGAAAGCCTGATGTATTTTAACATTCTTGGCGTTCCTCCTAAAAGTAACATAGAGAACGTGGTGGAAGTGGTTATTCAGTCTCGCTTTAAGCTATTTTATCGTCCAAAGGGATTACAAAAATACCCTGACAATAACTGGCAGCAAGAGCTAAAAGTTGAGAAGAAAAATAACCAGCTTTACTTTAGCAACCCAACACCTTATCACGTTGTGATTATTAACATTAATAACAAACCACAAAAGGTGAAGGATTTCTCAGAGGTTATCATTAAACCAAACGGTAATTTTGTTTACCCGTTAAATGACAAGCAAAGAAGTGGTAATGATTTTATGGTGACTTATATTGATGATTACGGTGCACCAAAAACATTAAAATACACATGTTCTGGCAGCAGTTGCTCTTTATTAAAAGAAAAGCCTTCGAGTAAAGGGTAAGATATGCTCAGATTAAACAGTATCATAAAAAAAATAATTTTCACCCTGGTGCTTAGTATGCTGGGTATCAGTCAAATTTTTGCTGCTGTCTCCAATTGTCAGCCTAGTGACATGGGTGATCATATTGATCTATCTATCAATTTTGAGATAACAAAAAATACAACGACAATAGCACCTGGAACAATTCTCGCCAGTCAACAAAGTGCTTTTATTGGTTTATTATGTCACTTTACTGGTCAAAGAAATAATGTTTACTTTAGAAGTACCATGCCTGAAAATATAAGAATCATGTTAACTGACAATGGTGTTGAGATATTTCAGCAATATAGCATTGGCGGGGATATTGATTATAATATTACTCAGCCAGGGCATTCCGATATTTTACTAGGTGCCTGGGGCGAATCTACTAATGGGAAAGGGTTTGGTATACGCTATATGTTTACCGTCAAAAAAGGGGCTGCTAATTTAAAACCCTTTGATACAGGCGTTTTTCTACTGGGTTATCATATTAATGAAGAAAGGCAAAATATTGGCGCTCCTATCTATGCCCGTTTTATGGGTAACCTAACGCTACTCTGTCCGACACCTAAGGTCGATATCACTGCCTCAAACGGTGGTAGCGTGAACTTCGGCACTATATCGCCACAAAGTATGAAGAGTGGAAGTGTAGTCAGTAAGACTTTTAACCTTAATATGAAGGTGAATCCGGAGTGCGAAACGGGTTTAAATATCTCGGTACGCTTCGAACCAAATAATAATACCGTACTGGACAATAAAAACCTGGATATGGGCAACGGGTTACAAGTTCAGCTAAGCAATAGTAGCGGCGATATTGACTATAACGAATCGTACTTTGTCGGTGACATTATGCCTTTCACGCCAGTAGACCAGTTCTATACCGCGACACTTTCGCATATACCTGGCAGCAATATTGTTTCCGGACCCTTTTCGAAAACCATCCGGGTAGTGGTTTCTTATTGATATTCGATGCTGGTGGTACAAATATTTTACTACCAGCATCATCAGGTTGATTAAAAAGCCAGCCCGACAAGCCACATGAAAGAGCATGATGTTATACATCTTGCGAAAAACAGAACTTATTCAGCGCCTGAACTTTTCGGTAATAAGTTCTTTAATTAAGGTAAACCTTATTGATAAAAGGCCGCTCGCCTTTATGATGTGTGCATGAAATATTATAAAGATATCAATAGCAAGCAAAGATACTGGCGAGTTTTTTTCATTAAATTCTCACTAACGGCTATCTCATTTTTATTTATATTTTTGTTTGGTTTGACGATCATCGTTTACATAAATCATAAAATACATAATTCTTTTTCTGATATCTATAATACAATTGAAAATGATGCTGTAAACACGCGAAATTATTATAAAAGCTATGAAACGCTTTTATTATCATTACTCCACTCTTCATCTGAGATCAATAACACAGATGACGTACTTGTTTTTTTCAAAGAAAAAAATGACAATAGTTACAATCACTTTAATTACCAGCCAGAGCCCACTGAGGCTGGATATTCAGGGATTATTCCAACTAAAAATCATATTTCAATGCTTATTGAAAAAAATATTGACCTCATTCATATATCCACATTGACAGGTGGTATTGATTTTATTGTTTCCCCTTCAACGGCAAGTCGTCAAAAAATAAAACAAGACCGTTTCTGGCTATGGCGAAACCTGGCTCAGCATAGCCAAAACAATGTATCTGAAAACCAAGACCAGATTATATGGATTAATACCTCTGATATTCATGACGACAGAATATATATGTTCACTCTGTTACAGGACAGGTCAAATGGTACTGAATGGCTGGGTATTTCATTTATGCCGGCTAATAATTTAATTAATGATAACTCCTCTTTTAAAGAGAATAAATTCTTGCTCAGCCCGGCAGGAAAAGTCGTGTCATCTAAAGAAAAAATGGGCAATGTTTCTCAGTGCCTGATTAACTCCTCTCATCAGAGTTTATTGTCTAATATTCAGAATAATATCATTCCGAAGTATTTAAGCCTCAACATTTCCTTAGGGCAGCCTGGGTGGGCGCTACTCTATTGCGTTGAATGGCATACGGTTATAAAACAGAGCGTTAGCAGTTTCGCGGGTATGCTGGCATTGATCGTAATAGTTTCCTTGCTAAATTTCTCAGCAAACTACTACCTGTTCCGCTATCTGATGAAACCGAATATAGCGCGCTATCGATACCTTGAAAAAAGAAATAACAGATTAAACAATTTAATAGATACTGCGCCTATCGGACTGGGATTGATTAGCTATAACAATGTAGAGATTCTATTAGCCAATTCACTTATCAGAGAATGGATGGCCTGCGATCCTGACTGGCTGAGCAGAATCTCATCACATACGACATCATTAACATCACAGGAAATTTATCTTGGCAATGGTAAGGTTTACCAGTTGAGTACCCTGTTATTGGATGAAAACGATGAAACTATCGTGTTCTGCTTATTAAATGATATCAGCTGGGTGAAAAAGAAAGAGCGCTATCTGAACAACGCCAAAAATAATGCTGAAGCTGCTAACCTGGCAAAATCGATGTTTATCACGACCATGAGCCACGAAATACGTACTCCTTTATATGGGATGTTAGCGACGCTTGAACTGATGTATCTGACGCCACATTCAGAGCAACAAAGAAATCATTTAAATACCTTAAAGTATGCTTTTACTAGTTTGCAGAGAATCGTCAATGACAGCCTTGATCTGTCGGTTATTGAAGCGGGTAAATTGCAGCTTATTAATACTTTGTTTAACCCGATGGAACTCGCAGAACAGGTGATTACTTTTTTCTCTGCTAAAGCTGAAAGTAAAAATCTGACTATCTATGCTCTGTGCGACCCGGGAATTCCATCAACCTTAATCGGTGATGGTATGAGAGTACGGCAAATACTGGATAATTTAGTTAATAATGCGATTAAGTTTACCGATATAGGACAAATCATCTTACGCATCAAGGCGAAAAAATTCTCTCTTGGCTCAGTGCAACTGATGTTTGAAGTCACGGATTCCGGTATTGGGGTCAACCAGGCTGATTTGCCTAAATTATTTGATCCTTTCTTCCATACCAATCGCCGTGGAGTAGGATCGGGCTTAGGGTTATCCATTTGTCTCAGACTGGTAAAAATGATGGATGGCACCATTGAAGCCGCAAGCATCCCCGAACTGGGCACCAGGATAGCAGTGAACATTACATTTCCTTTACCAGCAGATAAATTTGAACTGGACACTATCTATTTGCCCAATGAAGTCGTTTTTGTAGAAGGTGCTCTGCCGGAGGTGGTGAATAATATTTGCGACTGGCTTTGCCTGTGGGGAGCTGATGCCCGTCCTTTAGAGTCAGAAACATCGGGGCTATTAATCTCCACCTGGCCTCAGTCCTATAGAAGCATTAACTGGATTGGTCCACGGATTATCGCCCTTCCACCTTCAGCGGATAGCCGGTTATATGAGAACGCACATACCACTGTGGTTAATGCATACAGCGTACTGGATATTGGAAGAGAACTGGCTCGCCACTATGCACTGATGAAAAAAATAGGGTCTTAAAAACATCCTCTCTCAATAACTTTGACAGAATGAGTTATCTCCAAGGCTCTCTTCTCCCCTTTGCCAGAAGCAGGCAGGTTAAGTTAATAAAAATTTTATCTGACATTAGCTTTTTATAGCTGAAATCTGTTTTACTGAGAGATGTAATGTATAAAAAAAGTGGCTGTCATCACACTCTGATAGTTCACTTTTTGTATATTAATACAAAGTGTCTTTTTACAAAAAACATTAAAGAAATCGAGGCCATATGCGGGAAACTCCTTTAGTCAAAATCCTTCAATGGTCGCGGCGACACAACTGGTTACTATTCGGAATAGTACCCTTGACCTTTGCACTTGCACTTCTGCTCCTGTGGGGAAGTTTACGCATTATTGAACAAGAGAAGAAACGTCTGGTGCTGGACTTTTCAACGCTCGTCTCCTATGCCCGCGAACAGGAGAAATTTTTACAGGATATCAACGACCCGCAGGATTTCTCTTTCATCGCTAAAAATGAAAGCGTATTAAATAGAGGCGTTATTGAGAAGTATCCTGGTACTCATGACGACTATTATAGCATCCCTGAGTCACAAGCTAATATGACCTATTCATGGGAATGTTCAAAAAATGCTGACTGCACTAAAACAGAACATGATATTACCCCCTATGGCATTTATCTTTCTTATAAATTTTTGAATTTTTGGTCATCGTCTTACTTTCCTTCATCATCCGTCTGGTTAATTTCAGCAAATGATATTGTTAATATTGGCGTACCTGCTCTGGATGACGATGATACAGATTTCAAAGAGGAACTTACTGAATATCAGAGCGTAACAAAAGCAACAGAACAGTACATTTCTCAGAAAGGGATTAAAGGCTGTCAGATTGCTGATGATAATAATAAAGTAGTCTGGTTTAAAGATGAAAACCTTTCAGGCAAGTTGCTCGGTATCATTATGACCGAAATCGAGACCACCGAGCCAGTTTCGACCAGTAAAACCAATGACTGTTTATATGCCGTCGCTGTTCTCGACCCACAGAGAATTAATATCCTTGAGCGTGCGGTTTATCCGATGCTTGATAGTTCATTTTGGTTACAGCGCCGTGATAATTTCTGGTTTGCACACCAGCACTACGGTACTTTATTGGGTGACGGTGACGCACCGTCATTTGATGAGCAAGGTATGTACTTTACGACCGATGGTATCGTTTTTAAAGTAAATGACGACAGTGAAAACTGGACCGGTTATTACCTTGTCAGCTACCTGAATTTCTTCCAGGACAATACCTGGTTATCGGGTGGATTAATCACCATTATTCTTTTCAGTCTGTTTGGCAGCCTGGCATATAACCGCTGGTATACACAGCGAGTTATTAAACCTGCGCAAGTTGCCCATGATAAACTATTGGAAAGTGATGAGTTTAGTAAAACACTCATTCAAACGGCTCCCGTTGCCGTTTGTCTGCTCTCCCGTGAAAACTGTAACGTTATTTTTGCCAATGAGCTGGCATTAGAATGGTTAAATCCGGATGACAACGGCAAAATAGGTATCAGTAGCTGGTCAGATAATATGCTGTGCCAGGTGATGCGTGACAATAAGGCCGGTATGATTGAACAGCTGGTCATTTCCGAAGCATTAACGGTAAACGTGAGTTACGTACCGACACGTTATAAACAGAGTGATGTCATACTCTGCGCCTTTACAGACGTCAGTATTCATGTCGAAACTGAACGCCACTTAAAACAGGCCAGGCTTGCAGCCAATGAAGCTAATGAAGCTAAAACCTTGTTTTTAGCGACGATGAGTCATGAAATACGCACACCACTGTACGGTACTCTTGGTACCATAGAGCTGCTTTCTTTAACTGAACTGAATACTAAACAACGTCAATATCTGAACCGAATTGAAATAGCTTCTCAGTCGCTGATGCAGCTGATCAGTGATATTCTTGATATCAGTAAAATTGAAGCTAATCAGTTGCAGCTGGAAAATATTCCATTTAACCCTATTGAGCTCATTCAGGGTTGTACCGGCTCCTACTCTTCGGTAGCTTATAATAAAGGGTTGCTGCTATTTTCCATTGTCCCGACCGATCTTCCCTCTCAGGTTTATGGCGATCCTAATCGACTTCGTCAGATTATTAATAATTTAATCAGTAATGCAATAAAATTCACCGATTATGGCTATGTGATTGTTCGTCTTAGCCAGGCAAAAAAAACGACAACTCAGTCCCGTTTGCTCATAGAAGTATTAGATAGTGGTATGGGAATAGCAGAAGAACATCTCAAAAACCTGTTTAAACCCTTCTTCCTTATTAACTCGGAGAATAACATTTCCAGCGGTGCAGGCCTCGGGCTATTTATTTGTTCGCGCCTGGCCGGGTTAATGGGTAGTGAGATGGCGGTCGTTAGCGAACCGCGTATTGGCAGTAAGTTTTCAGTTGAAATCGATTTTACTTTACCGGATGTCAGTCTGCCACCTGCTATCACGCCAAAACTCGATCAGGTGAATATTGTGGTACGTAGTCCTCACCCTGATTTAACAAAAAATATTGTACTATGGCTCAATAGCTGGGGGGCAAATGCCAAAGCATTAGCCGAACAGATGTCCTATGACGACAAACAAGCCACCTTAGTTGATATTCAATTAAAAAAAGAAGCATCGCCCCTGAACTGGGAAGGTCAGACGGTCGCTATTTCACTGTCAGAACAGTTTGATTACGCTTATAATATAGACGTACACAATATATTTAGCATCGGCTTTGGTTTGGAGCAGTTTTTCCATGGAAGTATCACACAACAATCTCAGCAGCCTGTTTTTCCTCATTTCTCAATCAGTGTTTTAATCGCTGAAGATAATCCGCTCAATCAAATCACGCTCAAGGAACAGCTTGAACTACTGGGTTGCGCGGTGACTCTGGCGAGTGATGGCGAGGAGGCATTAGCCCTGTGGGATATATCGCCAAGTGATATCATTTTTACTGATGTTAATATGCCCTATCTCAATGGGTATGGACTCGCGACAAAATTACGTTCTGAAGGTGTCACCGTCCCGATTATTGGACTTACCGCTAATGCCATGCTTGATGAAGAAAAACGTTGTATCGAATCAGGGATGGATGCCTGGTTGGTCAAACCGATAGAATTGAAAAAACTTGCTGAAATTTTAAGAAATTATGTAGGAACTGAGCACTTAAAACATATTGATGAGTCGTTACTCGCGCTGCCTGGGATAGATATTCTTACTAAGCATCGGGATATCTTTATTCAATCAATGAGTGATGATCTGGAAATCCTTCAGAAATCGATAATCAGCCTGGATGTAAAGATGATAATCATGACTTTACATCGAATGAGAGGTGCTTTAGTACTTGCTAACTATCATGATCTTTCTCTACGACTGGAAGTTATGGGAGAATATTTAGAGTCATACGGCATGGATGAAAAAGGTACTCCGCAGGTAAATGCCTTAGTTAGTGAGATACAACTGCTGATTGAGCAGTAAATAGATTCCTGAACCAAGAGAAAAAAGATGAAAAAGATGCGAGTGGTATTGGTAGACGATCATCAAGTCGTTTTGGCTGGAATGAAAGATTATATTAATCAGTTACCTAACGTTGAGGTTATTGGCACCTATTCGACATCTTCAGCCCTAATCAAAAGCTTAGAGACTGACATACCTGATATCATTATTACCGACTACAATATGCCTAAAGATGAGCTTTATGTAGATGGTATTCGGTTTGTCAGCTATTTGAAGAGAAGCTATCCGCAGATTAAGTTGCTGGTACTGACCATGATTACCAACTCGATGATCGTCTCATCTTTATATGATTTTGGGATAGCCGGTGTCGTTTACAAACAAGATCCGCTTGATGAAATGCGTAAAGCACTGCATGCCATTAAAATGAATAATACTTATTATCCTCCTTCCTTTAACGCGGAGTCACATAAAGTAAAAAAGAAGCCCCTGCTTAACGATAAAATAAATAGTCTTTCGCCGAGAGAATTTGAAGTTCTGCGTTACTTTGTCTCTGGCGAATCCATCGTGAGCATCTCCACCAGGCTTAATCGCAGCGCTAAAACAATCAGCTTACAAAAAAACTCAGCAATGAGAAAACTGGATATTGATAATAATCAGGAGCTTATACAGTTCTGTACCCTGAATAATATTTTTGATTAAATATTATTCAGGGTAATCGCTGACAAACAGATGTTTCGAGCCCATCTTCAGCCGAATCAGTGTCAGCGAGGCCAAATCGGCTATTTTTTAGGTAATAACCGACCTCTAACCAGCAGCAAAAGTGTTTTTACGATAAGCCCACCCAGCAGCAAATTAGCCAGCGAAAATAATATCCAGGCTAACACGTGCATATCGTCCCCCGGCCGGCTGTGTGCCAGCCGCAGGGCTGCATTTGCCATTGCAGAGAGTCCGAACGAAAATGCCCACATCGCCGGGCTAAAACCGCCGGCAAAAAACCATCTCACCAGTCGCAGCATAAAGAACAGTTGCAGTAAGCCATACCCCAGCAGTAACAGGGCAAAGATATCAAAATGGTTACCGTTGACACATAACCATGCGTAACAGGCGACAAAAGCCGGAGCGAGCTGGATACCAATCACGCCTCGGGCCGGGCTGGCCAGCGCCGTTTGCGTACGCAGGCGATGAATAATGGCGGGTTCCAGCGTCAGCCATGAAATCAGCCCAGCCCCCAGAAAGAGCGCACCGATATCCTGATGTCCGGCGGTACCAAAAGCCATGGCGCAGATAAAATTGGCCGCAACGGTTGGCAGATAAAAACCCGGAGTGGTGGCTTCGTGAGTAAACTCACCGCGCCACAACGGGGCGCAACGCCATGCGGAGAAAACAAGCTGGCCGATAGCGCCGACTATCATGAGAGTATTAGCGAGAATCAGATGATAAGGATGCAGCCCTATCGAAACCAGCACGCCGCCCGCAGGAAGCAGGCTGATAAAACTAAACTGATTATTATTCAGAAACTCATCATGTACCGCTTTCGGTTCTGTCAGGCAGCGGGCAGCATAAATCAGCGCCAACGTTAGCCAGATAAAACTGCCAGCAAAAATCAGCGTTTCACCGAGCCAGGCCGGGCCAATCCCCAGAGTCGCGGCATAGCGCCAGCTGCTGCCCAGCCCAAACACACCCAGAACTATCCCAAAAAAGCTAACGGGAACCCGATGAACAAACTGCTTCAATGACATGACGATTAGCCGAAAAGAAAAATAAGTAACGAGATTATAGGCAAAGAAAATCATCAGCAATAAGCACCTGTCGTCGGTTTGCGTCCGGCTTAAGCATCGATTAGCTTATTTATGCATAAGAATAAGAGATTTAAGTCTTAGGCATTCATTTATCACTGCATGTAAAATTTCTTTTCAATATCAGCCTGTTTTGCTGGGAAGAAGCGAAAACACATCAGAATAATAATGAATTTTAAAAAACTCCCTTTTGACCAAAATATTAATGGCTGGTCTGCCATTACAGATTCCACGGCCTGTTATCCTGCGCTGAATCGAAAAATTACGGCTGACTGGTTAGTCATAGGCGCGGGTTACGCCGGGCTGGCATTTGCACGACGGATTGCTGAACTACGCCCGCAACAGCATGTGGTGGTGCTGGATGCCGTTGATATTGCGGACGGTGCTTCCGGGCGCAACTCCGGATTCGTCATTGACCTGCCGCACACTGTCGGAAGTTCTTCGGCTGAATTAGACCATGCGAATAGCTATCGGCGTTTACTGCAGTACGGTGTCAGTCACCTCAAAGACACTGTCGAGGGTCAGAATATTCAGTGTGACTGGAGAAATGACGGCAAGTATCACTGTTCAGTCAGTCCCGATTTCGATAATGAAATTGAGCACTATCAGCAGACATTGCGCACGCTTGGCGAAGATTTTCAGTTACTGGAAAGCCAGGAACTCCGTCAGCGGCTGGGAACCGACTTTTATCGACGTGCTGTCTATACCCCCAATTGCATTCTGGTTAACCCCGCCGCGCTGATTGCCGGTCTGGCGGAGAGTTTGCCTGAAAATGTTTCTATTTACGCACAGTCGCCCGCACTGGAGATAACGACCCAAGGGGGAATTAGGGCGATTACCCCGCATGGGGAAGTGCAGGCAAATAAACTGATGTTTGCCATTAATGGTGCCGCGCGTGGTTTACCACACTTTAAAGGCAGCGTGTTTGCGATGTCGACCTTTGCCACGCTGACTGAACCCCTGACGTCTTCACAGCGTGCACGGCTGGGAGATATCACATCCTGGGGTCTCACTCCCGTCAATGCCCTTGCCGGTGCCACACTCCGTTATACATCCGACCATCGATTTCTGATCCGCGAGCACGTTAATTTCGCCCCTGACCTGCAAACCAATGCCGTCGAAACAGGGCGTCATGCGCGCCGCCATCAACAACTGTTCTTACGGCTTTACCCACAGCTGGAGGATGTTGCCATGGCTTACAGCTGGTCTGGTTTGATAAGCATTACGCGTAATGGCGCACCTGTCTGGGGTGAGCTTGCGCCTAATATTTATTCCGCCGCGGGCTGCAACGGCGCGGGTATCTCTAAGCAAAGTGCCTTTGGCCGTCTGTTAGCGGAACAAGCATTAGGGGAGGACAACCCGTTGTTGTCCGATCTGATTTCATTGGGTCGTGCCAATTACCTGCCCCCTCGCCCATTTCTTGATATGGGTGTAAAAGGTTTTATGGCCCGGGAACGCTGGCGCTCACGACATGAAATTTAATACGTAACCTGATGGCTAAAAAACGAGAATAGAGATGACAATACCCACACTGCAGCAACAAGCTAAAACGCTATACGCTAATGCGCTGGTATGGGACGGGCATTCCGGTTTTATGCCCGACCCTGCAGCCGACCTGAATAATCTGCAATTGTGGCGTGAGGCAGGTATTCACTATCTTTCGATTAATGTCGGTTTTGACGTGCTGCCCTGGGAACAAAGCGTACGTAATCTGGCCGCCTTTCGTCACTGGATACTCGACAACCCGGATGACTATCAGTTGGTCAGCCATGCACAGGATATTCTGACTGCCCGTGCAGCAGGAAAGCTGGCAGTGACATTTGATCTTGAAGGGATGAATGCGCTGGACGGGCGTGTGGAGATGGTGGAGTTTTATCATCATCTGGGTGTGCGGCAGATACTCTTCGCCTATAACCGTAATAATCTGGCGGGTGGCGGTTGTCACGACAAGGATATCGGGCTGACTAGCTTCGGGAGTGAAGTGATTGATGAAATGAACAGACTGGGCATGTTTGTTGATGTTTCACACTGTAGCTATCGCACCAGTATTGAAGCGATGGAGTACTCAAAAAAACCGGTGATATTCTCTCACTCTAATCCGCTGGCAGTCACTCGTCACGGCCGTAATATCAGCGATGAGCAGATCCGTGCCTGTGTTAAAACCGGTGGTCTGATTGGGGTCAATGGTATCGGTACATTTCTGGGTCACACACAACCTGATGCTGCGCTATTAACCCACCATATCGACTATCTGCTAAAAGTAGCGGGCCCGCGTCACGTTGGAATCGCTCTGGATTACGCCTTTGCTGTCGGAAATACCAGTACCGAAGAGATTTTAGCTGCGCATCCTGAGTACTGGCCGCAAGAAGAGTACAACGATACCAGCGGTTATGTCGCACCCGATGCCCTGGAGCAGGTGGTAGCCGAGCTATTACAACTGGGACATAGCGAGAAAACGATTCGCAATGTACTGGGAGATAATTTCTATCGGTTAGCCTGCGAAATTTGGTGAAGTATTAAGGTATTATCGTTTAAAGAGAGTTATCCTGGATAAGATAACTCTCTTTATAGCCACTTACTTATAATGCTGCTTAATCTCTTGGGCGATAGCAAAACCACGCCGTGACTCTTTCTCTGCTATTTCAACCGATAGTCCAATATAAGCTCTGGGATCCAGCATATGTTTAATTTCATCCTCATTAAACGCAGCTGAAATAACCTCGTTGTTAATCAGGTTGGTGTAAAAATCTTCGCCGTCGGCTGCGGTCTTAATCGCTTCATCATAGAGTAGTGAGTGTGCTTTATCTTTACCCAGCTTTTCAGCCATCTTCATCATCACGTATTCAGTATTATCTAAGCCTTTATTTCTTAATACGTTATGTAGCATTCTTTCTTCATGAGGAACCAGAGTTCTGGAAAGCTCTTCAGTTCTTAACAGGATCTCGGTCGTTAACTCTAATGCTTCTTCAAGTAACCCATCAAATAACATGTATGAACTGCTGTCACCTTCATAAGGTCTGACAGCTGAGTACATACCTACACTCGGTAAAGAATAAAGTTTCTGCGAATTAGCGATAATACCTTTGGCTAATTTCGGGTTAATTTTATGCGGCATGGTGCTACTACCTACAGTGCCCTTGGTAAACCCTTCGGAAACCTCGGCTATCTCTTCGAGTGTCGTGCTGTAAACCTCTTCACCGATTTTATGACAAATATTCGCCATCAGGGCCAGATTAGAAATATATTCTAATTTATGGGTACTCAGGTTTCTGGAGGGAACCTCCATAGCTTCCATGCCGGTCAGTTCAGCCACTCTTTTTTGAACCGCCATGCCAACGCCAGGCATTGAGTTAAAAGCGCCCACGGCCCCGCCCATCATGATGGTGAATACGCGTTTCTCGCACTCTTTCATACGCTGATAACAGTCGATAAAATCGCTTATCCATACCGAGACTTTGTAGCCATAGGTGATAGGAATCGCATGCCGACCATGCGTTCTGCCCGGCATCACCATTTTTTTGGTTTTCTCAGCTAAATTAGCCAGATTTTCAATAATTTCGCTGAGCAGTAACATAAATTTATGATGCACTGTTTTCATCATATACAGCTGTGAACTTTGCTGAATATTTTGCGTGGTAATACCGTAATGAATATATTTACCACTTTCTTCTGAGCAAGCATTCACTAATACTTTTAAAAAAGGAACAAAGCCATGGCCAATTTTTTGATAAATACGGCTCATTTCTTCAAAATCGATATTCTCTATGATAGCTTTTTCTTTTATTTCATCAGCCGCTGATTGTGGAATAAAACCAAGTTCAGCTTGGGCTTGAGCTAACATAGACTCGAACATTAACCAGGTTGAATACTTTGCTTCATTAGATAGCAAGTCTTTGATACCACGGTCGTCGATTGTTTTACTCTTTGAATCATATAAAGCTCTCATAATATATCCTTGTTTATTTCTTCATTGCGTCATCAACAGCATTGCGAACGAATTCAACCTTCGGTCCATAAACGACATGAATATGATTTTCCGTTGGGAATAAAAATGCTGAACAACCTGACTTCAATATTAAATCTTTATCGATTTTATCCGCCTCTGCGATATCAATGCGAAGCCGGGTAATACAGTTATCGACGTTACGGATATTTTGTTTGCCACCTAAGGCCTCAAGCAGAATAGCTGCCGCTTCTCCGTAGCGTTTCTCTTTGATTAAGGTGCTTTTAATACTAGCAGACTCTTCTCTGCCCGGTGTTTTGATATCAAATCTCACAATGGAGAAGTAGAAGATGAAGTAAGTGACGACGGCTAAACAGCTACCGATGAGGACCAGGAAAATCCAGTTAGTATGTTCGTAGAGCAGACCAAATATGGTGAAGTCAAAAACAGTACCCCGGATATACCCTATCGCTACACCCGCCAGTGAGAGTAATACCGCGCCAATACCGACGATCATGGCATAGATGAGATATAACAGCGGTGCAATAAAGACAAAGGTAAACTCTAGCGGTTCAGTGACATTACCGAGCATCGCGGTTAATACCATGGTCACGAGCATCGATTTCACTTCTGCGCGATTTTCTTTTCTTGAGGTTCTATAAATCGCCAGGGCTATCGCCGGGAATAAGAATAGCGTCACCAGCATTTGTTGCTGAGCCATAAAACGTGTCAGGCTTGGCATCATTGACCAGTATTCACTGTTTGGCCCTTGCTTAAACAAGACTTCTGTCATCGCCGGGACAACACCAACAAAGGTTTCTCCATCAATAACATAAGAACCACCGGCTTCAGTAAATCTGAACAGCACGTTCCAGACGTGGTGTAATCCGAATGGGATAAACAGTCGTTCTCCCCCGGCCGTAAAGAATGGCCCGACAGGGCTGAGGATAACCGCAGATAATTTCATTAAACCAAGAACTAAAACTTCCCAGATAAAGGGTAGAAAGGCTCCAACGACCATCATCAGGCCAATCATGATAATGGAGACAGACTTTTTCCCGGCGAAGAAAGCAAATGCGGTAGGTAGTTCAAGGTTATAAAATTTATCAGTCGCCCAGGCAGCAATCAGACCGGTGATAATCCCCCCGGCGGCGCTGATATTCATGGTTTGAATGCCCAGAACTTTGATTTGTCCGACCTGGGTCATCACCGCCGCATCCGCCAGTTTGCCATTCAGTATCAGCCAGACATTGATAGTGATTATCAATGTTAAGTATCCGACCACCGAGGCAAAAACCGCTATTCCTTTATCCCGCTGACTCATGCCATAAGCAACCCCCATCGCAAACAGCAGTGGAATATTGTCAAAAATAACACCCGCAATAGAACGAATACTGACTAGTAGCTCATTGACCGTTTCGTTTCCAAGGAAAGGGAATCGAGCAATCATATAAGATTGAACTAAAGCTCCGCTGATACCCAGAACCATACCAATGGGAGCCAGAACACCGATAGGAAGAAGCAACGTTCTCCCAAACCGCTGAATTGAATCACTAAACTTTCTCTTAGCCATATACTATCCTGATGACAATGAATGTTTAAATTATTGCCATACTAGCATTGATATTTTTTTAGCAAATGATTCTGCGGTTTTAAATATTAACTAAGGTCACAAAATATGACCTGGGACATTTCAGGAAGAGAGGTAACTTAAACTCAAATAACCATATAAATTTGATTACATTAGTTGCTCTAATTCATATACCAGTAAATCAACTAAAATAAAAAACCCCACCCTGGATTTAGTATCATCTTTTTTTGTGTCGTGATTATCAGCGAAACAAAAAAGATTATGGTTAGCATAGGTTGTGAGTTCATTAGAATGAAATGCCGTCATACTAATAATATCCGCCTCTTTTAATTGAACCGCTTTTGCGGTTTCAATGATTTTCTTGGTCCCACCGGATAAAGAAATAAACACCACGGTATCGTCACTGCTGACTAACCGCGTAAAAGAATCGGACAAGTTATAATCATTGATAAAAAAGCAATGCAATCCTAATGAAAACAACAAGTGTTCAAGATAGTAACCAACGGCTTTACTGGTTCCTCGGGTGACAATGAAAATATTTTTTGCATGACGTAAAGATTTAGCGCAGTCATGGATCTGTTCTTCATTGATCAGAGTAAAGCTTTTATTGATGTTTCTTTCCAGCTGTTTTTTAAACGAAGGCAGATTTTGGTTTTTATTTTTGTTTTCAGCTAAAATATGCTCATTGATCTTGAACTTAAGCTCTTTATAGCCATTGAAGCCGAGCTTTTGAGACAGATTGACGATCACGGTCTTTGAGACAAAGGCTTTAGCCACTAACTCATTGATATTCAGCAAGGGAATGTCAGCGATATGATCGATAATGTATTTTAGTGCTTTTTTTTCACTGGTTGTTAAATCAGCGTAATTTTTCAAAAAATCCAACATACCCTGCCTTGTTCATTGAGTATCATACGCCACAGACCCTAAGATGACCTTAAATCGACGCAAGACACAAGTTTTATTGTAGCTTAAGAATGGCTCATATACGCGCCAGGATACAAGCACTTTCTGGAACTCAATATTCCAGAGTGTTGCCCGACATTTTTTATAGAGATGATGAAAATAAGTAATATTTAGTCGTGATCCATTCATCACATTAGCGATTATCCTATTTTTGTATTTCTGTGATTATTACTTACTATTTAATAAAAAAATATTTTTATTTATACCAATCATTGTTTTTCACTAACTGACATGATAAAAAATTCACGTTGTCATTTATTTCTTATGATGACATCAATCAGGTTATTTTATATTTAATCATCATATATTTAACATATACCAAGCTATATATTCAATATAAAAGGAAAATACTATATGGACATTAAATATATACTCCCTTCATTATTTTTGGTAACGTCATCCTGTGTGTTTTCAGATATTTTACCCAGGCATGGTTATATAAACTCCCCTCCAAGCAGAGCATTTCTTTGTTCTGGTTCAGGGAATAACGTGAATAAGATGTGTGGTCCTGTTCAATACGAACCTCAATCAGTTGAAGGGCTTAAGGGGTTTCCTGAAACAGGCCCCATGGATGGGAAGATCGCCAGCGGTGGTAATGCTAATTTTGATGCATTAAATGAACAGTCTCCTACCCGATGGAGTAAAACCAAAGTAAACAGCGGAAAGAACACCTTCTCCTGGACATTAACGGCTGCTCATCGTACGACATCATGGCGATTTTTTATCACTAAACAAAATTGGGATCCAACAACCCCCCTGGAGCGTTCTGATTTTGATTTAACACCATTCTGTGAGCAATTTGATAATGGTAAAATGCCTGCTAGCAAAGTAAAAATAAACTGTAATGTGCCGGAACGTCAAGGATATCAGGTAATTCTTGGAGTATGGGATATAGACGACACCGCGAATGCTTTTTATCAAGTCATTGATGCTAATATGACTGGCCATGATAACGGCAGTGGCAATGGCAATGGCAATGGCAATGGCAATGGCAGTGAGGATGATGATAAGAAAGATAAAGAATATCTAACCGAAGCTAACTTAGTTAAAGATCAAAAAGATAATGGCAGCTATGTATCATATAATCTTGAGGTTAAATCGGATGCCTACCCCGCTTCAACACCAGACTATAAATGGTCGTTACCAAAAAATGCAGAGCAGGTTGTGACTGCAGATAATTACAGCCGTTTTATTATTAATAAAAAAGATAATATACAAGAAGATAAAGTTAGAGTGAAAGTTATAGCGGGAAAAATCTCTAAAGTATTAATACAAGATATTAATGTTCCAGGATTAGTTCAGGAGCACGAATATGATTATATATTTCCAGATAATCTCGCATTTTATACAGCGGGTACAATAGTTTATCAGCCAAAAGATAAAAATACGTATGAGTGTAAACCTTTCCCTAACAGCGGTTTTTGTATCCAATGGTCTCCTGGCGCAAATCAATATGAACCCGGTGTTGGTTTCGCCTGGCAATCAGCCTGGACTTTGCTGGATTAAAATAATTGTTTTATACCAAAATGAACCGAGTTACTTATAGAAGTAAATAGAGGCAGTCGATTACCACAAATTCGACTGCCTTCTCTGTGGCAATATCCAGGCGACTTGAAGCATGGCACAGTAATAATCAGTTTTTCGACTCCCCCTGAAAATATGCCAGCGCAATCATCAGTGACTGAACCAGGCACAGGGTGGCTGACTGAGAGCGAAACGCATCAACCTGAGCCTCTTTAACCACAAAACACAGATCGCTGAAGGTCGCGAGCGGACTAATCTGGCTATCTGTTATCACTATTTGTCTGGCACCAGCATTGGCCGCTATTTCACTGATCATCACCGTTTCTTCGGCATAAGGCGAAAAGCTGATCGAGACTAACAGATCCTTTCCTGTAATACGGCTAACCTGCTCACGAAACATCCCGCCCATCCCGTCGAGTAATACCGGACGACATTCAAGATGGCTGAGGGCATAAGACAGATAAGCCGCAACGCTAAAAGAACGTCGCAGACCTACCACATAAATCGTTTCTGCATTCGCCAGCAGTTCTACCGCCTGCTCCAGCATTTCCGGCTTGGTACGCGCTGCTAATTGCTGTAAAGCCTGGGCATTAGAACGGGAGAATTCCTGCAAAATATCAAAGGGCGTTTCTGGTATTTCTTCACTTTCCATCTCACGAAATAATCGTGCCCGGTCAGTATAGCTCGCCGTTTCCTCCACCAGATTCATACGAAATAATTGTTTCATTTCATTGAATCCACTGAAATTAAAAGCATTGGCAAAGCGGATCAAGGTGGAAGGTGGAACCCCCGCTCGTTCAGCTATTATCGCGACGGTGTCAAAGGCCACGCTATTGGTGTTATCCAGTACATAGCGTGATACCTGCTGCAGCCGTTTGCTCAGGTCATCATAGCGCTCACGGATCTGCTCTTGCAGTTCACTTAAACTCGTCGCAGTGCTCAATGTTATTCCCCTTAAAAAGTGTACTAACGGGTATTTAAACGCAGTAAAGCAGAAAATGAAACAGATGTACCGTTATCATCTTTCGCATAAACGCCCCAATTCCCTGTCTGTGCCTGTCGCCTGGCGGACTGTGCCAGCGATCGTCCAATGTCGGTTATGTATGGTGTAAACATCAAAATTGATTCTTGATCACAATAATCAATATTTATTTTATTTCAAGCTGAAATGAAATGTTTGTTTCATATACAGTGTTCAGGACATCTATTTAACAGCGAGAGGGTAGATATGGAGACGGTAGCGAATTTTATTCACGGCAAATGTATCACGGGTGACAGCCAGCGCGTTCAGGCAATCTTTAATCCGGCCACCGGAGCACAGATCCGTCAGGTTGCTATGAGTACGGTACAACAGACAGAACAAGCTATTGCTGCCGCGCAGCAAGCTTTCCCCGACTGGTCCCGCCAGTCTCCGCTCAAACGTGCCCGTGTCTTATTCCGCTTTAAAAGTTTGCTTGAACAGCATATGGATAGCCTGGCAAAACTCATTAGCGAAGAACACGGCAAAGTCTATTCTGATGCCGTCGGTGAACTGACACGCGGCCTGGAAGTGGTTGAGTTCGCCTGCGGTATTCCACATCTACAAAAAGGTGAGCATTCTGCCAATGTCGGTACCGGCGTTGACAGCCACTCACTGATGCAACCGCTAGGGGTCTGTGCCGGAATCACGCCGTTTAACTTCCCGGCCATGGTGCCGATGTGGATGTTCCCTATTGCGCTGGCAACGGGAAATACTTTCGTACTTAAGCCATCAGAAAAAGATCCCTCCCTGGCAGTAAGACTGGCGGAGTTACTGAAAGAGTCAGGACTTCCTGATGGCGTCTTTAACGTGGTGCAAGGAGATAAAGAAGCCGTTGATGTGCTGCTAACCGACCCGCGTGTACAGGCCGTCAGTTTTGTCGGTTCAACGCCGATTGCTGAATATATCTACAACACCGCATCCGCCCACGGTAAACGCTGCCAGGCACTCGGTGGAGCAAAAAACCACTGTATCCTGATGCCGGATGCGGATATGGCGATGGCCACAAATGCCATTATGGGTGCTGCCTTTGGTGCTGCCGGGGAACGCTGTATGGCGCTGTCAGTGGTCGTTGCCGTCGGTGATAACGCCGCCGATACCCTCTGCTCCCAGCTGGAACAACAGATAGCTACCCTGCGCGTCGGCCCGGGCCTCGGCCACCAGCCAGAAAACGAAATGGGACCACTGATAAGCAGCGCACATCGTGCCAAAGTCCTGGGTTATATTGATAGCGGTGAGTCGCAGGGTGCCACGCTGCGTGTTGATGGACGTGGACTTAAAGTCGCGGGTAATGAGGAAGGTTATTTTGTCGGCCCGACACTGTTTGACCACGTCACGCCAGAGATGACAATTTATAAAGAGGAGATCTTCGGCCCGGTACTGAGCGTAGTGCGCGTGGCTGATTATCAAAGTGCCCTGAATCTGATTAATCAGCACGAATACGGTAATGGTACCGCCATTTTCACCCGCGATGGCGGAACAGCAAGACGTTTTTGTGAAGAGGTTCAGGTGGGTATGGTTGGCGTGAACGTGCCGATTCCGGTACCCATGGCGTTCCACAGTTTTGGTGGCTGGAAACGATCTATCTTTGGCCCCCTGAATGTCCATGGTAATGATGGTGTACGTTTCTATACTCGCATGAAAACCATTACTGCGCGCTGGCCGGAAAGCCATCACCAACAAGGTGCCGCATTTTCGATGCCGACACTGGGCTGACAGGGGAAAAAATGACAACACTACGTTTAACCATGGCGCAGGCGCTGGTCAAATTTCTTAATCAACAATACATTGATGCCGAGGGTGAGGAGCAGCCGTTTGTCGAAGGCATACTGACCATCTTTGGTCACGGAAATGTTTTAGGTATCGGCCAGGCGCTGGAAGAAGCCCCTGGCCATCTGAAAGTTTACCAGGGATGCAGCGAGCAAGGAATGGCCCACATTGCCACCGGGTTTGCAAAACAGCATCTGCGGCGTCGTATCTATGCGGTGACTTCTTCGGTAGGTCCTGGGGCTGCCAATATGATTACTGCGGCTGCGACAGCAACCGCTAACCGTATTCCATTACTGTTATTACCGGGGGATATTTATGCCAGTCGCCAGCCCGACCCGGTGCTACAGCAGATTGAGCAATACCATGACTTAAGTATCAGTACCAACGATTGCTTCCGTCCGGTATCGCGCTACTGGGATCGTATTAACCGTCCGGAACAGCTGATGAGCGCCATGCTAAGCGCCATGCGAGTGCTCACCAACCCAGCCGATACCGGAGCAGTGACTATCTGCTTACCCCAGGATGTGCAGGGTGAAGTCTGGGACTATCCGGCCAGCTTCTTTGCTCGCCGGGTACATCATATTGAACGCCGTCCACCGGATGAAAGTCGATTACAGGCAGCACTGGCACTGATTAAAAGTAAACGCCGACCTCTGGTGATTTGTGGTGGCGGGGTACGTTATTCAGGTGCCCATGACGCTTTTCAGGCATTTGTTGAAACGGCGCAGCTACCGTTCGCCGAAACACAGGCGGGTAAAGGTGCGCTAGTGAGTAATCACCCACTCAATCTTGGCGGCCTGGGGGTTACCGGGGGGCTTGCCGCTAATCTGCTGGCTCCCAAAGCAGACTTGATTATTGGTGTCGGAACACGTTTAACTGACTTTACCACCGGCTCAAAAGCGCTGTTTGCGCCCGATGCTGAGTTTCTGATGCTGAACGTGGCAGAGTTTGATGCCATGAAACTCGATGCCACGCCGCTGATAGCCGATGCCCGTATCGGACTGGAGCGATTAACGTCAGAACTCAGTGATATCAAGTATCGCGCGCAATGGGATGACGATATCCTGCATGCCAGAACGGCCTGGAATCAGGAGTGTCAGCGGCTATGGGAGCGTCACTGGCAGGCGGGTGACACGCCTGAAGTTGCCGGGCATCTTGATGAAACCTTGCGAGAGTACAGTGAGGCTCTCGGCACCTCACTGACGCAAACCCGCGTGCTGGGGCTTATCAATCAGCATATCGAAGATGATGCAATTGTGGTGGGTGCCGCAGGTTCACTCCCGGGGGATTTACAGCGGTTATGGCAGGTAAAAACGCCCGATAGCTACCACCTGGAATATGGCTACTCCTGCATGGGCTATGAAATAGCTGCGACGGTCGGGGCTAAACTGGCGAAACCCGCTCAGCCAGCCTACGCCATGGTGGGGGATGGTTCTTATATGATGCTCCATTCTGAGCTGCAAACCGCCGTGCAGGAGGGGGTGAAAATAACCGTCTTACTGTTTGATAACGCTGGGTTTGGTTGTATTAATAACCTACAGATGGGGCACGGTATCAGTAGTCTGGCAACCGAAAATCGCCAGCGAAACCCGACAACCGGCAAGCTTGACGGACCGCTGGTGAAGGTGGATTTTGCTAAAAATGCTGAGAGCTATGGCTGCCGTGCTTTTCGCGTTCATGATGAGCAAAGTCTGCTGGCAGCTCTTGAAGCCGCTAAGCTCGCTGATGGTCCGGTTTTACTTGATATCAAAGTGCTGCCTAAGACCATGACGCATGATTATGAGGCCTGGTGGCGAACCGGTGATGCCGAGGTAGCGCTGTCCCCTGCGGTAACTCAGGCTTTCGAAGAGACTCAGTCAATGCTCAAGCGCGCCCGTCAGTATTAACCCCCTGTTCCGCCTGTAAACCAGGCGGAACATTTATTTCATCTCGTTGTGGATAATCCCCTGTCAGTAGCCCATTCTCGCTAAATCTCTCAATTTCACCTTCTGTAAATTTTTCTGCTTAGCCAATATTGTGATTCCGATAACAAAAAGGATCCATCAGAGGAACAAAATGTTAACCCCCACACAAAAATGAAACTTTCAGTCTGCATTAAAATGAAATAAATGTTTTATTTTAGGTGTCGATTATTAGTTGCCTAGGGTGCCGGTGTTCTCCGGTATCAGAGATTAACGCAATACCCATTTCGGGAGCCGCTATGTTTAACATTGCTTTATTGGGTGCCGGCCGCATTGGCCAGATCCACGCTGCAAATATTGCCGCCCACAAAGAGACGACTCTGTGGTCAGTTGTTGATCCGAATGAAGAGAATGCCGCCCGTATTGCTGCCCAGTATCAAACCAAGGTACAGAGCGTAGACGAGGTCATGGCTGATACTAACGTACATGCTGTGCTGATTGCCTCAGCAACCGATACCCATGCAAACTTAATCGAACTTGCCGCCCGTCATGGCAAAGCGATTTTCTGTGAAAAGCCGGTACACCTTGACCTTGCCCGCGTTCGCGAATGTCTTGAAGTGGTAAAGGCAAATAGCGTCCCACTGTTTATTGGTTTTAATCGCCGTTTTGACCCGCAATTTCGTCGCGTCAAAACTGAGGTTCTTGAAGGCCGGATAGGCAAACCAGAATCCCTGCTGATTATCTCACGCGACCCTTCCCCGCCGCCGGTTGAATATGTGCGTGTTTCTGGCGGCATGTTCCGCGATATGACTATCCACGATTTCGATATGGCGCGTTTCATCATGGGTGAAGAGCCGGTCTCTATCTACGCTCAGGGAAGCAATCTGGTCGACCCTGCTATCGGTGAAGCGGGTGATATCGATACCGCGTTTATTGTCCTGAAATATCGTTCCGGGGCAATGGCGACCATTGTTAACAGCCGTCGTTCAGCCTACGGCTATGACCAGCGCATTGAATTACACGGCGCTAATGGCCTGCTGTCTGCCGGAAATATTCTGGAAAACCAGGTACAGCATCTCAGCTCTGCGGGTTGCCGGAGCGCCTTACCAGAGCACTTTTTCCTGCAACGTTACAAAGATGCCTATGCCGCAGAATGGCAGCATTTTGTTGGCGTTCTGCGCGGTGAAACTAAACCAGAATGTAGCGGCGAAGATGGTGAGCGTGCGCTGTATCTGGCCGACAAAGCACTGGAGTCCCTGCATAACCGGTGTGAAATAACGTTAGATACCCTAAATAATTCGAGTGGCTTGTAGGCGCCAAGTTCAGACAGGCGATGAGCATAGATAGACTATGTGATTCGGCTGTCTGAATGCAGGCAACACCCAAGCAACTTGAAGTATGACGGGTATAACCTTCGGTAGCCCTACAAATAGAAGAGATATAATAATGAAAAAACTCATTCTTGCCGCCCTTATCGCATTAACCACAACTCCTGCATTAGCCGCAAATGAACAAATTGTTTTTAGTACCCCAAACCTCGCCATGCCATTTGAGGTTCATATGCAGCGTACTGCCGTTAACGCTGCCAAAGAAATGGGCGTGAAACTTCAGGTTCTTGATAGCCAGGGTAGCTCACCGAAACAAGCCGCCGATCTGGAAAATGCCATCACCCGAGGCGCTCAGGGCTTTATCGTCTCTCCTAATGATATTAATGCTGTTTCAAGCGCTGTCGGTGAAATCCAGGACGCAAATTTACCGGTAGTGACTCTGGATCGTTCGGTTATTAGTGATAAAAAAGTACCGCATTTTGGTGCGAATAACTACAAAGGTGGGCAGGCCGTAGCGAGTTTCGTAATTGAGAAATTCCCTGACGGAGCAGATATCGTTCTGCTGACCGGTCAGCCTGGATCCTCTTCCAACATCGAGCGGACCAAAGGGATCCGCGATCGTCTGACTGAAGGCGGTAAAAAATACAATATCGTCGTCGATCAGACCGGAAACTGGATGCGTTCTGAAGGTATGCGCATTGTTGAAAGCGTGCTGCCATCCCTGGCGAAGAAACCACAAATTATTCTGGCAGCAAACGATGATATGGCTCTCGGTGCCATTGAAGCACTTCAATCACAAGGCATGAAACCGGGCGAGGTTCTGGTCACCGGCTTTGATGCAGTACCAGAAGCCCTGGAGAGAGTAAAAGACGGCTGGCTGGCAGTTACCGCTGACCAGCGTCCGGGCTATGCCGTCACCACCGCAATGACTCAGTTGGTCGAAAATATTCGCGATAAAAAGGCTATCACCGGAGCGGACTACGCGCCAACTCTGATAACCAAAGATAATCTCGATAAAGCAGAG
Source organism: Klebsiella sp. BIGb0407 (assembly GCF_024807845.1). GTDB lineage: Bacteria > Pseudomonadota > Gammaproteobacteria > Enterobacterales > Enterobacteriaceae > JGM124. The sequence continues at coordinate 219,457 of NZ_JANUEQ010000002.1, forward strand.
CGTATCAGCGAAACCGGTAAATAAGCCTGTATACGCCCGTCTCACGACGGGCGTTACAAAGGAGCCAACTGATGTCACAGCCCCTATTAAAAGTTACCCATCTTGCCAAGAGTTTCTCCGGTGTCTGGGCACTCAGTGACGCCAACCTGAGCGTCGGAGCAGGAGAGATCCACGCCCTGCTGGGTGAAAATGGTGCCGGTAAATCGACGCTATTAAAAGCGCTGGCAGGCGCACAACCGCAAACGCGCGGTGAAATTTGGTTCAATGGTGAAATGCTGGGCATAGATGATTCGCCAGTGGAACGCCAGAACAAAGGCATCATTACTATTTATCAGGAATTTAACCTGCTGCCGAATATGACGGTGGCGGAAAATATGTTTCTGGGCCGCGAGCCGCGACGTCACAACCTGGTGGTCGACGCCAAAGCGGTTAATAACGAAGCTCAGGTCATTCTGAGTTATTTACAGCTGAATATCGCCCCAACGACTGCGGTTGCTCGTTTAAGCGTAGCCCAGCAGCAGATGGTTGAAATAGCCCGCGCCCTGACCCTTAACGCCAAACTTATCATTATGGATGAGCCTTCTGCGGCACTCAGTGATAGTGAAGTCGAAAGTTTGCACCGCGTGGTCCGTGAGCTTAAGGGACGCGGCGTGAGCATTATCTACGTCACACACCGTCTGCATGAAGTTTTCCAACTTTGCGATCGTTTTACCGTCTTTCAGGATGGGCGCTATACCGGTTCTGGCGACGTAGCAGGCACCAATGTTGAGCAAATTATCCGTCTGATGGTAGGCCGTAATGTGGTGTTTAACCGCCGCGACGCCAGTCTGACGCACCACCAGGATAAGCCGATACGTTTATCGGTAAAAGGATTAAGCCGCGAAAAACCGCCGCTCGATCCACACGGTATTGCACTGAAAGATGTCAGTTTTCATGTTCATGCCGGAGAAGTGCTGGGGATAGCAGGCCTGGTCGGTGCAGGTCGAACCGAAATAGCACGCTGCCTGTTTGGCGCTGACAAATTTACCACCGGCAGCTTTGAACTCGACGGTAAGCCTTACCAGCCTCGCGATCCGATGCATGCTTTGGATCAGGGCATTGCTCTGGTACCTGAAGATCGCAAAAAAGAAGGTGCCGTGCTGGGGTTATCGATCCGCGACAATATGTCTCTTTCCAGCCTTTCATCCTTGCTGACCTGGCGTTATTTCGTCAGCCCCCGCAAAGAAGATGCCCTGATTGCCGCTTACCGTCAGGCGCTGCAAATCAAAATGGTTAACCCCGAGCAGGAAGTGCGCAAGCTGTCCGGCGGAAATCAGCAAAAAGTGATTCTGGCGCGCTGCATGGCGCTGAATCCAAGGGTCTTGATTGTCGATGAGCCAACGCGCGGTATCGACGTCGGAACAAAATCTGAAGTTCATCAGGTGCTCTTTGACATGGCAAGCCGGGGGGTGGCAGTTATCGTCATCTCGTCCGATCTACCGGAAATACTGGCGGTATCCGACAGAATAATCACCCTGAGCGAAGGGCACATTACCGGCGAAATACACGGTGATGAAGCCAACGAAGAACGCCTGATGACAATGATGGCGATTAATCACAGTGCGTTAAACGCCGCATAACGGGAGCCCCCATGACGCAGATGATTTCTAAAACCCAGCCTGAGGAAAAGCGCGCATCGCGTATCGACTTTATCGGCTTTTTTGAGCGCTTCGGGGTCCTGATTTTTATGATCCTGCTGCTGATTTTTTTCCAGACGCAGAACAGTAATTTCCTGAGCGAACGAAATATATTAAACATTCTTACTGAAGTTTCGATCTACGGGATCATTGCTATCGGTATGACCTTCGTCATTCTGACTGCGGGTATCGACCTCTCGGTTGGATCGATTCTTGCGCTCTGTGCCATGACCGCAGCCTACGTCATTAAAGGCGATAACTTTACCACCGTTGATCCCGACGCCTGGGGCGGTCTGAGCTGGCTGTTAGCCATGGGTATTTGTCTGGCAATGGGTACGCTGATAGGACTGGTACAAGGGCTGGGTGTTACCCGTCTGCGCCTGCCTCCTTTCATTGTCACCTTAGGCGGTATGACTATCTGGCGCGGACTGACGCTGGTAATTAACGATGGTGCACCGATAGCAGGGTTTGATGCCGGTTATCGCTGGTGGGGACGCGGGGAAATGCTCGGCATCTCCATTCCCATTTGGATCTTCGCTTTTGTTTCCATCATCGGTTATCTGGCACTGCATAAAACCCGCTGGGGACGCTTCGTCTATGCCATAGGCGGTAACCCTGAAGCTGCAAGACTGGCAGGGGTCAATGTCAAACGTGTGCTGGTCAGCGTTTATGTGGTGATTGGTTGCCTGGCAGGACTGGCAGGCTTTGTACTGAGTGCTCGCCTGGGAAGCGCTGAAGCGGTCGCCGGGATCTCCTTTGAATTACGCGTTATTGCCTCAGTCGTTATTGGCGGAACTTCCCTGATGGGTGGCTATGGCCGCATCAGTGGGACAATTATCGGCGCAATCATTATGGGCATTTTAATTAATGGCCTGGTACTGATGAACGTTTCCGCTTACTACCAGCAAATTATTACCGGTCTGATTATCGTGCTGGCGGTTGCCTTTGATACCTATGCCAAGAGTCGTCGCGGCGCAATTTAGTTCAGGAGCATTTTATGAAACAAGTAAGAATTGGTCTGATTGGCACCGGATATATTGGCAAAGCCCACGCGATTGCTTATGCCCAGGCACCGACAGTGTTTGAACTTCAAGGCCAGCTAGTACGTGAAATGGTGGCGGAAGTTACACCTGAGCTCGCTGAAAAACGCGCAGCGTCGTTTGGCTTCAACCGTTCGACGGGCGACTGGCGTGAGCTGGTGGCCGATCCCAATATTGATGTGGTGGATATTTGTTCCCCTAACCACCTTCATAAAGAGATGGCACTGGAGGCGATTCGTCACGGGAAACACGTCTACTCTGAAAAACCACTGGCGCTTAATGCCCGTGATGCAAAACAGATGGTTGATGCGGCGCGCGAGGCAGGCGTGAAAACACTGGTGGGTTTCAACTATATGAAAAACCCTACCGCCAAGCTGGCAAAACAGATAATCCAGCGCGGTGAAATCGGGGAAATTATCCATTTCTACGGCACACATAACGAAGACTATATGGCCGACCCGCTGGTGCCCATTCACTGGCACTGCTTTAAAGAAACAGCCGGACTGGGTGCATTAGGGGATTTATCCGCGCATATCGTCAATATGGCGCAATACCTGGTGGGCGATATTGAGCAAGTGTGCGGCGATTTAAAAATTGTCGTCCCGGAGCGTCCAGCCTATGCCGGTAGTAGCGAAATGGTCAGGGTTGAAAACGAAGATCAGGCTCATGCAATGGTGCGTTTTTCCGGGGGTGCACAAGGCATTATCGAAACCTCGCGGGTTGCCAGTGGCCGCAAGATGGGGCTGACATGGACAATTACCGGTACCAAAGGCGCGATGACCTTTACTCAGGAACGCATGGCAGAGCTGAAACTGTATCTGCAAGACGATCCTGAAGGACGTCAGGGATTCCGTACCTTACTGGTAGGCCCCGCTCATCCGGATTATGGATCCTTCTGTATGGGTGCAGGCCACGGGATTGGTTTTAACGATCAAAAAACCGTCGAAATACGTGATCTTATTGATGGTATTGCGGGCGATAAACCGCTATGGCCTGACTTTGAAGAAGGCTGGAAAGTTTCACGTATTCTCGATGCTATCGCCCTGTCTCATCAGGACGGCCGCTGGGTGAAAGTATCTGACATTGTCTAAGGACCAAGAATGAAACAAAAACAATTGGATCTTATTTGCATGGGACGCGTGGCCGTCGATCTTTACAGTCAGCAGATTGGTGCCCGACTTGAAGATGCCACCAGTTTTTCCCGCTATCTTGGCGGTTCATCGGGTAACGTAGCTTATGGCACCGCGCGCCAGGGACTAAAATCGTCAATGCTGGCACGGGTAGGCGATGAGCATATGGGGCGTTTTCTGCGTGAAGAGCTGACTCAGGTGGGCTGTGATACCAGCCATCTGATAACTGATACCGAGCGACTCACCGCCCTGGTATTACTCGGCATTAAAGACAGGGATACCTTTCCGCTAATTTTCTTCCGTGAGAACTGCGCTGATATGGCGATTACCTCGGACGATTTCAGCGAAGAGTACATCGCCTCTGCCCGCTGTCTGGCGATTACCGGCACCCATCTTTCCAACCCACGCACTCGGGATGCCGTGCTGACAGCGCTGAAATATGCGCGCCGTAACGAAGTACGTACCGCACTGGATATCGACTATCGTCCGGTATTGTGGGGTCTGACGGCACTGGGTGATGGTGAAACGCGTTTTATCGCCGCAGAACAAGTGACACAACAGTTGCAGTCAGTCCTGCATTTATTTGATGTCGTAGTAGGTACCGAAGAAGAGTTTCATATCGCCGGAGGAACGACCGATACCCTGCAAGCGCTCAAGCAAGTACGTGAAGTCACTGGAGCAACTCTGGTTTGTAAGCGCGGGGCGCAAGGGTGCTCTGTCTTTACCGGGCCCATTCCCGACTCACTGGATGGCGGCATTAATGTTTCCGGCGTACGCGTTGAAGTGCTCAATGTACTGGGTGCTGGGGATGCCTTTATGTCCGGTTTACTGCGCGGCTATATTAATGATGAAGGCTGGGTTCAGTCTTGTCGTTATGCCAATGCCTGTGGTGCCCTGGTGGTATCCCGCCACGGCTGCGCTCCTGCTATGCCGGGTAAAATCGAACTGGATGACTACCTGGCGCGTGAAGAGTCCGTTCCACGTCCCGATCTCGACGCTCACTTAAACCATCTTCACCGGGTCATTTCCCGTCGCCGTCAGTGGCCGGAACTCTGTGTGATGGCATTTGACCATCGCAGCCAGTTAGCCGAAATGGCCCTGCAAAGTGGCGCCGACTTACGCCGCATCCCGGCGCTAAAACAACTGATCCTACAAGCCAGCCGGGAAGCGGCGAAAAGTGCCGACCTGGAAGGAAAAGCAGGCTTATTGTGTGACGGGACCTTTGGTCAGGATGCACTGAATGCGATTACCGGCGAAGGCTGGTGGATTGGTCGCCCGATAGAACTGCCGGGTTCACGGCCGCTGGAAATGGAACACGGCAATATTGGCTCGCAGCTGATCAGCTGGCCACAGGAACACATCGTTAAATGCCTGGTTTTTTTCCACCCGGAAGATGCCCATGGTTTACGTCTTGAGCAGGAACAAAAAGTTGCTGAGATCTATCAGGCCTGCTGCCAGTCAGGGCATGAATTGCTGCTAGAGGTCATTTTACCTGCCGATATGCCGCGCAATGACGACTTATATCTGCGCGCGATTTCCCGCTTCTACAATCTTGGCATTTATCCGGACTGGTGGAAATTACCGCCACTGGGCGATGAAGGCTGGACCGCGCTGAGTGCCTTGATCGAAAAACGCGATCCTCATTGTCGTGGCGTGGTGATCCTCGGTCTCGATGCGCCGGTCTCTGTGCTGCGTGACGGATTTAATACCGCAGCAAATTACCCGATTGTTAAAGGATTTGCCGTCGGTCGCACCATCTTTGGTGAGCCATCGCAGGCCTGGCTGAAGCGTGAAATTGACGATGCCGAGCTGGTGAACCGTATTCGGAATAACTATTTGCAGCTGATTGCCCTGTGGCGTGAGCGCGGCCAGACTATATCTTGAGGAGAACATCATGACCGTACATTTAGGTATTAATCCACTGACCTGGACCAATGACGACTTGCCTTCACTGGGCTCCGATACATCGCTTGAGACTTGTCTTAGCGAAGGAAAAGAAGCAGGGTTTGAAGGGTTTGAGCTGGGTAATAAATTTCCAAGAACGGCAGCCGTACTGGGCCCGATTCTCGCTCAGCATGACTTAAAACTGGTTTCCGGCTGGTATTCCGGCCGCTTGCTGGAGCGAAGCGTAGAAGAAGAAATTGAGGCGGTACAGTCGCACCTGACTTTATTGCGTGAACTTGGCTCGAAGGTACTGGTCTTTGCCGAAGTCTCTGACTGTATTCACGGTGAGCAGCAGACACCCGTTCATCTGCGGGCACGCTTTCCGGCCGAACGCTGGCAGGAATATGGTGAAAAACTCACCGCTTTTGCCCGCTATACTCAGCAACAGGGCGTGCAAATTGCTTATCACCACCATATGGGCACGGTGATTGAAAGTGCTCAGGATGTCGATAACCTGATGACGCATACCGGCCCGGAAGTCGGGCTGCTGCTGGATACTGGTCACCTGACCTTTGCCGGGGCAGATCCACTCGCTGTGGCACAACGCTGGATTTCCCGTATCAACCACGTTCACTGTAAGGACGTGCGTGCAGACGTGCTGGCCGAAGTGAAAAACCGTAAAACCAGCTTCCTTGATGCGGTGTTAAGTGGCGTATTCACCGTTCCGGGAGATGGCTGTGTAGACTATCCGCCTATCATGGCATTGCTTAAACAGCACGGCTATCAAGGCTGGTTAGTGGTAGAAGCAGAGCAGGACCCGGCGATTGCCCATCCGCTGACTTATGCCCGTCTCGGCTACAATAATCTGAGTAATCTGGCGCGTAATGCCGGGCTGATTTAAGGGGGAGCGATGTCCGAGTTACTTTCACGCTGGCAGTCACCGAATCACCAGGGACGTACCCAGTCCGTCACGCCTGAAAATGCGGGATGGGGTTATGTGGGCTTTGAAGTTTATCAGTTAAATGCCGGTCAGAAGCTATCATTACCGGCAGTGTCTGAGGAGCGTTGTCTGGTGCTGGTTGCCGGACGTGCAACGATTGATACCCCTTCATCAAGCTTCCCGAATATCGGTGAACGGATGAACCCCTTTGAACGGCTTAAGCCCTGGGCGGTATATGTCACTTCAGGTGAGACAATCGAGGTCGAGGCGCTGACCCCGCTAGAGCTGGCGGTCTGTGCCGCTCCAGGCCAAGGTACCTACCCGACCCGATTGATTGCTCCGCAGGATATTGATGCCGAGGCTCGAGGTAAAGGACATAACCAGCGTTATGTCCATAATATTCTGCCGGAAGATAAACCGGCTGATAGTCTGCTGGTGGTGGAAGTCTATACCAATGAAGGCTGTACCAGCTCTTACCCCAGCCATAAGCATGATACCGATAATCCGCCAGAGGAAACCTATCTCGAAGAGACCTATTATCATCGGCTAAATCCACCCCAGGGTTTTTGTATGCAGCGGGTTTACACCGACGATCGCTCACTGGACGAGTGTATGGCAGTCTATGATAAAGACGTGGTTAAAGTTCCGAAAGGCTACCACCCGGTTGCGACCATCGCAGGCTATGATAGCTATTACCTCAATGTGATGGCCGGCCCGGTACGTAAATGGCTGTTTACCTGGGAAAAGGACCACCTCTGGGTAAATGGCGAAAGCTACGCTAAAGACTAGTTGTAATACTGCCGCCTTATGAGGCGGCGGTGTTAATAGTGAGTTCAGATAACGGTCGTTAATACAGCGATAGCTACGCCTCATCATTTGAAAATGTATTTTATAGCACTGAACGAACCCAATGACTTTGTATCTTCATATCATCAGACACTTTCTTATCTTTAGGTAAAAACATAAGATCATGATAAATCATAGCTTCTATAACCGCCTTGACGTATTTTCGCGGAGCTATAGTCGCATCCTGGAAAGTAACGATTACCAGAGGGTCTGGGGCACTATTACTCAATAACCGAGCATGATACAGACCAGTATAATGAGGAGAAGAACCCGGGGTTTTGTTTGAATCTTTAGCTAAGGGGGTATACAGCTCGGTCGCCATGAACTGTACTATCATAGATCTCTATATAGCCTTGTTCTTCCCAGATTTCCTGGAGCTGTAGTAGGTCATCATCATAGTCTTCTTGTATTTCAACGTCATATCCGAACTTGATGCTGGTGGAAGCAAACTTTGCAGATACTTCCACTCTCGAAATATAAATATGCTTCTCTTTATCCGACGTATTGCTGGACAACGTGATAACCTTCCGTGGTTAAATCCCTACGACGAAGTTCCTGTAACTGTGCTTTACGCTCTTCTCTTGAACCCGTCAAATGAACGCTGCCACTTTTACGAGAAATACTCAGAATTTCAACAATCTCTTTTTGTGTTGGAGTCTGCTTCATAGATAACCTCCAGTTAATCTATTTTAGTAGTATAAAGTATAATCAATTCAAAGAAAAATCCTTTAAAATATCTGAAGATGCGTTTTATAACGTCTCTGATTAAAAATATACCAAAAAACACCCATTTAACTTTAAACACAGCCTGGATGCTGCTGTCAAAAATCCTGTCGAATCACAGAGTTTATCTATATGTATCGACAGAATTTTCTCAGCGTCTATAAGTAACTCAAATTATTTCGAGTATCATGGAATTAAAAACGATAACCAACACCAAGATTCAATCCATTGATTGATATATTTTCATTATATTTAGTATGGGTTCCTTCATAGCCGATATTAACCGATATATTCTCAATCGGATTAATAGCAATACCTGCACCATAAGCAATGGAAGTGGCGTTTCCTTTGTATTGTTCTGAATACTGAGTTAAGTAAGTTGTTTTCCTCTCTATTTTTGTATGAGCCAGTCCGACCAGCACATATAGACTGATGTCATCATGAATACGATATGCGGGACCGGCCAACAGAGAGTAATATTTCATATTTATTTTTGAATCATAACCACTAGAATTCTCCCGGAGTGAATAGCTGTCATCTCCTTTCATCGATGTAAATGAACTGATAAAACTGACTTGAGAATCCCATTCGTAACGGTACTGGGCATTGACTCCACGAATATTTTTAAAATCCTGAACCTTACTCTGCGCATAGCCGAGCGAAACAGTATGATTGTTGTCTTCACTGACACTGGCATTAGCGCTAATCATGATAAATGAAGATAACAAACACCCAATAACCACTTTCCTTGACATAAAATATCCTTTTAAATAAACCTGTTAATTAAGCAACTAAATTAGATATGAAAAAAGTGGTTTTGATAAGAGGGGTTTTAGATGAAAGAACAATATAAAACATAAAATAATCGTTTTCTGAAAATTAATTTATCCGAAAAACCAAATCAGATATTAACAACTTCATTGGGTCTATTAGCAGAGTAATAAATTCAGAAACTACAGAAGACTAAAACATCTATACTCTGGCATAACGATATGCGTATACTTTGCGTTAGTCTCCCTCAGGTTACAGAGTATGATATGTCCAGCCCGATAGATATTATCTCCTGCATTAATGAGCGTTTCCCCACCCTCACCCCAGCTGAAAAACGGATTGCACAGTTTATTTTAGATGATGTGAAAATGACTATCACACTGCCGATCGCAGAACTAGCGCGTCTGACACAAAGTAGCCAGGCCACTGTTACGCGTTTTGCTCGCAGCGTGGGCTGCAAAGATGTCAGGGAGCTAAAGCTAAAAATGGGTCAGGCGCTGGCTGTCGGACAGCGTTTTATTCTGGATAGCCCGGATTTTGAGGGGGTGTCTGGGGTTTATGATGCAATCATTCGGGTATTAGACATCAATAAACGCTCCCTGGATATCTCGCTAATAAAACAGGCGATATCCTGGATAAATGACGCTCGCCAGATTGTCGTTATCGGTATGGGGGGGGGATCGACAATCTGTGCCAGCGAGCTTCAAAATCGACTCTTTCGCTTAGGGTTGCCCGTTGTCAGCCATAATGACGGCTTACTGGTTCGTATGATCTGTGCGGCTGTCAGTCCCAGAGATGTCGTTATCGCATTATCATTGAGCGGGCAAACTCCGGAAATAGTAGAGAGCTCTGCGATTGCCCGTCACTATGGTGCCAGGGTTATCGCCATTACCCCAAAGCAGACATTACTTGCCACCGAGGTAAACCTGGTGCTCCCGCTTTATATTGAAGAGAACGACTCAATCTTCAAACCCAGCGCTTCACGTTTTGCGATGCTTGCACTGGTTGATGTCCTGGCGACGGAAGCCGCAATGGCAAATAAAGCACAGGCAAAAGATAGCCTGCGCCGAATTAAACTCGCCCTTGATAGCCATCGTGGAGGAGGTGACCGTCAGCCGATTGGCGATTGACTTAATATCCTCGGGTGAGGATTGCTACAGTTCACCACGACGTAAAAAACGCCCTGCCCGGCCTGTCACGTATCTATTCTGCCCCGTATAGCTGACCACGCCGTTGACCATGACCAAATCAATACCATCAGCCATTTGTTTTGGCGAGGTATAACTGGCTTTATCGATGATAGTTAACGGATCAAATAACACCAGATCGGCAAAATAACCCACTTTAACGAATCCCCGCCCGGCAAGCTGGAAACGCTCAGCAGACAGCCCGGTCATTTTATAAATCGCCTCGGTGAGCGGAAAAAGTTGCTGCTCACGGCTGTAATACCCTAACACGCGTGGAAAAGCGCCCCATAATCTGGGGTGAGGCATAGGATCGTTTGGCAGACCATCAGAGCCAATCATCGTTCTGGCATGTTTTAATACCCTTCTGACATCCTGCTCATCCATATTATGATAGATGGCACCAGCGGGCATTAAGCGAACTGCGGCTTCAGCTAAATCTACCTGCCATTCAGTGGCAATCTGCATCAGCGTTTTACCTGCCTGTTCAGGCGCCCCCTGAGACCAGGTGATAGTGATTTCAAACTCATCAGTGACTTGTTTAAGATCCAGATTCGATGAGCTGGCGGAGTACGGATAACAGTCGCAGGAAACCTGCTGTTTTTTACTGACTTTATCCATCAATGCCAGCGTTTCACCTGTTCGCCCCCAGTTTTTGGGACCCGCACACTTATGATGTGAAATAACAACCGGAACCATAGCGCGCTTGCCAATACGAAAAGCTTCATCCATTGCATCAAGAATAGGTTCAAATTCAGAACGTAAATGCGTGGTGTAAATCCCCTGCTCATCGGTAAGTACTTCAGCTAACGCCATAACTTCTTCTGTCGAGGCGCTAAAGGCACTGCCATAGGCAAGCCCGGTACTTAATCCCAACGCTCCCTGTTGCAATGCCTGCTGCAATTGCTGGCGCATCACGGTAATTTCTTCTGCCGTTGCCGTACGATCGAGTGAATCCATATGGTTATTACGCAGAGTGGTATGCCCTATCAGGGTTGCCACATTAACCGCGGGTTTCGCCACTATAACGCCTCTGGCATAGCTCTCGAGCGAGGGATAAATAAACTCTTGTGGTTTACCTAACAGGTTTATCGGCTCAGGGAATGCAGGCTGCGGGTAGGCTGATGCCGCGCTGATACCACAGTTCCCGACAATGACCGAAGTGACGCCTTGACTGAGTTTGGGTAAATATTCCGGCGTTGAAATGACATTAAGATCATCATGCGTATGGACATCAATGAACCCCGGAGAAAGTACCCGTCCATTACCGGCAATTTCTTGTTCAGCTGGCCGATTGATAAGCGGTGCAATATCGGCAATACGATCATTTTTTATGGCGACATCAGCCCGGTATGCACCCTTGCCGGTACCATCAATTACTGTAACTTGTCGAAAAATCCAGTCGTAACACATCGTCATTACTCAGTTAAGCAGGTCATAACAGAATAAAGGGTTAGCAAAACTGAAAATTTGAATGCCATGTCAGAAACTATTTTCATTTCTGATACTTTTCTTATGAAAATGACATAAAACTAAAAAAATAACCTTAAATTCAATAAATTACACCATGTTACTGGAGGCGTAATCTAGTCAGTGTTTGATCGACCCAATATCTTTTCCAGCTTATCGAGGGCAAACAATATACCGTAACGGCGCCCATCTTCTGCCTCTGGCAGAGGTAGCCAAAATTTGGCTTGCTCGGCCAGTTTAATATTGCCGGGGCATAATGCGATAACTGAGGTTTGCTGAATAATGGCATGGTGTACAGCGCTTAACAGGTTGCTGTTAATCTTGTCCGGCGCCAGGATTAATAACAAGTCATCGGGCTTAAGGCGCCCCAGTGTCAGGTGTAATAAGTTTTCATCCTGAATCCAGGCAATCGGAAGTCCTGAGCGAGTTAGCCGCAGCTGCACTTCCTGGATTAACGGGGTCGATTCCCCCGCGCCTCCGATAAGCAATACCGTACGCGCTTTACGCAATACGAAAACAGCCTGCTCCCATATCGCCTCACTCACGAGGGCTGACTGCTGATTTAATGCCTGAGTGATAGCTCTTACCTCAGGAATAGACTCAACCTGCGCTGTCGATTTCGACGGTATGCCACGGGCCAGCTTCATGCGTAAATCACGAATATCTTCACAACCCACAGATCGAACAAAACGGGTAATTGTTGCAGCGCTCACTTCTGCTCGCCCGGCGAGTTGTTCAATGGTCGCACTCGAGGCAAAAAGAGGATCTCTGAGAATAGCTTCAGCAACACGATTTTCCTGCTGGCTGAGCGATGGCTGCTGCGCCCGAATCACGTTCGTGAAAGAAGTTTCCTGGCGACTGGCTTTACGTATCTGATGTAAAAAATCATCGAGATTCGGATAACCTGCTGATTTAGAAAAATTCTTTAACGCATCAGGGCTTACTCCTGCCTTCGCAGAAAGAGACTCCATCGTTGCCTGTTCACTGGTATGAAGGTTATCCAGAATAAAACGCGCCAGTTTCGATTCCTGAGAATCAAACCGTTCAGACTGTGTTCTCAACTGCCAGACAATATCCATCAACAAATTATCCTTGTGGGTGAGGAGATACTTTACCATGAAAATTATTTTCATTGCGATTTTTTACATCTTGAAAAATGATCAAATACATCCTTTAAATCTGCTTTCAGGCTAAATAAATTAGCGCCACATCACATTCATGAAAAAAAATTTCATCAAAAGATAGGTTTCAATACACTGATTTTAAATAAGTAATTAAATTATCGTATAGATTTCATAGTACCAGGCGCTATTTACAAGCGACTGAAAAAAAGTTTTAAATCATCCGGTAAATAACAGGAGAAGAACATGCGTATTGTACTTTGTTGTGCTGCCGGAATGTCCACCAGCATGCTGGTAGAAAGAATGAAAAAATCTGCCAAAAACCGTGGGTTAGACGTTGATATCAATGCTGTACCCGTGTCCGAGTTTGAACGAATTCTTCCCGATGCAGACGTCATTCTTCTTGGGCCACAGGTACAATTCCAGCATTCCCGTCTGAGCGCGATTGCCAGCCCGCTGGGAAAATCGGTCAGTGTCATTGATATGATGGACTACGGCATGATGCGCGGTGAGGAAGTCCTCGATAAAGCGTTAGCACTGCATAACGCATAAACCCCAACTTTTTCAATTAAAACAATAACAAACCGGACACGGCGTCATGCTGTGGGAGATTTTTCATGTCTGAAGAAGTGGATGTGGTCTTTGAAGAGGAAATTATGATGCTGCTGGTACAAGCAGGCAGTGCACGTAGCGCGGCCTTAAATGCCCTGCGTCTGGCACGAGAAGGTCATTTTCAGGAGGCAGAAATGCAATTAGCAGCCTCAAAAGAGAGTGTCAACGCCGCACATAAACAGCAGACAGCATTGATTGGCCGCGATGAGGGTTGTGGAAAAATTCAGGTGACGTTGATTCTGGTTCATGCCCAGGACCACCTGATGAATGCCATGTTACTACTTGATTTAGCGGGTGAAATAATAGAGCTCTATCGTCGTTCAGTCACAGGAGGCAAACATGCTTAAGATTGCAATTATTGGCGGAGGAAGCAGCTACTCCCCGGAACTTATTGAAGGCATTATCAACCGTTATGACCAGTTACCGGTGACAGAACTGGCGCTGGTTGATGTCGAGCAAGGGAAAGAGAAGGTAGAGATTATTGCCAGCCTGGCCCGACGGATGCTGAATAAAAGCGGCCTTGAGCAGGTTACTGTTTCAGTACACTTTGAGCTTGATGATGCTATCCGTGATGCGAATTTTGTTTTAACCCAATTACGGGTAGGCCAGCTTGCTGCTCGAGCCGCTGATGAACGTCTGGGCCTTAAATATGGCAAGCTGGGTCAGGAAACCACCGGTGTCGGCGGCTTCGCCAAGGCACTACGTACCATTCCGGTCATTCTTAACGTTGCCCGTAAGGTAGAAGAACTGGCTCCGGACGCTTTCATTATTAACTTTACCAACCCGGCGGGTATTGTGACTGAAGCTATCAGCCGCTATAGCACAGCAAAAATCATTGGTGTCTGTAATGTGCCTATCAATATGCACTATATGATTGCCAATATGCTTAAGGTGCCTGCCAATGAGCTTCAACTCCGCTTTGCCGGATTGAACCATCTGGTATGGGTCCACAAGGTCCGCCATGGCCATCTCGATGTAACATCCGACGTTATTGACCTGCTTTGCGATGGTGAAACACTGACCATGAATAACATCAAGGAAATGCCCTGGTCCCCGGCATTCCTTCGCGCGTTAAATGCGATTCCTTGCCCCTACCATCGTTACTACTGGCAGACGCCATTGATGCTGGCTGAAGAGCTGGAAAAAGCCAAAAATGGCCATGAAGGAACCCGGGCAGAGCAGGTTATGAAAGTTGAGGCGGAGCTTTTTGAACTGTATGCCGACCCAAACCTTGACCATAAACCGGAACAATTAAGCTTCCGCGGCGGCGCTTATTATTCGGAAGTCGCCGTTGAGCTAATCAGTTCGATTTATAACAACAGTGGGAAAAATATGGTGGTGAATTGCCGCAATAATGGTGCAATTCACGGTCTGCCTGATGATGCTGTAGTAGAAACAAACTGCATCATTGATGCCCAGGGTGCTACACCGCTGGTATTTGGGGAACTGCCATTGGTTATGAAAGGCATTACCCAGCAAATAAAAGCATTTGAACAACTGACAGTAGAAGCGGCCGTTAAGGGTGACCGTCACCTGGCGCTGCTTGCTCTGGTTAGCAATCCACTGGTGGGTGATGTTGAGACTGCAACAGCAGTCCTGGATGAAGTTATCGAACTCAACCGCCAATGGCTGCCACAGTTTGCCACGGCTTAATTGATTACATCTTGATTCTGAGGGGGCTCCAATGTCTCATCGTACTATTATCGAAAGATATGTCTTACCTGCCGTGTTAAAGATTGCTGGCCAGAAACACGTACTTTCCGTGCGGGACGGTATTATTCTTAACATGCCTTTTATGCTGATTGGCAGTTTCTTTCTTATTTTTGCTTATCTGCCAATCCCTGCATGGGGCCACCTGATGACAGACTTATTCGGAGAAAGCTGGCGCGATAAGCTGCTTTATCCTGTAAGTGCTACCTATAACATCATGGCTCTGGTATCCAGTTTTGGCATTGCTTATCGACTGGCAGAGAAGTACCGCACGATTGATCCTCTGACCAGCGGTGCGATGGCATTGGTTGCCTTTGTCATGACCATTCCCCAACAAACATTGTTTACTGCGGCAACGGGTGCCTCACCCCAGCTGGTTACCGGTGTGATCCCCATGTCGCAAGTCGGGAGTCAGGGCCTGTTCGTTGCTATTGTTGTCGCCATTGTTTCAACCGAAATTTATCGCTTTATACATAGCCGGAATCTGGTTATCAGAATGCCTGACGGCGTTCCGCCTGCGGTGGCAAAATCATTCCTCGCACTGGTTCCAGGATTTTGTGTTCTGGCCTTTATGCTGATTGTTCGCCTTGCGGTTGAGGCATCCTCCTTTGGTAATATTAATAGTCTTATCGAGACCGTTATTGGTTTACCGATGCACCATGTCGGCGGCACATTACCCGGGATGATATTCTCAGTGTTACTGATTGGTTTGCTGTGGACGCTGGGATTACACGGCGATGCCATTGTAATGGTCTTTATCCAGCCTGTCTGGCTTTCCAATATGAGTGAAAACCTGTACGCGTTCCAAAATAATCTGCCTATTCCCCATGTCTTTACATTGCAATTTTACGACCTGTGGATTGTACCTGGGGGAACCGGGGCCCTATTAGGCTTAGTGATTTTTATGCTGTTCCGGTCCCGAAGCCGTCAAATGAAACAGCTGGGAAGGATCGCCGCACCCGCCGCTCTGTTTAATATCAGTGAACCTTTGGTGTTTGGTATTCCACTGGTCATGAACCCCTATTTATTCTTACCTTTTATCGTTACCCCTATTGTCCTGGTTATCGTCTCCTGGGCTGCTATGACGTCAGGTTTAGTGGCAATGCCAGCAGGTATTGCGCTTCCCTTCACGACACCGATTTTTGTCAGTGGATATCTGGCAACCGGGGGGCATATTTCAGGTGCCGTATTGCAGTTCGTCAACCTGGCAATTTCCATGGTTATCTATTATCCCTTCTTCCGAACATGGGACAGGTTAAAAGCCCAGGAAGAACAACAGCGTGCCCAGCAGCTTGAAGCTGAAGCGAATGTGATAGCCGCTAATCAATAATATTCAGGATACGTAATACTCCGCTTTGCTCTGGTTGTGTTGCCGGAACTCATGATGTTCCGGCTTTTTTACCAGGGTGGCGAGGAATAACCTGACTTATTGTAGTATGTGACCGTTAATTCATGCTTATTTATAGAGGAGTACAAAATATGACAATCAAACGTTATGGCGTCGAAGGTGGAATAGGAACTGGCGGCCAAAAACTCCCTTTCGCACGTGCGGTGGAAGCTGATGGTTGGCTATATATCTCAGGCCAAACCCCTATGCGTGAGGGTGAAGTCGTAGAAGGCGGAATTGTCGAGCAGACAACACTGGCATTCGAAAATTGCCTGACTATTATGCGCGAGGCAGGATATCAGATAGAAGACGTCGTACATGTTACCGTGGTACTCACTGACGCACGTTATTTTAGTTCTTTTAATAAAGTGTTCAGTGAGATATTTAAGGATCATCCCCCCGCGCGTATTTGCAGCGTGCAAGACCTGGTCGTCGATTGTAAGGTCGAAGTCGATATGAAATGTTTTCGTGCCGATCGCAAAAAATAATAACTTTACTGATACTTATTTTTACCCGAATAAATCGTTATGACTTCGCGCGCCTGAACATTAAGGATAAATAATGTCGATCCAATTTCCCCTGCAGGCTGACCAGCGCCTTGATCCACTACAGATAACTCCGCGCTTTAAATCTGTCGCCGGTGAAGGTAATGCGCCGCTCGCCATTGGAAGTGAGCTATTTAACAATGCTGACGTTTTCTCACCCGTGATGGTTATGAAGCAGTCTGCGTTAGAGAATAACTTACAGCAACTGGCAATATATTGTCAGGAACAGGGAGTAATGTTAGCTGCACACGGTAAAACATCGATGTCCTCAACTATTCTACGCCGTGCGGTGAGTCAGGGAAATGCCTGGGGAATATCAGCCGCAACGCCTGCACAAGTCCGCGCCATGCGCCAGTTTGGGATCCGCAATATCTTACTGGCAAACCAGCTGGTTGATCCCGCGGCGATTCGCTGGATAGCACAATGGCAGCAACAGCACCCGGATCACGGTTTTCTCTGCTATGTTGATTCCCAGGCTGGAGTGACACTGCTAACACAGCAGGTGGCGACAACCAAAATTTCAGTATTACTGGAGATGTCTGTCACTGGCGGTCGAACCGGCTGTCGCTCTCTCCCGGAAGCTATCAAAATTGCCGAAGCCATCAAAGCAAGCCCTTCACTGGAATTAGTCGGTATCGCTGGCTATGAAGGGGCATTGGGGGCACAACGTGATGAAAAGGGAATACAGCAGGTTAAAGATTATTGTCAGATGATGGTCGACACCGCAGCACACCTGGCCGCACAAGACCTGTTTGCCAGCGAGCAGATAATCCTCAGCGCAGGCGGCGGAGCATGGTTTGATATTGTGAGTACCTGTTTTCGCCACGCCCAATTATCACTTCCCGTCATCCCCTTGATCCGCGCGGGTGCCTATATGGCACATGACTGTGGTCTTTATGCCCGTACCGCGCCGTTCAGTCAGGCAGGAGCAGAGCATCACTTTGAGCCGGCACTGGAAATCTGGGGGCGGGTCTTATCAAGGCCGGAGGAAAATCTGGCTTTTCTCGACTTTGGTCGTCGCGATGTTCCTTTTGATCAAGACTTACCGAACCCACTATGGATACGTCATGCGGATGGTAGCCAGCCGAGAGACGCCACACATTGCCGTATCAGCCAGGTAAACGATCAGCATGCTTATCTGCAACTCCCGGCCGGGGATAAATTAGCGGTGGGTGACTGGGTTGGTTGCGGGATTTCCCACCCTTGTACCGCATTCGATAAATGGCGTTATCTGCCCTTAGTGGATAACCATTATCGCGTTACAGATAGTGTGGAAACTGCCTTTTAAATCTTTTTCTTATCTGCATACTCCGCTCTGCGACAACCCCAAAGAAGAAAATAATTTCTGTGGGGTTGAATGAAGACTATGAATCCATTTAATATCGCGATCTTAATCGATATAAGAATAATTCACATTTTCATTCACGCCATGGGTCATAAAATGAAAGTCAGTAATTCATTGATTTTATTAAAAACGTGTCTATTCATGCTCGCAAGCGCTGTAACATTCAACTCTGTTGCCGCGGTAAAAAATATTACTGACGTGATGGGACGCGAGGTAAAAGTCGATCTCCCCGCCAAACGTGTGGTTCTGGGTTTTTACTTTGAAGACTATATGGCAGTTGGCACCGAAAAGGCCTTCGACTCTGTCGTGGGGATTTCTCGAGATGCCTGGGAGAGCTGGGTTCCGGCAAACTGGGATATGCACGTTGCCCATCGCCCGTCGCTAAAAACTATCCCTGATGTGGGAGAAGTGGAAGAGCAGACATTTTCCCTCGAGAAAGTGCTCAGCCTGAAGCCTGATTTAGTGATTCTTGCCGAGTGGCAGTACAAAGCTCTTGGGTCTGAAGTTAAACGCCTTGAAGATGAAGGTATACCCGTAGTCGTGGTTGATTACAATGCACAAACGGTTGCCGCCCATACCGCATCAACGCGCATATTAGGCGATCTGACAGGCCAGGAAGAACGGGCAAATGAGCTGGCAAACTTTTACGCTAACGCGATGAAAGACGTCAACGATCGCGTAGTAAAAGCGAATATCGCGAAACCGAAAGTCTATGTTGAATTTGGTAATAAAGGCCCGGCAGAATATTCATTCACCTACGGAAAGAATATGTGGGGAGCCATGATAGCCGCAGCGGGAGGCGATAATATTGCAACGCCTTTTGTTGAATGGTGGGGTCCGTTAAACCCGGAACAAGTCCTGGCCTCACGTCCCGATGCCATTTTTATTTCCGGTCGTGAGAACAATAAAATTGCCAGTGCACTGCCAATGGGACAAGGTGTCGCGCCTGAAGAAGCGCGTAAAAAACTGGCTGCTTTTGAAACTCGCCAGGGCTGGAACGCATTACCCGCCATCAGCAACAACCAGCTTTTTGGTGTTTATCAAGGCGCATCCCGTACCCTCTCTGATTTCGCGATGGTGCAATATATTGCAAAAGCCCTTTATCCTCAGCAGTTCCCAGACGTAGATCCTGTATCTAACTATCTGAATTATTATAAAAAATACCTGCCGGTTACACCTCAGGGGACTTTTGCCATTTCAGTAAAATAAATTCATCATCTTTTCTGTTAACAGGAGCCTTGTGCTCCTGTTTTTGGATGTAATGTAAATATGAATATCCCAACGAGTCATCACACTGATGATATTAAGTCTTTTCGTCAGCGTGAAAAGCGCCGGGCAAAATGGCTGTTGCTGTTTTTTATTCTGACGGTCTGTACGCTGGTACTTGATGTGGCAACCGGCCCTTCGTTGCTACCCCCTGAAGAAGTTATTCGGTCGCTGCTGAATTATGGCGAAAGAGATCTGATGACTGATTCTATCGTGCGCGGGTTACGCCTTCCTATTGCCTTAATGGCACTGGCGGTTGGCGCCTCTTTGGGGGCCGGTGGTGCTCAGATGCAAACCCTGTTAAATAACCCGATGGCCAGCCCCTATACTCTGGGTATGGCTGCGGCCGCAGGTTTTGGCGCGGCGGCTATGCTGGCATCAGGCGGATTTGGTTTGCCTGATATGATTGCCGTTCCACTCGGTGCCTTTGTGTTTTCAATGATTGCCGCGATATTTTTATTCTTTCTGGCTTCGATGAGGCGCACCAGCGTTGAGTCGATAATCCTGGGGGGTATCGCCCTGCTGTTTCTG
Organism: Klebsiella sp. BIGb0407; assembly: GCF_024807845.1. Taxonomy (GTDB): domain Bacteria; phylum Pseudomonadota; class Gammaproteobacteria; order Enterobacterales; family Enterobacteriaceae; genus JGM124. Next base: position 239,638 of record NZ_JANUEQ010000002.1, read on the forward strand.
TTTCAGTCGCTTATCTCCCTGATCCAATTTATCGCCTCACCCGAGCTTTCACAGCAGATTCTCTTCTGGTTATTTGGCAGTCTGACCAAAACAACTTGGCCAACACTGAGTATTACTACCGTAGTGACTATTGTCTGTTGCCTGCTGCTGTGGCTTGATTCCTGGAAATTAGCGGCACTGCGTATGGGAGAAATGCGAGCCGCGAGTCTCGGCGTTAATGTCCGTATGCTGCGTATTAAAGTGTTAGTCATTGTCGCAGTGATGACCGCCACCGCGACCAGTTTTGTCGGTGTAATTGGTTTTATTGGTCTGGTCGCACCGCATCTGGCACGAACCTGTGTTGGCGAAGACCAGCGCTTTTATCTGCCGATGTCCATGCTTAGTGGGGCACTGATGCTCTCCGCTGCATCCGTATTATCAAAATCAATTATCCCCGGAGCTTTATTTCCTGTCGGCATCGTGACGGCCATTATTGGCGTGCCTTTCCTGCTCTGGCTTATCTTTTCCCCGCGGAGGCGTGCAGCATGATTATGCTTGAGGATGTCAGTATTGCTCACGGCAAAAAAAGCGTGATGCGCGGAATAAGCACCACTCTCACCAGCGGGCATATTCATGTCATCATCGGCCCGAATGGCACAGGAAAATCAACCCTGCTGCGAACACTGTTTGCTGATTTGCCCCTGCAGTCTGGCCGTATCACCCGCGATACTCGAGTACTTGATTGTGGAAATCATCCGTCCCGCAAGCTCAATGCATGGCGGCAAGATATCGCCTATATGCCGCAGGATACAGGTCTCGATATCTCACTGAGTGTCCTGGAAGTGGTGGTACTGGGTGGGCTTGAAAACTTGACCATGCATGTTGATCAGCAGCTACTGGAACGGGCGATGCAATGTCTGCAATCGGCAGGTATTGCCGAACTGGCACATAACGACGTGGCCCGTTTGAGTGGCGGACAGCGTCAGATGGTGCTGTTTGCGCAAATACTGATGCGTAATGCCCGAGTCATGCTGCTTGATGAACCCGTCAGTGCTCTGGATCTTCACTACCAGATTGCCATGCTGGATCTCGTGCGGGAACAAACCCGTGCGCAGGATCTGGTCACCCTTATTGTTCTGCATGATCTCAATCTTGCCTGTCAGTATGCGGATAATCTGCTGGTTTTTTCGCAGGGTACACTGCAAGCCAGTGGTGCTCCTCAAGCGATTATTACCGCTGAACTCTTATCTGAAACTTACGGCATTTCTCTGGATATTGTTTATGACAAAGCGGGTTTACCGCTGGTGCAACCACTCAGCCGACATCATCCGCTAAACACCGTTCGACAAGTTTAAGAGAAATCGCTCGCTTATTGACCCTGTATTGAAAAGGGGGAATTCACTCTCCCTATCTTTTATCCACTCACTATCGCCCCATAAATGTGACAACCATCACATATTTGATTTCGTAGCGTTATATTTAACAAACGAAACGATATTTAACATACAAACGGGAGTCATTATCATTTACATTACCGTTTTGTAGAAAATAGCTACTCTTTTGGTACGTTTTATAACTTCTCTGGAGTAAATGAATGACTGTATCTTTCAAGCCTTCTCTGCGTATGAAACGCATTTTTCTTGCTACAGCACTGGTATTACCCGCAAGCTTCCCGGCTTTCGCCGATGACGCTCTCACTCTGTATACCACTCGTGAACCAGGACTTATTCAGCCACTGTTAGATGCCTGGACCAATGAAAGCAAGGTGAAGGTGAATACGGTCTATATCAAAGACGGTATGCTGGAACGCGTAAAAGCCGAAGGCGCGAATTCTCCTGCCGACCTGCTGATGGCGGTTGATGCCGGCAATCTGATTGACCTGGTAGAAGCTGGCGTAACGCAGCCTGTGGTTTCTGAAAAACTGAATGCTGCGGTACCTAAAAACCTGCGCGGCGACGATAATCAGTGGTATGCCCTGTCGATGCGCGCCCGCGTGTTATATGCGGACAAGTCATTCCCAACCGCTGACTGGCATTATGAGCAGCTCAGCAATCCTGAGTACAAAGGTAAAGTCTGCCTGCGTTCCGGACAACACCCTTATAACACAGCCATGATTGCGGCGATGATCGCTCACCACGGCGAAGCGAAAACAGAAGAGTGGCTGCGCGGCGTTAAAGCAAACCTGGCCCGTAAAGCGACCGGCGGTGACCGTGACGTCGCCCGTGATATTCTGGGTGGTATCTGTGATATTGGCCTTGCTAACTCTTATTATGTCGGCCATATGAAAAATGCCAAAGAAGGCAGCGATGCGCGCCAATGGGGCGATGCGATTCAAGTGATTAAGCCAACCTTCGAAGGTGGCGGCACGCACGTCAACATTAGCGGTGCAGCCGTTGCACGCCATGCTCCGAATAAAGAAAAAGCCGTGGAGCTGATGGAGTATCTGGTTTCTGCCCCGGCACAGCAGATCTACGCTAAGGCAAACTATGAATATCCGGTGGTTCAGGGTATCGAGCTGGATCCGATCATTAAAGACACTATCGGTGAAATTCAGGTTGATACGATCCCGCTGACAGAGATCGTGAAGCACCGTAAACAGGCTAGTTTGCTGGTAGATAAAGTTGGATTCGATCAATAAAGTACCGCAGTTGACCTCGCAGCGTGGCTGGTTAACCCAGCTACGTTCGGGTATTTCCCCCCTGCAACTGATGGCCACTTTAGTGGCCATTGGCGTTCTCACGCCTCTGGCTACTCTCGCCTGGCTCGCGACTCAGTCTGATTTTTCTCACTGGGATAATCTGGTCCAGTATGTCCTGCCGACAGCAATAAAAAACACCGCAATCTTACTTCTTGGCGTCGCGGCTATGGTCGCGGTGATTGGCGTCGGTTGTGCCTGGGCGGTTACCGCCTGGCAGTTTCCGGGCAGGAAAATACTCTCCTGGGCTTTGCTGCTACCCCTGGCAATGCCGACCTATATTGTTGCCTTTGCCTGGCTGGATATTCTGCATCCGATAGGGCCACTACAAGGTGCTATTCGTTATTTGCTCGGTTACGATAGTCCGCGGCAATTCCGTTTACCGGACGTACGCTCTCTTGGAGGTGCGATAATCCTGCTCGGATTAGTGCTCTACCCTTATGTCTACCTTACCGCCAGAGCGATGTTTATCAGCCAGCCAGCTCACTTAATTGAGGCTGCCAGAACCTTAGGCTGTACGCCAACCGGGGCATTTTTCCGTGTAGTCTTACCGATGGCGCGTCCGGCACTGGCGGTAGGTGTCAGTCTTGCACTATTAGAAACGCTGAATGATATTGGTGCCTCTGAGTTTCTCGGAATACAAACCCTGACCGTCACCGTGTATACCACCTGGGTAACGCGTTCCGATCTCGCGGCGGCAGCGCAGATAGCCAGCCTGATGCTCCTGTTTATCTTCTGCATTCTGACGATGGAATTTTATGGCCGAAAGAAACAGGGCTATAGCAGCCGTAACTTTCGCGAAGTCAAACCGGTGAAACTGACTGCCGGAAGAGCCACATTAGCCACCTTCCTGGTTGCACTCCCCGTACTGTTAGGATTTGTCGCCCCAGTCAGCTATCTGCTGGTGGAAACCTTTAAGCGTCTCGGGGAAGGTAATCCTTTTTCTCCTGCACTATTAAGTGCCTTACAGCACACGCTGATGCTGGCCGGCGGCGTCACGCTGGTGGTGATGATAGTCAGTTTGATAGTCGCCTGGAATGCCCGACAAATGGCGGTTGGCAGCCCCTTACCCGGTTACCGCCGTTCAATTTTACGGCTCTCCTCTCTGGGCTATGCGGTACCCGGTACTATCCTGGCGATCGGTTTTTTATCCCCCGCCCTATCGGTTGATAAATGGCTGGCGGGATTACTCGATATACGCGGACTGCCGTTGATGTCACTGGGGATTGTGCTGGTTATCTGCTGTGCGATTCGTTTTCAGGCCATCGCTATTGGGGCGATTGATTCAGGCCTGGCCAGATTACCCAAAAGCCTTGAGCAGGCCTCTCGTTCACTGGGAGAAAGCGCCTCGGGAACCTTCCGTCGCGTTCATTTTCCTCTGTTACGTCCGGTTCTGGTAAGTAGTGCATTGCTGGTATTTACCGATGCGATGAAAGAGTTGCCCACTACCCTGCTATTGCGCCCGGTAAACTTTGAAACCCTGGCAACCTTGCTGTATGCCGAAGCCGCACGAGGCACCTACGAAGAAGGGGCGATTGCTGCGCTATTAATTGTCGTGGCTGGCACACTGCCGGTACTGTTGCTGATGCGCAACCAAATCACTCGCGGGGAGTAAAACCGTTCATGTCTGAGATTGCTCTGTCGCTGGATAATATCAGCGTCACTTATAGCGGCAGTACCCGCCCGATACTGAACGGCTTTTCGATGACGGTCAGACGTGGTGAAATCGCCTGCCTGCTCGGCGCTTCGGGCTGCGGGAAAACGACGGCGCTGAGGGCAATTGCCGGGTTTGAATATATCAGTGGCGGAGAGATTCATCTCACCCGGCGCTGCGTTGCAGGACCTCAGTTACATCTGCCGCCTGAAAAGCGCAATGTGGGCATGGTATTTCAGGACTATGCGCTTTTCCCCCATCTGACGGCCGCGCAGAATATTGCTTTCGGGCTGCGTAAGTTACCGCGTGAAGAACGACAGGCTCGGGTTGATACGCTACTCACCCTGGTAGAATTACAGCAACATGCCGGACGCTATCCCCATGAACTTTCTGGCGGCCAGCAACAGAGAATTGCGCTAGCCCGCGCGATGGCACCCGAACCGGATATTCTGTTACTGGATGAGCCTTTCTCAAGCCTTGACCGTCCGACCAGGGAACGTTTAAGTGGAGAAGTGCGCGAGATTTTGCATCAGGCAGGCCAGACCGCGCTGCTGGTCACCCATAGCGAGTGGGAAGCAGAGGCGATAGCCAGCCGGATTGGTTATGTCGAAAACGGTCGATATGTGGCTATGGCACAATAAAATGGTGCTGTCAGATAAATTAGAAAAATAAAAAAGTGTTTTGGCCTAAAATAGAGGATATATTGATAGAGTTGGTTGTAGTCTCGAAAGATAACAGAATTAACTTAACGGATTAGTTAATTTTGTTATCTCCGAAATAATTCATAAATACAAAATAAATAACTAGTCACTTAAAAAGAAGGATTTTATATTATATTTTACTTTGAATATTTAATAGACTCTGAATATTGTTTTATCCTGTCAATAAGAGAATCCATCTCTTTTATATCTTGGTGAAATGAGTGCCCGTCAGGGTCTGCGACAAACTGTAACACATAAAAATAGTGTTTTCCCTCATAAATAAAATAGCTATAAAACAATAAGGTATCACAAACACGTTGAATCTGATATTTTCCAATCCACTTTGCTAATTCGCGATCATTACTTCCATCGAATATATGAATATGATGTAATCCGTAATCCTTTGCTTCAGGTTTGGGGAACTCATTGGGTTTATCTTTGCCAAAAAGATCAACTAAAGATGCAAAATCTTTCTGTGTATCTTCACTTGGACAAGGTATATTGCCTAAATCTGCACTTTGAGTTTTGTACTCAATAAAATTTTCATAAATAAGCGAGAAGCCTGCAAGTTGACTCTTGGGTATTTCTAATATCGGGTCAACGTCGAAAATTAATGTAACCTGCTCTTCTTCTGACTGCGATTCCCTTCTGTAGCTCATAGTTTCCCTATGCCTGTCTGTAGCTCATAGTTTCCCTATGCCTGTGCAGATTCCTCTTTGGCTGGAGGAATCTCTGATACTTTGACGCGTATCGCGCGAGCCGTTGCGGCCATGCGGAGCATATCTGTATGACTCGTGTTGACACGTTTATTATTTTGCTTAACGGGCTGCGTCATACATCGCTCCTGTTTGTTGGTGAATAGCTTCATTGAAACTTTTTTATTCATGCGTTCAGGCTACGCAATCTACTGCACCCCGTCAATAATTGTTTTAAAAGTGAGCAGGATGACACCAGGATAATGCTGTTTTAAGATACTTTTATCTAACACGAATTTTTCAGATAACGCTGCGGGTCAATCGCTGTCGCCCGGTAACGTAACTGGAAGTGCAACAGAACAGAGCTGGCTCCGCTGCTACCCATGGTCGCTATTTTCTGCCCGGCTTTAATCTTTTGTCCGGTGCTGACCAGAATAGTATCGTTGTGGGCGTAAGCGGTTATATAGTCTTCATTGTGTTTAATCATCACCAGATTGCCATATCCGCGTAATTGATTACCGGCATAGACCACTGAACCTGCGCCTGAGGCGTAAACAGGCTGTCCGCGTGAACCCGCAATATCAATCCCTTTATTGCCGCCATCACTGTAAGAATAACCTTCGACCACCTTTCCTTTAGCCGGCCATAACCAGCAGCGGGAACCTACCGGAGGCAGGGTGACTTTAGGCAATGCCGCAGGGGCAGCCTGGCGAACTGGGGTGCTCTTTTTGGCGGTCGCGGTATTTTTGCTGTTACCACGGTTCGACGTCCCTTTGGTTTGCAGACGCTGACCAACCAAGAGTTTGTAGGGCGGCGGCAGGCTGTTCATTTTCGCCAGTTCGCCGACGCTGGTACCCGTCATACGCGATATTTTGGATAAGGTATCGCCACGCTTAACGGTATAGACAGAACCATTGAAGGTTCCTTCATTACTCGTCTTTTTGGAAGAACATGCCGTCAACAGAAGACTCATCAGTAAACAGACGATGATTTTCCAGCGCATAAGAGGGCTTTCCTTGAACAAAACAATTCTCGGGGTGTTGTGGTGCAGGACATTTCCCTCCCTGATAGCAGGGAGGGAAATTGAGCTTACTTAACCGGACGCAGAGCTGGGAATAAGATAACGTCGCGAATAGTATGGCTATTGGTAAATAACATCGTCATACGGTCAATACCGATGCCTAAACCGGCAGTCGGTGGCAGGCCATGTTCCAGGGCGGTCACATAGTCTTCATCGAAGAACATTGCTTCATCATCACCGGCATCTTTGGCGTTAACCTGGTCTGCAAAGCGCTGCGCCTGGTCTTCAGCATCGTTCAGCTCAGAGAAGCCGTTACCGATTTCACGACCACCGATAAAGAACTCAAAACGATCGGTAATTTCAGGGTTCACATCGTTGCGACGAGCCAGCGGTGAAACTTCTGCCGGGTATTCAGTGATAAAGGTTGGCTGGATCAGATGGCTCTCAGCCACTTCTTCGAAGATTTCAGTAACAACGCGTCCCAGACCCCAGCTCTTTTCAATCTTGATACCAATAGACTCTGCGATAGCAACCGCTTTATCCATATCGTCAAGGCTTGCGATATCGGTTTCAGGGCGATGTTTTTTAATCGCTTCACGCATGGTCAGTTTTTCAAACGGCTTACCGAAATCGAAGACCTCATCACCGTATTGCACTTCGGTGGTACCCAGCACTTTTTCTGCAATAGTGCGGAACAAGGATTCGGTCAGTTCGATCAGGTCACGATAATCCGCATACGCCATGTAGAGTTCCATCATGGTGAATTCTGGATTATGACGCGGAGAGATCCCTTCGTTACGGAAGTTACGGTTGATTTCGAATACTCGGTCAAAACCACCGACAACCAGACGCTTCAGATACAGTTCCGGCGCAATACGCAGGTACATATCGAGATCCAGCGCATTGTGATGAGTGATAAATGGACGCGCAGCTGCCCCACCCGGGATGGCTTGCATCATTGGGGTTTCAACTTCCATAAAATCACGGTCAACCATGAACTGGCGGATAGACGCCATGATCTTTGAACGAATTTTAAAGGTGTGGCGGGACTCATCGTTAGAGATAAGATCCAGATAACGCTGGCGATAGCGTGTTTCCTGGTCCGCAAGGCCGTGGAATTTATCCGGCAATGGACGCAGCGCTTTGGTCAGCAGGCGCAACTCACTACAGTGAATAGATAACTCACCGGTTTTAGTTTTAAACAGTTTGCCGCGCGCACCAAGAATGTCGCCCAGATCCCATTTTTTAAATTGTTCGTTGTAGATGCCTTCCGCTAAGTCATCACGAGAGACATACAGCTGGATACGGCCACCCACATCCTGCAAGGTCACAAATGACGCCTTACCCATAATACGGCGGGTCATCATACGCCCGGCTACCGCGACTTCGATATTCAGGTCTTCCAGTTCTTCGTTTTCTTTCGCATCGAAGTCAGCATGAAGCTGGTCTGAGATACTGTCGCGACGGAAATCATTTGGAAACGCAATACCGTTCTCACGTAGCGCGACCAGCTTTTCACGGCGAGTTTTCAGTTCATTATTTAATTCAACTGACGCATCTACATTATTATGTTCTTGTTGTTCAGACATGTTGGTTCCTATAGCCCAGCTTTCAAACTTGCTTCGATAAATTTGTCCAGATCGCCATCCAGTACCGCTTGCGTATTACGGGTTTCAACCCCGGTACGTAAGTCTTTGATACGAGAGTCATCTAATACATAAGAGCGAATCTGACTACCCCAGCCAATATCAGACTTGTTCTCTTCCATCGCCTGTTTCTCAGCATTTTTCTTCTGCATTTCCAGCTCATACAGCTTAGCTTTCATCTGCTTCATTGCCTGATCTTTATTCTTATGTTGCGAGCGATCGTTCTGGCACTGGGTCACGGTTCCGGTTGGAATATGGGTAATACGTACAGCCGATTCGGTACGGTTAACGTGCTGACCACCGGCACCTGACGCACGATAAACGTCAATACGCAGATCGGCAGGATTGATCTCGATATCAATGTCATCATCCACTTCCGGATAGACAAATGCCGAGCCGAATGAAGTATGACGCCTGCCGCCGGAATCAAACGGGCTCTTACGAACCAAACGATGTACGCCAGTTTCAGTACGCAGCCAGCCGAAAGCATAATCGCCCTGAATACGAATAGTGACCGACTTAATACCGGCGACATCCCCTTCAGACTCTTCAATAATTTCCGTTTTAAAACCGCGAGACTCAGCCCAGCGCAGGTACATACGTTCCAGCATGCTGGCCCAGTCCTGTGCTTCTGTCCCGCCAGAACCTGCCTGGATATCAATATAGCAATCAGCACTATCGTACTCGCCTGAGAACATGCGGCGGAACTCCAGCTGAGCCAGTTTTGCATCAAGCTGATCCAGCTCAACGACGGCTTCATTGAAGGTCTCTTCGTCGTCGGCTTCAATCGCGAGCTCCAACAAGCCGGAAACATCGTCCAGACCTTGTGTCATCTGATCCAAGGTCTCAACGATAGCCTCGAGTGCAGAACGTTCTTTACCCAGCGCTTGTGCACGTTCGGGTTCGTTCCAGACATCAGGCTGTTCGAGTTCAGCGTTTACTTCTTCCAGACGTTCTTTCTTGGCATCATAGTCAAAGATACCCCCTGAGAACGTTACTACGCTCAGTGAGATCCTGGATGCGGTTTTTTACCGGGTTAATTTCAAACATGCTTAAATTCTTATGTTGGTGTCAAAAGACAAAATGCGCTCATTACCCAAAATAATTCGAGTTGCTTGTAGGCGCTGAGTAAATTTTGGCGATGAGCATAGATGAACTATGTGATTCGGCAACATTTGCGAAAGCAACACCCAAGCAACTTGAAGTATGACGGGTATAAACCGGAAAGTTTACCGGAATTACCTCATATTTTGTAGTCTGTTGGTGTTAAATCGGCCAGATATTGTCAATCAATAACTGTACGGTTCGATTGCCCCTGAAGACATTCACGTCAAGCTTATAAACCAGTTCAACTTCACGCACACTATTATCAGGCCAGAACGTAGGGTCAATATTAAAAGCAATGCCATCAAGCAGTGGCCCGCCCCCTAAAGGTTCAACCATCAATTTAAGATGGCGTTCACCGACCAGCCGCTGTTGTAATATCTTGAATTTGCCATCAAATAATGGTTCCGGGAACATCTGTCCCCAAGGGCCGGCATCTCTGAGCATATCCGCGACATCCAGGGTCATCTCTTGCCCGCTTAAGGCACCATCAGACCAGATCTCACCTTCCAGCATTGAAGCATCCATGAGCTCATTGACCAAAGCTGCAAAACGGGTTCGGAACTCGTCAAAGCGCGACTCATCCAGTGATAACCCTGCAGCCATCGCATGACCACCAAATTTCAGCATTAGCCCCGGATAAAGTGTATCCAGCCGCTCCAGCACATCACGCAGATGAAGCCCCTGAACAGAACGACCTGAACCTTTCAGCGTACCGTCACCAGCGGGAGCAAAAGCAATTACCGGGCGATGGAAACGTTCTTTAATTCTCGAGGCCAGAATACCGACCACTCCCTGATGCCACTGCGGATGATAGATGGCCAGTCCGTAAGGTAACTCACTCTGACTACGCAACAACTCGTCACACAGCGTCATCGCCTCGACCTGCATTCCCTGCTCAATCTCTTTACGCGTTTGGTTAAGCGCATCCAGTTCATTTGCCAGCACTCGCGCTTGAGCGATATTTTCACTCAATAGCAGAGCAACTCCGACTGACATATCATCCAGTCTGCCCGCTGCATTTAAACGGGGACCAAGCGCGAAACCCAGATCGCTGGCAGCAATTTTATGCGGCTCGCGGTTTGAGACTTCCAGTAAAGCACGAATACCTGGACGACATTTTCCTGCCCGAATTCGGCTGAGCCCCTGCCAGGTCAGAATACGATTATTAGCATCCAGAGGCACCACATCGGCAACCGTGCCCAGAGCAACTAAATCGAGTAATTCTGCAAGGTTAGGAACAGGTAATCCGCGTTGTTCAAACCATCCTTCGTCACGCAAATGACTGCGTAATGCCAGCATCAGATAGAAAGCAACACCCACACCAGCAAGTGATTTTGAAGGGAAGCAGCAGTCAGCCAGATTGGGATTAATAATCGCCTCTGCTGCAGGTAACACATCACCAGGCAAATGGTGGTCAGTAATCAGAACCGGAATACCAAGTTCATGAGCACGCTCTACGCCGCTATGAGAAGAAATGCCGTTATCCACGGTCATGATTATCTGGGCACCTTTGCTCTGTGCCTGATTGACCACTTCCGGACTCAAACCATAGCCATCGTCAAAGCGATTCGGTACCAGATAATCGAGATTTAAACATCCCATACCCCGTAGTGCCAGAATACTTAAAGCCGTGCTGGTCGCGCCATCCGCATCAAAATCGCCTACCACAATAATGCGATGATTTTCACGAAATGCGCGATACAGCAGAGCAACAGCAGGTTGTATCCCATGCAAGTTCTGCCAGGACAGCATGCCTTTGACGCCACGCTCCAGGTCTTGCTCAGTACGAATACCGCGACTGGCATACAGGCGTTTTAACAAAGGAGACAGCGTCTCCGGAAGCACCGCCGTGCTATCGACTTCACGGCGGCGAAGCAGTGTTCGTTGTTTCACCTGCGATTAACCGCCCGCTTTCGTCATTTTTTGGTGGCTATCCAGCATCTCTTTCATGTCTTTCGGTCCCTGATAACCCGGAATAATAGTGCCGTCTTCAAGGATGACTGCTGGAGTACCTTTCACGCCGAATTGCAGGCCAAGATTGTACTGGTCTGCAATATTGATATCACAGGTAGCTGGCGCAACTTTGCCACCGGTCATTGCGCTATCAAACTCTTTAGCAGGGTCTTTAGCACACCAGATAGCCTGCATATCACCCGCAGCTTTACTTTTCATTCCCTGGCGAGGAAATGCCAGATAGCGAACGGTAATACCGAGATCGTTATAATCCTTCATCTCTTCGTGCAGCTTATGGCAGTAGCCACAAGTGATATCAGTGAAGACGGTAATGACATGTTGCTCTTTCGGTGCTTTATAGATGATCATGTCTTTTTCTAGCGAGTTCAGTTTTCCCATCAACAACTGATTAGTCACGTTGACTGGCTGCTCTTTGCTGATGTCATAAAGTGTTCCCTGTAACACGTACTTGCCGTCTTCGCTCACATAAAGCACACCGCTGTCTGTCAGCACGGTTTTTAAGCCGGCAATCGGCGCATCCTGAACATCAGCATCGGCAATGCCCAGTTTTTCCAGTGACTGTTTAATTACCGCGCTATCTGCGTGCGCGGTGCCTGACATGGCTGTCACTAACAGGGACAGCAGTAGAAATGTTTTTTTCATGATAATTCCTTTTCTTAGACACTCACGCCCGAGGGTGGTGCTGTTGATGTAGCCGACGTAAACGCTCCGTGGCGACATGAGTATAAATCTGTGTAGTCGATAAATCGCTATGGCCGAGCAGCATTTGTACCACTCGCAGATCCGCGCCGTGGTTGAGTAAGTGCGTGGCAAAAGCATGACGCAAAACATGCGGAGACAGCTTTTCACTATCTATATCAGCCAGGACTGCATAGTGCTTGATACGATGCCAGAAAGTCTGCCGGGTCATCTGTTGGGCTCGGTTACTGGGAAATAAGATATCTAATGACTGCCCGTTAAGCAGTTCAGGACGACCATATTTCAGGAAGTATTCTACCCAATAGACTGCTTCTTCACCAAGCGGAACCAGCCGCTCTTTGTTTCCCTTACCCAGAACCCTGACCACCCCCTGGCGCAGGCTAACATCGCTCATAGTTAATCCTGTCAGCTCCGAAACGCGCAAACCTGTAGCATAGAGTACCTCAATCATCGCTTTATCGCGCAGTTCAATCGCGTTATCGGTACTGGGAGCTTGTAACAAACGTTCTACCTGGGCTTCACTCAAGTCTTTCGGAAGACGTAAGGGAAGCTTGGGTGATGACAGTAATGCGCTGGGATCATCAGGCCGTTTTTTTTCCCGATACAGATACTGAAATAAGCGCCGAATAGTACTGAGTAATCGAGCCGAACTGGTCGCTTTAAATCCGCCTTCCAGCTTCTCTGCAAGCAAAGCCTGCAAGTCTGACGCCTGAACCGTTATCAGACTGAGCTGCTGATATTCAAGCCACTGCATCAGCCCGGTTAAATCACGCCGGTAAGCCTCAAGCGTGTTATCAGCAAGGTTTCGCTCAAGCCAAAGCGCATCCAGAAATTGTTCTATTTGGGCCTGGTCTTGTTCCACATCCAGCTCCTCAGTTATCAAATTGTGTCCATTATAACTAGTGCTGAAAAGGATCTGGTATAATTGGCAGATCTGCACGTGACAATTGAGCTTTTATTACTATGAACATTGGTCTTTTTTACGGATCCAGTACCTGCTACACCGAGATGGCCGCTGAAAAAATCCGTGACATTATTGGATCGGAAATCATTACCCTCCATAACCTGAAAGACGACTCTCCTGCTCTGATGGAGCAATATGACGCACTGATCCTCGGCATACCGACCTGGGATTTTGGTGAATTACAGGAAGACTGGGAAGCGGTCTGGGAGCAACTCGATAATCTCCATCTGACAGGTAAACCTGTCGCCTTATTTGGTATGGGTGACCAGCTAGGCTATGGCGAATGGTTTTTAGATGCCTTAGGCATGTTACACGATAAACTAGCGCCAGCCGGTGTCCACTTCATTGGTTACTGGCCTACCGAAGGCTATGAATTTACCAGTAAAATACCCGTAACAGCTGATGGCACACTGTTTGTCGGACTGGCGTTAGATGAAACCAACCAATACGACTTAAGCGATGAACGCCTTGAAAACTGGTGTGAGCAAATCCTTGGCGAAATGGCTGACCATTTCAGTTAATGGAATTAATGACTCTTTGCCTGCTGTTGCAACAGCAGCCGGCGAAGATCACGCCACTCTTCACTGTCGATACTGTCCGCGGCTAACCACAGATGTAAACAACCACGCTTACCCGGACGCGTTAGTTTTAACATAATGCCGCTATCAATAATCCAGGGTTTTCTTGCCATTTGCCATTCATAGCCTTTCCAGCAAACACGACCGTCTTCGAGAAGCTTGAAGGTTCCCTGACAAGCATGTATACGGCGCTGGCTACGCACACAACTGAAAACTACAATTAACAGGAGCAGCATCCAGACTAGAGTATAGTTTATCGGCCATGGCATCAGTAAAACCAATAATGCCAGTAAGCCATGGACGAGCAACGAGAGCCATTGTGCTCGCCAGGAAACGCTTAGGTCAGATTGCCACAGGGCCACGTTCTTTATTCCGTGTTTGAATCAACGCCACCATGCGCTGCAGTTCAGCGTCATTCGGCTTTCCATGATTCATTAACCAGTTAAATAGATCCGGATCATCACATTCCAGAAGGCGCACAAATACCTGTTTATCCAGGTCGCTTAACGTTTCATACTCATGTTCAAAAAAAGGCATAATCGAAATATCGAGTTCGCGCATTCCCCGCCGACATGCCCAATGAATGCGGGATTTATTAAAGATATCCATGTTTTCTACCCTATTTAACTCTCTAATAAGAGACAATCTCTGGTATCAGTGTAACGTGTTTTCATCCAGCTGATGATGAGAATCTTGGCTAATCTGCACATTATCGATATTGGTCTGCTAGCCGTCAGCATGTTACTTTGCCTGTACGGGACATCACGCAAAAGCACAAATCGCACTATTAAACTGCTTGCATTGTCCAGGCGCTATTTTACCATTAGTTAAATAACCTGTTGAACAATTTGGGATCCCTTCTATGTCTCTTATATCGTTTTCTGCACATACTCCTTTGGCTTCCCATGCTCTGCCGCTGACACTCATGACATTAAATGACTGGGCGCTGTCCAGCGTCGTAGGTTTGGATGCAGAAAAATACCTGCAAGGTCAGGTCACTGCTGATGTCTCTCAGCTAACCGACTCACAACATGTTCTGTGCGCGCACTGCGATGCAAAAGGCAAAATGTGGAGCAATCTACGGTTATTTCATCGCAATGACGGCTTTGCATTTATTCTTCGTCGCAGTTTACGTGATACCCAACTGACTGAGCTGAAAAAATATGCAGTATTCTCAAAAGTTGCTATCACTCCTGATGATGAAAGCATTCTGCTTGGTCTCGCAGGTCAGCAAGCACGGGCAGCGCTCGAACCTCTGTTCGAGCAATTACCTGACGAGCACAATCCGGTCGTAACTACCGGTAACACCTCTATTTTATGGCTTAACACCCCGGCGGAACGGTTCTTAATCGTCACCGATACCACCACGGCTCAAAACCTGACTGAAAAACTCAGTCAACAGGCGCAGCTAAATGATAGTCAGCAATGGCTGGCATTAGATATTGAAGCAGGCCTGCCAATAATTGACAGCGCTAATAGCGCCCAGTTCCTTCCTCAAGCGACGAATATTCAGGCACTGAACGGAATTAGCTTTAAAAAAGGCTGTTATACCGGACAAGAAATGGTCGCTCGCGCGAAATTCCGTGGCGCAAATAAGCGTGCGCTATGGTCATTAGCGGGAACCGCGGCTCGAGTACCTGTTGCGGGTGAAGACCTGGAGCTACAACTGGGTGAAAACTGGCGTCGTACCGGAACAGTACTGGCCGCTATTGGGCTGGCGGATGGACAAGTCTGGGTTCAGGCCGTGATGAATAACGATTTGGCCGCAGATACCGTTTTACGAGTACGTGACGATACGACGGGTACACTGGCGATAATGCCACTGCCTTACAGTCTGGTCGAGGCGTAAACGTCTGAACTTCGCCCCATCGTCGGGGCGAAGTCGGTTAAAGAATATAAAGATAGATTGCAAAGAAGTGGCAGACACTGCCTCCAAGCACAAAACCATGCCAGATGGCGTGATTATAAGGAATGCGTTTACAGACATAAAAAATTACGCCCAGCGAGTAAACAATTCCCCCCACGGCCAGTAAAGTGACACTACCAGGTGCCAGCTTCATCACCATCTGATAAATCACAACTAAAGATAACCAGCCCATCAGCAGATAGGTAACCAGAGATAACATCTTAAAGCGATGTGCTATCGTCAATTTGAACAAAATACCTGCTAACGCCAGCCCCCAAATGACCACCATCAAACCTCGGGCCAAGGGAGAATCAAGCCCTACCAACAAAAATGGCGTATAGGTTCCGGCAATCAACAGGTAGATAGCGCAGTGGTCAAAGAGTTTGAGCCAGCGCTTAGCGCGCGCATGGGGAATAGCATGGTAGAGCGTGGATGCCAGAAACAGTAAGATCATGCTTCCGCCATACAGGCTATAACTGGTAATAGCGGTTATGCTGGCATTGGTTTCTATCGCCTGAACCAGTAACAGCACTAGCCCAACGATGCCAAATACCAGTCCAATACCATGACTGATACTGTTGGCGATCTCCTCTGCCAGTGAATATCCTTGGGCGACAAGCGGTTTGCGGGCCATCAGGTTCCTCCTGTAAAGAAATCTACCCTTCATAGATCAAGTGACTTGGGTTGTAGAGTGATACAACGTCTCTATCCTAACTGAGAATGATTTCAGTGAACACGTGTAAGCTAAAATTATTTTTTGCCCTGTATACCCAAAATAATTCGAGTTGCTTGTTGGCACCAAGTTCAGGACGTCGATGAACACAGAGACACTATGTGATTCAGCGGCCTTAACGCCAGCAACACCCAAGCAACTTGAAGTATGAAGGGTATAACGACACAATAATTGCCAGATTACTCTAAGAGTGTGGCAATATGTTGATAGTCAGTTATCTCCCTCATATTTCGAATTATTCAGGGTAGATATATGGTGTCAAAAAGACTGGCCAGGTTGGTCAGTCGGTGACTCGTAAGATTTTAGCAGCAGGAAAAAAGCATGTTTACGCACACGGCAATTGCCAGTTTGAATGGCCTGGAAATGATGGTTTATCACTATATTATTAAAAATAAAGATAAAGTGATGTATATGACTATCCGTGAACTCGCTGATGCCGCCGAGGTCTCTACCACCACAGTATTACGCTTCTGTCGTAAGTTTAATTGCTCTGGTTATTCTGAATTTCGAGTACGATTCAAATTACACTTAGAACAAAATGATGTTCAGCCGACTAATTTTGGTAATAGTGAAATTATTAGCTTTTTTAAAAGCACCAATAATAGTGAGTTTGAACATTTGATTGATAATGCCGTTGATATTATCTGTGCTTCTGAACGTATTATTTTCGTAGGCGCGGGAACATCTGGTTCATTAGCAAAATATGGCGCTCGTTTCTTTTCTAATGTCGGAAAATTCAGTAATCATATTGATGATCCTTATTTCCCCGTTACTCGCGACATGGCAAAAAATGCTCTGGCCATTGTTCTTTCAGTATCCGGAGAAACTGAGGAAATCTTGCGTTTTGCCAGCCAGTTCAGCCTGCATCAATGCAAAGTGATGTCGATAACCAGTCACGAAAACTCATCCCTGGCAAAGCTTGCTGACTTTAATCTGTCATGGCATATCCCTCCTATACGCATTGGCGATATTTACGATATCACTACCCAAATTCCGGTTATTTATATTTTGGAAACGCTTGGAAGACGCCTGGCGAAAAAAATAGCATAAAAAAACATATTGTTTTTTTAATGTGACAAATCACAACTCACCTATTTTGTTATATCGTGACAAACGCTCTTCATTTGTTAGACTCCCAGCCAGATTCTATTAACTCTGCGTCATGATGAGCCATATATAGCCCAAGTATGACTCATTATTTCAGATGCTTCTGTGAGGTCTTAATATTATGAAAGAGCTTAAGTTACCAAAAGATTTTTTGTGGGGCGGCGCAGTCGCTGCTCACCAGGTTGAAGGCGGCTGGGATAAGGGTGGCAAAGGCCCAAGTATTTGTGATGTTCTGACCGGTGGCGCTCACGGTGTACCTCGTGTTATCACTAACCAGGTTGAGCCTGGTAAGTATTACCCGAATCATGAAGCCGTTGATTTTTATGGTCATTACAAAGAAGACATCAAACTGTTCGCCGAGATGGGCTTCAAATGCTTCCGGACGAGTATTGCCTGGACCCGTATTTTCCCGAAAGGTGATGAGCTACAGCCGAATGAAGAAGGCCTGAAATTTTATGATGATATGTTTGATGAACTGCTCAAATATAACATTGAGCCCGTCATTACTCTGTCACACTTCGAGATGCCACATTACTTAGTGACTGAATACGGTGGCTGGACTAACCGTAAAGTGGTTGATTTCTTTGTTCGCTTCGCCGAAGTGGTGTTTGAGCGCTACAAAAGCAAAGTGAAATACTGGATGACCTTTAACGAGATCAACAACCAGCGTAACTGGCGTGCACCGTTATTTGGTTACTGTTGCTCAGGCGTGGTCTATACCGAACACGAAAATCCTGAAGAAGTGATGTATCAGGTACTGCACCACCAGTTTGTTGCTAGTGCAATGGCTGTGAAAATTGGTCATAAAATTAATCCTGATATGCAAATCGGCTGTATGCTGGCAATGGTTCCACTTTATGCCTTCTCCTGTAAGCCTGAAGATCAGATGTATGCCCAGGAGTCGATGCGTGAGCGTTATGTTTTCACCGACGTTCAGATGCGTGGTTATTACCCGGCTTATGTGTTGAATGAATGGGAACGCCGTGAATTCAACATCAAAATGGAAGCGGGTGATGAGCAAATCCTGCGTGAAGGTATCTGCGACTATTTAGGCCTGAGCTACTATATGACCAACGCCGTACAAGCGGAAGGTGGTGTCGGTGATGCGCTGAGTGGTTTCCAGGGAAGTGTGCCGAACCCTCATGTAAAAGCGTCTGACTGGGGATGGCAGATAGATCCAATCGGTCTGCGTTATGGCCTGTGCGAACTGTATGAGCGTTATCAAAAACCGCTGTTTATCGTTGAAAATGGTTTCGGTGCTTATGATAAAGTCGAAGCTGACGGTTCTATCAACGATGATTACCGTATCGCTTACCTGCGCTCCCACATTGAACAGATGAAACTGGCCGTCACTTATGATGGCGTTGAACTGATGGGCTATACGCCTTGGGGCTGTATCGACTGCGTCTCTTTCACTACCGGCGAATATAGTAAACGCTACGGCTTTATTTATGTGAACAAGCATGATGACGGCACCGGCGACATGTCCCGCTCACGTAAGAAAAGTTTTAACTGGTATAAAGAAGTAATTAGCAGTAACGGCGAAACGCTTTAATACTTACGGTAATAAAACTCATGTTTTAGGCCCGGGTAAGTAAATAAATAATCGAGAGAGAGTCTTAACCTTCTCTCTCTTGATATTTCAACCTTTAATCATTTCATTATAAAGGTGCGCCGTTAACAGTATATGATAAATTATCACTGCCCAATGTTATTACTCTCTTAAATATAACCCTGTCATTAATATAAAGCCTGGCCTCATCAGGAATTAAATCCCGCTCAATATTAACATGAAACTTATTCATTCTATCTGATATAAACCTGGAAGTAGCAAGAGGATAGTAAAAATTCTGACCTGAAGAGCACTTTACCTCCAGATAGCATTGAGAACGCTCTGGATAATGATAAACATTACCATATGAACCATTTAATGCCGGATAAATATAACTCGTCAATTTTTCTTCCGGATCATAATATCCAACTACCGTGATAACTTTAACGCCTTGTTTATAAGGTGCCATGCTGGTGATTTCATAATCAGTGACTTCCCAGACACTTCCATTAGAAATATAACTCCGTATTGTTCCTTTATGTAGCTCATCTATTTCACCATTAACCTCAACATTAACATAAAATGATGAATTAATTTCAAACTTGACGATCGTACCATTATTACTCTGATCAGCATCAGGTAAATAAACGTATCTGGCATGAGCCCCGTCCCCTGTTATAATAAGAACATTAGTTTTATTTTTTAGATATCCATTAAGTTCATCGGCTGTTATATTCACGCCATTGCGTACAGTTAGCTGTGTAAAAACAATCTCCGTATTGACTAGCCTATAGGGTTCAATTTTTTTCGTTTGCATATTCCAGATACTAAAGCCAGTAGGAGATGCCGGGTTAAACATAGCTTTTGATTCGAAGAATTTTTGTATGTCGGACAAAACATAAGGTGTATGTAGTGTAAATGCATTCACTTCAGGATAGAGAGGCCCGCCGCCAGCCATGGCATCTTTACCTAATGAGTGACCTTCAAAAGGAGCAGCAAACTGTGTTTCACCCGTTGTTTCTCCCAGATAAGTAGGTTTATTGGTGATAATCGGTTCGAAATTAGGAATAAAGAAATGATTATCTTTATCCCAACCCCATGTTGAGTTTCTGACACTGGGAATTTGAGCAACAGATCCATAAAAACCGCCAGGATAGTGGCCTAACCCATAATTATGACCAAGTTCATGACTAAATTCATTACCAATGGTATTCCCCAGCGTCGCCAGCCCTGCGCCACCTGATTGCCCATGAGTCTGGACACCATTAATATATTTACCAACAGAGATATGAACGCATATTTGTCCTACAGCCATTGTTCTATTGGCATCCTGCAATTTTGAAGAGGTATAACCATAGTTAGCATAATTGATACCCTGGCTAATTAAATCCTTGGCAATAAACTCTCGCAGACTTCCTACATGCCCACCCCCCTCATCACGGGCAGAATCGATAATAAATTCACCATCAGGTAACATAATTTCTTCAAGGTAGATAGGGTCATAGGTTGATACAATCAATTGGCTAATCGGGATTTGTTGAAAATATTGCCGATGGTATTCAGGATTAGATTGAAACTCAAAATTTTTAAGGTAGGGTACCAGCATGCCAATAGATATAGTGTGCAATAGTAATTTGTTAGGTGAGCCTACATCAACATCATCAATGATTCCTTTTTTATCATGTGTGAAGAATTCAAACTTAATACCTGGTTTTACTGCTGCTGCAAGAACTAAAGTATGCCAGCAGTTTTTCATATATCTGATAGAAGAATACTGCATCTCTTTTTCAGTAAACCAGTCTCCATTATGGTTTACAAAAAAATAGCTATCCCCTCTGGACATTGTTATCGTCCCAATCCCCGGACGAATAACTTCAAAAGTATAGCCTGAGTCACAAACAAACAACATCACCCTTCCGGATAGATTTCGATTCTTTCTTAGAGTAAATGTTCTTGCGTAGTTACCATCTGAGGTTCTAATTTTTATTCTGGGGTTATCTGATATAACCTGCTCAAAATAATCAATATCATTTGATATTTTTTGAATCATATCATTTTGATCAATTGTAATATCAAAATTTCCTGGATTTAAAAAATCCGGATTACCGATTAAACTCAGTTGCTGGCATAAAGGAATTCTGGATTCGTCATTAACCAGTGTTCTAGTAAGTACTATTCGATCATTTTCATCTCTGACATTAAGATAAATAATATCCAAACCATCTATATCAGGACTAAATAAAATCATTAAATCTCTATTCTCTATAATTCTAGGTTGAATATCATCAGAAATATGTTTATGCGATGGAATAATACTATTTTGAACATAATAAACTGCCCCTTTGAGGGCCCCCTTGGTATCACTCGCAAAGTTATTTTTATTGAAGTAAAGAAGACCTCCTGTCCGGGTGTCATTAAAATTAACTTCACCTGATATATTCGATTCATTTATAACATGCATAGTAATCACCTCTAAATAGTCAAGAGTAACTAAGACCGTTATTTTAAATACACAATGAAGTTATATGTTATTTATTTTTGACTGAGGCAATGCACTCTAATTAAATAGAGCATTCAAGAAATACTCACTCAGCAATAAAAAATAGTAATAAAACACAGAATTATCTCTGACTCTCAGGGATATATAAAAATACAATTTAATAAAACTATCAGAATGTATTTATCGTATAACAGATGTATGAAATATATTTAGTCTTGTACCCGTCAGCTATATCACTCATCAAATCAAATCACAAGTTGATTTGATGAGTACAGTTTAGCAATAAATCATTTATGAGATGAAAATCACATTTTTATATCAACAAACCAAAGCGAAAGCTGGCACCACGCCCCGGAATATCCACCAGCTTAATCTCACTGCCGTGCAGTTGTAGCATCTGGCGAACAATCATCAGCCCCAGCCCCCCTTCATTGCGTCGGGATGCATTAAGGATTGAAGGTCGGATAAACAGTCCCTCTCGTAATGTTTGAGGTATTCCTGGTCCGCTATCACTTACTTCCACCATCAGCGTTTCAGACTCTCGCCACAGACGAACAGAAATAATGCCGTGGTCCGGCGTATGGCGAATCGCATTGCCCAGCAAATTAGTCAGTACGCGTTCAATCATACTGACATCGGCTGAGACAAAGGGCAGTCCGGGTTGAATATCAGCCCGTAACTGGAGCTGATGAGTCGATGCTGTGAGTTCAAATTTCTGGTACACATCCTGAAGTAGCTCGCTGACTGAAAAGGGCTCTTTTTGCGGCTTTACGACACCGTACTCCAGTCGTGCCAGCTCAAACAGTGATTGTGCTAGCGCACCGACTTTTTGACTCTGTGCCAGGGCGATTTCCAGATAACGTTTTTTCTCGGCGTCACTCAGTGAAGCAGACATCACGGATAAACTCTCCAGATAACCATGGAGCGAAGTTAACGGGGTACGTAAATCATGAGAAATATTGGCCACAAACTCACGCCGCAACTGATCCTGCTCAGTCAGACTATGCCACTGTTCAGAAATACGTCTCGCCATCAGAATAACCCCCTGGCGTAGCTGGATGAGTTCATCGGCATCATTCTCCGGCCCCAGCGGCAGAGCAGCCAGAGCCTGCATTTCGTCCATTCCTCCTGTTTCCAGCGCTTTCACCTGTTGAGAAAGCTGTCTCAGGGGACGAGTAACCCAGCGGAATGCCAGCCAGCCCATCACCAGACCAGACAGGCAAATGACGGCTATCAACAGCAAGCTGATTTTTAGAATAGCATTGAACTGTGCGTCACTGGCTAAATGGTTATAGGCCTCACCGAGGAGAATAACGTATAAGTACCCTTCAATTTTTCCGTCTCGTAGCATCGGCGCAACGCTAAAAACCTTTTCACCGCTCAGGCTACGAGGATCGTCTCCATACAGCGGTAATTTTCCGCCATCAAGGGCCTGATAAATCGGATCAAGGCTTATCTGCTGGCGCTTTATATGCCCCTCTGGCGCACCGTCGCCGATAATTCGCCCTTGCTTATCCAGCAAGTACACTTCCACGCTGGGATTCACCGCCATCAGATTATCGAACAGCTCACGCACTGATTCTTTATTCAGCCCATCCTGCTCCAGCAGCGGGTAGGTCTGATTGATATGCTGTGCCAGACCACTTGATAACTGCTGAATCACTGACTGGCTATACTGAGTGCTGGTTTTCACCTGTAACCAGCCGAGTAACACGCAGGCAGTTAACAGTAGCGTGGCAAAAGTCAGTGTCAGACGACGGGAAAGAGTCAGATAGCGCATAGATTACTCACGAGGCTCAGGGGAAAATTTATAACCTTTACCCCATACGGTTCGAATAAAATCCGGCTCCGCAGGGTTATGTTCAATCTTTATCCGCAGACGATTAATATGGGTATTGACGGTATGTTCATAGCCTTCATGCTGGTATCCCCAGACTTTATTGAGTAATTCCAGCCGGGAAAAAACCGCTTCAGGATGTCTGGCAAAAAAATAGAGCAAGTCAAATTCACGCGGAGTCAGATCGATTACCTCTCGTGCAAGTTGTACCGTTCTCGCCAGCGGATCTATCGACAAGCGCCCGAAGTTAAGCATGCCTGCTTCTAGACGTAAGTCCTGACTCATCGCCGTCTGGCGACGAAAAAGCGCTTTCACTCTTGCCACCAGCTCCAGCATCGAAAATGGTTTGGCAAGGTAATCATCCGCTCCCAGCTCCAGCCCCAGTACACGATGTGTTTCGCTGGAACGGGCACTAATAATAATAATCGGCGTATAGCGCGTCAGCGTTCTGGCAAAACGGCAGATTTCCAGGCCATCGACTCCGGGTAGCATCAAGTCGAGGATCAGGGCATCAAAGCCTCCTTGCTTCACATACTCAAGCCCCTGGTTGCCGTCAGCACAATGCGTGATTTCGAAGCCTTCCTCACGCAAATGGAGCTGTAATAACTCAGCAATATTTTCGTCGTCCTCAACGATTAATATTCTTTTTGATTCGCTCATGCCTGCACCTCTGGCTGTAATCAATAAAGTCTACACAACTTGTCGCAGGAAAGTTTTCACATTTAGTTTAACTTTACCTGAGCCGAAGATGACTACTTACCCCCGGCAGCCTCGATAAAGGTTCCGGTAATATAGGAAGCCTTATCACTTAACAGCCAGGCGATGGCTTCAGCCACCTCTTCGGGCTCACCGCCACGCCGCATTGGGAGCAGTGTTTTCACGCGATCAACCCGCCCGGCTTCGCCCCCAGAGGCATGCATCTCGGTATAAATAAAGCCAGGTCGAACCGCATTTACCCGAATACCCTGGGCTGCAACTTCCACAGATAATCCGGTAGTAAGAGTGTCAATGGCTCCTTTTGACGCGGCGTAATCGACATATTCACCCGGAGAGCCTAAACGCGCAGCGGCCGACGAGATATTCACAATCGCCCCGCCCTTTCCGCCATGGCGATAAGCCATACGTTTTACCGCTTCCCGACAGCAGAGAAAATAGCCCGTGACGTTGGTAGCAAAGACTTTATTGATACGTTCAGCCGTGAGATTTTCAATCGAGGACTGTTGAAACAAAATCCCGGCGTTATTCACCAGCGCGGTGATTGGGCCAAAATGCCGGTCAATTTCAGCAAACATCGCCACTACCTGTTGTTCATCGGCAATATCAGCCTGAATAATTAACGCGGTTCCGCCAGCCTGCGTTATCTGAGAGGCAGTTTGCTCTGCTGCTGATTTATCCTGGCGATAATTAATCACCACTTTATAACCAAGCTGTGCAAGCAACACGGAGGTTGCCTTGCCTATTCCCCGGCTGCCTCCTGTAATTAAAGCAATACTCATTATCTCTCCTTTGAACATAGAAAAAGTACGGGTGTGTTTATCAGTATATTCACGATAAGTGTCGCCTTGTAAAGCATCGCTTTCTTGCGTTATAACAAGAGAAAATAACTGAAAAAACAGGGGGAAATGATGGTATCAAAAGACAACGCCGAGCATTATAACTGGGGAGATAACTGCGATGGCTGGTATCTGGTTAAGCGTCAGGACATGAGCATTATTCATGAAAGAATGCCCTCAGGAACGGCAGAAAAAAGACACTACCACCATCAGTCCCGGCAATTTTTCTTTGTGCTGACAGGGACACTGACTATGGAACTCAACGGGGTAATTCACACCCTGTCCGCACAAACCGGTCTTGAGATCCCACCCGGTGAACCGCACCAGGCGAGTAATAGATCTGATAGCGATGTTGAGTTTATGGTGATATCACATCCTACTACTCGGGGGGATCGTATCGATCTGTCTTAATGGTATGGCTCCCCAAAATGCCGATTTAATTGTATCTTCAGATTATAAGATCGACATTCAGTCATATATTTAGTCTATAAGACAGAAAACAAGCGGCATTTATATAATGGAAAGTCCGACTTCACACCAGGCAGAGATTGATCGATGAATGTTCTATCGGAAAGTGATAACGCACACTTGCTTCGCGAAACTATCGGGCAGTTTTGGCAGCATATCATCCCCATTGTCTGGCTCAGTTTATGTATTCATATCGTCTTTTTCCTCCTGTTTTTAGTGCTGCAAATACCCTCGCTGATTGTCAGTAATATATTCAGTGTGATGGTTTATGCTTTCTGTCTGAAAGCTATTCGCATAGGTCGCTACAACATCGCTGGCATACTGATTAGTATTGAAATTATTCTTCATGCCTTGTTAACCACCTGGACGCTGGGTTGGAATAGTAATTTCTATTTTTATCTTTATTGCTTAATACCTATTATCGCATTTAGCTTTCAAAAGGCCGCAGTTCCTCGATTTATTCTCAATTTTGCCATCATTATCGTGTCAGTCGGTGGGTTCGCGTTACGGGGAGAAATGGGAACAGGTACAGGCGTTGAACCACAATTAATTGAGGTGCTGGGCATTATTAATGTGCTGGCTGCGCTGGGTATACTTTTACATTGCACCGCATTATCCGTCGGTTTCACGCACTCACTCCAGTCACAACTGTTTCACACCGCCCATCACGACAGCCTGACTAATCTCTATACCCGCCGTCGGGTCATGCAAGAAGTGAAGCAATTGCCTGAATCGGGTTCATCAGCAATCATTTTGCTGGATATCGATCACTTCAAACGAATTAATGACAGACTGGGTCATAAATTTGGCGACGTGATCCTTAAACGCGTGGCTATCGCTATAAACAGTAATGTACGGATCACCGATGTAGCTTCGCGTTGGGGTGGAGAAGAGTTTCTGGTACTGATGCCCCATACATCCGTACATGATGCGCAATATGTCGCTGACAGGATCCTGGTACATATCAGAGATTGGGTCGGGCAAACAGGCAATGAACCACTGACCGTTACGGCAACCTTGTCCGTTAGCGAAATTCGCCCGGGAGAAAACTTTGAAAATGCCTTCAATCGTACTGATAATGCGTTATATGCAGGTAAACAACAGGGGCGTAACCAGGTTGTCCTGGCAACCTGAATGTTTACCTGTCAGCGTAAACCCGTAACGCTCAATCTAGTGCCAGATAGTTTTGTAACTCATAGATATCAGGCATTTTTTTTCAGCTCACGACGCGCTATTTCTGCAATAAACCCGCTGCGTGAACCAAAATGCTGATGTAACTCGACGTAGCTATCTATCTTGTTTAGCAGATTCTGCGGCAACGTAATATTCAGTTTTACGGCCCTGCCATCGTACTTAGACAAGTCAACGTCAACAAATGCCCAATAGCCGCCCTGGCAGTTTTCATTATCGAAATGAGCCTCTACTGGCATGGCTACGGGTAATATTTTTCCTTTCTCTGCCTGAAATTCCAAATGGGCATCAATGGCGTAAAACGCATCAGCGATAGCGTCATCAATATTATCGCCAGCAAAAAAACAGCCTTCAATATCAGGCACAAAACCAGAGAAACTACCGCTTTCTGCCCTATGGAGATAAACCGGAAATTTCATATCGTCACCTTTATTATCATTATTCTAACCCGTCACTTAAAAAGGCCGCGCCACAGACGCGCCCTCAGATTACATACTTTTTAGGATCTCCTGTAGCGTCCCTTTAGCTAAGTCCTTCCTCGGATGGGGAAGCGTAATATGATGGTCAACACCTTCTTTCACAAAAATGTGGTGACTCCCTCTAATACGTTCCAGAACCCAACCGTTTTTCTTCAAATACTTCATGAGTTCTGCACTGCTCAATAAAACCTCCTGTTTTATTAATGCACACCAATAGTACCCACCAATAACCACCATGGCAAGCGGATTGTGGGTATTGGTGGGTATGATTAAATAGCGCAATCTGAGATGATTTCCCTGAACGTAAAAAAGGACACCGAGGTGCCCTTTTTAACCTTAAGCCGTTTTACTGGTAGTCGCTTATCGGTACGCAGGAACAGAACAGGTTACGGTCGCCATAAACATCATCCAGCCGCTTCACAGTCGGCCAGTATTTATTGGCATAGCCTGCCGGGAATACTGCAAGTTCGCGACTATAAGGATGTACCCAGTCAGCCACTATTTCATCCTGAGTGTGTGGGGCATTGACCAGGGGATTATCAGCCAGCGGCCACTCACCGCTTATCACCCGCTCTGCCTCACCACGGATAGCGAGCATCGCATCAATAAACCTGTCTAATTCGACTTTGCTTTCCGACTCAGTTGGCTCAACCATTAGGGTACCCGCAACCGGGAATGACATCGTTGGGGCGTGGAAACCAAAATCAATCAGGCGTTTAGCAATATCCATCTCGCTGATGCCGCTGGTTTCTTTGAGTGGACGAATGTCGAGAATACACTCATGCGCTACCCGGTCATCAGCCCCGGTATACAGCACCGGGAAGGCCGATTTCAGGCGGGTGGCAATATAGTTAGCATTCAGTATTGCGACCTGGCTTGCCTTTTTCAGGCCTTCAGCCCCCATCATCCGGATATACATCCAGCTAATAGGCAGAATCGATGCGCTGCCAAACGGAGCGGCAGAAACCGCCCCCTGATGGGTAAGCATACCTTCAATTTGCACCACGCTATGACCGGGTACAAAAGGTGCCAGGTGCGCTTTCACGCCAATAGGCCCCATGCCCGGACCACCGCCGCCATGAGGAATACAGAAGGTTTTATGCAGATTAAGGTGAGAAACATCCGCGCCAATATAACCCGGAGAGGTTATACCCACTTGGGCATTCATATTGGCACCGTCCAGATAAACCTGGCCCCCGAACTGGTGTACTATCTGGCACACTTCCCGGATAGTCTCTTCATAGACACCATGCGTTGAAGGGTAAGTCACCATAATGCAGGACAGGGCTTCACCCGCCTGCTCGGCTTTCAGACGTAAATCATGCAGGTCAATATTTCCGCATGAGTCACAGGCAACAACAATCACTTCCATGCCCGCCATCTGGGCCGATGCAGGATTAGTGCCATGAGCAGAACTCGGGATCAGACAAATATGGCGACCCGCTTCATTGCGACTTTCATGATAGCGGCGAATCGCCAGCAGACCGGCATATTCCCCTTGTGCACCTGAGTTAGGCTGCATACACAAAGCATCGTACCCTGTCAGTTTGACCAGCCAGTCAGAAAGCTGAGAGATCATCTGATGGTAACCTTCTGCCTGATTAGCCGGGCAGAAGGGATGCAGCTCAGCAAATTCAGGCCAAGTGATAGGGATCATTTCAGCAGCGGCATTGAGCTTCATGGTGCACGATCCCAGCGGTATCATCGCCTGATTCAGCGCTAGATCTTTGCGCTCAAGGCTGTGCATATAGCGCATCATTTCCGTTTCGCTGTGGTAGCGATTAAACACCGGATGAGTCAGGATAGCATCACGACGGAGTATTGCTGGCGGAATAGAGTGCTCTGCGGCGCTCACCTGCTGATCCAGTGCATCGATATCCAGTTGATGATCTTCCCCTAACAGGACATCAAACAGGGTCAGGATATCTTCCCGGGTGGTGGTTTCATCAAGCGTAATCCCTACCGCATTGAGAATATCGCTGCGCAGGTTAATTTCGTGCTCTTCGGCACGAGCCAGCACCGCCGCCTTATCCACCACCTCAAGACAGAGAGTATCAAACCAGTGAGCGTGACGTAGCGACTGGCCTTTATGCTGTAAGCCCGCCGCCAGAATATCCGTCAGGCGATGGATGCGGGTGGCGATACGTTTCAGGCCGACAGGCCCATGATAAACCGCATACAGACTGGCAATATTGGCCAGTAATACCTGGGAAGTACAAATATTGGAATTCGCTTTCTCGCGGCGAATATGCTGCTCGCGGGTTTGCATCGCCATGCGTAGTGCGGTACGACCGGAGGCATCACGTGAGACACCAATAATACGCCCTGGCATGGATCGTTTAAACTGATCGCGGGACGCAAAGAAGGCAGCATGAGGACCACCGTATCCCATCGGGACACCAAAACGCTGGGCAGAACCAAAGACAATATCTGCCCCTTGTTTCCCCGGCGAATCAAGCATCACCAGCGTCATGAAGTCTGCTGCCATCGCAACTATCACGTTGCGCTGTGCCAGTTGCTCAATTAGCGCCTGATAATCATGCAGCGCGCCGGTCGTGCCGACTTGCTGTAACAGAACGCCGAAGATATCCTGGTGATCCAGCACCTTTTCGGCATCATCAACGATGATATCAAAGCCAAAAGTGTCCGCGCGAGTACGCACAACATCAAGCGTTTGCGGGTGAACATCAGCGGCAACAAAAAAACGATTCGCACCTTTCAGTTTACTGATGCGTTTGGCCATCGCCATCGCTTCTGCGGCGGCGGTCGCTTCGTCCAGCAACGAGGCAGAGGCGATGTCCATCCCGGTTAAATCGAGGGTCAGTTGCTGGAAGTTTAGCAAGGCTTCGAGCCGCCCCTGGGAGACTTCAGGCTGATAAGGGGTATAAGCGGTATACCAGCCGGGGTTTTCCAGCATATTGCGCAGAATAACCGGCGGCGTATGAACCGGGGTATAGCCCATGCCAATATAGCTTTTAAAACGTTTATTACGCCCGGCTATCACTTTTAGCTCAGCCAGCGCGGCAAATTCAGTTGCTGCCTCACCCACCTCTGGTGGGCTGGCTAGCTGGATATCCTCAGGGACGAGAGATGAGATTAAAGCGTCAAGGGAGGATGCACCAACAACCGCCAGCATTTCCTGCTGTTGCTGTTGATCGGGGCCGATATGGCGGTCAATAAAGGCTTCTTTATTTTCAAGCTGATGTAAGGACTCGGTCATGAGAGCACTTCCTGAATCGGACAGTTCTTTGCCAGGCGATAACGTCCGGACGGTTCAATCTTGCGTTATCGCCAGGCTCACAGTTACTCGTCTTCCAGCAACGCCTCGTAGGCTGCGGCATCCAGTAATGCTTCCAGTTCACTCGCATCGCTGGCTTTAATTCTAAAAATCCAGCCACTGCCATAGGGTTCGCTGTTAACCTGTTCCGGGGAGTCTCCCAGTTCTGCGTTAACTTCAACGATTTCACCGCTAATCGGGGCATAGATATCAGAGGCCGCTTTTACCGACTCGGCCACTGAACAGTCGTCCCCCTGACTCACCTGGCTTCCCACTTCGGGCAAGTCAATAAAGACCATATCGCCAAGTAATTCCTGAGCATGTTCAGTAATACCGACAGTGAAGGTGCCATCAGCTTCCTCACGTAGCCATTCATGCTCTTTGGTATATTTTAATTCGTTCGGCACATTGCTCATTGTTTTCTCCCGACAACTTATTCCAATTAATTAAATAGCGCTTTGCCCGCACGGACAAACACCGGCCTGGTGACTCTGACGGTCATCTCACGCTTACGTATTTCAACAATTGCGCTGTCGCCAATATCTTCCGGGACACGCGCCAGAGCAATACTGTAGCCAAGCGTGGGTGAAAAAGTTCCGCTGGTAATCTTACCTTCGTGAATGTTGCCAGCGGCATCGGTGAAGCGCACCGGCTGGCCTGCACGTAAGACGCCTTTATCTTCCAGTACCAGGCCCACGAGTTTTTCACCACCCGCAGCCCGTTTAGCCTCTAATGCTTCACGACCAATAAAATCACGGCTTTCGGGTTCCCAGGCGATGGTCCAGCCCATATTCGCAGCCAGAGGGGATGTTTCTTCATCCATCTCCTGGCTGTATAAATTCAGCCCGGCTTCAAGGCGCAGGGTATCACGCGCCCCTAATCCACAAGGTTTTACTCCCGCCGCCAGCAGTTGCTGCCAGAAATCGACCGCCTGTTCATTGGGAAGGGCAATTTCATAGCCGTCTTCGCCGGTATAGCCGGTGGTGGCAATAAACAGCTCACCTGCCTGAACACCAAAAAAGGGTTTCATACCGGCAATAGCCTGACGCTGTTCATCGTTCAGCAATGTCGCGACCTTCGCTTTGGCATGAGGCCCCTGGACCGCAATCAGAGAGAGGTCATCCCGTACGTTAACCGATACCGCAAAAGGCTCTGCCTGCTGAGTTATCCAGTCCAGATCTTTATGACGCGTTGCAGAGTTAACCACCAGACGATAATAGTCCGTATCCAGGAAGTAGATAATCAGATCGTCAATCACGCCACCAGAGGCATTAAGCATCGCGGTATAGAGAGCCTTGCCCGGTAGCGTCAGCTTCGCCACATCATTGGCGACCAGATAACGTAAGAACTCCTGAGTACGACTGCCGTGGAGATCAACGATAGTCATATGAGAGACATCAAACATGCCGGCGTCAGTTCGTACCGCGTGATGCTCATCAATCTGCGAGCCATAGTGTAATGGCATCATCCAGCCGTGAAAGTCGACCATACGAGCACCGCACTGTTGGTGCTGTTCAAATAAGGGGGTTTGTTGAGTCATGTTTTCCTCTTTTAACCCATCGATGCGACTCGTAGCCCGACCTGAATCAGTCAGAGCGACGAACAAGATTCTTTGCTGAAGTTATCACCGAATCACTCACTAAACTATAAACCAAAATCCTTGCTGGATTAGCTTATCGATATATCGGAAAAAACGATGCCTGCGGCCTGCCGGGATAAAAATGAGACAAACACCGCATAAATAGTATGACTTTGATTAATTAATGCGGAGCAGATAACAGTTATGAGGTTTTTTATAGGGAATTAAGCATAATTCACGATAAGTGGAATTAGAAAAAATAATGCGAAATTTAGCCTGGGATTAGAATTTTTCAAACAAGAGGAATGCTTCTCTTCCGCTATCGCGGAAGAGAAATCAGGTACAGCCTATGGCTGTGAGGGATCAGCGTAACCAGGAAGGTAAGTCGTCCAGCCCCATTGCCTGCCTGACCAATTTGGGCTTCACACCCGGCAAGGTATTGGCCAGTTTCAGGCCGACATCACGCAGCAGTTTCTTCGCCGGGTTATTACCCGCAAACAGTTCACGGAAGCCCTGCATACTGGCAAGCATCAGCGCCGCACTGTGTTTACGGCTACGTTCATAGCGGCGTAAATAGAGATGCTGACCAAAGTCTTTCCCTTCCCGATGCAAGCGGCGAATTTCAGAGACCAGTTCAGCGGCATCCATAAAGCCAAGATTCACCCCCTGACCTGCCAGAGGATGAATGGTGTGCGCCGCATCACCCACCAGCGCCAGACGATGGCTGGCAAAACTACGGGCATAGCGACCGGTCAACGGAAAAACTTGTCGTTCGCTGTCGAGCTGGCATAACCCTAGCTGCAAATCAAAAGTCGAGGAAAGCGCCCGGTTAAACTCTTCAGCCGTTGCTATTTTCATCGCCTCGGCCTCTGTGGGTGACAGGGACCAGACAATGGAACAAAGATACGGGTCGCTCAGCGGTAAGAAAGCGAGGATCCCATTACCATGAAATACCTGACGGGCGACAGCCTGATGCGGCTCAGCGGTACGTATCGTGGCAACCAAGGCGTGGTGATTATAGTCCCAGAATGTCAGTGGAATATCGGCTTTATTCCGCACCCATGAGTTCGCGCCATCCGCGCCAACCACCAGGCGTGCGGTTAACATAGCCCCGTCTTTCAGGGTCAGAAAAGCCTCATTTTCACCCCAGGCGATTTGCTGAATTTCAGCCGGAGCAAGCAGTGTGATATCGGAGCATTGTTCAGCTCTCTGCCAGAGCGCAGAATGAACCACCGCATTTTCAACAATATGACCAAGATGACTAAAGCCAAAACTTTTATCGTCGAAATCAATTCGCCCGAAGCTGTCTTTATCCCAGACTTCCATGCCGTGGTAGCGGCTGGCTCGCTTTGTAATATTCGGCCAGACGCCAAGGTGGGTCAGGAACTTCTCGCTGGCCGCATTGATGGCTGATACACGCAGCTCAGGAGCTGCGTCAGGACTCAGTGGCTCAGGAACATGGTTTTCCAGTACCGCGACACGCAGCCCGCTGCCCTGAAGGCCACAAGCCACAGCCAGCCCCACCATTCCGCCACCAACAATCGCCACATCAACGCTTTGCAAATTGACTCTCCTTTAACGCGCAACCCAACCTAGCGTGCGCTGAGCCAGCACATCACGTGCCGGAGTAAAATGTTCCATGGCCATAAGACCAAGATTACGCCCCACCACTAAAGGTGCCCAGCGGTTAGCAAACAGATGAACCAGACTGTCTGTCATACCAATTGTCATGGTTTTGTCTGTCGTGCGTTGCTGCTGATAAGCCGCCAGCACGGGGAAACTGCCGGGATCTTGTTGCGACTGCCAGGCCTGAGAAAGATTCTCAGCCAGCGACATCACATCACGCAGAGCCAGGTTAAAACCTTGCCCGGCTATCGGATGCAACGTTTGCGCCGCATTACCAACCAGCACCAGGCGATGGGAAACAGACTGAGCCGCCGTCGTTAACGCCAGCGGATAGTGGTGACGAGCCCCTACCTGGGTAATACGTCCAAGACGCCAGCCAAATGCCCGCTGTAGCTGCTGGCGGAACTCATCATCGCTCCAGGCTGCAACCTGCTCACCTGCTTCCCGCGCATGGCACCAGACCAGGGAACAGCGACCATCAGACATGGGCAGCATCGCCAGTGGCCCGTGTTCGGTAAAACGCTCGAAGGCACGCCCGTCATGGGGTTGTGAGGTGGTGACATTGGCGATAACCGCAATTTGCTGATAGTTATCGGATTTCCAGACCACACCACATTGTGCCGCGAGAGTCGAGCGAGAACCATCTGCGGCAACCAGCAAGCTGCCTTTCAGGGCAGTTCCGTCACTGAGAGTGACATGAACGGAGTCCTGCTCTCGCTGGAAAGTCGTGACGCGTTGTGGGCAGTGTACGGTGACGCCTGGTGCCTTTTGCAGCAGATTGAACAGCCGCCTGCCGATATCATGCAGCTCAACCACTTGCCCGAGCGCCGGAATATGATAATCCTCAGCCTTCAGGGTGACAAAACTTGCGTGCCCGCGATCGCTGACATGCACGGTACGAATCGCCGTGGCACAGTCAGAAATTGCAGGCCAGACACCAATATTCGTCAGCTGCTGACAGGTTCCCTGTGCCAGAGCGATAGCTCTGGCATCAAAGCCCGGATGAGAAGCACTGTCAGGGCTCACCGCTTCAATCAAATGAACCGGTAATTTGCCCTGTGTTAACTGAGAAATAGCCAGCGCAAGCGTTGCCCCCGCCATTCCTCCACCCACAATAATGATGCTCATATCATACTCGTTACTGCCGAGCCGCAGCCATCAACGCTTCAATATCATCAGCAGATTTCACGACACTAGCGGTTAAATTTTCATTACCGTTTTCAGTTATCAGAATATCGTCTTCAATACGGATACCAATACCACGGTATTCTGGCGGAACGTCGGCATCAGGGGCGATATAGAGTCCAGGCTCAATGGTAATGACCATTCCAGGCTCCAGAACACGTGAACGATCTGCACCATAGACACCGACATCATGAACATCCAGGCCAAGCCAGTGGCTGAGACTGTGCATGAAGAATTCCTGATACGCATTCTCGCTAATCAGCGTATCCACATCGCCTTTCAGCAGACCGAGTTTCACCAGCCCCGTCACCATGATACGCACCACTTGCACAGTGACTTCCTGAATAGTGGTGCCCGGCCGATACAACACAAGTGCAGTATCAAGAGATTCCAGAACGATATCGTAAATAGCCCGCTGAGGAGCGCTAAATTTCCCATTAACCGGGAAAGTACGGGTGATATCGCCCGCATATCCCAGGTATTCACAGCCGGCATCAATCAGAACTAAATCACCGTCCTGCATCTTACTTTCGTTTTCAGTGTAATGCAGAATGCAGCCGTTATCCCCACTACCAACAATGGTATTATAAGACGGGAAGCGAGCTCCATGGCGAGTAAATTCGTGATGAATTTCACCTTCAAGCTGATATTCAAACATTCCCGGACGACATTTTTCCATCGCTCGGGTATGTGCCAGAGCGCTGATTTCGCCAGCACGGCGTAAGATTGCACACTCAGCTTCTGATTTGAACAGGCGCATATCGTGAAGCACCGGGCGCCAGTCAGTCATGGTAGCAGGAGCACTCAGATTCTGACGGCTGCCACGACGTAGCTTATCCAGCGCAGTAAACACAATGCGGTCGGCATAGTCATATTCGCCCTGAGCGTGATAGACCACCGTCAGCCCATTGAGTAACTGATACAGCTGCTCATCAATTTCATTAAATGCCAGCGCCCGGTCAATACCCAGTTTTTGCGGGGCATTTTCTTGTCCCAGGCGACGGCCAAACCAGATCTCTTTGGTCTTATCGCGGACGCGATTAAACAGCACGCTGTGACTATGGGTCACATCACTTTTAATCAGCACCAGAACGGCTTCTGGTTCATTAAACCCGGTTAAATACCAAAAATCGCTATTCTGACGATAGGAATATTCAGTATCAGCACTACGGGTTGCTTCAGGCGCCGAAAAGATAATAGCGGCACTTGCCGATTCCATTTTCGCCAGTAATGCCTGACGGCGACGGTGAAATTCAGACTGCTGTTTCATCACTCCTCCCGAGATTGTTCTGATTAATGAAGTGTTGGTTTACTCGCTTCTGGTGCCAGCGGTTGAGTACGCGTAAAGGTGTCATGGCAGAGTAAAGCGGCGACACGGACATACTCGATAATTTCTTCCAGAGACATTTCCAGCTCTTCCTGGTCGTCATCTTCGTCATAACCCAGTTGGGCGATATTACGTAAATCGTCAATCGCTTCGCCGGTCTCGCCTGGTACTTTATCCAGTTTAGACTGCGTAATGCCTAGTCCTAACAGGAAATGGTTCACCCAGCCGGACAGCGCGTCAGCCCGGTCAAAAACTGTTGTTTCGTCGCCTTCTGGAATATAAAGCTGAAACAGAAAACCGTCATCTTCCAGGGCATCGGCAATAGCCGCATGCATCTGGCGTAAAATATCAGCCAGGTTTTTGCTAAACGCTAGCCCTTCATTCGTGAAATCATGGAGCAGGGTTTGCCAGTTGCTTTCATTACTTCCGCCGCAAAGCATGCCGCTGATTAAACCATGCATTTCCGCGGGCGTAAGGCCCACACCTTGTTCATTTAATAGCTGGCCTACTGCATCGTAGCCAGGCATTGCATTTTGTATAGACATGCGCATTCATCGTCGTTAGCAGGAGGAGTGTGTTATGCTACCACTTGGACCCCTGTAGATACCAGAAAAGGGCTTGTATCTTAATATCAGGGTAGCTATAGTGGCGCGCCTTAGGTTATTGAAATTCTTATAACGCTAAGGCAGGCGAGTTAACAGCAGGAAGGTCGCATGTCTGCACAACCAGTCGATATTCAAATTTTCGGTCGCTCATTACGTGTTAATTGCCCACCGGAACAGCAGGATGCGCTGAATCAGGCTGCAGAAGAACTGAGCCAGCGTTTGCAAGATTTAAAAGTTAGAACCCGAGTCACAAATACAGAGCAGTTAGTGTTCATTGCTGCACTGAATATTTGTTATGAACTGGCGCAAGAAAAAGCCAAAACTCGTGATTATGCCGCGAATATGGAAGAACGTATTCGTATGCTGCAACAGACGATTGAACGCGCATTGCTTGAACAAGGACGACAAGGTCCGGCATTTGAATAACGCGTAAAAGTCGATTATACTGTTCAGTAACAGACAGAATTTCTCTGAGATGTTTGCAAGCGGGCCCGTCCCCTGAGCCGATATTTAATACCAACAGAATGTGTCGATCCATGATCGGTGCGCATGCTCGGTTCGTCCGAGAAGCCTGAAGATTATGACGATATGTTCACCTTGAACCATGGGTTCAAGGGTTACAGCCTGCAGCGGCATCTCGGAGAATCCCCCCTTTTACAGGCTTTCGCCTATGACTCTCTCTTCTTCACGATCGGAACTTCGTCAAGCCATTCGCCAGTCTATACGCCAGCATCGACGTGCTCTCACAGCGGATGAGCAAAACCATTTTGCCCTGAAAGCCGCACAACGGATGCTAGCTTTGCCAGAAATTATCGGTGCGAAAAATATCGCTCTGTTTCTCTCTTTCGATGGAGAACTGGATACCGCTCCTTTAATTAACGCGCTCTGGCAGACGAATAAAGCCGTCTATCTCCCGGTATTACATCCCTTCAGTGCCGGAAATTTATTATTTCTGCGCTACAGCGAAACGACACCATTAATCAGAAACCGGCTGAAAATTCTGGAACCTCAGTTGGATGTCAGACAGGTACTGCCGATTGCACAGTTGGATGTTCTAGTGACACCCCTGGTCGCTTTTGACTCAGACGGACAAAGGCTTGGCATGGGAGGAGGATTCTACGACAGGACGTTACAGAACTGGCAACAACATCATTTTTACCCTGTAGGGCTGGCACATGATTGCCAGTGGGTACCGGAGCTTCCGACCGAAGCCTGGGATATACCGCTACCGGCTGTTGTGACGCCATCGCATCTCTGGCAGTGGTAATAGCGCCTCAGGTTCACACCAAAGGCGCTGGTATCGCTAATTAGTAGAGCAGACGAGCGCGAATGGTTCCCGGGATTGCTTTCATCAGTTTCAGTGCACTTTCAGCACGTTCTTCTGAAGCATCAACATCGATAACCACGTAACCCATTTGTGGGGTGGTTTGCAGATACTGAGCGGCAATGTTGATCCCTTGATCGGTAAAGACCTGGTTCAGAGCCGTCATAACTCCTGGACGATTTTCATGGATGTGTAACAGACGGCTTGAGGTGCCACCGTGCAACGGCAAAGAAACTTCCGGGAAGTTAACCGCTGACAGCGTAGAACCATTGTCAGAGTACTTAGCCAGTTTACCTGCCACTTCCAGACCGATGTTTTCCTGTGCTTCCTGAGTCGAACCACCAATATGCGGGGTCAGGATCACGTTATCAAATTCACACAGTGGAGAGATGAACGGATCGCTGTTGGTTGCGGGTTCAGTCGGGAACACGTCAATCGCCGCACCTGCCAGATGTTTACTTGATAACGCATTACACAGCGCAGGAATATCAACCACCGTGCCGCGGGAAGCGTTGATCAGCAGTGATCCTGGCTTCATCAAGGCGATCTCCGCAGCACCCATCATATTTTTGGTAGAAATATTTTCAGGTACATGCAGACTGACAACATCACTCATATTCAGTAAGTCAGAGAGGTGCTGTACTTGGGTTGCGTTACCCAGCGGCAGTTTGCTTTCAATATCGTAGAAGAAAACATGCATGCCCAGAGATTCAGCCAGGATCCCCAGTTGAGTACCAATGTGGCCATAACCGATGATACCCAGTTTTTTACCGCGCGCTTCATAAGAACCGACCGCCAGTTTATTCCACTGACCACGGTGTGCTTTCGCATTCGCTTCAGGAATACCACGTAACAGCAGCAGTAATTCACCAATCACCAGTTCCGCTACAGAACGGGTGTTAGAGAATGGCGCGTTAAATACCGGTACACCACGGTTAGCCGCAGCGACTAAATCAACCTGGTTAGTACCGATACAGAAGCACCCGACAGCAACTAGTCGCTCAGCGGAGGCTAAAACTTCTGCGCTTAAATGAGTTCGGGAACGTAAACCAATGAAATGTGCATCACGAATGGCCTCTTTTAGCTCTTCTGTGTCCAGAGCGCCTTTGTGATACTCAATATTGGTATAACCTGCTGCACGAAGATTATCGACAGCTTTCTGATGGACACCTTCAACCAGCAGAAACTTAATTTTCTCTTTTTCTAGTGATACTTTTGCCATTTCCCGACCCTATCATTCTCAGATTTGTTGTGTACTACCAGATATTTTCCTCCTGTCAAAATATCAAAATCTACGCGCGGGGCAATATAAACGATTGCGCAGCCCCACTGACAAATGACAAGAAAAACGAGCTGTCAGCACAATATACTGAGTAACGGAAAGAAGCAGAGATGAATAACAGTACTGCAACACAAATGTGATACATGTCACCAAAATATCCCTAAAAAAAATTTTTCTTTTTTTTATGTATGTACTAAAGACATCAAAAAATCTTATAACGGTGAGAAAAGAATTTAAATCAATTTAAAATCAAATGCTTAGATCTATTATTGATATTTTAAAACAAAAAAAGACGGGATATTAACGCAGGATATTAATCGATAAAGGGAGCGCAAGACGCTCCCTCACAGCACTATATTTTGAGAACTTTTACGCCACCCTCACTACCGATCAGAGCAATATCAGCTCCGCGCCGGGCGAACAGACCGACAGTCACCACTCCGGGTATGGCATTGATCTCATCTTCCAGTTTAATCGGCTCCATGATGCTCAATCCGTAAACATCGAGGATCACGTTTCCATTATCAGTCACCACGCCCTGGCGATATTCAGGACGTCCGCCTAGTTTCACCAGTTTACGTGCAACAGCACTGCGAGCCATAGGAATCACTTCAACCGGCAGAGGGAATTCACCGAGGATGCCAACCAATTTGGAGGCATCAGCAATGCAGACAAATTTTTCTGCCACAGAGGCGATAATTTTTTCACGCGTTAAGGCAGCACCACCGCCTTTGATCATCTGCAGCTGCTCATTGATTTCATCGGCGCCATCGACATAAACGCCCAGAGAATCAACCTGGTTAAGATCAAAAACAGGAATACCTAAACTAATGAGTTTGGCAGTAGAAGCTTCTGAGCTTGAAACCGCACCTTCTATTTGGTCTTTAATCGTGCCGAGTGCATCAATAAAGTGTGCAGCTGTACTTCCGGTACCGACACCCACAATGGTTCCGGGTTGCACATACTCTAACGCCGCCCAGCCAACCGCTTTTTTCAGTTCATCCTGCGTCATAATGTTCTGCCTGTGATATGAAGACTGCTGGCTATTATAAAGCATGAGAATAAAAAATGTGTTTGGGTTTACTGCAATAGGGTGAGGATCACATGCGTATAATTCGAGTTGCTTGTAGACGGTATGAATGCCGGCAACACCCAAGCAACTTGAAGTATGACGTGTATATGTCATAGTGCAGCTATAAAGCAGTCATAGAACAGATAAGAGTGAAAGAACCATGAAACGCCCTGACTATAGAACACTACAGGCACTGGATGCCGTTATTCGTGAACGCGGATTTGAGCGCGCAGCCCAAAAGCTGTGTATTACCCAATCGGCGGTATCCCAGCGAATTAAACAACTGGAGAATATGTTCGGTCAGCCGCTTTTGGTCCGTACCGTTCCACCGCGCCCGACCGAACAAGGCCAGAAGCTACTGGCATTACTGCGCCAGGTTGAGCTGCTGGAAGAAGAATGGTTAGGTGATGAGCAAACGGGCTCTACACCATTATTACTTTCACTGGCAGTCAATGCCGACAGTCTGGCTACCTGGCTGTTACCCGCTCTGGCACCAGTGCTGGTTGACTCCCCTATCCGCCTGAACCTCCAGGTCGAAGACGAAACCCGTACTCAGGAACGTTTACGTCGTGGGGAAGTGGTCGGGGCCGTTTCTATTCAGCCGCAGCCACTACCAAGCTGTCTGGTAGACAGACTGGGAGCCCTGGATTATCTGTTTGTCGGCTCAAAAGCCTTCGCTGAACGCTACTTCCCGAATGGTGTTACTCGCCAGGCGCTGTTAAAAGCCCCTGCCGTAGCCTTTGACCATCTCGATGATATGCACCAGGCATTCTTACAGCAGAACTTTGATTTATCGCCAGGCAGCGTGCCTTGCCATATTGTGAATTCGTCGGAAGCCTTTGTGCAACTGGCTCGTCAGGGAACCACATGCTGTATGATCCCGCATCTGCAAATCGAACGGGAATTAAATAGCGGAGAGTTGATTGATTTAACGCCAGGCCTGTTGCAACGCCGCATGCTCTACTGGCATCGCTTCGCACCGGAAAGCCGCATGATGCGCAATGTTACGGATGCGCTGCTGGACTACGCTCATAAAGTTTTAAGGCAGGATACGGAATAACAGCCTCCCCCTGGTTTCAGGGGGAAACTGCTGATAACGATTTACTGAGCGGCCGGAGCTTGTGGGCGTTCGAGTTCAAACACCA
Organism: Klebsiella sp. BIGb0407; assembly: GCF_024807845.1. Lineage (GTDB taxonomy): Bacteria > Pseudomonadota > Gammaproteobacteria > Enterobacterales > Enterobacteriaceae > JGM124. The sequence goes on from NZ_JANUEQ010000002.1 coordinate 281,099, forward strand.
CATCCACCTGATCGTTAAACTGAATAGATTCTCTGTCGTAGGTATCTGCGGCAGAAACTGAAGCGGCCTCATCGGCTGCTTTCATCATTCGCATCACTGGAGCTGGCTGATAGTTAGAAACGTGATAGCGAACGCTGTAAACCGGGCCTAACTTGCTATGGAAACCTTCGGCAAGCTGTTGAGCCTGACTGATAGCGTCATTGATTGCGGCTGTACGGGCTTTGTTTTTAAACTCTTCAGGTTCAGCTACACCTAAAGAGACCGAACGAATTTCATTCAGCCCTGCTTTCAATGCACCATCAAGCAATGGGCTCATTTTATCAAGCTGGCGCAGGGTGACTTCAACCTGACGCACGGCACGATAGCCTTTAAGCTGTGTTTTACCGTCTTTGAGATATTCATATTCAGGCTGAGTACTCAGATTGGCAGCATTGATGTCTTTCTTCTCTACGCCACTCTTCTGCAAGAATGTCATATATTCAGCAACACGCTCATCAACCTGTTTCTTGGCCGCTGCAGCATCCTTTGCAGAGACACTGACTTCAATAGCCAGTGTTGCCATATCCGGTACTGCACTCACGCTGGCAGTTCCGGAGGTGACAATATGCGGGCCATCAGGCAATTCACTCGCCTGAACCGAAGCCGTTGATAGTCCGATCAACGCAGATAATGCTAATATTTTAAACTTCACTGTATATCCTCCGCACGCTGTGTCAAAAGTGTCACTCTTGAATTCACTCTGGTTATCCTCTGCCAGCATAAACTCTTGCGCCAGCTTGTCTATCAGACAAAAGCTAATTATGCGATTAACTGTTTGAAAAGCTTAACGCCGTCCCATGCTAATTGTAGCGCAATAAACCACATGACAATGCCGACAACACCATTGATCGTCCGCTGCGCTGAAGCGGTACGTAAACGCGGAGCTAACCAGGCTGCCATCAGCGCCAGGCTATAGAACCAAATAATCGAAGCACTTGCCGTGCCAAGGGCAAACCAGCGCTTAGGTTCATCAGCCATCTGTCCACCCAGGCTCCCTAATACCACCACGGTATCGATATAAACATGTGGATTAAGCCAGGTCACCGCCAGTACCATCGCCAGCACCTTCCAGCGGCTACGCTTTAAAGCTTCGACATCCATCAGCTCAATATTGCGGCTAAAAGCGGTACGTAATGCACCCAGACCATACCAGAGTAAAAATAACACCCCGCCCCAAGTCACCAAGGCTAATAGCCAGGGAGATTGCATCAGTAACGCGCTGCCACCAAAAATACCGCCCCAGATCAGTACCAAATCACTGATAGCACAGAGTGAGGCAATCATAATGTGGTACTGCCGACGAATGCCCTGGTTTAATACCAGCGCATTTTGCGGCCCTAATGGCAGAATTAATGCTGCACCGAGTGCAACACCTTGAAAATAATAAAATAACACGACACACCTCTTTAATACGACTGATTGCAGTGGAGTGTAATGACTTATTATCATTAGATGAAATGGATAATTTTAATCTGACATTAACAGAACTGATACTGGAGGAAGGGATTCAGTGAGAGGTATAGCGGAGATAACGAATAATCAGGAAAGGGACCAAATACAGCCCCTTTCCCGATCTGTCTTAATTAAAGGATATCAGCTTCTTTTGCCGGGTTTACATGGATATCCATCTGCGGATACGGCAGGCCTATACCATTGGCATCGAGCTCTTTTTTAACGCGCTCCAGAACATCCCAGTAAACCATTTGCAAATCACCGCTGTTACTCCAGGCACGCATAATAAAGTTGACTGAAGAGGCTCCCAGCTCGTTAACACGCACCAGAATCTCACGGTCTTGCAGAATACGCGTTTCAGCCTTCAGAATATCGGTGAGGATCTGCTTCACTTTATCGATATCGGCATCATAAGAGACGCTAATGATAAACTCATTGCGACGAGCTGGCTCGCGGGAGAAGTTGATGATGTTACCGCCAATAACTTTCCCATTCGGAACAACAACTATTTTGCCGTCTGAAGTCCGCAGAGTTGTAGAGAAAATTTGTACGCTAAGCACGGTACCCGCCACACCACCCAGATCGACATATTCGCCAGAACGGAATGGACGGAAGGTGACGAGTATTACGCCCGCTGCAAGGTTAGACAGCGAACCCTGCAATGCCAGACCAACGGCCAGACCCGCGGCACCTAATACGGCGATAACAGAGGCGGTCTGGACACCGACGCGCCCTAAAGTCGCAATCAGGGTAAAGGCAATAATACCGTAGCGTACTAACGCTGAAAGAAAATCAGCGACGGTGGCATCAATATGCCTGGCCTTCATCACACGGTTAAGCGTCCCGGAAACGATACGGGCAATCATCAAACCTATCATCAGAATGGCTATTGCTGCGACCACATTGACAGCATAACTGAGCAGCAGCTCCTGGTTATCGACTAACCAGCCACCCGCATTACCAATCTGATCCGCTACATTAAGTTCTTCCATTAAATATCCCTTCTCTTAACGATTACCGATAAATATTTACCTACAGGTTAGCGGCAAAACGCTATCTGTACATCAGAAAATTACCCGCCCCCTGAAAAACATAAGGCCCGCATTCGCGGGCCTTATGGCAATCAGCAAGTATAGATTACAGAACGTTTACTGCGTTCAGTTCTGCAAAAGCTTGCTCAAGACGTGTAATCATAGAAGTCTGCGAAGCACGTAACCAGACACGTGGGTCATAGTATTTTTTGTTCGGCTGGTCAGCGCCTTTCGGGTTGCCCAACTGGCCTTGCAGATAGTCTTCGTTGGTTTTGTAGTACTGCAGGATGCCATCCCATGTAGCCCACTGGGTGTCGGTATCAATGTTCATTTTGATAACGCCATAGCCTACAGAGTCTTTGATTTCCTGAGCAGAAGAACCAGAACCACCGTGGAATACGAAGTTCAGGCTGTTGTGCGGCAGATTGTGTTTCTTAGAAACATAATCCTGAGAATCACGCAGGATGGTTGGAGTCAGTACTACGTTACCTGGCTTATAAACACCGTGAACGTTACCGAAAGAAGCAGCGATAGTGAAACGCGGGCTGATTTTAATCAGTTCAGAGTACGCGTAATCAACGTCTTCTGGCTGGGTGTAAAGCGCAGATGCGTCCATATGGCTGTTATCAACGCCATCTTCTTCACCGCCGGTGCAACCCAGTTCGATTTCCAGGGTCATACCCATTTTAGCCATACGGGCCAGGTATTTAGAGCTGATTTCGATGTTTTCTTCCAGTGACTCTTCAGACAAGTCAATCATGTGGGAAGAGAACAGCGGTTTGCCTGTAGCAGCAAAGTGTTTTTCACCTGCGTCCAGCAGACCGTCGATCCATGGCAGCAATTTCTTAGCACAGTGGTCGGTATGCAGGATAACCGGAACACCGTAATGTTCAGCCATCTGATGCACATGATGCGCACCAGAGATTGCACCCAGGATAGCAGCGCCCTGAGGAATATCAGTTTTGATGCCTTTACCTGCGATAAAAGCAGCACCGCCGTTAGAGAACTGAATAATAACTGGCGCTTTAACTTTGGCAGCAGTTTCTAATACAGCATTGATGGAGTCAGTTCCGACGCAGTTTACTGCAGGCAGTGCAAAGTTATTCTCTTTTGCAATCTGGAAAACTTTCTGTACGTCATCACCTGTCAGTACACCTGGTTTTACGAAATCAAAAATCTTAGACATATCGATGCTTCCTGTAAGTCTGTGAAAAATTCAACTTATCCCACGAATTATTTCGGGGGACATAAAACCAACGGGCAGAAATCTCTGCCCGTTACTATTACTGCTTAGCGCGCTCTTCGAGCATCGCAACGGCTGGCAATACTTTGCCTTCCACGAATTCGAGGAATGCGCCACCACCGGTAGAAATGTAGGAAATTTTGTCTGTAATACCAAACAGGTCAATCGCTGCCAGGGTGTCACCGCCGCCAGCGATAGAGAAAGCTTCGCTATCAGCGATAGCATTGGCTACGATTTCAGTTCCTTTACGGAAGTTAGGGAACTCAAATACACCAACCGGACCATTCCACAGAATGGTTTTAGCATTTTTCAGAATCTCAGCCAGTTTATGTGCAGAAACATCGCCCATATCCAGGATCTGCTCTTCATCTTTGATGTCGCTGGTTGATTTCAGAGTGGCAGTCGCAGTTTCAGAGAATTCGGTAGCAACACGAACATCTGTAGGAACCGGAATATCACAGATAGTCAGCAGGCGTTTAGCTTCATCAACCAGGTCTGCTTCGTACAGTGATTTACCGACATTGTGCCCTTGAGCAGCAACGAAGGTGTTAGCAATACCACCGCCAACAATCAGTTGGTCAGCAATTTTAGACAGTGAATCCAGTACGGTCAGTTTAGTGGAAACTTTAGAGCCACCAACAATAGCAACCATCGGACGAGCAGGTTCTTTCAGCGCTTTACCCAGCGCTTCGAGTTCACCAGCCAGTAATGGGCCAGCACAAGCAACATCAGCAAATTTACCGACACCATGGGTAGAAGCCTGTGCGCGGTGAGCGGTACCGAAGGCATCCATTACAAATACGTCGCACAGTGCTGCGTATTGCTTAGACAGAGTCTCGTCGTCTTTTTTCTCGCCTTTGTTAAAGCGAACGTTTTCCAGAACAACCAGCTCGCCTTCTGCAACTTCAACACCATTCAGGTAATCTTTTACCAGACGTACCGGAGAAGAGAGTTTTTCTTTCAGGTAATTAACTACTGGCAGCAGAGAGAACTCTTCGTTGTACTCACCTTCAGTTGGGCGTCCCAAATGAGAGGTGACCATGACTTTAGCACCTTGCTTAAGGGCTTGTTCAATAGTCGGAAGAGAAGCACGAATACGTGCATCGCTGGTTACTTTTCCGTCTTTAACAGGCACGTTCAGATCCGCACGAATGAAAACGCGTTTTCCTGCAAGATCCAGATCGGACATCTTAATTACAGACATGGTGAATCCTCTCATTGATTCTAAAATTTTATAGACGCCATTTGCGTCTTACCTGAAATCCATTGAGCCATAGCCAACGTCGTATCCAGCATTCGGTTGGCAAAGCCCCATTCATTATCACACCAGACAAGCGTTTTGATCAGATGCTGACCACTGACCCGAGTTTGAGTGCCATCGACGATTGCGCTATGCGGATCGTGATTAAAATCAATTGAGACCAGTGGCAATTCCGTATAATCAACTATACCACGAAATGATTCTCTTGCTGCTTTTTGAAGTAAGTCGTTGACTTCAATTGGTTTTACAGCGTGCTTTACCGTGACGCTTAAATCAATTGCCGTCACATTGATGGTCGGCACTCGTACCGCTATCGCCTCAAAGCAGTCAGCAAACTTTGGCAAGATACGCGCAATTCCCGCCGCAAGACGGGTATCAACCGGAATAATCGACTGGCTGGCGGCGCGTGTGCGGCGCAGATCGGGATGATAAGCATCGATAACCTGCTGGTCATGCATTGCCGAGTGAATAGTCGTTACAGTCCCTGATTCGATACCAAATGCATCATCGAGTAACTTAATTATAGGAATGATACAGTTGGTGGTACAGGACGCATTGGAAACAATATGATGGTGTTCTTCTAATAGTAGATGATTTACACCAAACACCACGGTGGCATCAATATCGGCCCCACCCGGGTGTGAAAAGAGCACTTTTTTGGCACCGGCAGCAAGATGGGCTTCGCCATCCGCCCGGGAGCCGTAGACACCGGTACAGTCGAGCACAATATCGACGTCCAGTTCATGCCAGGGGAGCGCATCAATTTTTGCTTCGTGTAACAGGCGAATACTGTCGTTACCGATAAAAAGCTGTTCACGTTCCTGGCGAACATCCCAGGCGAAACGACCATGACTGGTATCATACTTTAGCAGATGTGCCATACCCGCCGAATCAGCTAGCTCATTAATTGCTACGACGCTGATTTCTGCGCGACGGCCAGACTCGTACAAAGCACGGACGACATTGCGCCCTATGCGGCCGAATCCATTGATAGCGATGCGTACAGTCATATCTCTCCTGCCAGTAACCTGGGATTAAGTGGCTGACAGAGTAATCCAGCAACCGCCTGAGTGGAATCCTCACTCCCATGAAACAGCAATTATTCGCTTAATTATCTAACGAAACCAGAACTGAAACGGTTCAGCTATAGTAAGGTATTCTACGAATAAAAGGAACGTCACATCACCCGTTATCGCACCAAGTTCTGACGGACATCACATTTTTGATGGAATAAATGCAACGAATAAATGACTGGGTGGAATAAAAATCAGCACGTCCTCCCCCCAGGCACTCTATGCCCAGTTGATGGAAATGCTGGAAGATCGGGAGCTGGGGCAGATTGCAGATGAGCGAGCTGGAGAGGCAGTAATAAACTCATCGCTTGGCTTAGATGTATCCAAAGACGCTCCTGAAGTCTCCATTCTCCTAAGATATATGTATCATCTGAAATCAGCGTATAACGATATGCCAGCGGATAATGTGCAAATAACTGCCAGGGCGATTGCACTATCGAAACGCAGTATACGGCGCTCAAACTTCCATGACGGATACCTGGATTAAACCAAAAACCCCAGCTGAAAGATCTATCACTACTTTTCTTGATCCCTGCCAGTGTCGGTACTGTAGATAATGTATGCGTTTTTGGGTTTGACAGCGACATTCAAAGTGAAGTTTTGATAAATATATTATTAATGGCAATCCTGCTTAACAACGTTTTATGCATAAGGGTAATATTCATTAAAAATGAAAACCTGATTATGCTTATGATGAAAATATCATTCAATTCATTGGGTCTATATTATTTATCATATATGATAAATTACACCACACAGAAATAATCAGATTAATTGCAGTGTTATTGGATGCAGTATCGCCAACTCACGCATTTACCCCAAGACTTTCTACTGAAAAGGAAATTTTGTCGATAACTAAGGTAAACCTTAAATACCAATTAATTTTAATATAATAAAATAAAAACATGTAAAAAAAATCGATGAAGAAATAAAATGAATGCCATAATCGTTGACAATCATCCATTAGCGCTTATTGCTATCAGGTCAATTCTTGAACGCAATAACATTGACGTATTAGCTGAAGCCTCAGATGGCCGAGCAGGTTTAAAGCTAATTAATGAATTAAAACCAGACATAGCGATAATCGATGTAGACTTACCTGTAAAAAATGGTATTGAGATAGTAGAGGCGCTTCGAAAAAATAAGTCTACTTGTATATTCATCATTATTTCGGCTAAAAGTGATTTTTTTTATGGAAAAAAATGCTTTGAAGCTGGAGCAAATGCATACATCAGTAAAAAAAAAGGAATACAGGATATAATATCAGCGATTGATGCTGCTGTTAATGGTTATATATATTTTCCATTAACATTGAATGCACTAAATATAACACTGACGTCTGAGGAAGGGAAAATTGACTCATTATCCTCCCAGGAAGTTAGAGTCATGGGCTATTTATTAAAAGGAATGGATATCTCATCGATTAGTATGAAAATGAATATTAGTTATAAAACTGTCAGTACTTATAAACGCCGATTAATGGAAAAACTAGGCTGTTCCAATCTTCTTGAGCTTTATGGCTTGTCGAATAGAAATAGAATAGGTTAAAATCATGAGTAGTATTTATATATAACTCGTCGTTTTACTTAATTTGTGAAAACATATCTATGAGTATGTAAGCCAAAAGGAGTTCGTCTAACTCGGCATAAGCCCGGTTATCAGACTCAGACACCACTATAAGACCAGAGCATTAATTTTCATTTATTGTCGCTAGTTTTAAGGGCGTCAATATTTGGGCTGTTTTTGTTTGATTACTATTGATGGCGTCCTTTATTTGATCAAAACTTGCATCAATAGTGAGCTGTTCTGACACGCCCCGTAATTGAATAATAGTTTTTGCACTGCCACATGATTTTATTAATAGTATATCGCTAATTTGTAGCATTACATCTTCGTTAGAAATTGTGGTTAAATGAAGCATTGTTATTTTCCTTCATGGGATTTAGTTTGTAGTCAAGGCTGTAAATATCAGTCTTAAATCGGAAGAAAAAATATTTTTTAATACCGCAATCAAAATTTCTAACACTATTTTAGAAAAAACCGCACAGTAGAGACTACAGCAGATAACAATTCATCATAATAAACATATATATAATATTAATAAATAGGACTAACGGCTCCTTACTGAAAGAAAATGACTACAACAGTAAGCATTTAGCCAGTTTGAGCTGTAGAGACAAATAAAAAAAGGGCCGCCTGAGCGACCCCTTTCGTAACCCACTAGCTGACGCGATTACAGAATCGCTTTAGCCTGTGCCACTACGTTATCAACGGTGAAACCGAACTCTTCGAACAGTTGCTCTGCCGGAGCAGACTCACCAAAGGTGGTCATACCGACGATAGCGCCGTTCAGACCAACATACTTGAACCAGTAGTCAGCAATGCTTGCTTCGATAGCTACACGTGCAGCGACTGCTTTTGGCAGTACGGCTTCACGGTAAGCAGCATCCTGCTTGTCAAAGGCATCGGTAGATGGCATAGAAACTACGCGCGCTTTAACGCCTTCAGCAGTCAGTTTTTCCCACGCGGCTACAGCCAGTTCAACTTCAGAACCGGTCGCGATGAAAATCAGCTCAGGCTGGCCTTCGCTGTCTTTCAGAACGTAAGCACCACGGGCAATATCAGCCAGTTGCTGAGCAGTACGCTCTTGCTGTGCCAGGTTCTGACGAGACAGGATCAGAGCAGTCGGGCCGTCGTTACGCTGTACCGCATATTTCCAGGCAACCGCAGACTCAACCTGGTCACATGGACGCCATGTGCTCATATTTGGCGTTACGCGCAGAGCAGCAAGCTGTTCTACCGGCTGGTGAGTCGGGCCATCTTCACCCAGACCGATAGAGTCATGGGTATAAACCAGAACCTGACGCTGCTTCATCAGTGCAGCCATACGCACGGCATTACGCGCGTATTCAACAAACATCAGGAAGGTTGAGGTGTATGGCAGGAAACCACCATGCAGACCAATACCGTTAGCGATAGCGGTCATACCGAATTCACGTACACCATAATGGATGTAGTTACCGGCCAGGTCTTCGTTAATCGCTTTAGAACCAGACCACAGCGTCAGGTTAGAAGGCGCCAGGTCAGCAGAACCGCCCAGGAACTCAGGCAACCACGGGCCAAAGGCTTCGATAGAGTTCTGAGACGCTTTACGGCTAGCGATTTTCGCAGGGTTAGCCTGCAGCTTAGAAATGAACTCGCTCGCTTTAGCTTCGAAATCTGCTGGCAGGTCACCATTTACACGGCGGCTAAATTCAGCAGCTTCCTGTGGGAATGCTTTCTCATAGGCAGCAAATTTCTCGTTCCAGGCGGCTTCTTTCTTCTCGCCTGCAGCTTTGGCATCCCACTGGTCATAAATGTCCTGAGGAATAACAAACGGCTCATATTCCCAGCCCAGCGCTTTACGGGTCAGTGCGATTTCAGCATCGCCCAGTGGAGCACCATGAGAATCATGCGTACCTTGCTTGTTCGGAGAACCGAAACCGATGATGGTTTTGCACATCAGCAATGATGGTTTATCAGTGACCGCACGCGCTTCTTCAACTGCACGTTTAATTGAGTCAGCATCATGACCATCAATACCGCGAACAACGTGCCAGCCATAGGCTTCAAAACGTTTAGCGGTATCGTCAGTAAACCAGCCTTCAACATGGCCATCGATAGAGATGCCGTTGTCGTCATAGAAAGCAACCAGTTTGCCCAGTTTCAGGGTACCCGCCAGGGAGCACACTTCATGGGAGATGCCTTCCATCATGCAACCGTCACCCATAAAGGTGTAGGTGAAGTGGTCAACAATATCATGGCCAGGACGGTTAAATTGTGCAGCCAGAGTACGTTCGGCAATAGCCATACCTACAGCATTGGCAACACCCTGTCCCAGAGGACCGGTAGTCGTTTCAACACCTGCGGTGTAACCCACTTCCGGGTGACCTGGTGTTTTAGAGTGCAGCTGACGGAAATTTTCCAGCTCAGTGATTGGCAGGTCATAACCCGTGAGGTGCAACAGGCTATAAATCAGCATTGAACCATGGCCGTTAGACAGAATAAAACGGTCGCGGTCAGCCCATGATGGATTTTGCGGGTTATGATTCAGAAAATCACGCCACAGAACTTCAGCGATATCAGCCATACCCATAGGTGCACCAGGGTGTCCGGATTTCGCTTTTTGTACTGCGTCCATGCTGAGCGCACGAATTGCGTTTGCAAGCTCTTTACGAGAGGACATTTTAACTCCAGATCGGATAGTGGAAATTGACGCTACTACTAATATACATTGGTAACTACAGCCAAAAAACCTCCCGACAATGTACACCAGGGGGAAGGCCATGTACATGTAGTGTCAGCGTATCTACTAAGAAATCTCCAGATAACGCTTGCATCGGAAGCGACCTGCAGCGTATGAAGTTTTCCTGATGAAAGGATAAACCTCCTGGTTATGAACTATTGAGTTCCTCTTTATTCCACAATTATCACTGATAGAAGGATTTGAACATGAAGTTACACCCCATTATCGCAGCACTGGGCGTAACCCTCTTTTTGAGCGGCTGTCAGGGTATGAACTCTGATGGTTTATTAACTTCCGGCGTCGGCGCATTCCAGGCCTATACCCTCAGCGATGCCCAGGTAAAACAACTCAGTGATGAAGCCTGTAAGCAACAAGACAGCAAAGCCACTCTGGCTCCGGCAAATAGCGTTTATACCCAGCGTTTGAAGAAAATCTCACAAGCTTTGGGAGATAATATCAACGGTATGCCGGTGAATTATAAAGTCTATATGACTAAAGATGTGAACGCCTTTGCGATGGCAAATGGCTGCATCCGGGTCTACAGCGGCCTGATGGACTTGATGAACGATAATGAAGTTGAAGGCGTGCTGGGCCATGAAATGGGCCACGTAGCTTTAGGTCATGTGAAAAAAGGTATGCAAGTCGCGATGGGTACCAACGCCGTTCGTATTGCTGCGGCTTCTGCCGGAGGTGTAGTGGGCGAGCTATCGCAATCTCAGCTGGGTGATTTAAGTGAAAAACTGGTCAATGCGCAGTTTTCACAACGCCAGGAATCAGAGGCTGATGACTACTCTTATGACCTGCTACGCCAGCGTAAGATCAACCCCAACGGGCTAGCTACCAGCTTTGAAAAACTGGCGAGTCTGGATGGCGGACGCCAGAGCAGCATGCTTGACGATCACCCTTCCTCTGAAGGTCGTGCTCAGCATATCCGCGATCGCATGACCGCCGACGGTCTTAAATAAAGGGTATACGAATGTTCAGGAGGCAAAACGTCATTTTGCCTCCTGCTATCAGAGTGAAAGGAAAGCAGTATGGAAAGGCTCGATTGCGATCGCATGTTTATTGCGGTGATGGAAACCGGAAGTTTTACCGCCGCCGCGCAGAGGCTGTCCACCAGCCACGGGCAGGCATCGAAACTGATTACCCGGCTGGAGCGGGAACTGGCCGTCAGCCTTTTTAGTCGTAGCACTCGAGCCCTTAAACCCACCGAAGTGGGCCTGGCCTACTACGAGCGTATCCGCCCGCTGCTGGCAGAGTATGATGCGCTGAATGATGATGTCCTTAATGCCTCGAAAACGCCTTCAGGCCTGTTAAGGGTCTCGGCCCCGGTCACCTTTGGCTCAACCCAACTCACTGAACATCTTATTACTTTTGCCCGCCGCTATCCTGATATTGAATTAGATGTCAGCTTTGCTGATCGGCTGATCAATGTCGTTAATGAGGGTTTTGACCTTGCGTTGCGTATTGGGAAGCTTACTGACAGCAACCTTATCGCCCGTAAGCTTTGTGATATCCGCATTGTGACAGTGGCATCCCCTGCTTACTTACAGCAGAAAGGTACGCCTTCACACTGGAATCAGCTGTCAGAGCACCACTGTATTGTGGACACGAATTTTCGCGATCCCCTTGCCTGGTCATTCCAGGATGAGAATAGTCAGCTACAGGTACAGCCCGTACGCGGACAAATAAAATTCTCCAACGCAGAAGTGTGCCTGCGGGCAGCGATAGAAGGACTGGGGATCACGCGACTCCCCACTTTTGTCGCAGGCAAGGCACTTCAGGAGGGAACCGTTATCTCGGTACTCTCCCACTACGAAGCCCCACCGCTAGGCCTGTACGTCATTTATCCTCCCGCCAAATACCTGACCCGGCGTTCTCGCGTATTAATTGATTTTCTTGCCGAATCTTTTGCTGGAAAACCAAAGTGGGAAGAAAACTGGTGATTATTTCCATTTTGGAAATAAACTTCCCCTTTCTGAGGGGATAATCACCTTCGTGGAAATGGAGTACATTCCTCTTATCAACTTACGAGAGGAATTCATTATGTTAGATCAACGCACCGCCCCCTACGCAGCCCTGATTATGCGCCTGGCATTAGGCATTTTGTTTCTGGCTCACTTTGGTCTGAAATTTTTTGTTTTCACACCCGCTGGCACCGCGCAATTTTTTGCTTCACTCGGACTGCCGGGCGGTCTTGCCTATGTAACGATGGCGGTTGAACTTGTCGGAGGCGTTGCCCTGATCCTCGGTGTTTATGCGCGGATCGTTGCTATCGTTCTGATCCCAGTATTACTCGGCGCTATCGCCACCGTACACGGACCGGCAGGTTTCTTCTTCACTAATCCGAACGGTGGCTGGGAATTCCTTGCATTATGGATAGTAGGTCTGGTTACACTGGCACTGATTGGTGATGGTAAATATGCCCTGAAACCGACTTCATTCAAACGCTGAGGATAAGATTATGCTGGTTAACGGAAAATGGACCGCCGAATGGCACCCCGTGCAGGCGACAGATGAAAAAGGCGGCTTTGTGCGCCAGACCTCAAGCTTCCGCCACTGGGTAACACCTGATGGTTCGGCGGGTATCACCGGTGATGCCGGCTTTATTGCCGAACCAGACAGATATCATCTTTACGTGGCACTGATTTGTCCCTGGGCTTCCCGTACGCTGATTGCGCGTAAACTTAAAGGTCTGGAAGAGGTCGTTAGCGTATCCGTTGTTGAACCCTGGCTACTGGATGAAGGCTGGCATTTTGGCGACTATCCCGGTGCTAACCGCGATACCCTGAATAATGCCGAGTGGGTTCACCAGCTATATACCTTGGCCGACAGCGCCTTTACAGGACGCGCCACGGTTCCGGTATTATGGGACAAGAAAACGCGCACCATCGTTAACAATGAGTCAGCCGATATCGTCCGTATCTTTAATAGCGGTTTTGGTGAGCTGGCCCGAAATGATATTGACCTCTATCCCGCATTACTTCAGAGCGAGATAGAAAGCTTAAATGCCGAAATTTATCCGGCATTAAATAATGGCGTTTACCGTGCAGGCTTTGCCACGACCCAGATAAGTTACGCTGAAGCCGTCAGCGATGTCTTCGGTATGCTGGATAAATTAGAAACCAGGCTGTCTGACGGCCGCGATTTTTTAACCGGAAGTGATTTTACCGAAGCGGATATTCGCCTGTTTGTCACCCTGATCCGTTTTGATGCCGCTTACTTTGGCCTGTTTAAATGTAATATTCGCCAGCTCAGAGAGTACCAATATCTGGACAGCTATACCCGACGCGTTCTGGCTATACCGGGTATCCGTGATACCGTCAGTATTGACCATATTAAGCAGGGATATTATTCAATTAAAGCGCTGAATCCTAATGGTATTGTTCCCATTGGTCCGGATATGCGTGCCTACGGGCTAGAGGCAAAATAATGAGTAAAAATCTGATTGTGCTGTTACACGGTGTCGGTAGTCGGGGCAGTGATTTACAGGGCGTAGCAGAACGCTTAAAGCAGGCGATACCACAAATATCTGTCGCACTACCGGACGGCACGTCAGCTTTCGATATGGGGCCAGGCTTTCAGTGGTTCAGCGTCAGCGGAGTGACTGAAGAAAACCGTCCGGCACGCATCCTGGCCGCCCGTCAGGCATTTGATGCCAGGCTCGCGGAGGCGTTCAAACTACAGGATATTAATCCGGAGACTGACCGCGTGATACTGGTGGGCTTTTCCCAGGGATCAATTATGGCGATGGATACGCTGATTCGCGGGGACTATCCGCTGGCAGGCGTGGTAGCGTTCTCAGGACGGCTTGCTTCTCCGCTCCCGTTACAGCCGCGGGCTGATTCTGCCGCATTGCTGATTCACGGTAAAGCTGACCCGGTCATTCCGTGGCAAGAGAGCCAGAAAGCGGCAGAGACCTTAAGTGCGGCAGGCGTTCAGGTTGAACTCAGCATTGAAGAGCATGTGCCCCATACAATTACCCTTGCAGGTATCAGAACGGCGGCCGAATTTATTAAGCAGCGCTTAACTCTGACTGGCTGAATGAGCCAGAAGGGGTATCAGATACCCCTTCTTGTCGCTAGCATTACAGCAAGAAACTGGGCTTATTCGCCCTTTTTCGCCGCCTGGATATACAGCAGTTCCAGCGCCAGGGTCGCAGCTGCAAGCGCGGTGATTTCTGACTGATCGTAAGCCGGAGCCACTTCAACCACATCCATCCCAACAATATTCAGATCTTTCAGACCACGAACCAGTTTCAGGGCACGATCTGAAGTCAGACCGCCGATCACCGGCGTGCCGGTACCTGGTGCAAAAGCCGGATCCAGGCAATCGATATCAAAGGTCAGATAGACCGGCATATCACCGACGATTTGTTTGATCTCAGTAATCAGAGAATCAACACTTCTGTCATTAACCTGAGGCGCATCCAGAACGGTAAATCCATTGTCTTTATCGAACTCAGTACGAATACCAATCTGTACTGAGTGATTAGGATCGATCAGGCCTTCCTGCGGTGCGGTATAGAACATAGTCCCGTGGTCAAATTCACAGCCATTCGAGTAGGTGTCGGTGTGGGCATCAAAATGCACCAACGCCATTTTACCGAAATGCTTAGCGTGAGCGCGGAGCAGTGGCAGAGTGACAAAGTGGTCACCACCAAAAGAGAGCATACGTTTCCCGTTTGCCAGTAAGCGCTCGGCATGGGCTTGCAGGTTCTCACTCATTTCACGCGCATCGCCGAATGAATACACTAAATCGCCACAGTCCACGACTTTCAGGCGGTCACGCATATCAAAGTTCCACGGGAAGCGGTTACCTTCCCAGGCCAGGTTAGTTGATACCTGACGGATTGCAGCCGGCCCATGACGCCCACCGGCACGACCAGAGGTTGCCATATCAAATGGCACCCCAGTGATAACCCAGTCAGCGTCACTGTCATAAGGCTGGAAGTTTAATGGCAAGCGTAAAAAGCCAAAGGCATTGGATACCAGGGAGTTATCGTATTGATGGCCTAAGGTGCTCATTGTCTGACCTCTTGGTTGATTGACATCGTAATACAAAAATCCCTTCCGCGTCGTTAGCCCGACGAGAAAGGGATTAGCATAATTAATGGGTACTATTGACGCGAATTATCTGGCTCTGTCACTCGTCTTCGAGATAAGTATAGCCGTAGAGCCCCGCTTCAAATTCTTCCAGGAACTGCTGTTGCAACTCGCTGTCCAGATCGGTCTGTTTAACCTGATCCCGGAAGTGCTTCAGCAGGGTATTCGGATCCAACTGAACGTATTGCAGCATGTCGGCAACCGTATCCCCTTCATCAGAAAGTTCAACATTCACAACGCCTTCTGGTGTAACAAACACGTCCACCGCTTCGGTATCACCAAACAGGTTATGCATATTGCCCAGAATTTCCTGGTACGCTCCCACCATAAAGAAACCTAAAAGCGGTGGGTTTTCAGGATCGTATTCCGGCATTGGCATGGTGGTCGCGATACCATCGCCATCGATATAGTGATCGATCGCGCCGTCCGAGTCACAGGTGATATCCAGCAGTACAGCACGGCGTTTCGGCGTCAGGTTTAACCCTTCCAGCGGCATAACCGGGAATAGCTGATCGATACCCCAGGCATCTGGCATTGACTGGAACAGCGAAAAGTTGACGTAAATTTTATCCGCCATACGTTCTTGTAGTTCGTCAATAATCGGCCGATGGGCGCGATTACTTGGATCTAACAGGCGCTGAATATCATGGCACATACTGAGGTAAAGCTGTTCCGCCCAGGCACGTTCCTGCAGAGAGTAGCTGCCAGAAGCGTAACCGGTGTGAATATCATGCAAGTCCATCTGGCTGTCATGCAGCCATTCGCGTAATGAACGACGGTTATTAGGCTGATGCATTTCACCCCAGGTTTCCCACATGCTCTGCAGTGCACGAGGTGCATCTTCAGCCGGGGCTACTGGCGTGGTGTATTCGTTACGTTCAACACCAATGATATTAGAGACCAGAACGGTATGGTGAGCGGTAACCGCACGTCCGGATTCGGTAATGACTGTCGGGTGTGGCAGGTTAAACTCTTCACAAGCATCACCGATAGCCCAGATGATGTTGTTGGCATACTCATTCAAACCGTAGTTCACAGAACAGTCTGACTGGGAACGCGTGCCTTCGTAGTCGACACCTAAACCGCCGCCGACGTCAAAGCACTCAATATTGACGCCAAGTTTATGCAGCTCAACATAGAAACGCGCCGACTCACGCACGCCGGTGGCAATATCACGGATATTCGCCATTTGTGAACCGAGGTGGAAGTGCAGCAGTTGTAAGCTGTCGATATGGCCCGCTTCACGGAGCATTTCGACCAGCTGTAATACCTGTACTGCTGCCAGACCAAATTTAGATTTCTCACCACCGGATGCCTGCCATTTACCCGACCCCTGAGAAGCCAGACGGGCACGAACACCCAGACGCGGAACCACGTTTAAACGCTCTGCTTCTTCCAGAACGATACTAATTTCCGACATTTTTTCGATAACCAGATAGACCTTATGGCCCATCTTCTCGCCGATCAGCGCCAGGCGAATATACTCGCGGTCTTTATAGCCGTTACAGACAATCACCGAACGGGTCATACCGGCATGAGCCAGAACTGCCATCAATTCAGCTTTTGAACCTGCTTCCAGGCCTAAAGGCTCACCGGAATGGATAAGCGACTCGATTACACGCTTATGCTGGTTAACCTTAATCGGGTAAACCAGGAAATAGTCGCCGTTGTAACCGTAAGATTCACGAGCACGCTTAAAAGCGGCGTTAATTGAGCGCAGGCGATGTTGCAGGATCTGCGGGAAACAAAACAGGGCCGGTAGCCGCTGTCCTTGTACTTCACGCGCTTTCACTAACTCGGCGAGATCGACTCTGGCCTGCGGAACATCGGGGTTCGGGCATACGGTAATATGGCCAAGCTCATTGACGTCATAATAATTATTACCCCACCAGGCAATATTATAGGTACGCAGCATTTTGCTTGCATCCTCAGAACTCATAGCGACCTCCTGCATGGAGCGATGTTGATCTTGCTCGCCTGATGACGAACCTGTAACAGAAGAGATTTTGTCAGTCATGGCGAACCTCAAGTTGTTTCAAATATGCGATACAGTTAACTACTATCGCAGGGTAATCTTGCAATAACAACCTATTACCCTGGTCTTCGGGTAGCAGAAAAATCTGACAGTCAGGCTGTACTTTGGGTTTCTTTTTCATTTAATTGTAAAACACATAACCGGGATCTGTATGACAGATTGGCGAAACCACGAGAAAACTCTTGTCAGACAAGAGCGCCCTTGTTCAGTTATCACGAAGGGCTTAGATACCGGCTCGTGAGTCCTGAGAAGCACCGAGATGCCTGGAACATCGGCAGGATTTAAAACATGAGATGCAGGTTGCGAGGAGCAAACAGATGCCAGAATACAGGCTATTCATTAATTAACTCACCTCCATGCATACGTTGAAAGATATGCAACAAGCCAAAGCGTCGAACCTGTGCAAACAGGCCCTGGAAAAATGCTCAACCCGGCTGGAAGTGGCAACACAAATATCGTGCGCTTTGATTAAGCCGCGTGGGCGCTTTATACCGATAACTTGCGAAAAATGCAAAATAAAAATAGGCAAATCTTCGGCAGTAAAGCGCGCCCTGCTTAGCGACTCAAATCTACCAGCCTCCGCCACCGCCACCGCCAGAACCACCACCGGATGAGCCTCTGCCAGAGGAGCCCGATCCGCTGGAGCTGGAACCCGAAGACCCTGAGCTTGAGCTACGGCTGGGGGTTGCCATGGACGATGAAGAACAAGACCGGCTGAAACGAGTGACGCGACTCCAGTCACCATCGGCAAAAACGTCCGACATAGCACCTGACTGACTCAAATACTCGGCAAAGCTATTGGCCCAAGTTTTACCCACGCCGAGTGCAAGCGCTACCGGTAGCAAGCTTTCAAAATGGGATATCCGTTGGTCTGGTGGATAAAGAGCCTGATAACGATGTCTTTCAGCTGTGCCGAGATAAAGTTTAAGTCCTTGTGCAACGGCTAAATCGTTCAGCCCCTGCTGGGTATAACGCGGAATCATCCAGCCAAAGCTAATGCATAACAAAATGGAGGCCAGCAATGCGCCAATATACCCGGCGGGAAATTCACTCAAGGGTACCAGGGTAAACAGGAGCGTACCGCCAGCAAAAGTGCTAAAGGAGCCAAACATCAGCGACATAACTAAAGGGATAAATCCCCAGGTGTTCCATATTTTTTTGGGATTAAATATAAATCTCAGCGGTAAAGAGAGCATCGTCATACCCAACAACAGGAATGCCAGCGCGGGCAGCATGATAATCCCTGATACCGGGCTGAATAAGGTCGCGCAAATAATAGGGATCAGCAGCATGATATAAACTGCGCGACGGACCGGTTTACCTGGTTTTATAAATAATTTATCCCGCTGCTTTTCACTCTGGCTTTCTAACCACTTGCGCGCATTTTGCATTGGCCTCTGATGGGGCAAACTGAGGTTAATATTTTTACGATTTCCCGCAAACAACAGCCCCAGAAGATGTTTATCGTCAGCCGTTAACTGCTGATTTTTATTCTCTGGATGGTAAGAAAGCCACTGTTTATCCAGTGAGCGAAATTTGGGTAACCACGGGTTGTTAAGTTTATTCTCCTTGATGGTAATCGCCATGCAACGCTTGGCAACCAGAGTCAGCAGATCGCTGCTAAAGGCCATGTCGTCGTATTTACGCTGAGTAATAAAACGCAGGTACCCGGGGGAAAGATTAGCGGGCATGGCATACAGCGGTACTACAGGAGGCATCTTTAACCCGACAGCAGTGACATTTTTACGCCACCACCACAGGCAATAAATAATCAGCAATAACACCGGTATCCACAACGCTATGGTTGTCAGTGAAGGTAATAGCAGGTGTACCAGCGGCAAAGCGGCTTGCGGATCGTCGGCACCAGCCAGAATATCTCGCGGCCAGGTATAGACGACGGTCAGACCTTCACCGGGATCGAGCGGCTGTGTGGTCTGCACCGCACCATCAGGCAGGATCCGCGCATTTTGGTCTTTAGCACCACTAGTGCCTGTATAAATATCGATGCTACGTAGTCGAGTATCTTTACCTTCACTATCCCGATACTGGCTTCCATCGGGCAATTCCAATTGGAAACTAGCCTTGGTTATCGGGTAGCTCCAATCGTTACCCGTCACATTCCAGTAGAGTTCATCCCAGTCTGAGAAACGACTGAAATGATTGCTCACCTGATAGCGGATTTCGTAGTTATAAATAGCAGGTTTCAGGATATGTTCGGGACGGCCAATACGCACGGTTAGCGTATCAGCCGTTTTATCAAGGCTGAATGGCTCTGGTACGCCATCACGCAACACCGTTTTGACTTGATAATCTACTCTGAAAACCTTGCCATCCTGACGGTTCCAGCTGAGTGGTAAGGTACGGAAAATTCCACGCTTTATCTCCTCGCCTAAAGACAAGACCTTGATGTTTTCACGCATCTCCATACTGCCATCAGTATTGAAATGAGCGCGGGCATCGAACGAAAGAATATGTTCATAGGCACGTATGAATCCGGAATGACTTGGTGGTGTCTGTCGTGAATTTTCTACGCTAGTAGTGGGCACGATTTCGACAGTATCTGCATCCGCTATGACCTGCATCGTTCCTGTTACAAGCAGCAATAGTCCCCATAAAATGCCTGTTATCCGGCGAGATAATGTAACCATAGAATTCTCAGTCCATCGAAGGTAATTTGGCATCATCAGGATCTTCAAGCTCGAAGAACGCATAGGTTTTGAAACCAAACAGCCGGGCCAGTAGCAGGCTCGGGAAAGACTCCACCAGAATATTGAAATCACGCACCGTGCCATTGAAATAACGACGCGCCATCTGGAGTTGTTCTTCTATCTCCGCAAGAGACTGTTGCAGGGAGAGGAAATTTTCACTGGCCTTCAGTTCCGGGTAGGCTTCTGCCAGAGCAAAGATACGGCCCAGGGCTCCGGATAATGCCCGTTCACTCTCAGCCACTTCCCGAGTATTCCCCGTCAGATTACTGCGCTGAAGAGAGAGATTTTCAAACAGTTCTTTCTCATGCAGGGCGTAACGTTTTACCAGACTTAACAGGTTGGGAACCAGATCGTGCCTGCGTTTAAGCTGTACTGCGATACCGCTCCAGGCCTCGTCTTTGAAACGACGCAGCGAGATAAAGCGGTTGTAGGTCATCACTATCCAGAGTATCACGATGGCGATAACGGCCAGGCCGAGATAAATTTCCATTTTTCTATTCCATATCTACTGACGCTATGTTGTTCGTCCGGGTTTACCCTAACCTCTTCCCGTGATTTTTCAAGTCCCTGGCCACTTACCTTAACGGAACGAGCGTAATACCGTCTCCTGGAAGAAATAACTCTAGCCATCTGCTGTGTGAGTAATTAAAATAGCCGTCCAGATGTTAATCCATCTATACTCTAAATCGTTCAAGTTACTTAAGTGCCACATGAACTATTCAGAGTAGATATCCAGTATTAGACTGCCTGTTTTTCAATCTGTGGCAACACCGTTTTCAGGCTGGTTTATTTCGCTACACTTACTATTGGCAACAGCCTGAACTAAACGAATTCTCTTAGGGTGAAAAAAATATGGCTAAGCACCTTTTTACGTCCGAGTCAGTATCTGAAGGGCATCCTGATAAAATCGCCGACCAAATCTCTGATGCGGTTCTTGATGCGATTCTTGAGCAAGACCCGAAAGCTCGTGTCGCATGCGAAACCTATGTTAAAACCGGTATGGTCTTAGTCGGCGGTGAAATCACCACCAGCGCCTGGGTTGATATCGAAGAAATCACTCGCCAGACAATACGCGAAATTGGTTATGTCCATTCAGATATGGGCTTCGACGCTAACTCCTGTGCAATCCTGAGCGCCATTGGTAAGCAATCCCCGGACATTAATCAGGGCGTCGATCGTACCGATCCGCTGGAGCAAGGTGCCGGTGATCAGGGGCTGATGTTTGGTTACGCAACTAACGAAACCGACGTGTTAATGCCAGCGCCGATTACTTATGCTCACCGTCTGGTGCAGCGCCAGGCTGAAGTGCGTAAAAATGGCACCCTGCCATGGTTACGTCCGGATGCAAAAAGCCAGATTACCTTCCAGTATGACGACGGTAAAATTGTCGGTATTGATGCGGTTGTGCTGTCCACTCAGCATTCTGAGTCTGTCTCCCTGAAAACGCTTCAGGAAGCGGTAATGGAAGAAATCATTCAGCCGGTACTGCCCGCTGAATGGCTGAATTCGCAGACCAAATACCATATTAACCCGACTGGCCGTTTTGTTATCGGTGGCCCAATGGGTGACTGTGGTCTGACCGGGCGCAAAATTATCGTCGATACCTACGGCGGTATGGCACGTCATGGTGGTGGCGCATTCTCAGGTAAAGATCCGTCGAAAGTAGACCGCTCTGCTGCCTATGCCGCTCGCTATGTAGCAAAAAACATCGTTGCTGCAGGCCTGGCTGACCGTTGTGAAATTCAGGTTTCTTACGCCATTGGCGTGGCTGAACCGACTTCAATTATGGTTGAAACCTTCGGCACCGAAAAAATTGCCGTTGAGCAGCTGACTCTGCTGGTACGTGAGTTCTTCGACTTGCGTCCATACGGTCTGATTCAGATGCTGGATCTGCTGCACCCTATCTACAAAGAAACCGCCGCTTATGGTCACTTTGGTCGCGAACATTTCCCATGGGAAAAAACCGACAAAGCAGAACAGCTGCGTGAAGCTGCCGGACTGATTTAATCCGTTGTTGCTCACCATACGTTAAAGGCCAGCTTATGCTGGCCTTTATATTTTCTGGCGATCGCTATAGCCATCTTTTATCATTATGATGAAGCACGTTAAACATTGAGGTATAGGATGACAAATAAGACGAAGGTTCTTTCCGTCTTTGATTTCGATGGAACGCTCACGAAACGTGATAGTTTTGTTCCCTTCTTGCGCTTTGCCTTTGGGAAACGCGTCTTTGCCCGGCGCCTGATACGCCTGGTGATCCCGACGCTTAAATGTTTCGGTCGCAGAGTCACCCGTGATGAGCTGAAGGGTATCCTCATCAAAACTTTTCTTACCGGTGTCGAAGCCAAGTGGGTTGAACAGAAAGCCCATGAATTCTGTGAAAAGTACTTTAGCCGAATGATGCGCCCTTCCGGTCTGATTGCCGTGGCTACTCAGATTAATTCCGGCGCTATCGTCACGATTTGCTCTGCTTCCCCTTCCATAGTGCTTAAGCCTTTTGCCGACAGGTTAGGAATTCGTTTGATAAGCACAGACTTGGAAGTCAAAGAGGGTGTGCTGACAGGAAATATCGATGGCCAGAACTGCCGATGTGCTCAAAAGGTCGTCAGGCTTAATGCGGAATATGGCCCACTCTCTGACTGGTACTTAAGGGCCTGGGGTGATACACGGGGCGATTATGAGATGCTGGCGGTTGCTCAGGAGCCACACTGGCGACACTTTCACAGTGCCTGGGAAAAACGTAATCCACCGATGACAAAGATAAAAAATACGCTGAAATAGGTTCATATTTTTTATATAAAAAATAGCCTGTTTATCACCCCACTCGATTAATTGAGTGGGGTAACTATAATAAATTTAATCACTATTAGCCATATCAGCATCAATAACTTGATAAAATGCATTCCCGGTATCGGCTATATCCCATACGCCAAGAATAACCTGATATCCAGTACGTTTTGGAACATCACAGTTAATTGATACTTTACTGGCAGGGACCTTCCCATTATCAAATTGCTCACAGAAAGGAGTTAAATCAAAATCGGCTCTTGTCAGCGGTTTATTTGGATCCCAATTTTGGTTCGTAATAAAAAATCGCCATGATGTGGTACTGTGAGCCGCGGTTAATGTCCAGTTAAAGGTATTTTCTCCACTATTTAATGCGATTTTATGCCAGCGAACGGGAGTCTGTTCATTTAACTGAGCGAATTTAGCTCTACCTGCACCGGGTATTTGTCCATCTGCCGGCCCTTTTTCAGGAAACCCTTTCGGCCCCTCAACAGACTGCGGTTCATACTGTACTAAACCACATTCTTTATTTAAATTTCCACCTGAACTTGAGCACAGAAATGCTCTGCTTGGCGGAGAGTCGATATAACCATGCCTGGGTGTGCTCTCGGCAAAGACATGAACAGATGTTGCCAGCAATAATGAAGGCAGTATATATTTAATATTCATAGATTGTTTCCCCGTTATAATTCAGAATAAATATCGTTATTAATATTCAGTCAGCACATAAGGGATCGATAAATTTAATTATACATTAAAATTATTTAATTAATATTGTGTATAATTAAAAACATAGAGCAGTCTTTTATTCATAATAACCAGAATAAATTAAATGGGTATATTTAATAATAACTTTAGAGATAAAGTAATCAGAGGGAATAAAAAATAGCTCACAGATTAACTTACTAACATATGATTTATTGGAAAGCAATTTTCTTATAAAGAAAAACGATGTCAATCACAAAAGAATGAAGGAAAGCGGCAGGAAAGTAAAATACAGGAGTTTGTTTTATCAGGCAGCCCATCGGCAGGCTGCCTGGCTGGGGCAGAGATTAGATATTAACACCGTGCTGGGAAGCCAGCGCAGATAAGCCACCGGCAAAGCCCTGACCTACTGCTTTAAATTTCCACTCAGCGTTGTGACGATACAGTTCGCCGAAGATCATTGCTGTTTCGGTAGAAGCGTCTTCTGACAAATCGAAACGGGCAATTTCGGTGCCGTTGTCGTGGTTAACAACACGCATATAGCTGTTGCTCACCATACCAAAGTTCTGATTACGTACTTCGGCATCATAAATAGTGACCGCAAAGACCAGCTTTTTCACTTCGGCTGGGATTTTAGACAGCTCAACTTTAACCTGCTCATCATCGCCGTCGCCTTCGCCAGTGCGGTTGTCACCCATATGGTTAACGGAACCACAGGTGCTGGTTTTGTTGTTAAAGAAAATAAAGGATGCATCGGAGATAACTTTACCGTCATCACCAACCATAAAGACTGATGCATCCAGATCAAAACCCGCACCATCAGTTACACGCGCATCCCAGCCCAGACCAGCCATGGCGATATTCATGGTTGGTGCTTCTTTCGTTAAGGATACGTTTCCGCCTTTAGTCAAAGATACAGCCATTTTTTACTCTCCTAAGTATTCATAAATCAGGCGGCGAATACCGCCTGTTTGTACCCGTCAGATTTCAAGAACCCCGGGTATCGTACTGATAGAATTCACTTTTTATCAATTAAGATGCATTGATACCGTACTGGGCACAAACCGATGCCAGGCCACCCGCATAACCCTGACCAACAGCACGGAATTTCCACTCACCCTTGTAGCGATACAGCTCGCCAAATAGCATGGCGGTTTCTGTTGATGCATCTTCAGTCAGGTCATAACGAGCCACTTCCCGCTGGTTATCAGCATTAACCAGACGAATAAATGCGCCTGATACCTGACCAAAGTTCTGACGACGGGTGGCTGCATCATGGATGGTCACCACAAAAATAATCTTTTCCACCTCCGTCGAAAGCTGGTCGAGCTTAATTTTTAATGCCTCATCATCACCTTCGCCTTCACCCGTACGGTTGTCGCCGGTATGCAGTACAGAGCCATCAGAAGATTTCAAATTGTTGTAGAAAATGAAATCTGCATCACCACGTACTTTTCCGGAGCTCGCTAGCAAAAATGCTGAAGCATCGAGGTCAAAGTCCTGACCGTCGGTGGAGCAGGCATCCCACCCCAGACCGACCATCATATTTTTCATGGTTGGGGCTTCTTTGCTTAAAGAAACATTCCCGCCTTTAGAGAGAGAAACGCCCATCCTTCTATCCTCCGTTGCTAAGGTTAATTATCGAAGTGAAGCTCAAGGGAAATTAACCTTCTTCGCCTTCTTTGGACTCAGGCTTTCCAGGGAACAACACGCTGACAATAATACCTATAGCCAGTACACCCAGGACAACAAAAAGACTCATATTGGCTGAAATGCTGTAACCGTGATGCCACAGGTGGTCGGTTGCATTCAAGCCCAGTTTCAGACCGATAAAGAACAGCAGCGCAATAACGGCTTTTTCAAGGTGTACCAGGTATTGCTTAAGCGCTTCCAGAACAAAGTACATGGTACGCAGGCCGAGGATAGCGAACATCATGGCACTGTAGACAATCAGTGGCTCACGACTCACCGCGATAACCGCCGGAACAGAGTCAAAAGCGAACATCACATCAGACAGTTCAACCACGGCCAGACAGAGCATCAGTGGCGTTGCATACATTGCGCCTTTACCGGTACGGCCGATTTTGACGTCTTTGTTCTCAGGTTTTGCCAGCTCGGCATCCACTTCTTTCTGACTGATAAGGAAAGCGTGTCCTTTCAATTTCGGCCAGATAGGGAAGAAACGTTTCACCATACGGTAGGCGATATGCTGAGAGTAATCTTCAATCTCATCGTTATCATCACCGCTTTTCAGCATCATCACTGCGGTCCACAAGACGATTAAAGCAAAGACAATTTCGACCCAAGGCCCTAATGCCAGCAGGCTGGTACCAATGGCAACAAAGACACCACGGAAGACGATTGCGCCAATGACTCCCCAGTAAAGTACGCGGTGACGTAAGTTATTCGGCACAGCGAACCAGGAGAAGATAGCCATAATCACAAACAGGTTATCGACCGAGAGAACTTTCTCTAGCGCATAACCGGTAATAAACAGGCTGGCAACTTCAGCGCCGTGGTGAACATAGAGGAACCCCGCAAAAGCCATCGCGATAGCTATCCAGAACACGGTCCAAAGCGATGCGCTTTTTAAAGAAATCGGCTTGTCATGGCGGTGCATAAACAAATCGATACAGATGGCTCCAATAGCCAGGACAACAAAAACAATGACCGTTTCTGCCGGGAAACCAATATGTGTAGAAACCATAATGAGACCTTAAACCAAAGTGTAAAAATTAAAGGCCGAATTCAGCCGGAGTAAAGCCCAGAGCCTGTGCAATCTCAATGACTGCAGCCTGTTCAGACTGGTCGAAATCACCATCACTTTTTGCAACCGCGATACCTACACGAACCGCCAGTTGTGCGGCTTCTGGCTGATCTTTCAATGCCAGAATATATTTCATCGTTTCCCCTTTACCGATTTCGTAATCGAAGCTGAAGCTTTCAACCAGCTCATTGAAGAAGTCGATAACTTCTTTGGTATCGAAAACTTTCAGCTCAGGAGAGGCTTTGAGGAAACCAATCATCTTTTGCTTTTCTTCAGCGCTAACACCATCGCTGGTGACGGCAATGCGGGCACAAACGGCTACTGTTCCCTGCATGAATTTTTTGTGTTTAAAGCGTCCAACCTGTTTGGTCAGCTCATCACGACCTGCGCTAAAGGCGCCTTTTACTTTATTTAAGAAACTCATTATCTTATCCTCGAAAAATTCAATTTATTTTGAACCCGCTGACCAACGGAAACCCCAGCCTAGCGCGTTGTCCATGTCTTTATGGCCACTGAAAAACTGGTTGATACGTTCAACTTTGATGGTGCCATTCTCATTTACCAGACGCGCTATCGCACACATGTTGTGGCGGTTAGACCCTTCCGTTAAACGCGTTTCTATCGGCGGTTGCTCTGGAATATGTAGCGTGACAACGCCATCTGTTTTATCCCAGCTTGCTACCCCTTCATAAATAAAGGCAAAGATCAGGACCTGGCGGATATTCTTCCATTCGCGACCGTTGATATGCAGCCATTCGCCCTCAGTCGCCTGACCAGTGCGGTCGTCACCCTGTAATTCAACAAAAGGTTCTGAATTCAGTCGACCAAAGGTATTTCCAAGCGCCTGAATCACCCCTTTCGAGCCATCCTGAAGTTCAACAAATGCCCCTAAATCCAAATCAATGCCTTTAGACTTACCGAACATTCCCCCGAACATACCGCCTGACTCTGTGCGAGCTTGATTCCAGTTGAGGTTAATTTTTATCTCACCAAAATTATCCCGCTTAGCCAGGCTGATAGTCGGTTTCTCTTTGGTCAGTGAGACTTTACTCAAACTGATTTTTGCCGGTGGAGGCGTCGGCTCTGGCGCCCTCACAGGAGGCGGAGTCGGTGCACTAGCAGGTTCAGAAATATCGACACCAAAGTGTTCTGCTAATGGCTGCAAGCCACCATTAAAGCCCTGGGCGATAAAGCGAAACTTCCACTCAGTATTGCGGCGGTAAAGCTCCCCGAGGATCAGGGCCGCTTCCTGACGGCCAGATACATCGACATTACCGGACAGCAAAATATTGCCGTTAAGCTCAACCTGAATAGCAAGGTGCTTCAAACCTGAGAGAGTGGTATTCCCCTCACAGGTGGCGGTGAAAGCCAGTTTTTGTACTTCAGGCCGCAGACGGTTGATATCAACCAAAAAGGCTGTGTCAGTGCCCGCGCCTGAGAGTTTTACTGAGCCATCATCGTTAGCAGGTTGCCCGTAGAACACCATATCCGGGTCACCCTGCACTTTACCTGAAGCGTAAAGACGGAACGAAGAGGCATCAACCGGGACGCCAGAGAGAACACGTACCGTCAGTATCTGTGAAGGAACGGGAGCATTGCCCCCAGGCGTCATAGTCATTACCGCACCACCGTAGCAACAATATCAGTATGCATATCATCAATGGTTCGACCGCTGGAGGCCTTGCCATGAGCCGTAAAGTCCCAGTTACCGCCCTTACGTGCTAAAGAGGCAATAATGATTCCGGTATGAGAGCCCTGTTCGGTCAGCTTATAGCGCGCCAGCTCTTTACCGGATTGATCGACCACACGACAAAAAGCGTTATCCACTTCATTAAAGGTCTGGCCGCGGAAACTATTCACGGTGAAAGCAAGGTATTCAACCTGAGCAGGTAAACGCGTCAGATCAACTGTGATAACTTCATCATCGCCATCTCCTTCGCCGGTCAGGTTGTCACCCAGGTGAACCACTGAGCCACAACCTGATTTCAGCTTGCGAAACCAGATGGTATCGATAGTTTTGCCTGAAGCATCCAACAGAACGCATCCGGCATCTAAATCTATGGAGTCACTGCCCCCGCCGAGAAGGCCGCCGAAGAATCCTTTTTTCTTTTTCAAAGGATCCCAGCCTAAACCGAATTGCAGCCGATTTAACGATGAGGTCTCTTTGCTGAGTGAAACTGTTTGGTTTTTACTTAATGAAACCATTATTTATTCCTTCAGTAGTAGGTTAAATCGTTCTTCTTTAGAATCACAAAATCATATTTTAAAAAATCATATCATGATGAAGTTACACTACAACCCCATTTTTTACTGCATTCAATAGAATAAAAATAAAATCATGATTTAAAACGATTTAAATATTAATTATTTACTTATAATGACGAAAAAAACGAAAAAAAATCAAAATTCACGCGCTGATTTATTAACAATAATTGAAATCATATTATGATTGACATAAAGAAGTACCCTCCTTAGACTCAACTCTCAATGGTTTCCTCCTCTCATTCCGGGACAAATAAGCGATGAGTTACACAATCTGGTTTATGGAAGGCTTATCGTCGCAGCGCGATATCATTTCAGGTGTTCAGGCATTTTTTAAAGAGACTGATCAGGCCGTTACCGTGCTTGCCTCTCATCGCCATCATCGCAATGAAATACTCTCTCAGGCGGATATCGCCTTGATTGAACCTGCTGAGGATGAGCAGAGACTGGATTTCATTGTTAACACCGTAAAAAAATATGGAGTAAAGGCTATCCATAGCGGTCGTAACTGCCAGTGGTTTGAAGAACATCGCCAGCAGATTGAAATGCTGGGTGTTTCCCTGACGACAGGCGCAAGCAGCCTTGCAACGCTTACACTTGCAGATGACAAAGTTGAATTTGCCCGGAAAATGGAGGCTCATGGCCTGCCCGTTGTACCTTCTGTGCGAATTGAAAGCGCCGGAGAATTGCGTGAGAAACTCACATCGGCAGACAATAAAAACGCGCTTTGCGTAAAACCGGTTACGGGTATTTACGGTATGGGATTCTGGCGCTTTGATGAGAACGCGACCCCAATGTCAGCGTTTACTCATCCCGATAACCGTAAAGTGCATCCTGAGATGTATTTGCATGCACTTGAGCAGCAAGATGATTTTAAACCGCTGGTTCTGATGCCTTGGTTACCGGGTCCCGAATATTCTGTCGATATGCTCGTTGAAAAAGGTGAAGTCATTGCCGCTGTTGCCCGTCGCAAAGAGGGCGCTCTGCAATATCTCGAGCAGTCAGGTCCCGCCTTTGAGCTGGGTAAACGCTGCGCTCAGTTGATGGAAGCGAACGGTCTCGTCAATGTACAGACGCGCAATAACGAAAATGGTGAACCCGTTCTGCTGGAGATTAATATGCGGCCTTCGGGTGGTATCGGCTATACCCTCCATAGTGGCGTAAACCTGCCTGCCCTGTTTGCCCTGCGTCAGCTCGGACTCTGTAGTGAATCCGAGGCTAAATTGCTGGCAACAGAAAGCTTCGCGCCCATCGTTGTTCGCTCGATGACTGATGTCATCCTCTATCCGACCGTTCTGGATAACCTTGTCGCCAGCAACGGGAGCGACTGATTATGCAAAATCAACCCACTCTCTATCGCAAAGAGCTGTCAGGCGGAACCCTGACGGTGACTCCGACAGGTGGTATTCTGCCGTTAGAGTCCCTGTTCGATATTGCCGAACGTCGTAACCCTAAACGCGGCTTTCTTTTTGTCAGCAAGGTGCTGGGAAAACATATTCCGGTCTCACCTCTGATAATGCGTTCCGTCTATCAGCAACTGGCACAACAGATCCCGGCAAATCTCCCTCAGCCAGTACTGTTTATCGGTATGGCGGAAACCGCCGTCGGGCTGGGAGCTGGCGTCTATCATGAAGCGTCAAAACAGTTCAATGAAGCCGTCTATCTGACCTCAACCCGCTATCCGGTTGAGGGAGAATTAATGTGTGAATTTAAAGAAGATCATTCACATGCAACAGATCATCTGCTCTATCACCCTGCCAGCCCCGTTCTTCGGGACCATGTGCGTAACGCACGTACACTGGTGCTGATTGATGATGAAGCGACTACGGGTAAAACCTTTATCAACCTGCTAGAGGCATTGCGCACCGAGGCAAATCTGTCGGCAATAGAACAGGTTGTTACCGTGACACTCACCAACTGGAGTGGAAACGCCATCGCCGAACAGTGTCCACTCCCAGTCATATCAGTATCTCTCGTTGAAGGGGACTGGCACTGGGAGAAAAAAGTGAATGCACCGGTTCCCGTCATGCCTGACGTCAATGTCACGGCAAAAGGAAGCGTGGCTATTATCGGAAAACAAAGCTGGGGGCGTCTGGGGATGGCAAAGCCTGCTGGCGATCTGGGTACCGGGGTAGCTGTTACGGCAGGGGAAAAAATATTAGTGCTGGGAACCGGGGAATTTGTCTGGGAACCCTTCTTACTGGCGGAACGTCTCGAAGCTCAAGGGGCTGAAGTCAGGTTCAGTAGCACCACCCGCTCCCCCATCTCTACTGGCTTTGCTATTGAGTCAGGAATTGCCTTTGCCGATAATTATGGGCTCGGTATTCCCAATTTTGTCTATAACGTCGCCCACCAGCAATTCGACCGAATTCTGCTTTGTATCGAAACCCCGATTGAGAGTATCGACCCTGCCTTGCTGGATGCCTTAAACAGTGTGGCTCCCGACGTTGAGGTTATCGTTTATGAATAAGCCCGTGGTTTTCTCCGACCTGGATGACACGCTGTTTCAGACTCGCCGGAAAATGGTGGATAAACTTGCGCAGGAGCCCTTCCGGACAGGAGCCCTGGATCCGTCCATGAATCCACGCAGTTTTATGACGGAAGAACAGTCTATGCTGGTGGACTGGCTGATTGAACATGCAGACTTTATTCCCGTCACCGCACGCGGTACGGACGAGATAGCGCGAGTCACTATCCCTTATCGTTCATGGGCTATTACCACGCATGGTGCGGTGATCCTGACGCCAGAAGGTACACCCGATGAAAAGTGGAAAAAACATATGCAGGCAACGCTGTCTGCCTACCGGGAGCCTTTGCTAACTCTGCAGCGTTATATTACTTCACTGATGGCTGAAAAAGGCATTCAGGGTTGGGCAAGAATCAATTATGAATATGGCGATACTCCCGTCTACCTGGTGATGAAGCATACCGACAACACACAGCTTGCTGAGCTCTACGCCTTTGGTAAGGAACTTGAAACCCTGTATCCGACTAGCGGTTTTTATATTCATCGCAATAGTAACAATATTGCCTGGCTGCCAGTTCCAGTAGAAAAAGGCCTGGCAACACAATACTTACTCGACAAGTTACGCGCAGAGCGCGGCGTTTTCCCAGTGATGGGTCTGGGTGACAGTCTTAGCGATCATAGCTTTATGAAACTGTGCCATTGGTTTGGTCTGCCTCGTCAGAGTCAGTTTGCTGAACATATCAATCGCCATGTTTTTGGAGAGCAATAATATGCAATCCTTTATCCCCTTTTCTGGTTCCTATCTGCCTGAGGATATTCATTTTTTGCTCAAGCCGGTGGCAATAGAAATGACATCGGTGGAACAAAAAGAACTGCTTATTCAGTCAGGTACCAAACATTATTCCGAGATGTTAAGTCAGGAACCTGAGCCCACCCGCTGGCATCTTGATTTATTTTCCCGAGCTCTGGATAAAGGCGCCATTCGCCTGGCAAGAGAAGTGGTAATGCTGGCAAAAGCGCTGTCAGACCGCTTCGATAATACACCGATTATATTAGTCAGTCTGGTTCGTGCTGGCGTCCCTCTTGGCGTGATGCTACATCAAACTTTGCGGGAGATGGGTAAGCAGTCATACCATTATGGCGTGAGCATTATTCGCGACAGGGGAATTGATAGCACCGCAATGGATTGGATTGAGAACCGACATGGTACAGAAGGTGTCGTATTTGTCGATGGCTGGACCGGTAAAGGGGCCATTAGTGGCGAACTACGACGCTCACTGGCATCACGATCAGGGTATCCAGTCAACCCACGCCTGGTTGTTCTCGCCGATCCTTGTGGTGTATCCTGGCTCACCGCCAGTCATGATGACTGGTTGATCCCCTTTGGCATTATGGGTTCGCCCGTGTCCGGGCTTATCTCACGCTCTGTCTGGTCATCTGAAGGACTGCATGGCTGTGTTCAGTGTGAGCATCTTCGTCAATTTGACTGTAGCCGCTCGTTCGTGGATAGCGTTGCCGGGTGTCGGGACTCACTGGAAAAACAGACTATTCCGGCCAGCCAGCGGACTTCTGAAAGTCACAATACAAAGTTGAAATCTCTTAGCGAGCAGGTTATTGGTAATCTGGCCACACAATACAATATTTCCAATATTAACCGGATTAAACCCGGTATTGCAGAAGCCACACGTGCCGTTTTACGCAGGCTTCCCGAACATGTTTTAGTCCGTTCGGTGGACGATCCTGACGTTGAGCTCCTGGTCTGCCAGGCACGTGAAAAAAATATCACCATCACTGAGGTCGGTGACAACCTCGGACAATACCGTGCAATCACCATTATTAAAAAGGTGCACTGATGACTAAGAGACTATCGCCTTATCGGCTGGGTGCCACACTCTATATGCCTGCAACGCGCTCTGATATTGCCAGTTGTATCCTGAATAATGACATTGTCGGGCTCCGTTCGATTGTGATTTGCCTTGAGGATGCTGTCAGTGAAGCAGATGTCCCCGCGGCGATGGCTAATTTAAAACAGGTTCTGGGTGTGTTATGCGAAGCAAAAGCAGAAGGTCTGGGTGATGAATGGCCACTGATATTTATTCGTCCTCGCCATACAGGCATGGGTCAATATTTAGTGAGCGCTCTGGATTTATCCCCGATTGATGGGCTGGTCTTACCCAAGTTCACCCTCGCTTCCCTGCCTGTGTGGTGGGAAATCATGAAGGATTCACACTTATGTATGATGCCGACCCTGGAAACTGAAGACGTCTTTGACGTAATCCGGATGCGTGAACTCGCCACAGCTCTGGTAGAACATTCCTGCCACCAGCGGATCATCGCCCTGCGTATCGGAGGAAACGATCTCATGAATGTCATTTCCCTGCGCCGCCCGCGTAATCTCACGCTCTATGACAGTCCGATGGGCTATGTCATCAAAATGCTCGTCGCAGTCTTTGGCTCCAGAGATTTTGCGCTGACTTCTCCGGTGTGTGAGCATATTGATGACCATCATGTGATGGAGCGTGAACTTGCACTCGATATGGCACACGGGCTGGTAGGGAAAACGGCTATTCATCCAAATCAGATAGCAAAAATCGAGCGTGCCCTGATGGTTACCTCAGCCGATCATGAAGATGCGCTACGGATCCTGAATTCCAGTCAGGCGGTCTTTAAATCGCAAGGCGCAATGTGTGAACCGGCAACCCATCGACGCTGGGCGGCCAGAGTGCTTGAACAAGCCCAGGTTTATGGGATTGCCCAGGAGAATATACCGGAAAATATACGGCGCGTGACGCACACAAATCCCTACTAAGCTGGCTCAGCAGACTCTGATTATTGATACTGGTTTAACTAAGATTGAGGTTTTAAATGATAGAATAATCCGGCATTCTTTAAGCATTTCAGCAAGGTCTGAACGACGATAACTCTAATAAAATAGCGCTACTTGAACGATTTCTTTAACTGATGGCAGGCAATCACTCACTATGCAACTCAGCACGCGACAAGCACGTGTTTTTCGACTGGCAATGCTGTTAGGCCCGGGCACTCCCGTAGAAAGCCAAAAAATTATCAGCCAGCTTAACTGTTCTGAGCCAACCTTAACGCGTGCACTAAAAGAGTTAAGGGAAACCTACTCGGCCGAGATCCGCTATAGTAAAGCTACGCATTCCTATCAACTCGTTGAGCCAGGGCTGCTGGATAAAAAAACGCTCCGTCAGATACACAATACTCTGAGTTCAAACGTCGAGACTAAAACTGATGAAGTCGTCAGTAAAGTGTCACTGGACAAAGAAAAAAAGAAAGCGGTATCGCTATCACTGCGCATGTCGGTATTACGTAAAATTGATCAACTCGCCATGCAAACTGAAACCACGCGTAGCGATATTGTCGAGCTGCTGGTCGACAGCGCGATTGCTCAGCTGGCAGCAACATTACATCGGCGTTAATCAAAATACCCGCTATCCAAAAACCACTCTGATAGCGGCCTGAAATACACACTTTATTGCAGAGCCACTTGCTCCTGGCGCAATCTGCTATTATTCTCATTCCCTATGAAAGCCCCCCGTATCCCTATTGCCATCCAGCAAGCCGTTATGCACTGTCTGCGTGAAAAACTCATGCAAGCAAATACCTTTTTGCAACGTGAATATACGCTACCCAACGTGCTCTATCAGCAGCGCGGCACGGCGGCGGGTACCGCATGGCTTGAGAAAAATGAAATACGCCTGAATCCGGTTTTATTACTGGAAAATCAGCAGCCCTTTATTGATGAAGTCGTGCCTCATGAACTGGCGCATATTCTGGTCTGGAAACACTTTGGCCGCGTCCCTCCGCATGGTAAAGAGTGGAAATGGATGATGGAAGTGGTACTCGGCGTGAGCGCCCGCCGTACTCATCAATTTACCGTGGAATCAGTTCGTTCAAACACTTTTTCCTACTCTTGCCCCTGTCAGCAGCACCAGCTGACTATTCGTCGCCATAATCGCGTATTACGCGGTGAAACGCAGTACCGCTGTACCCGCTGTGGCCAGCAACTTAAACCAGTCTAAATCACACCGATTATTTCCTGGCACTCTAACCAAATCACCGATTGAAACTGGATAAATCATCAGGTAGGGTTTCTGCATCTTTCTGCAAAGGCTCTATAAATGTCCAATAAATTAGCTTTCGCCGTTGTCTGTATTGCCTTATTCAGCTCAATGAGCACCTTCGCGAATACTATCAATAATTTCTCTCAGGCTAAGACCGCTGGCGTAAAAGTGAATGCCGATGCTCCAGGAGACTTTTATTGCGGCTGTAAGATAGACTGGCAGGGTAAAAAAGGGATCCCAGACCTGGAATCATGTGGCTATAAAATACGTAAAAACGAAGTACGTGCCACACGTATTGAATGGGAGCATGTGATGCCCGCCTGGCAGTTTGGCCATCAGTTACAATGCTGGCAGGACGGTGGACGTAAGAACTGCGCTAAAGATCCAGAGTATCGTACAGTCGAAAGTGATATGCATAACCTGCAACCGGCTGTCGGAGAAGTGAATGCGGATCGCAGTAATTTTATGTTTGGTCAGTGGAATGGCGGTGAAGGCCAGTATGGTCAGTGCGCGATGAAAATTGATTTTAAAAACAAACTTGCTGAACCGCCAGTTCGCGCTCGAGGCGCTATTGCACGCACTTATTTTTATATGCGTGACCAATATAAACTCCCTCTTTCACGTCAGCAAACCCAGCTTTTTCAGGCATGGGATAAGCTCTATCCGGTAAGCGATTGGGAGTGCGAACGTGATAAACGTATTGCTAAAATCCAGGGGAATAATAACCCTTATGTGCTACGGGCTTGCCAGGCGCGAAACAGCTAACCTACACTAGCGGTAACTACTTATGTTACCGCGGTGATTTGTTTCTCGCCGTCTTAGAGCCTAATGGGATAGGCTCTTATTAACCGGAAAAAATTTCATGCGTATACCCCGCATTCACCACCCTGCCTTATTAGCCGTTGGTCAGGTCACTCTTCTTGACGACGATGCCGCTAACCACGTAGGTCGCGTACTTCGCATGCAGGCGGGCCAGGCGCTGCAACTGTTTGACGGTAGCAACCAGGTGTTTGAAGCTGTTATTAAACAGGCTGATAAAAAAAGTGTTCAGGTAGAAATCCTGAGCGGATGTGAAGATAACCGGGAATCACCTCTCTGGCTGCATCTTGGCCAAGTGATGTCACGCGGTGAAAAGATGGAATTTACCATCCAAAAAGCCGTAGAACTGGGCGTTAATGTCATTACTCCGCTCTATTCAGAACGTTGTGGTGTCAAGCTTGATGCTGAACGTCTGAGTAAAAAACTCGGACAGTGGCAAAAAATCGCCATTGCGGCCTGTGAACAATGCGGACGTAACCAAATTCCTGAAATACGCCCGGTAATGAGTCTTGAAGCCTGGTGTGCTGAACAGGAGCATGGGCTCAAACTGAATTTACACCCACGAGCCAGTGCGAGTATTAATACGCTGCCACAGCCCGTGGAACGTGTTCGTTTGCTCATCGGCCCGGAAGGCGGACTCTCTGCTGACGAAATCGCCATGACCGCCGAACACCAATTTACTGATATTCTGTTAGGACCTCGTGTTCTGCGTACTGAGACTACTGCGCTCACCGCTATTACCGCACTCCAGGTGCGCTTTGGCGATCTGGGCTAAAGGAGAATAACCATGATTAAGCTCGGCATCGTGATGGATCCCATCGCACAGATTAATATTAAGAAAGATTCAAGCTTCGCTATGCTGCTGCAAGCACAGCAGCGCGGCTATGAACTGCACTATATGGAAATGGCCGATCTCTATCTGAACAATGGCGAAGCACGCGCACGTACGCGCTTACTGAGCGTCGAGCAGAATTACGATAACTGGTATACCTTCGGGAACGAGCAGGATATTGAACTTGCCGACCTTGATGTCATCCTGATGCGTAAAGATCCGCCTTTTGACACCGAGTTTATCTACGCCACCTATATTCTTGAACGTGCGGAAGAGAAAGGTACCCTTATCGTCAATAAGCCGCGCAGCCTGCGTGACTGTAATGAGAAATTATTCACCGCCTGGTTCTCTGACTTAACGCCAGAAACCCTGGTAACACGTAATAAAGCTCAGCTGAAAGCCTTCTGGCAGAAACATGGCGATATCATCCTCAAGCCGCTGGATGGGATGGGTGGTGCTTCAATCTTCCGTGTTAAAGAAAGCGATCCTAACTTAGGCGTGATTGCCGAAACTCTGACTGAACTGGGCACTCGCTACTGCATGGCTCAGAACTATATCCCGGCAATTAAAGACGGAGATAAGCGCGTATTAGTAATTGACGGCGAACCGGTACCTTACTGCCTGGCACGTATTCCGCAGGGCGGCGAAACGCGTGGCAACCTGGCGGCTGGCGGTCGTGGTGAACCCCGTCCGTTAACCGAAAGTGACTGGGAAATAGCCCGCCGCGTCGGTCCGGAGCTCAAAGCCAGAGGCCTGATTTTTGTCGGTCTGGATATTATCGGTGACCGCTTAACCGAAATAAACGTCACCAGCCCAACCTGTATCCGTGAGATTGAAGCTGAGTTCCCGGTATCCATTACCGGTATGCTGTTTGATGCCATCGAAAAGAGACTGGCGAAATAGCATAACAGGCAGGTCTCTTTTCCTGCCTTCTTTTCCTCTCTCCCTGAATCGGGCTTTCCAGACCAGCTCTTGGGTAGCCCGATTCTGTTTAATAGTGATAAACTGTTCAGCATCCATCCACTTAGTGCCGTTTTTTTAACCGGAATAATACTCACTGCCAATGAATTTACAGCATCATTTCCTTATTGCCATGCCGGCGCTTCAGGATCCCTTATTTAAGCGCTCTGTCGTCTATATTTGTGAATATAACGAAGATGGTGCAATGGGGATAATTATTAATAAACCGCTGGAAAACCTTCAGATTAGCGGTGTTCTTGAAAAGTTAAAAATTGAGCCTGACCCCGTAGAACCGAGTATTCGCCTTGATAAACCGGTATTTATTGGTGGTCCACTTGCAGAAGATCGTGGATTTATTCTGCACTCCCCACCCGACGAATTTGGTTCCAGTATTCGTATCTCAGAGGATGTGGTAATCACCACTTCTCGTGATGTTCTGGAAACGCTGGGTACCGCTAAACAACCAGAAAATGTGCTGCTTGCACTGGGTTATGCTTCCTGGGAAAAAGGTCAGCTTGAACAGGAAATCCTGGAAAATTCATGGCTGACGGTTCCCGCCAGTGCAGATATTCTGTTCCGTACCCCTATCTCTGAACGCTGGCGCGAAGCAGCTCGCCTCGTCGGAGTGAATATCCATAGTATATCTGTTGAAGCGGGGCATGCTTAATGAGCAGCGGAACCTTGATGGCCTTTGATTTTGGTACAAAAAGTATTGGTGTTGCCATCGGCCAGCGTATCACCGGTACCGCCCGCCCGCTCACAGCATTTAAGGCCCAGGACGGAACACCTGACTGGAACCTGATTGAAAAATTGCTTAAAGAGTGGCAGCCCGAAGAAATAGTGGTTGGGCTACCG
Organism: Klebsiella sp. BIGb0407; assembly: GCF_024807845.1. GTDB lineage: Bacteria > Pseudomonadota > Gammaproteobacteria > Enterobacterales > Enterobacteriaceae > JGM124. The sequence goes on from NZ_JANUEQ010000002.1 coordinate 319,873, forward strand.
CTGAATATGGATGGTACAGAGCAACCGCTTACCGCTCGCGCACGTAAATTTGCTAATCGTCTGCACGGGCGTTTTGGGGTAAAAGTGTCGCTACAGGATGAGCGTCTGAGTACCGTTGAAGCCAGAGCCGGTTTATTTGAACAAGGTGGATTTAGGGCGCTTAATAAGGGGAGTATCGACTCTGCCTCGGCGGTCGTTATTCTTGAGAGCTGGTTTGAAAACCATCCCTGATATGCTCAGCAAAATCGCCTCTGCCTGAATAGCCAGAGGCGATTTCAATATATCAGGCGGCTTTCTTCTCTTCCGGATTGTGCTCCAGTTCCTTGCTTAAGAAGTAGTTTAAGAAGGTTCGGATCACGGCAATAATGCCAAGTTTAATCAGGCTGTCTAAATCCGGGTCTACCGTGGTAACGAGAATATCAGCGGCTAACTGAAATTCGAGCGCGGTTGCCAGCCAGCCCCCCAAACAGTAACGCGCCGCACGCCCGTCTTTTACCTTCACTATCACAACCAGCGTTTTCACTAGCCCGATAACGACACAGATAACAGAAATCACCTCCAGCAACAGCTGAAGATAGCCCACGCATGAAACTAATAACTCGCGGAAAAAGTGTAAATCAGGCATCAAATAACCTTAATAAGCTAATTAGAATAGGTGTCGGGTATAAATTCTAAACTACTTAATCCACTCAGCAAGCACTACCTCAAGCTTCGTCAGCGCCTGAATATGTTTATCTTCTGGCATCCGAGCAATATTTTGCAGTTTCCACTTTACGGCTGGTAGATGTTGAATCTGATCTTCAGGAGCCAGGCTCCAGTCAGGTTGACCACTTTTAAAAGATATTAAAAAATCATAATCCTGCTGTGTGAATTGTGCTTTAAGAGCAGTAATCATTAATTTGGGTATCGCATTGAGTTCATCCAAAGAGACGTCATCGAATGTCATTCCGTTAAACTCATGTGCATATAAATCAGAAATATCTTTCCAGTGAGGATTTAGTACTTCTGATAATGGGCGTGGGTGTCCCAATAGATAAGTGATAAAACCATTAAATATATGACGTTCGATACCTTGCTGATCAAGTAGTATTTTGACGTCATAAAAATCTCGCGGGTGTTGCCTGTCCAGCGCTGCACACAGTTTTCCGCCATAGAGATCGGCAAGTGATACAACCTGAATCGCTGCAAAGCCAAATTTGTCTTCAACCACTTCAACAACATCACGCTCTTCAGGAGGATATAGTGTTCCCCGCGCAACAGGCGAAACCTCTATCTTTATCTGTGCCTCCTGAGAAGAAACAATAATCCTCATTTCATCAGGCTGATTTGTTTGTAGCACCGCTGAAATACCCGCATGTTGTTGCAGCATTTCACAGATACGCGTTAAAGCAGCCCGAACATTTGGCAATGCCACATCTCTTTTTTCTAGCAGAATATAAGCCAAATCAATATCAACAGATAAACGTGGGAAATCACGAACAAACAAATTTATCGCTGTACCACCTTTTAGTGCAAAACATCGTTCTGATGCCACAACAGGTAATGCTTTTATCAGCAATGCAACTTGCTGATAATAAGGTGATTGACTATCCATGCTAGCTCCCTTTGTTAACAAAACTCCCTGGAACAGTGATCTGATATTTTTGATCCAACTTGCCACCAGATACTATCTGTCGTTTTCCTGCTCCTAAATCAATGTTGGTTTTATCTATTCGCTTAACCCATTCATGTGCATAGTATTCGGCCAAAAACAGGTAAAGGCGGTTCGTTTGCACCGCTCGACTGAATTGCAACAATATTTCAACTTTGCGTGGGCTGAGATTTACCAGTCCCTGAAATAGTTCTGCTGCATGCTCAAATGAAAGCGAATCAGGCACTGCATTAACAATTTCATAAGCAGCTAATTCCGGTACACTCGCTTTCAGTCGCATTCCCTGAATTTCGACTTCCATCAGATATTTTTCGTCACTCATATTGAGCTTGTGATTAGAAAGTAAAAACCACTCAGTATTGGGAAATTCTTTGAACCATTTTGGTAATGAGGCTTTATTTTCTACGTAGAGCCAAATCACTTGGCGTGTTAAATGAAGATAATGAGAGCGTCCCTGCCAGGTCAGGCTAGTCAGCCCAGCCAGATGAACAGAGATCCCAAGCTGATTTTGCAAGCAGAGTACCGCATCACTCCATTGAGCTTCACGCCCACTTCGCACGTACACGCCGGCACGCAGCTTATACAACCAGTCGCTATGCATATACTTATTGGCTAGAGAAGGACTGATACCGTTTTTTGTCAACCAGGACTGTAATACCAGGGAACCCGGGGCAGTATTCTTAAGAAGCCAGTTTAATTTTGATGGCATAGATTAACCCTAGGTTTAACTATATACCAAATAGTAAACTGCCAAGTGGGTAATATGTCAACAATGCTATCTTTAGCTTACAGCGCTTATCCATTTGGTCACTGAAAAGGTTATTTCCGTACAAAATCAGTAACAACAATAACTTGAAAGGATTTACTCCTACATCTGGCTGGGCTCTATAGACCCATAATCCTGCTAATTTGTCTCTCCATCAGATAACGTAAAAATCCCTGCCTCCAGCAACAAAGCCCGGCTCTGCTCAAAACTCTGCATTCCCACTCGCTGCCCGGTTTGCAGGATACCCGGTAGCTGGCAGGTTTTACCTTCACGGATAATATGGCTGACTGCGGAAGTATTCAGCAGCAGCTCATATAAGGCGACTCGCCCACCGGATTGAGTCGCCAGTAGCTGTTGCGCCAGAATCGCCCGCAAGCTGCCCGCTAACTGGTAACGAATCCACTCTTTCTCAGCGGCTGGGAAAATATTTACTATTCTGTCGATGGTTTGTACCGCATCGCGAGCATGGAGTGTAGCCAGTACCAGATGACCTGTTTCTGCCGCAATCAGCGCCTGGCGGAGGGTATCGCAGTCTCTTAACTCACCCAGGACAATCACATCAGGATCCTGGCGAAGGGCTGCTTTTAACCCGCTGGCAAAACTGCCGCAGTCTCGCCCGGCCTCACGCTGCTGGATAAGACACCGGCCCGATTGATGCAGATATTCAATCGGTTCTTCCAGCAGCAAAATATGCCCTTCTCGTTGCTGATTTAACTGATTCACCATCGCTGCCAGCGACGTGGATTTACCGCTTCCGGTAGCACCACTGATGAGAATTAAACCGTCGGAATGTTGTAAGAGCGGTAGCACTGCCGCGGGCATTGCCAGTGAATCGAGGGTTGGACATTGCTTTGGTAATAAACGCAGAGCAAGGGCATAGCCTTGTTGCTGGCAAAACGCCTGCCCGCGTAATCTGATGCCGCTATTCATCGTTTGGGAAAAATCGACCTGACCTTCCTGCACAAGTTGCTCTTTCTGCGCTTCAGTGAACCACTTATCAATCAGCTCTGCAGGAGATGGCGCGGTTTCCGGGAAAATTTCTAGCTTTCCCTGCCTGCGCCAGCGCATCGGTTGTCGCGGACACAGGTGTAGATCAGAGGCATTATGCTTTACACTATGGGACACAATTTCTTCGATATCCATATCACTCTCAACATCATGACTGAAATAGCGAACAACCTGGCACAGATTCATCAGAAAATCGCAGCGGCTTCAGCGCGTTGCGAGCGATCGTCCGAAGACGTTACCCTGCTTGCAGTCAGCAAAACAAAACCTGTGCAGGCTATCTCAGAAGCCATTGATGCCGGGCAGAAATGTTTTGGTGAAAACTATGTTCAGGAAGGGGTGGATAAAATTCATCACTTTGCCGAACAAGGTCTCTCCGGGCTGGAATGGCACTTTATCGGACCCTTGCAGTCCAATAAAAGCCGTCTGGTTGCCGAAAATTTTGACTGGTGTCATACCGTAGACCGCCTGCGTATTGCCACGCGTTTAAATGAACAACGCCCGGCTAATTTGCCCCCACTGAACGTCCTGATTCAGGTCAATATCAGTGATGAACAAAGTAAATCAGGTATTATGCTAGAGCAACTGGATACGCTTGCAGCGGAGATAGCACAGCTGCCAGGATTAAAACTCAGAGGGCTGATGGCGATACCTGCGCCAGAGCCTGACTATGAACGCCAGCTTGCCGTTTGTCGCCAAATGGCCAGTGCTTATGAAACGCTTAAACATCGTTACCCGACAGTTGATACCTTATCCTTAGGCATGAGTGATGACATGGAAGCGGCTATCGCCGCAGGATCAACAATGGTGCGTATTGGAACCGCCATCTTTGGCGCGCGAGATTATTCTGCCCGTTAATTTTTATCATTATTAAGGAACACCATGCTGACGTTGACTTTTCTGGTCAAGACCCTAATTGAGTTGTACGTGATGGTGCTGCTAATCCGTATCTGGATGCAGTGGTCACGCTGTGATTTTTACAACCCATTCGCGCAATTTGTAGTCAAAATTACGCAGCCTGTTATTGGTCCGCTGCGTAAAGTTATCCCTTCACTGGGTCCGATTGATACTTCCTCGCTACTGGTCGCCTTTATACTGACCACGCTGAAGTATCCGGTTCTGTTGCTGATTCAGGTTGGGGTGTTATCACTCGACCCAATGAATCTGCTGGTCGGCCTGCTGTCATTGCTGAAGTCGGCAGGAACCATGGTGTTCTGGGTCATTATCGCTCGCTCTCTGATGAGCTGGATAAGCCAGGGTCGCAGCCCTATCGAGTATGTCTTAATTCAGATGACTGAACCGATGATGGCTCCGATTCGCCGTATTTTACCCGCTATGGGCGGCATCGATTTTTCAGCGATGATTGTTATTCTTATCCTCTATGCGCTGAATTATCTTGGTATGGATCTCTTCCCGGGGCTCTGGTATTTGCTGTGAGTCCGGTAAGCAAGACTCCTGACGGGCTGTTATTACGGCTGTATATTCAGCCGAAAGCCCATCGGGACAGTCTGGTAGGGTTGCATGGCGACGAGTTAAAGGTCGCCATCACCGCCCCACCGGTTGATGGTAAAGCCAACAGCCACCTTATCAAGTATTTAGCCAAACAGTTTCGGGTTACCAAAAATCAGGTGGTACTGGTGAAAGGTGAAACCAGCCGCCATAAACAGATTAAAATTATCGACCCGCAGCAGATCCCGACAGACGTCGCGGCAATAATCACAGAGTAGTTCACTATGAAAAAAGTTGTTTTAGCGACCGGCAACGCCGGCAAAGTGCGTGAGCTGGCAGGTTTGCTGGCCGATTTTGGCCTCGATATCGTCGCTCAAACCGAGCTAGGTGTCATTTCAGCTGAAGAAACTGGCCTGACATTTATTGAAAATGCCATTCTTAAAGCCCGCCATGCGGCACAAATTACTGGCTTACCGGCTATTGCTGATGACTCTGGCCTGGCAGTTAATGCTCTTGGCGGCGCACCAGGCATTTATTCTGCACGCTATGCAGGGGAAGAAGCCTCAGATCAGCAAAACCTGGAAAAATTACTGGTCGCGCTGAAAGATGTACCCGATGCCGAACGCCAGGCGCAGTTTCACTGTGTTCTGGTCTATATGCGCCATGCTGAAGACCCAACGCCACTAGTCTTCCACGGTAGCTGGGACGGTATCATCACCCATACACCAGCAGGTGTTGGTGGTTTTGGTTATGACCCCATTTTCTATGTTCCCGGAGAAGGTAAAACTGCTTCACAGCTCACGCGCGAAGAAAAAAGTGCCATTTCCCACCGCGGACAAGCGCTGAAATTACTACTGGAAGCCATGCGTAATGGCTAATTTGCCACCTCTGAGTCTTTATATTCACATTCCGTGGTGCGTACAAAAGTGCCCCTACTGTGATTTTAACTCCCACGCCCTGAAAGGCGAGGTACCGCACGATGACTACGTCAGTCACTTATTAAGTGACCTGACTCTCGATGTCCCTTTAGCCCAAGAACGTGAGGTTAAAACTATCTTTATCGGCGGCGGTACGCCAAGTCTGTTGTCCAGCGAAGCGATGCAGAACCTGCTCGATGGCGTTCGCGAACGTCTGGTGCTGGCGGCGGATGCGGAAATCACCATGGAAGCGAACCCCGGTACCGTTGAGGCAGACCGCTTTGTGGGTTATCAGAAAGCAGGGGTTAACCGTATTTCCATTGGGGTACAAAGCTTCAGCGAGCCTAAGCTTAAGCGCCTGGGACGTATCCACGACTCCGGCGAAGCAAAGCGCGCAGCGCATCTGGCTGCCGGCCTTGGGTTACGAAGCTTCAATCTCGATTTAATGCATGGCCTGCCGGACCAGACGCTGGAAGAAGCACTGGACGATTTACGCCAGGCCATTGCCCTGAATCCGCCGCATTTATCCTGGTATCAGCTAACCATTGAACCTAACACAATGTTTGGCTCTCGCCCGCCAGTGCTGCCGGACGATGACGCCTTATGGGATATTTTTGAACAAGGGGATCAGTTACTGACAGTCGCAGGTTATCAGCAGTATGAAACCTCGGCTTATGCAAAACCGGGCTATAAGTGTCAGCATAACCTGAACTACTGGCGCTTCGGGGATTACTTAGGTATTGGCTGCGGCGCACACGGCAAAATTACTTTCCCGGACGGCCGTATTCTGCGTACCGAAAAAACACGTCATCCCCGCGGATATATGACCGGTGAATATCTGCATCGTCAGCATGATGTGGAGCAAAAAGAGAAGCCATTCGAATTCTTTATGAACCGTTTTCGCTTACTCGAAGCCGCGCCGCGTGAAGAATTTAGCCGCTATACCGGGCTGGACGAGCAGGTTATTCGACCGCAATTAGCCGAAGCCTTAGAGCGGGGTTACCTGACAGAAACCGAAACACACTGGCAGATTACCGAAAAAGGTAAACTGTTTTTGAATTCGCTTCTTGAGCTGTTTTTAGTCGAATAAGAACAACGGTGGACTGGCCAGGCCAATCCACCGTTTTTTATTTCAAAGTACTGACCAGAGCCTTACGCTGCTCTTCAAGAGACACCACTTTATTACAGACATCACGGCCGAACTGCTGGAAGTCTGCTTCCTGCTTTTTCCATTCGGATTGAACCGCAGTTTGTAAACCGCCCAGGTTGCCCAGTACGTTTTGCAGTGGATTACCGCCGCCGCCCATGACTGCTTTAGCGCCCATCTCATTAATGCTGTCTTGCACAATAGCGCCCATCGCCTGATTCACCAGCTGCTGCCCTTGGCTGCGAACCTGATTAATGGCCTGATAATGAAAAGTCAGACCATCCGGGCGATGTTCAATAATACGGTTCATCTGCTCTTTAAGCTGTGTATCAAGCTTAGTCAAACGCCCACGCATATTGCTGCTCTCACCCACTTCTTTGGCAATAATACGATCCAGTGCAATACGCCCCTGATCGACACGCTGGCGTGCGCCGTTATCAATCCACGGCAAATCATTACGCAGCGCTTGCTGATAATTAACCGCCTGCTGGCGCTGGGTCGCATTCAGCGATTTAGCCACACCGTTAAATTGCACATTACCATCCGGGGCAATCAGCAGATTACCGTTCTGCCCCACCACCTGGACTGATTGTGGAGTGATAACAACGTCATCCTGTGGATTCACACGACACTGATAATTGGCCTGAGCCGAGGCGGCTGTCACCAGCAATGCGCCTAAAAGAGCCTGACGAAACATAGCATCTCCTGAATATGCAGGTGTTAACCTAAGCCTGAAACTACCAGGCAAACTAATGCAAAGAGGGAAAAACACTGTTTTTCCCTCTTCTCTTTTACTCTGTCGCTACCCTTGAGGGATAACTTAATCCCACCAGACGTCGAACAAGTCACTGGTACGTACATTACTCAGTTTACGTGCTTCCAGCCACTCGCGGATCTGCGCCTGATGTTCAGGGGTACATTTACCGATCTCTTCCGTACAAACTAACCCTTCCCACGCCAGATAGCCACTGCCATCAAAAGCCAGCTTATTAGGCGCAATGACTTCTGTAATCAGGGCATCAACTGTCTCATCAATTTTTTCTTCGGACGTGCCTTCAGGGAAACTCCAGGCAACTGAAAAGCCAATTTCCTGGAACTCATCGATACGCATTTTTTTACGCAAACGACGGCTGCGATTCTTTGCCATTACTTTACCCTCTCAAACATTAAGTCCCATACACCGTGGCCCAAACGATGGCCACGCTGCTCAAATTTAGTGACTGGACGTGAGTCCGGACGCGGTACGTAATCTTTGCTCTGTGACTGGTTCTGGTAACCGTCCAGCCCTGACATTACTTCGAGCATATGTTCTGCGTAAGGTTCCCAGTCAGTTGCCATATGGAATACGCCGCCAAGCTTCAGCTTACTTTTTACCAGTTCAGCAAAAGGTGCCTGTACGATACGACGCTTATTATGACGCGCTTTATGCCACGGATCGGGGAAGAATAACTGCACCATTGTCAGGGAGTTATCAGGAATCATCTGTTCCAGCACTTCAACCGCATCGTGACACATTACCTTCAGGTTCTCGACTTCCATCTCTTTTGCCAGACTCAGGCAAGCACCGACACCCGGTAAATGCACTTCAATCCCGAGATAGTTATGACGAGGGTTGGTATTCGCCATCGTCACTAACGAGGCCCCCATACCAAAGCCTATCTCCAGGGTAACCGGCTCTTCGTTATTAAACAGAGAAGAGAAATCAAGTGGTTGTGCCTGATATTCGACGCCCATCACCGGCCAGTAGTTATCCAGCGCAAGCTGCTGGCCTTTAGTCAGGCGGCCTTGACGGCGGACAAAGCTACGTATGCGACGTAAGGCGCGACCTTCTTCATTAAATTCCGGTGAAATGACGTCATTCTTCATGATTTATTAGTACTTCGGTTGAGATTGGAGAAAACAGGCATTATCCAAAGTTAAAGGCGAGAAGCAAGCGACTCCTCTGACAAAACCTGGCGCCGTTAAGTGTACCGCCTTCGATAACCTAAATACTAGCCTATCCCGGCATACCTCGCTTGACTACTCCCTGCACTAAATGTGTTGTATCCCAAAAGAGGGATATCTAACGGGTTAAGGTGCATTGTTATGGCCAAAGCCAAATATTCGCTGTGGCCGAGTATTATCTCTCAGGCAACGGCAGAACTACTGCTCGTTTTAGGGGGACAAGCGCTAGTTCGACAGGAATAGATGCTAATCAATCAATTAGAATCTATTAATTAGTTTATAATTCCTTAAAATTTTTATGATTATTGTTTCTGCTTCTCTTGAAATGATACTCTTCACGGTATTCATTAGCATTTCTTATCATAACTGAATAATCAATATACTCACCGGTATCGCTATAAGAAAGTGATGTAAGACGTAATAAAGCACATCCCTCAGCAACTTGTAATAAATTAGCTATAGAGCTATCAGCTATAACTGGAGTAAAGCTTTCATAATGACCTTCTATATTAATCTTGCAATCATCTTCAATATACGAAAACTTTGAACCTTCAAGATGTAAAACTGATAAATTACCGAAGAGTCTACTGGGCATATAACTATCTTCTAGCAATAGAGGTTTTCCATCAACAAATCTTACACGACGAGAATAATAAATTCTTTCTCCCGTCCTCATATGTAAAAGACTGGCTATTGCAGGAGGAACGACCATTAGTTGAAACTCTATGACTTTACTTGTCATACTGCGACCAAGCTCTTTCATCAACTCAGAAAATCCTTTTAACCCATAAGTTCCATGTTGAATGTCTCTTTGTACTATATAAGTTCCGCTGCCATGGACTCTCTTAACCAGCCCCCACTCTATTAATAACTCAACAGCTTTACGTATTGTCATTCTGGATACTGAAAACTCAGTAGCAAGTTTTTTTTCGCTAGGCAAAGCATCACCTATAGAAAAATTATCTGAGTTAATACGAATTCTTAAACGATTAGCCAAAGTTTTATAGATCACCAGCAGACCTCTTTTTTAGACGATTACAGGCTGTAAGTCAGATGAAGAAAAACAGCAACCCATTGTTAAACATAAACTTTCACCAGAAAAAACTCACTAATACATTATGATTTTAAAAAGGTATAAAAATGACACAATAAGTAGACCTCTTTGAGCTTCAGTTAAACATGAACAAGATCACGAAACGATAAATGATTCTCTGTAATTTAAATTCTATTCACTTAGGATTCAGTTCTCTTGTAAAGAAATATAACAATTATTAAAAATAATCACCCTAAAAATGAGGTTTGTTAATGCTTAGTCAAATCCAACGTTTTGGTGGTGCGATGTTTACACCCGTACTTTTATTCCCATTTGCTGGAATGATTGTCGGTCTAACCATTATGCTCCAAAATCCAATGATCATCGGTGAAACACTCACCGAACCAGATAATCTTTTTGCACAAATAGTCAATATTATACAAGAAGGTGGATGGACCGTTTTTCGTAATATGCCACTAATATTTGCTGTCGGTTTACCCATAGGATTAGCTAAGAGTGCACAGGGGCGTGCATGTTTAGCGGCTCTTGTTTGCTTTATGACATGGAACTATTTTATTAATGCAATGGGATTAACTTGGGGTGATTATTTTGGAGTTGATTTTAATGTAGAGCATGGAGGGCAAAGTGGGCTTGCCATGATTGCTGGAGTTAAGACTATTGATACCAGTATCATTGGTGCGATAATTATCTCAGGTCTTGTGACAGCAATACATAATCGTTATTTTGATAAACAACTGCCTGTTTTTTTAGGTATTTTCCAGGGTAGTTCTTTTGTTGTTATCGTTGGATTTTTCCTAATGATACCTTGTGCCTGGCTGACTCTATTAGTATGGCCAAAAATACAGGAAGGTATATTATCATTACAACATTTCATACTGGTTTCTGGTTCTTTGGGTGTATGGGTATTTACGTTCCTTGAACGCATACTTATTCCTACAGGATTACATCACTTTATATACGGTCCTTTTTCATTTGGTCCAGCCGCAGTTGAAGGTGGAATTCAAGCTTATTGGGCACAACATTTACTGGAGTTCAGTCAGAGCACTGAGCCGCTTAAAACACTTTTCCCTCAAGGCGGTTTTGCTTTACAGGGCAACTCAAAAGTTTTCGGTTCAGTTGGGATTGCATTAGCCATTTATTATACATCAGCCCCAAAAAATCGCATTAAGGTGGCTGGTTTACTCATCCCGGCAACATTAACGGCAATGTTAGTTGGTGTTACTGAACCATTGGAATTCACATTCCTGTTTATATCACCTCTTCTTTTTGCCATACATTCAATACTTGCTGCCACGGTAGCCACACTTATGTTTATGGCTGGAGTTGTTGGCAATATGGGAGGAGGACTAGTAGATCAGTTTCTTCCACAGAATTGGATCCCGATGTATCACAATCATTCCTCAATGATGTTTATCCAGATTGGGATTGGCTTAATTTTCACTGCCGTTTGGTTCATTATATTCCGAACGCTAATTCTACGCCTTAATCTAAAAACACCTGGCCGTGAAAATGCCGAAATAAAGCTTTATACCAAAGCAGATTATCAAGCACAAAAAAAATCATCCGGAAACAAAGATAGTACAGAAGCAGTTAATCAAGAACGTTCAAAAGCAGAGATTTACCTGGAAGGGTTAGGCGGTAAAGATAATATCATTAACCTAAATAACTGTGCGACAAGATTACGGATTACACTTGCCGACATTTCTAATACACATTCAGATGAATTTTTTAAAGAAATTGGCGCACATGGCGTAGTACGACACGGGAATGGTATTCAAATCATCGTTGGCCTAAATGTTTCTCAAATAAGGGACCAAATTGAAACTCTAATGAAAGAGGATCAATTGATACAGTCATCTACATCAGGGGTGAATACCCCAACAGAAAAATCTATTACGGAGGCAATATGAAGAAGAAATTTTCAGTAGTTATAGCGGGTGGTGGCAGTACTTTTACTCCAGGCATCATATTAATGTTACTGCAAAATAAGGAAAGATTCCCTCTTCGCACAATTAAGTTTTATGATAATGATGGCTCTCGCCAAGAAGTTATTGCTGAAGCATGCAAGGTAATTCTTAAAGAACACGCACCAGAAATAGAATTTAGTTATGGTACCGATCCAGAATCTGCATTTACAGATATCGATTTTGTAATGGCGCATATTCGTGTAGGTAAATATGCTATGCGCGAAAAAGATGAGAAGATACCATTAAAATACGGTGTTGTAGGTCAAGAAACTTGTGGCCCTGGTGGTATATCTTATGGAATGCGTTCTATTCCAGGCGTTATAGAAATCGTCGATTATATGGATAAATATTCTCCTAATGCCTGGATGCTGAATTATTCTAACCCTGCGGCAATTGTTGCAGAAGCAACTCGACGCTTACGCCCTAATTCTAAGATTCTTAATATCTGCGATATGCCGATTGGTATTGAAGGTAGAATGGCGAAGATCCTCGGTCTTAAGTCACGTAAAGAAATGAAGATCCGCTACTATGGTCTTAATCATTTTGGTTGGTATACGTCGATTGAAGATTTTGAAGGTAATGACCTGATGCCTAAACTTCGTGAACATGTTTCAAAGCACGGATATGTTCCTTTGCATGATGACAAAGTTGCGGAGGCAAGCTGGACTGATACTCATACCAAAGCAAAAGATGTCTGGGCATTGGATCCGACAACTTTCCCTAATACATATTTGAAATACTATTTATTCTCTGATTACGTTGTAGAACACTCAAATCCTCAGCATACACGTGCTAACCAAGTCATGGAGCACCGAGAGAAGAATGTATTCAGTGCTTGTAACGCTATTACACAAGCGGGTAAGTCTTCAGCAGGTGAAATTGAAGTTGATGAGCATGCTTCATATATTGTCGATTTAGCAACGGCTATCGCATTTAACACCAAGGAAAGAATGTTAATGATTGTTCCGAATGATGGTGCAATTAGTAACTTCGATCCAGAAGCTATGGTAGAAGTTCCTTGCTTAGTCGGTAGTAAAGGGCCAGAACCTCTTGTTATGGGTAAAATTCCGTTATTCCAGCATGGGTTGATGAGCCAGCAGGTTGCTGTAGAAAAATTAGTAGTAGAAGCATGGATTGAAAAATCTTATCTTAAGTTATGGCAGGCTATTACCTTATCAAAAACAGTTCCGAGTGCATCTGTAGCTAAAAATATTTTAGATGACTTAATTGAAGCAAACAAAGGATATTGGCCAGAACTAAAATAATTTTTAATCAATGGATAAAAAGGTACTGTTAGATCGTGCCTTTTATCCATACTATTCACAAAATATTTTCATCATTTTATGATTTAAACTTAGAAGGATTAATTTCATCATCTCAACATTTTGAAAATTTATAACCACTGAGTTATTTCACTTACTCAACTTAAGGATTCCAATCATTACAAACATCTTAAATACCACTGATATATTTTAGTTACATCTCGTTTGCAACCCCTATAAAATAATAAGGTAATTAATGATGAAGTATAATAACATTCTCTGTAGTCTACTGATTATATCCGCACCCGCAATATCTGGAATGACATTTGATACTCCACAAGGAAGCCTTAAATTATATGGTGATGTTGAATTTAATGTTGATGCCGCAAGCAGAACCGGACAATTAACCTCTCTAAAAACCAGTTCAGGGAAAGACTGGAAACCAGGAAATGCTGAACGCTGGGATATAAATGGCCGTATCTTAATGGGCCTGGATGGCTACCGTAAATCGACGAATAACCAGTTTGCTGGTTTTACCGTTCAACCACTAGCCGACTTATCTGGCACCATGAAACTTGATGATGCGGCATTCTTCTTTGGCCAGGAACAAGACTGGAAAGTCAAACTCGGACGCTATGAAGCCTTTGATATGTTCCCGCTAAATCAGGATACCTATATAGAGTATTCCGGTAATACCGCCAATGATTTATATGAAGATGGCTACGGCTACATCTACATGATGAAAGAAGGTCGGGGCCGTAGTTCTGGTGGTGCATTATTATTAAGTCAAACCACCGGGCCACTCTATCTTGAGCTAAATGCCTCGTCACGTGATGGTACAACGCTATTCCGGGATGACAATTATCACGGTAACCAGCTAGAAAATAAGAAAAATGTCATTTATATGCGCCCGGTTATCGCCCTGATGGTGGATAATGTTACCGCAGCTATCGCCATGGAAAGTAACGTTGTTAGCAATGCCTACGGATATATCGACAGCAACGGTAATTTTGTTAACCAGTCAAAACGTAACGGTTACGGTGCCACCTTCACCTGGAATGGACAAAAAACCAATCCCGATGACGGTATGATTATTAATTTAAGTACCGCCTATATGGATGCGACAGGAGAGAAAGACTTCAGTACCGGAATTAATGCACTCTGGCATGATTTTGAACTGGGTTATATTTATGCTAAAAATGATGTTAAAGAGTTCAACGTTAATAATGTTGATGCCAGTAACGTCAGTAATTTTCTGTTAGGTAAGTATGAAATTAATACTGTTCATACGTCTTATCGTATTCGTGATGTTATGGATATGAATAATTTCGATGTCTATTTAGGTGCTTACTGGTCGCGTATGAATGCAAATGAAACACATGATGATCAAGATCGTTATGGTATGCGCGTAAGATTCAAATACAATTTCTAATATTACCCATGGTATTGAGCCTGCTTATACCGATTATGCTCACAAACATTTTTGCGAGCAGTCGGAATATATTGAACAATCATTTTAGGGTATTATAAGCAGACTCCTTTTTATATCCAACACAAGTCTAAAAATTTTCATTTATATAAAGTGAACCCATTGTTATCGCTGCTGGTAAACTGGAACATCGTGACGTTTATAATCTTACAAGTGAAAGAATTCACTCCCAGCTTATGCAACAAGTCCTCACGCGCAAGTGCATAAGGAAAGATCCGGTTTACAGCCGTAACACTCTGTGCTGGAATCTGCATCCTGACTCACCCTTTGCGGATACCTCGCGTTGACTTTACAAGCTGCTCAATTTTCCCGACAAGTACTCGACTGGTATGATAAATACGGGCGTAAAACCCTGCCATGGCAACAAGAAAAAACAGCTTATAAAGTCTGGCTATCGGAAGTGATGTTGCAACAAACACAGGTTGCGACGGTTATTCCTTATTTCGAACGCTTTATGGCACGTTTTCCCACGGTTACCAGCCTCGCTCGCGCTCCGCAGGATGAAGTTTTACACCTGTGGACTGGCCTGGGCTATTACGCCCGTGCCCGTAATCTCCATAAAGCGGCACAAAAAATTGCCGATGAGCATGGTGGCGTCTTTCCGGATACCTTTGACGAAGTGGCAGCCCTGCCCGGTGTCGGGCGTTCAACGGCCGGAGCCGTTCTGTCACTGGCGTTAGGAAAACATTTTCCGATACTGGATGGTAATGTTAAGCGTGTTCTGGCTCGCTGTTATGCCGTCAGCGGCTGGCCCGGGAAAAAGGACGTAGAAAAACGCCTCTGGGATATCAGCGAACAGGTTACCCCTGCTCAAGGCGTCAGCCAGTTTAATCAGGCAATGATGGACTTAGGCGCGCTGGTTTGCACCCGCTCAAAGCCAAAATGTACCCTCTGCCCATTGCATAATGGCTGTGCTGCCTATGCCACTGAAAGCTGGGCCAGTTATCCGGGTAAAAAACCCAAAGTCACACTGCCGCAACGTACCGGTTATATGCTGATGATGCAGGAAGGCAGTGAAGTCTTTCTGGCGAAGCGTCCTCCCGTCGGGCTATGGGGTGGATTATTTTGCTTTCCCCAGTTCTCAACTTTACCGGAATTGCATAGCTGGTTAGAACAGCGTGGCTTATCCGTTGACCAGGTAAAGCAGCTCACCGCATTTCGTCATACGTTTAGCCATTTCCATTTGGATATCGTTCCAATGTGGATTTCGGTATCCTTATCGGGCGGCTGCATGGATGAAGGCGGCGGTCTCTGGTATAACTTATCCCAGCCTCCTTCTGTTGGACTGGCAGCACCAGTAGAGCGCTTGCTTCAACAGTTACATGCCGATCCGGTGTTATAAAACATCGTGCGAAAAAGATAAGGAAACAACAATGAGCAGAACTATTTTTTGTACTTATTTACAGCAAGATGCGGAAGGTCAGGATTTCCAGCTTTATCCGGGGGAACTGGGCAAACGTATTTTTAATGAGATATCTAAAGATGCGTGGAAACAATGGCAAACAAAACAAACCATGCTCATCAATGAAAAAAAGATGAATATGATGAATCCGGAGCATCGTAAGCTGCTGGAAACTGAAATGGTGAATTTCCTGTTTGAAGGCAAAGAGGTGCATATCGAAGGATACACACCGCAAGAAAAACAGTAACTTTTGGCCAACACAACGGCATCAATGGAAGAATGAAAAAATTTCTCGCGCTGGCTCTTATTGTCCCCTTGCTTATCTCTTGTTCCAGTAAAAAAGAGGATAGCGCGGACATCGTCACTTATCAGAAGGATACCAACGGATTCGATATTTTAATGGGGCAGTTTGCCAACAATATCGAGAATATCTGGGGGATGAAAGAAGTTCTGATTGCAGGCCCGAAAGACTACGTCAAATATACCGACAGTTATCTGACGCGTAGTCATATTAACTTTGATGCCGGTACCATTACTATTGAGACAATAGCGGGCACTAACCCCACCGGGCATCTGCGCCAGGCTATTATCACGACGTTATTAATGGGTGACGATCCGGGTTCTATCGACCTCTATTCTGATGCTAATGACGTGGTTATCTCAAGAGAGCCCTTCTTATATGGCCAGGTTGTCGATAACACCGGGCAGTCTATCCGCTGGCAAGGCCGCGCAGAGAAATTTGCTGATTATCTGTTACAACATCGCCTGAAGAAACGCAGTACCGGGCTAAAAATCGTCTATAGCGTGACGATTAATCTGGTTCCTAATCACCTGGATAAACGTGCGCATAAGTATATTGGCATGGTGCGTAAAGCATCACAAAAATATGGTATTGATGAATCACTGATACTGGCGATTATGCAAACTGAATCCAGCTTTAACCCTTATGCCGTCAGCCATGCTGATGCTCTGGGCCTGATGCAGGTTGTCCAGCACAGTGCCGGGGTCGATGTCTTTAGATCTCAGGGGAAATCAGGCAAGCCAAGCCGTAGCTATTTGTTTGATCCGGAAAGTAATATTGATGCAGGAACGGCTTATCTGGCCATTTTGCATAATAGCTATCTGGGGCAAATCACTAACCCGACTTCACGCCGCTATGCGGTGATTACGGCCTATAATGGCGGAGCCGGTAGCGTGTTACGGGTTTTTTCAAGTGACAAAGACCGCGCCTTTAGCATGATAAACGACATGAAACCGGGTGATGTCTATCAGACCCTGACGACTCGTCACCCTGCCGCTGAATCACGCCGCTATCTGTACAAAGTGAATACCGCACAGAAGAGCTATCGTCGTAACTGATCCTCTATGCCCTCACCTGAGTTACCAGATGAGGGCATAGACTCATTTCACCATATTGCCATACAGGCGTTTGATCCCGTCGGCATCGGTTTCACTGTAAACCCCCTGTAATTCAGGCGCAAAGCCTGGCAGGCGGTTAACGCTCTCTTCCAGGGCCAGGAAGTAACGCTGAGCCGCCCCGCCCCACTTCTCACCAGGCACCACACAGAGCACGCCTGGCGGATAAGGCAATGCGCCTTCAGCAGCAATACGTCCTTCCGCCTCTTTCAGCCTGACTAACTCAACGTTGCCGCGAATAAATTCGATATTGGCATCCTGAGGATTCATCACCACTTCAGGCAAGCTCTCTCTACGGAACATCGCTTTCTGCAGCGCTTTGATGTCAAGGCTGACATAGAGGTCGTGCATCTCCTGGCAAAGCTGACGCAAGGTGTAACCCTTATAACGTGTAGGATATTTGTGATAAATCATCGGCAGTACATCAACCAGCGGCGTATCGTTTTCCACATGGTGTTCAAACTGCATCAGCATGGCCACCAGACGCGCCATTTTTTCTTCACTTTCCGCCGGAGTCAGCAGGAATAAAATCGAGTTCAGATCCGCCTTTTCAGGAACGATACGATTCTCACGCAGATAATGCGCCAGAATGGCTGCCGGGATGCCAAAGTCAGTATAAGCCCCGTTTTCTGACGAAATACCCGGGGTGGTCAGTAGTAACTTGCAAGGATCAACAAAGTACTCATTTTCCGCATAGCCTTCAAAACCGTGCCACGACGCGCCGGGCTCAAAGCTAAAGAAACCGCGATCCTGAGCGATGACTTCAGTCGGGTAATCCTGCCATGGACGCCCGGCTACCACAGGTGGAATAAAGGGTTTAATCATTTTGCACTGGGCAAGAATCGCTTTGCGGGCTTCTATTCCGAACGCCACGCACTCAGCCCACAGACGACGGCCACTTTCCCCCTGATGGATTTTGGCATTCACATCCAGTGCGGCAAATAACGGGTAAAACGGGCTGGTAGAGGCGTGCAGCATAAAGGCATTATTCAGCCGTTTATGAGGACAGAAACGCGTCTGACCGCGCAGGTGGTTATCCTTTTTATGGATCTGTGAGGTTTGTGAGAACCCCGCCTGCTGTTTATGCACTGACTGGGTGACAAAAATACCCGGATCCTCCGGCCCCAGTTCCAGTAATAGCGGTGAGCAGTCAGCCATCATCGGAATAAACTGCTCGTAGCCCACCCAGGCGGAGTCAAACAGAATATAGTCACAGAGATGGCCAATGCTATCGACGACCTGACGTGCGTTATATACCGTACCGTCATAGGTACCGAGCTGGATAATCGCCAGCCTGAATGGACGCTTTTCCTGCGCACGTTCAGGCGCGACTTCGGCTATCCGATCGCGCAGATACTGCTCATCAAAACAGTGCGCGTCGATACCACCGATAAAACCAAACGGGTTACGGGTGGCTTCCAGATAAACAGGCGTCGCCCCGGCCTGAACGAGCGCCCCATGGTGATTCGACTTATGGTTATTCCTGTCAAATAACACCAGATCGCCGCGCGTCAGTAAGGCATTAGTGACCACTTTGTTGGCGCCAGAAGTCCCGTTTAAGACAAAATAGGTTTTATCCGCATTAAACACTTTGGCGGCAAATTTCTGCGCATCTTTGGCCGATCCTTCGTGGATCAGTAAATCTCCGAGCAAGACATCGGCATTACACATATCAGCGCGAAACACATTCTCGCCGAAGAAATCATAAAACTGTCGTCCGGCAGGGTGTTTTTTGAAAAACTCTCCATGCTGATGTCCGGGACAGGCAAAAGAGGTATTTTCCATTGCCACGTACTGCGTCAGGGTACTGAAAAATGGCGGTAACAGCTGCTCTTCATATTCACAGGCCGCGTTTTCCAGCGTCAGGTAGTCTTCTGACTGGCCGGTGATAATGCCGGTGACAGCAGGTAAATCATCAGTGACCGTTTCGGTCATGATAAACACGGGCACATTAAAGCCAGTACGTTTAAGTAACGTCAGAATACCGCTCTGGCTATCAGCAACAGAGATGACAACGACCGCCACATCGGTAAAGTCGGTATCAGCAAGGGTCACCACTTCACGATGCGTTAAGAGTGAGCCTGCAATACTGTGGCTGGCAGCAATTTTAAGTGACTTCATAAGCACAAATCCCCGTAGTCAAGGATGAGTGGGTGCCAATGGCACAGCAAAGGGAGTATTCCCCGGCGAAAGCGTCTTGAAAGTCTTGAGAGGTGAGTCCACTCCGACCGCCAGACATCAGTAAAATCAGGAGCGCCCTGAGTTTACTGATGTCCTACAGTGAGCAAGCGCTGCGCTTACCGCACGGTGGACTGACAACGACTTCGGAGTGTTGAACTTCGGGCGAGCACCTGAGTAAAAGATGGGGAAGAAAAGTGAATCAACATCAAGGTGCCCCCTCATAGTCGGTAGATAGAAAAATTCGCGCAATAATCGCACCTTCTGCCCTGCTGTTCAACATCCTGACTGACAGTTTATTCTGCCATTATGAACAAAAAAATAAATGAACCGCCTTCAGTATGCGATAAATCCGAAGCCTGATGCTTTTATCATCACCCTGCTCAATATTTTTGCAACACACTGGTGAATAACCGCTAATTTGATGTAAAGTTAGGCAAACGCACCATTTTTCACTAAATCTCGTTGACGAAAGGTACGGATTACGGTTTAATGCGCCCCGTTGCCCGGATAGCTCAGTCGGTAGAGCAGGGGATTGAAAATCCCCGTGTCCTTGGTTCGATTCCGAGTCCGGGCACCACTATTCAGAAAAACCAGCCTACGGGCTGGTTTTTTGCTTTCTGGGGTTTGGGTAAAATTTTGCCGATTCCAGTCATCAGTAAAAGACTCATTAAGTGAATTTGAGTATCTCCCGCTTTTTAAATTCAGATAAGACTCGCCCAGGCACCCAAACTTCCTTTACATGACAGGCCTGATTATCTCATTTTGGGATATGCCGATTTGCTATTGATAGTCAATTCAGTCTTTTTTAAGGGAATTGATAAGACGACTTCGATTTACTCAGATGATGGATGTTCTGGTCTTCGACAGCTTACTCATCGGCTTTAAAGGAAAATTTAAAAGTACATGATGAAGTACTAACTTCAAGCATTTTCATGGTGTTAGCTTGAGTGGAATAATGAAAGGTTGCTACAATGTTATGCAGTAAGGTGGGACCGGAGAAAGTCTCATCTCAGAAAAGCGAAACCCCGAGAGGGACCTAAGTCTGTCTCGGGGATCTAAGTAGATTGTTGGAGGCGCTTAGTGTTACCACCAGAGGGGCCGAGCCAACTGCTCTGATAAGGATTCTAACCCCCCATGGCTGAAAGTCAAGTTCCTTACGATTACGCTGGCAACGATGCCAGTATCATTGAAAATCTGTCTGAAGCGCGCTTTGCGCCCTACTTAAAAAATGCTGGGTTTAATAAACAATATGCATTTAGTTTGTATCTTTATAATGCACGTTTGTCAAAATCGTTCCTTTATCCTTTACATATTCTTGAGGTCACCCTTCGCAACAGGATGAGCGATATATTCAGCATTTATTTCGATGATAAATGGTATACCCATAATTCTTTCAGATCGGGTTTGTCAGCTGAAAGTATGGATGCGTTGGATCGTGGAATGAGAAGAGCTAAAAAGACCAACAAAGAAGATATTATTTCAACATTAACTTTTGATTTTTGGTCAAACCTGTTTAGGCCAGAGTACGACCGGTTTGTATGGCAAACAAATATGAAGAATTTATTGCCCAATATATCTATGACTCGAAAAGATTTCGAAAAAACGGTCAAAAACATTAACGATTTTCGTAATCGTATCGCGCATTATGAACCAATACACAGAATGAATTTGAGTCAGATGCATGTTAACATACTGAATACATTAACATGGTTATCTATTGAAACCAGCCTTTGGGTAAAGCATCACTCCACAGTCAACGAGTGTTTACGTATGAAGCCATCCCCTAAAGGAGATGGAAATATTTTAGTAAGCGAGCGATGTGATAATGATTTCACAGTAGTAGCCCTCAGTGATAGCATCAGTACAATACAAAATTTACCGTTTGTATAAATGCTAAAGGTGAAATAAAGGCTGTTCTAAATAATGAATACTTGGCTAAATATTTGATGTCCCAATCGGAAAACGATGAACTGATTATAGAGCTTAAGTCTCATAAGATAAATGATCTAATTGAACAATTAAACGTTAATAATATGCATTTCTGTAGTGCCAGCGAACCCTATAACAATATTGAAAAATATTTCAAAAGCAGAGTCAGTTTTCTCGTCGTTCTGGACAACGAAAAAATCATGGGCGTAGTAGAAAAAGCACACCGGAGATATTAATATGTTCCATAGTTAATCAGTTACTATAATACCTGCAACCGCGCTGATGGTGCTTGTTCTGAGGCATGCAATAACCCTGCCTTCACTAAACTCAACCCATACAGTGGCATCGTCAAACCGTACATTTTTAGTTGAAATAGTCATTCCTGTCCTCAAAGAATCACCAAACCGTAATACCCATTTCCAGTTTTGTTCTCTCCCCCTGCGCCAGTAAAATCAGCCCCGGCTGGCCCTTGAGGTTATGGGCATTCACCGGGTGGCTTTGCGGCTCCAGGCAGATGAAAGGTTTATCCGGCATACGGAATACCATCAGATACGGCGTGGCACAGTCAAGCACGACCCGCATGGCCCCACTGTTAATAAGCGCCCTGCCGCTCCACCCGGAATAGCCAACGTTTAGCCACGCATTCTCCGGAATTCTACCAGTCGTGAAATCGGTCTGCGGGGTGGTACCACTCTGCCATGCCAGAGGTAAGTGTTGTTCACCTTCAGGCCAGAATCCAGTGGACAAAAACTGTACCTGGGTATCTGGCTGTAGCCGAAAGTAAGGATGAAACCCCAGTCCATAAACCATCGATTTACTGCCGCAATGAACCAACGCCAGCTCAGCGATAAAACGCTTTTCTACTAACCGGTAAGTGAGTTTTGCCTGGTAATCAAATCCGCACTCATACTGGCTGCAAAGACTCAGCACCACTCTCTCTGCGCTGTGTTCTGCTACCTGCCAGGTTTTCAGCCAGCCATCGCCATGTAAAAAGAAATCAGCATCTGCTGCGCTTTGCGGCAAAGTGATTTCTTCTCCATTTAATGAAAAACAATTACCTGCCACCCGATTAGCCAGCGGTAGCATGGGAAAAAGGGCTTTATCACCCGCGAGTAAAATCGGCTGCTGATATTCCAGCGAGTCGAGGCTGAGGATTGCCGCCCCCTGCGGGGCGACGTTGACGCGTAGAAAGTCATTTTCAAGAACGATACTTTCCATTATTACAGGGTTCTTTCGACAGGTGCTTTTACAGGGGTATCCTGTAATCCGGCCAGGCGAGCCTCTAATGCTTCCAGACTCACGCCTTTCGTTTCAGGTACATAACGACGAACATAGATGAAACCGGCAGCACAAATTACGCCATAAAGCAGGAAGCTACCCGCCGCCCCCAGACTCGCATTCAGCAGTGGGAAGGTATAGGTCAGGAGGAAGCAAGCGACCCACAGAGCCAGGGTACATAAAGATATTGCCAGACCACGAACACGATTCGGGAAGATTTCAGATAACAGTACCCAGGTGACAGGTGCAAGCGTGAGCGCATAAATGGCAATCGCCGTCAGTACCAGGAGGAGTACTGGCAGCCCCATAACACCCAGACCATATGCCAGACCGATCAGAGCATAAATGATGGTTAATCCCGCAGCGCCAAACAGCATCAGCTTACGGCGTCCGATTTTATCCACCAGCGGCAGTGCTGCAATGGTGAACACCAGATTAATGAGCCCGGTCGCGACAATCGATTTCAGCGTACTGTTGATATCAAAGCCAGCGGAGGCAAAAATTTCTTGGGCATAGTTAAAGATAACGTTAATCCCGCACCACTGCTGGAATACCGCCAGTACCACACCAATCACAATAATGGGTCTGACTTTTGGCTGGAATAGTGCGTTCCAGGAAACCTTTTGCGTGTCTTTGCTGAGTGTTTGCTGGATCTCATGCAAAGTCTGGTCAGCGTACTGCTGGTTACCAATACGTTTGAGCATCTGGTGAGCACGTTCATTTTTGCCTACGCGCGCTAACCAGCGTGGTGATTCAGGGACAAAAAACATCAGAATTAGAAACGCTAGTGCAGGGACAATGCCGGATCCGAACATCCAGCGCCAGCCCTCCTGTCCATTCCAGCTGGCACTGATTTCCTGTAGCGTCGCATTACTGGCAACCGGCTCGGCAATCATCAGGTTAATCAGCTGCGCCGCCAGAACGCCAATAACAATAGTCAGTTGGTTTACTGCCACAAAGCGTCCACGCTGGGCTGCGGGGCTAATCTCGGCGATATATAAAGGGCTTAATGCCGATGCGAGGCCAATAGCTACGCCACCCACAATGCGATATGCCACAAACACATCAAAATTATCGGCAACGGCTGTTCCCCAGGCCGAAAGGGCAAATAACAATGCGGCGATTATCAGCGGAATTTTTCGACCAAATTTATCGGCACACCAGCCTGAAAGTAACGCACCAAAGATACAACCGACCAGGGCTGAGCTCATCGCCCAGCCGGACTGAGCGGGGTCGGTAATAGAAAAGTAAGCTTCGTAAAAGGGTTTGGCCCCGCCAATTACGACCCAGTCATAACCGAACAGTAATCCACCGCAGGCAGCCACCAGGCAAATCATCCAGACGTAGCCCATGCGTAACTGAGTTTGCACAGTATTCATTGTCTATCCTCTATTATTGCTCTTGTAGAGATACATAGGGGGCGGGAGCACAAAGCTGATGACTGCCCGCCGTTTTATTATTATTTCAGCGCTCAGGCAAATACACCTCGCAGCCTTGCCAGTTGCAGCAGGTGGGCTTTGTCATGGGCCGGGTTTTGTTCAAGCAGGGTACTGAGTACAGTTTCAAACTTATCTTCTTCACCAAGACCCAGGTGTCCGAGGGCTTTGACGAACAGACAATGCTGTTGATGCGCCGCCTGTAATTTCGCATCAAGTGCGACTAAGTCAGGCAGCGAGACGGCAAAGAAATCGGGTTCGACACTGTCGGTGGCATGTTCATCAGCCCAGGCAATAAAGCTACGGAACTGCTGCAATGCCTCTTCCTTCCGGCCTAATCGCACCAGCGCCATGGTCTGATAGAACAGATAATCGACGGGCTGATCGTTGTAGTAGCGCCCGGTCGCAAGAGAAGATCCGCCCTTAAGTGCCTGAGTAAAGAGCCGATCCGCTCGTTCGCTTTGATTTTGCTGGTCAGCACACCAGCCAAGCAGATACCAGAGGTCGTTATCGCTTTGACCCACAAGACGTCCCTCACCGAGGTTTTCCGGGTAACTCAGCGCCTGCTGTAATAACTCCTCCGCAAGCCCGAACTGCTGCTCACTGATATAATCCAGCGCACGCCTTTGTAGATTAATCAGATACTGACCGGTGACTTTGCCTTCCCCACCTTCCCACGGATGGAATTTACGTTCTGCCAGCACTTGCGCTGCTGCCTGAGTTTCCCCGTGGATATTCCACAGGCTCAGTAACTCAGCGGTAAGATCGTCTCGTTTAAGCGCGACTTCACGTCGGCCTGTAAGATCTGCCAGACGTTGTTTTGTCGAACAGCCGGTAAGCTTTTTCAGATAATCGAGTTCAAACAGGAAGCGGGCATTATCAGGCTCTAACTCTACTGCCCGTTGCAGATATTGCTCAGCAAGTTTCGCATCTCGTTGCTTATTCCAGGCGTGAATGCCTAATACCCTCTGCACTGGAGCAAACTCTGGTAATTGCCGTGCGGTAAACTGCCAGCAGGCCAGCGCTTCGCTATAACGACGCTTGCTGTACCAGAAGCAACCCAACAGGTACTGGGCATAACCCTCCTCAGGCAAACGCTGTAACATCTGTATTTCATCCAGCGTATTGGGGAAGCGGACTTTATCTGCAAAGTGCTTTTGGGCCAGGTCCAAATAGCGCTGTTTCTCCTGGCTATCGCTTTCAAGCGCAGCCTGCCAGAGCAAGGGGATCGCTTCCCGGGATTGCAGCAGCGACAGGAGATCTTTTGCCGCCGGCTCAGCACCCAGGCTGATTAACCACCCGGCTAACATGCTGCTGTTCACGCCACGCTGTCCGGTTATCCGGCGAAGTTCTGTTTTATCCGCAGTACTTTGGGTGATAGCCCAGCGCGCATAGTGGAGCGCATAGCTTAGAGGGTAAATCTCAAGCTGCTCTTTGATCCAGGTTAACGCGGCTTCAGAAGCGCCTGTTTGATGCAGTGCCAGTGCTTTTAAACCCATCGCCAGGTTATTGCTGGCGTTAAACTTCAGGCTTTGCGAGACAAAGGTTAGCGCCTGAGTGAAATCGCCTTTACGAAATGCCAGCCGAGCGAGGGAATAAAAGGCCGCGTCGCGACAGTTGCCGCTCCAGCTCGCTTTAAAGTAATCATCAAATGCCCCTTGAACATCGCCCTGCCGCTCTTTGGCTGCCGCACGTAGCATGCTGGCATCCCCATTCTGCGGGTTTTTATTCAGGCGATGTGCACGCTTAAGTGCTCCGTTCGCATGCTGTTCAGCTGCGAGCCAGTTTCCGCGGTTAAATTCCAGCGTCCCCAATGCCACGTTGCAGCGGTAATCCAGCGGATCCAGTTCCAGTGCGCGCTGGTAGTAGTCAAAAGCGGAGCGGCTTGCATGCAGATATTGTTCAAGATGCTGCCCGATGAAATAAAGTTCATCGCAGTTATCGAGATCCTGCGGTTTGGCCGGAACGCTGGCAGCCTGTGGCAAAGGTAATTCTTCGGTAACATGTTCGCGATAGCTCAGAATAATATTCCCCTGAGCATCGCAAAGATTAAGCGTCAGTCTTTGCGGCCAGCAGTCCTGCACGGCTTCCATCCACGCTGTCGCTGGCTGTAAGTTCAATGCTGTTTGCCAGAGCGTTTGGCCTTCAGCCTCAATATTAAGAGTGACCCCAGGCAACGGCGCTATCGCATACACACCAAGATTCAGCTCATCGTTATGACGCTCAAGCTTGATAGCCGCCTGAGTATTCGCATTCTGCAACGTACCAAGCTGGCTATAAGGAAGGAAATTCTGAACAAAGACTTTTTCTTCGTAAGGTGCAAGCCAGGTGAAATCGGGCTGGTTATCGGTAAATACGCCCGTCATCAGTTCAATGTACGGGCCGTTATTATCCGTCAGGTTGCGATCCCAGGCCTGGCCAAAGTCGCAGTTTCCCCATGTCCATTGTTTCTTACCCGGGGAAACATGATGATCGGCAATATGCAGAAGACCGCCCTGCTCGCCATGATGATAAGCGCCAACAAAGTCATATTCCGATTTATCCGCCATATAGGATGTCGGTACCGGAATATTTTTATAACGGGAAATGTCGACTCCCGCGGAATAGTCCACCTTGTAATAGGTCCCCTGGGCTATAGGGAACGCCGAAACATCGCGTTTACCGTGATCGAAGACGGCGGTGACATCGGGCGGGAAGACGCTCTGGTGGTCGTCGCCCCCTTTCACTGCTGGGTTAGCCCACCACAAAAAGTGACGAGGCGTGGCGTTACCGTTAAAGACTTTGCCCGTAATTTCAATTAGTGCTTTATCCGGGTACAACGTAAAACCCGTCATCACTTGCAGGCCACGCATCGGCTCTACTTCGCCAAGCCAAACCGTTTGTGCGCCGTTTTCGCTTTTCTGAAACGTAACGTCAACGGGCATAAAAGTGGTTGGACGGTGGTGCTGAGGCCAGTTAAATTCAATGCCCCCGGAGATCCACGGCCCGACAAGTCCCACCAGCGCAGGCTTCACAACTTCGTTGTAGTAAACAAAGTCACGCTCCATCACTTTATCGTAGGCGCGATGAATTCTTCCCCCCAGCTCAGGCAAAAGTAATACACGAATAAAATCATTCTCTATCCAGATTCCCTGATAGTCGCGCATCTCACGTTTGCCGGTCAGGGTATCAATCACGCCATAGGGATAAACCGATCCGGACGATCCCTGATAAACGCGATTTTCCAGAAACATCGGATTGGGATCTTCTGCGCCGGTGGTCCAGGTGGGCAAGGTCAGGGTTTCTTGCCAGACATTGACGGTTCCGTACATTTCGCTTCTCCAGTAAACAAAACACAGTGAAATACGCTATGTTTGCAGTGTAGAGAACTTATTCAGGCTTAAATCGTTTAAGGCTCACGCAATACAGTTAACGGAGTTTAGTGAATGAAAGCATCAGGATTAAATAATCAGCGAGTGCGTTATCTCAATCGACAGCTGATGATGACGCTGATATGGAGACACAAGCGGCTAAGCAAATCTCAGTTTGCTCAGCACACCGGTTTATCTATTCCTGCGGTAAGCAAAATTCTTGATGAGCTGGTGGAAGATGAAAAGTTGCTTCATTCAACCGAAAATCTGAGCCTCCGGGGGATGAACAGCGGCAGCTATCAAATCCCCCCAAACGGAGATTTCATTCTCTGCATGAGCGTCACGCCGACCAGCATAGAGAGCCAGCTTTGTGACGCGCAGCTTTCGGCACTCGGAGAGTTTGAACGGATACAGGTTAACGCCACTACGCCTAAAGAACTGCTGGCAGCGATTGAGTCCATATGGCAAAAACTGCGAAAGAAGTGGCCTAAAAAAATCATTCATCTGGCGCTCGCCATTCACGGGCAGGTAGACCCGATAGCAGGCGTCTCGCAAACCATGCCGCAGGCTCCCTGGCGTGAACCGATAGAAATCAAATATCTGCTGGAAGAAAAGCTGGGCGTGACGGTGCGAATCGATAACGACTGCGTGATGCTGGCTCTGGCTGAAAAGTGGCAGAATCCTGCCAGCCGCCAGGATTTTTGCGTTATCAATGTGGATTATGGAATTGGTTCATCGTTTGTTATCGGCGGACAAATTTACCGTGGCAGCCTGTACGGAAGCGGACAGATCGGCCACACGATTGTGGATCCGGACGGTATAGCCTGTGCTTGCGGGCGCTACGGTTGCCTGGAAACCGTAGCCTCACTGACCGCACTAAAAAAACAGGCTCGCATCTGGCTAAAATCTCAGCCTGATTCACCAAAATTAAATCTTGATTCACTGACCGCAACACAGCTGATTAACGCCTGGCACGAAGGAGATGAAAATGTTCGCCACTGGGTGAATAATGCAGCAAACACTATCGGCCTGAGTCTGTATAATTTTCTTAATATACTGAATATTAATCAGATATTTTTCTATGGTCGAAGCTGTGGCTTTGGCGATAGCTGGCTGGCAACCATCAACCGACAGATTGGTTTTAACCCTTTCGATCACGGCGATGCGCTTGAAACCAACGCCACACAAATAGGCTTCGGGCGGTTAACACGAACACAGCAGGTGATGGGGATCGGTTATTTATATGTTGAAGAAGCGCTGAAAGATTAAACGAGTCGCTCGAAAATAACCTGGTGAATAATATGTGCATCATTTTAATAAACGATGCACATTTTTGATTATCTGAAAGCCCGTATTAATGATTTAGAGTAAAGGTTGAATCGCTTTTCTCATGCCTTGCGCCAGAATCTCATCAACCTGAGTTGATACCTTATCGACCAGATTAGAATATTGACTGAGATTTATATCCCAGTGCTTCTCATTGGCGAGAACCTGGTTAACAAATTGATGGGTAGAAATATCTTTCCCAACCAAAGGCCAGGTTTGAGAGAAATAGGCCAGCCAAATGTCATCATCCTGTAATGGATACGATTGTTCCTCTCTTTTGCCACGATAAAATACCAGTAATGCGGCTAAGGCAAAACTGAGTCGCTCAGAAAGGTGTCCTTTCTCTAAACCCGCCAGCAATTGAGGCAACAGCCGCGTTTTAAATTTCGTCATGCCATTCAAAGCGATAGAGAGTAGCTGGTGTTTGATATAAGGATTCTGAAATCTTCCTGTCACTGCGCTGGCAAATTCACGAAGCTCTGATTCCGGTAAGTCTAAAACGGGAATAATGTCATCGCCGATCAATTTCTCAATAAACTGTCGGACATCCTCATCACACATTGCCTCGCCTACGGTATCGAGTCCGGATAGCCATGCTACCGGAACCATTGCCGTATGGGCGCCGTTTAGGATAGCGACCTTACGCTCTTTATAGGGTTTAATATCCGGGACAATATGGATATTCATTGGATGTTTATCGAGATATAGCTCTTTTGCCAGCCAGTCCGGTCCCTGAATAACAAATAAATAAAAATATTCCGCCGTATCCAGGAAACTATCTTGATAGCCGAGTGTTTCCTGTAATGCTTTAACTTCTTCTTTAGGGTATCCAGGTACAATGCGATCAACCAGAGTCGAGCAGAATGTATTATCACTCTCTATCCATGAAATAAATTCAGAGGATAGCGCCCATTCTTTGGCATAACGTAACACTAATTTTTTTAATGCCTCGCCGTTATAGTCAATAAGCTCGCAAGGGATAATCACCCAGCCTTTATCAGTCTCACCATTAAAGGTATTGAATCGTTCTAACAGTAGGCGGGTCAGCTTCGCTGGATAACTCACCGGAGGCGCATCATCCACGCGATCCCCTTCGTGATAATTGATACCCGCTTCTGTTGTATTAGAAAAAACAAAGCGGATATGTGGCGCACGGGCTAATGCCAGAAATGATTCAAATGACTGATAGGGATTAATTTCATTATTTACGCTGCGAATAACGCGAAAATCACTCACTTTTTCGCCATTATCATCCAGTCCACGAATGATAGTGGTGTATAGGCCATTCTGAGTATTTAATGATGGCGGAAAATCAGTATTAATCGGACGAACGACAGTTATTCCGGCATTAAACTGTGTATTCTCATTGAGAATATCAACAGACCAGTCGACAAAAGCTCTTAAAAAATTGCCTTCACCAAACTGGATGATGCGTGTTGGCCAGGCATTTCCTGGGAAGTTTTCACGATTTAATATTTTCATTATAGAATCTTCCCTTAGAAGTGAATGACGCCTTTGATAAGATCGCGATTATTAATGACGGAATCTTCATACTGCTCAGCAAGGGTTGTGAATTCATAATGATGAGTCAGCATCATTTCAGCATTCAGCTTGTTTTCCGCCATCAGCCGGCCCACTTTTTGGAAGTCTTCCGGAGTCGCATTTCGGCTCCCCATCATGGTGGTTTCTTTCTTATGGAAATCAGGGTCAGAGATACTCAGATTACCTTTAAATAAGCCCACAAAGACAATGGTTCCGCCGTGACGGATCAGGTTCACCGCATTATTCATTGCGTGCTGATTTCCTGTCGCATCAATCACTTTAAGCGGAAGCGCGCCATCAAACTGCGCTCTCAGACTGGCTTCAAAATTCTCAGCAGAAGGATCGACGGTTGCCAGCGAAATATTGTTTTCAACATGCTGTCGTCTTACAGAACTGGTATCGGCTACTACAACATGAGCGCCATCGGCATGTGCAATCGCGGCAACACCGAGACCAATCGGACCGGCTCCAACAACCAGCACAGCTTCTCCAGGTTGCAGAGCTGCGCGCCTTACCGCATGGGCACTAATTGCAAAGGGTTCAATCAGCGCAGCGGCCTCCGGGGCAATACCTTCAACAGGCAGTAGATTACTAAAAGGGACATTTAAAAACTCTGCGAATCCCCCATCCTGGTGAACGCCAATAACGGAGATATTTTCGCAGCAGTTTGTTTTACCACTCAGGCATGAAGGGCATGTCTGGCAGGCAACATAAGGGATAACCGATACTTGCTGACCCACTTTAAATGTCCCAGACTCACTGCCTAACTCAACTATTTCACCACAGATTTCATGGCCAAGAACTCTTGGATAACTAAAGAAAGGTTGATTCCCTCCCCAGGCATGAATATCCGTTCCACAAATACCCACAACTTTAATTTTTATCTTTGCTTCATTTTTTACCGGTGGATGTGAAATTCTTTTTTCCCAGACAAGTTTTTTAGGTTCAGGGCAAACTAGCGTATTGTTCATCGACATAATACTTTCCTTTTGAGGAAGGGAAATTAAATAACTGACTGATAGCAGAAATGGTCTTCACATAATTAAAAGTCAGAAAATTAAATATCAGCAGTACCTCTCAATAGAGAATTGACTCAAAATCCGATCATATAAAAACCATCTCATACAATTCCTAATTTCAGCGATACATAAGTGGATTAACACTTAGCAAACTCGCTTATTTCTTGAGGAGTAATTTCAGCCAAAAATAAAAAAAACAGGTAAACAATCCCGACATCTGTGACTCAGCGCTCATAAATCCGTACAAAATGTGATTTTAAAAATATCTTACTAATATACAATGATTTTTTATTAATGTACCGATAAAAAACAAGAAATCATTAACCGACGCACGATTCAATCAAATCGATGGAAGATAATTTTTTTTTCTCATTATCCTCGCTATCAAATGATTTCATTCAATTCTTTAAATATGGATTCATTTACCGTTTCATCATGACTTAAATACATTAAGTTGATATTTTCTCTCAATGATACTGGATGAGAAGGAGTTTGATGTGGATAGTATTGACAGTACCCTTACCCAAGACGGCAATGTTAAAAATAAAACTAAGACCAATGAAACTAACGAGGCTAAACAAGCGTTACCAGCGAAAAGTCAGCGCTTAAAAAAAATACAAATAACGGCGATGGTTTTATTATTCCTTGCCGCAGTTATTAACTATCTTGACAGAAGTTCCCTTTCCGTTGCGAACTTAACCATACGTGAAGAGCTTGGCTTAAGTGCAACCGAAATAGGTATTCTATTATCTGTATTTTCCCTTGCTTATGGTATCGCTCAATTACCCTGTGGCCCTTTGCTTGACAGGAAAGGACCGCGTTTGATGTTGGGTATCGGCATGTTCTTCTGGTCACTCTTCCAGGCGATGTCCGGCATGGTTCATACCTTTACGCAGTTTGTTTTAGTGCGTATCGGGATGGGGGTTGGTGAAGCTCCTATGAACCCTTGCGGTGTCAAAGTCATCAATGACTGGTTCAATATTAAAGAACGTGGTCGTCCGATGGGCTTTTTTAATGCCGCATCAACGGTTGGAGTTGCAATAAGCCCCCCTATTCTTGCTGCAATGATGCTGGTTATTGGCTGGCGTGGCATGTTTATTACCATCGGGGTAATGGGCATTTTCCTCGCAATCGGTTGGTATATGCTGTATCGCAACCGTGAAGACATTATGCTTACGGAAGATGAGCAATCTTATCTTAATGCTGGCACTGTCAGCGCGAAGCGTAATCCATTAAGTTTTGCCGAATGGCGGGGTTTATTTAAGAACCGTACCATGTGGGGCATGATGCTCGGTTTTAGCGGTATCAACTACACCGCGTGGCTTTATCTGGCATGGCTGCCCGGGTATCTGCAATCTGCTTATAATCTTGATCTGAAAAGCACGGGTATGATGGCGGCAATCCCTTTCATGTTCGGTGCTGTCGGCATGTTATTAAACGGCTATGTCACTGACTGGATAGTCAGAAAGGGTGTTTCACCGTTAAGAAGCCGTAAAGTCAGTATCGTTATTGGTATGGTCTGTTCCGCAATGTTTACCTTTATTGTTCCACAGGCGGAAACCTCGCTCTCTGCGGTATTATTAATTGGTATGGCTCTGTTCTTTATTCACTTTGCAGGGACCTCTGCCTGGGGAATTATTCACGTTGCTGTTGCATCCAGGATGACGGCTTCTGTCGGTAGTATCCAGAACTTCGCCAGTTTCATCTGCGCCTCTTTTGCACCTATCGTCACCGGTTTTATTTTAGATAAAACGAACTCATTCAATTTAGCCTTGATTATATGTGGCTGCGTCACTTTATTAGGCGCTGTTTCTTATATTTTCCTGGTTAAAAAACCGATCATTGATACACAATAATAACACAGTTTCTCTATAAATAATTTCATCAATAATCGGTACGTACATAATATGTATGTACCTACGATATGACATTTAACCTTAGCTGCAATACTATTTGCTGAGCATTATATTTTTAATACTCAGCATTAGTAATAGATGCCTCATCAATATTCCGACTATTTAAAGCCAATCCCTGAAAACAATAATTAAACTAACAGCACCCTACTCACCTCAAGAAATGATTATATCACTTCAAACTAAGATTTAATTTTTTCTTATAAAGCAGTCCTGTTTTAGATGGCAGATAAGCTGACATCGTGCTAACGTCAGCATTCAGGCTATAACATTATTATAATAAATGATATTAATATGCTGTGAGCAATAGGATACAACAATGGCAAGATCAAAAAATTTACGCGCGAAGGTGATCAATCAGTTTCTGGACGCGATTCAGCAGCAGTATTTACGGTCGCCATTACCCTCGCAATCTGCACTGGCAGATATGTATAATATTAGCCGTACTACTGTTCGCCACGTTTTAGAGTATCTGGTAGAGAAAGGGATACTGGAAGATTCTGATAATAACCCTAAAATAATCAGAGAACCCAGTGAGGATGACTTTTTAGATATTCTTGTCGGCCCTACAGAAAAAAACAGTGACGAATTTGAATCTATTTTCTATAGAATGATTCAACAACATATTCTGAAGCCTGGAAGCAACTTCACCGAACTGCAACTGGCAAAATATGCTCATGTACATCCTACGGTTGTCAGAGAGTTTTTGTTGAAATTTTCACGCTATAATCTAATTGAAAATCAACATCGCGGCGTGTGGCATTTAAAAATTTTCGAGCAAAAATATGCTGAAGAACTTTTTGAACTCCGTGAATTATTAGAGACGTTTTCGCTTTCTTATTTTATGAAGCTTCCCCCAGAAGATAACCGATGGGTACAGGCAAAAGAATTACTGTTTCAGCATAAACAATTAAGAGACAGCGTTATCAATAATTATCGTGCATTTTCTGAACTTGATCGTAAATTTCATCATCTGTTGCTTTCAGCAGCAGATAACCGATTTGTTGAGCAGGCACTTGATCTTGTCACAATAATTTTTCATTTCCATTATCAATGGGATAACAAAGATTTGCGCGAGAGAAACATTCTTGCTATCGAAGAACATATGATAATTTTAAATGCCATTATTAATCATAATGAACCGTTAGCCATGCAAGAGCTGCGTAATCATCTTAATACAGCAAAATTATCGATGATTCGTTCTTTGAAAAAAAATTAACAGATATTCATTTCTTAAGTACAGGCGATAGAATTATTTCTACCGCCTGCGCGTCATACTTTACAGAGTCGCTTAGAAACCAATATTGAGTCTCAGATGAGCGCCGTTGTCGGTAACACCGCCACCGAACTGACCGCCATAGGATAATGACAGGTTCGCATTATCGGTTAGCTTTTTGCCAATTCCCGCTTCAACGCGTGCGCTGTTTTCTGCCAGCGGCGTTCCTGCCACATTAAAGCTGTCCGCGCTAATAAAGTGCAAACGTGCCTCTGGGTCGACATCACCAAAAGCATGACGCCAGCCGACGCTACTATTGACAGTCCATGCGCTACCCTCGGTACCGAAGCTACGTTCCAGACGTACACCCAGGGTAGAGAAAGTGGTATTCATTTTAATCGCATCACCGCCCAGTGCAGCAGCTCCGCCCGTTTCACTGAAGCCGTCGATCTTACTGGCGATATGCGCAAGTCCGGCAAAAGGCTCAATATTCACCACGTCAGTTGCAAACGTCATGCGTCCTTCACCAAAGACCTGGAGAGTCCGGGTATCCATATCTGCTGTTAATTTCTCATTCAGAGAACCGACTGTGACATCACGCTTCGCGCTGATATCCCCCCAGCTGCCTACTGTCCCCAGGGTCAGTCCTAACTGGTTATAGGTGTAATTTGCGTAAGCGCCCAACTGATAATTGTCGACATCTGCGGAGAAACGACGATCATTAACGTCAAAATCGCCCTTATCTGCACCGGCGAAGATACCCAGCATCATGCTGTCAGATACCGTACCGTTAAAACCAAGCAAGAAACCATGACTGCGATATTCACTATCGGCAGAACCCTTAGCACCATCGGCATCATGGCGACCACCGTAGGCACTGAGCCAGACGTTGTTATCCTGCGTGGTGCGTACCTGCTCTGTAACCGTATCGCTGACGGTCAAAGCACCGCGAGTCATGGCTCCTGCCAGAGAGGCATAACCTTCACCCGATAACGCATCAAACGCATATTGTGGTGCGCCTCTATCCAGCATGGCTACTGCGTTATACACCGCATTTCCCGACCCTAAAGACTCAACGGCTGTTGCGGTAGCAGCCTGGTTAGCGGTGGTCGCGACTTGAGCAAATGTGATGTCATTGCGTGCAAGTTGCATTGTGACGGCATTTGCGGTGTAACCCAGATTAGCATCGAGGAAAGCATAACGACTGGTTACGGCTCCGAAGGTGCCAGAGATCCCCTGGTCTGCGGTTAAAATGGTATAGGTTGAAGCTATGCGATAGTCACCATTCTGGCCGACATGTAACACTGAAGCATCACCCAATGTGGCGGTTCCGGTCACGGCAACCAAATCACTCTTATTCGTCTCAGGGTCAACTTCAACTTCATAAATGGCGCCATTGGTTAGCGTCAGATCTCCGTTCACCGTCAGGGTGCCAATCGAGTTACCCGGCGCCAGCGTACTGCCATTGGCGACGGTCAGATTACCGACGGTACCGCTGCCTGAAACGGTAGCGCCATCGGCGACAAACATTGAACCACCCAGAGAACCATTAACCGACAAAACGCCACTTGCCACCTGCGTGGTACCGGTAAACGAAGATCCATTCCCGGTATAGATCAGTTTAGCGAATCCGTCTTTACGTAACGTTCCGTGACCTGAAAGCGTATTTTCAAGCGTATCGTCAGCATTGATATCAAGAGCCAGCGTCGCGTTATTGACGATAGCGCCGGTACCGAAAGCCCGGCCATTAGTGCCCACCAGAGTTCCGCCCGACACAAGGGTACCGCCACTCCAGCTATTACGTCCTGCGAGTGTTAACGACCCGCTGCCTGACTTGGTGAATGAACCCGCCCCGCTGATGTCGTTGAGCCATAAATCAGCAGCAGAAAGACCACCCTCCGCAGCGTTCATCACGACAGTAATATCGCTATTGAATGCGCCGTAGCCATTGGCTGCCTTGAACAGATTCAAACGATCGTATCCCATGCCGTTATCCATTACGCCACCTGAGGCATTCGAGGTTGTCGCCAGAACGTCGCGCAACTGTTCTGCGGTAAGGTAGGAATAACGTGTTTCGATCAGGACTTCGGCATTTTCCGGGACAACCACGGCTGCCGTGGTATCACCAATCGGGGTAAAGGTATCTTCGAAGGTGTATTTGGCGTAGAGCGCTTTATCAATCTGATACTGCCCGTAGGCTGCCTCTGCGTTGATACCGCTGGTATAGCATCCAGAGACAGTGCCTCCGCATTGCTCTGCGAAGAAGCTCTGCGCCTGATTATAAGCTTCCGCACGCAACGCAGGATTCGCAAGAAGATCCTGAATCGCGTAATAAGTGGCATGCATTCTGCCGCCAATCACATCCAGCGGCGAGTGAATACCGGTGACGACACGGCTGTAGCCAATTTCACCCGCACGCAGGATAAGATCTGAATATTGCTGTGGGATTGCATAGGCAAGACCGAAAGCGGAGAGATAAGCCGCGTTAGTATGTCCGCTAGGAAAACCACCATCACCGTTTCCGGTGGCGGGCACTCGGGCGACCAGAGATTTTTGCAGTACCCAGCTAAGATCTTCACCATCCAGAGTCTGGCGGAAAGGACGCGGGTAGTTGTATTTATTTTTAGCCGGAGTGGTGGATGCCGGGTAACGCACAGCCCCCACCAGGTCGACGACTTTGCCTAATCCGCTGGCCGCTGATCCCAGACCGTTTCCTTCATCACTCACTCGACTGCTGTATGCACGGTCCGGGATCCCCTCAACCGTGGTGAAAGCACCGGTTTCTGCTTTCAAAATACTGGCTAAGGGTCCAAGGCCTGCAATAACAGCATAATTAGCATCCTGAGCATCAAACTCAAAAGCCGAAATTTCTTGTGCCTGAGTGCGCACGCGAGCGATATCAATCACCGTCTGGACATTCTGACGAAGGACAGTTTCGCCAAGTGTTGTCGGGACACCGTTATCCCATGAGGAACCCGCAGTCCAGAATTTATTATAACCAGACAAAACATCAATCGCTGAGGTGGGTTGGGGCTCGGCCGCAGAGACACTCAGGGGTATCAATGAAGCAATTGTTGTCGCTAACAGTGCTTTAGTGGGGAATGCCATGTGTGTTATGCCTTTATTTTCTTATGGATAAGGAAATTTTGTGCGGCACTGTAGCGATTTTAAATGACGAAACGGTGACATTATTATTTCAGTATTTGGCTATACCTATGAAAATACAGAGTTATATCCGTTTATCTGACTGTATGAATAATTTTTCGTCGCCTATTAAAGTATGAGTAAAAAAAGATAAGATCATTAATAGATATTATTTAATATAAATTACATAAACAGACAGTATTTATAATTCTATGATTTATTATCAATAAATACAGATGTAGCTGAAATAGATTAACGATATCATTCAGTTTATTTGATTATCTTTTTATAACTTTTAGCTATATATTAGATACATAATTTTAATCCCTACAGGATAATTTATATCATGAAAAAATTAGCTAAGATTATGATATTACCTTTTATTTTCACCTCTTTCGCCTTTTCAGTACAGGCGGCAGAATTAAATGCAAATAATCCTGATGGTTATAAGCAGTTTAAAATGGATTACTCTGAAATGGTTGATATTGCCAACCCTGACAAACTAAGCCATCGAATTTTTTATACCAAGCCTTCAGAAGGGCCGGATGCAAAATGGTTTGATGCTGTCAAACAAGGTGACCTGGCGACAATAAAAAACATGGTAGAAAGTGGGCAAAATATTGAAGCTAAAGACAACGCCAGCCTCGGACAAACTGCGTTAGGCTGGGCTGCATTTATCGGATATCCCGAGGTAGTCGACTACCTGATAGCGAATAATGCTGACTTAATGGCTACAGATAAAGCCGATGTCAGCAATGCGCTTAAATCCGCAGGGTTGGGTAAAAATGTGGTTGTTTTTGATACTTTGTATAACAAACTTAAAGATAAAGTTGATTTAAATAACCAGAGTAATGATACCCAGGGTGAGACAATATTGATTGTCGCAGCAAGTAATAACCGCGTCGATATCGTTAAATATTTACTGGATCATGGGGCAAAAACAGATTTAGTCACCACGGAAAAAGATAAAAATCATCCTGCTTACAACCAAAGTGCCTTCTCTTTTGCTTGTAGTAAAGGGAATACTGAGACTGTCAAAATTTTACAAGAATATGGTGCCGTTAATCACCGTAACCATAAAGCGCAGTGTGAATAGCCATTATCCTGAAATGAGCTAAAAGATAAGGGGAGCATGTTATACATGGCTCCCCTTTTTTATTTAATTCCCTATTACAGCGATTATTTGGCCTGATAGACCAGCGTTCCTTTTAAACCATGGGGTTCGGAACGTAAATACTGTGGCGGGGCCTGAACCTGGGCATTAAGTGCCGCTGCGGCCTGCCACGGCCAGTGCGGGTTGTAGAGCATCACACGACCCAAGGCAACAAAGTCAGCGTCTTTCTGGGCAATAACGGCTTCAGCCTGTTCAGGTTCAGTAATCAGACCGACTCCAATGACCGGGATCCTCACCTTCTCACGGATTTCACGAGCAAAAGGTAACTGATAGCCCGGCTCCACTGTGATAGTCTGCGCGGCTGAGAGCCCTCCGCTGGAAACGTGCAAATAGTCGCATCCCAGTAGCTCCAACTGCTGGCTGAATGCCACTGACTGTAAAACATCCCAGCCGCCGTCTACCCAGTCGATCGCAGACAAACGTACGCCTACCGGAATATTAGAGGGTACAGCTTTGCGCACAGCGGCAAATACTTCCAGCGGAAAACGCATGCGATTTTCCAGCGACCCGCCGTACTGATCTTGTCGCTGATTACTGAGTGGCGATAAGAATTGATGCAACAGATAACCATGCGCAGCATGTATCTCGATCAGTTCAATACCCAAGCGAACGGCGCGTAGTGCACTGTCAACAAACGCCTGCTTAATTCGCGCTAAATCAGCATCTTCTAATGCCACAGGTAATACATCATGTTCAGCAAAAGCAATGGCGGATGGCGCGACCGTTTGCCAGCCTCCCTGAGCTTCAGGCAACTGACGGCCTCCTTTCCAGGGTGCACGGCTGGAGGCTTTACGCCCCGCATGCCCTAACTGAATGCCGAGGCGTATCGGTGACCAGGTACGGATATCATTGACGACTTGCTGTAACGCCGCTTCAGTCTCGTCATCCCATAAACCTAAGTCATCCGGTGAGATACGACCAATGGGTTCAACTGCCGTCGCTTCCAGAATCAATAACCCCGCGCCCGAAAGAGCCAGAGCCCCCAGATGAATACGGTGCCAGCTCGTGGCTTTCCCCTGCTCTGCCGAGTACTGGCACATCGGGGCAATCACTATGCGGTTTTCCAGCGTCAGTTCACCAATACGTGCTGTGCTAAATAATTGACTCATAGTCACCTCTTTAAATGGCTTGCTGCCGCTATTTTTTCTTTGCTCATCAAAATGATGGCGGAAGTACTTCAAGTTAATCGTAGCAGATAAGCTGATACGTACATTAAATGAAGAGAGAATTCTCTTTTAATAAATTAAGCCGCATCCACCCGATGCTCGCCCCTTAGCAAAGCTGCGCGATCGTATTCATGCTGGATAATTCCACCCGCCATATAGGCCGCACGGTCGGACATATGCGCTATCACATCGGCATCATGACTGACCAGCAGGTAGGTCATACCCGACTGCTGTTTTAGCCGATTCAGCAGGTTAAGAATTTCAGCCTGGACCGACATATCCAGCGCAGAGGTGGGCTCATCCAGCAGCAGAATTTTTGGCCGCAGCAGCAGGGCCCGGGCAATAGCCACACGCTGTCGCTGTCCACCGGAAAGCTGATGAGGATAGCGCTCTGCGGCATCAGCAGGTAAACCAACCTGAATCAGTGCCTCTTCTACGCGCGCGGGAATATCCCTTTCCTTGTGAATCACCAATGGCTCTGAAAGCGTACGGTAAAGCGTGTGATTAGGGTGTAGCGAAGCATAGGGATCCTGAAACACCATCTGTACGTTACGCCTGAGTTCTCCCTGAAAACGCATGCCTGGTTTAATCGCGTCATCAAACAGTTTTACTTCGCCACGCCATTCCCGCTGCAACCCCGCGAGTACGCGCATAATGGTTGATTTTCCGCAGCCTGAGGCACCGATTAAACTGAATGTTTCACCTTCATTAATGGTAAAACTCGCCGCACTCACCGCCGTTTTGACCTGGCCCTTGGCTGAAAATTGTACGCAGAGATTACTGACCTCAACGATTGCCATTCGACTCTCCTTTCAGGTTCTGGGTACGATCAAGCGTGGGTAACAT
The DNA here is from genome assembly GCF_024807845.1 of Klebsiella sp. BIGb0407. Lineage (GTDB taxonomy): Bacteria > Pseudomonadota > Gammaproteobacteria > Enterobacterales > Enterobacteriaceae > JGM124. The sequence continues at coordinate 360,862 of NZ_JANUEQ010000002.1, forward strand.
CGTACCGTAGGTTTCGGCATTCGGGCGGCAAGTCCAGAGCGTGCGGGTATACGGATGGGTAGCCTCAGGCAATGATGCTGCGGGCATTTCATCAACTTTTTGCCCCTGATACATGACCAGCACGCGGTGGCAGTGTTCTGCTACCAGGGGGAGATCATGGCTTATCAAAAGCATGGCCATCTGACGTTGCTCGCATTGTTCCACCAGCAGCTCAAGAATTTGGTTACGCAGACGCGCATCCAGCGCAGAAGTGGGTTCATCGGCAATCAACACTTTGGGATTATTTGCCAGTGCGATGGCAATCATCACCCGTTGTCCCATACCGCCAGAGAGTTCTGCCGGGTAGCGTGGCAGAACATTGTCCTGTAACCCGACCGCATTGATCACTTCCCGGATCCGCTCGCGCCGCTGGCTCGAGGAGAGTTTTTGATGCAAAGATAAGGCCTCGTCAACCTGTTGAGCGACGTTTTTTACCGGGTTGAGCGCGTAACGAGGATCCTGCAACACCATAGCGATTTCATTGCCGCGGATCTGCTGCCAGTTGCGCGTTTTCATCGCCAGGAGATCGTGGCCCAAAACATTAAGCTGACCGGCACTGACCTTGCCCGGTTTACGCACCAGCCCCATCAGCGACCGGGCCGTCATCGATTTACCCGATCCCGACTCGCCCACCAGCGCCAGACGTTCATTGCCCAGCGTAAAAGAGAGATTATCCACGACGCGCGCGCCGGGATAATCAATATTCAAATCGGAAACAATAATGCGAGACTCAGTCATTACTCGGCTCCAGCACGTCACGTAGTCCATCACCCAGTAAATTAAATGCCAGACTACTGATCAAAATAGCCGCACCTGGAATGGCCGCAATCCACCACTGATCAAAGATGACCTGCATACCGTCAGCAATCATCGCCCCCCATTCCGCCATCGGCGGTCTGGCACCAAGACCGAGGAAACCAAGCCCGGCGGCAGCCAGAATAATCCCCGCAAGATCGAGAGCCAGTCGCACAATCGATGAAGGCAGGCAGAGCGGAAGAATATGGCCCACTAATAAACGTCGGCCGCGAATACCCGACATCTCTGCGGCGGCAAGATAGTCACTATGCCGCAGACGCTGAATTTCACTGCGGGCCTGACGTGCATAGGCAGGCCAGGTTGTTAACGCCAGTGCCAGTGCGCCATTCACCAATCCAGGCCCCAGCATGGCCACAAAAGCGAATGCCAGAATCAATCGAGGCATAGACATCACGATATCGGTAAAACGCATTAATACCCGCTCTATCCAGCCACCGTAATAACCGGAAAGTATGCCGATAAGCAGCCCCGTCGGGAGCGTTATCACCGTCACCAGTAGTACCAGGCCAAGAGCCGGACGTGAGCCATAGATTAAGCGTGAGAGCAAGTCACGTCCGTAACTGTCGGTGCCAAGCCAGTGCTGTGAATTCGGTGCTTGCAGGCGTGCAGCGGCATCCTGCCAGTTGGGATCAAATGGCGCGAGTAGTGGCGCAAAGAGGGCAACCAGTATTAGCAGGGCAATAATCACCAGACCACATACTGCGGCAGGTGAACGCAGCAGGCGGCGGAAAAAGAGATAAGACGGCATTAGCGCACCCTCGGATCGGTGATTCGCACCAGTATGTCAGTTAAATTATTGATAATGACAAATGACACGCCAATCAGCAGCGTCCCCCCCATAATCGCCGTCGTGTCCGCTGCAAACAGCGCGGTTGTTAAATAGCGCCCGATACCCGGCCAGGAGAATACGGTTTCAGTGAGCACGGCACCTTCGAGCATCGAAGTATATGACAGGGCGATCACTGTGAATAATGTGCCACGAATATTAGGCAGTACATGGCGAACCAGAATCGCCATATCTCCCGCACCTTTAGCACGTGCCAGAGTAATGTACTCTTTGTTCATTTCGCTAAGGCAGGCGGTACGCGTCAGTCGGGTGATGCTGGCCAGCGAGTAGTAGGCCAGCAACAGCATGGGCAGCATCAGATGATTAATCGCATTTAAAAAAGCGCCGCGATCGCCGGACAACCAAGTATCAATCAGTACAAAACCGGTTTTAGATTCCACCGTATACTGGTAAATATCATCCAGTCGCCCGGGGCCCGCGCTCCACTGCAGATGTGCGTAAAACAAGGCCAGCATCAGCAAGCCGAGCCAAAAAATAGGCACTGAATTACCCAGCAGGGTGAATGTACGCACCGCGAGATCCCAGGGGGATCCGACAAAACGCGCGCACAGCACGCCAAAAGTAATACCCAGTACACTACCAATAATCAGTGCCAGCGTGGCAAGCTCAAGTGTCGCCGGGAAGACCGCGAATAAATCATGTAAAACTGGCTGACCGGTTGCGCTGGCAGTACCTAAATCACCTTGTGCAAGCTGAGTCAGGTAATGCCAGAACTGCATTGGTAGCGGCTTATCTAAGCCCAGTTGCTGGTGAACCTGGTCATAGGTTGCCTGGCTTGCATGATCGCCGACGATTTGCAATACAGGATCAACGGGCGAAAAAGCGGAAAGAGAAAAGGTGATAATCAGCAGACCGATAAGCGTAAGCGCGAGGGTAAATAAACCCGTGACCAGAGTGAGTAGCGGACGCCGCAGATGATGCAGAGTGGAGGTAATGAAAGACATGTATGACTCTGTATTAAAAAACGAGCAAGGTGGATAAGCAATCATGCCATCCACCACAGAGTAAAGGCGGGTGAACCCGCCTTACTGTAAACAAGATAAGTTACTTGCTTACTTTATCATAATAAACCATATCCGCATTCAGTCCCTGCTGGTAACCCTTCACATTGTCCCGTACCACAATCTGCGTTTTACCCTGATCAATAAATACATACGGGGAGTTACGCTGTAATTCCAGCTGAATTGCCTTGTAGAGATCCAGACGTTTGGCAGGGTCAGCTTCGGCTACTGCGGCCAGTGTTTGTTTACTCAGCTCAGGAATTTGCCAGCTATTCAGACCTGCGACAGTACTGGATTTTCCATCGTTAAATGCAAAAGTACTGGCATTTGAGTGGGCATCGAAATAGTCCGGGATCCACATACGAATGGCAGCCTGATGCTGTTTAGCCCGAACGCGCGCATAGACCTGGCTGCCAGCCGCCGGTAGCAAGTCGATTTTCACGCCACCTTGAGCAAAGCTCGCCTGCATAGACTGAGCGAGAGTGATAAACGGCTGTTTGTTTTCTACATCCAGCGTGAAGTGCGCATCTTTAATCCCTGCTTTAGCGAGGATCTCTTTCGCTTTTTCCGGGTCGAATTTGAATGGATTGTTATCCAGAGCACCCGCGAAACCAATCGGCAGGAAGCTTTGATGGATAAAATACTGGCCTTTCAGCAAATCTTTGGTGATCCCTTCGTAATCCACCAGGTAGCGAGCCGCTTCCCACAGTGCAGGATTTTTCAGCAGCGGATTAGCGTTATTACCGGTGTTAAACACTAAGTAATTCTGTTCAGCAGAAGGAATGCTGAGCACTTCAATGCCAGGCTTGCCTTCCAGAGCGCTGGTCTGATCGGCCCCCAAATCACGGGCAATATCCGCATCGCCTTGCTGGATAAGCAGACGGCGTGTCGCCGGATCGGGGACATTTTTAATAATAATATTATTTATTTTTGGCTTATCACCCAATGTTGTCGGGTTAGCATCAAGCACGATAGCCTGATGTGGCTGATAAACACGCATTTTGAACGGGCCACTGCCCGCAGAATGCATTTTCAGCCATTCATTACCAAAATCACCTGCTTTCACATTCGGCGCGACGGCTTTTTCATCGACGATAGAAGCAATCGGCGTAGAAAGGATATTCAATGCCACATCCGGGCTGACGTCAGCCGTCCAGTGTAATTCCAGGGTATGGTCATCGACCTTTTTCAGCTGGTTTGCAATGTTTTCTGGCTGCCAGCCCAGTACGTTCAGAATAAAAGCAGGCGATTTGTTGAGCGTCACGGCACGGTTATAAGAGAAAATCACATCTTCCGGGCGTACTGGATTACCGGAAGAGAATTTGGCATCCGGGCGCAGTTTAATAATCAGTTTTTTATTCGCAGCATCGCCCTGCCAGCTTTCTGCCAGAACAGGGGTAACTTTTTCTGGATGTTCACGATCGGCCTGTACCAGGCGCTGGTAAAGGCTCGGTAACGTCTGAATGCTGGACAGTTCGTTGGCTTCAGCAGGATCGAGGCTAACGATATCATCTAATCCCTGAGCGACAACTAAGGTATTCGGTGGTGTTGCAGCAAAGCTACCCAGAGATAGCGCCGTCAGCAAAAATAATGGAAGAGCTTTTTTTTGCATTTTTATACCCTGTAAAAAAATATTATTTTAGATTGTATGCTTTATCATTATTAAGAACCTGGCTCAATAGGTCGACAGGCAATAAAATGACCGTCTCTCAGGATATTTCAGTGAGCAAACATCATACGGAGAAATATTTTATTTGTTACAAAATATATTAGTTCGAACATGTTTCTAACTTTTCTTGAGATAGCTTTACGCTATGTGATAAAGATTTATTCTGCAAATGTCAAAAAATAATTTACTTATACCTTTATGTTATATAGCAAGAATGGTTCGCGTTGACTGCAGGCGAAAAGTTCAGCCCGGAGTGCTGGTTGAATCAAAATCCATTACCTAATAGGATGGGTTTTTAGTGTCAAAATGATACCTTAATATAAATAATTTCTTGGTATTCGAGATAATAATTAATGACAACAAATAAGAATTTAGCTTCATTGAAACAACAACACTTAACAAGTGTTACCGCGAAAGCACGTGAAATTATGGCGCGCGAAGGTATTGAAGCGCTTGTCGCAACAGTGGGTGATAATTTCTATCATTTGACGGGTTTTGCGAGTTTCTTCATGTATACCTTCAGGCAAACCGGCACGGCAATCGCGGTTATTTTTCGCGATCCTGCGATTGAATCTGTTGTGATCATGAACGAATTTGAAGCCGCAAACTTACAGCTTGAAATGCCAAACGCTAAAATTATGACATTTCCAATTTGGGTTGATGTGGATGACCCTTATAATCCGAATAACGGTAAAGAAATTAAACCCAGACCGATTAACAGCCCTATTGAAACCATTTTCACATTATTAAAAGAAAAGTTTTCAGAAGCAGGCGTTGATGGTTCCCCCATTGCCATTGAAATTAATCAAATGAGTTACTCGGGGAGAACATGTCTGGACAAAATCATTCCGGGATTAAATTTAGTCGACTCATCCCCGCTATTTAATGAATTACGTGTTATTAAAAGCGAGTGGGAAATAATTCATTTAAGAAAAAGTGCTCAAATAACTGAAGCGGGTATCGAGGCTGCAAGTCAATTAATTAAAGTCGGCTGTACCTCTGCCGAGTTAACTGCTGCGTTTAAAGCAAAGGTCATGGAGTATCCGGAAACCAACTACAGTCGTTTCAACTTAATTTCAGTAGGGAGTGATTTTTCACCGAAAATGTTACCCGGAGATGTTCCTGCTAAAACGGGTGACTTAATTAAATTTGACTGTGGCGTTGATGTCGCGGGTTATGGCGCTGATATTGCTCGTACCTTTATCGTAGGAGAGCCCGGCGAAAAAGTTAAAGAGCTTTATGAAACTGTCCATAAGGGACACGAATATATGCTTAGCCGCGTGGGACCGGGCGTACGGCTCAGTGATGTATTCAATGAAACGATGGCCTTGATCCGAAATTCTGGTTTACCACATTATAACCGTGGGCATTTAGGCCATGGTGACGGCGTATTTGTGGGCTTAGAAGAAGCGCCATTTGTGAGTGCAGCAGCAACAGAGACATTTCGTCCCGGAATGGTGATGAGCTTAGAAACCCCCTATTACGGAATTGGCGTGGGTAGCATTATGATTGAAGATATGCTGCTTATCACTGAAAATGGTGTGGAAATGTTGAGTAATCTACCGCGAAACTTAGTTTCTTATGGGTAAGTGAAATAGTAATTGCACCCAGGGTAATATGTAAAATCTGTCCTGATGGGTTTTTATTCCGGGCAATGATGCTGTGAGCAAAATGCAGCATCACCTCATCATCCTCGCTTTTTCTCGCCTCGCGTCGGTACGCGACAAAAGCTACTCATGAGCCATTTTTTGTAGCTCCTTTTTAAGCCAATGCGTAGCCCCGCGTTTGCCGCTACGGATATGTGAATAGATCTTCACCTCAAAAGGGGCAACGGTAAAAGGTAGTGCAAATATTTTGAGTCGGGCAGTTTGGATAAATCTCTCAGCCGCACTTCGGGGAATCGCCATCAGGAGATCGGTATCCTCGATAATAAAAGGCGCACTTAGCATCGAAGGCGTTTTAATGGCTATGTTCCTGGTATGGCCCAGGCGTTCAAGCTCAATATCCAGAACGCCCTGCGTTTCATTCCAGGGAGTGACAACGACATGTCTGGCAGCAAGATAGTCATCAAACGTCAACTGTATTCGGTTGATATTACTGATAATGACATATTCATCTGTCAGCCAGTTAATGACGTCTAAATCCGGATGTTCATGTTCATTAAGGGCACTGAATCCCAGCGCTAAATCAACTTCCCCGGCTAATAGCTCAGTCAGCGCCGGGCTATGTGCCAGATAGCGGAATTCAAAACTAAGATTAGGCGCGACAAACTGTAATCGCTTCATCAGCGTCGGGAAAATACAAAAAGCCGTGAAGTCTGTAATCGCTATCTGTAAACAATCGGTGCTGACTGAAGGAGAAAAATCAGGCTGGGGACTCAGCTGTTGATTTAAAAACATCAGGGCTGAACTGATAGAAGGGGCAAGCTGAGTCGCATAAACGCTCGGACACATACGATGCCCCTCACGATAGAAGAGCGGATCGTTCAATGCAGTACGCAAGCGGGTTAATGCGTGACTAAGCGCAGAGGTACTGATGATCAACTCTTCTGCCGCCAGACGTACTGACCGATGACGATAGATAGCATCGAACATCAGTAGCAGATTAAGGTCGATACGGCGTAGCGCTGGATGCATAATATTCATCAATATGTGATTTCATTGCACTTAATTCTTTTAACAATACCGATTAAGCTTAGCGCCTGCAATGTAAACCCGACCGTTGAAAACAGGAATACCATGAGCACTATTATCCGCCAGGCCACGCCAGAAGATGCGCAGGCTATTTACGACATGATTTATGAACTGGCTGTGTATGAGAAAGCGCCAGAAGAAGTCGTCACTACAGCCGATGAAATCAGAGACTCTTTGTTTGGTGCAGATAGCAAAACAGAGGCACTAATCTGCGAAGTAGCAGGTAAAACCGTCGGTTACGCCGTATTCTTTACCAGTTACTCCACCTGGCTTGGCCGCAATGGTATTTATATGGAAGACCTGTACGTTTCGCCTGATGCCCGTGGGCAGGGTGCCGGAAAGGCATTACTGAAAACCATCGCTCAGTATGCGGTGGAAAGGAAATGTGGTCGTCTGGAGTGGAGCGTACTGGACTGGAATCAACCGGCTATCGATTTTTATCTTAGCATTGGTGCTATTGAACAGGGTGAGTGGGTTCGCTACCGTCTGTCTGGCGATGCGCTGATCGATTTCGCCAAATAACCTGCGGCGGTTAGCGGACTACCCTGTCGGTAGCCCGCTTAATCAGATTACTTCAGCAAAGGTATCAGACCTTTCAGACGTTGCGGGTCACTCTTAATCCCCTCGACCACAATTGCGGCTATCGCCTCTGCCCCTTTTTCCTGAAAATGCGTCCGATCAGGATTCATAATATTGCCTGTGGTTGCCACATCAGCGTAGTAAGGGTAGCGGATAACATCAGAGACACCCAGCCAGTAGTTTTTCCACTCGGGCTCTCCCAGACTATTAGCAAACTCCCGGCTTCTGGTATCCAAATCAATCACTGCAACATGGTTCTCTGTCGCAGTATCGATAACGGTTTGTGAGTAGCTACCCGGGTAATCGCCTTTGGTCGTGATATGAGTACTGGAGGTAATAGGAAACAATCCAGCAACCTGACTCGTTACTGTTTTGTCCTGATTGATACGCGTCACTGGCGTTATCAGTACCGGAATAGCCCCTTTGTCGTTAGCCAGCTGTAGGTATTTTTCTAGCGATTTCTGGAATGAGTAATCAGGTTGATCGGCAGGAAAACGAGGGGTACCGTCTGCGGCATTAGCATAGGTACAACGGAAAATCCAATCCGTCCCGCCCGTCACATTACATTTTTCGTCATTATGACCGAATTGTATCAACAGATAATCGCCTGCCTGAATATTATCAGCAATCAGGTCAAACCAGCCTTCAGTAATAAAGCTACGCGAACTACGGCCCGATTGCGCGACATTGATGACTTTGACATCTGCATCGGTTTTAAACTGACGGTTAAATGCTTGTCCCCAGCCCATACGCGGCAGAACTTCTGCCGGATAATTACTGGCGGTGGAATCGCCGGCAATAAATACTCGGGTTTTATAATCACTCCAGGGTTTTAAGCGCGGATCCAGTGGATTGCTGCTACGGATCTCCATCAGGTTACGATCGTAAAGCGCGCTACTGCCTCTTTCCGTTATTGTCCCATTGCTGAAACCATCACGATTAAAATAGAGCTGCGCCAGAACAGCATCGACTCCCGTATGGTCAGCCTTCATTGCGCTGGTAACAGGTTCAAAATGTTCCGCATCACTGACACCGGCAGCCTTAAGCGCATCCAACAGATCGATACGTAGTTTATTACTGGCAGCTTCAATCGTAGCTGCTTTCGCTCCCGCAGGAGCACAGGCCGCAATCAGCTGCAGTGAACCTTTTAGTCCGAGATCGGTTGTGGCTACTGCTGAAGCTATTTTGTCAGTCAGTGGATTAATATTCGCGATATTGACGGTATTTGCCTGCAAAGTAGTAAGTACGGATGCCAGTTGAATGTCATCTTTTTGTACACTCAACAGAATAGGTGCCGTCATTTCACTGGCGGGTAATACAAAACTTCCGTCAGCCTGTGTCTGTAATACACTGCGCACACCTGTCGCATCACAAACAGTAATACTGGCGTTGGAAAGAGGCCCCCCCACAGCTGCAACACCCCGGATAGAGGTTGTCTGAAGCTCTGCCTTATTTTTATTATTTTGGTCATTATTATCGACGGTGGTCTGCGCCATGACGGGTGAAGAGAGCAACAAGCTTAATGTTATGGCGTATGGTGTTAATTGCATAAGAACCCCTGCGCTACAATCAGAAGATATATACTCGTAATTCATCAAATTGTAGCTGTGCTAGCTAATAGTAAATTAAAGAGGGCAATAGAAATAACCCAGAATCATCCATGCATATTGGGATATCAATAAATCCAACTGCTGGATTATTTATAATCAAAATCAACCCGCAAAATCTATCAAAAATGAAACATTGTTTTAATAACGCAGATCACAAATTCAATAAAGATTTTGGTTACAGAGGTGAAGGGCGTGAGAAATGACTCGATGATGAGTAATTATCAATAAAATCAGTATAATGACCATATAACAAGCAAAAATAAGCAACCGATATCACGTGACACACTTAGTCTAAAATATGAAATCCCGAAACATTTTTAGTTAAAAAAGTGTAAAGATTCATAAATTTTTACACTTTTAATAAAACTGAAATATTGTTTTCTTACTATCCAGGCTCACAAATTTTATTATTTCTATTGGGAATAAATTATTTATGCGCTTTCTAAAGTCACTTGTTTATACCGCTGTGTCAATTTCACTGGCTTTCCCGCAATTATCTGTAGCTGCCAATACGAGCGAAAAACCACAAACCGTTAAAAATGTGATTGTTATGATCCCAGATGGAATGAGTGTGACAGGCACCACGCTTGCTCGGCTTTATAAAGGGGAATCTCTTGCTCTTGACCCGTTGGCAAGTGGCTTAATGAGCACCTGGAATGGTGACGGTACTATTGCCGATTCAGCGCCTGCTGGCTCGGCTATCTCTTCTGGCTGGAAATCCCAGAGCGGTAACATCGCCAGTACCGGGAAAAAATATGATTTACCGGGAGTCAAAACGCCTCCGGCTGGAGAAGAACTCCGCCCCGTAGCAACCCTGCTTGAAGCCGCAAAACTGAGTGGCCGGTCTGCGGGTATTATCAGTACCAGTGAATTTATGCACGCAACGCCTGCTGACTTCAGTGCGCATGATCCTTCACGTAAAAGCTACGATAACCTGACAGAACAAATTGTCTATAATAACCTGGACGTGATTTTAGGTGGTGGTGCTAAATATCTGAAAGCTGAGAACCGTGCCGATAAAGAAGACATGGCTAAAGTCCTCACTTCACGTGGCTATACCATTGTTAACACCCCCGATCAGCTCAATTCATTTGATGGTAAAAAACTGGTCGGTGTGTTTGGTAAAACAGATAAACACACGGCACTGTCTTATGACCTGGACCGTGACCCGGCGCTGGAACCTTCACTGGGTGATATGACACAAAAAGCGATTGATGTGTTGTCACAAAACCCGGATGGCTTCTTCTTAATGGTTGAAGGTTCAAAAGTTGACTGGGCAGCCCATGCCAACGACCCGGTGGGTATTGTCAGCGATGTTCTGGCATTTGATAACGCCGTCGCTAAAGCCGTTGAGTTCGCGAAAAAAGACGGTAATACCTTAATCATTGCCATGACCGACCACGGTAACTCAGGTATCTCTATCGGCGACCGCTCTACCTCTACAAATTATGATAAAACGCACTGGACAAGTTTTATCAACCCGCTGAAAAAAGCGAAAGTCACTGGCGAAGGATTTGAAGCCATACTGGAAACTCAGTCAGCCAAGCAAGACCCGGTAAAAATTCGTGCTTTAGCGCAAGAGTGGCTGGGTGTTGATGATTTAACGGATGCTGAAGTTAAGAATATTATGGGTGCCAAAGCGGACTCATTAAACTATGTCGTCGGCCCTATCCTTGCTGAGCGTGCAAAAATCGGCTTCACCACCAACGGACATACCGGTGAAGATGTGGTTCTCTACAGCTATGACCCACGCGGCCGCCTGCTGGGTGGCTTAATGGAGAACACCGAAGTGGCTCAATTTATGGCATCGGCACTCGATGTAAACTTAGAGCAAGCAACTAACCGTCTGTTCCTTGATGCCAATGCTGAGTTTAAGGCTAAAGGCGCAACCGTCAGTGAAGACGTCTCGGATGCAGAGAATCCGGTTCTGGTGGTTAAAAAGGGCAACCAAACCCTGAAGATCCCACGTAATAAAAGCGTTGCATGGCTGAATGATAAAGAAGTCATTTCAGAAGGGGTCAATGTTTATAACGGTTCTCGCTGGTTTGTTTCCCAGTCAATCATCGACCAAATTAAATAATTAATCTCCTCTTGAGTAAAGCTCGCACTGTCGGAGCTTTACTCATCTTTTTTCTTCAATACCACACTCCCCCTCCTGACTCGCCCCATTATGCATCCATAACATAGTTAATCCCCTCAAAGCTTGACCGTCAAACATTACTCGAAATAACGATAAGCACTTAAAACACCCTCTGTATTAGAACTTATCTGAGAGAATAATAAATCATAATTTATGCATAAATATAATTATAGCAATATTAGTAACAGCCCATCAGATATCAATTTCTTCAACTTTACCTGCAAATATGCCAATGAAATTCTTTTTACGCCATTTCATTTACAACAAAAAAAATGATTTCATATGCAATGGTATTAATTTAAACCTTCTGTTCTTTAAGTACCCTTACTGAACATTTGCTATATCGATTATCAATACCAGAAAGATAAGTTTTCTATTTGCATAATGCATGCTTCATAAGTAAAGAATGATAATAACAACAAATCATCAAGTATTTTATGCTTTTTATATCACTTAAATCAGGAAAAATAACAAGCATGGCACAAAAAACAGAATATTAATCTTGTTTTTAACTTAACAATAAAAACCAAAAACAGAAACAGAAAAACAACCAAAGCAGAACAATGAACTGGGTTAATTTAAAAAAACCAGTTTTAATGACCATTAAATAGCTACAAATGCAGAATAAAACATCAAAAACAATGAAAAATGATACAAATGTTATTGTTAAATAATTTTCAACAAATAAATAACAAATAAAACAAAGTGATATATCCGACTTAACCTGAATCAACCAAAAGATACGGTTATTTTATTCAACCAGGCATTGAATAATACCCTCATTTGCGGGTTTTAACGGAAAGATTATATTTAAAAAACGGCGTTTAAATCTCTTGGAGGCTTTATGTTAAAGAATAAGTACGTACTTACGCTTTTGTCTCTGGCGGTCGTGTCATTCCCATCATTTGCTGCAACTAATAGTGAAGGCGGAACATTAAGTTTTACCGGTTCAATCAGTGATACTACCTGTACGATAAACGGCGGGGGTAGCAGCTCGTTAACTATTCCATTGAACCCAATCACAGTGACTGACGCTGGCACCACAGCTAATACCGTGATTGCGAAAAATCAAAAAACCTTCGACTTAACTTTCTCGGACTGTGCCCCGGCATCAGTTCCTGCGAGCAACTTAAAGATTTATTTCAGCTCTGCCAATATTTCCAGTAGCGGATTATATTTAGTCAACACCTCAGTAAATGAAGCCGATGCTGCAGTTGCAAAAAATGTCGGATTCAGTCTGTCAACAACTCAGGCGCGTACTACCCCTCTCCAGTTGAATAATGGCTTAGATACTGGAATCAGTGGTGCTTCGCCAACAGCTCAAACCTTTTCTTTAGTCGCCAGTTATTACAAGACAGCTGCCGCTGCGGCCAAAGCGGGTGCGATACAGTCTAGCGTAGTTTATACCATCTCTTATTTATAATAATGATGATAAAAGCCAGACGAATGACCGTCTGGCTTACTTAGTGGAGAATCATAATGAAGAAAACATTACTGCCACTCTTCTTCTTTTTTCTCTCACAGAATGCCCTTGCGAATATTGTCGTAACTGGAACTCGTGTTATTTATCCTGAAGGGGTAAATAGCATGGCAATTCAGTTAACAAATAATGGTAAAGACTCAGCGCTGGTCCAGTCATGGACAGACAGCGGTGATTTTAATTCCACGCCCGAGAATTCTAACGCACCTTTTTATATTTCCCCACCAATTATCAAAGTTGATGGTTTACAGGGCCAGCAACTCAACTTAAAGAAACTGGATAAACTGGATACAAAACTCCCTGAAAATATTGAAAGCGTTTTTTATTTAAATATTCTTGATATTCCCAAAACGCCAGATGAGGCTAAAGGGAAAAATATTATTCAATTAGCCACCCGATCCAGAATAAAAATATTCTATCGTCCGCAAGGATTAACCTCATCACCAGAGAATATTACTGACAAAGTAAGCTATAAATTAGCTGATGGTAATATCGTAGTAAAAAATGATTCTCCCTATTATTTAACCATTGCCTCTATCACAACTAAAGAAAATAAAAATAAATCAGTAGTTGAATCAGAAATGATTCCACCACTATCAACAAAAGCACTGCCATTAAACAGTAAGTTAAACGGTAATGATCTGATAATGAATTATGTCGATGATTATGGGGTTTTTAAAACTAAATCAATCAGACTGTAATTATGGACAATTTCAAACGAGTCATTATAGTGACAGGACTGCTGATCCTCACAAAAAATTCTACTGCCAGTGAGTTTGATACTTCATTGCTCGTAGGTAATTCAGCGCAGGCTGATATGTCACGTTTTTATACTGATGATAAATATCCGGTCGGCCAGCAATTAGTTGATGTCTATATTAATACTATATGGAAAGGTCAGTTTCTGGTTGAATTAAGCGACCAGCAGAAAATCAGCATGAAGTTAGATGAGATCAAAAAACTCGGTTTAAATATTCCTGAATCAATATTGAAGAATTCACATCAGGATCAGTATATTCCAATTGATGAATTATTTGATAAAATCAACTACCAGCTGAATTTCAGTGAAATGAAACTAGATATTTCCATGCCGCAGATTTACATTAAGAAATCAGAGCAAGGCTCAGTCGATCCGGAATTCTGGAGTCATGGTATTAATGCATTAATATTGTCCTATAATAGTAATTATTATAGTTATAGTGAACACGGGGGAAGTAGTAATGAAAGCTTCTTTACCACATTAAACACCGGGTTTAATTTTGAATCATGGCAATTCCGCGATGAATCTAACTATAGTTACTATTCTAACGGTGATAGTGGCTGGAAAAATAATTCCAGATATATCTACAGACCGATCAGTAAAATAATGTCCGGGTTAACTATCGGTGATTTTTATACTCCAGCAGATGTCTTTAGCTCGATAAAAATGCGTGGTATTGCCTTAGGTACTGAAAAAAGTATGCTACCTAACTCCAGTCAGTCTTTTGTTCCGGTGATAAGAGGTATTGCGCAGACAAACGCCCTGGTAGGAGTGTATCAAAATGGTAATTTGATTTATCAGGAGAACGTTCCTGCAGGGGAATTTGTCTTTGATGATATACAGCCCAGTTCAGGCAGCGGTGACCTGTCGGTGGTCATCCAGGAAGCGGATGGTCAAAAACAATCCTTTTCCGTACCCTATTCTTCAGTCCCTAATATGTTAAAACAGGGGGTGTTTAACTATAATGCCATCGTCGGGCAGGCTAAGCTCGCTAATACCTTTTATCAGCCTGATTTTATACAGGGTGAATATCATATTGGCGTAAATAATTTAGTCACCCTATATACCGGAGGCATTGTTAGCAAAGATTATCACTCAGCGGTACTGGGTAGCGGCTGGAATTTTGGTTTTGGTGCTATATCTGCGGATGTGACACATGCGGTGACCGAACTTGACACCGGAAAAAAGAGTGGCCAGAGCTATCGTTTAACCTACAGTAAATATATCAATGCAACATCAACCAATTTCTCTCTGGCAACCTATCGTTATTCCACCCGTAATTTCTATAGTTTCACTGATGCTATCTATACACATGATAACTATCGGGCCTGGCAACAGTATCGTGATAACTCGAATAATGATACTCCAGGGGCTCCATCTAGTGACATATCTTTAATATCCTATGATGCTTTACGGGGAGCAAGAGCTAAAAATACCTTCACGCTTAATCTTAATCAAAGATTACCGGAGAACTACGGATATATTTATATTTCAGGAACACAGAGAGACTATTGGAACTCTAGTGCAAAAAACAAAGAGTATCAGTTAGGCTACTCCAATACCATCAACGATATATCATTCGGCATCTCGGTATCACATGTTAAAAATTATCAGAGCCGTGATGAAACGCGTTATTTTGCCAATATCAGTATTCCCATCACTATTTTTGAAAAACGCGGTAATATCAATGTGGGAAGTTATTTTACCGATGATAAGTATCAGCAAACGCTGCTCAGTGTAAGTGGTGTTGCAGGAAAAGGTAATCAACTCAATTACAGCCTGTCAGCATCCAATCAGCCAGGAAATAATAACCTTATCGGTGGTAACCTGAGTTATCGATATCCTTATAGTACATTATCAGCCTCTGCCACTGAGGCCAGGTCTTATCGACAGGCTGGACTTGGAGCCAGGGGTACCGCTGTTGTTACCGCTAATAATATTCTTTTCTCCGGCGATACCGGGCAAACCTATACCATCATTAATGCACCCATGGCTGATAATTATATGGTTAACTCAGACAGGGCTGCGGTAACCAATAAAAAAGGTCTGGTTCTGATCAGCAGTTCCATACCTTACAGAACGAATAGTTATACGCTTGGCAATACGGATGAAAGCTCAGGCGCCGACCTGATGGGTAATATGGCACATATCACCCCCTATCAAGGGAGCGTCAATTATATTGAACTGGCGACAGATACCCGACAGACGTTTATTTTCAGAGCGAACTTACCTAATAATGAAAATCTGCCGTTTGGCGCTGAAGTATTAGACTCACAAAAGGAAAATGTCGGCTACGTGGGCCAGTCAGGCGTACTGTATATAAAAAGCAAAACCTATCCTGATATTTTATATATTAAAACTAACGCTGCCAGAGATGAAGAATGCATTATCAGAAACCCCATTGATACGATGGATAAAAACAAGAATATTTGCAGGGGGAAATAATGAAAAAAATAAAAAAATCATTATTAGTGATAGTTCTTTCAACAATGAGTTTGCCGCTGTGGGCTCATTGTCAACCTAGTACAACAACTATAGCACCTCTTATCTCGATAGATCTCTCCACGAGATTAAATGCTGTTACCACATCAGTTTCGGATATCAAAACCACTCTGTTTACAGGGAATTATATTTGTACATCACCGGGATTAGGTTCAAATGCTATCGCTATTGTTAATACCTTTTCACAAGGTAGTACCACCATCGGCTTTAATGGTGGTAAACAGTTTGTTCAAGTGAATGTCACTGGGCTAACAAATACCAGCCTTGAAAATATTCCTGCGGGTGCTCATCCGGCCGCTAACCTCAACACGCAGTTCACCATGAATTTTACTTTAGTGCCCACTAAGCCATCGAGTAACTATATTGAGGTCGCCGGAAACAGTTTTCCTATCGATGCCGTAATTGTCGCCACCGATGCATCCGGGCTTGGTCTTGTGATAACCTTACTTAGACTGGTTACTAAACTCGTGACGTTTTTATTAACCCTCAAATGGCCTATAGATGTAAATGATATATTTATTCAGCCCGTGACGCTCATCTATAGTCCATTAATCACGACTTGTGATTTTTCAAACAGAGATCTTACTGTCAAGCTACCGATGGTGACAATTAACACCCTGAAAACAGCGACCAGACCCGGATATACGCCGTTTTCATTAAATTTCCAATGTAACAATCTTATCGGCGGCACTAACACTTCACGAGATATCTCAGTATTTTTAGCCAGCACTAATTTACTCTCGACAGATAAAACGGTACTGCTCAACACCCAGGCTCAGGGAGCTAAAAATGTGGGTTTCAGAATAGTGAAAGCCGCGAGTCCAACTACTCCGGTTATCCTGTCTGATAGCGTCAATCTTAAAGGGAGTGCTACCGATATTTTCAAAGTGCTTAAGGCAGCAACGCTGCCCTCTTCCTTCACCGTCAATATGGGCGTTTATTATTATCCCTATGTAGTAAATAGCGTTACTGGTGGGGCAGTATCCAGTTCAGCACGCTTGGTATTCAGTTATGACTAACTCATTGACGCCCACGGGCAAATTTTCGCTATTAATTATTCTGATTCTGCTAACTATCGGTCAGCCATCCTATGCCAGCATCGTTGTTCAGAGCACCCGCGTTATCTATCCGGCAAATAAGCAATACGTCAGTGTACAGCTGGTCAATAACAACGGTACGCCTTCATTAGTGCAAAGCTGGATAGATGGCGGTGATATTGACTCAACTCCGGAAACCACCACCGCCCCCTTTATTGTCACCCCGCCAATAACAAAGATATCTGCCTATGATGGTACCCAGTTAAAAGTACATTTTCTTGAGAGAGCCTTACCTCAGGATCGTGAGTCGGTCTATTATTTTAATATCCTGGATATTCCAGCAAAGTCGGATAACGACCAGGGGGTTAATCAATTAAAACTGACGGTGCAAACGCGGATTAAATTATTTTATCGCCCGGTAAAATTATTAAGCGGAGTAGAAAAATCGTTAAATGAGATCACGTTTTCAGCATCCACCAGGTCCGTTATTATCAATAACCCCACGCCCTATTTTATGACTATTGCTGATATTTCGCTCAAGAACGATGAACTGCTGGCTCAGAGCGTGATGCTTGAACCCTTCTCTAAACAAGACGTAAGTATTAATCGAGAGCCATCAGCAGGCTGGATGATAGATGTTGATTTTATCGGGGATTCGGGTGATTACACCCGAGTCAGCAAAAAAGTGCTCTAGCTTCGCCGCTGCCAGTCATCATCGGTTAACCGATATCTTACTGGCAGCGACAGATTTTTAATCCGGGTAAGCAACCCAGTCACGGTTTCCTATCCGAATATAGGATTTACCCTGATATTTAATCGTCACGGAAGAGGCATTCTCAGCCACGCTCTCGGTTTCAGGTAACCCCTGTACCAGAGCTTTCCAGTCTACCGGGTCGGAGACAAAAATTTTCCCGTCCAGCGCACGCGTTACCAGCTCTGAAATAGCCAGATAACTGCTCGGCTGATTAATCTCTATCGGTGCTCCCTGGCCGGGGTCCTTCATACCAATAAATTTAATACCCGCCGGAACATGGGTAACACGTGGACTCGGAATATCACGCAAGCCAGAGACCTGCATTTTATCCCCTTCCAGGGCGGCACCATGCTCAGGAACAATGACCACCATGACCTTACGATTTGATTGCTCAAGCTTAGTCAGGAAGGCATCGAGCTCATCAAATAGCTTCTGAGCACGGACTTTGTAATCTGCCGGTTTGCTGTCATTCGGGAATTGATTACCATCGTGCAGAGGAACCAGGTTAAAGAAGGTTGCACTTCTGGCAGGTTCTTTGCTGCTTTTCAGGGTATCAAACCAGCGATTTAACACCGCGCCGTCGCTATAGATAGCTGACCCATCAAAGGCTTTCAGGTTCACCGGTAAATTACTCTGATCCATCAACGGCGTTTTCATATTGCCATTCTGGCGAACTTCATCGAGGAAACCACCAAACTGCCCATCATGATCCAGCATCAGTTGCTGACTGAAACCTAAACGCGCCAGTTCATCAAATAAATAACACTGACCATTTACTGGCTCATAGAGATTTTTATGCGAAGTCTGCCCGCAGCTGGCTCTCAGCAAACGGATCGCTGCCGGTCCACTGTAGGAGGTCGCTGAATTAAACTCTTTAAACAGAATATCAAAATGCTTCCATAACGGATGCGAGCTCAAGCCAACATGCTCAATATCGGACCATGACAACGAACAGATATTGATAATCAATAAATCGAAAGGTTGCGCATCTGCCGGCAACGCAGCAGGGAACTGTGTCTTACGCTGGGCTTCAGTGGCATAAAACTTATCTAAATACGCCGTCAGGTTTTCATTCGTCGGCGGTGCTGCTTGCAAAGAATCACTTCCTGCAACAACAGGATTAGCCGTAGCTTGCTGCACTTGTGGAACTGACGAGTCCGAGAAAAACATCGGACCAATAATGGGAGAAATATTTAGCCAGAGCATAATGGCAATGACAAAAGTGCTGACTCTTACCCAGGGACTTATCAGTCGATAAATAACCAGCAAAATGAAAGCATAGCCAACCATCGTCCAGTTAATAAAGCGTTCCGACAGCTCTAACAGATAGCTAAAGCTAAACTCGGTAACCTGACTCCCCTGACTCATAATACTGTCTAAGCCGGGTAGCCAGGTATCATGCCAGAACAGAGCGAAACCCACCGGGAAGGCTATCCAGTTACGCAGTTTATCTACCCAGCCAGCGGGTAGCGGCATCAGCAGAAAAGCCAGAAAGACCAGATTTTCCAGCGGATTAAAATTGAGATAGCCTGTCCATAACAGCGCAAATTTAGCTATAAAATAATAGTTCCAGCCACCCAGACCACGCCAGCGCAAGCCTGAGGGTAATGATTTTTCGTTAGAGTTATGCGTCATTTTTTTGGTCTGTCTTCGCTGAGGACTGGTGCAGGATTCCGTACGGTTTAATAGCGTGAGGTTTTAAAAAACGTAAACGTATCACTGCTCGTAATGCAGGCAGTTTTGACTTCAATATATAACCTGTCGGAATAAATATAATGGCACATAAAATAATCAACTGAATAATATCGACAGAATTAATCATGATGGTTTCTTAACCTGAATATCATCCAGCAGCGTAAAAGGTACCGGAGAATGCACTGTAGCAGTTTCAGTGATTGGGAGCGTATCTGCTAATGATGCCGTATCTGCGGTAAGCTCAGGCATCAGACTCACACCATTCTGCCACACTATCGGCTGCTTTATCTTGAAGCGATACAGCTGAGAGGTAATCTGCTCGTCGGTATACCACACCAGGCAATGGCTGAAAATATCACCCAGTTTCAGTGGGAAGAGCCGCTGGAGCACAGAGTGCATATCATTGAGGTGACAATTTGCCAGGAAGAGCATCAGACAATCTTCCCCGAGCGTAATAATATCCCCCATACGTTTTATCCGGCATACGGTCAGCGCCTGGTTCGGACGTAGCCCCGCGAGTGGTCGCAGAGCGACTAAAAGACCTTTATGGTCGGTTGCCAGGGGAGAGTCCTGAATCAATTCATTAATCGTACTGCTAAACACCTCTTTCGACTGATAACCCTTTAATTCCTGAGGCTTCATCTGTCGAATGATGCTATCCAGATCGCTTGAAATCGTCTGACTAAAGAGCGTTCCCTGCACGCTGCTGACCATATTCAGACTGCGAGGCAGCGAAACTTCTTGTGGAATAACCAGTGTCGCCCCACAGTTCAGCAGTAATTGTACGTCTGCAGCTCTGAGTTGCCCGTGTTTTTCACGAACAATGATTTTCAGCGCATTGCCCCGGTGTATTCGTAAAGTATGTATTTGGCGACTAAGTTCAATTATTTGATTTTGTTTAGAAAAATAGAAAATAATGGTTGCAGCATTCGCTAAACTAGCCGATTCAAAAACCTTTTCATTGTTTTCGTGAATCTGCCAGTTTTCTGATAATTCAGGCGTACCTTCCATAACATCTATATGACTGATAATAATATTTTCATCACCATAATGTTGTGGTGTGCTGTGGGTATCATAAATAACCTGCCAGCCATTTTCATGGTACTGGAGTGCCAGGCGCTGTCCGGCGCTCACCCCGCGTTCATTACACCAGAAAGCCACATCATAATGATGGTTACTCATCAACCGCGCTAAACCGGAAATAGATTGATGGGCATTAAGTAGCAAAGAATATTGTTTACTAATAAAATTCCCAGTGTTGATCAATACCAATGAACACTGCTGCTCGGTAGCCCAAGCCGACAGACTCAGTAAATCTGACTTAAGAGCTTGCTCGTCTGTTTTATCAAATGCATTTTCCGGGAATAGCACAATAAACAGAGTTTCTGATGGATTAATACTACACATCAGATCTCTGGATAATATCCCTAATCTTTCACCGGAATCAGGCATAGAAAAGAGATGAATAAACTCAGGGCCCGCTTTCTTATGAAATTTTATTTCGTCACGCAGGATTGCCGGGGGAGCAATAACAGCGACTTTGGCTGAAGAGATTTGTGATATAACCATTTGATTAATAAGATTTACTGCATCACTTTTAATATCCACATTCAGCCACCATACCCCTCCAGCAGGCATATGGCTTAGCTCTTCCTGTAGAGTATCAATACCTAATGTAAACAGTGGGTTAGTAGTCTTACCAACCGATATGCCAGACTTAAAATTAAGGCGCATAAGGTTTTCAGTCTTAATAAGATATTCTATTGAAAAAAAGCCTTTTCAGCTCTACCCTCGATAATATATTTCATTTTATTAAAAATTTTGTCATCATACTACTGATAATTTACGTATAATAACATAGCAGAGCGGTATACCTGCGAGTCCCCCCAAAGATCTCGTTAATTTATATTCTGCTTCATAAAATATATTATTTATCTCCTTAATAATTCGAGTTGTATGTAAGTACTGAGCAGAGCGAATTGATGAGTATAGACAAATTATGTGATTCAACGCGCAATTTTGAGATAACTTGAATTATGACGGGTATAAATATGCCTGCTAACGGACCGCTCTGGAATGAACGACATCAAGCATAACAGTACTCAGGAAACTGACAGTTCATTCACTAATGCAAATGACCTGGAAACCTTGAGCCTGGCATTTTCCCTGCAAAACATTGATTATATTGATATAACCCAGCAGGAGCAATTGATAGCCGCAATACAACGCTGGCCTCTCTTGTCAGAGCTCATGCAGGATCAGGGAGATTAGCGAGTGGCGATCATTGGATTACAGGGAATACGCGGTGGCACTGGAACAACTTCTATTACTGCGGCTCTTGCCTGGGCTTTACGCCAGTTAGGTGAGTCAGTCTTGGTCGTGGATGCCTCTTCCGACAATATGCTACGTCTTTTTTTTGATATTGCGGTTAATCGTCCTGAAGGATGGGCTCGCGCAACGCTGGATAACCAGAATTGGCAGGAAAGCGCCTGGCGATACACTTCTTCTCTCGATATATTGCCTTTTGGAACGCTGAATGAGAGCGAAAAAACGTCTCTCTATACTGACTCAATTCTGCGCAATAAATTTAATCAGTACCTGAAGATACTCAAAGACAGCCAGCGCTATAAATGGATTCTGGTCGATCTGCCGTTTCTTCCTGCAGGCATAACAACCGACTGGTTCGCGCAGCTTGATTATAAAATTAATATTGCCCAGCCTGATGCCAACTGCCATACCCGTCTCTGTCAGCAGCCTATAGACTCACAGAGTTTCCTGCTCGTGAATGGCCTGCAAGTGGCAAGCAAATTACAAAATGATATCTATCAGGTCTGGTGCTATATACAACAGGCAATAATCCCTGTTGCCTTTCATGCTGATGAAGCGATGGCTGAATCCTTAGCGATGAAAAAACCGGTTGGCGAATATAGTCCCCATTCTTTGATAGCAGAGGAAATGATAACCCTGGCAAACTGGTGTCTGATTAACCTGGCAGGCCAGCGCGTATGAGAGCCTTTCGTCCCGTTCTCTCACCCTCTTCTGTCGGTCCTCAGCTTGGGACTCATTATAAAATCTATCGTTATCATCAGGCTTCAGTACTGAGTGCTATCTTAGGCTGTTTCTGGCTATTGACAGCATGGATCTTCCTGCCGCTGGAAAACCAGCAGTGGCAGAATATTCGTCGTAATCGCCATTACCTTTATCCGCATATTGATCCCAGCCGTCCACGGCCACTGGATATTTTGCGCTATGCCATTCAAAGCTTATGGTTACTGATAACCAAAACGCCCTCGAAAATGGCGTATAATTTTGAACTCATTAATCACGCGGTACGATTGCATAACCGTATTATTGCAGCCTATGACAAGATCTTTATACGTTTAAGCGCACAGGCCGTCACGCTAAAGGATGAGGCCGACCCACAGCAAAAAAATGTGCATCCCACCCTGCGCTGGGTAATTATTGGAACGCTATCCAGTATTGCCATGGTGATTGCTATTCTCTGTATTACTCAGCCGTTTAACCCCGCAGCCCAATTCGTTTTTTGGCTGATACTCTGGGGGGTTGCGTTACTGGTTCAGCGTCTGCCGGGGCGATTCCCCTCTATGATGCTGATTGTTCTCTCCTTGCTGGTTTCCTGCCGTTATATGTGGTGGCGTTATACCGAAACGCTGAACTGGAACGACCCTCTGAGTCTGGTATGTGGTCTGACGCTGCTGTTTGCAGAAACCTATGCATGGATAGTGCTGGTTCTCGGTTACCTTCAAGTCATCTGGCCGCTTAATCGCCAGCCCGTAGCTATGCCTGCGGATCTCAGCCAATGGCCGACTGTTGATATTTTCGTACCGACTTATAACGAAGACCTGCATGTTGTTAAAGGCACTATCTATGCCTCTATGGGTATCGACTGGCCACAAGACAAGATTAATATCTGGATACTGGATGATGGCGGAAGAGCTGAATTCCGTGAATTTGCGGAGTCACTCGGCATCCACTATATAGCCCGTACCACCCATGAACATGCGAAAGCGGGCAATATCAACAACGCTTTGAAATATGCTAAGGGCGAGTTTGTCGCTATTTTTGACTGCGACCACATCCCAACCCGTTCATTTTTGCAATTAACCATGGGCTGGTTCCTCAAAGAAAAACAGCTGGCAATGATGCAAACCCCGCATCACTTCTTCTCACCCGATCCTTTTGAAAGAAACCTTGGTCAGTTCCGTAAAACCCCCAACGAAGGGACACTGTTTTACGGGCTGGTACAGAATGGCAACGATATGTGGGATGCCACTTTCTTCTGTGGTTCCTGCGCGGTAATTCGCCGTGGACCGCTGGATGAAGTCGGCGGTATCGCCGTAGAAACAGTGACTGAAGATGCCCACACCTCACTGCGTCTTCATCGCCAGGGTTATACCTCTGCTTACTTGCGTATTCCTCAGGCGGCGGGGCTGGCAACCGAAAGTCTGTCTGCACATATCGGTCAGCGTATTCGCTGGGCGCGTGGCATGGTACAAATATTCAGGCTGGATAACCCGATGTTTGGCAAAGGGCTAAAGCTGATGCAGCGCCTTTGCTATACCAATGCGATGCTCCACTTTATGTCCGGTCTACCACGGATGATCTTCCTGGTCGCTCCACTCGCATTCCTGTTGATGCATGCCTATATCATCTATGCCCCGGCGGTGATGATAGTCCTGTTTGTCTTGCCCCATATGATTCATGCCAGCCTGACCAACTCCAGAGTTCAAGGGAAATATCGCCACTCGTTCTGGAGTGAAATCTATGAAACCGTTCTCGCCTGGTATATTGCTAAACCGACACTGGTTGCACTGTTTAACCCGCATAAAGGTAAATTCAACGTTACCGCAAAAGGCGGTCTGGTTGAAAATGAGTATGTGGACTGGCTGATTACCCGTCCGTATATGATTTTAGTGCTGCTTAATTTGTCCGGTTTGCTGGCTGGTATCTGGCGCTTTGCCTATGGTCCGGAGGATGAAACGTCAACGGTGATAATCAGTATGATCTGGGTAATGTATAACCTGATTATTCTGGGTGGCGCAATCGCGGTTTCGATAGAAAGTAAACAGCTCAGACGCGCCCATCGTGTTGAAATTGCCATGCCCGCTGCGATTAAGCTTGCCAGCGGGCATCTGTTCTCCTGCACCCTGGTTGACTATGCCAATAGCGGGGTGGGTATCCGATTAAACGCAGAACATGGATTAACGAGTAATCAGCAAATTATGTTACTGCTTAAAAGGGGTACAAAAGAGTATTCCTTCCCGGCTCGCGTGATGAGGGTCAAGGGCACTCAAGTTGGGCTCCAGTTAGAAGAGATGACCCCGCGCCAGAATATCGATTTTATGCAATGTACCTTTGCCCGCGCAGATACCTGGGCGCTATGGCAAAAAGATTACCCGGAAGACAAGCCACTGAAAAACTTGTTTTTTATATTTAAACTTGGTTTCAGAGGTTACCGTCAGTTAACTGATTTTGCTCCTGATTCAGTAAAATACCTGTTACGGCTCAGCGGTCAGTTAATGAGCTGGCTCTATTCATTCGTTCCACGCATATCGCCGGCGGCTGTTCAACAACCACCAGCTGAATCTGCACTGGCTCAACCTTGATGATAATGTGATGAAAAGAAAAATACTTTGGCTTTGCGCAGTCGCCGCCAGCATTTATGCCTCTCCACTTGTGTCGGCTCATTCGATCGATAACGCTAGTGGTGAAGCAACGCTTTCTCCCGAGCCTTCCACGTTATCTTCACAGGCTGGAACTCAAGCAGCTCAGATGAGTCAACCAGTTATCATGGAGCAAGCGCCCTCCCGGAATGTGACATTAAGCTTTGCACAGATAGCGCCAGCACCTGGCAATATCGCCCTGAAGGGCATTATTCCTGACGCAAGGGTTACCTTTGATACCCGCCGTGATGAGGTTGTCTCCAAAGCGGTACTTAATCTTGAGTACACGCCTTCGCCTGCGCTGCTGCCAGTACAGTCCCAGCTAAAAGTGTATCTTAATGATGAGTTGATGGGCGTCTTGCCGGTAACAAAAGAACAGTTAGGCCAGAAAACTGTCGCACAGATGCCTATCGACCCTCGTTATGTCGCTGATTTCAATACGATACGTCTTGAGTTTCTCGGGCATTATCGGGATATTTGTGAAAACCCAACCAATAATACTCTGTGGCTGGATATCGGACGTAACAGCTCGCTGGATTTGAACTATCAAAGTCTGCTGCTCAAAAACGATCTGTCCTATTTCCCGGAACCGTTCTTTGACGCACATGACAGCAGAGTCCTGAACCTGCCGATGATTTTTTCCCGCACGCCAAGTCTGAAACAACAGGAAGCCGCAGGCATCATCGCCTCCTGGTTTGGCACCAAAACGCAATGGCGTGGCCAGCAATTCCCTGTTCTGTATAACCAGTTACCCAAAAATAACGCGATTGTGTTTGCCACCAATGAAACTCGCCCGGATTTTCTCAGAAACTATCCAACGGTGACGCGCCCTACTATCGAAATGATAAGCCATCCACAGGACCCGTATATTAAGTTACTGGTCGTATTCGGACGTGACGATAACGACCTGATCGTTGCGGCAAAAGGGATTGCTCAAGGTAACCTGTTATTCCGTGGTAGCAGCGTCACGGTTGATGAGGTCAAACCGATCGTTCCGCGTCAACCTTATGACGCACCGAACTGGGTACCAACAGACAGGCCTGTCAGTTTAGGGGAGCTAAAAACCTATACTCAGCAGCTTCAGTCAACGGGAATCGTCCCCAGACCTCTCAGTATTAACGTGAATCTGCCTCCGGACCTGTTTATTGCCCGCAGTGACGGTATCGATTTAGATCTCAAATACCGCTATACCGCACCCGTTGAAAAAGACAGTTCTCGTCTGGCTATTAGCCTGAACGATCAATTTGTTCAGTCTATTAATCTGACGCCGAAAGAGACGGGTAATCAGTTATTACGTCTGCCGGTAATACAGGGCTTACTGGATGACAAAACCGATATCGCTATCCCGGCTTTACAGTTGGGCTCTCGTAATCAGCTCGGTTTTGACTTCTCCTATATGAACCCAATGCCAGGGGGAACGCTGGAAAACTGTATTACCTATCAGCCAGTGCCTAATCATGTGGTGATTGAAGACAGCTCGACCCTTAATTTCTCAAGCTATTACCATTTTATCGCCATGCCAGACCTGCGCGTATTTGCTAACTCAGGATTCCCGTTCAGTCGCATGGCAGATCTGTCACAAACACTGATTGTTGTCAGTCAAAACCCACAGCCAGGCCAGGTGACGACAATGCTGGATACACTGGGAATGGTAGGCGCACAAACCGGTTTCCCGGCATTGAATTTTTCCATCACCGACGACGGGCAATCAATTAAGGATAAAGATGCCGATATTATGATTATCGGTTCGATTCCACCTGAGCTTAAAGATGATAAACAGATAGCGTTACTGGTGAATGCAACAGAAAGTTGGGTAAAAACACCGCTGCGCCAGACCCCATTATTAAATGGGGTGCCAGATCCTAAAGATAGCGAAGCAGAAACCCAGACGACGATTTCCTCCAGCGGACCTATGGCTGCGATACTGGGCTTCCAGTCACCTTATAACAGCCAAAGAAGTGTTCTGGCGTTACTGGCCGATAGCCCGCGTGGTAATGAGTTACTGAATGAGGCCATTGGTGATAGCGGTAAACGTGCCTTTATTGGCGGTTCAGTGACCATTATTCGTGACTCTGGTGTCAATGCGCTGCGTGTCGGGGATATCTACTATGTCGGCCATTTACCCTGGTATGAACGTATCTGGTTTGCTCTATCAGCACACCCGATTATTTTGAGTATCTTAGCCGTCGTGACGATGATCCTGCTGGGTTGGATATTATGGCGTGTTCTGCATATTCTTAGCCGTCGCCGCCTGAAATAGAGAAAAACAAATCACCCTCGGTAAGCTGATTGCCGGGGGTGACTTCAAAAATTAAGTATCTATTTTCAGTAAGCTGGCGCTTTTCGGCTATGATACAAACCAGCCACTATCAATATAAAAAATGGCCTCGAAGAGCAGAATGATCCCCAATCAGGGTAAAAGAAGAATGGGCAAAATTTCATTAAATATCATTACATTTTCCTGGCCAATCATATTTGCCGTTGAGGCTCAGGCTGCGCCAACGCCCACGCAGCAGTTACTGGAAAATTTGCACCTGGGCGAATCTCTGAATCGCCAGGATTTAATTGATCAGACCCTCTCTCGCTTAGTCCTGACGGATACCAATAATCCCGACGTTATTGCCGCCCGATTACGTTTATTGCTCCGTCAGGGGGATAACGAAGGCGCAAAGCAGCAGCTGGATATATTATTTGGCATGGCCCCCGATTCTCAGGCTTATCGTGAATCATTTCAGTCTTACCTTCTGGCTAATCCAGAATTGCGTTTACAGTTACAGCAGGCGCGATTATTTGCCTCTTCTGGCAATACTACCGCTGCTCTTAACGCCTATAAGAAAATATTTTCAGGCAATGAACCCGCTGGTGATTTAGCGATTGAATACTGGATGACGGTAGCGAAGCAACCGTCTCAGGTAGCGCTGGCGTTGAATAAACTCAAGGCAATCAAGAGCAAAGACCCTGGCAATATACCGGTACAAGTTAATATCGCACGACTGCAGTTCAGTCAGGGCAAACTTCAGGAAGGTTTTAAGTTACTGGAAGAGATGGCTCAGACGCCTACCGGACGCGATGATGCGGCAAAAGCATGGTTCGCCCAAATCAAGGATATGCCGGTCAGCCAGGCCAGTACTGACGCATTACAACGCTTTTTAGTTATTTTTGATAATGAAGCTATGGTCAACCAGGCTAAGAGCACGCTGGATACCCAACAAAAACAGCTTCTTGATCCCGCCTTCCGAGCCAGAACCAACGGCCTGGCTTATCTCTCTCGAGGTCATGGCGGGGCAGCTATTTCCCAGCTTCAGATCGCCTTGCGTAACAATAGCGATGACAGTGAATTAGTCGGCGCTCTGGGTCAGGCTTATTCCCAGCAAAATCAGCGTGAACTGGCGGTTAAGCAGTTGCAAAAAGCGATTGAGATGGATCCGCAGAGTAGCAACCGCAGTAAGTGGAATAACCTGCTGGAAATCAACCGCTACTGGCTACTGATAGCGCAAGGTGATAAGCAGCTGGAAGCGAAGCAATTCGCCGCGGCACAGCAGTCATATCAAAGAGCCCTGCAAATGGGCTCACGTGATAGCTATGCGGTAAAGGGGCTTGGAGATGTCGCATTAGCGCAAAAATATTATGCCGGTGCTGAGCGTTATTATCAGCAGGCACTGCGCATCGACCGTAATAATAGTAATATATTGAGTTCGCTAGTAAGCGTTTACTCACAACAGTCTGAAGAGCGGGCAAAAGCGTTCATTGCCAGTCTTTCGCCGGGCCAGAAAAAGAGTATTGAAGGTTTACTGCGCCGTTTAGAAGACCAGGAAAGAGAGAAGAAAGCACAGGTCCTCGAAAATCAAGGTCAGTGGGCACAAGCCGCGATTATTCAGCGCCAGCGTCTTGAAAATGACCCCGATAATGCCTGGCTCGCCTATCGACTGGCCGGTAATCTTGATTCTGCCGGCCAGCATCAGGATGCGGATAAAGTTATGCGTGACATGGCTGCCAAAAGTAATCCGGATGCAGAGCGGATTTATACTTATGCTTTGTATCTGTCGAGGCATTCACGAGATGTTGAAGCCCTGAAACACCTGAACACTTTCCCGCATGAAAAGTGGGATAAAGACATTACTGACCTGGCTGCTCGCTTAAATACACAGATTGTTATCACACAGGCTCAATTGATGCGCGAAAAAGGCGAGTTAACAGCAGCCTTTAATTTATTAGCAAATCAGCCTGCATCCGAAAATAGAGATTTGCTGCTAGGCGAGTGGGCAACAGAGGCGGGACAGTTTGCGGTAGCTGAAAGCTATTATAAAAAGGTACTCGGTTATTCTGCCAATAATACCGATGCCTTAATGGGCCTGGCAAAACTATCCATTGCGCAAAATAATCTGCCCGGGGCTCGCCATCAGTTACAAAAAATTGTTCTCTCAGCGGCTCCAGAAGAGTCCTCTGTTGGGGTACAAAGAGTACTCGCCAGCCTTTGGTCAACCATCGGCGAACAAGATAAAGCCGATAAGCTGTTTATCCAATTAACTCAGTGGGCCAGACATCAGCCTCCTTCAATGGACAATGCGCTTATCCTGCGGGATGCGGCACGCTTTTATATCGCCAGTGGGAAGCCTCTACTCGCAAAACAAGCCTATAAAGATGCGATGCCTGCCGCCCGGATCAGCAAGACTTCGCCAGCAGATGATGCAACCTATACCCGACTTACCAGAAATAATGAGCAGGATGACTGGCTCAAGAGCAGCATTCGTCGTGAGGCCGCTGACCTTCACCGCCAGCAAGATGTGAATGTCACACTGAGTCATGAATACGGCGGTTCCAGCGGAACGCCCGGTTATTCCGATCTGAAAACCCATACCACCATGTTGCAAATCGATGCGCCATTAAGTGACGGGCGGGTCTGGTTCAGAACCGATAAAGTCAGTATGAACGCGGGTACTTTATCTGAAAGTAATGCGGCATGGGGGACTTGCCAGGAACAAGCCTGTTTCGGTGTACCAAAACAAACAGCTAACGGTGTAAGCCTGGCAACCGGCTGGAAAAACCAAACCTGGCAGATGGATATCGGTACCACCCCACTCGGTTTTGATGTGGTCGATGTCGTCGGTGGAATTAGCTACAGCGATGATATAGGTGATGTCGGATACACCCTGAATCTCCATCGCCGCCCGCTTTCTAACTCGTTACTGGCTTTTGCGGGTCAGCACGACCCTAATACCAATACGACCTGGGGAGGCGTGAGAGCAACGGGAGCTGGCGTCAGCGCCAGTTATGACCAGGGCGAGGAGCACGGTTTCTGGGGCAGCGTTGATGCTGACTCGCTAAAAGGTAAGAATGTCGAAGATAACTGGAAAGTGAGCTGGATGGGGGGTTATTACTACAAACTGCTCAATGAGAATAATCAGCGGCTGACTGTCGGCGCTAACAATATGCTCTGGCACTACAACAAGGATCTGGGTGATTATTATCTTGGCCAGGGCGGCTACTTCAGTCCGCAGAAGTATGTTTCATTCAGTGTGCCAGTCACCTGGCGTAAGCGTACTGAAAACTGGTCATGGGAATTGAGTTCATCAGCTTCCTGGTCGCATTCTCAGACATCGACCCATAAATTATATCCAATCGCTTCTTTATTGAGTAATGGCAATATTAACTATCCTGTTGGGTTTGACACCAATGCAGGTACTTCCAGTAATGGTTTTGGTTATACAGCCCAGGCTTTGGTAGAAAGAAGACTCAATGAAAACTGGTCTGTTGGCGCAGGCATTGATCTACAGCATGCGAAAGATTATACCCCGAGTCATGCGCTAATTTATCTTCGTTATTCTCAGGCTGGCTGGATGGGTGATTTAGATCTTCCTCCTCAACCGCTTATCCCTTACGCTAATTTTTAATGTTCTATAATTACCGATAGTCAGTATAAAATATTTATGCTGGCTATCGGTTTCACCAGAAATTAGGCGCAACACCGTATTTAGGATCATTAAAATTTTCGACCCAGACTTTAATATTATCCTGAAGTAATACGGTAAAACCCGACTTTAAGCGCTCAACCAGATAATTAACAGAACCTGCATCGGTAACAGTGTAGTGATTGATTTTACCCGTTTTTTCTGGCACGCACGAATACTGTGCCGGGAAATCAGTCCCGTCCATTCTCAGGGTGTTTATATTTTTTTCACATGCCCCCGGACTATAATAAGATACCACCATGTTGGCATTTTTTTTACCTGCCGCAAAGATGCTTAACATGACCGGCTCGCTATCCTGGGTTTGGGTAATATCATAGAGAACACCGTCTTTTGAATACCATTTATTATATTCTATATACTCATCAGCCTTTACAAAGCCAGTATGAAAAGCAAAAGACAATATTAATAATATATATCGAAACATTCTACGGCTCTTCTGTCGGTAATGTCTGCCTTATATTAATAGATTCTGCGATCATTTTCCTCTGCTGTATCAACAGAGGGGAAAAATAGTCTGACGGCTCAGCCCAGTGAAGCAGAGTCATGGTGCTTTGTATCATTGTTATACCTACAGGCCATGCTCGATCAAGCTCGATGAATGCGTTTTAAGGATACACAACAAACAAAATGCGATTAATATTGCACAATCGAGCATATATTCGTATCTTACATGAACACATACGAGCACAATCTTCAGTGAGCAAAAATCATGATGAAAACATCACATGCAGGTGAAGTTATTATTTCCAAAAAAGATATCCAGACCGGCGTAAAACTTGTTGCTGAACAGCTAAATAGTCTCTATCAGGAAGCTGCAATTATTACTGTGGTTCCTGGCGGTATACTCTATACCGCAGATTTAGTGCGGGAACTTAATTTTGATGTCCATATGGACTACATCTCCTGCCCGCATACTCCAGGCCAGAGAGAAAACAAGTCTGATATTATTTTTCATAATAACGTGAATATTAACGGTATGGATGTCATTTTGATTGATGATGCTATCGAGTCCGGTGGCACCATGAAACGGCTGGTGGAACACTTAACCCAGCACTACTCAATCAAATCACTCGCTATTGCCACGCTGTTTGTTAAGCCCGGACGCATTGACATCCCAGTCCCTCAGTTCTATGCCTGGGAGATGACTAATGATGATTTATTAATAGGTTATGGTATGCCGTGGCAGAATAAATTCAGAAATCTACCCGAAGTCTGCAAACTGATTAAATAACTCTCTTCTCTCCTTCAAGTTGCTTGTGCTGCTAAACAGCAAAAATACGATCCGGGCAACTTGAAGACTCGCTGTCATTATTCCAGAAGCTCCGTCTCCAGCTTATCTCCCCCTGAAAGACATCACTCGCTTAGTGAACTCCCGCGATCCGTTTCACAAAAAAAGATCCTTCACCGATAAATGCGATAGTGCTCACAAATTGCTCTGGTTAAAAACAGATCAACATCACATTAATATCTTATTAACATATCTACCATTGGTATTACCACTAGAGACCAATGGAAAAGATTATGGAAATCAGGCGCGAAAAGACAGAAAACAGCAATGGTTACGACCGAGTTGTTAATTTTTTGCGGGAGCAACTGTTAACAGGAGAGCTGAAAGCAGGAGATAGTTTGCTACCTGAGCGCGAACTGTCTGCAAAATTAGGTGTAAGTCGTCCTGTTTTACGTGAAGCATTAAGAGCACTCGCCATGATTGGTGCCGTCGAGATACGTCATGGCATTGGTACCGTAGTAACAAAACCGGATGTCTCTGTTCTGGGCGAGTTTTTTACGTTTGTTCTCGCACACCAGCCGAATGTGGTGGACGACGTGATGCAGGCGCGAATTGCCATAGAACGTCAGGCGGTACGCCTTGCCTGCCATCGTGGAACCCAGAGTGACTACGACCGCCTTGCTAGCTGCCTGAAAGAAATTATCGATACCATTCATGACCCACAGTCAGGTTACCTCGCTGATTTCCGTTTCCATGAAGCCATTGTCAATGCCTCTGGTTCACCAACGCTTATCAATATTTACCAGTCAATCAGTGTCTTAGTGCACAGGTCACACCTCGACAGACGTGAACAGATCATGCAAGTCGAAGGTATTGAAGAATTCCTGATTGACCATCACCGCGCCATTTTTGCCGCCATTGTCGAACGTAATGAAGACCTTGCTGATGAATTACTTGGGCGCCACTTTGAGATTGGCGCCGATTTTCGCCGTCGTGCCACCATTCGTATGGTGAGCGGTTAACCCTTAAATAACTAAAAACCCTTGAGGAACAAGAGATGCAAATAGTGATTGGTAGTGATCATGCAGGATTCCACCTGAAGCAAGAGCTCGTTAACTGGTTAAAACAATCGGGTTATCAGGTGACTGATATTGGTAGCCATAACCCTGACCCGGTGGATTTTCCCGATATCGCCGCCACGCTTTGCAGCAAAGTTCGCGAGGGAACACATCAGCGCGGCATCCTGGTCTGCGGCACTGGGGTCGGGGCTGTTATTGCATCCAACAAAGTGAAAGGGATCCGCGCTGCTGTCTGTCATGACGTGCATTCCGCCCATCAGTCTGTCGAACATGATGATGTCAATGTGATGTGTATTGGCGCCCAGATTGTCGGCCCGTGGCTGGCCCGGGACTTGATTGAATCTTTCCTGAAAGCTGAGTTTGTTCAGGATATCGATTTTATCCGTCGCGTCGAGAAACTCACGCAACTCGAACAGCAAAACTAATAGCGAATAAAGCGAAGGAGAATAACGATGAATAATAAAGCTTCCGGAATCGTCGGCTTTCTGGGTTTAGGCGTGATGGGACGTGAAATGGCCCGCAACCTTGCCCAGGCCGGTTTTACCGTCCGCGCATTTGATATTGTCCCCAGCGCAGGTGATGCCCTGCGTGAATTCGGGGTCGAAATCATGCCGGATATTCCTTCCGCTGTGACAGATGCCGATATCGTCATCTCGATGCTGCCGGATACCCCGCAGGTTGAAGAGATTGTCCTGGGTGCAAGCGGATTGTTGACTCACCCGCCACGCGGAAAATTATTCGTTGATATGAGCACTATAGCTCCGGATGCCACCCGCAAATTTAGCCAGGCATTAGCGGCTGCTGGCATCACGATGCTGGATGCTCCGGTATCCGGCGGCCCGGTTGGCGCTAAAAATGGCACCCTCACCATTATGGTTGGCGGCGAAGCCAGTGGCTTCGCTCAAGCCACCCCTTTCTTACAGGCAATGGGCACCACGCTTAATCACGTCGGAGCCTCTGGTGCAGGCCAAACCGTGAAGCTCTGTAATCAACTGATCTGTGGGATCAATATTCAGGCTATTTGTGAAGCGCTGGCTCTGGCCCGCGCCTGGGATATCGACCTGGTACAAATGCGTGAGGTTCTCCTGGGCGGATCGGCTGCCTCCTGGATGCTCGATAAACTGGCGCCTTTAATGATTGAAGGTGATGTTTCAGCAGGATTTCGCATCGACTTGATGATGAAAGATCTTCGTCTGGTGCTGGAAGCTGCACAAAAACACCCGGTGCCGCTTCCGGCAACCGCGTTAGTCGCCACTCAGTATCAGAATGCGCAGGCATACGGTGAAGGGGCGAATGGTAATCAGGCGCTATTTAAAGTGTATGACCGTCTTACCGGGCAAAACAACCGCAACTAATTAGCCGGGGTAACCAGCCATGAATCTCGATTTTTCAGCAATTCTTTCACAATGGCGGCTATTGCTGGATGGGGCGGAGCTGACCGCTGAACTGGCAATCGTCACGACCGTGACGGGCTTTCTTATCGGCACCTTGTGTGCCGTCGCCCGGCGATCTCAATCGGTAATCTGTGTAAGAATCGCCGCGATTTATGTTGAGTCGATTCGTAATACTCCATTTCTGGTACAGATTTTCCTGGTCTATTTTGGCCTTTCAAGTCTGGGCTTTTCGTTTAGCGCGTTTACCGTCTCGGTTATCGCTCTGACGATTAATGTTGGTGCCTATACTGCGGAAATTATGCGTGCCGGTTTTGACTCGATTCATAAAGGGCAGTGGGAAGCAGCTGAAACTCTGGGATTAACAAAGTGGCAGCAATACTGGCATGTGGCACTGCGTCCGGCAATTGAACGTGTTTATCCGTCACTGACCAGTCAGTTTATTTTGCTAATGCTGGCTTCTTCTGTCACATCACAAATATCTACTGAGGAACTGACGGCGACCGCGAACTTTATTCAATCAGAAACCTACCGACCCTTTGAAACCTTTTTCATCGTCGCCGGTATCTATATCGCGCTCTCACTGATGATGCGACTCGTTTTCTGGCTGTTTGGGTTAGCGATTTTTCCACGCCGCCGCCGCCTCGGCACGGCCATCTAACCAGGGAGATAAGATGATGCATTTTCCCCTTAATTTCGCTCATCTCCAGTTTTTACTGGAAGGAACCGTCTGGACCATCGTGTTATCCCTGATGGCATTTGGCGGCGGTGGATTCGTGGGTTTCCTGATAGCACTGGGACGTATCACACCAATACGCCCGATACGCTTTCTGGTCACGGGCTGGGTTCAGTTAGTTCAGGGGACGCCGCTCCTGATCATTATGTTTATGGTCTATTTCGGTCTGCCCGGGCTCGGTTTTTCAATCTCGCCATTACTGGCTGCAGGTGTCTCTCTCACCATTTATGCCAGTGCTTATCTGGGTGAGATCTGGCGCGGCTGTATTCAGTCAGTACCACGTTCTCAGTGGGAAGCCGCTGAATGTCTGG
Organism: Klebsiella sp. BIGb0407; assembly: GCF_024807845.1. Taxonomy (GTDB): domain Bacteria; phylum Pseudomonadota; class Gammaproteobacteria; order Enterobacterales; family Enterobacteriaceae; genus JGM124. The sequence goes on from NZ_JANUEQ010000002.1 coordinate 396,882, forward strand.
CGTTATCCCGTACCCAGCGGATGTTTAAAGTCATACTGCCTCAGGCGGTTAAACTTGCCACCCCGCCAACGGTCGGTTTTTCAGTACAAATTATTAAAAATACTTCGCTTGCTTCTGTTGTGGGTTTTGTCGAGTTAACGCGTGCCGGTCAGTTAATTAATAACTCTATATTTGAGCCATTTATTATTTATCTCATTGTTGCAGCTATCTATTTCTGTCTCTGCTTCCCGGTTTCGGCACTGAGCCGTCGGCTTGAGCGTGGTGCATCAGAAAAGAAAGCCAGCCAGTCGGCATCTGCCGTTCCACAAATTAATTAACCGCTGAAGGTCATCACTATGTCCATTATTACATTGAGCAATGTACAAAAGAGCTTTGGCCAGAATCAGGTACTGAAGGATGTTTCTTTCTCTGTTAATAAAGGCCAGGTTGTTGCCCTGATTGGCGCAAGTGGTTCAGGTAAAAGTACTGCCCTGCGCTGTATCGACAGGCTGGAGACTATCAATGGCGGCAGTATTGAGGTCTGCGGTCATCATGTAGAAGACCCGCATATCGATCTGCGCAAACTGCGCCAGGATGTCGGTATTGTATTTCAAAGCTATAACCTGTTTCCCCACTTAACCATTGAACAGAACATCACTCTGGGACCGATATCGGTTAAAAAAATGGCCAGGAAAGATGCCCGTCATCTGGCTCTTTCTGTGCTCGAACAAGTCGGTCTGGCGGATAAAGCGGATAGCTACCCCGAACAACTTTCGGGTGGCCAGCAGCAGCGTGTTGCTATCGCCCGTTCTCTGGCGATGAAACCCAAAGTCATGCTATTCGATGAAGTCACCTCTGCTCTTGACCCCAAGCTAACCGGTGAAGTGCTACGTGTTATTGAACGCCTTGCTGGCAGCGGTATGACGATGGTGATGGTCACTCATGAAATGAACTTCGCCCGTCGAATCGCCGATAAAGTTATTTTTATGCACCACGGCAAAGTCCATGAAAGCGGCACTGTCGATATCTTAAAAAATCCCGCCACTGAGGAGCTTCAGGAATTTATTTCAAACGATCTCTAATACCGTCACCTTATTGACCAGATATGTATTCAGGAGCATAAAAATGAACCCTACAAAAAAAATCATCTTAGCAACGACATTACTCTCTGCTGTATTTTCATTATCTGTTTCAGCCAATACTTTCGAAGATATTCAAAAGCGCGGCGAACTCCGGGTGGCTACCGATTTATCTATTCCGCCTTCAGGTATGTTAGATGCTTCAATGCAACCGATAGGCTCTGATGTTGAAACAGCGGAACTGCTGGCTAAAGACTGGGGATTAAAGCTTAAGTTTATTGAAACGACCGGCCCAACCCGAATTCCAAACCTACAAACAGGCAAAGCCGATATCGTTATCTCGACGCTGTCGGTCACACCACAGCGTGCCGAGGTTATTGATTTTACGCGTCCTTATGCGGGATTACGCTCAGTGATTGCCGCGCCAACGGCGACAAAAATAGAAGGGTGGGATGACCTTAAAGGGCGTGCAGTAACTGTCACCCGCGGTACCACTCAGGACTCAATGCTGAGTAAAGATGCCGCGAAAAATGGTTTCTCGGTTCAACGCTATGATGATGATGCTACCCTTGTCACGGCTGCCGTCAGCGGCCAGGCCTATGCAGTTGCCACATCGGCCACTCTGGTAAAACAGATCCATAAACAGAATCCAAAGCTGGCATTTGAGCCAAAAATGACATTAACAGTATTTGACCTGGCTATCGGATTGAAAAAAGATCAGCCTGAACTAAAAGAAAAACTCGATGAATGGATTGAAACTAATCTGAAAAACGGCAAGCTTAATGCTATTTATGAAAAATATCACGGCGAACCTATTCCGGAAGAGATTATCAATCGTAAATAATAGCAATAATAACCCATCTTTTCAGAGGTGGGTTATTACTAAGACTATTTATTAAATCTCAATATCGCTCTTGGGGAAAGTACAGCAAACCAGTACGAATCCTCTGGCGATATTTCTTCGGGATATTCCGCCGGAATGTTCAAGTCTGACCCTACCGTTGAGCAACCGCGTTCGGCACTTCCCACAGTATCCTGATGCACACTTATAATTTATACTCATACCGTTTCTATAGGCACATTCTAAAATAGTTTCATTTGATTTTATTTCAAAAAGCATACCACCAACTTTTAGATTAAAACATTTTTCGCTCATCCCTTTCCTCTCTGTATCCCTCTGATATTTATTATCTAATTTTTTAAAGCAGCGTTTAAATGATTAACAATTATCATTTAAAAAAATAAATGGTTTTAAATACGCGAGTAAGGTAATTACAATATTAAATAACATGATATAAAGTCAATCGTGAAAATAAAATAACGCCTTAAAAAATCAGGACATATGCAGTGCAAAAAAAAGATAAATCGTTTTCAGGTATATGCTAATAGAATAAATATATTATTGTCCGGGCCAGGTACCGCCCGGACAAACATCACAAGATATGTTACTCAGCCGACCCCATCCCTGGAAGCGGGCTGTCAGCAAACATCGATCGATCCATATTAAAATCAAAATCATCACTGGCAGCATTAAAGAGCATTTTTTTAGTATTTTCTAAATGCTGCCACATTGCCTGACGTGCGGCTTTAGGATCACGATGGGCTAACGCCTGTAAGATTTTATCGTGTTCATCACACCAGCTATCAATCGAACGATTATCAATATGTTCGTGCAGTTTTAGCCAGTAAGGGTTGCGCAGCCGCTGGCTCCACATCTGTTCGACAATAATCACCATCGCACTATTATGCGTTGATGCTGCGACTTGCATATGGAACTTCAAATCCCACTGCGAATCACGAAATCTGTCTTCCTGACGAGCATTTCTCTGGATCTCCATCAACTTCAGAATATCTTCCTTGGTTGCCTGAGTTGCAGCAAATTCAGCCACATGGCTTTCAATCAGTTGTCGGGCCTGTAATAACTCAAAAGGACCGCACTGACTAAATTCCAGTACCGGTGAGGCAGCTGTCACCGCAGTCTGAGCAGACACCTGGCTGATAACGTGAATACCCGAACCTTTGCGGACATCCACAAGGCCTTCAACCTCCAGCATGATGATCGCCTCACGAATCACCGTACGACTCACGTTCATTTCATCAGCCAGCAAGCGTTCTGCAGGAAGTTTTGATCCTACAGAATATTCATTATTTTCAATTCTTTCCTTGATGACTGAGGCAACGTGCTGATAGAGACGTTGTTCACTTACCGGTAAATTCATCGATATTCCTCTTATCGCCAGCAGGGGTCAGCGGGCATGTTGATTGCCTGATTATATCTGTAGTGCTGCAAAAACGAAAATAAACCGCCCGAAAATTGGTATAATAACTTTAAAAGATATAGACCACGATCTATAATCCTCCTCATTGGCTTAATAACCCGGATACTATTAAGGCCATCGCGTTGACTTCACTCTATCGTTTCGATACCAGGATACGAGAAACATGAAAGAAATTATAAAGATACATTCAACAGACAATGTCGTAGTGACCTTAATAGATAGGGCAGCTGGAGAAGAGGTCAACGTAGACGGCCAGACTATCACGCTGACTGAGGCAGTAGGCCGCGGGCATAAAATCGCCCTTTCCCCTATTCAGGCTGGGGAAAATATTATCAAATATGGTTTACCAATAGGCCATGCTAAACAGGCTATCGCTATCGGCGAGCACATTCATAACCACAATATCGCCACTAATCTCAGTGACGTTAATGACTATCAGTACCAGCCTGAGCATAAAATACTTGATGCCAGCCTGGCCGATCCTGAAGTTACGCTTTATCGCCGTAACAATGGCGATATCGCAATCAGAAATGAAATTTGGGTGATCCCTACCGTCGGTTGTGTAAACGCCCTGGCACGTAAAATGATCGAGCGTTTTAATAAACAGCATCCTGAACCTGAAGGTATTGATGGTGTATACCTTTATAACCACACCTTCGGTTGCTCTCAGCTGGGAGATGATCACCTCACTACCCGCACAATATTGCAGGATTTAGTGCGTCATCCTAATGCTGCTGGCGTATTAGTCATCGGTCTTGGATGTGAAAATAACCAGGTTGCGGCATTCAGAGAGACACTCGGTGAATATGACGAGCAACGGGTTAAATTCATGGTGTGCCAGCAATTAGATGACGAGATAGAAGCGGGTATTGAAAACCTCAATCAGCTTTATGACATCGTCAAACATAATCAGCGTGTGCCGGGTAAATTAAGCGAGGTTAAATTTGGTCTCGAGTGCGGCGGCTCAGATGGTTTATCCGGTATCACGGCTAACCCATTACTGGGACGTTTTTCTGATTTCCTCGTCAGCCACCAGGGCACCACGGTATTAACCGAAGTGCCGGAAATGTTTGGTGCAGAACAAATTCTGATGAATCACTGCCATGATGAAGCGACCTTTGAAAAAACCGTCGAGATGGTCAACGATTTCAAACGCTATTTTATTGCTCATGAACAGCCTATCTATGAAAACCCTTCACCAGGGAATAAAGCCGGGGGTATTTCAACCTTGGAAGAAAAATCATTAGGCTGTACGCAAAAAGCGGGCACCAGTCAGGTAATGGATGTCTTAAAATACGGTGAGCGCCTGCGCGTACCCGGCTTCAATTTATTAAGTGCACCCGGTAATGATGCCATTGCCACCAGCGCACTCGGAGCCGCGGGTTGTCATATGGTGTTATTCACTACCGGCCGTGGTACCCCTTACGGTGGCTTTGTCCCAACCATGAAAATCGCCACCAATAATGAATTAGCCGCCAAAAAACCACACTGGATTGATTTTAATGCTGGCGCCCTGCTGACAGGTAAATCAATGGATACTTTGCTGGATGATTTTATCGAGCAAGTTGTTCGTCTGGTAAATGGCGAGCAGACTAAAAACGAAGTGAATGACTTCCGTGAACTGGCGATATTTAAAAGCGGTGTCACGCTATAATTACTGTTGCCCCAAATAATGCAAGTCACAGCCTGGTTGTGGCTTGCAGTTTTTCTGGTTTCTTATATGCCTGACGGAAACCCTAGTCTGACGCTATAGGTTCTGCTGTTACCGGGTTCAAGTTGCTGTATCCCTCTCCTGTGATTGATAAAACCATCAAAATCCGGCGCATCGGTTGTTCCTGATAAAGGCTCAATACACAGCAAATTGGCACCAGGAACACCCCACAGTGCCAGCCAGTCATGCTCACCCGTATCTATTTCGATAACAGTTTTCCCCACGGGGGAACGGACTTGAATAAGTTGATTCTGACAATTGCCAAAATAAACCGCGCCATGACTGAAACTCGTTTTCGTCAGGGTATATATTGAGATCTGAGGTAAAATATCAGGAAGAGCCAGCGTACGCTCATAGGTTGTAAATGGCCCATTTACCTCGGCGTTAACGAACCGGGTTTCCCAGCCAGATTGTTCTGCCAGCGGTAATGCAAACCCTGGATGCCAGCCGATAGAAAACCAAAAAGGTTCGCTGTCCTCATTGATCACTTGCTGGCGGAAAATGAGCCCGTCATGAGTCAGCTCAAAACTGACGATAACCCGCCATTTTGAAGGCCAGATAGCAAGCGTGCTATCTCGGGCACAAGCTTCCAGCACCAGCCCGGAGGGCTCTGTTGCAGTACACATGAAGGGCTGATCTTGCAGGAATCCATGGTTCGGGAGGGGATAAAAAGTCTCTCCTTGCCACACACCACCATGAATTAAACGCCCGACAACGGGGAAAAGTTGAATTGCCGAGCGATCCCAGATGCCATCTTCAGGTTGCCAAATCCATTCACACTGAAATTCTTTATCCCAAAGACTTCTTATCTCTCCACCCAGGGTAGCTACTTTTAACTGAAAACGATTATTTTCTACTGATAATATACTGTGTGTCATTAGGCAGTTCTCAGCAACAGAAAGTATAGAATAAATCAGATAGCGTAATTAACCGAACAATCAAGTTCTTTCAAGGGTTTCTTGATGCATACTATTTTATCGCAATAGCTTAACACAAATATGTATATCAATTAAGTTTTACGAATTCACATCAATTTAAATTAAAATCAATTAGTTGCGCTATTCCACTCGATAATATGAGGATAGCGAATAAGTTATGCCATATATGTAATAGACAGATTATCTCTCATAAAGTTAGTTTCAATCACAAGTGATATTTAAATAACTTTACTTATTTTTTATGGGAGTAACCTCAGTGGCTAACAAAAACTTCATGCGTCTATCCAGTATTACGCTATTAACTCTACTTGCGTTACCCGGACTCTCTCCAGCCTATGCGGAAGATGTTAAAATCGTTATTAATCAGTCACCCTGGCTGGATGGATTTAAAAAAACCGTCGCTAAATATAATCAGGAAACGGGGAACAATGTGACAATTGATGCCGTTCCCTATGGCGGTCTGCTCGATAAAATTCGTAGTTCAGTCAGAGCAAAAGACGGTGTCTATGATGCCTTGATGATAGATATAAACTGGCTGGGTGAATTCTATAACGGTGGTTTCTTAACACCCGTAAATAAAATTGATTCCCAATATAAACTACCCGAACCGGTACTGACTTTTGACGATGCCATATACTGGGATAACACCAGGAAAGTCTTTAATAAGCAATCAGGAGAGTTATATACTTTCCCTGTCACCGCAAACCCACAATTATTCTATTATAGAAAAGATATCTATGATAAAGCAGGCCTGACAGTACCGAAAACCTGGGATGAGTTAAATGAGAATACTAAAAAATTAAATCAGCCTCCGAAACAAAATGGTTTCCTGATCCGCGGTGGCCCACAAGATATTGTCTTTGATATTTCTCCCTTCTTACTCTCCGCAGGTGGCGGGATTTTTAAAGATCCGAAAGAAGGTAACTTTGATATTATTTTAAATAGCCCGGAAACACTTAATGGGCTGAAGCAATATATTGACCTGGCAAAATCTGGCTATAGTAATCCCGGTGCATTAACTCAAGGCGAGTTAATTCAACTGTTCTCAACAGGAAAAGCTGCTCAGGCCAATATTGTTGCCGCTGCACGTGGTCCACTCAGTAATCCTGATAGCTCCATTGTTACCGATAAGTACGCCGTTACCGTGATCCCACACCCTGCAGAAAAAACAGGTATTTATGCTGCGGGTCACTGGGTTGGTGGTATCCCACAAAATATTCCAGCTGCTAACAAGCAAGCTGCACTGAACTTTTTTAAATGGTACGAAGAGCAGCCAAACCAGGTCTATCTCTATGAGGCAGGTGGTGTTCCGGTACGCTCAGACTTGGTCGGTGTCGCCAAAGACCCATTAAACTTCTTACCTGCCCTGAGAGATGCCACAGCCAGTGCAGAAGTGATCAGCCCGGTAAAAGAAGCTGCACAAATTAATGCTCTTTTAGGGTTGCAGCTCTATAAGGCACTCACTGGCGAGCAGTCTGCTGAGCAAGCTCTCAACACAGCAGCTCATCAGGTACATGAGATTATGTCCGGCGCTGGCTATCAGACAAAGCTTCTGGCCGATCTCCCGGCTGATACTGGTAAGAAAGGATAATCGCTGATGTCTGACCAGGATCTGCTTATTGCCAGACCCTCGACACTTGCTCGCCGCAAACGCGGCGACTGGTGGCCCTGGCTAGCCCTGGCACCATTAATCATCATTGTTTTAACACTGATGGTGATGCCCGTTATTAACCTGTTTAGTTTAGTTCCCCGGGAAGTCAGCTGGCAGGATGGACAAGCCGTCACTAAGTTTGTCGGGCTGGATAATATCCGTGCTTTTATCAACAATCCTTACTACTGGCCAGGTCTGATTAATACGCTGATATTTTCTGTTATTGCCGTATTACTGCAAGTCGCGATTGGATTCGCACTGGCACTGGCCGTCAATGATATGAAAAAGGAGCAGCGTTTACTTACTGCTATTTTACTGCTGCCCATTGTTATCTCACCGATAGTTATTGGTGCTATGTGGCGACTTATTCTGAACAATGATTCAGGTGTTTTAAATGTCGTCTTAAGCCAGCTGGATATTTTACCCCCAGACTGGCTGGGTACGCCATCACTCGCTTTTCTTTCCGTGATTGTTGTTGATGTCTGGCACTGGACACCATTCTCTTTCCTGTTGTTATTAGCGGGTCTCAAAGCGCTCCCGCATGAAGTTCTCGAAGCCGCACAGCTGGATGGCTGCTCAAGATGGCAGCGTTTTCGTTTTGTCACGCTGCCGATGATGTGGCCTGCTCTACTCATCACCCTGATGTTACGCATCATTTTTTCGTTCAAAGTCTTCGATGAAATTTATCTTCTGACGAAAGGCGGACCAGGGCTTGCAACTGAGATGGTCAGCTACTCGATTTATCGTGCCTTTTTCATTGAGGACAGAGAAGGGCTAGGCGCAGTCATGTCGCTGTTTACCTTTTTTATTGTCGCACTGTTGTTGGTGGTACTTACCAATCTTCGTAAGCGGAGGAAAAACTAATGCTGCGATCATCACCCGGGCGCGACAGACTTTATATCGTCAGCCGTGGCGCCGTCATTATTCTCTACGCAGCCATCGTACTGTTCCCTTTTTTATGGTTACTCAGTACTGCATTTAAGAAACAAATCGATATTTTACTGGCGCGATTTATCTTTACACCAACGCTCGATACCTTGCATGAATTGCTATTTGATCCCAGCTCCATGTTTAGCACCTATTTTATTAATAGCGTAGTCATCACCCTGGCAACTACCGCAGTGATTGTAGTTGTCACTTTATTATCCGCGTATGCCCTAACCACCGTACGCCAGCTCCCCGCAGCGTTAGGCGCCATTTTACTTGGCTGGTGTCTGCTATTTAACCTGTTACCCGCTATCACTTTTGTGGGTTCATGGTTCAACCTATTCCGCCAGTTAGGGCTCTATGACACCAGAATAGCCATCATTATTGCCAGCATCGCAGCATGGTTACCCATGGCGCTATGGCTCGGCGTTACCTTTGCACGAGAACTCCCCAAAGAGTTACTTGATGCGGCAACCGTTGACGGCTGTACGCACTGGCAAAGATTCCGTTATGTCTTTGTTCCACTGATAAAATCAGGTATGACTGCGACTACTATCCTGGTCTTACTGTTTGTCTGGAATGACTTTCCTATCGCACTGATCCTCAGTTCGGAACAGGCTCGAACGCTACCGGTTTACATCACCGCATTTTCGCAAAATGAACAAATCCGTTACGCGGAAATGGCTTCTTCGTCATTACTGGTTTCGCTCCCGGTTCTGCTGCTGCTCATCGTGGGTCAGCGCTTTATCGTCAAAGGCCTACTCTCCGGTGCGGTGAAGTAAGACTTATTCAAAAGGATATATCAATGAGTGCAGTTGCTATCGAAAGTGTCAACAAAACCTACGGTCACACTCAGGTGCTACAGAATATCTCCCTGCTTATTGAAAAACGGGAATTTATCGTACTGGTTGGCCCGTCAGGCTGCGGGAAATCAACGCTACTGAGAATGATAGCCGGGCTGGAAGATATCGAAAACGGACAAATTCTCTTACAGGGTCGTGATATCAATACGCTTCCTGCCAGTGAACGTGATATCGCCATGGTATTTCAGAGCTATGCGCTCTACCCCCATATGAATGTGGCGGAAAACATGGGGTTCTCGCTCAAAGTCAAAGGCCTTGCCAAACAAGAGATAGCTGAGCAAGTAAATGCTACCGCCGAGGCATTGCAGTTAACGCCGTTGCTGGCTCGTCATCCGAAAGAGCTTTCTGGAGGACAGCGTCAGCGGGTTGCTATAGGTCGGGCAATGGTACGCAATCCGCAAGTTTTCTTATTCGATGAGCCACTTTCAAACCTCGATGCCAAACTGCGGGTTGATATGCGTCTTGAGATAAAGAAGCTGCATCAGCAACTTGATGCCACCATGATTTATGTCACTCATGATCAAATCGAGGCCATGACTCTGGCCGATCGTATTGCCATTATGAATCATGGACGTATTGAACAGGTTGATACACCTTTAGCGCTCTATGACCGCCCCAATAATCTTTTCGTTGCTTCTTTTATTGGTTCACCAGAAATCAACCGACTACATGGAACCGTTACAACGGATGGCCATCATTTTGCCTGCACCAGCGGCGTCATCTTACCGCTTGGAAAAAATCTTATACATCTTGCCGGGCAGCGGCTGGTGTATGCCGTAAGACCAGAACACTTTCTTCTCGATAGCGCCGATGGCTTAACGGCGGTGGTCGATGTAACTGAACCTACCGGGGTTGAAACACTACTCGCACTTAAATTAGGCGAAGAGAGCCTGACCTGTACCTTCCGACAACGACTCGAGCTACAGCCAGGAGACAGGATCTCAATCTTGCCAGATAGCCGACATATTCACCTGTTTGATGCTACCAGTGGTCAGCGAATTTCCTTTTCTGAGGAGCAATAAATCATGCGTACAGTATTTCTATTATTTGATTCATTAAATCGTCTGGCCTTATCTCCCTACGGCGGTAAGCATGTCCCCACGCCTAATTTTGATCGTCTGGCTCGTCGCACGGTCACGTTCGATAAGCATTATGTCGGCAGTATGCCTTGCATGCCTGCCCGTCGGGATATGCAGACCGGGCGTCTGAGTTTTTTACATCGCAGCTGGGGTCCGCTGGAACCTTTCGATAACTCCTTCCCGGAATTACTCTATCAGCAAGGAATCTACAGCCATTTAATCACCGACCATAACCATTATTTTGAGGATGGCGGTGGCACCTATCATAACCGTTATGACTCATTTGAATTTGTCCGTGGTCAGGAAGGAGACCCATGGAAAGCGATGGTTCAACCGCACTGGGAAAGGCTCAGAGAGAAGTATCATCCTTCGCAATTCTCTGACGGTCGTCGTGATTTAAAGGCAAAAAATATCATTAACCGCGAATACATTCGCGAAGAAAAAGACTTCCCGTCAGTGCAATGCTTTGCTCTGGGTCTGGAGTTTCTGGAAACAAACCGCCATGCGGATAACTGGTTCCTGCAAATTGAAACCTTCGATCCACATGAACCTTTTACTTCTCCTGAACGTTTTTATAACTCAGTGAATACCGACTGGAATGGTCCGGTACTGGACTGGCCTCGCTACGGCCGTGTCGATGAATTGCCGGAGGAGTGCGAGGAGCTCCGCGCCAACTATTATCGGCTGGTAGCTTTATGCGATTCACTGCTTGGCGATGTGCTCGACTATTTTGATAAACATGATATGTGGAAAGACACCGCACTCGTTCTCTCGACCGATCATGGTTTCTTATTGGGAGAACATGATTTCTGGGCAAAAAACAGAATGAATATGTATGAAGAAGTCTCGCATATTCCTCTCTTTGTCCATCATCCGGACTATGCCAATGTTTCCGGTGAGCGGCGTCAGACGCTCACGCAAACGCCAGACCTGGCCGCAACTTTCCTTGATATTTATGGCGCCCCACGCCCGAAAGAAATGCAGGGACACTCACTATTACCTATATTAAAAGAAGATAAACCTCTGCGGGACGGTATCCTGTTTGGCTATTTTGGTGGAGCCGTTAATGTCACCGATGGGCGCTATACCTACCATCGCTACCCTGAAAATCTCAGTGAGCAGGAAATCTACCAATACACTTTGATGCCGACACATATTACTTCCCGCTTCAGTACCGAAGAATTGACCGATGCCAGCCTGTCAGCCCCCTTTCCTTTCACGAAAGGCGTTCCATTATTAAAAGTCCCGGTTATCAACACTTCTCCCATGTATAACAATTATGGCCCTGGTAGTTTATTAGAAAAAGAGACGCGTCTTTACGACCTTGCCGAAGATCCCGGACAACTTTCTCCGCTTAATTCCCCGCAGACTGAGAAACAGCTAACGACGTTAATGACCGGGTTGATGAGCGCTAATGATGCTCCAGCAGAAGCTTTTGACAGGCTTGGGCTAGACGTGGATACGCGGCTGGTAACCAGTAACTAATTTTTGCTCTTTTGATACGGGTTATTAATGCGTATAGCCCGTATCAATATTTCATTAAACCAAAGTGACATATAATGAAAAAGCCAAATATATTATGGATTTGTACCGATCAGCAGCGATGGGATACCCTGTCATGCCTTGGTTATCCTGGAGCTCAAACGCCCCATATTGATGCCCTTGCAGAGAGCGGAATATTATTTGAACGCGCTTATGCTCAAAGCCCAATATGTACGCCTAGTCGGGCGTCATTTTTGACCGGTATGTATCCGATTGCACATCAGGTACAACGTAATGGCAATGCACAATTTCCGACACATTTAGATTTACTTCCGCATTCATTCCAGCAAGCAGGTTATCGAACCGGATTGATAGGTAAACTGCATCTTTCCGCGAGCCAGCATGGTGTAGAAAAGCGGCCCAATGATGGCTATGATGAGTTCTACTGGAGCCAGCATCCACACCCTGACTGGCCTGAGGGCCATGATTATCAGAACTGGCTGACTGAGCAAGGTGTTGATCCACAAAAGTTATACGCCCATGCACAGGGTGCAATCTATCCCGGAGTAGACCCTGCTTATCACCAGACAACATGGGCGACTCAACGCGCAGAGCAGTTTATTTCCCGTCACCAAAATATGCCCTGGTTTCTCAGTATAAATCTCTTCGATCCCCATCCTCCGTTTGATCCACCCGCTCACTATTTAGAACGTATTGATGCCGATGCCATTAGCCCACCCTTGTTTGCTAAAAGTGATATCGCTCATCAGGCACGTTTTCACGGTGTCGATCAACAAGCCAAAAAAGCCGTTGATCCCACTCTGACACCGAGAAATGAACCGGGAGAAGTTTTACATGGCAGCCATGATACGCCGCCGGATTCTTATGATATTAAAGCCATCCGAGCGGCCTATTTTGCGATGATCACGCAGATAGATGATTTTGTCGGTAACTTACTGAGCCGATTAGATGAAACCGGGCAACGTGAAGATACGCTGATCCTGTTTATGAGCGATCATGGAGAGATGCTGGGCGATCATGGTTTACTCTACAAGGGATGCCGCTTCTATGAGGGGCTGGTACATGTGCCATTAATTATTAGCTGGCCTCAACAGTTTGCGCCGGCAAGGCGTTCAACTGCCCTGGTAGAGTTAGTCGATTTACCTGCCACCCTGCTAGAGTCGGCAGAACTAAAGATCCCGAGTCAAAATCAGGGTAAATCGTTATATCCTTTACTGTCAGGCAAGAGCGACTTACACCAGCATAAGCCCTATATCTTATCTGAATATTTTGATGCTCTCTCTTTCTCTAACAGCGTCGGTTCCAGAGGCAGTATGTACTATGATGGCCGCTTTAAATTGAATGTCTATCATGATGCCGAAGAGGGTGAGTTATTTGATTTAGCAACCGATCCTGGTGAGTTTCACGATCGCTGGCACGATCCGCAATTTACACAACAAAAAGCCGAATTAATTCATCAGCATTTTGCCGCAATGATGAAAATTAGCGGCACTGGTTCTGAGAGAATAAGTGATTTTTAATCAGTAGAATTTCAGATTGAATATCTTTTTTCATGCCAGTCCAATAAAAAATATAATTGCGTTAGTTTCTATTTTAATAAGTCATAGTACTAACGCCATTTTAGAATAAAGAGTTTCCATTAGTTTATCCTTTCACCCTGCCATCACAAAACCGTAATAAATCTGTCTTATTTGTCTCGTAGTATCCTCGGCAGCGATTAAGTCCCAAAGAGGATAACAATTTATGCAACAAGCTCTCTCTCCATTAAACCGGAGCGTGGGTGAATTACCGGCAGCTTCCGCTGCGGGTAGCCCACCCATGATCTCAATACAGAATTTGTCTCAGGCTTTTTCAAACCAATATGTCCTTAATGGTATCGATCTTCAGGTATCAAAAGGCACCATTCTGGCGTTACTAGGCCCTTCAGGTTGCGGTAAAAGCACACTGCTTAAATTACTTGCCGGCCTGTTACAACCGACTGACGGTACGATTCATTTCGGCGACCGCTTAGTGGCCAGTTCGCATCACTTGGTTCCTCCGGAGCAACGTAATCTTGGCATGGTATTTCAGGATTATGCCCTCTGGCCTCATATGACCGTTTCCCAGAACGTCGCGTTTCCTTTGCGTATGCGGGGCACTCCTCGACATGCCATACAGGAACGGGTTGATGCCGCGCTAGAACGCGTTGGCTTAGCGGATTTCTCAAAACGAAAACCAGCAGATTTATCAGGTGGTCAGCAGCAACGTGTTGCTCTGGCGCGCGCCATTATTGCTGAACCAGAAATTTTGTTATTTGACGAACCGCTTTCAAACCTGGATATCGCACTGCGCAAATCGCTGTGTGAAGAAATGGCCCAGCTATTAAGAACATTAGGTATTACCGCAGTGTATGTCACCCATGATCCTGCGGAAGCCACTGCACTCGCCCATCAGATTGCGCATATGCAGTCCGGGAAAATTGAAAGTCTGACAACATTATGAAGAGAGATAATCTGATGCCAAATTTAATGAAGAAGTTTGCTACTCCATCACTGAAAGGAATATCGATGACTTTGGGTCTTTCCTGTGCACTTTTTTCAGCATCATCACATGCTCTGACGGTATATACCGCAGGCCCTGGTGCTATGGCAAAACAACTGGCTGCGGGTTATGAGCAGCAGACTGGCGTAAAAGTGGATGTCTTCCAGGCCACCACCGGAAAGGTGATGGCGCGCCTGGAAGCAGAGCAAGCTAATCCTCGTGCCGATGTGCTAATTTCAGCCTCCTGGGATACCGCGGTTGATTTGCAGAAAAAAGGCTGGTTACTGGCTTATGAAAGCCCGAATGCCGCTCAAGTGCCCACGCGTTTTAAAACGCCTTATTATGTCGCCCAAGGGATCTCAGCCTTAGGTATTGTCTGGAATACCAAAAGTGACACCCCGAAACCGGCTGAGTGGAGTGACCTGGCCAAACCGGCATTTCAAAATAAAGTCACGATGCCCGATCCTGCATTATCAGGCGCCTCACTTGACTTAGTATTAGGTCTGGAAAACGCCAAGAAAGCTGAAGCCTGGAAACTCTTCACGGATTTAAAAGCGAATGGCATGGTGATTTCCGGCCCCAACGCACAGGCTCTGACGCCAGTATTACAAGGCGCCAAAGCCGCAGTATTTGGCGCAGTGGACTATGTTGCCTATAGCAGTATTGCCAGCGGTGAATCAATCGAGGTTATTTTCCCGAAAAGCGGCACGGCTATTGCTCCACGCCCAATGATGATTTTAAACAGCAGTAAGCAGCAAGCCGAAGCGAAAGCCTTTGTCGATTATGTCCTGTCCCCGGAAGGACAGACCATTGTTGCCAATGCCTGGTTAATGCCCGCCAGAACAGATATTCAGGGTAAACGCCCGGATTTCTCCATGTTAACGATTCTGCCTGAAGCCACCACTGACAGCGCTGAACGTAATGACGTCTTGTCACGTTTTAATGCTATTTTCCGCTAATATTTTTTAGAGCCTATCCCACCAGGCGTACATTATTGCAGCCAGTTTGGAGCAGGACAGCGCGGAAAAACCGGAGCGTACCACCAGTACGTGGGGATTTTGAGCACTGCCCTGGGCCAAAATGGCAAATAAAATAGCCTATGGGATTGGCTCTTAATAAGACCGCGCTGGGTATATAAATATCCCGCAGGAGCATTGATTCTGATGATAAGAATTCGCTTTCTTCCGTTTATTATTATTGCCGCATTAACTATTCTTGTTCTGATTCCATTATTTTTCATTATATTACAATCGATTTTCCCGTCATTAGCCACCGAAGGTTTTAGCCAGCCATTCGCACCGATAATAAACTTATTTAGCGACCCTGAGTTACCGCCGCTATTAGGAAATACTTTATTACTGGGCCTCGGTGTTGCGACGCTAAGTGCACTGATCGCTATTCCCTTAGGGGCATTAAGAGGATTATTTAATCTCCCTTTTGCTCGTCTCTGGGATTTGCTGTTCCTTATCCCCTTTCTTATTCCACCTTATATTGCCGGGCTATCCTGGATGCTCACGCTCCAGCCCAACGGTTATTCCTGGCAGCTGTTAAGGATAAGTCCCGGTGAAGCTATTTTTTCACTGGGTGGCATAATCTGCATTATGGCGCTCAATTTATTCCCGGTGCTGTACTTCGCGGTATCGCGCAGTATGGCAGCCAATGGTAACCGTCTCGCTGACGTGGCTCGCGTTCATGGGGCCTCAGCCTGGCAAGCCTTCTTCAGAGTCACCTTTCCGTTGTCTTTACCGTCAATTGCCGCTGGAATCTTATTAGTCTTCACCTTATCGATTGAGGAATACGGCATTCCAGCCGCGCTGGGCACACCCAATGGTATCCGCGTGTTTACCACCGCCATTGAGCAACGATTAGGTGACTGGCCGATTGATTTACCCGGAGCGGCATCTCTTTCACTGCTGCTGGCGAGTATTGCGCTATTTGCCTACACGCTTCAACGATCGTTAGTCTCAGGGCGTAATGTGGCCACCACCACAGGTAAAGCTGCGGCAGTGGTTACCCGCTCGCTCGGTCACTGGCGCTGGCCGGTGATAGGTGTATTTGCCCTGGTGGCCTTTTTTGCCGTAGGCATTCCCTTGCTGGCGATGTTCGGAACCGCATTTACCTCAACCGTTTCCGGTGGACTGGCATTTGATAACTTAACCTTACGCCACTTTGCCGGACTGGTTGATACCCAGACAGAGGCACTGGATGCTCTGTTCACCAGCGTATCACTGGCGACAGCAACCGCCATTCTGACAGGTCTTCTGGGCTTTTTATCTGCCTGGCTGGTGGTTTCGCAGCGTATCAGAGGAGCCGTTATTATTGATGCGCTGTCTTTATTGCCGGTCGCTATTCCGGGGATTGTTATCGCCGTTGGCCTGATCCTCGCCTGGAATCAGCCCTTCTGGCCGGTCACGCCGTACCATACCTGGTGGATCCTGCTGCTGGCCTATAGCTGCTTATTACTGCCCTATCCGGTACGTTATTGCAGCGCTGCCCTGACGCAAATAGGCGATAGTTTAGCGGATGCGGCAAGAGTGCACGGAGCCAGCGCTATCACCACATTACGCCTGATTCTCTTCCCGCTGGTGATGCCCAGCTTACTGGCTGCGATGATGCTGGTTTTTGCTGTAGCCTCAAGAGAGCTAGTTTCTTCTCTGTTACTGGCTCCGGCGGGCATGCAAACCGTCTCTATTTATGTCTGGCGGCAGTTTGAGCAGGGATCGATTGGCAGCGGTATGGCGATGGCCTGTCTGGCAGTTTTAATAAGCCTGAGTTTGATGCTCACAGCACAGCTATTGCAGCAACGCACCCAGCATCAATAAGCGTCGGTCAGATACACCCGACGATGGGGTGTATCTGACATTTCTGTGGTCAGAGTTCATAACACCAGCTTAAGAAAGTTCTTTATATCGGCAATCGATTGATCCCGCTCTTCCAGGCTTTGAGACACAATCAAATTATCGGCATAACCGTTTAACATTGCTCCCAGCTGGCGGGCAACCTGTTCGCTATCTGCCTGACGAAAATCACCACAACTGATCCCCTCGTTGATGATATCCACGCTCCAGTCAACCCACTGCTGACCGACATTCTCTGCCAGTTCCCCATAAGCCGGTTCAACGGTCGCTTTATTCCAGATCGAACTGTAAAGCTGCCAGGTGGCATCAGGTTCAACAGTCAGGTAATTACTGACAGAAGCATTTAACCGTTCCCGGGGCAGTAAATGCTGGATCTCAGCCTTAGATGCAGCTAAATCTTTGCTGGCAAAATAGTGACAGGCTTCAAGGCACAAACTCGCCCAGTCAGGGAAATAGTGATAAATATGGCTGCGAGCAAGCCCTAAGGATGTCGTGAGCTCCCGAGTTTTAACATTCTCCAGCCCTTTCTCAATAAACAACGCGACAGCCGCTTCGAGGATTTTCTCCCTTAGCGCCGAACGGGTCTCTTTCATCTCTGACTCTCGTTGACTTTGAGCAATCGCTCAATTAGAATTTTTATGATTTTTGAGCATTTGCTCAAATTCTTTCGTTGTGAATAATCTCATGCAAATCATACCTGAAAAAATAACACCTGTAGTCTCACCTAACGCACTCAATACTCTCAAGACATTAGCCCGGCGTAATAACAAAAGGCTGATTTTTACCCTGTTATTAGTGATTGCCGAGAATGTCGTGTACCTGCTTTATCCTTTGCTGGCGGGTTTTGCGATCAACGCCATCTTACAAGGAAACACGCTACATGCGCTGTTTTACGCCATGTTAGTACTGGGAATGTGGGTTATTGGTGCTGCTCGTCGCAGCGTGGATACCCGAACCTTTGCCCGCATTTATGCCAAACTGGCAGTACCGCTGATCCTCGCTCAACGCAGAGAGGAAAACAGCCATTCAACGATAGCTGCCCGGGTGACACTCTCGCGGCAATTTGTCGATTTTTTTGAAACCCATCTGCCGATGCTTATCACCTCTGTCGCTTCTGTTTGTGGTGCGGTAGTGATGCTTATCACTATCGAACCCATAGCCGGTATTATCTGTTTAGCGATTTTGATTTTTTTCTTTTGCTTACTGCCCGGCTATACCCGCAAGAATGAGCAGCTAATTGAACGACTTAATGACAGACTGGAAAAAGAAGTGGCGTTTGTCAGCAGTGCCCGAGAAGAGAAACTCCATCGCCATTATCAGTTCCTGGCGCAGGTTCGTATCCGCCTGTCTGACCGTGAAGCGATTGGGTTTTTACTGATAGGCATTGCCGCAGCACTACTTTTTGGCATGACTATTTTTATGATGGCAGGCAGAGAAGGGATCAGCGCCGGGCACATCTATTCGGTCATGACTTATCTGTGGATGTTTGCCATGAGTCTCGATGATACGCCGTCACTGCTGGAAAAATATTCTCAGCTGAAAGAAGTGGGTCGTCGCGTTAATACCGGGATGATTTAATGGTAATCCCCTTAGTCATAAGGGGATCTTAGCTCAATCAGGACAGGGAGGAATTGAGCGGCCAGGAGTCAAACAGATAGCCATCAAAGTCGATATCATCAACATTTGAAAACTCCAGTAAGCGCTGTTTAACGTTTTCCAGATGCTGCCACATCGCAAGCTTAGCGGCGCGCGAGTCTTTCTTTATCAGGGCAGCGAGGATCTGTTTATGGTCAACCAGCCACTCTTTGCGGTAATCAGTATCATGAAGATGGCGATGTAATTGACTCCACATCGGGTTATTTTCACGCCACTCCCAGGACTGGCGGAACAGCTCAACCAGCATACTGTTATGGGTCGCTTCAGCAATCGCCAGATGGAACTGCATATCACCACTTTCAGTACCGCCCGGGTCACTGGATGCCAGCTCTCGCTCTTCGAGTTGCAGTGCCTGGCGCATTTTGATGATATCTTCCCTTGTTGCCTGGAGCGCTGCAAATTCAGCGATATTGCTTTCCAGTAACTGACGCGCCTGTAGCATTTCAAACGGACCCGCGTCATTAAACGCCGGGTTATTTATTCCTTCACTGGCGGGTTCGTTTAGGGTATCCAGAACATAGATACCCGCACCACGGCGAACATCAACCAAGCCTTTAATTTCCAGCATAATCAAAGCTTCACGCACTACGGTGCGGGTCACATTAAGCATCTCGGCAATTTCACGCTCAGGGGGTAAACGCGTGCCTGGCAGATAAGGAGTCTGGATGATCAAATCCTGGATCATCATTCCCACATCCTGATAGGGTCTTTGCTGAGATGGTTCAGGTTTCATTTGATTACGCCCATACAATACAGTGAGTTAATAGTCATAAACTAGCATATTTGCCGGTAGAATAAACAGCCATCATACCGACAAATAGAGAAGTGGTTAACCAAAGGGCATAAATATACCGCGCTAAATCGCGCGATATATTGATTAAGCTCAGACCGCAGCTAAACTACTGACACAAGCGCGAGCCCCTTGCTCAATAAGCTGCTGATAAGCCTGAGTTACAGCAGATACAAATGCCGCATTCTGTGGCAGATCCTGCCCAAAAATAGCCGTTAGGGTCAGTAATCCGGCAACACGGTCGACACCCTGATATTGCTGATTAATACGCTGGAACTCCGCTGATAAAGGATCGACAACCTCAATAGATTGTCCCTTCTCATCAACACCCAGGGTATAACGCATCCACCCTGCCACACCTAGAGCCAAATGCTGCCAGTTACTACCTGCATTCAGATGAAAACGTACGGAGTCCAGCATGCGTTGTGGCAATTTCTGGCTACCATCCATCGCAATCTGCCAGGTACGGTGACATAAGGAAGGGTTACTGAAACGCTCAATCAGTGAGGTCGCGTAGGCACGAAGATCGATATCTTCTGGCATAGATAAGGTCGGAGCTTGTTCCTGCAACATCATCGAAAATGCGGCTTTACGGTAAGCAGGATCTTCCATCGTGGCGGAGATAGTTTCATATCCACCCAAATATCCAAGATAGGCCAGGAAAGAGTGGCTCCCGTTCAGCATGCGTAATTTCATCATTTCAAAAGGCACAACGTCAGCAACAAACTGAACGCCAACTTTGTCCCATTCCGGCCGACCATTAACGAAATTATCTTCAATCACCCACTGGCTGAATGGCTCACAGGCAATAGCACAGGGATCAAAAGCGCCAAGCTTGTCAGCGATTTCTTGCAAAGTATCAGGAGTCGCTGCCGGGACAATACGGTCAACCATGGTACAAGGGAAACTGGCGTTAGCTTCAATCCACTCAGCCAGCTCCGGGCTGCGTGCTAATGCCAGTCCCAGCACCGCGGCTTTAGCCGAATGACCGTTGTCACGCAGGTTATCACAGGACATCACGGTAAAAGCTTTCAACCCTTGCTCACGACGCAGACGTAAAGCTTCAACAATATAACCAATCGCTGAGCTTGGTGCGTGTGGATTGGCCAAATCATTTTGAATCAGAGGGTTATTAATATCGAACTGACCACTGGCGGCATCAATGCAATAGCCCTTTTCGGTCACGGTTAATGAGACAATTGCGGTTTGTGGGCGCGCCATCGCTTTCAGGACGGTATCAATACCATCGGCTTTTGGATGCAAAACTTCGTTTATTGAACCAATAATTTTGTATTCAGTGGTCTCAGCACCCTTTTCTACCACGGTATAGAGCAGCTGCTGTTTTTTCAGGTTTTCAATCAACTTCTGCCCGTTACCCGACATCAGGTTCACTTCGCAAAGTCCCCAGTCACCCTCTGCCACTTCCAGCAGATGGTGGGTATAGACTGCCTGGTGAGCACGGTGAAATGCCCCGCATCCCAGATGAATAATACGGGATTCCAGACGCGTATTATCCCATGAAGGACGAGAGACAGAGAGGGTGCCGTTGGCAATAGTGGTGGTCATCAAAAACTCCAGGGTCAGCCGCAGCACGCGGACAGAAAAGAGAAAAAACTCATACAACCAATGTCATATCAGTCAGCTTACTGATTAAAGAAAGCCCGTCGTACCGCTAGCTCAACACCACGCACTTCAGCCAGCCCTTTCAGGCGACCGATGGCAGAATAGCCAGGATTGGTTTTCTTTTTCAGGTCATCAAGCATTTGGTGGCCGTGATCCGGACGCATAGGGATAGCAGAAGCCTGGCCTTCGGTTTCGCGGCGCACTTCTTCTTCAACTATCGCCTTAACCACTTCATACATATCCACATCACCATTCAGATGAGCGGCCTCATGGAAGGTCTTCGGATTTGCCTCACGTAAGGTAGAGCGTAAATGGGTAAAATAAATACGTGAGCCAAATCGTTTAATCATTGCCACTAAATCATTATCCGCACGCACGCCATAAGAGCCGGTACACAGAGTAAAACCATTTGCCGGGCTGCTGAGGGTATCGACAATCCACTGCATATCTTCTGCAGTGGAAACAATCCGCGGTAAACCGAGGATTGGGCGCGGTGGATCATCAGGATGCACCGCCATTCGCACACCGACTTCTTCAGCAACAGGAATAATGGCTTTCAGAAAAAAGGCAAAATTCTCACGCAGTTTTGCCTTATCAATCTCTTGATAAGTGGCAAGATGAGCACGGAATCTTTCCAGGGTGTAACCCTCTTCTGCACCTGGCAAACCAGCAATGATATTGCGTGTGAGACGCATTTTACCTTCTTCACCCAGAATAATGAAACACTGTTTCGCCTGCTCAATTTCCTCTTCAGTATAATCTGCTTCAGCGGCTGGTCGTTGCAGAATATAAATATCAAATGCAGCAAATTCAATCTGATCAAAACGCAGAGCTTTGGAACCATCCGGCAGAAGATATTCCAGGTCAGTACGCGTCCAGTCCAGTACCGGCATAAAGTTATAACAGACCGTCTTAATCCCGCACTGGGCCAGATTACGCAGGCTTTGCTGGTAATTAGCTATCCACTTAGCGTACTCACCACTGTGCGTCTTGATATCCTCATGAATCGGAATACTTTCGACAACCGACCATACCAGCCCCGCTTGCTCTACTATCGCTTTGCGCTGCTGAATCTCTGCAACTGGCCATATTTCACCGTTCGGAATATGGTGCAATGCCGTGACAATACCGGTTGCGCCAGCCTGGCGGGCATCAGCCAGCGTCACTGAATCATCGGGGCCATACCAGCGCCATGTCTGCTCCATACCCTTACCTCATTATTCGATTTTAGGTTTACTGACACATGGGCCATAACCTGAGTGATAGTGATTATCTGGCGGACTGAATGCACATCCACGCTGACTGTATGCGGTATAAATTCCTACTTCCCCTACCGCATGTCAACCAAAATAATCAAATTGGTTGACATGCTTGTGACTTATATCAATTAACCAAAACAGGTCATCTCTGACCGGGGTTATTATCCTTTTGGGCCCTGTATTTCCCTGCGCAATAGCACCATTTCACCCGCTAAATCCCGGCACAGCATGGCTGTCATCAGATGATCCTGAGCATGAACCAGGATCAGTGTCACAGGGATCTTACCCGCTCCTTCATCTTCACTAATCAACGCGGTCTGGACCTTATGTGCGGCTTTGATGGCTTCGTCTGATGCGGCTAAAGCGGCATCAGCCTCGCTCCACTTACCCTCACGTGCCTGCTGGATAGCAATCATGGCCTGGGATCTTGCTTCACCGGCATTGATTAATAGTTCCATCACTGTTTGTTCAAAATCCATACAAAACCCTCTTATTGGTATGCCAAATTCACATTTTTAATGCTACCGGAATACCAAAAAAGAGTTCTGAGAATAAGATCACAGAAATAAACTCTAATTACCGTCATTTTGGCATACCAAATAAAGTGCCCTGAAACACCCATCTAAACTGCTGAGGGTTGACCTATGTCTCTACAGGACCGTCTTATCGATTCTTTAGGTAGCTTTGCCACTCGCTTTAATAGCTACCGCTATATCATGGCGATCAAAGCCTCTTTTATTACGTTAATGCCCGTCATTATCGTAGGTGCTTTTTCTGTATTAATTTCGAATATGGTGTTCGATGCCAAGAACGGTCTTGCCAGCTTTGAGTCCCTGGCATTCCTGGCAGATTTAAAGGTCATCACCAGTAGCATTAGCTACGCGACGTTAAGCTTCCTTAACATTGGTGCCGTTTTTCTTATCGGTATTGAGCTGGGACGAATCAACGGCGTCAAAACCTTATTCCCCGGCCTGCTGGCGATTATCTGCTTTATCTCAGTGACACCGACGACACTTCAGTTGATGGTCGATGGTCAGATGATGCTGGTGACCGATGTACTGGCGAAACAATTCTCAGATACTAAGAGTCTGTTTTTAGGTATGTTTATTGCCATTTTATCCGTGGAAATATACTGCCGGCTTGAGAATGTCGACAGACTGAAGATCAAAATGCCCGATACCGTTCCACCTAACGTATCGGCTTCGTTTTCAGCCCTAATCCCGTCAATTCTCACCGTGACCTTAATCGCTTCTTTCGGCTTTATTTTCCATAAAGTCACCGGAATGTACCTCTATGACGCCGTCTATAAAGTGGTACAGCAGCCATTAGAATCCGTGGTGCAGAGCCTGTGGGGAATCTTGCTATTAATGTTTGTCGCCCAGCTTTTTTGGGTTATCGGCATACACGGTAATCAGATGATAAAGCCGATTCGCGAGCCACTCTTATTGGGCGCAATTCTGGTCAATATGAATGCTTTCGAACAGGGTCTGGAAGCACCCAATATCATCACTATGCCATTCTGGGATGTCTATATGAGTATCGGCGGATCGGGGCTGACTATCGGTCTTCTGATTGCGGTGATGCTGGCAACTAAGCGTAAAGAAATGCGGGAAATCGCTAAACTGTCATTCGGGCCGGGGATCTTTAATATTAATGAACCGGTTATATTTGGTATGCCAATTATGCTGAACCCTATTCTGGCTATCCCTTTCATTATTACTCCGTTGGTTACGGGCTCAATTGGTTATTTCGCCACCGTGATGGGCTTTGCCGGTAAAGCCGTCGTAATGGTGCCTTGGACAACGCCACCTATTATCAATGCCTGGCTTTCTACCGCAGGTTCGATGGGTGCGGTGGTCACGCAAATTATCTGTATTTGTGTCTCGGTCTTAATTTACTTTCCATTTGTCAAAATAGCGGCACGCCGTGCTGAAGCGATGGATCAGAAAAATATTCAACAGAACTTATCAGCAAAATAAGGAACCGCTATGAGCATTCATCACCTGCAATTACCCGAAGGATTTATTCTCGGTGCGGCCGCCTCAGCCTGGCAAACCGAAGGGTGGAGCGGAAAAAAAGCAGGCCAGGATTCCTATCTCGATCTCTGGTACAAAAATGACAGGCATGTCTGGCATAACGGCTATGGCCCCGCCGTTGCTACCGACTTTATCAATCGCTTCCGCGAAGATGTCGCCTTAATGAAAGCGGCGGGTCTGACGCATTATCGCACCTCAATTAACTGGTCACGTTTCCTGACTGACTATGAAAATGCGACAGTCGATGAAGAATATGCCCGCTATTATGATGAGTTAATTGATGAGTTGCATAGCAACGGCATTGAACTGATGCTGTGTCTGGAACATTACGAACTGCCCGCTCAATTACTGGAGCAGTATGGTGGCTGGCAGTCAAAGCATGTCGTGGAACTGTTTACCCGCTATGCCGCTCAGGTTTTTGCCCGTTATGCCGGGAAAGTTAATCGCTGGTTTGTTTTCAATGAGCCAGTAGTCGTGCAAACCCGCGTTTATCTGGATGCATTACGCTGGCCGTATGAGCAAAATACCCATAAATGGATGCAGTGGAATCATCATAAAAATCTTGCCACGGCGAAAGTTGTTCAGCTATTCCGCCAGCAAGGCTATCCGGGAACCGTTGGCACTATTCTTAATCCTGAGGTCACTTATCCTCGATCCACGGCGATACATGACGTTAATGCTGCCAGAATTTATGATCTCTTTTATAACCGCGTCTTTCTCGACCCGGCGATTAAAGGGGAATATCCCGCTGAGCTATTGCAGCTGCTTGATAAACATCAGATTCAATGGGTAGCCACCCCCGAAGAACTGGAGATTATCGCCGCTAACACTGTCGATGAAGTAGGGCTTAATCTCTACTATCCACACCGGGTAAAAGCGCCCTCACGCGCCTGGCACCCGGATACGCCGTTTCATCCTGCTTATTATTATGAACATTTCGACCTTCCGGGACGCCGCGTGAATACCTCGCGCGGCTGGGAAATTCAGCCGCGTATCATTTTTGATATGGCTCAGAGGATGAAAGAAGAATATGGCAATCTGCCATGGTTTGTCGCTGAAAGTGGTATGGGAATTGAAAACGAAGCTCGCTTTAAGAATGAACAAGGTGAGATTCAGGATGACTACCGCATTACTTTTATTGCCGAGCATATCCACCAGACCCTACTCGCAAGTCAGGCTGGCTGTAATTGTCAGGGCTATATGCTCTGGGCTTTTACTGACAACGTATCTCCGATGAATGCCTTTAAAAATCGCTATGGATTGATTGAAATTGATCTTGAGGATAAGCGTAACCGCCGCATGAAGAAGTCTGCGCACTGGTTTCGTCAATTACGTGATAGCCAGCAACTAACCGTCAGCATTGATGATGAATTTAAATAAGGTGGTTGATATGAAAAGAATCGTACTCGCTTGTGCCGCAGGAATGTCTACTTCAATGGTCGTGACCCGGATGGAAAAAGAAGCCGCATCGCGTGGTCTTGAATATAAAATTTATGCGATTCCGGAACAGAATCTGCGCGAAGAATTACAGAATTATGGCAATGAAATTGTAGTTGTCCTGCTCGGCCCACAGGTTCGCTTTAAATTAGAGGAAAATAAAAAGCTGACCGACAGCTATCAATTACCTATTGCTGTCATTGATACCCTGGCATATGGAACATTGAATGGTGGAAAGGTACTCGATCAGGCGCTGGCTTTGGTAAACTAGAAATAGATTACAGATAGGTTTCAGCTTGCACTTGGAAGCTGGAACCTTTGCGCCATGATATGAAAGGATTAGAGTGTGGAAAAGGCCGATATATCACAAGAAAAAAAACAGTATCAGGAAATTGGTCATAATCTACGCCAGCAGATTATCGACGGTCATTACCCCATTGGTTCACGCCTACCGCCAGAACGGCAACTGGCAGAGGCCTGGGGTGTAAGCCGAACGATTGTACGTGAGGCTTTACTGATGCTGGAGCTGGAAGGAACGGTCGATATCCGCCAAAGTTCAGGGGTTTATGTTTTACAAATCCCTTCCAAAAGCAACGATTCAGAAGAGGAGTTTTTTCACAGTGACGTCGGCCCTTTCGAGATGTTACAAGCCCGACAGCTACTGGAAAGCAATATCGCCGCTTTTGCCGCCAAGATGGCAACAAAAGCGGACATTGAGAACTTACGCCGTACTCTGGAGCAAGAACAACGCGCCATTGCGCTGAGCGACAATAGCCAGGACAACGATAAATTGTTCCATTTATTCCTCGCCCGCGCGACGCATAATCAAATGCTGCTGAATACCGTGACAAGTATCTGGCACCATCACGATGCCAACCCGGTATGGCAGCAGTTGCGTGCCCAGTTTGAAACCCGGGCCTATCGTCTTAAGTGGCTGGGCGATCATCAGACTATCCTTGCCGCACTTCGCCGTAGAGACGCCATAGGAGCATGGCAAGCGACATGGCAACATTTAGAAAATGTAAAAAATACGCTTCTTGAACTATCCGATTCTAATGACCCTAACTTCGACGGTTATCTGTTTGAATCAGTGACAATTTTCAAAGGAAAACTGATGTAATACTGATTCAATTCGGTCATCACTCTGATTAAGTATTTATGCTTTCTTTCTGCTCTGATAGCTTGAACTGATTCTGGCGCAGCAGATTATTTTATCCTGCGCTATGAAACTATCTTTACAACTCAACATCTCGCCTGACCTCACCTCTAATCCTTAGCTCCCCATGAATTCAGTGACTTAAGTCATATTAAGGTGGCTGAATCAGCTATTTGTGTCCGCTGTTTCACACTTCCGGCATCAATATGTTGTCTCCATGTTAAAAAGTGTGATTTAAGTAGCCCCAATTTGGTTTTGTTTTTGTTTTTTGATTTTTGTTTTGAATGCAATCGCAGATTCAGACCCCGACACTCTCTATCCTTATCAACATTACTGCGGAGGGATTTATTCATGTTTTCAGAAGAGCGTCGACAGGCAATTTACTCGGTTATCCGGGAACAGAAAAAAGTCAAAGTGGCGCAACTGGCTGAAAAATTTAGTGTCACTCTGGAAACTATCCGCAGCGACTTAAAATATCTTGAGGGTGAAGGCCTGATTCAGCGCTGCCATGGTGGTGCTATTCTGGGCCAGCAAGAGATCAAAAAGCTCAGTAAGTTTAGCGATAATTTTGATATCTCCTGTTTATTGCATGACTTTTTGGTTATGCAAAAACCACAGCAAAAAACCATGATGGGTAAGGTTTGTGTGCTGGGTTCTTTTGTCGTCGATATTATTGCTAATGTGGAATCTTTTCCGCAGGTTGGTGAGCTTATTTACTCCACCAGTAACAACTTTAGTCCTGGCGGAAAAGGTACTAACCAAGCGACGGCGGCAGCCTGTTGCTCTGCTAAAGTCCACTTACTGACTAAAGTCGGTGAAGACCATTTCAGTAAATATGCCTATAAATACTTACAAGCTAGCGGCATTGAATCATTTACTGTCTTCCAGACGGAAGCAGAACCAACCGGCAGCTCTATTAGCTATTTAGCTAACGAAACACATAACAATATTACAGCTACCTATCTGGGTGCCAACAATACTTTTGGCGAGCAAGAGATTGGTATTTCTTTACCTTATGTTGCAGAGGCAGACGTTTTACTGCTGCAAGGTGAAATCAATATTGATGCTAATCTTCGGGCGGCGCAGTTTGCCCATGAAATTAAAAAGACGGTTATCTTAAATGTCGCCCCTTATCATCCGTCATTAAAATCGCTCTATCCTTATGTTGATATTATTACGCTGAATTTGCACCAGGCTTCAAGTTGGGCAGAAATATCTATTCGCGATATTAACGATGCTCAGCAAGCATTGAAGATAATTTCCGGTGATGAAAATAAGAAAGTCATCATTTGTTTAGATCTCCTTGGTGTTGTTTTCCATGATGGCCATTCATCATTCCACCTGCCGCCGATGCCCTCTATGCGCGTTGATACCATGGCGGCAACCGATGCCTTTAATGGCGCTTTTGTTTCTAAAATAGCAGCAGGCTGTACCCTGCATGACAGCGTTCAATTTGCCAATGCGTTTTTATCTGCCTTTATTGAAAAGAAAGGCGTTACCGCTATGCCTGATTTAACCCAAGTACAGGCACGTTTAGATTCCTACATAAAACACTCTAGACCTCAAGTTATCAGCAATGAGAAAAGGTACCTATAATGAAAAAAGTCCTCCTCGCATTTACCCTATGTGGCACATTAATTCCAGGCGTAGCTTTAGCTGAATGGCCTGAAAAACCCATCACTATCATCGTTCCATGGGCTGCCGGTGGTAATACCGATACTGTCGCCAGACTTGCCGCAAAAGGTTTGCAAGAAGAACTGGGTGTGAACGTTAACGTCGTCAATAAAACGGGCGGTAGCGGCGTTGTGGGTCATGATGCAGTAAAAAGCGCTAAACCCGACGGCTATACGCTGGGTATCGCAACAGTAGAAATTGCCTTAATGCACCATCAGGGTATGACTAAGCTCACTTATGAAGACTACACCCCGATTACTCGCCTGGCGGTTATCTATGGTGGATTACAAGTTAGTAAGTCCTCACCGTTTAAAAATGCCCAGGAAGTGATTGAGTTCGCTAAAGCGAACCCGGGCAAACTGAAAGCGTCAGGCAGCGGCCTCAACTCCATCTGGCATCTGAACAATATTGGCATGCTGCGCTCAGCGGGCTTAAAAGATGATGCGATTCGCTTTATCCCAACGCAGGGAGCCAGCGCGGCCTTACAAGAACTGGCCTCCGGCGGTATTGATATTGTGACTTCATCACCGGGTGAAGCTGACAGCATGGTAAAAGCAGGCCTGGTAAATAATCTTGCCATCATGTCAGCCGAGAGATCGCCATTCTATGCCGATATCCCGACATTTAAAGAAGCCACGCCTAATGACTGGGAACTGCAAGCATGGAATATGCTGGTTGCGCCGGCTGGGCTTGATAAAAATGTTCAGGACAAACTGATGGCAGCAATGAAGAAGGTGTATGCCAAAGGTGAATTAGCGTCATTTGCTAATAAACAAGGTTTTGAGGTCATTGAGTTATACGGTGATGATGCTCATGCCTTTATGGCAGACGAAGACAAAAAGTTCGGTGAAATCCTGAAGAAATAATGAAGGAGACGGCCGCTAACCCGGCCGTTAAATGCCTATGCTAAATCGTCATATTGTTTCTTTAGTCATGTTCTTTTTCGGCTTGTTTCTTATTGGCTACAGTACCTATTCATTAGGTGATTTTAGTGAGTATGGTGCTGCCTTTATGCCATCCGTAGTCGGAGCCGGAATTATTCTTTTTTCACTTACCGATATGCTGTCACGTAAGAATGAAGATGATGTTCCATTAGTGACCTGGCATGAAATTAAGTTTGTTTTAATCGTTAGTGGATTAATTATTTTCTACATACTTTTTGTCGACTACTTAGGCTTTATTTTGACCGGGCTGATTATCACTGCGCCGTTAATGATGAAATATGCCAGAGCCAAAGCGATATATAGTCTGATTATTTCATTAGGGGTTGTAGTAGGTGTGTACTATCTGTTTACCGCTGTGCTTTTAGTCCCGTTACCGCAGTTTTTCTCATAGAGCAGGAAAAATAGTATGGACATATTAATAAGTGCACTTGCCTACCTTGATTACACGACATTTCTGGTGATTATCGGAGCGTGCTTATTCGGTCTGTTTGTTGGTGCTATCCCTGGATTAACATCGACAATGGCCATCGCATTAATGGTGCCATTTACCTTTTTTCTTGACCCTATCCCGGCTCTGGCACTGATGATATCGCTCGGCGCATCCTCTATTTTTGCCGGCGATATACCTGGCGCATTACTGAATATTCCAGGTACCCCTGCATCAGCAGCCTACACGAATGATGCGCATGCGATGGTAAAACAGGGTAAAACCAACCGCGTGCTGGGTCTGTCATTGACCACCTCCGTCATTGGCGGTGTGATTGGTACCATTGTCCTGGCCTTTACTGCCCCGGTTTTGGCTGATTTTGCCTTAAACTTCAGTTCTTATGAATATATGTGGCTGTCATTAATTGGCTTAAGCTGCGCAACCATCGTTTCTGGCAGTAATATCAGCAAAAGTATTCTGGCAATGCTGTTTGGTATCGCCCTGGCAACCATCGGCTTTGATGAGTTCACCGGCCAGGCACGCTTCACCTTTGATCAAGTATCTTTGATGCAGGGCGTCAGCTTTATTCCGGCAATGATCGGTCTGTTCGCCATCTCAGGTGCGATTAAATACTATGTTGATCGCCGTAAAACTCAAGGGCAGTCAGTAGAAGTTGTCGAAGGTGATGAACGTTCTTATAACTTATTTAAAGGTGTCGGCGGCGTTCTTCTTAAGCGTAAAACCAGCGTTATGCGCGGCGGCGCGATCGGAACCTTAATTGGTGCTTTACCGGGTGCCGGGGCTGATATTGCCGCCTGGATCTCTTACGCCGTTTCGAAAAAATTCTCGAAAAAACCTCAAGAGTACGGCAAAGGATCGGAAGAAGGGATTGTCAGTGCTTCAACCAGTAACAATGCCAGCCTGGCGGGAAGCTGGATCCCCACTTTAGTATTCGGTATTCCTGGCGATTCAGCTGCGGCGATTATTATCGGTGTGCTGTATATGAAAGATATGCAACCGGGACCAACGCTGTTTTTATTCAACCCGGATAAACTGTATGCCGTCTTTATCATCTTCTTTATCGCCAATATTATTTTGTTACCGGTTGCCTTTTTCGTTGTTAATTTACTGAAGAAAATCGTCGCTATCGATAGCGCCATTATCTACCCGGTTATTATCTTATTCAGTATTGTCGGTTCCTATGCGATTACCAATACTATCTCTTCTGTTGTCGTGATGCTGGTAATGGGCGTTATTGGTTATTTCTTACAGGAACGAAACTTCCCGATATCACCGATAATACTCGGTCTGATACTGGGGCCAATGTTAGAAAAAAATTTATTATCATCCCTGATGAAATCTGATGGTGACTATCTTAACTTTGTCAGCCGCCCGGTATCTATGGTTCTGGCGACCGCCTTCCTGTGTATTGTGATTATGCAAATCAGGACGGCATTTAAAGATAAAAAACCAGTGCATAGCCACCAGCCATAATATCAGATGAATAAAAGACAATACTGCACAAAAAGTTTGTAATTACGGAATAAAGTTCACCGAATCAGATAATGTGATTCGGTGAACCTCGAATCAATAACTTTAATTATGATACCTCTCATCGGTTGATTTAACGTCGGGAAATACGCATGAAAAAAATACTGAATAAACCAGAATCTTATGTTGATGAAACGTTAGCGGGTTTATGTGCTGCTCATAGCCATATTTATCATCAGCCACAGCCGCGTTTAATTACCAGAGCTCAAAAAACAAATACCAGTAAGGTCGGTATTGTTACCGGTGGCGGTTCTGGTCATTTACCGGTATTTACCGGCTATGTGGGTGAAGGCCTATTGGACGCTGCTGCCGTCGGTGATGTATTTGCCTCCCCTTCAGCGGAACTGATGGCAGAAACGATCCGTGCCGCAGATAACGGGCAAGGCGTGTTATTGCTGTATGGCAACTACGGCGGCGATGTTATGAACTTCGATATGGCATCCGAAACCGTCGATTTTGAAGACGATATCCGCTGTGCCACCGTTCTGGCAGCCGATGATGTCGCCTCAGCCTCCCCGGAAGAAGCAACCAAACGCCGCGGCGTTGCCGGCATGATCTACGGCTTCAAATTAGCCGGAGCCAAAGCGGAAGAAGGCGCATCGCTGGATGAAGTCGCCCGTGTTGCCAGTAAAGCCATGAATAATACCCGCACCATCGGCTGCGCCCTGACTTCTTGTATTTTACCTGCCGTGGGCCGCCCGACTTTTGATATTGGCGCAAATGAGATGGAAATGGGCATGGGGATCCACGGTGAACCGGGGATCTGGCGCGCCGAGTTACGCACAGCTGATGAAATTGCCGAAGAGATGTTCGAGCGCCTGCAAAGTGAACTCCAGTTAACAGAAGGTGATGCGGTTTCCGTATTAGTTAACTCGCTGGGTGCCACACCGCTTGAAGAACTCTACATCCTCTATCAGAAAATCGAAAAACTGATCCTGGCGAAAGGGGCTCGCATTGTTCAGCCTCTGGTTGGCCGTTATGCCACCTCAATGGAAATGACCGGTGCCAGCCTGACACTGTGCAAACTCGATAACGAGCTTGAGCAATTGATGAATGCCCCTGCTCACTGTGCTTTCTGGAGAGTGTAATCATGACCACTTTTACCGTTAATGATTTAAAGCTAGCAGGCCAGCGTATTGCTGCCGCTTGCCAGCAATCACAAGAGATGTTGTGTGAAGCAGATAGTCGTCTGGGTGACGGTGATTTAGGCCTGACCATGGATAAAGGCTGGCGACAAATTGCTGAGGATTCCGAAAACTGGCCGGATGATATAAGCCAGGCGTTATTTCAGTGCAGTAAATCCCTGCAAAAAGCCTGCGCGTCCTCATTCGGCACCTTACAAGCCACCGCATTTATGGCAATGGCGAAATATTGCAAAGAAAAACAGCTGAGCGAGATTTCAACCAGCGATATCGCCCCTCTGCTTACGGTTGCTTATCAGAGCATGATGGCGCGTGGTAAAGGGGAATTAGGGCAAAAATCAGTGCTGGATATTATCTATCAGTTATCTGAAGCCCTGGCTCCAGCGCTTTCTGCCAGTGAATTAAAAACCACCGCTATTACCAGCGTAAATAATACGCTGGATGAATTCCGTCAAAAACCTAATTTATTAGGGCGAGCACGTATGTTCCCTGAAAAATCCATTGGGTTAGACGATCCTGGCATGTTAGCCATTAAAGTTATTGTTGAAGCTATTTAATTAAAGGCCTGATTATGAAAAAACTTTTCGGTGTTACCGTGGCAATGACCACACCTTTCGATTCAGATGATAATGTGAATGTAGCAGCCCTGGCTGAATTAACAGAGATGCTGGTCACTAAAGGCGTTAGCTGTCTGTACCCTTGCGGCACTACGGGCGAAATGCTGCGTTTGTCCGTCGAAGAAAGAAAAACCGTTGCCGAAACCGTGATTAACACCGCCAAAGGTCGTTTACCGGTCTTTATTCATGTCGGAGCCATGACATTAAAAGATACCATCGCTTTAGCACAACACGCTGCCAGCGCTGGCGCTGATGGTATTGGTGTGGTGACCCCGCAATTCTTCTCTGCCAATGACCGTGAATTAGAGAACTTCTTTGTTACTGTTGCGAATAGCGTACCGGCTGGCTTCCCGGTCTATCTGTACAATATTCCACAATGCGCCGCGAATAATATCAAACCAGAACTCGCCGCTCGCGTTCAGCAGCAATGCAAAAACGTGATTGGCATTAAATACAGCTTCGCTGACAACAATACCACTCTGAGCTATATCGCTGTTGCTGATAATTTCTCTGTATTGCATGGCTACGACAAGATGTTTATGGGCCTGCTGGATGCCGGCTGTGATGGCACCGTATCAGGCTGTGCCTGCGTATTCCCGGAGCCTTTCGTGAATATGTACAGCGCCTACACTAGCAATGACCTGCAAGCGGCGAAACACTGGCAGACAGTGTGCGTCAAATTCAGCGATGCCTTAAAATCAGGCTCTAATATGGCTATTTTCAAAGCGGCGCTGAAAATGCGTGGCCTGACTGAAAGCCATATGCGTTTACCGCAGCTGGACTTGTTACCAGAAGAGTATGCAGAGCTGGAAGCGTCACTGAAGCAACTGTGTGAGAGCACGGGAATTAGTTTTAGCGCCTAATCTACAACTGGCTGTAACAGATCAAATGTCCGGTAAGTTCAACTTACCGGACATTTCAGAGTGATGCTAAACCGCACTTTTTTGTGCTCTAGGGAATGTGCAGACAGAATCTGGGGGCGATATCCTCTGCTATATCATCATTCACGGAGTACCAGAAAAGATGACTCACTAATGGCTGATTTGCGCCATATCATCTTCAATCAAACCGGTCATTTTCATAACGGCGTTGCGGTCAATGTCATTCTGCAGCATGGCACTGGCAATTTTAAGAGTCGCTTCACGCTCGCCCTTCTTCATGCCCTTATGTTCAAGCTGTTCTGCGATGGTCATAAGTTGATCCTCATGTTTTCTGTCAGTAATAGGGGGCTCATATTGTCCATCAGGTCTGACAGATCCCTGTGATGAATATGTTTCTGTAACAGCGTCAGAGTCGCCATACGCCGGTGCCTCATAATCTCCTCAACAAAGCTTCCTGACTCCAGTCTGAGGGTTGTGAAGTCACAGACAGCCTGCAATTCTGCTGGCAGATGTAATTGCATGAAATCCCGTGCCGTTTCGGGATGTGTCAGAAACTGTTTAAATATCAGGTCATGTGGGGTCGGAGTACCCTTTGCTTTCCTTGCAGCCATCTCTTTCTCCATTATTTCAGTTACTACCCGGATTAAATCGAAATGCCAACCCGGATAAATTAAATCTATATTGATATGCTAACTTCTATTAAGAAAACTACCATTTCAAATAAACACATCCATTAATTAGCGATAAAAAACCAAGTATTTTAATGCTACCACATCTAATTCAGGCAGCTACATTACAATAATTGCACCAAGGGAAACCAGAGACAATATATGAATTTTCCTAAAATAAAACATCAACATCTCATTGAGATATTATTTTTATATTTAATCACATCACAATCAATATCATTGATATTAATCCCATGAGAACTAAAAGCAAAAAATCTCCTGCTAACCTAATTAGCAGGAGATTAAACGGTAATACGCCGAGGATTATTTATTCTTCAGTTTTTTCCATAACTGCTTCGCTGCCGGGCCAATGATCGGTAACAACAGCGTCAGTAAGGCAATGGCTAAAAAGGTCGCAGTCACAGGGCGGGTATAGAGAATCGATAAATCCCCCTGAGACATGGTCAATGCCCGGCGTAAATTAGACTCTGCCATCGGCCCGAGAATAATACCGATAACAATCGGCGACATGGAGAAATCAAGTTTTATCAATATATAGGCCAGTATTCCGGCACCAATCATAACAAATACATCAGTGATGTCATGGTTGACTGAATAAGCGCCCACGCAACACAGCAGCAGAATGATCGGAACCAGGAGACGTCTTGGCACATCCATGACTTTGACAAAGACTCTCATACAGAGGAAACCTAAAATCCCCAGTAAGATATTGGCAACCATCAGACCGATAAAAATACTATTTACTTCAATAGGATTATTGGTAAACATCTGAGGTCCGAGTGCCAGCCCCTGCACCATAAAGGCACCCATAATAATCGCCGTGGCACCGTCGCCTGGTATACCCAATGTCATAAGCGGTACCATGCATCCGCCAGTGACTGAATTAGCCCCAGCCTCAGGTGCAGCCACACCTTCAGGTGAACCTTTCCCAAACTCTTCCGGATGTTTAGACCAACGTTTTGCTTCGTTATAAGCAATAAACGAGGAGATATCCCCACCAATCCCAGGAATGGTACCAATACCCGTTCCTATTGCTGATGACCGTAAGAAAGTGGGTAATACACGTTTAAAATCAGCCTTAGTGGGTAATATGCGGTCAATATTTGCCTTGATTTTATTTAATGTTTTCTGACTGCGCTCACGATAGTCTTCTTCAAAGCTAATCAACCCTTGCGAGAATGCAAACAGCCCTACCAGGATGGGGATAAATGATATTCCACCCATTAAATAAATTGAATCAAACGTAAAGCGCATACCCGATGTCATGGGATCCAGACCAACGGTCGCTATAGCCAAACCAATAGCGCCGCCCATCAGTCCTTTTATTATTGAGTGGGATGATACGCTGGTAATAATACTGATCCCAAAGACCGCCAGGGCAAAATACTCGGCGGCAGAAAATCCAGTAGCGACTTTAGCCAGTTGTGGGGCAATAAAAATCAGCGCAATGGTACTGAAAATACCGCCAAACATGGAGCCCATTGTCGACAGTCCAAGCGCTCTTCCTGCCTGGCCTTTTTTCGCCATCGGGTAGCCATCCAGTACTGTTGCCGCTGATGCAGGAGTACCTGGTGTACTGATAAGTATCGCGGTAATCGACCCACCGTATACAGCACCACAATATACCGCGAGCAATAACAGGATCCCTGTCATTCCCTGAAAGGAATATGTCAGTGGCAGCAACAATGCAATCCCCATATTGACCGTTAAGCCGGGCAGAGCACCGATAATAATACCACCAAATACCCCTAAAAATATTATCGTTATTGTTTCCGGGCTAAAAACAATAAGAAAAGCGTCTAAAACTTCCATCGTACGTCTCCTTTGTTGCTTTAGTCCAGAAAAATAGAAACAGGTAGTGAAGAGTTAAAAACGATATCAAAAAATACATATACTGAGCTGACAATGCCAACGGAAGCCAGCACCAGCATTTTAATTTTCCGCTCATTCATCATGCACATGATAATAGGAATAAAAATAAGAGATGAAATAATGAAGCCAAGATAATAGAGACCAATTGCATATATAACAGTCAGCCCACTTAGAAAATAGGAACGTGTCACTGCAGTTGAAGATAAATCAACGCTTTGCACAACATGCTTCATTTTATCTATAATCGCATTAAGACATTGCAGCACACCTAAAAATATAAATAATAGCGCCACCCCAAATGGCCAAAAACGTTCACCAGGAACACCATATTCATCGAACATACTCATATTACGTGAGAAATAAATAATGAGTAGTCCGAATGCAATTGAAATAACACCAATGATCATATTGATTTTATTCATTTTTTATATCCTGAGCCGTCCATGGCCTCATAATTATCTATTTCTTTAATGTTTCAGCAATTAATTCTGCATACATATCGTGATCTTCTTTCATCATATTATACGCATCTTCACCCACAATGACCGTTGGCATAATACCTTGTTTCTTTAACGCTTCCTGATATTCAGGCTTTTCAACTACGACGGTAAAGGCATCAACCAGTTCTTTTTTCACATTTTCAGGCACGCCAGCAGTGGTTGCCAGAACCGCCCAGGCACGCATTTTTACGTTAGTATCTAAATTTAACGCTTCTTTAAAAGTCGGAACCGATGGGAACAGTGGGAAAGGCTGCTCATCCATTACGCCTAAAATACGCAGTATTCCAGCGTCAGCTTGAGCCTTTACTGAACCTGGAGTCGTCAGGGTCGCATCAATATGATTACCTACCAGGGAAGCAATAGAAGGCCCGGTGCCTTCATTAAATGGAATATGGTTAAATTTAGTTCCGGTCAAACGCTCAATATTAACACCTGCCAGGTGGAAAATAGCCCCCATCCCAGAGTTACCCACTTTCAGCTTACCTGGGTTAGCTTTTGCCGCATCAATAAATTCTTGCAGCGTTTTATAAGGTGAATCCGCATTGACCACCAATACCACAGGATCGGCAATCGTTGTGGCAATAGGGGTAAAATCTTTATAGGTCACCGGTGATTTACCCTGATGAGGGAACATCGCCAGCTCAACGGTCGTCATCACTAATTTAGTACCATCCGGCTTGGCTTTCGCCACTTCAATTAATCCGGTCAGACCATTACCGGCAGGTTTATTTACCGGAACAAAAATACGGCCTTCCGGCATCATATCTTTACCGTATTCAAGTACTGTTCTGGTTGAAGTATCAGTACCACCACCTGGATTTTTAGGAATAACAACGTCTATATTTTTTTTCGGGTAGGTTAATTGCTCAGCTATTGCTGAATAGCTCATGCCCAGAGTTGCAGTGATGGCTAAGGCTACCAGTAGATTCTTTTTCATCAGACCTTTCTCCACAAATTATTTATTTACCGATAATTGCTGATAGACAATATTTTTTCTATTCCATGTATAAGTAATATGTAGGGTTCCCTGTTCAGCAATTATGGCCGGATATGAAAATTCGCCTTCACCATCTAATAAATCTAATGGCTCAGACCAGGTATTACCATTGTCAGATGAGGTACTGACAGATATTGGATAACGCCGACTCCAGTTCCCTGATACCGGGTTATAAACAAGTACCAATAATCCATCTGCCAAGGTAATAATATCAATGCCACTGTTATTATTAGGTAATACTGTTTGATACGCCGGGCACCAGCTACGGCCATAATCCTCAGAGTCGCTACGATAAATATAATTACGACTGCTGCGCATCATCGCATGCACATGTCCGGGTTTTGATTCCCACAACGTTGGCTGTATTACCCCGTCCCACTGAAATACTGTAGTAAGATCGGTTTCCCACAGCGCATCGTTTTTTAAACCCTGCCAGACATCCTGATTACTGTTCGCCTCATGGCGATGAACCAGTGGGATATCAACCCGCTGCCAGTGCTCACCGCGATCGTTTGAAATATCAACGAAAGCGTCCCAGTATTGATTATCTTCAACCGAACCCGGCGCCAGCCATTCACCGTTACTCATTACCAGCACTTTATTTTTTACCGGGCCACGAGGCGTATTGTCGCCAGCCACCAGAGGATAAGATTCGCTCCAATTTTTTCCTCCGTCGGTTGAGATAACATATCTGGTCGTCCACTGATGAACATCGGGTCCTGCTTTATAAAATAACCAAATATTTCCGGTTACATTATCCACATGTAGGACAGGATTCCAGTGCGCAACGTCTTGTTTTTCAACAATTGGTCGGATATTTTCCCAGTTATTCCTCTCTTTCTCTGCCAGCCAGATAGCTGTATTCCCGCTACCTTCTTTATCGCCTGCAAAAAACGCTACCAGCAGCCGCTCTGTTCCTGGGACTTTAACAATTGTTGAAGCATGACAGTT
Source organism: Klebsiella sp. BIGb0407 (assembly GCF_024807845.1). Classification (GTDB taxonomy): domain Bacteria; phylum Pseudomonadota; class Gammaproteobacteria; order Enterobacterales; family Enterobacteriaceae; genus JGM124. The sequence continues at coordinate 436,471 of NZ_JANUEQ010000002.1, forward strand.
ATGGAAAAGAGTATGATCTTCAGCCAGAATAAATTGCATTTTTTGGGCGATAAAAGACATTGCACGATCCTTAACTATTATCGGGATAAAGAGAGCGTTTTTTTCATTTCTTCACCTAATTCGATCATGCTATCGATCGCTCCAGGGAAAAATGAAGAGTCAAAGTTCTGACTATTACGTGTGCGACTATAGATCGAAGTAAAATTATTGATTTTACGCTGATGATATTTGGCACAGACCGGATAATCTAATGTTTCAGCCAGGGCTGAAGTGGACAGATAATTAGCGAGCTTATCTGCTTTTTCACCGTCAGTTTTCCAGTTTTCATATAACCAGACATATAACTCAGGATGGAAGTTAGCCATGATACCGCTATATGCCGTACACCCTGCACGTAAGGATGCTAATAATGTCTGACTATTGGCGTTAGCGATATTTAAACGACTGCCTTCGGTTAATGCAAGGCGACGCTCAATGACCGGTAATGAACAGCAGGTATCTTTAATAAAGGTAAAACGCTGGCTGTCCGCACACCATTTGACTATCTCATCTGATAACAGACGTTTGTACGGATACGGACATTCATAGATACCCAAATCAACGCTGGCAGGCAGTGCTGCAGTAAGCTCCTGTAATGTTGCCAGCGCCTGGGCATCAGAGTCACCGGCCAGCGCAAGGCGATTACTGATCATAATCACACCGTCAACACCGGTATCAGCAATCGCTCGTAACTGTATTTTTTGCTGGCTTAAACCGGTTGCCGTATGGCCGGAAGCAACAACCGGCACCCGCCCATTAACATGGCGCACGACAAATTTCACCAGGGTTTGTGTCTCTTCATCGCTCAGGTAGAACATTTCGCTGGACTGGCAGGCCGCAAATAAACCGTGCACGCCCGAATCAATATACCAGTCAATCAAACGGGCTAATGCCGGCCAGTCAATTTCACCGCGTGAGTCGAATGGCGTCAGCATTACCGGCCAGACGCCGCCATATTTTTGTTGGCTCATGATGATTGCCCTTGTAAGTGTTGAGCAGCATCGCCAGCAACTTTCACGCGGATGCCTTGGGTCAGTGCTTGTGCGACGAAAGCTTGCAGCACAAATTCCAGTTTATCTTCATCAACATAGGCGAGGGTAACATGGTTACTCTGATGCCCGGCCATTAAATCATCCCGTGTGACGCCATCCAGGACGCAGTTGAGCAGTGGCCACTCATAGTTCGTACCCCGGCGACGGCGCTCAAACTCAGCTTCAGGTAACTCCACCGCAGTTCCGGTTCCGATATGCATGATAACCTCGGTTCCTTCATAGTGCGCGCGAGCCCATACCAGACGCCCTGCTTTACTCTGCCCGGCAATCGTCGATCCACCAAACGGGAAGAACATCGCTGGCTGACGGTATCCGGTAGCACCCTTGATACCGCCTTTAAGATGCTCAAAAGGCACTGCGCCAGAAATTTCCATATCCCAGTAGAAGGTGCCGTCATATTCACTGCCCCAGCGAACATCATGCAGCGTCGTTTCCGCTGGCAGTCCTAATGTAGTCAGCAGACGCCACAACATGGTTTGCGGTATCGCGGTTCCCATATCCACTTCGTTGATACAAGGGATAGGGGCATCAGGCCAGATAATTTCACCGTTTTCATCAGGGATTGGGAAACGCGCCGTTGAACCAATCGCGCCTTCGGCAAAATCAGAAGCCGGACAACAATCTTTTAAGCCTTGCTGATACTGAACGCCGACGGCAGATAAACCAAAACGTTTCACAAAACGCGCCATCGCAATCATCATTGCGCACTGGCCTAATACCTGCTCGCGGGTTAATTCCGTTTTACCGTCTTCGCCAAACATAAATGTCATTCCCTGGTTTTCATACCAGTTCAGACACGCTTCACGTAATTCCTGAGGCACTTTTGCCATTTCAACTAACAAGGCTGACTGTGACAGTGATTCAATCGGCATACCGATATTCACCATCGCTTGTTGAGGGAATACGCCGTTAATCATGCCCATGCAGAAGGTATCAAATAAGCCGATGATCTCTTTTTTTCTTAAGATAAACTCGCCCACCTGACGACCCACAGCACCGGCTTCAGTTGCCATCACAGGGTGAGTTGCCGGAACATCTTTCAGATAACTTAAATCATGCTGAAGTGAACCGTAACGTAGCCATGTTGCCAGGCCATTTTCGAAAAATTCATCGTCAAAGTTAGCCGACCACAGGCGTGAATAGTTTTTACCCAGGCTGGTCATAGTGCCTGCCATACAGAGCATGCCTACCAGGCCCGGCCAGGTACCATCAAAGTTAGCTAATAATAAAATAGGGCCACGGTGATGAGTCAGTGAAGGGGCGATATGGTGAGAATATTGCCACGCGGTCAGCAATACAATCACCGGCGCATCAGGATCTATTTCGGCAAATATATCGCTTCCTTCACGCTGGCTGCTAATAAAACCATGTCCGCGTGACTCATTAATATCATGGGCGCGCTTAAGGTTATAACCGAGTTTTTCTAACGCGACGGCAAGTTTATCTTCAAATTGTTTTTGTACCGGCCAGCAGGTGACGTTTGCAGGCTCACGCAAGTCAGCATTAGCAACCAGTAATATTTCATTTTCAGCAGCGTGATATTTGACAGGTAACTCAGGTAAATTCACTTGCAACATAAATATCTCCAGTCAAAAAAGGGTAGTTAATATGGCAATGATTAAAAGTTGGACATGGCGTCGTTATAATTCTGCTGATCCTGATACATTTGCAGATAGACCTGATACTTCGCCTGATGGAATGCATAACTTGAGGTATCAGGACGAATAATATCGCCGTCGCGTACCATCGCATTGGCTGCCTGAGAAAAGTGACTAAACGCACCGCAAGCGACAGCACCTAATAATGCCGCCCCCAGATTCACCGCATCTTCTTCCTCTACCAGATGAATTTCCCGGCCAGTAACATTGGCGTATTCATGAAGCCAGAGAGGGTTTTTGGTCGCGCCGCCGCACATCACAATACGGTTAATCTTGTGTCCGGCTTCTTCAAGAGAATCAATAATATGTCGCGTGCCATAGGCAATGGATTGCAAAGTCGCCAGATAGTAGCGAGCAAGGGAAATTCGCCCATTTTCGAGCGTCAGACCGCTGACCATACCTCTGGCATCAGGATTAGCGCGAGGTGAACGATTGCCATGATGATCGGCAAGGACATGAAAACGGGCCGTAGGATGCTGTTCAGTTAAACGTAATTCGGCAACAGCTTCGTTCAGTAACTGATAGTAATTGATGCCTTTGGCAGTGGATTCAGCCAGCAAGTCAGACCAGGCTTCATGCTGACGGAGAGTCCACTCAACCAAAGATCCTGCTGCACTTTGCCCACCTTCATTCAGCCACAGGCTCGGTAACATGGCACCAAAATAGGGTCCCCAAACGCCTGGAACCATCACCGGATCCCGGCTGACTATCATATGACAGTTAGAGGTACCGCTGATAATCGCCAGGCTACCTTCCGGCTGTTCAGCGGTTAACGCCAGCCCACCGGCATGGGCATCAATAATACCGGAAGCCACTACAACCTGACTATGAAGGCCAAATGCATCGGCTGTCTCAGTTGTCAGATAACCCGCAGGTTTACCTAAATCTAAAATGGTTTCTGGGATCTTAGCTAATAAGTCATCGAGGCCGATATCTGCTAATAAGCCCTGGCTGAACTCTGCTTCATGAGCCAGATAGTTCCATTTGCAGGTCAGTGTACAGACACTGGCAACATCGGCCTGAGTCGACTTCCAGACTAAGAAATCGGCTAAATCGAAGAAACGCCAGACATCGTTATAACGCTCAGGGAAATGATTCTTCAACCACAGGATCTTGGGTAACTCCATCTCAATACTCACTTCGCCGCCGACATAACGTAGTGCGGGATCATTGGTGAGATTGATGGTGGTGGTTTCAACGGCTGCCCGGTGATCCATCCACATAATAATATCTTGTTCAGGCTGCCCATTTGATGAAACAGAGACCGGCTCGTGATTAGCCCCCACGGCGACCAGAGAACAGGTTGCGTCGAAGCCAATAGATTTTACATGGAGAGGGTTAATGGCTGATTGCTGAACTGCAGTACGAACAGACTGGCATACTTGCGCCCAAATTTCGGTTGCCGATTGTTCAACATGATCCGTTTTTGGTCTGAATTGCGAAATAGGCAGTACAGAGAAGCCTAAACGCTGACCCGTTTTGTTAAACACAGCAGTACGGACGCTGGCTGAACCCACATCAACACCAATAAAATATTGCTCTTCCATGGAAAATCGCCTCATCACTCAAAATGCTAACTCGAGTTAGCAAAATAAATAGTCCATGAGGTAAAAACAATCGTCTCAATGAGGTATTGTGATACAGATCGAATTCAATAATGTTAATTATTTGATATTTAATGGCATTTTTTTTGTGAATTTCAGCCTTTTTCTGAATATAAAAACAGCATAACGGCGAAGATATCAGCGATTGAGAGTCGGGGCCATGCCGAAAATGGCATGTTTTTGCTAATCAGTTTTAGTGCGAGATAAGTCAGGTAGACAGACAGCGGGGCAGAGTTACCCAGCCGTCTATTTTCTGTGGTTCAACCTTTTCGTTGCTCTACTGACAAAGGACGATGAATCAGGGTCATTGGCACTGTAATTTTTACATCCGCATGCTCTCCCTGAAGCTTCTTGTTCATCAGGTGAAATGCATGTTGTGCCCAGGAATCTTCATCCTGACGCATAGACCAGACCGCATTAGGTAAAAAACCGAGCATTTGATGTTCATCGAAAGTGCCTATCGGGATATCTGAGGGAATAAAACCGTAGGTTTCCCTGAGAGCACTGAGGGTTCCTTCAAGGATAGGTAGTGAGGACGCAATGAAAGCTTTTGGCGGCTTCTGATGTTGTTTCAGGAAGTTAAGCATCAGCTGTCTCCCCTCCTCCTGACGGTTATGGCTGGCAGAGAGGATCCACTCCTGTGCATCAGGAAACTCACTCAGATAACCCTGTAAGCGGCGCTGAATCGAGGGTTGCTGCGTATCACCGGCAATAAAGAAAAAGGGAGATGTATCAATAGACTGCGTCATCGCCTGGACCAGTTTTTTACTGCCGTTATAGTTATCACTGACAACCAGCGAAACATCATTTTCGCCAAAATCACGGTCCAGAATAATCAGCGGCCGCTTGCGTGCAACCTGCTGATGATGCAGTTGTGTCTGCAGACTTGAGGGCACAACAAACAGCCCGTCGACATTACGTGCCAGTAACCCTTCCACCAGACTATTTTCGTGTTCACTGTCGCTGTAGGTACAGGCAATCATCAGCTGATAGCCTGCCTGCCGGCAGCAGGCCTCGAGTTTTTCAGCCAGCGTAGAAAAGAACAAGTTAGATAAACGAGGAATAACCAGACCTAAGGTTTCCGTTTTATTCAGCTTAAGGCTACGGGCAATATGATTAACAACCAGGCCATTTTCAGCAACATAGTCATTGATGCGTTGCTGAGTTTTGGTACTGATGCGGTACTGGTCAGCTTTTCCTCCCAGCACCAGGCGGACAGTAGTAATCGATATATTCAGTGCCTTAGCGACTTGCTCAACGGTTTTGGCCATACGTCCTCATGTTCATCACAATCCATACTCAACAATCATAAACTAATTCGAGTTAGCAATACATTTTTAATCTATGATGGGTCAGTAAGCGATCGGAAAGAACAGAAAATACGTTGCAGTCCGGCTGACGTACTCAAAGTACCGAGGTGTAGAGGGAATATATACGTAATGGGGAAGATATCCATATTACTCTCCTTCCCATGAGGTAACGGAAATGGCTCAATTCCGTATAACTCTTTAATGCATATAGCGCTAATGGCTGCTTGTCTGTAGCCTTTGATATATCAGTAAGTCCAGTTCGGGGGCTTTTCCTGAAACACGAGATAACATCGCGTGGACCTGCCCTCTATGATGGGTCTGATGATTGAACCAATGAGCTAAAGCAGACCAGACTACCTGCTGCTTAAGTTCTGGCGTTGAAGCTCGGCGATAGGAAATAGTGTTATCTAAGTCGGCTTCTGACAGCCCGAGGATAAAATTAACGATCTTTTCATCTTCTTCTTTTCGTGCCAGCGCTAAACCTGAAAAATCATTATCGAACAGGATCTGGTCCAGGCGATATCCTGGTTCGGGTAATACGCTTAACCGATGTCGCCATATCTTGTCCGTCACAAGAAGATGATTCAGCGTTGCTTCGATAGACCCAAAAAAAGCACCGCAGTCTTTACGATAGGCATCTGAATCGATCTGTCCAACGCAGGCATATAAACACTCATTCGCCCACGCGTTGTAGCCTGCCAGAATATTAAAATGAATTTTGAGTGAACTCATATTTTCATCCATAGTGAAAAACAATCAGCATGATTATCTGACAAAAAGGGCTGAAATATTTCAGCCCTTTTTTAAAAGCAATTAACGTTATTTTTTAATGGTATTTATTTGCTGGAATACTGGTTTACTGGAGTCTTTAAACTGTGCCAGTGAATATTCGCTATAATTAATATCGTTATAACCACGGACGGACATTATACCATTACTCAAATCAGACATACTGGTCCAGACGGTGTATTCTGACTGAGGTACCTTGCTGGCCGACTGGCTCTCACCCATGACATCTACGGTAATATTTTTAGTGCGGTCGAAGCGGTTCATGATATGCGCTAAGGTATTCATCGACTCTTCTGGAGAGTCACCTTTAATGGCGTAAGATGAATAGTATACTGCCCGAACGAAACGCCCTACAGAGGTATCAGAAGAAGGTAAGTCAGCGCTTGCGATACCGCTATCTGGCTGTGTTACCTGAATATTTCCAAGTTTAGCCGATGATCTGTCCACGTTAGTCAGTTGACTGTAGTTATTCAGGTTTTTCAAATGCCACGGGAAATCAGGACCGTTGGTCATCGCCCTGGTTGGGTTATCATAGACATGAAGTTTTCCATCCAGCGCCTCAACGACGATACTGCCCCCTTTTTTATCATAGAAAGCATAGTGAAGGGGTGATTTTAAATCGCCGAAATTTTTCAGCACAGGTGACCAAAAATAGCCATTCTCTACAGCCTGCTTAACTTCCTCAACCGTTGAGAAATTGGCTAATGCCCACTCGCCTATCGCAGTGACCGGAATTGCTCTATCGTAATATTTTTCATCCGGAGTGGTTAAATTGGCTTCCGGTACCATATTGGCACTAAATGATAATCCGCCGCTATTCAGCCCCTGGAAAATATTATGGTCATCACCGTCATTATAGATTTCTGTGCTAATAGCCAGTATTTCATATTTTGCATCATAGCTAATCCCCTCTTTCCCGTTTGGTGTTTTCTTTTGGAAATGGGTATTTTTAGGGTAGTAGGTTATCCAGGAAGGAAGATCGGCTGTTAGTTCCAGCGTTCTACCATGGTAGATGTTATTCTGTTTATCGGTGATAGCTAAGCTGGAACATGCCGCGCTAGATAATGAGGTAACTAATAGTGCCGACAGCATGCAATTCAATATCTTGTTTAACTTCATTTTACATTTCCTCAATTATTGTATAGCAAATTTCACCTTAATAACGAATATGTCTGCTGATAGTGACAATATAAATTTTGCTATGATATGTGGCCTTTAACTCCTTCCAGCCTAGTACAGTTATTGTTATCTCGCTGAAAAAATTAAATATCAAGAACTTGTTTTGATTCGAATAACGGATGGATATTAGGAACAGGTACAAAACCAGAGCAATGCCCGACAGTCTCAAGTATGACGCTTCCCCCATGAATTGCTGAGAAGCACCTCACAGCCTTGCTGACAGAGAAATGACGTGATTCTATCTCGCATCCAACTGGAGTACCTGTTGCATACTCATGACATTCTCACGTTTAATCTCCGGGCACTGATATTCGGGCCAGATTAACGCCACTAACTCAGGATAAGCCTGACAACTCAGCTCATTAAAACATTGCCGAAGATTAATGACCTCGATATCAGAGGTAGAGACTTTTTCCCCCTCAGCGCAACGTTTCTTAATGTTTTCATAGTATCGATATACCGCTGAATTTAAGTCACTACAGCGACGCTGGGCATTGAATAATGCTGATTGTGAAATAATTTCATCAACCGTCATTTTTTTTATTGTCGCCTGGACAAAATCATTATATTCATTATGCACTCGCCAGTAGAATGGCGGCGTAATTTTAGAAATTAATAAACCAAAATGATCTTCATTATTGCTAGCTGATAATGCATCATCTTGTTGGTCAGAAATTTTCTTATTTCTATGCAGACCGCGAAAAAGCAACACAATACAGAGCAAGACTAAAACTATCAGCATAACGTCAAATATAGTGCTCATAAACAAAGCCTGTTTTTTTTATTTAATCTTTCGGGCATCATATCACAGGCATGACGATACTGAGTTTTTTCTAGAAAGCAAAGGATTACATTCAATGTTACCTGACTCCTTTATCAGCAAAGATTTTGCTCCTGCAGCGCTGAATGATGCGGAAAAATCTATTTCGCTCAACGCTGTTAACGATAAATTATCAGCATTAGAGAAAAAAATTCTGAGTGGAAGCCATTACGCGGGGCAGTCTCGCAACAGGCTACTTGAAGAAACAGACAGGCATATAAAGGCTCGTTTATTATGCGCAATTAGAATAGAAGTTTTGCATAATCTTATTAATGAGCTGGTAAATGAAGAGGTTATCAACCAGCTACAATTGCAAGAGTTACTCAATGATAAAACTGATTTTATCACTGCTAAACAACAGGCTATCTGGCTGAATCAACTCACCCAGGAAATAAATGGCCCGCTATATTACTCATTTGAAGGATAAAATGATGAGCAATACAATAAACAATATTTCTGCAGAATCTGACTCTGGTGATAATAAAAACCAAAAATTTCATTTAAGTGAAAATATTGCTGCTTTAATTGAAATTAAAAATATAAATATCACCAGACAAACGCAGGAAACAACCGATATTACCTCAGCGCTAGTGAACTTAAAGTGGATGAATCGCCAGGATCTTCACCCATGGTTAGTCAAAGAAGAAATCTATGGCACGGTGCTGGCTGAAATCGTCAAAAGGCATCCACAGCTTCAGCATCAGATTAACCAACGACTTGAACAGCATTATCAGCGTATTAAAGCAGAAGAGGCACAGACGCTTTCAATAACCCGAAGTCTGGCTGAGGGCTGCTGGCAGGGTTCGATTCTGTAATCAAGAGAGGATTGAACAAGGGTGGTATTAAGGGGATTAGAAAGTAAGCTCCTCTCCGGTGAAGGAGAGGAGAACGCAGTTATTTTGCTGGAGCTGGAGCAGTGGTTTCCTGGCCAACAAGGCCAATTTTCAGATAACCTGCTTTATGCAGTATATCCATCACATCCATCAGCGTTTCATAATCTACCGTTTTATCTGCACGGAAGAAGATGGTGGTGTCCTTTTTACCTTCGGTTGCAGCAGTAAGCGCATCAACCAAGGTCTCTTTTGTCACCTGATCGTTACCTATAAACATCTCACGATCTGCTTTTACCGACAGGTAGAGCGGCTTCTCAGGACGCGGCTGTGGCTCACTGGTCGATGCCGGAAGGTTCACTTTAACATCAACCGTTGCCAGCGGAGCGGCCACCATAAAGATTATCAGTAACACCAGCATGACATCGATAAAGGGTGTGACGTTAATCTCATGCATTTCCTCGTTGTCATCGAGGTTTTCATTCATGCGCATGGCCATAACGTATCAACCTGCTCGTAATTGTTTAGCGGTTCTTACTGAACGAACCTCTGCGCTGGCTTCCAGGTCAAGATCACGGCTCTGGAGCAGAAGAACTTGAGCAGCAACATCACCCAGACCTGCTTTATAGTTACCAATCATTCGTGAGAAGACGTTGTAGATAACAACAGCTGGGATCGCAGCGACCAGACCAATACCGGTTGCCAGCAGTGCTTCGGCGATGCCGGGAGCAACGACTGCAAGGTTAGTGGTCTGCGACTGTGCAATACCGATAAAGCTATTCATGATGCCCCAGACGGTACCAAACAGACCGACAAAGGGAGAGATAGCACCAATAGTTGCCAGGAAACCGTTACCACGTCCCAGATAGCGCCCTACGCTTGCCACTCGGCGCTCAAGGCGGAAACCAGTACGTTCTTTAATTCCTTCGTTATCTTCACTACCTTCAGACAACTCACGCTCGTTTTGCGCTTCGTGAATCAATCCTACAGTGATGCTGCCTGCACCGAATGCTTTTGAAATGGCGCTAGCGTCATTTAGAGTGCGCGCTTCAGCCAGTTGCTGTTGTTCACGCTTTAATCGCCGATTATAAGCAATCAGCATCGTTACTTTTCTAAAGAAAATAGACCAGGTCACCACAGAGGCCAGAACAAGGCCAATCATCACTAGCTTAACGACGATGTCGGCATGGCTGTACATACCCCAAACGGACAGATCCGTTTGCATCAAATCATTTGTCACCACGTCTTACGCTCCAGCAAAAATAGATACAAATACTGACGATAATAATAGCAAAAAAACACCGAATTGATAGTAGTTCTCATTACTATTTGCATACTAACAGTTATTAACCTTACTTTTAATAGGATTATACCTTAATGGGTTATACCCCTACTAATTCGATAAATTGAAGTATCACGGGGAGATACGTCAGCAAGTGACATTATTTTAGCAAACTGAAAAAACGCCATGATGAAACCGATAATAATCATGATACGTTATGTCTGGACATCCAGATGGTTAAACAGGACGAGTAAAGATGACAGAAAAGCATATCGAAACAACGCTGGTTCACGCCGGACGCAGAAAAAAATTCACTCATGGTTCGGTTAACAGCGTTATCCAGCGAGCGTCATCTTTAGTTTTTGATAGCGTTGCTGATAAGAAACAGGCCACTAAAAACCGGGCTAAAGGTGAGTTGTTTTATGGTCGCCGGGGTACGCTGACGCATTTTTCTCTTCAGGAAGCCATGTGTGAACTGGAAGGTGGTGTCGGTTGTGCACTGTTTCCCTGCGGGGCTGCTGCTGTCGCGAATACTATTCTGGCATTTGTTGAACAAGGCGACGATATTCTGGTCACGGAAAGCGCTTATGAACCGACCCAGGATTTTAGCCGCGGTATTCTGGCTAAACTTGGCGTCACCACCACCTGGTTCGACCCGATGACAGGTGCTGGTATAGCAAATCTGATTAAGCCCAATACCAGGATAGTTTTTCTTGAATCTCCCGGTTCAATTACTATGGAGTTCTGCGATATCCCTGCCATCGTTAAAGCAGTACGAAGCGTTGCACCCGACGTTATTATCATGATTGATAACTCCTGGGCGGCTGGCGTGCTGTTTAAAGCGCTGGATTTTGATATCGATATTTCTATTCAGGCTGGTACTAAATATTTGGTCGGTCACTCAGATGCAATGATAGGTACAGCTGTCTCCAATGCACGCTGCTGGGATACGCTGCGTGAGAATGCCTATTTAATGGGTCAAATGGTTGATGCTGATACGGCCTATGTGACCAGCCGTGGTTTACGTACCCTGGGAGTACGTTTACGCCAGCACGAGGAAAGTAGCCTGAAGGTAGCTCAGTGGCTTGCTCAGCATCCGCAGGTTGAACGAGTAAACCACCCGGCTATTCCTGACAGTAAAGGACATGCCTTCTGGCAGCGTGACTTTACCGGTTCCAGCGGGCTATTTTCTTTCATACTCAAAAAACGTCTTAATAGTACCGAGTATGCTGACTACCTCGATAATTTTAACTACTTCAGTATGGCTTATTCCTGGGGTGGCTTTGAGTCACTGATCCTTGCCAGCCAGCCAGAAGAGCTGGCAGCCATTCGCCCGGTCAGTGGCGTCGATTTTACCGGTACGCTGGTACGTATTCATATCGGTCTGGAAAATGTTGATGATTTAATCGCCGATCTGGAGTCTGGTTTCCAAAGGATTACTTAAAAAAGCCTAAAATCGTGAGTTTTTTGACCTCAGATACATATTGTTGAATCACCATTTGAGATGTTACGCGTATTTTTAGTTACAATAAGATCTACAGAGATAAGTCGAAGTGATGGGTACACCATCCGGCATCTCACGAATTAGTGGTTCAACAGGATCCGTCATGGCTGTGATACACGAGATTGCTCAGGCGCTGTGGAATAATGATTTCGCTGCGTTATCCGACCCTCACGTTATTAACATTGTTTATTTCGTGATGTTCGTTACCTTGTTTCTTGAAAATGGTTTACTTCCGGCAGCCTTTTTACCCGGCGATAGCTTACTCGTTCTTGCCGGTGCACTCATAGCCAAGGGGGTAATGGGATTTGTTCCGACATTAGTTCTTCTGACGATTGCCGCAAGCCTTGGCTACTGGTTAAGCTACCTTCAAGGACGCTGGTTGGGCAACACACGGGTGGTGAAAGGCTGGTTACATCAGCTTCCTGAACACTATCATGACAAAGCCAATCATATGTTTAACCGTCATGGTCTGGTCGCCTTATTAGCCGGGCGGTTTATTGCTTTTGTACGGACATTGCTGCCGACCATTGCCGGTCTTTCAGGTTTAAGTAACCGTCGTTTTCAATTTTTTAACTGGTTGAGTGGCTTCCTTTGGGTATTACTGATAACCAGTTTCGGCTATATATTAAGTATGATCCCCTTCGTTAAACGCCATGAAGACCAGGTAATGACCTTTCTGGTTATTCTCCCGATGGCATTGCTGGCGATCGGTTTAACTGGCACCATCATCATGGTGGTAAGAAAAAAGTTCTCCACCAGTAAGTGACTCATCATGTTCAATAGTCTGGTGTAAAGCTACACCAGACTATGCCGCACGATTATCAGGCTCTGATACGAGCCGACTCCTCACCCGGCGTCACGCCAAAATAGCGTTTAAATTCACGACTAAACTGTGACGCACTTTCATAGCCGACATGAATCGCAGCAGTACTCGCCTTCATACCATCATGTAGCATTAATAAGCGTGCTTTATGCAGGCGATAGCTTTTCAGGTACTGAAGTGGCGAAGTACTGGTGACTGACTTAAAATTGTGATGAAAGGCTGAGACACTCATATTAGCGTCGGCGGCCAGTTGATCCACGGTAAGGTTTTCCGTGTATCGCGTTTCTATACGCCTGATAACCCGGCTTATCTGACTAAAATGCGTCTGTCGGGTGACCAGGGCTAATAATGCCCCACCCCGTGGCCCTCTTAATACTTGGTACAGGAGCTCACGAATGATTTGTTTACCCAGAATTTTAGCGTCCAGCGGGTGCTCAAGCACATCCAGTAAACGCTCGGCTGCACAAAGGATATCTTCTGAAAGTTCGACCGAGTTAATGCCGTCTGCCGATGCCTGCGGGCAAAAACTGTCATCTTCGCCAATATCCATCACCAGGTTCTGAAGCTGGAGCAAGTCGATGTTAATGCGCATCCCTGCCAGGGGTTCTTCAGGTGTCGCCCTGGTTTCGCATTCAAAAGGTAACGGGACGGTCAGGAGTAGATACTCATTGGCATCATAGTGAAATACCCGACCATTAAGATATCCCGTTTTATGACCTGAAAAGAGAAATATTATACCCGGCTCATACATCACAGGAGACCGCTCTCGAGGTGTAGTGCCGTATAAAAGATGAATACCCGGAATAGATATTTTATTATTTTCATTTGAAGTCAGTAACTTAATCTTATTCGTAAGCTGCTGACAGACAGTCTGGCGATTCATTGGCAATAATTCCTCTTCTCACTTTCATCTTTAGCATTGTGCGCTCGATATCCTTATTTCTCCATAGCTCGAGAGAAATAGGCAAGACAAAAGCAGGAATAAGCATTGAGAGATTGCCGGGTAGCTACCAAAATAACTGCCATTGCAATGTGTCGTATTGTCCATTTGAAGAACAGGAAAACTATTATGAATAACTTCAACCTTCATACCCCTACCCGTATTCTGTTTGGTAAAGGGGCAATTGCTGAGTTGCGTGCACAGATCCCCGCACAAGCCCGTGTGCTGATTACTTATGGCGGCGGTAGCGTCAAAAAAACCGGTGTTCTGGATCAAGTTTATCAGGCACTGGAAGGTCTTGATGTCCTGGAATTTGGCGGTATCGAACCTAACCCGGCTTATGAAACATTAATGAAAGCGGTTGAGCTCGTTCGCGCTGAAAAAGTCACTTTCTTACTCGCTGTTGGTGGTGGTTCAGTGCTGGATGGCACCAAATTTATTGCCGCAGCCGCTCATTATCCTGAAGATAAAGATCCGTGGAATATCTTACTGACTCGCGGAAATGATGTAACCAGCGCTATTCCTATGGGTTCTGTACTGACACTTCCGGCAACTGGCTCAGAGTCTAACTCTGGCGCAGTCGTATCCCGTCGTGCGACAGGTGATAAACAGGCATTTATGTCTGATTTCGTACAGCCCGTATTTGCCATCCTCGACCCGGTATATACCTATACTCTGCCTGTTGTACAGGTGGCGAACGGTGTGGTTGATGCATTTGTTCATACCATAGAACAGTATTTAACCTACCCGGTTAATGCAAAAGTGCAGGACCGCTTTGCTGAAGGTTTGCTGCTAACTTTAGTTGAGGAAGGCCCTAAAGCGTTAGCTGAGCCAGAAAACTATGATGTTCGTGCTAACGTGATGTGGGCAGCAACTATGGCGCTCAATGGCCTGATTGGTGCCGGTGTGCCTCAGGACTGGGCAACCCATATGCTGGGTCATGAGTTAACCGCAATGCATGGCCTTGATCATGCTCAGACTCTGGCTATCGTGTTACCTGCTTTGCTGAATGAAAAGCGTAATGAGAAACACGCCAAACTGCTGCAGTATGGTGAGCGAGTATGGAATATCACTGAAGGCAGCGAAGAAGAACGTATTGACGCTGCGATTAACGCAACGCGTAACTTCTTTGAGCAAATGGGAACCGGAACGCGCTTCTCTGCTTATGGTCTGGATGGCAGCTCAATCCCAGGTTTACTGGCTAAACTTGAGGAAAAAGGTCTGACTAAACTGGGCGAACATCAGGACATTACCCTGGATGTCAGCCGTCGCATCTATGAAGCTGCACGGTAAAGTTCGGTTTCTTTTACCCTGTTAATGCTGATTTGACTAAACTTAATACGCTGTCGTCTGTCTGATATACAGCGTGTTAAGTTCTTTTTTCGCAGTCTCTCCTGCTTGCAAGCTGTAATCAGGATGTCCTCACCAGGACGTAGTACTCTCTTTTGCCGCGCTAACCGCCGGCCTCTTTCTGAACCCTACGCTTTAAAGGAGATATTATGACTCAACAGGCCTTAATTACCCTGAATGATGGAAACCAGATACCACAGCTGGGACTGGGTGTCTGGCAAGCCACTAATGAGCAGGCTCAGAGCGCAATTGAAACAGCACTGGACGTCGGCTATCGCTCTATCGATACCGCTGCCATTTACCAGAATGAAGAAGGCGTCGGCCATGCTTTAGTGCAAACTGACGTACCGCGTGAAGATCTGTTTATTACCACTAAGCTGTGGAATGACTCGCACCTGCATCCGGAAAAAGCGCTAGAAGAAAGCCTGAAGAAACTCCAGTTGGATTATCTGGATCTGTACCTGATCCACTGGCCAGTCCCTAAAGCCGATAACTATGTTCATGCCTGGAAAGGGCTAATCGAGCTGCAAAAACAGGGACTAATCAAAAGTATTGGGGTCTGTAACTTCCATGAAAGCCATCTCCAGCGTCTGCTGGATGAAACAGGCGTCATTCCTGTTATCAATCAGATTGAGCTTCATCCTCTGTTACAACAGCGCCCGTTACATGCCTGGAATAATACCCATAAAATTCAGACAGAGTCCTGGAGCCCACTGGCTCAGGGTGGCGAAGGCGTATTTGACCAAAAAATTATTCGTAATTTAGCGGATAAATATGGCAAGACCCCGGCACAGATTGTTATTCGCTGGCACCTGGATAGTGGTCTGGTAGTGATCCCTAAATCCGTCACTCCGTCACGTATTGCAGAAAACTTTGCCGTATTTGACTTCCGCCTCGACAGAGACGAACTGAATGAAATCGCGGGTCTGGATATCGGAAAACGCCTGGGACCTAACCCTGATACCTATGAAAGAGTGTAAGCTAACAGTCTGTTAATTCAGGATTGAGTATCAGATAAAAAGAGGGATGAATCTCCCTCTTTTTTTATTGAGAGATATGTCAGTTATTAGAATATTAATTAATATACACCCTCATAAAATCAGTGTTCCCTGACAAAAAATAAAGCAATTTTTCGTGATAACGGCAAAACAAAAACAATCACCGGGAATGCGACCATCCATGATATTAACCAGGAACCAGGCCATAATTTAAAAACACTCGTGGTAAACCCAATATTCATTAATAAATTGATCATTGAAATCACACCGCTCATAAAAAATGAGGTTATTCCCGGCATAACAAATTTCATAAATCTGGGATGAAGCTTGGCTCTTTTCAAAAAATACTCCAAAACATACTGCAAAAAATAGTGTCTTTTACATGTCGAGATTTAACAAAAACGCAACACGAGCGGGGAAATAATATACATTATTTTTTCTTTTCAGCAATGTCAAAGATCCGCGTAAACAGAGAAGAGAGAATGGATGAAATCGGTTAATCGCGAAGGGAAAATCATTAAGCTCTGGTAGCTTCCTCTTAGGGGAAACCCGCTCGTTATCTCTGTATGCAGTGTAGATTTCTTTCTGTTCCAGCTCAGGAACCCTACATTCACTACGTCCGCCATTGATTCTGTTAAATACAATTAACAGCTTATAAGCTGTATTGTTGATTTTACAACCTATCGGGTGTATTTTGAAAATACAGCTCACAGGGTGTGTTGTAGCCAATTATAACAGTTAGGATCATTATGAAATCTCTTTATCCGGTAAAAACGCTCGGTCAGTTGCGTCCCTTACTCATTGGCTTTCGCAAAGCAAATGGACTGACACAAAAAGACGTTTCTGAAAGGCTAGGCGTAACCCAGCAAACTTATGCTCGCCTCGAGGCTAACCCTTCCAGTGCCAGCATTGAACGTCTGTTTAGAGTGTTTACCGTGCTTGGAGTAGAAATCAATCTCTCCTCGGCATCATTCTCATCAGCAATGGAGCCGACTGAAGCAAATGATAAGCTAGCAAGCTCGCCTGCCAGACGTGAGAAATGGTGACGATATGAGTCGAAAACAACAGCGTTTAGCAATCTGGATGAACGGCATCCTGGTTGGATTCTGGGAAAAGAGTAAAGGAGAAGATTCATTGCGATATCTTCCGCAATGGAGCTCTGATGAGCAAGGGAGACCTTTATCGCTGTCTTTGCCTTTCACCCCTGGGGACCAGACCTGGCGCGGAAATGTTGTACGTGACTATTTTGATAATTTATTACCGGACAGTGAAGGGATCCGTCGGCGTCTGGCAATGCGTTACCAGGCCGAAAGCTTGGATCCTTTTGATCTACTAACTGAACTGGGAAAAGACTGCGTAGGTGCTATACAGCTACTGAATACTGACGAAGAGCCCACAGATTTATATTCCGTAAAATATCGCCCGCTTTCTGAATCAGAAATTGCGACAACATTGCGAAACACAACTGAGGCATTGTTACCCGGCAGGCAGGATGATAATGATGACTTACGTTTATCGATTGCAGGCGCACAGGAAAAAACAGCTTTATTATGGTGCGATGAGCAGTGGTGCTTACCTGAAGGTCATACGCCGACGACACATATCTTCAAGTTACCGCTGGGGCTAGTCGGAAATATGAAAGCGGACATGAGCACGTCCGTTGAAAACGAATGGCTCTGTTCAGTACTTCTTGAGCACTACAACATTCCTGTAGCAAGAACGCAGATAGCCCAATTTGAAGATCAGAAGGCACTGGTGGTTGAACGTTTTGATAGAAAATGGTCTACAAACCGGCAATGGATCATTCGATTACCTCAGGAGGATATGTGTCAGGCTATGGGGGTTTCTCCATTACGAAAATACCAGGCCGATGGTGGGCCAGGGATCTCTGATATCATGCAAATTCTGAGTCATTCAGACAACGCCGAAGATGACAGACGACGGTTTTTCAAAGCACAGATTATTTTCTGGTTACTGGCAGCCACAGATGGTCATGCCAAAAATTTCAGTATCTCGATAGGACCTCAAGGTCATTATCATCTTACCCCTCTTTATGATGTTTTATCGGCATGGCCGCTCATCGGCAACGGATACAATCAGATATCCTGGCAGAAAGGCAAACTGGCGATGGCTGTCCGCGGCAGCAGTAATTACTACCTTCTTAGCAGAATACAAAGACGGCACTGGATTAAACATGGAGAGCTGACCGGACTGAATAAACGACAGATTGAGTTAATTATTGATGAAGTCATATCCGAAACACCTCACGTCATTGAACGTGCTGGCTCAATGCTTCCGACTGAGTTCCCGCAAGAACTGGCTGAATGTATTTTTAATGGCATGAAGCAGCAGTGTGAACGTCTGGCAAGAAAATAGTCAGAGCATAAAGAGAAGCTATCCAATCCTGATAGCTTCTCTTTAGTGGCAGTCTGCGGGTTACTTCTGAGTTGATTTACCTTTAACGCCAGTGCTTGCTCCACGCTGATGTGCCTGCGGAGTATGTCGCGTCAGTGCCGGGCGCATTGAACGATTATTTCTGCGCGCCGCGCGGATTTCTTCCAGCGTGGGGGCGGGAACCAGACATTCACGGCGTCCGCCAATCAGGTGTTTTTTGCCCATAGCTTCCAATGCTTCACGGATCAACGGCCAGTTGGCAGGATCGTGATAGCGTAATAACGCTTTATGCAGCCGGCGCTGACGATCCCCGCGAGGTACCACGATATCCTCACTTTTATAACTCACCTTAGTGAGCGGGTTCTTACCGGTGTAATACATGGTGGTCGAGTTCGCGAGCGGCGAAGGATAGAAATTCTGCACCTGATCGAGACGGAAACGATGCTGTTTCAGCCAGAGCGCCAGGTTAACCATATCTTCATCCCGGGTTCCGGGATGAGCTGAGATAAAGTAAGGGATCAGATACTGCTCTTTCCCTGCCTGCTTAGAATAGGTATCAAACAGCTCTTTAAAACGCTGATAGCTCCCCATACCTGGCTTCATCATCATCGCCAGCGGCCCTTGCTCGGTATGCTCTGGCGCAATCTTCAGATAACCGCCGACATGATGAGTCGCCAGTTCCTTGATATAACGAGAGTCAGCCACAGCGAGGTCATAACGCACTCCGGAAGCGATAAGGATCTTTTTAATCCCGCTCAGAGAACGTGCCCGGCGATAAAGGTCGATCGTCGGCTGATGATTGGTATCCATATGCTGACAAATTTCCGGATAGACGCAGGAAAGGCGGCGGCAGGTCTGTTCAGCGCGCGGAGATTTACAGCGTAGCATATACATATTGGCCGTCGGTCCGCCTAAATCTGACACGACGCCGGTAAAACCAGGAACAGTATCGCGCATCGCTTCAATTTCTTGAATGATCGACTCTTCAGAACGGCTCTGAATAATACGTCCTTCATGTTCAGTGATAGAACAGAATGAACAGCCGCCGAAACAACCGCGCATGATATTGACCGAGAAACGGATCATCTCATAGGCAGGAATACGTGCTTTGCCGTAGGAAGGATGCGGTACACGCTGATAAGGCAGCGCAAAAACACT
The DNA here is from genome assembly GCF_024807845.1 of Klebsiella sp. BIGb0407. Lineage (GTDB taxonomy): Bacteria > Pseudomonadota > Gammaproteobacteria > Enterobacterales > Enterobacteriaceae > JGM124. The sequence continues at coordinate 456,201 of NZ_JANUEQ010000002.1, forward strand.
GTCCATCTCTTCGGTCGACAGAGGGATCGCAGGAGGGTTAATCCAAATATAGCGGTCACCGTGTTTCTGCATCAAAGCGCGTGCACAGCCGGGGTTGGTTTCATGATGTAAAATTCTCGAGGCGTGAGCGTACAGCACCTTGTCGTTTTTGACTTTCTCAAACGAGGGCAGCAACACATAGGTTTTCTCCCATGGCTTAGGCTTGGGTGGCTGAACGACCACCTGCTGAACTTTCATCTGCTGCTCTGAGGCGTCAAATTTAGTCCCTTCAGCGCAAGGGAGATCTTCTCCATAAGGATGCGGAATAGGGTCAATGCGCCCCGGCGAGTCCAGTCGGGTTGAGTCCACCCCACTCCACCCCGGTAGAGCCTGTTTACGCATCATCGCGGTATTACGCACATCATCAATATCGGTAATTGCTTCACCGCCAGCCAGACGGTGCGCCACTTCCACTAGCGGGCGTTCGCCATTGCCAAAAATCAGCATATCGGCCTTGGCATCAACCAGAATCGAACGACGTACGGTATCAGACCAGTAGTCATAGTGCGCGGTACGCCGCAAACTGGCTTCAATCCCGCCCAAAATGACGGGGACATCACGCCAGGCCTCTTTACAGCGCTGAGTATAGACCATCGAGGCTCTGTCCGGACGCTTGCCGGCAACGTTATCTGGCGTATAGGCATCATCATGGCGCAATTTACGATCCGCGGTGTAGCGGTTGATCATCGAGTCCATATTGCCCGCAGTCACCCCAAAAAACAGATTAGGTTTACCCAGGCGCATAAAGTCCTGCTTTGAGGTCCAGTCTGGCTGGGCAATGATCCCCACGCGAAAACCCTGTGCTTCAAGCATTCGCCCACAAATCGCCATGCCAAAGCTGGGATGATCGACATAAGCATCGCCGGTAACCAGAATTATGTCGCAGCTATCCCAGCCAAGCTCATCCATCTCCTGACGAGACATAGGTAAAAAAGGAGCCGGGCCGAAGCAGGCAGCCCAGTATTGCGGCCATGCAAACAGTTCCCGATCAGGCTGGATCAAACTTTTGACAGACATAGTATTCCGTAATAGCGATTATTAAGTGAACAAGGGGGGCGGATTATACGCCTTTAGCCACAATAAGCTAAAGGCTTTTATTTGAAGTGGTCTTTTCCCTTTCCCGAATAGGAAAGGGTGAATATTTAAGGCGCGGGTTGAACGACTAACTGACCTTTAGAGCCACGATCGCCCATTTCCAGAGTCTGACTGGAGTAAAGGAAGGGGAAATTGGTCCAGGATGGCTGGTTGAAATAGACCAGTAACTCAACCTGGCCGTCTATCCAAACGGTATCTTTCCAGCCACGATCTTCACCAAATGGCATCGCGCCATTGACATTACGCACCAGGAAACGCACCCCTTCAATATGGAATGGCTGCGGCATATCTGCCCGTACCGTCCATCTTTCCCAGGTACCTTGTTGCGCGTGAATATCCGTCCGGCTGATATCCCAGAGCTGACCATTAATGCCAGGATCATCGCCAAGAGTAATTTCACGACTTCTCACCGGACTGCCTGCTATCACTTCTTCTGAGAGCAGACGAGCTGGCAAAGGGTCCGTGACTAACGGCAATAACCCGGTCGGGCGTAATGTGAGCACCAGCGTGGATTGCAAAATAGATGAGGGCTCAAAGAGACCACGAATACGATCCATAATCCCCGCAGCTTCGCCACAGGTAATAGAGACTTCTTTACCGGTGGACATATCTACCAAAATTTCACGTCGTTCCCCAGGCGCCAGAGATAGCTGCTGAACTGAAACTGGTGCCGGTAAGAAACCCTGATCGCCAGCGATAACATGCATTTTTCGCCCATCGCTCATCTGTAACAGATAACGACGGGCATTAGACGCATTCAGCAAACGCAGACGTACCCAGCCGCGCGAAACATCAACATAAGGGCTTTGCGCACCGTTGACCAGTAAGATGTCACCGAGTAATCCACCGCTGCTGGGCTCTTTGTACTCTGGTGCACCAAAATTATTCAGGCGTTTGTCCTGGATAATGACAGGGAAATCATCGACGCCATAGTGATTAGGAATGGGGAGCGATTTACTTATGTCATCTTCAACCAGCCACATCCCTGCCAGTCCGTTATAGACATGCTGAGCCGTGCGGTTGGGTGTATTAGCATAATACCAGAGCGTCGCCGCAGGTTGGCGAACGGGTAAGATAGGTGCCCAGTCAGCTCCAGGGGGGATCATACGAGCAATACCGCCAATTAATGCTCCAGGAACCTGAAGCCCAGCTACCGTCATCGAGACACTTTCCGTCAGACGGTTGCTGTAAATCATTTTAACGTCGTCGCCACTCCAGACACGGATGGTCGGTCCAAGATAATGACCATTAATGCCCCAAATAGGGACTTTAGGACCACCATTAAATGACCAGTGAGCACGCTGTAACGTCAGAAACAGCGGCTGACCACGCCGCGATTCAAGCAAGGGCGGAATAGGTAAGGCCTGTTGCTGTCCTGCCGCGTTAGCCCTCGCTGGCAATGCACTGGCACAAATGGCCAGTCCGGATGCCTGAATAAACTGACGGCGACTGAATGACATAATTGCTCCATGTAATACTGAATAGCGTAATCGGGCATATACCCGTCATATTTCAAGCTTATGCGTTAACTTCGCGACAACTCGAATAATATTGGGTATCGGCTTTAATTAGCCTGATGTTTCGTCACTTTATTCTGTGCTTCCCGTTCCGCAACTTCTTTATCCAGTTCCTCAATTTTCGTTCTCATTAAATCACGGCAATAGGTGGCCAGTTTACGGGCTTCGTTTTTATCATAACCGCTAATATCAACAGGCGGCAGCATTTCAACAATCACCAGGCCATTATTCCAGCGATTCAACTTCACTTTATTGTGGGTGGAAGACACACATACCGGAATAACGGGTACACCTGCAGCAAGCGCCGCATGAAATGCACCCGTTTTAAATGGCAGCAAACCACGACCTCTACTTCTTGTTCCTTCAGGAAACATCCAGATAGAAATCTTGCGCTTATGTATTTGCTCCACCACCTGGGTCAAAGTACCTACAGCCTTGGCACGATTCTCACGGTCGATAAGCAGGTTTCCGGTTATCCAGTACAGCGGGCCAAAAAAAGGAACCCATAACAGACTTTTCTTTCCTACAGTCACGGTTGGCGGCTGAACCATGCCCGAAGCGGTGATCATATCGTAATTATTTTGATGGTTACCAATATAGATAGCCGGTGGATGTGATTCTGCACCTGCAGGTAGTCGATACTCAACCTTCAGGCCAAAAACCGGTGCCAGACGGGCAAAAAGGTGACCGAAAGTGGCCACATGACGTGGATTTCGCGGGCTAAACAGGCAATAAATCGATCCTAAAATACAGACCAGAATGCAATAAATAATCGCGATAATAAAACGAACAATAGCTAACATAACGACCTCTTAAGCCTGAGCCGACAATCACTGCCGGCTTTAGCGTGGATATCTATCGTGGTGGCAGCATAAGCCGCCGTCACGATTATTCTTCGCTGTCTGCGGAGCCCGCAGATACAGGTGAGTCTATATCGACACTATCAATACGCTGTAAACCGCGCATTAAGGTTCCGCGGCGACCTCGTTCACCCTGTACCTTCTGGAGTTCTTCCGGGCGCAGTTTTATTTTTCGTTTACCAACATGTAAGGTCAGCGTGCTTTGTTTTGGCAGAATATAGAGATGCGCCAGTTTATCCTCGCCTTTTGCCGCTTCCGCAGAAGGAATAGAAATAATTTTATTTCCTTTCCCTTTTGAAAGTTCAGGCAAATCACTCACCGGGAACATCAGCATTCTTCCCGCAGCAGTAATGGCAAGTAACATATCATCAGCGCTATTAATTTCAATCGGCGGCAGAACTCGAGCATTCTCAGGCAGTGAAATAAGCGCTTTTCCGGCGCGATTACGTGAGATCAAGTCATTAAAGGTGCAGACAAAACCGTAGCCAGCATCAGAAGCCATCAACAGTTTTCTGTCCTCTGCGGCCATCAGCACATGTTCAACCACCGCTCCAGGTGGAGGCGTCAGTTTACCGGTTAACGGTTCTCCCTGGCTACGCGCAGAAGGTAAGGTGGTAGGATCCAGAGCATAGCTGCGTCCCGTTGAGTCAATAAACACAACTGGCTGATTGCTCTTTCCTTTCGCCGCTGCCAGATAAGTATCTCCGGCTTTGTAGCTGAGCCCTTCTGCATCAATATCATGGCCCTTGGCACTACGCACCCATCCCATCTGCGACAGAATGACGGTGACTGGCTCAGAAGGCTGCATATCGTGCTCATTCATGGCTTTCGCCTCTTCACGCTCTTGCAGCGGTGAGCGGCGAGCATCGCCATAAGCTTCGGCGTCAGCCTGTAACTCTTTTTTCAACAGCGTATTCATTTTACGCTCTGAAGCGAGAAGACCTTGTAGTCGATCGCGCTCTTGCGCCAGTTCGTCCTGTTCACCGCGGATCTTCACTTCTTCAAGCTTAGCCAGATGGCGTAACTTTAACTCAAGAATGGCTTCAGCCTGGGTTTCGCTGATTTCAAAGCGTGACATCAAAGCGGGTTTTGGCTCATCCTCAGTACGGATTATCTCTATCACTTCATCGATATTGAGAAACGCTACCAGTAAACCTTCGAGAATATGAAGGCGCTTAAGCACTTTCTCCAGACGGAAATTAAGACGACGACGCACCGTCTGACGGCGATAAACCAGCCACTCATTGAGGATTTCCAGCAAGTTTTTCACTGCCGGGCGGCTATCAAGACCTATCATATTCAAATTAATACGATAGCTTTTTTCCAAATCCGTGGTCGCAAACAGGTGGTTCATGACCTGAGTCATATCCACGCGATTAGAGCGCGGCACAATCACCAGACGGGTAGGATTCTCGTGATCGGACTCATCGCGTAAATCTTCCACCATCGGCAATTTTTTGGCACGCATTTGGTTAGCGATTTGTTCTAGTACGCGAGCGCCAGAAACCTGATGTGGCAGGGCGGTGATAACCACATCACCCTCTTCTTTCTTCCAGACCGCACGCATACGAACAGAACCGCGACCATTCTGATAAATTTTACGGATTTCAGTGCGTGGCGTAATAATTTCTGCTTCGGTCGGGTAATCCGGCCCCTGCACGATATCCAGAACCTCATCAAGAGTAGTTTCTGGCTTATCAATCAGGGTTATGACCGCACTGGCAACTTCACGCAAGTTATGCGGTGGAATATCGGTCGCCATACCGACGGCAATACCCGTGGTTCCGTTAAGCAGGATATTGGGTAACCGCGCTGGGAGCATCTTAGGCTCTTGCATCGTGCCATCAAAGTTTGGCGCGTAGTCAACCGTCCCCTGCCCTAACTCACCCAACAGTAATTCTGCATATTTTGACAGGCGTGATTCGGTATAACGCATAGCTGCAAAGGATTTAGGATCATCCTGAGCACCCCAGTTACCCTGGCCATCAACCAGCGGATAGCGATATGAAAACGGCTGGGCCATAAGAACCATCGCTTCATAACATGCGCTATCGCCATGTGGATGGTATTTACCCAGCACATCACCTACCGTACGCGCTGATTTCTTGAATTTTGCGCTGGCGTTTAAGCCCAGCTCTGACATTGCGTACACAATACGACGCTGGACCGGTTTAAGGCCATCACCGATAAACGGCAAGGCACGATCCATGATGACGTACATGGAATATTTGAGATACGCATTTTCCGTAAATTCGTGCAGCGCAAGGCGCTCAGCACCATCATGAGTTAAATCGCTCATTACTCATTCATCCTCAAACTGACGAGTCAACTGCGTTACAGTCGACGTAATTGGAGGCGATAGTACCTTATCTGAACGGTAGAGTCATACAGTTGACTGCAGCCTGCCCCCGTCAGTTAAGTTACTAACTATAGGGGGCAGTGCAAAAGGACGGGGTTTTATGGCAATTCAGCACTCACCATGCAAATTATCAAGGCTATAGCTAACCCATTATTGCTTGGTTATTTTCTTCACTTCAATTTCAACGGAATTCCAGTCTTTATCCACTTTACCCTGAATTTCAACGGTATCTTGCGGCGTGATTGTCTGGCCATTCCAGCGTTTATCGCTTATTTCAACATTGACACTGTCGGTACCGTCACGAAAAATATAATCATTCCCGCCAATACGTTTTTCAATTTTCCCAGTCAGCGTCACCCAGGTATCATCAGAAAATTCTTTCGCTTCTTTAACGGTTGCTTTATTACCCGAAGGTCCGTTAAAACCGCCGGCGGCCGGTGCCGTCTCACTCACCGTAGTTTTCGCATTCGGGTCAACAAAACCGCCGGTTTGCGCTGCGAATACCGGGCCTGTAGTTAATGCCATAATAGCTAACAATGCTGCTGTTCTTTTCATTCTTTTTATCTCCTCAATATGGATTACTAAGTCTAGTAAACACCATAAAGCTTAACGAAATCTTAAGAACTTATTTTATGTTTCCTGAAGCAAAGAACGCCTGTACACCACGACATTTCCAGTATTTACTTTACCCTGGAGCATATAAGGGAAAAGAGATGCGAATACTGGTAATTGAAGATGACCCGTTGATTGGCGATGGGATCAAAGTAGGTTTAGTTAAGCTGGGCTATACCGTTGACTGGTTCAATGACGGCATCGTCGGTAAAAATGCCCTCGCTCAGGCCCCCTATGATGCGGTCATACTGGATTTAACCTTGCCCGGTATCGACGGGCTGGATATCCTTGGACAGTGGCGAAAAGCAGGGCGCAGTGAACCTGTTTTGATCTTAACTGCCCGGGATTCTCTTGATGAACGTGTCACCGGGCTAAACTCTGGTGCCGATGACTATTTGTGTAAACCTTTTGCTCTGGCCGAAGTATCGGCACGCCTGCAAGTTCTGATTCGCCGAACCCACGGTCACGCCCAGCCAGAACTGACACATGGTAACGTTATTCTCTATCCCGCTAACCATACCGTGATGCTAAACGCAGAACCCGTGGCGCTTAAACCCAAAGAGTTTGCATTGCTGGAACTGCTCATGCGTAACGCAGATCGCGTCCTGCCACGAACATTAATTGAAGAAAAACTCTATAACTGGGATGAAGAGGTATCGCGTAACGCCTTAGAGGTTCATATTCACCATCTGCGTAAAAAACTGGGAAGTGATTTTATTCGTACCGTCCACGGTATTGGTTATACCCTGGGTGAGCCATGCTAAATATCCTGGCAAAAAGCCTCCGTGCCCGCCTCAGTGTGGCTTTTATTATTCTGACGATAATTGCTGCCGTCTGCGCCGGTACTTTCGCCTGGCATGAGTCACGCAAGTCATTAAACAAACTGTTCGATACTCAACAATTATTATTCGCCAAACGATTAAGCATACTGAATTTTGACATCATCCCACATGAAAATACCCAGCTTCCCCGCAGTAAAAGTTTACTGAAAAAACACCGTGGAAAAATGGATGACGACACCCTTGCCTTTGCTATTTTTAACGTTGATGGACGCCAGGTATTAAACGACGGAGACAATGGTAAAGATCTCAGTTATAGCTGGCAAAGAGATGGATTCGTTGATAGAAAACTGGACGATGAACTATGGCGACTGGTCTGGCTAACGACGCCAGATGGTCGTTATCGTATTGTGGTGGGACAGGAATGGGAATATCGCGATGATCTAGCCCTGGATATTGTCTATTCCCAGCTAATGCCATGGCTGATAGTTCTGACGCTCATGCTAGTGCTGCTTATCTGGCTGGTCAGTTATGAACTGCGCCCTTTACGAAACATGGCTCAAAGGCTCCGCCATCGTGCACCTGATGATTCACGCCCTTTAGAAACAAAATCTCTGCCACAAGAAGTCCTCCCGCTGATCAATGCCCTCAATCAGCTTTTTGCCCGTACTCATGAATTAATGGTACACGAACGGCGCTTTATTTCTGATGCTGCCCATGAATTGCGTAGCCCGCTGGCTGCACTAAAAGTTCAGGCTGAGGTTGCTCAACTGGCAGAAAATGATGTCCCCGTGCGGGAGGCTGCGCTGGCCAATCTTCACTTAGGAATCGACCGTGTATCACGTCTGGTTGAACAGCTATTAATGCTGTCGCGCCTGGACTCTTCGGCCAGACTGGATGATATGCAAACGGTACCACTTCAGAGTCTGCTGCAACAAAGCGTGATGAATGTCTGGCATGTGGCACAACGAGCAGGCATTGATATTCACCTTGAGATGCAAGATGCCCCGGTGACTCTTCACGGACAGTCTTTACTGCTTGAGGTCATGCTACGCAATATTCTCGATAATGCCATTCGCTACTGCCCTGCTGGCAGCATGGTAACGATAACCTTAGCGGATAACATGCTTACCTTTATTGATAATGGCCCGGGCGTCAGTCAGGAATATTTAACCTCTCTCGGAGAACGTTTTTTCCGTCCACCGGGTCAGGTGAAAACCGGCAGCGGCTTAGGGCTGTCAATTGTTCGCCGTATTGCAGCCTTGCACAATATGCGGGCGAGTTTCAGTAATACTGAGGAAGGTGGTTTTGAAGTCCGCCTGAACTGGTAATTCTGGAAAAGGAAGGATTATTGCTTTAAAAGCAAAAGTCTTTGTACATTTTGACTATTTTTCTACTCATCGTCTCTGGCTATAGTGAGTCCATATCATTATCAGAGGCTAATTATGAGCAAAATACTTATTATCAATGGTGGGAAGAAATTTGCCCACTCTAACGGTCAGCTAAACGACACTCTGACAGAGGCAGCCGAACTGTCGTTACGCGAGCTTGGCCATGATGTTCAGGTCACCCGCGCCGATAGTGAGTATGACGCTTCAGCCGAAGTGGAAAAATTCTTATGGGCCGACACCATTATCTGGCAAATGCCCGGCTGGTGGATGGGTGCACCCTGGACTGTTAAAAAATATATCGATGACGTTTTCACCGTTGGTCACGGAAAACTGTATGGCAGCGATGGCAGAACGCGCTCTGATGACAGCAAAAAATATGGCTCAGGCGGCCTGATTCAGGGCAAAACCTATATGCTGTCTCTTACCTGGAATGCACCTCTGGAAGCCTTTACCGACCGCGAACAATTTTTCCATGGCGTAGGCGTCGATGGTGTTTATCTGCCATTCCATAAAGCGAACCAGTTCCTGGGTATGGAAGCCTTGCCGACATTTATTGCTAACGATGTGATGAAGCAACCCGACGTTCCGCATTATTTAGCAGAATATCGCAAGCACCTCGGGCAAATTTTTGCTTAACTGGTTATCTGCTAATAAAAGGAGTAAACCATGTTAACCGTACTCGCTGAAATACGTACCCGCCCTGGCAGCCACCATCGCCAGGCGGTGATTGATTCATTTGCTATAGCAGTGCCTCTGGTATTAGAAGAAGAAGGCTGCCACGGCTATCAGCCGCTGGTTGACCATGCCGCTCACGTGGCATTTCAGGCAACCGCCCCGGACTCCATTTTTATGGTAGAGCAATGGGAAACTGTTGCCCATTTAGAAGCACATCTGAAAACTGTTCATATGCAAGAACATAGCGAACGTGTAAAAGACAGCGTGCTGGATGTACATATCCGTATTCTGGAAGATGCAGTGAAGTCTTAAGAGTAAGAAATTAAATAACCTGAGCCGATAGCCCATCGAGCTCAGGCTGAATAAGATACCGAATGTAGTTCTAAAAAATCTTATGGCCAGTCAAAAATAATCCTGTCTGTTTTATCTGAAAATTTATAGATCGTATACCAGATATCATTTACATAAGCGGTTATATATAAAGAATTTAACTGTTCCTCAGTGACTTTACTTACCCAAGTATAATTGCGTAAATAGGAATAATAAGCATTCCCATAAGACACCTCAGAGATATATCCCGCATCGTACATTAGCATATATCTGTAATTACGGAATATTGTATTATCATTAAAAACAATATTGACATCTTTATCAGATGTATAAGTATGCGATATTGTATTTGTTAAATATTGCTGCTGAATAATATCTAAATCACTTATCAGGGACATTCTTGTCCAGTAGGGTAAGTCACTATTTAAAATATCGTTTCTTAGATTATCTATATCCTTCTGACTTATATTATTTTCGTCAAATCGACCATCGCCATCACCCGATAAATATCCTATTTTATTTCTCAGGGCAAAGTCTTCCCAGAAAACTCTTCTGATTAGAAATTCGCCCCCATCAAAAATAGCTATAATATCGATTCCTTCGTATTTATATCTATCCGCAGGAATTTTCCACGCGGTTCCATTTATCGTATCCGAGAGTACAGGCTGGCCATTTTTTAGCTCTCCAAGTAACTGACCAGATGAACGCGCTAAATAGGTATAATCCTTGAATGATGCATTAGCAAACTCAACCGTGTAGTATGTTTCATTTCGCTTATCATTTTTAATTGTCTCATGCAGTAATAATTGCTGAGCCAATAATATTTTATTTTTTATAAAAGTAGTATATTCATTTTTAGACTGATGATATCTTTGCCATAAATCATCTAAAGTACGCTGATTCGTTGCTGGTGATAATGACGTAAAACTATCATCAACGTATATTTTACAAACATCGTCAAAAAGAGTGTTAATCCTGTTACTAGAAAAGTATGCAATATATTCACCTTGATGACGAACTTCTATGCTTAATATATCGTCATCGGTAAAAGGTGCACCATCACTTTCATCCAGCACTCTCTCAATCTTATAGCCTTGACTGGTTAATGTTGATGAGGCGTAATATACTTTACCATTTTTAACTTCACCAAAATACTTCCCTCTAATCATAAACACATAATGATAAGGACTATACCAATCTTTATCAATTGTAAATGAGATAAAATCACTTTTTATCACGACATTGCTAATGCTATTTTTCAAATATATTAACTCAGGAATATATTTAGGTTCTGGTATCGGCAATCGAATATAATTATCATTATTATATTCCCAGATAGGCTTGGTTAAAGTCGGTAAAAAAGATAATTGTACCAACGTATTTAAATCAGAATAAATTCCCCACATGGTAAAAAATGGTTCAAGATTAATATTAACTAAATGAGAAACAGTGAGAATAAATAATTGTTTTTGTTTATGATGCTCATTTTGTGACGGCGTATCATTCATAAGTCTGTAAAGTTGAAAAAGCTGGGGGTAGAACTGATCGGTAAACGCCAGCCTTAATTGCCAGAAAGGCCCCAGCTTAACAAATAAATCTGCATCATCATATGACTTTACTGGCTTAGCGAGAAAAGCTTTCATTTTAGAATAATGATCATCAAAGTTAGTCGCTCTGCCCATAATTTGCTCTTGTGTAAATAGAGAGAAAATATTAACTGTCACTTCCGTTAGTCCCGAGCCTGCTGACCACTGCCATGGAAATTGTTGTCTCTGATGTCCATTCTCATGCCATATTCCAAACCGATCGTTTGAAAAACCTAATAGCTGAGGCATTGCCCCATTAGCTCTGTTATAACCTGTATATTCATTTGTGGCATACATATAATATTTATTGGATTCAAGATGCAAATTTCGATTATTATCTAATTTGTAGTCAGCTCTACCATTCTCAATCAAACCTGCTACACTATTTTGTATATTAATAACAAGTTCATTGTTTTTCATCAAATTATAAACATCTTTAATATATTCTTTAGCGCTTGAATACGCCACAACTATATCTGACAGCCTATTACTTAAAATGACATAGGGTGCATTATCGTATCTTTCCATTTCATTATTCCAATCTTCATTTGAATTTTTATATAATTCAAATGAAGGGATTCGTTGATGGGATGACTTAACCTCAAGAAAAACATCATTACTTTCATTATGATTAGTAAAGCTTAACACTCCATCATTTTTAGCAGAGAATGTATTATTACCCTCAACTAAAGAATAGGTAGAAAAATTTTCGCTATCACTCGGTACTCCTATAACCGAAAAAACGTTCTCTTCTGTTTTTCCAGAGACAACAATATTCAGAACCTGTCCTTTTTGTATATAAAAAGGAACAAATTGGTATGGGCTCCAGGTATGATTCCGCTTGTCTTTATCAGCACGCACTCTTGGATAACCACGAGCGTAAATAGTATAAACATTACCGTCCATAATACACATCCTGATTTTATTAAGAATAAATGGGAGTGAGAAAATTCATTATTATTAATACAGTTAATAATATTATCATGCACAATATTCAAATAGATTACTTTGTCAGCACATAACCAGAATTGAAAATATCTTCAATATATAGAAAGAAAGGCATATTGAAATAACGACAATTATTACGGATAAAAAAACAAGAAATCGCTCGGGTAAATATTTATTATTTTTCTCGTGAAAAATAGAAGTGATATTGGCAGCACTGACCAAATAAGATATACTTCTGTATGTTTCGATACTATATCAATTATTACCAAATACAACAGAGAAAATAAATAAAAAATAAAAAACCAGTTTATTAAAAATAATTAGTTTAACCTTTTTAATTCCAAGAAAAAATTGAATATTTATCTTACTGAATTGTAATTCATCAAAATTAAATACTTATTAGAATAATTAATTGAATATGAATAAATCTCTTATGACTATTAGTATCAGACCCGCTACCATTAACGATATCCCGTTACTGAGCCAATTAGCACCCGACATTTATCGCGAACATTTTTCCCATCTGTGGTATTCAGCCGAGGAGATGGAGGCTTATCTCGTGAGTGAATACTCTGAATCGATCCTGACCAAAAGCTTAAAGGATCCTGCTGTAGGCTGGTTTGTAGCGTATAATAACGCCCCTATTGGCTTTGCCAAACTGACCAGAGACAGTGTTATACCCGATACTAACCTGTCAGGCGTATTACTCAATAAACTCTATCTGAACGCAGCTGTGACGGGTAAAAAGTACGGCAAAGTGATGTTTGAATATCTGGTTCGAGAGGCCAAAAAACAGAAGCAGACTTTTTTCTGGCTGGAAGTACTGGAGCAGAATCCACGGGCACGTAAGTTCTATGAACAGCAGGGGATGACGTTTATTAAGGACACCCTATTCAAAACTGAATCACAACAATCAACAATACATGTGATGGGTATGAATATTTAGTGCCCGTAGCTAAAATAATAAAGCCCTGCTTAACAGGGCCTTATTATTAATACTCGAGGATATTGCAGATCTATACTTCGATATCCGCTAAATCGCCCTTCTCTTGCAACCAGTTACGCCTGTCTTCAGAACGTTTCTTCGCCAGCAGCATATCCATTTTGGCAAAAGTATGCTGATAGCTCTCATCGCTAAGCGTTAGCTGTACCAGACGGCGAGTATTAGGATCGAGCGTCGTTTCCCGTAATTGCAGCGGATTCATTTCACCCAGGCCTTTGAAGCGCTGTACGTTCGGTTTCCCTTTTTTGCGTTTTAGCTGATCCAGTACGCCCGCTTTCTCTTCTTCATCCAGGGCATAAAACACTTCTTTGCCGAGATCAATACGGTAGAGCGGCGGCATAGCAACATAGACATGGCCATCTTCAACCAGCTTACGGAAGTGGCGCACAAATAAGGCACACAGCAGCGTTGCAATATGCAGTCCATCCGAATCGGCGTCAGCCAGAATACATATTTTACCGTAACGCAGCTGACTGAGATCGTCACTATCCGGGTCGATTCCTATTGCCACAGAGATATCATGCACTTCTTGCGAAGCCAGCACTTCATCGGATGAAACTTCCCAGGTATTAAGGATCTTACCTTTAAGCGGCATAATCGCCTGGAACTCACGATCGCGCGCCTGTTTGGCAGATCCGCCCGCTGAGTCCCCTTCCACCAGGAACAATTCTGTCCGGGCTAAATCTTGTGACGAGCAATCCGCCAGCTTACCTGGTAATGCCGGGCCACTGGTGAGCTTCTTACGGACCACTTTTTTGGCAGCTCGCATCCGGCGCTGGGCACTGGAGATAGCCAGTTCTGCCAGTTGTTCTGCTGCCTGAACGTTTTGGTTCAGCCACAGACTGAAGGCATCTTTTACTACACCAGAAACAAAGGCCGCACACTGGCGAGAAGAGAGGCGCTCTTTGGTTTGCCCGGCAAATTGCGGATCCTGCATTTTGACTGATAACACATAAGCACAGCGTTCCCAGATATCTTCTGCTGAGAGCTTCACGCCACGCGGTAAGATGTTGCGGAATTCACAGAACTCACGCATTGCGTCCAGCAAGCCTTGGCGCAAACCATTAACATGGGTACCGCCCTGCATAGTCGGGATCAGGTTAACGTAGCTTTCCGTTAATAGCTCGCCGCCTTCAGGTAACCATAATAACGCCCAGTCTAAAGCTTCAGTATCGCTGGAGAAATTACCAATAAAAGGTGCTTCTGGCAGGGTAATAAGACCATTTACCGCTTCGCACAAGTAATCATTAAGCCCGTCCAGATAGCACCAGCGTTGCTCGGTATTATTGACCTTATCGGTAAAGATAATTTCAACACCAGGGCATAGTACAGCCTTAGCTTTCAATAAGTGGCTGAGGCGTGAGACCGAAAAGCGTGGGCTATCGAAAAAGCTTTCATCCGGCCAGAAATGGACGCTGGTTCCGGTATTACGTTTGCCACAGGTGCCAATCACTTCAAGATCCTGAACCTTATCGCCATTTTCAAAAGCGATACGGTACACCTGACTGTCGCGGCGAACCGTGACTTCAACACGCTTGGACAGCGCATTGACCACCGAGATCCCAACGCCATGTAAGCCGCCAGAGAACTGGTAGTTTTTGTTGGAGAATTTCCCACCCGCATGCAAGCGGCAAAGGATCAATTCGATAGCCGGGACTTTTTCTTCAGAATGGATATCCACAGGCATTCCGCGGCCATCATCAATCACTTCCAGCGACTGATCGGCATGCAGAATAACTTCGACACGCTTCGCGTGTCCGGCCAGCGCTTCATCGATACTATTATCGATGACTTCCTGCCCTAAATGGTTAGGGCGCGTGGTGTCAGTGTACATTCCCGGGCGGCGGCGAACAGGTTCGAGCCCGGTGAGTACCTCTATATCATCGGCATTATAAGATTGAGTCATAGCTCTTATTCATTCAGATAAAAAACAGGAATCGGCCATCAGGCCTTAAGGCTGGCCGAAGAAATCGACAATTTGTGTGAAGTAACTGTCGAAACCGATAAAAGCATGATTACCCCCAGTTTCAACCGTCTGGCGGCACGCGGCGTAGTAATCGACTGCCTCTTGATAATCAAGCACTTCGTCTCCCGTCTGTTGTAACAACCAAATAAGATTCGGTGCTTCCAGCGGGTCAATATGCATTTCTTTCAGAAAGCGAATATGGCGAGACTCTAGCACATATTGCTGCCCTGTGTAGGGATTCTCATTGTGACCGAGATAATCCACCAGCAGCTCAAAGGGACGTACTGCTGGATTCACAACCACCGCAGGCAACATGAAACGCTGGGATAGCCAGGTCGCATAATACCCTCCCAGTGAAGAACCAACCACACCAGCTATGCTTTCGTCGCCCTTGAGAACCAGAGACTCCAGCAGCTCTGCCGCCTGCTCCGGATAACAGGGCAGTTGCGGTACCAGCAAGTTAATCTGCGGATGGTGTTCTGCCAGCCACTGCTGCAAGGCAACGGCCTTCGCTGAACGTGGTGAGCTATTAAACCCGTGTAGATACAGTAGCCGGGTCATTAATATCCCTCAGAATCAGTATCAGGGTTAAAGACCGTGCCATTCAGGCGACATACTTGCGTCGTCAGTTCACCATTCGGATGTAATTCTAACCAGCGCCACCCGGGTTCAATGGTATCAAGGGTAAAATTCGCGCAGTGGGGCTTAAATTGCACACAGGTAGAAGGCGTTGCCATCATCCGGCGGCCATTCCAGTCTAAATCCAGCTCTTGATGAATATGACCACACAACAGGTTTTTTACCTGCGGGTGATTTTGGAGAACCTCATCAAGTGCTGCTGCATTTCTCAGACTATGCTGATCCAACCAGCTACAACCCGCAGGAAGTGGATGGTGGTGCAGCAGAACCAAGGTATGTCGTTCCGGATTAGCTTCCAGATGACGCGTCAGCCATTCCAGTTGATACTCACTCAGCTCGCCGTGCGGCACGCCAAACACCTGGCTATCCAGTAACAGTATCTGCCAGTGTTCACCGACAAAAACGCGTTTAGCCGGTGAAATTTCGGACTTATAGAGTGTATCAAACATCGCGGGCTGAAAATCATGATTACCCGGCAACCACACACAAGGTGCGGCCAGCTGTGAGATGCCCTCAGCAAAATGCTGATATGCCTCCACACTATGATCTTGTGATAAATCCCCCGTTGCCACAATCAGATCGTAGTGACACTGCCCGGCAAGTATCGCGGCAAGCACTGCCTGATAGCTTTCCCATGTGTTGATACCAAGCAGTGTTTCGTTCTTTCCTGCGAACAGGTGGGTATCGGTTATTTGCAGTATCCTGACTCGACCATCAGCGGTCACAGGAAGGTTTAACAGGCTTTCCAAAGGATATCCTTAGGTTTAACGCACACTTACACGCCTTCCATCATTCAGAGCGTTGTATTTTACACTCTTGAAAATTAGATATAAATGGGAATCTCTATTGCGCCATGTGCCAGACAGTAGCGCAACCAGTCCGCTAAAAACTGATTAATTTGATGCTTTTCATCGCGTTGATGCAACCTTTTATTAGGATAATCATAACTCGCTTTGAAACGAAATATCTGCTGACTTGAACACACTTCCGCCACCATTGCATCATGGTATAGTCTGATAGTCATTGAAGGCAGGCTCCAGTAACTAACGGCCGGATAAGTTTGTTCTATCTTAACCAGTGTCGTGTAACGTGTAGATTCCGCAATAGTAAGCCGGTAATGAGCGCCATTAACCTGATAAGTGATGCTCTCTCCCGGTACATCATCACCTGGTAGCAAGCGGCGTAACTGTGCAAAATTCGTTTCACACA
This sequence comes from Klebsiella sp. BIGb0407, assembly GCF_024807845.1. Taxonomy (GTDB): domain Bacteria; phylum Pseudomonadota; class Gammaproteobacteria; order Enterobacterales; family Enterobacteriaceae; genus JGM124. Next base: position 473,209 of record NZ_JANUEQ010000002.1, read on the forward strand.
AACGCATCATTTCCGGAAAATCAGGTACGTAGCGCTTCATTATCAATGATTCCACTCTTTTTGTAACTTTTCGTGATTCAACTGCAGCCATTGCAGAGCAATAACCGAAGCTGCGTTATCAATTTGCCCTTCTTCGACCCACTGATAAGCCTGCTGCCTGCTGACCACCTGCACGCGAATATCTTCGAGCTCTTCGGCAAGGCCGTGGATACCTTCGGCAAGAGTAGCATCAACCTCACCAACCACAATCGATAATCTTTCACTGGTGCCGCCAGGGCTTGCCAGGTAGCTTAATACCGGTTTAATACGTCCCACTTGCAAACCTGCTTCTTCCAGAGCTTCGCGTCGTGCGACCTCTTCGACGTTTTCACCTTCTTCAATCATGCCCGCGATCATTTCTAACAGCCAGGGTGTTTCACTGGTATCAAAAGCAGCAATACGAATTTGCTCAATCAGTACCACTTCATCACGAACCGGGTCATAGGGTAATAACACGGCAGCATGGCCGCGTTCAAAAATTTCTCGTTTTACCTCACCGCTCATTTCACCATTAAACAAGCGATGGCGAAAACGGTACAATTCGAGAGAAAAAAAACCACGATACAGCGTTTCCCGTGCGATAATTTCTACATCTTTTTTGGTAAATGTAACGTTTTGTTTTTCTGACTGACTCATAATGATGCCTCGATAATCATTGCATGGAACCTGAGGAAATTATCCGCTCACGGACTGCCGTTTGGTGTTTGATATGATAGATTGGTGCAAATTTGGCACCGATGGCACATTACGCCAATCTGGCTGGCTTACAGACTCGGTAGAATCAGCATTCATTTTTCGACTCATTGTCAGCGTTAAATAAAATAATTCTGCTTCACAACAAGGAATGCAAATGAAGAAACTGCTCCCCATCCTTATCGGCCTTAGCCTGACAGGCTTCAGCGCCATGAGCCAGGCAGAAAACCTTTTACAGGTTTATCAACAGGCCCGTACCAGTAACCCGGACCTGCGTAAATCTGCCGCTGACCGTGATTCTGCATTCGAAAAAATCAACGAAACACGTAGCCCATTGCTGCCACAGCTTGGTTTAGGTGCTGACTACGCTTACAGCAACGGTTACCGTGACAGCAATGGCGTTAACTCTAATGCTACCAGCGCTTCGTTACAGTTAACGCAAAGTATTTTTGATATGTCAAAATGGCGTGCCCTTGGCCTGCAAGAAAAAACCGCAGGTATTCAGGACGTCATTTATCAAAATGCCCAGCAAGCGCTGATTTTAAATACCGCAACCGCCTATTTCAACGTTCTGAATGCGATTGACTCACTGTCGTTTACTGAAGCACAAAAGCAGTCGGTATACCGCCAGTTAGACCAGACAACACAGCGCTTTAACGTCGGTTTAGTCGCTATCACTGACGTCCAGAACGCCCGTGCACAATACGATACCGTGCTGGCAGACGAAGTGACCGCACGTAATAACGTCGATAATACCGTTGAAGCGTTACGTCAGATCACCGGTAACGATTATCTGAGTCTGGCGTCGCTGAATGTTGATGGTTTTAAAACTAATAAGCCTGATGCGGTCAGTAACCTGCTGAAAGATGCAGAAAAACGTAACCTGTCACTGCTGCAGGCGCGTCTGAGTCAAGACTTAGCTCGGGAACAAATTCGTCTGGCACAGGATGGTCATCTGCCAACACTGAGTCTGACAGCGTCTACCGGCGTCTCTAACACCGACTATAGCGGTTCTAAAACGTCAGGAAATAATCAGTACAATAACTCCTACGCGGGCCAGAACAAAGTCGGTCTGAATTTCTCTCTGCCGCTTTACCAGGGTGGGTCAGTTAGCTCCCAGGTCAAACAAGCCCAGTATAACTTTACCGGTGCCAGTGAGCAGCTGGAAGGCGCGCACCGTAGCGTTGTGCAAACCGTTCGTTCGTCATTTAACAATATGAACGCCTCCATCAGTACTATTAACGCCTATAAGCAGGCTGTAATTTCTGCGCAGAGCTCTTTAGATGCGATGGAAGCCGGTTATTCGGTCGGTACCCGTACCATTGTTGATGTGTTGACGGCAACCAGCTCGCTGTATAACTCCAAACAGCTGCTTTCCAATGCACGTTATAGCTATTTAATTAATGAGCTAAATATCAAATCTGCGCTGGGTACGCTGAATGAGCAAGATTTGGTCGCGCTGAACAACACGCTGGGTAAAGCGGTTTCCACCCGACCTGATGCCACAGCTCCCTTAACGCCAGAACAGAATGCACGTGCTGATGGTTACGCTGCCACTCCAGCAGCCAGCAGATAGGAATCGATATTAATTATCGATAGCTAAAAAGGCGCAATTTGCGCCTTTTTTCTTTTATCTTTGGCACTAAACGTAAGGCAACGTAAAGATTTCCTGCCAAATGCGCCAGTTTGCTTTAATTTCGACCATTCATACCTTACTCTTAGCAACAAACCTACTGGGATCAGGACTGATAAAATGAAACGGACAAAACAAATAAATCATTCATCGTTCCGCAAAAGCTGGAATGCACGCCACTTAACGCCGGTAGCCATCGCTATTTCGGCAGTTTTTATGCTGTCAGGCTGTGAACAAAGTGATGAAACAGTCTCCATGTACCAGAATGCTGATGACTGTTCTGTAGCGCATCCGGGCAAAAGTGCAGAATGTACTACCGTATATAACAATGCGCTGAAAGAAGCAGAGCGCACTGCACCAAAATATGATTCACGCGAAGCCTGTGTTGCTGAATTTGGCGAAGGCCAGTGCCAGCAGGCTCCAGCTCAGGCAAGTCTGGGTGGCAGCGGTGAAACCCAGGCTCAGGGTCAGAGCAGCGGTAGCTTCTGGATGCCTCTGATGGCCGGTTATATGATGGGTCGTATGATGAGCGGTGGTGCCCAGCAACCGCTGTTCTCTTCCAAAAACCCAGCCAGCCCGGCTTACGGCAAATATGCCGATGCCAGCGGTAAAAGCTATGGTGCAGCAACTCCAGGCCGTTCTATGACGGTACCAAAAACCGCGATGGCACCTAAACCTGCGACCACTTCAACGGTGACCCGTGGTGGATTTGGCGATTCTGTTGCCAAACAATCCGCCATGCAGCGTAGCAGCGCATCTGGTACCAATAGCAACCGTTCAATGGGCGGCTGATAAATAATGGAAAGAGTCAATATTAGTGAGCGCCCGGACTGGCGCGAGAAGGCAACAGAGTACGGCTTTAATTTTCACACTATGTATGGTGAGCCCTACTGGTGTGAGGATGCCTACTACAAGCTGACATTGCCTCAGGTTGAGCGTCTGGAAGATGTGACTGCCGAACTCCATCAGATGTGCCTGCAGGTGGTAGAAAAAGTGGTTGCCAGCGATGAGCTGATGACCCGTTTTCGTATTCCAAAGCACACCTGGGAATTTGTTCGTCAGTCCTGGCGCAGCCAGCAACCGTCGCTCTATTCCCGTCTTGATCTTGCCTGGGACGGAGTTGGCGAGCCAAAGCTGCTGGAAAATAACGCAGATACCCCGACATCTTTATATGAAGCGGCTTTCTTCCAGTGGATCTGGCTCGAAGATCAGCTCCAGGCGGGTAACCTGCCAGCAGGCGCGGATCAGTTCAATAGCCTGCAAGAAAAGCTTATTGAGCGCTTTGCCGAGCTTAAAGAACAGCACGGTTTCAGCCTGCTGCACTTTACCTGCTGCAAAGATACCGTGGAAGACAGAGGCACGGTTCAGTATCTGCAAGACTGCGCGGCAGAAGCTGATTTAGCCAGTGATTTCCTCTATCTCGAAGATATCGGCTTGGGCGAGCGCGGACAGTTTACCGATCTTCAGGATCAGGTAATCAGTAGCCTGTTTAAGCTCTACCCCTGGGAATATATGCTGCGTGAAGTGTTCTCCACTAAGCTGGAAGATGCTGGCGTCAGATGGCTGGAGCCTGCCTGGAAAAGCATTATCTCTAACAAGGCATTATTGCCGATGTTATGGGAGATGTTCCCGGATCATCCTAACCTGCTTGCGGCTTATTTTGCCGAAGACGACTATCCACCAATGGATAAATACGTCGTTAAACCTCTGTTCTCACGTGAAGGTGCTAACGTGACGATAGTTGAAAACGGTAAAGAAATTGCCCGCGCAGAAGGACCTTATGGCGAAGAAGGCATGATAGTCCAGCAGTTCTGGCAGTTACCGAAATTCGGTGATAGCTACACGCTAATAGGCAGCTGGCTTATCAACGACCAGCCCGCAGGCATTGGTATTCGAGAAGATAAAGCGCTGATCACTCAGGATCTCTCTCGCTTCTATCCGCATGTCTTTGTCGAATAAGACAGCGTTCACTCGCTAACAGTGAACAACGTAAAAAGGGAAAACTTAACGGTTTTCCCTTTTTGTATCTGACCCGTCCTAAATAGCGTTGACACATTTAACTCAAACTCTGAGGAAAATGTGATGAACCAAGATGTTCAATTCCTTTTTCCCCAGAACAACGTATTAAAGAATTTGAACAGCAACTTGCTCGAAGTCAGATATATTTTCATGACGAGAAGCATGATCCTTATGATTCATAAAATAAAGTATACCCAATAATTACAGGTATATTAATTGCCGGGAATAGATACCTGCGTAAAATCCTAAATAAACTGTCAGGATTGGATTTCATTGACACTTAACACATGAGTTTTCTAGTATAGAAATATGAATTTAATTTTATTATTAATAGTAACGGTTTATAGGTTTTAAGAATTATGTCGCTGTGGCTTTTATAAAAATCGCTATTAACCTTCCTCTATTTTAATAATTTACTTTATCTTAATGTATTCTATAGCTATATATTTTATTTACCCTTATTCGCTATGTCTCCTGAATGCAGGGTAGGAAATATTGATGTGTTTCATAGTCGGGCCAGCTGGCAGTGGAAAGCCGCTGGCACGATGCCTCCTCAGGATGGTTATAGTGGGAGAGTAGCATGAAATTTATAGTCGGCTTTCTGCTGTGTATAGTAACTGGCTGGTTTTTAACACTATGCGGCGTACCTTTAGGTATGATGTTCGGTCCTCTCATCGTGGTGATGATACTCAAACGCTGGGGGATATCCATACGTGCCATACCCGGCAGTATTACCTTTATCCAGCTATCACTTGGCATCTCTATCGGTCTGATGTTTCGCGGAATGTCTTTCGGGGAAACTGGCAGTCTGTTTGCGCTACTCAGCCTATTGTGTTTATGTTTATTTTTGCAATTTATTACCAATTATCAATGGTGTATCCGCCACTTAGGCTGGAGCAAAGACGAAGCTATTTTGGGCTCAGTTCCGGGAGCAATGGCTGCAGTGCTAGCCCTTGCGACCCATATCAATACACCGCCACAGAAAATAGTTATCTCTCACGCCTTACGACTGATTACACTGACCATGCTTGCAGGCTTTATTGCAGGCGGTAAGATGCATCCCAGTCTTTCCTTATCATGGCCAGATTTTGGTTCCACGCAAAATACGATATGGTTGGCAGGCATAGGAATAACAGGCTTTATTTCTGGTAAGTATCTGGAACGCTGGCATCTCCCGGCTCCATTTATGATGACTTCGCTTATTTGTTCAGCATACTTTCATACCCTGGCACCTCAACCGCTACATTTCCCGGATATCGTGAATCAACTGAGCATGGGATTAATGGGAATCCTTATTGGATGTCATTTTATCGCGTTTTCAATAACCGAATTTATGCGTCACCTATGGGCATCGCTTCAACTTATAGCTCTAAGTCTGACGGTAACATTCGTTATAGCTTTTGGTACATCTACTTTGCTCGGTTATCCACTGTATTTATTGATACTTTCATGGGTACCTGGCAGCGTGGAATCAATGTCTTTCGCAGCATTAACCTTAAAAGCCGACGCTGGATTTGTGATGGCGAACCATATTATAAGAATGCTGATCGTTCAGACCTTACCAGCCCTGGCACTCCGTCGCCAAAAGCCGAAGGAGGCAAGTTGATTGTTTTTTAGCCTTATGTCTTATTGGAGAAAAGTCCTGATCTCAGGGTCAGGACTTTTTCATCTGCCTTAAGGGAGAACGCATTGGTTTTCCCTTTTTTGCACTTAGCCTATCTGCACAGACAGCATACTCAGAGAACCCATCTCTATCCCGTCCACCGGAAGCGTCACCGGTTCTTTACCATCCCACGTACCCAAAACATACAGTAGCGGCAGATAGTGATCCGGGGTCGGGTTCGACAGTAATCCACCTTCATGGGAAAGGTAGTTTACTAATGGATGCTGATCCACAGGTCCCTGCCAGGTCAGATTCTCTTTCACATAATCGTTAAAAGATTCTGCCCACGGGTAAGGCTGACTATCACCCTGCCAGCGCACCATACGTAAGTTATGCACTACGTTGCCGCTGGCAACGATCATCACGCCTTCATCACGTAATGCTGCCAGTTTTTTCCCTTGCTCGAAATGCCATGCGGCTGGTTTGGTTTTATCAACGCTGAGCTGTACCATTGGGATATCGGCATCAGGGTACATCTTAATCAATACGCCCCAGGAGCCGTGGTCAAAGCCCCAGGCTTCTTTGTCTAATGCCACAGGCGTCGGGGCCAGTAGCTCAAGTAAACGCTGAGCAAGCTCAGGGGAGCCAGGTGCCGGATAATGGGTGTCATATAGCGCCTGAGGAAAACCACCAAAGTCGTGAATCGTTTTTGGTTTTTCCATTGCCGTAACGCCGGTACCCTGAGTGAACCAGTGGGCAGAGACCACAACAATCGCTTTCGGGCGCGGTAGTATTTCACCTAAATGATGCCAGCAACGGGTATACAGATTATCTTCCAGAACATTCATTGGGCTGCCGTGCCCAAGAAACAACGCAGGCATACGCTGGTTTGTCATCATGGAATCCTTAAAGAGGGTTATTATTTTCTGTCTGTAGATTACGCTTAATTGTCGCAGAAATAACCGGGATAAACATGATGTAGTTATTCAGGAATTTTGATGAATAACGAAAAATTTCACTACCGTTTACTGATAGATTCCTGAACGGATTGAAATAGAATAATGACACTTGGCCAATACTTCTCCCTCATTCTGGCATCACATTTCATATGTATTACAAAGAGATGTGTCTGATGGAACACCATAATATAATTATCTTGGGCGTTAAAAATTACAAATAATGAATTTTATCAATAAACTACAAGCAATCATGCCTGATGGCAGGCATCGAATGTTGTATGCCATAGGAACTCCACCTGAAGTTTATGAAATACAGTTCGATGAAATTGTTGATTATGATGATTCTCTTTTAGAGATTCCAGACGGCATTCTCACTGGCGTGAGACCAATGCTCCTGAATCAAATAGGGGGATGCTATGAGATAGCCTTCGATCTTGTCAGTAACATCAAAACAGGAAAAAGCTTCAAAGCACCCAAATCACAAAATCCTGACAAGTTAAGTACGATAATTGACCAGGCTATTCTCTACCACTACAATAGACATCAACCGTATTGCTACTCATTTTTAGCCCATACTCCAGCTTTATCAAGACTTTATAGACGTATACTTATCACTCTAAAATTGAGATTTAGTGACAGAATAGATAAAGTTCACACGCATTTGGAACCAGAAGGAAGAGGGTATGCTATTAAATTCAAAGCCAAAAAGAACGCGTAAAAAACCTTTAACATTAGAAGAGGCTCTTCAACTGAAAGCTGCCCGTATGAAAGAGAGCCATGACTTTTTTCAGAAAAAAATCCCGGAAAAATTCAGTCATGAAGCATGATAATATCCAATAAAAAACCCGGTATCACTTCACCGGGTTTTATCACTTAAAACGACTCAGAATCTATAAAAGATCTTAGCTCGCTTTACGCTCGTGCAGCTGACGATATTCAACCAGGTCTTCGATAGTCACAACGGCCATATTATGTTTCTGAGCGAACTCGACGCATTCTGGCGCGTGGGCCATAGAGCCGTCATCATTGGTCAGTTCACATAATACGCCAGCAGGACGGAAACCGGCCAGAGTGACTAAGTCAATCGTCGCTTCGGTGTGTCCGCCACGCGTTAATACGCCGCCAGGCTGGGCGCGCAGTGGGAAGACATGTCCGGGACGGTTCAGGTCAGAAGGTTTAGCGCCGTCGGCAATCGCCGTCTTGATGGTGGTGATACGGTCGGCAGCAGAAACGCCGGTAGTTACACCGGTTGCCGCTTCAATAGTGACGGTAAAACCAGTACCGAATGCGCTGGTGTTATTGTCGACCATCATAGGCAAGTCCAGCTGTTTACGACGTTCTTCCGTCAGGCACAGGCAAACAATGCCGCTGCCATGACGAATAGTCAGAGCCATTTGCTCAACCGTCATGGTTTCTGCCGGGAAAATCATATCGCCTTCGTTTTCACGATTCTCATCATCGAGAACCATAACACCGCGGCCTTCACGTAGGGATTCAAGTGCGCGCTCGACACGTTCTAAAGATGTGCCAAATGGAGAAAGGAGCGTCTGATTCATGGTAATAAAACCTCATTAAATATATGGTTACCAGAATCAGGGCAGTCTTAGGAGCTAAAAAAATAACGCGGACAGGCCGTGGCCTGACGATACCGTTACTCTCTCCCATCCGGACTATAACCGTCGGCCCCGGAATTACACCGGATCTGCTGACCTTCAGAGGTTATCTGAAGCGCTCGCGGGCTTTCAGTAATTTGAGTTACTGATTTACCGCCGGTGGGGACTTACACCCCGCCCTGAGAATAAAGCGTATTTACTATACCGCTAATAATTTCGTCCGGCAACGTCATCGCATATAACATTTCTGGTTTATACCCTGCGATTCTGGCATTACAATCAATTCAATAACCCAGATAACGGAAAGCGCCATGATTGATCCAAAGAAAATTGAACAGATCGCTCGTCAGGTCCATGAGTCCATGCCGAAGGGTATACGTGACTTAGGGGATGATGTTGAAAAGAAAGTACGTCAGGTGATTCAGTCACAACTGACACGTCTGGATATGGTCAGTCGGGAAGAGTTTGATGTACAAACGCAGGTCTTGCTACGTACGCGTGAAAAACTCGCCCTGCTGGAACAGCGTCTGAACGAACTGGAAAGCCGTACGGTACAAACATCCTCTGACTCTGAATAATGACTTATCCTCCCGTCCCGGGAGGATAAGTTTGTTCTACTGTGTTAGTTATCAATCAGTAACTGAATCAGAACTTTTCCCAGTTATCGTCTGATGTCGATTCCACAGGTGCTTTACGTACCACCGCCACAGGAGCGCGTGGAGCTATACTGGTTTCCACTTCCTGACGTTGTGCTGGCTGCTGGTCTGCCACAATACGGAATACGGATACCGCTTGTGTCAGATGGCTGGCCTGCTCTTCCAGTGCAGCTGCGGCTGCGGCTGACTCTTCGACCAACGCTGCGTTTTGCTGTGTAACGCGATCCATTTCAGCGACGGCCAGACCAACCTGGTCAATACCACGGCTTTGCTCATCTGAAGCCGAAGCAATTTCTCCCATAATGTCAGTCACACGGGTAACTGCATTAACGATTTCGCCCATCGTTTCTCCGGCACTCTCAACCAGAGTAGAACCGGTATCAACCCGGCTAACAGAGTCATCAATCAGCAGTTTAATCTCTTTCGCCGCCTGAGCACTACGCTGCGCAAGGTTACGCACTTCTCCCGCTACCACGGCAAAACCACGTCCCTGCTCACCTGCGCGCGCAGCTTCTACAGCCGCGTTCAACGCCAGGATATTGGTCTGGAAGGCAATACCATCAATCACGCTGGTAATATCGGCAATCTTCTGAGAACTTCCGGCAATTTCATTCATGGTTTGCACCACGTTATCCACTACCTTGCCACCACGACGAGCTGTCTCAGAAGCACTGAGTGCCAGCTGGCTTGCCTGACGCGCATTTTCAGCATTCTGCTTAACCGTGGCAGTCAGCTGTTCCATACTGGCTGCGGTTTCTTCCAGAGAGGCAGCCTGCTGCTCAGTACGTGAAGAGAGATCGTTATTGCCAATAGAAATCTCACTGGCTCCGCTGTAGATAGAATTTGCGCTATTACGCACATCACCGACAGTACGCGCCAGTTCGCCCTGCATATGGCGCAGGCTTTCAGCCAGTTGCCCCATTTCATTGGTACCATGAACATCAATTTTACGCATCAAGTCGCCACCAGCGATATGACGGATAGTTTCAATAAGATGATTCAGCGGGTTAATCAGCGTGGTACGAATACCTATCCAGACAAACAGAATCAGTATGATGGAACCTATCAGAACGCCCGCGAGCACCCCAATGGCCATCTGGTAGGAGCTTTCACTGTTATCAATGGCAAGCTGATACTGCTCAGCATGCTTATCGGTATAGAGGCCAAATTGCTTCTGAAACTCATCCTGAATAGCCTGAGTCGGCTGATCGTAAAAACTCTTCAGATCGCCCTCTTTTAACATTTTCACCAGCGCGCTCAATGCCCCATAAAGCGCATCATATTTTTGTCTGATTAATTTACTGTCTGCATCATTATCCTGCGTCGTAAGGGTGGCTTCATAGTTTTTCCACTCCTTCTCTGCGATAGCCAGAGAGGTGGCTGCCATCGATGTCAGATCATCAGCCGCTCTGGTATTAGCCATACTGTTATCCATCTGGCTTTGTAGCATGACATAGCTGGATCCCGCGCGGTTTAAGGTATTCCGGGTACTCAGTAATGCAATCCAGCTATCATTCAGGGATTCTTGCTTTTCCCGAAGCGTTTTCAGTACATGGAGATTATCTTTCTCTTGTTTCAAGGCATTAAAGAACAAACCGCCGCAGGCTATCTGCAGCAGACCAAACAACCCAAGTACTATCAGTATTTTTTTAACAATTTTCATACGGTTTAACATGACCTTTGATTCCCCGGGAAAGATGCCGGATCATCGGCTAGCGCCAAGAAAACTTTACTCATTTTTAGCAGGTAAAACTCGTGGTTCAGGGCAAAACCAGGCACCTGGGCCCTCCTATCGATCGCCCCTATCTTTAAATTTTTTTTCATCTGAATATGAAATTCGTGCTCTCAATAAGCCACTGTTACCTGAAAGCGCTAAAAAAGTTAAACCCCTGTTGATGACGATGATAGACTGCTCGGCTTCCTATAACCCGCAGATCAGGACATAAAAGATGGATAATGCATCGCATCACCTTCCTATAAATGATGCCGTTACCCGACCAAACTGGTCAGCCGTTTTCGCAATCGCTTTTTGCGTAGCCTGTCTTATCACTATTGAGTTTCTGCCAGTCAGTCTGTTGACTCCGATGGCCATCGATTTAGGTATTTCAGAAGGGCTTGCCGGTCAGACCGTTACAGTTACCGCATTTGTTGCCATGTTTAGCAGCCTGTTTGTGACACATATCATCGGCACCCGCGACCGACGCCATGTGGTATTGCTGTTTGCCGTACTGCTGACACTTTCCTGTGTGCTGGTATCATTCTCTAATAACTTTATGCTGCTACTGCTGGGTCGTGCCTGCCTTGGTCTGGCTCTCGGTGGTTTTTGGGCAATGTCGGCCTCTCTCACGTTACGCCTCGTACCGACACGCACTGTCCCTAAGGCACTTTCGGTAATTTTTGGCGCTGTTTCTATCGCTCTGGTAATAGCGGCTCCTCTGGGAAGCTTTCTGGGGAGTATCATTGGCTGGCGTAATGTGTTTAATGGCGCGGCGCTGATGGGCGTTATTTGTATTGTCTGGATTTGGCGGGTTCTACCCTCGCTCCCCGGTACCTCCGAGCAGAAAAAACAAAATATGTTTGGCCTGCTCAAACGCCCGGGAGTGATGGCCGGTATGCTGGCCATCTTTATGGCCTTTGCCGGACAGTTTTCCTTCTTTACCTATATTCGCCCGATTTATATGACTCTGGCCGGGTTCGATGTCAGTGGTCTGACATTAGTCCTGTTAAGTTTTGGTATCGCGAGCTTTGTCGGAACATCACTGTCCTCCGTCTTTTTAAAACGTTCGCTAAAATACGTCTTAACCGTGGCACCCTTTATTCTAGCGCTCAGTGCATTATCGTTAATTTTATGGGGAAGCGATCAGCGAGTTGCCAGTGCTGTGGCAATTATTTGGGGATTCTGTTTTGCGATTATTCCGGTCGGCTGGTCAACCTGGATTACCCGTTCCCTGTCCGATCAGGCTGAAAAGGCAGGTTCTATCCAGGTTGCCGTGATTCAGCTAGCAAATACTTGCGGGGCTGCTGTCGGCGGACTAGCTCTGGATAGCCTTGGCTTACTGGCACCTCTGATTTTATCCGGAACGCTAATGCTTCTGACGGCAATATTAGTGGCATCGAAAGTACGTGCTTAGCTGAAAGTCTGAGTCACCTGTTCTGAATAGCCGAACAGGTGACGTACTTTCGCTTAGCTTAAATCAACATTTTTGCTGCCAAAGAACCAGGTCATCACAAAACCCGCCAGGTAAGAAATAATGATACCGGCAACGTAAACCGCCATACCGGCAAAAATACCCTGACCTGATGTCATTAACGGAATAGCCACCAGTCCTGACGGACCAAATACGGTATTCAGCCCCACCGGCAAACCAAGCCAGGCGACCAGTCCTATAAAGAATCCACCCGCAGCACCACCCAGACAAGCAGTAATAAATGGTTTAAGTCGTGGGAGCGTGACACCGTAAATCAAGGGTTCACCAATGCCCAGAAAACCAGGGATGATAGCGCCTTTAATTTGTGTTCTCAGTACTGAACCACGCGGTGAACGAACAAATAATGCCAGCGCAGCACCCACCTGCCCAGCTCCAGCCATCGCCAGAATGGGGAACAGGGAGTTGAAGCCCTGAACATCCATCAGCGCAAAATAAACCGGTACAAAGCCCTGATGAATACCAAATACCACCGCAATCAGGAATAACCCAGCCAGAATCGCAGTACCAAACGGGTTACCGTTCAGGTGCAAGAACAGCCACGACATTCCTTTAAACAGTTCCACGCCAATCGGCATGATGGCGACAAAAGTAATTGCCCCGGTAATCAGTAATGAAATGGTTGAGGTCAGGATCATATCCAGATTATCCGGAATAACCCGTCGAACCTGACGTTCAACCCAGGCACCCACCATACAAGCGAGTAAAACACCGATAATATTGCCGCGCGGATCTATGGCTAATCCAAAAAAGGTTTCCATACCGCTGTAATAGCCAACGGTACCTTCCGGGACATAACGCAAAATAAAGAGTGAGGCAATAATCGCCCCGTTAACACCGGTTCCCCCAAAGGCTTTCTGAGTGTTAAAACCAATCAGAATACTTAAGAAGGTGAACAACCCGATACTAAATACCTTCATATAGGCTATCAGTTGAGTCAGCCAGACAGCAGGCGTCATACCCTCAACAATCAGCGTTTGCTGTAAAAGCGTTGCTATCCCCAGTAATAAACCTGCCGCAATAAACCCCGGGATCAACGGGGTAAAGATGGTGGCAAATTTGGTCAGAAAGTTATGAACCGCACTATTCTGCTTTGCTTTCATCTGTTTTTTATTCTGACTGGCAAGCGTACGCAGATCGGCATCATTTTCTGAGGAGGAGCTCGGCTGAGCGTCAGACTTCAGCAACTCATTCATCATATCGCTGGCGGTTTGTGCCTTACCCGGACCGAGAATAATTTGTAGCTGCGTGTCACCATTGACCACCCCCATAACTCCGGGAATTTTCTTTAATTCATCATTTTGAACGCGATCCCTGTCTTTTAAGGTCAAACGTAAACGGGTCATACAGTTGCCACAGACCAGAATATTGTCGCGGCCTCCGGTAAGGTGCAGAATTTGCTCTATCATCGAGTCGGTAATTTTTGCCATGATTATCTATTTATCCCCTGCAATGCGTTGCGAATAAATCCTCGATGTTCAGTCAGTAATGCGCTGGCCTTATCGGCAGGCAAACCGCTTAACACCATTAAAATGGCCGTTTTACAATGCCGCTGGCAGTCATTAAGCGCGCTTTCAGCTTCTTCCTGGCTGCATCCGGTCGCTTCAACCACAATATTGACCTGACGCTGTAATAACTTGGCATTGGAAGCAGCAACATCGACCATCAAATTGCCATACACCTTGCCACTGCGAATCATGGCTCCGGTGGTTATCATGTTAAGTACCAGTTTCTGAGCGGTTCCGGCTTTCATTCTGGATGATCCCGTCACCACTTCCGGCCCGACTACGGGTTCAATCGCAATATCTGCGGCCTTCCCTATTTCACTTCCTGGATTACAGGAAATAGCGGCCACTGTTGCACCTAAACTTTTGGCATAGGCTATCGCCCCGAGGACATAAGGAGTACGTCCGCTCGCTGCAATACCGACTAATACATCCAGGCTATTGAAATGGATATTACGGAGATCTTGTTCGCCCATTTCCCAGTTATCTTCTGCATTTTCAACTGCTTTTAAAATGGCCTGATGGCCACCCGCAATGAGCCCTATCACTTGCTCATGAGGTGTACCATAAGTTGGCGGGCACTCACTTGCGTCAAGAATACCTAATCGACCCGAAGTGCCTGCTCCGCAATAGATAAGCCTTCCACCTTGAGAAAAAGCCACAGCCACTTTTTCGACGAGCTCAACCAGTTGCGGCAGAGTCGCTTTGACTGCCAGAGGAACCTTTTGATCTTCATCATTGATGATAGTGAGCATTTCTAATGTTGATAAAGTATCTATCTGCTCACTAGCCGGATTACGGCTTTCTGTCACCATCTGGTTAAGATTAATTTTCATGGAAATATCCATCAGTTTGTACATTTTGTAACAATATGGAATATTTTATTCCATTGATGTGACACTTATCACAAAGAACATTAAATACATTAATTTAAAGAACAAAAATCACGACTTTAAATAAAAAAAACAATAAATTCGCAACATAAATGGGAGTAGTAGAGGAATAAATTATTAGCTGATGATATCTAGTTTATAAAAACTTCCGATAAACCACTTAAACAGGTCAAATAGCTTATTCATACAGGGTTCAGTTCATCGACGATGTCATACAAACACGATGATTCAATAGGTTGAATGATGATAGATGTGAATTATGCAGGTAGCATTTAAGAAATATTAATAATTTAAAAACCACTTAAAAAAGATATAAAAACAATCTTTATATAGCCTTACTTATTGTATTTTAAATACTATTTAACGACAAAATATCTCATTACTGATACTGACGTTAATACCCCATGGTAACCCATGAATTTCAGAGACATTTACTGCGTAAATAAATGTAAGTGCTGTGTATGTCAAAATGTCTTTAATTTTAGAAAAAAATCAAAATTTTTAGCTATATTGTTAAATAATGTATTAACGCGGGGTAGAGTGCTCTTCGTGCGGCAGGATAAGACACTATACGAACGGACTGAAACGGTGAGCTCACTCTTTAAGTCTTAGTTTAGTCAGGTGTGTTACCTGTCTAACTAACCGAATGGCAGAATCTGGACATACGTGAAAAATGATCTGAACTCAATGAGCTAAATCCACATAATAATTGTGGTCAGATATAACTGAAAAGTGCTTAATTGTGTTAAGAATCATAGTCTCTCAACTTGAAAAATAATATGATTCAACGCGAGAATATTTCCCGTATAGTATATGAGATATCCGTTCTTATCTTCCTGAGTTGGTCATAAAAACCATATTTATCATGAAGTTGATACTAAAATTATTGTAGCTCACAGCTTTATTGGTATATGACTTGTTGATATAAAACTTCTGAATAATGTGAGAACAAGTATGGACCAGTATGAAGATCTGCAAAAGTTTCGTGAAAAAACCCGTATGAAATCAATACGTTTTGTTGATTTCACGAAACAGAATAAAGAAGTGAATCATGGGCAATGGTCTATTGTGCAACAACTTGCCAGTGACAATGCTCCGCTGGTTAACAATACAACTCCAGACCAACCTTCTCAGGTCCTCAATCCGTCAGTAATGAACAAGGCTCCGGATCCTGTTCATTTAGCCCCCTTGACGACCGGAGCTAACCCTACGGCTAGTACGATGTCATTACTCAAAGATGTGGGCATGCAGCTTAATCGCCCGGAAACATTCCAGACTGAAGTTCAGTCATTATCACCGATCATGGCAGAAATGCAGTCACAGGTTCAGCGGCAGCCCGCTGCTCAGGCACAGCCACAATATCAGCCGCAGCCCGCTGCTCAGGCACAGCCACAATATCAGCCGCAGCCCGCTGCTCAGGCACAGCCACAATTTCAGCCACAGCCCGCTGCTCAGGCACAGCCACAATTTCAGCCGCAGCCCGCTGCTCAGGCACAGCCACTGTATCAGCCACAGCCCGCTGCTCAGGCACAGCCACAATATCAGCCGCAGCCCGCGGCCCAGGCACAGCCACAATATCAGCCGCAGCCAGCAGCTCAGGCACAGCCACAATATCAGCCGCAGCCAGCAGCTCAGGCACAGCCACAATATCAGCCGCAGCCCGCGGCCCAGGCACAGCCACAATATCAGCCGCAGCCAGCAGCTCAGGCACAGCCACAATATCAGCCGCAGCCCGCTTCTCAGGCACAGCCACAATATCAGCCGCAGCCCGCTGTTCAGTCGCAACCTGTAGCTCAGTCACAGGCTAACTTTTCGCATCTCTTTGCCGCTCCAGTGGATGATACGCCAGTGGTGGAAAAAGAGGCTCCTCTGCAATCACTGTTAAAAAGAATCGCAACATGCCGTTAATATGCGTTTGTTCTCCTAAGGGAGGAGTCGGCAAAACCACTCTGACCGCGAACCTTGCCCATACTCTTGTACGCGCAGGCTATAAAGTTCTGGCGCTGGATTTTGATGTGCAAAATGCGCTGCGCTTACATTTTGGTGTCCCGCTGTCTGAAACTCGTGGTTATGTTGCTAAAGCAACCGAGTTTTCTGACTGGAGTCAGTCGGTGCTGACGATAGGAAGCAATCTGTTTTTGCTCCCTTACGGCGAAGCGACCGAGATGCAGAGCCAATTATTTTCAGATGCACTCACTCAGGATAAACAATTTCTGAGCCGCGGGATCAACACGCTACTGAACTATCCGGGGTTGATCATTATCGCGGATTGTCCGCCAGGGCCTTCTCCGGCACTGAAAGCCGTATCCCCGATTGCTGACTTACACCTTGTTGTACTTCAGGCTGATACCGCCTCACTCTCGATGCTGCCCTATATCGAGAATCAGCGATTGACCGGGGAAGTATTAAATCAAAAAGCTGGCCATTTCTTTATTCTGAACAAAAGTGATAACCGCCGTCAGGTGAGTCGTGATGTCGCTGGTTTTATGGAACAGCGTCTTGGCGACCAGCTGCTCGGCATGGTGCATCGTGATGAAAGCGTCGTTGAAGCAAATGCTCTACAACAATCCATCTTCGATTTTAACCCGGTATCTGCCGCGGCTTTTGATATTGAGCTTATCGCTAAAAAAGTCGTTGGGATCCTCGGCGTTCAAGTCGGCGACGGCACCGTTCACTCTGTTCCGCGGATGTCGGGAACTTAATCTAATTCGGCCCTAATTATGAAAAAGATGCTTTACGTTCTCATGGCATTGGCCATTCTTCCTGTCGCCGTATTGGTGATTATCACGCCAATGGATAGCCAAAAGCAGTATATGTTTGGCTTGATCAGTATCGGTCTGCTTTTCTTAATGGGCTGGAGTAAGAAGCGGAGTATTTCGGTAATCATGGTGGTGATGTCATTTTTGATGTCAACCCGCTATATGTACTTCCGGCTGACACAAACCCTGCACTTCAACTCAGAAATTGAAACTATTCTGGGTATGGCGCTGTTTTGCGCCGAAGTTTACGTCTGGGTGATGCTGATCCTCGGCTATTTACAGAGTCTCTGGCCACTCCAGCGTGAAATTATTCCTCTTCCGGAGGATATGTCGAAATGGCCAACCGTTGACGTCTATATTCCGACCTACAATGAATCCCTGGATGTGGTTCGCGATACCGTACTGGCAGCGCAATGCATCGACTATCCTGCTGATAAAATTAATATCTATATCCTTGATGATGGTAAGCGACGAGAGTTTGCGGTTTTCGCCTCTGATGTCGGGGTAGGCTATATCACGCGTAGTGAACACTCCCACGCCAAAGCCGGTAACCTCAACCATGCGATGAAAGTGACCAAGGGTGAACTGCTGTGCATTTTTGACTGTGACCACGTTGCCACCCGTATCTTCTTGCAAGCGACGGTCGGGGGGTTCCTGACTGACCCAAAACTGGCTCTGGTACAAACACCTCACTACTTTTACTCACCCGATCCCTTTGAACGTAACCTGTCTGGTGGGCGTAATATTCCTAATGAAGGGGCTCTGTTCTACGGCCCGCTTCAGCAAGGTAACGATTACTGGAATGCTGCGTTTTTCTGTGGTTCTTGTGCCGTTATTCGCCGTACCGCGCTGGAAGAGATTGGTGGATTTGCGGTTGAAACCGTCACCGAAGACTCCCATACCGCTCTGAAGATACAGCGTCGTGGCTGGAATACCTCATTCCTCGGAATTCCACTGGCTGCTGGTCTGGCAACGGAACGTCTGGTTCTCCATGTGATTCAGCGTACTCGCTGGGCCAGGGGAATGACGCAGATTTTCCGTCTCGATAACCCACTATTTGGGCGAGGGCTCACTTTTCCACAGCGGCTATGCTATTTAAGCGCCATGCTCTATTACCAGTTTGCCTTACCGCGCATCATCTTCCTGGTGGCACCGCTGGCCTATTTGCTGTTTAACCTGAATATTATTTACTCTTCCGCAGGCCTGGTATTTGCCTATGCCTTGCCGCATTTGTTCGTCGCTATTTATGTTACTTCACGCTTAAACGGACGTTATCGTTATAGCTTCTGGGGTGAGATATACGACCTGGTACTGGCATTCCATATCCTGATGCCTACCGCAGTCACGATGCTGTTCCCAAAACGCGGGAAGTTTAACGTGACCGATAAAGGCGGCTTACTGAATGTCGGGTATTTTGACTTCACTGTCGTAAGACCTCACCTTATTGTTGCGCTATTGCTGGTTGCGGGGATTATTGCCGGTATTGTCCGAGCCTTTGCCCATGACTATTACAGCGTCGACCCGAAAGTTATGGCCTTGAACGTCGGCTGGGGTGTCTACAGCCTGATATTCCTGTTGGGCGCGATAGCAGTAGCACGTGAAACTCGACAGACACGTAAAAGCATTCGTATTGATGCCGCTATTCCGGTGATTATTCACTATGCCAGCGGTATCTCCTCACGTAGCCAGTCAATCGACTTATCTATGGGTGGCTGCCAAATCACGCCACCCGATGACAGGCACCTGAACGATCCAATTGAAGAGGTTGAATTACTGCTGGAATCAGGTGGTATCAGTATTCCGGTCACCTTCATCGCTGCAGATGAACATTCAATCAGGTTAATGTTTGAAGATATCCCTCTGGCTCGCCGTCGTGAACTGGTTCGTGTAGTACTGGCCCGTGCTGATGCCTGGATCCATCCGCCTAAACCACAAGATAATCCATTACGTTCGATGATGATGATTATCCAGTGTGTCTTTGATTTGTTCTGGCTGACGTGGAAGTCACGCCGTGAAAATCGTCGTCTTCGCGCTCAGGCTCAACAGGATGGCAATGCATGAAGCAACTGATATCGACGGCTTTACTTGCAGGCGTATTCTTTACCTCCCCACTTTATGGGGAAGAAGCAACTATCGATGCATTGCTGCCCTTTAATCTGCCCGCTCCGGTTTCACCGGTAGCGGCAGCTGTAGCACCTCCGACTCTGACACCCGCTTTAGTCAGTAATCTACGAGTGGCACAAATGGGACAGCCTGGCGGTGTTGTGATGGGCGGAGGCCAGCAACAAGGCGGGATAACCTTTACCCTGCCTCTCGACCAGGTAATAACAAACGCACGGTTGATTCTGAATTTAAACGTTTCTCCAGCTATGGCTGAGCAGAATACTACCCTGGAATTAATGCTCAATGGACAGCCGTTAGGCTCAGTGCCATTGGGTGCCGCAGATAGCGATACATCTCGTTTTCAGCTTGATGTTCCGGCAGCCTTACTGGTTTCGGTCAATAACCTGAGCTTTAAAATCAGCGATGCGAATGCGCTACAGTGCCGGCGCGATCCTGATGGAGAATACCGGGTCACCATTCTGCCAGATTCTCATTTTGAGCTTGAAGGACAGCAGTTAAATATCGGTAATGAGCTGATTAATTTCCCTCGCCCATTCTTCGATAGCATGCAGATGTCAGCCACCACGGTGTCATTTTCATTCCCGGAAACAGTAAGCAGCGATGCCGTCAGTGCCGCAGCATTACTGGCCTCCTGGCTGGGTATTGAGGCTGACTATCGTGGCATCAATTTCGATACCAGATATAACGTACTGCCAGAAAAAAACGGCATTCTGATAGGCCATCCGGGTGAAACCATTGGCGGTGTCACCTTACCTGAGAGTGACGGACCCTTCCTGCAATATATCGATAATCCGATTAACCCGGTTTATAAATTATTGCTGGTCGTCGGAAGAGATGAAACGGCTCTGCGTATGGCCGCCTGGCGTCTGACACAGAATAAGTTCGAGCCACAAACCGCCAGTTTGAAGGTTGAAACTAAAGCGATTCCCGTCAGCCAACCCTATGACGCACCGCGCTGGATCCCAACCGATCGTCCGGTAAAATTGTCCGAGTTGCTACGCAAAGATCAAACCCTGACGACAACCGGGATCTGGCATGAACCTCTGAATATCGCCTTCCGCGCTGCACCCGATCTGTTTTTATGGGATGGCGGAAGCATTCCTATGCATATCAACTATCGTTTTCCAGCCGAAGACTGGATCGATGAAAGCCGCTCCTGGCTGAGTGTGACGCTGAACAGTAACTTCTTGCTGAATCTGCCAATCAATAAACAAGGTGCACTGGAAACCTTATGGCGTAAAATGGGCGGCGATGCGCGTCAGGAACAGGCTGATATTCCTATTGAACCTTACCAGATTTATGGTGATAACCAGCTGTCACTCTATTTTCATATCACTCCACAGGAAGATGCGCCTTGTAGCGTGCTGTTGAATAATAATATTAAAAGCCGGATTGACGATACCTCGACCATCGACCTGAGCCATACCCGTCACTTTGCGCTGTTACCTAACTTATCGTTTTTTGTCGGCGCGTCATTCCCTTTCACACGCCTGGCTGACTTCTCACAAACGGTACTGCTGTTTCCTGATAACCCAACCGAGACCCAGATAACTACTGTGCTTGATATGGTGGCACGCTCAGGTAATGCGACCGGTACTGCACTGGCGAATAACCGCGTGATGTTCGGTATCCCAGCCGGGGGTTCAGGTCTGGAAATGCTGCGTAACCGTGATGTGCTGGCGGTCAGTAATATGACCCAATCGTTGTTTAATCAGACGCTATTAAGCCGCTCGCCGTTCGGAACCCGGGATAATAGCCTGATGGCGAACAAGCCCACTCTCTGGCAAAAAACCTTGCGCTGGCTGGGAGGAGACTGGAGTGCTGACAATATAGAAGCAGACCGCTATTTCTCATCGAATGCTGACTGGCGTGGATTTATTAGTTTCCCTTCTCAATGGAACAGCGATCGTCTGGTAGTACTGATAGTTGGCAGCAATGATGATCAGCTATCACGTCTGCCTGTTGATTTAAACTCAGCAAAAATCAACGCAGGTATCCGGGGTGATGCTGCAATCATTACCGATGAGAATGGTGTGCGTAGTTTCCGCGTCGGAGGGCAGTATCCAAGTGGAGAAATGCCGGGTCATATGATGATTGTCTGGTATGCCAACCAGCATGCGGTGTTACTGGCATTTGCCGCGCTTATATTCAGCACCATTTTTGGCTTATTTATGTATGCAGGATTGAAGAAACGTGCACGTGAGCGTCTGAGCCAGGGCGAGGGAAAGAATAAATGAAAAAAATAACCGTACCGTCGGCCATTCTTATCTCCGGAATGATAGGGTTTAGTGCTTCGGCTCAAACGTCACAAAACGATGCTGCGCTTAAGGCACTGTTTGATCAGGCTAATTACTGGCATGAAAAAGCACATAATGACCGGGCCAGCGAGTCATTGAATAAAGTGCTAATGGTTGACCCGAATAATACTCAGGCGCTCTACTTAATGTCGCTCTGGGCACAGCAAAACGGCAATCTACAGGAAGCCAGCCAATGGCGTACTCGCCTGGCAAAAACCGATCCTAATAGCTCGCTGTTACAAGAGCTCGACAATGCTAAACAGATAGAGCAAATTCCAGCCGGATCCCTTGCTCTTGCCCGCCAACAAGCACGCAGCGGTAATATTCCAGCGGCGATGGCAACCTGGCATACTCTGTTTACTGGCGATACTCCCCCTCCTGGTCTGGCGGCAGAATATTACCTCACCAAGGGGAGTGATAACGCGAGCTATTCCGAGGCGGTTGCAGAGTTACAGCGCTTTACAGCGCAGAATCCAGGCGATCTATCTGCCCGTGTCGCCCTGGGTAAAATGCTGACCTGGCGGGAAGGAACGCGACGCGACGGTATCTCTTTGCTCGAGCAAACGGCCAGCGGCAATAAAGAGGCAGACGATGGCCTGCGCCAGGCGCTGCTTTGGCTGGCCCCGACCACCAACGACACTCAGTCCTATGAAACCTTTATCCAGCGACATCCGCAAGATAAAGAGGTGCAGGCGCACTACCGTGATACGCTGGGCGCTGCCGCTAAAACTGAGGGCTATAATGCCCTCAATAGCGGGGATAATGCCCAGGCACAGAGCCAGTTTGAACAAGCACTTCAGAGTAACCCAGAAGATGCTGATGCCCTGGCAGGTATGGGTTATCTCGCCCAGCGTAGCGGTGACTATCAGGCTGCCTCACAATATTTAAGCCGTTCAGCCAGCCTCGGGGGAGAGGCTTCCGCAGAACGTAAGAAACAGGCTGATGACGCATTATTCTATGGCCAGTTATCCCAGGCTCAGCAAGCTTTCAAGGCGGGTAATGTCAGCCAGGCACTAACGCTGTCGGCCCCTCTGACACAGGCCGCAGGAGAACAAGGCGTCTCGGCGAAACTGTTTCGTGCCGATGTCTTACGCCAGAGTAAAGATTACCCGCAAGCCGAGCTGGCGTTTCGCGATATTATCAGTCTTCAGCCGCAAAATGCCCAGGCACGTGAAAACCTGTATTACGTGCTTAAAGAGCAAAATAAAACCGCCGAAGCCGATACCGTATTACGGACTCTGCCTGCAACAGTGCAAGCCAGACTCCAGCCTCGGGTAGTAACCGGCTTACCGAGTGACCCTATTCGTCAACAAGGTGAACGTCTGGCCGCTGCGGGTAATACCACTGAGGCTATTGCTACGCTACGTCAAGGCGTGACACGTTACCCTAACGATCCCTGGATGCGTCTGAGTCTCGCCCGCTTATTACAAAAATCAGGTTATGACGGTGAAGCCGCGACCATTATGCAGCCCGCATCTCGTGTCGGCGCAGATACCAATTCGTTATATGCCTCAGCGCTGTTTGCCAGTGAGAATGGATCCTGGCCGCAGGCACAGGGCCTGCTATCCAGGATCCCGGCTTCGGCACAAAGTGCGCAGATGCGTGAGCTATCACAACGCGTTAACTACAACCTGAATATTGCCACCGCAGAAAACTACCTTGCTCAGGGTAATACTGTTGCGGCAGCCAATACCTTGAAAGCACTAGCATCCCGCCCGCCACAGAGTCCGGTTGATGCGGGTAAACTGGCTAAATTGCTAGCCAAGAGTGGTGATGTAACCAGTGCTATCGCAGTGGTTCGCGGTAATATGCAAAAAGGCGTACAGGGTAACGTCGGCGATTATGCCGATCAGATAGCGGTGCTTAACCAAGCTGGCCTGACCAGTGAAGCCCAGCGCTTTGTTTCTAATCCGGCATTACAAGCGCGTAGTACGCCAACACAGCTGGCCGATGCACGTATGGGCTATGTTATTAACGAAGCTGATACCCTGCGTGAACAGGGTAACTATGCTGCGGCCTATGATAAGCTGATCGGTGCCCTGCAAAACGATCCGAAAAATACTGACTTGATGTTTGCCATGGCGCGACTCTATCAGTCCGGGAAAATGAATAAAGAAGCGGGTGTCGTCTATGACTACCTGATGACCCACGATACTCCGGATCAAGCTGCCCGTGTGGGAGCGATAAATATCGCATTAGCTGAAAATAACATTGAACGCGCCAAACAACTGTCGATAGGTTTAAAAACAGACCAATCGCCCGAGCGCCTGTTCCTGTTAGCTCGCCTGGCTGAAGCCACAGGTAATCACCAGCAGGCACTGACCTATCTGCGTAGCGCTCGTGGCAGATTGTTAGGTATGCAATTAGGCGGCAGCGATGCCACGCCAATGGTCGACGGAGTGCTACTGGCAGATAATCCATTTATCGGCAATAGTCCTGGTAGCAGTCTACCGGTAACCCATGCCCTGCCATGGCAAGTTACACAGAAAGCCGCGGATCCTGGCACGGTATTACCGGGCATTATGCGTCCTGACCTGCCACTGGATACTGCTCAGAATCGCATGCTACGCCAGGTCGACGAGATGATGAAAGAACTCGACCAAACAACGGGAATGTGGCTCCAGGGTGGTATCAATGTTCGCGGGCGTGATGGTGAGTCCGGCACCAGTAAACTGACGGAAGCCAGAGCGCCTATCAGTTGGTCGGCGGTTCCCTTTGGTGAGTCACGCTTTGAATTCACGGCCACGCCAGTGGTACTCAGTAGTGGTAATGCGGCCGGTGATGCCTGGCGCCGTTATGGTTCCAACCCGCTGTCAAATGCAGCATCGAACATGCTAACTACCATTACGAGTGAACAGAAAGCTATCGCAACAGCTACCGCAACCATGACGGATGTGCAGCGAGAAGAGTATTTTGCTGCAAATCCTGGTGCGAAAGCCCTATCCGAAATGGCACCAATAGACAACAAAGACTTCAACCTGGCCAGCGCAGATGGTTTAAATAGTCTGAGAAATCTGCTCGGGTATGATGAAGGTAGAGTCGCCCAGTATCTGAAAGCCTCAAACCTTAAGCCTAATGTGAATCAGCCTGGGGATTCATCAACTGACTCAAAAAATGCCAGCGGCGTCGAATTGAGCATGGCCTTAACCGGCGATAATTACCGGGCGGATATCGGGACTACGCCATTAGGACAAGATCTCAATACCGTAGTCGGTGGAATAAGATGGGCACCGAAACTCACTGATTACCTGTCGCTGATCCTCACTGCTGAACGACGGGCAGTAAAAGACAGCCTGTTGTCTTATGTGGGTCTGGAAGATAGCTACTCTGGTAAAACCTGGGGTCGTGTCACCAAAAACGGCGGTAGTCTGCAACTCAGTTATGATGATGGCGATGCCGGTTTCTATGCGGGTGGCGGCGGCTACAGCTATCAGGGTGAAAATGTCGCCAGCAATACCAGTGTCGATGCCGGGGCGGGGGTTTATCTGCGCCCATATCATGATAATTATCGCCAGTTACAAACCGGGTTAAGCGTAAGCTGGATGAATTACTCTAAAGACCTGAGCTACTTTACCTTTGGTCAGGGCGGTTATTTCAGCCCGCAAAACTATATCAGTATTGCGTTTCCTGTGGAGTACAGCCAAACCTTCAATAACGTAAAAGCAAGATTAGGCGGCTCTCTGGGCTATCAATCTTATACTCAGGATGGCAGTGATTACTTCCCGACGAATAAAGTCTGGCAGGATACGCTAGAGGGTGCGGCTCAAAGCGGTTTCGCTAAGGAAGCTCGCCATAATGGCACCACACAAAATGGTATGGGATACTCAATGAAAGCAGGGCTGGATTACAACCTGAATAAAGATATGACAATCGGCGGTGAAGTCGGCTATGACACCTTTGGTAGTTATAACGAGAGCACTGCGGGTGTTTATTTCCGTTATATGCTGGGAAGAAATTAATGACATTGAATATTGATAATAGTGCATTACTGGCATGGATCCAGCGCCAGCAAACGCCACCAGGCTGGTTCGATCTATTAACAATTATGATTGATTCCATGGCTGATAACGCCAGCGAACAACAAAGCCGCCCTTTCTTATTGCAAATGGGCGATAAGTTAGCTCAGCGCTATCCGTTAAGCACCTCGGAAACCGTTGCTGAACTGGAAAACAATATCAACCAGCATCTAAGTCATTTTGGCTGGGGTTGTGTTGATATTACGGCGACAGAAACCGCATTAATGCTGCATCACCAGGCTCTACCTGTCAGCCATGACCAGGACGAAGAGCGGTTAAATCGCTGGTGTAATGCGTTCAGTACCATTCTGGAAGGTGTTTATTCGCGCTGGTTACAGCAACAAGGGGGAGAAGCTCACGTCATTGTTACACGTGATAGCGTACTTTCATTATCTGAGATTCAATTCCGCTATCATAATCCACAATGAGCCTGACTATGCGAACCCCGTTTCGGACTGCATTAATCCTGGTGATGACGCTTCTGTTTTCTGTATTTGCCCAGGCTGGCACCGCCTGGGATGTCTATAAAGCCCGTTTTTTAATGCCTGACGGGCGTATAGTTGATACGGGTAATAAAAATATTTCGCACAGTGAAGGGCAAGGTTTTGCCATGCTGGGTGCCGTTGCCAATAACGACAGAGAAGCCTTTGATAAGTTATGGCTCTGGACCAAGCAAACGCTTCAGAATAAAGACAGTGGTCTGTTTTACTGGCGTTATAATCCCGCCTCTGCCGATCCTATTGTTGATAAAAATAATGCCACTGATGGTGATACCCTGATTGCCTGGGCATTATTGCAGGCGGAAGCTCGCTGGCATGATAAGCAATATGGCAAAGAGTCAGATAAAATAACCAAATCTCTGCTGGCGCATATGGTTATTGATTACGCGGGTTATAAGGTAATGCTTCCTGGTAAAGACGGCTTTAATCACAACAGTGAAGTGATTCTTAATCCATCCTATTTTGTTTTCCCGGCCTGGAATGCCTTTGCAAAACGTAGTCATTTACAAGTCTGGCAAACGCTGATGAAAGACAGCCAGACCTTGTTAGGTCATATGGGACTGGGTGTGGCTAATTTACCGACTGACTGGGTAGCATTGCGCGCTGACGGACAGCTATCACCCGCGAAAGATTGGCCACCGCGGATGAGTTACGATGCGATACGTATCCCGCTCTACCTCTACTGGTATGATAAACAGTCCCCGCTACTCCAGCCATGGCGTAATTGGTTCGGTCAGTTCAGTCGTCTGGAAACACCGGCCTGGGTGAACGTGGTCAATAACGAAAAAGCCCCTTATATGATGGCTGGCGGACTGCTAGCAGTACGTGACTTAACCATGGGTGAAAGTTTAACTGAACCAGTAATCACCACTAAAGAAGACTATTACTCAGCAAGCCTGAGTATGCTGGTATGGCTGGCTTATCAATAACGTGTTCAGTGCTTTTTCCGCTTGATATGAGCTGCGCTATCATCTGATAGCGTTCGCTCACCTGTCATCAATGATGCCAGCCTGCACAGCCATCCAGACCTGATTCTTCGCATCAACACTTCTGCAAATAACATATTGTAAGGAATTACCTTGAGCACCCATAACGAGAAGTTTATCAAAGAGATTCAGTGGTCCTGCCTGCATATGACCCGCACCCTGAAACAAGTTGAATCGCTCCCCGACCTTAGCCATGTCCGTATCGCCTGTAACATGCATCTCGACTTAAAAATGATCCCGTTAGTAGAGGGATTACTGAAGAAAAATGCACGTGTCTTTTTAACGACCTGCAACCCAACCACCGTACAAGACGATGTCGTGGCTTATTTGGTTGCTGCAGGCGCTGAAGCCTGCGCCTGGCGTAATATGAGCGATGCTGACTGGCATGACTCCTGGGAAAAAGCGATTGACTGGCGTCCAACGCATCTGTGTGAAATGGGAGCTGATATCACGACTCTGCTACATCAGCGTGGCAAGTTTGGCGATGTTGTTGCCTGCCTGGAAGCGACAGGTTCCGGGGTCAGCCGCCTGCCCTCTTCACGTCCAGGCTACCCTATCTTTAACTGGGATGATTTACCGGTTAAAGAAGGCCTGCATAACCGCCATATGGTCGGTTTAACCGCCTGGCAAACCTTCTTCCAGACCACGCACCTGACCCTTCATGAAAAAAGAGTCCTGGTGATTGGCTATGGTCTGGTAGGCCAAGGCGTTGCCGCTTCGGCGAAAGCCTACGGAGGACAGGTGATGGTGGCAGAGCGTTGCCCGGCCCGTCGCTTACAGGCTGCATACGATGGCTGGCATGTGGTTGAAATAGAAGACGTGATTACCACAACCGATGTCATAGCGACCGCGACCGGCGCTAAAAAGGTTCTGAATGCCACGTTGCTCGACCAGGCAAAAGACGGCGTCTTCATACTGAACGTCGGTCATGTTGCCGAAGAGATTGACTGTGAATACCTGAAGCAATATCCCAACCAGGAAGTGATGCCGTTTATTAATGCTTATAGCTTGCAGGGTAAGACGCTGTATTTAATGGCTAACGGCTCAATGCTGAACCTTACCGCCGGATTTGGTGACAGCCTGAATGCTTTTGATGTCACACTTGCCGTTATGGCCAGCGGCATCAAACATATCGTTACCGAAGGGCAAACGGCAGAACCTGCTGTCTATTTACTGCCCCAAGGGGTCTGGGAAAAGGCGCTTTAGTATTATTCCAAGCCTGACTGTCCCTTCATAAAACGAGAGCGGCATAGAGATTTCAGAAGCGATAATCACTTGCTTCTGAAATTGTCATTTTCCGCAAGCAAACCCGGCAGCCCTGCGTTTTTTGAACAACATCTCAATTTAACAGCAACTTTGTAGTTATTGTCTTTATCCTCAAAAAAACGCTTGATAATTTCCATAAGGCTCCTACAATCCCAAAATAAGGTTAGTCAAAATAGTATGGCTACACTGTTCCCATTCGCCAGTAACATTATTATCACTCTATAATTTCAGCATCGATTTCTGATGAGCTGGAACTATTAATATATTTCGTGAAGTTTCTCTTTCAAAAAAAGTTGTTATCAATAATCTCTTCCCATTTATAAAATAATTTAATTAAAAAATTCATTATCATAGATATATTCTTATTTTATTACTAAAACAATTAATAATGGGGAATGCAATGAAAAAATTACTCCACTTTATTTTATTTATAAATATTACACTTTTATCTGGCTGTAGTGTTCTTGATGATAACTATCCTGAATTAAGAACAAAAGAACAGGTAAGAACCACCGTTGTCAATAACACGGAATATAGCCTTGCGGTAATAAATAAAAATCTTTCGTGGGGGCGATGGGTGAAACAGCCATCTTCTGTTATTCCTGAATATGGCAGAGACCACTTTATCAGCAGGGGAACCTCTCTGGCAGGTACAGAAGGAACCGTTGAATACTCTATTTACGCCGGTTCTTTCAAAATCTATTGGGATTATACTCATTGGGGCCGGAGAAACCATTATGTTGTGACAAATGACCAAAAACAACTCTATGATATATATTGCTATGGTTGTAATACAAATGATTTCACTATCTATGTAAATCAAAAAACAAACTCTTTAAATTATAATATTCTTATCATGTCAGACCCTCAGGCCTGGAGATTAGATATAGCCGGTAATAATCCTAATAAAGACAAGTCTCAATGGGAATCGGTAAATCAAAAAGTCGTAAAGAGTATCAATTTACTAAATAGTACTAATCATTTCATGTTTGGTATCGTCAATGGCGACATCACTGAGTTTGGCAGAAGAGCTACACGAAGTAGTTTCGATGCGGTCTATACTCATAAAATTCCTTTCCCGTTACTTATAGGGTTAGGTAATCACGATTATGCCAATAATGTTAATGATTGTGCAGACCCCCTGATGTCCAATTTTAGTATGAATGCTTGTGCACGAGACTCTGTCTTTGACCTCAGTAAGAGGATTGATAAATACGAGCACCTATTAAGTGATTTCTCTTCCGACTATGATAAAAAGAATCAAACAGGAAGCCTTGGATATTCCTGGAGTATAGGTCCTATGCACTTTGTTCAGTTGAATAATTATCCAACCTATCAGGTGGAACTTGACCATTATGCAAATAAAAGTATCTATATTACTCCGTCAATAGATTGGCTGGAAGAGGATTTAAAAAAGGCCTTCTCACGAGGAAAAGCAACCATTTTAAATTTTCATGATGCCTATCATCATTTTAGAAAAAATACAAATGAAAGAGACAAAATTAGATTAGAAGAAATAATAAAGAAATATAATGTTATCGCCATATTCTCCGGACATTCCCATCACGCTAGCGAAACGACGGATAATTTTCTATCTGGAGTAAAACATTATAATAGCGGGGCTTTATATCAAGGGGATTATTTGTTCGTAAAAGTTAAGGGAAAATGTATTGATGTATCAGTCTATAACGGTCTGTCTGGCGATCCTCGAAAAATAAAAGATTTATATGGTATATGTGGTTAATGGTCAGATGTTGAGAGAAGCAGCTTTTCGCCAAATCACAGATACAAAAAAACCCGCCTTGGCGGGTTTTTAGCTTACTTAACGAGGGCTGAATTACAGCGCAACAACGTTAGCAGCAGCAGGGCCTTTAGCACCATTCTCGATGGTGAACTCAACTTTCTGGCCTTCGTCGAGAGTTTTGAAGCTGTCGCTCTGGATTGCAGAGAAATGTACGAATACATCTTTGCTGCCATCAGTTGGAGAAATGAAGCCGAAACCTTTCTCAGCGTTGAACCATTTTACCAAACCAGTCATTTTGTTAGACATAAATATTACCTTTTTCATTTTCTTAGCCACTATACGCGGCGAACACGGTCTGTTCAGCAGAGTTGGACTTAATCTGGCACTTAGGAGGAGACTCGAGAAAAAGGGATATCTAAGATAGCGCTTGAACTGAGGACTGCTTTACTAAAACTGCTTTCATAAGGTCTGTGTTCCAAACCGCCGCTATTTACTCATATCTCTAAGCTTTTAGCAATGCTAATTTTTCGAACTGACAACATAAGAGATATAACAGGAAGTAATTTAACGGTTAACTGTCGAAAAAAATAGTAATAAGGGGCATAAATGAGGCGAAAATCACTAAAAATAAAAATGGAAGATCTTTTAAAAGCAGACCGATCGCCAATCTGCTTTTGCTGTCCAAGCCCTAGCCTAAGACTGTCACTGCATCCTGTAAACGGGTTGCACGATATTTTACCATCGCTGAAATCCGGGCTCCATTCTCTACCAGTTCGGCATTTTTTTGTGTGATAGCACTCAGTTCTGCCACTGCGCGAGTGACATCAGCCAGACCATCCGCCTGTTCTGCCGTTGCCTGACTAATATGCCCCAGTAACTGAGTTACATTCTGTACCTGAGCGACAATATCCTGCATTGTTTGCCCCGCCGCATGAACCTGAACTGTGCCCGACTTCACTTTACTGGTACTGGCATCAATCAATTTACGAATATCATTCGCAGCACTGGCACTCCGCTGAGCCAGGCTACGCACTTCACCCGCGACAACAGCAAAACCTTTACCCTGCTCGCCTGCACGGGCTGCCTCAACGGCGGCATTTAACGCCAGGATATTGGTCTGGAAGGCAATGTCATTAATCAACGTCGTTATCGAGCCGATACGTTGGGTGCTGTCAGAAATATCGTCCATCGTAGTGACAACCGTTTCCATAGCATCAGCACCATGAGAAGCAGCCTCACTGGCTGAACTGGAGAGTTTATCTGCGGCCGATGCCGTATCTGAATTGGCCTGTACCGAAGCAGACATCTGGTTCATCGTGGCGACCGTCTGCTGGACATTCTCGACCGTCTGGCGGGTACGGGTATTCAGATCCTCATTTCCCTTAGCCATGGCTTCACTGCCACTGTGAACATTAGCAACCTGACCACTGACATCATTAATTAGCCAGCGGCACATCAAGCCTAGCTGACCGACAGAACGTAAAATCATTCCAATTTCATCACTACGTTGCAAATGCTGCACGCGATGACGATTACCTGTTGCAACTTCAAGCGCTTGCCGGGCGATGTTTTCCAGCGGGCGAACTACCTGCCATTCCAACAGCCCGCCTATCAGTACTGTAGCAAATCCGCTAATCAGCCAATGCTGAAGGGGTAACTGGAAGAGCCAGGCTGATGCCAGTAACATCATCAGCAAAAAACTCATGATGCTACGAATACGGGTACGAAGTGACATCGCTGGCAACTTACCAAGCAGGCCTTTACGTAAAACCAAGCCTTTAAAGATTTTTCGCTTACTGCGGCCTTCATTCATGGCCTGGTATAATGGTTCGACAGCGGCAATCTCTTCACGGGTTGCTTTCGTTCGAATCGACATATAACCCGTCGTTTTTCCCAGGCGGACCAAAGGCACAGCATTTGCTCTTACCCAGTAGTAGCCGCCATCTTTACGGTAATTTTTGACAATTCCCGTCCATGGCTCTCCTTGTTGTAAGGTGAACCACATATCTGCAAATGCCTCTTTCGGCATATCCGGATGTCGCACAATATTATGTGCCGAACCTTGCAGTTCATGTAATTCATAGCCACTCACCTGAACAAACTCGTCGTTAGCATGTGTTATGTAGCTTTTCAGGTCAGTGGTTGACATTAAAGTCGTGTCATCATCCAGCATAAATTCATACTGTGTGACAGATTGGCGGGCAGGCATAGCAACTCCCTTTAAGAGGTTATCCATGGTTTACTCTTCGGAGTTAGGTATTTCGGCATAGAAAAATTTTACTTTAAGTCAAAATGTCGATAACTGTCACATTTCTGACCAATAACCATAACATTACCAGTGTTTCCAATTAACAAAATTGCAGGTGACCGCATTGGTATGATGCAAAAAACTCATCGCTGCAGTGGGCATCGTTAATATCAAATAATGAGAATTTTTCAGGTCTGTAGCCGAACTAAAATCGTGCCATCAGCTAAAATATATTCATGGTGTATCTTGTAACCTTCAGGCAGCTATAACCGCTATCCATAAGACCTTACTCAGTGAATCACTCTTCAAAACTAAAGATTTCATATGGCAAAATTTTATCTTAAGTCAAAACTTTGATAGCCATCACAGTTTAGACTTACTAATATAACGTCCTGGATGCTCGAACTTAACAACATAGCAAATAGTTTCATGTTGTTACCATTTTTAAACTTATTGTCTCCCTGTTCCTCACTCGATGCAGATATTCATACGGCACTTCATCCGCATCACGCTACACTTAGTAAGGAATTCCAAGGATTGGCCTTGCCCGGAGAATAATTGAGGATAAAACATGCTAAGAAGAAAAAAGAAAGTCAGACCTATTAAGGTCAGTGACGTTACGATTATTGATGATGCTCGTCTGAAAAAAGCTATCACCGCAGCCTCTTTAGGCAATGCGATGGAGTGGTTCGATTTTGGGGTCTATGGCTTTGTCGCCTTTGCGCTGGGGAAAGTGTTCTTCCCTGATGCCAGCCCGAGTGTACAGATGATTGCCGCCCTCGGTACCTTCTCTGTTCCCTTCCTGATCCGCCCACTCGGCGGTGTGTTCTTCGGCATGCTCGGCGATAAATATGGTCGTCAGAAAATCTTGTCGATAACCATTATTATTATGTCCCTGAGTACCTTTGCCATCGGCCTGATACCCTCGTATGCCACCATTGGCATCTGGGCGCCGATTTTGCTGTTAGTGGCAAAAATGATTCAGGGCTTCTCGGTTGGCGGTGAATATACAGGCGCTTCTATTTTTGTCGCAGAATACTCACCTGACCGAAAACGTGGCTTTATGGGCAGCTGGCTCGACTTCGGTTCGATTGCCGGATTTGTCTGCGGGGCAGGTGTTGTTGTTCTGATTTCATCGATTGTCGGTGAGGCAAGCTTCCTCGAGTGGGGCTGGCGTATTCCGTTCTTCCTCGCCTTGCCACTGGGTATTATTGGCCTTTATCTCCGTCACGCTCTGGAAGAAACCCCTGCGTTCCAGCAGCATGTAGAGAAAATGGAGCAAGATGATCGCCTGGGACTGGCAGAAGGACCTAAGGTCTCCTTTAAAGAGATAGTGACAAAACACTGGCGTAACTTACTGGTGTGTGTAGGTCTGGTGATTTCCACCAACGTCACCTACTACATGCTACTCACCTATATGCCAAGCTACCTTTCTCATAACCTGCACTATTCCGAAGATCATGGGGTGATGATTATTATCGCCATTATGATTGGTATGCTGTTTGTACAGCCAATCATCGGGCTGCTCAGTGACCGTTTTGGTCGCCGAATCTTTGTGTTTATGGGAAGTATTGGTCTGTTCTTCCTGGCGATTCCAGCCTTTATGCTGATTAACAGTGACATTATTGTCCTGATATTCTTTGGTCTGTTAATGCTGGCGGTACTGCTTAACTTCTTCACTGGGGTGATGGCCTCAACCTTGCCTGCTATGTTCCCGACCCATATCCGTTACAGTGCCCTGGCCAGTGCCTTTAATATCTCGGTACTGGTAGCTGGTCTGACGCCTACTGCAGCAGCCTGGCTGGTTGAAGCAACCAATAATTTGTTGATGCCTGCCTATTACCTGATGGTCGTCGCGGTTATTGGTTTTATCACCGCCATCACCATGAAAGAAACCGCCAACAAACCGTTAAAAGGGGCCACGCCTGCGGCGTCAGATATTGCCGAAGCACGTGAAATCGTGCAGGAGCATTACGACAATATCGAGCAGAAGATCGAAGATTTAGATAAAGAAATTGAAGATCTACAGAAAAAACGGACCAATTTAGTCGATCAACATCCGCGTATTAACGAATAAATCACCGTCTGAAATCAAAGCCTGGGGAGTTTTCCTCAGGCTTTGTCATTTATTTATCACAGCGCAAGGCTGTTATAAGACAAAGCGACTATCCTGTAAGCATAATCTCCACAGAGGATAGTTCAAATGATGAAAGTTTCTGCACGTAACCAACTCGACGGTAAAGTGACGCGTATCGTAACCGGTGCGGTTAATAATGAAGTTGAAATTACCCTCCAGCAGGGTGAAGTATTAACGACCGTTATCACTAAAGAGAGCTGTGAAACTTTAGATATTCGCGAAGGCAAAGAGGCCGTAGCGATTATCAAAGCGCCTTGGGTTGTTCTGGCAAGTGTTGATAGTGGTCTGCGTTTTTCAGCCCGTAACCAGTTCCGTGGCAAAATCAGTAAAATCGTTAACGGTGCGATTAACAGTACCGTTCACCTCAGAACAGAAAAAGGTTTAGCGCTAACAGCCGTTATTACCAACGAAAGTCGCGATGAAATGGAACTGCATGAAGGTAATGAAGTCATTGCCTTGGTGAAAGCATCCAGCGTGATTCTGGCGACGCGCGTTTAACGTTTTTAGGGCTACAGGCCGTATAATAATAAGGTACTACCTATGCTAAATATCGATCGCAAAAAAATCCTTAACCTGGATCCAGACTTTATAAAAAAACAACGCACCTTAATGCTGGTGCTTGCCTTCCTGCTGCTATTGGGCGGAGTTTTCTGTCTGATTAATCCTTTTGCCTCCGGTGCCGCGCTAAGTACTCTGGTAGGGTTCCTGTTTATTCTGAGCGGCGTGGCGTTAATTAGCGGTATGGTCATTAACCGCAGCCATAACTTTCTGCCGATGCTGGGAAGTATTCTGCTGGGAATAGCCTACTTTATTCTCGGTTATGTGTTTATTACTGACCCGGTGGTCGGCATTGTGACGATGTCGATGATGCTGGCTGTATTATTTGCCATCGGCGGTATTCTTCGTTTGTCTGTCGGCTTTAAGATGAAAGGAGCAAATGGCTCATGGCTGCAGATTATCATCGGGGCTTTAGACCTGGTGATTGCTATGATGCTGATAACCGCTAATCCGGAAATGTCGTTTACTCTGGTCACTGTCGTGGTCGGTATCGAACTGCTGTTCAGCTCTTTTGCTATCTTCCAGATTGCCAGCCTGTTCCGTTCTAATCGTTAATCAACGCGATAATACCAAGGGGAAAACCTGTTTTCCCCTTGGTAATAACCCTGAACTACTTTATGGCAGCCCTTTCTTTCAAATACCACATGACGACTACAGAGACCAAAAGCCGGTTACCCTGAGGTTAAGTGATTATGAATAATTTCACCCGTGTTAAACAGCTTTGGGTATTGAGATTTATACGGGGTAAGATCCTCGTTCATTAAAGGTTCAGGTGTATTAACCTTAAACTCTTCTATCAATCTGTAGGCTATTACTGATAACACAAACTTATGCTCATATTTAGATTTATTAAACATGGCATCCAATGACTTCATAAACGTATCTAAATTTTCTTTTGTTGTTATATTTGAGAGCCATGTGATAGATTCATCACCACCACCACGATATGTGTCGAATATCATGTGATGATGATGATTAAGTGGAGAATAAAACATTAAATCTGAAAATTTTGACAATATATCCTTATCATCTTTCGATAAATTGTGAATCGTGTATTCTATTGAAACTCCGTATTTGCGACAGTCTGAGTGCTTACCAGGCCCAACGACCAAAATATCTCTTAGCGTCTTTAATAAGTTATTATCTGTTTTACTTTCAAGCTGATGAATAATTGAAGCCTTATCTAACCTACTGTTTCCATTTGCTTCACCATGAACAGAATTAAGTAAAGATGCGGTGCATGAGCCTGTTTCGGTCGAAGTCATATTGAGTTGTAACGGTTGGTTATATATTTTAGTTAAATTACTGATAATCTTCTGGTGGTTATCTTCAGGAGGTTGCTGGGTATAAGGTGGTGTAATTACAGGAGAGGTCATGTTGAACGATACATTATTTAGCATTATAAAACCTATTTTAATTAAAGTAGCACTTTTTGTTAGCCAGCATGGCCGAACCCCACATAAACTGTAAGAGCGTGGAGTATTTTTATCTTGTAGATAAAATGCTATTTAATCTATCAAAAAAAGATATTTGCATTTACAATCGAGATTTACTCCTGATTAATTACAATGCTATTTAATAAAATCATATATTATTTCAACTTATCGATATCCCTATATTTTATCTATAAGAAACTCGAATAGGTTTTTATTATATTGCTGATGAATTAATAGTGAAGAAAAATAAGAGCAGAGATATCAGAAATAGCCTCAGGTGCCGCACTGAGTACTCTGGTGGGGGTCCTGTTTATTCTGGGTTATGTGTTTATCACTGAGCCGGTGGTCAGCATTATGACGATGTCGATGATGCTGGCAGTGCTATTTGCCATAGGCGGTATAACAAGGGGAAAGAACCTGTTTCCCCTTAGTTAATAGCCCAGCTTATGACTTCGGCAATAAACCAATAAAGCTTTGTTTCTTGCGTGCCGAGGACATCATATGGTCCAGTTTTTCAACACAAGCCAGATAGTGCGGCGTTTTTTTATGAGCCAGTACCGCCTCATCATCCTGATACGCCTCATAAATAAAAAAACGAGTAGCAATATCCGGGTCTTGCAAAACATCAAAGCGTAGGTTGCCCGGTTCCTTAATCGCCCCTTCATGATTAGCACGGAATACATCTAAAAAATCATCGACATATTCAGACTTAATATTAATTTCTACCAGCGTCACATTCATATTTAACCTTCCTGATGTTTAGCCTCGAGCCAGAATTCGTAAGCCTCACGAGCAGAGATATTTTCATGGACCACTTTTTTCACCGCCTGAAGCATCGCCAGCGGCGCTTCTGACTGAAAAATATTCCGTCCCATATCAACGCCAGCAGCTCCCTGATCTATTGCCCGGAAACACATATCCAGGGCTTCGAGTTCCGGGAGTTTTTTGCCTCCGGCAATCACAATCGGCACCGGACAGCTGGCGGCCACTTTTTCAAAACCCTCATCAACAAAGTAGGTCTTAACGCACTGCGCCCCCATTTCAGCGGCAATACGACTGGCTAGCGAAAAATAACGGGCATCCCGCGCCATATCTTTACCTACCCCGGTGACCGCCAGGGTCGGAATACCATACCGTGAACCTTCATCGACCAGCTTGATAATGTTATTGATCGACTGATGCTCATATTCGCTACCAATATAAATTTGAGCAGCAACCGCACAGGCATTCAGGCGCAGTGCATCCTCCATGGTCACCGCAACGCTTTCCCGGGAGAGTTCAGTCAGAATAGAGTTCCCCCCGGAAGCACGGAGTACCACCGGCTTATTGGTCGCTGGCGGAACCACGCTGCGCAAAATACCGCGCGTACACATCAGAACATCGGTTTCCTGGTAAAGTGGTGCAATCGACAAGTCGATACGCTCAAGCCCGGTGGTCGGCCCCTGAAAGTAACCGTGATCAAAAGCCAGCATCACCGTACGTCCGGTCTTCGGGCTGAAGATGCGCGCCAGACGGGACTGCATTCCCCAGTCCAGCGCACCACAGCCTTTCAGATAAAATGCTCCGTTCTGCTGAGGACGACCAATACCGAAATCTTTTCCGTCTTTAATATCATCAAGATCTGCCATTAACTCATCCTCTTAAAAGTCATATTTATCAATGTTTTCTTTAGTGAAAACGACACGTTCTGGTAACAGTACAATGCCATTACCTTTAGCTTCATACTCATAGCCCTGTACGCTATT
Source organism: Klebsiella sp. BIGb0407 (assembly GCF_024807845.1). GTDB lineage: Bacteria > Pseudomonadota > Gammaproteobacteria > Enterobacterales > Enterobacteriaceae > JGM124. Next base: position 511,844 of record NZ_JANUEQ010000002.1, read on the forward strand.
CGGCTCTACTTTCAGTGGCCCTATTTTTTCAACTTCGACTACATCGCCGACGCTAAGGTCGCCTTTTTTCAACAGAGTATTCGCCACGTTGACGGCAATTTCCCCCTGCTGTACTACATCCCACAGGCCGAACGCTTTCACGGTCCCGCGTTCCACATAAGGGCGCATCACGTTTGGCGTACTAAAACCGACAATAGCGACATCGTTACGCTTAAGGTTTTCTGCGGCCTGTGCTGCGGCCGGGAGCGCATTGGCATCAGGGGCAATAATCGCATCCAGGTCCGGATAAGCTTTCAGGATACCCTCAGCGGTTTGCAGCGATTTAGTGGCATCGTTATAGCCAAACTGCGTGGTGACCACTTCCCACTCTGGGTGATCTTTTTCTATCTTCGCCTTGGCTTCTTTAACCCACTGGTTCTGGTCTGTTACCGTCGGACTTGAGTAGAAAAATGCGACTTTTGCTTTTGGCTTGGTGACCTGTTTTTCGGCCATTTCGACCAGCATGCTACCCAGTTGCTGCGGCGTACCCTGGTTAATGTAGATACTGCGGCAGTCTGGTTTAGTATCTGAGTCCCAGGTCAGGACTTTAACGCCACGCTGCATCGCCCGTTTCAGCGCCGGGCAAAGGCCATCCGGTGATACTGCCGAGACAATAATTGCGTTATAGCCTTGGTTTACGAAGTTATTAATCAGCTGAACCTGGCCTGACACGCTGGGTTCGGTCGGGCCGTCATAGGTCACATCCACGCCTAAATCTTTTCCTGCTTGCAGTGCGCCATTACCGCCGCTGGTGAAAAAACCGACACCCACCAGTTTGGGAATAAAAGCAATTCTGTCCGCTGCCTGCACAGAGGTCACCAGGGTCGCCAAAATCAGTGCACTCAGTTTCAGTGCGTGTTTTGCTGTTTGCTTCATACTAAGCTCCTGTTAATTTTCTTTGCCCGCGCAGACGGCGCCAGGCCGTCCGAATCATTTCGCGGTGTAAACTCACCGAACGACCTATGACCACCACAATCAGTAACGCACCGGACAACGCACTCGATACCTGATTAGGGATGCCAACCATTTGTAGTCCCTGCTGTAAATACCCCACCAGCAGTGCTGCCAGTGCGGTTCCTAAAATTGACCCTGACCCGCCGTAGATATTTGCCCCACCCAATACCGCCGCGGTCAGCGCAGGCATCAGCAAATCGCGTCCGAGATCGGAGCGAGCCGAGCCAAAGTAAGAAACGAGGATGACTGCCGAAATGGCCGATGCCAGCCCCACCAGCCCATAGATGCCGTACAGCATGTTGTTGACCGGCATGCCGGCATAGCGGGCGGCACGCGCATTCTGGCCAATCAGAAAGATATGACGCCCAAAACGTGAACGATGAGTCAGCAGCCAAAATAACAAGGTAATGACCATGAACATCACCAGCGGAACCGGCAGCCCCAAGAGAGTGAAATTAGCGAACTGGGTAAAGGCTTCCGGGAACCCACCAATGCCCTCATAACCCGTTGCACCGGCCATACCGGATAGCAACAACGCAGCGCCACCGTAGAGATACAGCGTGCCAAGCGTGATAACCAGCGGACTGATCCCGGTGTAGTTGATTAAGGCGGCGTTGATAAAACCGCACAGCATACCGAGCACCAGGGTTAAAATAATCGCCACCGGTAACGGCCATCCCGCCTGCATCATCACGCCCAGTCCGATAGCACACAGACCGATGGTCGAACCGAGTGAAATATCAATCCCACCGCTAATAATCACCAGCGTCAGCGGCAGGGCGACAATGCCAATACAGATAAAGTCACTGGTGCTAAACAGCAGCATATTGATATCCAGCATGCGTGGATTAAGCGCACCGAATAACAGAATTTCAGCGACCAGCAACAGCAGTAATGTGGTTTCCCAGTTAAGACGACGTTTCATTTACGCGACCTCCTTTTTCTTTTCTGGAGGAAAGGATGTCGCGCTCTTAGCCTCCGGTTGCGGGGGAACAAAACGGCTATACTTTTGTGCGCGCTGGTTACGCACCAAGGCCTGACGTAAACGGCCATCAAGCACCAGCACGCCCAGCAGTACCAGACCGGCGATAAAGTCGTTCCACCAGGCCGGAAGTTTGAACAACACCAGTACGGTATCGATTTGGGTTAAGAAGAAGGCTCCGAGGAAAGCACCGATAACCGTGCCTGTTCCCCCCAATAATGAAATGCCCCCCAGTACACAGGCAGCAATCGCTTTCATCTCCAGCCCGCTACCGGTCTGATTGGGAACAAAACCAATTTGTGAAGCAAACAAAATGCCAGCCAGGGCAGCAAACAGACCATTAAAAGTGAAGGCCAGTAAACGGGTGCGATTGACCGCCACACCCAGCTGACGCGCTGCCGCCAGGTTATCACCAACCGCATAAAAATCACGGCCAAAGGCGGTTTTGGCCAGCAGCCAGGTCGCAATGCCGAGGATAATAATGACCAGAATACCGAAAGGTGAGAGGCCAAAAATAAGGGGCTCAGAGAGTGATTTCAGGCTGGCGGGAAGCCCTTCAATCCATTTACCACCGGTCCATAGCAGCATACCGCCGCGATATAAACCGAGCGTACCCAGCGTGGCAACAATGGCGGGAATACGCAGCCAGACCACCAAAACACCGTTGAAAAAACCGGCCAGCCCGCCAATCGCTAAAGCAAATAACATCGCCAGCGGCAGGCTATAACCGGCATTAAGTGCTACTCCGACAGCAATCGCGGAGAGCCCCACGGTGGAGCCGACTGAGACGTCAATATTACGAGTCAGCATCACCAGGGTGGCACCCATTGCCAGCAAAATCAGGATCTGCGCACTGTTAAAGATCATGCCGAGGGTTTCGGCGCTGAAGTAGCTATGGTTTATCGCCACCAGCACGGCAAACAGCGCCATAATTGCCAGAAATGCGCTGAGTTCACGATTTTTCAGCCATTTTTTCATGCACTACCTCCACCAAATGCCATCGCCATCATGCTGTCGACCGTGATATCTGCCCGTTGTAACTCGCCGTTCATCGCCCCTTGATGCATGACAAAAACTCTGTCGGCTAACGGGGAGAACTCGTCCAGGTCGCTTGAGATCATCAGGACGGCAACGTTTTGTTTGGCGACACTTTTGATTAACTGATAGATATCTGCCCGGGCGGCAACATCGACCCCGCGCGTTGGCTCATCGACAATCAGCAATAGCGGGTTCGCTTCAAGGCAGCGTGCCAGCAAAACTTTCTGTTGGTTGCCTCCCGAAAGCGTACGTACCAGCTGATCCGCATGATTTAATTTAATGCCCAAAGCCCGGTGATAGCGTTCTACCACGGCGGCTTCACGCTTAGGCTGTAGCCACAGATCCGGCTCATTGAGTAAAACGGTATTCCAGCGAATAGAGGCATCGAGAAACAGCCCGGAAACCTGTCTGTCTTCGGGTAAATACACCAGCCCGCTATCCAGCCGGGATTTGGTGCTGCTATGGGTTATCTCCTTACTTTCAAGAAATACCCGTCCATGACGTACCGGACGCAGGCCATAGAGGGTTTCCGCCAGTTCGGTCCGACCGGAACCTACTAATCCGGCCAGCCCCACTATTTCACCGGCATGCAGTTCAAAGCTGAGATTAATAAACCCTTCACCGGTCAGTTCTTCTACGCGCAGCACCGGAAAGTCCTGCGGTTCAGTACGACGATTGCCTGTCAGCCCGAGCCACAGTTTTTGGGTATCGCTTAATTCATGCTGGCGATAAGCCGGCGTCATGGCATTAATCAGCTCTTTATCACTAAAAGAAGCCGTTTCACCCTGCAGCACGACCGCGCCGTCACGCATTACCGAGATATGGCTGGCTATCTGATGAATTTCCGGCAGCTTGTGTGAGATAAAAATAATGCCGACATCTAATGCCTGTAAGGCGCGGATCTGGCGGAACAGACGTTCAGTTTCGCCAGGGGTGAGCGAAGCTGTAGGTTCATCGAGGATTAAGATTCGGGCGTCACGCATCAAGCCACGGAGAATTTCCACCATTTGCTGGTCGGCCACCTCAAGCGTACTCGCTGCAGCGCTGAGCGTTATCTCACACCCTAACTGACGCATTTTTTCTTCTAACCGTTGCACCAAATCTGCCGCACGCGGCAGGCGGAATAAGATATTTTCTTGCACCGTAAGATTGGGAAACAGCATCGGCTCTTGCGGAACCAGATAGATCCCCAGCTCATGGGCCTGACCCGGTTTCAGACGTGAGTAACGTTTACCAAAGAGCTCCAGCTCCCCGCTGTCGGGGGTTTCAACCCCGGCAATGATTTTCATCAGCGTTGATTTTCCTGCGCCATTCCCACCCATCAAGGCATGAACCTGACCAGGAAGCAGCATAAAATCTATACCTTTCAATACACTGACGCCGGAGAATTGCTTTCCGACCTTATGTACCTGAATCAGTGGAATGGTGCTGGGCATCTCGCCTCCGCATTTGAACAAAAGAATTTTTAAATTAATAATGTTCAAAATAGTAGGCTAAGAGTTATAATTACAACCGGACAAGGATCACAAATCTTTTAAAAAAATAATCTACGATTCATTGAGATTAAAAAGATCTTTTTTGCCACAAGCTTCACATTTTATTCCCAGACTATTTAGAACAATTGTTCTAGATTAAGATAAGAGTTCACCTATGAGCGATAAAAGAGCAACGGAAGAGAGTCATCTTTATGGGCTACCAATGGCAGAAGAAGAGTTACTGGCACGGGTGGCATGGTCTTACTACCACGACGGCTTAACTCAGAATGACATTGGTGAACGGCTTGGTTTGCCACGACTTAAAATTTCTCGCTTGTTGGAGAAAGGACGGCAGTCCGGGGTGATTCGGGTCCAGATAAACTCGCGCTATGAAGGCTGCCTGGCGCTGGAAACCGAACTACAAAAACGCTTTAACCTCAAGCTGGCGCGCGTATTACCTGCTCACAATACGCCACCAATGAGTACAAGGCTTGGGATTGGTGCAGCTCAGTCACTGATGGGGGTCCTGGAGCCAGGTCAGCTATTAGCTGTCGGCTTTGGTGAAACCACCATGAACTGTCTGCAGCATTTGAGTGGTTTTATCGGTTCGCAGCAAATTCGGCTGGTGACGCTTTCCGGCGGTGTCGGCCCTTATATGACAGGCGTCAGTCAGCTGGATGCTGCCTGTAGCGTCAGCATGATCCCGGCTCCATTACGCGTTTCCTCGCCTGATGTGGCAGAGATCCTCAGAAAAGAGGCCAGCGTCAGAGACGTTATTCTGGCTGCAATGGCGGCAGATGTTGCCGTCGTCGGGATCGGCGCTATCGATCAGCGGCGTGATGCCACTATTTTACGTTCAGGATATATCAGCGAAGGAGAGCAACTGATGTATGCCCGCAAGGGTGCTGTCGGCGATATCCTCGGCTACTTTTTGCAAGCTGACGGCAGTCTGGTGGAAGGACTGGAAATTCATCGTGAGTTACTGGGTGTTCGGCTTCATGACCTTGCGCAGCTTCCGACCATTATTGGTGTCGCAGGCGGTAAAGATAAAGCGAATGCTATCTATGCTGCACTGACCGGGCGTTATATCAACGGATTAGTGACGGAAGAAGAAACGGCGCGGGCGGTACTGGCATTGATGGAGTAACACAAACTTCAGGCTCGCTGCGCAAAACATAAGAGGTCAGCAAATGAGTTATCTCCTTGCGTTAGATGCCGGAACAGGCAGTATCCGGGCGGTTATCTTTGATACTAATGGCCAGCAGATAGCAGTGGGCCAGGCGGAATGGAAGCATTTGAGCATCAAAGATGTTCCGGGATCCATGGAGTTCTCTCTCGATATTAACTGGCAACTTACCTGCCACTGTATTCGTGAGGCACTGCAAAAAGCCGCGATTAGTGCCAGAGACATCAAAGCTGTCGCCTGTTGTTCAATGCGCGAGGGTATCGTGTTATATGATGCCAGCGGCGAACCTATCTGGGCCTGCGCTAATGTTGATGCTCGTGCCAGCCGGGAAGTCAGTGAATTAAAAGAAATTCACGACTATCAGTTTGAATCAGAGGTTTACCATATTTCTGGCCAGACCCTGGCCTTAAGTGCCATGCCTCGCCTGTTATGGCTGGCGCACCATCGCCCCGATATTTACCGTAAAGCTGCCACTATGACGATGATCAGTGACTGGCTGGCAGCCCGACTATCTGGTGAACTGGCGGTTGATCCTTCCAATGCCGGTACAACCGGTATGCTTGACCTCGCCACCCGCGACTGGCGACCTTCCCTGCTGGATATGGCCGGATTGCGAGCTGATATGCTCTCCCCGGTGAAAGAAACCGGAACAGTGCTGGGATATATCACCCCGGCAGCCGCCGAAGAAAGCGGGTTGCTGGTGGGTACTCCGGTCGTAATGGGTGGCGGTGATGTACAGTTAGGTTGCTTAGGGTTAGGGGTGGTGCGTCCGGGGCAAACCGCAGTGCTGGGAGGAACCTTCTGGCAGCAAGTGGTTAACCTGCCCACGATCAAAACCGATCCTGAGATGAATATTCGCGTTAATCCGCATGTTATTCCAGGCATGGTACAAGCGGAATCGATCAGTTTCTTCACAGGCCTGACAATGCGTTGGTTCCGGGACGCATTCTGCGCTGAAGAAAAACTTATCGCCGAACGGCTGGGGGTGGATACTTATGCCCTGATGGAAGATATGGCCAGTCGGGTTCCCGCTGGCGCACACGGCATTATGCCGATTTTCTCTGACGCGATGCATTTTAAACACTGGTATCACGCAGCACCCTCGTTTATTAACCTCTCGATTGACCCTGAGAAATGCAATAAAGCGGCGCTATTCCGGGCGCTGGAAGAGAATGCTGCCATCGTCTCGGCCTGTAATCTTGAATTAATTTCTAACTTCTCCGGGGTACAGTTTGACTCACTGGTGTTTGCCGGAGGAGGTTCAAAAGGCCGTTTATGGAGCCAGATCCTCAGTGATGTCACCGGACTCCCGGTACGCGTTCCGGTGGTAAAAGAAGCCACCGCTCTGGGCTGTGCTATTGCCGCCGGTGTGGGGGCTGGTTTATTTAGCTCACTGGCCGAAAGTGGCGAGCAGCTGGTGCAGTGGGAACGTGAGTACCAGCCGAACCCGGCACATCGTGAACTCTATGATGAAATGAAGCAGAAGTGGCTTAAAGTCTACGCCGGGCAGCTTTCGCTGGTCGACAGTGGCTTAACCACCTCGATGTGGCAGGCGCCAGGGCTTATACGCCGAGCCTGATGGCATATTGAAAACAGTCTAATTTCTGTGTAATCAACGGCATATCAAAGGCTGCTCTGTCAGTAGATTGAGGTGCTGTTTTTTTATATGCTAGCGCCGTACCCTAAGATCTCTCTGACTGGATTTCATTGTGAGCACTATTGATAACGTAAAAATTAAATACCCAGGCGCGCTTGCATGGGCATTTGGTGACAGCCCTGAACTGGCAAACGAACTCGCTGAACTGGTGAGTAAAGGGATCAAAACGGCCAGCTGCGGATCGCTCGCCTCATTGCAAAGTGAAGAACAGCCGCCTTCAGTTGGCTGCTACAACATTATCCTCGATGGCCAGGGTAACCCGGTCTGCGTTATCCGACTTGTCGCTTTACGTCTGGTTCGCTTCTGTGATGTCACTGAAGATCACGCCCGGAAAGAAGGTGAAGGAGACCGTAGCCTTCGTTACTGGCAGCAAGTTCATCAAGAGTTTTTTCAAAGAGAAGGCAACTTTAGCGAGACGATGGAGCTGGTAGCTGAAGAATTTGAGCTGATTGAAGTATTTTAACGTCCTCAGCTTCCCTGACGTCTTCGTAAAAACAGAAATGTTATCGCATTAAGAAAAAGCGATAACATTTTTATTTATGCCAGCCACGGATTATCTGAGCTAATACAAATTAAATCAGAAAAAATACCATTGCCAGTATCTTTCTATCATAAATAACTCTCCTGGTATTAGCCAGTTTATACGATATGCAGGAATTTGAGACTGAAACAATTGAACGCTCAGCCCTGGATCCTGATGACGAAGCTGGTGCACCCAGACAAGTGATACCTAATAGTGAAGAAGATGCATTGCTATTTGATACAAGGGTAATACTACCAGTAGCACTACCGATATTCCGATAAGATTCTGTGTTACTTGCACCTGTATCATAGGCATGATTATATGCAGTATTATCTGTCCACCTTCCACTCCAGAACACTTCCGAAAATAGCTGACCTGTATCATAGAACGTATTTAACATATTACCTGTCAACTCAGCGTATCTTATCAATCTGTCAGCTCTGAAACCGTTGACTGCGACAATTTCGTCCATGTCTGCATAGTCATGAATCAAACGAGTAAGTCGGTTTCTTTGAATATCATCCTGAGAAGTTTCTCTCGCCTCCAGCAGTGAATGCCTGACGTCATAAAATTGTTCATTTGGCCTTATAGCATATATATAGGTTATATATTCATTATTAAAGGGTTCTTCACTATTAGATCTTGCTAAAGACGCGGCATGTTCAATTACCTGCCTTAAACTCGCGCTAGTAGAGACGAAAGAACTCACTCTATGCTCAATAGATTCACCTTCAAAATGATGCATAAGGTCAGTATCTCTTTCTCCGGCCCAGGGATGCATCCCCCCCGTAGCAGCGATGGCATCTATAGGTCTGTCATCTACCCGATAAACAACCTTTACAGACTCAATTGCGTAACTCGTAGTTACCATACACAACATGCAGATAGTCAGAGAAAATATTCTTAATCGCATTAAATATACTCTTCATAAAATTTTATTATTTATAATGATATCTATCTTTGACGGCATATCTCAGAGAGGGTAGTTTTCTATTCCTAATATTTCGTTCTTATCATCTGCCGAAATACATAAATCAACCTTCTCACGAAGATAGCGTGATTGAGATGTTAAATTGTAGAACGACTGAAGTAGCCCGTCCCCTCTACCATTTTTCCCTTCCGTAAAAAAATAATAACTATCAATTCCATTAGTATCATGGAATTTAATATGCAGGGCTGGCCATGTATTATCTTTGCCATGACTTAAACCAGCCTGAGCAATATACCCAGTAACTATTATGCCATTATTTGCTTTACATACGTCACGTAGACTTGGATTTGATGCAATAGACACAGATGAGCATGTCGATAACAATATAAAAAATAAGGTTGTAATTGTTTTATTTAGCATTAATTTTTCCTGTTTTTATCTTCCTGAGGTTTTTATCTAAAAATAGAGATGATATAGCTGCCTGTAAAACGAATATCTATTCAATATTAAAAATAATACACCTCATATTTAATTAATAGTTTTCTTTAGTTACAAAAAAAATTGTATTATATATGTTGTATCAAAGATTATTCGATACGGTTCGTCAATTGCGAATACCCGTCAACCGACATCCGTCGTAAACTGAGAACATAGCGCGATTTATTCGTGCTAAATTTGAATCCCATCACATTCAGCGCACTCTTCTTTTCCCTTTTTCTGTACGCAAGCTAAATTAGCAACTCATCCGACCACATAACAATAATTTAACTTACAGGAAGGGACTATGCGCTATCCATCGCTGTTTGCTCCGCTGGACTTAGGCTTCACAACGCTCAAGAACCGCATGCTGATGGGATCAATGCATACTGGCCTGGAAGAACTGGCTGGGGGTGAAACAAGGCTGGCCGCTTTCTATGCCGAGCGTGCGCGTCATGGCGTTGCGTTGATTGTTACCGGGGGGATTGCGCCCTCTCCTTCTGGCGTCACGGTGAGCCACGGGGCAGTACTCAATAATAAAGATCAGCTGGCATCGCATCGTGTTGTGACCGATGCGGTACACCGCGAAGGCGGTAAAATTGCCCTGCAAATTCTGCATACCGGGCGCTATAGCTATCAGCCTCAGCTGGTTGCCCCGTCTGCGATCCAGGCCCCAATCAATCCTTTTACGCCCCATGCTCTGAGCCATGAAGAGATCCTGACGCTGATTGATGATTTTGCTCATTGCGCCAGCCTCGCCCGTGATGCGGGTTACGACGGTGTGGAAATTATGGGTTCTGAAGGCTATCTGATTAATCAGTTTTTAGCCTTGCGTACCAATCAGCGGGACGATGAGTGGGGCGGAAGCTATCAGCAGAGAATGCGCTTTGCCGTTGAGATAGTCCGTAGGGTGCGAGAACAGACAGGCGATGATTTTATTATTATCTATCGTCTGTCGATGCTTGACCTGGTTGAAGGTGGCGGCAATTTTGAAGAGGCCGTAGAGCTGGCGCAAGCTATTGAACAGGCAGGTGCGACATTAATTAATACCGGTATCGGCTGGCATGAAGCACGCATCCCCACCATTGCCACCTCGGTTCCACGCGGTGCCTTTCGCTGGGTGACCCGGAAGCTAAAACAGTATGTTTCCCTGCCCTTAATTACCACTAATCGCATTAACTCGCCCGCCACTGCTGAAGATATTCTGACCTCAGGTGATGCGGATATGGTATCTATGGCCCGCCCTTTTTTAGCTGATGCGGAGTTTATGACCAAAGCCGCCGCCGGACTGGCCGATGAAATCAATACCTGTATCGGCTGTAATCAGGCCTGCCTTGATCAGATTTTTGCCGGGAAAGTGACCTCTTGTCTGGTTAATCCGCGCGCCTGCCATGAAACCCTGATGCCGATACAACAAACGGTACAGGCGAAACGACTGGCGGTGATTGGTGCCGGGCCTGCGGGCCTTGCAAGCGCGATTAATGCTGCAGCTCGCGGTCATCACGTCACCTTGTTTGATGCCAGATCCGAGATAGGCGGGCAATTTACTCTGGCAATGCAGATTCCGGGTAAAGAGGAGTTCGCTGAAACCCTGCGTTATTACCGCCAGATGCTGGCTAAGACGGGTGTGACCCTGGCGTTAAATCGGTATGTTACCGCCCCGATGCTGGCGAATTTCGATGAGGTGATCCTCGCCAGCGGTATTGAACCTCGCCTGCCCGATATTGAAGGCATCACCCACTCTAAGGTACTGAGCTATCCTGAGGTATTACAGAATAAAGCGGCGGTGGGCCAGCGGGTCGCTATTATTGGGGCCGGAGGGATCGGGTTTGATATCGCCATGTATTTAAGTCAGAGCGGTACGTCCAGCAGCCAGAGTATTCATCAATTCTGTGAAGAATGGGGAATTGATACTGACCTGCAACAGGCTGGCGGCCTGAGTAAACAGAAGCCCTCACCAGCACGCAGCCCACGCGAGATAGTGCTATTACAACGCAAGAATAGCCGCCCGGGAGAAGGACTCGGTAAAACAACCGGCTGGATCCACCGTGCGACGCTAATAGTCCGTGGGGTGAAAATGGTCAGCGGTGTGCGGTATCAGCGTATCGACGACGAGGGGCTTCATATCCTGGTGAACGGTGAGCCACAGTGCCTGGCGGTGGACAATATTATTGTTTGTGCCGGGCAGGAGCCAAGACGCGAGCTCGCTGAGCCGTTACGTGCGATGGGGAAAAAGGTGCATATTATTGGCGGGGCAGATGTGGCGACAGAAATAGATGCCCGGCGAGCGATTGCGCAGGGCACCCATCTGGCACTGACTATCTAGCGAGCACGTCCGACCTTCACCGCTTTCAGTACCACAAATTTTGCATTGCTGGCGACGGTGTCACAGTTACCGAAAATCTTTTTCAGTTTACGGAAATAGTCCAGGTGACGGTTGGCCACGATATACAATTCGCCGTTGATTTTCAGGCAGCGGCGGGCATGGTGGAACATCTCCCAGGCAACCTGATCCGTCAGCGCATGTTGCTGGTGGAATGGCGGGTTACACAGTACCGTATTGAAACGAAAAGGCTCAATACCTGACAGTCCGTTGTTAATCATAAATTCACAGCGGTCTATTTCGTCAGGCATGTTAGTTTCAACATTCAGCTGGCTGGATGCCACGGCCATCGGCGACTCGTCGACAAATACCACCTGAGCCTGAGGGCTATTTTCCAGTAAAGTCAGGCCAATAACGCCATTGCCACAGCCTAAATCAACAATCTCACCTTCCAGATCCTTGGGAAGATGCTCAAGGAAGAAACGCGCGCCAATATCCAGTCCTGTACGGGAAAAGACGTTAGCATGGTTATGAATCGTCCATGAAGTGCCGTCTAACGGCCAGCTCAGCGTCTCTGGTGCATCCTTGAGTTCAGGATTACTGAAAGTTGCATTAATCAGGCGAGCTTTTTTCCACGCCAGTGTCGTGGTGGTAGGGCCAATGATTTTTTCAAACAGTGCCAGCGTGGAGTTATGAATATCACGCGCTTTAGCCCCGGCAATAATCCGCGTTTCTGGCGTAATCACACTACGCAATGCGCGTAACTGTTGCTCTAGCAAAGCCAAAGTTTTGGGTATTTTGATCAGCACCAGCTCGGGAGCTGCCGGATACTGGGCAGTGCTATCGAGAAAGGTTACGCTATTTTCAGCAATATCATTGCCGCTCAGATTCTGTCGGGTCGCCAGCTCGCTAAGATAAGAGTCACCGATACTGAAAGGTTGGTAGTCGGCCAGCACACAGGCGAGTGTCCCGAAAGTATCATTAAAAATGAGTACCGGACCGACAGGTTTAAGCTCGTCCACCTGCTGTAGCAGGTAATCATCTGCGGCTTCCCATGCTTGCAATGGGTTAACGTCGTCCGTTTGCGGGAAACGTTTTAGCGTTAGTGAACGAAAACCGCTGTCTAATTGGCTCATCGGCCCTCCTGGATGGTAAAGTTTGGATATATGTCCCTGGAACGGGGCGAGAGTATACCCTTTTTTCCCTCTTAGTCTGAGAAAAGCATGAGCGAATTGATCTATTTGAATGGTTACCCTGAACAGTTACTTTCTCAGGTTCGTACGCTTATTGCCGAACAGCGTCTTGGTGCGGTACTGGATAAACGTTATCCGGAACGCCATGATATTACGACCGACAAAGTGCTTTACCAGTATACTCAGACACTAAAGAGTCAGTATCTGCGTAATGCATCCCCGATTAATAAAGTGGTTTTTGATAGTAAAATCCACGTATTAAAGAATGCACTCGGCCTGCATACTGCTCTCTCAAGAGTTCAGGGTAATAAGTTAAAAGCAAAAGCAGAAATTCGCGTGGCGACCATTTTTCGTCAGGCACCCGAACCCTTCTTGCGAATGATTGTGGTACATGAATTAGCACATCTTAAGGAGAAAGATCACAACAAAGCGTTCTACTCCTTGTGTTGTCATATGGAACCGCAGTATCACCAGTTAGAGTTTGATACACGTCTTTGGCTCACTCAGTTATCGTTAAATAGTACGGCCTGATGACTCATTATTTTCAATCTTACGGAGAATATCCCAGTCTATGATACGTTTCGCTGTCGTTGGCACAAACTGGATCACCCGCCAGTTTGTTGATGCTGCCCATGAAAGTGGCAAGTACAAACTTAATGCAGTTTATTCTCGCAGTCTGGAGCAGGCACAAGCCTTTGCCAGCGACTATCCGGTGGAGCATCTGTTCACCTCTCTGGAAGAAATGGCCGCCAGCGACGCTATCGATGCGGTCTATATCGCCAGCCCGAACTCATTTCATGCTGAACAAAGCATGCTATTCCTGCGTCACAAAAAGCATGTGATTTGTGAGAAGCCGTTTGCCTCTAATTTGCGTGAAGCCGAGGCCGCTATAGCCTGTGCCCGTGAAAATCAGGTGGTATTATTTGAGGCCTTTAAAACTGCCAGCCTGCCAAACTTTATTGCCTTGCAGCAGGCGCTGCCTAAAGTTGGTAAAATTCGTAAGGTCTCGCTAAGTTATTGCCAGTATTCATCACGCTATCAACGGTATCTGAACGGCGAGAACCCAAATACCTTTAATCCGGCCTTCTCAAATGGCTCAATTATGGATATTGGTTTTTATGTTCTGGCTTCTGCGGTCACTCTCTGGGGCCAGCCTAAAACCGTTCTGGCCAGCGCCTCGTTACTTGATAGCGGTGTCGATGCCCATGGCTCAGTGCTGCTGAATTACGGCGACTTTGATGTCACTCTGCTGCACTCGAAAGTGAGCGATTCCGTGCTGGCCAGTGAAATTCAAGGCGAAGCCGGTTCACTGGTTATCGAAAAAGTATCTGAATGTCAGAAAATTACGTTTATACCACGAGGTGAAAAACCGCAAAATCTGACTCAGACCCAGCACATCAATACGATGCTGTACGAAGCAGAAGTTTTTGCTGACCTGATAGAAAACCAGCATATCAGCCACCCGGCACTGGAGGTTTCACGAATTACCTCTGCGCTGGCAACAGAGATTCGCCGCCAAACGGGGGTAAAATTTCCAGCCGATGAGTTAGCCGAAGACCCGGCAAGGTAAAATTTTTGCTTCCAGTTGTAAGCAAAAACGGCTGGCGTCTTCTGACGTCAGCCGTTTTTTGTTTCAAGACATAAATTATGCATCAAGGGCAGTAACAGCGAAACCAGGATAATGACTGGCGGCAAAAATGCGTCAATAATTTCCCTGCCAGATGAGGATAAATACTCAACAACAAATGTATCAAAAGAGGCGATATTAGTCCGTTCAGAGTCATTTATAGGGTTACTTTGCCGAATTATTTAATAGCCTTAACATATTTGCCGGACAGCTATAACAAAAAACTACCAAGCTGTTGATTTCAATATGAGTTAACATTGTAAAATCACAATATCCGCGTATATTAAAGAGCAATGACTCCTGCGCAGTAATGCAGCACGTGGTGGCGCAGGAGCAAACTTATACCTCGCGATTCTCTGAAAATTCGCATGTTCATATCGATAGCACTGCGAATAGTCAAAAAAAGTCATTTTCTCCCCCGAGGGTAAGCAAACAAGGAATAGTGTCAGAGTGTGTAAATACCCTCGCCAGCACTACCTCCAATGAGCAAAATCACGTGATGATAGATGCAAATTCTGTGACGTACTGCGCGGAGCTTTGTTACAATTAAATGCAATTCTACAGCCGACAGGCCTGTCTTGATGCTTTATCGCCAGATTTTGCCAGGACTTTGAAAAATGGGTAGTGAGTTGTCATTGATACATTACAAAAAACAGTACGGCATTCTACTCATCCGTTTTTAATACGGTGGCCGCTAAACGAAGTGCCAGGAACACTGAATGGAACTACTGACGCAACTGCTTAACGCTCTCTGGAGCCAGGATTTCGAAACGCTTGCTAACCCTTCGATGGTGGGCATGCTTTACTTCGTCTTATTCATGATTATCTTTCTGGAAAATGGATTACTTCCCGCAGCATTTTTGCCGGGTGACAGCCTGTTAGTGCTGGTTGGGGTATTAATTGCCAAGGGAGCAATGGGCTTTCCTGAGACCGTGATTCTTCTGACGGTCGCAGCCAGCCTAGGTTGCTGGCTGAGTTATGTTCAAGGACGATGGCTTGGAAATTCAGCCACGGTTCAGAACTGGCTCTCGCATCTGCCACCACGCTACCATCAGCGCGCGCACCAGTTATTCCATAAACATGGCCTGTCCGCATTGCTTATTGGCCGGTTTATCGCTTTTGTACGTACCCTGCTTCCCACCATTGCCGGGCTATCAGGCTTGAGTAATGCACGTTTCCAATTCTTCAATTGGATGAGCGGATTCCTGTGGATCATAATTTTGACTACACTTGGTTATCTGTTAGGAAATACGTCAATTTTCATGAAGTATGAACAGGCGCTAATGTCCTGTCTGATGCTGTTACCAGTGGTACTGCTCGTTATTGGTCTGGTCGGGTCATTAATTGTGTACTGGCGTAAAAAACGCAGCTCACGCGGTTAGGAGTACAAAATGAAATTTTTTTCGTGCCATCTCCGGACGGCACTTTTATTCGGTATTATTGCTATCGCTTCTCTCACCATCTGGTCAGGTATACCATCAAAAGATACCACGATAGAGATTAGCGTTGCCCGGCAGGGTAATAGCCTGCCTGATGGCTTTTATGTATGGCATCACTTGGATGCTCACGGTATAAGATTCAAAAGCATTACGCCTCAAAACAACAACTTACTTATAACTTTTGCATCCAGTGCACAGAGTAATGCTGCGAAAGAGGTACTCCATCGCGCCTTACCTGGTGGCTATGTTATCGATCAGCAAGAGAGTAACAATCAGAATGCTATGACGTGGCTTTCTATTTTGCGTTCTGACCACAACCACGCTTAAGGGCAAAACTTCAAACTATCTGAATTTTGCTTACATCACTTGGGCTTTGGTGAATTCCTGGCTATGCTGTAAAAGCGTTACTTGAAAGTTAAGTTAAATTTTTCATGTCGTTGCACAAATAAGGTCTCTCTCAGTAAAGCTTTGTGTCACGCTAAAACTATGGGATGGTTTACTGTCATGAAACATGTTGCTGCATTCGCTCTTTCTCTGCTGATTCTGGTACCTGCCGCGCAAGCTAGCTCACTTTGCGCTGAAAAAGAGCAAAATATTCAACGCGAGATAAGCCATGCTGAGCAGCACAACAACCCACATCGAGTTGCTGGCCTGAAGAAAGCGTTGAGTGAAGTGCAGGCACACTGTACTGATAGCAAACTGATTGCCGACCATCAGGAGAAAATCGCCAGTCAGAAAAGGGAAATTATTGAGCGTCAATCAGACCTCGAAGAAGCCCGTCTGAAAGGTGATGCTGATAAAATAGCAAAGCGTGAACAGAAACTTGCTGAAGCAGAATCTGAACTGAAATCACTGGAAAAGCGGCAGTACTAACCGCGAAGGCCAAGAAATCTTAAAGGTCATCCTCAACTATTCGGAGAGAATTATGTCTAAAGATTACACATCAGAACATTTGCGCGCAGAACTGAAATCCCTTGCAGATACCCTGGAAGATGTCCTGGACACCTCCACCGAAAAGTCAAAAACTGAGCTGGACAAGCTACGTAGCAAAGCAGAGCAAACACTACGCGACAGCCGTGCTCGCCTGAATAACGCAGGTGATGCCATTAGCCAGCAGACACGTGAAGCGGCCGCTAAAGCGGATACCTATGTACGTGATAATCCGTGGACTGGCGTAGGTATTGGTGCTGCTGTTGGTGTCGTGCTGGGTATCCTGCTCGCACGTCGCTAATATGAATGACTCTCGTCAAACCCCAGGGCCGGGCAAAAGTGTGCTCGGCATGGGCCAGCGACTGATAACTATCATCGTCGGCATGGTCGAAACTCGTATTCGCCTTGCCGTCGTTGAACTTGAAGAAGAAAAAGCAAATCTTATCCAGCTACTCTTGATGCTGGGACTGACGATGCTGTTCATGGCGTTTGGCTTAATGAGCCTGATGATACTCGTTATCTGGGTTGTTGATGCTGAGTATCGGCTACACGTAATGATAGGCACGACGGTGACACTGCTGTTCTGTGCACTGGTATGCGGTTTGTGGACACTGAAAAAATCACGGGAATCCACACTGCTACGCCATACACGTAATGAATTAGCCAGTGACAGAGCCTTGCTTGATGAGGATAAGTCGTGAAGGACATCGAGCGTGAGCAGCGCAAAACGGAATTGCTCAATCAGATTCAGCAGCAACGGCTCAGCCTCTCTATTGCTAAATATCAATGGTTAGAGGTTACAGCACCCTATGACAAGGGCTGGCATACTCTGGTTAGCCTGCGTCGTTACTTTGTTGTGGCAGGCAGCGTCCTTGCCGTCTGGAATGTTCGCCGTCCGGGCAAAATGATGCGGCTGGTAAAACGTGGATTCAGCGTCTGGAGTACCTGGCGTGTGGTTCGCACCAGTCTCAACAGAACATTATTTAAATAATCAAACGCCGCTGCTTAAGCGGCGTTTTTATTCCCCCCCTTAAAACAATATATTTGAACAAGTTTGACAATTTTCCTTGCTTACAATTATCTCCGTTCAGCTTTATTCTTCTCTCCATCGACGGTAACCGCCCAATTTTGCGCTGAATTTCAGACATATTTTGCCCAAGCCGTATCAAATCAAAAAAACATCGTTGGAGAGTAAGATGAAAAAATTAGAAGATATCGGCATCCTGGTTGCTCGTATTTTAATGCCAATTCTGTTCATTAGCGCAGGCTGGGGGAAAATCACCGGTTATGCTGGTACTCAGCAATATATGGAAGCAATGGGTGTTCCGGGAGCACTGCTGCCCCTGACTATTCTGCTTGAGTTTGGTGGTGGTCTGGCAGTTTTGTTCGGTCTTCTGACTCGTACTACCGCGCTGATTACCGCAATCTTTACTTTACTGACCGCAGTCTTATTCCACAGCAACTTCGCTGAAGGCATGAACTCATTGATGTTCATGAAAAATATGACCATTGCAGGTGGCTACTTACTGCTTGCTCTGATTGGTCCAGGTGCGTTCAGTATCGACCGTCTGTTGAAGAAAAACTGGTAAGTTGAAATTACTATCTTAAAAGGTCAAATATCGTTTTAACTGACCTGGCCGATAAAGCAAAGAGGGAACACAATGTGTTCCCTCTTTGCTATTGATAAAACTTAACTTCTATAACGAGTTACCGATCAACCGTTATATTTCTCGTGCTTTCTGCAGCTCTTCTTTACGCGCCAGCGCATCCAGTAGCTTCTGATGAATACCACCAAAACCGCCGTTACTCATCACTAAGATGGTATCGCCCGGCAGGGCTGTTTTTACAATCATATCCACCAGAGTGTCGATATCCGCACTCCAGTGAGCAGGCTGAACGCAGGTTTCCACAATATCAATCACCTGCCAGGGGATATTTTGCGGCTGCAGAATAAACACTTCGTCTGCCCGGCCGAGTGATGGCCCGAGATCGTCCTTACTGACACCCATTTTCATGGTATTTGAGCGTGGTTCCAGCACAGCCAGAATACGCGCGGTACCGCCGACTTTGCTACGCAGAGCCGCCAGGGTGGCTAAAATCGCTGTTGGGTGATGGGCGAAGTCATCATAGACCGCTACCTGGTATGCTTCACCCCGTAATTCAAGACGGCGCCGGGCATTAATAAACTGACCCAGTGCTGCTGCTGCGTCCGCGGGCATCACGCCCACATGGCGGGCTGCCGCAATAGCCATCAAGCCGTTATGCATATTATGCTCACCGACCAGCTGCCAGTTCACTTCACCTACCGCCTCGCCATCAAGATAGACGCGCCAGGAAGAAGCATCCGTCGTCAGCTTTTCGGCACGCCAGTGACCTTGTTCTCCGCCCACCAGCTCCTGCTCACTCCAGCAACCCATCGCCAGGGTCTGTTTCAGGTTGGTATCATTTTCTGGCCAGATAATTTTGCCAGAACCTGGAACAATGCGAACCAGATGGTGGAATTGTCTCTGTACCGCTTTTAAGTCATCAAAAATATCGGCGTGATCGAACTCAAGATTATTGAGGACTAAGGTACGCGGGCAGTAATGAACAAATTTAGAACGCTTATCAAAAAACGCACAGTCATACTCGTCGGCTTCAATAACAAAGAAGTCGCTGTCACCTAAACGTGCCGAAACAGAAAAATTGCCCGGTACGCCGCCAATCACAAAGCCAGGCTTATAACCGCAAGCTTCCAGGATCCAGGCCGCCATACCGGCAGTGGTTGTTTTACCGTGCGTTCCTGCCACCGCAATCACCCAGCGATCCCGCAGGACAAAATCATGCAACCACTGAGGACCAGACAGATAAGGGATATTTTGTTCTAACACCGCTTCCACGCAAGGGTTGCCGCGTGTCATCGCATTGCCGATTATCACTAAATCGGGTTTTGGGTCGAGCTGAGCCGGGTCGTAACCTTCTATCAGAGCTATCCCTTGTTTTTCCAGCAAGGTACTCATCGGTGGATAAACATTAGCATCAGAGCCCGTCACTTCATGGCCTAAAGAGCGCGCCAGTAGTGCCAGTCCACCCATAAAAGTGCCACAAATCCCAAGAATATGAATGCGCATAAAAAAATCCTTTCTCAATTTGCTGTATATTCTAACCGCATGCTCGGGTGGTAAGAAACGCCTTTCTGGAGATAAGTTATTTTGCTGGCGCGATTCACCTAGGCACAATGTTTTGAATTTTTGTTAGTATTGTTTTAGTTTTTGAAACCAACATCCCTATCCAGGAAAAAAGACATGAAAACGTTAGGTGAATTTATTGTCGAGAAGCAACACGAGTTTCCTCATGCAACAGGTGAACTCACTGCTTTACTGTCGGCAATAAAGCTGGGCGCCAAGATAATCCATCGTGATATCAACAAAGCCGGTCTGGTTGATATTTTGGGAGCCAGCGGGGCTGAAAATATTCAGGGTGAAGTTCAGCAAAAACTTGATCTGTTTGCGAATGAAAAACTAAAAGCAGCATTGAAGGCTCGTGGGATTGTGGCGGGTATCGCATCCGAAGAAGAAGACGATTTTGTCGCCTTTGACGGTTGTGAGAACGCAAAATACGTTGTTCTGATGGACCCGCTGGATGGTTCTTCAAATATCGACGTTAACGTTTCTGTTGGGACTATTTTCTCTATTTACCGCCGTATCACACCTGTTGGTCAGCCGGTAACTGAAGAAGACTTCCTGCAACCGGGTAATAAACAAGTTGCTGCGGGTTATGTGGTCTACGGCTCTTCAACCATGCTGGTTTATACCACCGGTTGTGGCGTGCATGCCTTTACCTACGATCCTTCTTTAGGTGTGTTCTGTGTCTGCCAGGAACGTATGCGTTTCCCGGCAGAGGGGAATACTTACTCTATCAACGAAGGTAACTACATTAAATTCCCGAACGGTGTGAAGAAGTACATTAAATACTGTCAGGAAGAAGATGCGGCGACCTCTCGTCCTTATACTTCACGTTATATTGGTTCTCTGGTTGCAGATTTCCATCGTAACTTACTGAAAGGCGGGATCTATCTTTACCCAAGTACCGCAAGCCATCCTGATGGTAAGTTGCGTTTACTGTATGAAGGTAACCCAATGGCATTCCTGGCTGAGCAAGCGGGTGGTAAGGCGAGCGACGGTAAAGAACGTATTATGGATATTATCCCGACCGAGCTGCATCAGCGTCGTTCATTCTTCGTGGGTACTGCGAAAATGGTCGAAGATGTAGAACGCTTTATCCGCGAATATCCTGACGCGTAAAGCTTAGTGAGGATAGCCCTGAACGGGCTATCCTTTTAGTGACGGGGACTAACAGCGGAAGGAGGCTATCGCCCTGACTAAGTGCTGGGACTGATCTTCAAGTGAACGCGTCGCCGCCGCAGACTCTTCAACCAACGCCGCATTCTGCTGGGCCGCCTCATCCATCTGACTGACAGCAATACTGATTTGCTCAATTCCGCTGCTTTGTTCATTAGATGCCTGGGAAATTTCCCGCATGATTTTTGTCATCCGCATGATGTCCTCAGCAATTTCATCCATTGTCTCACCCGCCTGATTAGCCAGTTTATGGCCTTCGGTAACGTGAACGCGGGAACTGGCAATCAAGGCACGAATTTCTTTCGCAGCATCGGCACTACGGCTGGCAAGGGTACGGACTTCGCTCGCTACTACGGCAAACCCGCGGCCTTGTTCACCAGCACGAGCTGCTTCAACGGAAGCATTTAATGCCAGAATATTGGTCTGGAAGGCAATGCTATCAATCACGCCGAGAATATCTGCGATATTGTCAGAACTACTGGAGATATCACGCATTTTTTCAATCACATAGCAGACGATTTCGCTGCCTTTATCGGCCGTCGATGATACCGTCCCCGCCATTTGATGGGCCTGTTCGGCATTGCTCGCATTCTGTCGTACCGTAGCGGTGATTTGCTCCATGCTTGCAGCGGTCTGTTCCAGCGATGCTGCCGTTGACTCAGTGCGGCTCGACAGGTGCTGATTGCCTGTCGCCAGTTCCCGGCTACCAATATCAATCTGTGAGGTGGCATCCCGTACCTGGCTAATAGACTCCACCAGAGAATTACGCATCGTGGTAATCGCCCCGGTCAGGCGACCGAACTCATTTTTCCCGGCCGGAGGTAAAGCCTGAGTCAGATCGCCCTGTGCGACAAACTCCAGTTGGGCAATCGAATTATTAAGCGGTTTTAGCAGTAAATGGCGTAATGCCAGCCAGCCCATAACAATGACCGCGGCAGCAATAGCGGCAACCAGAACAATCAGTCCGAACACAATATTTTTTTGCAGTTGGATCTCTGCGACATCATTACTACCACGCTCATCTCCCCAGCTCTGGAAAGTTTGTACTGAATCATCCAGTCGTTTTCCCAGAGGCGTCAGATGACTTTCCAGCAGGTCGTAATAGCCGTCAACATTATTATTTGCCAGCACAACGATCATCGGCTCAATACCCTCTGCCATAAAGGTATTGTAGTCGCTAATCAGACTGGTCAGTAACTGCTTACCTGTCTCATCATCCCCTTCTGCGCCGCTAAGAATTGCCTCAGTTATCTCCTGACGGGCTCGCATAACGCCCATCTCAATGTTTCTTACGGTAGTCTGGGCATCATCCAGTAAGCCAATTTCCATCTGTCGAACAGCCTGCCCGGCCTCATTACGCGCGCGTAGTAAAGAAATATACCCTTCATTCAGGCGTGCTATCTGTCCACTTTGCAGATGATTCATTCTTTCCAGCGAGGAAGTACTGTGTTGCAAGGCATACAGGCCTAAGCTACTCACAACCAGTAACAGAAATGCCATTACGGCTAATAGCGACAGCAATCCGGTACGAATAGACAAACTCTTCAACATGCTCAAGCCCTGGTTTCATATCGTCTGAAAAAAGAAGTGGATTGTTTATCGGCATCTGACGAAGAATATTTAGACAAATTTAGTTTTAATAAATTTAACTTATTGTTAATAAATAATTAATTTAAATAGACTTATAAAGCCAGAGGGCACTGGCTACGTGGTTCACACCATCACCAGGATAAAAAGAGCAAAAGACATTTAAGTCCAGTTGGCTATAATAGCCGACACTTGAAATAGACCTGATTAAAGGAAACAGACATGAGTTTACTCAACGTTCCTGCTGGAAAAGACCTGCCGGAAGATATCTACGTCGTAATTGAAATCCCTGCTAACGCTGATCCAATTAAATACGAAGTGGACAAAGATAGCGGTGCGCTGTTTGTTGACCGTTTTATGTCCAGTGCTATGTTCTATCCATGCAACTATGGCTATATCAACCATACTCTGTCTCTGGACGGTGATCCGGTTGACGTTTTAGTCCCGACTCCATACCCGTTAGAGCCTGGCTCCGTTATCCGTTGCCGTCCAGTTGGCGTTCTGAAAATGACCGATGAGTCAGGTGAAGATGCTAAGCTGGTTGCCGTTCCTCATAGCAAACTGAGCAAAGAGTACGAACACATTAAAGATGTGAACGATCTGCCAGAACTGCTGAAAGCCCAGATCACTCACTTCTTCGAACATTACAAAGATCTCGAAAAAGGCAAATGGGTTAAAGTTGACGGCTGGGATAATGCTGAAGCTGCTAAAGCTGAAATTATCGCTTCTTTCGAGCGCGCGGCTAAAAAATAGTCTTGCCCGTTAAGATAAAAACGATCGGTTGAACTTCCCGGTTGTTTTATAAGGATCCGTAATCTCTCAGAGATTACGGATTTTTTTATGCTTTCCTCCCCCCCATGAACATTATTTGACGTTAATGATAATCCGCCGGTAAGAGGTTAATGAAGGCTGACCATTGTCGGTCACAGCAAGAATCAGGTGCATGGTTCCTGCGCGAAGTGCTTTAACTTCAGCTTTAGACTGCGTGTTTTCGACAATTTCAAGCATTGGCGGCGCCTGCAGGAAATCTTCACCAAGACGTCCCTGCACTTCGTTAAACGGAACGGGCTGCGCCTGAGTCGCTCCTGCCTCCGGGTAGAGGAACCAGCGGTAACTGAGCTTATCCCCATCAGGATCTTTACTGCCTTCGGTATCAAGGGTGAGTGTTTCACCGACTTTCGCGGTAAGGAAAATCGCTTCCTGCCCCTTATCGCCGTTCACCACTACCTCTGGATTATGGTTGGCCGAGGCATAATCCTTAATACTCCAGTCCATTCTTGCCGCGAAGTCATGCTGGAAAGCATCGCGCCAGCGCCAGACGGTTGCTTGATTAGAGGTGTACTGTTGACCATCGATACCCTTTACAGTGTCAGCGGCGTTCAGGTTTCCGGGATAAAAATCGCCGCCGTTGCTCCAAAATGGTCGTGTTTCATGTTGTGGCTGACGCACAATATAGCGTCCGCCCCAGCCGCCCCAGCCCGGGTTACGCTCACTGTTAAGGCCGTTACGAATCAGTCCGAGGAACGAAGGCGTATCGCCTTCCATGATAAACAGATATTGCAGATAGCCTTTACCCAAGGGCCCTTTACTACGGATATTTTTATCCAGCCAGCTCTGGGATACCGTCGTGAAATCAGCGCCTGGCGCATTACGATAGAAGCGATCGCCGCTGATACCCGTCCAGGTCGCGCGGGCATAGTCTTCGCCATTCTGACTGGAAGGATCGCCGATCCAGGTGATTTCAGGATAATTTTCACGTACCCAAAAACCGGCATCATCCTGATCGGAAATAGCATAGACAACCAGGTTTTTACTCAAAGCTTTCACGGCACCAGCCGGATGTTTGGCGCTTAAATCTTTTAGTGCCTGGGCGAGTGTATTGGCCCCACCCCACAGGTTGATATACAAGGGGCGATTAGGATCGGTGCTTTTTTCTATCGCAGTGACGAGCAAGTCGGAGCCAGCAGTCTGTTTACCCTTGCCAGTCGCCGCCAGTCCATACCCGGCGATTCCCGGAGCAACGACGGTGGCCAGCTGGGCTTTTGTTGGGAAATCTGCTGAGTGTTTCAGTAAGTTCGGCTGCACCTCACCGTAGTGACCCAGCACCAGGTTAATCATATCCGGATTAATCTTTTCTCTCTGCCAGGTCGAGGTGGTAGCCACCAGTCCTTCAATATCCATCTCATTGGCGTACAGCAGAAAACGGGTCAGCGACATCTGATCGTCAGGCTCATTTCCAATGTCGGTCAGGACGAATACGCGTGGTTTAGCCTGATAGGGCAGAACTTTAGTTGCCATCTGGCTGGCTGCGGTATCAGCACTAGCGGCAGCGACGGCTAAGGGTGCGGATATTGCCAGAACACCCGTTAAAGCCAGACAGATACTTTGTACTAATCTACTGCGATGTAAATTCACAATGTTGACCTCAATAGTTCTTTTTATAGAGTACTTTCCCCAAAAACAAAAAAACCTGGCTCTGAAAAAAGAACAAAGTTCAAATTTCAGAAACCAGGTTTTGCCTGCGAAAGCAGTAGCAATCCACTAAAACCAATGTACAACACGGATAATTTTATTTACAAGAGTGATGGCCTGTAAATGTGACATCGCTCCAGGCCTGGCGGATTACTCTTACTTTCCCGGACAGTTTGCACGACCACTTTCCAATGGTACGGGCAAAAAAGAGGCCGCAACGTTAACCGTTGCGGCCTCCTGTAAGAGCTTGACTGACAAGCATTATGCCAGATGGCGGCGTTTTTATTTATCACGCAGCCGCTGGGACTATTCCCGGCATAACAACATCAATACTTGTCTTTATCCAGCCAGTTTCCGCTCTCAATTCTTGTCAGCCCGTCCACCGGACGCTGATAGACGTACATCCATGCACTCCCGTAAGGAGTTTGAATGAGATGGCGCTTATATTCCCCTCCCTGGGTACGAAGCGCATCTAGCTCCGACAATGTTGATGCATCAATTCGGTAGACTTCACCAATGACCCCCCCTTCGCCAGGTACGGCGCCCGGGTAGTGCCCAAGGCTATATAACACGAAGTTTTTTTCCGTATGTTCGCCCATCAACTGAGCATTGGTCATCCAATGACTATTGCCTTGCTTGCGTCGTAAACTACCGTAAACAAATATTCGCATTGCTAAAACTCAAACTGATAGAGCAGATCTAGCGCCTGATCAATACCAGACACCGCTTCCAGATATAGCCTAGGCATTAAGCGATAGCGCAGGGTTAACGTCGCTAAAGAATCAAAAATACCTACGCCATACTTCACTTGTAGACCCGGTAGTACATAGCCGCTGACAACCACCTGAGAAGAATCTCCGACTCCTGCGGTATCCAGCGTCAGATTACTGACACCGAACGTCTCTCCGATTTTACCCACAATCTGACCACTTTGTGCAACCCCCAGGCCCACTAACATTGAGGTCATCACATCGCCGTCACCCCCGGAGTTACTTAAACTCTGTCCGCGCAGTAAATATGACAGAATTTCTTGCTGTGACATTCCCGGAACTGAAAACAGTTGCACCGAAGGTTCCGGAGCCAGTCCTAACACTCTGACACCCGCTATAACATTGTTTTCAGTCGATTGTGGGTTACGGATAGCTTCGATATTAACATAGGGTTGCTCCGGTGGGCCGGAGAATAATAATTCACCTTTACGGACTATCAAATCCTGACCATAAGCACGGAAACGGCCCTGAGGAATTGAAATCTGCCCATTGAGACCCAGCCCCTGTTTGTCCTGAGTGACAGCAAGATCACCGGTTAAGCGCGCCCTGAGTCCGAACGCATTCAGCCAGATATTATTCCCAATACGAATTTTTAAATTGCTGTTAATAGGTATCGAGGCTGTACGAGTCTCTATCGGCTGCAAATTCTCATTCAGCATCACCACATCACTGGAGACACCGACTGCGCTTTCCGGCAGGTCATGAACCGTAATTCGCGCCCAAGGGATATCGACATAGCCATTGAGGGTAAAAGCGCTTGGCGTTGCTATAAACTCAACATCCGGTGAAACATCAAGACGCGCCATTGGCGGAACAGTGATACGGAGTTTGTCACCCTTGGCAGCAATACGTGCGCGCCAGTTATCGATGACAGTCCAGTCAGCATCACCGTTAAGGACTATCTGCCCCTGACGGGTACGCAGCGTACCTTGTAGCACAGAGTTCATGCCATTGAATTCAACCGCCATCTGGCTAGGTTGCATTTCAACTGGCATAAAGTTACCCGCAATATCCAGATTATTCAGCTGTAACTGGCCGTAGACTTGCGGACGCTGGAGGTTACCGCCCAGACGCAGGTTAGTATTCAGCAGGCCCTGAACTTTCTCGCCACGGGTAAAGATTGCGTTAACCATATCCAGTGAGAGATTGCGGATGTTCACATTTCCGCCGAGGTTACGTTTCCCCTGAGGGTCACTTACCTTCACTTCACCATCAAGCTGGCCATTATTGACTAGCTTGATAAACCAGCCTGCCTGGGCAAGATTATCTTTAATCTCAGCATTCAGATTTAATTGCTCAAAAGCCAATGGCAGAGACTGTCCATTGACGTCCTGGGTTACTTTTACGCCCTGGCCATTCAGCGTCACTTTACCCTGAGGTAAGCCACCGGCTTCGCTGTCCCAGCTCACATTCGCCTTACCAGAGAAGATGCCTGCCGCCTGAGTTTCTGCCGGCAAGTAAGGTTTGATCATGTTCAAGTTAAAACGGTTGAGATTAACCGCCGCATGACCTTTAGCCCCGGCTTCTATCGGTTGTGGCACACAAAGTTCAGCGTCCGGGTTAATCCAGCAATGAGGGCCTATCTCCACTTGCTGTTTCTCATTACTGAACGCAAGCGACATAGCCCGGTTTAGACGCCATGGTCCGACAGGTGTATCAAAACGGGTATCGCTGAGTTGCCCGGTCCAGGTTTCCAGTTTTCTGTCGAAGTTACCTGACAATGTTAGCTGTCCGGATACCGGTTCACTCTGAATACGGAGCTGTAACCTATGGTTCTTCTCTTCCCCTTTAATACCCACCGTCACCAGGGCAACATTGAGGTCAGGAACCGTAATCCGCTCCATTCGCAGATCCATATCACCGCGAATAACATCGTGAGAAACGACATCACCCTTCACTAAAATACGCGCAACCGAGAAATCCTGAAAACGCAGGTTACTGGCATTAATATCAGCCAGTACTTGCGGGGCATCTACCTCACCACGAACTTTAACTGAGCCTTTAATCGCCCCGCCCAGTCCTGGCAGGATATTATCGAGACCAGGGGCATTGATGATAGCATCCAGATTGAGATCTTTCTGGCCAAATTCACCCTTGATATCTGCCTTGTTACGTCCCAGCTCTAAACGCAAATCCGGGATATTCCACTGCATATAGTTGTTGCCCCGAATCTGCCCTTGAACGTTAACTTTATTCTCTTTAACGTTACCTGCCAGTTTCAGTTCCGGAATATCTATCTGCCAGCTTCCGCCATAGAGGCTACCGGTAGTTTTAATTTTTCCGTCGAGTTTTGCCGGCCATTCAGGAAACTGCTTGGCGGTATTAATACCTGCCAGAGTCAGGTCAGCACGCCAGCTAATGGCTTTCGACCAGTCAACAATGCCCGTTAACTCGGTATTACCCTGCAAGGCAGCCAGACGCAGTTTATCAATAGTAAATTGTTCGGTATTACCCTGACCATCAAGGAACAGAGTCGCTTCAGGGAGATCTTTACCCTGGAGAGCGCTTTTCAAGGACAGTTTATAGTCGGTCATTTTGCCGCTAAAACGGAATTTAAAATCATCAGCCTGGTAGGCCTTATCTCCGCTTAGTGGCCAGTACAACTGCTTGCTGTCGACAGCAAGATTAAGCGGCAATCCTGCCTCGGCAAGCTCTGTCTGCGCTTTCAGGTTCACATTGACGGGCCCGGATAGCGCCAGGTCAATATCCAGTGTTTCACGCAGCGCACCGCTGACCTGGAGCGCGACCTGTTCACCGATAACAGGTTCGATATTTAGCGTGCTGTTCAGACTCAGATTAACCGGCCAGTTGTTCTGTAATCTGGCGGTTCCTGTGGCATCAACTTTACCCTGAGACGAGTCAACCCTGAGGGTATCAAGCTTGATATCACCATTGATACTGCTGGCCTTGAGCAACAGAGAGTGAACGGTAAGTTCAGTGTCGCCCCTCAGACGCAGATCTGTGGCAGTAAACTGCTGAATATCGAGATTAAGCGGCAGGTTAACATCAGCCATCTGCGGTAGAAAAGGTTCGGCAAATAGTTTATTCAGCGTTTCACTCAGTGGCTCTTCTTCACTAACCGCTGGCGGCTCAAGCTCTTCAGCCGTTTCCACCACCGGCGTTTTTGGCAGTGCTATTTGCAGGCCTTGCAGGGTGGTTGGCAGTAAGGTCAAATTAATGTCTTGCCACTGCAAGCCTGAAGAGAACTCGCTGAGTGCGACAGAGGTGCCGTCGATACTCAGACTGATATTTTTCAGCCCGACATGACTGAGTTTCAGGGGATAAGGGGTAGACAGGTTAAGCGCGGTATCGTCCTCCGGAACCGGTGCAGCCGGTGGCATTTTGCTGGTGTCGATAGCAATATCAGCATCTGCCAGGGATAAATCATTCACACACAGGCTACTGTCCCACAGGCATCCCAGGTCAACCTCCAGATGGACAGTCCCGGCTTTAACATCGACGCCTGGTTGCTGATAGCGTAAATCCTTAATCGTCAGATTACGCCACCCCCCGTCAACATGGCCGATATTCAGACCTGGTACCCAGCGGTTAGCCGCATTAAATAACAGATGCAGGCCCGATGTGGTTCCGACCAGGAAGCCCACCGAACCAACAAGAACTAACACCACAATCAATACTGCGAGGCTTATCTTTTTCCAGCGACTCATAGTTCAGGCCCCAAACCGATGTAAAACTGTAAACCCTTCTCATCTTTATCTGCGACGGGCACTGCAAAATCTAACTTAATTGGCCCGACCGGCGATTGCCAGCGGACACCAATCCCGGCACCGGTTTTGAAGTCGCTCTGGGTAAAGTCATCAACCGCTTCACCGCTATCAACAAACACCGCCCCCCACCATTTCCCGGTGACGTTGTACTGATATTCCAGTGAACCCGACACCATTCTTGAGGCGCCTATCAGCTTTCCGTTATCGTCACGTGGTGAGATAGATTTGTATTTATAACCACGGATACTGCGATCCCCGCCGGCAAAAAAGCGCAAATCCGGTGGAACACGAGAGAAATCATTGGTTTCTATCCAGCCAACGGTGCCGCGAACCACAAAGCGATTTTTTTCCGCAAGCGTACGGATCCAGACGTTTTGAGCCTGGAAGATACCGAAATCGACATCAGAGCCCCAGGTAGTGTTAGAAACATCTATCGAATAACGCTGTGAGTCACCCCATACCGGCATCAGGCCACCACGGGAACGTGTACGGCTGAGGTTTACGCCCGGGTAGAGCAGCATAGTGGTATTAGTGACATCTGCCTGGGTAAAGTGATCCAGACTCCAGCGCAGGTTAATATTGCGCTGCCAGCCGCTCGATAAATCCCAGTAACGTGAGAGAACTGTAGTGGTAGAATCTGAACGGGTATCGTTTAAATCAGTACGTTTAAAACCTGTTTGTACCAGGTAATACTGTTCGATAGGGTTTTTAAGCAGTGGAATTTTATAGCTAAAATCAAGCGTTTGTTCGGGCGCCGACAGCGTAGTCGTGGCCGTCAGGCTTTGGCCATATTCGTTAACCCAGGGTTTTCTCCACGAAGCTCGCAAACGAGGCCCGACGTCAGTGGCATACCCGCCCCCCAGTTCGACTGAGTTTTGTGTACGCGGCGTCACGACGCCATCAAGTGGTAATACTTTGGTTTCACGTGATTTATCAAATTCAGGTACCACAACGACCGAGTTAAACCAGCCTGTGGCCGACAAACGACGGTTCAATTCTGCCAGGTCACTTGACTGATAGACATCCCCCTCTTTAAAGGGGATCAGGCTTTGCAGGTAATCATCACGGATCTGCGAGCCCTGGAAGGTGACCTTTCCAAAGCGATAGCGCTCACCGCTGTTGAAGTCGATATCCCAGAATGCCTGATGTCTTGCCAGCGACACGCCAAGCTGACTTTTAATAAACTCGCTGTCGAAATAGCCTTCACTTAATGCCAGGCTTGAAAGCCCACTCTTAAAGCTGTCGTAATCACCCTGATTCAGTATCGTGCCTATTTTCGGCCGGGTTTTAAGCAGTGCGAGATATTTCTCGTCAGTTCGCGCACCGCCACTTAATACCACATCGGTTCCACCGATAAGCACAGGTTCACCCGGTGAGACATCAGCACGCAAAACCTGACGACCTTTACCCACCGGCGGCGGATAAAGCGTAAATTTGATGGTCGGTTCAAAATAGCCCAGGGCTTTCAAACCCTCGCGGATAGAATCATCAACGCGAGACTGGAAGCGCAAATCGGGGGTCACTTCATCACTTTGAATGGTAGATAGCTGAGCACGTACGTTTTTCTGTAATTCGCCGCTCAACCCTTCAACCTGTAATCGGATATTTGCTGCAGTAGCCCATGCACTTGCCATGCAAAGACTGGTAATACATAAGATACGGATAGCTGGCACGTTTCCTCCTGAATTCCTTATTTTCCTGAACGGAAACATTCACGCTACTTCGCGGAGTCCTCACGCGTCAGCAGAGACGTTGAAAATGGCTCACTCGCCTTAATATCTCTTTAAAATCTTATCATTCACATATATCGTCAGCCATTACGCCCTTTATGGCAACCCTGATAGACTCATTCCATTATAGTGGAGACACAGACAGATGCCTTTGTTTGACAAAACGCAAGCCGTATCACAGGCCAGCGCCTTACCAGGCCGGAATGATCCTATGCCTGTTGCCGGGATCCATGCTGTAAATGGTCATTCTATGACAAATGTACCAGATAACATGGAAACTGCCCTGTTTGCTATGGGATGTTTCTGGGGCGTAGAGCGTTTATACTGGGAAATACCCGGTGTTTATAGCACAGCAGCAGGCTATTCCGGCGGCTATACGCTCAATCCAAGCTATCACGAAGTCTGTACTGGCCAGACCGGTCACGCCGAAGTCGTCAAAGTGGTTTATGACCCGCAAGTTGTCAGCTTTGAACAGTTGCTTCAAGCTTTCTGGGAAAATCATGACCCAGCCCAGGGAATGCGTCAAGGTGGTGATATCGGTACCCAGTACCGCTCAGCTATCTATCCTTTGACCCCCGAGCAGGATGCGACTGCACGCGCCAGTTTAGAACGTTTCCAGGCCGCGATGAAAGAGTCAGGTGATGTCCGTCAGGTAACCACTGAAATCACCCCGGCCAGCACCTTCTACTATGCAGAAGACGACCATCAGCAATATCTCTACAAGAACCCGACTGGCTACTGTGGCTTGGGCGGTATCGGTATTTGCTTGCCGCTTGAACGTTAATTTCAGCATCGCTTTTTAAAGTAATAGCCCTACCGGGCTATTACTGCTTCAAGCTAGTTACCTAATTGAGTGCTTTGCCGTAAACGATACAGGCTTAACGCCTTGTCTTTGATGACATTCATCCTGGTTTCGGCAGCAATAATCCCCCAGATAGTGCCCTGCTCCTGGCGATAGAATTCATTAGTCGCTTCATTATAAGAATCTTTATACTTAATCCATTGGCGCTGTGAAGCGCGTAGCGCCTTGCGTACGCTTTCAGGATTATCCTTCAGTAATGCCTGATATTGCGTATTCAGCTCGCTGTCCCAGGCGGCCATCGCCTGGCCATAACACTCACTGGAATCGATTGTGGTCTGTGCCTTGTTCTGACATTGCTCAAGCGCGGCATCAATTTTATCTGCCGGGGACTCTGCAAACACCGGCAAAGTGTAGCTGGCTAAGAGCAAAAAAAAGACCGGTTTCAGCTGCATAGGATTTCCCGTATAAAAGAAGAGTTATAGAAAGAAGAGTAATCTCCTCAACAGATTCGGTCAAAATGGATAGAAAAACATCATATCTGAACGGTAGCGACGAATTTGTTCTTTAGGCTATACTCTGGATGGTTAAAATTATCACCTTGAGCCAGTAAAACGTAGTTAGACAAATATTAACTTATTAGTTATCCATTATCTTCCAGAGGATCTGACCCCAATAGTCAGATAAATTATGTTAAACAGTATTTTGATAATACTTATTCTGATCGCCATCAGTGCCTTTTTCTCAATCTCTGAGATTTCACTTGCCGCATCTCGCAAAATAAAACTTAAACTCCTGGCCGATGAAGGCAATATCAATGCCAGACACGTGCTCAAAATTCAGGAAACACCGGGTACCTTTTTTACCGTGGTACAGATTGGCCTGAATGCCGTGGCTATTCTTGGTGGTATTATCGGTGATGCTGCTTTTTCACCCGCTATCCAAATGTTACTGGAACGCTTTTTATCACCCGAACTGTCTGAACAGCTGAGCTTCATTTTATCTTTCACCTTAGTAACCAGCCTGTTTATTCTGTTTGCCGACCTGACACCAAAACGTATTGCAATGGTATCCCCGGAAGCGATTGCGCTTCGCATCATCAATCCTATGCGTTTTTGCTTATATGTATTTAAGCCATTAGTCTGGATTTTCAATGGCTTAGCTAATTCAATTTTTCGTCTTTTCAAACTGCCGATGGTACGAAAAGAAGATATCACTTCAGATGATATCTATGCCGTGGTTGAAGCGGGCGCGCTGGCGGGTGTACTGCGTAAACAGGAGCACGAGTTAATCGAAAACGTGTTTGAGCTGGAATCCCGTACCGTTCCCTCATCAATGACCGCGCGTGAAAATGTGATCTGGTTCGATTTGCATGCTGATGAGCAACATCTGAAAGAAACCATTGCTGAACATCCCCATTCAAAATTTTTAGTCTGTAACGGCGATATCGATCATGTCCTGGGCTATGTTGACTCCAAAGATTTACTGAATCGCGTACTGGCTAATCAAAGTATGGCGCTCAATAGTGGAGTACTTCTGCATAATGCTCTGATTGTGCCAGATACGCTAACGCTCTCAGAGGCGCTGGAAAGCTTTAAAAGCGCGGCTGAAGATTTCGCCATCATCATGAATGAGTACGCTTTAGTGGTCGGGATCATTACCTTAAACGATGTAATGACGACGCTAATGGGTGACCTGGTCGGTCAGGGAATGGAAGAGCAGATTGTCGCTCGCGATGAACATTCATGGTTGATTGAAGGCGGTACACCGATAGAAGATGTGATGCGTGTTCTGGATATCGATGAGTTTCCGCAGTCAGGTAACTATGAAACTATCGGCGGTTTCATGATGTTTATTCTGCGTAAGATACCGAAACGTACTGATTCAGTGCTACTGGCGGGTTATAAATTTGAAGTAGTTGATATTGATAACTACCGAATTGATCAGCTACTGGTTACACGAATTGATACTAAGACGGGTTCAGCGATGCCTAAGCTGCCGGATGCCTCTTCCCCGACTGAATAATCGTCTTACTCTGCAATCGAAAACGGCCCACTACGGGCCGTTTTTCATATCACTACACAGCCTCAGCCTGCATTAACGTAACCTGGCGGTTAACTTCAGACATCACTGACAAATGCAGCTTGTCTTTAATTCTTGGGATAAGGATCTTGCCCTTATCGAACTCAAATGCACCGACATCCTTGATATACAGCCGTCCTCTAAACAGGATCTTAACGTACTTAGCCACTTGTAGGGGGTTGTAGCGTTGGAAAATTTTCATTTTATCTTTCTCTCCTGCAATATTGTCGTCTCCGCAGACCACACTTGGTCCAACGAGATGAGACGAAAAAGTTGATGCACGAAAACTATAGTTCAGAAACAAGTCGGCATCGAGTGTGTATAAGTTTTTTTACTTAATGATGACAAAGTGTCAAAAATCTTCACGAAAAATCGCCGAGCCTCAATATAGAGACTAATCACTCATCGACCTGTGCTGTTGCCCACAAACTGGTAAGTCCAATTCGCTATCTGCGATAACTTTCTACATATTGTTAACATAGTCACACTCAGTACTCGGGAACCTTTTCACTCCGATAAGAGGTAACATATGTACCTACGTAACCCCATGTTAATACTGATATTACTGGCTCCGCTTATCGCTTCAGCCCATAATTTTGAAGAAAAACAACGCTTACTCCCTGTTGGCATTGCGGATAAGGGTGAGTTAATTCTGGATAATAATGAGCTGAGCTATAAAAACTGGAATACGGCCCAGTTACCCGGAAAGGTACGGGTTTTACAGCACATCGCTGGCCGCTCAAGCGCTAAAGAGCAAAATGCGCCGTTAATTGAAGCGATAAAAGCCGCTAACCTGCCCCATGACCAATACCAGACCACCACCATCATTAATGTGGATGATGCCATTATCGGTAGCGGTATTTTTGTGAAAAATAGTATTGAGGACAGTAAGAAGCAGTTCCCCTGGTCCCAGTTTATTGTTGATGACCAAGGCGTTGCCGCTAAAGCCTGGAAGCTAATACCAGCAGGTTCAGCCATTGTCGTTCTGGGTAAAGACGGGCGTATTCAGTTTGCTAAAGACGGAGCGTTGAGCCCGCAAGAGATACAGCAGGTGATGAGCCTGCTGCATGATTTACTTAATAAGCCGTAACGCGAAAACCAGGATTGAGGAAGGATTCGCGAGGAGTGTAGTCAAGCACGCGACCTTCCCAGTCATGAACATGACCACCAGCGGCAACAACAACGGCATGACCGGCGGCGGTATCCCAAATATTGGTCGGTCCGAAGCGCGGATAAAGCTGAGCCTGACCCTCAGCAACCAGACAAAACTTCAGTGAAGAACCGACAGCAGTTGTCTGGTGCTCACCCAGCAGCTGTAAATACTCTTTCAGTTCTGCATCGCTATCCGAATGCGAGCGGCTCACCACCACTAAAGGAGGACGAGCATCTTTGGTCTGAATCGCTTTGCGAAGTCCCTGTTCTTCTTTCCAGGCTTTACCTTCCGCCGCGCTATACATGACATTCAGTACCGGAGCATACACCACGCCAAGTACCGCTTTACCTTTATCAATAAGCGCAATATTCACGGTGAACTCACCATTACGCTTGAGAAACTCTTTCGTCCCGTCTA
This sequence comes from Klebsiella sp. BIGb0407, assembly GCF_024807845.1. GTDB lineage: Bacteria > Pseudomonadota > Gammaproteobacteria > Enterobacterales > Enterobacteriaceae > JGM124. The sequence continues at coordinate 547,696 of NZ_JANUEQ010000002.1, forward strand.
AGGGGTCAACCAGCCAGTAGCGCTGCCAGTTTTTTCGGGTTTCCCAGTCCTGGGGATCCTCTTCTGATAATACGGGGATATCAGGTGTCAGTTCCTGTAGTCCTTTGACAATAATGCCATGAGCAGCAATATCTGCCGCAGTCACAGGTGAGTCATCTGACTTTTTAACGGCGTCGAGTGGGGATTTCCCATCATAGACTTGCATAATAGCAATGCCTGCTTCTCGGGCCAACTGGCAAATTTTATCTAGCATTGTTCACCTCTGTAATGTCCGGGTATCGCGTATTTATCCGATTTTTTATTTATAACCCATCGCGCCAGGATACGCTATCGGTGAGCACAGAGATGCTGCTTTCAGAATCAGGAAGTATGAATAATGGTGCGGAATTTGATACTTACAGCAAGATATTCCCCAATAGAGAGGAAATATCTTGCCTGATAACTAGCATCGTTTTAGAGAGTAAAAATTACCACCAAACTTCTGCCTGAACGCCCAGAGAGAACTGATCGTTCTTCTGATCCTGGAAGTTGAATTTGGACAATTCGTTATCCAGTATATGCAAGTAGGTGCCGTAGAAACGGATCTCAGGACGTGAATTGAGGATACTGGTATCCACTTTCAGCGCATGATACAGCGTGGTTTTATAACCAGACTCTTTCAGATCCTCACCTGCCTGAGGTTTATTGGTTTGCGTGAACCAGCCCAGTTCAACACCGGTCTGATTGTAGCTATCCCAAATCCATGCTGGTCGTACTACGGTACGTATACTGTTAAAATCACTGTGCGCGCCGCTCTCATAACTGTAGACATCGCTGCCATGTGAATAGACCAGCGCATTAGCCATGATAATCTTCTCACCAAAGTACATTTCCCCCTGGGATATCAGGCGGAATGCCGTACCATTGGTATGGTCACCATAATAGTAGCCATTGTTGCTGACGTTAGAACTGGCGCCGTTGTAGTTAGAAAAACTGCTGGCGTAGGAGTTATTACCCGCTTGCAGAGCAAAATCATTAAAGCCTTTGTTGCTCAGCTGTTGACGCACGATAGCGGTACCCAGCCAGGCATCTTTCAGGTTATAGAAACTGTTATTATTTTCGTTCTCTTTTTGGGTATCGGTTTTATTAGCTGCCGAATATTTTCCCATCAGAGTCAGTGAGGCGGTATCCCACAGAGGAAGATCCTTATAGCGAGCCTCGATAACGTTGGTATTCGTTTGGGTCTTACTGGCCAAGTCACGTGAGTAAACATCCATATCTTCACGCGTCAGTGACAGGTCGAGCTTACCAGGACCCACGTCGAGATTTTCGATACCCACACCGGCGCCGATGGTGGACACCGCCGCTTTCCAGTCAAGCATCTGAATTTCATACTTCACTAAACCATGGCGACCAACCCAGAAGTCAGCTTCCGGTGCAAACGGCAGGAAGCCTTTGGTATTCAGATAAATATCAGAGAACTGGAGTAAATTTTCGTTACCGGGATTATCGCCAAACCAGCCCGATCCGTACTGCTGGGTCACGTTACCGTCTAACTGGACAATCGCTTCAGCCGATTTGCCGTTCTGGTTATAGACTCGCTGTTTTAACAGCAGATCGAACCAGCCACTGTGTTCGTTACCAAAACGACCGACTGAACCGATAGCATAGGACTGCGGTGCACCCCGGTTGCTGGTTGCCCAGCCGCTGCGCAAATAGCCCGAATAGGTGAAACCAATCTCGTCTTTAACATACTGGCTGAGATCTTTAATACTGACAGCCTGGTTACTGTTACCCGCGGCAGTAGTACTGGCAACATTAATCGTCGAGCTGGCAGTCACCGGAACTGCGCTCGCTGCAGTCGATGAATTTTGTGCCACTTCAGGTTGGGTTGCCACTGAAACCTGATGCTGTGCCTTATACTCGCTGAATTCTGTTTTAGTTTTCTGTAGCTCTTGTTCGAGTAATTCCAGACGTTGTTCAAGGGTTAATTTAGCAGCAATAGCATGATTTGAGAAAAGTGCGGCACTCATTAAAACTACTATCAGTTTCAGAGAATGTTTTTTCATTATGAGTTATCCCCGATAATATTATTATATTTAAGCGAACTGAGTCCTTGCCGGTTATATTAATAACGAGCAAATATTAGGTACTGATGATTTTCATCAGCACGATGTTATTAACTAATACATTTATTTGGTTCTGTTATTCGTTCCTTTATCCCATTCACGGATAGGTTTATTTCAAGCAAAAAAAAACCTGAACCGATTCCCGGGCATTAAACAATGCGAAGGGAGCCTGTTCAGGTTTTGCCTGTTATCCAGAATCTGGAAAACAGTAGCAATCCTATGGTCATATTAACGAAATAAGCATCGAGCCATTTCATAACGAACTAATTCTGTCTTACTAGCGGCTGATACTGCAATCAGTTTTTATTCTCAATGAGTAATCTGTGATGTAACTTACATTTAATTCATTGTGACCTGATTAATTTCTGTGAAAAACCCTTCACTGCAAATATCAGGTCAGCACGCGTTCATGAGACTTCAGTCTATCTCACGCATTTCATCGGCCTGATAGCTCAGGAAATCGAAATCTGCTGAATGCCGGTGCAACAGGCTATCAACGCAGGCTATACCGATAAAGCATCCGGTAAACTCACCATGCTCGCTATATTCATCAGAGAATCGCCAGGTCTCATAGGATTTGCCCACGGGCTTATAGTCAACGTCCTGATATGACCAGCTCAGAGTAATCGAACGCCCGCTAATATTCAGCGCCAGATACACTTCCCGCGGATCCAGCAACACATCGGCACTGTGATCCTCGCGCTTAAATCCATTATCCATATGGATAACTGACAGCGCAGCGCTTCCTTTCGCCTCATCGTAATGCTTACACAGATAGAGATAATTCATATTATCGTAGTAGAGCACTAACCCGGCGCTGTGCTGAAAGACCTCAGGCGTGAAGTCCAGTTTGGTTTTCAACGTGGCATACACCGAGGTCAGCTTTCTGGCTAACAGGCTGACCTGATTGACAGAACTCAGCGATTCCTGGCCACGCAGTCGCACATAGCCGGGGCGGACAGCTAAATCAGTGAATGAGGTCGGACTAATACGCGGGGCGTAATAACTATTGCGTAGAACGGTGGAGTCAAAGTTGTCCACCTCAGGTTCAATCTCAAAAGGATGAGCCGGGAGACGGGGCGGCTCAACATAGGTTTTCGGCAGATTATCCTCGGCATCCATGCGCAGCCAGCCCTGCTCCGTCCAGCGCATCCTCTGAATAGCAGATTCACGCCCCAGTGGGCAGCACAGCTCCGGTCGCAGCGGACGACCACAGAGATGTACCATATAAACTTCACCCTCAGGCGTTGTCACATAGCTACCGTGACCGGCTTTTTGTAGCAGCAGATCCGGGTTAAAACACTCAACTCTCAGATAGTCTTTTACGTTCAGCACAGAGAAGTCAGGGTGTTCATAATCACTGAGTTTTTTGTCAAAATCATCGGCACCCACAGAAGTGAGAATCGGGTTATTCGGGTCATTTTCATACGGGCCCCAAATATTTTCTGCACGCGCCATCGTCACGCAGTGGCCGTATCCGGTGCCTCCCTCCGCGCCCATCAGGTAGTAGTAACGGCCATTACGTGTCAGATGAGGTCCTTCAGCGCCAAGCCCCGTCACTCCGGACCAGATCCGTTTCGGATATCCCACCACTGCACGCTGCTCAACCGAATATTCCACCAGACAGATACCCCCACTATGGTTTTCACGGGTTTCCCAGTCCACCGCGACTATCCACTTTTTGCCGTCAGTATCATGCAGAATAGAGGCGTCATAGCCTGAAGAGTGAAGATAAACAGGCTCACTCCAGGGGCCGGTAATATCAGGAGCCGTTATCAGGTAGTTATCAACATCAAAATAACGTCCGTGCATGGAGTTCATAACGCCATAGATAACATAAAACAGCTGATCTTCTTCGCACCAGGTCAGGCAAGGTGCCCAAATTCCTTTGGCCGAGGGCAAACCTCTGAGATTGACGGCACGATCGTCATTGAGTGCGTGGGTACGCAGCTCCCAGTGCGTTAAGTCTTTCGAATGATAAATAGGAATGCCAGGAAACCATTCAAACGAGGAGACGGCAACGTAATAGTCATCATTGCGGCGACAAATGGACGGATCGGGGTTAAAACCTTTAAAAATAGGATTCTGGATCATCATGGATTCCTGTTACGAATAGTCCAATAGCGGGGCTGAAGAGCACCAGCCCGTTTCATTTTGAGTAATCTGACTAAAGCGATGGCCTATAATGCTTTGGCCAAAGCATTAACTTTGAGGTCATTCAGCGAGTACTTTTTCATTATCAGTACCAGCAGCGCGACCAGAATTGCCGGATAAACGGTAAACAGCAGTGATATGGCCTGGCTTGCCTGTTCGGACTGCTCGGTAACGCCACCGATATAGCCATTCCATGCCAGTATCCAGCCAATAAGTGCCCCGCCGATGGCGATACCCAGCTTGATAGCGAATAAGTTAGTGGAGAAGACGATGCCGCTTAGTTTTTTGCCACTTTCCTTTTCAAGGCAGTCGACCACATCTGAAATCATGCTCCACTGCAATGGCGTAGCGGCCGCCTGAATAAAGTTAATCGCGATTGCTAAGGCGAAAATAAGCCAGATCATTGTCGGCGGAATAAAGTAGATCAAAACTAAGAGCAGGGCTTCAAGCAGCATGGCATATTTAAAGCCTTTTACTTTATCAATACCCTTGAATAGCTGACTGGAACAGACGGCGCCAAAGAAACTGGCAATGATAATTGCGGACATAAACCAGCTACTTAACTCCGGAGATTTCAGAACATAGTTACAGTAGTAAATAATACTCCCGCCCTTAAATAACACGGCTACCAGGTTAACAATATTCAGGATAAACATAATCAGCCAGTCTTTGTTCTTACACAGCGTCTTTAAATCTGCCCAGATACTGGTTTTGTTTTCATCAAGAGGGGAAATATAACGTTCATGCGTCGTGGAAAAACAGATATAGAAAAAGACGATGCTCAGGGAGCCAATAATCATCATGGTATAGAAATAGCCTTCCTGAATATTGCCTTTTCCTATGTATTTAACCAGGGGGAGTGCGGCGATTGAGACGATCAGTCCTCCGAGTGCGCTGAAGGCAAAGCGCCATGATTGCAGTGAGACACGTTCACGGGAATCCTTGCTGATGTTATTGATCATCGCACAATAGGGAACATTAATAGCACTATAGATGATGGAAAGAAGAGCATATGAAACATAGGCATACACGAGTTTTCCGGTATAACCGAAGTCAGGCGTATAGAAGGTCAGCGTACAGACCACACCAAAGGGAATCGCAAACCACATAATATAAGGTCTGAACTGGCCTCGCGAAGTACGGGTACGGTCAGCAATGGCACCAATACAAACATCGAGTACGGCATCAATAGCTCGCACGGCAAGGAACATTGTCCCCATATGTGCCGGGGAAAGACCAAATACATCGGTATAAAAATAAGCCATAAATAACATGACCGTTTGCCAGACTAAATTACACGCAGTATCCCCAAGGCCATAGCCTATTTTTTCACGTGTGGAAACAACACTTTCAGACATATCACTACCACCTGTCTACAATTATTATTAGGAGATTCAGATCACATAATGTGAGTACCGAGAAATTAATTGTATTGATATGCTTTAAACAGGTATGTATAAATTCAAATATAAAATATAACTAGAGTGAACAACATGAGTGATGAGCGTCCCATTTATGAAATTATCGGCACACCGGTAACTGAGCTATATAATTTCAGGCGGGATAAAATAAACGACTTCATCGGTTGTTACGCGGTACCCCATTATCATTTTATGCATGAAGTGATGTGGTTCAGAGAAAGCTGCGGGGTTTTCACTATTAATAATAAAGAGTATGAAATAAAGAATAATACTCTTATTTTTGTTCCGGCACTGATGATTCACGATATGTTATTATTCTCAGAATCGCAGCACGATCGTTACCTTTTTCAGTTTGAGCCCTATTTCCTTCAGCAGAATAGTGACGTTATTTTATCATCGCAACATAGTTCACCCTTAGTTTGTTATTTAGACGATACCACTGCTGAGCGAATAAATAGCGCATTCGCATGGAGTATTGAAGAGTGTCAGAAGAATAAATATTCTGCACTAGGAATGAAATTACTCTCAGTATTACTGGAATTTGTTTTCTCTCGTGAATATCATCAAGATACTGAGATAAAACATCAGCCCGATACGAATATCGATACGCTTATTAAGTATTTATACCATCTAGAAAATACCAGCCATTATGAAGTCGCTACTGTAGATGCCGCCTCTCTCTGCGGATGGTCAACGTCATATTTCGCCCGAACCTTTAAAAAACACTTCTCTATGACCTTTAAAGAATATCTTTTATTACGAAAAATAAGATATGCAATCAGACTCTTGCTGTCCTCTGATATGAGCATTTCTGATATTGCGCTGACAGCAGGATTTACCGACAGCGCCTACTTCTGTATGAAGTTTAAACGGGTAATGGGATACAGCCCGTTAACCTTCCGCCATGATACCCTGCAGGGGCAAATCCTACCTGATATGGTCCATCCCAGTAATAGTATTTCATAGAATGAAATATTTGCCAGCAACATCACATTAAAATAAAAAAGAGCATGATATTTTTTTCACTGCGAATAGATATGTACTTAGAGATAAGTGCATACTTAGCTTTCTGATTTATATCCATAACATCAAATAAAATTAATACATGAGGTGATATTATGTCTACTGAAGATAAAATGTATGCTGACGAAAAAATTACATTATTATTTAGCCAAACCACGAATTTATTATCTGGATACTTAGCAGCAAACCCAAAAGAATCACCTGAAACGGTCATCCGCGATATGTTTGAAACAACCTATAAAGCTTTACGTACTGAGTTTAATAAAAGTTACATTGCTAAATAGCATATATAAAAAATTCAAGTTTCCTGTAAACAATCAACTCATAGGGTCAGTAGGAATAAATAGACTATATAATTCAAGAAATTATCATCGGGGATGATATCAAATAGACTTGAGTTATAAAAACAGTGAGGAATATTATATGACCAAATATTTAAAAAAAACATTAACTTTATCTATATATGCTTTGAGTATTGTTACTTCCCCTGCCATCGCAAACGATCTGCATTGCCCCGCTCTTATGAACAATGGTATTTACGAAGGAGTATTTACAAGATTAATCCACACCGATGATTATCATAGAATAAACTATGTATTTAGAGACTCTACAACACGTCGTGAAGCGTGCGTTCAAGTCGAGGAAGCCAAAACAGTCAAGATGAACGCTATTTATGGTGCCTTTATTTTAGGGCAAACAGTGACAATTCGTGTTGTTAATGATCACTTCCTTGATAGTATAGCCATACCGTCAAGTTAATATTCATCAATATGAATAATAATAATGTTCGTCAATAAAACCTCAAAGATATCTGGATGCATCCAAAATCCATTAATAAAAATTAATAAGATTATTCATTGAACATTTAAATCCCACGTCGATATTTATTTTATTAAATGGATAGAAACAGTGATTTTTTAATTATATTAATTAGTTCCCACCCTAATAAAAAATTAATTTTTCACCGAGGTTCATCAGAGCAATTAAAAGATAACTTCACGCCAAAAAAAATTGAGAAGGGAGTGTGTTTAATGCGAAATGTTATTTATATAATTCTATTGTTATTTTCTTCCATACAAATATCATGGGGAATTAATCCAGCTAATATTGTTTATCGTGCGGATTTAAGAAGTATTACTGAAATTGAAGAGGCTGAAGGGATGTGGCCATTTTCAACTGGTATTCCTGATGATGATTTAGCAAATCACTTTAGCGGTCAGGCAATTATTGGCCGTGTAAGCAACTTTGTATCAACAACAACATCATTGCAACTGGCTATTGACCACATACAGGGGGAGCTCGTTGGTGCGGATGGCAATTATCGTCCAGATTTTAGTGCCAGTATCTATATGATTAGACCAAACTCAAATTTTTACGACCTTGATGAATCATTTAGACATGCCAGAAATACCTCCACAGATCTGATACGAACATCCAGGTTAAATACTCTTATCGATCATTACCTTGATTGGGAAGAATGGGTGGCATGGCGCGGTTTTTCACAGCAAAGGATAATGGCGCATATCAACTTAACGTATGAAATGTATCAAACATTTGGCAACCAAATATTTGATGCAAATTTCTGGGAGTCTCGTTGGGAACCCTATAGCGGGTACAATCCTGCCTATGACTCTGATACCGGGAATAATCAGTTTTATGAAGACATTGTAAGGCTTAATGGGACAATGTACGTAGTTGAACGAGAGCTATCCGAGATTGACTTAAGATTCACATGTAGTGCTTTGGATATGCTAGGTCCTAATAGTATGCGACATGAATCTTCAAATGATACCTGCCCGGCGGATCTACATATGAATATTAAACGTGTTATTTATGATATTCCCTTACGCAGGAAAATTCTTTCTCTGCTTGAACAACAATAAAAGTCTATTATTGTTCATAGCAGATATGACTTGTTGATTAATCCTGGTCGGGGAAACGGTTACTGCTTTATACCCTCCCCGAGCTCCTCGCCATCACAATAGCGCAAATCATCATACAACCAGCCACCAGAAACGTCAGTTGCAGCCCGTTAGCAATAGCCACTGCGCTGGCCTCAGCTAATTCAGCCGTCCCGACGCCTGATGCAAATACCGCTCCCAGACCGGCAGCTCCGAGAATAGCACCAGTATTACGGGACAGGTTAAGCAGCCCTGATACCGTTCCTTGTTGTTCTTTAGGAATAGCTAGCAATGTGCCGGTATTATTGGCCGCCTGGAACAGCTGATAGCCCGGTGTCAGAACAATAATCGCCAGCACATAACCACTGACCCCCAGCATATTGGGCAGAAATGCGAAAAGGAAGGCACCTGCGGTTAACAGGCCAAGTCCGAGAAGCAGTACGCGATGACTTCCCCAGCGATCCACCAGTCGCCCGGAAGGAATGCCGCTTAAAATAGAGATAACCGGGCCTGCTGCCATAATCATCCCGACCTGCGTGGCCTGAAGTTCCAGACCCAGGCTCAGGTAGTAAGGCCCGACCGTCAGGGTGGTCATCATAACCGCAAATACCAGTAAGTTAAGCACCAGGCTGGGTGCCAGATGTCGGTCCAGTACTGACCAGAGAGTAACTTTAGCCACCCCAGACTTACCCTGTTGCCCAGGTAACGTCACTGTTGCAAAGATAAAGGCCACTGCGGCTAATAATAACTGCAACCAGAACAGGCTACGCCATGCTGCCAGTTCAATCAGTAATCCACCCAGTGAAGGGCCGATAGCCATCCCTAATGCCGAAACGGTACCGAGTAACCCCATCGCGCGTCCGATCCGTTCTTTACCTGCCGTCTGTCGAGCAAGCGCCATCGCCAGCGTCATCAAAAAAGCAGCGCCTATACCCTGGAGCGCCCTTGCTCCCACCAGTAACCATAAATTCGATGCAATGCTACAGAGTAGCGAAGCCATACCGAAAATGATCAGACCTGTCATCAGCATAGGCTTTAGTCCATGACGGTCACCAAGCCGACCGGCAATCACGACAGTAATAGTCAAAGCGACAAGATAGGCCACCACCACCGCCTGCACCTGAGCAAAAGGTGCAGAGAACACAATACTCAATGTCGGTAAGGCAATATTCGCAATACTGGTGCCGAGGGATGCCAGTAGCATGGATAGTGCTAAAGTAATAGTGATCCCAGCCTGGTTCTTGTCGACTAAAGGGATTTCAGCCTGCTGCATGTTTTTCTCTCTTGCCTGAAATAGGGTCCGGGTAGATGATACAAGTTAAAGTCAGCTTGAGGTCAAGTATGAAATTTATCGATATTGGTGAAGTGGCTAAGCAAACAGGGATGAAACCTTCGGCGTTACGCTATTACGAAAAAATAGGACTGATTTCTTCAGGCTCTCGTCATGGGCTGCGTCGGCAATTCCCGCACCATGTTGTACTCCAGCTAAAACTGATTGCTATGGGCAAATCCGCCGGTTTCTCACTGGAAGAAATTGCCAGTATGTTTGGTCACCAGGGGGTACCTGAGTTACCGCGTGACCTGCTGCATCAAAAAGCCGATCAAATAGACCAGCAAATCCATAAACTTGCCGCACTGCGAGACACGTTACGTCATGTAGCAGACTGCCCTGCGCCTTCCCATATGGAGTGCCCTACTTTTAAACGGCTGGTTGAAGTCACAGGAAAAAGTCGCCGTAAGCCACGTAGCAAAACTCCCGGCTCAACATCGAAATAATGCAGTTATTCATCAATTGGCTGCTTACGGGAAGCCATCACTTTCGGTAAGTTAATTTCTATCCAGTCGGCTAATGCTTCCACCTTTTCGGCCACCTCATTTCCCAATGGCGTTAAAGTATATTCCACATGAGGAGGAACAACCGGATAAGAATGACGGGTAACAAAGCCATCCGCCTCCAGCCATTGCAGAGTTTGCGCCAGCATTTTTTCACTGACTCCGCCCATCTTACGTCTTAGCTCACTGAAGCGATGGGTTCCACTCTGTAAAGCAATAAGGATCAGAACCCCCCAGCGGCTGGTGACATGCTTTAGTACTTCCCTGGAAGGGCAGGCTGCGGCAAATAAATCACCATCACGTTGTAGTTCAGATATCAGACGGGGTCGCACCATTAAATCACTCATTGATACTTACCTTTTTGTACGTACTTACTAAAAGTTAGCTAGGGTGTTAGTGTGACACAACATCACTAAAACATCACGCAGGAGAGTCAAAATGTTTGCAATCACAGGTGCATCCGGTCAATTAGGCCGTCTGGTTATTGAAGAGTTAGTTACCTATGTTGAAGCTGAAAAGCTGGTTGCTGTAGTCCGTAATCCGGCCAAAGTGGCAGATCTTTCCCAATCCGGCGTCGTGGTTCGGGCGGCAGATTATAATGATCAGACAGCACTGACAGCCGCCTTTGCGGGCGTAGAAAAACTGCTGCTGATCTCTTCCAGTGAAGTCGGGCTGCGCGTAGCACAACACCGCAAGGTGATTGAGGCTGCAAAACAGGCAGGCGTTAAACTGATCGCCTATACCAGCTTGCTGCACGCGACTGATTCTCCGCTGGCACTCGCCGCTGAACATATCGAAACCGAACAGCTGCTGGCTGACTCAGGTATTCCCTTCGTCTTGCTGCGTAATGGCTGGTATACCGAAAACTATCTCGCTTCCCTGCCACCGGCATTGGAACATGGCGTATTTATTGGTAGCACAGGTGAAGGCAAAATCTCCGCCTCGCCGCGTGCGGATTATGCCGCTGCTGCCGCTAAAGTCCTGACTCTGGATGACCAGGCAGGTAAAGTCTATGAGCTGGCAGGTGATGATGCCTGGACGTTAAGCGAACTGGCCGCAGAAGTGGCTAAGCAAACCGCAAGCGAGCTGCACTATCAGAATCTGAGTGAGGCTGATTTTAAGGCGGCATTACTGAATGCAGGTTTACCTGAAGGACTGGCGGGCGTGCTGGCTGATTCCGATACCGGAGCGTCAAAAGGCGGCTTGTTTGATGATAAACGTCAGCTTAGTCAGTTAATTGGCCGTCCAACCGTCCCACTGAGCGTCAGCGTTAAAGAAGCATTATCTGCACTGAAAAGCGCTTAATCTCTGGTTCTCCCCACGGATATCCTTACACTGTGGGGAAGAGCCCAGAGGAGATATATAGTGCAAGGTGTTCCTGCGTCTTTCAGTGATGAACGAGACAGCGCTCAATTCCGCCATCTGCCACAGCTGGCTGGCGTTGAGCTTTATCACGCCCATATCACCAAATATGCTTTTGAGCCTCATACCCATGAGGCTTTTGGTATTGGAGCGATTACAGGGGGAGCGGAGCGTTTTCGTTACCGCGGCGAGCAGCTGGTTGCTCCTGCGGATTCTCTGGTACTGATGAATCCTGATGAACTGCATACCGGTGAGTCCGCCAGCGATGATGGCTGGCAGTACCGGATGATTTATCTTGAGCCAGACTTTCTGGAATCCCTGACCGGGGAACGAAACTGGTGGTTTAATGCCGCCGTTAACCATGACCCGCTGCGGGCGCGGCAGATTTCTCAGCTTATTGGCGGTTTATGGCAGGTTCCGGATACCCTCGCCCAGCAAGGTCTGCTGCTCCATCTGGTTGATACCTTCCGTCCATATGCTCGTCATTCGCCAGGACATGTAAGAGATGCGGCAAACCGTTTTCTGCGAGTCCGGGAATATTTGTACGATAACTATATGCATACCATTACTCTGGAGACGCTATCCGCTCTGCTCTCTCTCAGCCCCTATCACTTTCAGCGCCAGTTTAAAGCCCATTATCATGTGACACCGCACCAGATGCTGATGGCGATTCGGCTCTGGCACGCGAAACAATTTCTCACCACCGGCATGCCTGCGGCCGAAGTTGCTGCTCGCTGTGGGCTGACGGATCAGTCACATCTGACGAAAGCCTTTACCCGACGTTACGGTATTACTCCGGTGCGCTATCAAAAACAGGTCGCCCGCACATAGAAAAGCGCAACCTGGTACAATATCTCTGACACCTTCCCCCCTACACTAGCGCTATATTGTCATTATTCTGGATTAAGAAGATGTTAACTGGCGTACTCTACGCGCTGCTGGCGGGCGTGATGTGGGGACTTATCTTTGTCGGCCCGGTGATAGTCCCGGACTACTCAGCTGCCTTTCAGTCTACCGGTCGTTATCTGGCACTCGGCCTGATTGCCATTCCCATCGCCTGGCTGGGACGCCAGCGTCTGCGCACCCTAAACCGCGCAGACTGGTGGACGGCCATGAAACTCTCGACCTTTGGTAATCTGGTGTATTACCTCTGCCTCGCCAGTGCGATTCAGCGTACCGGCGCGCCGATTGCGACCATGATTATCGGTACTCTGCCAGTGGTTATCCCTATTTTTGCCAATCTGTTGTATAGCAAACGTGATGGCAAACTGCCCTGGCGTCGTCTTGCCCCGTCCCTTGTCGCTATTGCTGCCGGGCTTATTATGGTCAATGTCGCCGAGCTGGACGGTGATGAGTCGCCTGACTTTAGCTGGTGGAGTTATATCAGCGGTATCCTGCTGGCGCTAGTGGCGGTGGTTTGCTGGGCATGGTATGCACTACGTAATGCCCGCTGGCTACGAGAGAATCCGGACAAAAATCCGATGATGTGGGCAACCGCTCAAGGATTATCGACCCTGCCTTTATCACTGGCTGGCTATATTGCGGTATGCCTTTGGACCGCACAGGATAACAGTGGTTTTGCATTGCCTTTTGGCCCACGCCCACTGGTCTTTATCAGCCTGATGCTGGCCATCGCGATACTCTGCTCCTGGGTCGGAAACCTGTGCTGGAATATCGCCTGTCAGCGTCTGCCAACCGTTATTGCCGGGCCGCTGATGGTATTTGAGATCCTGACCGGTCTGGCTTATGCCTTTATACTGCGCCAAAGCTTTCCACCTCTACTGACACTAACAGGTATTTTATGCCTGATTATTGGTGTAATACTGGCAATTACCGCCAAACCCGAAAAACAGGATATAGCCCTGACATCCGAATCACCGGGCAGGCGTTAATCTATTTATTCTCAGCGGATAAGCTTTTCTCAAATCGTTAGTTCACGCAAGGAAGCACTCATAGGATGATCGACGATAAGGTCTAATAACAAAGAAACTTATCCTCATGCACCCATGCAATACAGAACAACTGATTAACTGGCGACGTGAATTGCACCAGAATCCGGAACTTTCCAATCAGGAATTTGCCACCACCGAACGTATTACCCGCTGGCTGCAACAAGGAGATATCCGTCTACTGCCGCTGAATTTAAAGACCGGCGTAGTCGCTGAAATCGGCTACGGCGAACCCCTTATTGCCCTGCGCGCTGATATCGACGCCTTGCCAATCGTTGAAGAAACCCAGCGTCCGTGGGCCTCAAAGACCCCGGGCGTTATGCATGCCTGCGGCCACGATATCCATACTACCGTGATGCTTGGCGTTGCTCATCGCTTGAAGCAACAAGAAGAACATCTGCCCGGCCGGGTACGCATTTTATTCCAGCCAGCCGAAGAAACCTTTAACGGCGCGCAGCAGCTGATCGATGCGGGCGCGCTAAATGATGTTCAGGCGATTTTTGGAATGCATAATGCTCCGGAGCTTCCGCTGGGTGATTTTCGCACCCGAGGCGGAGCGCTTTACGCCAATGTTGACCGCTTTGTCATTCGCATTCAGGGTAAGGGAGCCCATGCAGCAAAACCACAGGAAGGCGTCGATAGTATCGTCGTCGGGAGTCAAATTGTTCTCGCCCTGCAAACTATCCCTGCACGCATGTTCAACTCACTCGACTCAGTGGTTGTCAGCGTCACGCGCTTTAGTGCTGGCAATACCTGGAATGTCCTACCGGATACGATTGAACTGGAAGGAACCGTACGAACCCATGACTCCGCTATTCGTGGCGCTATCCCCGAGAAGATACGCGCCTTAATTCAGGGCATCGCCTCAGGTTTTGGCGCGACTGCTTCTCTTGAATGGATTGCCGGACCTCCGGCACTGATCAATACGCCGCAATGGGCTGATTTTGCTCTTGAGCTTGCGCAGAATAGCGGCTATAGCACCGCCCTCTCCTCACCGGGAATGGGGGGCGAAGATTTTGCCTTCTATTTACATCATGTTCCGGGCGTTTTTATCAATATTGGCAGTGCCAGCGACGCCGGGTTACACCATCCCAAATTCTGCCCTGATGAGGGTCTTATCGAACCCGCCGTCAATTACTTTACCGAGCTCGCACCCCGTGCGCTTAATCTGGTGGCAGGCCTTTGAGAAAAAAGGATATATGCAATGACGCTCCCTGTACCTGTACTCGATCATGTAGTCATTAATGTCGCGAATCAGCTTGATGAAGCCAGCGCGCTTTATCGCAGACTGGGTTTTCAGCTCTCAGAGCGTGGTCACCACAGTCTGGGCTCCAGTAATCACTTGGCCATTTTTAATGAAAACTACCTTGAATTATTGGGTTTCGAACAAGGACGTGGAGATAAACGAAAGAATATCTGGGACGCACCTTTAGGGCTGAGCGGATTAGTATGGAAAACACAAAGTGCTGCTGATGAATTTATCCATCTTGAGCAACAAGGGCTGGATGAAGCCCCTCCGGCCTCGTTTCATCGCCCTGTCCGTCTTCCGGAGGGTCATGAGACCCAGGCACGATTCAAAACGGTAAAACTGCGTCGTTCACTTATTCCCAATGGTTATAGTTTTTTCTGTCAGCACGAAACGCCAGAGGCTGTCTGGCAGGCTGACTGGCAAAGGCATCCTAACGGGGTGAAAAATATCAGTGAATTTGTGATTTCCGCGCAAAACCCTGCCCGAGCGACACGGGTATATAGCCAGCTATTTGGCGAACATCGTATCCAGGCATCCCATGACGGTGCGTTAGTTCTTAAAGCAGGTAAAGCGACGGTTCGTATCGCTTCAGAAGACTATGCCCGTCGGCGTTTCGGCACGCTGCCTGAGGATTACGACGGCACGCCGCGTATGGTGGGGTTGAGTTTTCTGGTTGAGAGTCTGGCTCAGGTGAAAACCAGTTTGCTTCACGGAGATATCCCCTTCCGTGAAGAAGAGGGGGATATTATTGTTGCTCCTGACCAGGCGTTTAACCTGGCGCTGCGGTTCCATATCTAAATTGAGGCTCAGGTATAAAAAAGCGGAATAGGATTAACTATTCTGCTTCAGTGTAATGACAAACCCTATTTTTTGGGTGATCTGGTGAATGTGGCAGACAGAGTCTGAGGGCGATATTCCTCTGCCACACCAGC
Source organism: Klebsiella sp. BIGb0407 (assembly GCF_024807845.1). Taxonomy (GTDB): domain Bacteria; phylum Pseudomonadota; class Gammaproteobacteria; order Enterobacterales; family Enterobacteriaceae; genus JGM124. The sequence goes on from NZ_JANUEQ010000002.1 coordinate 563,628, forward strand.
ATTTACGAAATATCAAAAAAGGATTATTAATGGTGGTTTTACGCTCACCTTTTTTAATACCTTCTGTTTACTTTCTAGTTATTCTATTGATTACCGGAGTGCTTATAATTAAGCATATCAATAACTATTTATTATGCCGAATTTATTTAAATCAGGCTCTATTAACTAATGTGATAATAGATGTGAGTGTTTTTATTATTTATGAAATTATTTTACTGAGTACCGGAAAAAATGACTCACTAATGGCTTATTTGCGCCATATCATCTTCAGCCAAACCGGTCATCTCCATAACACTATCGCGGTCAATGCCCTTCTGCAGCATAGTACTGGCAATTTTAAGCGTAGCTTCACGCCCACCCTTTTCAATGCCCTTCTCCATGCCCTTCTCCATGCCCTTCTGTTCAAGCTGTTCTGCGATGGTCATAAGTTGATCCTCATGTTGTGGTGCCCGTTGGGCCAGTTTACGCACAAAGGCCTCTCCATCTAAGGTTTCTCCTACCTGTATAAGATAGTTTATCAGTGAAGCCAGTTGCTGTCCCGTCATGTTTTCTGTCAGCAATAAGGCGCCCAGATTATCCAGCAACTCTGACAGATCTCGGTGATAAATATGTTTCTGTAGCAGCGTCAAGGCCGCCATACGCCGGTGTTCCATAATCTCTTCATCGGGTATGACAGTCACATCAACCAAAGGAAAATTACCGTTATATAGCTTTTCGGCTAACCCGGGATCGTTAAACTCGTCCAGCCAGCGAGTTGAATACGGATAGGGACTGCGCCTTCCTGTATAGAACAATACGGGTATCACCAGCGGCAACTTTTTATGTCCTGCATCCAGGTGGCGTTGCATGGCGGCAACAGAGTAACGAAGCAGCCTGAACGCCATATGTTTATCAGGAGTGGACTGGTGTTCGATAAGTACGTGAATATAACCATCATCACCGGTTATGGTGCTCAGACTATAGAGCACGTCGCTAAAGTAGGGGCGCAGACTCTCTTCGACAAAGCTTCCTGACTCCAGCCTGAGAGTGCTGAAGTCACAGACAGCCTGCAATTCTGCTGGCAGATGTAATTGCATGAAATCCCGTGCCGTTTCGTGATGTGTCAGAAACTGTTTAAATATCAAGTCATGTGGGGTCGAAGCACCCTGCGCTCTTCCCTTTGCTTTCCTTGCAGCCATCTCTTTCTCCATTATTTCAGTTATTACCCGGATTAAATCAAAATGCCAGCCCGAATAAATTAAATCTATTAAGACAGTTACGACTTCAAATAAAGAGCTCTATTAATTAGCGATAAAAAACCAGGTATTTTAATTATGCCGGATATTATTCAAATAGTTATATTACGATGATTGTACTGAGATGAAATAGAGGCAACATATAATCTTTCCGAGCATTAAATGTCAAGGAGTCATTAAGATATAATTTTTATATTTAATTATAAAAACGATTAATATCATAGATATTAATTTTACTTTCCAGAAATAAATTCTGGCCCGCAGGCCAGAACTTCTGGAGTCAGTCTGAAGCAGAATAGAATTCACTATTCTGCTTTTCGCCCCTATCTTACTGAACGCTGATTTTTTCTCGATAAAAAGAACCAGCCTATCCCCAATATAATGAACCATATCGGTGTCACGATAAGTGCCTCACGGGTGTCATCTTCCAGGGTTAAGAGCACCAGTACCGCCGCGAAGAACACCATGCAGACCCAGCACATCAGTTTGCCAAGCGGCATTTTATAGATAGAACTGGCGTGTAATTGAGGCCTGCGTTTACGGTAGACCAAATACGAACACAGAATGATAGTCCAGACGAACATAAACAGAATCGCGGATACGGTGGTTATCATCGTGAATGCGGAGATAACGTCTGGATTCACATACAGCATCACCACGCCGCCCAGTAAACACATACAGGAGAAGGTTAACCCTTTTGCCGGGACAGAACGTTTAGATAACTTGGCAAAGGCTTTCGGCGCTACGCCATCCTGCGCCAGGCCATAGAGCATACGGCTGGTAGAAAAAATACCGCTGTTGGCTGAAGAGGCCGCTGATGTCAGAACCACAAAATTGATGATACTTGCCGCTGCAGGTAAACCCACCAGCACAAACAGCTCAACAAACGGGCTCTTATCCGGAACCACTGAACTCCATGGCGTCACCGACATAATAATAATCAGTGAAAAGACATAGAACATAATGATGCGTAATGGAATCGAGTTAATCGCGCGTGGCAGCGATTTTTCCGGATCCTTGGTTTCAGCGGCGGTCGTTCCCACCAGCTCAATACCGACAAAGGCAAAGATGGCTATCTGGAAGCCAGCAAAGAACCCGCTGAGCCCTTTCGGGAACCAGCCGCCATCATTCCAGAGGTTAGCGACAGAGGCTTCAACCCCTGATGGCGAATGAAAACTCGTCAGGATCATCGTAAGCCCGACAACTATCAGGGCGACAATGGCGACAATTTTGATCATCGCAAACCAGAATTCCATCTCACCGAACATCTTCACGGTGACCAGATTCAGGCCCAGCAGCAGTAATATTACCGCTAAAGAAGCAATCCAGTCCGACAGCCCGGGAAACCAGAACTGCGCATAGGCGGTAATCGCGACAACGTCCGCCATTCCGGTTACCACCCAACAAAACCAATAGGTCCAGCCGGTAAAGTAACCCGCCCAAGGCCCGAGTAAATCTGCGGCAAAATCACTGAATGACTTATATTCAAGATTGGAGAGCAGCAGCTCCCCCATCGCTCGCATCACAAAGAACAGCATAAAGCCGATTATCATATACACGAAGATAATCGACGGCCCGGCAAGGCTAATCGTTTTGCCTGACCCCATAAATAACCCGGTACCAATGGCTCCACCAATAGCAATCAGCTGAATATGCCGGTTAGTAAGATTACGTTGTAGCGATGGCTCGGCGGAAGCTCCCGCTTCACTCGAGCTTTTTATCTGGTTTCCCATGTTTGTTTCCCTGTACCTGTCTGATTTCAGGCTCTGATGGCCTTATTATTACGGTTTTTATCGCTGTATTAAGGATTAAACCCTGTTGATAGTAGGTAGTAATCGACAAGTTGAATACTGATAACAAGCCGGAATGTTAATTTTTTGTTATTTCTGGCTACGGGTTCTCACTTGCATTGCAAGCTATAGAATCTTTCAGCATAAAAGATAACGAGTCAAAACAAATTAACCTCTCTGAATCTATAAGCTATTTTTCATATGACAGCCGCCCCCTGCCAGTAACACTTCCGTATCAATTTGCGAACAATTCACCAAGTTAAGTTAATTTTTAAACATCGTTAGTCATTTTTCTTAGTTCTCATCCTTTATCGATTGCGATGTTATGGAACTCAAGTCGCAGATAGCGCCGTAACTCGCCGGATCATATAAAGGAAAATACCATGCCATTATTCCCTCGTCGTAACCTGCTGGCCCATAGTCTGGCGCTGGCTACCACTTTAACGACATTGAATAGCTTTGCCGCCCCAGTCAAAGGGGGGGATTTGGTTTATCTGGAACAGCAGGCACATACCAACCTGTACCCGCCTGCCGGCGGGTTTTATCCTAACGGCGGGATCCTGAACCAAATTACTGACAAGCTGACCTGGCAAAACCCAAAAACACTCGAGGTTGAGCCCTGGATAGCAGAGTCCTGGACCAGTAACCCGGATAAAACGGAATACACCTTTAAATTACGTCCGGGGGTCACTTTCTCTGACGGCACCCCGCTGGATGCCGCTGCGGTTGCAAAAAACTTTGATACCTACGGGCTGGGTAATAAGGCACTACGTTTACCCGTTTCCGAAGTGATTAATAACTATGACCACAGTGAAGTTATCGACCCCCTGACGGTGAAGTTCTACTTTAAAAAACCCTCACCCGGTTTCCTGCAAGGAACTGCAACTATCGGTTCCGGACTAGTGTCAGTAAAAACTCTCGGCCGCAGTTTTGATGAGCTGGGTGATGCCCGCAATATTATCGGCTCCGGCCCATTTGTGGTTCAAAATGAAGTACTGGGACGAGAAGTGGACTTAGCGGCCCGTAAAGACTACCAGTGGGGGCCGAAAAATAGTCCTCAGCAAGGCCCGGCTAACCTCGATAGCATCAAGATCCTCGTGACGCCGGAAGACAGTGTACGTATTGGCGCTTTACTCGCAGGACAAGCCGATTTTATTCGTCAGATCCAGGCTTATGATGAAAAACAGGCCAGCGATCAAAATTTCCCAGTTTATGCCGCGCCGACCCGTGGGATTAATGATGGTATCGCTTTACGCCCTGATAACCCATTAGTCTCTGATTTACGTGTACGTCAGGCCCTGTTGCACGGCACCAATGCCCAGCAAATTGCCGATACCCTCTTCTCACCCAACTATCCGGTTGCCACGTCTGTTGTAGCCACCACCGCGGCAGGCTATGTCGATCTGCGCGACCAGTTGAAATACGATCCGGCTCTCGCCAATAAACTCCTGGATGAAGCTGGCTGGAAAAAAGGCAGCAACGGCCTGCGTGAAAAAGACGGTAAGACTCTGAGCCTGACTATCTATGAGTCCCTGCCTCAGCCACAGAATAAAGAAGTCTTACAGCTGGTTGCCCAGCAGTGGAAACCCCTGGGTGTCGGTCTGACTATTCGTTCAGGAGACGCCGGTAGCCATGCGATTGATACTGTCGATCCACAAAAAACGCCGGTCCATGTCATTGAGGTGGGGCGTGCCGATCCTGATGTGATTAAAAGTCAGTTTCACCCCGCTAACCGCGACGCGTTACTGCAAAAAGGCGGGCTCAGCGGTAGTTCGCAGTTCAGTGATGACAAGCTGAATAACCTACTGGTCGGTATATCTTCTGAAGTCGATCCGCAGAAACGACTGACATTGGCAGGGGATGCTCAACGCTATCTGCTGGAACAGGCCTACGTCATTCCTATTTTTGAAGAACCTCAGGTCTATGCCGGCTCCCCTGCGTTAAAAGGTATTGCCTTTGAAGCCGTCGGTCGCCCGTCCTTCTATACCGCCTGGCTTGAGAAAAACTAGGGAGCGATGAATGATACGTTATCTGGCTGGCCGATTGGGCCAGGCAATACTGGTGTTATGGGCGGCCTATAGCCTGTCGTTCATCCTGCTACAGTTTTTGCCTGCTGATGCGATTTTGATTAAATTTCAAAGCCCGGACTTAGGGCTAAGTGCGGCACAAATTCAGGATATTCGTGCCGCCTATGGCGACAATACCCCGGTCTGGCAGCAATATCTGACTACCCTTGGCAATATGCTGCGCGGAGACTTTGGGTATTCCGTTGAAGCAGGCGTCTCTGTCAGCCAGCTTATCAGTACTAATCTGCCGCCGACACTGCGGCTGGCAGCTTTGGGTTTTATCTCAGCTATTGTGCTGGCCGTGATTATTGCAGCCGCTTCAACCCTGACACCCCTGCGCTGGCTACGGTCTCTGTTTGCTAATCTTCCCGCGCTGTTTATTGCCGTACCCACCTTCTGGCTGGGGATTGCCCTGATTCAACTGTTTTCCTTCCACTGGCGGCTAATTCCGGTGATTAACCCGGGTTTCTGGCAAGGGCTCGTCCTGCCGGTTGCCACACTGGCCGTGCCTATCAGTGCCCCGCTGGCGCAGCTATTAATGCGCAGTATCGATCAGGTATTAACTCAACCCTATGTCGCCGTTGCCCGGGCCAAAGGAGGAAGCCATGCCGGAGTATTATGGCGACATGTCGCCCGTAACGCCTTATTACCGGTGCTGACTGTAGCGGGATTATTACTGGGCGAATTAATTGCCGGAGCGTTAGTCACCGAAACCGTATTTGGTTTAAACGGACTGGGGCAACTGACGCAACGGGCGGTGAATAATCAGGATGGTGCGGTGTTACAAGCCGTCGTGATGATCTCAGCCCTGAGCTTTGTAGTGATTAATTTACTGGTTGATCTGATTTATCCCTTACTCGATCCGCGTCTCAAGTCTATTCGGGGAGTAACCGCATGAGCACCGTTGATATTAATACCCCACTCGCCAGCCGCTCCTCGCGCCGCTTATTAAGAGTAAATCTCGAGGTTCAACCCGGCTTATGGCTGGCCTGGTTTATCGTCCTGCTGGTTGCCAGTTGGGCTCTATTCCCTGGGTTATTTACCCACTATAGCCCGACAGAAGGTCTGCCCGGCGCGCAACGACTTGCGCCTCAGGCAGGGCACTGGTTAGGCACCGATCAGTTAGGGCGTGACCTTTATGCACGTATTGTCTGGGGAGCTTCCCATTCTCTTTCCGGTGCTCTGGTCGCGGTTGCTCTGGGCCTGATTGTCGGCGTTGCCCTTGGCTTAATTGCCGGTGCAACTGGTGGTAAAACAGAAAATATTCTGATGCGTGGTGTCGATGTCCTGCTCGCTATTCCAGGCCTGTTACTCTCTCTGAGTATCATTATTCTGCTGGGGTTTGGCACCGTGAATGCGGCGATTGCGGTAGGGATTACCTCAGTCGCTAACTTCACCCGTCTGGCACGGGCGGAAGTGGTGCGTATACGCCATCTCGATTATGTCGAAGCGGCCATTGGCAGTGGAGCCACCTTTTACCAGGTCCTGTGGCGGCATATTCTGCCCAATGCCATGACGTCGGTATTTGCCTTTGCAGCCCTGCAATTCGGTAGCGCGATTCTGGCACTGTCCACCTTAAGTTTTCTCGGTTATGGCACACCTCCCCCAACGCCTGAATGGGGATTACTGATAGCTGAAGGGCGTAACTATCTGGCAACCGCATGGTGGTTATCCACTTTCCCGGGTCTGGTCGTCGTCGCGGTGGTATTAGCGGTTAATCGTCTGAGTCACCATTTTGCCAGGAGAAATCCATGACAGCGCCACTATTGAAAATTAATGATCTGAATATTGCCTGGCGACAACAGAGAACCCACAAACGGGTGGTACATGATGTCTCCTTTGAGCTCAATGCCGGGGAAGTGCTGGCGCTGGTCGGTGAATCCGGCTCAGGTAAAACAACGCTTGCTCAGTCTATTATTGGCTTACTCGGTGAAAACGGCATTATTGAGTCAGGTGAAATTCAACTTAACGGACAGCCAATTAGCCGCTGGTCCGAGCGTCAGCTTGATGGCTTACGCGGTGCCAGTATTAGCCTGATCCCACAAGATCCAGGCAGTGCATTAAACCCGGTCAAAACCATAGGCGAGCAAGTGGCTGAGGTTTTGAAACTTCATACCCGGATACCGAAATCGCTGCGCGATGCACAGGTTGTATCATTGCTGGAAAAAGTCGGCCTGAGCCACCCCGCCCAACGGGTGAATCAATATCCGCACCAGCTTTCCGGCGGCATGAAACAACGGGTACTGATAGCTATGGCCATCGCCCTCAAGCCATTACTGATTATTGCCGACGAACCCACCAGCGCACTGGATGTCACGGTTCAAAAACGTATCCTCGATTTGCTGGATAATTTGCGCCGTGAGTCCGGCACTGCGGTGTTATTTGTTACCCATGATCTGGCGCTGGCAGCTCAACGAGCTGACCGAATAATGGTATTCCGGGATGGGCGAATTCAGGAAGCAGGGCCGACTGCTGAAGTGGTATTACGCCCACAGAGCGCCTATACCCGACAACTGTTTGCTGATGCACCGGGATTATCGCAAACGCTTCGTCCCTGGCCGGTAACAGCCTCACATACCGCCGCGATTGAAATTGATAACCTCAGTCAGAGCTTTTCACTCGGTAAAGGCAATGAACAAACGCTTCAAGTGCTGGATGGCGTCTCGCTTCGCGTTGAGAGAGGTACGACTCATGCCTTAGTCGGTGAGTCCGGTTCGGGTAAGTCGACTCTGGCTCGTATTCTGCTCGGCTTTCAGAGACCGGATGCCGGTCGTGTGTTAATTGATGGTATCGACACCACACATCTCAGTTCAGAAGCCCGTCGTCAGCTACGGCAGAAAATTCAGCTGGTCTATCAGAACCCCTTTGCTTCGCTTGATCCGAGCCAGACGTTATTCCAGGTGATTGAAGAACCGCTGAAAAATTTCGGAAAGTTATCGAAGGCTGAACGTCGTGCAAAAGTTGAAGCCATTACCCATAGGGTTGCACTCCCGCTTGAGATTCTAACGCGTAAACCACGTGAGCTCTCTGGAGGACAACGCCAGCGCGTGGCGATAGCCCGGGCACTGATACTTGAACCGCAAATTTTAGTGCTCGATGAAGCGACCTCTGCATTAGATGTCACGGTTCAGGCTCAGATCCTGCAATTACTCGACAATCTTCAGCAGCAACTGGGCTTGAGCTATCTGTTTATTTCCCACGATCTGGCAACAGTACGTCAGCTGGCACACAGCGTCTCGGTACTGCAATCCGGAAAATTAGTCGATAGCGGCCAGATAGCGGATGTCTTTAACTCCCCAGCCAGTGATTACACCCGACAATTACTGAATGCTATTCCCACGATATCAGTCACTGAAAGGAGCGTCGCATGACCATTAAACGACTCGGTTTCTTTACTCGCCTGTTGGACAATGTTCCTGCCAGTGAGCGTTACCGTTTAGCCGCAGAGCAAATTATCCACGCTGAACGGCAAGGATTTGATACCGCATGGGTGGCTCAGCACCACTTCCACGAAGCGGAAGGCGGACTGCCTGCTCCACTGGTATTTTTAAGCTACCTTGCGGCTCAAACTCAGCAAATAGGCCTTGGAACAGGAATTATCACACTACCAATGGAGTCCGCACTGCGCGTGGCAGAAGACTCTGTGGTGCTGGATTTACTCAGCAAAGGACGTCTGGAGCTAGGCGTGGGATCGGGCGGCACTCCAAGTTCATTTCCTGCATTTGGGCTACAAAGCAGTGAACGTGGCACAGCATACGCTGAAAATCTGACGCTATTGCGCGCGGCGCTGAACGATGAACCTCTGTCCGGCACAGATAATCATCTCTATCCATCCTCGCCTCAGCTTGCACGACGTATCTGGCAGGCAACCTTTTCGGTTGATGGCGGTGCCCGGGCAGGTAAAGCTGGCGACGGCTTAATGCTATCCCGAACTCAGCCGCGCGCGGCTGATGCCCTCGATGCACCGCTCGATTTTATTCAGAACCCGATCATTGATGCCTATCTTGATGCCCTTCCTGAGGGTGTTGAGCCCCGGATCCTCGCCTCACGTACCGGGTTTGTGACTGACGACGGCGAACTGGCACGGCAATTAGCGGTGCCGGGTTTGCGCCAGCAGGCAGAACAGTTCCAGCTTCAGGGATACAGGCTTTCAGGAAATAACCTCGATGATCATATTGCCCTGTTTGATGTGCATCTCGGTGATGCCCGACAGGTTATCGCCTCATTAGAGCGGGACAGTACTTTATCCCGAGTCACCGATTTATCGTTTCAGGTTCACTCTATCGATCCGCCCCATGCTTATATTTTGCGATCCATCGAACTGCTGGCACAGCAGGTAGCCCCGGCATTCGGCTGGACAAGTCATGGGACACGTTCCACCCGTACGCCGACACCCACTAAGGAGACAGCATGAGTCACCCAGATTTACTCAACCAACTGGCAGAAATTATCCCCGGCAGCGCTCTGTTGGAGGCCCGTGAAACCCGTCATGCGTCTACGATACATGCACAAGGAAGCTATCAGGCTTTATTTGGTGAGGACAGCGTCAGTGGTTTGACCCTCACTGAACGTTTGCTTCTGGCAAAACAGGTTGCTGAGTGGCATGAAGATACCCAGCTTGCCGAACATTATCATCAGCGCATTGCAGGAAAGCCTGCAAGCAGTCGCTTTGCGGCCCTGCTCGACCATGCAGAGCGCCTGAGCTTTCAGCCGGTGCAGGCAAGTTCGGTAGGAATAGAAGCCTTGCTCGAAGCCGGGTTCAATGAAGAAGAGATAGTCACCTTATCGCAGATCATTGGTTTTGTGGCTTTCCAGAGCCGTCTGCTACGCGGTTTGCGTTTACTCGGTGGCAAATCGGTTAGCGGTGAACAAGAACGCATTCCCGGTGCAGGAGAATGGCATCACCAACCCCATACTCTGAGTGACAAATCAGCACCCCAGGCATTTACTCAGGCCGAATTAGGCTGGGAAGCCTGGTTACCGGCAAAAGCCTTTAGCGAGTTTAATCCTGATGAACAAGAAACCCTGAAGCGTTTTGGCCATCAGGACTCTGATTATTTCCGCTTACTGGGGCGTAACCTCCCGGTACTGGAACAACGAACCCTGACCGATAAAGGCATATTCTTTACGCCAGGCGGCCTGCCACGGGCTGAGCGAGAACTTGCCGCAACTATCGCAAGCAAGATCAATGGCTGTATCTTTTGTGCCTCGGTACACGCCCGAAAAGCAGGACAACTGGCCAAGCAGAGCGAGGCTATCGATAAGCTGCTGGCGATTCAGCCGGGCCTGCAATTAAGTGAAGGCCAGTCTTTACGCTGGCAGGCAGAAATCAATTTTTCAGCCGCACTTTCAGCAACCCCAGCCACGGCCAGCGCACAACAGGTAGCGGTTCTGAGAGAACAAGGTCTGAGTGAGTTAGAACTGCTGGATTTAGTACAGTCGACGGCATTTTTTGCCTGGGCTAACCGTCTGATGCTGACTCTGGGCGAACCCTTTAATTAATATTCTGCGTTTTATTCAATAAAAATGGCCCAAAAGGGCCATTTTTATTGGGCGTTTGAAAATGAAAGGCTAGACGATATCTAACAGTTCAACTTCAAATACCAGGGTACTGAATGGTGGGATAGAAGCACCGGCACCACGCTCGCCATAAGCGAGGTTATAAGGGATAGTCAGTTCCCATTTAGAGCCAACAGGCATCAATGTCAGCGCTTCAATCCAGCCAGCGATAACACCATTAACCGGGAACTCAGCAGGCTCACCACGCTGTACAGAACTGTCGAATACGGTGCCATCTACCAGTTTACCTGTGTAGTGGACACGGACATGATCGGTACGGGCAGGAATAGTGCCTTCACCCTGAGTCAGCACGCGGAATTGCAGGCCTGATTCAGTGCTGTTCACGCCTTCTTTCTGCGCGTTAGCTTCCAGGTACTTCTGGCCTTCAACAGCTAGCTCTTTTTGACGTTCCTGACGTACTGCATCAGCGCGTTCATGCACTTCGCGCAGAGCGCGATGAACCACGTCTACTGGTACTACTGGAGTATTACCTTCCAGTGCGTCAGTCAGGCCAGCCAGCAGAGCTTCTGGCAGTAAACCTTCTAAGCCAGATTCACTCAGTTGTTGACCTATCTGTAAACCAATACCGTAGCTTGCTTGTGCTTCAACGCTGTCAAAAGCAGGAGTTGTCATGAATTATCCTTTTGAGGGTTTGAATATCAGCGGCAAGCATAACAGCGTTATACCTGCCCGGTAAAATGCAATTGACCCGCAGGTGCTAAAACAGGAACAATGTGTTCTACAGGCTCAGTGCGTTTAAATTTTTTAAAATGCATAAGGCAGTCAGCACTATTTAATGGATTTATGAGCATATGAGGAGGTTAGCGATGCGATTCGCCGTGAAACCCTGGTTGATAAAGATCTGGCACGCACCTGAATATTTCAGAATTCTGGATCCCCTCCCTCCGGCGCACCGTCGCGGGATAATTGCCTGTGCGATAGTTATCTCTGTCTGCTTCTTATGGCCGGATGATGCACCGCCTCCTAAGCCTCAGGCTATCACGCTAAATAACGACGCAGCTCTGCCATTACAGGCAAATCTGGTGGTGCCTTCTTACGATAGCAGTGAAAATCAGTCGATACCGCAAGAGAATACTTCCACTCCACCAGCAGAAGCGGCCCTTCAGAATAATGACGAAGAGAGTCAATGGCGTACCTATCAGATTGCGCCGGGGCAAACCATGGCACAATTATTCCGCGATAATAATTTACCTCCCACAGATGTCTACGCCATGGCACAAGTCGAAGGAAGTGATAAAGCCTTGAGCAATCTGCAAGCGGGTCAGACGGTTCGTATTCGTGAGAATGAAGATGGGGTGGTGACAGGATTAACGATTGAAAATGAAAAAGACAACAGACAAGTCCATTTCACTCGCCAGCAGGACGGTAGTTTCAGGCTAGGACGTTAGTCTTAACGGTTTTTTCTGACTACGCGACAAATAAAAACGCCAGCACGAGGCTGGCGTTAAAAACGGTGTGAATAATTAATTATTCAGCAACAACGTTTACAGTCAGTTTAGCGAATACTTCGCTGTGAACCTGGAAGTCCACTTCGTGCTCACCGGTGGTGCGCAGAACGCCGTTCGGCAGGCGAACTTCACTCTTAGCAACGTCAACGCCAGCTGCAGTAACTGCATCAGCGATATCACGTGTACCGATAGAACCGAACAATTTACCTTCGTCACCCGCTTTAGAAGCGATAACTACGGTTTCCAGTGCGGTGATTTTCGCAGCGCGTGCTTCGGCAGCAGCCAGAACGTCAGAAAGCTTAGCTTCCAGTTCAGCACGACGAGTTTCGAAAAACTCCACATTTTTCTTAGTAGCAGGAACAGCTTTGCCCTGTGGTACTAAGAAGTTACGAGCATAACCCGCTTTAACGTTAACCTGATCACCCAGGCTACCCAGGTTTGCTACTTTATCAAGCAGAATAACTTGCATTACCTTATCCTCTCAAAGTCGTATTAATGGACCGTGACCGATTACTGATGACGATCAGTGTACGGCAACAGAGACAGGTAGCGAGCGCGTTTGATAGCGCGAGCCAGCTGACGCTGATACTTAGCACGGGTACCGGTGATACGGCTTGGGACAATCTTACCGCTTTCGGTGATATAGTTTTTCAGCGTAGCGATGTCTTTATAGTCAATCTCTTGAACGCCTTCCGCGGTGAAACGGCAGAACTTGCGACGACGGAAATAACGTGCCATATGGCTAGTCTCCAGAATCTATCAAATCAATCTGCTCGGCATGCAATACCATTTTGTTCAGGCCATTTTTTGTCTGATGACAACTGATAAAACCATGAACAATTAATTGCGTGCCGACCGTTATACTGTGAGTAATGGCTTGGTTCGTCCGCCCGCTAACGATCACTGGCATTCGGCACCACGCCTGCCGGTTAAAACCAGCTTCCTCTTGTACAGAACGGTGCTCAAGCACGAACTGACAATGAGGAATTCCTGAGGGGCTGACCTTACGAAGCGGTGTCTTACACACTATGCCAGACAACACTAACCGGTTGGCCATCATCAGAATTACTCTTCAGAATCCCCAGCATCTGCATCGTCAGCGGTTTCGCTAGCGAAATCATCACGACGCTCACGGCGTTCGTCTTTCGCTTTAACCATTGGAGATGCTTCGGTAACCGCGTGCTTAACGCGCATAACCATGCTGCGGATAACGGCGTCGTTGAAGCGGAAGTTAGTTTCCAGCTCATCAATCACTTCCTGCGGAGCTTCAACGTTCAGCAGAACGTAGTGAGCTTTGTGCAGTTTGTTGATTGGGTAAGCCAGTTGACGGCGGCCCCAGTCTTCCAGACGGTGGATCGTACCTTCTGCTGCAGTGATTGCACCAGTGTAACGTTCGATCATACCCGGAACCTGTTCGCTCTGGTCAGGATGGACCATAAAAACGATTTCGTAATGACGCATCGAATTGCTCCTTACGGATTATTCAGCCTCCTGTCAGGGCAGCCGCGGCCCATGGAAGCAAGGAACGTTGTTTGAAATGCGGCTGAAAAATTGACGCGTAATAATACTTATACCACTGACTAAATTCAAGGTCTGAGTGGATTAATTTTGTGCAAAACGGGGGCTATTCTTTAATGCTTTGAATTAAAGAAGAAATCATTTCAAATTCTGTTCGAAAAAAGCCGTGGTTGCGCTCAGCGCCGAGGGAGTAATGCGGTGTTTTACGCCAGGCTCCAGTATACAGGTCAGCTGTGTATCCAGTTGCCTGGCGGTGAGTGCCTGTTGCAGGCGCTGGGTATCAGTAACAGGAACCATGTCATCGTCTTCGCCATGCCACAATAACAGGGGGCGATTACCTAGTCTGGCAAGCTGGTGTTCAATATCATAAGGCGCTAATGCAGCTATCACCTTGTCATTCTCCGCCAGGAGCGGTGGAAACAGCGTTTGTGCCAGAGAAGAAAAGTAGCCCGAACCCATCAGACAGGCAACGGCACGCACCTCAGGATGACGCGCCATAATGCCAAGCGCCGTCATTCCCCCCATTGACGCGCCGGCAACCGCCATTTTATTGTCCGCAATCCATGATTTTTCTAACGCCAGTTGATGAAGTTCAGGGAATTCATCAATGTTTGTTTGCAGAATCGACCAGAATTGCTCCAGACGACGATTTTCATCGCCGCTAAAGCGCGCACCGTGCTCATCGGCATCCGGCATAATGACTCTGAACCCTGCCTGCGCTAAGGCAACGGCAAAATAGCTGTAAACCAGCTTCGATGAAAGAAATCCGTGATAAAAAAACAGGGTGGGTAGAGGTGTTTCACGTAACCCGGAGGGTGTCGCGTGTAAAAACTCCCTTCCGCCAATTTTATCGAGATTAATCTCTATCACAGGTCACCATCCTCAATATTTGCTGTCAAAAATAACAAACGTCACCACCGATTATTAGCAGGATGAGATCTGGCTTGCAATTTTCATTTTTCACTCATCAAAAAATGTGTCGAAGATAACAAATAACGGGCATTTATCCTCCCAGGAAACACATTCAAACTATAATAAAAACATGATGAAATGGGGCTGAAGAGGCAACTCTCTCGGTTATCGCTGACTGATTAATAGCGTTATATTTTAAGCCATTAAACTTGAATTGTAATAAAAATGTTAATTGAAAGTCACATATAGCCGAATACATTAACAAAGATATAACGAATCTATCTGTCGTTATTCACATTTAAATAACGTGAAAAATGAAGGATAGAAGTTTTACCGGCAATGATGCCAGTATCATTTCGAGCATTATCCCTGTTATTGATAAGCCTTTATTTCTGATGGATATGTCTGTGAGTTATTAATAAATAAACATTATTTATTGATATTTACACATGCTTTCACAGATTTATTCTTTATTGTGCACAATGAACTGCGAGCTCAGGAAAGAACCGTAGTTTAATTCTGCAAAGGAATGTCCAGCGCTATCGGGATATGAATAAGAAGGAGCCGACAATGAAACGATCAAATGCCTTAACGACCTTGCTCTCATCTATGAGGCTACTCCCGCCCATGGCTCGTTCTGCTGAAGATGTCGCTGCAGACTGCGTCACCGGGTTAAATGAAATTGGCACAATGTCTGTCAATGACATGACAGGCAGTCCGTATGATGTGGAAAAGGTTATCGCCCTGAAAGCCAGTCAACAAGGGGCATCCTATTACCGTATTATCCAGCTTGAAGAAGATTTACCGACTGAAAGCTGGCAAGCACAAGTGATTATCTATGCCTGAAAAATTTCAGCTTCATCACCCATGGCACGGTCAGACAGGTATTTAATGATATTAACCGATTAAACATCATTTAATACCGGTCCCGGCCATCGGTGGTGTAAGCGATTTAAGTCTTTATGTCCCACTGGTTATACCAGCCTGTTGCCCTCCAGCGCCTGTCGAATATTAATTTAATTCAAACTCGCGGCCTTATCTCACAACCCTTTAATCCTCCGATTGCGAAAAAGAATGCCCTTCCCCCTGCCAGCCAGTTTGCTGTAAAAATTGTTCCCAGCTAAGCGTGTTGGGGTTAATTTCTCTACTCCATCGCACGTCGCGCTCTTTTGTGTAGTAGCCATAGCGAACCGCATATTCGGTCATGCCGTTAATTTCATCCACTACGCCATCACTGCCCACAAAACTCGGGAAATGATGTAATAGTTCATCACGCGTGAAAGCGGAACGATAAACGGCTTTTTTGCCGGTAACACGACAGAATATCTCAACAATTTCGCGAGGGGAGAGAAACTCGCCGATGACCGGTAATGTCTGTCCGGCATATTTTTTCGGATTATCCAGGATCTCGAGTACTGCTGGCCCGGTTGCAGTAAGCGGATCAACGAAAGGGGCCCGAAAATCTTCCGGCAGATAGAGAGGGAAAATCAGCTCGTCACCATCCAGATAAGGTTGATAATATTCAATAATATTAGTGTAGAAAAAGGCGAGCTGAATAAACGAACTGCTAACAGGTAAAGTACGAATATAGTCCTCGATTTTACCTTTATCCGTGAAATGAGGAGCCCATAGCTGGCCGCCGGTAATTTTTTCGATATTTTCCAGACTACTGAAAACAATGTGCTTTACACCTGCTTTCACTGCCGCATCAGCCATCTGATATCCCAAAGCCGCTTCTGGCGTTTCTGCGCCACTCGCTTCTGGAGCAAAGCCCGGCGTCATCAGGAATACACCGTCAGAGCCGCTCAAGGCTTCAGTCAATTGCTGGCTATCAGCTGTCGGCGAAATCTCTTTAAGTTCAGCGCCCAACTGAACCAGTTCCTGTGCTACAGGAGAATGGCTATTACGTGTCAGAGCTCGAACCCGATAGCGCTGACTTGCCAACAGGGTACGGGTCACACTGCGCCCTTGTTTACTCGTGGCACCAAAAACCGTAATACGGAGTTTATTGTCAGATAACATCTTCACTTTCTCTTCTAAACTGTGGAGATACCATTATCAAAATGGCTGAGAGATAAGTGAAATCGATTCTTTTATGACAAGGAATCCATCCTATGGATACCAGAAAAATAGATTTGAACCTGCTACTGACTCTGGAAGCGCTGCTGATTGAACAAAACGTAACGAAAGCCGCAGTACGCCTTCATCTGAGCCAGCCCGCAGTCAGCGCTCAGCTTAATCGACTGCGGGATCTCTTCCAGGATCCGCTGTTTATTGCTGGCCGACGCGGTATGGCTCCCACGGCGAAAGCCCTGGAACTGGTCGCTCCGCTCAGTGAAGCGCTGGGGAAGATACGTGTCACGTTGCAATCTCACCAAGGGTTTGTGCCGGAAACTGACAGCCTGACGGTGACGCTAGCGGGTACTGACTATATACAAGCGGCTGTGATGATGCAGCTGGTAGCAGAGCTACAGGAAGCAGCACCAGGCGTACGTGCTGCTATCAAACACTATGATCCAGACCGGGTAGAACAGCAGCTGATTGAAGGTCAGGTAGATGCGGTGATTGCCACCCCTTCGGCGATGCAGCCCCATTTACGGGCGTATCATCTGTTTTACGAAAGCTATGTATTAGTCGGGCGTGCTGGTCATCCCAGCCTGCAAGGCAATCTGACGATGGCTGATTTCGCAACATTGAAACATATTATCGTCTCTCCTTCCGGAGGCGGGTTTACCACCCCGGTTGACAGTATTCTGGCGACAGCGGGCCTCAAGCGCGAAATAGCGGTCTCTGCGGCATCTTTTCTGTTTATTCCCGGTATGGTGGCTATCAGTGATTTAGTCGCCCTGGTACCCGGGCGACTGATACAGCCCCCCTTTAACCAGCTATCTGTTGCTGAACTTCCCTGGCTTAAAGAGCGTTTTGAAGTGAGCCTGATCTGGCATGAACGCAGCCATAATCATGCGGGTCATCGCTGGCTGAGGGAGTTAATAATTGCCCGTATAGCAGAGAACTGTGGTGTCTGACATATTTTGAACCAGGGCAGATTGACTGCCCCGTTTTCTGGATTTATACCCGCAGTTATGAGTAATGGCCCGGTTCAGGATATGCACCCGTTGCATACCAGCGGCCTACGCTACGTAATTTGTATTCCGCCGGATTATGCAGAGTATGAACGCGTACATTACGCCAGAAACGATCGAGCCCGCGTTCACGCAACGTCGAGCGGGTTCCCATAATAGCAAAGATTTTGCTACTCACTTCGAGTGCCACTTCTCCAGCAAATACGTTGGCTGTAGCAATAACAACGGCAGCTTCTCCACGCGTTTCGGCGCCCAGCTCCACGCCCTGACTCCAGGCATTATCCAGAGCAACCAAAGCGTTATCAGCCAGCGCTGTTGCCGCGGCAACCTGGGTATAAAGCTCACCAAACTGACGCTGGATACCCGGATCGTCGGTCGCTTTTTCAACCCCGGATGTCCCCCAGGCGCGCGCATGCTCACGGACATATTCCCGCGCTTCAGCCAGAGCTCCCTGGGCTGAACCAATAAAGACATTGAGCAAGACGCTTTGTGATAGCAGAGGGCCTATCGTACCGTAAGCCCGTTCACTATTGGCCTCTCCGTCAAATACTTCACTCGGCTCAACGCGCACATCGGTAAATTCTGTAGTGCCACTGCCCGTCTGGCGCTGACCAAATGAATCCCAGTCGTCATTGACCTTTACGCCCGGGCGAGAAGTGGGGATCGATCCAAATAATAGCACTTCGTTTTCGTCATCTTCCCAGGAGATCATCAAATTATCTGACCCCGGAGCACCGGAACAATAAGGTCTGACCCCGTTGAGCAGATAACCGCCGTCGGACTGGCGCTTTCCTTTTAAACTTCTTGAGGCAGCATTTACCGCATTGCCCCAAAAAATCTGCGGGTTATTAGACAAGATATAATAGTACTCAGCATGTTTAGCATGAGAACGGTAGCTAGCTGAGGCAATAGCAAGATAATGATAACCAAGCAGATGCCCGAGAGCGGAATCCGCCTGTGAAATAATGCGCACTAGGCGTAATAACACTGACCAGGGTACTCCCTCTCCGCCATAAACCTTGGGTACTACCAGGTGCAGCAAGCCGCTTTCACGTAGTAATGTCAGTTGGGCGTACGGAATACCGCCTGCTTTATCTCGCTCTGCGGCATCAAGCATAAAGCTTGCTGCAAGCTGCCGGGCTATCTCATAATAATGACTGTAAGGCGTCACTTTATCGTTCACGGTAAAACTCTCCATTATTATTCAAGCCAGCGTTAGTACCAGACAGAAATTAAGGCTTCTTTGCCAATATAGTTATTATTCAGTTATTTTTACCGAGAGTTTTCACTTCGGAGAAAGGTTCGGTTGAAATTAATACTTTAACCTTTTTTCAGGTATCTCATGAAAGTAATACCCAGGCGACTTGCAGTATCATCGGGACAGATACTCCGATAAATAAAGGGTTAATATCTCTTTGATTCCCGACTTCGGGAGGGTACTCAGCCGTGTTATCTGAAACAGTAAAATCACCATAGCGGACTTCACTATTAAAGTGAGTTTTTAATGTATCGTACTGTTCATTATTTGCAGTTAAATGAAAGCAAGATTTAAGCAACTCCAGCCCTACAAAAAAATCATCTTTTTGCATATTTTGTATAAGTACATGCTGGTTTTGCATAGTAAACTCCGGACCTGATAAATTGCGCTTTTTATTGTGAATAGCTCATAGAAACAATTTATGCTAATACGGTTTTGATTTAGTACAAATATGAAATATCGCTTTATAAAATCAGAATTGTTGTAAGCCAAAATAGCTATCAGTGTGGAATATCAGAACAGAAATAAGGGTATCTGCTGTCTGAGGGTATAGCGGGAAGATGGGCGGTACTACAGGGGCTCAGTTACCGAACCCCTGTACGATTAACTATAAAATACGCTGGCGTACAATTTCAAACAGGCAAACCCCGGTAGCAACCGAAACGTTCAACGAAGAAACGCTTCCTGCCATTGGAATGCTGATCAGTTCATCGCAGTGTTCACGGGTCAGTCGGCGCATACCTTCACCTTCTGCTCCCATAACTAAAGCAATGGGTCCGTTAAATTTGCTCTCAAACAGAGTGTGCGTGGCTTCACCGGCAGTGCCGACTATCCAGACATTCGCTTCCTGTAACAGACGCATCGTTCTTGCCAGATTAGTGACCCGAATCAACGGCACATTTTCTGCAGCGCCAGAGGCAACTTTCTTCGCGGTGGCATTGAGCTGAGCAGAACGATCTTTCGGCACAATGATCGCATGTACGCCAGCTGCATCCGCACTACGCAGACAAGCACCGAGGTTATGTGGATCGGTCACGCCGTCAAGGATCAGCAAGAAAGGACGTTCATGTTCTGCCAGGAGATCAGGTAGATCGTTTTCCTGATACTGACGACCCGGTTTTACCCGCGCAATAATACCCTGGTGCACCGCACCTTCTGCTTTGTCATCAAGCCACTGACGATTAGCAACTTGAATCACGACACCCTGCGCTTCCAGAGCCTTAATAAGCGGCATCAGGCGCTTATCTTCACGTCCTTTCAGAATAAACACTTCCTGAAAACGTTGTGGAGCGTTTTCAAGCAAAGCCTGAACCGCATGGATGCCGTAAATAATTTCACTCATTGATTTCACTCATTTCAGACCATGGTGTGTCTGTGTTGATTTATACCCTGCCAGACGCTCTGGCAGGGATAACGATACACCTATCATAACGTCAAGCTACTCGGATGTAGCCTGCTTTTTCGCTGCGCGTTTAGCCTTAGTGGCCGCCGCTATTTTACGGGTTTTATCCGAAGGTGCTTTTGCTTTCTTCGGCTTGCTGCCCGTTTTTTCAGGCTTCACTTTTGCGCTGCCCTTCTCGCTATTACCCGCTTTTTCAGATTTTCCTTTTCCGTTTCCTTTCGCAGGACGGAATGCGCTATCGGGCTCAAAGTTCTGACGCTTACCGGCCTGACGGCGTTTTGAAGATGCACCTGCTGGTTTTTTCTTCGCCCGGTCTTTTTCTGTTTTCCCTTCACCACGAGGTACACGCTGGCTGGAAATCAGAGCAAAGTCGATTTTACGCTCATCCATATGGACGGCTTCAACGCGCACTTCGACTTTATCGCCAAGGCGATACGTTTTGCCGCCTGATTCGCCAATCAACCGCTGACCGACCTGGTCGAAACGGTAATAGTCGTTATCAAGCGAAGAGACGTGTACCAGGCCATCGATAAATAAATCGTCGAGACGTACAAAGAAACCAAAGCCTGTGACGCTGGCAATAATACCGTTAAATACCTGACCTACCTGGTCTTGCATAAAGTCGCATTTCAGCCAGTCAGAGACTTCCCGGGTGGCTTCGTCAGCCCGGCGTTCAGCCATCGAACAATGCTGACCCAGTTGCAGCATCTCTTCCATGCTGTAGTGCCAGCCACCTGACTCGGTGCTATTCCCCTGATGGCCCTGCTCTTTCGCCAGTAAATATTTAATGGCGCGATGCAGCAGTAAATCCGGATAGCGACGAATTGGCGAGGTAAAGTGCGCATAGGACTGCAATGCCAGGCCAAAGTGACCGCGGTTTTCCGGGTCGTAAATCGCCTGTTTCATTGAACGCAGCAGCATAGTTTGCAGCATTTCATGATCCGGGCGATCGGCAATTGAGGTCAGTAACTCCGCGTAGTCGCGCGGTTCTGGTTTCTGCCCACCCGGCAGTTCCAGCCCCAGCTCAGCCAGTACCGAACGGAACGCGGTAATAGCATCATTGCCAGGCCTGTCGTGATCGCGGAACAGCGCAGGTTCATTGTTCTTTTCAACAAAACGCGCGGCTGAAATATTGGCGAGGATCATACATTCCTCGATCAGCTTATGCGCATCATTACGTACCGTTTGTTCTACACGCTCGATACGACGTTCAGCATTGAAGATAAACTTAGCTTCTTCGCTTTCAAAAGAGATCCCGCCGCGCTGTACGCGCGAGACTTCCAGCGCTTTATAGAGATGATGCAGTTCTTCAATATGTTTCACCAGCGGCGCATATTGCTCACGCAACTCTTCGTCACCCTGCAATACATGCCAGACCTTGGTATAGGTCAGACGGGCATGGGAACGCATCACCGCTTCATAGAACTTAGAACCCGTCAGACGGCCGCTCGCTGAAACCGTCATCTCACAAACCATACAGAGTCTGTCGACTTGCGGGTTCAGGGAACACAGTCCGTTGGACAGCACTTCCGGCAGCATCGGCACCACTTGCGATGGGAAGTAAACCGAGGTTCCGCGGTTACGTGCTTCATCATCCAGCGGGGTTGGCGGGCGTACATAGTAGCTAACATCGGCGATAGCAACCCAAAGGCGCCAGCCGCCACCGCGTTTTTTCTCACAGAATACGGCGTCATCGAAGTCGCGGGCATCTTCGCCATCGATAGTCATCAGCGGTAAATCACGCAAATCGACTCGTCCGATTTTCGCTTCTTCCGGAACCTCTTCTTTCAGGCCCGCTACCTGTTCTTCGACTTTTGGTGGCCACACATAAGGAATTTCATGGGTACGCAGTGCCATATCCACGGCCATACCGGTTCCCATATTGTCGCCTAATACTTCAACAATTTTACCGATAGCTTTGGTACGACGTGTAGGTCGCTGGGTGAGTTCCACCACCACCACAAAGCCCATACGCGCGCCCATGATATTTTCAGGCGGGATCAGGATATCGAAACTCAGGCGACTGTCGTCCGGTACTACAAAACCGACGCCGGCATCGGTAAAGTAACGTCCGACGATTTGCCCGGTTCTGGTTTCCAGAACTCGGACAATACGGGCTTCACGACGGCCTTTGCGGTCAGCGCCTAAAGGCTGTACCAGAGCAATATCGCCGTGCATACACATTTTCATCTGCTCGGAAGAGAGGTAAAGGTCGTCTTTACGTCCTTCCACGCGCAGGAAGCCAAAGCCATCACGGTGGCCGATAACTTTGCCTTTGAGCAAATCCAGACGCTCTGGCAAGGCGTAGCACTGACGACGAGTAAAGACCAGTTGTCCGTCACGCTCCATAGCGCGCAGACGGCGACGCAGCGCTTCCAGCTGCTCTTCGTCAGTAATATTTAGTGCTTCTGCCAGCTCTTCTCGGCTGGCGGGTTTTTCACGCTGGGAAAGAAGATCGAGAATAAATTCCCGGCTTGGGATCGGATTTTCATATTTTCCGGCTTCTCTTTCCTGAAAAGGATCTTTTGACATTGCGGTTCCTCCGTTGTCATCTGGATGACTGGTGCGCATCGCGCCAGTTCCAGCAAAATGGGTCAAGCAATGGGTGTCGGTTAATTTTGGGCCGGGTTACTTTTAGCCGGCAGCGCTAAACCGCTCATCCCCTACATCTGTCCTGTCTCACACATTACGCTGAAATCTTAGGACTAAAGTATTGCTGTTGTTCGCTTTAAAGCGAAGTTTTTGGTTTTGAGCCTCAGCATTTTCAATGGTAAGGCTGGAAATTTGCCCGCACGAGGTATCGGTATCCGATAGCCCTGGTGGCGTGTTGATTAATGATGTCACCCTTGTACTGGGGTGAGCCAAACGTCATGGTCTTTTTAATCTTAGTCTTACCAGTCATTTTTGCGGTGAGTAACAACGTTTATAAAGCAAATCTGACACATATAACCGGTAAAAAAAGAGATAACCATCAGCTTCTTAGATGGATAAACGCATGATACAGAATTATCTGTTAGCTATATTGATGATAAACCAGCCGGACGTTACCCGCTAATTTATTTACGGAAGAAGGGGGAAATGGTGGGGAATACAGTGAATGGGGTGCGCAAAGCACACCCCTTACATGTTATGCGTCGAATGGATCACGCAGAATCATGGTTTCAGTCCGATCCGGGCCGGTTGAGATAATATCAATCGGTACACCTGTCAGCTCTTCAATACGCTTAATATAGTCCAGAGCCGTTTGTGGCAAGCCACTGCGCTCTTTTACTCCAAAGGTGGTTTCAGACCAGCCTGGCATCGTTTCGTAAATCGGCTCGATACCTGCCCAGTCATCCGCTGCCATCGGAGTAGTGGTGACTTCGCGGCCATCAGGCATGCGATAACCCACACAGATTTTAACTTCTTTCAGACCGTCCAGTACGTCCAGCTTGGTCAGACAGAAGCCAGACAGGGAGTTAATTTGCACAGCACGACGGATGGCAACAATATCCAGCCAGCCGGTACGACGACGACGACCGGTGGTAGCACCGAACTCGTTGCCCTGCTTGCACAAGAACTCACCGATATCATCAAACAGCTCGGTTGGGAATGGACCTGCACCCACACGAGTAGAGTAAGCTTTAATGATACCCAGAACGTAATCCACATAACGTGGACCGATACCAGAACCTGTCGCTACGCCACCCGCGGTGGTGTTAGAGGAGGTTACATACGGATAGGTACCGTGGTCGATATCCAGCAACGTACCCTGCGCGCCTTCAAACATAATGAAGTCGCCGCGTTGACGTGCCTGGTCTAACAAATCAGAAACATCAACAACCATGCTGGTCAGGATGTCGGCAACCGCCATCACATCGTCCAGTACTTTCTGGTAGTCAACCGCTTCTGCTTTGTAATAATTCACTAACTGGAAGTTATGGTATTCCAGAACTTCTTTCAGTTTATCAGCAAAGGTTGCTTTATCGAACAGGTCACCAACGCGCAGACCGCGACGAGCAACTTTGTCTTCGTAAGCAGGACCAATACCACGACCGGTAGTACCGATAGCTTTGGCACCACGCGCTTTCTCACGTGCAACATCAAGCGCGACGTGATAATCGAGGATCAGCGGGCAAGCTTCAGATAACAGCAGACGTTCGCGGACAGGAATACCGCGGTCTTCAAGCTGTGTCATCTCTTTCATCAGCGCAGCAGGAGACAGTACAACACCGTTACCGATGATACTAGTCACATTGTCGCGAAGAATGCCTGATGGAATAAGATGGAGAACGGTTTTTTCACCGTCAATTACGAGAGTATGGCCTGCGTTGTGTCCACCCTGGTAGCGCACAACATATTTAGCCCGTTCAGTCAGGAGATCAACAATCTTCCCCTTGCCTTCGTCACCCCATTGGGTGCCCAGTACGACGACGTTGTTACCCATTTTTCAAAATCACCGTTTGCTTAAAAATGGATTCTATCACCGGTTTCCATGATGATCAGCCACTTTAGTGCACTAATTAGTATTCTTATGAATGATTTTTAGTCAACCAGCGCTGCGACTCAACATATAGTAGATAACGACCCCAGCAACCACAAGACCACCGCCAAAACGACGCAGCATAGATTCAGGTAATTGTGTAAATGCGATGATCATACGCCGCCATGCCTTGGGATAAAGCATCGGCCCCAGTCCTTCAAGCACCAAAACTAAGGCCAGTGCCAGCCAAATTGTCGAATTCATATGAGGTTATTCCTGCATCAAGAAGGAGACAGAGTTATTCCGGCGCTGATAGTACCCTTTCCAGCCTTAATCACGACATTTTTATCGTTTTCAATTATTACAGGTATGTCCATCTGAGAATGAAACTAACCAGTCTGAGCCTGGCGGAGTGCTAGACTCAGACTGAGGGGCGATGAGGATGGGGTGGGCACCCTCGCTCCTCACCATAAACAGTCGACAGATAATATTTATCAAGAAACTATGTATCAACTATCAACTTTTGTACCGAATCGAAATATTTCTGTTGGGAATAGTGGTTGTATAATTATTTCATTATTAAATATGAATAATTTTGGTGATAATGCCGTGACATCATAAATATTTTCAGCAATAAGATTCAAATTACTTCTAAAAATAGGAATACTTGAATCATCAGTAAAAACGAAAACCATATTGTTTATTATTTCTTTCTTACTGAATACATCATCAAAAACATCGTAATCCGTGAAACAAATTTTACTCCATTCAATACTTCCTGAATGAAAAGGATATTCTTTTAATATATCCATAGCTTGTCTTTCACGCAGCCCTTCGACTAAAGAAAAATCTGCATCCAATGCATTTTTACATTCATCAAATAAAGTCATTGTCGTTACCTATTTAACTGTTTGATTATTTTTTCAAAAGAATCTTCATTACCATCAAAAGGTATGACTCGCTTAACTGCTTTACCAGGCCCCTTTCCTTGAGAGTAATCCCATATATTAATATGAGTACCTTGGTTTGGATCATAATCAACGCGCCAGCCAATTTTACCATCGCTAGATTGTCGTCCGATAACTTTCCCATTCCCTACACTCACTTCTAATCTACCAATAACAGGTTTAGAATCAGCCCCCAAGTTACCCACTGTTTCTAACGCTTTATTTCGGGCACTTTCCCAATTTTTTTCAGGTTTAAGCGTTATTTCAATCTTACTTCTTGATTGAACATAAGCCAAATCATCCATATTCGGCCCAAGCGGGATCGGGGTTATTGTAGTCTTTATCCCGGTATCCGTCACACCCGCCGTATTCCCGGTATGGGTGACTCCCGAGACTGGAATCTGACTATTACCGGTATGCCCTGGCGCCTGGGGAGCTAACGGCAGATTACCACCGGTATTGCGCAGAGTCGTATCCGCTGGCTGAGAGTTCCCAGTATGTGCTGGCGCATACTTATCTTGCAGTGAACTCAGATAGCGACCGGTTATGACATGATCCCCGGCAACGCTCAGGGCAGTAATATGGTTCAGTTCGTCGGCAGTAGCTCTGTCTGCGACATCCTTAAGCGTCATCGCCGTAACACCCGTGATGCTCGCTTTGATACCGATATCCAGCAACTGTTCAGCAACTTTCGTCTGTTGTGGAGTGGCTAGCATCAATTTTTCCACCAGCCCCTTACCAAGGAAAGGGTTCTCCAGTGGCGGCATTGTCATAAACTGGGCGTTTTTCAGTGTCTGCTGGCTGGCAAGCTTGGCGGCTTCAGAAGTATCAGGAACCACTTTAGGTGCCATATACCCCGCCATACGATCGGGAGTACCGACGGGTGGCAGAGCGATATCAGTTCCCGTTTTGGCTACTGATTCAGCCTTACTGGCGGCTTTAACAACGGCCTTCTCTGTGGCGGCTACGCCGCTTTTTAACAGCCCGGCACCCCCCATTACCAGCCCGCCGATATCCGTTGCGAGTTTACCGCCCTCAACGCCAGCATTAAACGAGCCGCTGATGCTGCCTTTTTGATACTCCGCTTCCATGCGATCGATACTGTCTGTCCAGGACTGTTTGACTGCAGAGTCCAGGTTATCCAGTATATTTCCATTTTGAACCAAGGCCTTAAGCGCGCTATAAGCTTCAGTCGGATTACTGGCTGTTTTTACAATACCGTCGACCGTTTCATACAGCCCGGCCGGAACACTGGCAACCATTCCCGCCGCAAAGCTGGTTCCCTGAGTCAGGCCGGTGATTGCCCACTGCGCCTCTTTGCCAATTTCGCACAGGGCGGTCTGACATTCAGCCAGCTCTTTACTTTTCTGAACCCGTTGTTCATTGCTCAGGAAGTCATGGTTGACAAGAGTGGATAAGAGAGAATTATCACTCTGTTGGGCTGGGGGATGGGTAGCTGGCTTTGCTGCTAGTTCTGGTGCTTTAGCAGCGGGCGCGGATGCCGGGGTTTGAGCTGCGGGCTTTGCCGCTGGGGCAGAGCTGTTAGCAGCAGGCTTTGCTGCCTGAGCCTTGGCAGCAGCCTCAGACAACTGTCGCTCCAGCTCAAGCTGACGATTGAACTTCATGATAGACTCACGCCGTTGCTTCAAAAAGAGCCCCCTGGTTGGGAGGGGTAATGGAGTAGCGGGTTCGTTTTGGACTGCCTTTGGAGCAGTAGGTGGCTGTGCCACCACTCTGGCTATAACCTGTTGCTCTTGAGCCTGATTCGCTCTCATAAAAGCCATCGCACTATTTTGTGCAGAGGCGATGTGTTGATTGATATTAGCAGTAGGTACGGCATTCACATGATGCAACACACAATGCCCAGGTTGTGAGCTATTAAAATTAGGCTGGCAAGTTAAACCCATATTATTGCCCATAGGCGTGAAACTGCCTGGAAATCCATTATTCATATTTTATCCCTAAATAGCTGAGTCCAATTCCGCTATATATCTTCCAGACTATATTTTATTTAAACCCTCGGTGAGTTTAATTCCCGCCTGAGTTCCCGTCAGGTAATAACAAGATGTTCACACAGGATTATTTTATTTATATTAATAATTATTTATTATTCTTTTCGCTTTTAAAACTTATTAATCATCGGACTTCTGATGAGAACCAAATACATTTAAACTGGGACAAACCCCATTATTCATAACACGCATCATAATAAATACTTTATCATTTCACTAATCTGAATTATTTAAAACAATATACTTCACCTGCTTTCCGACAGGCAAAAAAAAGAGCCGGTTTCCCGGCTCTTTTTATTCTGTTGCGAATTACTGACCGCTGGTTTTTTCCGGCGATTTCATATGACGGAAGAAATCGTCATCCGGGCTCATAACCATCACGTCTTGATTCGACTTGAAGCTATTTTCGTAGGCACGCAGACTACGCACCAGAGAATAGAAGTCCGGATCCTGACTGAAGGTTTCAGCAAACAGCTTAGCCACTTCAGCATCACCTTCACCGCGAGTGATACGACCTTCACGCTCGGCTTCTGCAAGAGTACGCGTCACTTCATAGTCAGCCGTTGCGCGCAGCTTCTCAGCCTCTTCCTGACCTTGTGAACGGTGACGACGTGCAACCGCTTCACGCTCAGCGCGCATACGGTTGTAGATAGCCTCGGACACTTCAGCTGGCAGGTTGATCTGCTTGATACGGACATCGACAACTTCGATACCCAGTGCAGCCATACTATTCGGGTTAACTACCGGAATTTTACCGTTAGTTTCTTTCATCACACGAGCAGCTGCAGAGGCAATCGCGTCATCAGCACCTGGTGTCGCGACTTCGTCATCAGTACCTGCTGAACCTGAGTTCAGGGCATCACGAACGTCCAGAGTCAGACGGCCACGAGAATCAGTAACGATGTCTTTAACATCCAGACGACCAATTTCAGAACGCAGACGGTCACTGAACTTACGTTTCAGCAACACTTCAGCCTGAGAAACGTCACCGCCACCGGTAGCAAGGTAGTAACGACTAAAGTCACTGATACGCCATTTGATGTAGGAGTCAACGATCAGGTCTTTTTTCTCTTTGGTTACAAAGCGATCGGCCTGGTTGTCCATAGTCTGGATACGCGCATCAAGCGTTTTAACTGACTCGATGAATGGGACTTTAAAGTGCAGGCCCGGCTCGAATACCAGAGGTTTGTTTTCGTCATCACGGACCACTTTACCAAAACGTAAAGTAATACCGCGCTCGCCTTCATGTACCACGAATACCGAAGTAAAGAGTACGAACAGCACGAGGATAATCAGTGCAATTATAGACTTACGCATTGTTATTCACTCCCTGCGCGCTGTGCATTGGCGCGACGCTGATCCATGATATCGCCGCTCCGGGTTTGCGAAGTCGTGCTGGCACGAGTGCTGGTGCTTGATGTGGATGCTGGCGGCAGACGTAAAAGACTTTCTGTCGCACTGCTACCGGTATTCTCAGCAGGTGCCTGAGCGCCCCCTTTCAACATTTGGTCAAGCGGCAGAACCATCAGGCTATTGCCTTTATCGTTAACCAGCACTTTACGCGTGTTGCTAAGGACTTTTTCCATGGCTTCGATATACAGACGCTCACGGGTAATCGCCGGAGCTGCTTTATATTCTGGTAACAGTTTCGCAAATCGAGCAACTTCACCCTGAGCTTCGAGAACTGTCTGCGTTTTATAAGCACGCGCTTCTTCCAGAATACGTTGAGCTCTACCGTTAGCACGTGGCTGAACTTCGTTGGTATAAGCTTCTGCTTCACGGATGTACTGTTGCTCATTTTCACGAGCAGCGATCGCGTCATCAAATGAAGATTTTACTTCTTCAGGCGGACGAGCAGTCTGGAAGTTGACGTCAAGTAAGGTAATACCCATGTTATAAGGACGCACGGTCTCTTCAAGTTCACGCTGGGTATCGTTACGAATGATCGTACGTCCCTCAGTCAGGATCTTGTCCATGGTGTATTTACCGATAACGCCACGTAATGCGCTATCCGTTGCCTGACGCAAGCTATCATCTGCACTGGTCACGCTATACAGATAATGCTCAGGATCGGTGATGCGATACTGTACGTTCATTTCGACACGGACCACGTTTTCATCAGATGTCAGCATGACACCAGACGCCGCCAGTTCACGTACCGCTTCAACGTTGACAGGTCTTACGCTATCAATAAAGGTCGGTTTCCAGTTCAAACCAGGCTCAACCAAATGGCTGAACTTACCGAAGCGGGTCACAACACCACGTTCGGCTTCTTTGATAGTATAAAAACCGGTTGCAGCCCACAGGATAACGATAGCAGCAACAGCTATCCCGAGAAGACGTCCACTCACCGGCTTATTAGGTTCTGATGAGCCGCCGCCGGTTCCACCGCTTTTCCCACCTTTACCAAATCCGTTGAGCTTACTACTCAGTTTGCGGAAGATATCATCCAAATCAGGTGGTCCTTTATCACGACCTCCTTTGTTTCCCCCAGAGTCGCCGCCAGGCTTGCTGCTTCCCCACGGGTCGCGGTCCTGTCCGTTATTACCGGGCTGATTCCACGCCATGTTTATGCTCCATAATTGTTGTGCGGTGATATCCCCTCAATGGGGAAATAGTCTTCAGGATAAGGGTGACCCGACGGCATTGACGATATAGTCGACTAATGTCGGTTCTTGTTTACAGAGACGATTCCAGTCCACGATAGGCAAACGAATTTCCAGCCCAACGGAACCATCCTCTTCTGTCCACTCTTTTTCTATTGCCTGAAGCTGATATAAACGACTCCGAAGTCGCCCGGCCTTAGGAGGTAAACGCAACTCATGCTGCGCAATTTCACCAGACAGACGTTCTGTCAAAGCCTGAAAAAGCAGTGGGACACCAACCCCGGTCTGAGCTGAAAGCCAGACCCGAATAGGCAAATTCTCATCATTACGATCGATGCGCGGCACAAAATCTTCCAGTGCATCAATTTTATTCATGACCAACAGCGTTGGGATCTCATTCGCTTCAATTTCTTCCAGTACGGTATCCACTGCTGCAATGTTTTCCTGAAGCCGAAAATCGGCCGCATCGATCACGTGTAACAACAACGTTGCCTGACGTGTCTCCTGCAAGGTGGCCTTAAACGCTGCTACCAAATCATGCGGTAGGTGACGAATAAAACCGACAGTATCTGCCAGCACGGTTTCACCTACATCTGCAACGTCAATTCGACGCAGCGTAGGGTCAAGAGTGGCAAATAACTTATCCGCAGCATACACATCAGCCGCGGTAATTCGGTTAAAGAGGGTAGATTTACCGGCATTGGTATAACCTACCAGAGAGACTGTTGGCACATCAGCTTTTGCGCGGGAACGCCTTCCCTGCTCGCGTTGTTTTTCAACTCGTTCTAAGCGCGAGAGAATCAGCGTAATACGGTTACGCAGTAATCGACGGTCGGTCTCAAGCTGGGTTTCACCCGGGCCACGCAGACCAATTCCGCCTTTCTGGCGCTCAAGGTGAGTCCAGCCTCGCACTAAACGCGTTGCCAGATGGCGTAACTGAGCCAGTTCAACCTGCAATTTCCCTTCATGGGTGCGTGCACGCTGAGCAAAAATATCTAAAATTAATCCTGTACGATCGATGACCCGGCATTCACAGAGTGCTTCAAGGTTACGCTCCTGAGCAGGAGACAACGCATGATCAAATAGCACCACTGATGCTCCGGTGGCTTTAACTGCTTCAGCAATCTCAATTGCCTTACCTTCACCAACAAAATACTTTGGGTGTGGAGCTTTGCGGCTACCAGTCACAACTTGAAGAGCTTCAACGCCGGCAGAAGAGACCAGGGATTCAAACTCAACCAGGTCTTCCATGTCTTTGTCTTGCGTAAAATAGATGTGTACCAGTACCGCCTGTTCACCAGCATCGTAACGGTCAAACAAACGTATAACCTCTCAAAAATAGCAGTGGGGAACGCAGCAAAACTGGTTCCCCGGTCTGGAAACAACACGCAATGCTATTCAGCGTCGTCGCCGTCTTGTTGCGCTGAACCTGACTGCGAACCTGCGCCTTGGTTGTAGCTACCAGACGTCCCTGGTCCCGTATTATTACTGTGGTGTGAAACCGGACGAGACGGCACCACAGTAGAAATAGCGTGCTTATAAACCATCTGGCTGACTGTGTTTTTCAACAGGATCACGAATTGGTCAAAAGACTCAATTTGTCCTTGCAGCTTAATACCATTCACCAAATAAATAGAAACCGGAACACGTTCCCGACGCAGCGCGTTCAAGAACGGATCTTGTAATGATTGCCCCTTTGCCATTCTATCTTTTCCTTATATGTTTGTTGTTTGTCACTCAAGAGCAATTTGCTCAGAAAAACTGCGTAAAATCCGCGCACGTCGACATATCAATTGTACACTTTCATTCATGCTTCGCACTAACAACCTGTAATACGTTGCGGTAGGCCTGTTCAGGGAGGTCGCTGTCCAGCTCATGCACCCCTTCCCACCCACGTAACCACGTTAGCTGGCGTTTCGCCAATTGTCGCGTCGCACAAATACCTTTATAGACCATATCGTCGTACGAAATTTCACCGTTCAAATAAGACCACATCTGTCGATAGCCAACACAGCGAATCGATGGCATATCCGGATGTAAATCCCCGCGGGCAAAAAGAGCCCGTACTTCTGCTTCAAAATCTGAAGCTAACATCTGATGAAAACGTTGTTCAATCCGTTGATGGAGCAGTTCACGCTTAGCAGGTGCGATAGCAAACTGATGCACCTGATACGGCAAAGCCTCTCCCGACGTTTGCGTCAGCTCAGTTAAAGTTTTACCCGAAATGAAAAAAACTTCCAGTGCTCGGGAAAGTCTTTGCGGATCATTTGGATGAATCCTGGCTGCCGCAACCGGATCGATGGCCTTAAGTCGCTCATGTAACGACTCCCATCCATGCTCTGCTGCCTGCTGTTCTATTTCTGCTCTCACCTCAGGGGACGCTGGCGGCAAGGGCGATAACCCTTCTAATAACGCTTTAAAATAAAGCATAGTCCCACCCACGAGTAGTGGGATCCTGCCTGCCGCAGTAATCTCTGCCATTTCTGCCAGAGCATCACGCCGAAAATCAGCCGCAGAATAGGATTCAGCCGGGTCAAGAATATCCAGTAACCGATGAGGAGCCTGGGCTTGCTCTTCTGCTGTCGGTTTGGCGGTCCCGATATCCATTCCCCGATAGATGAGGGCGGAATCAACGCTGATCAACTCTACAGGCAATGTTTTACGCAAATTAATTGCCAGTGCCGTTTTACCTGAGGCTGTCGGCCCCATCAAAAAGATAGCCTTTGGCAGGCTTTTATTCAGTTCAGTCATGTTTCAGGGCGTTCATCGCCAATTGTAAGTCAACCGGTTGCAATAAACCGCCGGGAGGGGACTTCACCAGATGCGGGCAAAGCCGTTCAACCTCCGCCAGTAAGGTAATTGCCTGAGACTGACTCCATTGCTCATATTCGCTGGCCAGATGGCGTGCAATATAGCTAGCAAGGTGGTCAGGCGTCACCGCTGACTGTTGTGTTAAGTATCTTGTCAGTTCATGAATCAAGATTTGTAAATTTTGTTTACGTAAAGGTAAAGGTACAGCGCGAATTGTTATCTGCTGGGCTTCAATATCCAGCTCGATACCCATTCCAAGCAAAAGCGGTTGATGTTTAACCAAAACATCATGTTCTTCACGCGTCACTTTAATCCGTAATGGTATCAGTAATGGCTGGGCACGTAAGCTTTCCCCGGCAGGTAATAGCTGAGCTTGCTTAAGCCAGCGTTCAGCAATAACCAGTGATAGCAAAGTCAGCCTGCCATCGCGCTCCAGCAATGCCATATCCGGCGGCAGAACCGTCAGTACGCGACCAAAGCTGTGCAGGTGTCCATTCAGAGCGGTCGGCTCCTCAGCCCGTGCAGGTCGTGTTTCTGTGGTCTCAGGCGTGGCAAGTAACTGCTGATATAACGCCCCCTGCTGCTTCTGATAGCCCGGAACGGCATGGGGCCAAAGCGGAGGGGCAGAACTGCGCCCGCTACCCGGAGCGGGTGATGCATTGCGCGGTTCTGAGGTAGAGGGCTCACGCGCTGCCGCCGGGGTGGCGAATTGATTGCGCCCGGCTGCCTGACGATTCTCCGGCGGGCGGGCGGGACTGACCGCGGGTGAGCCTTCGACAGAGAGCTGTTCCGGCTGTTGCTGCTGCAGTACGCTCAAAACCCCCTGATAGATAAAATCATGCACCAAACGTGACTGATGGAAACGAACTTCATGCTTGGCAGGATGTACGTTAACATCGACTTGATGAGGATCCACTTCCAGATAGAGAACAAAAGCGGGTTGCTGATCCACGCCCAGTTGTTCTTCATAAGCCTGGCGAATGGCATGGTTAATCAGACGGTCGCGCATCATGCGGCCATTCACATAGCAATACTGAATCTCGGCTAATGCAGGAGTTGATGCCGCAGGTTCAACCACCCAGCCACGCATGGCTAAATCACCGTGCTGCCATTCAATCTCTAACGCATGCTCAAGAAATGCATTACCACATATTGCTCCCAGTCGACGATCGCGTCCGGCGCCTTCCTGAACTGCACGGTACTGACGCACCATTTTACCGTTGTGACTGAGATTAATCGCTATATCAAAACGGGCAAGGGCAATACGTCTGACAATTTCATCAATATGATTAAATTCAGTTTTTTCCGTACGCATAAATTTTCGACGCGCCGGGGTATTATAAAATAAATCCAAAACTTCCAGCGTTGTTCCCACCGGATGGGCTGCCGGTTTTACCGTGACGTCCTGATCGCGACCTTCAGCATAAGCTTGCCAGGCTTCACTCTGCTCTGCGGTACGTGAAGTCAGAATCAAGCGTGATACGGAACTGATACTGGCCAGGGCTTCGCCACGAAATCCAAGGCTAATGATAGCCTCTAAGTCATCCAGAGAAGCTATTTTACTGGTCGCGTGTCTCGCCAGGGCTAACGCCAATTCTTCTTGTTTAATACCGCAACCATTGTCACGAATACGAATTAGCTTTGCGCCGCCGCGCTCAATATCAATATCGATACGTGTTGCACCGGCATCAATACTGTTTTCCACTAACTCTTTCACGACCGACGCCGGACGCTCAACCACTTCGCCTGCGGCTATCTGGTTCGCCAGTTGCGGTGGTAATACCTGAATTGGCATAACCTCTCCTTTAGTTCGTCGTAATCTGGCTACTTATGGTCTCGAGGCTGTCACTGCTTGCCCGCCAGGCGCTGCTTGCAGAGGATTTTCGATAAAGTAAGCGCGCAGCCCTTCATAAATCGCCTGAGCGATTTCTTGCTGGTAACTGGCGCTATTCAGCCGTTTCTCTTCTGCGGTGTTACTGATAAATCCGGTTTCAATCAGCAATGAAGGAATATCGGGTGAGCGTAATACGCCAAGGCTTGCATGCTCAGGGCGGCGTTTATGCAGACTACCGACTCGCTGCATTTTCGACAGAACCTGTACCGCAACGTCATAACCCACTCGCTGAGAATGACCGAATTGCAGGTCGAGAACTGCCTGGCTCAGATAAGGATCTGCCTGGTTATTGGCAAGCATATCACCCGCACCGCCTAACAGTTCGGACTGTTTCTCATGCTGTTCCAGCCAGCCCGCCATTTCATTGTCGGCCCGACGGTTCGACAACACCCAGACCGACGCGCCGCTCGCTTCACGGTTCGGCGCGGCATCAGCATGAATCGAAACAAGCAGGTTAGCATTTTGTTTACGGGCAACTTCAGACCGCCCCATCACGGAAATAAAATAATCTCCGTTACGGGTCATCACCCCTTCAAACATCGGGTCAGCGTTCAATAGCGCCTTTAATTTATTCGCAATTGAGAGCGTGATATTTTTTTCCCGGCTTCCCCCGGGACCTATCGCACCAGGATCCTGGCCACCGTGCCCGGCATCAATGGCAATAACGACGGTATCAGACGTTCTGTTGCGAGGCGGAGCCACAGGTGCTGGAATCGTATTTTGAGTGCTTATCGCATCCGTCGTTTTCGGTGAACCAAACGGATTCCGCGCAGGTTCACTGCTACGAGGAGCCACTACCGGAGCCACAGGAATGACAACAGGGGGTACGACCACATCAGCATCGATAGTGAAAACTACCAGCTCATTGGCGCCTTGCTTCTGCTTTACCGCCCGCGCTTTACCGGCTTTAGTTAAATCCACTATCAGGCGTATTGTCTGGTCATCTTTAGGCTGCCCGGAGCGAATGCTTTTCACTAAGTTGGCACCGCTGAATACCAGCGGTAACCCTTGAATGACGCCGGTTTGTTTAATATCCAGCACCACATTTCTCTTACCGTCTTGTGAAAAGGTATATTCCGGGTCACCTAAAAAACTGAAGGTAATACGCGCCTGGTTATCGCCATTGGAAACCTGGATATCGGATAACGTTGCCGCGAGCCCGGGTAAGGCACATACCAATAACAGAGCCGCTATTAATCCACTTTTAACACGAGAGATCATCCATTCCACCTTGCTATTGGGCGAGCCGGGCTAATAACTGCTCACCCAATGCAGAAACAGCGTTAATCGATGCTTCACGTCCTTGAGTCTGATAGCTGAGATGCAGCTCTAAATCAGGCTCGGGCAACACGCCTGCACCTTGCTGCGGCCATTCCACCAGACAGATAGCATCATTGGCAAAATAGTCGCGGATCCCCATAAACTCTAATTCTTCAGGATCCGCCAGGCGATAGAGATCAAAATGATACACCTGGATGCCATCCAGTTGATAAGGTTCAACCAGCGTATAGGTCGGGCTTTTCACATTCCCTTTGTGGCCCAAAGCCTGTAAAAAACCCCGACTAAAGGTGGTTTTTCCGGCACCCAAATCACCATAAAGATAGATAACCGTTGTGCCTTCACAGGCGGTAGCCAGGCGTGCGCCCAGCGCTAATGTTGAGGCTTCGTCAGGTAATTCAAAACTTCGATTCATCATGGCTTCAGGTATTCAAGTCTGGGTTAATAAATGGATAAAGTGTTGAAAAAAGATCACTGGCTAACATACCACGCATTCCGGTTTGCTGAGCAATCACATCTGCGGCACTTCCGTGGGCAACACAACCCGCGCTTGCTGCATCGAATAGCGTCAATTTCTGGGCCAGTAAAGCGGCAATAATTCCGGACAAAACATCGCCCATTCCACCGCTTCCCATACCGGCATTACCCACATCGATAATAGCCAAATCATATTCACTGGCAACAACTGTCCCGGCACCTTTTAACACTACAACACCACCATACTTTTTGGCCAGTTGACGCGCTGCCAGCAGACGATCTTGTTCAATTTGTGGAACAGAACACTTCAGGAGCCTCGCCGCTTCACCGGGATGGGGCGTGATGATACGATTTTGACGCTTATCAGGACTGATTGCCAGAAGGTTAAGTGCATCTGCATCCCATAACATCGGTTTATCGCTCTTTTTAACCTTTTCTAACGCATCCTGCCCCCACTGTTGTTGCCCAAGCCCGGGGCCAATGGCAATAACATCTGCCCAGGCTAAGGCATCGTCCAGTGACTCTGGGGTTAATTCATGAACCATCAGCTCGGGCCTGGCAGTAAGCAAGGGAGTGATATTTTCAGCTCGGGTCAGCACACGTACCAGCCCTGCCCCACTCCGCACCGAAGCTTCCCCGGTTAAACGAATCGCGCCAGCAGTCCCGCTATCACCCCCAATGATCACCAGCCGCCCATTATCCCCTTTATGCGACGTGGGCCGTCTCGGCTTTAGCCAGTCAGCAAGATTCTGGCTATCGAAACGCCTTATTGAGGCAGGATGTTGCTCTAGCCAAGGTTCCAGTCCTAATCCGGCATAATGTAGCTGCCCCACCACATCACGCGCTTTTCCGGTCAACAGGCCTGGTTTTAGCGCGATAAAGGTCACGCAATGCGTGGCCTCAACCACAGCCCCTGGCGTCGCACCTGTTTCCGCTAATAATCCGGAGGGAATATCCAGAGCAACAACCGGCGCTCGGTGCGCGTTAATAAGCGTGATCAGACGGGTAACTTCATCGCGCGGCGCGTCGGTCAGGCCTATCCCCAGCAATCCATCAATAATTAAATCAATCGACTCAGGCCAGGGAGCCAGCAGGGATTGAGAAACGCCCCCCACACCAAGCCAGGCCTGACGCGCCAGGCAAGCCTCTTCAGGAAGCGGTTTGCTACTTTCCAGCGCCAGAAGAGTGACCTGAATTCCGGCCTCCCGACATAATCTGGCGACAACATAGCCGTCACCGCCATTATTTCCCGCCCCGCAGAGAATCAGCCAGTGACGGGCATCCGGGTAATGGCTACGACTGACGTCAAATGCTGCCTGTCCGGCACGCTGCATCAGCTCATAAAGCGTTATCCCTAAACTATCAGTAGCCTGTTTTTCTGTTCGCCGTAACTCTGAGGCTGGCCAGACTAAATGTGGTATACTTTTCGCGTACTTTTTCAGATGATGGCCTGTCATGTCGCACCCCCTCGATTACAATCAGTTAGCTCAATTAATTAAACAATGGGGCATCGAACTGGGCTTCCAGCAAGTCGGTATTACCGACACAGATCTTTCTGCCAGTGAACCCAAATTACAGGCCTGGCTGGATAAGCAATATCATGGCGAAATGGACTGGATGGCTCGCCATGGCATGATGCGTGCCCGCCCGCATGAATTGCAACCAGGTACCCTCAGAGTCATCAGTGTACGCATGAACTATCTGCCAACCCACGCTGCATTTGCCTCAACGCTTAAAAACCCTCAGTCAGGCTACGTCAGCCGTTATGCCCTGGGGCGTGATTACCATAAAGTATTGCGCCAGAGACTGAAAAAACTCGGTGAGAAAATTCAAGAACAATGCACCACTCTGAATTTTAGACCCTTTGTTGACTCAGCGCCGATATTAGAACGTCCACTGGCTGAAAAAGCAGGGCTCGGCTGGACGGGTAAACACTCGCTTATCTTAAACCGCGAGGCAGGTTCATTCTTTTTTCTGGGTGAGCTATTAGTTGATATTCCACTGCCAATCGACGGTCCGGTGAAGGAAGAGTGTGGTCGCTGTGTCGCCTGTCTGAAAATTTGCCCGACTGGCGCTATCGTTGAGCCTTATACCGTCGACGCCAGACGGTGTATCTCTTACTTAACCATTGAGCTTGAAGGAGCGATTCCGGAAGAGTTCCGTCCTCTGATCGGTAACCGTATCTATGGTTGCGACGATTGTCAGCTGATCTGCCCGTGGAATCGTTTTTCACAGCTCAGTGAGGAAGATGATTTTAGTCCACGACAGGCTCTGCACTCTCCACAGCTAACAGATCTCTTTGCCTGGACCGAAGCGCATTTCTTACGTATCACGGAAGGTTCAGCTATTCGTCGGATTGGTCACTTACGCTGGTTAAGAAATATTGCTGTTGCGCTGGGTAACGCTCCCTGGGATGAAGCGAATTTAAATGCGCTTAAGCAACGACAAGGTGAGCATCCGCTGCTTGATGAGCATATTGAATGGGCCATTAACCAGCAGTTGCAGAGACGTACAGAGCAAAACGTCGAGGTGCAATTGCCGCAAAAACAGCGTCTGGTGAGAGTGATTGAGAAAGGATTACCGCGCGATGCCTGACATGTCCACAGCTTGTGAATAAAATTTAAAAGTTCCAGTTAGCAAACTGCAATCAGAAATCTACAAATACTTATTTAATAATTCAAATTCCAATTAAAGCATTTGAAATCAATAAGTTATTTAATTTGTATCAATATTGTTGGTTTTGTTGTGAAAGTTAAAAATCAGTGACTGCCTGTGGATAAATCTGTGCGCAGAAAAAAATAACGAACGAAATCCAGCCAGTTAGCGTTACCTGTTCGGTAAGCCGATGCTGAAATGAGTTATTATTTATTGGAAAAATTTTGGAGCGGGAAACGAGACTCGAACTCGCGACCCCGACCTTGGCAAGGTCGTGCTCTACCAACTGAGCTATTCCCGCTTGGGTGGTGCATGGCATCAAACGCCAATCAAATTTTGGAGCGGGAAACGAGACTCGAACTCGCGACCCCGACCTTGGCAAGGTCGTGCTCTACCAACTGAGCTATTCCCGCTTGGGTGGTGCATGGTATCAAACGCTAATCAAATTTGGAGCGGGAAACGAGACTCGAACTCGCGACCCCGACCTTGGCAAGGTCGTGCTCTACCAACTGAGCTATTCCCGCTCTGGTATCTCTACAGTTTTTGCTTAACAAATTCTGCATCGGTACGGGAGGCGCATTATACGAGAATTCGTTTTTGTCGCAAGCCTTTAAACGCTTTTTTTCGAGAATTTTATTCAATTGATGATTTAACCGACAAATCGATCGTTTAATCACCAAAACCTCGTCGCCCCGCATACCGTTTATCTGCTATTGTCGTTTACTTAATGAAGTGCTCGCGGTAGTAAGCCAGTTCGGCTACCGACTCACGAATATCATCCATCGCCTGGTGCGTTCCCTGTTTTTTGAAACCTGGCAGTATTTCTGGTTTCCAGCGACGAGCTAACTCTTTTAAGGTGCTGACATCCAGGTAGCGATAGTGAAAGTAGGCTTCCAGCTCTGGCATATACTTAAACAGGAAACGGCGATCCTGGCCGATACTGTTACCGCAAATTGGCGAAGTGTTAGCGGGTACCCACTTTTTGAGAAACGACAGCGTCTCTTGCTCAGCAGCTTTATCATCAAGTGTACTGGCCTTCACACGAGCGACTAACCCGCTACCCGTATGGGTACGGACATTCCACTCATCCATCAGCCCGAGCTGAGCATCTGACTGGTGTACAGCAATAACCGGACCTTCTGCCAGAATATTCAGATTTGCATCCGTCACCAGGGTGGCTATCTCAATAATACGATCATGTTCAGGATTAAGACCGGTCATTTCTAAATCAATCCAAATCAGATTGTTTTCATTGCCACTCATGCTATTTTCCTTCTTTCAGTGAGCCACCCAACGATGACGGTGGGTTAATTCGGGTAAGATTGTGTGTATCATAGTGCTTTTGCCCATTATGGGCGACCAGGAGTGAGTACGCTTGAGCAAAAATAAACTCTCCAAAGGCCAGCAACGACGGGTAAGTGCAAACCATGAGCGCCGTTTAGTCAAAACCGTGGAGAAACACGAGACGGATGATGCTCAGTTTGATGAAGGGCGTGAAGGAACGGTAATCAGTCGTTTTGGACAGCATGCCGATGTTGAGTCAGCCGATGGCTCAGTTCATCGCTGCAATATTCGACGCACCATTCGCTCCCTGGTGACTGGCGATAAAGTGGTCTGGCGCCCGGCGAAAGAAAACGCTGAACAAATCTCTAAGAAAGGGATTGTTGAGGCGGTTCATCCACGTACATCCGTACTGACACGCCCGGATTTCTACGACGGTGTAAAACCTATTGCGGCAAACATCGACCAAATCATCATCGTATCGGCTATTTTGCCAGAGCTGTCTTTAAATATTATCGACCGCTATTTGGTTGCCTGTGAAACCCTCGATGTTGAACCTCTGCTGGTTCTGAATAAGACAGATCTGCTGGATGATGAAGGACGTGCATGGGTCGATGAGCAGATGGATATCTATCGCAAAATCGGCTATCGCGTCCTGATGGTTTCCAGTTACCAGGCTGAAGGCTTGAAAGAACTTGAACAGGAGTTAATTGGACGTATCAGTATCTTCGCCGGTCAATCCGGAGTAGGTAAATCCAGTTTACTGAATAATCTGCTGGGCTTAGAAAATCAGATTCTGGTCAACGACGTTTCCGATAACTCGGGTCTCGGACAGCACACCACGACCGCATCACGGCTCTATCATTTCCCAGGCGGCGGCGATGTTATTGACTCCCCGGGTGTCCGTGAATTCGGTTTATGGCATCTTGCTCCGGAACAAATCACCCAAGGTTTTGTCGAATTCCGTGACTATCTGGGCCACTGCAAATTCAGGGACTGTAGCCATGGTAATGATCCGGGTTGCGCCCTGCGTGAAGCCGTCGAACGTGGCGATATTGCCGAGATACGTTTTGAAAACTATCACCGTATTCTGGAAAGCATGGCTGAAGTAAAAACACGTAAAGGCCTTTCTGATAGCAAAGACTGACAATTAAGCTGGGCATCACTAAAATCGTGCACTTTTGTACTTTGAGTCATTCGAAGTATGACGGGTGGTATACGCCCAGCTTCTCTCATTTGAGACATTTAGCCCGGAGGCTATTTTGTTAAACAAAATTAAACTTTCGCTCCAATATATTTTGCCAAAACTGTGGCTGACTCGCCTGGCTGGCTGGGGTGCAAGCAAGCGAGCAGGATGGCTGACTAAGCTGGTTATCGACCTGTTCGTTCGGTTCTACAAAGTGGATATGAAAGAAGCGCAGAAGCCCGATACCGCAAGCTATCGTACTTTTAATGACTTTTTTGTACGCCCGCTGCGTGACGATGTTCGCCCTCTGAATACCGACCCAAATGTTCTGGTGATGCCTGCAGATGGCGTTATCAGTCAGTTAGGGCCGATTGACGACGACAAGATTTTACAAGCCAAGGGGCATGATTATAGCCTGGAGGCTCTGCTGGCAGGTAACTACCAGATGGCTGACCTGTTCCGTAACGGCAGTTTTGTCACCACCTATCTGTCACCACGCGACTACCACCGGGTTCATATGCCTTGTAATGGTATCCTGCGTGAAATGATTTATGTCCCTGGCGACCTGTTCTCAGTAAACCATTTAACGGCGCAAAACGTCCCTAACCTGTTTGCCCGTAATGAGCGTGTTATCTGCTTATTTGATACCGAATTTGGCCCAATGGTGCAAATTCTGGTAGGTGCCACCATTGTCGGCAGTATCGAAACCGTCTGGTCAGGTACCGTCACGCCTCCTCGTGAGGGCGTGATTAAACGCAAAACTTGGCCCGCGGGTGAAAGTGAAGGTTCAGTGGCGTTACTGAAAGGCCAGGAAATGGGTCGGTTTAAGCTAGGATCGACCGTGATTAACCTGTTCGCACCAGGAAGAGTCAATCTGGTTGAATCTTTGGCGAGCCTTTCTTCCACCCTGATTGGCCAGCCGCTGGCGATATCGACCGATATCATCAGCGAACCTGCGATTCCGGTAGATGAAACCCTCGACCAGACCTCCGAAAGCAGCGAAGTATAATTTTACAGGCAGGCTGACGTGCGCTCGATTATCGTTTTCCTGATGGCCTTGTGCCTCAGTATGGGGGCGGCGCACGCAGCTGTCGTCCCCGATTCAAAACAGGTTTCACAAGACCTTGAACAAGCTAAAGCCGCGAATAATACGCCTAATCAGGCGGAAATAGTCGAGGCCCTGCAGTCTGCCCAAAATGCGCTTGAAGAGCGTAAAGGTTCGCTCGAACGCGCTGAACAGTATCAACAGGCGATAGACAATTTCCCAAAACTGTCACAAACCCTGCGTAAACAGATTGCAGCTATCCAGGATGAGCCGCAGAAAGCGCCTGCCAATTTGTCCACTGACGCCTTAAACCAGGAAATACTGCAAGTCAGTAGCCAGTTGCTGGATAAGAGCCGCCTTGCACAGCAAGAACAAGAGCGAGTCCGCGATATCACGGACTCGTTAGGCCAGTTGCCTCAGCAACAAACGGATATTCGTCGCCAGCTCAGTGATATTGACCGCCGCGTCGGTTCACAGCCCGCCACGGGCTCGGCATTGATTCAGGCCCAGCATACATCATTGCTGGCAGAAGCGGCTCGCCTGAAAGCCCTGGTTGATGAACTGGAACTGGCTCAACTATCAGCCAATAATCGCCAGGAACTCGCGCGGATGCGTGCGGAGCTTGCGACTAAACAAAGTACTTTGCTGGACAGCTACCTTCAGTCTCTGCGTAATCAGCTCAATACTCAGCGCCAGCGTGAAGCAGAGCAGGCCCTGGAAAGTACCGAGCAACTGGCAGAAGCCAGTGAAAATTTACCGCCAGCCATTACTGAACAGTTTAAAACTAACCGTGAACTCTCCCAGTCGCTGAATCAGCAAGCTCAGCGTATGGAGCTCGTCGCTTCCCAGCAGCGTCAGGCCTATACGCAAACCGTTCAGGTTCGTCAGGCTCTGAATACCTTACGTGAACAGGCCCAATGGCTGGGGATGTCCAACGTATTAGGTGAGGCTTTACGTGCCCAGGTGGCACGTCTGCCTGAAATGCCTAAACCTCAGCAGTTAGATACCGAGCTGGCTCAGCTCAGGGTTCAACGCCTCTACTATGAAGATTTGCTGAATAAACAGGCTGAATTACGCCAGACTCGTCAGCCGGATGGCGAACCTCTGACCGCAGAACAAAACCGTATTCTCAATGCCCAG
The DNA here is from genome assembly GCF_024807845.1 of Klebsiella sp. BIGb0407. Classification (GTDB taxonomy): domain Bacteria; phylum Pseudomonadota; class Gammaproteobacteria; order Enterobacterales; family Enterobacteriaceae; genus JGM124. Next base: position 607,714 of record NZ_JANUEQ010000002.1, read on the forward strand.
TTGCGTACTCAACGCGGGCTACTCGACTCTTTACTGAAAGGTGGCGATACCCTGATACTTGAGCTGACTAAACTTAAAGTCGCCAATAGTCAGCTTGAGGATGCCCTTAAAGAGGTCAACGAAGCCACTCACCGTTATCTGTTCTGGACATCGGATGTCAGGCCCGTTGGTCTGGACTGGCCGCTGGATATTGCGCACGCTTTACGCAGCCTGGTTTCGCTGGATACCTTCAGCCAGCTGGGTAAAGCTTTTATCATGATGGTAACCAGTAAAGAGACGATAGCCCCTCTGTTTGGCGCTCTCATTCTGGTGGGCTTCAGCGTCAGCTCGCGCCGCCATTTCAACCAGTTCCTTGAACGCTCCAGCGCCAAAGTCGGTAAAGTCACTCAGGATCACTTTAGCCTGACGCTACGTAATGTCTTCTGGTCTATTCTGGTTGCCCTGCCCTTGCCAATACTCTGGGCAACATTAGGACATGGCTTACGCGAGGCCTGGCCTTATCCTACTGCGGTGGCAATTGGTGAAGGCGTCACGGCAACGGTTCCGCTGCTGTGGGGCGTGATGATTTGCGCTATTTTCGCCCGCCCGAACGGACTGTTTATCGTTCATTTTGGCTGGCGCCGTGAAAGCGTTGCCCGGGCTATGCGCTACTACATTATGAGCATCGGCTTTATTGTGCCGCTGATAATGGCGCTTATCATGTTCAATAACCTCAATGACCGGGAATTTTCGCCTACGCTCGGCAGGCTATGCTTTATTCTGATCTGCGGTGCATTAGCCATGGTCACCCTGAGCCTGAAACGTGCCGGACTGCCGCTTTATCTCGACAAACAGGGGAATGGCGAAAATCTGATCAACACCCTGCTGTGGAACCTGATGATCAGCGCGCCGCTGGCCGCTATTCTGGCCTCTCTGGTGGGTTATCTGGCAACCGCCCAGGCCCTGCTGGCGCGAATGGAAACCTCTGTCGCCATCTGGTTTGCCCTGTTGGTTATCTACCATATTATCCGCCGCTGGATGCTGATTCAGCGCCGTCGCCTGGCTTTTGATCGTGCAAGACAGCGACGCGCAGAGATCCTCGCTCAGCGAGCACGGGGTGAAGAAGATCCAACGCACTCTCACAGTACAGAAGGCACCATCGACAATGTTGATGAAACAGAAGTCGATCTCGATACCATCAGTGTTCAGTCGTTAAAACTGGTTCGATCTATTCTGACCTTAATTGCCTTGCTGTCTGTCATTGTTCTGTGGTCGGAAATTCACTCCGCTTTTGGCTTCCTCGGTAATATTACCTTATGGGATGTCACGTCAAGCGTACAGGGGGTTGAGAGCATTGAGCCGATTACCCTCAGTTCGGTATTAATAGCCATATTGGTCTTAATCATCACCGTTCAGCTGGTACGTAATCTTCCCGCCTTGCTTGAACTGGCTATTCTCCAGCATCTGGATCTGACGCCAGGCACCGGGTATGCCATTACCACTATCACCAAATATTTACTGATGCTGATAGGCAGTCTGGTGGGCTTCTCGCTGGTGGGTATTGAGTGGTCGAAACTGCAATGGCTGGTCGCTGCACTGAGCGTCGGGTTAGGTTTTGGCTTACAACAGATCTTCGCCAACTTTGTTTCTGGCCTGATTATTCTGTTTGAAAAACCGATTCGTATTGGCGATACCGTGACGATCCGTGACTTAACCGGAACAGTGGCACGTATTAATACACGTGCTACCACCATCAGTGACTGGGATCGTAAAGAGATTATCGTACCTAACCAGGCCTTTATCACCGAACAGTTCATCAACTGGTCGCTTTCTGACTCAGTGACGCGTGTGGTACTGACGATTCCGGCTCCGGCAGATGCAAATACCGAGGAAGTGGCAAAAATTTTACTACAAGCCGCAGAACGCTGTTCACTGGTGCTGGATAACCCACCGCCGGAAGCTTTCCTGGTCAATCTTCAGCAAGGTATTCAGATTTTCGATTTGCGTATCTTTGCAGCGGAAATGGGGCATCGTATGCCACTGCGTCATGAAATCCACGAGCATATCCTGCAAGGGTTCCGCGAGCATAATATCGAAATGCCATTCCCACCGGTACAAATGCGTATGGATACTTTGCGTACTCAGGCGCTGAAATCTGTGGTTCAAGGTGGCACTATGCCGGGTATTTAATGGCATAGAGAAACGATCGGTGACGCTTTAAAAGGTCACCGATCGGGGCTGGTATTTATTTCAGGATCTTAGGGATCTCACGCAGACACCAGGCCTTCGCTTCTCCCATACTGTCACGTCGCCAGGCCATAATAATATCGATTTCATGGGTTGTTTCAGGGCTGACAACCCGTAAACGACCTTCGGCAATATCACGTTCAACCAGTGCATAAGGCATGGTTGCCACACCCAGTCCGGCAAGCAACGCCCGGCGCTTATTTTCCATCGAGCTAATGGTTAAACGGGGTTGTTTATCCAGCAGCTCTACCGTCAGCACCGGTCTTTCACGAGCGGTATCCGCTATCGCGATACCGCGATACTTTATTCTGGTCGCTTCCGCGAGCGGTTCCGGTTCGAGATGAATAGGATGGTCAGGAGCAGCCACCTGTACGTTCATTAATTTATATAATTTACGGCTATTAATTTCCGAGGATGAACGGAAATGCATATCCGGGGCAATGACAATATCTGCCCGGCCTTGTTCCAGACGTTCCCAGGCTCCAGCCAGAACTTCAGAAACAATAGACAGCTGCGTCTTCGATTTTTCTGCTAATTTTTCGACTAACGGGAAGAGTTTCTCTGCCGGGATTAACGCTTCGGTGACAATCGTCAGATGCGTTTCCCAGCCACGCGCGAGGGCTTCTGCGTCGGTGGTCAGCTTATCAGCGGCCTCCAGTAAAATACGTCCTCTTTCCAGCAACATACGGCCAACATTGGTAAATTTGGTTCGATGTCCTGAACGGTCAAAGAGCACGACATCCAGCTCTTCTTCAAGTTTTTGCATAGTATAACTGAGTGCAGAAGGGACTCTTCCCAACTCATCAGCCGCAGCAGCGAAGCTACCCCGCCTGTCAATGGCGTCCATTACTCTCAGCGCTTCCAGCGTTAATGCTCTCTCTTTTGCCATTTGAGTCTCATTCAGTAAATTTGACGATAGTGTGCAGATTAACTAGCTAACAATACGGCGTCTATACCTCTACCATAAGTATAGCTTAAAAAGAGGTAATCAATAATGATCACAATAAGAGCAGCTAAGCAGTGTGGCGAAGCCGATTACGGCTGGTTAAAAGCGCGCTATACCTTTTCCTTTGGACACTATTTTGACCCTAAATTACTGGGCTATGCATCTCTGCGTGTACTTAACCAGGAGGTTTTGGCCCCGGGCACGTCGTTACAACCCAGAAGTTATCCTAAAGTCGATATCCTCAACCTGGTACTGGAAGGAGAAGCGGAATATCGGGATACCGAGGGAAATCATGTCCAGGTGAAAACCGGCGAAGCGGTATTATTATCAGCCCAGCCAGGGGTCAGCTATAGCGAACATAATATTAGTAAGAAAAATTCGCTGACACGTATGCAGCTTTGGCTGGAAGCCTGTCCGGAAGGGGATAACCCTTTAATCCAAAAAATTACGCTGAATAATCAGTCCCAGCAACTGATTGCGGCTATTGATGGCGGAAAAACGCTGTTACAGCTACGCCAGAATATCAGAGTGCATCACCTGAACCTGAAAGCAGGTCAGCAGCAAAGTATTTCATTGCAGGGATCACACGCTTATTTTCAGTCCATTCATGGCACAGTCACCGCAACGGCTGCGGAAAGAGGCATCGATTTAACCTGTGGTGATGGCGCTTTTATCTGTGACGAACAGAAAGTAACTCTGGAAGCCAGCACCCCGCTAAGAGCGCTGCTGATTGATTTGCCCGCTTTAACGGTGTGATTAATGCAGTCTGGACTCACGTCCAGCTTCTGCTGTTTTATGTCCATATAATACATTTTGCAGATTGCGCGTTACCTCTATGATCCTTAAAAAAAGGAGGTAATGTGGAAATTACAGTATGGTTTTACTTCGCTATTGCTTGTTTTGGACTCGCGCTGACCCCAGGACCCAATGCAATGCTGGTGATGACTCACAGCGTCAGGTTCGGACCTGCCGTGGCCTTTTATACGGTTACCGGAGGCGTTCTGTCCTTTATCGGACTAATGGTCATTTCGCTGTTTGGTATCGATGCTTTACTGAAGGCCTATCCTGCTGCACTCAGTTATATCAAACTAGGTGGTGGTCTCTATCTTATTGGGTTAGGAATAAGACAGTGGATGCTACGCAAGATTGACATCAATCAGCCCGTTGCGAGCATAAGTGGGGGAACAAAATTAACGCTGTTCGCCCAGGGCGCTATCTCAGCCGCATCAAATCCAAAAGTTTTCTTATTCTTTGCGGCCTTTCTGACGCAATTTATTAATCCACACCAGGATCTGCTCAGTCAGTTTATTGTTATGGTCATTACCTTTGCTCTGGCAGAATTTATTGTCGAAATGGCCATTAATTTAACCGCAGGACGCTTTCGTGCCAGTCTGGCTAAACATGGACAATATTTCTGCTTTTTCTGTGGTGCACTTTTTATCATCATCGGCGTTATTGTTCTGCTTACCGGGCTACTATAGCGGTACAAATATTATTTGTGGGAGGAAAAGGTGCCTGGTCAGGATCCCGTTAAATTTATACTTCTGCTGATGCCTGGCTTCTCATTACTCTCTTTAGGAGGGTTTCTCGATAAGCTGAGATTCTCTGGAGATGATGAAGATTACAGCCGGCAAATTACCTGCACCTGGAGCCTGGCATCGCTGTCCGGAACCCAGGTAGTGGCCAGCTGTGGTGCGATATTGTTACCTGACAGCTCCCTTGATGACTTGAACATATCGCAAAAAATCTGCGACTACTTTGTTATCTTTGGCGGGAATAATCCCGCCAAAGTGATAACAGAGGCGCCGCTTTATCGTCCTGCTTTGAGAAAGCTCAGAAATAAAAGTATTACTCTGGTTAGCGTGGATAATGCGGCATTTTTGCTGGCAGCCTGCGACATGGTGAAAAAGAGCATTCTGGTACACTGGCGGCATGCTAACGAGTTCACAGAAGCCTTTCCTTTACTTACCCCTGTTACTGATAAAAATGTGCACGAGGAAACTACAATAGTTTCATGCCCCGGGGGGAATGCGACCATCGAACTGGCCACTTTTCTGCTGGAAAAAAGATTGGGGAGTAGCAGAGCGATGAAAGGGCTTTCAGATATGCTGGTTGCGGGTTTTGCCCCACCATCAAGTCTGACCTGGAACCATGCCGATCTTCAGAATATGCCCGCCACGGTAAGAAACGCGATGATTTTTATGCGTAAAAATATTAACGCTTATCTTAGCGCCGATGATATTGCCGATCGCTGCGGACTATCCCGGAGACAGCTGGATCGCTGTCTGTTTACTGAAACAGGGCTTACCACTCACCAGTTCTATAGCGAAATGAAGTTCAACTACGCCTGCTGGCTGATGTTACGGACAACCCGTACATTAGCTCAAATTGCGGCAGACTGCGGTTTTACCGATACGTCCCATTTCAGCCGGCATTTTAGTCGCAGAACCGGTACTCCTCCAGCACGATGGCGGCAGATAAATCGTTTATCCTGACAAAATCTCTCTGACCGCCTGTGCGACAGGCGTTGCATCTGATATATGTTGTAGCTGTTTTTTCTCATCCATCAGCTAAGGAATGTCATGCAAACCTATATCAGTAAGAATTTCACCGCCGAGAAGGCCTGGGGAGCAACCGACATCGCAAATTTTGATGGCACTACCGTCAGACTACACTGGACAGATAAGCCCTATAAATGGCATATCAACGATGGCCAGGAAGTTTTTGCCGTGATGGATGGTGAAGTTGAAATGCATTACAAAGAAGCAGGCGAAATTAAGACAGTCCTGTTATCGACCGGTGATATTTTTTATGCCAGCGTCGGAACAGAACATATCGCCCACCCGGTGGGTGCAGCAAGGGTTCTGGTGATTGAGAAAGAAGGTTCTGTTTAAGCTCGGGTAGTGACAAAACAGAGAACAATATATTCCGTGTAGTAAAACTGCACGGAAATGAGACAAGATGTATAGGTTTTAAAGCAGGTTGCTATAGAGCATCTTAAGCGTTTTCCTTAACCAAATAACTCTTGGGTTATGACTGTTACGTTTATGCCAGAGCAATGTAAATGGAACCCTTAATTTATCAGACAGCTCTGGGTCAAGAGGTAATGGACGAGCTACCAGCGGTAGGTTGTGGAGCTGGTTATAGCGCTGACAATAACGCGGTGCTATCGTCAATAATTCATGGTCTGGCTGAGCCGCAATGAAAAGAGATTGCTCAAATCCAGGCATACTCAATGCCAGATGTCGCTGGCGCCCCATTTCTTGCAAAACATAATCCAGAGCCCAACGATCGTTCTGTTCCCAGCAGGTATTAATGTGTGAATAGCGCAGAAATGTCTCCAGATTCCATTCATCACGTAATGCCGGATGATCTTCCCGAAGCCAGACACAAGGCAAATCAGAAAACAGAACTTCATGATCTATCGATAACGGCAGCAAACTGAGTGATTCTCGTGACCGCGGGTGACTTTCTCTCCCCGTCAGTGCAATATCCACTTCCCCGCGAGTTATCGCATCCAGAGAGTCATAATCCCAGTTACGTATTTTTATCACCGCCTGAGGATAACGCTCACGGATCTGCGTTGATAATGAGCCAAACATAATCATTATTAATGATGACTCCGCAGCAATCTCAAAACTGAGACCACTTGGTGCATCATGGTTTACTTTATCAATCAGCTGACTTCCTCTCTGTAACCAATCTGCAAGATCCTTTTCCATACTCACCATCAACGCCGTAGGAGAGATCCCAAGAGGCGTATTTACAAATAAAGGATCATCAAACCAGTCCCTGAGTTTCGAGAGCGATTTACTCATTGCAGAAGGCGTCACATTCATCAGCTTTGCCGCTCTACTCACGCTACGTTCTTGCATCAAAAGCTGTAAACATAACAACAAATTAAGATTGAGGCTGGTAATGGGCTTTTTCATTGTCAGGTAGAGGCCTGTTGTGGGGAAAAAGAAGAATGAGTAAAAGGCTCATAATGCTGCAACCAAGCAAGACGCTAATCAACATATTCAATGATGCAAAACCTGCCATTGCCGAGAATGAGATCCATAATGACGAACCGCAAACCTGAGCAATGCCAAGGATCGAACTCGCTGCTCCTGCACGCCGGGAAAATGGCCCAAGGGACTGGCTTATTGTCACACCAAACCCTAATGGAAACCCTGCACAAAGAATAAATAAACCAACAATAATCATCACTTCAGTCGTGCTGATTATCAGTATCAATCCTGCCGTCAAAAATAATACCTGAGAAGCAATCATTAACGTGCGGGGTTGCAAAATATTTAGAATAAAGGGTGTGGAAAACGACATAATCATACTAATGACAGAGGTTATTACCATAACCAAGGCATATTCACTACGTTCAAAATGCATATTTTCCATGAACAGAACGGGTGAAGTATTCACGAAAGTCAGAATGACAGAAATGCTGAGTGTTGCTATCACCACACGGCTGATAAAAAAGCGAGCAGAAAGAGATTCTGTTTCAGGACCTTCAAAAATGAATGTCACTGATTGTTCCTGTCGGGTTTCCTTCAGGATAAAAACAGACAAAATAAGAACGATGGCCCCCATAGCGGACATAAGACAAAACAGACTTTGCCAGGGAAAATGACGCATCAGTAAGTAACCAAGCACCGGAGCCAGTACCGGTATAATGCAGATGATCCCGTTAAGTAACGATAATACCTTTTCACGACGTTTATCGTTAAGCACATCGCGCATGATGGCATATGCAACGACGTAACAGCACCCGGCACCTAACCCCTGAACAAAACGACCGGTAATAAACGCCGAACCTGACTGAGCAAATACACAAAACGCAGAGGCAAGAATAAAAATCAGCGCCCCGGCAATAGCGATAGGTTTCCGTCCTGACCTGTCGGCACCTTTACCAGCGAAAAACATCGCCAAGGCCATACCCGCCAGATAGAGAGAAAAAGCAAAGTGTAGCTGGGACTCACTGGCATTCAAATCCTGTGCTATCTCAGGAATACCAACAAGATACATATCAATACCCGTGGGATAGAGTAAAACGAGAGCAAAGCTACAAATGAGAAAACGCACAATAATATCTCTGGAAGGGATAAAGAGCGCTAAGGATAAGAGAAGCGTACCTGGAGAGCGAATTGCCATTCAGACAACAGTCTTTTCCTAAAAGGAAAAGACCGAAAAGAGGGAGAGGACAGGAATTACACTCCTTCTGGACTAACTAACTACAGGACACTATACTTTTAAAATCAAATAATAAATGTTTTAAAGTCAATCAGTAACATATGGATTGAGTCGTCTGGAGAGATTTATGGCGAAGCTAGCAGAAAGCTTTTATTTATCTTTTTATATTATGATTAACTTCATCATTACTTACTATGTTGCAGGTATCGAGGCAACACTATGGAGTTCACTGGCAACACTACACAGTTATACGATTTTTAACAAAGCCAGTCAGTATAGAAATATTAAATACTCATTACTCTGTTCAGCATTTATTTTTATCGCATCAGCTTTAGGGTATTATATTGGTGTTGGTTTACTTTTCTTCGTAATTTTATTTATCTCACCCCTGTTTTATTATCAGTTTTACAATATTGACTCCTCACTGGACATGTCGATTAAGTACTCGATGATTTTCTTTATTATCGGGTCAACGCTCAGCAAGTCAGGGTTTGACGGCTATATGATAGGGTTGCTTATAGGTACTCTGGTAACCTTGTTATTTTGTTACGGCTTCAGTTCCCGTAAGAGGATATCATTGTTTCAGATTAAGAAATATTTATCCCTGAAAAAGAACAAAATGGATTTTAACCTGCTAAGCCAGTCAGTTGTCTATGCTGCCGGACTGCTAGCCTGCGTTTTATCATCACGGGCAATAAATGTTGACCATTTCTTCTGGGCGCCATTGACCTTTATTTTCGTATTAAATCCTCAACTAAAAAATATTGTTTCACTCACGCGCGACAGAGTCATCGGCACATTAATTGTTGTTTTAATCTTATACTTCTCGTTTAACGCATCGGCGTTAATGCCTTATATTGGCTTTGGGTTAATCCTTCTGTTTTCATTTCTTATTCCTGTCAGTAATAAGAAGAAAAACAACGTCTTTGGGACAGTTTGCCTTACCGGGCTGGTGTTATCATTAATAGAGATGTCTATTTACTTTAATAACACGAACTACCATTTATTATCTGAACGTATTCTGGAAACATTGATCGGTGGTGTATTTGCCATTATTTCTGGTTACTGTATTAAATTGATTATGAAAGATGATATATTTGAAGAACATAAAACCAACTGAGAATAAGTTGGTTTTATATGGCATTTTTCATTACAGAGATAGTCAGTATTTAGCATACTGGCTATCTCTGTTTCACGATTATGAATTGTTGCTTTCACTGTCAAGTAAAGCTGTTTTAGCCGCGGTAAGAAAACGCTCAGAGATATCATCGCCACGAGTCGCCCTGGATAGCATCAATGCCCCAGCCATCAGTGCAAACTGCATCAGATGCTTATCAGTCATGGCTGAATCTGAGCTGCTGTCTTGTATATTTTTGATATGTTCAGCCATATCTTTGACACCAGAAATATACGTCTTATAAACCGGTTTATCCTGCCCTTTACGTTGTATATCAGTAGCAAGAGCAGCAACGGTGCAACCACTGGCGGGCCTGTCCCGGTGGTCAGGAGACAGATAGCGTTCAACCAATTGTGAAAAATCACCAGGAACCTGTTCTGCAAACACAGCACGACTGTTCTCAAATGCTTGTTCACAGGCGAGCGCTTCCAGCTCATCTTTAGAGCTAAAATGCCCGTAAAATCCTCCATGCGTCAGCCCGGCAGCAGACATAATATCTTTAAGGCTGACGCCATCGAGGCCTCGCTCTCTGAACAATTGAGATGAGATAGCGATAATACTGTTACGGTTAATATCACTTTGCTCTTTGGAAACTCGCCCGGTTCTTGCCATTTTTCCTCTCGCTGCTTATGTATGCTCTGACAAATATCTCGCCTGCTCAGGCTCGTGGTGGTGTGAGCTTAACATATTCAGCACCTGAACCCTGCGCACGAGGTAAAGTCCCCAAAATCTGTTTATGAGGGGTACCAGGGGAAACAGCGCTGACGGTATCAAGCCGGGCTACCTGCGCATCACTGAGTCTGATATCCAGCGCCAGAATCGTTTCGGCTAATTGGTTTGTAGTACGTGAACCAATAATCGGGATCAGCGATGTCTGTAACTGTGCAGACTTGTGACGAAGCCAGGCCATTGCCACCTGTACTGGCAAGATATCCAACTCTTTGGCAATACTGAAAACCTCATCGAGCAACGTTGGATCCTGCTCAGTATGTACCAGTCGACCAGAGAAACCTTTTAGTCGCCCTTCCTGGCTGGTACGGTATTTTCCAGTCAGCATTCCGCCGCCCAGTGGAGACCAGATAGTGGCAGCCAGACCCAGAGCATCAGCCATCGGCAGCAACTCTCTTTCGGCTGTACGTTCAGCCAGGCTGTATTCAACCTGAATACCGGCAATACGCGACCAGCCGCGTAATTCAGCCAGCGTTTCAGCTCGTGCAATTTTCCATGCCGGGAAGTTGGAGAGGCCAGCATACTGTATCTTCCCCGTCCGAATCAGGTCATCAAAAGCCCGGACTATTTCTTCCAGTGGCGTCATTTGGTCATCAAAATGCGCCCATAAAAGCTCAATTCGATCGGTTTTCAAACGTCTCAGACTCTTTTCAACCGAGGCTATCATGTTCCTTCGGCTATTCCCGGTAATGCCAATCCCGGCATCCGGCGATGCGCTCAGGGTGTATTTAGTCGCGATAACAAAATGATCGCGATCGGCGGCAATAAAATCCCCAAGCATCTCTTCAGACTGGCCAAACTGGTAAGCATCTGCTGTATCGATAAAATTTCCGCCGGCATTGGCGTATCCGTCAAATACTGCCCGGGCTTCTTCTTTTTCGGAACCATATCCCCATTGGGTACCAAAATTGCCGGTTCCCAGTGCCAGTTCCGATACGCGTAAACCTGTGTTACGGCCAAATGTGGTGTATCGCATCGTGTTTCTCACTCAGTTTATTTATAAATGACGATTGACATTTATTATATATGTCATACATCATTTAAAAAAACAAGCCCGACTACTTTTGACTAGAGAGAAATAAAAATGACTGACACAACCGCTTCAGTACTGATAACAGGCGCTTCAACTGGTCTGGGTGCCGTGTATGCAGACCGTTTTGCTCAACGCGGACATAACCTTGTTCTTGTTGCCAGGGATGCCATACGCATGGAGGCACTGGCGACACGACTACGGGCGCAGTACCTGGTTGAAGTGGAAGTATTACCCGCTGACCTCTCGCAGGAAACGGGGCTTGATACCGTTGCAAAACGCCTCGAAACTGACACCAGAATTACGATACTGGTGAATAATGCGGGTATGAGTTTGCCGGGAACCTTCACCACGCAAACACCCGCTGATATTGACAGGCTGATAGCCGTTAACCTGGTAGCGGTGACCCGCCTGGCTCGCGCGATTGCTCCGCGACTGGCGAAAGCAGGTACCGGTTCGATTATCAATATCAGTTCAGTGGTCGGCCTGGCCCCAGAATTTGGGCTGGCATTGTACGGAGCGACCAAGGCGTTTGTTCTGTTCCTATCACAAGGATTAAGTCTTGAGCTTGGCCCGCAGGGTGTCTATATCCAGGCCGTATTGCCTGCCGTGACGCGTACTGAAATCTGGGAGCGCTCTGGAAAAGATATCAATACCATGAGTGGTGTAATGGATGCCGGAGAACTGGTTGATGCGGCTCTGAGCGGTTTTGACAGTCGGGAGCCTGTAACCATCCCTCCCCTGCACGAAGAAGCTTTATGGACCCATCATGAACAGTCGCGCCAGGCAATGCTGGGTGAATTTGCTCAGGAACATGCCGCACCACGTTACCGGGTCGAGGCCAAATAAAGCGCTAAAACTCACTGCTTCACCCTGAGGAAAATAGAACGGGAGACCGTGATTATTTGATTAATCCCGTTCTTTATTGCCATATTTATCACATAAATACAGAGGGGAAATGACCCGTTCGATATTATCAGCTATATCTTAGGACTGATACTTAGTAAGGAGACTGATTTAATGATAAAAAAACAAAATATCGCTTTGGCCTTTTTATTCTGCGTGTCATTCAACTCTTACTCTTATGATATTAAACGTGTAGAAATCGCCAGTGATAATATCGATAAAAAATTACATGCAACAGTAGTCCTGCCAGACAGCTACGCTAAAGAGAATAAGAACTATTCTACGGTATATTTGCTTCATGGCTGGAGCGGCGATGACAAGGATTGGACTAAAAAAAGCCAGGTCGCTACCCTTGCCGATGACTATCAGCTGATTATCGTGATGCCGGATGGTGACTATGATAAGTGGTATATAAACAGCCCGGTACTCGCCAAAAGTAACTATGAAAAATATATTGGCAGCGATGTTCCGTCATTCATTGATAAGAACTTCAGGACCATTGCAGCCAAAGATGGCCGTGCCATTACCGGTCTGAGCATGGGCGGCTTTGGTGCGCTCAATATCGTCTTAAATTATCCTGATACTTTTGGTGCAGCGGGAAGCATGAGCGGTGGCGTAGATCCCCGTGACTACCCTAAAAACTGGGGGCTAAAAAAAGTCTTCGGGGACCCTGTCGATAATGCAAAATTCTGGAATGAAAAAGCAATTATCAATAATGCCCACGAGTTTATTAGTCTGAATATACCCATTTTCATTGAGTGTGGCGTGGATGACTTCTTTATTGAACCTAATAGAAAACTTCATCAACGCTTACTCGATTTAAGAATAAAGCATACTTACCAGGAAGGCCCTGGCGGCCATACGTGGGATTACTGGGATAATGCCGTAAAATATCAGCTGCTGTTTATGAAGAACGCGCTAGAAAAAGAACAGGCTAAAAATAAAGTCTGACGGTGATGATAGTGACAGATTGGTGCGTCTCGTTTCATCACAATGAAACAAGACGCACGGCTAACAACCCGTATCGGTAAAGCTATTTCGTGCTAAGGGCAAGTTTAGCCGCAAAGCATAAAAATAAGCCCCCTGTTGCTCTGTCCATAAAGCGAACTACGCTGCTTTTCTTTAATACCGCGGATGCAAAATGCGTGGATAAAATAAGCGTGAGCGACCATATTGTGCCGATAGCCACATGAATACTGACCAGTATAAATGTCCATATTAAAGGGGAGTGCCCGGCAGGTATAAACTGGGGTAAGAAAGAGACATAAAAAATCCCCATTTTAGGGTTCAATACGTTTCCAAGCATCCCTCTGACAAACCAGTTTTCCTGTGAAGATGTTTTGTTATCGTTATAGCTGAAAGAGGATCTCGGGCGCATCAGCAGCGTTATGCCCAGCCAGCACAGATAGGCCGCACCACAGATTTTCAGTACGGTATAAGCGACTTCTGAGACGGCCAGCAACGCCCCCAAGCCGAGCGCAACCAGCGCTCCCCAGATGAAACAGCCAGTATCAATTCCAAGAGCCGCCTGAAAAGCTTTTTTACCGCCCTCCGCACAGGCAGTTCGAAGGATCAGCGCGGTATCAAGACCAGGAGTGAGAGTCAGTAAGAGAGCAGCGAAGGAGAAAGCAAGAAGTGAATCGGTAACAGACATTTTCTTTATCCGAAAGAGTGGATGCTATTCACTTGTCGCTTCCCAATCAATCTATTTTTTAGCATTCTGATAGATTAAGTCGCTACACATGAAGGCTCCTTGAAACGCTCAGGAAAGCTATCCCCTAATTCAGAGAGGAATCATGACACATCCCGAAAAGAACCGTGTTGTATTGCTTGCAGGAGCCACAGGGCTCGTAGGCGGACAGATATTACAGCTCCTGCTCAATGACCCGGAAGTAACCGCGATTCATGCTCTGAGCCGCAGGCCACTCAGAGTCAGTCATCAGAAGCTACAAGTCCATTTGGTCGATTTTACTTCATTGCCACCGCTTCCTCATGCGGATGAGCTCTATCTTGCCCTGGGGACAACAATAAAAGTCGCGGGTAGCAAAGAGGCTTTCCGCGCGGTGGATTTTGATGCCAATCTGGCCGTTGCACGGGCAGCTGTTTCAGCTGGAGTGAGCCGTATAGGACTGGTCAGCGCTGGCGGAGCGAATGCGAAATCGTCCGTATTTTACACCCGGGTTAAAGGTGAACTGGAAGAAGCACTCAAAGCGTTGACTTATACTACTCTGGTCATTGCGCAGCCTTCTATACTGCTTGACTACCGTCGTGGGCTCGGGCAACCCATACGCTTTGGTGAGATAATTTCAATTCCCCTGGCTAAACTGCTCGCCCCTGTTCTTCCGGCAGCTTACAAACCTGTCAAACCTCTGGCGGTTGCTCGTGCGCTGGTGAAAAGTGTACCTGCCGCAGAAGGGGTTGTCGTTCTGATTTCAGAGCAGTTAGTCAGGATGGGGAAGATTGCAGTGGTGAATCAGAAAATGTCCAATCGAGTCGATTAAACTGGGAGCTAATGGGAGCGAGGGTTCCGCGTATGAAGCAATATTTGCCTTGGGATCGTTCGAAGTCACCTCTTTCATCACATGGTTCATATTGGGCAATATAATCAAGGACGCTTGAGGATTTGCGGCTTTAAGCTGCCTTGCATCTGCTTCTGATACCTGGAGATCGCGCTGCCCTTGCAGCACTAACACCGGTTTGGAAATAGTTGAAATCAGCTGACTCGGGTTATATGAAAATGCATCGATCAAAAATCCCTGAACGGCAGGGTGAAAGAGACTTTGCAGTGCCGGATGTATATTCGTTGTATCGACTCGCCGCCGATGCTCCAGCGCATCAATTACCGGCAATGCCTCCTTTAATAACGGTGCGTTTGCCGGATTAGCTTTCAGCTGTTCCCTTAACACCTCGCCCATCGGCCTGGCGGGCGTTGCAATAAGAACCACCCCGCACACATCCTCTTCTTGAGCCGAGACCAGCGCTACAACACCGCCTTCACTGTGCCCCAAAACCCAAATACAGGGAGTTTGCACCTCACGTCTAAGTACTTTTACCCAGGCCCGAACGTCGTCAACATAGTCAGTAATCGTCACCGCATTGGCATCCTTGACAGCCATTGTGCTGGCAAACATTCCACGCTTGTCGATACGAAGCGTTGCAAAGCCTTTGGCAGCCAGGCCTTCAGCCAGCAGCCGGTAAGACGAGGCATTCACGCCCAGCGGGTTGTTTCCATCCCGATCGGTAGGTCCGGAGCCTGGGGCGATAAGGACAGCTGCGATTGGTTTTGAATTTGGGGTGAGTAACGTGCCTTTCAAAGGGCCTTTTGGCCCGGGAGCCTCCAGCAAGGTTTCGGAAAAGGTCACAGACATTGACGCCAGACTGACAAATGGACATGCGCTCAAAAGAGCTACAGAGGCTATAAGATTCACCAATTAGACTCCTGTAAAACTAAGCTTACCAGTCAATCTATATGATAAATATGGCCTGCCCTCCACACAACAGACGATTCAGTTACATAGCAATCGAGGAGACCTTTTAAGGCCTCCTCGATTAGTCAATTAGTTATCTAACAGACCTAACTGCTTCATAAACGTATAGTCATCATAGAACAACCATTCTTCGTCCATGGTACCCTCTGGGTTCCAGCGTCCGATAGTTGCCATTTCGATTTCAAAACGCTTGCCAGTAGGCTGGATCACTTTACCGTTAGAGAGAGTCATCGGCTCAGTGAATGTACCTCTCCAGACACCTGTCACCGCGGTATAGTTGCCCTGACCGATACGAATATGGTGAATAGGGTTTTCAGTATCCGGGGCAAATGCAAATATTTTCTTTGATCTTTCCAGATGCTCTTCGAGCCCATTAGTCACAGTGCCATCAGGATAGTGAACAATAATATCCTGAGCATGACTCTTATGCATTTCATCCCATTTTTGATGGCTATAGATATTGAAGTCTAAATCATCAAAATTACGAAGATTCTTTTCAACAGTTTCACGTTCTTTTTTGAATTCACTCAATGACTTATTGATTCGCTCTTCTGATTTAGCATCAGACATTGAAGAGAAATCATCGGGTTTATTCTCTGCAGATACAGAAGAAAAACTCACAAGAAATAATGCTGAAAGACTCGCTGAAATAATTGTGTTTTTAATATTCATAATATTTTTCATAATAATCACTTAATAGCAATTAAGTATTAAGTGATATGTAAGATATCATAAGATACAGTTACGCCCTTTAATAAAAAGGAGTATATATTATCTATCATCAATAATTTTATTTATCTTCACGAGATTACACTTATCATTAAATATAGAAAGGATCTATATCTCAGATAGAAACCACATGTAAATAATTGCTTTTCATAGACTGTATATTATGGATTTTAATTAATATCAGATCAGATACTATTTATAAAGCTTAGCCTGGAAAGAAATATTATCCTGGCCTTGATGGCTAACGGAAGTGACATGATAATAATCAGCGCCCTTAGAGTCAGCAATTTTAGAGAGTTTATTAGTACAAGACAGAGACGTACGGCCAGAGGTGGATATTTCACCAACATAGGCTAAACCATTTACTTCTGAGCCTGCAATTTCAGTAGCGGCAAAGCTTGCATTTGACAGCATTAATACTGACAGAGCAGCAGGGATTAATAACTTTTTCATTATTTAATTTCCTTATTTAGTTGTGTGTAATAAACGCCGCCATAGTAATCTCTCATGAAATAAATTAGTATCAAGTTTATGTAATCTTTTGTCTGTAGCGCATTTACAATGCGAAAATACGAATATTTAGTTAATAAATATCAATTGGTTGTATTTTTTACATCAAACATTTAAAAATCATTGGAAACCATTGGAAATATAAATATATTCATCAGTTAAATATTTTAAATGCAGCCTTTAATATTTTTGAAAGCTAGAGATTATATTTTAGAAAGAAATTAAGATGTAAATTTATTTTTAATGATCATAATCAAAGAAAAATAATTTCCATATAAAAAAGCCAGATATATATAGCATGCTAATTTTTCATGGGGTAATTAATACGATCTATATAAAATTCAGGGAAATTTCTTATATCAAATGACCGAGTCCGCCTTGCAGTAGGTTATTATTTCTGTCTAGTGGATTTATCTTATTTATAGAGACAATACTATATTTTTATAAGGAAAATAAATAGAGGTAATGGAGAGGAAATGAATCTTGCCCCACGGGCAGAATCACAACCAAGAGATGCACGGAACAACAAGCGACCTACGGGAAATCTGAAATGGAAGTCGTAGCGGTTGCCACATTTAAGTATCTACGGAATGGAACAGCCGTTGGTGCGCCTCTGTTGAGACACACCAACGTATTGTTTTTGGATGAGTTGAAGCTGACCGTTAAGGCGGCTTCGTTCAACTATACGTCAGGCACCTACAGCGCTGAAGTTGTCTTGTGTCGCAAACTGTACCTCACTCAGCAGCGCTTTTAACATAGCTGTCCTGACACTGAGAGCATTTATGCCAACAGAGATAGTTTGCTGGTAACTAAAACGGGCCTGCTGACATCATCACTGAGTTACAGACAGAGTCTGTAACTCATATCTCCAATATCTTTTCATTATCTTTGGTTTTTATCATCAGTGATAAGTCTTCAAATACTCCACTATAATATGTCTAGATTAATGGTAATAAAAACATATCAATATCTCAGACATAAAGAACAAAAAAAAATAAAAATAATTTTCATTATTAGATTATTCTAGTTTTAAAAAATAAAAAAACAAAGAGAAAAAACATAGAACATCAAGAGGATACAATAAAATCGGTGGCACCGTGATACATCAAAAACACTCTATATTATAATGTTCTTGTTTTTGGTAATAATCTTGAGTTTTTATATCATTTTACATTGTATATTAAAAATATTTTTCATTAAAAAAATAACCATTTATCTAGACAAAAATAAAATTAAGATAAATTGATTTTTTTGATCTTGATCTCAAAAAAAATCATAACAAAAAAACATTTTATCCTTTTTTAACAACAGGTTATGAAAAGAAATCAAATAACAGATAATGAAATGATAATTTTTATTGAATAATATTATTGCCTAATTTTTTAATTGTGATTAAATAGTTTTGCACACATACAAAGATACTATCCAATTAATTTCAATCGGTTCTCCCTTAAACTTAAGGAGGCTATGTATGAAGATTATATTTGTGGTATTCATTTCTCTCATGCTTATTGCATGCAAAGGAATTTATTTAAATGAACCTCGTACTGAATATATTAACATAATCCAAACAGATTAATCTTATTTAAACCAACCACTAAATTTTAAATATAACAACAAAATGGATAATTAATAGAAGTGGTATCTCACCATTTATCACAGATCAATTCTGAGTAGCGGGGAAATAATTATTGTATTCTTTAGGTGACCTCAAAGAATATATAATGCTCTTTTATACTGGAGCAAGAAAGACTGATGCTGTAAAGAGGTTACTAACTATTACCAACAAGAACAAAGATAGATCAATAATCCATTCTGGATAATGCACCGCAAGGCAAGATAACCAATAGTACTTATCAAAATAACCACATGTTAACGAGGTATCATATGGATAATAATAATTCAACTCCTTTAAATGCTGGCAATATGTCTGAGGCAATCGAGGATATTCGCCGGATGTTCGTTGATGAAACCCAGGTAAAGCGTATCGTTGCCCAAGATCAAACACCGGCAAAACGCGCAGCCTTTGCAAAAACACATGGCATTGTTAATGGTGTATTACAAATTAATGATGATATTGATGCTGAATATCAAGTTGGAATATTTCAACCTGGCAAGAGCTATACTGTTTGGGTTCGTTATTCAAGTGACACGGCACAAACTGCCCCTGATTTCGAAACTACCGTGGGAATTGGCATTAAGGTATTTAATGTTCCTGGTAAGAAAGTTTTAGAGGAAGAGCCTGACGGTACAACAGTCGATCTTATCTTGCAAAATACCGCCGTTTTTTTTGCCGCTGATGCGATAGAAATGTCTGACTTTAAAGCTGCTGCAATGAGCGGTAATTTAGAAGAGTTTCTAAAAACTCATCCAGAATCAGCAGAAATTTTAGAAAGCATGGAAAAAGAGGTTCCCAGTCTTTTAACAGAAAAGTATTGGAGTTGTATTCCATATAAATTCGGAGATGAATATTGCAAGTATATTATTGAATTCCAAACTGCCAGTAATCCTAGTTCTAGTATTAATGTAAAAAATAATAACTATCTCGCTCAAGATTTATCAGAAAGGCTGATGAATGGAAATGCTATTCTTAATTTTTACATTCAAAAACGTAATAACCCTGAAAATCAATCTATTATTAGCGCTCGTAGTTTATGGGATGAAAAAGAAGCTAAACCAGTGAGAGTAGCAACCCTCACATTGTATCAGCAAAATATTCAAACACGTAAGCAGTTCGCTTATGGAGAATCATTGGCATTCAATATTTTTAGAACCTTACCTGAAATGGAGCCTGTTGGTAGCATCGCTGAAGCCAGAAAAGTTGTATATCAAAGCTCAGCAATGGTTCGTCGTAATGTCAATGGTGAAACTATCGGAGAACCCGTACAACCTCGATCGACTCGTTTTTTACATCATAACTCATTTACACCGACACTAAATAACCCTTGGCCTCCAGGGAAGATATTGGATACAGGTACAGATGTAGACAATGTTAAATATGACTTAATAGAAGATTTCTCGAGTAAAGGAGAAAATAAAATAGCAAGAGGTGGGAATGGTTCTTACAATAATGTTACTGTCAGTGGCCGTGACATAGAAACTGATACATTTATTTTTATTGGATTTAACAAAAATATAGGAAGCACATCAATAAATGGAGGTATCTTTTATGAAAATACAGCTTCATCATCAGGTGCTGTTCGTCTTGTTTTTGAACCCAAGTCGATTCAACAAGTCTCTTTTGATTTAATCTTATCAGGCTCTTTATCTATAGATGTTAGAGAAACAAGAGAGAATCAGAGCTCCGAGTTTAATTTAGAGACATCTAATTATTCAGGTAATAATGAAACCGTCATATTAAAAAACATTTCTCCATTTACTGTTTTATCATTCAACTTCACTCAACAAACCGTAGCCTTTGCAATAAAGAATTTGAAGATGAAATTTTCAAACTGATATTTAATCAAGGTGTGTTTTTTGTCGTTCCCCTACAAAGGCACATTATATTAATATGTTTACTTCTATACATTTAAAATACAATGACATTGAAGCAACCATAAAAACACACCTCCATGAAATTTAACACCTGACATCTTAGTTTTTATTAAAAGAAAATTAACACTACACCCTATAAAATAGATTTTTATATCCATGTAGATTCAATATCATTTTTAGATGGTTTTTTATTTCAAGAGAAAATTTAGTCCTTGGCCTGCTAATAAAATGAGGATAGTTTTTTGTTTCCATACCGACAGCACATAGCTGTTTACTTTAATATATTGATACTTTATTTATATTGTTAATCTCTAATGGTATTGCCACATATTTTTATTGCCTGTTATATTTAATTTCATAAGAAATAAGGGAGTATATGAAAAAAACTCATTTTACTGAAGAGCAAATAGTAAGTGTTTTAAAATTAGTGAGTTCAGGTATGAAAGTTAATGATATCTGTGAACAACATGGGATTTGTAATGCTACCTACTACAATTGGAAATCTAAATATGGAGATCTGTCTATTAACAGCATTAATAAACTTAAGAAGATCGAGGCTGAAAATATTCGTCTAAAAAAAATGCTAACTGAGATGAGCATTGAGAATAATGCAATGAAGGCGATATTCGAAAAAAAAAGTTGTTGATTTCTGAAAGAAAATCTTACGCTATCTTATTAGTAGAGTTTGGCCTATCTGTTATTACAGCATGTAGTATAATGTCATTATCACGAGCGACTTTTTATCGTAAAAGCAAAAACTGGCATGAAAAAGATAAAGAAATTATGGAGGCTATTCAATCAGTTCTTATTACATATCCCAATGCAGGATTTTGGATGTGTTATAAACAAATAAGATTAAAAGGATATCTATTCAATAACAAGCGTGTTTACCGAGTCTATCTTAAACTTGGTTTAAACTTAAGGAATAAACATGCCAGGACAGCCTGATGCAAACCACATATTTTTCATTAGAAATGAAAAAAAGTTAATGTGACATTTTTATGCTGGCATGTCTTTAGATATATATATAACTATAATTCAATGAATAAAAAACTAGTGATATACAGTTTTTAATAGGGTGTAATATGAAAAATCATAAATCAACTCCTTTAAATGCTGGCAATATGTCTGAGGCAATCGAGGATATTCGCCGGATGTTCGTTGATGAAACGCAGGTAAAGCGTATCGTTGCCCAAGATCAAACACCGGCAAAACGCGCAGCCTTTGCAAAAACACATGGTATTGTTAACGGTATATTACAAATTAATGATGACATTGGTACTGAATATCAAATTGGAATATTTAAACCAGCCAAGAGCTATACCGTTTGGGCTCGTTATTCAAGTGACACGGCACAAACTGATCCTGATTTTGAAACCACCGTGGGAATGGGTATTAAGGTATTCAATGTTTCTGGTAAGAAAGTTTTAGAAGAGGAGCCCGATGGTAAAACAGTCGATTTTATTTTGCAAAACACCCCCGTTTTTTTTGCTGCTGATGCAATAGAAATGTCTGACTTTAAAGCTGCTGCAATGAGCGGTAATTTAGAGGCGTTTCGAAAAGCGCATCCAGAGTCAGCCGAGATCTTAGACAGCATGGAAAAAGAGGTTCCCAGCCTTTTAACAGAAAAATATTGGAGTTGTATTCCATATAAATTTGGAGATGAATATTGCAAGTATATTATAGAATATCAAGCTGCTAGCGATCCTAGCACTACTATCAATATAAGAAATAATGACTATCTCGCTCAAGACTTATCAGAAAGGCTGATGAATGGAAATGCCATTCTTAATTTTTACATTCAAAAACGTAATAATCCTGAAAATCAATCGATTATTAGCGCTCGTAGTTTATGGGATGAAAAAGAAGCTAAACCAGTGAAAGTAGCAACCCTCACATTATATCGGCAAAATATTCAAACACGTAAGCAGTTCGCTTATGGAGAGTCATTAGCATTCAATATTTTTAGAACCTTACCTGAAATGGAGCCTGTTGGTAGCATCGCTGAAGCCAGAAAAGTTGTATATCAAAGCTCAGCAATGGTTCGTCGTAATGTCAATGGTGAAAGTATCGGAGAACCCGTACAGCCTCGATCGACCCGCTTCTTACATTATAACTTAAACAACGATGGCAGTACCGGTGGTAATACTGGCGGCAATACTGGCGGTGATACCGGCGGGAATACTGGCGGCAATACCGGCGGTGATACTGGCGGCAATACCGGCGGCAATACTGGCGGCAATACCGGAGGCAATACCGGAGGCAATACCGGCGGTGATACTGGTGGCAATACCGGCGGCAATACCGGCGGTGATACTGGCGGCAATACCGGAGGCAATACCGGCGGTGATACTGGCGGCAATACCGGAGGCAATACCGGCGGTGATACTGGCGGCAATACCGGCGGCAATACCGGCGGCAATACCGGCGGCAATACCGGAGGCAATACCGGCGGCAATACCGGCGGCAATACCGGAGGC
>NZ_JANUEQ010000003.1 GCF_024807845.1 Klebsiella sp. BIGb0407
TGCGCCTGAACAGTAAAGGTGAATACTGGTTCAAGCGTCAGGAGCTGCAGGCCAGCAGTAAACCGGAATACATAGGGCCGGGGACGCTGGCTCGCGCCGAATATGCCCGGTGTGATGGTCATTTTTACCTGCATAAAAAAGAAACGAAAGGCCGGAGGCACAAGTACTCACGCTGTCGAATACGTCGTAAATCACAGATAAAAGACGGACGTTCTTCAGCAAAAGAACCGTGGCTACTTTTTAGTAGCGCAAATGATTTTAAGCCACGTGAAATCATGAAGTTATACAGTCGTCGAATGCAGATAGAACAGAACTTCCGGGATGAGAAAAGTGAACGTTTTGGTTTTGGTCTGCGTGCCTGTTACAGCCGAACTGCCGGGAGAATACGGGTACTGAGCTTGCTGGCAACACTGAGTACAATCGTGTTGTGGCTTATTGGCTATCATGCTGAAAATAAAGGGTTACATCTGAGGTATCAGGCTAATAGCCTTAAGTCACGACGGGTTATTTCATATCTGACATTAGCGGAAAATGTCTTGCGACACTCTCCGCTAATTTTAAAACGAACAGTGCTGAGCACTATTCTTAACCACCTCGCCAAAACCTACCAAAATATGGTGCTGGTTTATTAGCGCTGATTTGTGGGGATCCCTCAGCGCCGGAGCGGGTTTTAAATGCTGAGTAATAATTAACGCAGCAGAGACATCATTGCCTGAGGAACCTGGTTGGCCTGAGACAGAACAGAAGTACCTGCCTGCTGCAGGATCTGCGCTTTAGACATATTAGACACTTCTACCGCATAGTCTGCATCTTCAATACGGCTACGGGCTGAAGACAGGTTGTTCACGGTGTTGTTCAGGTTAGAGATGGTGGACTCAAAACGGTTCTGAGACGCACCCAGGGAGCTACGTTGCTCATCGACAGCTTTAATAGCTTTATCGATATCAGCCAGCGGGCTACCGTCAGTTGCACCAGTAGAGTCAACCGTTCCGGTCAGAACGTCGAAGCCAGTTGCTGCAACAGTACGCAGGCTACCATTGACGACAGTTCCTGCCGTTGCTTCAGCAGCGGTTGCACCAGCCACTTTTGCAGCTTCAGTATCTACAGAAACTTTACCTGTCATTGCTGCAGTTGCAGCAGTTTTCTCAGCAGCGGTTGGAGTGGCGCCATACAGGGCATCCAGCGCAGTATGATCGCCAGCTGACAGAGTTGCCTTAGAATCAATACCTGCAGCAGTTTTAAACGTAGCGAGGGCAGTAGCCTGAGTAGCGGCAGTAGTCGCAGCTGTTGCAGCTAAACCTACGTCACCAGGAGCAGCAGTTGAAGCAGCAGCAGCGGCAGTTGCAGCAGTCGCTGCTGTCTTATAGTCACCGTAAGCTGTTTTAGCACCGGCAGTATCGATTTTAGCCAGAACCTGGGTGTCAAGATTCGCATCGTACGCAGTGTTATAAGCAGTTGTTGCAGTGGCTAAATCAGCACCATTCTTATTCAGTGATGCAGTTGAAGTACCATCCACGCCAGCAGCAGCCAGGTTCCAGCCTGAGCTTGCTTTAATATCGATATTGATCTGCTCGCCGTCTTTAGCGCCAACCTGGAAGTTATACGCCTTATCGTCACCGCCACGGTTATCAAGAATTTTGATGCCGTTAAAGTCGGTTTGTTTGGTAACGCGGTTAATTTCTTCCATACGCTGGTTAACTTCAGACTGGATGGAGTCGATATCAGAGGCGGAGTTAGAGCTGTTCTGCGCTTTAACCGTCAGGTCACGAACACGCTGCAAGTTGTTGTTGATTTCGCTCAACGCACCTTCAGCAGTCTGCGCCATAGAAATACCGTCGTTGGCATTACGCGCAGCGGTAGTCAGACCATTAATGTTAGAGGTAAAACGGTTGGCAATCGCCTGGCCAGATGCATCATCTTTGGCGCTGTTGATACGTGAACCAGAAGATAAACGCTCAATGGCACTGCCCAGAGAAGCCTGGGATTTGTTCAGGTTGTTTTGGGTCATCAGCGACAAGCTGTTAGTACTAATTACTGCCATAATCGTATTCCTTCAGTAAGTGTTGTCAATGTAGCGTGTAGATCTACGAAGATATTTTTTGTTATCGGCAACATTCCTCAAGCCTTTAATCTATTTTCAGGAAAGGAAAAATTACTGAAGTACTTCTGATGATTAAATCGATAAGAAAGGCAAATGCAGAGGTCTCTGCTTCTTGAATTGATAATTTCATTCAAAATATGAGCGGAAAACAGATGGCAATATTTTCCGCTCAGTTTAGAAAAAATGAGTAATGAATATGGCTCTTAATTATGTCTTAGAAATATATTCAAAATAGATGGCTAAAATTAACGCAGCAGAGACATCATTGCCTGAGGAACCTGGTTGGCCTGAGACAGAACAGAAGTACCTGCCTGCTGCAGGATCTGCGCTTTAGACATATTAGACACTTCTACCGCATAGTCTGCATCTTCAATACGGCTACGGGCTGAAGACAGGTTGTTCACGGTGTTGTTCAGGTTAGAGATGGTGGACTCAAAACGGTTCTGAGACGCACCCAGTGAGCTACGTTGCTCATCGACAGCTTTGATAGCTTTATCGATATCAGCCAGCGGGCTACCGTCGGTTGCACCAGTAGAGTCAACCGTTCCGGTCAGAACGTCGAAGCCAGTTGCTGCAACAGTACGCAGGCTACCATTGACGACAGTTCCTGCCGTTGCTTCAGCAGCGGTTGCACCAGCCACTTTTGCAGCTTCGGTATCAATACCAGAGACTTTAGATTGCATTGCGGTTGCTGCAGTCGTTTTCTGAGCTGCGGTACCAGTAGCATAAAGAGCCGCCAGTGCAGTATGATCGCCAGCTGTAAGAGTAGTCTTAGAATCAATACCTACTTCAGTTTTATATGCAGCAAGAGCGGTATCTTTAGCCGTACCTGCAGCAGCTGCAGTGTAAGCATCATAAGCAGTTTTAGCATCAGCAGTATCGATTTTAGCCAGAACCTGGGTATTAAGATTCGCATCGTGCGCAGTGTTATAAGCAGTTGTTGCAGTGGCTAAATCAGCACCATTCTTATTCAGTGATGCAGTTGAAGTACCATCCACACCAGCAGCAGCCAGGTTCCAGCCTGAGCTTGCTTTAATATCGATATTGATCTGCTCGCCGTCTTTAGCGCCAACCTGGAAGTTATACGCCTTGTCATCACCGCCACGGTTATCGAGAATTTTGATACCGTTAAAGTCTGTTTGCTTGGTAACACGGTCAATCTCTTCCATACGCTGGTTAACTTCAGACTGAATGGAGTCGATATCAGAGGCAGAGTTAGAGCTGTTCTGCGCTTTAACCGTCAGGTCACGAACACGCTGCAAGTTGTTGTTGATTTCGCTCAACGCACCTTCAGCAGTCTGCGCCATAGAAATACCGTCGTTGGCATTACGTGCCGCGGTAGTCAGACCATTAATGTTAGAGGTGAAACGGTTGGCAATCGCCTGACCAGATGCATCATCTTTGGCGCTGTTGATACGTGAACCAGAAGATAAACGCTCAATGGCACTGCCCAGAGAAGCCTGGGATTTGTTCAGGTTGTTTTGGGTCATCAGCGACAAGCTGTTAGTACTAATTACTGCCATAATCGTATTCCTTCAGTAAGTGTTGTCAATGTAGCGTGTAGATCTACGAAGATATTTTTTGTTATCGGCAACATCCCTCAAGCCTTTAATCTATTTTCAGGAAAGGAAAAATTACTGAAGTGCTCTAATGAGAGAATCGATAAGAAAGGCAGATGCAGAGGTCTCTGCTTGTTGAATTGATAATTTCATTAAAAATATGAGCGGAAAAAAGATGGCAATATTTTCCGCTCAGTTTAGAAAAAAGAGTAATGAATATGGCTCTTAATTATGTCTTAGAGATATATTCAAAATAAATGGCTAATATTAACGCAGCAGCGACATCATTGCCTGAGGAACCTGGTTGGCCTGAGACAGAACAGAAGTACCCGCCTGCTGCAGGATCTGCGCTTTAGACATGTTAGACACTTCTACCGCATAGTCTGCATCTTCAATACGGCTACGGGCTGAAGACAGGTTGTTAACGGTGTTGTTCAGGTTAGAGATGGTAGACTCAAAACGGTTCTGGGAAGCACCCAGGGAGCTACGTTGCTCATCGACAGATTTAATTGCGGCGTCGATATCAGCCAGCGGACTACCGTCGGTTGCACCAGTAGAGTCAACGGTACCGGTCAGAACGTCAAAGCCGGTTGCTGCAACAGTACGCAGACTACCATTGACAACTTTTCCTTCAGCAGTCACGGCCGCAGCACCCGCAGCAGCGCCTGCTTCTTTTGCAGCAGTAGTGTCAAATTTAGAAATCTTTCCGTCAACTGCCGTCAAAGCAGCAGTTGCTTGCGCTGCTGATGGCGTTGCTGCTTCAGAATATGCTTTCAATGCAGTATGATCACCTGCACTGAAGGTCGCACCAGAATCAATTCCTGCGGCAGTTTTATATGCAACAAGAGCCGCAGCTTTTTCAGTAGCATCAACAGTAGTATCATAAGTCACATAAGCGGCTTTAGCAGCTGAAGAACCTATTTTATCTAAAGTTTGTCTCTCTATATCTGCATCATACCCAGCTGTCTCTGCAGCAGTATATTGCGTTTTTGCAGTAGCTAAACTGGCGTCATTTTTATTCAATGATGCACTTGAAGTTTTATCAGTATTTGCAGCAGCCAGGTTCCAGCCAGAACTCGCTTTAATATCGATATTGATCTGCTCACCGTCTTTAGCGCCAACCTGGAAGTTATACGCCTTATCGTCACCGCCACGGTTATCAAGAATTTTGATGCCGTTAAAGTCGGTTTGTTTGGTAACGCGGTTAATTTCTTCCATACGCTGGTTAACTTCAGACTGGATGGAGTCGATATCAGAGGCGGAGTTAGAGCTGTTCTGCGCTTTTACCGTCAGATCACGAACACGCTGTAAGTTGTTGTTGATTTCGCTCAACGCACCTTCAGCAGTCTGCGCCATAGAAATACCGTCGTTGGCATTACGTGCTGCAGTAGTCAGACCATTAATGTTAGAGGTAAAACGGTTGGCAATCGCCTGGCCAGATGCATCATCTTTGGCGCTGTTGATACGTGAACCAGAAGATAAACGCTCAATGGCACTGCCCAGAGAAGCCTGGGATTTGTTCAGGTTGTTTTGGGTCATCAGCGACAAGCTGTTAGTACTGATTACTGCCATAGTCGTATTCCTTTCTATAAGTTTAAGTTTCAGGCTGCGGGCCTACGGCTTGCTTGCCGTTGATACCGTTATCGACTCCTCTCAAACGATCTTTAGCTTTTTTAAATTCCTTGAAAGATGAAATACCCCATTAAACCCCGCTTAACCTCGCTATTGCCCGAGATGCTTTTTTATTAAACTTCCTGTAACGGGTGCCGATAACTGTGCCATTGGTATTCGTTTAATTAAGGAACATAGTATGGCAAGCGTCAGTTCACTTGGAGTGGGTTCCAATCTGAAACTCGGTGATTTACTGGATGATTTAACGAAGGCAGAGCAAGGACGACTCACCCCCCTTACCACCCAGCAAAGCTCATATAAAGCCAAACTGACGGCCTGGAGCGTGGTACAGAGTTCTGTGCAAAAAGTGCAAAGTGCGGCAGAAGCCTTATCAAAAGCGCAGAATATCGCCACCACCAAAGTGACCAGTACCAATAAGGCATTTACCGCTACTATTGATGCTAACGCTAACGCCGCTGCAAGTAACTATTCCGTAGAGGTTACCCAACTGGCTCAGGCACAGTCGTTAGTTTCCGGCAAATTTGACAGTAAAGATGCCGCATTAAGTACCGTAAAAAGTACCGCGGCAGAACCCCGTACTCTGGTATTTACTCAGGGCACTGGCGATGACCAAAAAACGATGAAAGTGTCACTCAGCGACGATCAAACCTCGCTGACAGCGATCCGCGACGCGGTGAATAAGCAACAGGGTGGCGTCACAGCCAGCATTATTCAGGCGGATGATAATAGCTTCCATTTATCCTTTACGGCCCGTGATACCGGTGAAAAAAATGCCATGACTATTGCAGTCACCGGTGATGACGAGCTGCAGGCAAAAATCGGTTACGACAAAGCGGCCAGTACAAATGGCATGGAACAAAAAGTTGCCGCTAAAAATGCCGAGTTAAAAATTAATGATATTGCCATCACTCGCAGCAGTAACACCATTACCGGCGCGCCGGAAGGGATCACTCTGAATTTAACGGCCGTTACTGAAGCGGATAAAGCGGAAACATTAACCGTCACCAAAGATACCGCGCCAATGAAAGCTGCGGTAAAAACCTTTGTCGATGCCTATAACTCGCTGCAAACCACCATTGATTCGCAGACAAAATATACCCAGGCAGATAAAGACAGTACGACACAAAATAGTAGTAATGGCGATCTGCTGGGTGATGGCACTTTGCGTGGCATTCAGACACAAATACGCTCCCTGCTCAGCTCATCGCAAAGCGGTGAGTTTGGTAACCTTGCCTCACTGGGTCTCACTCAGGATATTAGCGGCAGACTGAGTATCGATGATACCCAGCTGGATAAAGCGCTCAATGAGAAGCCAGCCAGCGTGACCGAATTCTTTATCGGTGATGGTGAGAAAACAGGCTTTGGTGTCCAGGTTAATAAGCTGTTAACCAGCGTTCTGGCCAGTGATGGGGCAATAAAAAATGCCACCAACGGTATTGATAAAAGCCTGAAAAATATTGATGACAAGATTAAAACCACCAATGTCAGCATTAATAGTGTGATTGAGCGCTATAAAAAACAGTTTACCGAACTCGATAAAATGGTGAATCAGCTGACAAATACCGGTAACTATCTGACCAAGCAGTTTGAAGCAATGAGTTCATAGAAGGATACACAGATGTATAATCGCGCCGGAGTCAATGCATACGCCCAAGTGGGCCTGGAAAGTGCGGTACTAAGCGCCTCACCCTATCAGTTAGTGGTGATGTTATTTGAAGGCGCAGGTAGCGCCTTAAAAAAAGCTGAGATCCTGATGGATCAGGGGGATATCCCGGGTAAGAGCCAGGCCATTTCAAAGGCTGTAAATATTATTACCAATGGCCTGCAAGCCGGTCTTGATCATTCGGTTAACGGTGAGTTAACCGGTAACCTTGATAGTCTGTATGACTATATGGTGCGCCGTCTGCTGGAAGCGAATCTTCGCAACGATAAAAATGCGCTCACCGAAGTACAGGGTTTGCTTGGGGGTATCGCTGATGCGTGGAATCAAATTAATCCTTCTGCTGGTTTAACCCAGGATATGCAGCAATGATAGCCACTTCTTCTTCTCTTGCGGACTGGCAGCAGTTACTGCTGCTAAGTAACCAAATGCTTATTATGGCCAGAACTCAACAGTGGGAGGCGTTAATTGACGGAGAACTGAATTATATTCAGCATGTGAATGCGCTTTCTGCCAGCAATGTTAATGCCGCTGACAGCCCCTTTCCCGGCAGAGTGCGGGACATTTTGCGCCAATTACTGGAAAATGAAGCCGAAGTTAAAAGGCTATTACTGGAGCGGATGGATGAGCTAAAGGTGCTGATTCATCAGGGCAATCAGCAGCAGTCGGTGAATCTCGCTTACGGTCGCCTGGCGGGTATGCTATTGCTACCCGCCAGTAATCCGGATACCGACCCGGTGGCAACCAGCGAGTTATAGTCGCCAGGGATCAGGACGGCGGTTGTTGCTCAGTGACCACTTGCAAGGTTTGCAGGGCCTGAGTACATTCGCTTGTAAGCTTACTCACGCGCTGTAGGGTCATTCCCGCGTACCTCAGCTGACTATCATGCGGCGCCAGGGAGTAAATATCACCTTTCTCGGTTCTATTTTGCCAGCTCTCACCATCTGACTTCAGGGATAGCTTACCTGATACAGCTATCACCCGTTGCCACTGGCGGCAGTCGAGAGTTGTTCCGTCTGGCGTGACTACCAGTGATGCCTGCGCTTCGGGGCTGATAAGCTCGCTTTGCGGGCCGACTGACTGCCAGTACCCCGTCAACCCGGCGGGTGCCGGATGCGCAATCACATCAGAATACTCTTTTACCTCAGCACAGCCTGCCAGCAACAATAGTCCTGCTATCAGTAATCCTTGTTTCATCCTCATCCCCTTATTAACCGGATAAGTTCAGATTCTAGCAGCAATACCGTTAGTTAGTTGCTTTTACCCAGGCCCCGCAAGAGAAAAAGAATTGTTCAGCACTGGCTATCTGCCCTACTGCTTTATCCCCATAACGGGTAACCAGCAGTGCGAGCAGTGACTCGGCCATTCCCATAGCGGCGACAACGGAGGGAAAGAATGAAGGACTATGGGATGAAAAGTAGAGCGTATGGGTCGCAGACTTCGCAAGGGGTGATAGCGGGGAGTCTGTAAGCGCGACGATTTGACTTCCGGCACGGCGAGAGGCTTCCAGTACGTCCAGCGATTCCCGGGAATAAGGTGAAAATCCAATCATCAGCACCACGTCATCCGTGGTCAGCTCGCGGGTAAAGACCTCATAGTTGCTGGCCTGGCCGTCAATCAGCGAAACGTGTTTTTCAAATAACCGGTAACTGTAAAACAGGGTATAAGCCACCGGATAACTGGCCCGAAAACCACAGACATAGACATGTTCGGCACGATACAGGGCTTCAATCGCAGCACTCATTTGCTGATGATTTTGTTGCCGGGTCTCCAGCAGGTTTTCGTTATGCGCATCAAACATGGCCTGATAAAGCGTGGTTGAGCTGCTATGGCTTAACAGCTTTTTGGCCCGACTTTGATAGCTTTCTGGGTTCAGCCCCAGAGTCTGAACAAAATCTTGTTTAAAGGCTTCCCACCCGGAATATTCCAGGCGCTGCGCCAGGCGTAATAAGGTTGCGGGTTTCACACCTACCTGGGCGGCAAAAGCGCGCATAGATAAGGTCATCGCATCCTGAGGATACTGGCGAATAAAGTCCGCAGCACGCTGTAGTTCGGGGGTCAATAAAACCGTCTTCTGTTCCAGCATTTCTTGCGGGGTCATAAAGTCGTCTTACTCCTGTGATTAGCAGCGAAAATCCAGCGATTATTACAAAAGTACCGGATTTCCAACCAAACCGTAAGCGATTCTCACGAAAATCAGCGGGTTTCATGACCTGGATTAATAACGGTGCTAAAGGCAGAAGTCACCGGGTACTGTTGCTAAGATAATTGTGGTCATTGATAACGAATATTCACGAGGAGTAATACAAAAAATCGATTTACTCACAGAGTCTTAATCAAAGAAGAGAAAAAAAGAAGAAGGAATATGGATTGACTCAAGTAGGCTTTATCAGAACGATAATTTTACGGTGAAAACATCGCCCCTGAGGGCGATGAATGTTATTCGATGGCTTTCTTTTCCACTTTAGCAGCAACAATAAATGCATCATTTCGACGGTTAAAATCAGCGACCTGATTAAACCGATTAAAGTCAAACGCCTGCCTGGCTATCACCTTACGCTGTCCATAGATTTCATCCTGAGCAGCCCGATACAAAGCGTTATTGTGCCCGGCATTCCAGATAAATCCGCCGGCCAGGCTAATAACGAACAGTGCGATGGGTGCTTTGTAGTACCATTTCATAAACTACCTCTACAACAGGAATAAGTTAACGTTCAACTTCACAGCAGCGGTGCAGCCCTCTCTTAATAGCTAAACCAGGCGATATCCACTTAAGTGACTCATCGGCAGCGTCAGCGAAATCTTTAATGTTTCGTTTCGAGGTAATGACAGAGTTAATATTCTTATTGATACTGCGCTAAAAGTTTTGCGCACCATCAGGTCGAATGAATCTGACCCGGAGAGTAATATTATGTTGACGTGTTTTTTCGCAAAAATAAAAAGAGCCTTATTCACAAATACACGTTTCTATTCAATTACAATCAAATAGCTTAAATAACTACATCTTCACAACTCTATATTAACAACTACACCTGCATATTCATCATTTCCTGATAGGCGCTAACCAGCTTATTACGCACCTGAACACCCATCGCTAATGATACGGAGGATTTTTGCAGATCGACCATCATGTCATTCAGTCCGATTCCGGGAACACCAAGAGAAAATTTTTCTGCCTGAGTTCTGGCTGTATTCGAGGCTTCACTAATACGACCAAGCGCCGCATTTAATTCACCCGCGAAATTCACGCTACCTGCTGCCAGTGGTTGCGGTGTGATTTGTTGTGCCTGGACAGCGGTTGCTTTCAGTTGCTGCAACACGCCTTCAATACCCTGAATGGCCATCTGGTTTCCCCTGTTGGTTAATCACAAGCAGATTAACATCTTACCAGCAGAGTAAAGGCGCTAATTAGATACAAAAAACCGGGCTAATTCAGCCATAGAAATTCCCTAAAAAGAAAATAATGATGCTGCCATATTGTGGCATTTTTGCTGTAACTGTCTCTCAGGGAGCCTTTTGTGTTCACTCTTTATTCGAATGACTCTGTATACGCTGTGCGACGAGGTGCTGAATGACGGCCGCAACACAGGCACCAACGCCACCGGCTAAGGCAACTGAGTGGTTAAGCAGCCTGCGCGCTAATCCGAAGATCCCTCTCATAGTGGCCGCAGCTGCTGCCGTTGCGATTATTGTCGCCCTGGTTCTTTGGGCGAAAACACCTGATTATCGAGTACTGTATAATAATTTATCTGACCAGGACGGCGGGGCTATTGTCACGCAACTGACGCAGATGAATATTCCGTATCGTTATTCAGACAATGGCAGTGCTATCCTGGTACCTGACGATAAAGTCTATGATTTACGTTTGCGCCTGGCTCAGCAAGGGTTACCAAAAGGTGGCGCGGTTGGCTTTGAACTGCTGGATAAAGAAAAATTTGGTATCAGCCAGTTCAGCGAGCAAGTGAATTATCAGCGGGCACTGGAAGGTGAGCTGGCACGGACGATTGAAACTCTCGGCCCGGTTAAACGTGCCCGTATCCACCTGGCGATGCCAAAACCTTCATTGTTTGTCCGTGAGCAAAAATTACCTTCCGCTTCAGTAACCTTAAATCTGGAACCCGGCCGGGCGCTGGATGAAGGCCAGGTCAATGCTATCGTGCATATGGTCTCCAGTGCTGTCGCAGGTTTACCGCCGGGTAATGTGACGTTAGTCGATCAGGGAGGGCATTTGCTGACTCGCTCTGAAACACCAGGGCGCGCACTCAATGATACTCAATTAAATTACGCCATGGATGTTGAAAGTCGTTATCAGCGTCGTATTGAGTCTATTCTGGTTCCCATCGTCGGAAGCGGTAACGTTCATGCTCAGGTCACGGCACAAATTGACTTTGCCAGCAAAGAACAGACCGAAGAGCAATATCGCCCCAACGGAGATCCTGAGCAGAGCGCGGTTCGTTCACGCCAGTTAAATCAAAGCGACCAGTCAAATGGTCAGTTCCCGGGCGGCGTCCCGGGTGCGTTATCTAATCAGCCAGCACCCGCAAATGCAGCTCCGATTACCACCCCTGCCCAGCCAAATGCACAAGGTAATAATCAACAGGGTGCAACCACTGCCGCCACCCAGAATGGCAGCCACAACAGCGCCCGGGATGAAACAACCAACTATGAGGTAGATAAGACGATTCGTCATACCCGCCTCAATGTGGGTGATGTTCAGCGCCTGTCCGTAGCCGTCGTGATTAATTATCGCCAGCAGGCAGATGGAGCCCCTGCCCCGCTGAGTGAAGATCAGTTAAAACAAATTGAGAGTCTGACCCGCGAAGCGATGGGCTTCTCTGACACACGTGGCGATACCCTGAATGTCGTTAACTCTCCATTCAGTGCAGTTGAAGATGAAACCCTCGAAAGTCTGCCGTTCTGGAAGTCGCAGAAATTCTTCGATCTGCTGCTCTCGGCAGGACGCTGGTTACTGGTTCTGCTGGTGGTCTGGTTACTGTGGCGGAAAGCGATACGACCGCTGATCACTCAACGTACCGAAGCGATAAAACTGGCCAGCGAAGTGGAACAGGCACGTAAAGAAGCCGAAGAACCTGCGGTAGCCGTGCATCTGACCCGTGATGAACAAATACAACAACGTAAAGTGAATCAGCGCCTGGGTGTTGAAATAATGAGCCAGCGTGTTCGCGATCTGTCAGATAGTGATCCTCGCGTCGTTGCGCTGGTGATCCGCCAATGGATGAGTGATGAGCTATGAGCATAACCGGAACGGAAAAAAGTGCGATTTTACTGATGACCATCGGCGAAGATCGTGCAGCCGAAGTATTTAAACATCTTAATCCGCGTGAAGTGCAGCACCTGAGTACCGCGATGGCCAATGTTCAGCAAATTTCGAACAAAGTCCTTACCGAGGTGTTAGCTGAGTTTGAACAGGAAGCTGAGCAGTTTGCTGCTTTGAGCGTCAATGCGAGCGACTATCTGCGCTCGGTTCTGGTAAAAGCGCTGGGCGCCGAACGTGCGGCCACTCTGCTTGAAGATATTTTCGAGACCCGTGATACCACCAGCGGCATTGAAACACTGAACTTTATGGAACCGCAAAGTGCGGCCGATCTGATTCGTGATGAACATCCGCAGATTATTGCCACTATTCTGGTGCATTTAAAACGCAACCAGGCGGCGGATATTTTAGCGCTGTTCGATGAACGTGCGCGCAATGACATTATGCTGCGTATTGCCACCTTTGGTGGCGTACAGCCTGCCGCACTGGCAGAACTGACCGAAGTACTGAATAACTTACTGGATGGTCAGAATCTTAAACGCAGCAAAATGGGCGGCGTAAGAACCGCAGCTGAAATCATTAACTTAATGAAAACGCAGCAGGAAGAAGCGGTTATTAGCGCGGTACGTGACTTTGATGGCGAGCTGGCACAGAAAATTATCGACGAGATGTTCCTGTTCGAAAATCTGGTCGCTGTGGACGATCGCAGTATTCAGCGCTTGCTTCAGGAAGTGGAGTCCGAGTCACTGCTGGTGGCACTGAAAGGTTCAGAACCGCCATTGCGCGAGAAATTCCTGCGCAATATGTCGCAACGTGCCGCCGATATTCTGCGTGATGACTTGAATAACCGCGGTCCGGTCCGTTTGTCTCAGGTCGAAAACGAACAGAAAGCGATTTTGCTGATTGTCCGCAGACTGGCAGAAACGGGCGAAATGGTCATTGGTACCAGCGAGGACACCTATGTCTGATGCGCAGCCCTGGAAACCATGGATACCGGATGATTTCACCTTTCCGAAACCGGAATTTGAACATATTGAACCCGTTGAGGCTGATCCTGAATTGGACCAGCAAGGAGAGCCCTCTCCAGAAATGGATAGTGCTCAACAACTGGCCATGATTCAGATGCAGGCGCATGAACAAGGGCAGCGCACCGGTTTTACCGCCGGTCATAGCGAAGGGCTGGAAGAAGGCCGAAAAACCGGCTTTCAGCAAGGGCTGGAACAAGGTATTGCTGAAGCAAAGCAGCAGCAGGCACCGATCCATGCCCGCATGCAACAGCTGGTCAGTGAATTCCAGTATACCCTTGATGCACTGGACAGTGTGATTGCCTCACGTTTAATGCAGATGGCACTGGAAGCCGCGCGTCAGGTGATTGGTCAGACCCCCGCCGTCGACAGTACCGCCCTGATAAAACAGATTCAGGGTTTGCTGGCACAGGAACCTTTATTTAGCGGTAAGCCTCAGTTACGTGTACACCCGGATGACTTACAGCGCGTTGAGGATGTACTGGGGGCAACCTTGAGTCTGCACGGCTGGCGGTTACGCGGCGATCCATCCTTACATCAGGGCGGTTGTAAAGTCTCTGCTGATGAAGGCGATTTGGATGCCAGCGTCGCCACTCGCTGGCAGGAGCTGTGTCGCCTGGCGGCACCAGGAGTACTGTAATGACAGCCCGACTGACACGCTGGCTCGATACTCTTGATAACTTCGAGACCCGTATGGCTCAACTCCCTGCCATACGGCAATACGGCCGTCTGACGCGTGCAACCGGTCTGGTACTGGAGGCCACCGGACTCCAGTTACCCCTGGGTGCTACCTGTATCATTGAGCAACATGAACGTGATATTGAGAGTGAGGTCGTCGGTTTCAACGGCCAGAGACTATTTCTGATGCCACTGGAAGAGGTCGAGGGTATTTTACCCGGCGCTCGCGTCTATGCCAGGGCTGCAACCATGAACAGTAAACAGGGTGGTAAACAGTTACCACTTGGTCCTTGTTTGCTGGGACGCGTACTGGATGGCAGTGGTCGCCCGCTCGACGGCTTACCCTCTCCTGAAACACCGACCCATGGCTCGCTGGGCTCGACCCCCTTTAACCCATTACAACGAACGCCGATTGAGCAGGTACTGGATGTCGGTGTCCGTCCAATTAATGCCTTACTGACTGTTGGTCGAGGTCAGCGTATGGGCCTGTTTGCCGGGTCAGGCGTCGGCAAAAGTGTGTTACTTGGCATGATGGCGCGTTATACCGAAGCCGATGTCATTGTGGTCGGTCTGATTGGTGAACGTGGGCGTGAAGTAAAAGATTTTATTGAAAATATCCTCGGTGCAGAGGGTCGTGCGCGCTCCGTGGTGGTTGCCGCCCCCGCGGATGTTTCTCCTCTGCTACGTATGCAAGGCGCCGCCTATGCGACACGTATTGCGGAAGATTTCCGTGACCGCGGCCAGCATGTTTTGTTGATTATGGACTCCCTGACACGTTATGCGATGGCGCAACGTGAAATTGCTCTGGCAATCGGTGAACCGCCGGCGACCAAAGGTTACCCGCCTTCCGTATTTGCTAAGCTGCCCGCACTGGTTGAACGAGCCGGTAACGGCACTGAAGGCGGCGGATCCATTACTGCTTTTTATACGGTGCTGACCGAAGGAGATGACCAGCAAGATCCGATTGCTGACTCAGCACGCGCCATTCTTGATGGACATATCGTCTTATCACGGCGTTTAGCTGAAGCAGGCCATTACCCGGCGATTGATATTGAAGCCTCTATCAGTCGTGCCATGACTTCACTCATTAGCAGTGAACATTATGCGCGAGTACGACATTTTAAACAGTTGCTCTCCAACTATCAGCGCAACCGCGATTTGATCAATGTCGGAGCTTATGCGAAAGGAAGCGATCCGATGCTGGATAAAGCCATTATCCTCTGGCCTGCGCTGGAAGCTTTTTTGCAACAGGGTATCGATGAACGTGCTGGCTGGGAAGAATCTTGTCTGACCTTAGAGACATTATTTCCCGCAATGTGATAGAGGATAAACATGGCTCAATATAGCGCACTGGATACATTAAGTGAGCTCGCTTCACAGGAAGTGGAAAAGGCAGCCATCATGCTCGGTGATATGCGCCGTGGCTGTCAGCATGCAGAACAGCAGCTCGATATGCTGGTTAATTATCAGGATGAGTATCGTAGTTCCCTTAACACTAATATGTCCCAGGGCATGGCGAATGCTCGCTGGCATAACTACCAGCAATTTATTTCAACGCTGGAAAAAGCGATTGAACAGCATCGCCAGCAATTGATGCAGTGGAATCGTAAAGTTGACCAGGCACTTGATGCATGGCGTGAGAAGAAGAAAAAGTTGCAGGCCTGGCAAACATTGCAGGAAAGAAAAGCAACGGCTGCATTACTTGCCGAAAATAAACTCGACCAGAAACAAATGGATGAGTATGCCCAGCGCGCCACCCAGAGGAAAGGTGAATGATAACTCTGCCCCATGTGACACAACAAAGTTTGGTTGATAAACCCGGCGCACCGGAAAGTCAGATAAGTGATGGCGAAGAGATTCCAGCAGACTTTTTACAGCTCGTACGAGCGGCTAAAACGGCAGGTCTTAAACCGGATGTTGAAGAGGCCGTTTTACGTAAAGTCGCCGTTAAAAATGACAGTATTAAGCTCACGCTGGAGCAAGTGACTGAGAAACTGGCTGCTGAACCGCAAGATGCTCTGGCGGCTTTGCTGGCTCCTCAGGGAAAAACCCTGCCAGTGACAAAAACGTTACTTACAGCAAGTGATAAAACAGACGAGGGTGATGACCCTGACTTGCAGGCGATAACAGCGTTATTTGCCATGCTACCTCAGCAGGAATTATCCACCCGCGACTCTCCGGTGGCGACAGACAAGCTCCCTGCCAGACCGCCGGTTACTGCCAAAGGGCTGGATATTACCCTTACTGCTAATCCGCAATCCGCCGCCACACAAACTGTCGATACCGACAAATCACGACCTCTGACAGCTGAGAATGTGGCTGCCGGACGTTTTGTGCCAGCAGATGCCCAGACTAACCTGAAGGTGGTTGATAATCAGATTCCCTTGAGTCCGCCGGTCAGTAGCAGTGCGCCTGTCATTTCTACCGGGGCGCCTCTGACGGTACCCGCTACGCCAATACTGAATTCTCAGTTAGGCAGCCAGGAGTGGCAACAGCAATTATCTCAGCAAATCATGCTGTTTACTCGCCAGGGGCAGCAGCACGCAGAGTTACGCTTACATCCGGAACATCTGGGTAAAGTCGAGATCAGTTTAAAACTGGATGATAACCAGCTACAGCTACAAATTATGTCGCCGCACAGCCATGTCCGCGCAGCGATTGAAGCCGCCCTGCCAATGTTACGCACCTCACTGAATGAAAGCGGTGTGCAGTTAAGCCAGAGCCAAGTCAGTGATGAAGGATCTATGCCGCAACAGCAGACCCCTCAGCAAGAACAGCAAAACGCCCGACAGAGCGGAACTTTCACCCTGGAATCACCTGAGGATGATACCCCTTTGGCCGTAAGTGAGACATTAGAGCGGCTGGCGCAGAATAAAGGAGCTGTCGATATTTTTGCCTGAACAGGCAGAGATAGTCTCTGATTCAACGGGTGACAAGCAAGCCCTCACCCCGGTAGCGGAAAGCATGCCGGGTATCCTTGCGGGCAAACGCCAGAGGTGAAGACATTAAATAGCCTTTTTCAACGCTTTGACCACCGCAAGACACGGGATAATTGTGTTACAGCTGTAACGATACAGGAATAAAGCGTTCAATGACTGATACCGCCTCGAAAAAAGGCCGCCTTCGCACCGTATGGATGCCGTTACTGGTACTGATCACTCTTGCAGCTTGCGCAACCGCAGGCTATAGCTATTGGCGTCTGCAACAGCAAGTTAGTGTGGAGCAAGAACTGGCACCGAAACCCCCTGCTGCGCCTATTTTTTATGCTCTGGATACGTTCACCGTGAATCTGGGTGACGCCGATCGTGTTTTGTACATTGGTGTGACTTTACGCTTAGATGAAGAAGAAACTCGTCTGCGTCTGGGTGAGTTTTTACCCGAAGTGCGCAGTCGGTTATTGCTGTTGTTTTCACGTCAGGATGCCAATGCACTGGCAACCGAAGACGGAAAATTGAAGTTAGTTGAGGCGATAAAATCTACGCTGGCGACCCCGCTGGTTTCCGGAAAAAACCCACAGGTAGTCAGCGACGTGCTGTATACCGCCTTCATTTTGCGATAACTTTATGGGCGATAGTATTCTTTCCCAGGCCGAAATTGATGCGTTGTTGAATGGCGACAGCGACAGTAGCGCTTTGCCATTAGAAAATCCTGGCAGCGACTCCAATATTCGGCCTTATGATCCTAATACGCAGCGTCGTGTTATTCGAGAGCGTTTACAGGCGCTCGAAATTATCAATGAACGTTTTGCCCGTCAGTTTCGCATGGGGTTATTTAACCTTCTGCGACGCAGCCCGGATATTACTGTCGGCGCAATTCGTATTCAGCCATATCTTGAGTTTGCCCGTAATCTTCCGGTGCCAACTAACCTCAACCTGATCCATCTTAAACCGCTACGTGGTACCGGTTTATTTGTGTTTTCTCCAAGCCTGGTCTTTATTGCCGTTGATAACCTGTTTGGTGGAGATGGTCGCTTCCCGACTAAAGTTGAAGGACGTGAATTCACTCATACCGAACAACGTGTTATCAACCGCATGCTCAAACTGGCACTGGAATCTTACAGTGATGCCTGGAAAGCGATTTATCCGCTTGATATTGAGTATGTCCGTTCAGAAATGCAGGTGAAGTTTACTAATATCACGACCTCACCGAATGACATTGTCGTTAATACGCCCTTCCATGTGGAAATAGGCAACCTGACCGGTGAATTTAACATTTGTTTGCCGTTTAGCATGATTGAACCGCTACGCGAGTTACTGGTTAACCCACCACTGGAAAACTCGCGTCAGGAAGACCAAAGCTGGCGCGATACGTTAGTGCGTCAGGTCCAGCATTCAGAACTGGAATTAATTGCAAACTTTGCTGACATCCCACTGCGTTTATCGCAAATACTCAAACTCAAACCCGGTGACGTACTGCCTGTAGATAAACCAGAACGCATCATTGCCCACGTAGATGGGGTGCCGGTGCTGACAAGTCAGTATGGCACGATGAATGGTCAGTATGCCCTGCGTGTTGAACATTTGATCAACCCAGTCTTGAATTCGCTGAACGAGGAACAGCTCAAATGAGTGACATTAATCAACCGTCCAATGATATCCCTGATTCAGTGGACGACCTGTGGGCTGATGCTTTAAACGAACAAAAAGTTGCCAGTAAAAGCACTGCGGATAATGTCTTTCGTGCACTGGAAGACAATAGCGTAGCCGGAAATCTGCAAGATATTGATTTAATAATGGATATCCCTGTCAAACTCACTGTTGAGTTGGGCAGAACCCGTATGACCATCAAAGAGCTGCTTCGCCTGACTCAAGGTTCTGTCGTCGCACTGGATGGCCTTGCCGGGGAACCTCTGGATATCCTGATTAACGGTTACTTAATCGCTCAGGGTGAAGTGGTGGTAGTCGCTGATAAATACGGTGTCCGTATTACCGATATTATTACGCCTTCTGAGCGAATGCGTCGTCTGAGTCGCTAAATGAAAACCCAGTCCGTTGCTCTCTCTGCCCCCGCACATACTGACTCACCGTTAATATCGGTGAGCGCTGCGCTTGGGGGCATTGTTTTACTGATTTTACTTGCTGCCTGGATTGCCCGGCGTTTTGGGTTTATGGGTGCCCGTATGGCAGGTAAAAAAACACTACAGATCCGTGCCAGTGCGAATCTTGGACCACGGGAGCGTGTGGTCGTGGTCGATATTGAGGATGTCCGACTGGTATTGGGTGTAACCGCCTCACAAATCACCCACTTACATACGCTGCCGCAGAGCCCGGAAAACGAACCGCCTGTAGCACAGGATAATTCTGCTGATTTCCAAAATATAATGAAAAAATTGTTAAAACGTAGCGGGAAAGCGTGATGAAATCGGGACGGCTCCGCATACTTATCCTGTTACTCTTGGTTATACCCGGCGCAACCTTTGCCCAGTTACCCGGCCTGATAAGCCAGCCACTGGCAAACGGCGGACAAAGCTGGTCACTGCCCGTACAAACGCTGGTATTTATTACCTCGTTAACCTTTATTCCTGCGATTTTGCTGATGATGACCAGTTTTACACGGATAATCATCGTTTTTGGCTTACTTCGTAATGCATTAGGTACGCCATCAGCACCGCCGAACCAAGTGTTGATTGGCCTGTCACTTTTTCTGACCTTTTTCATCATGTCGCCTGTATTTGATAAAATTTATAGCGACGCCTATAAACCCTTCAGTGAGAATAAAATCAGTCTTGAAACCGCTCTGGAAACCGGTGCGGAACCGCTGCGGGAGTTTATGCTACGCCAGACCCGTGAAGCCGATCTGGCCTTGTTTGCCCGCCTGGCAAACACCCCTCCTCTGCCAGGTCCGGAAGCTGTATCAATGCGTATTTTGCTACCTGCATATGTCACCAGTGAATTAAAAACCGCCTTCCAGATTGGTTTTACCGTCTTTATTCCGTTTTTAATCATCGATCTGGTTATAGCCAGTGTACTGATGTCTCTAGGGATGATGATGGTTCCCCCGGCAACCATAGCGTTGCCTTTTAAACTCATGCTGTTTGTTCTGGTGGATGGCTGGCAGTTACTGGTCGGTTCTTTAGCACAAAGTTTCTATAGTTAGGGAAAGTGAAATGACGCCAGAATCCGTAATGATGATGGGGACCGAGGCCATGACCGTCGCTCTGGCGCTGGCTGCCCCATTACTGTTAGTCGCATTGCTCAGTGGTCTGGTTATCAGTTTGCTGCAAGCCGCAACGCAAATAAACGAAATGACCCTGTCATTTATTCCAAAAATCCTCGCTGTATTTATCACTATTGTGATTGCCGGGCCGTGGATGCTTAATCTATTGCTTGATTATATGCGCACTCTGTTAACCAATTTACCCTATATCATTGGATGATACAGATTGACAGCAATCAGTGGCTGGAATGGTTAAATCACTATTTCTGGCCACTGTTACGGGTGTTAGCACTGATAATGACAGCGCCAGTACTGAGCGAACGTAGTATTCCTAAACGCGTCAAGATAGCGTTAGGTATTATGATAACGGTCATTATCGCACCTTCCCTGCCCGCGACACATATTACTATTTTCTCGGCCGATGGTTTCTGGCTTGCGATGCAGCAGCTATTAATCGGTGTCGCTCTGGGATTCACGATGCAATTTGCCTTTGCAGCCGTCCGCACAGCCGGAGAAATTGTCGGTTTACAAATGGGACTCTCGTTTGCGACGTTTTTTGATCCTGGTAGTCGCCTTAATATGCCCGTTCTTGCCCGATTTTTGGATATACTGGCGATACTATTATTTTTAACCTTCAATGGCCATTTATGGCTTATAT
Organism: Klebsiella sp. BIGb0407; assembly: GCF_024807845.1. Taxonomy (GTDB): domain Bacteria; phylum Pseudomonadota; class Gammaproteobacteria; order Enterobacterales; family Enterobacteriaceae; genus JGM124. The sequence goes on from NZ_JANUEQ010000003.1 coordinate 20,745, forward strand.
CTATCCTAGTTGATACTTTTCATACCTTGCCCGTTGGTGTTGTGTCAATTAATAGTCAGGTATTTATGACATTAACGCGTTCTGCCGGACTTATTTTCATTAATGGTTTAATGCTCGCCTTACCTCTTATTACTCTACTGCTCACACTGAATATTGCCCTTGGGATGCTGAACAGAATGTCACCACAACTTTCTGTTTTTGTTATCGGCTTTCCTGTTACCTTATCAGTTGGTATGTTAGTTTTTGCCGCAATGATGCCGCTGGTTGCTCCTTTTGTCGAACATTTATTCAGTACAATATTTGATCTCCTCGCTAATATTATCCACGAACTTCCTGCATCCGACTAAGAAAAACCAAGATAAAAGAGTTTCAATTGAATATTTAGTAATAGTCAAAAAGAACTGATAAACCTCATCACATTTAATTTTTAAAGAAAAAATTACCCTCTTTTTTTATACGTGTTTGCTGCGAAAATTCCTGAAAAACAATAATCTACTTTACAGAATAGTGTTTTCACTTTTTACTAATCATGCTTAATGACGAAAGTATAGCTTATCAAACGGAATATATTATATATCGAAACGGGTTAACAACTATTATTTATTCAAAGAACACCAGACACCGTACGTAGAATTAGAGCAGTAATAAGATATTCAGAATTGGGGTTATTATGTCGATAGTCATCATGGACTCGTGTAGTTATACTAAGCAAGGACTTATCTCTTATCTGACTAGTAGAGGAATAAATAGTCAGAATATTTCTAATGTAGAGACAATAGCTGAACTGACAGATGCCTGTCAAAACTCATTTCCACGTGTAGTCTTTATTAATGAGGACTGTTTTATTCACAATGCAGAGCATAGTTACCAGATAAAAAAAACTATTAATCTGCATGAAAAGACTCTATTCCTGGTTTTTATGGCTATTGCCAATGCAAGCTTTGATGCATTTCTGCGTGTAAAAAACAATCTACTGATCAGTTCTAAATCAATTAAACCTGAGTTCCTGGATGAAATTTTAGAAGGTTATTTACAAAGAAACGGGCAATGCATTGCCAGCATTAACATACCAGTATTAACGCTGAGTAGAACTGAAAACTGCATTTTAAAACTCTGGATGGAGGGGCAGGACACGAATAAAATATCCGAAAAAATGAAAGTAAAACCTAAGACTGTTTCATCACACAAAGGAAATATCAAGCGAAAGATAAAAACGCATAATAAAAAAGTCATTTTTCATGTTGCACGACTAACTGAAAACATGACCAATGGTATTGTTATTAAACTCAGCTAATTTTTAACAGCCATATTTAGCAGGCCTGTGTTTTTATTTATGCGAATTTTGACCAATAACACAGGTCACTGAGTATTAAACCTGCGAAAAATGAAAATAATCAAGTTGAACTTATTGAAGTTTCCTGGTGCCAAGGGTAAATGTGTCATATATATTTTATATAAGCGTTTTATAGTAGAAAAATATATCTGTGCCCTGCATGATGACGGGCAAAGAATATAAGAAATGGCCATAACGTAACAGATAACCATTTATCCTCCATTGGTATTGGGAGGTTCAGAGTCTGTTACTCTCCTTTTTCAACAAAAATGCCATCCGGGTGACCTTCCTCATTAAAGAACCAAACCCCTAAAGGGTAATCTTCAAGTGAGACCAGATACATGGTTCCTTCGCTGAAAGATTCAACAGCCATTACAACACCAGATCGCCTTGGGCCGCCATCTGTCTTCACCGTAACACGATCATTGATTTGCATAAGTTTATCTCCCATTTTCCTGTGCAATCTTATTTAATAAAGTACTGACTATTCTTAGTATGGTATCAGGTAGCCTGTTTGCTAAGCCAGTTTTCTAAATCAGCTAAGTAAAAATCATTATCAATATTATTAATGATTTTTCAAAGGAAAATCTGGAAATGCAGTCTCAAGTAAGCTCCTGAAAGTCAAGAAAATCACGTGGTTTTCCTATACTCATCAACAGACAGGGCCTGATGCTCACTGGTAACTCGAATTGTTTTAGGGTATATGCCAGGCTAATCCTGTTTTATTGCGCAAGTTATGCTTGCCTTGTCAATAAAAACCAACATTCTGACAACAACTATAATGCTCGCTATCTGTGTTTTTTTAGCGTTAACTTACTGGCTTTATTGAAATATCACGAGGATGTATGCATCTGCGATCGGCTCGATTACTACCCTTAATAGCGGCACTTTTCTCTTTGTATATCATTTGGGGGTCAACCTATTTTGCCATTGCTATAGGCGTACAAAGCTGGCCACCGCTATTGATGGCAGGCGTCCGTTTTATCGGTGCGGGTGTCTTTCTGATGGCTGTACTGTTATTAAAGGGGCACAAGCTGCCACCATTACGTCCGCTATTAAATGCCGCGTTGATTGGTGTTTTGCTTCTTGCCGTCGGTAATGGCCTGGTCACTGTGGCAGAACATCAGCTGGTTCCTTCTGGTATTGCTGCCGTTATGGTCGCCACGGTTCCACTATTTACCCTTTGCTTCAGCCGTTTTTTTGGTATTAAAACTCGTAAACTGGAATGGCTTGGTATCGCGATAGGTTTAGTCGGGATTGTTTTACTGAACAGTGGTGGTAACCTTAATGGCAATCCTTGGGGCGCGCTGTTAATTTTGCTAGGTTCAGTTAGCTGGGCGTTTGGTTCCGTTTATGGTTCTCGTATTGAGTTACCCAAAGGAATGATGGCAGGTGCGATTGAGATGGTAACCGCAGGTATTGTCCTGCTGATAGCCTCGCTGCTTGCAGGTGAACGGCTTACCGCCATGCCAGATACCGCTGGTTTACTCGCGGTTGCTTATCTGTCAATCTTTGGCTCTATCATTGCTATCAGCGCATATATGTATCTGATTCGCAATGTTAGCCCCGCCGTCGCTACCAGTTATGCCTATGTGAATCCCGTGGTAGCGGTTCTTTTAGGAACGGGTTTTGGTGGCGAAAGTTTATCACCGATTGAATGGCTGGCGCTTGGTGTAATTATTTTTGCTGTTGTTCTGGTGACGCTAGGTAAATATTTATTTCCAGAAAAATCACCGGCCTCACCTTCAGAGATAAGAGAATAGTCTCTGGAGAAATAATTATAATTCTAGCTGGTGTATGCCTTGTGTATCGATCTCTGCATGGCACACACCAGAAAATATCCACTCCTCCAGTCGCTCGATAATGGCCTGTGATGTTAGTTTTCTCTTCCATCTCAGAGAGCATTCCCATATCACCAGTACCCGCCAGCCCTGTGCTATCAAAGAAGTGATATTACGCCGATCCCGGGCAACATTGGCCTCCAGTTTATTCAGCCAGAACGTATGGCGAGTTGCCGGCATTTTGAACAGATAACAGTGATGGCAATGCCAGAAACAGCCGTGGGTAAAAATAATACAGCGCTGGCTATCAAGAACAAAGTCAGGTTTTCCAGCAAGTGAGGTATCCTGCATACGGAACGGAATACCACATTCAGCTAATAACGCAGCCAGCTGTTTTTCGATCGCCGTTTGCTGGGTTGCGATAGCGCGCATATTTTTACTGCGAATCTCTTTGCTATGAACATCAGCCATACAAGCTCCTCCATCATACTGGCTGGCTGTATGAATTTATGAAAACCGCTGAATTACTGTTTCATCAACCTGCAAATAATCGCCGGTTAGCTCTGAACAAAGTTTAGCCATATACTGAATCAGAAAATCTGCATTATGCCGGGCAAGCGTTTTACCCATCTCGGTTTGCATAGTATCAGGTAACTTTAGCAACTTATTCTGGAAGTGATCCAAAGCGTAATAGCTGTCATCAAGTGGCCGATGAAGAGCCAGCGGGTCGTTACTATCAAACAATGGGCGACCAAGTGCCCCTGACACATAAAAGACACGCGCCAATCCTATAGCGCCTAAGGATTCAAGTCTGTCCGCATCCTGTACGATTTTAGCCTCTGTCGATTCTGGTGTGATGGCTGCGCTGAAACTATGCGCATGCACAGCATGAGCAACAGCGTCATAATACTCAACGGGGAAGTCAGGAAAATGTGTCTGCAGAATTCTTATCGTCTCCAGGGCCGCTAACCGCGAAGCTTGCTGGCGCTGAGGACTGTCCTTCGGTAAATTCACAATGTCATGAAAATAGCATGCGGTCAGTACGACCAGGTCACAAGCTGTTTTTTCTTCAGCCATAATATGTTGTGCCGTTTTCCACACGCGCTGTAAATGAGCAATATCATGGGCTTTATCATCATGGCACCAGTTTTCACGCAGATAGTGTTCGAATTGTTGCTGCCAGTTCAGCAGTGACATAGTAATACCTCTTATTTGACTCTTACTGATATACCCATTATACCGCAAATCATCTGAGTATTTCCTGAATCAGGGTACTCTGTCACATCATTTGTCAGTATTCATGTCTGTGTAGTATGACGTATGTATTCACTCATTAATTTTTCATCTGTAGTCATAAAAAAGGCCAGTATTACTGGCCTTACATTCGGAGAGCATTAAATTAAGCATTATTTTTCTGATTAAGACAGATATTTAACCGGGCATGCATCTCAGCTTTCAACTTATCAAACCTCTCCTGATGAGCAGATTTTGAAGATAAATCCTCGGCAGTATTCTCTTTTGCATTGTCAACTATCACAGAGGGTGTCGCTCTCTGGTATGAAGAGTTTTTCTCATCACTATAAAATTTGCTATTTTCTGCTGAAAACGAAAACATTTTTTGTAATGATGTAAATGAATTAGAAATTGAACTTAAAAATGAGGTGAATCCATTTTTTATTTTACTCGAAGTTTGAGCTGCGATTTTTTGGCTTTCAACCATTATTTCATTACTGAGATGAGTCAGGTTTTTAAAGTCATTGATATATGCTGAAAATAATATACTCATAGTAATATCCTTTTGGTTATAAATAGGGTTATAGGTTCTACATTAGGCTAAAACAAACACAAGAAATCACTTATTGATTAAAATTTTTGCAATTTTTTCAACCGTTAATGCATTTGATATTTGTGATTCTTCAATTGTCACATCAAACTCTTCGAGGCGAATAATAAAGTCAATCAGTTCAACTGAATCCATCGCTAAATCGATAATGAGACTGTCACCAGATTTAATATTACTAACCGATGTGCCATTGACCTCACAGATAATATTTTTCACAATGGGCAACGCTTCTTCGAGCGTCATATCCTCTCTCATAGGTTGCTCACTGAATCACTATCGTCTACCAGATTATTAGTTTCTTCTTCTGATGCCGGGTTAAAAGAGTTAGCCAGATGCTTTACATCTGCAGAATGACGACTAAACGGATCTATGGTTCTGTTAGTTGTATAGACCGCTGTCTGCTTAACATTTACATCAACGTTAAATTTATTGGGTGCTAATTTAAGCGTCGGAGATCTCATTCTGTTAGTATTCGCCCGCGACTGTGAGAGACTATTTGCCCGACCAGTCAGCCCCAGAGCCCTTGTAATAGAGGAACTCTCATTACGAATTAAAAGCTGGGTATTCAGTGCTTCGAATTTTCTCACCAATTGCTGTACCGTATTAGTGTTACGTCCAACACTTTCCGCCAGGTCAGTTTCTGCTGTCATTGCTGGCTGAACGTCTTGTTCAGACCCAGTAAACGCTTTGGCGGCTAATCCTGATTGCTTATTATGCAGTGGGTTTACGGAAGTATCGGACTCGGTCACAAGAGCAGATAATGCTTGTGCAACTTGTGTAACGGCATGCTGTAAATTTTTACCCGCGTCAGTCGAGCCCAAAGGTACTGAATACTCGGCTGCTACCAGGCTGACATTTTCCATTTTTTGTGTGGCTCCTATGCCTACAGCTGCGCCCATGACAGGCAGGGATAAGCTCTCAATAACCCGTACAGGTTGTGGTTCTGCTTTTAAAACAGGCTCCTCAATCGTCTCTAATACCCGTGCGGAAGGCAGCGTCTCTACAGGTGTAACCAGAGAAGGAGTCATTAAAGAAGCATTGGTTTGGACAACATTAACTACATGATCGCTAAATTTATCTTTTCCACCATTTTCAGCACGCCCCCAGTACAAATCCATAAATTTTTCAACCAGACGTGCTTTTTGATTACCAAGTTCCTTATCCGGCGTATTCAATAAAGTAATACCAAAATCGATATCAGATGCGGGAGCTCGCTCAGATGTATTCCCGTTAATCGTTGCGGTTCCATTACCCCCGTGTACAGTATTATTGATACTGATAGGCCCATGTCCATTGTTAGCAGGAATTGAAATATCCGGCCCCCTGGGGCTTGCCATTTCAGGTTGACGCGATTCAGATGTTAAGGGAGTACTTTTTTCAGGATTATTTCCAGCGGGTGCTTCAGAGGAAGGCTGAATATTGTGATATTTAAGAACTTTTGATAAGGCAGTACAGGTATTTTTAAAACAAACACCTGATGCATACACATCTGTCCATGTCTGATCAGGCTGACATACTCTGCTAATTCGCTCTTCAAGAATGGCATGACATGCCATTACACCAGGCAAAAAAACATCTTCTGCTGTAGTCGTATTATCGTGACCAGTATGATGATACTCCCAAGCTTCTCGACAATATTGCATATAGTCTGAAACATGTTTATCAAGCGCTTGCTGACCATATTTAGAAAATAAAAAACTCAACTCTGAGGATAATTTTTCCTCTTTTCCAAAATCATTATTTTTTCTTGAAACTTCATCAAATACCTTCTGAAAAACAGCTTCATCTTTCGGTTCTGCATGCTTATAAATAATGCCCAACATATTTCTTATAGCATCACCTTTTTCATTGAGGGTGGCATTGCGAAGTAATACAGGTAAACCTTCACAAGCCATCTCATCGAATAAATTATCTGCACGTTTTGTTTGGCTCGGTAAAGTTATGAATTCTTTTGCAGCATTTTCAACACCAACTCTATCAATGGAACTTGCAAACTCACTCGAAGTTGATTTAGCTGATTTATTACTCGTCACAGGTCGGTTTAGTAACTGAGTAATATTACTTCTGATTGCAGAGGTTATTGTTGTCATTTTTAATCCTATTTATAATAAATCTAATCGCAACAGAGTATATTTACTGTTCGTTCCCAGGTAGTTAACGTATCATTACGGCATTCAGCATTATCAATTTCATAATCATTTTGATTATTTGCATTTGCTAAACCATTCTCTCTGGTTAAATAAACGCTATCATATGTTTCAGTTATAGATTCAGGGGGAATCTTTATCTTAGCGTCATATTTAATACTGGCAGCTAATAAACAGCAGCTTTCTTTTAAAAAATATCCATTGGCTACTATTTCTATCCATTCTATATCATCTTTAGTTAATCGGCTAATAGTGGGTACGACAGTGCGGTAAGCCAATTCTGCATCGGAGGTAAAGACCTCATCATCTGTCGGATGACTGGGATGGCCAGGATGATAGTAATGCCATACCTTACGGCAACAGTCTTCGTAATTTTCAACATGGCGGTATAGCGCGGCTTCTCCGTATTTATGTATTAGAAAATTTATCTTTTTTCCCAATTCAGGCTGCATGTCAGTATTATGTTGTACTTTTTTTAGCAGCGAAAAACACGTCTTCAAAAGAGCCTGGTCTTCAGGATGAACATCCTGAGAAATCATACCAAGTAAATTTCTTACCTGTGAAGATGACCAGTCCAATTTTTTTTCCCTGACAGAAAGAGGAAGATCCTTACAGGCAATAGCATCATAAATAGCTTCTCTTGTAGAAAGTTCAGCGGGCTCTAAAATAAAAGCCTTAAGAGGATCGTGAATATTTAAATTTGAAACAACTCCTCTAAGATTTAACCCAGGATGGGCTGATGGCTGTATCGTTATCGAAGATGATGGTAATTCTTCTCTCGTCACTTGTGTTATATTCGCCGCGATAGAATCACGTAAATTTGAATTCACATGTCGACCGTGGAATTGTTCTCTCTGCTCCGCTCTATTATTAACGTTAAGAAGATTGTTTTGCATCGGATATCCCCTGGAATAATCCGGATAAATACCTGCGCCATACCTTCGAGAACGTTCTATATCTGAGGTGGGGATTTCATACCTACCAGTCGTGCTAGCACTGTACATATATATTCATCCTTTTATAATTGACTATAAGAATTACTTAATTAACTTTATAATAAAAATAAATCACGCTGACTTTTTAATATAAAAAATATTAAAATACGTAATAAGCAAAATATTTTATTTTTTGTTTTTTATTAAGCCAATGACTTAAGTACTTCTCTGGCACTATCAGCCAGGGAGCTGATTGCTGAGCTCATTATTTTATTCAAAGTATCAAAGTTATTATTTGCCTGACTATAACGTTGAGCAAAAGACTGCATATTACTTTGAAAAGCACTCCCGGCAGCATTGAATGTGACCAGCCATGAATTATAACTGACTGTCGATACTTTGCCATTTTTTATTCCGGAGGGATAAGATCCTGATACTGAATTATACTGATCCATATTGAAACTAATTTTCCCATTATTATCCACTTTATATGCTGGCTCTAACGTTATGGTCATACGTTTTTTTTCATCATCGGTCATCTTATCCCAGCCTTCTACACTGCCTAGCTCGGCATTTAACCTGTCCACATCCTTTTGAAAAGCATCGTAACCGGCTTGCATTTTTTGTGTATCAAATGAAACATTATTGCCATCATCACCTGCAGATACTGCATCGGAAGATGCCTTCAGAACATTTTCATTGAATGACTCATACATCTCAGTGTATTTCTGCATTAAATCAGCATAGAAGTCGACATAATCATCTTTAACGTGAGCGATAAAAATAGCTATACTGAGCCATATTTCTGCATAACTCGTTCCCGTCGTGATTTCGCCTTCTTTAACAAACTCTTTTTCCAGTTTAGCTGTTGATGCTGTAAATTGTTCTGATGAGGTTTTTCTATAAAGCGTTTGATTGCGGATTTCATTACGGATAGCACTAAGTGAGTTTGAAATATCATTCAGTTTGTTATTGAGACCATCTTTTTTTTCTGATGGCTGAAGTTTAATATTCTGAAGATCATGGATTATATCAGGTATAATATTATTTCTGGGATCAGATTCATATTCACTAAATTTATACTGATTAAGTACATCCTCAATGTTATTTATGGTATTTGCCGTTTTTGGAGAGGCTAATACTTTAATGATATCCTGAATAAAACTTTGATATTTATCCTGAGTCGACTCAGCATGTTCAATCTTTAATGCAGAACGATTTTTGGAACCAGTATCATATTTTGGTATAGCGAGTTCATAATTTGGCAGATCACTTAAGGCCAGGGACATATAACGCTCCTTGTTATATAAAGCCAGATGTTTTATCTGGCTTGGAATCAAAAAATTAACGTATCCGGTCAGCAATAGATGACAAGGTGCTATTCTTACTGTTCAGCATACCTTCAAGCACTTGATTTAACGTAGCTTTAGACTCAGCAGATTTTTTGGCTGCCAGTTGATGGGTATTAGCAACCTCATTATTGACAGTCTGATCGGCACGAGCTAATTCCGCCTGCTTGGTCTCACCGGCGGCTTGGACGTTAAATGCTCCATCAACAATTTTCTGGCTTGAAGTTATAGCGGTGTTGCTATAGTCAGACATAATGCGCGTCTGATTAGTTTTCAACTGTATTTTATTATGGGCATGACGGCTAGAATCACTGGTAGCCTGAAGGGTTGAATTCCCCGCTCCTATTTTATTTTCAGCAACACTGCCCAAGCCCTTACCTTGATGTAACATACCATCTGTGGACGCGCCTGTAGAAGCTTTATGTATTCCTAATTCACGTTCATTTTTGATTGCAGAACCAAGATTATTACCGATAGATTTTGACTCACCCTTCAGTGCCTTCATGGTTTTTGTAGTCGTTACTCCCTGGCCTACAAGCCCCATAGCACCTGAGGTAATGGCTCCTGTCATACGCTGCTTCTCAGCATCAATGCCCTTATTTCCAGAGCGTTCAGCTGCATCAACGGCGCGCATACTCGACTTAGCGGACGATTGATTAAATTCAGCTTCTTGCTTTGCCAAAGTCACTGCCAGTAGATTTAGCAGTTCGACCATTTTCATATCGCCCATCATATTGGGGAACAGATGCTTTGGCGCATCAGGAGCCGTGATATCTGTTCCTCCTTCTACCGGTGTCCGGGGTTGCTTAACTCCAGCAGTAGTGTCTACTGATGATGAAGCGACTGGTGATGCCTTATTTCCATTAGCAGCACTGCCTGCTGTTTGCTGCAGGCCCGTTTGTGTAGTAAATACCGTTGCTGCCAAAGCGGCAGCACGCTCAAGTTTATTAATATCCCCCCCTTTCATAGTCGCGATTAAATTCATCAGTTCGCTCTTTTGCTCTGAATCAATTTTCTCACGACCAGCAAGAGGCTCTAATAAAGCTGGCCGCATGTCAGGATTAGGCATCACACTTTGATCCTGAAGAATTGCATTCATCATTCCATGCTGCATGGCTAATGCAACAAAAGATTGCACATTAGCCGTTACTGGCAGATGAAAATTATTATCTTCAGAAACTTTTTCAACGTTATTTATCTGAGAATGCTCAATAGCATAATTGAGGCCATCTGAAATAGCGATATTATTCATAATTTATATTCCTATCGGCGAGTAGTGTAAAAATATTTATCCTGCAACAGTGCTCATTCTCTTGGTAATATATAGCCCTGTTTGCATATTGCTTTCAGTCACTGATGACATTTTTTTAATAATTTCATTTGTAGATTCCATACGTGTTTTAAACGCATCGACAGCTCGTTCCAGCATTATATTAAGGAGTTCTTGTAGCGCTGTATTATTTAATAAATGAGCTTTCATTTTAGCCGCATCAACTTTCATATCAGCAACAACGATATTCCCTGCCGTTTGAATTGCTGTATTTCCCAGATTAGCAACGGCTAATCCCATTTCAGTACGTGCAGCAATCTGTGCTATTTTGGCCTCCTGCATACCCACAGAGCGTCCTACCCCTTGCCCGATTCGTTTAAGCACATCCATGACAACATTATTCATAATTTTATCCATTACTTTAGAGCCAACTCTTTTTGCAATCGCACTGGATAATTTACTCGCTACACTTCCGGCAACAACCACCGCAGCAACCATTATAATCGCCGTTGCTATAGCCCCCATTATTTGCCCAATCATTTGTGCTGTGGATTTATCAACACCCATAGTTTCCAGTATTTTAGCGTATACGCTGCCCAGCAGCTCCATCATAGGCTGAATAACTGCATCCATAAGCGGTTTCATAGCCTGAGCCATAAATGAAACACCATTTACAGCCTGATTAATTTCATCACCGATCGCCAACGCCAGACCAATCGTCGCGAATACAAGAGATGCCCCACCTGTAAAGACAGCTGCGGCAACACTGGCGATTGTAATCACCCATCCCAGAATTTTACCTATGCAACCCATGACTTTTTGCATTTCTTCTGCTTTGCGCACGCTATCTTCGTACTCTTTCGCTTTTTTATCAGAATCTTTAGCTGCTGCTTCTGATAGCTTAACCTTGAGCTCAGCAGCAGCTTTAAGATCATTGCTGGCACTGTTGTCAATCAGCTGAGAAATCAGTGCCATGAGGAAAGTTAAACTTTTCGATTGCTGATCATTTTGTTTACGCTGGTTTTCTATTACTGCTTGCTGATGTACAGGTGTGGTATTTGTCAGTGCTCGCGATTTATCTAATGTATTATCCAGTGCTTGCCTGGACGAATTCTCTGCCTTAACTGCTGGATTTAAAATATCTTTTGTGTGCTGATTAAATATCTGCGTTTTTTTATCAACATTGGCCTGAGCAGCTATAACCTCTTTTCTTGCATCATCAATTTGTTGATTTAATTCCGATGATACGGGATCTTGCTCTTGAGCCTGAGTTTCTAGTTTTGTCAGTGCTGATTGTTTATTTTTTAGATCAGACTCCGCAGACTTAACTTCTTTCTCAAGCTGGGTGGATTCTCCCTGCGCCTGTTTTAGAGCGTCTGAATTATTCGCCCATTGTTCACCTTGTGACTCTAATGCCGCTGCAAGTTCTGAATAACTGCTCTCTGCTCCGGCCATGCTGGCATTATAAGTCTTAAGCTGATTAAGTTGTTTTTGTAGCGAGCTATCTGATGTTAATTGATTTATTTTTCCCAGTAATTCCAGCATTCTAGCTGAAGAATGCATCGTCGTATTATCGGTATCTGAATTTGGTTCAGATAATAAAGGTATCTCCTGACGTATTAAGTTAACTGTACCTCCATTACCATTTATTGCATCTCTGGTATTTTCCAGTACACTAATAAGTTGCTTAGGCTGTAATACTTGCAAAGCACCTTTAATATTATCTAACTGGGGATGATCCTTTATCGCTGAGTTAACGAAGCGTTTTGCCTGTTCGCTTTGCCTCTTTAACTGTTGCTGATTAATATCAAGTAAAGCTTGACTGTTATCAATATAATCAAAGTTATCAGTACGAATACTCATTCATATATCCTCTTTGGTTTCCTCTGTTGACCCAATATCTACCTCTTCACTATTTATTTCATTAAGTGCTAAAAGATAAGTACTGGCTCGTTGATTCAATGCCTCATCGCTACATCTGCTGGCGACAATTTCAAAACACTTGCGAGCCTGAACAGCACGACGCTGCATTAAATTACATTGTCCGGCATAAAACATCGGACGATAATCATCTTTTGAAAGAGAGTAAGCTAATGCATAAAAATCTATGGCTTTCTGATAATCTTTCTTAAGTTGATATACTGCGGCTAACCCCATTGCATATTCGGGATTATAAAAATCATAAATACAGAGAAACCTGAAAAGCGACTCAGCGTCATTAAGTTTACCATGATGATAGAAATCGTAAGCTAGTTTATAAACATCATTCATAGTGTCGTTTGATACACCGTTTACATCCTTCAGGGTTGCACCATTCTGGATAGCTTCAAGTAAATTATCAGAATATTGCATAACATCATTCTCATCATTAATGTGTTCTTCATCGATATCTGAAGCATCGTGCACATATTGATTATCCATTCTTACCTCATACATTATTTATTTATTTGAAATACTAAAAGACTTGCTTAACTTGAATGCAGACAGTGAAGAACATAAAAATCATACTGACTGGTTACAATAATTAATACAAAAAAAACGTACTAACCTAACTATATTTATCGTTTATCGTTTTATGATGAATACTGTTATCATCAGATATTATGGTCGGCTCTTTCTCGCCCCCATCTAACACTATGGGTTCCATACCCTCAATTTCCACCTGCTTTAACCAGATAAGAATATTCATTATTTTCATAAGCGCCTCATCATTAAGAGAAATAAAACTATATTGACGATAAGTTTTATAAATCATACGCGTCAGCTGAATATCCCGAACAACCGGGATACCTATTTTCTCAGCATAGGCTATTGCCGCTCTTGCCTTCTGATTTGTGGAACGAAGAGCAATAAAAGGTAGCGAGGCAACTTCAGGATTGAAATAAATAGCAATTGCTATGTGCGTCGGATTCGCCATAACAACCTCAGAGTTTCTGATAGCAGACATCTCTTCACCTGAAAGAATTTCTTGGTGGATACGTTTACGCGCACCTTTGATTTCCGGATTGCCGTCATTGTCTTTTCGTTCGCGCTTAACCTCATGCTTATCCATCTTGAGGTCTTTAAAGTGCAAAAAATACTCTGCCATGAAATCAGCAACTAACACAACGAGTGAACAAATGATAAATGTGATAACTGTATTAAATCCCAGGATTAACCATTGAGTAATCAAGCTATTCAAATCACCATATACCAAACCCAAAGCTTGCTTGAGATCATTCTGAATTAAAACATAGCCAGTTACGATGAACACTATTAAATAGAGCACTGATTTGATTAATTCTTTTATTGTACGGATATTAAATATTTTTTTTACACCTTCCACAGGATTCAATGCTTTAAAATTCAGTTTTATCGCTTCAGTTGCAATAGAAAATCGAGTCTGCAGTAAGGTCATGCCAATGGCCGTCATACTAAAAATAATAATAACAGGTAATACTATAATAAAAAAAACCCGCGCTAATTCCAGCAAAAAATCACCAATACTGATTTGTAAATTATATTGCATAACTATTGAATACAACTGCGTAAAGCTTTTAAAACTTAGAAAGTGTGTAATGTAATAAATACTACATAGTAAAGAAATGGTAGTTGTTAGATCTTTACTTTTGAAAGTCTGTCCTTTCTTTGCTGAATCCTTGCGTCGTTTGTCCGTAGGTTTTTCTGTTTTCTCTGTCATGAGAATGAGGTCCGTTTAAGAGAGAAAATTTTTTAATGCAATAAATGGAAATATCTGCAATGCTTTATCAAATAAAGAATTAAATCCATATAATAAGAAAACGATAAATGCAATAAAACTTTTTACTGTGAGTGATAGAGAAAATGGATTTAGCTGTGGGCAGTAACGCGCAAAAATACCCAACAAGAGCTCAGAGAGCATCATCACAATTAAGACTGGCGATGCTATCACGAGACTGTTTTTTACCGTTACCATTAGAAATAAGCCTAATTCCTGCCAGTGAAAATTTAATAGATCGCTTCCACGCGGAAAAATTTTATAACTCTCTATCATCGATTCTAAAAGAAATTGGACACCATTACTGACAAAAAATAGAGCACCAAAAGCAAAGTTCATAAACCCTGAAAGAACTGAACTTTGCCCACCATTAACGGGGTCAATACTATCGCTCATAGTTGCACCTCTCTGATTATCGAGTAATTCTCCTACACTAATTGCAATCCAGAATGGAACACATAATGTCAAGGAAAGAACCAGACCGACAACAAATTCTTGCACTAATAAAATAAACCATCCCTGTTCAGGAGAAATTACCTCCTGAAAACATGGCCAGAGACCAATAATCGTAAGAGAGATCAGAATATTTTTTACCACCAGACCAGATAATACTCGTTCACCCAATACTGGCAGCATATAAAATATGACTGCCAGACGAGCGTAAGCCATAACAAAAATAACAAAACCACTTTGAAAATTCAGATAATAAATGACAAATAACATAAATTCACCATACTCAGCGAAACGCCATTGTCATCGCCATAGTCGCAAAATTCATCATTTCGGCAGAAAACCATTCAATTAGCATAAATATGCTAGCGAAAACAGCCAACATTTTCAGACCAAATGGTAGTGTTTGTTCCTGTATTTGCATGACTGTCTGAAACAGGCCGACAACGATTCCTACGATTGTTGCAAATGCAATAGGAACTGCAATGAGTTTTAATACAACAATTAATGCCGAATTACCTATAAATAGAATATTATTCATGTTGTCATCAGATCCGTATACTGTGAAATCAGTCCTTTGGTAAGCAAACTCCAGCCATCCATCGAAACAAATAAAATAAGTTTTATTGGAATAGATATTGTTACGGGGCTCATCATCATCATACCTAAGGCCAGAAGTATACTGGATATCACCATATCAATAACAACAAAGGGAACATAAAGATAAAAAGCAATTTTGAAGGCGCTTTGTATTTCACTAAGAGCATAGGCTGGCATCAATGTCATTAAAGACAATGAACTTAACTCATGCTCTTCAATAGTGATTTCCTGATCATCTGTTGCTTGCTGCTGTACTTTATTAAAAAAACGAATAAGCTCATGATCTGAATAATGAACAAGATACTCACGGTAACTGCCAAGCCCATTATCCATTAGTTGTGTAACTGATTCGCTATTATTAAAATCGATATTATTCAGATCAATATAGCTCGATATTTTCTGACATACCGGCATCATTACAAATGCAGTTAAAATTAATGCCACGCCATTCAATGTTATCGTAGAAGGAACCTGCTGGATGCCCAAGGCATTACGTACCATGATCAACACAATAGAGAATTTAATGAAACAGGTCCCTCCGGCAATAATAAAGGGAGCTAACGTAAAAAAAGATAAAAGTACAATCAATGAAATATCATTACTCAACATCAGGATTACTCATTTCATTTTCCGGATGTAAATTAATTTGATTGATTTCTACTGCCAAACCACCGCCTTCAAGTGCAACCAACTCGCCAAGCGCGAAGAATTTTCTGTTCAGATAAATTTTTATTCTTTGCTCGGCACCAAAACTAACAGGTAAAATACTCCCGGTATTGATATCATTTAGTTTTTCCAGTGTAAGGATGTTGTTATCTAAAACAAACTCTATATCTACCGGTACTTTGGTCCAGTCAAGTAAGTGCCCTTCTTCTGCTCGTTCAGATAACTGATTATCAAAAATAAATTTATCCACTATAACCTCATCATTCCCTTGATAACTAAAACTAAATAAATAACATTGGCCGATAGCTAAATAATACGACGGCCGTTTTATCACGACCAAGTCGCCAGGTACCAGATTAAAGAGTACAGACAACTCAGCCTGGCTTGTTCCTAATATATAACGTAAATTTAATGGAATCTGATTAAAGTTGAACCCAGTTCTACTCTCATCTTCAGAATGACCGGGCCAGTTAAGACATAATATAGTACAAGGCTCTGCCGTAAGTGCTAATAATCTGGCTGGGACAGGTTTTTCAGGCTGACTAATACTCTCAACATTCCATATTATATTTTCAACCAAAAAACTTAATTGCAACGTATTTAGCCAGCGTATCAAATAATCTGCCGGAACCTGCTGCCAGGGTATCTCTGGTAAGTGGCTATTCATATTGTTAAGCCAGAGATCAATATTGAAAAATGCTGTCGTCTGTTGACAATCTTCATCAACTAACTGTAATTGTAAATAACGTATATCAGATTGCGTCTCAATGACTTCACGGCCCGGATAATCATGACGCGCACGCTCAAGATTCATATACTTTGAATCAATCAAGCGTAGTTGAGATTGCAGACTCATTCTTGCTCCTTTTCTCTTTTATATTGATTATGTCGTTCTTCATCCTCTTCATCATCTTGCTGCGGGTGCAATAATTCTGTGGTGAATCCACTCAACTGCCCGACTTGCCTGGATAACATTTCCGCTGCACGGGAGTCTGATGGAAGTAATGTCAAATGTCTGGAAGGACTCAGATCCACGGGAATAGAGACTTTAACTGAGCGCTCTCCAGACCAACGTAAAAATGGATAATCGATATTAAGTGACTTCCTTTGTGTTGCAGCTGTCTTTGTTATTGAATCTACATGAACCTTTAACATATGTTCTGTTGCTGATGATTGCAGTCTGCGAGACTGCATATCCTGTCTTGGTAATTCCTGACGACGTGGCAACACATCGGTTTTTAAATTAGCTGGAGGTGAATAGATTTTCGTTGTCTCTTTATTTGATTCTTTTAAATCGTCCTCATTCTCAAGAATAAACTCCCCTGATCTATTCGCAACAATGACTTCTGGTATCCCTAATCGTGAATTTGATGAGAATGTCCCATCCCGCAGACTGGTATTACTTTCACTTAAAGTTGGAGCTGCACTTAAAGTAATATCATTTATTGCTCTGCTTTGCCTTATTTCATCGCAAGCAACATTATGAATTATTGAATGATTATTTCTGGTAGTAGATAGAGTACATCTCCCAGAAGAGTGGATATGTTTATGATATAACTCAGGGAGAACACTAAGTATTCTGATACTAACATCTTCACCATGACCATTTTTATTCTTATTAAGTAAGGTTAAAAAATCCTGATCATCGAATTTTTTTTCACTGAAGGTAGTGAGTTCTGACATCACTTCAGAATTTTTTTCTATCATAAACGACCACCTCTTGTATTTCATTTTCAGAATTATTATCGCAACGACGATGATAGGCGTGCTGTTGTTTTTCTAAATATTGCGTTAACTTATAGTGCCTTTTATCCAGCAACTGCATCGATGACCGATAAGTTTCAAGTGACTGCTGATGTTTATATTGCTCATCTTCAAGCTGTGTTACTTTATGAATAATCATCTGCAGATGTATTAATAAAGATCCCTGATGCCGTATCCCTTTATAAATATCTGCACGATCCAATAACCCTGAAGGTGTGAGTAACTTTATCTGTTGATTGATGTAGTGTTGCTCTTGTTGATGTTTTTTAATTTCTTCTTTTATCAGCAAAATTCTGCTTTCAGTTCGAACAATATTTCCTTTTAGAATATCTTGTTTACGCTGTAGCAGAGAGATGAACTGCCTTCCATTACGCCATGCATCCATATAGCCTATCCAGGCAAGAGTTTATATCCGAAGCTTCGTTCATACCCTGCTTAAGAAAATATTCCATTGATTCTTTTTTATCAAATGCTAAATCGTTGTCTGGATTTTCACCACGTTTATATTCACCTAAATCAAGATAAAGCTGCATATCCTTCTGACGAACTAATAAATCTCTGAAGCGTAGTGCTGCTGTTTGATGATTATTGTCTGTCACTTTTTGAAAAACACGGCTGATACTTTGTAAAATATCAATCGCAGGAAAATGCCCACGAGATGCAAGCTTCTGACTCAAGTATATATGTCCATCCAGAATCGAACGAACTTCGTCTCCAATGACATCCGATTCATCTTCATTTTCTATCAATACTGTATAAAAGGCAGTGATCGAACCATTGATAAACCGCCCGGGGCGTTCCAGCAACTTTGGTAATGCTTCAAATACTGATGCAGGATAACCTCGACGTGCGGGCAATTCCCCCATACTTAATGCCAGGTCCCGCAAAGCTCTGGCATAACGAGTGATTGAGTCGATAAAAAGCAAAACATTTTTACCCTGCCCGCTGAAATATTCTGCAATGGTTGATGCTATCTGTGCGGCATTACATCGTTCAACACAAGAACGGTCTGATGTTGCATAAATAAGTACCACTTGCGCACGCCTGGAGGATTGACGTAATTCTTCAACAAACTCTGTCACTTCCCTCCCTCGTTCACCTATTAAACCAATAACGTAAATATCTGCTTCTGAATGCTCAACTATCATGCTCATTAATGATGTTTTACCACACCCAGCCGCTGCAAATATTCCCATCCGCTGACCCTGACCACAGGTTAACAGAGCATCAATAGATCTGATGCCCGTCGTTAAAGGATCCGTAATCGGCTTGCGCTGTGTGAAATCACGTGGTAACCCAGTCACTTCCAGACTACTTTCAATCTTCATCATTGCAGGTCGATCATCGTCAAGCCGGCCGCGGATCCGACCCGTAGCATCAATAATTGCCCCAGCCATATCATTACTGACTTCGATTCGAAAAGATCGTCCTGTAGGCAACAAGACATTGTCTCTTGAGAAACCTTTATTGTCATTAAGTAAACTCAACAGTGTATAGTCTCTGTTGAAACCGATAACCTGTGCAATACCTATCACTTCAGGTTCAAGGATAGAACGCTGAATCTCACAGACTTCGCCAATTTTCGTTCCAGGCAAATGCGCCTCGATCACATTCCCCTGGATTCGTAGGGGATGTGCGAGATGAACAAAACATTGTTCTGCCATGCTATAACTCCATCACTTCAGACCAGAACCATACGATAGTCTTGTAAAGTAGTAAGATAATGATCGAGAAATATCAAAAACACTTCTGGTGAAGCTAAATACTCTTCTTTCACCTGTGTACGTAATTCCAGGTTTCCTTCAACTGGATATAAACAAGGCTGTCCACAATAAAAAATTTCTTCATTATAATTAAACATAATAGGAAAGAGGTTCGCACTAGCATAAGACAAATTTGAAATATTATAGTCACATATTTTTGCCCATACCCAAACGTGGTCATCATCATTTTTTATATGAATAGTTGGAATGTCATCTTTCATGTTCAAAGATATTGTTGAATGATTACTCAAGTTTTTATCAATAACATTATCCAGACCAACATTACTTAACATTGTCGACAGCAGAGAAACCAAATCATATTTCATATAAACCTCATTTTATTTATCAAGCGAGCCAATAACATCAACGTTCACTCCTGAAGAAATCTCTCCAAAAGAGAGCACTTCCATTTCAGGGTAAGTTCCCTCAACTAATTTCTTAACAAAACGCCTAATATCAATAGATACCATTAAAACAATATCTCTTGCATCTACGCCATTAACACTTAATACAGACTCCAACCGCCGGATAATATTTTCTGTTTCAGGTGGTGCAAGATTAATGAATGTTCCATTCGATGTCTGACGGATGCCTGCACGAATTTCACTTTCTATATCATGGGACATCACTAACGTCCTAATTATTCCTTTAGCAGAAAATCGATTAGAGATATATCGCGATAATACACCCCGAACATGTTCAACCAGCATAATAGGATCTTTTTCTTTTGGTGCCCATTGCACTAATGCCTCGAGAATAAGACGCATATTTCTAATCGAGATACGCTCCTGTAACAACCGTTGGAAAACCTCGGTTATACGCTGAACGGTATTACTTCGATAACATTCTTTAAGTAACTCTGGATATTTTTTTTCCAGATCATCAAGTAGTGTTTTGGCTTCCTGAATACCAAAAAACTCTGAAATATTATGAACAAACAATGTTGAAGCACAGGCATAAAATTCATCGATAGCATCTCTGGTATAAAAACCTAACTGATGAGCTTTATCATTTAGATTATCTGGCACCCAATAAGTATCGCCTTGTGGCGTATTAATTATTTGCACGCCAGGTTCAAGCATCTGAAGTTCATCACCTCTCATTAATACTTTGCACATTCCAGGAATAATATGGTATGTAGCTACATGTATCTCATTAATTGCTATCGATAATTTTCCATGTTCAGCATTATTATCATAGTTCATGACAATATCAGGTAATCTGACGCCATATTCAACGAAAAAATTTCGTCTTAGTAATGATGATAAGTTATGTTTCTCAAAGTAAGCTTCATAGCCTTTCCTGGCAGTTATTATAAGTGGTATTGTTTCTGGTATATATTGACCATCTATCATTACAGGTTTTGCTTTTATCTCAACAGAATCGCTCTCTTGTTGTATATCACTGTTAGACTGCTTTCCTTTTCTTTCATTTCTTTTTTGCTTGATGAATATAGTAAGTAAAAGTGCTGCAAGCACAATAAACACCGGCAATGGAAAACCAGGTAACAACCCTAGCGCGATAGCAAGTATTGCGGTAATCACAAGAATAAATTTGTTGGAGAACAAGTCCTGTATTATTTTTGCACCGAGGTTATTATTTTCATTATTATTAACTCGCGTAACAATCAGACCACCACTAATCGAAATAAGAAGTGCAGGTATCTGAGCAACTAAGGCATCACCAATTGTCAACAGAGTAAAAACTGACATTGCCTGAGATAAATTCATACCATGCTGAAAAACTCCGACGGCAATACCACCTAGCAAGTTGACAAAAATGATGATGATTCCAGCTATAGCATCACCTTTGATAAATTTCATTGCCCCATCAAGCGCACCATAGAGCTGGCTCTCTGCTTCTAAATCACGTCGACGCCGTTTAACTTCTATTTCATCAATGACGCCAGCTCGTAAATCAGCATCAATACTCATCTGTTTGCCGGGCATTGCATCAAGAGAAAAACGTGCTGCAACTTCTGCAATACGTTCAGAGCCTTTAGTAATAACTATAAATTGAACAATAGTAACAATGAAGAAGATAACAAAACCAACAACTAAATTATCGGCAATAACAAATTCACCAAAACTTGCAATAATTTCCCCAGCATCAGCATCAGCCAGCACTAAACGACTAGTACTGATTGAGATTGCCAATCTGAATATCGTACTTATTAATAATATCGATGGAAAAGTTGAGAAGTCAAGTATTCTCGTAATATAAAATGAACCGAGAAATATTAATAATGCTATCGTTAAGTTAAGACCAATTAAAAAATCAACCAAAAAGGTGGGTAATGGAATGATTAACATTACCACGACCATAATCATTATAACCAGAATAATAAGCTCTGGTCTGGTTCTTATTTGTGATATAAAATTTTGCAACATATTAACCTAAAACTTTAATCAAACAATATCATAAATCGGTTTCAAGATGATACTATCACCTTTACCAGTGGATGTTATTAATTTCCTTCTCGTACATTGATAGCATCAACGTAGACATAAACTCCTGAATAAAAAAACGACAGTCTGATTCTGCATATAAAAACTCAGGGGTAATATTATAAACATTACGCAAAACCTGCACCGCTGTTGCCCGCTGTTTAATAAGAAGTGATGACATATACTGATAGCTAAACTCCGAAAGTTTGGCTTCCAATGATTTATGATTTATTAAACCAATCATAAATAGATTAATTATTTTATCTTCTGTCACAGGACCATCAGTATCATGTAATTTTTCATAAAAAGGCAGAGCATTAAAACTTTCGAACAATGACATATCCAGTGTATGTAGAACTCTTGCATCAGAGAGTTTTGCACTCAATGGACCAAACTCATCAAAATGTATACCCGGCATGCTTGCTTTCATATCTGCGACTAATGCTGCGAGTGTAAAGGATAGTAAGCGGGTACGATTATGACAACCAAACTCATCAATCCAGTCCTGATATATAAAACTGGCAGGTATATCTAACTCGATAAAACGTAAATAACTATTACGTAATTCTTTCGCCGAAAGCGATTTGGCATTTTTACCACTACTAAAACGTTTTGCAATATGGCCAATATTTATACCTGAGTTCATTTTTTTTGTGTCACAAAACTTCTCTAAATCTGATATTGACTCTTTTATCTTCTTTTTTTGAAGCTCTGAAAGCTGACGACTTAACAGCAGCTCCCTTAATGCAAGCATAAGATCACTGTCATTCGGGAAAAGGCTTCTGGCAAAATTTAACAAGTTAGTAAAATTCTGTAATTTGCTAATATTTTTAACGATAATACCAAGTTTTTCGTCGGCTTTATCTTCAAGCATTGAAGACACAAAATCGTTTTCCGTACTATCATTTCTGCGTCCGAGTTTACTAAATCGACCAAATGAACTGAATAGATCGGCCATTTCTTCAGCAGCTGAGTTTATTTCGTCCTGAAAATTGATGATTGCTGTATCACTCATTTCATTCGTGTTATGTGCCGTATTGTTTGCAGCGTTACGATTCATTGCCGGACGAAAATCGAGACGATTAAAATCAACTGGATTGACAGCGCGGATAACCATAGTGTTTCTCCTGATGATTACTTCATTGTATTACGCAGCATTGAGACCGTTGATTTCAATGTCACATTGTCCCCTCCTACGGTTCTTCCCAGAATAGGGTCATTCTTCTCATATCCTTGCCAGGTTTCACCATGTGTCATCAATCGTGGTTGGATCAGAAATAAACGGACCATTTTTTTATTACTTACATAGCTGTAATCAAATAGTCGTCCTAAATATGGAATATCTTTTAATAAAGGTATACCGAAGTTATGTTGTTCATCCTGATCACGACTATAGCCCCCCACTAACAAGCTATAGCCTACGGGTACACGTGCTTCAGTGCTGATTTGAGTGTTATGAACCATTGGCAGGTTATCAACATATTCAGTTTTACCATCAACGTTATGTGGTACGCCTCCATCCTGAATATTCAATATCATTTCTATTTCTTGCTGACGTTGTGCAAAACGGGGTAATACACTAATCATTGTTCCGTACGTGATTTTTTCTAACGAGGAGTTACGCTCCCCGACTAATTTCGCATAAAAACTACTGTTATTATCAAACAATGCAGGGATATTTTCTTGTGTTAGTATTTCTGGACGTGAAACTATCTGGGCATTCCCTTTTCTGGCCAGCGCCGTTACGTCAGCTAAAAAATGGATACTATTTTCAGGCGTCAGTGAACTGGTATTAAATGTAACACCTGTATTATTCACCTTTGCAGCACCCTGCCAGCGCACCCCGAGCTCATTAACATCATCTTTCGAAATATCAATAATCCATAATGACAGCTGAATTTGTTGCTTAGGCAAATCAATAGCATTAACAAGATCTTCAACGAAACCGACTTGTCGTGCAGATCCCTGTACTAACAGACTATTAGTATCAGAATACGCTACAATGTTTATAGAGTCCGTGGCAGATTGTCCCGGAATAGCTTCTGATGATCCGTTTTGTCTCGAATTAAAAACTGGCAATGGGGGAAAATTGCCATTCTGGCTGTTTGACATCCCTTCCAGTGCTGTTTGTGTATCATTATCAACCGAGATATTAACCCGTGCCAGTTTTCCATTCTTTCCTGCACTATCACGTGAACTATTAAGCAACTGATTTAACACTGTCGCTACACCCGGTATGGTCACCGGTACATCACGCTGAGTATAGGTACGATCATTAACAAAGGTATTCTTTAATTTAATGACTCTGATTGTCGTTTCGCCTGTACCAGGTCTGGCATATGTTGCATCAATATATTTTGCAGCTGCAGTAATAAGCTCAACATAAACAGGCGGACCCGAGACATAGAATGAGCCAGCCCTGCCATTTGAACGTAGCGGGAATCGAGGGTCATAGAGCCCTGATGACTGTAAAAAAACAACGAGTCTATCGAATGGTGCATAGGCCAGACGCACGACACTACTTTGTATCTCACTAGTGTCATACATATAAATAGAGCTTCCATCGTCATACCAGATAAGTCCGGTACGTGCTGCAAGGGTTGCAAGAAGTTCTTTCGGTTTACTGAGATCAAAATTACCTGATACTCTTTTTTTTGCGGCTTCAGTGCTGACTATGACAGGCTTATTGAGTACCCCGCCCAGAACATAAAATAATTGTTGGACACTATTATTGCTGGCGACATATATATTCTCTTCATCTGTACTGGATGGAGATGTGATTTCTGAATGACTGTTCCTTTTACTGCCACTAAATAATTCAGCAGAGCTGTTGAAACAAATAAAAAGGCCGAACATGAACATCATAACTTTATGATACTCTCGTTTCTTCAACTGCTTATTCATGGAGCAAACCTTCCAATTTTTTAAACTCCCTGGGAGTGATACCAAAGATAGATTTTATCTCACTCGAAAAATGAGACGATGATGAATATCCATTATTACCTGCTATCGTTGCGATAGACTTATCTTTTTCAATAAGCTGCAATGCACTATAAGCAGCACGCCACATTCGTAATTGTTTTTTTGGTCCACAAGTAAATGCGTTATGACACAATTTTCTGAAATAGGATTCAGAAACGCCATAGGTTTTACAAGCATTATAGAGTTTATAGGCATCACTATCATTGTCATCACTAAAGACTTGTGATAATAAAAAATAGGCTATCCAATAGCTTTCCATATTACGTATGAATGTGAAAATATTTTGTAAAAACTGTTTTTGAGGATCCAGAATGCCGCTGATGAGAACATCCATTAAGCGATCATGGTTGTTTTCAAGTAATAATACAATACTACGTTCATTTTCTATTGCTTCTTTACCAGCAGGCCTGCTTTCATCATGAGCACTATTTATTCTCCTGATGTTTGATTCACAGTTTTTAGTCTGATAATCCAGAAAACAAAACAGTGTCGATATCTGCGATAAAGGGAATTTTTCAACCGTCCATTGGTTGATGAATTTCACATTTAAATTATCATTTGACGCCAATAAAACAGCGTTATTTATAATGACTTCATCGTTATTTATGTTGTTTCCCGACACACTCAGTGTCGATTTTTCATTCATCGGTCTGGCCAGAAAAAGTTCATTATTGATCAGGAGAGTCTCATCAACGATTTCATCCGTAATGGGGACTAATAATCTATCATACCCTTTCATATCCGAACGATAGTATCCCGAACAGTTCATTAATGTTTTTTTCATAGAACCTCAATCTGATGTTAGAATCATATGTAGAACAGCCAATGATAAAATCATAAGAAACTACAAACATATCAATATATAATACTGAGTTTTAAATATTTATATAGATGATAATTTAATACAACTGTTGTCTTTTTGTTTAACAGGTGTTTTCCAGCAAATCTAACAGAAAAATACTCAGCGTCAATTCACTTTGATAAAATTCAAAAAAATATAAAAAATATAAAAAACAAATCAAAAATAAATCAATTAAACATTCTTGAATCTTTGATAAAAAAAAACTATAGTTCAGCCATATTTATATGTTCGGATTACTTTTAGGACTCATTATTCAATACGTGTTAAAGATCATCAAATTATAATAACCAGGAGTCTTACAGCTAAGACGTCCAGATAATTTACATATACCCGGTATAGTTAACTATCAATAAACTGTTGTAACATACATTTTGGTGCCATTAGTTATTGTCGCGTTATATCTATGCCTGAAATATTTTGGCTCCATATCTATGAAACACACTAAAAAGAAGCAATCTGTACTATGATAAATGAAGAATTAAATAAAAATTATTCACTAAAGGTGTTGTTCGGACCCATGTTTGGTTGCGAGCTACAACTACCTGAACATGATTATTTCCTTATTATTAACCCTGCATCAAGCTTGCAGGATAAGAATTCTGAGCTCGTATCGGATAGCGAGCATGCTGCATATTATACAACGAGTACACTTTACATTCCTTGTGACATCGCTTCGCCGAACATTTCACTGCATTTGTCTGCATGTAATCAGGATGATGAGGGGGTTTATTTTGATATTGAAATTCATGATGAAAATGGGAATAACTATAAATCATCCTTAAGAGAAAATGATATCTTTATTCATGAACATATCAAATTAGCCATTAAGCAAAGTGATAAAGAATGGTCTGAAGATATCAAGAATTATCATGCTTTACAATTCATCACAGCAGATGAGAATGATAATTCACAAAAAATCGCTAATAAAAAAAGACTGGCTACTGTTCTGGTCATTTTATTGGTCGGTACAATACTTTTGTGCCTGAGTATTTTTGCCTTCAATAAAATATCAGCAGACCAACATATCATCAGTCTTAGCGAAGCTCTGTCCGGTGCACCTGCCCCGTTAGAAGTCGTCAAGGGACGTGAAAATAAGAATATTTATATTCTTGCACACAAATCTCGTGAGATGGAATGGGCTAAAGAAGCGATACATAAAATGAATAATCAAGATAATTTATTGATTATTCTGTTGAATAAAAAAAAGATAGATATCATTGAGAATCTGTCCAAAATAGGGTATCCCGTTTTACAATTTGATTATAATTCCCCTCTACATCCGGTGCTGGCTATTTATCGTTCTTTAACGCCTCAAGAAGAAATTGATTTAAGTAAAATAGTTCTCAAAAAAATCCCTTATGCTTTAAGCATAGATTTTGTTGTTAAAACAAAAGAACAATTAGTTCGGGATGCCCGCCAAGGTCTGGATAGACTTAATATTCATTACCGACTGATAAACACCTCAACAGGTTACTCGCTCGTTATTCGAGATTCATTAAGCGATCACACACTAAATTCATTGTATGAATTTATAAATAACTTCACTGAAAAATGGGGAAACATTATTGTTACTTTCTCCATTAATCTTGATGAAAATTGGCTACAAAATAAGTCATACGTAGACTCTACGAAAGGTTACCTATTTTTAAACCCAAGACATTGGTATTTTCCACTAAATAATAAGGATTTTTAATTTATGACTGATAATACTCGCACTGCTCCATCTAATGGTTTCATGACTAACCTCTCAGGCGGGTTTGAAACCGGTGCCCAAGATATGATGATGGAACTTAATAAAGCGCAAGATGATCTATACAACGATCCTTCAAACCCTGCAGTACTCGCAAAATTTCAAGCCAAGCTTAATGAGTACACTCTATTTCGTCAAGCGCAAACGAGTACATTGAAAGCTTATAAAGATATTTGCGCTGCTATTATCCAGAACTTCCGTTAACTATTAAGGCACGGAATAATCCGTGCCTTTTCTTTTCTAATAAGGAATTATTATGAGTCAAAGTATTGAAGCATTATCCTCGCTCACTAAACTGACATCCTATACACCTGTTGATATCGATAATAGTTCGGTTTCAGTACATGATAATAATTTTAATAATTTAGTCTCTAGTGCTTTTAGTAAAATAAGTGAAACCAATAGCCAATATAAAGACATAATAAATTCATTAAGTCACTCAGAGGGTTTCTCTTCCGACCCACAAACCTTAATAAGGTTACAAGGTTATCTTGCTGAATTTACTAACTATACTGCGCTAGTAGGTACTCTGGCTCGAAAAGGCGTGGCGACGATAGAAACTCTGGTAAAATCACAATGATGTTACAAAAAATTTCTTATTTTTTCGGGCTAGTATTAACCGTGATACTCATTTCAGGCTGCAATGATGAAAAAATTTTAGATAACTTAACACAGGAACAAGCTAACCAGGTATTATCCGTATTACAACAACACAACATATCTGCGCATAAAAATGGTAACCTTAAAGCGGGCTATGCTGTAACTGTAGACTCTGTTGAAAATACAGCTGCACTTTCTATCATCAACCAGTACCAGCTTCCCTGGGCTGCTGATGTTCAAATTGCTCATGCATTTCCCGATAGTTCGCTGGTTTCATCTCCCGGAGCTGAACAGGCACGTATCAGGTCATTGCAAGAACAACGGCTCGAACAGTCACTACGCATAATTGACCAAGTTGTTAATGCCCGAGTTCATATTAGCTATCCGTATTATGCAAACGATATTTCAGGAAAAAAATCCGCTAGCCACATTGGGATATTAATTTCTTATAGTGGAGAAGTAGATAACAATATTTTCATTTCACAGATTAAAAATCTGATTAAAAATAGCATTGATGACATTCGCTATGAAAATATTTCCGTTGTTTTATTTAACGCACCAGTTATTCAATATGCAAGTCCACTAAAAGTTACCAGGTCAATATCCGGTTTTTGGATAATATTACTTTCCAGCTTTGGTTTTATAATAGTGATTATTTCCAGCTATTTTATTTACAACCAAAAGGTTAAATTCTTACACAAAAAAGACCATATTGAGAAACAAGACAATAAAATTAAATCAGAAACAAACATTGAGCAGGTTAATTCATTATGAAAGCTGCAGATAGCCAATTGATGAGCATTTTATATTCTCCTGTTATGTATATACATTCAGACAAACTTCTCGAGCTTCACTCCTCAAGAAATGTACTTAATGACGTAATACTCAATCACTGGATTATTAATCAGTATCAACTTGAACATCTGCCTGATATGTGGAAACCCACTGATGTAGTTTCGATACTACTTTTTAATCACTGGCAAATGATTCCCATTATTGTTGATTTGATCGGTGGGTATCTTTTACGTGAACGGCTCCTTATAGATAAAATGCTCTTAATCAGTGATGCAAAACTGTTAACATTTATCTCATTACCGTTAAGACACTCCGTTTGCGTAAACAAGCAAAGTCATATTACAGATTATTCATCATGGGGGGCGGCATTCATAACCGGCTTAACACAGCATTTACCGGTTGCTTTACGACAGCGTTTATCGCTCTGTTTTTCAAATAATATTCTTTTACCAGAATCTTACATCGCAAAAACACCTGATAATATAAACTTACTGAGAATGGCTATTAATTATGCGTATAATACCGGCAGATAATTTACCATCAAATTATCAACAGTATACTGTTATAAAAAGTAAAGAGCGGGATCATTATCAGCGGATGGCTATAAGTCTGGAACGAACTCTGGCACGCTGTAATGAAATGTATGCTGAGTATGAGTCTCATACTGTAGTATTGAGAGAAAATAGTCAGAAAGAAGGTTTTTCAGTTGGTTTTGAACTTTTTTTTTCGCAGCTGGTAAAATTTCTCGATGACTATGAGAAACGACAATGTAACAGACTCTCTAGTTTTCGAAACAAATTGCTGACTTCAATTAAAGAATCTTTCAATGATACCGTTATTGTTGAAAGAATTATTCATAACTTGCAAGTTCAATCTGGTCAAGAAAAACCACTACGAATAATTATACCAGGAACGGTCAAACTCCCTGAAGGAATAGACCATTCAAATTATATTTTTACTGATGATAACCATATTACAATACAAAATGATATGGATTCCATTCGTTTTCCAATAGATTCTATTTGCCAGCAATGGATCACCAAATCAGATAATACAATTCGTCCACTCAGCCTGGAGATTGATAAACTTATACCTGAATTTATAGATAGTTTTAGCCAGAAATCAGATCAAGTCAGAATAAATGATATAAAACCATAAAATCGCACTAATAGGAGAGAGAATCAATATGACAACTTCAATACATCGTCATCAACTCGAACATCATACAAATAACCAGCCGACCCAAGATAACATGAGTTTTAATGACCTAGTTCTACAACATATTAGAGATAATAAACCTGATGGCACACTAGAGCAGTTATTAACAGAAATGAAAGGACTCTCACCAGAATCACCATTGACGATGCATAAACTAAATTCAGCATTATTATATTCAAATACAATATTACGTTCTGAGCCTGATCATATCGAATATACGACTGATTTTCTTGATAGCAGAACTTGTCAGCTATTAGCTTTAAATATGTTTACTAATTTCATGCTAGATAATATATCTCGTCAATATGACGAAGATGACGACTCAACCCTGTTTTAAATTTAACTTATTCCCCGGATTTATTCCGGGCTTCAAATATGAAAATTAAACAAAACTATCATTGTCTATTACTTTTATTTTTATCATCGGCTGCAAGTTCAAGTTCTGCTGACTGTATTCATGAAGCAGCGCAGTGTTTTAAAATAAACCCATTAATTATTAAAGCTATTATCTGGCAAGAGTCAAACAACCGGCAAAATGTCGTCAATTTAAATAAAAATAAGACTCAGGATATAGGCATTATGCAAATCAATAGCATTCATTTTGATACACTAAGGTCGCTAGGGATTTCTGAAAAGGAGCTTCGCGAGAATAGCTGTGCTAATGTATTTTCAGGATCATGGATTTTAAATCAGTCGATACAAAATAATGGTTATTCCTGGGAAGGAATAGGCAGGTATCACTCTAAAACGCCGTATTATCGTGATAAATATGTATCTAAACTTATCACAGCTCTCCTTGATCAGAATACAACCATTGACAAAATTAATGTCCCATATCAATCTGGTATCCGCGAGAAATTTTCCTGCAACTGATATTTTTAATATGAAGCAGGATAAATAAATACATAGTTGTAGCGCAAGAGAAAATAAAAACTTGCGCTATAGCTTAATAATTTTACTCGTAAAATTAATCTACAAAGCAATCGTTGACGATATTATTACTGGCCAGTCCTGAAAAAACATTATCAGAATAATTACAATTTTCCAGATGATTATCAATGGTCGAAAACACGTTTTTCGGACGTAAAACTAATACCGGTGTTTCTTTCTCAGCTATTTTATTAATACCATCACTATTATCAACCGTGGTACTGTTTATATTTATGGTAACACCAACTAAACTAGCTAATATAATTATCGCACTTGAAAAAATAATTTTTACTGGTGAAAAAAACTTTTTCCTGGCTGGTATATAGGGAATAATAGATATAGTACTCGAAGAAGATATACCATTAATGGGTGTTTGTTGTTCGGCGTAAGAAAAATCATCACGCTCATGACTGATTTTTACAACTTCACCATATTGAAATTTAGTAGGTAATACATCTTCATAGATCGGTGTTATTGTTAACTTGTAACCTAACTTTGGGATTGTTGATATAGTACTCTTTTTATCATCTCCGAGACTACGTCGAAGAGACCTTATTACTTGAGCAATACTCTGTGAAGTAACATAACCTCCTCCCCACACCTTCATCAGAAAATCATCCTGTGATACGGGATTAGGGTAGTTATCACACAGTAGCGCCAGTACATCTGCCTCTTTCTTTCTTAACTGCGTTACTTGTTCAGCATGCTGCAAAATACGCAGTTTACGATTAAATGTAAAATTCTGAAAAAAGATATTCCCATCATTCATTTCATTGGTATTCATTATCAGGTCCGTCAGATATTTAATGAATGAACTCACTATTGATGCAATATTTTGTTACCCATAACACTGCAAGATAGTGTGCTTCCCTGGAGATTCACATTATTCCTTATGTTGAATCTTCTCAATATTATAGCATAATCATGTGTAGCTAATGATATTTTAATATATTAATGGATAATTAATCAATAAGTTATATGGTTAGAATCATTTTCCATTTTTTCTGGCATGGAATCTTATAACTTTTTTTTATATATTTCTGATATGCAAAATGAGTAATTTGAAAAACTTTACATATTACTACAATACCATACAGCACAGTGTTATTGAAAATATGCTATCTGTTCATAAGAATATGATTGCCAGAGTGATTTCATATTTTGACCTGGTCATTCAATAAAATATTTTCCAATAGCTATGATATACACTGGATATACTCTCAATTGTGTTGCACTGCAGCTGATTTTTATTAATTTGATATGGTATTGATATCTTTATGATACCTGAAGTTTATTTTTTATATATCATAAAACAATATTTTCATTAGATTCTGTTCAAGAATTTGCATAATAGATAACCCACCTATTTATTTCATACTGTAAGTTTAAGGCGTTAGTAATACTACCAATCTTTTATGTAAAAAATAAAAAATGATTTTTAACTATTTTCTTACGAATCAAACTTTTTATTTATGATATTAAATTGAATAAAAATAATATCTGTATAACAGCTACGTTTATTATACAGATATTACCTATTTGAAATTTTTCTTTAAACAGAGACTAAATAATATTTATGATTATTCTCTATCTTTATTTTTCACGCCACGCATTGCAAGCCACAGACCACTATTTTTCATCGCAAATCCAAATAGTAATCCAGGTAACAAGGAAGCAATAACAACAGGCCAGTCACCCTGCTGGGCAAAAGTCGCGCAAGCACCAATAAACGTACCAGGTACAAACGAAAGCAACACATGCCGGGCCTGAAGACACATCATAAATGCAACAACAGCCGTAATGACATAGTTGATAATATCAAGGTGTTGAACCAGAGTGCTACCATGAATGATTATAAGCGCCCACACTACACCACTGCAGAGCGTAAATAATGAGATGAACAAGCCTTTAAACCCACCCTGCGGGCAGGCAAAATACGCTGTACATCCCAGAAAGCCCATCCAACTGATTAGCCCGAGACTATCCGCAGTCCAGCCCCAAAGGCCAGACAGGATACCTGTCGTTAATGCGAGATAAAGAAGTGTTTTTGTATTCATAGATAAGAATAATAGCAGTCGTCACTTCTCTCAGCATATCAAATCACATATTTTATGCAATAATCCTTTATAATTGCATCATTTTTGTGATGCGCATCACTAATTATCGTTCTCTGACTCCTGTAATTCATCTCGCATAGCCTGGAGCGCTTCACGTGTCAGCACTGCCAGAGTTCGATAAAAAGCACTTGTTGCGCAAGCCTCTACTTTGCCCAGAAAAGTCCCGGCCCAGGGTAAAATATAGCTATCAAATAACGTAACCTGCGCTTGATATTCATCTTCCTGTGACTGATCCTCAAGCCAGGAAGCGGCGAGCAGTAATAAACCAAAATTATCAGCTGGGGTTTCACCCAGCGGCATACCGCGTTGCCCCAGAAACTGGCGTATCTCCTGCTCGTTACTCTCTGCTTGCCATGATGAACGATAGGGGGAAACACGACATTCATTACCTGTAAACAAGGCTTGATAGTCCTGCTGAATGATAGCGGGTTCCAGACTCTGCTGCAGGCGAGTAAGCAATTCATCCTGCTCCAGTGGCCAGCTGGCTGCCAGCTTCCCTTCTTTAATCAGAGTCATTAAAGGACCGAGCAGTGGGTCTTGTGGCTGGCGATAAAATAGCGATCCTAAAATACGACAAATAACTGAAAACTCATTCATAACTGGCTATCCATTAGACATATTTTCAAAGTGACGCAAATTCTACCACAGGGTTCATACCGCGGGCTTCAAGGAAACTAAGCATGCGCTGCGGGGAGACATTCAGAATACGATCTTCAGGGAAGTCAATTTCACGTAGAATTTTCAGGCATTCGTCGAAATCACCCAGAGTGAAAGCAGTATGTGAG
This sequence comes from Klebsiella sp. BIGb0407, assembly GCF_024807845.1. GTDB lineage: Bacteria > Pseudomonadota > Gammaproteobacteria > Enterobacterales > Enterobacteriaceae > JGM124. The sequence continues at coordinate 54,868 of NZ_JANUEQ010000003.1, forward strand.
TCAGAACCTAGCGCTAACCAGCCACCCGCATCACGAACAGCTTCAGCGATCAAACGGCAGTTTGGCCCACTACCTTTGCGTGAATGGGTGAAGGATGAGTTATTTAACTCCAGGGCAACGTTATATCTGGCAGCAGCTGCGGCGACAGCCGGGATATCAATTTCGTACTTAGGATTACCCGGGTGGCTGATAATATGGACATCGCCATTCGCCATAGCGGCTATCATCGCTTCAGTATGTGATGCTTTATCTTTCGGAGGAAAGACAGGTTCATGGAAACCAGCCAGTATTAAGTCCAGCGCTTCCAGCATAGGCCCTGTACAATCAATTTCACCGGCGGTATTTTTTATATTAGCCTCGATACCGCGTAAAATACCGACGCCATTAATAACACGTGGCCAGATGCGCATATTAACAAAATGCCAGTAATGAGGGGCATCAGCCATATCCGGGCCATGGTCAGTGATAGCGAATAATTTGATACCTTTGCTTGCAGCGACAACAACATAATCGTGTAACGTACTATAAGCGTGGGTGCTGGCAACAGTGTGCATATGCAGGTCAACAGGATACATACAATTCTCCTTCTCTTTTTAGGTAGAATAGCAGTTATTCATGACAAATATTAGTCTGCAGCCTGTTGGGGGTCGAGTCCCAGTACATTAGTAGCCTGACTGAATAACCGTCAGGCTATTTTCGTTAATGCTTAATCTTTAGCCTCAAAATCGACAAAAGAGGACTCTTTTAAAGATAGGTGACTGAAAAGAGTCGACAGAATGTTAATAACCGCGAGCGACAGATACTTCACCTGTTGCAGGTGTTCCCTGTTCAATAAGTGCTACCGTTCGGGCAATAAAAGCGGCGGCTTCATCAGGGCGGCTCATTGCCGCGATATGTGGCGTTATTGCAACCCGCGGGTGCTGCCATAGCGGGCTATCCACTGGCAACGGCTCTTTGGCAAATACATCCAGCATCGCCCCTTTCAACCTGCCGCTAGCGAGTGCTGCAAGTAAATCAGCCTCCATCAGGTGTGCTCCTCGCGCCAGATTTAAAACGTAAGCGCCCTCTGTCAGCTGATTTAACAGCTTCTGATTAATGATACCTGTAGTTTGCGGTGTATTAGGTAACAGGTTTATCAGTACTCTCGTACCGCTGAGGAAAGCAGACAGCTGGTCATCACCGGCATAACTGCTGACGCCTGGATATTCTTTCTTACTGCGGCTCCAGCAGCGAACCGGAAATCCCCATGGGATGAGACTCTCTGCAACCTTACCACCCAGAACGCCTGCGCCTAACAGGCCTATGGTAAAGTCTTCATGCCGATACTCATCCAGCGGCTGCCATTTACCGGCCATTTTCTGTAACTGATAGTCATCAAAGCGACGGAACCAGTGTAATACCTGACTCACCGCATATTCCCGCATTTGCTGCGCCATACCCGTATCTTCGAGGCGATACAAAGGCACACCAGGTGCCAGCATATCAGGATACTGTTGAAACTTGCTCAATATGGCATCCACACCCGCTCCCAGCACAAATACCGCTTTAAGATTCTTTCGCTGTCTCAGAACGTCGACGGGGGGATTCCAGACTAAAGCATAATCAGCTGGGGCATCATCACCTTTAGTCCACTGACGAATACGCGCCTGTGGAATAGCCTGTTTAAGCTCCTGCAGCCAATTATCTACAGTTAATGCCGGGTGATAAAAAATGATATCCATGGGGGCTCCTGTCGGTTTGCGGATACAAATCATTCAAGTAACCTGGTCATGCCTGGTACGATAAGGTCATTGAGAATATAATCAATATATTGGATATGGCGGTAAATGACATACTGATAATGTTATAAAATCAACAACCCATGCTGATTAAAGAACCAAAGTGGCTGAAGTTTGATTAAACAGACTGTTAAATACAAAATTAACATTGACGTGACAGGCCCTTTTCACCTAAATTAGCGCCGGTTCCACTGATGTGGAGCCAGTAATACGGTGAGGTGTCCGAGTGGCTGAAGGAGCACGCCTGGAAAGTGTGTATACGGCAACGTATCGAGGGTTCGAACCCCTCTCTCACCGCCATATTTAAGAAGAGAGCCTGAACAGCATGTTCAGGCTTTTTTTTGTCTGAAAATCACTGCATCCGCAATTGCCTCAGCCCTCTTTTAGTTATCTTTTTGGTGCTCAACAGAACCACTGCAAGGCTCACTCAGAACAATGCATTTAGCATTACCCATCCGTGTAACATTAACACCGCCCCCTAATTGGTTATCCGTTAATCGAACAGGCGGGATACAATAAAATACACTTGACCGCAACGAGCTGACTCCCTATAGTACCGCCCCGTTAGCCCGCTGGGCTGACTAAAATACGGTGAGGTGTCCGAGTGGCTGAAGGAGCACGCCTGGAAAGTGTGTATACGGCAACGTATCGAGGGTTCGAACCCCTCTCTCACCGCCACATTAAAGAAGAGAGCCTGAACGGTTGTTCAGGCTCTTTTTTTATACGCCGAATATAGCGGACACAATAATAAGCCCGGGTCTGAAACCAGCCCGGGCTTTATTTTATTCAATTGCGGGAAACTAATCGTAAGCATTTAATGCACGCTGGCACAGAGCCGAGCGCACACAATCTTGTTTGGTAAAACGTATCACTCCGACCATTTCATCTTCTTCAAAACGAGCCATGGCATCACTCAGGCCGGAAGTGACACCTCTCGGTAAGTCACACTGAGTAATATCGCCGTTAACAATAACAGTGACATTTTCTCCCAGACGCGTCAGAAACATTTTCATTTGTGCGGCCGTGACATTCTGCGCTTCGTCCAGAATCACCACAGCATTTTCAAATGTTCGTCCACGCATATAGGCAAAAGGCGCTATCTCAACTTTACCGATTTCCGGACGCAAACAATATTGCATAAAAGAACTCCCTAAACGCCGCACCAGAATGTCATAGACCGGACGGAAATAAGGGGCGAACTTCTCAGAAATATCACCGGGCAAGAAACCGAGATCCTCATCAGCCTGGAGTACCGGCCGAGTCACAATGATTCTTTCAACGTCTTTGAGGATTAATGCTTCTGCAGCTTTGGCGGCACTAATAAATGTTTTACCGCAGCCTGCTTCACCAGTGGCAAATATCAGCTGTTTACTTTCAATAGCACGAAGATAGTGCGCCTGAGCTTCGTTGCGTGCTTCGATAGGCGAATGATCACGGGTATCTCTCGCCATACCGATAGATTCTACCCCGCCCATCTGTACTAGCGCCGTGACTGACTCCTCTTCACGCTGCCGATGGCTACGCGAGTCTCGTCTCAGCACACGTTTCGCTTCACGACGGACTTTGGTAACAGCTTTCTGTCTTCCCATGGATGGCACCTTACTGTTGGTTTCATTTCCCGCGCCGTCAGAACAGGCGCGATAGTGGTCACTAACGGATGAGGTTTGGCTTCCTTGTAAGCCATGAATTGCCTTACTGGAGGATGCATCATAGGCCGCCTGTGAAACGCGGCTTAACGCACCAACATGACGCCTGTTGCATGCTGTAAGAGGGTAAGTGAGGGTGAAGATAACGAAACCAGAAGAGTAGTGTCCGCACTTGTCTGTGCGAGTGGAGTATTTTTTTAACCGTGCCGTATAAGACGCTGCCATACACTACTCCCTAGTGATGAGTTGTCACTACTGATAACCACCGCTATCTACATTATTTACAGCAATAACCACATAAATCGCAACATAAATCTTACGTTAGATTAACAAATTATGTTGCTATTTATGTTTTATCCCATAGTAATGTGACAGCGAGATAACAGCTTGTGTCGTCAGCGAAAATTTTCTTACTTCTTTTTATACATCCTCAAATCAGGCTTCCATTAATCCCTGTCCAAGGTAATGCTGGTTATCAATAACTCCCGGTAAAGCAAAGAAATAACCTCCACCTATGGGTTTGATATACTCTTCCAGCGCCTCGCCATCAAGTCGTTTCTGGACAGCAATAAAACCACTGTTAAGTGCATGCTGGTAACAGACAAACAACAGCCCCATATCCAGCTGACCTGATTTTGTTGCCCCTAATGAATAGCTGTAACCTCGGCGCATCATTAAACTTGATTGTGTTTCCGGTGTGCGAGGATTTGCCAGACGGATATGCGAATCCAGGGCAATAACGTCTCCATCAGGATCGGCGCTATAGTCAGGAGTATCATGCTCCAGCTTCATCCCTAACGGCGCGCCGCTGTACTTATCACGGCCAAAGATTGTTTCTTGTTCCTGCAATGGCGTTCTATCCCAGAATTCCACCCGGAACTGTATAATACGCACCGCCTGATAACTTCCACCGACTGCCCATGAAGGTTCATGCTGCCCGGCAGTCACCCAGACGACTTCATCCATTAGCTCGCTATTCTGGCTGTCAGGGTTCGCTGTGCCGTCTTTAAAGCCCAGCAAATTAATCGGGGTTTCTTTACCCTTACTGCGAGCAGCATGCTGAGAGATAAACCCTTCGCGTCGCCAGCGCACACTCAGTAAATCAGGGGTATGTTTAATGATATCTCGTAAGGCATGAATAACCGTATCAGCCGTATTGGCACAAATCTGTATCAGAATGTCCCCATGACATAAACTGGCATCCAGAGAATCATTGGGGAAGCGCGTCATTTTCTGTAATTGAGCAGGGGCAAACGATGCCAGCTGATAACGGTCATCAAACAGCGAACTACCGACAGACAGCGTCATTGTCAGGTCATCCGGATAAATCATCGCCCCAAGGATCCCTGAGTCCAGCGGCGGTAATCTTGGATTGGGTGTATCAGGCGCCGGCCCTCCCTGAGTCAGGAAGGCAAAACGTGCCGTTAACAGACGAAATAACCGCTCCAGTCCTTTCTTATCACTGGCCAGCACATCAAAAGCCACCAGCATCATGGAGGCTTGTTGTGGGGTCAGAATACCCGCCTGGTGCAGGCCGTAGAACGGCTCAGTTTCAAGACGCGCATTGTCTGGCCTGTCAGTATCCGTTGTCGCTGCTGGCGCAGCGGCAGCTGCCATAGGGCAGCCACCTCCGACAGCCAGCGCACCTCCCAGTGCGCCTAATGTTTTCAGCAATTTCCGCCGTGCTGGTTGATGATTATCCGGCTTAACCTGCTCTGTCATTCACTTAATCCAGTCCCATGACACCACGGAGTTTGGAGAGTTCTTCCGCCAGTACAGTAATCGGCCCTTTCAGAGCATTACGATCGCTGTCGGTTAATTTGTCATAACTCTCAAACCCATCTTTGGTGCGATATTTGGCGAGAATGCTATCCACTTTAGTGAAGTTGGCATCCACTTTGGCTAACAACTCTGGGGCTTCCTTGGTGAGTTGAGGACGCAGCAGATTAACAATTTTCTGTGCGCCATCGATATTCGCCTGGAAATCCCAAAGATCGGTACGGCTATAACGTTCTTCTTCACCGCTGATTTTACTGGCGGCAACTTCCTCTATCAGCGCCGCGGCTCCGCCAACAACTTTCGCCGGAGGGAATGCCAGCTCAGAGATACGGGTCTGTAAATCGAGTACGTCGGTGTTCAGCTGGTCAGCAAATTTTTCCAGACCGGCGGTAGAATTATCACCAAACAGACCTTTTTCTAGCCGATGGAAACCGGTAAATTGCGGATCACTGGCTTTTTGTTCAAAGTCATCTTCACGCGCATCGATACTGCCATCAAGATCAGAGAACAGTTCAGCAATAGGTTCAATTCGCTCGTAATGCTGACGCGTCGGCGCATAAAGCGCTTTTGCCTGGGCTAAATCCCCGGCGTTTACTGCCGCAGTAAATGCCTGAGTCTCTTTTACCAGGGCCGCCGTTTCGCCCAGGACATAGGCTTTATAGTCAGCAATAGGGCCAGCAAGAGCCAGCAAATTAGACCCTTCTCCGGTCTGGGCTGCGGTGCCTTTTACCACCAGTTTACCTTTCGGATTGCTCAGTAAACCACAAGTAATATCGTAATCACCAGGTTGCAGGTTAACCGTCATTTTTTGAGTGAAGCCCGGAGCAATATTTTCACGCTCCTCGACTACCATCACTCCTTTCAGGATTTCCCACTCAAGAGCTTTCTGGCTCTTATTCTGGATAATAAATTGTGTTTTTCCGGCATCAACCGTCAGGTTCATTGGCTCACACTGTTTGTCAGTGACCACTACTTTTACTTGCGGAACATCCGCAGCCTGGGCAGCAAATGAGGAGCAAATAGCAACAGCCAAGGCAAGACGCCGGGCGCTAAAATGAAAAGACTGACTCATGGCTCATTCCTGTATCGCAATCAATGGATGTGTTCGCGGCGGATTTCTCTGCGCGACGGTAATTAACGCACTGCGTTTTTCTGTGTGTTTTTTGTCGAAGCCTTATTACTCCACGGACTAAAGAACAGCAGCAGGGCCGGGATCAAATAGATAAAGTAGACGGAAACCTCGCTGACGGTAGGCGCTTCCTGATAACCAAAAAGACCTTCAAGCAGGGTTCCGAATAATGAATGTGTCGATAGCGTCTCACTCATATCGAAAGCGCGTTCCTGGAAATGATTCCAGAGTCCGGCTTCGTGAAAAGCTCGAATCGCACTGGCGCTCAGCCCGGCTGCGACGACCAGAATAAACAGGCTCGTCCATTTGAAAAAAGCGGCCAGATTGAGGCGAACCCCGCCGTAATAGATAAGGAATCCAAGACCAATGGCAGTCGCAAGACCCAGCATTGCCCCTATTGGAGGCAGCATACCGACATCTTGCTGGAACGCTGCCAGTAAGAAAAATACCGACTCCAGTCCTTCGCGTGCAACAGCAAAAAACACCATCAGAATCAGCGCCCAGCTGTGATTATTTTTCCTGCCGAGGGCACTGTCCACGGCCCGTTCCAGTTGCCCTTTAACATTACGGGAAACCTTACGCATCCAGAACACCATCCAGGTGAGGATAAAAACAGCCACTACAGCAATTAAACCTTCAAATAGCTCTTGTTCTTTTTGTGGGAATTCACCGGTTGTCTCATTAATCACCAGTCCCAGAATCAGACAAAGGACGGCAGCAGTCACCACGCCAATCCACATAGCAACAAACAAATGACCGCGCTGAGTACGCTTAAGATAACTGGCTATCAGGCTGACAATCAGTGCCGCCTCCAGTCCTTCACGTAGCATGATTAGAAACGGAACAAACATTCCTGACCTCTTTGGTGTGAATACCTGTCAACTTGAGTAAAGAACAGTAAGCATATAACGATATTGATTATCATTACCATCAAAAATAAAACAAGCCCCTGAATGAGATATTTATCAAAACAGCGACCTTGGTCGAATAGGTGTAATTTATTTTATCTGTTGTGTGATTTAACAAGGTTGCACAAAGTTGCAACTTAATAGATATTGCCCGGTAACACCTGCCTGATAATCAATGGAGATATGAGTGTGGCAACGACAACTATGGGCGTTAAGCTCGATGAAGCAACTCGGGATCGCATAAAAGCGGCGGCGTCACGTATTGACCGTACTCCCCACTGGCTGATTAAACAGGCTATTTTTAGCTATCTGGAGCAACTTGAAAGAAACGAGGATCTGGCGGTAATTACCGGACAAGAAAACGACTCACAGGAAAGTCCCGAAGAGATATCTGCGACAGAAGATCTTGTACAGCCCTTTCTTGAGTTTGCTGAGCAGATACTCCCGCAATCGGTCTCGCGGGCAGCAATTACAGCGGCCTCGCGACGTCCTGAGACAGATGCGGTACCGATGATTCTGGAGCAAGCCAGACTCACACCTGCAATAGCAGAACAAACCTATAAAACAGCCAGGCAGTTAGCAGAACAATTACGTGGGCAGAAGAATCTGTCTGGTAAGGCGGGGCTGATACAGGGATTATTGCAAGAGTTCTCCCTCTCTTCGCAAGAGGGTGTGGCACTGATGTGTCTTGCAGAAGCCTTATTACGTATCCCAGACAAGGCAACCCGCGATGCGTTAATCCGTGACAAAATTAGTAACGGTAACTGGCACTCCCATCTCGGGCATAGCCCGTCATTATTCGTCAATGCTGCCACCTGGGGCCTGTTGTTTACCGGACGGTTAGTGTCAACTCATAACGAAACCAGCCTTTCCAGTTCACTGAATCGCATTATCAGCAAAAGCGGTGAACCTCTGGTGCGTAAAGGGGTGGATATGGCGATGCGTTTGATGGGTGAGCAGTTTGTCACCGGAGAAACCATTGCCGAAGCACTGGCTAATGCCCGTAAACTCGAAGATAAAGGGTTCCGCTATTCCTACGATATGCTGGGGGAAGCGGCTCTGACAGCCAGCGACGCCAAAGCCTATTTACTGGCTTATCAGCAGGCTATTCATGCCATTGGCAAAGCGTCTAATGGTCGTGGAATTTATGAAGGGCCGGGGATCTCAATTAAACTTTCTGCCCTGCACCCACGTTATAGTCGTTCGCAATATCAGCGTATTATCGATGAACTTTATCCACGCTTACTGTCGTTAACCTTACTGGCGCGTCAGTATGATATTGGTATTAATATTGATGCGGAAGAAGCCGATCGTCTGGAGATTTCGCTCGATTTACTGGAAAAACTCTGCTTTGAGCCTGAATTATCCGGCTGGAATGGCATCGGGTTTGTGATTCAGGCCTATCAGAAGCGTTGTCCGTTTGTGATTGATTATCTCGTTGATTTAGCTTCCCGTAGCCAGCGTCGCCTGATGATCCGTCTGGTTAAAGGAGCTTACTGGGACAGCGAGATTAAACGAGCCCAAATCGACGGGCTGGAAGGTTATCCGGTCTATACCCGTAAGGTCTATACCGATATTTCTTATCTTGCCTGCGCCAAAAAATTGCTGGCGGTTCCTAATCTTATTTACCCACAATTTGCCACCCATAACGCCCATACTTTAGCCGCTATCTATCATCTTGCTGGTCAGAATTACTATCCTGGCCAGTATGAGTTTCAGTGTTTGCACGGCATGGGTGAGCCACTGTATGAACAGGTAGTCGGTAAAGTTGCCGACGGCAAACTCAATCGCCCCTGCCGTATTTATGCCCCGGTAGGGACACATGAGACCTTGCTCGCCTATCTGGTTCGTCGTTTACTGGAGAATGGCGCGAATACCTCTTTTGTTAACCGTATTGCTGATACCACCTTGCCATTAGATGAGCTGGTTGCCTGCCCCGTCAGTGCTGTTGAGGCTATCGCTTTAAAAGAAGGAAAAACAGGCCTTCCTCATAGCAAGATCCCGCTTCCGCTGGCGCTATACGGCGATACCCGGCAGAACTCCAGCGGGCTGGACTTGGCCAACGAGCATCGCCTGGCGTCTCTTTCCTCAGCGTTACTCAATAGTGCAAGCCAGAAGTGGCTGGCGGTACCTGTTCTGAATGAAGTACAGAATAGCGAAAATTGTCAGGCGGTGAAAAATCCGGCGGACCATCGCGATACTGTCGGTTACAGTCGGGAAACCACGCCTGAAGAGGTTTCTCAGGCGCTGGATAATGCCGTGAGTGCAGCGTCGATTTGGTTTGCCACCCCAGCGGAAGAACGTGCCGCAGTGCTGGATAAAGCCGGTACCTTAATGGCCAATCGTATGCAGCAATTGATTGGCCTACTGGTTCGTGAGGCCGGAAAATCGTTCAGTAATGCGATATCTGAAGTACGTGAGGCGGTGGATTTTCTGCACTATTACGCCAGCCAGATTCGTCATAATTTCGATAATGATACTCATCGCCCACTCGGCCCGGTGGTCTGTATCAGCCCGTGGAATTTTCCGTTAGCCATTTTTACCGGGCAAGTTGCCGCGGCACTGGCAGCCGGGAATAGCGTGCTGGCAAAACCTGCAGAACAGACTCCGCTGATTGCCGCCCAGGCCGTCAGTCTGCTACTGGAAGCGGGTGTTCCTGCTGGCGTAATACAACTATTACCAGGCCTGGGTGAAACTGTCGGGGCAATGCTTGTTAATGACACACGTATTCGCGGCGTCATGTTTACCGGCTCTACTGCTGTGGCGACACTGTTACAGCGCAATATTGCCGGCCATCTTGATCTTCAGGGGCGTCCGATCCCTTTAATCGCCGAAACCGGTGGTATGAACGCAATGATCGTCGACTCCTCTGCACTCACTGAACAAGTGGTTGTCGATGTAATGGCTTCGGCATTTGACAGTGCGGGTCAGCGCTGTTCTGCCCTGCGTATACTCTGTTTACAAGAGGATATTGCAGAGCAGACGCTACAGATGCTACGAGGAGCCATGGGCGAGTATCGCATGGGTAATCCAGGTCGTTTTACCACCGATATTGGTCCGGTGATTGATGATGAAGCCAGACAAGGTATCGAGCAACATATTCAAACGATGAGAAACCAGGGACATCCGGTTTTTCAAGCGACCTATGCAAACCGAGCCGATGAACTGGAGTGGAAAAACGGGACCTTTGTACAACCCACGCTGATTGAGCTGAATAGCCTGGATGAGCTCCAGCAAGAAATCTTTGGCCCGGTCTTGCATGTGGTGCGTTATTCACGTGATAAACTCAGCGACTTGATACAACAGATTAATGCCGCTGGCTATGGTCTGACGCTTGGCGTGCATACGCGTATCGATGAAACTATCGTTCAGGTTACCAATAGCGTGAAAGTCGGTAACTTATATGTAAACCGTAATATGGTGGGTGCAGTAGTCGGCGTACAGCCTTTTGGTGGCGAAGGTCTTTCAGGCACCGGGCCAAAGGCTGGCGGTCCGCTTTATCTGTACCGTTTGTTAGCCCAGAGCCCGGAGAATGGCCCCTTTGCATCAGAGAATTTGCCCGCTCCAATAGCGCTTCCTGTCAGGGAGCAATTCCAGTCTAACTGGCAGATTTTAAGCGAGTGGATTGCCTCCCGATATCCAGAACTGGAACCTGCCTGTGCGCTGTTTGAAAAACAAAATCAGTCCGGTACCACCAGATTATTGACCGGCCCCACCGGCGAGCGTAATAGCTACAGCCTGTTACCACGTGAATGCATATTATGCCTGGCAGATAATGAGCCTGATCTGCTGGTGCAACTTGCCGCTGTTATCTGTGTTGGTAGCCGCTCTTTATGGACAGAATCGGCGATACAACGCGCGCTCTATTCTCAATTACCCGCCCCGCTACAGCAGCAGATAACCTTCGCCTCTGGCGATACGGTACTCGCCCAGCCATTCGATGCGGTTATCTACCACGGAGATTCAGACAAGCTACGCAAGCTTTGTGAAACTGTTGCCGCCAGAGAAGGTGCGATTGTTACAGTTCAGGGGCTTGCACGCGGCGAGCGCTCTATTTCGCTGGAACGTCTTTATCTGGAACGATCGGTGAGTGTGAATACTGCCGCGGCGGGGGGTAATGCCAGTCTGATGACTATCGGATAACATAAATAAGAAACCAGGTATTTATCGCTGATACCTGGTTTTCTGGTCTCTTCTATAAACCTTCTTGTGTCAGTGCCTCTTTTTTGCGTTTTCGTTTCAGCTTGAGTTCACTGACCAGAACCCCGAGAACAATCAGCGCAGCACCAACTAACGCCAGCATCGGTAACCGTTCACCAGCAATACGGCCAAATACACCCGCCCAGACAGGTTCACCGGTATAGATAAGCGTTGCTCGAGTCGGAGAGACGCTACGCTGAGCCCAGTTCATTGTCACCTGAATAATGGCACTAAAAATCCCCAACCCTAAGGCCACAATCATCAGCTGATTACTGAAGGGCGGAATACTCTCACCAGCGGGCACCATAGTGGCAAAAGCGACAATCGAAGCGGTAGTAAGCTGTACCACGGTGACACGTTTAATATCAACCCGGCTGGCAAAGGCACTGATAAGAATAATTTCCGCAGCGATTGCCACTGCTCCTATCAGGGTAATGATTTCCCCGGTACCCAGCGTCAGAGAAGAGCCTTCCGGCCCTGCCAGTAAAATCAGCCCCATAAACGCCAGCCCGACCCCAATCCACGACATCAGACCCGGCATGCGTCCGAGGCAGATCCATTGCAGAAGTGGTACGACAGGAACATACATCGCTGTAATAAAGGCTGACTTACTGCTGGAGATAGTCTGCAAGCCCCAAGTCTGCAGGCTATAGCCAATCGCGATAGAGATACCTATCAGTACTCCGGCTTTAAATTCAAGTAACGTTAATCCGGAAAGAGATTTTATTGAAAATAATCCGACGACTAACGCAGCAGTTGCAAAGCGAAGTCCGACAAAGAAAAAAGGATCACTTAACGTCATTGCATACTGTACGGCAAGAAAGGTTCCGCCCCAGAACATGGTAATCAGGATCAGCAGGGCTTCTTGAGGTTTCAGTGAAAAATAACGCGAGAATGACGCAGGCATGAATGAACCGTAAAAAGTAACAAGAGATGAATAAAGGACTATAGTGCGATGTGATGCATTCTGGTGCAATGACCTTTTGTAAATAAAATTTATCGCTAAGCCAGACGAACTCTTTTCATAGCGCTGCTTTCAGGTTTTGTTAAAGTGTGAAATACGTTCTATATTTAAATAATAATAACGGAGGATGCCATGTCTACAGATAAAGAAAAACTACACCACGTTGGGGAATGGGCAAGTTTACGCAATACATCACCAGAAATTGCCCAGGCTATCTTTGAGTTAGCCGATTATGATGAGGTACTGGCAGAAAAAATCTGGGAAGAAGGCAGCGATGAAGTGTTGCCTCTTGCCTTTGCTAAAACGGATAGCGAGCAATTATTCTGGGGTGAGCAGACGATTGAGCGAAAAAATGTCTGAGTCGTATTAGTAATTTTCCCTTTCAGATGAAAGGGAAAATGCTCTGATTACTTTGGATAGATATCACCATTCAACAGAATAAAATGTAGTTTACCGCCCCAGAATTCAGCAATAAAAACATCTTCCGGTTTAATCTTTAATTCTGTTAACTGCTCGTCGAGCCAGGCTTGGTCTTTTTCGATAGAGTCGAGTTCGTAGGGTCTCGATTTACCATTTTGCATTACAATCACGGCTGGCATTCTGGTGCCTTCACACACCACAGACAGCTGTCCACCAGGCTCTATTTGTGCATAACGTACCTGCTGAAATGAATGCACTCCCTGGGTATGTAACTGGGATGAAACACTGATGATGTCTATTTTATTTTGCTTACTGAGAATATTGTCCATCAGGAAGCGGCCATTTTTTATGATAGGAATAGGCTCTCCTATCGTCACTGCACGAAAGGCGCTCACATGTCTGCTGACCCAGTTAAGAGCCGATATCAGCGAAACACCGATTAAAAGCACCAGAATATACTGGTACATCGGGATCACATCGTTGTATATCACCCCGCCAATAATGCCACCTAAAACAAAGTTTCCGATAAAATCGACAGGCGTCATTTGTGATAGCTGCGTTTTTCCCGAAAAGTTCAGATGGGCGATAACAATAATAAAACCAACAATAAATTTTAATAAGACATAACCATAATATCCCATTGAGTCAAACATTCTGCATTTCTCTGTGTCAGTATCAGTCTGTCTGTAAGAATAGCTGATTACACAATATCATGTTACGAATATAATTATTCTTTAGTTCTAACCCACCGTTCAGGGACACTGATGGGTTAGAATAACAGCACTGGCTTGCTTTAACCTTTATCCGTTATCATCTCCGATTTCAAGAAAACCGAGTTTAAATTCCTTTTTGTCTGCCAGAGAAACCATTTCAGGTCTTTCAGGATAAGTGGCAAGTAGCGGGAAAAAGACGGAGGATCCGATAATACTGCGGCTTTCTTTATCTTTCGGGCGTAGCGCCCATAAGTTCTGATAAGTCATTGGCACGGATTCACCGTTAATCTGACTATTTCCGATATACAGCATAATATGTCCGGGAAGATAAATCAGTGTAGTAAAGGCTCTACCGTGTTTTTCGAGCCAGGCGATTCTGTTCTCTAGGCTTTCTTTACTCAAATCAACCATTCGCGCAGTCGATTTTATTTGAGCTGCTGAATTTCTGGGTAGCAGAATACCAAATGGCATCATCAGGCTACGCAACTCTGATGAACAGTCATTATAAAACAGCGTATTTCCCCACCCATACGGCAGACCGCTCATCGATTTCATCAGCGTTGCAATATTGGTACGCGTCATCGGCCATGGCATAGCCGCGAATACGTCCTGATGCAAAGATATGGATTTAATCAGCGCACGGCCATCTGCTTTACGCACCGGAATTAAGGCAGAAAAATACCCTGAGAGATGGTGTTTAAAGGGTAAAATCGTACCTGGGCGAGCGTGGAAATAGAATTGCTTGCCTTGATGAACGGAAACCGGCTGCCGAATAAATGTACCCGCATTTTTCATCGCAAGATTTGTCCACTGATTAACGAAAGCAGGGCTAACCGTCGCGATATCGTCACTTTTTACCCAGCCAGTGACCGCGGGTGAAATAACGTATCGCCAGGCTTTATCCTGGCTTTCGGCCAGTATATAGACCGGCGTGGCAGCCTGAATAGATGACATTTGCAAATAGTCAAAGGGATAGCCTTCACCCGCGCGCCGGGGATCATGGTAAGCAGGCTGCTCTGTCGGCAATGCTCTAACCTGAGTTTCCCGAACGGTAATTGCCCGGGATGATGCCTGGTAAATTGTACTGATGACTCCCATGCTGTTACTTTTGATTTCATTCTTCCAGCGCGTAGAGTTTCGCCTGAAATTAGCCCCCCAGGAAAGACTTTCTGGTGACAGTGACTGCCTGATGCTGGCATCACGATTCTTTTCGGGTTTATTTTTCAGAATATAAGCGATATAGCTGGAATTCCAGGGGGATTTATCCCTTCCCCCCATGCCATAGTATTTTGATAATAAACGCGAAAAATACTTTTCCTGGGAATTTTGACTCATAAGGGATATATCATTACCATTTGCGCTAGCCGGTATCCAGCGATCTATTTCTTGTGGATAATTCTCTAGTGGAAAATATGCCTTATTAGAATCGATGTAGTCTGACTCTCTTACTTCTGATTGTGGTACTGAATCCTGTTGACATTCCACTGATGAACATGCGGATAAAAACAATGTCACCGTTAAAAATATATATTTAAACGGCCCTGTCCATAGATAATCCTTCATCTAATATCCTTTTATTATGATAACAATAAAATATTTATATTTTCAGCAGTACCGCTGTCAGACTATAGATTTCTTTATCATTATTCGTCTTATAAAAAACGATTATATCAAGATGGCATTGCATAATTATTAAAGAGGATGGAATCTGAATTATTAGAACAGCAGGATATAAATATATTATATTATTCACTGTGGCCCGGTAATCACTATTTATGCGGATACTTACAGACAGGAGGAAATAATATCCTTTCTGTCTGTAAGTCGTATTTAAAATCCCCCTTTAACTGACCGCTGGATTAATCCGCAGCTCCCAGTCTTTCTCTTCCCAGCCATGGGCATCAAAACGGCGGGAAAACTGTAGTGTCTTTCCGGTTAACTGTTCAGGTTTCAGTCGGACACCATAAATTCCGAGTCCCAGAGGAGTACTGTTTTTCTCTTGCAGAGATTGCCAGCCATCAAAACCATAGTGCAGGACAAAGGGTTCGCTGGCTTCAATCAGTAACTCAACACCTGAAGGCAAAACATCGCAGGATAAATAATCGCGCCAGTGTCGCACCTCAGGCTGGGTCGGGTTTTCAACATAGCGTTGATATACAACATCCAGCCGCTCTATCGGCTTACCGCTTTCCTCGGCATAAATCAGTTTCACTAATTCAGCATGTGCCCAGTTAAGCGGCATCGCACTGCCGCTGGGGCGTCCCTTAATCAGGCCGCGCTCCGGAATATCAGCCTGATCCCAGATTTGTTCGGGCAACATCCCCCCCATACTCGCTGAGGCTAACATGGCATTAATGTAGGGTTGAACATCTTCCCCGGAAGAAACGGCATAATGCCCGCGCTCACCACTGAGCAGTGGCCATAATCGTCCGATGCCGCTGCCATCAAAAGCCCGTCCATCATGGTGTTCACCATAACCGTCTTCGTTATAACGGTAATAATAAGGGCCCGCCTGCAAATCAACGCGTAGCAATTTATCGACTAATTTTGTGGTATCACAGATACGGCTATCCATGGCATCACGTAGTCCGAACCTCACCATGCAAAGATATTCCATCCCCAGAAGACTGCGGGTTTTGATAGTTTCTTCATGACGATTACGCAGAGTAACATGGCCATAGCGAGCTGAGTGCCAGGCCGGGTTCAAGCGAATATAGTGCCCTGCAATTTGATGCTCCCGGTCAAGTTCACTGTCATGAACATAGACCCAGGATTCAAGACGCTCATTCCAGTCATCCGCCAGGGATAATGCATAATGTCTGTCACCGTCATCCACGAATCCCGACTCGGCACCTGCGACCAGAGCGGCAATACATACTGATAAGGTAAAGGGATTAATACCGGCATTTTCTTCCCAGCGGTCCTGCGGGCTGGACGGACCATGAAGCGCTATATAGGTTAATGCTTTTTGTACCATCTTCACGACAGCACCATGCATATCACCTAACAGCCCCTCTTCATGCAGCTTGGCCGCAAACAACACCGGCAAAGCGACCTCATCTAGCTGGATCCCCTGCCAGTATGCTCGTCCGTCGGTATAATTATTCTGCATCCAGTGACCATCAGGCTGCTGAATAGCAATTAAATAAGCCAGTAAAGCGCGAACTTCTTCAATCAGCCCATAGGCGAGTAAAGCAAACCCGACTTCAACCGAGTCTCGAGGCCACACCAGATGATAGCCACCGGGATCTTTATGCGCATCTCCCCATGGCGTACTCAGACTGGCGACCATCGCTCCCGGAAAGGTGCGTCCTTCATGGGTTTTTAATACTGAAATAGAGGTTTTGATAGCATCAGCCAGGGGCTTTGACAGCGGTTTTTTTTGTGGGAAATCCACATTTTTATGCCATTCAGTCCAGTGATGAATATACTGGTTTTTCGCCTGTGCAAAACCGGCAACAAGCGCGCTTTTTGCCAGGGTCATCGCCCCTTCCGGGTTACTGGCAAAGGCGAGCGCAAGAGTACCACTGTCACTGGTTAACTCGCCCAGCATGGCAATATTACCCGGCCCAGCCTGCGAGTACTCCCAGGTCATACGTTGATGCTGACTAAAATCCTGCCAGCCATCAGAGGTGCCGACATAGCCAACGCTGCTTCGAGAAAATCCCTGATCTGCCGCCAGAAATAAACATTGATTATTCTTTTCTGCCAGTAATCCCTGATCGGTCACATAGCCCGTATTATTATCCCCATCACCATCCAGATGCGGGGCTAATAACGGATACAGCTTCAATCCTTCGCCATCAAGCTGATAACGAATCAATAAAGCATCACGAACCGGGTCGGCGACTATTTCCAGTTCCAGACGATAGCGTTCATGTTCATGAACAATTGTCGGCAGGAGTAAATCAGCCGCTGGGGTACTCAGGCTGTAATTATGCACCCGTTTAATTTCTGACCAAAAATCATCGCCCGCAATAATAAAGCCTAAGTCTCTGATCTGTGGGGTACTGTTAGATGGCCAGTAGACTTCATTGAGGATACCGTAACCGACGCTGAACCAGACCCGGCCATTACCGAGTCCCGTTCCCACGATATCTTTCGCGCTACTGGTCCAGGTTGCTGCTCCTCCCGGAGCTCCCGGGGCAATATTTTCACTCATGGTTTCTCCTGGGGCACCAGTGAGCGCCATTTATGACCGGGGCGCATAATGCGGTGCTGGGTATCAGGACCTTCAGTACCGGCCTTATAGAGATCGGGCATCCCGGTTTTCCAAGCTTCCAGAGCCGGTTCAATCGCACGCCAGGCCCACTCAACCTCATCAAAACGTAAGAAATGGGCTCTTTCACCGTTAAGCGCATCTATCAGTAACTGCTCGTAGGCTGAGACTTCGTGCTGGCCTGGCTGGGCATAAGGTGCGCTGAGCGCAATATTATGCGTTTTGACATGCATCCCCGGTAACTTGGCGGTCATATGCATTTCCATGCCCATATCGGCACCCATACGGAATATCAGCCAGTTATTCTCCACCGTCAAATCTCCCGGAAGCGCGCCTGCTGGAGCTTTAAACTCGACCGCAATTTCGGCATAGTTATTGGTCAGACGTTTGCCGCTACGCAGATAGAAAGGCACCCCTTTCCAGCGCCAGTTATCAATTTCCAGTCTCAGCGCAGCAAAGGTTTCGGTATTGGTTTCCACCGGTATACCGGGTTCATTGCAGTAATCAGCGACCGATTTACCCTCAACCACACCGGCACAATACTGACCACGAACGGCCCAGTCAGCAGGATTCATATCATCGGTCGGACGAATAGACTTCAGCACTTCGACTTTGTGGTCACGCAGAATTTCACCATCCCAGCGCCCTAAGGGTTCAATCGCGGTCAGTGTCAGTAACTGCATCAGGTGGTTTTGCAGCATATCGCGCATAGCACCAGATTTGTCGTAATACACTGCGCGATTTTCAACCCCTAAGGTTTCAGCATAGGTTATCTGAACCTGTTCGATATGTGCTGCTTCCCAGACGGGAGCCAGTACCCGGTTAGCAAAGCGGAAAATCATCAGGTTTTGAGTGGCTTCTTTACCTAAGAAGTGGTCGATACGGTAGACCTGTGACTCGTCCCAATGGGAGTGAACTTGATTGCGCAGCTCTTCAGCCGTTGCCAGGTTAGTACCAAAAGGTTTTTCAATCAGGATCCGACGCCAGTTATCTGACTCTTCTTTTGCTAATCCCGCTTCACCAATCGCCAATGCAGCCTGACCAAACAGCGTAGGAGGCAACGCCAGATAGAACAGGGCCGATCCCGTCACCTTACTCTCTAGCTGTTTTAACTCATTGGCTTCTAATGAGCCACTGACAAAATCCAGATGCTGGCTAAATTTCTGCCATTCAGCTTCGTCGAAGTCTTTGTCAGATTCAGTTAAAAAATCGTGAAGATGCTTTAAAAAATCATCCCGGTTCCATTTATCGATTGAATAACCAATGATATTTAAGGAAGGAATCAAACCCAGTTTATGAAGCTCAAACAGCGACGGCATTAAGAGTCGTTTGGTTAAATCACCGCTGGCGCCCAGAATGACGAGTGACATATTACTCATGTTGTTATGCTCCTTTGTTTCCATCTGAGTCTGCTGTTTTTTCCTGATGTCCGCCAAAGGCATGGCGCATTGCAGACTGAATACGATCGGCGAATAAATCATTACCCCGTGAGGCAAAACGTGAATAAAGTGCGCTGGTCAGTACCGGAGCCGGAACACCTAAATCAATAGCAGCCGTAGAAGTCCAGCGCCCTTCTCCCGAGTCGGATACGCGGCCTTCGTAGCTTTCAAGATCCGGGGAATGGTGCATTTCCTGAGCAATTAAGTCGAGTAACCAGGAGCCGACCACACTTCCCCGCCGCCATACCTCACTGATATCAGCAACCGGTAAGTTATATTTATAATATTCAGGGTGTTCAAGCGGGCTGGTTTCAGCATCAGCTTCAACGGTCTGCTGGCCCTGGTTTGCATGCTTAAGAATACTTAAACCCTCGGCATAAGCCGCCATCATGCCGTATTCGATGCCATTGTGAACCATTTTAACGAAATGACCCGCCCCGGTTTCACCGCAATAAAGGTAACCTTGTTCTGCCGGAGAAGGTGTACCCTTCTTGCCTGGGGTACGAGGAGCGCTGTCAACGCCCGGCGCCAGAGCACGGAATACCGGCTCGAGAAAGTCATAGCGGTCTTTCGGGCCACCGATCATATGGCAATAACCGCGTTCCTCGCCCCAGACACCGCCGCTGACGCCAACATCCATATAATGAATCCCTTTATCAGCCAGCCCTTTTGCCCGACGGATATCTTCGGTGAAGTGCGAGTTACCTCCATCAATCAAGGTATCTCCTTTTTCAAGCAGCGGGAGCAAGGTTTCAATTACCGAATCAACCACCGCTGCGGGTAACATCAGCCAGATATGGCGAGGTGCAGGCAGGTTACGGATCATTTCTTCAATAGAGGTGTTAAAGATTGTCGTGGCTGGCACTAACTGTTTGCTATCCGGATTTTTGTCAAATACGACACATTGAATACCCGCCTGAGTGATACGACGTACCATTGCCGCGCCCATACGACCCAAGCCAATAAAGCCGAGTTGCTGACAAGTTGTAGCTGAAAGATTCATAGATGATTTCCCCACCGTCGAATATCGCCAAGAAAGGTTGATTCATTATTACCTCGCAACAAAAGCGAAGTATTCAGATTATGTATACAGCTTGTCGTCAGGCATCATAGTCGCCGCACTGACAAGCGTTCATGCTCTAAGGTTAGCAACATTTTTCCTGGTTGCCTCTTTGAGTTACCCGCGCACAGCTGAAAGAGGCGAGTGATTCTGTATTGCTACTCTATTGAATATATTGTGGGTTTGATGCAAAAACGTTGACAGAGATTATAGAATATGTCGGCTTCGAGAGAGGCTGGTAAACAAATAATCAACAATAATGAAATAACTAAAAGAGGCGGGACGCGCGCGAGACAGGACAGATGAACAAAGATGAGATAACCGATACCCCCGTTATTCTGGTGGTATCAGCCTGTTAGCAGCATTTTCGGGTGGTTTAAGACCACCCGGGTTCACTTAAAGCACGACTAATCGTCAATGCCTTTACTGCGCAGGTAATCTTCGTACCCACCAGTAAAGTCAATCACGCGCTCAGGGGTCATTTCCAGAACACGCGTTGCCAGTGAACTAACAAATTCACGGTCATGGGAAACAAAGATAAGCGTTCCTTCAAACATTTCCAGAGCCATATTGAGTGATTCAATAGACTCCATGTCGAGGTGGTTCGTCGGTTCATCCATAATCAGGATGTTGGTACGCTCCATCATCAGCTTACCGAACAACATCCGTCCTTTCTCACCACCTGAAAGAACCTTGGCCGGTTTTTTAATGTCATCCTGGCTAAACAACAAACGTCCGAGAATGCCGCGCACCGCTTGTTCGTCATCACCTTCTTGTTTCCACTGACTCATCCAGTCAAATACGCTGAGATCGTTTTCAAATTCGTATTCGTGGTCCTGAGCGTAGTAACCGATATTGGCATTTTCAGACCATTTAACGGTACCGCTGTCTGGCGTCAGTTCACCCACCAGTGTTTTCAGGAAGGTCGATTTACCGATGCCGTTAGTTCCTAACACGGCCAGTTTTTCACCCACTTCCAGCAGCAGTTTGACATTTTTGAACAGTGGGCCGTTATCAAAACCTTTGGTCAGGGAATCAATTTCCAGCGCGTTACGGAACAGCTTTTTGTCCTGCTCGAAACGAATAAATGGATTCTGACGGCTGGATGCTTTGACTTCATCCAGTTTGATTTTGTCTATCTGACGAGCACGAGAAGTCGCCTGACGAGATTTAGAGGCGTTAGCACTAAAGCGACTGACGAAGGATTGCAGGTCAGCAATTTGTGCTTTTTTCTTGGCGTTATCAGACAACAGACGTTCACGAGCCTGGGTAGCTGCAGTCATATACTCATCATAGTTACCCGGGTAGACACGGAGTTCACCGTAATCCAAGTCGGCCATATGGGTACAGACCATGTTCAGGAAGTGACGGTCATGCGAAATAATGATCATGGTACTGTCACGCTCGTTAAGCACCTGCTCCAGCCAACGGATAGTATCAATATCCAGGTTGTTGGTAGGTTCATCGAGCAGCAGAATATCCGGGTTTGAAAACAAAGCCTGGGCCAACAGAACACGCAGTTTCCAGCCAGGAGCGACTTCGCTCATAGGACCGTAGTGCTGTTCTACCGGAATACCGACGCCCAGTAATAGTTCCCCTGCACGAGATTCTGCGGTATAGCCGTCCATCTCACCGTAGATAACTTCAAGATCAGCAACTTTATAGCCGTCTTCTTCGCTCATTTCTGGCAGCGCATAAATACGGTCACGCTCTTGTTTGACTTCCCATAGCTCGCCATGTCCCATAATTACCGTATCCAGTACGGTATATTTTTCGAAGGCGAACTGATCCTGGCGCAACTTACCAATACGCTCATTAGGATCAAGAGAAACGTTACCAAGCGTAGGATCTAAGTCCCCGCCCAGAATTTTCATAAAGGTTGATTTACCGCTGCCATTGGCACCAATCAAACCATAGCGATTACCGCCGCCGAATTTAACGGAAATATTTTCAAACAGCGGTTTGCTGCCAAATTGCATAGTGACGTTGCTGGATACTAGCACTGAGATGTCCTGAAGAATTTAAGTTGTCTGAGTTCTGAAATGTAGATTCTGCTCTATTATGCCACAAGCTGCGCAATGAATCCGCCCGTATCTTCGCCCCCATCGGGTAAGAGGGATAAAAAAGTGCTCTTTAGTCGAGATCTGATTTCCTGAACGCAACCAATACCCTTATAATGCCCGAAAATCTGATCCCATTTTTATTCCACTGGCCAGCACGGTATAGACATCGCTCACATCATGAATATGAAACTTAGTTCGCTTTTACTGCCTTTAGTCGTCGTCGCATTTTTCTGCAAATCTGCGCTAGCAGTGACTTATACTCTGCCCGCTGACGGCAGCCGCCTGATAGGTGAAAACCAGGTTATCGCTATTCCTGAAGGGAGCACCGCTCCACTGGAAGACTATGCGGCACAATACCAGATGGGTCTGTCCAATATGCTGGAAGCGAATCCCGGTATTGACCCCTATCTGCCGAAACCTGGAACCGTGCTGAATATTCCCCATCAGCTGATTTTACCGGATACTGTTCATGAAGGTATTATCATCAACAGTGCTGAAATGCGCCTCTATTATTACCCGAAAGGTACCAATACGGTGATTGTTCTGCCTATCGGTATTGGTCAGTTAGGCACCGATACGCCGATAAACTGGACCACGAAAGTTGAGCGCAAAAAAGCCGGACCAACCTGGACGCCAACGGCAAAAATGCATGCTGAGTATAAAGCCGCAGGTAACCCGTTACCCGCCGTCTTCCCGGCTGGCCCGGATAACCCGATGGGACTTTACGCGCTGTATATCGGCCGCCTCTATGCTATCCACGGGACTAATGCTAACTTCGGGATTGGCTTACGTGTGAGTCATGGCTGTGTACGTCTGCGTAATGATGACATTAAATTCCTGTTCGAGAATGTTCCGGTTGGTACGCGCGTTCAATTTATCGATGAGCCGGTTAAAGCGACAAGCGAACCGAACGGCAATCGTTATCTTGAAGTACACAACCCGCTTTCCACTACCGAAGAGCAGTTTAATTCAAAAGCTGTCGTTCCGGTTAAGCTGACCAGCGCTATCGTCAATGTAACCGGTCAGCCGGATGTTGATACGCATGTGGTTAATGAAGCCATTAATAATCGTTCTGGAATGCCGGTTCTTGTGAACTAATCCCGCCTGACTCTCGTCATTGTCGGGCTTATAGCGTAACTATAAGCCCGACATAAAATGCCCCACCAGCGTTCATTCTCAATATCATCCTTCTTTCTTCACTCGACATCCCGTCACTTGGCTATAACTTAAGTGCTACTCAGAAATAGTGCAGATAAGTGATAATGCCCGATGTACGCTATCATTCAGCGTATCGCATACCACAACACCTGAATAACGTGAAGTATAATGACAGTAAATTGAGCGCGAGATCTCATAGAAAATCGGTGATTTTAATTGTATGATGAATGGGTATCTCGGGGGACAACACCTTATGCACAGCACAGTAAAAATTTTCTGGCAGTACCTGCGATCCTTTATCTTAATTTATGCCTGTCTTTATGCTGGCATATTTATCGCATCGCTACTGCCCATTGCTATTCCTGGCAGCATCATCGGTATGCTGATTATGTTTACCCTGCTCGCTTTGCAGATTATGCCAGCAAAATGGGTCAAACCCAGCAGCCACTTGCTGATCCGCTATATGGCTCTGTTGTTTGTGCCTATTGGGGTTGGGGTGATGCAATACTACGATGTACTGAAAGCGCAGTTCGGCCCGATTGTTATCTCTTGTCTGGTAAGTACACTGGTGGTTATGGTGGTCGTTGGCTGGAGTTCTCAGTGGGTTCACGGCAAAAAAGTGGTTGCCGGTGAAGAAGAGGAAGCAAATAAATGATACACAATATTTGGTGGTCACTGCCCCTTACCATCCTGGTCTTTTTTGCCGCTCGCAAGCTGGCTATTCGCTACAAATCCCCTCTGCTAAATCCTTTGCTGATAGCCATGCTGGTTATCATTCCTTTACTGATACTGACCAATACGTCCTATGACGATTACTTTCAAGGCAGCGAAGTTTTAAACGATTTGCTCCAGCCAGCGGTGGTTGCGCTTGCCTTTCCTTTATATGAGCAGCTCCATCAAATCCGTGCTCGCTGGAAATCAATTATCACCGTGTGCTTTATCGGCAGCGTAACGGCTATGTGTACCGGGACCTCTGTTGCCTTATTACTCGGCGCATCGCCAGAAATTGCAGCCTCTATTCTGCCTAAATCGGTTACCACACCCATTGCGATGGCCGTCGGGGGAAGTATCGGCGGTATTCCGGCCATCAGCGCGATGTGTGTGATCCTGGTTGGCGTATTTGGTGCGGTATTTGGCCATTCGCTGTTTAATTTTCTGCGGATCAGAGCCAAGGCTTCCCGCGGATTAGCGATGGGGAGTGCTTCTCACGCTCTGGGCACAGCACGTTGTGCCGAAGTCGATTTTCAGGAAGGGGCTTTCAGCTCTTTAGCTTTAGTAGTGTGCGGGATTATCACCTCTCTGCTGGCGCCGTTTATTTTTCCCGTTTTATTGACACTCTGGGGATAAAATTTGCGGTTGATCCCGTATTTTTCATCATTATTTCATTAATTACATTAATAATAAGAATTAGATCACATATTAGCACTTAAGAGAACCGTACACTGGCTCCCCGTTATCCTTGCTATGAGGCTAAAAATGCGCTCACGTTTCGATTCCGCTTTCACTCAATTATCTGCTTCGCTTCAGACCGTTTTACAGCCACTGCTGGTCGATGAGCACTTCCCTGCGATGTTCACAGCCGCAGAGGTCGCACATATCAAGCAACACACTAATCTGAATGATAATGAGCTGGCCTTCGCCCTGCTGCCGCTTGCCGCTGCTTGTGCGCGTCCGGAAATATCGAAGTTTTATGTCGGTGCCGTTGCCCGTGGCGTCAGTGGTAATCTCTATTTTGGCGGGAATATGGAGTTTATCGGTAGCACTATGCAGCAAACGGTACATGCCGAACAAAGTGCTATCACCCATGCCTGGATGCGCGGTGAAAAAGCGCTTGAATCTATCACTGTTAACTATACGCCCTGCGGCCACTGTCGCCAGTTTATGAATGAGTTAAACAGTGGAACTCAGCTGCATATTCATCTGCCTGGTGTACCACCCGCTACGCTGGGTGACTACTTGCCGCATTCCTTTGGTCCGCGTGACCTGGATATTAAAACCCTGCTGCTTGACGACGAGGATCATCATCTGACTGTTGCTGGTGACGAAGTGACTCAGGCGGCGATTGTTGCCGCTAACCGTAGCCATGCTCCTTATAGTCAGGCTCCTTCCGGTATCGCGTTAGAAACTATTGACGGCAATATCTTTGTCGGTAGTTATGCAGAAAATGCCGCGTTCAACCCTTCTTTGCCTCCACTGCAAGCAGCGCTGAATATTCTGTCTTTATCCGGGTATGAATACACGGATATTACACGTGCGGTACTGGTTGAACGTCGTGATGCCTCCCTGGTTCAATGGCCGGCAGTGAGTACAACACTGAATGCCATTGGTGTAACCAATATTAGTCAGACCCTGGTTGATTAGTCGTATTGCGGGTAAAAGCTACCCGCAATTCTGTTTTTTGCTGCAACCGTACGGACAATTCTTGCGCTTCATTGCTGGCTAAAGTAGCCTTTAACCTTCTGTATTGATCAAGGTGAGTCTGCAAGTCCATGTTGAAGCGCGTGTTTTATAGCTTGCTTATCTTCATCGTTTTACTGCTCTTCGCGGCTCTGGGTCTGGACCGCTGGATGAGCTGGAAAACTGCGCCCTATATTTATGAAGAGGTGCAGGATCTTCCTTATCGTGAAGTAGGTGTAGTTCTCGGTACGGCAAAATATTACCGTGGCGGTGGAATTAATCAGTATTATCAATACCGTATTCAGGGCGCTTTAAACGCCTATAACAGCGGTAAAGTAGATTATTTATTGCTTAGCGGTGATAACGCCCAGCAGAATTACAATGAACCGAGGACGATGCGTAAAGATCTCATCGCCGGGGGGGTTAATCCAACCCATATTGTGATGGATTATGCGGGTTTTCGCACCCTCGACTCTGTAGTACGGACTCGCAAAGTATTTGATACTAATGACTTTATTATTATCACTCAACGCTTCCATTGTGAACGTGCACTGTTTATCGCCCGCCATATGGGTATACAGGCCCAATGCTTTGCTGTTCCCTCGCCGAAAAATATCCTCAGTGTGCGCTTACGTGAATTTGGCGCGCGTCTTGGCGCCCTGGCTGATTTGTATATCTTCAAACGCGAGCCACGCTTTTTAGGCCCTCTGGTACCTATTCCCCCACCTCATGAAGTTCCTGATGATGCTCAAGGCTACCCGGCAGTCAGTCCTGAACAGTTGCGTGAATTGCAGCAAAAGAAAAATTAATACTTGAGGGTACAGACATTTGAAGAGGGGATATGAGATACCGCAGACAGAACCAGTCTGCCTGCGGTAAGAAGGAATTATTTCTTACGAGCGTATTTCAGTGAGTCGAGTGCAACAGCAAAGATAATAATGGCGCCTTTAATAATGTACTGCCAGTAAGGGTTAACGCCGATATAGGTCAGACCGTAGTTAATCACGGTAAAAATGATAACCCCGGTGACAACACCGATAACGGTACCTACCCCACCGCTGAATGACACCCCACCTACTACGCAGGCAGCAATCGCATCCAGTTCATACATAAACCCGAGGTTATTGGTCGCAGACCCGATACGGCCTGCTTCCAGCATACCGCCAAAGGCATAAAAGACTCCAGACAGGGCGTAGATTAACATCAGGTTAACGCCGACATTAACACCTGAAACCCTGGCAGCTTCCGGGTTACCCCCGATGGCAAAAATATTCTTTCCAAAACGGGTTTTCGTCCACAGCACCCAGACAAATAACACTGAGATCAGCGCATAAAACGTAATATAAGAGAGTCTGAAATTTCCTAAAGCAATATAACCTTGAGCAAAGTTAGAAAACTGACTGTCAAATCCAGAAATCGGCGAGGCACCCACAAAGTCATAATAGAGGGAGTTGATACCGTAAACGATAATCATGGTACCCAGAGTCGTAATAAACGGAGTCACTTTCAGATAAGCAATAATGATTCCGTTCACCAGACCAATCACCGCGCCAATGGCACAGACAATCAGCATAACCACTGGAATTGGCACAGTTTGCATTTCAGGGAAGACTTTATTGACGTTTTCCATTGATTGTAACAACGTTGCAGCCACCACCGCGGCAAGGCCGACCTGGCGCCCGGCAGAAAGGTCTGTTCCCTGAGTAACAATCAGCCCTGCAACACCCAGAGCAATAATAATACGTACCGATGACTGAGTCAGAATATTACTCAGGTTTAACAGACTTAAAAAGGTCGGATCCTGAATAATAATGATGGCCAACAGCACCAGCAGTACCACATAGATACCGCCCTCTTTAAGATAAGTTAGAAAACTTTTTCTACTTAATGCACTCATTTTAATCGCCCCTAAATTATCAAAGATGCACAGATGCGAGACGAAGAATATCGTTCTGCGTGGCAGTTTTAGTGTCAACAATTCCCGCAACGAGGCCATTACTCATTACCAGAATTCGGTCCGTTATCCCTAATAGCTCGGGCATTTCTGAGGAGATAATAATGATCCCCTTCCCTTTTTTAGCCAGTTCAGCAATCAGCTGATAAATTTCAAATTTAGCACCAACATCAATACCGCGGGTTGGCTCATCCAGCATTAAAATTTCTGGTTGAGTTAATAACCAGCGACCAATAATAACCTTTTGCTGATTACCACCGGATAGCGATCCTATCGCAGTGCGATGTCCGGGTGTTTTTACTCGCATAGAATCAATGACCCACTGGGTGTCACTTTTCATGCGCGTATTATCGAGTAAACCGACTTTATTTTTATATTTACCAATATTTGAAATAAGGGAGTTAAAACCAATATCCAGATAAGCATAAATGCCCGTCGAGCGACGCTCTTCAGTCACCAGGGCAAAACCATGGTTAATCGCTTCATTAGCACTATGGTTATTTATTTTCTTACCGTGGAGTGTAATCGTACCCTTTGATTTCTCACGAATACCAAATAATGTTTCAACAATATCGGTACGCTTAGCACCGACTAACCCGGCAATACCGAGAATTTCGCCTTTATGTAAATCAAAGGAAATATCACGAATTGATGGCTGACGTAATGAAGTTAAGTCACGTACAGAAAGGATAACTTCGCCCGGGACGTTTGATTTACTCGGGAAACGCTGGTTAAGTGAACGACCAACCATCATCGAGATTATTTGGTCCATATTCAGGCCAGTCAGCTGCTGAGTTGCAATCCACTGCCCGTCACGCAGCACGGTTATTTCATCACAGAGCTGGAAGATTTCTTCCATTTTGTGGGAGATATAAACAATACCGCAGCCGCGCTCTTTTAATTTACGAATAATAGTAAACAGATGATGAACTTCTTTTTCAGTTAATGAAGAAGTAGGCTCATCCATAATGACAATTTTGGCATTATAAGAGAATGCTTTAGCAATCTCTATCATCTGCATTTCGGAAACCGATAGCGTACCGACGCGCGCACGAGGATCGATATCAATATCGAGTTCATCAAAGATACTTTTCGTATCACGGTACATTTTTGCCTGATCGACAAAGATACCTTTAACCGGATAACGGCCTAGCCACATGTTATCCATGACGGTACGCTGCAATACCAGGTTTAATTCCTGATGCACCATAGACACGCCGTTCTCAAGTGCCTCTTTAGCACTGGAGAAATTAATTTCCTTCCCCTGAAAAATAATACTTCCGGAGTCTTTACTGTAAATACCAAACAGGCATTTTAATAATGTTGACTTCCCTGCACCATTCTCTCCCATTAATGCATGAATAGAGTGGGGACGTACTTTTAAATTCACATTATCCAGAGCTTTAACACCAGGAAATGACTTATTAATATTTGTCATTTCTAATAAAAACTCTGTCGGCGCAGCCGTGTTATTGTCGACCATAATTGTACCTGTGTCGCTAAATAGCAGATCTATACCCAAAATAATTCTAGTTGTTTACAATTTGATTAACTGAGTAAAGATATCACCTCAACAACGAGAATTAATACGGGTATCAAACGAGGGTGTCGAATGAAGTTCCGACACACTGTATTGACTCGTTACTCGCCAGCAGCTATTTATTCAGGAAGCAGAATTCAACTGTCATTTCTGTTCACTGACAATATACCCTGTCAGTGAACAGACTTATATTTCTACATCCCGACTGATAACAGTAGCTTATTTACCAATAAACTCAGCAAGGTTCTCTTTATCAACGCCAACGTATGGGATACGAACAACTTTATCTTCAATAACCCATTCAGTTCCTTCGTTAGCGGCTTTACCTGCTGCCAGGTTTTTAGCCAGGTCGAAGGTCGCTTTAGCCTGACCGCTAGCATCATTCAGTACAGTACCCGCCATTGCACCAGACTTAACCAGGCTTAACGCTTCTGGTAAGGCATCAACACCAAACACCGGAATTGAGGATTTGTTGTGTGCTTTCAGCGCTTCGATAGCACCCATGGCCATCGCATCGTTGTTGGCGATAATCACTTCAATTTTGTTAGCATTCGGGCCGGATAACCAGGCATCAACTTTATCTTTAGCCATCGCGGTATCCCACATTGCAGTATCCATCTGCAATTGCTCTGTTTTAAGGCCTTTCTCATTCAGCTCTTTAATCACATAGCTGGTACGCGCTTCTGCATCAGGGTGGCCCGGTTCGCCTTTTAATAATACGAACTGAACCTGGCCATCTTTATTCAAATCCCAGTTTGGATTTGCTGCCCAGTGTTTGGCAATTAAATCGCCCTGAATAATACCGGACTCTTTAGAGTCAGTACCGACATAGTATGCTTTATCGTAGCTATCCAGTGCCTGGCGCGAAGGTTCTTTGTTGAAGAATACGATCGGCACATTTTGTGAACGCGCTTTATCGATGATTGTACCTGCCGCAGCCGGATCCACCAGGTTAATTGCCAGAGCTTTAACACCCTTCGCTAACAGAATGTCTACCTGATCATTTTGTTTAGACTGATCGTTTTGCGAGTCATTCATCAGCAACTGAACTTGCGGTGAGTCTTTGCCATATTTCTCGATGGCTTTACGTACTACTGACATGAAGTTATCGTCGTACTTATAAATAGTCACGCCAATACGATCATCAGCTGCATGCGCCATAGAACCGAACATTGTGCAAGACATCAGAGCAGTTAAAGCTAACACCTTTAGTTTCATGGTATCTCCGTTTTTTTTATTGTGTAGGGCTTTGTTTTATATATGGCACGACAGTCACGTTAATGCTCCATCACTGCCTTCTGTTTCATCGCGTTTCATCGCGTTTCACCTGATAATGCCTGAGCATCATAGCTATCAAGGTGTTAATTAACTGTGAATTTACTCACAAATTGAAAGCGGTTACATCAAAGCAATGACGGGATAGAGATCGGGGACACACTTTGCCTTACAGCAACTGAGTGCCGACGCACCAGAGTTGGCATAAAGCAATGTGTCGCCGTGTCATCGCCGTTTCCTGAGGCACCAAGAAGCGCCATTTCAGTCGCCAGGCGTGCCATCGATACGATAGGATAACGAATAGTCGTTAACTGAGGATCGGTGTAGCGAGCGATCGGAATATCATCAAAACCAATGACTGATACTTGGTGAGGAACAGAAATACCATTATCTTTCAATGCAGTGAGTGCTCCGGCAGCCATACTGTCATTGTAAGAAAAAATAGCACTGAGCTGTAAATTACGCCCCAGCAGTTCAACCATCGCCGCCTCACCCCCTTGCATATCAGGTTGCCCGCTGCCAACCCAGCTATCTGGTGCGACAATACCTTGCTCTGACAAAGCACGTAACCAGCCAATACGTCGCATATTGTTGTCTTCAATTTCATGACTGGATGCCAGATAACCAATGCGCTGATGCCCTTGATGAAGCAGCGTTCTGGTGGCCATCAATGCGCCACTAATATTATCGAGGCAGACGCAGCGATGCGCGTAGCCAGGAATGATTCGGTTAATCAATACCATCCCCGGCGTACTGTCCAGAAAACCCACCAGCTCCGTATCACTTAACGCTTTAGAGTGAACAATCAAGGCATTACATCGTTGCCTCAACAAGACTTCTATCGCATGACGCTCTTTTGCTTCCTGATGATAACTGTTACCAATCAGTACATATTTATTGTGCTGCTGGGCAACCACATCGACCGCTTTGACCAATGCACCAAAGAAGGGATCCGACACATCCATCACCACGACACCAATCGTCTCGCTATTCTGTGTCGCCAGTGCCTGAGCGTTTGCATTAGGCCGATAATTCAGTTCGGTGACCGCCTGCATCACCGTCTCACGTGTATGCGGGCTGACCGCTGAGCTGTGATTAAGCACCCGTGAAACAGTAGCGACAGAGACGCCTGCGCTACGCGCGACATCACGGATCGTTATTGGGGTTGAAGACGTTAATTTCATAACAGCACCCTGGTGTTAATCAGGTGCCTATTTTGCGGTGAATTGAGGGATAAATGACGTGATGTGAATCACAACGGTGGAATCGGTTACACACTATTCGTTAACCTCTGTGATACACATCATTTTCTTACATTGCTAGTCAGTGCTCACCGCTGACACGTCGTGTTAGCTGACGCCACAACCATTCAACCGGCCCCTGACGGAAATAGCCCAGCCATAATACAGAGAACAGAATATTAACACTCCATATAACCGGGATTAACATCAGCAGAGTCAAGCGATCCAGTTTCATAAATAAGCCAAAATGATAGAACAATATGGAACAGACAACCGTCTGCAAAAGATAGTTAGTCAGCGCCATTCGTCCTACACAAGCTACCCAGTTTATCGCGCGCAAACGGGATAATTGAGGCCAGAAACCAAGGATCAGAGCAACATAACCGATAGCCTGGAAAGGCGCACTTAATTCGCGCGGAGCTTGTAGTAACAACGCGCACCAGCGCCAGGCCCAGCCAAGCTGCCACTGGGTAATAATAGCGGGAATATTAATTGCTAAGCCTAAGAGAACTAAACCGCCGCCAATACGACGATAATGGCTGAGGCTAAATTCGCCTTTAAGCCAGCCATTACGCATCAATGCCGCACCCATCATCATCATTCCGGCAAGTTGCCAGCCGTACTGGATAGCCAGAGCCACCCAGGCAGATGTCAGTAAATCAGCTCGATTAACAATAGCCTCAAACCCACCCCGGGTACGCCAGAATTGCTCATATTGCTGATGTGCCAAATCAGGCACCCAGAAATTAGTCGGCTCTGCCCCTGGCAGGATACCGAGAATCACCAGGACTGCGACACCAATCAGATAGAGCAATACACCGGTATTAAACAGTGAGTACTCTTCGGGGGCATCACGGATAGTACGCCAGCAAAGCAAACCGACCAGTCCGTATGCCAGCAAGATATCACCTTCCCAGAGTAATAGCCCGTGCGCTAAACCCAGTAGCATCAACAGGAAAAGCCGGGACTGGATCCAGCGCGCACCGCGTGATAGCAGCATCTGGAGACCAGCGCCAAATAATAGTGCAAACAGCGTTAGAAATTTAACCTGAGCAAAAACATCCAGCAGTGCCCAAGTCCAGGCATCTGACTGGGTTATAGCACCATACCAGGCGGGGTTAAGATAGGCCGCCTTGGGTAAACCGAAGGCGGTAATATTGAGGAGCAGGATCCCAAGAACGGCAACGCCGCGAATAACATCCAGCGTAACATTTCGTTCCATACTTCCTGCCTGCAATGATTAATTATGGCGTACTGCGCGTAAAAATTCCTGACGCGTATTCTGACTGGACTTAAACAACCCACCCAGTGAAGTGGTGGTAGTTGCACTGGTTGCATCCCGAACACCGCGAGCCTTCACGCAATAATGGACGGCATCAATACAAACGGCGACATTATTGGTTCCCAGCAGGGTCTGTAACGCTATCAGAATTTGCTGCGTCAGACGTTCCTGAACCTGAGGACGCTGGGCAAAGAATTGCACGATACGGTTTATTTTTGACAGGCCAATAACCGTATCTTTAGGGATATAGGCAACGGTTGCTTTCCCATCGATGGTCACAAAATGATGTTCGCAGGTACTGGTCAGGGTGATATCGCGCACCGTAACCATCTCATCAACGCTCATTTTATTTTCGATAACGGTGATTTTTGGGAAATTCGCGTAATCGAGACCCGAGAAAATCTCGTCAACGTACATTTTAGCAATACGTTTCGGTGTATCCATCAGGCTGTCATCCCTCAAATCGAGGTTTAGCAGCTCCATGATCTCTTTCATGTGACCGGCAATTTCTTGCTTACGTGTTGCGTTATCCAGTTCACGCAAAGGTGGCCGCAGCGGGGTTTCTAAACCACGCGCAACCAATGCTTCGTGGACCAGCGAGGCTTCTTTTGAGAGTGATGACATGCTGTGTTCTCCTGCAGGTTGACCTTTGCTTTCGTTGGTGCAAAGTATCCGTTCATTGTGCGGCAGCACGTGCTGATAATCCAGTAGTGCCCACATAATTATTACTATCGTTAATATCTATCTAAACCTTACTGACCAGCCCGTCTGATTCGCCAGGCTTTACGGTATGTGATTCGGCTAGCTGAACATCTGCAACGCCCAGGCAAGTTGAAGTATGACGGGCAATGTTGCGGACATAATGCGGTATCGTTACACTCAGGTGAAGTGAAAATTACTCATTACTGTTGAATATTTAATAAGGAGACGCACAATGGAGTTGCTGGAAGAACATCTGTGCTTTGGGGGATGGCAGCAGCGCTGGCGTCATAACTCTCAGGTTTTAAATTGCCCGATGACGTTGAGTGTTTTTGTTCCGCCTTTAAAAGATACTGCTCCACCACCGGTACTGTACTGGCTGTCGGGTCTGACATGTAATGACGAAAACTTTACCACCAAAGCCGGTGCTCAAAGAATAGCCTCAGAGCTGGGAATTATGCTGGTGATGCCGGATACCAGCCCTCGTGGTGAAGAGGTTGCCAATAACGATAATTATGACTTAGGCCAGGGAGCCGGGTTTTATCTCAATGCCGCCAATGAGCCCTGGGCGAGTCATTTCCAGATGTATGACTATCTGCGTAATGAGTTACCTGAATTACTTGCTGAACATTTTATTATTAGCGATCGCGCGTCGATTTCAGGTCACTCAATGGGCGGACACGGAGCCCTTATTATGGCGCTGAAAAACCCGGGTCGTTTCCGTTCAGTTTCTGCCTTCGCACCTATTGTTAATCCTTCAGAGGTTCCCTGGGGACAAAAAGCCTTTACCGCTTATCTCGGAAGCGATACCAGCAGCTGGCAGAAGTGGGATAGCTGTCAGTTGCTACAGCAAGCCTCTCCTGAAGACGCGCTGCCTGTTCTGATTGATCAAGGCAGCCGCGACCCCTTCCTGACGACACAGCTTCAACCTGAAAAGTTTGCTGATATCGCAAAACAGAAAGCCTGGCCCCTCACCTTACGGACTCAGCAGGATTACGACCATAGCTATTACTTTATTGCGACCTTTATCGAAGACCACTTGCGCTTCCATGCCAAATATTTGCTGAATGACTGAAACAAGTAAGGGGAGCATATTGCTCCCCTTACCCATTTGTCATGCTGGTGCATCAGACTTGCGGTGTTTCAACCAGCCCGTCAATCAATACCTGAGCGACCCCTTGTGAGCAACGCTCAATACGCCCCCTGACACCATAGACCTGGGCCAGGCTTTGTGGGGTGATAACCTCTTCTGGCTCACCGCAGGCAACTAACTTGCCATCACGTAACATCAATACATGCTCACTGTGACGCAGGGCGATATTAATATCATGCACCACGACAATGGTGACAATATTGCGCTCGCGCGTTTCCCGTGCCACCAGGTCCATAACGTGGAACTGATAATTCAAATCCAGGGCACTGAGTGGTTCATCAAGTAATAACAGCGACGGACGACGGATCAGCGACTGTGCCAGCCCCACTAATTGTTTCTGTCCTCCAGAAAGCTGATCAAGATAATGCAATGCCAGGTGAGAAATACCCAGTTGCTTAAGCAACTGCATAACCTGCTGCTCACTTTCTGAATTATGAAGACCACCCGCTGCACGCTGAGCGACGATAATCGACTCCAGAACATGCAGATGCACCCCTTGAGGCAATGACTGTGGAAGATAGACCACCTTCTCCGCTCTTTTTGCGAAAGGGAGTGCCATCAAGTCTTCGCCATCCAGATATAACTGACCTTCAGCGCGATTCAAACCCGCCAGCGAGCGCAATAAGGTTGATTTCCCACAGCCGTTAGGCCCGAGCAGCACGGTAATTTTGCCGCGCGGCAGCACCGGAACACTTAAATTCTCAATAATTTTGCGCTTCGGATAACCGGCATTAAAGGCACTAATTTGTAGACCCTGCATTATACGTTCCCCCGATGACGCAGAATAATACTCAGGAAGAACGGTACTCCAACCAGAGAGGTCACAATACCAACGGGAATAATAACGCCTGGAATAATATTTTTTGACGCCACCGAGGCAAGAGAAAGCACCAAAGCGCCCACCAGTACGCTGCCCGGCAGATAGAAACGATGATCTTCACCAAATAACATACGCGCGATGTGCGGGGCAACCAGGCCGATAAAGCCAATCGGCCCGACAAAAGCAACAGAGAGAGCAGAAAGCACACTGATACGCAGTAAGGTTCCCAGACGCAGACGACGGACATCAATGCCGAAGCTGACGGCGCGATCTTCACCTAACCGCAGAGCCGTAAGTTTCCAGGAACTGAGCATCGAAATAGGCATGACGATAGCAAAAGCCAGTAGCAGAACGCCCAGTTTATCCCATGAAGCACGGGCAAGACTGCCCATAGTCCAGAATACCAGGCCCTGTAAAGTATCTTCGCTGGCAATAAATTGCAGCATCGAGACCAGGGCATTAAAGGTAAACACCAGGGCAATACCGAACAGAACGACACCCGAAGAGGCAACACGTGTCCAGCGCGTAATACCATCAAGCATCAAGGCGGCAAACAGCGCAAAGATAAAGGCATTGGCGGAAATAAACCATTGTGCAGGAATACCCGGAATACCAATGCCCAGAATAATCGCAAGTGCCGCACCAAACGCAGCGGCAGAAGAAACACCGAGAGTAAAGGGGCTGGCAAGCGGGTTATTAAGGATAGTTTGCATCTCCGCCCCTGCCAGGCCAAGGGCCATACCCACCAGCAGAGCCATTAAGGCATAAGGCAGACGAATATCCCAGACAATAACTCTGACCCCAGGGTTGGCGCTTGATGGATCAATCAAGGTCTGCCAGAGCGTTTCAAGCGGCAAGCCCGAAGGGCCCAGGGTAAAATCCAGTAATAACGAGGCTAAAATAGCAATAACCAGCAAGGCCATAATCCAGTAACGGTGGCGTAAAACTTGCTGGTAGCGTCCCATGATAACGTCAGGACGTGTATCAGTGACGAGTGGGTCGGTCGTAACACTCATTACATCTGTACCCTTATAACTTCTGGTGAATAAAGCAGAAAACGGTATTCAATCTCTGCTTTGCGGTTTGTTGGGAATGATAACAGATCGCATTACCAGAATATCAGGGAAAATATATCGCTGTTTAAGAAAGGTATATCAAATGTATGAGGCGAGGTTAAACGGAAGGGAAAGAAAAAGGCGCGATATTAACATCGCGCCTTCTCATTTTATTTGTGCTGACGATAGTCAGGGAAACTCATTTCGCTATAGCGCACGAAACGGCTTCCTTTGATAAATTTATAGCCAAACCAGATAGACAGGAACAGCGGTAAACCAATATAGGTCGCGACAACACCACCCCAGTCGATATTATCGGCGAGGAATGCCTCATAGTTCTGCCCAAGCGTAATCGTCATACAAAGAACAAAAGCAAAGATAGGCCCTAACGGGAAAAAGCCTGAACGATAAGGTAAATCTTTAATATCATTGCCTTGCATCACATAACCACGACGGAAACGATAGTGACTGATAGCAATACCCAGCCAGGCAATAAACCCTGTCATACCGGAAGTATTTAGCAGCCACAAGTAAACCAACTGATCGCCAAACATCGAGGTCAGGAAGCATAGTGCGGCAATAATTGTGGTGGCATAAAGTGCATTACGCGGTACACCGCCGGCTGATAATTTGGAAAAAATGCGCGGCGCTTTACCATCGCAAGCCAGCGTGTAGAGCATGCGGGTTGATGCATACATACCCGAGTTACCCGCTGAGAGCACAGCTGTCAGAATAACGGCGTTCATCACCGCAGCAGCTGACAGTAATCCGGCATGTTCAAAGACCAGCGTAAATGGACTGACGCTGATATCTTTAACATCGTTACGCAACAGGCTTGGATCGGTATAAGGAATGATCAGACTGATAATCAGAATCGCCAGCACGTAGAACAGCAAGATTCGCCAGAAGACCTGACGCACCGCACGCGGAATATTTTTTTGCGGATCTTCTGACTCACCGGCAGCGATTCCGATAAGCTCAGTTCCCTGGAACGAGAAGCCGACTATCATCGCCACACCAATCATGGCGGCAAATCCACCCGCAAAAGGCGCATCACCGGTTGTCCAGTTGCTCCACCCCGCGGGCTCAACACCTTTAAAAATTCCCAGTATCATCATCATGCCAACAATAATAAAGATAATGATAGTGGTGACTTTTATCAGCGAGAACCAGTATTCAGACTCACCAAAACCTTTAACCGAGATCCAGTTCAGGGCAAAGATGATACCGAGGAACAACGCACTCCATATCCAGCCGGGAGTATCCGGGAACCAGTAATTCATCACCAGTTGAGCGGCCACTAAATCGACGGCAATGGTGACCGCCCAGTTGTACCAGTAGTTCCAACCCAGCGCAAAACCAAAGCCTTCTTCTACGTATAGCTGACCATAAGTAGAAAAAGATCCGGAAACAGGCATAAATGCTGCCAGTTCACCGAGGCTGGTCATCAGGAAATAGACCATCGCGCCAATCAGGATATAGGAAAGTAGCGCGCCTGCTGGGCCTGCCTGGGAAATTGTCGCACCGGATGCGACAAAGAGCCCGGTACCAATAGAGCCGCCGATGGCTATCATCGTTAAATGACGCGCTTTTAATGCGCGACGTAAGCCAGGTGCTTGTGCGGTTTTACTCTCAGAAACCATAGAATATTGTTGTCCATACAAAAAATAATGGCTGATTCTAACAAAAATGGCTGAGTTGGTTAGGATAAATGCCGTGTTATAAGAGAGCTTCATGATGAGCTGGGAATTATAAGCAGCAGACTTATTTTCTGGATACCAGAAAAAGGTTTAATCGCTCAAAAACGGAGTTTTTTGCGTCATGCTGCTTAATTTTCCAGTCAGCTTTTACAGTATTGCAGGAATCGGGCTAATGATTTAGAAATATGCTTCTGCCGATGATGAATACAATACAGCTTCCGTATCAGAGGTGGTAAAGGCACCGGAACCTCAACCAATGAGCCGCTTTCCAGCTGCTCTGCTATCACCCGGCGGGACAGGCAGCTGATTCCCATACCATGGCGTACCGCATGTTTTATCGCTTCCGAGTTACCTAGTTCCATGCCCAGGCGACATTGCGGTAAGTTAGAAAGCAACAGGTAATCAACAATTTCCCGAGTTCCCGACCCTTGTTCGCGTAAAATCCACGGCTGTTTTGCGAGGCTATCCAGGGTGACAGTTTGCTGTAAAAACGGATTATTCGGGGAAGAGAAAACGACGAGTTCGTCTTCCTGCCACACTTCACTGACGATATCTGGGGCACGGCAAGGCCCTTCAATCAGCCCAATATCAACCCCAAAATCTGACACCGCATTGATAACGTCCTGACTGTTACCGACACTCAACTCCAGAGGTAAATCTGGAAAGTCCTGACGATAGCGAGCAATGATTTCCGGCAGTATATAGTTACCGATAGTACTGCTGGCATAAACGCGAATCGCGCCCTTATCTTCCGTAAACAGTTGCTCAATCTCTCGGGCTTGTTCCAGTAACCCCAGCGCTCGCGGATAAAGCAGTCGCCCGTGTTCGTTAACCAGTAATCTTTTGCCTATCCGGTCAAATAGCTGGATCCCCAACTGACCTTCAAGGTCAGACAGAGCCGCGCTCACTGCTGATTGTGACAAAGCGAGCCGTTGTGAGGCTTGCGTTGTTGAACCGCTTTTCAGCACTTCAGCAAAGACTTCAAGCTGGCGCAGGGTGATATGCATAGTTTTCTCGCAGTCAGGAAAAGGTGTTCACTTACCACTTATACAGATAAGTTATAAATATATAATCAATTTTATTTTTATGCGACCCAAGAGTAATCTTTTCTTATCAAATAAGGAGAAGGTTATGTCCAGACTCACGATACAGATTCATCATATTCCATCATCTCGCTTACTTTCTGGCTTGATTCTGGCCGGCGGAATCGCCGCGGTGGCTCTGTGGCTCGGGAATGAACCTGCTATCGCAAAATGGGGCCTTGGGGCGCTGACCCTTGCGATTCTCGCTGGCATGGTAATCGGCAATACACTGTACCCTAAAATCGAGTCGTATTGCGGTGATGGGGTTCTGTTTGCCAAGCAAACATTGCTCCGTCTCGGGATAATTCTCTACGGCTTTCGTCTGACATTTTCACAAATTGCTGAAGTGGGCTTCAGCGGTTTACTGATTGATGCTCTCACCTTGTGCAGCACCTTTGCCCTGGCCTGCTTTGCAGGTAAATATTTCTTTGGGCTGGACAGACAAACCCGCTGGCTGATTGGTGCCGGCAGCAGTATCTGTGGTGCCGCCGCAATCCTTGCGACTGAGCCTGTGGTAAAAGCCGAAGCGAGTAAAGTGACGGTTGCCGTCGCGACGGTGGTTATTTTCGGTACCCTGGCGATTTTTATTTATCCGCTACTTTACCCGCTGGTGATGCAGTGGTTTACGCCTGAGACATTTGGCATTTATGCCGGTTCAACCATGCATGAGGTGGCGCAAGTGGTCGCCGCAGGGCACGCCATTAGCCCGGAAACTGAAAATGCAGCGGTTATCACTAAAATGTTGCGGGTGATGATGCTGGCTCCGTTTCTGATTTTTCTTAGCATGCGCGTCAAAAGCTTATCCACTGGCACGAATAAACAACCGGGTAAGATTACCCTGCCCTGGTTTGCCCTGCTGTTTATTGTTGTCGCCATTTTTAACTCTTTTAATTTATTACCAGAAAATATCGTTAAGGCATTAATTTTTATCGATACCTTATTATTAGCCATGGCAATGGCAGCCCTGGGGCTCACCACGCATATCAGTGCGTTAAAAAAAGCAGGAGCGCGTCCTTTATTGCTGGCATTGATGTTATTTATCTGGTTATTAGTCGGCGGTGCAGCCATAAACCTGGTTACACACTCGCTGCTGGGTTAACCGCTCCCTCCCTGAAGAACAGGGAGGAGACAAACCCTCCCTCTCTTCGGCAAGCAGCCCCCCTTGCAACAACCAGTGATAAAGGGCATGTGTACGTTCGAACCCTAATTTTTGCATAGCTGTATATTTATGAGCACAAACAGTTTTTCTGCTCAAGCCTAAAAATTCAGCTATTTGCTTTATAGATAGCTGCGCTTCTATTGCCTGAAGGGTCTGTTTCTCACGCAGGGTAAGGGATTTTCTATTTAATTTATCAGATGATATTTCTTCTGGCGGCATTGTATATAATGTATCCAGAACGTTTTCCAGCAACTCTATTTCTGCACCTGAATTTAGTTCTTTTTGATAGCAGACTCCTCTACCTGTTTTTTTAAACATGATGATTCTATTACATATTCCTTTGTCATTTTCTCTGGATGACGAAGTCGTCACCACCAAATCAGCATATTTTATATCTTCGATCGCATTAAATGTTACAGATATATCATTTTGAAAAAAATACTCTTTCAGAATTATTTTAATTGCCTTCACCAGGTAGATATTTTCATCCCATAGCACAATATTAATAGCGTTTCTCATTTTAAACCTTATTGTTTTTCGGCAAAAAAATGCCTGACTGAATGTAGGCATCAGATTTTATAAGAATATTTTTGTAACGATGGTAACAGCAATTTCATACAACGTATTATTACCAACGGCATAACTCTTTTATTTTTTATAGTTATATAAAAACCCTGATATTTTAGATGCCTGTTTAGCATTATAACAATAAGGATAACCTTATAGTTCAGGCATATCATCAGATAAACTTACCGTTCACTTCAGATTTATCGAATATAATGAAGGTTATATTTTTGATTATATTAAAATCGTTCCTATTCCTTAGTTTTTATTTATTAAATTTTTTAAAATCAGGATCCGCGCGATTTACTCTCGCCAGGAGAGTGGCCAAATTTACGCATAAATGCGCGTGAAAATGCAGCGGCGCTTCCAAAACCAACCATCGCAGCGACAGATTTTACGCTATGCCCGGACCGAAGTTTGGTTCTTCCCAAGACTAAACGCCAGCTGGTTAAATAAGCTCCAGGCGATTGTCCGACAGTTTTCTTAAATACTTCAATAAATTGCGCACGTGACATGCCCGCAATGGCGGATAAGTCGGGAATATTCCAGTTCAGCGCGGGTTTATCGTGCATAGCGACGAGACTCATATGAAGTTTAGGATGTGCAAGCCCTGCCAAGAGCCCGGCATCAACAGTGCCAATCGCTATTGCCCGACGAATGGCTAACACAACGACAACTTCGCACAGACGGGTCAGGACTGAATCCCCGCCACAACGAGCGACTTCGTTCTCAGCCACAATCAGCTCAACCAGTCCCTGTAATTGCGGCGTCTCCGTCATTGAAAAGCACAGTTCGTCGGGTAATGCCCCGACCAATGGATTATCGCAGCCACCAAAATCGACTCTGGCAGCGGCGCATAACGTGGCTCCAGCCGGGAGCTGAAATGATCTCCTGGCACGATAAAGCAAATGGGTTGGGCTACCCAAGCGATTGATGTCGATGATTAGCAGGTTCGCAGAGTCTGCTGAATCGCAATGCATCGTGCGAAGTTGAAAGGCTTGCAGGAAGGCCGTCAACCGGTCATGTCTTAGTGAAACATTCGGACTTTCAGTCATGTTTTTATCAAACTTTCTCACCATTAATCTCTTATCCTATCGTAAAGCACTTTTATTACCCATAACAAAAACGATAGACAGGAGATTCTATGCCTCAAAATTCTGCCGCTAAATTCGATGCTGCCCGAGCCGGGGAATATGCACAGCAAAGCCGGATTGCTCTCGCCGGATATGATGCCTGTCATGAACTTTCCGCCTGCATGCTGTCGGCGGCTCTGGGAGAAGGAAAACCTGCGCGCGTGCTGGTCGTGGGTGCAGGAGGAACAGCAGGTGAAATCATCACCTCGGCGGCACTTGAGCCATCCTGGTCATTCGTCGCCGTCGATCCATCTCAGCCGATGCTGGATCTTGCCGCCATAAATATCATCCGGGCAGGGATCGCGGACCGGGTGGAAACCCTTACTGGGGCGGTATCTGACCTGGATACAACCCCGTTATTTGATGCAGCAATCATGATTGGGGTGTTGCATCACCTGCCCGGCGATAAAGCAAAGCACGATGTACTGGCAGAGATTGCCATGCGTCTTAAACCGGGTTCCCCCTTGATAGTTGCGGGTAATTATCGCGCTTACGCTTCACAACCCTTGCTGATGGCGGCGTGGGCAAATCGCTGGCGGATGAACGGGTCGGGACCTGAGGAGATCCAAGCCAAGATGAACAAAATTCTGCAAGGCGCAGAGCCGCCTCAATCGGAAGACGCCGTCATTGCCCTGCTCACCGAGGCAGGCTTTCAGCAGCCGATTCGCTTTTTTACCAGCCTGTTCTGGGGAGCCTGGCTAACCCGACGTGAATAAGGTTAAGTCAGGTTTTAGCATGCTTTAAGATAATTGATTGCTGAAAATCCTGTCTTAATCGTTATGATGGCTGCTTTGTAGCAGTAGATTACACAGGAGAACGAAGATGAAGTTTATTGGAGCACATGTTAGTGCCTCTGGGGGTCTGTTTAATGCCGCCATCCGTGCCCACGAAATAGGTGCCACTGCGTTTGCCCTGTTTACCAAAAATCAGCGGCAATGGAATGCCCCTCCCCTGACCGAAGAGATCATTACGCAATTTAAACAAGCCTGTGAACGCTACCAATATCTGCCCGGACAAATTCTGCCTCATGACAGCTATCTGATTAATCTGGGGCACCCTGAACAGGAAGCGCTGGAAAAGTCACGTGTTGCATTTATTGATGAAATGTCACGCTGCCAGCAACTGGGGCTGACCTTACTGAATTTTCACCCGGGCAGCCATCTGAAAAAAATCCCGGTTGAGGACTGCTTACAGAGTATCGCAGAGTCTATCAATATTGCGCTTGAACAGACTGAAGGCGTGACCGCGGTAATTGAGAATACCGCCGGGCAAGGCAGCAATCTTGGTTTTCGTTTTGAACACCTGGCAGCGATCATTGAAGGCGTGGAGGATAAGTCCCGGGTTGGGGTCTGTATCGATACCTGTCATGCTTTTGCCGCCGGCTATGACTTGCGCACCGAAGCTGACTGCGAGCAGACCTTTGGTGACTTTGAGCGCATCGTTGGCTTTAAGTATTTACGTGGAATGCATCTCAATGACGCCAAGAGTGAATTCGCCAGCCG
Source organism: Klebsiella sp. BIGb0407 (assembly GCF_024807845.1). GTDB lineage: Bacteria > Pseudomonadota > Gammaproteobacteria > Enterobacterales > Enterobacteriaceae > JGM124. The sequence goes on from NZ_JANUEQ010000003.1 coordinate 98,900, forward strand.
GGTTGACCGCCACCATAGTCTGGGTTCGGGTAATATTGGCCTGACGCCCTTCCAGTGGATTATGCGTGATGCACGTTTTGACGGTATTCCGTTGATTCTGGAAACCGTTGACCCGGATATCTGGGCTGAAGAAATTGCCTGGCTAAAAGCACAACAAGTGAGTCAAACTACTGTTTAAAATCTCTACAGCAAAGCAGAAACCTTACTAACTCAATCGCATAATTATTGGAGCAATAACATGGGTATGATGAGTAAATTGGTTGTTAAACCTGGGTCAAAAATTCTGCTTTCTGACGTAGACCCAAACTATAGCGGTAACTATAAGTCAGAAAAAGACGCACAAAAACAGCTTGATGAACAGTCAGCGAATATCACTCAGCTTCAAAGAAAACTCTATGCCGATCGGCAGCATTCCCTGCTGATTATCTTGCAGGGTATTGATGCTGCGGGTAAAGATGGCACCTGCTGGCATGTACTCAGTTCCATGAACCCGCAAGGAACCAGCGTCCATGGTTTCAAGCAGCCGACGGCAGAAGAGAGCAGCCATGATTTCCTTTGGCGCGTTCATCCGCATGTACCCGCTCGCGGTCATATCGCCGTTTTCAACCGCTCACACTATGAAGACGTCCTGATTCAACGCGTACATAAAATGGCGTCCGACAAAATCATTGAAAAACGCTACGGTCTTATTAATGATTTTGAAAATATGATTGCTTCGAACAATACGACCATTCTGAAGTTCTTTTTATACATCTCTCCAGAAGAGCAGTTAAAACGATTTGAAGAGCGTTTGAACGATCCGCTGCGGCAATGGAAGATCAGCGAGTCTGATTATACAGAACGTGCTTTATGGAATGATTATATAAAAGCGTACGAGGCGATGCTTGAGAAGTGTTCTACTAAAAACGCACCCTGGTATGTGATTCCCGCCAATCATAAGTGGTTCCGCAATCTGGCCATCAGCAACATTGTTGAGAAAACACTGCAGAATATGAAGCTGGAAATACCTGAGCCAACGGTCTCTCTGGATGAGATCAGGAAAAAATACCATCAGGCTAAAAAAGAGAAACTTTAGAACTTTCGTCATATTGGCCCCCACCTTCTTCAGTGAGGGCCAAATAGTGCCAGACAATATTATGCTGCAGTTTTAGCGGCTAACTCAGAATCAGGACGCTTCAGGAAGGCATAAGCCACACCGGCAACCACTGTACCAGCGATAATTGACAGCAAGTAACCCACGACTGGCGTAATCGCACCTGGAATTAACAGTACGAATAACCCACCGTGTGGTGCCATCAGTTTTGCACCGACAGCCATCGACAGTGCACCTGTGATGGCGCCGCCGACGATACAGCAAGGCAAGACACGCATCGGGTCACGGGCTGCAAAAGGAATTGCGCCTTCGGTAATAAAGCACATACCTAACACGACCGCAGCTTTACCCCCTTCCTGCTCTGCCTTGTCAAATTTCTTACGGGCAATAAAGGTCGCCAGACCCAGAGCCAGCGGTGGAACCATACCCGCGGCCATAATCGCCGCCATCGGAGCATAAGTTTGCGTACTCAGCAGACCCACACCGAAGGCATAAGCGGCTTTGTTCACCGGGCCGCCCATATCGGTACACATCATGCCACCGAGGATAGCACCCAACAGCACCGCATTCGCCGTACCCATGGTTTGCAGCCAGTGAGTCAGACCTTCAAGGATCTTAGAAACCGGGGTTCCTATCAGATAAATCATTGCCAGGCCAACAACCAGTGACGAGAGCAGCGGAATAATCAGGATAGGTTTCAGGGCTTCCATGCTGGAAGGTAACTTCAGTTTTGAGCTGATAAGTTTGGCCACATAACCGGCAAGGAAACCGGCAATAATACCGCCGATAAAGCCAGAGCCAGTACTTACTGCCAGCATACCGCCCACTAAACCAGGGGTCAGGCCAGGTCGGTCAGCGATCGAGAAGGCAATAAAACCAGCCAGAACCGGAACCATCAGCGCAAACGCAGATCCGCCACCAATTTGCATCAGTGCAGCGGCCAGCGTGCCTTGCTCTTTAAACGCTTCGATACCAAAAGCAAATGAGAGTGCAATACACAAGCCGCCTGCAACAACCATCGGCAGCATATATGAAACACCGGTCAGCAGGTGACGATAAGCGCCAGCCTGTGATTTTTTACCGGTAGCTGAGGTTGACGCTGTACTTGAGCTGCCCTTAACGGTGTAAGGCTCTGCTTCAACGACTGCTTTATCCAGTTCCTGAGCGGTCTTTTTCAGCGCAAGACCTGTGGAAGTACGGTACATCGGTTTGCCGGCAAATTTTTCGAGATCAACCTCGATATCTGCAGCAACGATAACCAAATCAGCAGCAGCAACTTCTTCTGCAGTGATAGCATTTCCGGCACCGACTGAACCACGGGTTTCAACCTTGACCCACCAGCCACGTTTTTTCGCTTCGGTAGTAATAGCTTCAGCTGCCATAAAGGTATGAGCAACGCCGGTCGGGCAAGCGGTTACGGCCACAATACGTTTTGGACCACTGCTTTGTTTCACAGCAACTACTGGAGCAACGAAAGGCTTAGCTTCGGTAGTCAGTTGATTCAGTAAAGCGTCCGGGTCAGCAATAGCCTGCTGAATATCCGCGAGTAAGACTTTTTTATTGTTTAAAGCATCATCTGCCGGGAAAGCACTTCCCAGCACTAATACCCACTCAGCCTCTGAGGGCAAATCGGTCAATGTAAACTCTGCTTTAGAAGCCGCAGCGCTCAGACGTAATTTTGCAATATAGGCACTTGCCTGCCCCATATCATGGGCCATAATTAACAGCGTTTTCATGGTCTGTTTCTCCTGCTGTCAGTGAAAGGGTTTTAACTCAACACGGGCCATCATCGCGGCCAGTTGCGTTCTGTCAGTTATACCTACGTTACTTTGACTCACAGCCAGGGCTGCTACAGCGGTAGCAAGACGCAGCGTATGTTCACTCGATTCACGCATCAAAAGACCATAAATCAGTCCGCCAACCATGGAGTCACCGGCACCGACGGTGCTAACGACTTCACAAGATGGGGGTTTAGCAATCCACTCACCCGATGCGTTGACCCACAGGGCCCCTTCCGCTCCGAGTGAAATCACCACATGGGCGATACCTTGCTCGCGCAGAGCGTGGGCGGCTTCAATCACATCTTTAAGTTCAGGTAATTTACGTCCCGCCCAGACTTCAAGTTCGCGGCGATTCGGCTTCACCAGCCAAGGCGCAGCTTTCAGACCGGCTACCAGCGCTTCGCGGCTACTATCAAAAATAATGCACGGACACTGGCTACGCAGACGTAACATCCACTCAGTGAAAGCGTCCGGTGACACACCTGCTGGCAGGCTACCACTCACGCAAACCATATCGAACTGACCCAGCCAGGTCAGAGAGTCAGCGACAAAGCGATCCCAGTCTGCACCCGTCACTTCAAAACCAGAGAAGTTAAGATCCGTCACTTCACCGTCTTTTTCCGTCAGTTTGACGTTAATGCGGGTACGGCCCTGAACAACCTGGAAACGGTTAGCAATACCCAGATCGCTGAACAGGTGCTGAAAGCCTTCCTGATTCTCTTTACCCAGGAAGCCACCCACAGTGACATCAATACCTAAATCTTTAAGTACTTTGGCGACGTTGATACCTTTACCCGCCGCATGGAGGCCGGTAGTGCGCACCAGATTCACTTCGCCACGCTCAATTTCTGCGCAGTAACCGACTAAATCGTAAGCTGGATTTAGCGTTATTGTTGCAACACGTCTGCTCATTGTGCACCTTCTCCAAGACCGGCAGCAATTGCTTCACCAATAGCGTTCAGCGCCTGTTCAGCTTCTTCCCCCTGGGCATTAAAGCGCAGGCGGTGACCTTTTTTAACACCCAGCGCAACCACTTTCATCAGGCTACGACCATTCGCGGGTTTTCCCGTTCCATCAAGGTTTATTACCGTCACATCACAGTTGAACTGCTTGATAGTGTTGACTAAAACAGTCCCCGGACGGGCATGCAGGCCATGTTCATTTTTAATCACAAACTCAGCGCTTAAGGCTGAATCTGTCTCAACATCATCAGAGGTCAGCAACATCAGCAATAAGGAGGCATCTGCCGTTAACAGTTTCTCTGCGACCTTCGTTGCCAGCAACGCATCCAGACGCTTAAGTACCGGAAGCGGCTTTTCATCGACCTGAGCTACGGTGACCAGCAGTGAAACTGGCTTATCCTCAACGCTGAAACTCGCAGCCGGACGGCTGACAGCGATAGCACTGGCCAGATTGCCTTCAGCACTGTCGTTCAGCCAGACGCCTGCGCCAAGATAAACCGGCATAGTCGAAACGGCATGGCTGACAAAGTGCGCGTCAACGGCCTTAGCCTGCTTAAGACGACCGGCATTCAATGCCTGCAGGGTCACTAAATCCTGGGTATCCACATTCAGCGTCAGCATACTGTTATCCAGCAACAGTTCTGCGGTCTGCGTTTCTCCCATCAGCAAGGCGCGTAGTTCTTCAGCCTGAGTCGCTGATTTCAGCTGTTCAGCAATACTGTCATCACTCAGAACATGCGTCAGTTGACGCAGCAGGCCGAGGTGTTCATCTGAGCTAGCAGCGATACCAATAGCGACATACGCCTGCTGACCATCACCCCAGGTCACGCCTTGAGGAAACTGAAAGACCTGCACACCGGTTTTGAGTACCAGGTCACGGGTATCGGTAGTGCCATGAGGAATAGCAATCCCGTTACCCAGATAGGTAGAGGTTTGCTGCTCACGGGCTAACATGCCGTTGACATAACCTTCACCTGTATATCCCGCCTGCTCAAGTGCAGCGGCAATCAGACGGATAGCCTCTTCTTTATTACCGGCGGCACAACCGGGATGTATATTCTGGGCAGATAGCTGGAACATGTTGCTCCTCTCCTATGTGTTGAATCGATTCAGTCAGGCTTTAAAAAAAATCCTCATCGGACTTGCTGGAGATGATTTTAAGATCGCTGAAACGTTTCAATCATTTTGGATCTGATTGACTGCCACCGCAATAGATCTCGCTTTTCTGTGCTCAGAATTTTGAGCTTCAGCACATTTTCAGCTGATAATGACCGTCTGGCTGAAGCTTTTAAGGCAAGTCGTATTCATTAGCTGAACGCTAAATACAATGAGAAGATGAGTACTAAGAAGGTTTCGACAGGTATTCAGGGTTGAATACGTTTTCCTTCGGCATCGAGTAAATAGGTTAAGAGCGCGGTGCCATCATGGCTTACGCGAAACTCTCCGTAACGCGCATTCTCAAAACGCTCTGCATGCCCTTCCTGGAAGAAATAACTTGGCGTACCGATTTGCAATGTGTTGTTAGTAAGGCGGTATTTCATCAGCACCTCCTGTGGTTTCAGCGTGGGTTCCTGAGCAAAGTGTGCCTGCATAGCTCGGTGTTGCTCATCAAGTTCAACAACAAGGGTACCCGAACTCTCGGGCCGGGTTTGGCCTTCGCGCCCGAACTGCTGATAGAGACTGCGAGTAAGCGCATAATCCAGCGCCATGTAATCACCCTGCATTAGCGAGCGTGGGTCAACCGGAGCCAGCTCCATAATCACCAGGGTTCCTTTTTCCAGTACCTGTTCTTTCTGGAAAATAGAGAGGTTAACGATAATGAGTGCTATCAGAATAACGCCTGCCGTCAGCCATTTCAGCACAAGGTTAGTTTTCATGAACGTCTCCGGTTACAGCGGGGAGTAATTGCTTAGCCACCCAAGCCAGGCACAAGAGAAGTACTCCACTTGCGAAAAGTAACAGTGACTTATACAACAAGGTGACATCAAGAAAGTAATACCAATTCATGAGATACCACATCAGGAAACAGCCTGTGCAGGCCAGTAACCCTTTGCTCCCCAGATAGCGCGCGGCTAATAAAAATATCAACCCGAGACCAATACCCGGGGCGAAAATGGCGATAGTGCCGCAGACAATAGCGGCCGGGAGATAAATGATACGAGCGGATGCCTTGAAAGCGAGAGCATAAACCAGAGCACTCGCGATAAGACCCACCGCCACCCCGGAGCCAAGTATCAGGGGGAAACCGTTATTGAAAGAATATCCCCAGAATATTTCACCGAGGATATCAGACGGCATACTGGCAAAAGACTGTATTCCCAGTCCGACAGGTATGCCATAGAGAAGTGCGCTTATCAGTTGCTGATGAGTCCCAGTGCTAGTTTTTTCCGGACGGGTCAAAGCCCATAGCCATAAAACGACTATCCCGGCGACCAGCAAGGCCATGATCACCCATGTCAGCTTGACGGGTAACAAGGTGATGATAAGCGCAGTCGACGTCGGGATAAAAAGAAATACCAGGGCGGCAACGGCCAGAATACGATAAAGACGGTCAGGCATAGCCACTGCCATGAGCGCAATAACCGGCAGACACCACAGGGTGCCAATAAAATCCTCATGGCTCCAGAAGGGTTCAGCCAGTAAATAGACACCAATGCATAAGCCGATGGTGGCAGCAATCGCCCATGCCAGTCCAATATGGCGTTTACCTGTGTGTCCTGTCCGCAACATCATCCCGGCTGGCACGGCTACCATTAACGATGCCACTATCAGGCTAATTTCCGCGGTCTCATCAAGCAAGTCGGTAACGTATAGCAACAGCCCCAGCAGACACAGAGAAATCAGCCCGGCAACCCAGCACCCAAGCGCCAATGCGCCGCGTAGATACCAAGGTAAATGAGCTGAGTGGTCAAACTTTGTGATTTCGGCCACCTGCACATCAGTTAATAACCGGCGCTGATAAAGCTCTTGCAACAGGGTTTCTTCGTCGCTTAAAGACCGCTTAGTCGTCCCCAGGACTGGCATTTTCCGCCGCCAGTGCAGCAGCAACGCGCCACCGGCAATCAGTAAAAACACCATTAACAGGCCGCTCATAAACAGCGTGCCAATATCCCAGAACGAGACGAAGCGTATTATCAATACACAGCCAACAGTAACCAAGCTGATAACGCCGAACGTTAACATACACAAGTCCGGGCGGTGATAACGATAGTAGTAATAGCCGACGGCCAGAACGACAGCCATGAACATGAATGGCACCAGGCTGGAAACGCTTTCATCCCAGACAGATTCGGTAATCAGCGAAGTGAATGTCAGTAGCAGGTAAGCAGCCATGAAGCGTGAACACCAACGACTGGCCAGCCAGCTGGAAGGTGAATTCCTGGTTGCGTATTCAGCGAATGCCTCACGCATGAGCAGGAGAGAGGTCTGGACAATAAGGTAGCCATAGAGGATAGAAGCAGGCAGCCAGGATAAAAACGATGGCGCTATGTCAGCAAAAAAGCGTTCGCTCTGGCTGATATAATAAAGCTGAAAGGCCAGGTTCGCGATAACCCAGGTACAGAACCACAGCGCATTCTGGCGTCCCAGCAAAGCTAAAGGAAACAGTACACAAGCCCAGGTAAAGAACAGTTCCCAGCTATCGGCCCCGGTCTGGTAGACCTGACCATATAACGCAAATAGCCCGCCAAAACTGAGCCCGACGGCTAACAATGCCATTCGCGCCACCGCATCATACCAGCGCCACCAGACAATAACCGCGAGAGCAATAATGAACAGCTGAGCCAATAAAAACTTGGTCATCTTCGGCATCTCAGCCCAGTTCCAGGCGATGAAAAACACCGTTCCGGTGACTAAGGCCAGCAGACCCAGCAAGGTGAGAACCAGGGTAAGAAAACTACGCCATCCGGTTAAGCTGGGTCTCACACCACAATAATAGAGAATTTGTTGATAAGCGGTGGGTGATAACCTGTGGTTCTGTTCTGTTGATGAACCTATTAGTGAGGAAAGGGAATGACACAGACGTTCTGCGGCCCCGGAAGGCATGGCATCCTGCTGATGCGGCGACAAGTCCATACTGACTCCTTACCGATGTAATATCTCATTTATCTTTCGGGTATATCAGATGCCGGGATTATACCCTAACCTTTTCATATTTAAGTGGTTGGCAGATCAATATTTATGGGACGTTTTCAGTCACAAAATATACCCTAAATAATTCCAGGTACAGGAAGGCGGCAAGCAAACGAATCCCGATGAGCGCACGAGAGTAAGTGATTCGGGTGAGTGAACGCAGCCAACACACCTGTAACTTGAAGTATGACGGGTATAGTTATTTAGTTTGAGTATTTTCATACAGTTAACTATTTTTGCTATTTCATTAGTTTTTGTCGGTGAATACTGTCTATTTTGGACCCAGATCAGTACACTTCGCAGGCCCTTTTTATCGATAACCGGATTGTATGCAAACGCCCCTGACCTCCCTGCGTAAAAAAACAGACTCAACTTCTCTGGCCTTTCTGGCGATTGCATTTCTGGCGGGTATCGCCAGCGCCTTACAGACGCCGACACTCAGTCTGTTTTTAACCGATGAAGTACAGGTTCGCCCGGTTATGGTGGGGTTCTTCTTTACCGGTAGTGCAATAATAGGCATCCTGGTCAGCCAATATCTGGCCCGGCACTCTGATAGCCGGGGTGACCGCAAATCGCTGATTCTTTTCTGTTGTATTCTGGGGGCTCTGGCCTGTTTGCTGTTCGCCTGGAACCGTAACTATTTTATTCTGTTGTTTGTTGGGGTCTTTCTGAGCAGTTTTGGCTCCACTGCAACACCGCAAGTCTTTGCCCTGGCGCGTGAACATGCCGATAAAACCGGGCGAGAAGCGGTCATGTTTAGCTCTGTGTTACGTGCTCAAATCTCCCTGGCCTGGGTGATTGGCCCGCCACTGGCCTTTGCTCTGGCGCTTAATTTTGGTTTTGATGTCATGTACTTGGGTGCTGCCGTCACCTTTATCATCTGCGGTATTATTGTTCGCTGGAAGCTGCCGTCGATGCCAAAATCAGCGGTCAGTATCAGTACTGATGCCCCTCTGGAAGCCCCACGCCGTCATCGTCGGGACTCACTGTTACTGTTTGTTGCATGCTCAATGATGTGGGGATGCCACAGTCTTTATCTGATTAATATGCCGCTGTACATTATTAATGAACTCAATCTGCCGGACAGACTGGCCGGAATAATGATGGGTACCGCAGCCGGGCTGGAAATTCCCGTGATGCTGATAGCAGGTTACTACGCGAAACGGTTTGGTAAAAAGCGACTGATGCAGCTGGCGGTTCTGGCAGGCGCACTCTTTTTCATCGGCATGCTCTTCGTAAAAAGTGAGGTGCTGTTACTTATTCTGCAATTATTCAATGCGATATTTATTGGTATTCTGGCCGGTATTGGCATGATTTATTTTCAGGATTTGATGCCAGGACAGGCGGGTTCTGCAACCACGCTGTATACCAATACCGTTCGTGTGGGCTGGATCATGGCTGGTTCACTGGCAGGAACCGTCGCGGAGATCTGGAGCTACCACAGCGTTTTCTATCTGGCATTAGGTATGGTCGTGATTGCTGTTTATTGCATGCTACGAATCAAAGACGTTTAGGGTGCCGTTGCGGCTTCAAGATGAATAAGGTAAGTCATCGCATGATGGCGATTATCACCACACATATCGTAAGCTGCCTGCAACCCACCACAGACAGCCGGCCGTAAAGGCGAACCAAAAATCAGGCAGAGATTTTGTTCAGAAAGCTGAATACAGCGGGTGTTAGCCGGTTTACCGTCAGGCATGCCTGGGATCGGGGTCGAAATTGAGGGTGCCACACAGCAAGCACCACAGTCCGGACGACAGTCCATCGGCACATCTCCACACTCGCCAAAGATAATGGCCGGACTCTAGCAACCTGCTGGCAATAAAGATATGCCCTTTTCTGCTTTATTCCAGCTCCTGGCGATGAAATCCGCTTGCCTGAAACGCGCCACGCGAGTAATTTTACGCAATATTTTTAGCCCCTCCCTTTTTTGACAGGATATATCGATGGCCAGAGCGAACGAAATCAAACGCGGCATGGTACTGAATTACGATGGTAAGCTGCTAATAGTTAAAGATATTGATGTTCAGTCACCCAGTGCCCGTGGTGCAGCAACGCTCTATAAAATGCGTTTCTCTGATGTCCGTAACGGACAGAAGGTTGAAGAGCGTTTTAAAGGCGATGATATTGTTGACACCATCACCCTGACCCGTCGCTTCGTTGATTTCTCTTATATTGATGGCAACGAATATGTGTTTATGGACAAAGAAGATTACACCCCCTATATCTTCACCAAAGACCAGATAGAAGACGAATTGCAGTTTATCCCTGAAGGCGGTATGCCTGATATGCAGGTGCTGACCTGGGATGGTCAGCTATTAGCTCTGGAACTGCCACAAACCGTCGATTTAGAGATAATTGAAACCGCACCGGGCATTAAAGGTGCTTCTGCAAGCTCCCGTACCAAACCCGCCACCCTGTCGACCGGTCTGGTCATTCAGGTTCCGGAATATATGGTTACCGGAGAGCGTATTCGTATCCATATCGCTGAAAAACGTTCTATGGGACGCGCTGACTAACGGCGTATCCGGTTGTCACCCGCCAGTGCTTCTGCTGACGGGTGACAATGATGTTGTTCTGCCCTAACTATTCCCCCTGTTTTACCCCTTCTCTTTTTACTCTCTGTTGTTCAGGATAGACGTCATCAGACAGTACTTTCCCGTCATCAGATTACTTCGGAGCCCTCGTGACAAAAACAAACCTGATTACCGGCTTTCTCGGAAGTGGCAAAACAACCACAATTCTTCATTTGCTGGCGAATAAGCCGAAAGATGAAGTCTGGGCGGTGCTGGTTAATGAATTTGGTGAAGTGGGTATTGACGGTGCGTTGCTGGCGGACAGTGGCGCATTACTAAAAGAGATCCCCGGCGGCTGCATGTGCTGTGTTAATGGCCTGCCAATGCAAGTCGGACTGAATACCTTGTTGCGTCAGGGCAAACCTGACCGTTTACTGATTGAACCGACCGGACTCGGTCATCCGAAACAGATCCTGGATCTGTTAACCTCCGATGTTTATCAGCCGTGGATTGATTTAAAGGCAACGCTTTGTGTTCTCGATCCGCGTCAGCTCTTAATTCCCAAAGTTCTCACCAATCAGAACTTCCGCGATCAGTTAGCGGCCGCAGATATTATTATTGCTAACAAGCAAGATAATGCCGATGCGGCGAGTCTTGAAGCCTTGAGCGCCTGGCAGCAGCAAGAAAATGACGGTCGTCAGGTGGTGTTAACTGAGCGGGGAGCGATCCCTCTCGCTTTACTGGATGAACCGCGCTTGAATCAGCGCGCATTGCCGGCCAGCCATGAACACTCACATTCAGGGAAATCTCAGCAAGGGCTCGCCGCACTCCGTTTGCCTGAACACCAGCGCTGGCGACGGAATATTAACAGTGGTCAGGGATATTTTGCCTGTGGCTGGATTTTTGATGCAGATACCCGGTTTGATACTATCGGTTTACTGGAATGGGCAAGACTTGCCCCCGTAGGGCGTGTTAAAGGCGTTTTACGTATTCCTGAAGGATTAGTCCGTATCAATCGTCAGGGAAGTGACTTTCATATTGAAACACAATCCGCACCGCCCCCTGATAGCCGAATTGAGCTGATTAATGATGAACTGAGTGACTGGAATAGCTTGCAATCAGCACTACTCAAACTGCGTTTACCTTAACGACTTATCCCTCCCGCTGAGTATTGAGAAGACTGACTGGGGGGGAACCGTTTTTTTCGGAACAATCCCAGGAAATAGCCATCGACGTTAGTCATTGTATTTATTTACAATTCCTAACACAGAGTGATTATAAAAAGAACATCATTAGTAGGGAAATTACACGGTTTATGCCTTTTTTGACTATCGTCAAACTTTCTTACGTATTTAGGAATAAAAACCTCGCATCGCCTTAGTTGATAAGGTAACCTCAGAAAAGTTTCGAATTATGCGCTTTTATATCTGCCATTAAAAAAAATATGCTTGAGATCTCATTTTCCCAAAGAAAAAATTGTCTCATCGTTAGCAGGTAATTAGTCTCATACGGTCATCATTCTACTAACGATTTGTCGTTAAGGACAGCAAGGGAAAACACATAACATGGTCAAGTCTCAGCCTTTTTTGAGATATATCCTGCGGGCTATTCCTGCAGTCGCGGTAGCAGCTTTACTTTCCGCATGTAGTGCAACAAACACAGCGAATAATATGCATTCTGAGACGCATGCAGTTGACAGTAAAAACAGTTTTTTACTGCAAGCTTCTCAGGATGAATTTGAAGAGATGGTCCGTAATGTTGACGTAAAATCACGTCTTATGGATCAATATGCTAGCTGGAAAGGCGTGCGTTACCGTCTTGGTGGCAGTAGCCGTAATGGCATTGACTGCTCCGCCTTTGTGCAGCGTACTTTTCAAGAACAATTTGGTTTAACTCTGCCACGCTCAACCTCAGAGCAGCAAGGTTCAGGAAAGTCGATTTCCCGCAATAAATTAGCGATGGGTGACTTGGTTTTATTCCGTGCGGGTTCGACCGGGCGTCATGTTGGTATTTATATCGGCAATAACCAGTTTGTTCATGCCTCTACCAGTAACGGCGTTATGATTTCGAGTATGGATGAACCTTACTGGAATAAGCGCTACAACGAAGCTCGCCGCGTACTGAGCCACAGTTGATAAAACATCGGCTGATACCTGACCTGACGATTACTCCCTTGGTCGTCAGCAAGGTTGCCGTTTAGCATAAAAAATAACGCTGCATTGCAGCGTTTTTTTATGTCTGTAATCCGGGAATTCGCTATATTATTATCAGTTGTGGGTTTTTCCCCCAGGAATAAATTAGAACAACAATGATTTTATGCGTTAAAGTCAGAGTATTGTCTGACAGTGCTCGCTTACGTGTGTGGGATTGATGCTTTCATGACTGGAAAACTATTCGCTGACAATTATCTATCCACTAAACAGATTATCAGTCTGGGTATCGTTATTGGGCTAATTGCCGCACTCTTTTTCGGTGGAATTTTTAGCTTTATCCAGTATAACAAGCGTGATTCTGCTTATGATTATCTTGCACAAAGTATGAGCAAGTATCTGCAGACGTTTTTTGGGCATCTGCAAACCACAACTCATGAGCTCCAGCCTTTATTTCACTCTAGCTGTGCCAATGGCAACTGGGAATTAACCTCAAGCGCCGCATTCAATATGAATATCCGTACTTTTATTCTGGTTCAGGACGGCATCGCTATTTGCTCTTCTGCGACTGGCGAGATGTCAATACCGTTAAAAAAACTGGCTCCCGGCCTTAATGACAGCAAAGCTATCGATCTCGCTATCATGGACGGCTCGCCAAAAATGAAAGGCAGCTCAATAATCGCGGCCTGGTTTCACTCTCCTGGAGTGGAAAATACCGGTATCTATGCCACCATCAACATTAATCTTACCCCCTATTTACTGTTTAGTGCGAATCAACAAAATATCACTTCTGTTGCACTGGTCGTTGGGGATAAAGCTCTGACATCAAGTAATAATCATATTGTAAACACCGATCAGCTTCCTGCAGATCCGGTTCGGATAGCCCCTATTCCAGGTTATCCTGTTTCACTCTATATTTTTGGCTCCGCACTGCCAATCGAAGATCTCCAGTTATCCGCTCTTGCTAGCGTCATGTTCGGGATCCTGGTAGGGGCGTTCGGAGCTTATGTTTTAGCGGTACACAGACGACTGGAGCATAAAATTCTGGTCGGTATTAAGCAAAATCAGTTCTATCTTGCCTATCAACCCGCGATGAATTCAGCCACATTAAATGTAGACGGGATTGAAGTGCTCATGCGCTGGAAGCACCCGACAGCAGGCCTTATTCCTCCGGATGTCTTTATCAATGCAGCCGAAGCGCAACAGCTGATTGTTCCACTAACCCGCCATCTGTTCAGCCTGGTCGCGCAAGATATTCATAGTCTGCAAAAAATATTACCTGTCGGAACCAAACTGGCGCTCAATCTGTCTCCCAGCCATCTTTATTCCACAACCTTTAAAGAAGATATTCTGACGCTGGCGGCAGCGTTACCCTTGGCGCATTTTAAAATCGTCTTTGAGATAACGGAGCGCGGCATGCTCCAGGGAAAAGAAGCAACCGAGATCTTTACCTGGCTACAAAAGCAAGGCTTCTACATCTCTGTCGATGATTTTGGAACAGGTAATAGCGCCTTGATCTACCTTGAGCGTTTTAACATAGATTTTTTGAAGATCGACAAAGGGTTTATTAATTCAATCTGCATCGCAACCGCGACAGCCCCGGTACTTGATGCAATACTGACGATAGCTCATCGCCTTGATATACAAACGGTTGCGGAAGGTGTGGAAACATCTGAGCAGGCCAGGTGGTTAATCGATCATGGGGTAAATTATCTTCAGGGGTATTATTTCTGCCACCCTCTCCCTCTTGAACAGTTTGTTCAGTGGTATCAGGCACCTCGTCACTACAGTGACCTTCTGAATAATTATTAATCAGCGGAGATAAGCCTGTCGTTGAAAAGTCAGGTTAATCAGGTAAGCGTTGAGGATAATTTGATGGAAGTGCTATTGATTAATACCAGAGCACTGTTAATAGAGAGGATGAGTGGTCATAAGCTCAGCGATAGCGACACCGCAGTTTTTAAGACGGCAAGTAGCAGCCAGTTCATCATGCTGACTGACAAATAAGCAAAGCTCCCCCTCACACTCGACCACTGAACTGGCGACATCAATATCACTGAGTGCCTGACTCAGTTTCTCCATAATAATGGCAATTTTCTCGCCATCATAGCCAAGTAGTTTCAGCCCGATCAGCTGATTTTCATAACTGTTGTCATTGCTCGCAATGGGTTCAACGCGGGAACCAGTAAACCCCGTTCTCCAGCGATAACTTTGCGGTAAACGGTGAACAATGGACAGTTGTAATATATTTAAGCTCATTTCCCTGCGAGACCCAATCAGTAATAGTTCACTTGTAGTTTGCGTACAGGTTAACACAATGTTGCCAGATTATGGCCAGGTAAGTAAAAAACAATTAATAATATTTAAAAAAATTCAAAGTGATTGGTTCATTTTTGTGTATCACTACGCATTTTTTGTCACAGGTATTCTGGCCGGGGTCGTTTCAAGCTCTCAAAATGAGCGTATTCACGCAAGGAAATCAGAGGGTGAGGTATGGCTACAGCAGGAAATACAGGCATTCCTGGCAGGAATGCCTCATATTATTAATCTTATCTATCGATGCGCCTTACGGCTGGCGTAGCGATAAAATAGTAATGAACAAGTCGAACACAGAGCAATTGCGCCAATCATTGGCCAGGCACTATTGAAACTGGCAATCGCTAACAACGTACCTGTCAAAGCACCAATACCAAAACGAAATGTTCCGGCAAGCGAAGATGCTGTGCCTGCAATATGAGGGAACTCATCGAGAATAACCGCCATAGCATTAGATGAAATCATCGATACACAGCCAACAAATACCGCAATTCCCAGCACCAGAGCCCAGAATCCGAAATCGAACTGATAGCTCACCACCAGCCATATCGACATAATAAACTGGATATAGAGTCCCATTTTGAACATATTAATTGCGCCAATACGACGAACAAATCGGCTATTAATCATTGTCATAACAAAAAGAAACACGATATTCAGCGCAAAGTAGTAACCGAAGTCCTGAGGTGATACGTGGTTGAGTTCAATGTAAACAAAAGGCCCTGCGCTCAGGAACGCAAACATACCCGCAAAGCTAAAACCACTGGCGAGCATATAGCTGAGTACACGTTTATGACGAAACAGAGTGGCGAAGTTGCCCAGTGTGGTACGTAAACGGAAGGGCTGTCGGAACTCCGGCGCTAAAGTTTCATGAATAAAGAAGAAGATCATTGCCGAAGCCAGCAATGCAGCAGCCGCCAGAATCCAGAAAATAGAGTGCCAGCTAAACCACACCATCACCGCACCGCCAACAATAGGTGCCAGCAATGGGGCAATGGTGGTTATCAGCATGACAAAAGACATCATGCGGGAGAATTCTTCTTTCGGATAAATATCACGCATCAGTGCATTGATAACCACACTTGATGCTGCCGCTGCAAGACCATGTAAAAATCGCATGAAAATCAGCTGGTCGATACTTTGCGCCAGTGCACAAGCCATTGCAGCCAGGGCAAAAACGAGCGTCCCGCCAAGTACGACAGGCTTGCGCCCGAGACTATCTGCCATCGGGCCATAAAATAATTGCCCAACCGCAAACCCTAAAATGTACGTGCTTAATGTCATCTGCACACTGCCGGCAGAAACATCAAATTGCTTCGCTATCATCGGCAATGCAGGCAAATACATATCAATAGATAATGGCATCAGCATAGCCAGCAGGCCTAGAATAATGACAATACCTACAGAAGAGTTTTGTTTACGACTCAAGAGTGACTCCAAAATATTAGGGTGCACCAACACTGGCAATTTCTTGCTCGGTCAACTGACGGTATTCACCCTCAGCCAGTTCCGGGTCAAGCTTAATTCCGCCAATACGTTCCCGGTGTAGTCCTACAACATGATTGCCTACCGCGGCAAACATGCGTTTAACCTGGTGATAACGCCCTTCGCTAAGCGTCACACGCACTTCATTCGGAGTTACCACTTCAAGCAGTGCTGGTTTTGTTAACTCTTTTTCATTGTGCAGCTGAACCCCTGCAGCAAATTTTTCTGCTGTATCATCAGCAACAGGTTCGCTCAACGTGACATAGTAGGTTTTTTCGCATTCATAACGCGGTGACGTTACACGATGAGACCACTGACCGTCGTCAGTCATTAGCACCAGCCCGGTAGTATCAATATCCAGACGTCCCGCCGCATGCAATTTATGGGCAGAAGGTACATCGAGAAAATAGAGCACGGTTGGATGATCCGGATCTTCTGTGGAACAGACATACCCTTGTGGTTTATTCAGCATAAAGTAACGCGGGCCATTATGCTGAATCAGCGGATTATCATCAAAAGTGACCAGGTGTTCTGGCTTCAATTTAAAAGAGGCATCACGTACTATCTCGCCATCAACCGTTACACGGTTCTCACGAATTATACGGCCAGAGATAGCTCGACTAGTGTCAAGCTGTTGAGAAATAAATTTATCGAGTCGCATTAAGCTATTGCCTGTTTTTTCAAAATACTGACTGGCATCCGACAGAAGAGACCTCTGTCAGATAAAAATGAGTTTGTCTGGTAATGAGTTCGCCAGTATATACACAAAATAATTCGAGTTACAGGAAGGCGGCAAGAGAATGAATCCCGATGAACTTACACGAGTAAGTGATTCAGGTGAGAGAATGCAGCCAACGCATCTGTAACTTGAAGTATGACGGGTATAGCGACATCAAAAACTCTCTCAAGTTAAAAGCATGATTCATGCCATAATCATGGCTGATATTTGTTATTCTCCGAGTCATGATGTCTTTTACCCTACGTCCTTACCAACAAGAAGCTGTGGATGCGACGCTAAGTTATTTTCGCAAACACCTTGAACCCGCCGTGATTGTCCTGCCGACAGGTGCAGGAAAAAGTCTGGTGATTGCTGAACTGGCGCGCCTGGCAAGAGGACGCGTACTGGTCCTTGCCCATGTAAAAGAACTGGTTGCACAAAATCACGCTAAATATCTGGCCTTAGGGCTGGAAGCCGATATTTTTGCGGCCGGTCTTCACCGAAAAGAGTCACAGGGTAAAGTGGTTTTCGGTAGCGTGCAGTCCGTTGCTCGCAATCTTGAGCATTTTAACGGAAAATTTTCACTGCTTATTGTCGATGAATGCCACCGCGTGGGTGATAAAGAAGACAGTCAGTATCAGCAGATTCTGTCTCATCTACGCGCCAGTAACCCTGAAATCCGGCTCCTTGGTCTTACCGCGACCCCTTATCGTCTGGGGAAAGGCTGGATTTATCATTACCACTACCATGGTATGGTTCGTGGGGATGACCAGTCCTTATTTCGTGACTGTATCTACGAATTGCCGCTTCGCTATATGATCAAAAACGGCTATCTGACGCCGCCTGAACGGCTCGATATGCCGGTGGTGCAATATGATTTTAGTCGATTACAGGCTCAAGGTGACGGGTTGTTTAGCGAAGCCGCTCTGAATCGTGAACTCGCGCAACAAAAACGCATTACTCCCCATATTATCAGCCAAATCGTCAGTTTTGCCGAACAACGGCAAGGGGTCATGATTTTTGCGGCCACCGTGGAACATGCTAAAGAAATCACCGCCCTACTTCCTGCAGGCCAGGCGGCACTGATTACAGCAGATACTCCAGGACCTGAGCGAGACTCGCTGATTACCCGTTTTAAACAGCAAGAGTATCGTTTTCTGGTTAACGTTTCCGTTCTGACCACGGGCTTTGATGCCCCACATGTTGACCTGATAGCGATTCTTCGTCCTACTGAGTCAGTCAGCCTGTATCAACAAATTGTTGGTCGTGGTTTACGTCTGGCTCCCGGGAAAAAAGATTGTCTGATCCTCGACTATGCAGGTAATCCCCACGACCTGTTTGTGCCAGAGGTCGGAGGCGGTAAGCAAAAAAGTGATAATCAGCCGGTGCAGGTATTCTGCCCTTCCTGCGGTTTCGCCAATCTGTTCTGGGGGAAACAAACCAGTGATGGCACCATTATTGAGCACTTCGGCCGACGCTGTCAGGGGTGGTTCGAGGATGATGACGGTTTACGTGAACAGTGCGACTACCGCTTTAGATTTAAAAACTGCCCTAACTGTAATGCCGAAAATGACATTGCCGCAAGACGCTGCCATCAATGTGACCATGTGCTGGTCGATCCGGATGATATGCTGAAAGCAGCGTTGAGGCTGAAAGATGCTCTGGTGCTACGCTGTAGCGGTATGACCTTGCAGCAGGGGCATGATGCCAAGGGGGAATGGTTACGTGTGACCTACTATGATGAAGAAGGCGCGGATGTCAGTGAGCGATTCCGGCTACAAACCCCGGCTCAGAAGACGGCCTTTGAATTTCTCTTTGTTCGCCCGCATCTGCACGCACCGGGTATTCCGCTGAAATTTGTTACGGCCGCGGATCTGGTGGCGCAGCAGGTATTGTTCCGTCACCCGGATTTTGTCGTAGCAAGAAAAAATGGCCAGTTCTGGAATGTCCGCGAAAAGGTGTTCGATTACCAGGGGCGCTACCGCCGGGCGAATGAATTACGGGGTTAACCGTAGTTTTCATTGCCCGATGAGTCATATACGGCTATAATCTCGCCCGCTTTTGCATCCGCAAGGCAGAAAACTTACCTGTTGCTGGGTCGCCTGTAACAGGCTTATTTAAAGAGAAACATTCAATGTTTACTATTAATGCTGAAGTACGTAAAGAGCAGGGCAAGGGTGCGAGCCGCCGCCTGCGTGTAGCTAACAAATTCCCTGCTATCGTTTATGGCGGAAATGAAGCTGCAATCTCCATCGAACTGGATCACGACGCAGTAATGAACCAACAAGCTAAACCTGGTTTTTACGACGAAGTTCTGACCCTGTCTATCGACGGTAAAGAAGTTAAAGTTAAAGTTCAGGCTGTTCAGCGTCACCCGTTCAAGCCAAAACTGGCTCACATCGACTTCGTTCGCGCTTAATTTCGCGTTCGGTTGATAACCCGTAATGGGCACTGAATTCTTTCAGAGTCCGTTACTGGTGAGTTAGACGGGCACAATTATTTGATTTATTGTTTATCTTTAAATCTGATATTGTGCCCGTTGCTGTTTCTGCTTTCCTGCTTTCCATTCTCATTTAAGCGGAAGTTTCCCCCCGCTTTTTTAGCTACTTACCTGACAGGCGACGCGAAAGCTGATCGCGCAAGTTAGGCGGAGTACCTTTAATGGTCAAGGTATCCGTTACCGGATCCCAAAAAATGCGCTCATCCATCAGCATGGCATCAAAATTGATGGTCAAACCACCGCCACTACCCGCAAACTTGGTCAACTGACGTAAGGTACTGCGATCTGCCGGGAAACTTTCTTCCAGCTCATAGCCTTTCTCTGCTGTAAACGCCTGAAAACTTTTATCATCTACTGCCCAGGGCAAACTTTCAGACAGCGAAGCCAGTTCTATTTCTTCCCCGGCATCTAACTGCTCTTTACAGTAGTCATAGACCTGCTGGCGGGCACTCTGGCGGGTATTTTTATCGAGTTGTGCCTCATGGGTGAAATCATCCACCGCTTGCAGTAAGCCTTTATTTTGCGCTTTGGCATTCAGCCCTTCGCTGGCGCCAAGAAAATCCATAAAGAAATCAGCGACCTTACGCCCTATCCGTCCTTTCAAGAAGGTTAAATAACGACTGGACTCCGGATTCGTTTCCCATTCTGTCAAATCAATACGTGCCACAATATCAGCATGATTAATATCCAGATAATGGGTCGCGCTAATATCAAGCTCTTCATTCACGCGCTGACTGCTCAAATTATTCAGCACCGCGACCAGCAAGTACTCGACCGCCAGATAGCGATAGTGGCAGAACAGTACGATGCCACCTTCAGCAAAGGGGTATTTGGCTAATTCATCACGCAGACGGCCGGTTGCTGCACGACTAAAGGCCAGAAAATCCTCATCGCCTTTACGATGATGGGATAATGCCTGAGCTAATTCACTCTCTTCATTAAACAGCCCGTAAGCTTTATTTTTTGCACTGTAGACACGATGTAACTCAGCCATCATATCTTCGACAGTACTATTATTGACCAGCAATGAATCACGCAGAACAACATCAAGTGTCTGTTCGTCGCGCTTAATCAGTTGATGCAGGGCAATCTGGTTGATATCCAGACTCATGATAAACTCTCCTCTAATAACGGCGTTATTCAAACATTGCCGGTGCCGCTAAGCAAGCTCAGATAAAAAAGCGGTAAAAAAGTCCTTGCTACGGTAAGATAACCCCCCCATTTCTTGTAGACGAATGATTTTAAATTTATGCCACAAACATCCCGTTATAATGACGAAGAAATCGAAGTCATGTTGGCTGAGCTTGCAGCCGTGCTGGAAAAGCACAAAGCCCCTACCGATCTGTCACTGATGGTACTTGGGAATATGATAACGCACTTAATTAATACCCGTGTTTCGTCAGCACAACGCGTAACCTTAGCGCGTTCTTTTGCAGAAGCGCTACAAGCCTCTGTAAACGATGACAAAGCACACTAAGAAAAGATATCAATAAGTTATGGTGACCAACAGTCAGCGCTACCGTGAAAAAGTTTCCCAGATGATCAGCTGGGGACACTGGTTTGCCCTGTTTAACATCTTACTGGCCATTTTGCTCGGCAGCCGCTATTTATTTGTGGCTGACTGGCCCGCTACGCTTACCGGGCGCGTTTACTCATATTTGAGCATTGTTGGTCACTTCAGCTTCGTGGTCTTCGCGACCTATTTGTTGATTATCTTTCCTCTGACATTTGTCGTAATGTCACAACGGCTGCTGCGGTTTATCTCTGCCGTTGTTGCTGCGGTGGGCATGACATTACTGCTGATTGATAGCGAAGTCTTTACCCGCTTCCATCTCCATCTTAATCCTGTGGTCTGGGATGTGGTCGTTAACCCCGATCATGGTGAGGTCGCGCGCGACTGGCAGCTGATGTTCATCAGCCTTCCTGTTATCTTGCTGATAGAAATGCTATTTGCGACCTGGAGCTGGCATAAATTGCGCAGCCTTGGGCGGCGCCGTAAGTATGCCCGCCCGGTGGTAGCCTTGTTTATTATCTCTTTTTTCGCCAGCCATCTGATGTATATCTGGGCCGATGCTAACTTCTATCGTCCTATTACTATGCAACGCGCCAACCTTCCGCTCTCCTACCCGATGACAGCACGTCGTTTTCTGGAAAAACATGGTCTGCTGGATGCTCAGGTGTATCAGCAAAGACTGATAGAGCAAGGCGACCCGGCGGCACTTTCAGTACAGTATCCATTAAGTCCGCTACAGTTCCGTGATGAGGCCGCGACCAAAAATATTCTGCTGATAACCGTGGATGGCCTTAATGCACAAAGTGCAGAGCAAGATATGCCAGCCCTGCGTGAATTTGCCGCCAATAACATCAATTTCCAGCAGCATATGAGTTCCGGCAATAATACCGATGGCGGTATATTCGGCCTGTTTTATGGTATTTCGCCAACCTATATGGATGGCGTGATAGCGGCTCGTATTCCTGCTGCACTGATAACCGGGCTTAACCAGAAAGGTTATCAGTTAGGTCTTTTTGCCTCAGATGGCTTTAGTTCACCACTTTATCGCCAGGCATTACTGTCAGATTTCTCTCTGTCACCAGCGAAACCTCAGTCAGATAGCCTGACGGTGAAACAGTGGAGTAACTGGTTAACTGGCTCCACCAGTAATGAGAACCACTGGTTCTCGTGGATCTCTTTTAATGGTCTGAATATTGATCAGAACAAAGACAAGCAACATTTTGTCTCACGCTATCATCAAGCTGCCACCAGCGTAGATGAACAAATTAAGCGAGTTCTGGATACTCTGGAAGCCAGCGGAAAACTGCAAAATACCGTAGTCATTATTACTGCCGGACACGGTATTCCTCTTACTGAGGCAGAAAACCGATTCCCGTGGTCACGCGCCAATATTCAAGTGCCATTAGTGATTCACTGGCCTGGTACACCGGCCCAGCGAATCAATAAACTGACTGAACATCAGGATATTATGACAACGCTGATGCAGCGCTTACTGCATGCACGTACGCCGACCAATGAGTATTCGCAAGGTGAGGACTTGTTTGCTGCCGTACGCAAGAATGACTGGCTGATTGCTGCCAATAACAGTACCCTTGCCGTCACCACAGCAGATATGACTTTAGTTCTGAACAATAATGGCAGCTATCGCATGTATGACTTGCAAGGCGAACAGATGAAAGAGACCAAACCGTTGCTGGGATTACTGCTGCAAGTCCTGATTGATGAAAAACGCTTTATCTCTAATTAATTGATTATTTATGAATCAGTTAGTTCGTTTGTGGCTTGCAATCAATGGCAAAAGCAGTAGTATAACTTTTAACATCGGCACGTAGCGCAGCCTGGTAGCGCATCGTCATGGGGTGGCGAGGGTCGAGAGTTCAAATCTCTCCGTGCCGACCAAATTGATATTCGGTATGTACTGGTTACCTACTGAATCCCCACAAAAACCCGCATTCTCACTGAGTTTGCGGGTTTTTTGTTGCCTGAAGTTAATCAGCGCACTCTTCCGTTTTCTCTAGTATTTCCCGCCACAGAGGATAATTTGCACACATTAAACCATATGGATATAATTAAATGACCAAATGGAGATCCTTTGATGAAAACATTCAGCTTATCGACCACTCAGGCCAGACAACCCCGCCTATGGCAGGCAGCAGGGTTACATACTTCAGATGGTATCGCGGTACTCGGGCAGATTAACGAAGGCCTTGATGGAAAGGTTGTTAACCTTATCGTCGACTGGGCGAAGATGACGCAGAACGACCTACGAAAAATGTCCGGTATCCCGTCTACCACTTTCAGTCGCAGCTTGAAATCACGGTTTAGTGCCGAACAAAGTGAACGCCTGGTACGCATTATCCGCGTTATTGACAGGACAGTAGAGTTATTCGAAGGTGATAAAGAAGAGGCTCAAAAGTGGCTAAATGATCCCAACAGAGCGCTGAACTGGAAAGTTCCCGCGGAACTGGTGGCATCCGAAACCGGGGCTTACGAAGTCATGAAATTGATAACCCGCCTCGATCTTGGAGTGTACTCTTGATTCTCTACCAGCTGATAAAAACTAAGTACCTTTCTACAGCCTGGACCGGATACGGAGCAAAAGAGGCCGGCGGTCGCTGGAACAGTGTCGGTGTCTCAATGGTTTATGTATCAGAAACAGCCTCACTTACCATGCTGGAGACCCTGGTACATCTGCATTCCGTGCAGATCATGGAATACTTTACACTATTGCGTATCACCGTGCCTGATGAGCTGATTCAGAGCGTTGATATGGACGAACTGCCGGATAACTGGGCCGATGAAGAAGCGCCGCCAGAGTTAGCCGAATACGGCGACGCCTGGTGTTTGACCCGAGGTTCGATAGCACTACGCGTTCCCAGCGCCCTGTCTCCGGTGGAATATAACTACCTGTTAAACCCTGAACATGCAGATTTCTACGAGATAATCAGGAAAGCAGAGACGATCCCGTTTCAATTTGATAGTCGGTTAAAACTGGGTTGTAAATAAAGAGCATGAGCTCTGATTCACAAAAAAATATATATACATCACCAGAATATGAAGGCTAGCTGATAATTTGCTGTTTTTGAGATTTTTTGCAGATTTATCTCAAAAATTCTTTGCCAGACCTGCCTGTTTCAAAATTCCATTCGCCGTATGTAGTGAAACAATGGTGTATGGAACACTGAAACTCTTTTCTGTTAGAGGGCTGAACCATATCTCATGACTTCCTTTCCCTTGCCTGTCAAAATAACAACCAGCAGCTGACAGCAATTCCGTAAGTTTAGGGTATAGTCCCGTCCCCATATCTCAGAGTACCATTCTATCAGAGTACGATTGCGCCTGATTAAATGACAGTCTGATACCATCAGGATTATCGCCAAGACCATTTATTTCATACAGCTCGGGGACAATTTCCCACACGCGTTCGGTTAATTCTTCGTATGTTCCAGCCTCTGTGACTAATCCGAGAGCATCGCATTCGGCTACCCACACATTTTCTTCGTGGTCGTGGTGTATGTTAACCTCGAAAGGCCGAGAAAAAATAACTACTAATGCTTCTCCCATAAGAGCCTCCTGTTTACCAATCAGATAATTTTACATCAGTTCAAAAAATCGTCAATACGTCGTTTTAAACACATCCCTGTGCATCTCTCCCTGAATAACCTTTCCGCCGCACGACTACCTTATGTTGCTGGATTCGCTAGGAATTCCCGTGCCTTTGCACAAGCGTCTTCCCTGTCATCTGCCAGTGTTTTCGGGAATGGCATAATTTTCTTCAGTTTAGGAAAAAGTGTACTCAAGCTGGTACGGACTTCGGGATCGCTGGTCATATAGACATAGCCCGCACACCAGTCACGCAGCTCATTTTTATACTGTTTCATCCAGCGCGTTGACTGCTTTTCTTCCTCATGAGGTTCACGATCGTGTCCGTGACGCGCCGGGATCCAGACAAATACCACCCGCTGCTGCTGGGTCAGAAATTCGCTGAGTCCGTTCAGCAAACGAGGGGTTCTGTCCGGCATACCGAGTTGCGGAAAACGAATGAAGACAATCGGCCAGTCGGTCACATCAAATATTTCAGCATCCGGCTGCGCGCCGGGATAACTATTATGCGGGTTCATACTCTTTATCCTTTTCATCTACTGAATTATGCAGCAAACCTACGACTATCAGCAGAGCCACGGCTCCACCAAGGTAAAATAGAGGCCAGCTCAGCCACGCAACCATCTGTGCAAAGGCTATCGTTGTTAGCGTACTGACAAAGCGACCGACACCGTAAAAGGTGGCGTAATCGGTCGCGGGCTGTTCGGTTCGTGACCACCCGAGGATCCGGGCGCTCAGTACAACATAGATACCGCTCACCGCAGCCCCGATGGCTACCGCCCCGGATATCGCAAGCCAGGGCAGAACCCATGTGTAACCCACTATCATTGCCGCTAACGCCGAGACGCCCAGAATGGTAAAAAGCCAGATAGCCTCGGGCAAGCCGAAACGTTGCATTAATGGCGCTGAAACCCCCGCGGTCAGCAGCATCGTGACGGGACCAAGCGTACCGACAATCCCGCCGATTAATGACATAGGTACGTTCAGGTCGAGTAACATCAAACGGTTAAGTGCCGAAAGTGGAAAAATAACGCAGCAGCAGAGAGTCAGCAAAATCAGTCGTTTTCGTTGTGCGGGGTGCCGGATTAACTTACGCAAGCTGGCCCCCTGTCCGGATGCGATGGGAGCCCTGGAGAGTGATGAGGTTCCTCGGGTTAATAGCAGCATCGGGACTATCAGCATAAGCAGACTGGCGGCATAACAGAGAAAAATAAGCGTCCAGCCAAGAGCGTTAAACAGTGCCACAAAAGCGCCACCGCCAATCATTGCTCCGATGGACAGCGCCGCTAACTTGCAGGCAGCAGCACGCGGACGCCAGGCCGCCTCAATACGTTCCACGGCCAGGGCATCCAGTGCAATATCCATGGTCGCCATAGCAAAAGCAACGAATAGACCCAGAATAAATAGCAGGTGGAGTGAGGCTCCCTCCATAAATGCTGCCGCCACAACCACCAGGGCGGAAGCGAGCTGCATCGGTACAATCCATGCCAGTTCGGGTGCTAAAAAAGGAGGCCGCCAGCGGTCAACCAACGGTGACCAAAGGAATGCCACACCCAGCGGTAAATAGAGTGCGTAAAGCCAGCCCACCGATTCAAGACTCATCCCTCGGTCACGCATGATGGTGGGGAATCCACCCTGGATAAGCCCCATTGTCATACCAAAGCCAATATACAACGCACTTATCGCCAGCAGGATAGCCCATTGCCCGCTCCTTACGGGCAACGGACTGCTATTGTGTTGTTCACAGGAAGTCATCAGGATCACCAGCGGTAGTTTACGGAGAGATTCACTACCTGCTCATTACCGTAGTTACAGAAGTTATTCGACAGACAGGTAACATAGGTTTTATCGAACAGATTATTCACGCTAAGCCGAGAGCTTAGCCCTTTGAGCGAACTGAACCCTTTACCAAAGTCATAGCCTATCGCCGTATCAAATACGGTATAGCCCGGGACATCGAGACGGGTTGCATTGGCTGCGTAGACGTTAGGTGAATAGCCCCCGACAGTCTCTCCAACATAGCGCCCCCCTCCTCCCAGGGTTAAGCCTTGTAGCAGTCCCTGGCGGAACGTGTAATCAGCCCATAGCGATGCCGTATAGTCGGGGATGCCAATAGGTTTCTGACCCTGATCCACCGCCAGACTTTTGGTGATTTCGGCTTTGGTGTAAGTAAAGGCCCCGGTGACATTAACGCTGTCATTGAGTGCCATTTTCGTTTCGAATTCCAGACCTCGCGATCGCTGTTCTCCGGTCTGATAGGTGGTATAAGCATTCGCATAAGTCACCACATCTTTCTGAATGATGTCAAACCAGGCGAGAGTAAAGAGTGCATCAAAAGCCGCGGGCTTATACTTCAGACCCGCCTCACGTTGCTGGGCAGTCGTCGGTTTAAAAGCCGCGCCATTGCTGCCCGTTCCTGTGACTGGCAGGAAAGAGGTGGAATAACTGATATAGGGTGCAATACCATTATCAAAGTTATAAATCAGCCCGGTTTTACCGCTAACCTCAGAGTCATTCTGTATGCTGTACGACGCATTCAGATAGTTATCGGTTCGGATGCGTACTTTGTCATAACGTCCACCGACAACCCATGTCCAGTTATTAAAATCAATCTGATCCTGTAAATAGAACCCTGACTGGTTGGTATGCTGTTTCTGATTGGTTATCTGCGCAAGCTGCAGGTTTGTTGCCACACCATAGACAGGGTTGAGGTAATCAATGGAGGGCGCTGCGCCATAATCCCGCATTTGTCGCCATGAGTAATCCTGATAATCGAAACCGCTGATAACCGTATGGAAAAAATTGCCCGTATCAAACTCCGCCTGTAACTGAAGGTCAGATGTTACGCCACGTAATGTTTCATCCGTACCCAGCGCATAGCGTGTGATGGTCTGTTCGTCAGCAGCCAGCCCGGATGTTCCGAGACTTTTAGTGATGGTCTTATGGTCGAGATAGCGCAGATTATGGCGCACGGTCCATGTGTCATTAAAATGGTGTTCAAACTGATAACCTGCCGCCGTTTGCGTGCGACTAAACTCATCATATTTCGGATCACCATCATTAAAATTACGTGGGATTTTCCCGGCAGAACTTGACCATAAACTCCCGACCGTCGGCAAAATGCCATAGTAGCCACCCTCAGGATCGCGCTGGTAACTCATATTCAGCGTAAAAGAAGTATCTGTGCTCGGAAGCCAGGTCAGGGAAGGCGCAACAAACAGGCGCTCCTCTTTGGTATTAACCACCTGAGTATTGGACTTTCTGCCAAGCGCAATCATCCGGTATAACAGACTGTTATCGTCCGCCAGTGCGCCTGTAGAATCCAGACCTAACTGCATCCGTTTGTGGCTGCCGTAAAGCATCTCAACCGAATGCTGTGATTCTCTGGAGGGGGCTTTAGATACCGCATTGATAAGACCGCCGGGGTTCACTCCGCCGTAAAGCGTAGAAGAAGGTCCCTTAAGAAACTCTATCCGCTCGATACCAAATGTTTCAATTTGCGGAATAGCGTAACCGCCACCTCGTAGCATACGCAGTCCATCCAGGTACTGGTTACCATCGACCGGAGATCCAAAACCACGAATATAGGGCAAATCATAGCGTGTTGCAGACCCGCGCACTTCTGCCGCAACACCTGCGGAGTAGCGTAATGCCTGAGTCAGGCTCTGTGCACCTTGGGTCTCAACCTGATCGCGGGTGATGACACTGACAGATTCGGGGGTTTTCATCAGTGAGGTATTGGTTTTCGACGCCCCCATGCTGTTGCTGGCAACATAGCCGTTGACCGGGCCGAGTCTTCCATTAGTCGATGCTGTCACGACCATTGTGTCGCTGCTGGCAGCATAGTTCGCAGGCAGAACATAAATCTGGACAGTGCTTTCATTACTGAAGCGATAGCCAAGCCCGGTTCCACTCAGCAACGTCGTCAGTGCCTGATCCACACTCATTCGACCTTTTACCGCTTTTCCCATCACCTCAATGGCGTTATCTTCACGAAAGACGACGGACAAACCGGTTATCCGGCCTATCGCATTCACTGACTGGGTCACAGGGCTGACTGGAAGGTTAAAATTGAATTGCTGTGCCTGTGGTTGCTGTACAGCGGCAGTCGCGATACTGGTTGTGCTTTGCCCTGCCAGCAATGCCGATACTAATACATAACCTACGCGCCGAATTTTTTTATTATTCACTGACGTGCCTCTTTTTGTTCTGATAAACGCATTCAAATGAAAATACTATTAATTATCATTTTCACTATCATTACGTTCCAGAACCGGCACCGCTGAACTAAAAAATGTCTTTTTTTTAAAAAAAATCACAAGCCACTGTAAAACAAATAGTTTTTATTGCGAAATAATGACCAGGAAATCCGTTTTTTTATGCATCTTAAAACCGACACTGGCCTGTAATGACGCCAGCGCTTTATCAGTATCATCCAGTGAAAAACTGCCAGTCACTCGCTGATCCGCCAAATCCGCAGAAGGGATCACTATCCAGCCTTTGCGATAACGTTCAACTTCACGAACGACATCCGCCAGGCGAGTACGATAAAATATATAACGACCATTATGCCAGGCTGTCGCATCCTGAGTATTCACGCTCACAGGTTTATCTATGCCATGCTGATTAAACCCCACTTGCTGCCCTGGTTTGATAACCACTGGCTCCGGATGAGCATCAGTGCTAACGGCCACACTGCCACGCACCAGAGTCACTACCCCGCCCTGTTTCTGTAGCCGTACATCAAATTGTGTGCCCAGTACACGAACATTCCCCATATCGGTTTCAACAATAAAGGGCGTTTTTGACGGCGTAACGTCAAACCATGCACCGCCGCGTAACAGATGAATACGACGAGATTCGTGAGTAAAATCGACACTGAATGCGCTATCAGCATCCAGTAATACTTTTGAGCCATCGGCCAGAAGTATCTCACGGCGTTCTCCCTTCATAGCTACCTGATCGGCAGAGAGGTTCTGTAGCCAGGATGGATTTTGTACCCCCGTCACTATCATTATCACCAGCAAAAGAGAGAACACGCTGGCTGATATCACTCGACGGCGCGTAGTGCGTGCTTTATTTTTATCCATCACTGCCAGATAGCCGGAGAGAATACCGGCTTCTTTTTCTGCCAGTAACTGACCCGGAGCGGCCGTATCCTGCCAGACGGACTCGATAGCCTGCCAGGATTCTTCATGCTCAGGAGAACTCTTACGCCATTTATCACAGGCAGCCCGCTGTCGGCGTGAAGGATTATTCTGCATTGTAAGAAACCAGCGACGAGCTTCAGCGCGGACCCCGGCATTTCCGGCCACAGCATTATTCGACATTGTTTACTCCACTAACGGTGTTGTCTTCACAGGCGGCAACCGCACGCGCCATATGCTTTGCCACTGCGCGGGATGAGATACCCATGGCAGCGGCAATTTCAGAGAAGCTTCGACCGTGAACCCGATTAAGCAGGAAAATATGTCGTGTTTTCTCCGGCAGAGAGGCCAGAATCTCATCGATATGACGGATATTTTGATGAGCGGAGATTATCTCTTCTGGCGATGCGGACAGCCCCATGTGATTATCGGGCAAGGTTTCACGCAAATATTCCGCACGCGTTTTCTCGGCCCGCAGATGATCAATGGCAGCATTGCGCGCGCAGCGACTCAGGTAAGCTGCCGAGTCACCTTTCCACTCGACGGCTTTTTCCCACAGTCGCAGGAAAATATCCTGCACCAGATCGCTCGCCGTACTGCGACAGCCAACTTTGCGGTTGATCTGACTCTCCAGGCGTTTACGTTCGGCTTGATATAACGCAGTAAGATCCTTGCCTTTATCGGCCATAAGATCGAATCCCGAGACTAAAGAAAACTACCAGAACACTCACAGTTCCTATGCCATCAGTCTTCGCTGCGGTCAGTTGGTCGGGGATTATTACTCAGGCCTGAGGATAATTCTAGTGTGCCGCAAGTAAATAGATTTAACGCTGCACAAGAAAACTGGGATCTTCATCGTCTGTCAATACACAGAATAAAGTCAGGCAGGAGTCCAGAAAATCGTTGCTTAACAATTGAGTACTGCCAATAAATATCGGCTATAATTTTTCCTCTTTCAAATTGAGGCTCAGTGAGATTAATAGTATGAATCTTCAGCGTTTCTGTTACTTACTGTTGATGCTCGCAGTTGCAGCAAGCCTGGCTCAATCTGATTCAGTGGTAACCTGGTTATTTCTCGTGAATGTGCTGACATTTGCTATTTACGGTGTGGATAAATACGCTGCCCGAAAATCCTGGCGCAGAGTGCCAGAATCGACTTTACTATTATTGGGTTTTGTTGGTGGCTGGCCGGGCGCCATTTGTGGTCAGAAACTCTTTCGGCATAAAACGCAAAAACAGCCTTTTAAGAATTTGTTTATCCTCAGTGTGATACTGAATATTATCGTCATCGGAGCCCTGTTCTGGTGGAGCTGGTATTACTGAAAAAGCAGAGCAATAAGCGCCAGTAATGCAGGTAGAGCCTGTACATAGAGTATTTTCTTGTTGGCAGTTAACGCCCCATAGATTCCGGCAATCAGCACACAGATCAGAAAGAAAATTTTAAACGCAAATCCACTTTCACCTGCCCATACGCCATAAAGTAATCCTGCGGCTAAAAAGCCGTTGTAAAGGCCCTGATTGGCCGCCAGCGTTTTTGTCGCACGAGAAAAATCAGCCGTCAGATTAAATGCCTTACGACCAATGCGGGTATCCCAGAGAAACATTTCCAGTATCAGAATATAGAGGTGAATCACTGCGACCAGAATGATGAGAACAGTTGATAACATACCGAAGCCTTCCCGAAGTAAACAAAAAATAGCGTGATTAATTTGCGCGCACAGTGAACTAAGCTGATTCATCCCTGTCTTACTTAATATATACCCTCATTGGTTATGCCCTGATATCCTTTCTCCCGCCACTGTGCGGGATTTTTTTTGCTGCAAGAAACCACACAGACCGCAAAAGTGCTAAAAATGCGTGTTGTTGTATTGTCAGGCCTGGACCTGACTGGAAAAACCGACTTCCTGCCCGTAATCGGGCAGGAAAAAGAGGCGGGCTTCAGAGCAGAAATATCGTTGCAAGGCCGAGGAAGATAAAGAATCCACCGGTGTCGGTAATAGCCGTTATCATCACACTGGACCCGACCGCCGGGTCACGACCCAATTTTGCCATCGTCATAGGTATCACGACGCCCATCAGGGCGGCAAGTAACAGGTTAAGTACCATCGCCAGAGTCATCACTCCGCCCATGGCAGCATCGTCATACAAGAGCCAGGTAACGCAACCCATCACGCCCCCCCAGACTAAACCGTTAATCACCGCAACGCCTAATTCGCGCATCATCAGGAACGAGATATTGCCAGCCTGAATATGCTGTAGGGCAAGGGCTCGAACAATCATAGTGATGGTCTGATTCCCGGTATTACCGCCTATCCCTGCGACAATCGGCATCAAGGATGCCAGCGCCACCAGCTCAGAAATAGTATGTTCAAACATGCCGATAACCCTGGAAGCAATAAATGCGGTACACAGGTTAATCGCCAGCCAGGCCCAGCGGGTACGTACAGCCTTGCTGACCGGGGCAAATACGTCCTCTTCAGCACTCAACCCCCCCATCCGGCGCAGATCGGTATCGGTTTCTTCGTACACCAAATCAACTATCTCATCAACGGTCAGACGCCCCATCAGTTTGCCGCCGCTGTCTATCACCGCGGCACTGATTAAGTCATCACGTTCAAAGGTTCGGGCAACCTGTTCGTCATTATCTTCGGGAGCAAAACATGCCGGGTTCTCGTCCATCACTTTTTGAACCAGCGTTTGCGGGGGATGAAGCAGAATAGTAGTCAGTTTTAACTCACCAATCAGCGTGTTATCCCGTTGCGTGACGAAGAGTTTATCGGTGTTTTGTGGAATTTTTCCGCGGATACGTAAATAGCGTTGAACCACTGCCAGCGAGATATCAGCCCGAACAGTAATAACCTCGAAATCCATGATAGCGCCGACACTGTGCTTATCATAGTGGAGGATTTTGCGTACTTGCGCCCGGGCGCTCTGAGGTAATGTAGGTAAAAAACGCCCCATCAGGTCACGAGGCAGATATTGTGCGAGGTAAATCTGGTCATCAAAATCAAGCGGCCGCAGTGCGTTAAGCAGCGCCTTATCGCTCATATCTTCAATCAAGTCAGACCATACGGTTTCTGATGCTTTGACCAGTACGCTACCGCGTCGTTCCTCACTCACCAGGCTCCATAGAGCAAGACGTTCTTCCGTGGGCAATGCTTCCAGTACATCAGCCAGGTCCGGAGCCGACAGCCGGGAAACAAGCTTAATTATCTCAGCAATATCCTGCTCAACACCCGGTTCTTCCGCGAAGGGCTCTTTCGCCAGAATAGCAGTAGCAACCGTTTTATTCAGTAGCAAGATATGAAGAATACGTGCGCGATCCATATCGCGTTGCTTCGTACTGTATTTTCGTAAGACAGTCATAAATAAGCGATTCCCTGACTCAAGGCTCTAGTTTATCGGATGAATATTTAAATTAAGTAATGAGCCTCTGTGTAGTATACACCCTAAATAATTCAAACTACCTCCGTCACAACGACATCGCACGGGCAACATATCAAGAACGAGCGAATAAGGTCGTGAACGGACATAAGGATAACGTTTATCAGCAGAATAAAACCACCGTTCTTATCAAGAACTATGCGGTAAGTTTATGATGATAGTGTGTCGTGCAGGCTAATGTCACCGGGATCCCGATAACATTAGCCTTTGAGGAAATTACGCGGATTTTTTTAAGGCAGGTTAAACATCAGTGCGGGCAACTGCATCCCGGGATGCTTGCTCTCTCTCGAGCCCCGTTAATTCACTCAGTTCCCCCAGCCGCATTTCCAGCAAACGATCGGCGTGGCTGAAATAATGATCGTCGTGACTAATAGCAAAGATCGTTTTGCCACGTTGCTGCATTAACGGCAGGAGTATCTGATAAAATTCACGACGGAAATGGGGATCCTGATCGGCGGCCCATTCATCCAGCAGAATTATTTCACGTTCTTCAGCTAATGCCAGGAGTAAGGCGACACGCTTACGCTGCCCTTTCGAAAGCTTAAGATTGAGGATTTTACCGTTTTCCAGTTCCAGTTTATCCGTCATTTTCAGATAAGCTAACCAGTCAGCGATCAGTTCAGGATCAGCCTCTTTGCCCTGCGGCCCCAGTAGTTTATCGAACAGCGAAACATCCGTGAATACTGCCGAAAAGAGTTTACGATACTCTTCTATATTTTCAGTAGTCACCCGCTTACCATCAAGATAAATGTCCCCTGATACTGGCTGATAAAGTCCGGTCAAGAGCATCGCAAAGGTTGACTTACCACTACCATTACCGCCGATTAAAAACAGTAATTCACCGCGTTTAATGGTGACGTTGATCGGCCCGACACTGAAATTATTATCTTCATACTGAAATACCACATCCCGCATTTCCAGGGTCTGCCAGGGGGCAGCTTCCTGTGGACGCGGGAAAGAGGGGTCAAAAGGTGCCAGCTTGAAGGTATTCAGTTTATTAAAAGCGACCTGGGCGGTTAGTAACGTCGGTAAAGCGCCGACCGCCGATAACAGCGGCGTACGAAGAAAAAGTAACGTCAGTGCAAAAGTCGCCGCAACGGTGCTGTCTGACCAGCCAAGGCTATTCGCCATCCAGAAGACCAGGCCAATCGCTCCCAGCATCATAATATTTGACCAGTTCACCGCGCTGAGATGGAAGGTATCTGCACGAATAATATGCCGGCGGTATTTTTCAGCATGGGGAGTATAAGTCTGGTTATAAATCCATTCTGCACGTTCCTGGTTAAGCATCAGCTCTTTACGACCTTCAATCACCGTTTGATAGTCATCATAGAGAGAATCCTCAACTTCACGCAGTATAGCGAGGTGTTTATAGACGCGTGACACCAGTATATAGCCGCCAAAAATGGTGATAATCACCCAGACAGCAGTGACAGAAAGCATTTTCGGTGACAATAATCCCAGATAGATAACAGAGCCAATGGTCAGAATAATGCCCTGAACCAATTCAGGTAATCGTACAAAAGCAATGGTGATATTACGAATATCGCTGGTTAAACCCGCTAGCAGAGTCGCACCGCCAAGCCGTTCTATACGCTCAACGTGGGTATCCATAATACGTTTAATAAATTCGCTGCGCAGGCGATAAACGAAATAGTGGCCAAGCGTCGTTAACGCCAGTTGAGAGGCAAGTGTCACCGCCATTAACAACAACAGTAATGCCAGAAATTCAGGCAGTACGGATAATGAAAGATCGGGGGTTTCTATCAGGCGTTGACTGATGAACGCAATAAGACCGATACCCAATGCTGCACTAATGAGGCTTAGTAACATGACTATCAAAAAAGGCCAGCGATACTGCCGGTATACCACACGTAAAAGTTCCATAGCTCAATCATCTAAAATAACACAGCCTGCAGTTTAAACAGCCTGCCCCTCACTTCAAGAATAATTCTCATTTTTATTCTCTTTTAGAG
The DNA here is from genome assembly GCF_024807845.1 of Klebsiella sp. BIGb0407. Lineage (GTDB taxonomy): Bacteria > Pseudomonadota > Gammaproteobacteria > Enterobacterales > Enterobacteriaceae > JGM124. The sequence goes on from NZ_JANUEQ010000003.1 coordinate 134,235, forward strand.
GACAGGTGAACGACGAAACCACTCTTCTGGCGGTCATACATCCTGACTTATTGATGAAAAAGTAAACATGAAATAGCCTATTTATACTCATTCAGCAAAAAAGTTTTAAACTGGGGAGACATCCAGGTTTCGAAACCATTCTCTCCTTTGGTTATCAGATAAACTGCCAGCCCTTCTTTCTCTGCAACTTGTTTCGCTTTTTCTTCTCCGAGCACCATCAACCCCGTATCCCAGCCATCTGCTTCCATCGCGGTTGTCGCAATCACTGAAACTGAGACTAAGTTATGGTCTATCGGTCTGCCCGTTTGGGGGTTGATAATATGAGAGATACGTTTGCCATCAAGCTCATAGTAATTCAGGTAGCTACCTGAGGTACTGATCGCATGACCATTAATGTCAACTAAAGCCTGAATCACACTTTCCCTGTCGGTCGGTTTTTGAATCGCCACCCGCCAGGCATTTCCTTCGCTATTCATCCCTCTGGCAACCACAGTTCCCCCGACCGAAACCAGATAACGACTGATCCCATTTTGTTCCATTAAACGGGCCAGATGATCTGCTGCATAACCTTCGCCGATGGTTGAAAGATCAACTGAAAGATCGGGTAAATCCTTCTGTAACCATTGTTTATCCGAGGCATTAATAACCTGAAGATGGTGCAGGCCTGTTAAGGCTTTTGCTGCAGCAATTTCTGCCTCATCAGGCGTTTTTTCTGGCGTTTTGTGGGGACCAAATCCCCACAAATTGACCAAAGGTCCCACTGTAATATCCATGGCACCGTCAGTCTTCTCACCAATACGCAGTGCCATAGTAATAATATCGCTCATCGCTTCGCTGACGGGATAAGGCGCAGTACTGTTAAACTGATTAAAACGCGATAGTGCAGAATCATTTTTCCAGGTCGACATTAATCTGTCATCGGCGTCCAGCTGATCCTGAATTTTGTCTCTTAATCCCTTTTCCTGAGAACTGTCCACCCCAGCCACACTCACTCGCCAGTATGTTCCCATCGTCTTGCCTTCAAGGATCAGACCACGCGAGACCGTTTTTTCCTGGTTATCACAGCCCGCCAGGACCAAAAACAGTACCACAAGCCAGCTATGGCGAATAAAACGTAAGTTCATGGGAAGAGTTCTCATTGTTAGGACACATCAGAATACGATACAAAAAGAATACAAAACAGATTGATAACAGAAATTAATATCAACAAAAAAGGCGCCATAAGGCGCCTTTTTCACGAGTAAGAGAGTAAAAATACCACCCTCTTTGCTGCACGTTAAATTAGAACTGGTAAACCATACCTAAAGCAACGACGTTGTCGGTGTTGATACCGGCTTTCTGGGTGAATTCATTGCTGTCCAGCAGGTTGATTTTATAGTCAACGTAGGTAGACATATTTTTGTTGAAGTAGTAGGTTGCGCCAACATCAATATATTTCAGCAGATCCTGGTTGCCGTAGTCCTGGCCACCAACGTTGCTGTTGATGTTCTTACCTTTAGATTGCAGGTAAGCCAGGGATGGACGCAGACCGAAATCAAACTGGTACTGTGCTACTAATTCGATGTTCTGTGCTTTATTCGCAAAACCTGGGATCTCTGCATCTTTACCAAAACGCGTTGCGTTATAGGTCTGAGTATACTGAGCAGCAAGGTAGATGTTGTTCGCATCGAACTTCATACCACCGGTATAGGTGGTTGCATCTTTACCTTCGCCGTAAGCCAAGTCGTTCTGCGCACCAGTACGTTTAGAGCTAGAGATAGCAGAACCGATGCTGATACCCTGACCCAGATCATAGGTCAAAGAACCGCCGAAACCGTCACCGTTTGCGGTCAACGGACTACGATTTCCGCCTTCTGAGCTATTGTCACTGTTTTTGCCCTGGTATTGCAGTGCGAATGCCAGACCATCAACCAGACCAAAGAAGTCAGTATTACGATAAGTCGCTACGCCACCAGCACGAGACTGCATGAAGTTATCTGCGCCGTAGGTGTCACCACCGAACTCAGGCAGAACGTCAGTCCATGAAGTTACATCATAAACAACGCCGTAGTTACGACCATAGTCGAAAGAACCCGCATCGCCGAATTTCAGACCAGCAAATGCCAGACGAGTAGAGTTTTTAGAGGTATCTTCGCTGGTGTTACCCTTAACTTCGTATTCCCACTGACCATAACCAGTCAGTTCGTTTTGAATCTGGGTCTCACCTTTAACACCCACACGGACGTAAGTTTTGTCGCCGTCTTCTGCTTTATCTTTAGAGAAATAATGCAGGCCGTCTACTTTACCGTACAGGTCTAATTTGTTGCCATCTTTGTTGTAAATTTCAGCAGACTGAGCTGCGCCAGCTACCAGCAATGCTGGAACCAGAAGGGATAGAGCTTTGAGTTTCATATTATTACCCTCTATTTGTTATATGCCTTTTTATTTACCACTGCACAATGATCAACGTATTAACCATCAGGCAGACACATTGTCCGGAACAAAAGAGAAATAATCCAATGGCTTTATGATACCAAAACTAAATATATGTTTCATTTATCAATATAGATGTAACAAAAAGTTAATATAAGGGAACTATTATAATAATAGCTAAGGCGATAATATTAGCACTAATAGTCAAAAAAATATAAATTACATTATTTTCAGAAGGTTACAAATAGTCCAAAATTTAGCACTGAATGGTAATTATTTTGTTTGTTTCACACTTAAAATAGTCCCCGCTATCATCATTAATTTTATTTATTATCGTCATTCGAATCTGAATGTCATTTCACATTTTTTAATACCGGATGCTTACATCCGGTTTTTTTTTACCTTTCATTACACTTCCACATTATTTCTTAAAAACTCACATCTTTCCTGGTTATTAAGTCATCGTTTGATTTTTTGTAACTCCTGTTACTCATTCTCTTATCCCCGATCAATTTTTAATAAAAGTGGAAGATATTTTTATCTCATCCTTCGAAAGCGCTAGACTAAAAAAAATTTTATGCAAACGCCTGAACAGCATTTAATGATGGATTAATCCTAAAATTATAGTGCGCGAATCATTTATTAAACCTTTATACTCTTTTCAGTGTCCATGTAACCAATGCCGCAAAAGAAGGGTAAAAGTATGCTTATTGTTCGACGATCAGGGAAAATTTACGGTATTCTGTTGCGTCGTCTGGCATGGTTTTAATCCACTTTAAATGGCGTTCTGCGCCGGGTTGTGCATAAACAATGGATCAATCTGAGAACGCTTCTGTTAACAAGGTTTCGTTTGTGTCTGGCAAAATCACGCACTTTTTTTTGTTATTAATCGTGGTGCTATTGATCACCCTCGCCAGCATGCTGCAAAGCGCAGTAAGCAACTGGATAGCGACAAAAAGTGAACAGGTTAGCGGCATTGCCGATACGCTCAACAAACGGGTAGAGACATACCGTTATGCGACATGGCAACTGTATAACAATATTACTTTTGACCAGACTCTGCCCGATGAAAGAATGCAGGAGATACGCCTGCGCCAGGACATCTATTATTTAGAAAAACCACGTGTTAAAACAGAAGCGCTGATCTTTGGCGCCCACGATGATGCAACCCTTGGTGTGGCACAGAAGATCTCTCGCTATCTGGATATACTCTGGGGAGGGGAAGATAACTCCTGGTCGATGTACTACTTAAATGGCCTTGATAATAGCTTAACGCTTGTTTCCACCCTGCCTTTAAGGGATATCTCTTCTGGGTTCCGTGACTCCATTCTTGCCTCAGTTATCGACTCACGGCGCGCAGAGATGCTACACCAGGCCAATGTTCTGGATGAACGTGAAAGTTTCTCGTCACTACGTAAGCTTAACTGGCAGAATATTTATTACTTTACCCTGCGAACGACATTTAATCAGCCGGGCCATCTGGCGACTGTCGTTGCCTTTGATCTACCCATCAATAATTTACTTCCGCCCAAAATGTCTCCGGATGATTTTCTGATTAAGCCCGAAAATCCAACCGGGCAACTAACACAAGTTGAAAAAGAAGCTCCGAGAGTCGCCGGCACCCGTTTCACCAGTGCCCGTATCGAGATTACTGCGCCCATTATTACCACGCCACTGACTCTGATATGGCAAGTTCCTTATAGCGTGCTGCTACTGGATGTCCTGAAAAATACTCTTCTGCCATTAGTTCTTAACTTAGGCTTACTTGGACTCACTATTTTTGGATTAATGACTTTTCGCCGATCTCAGATTCCAGCTTCGGAACCCGTTAACAGTGCGGACGAATTACTTACGCTGCGAGTACTGAATGAAGACATTATTACCCACCTCCCGCTAGGGTTTGTCGCGTGGGATCTGGAAGCAAATCGAACCATTATTAGTAATAAAATGGCTGACCGGCTGCTGCCTCATCTGAACTTACAAAAAATCATGTCGATGTCTCAGCAGCATCAGGGAATTATTCAGGCCACTGTCAATAATGAGCTCTATGAAATACTGCAATTCCGTAGTCACATCACACCACAGACACAACTCTTTTTTATCCGCGATCAGGATCGTGAAATTCTGGTAAATAAGAGACTCAAACAAGCGCAAAGCCTGTATGAAAAAAATCAGCAAGCACGCGTTATTTTTATGCAACATATCGGGGAGGCTTTACAGCATCCCGCCCAAAATATTATGGAGTTTTCGACTGCGATGTCGGAAAACCATCGCCTACCTTTCATTAATTCAGTGCAGGCGCTGATTCAGCGAGTCGATGAGATAAGACTGCTCAATAGCGTGGAAGCAGATAACTGGCAGCGGCATGACAGCATTTTCGTGTTAACGTCGTTAGTTGATGAAGTCGTCAAGATGATGTTACCTTTGATTAAGCGTAAAGGGTTACATCTGATAGTTGATAACACTCTGACAGCAAATGCTGAACGTTACGGCGATCCACAGACTTTACGCCATATTCTGATATTATTGTTACAGTACTCCATTACCACTACACAAATTGGTAAAATAACGCTGGAAATAAGTGAAGATAAATCAGTAACCGGACGTTTGTTGTTCCGTCTGCTTGATACCGGCTCCGGCATTACTGGCGGTGAAGTCGATAATCTCGCCTTCCCATTCCTGAATGAAACACACCAGGACCGGTACGGCAAAGCAAACGGTCTGACATTTCATCTCTGTAATCGATTAGCTGCTAAGCTTGATGGGTCATTGCAGCTTAAAACCAGCCAGCAAATGGGGACCCGTTACGACTTGCGCGTGACCATGCCAATCGTTCCGGTATCTGATTCCCATGATGAAAAACTGTTGGATGACGTTGTTGCGATGCTGGATATTACCTCCAGTGGCATACGGAAAATAGTCGTACGCTGGCTTGAAAACTTTGGTGCGAGCTGCATTATTGCTGATGAAAGGACTACCAATGAGCATTTTGATATCTTTCTCACTGATAACCCGTCCAGCCTTACTGCCCCAGGCTTGCTATTGAGTGATGATGAGGCTGAAATGCAAACTATAGGTCCGGGGCAATTAAGAGTTAACTTTAATATCAGTAGTGCTATGCAAGATGCGGTACTACATCTGATAGAATCTCAGCTAGCCGTTGAGCAAACCTCATCGCCATCAGCAGACAAGGAGTTACTACAGCTTTATGCTAGCGGCTATTATGCCCTGTTTGTCGAAACAGTACCTGAAGACATAACAAAATTATATGCTGAACTAGCAGCGGACAACGCTGACGCACTGGCGCAGGTAGCACACCGTCTTAAAGGTGTATTTGCTATGCTAAACCTACTTCCAGGCAAGCAGTTATGTGAAAACTTAGAGCATCATATCCGCGATAACAATGCTCCGGACATACAAAAAAATATTAACGACATTGACACTTATGTCAAACGTCTGCTTCAGCAAGGTAGCCTATTACATGAATAATATGAATGTTATTATTGCCGACGACCACCCGATAGTTCTGTTTGGTATTCGAAAATCTCTCGAACAGATCGAGTGGGTAAATATTGTTGGTGAATTTGAAGACTCAACAGCATTGATCAACAATCTTCCTAAGCTTGATGCCAATGTGCTAATAACAGATCTTTCAATGCCGGGGGAAAAGTACGGTGACGGGATCACGCTGATTAAGTATATCAAACGCCATTTTCCCGATCTGTCCATCATCGTATTAACCATGAACAACAATCCAGCAATTTTAAGTGCTGTATTAGATCTGGATATCGAAGGGATTGTGCTGAAACAAGGTGCCCCAACTGACTTACCAAAAGCGCTGGCTGCACTGCAAAAAGGCAAAACGTTCACTCCTGAAAGTGTCGCTCGTTTGTTAGAGAAAATTAATGCGGGTGGCTATGGTGATAAACGTCTGTCACCTAAAGAAAGTGAAGTTTTACGCCTGTTTGCGGAAGGTTTTCTGGTTACTGAGATTGCACGAAAACTGAATCGTAGCATCAAAACTATCAGTAGTCAGAAGAAGTCTGCCATGATGAAGCTTGGTGTTGAAAATGATATCGCTTTGCTGAATTATCTTTCTTCTGTCAGTCTGACACCTGAAGACAAAGAGTCGTAATAACTCAGTTGTCACATCAATATTGCGCTATTCCCTGTCCAGGGAATAGCGCAACTCTGCAAATAATCGTTAGTCTGACTGACGTTCCTTCCTTACCCTGGCTGCATAAATCGCCAGTGTCTGTTTAACCACTTCCAGAGTTACTGGTTTCGACAGGCAGCTATCCATTCCCGATGAAATGCAGCGCTGTTTTTCATCTGCCAGGGCATTGGCTGTTACCCCTACCACGGGTAGTGTTAAACCCAACTGACGAATATTCTTTGTCAGGGTATATCCATCCATATTAGGCATGTTCACGTCACTCAGTACAATATCGATATGATGTTTTTTGAGCACGCTCAAGGCATCAACACCATCATTGGCCGTCTTACAGCGATAACCCAGTAGATTTAACTGATCTGCCAGTAATCGTCTATTAATCGGATGATCGTCAACCACCAGAATCATCATATCTTCATTTTGTTCGTCAGAGGCCGGAAGCGCAGGTAGTTCAGGATTAGTATCCGGGCGAGTAATGGGTAGACTGTAAATACGTTCCAGTAAGGTCAATATTTCATGAGGTGAGACGGTACTGTAAACCCACTGACCAGCAGCGGGCTCAATAGGAAGACCAATGTGCGTTCGATTAAACTGAATACTCGCCTTCCCTCCCCAGCTACCGATGATATTTTCGTCGGTTATCAATACATCATTATGAGCTGGAGATTCTCCTGACCAGCAACGAACGTTAACGCCACGTTTAGTCAGTAATGATTCAAGAAAACTACTCAATGACTCATTATGTACATTCAGCCAGCAACAATACTCTGATAATTTCTCACTCGTCGTCGCTTTATCAAACTGTGCATGATAGAGCGGTATACGTACAGTAAACTGGCTTCCCATACCCGGCTCACTCTCAACTGAGATATCACCATCCATCATATTGATGAGCTTTTCGCAGATAGCCAGACCCAGCCCGGTTCCCTGGAAGTTATGCTGAACACCGCTTCCGACCTGGAAGAATGGGTCGAACAGACTCATCACTTCTTTTGCCGGAATACCGATTCCGGTGTCTCGTACCCGAAAATTCAAATATTCATCATGGACAGAAACGTGGATAACAATGCAGCCAAAGTCGGTAAACTTGATAGCGTTACTCAGTAAGTTTGAAAGAACCTGCTGCAATCGCATAGGATCACCTAACAACATGGCAGGGACATCTGGCTCAATAAAACAGTACAACCCAAGTTGTTTTCTGACCACCAGCGGTAAATAATTCGCAGTGATATGACCAATGGCTTCGCGAGGTGAAAACTCACGCGGCTCTATTTTCAGTTGTTCGGATTCTATCTTCGAGAAATCGAGAATATCACTGATTATTTTTAATAACAGGCTTGAAGAATTGCTCATTGCAGTAACCAACCTGTCTGCACCTTTCGGTAATATTTCGCTGCGCAGCAGGTCAAGGTTACCAATAATGCCATACAGAGGCGTACGTAGTTCATGACTGACTGTGGCCAGGAACATCGACTTTGACTGACTCGCCTGCTCAGAGGAATGAGCCATCTCTTGCAGAGATTCTTCCATTTTGACGCGCGCACTGACATCAACCAGCACACATATCGCGACATTTTCATTACGATATCGTGAATGAACAAAACTCATTTGCAGGTTAGTCTGATTACTGGCCAGTACATCAACAAAATTGACCTGCTGCCCGGAGATAATTTGTGTTAGCTTTTGCCTGTCTTCATGGGTCAGCATGCCCAGATAGTTATGCGCTAATTCATTACTGAGAATATTCGTACCGTCCTGCGTGCGTAAGATACAAATCCCCACGGGCGCAGATGCTACAATTTTATGGTTAAACTGTTCATTCTCTTCCAGTCGCTGCGCATCGTTTTCTGCCGGAGCAAAAACGCGGCGTTCATACATTCTGGTAAGCAGTAGCAAACCTATCCCCACCAGCAGAATGAACACAGCTGCATTAATGATGAGTAAACGTATATGCTCCAGCACCAGATTGACCGGTACTGAATAAACAACAATCAACGAGGTGGGATATAAATCCTTTTTCAAAATAAGCGAATTAAAACCTGCGCTGTAACCAAACCAAGTCCGGCTCTGTAACCATTTGCTTTCCAGTTCAATGCGCGATTCCGGGCCATTAAGAGAGATAAGCAGCTTTCCGCTGTCATCGAAAATACTGACTCCAACAGGTAATGAACCGGGTACAAAAAAGTTTTCCATCCGGGCTGATTGCTCAATACCCAGCAGTCCTTGTAGTCGATTATCCTGATAAACTGGGGTTACCGTATAAAAATAACCGGTTCCGGGACGAGAACCTTGCTCTACCCAATAGAGGTTATTTTCACGTTCATTTTTCGGTGTTCTGTAATATGTCAGTATTTTATCTTGCAAAATTTTGAACGTTTTTTCTCGTTCAAAGGGTGAGTCTCTTAAAGTAAAGTCGGCAATGCAATGCTCATCGCCACCGACCAAAAAAATCCGGTTCAAATCATAGGTAGTAGAAAAATTTTCTCTCCAGTAACGGAGATATGCGCTAATCGAGAGCAGAGAACTGTTCCAGTTTGTGCTAGTAATTGAGCAGTTGGATTGTCGCTGCAATGAGATGAATGTGGGTATTTCTGGTAACTCGTCATCTACGCCCACTGACGGTTTCGTTGTGCTGGTTGCGTCGAACTTATTCTCAGTAACGTATTTAAGCTCTTTGATGACATCACTGGTACGCTGAATGTAGCGCTGAGCCTGATCAAAGTTAGTATTAAATTCATGTCTTATTTCAGACTCACGGTCGTGTAATACATTGATAATATAGAACACAGACAGAATAACGACCAGTAACCAGAACAACAGCACTAAAGCCCGAAAAAGATATCGGGATATTTTCAGGGTATTACGGAAAGAAACGAGATAGTTCAAATTAGACCTGAAAGTAAGCGAGTAAAAGGGAGTCTGATATCGTTAAGTTAGTCGCAAAATAGTGAAGCTGCAATGAAGAAGCTCTCCACCGCCTCACCTTAAGTGATCTCCACATTATCGTCGATAGTTTTGTCGAAATAATAAAACTAAACCGCACGAATATCTTAAGTCATTTTTGGCAAAAAAAAAGAGGAAAAACAAACGTTTTCCCTCTTATTGGCGGTCTCAGCAACTGAAGAATCAGTGTAATTTAATACCCTGTTTTCAGATTATTCGTCAGCAACATCGCCGTCATCATCGCCATCATCGTCACTGTCAGTTTCAGGAGCAATATCATCATCCCCTTCAGCTAACGATCCGTCGATGCTATCCAGCTCTTCGTCGTCAACAGGCTCTGCTACACGCTGTAAACCAACAACATGCTCATCTTCTGCAGTACGAATGAGAATAACACCTTGAGTATTACGACCCACTACGCTGACTTCAGACACACGGGTACGAACCAGGGTACCCGCATCTGTTATCATCATAATTTGGTCGGTATCCTCAACCTGTACCGCACCCACGACGCTGCCGTTACGTTCGGTCACTTTGATCGAGATAACACCCTGAGTGGCACGTGATTTTGTCGGATATTCAGCAGCAGAAGTCCGTTTACCGTAACCATTTTGTGTCACAGTCAGGATGGAACCTTCACCGCGCGGAATAATTAACGATACTACTTTATCGTTTTCCGCCAGTTTGATACCACGAACACCTGTAGCATTACGTCCCATAGCACGCACAGCATCTTCTTTAAACCGAACCACTTTACCGGCCGCTGAGAACAACATAGCTTCATCCTGACCATCAGTCAGGGAAACGCCGATCAATTCGTCCCCATCGTTCAGGTTAACAGCAATAATGCCTGCAGAACGCGGGCGGCTGAACTCAGTCAGTGTAGTTTTCTTCACGGTCCCGCTAGCGGTTGCCATAAAGACGTTAACGCCTTCAGCATATTCACGTACCGGTAAAATAGCGGTGATACGTTCATTTTGCTCAAGCGGTAACAGGTTTACAATTGGTCGACCACGAGCACCACGGCTGGCCTCTGGTAATTGATAAACCTTCATCCAGTAGAGACGGCCACGGCTAGAGAAGCACAGAATCGTATCATGGGTATTTGCGACCAAAAGACGGTCGATAAAGTCTTCTTCTTTAATGCGTGCAGCAGACTTACCTTTACCGCCACGGCGCTGAGCTTCGTAATCAGTCAGAGGCTGATATTTCACATATCCCTGATGGGACAGCGTAACTACAACATCTTCCTGATTAATCAGGTCTTCAATATTAATATCAGCGGAGTTGGCTGTTATCTCAGTACGGCGCTCATCACCGAACTGGCTGCGCATAGCTTCCAGTTCTTCACGAATCACTTCCATAAGACGATCAGCACTACCCAGAATATGCAGTAACTCAGCAATGAATGCCAGGAGCTCTTTATATTCATCCAGCAGTTTTTCATGCTCAAGACCGGTCAGTTTCTGCAGACGCAAATCGAGTATTGCTTGGGCTTGCTGTTCAGTGAGGTAATATTTTCCATCACGAATACCAAACTCAGGCTCCAGCCACTCAGGACGTGCCGCGTTATCGCCTGCGCTTTCAAGCATTACAGCAACACTGCCTAAATCCCATGACTGAGCAGTCAGCCCTGCTTTTGCTTCGGCCGGATTTGATGCGTTACGGATAAGCTCAATAATCGGATCAATATTGACCAGAGCAATAGCCAGACCTTCAAGGATATGTGCCCTGTCGCGCGCTTTACGCAGTTCAAAAATCGTTCTGCGCGTAACGACTTCACGGCGATGACGTACGAATGCCGAAAGAATCTCTTTCAAGGTCATTATCTTCGGCTGGCCCTGGTGTAATGCCACCATGTTGATGCCGAAGGAAACTTGAAGCTGAGTCAGAGAATAGAGGTTATTAAGAACCACTTCGCCAACCGCATCGCGTTTGATCTCGATAACCACACGCATTCCGTCTTTATCAGACTCGTCGCGTAAGGCACTGATCCCTTCAATACGTTTATCTTTAACCAGCTCAGCAATTTTCTCAATCAGGCGCGCTTTATTCACCTGATAAGGAATTTCATGAACAATAATGGTTTCGCGGCCCGTTTTTGCGTCAGCTTCAACTTCCGCACGCGCACGAATATAAATTTTACCCCGCCCGGTACGATATGCTTCTTCAATTCCACGACGGCCATTGATAATTGCCGCTGTAGGGAAATCAGGACCAGGAATGTGCTCCATCAGCGCTTCAACACTGATGTTTTCATCTTCGATGAAAGCGAGACAACCATTAATCACTTCAGTAATGTTGTGAGGCGGGATGTTAGTCGCCATACCCACGGCAATACCGGATGAGCCGTTAATCAGAAGATTCGGGATCTTGGTCGGCATAACTTCTGGAATTTTTTCGGTGCCGTCGTAGTTATCGACGAAATCTACCGTGTCTTTTTCCAGATCGGCCATCAGTTCATGGGCGATTTTCGACATACGGATTTCCGTATAACGCATCGCAGCAGCGGAATCGCCGTCAACCGAACCGAAATTTCCCTGACCATCAACCAGCATGTAACGTAAGGAGAATGGCTGTGCCATACGTACAATAGTGTCGTAAACAGCACTATCACCATGTGGGTGATATTTACCAATAACGTCACCCACGACACGGGCTGATTTTTTGTAAGCCTTATTCCAGTCATTGCCCAGTACATTCATCGCATAGAGCACGCGACGGTGTACAGGTTTGAGTCCATCTCGGACATCCGGAAGTGCACGGCCGACAATTACCGACATTGCATAATCCAGATAGGAGCTTTTTAGCTCTTCCTCAATATTGACCGGTGTAATTTGTTTAGCAAGGTCGCTCATGTAAACGCTATCCCTCTCACTGTATCCCGGATTCAAAGGTCGCAAATTATAACACATACGGTCCACAGTGGGGAAACCAGAACGCTTTTGCTGACGCTTTATTCGCACAGCTAGCCTGATATACTGCTGTTATTCACTTCTACAAGGAGTTACCGCAGTTATGAATCCTGAAAACCAATCGGTTTCGCAGAATGTTGATCCACAAGAAATTGCCAAATTTGAAGCTGTTGCTTCCCGCTGGTGGGATCTGGAAGGCGAATTTAAGCCACTGCATCGTATTAACCCGTTGCGTCTGGGCTATATCAACCAGCGTTCAGGTGGCATATTTGGTAAAAAAATTCTTGATGTCGGCTGTGGTGGTGGCATTCTGGCGGAGAGTATGGCGCGCGAAGGCGCTAAGGTTACCGGCCTTGATATGGGGGCGGAACCGCTGCAGGTCGCCCGCCTGCATGCTTTAGAGCATGGAATTGATGTCAATTATATACAGGAAACAGTCGAGCAGCATGCCAGAGATAATCCCGGGCAGTATGATATTGTCACTTGTATGGAAATGCTTGAACACGTTCCGAGCCCACAATCTGTTGTGGCGGCTTGCGCGCAGCTGGTCAAGCCTGGCGGCCATGTGTTCTTTTCAACCATCAACCGAAATGCTAAAGCCTGGTTAATGGCCGTTTTTGGCGCAGAGTACGTGTTGCAGATGGTTCCTAAAGGAACACATGATGTTAAAAAATTCATAAAACCCGCTGAATTATTACACTGGATTGATGAAACCCCTCTGCGTGAACGTCATATGACCGGGCTACATTTTAACCCATTGACCAATCGTTTTAGCTTAGGTCCTGGTGTCGATGTAAATTATATGTTGCACACTGAAGCCTAATCACACACAAATTTTAGAAATAGATATTCAAAAATGTGCGGTGCAACGCTGCACATTTCTTCATTGAGTTTAAGAAATCAGCACCCAAAAATATTTATCATTTTTTTTGCATCCCATTGACAACCGTCCAGGCCTTATGTGGCGTGGACTTACACAAACTCATAGTTCACGACACGATTTTTTCGTCAAAATCAATACTTGTTCTAAACGGATTCCTTACTAGAATACTCACCATCTTGTGATTTATTTTTAATCAAACCCCTACATATAGTATTTATCCACAGAGTTAGTCACAGATTAGCTGATGTGTATAAAACGGGGATATCTTCTTTTCACGGACAGGTACAACGTACATGAATCAGAGTCTGCTGGTGACAAAACGCGATGGTCGCACTGAGCGCATCAATCTGGACAAAATCCACAGAGTAATAGACTGGGCTGCTGAAGGGCTGAATGATGTTTCAGTTTCTCAGGTCGAACTCCGTTCTCATATTCAGTTCTATGACGGCATTAAGACGTCTGATATTCATGAAACCATTATTAAAGCTGCGGCCGATTTAATCTCCCGCGATGCACCTGACTATCAGTATCTTGCTGCTCGTCTGGCGATTTTCCACTTACGTAAAAAAGCCTATGGCCAGTTTGAACCGCCAGCGCTTTATGACCATGTACAAAAAATGGTTAAAGCGGGGAAATACGATCAACATCTGCTGGAAGACTACACGGAAGAAGAGTTCAAGCAGATGGACACGTTAATTGATCACTGGCGAGATATGAACTTCTCCTACGCTGCGGTGAAGCAGCTCGAAGGTAAATATCTGGTACAAAACCGTGTGACAGGTGAAATCTACGAGAGTGCTCAGTTCTTGTATATTATGGTCGCTGCTTGCCTGTTCTCTGGCTACCCGCGTGAAACACGTCTTGATTATGTGAAACGTTTTTATGACGCAGTTTCAACCTTCAAGATTTCTCTGCCAACGCCTATTATGGCTGGTGTTCGTACCCCTACCCGTCAGTTCAGTTCTTGTGTACTGATTGAGTGTGGCGATAGCCTTGACTCCATTAATGCTACCTCAAGTGCGATTGTAAAATACGTTTCCCAGCGCGCTGGTATCGGTATCAATGCCGGACGTATCCGCGCATTAGGCAGCCCGATTCGTGGCGGCGAAGCGTTCCATACCGGTTGTATTCCGTTCTATAAACATTTCCAGACAGCGGTAAAATCCTGTTCACAAGGCGGCGTGCGTGGCGGAGCTGCCACACTGTTCTATCCGATGTGGCATCTGGAAGTTGAAAGCCTGCTGGTACTGAAAAACAACCGTGGTGTTGAAGGTAACCGCGTGCGTCATATGGACTACGGCGTACAAATCAACAAACTCATGTATACCCGTTTACTTAAGGGTGGCGATATCACGCTCTTCAGCCCTTCTGATGTTCCGGGTCTGTATGACGCATTCTTCGCCGATCAGACTGAGTTTGAACGTCTCTATACAAAATACGAACAAGACAGCAGTATCCGTAAGCAACGCATCAAAGCAGTTGAATTGTTCTCACTGATGATGCAAGAGCGTGCTTCTACCGGACGTATCTATATTCAGAACGTAGATCACTGCAACACGCATAGCCCGTTTGACCCAGCCGTTGCACCGGTACGTCAGTCTAACCTGTGTCTGGAGATTGCTCTGCCGACGAAACCGTTATCCGATATCAAGGATGAAAACGGTGAAATCGCACTTTGTACTCTGTCAGCCTTTAACCTCGGTGTTATTGATAGTCTGGATGAGTTAGAAGAACTGGCGAGCCTTGCAGTACGTGCCCTGGATGCGTTACTTGATTATCAGGATTACCCGATTATTGCTGCCGAGCGCGGTGCAATGGGTCGCCGTACTTTAGGTGTGGGTGTCATCAACTATGCCTATTATCTGGCTAAAAACGGTGTTCGTTATTCAGATGGTAGTGCAAATAATCTGACGCATAAAACGTTCGAAGCGATTCAATACTATTTATTGAAAGCCTCTAACGAACTTGCAAAAGAGCAAGGTGCTTGCCTGTGGTTCAATGAAACCACTTATGCAAAAGGCATTTTGCCTATCGATACCTATAAAAAAGACCTCGACGCAATCAGTAATGAACCATTGCATCTCGACTGGGAATCGCTGCGTGAGTCGATTAAAACTCATGGCCTGCGTAACTCGACCCTGTCAGCATTGATGCCTTCAGAGACCTCATCGCAGATCTCTAATGCCACCAATGGTATCGAGCCACCACGCGGTCATATCAGTATTAAAGCGTCTAAAGACGGTATTCTGCGTCAGGTAGTACCAGAATACGAAAGACTGAAAGACAACTATGAATTGTTGTGGGATCTGCCAAATAACGACGGCTACTTACAGTTAGTAGGTCTGATGCAGAAATTTATCGACCAGTCGATTTCTGCCAATACTAACTACGATCCGACTCGCTTCCCATCAGGGAAGGTTCCGATGCAGCAATTGCTGAAAGATTTGCTCACCGCCTATAAATTTGGTGTGAAGACGCTTTACTACCAAAACACCCGTGATGGCGCCGAAGATACTCAGGATGACCTGTTACCTTCAGCTCAGGATGACGATTGCGAAAGCGGTGCATGTAAGATCTGATGCCTCTCGGGCGATATCAATTGATGTCGCCCGTGACCTCTGTATAAGGAATATTATTAATGGCTTACACTACATTTTCACAGAATAAAAACGATCAGCTCGCCGAACCTATGTTCTTTGGTCAGTCAGTTAACGTCGCGCGTTATGATCAGCAAAAATACGATATTTTTGAAAAGCTCATCGAAAAACAACTTTCATTCTTCTGGCGTCCGGAAGAAGTGGATGTTTCCCGCGACAGGATCGACTTCCAGGCACTACCTGAGCATGAAAAACATATATTTTTGAGTAACCTTAAGTATCAAACCCTGCTGGATTCTATTCAGGGACGTAGCCCGAACGTTGCTCTGTTACCCTTAATTTCTATTCCTGAACTGGAAACTTGGGTTGAAACCTGGGCATTCAGCGAAACTATCCACTCGCGCTCTTATACACACATCATTCGTAATATTGTTAACGATCCCGCGTTGGTGTTTGATGATATTGTCACGAATGAAGAGATCCTCAAACGTGCAAAAGATATTTCGAGTTACTATGACACGCTGATTGAAATGACCAGCTACTGGCACTTACTGGGCGAAGGTACCCACAGTGTTAATGGCAAAACAATAACCATTAATCTGCGTTCGTTGAAAAAACAATTATATATCTGTTTGATGAGTGTTAACGCCTTAGAAGCTATTCGTTTCTATGTCAGCTTCGCCTGTTCATTTGCTTTTGCTGAGCGAGAGCTAATGGAAGGTAATGCTAAAATAATTAAACTCATTGCACGTGATGAAGCGCTGCATTTAACCGGTACTCAGCATATGCTGAATCTTCTGCGCTCCGGTGAAGATGACCCTGAGATGGCAGAAATTGCGCTGGAATGCCGTCAGGAATGTTACGATCTGTTTGTACTTGCGGCTGAGCAGGAAAAAGAGTGGGCTGAATATCTGTTCCGCGATGGTTCCATGATAGGAATGAACAAAGATATTCTCTGTCAGTACGTGGAGTATATAACCAATATTCGTATGCAAGCCGTCGGGCTGGATTTACCCTTCAAAACCCGTTCAAACCCGATTCCATGGATTAACGCCTGGCTGGTTTCCGACAACGTGCAGGTTGCGCCACAAGAAGTGGAAGTGAGTTCTTATCTGGTTGGCCAGATTGACTCAGAAGTCAATACTGACGATCTGAGCGACTTCCAGCTTTAAATTATGGGCCGTATTACACTGAGTATTACTGGCGCACAGTTAATTAGCCAAAAAGAACACTCTTCATTACTCGTAGCACTGGAGTCACACAATATCTGTGTTGAGTACCAGTGCCGCGAGGGATACTGTGGTTCGTGCCGGGTAAAACTGGTCGCAGGCGAAGTTAACTGGCTCACAAAACCACTCGCATTTATCCAGCCAGGGGAAATACTCCCCTGCTGTTGCAGAGCGAAGGGTGATATCGAGATCGAGCTGTAGCGCACCAGACAGTATCCCTTAATTTTCTGATATAAGTCTGAAGAGAAAACCGTTGATGAGCATAGATAAACGCTGTGATTCAACGGTACTCACTGTAGTTACCTCCAGGAAAACCGGATCATAAACAGATATACCTCTTTTTTGTCTCATATTTTTCATGCGGGGAAGATGAAGCCATTCTCATAAGCCGTCTGATGTTTTCCAGTAACTACAATATTATTCAATGACAAATTTATTCTGTTCACTCCATAAAATTGGATCTAGCCGATTAATAACAACAGCCTTCGCATTCCTCGTTAGATAACTCAATACTCCCTGTTTTTATGGATGATGTAATTATCCACAATTAGTGTAATTATTCTGGTTAAAAAACATGTTATTTTCAACTTGCGTATATGTTGAAAGGTAACCAAATACATCTATATAAAGCAGGTCAACAACACAATACCCCCCATCACTTAACCATTTAAAAATAAAAGAATCACATCAAGCTTAAACATATAATTCAGACCTATTCCAAATATAATAATAGATAATTAATTCACGCCACTTGAATCCCATTTATTGGAATCATATACAATAAATACACCTAAAATATCTCAATAAATAAAATCATTGCATTTATCATAATTAAGATTAATCTTAAATCTGACAACCCTGAGTTAACACATGGAGGTGTCAAGTACTATTGCCATAGGAAAATAACGCTGAGTTATTCATTCCTCATAGGCGAGGTACAATATAAACAATAACTTAATTACATTTTCTCCAGCCTGTAAAATTTTAATTTCACAACACTCATCCTTGTTAACATGTAATAACCGGAAGGTTTTATACCTGACGAGTTATTGGAGGTTGGCGGCGCCAATATGATTATGGATAAATCATTTATATTCGGTGAGGCACATAACTTATTTCATTCAGAAGTTGATGCTGACACTTTTCCTGGATTCAAAAAAGTAAAATTCCGTTATTCGGCCATTCATTTAGCTCTTTTGTTTATGTTACTTGCCTCCTCAGCCCCTGCTCTGGCCGCTACGTGCCTTCAGGGGGACGAAGTTGGAACGAGCACGGCTTTGGGAGGAGGTAACGAGCCGGTCACATGCGGGACTTTTTCGATTGCAATTGGCGGGGGCAGCGGTGCCACTGCAGATGATTATGGTGTTGCCATCGGCGATGCCGCAGAGGCTACCTACAGAAATTCGGTAGCACTAGGGCGTCGTTCCATGGTTAATGCAGACCGCGCAATCTCCGTGGGCGCATACACAAGAACATTTGGCTATGCCTCAATAGCTATCGGAGAAGATGCACAAGTAACAAATGAAGATGCAATGCACGGTATTGCATTAGGGCATTTTTCCCGGGTGGGAAAAGCTGACGGCATAGCCATAGGATTCGAATCAAACTCAGGCGGCCTCAACGCTATCAGTATCGGGGCCCAAAACAACGTTACCGGTGATAATTCCGGAGCAATTGGTAGCCCCTCTTCGGTATCTGGCACAGACTCCTATTCACTGGGCAATAACAATACCGTTGCAGCGAATAATGCATTTACGCTGGGTAATAACATCAGTATTGATGCAGGTCTCAATGGCGCCATCGCGCTGGGTAATGGCTCATCCGTTCAGGCGGCCGTGGGCACCGGAAGTACTGATATCAATGGCAGTACCTATAACTTTGCAGGTGCAACACCCGCCGCAGGTTCCGTGCTGAGTATCGGTGCCGCTGGCGCAGAAAGGCAGATTACCTACGTTGCAGCCGGGCGGCTCAGCGCAACCAGCACGGATGCTATAAACGGCAGCCAGCTGTTTGCGACCAACAGCGCTGTTAATTCCCTCGGAACGAAAGTCAATCAGAACACAATCGATATTACCAGCATATCTGGCGATGTTACTGACGTACAGAACCTCATCAATTCGGGAAATATTCCCATTAGATACTTCAGTACTGGTTCAGCAGACACCGGGGTTAATGCGGCTGCCAGCGGTACCAACAGTGTGGCCATTGGTCGGGCCTCGACTGCCACAGAGGAAGACAGCATTGCGCTGGGCAATGGAGCTGATGCCAAATTTGCTAACAGCCTCGCACTGGGTGCAAATTCCGTCACCAGCGTGGGGGCTGAAAGCAGCTACAACGCGTATCGCCTTACCGCACCGCAGACGTCTATCGGTGAGGTGGCCTTTGGCACCGCCAGCGGGAACCGTAAACTCACCGGCATTGCGGCGGGTACCGCCAACAATGATGCGGTGAATGTGGCCCAGCTGATGGCCGTCGGCGACCAGGTCGATCAGAACACCACCGATATTACCACCCTCTCTGGCAGTGTCACTAACGTACAGAACCTCGTCAATTCGGGAAATCTTTCCGTTAAATACTTCAGCACCGGCTCAACCGGCACCGGGGCGGATTCTGTTGCCAGCGGCTTAAACAGCGTCGCGATTGGCCAGGCTGCGACCGCCACCGAGGAGGACAGTGTCGCCTTCGGTAACGGCGCGGATGCCAAATTTGCTAACAGCCTCGCGCTGGGTGCAAATTCGGTCACCAGCGTGGGGGCAGAAAGCGGCTACAACGCGTATCGCCTTACTGCACCGCAGACGTCTATCGGTGAGGTGGCTTTTGGCACCGCCAGCGGGAACCGTAAACTCACCGGCATTGCGGCGGGTACCGCTAACAATGATGCGGTGAATGTGGCCCAGCTGATGGCCGTCGGGAATCAGGTCGATCAGAATACCACCGATATTACCACCCTGTTTAGCAGCGTTAATGAGGGTAATTTTTCCGTTAAATACTTCAGCACCGGCTCATCCGGTACCGGGGCGGATTCTGTTGCCAGCGGCTTAAACAGCGTCGCGATTGGCCAGGCTGCGACCGCCACCGAGGAGGACAGTGTCGCCTTCGGTAACGGGGCGGATGCCAAATTTGCCAACAGCCTCGCGCTGGGTGCAAATTCCGTCACCAGCGTGGGGGCAGAAAGCAGCTACAACGCGTATCGCCTTACCGCACCGCAGACGTCTATCGGTGAGGTGGCCTTTGGCACCGCCAGCGGTAACCGTAAACTCACCGGCATTGCAGCGGGTACCGCCAACAATGATGCGGTGAATGTGGCCCAGCTGATGGCCGTCGGCGACCAGGTCGATCAGAACACCACCGATATTACCACCCTGTTTAGCAGCGTTAATGAAGGTAATTTTTCCGTTAAATATTTCAGTACCGGCTCAACCGGCACCGGAGCAGACTCTGTTGCCAGCGGCTTAAACAGCGTCGCGATTGGCCAGGCGGCGACCGCCACCGAGGAGGACAGTGTCGCCTTCGGTAACGGCGCGGATGCCAAATTTGCCAACAGCCTCGCACTGGGTGCAAATTCCGTCACCAGCGTGGGGGCTGAAAGCAGCTACAACGCTTACCGCCTTACCGCACCGCAGACGTCTATCGGTGAGGTGGCCTTTGGCACCGCCAGCGGGAACCGTAAACTCACCGGCATTGCGGCGGGTACCGCTAACAATGACGCGGTGAATGTGGCCCAGCTGATGGCCGTCGGCGACCAGGTCGATCAGAACACCACCGATATTACCACTCTGTTTAGCAGCGTTAATGAAGGTAATTTTTCCGTTAAATATTTCAGTACCGGCTCAACCGGCACCGGGGCAGACTCTGTTGCCAGCGGCTTAAACAGCGTCGCGATTGGCCAGGCGGCGACCGCCACCGAGGAGGACAGTGTCGCCTTAGGTAACGGCGCGGATGCCAAATTTGCCAACAGCCTCGCGCTGGGTGCAAATTCCGTCACCAGCGTGGGCGCACAAACTGACTACAACGCGTATCGCCTTACCGCACCGCAGACGTCTATCGGTGAGGTGGCCTTTGGCACCGCCAGCGGGAACCGTAAACTCACCGGCATTGCAGCGGGTACCGCTAACAATGACGCGGTGAATGTGGCCCAGCTGATGGCCGTCGGCAACCAGGTCGATCAGAACACCACCGATATTACCACTCTGTTTAGCAGCGTTAATGAAGGTAATTTTTCCGTTAAATATTTCAGTACCGGCTCAACCGGCACCGGGGCAGACTCTGTTGCCAGCGGCTTAAACAGTGTCGCGATTGGCCAGGCTGCGACCGCCACCGAGGAGGACAGTGTCGCCTTCGGTAACGGCGCGGATGCCAAATTTGCTAACAGCCTCGCGCTGGGTGCAAATTCCGTCACCAGCGTGGGGGCTGAAAGCAGCTACAACGCTTACCGCCTTACCGCACCGCAGACGTCTATCGGTGAAGTGGCCTTTGGCACCGCCAGCGGGAACCGTAAACTCACCGGCATTGCAGCGGGTACCGCTAACAATGACGCGGTGAATGTGGCCCAGCTGATGGCCGTCGGCAACCAGGTCGATCAGAACACCACCGATATTACCACCCTGTTTAGCAGCGTTAATGAGGGTAATTTTTCAGTTAAATACTTCAGCACCGGGTCATCCGGTACCGGAGCAGATTCCGTTGCCAGCGGCTTAAACAGCGTGGCGATTGGCCAGGCGGCGACTGCCACAGAGGAAGACAGTGTCGCCTTCGGTAACGGCGCGGATGCCAAATTTGCCAACAGCCTCGCGCTGGGTGCAAATTCGGTCACCACCGTGGGAGCACAAAATGATTACAGCGCTTACCGGCTAACAACGCTTCAAAATTCGATCGGCGAAGTGGCGTTTGGTACCGCCAGCGGGAACCGTAAACTCACCGGCATTGCAGCGGGTACCGCTAACAATGACGCGGTGAATGTCGAGCAGTTGATGGCCGTCGGCAGTCAGGTTGATCAAAACACGTCCGGCATTGCGAATCTCGGCGGTCGTGTGACAAGCATCGAAAATATCTTAGGTTCAGGTGGGGGTCTCTCAACAAAATATTTCAGTACTAATTCCACAGCGGCAGAGTCCGTAGCCAGTGGATCCGATGCTATCGCGGTCGGGCCGTCTGCACAGGCCACTGGTAACAATACTATTGCGATGGGAAATGGTGCACAGGCACAGGCTGATGGTAGCGTGGCGCTGGGTAACAATGCATCCGATGGCAACCGCGGCGCGGAAAGCTACACTGGGAAATATTCCGGTGCCAGCAATAACAGCGTTGGAACGGTTTCAGTCGGTAACGCGGCGTCCGGTGAACAGCGAACCGTCAGTAACATTGCCGACGGAGTTCAGAGCAATGATGCCGTCAACGTTCGTCAACTGGATGGAGCTGTTGCAGTGGCGAAAAAATACACAGACGACTCAATCGCTAATCTGGAAACCAACGCGGGAACAACCAATGTGCGGGTGGGGCAGCTTGCAGTCGGCACAGAAGGTGTTTTCCGGGTAGAAAATGCTACAGGCTGGGACAATGCTGCTGCATCAGGTAAAAACAGCGTCGCCGGTGGTGCCGCTGCTACAGCAACCGCGCAGAGCTCCACGGCACTGGGTACCAATTCGCATGCAACTCACGAGAACTCGGTAGCGCTTGGCACAAACTCGGTAACCGATCGCGCTAATAGCCTGTCTGTAGGGAGCGTCGGGCATGAACGTCAGATTACTAATGTGGCGGCAGCCACCAAAGCGACTGATGCTGTCAACCTGACCCAGCTAAACCGCATGGCCACCGAAGCGTCGGGCTATACCGACAGGCGGTTTAATGAGCTACAGGATAGTATGAGCCAGCAGGATCGTCGCCTCAGCGCGGGTATTGCCAGCGCCATGGCAATGGCCAGCCTGCCTCAACCTTACACTCCGGGCGCCAGCATGATGTCAATCGGGGGAGCAAGCTATCGCGGGCAATCGGGTATGTCATTTGGCCTATCCCACCTTTCTGATGACGGCCGCTGGGTTACCAAAGCCCAGTTGAATAACAATACCCAGAATAATGTGGGCTGGGGTGTCGGCGTAGGTTATCAGTTCTGATGCACTTCTGGAGGCTTCGGCCTCCTTTTTTTTAAATGGAAAACTCAGATATGAAAATTAGATTTTTCACCGCTTTATTACCACTCCTGCTGCTGGCAGGCTGCGATCGGCCCGAGCAAAAGCCCAGCGTGCAACCGCAAGTTGCTGCATCTGTTGAACCTGTCGTACCTGAAAAAATAGTTATCGACTTTCCTGCGCTGACGATTATCGAAAATACCGTCGCTCAACTTGCTCCAAAGCTTAATAACCAGTTTGATATTTCTGTCATTCAGCGAATTTGCTTGCTGGCCCGAGGAGAGGTCAGTAAAGAAAGAGTCATTGAGTCAATCAAACGGGATGGCCACTTCGATCCTGCCAAAATACCTGCTCAAGATCACCCGTTATCGTTGCTCGTTAATGACGATCAGGAAAAACGAGCGGAGATGTGCGCCGCATGGCTGGCCAGCTGGGCTGCGAGGATACCCGATGAAGATGAGATCACCGTTCAGAAGACGCGAAAAATCGAGGAAAAAGGACAAAATAAGGGAAAAGAGCGAACGGTAACTGAAAATGTGCTCAGTAATGACAAAGTCGCAGAGGTACTGGCAGTTAAATTATCCGTTCTGCGCGCCAATGCTGAGATTTATGCATTTATTGCCAGCGAACTCGAAAAAATGCCGGGACTGACGCTCGAAGAATATGCTCGTGCCGCGGGCAAAACATTCTCTGCGCTTTCGCCTTATTACCTTAAACGCGTTCAGGAACTTTATTCCCCGGAGCCCGGCAGTTATCACCTGACGCAGCTCGGTACCAGAGGCTATGCATTTAATACCGATGGTGGCTATTACTTCAGTCGTGATGGAGGTAATGCCCTTCTGACCTATCGCGGCATTAACTGGCTGGGTCGCGGCGACATCATGGGTAAAGATTACAAGATTGCCGTCAGTTATTTTCCGGATACTTTGATTGATATGATAGCTCAGGTTCCGGCATCAAAATAATCGCCCCTCCCCTGAGGATCCAAGGTGATTTCTGATAATGGCTGCAATGATAAATTAACGCATCTTCCCCTCCAGGATATGTTTGACCATAATTTATTCATTGCAGCCCGTTTAGAATACGACCGGGTGCAGTCTTGATAAATTCAAGATGATAAATCTTTTGATTCTACTACCTTAATCCAACCATGATCGGTCGCTATTGCTTCGCCATTCATCCAGCGGCGCAGCATATTCAGTGCCATCAGTGCACAAATTTCCTGACGCGTGCTCAAACTGTGGTGGCTAGTACCAAATTGAACTCCCAGGCCATAGCTGCCGCTGTCCGTTATCAGAACAAAATTGACCTGAGCATCTACAGTCCCTGCAATCACCAGAGCGATATCCGCAACCTGTTTTTTACGCCAGGAGATACCATAGTTCAGGGTATCGGTAAGCGTTTGTTCTTGAGCTGGTAGCATTTCACTTGCCAGAAGTGGGGCTGATTCCCGGCCAAGTTGCAGGGCAAGCAAACCACCGGTAAATTGTTCACTCACAGTCAGGGTCAGAGACCGCTCCCGTAAGCGACGTGCAATTTGTGCAGGTAGCCCTTCTGTCCCCTCAAAAATGAAGCTATTACCCGCTACACGGCGGACTTCAGGCCAGATAGCCTCCATTGCTGCCCGTTGCGTTGCAGGTCCGGTTAGTTTTAGCTCAATAATCGGCATCGATGAGCGATAACCCATCACTACGTCATCCGGTAACACCAGGGGATCGAGGCTCTGCGCCAAATCACTTTCACCGCGCCCAAAAGTCGTAAGGCGTAAACAGACCGGGGGTTCAGGGAGAGTAAAACGCGCCTGTAGTCGGGGCAAGATTTCCCGCGCCACCATCTCTTTAAATTCGGAGGGAACGCCCGGAGTAAAAAATATCAGGCAACGGTTAAGCTGCATGGCAAAACCGCAGGCAGTACCAACCGGATTATCAATCATTTCACTGTTTGCCGGGATCATGGCTTGCTTACGATTACTGGGTGCCATAACCCTGCCCCGACCGGCAAAAAAGGCCTCCATCGTTTTCAACCATCCGGCATGCTCCATCAGTTCAACACCGGCAGCCGTTGCTGCTGCCAGAGCACTCAGGTCATCGCTGGTAGGGCCCAATCCACCATTAACAATAAGTACATCAGCCTCAAAGCTGCGTTCCCGGAGGATAGCAATCAAATCATTAAGATTGTCACCCACCGTATTACGCCGTGACAGAGGTAACCCTTGATTAAAGAGATAATCAGCAAGCCAGGCAGCATTGGTATCAACAATTTGCCCGTATAATACTTCGTCCCCGGTCGACAGCATTTCCACTTTTAACATTGTTTTACCCTGCAATACTTCGCTCTGGAAGATGTCTTAAAGCGCGGCTAAACGCCGCGCAGAAAGCTTAAAAATTCGCACTGACACCGACATAAGCGCCGTTAGCAATCATTTTATTGCTATTACCATTCTTACCATCAAGAGCAATATAACGATAACCACCTTCAAGGCTTATTGGACGGAAAATAGCCCAGCGTGCACCCGCACTGGCTTCCTTATAATCTTTTACGCCACTGGAAAGTGAGTCTGGTGAGTAATAGTAGTCACCAAATACGCTAATGCTGGATGTAACAGGCCATCTCAGACCGCCACCCGCCGCCAGAGCGTAACCATTTTTGTCATCTTTTGGATTCAGGTAGACCGCTCTGCCGCCAACCGTTGCCGTTACAGGCCCCAGCGGGATATTAAAACCAAGGCCCAGGCCCGCAGCATTGCCATTGTTTTCATGATGGGCATAGTTGCCATTAATGCTAAGGCCGCTGGCTTCAGTCGCAACACCTACGTAGCTAAATTCTTTGCCAACTCCACCACCAATGCTTATCGCACTCGCACTAGCAGATGCCAACAGTAGCCCTAGTGTATAAGCCAGATGTAGTTTGTTCATTCCATGGTTCCTGAAAAAGAAGGGGGGTATCCCCGGTAGATAATGTTTACTGTCCGCAGATTATCTAATCAATGGGTTACTAAAAGCTACTTCTTCTTTCATTGTAAGAAAATGCAAATAAGACCGTTCTTCGTTCCCGGATCAAAGAATTGCAATATCAGGTAATGGCACATTGTTAATATGGCAATAAGCACCTAAACCTAAAGGTGAGCAAATGTCATTATTTTCTTATTACCCAAAATAATTCGAGTTGCTCCCGGCGCTGAGTCAATTATGTCGATGAGCATAGATAAACTATGTGATTCGGCAGAATTGACGAAAGAAACGCCCAAGCAACTTGAAGTATGAAGGGTAAAACTGTCTATTTCATTGTTGGAGATACTGATGAGCAAGAAAGGCTTAACAACTGCTGCAGGCGCTCCGGTTGCCGATAACAATAATGTTGCCACAGCCGGTCCACGCGGTCCTATGTTACTTCAGGATGTCTGGTTTCTTGAGAAGCTGGCCCACTTTGACCGTGAAGTGATCCCTGAGCGTCGTATGCATGCCAAAGGTTCAGGCGCATTCGGCCACTTCACTGTGACACATGATATTTCTGATTATACGCGGGCCAAACTGTTTGATACTGTTGGTAAGAAAACCGAATTATTTATTCGTTTTTCCACCGTCGCAGGCGAACGTGGTGCCGCAGATGCAGAACGGGATATTCGCGGTTTCTCTATCAAGTTTTATACCGAAGAAGGTAACTGGGATCTGGTGGGCAATAATACCCCGGTATTTTATCTGCGCGATCCGCTGAAGTTCCCTGACCTCAACCATGTCGTCAAACGCGATCCGCGCACTAACCTGCGTAACGCAACCTATAAATGGGACTTCTTTTCTCATTTACCCGAAGCTTTGCATCAGTTAACTATCGATTTCAGCGATCGTGGTTTACCTCGTTCTTACCGTCATGTTCATGGTTTTGGTAGCCATACCTTTAGCTTTATCAATAAAGATAACCAGCGTTTCTGGGTGAAATTCCATCTGAAATGCCAGCAGGGCATTGAAAACCTGATGGATGATGAAGCGGCGAAAATCATTGGTGAAGATCGTGAAAGCTCACAACGTGACCTCTACGATGCCATTGAACAAGGTGACTTCCCACGCTGGAAGCTGTTTATTCAGATAATGCCAGAAGCCGAGGCTTCTCAGACGCCTTATAATCCGTTCGACCTGACAAAAGTCTGGCCGCATGCAGACTATCCGCTGATTGAAGTCGGCGTACTGGAACTCAACCGTAACCCGGAAAACTATTTTTCCGAAGTTGAACAAGTTGCGATGTCCCCTGCCAACATTGTTCCGGGTATCAGTTTCTCCCCCGATCGTATGCTTCAGGGCCGTTTATTCTCTTATGGCGATGCTCATCGTTATCGTCTCGGGGTTAACCATCATCAGATCCCGGTTAACGCTCCGAAATGCCCGTTCCATAACTATCATCGTGATGGTGCGATGCGTATTGATGGCAATAGTGGCAATGGTGCAACCTATGAGCCGAATAGCTTTAATGTGTTCCAGGAGCAACCTGATTTCAGCGAGCCGCCATTAAGCCTTGAAGGTGCGGCAGATCACTGGAATCACCGTGAAGACAACGATTATTTCAGCCAGCCTCGGGCGCTGTTTAACTTACTCAGTGAAGAAGAGCATCAGCGTATGTTCCAGCGTATTGCAGGCGAACTGCAAAGCGTTCCTGAAGAAATCATCGAACGCCAGCTGGGCTTATTTGCCCAGGTTCATCCTGAATACCGGGCAGGTATCGAAGCCGCGTTAAAAAAACTGACCAGCACTAAGTAACTGCACCAAAATCTTAGCTATCAAGGCCTGAGTCATTATCACTCAGGCCTTTTTTCGGGTTATTTAGTACCTTGATAACCAGAAAAAATGATACTCAATGGCAAAGTTGAGTCAGTTCTTTTTCACTCAGCGCCGTTATTTTCATGACTATTCTGGGATCGATACCATGCTGTAACATGGTCCGGGCCATATCCTGCTTTTCTTGTTTTCGTCCTTCATTAATTCCATTTTGTTTTAGTTTCTGAGCAATAGTCATAAGTGCCTCCTCATAATGCGGGACTCTACCAGCCAGTTTACGGATAAAAACTTCCGCATTTACCGAGTCACCAGCATGAATAATGTAATGAATAAGTGAAGTTATCTGAGATGACGAGAGAGAGTCTGTCATCAGAATAGTACTGAGTCGCTCGCTCAGTTCGGCAAGATCCCGACGGCGAATATGTTTCTGGAGTAACGTCAGCGCCGCCATACTGCGATGCTGCATAATCTCGTCGTCCGGAATAAGCGTGATATCCACTAACGGAAAGTCGCTGCTGTAGAGTTTTTGCGCCTGAAGAGGGTCGGTAAACTCCTGTAACCAGTTAGTGGAATAAGGATAAGGTGAGCGTTTCCCCATATAAAAAAGTACCGGTACTACCAGCGGCAATTTTTTATGTCCGGCATCAAGATGGCGTTGCATCGCGGCTATCGCATAACGTATCAGGCGAAATGCCATATGCTTGTCGGGGGTGGACTGGTGTTCAATCAGAATATGTACGTATCCCTCGTCTCCGGTCGCCGTTTTCATGCTATAGAGCACATCACTGAAGTACTGGCGCAGATTCTCTTCCACAAACGAGCTGCATTCGAGTTTCAGCGTATTGAGATCGCAAATAGTACGAAACTCCACCGGAAGGTGAAGATTGATAAAGTCACGGGCAACGTCCGGCTGTCTCAGGAACTGCTGAAATGTTGCGTCATGAGGGGTGGGTGTGCTGTTTTTCCTTTTCATAGGCCCTGGCTCTGAAATAATGCAGGGAGACTATTACTATCAGTTAATCGTAACTATCAAGAAACAACCCTGAGCCTGTAATAAAGAATTTTCTCAGACTCAGGGCAACAAATGCCGGTGCGCAACCCACGAGATAAGTTTTTGCCGGGAAACTTTAATCCCCTCCTGTCTGAACGGCTCGGGTAAGCTATACCAGTGCACGGGGATCTGGAAACGCGGTAGTTTGTCTTTTAGCCAGAGATTGATTTCCTGAAAATCAATCTCTCCTCTCGCCGCGACTATCGCTACCGGACGCTGTCCAAACTCTACATCCGTCACAGGTACAATAAAGACCTGCTCGATTGACGGGTGTCTGGAAATTATCTGTTCAACAATTTCCGGCTGAATACCTTCTCCACCGCTAAAAAACAGATTATCAGCACGCCCGATAATTTGGAGCCGGTTGCCGTTTAACACACCGAGATCTCGCGTCGGAAACCAACCTTCGGCATTACAGAGCGAGACCAGCTCACCATCACGCCAGTAGCCGCTGGCAAGTGTTGCTGAGCGTAACCAAATCTCCCCGTTCATGATTTTCAACTGATGTCCGGGCAATATCGTACCGACATCAGAGAGTCCATCAGCAGGTTTAGTACAGACGGTCGAAGCCAGCTCAGTGAGTCCATAGCCACACCAGCAGGCTAATCCGGCAGCTGTAGCCTGCTGTGTCAGCGCCACGGGAATAGTAGCGCCGCCAAGTAAAACTTCACGTAACGTGAATTCCTGCTGTTGTTCCAGTAAGCGCCATAGCTGAGTGGGCACCAGTGAGGCGTGAGTACATCCCTGTAAAGCATCGACGAGTGCCTGGTCAGGTTTGACCGCCAGGCTTCCCCCTGCCTGGAGCCAGCGCCAAAAGATACCCTGCCCGGAAACATGAAATAATGGCAGCGAAAGCAACCAGCTATCTTTCGCGCCATAGCTCAACCGGGAAAGGACGCCTGCGGCACTCGCCAGATGGGCAGCACAGGTATGTACCGCCGCCTTAGGAATACCTGAACTCCCTGATGTAAGCGTCATGGATGCCAGTCGGTCAGGCTGCCAGCTCGCTTGCCAGGGATCGGCGGTTAGCCATTGCAATACGGGTAAATCAGAGACGGTTTTTTCACCCGGCAATGAAATGCCCCAGGAAAGCGTGAGGCCGGGCAGTAAATCCTCTAAAAACGCATCCGGAAACTGTGGATTTAGCGGCAGAACGCGCGCACCACACTGTAATAATGCCATCCAGGCGAGCAATATTTGTGCGCTGTTTTTGCCACGCAGAGCGACCCCGTCACCGGCCTTGACACCTTGCTGATGAAAACCACCCGCCAGGGCATTAACACGCTGGCATAAGGTCGTCCAGTCAAGCGTCTGCCCTTCCAGGATTAGCGCGTCATCCCTTCCACGCAACTCTGCCCAATGGTGCCAGGGCCAGTGATGAAAGCTCATCGAATCTGTTCCAGATTATCAAGTTGCCAGCAAGGAAGCGGGCTACCTGGCCAGCGACGAATGACCTGAGCCTGCATCAGCGCCAGCGTATCTAAACCTGGGATCTCGCCGGGCGTTAACCAGGCAGCAATACGCGCAAGTTGCGTTAACCCCAGGCTCGACTCCAGAGACGAGCTGATAACCGCGATTTGCCCCTGCTGGTGAGCTGCAGCGACCTGTTCCCGGATCCTGTCCAGGCTGCCAGTCAACGTGGGTTTAATCACCACTGCAACCACACCGGGTTCCGACTGAAAGACATAGCCCGGTTCACGCAGGCTTTCATCCCAGGCAATAGCAATCCCGGTTTCAAGACTAAACTCGCGCGACTGCTCAGGGGTCTGACAAGGCTCTTCGATAAAAGCAATACGCGAGCGATAAGCCGGATTAACATATTTAGCAAACTGCCGGGCTTTCAGCGGCGTCCAGCGCCGGTTGGTATCGAGGCGCAGACGTAATTGAGGCACTGCCTCAAGCAGTAAGTTGACCACCATGCCATCACGCACCGCTTCATATTCACCAATTTTTACCTTGGCAATTTTTTCACCCGGCATCGCAGCAAGAGCCAGAATAAGTTCATCAGGATCGCCACTGCACAAAGGGGCGGCCCGATAGTCAGCGGCATGCGGCAAGTCTCCCGCAAGTTCAGCTAAAGCACAGCTCAAACCAAAGGCGACCGAAGGCAGTTCCGGTAAAGGATCCTCCTTCCCAGCCTGCCACTGACTCAGCCAGTTCAGCAGTGCTAATCGCGCCTCGCCCAGGTTTTCATGACTGAATCCCGGTAATGGCGCAATCTCTCCCCAGCCGGTTTGCTCCCCCTCTGTCAGTCTGACCAGCAAACCTTCACGCTGCTTTAAACGCTGGTTGCGTAAAATGACTCCGGCATCCATAGGGATCTGGTAGTGCCATACCTCAGCCCGACGCATTACGGATTCCGTTTAAATTTGCTGAAGTCTGGCTGACGCTTCTCATTGAAGGCATTGCGTCCTTCCTGGCCTTCTTCAGTCATATAGAACAGCATCGTTGCATTACCTGCGAGTTCTTGTAAGCCCGCCTGTCCGTCACAGTCGGCATTCAGTGCCGCTTTCAGGCAGCGTAGCGCCATCGGGCTGTTTTGCAGCATTTCACGGCACCAGCGAACGGTTTCTTTTTCCAGTTCATTTAACGGCACCACAGTATTGACCAGTCCCATATCCAGCGCTGCGGCTGCATCGTACTGACGGCACAGGAACCAAATTTCACGCGCTTTTTTCTGACCAACGATACGGGCCATATAGGAAGCGCCCCAGCCGCCATCAAAGGAACCGACTTTCGGTCCGGTCTGGCCGAATATGGCATTTTCCGCAGCGATGGTCAGGTCACACATCATGTGCAGTACATGCCCGCCACCGATAGAGTATCCCGCCACCATCGCCACAACCGGCTTAGGACAGGTACGGATCTGGCGCTGGAAATCCAGCACATTAAGATGGTGTGTACCGCTGGCATCCTGATAGCCGCCATAATCGCCACGCACTTTCTGATCGCCTCCGGCACAGAAGGCTTTATCCCCTTCCCCAGTCAAAATAATCACCCCGATATTGTCATCGTAACGTGCATCAGACATCGCATCGATCATCTCTTTCACCGTTAATGGGCGAAAAGCGTTGCGTACCTGCGGGCGATTAATAGTAATTTTCGCGATGCCATCCGTGGATTTATGGTAGCGAATATCGCTATATCCTTCAGAGCAATCCTGCCATTCAACCGGTGCGTACAGCATATTTTCATCAACAGGGATCATCGTCAGTCCTTAAAATTAGAAGTCAGAATCATGTAACAGGTTTAATAGCCGGGCACTAAATGCAGCAGGTGCTTCCAGGTGCGCATTATGCCCGGCGCCAGAGATAATTTCGGGTGTAAGACCGAGGCGAGCGGCGATGGCACGAAATTTCATATCTCGCTCGCCGCACAAATAATAAAAAGGGATCTGGAGTTTCGATAGCGTAGCCTGTAAGTCTGGCTGGCGGGACAGCGAAGTCGCTTCCAGCATCAAAGCCAGTGCAGCAGGATTATTCTGGCTGCGTAAAGCCACTAACGCAGTCCGCCGCTGCTCATCAAGGTCACTGAAGACCGGTTGCTGGTACCAGTCTTCGAGGACCTGACTCAGTGGTTCATGGCAAAATCTAGCCGCCCAGTGCGCATCATGCAGCCGGCGGGCTTCCCGGTCAGTTTCGTTATCCAGACCAGGATGGCCTCCTTCAACCACCAGGCCACATAAACCCGCGGCTCTACCCTGCGTGGCGTGATACATCGCCAGACGTCCGCCTAATGAATATCCGACAAGCCAGTAATCATCAATATGATAATGCGCTAATGTCGCAGCAATTAAACTATCGGTGGTCTCGAAGTCGTTGCCTTGCAGGTCGACGGAAGCACCATGCCCTGGCAGATCCAGCCATAACTGAGACCACTCATTAAAGGCGGTACTGACAGGCATCCACTCCTGGTGGCTGCCTGAAAAGCCATGTAACCAGACAAGACAAGGCCGCTGGGGCTGACTTCCGGCGTGTAAAACAGCATGAAGTATCATGCTGTTTTAACCTGCCCCAGTAACTGTTTTAAGCAGTCAACACCGGCCGTCGGTTCAACAATGACCTCTATCAGCGTAGTGCCCGGATGCCGCCATGCCTTATCTACCGCAGTCTGGAGTTCATCCCAGCGGGTAGGTTGCTGATAATTAAGGCCAAACATGGCTGCTGCATGGGAGAAGTTAACGTCCTGCGGCAGAGTATAAAAACGCTCTCGTTGTTCAACTGACGTCGGGAGCATTGAGAAGATTTGCCCGCCATTATTATTCACCACCAGTAAGACCAGAGGAGCGGTGGTACCCCGTAATAATGCCAGTGAGTTCATATCGTAGAGTGCCGAAAGGTCGCCAATAATGGCAAGAGTGGCTCGCTGACACGCACGATGAACGCCCGCCGCGGTGGAGATAAGTCCGTCGATACCACTGGCACCCCGATTACCGAATACCGGATAACCGGCGGGTAATTGTGCCAGAGCATCGATTAATCTCACTACCAGACTATTACCGACAAAAAGCTGCCCCTCCTCGGGCAGTAATCGCCCGATACGCTGGGCGACCTGCGCTTCACCAAAGTTTTCTGTCCGGGCTTCAGCCTGACGTAAGGTAGAGGCAGCCAGAGTCTGCAACTCAGGAGCCCAGTTAGCGGCGCTTTGTGGCGGATGATTTTCAAGCCAGGACGATATCCCTGCCACCAGCCGACGGCCCCGGTGATGGGCGGGATCCAGCCGCCCGCCAGAGGAGTCAACCAGCCAGTACTCTTCTGCCTGGCAGGCAGCCTGCCACTGTAAAACTCGCTTCCCGGTTAAATGCGCGCCAAACTGAATAATCATTTCGGCCTGTTGCAAACAATTCGCTGTTTTACCCGCCAGCCACAAATCAGCACAAGGTAACGGCTGGCCGGTTTGCGATAACACATCCCCGATGAGTGGCCAGCCAAGCATTTTTGCCCAGGCTGCGACTTTTATGCCTTCCGCAGCAGACATTCGGCCAGCGACGACGATCCCCCGCTTCTGGCGCCATACCGACCAGTCCGGCTGAACGACAACGCCCGTTGCCCGAATTTCTCGTAACCAGGGCTGGTCGCTTTCCCACCACTCGCCTAGCGCGTTTTGCCAGGATAAGCCGGTATCATCCATCTCACCATAGAGTGGCTCAGCGAAGGGACAGTTAATATGCAGCGCGCCGCCTTCTAACTGGCTCATGGCGCTGTCGAGCGTGGATACCAGCCAGCGGGCTGGGATATCTTGCGAGGGACGCGGTAAATTGATACTGACGGCAGGATGACTGCTGAAAATACCCTGCTGACGAATAGCCTGATTAGCACCGCAGTCAATCAGCTCCGGAGGCCTGTCGGCGGTGAGTAACACTAATTTTTCACCCGTCAGACCGGCCTCAATTACAGCAGGATAAAGGTTAGCGACCGCCGTTCCTGAGGTAACAATAATGGCAACAGGTTCGCGGCTGGCTTTGGCCAGGCCGAGTGCCAGATGCCCTAAACCGCGCTCATCAAAATGGCTGTGGCAGGTAAAAGCCCTATTCTCTGCCGCAGCCAGCGTCAACGGCGTGGAACGCGAACCGGGCGCAATACACACATGACGCACACCCTGTCGGGTCAGCGCTTCAAGAATAGTGGCCGCCCAACGACGGTTAAATGCGCTTATTGACATATTATTGTCCTGAGACAGTTTTATCCGGACAGTATAGATACTGCTGAGACAAGAAAATTGACTTGCGTCGTGAAGATAGTATTTAACGTCTATTTTTCAACAACAAAGTACGCAGACCAGCGGCCTTATTCTCTATTTCCTGCCATTCCTGCTGTGCAACCGACCCGGCCACAATACCGGCTCCGGCATAGAGGCGTACGGTATCATCCGTGACCTTTGCCGATCTCAGCGCCACGCAGAACTCACTCTGATGAATCGATAAATAACCCGCAGAACCGGCATACCATTCCCGGTCAAAAGGTTCATTCTGAGCAATGAACTCACGCGCTTGCTCGCGCGGTAATCCGGCGACCGCAGCAGTGGGCTGTAATTGCTGTAAGCAAACCTGGTCATCAGGCTTCTTCAGCATGGCGTGAATGCCACGTTTCAAATGCTGGACATTACGCAACCGAATAATCTCGGGAGGTAAAACATCCAGTTCATCAACCACGTTTTGCAGGCGCTGGCAGATATCTTCCAGAACCAGCATATTTTCGCGCTGATTTTTATCATCTTTTAACAACCAGTCGGCTAAAGCTTTAGCGCGACCATCATCTTCATGGCTGGCCACGGTACCTGCCAGAGCCTCGGTATCCAGACGCCTGCCGAGACGCCGCCATAGCCTTTCCGGACTGGAACCCAGGAAAGCCTGCCTGGCATTAAAGACCATCAAGAAATGATAGCAGTTAAGATTAAGCCGTCGACTTGCAGCCATAAATCCCGCAGCAGACACGGCAGAAGAAAAGACTAAATCGGTTGCCCGGGCTAATACCACTTTATCCAGAACCGCCTGCTCAATCGTGGTGATGGCCTTATTAATCAAGTCACACCATGCAGGTAATTCGGGGTGATGGGTTTCACTGAAGAGCTGAAGACTGAGCGGTGGAATCGAAGTTTCCGGCATTAATTGTTCGATTAATGCCAGAACCTGACGGACATCTTCTTTGAGGGAGGTTTCACTGTAGAGATAGAGCCACAAAACGGCTTCGCCACCCTGCCTGCGCCACTCAAAACGAGGAAGAAAAAGATAGCCTTGCGTTAAATCAAACGCATTCAGTCCCCACAGTCGTACATTCGGTAAGGTTGTATGTTGCTGACAAAAAGCCCGGGCATCATTAAGGGTGGGGAAAGTTTTTATCTGGCCTAATGCAGCGACTTCTTCCTTCCCGTCACGATGTTGCCAGTAAAACTGGGGATAGATAACTTGTCGGGTAAGCCAGCCGAGAGGGTCAGACCGCTCACTCAAACTCAGTACCACACTGAGAGCCCGAAAACCCGGTTCATCAGTAAATTCCTGATTCAGCTCTCGCTGCATTTGTCGCAGTGCTGTGGCTACTGAGTTCACGTTGACTTTACCCTCTTTGAAAACCACTAATTATACGTGGTTTTCATGGAATAAAAAAACTTACCTCTTTATTCAGTGAGTTATGCTGGATTTTTTGAAAAAATTAATCAGATAAAGTACAACGCGCAAGAATAAAACCAAAGGTAATACCCGCCGCAGTACTGATACCGATGCTCTGCCAGGGTTTATGGTGCAGATAATTATCGGTCCAGCAGGCTGCCTTTTTGAGGGTGTCGTAGCCTTGCTCCGCCTCTCCACTCAAACGTTGTCTCACTTCATATAATCGCTGTACTGCCTGAGCTTTCATTTCTCTGTAGTACTCATTTTCCGGATCATCAATAGTGCATAACACTTGATCCAGTGTTTCTCTTAACAATGTAACGTCATCTTCTGGTGTAAACAGATATCTGGACATAATTACTCCTGTAAGAAAAAAGTATCCACTTTAACTATAGACAATGTTAACGCATTTCGCCTGCCGGGTCTTTTGCCATACCGATATGCAAAATACCATCTTCATCATATTCTGGCGTCACGGCTGAAAAACCGAACCGGGCATAGAAGTCTTTTAAATGGGCCTGTGCTCCGAGATAAATCGCTTTATCAGGCCACTGCTGCTGGCAAACCTCCAGGGTAAATGCCATCAGTTGCTCACCCAGTTTTTGTCCGCGCAGCCGGGAAGAAACAATCACCCGCCCAATAACAACCGGCTCAAGCGGGTCTTCACTTTTTAGGATCCGGGCGTAAGCAACGATTTCGCCCTCTTCAATAGCAAGAATATGGCGATTTTCACCCACCAAATCCTCACCATCAAGTTCTTCATAGAGGCAGTTTTGTTCGATAACAAAGACCTCACAACGAAGCTTGAGCAAGGCATAGAGCTGGGAGGTAGTTAATTCGCTATGGTGAAGATTATGCCACTGGATCATAGGGGTACCTTATTACTGGTCAAGTTAACATAAACAACGGTGATAACAGATTTGGTCGCTCACGCCAATAAAAAAACCGCCGAAGCGGTTTTTTTATTGCATCAACTGCGAGGTTACAGCAGCGGCTGGGCCATCTGCACCAGGCTGATAAGCGGTTGCGGGTAAACACCCAGAACCAGTACCAGAATGGCAGAGATAAGTACCACAATACCGCCCGCACTCAGCGCCCAGTTGGACGGAGTATCACGGTTAAGCTGCTCTGGCGCGCTCAGATAGAGACTGACCATCACACGCAGATAGTAGTAGATACCAATCGCACTACCCACCACAACCGCACCGGTCAACCACCACAGGTGAGCCTGAACACCGACAGCAATGATGTAGAACTTACCGATGAAGCCCAGCGTCATTGGGATACCGGCCAGCGACAGCATCATAATGGTCATCACCGCAGACAGAACCGGCTTATGCCAGAACAGCCCACGATAGGAGAACAGCGAGTCGGCATCATTTCCACGGTAAGGGCTGGACATCAGACTGACCACACCAAATGCACCCAGGCTGCTGAACAGATAACCCGCCAGGTAAACACCGACCGCTTCCATCGACAGCGAACCGTCATGCAGAGCAATCAGCGCCACCAGCAAGTAACCCAGGTGGGCAATAGAGGAATAACCCAGCAGTCGTTTGATATTGGACTGGGTCAATGCCATCAAGTTACCGAAGAGGATTGAGGCGAAAGCAATCAGACCTAATACCACACGTACGGCTTCACTCTCACCCACAGGGACATAGAGGAACAGACGCATCACGACAGCAAAGATGGCGATTTTACTGGCGGTTGCCAGGAAGGTCGAAACCGGCGCTGGCGCTCCCTGATAGACATCTGGCGTCCACAGGTGGAAAGGAACCAGTGACAGTTTAAAGCCAAGACCGACAATCATCAGACCAAGACCCGCGAGCAATAACGGCTCGTGGATAGCATCGGCAGTCAGACTTTTGCCCAGTTCAACGAACGACAGGCTGCCAGAATTAGCGTAAATCAGCGCTATACCAAACAGTAAGAACGAAGATGCCGCCGCGGACAGAATGGTGTATTTAATACTGGCTTCAAGCGAACGTTTCTGGCGATAAGCATAACCCACCAGACCAAACAGCGGTAAGGAGATTAATTCAATGCCCAGGAACAGCGCAGCCATATGGTTCGCGTTCGCCAGCAGAATACCGCCCAGGGCCGCAATCAGAACCAGCAGATAGAACTCATCACGGTTGTCGTTGTAACCCTGTAACCACGGATAAGCAAAGGTACAGGTTGCCAGGCTTGCCAGTAACACAAGACCAGTATAAAGCATGGCGTAACCATCAACCCGCATCAGCGGGGTGACATCCATAGCGCCTGCCTGACCCACAAACCACAAAGAGATTAATGCAGCATTGAGGCCAATAACTGAGAGCGTGGCACTAAGAAAGTGGTTGCGTCGCCAAGCAATGGAGAGCATCACAACCACCACCGTCAATCCGACGATTAACAGTGGGAGTAGCGCAATCAAATGTTGAGCAGTTATAGTCATGGCGAATTACGGCCTTGTAGTAGAAATGGACTGTGTGAACAACTGCTGAATATTACTCATTGCAGCGTGAGAGGTATCCAGAATTGGCTGTGGGAAAATACCCAACAGAACTAACAGTGCCGCAAGGAACAAAATAATTGAGAATTCACGGGCTGTCATACCACGCAGTTGCTTATCGCTTATCTCACTTTGCGCTTTACCGAAGTAGGCACGATGGAACATTGCCAGCGAGTAAACCGAGGCAAACACCACGCCAAAGGTCGCAATCACAGTGGTAACCGGTACCGCCTGGAAGCTACCAAACAGGATCATAAATTCACCGACGAAGTTACCCGTTCCCGGCATCCCGAGGTTGGCAACAGCGAAGAATAATGACAGGCCCGGTAACCACTTAATCTTGTTCCACAGGCCACCCATCTGACGCATATCACGGGTATGCAGACGCTCGTAAAGCTGTCCGCAGATAATGAACAGTGCCGCCGCAGACAGACCGTGAGCAATCATCTGGATCACCGCCCCCTGGTACGCCAGCAGGCTACCGGTGTAAATGGCGATTAATACAAAGCCCATATGTGAAACAGAGGTATAAGCAATCAGACGCTTGATATCGGTTTGAGCAAAAGCCAGCCACGCACCGTAGAAAATACCGATAACACCTAAGCCCATCGCAATCGGTGCGAAAGCAGCCGACGCTTCAGGGAACAGTGGCAGAGAGAAACGCAACAGGCCATAAGCCGCGGTTTTCAGCAAGATACCCGCAAGGTCAACCGAACCTGCGGTTGGCGCCTGGGAGTGCGCATCAGGTAACCAACCGTGCAAAGGTACAACCGGCATTTTCACTGCAAAGGCAATAAAGAAGCCCAGCATTAACAGCCATTCCACACCCTGGGACATCGGCGTATTCAGTAACTGTTCGTAGTTGAAGGTCCAGACACCGGTCGCATTATAATGCACGAACACCAGGCCGAGGATGGCAATCAACATCACCAGACCACTGGCCTGGGTATAGATGAAGAACTTGTTCGCCGCATTGATACGCGTCTTCCCGTTAGAGGCTTTATAACCCCATAACGCAATCAGGAAGTACATCGGTACCAGCATCATCTCCCAGAAGAAGAAGAACAGGAACAGGTCAATGGAGAGGAACACCCCCATTACGCCACCGAGGATCCACATCAAATTCAGGTGGAAAAAGCCCTGATATTTTTGATTCTCGTTCCAGGAACACAGTACTGCCAGTGCGCCCAGCAATGCGGTAAGCACCGCCATCAGCAGCGACAGGCCGTCAACCGCAAGATGGATTGAGATACCAAAACTTGGGATCCATGGCAGAACGAACTCAGACTGCCACTGTGGCAAACCCGCAGTCTGCGTCAGAGAATAGTCACCCTGCAACCATAATTGCAAAGTCAGTGCCAGTGTCAGCCCCATGGTAATCAGCGCAATCCAGCGAGGCACTTTCACGCCGAAGCGTTCGGTCTGCCAGCAGAAGAAACCGCCGATAAATGGGATTAGTATTAGCCAGGGTAATAGCATGGCGTTTTGTGTCCCTTATTAAAATAAATCTTATACATCGCTCACTTCCCTCTCCTTGCAAAGAGGGAACTCACCGTCGGATTAGTGCAGTATCAGCAGTAAGCCAAGTACCACTACCGCGCCAATGCTCATGGATGCCACATACCAGCGCAGGTAACCATTCTCACTCACTAACAGGCCACGACCCGCGAAGCGTGCCAGGATGGCAGGAATATTCATCAGCGCATTCAGCGGGTCACGCTTAAGCAGCCAGGAAATACCCAGGAATGGTTTAACAAACACTTTGTCGTACAGGCAGTCGAAGCCCCAGGCATTGAACCACAGCTTGTTGAGCAGACGGCCCAGAGTGCTGTTCGCCAGAGCGGTGACCAGAGTACGTTTACCTAACCACAGCCAACTTGCCAGCAGAAGACCCACAATGGCAATCGCGCCAGAGATAGCTTCCAGAGTCAGTTTTGTCTCGTGAGCCAGTTTAGTGGTATCCGGTAAGACCCCCTGCAACGGTTGTACAATCAGCGCACCAATAAAGGTCGACAGCACTGCCAGGACTACCAATGGCAGATGATGAGTAATACCTTTACCCGCATGGGCTTTAATCTGTTCTTTACCGTGGAAGGCCACGAAAATCAGACGGAAGGTATACAGAGGAGTCAGCATTGCACCCGCCAGACCGGCAATCAGTAAGTACATATGGCCGTTGGCCAGCGCACCTTCAAGGATTTCATCTTTACTGTAGAAACCAGCACTGATAATCGGCAGAGCAGACAACGCGGCACCACCCACCAGGAAGCAGACATAAACCAGCGGGATAGACTTACGCAGCCCACCCATCTTGAAGATGTTTTGCTCATGATGGCAGGCAAGAATGACCGAACCTGCGGAGAGGAACAGCAAGGCTTTAAAGAACGCATGGATCATCAAGTGGAAAATCGCTGCGTCCCACGCCTGTACGCCCAGCGCCAGGAACATATAACCGAGCTGACTCATGGTTGAGTAAGCCAGAATACGTTTGATATCGGTCTGTACTAAGGCACAGAAGCCCGCCATCACCAGCGTTACCGCACCCACAATACCTACCAGATGCAGCACTTCAGGCGTCAGCAGGAACAGGCCATGAGTACGGGCAATCAGGTAGACACCCGCGGTCACCATGGTTGCTGCGTGGATCAGAGCAGAAACAGGCGTTGGACCGGCCATCGCATCAGCAAGCCAGGTTTGCAGTGGCAGCTGAGCAGATTTACCGACTGCACCACCCAGGATCATTAGCGTTGCCAGATTCAACATATGGTTGTCGGCTGCAAAGTGTTGCGGTGCCAGTTGTGCCATTTCACTGAAGTTCAGGGTGCCCAGCTCGTTATAGAGAATGAACATACCAAAGGCCAGGAACACGTCACCGACACGGGTCACGATGAAAGCTTTCATCGCCGCAGCGCCGTTCTTCGGATCGGTGTAATAGAAACCGATCAGCAAGTAAGAACAGAGCCCTACCCCTTCCCAACCCAGATACATCAGCATCATGTTATCGGCAAGCACCAATACCACCATGCTGGCAATAAACAGGTTAGTGTAGGCAAAGAAGCGTGAATAGCCTTCTTCACCACGCATATACCATGATGCAAAGATATGGATAAGGAAGCCCACACCGGTAATCACGGACAGCATCGTCAGGGAAAGACCATCAAGGTGCAGCTTAACGCCGATGTCAAAACTGCCTACCGCCATCCAGGTCCATAATGGCTGGATGAAGGCTTCACGGGAGCCACCGAGGAACTCAATCCCGGCAAACAGCGTAACTAAAGCAGCAAGGCCAACAGAGCCCGCGCCGATAATCGCAGAGACATTTTCAGACCAGCGTCCACGAGAAAACGCCAGTAATACAAAGCCAACTAATGGCAGAAAAATAGTTAACCAGAGAAGGTTCATCCACGCATCTCACTTACTGAATCGATATTCAGGTTCTGGCGACGACGATGGAGCTGCAGCAGCAATGCAAGACCGATACTGGCCTCAGCAGCAGCCAAACTGATCGCGAGTATATACATCACCTGACCATCAGGCTGGCCCCAATAGCTGCCAGCGACAACAAAAGCCAGCGCAGCGGCATTGATCATCACTTCAAGGCTTATCAGCATAAACAGCAGATTGCGACGGATAGTCAGCCCTGTCAGCCCCAGCACAAATAAAATGCCCGCGAGGATCAGTCCATGTTGCAACGGGATCATACGTTCTCCTCCGATTTCTTTCTCACAGCTGTATCAGACGGGCGGTTGCTGAGTACTTCACCGGCTCTGTCTTCACGACCCAGATGGAATGCAACCACCAGCCCGGACAGCAGCAGCATAGAAGCCAGCTCAACCGCCAGAACATAAGGTCCGAACAGCGCAATACCGACTTGTTTCGCATCGATATTCGTACCGTCAATGCCCTGATCGTTAAGACCGCTAATGGCATAAATCAGCACCACCAGCAGCAAACCTGAAAGTATTCCAGGACCGATCCAAACTTGTGGTTTAAGCCAGTCGCGTTCTTGTTGCACGACCGAATTACCGAGGTTCAGCATCATCACGACGAAGACAAACAGCACCATAATGGCACCTGCGTAAACGATGATTTCCAGCGCTGCGGCAAAGTACGCTCCGAGTGAGAAGAACACCCCGGAGATAGCCAGCAAGGAAACAATCAGGTACAGCAGCGCATGGACCGGATTAGTGTGAGTGATCACCCTCAGGGTGGTCAGGACGGCCACAATGGCACAAATATAAAAAGCAAATAGCATTCCTGACTCCTTAAGGTAACAGGCCTTTGACGTCGATAGGT
Organism: Klebsiella sp. BIGb0407; assembly: GCF_024807845.1. Taxonomy (GTDB): domain Bacteria; phylum Pseudomonadota; class Gammaproteobacteria; order Enterobacterales; family Enterobacteriaceae; genus JGM124. The sequence continues at coordinate 177,228 of NZ_JANUEQ010000003.1, forward strand.
TTGGCTTCATTTTCAGCCTGACCTTTATCTTTGCCGTCGATTGCCATACCTGCCATCCGGTAGAAATTATATTCCGGGTATTTGCCCGGACCGGAAATCAGCAGATCCTCTTTCTCATACACCAGGTCCTGGCGTTTGAACTCACCTAATTCAAAGTCTGGCGTAAGCTGAATTGCAGTCGTCGGGCAAGCTTCCTCACACAGACCACAGAAAATGCAGCGAGAGAAGTTGATACGGAAGAACTCCGGATACCAGCGACCATCCTGCATCTCGGCTTTTTGCAGAGAAATACAACCAACCGGACAAGCAACCGCACACAGGTTACAGGCAACGCAACGTTCTTCGCCGTCCGGATCGCGCGTCAGCACGATACGGCCACGATAGCGTGGCGGCAGATAAACTGGCTCTTCCGGATACATGCGCGTTTCGCGTTTAGCAAAAGCGTGCATGCCAATCATCCAGATACTGCGTACCTGGGTGCCGAAACCAACCACTAACTCTTTTAATGTCATGGTTTTTTCACCCCTTATGGTGTCTGGTAAAGAATGACCGCTGCGGTCACCAGCAAATTGATAAGCGTCAGTGGCAGACAAATTTTCCAGCCAAAGGACATCACCTGGTCATAACGAGGACGAGGCAGCGCTGCGCGAATCAAAATGAACATCATCATGAAGAACGCCGTTTTTAGCGCAAACCAGATGAACGGGGGTAACCATGGGCCATGCCAGCCACCAAAGAATAACGTCACCATCATGGCAGAAATCGTCACAATACCGACGTATTCACCCACGAAGAACAGACCGAATTTCATACCGGAATATTCAACATGATAACCATCAGCCAGTTCCTGCTCGGCTTCCGGTTGGTCAAACGGGTGACGGTGGCAAACTGCAACGCCTGCGATAGCAAACGTCACAAAACCAAAGAATTGTGGGATAACGTTCCAGATATCAGCCTGGTTGTTAACAATGTCGGTCATATTGAATGAACCGGCCTGCGCAACCACACCCATCAGGGAAAGACCAAGGAACACTTCGTAACTCAGTGTCTGGGCTGATGCACGCATCGCACCTAATAGGGCATATTTGTTATTACTTGACCAGCCAGCAAACAGTACGGCGTAAACGCCCAGGCCTGCCAGCATCAGGAAGAACAAAATACCGATATTAAGATCAGCGACTACCCACGACGGGCTGACAGGCACAATGGCAAATGCCAGCAGCATTGAGGTAAAGGCGATAACCGGTGCAATGGTAAAGATGACACGATCGGCAAACTTTGGAACCCAGTCCTCTTTAAAGAACATTTTGATCATGTCAGCTGCCAGCTGGAGCGATCCGCCCCAGCCGACACGGTTTGGTCCGTAACGGTTCTGGAAGAGCCCGAGCAAACGACGTTCGCCAAAGCTCATAAACGCGCCACATACCACCACAACTAAGACAATCACAACGGCTTTGAGGATGCTGATGAGAATATCAATAACATCTGGCGTCAACCAACTCATTGCGCAGCCTCCTGCAGATTCTCAAGACGGGCACCCGCAAGAACAGGTGCAATTCCTGGCATACCCATCGGCAAACCGACTAAGCCTTTTGCGAGTCCAGCGGAGAGCTGCAGAGGCAGGCTCAGAGTCTGACCTTCATAACTGAAGGACACCAGACCACCTGCATTAACACCTAATGCTGCCGCATCTTCCGGGTTCAGTTTGACGTAAGGCTCAACCATACGCTTCTGGAATACCGGTGAACGCTGGGACATTTCATCACTACCGAACAGATGGTAGTAAGGTGCAACACGCCACTTACCGTCTTCTGCATGGAAGCTCTCAGGAACTGAGGTGAAATAATCCAGACCGTTTTCAGAGGCTTCAATCAGACGAACACCCGGATCGCCGTGGCGCAGATGACCGCCCACTTCAGCCTGGAATTTGTTCCATGCTTGCGGTGAGTTCCATCCTGGTGCCCAGGCAAAAGGAATTTGCTGACGATCGGCAAGCGGACTGTTGTTCCCTTCCATAGAGAAGGCAAACATGGTGTCTTTATCTTGCGGCTGACGTGGCTCATGAACACTGATGTTGGCACGCATTGCGGTACGGCCACTGTAACGATGAGGTTCACGCGCCAGTTTCTGACCACGAATACGGAAACTCGCATCCGGAGCAGCATCTTTGATACCTGCCAGTTGTGGCAGCGCTTTCACACAGGCGTCAATCACATTATCGAGCTGCGTCCAGTCAACCAGACGATTCTCGACAACACTTTGCAAGGAATGCAACCAGCGCCAGCTTTCCAGCATCTCAACGGAGCCGTCGTAGTAAGTCGGGTCATAAACCTGGAAGAAGCGCTGGGCACGGCCTTCGTTGTTAATGACGGTACCGTCACTCTCAGCGAAGCTTGCCGTTGAAAGCACCAGATGGGCTTTATCCATAATATCGGTACGCTGGTGGTCAATCACCAGAACCAGTGGCGCTTTACTCAGGGCTGCGTCAACGCGAGCCGCTGAGGCATGACGATGCAGATCGTTTTCCAGAACGACAACGGCATCTGCTGCACCGGTTTCCAGTTCAGCCAGCGCTTCGTCCAGTGAACCACCGCCGATCATGCCCAGACCAATACTGTTGACCGCACGCGCGATCATGGTGACGCCAACCTCGGCTCCACGACCTTTCAACGCTTTCGCGATGTTAGCCGCAGCCTGAAGCACTGCCTCACTGCCAGCATTGGTACCTGAGACGATTAAGGGTTTACGTGCACCCGCCAGCGCCTGAACGATAACATCCACTTTATTGCGCAAGTCACGGCTCAGTTCCACCGCCGGTGAATTTTCATCCAGTGCATGGGCAATCGCGAAGCCAAGACGCGCCTGATCTTCAACCGGAGCACGATAGGTCCAGGCAGCAATATCATCCAGACGGGTATCATCAACGTTAGTCACAAACAGCGGGTGTTTAGCGTGCTGGCCGATGTTCATAATCGCTGCAATCTGCCAGTCAGCCACTTTCTGGGCTGCTGCCATTTCACGTGCTTTGCCTTTTACTGCCTGACGAATCGCCAGAGCCGCGCGCGCGCCGGTCTGAGTAATATCTTCACCCAGAATCAGTACCGCATCGTAAGACTCAATTTCACGCAGTGCAGGGGTATGAATACCGCTTTCACGCAGAACTTTCAGTACCAGCTGTAAACGCGCCTGCTCACCTGCTGCAATGCCGGTGTAGAAGTTGCTCGCGCCAACCAGTTCACGCAGCGCGAAGTTACTTTCAATGCTGGCGCGCGGTGAGCCAATACCGATAACTTTCTTCGACTGACGCAGAATATCTGCTGCACCTTGTAATGCTTGTTCCGCATTCAGGGTAATTAAGTCATCGCCACGACGTTGAATCGGCTGACGAGGACGGTCTTTGCGGTTCACATAGCCATAACCAAAACGACCGCGGTCACACAGGAAGTAATGGTTTACGGTACCGTTGTAACGGTTTTCGATGCGACGCAGCTCGCCATAACGCTCACCCGGGCTTGTGTTACAACCCAGAGAACATTGCTGGCAAATGCTTGGTGCAAACTGCATATCCCATTTACGGTTATAACGCTCTGAGTGCGTTTTATCGGTAAATACACCGGTCGGGCAGATTTCTACCAGGTTGCCGGAGAATTCACTTTCAAGCGTACCGTCTTCAGGGCGACCAAAGTAGACGTTGTCATGGGCACCATAGACGCCCAAGTCTTTACCGTCTGCATAGTCTTTGTAGTAACGAACACAGCGGTAACAGGCGATACAACGGTTCATTTCGTGAGAAATAAACGGTCCCAGGTCCTGATTACGGTGAGTACGTTTAGTAAAGCGGTAGCGACGGAAGCTATGACCTGTCATAACGGTCATATCCTGAAGGTGGCAGTTGCCCCCTTCTTCACAGACCGGACAGTCATGCGGGTGGTTAGTCATCAACCATTCCACAACGCTTTCCCGGAACTCCTTCGCTTCACCGTCATCAATAGAGATGAAGGTGCCGTCAGACGCAGGTGTCATACAAGACATTACCAGGCGGCCGCGGGTATCTTCAGCGTTCTGATATTGCTTTACCGCACACTGGCGGCAAGCACCGACGCTGCCCAGCGCCGGATGCCAGCAAAAATAAGGAATATCAAGGCCGTGAGACAGACAAGCTTCAAGAAGGTTGTCTGCTCCGTTTACCTCATATTCTTTGCCGTCTACATGAATCGTAGCCATAGTCAGCATGCTTCCAGTTGGCCTGAATAAACTCAGGCGTTAATCAAAAATTCTTGTGCCATTCCTCACGGAAAATCGTGATGAAGGAATATTACCAGCGCGTTTTTAACAGGTTCGGTTGAATACCGCTTATATGGCGGAGGTTACCGTAATCCTGTTTGGCAATGCCTGCTTCGAATTCGTCGCGGAAATATTTAATGGCACTTTGGAGTGGCTCAACAGCACCAGGCGCATGAGCACAGAAGGTTTTACCGGGCCCGAGGGAGCGACAAAGCTGCTCCAGCGTTTCAATATCACCAGGCTGCCCTTCCCCACGCTCGATGGCGCGCAGAATTTTCACGCTCCATGGCAGACCATCACGACAAGGTGTACACCAGCCGCAAGACTCACGGGCGAAAAATTCTTCCAGGTTACGAACCAGAGAAACCATACCGATTTCATGGTCAACTGCCATTGCCAGTGCGGTTCCGAGACGGCTACCTGCTTTACCGATACTTTCGAATTCCATCGGTAAATCCAGATGAGCATCGGTCAGGAAGTCTGTCCCTGCTCCACCCGGTTGCCAGGCTTTAAACTTCAAACCATCACGCATACCGCCAGCATAATCTTCGAGGATTTCACGAGCAGTAGTACCAAAAGGTAATTCCCAGACACCCGGGTTTTTAACGCGACCTGAGAAGCCCATCAGTTTAGTACCGGCGTCTTTGCTCAAACCGCCAATACCCTGATACCACTCAACGCCGTTTGCCAGAATCGCCGGGACGTTACACAGGGTTTCTACGTTGTTAACACAGGTAGGTTTACCCCAGACACCGTTTGATGCCGGGAAAGGTGGTTTAGATCGTGGGTTAGCACGACGACCTTCCAGGGAGTTAATCAATGCAGTTTCTTCACCGCAAATATAACGTCCGGCACCGGTATGTACGATTAACTCAAAATCAAAACCAGACCCAAGAATGTTCTTCCCGAGTAATCCGGCTTGTTTTGCTTCTTCAATCGCACGACGCAGATGCACAGCAGCTTCGATATACTCGCCACGCAAGAAGATATAACCGCGGTAGGCTTTCAGCGCGAATGCGGAGATAAGCATGCCTTCCACCAGCAGGTGAGGCAGTTGCTCCATCAATAAACGGTCTTTATAGGTACCGGGTTCCATTTCATCAGCGTTACACAGCAGGTAACGAATGTTCATGGACTCGTCTTTCGGCATCAGGCTCCACTTCAGACCCGTGGAAAATCCTGCACCACCACGACCTTTCAGGCCGGCATCTTTAACCGCAGTAACGATTTCGTCTGGCGCCATACCACTCAGGGCTTTACGGGCACCCGCATAGCCGTTTTTGCTTTGGTACTCTTCAAGCCATACTGGCTGCTTATCGTCACGCAGACGCCAAGTCAGTGGATGTGTTTCAGCAGTACGAATAATGGTTTTCATTTATACCGCTCCAGCAAGTCAGGAATCGCTTCCGGAGTCAGATGACTGTGGGTATCTTCATCAATCATCATATTTGGCCCTTTATCACAGTTACCCAGGCAGCAGGTTGGCAATAAGGTGAAGCGACCATCCGCAGTAGTCTGGCCCGGTTTGATAGCAAGCTTGCCTTCAAGAGCAGACTGAATGCCCTGATAGCCAGTGATATGGCAGACAACGCTATCGCAATAACGAATAACGTGACGCCCTACCGGCTGGCGGAAAATCTGGCTATAAAACGTTGCCACACCTTCCACATCACTTGCCGGAATGCCCAGTACATCAGCAATGGCATAAATCGCACCATCAGGCACCCAGCCACGCTGTTTCTGAACAATTTTCAGCGCTTCAATGGACGCAGCACGAGGATCTTCATAATGATGAATCTCGTGCTCAATGGCCTCACGCTCTTCCGTACTCAGCTCAAAAGTCTCAGTCTGGTTTTGTTGGTTATCATGCATAGTTAGCGATCCACATCAGACATTACAAAATCGATACTACCCAGATAGACAATCAGGTCAGAAACCAGGCTGCCACGAATTGCCGACGGAATTTGCTGCAAATGCGCGAAGCTCGGCGTACGGACACGGGTACGGTAGCTCATGGTGCTGCCGTCACTGGTCAGGTAGTAACTGTTAATTCCTTTGGTTGCCTCAATCATCTGGAAGGATTCGTTGGCCGGCATTACCGGGCCCCACGAAACTTGCAGGAAGTGAGTAATCAAGGTTTCGATATGCTGCAAAGTACGCTCTTTCGGTGGCGGCGTAGTCAGCGGATGATCCGCTTTGAACGGGCCAGCTGGCATATTTTTCAGGCACTGGTCAAGGATACGCAGACTTTGACGCAACTCTTCGACTTTCAGCATCACGCGGGTGTAGCAGTCGCTGACACCACCGCCAACAGGCACTTCAAAGTCGAAATTCTGATAGCCAGAGTAAGGACGCGCTTTACGGATATCGAAATCAATACCGGTTGCGCGCAGACCTGCACCCGTCGTACCCCACTCCAGGGCTTCTTTAGCGTTATAGGCAGCAACACCCTGAGAACGGCCTTTCAGAATGGAGTTACGCAGTGCCGCTTTCTCGTAAGAATCGAGACGTTTTGGCATCCACTCGAGGAACTCTTTCAGCAAGCGTTCCCAGCCTTTCGGCAAGTCATGCGCCACACCACCAATACGGAACCAGGCAGGATGCATACGGAAACCGGTTATCGCTTCGACCAGGTCATAAATTTTCTGACGGTCAGTAAAGGCGAAGAACACCGGAGTCATTGCACCCACGTCCTGAATAAACGTAGAGATATACAGCAGATGACTATTAATACGGAACAGCTCAGACAGCATCACGCGGATCACTTCCACGCGCTCAGGCACAACAATACCTGCGAGCTTTTCAACCGCTAACACATAAGGCATTTCGTTCACGCAACCACCGAGGTATTCGATACGGTCGGTGTACGGAATATAGCTGTGCCAGGACTGACGTTCGCCCATTTTTTCTGCGCCGCGATGGTGATAACCGATGTCAGGAACACAATCGACTATCTCTTCACCATCAAGCTGTAACACGATGCGGAAAGCACCATGCGCAGAGGGGTGGTTAGGACCCAGGTTCAGGAACATGAAATCTTCATTTTCGCTGCTACGTTTCATGCCCCAGTCTTCAGGCTTGAACGTCAGCGCTTCCATTTCCAGGTCTTCTTTCTGTTTGGTCAACACAAACGGATCGAATTCAGTGGCACGTGCCGGATAATCTTTACGCAGTGGATGGCCTTCCCAGGTGGATGGCATCATGATGCGAGTCAGATTCGGGTGACCTTTAAAGGTGACCCCAAACATTTCCCATGTTTCACGCTCATACCAGTTGGCGTTCGGGAACAAGTTAGTCAACGTCGGCACATACAGATCGTTTTCAACTAAAGCCACTTTCAGCATGATGTCGCGATTGCGATCGATCGAAATGAAGTGGTAGAAAACGGAAAAATCCGCAGCCGGTAAACCGTTGCGGTGAGTACGGAGACGTTCGTCCATGCCATGTAAATCGAACAACATGACATAAGGTTTCGGGAGTTTCTTTAAGAAGTCGACAACTTCCAGCAGCTGTTCGCGCTTAACCCAAACAACAGGAACCCCGGTACGGGTAGGCTGAATGGTAAAAGCATCAGGCCCAAAGCGGTTACGCAGTTCACCTATTACAGGGTCATCAAGATGATCCCTGGTCTGCCAGGCTGGCAGGGCGTCTTGCGCGGTTAAATCGGTCATAGTTCTCACCATTGCAAATGAGTCTGTGGTGACTGACGGCCAGTGCCTTTGCTTTGATATTATTGAAATGCAAGGCGTTCACTGACCGCAGGCGCAAATTAAATTTCGTCTGGTGTACGCAGATTGGTAACAGCAATACGTTCGCCGCGCTTACGTTCACGCTCTGACTGCATGTTGGCGCGGTAAACACCCTGATCGCCAACAACCCAGGACAGCGGACGACGCTCTTTACCAATGGATTCCTGCAGCAGCATCAATGCTTGCATGTAGGCTTCCGGGCGAGGTGGACAGCCAGGAATATACACGTCAACTGGCAGAAATTTGTCTACGCCCTGCACAACAGAATAAATGTCATACATGCCACCAGAGTTGGCACAAGCGCCCATCGAAATAACCCACTTAGGTTCCAGCATCTGATCATACAGGCGCTGAATGACCGGAGCCATTTTGGTAAAACAGGTACCTGCAATCACCATCAAGTCTGCCTGGCGAGGGGAAGCACGCAATACTTCTGCGCCAAAACGTGCAACGTCATGTACAGCGGTAAACGACGTTACCATCTCCACATAACAGCAAGAAAGACCGAAGTTATAGGGCCAAATTGAGTTCTTACGGCCCCAGTTAACCATGTCGTGCAGAGCATGTTCAAGCTTGCCTACGTAGACACTACGGTTAATTTCTTGCTCCAGTGGATCGGTTACGATTTCCTGTTTTTGCAGGGGGTAACGGTCATTCTCACCGTTAGGGTCTATGCGGGTGAGCGTATAGTCCATCTTATTGCCTCGTTGTTACTGCGTATGACGGTTAGTAGTACTGTCTGTTTCCGGGTTCATTTGCTCACGGCGCGAACGCACAGGAGTCCAATCCAGCGCACCAACACGCACCAGATACACAAGCCCAGCCAGTAGAACTAAAATGAAGATTGCGGCCTCTATGAAGCCAACCCAGCCACTTTCACGAACGGAAATTGCCCAGGCAAAGAGGTACAGTGCTTCTACGTCAAAGATGACGAAAAACATGGCAACTAAGTAAAACTTAGCAGAGAGGCGTAGACGTGCCGTACCTACAGAGTCAATGCCTGACTCGAAGGGGGTATTTTTGTGCCGGGCCCGAGCTCTGCCACCGAGTAACCAACCTCCGGTGAGCATAAAACAGCACAGACCAATAGCAACAATAACAAAGACAGCAAACGCCCAGTGTTGAGCGATAACTTCGATTGATGTTGACATACTCATTGCTTACTCATCAAAAGTGACGTTTAAACCTCTGCTCTTACTGGCAGATGAACACCACATCGATTCATGGGAAGAACGAAAAACCGTACAATGACTGTCAGAAACGAACAATAGACAGAAAATTGATGGGGTTTTTTACTCCTTTCTATAACCTTTTGTCAACTTTAACAAAAGTAAGCACACATAAATTTACGTTGACAGATTTTCTTTAACATTTAATGCTTTATAAACTAATACTCGTAAGTTTATAAACCGATTAATAATTTGTTGAATCGTGTCCGTCGTGTGCAAAAAAATACCCCTCTATTCTGGCAGGAAATCGCGCTGATTCCTCCCCTTAATCTGAGTATTTTTTTGATCCAGGACACAGTTTCACGAATTTACATCAAAATTATGTAACATATTTGTGAATTTTTTAACATCTTGTCTGTCAGCGAGAAATGTGCAATCTCAGGATTATCAAGGCATACCGTTCACTCTGCTCATTCCTGAGCCAGAGTGAATGCAGTACGATACCCGCTACCTGAAATTCGTTTAATCCACTGCAACAGTGCATATCAAAAAAAGGCTGAATAGCGGCTAACCAATCATACTTGCACTCAGGGAACTCTCATCCTTAACCCGGTAACGGGAGGGATTCAGCTCATCAGATAATTGATTAAAAAGCATCTGAGCCATCGCATTTTGCGTTTCAGGATGCTTGCAGAGCAGGTATTTTGTTTCCGGCAAAATCGGTAATCCTTCAGACTGCCCTAGCATGCGGAGTTCGTTGCACATCATCGCTTCCATAGGCCCTGCGGTTACGCCAAGCCCTGCTTTTAGAGCCGCATAAACCGAAGCCTGGGTCGTAGCTTCATAGGATATTCTCCATGGAATACCCGCATTATTTAAGGTATTGAGCATCATGTCCCGATGTAAACAGGACTCTTCCAGCAGAACCAGTGGAATGGGTTCCCCTTTACGGAAAATGTACTCAGTGGCGCAATACCAGAGTGTGGATGAACGACGTAATACAGTGCTCTCATAATGTGCAGGATGTGATGTTGCAACGATCAAATCAACCTCCTGCTGACTCACTTTTGCATCCTGGAATGGATTGCTTTTAATTCTTACATCGAGGACAAGTTTTGGGTATATAGAACGAATCAAGTCTAACTGAGCAGGTAAAATCGCTTCGGTTATTTCAGCTGCCGCCCATAATGTTAATACGCCATCAAACGTACTGGCGCGTAATGATAAACAGGCCTCATCATTAAAACGTAATATCTTCCGGGCATAGCCAAGTAACTGAACGCCATGGTCAGTCAGTAATTTGTTCCTGCCATGACGCACAAAAAGTTCTTTTTCTACCAGTAGTTCCAAACGCTGCATTTGCTGACTGACAGCCGACTGAGTACGGCATACGGCAATGGCTGCGGCGCCGAAAGTATTCAGATCCGCGACTGCAACAAATGTTCGTAGTAAATCAAGATCCAGATTAAGTATAAGACGATTTTCGTTAGCCATTTTTTTCACTAGTCGATTTCTCTTACGAGTCTTCCTTGGTTTATTTTTTGACTTATCATATAGATAAATCAATTCCCTTTACTGTCTTGTCTGATTACTCTCACAACTTAATTCAGCAGCTATCCCGTATATCCATGCCATCAGACTTCTGGAAGCCATAGATAGCTTTCTTAAGGTTCGCCGAATCATGAGGCCTGCTTATCTCTCTTGATACTTCAAGTCACTAGGGGTGACTGACATTCAAAAAATTGAATCACATCGCTTATCTATGCTCATCACCTGTCTTCAGGTTACACCGATAAGCAACGAAAATTATTTTTTGTATATATTTAGCGATAATCCTAAAAACAAATAACATTGATAATATCACTGGCATATTTATATTTTACCGCATTGATAATGCAGACATTTCTTCTCATAAAAGTTACTTCATCATTATTACTGAATACTGATTTGATAACTGTTAAAGAACGATATTTTTATGAAAAAAAAGAATCCATTTTTAGCAATGACTAAAACGACATGGTGTTTCTGACAGGAGCAGAGCTATTCTTTGATATTTGTCGTAACATTTATCCGTCAGCAATATGTTTTGCTATAATCACACAATGTAAAAATGAAGCATTCGATTTGTTACTTTTTATCGTACATTATTTATAACAGCACTGATGAATTTTAAAAAATTGAATGACTTCTAATATATATGCTGATTGACTATTTCTTATTCTGCTCTGCAGCATGTCCGGAAAGAGCTGACGTTTAAACTATAGATCTAAATGCTTTATCCCGATAGCGATGAAAGACACAAAAAAATCCGACCATTCCTGCTGCGCAGTCAAGCAATAACAGACAAAAAACACGTACTAACAAGCAATATGAGATTAAAAATTCATCAATAAAACCGAATCCAGAATTTAATACCATTAAAGATTTAGAATAACCCTTCATTCATTTGATAATTTATTTCTATTTCAGGGAACTCGCACCCTTCAAATCTTGCAGTAGCAAGAGTACATTGTGAAATATCTGCTTCCACGGCGGGAAGCAACGCTAACAACAAAGGTCACCGTTTCATGTCCCCTATCGAAAAATCCAGTAAACTTGATAATGTCTGTTATGACATCCGCGGCCCGGTACTGAAAGAGGCCAAGCGCCTCGAAGAGGAAGGCAATAAAGTCCTTAAGCTGAATATTGGTAACCCTGCGCCATTTGGCTTTGACGCACCGGATGAAATCCTGGTGGATGTGATTCGTAATCTGCCTACAGCCCAAGGTTATTGCGATTCCAAGGGCTTATATTCCGCCCGTAAGGCTATCATGCAGCACTACCAGGCACGAGGTATGCGTGATGTCACGGTGGAAGATATTTACATTGGTAACGGCGTATCAGAACTCATTGTTCAGTCAATGCAGGCTTTGCTGAACAGTGGTGATGAAATGCTGGTCCCGGCTCCGGATTACCCTCTCTGGACGGCGGCGGTTTCATTGTCCAGCGGTAAAGCTGTTCACTATCTCTGTGATGAAAGCGCTGACTGGTTCCCCGATCTTGATGATATTCGTGCCAAAATAACGCCACGTACCCGCGGGATCGTAATTATTAACCCGAATAACCCAACCGGGGCTGTGTACTCTAAAGAGCTGCTATTAGAAATCGTCGAACTTGCGCGTCAGCATAACCTGATAATCTTTGCTGATGAAATCTACGATAAGATCCTCTATGACGACGCAGAGCATCATTCTATTGCTGCCCTGGCACCCGATTTGTTAACAATCACCTTCAATGGTTTATCAAAAACCTATCGTGTCGCCGGATTCCGTCAGGGCTGGATGGTCCTTAGCGGCCCGAAAAAACACGCTAAAGGTTATATTGAAGGTCTGGAAATGCTGGCATCTATGCGCCTTTGTGCGAATGTGCCCGCTCAGCATGCGATTCAAACAGCGCTCGGAGGCTATCAGAGCATCAGTGAATTCATTGTGCCCGGAGGGCGTTTATATGAGCAACGTAATCGGGCGTTTGAACTCATTAATGAAATTCCTGGCGTGTCTTGCGTTAAGCCTCGCGGCGCGCTGTATATGTTCCCGAAAATTGACGCGAAACGTTTCAACATTCATGACGATCAGAAAATGGTGTTAGATTTTCTGCTTCAGGAAAAAGTGCTGCTGGTTCAGGGGACCGCTTTTAACTGGCCGTCGCCCGATCATTTCAGAATAGTGACGTTACCCCGTGTCGATGAGCTGGAAATGGCTATCACTAAGCTGGGTCGTTTCCTTAGCCACTATCACCAGTAATATGCATCCCGTAACACCAGAAGAGTAAACTTCCTGTTTTATCTTTAATCTGCGAAGGACATTTGCAATGTCCTTCGCAGCCCCGCAAAATACGCTTTATCTGTTTTATTTGGGGGTGTTATGCAAAGTCACTTCTTCGCCTATCTTTCACGTCTGAAGCTCATCCAGCGCTGGCCGTTAATGCGTAATGTACGCACAGAAAATGTCTCAGAGCATAGTCTCCAGGTTGCGATGGTCGCCCATGCCCTTGCGGTGATTAAAAATCGTAAATTTAATGGTCAGGTTAACGCTGAACGTATTGCTCTTCTGGCTATGTACCACGACGCTAGTGAAGTACTGACGGGCGATCTCCCTACTCCAGTTAAGTACTTCAATTCACAAATTGCTCATGAGTACAAAGCTATCGAGAAAATTGCCCAACAAAAAATGATAGAGATGGTTCCGGAAGAATTACGTGATATCTGGGCCCCCTTGATTGATGAGGCTCAGTACAGCCATGATGAAAAATCCATCGTCAAACAGGCCGATACACTTTGTGCTTATCTTAAATGCCTGGAAGAACTTTCAGCGGGAAATCATGAGTTCTCGCTGGCTAAAACACGTCTGGAAAAGACCTTAGCTGAACGTCACAGTGATGAGATGGCCTATTTTATCGAAACCTTCGTTCCTAGTTTTCATCTCTCGCTGGATGAAATTAGCCAGGACTCGCCACTATGATCTATTCCTCACCGCCTGTCGGTGAGGAAATATTTCCCCTTAAAAAGGAAACAGCATAGGCACCATTACCACACATACGATCATCACAATAAAGGTGAATGGAACACCAATTTTCGCAAAGTCGCTGAACGTATAATGGCCGGGACCTAATACCAGGGTATTCACTGGTGAGGAGACTGGCGTCATAAACGCAGCAGATGCCGCCATCGCCACTATCATGGCAAAAGGATAAGGTGAAACCCCCATCGTTTTTGCGGCTGCCAGTGCAATAGGTGCCATTAATACGGCCGTTGCGGTATTAGAAATAAATAAGCCAATCGCAGCGCACATTACAAACAAACAGACCAGCATAATATGCGGCCCGTAATCACCACCAAACGACATCAGCCCATGGACAATCAAATCAACGCCACCGGTTTTTTGTAAAGCGAGGGCGAAAGGCATCATACCGACAATGAGAATAATGCTCGGCCAGTGGATAGCCTTGTAAGCGCTTTCCATATCAATACAGCGAAATTTCCCCATCAGCAGGCAGGCAATAATCGCAGCGATTGGATTCGGGATCTCATCCATCACCATCAGCACCACCATCAGGACCAGACAGAAAAGTGCATGAGGAGCCTGGCTATGAGCAGGCGAGGCATCGACCTCTTCAGCAGGAATATTGAGCAGCAAGAAATCGCGGTTCTGTTGTGAAAGTAGTTTAATTAATTTCCAGTCACCGACCACCAGAATAATATCACCGGACTGTATCGGTTCATTGACTATCGAGCCCTCCATTGCCTTCCCGGCACGTCGCAGTCCGACAACATTAAGACCATAGCGAGTGCGGAATGCCATTTCCCGTACCGTTTTCCCCGTCAGTTCAGACTCAGGGACTAACAGGACTTCGGCCATGCCAACATCCATTGCCTGGTCAGAAAAATACTCACCGCGTAATATTTTTGGCTCCAGCAGTTGTTCACTACAAAACTGCCGTAATTCTTCTTCAGAAGCAGAAATATCGATTAGCAGAACATCACGTTCACGGAATTCAGTTTCACCGGTGACATTAACCATCACACGCCGAAAACGCCTCCAGCGTTCAACCCCGATAACGTTAGCACTGTAACGTTCGCGCAAGCTCAGGTCATCAAGCCGGGCACCAATCATCGGCGAACCTGGACGAATGGCAAGACGCCGTGCACGCCCATTCAGGCGATAGGTTTTAATCAAATCCCGGAAAGTACTACGCCTGCCAGCATCTTTATGTGTCCCCTGATCCTTGCCCCTTAAGGCAAAACGGGCAGCTAACATATAGATAATCCCCAGTATCAGAACCACAATACCTATAGGGGTGACGCTAAAGAACTGAAAACCTTCCAGACCTTCACGCAGTAATTCACTGTTAACCACAAGGTTTGGCGGCGTGGCAACCAGGGTCATCATGCCACTGATTAATCCGGCAAAACTCAGCGGCATCATTAAACGCGAGGGTGATATCTTCATGCGCAAAGCAACACTGAGAACCACCGGGATAAAAATGGCCACAACGCCTGTGGAACTCATAAAGGCGCCAAGGCCAGCAACGGTCACCATCAGCAAAACCAGCATCTTTATTTCACTGCTTCCTGCAACTGAAACAAGCCAGACACCGACATTAGTGGCCACACCGGTACGCACTAAACCATCGCCAATGATGAACAATGCGGCAATAAGAATGACATTAGGATCGCTGAAGCCAGAAAAGGCTTCACTGAGTGTCAGCGTTCCACTGAGAACAAAAGCAATAATCATCAGTAATGCTACAGCGTCCATACGCATCTTGCCTGTTGCAAACAAGACGATGGCAATAGCCAGTAGCGACAATACCCAAATGAGTTCCAGGTTCATAATATTCCCTTATCATTATGAAGATTGATCACATTCGCGAAGATGCCATAAAAAAGCCCCATCAATCAGGGGCTAAATCAAAGAATTAGTGCTTTCTTAGGATCTCAACATAACCGTCTGCTGTTTTCTGTATTAGCAGTTCGGTCAGTGAAGAGAGAACATAGTCAACATGTTCCAGTCGTGGAGTCTCTGATGGCGCATTAACAGCGATAACATGGCAACCCGCAGCTAAGCCAGACAGGATCCCTGCCGGGGCATCTTCCACTACCACGCACTGCTCTGGCTCAAAACCTAACAAATGAGCACCCAGCAGATAAGCATCAGGTTCAGGTTTACCGCGTTCAACCTGTTCTGCGGTGACAAAGGTCTCTGTTTCTGGCAAGCCAGCCGCCCGATGACGCGCATAGGCAATCGGCACAGTACCTGAGGTCACTATTGCCCAAGGAATATTAGCCTCATTAAGATAAGTAAGGAGTTCGATTGCCCCAGGCAGTGCAGTCACACCTTCGATGTCTTCAGCTTCCCGTTTTTCAAGCCATGAAAACTCACGTGCAATCGCCTCTTCAGACGCCCCCTGCATAAAATGACGTATTGAGGTGATAGCTTGCTTGCCATGAATGAAATCCAGGACTTCTTGTGCCGGAACATTGAGGCGTTCAGCAAGCTGAGTCCATGCGCGTTCAACCGCGGGCAAAGAGTCAACAAGCGTACCGTCTAAGTCAAACAAAAAACCTTTACACTTCAATCTGTATCTCCTCAGGCATTGATAATTTGCGTAATTTCATTGGCGCTTAAATGATACTGACGCGGACAAGCATGCCAGGCCGTCTGCATGCGTATATATTTGTCCCACATAGGAGTCTGGGCATTAAAGTTGTCAGCTCCCGGGGTAAAATGCTGATAACGGTTTTCGGTGGTCACTAAGAAACGAACATAATGCAGAAATTCACTTTCTTTGATGGCATCAAAGCCAAGGAAAATCACCCGTGATTCACCAATACTTTGGTTATCTTTTAAGTTCGTCCAGCTGACCTGCAAAGCGTGAAACATTTCCATAATGTCGATGATAGTACGACAAGTCTCTTCTTTCAGTGAGCCGAACTCACTATCAAGCTCACGCATTTGCAGCCCGTAACCACGTTCGACAATGGTCTGCAAGCGCTGATAGCGCTCTGCGTTACCTGGGTCCATCATGGTCATTAACTTATATTGATTCGATAGAATAAGACGCTGTGCATGAGTCATTTCCATTTACTGGCTCCTGTCTTTAAGAAAAGTATTTAAGTATTTACTTCACCTTACCGAACGACCCCAGGGTGTTGCCTTGAGATAGCACAAGAGTTTAATAAAAAATCTCCAGCAGATACCCGTAAACCATCCATAATCAATAGAGTTTTGAAAAACCGGATGGGTATCGAAAGTCGTTTCATGACCCAGTCATACAAAACACCTATATTTAGCGTAGAGCACGGGTTACAAATCATCTAAAAAGGTTTTATCAAGCTGAGTAAATGCGCGCTTGAGGACATCAGCCAGTGCCTGGTAGTCAGGTTTTCCTTCTATTGGCGCAACGGTCTGATCGGCAGCCTGGAGCTTATCGCGAATATCATAGAACCATTGTAGCTGTGACGGGGGTAATGGGGTGACGGAACGCTTTCCTAACCACCATAACGCCTGTAACGGTAAACTGCAGGCAAACAGCGCGGTAGCGACAGCGGGCCCTAGCTGGCCACCGAGTGCAATTTGCCAGGTCAGAGTGAATACCGCGATAGGCGGCATAAATCGTATAGCAAAGCGAGTCATACGAATCACGCGGTTCTCAACAAATACCGGAGCGAGACGTTTATCCATAGGCCATGTTTTCGCATAATGCTGTCCACGTCCGAATAAGCTGAACCAGCTTAAATGACTATTCTGGGGTGTTGACATGGCTTTACCTCAACTTTTTGCATAAAGAATAAAAAATTATCATAACTCAACAACTGTAGTTTCTATCGTTCAAAAGATTTTGTATTTATGGTTGTCTATCTGCTACCCTGTGCGCGTTTAATAGCTGCAGGTCTAATACGCAGGCTATCAACCTAAGTTTTATTATACTTGCCGTAGCCAAAAAGTGGGTAAACGGCAGAGACTTCGCATTATTTATTCGCCATGCCAAAAAAATACTCCTGGCATGACGTTAATCATAAATATCAGGGCCATCATGCGCTACGATGATAGACTATCTGATGTTTTTTTAGCCACGAATTTAAAGTAGGTATTCCCATGTCGAGTAAGCTTGTACTGGTTCTGAACTGCGGTAGTTCATCACTGAAATTCGCTATTATCGATGCGGCAAACGGTGAAGAATATCTTTCTGGTTTAGCCGAATGCTTCCATCTGCCTGAAGCACGTCTTAAGTGGAAACTGGATGGTGCTAAACACGAAGCAGCTCTGGGTGCAGGCGCCGCCCATAGCGAAGCGCTTAACTTCATTGTTAACAACATTCTGGCACAAAAACCAGAACTGTTAGCCCAGCTTACAGCAATCGGTCACCGTATCGTTCACGGTGGCGAGAAATACACCAGCTCCGTTGTTATCGATGACTCTGTGATTCAGGGTATCAAAGATTCCGCCTCTTTTGCACCATTACACAATCCGCCTCACCTGATTGGTATTGCAGAAGCGCTGAAATCGTTCCCTGAACTTGCCGATAAAAACGTCGCTGTATTCGACACCGCTTTCCATCAGACTATGCCAGAAGAGTCTTATCTCTACGCTCTTCCATACAAACTGTATAAAGAGCACGGTGTTCGTCGCTATGGCGCGCACGGTACCAGCCACTTCTATGTTACCCAGGAAGCGGCAAAAATGCTGAACAAACCTGTTGATGAAGTGAATGTCATCACCTGTCACCTTGGTAACGGCGGTTCTGTAACGGCTGTTCGCAACGGTAAGAGCGTTGACACCTCAATGGGTCTGACCCCGCTTGAAGGTCTGGTTATGGGTACCCGTTCTGGTGATATCGATCCTGCGATTATCTTCCATCTGCATGACACTCTCGGCATGAATATCGACGACATCAATAAAATGCTGACCAAAGAGTCTGGTCTGCTGGGTCTGACCGAAGTCACCAGTGACTGCCGTTATGTTGAAGACAACTACGCAGAGAAAGAAGACGCTAAACGTGCAATGGACGTTTACTGCCATCGCCTGGCAAAATATATCGGTTCTTATACCGCGCTGATGGACGGTCGTCTGGACGCAGTTGTATTCACCGGTGGTATCGGTGAAAACGCAGCCATGGTACGTGAACTGTCATTGAATAAACTGGGTGTTCTGGGTCTGGAAGTTGACCACGAACGTAACCTGGCAGCACGTTTTGGCAAGTCCGGCTTTATCAACAAAGAAGGTACTCGTCCGGTGCTGGTTATCACAACCAACGAAGAGCTGGTTATCGCTCAGGATGCATCCCGCCTTACTGCCTGATTCTCTTGCCGCAGCACTCTCGCTGCGGCATGTTTTCAGTTAAGCTGAGCTTAAGGCTCACGAAAACGAAAGAGGTTATACCGTGTCCCGTACAATTATGCTTATTCCTACCGGAACCAGTGTCGGTCTTACCAGCGTAAGTCTTGGCGTTATCCGTGCTATGGAACAAAAAGGCGTGAGCCTTAGCGTATTCAAACCTATCGCTCAGCCACGTAATGGCGGCGAAAATACGCCTGACCAAACCACCAGTATCGTCCGCGCCAGTAGCTCCATTCCAGCCGCAAAACCCCTGAAAATGAGCTATGTAGAGTCTCTGCTGTCGAATAACCAGCAAGACGTGCTGATGGAACAAATCATCGCCAACTACCACACCAACAGCAAAGATGCTGAAGTGGTTCTGGTTGAAGGTTTAGTGCCTACACGTAAACACCAGTTTGCTCAGGCGCTGAACTACGAAATAGCCAAAACGCTGAATGCCGAAATCGTATTCGTAATGTCGCTGGGCAATGACTCTCCTGAGCAGTTAAAAGAGCGTATTGAACTGGCACGTAGCAGTTTTGGTGGCAGCAAAAACACCAATATTAATGGCGTGATTATCAATAAATTAAACGCGCCGGTAGATGAGCAAGGACGTACACGCCCTGACTTATCTGAAATTTTTGATGATTCAAGCAAAGCCAGCGTCGCTAATATCGATCCTAAACAGCTGTTTGCGAACAGTCCGTTACCGGTATTAGGTTGCATTCCATGGAGCTTTGATCTGATTGCCACTCGTGCAATTGATATGGCGCGTCACTTAAATGCGACCGTTATCAATGAAGGGGATATCCAGACCCGTCGCGTTAAATCAGTGACTTTCTGTGCGCGTAGTATTCCTCATATGCTGGAACACTTCCGTCCTGGTTCATTGCTGGTTACTTCTGCTGACCGTCCTGACGTTCTGGTTGCCGCTTGCCTGGCCGCAATGAATGGTGTCGAAATTGGCGCTATCTTGCTGACGGGTGGCTACGAAATGGATCCTCGCATCAGCAAACTGTGTGAGCGTGCATTTGCCACCGGCCTGCCGATGTTTATGGTCAACACCAATACCTGGCAGACCTCTCTGAGCCTGCAAAGCTTCAACCTGGAAGTGCCTATCGACGATACTCAGCGTATTGAAAAGGTCCAGGAATACGTTGCCAGCCATATTGATGCTGACTGGGTTGAGTCTCTGACTGCAACTTCAGAGCGTAGCCGTCGTCTGTCACCGCCAGCCTTCCGTTATCAGCTGACCGAGCTGGCACGTAAGGCGGGTAAACGTGTTGTTCTGCCTGAAGGTGATGAACCACGTACCGTTAAAGCGGCTTCTATCTGTGCAGAACGTGGTATTGCGACCTGTGTGCTACTGGGTAACCCAGAAGACATTCTGCGCGTTGCAGAGGCTCAGGGCGTTGAACTCGGCGAAGGCATCGAGATTGTCGATCCTGAAGTGGTACGTGAAAGCTACATCGCTCGTCTGGTTGAACTGCGTAAAAGTAAAGGTATGACCGAAGCCGTTGCGCGTGAACAGCTTGAAGATAACGTGATGCTCGGTACCCTGATGCTCGAGCAGGATGAAGTGGATGGCCTGGTTTCAGGTGCAGTACACACCACCGCAAACACCATCCGTCCACCGTTACAGTTAATCAAAACAGCACCAGGAAGCTCACTGGTATCTTCAGTGTTCTTTATGCTGTTACCAGAGCAGGTTTACGTTTACGGCGACTGTGCAATTAACCCAACGCCAACAGCTGAACAGCTGGCAGAGATTGCTATTCAGTCTGCTGACTCTGCTGCGGCCTTCGGTATCGACCCACGCGTTGCGATGCTTTCCTACTCTACCGGAACATCCGGTGCGGGTAGCGATGTTGAGAAAGTACGCGAAGCAACACGTATTGCTCAGGAAAAACGCCCGGACTTGGTTATCGATGGTCCGTTACAGTATGACGCAGCGGTAATGGCAGATGTTGCCAAATCTAAAGCGCCAAACTCACCGGTTGCAGGTCGTGCGACAGTCTTTATCTTCCCTGACCTGAACACCGGTAACACCACCTATAAAGCAGTACAGCGTTCTGCTGACCTGATTTCTATCGGACCGATGCTGCAAGGCATGCGTAAGCCGGTAAACGATTTGTCACGTGGCGCACTGGTTGACGATATCGTCTATACCATCGCACTGACAGCGATTCAGTCTGCACAACAGCAGTAAGCTATTTTACTCGGGCTAACAATAAAGTTAGCCTTGGTAAGACATAAAAAAAGCCGTAACCTGTTAATTTTAAAGGTTACGGCTTTTTTCCTACTGAATATTACTCAGAGGTAAGCTGACTGTCTGAGTCTGATGCTATTTTATTCGCCGCTGACTCGTAAGTATCATTTCTGCCATTACGTGTCATCCATAATGCCAGGGCCTTCAGCGAGTCCGGCGTAAACTCATCACAGCGCGCAGTAATTTCTTCTGGTTTCATCCAGCAAACATCACTGACTTCTTCAACCTGAAGGGCAAATGGTCCGTGAGAAACACAGCTAAACAGACCGCCCCAGACGCGGCAGTGCTCATCCTCAAAATAGAACTGACCATGTTCTGCAAAAGGAACACCGGCAATACCCAGCTCTTCTTCTGCTTCACGACGTGCTGATTCTAATAGCTGTTCATCAGCCTGAACCACTCCACCGGCGGTGGCATCCAGCATTCCGGGCATAAAGTCTTTTATTTCAGTGCGACGTTGTACCAGAATACGGCCCATACCATCATGTACAACGATATAGGTTGCGCGATGACGTAAACGCTGAGCGCGCATATTTTCGCGGCTGGCTTGTGCGACAACCTCGTTATTCTCATTAACAATATCAACCCATTCTGTGTCACCAAAATGCTGCTGTTCCACCATCAGGAAAACCTTTTTCTGAGCGTTTTTTAAACGCGTTGTTGGATTTTTTTGTAACGTTACGGGGTAATACGAACCTGTGCAATCATCCTGTTGCCATTCAAGGTGCGAACGCTCAGAACGTCATCATCGAGCATACCAAAACTCGCCTCATATCCTCCTTTTGGGATACTGACCGAGCCCGGGTTAAACAAATAGTACGGGTGATGGTGTCTGGCGACAGGCAGATGAGTGTGGCCAAAAACCAGAACATCGTTAGTTGCCAGAGGCGGCAACTTATCAGGATTATATAGATGACCGTGTGTCAAAAAAAGACGTTGCTGAGATAATAGTACCTGCTGCCAGGGGGCTGTTATTGGAAAATCTAATAACATCTGGTCGACTTCGCTATCACAGTTACCCCGTACAGCTATCACTTTATCAGCCACCTGATTCAGACATTGCGCGACAGCAGCTGGAGCATAACCTTCCGGCAGGGCATTACGCGGGCCATGATTTAACAAGTCTCCGAGGATAACCAGCCACTGGGCACCACTGCGAGCAAAGATATTTAACGCCTCTTCAGTAGCGGGTAGCGCGCCATGTAAGTCAGATATAAACATCAGTTTCATGAGGTATCTCCCTTATATACTTGGGGGATTATACCGAAAGCGCCAGCCAAAGCTGTACTGATGAACGCTTCCATTGAAATGCGGCGTATTCTTTAAGCCGTTCCGGAACCTCGTCTCCATTTAAAATGAGACGGTTCAGCATTACCGCCAAATCACTGTCAGCGATTGACCACTCGCCAAATAAGTTAGCCTGCCCTTCTGGCAATAAATTTTGTGCTGTGACGATCAGTTTTTCTGCGCTAATACGCCCTTTTTCACTTAGTGCAGGTCTTTTCTCACCACCAAATACCACTGAGGTGGGGCGCTCCTCACGAATATCTGCTAAATCACTGCGTAACCATGCCTGAATCTGTCGTGCTCTTGCGCGCTGTTGAATATCATGCGGATAAAGGCGAGCCCATACCGGTGGAGCAAAAGCCTCTTCCAGGTATTCATCAATCGCCGATGACTCACTGAGCCTGAAACCCTCACTTTCCAGGACCGGGACTCGCCGGGTTAAATCATAACCCTCCCAGCCTGGGCTCAGGTTTTTTCCACTATCTAAATCAATCGTTTTCAGGGTGAAAGCCAGCCCCTTTTCTTTTAATGCCACATAGACTGAAAAAACATAGGGGCTAAAATAACGGTTATCAGACCACAATGTGATGGCTGGCTGGTGCATAGAATTCTCCGCTAATACGATTATTGTCAGTTGAACATAGAATAGAATAATGCCGCTGTCATCTGTAATAGACAACTGACACCGCCCTGGTCAGCGTTTCACCGAATAATCATCCCGCTTGAAAGACTCAGTAAGATACTGTTATCGCAAAACCTCAAGCCAGACCAATGATTGACAAGCAATATTTTTTTCTCGCTGGTATATTCGTTCACAGGAAGCACTCATTTAGGAGCCGGTCATGCCCACCTCGCAAGCGGATGCCATCATCCGTATAAAAAACCTGCGTCTGCGGACGTTTATTGGTATCAAAGAAGAAGAAATAGCCAATCGTCAGGATATTGTTATTAATATCGTGATTCATTATCCAGCAGACAGAGCGCGCAATAGTGAAGATATCAGCGATGCTCTGAACTACCGTACTATAACGAAAGAGGTTATTCAGTTAGTAGAAAACAACCGTTTTTCACTGCTGGAAAAACTCACTCAGGATGTGCTGGAGATCACTCATGTTCATCCCTGGGTAACCTATGCTGAAGTTGAAATAGACAAACTGCATGCACTACGTTATGCCGACTCAGTATCAATGGCAATGAGCTGGCAGCGGTAAATTCTCTGTCATGAGGGCGATGATGCGTATATTAATAACTGGCGGTACCGGGCTAATTGGTCGTCATCTGATTAGCCACCTGCTGAAAACTGATGTACAGATAACCGTTGTCACTCGCTCTCCTGACCGTGCTTCCCAGTTACTGGGGAGCACGGTGACACTCCTTCCGGAATTAAGCCTGCTTTCCCATCTTGATGACTTCGATGCGGTGATTAACCTGGCCGGTGAACCCATTGCAGATAAGCGCTGGACCACCTCGCAGAAAGAACGTCTTTGTCAGAGCCGCTGGCATATTACTGAACAGTTAGTTGCCTTATTCAAAGCAAGTCGATGTCCGCCCGGCGTCTTTATTTCTGGCTCTGCTATCGGTTACTACGGTAACCAGGGGCCGGAGATCATCACAGAAACGACTGTGCCACAGGATGAGTTTACCCATCGCCTTTGCCAGCAGTGGGAAGACATCGCGATGCAGGCTCAGACAGCCATGACCCGCGTCTGTCTGTTACGCACCGGTGTCGTCCTGGCGCGTGATGGTGGTGCTCTGAGTAAAATGTGCCTCCCCTTCCGCCTTGGCCTCGGAGGTCATTTGGGTAACGGGCATCAGTATCTGGCCTGGATACATATTGAGGATATGGTTAACGGGATTATTTGGTTACTTGACCACCCTCTCAGTGGCCCCTGGAACCTGGTTTCACCTCATCCGGTCTCTAATGCACAATTTACTCAGGCGTTAGGCAAAGCGCTGAACAGACCCGCTCGATTGCCGGCTCCGGCCTTTATGGTGAAGATACTGATGGGGGAATCGTCTGTGCTGGTACTCGGGGGGCAGCGAGCGCTACCCGAACGTCTCCAAGCCTCCGGCTTTCAATTCCGCTGGCAGAATATCGATGATGCATTGCAGGATATTTTCAGCAGGTCGAAATAACGGGCAGCCAGGCCTGACGGCTACCCGAAAAGACAATTACTTCAACGATCCGGAAAGAAACTGCTGTAAACGTTCACTTTTCGGATTATTAAAGACGTCATCCGGCGAACCTTCTTCCTCTATGCGCCCTTTATGCAAAAAGATAACATGGCTGGAAACATGACGAGCAAACTCCATTTCGTGGGTCACGACCACCATGGTTTTCCCTTCTTCAGCAAGCTTCTGCATAATACGCAGAACCTCTCCCACCAGCTCAGGGTCAAGGGCTGAAGTGGGTTCATCAAACAACAGCACTTCCGGCTCCATCGCCAGAGCGCGGGCAATAGAAACACGCTGCTGCTGGCCACCCGAGAGGTGAACCGGATACTTGATATGCTGACGCTCATCAATACCCACTTTTTCCAGATACTTAATAGCCCGAGCTTTAGCCTCTGCTTTGCTCAGACCCAGAACTTGAATCGGCGCTTCCATGACGTTTTCCAGCACCGTCATATGACTCCACAAATTGAAGTGCTGAAATACCATAGTCAGGCGCGTACGTAATAGCCGCAACTGGTTCTTATCCGCAACCTTTAATTGCCCGTCTTTATCACGCACCAGCTGGATAGTTTCATTGCTGACAGCAATCGATCCTTCACTGGGTTTCTCCAGGAAGTTAATACAGCGCAGAAAAGTACTTTTACCCGATCCGGAGGAGCCAATAATACTGATGACATCCCCAGCCTTTGCATTCAATGAAACGCCTTTAAGCACTTCATGCTCACCGTAACGTTTATGCAAATCAGTTACGCTTAATTTATTCTCAGTCATTAGCAATCACTCAATGCGAAGCAGGTTTAATATGTTGTAACCAGCGTTTCTCCGCTTTGCGGAACAGGCTAATCAGCACATAAGAAATTATCAGATATAACACCGCCGCAATACCGAATGCGGTAAAGGGTTGATAGGTTGCGGCGTTAATATCACGGGCAATTTTCAGTAAATCCGGTACCGTGGCGGTAAATGCCAGCGCGGTTGAGTGCAGCATCAGAATGACTTCGTTACTGTAGGCTGGCAGGGCAATACGTAAAGCTGAAGGTAAAATAATACAGCGATACATTTTAAAACGGGAGAACCCATAGGCCCGCGCAGCTTCAATTTCACCATGTGGGACCGCACGAATCGCTCCGGCAAACACTTCTGTAGTATAGGCGCAGGTATTTAATGTTAATGCCAGGATAGTACAATTCAGCCCGCTACGGAAAAAGGCATTCAGAAAGTCGGTTTCTTTGACAATTTCCAGGGTATAAAATCCCGAATAAAAAACCAGCAACTGGACATAAAGCGGGGTTCCGCGAAAAATATAGGTAAAGACCGCGATAGGAAACGAAATAAATCGGTTATCAGAGACCCGGCCAATAGCAAGAAATATCGCCAGAATACCGCCCATCACAACTGAGGAGATTAATAACCATAGGGTCATTGCCATCCCGGTCATTCTGTAACCATCTGTCCATAATAACGGTTTCCAGTATTCCTGAATGATTTCTATCATAGCTCAGCCCTCTTCACACCCACAGAATAACGGCGTTCAAGCCACAATAATATCCCTGCCGAAATGGTGGTAAACACCAGATAGATCCCCCCGGCAACTAAAGCAAAATAGAGCGGTTGCCAGGTACTTTTCCCGGCAAGCTGGGTCGCTTTAACCACATCTTCCAGTCCCAGTAAAGAAACCAGTGCCGTCGCTTTGAGGATCACCTGCCAGTTATTACCAATACCCGGTAAGGCGTAGCGCATCATCGCAGGAAACAAAATACGGCGAAACGTTTGCGAGCTGGTAAAACCAAACGCGGTACTCGCTTCAATATGCCCTTTTGGCACGGCCATATAGGCACCACGAAAAGTTTCGGTGAAATAAGCGCCATAGATAAATCCGAGAGTGACAATACCCGCGGCCATCGGATCAATATCAATTTGTTCAAAACCTAAGGCATCGGTAATCACGTTCAGTAGCATCTGAAGACCATAAAAAATCAACAGCATCAGGACTAAATCGGGCACTCCACGGATAAGGGTAGTGTAGCCTTCAAATAACCATGCCAGCGGACGGTTTCTGGACAGCTTTGCCCCGGCACCCACAAGTCCTATCACTACGGCCAGAACAAGGGAGGCTATAGCCAGTTCGAGCGTGACCAGCGCGCCTTTTAAAATTACTTCAGAAAAACCATACAACATGGTGCGTATCCTGTCGGTCAGAGTTCGCTTTATTACCAGCCAGATTACTGAGAAAAAGAGGAAAAAATGCGGTTTTTCCTTATTGTTTATCAGGCGGCCTGTGTCTCTGGAGAGACAGAATAAGTTTTATTCTTTTCAGCCTCTTTAATAAGAGGCTGTTTTATACCCAAAATAATTCGTGCTGCAGGGCGGGTAGATCAAGAGTGGTGTTTAGTCACCGTAAACATTGAAATCAAAATATTTCTTCGCCAGCTTGTCGTAAGTCCCGTCCTGACGCATTTGAGCAAAGGCTGCATTCAGCGCTTCACGCAGTTCGTTGTCATCTTTACGGATACCCATACCGGTACCGACGCCGAATAATGCTTCATCTTTAATGGAAGGTCCACCGAACTGATAACCGGCACCAGCAGAATGCTTCAGGAAGCCTTCACTTGCCGCAACCTCATCCTGGAAAGCCGCATCAATACGTCCGGCAATTAAGTCAGCGTAGATGGAGTCCTGGCCCTGGTAGGAGACGATTTCAATGCCAATCGGTGCCCAGCGTTCGTTACCATAGGTTTCCTGAGTGGTTCCTTGCAGAACACCCACACGTTTACCTTTCAGGGTGGCAACGTCCGAAGTCACAGATGAACCTTTAGGAACGACCAGACGAGAGTCGGCGGCATAGAGCTTGTC
The DNA here is from genome assembly GCF_024807845.1 of Klebsiella sp. BIGb0407. GTDB lineage: Bacteria > Pseudomonadota > Gammaproteobacteria > Enterobacterales > Enterobacteriaceae > JGM124. The sequence goes on from NZ_JANUEQ010000003.1 coordinate 204,871, forward strand.
GGTAAAGGAGATTTCTTTTTGGCGTTTTTCAGTAATTGACAGCGAGGACATAATCGCATCAATTTTCTTTGCTTTCAGCGAGGGGATCAAACCGTCTAACGGACTTTCAATAAATACGCATTCAGTTGCCAGACGCTGACACAGCTCTTTTGCCAAATCGATATCAAAACCAATTAACTGTCCTTTTGCATCTTTTGACTCAAAAGGGGCATAGGTTGGATCCGTGCCAATACGCAGATTTTTAGGGATCTCAGCAAACGCAGTACTGGTAGCAAAAAGTGCAACCAACAGAGATAGAGATAAAACACGCTTTTTCATAATTATCCTCAGGAGACTGTCTTTTACTTAACATTCGTAAACAGGCAATCTGACAGCAACAGCACAGGAATCCGCAGAAACTAACAAATTAGTCATCTTGGTGCCTGTTTATACTGCCAGATTGAGCTATCTGTTCAGAACCCTTACACAGACTAATGGATAACCTTAATTACCGTAAACATTAAAATCAAAGTACTTGCTCGCTAATTTGTCGTAAGTACCGTCTGCACGCATTTCTGCCAGCGCTTTATCCAGAGAGGCTTTCAGTTCAGTATCGTTTTTACGTATGCCAATCCCGGTACCGACACCGAAGTAACGCACGTCATCAACCGCCGGGCCAGCAAAAATAAATTCTGCTCCCGCAGGTTGTTTTAAGAAACCTTCGCTGGCTGCAACCTCATCTTGCAAAGCCGCATCCAGACGACCCGCAGCCAAGTCTGCATAGATCAAGTCCTGGTTAGCATAGGCAACAACATCAATACCTTTCGAACGCCATTCAGCATTAGCGAAAGCTTCCTGGGTAGAGCCTTGTAATACGCCGACGTGTTTACCTTTCAGTGACTCCACGGTGGGCTGTAACGTTGAGCCTTTTGCCGCTATCAGGCGTGGGTTAGCGGCATAGAGTTTTTCAGAAAACAGAATCTCTTGCTTACGTTTATCGGTGATAGAGAGGGAAGAGATAATCGCGTCGATTTTTTTCGCTTTCAGTGACGGGATCAGTGCATCAAAGTCACTGGCAACCCAGGTACATTTAGCGTCAATGCGCTTACAGAGTTCATCGCCCAGGTCGATATCAAAGCCAATAAACTCCCCTTTTGCATCTTTGGATGAAAACGGCGCGTAGGTCGTATCTGTTCCAATACGCAGTGACTGCCCTTGGGCAAAAACACTGAAGGAGCTGGAAAGACCGAGCAGCAAAGACAGAGCAATAACCGATTTCTTCATACAATACCTCAGGTTTGGCTTCTTATAAGTGGCGTGTTGTTGTGTGATAGTGCTTTAGCAGACAATTTTGCAGTTTTCGTGCCAGTTTTCCTCGCGCATCAGGAAAGCGTCTGTTTTGTTATTAAATAGTTGCAGCACTGCTATCAAAATGAAAGATAGCAGCTTTCACTGGCAGGAAAAAAGAGAATGATGGTGAGTGAGGGATAAAATCTTCTAAAAGTGTCAGCTGGAGCACAATTCTCCGCAAGGCCGTTGCCCTTAATTGGTGCCCCATATCAGGGCAACCGGCTTACGCCCCGTTCCAGCGCGTAAATAAGTCACAGGGAAGTTCGATATCAAACTGATCGAGGATGCGATTGACCGTCTGATCGATTATCTCGTTAATCGACTGCGGGCGATGATAAAATGCGGGTACCGGCGGCATAATAATCGCCCCCAGCTCGGCTGCCTGAGTCATCAGGCGCAAATGCCCTAAATGAAGCGGCGTTTCACGTACGGCTAATACCAGGGGACGGCGCTCTTTCAGCACGACATCCGCCGCCCGGGTTAACAAGCCATCAGTGTAACTGTTGACGATGCCGGATAAGGTTTTTATCGAGCAAGGCAGCACCGCCATACCCGCAGTTTTAAACGAGCCTGAGGAGATACTGGCCGCAATATCGCGCGAGTCATGCACCACGTCAGCGAGGGCCTGTACATCACGCAATGAATAATCAGTTTCAAGCGACAAGGTCTGACGCGCAGCGTGGCTCATCACCAGATGACTTTCAACATCAGGCAATTGCTGCAACACTTCAAGTAAACGGACGCCATAAATGGCCCCGCTGGCCCCGGACATACCGACAATCAATCGTTTCATGTATTATCTTCCGTCAACCCATAGCTTAATGGTGAATTTTCTATTTCCAGCCAACCTATTATCTATGGGTTGGCTGCTAAAGCCTAATTCAACGTTCAATACCCGGCACACTTCAGCTAATGTGGTTTTTGATATAGAAAAGGTCTGTTTTGCTGTGCTCTTGCCACTGGCATCCTTTCCGGCTTGAGGATTAAGGCAAAAAAAACCCGCCATAATGCGCATCTCGTTGAGACTAGGCGTGGCGGGTGTACTTGACCTAAGGCTAATCATTGCTCATAAATACGTCAACCTTAATTTATTCAAGAATGGGTAATGGGTTTTAAATAGTGGTTGCTCTGATGACGGTTGAGTCATTCAAAATAACAAGGTGCCTTTTGACCTGCTCAATATTTCATCCTGAACGCCTCGGCCATCATCCCTGGCTTGTGCATGTGATTATTGTTACGAGCCATTTTATGCGCTTCGGGTTTCAGGATAATAATCAGCAGCCAGGTATCAGGTTCTATTGCACCCTGACAGTAAACTAAATGAGCCCTATCGCTGGTACGTTTGAATTGACGTAAAAACTGAGGAAAAGGAGCGTCTGCATCAGCAAGATGAATGTGGGCCACTTGCTCTTGTTTTACCAGGGGCCAGGTGCGGTCATCATCATAAGGCGCATCACGACCAAAGGTATCTGGCAACACCCCGTCTTTTTTATAAGACAAAAAATCCGCCACCAAATCATCAAGCTCTTGCTGACTTAATTGCTGGCGGATCGGTGCTGACTTGAAAATCCTTATGCTCATTCCGTGAACTCGGTAAGATCCTTATCAGAGGCGTTCTGCAGCAGTTGCTGCCCACTATCGGCAATATCACTTAAACGTTCAGCCGTTGGCCTGAATCGCGCGGCGGTATGTATCCGCCCCTGTTTCTCTTCTAACAAGTCGATCAACTCTTCAAATACTTTGGCACTAACCATATAACCAGCAGGTCGGTTATTAGAGAGAACAGCAACCGGTTCATCAATAAAATATTTCGCCGGGTTTTTTCTTAGTTCGGTGATATTAATAGATTTTTCTGCGAGGATACGTTCCATAATTCACCTCAAAGCACATTTCATTAAACACATCATAATACACATTAAAACGTACATCAATTTACCTTTGTTTATAAAACGCACAAAGAAAATTAAAATACATCAACCTCTGAACTATCACGGACCAGCACCCTGGGCGACCAGTATCCTGACTCTCCGGAGTTCTGCTGTTTCCAGCCTGCCTTTTGTAGTTCTCGGGCAATCAGCATATTCATAAATCCATGCCCGATACTGATTACCCGCCCATGCACTTCTGCCAGATTAGCCAGCTCATCTGAAACGGACTTCGCCCTCTTTTTGACGGAAGAAAAAGATTCCACACCGCCGCTGGCACCCGCCATCCATACCAGACGAAATGCTGTTGCCCAGGCAAGCGGGGTTAACTTTAACAGGGGGAGATTAAAGGCCGGTAATGGCGCTTCATAGAGCGCATCAAGGATCATATCTGGCTTCAGGCCAAGTGCCGTAACGGACTCAAGCGTTCGCCGCATCGGGCTTGCAACAACAAACTGCCCATTAAAGCCTGCAACGATTGAAGCAGCGGGCATATCCATTATGCCCGCTGCATCATAGTCCGCTATCCAGGCGTTCATCGCCGAAGCGTTGATGGCAGTTGAAGTTTCAATATCAGGCTTGCCATGGCGTAGTAATGTTAATTCCATAAAAGAGAGTCTCAGGTTAAAACAGAAGTCTGCATATATCAGCTCAAGCCAATTACCGCTTGAAATACCGGTGAATATGATTTACTGATGGTAGTTATCTGCCAAGCAACTATACAGTCACTCACTTATGCCTGATAACGATGCGTTACTCCCTCCAGAAGAAACCCCGGTAATACGCTCATTTAATCATCGTATCAGGCATATTTTGCCGTCTTTGCCACCTTCAGAAAAACGCCTGGGTGAGTTTGTGCTGCGTTTTTCCGGTGATTTTGCCGCTTATTCAGCCTCAGAGCTGGCCGAAATGGTGGGTGTCTCTAATGCGACAGTCAGCCGCTTTATCCGCCGCCTGGGCTATGAGAATTACGAGGCTGCCCGCCTGCATGTCCGCAGTGAAAACCAGGTTGCCGATACCGCAGCTGAGAGTGAATCAACGAATCAAAATGGCTGGGACTCCACCCTGTCACTGGCAGAAAGTAACTTGCGCCAGACACTGTCAGATTTGTCAGAAGAAGAGGTCAATGATATTGCTGACGCGATTATCCAGGCCCGGCGAGTCTGCTTCTTCGGCACCCGTAATAACCATAACTTTGCCTCTTATCTACGCTGGCAGCTTCTTCAGGTTATCCCTGGCGGCGATGTTCTGCCGGGAGCGGGTGAGACACTGGGAGAGTTTTTACCCGGATTTAATCAGGACGATATGCTGGTGGTATTTGATTTGCGCCGTAGCCAGCCCGTTACTGAACAATTTACCCGACTTGCCCATCAGCAAGGGGTAAAAATCCTCTATATCACCGATAACTACGCTACCCCCCCTCTCTCTGCTAACTGGATTTTACGCTGTGAAACTAAATCAGCCGGGCCCATCGACAATCATGTTGCAGCCATGATGCTTTGCCATATCCTCGCCAGCCGGGTGATACAACGCGTTTCAGCCTCAGGTAAACAGCGCCTGGCATTGATTGAACAAGCTCACGATCAGCTGAAAGAGCTGTAGACGCTCTGCCGGAAACCCAATAGCACACTGAAAGGGCAGTATCTGCTCTGAGTTTGTGCATCCTTTATCCTGGTACGGTTTCTGTCCTTCTTTTTTCAGGCCTCTGAATGGCTTTCCCTCGCCTTTTAATGAAAATATATTTTCTTTAAATTTATGGCATGAAAAATGCTTTTCATAAATAGCGATATCACACTCTACTGGTGGCGACAGGAGCCGTTTATGACACAACTGGTACCGGAAACAACAACACAGCACCACAATTCCTCAATGGGGCAATTAGAAACAGCCCTCGATAACATAGGCACTACACGCTCACACCGGATGATCATCCTGATGGTGGTGATTGGTGTCATGTTTGATGTTTTTGAACAGAATGCGATTGGGCTTATTGCCCCCCTGCTACAGATGTCATGGGGGTTAACGGCGACAGATATTGGTTTTCTGAATACCATTACCTTTATTTCAGCCGCTTCGGGGCGCTTATTATCCGGCTACTTTGCCGACCGCTTCGGGCGTCGGTTTATGCTGAACGTCAATTTATTACTCTTTACGCTGGGTGCAATTCTTTGTGCTCTGGCGCCGAATTATGCCACTCTGGCTATCGGGCGTTTAATTGTCGGTTTTGGGCTGGGCGGAGAGATAACCACCGCCGTGACTCTGCTGGCTGAATTTTGTTCATCACGCTTTCGCGGCACCGCCGTCGGCATCATCAACGTTGGCGGAGGTGGCCTGGGTAATATGCTTGCCCCGGCATTCGCTTTACTGGTGTTCTATCTGTTCCCTGGCGAAAATAGCTGGCGCTGGCTATTTGCCTGCCTGGTGCTCCCTGCTCTGTTGCTGATCCTCTACCGTCGTTTTATACCCGAGACCCCACGCTATCTGGTCAGTCAGGGGGAGATACAACAGGCTAACCATGTCCTATCTATGCTGGCTGCCGGTAAATTGCTGCATCAGACTTTCCCGGTTTCGCAGTATATCGATGAAAAACCGGTCACCGATCGGGCGGATACGCAGCGTGTCGGTTCATGGCGAATGATATTTTCCGGTTCTTATCGTAAGACGACGATATCGATGGGTATCGCTTCATGGATGACCTTTGGCGCTCAGCTGGCACTGCTCACCTTGATGCCAACAATTCTGGTTTCACAGGGCTATTCCATTAATAAAAGCTTTCTGTTTACCATTATTATGCAGAGCGGAAGCCTTCTCGGCGCACTGACCGCATCCTATTTAGCCTTTTATTTCCCGAGAAAAGTCATTTTGACCTGCGGCTCGATTGCAGCCTGCGCATCGGCGATTGCCTTTGGTTCCTTCACTGATAGTGTAGCGACCATTCTACTGACCGGCGCGCTGTTTCAATTTTGTGTGTTGTTACTTAATACCACCGTCTGGGTTTATGCCCCGGAGTTATTCCCGACAAAAATGCGTGGGTTTGGTACTTCCTTCATTCTGGCAATGGGCACCATCGGTGGCGCACTGATGCAGATCCCTGCGGGTAAGATGTTTGACCTGATGGGCACAACGGGGCTTTTTGCTATGATTGCCGGCATGTATATTATTTTTCTTATCGCTATTCAGTTCTCGTCTGAGACCTTTAAGCGTTCAATAGACAGAGCAGCATAATGACAGGTTATAAAATTGCGCTAATCAACCCGAATAGTTCTGTGGCAACCAGTGAAATGATGGGCAGACTGGCAGAAGCCTGCCTGCCTGACGGGTTCCGGCTTCAGGTGATTACCGCAGAAAAAACGCCTGAAATGCTCGTCACGACTCAAGATATTACGCTCGCTAAGCTTGAGGTCGAGCGTCTTGCTATGGCTGTAGCGAAATCCGTGGATGCTATCGTGGTGGGTGCTTTTGGCGACCCGGCCCTCTCGAAATTACGGGAGGTCATATCCGTGCCAGCCATAGGTATCGGCGAGGCTTCACTGCTGGCAGCAAGCCTGGGGCAACGCCCCTTTGCGGTCGTCACCGTGACTCCGGGCTTAAGAGATTCTATATCTGGCTATATCGGCCGTCTGGAGCTCAGTCACCTCTGCCGTGGAGTCTTTATTACTGAAGAGGACGCCAGTTTGTTGATGGACGACCCACGGTATCTTGAGCAGCAGCTGTATCAAGCCTCTTTGTTAGCGATTGCTAAAGGCGCTGAGGCGATTGTTATTGGCGGCGGCCCTTTAGCGCCAGCGGCTGAACGCCTGAAGACCAGACTTCCTGTTCCGGTTATTTCACCGCTTATTGCCGGTATCTGTAGCGCTGTTGAACAGATAAGTAAAAGCCCGAAGAGCTGAGCTACGAGCTCCCTGTTCTCAGGGCAAAAAAAACCCACAGTAATCACACTGTGGGTCTGAGCGGGACTGCATAACGATTAACCCTCGTTATGCATTTCCAAATTTTCGACTTCATTCTGGCGAGCAACCGCCTGAGAGTCATCATTACGTAGTGACTCGAGATATTCGAGATATTTATGGTCAACGTCTTTAGTGACGTAAATACCGTTAAATACCGAACACTCAAACTCAGTGATATCCGGATTTTCCATACGAACCGCTTCGATAAGATCGTCAAGGTCCTGGAATAAAAGGCCATCAGCGCCGATTATCTGACAAATTTCGTCCACTTCACGGCCATGCGCGATTAATTCATTCGCGCTTGGCATATCAATGCCATAGACGTTAGGGAAACGCACTTCCGGTGCCGCTGAAACGAGGTAAACCTTTTTCGCTCCGGCTTCGCGCGCCATTTCGATAATTTGCTCTGAGGTGGTACCACGAACAATAGAGTCGTCCACCAGCAAGACGTTCTTATCGCGGAACTCAGCCCGGTTAGCGTTCAGTTTACGGCGTACAGATTTACGACGTAACTGCTGGCCTGGCATAATAAAGGTACGGCCAACATAGCGGTTCTTCACAAAGCCCTGACGATAAGGTTTATCGAGGATGTGGGCAATTTCCAGTGCGATATCGCAAGAAGTCTCTGGAATTGGAATGACAACATCAATATCCAAGTCTTCCCACTCGCGTGCTATCTTCGCACCGAGTTTTTTACCCATTTCAACGCGGGCGCTGTAGACAGAGATTTTGTCAATAAACGAGTCCGGACGTGCAAAGTAGACATACTCAAACAGGCAAGGATTGCTGACTGGGTTTTCAGCACACAGGCGGCTGAACAGTTCACCTTTTTCAGTGATATAGACAGCTTCGCCTGGTGCAATATCACGCAGAAAATCAAAACCGAGGGTATTTATGGCAACACTTTCAGAAGCAACCATATACTCGGTGCGGCCATCATCAAGTGTGCGCTTGCCGATAACCAAGGGACGAATACCGTGCGCGTCACGGAAAGCCACCATGCCATGACCAATTATCATCGCCACACAGGCATAGGCCCCGCGGATCTGTTTATTAGTCGCAGCAATCGCAGAGAAAATGTTGTCTGCTTCCAGCGGGTAGTGACGATAGTTGTCGAGTTCGCTGGCAAAAATATTGAGCAGTATTTCAGAGTCAGAGGTCGTATTGATATGACGACGTTTCTCTTCAAATAGCTTCTTACGCAGCTCATGTGCATTGGTTAAATTACCATTATGCGCAAGCGTAATGCCGTAAGGAGAGTTAACATAAAAAGGCTGTGCTTCTGAAGCGCTGGAGCTACCGGCGGTCGGATAGCGTACATGACCTAAACCCATATTCCCTTGCAGGCGCTGCATATGACGGGCTTCAAATACATCGCTCACCAAACCGTTTGCTTTACGCAGTCGGAAGCAATTTAAGGAATCAATGGTGACGATGCCTGCGGCATCCTGGCCCCGGTGCTGAAGCACCGTTAAGGCGTCATAAATAGACTGGTTGACCGGTGTAAAACCGGCGATCCCAACAATACCGCACATGTTGTCTTTTCCTCATTAAGCCACAACTCCCACGCTACGATTAGCGGGGTAAGAAACTTGACGAGCCTTGCAGGTAATCAAAAAACCACCTGATGATAAAACTGAATTGAGGGATAAGCTGCGACTGCTGCCACTCTTCGCTTTTCGAAAAGCCGGTAAATGAGTCAAGAAAGAACAGAATGGCGGAGACGATCAACACTCCACGTAACGCACCAAAACAGATTCCTAACACCCTGTCTGTACCCGACAGGCCGGTTTTTTCTACCAGTGCACTAATGACATAATTCACTATGGCACCGACGATAAGCGTCGTAATAAACAATAGCGCAATAGCTATTCCATTTCGTATCAGTTCATCTTCAAAGCCAGTGAACCAGACTGACAGATAAGGATAATAATGGCTGGCAACGAAGAATGCACATCCCCACGTTACAAGCGATAACGCTTCCCTGACAAAGCCACGAACGACACTTACCAGGCAAGAAAAGCCGATAACTGCAATGATGGCGTAATCTATCCAAACCATGAATTATTCTCGCGATAAATCGCCCTGACATCCGGTTCGGGCGCATTCTAACAGAAAAAGAAAACGTTTGCGTAGGGATTTCCTTTCCCCGCACAAATAAATAATGGCGTTGAAAAAAGCCTCAACGCCATTCCAAAAACACCTCGTATCGGCTACGTAATTCCGGACTTAAGGTGTATATCTCATCACATAAGCTCCCGGTAAACCGGAAAGAGATTTGAGCTCATTCAGAGAAGAATTAAGCTTTTCTTTAGAGGCATCCGGCCCCACCATAATACGCGTCACTGAGTTCTGTACCGGCGTTGATGGCAGGGTGTAAGCCTTAAAGCCTGCCTGACGCAGTTTAGCGACAATCTCATTCACTTTATCAGCATTTTTTAACGCCCCTACCTGTACCACAAATGCCTGCCCTGTCGGTGGTTTTTCCACTACGGGTTCAGGTTTTGCAACCGGTTCAGCAACCCGCGTTTCCGTTTTATTTTCAACCGGTTTCGGCTGCGGTTTTTCGACCGGTTTCGGACGTTCGCGAGGGACAGGAACATCGTTGTTTGCGATTGCCAGTTCAGGTTGCATCGCCGCATCTCTTAAACCAGAAGGCGTCGAACTTCCCGCCTGAACTTCAGCGCCAGCGCCTTCTGGTGGTTGGGCAGGCAACGCCTGATTCACTTGAGGCAGCATATCTGGTTCGTCATTATCGCCGGGTTTTGGCACTAACGGAATCGCTGCAAATTCATCCTGATAATACTTTTTTTGCCCGTCAAGCAGCCCGGGCAGCACAATAACGCCCAGAGCAACCAGAATAATGGTGCCAACTAATCGATTTTGAAACTTACTCGCCACCCGTTTTCCTCGTATCCAGTTCTTCCATTACGTGGGCTACTGTGTGAAACGAACCACACACCAAAATGGTATCTTCTGCTGCTGCATCAGCCAGCGCTGCATACCAGGCTTCAGCAACATGGTTAAATTGACGCCCCTGCCCGAGATGCTGTATCAGTTGTTCAGCACTGGCGCCACGCGGCCCTTCCAGAGGCGCGCAATACCAGCTATTTACTACTGGTGCTAAACAGTCTAGCGTACCGGCGATATCTTTATCATGCAGCATACCGATAACGGCTAATACACGCCCTTCCCCGGACACTGTGGACAACCGTCCGGCCAGGTAATTCGCCGCATGTGGGTTATGAGCAACGTCCAGAATAACACGAGGTGACTCAGAAACTATCTGAAAACGCCCGGGTAATGTCGCCTGTTCAAGTGCGCTACGCAGCGCATCTTCGCTTATTGCTAATCGACTGGCGCGTAAGGCGGCAACCGCCGTGGCAGCATTAGGCTGAGGAACCAGAGGAAGAGGCAGCCCGGATAACTCACCCTGCGCATCACGGAAGGTCCAGTGCGACCCGATGACCTGATAGTCCCAGTCCACGCCGCGGTACAGTAACTCAGCACCTTTTTCAGCAGCAACCTCGATTATTGGCTCAAGTCTGTCAGGCTCACCCACTATGGCCGGTTTACCGCCTCTGAATACACCCGCTTTCTCGCGACCAATACTTTCCCTGTCAGGACCTAGCCAGTCGGTATGATCAAGGGCGATACTGGTGATAACAGCCACATCCGCATCGACAATATTGGTGGCATCCAGCCGTCCGCCTAATCCAACTTCCAGTATCACAACATCCACTTCATGTTGCTTAAATAACCATAAGGCAGACAGAGTACCGAACTCGAAATACGTTAACGAAGTCTCTTCGCGGGCGGCCTCTATCACCGCAAAAGAAGCCGTATGACTGGTTTCCGGAATCTCTTTACCCTGAATACGAACGCGTTCCGTATAACGTACCAGATGAGGTGAGCTATAAACACCGACCTTAAATCCTGCTGCCATCAGTGCCGTTTCAAGCACCCGGCAGGTCGTTCCTTTGCCATTAGTTCCCGCCACAGTGAAAACCGTTGGTGCTGGCTTTAAGACATTCATAGCGGCTGCGACTTTGTGTACCCGGGAAAGACCCAGTTCAATCGCTGTAACATGAAGATTTTCGAGATAATTAAGCCACGTCGCTAGAGGCGACATAGCCTTAGGAACCGGATGTTTTTCCATGATAAGCGCTTTAATTCAGTTCCCTGAAGATATTCAATGGTTGTTCGGTGACCTGTCTCTGTATGAATGAATACCGCCAGGAAGGGTTCAAGAAAAAGGGCAGAACCCGAAGGCCTGCCCTTGTATTCGATCAGGCCTCTGGACCCTGCTCCGGTACTGGCGGAACCTCTATCGGCTCGCGCGGAGCGTCAAGATTAGGTGCTGGCAGATTCATAAATTTAGCCAGCAGGCAGCCCAGCTTGTGACGCATTTCAGGACGACGAATTATCATATCGATAGCGCCCTTCTCAATCAGAAACTCACTACGCTGGAAGCCCGGCGGCAGCTTTTCTCTGACCGTTTGTTCAATAACACGCGGGCCTGCAAAACCGATCAATGCTTTAGGCTCTGCAATATTTAAGTCTCCCAGCATGGCGAAACTGGCAGAGACACCGCCCATCGTCGGGTCAGTTAACACCGAAATATAAGGCAGACCCTGTTCCTGCAATTTCGCCAGAGCAGCACTGGTTTTTGCCATCTGCATCAGTGACATCAGCGCTTCTTGCATACGCGCACCGCCAGAGGCAGAAAAACAGATCAACGGACAGTTATCTTCCAGGGCTTGCTCAGCAGCACGGACAAAACGGGCACCCACGACGGAGCCCATTGAACCGCCCATAAAGGCAAACTCAAAAGCAACGGCGACGACGGGCATGTTATATAAGGTGCCTTTCATGGCAACCAGCGCGTCTTTTTCACCGGTTTCTTTCTGCGCGGAAAGCAGTCTGTCTTTGTATTTTTTAGAGTCCTTAAACTTCAGGACATCTTTTGGCTCAAGCTCACTACCCAGTTCTACCATTGTACCCTGATCAAACAGGCTGGTAAGACGAGCCCGGGACGCCATACGCATATGGTGGTCACACTTAGGGCAAACACCAAGATTGCGCTCCAGCTCAGCACGGTATAACACCTGCCCACAGCTATCGCACTTGGTCCACACCCCTTCAGGAATGTTCGCTCTACGGGTTGGAGTAATGTTACTTTTATTAAGAATTCGTTCAATCCAGCTCATTGATGACCTTCTGCTCGCACCTGGTCGATGCCAGTTTTTCTAAGACAGCACTCTGTCTCAGACCATAAATGGGATTCATTAAAACACAACGGCACGAGACTTTGGATAAAAAAGTGCTCGAACCGCTGTCATCTATGATTTTGATTGCTTCGCGGCTGCACGTTTATGGCGAATAACTTCAATTACGCCAGGCATAATCGACAGCACAATGATACCCACAATCAAGAGTTTCAGGTTTTCCTGTATTATCGGCAAGTTTCCAAACAGATAACCCGCATAAGTAAACAGTAAAACCCAGATAACCGCGCCTGTCACGTTATAGAAAGCAAAACGACGATAGCTCATATGCCCCATGCCGGCGACAAAAGGCGCAAAGGTTCGCACTATTGGCACGAAGCGCGCAAGAATAATCGTTTTTCCGCCATGACGCTCGTAAAATGCATGGGTTTTATCAAGATAGCTACGACGGAAGATTTTTGAATTCGGATTACTGAATAATCTTTCACCAAAGAGTCTACCAATAGTGTAGTTAACCGCATCCCCGATGATCGCCGCCGTTATCATCACAGCAACCATCAAGTGTACATTCAAATCATTTGTCGGTAATGCAGCAATCGCACCGGCAACAAAGAGTAACGAGTCTCCAGGCAGAAACGGCGTTACGATAAGTCCCGTTTCACAGAATAAGATCAGGAATAATATCGCGTAAACCCAAATACCGTATTCTGCGACTAACTCAGCTAAATGTGCATCGATATGTAAAATAAAATCTATAACAAGATAAATAAAATCCATCATCGGGTCGGTTCCAGGCAAATTAGTCAGCTAAAAAAAGAGGCCCAGCGGGTAGCTGCGGCAAAGCAAAACGATCCGGATAGTCAACCGACACCAGGTACAGCCCTTCTGCTTTCGCAGTTGCTGCTGCTTTAGTGCGATCTTTCACCGCCAGCAATTCAGCCATCCAAGTTTCATCCTGATGACCACAACCAATTTCCATCAAGCTACCGACAATATTGCGCACCATATGATGCACAAAAGCGTTGGCTTTAATTTCCACAACGATATAAGCGCCATAACGTGTCGCTGTGATATGTGACAGGTTACGCCAGGGCGTGCGTGACTGACACTGTACCGCACGGAACGAGGTAAAATCATTTTCCCCTAACAGACTCTGGGCAGCACGGTGCATTTTATCTGCGTCCAGAGGGAAGTGAAAATGAGTGACACCTTGTTGCAAAATTGCCGGACGCAAACGGTGGTTAAAAATCACATAGCGATAGCGACGAGCCGTTGCGCTAAAGCGAGCGTGAAAGTCCTGATCCACATGTTTTACCCAGCGTACGGCAATATCACTCGGTAAGTTGGTATTGACGCCCATAGTCCAGGCCGCATCTTTACGGTCTGCACGGGTTTCAAAATGCACCACCTGGCCGGTGGCATGCACCCCTGCATCAGTCCGGCCCGCACAAAACACCGTCACAGGTTCATTGGCCACCTGTGAAAGCGCTTTTTCCAGCTTTTCCTGTACGCTGCGAACTTCGTTCTGGCGCTGCCAGCCATAATATTTACTGCCGTCGTACTCGATGCCGAGCGCGATTTTGTACAGCGGACTGTCGCTTAGCACCCCGGACATCAGTACATATACTCCTGGACCAGTTTCTCGGCCGTTTTAATCGCCATTAATGCGCCACCGAAACGGACATTGTCAGCCACTGACCAGAACTGAATCTGGGACGGTATGCCATAGTCATTCTGTACACAGCCCACAGAGAGATGAACCTGTCCTGAAGCATCAGCCACTTGAGTCGGGAAGTCACCCGCTTCAGACAGCTCCACCTCTTCAGCCATAGTAAAGGCATCACGCGCCTCTTCTTCAGCCAGAGGACGCAGCGCCTCGAAACTCACCATCTGCGCATGGCCGTAGAATACCGGGGAACGAATCATACTGGCCGAGACCGGTAATCCTTCATCCTGTAGTACTTTACGCACTTCGTTAACCAGACGTCGCTCTTCGCTCACACTTCCTTCAGCGTCAGGCACCCGTGGTAACATGTTGAACGCCAGCTGACGACCAAAGTAGTCACCTTCTTCATCAACCGGAATACCATTAAGCAGACGCGCACTTTGCCCGGCTAACGCATCCACCGCGGCTTTACCGTCTGCGGAAACAGACAGCAAGCTGGTCACTTGAATGCGAGATAAACCGCCTTTTTCAATCAGCGGCTTTAATGCATTCAATAACTGGCTGGTCAGGCTACCGGCAACCGCGACCAGAAAGCGATTACGGTACTCGCTGAGTACATATGGGTTAACATCAGGAACCACTAATGGCACATCAGGTTCCATCGCAAATAAACCGCTGGAGTCGATAACCAGACAACCCGCATTCGTTGCTTCTTCAACATAGTCAGCTGAGGCTTGCGCGCCGGCGACGAAAAAGGCCAGCTGGGCCTGAGTCCAGTCAAACTCTGCGGCATCCTGAACCTTGATAGTTTTGCCTTCATAACGCAGGTTTTCACCTGCACTTTCACTGCGTGCCAGAGCGTATAGCTCTCCGACCGGGAACTGACGTTCAGCCAGCAGTTCAAGCAACGCAGAGCCAACGGCACCGGTGGCACCTAAAATGGCAATATTCCAGCCTTCAGACATGTTGATTTACTCCAGAAAAAAAACAGCACCCCAAAGTCATTACTCTGGGGGCAAGAAGATTGCGCTTAATCCCGGGTCTGATAAACCGCATTAAAGCCTAATGCCTGCAAAAGGGTCGCGGTATTTGTATCACTGCACTCGACACACAGTGATGACCACTCCCGACGCTCAGCATAGTGTTTTCTGAGTTTATCAAATTCACCCGTGATTCCAACCACACTACGCAGCAGGGCATCATCGCGGCGGACATCATACACCAGATGAACCAGTCTTTTGAGTATCGCTTGATTCAATGCCCCGCTTAGCGAAATAAAGCCGATATCAGCCGCAGGCAACAGGGTATCCAGCGGGATCTGTTGTGGCTGACCGATAAACTGACTGAAGGCTTCAAATACCTGAGTCGTCCCGCGTGCTTTACCTTCCAGAGTATAGCCCGCGATATGGGCAGTCCCAATATCGACCCTTGCCAGTAACTCGGCATTAAGATCCGGTTCAGGTTCCCAGACATCCAGTACGGTACTGAGTTCCTGCCCCTGTGCCAGACAGTGCAGCAAGGCGTCATTATCCACCACTTCTCCCCGGCAGGCATTAATCAAAATAGCACCGGGTTTTAATCGGCGGATGAGGGATTCAGACGCCAGGTGTAATGTCTTATAGGGGCCATCGAGATATAACGGAGTATGGAAAGTCAGAATATCCGCGTCCTGAACCAGTGACTCCAGAGAATGAAAATCTTCGCTATCACCACGGTCTGCACGCGGTGGGTCGCAGAGTAAGGTTTTGACACCCCAGGCATTGAGCCGCGCCTGTAGACGCGAGCCTACATTACCGACACCGATAATCCCGACTGTACGATCCGTCAAAGTGAAACCATCACGCTCGGCGAGCATCAGCAGAGCAGAAAACACATACTCCACGACCGCAATCGCATTGCAGCCCGGTGCTGCGGAGAATGCCACCCCAGCCTGCTGTAAATAGTCTTCATCAATATGATCGGTGCCCGCGGTCGCAGTGCCGACAAATTTAACCGGCTTACCGTCCAGCAAACTGCGGTTAACTTTAGTGACTGAGCGTACCATCAGCGCGTCTGCATCACTGAGTTCTGCCAGCGGTATTGGTCGTCCGGGAACGGCTTTGACCTCACCCAAACGGCTGAATAAATCAACGGCATAGGGCATATTTTCATCAACGAGGATCTTCACGTGATTACCTGTCTGTTAATCGTCAAGATAAGGCCGAATAGTGTGCCATAATCTTGCGTCCGGACAATGGGCTGGATGGTAATGTTTTGTCGTCTCGAAAGTAAGTTTAAGGATTAATTGATAATGCAACCTATCCAGGGCGCAATACCACGTCCTCCGGGGGAACCTCAGCCCCCGACAAAATTAGCGGGCGAATCGCCGCTTTCTGCAGTGCAACGCACAGTGCTGGAGCGATTGATTACGCGTATTGTCGCCTTAAACCAGCAACAACCCGCCGATGTCTGGACGGGCGTAAAGCAGGATTTGAAATTAAAAGCTGATGCTCCCCTGCTCTCAAAACACTTTCCTGCAGCTGAACAAAATCTTAATCAACGTTTAACGCTGACACAAAATACACTGGTCACCCGTCAGACTATTCATCAGTTGACGCAATTGCTCCCACAAGGCAATAACCGTCAGGTGGTCAGTGATTTTATTCGTCAGCAGTTTGGCCAGACCGCTTTGAGCCAGTTAACGCCGGCGCAGCTGAAAACGGTACTAACACTGGTACAAAATAATCAGCCCGGCACAGCACCGCTGCCGCTTCAGACGCCAATGGCACAGAGTACGCCCGTCGTTGAACCTCTGCTTCAGCCGGTGGAGCAAAATATTCTGAATCACCTGGTCAGTAAGCTGGCGACAGCCACCGGGGAGTCGGGTAAGCAAATCTGGCAGAACTTACTTGAACTGGTCAGTCTGAAACCCGGAGAGCCGATTCCGGGTAAACTGTTTGCTCCGCTGTCGAACTTTTTGCAGGCGCATCACACCCTGAGTCAGCATCCCTCCCCCACGCTGGAGACCGTTCAGGCAGCACTTAAACAACCTCTGACTGAGCCGGAACGTGAGTGGATTGCGGATTACAGCCAGCAACGCTTTCAGGTAACACCACAAACTATTCTCACACCATTCCAGGTTCAGGATCTGTTAACGCAAATTTTGCTTAACCGTACCGAACGTCAGTCGGGCGTTATCGAGGTCAGAGATATCAAACCGATTGTCAGTCCATTTTTTGCGAGCACGATAGAATCGATTAAAAATATCAGTACCCGTAATTCAACGGCGATGATTGCTCTGCTGGTGGCTATTTTAGTGTTGTGGATTCTCTTTTAAGTGAAAATCCCCGCTAAGCGGGGATCGGATTATTTCCGAAAACACAGCAGGGTAACCATTACGCCCAGTAAGGCCGCAATAGCCGCGGTTAAAAAGACCGATGGGTAGCCATAGGCGGTAGCGAGAATCCCGGTTAACGGGCCACTGATACCGTATGAAATATCCTGGAAGGCCGCATAACCCCCCAGGGCAGTACCACGAACCTGAGGGGGAACGCGTTTCACCACCTCGACACCGAGAGCCGGGAATATTAAAGAGCAGCCCGCGCCGGTTAATGCCGCACCGAGCAGTGCTATTCCTGCTCCGGGTGCCTGCCAGAGTAGTATCAGCCCGAGGATTTCAACCAGCAGTGAAAAAATAGCTACTTTGACGCCGCCATAACTGTCTGGCATCCAGCCAAACAGGATGCGCACCAGAACAAAAGCGCCACCAAAAGCGGTTAACGTCAGCCCGGCATGAGCCCAGTTGTTCGCGGCAAAATAGAGGGAAACAAAAGTACCGATAACCGCAAAACCCACCCCTTGCAGAGCCAGACCGACGCCAGGCTGCCAGATAAGCCCGATGACGTTTAACAGCGAAGGACGTGACCCTTTATGTGCCGGAACCGACCTCACGGTGGCATTAAACAGTAAGGCAAACACCGGTAACAGTAAGGTTGTCACGCCAAGAGCCACAAAGCCCCACTGGTTATTGAGTAGCAAGCCTAAAGGCGCGCCGACGGCCAGCGCACCATAAATGGCAATGCCGTTCCACGACATCACTTTACCTGAACGGTCTGGCCCGACTAATCCCAGCCCCCAGGTCAGGTTGCCGGTCAGTAACTGGCTTTCACCGAAGCCAAGGATCAGACGACCGACTATCAGTATGCCAAATTTGGCTTCAGGGCCTACCGGCAATAATGCGGCCAGGAGATAAGCGCCGCCAGCCAGGCCGCAGGCAAACATGCCTTGCATTACGGAACGCTTCGCACCGAACTGATCGGCCAGACGCCCCGCGTAGCCTCGAGTTAACACGGTAGCTAAAAACTGAATACCCACCGCAATGCCGACCATAGTATTACCATAGCCAAGCTCATTATGAACAAACAGCGGAATGACCGGCAGGGGTAATCCTACGGTCAGAAAAACAATGAATACGCTAAAAGCGATGCGAAAAAGCGAGACACTGGATGATTTCGACGATTGCAGATGGGAATCGGACTGGACAGACATAAAACCTACTCCATTTAAGCAGAGTCAGGCGGGAAAAGACCACGCCCCCTCTTCTGAGCTATCAGATTAAAGGTGCGTTGGTTTACGTAAACGCTTACGCATTATCAAAGTGATAATGGGGAGGCCGAATAGTGCATCGGTCTGAACAAAGTGTCAATATCTTGTAAAGTAAAACAATGTCGTAGCATGAAAGGCAAAACAGGTCAGAAAAAAACGCAGGCGGGGACGAAAAATAAAAAGGGCGCCGTTAATACAGGCACCCTGATTCTTATCGCTTAGGGATGATTATGCGTCAAGCTTACGCATCACCAGCGTGGCATTGGTGCCACCGAAACCAAAGCTGTTAGACATCACTGTTTTCAGTGGTGCATCGGTCGCTTTAGTGACGATATTCAGGCCAACCGCCTTCTCATCAAGTTCATCAATATTGATGCTTGGTGCGATAAAGCCATGTTCCAGCATCAGTAAGCTATAAATAGCTTCCTGAACGCCTGCGGCACCCAGAGAGTGACCGGTCATGGCTTTAGTGGCAGACATTGAAGGTGAGGCATCGCCAAAGACTTCGCGAATTGCGCCCAGCTCTTTAACATCACCGACAGGGGTAGACGTGCCGTGGGTGTTGAGGTAGTCAATCGGAGTATCAACGCCGTGCATTGCCATTTTCATGCAACGAACCGCGCCTTCGCCTGATGGCGCAACCATATCCGCACCGTCAGAAGTCGCGCCGTAACCAACGATTTCTGCATAGATATGCGCACCACGAGCTAGAGCATGTTCCAGCTCTTCAACGACCACCATGCCACCGCCGCCAGCGATAACGAAACCGTCACGGTTTGCATCATAGGTACGGGACGCTTTTTCTGGGGAGTCGTTGTACTTGGTAGACAGAGCGCCCATAGCATCAAACTCACAAGCCATTTCCCAGCACAGCTCTTCGCCGCCGCCAGCAAATACGATGTCTTGCTTGCCCAGTTGAATCTGCTCGACTGCGTTACCGATACAGTGGGAAGACGTGGCGCAGGCAGAACTGATTGAATAGTTTACGCCGTGGATTTTAAATGGCGTTGCCAGACAGGCAGAAACACCAGAACCCATCGCTTTAGTCACGACGTAAGGGCCAACGGCTTTCAGGCCGCGAGGGCTACGCATTGCATCAGCGCCGAAGACCTGGAAGCGTGGAGAACCGCCGCCAGAACCGGCAATCAGACCAACACGCGGGTTATTCTGATAAGCTTCAGTACTTAAACCCGCATCCTGAATTGCCTGCTCCATTGATAAATAAGCATAGATAGATGCATCACTCATGAAACGCACAACTTTGCGATCGATGAGACCGGTAGTGTCCAATTTAACATTCCCCCACACATGGCTACGCATGCCGGAGTCTTTCAACTCCTGAGAGAAAGTAATCCCTGAGCGCCCTTCACGCAGAGATGCCAGGACTTCCTGCTGGTTATTACCGATGCTGGATACGATGCCCAGGCCCGTAATCACTGCACGTTTCATTCAAATACCTCTTTCACTGCTTAATTATGTAGGATTTCGATGAGCACAATAGCGTACAGTTGTACGCCGAACAAGTCCGATCAGCCAGATTATTCAGAAATTTGCGCCGCTTTACATCGCTCGCTATTATTATTATTCCTCCCGACAGACGAGTAACTTACGTGAAATACGCCCCGGTAAAGCCCGCTAATCTTGGTTTCAACGAAGAAGGTACACCTGTATCTCGAGATTTTGATGATATCTATTTCTCTAACGATAGCGGGCTTGAGGAGACGCGTTATGTCTTTCTTGGAGGCAATAAGTTACCGGAACGATTTACCAGCCATAGCCTACCGTTATTCGTGGTTGCAGAAAGTGGTTTCGGTACCGGACTGAATTTTCTGGCGTTATGGCAGGCATTTGATGAGTTTCTCCAGAAACAGCCTGAAGCAACGCTAAAACGTCTCCATTTCATCAGTTTTGAAAAATTTCCGCTAACGGTAGCGGATTTAATCCTGGCCCAGCAACACTGGCCAACTCTGGCTCCTTATGCAGCCGAACTACAGCGACAGTGGCCCGACGCTATCGCTGGCTGCCACAGGTTATTACTGGCCGATGGACGTGTGACGCTGGATTTATGGCTGGGAGATATTAATGAACTGGGACCACAGCTTGACGATCAGCTAAATCAGCAAGTTGATGCCTGGTTTCTTGATGGTTTTGCGCCAGCAAAAAACCCGGATATGTGGACTCAGGAACTGTTTCAGATGATGGCACGTACAGCTCGCCCGGGCTGTACCCTCGCCACCTTTACCGCAGCAGGTTTTGTCCGCCGCGGCTTGCAGGAAGCCGGGTTTAGTATGGCAAAAAGCAAAGGTTTTGGCCCTAAGCGTTCCATGCTGGTGGGTGAAATGATACAGCCTCTGCCACAAACCTTACGCACACCCTGGTATGCACGTTCAGGTAGCCAGCAGCGTGAAGTTGCCCTGATTGGCGGGGGCGTTGCCAGTGCTTTACTGGCACTGGCACTATTACGGCGGGGCTGGGAAGTCACGTTATATTGTGCCGATGATGCACCGGCGCGAGGTGCTTCAGGTAACCGTCAGGGAGCACTGTATCCACTGTTAAGCGCCCATGATGCCGCCCTGGCACATTTTTTCCCGGCCGCTTTTACCTTCGCCCGTCGTGTATACGATAGCCTGCCGGTCAATTTTGATCATGACTGGTGCGGTGTCACACAGCTGGCCTGGGACGAAAAAAGTGCGCATAAAATAGCGCAAATGCTCAGCCTGAATTTACCGCCCTCTATTGCCTTTGAGGTTGATGCAAAGACTGTAGCCGAAACCTGTGGCGTAGTGACCGATTGTGATGGAATTACTTATCCACAAGGCGGCTGGCTGTATCCCGCTCAGCTCACGGCGCTGACCCTCGAATTAGCCCAGCAACAGGGGCTTAAAGTATTCTATAACCATGAAGTAACCGACCTGAAACAAACCGAATCCGACTGGCAGTTAACTTTTTCCAGTCAGTCCCCGCGTGAACATCAAGTCGTCGTGCTGGCAAACGGCCATAAAATTAACCATTTTTCGCAGACCCGGGAACTGCCGGTCTATGCGGTGGGGGGACAGGTCAGCCATATTCCGACTAACCCTACTCTGGGTGCGTTACGCCAGGTACTGTGTTACGACGGGTATCTCACCCCGGTTAATCCTGAAAACCAGCATCATTGTATCGGTGCCAGCTATCATCGCGGGCAGGAAGAGATGGTCTTTAATGAGGAAGATCAGCTGCATAACCGTCAGCGCCTGATTGACTGCCTGCCTGACGCCGACTGGCCGAAAACCATTGATGTGTCTGATAATCAGGCCCGCTGCGGCGTGCGTTGTGCTACGCGCGATCACCTGCCGATGGTAGGAAATGTCCCGAACTATGAAGCGATTCTGACACAATACGCGACGCTGGCTGAAGCTCCTGAAAGTGCAGCGCCTGCCCCAGTTTATACGAATCTGTTTATGCTCGCCGCGCTGGGCTCACGCGGGCTCTGCAGTGCACCACTGAGCGCAGAGATTCTGGCGGCACAAATGAGCGAAGAACCGATTCCGATGGATGTCGGTACCCTGGAAGCGCTGAACCCTAATCGTTTGTGGGTGAGAAAATTACTGAAAGGAAAAGCGGTGGTTACCACCCGGCATTACTCGTCTTCGCCGTTATAGCTAAGAGGCCCGTTTCCGTTCGAGGGAAACGGGCCTGATATTATGCGTTTTTAGCCTGGGTATAAAGCTTATCCCACATTTCAAGCACCAGAACCTGGTCACGGGGAGAAAGTTCACCCGCACTAATCGCCTTTTCCAGGCTTTCGCTGACCTGACGATAAAGAGCTTCGTGGGAGTGGTCTTCACCAAACTCCAGTTCCGAGATAGAAAGGGTCAGATGGCCGCGTAAATAACCGCCGGCAAATAACTCGTCATCCGTGCCATGTTCAACCATACCGTCGATGGACGCCAGAATATGTGACTCAAACTCCGCGAGCATGTTACTTCCTCTTTACTCATTGTTAGGATTATAGATCTTCAGGCCAGGGAAACAGCTCTGCGGTCAACGGCGGAACATGGTAATACTCCCTCAGAGCGCTAATCAGTTTCGCCGGACGTTCAGGTATCCCCTGTTCAAGATAGTGCATCACCTGAGCATGTACCCTGCGCTGAAAAGCGATACGATCAGGCTCAACATCACCACTGAGGTTGTCACAGCTGACATTGAAAGGAAAACCTGCGGCCACGCAGAGTAACCACTCCAGCGCCTGAGGTTTAACTTCCACATCTTCAAACTGGCTTTGCGTCTGGGCATCTCGCCCGTCCGGACAATACCAGTAACCAAAATCGACCAATTTACGCCGCTCTTTACCGGCAATACACCAGTGGGATATTTCGTGCATGCCACTGGCATAATAACCATGGGCAAAAACAATACGGTTAAACGGTTGTTCATCATCTGCGGGCAGATAGATAGGTTCATCATCACCTTTAATCAACCGGGTATTAAACTCAGCCAGGAAACAACGGTCGAAAATATCGATCAGTTCCTGATAATGATGGCTGTTACTCATAATTTTTTTCCACTCAAGCCACGCCTAACCAACGAAGAATATCAGCCCCATGACTGTCATAGAGCAGTTTCATGCTCATGACTGCCGAGACGACGACTATCATCGGTCGGATCAATTGTTGCCCTTTACTCAATACCAGACGCGATCCAAGACGTGCGCCAATAATTTGTCCAAAAAGCATCACCAGGCCCATGCCCCAGACGACTTTACCGCTAATCATAAATAGCAATAAACCACCGATATTTGAGGTGGCATTCAGTACTTTGGCATGTGCCGTTGACTTCGCAAGGTTAAAACCACACAGGGTCACAAACGCCAGGGTATAGAAAGAACCTGCGCCCGGACCAAAGAAACCATCATAAAAACCGACACAGCCGCCAGCAACCAGCGCAAACGGCAGACCATGAAGACGACGATGTCTGTCTTCTTCCCCAAGCTTGGGCATGAGTAAGAAGTAAAGGCCAATACCAATCACCAGCACCGGTAAAATCTGGCGCAGAATATCAGACTCAATATGTTGTACTAATAAAGCACCGCTAACAGAGCCAATAAATGTCATCAGAATATTGAGTTTCTGATCGGCAAGACTGACGGCTTTACGACGAAGAAAATAGACCGAAGAGGCGATGGATCCCCCACAGGCCTGGAGTTTGTTGGTCGCCAGAGCCTCAGCAGGCGACATACCGGCCGCTAGCAATGCGGGAACGGTCAGCAACCCACCGCCTCCAGCCAAAGCATCAATAAACCCTGCCAGCATAGCGACCATAAACAGCACGCCCAGCATTGTAGGGGAAACAATAAACCATTCCATTAATTTATCCGTTATAAAGCATGCTCATCCAGCAAGGCCTGACAGGAAGCCGGTAAAGGTGGCGGCGTGGTCGGTTTAGAAGGTGAACTTCCGGGAGCTGGTGGTGCAAACCAACTCTGTAATTCAGCCCCGCAGCCATCACCTGCTGGCGGTTCCGGCTGGTCCAGGCACTCAAAACTGTTTGCCGGGCAACGTAAACGCACATGCATATGGGCGCGATGCGCGAACCACGGGCGGACTTTATGTAACCAGTCGCGGTCAGCTCCCGCATCCAGGCAAAGCTGTTGCTTGATGGCAGGATTAACAAAAATTCGCGTTACTTCAGAGTCTTTGGCTGCCATTTTGATAAGGCTATCAATTTCCGGACTCCATAAGGCAGGTACGACACGCTTACCATTTGCCGCGACTAAATCAATCGCCTGGGGACGTAGTAGCTGAGCAGAAGTCCAGCGTTTTTTCGGTAGCTGTAAAAAAATATCGACATCCAGCCCGGTCTGATGGCTGGCATGCCCTGAGCTGAAACGTCCTCCGGCTGGCATCCCCATATCACCCACCAGTACGGTCCCGCCTGTTTCCAGGCGGGCCTGCTGGCTGAGACGCTGAATAAATGCCACTAAATCCGGATGACCAAAATAACGACGCTGATCGGGACGCATCACCTGATAGTGAGCGTCCTGAAGCGCCAAGCCATGAGCTCCGACAATACAGCCATTTGAAAAACCGCCAATAGACTGAGCACTGCCGTTAATCGGATGTTCAATCTTCTGCCATGGCGTTGCCGCCATGGCTTGAACACAGGCTGTCAGCGCCAATAATCCGGTCAGGATTTTATTCATTCCCTCTCCAGCTTGGGAGTGTGCAATTCACATCCCCATTCTGCGCACGCTGACGCAGCAAGTGATCCATCAGCACAATAGCGAGCATTGCTTCTGCGATAGGCACCGCACGGATCCCTACACAAGGATCGTGACGGCCACGGGTGATCATCTCTATTTCTTCACCCTGCCGATTAATCGTCTTACCTGGTACGGTGATGCTCGAAGTCGGTTTCAGTGCCATATGGGCAACAATTTGCTGGCCGCTGCTGATTCCGCCGAGAATACCGCCCGCATGATTACTCTGGAAACCCTGCTGAGTTATCTCATCGCGGTTCTGGCTGCCACGTAGATTAATCGCGCCAAAACCTTCACCGATTTCAACGCCTTTTACCGCGTTGATGCTCATCAAGGCATGCGCGATATCGGCATCCAGTCGATCAAAGACAGGCTCGCCAAGTCCTGGCGGTACATTGTCAGCCACGACGGTGATTTTTGCGCCGATCGAGTCGCCTTCTTTTTTCAGCTCACGGATCAGTTCATCAAGGGCAGTAATTTTGTCCGGATCCGGGCAGAAGAACGGGTTAGTTTCGACCTGACTCCAATCCTTAATCTCTAAGGGAATATCGCCCATTTGTGTCATACAACCGCGTATCACAATGCCAAATTTCTGCTCGAGATATTTTTTAGCAATCGCTCCGGCAGCTACACGCATCGCGGTTTCACGCGCTGAGGAACGGCCACCGCCACGATAGTCACGGACACCGTATTTCTGCTCGTAGGTGTAATCCGCATGACCCGGACGGAAGACGTCTTTGATAGCACTGTAATCCTGCGAACGCTGATCGGTATTTTCAATCAGCAGACCGATACTGGTACCGGTAGTGACACCTTCAAAGACACCAGAGAGGATTTTCACCTGATCGGGTTCACGGCGTTGTGTGGTATAGCGAGAGGTTCCCGGGCGACGACGATCGAGATCGTGTTGCAAGTCAGCTTCGGTCAGGCTGATGCCCGGCGGTACGCCGTCAACAATACAACCCAGCGCGATGCCGTGAGATTCCCCAAATGTCGTTACTCGAAAAACCTGTCCAATACTGTTACCAGCCATCACGGCTCCTTACCGTTGTCGTCGTTGTTGTCTGTTTTAATTATTCTAACCGTAAGCGTGATTACGGCTTAATCCTTATAGCGAGCGAACCAGGTTTGCGCCGCTAGCAGTTGTGATTTGGTGAGCATAAAGACACCATCACCGCCTTTATCAAACTCAAGCCAGGTAAAGGGCACGTCCGGATACTGTTCAATCAGATGTACCATGCTATTTCCGACTTCACAAATCAGTATACCGTCGTCAGTGAGATAGTCAGGTGCACAGCCAAGAATACGGCGCGCCAGTTCCAAGCCATCGCTACCCGCAGCCAGACCCAATTCCGGTTCAAAATGATATTCGCCCGGCAGGTCAGACATATCTTCCGCATCAACATAAGGCGGATTCGTGACAATAATATCGTACTGAATTTTTGGCAGGTCACGGAATAAATCGGAACGCATTGGCGTGACGTTATTTTCCAGGCAATGTTCAGCGATGTTGTGCTCAGTAACAGCCAGAGCATCAACTGAAATATCCACTACATCGACATCGGCTTCCGGGAAGGCATAAGCGCAGGCAATGCCAATACAACCGCTTCCGGTACACATGTCCAGGATATGACGCGGCTGATGATTAATAAGACCGGCAAAGTGATTGTTAATCAGCTCACCTATCGGTGAACGAGGCACCAAAACACGCTCATCAACATAAAACTCATGACCGCAGAACCAGGCTTTGTTAGTCAGATAAGCGACGGGAATACGCTCATTCACCCGACGAATAACCCGCTCAACAATCAGATGACGCTCGCTTGAGGTCAGGCGTGCAGTACGCATATCCTCTGGAATATCCAGCGGGAGATAGAGACTTGGCAGGACCAGTTGAACAGCTTCATCCCACGGATTGTCGGTGCCGTGACCATACCAAATGTTGGCGGCACTAAAGCGGCTCACCGACCAACGTAACATATCCTGAATGGTATGCAGTTCATTCACTGCCTCATCGACAAAAATTTTATCCATGCTGCCCTCCGCAGGCGACTCATGCTTGTTCAATAATAAGCGGCTAGTTTGCCATGAAGACCGGGACAAATCAGCATTCATAATGCGATGTGTGCTCTGGAATATATCCTTTTCTTTCTTGAAGGTCGGGAAAACGGGTAAACTGAGGATAAAATGAATGCGAGAAGAGAAAATATGAAAAAGTCCTCACCGCTCAGTTCAGAAGATGAATCCCTGTTCCGGGGCCTGATGACTGATACAAAAAAGCTCACCCAGGATACGATTGTTCATCGCACGGTGCGTAAAAAGATAACTGAAGTGCCGGTAAAACGTCTGCTACAAGATCAGGTCGATGCCAGCCACTATTTTTCGGATGAATTTCAGCCTCGCCTCCCCTCCGAAGGTCCGACGCGCTATGTACGAGAAGATGTCAGCCATTTTGAGTTAAAAAAAATTCGCCGCGGTGATTACTCCCCGGACCTATTTCTTGACCTGCATGGTCTGACTCAGCAACAAGCAAAACAAGAGCTGGGCGCATTAATTGCCGCCTGCCGCCGTGAACATGTGTTTTGTGCCTGTGTGATGCACGGGCATGGAAAGCATATTCTCAAGCAACAAACACCTCTGTGGCTGGCACAGCACCCTCATGTGATGGCGTTTCATCAGGCCCCGAAAACCTATGGCGGCGATGCAGCCTTACTGGTGCTGATTGAAGTCGAAGAGTGGCAGCCACCTGAACTGATTTAATCTGCGGAACGCATAACGAAAAAAGTCGCCAGGGC
Source organism: Klebsiella sp. BIGb0407 (assembly GCF_024807845.1). Taxonomy (GTDB): domain Bacteria; phylum Pseudomonadota; class Gammaproteobacteria; order Enterobacterales; family Enterobacteriaceae; genus JGM124. Next base: position 232,586 of record NZ_JANUEQ010000003.1, read on the forward strand.
GACTTTTTTGCTAACAGAGAAGAAAATCAGACTGTTTTTTCTGTTTTAAACTGGCACGGACTTTTCTGCCAGTTAAGAGTGCCCTTCCCGGTCAGCGGTTCGAGCGTTACGCTGGCAATCGCGGAAGTAGAGAACATCGGTGGGGATTCTTGCGGGCATAGCGCCGACACCAGATAACCTACCAGAGGCAGATGGGAGATAACCAGTACCGAGGATACGCCTTCCGCGGCGAGCATATTCAGATAGCCAGCAACGCTATCGGCATCTCCCCCTGGCGTCAGTTCTGGCAGGACATCCGTCTGACCCGCAAACGACAATTCTTCACCCACGACGGCTAAGGTTTGTTCTGCGCGTAAATAAGGGCTGACCAGAACTCTCTCAATATTTGCTGTCTGACCTTTCAGCCAGGCCGCCATCAATCGTGATTCATCACAGCCGCACTCTGTCAGAGGACGTACTGAGTCGCTTGCAGCATTCAGAGCCGCATCACCGTGACGCATAATAAACACTTGCATATTGCACCGCTTTTGTTAACCAAGGACACCTTAAATCCCCACGCAAAGGAAAAGGATTTGGCAGCCCGGCATTGTGCCTGATTCATACATCGAATGAAACGCTGATCTTTACCTTAATGCTGTGAACTCAGTCAATCTTTGTTGATAAAATCATCGCTAACGACGGCTAATCGTTGGATTTGAACGATTATCAATCAGTTTCCATCAGTAAAAGACTCACTTTGTTCTGCCATCGCTATCAAACGCTCGCAGGGAGTGAAACGCTCACCATACACATGCGCCAGGTGTTGTAAGCGCGCAACCACAGTGGCGATTCCCAGCTGATTCATATAGTGGAATGGACCGCCCAGAAATGGCGGGAAACCAATACCAAATACCCCACCAATATCACCATCACGCGTAGAGCGAATCACCCCTTCATCCAGGCTACGAGCCGCTTCATTAAGCAGCATCATCACGCAGCGTTCAGCCAGACTTTCGCTATTCAGCCGGACCGCTGGTGTGACGCCAAGCAGGCCATAAATAGTGTTATCCGCCTGTTTCTTACTCTTTTTCCCTCGCGCCGGATACAAATAAAAGCCACGGCTATTTTTCCGCCCGCGACGATCGTCAGCTAAAATGGCATTCAACGCCGAAGGAGGCGCAAAACGCTCGCCGTAGGCTTCTTCAAGCACGGGCATGATTTTGGTTCCGACATCGATCCCAACCTCATCAAGTAACTGAATCGGGCCGACCGGGAACCCAAACTTCACCAGGGCATTATCAATGTGTTCTACCGGCTCACCTTCCACCAAGCAACGCAAAGCTTCATTGATATAGGGCGCTAAAATACGGTTAACATAAAATCCCGCGCTATCGCCTACCACAATCGGGGTTTTACCTTGCTTCTTCGCTAGCGCCACGGTCGTGGAAATAGTTGCAGCACTTGTTCCGGCATGAGGTATCACTTCTACCAAAGGCATTTTATCGACCGGACTAAAATAGTGCAGACCAATAACCTGTTGCGGGCGTGTGGCATAAGCCGCGATATCGCGAATAGGTATCGATGAGGTGTTGGAGGCAAAAATAGTTTCAGGGCTGGCAAACTGTTCAACCTCGGCCACCATCTGCTGTTTCAGCGCCAGGTTTTCAAATACCGCTTCAATCACAACATCCATCTGCCGGAATCCCTGATAGTCAGTTCCCCCGGAAATCCGCGCCATTTCCCGTTCTCTTTGCACCGGGGCAATCTGACGACGACTGACCTGTTTACTCAACAGATCCCAGCTGTATTTCAGGGCATGATTAATGCCTTCGGGCGTCGTATCTTTGACGCGAACCGGCAATTGCCCCTTGATTGCGGTGACATAAGTAATACCCGCGCCCATTAAACCGCCACCCAGCACACCAACAGAATGCAGAGGCCGTGGAGGCACTTCGCTGCCGGACTCTTTTTTCAACGCTGAACTGGCGAAAAACAGGCCGCGTAAGGCGGCTGATTGCGGCGACATAGCCAGGATACCGAAAGCTTTCGCTTCCGCCTCATAGCCTTTGTCGCTTCCTTGTGCCAGACCAAGCTCAATAACATCAAGAATTTGATTGACTGCTGGGTAGTTTCCCTGGGTTTTTTGCAGCGTTTTTTTACTGACCAGACGGAACAGTAGTGGCCGCCCTATTCCTGCCAGAAAACGCTCTTTCACCGGCAGGCGATGAACCGGTTTATGCCCACGCAAGGCCAGAGCGACAGCAATATCCAGTAACTGTGACTTCGCAACGACCTCGTCAACCAGCCCCAGCTTTAAGGCTTGCTTCGGGCGGAGCTGTCGGCCAGTAAGGATAGTATCCAGCGCTTTCGATACGCCAATTAACCGCGGTAAACGCTGCGTTCCACCGGCTCCTGGCAGTAAGCCTAGCTGGACTTCGGGTAAACCCAGCCGGGTTTCCGGCTGGTCAGTACAGATTCGCGCATGACAGGCCAGTGCCAGCTCAAGCCCCCCGCCTAAGCAACTGCCATGAATAGCGGCGACCACAGGTACAGGCAGAGAGGCAATATCCGCCATGATTTGCTGCCCCTGATGCGCCAAAGTTTCCGCATCCTCGGCTGTTTTACACTCTGCAATCATGAAAATATCAGCACCAGCAATAAAATTGTCTGGTTTAGCTGAGATAAAAACCACGCCTTTAATACCCGAATGAGCGCGGATTTGCTGGATAATCTCCCGAACTTGCGCAGCAAATTCGGCTTTCAGCGTATTCACTCTTTCGCCGGGAACATCGATGGTGACTACCGCTACGTTATCTGCCCGGATCTCCAGGCGAAATGCACTAAGCTGTTCCATTATTCGGCCTCCAGTACCATTGCAGCACCCAGTCCACCAGCCGCACAGGCCGTCACTAAACCAAACCCACCGCCACGACGACGCAATTCATGTAACGTCTGGGTTACCATTCTCGCCCCGGTAGCCGCAAACGGATGACCATAAGCAATAGAGCCTCCCAGAACATTGAATTTTGCCTCGTCAACTTCTCCCGTCGCCTGAGAACGCCCCAGTTTTTCACGCGCGAACTCGGCGCTGGCTAACATTTTGAGGTTGGCGAGGGTCTGTGAGGCAAAAGCCTCATGCATATCAAATAGCGTCAGGTCGTTAAGCGTCAGCCCGGCGCGATCCAGCGCCAGGGGTGTCGCCCATGCAGGGCCCAGCAACATATCCTGCCAGACATCAATGGCGGTAAAGGCGTAGCTGCGCAGATAACCCAGCGGTATCAGCCCCAGTTCTCTGGCACGCGATTCTGCCATCAAAATGACGGCTGCCGCGCCGTCTGTCAGCGGTGTGCTGTTTGCGGCGGTAACACTGCCATGTTTCCTGTCAAACGCCGGACGTAATTTTGCATAATCCGCCAGGCTACTCTGCTTGCGGATATTATTATCCTCGCTAATCGACTGGCGATAAGGGGGGACAAAAGCCGTCATGACTTCATCCGCCAGTTTGCCTTCCTGCCAGGCCTGAGCCGCAAGCTGGTGGGAGCGATGCGCCAGCGCATCCTGCTGTTCACGGGTAATACCATGGGTTTTGGCCATTTGCTCTGCCGTATCGCCCATACGCAACCCGGTGGAGTATTCAGCAATGGCAGGAGGAAGAGGTAGCAAATCGCGCGGCCGCAGGCGAGTGAGCAGTTTGAGACGCTGAGTAAGCGTACGGGCTTTACTTAAGTCCACCAGGGTGCGGCCTAAATTTTTGCTCACACCAAAAGGCAAAACGGAAGAAGAGTCAGCCCCGCCGGCGATACCCGACTGGATGGTGCCTGCCATAATACTTTCAGCAACATTGGCTATCGCCTGAAAACTGGTGGCACAGGCGCGACTGACACTATAGGCATCAGTATGAACGCTCATACCGCTCCCTAAGACAATTTCGCGCGCTATATTGGGGGCCTCAGGCATCTGAATCACCTGGCCAAATACCACCTGATCAATGAGCTCCGGCGCAACGTTACTACGAATTAAGAGTTCCCGAACGACCCAGTTGCCGAGAGAGACGGCAGGAATACCATGAAAAGCGGTGGCCTGACGGACAAAGGGCGTACGCAGCCCACTGACGATGGCAATCCTTGCACCCTGACGCGTAACCAATGGTAATGCCTGGTTCATAACGCTCCCCTACAGAGAAAATAATTAGTGGTCTGACCTGATGCCAGTGTTAACTAATTATTCACACTTCGCCAACCCTTTAGGGGGAAAATTGCGAGAAGCAGCACGTTTCACGATGGGAGAAACAAAAAAATGGGAGAGTTTTTAATCGGGGAATAATCAGGGGCTTTAAAAATGGCTGACATAGGAGTCAGCCATTTTTGTTCAAGCAGTCAGCCTAGCGCAAGCCTAACTGGAAAATCATCGTTTCTGCCTGACAGCAGAACTGGAAGTCGATATCGAGACGTACACCCTCGGCTTCTTCAGTGAAGCGCGGTGTAATCTGGCAAGGCTCGGACTCCACTTCACGCGCTTTAGCGCTCAGTGCCGCCAGAGTCTCTTCGGCCTGCTCTTTGCTGGCAAACACACGGCTATAGGAGGCAACACAATCCGTATTATCAATGATAGAACCGACGTCTATGCAGCAACAAACTGGGGTTTCATCTGCACTATTTCTACTCATGATTCGTTCCTTAGTATTATATACTCAGAATAATTCGGGTTGTTTTAAGCGCTGAGTGAAGAGAACCGATGCGTACCGGAAAACTCTATGATTCGATGCGTTTTGCGAAAGCAACACCCAGGCAAATCGAAGTATGAGGAGTATAACCTAAAAGATAAACGCCCTAACTTTCATGGTCGCTATTTTACGTCGCTCTGAATTTTCACTCCAGTTGATTATTCTGGTAATCGGCGTGAGTGACGGAAATCACACTTAAAAATGATCTAAAACAAATTCTGCCCCCCCCATAGCGCCGGAAAGTTGCTATTTTTTGCTGCCTTGATCATGTTTCCGACAACAACTCACCAATAAACGCGAAACATTCTTGCAACATACCCACTGGTCGTACCTATACTCGAATAACTGGTCTGCTTTCTATCTACCAGCACAGTCCCTACTATGCGCGCTTCGGTTACGGTAAGTAGCATTTTTTGTATAAAAATAAATCAATGAGGTTTTGGTTATGAGCCAGAGAACCCTGTTCGCCAAGTCATTTATAGCAATTGCTGTAGCAATGGTCAGTTTACAAACACATTCCGCGGGCTTTCAGTTAAACGAATTTTCTTCTTCTGGTCTGGGACGAGCCTATTCAGGAGAAGGGGCTGTTGCAGACAACGCGGGCTCTGCCAGCCGCAACCCGGCCACCATCATGATGTTTGACAGGCCTTCTTTCTCTGGCGGTGCGGTTTATATTCAGCCAGACGTCAATATTTTTGGTAACTCCCCTGCGGGAGGCAGCACCGATGCTAAAAATATTGCACCCAATGCCTGGGTTCCAAACCTGCATTTCGTCGCCCCGATTAACGAGAAGTTTGGCTGGGGTGCCTCAGTCACCTCCAACTACGGGCTGGCCACCGAGTTCAATAATAGCTATCGCGCAGGTTCGGTCGGCGGAAAAACCGACTTGCAGACCGCTAACTTTAACCTGAGCGGAGCCTGGCGTCTTGATCCTAACTGGAGCTTCGGTTTAGGTCTGAATGCGGTTTACGCGAAAGCGAAAATTGAGCGTTATGCGGGTGATTTGGGTTCGATTTTAGCTGGAAGCGGTAAGCTCCCTCCCGGATATGGCAATATTGTTGCAGGCATCCCAGCAAATACGCAGATTACCAGTCTGAAAGGCGATAAATGGGGCTTTGGCTGGAACGCAGGGGTACTTTATGAGCTTAACAAGGGCAATCGCTACGCGTTAACCTACCGTTCAAAAGTCAAAATTGATTTTGATGGCGACTATAAAAGCGACCTGCCTGCTTCCTTTAACCCTATCTTAGGGGACTATGGTTTATATGGCACCGGCGGTGAAACCATCCCGGGTTCTTTAAGCCTGAACTTACCTGAGATGTGGGAAGTGTCCGGTTACAATACTGTGGCGCCTAAGTGGGCCGTTCACTACAGCATGGCTTATACCCGCTGGAGTCAGTTTAAAGAACTGAGAGCGACAGGCAGTGATGGTAACTTACTGTTCCTGAAGGATGAAAGCTTTAAAGACGCTTATCGTCTGGCAATAGGTACCACCTATTTTATGGATGAAAACTGGACCTTCCGCACCGGTATTGCTTTTGATGATAGCCCGGTACCGGCGAATAAACGCTCTATTTCTATTCCCGATCAGGATCGTTTCTGGCTCAGCGCCGGGACAACCTATGCCTTCAATAAAGATGCTTCGATTGATGTCGGTGTCTCCTATATGCATGGCAAAGCGGTTAATATTCAAGAAGGTCCTTACAGCTTCCGTTCTGAAGGTAAAGCCTGGCTTTACGGTACCAACTTTAACTACTCATTCTAATCAGCCCTACAGGCTGCTCAGAAAGCAAAAAGGCGAACCGAGGTTCGCCTTTTTCATTTTCAGGAAAGACTACATACCGTCGATCTCTGCCAGGTCATCCTGAATAGCTATAGCATTTGGATTCGTTTCCGGGCTCAGCTTGCCGCCATTTGCCAGGAAGTCGTAACGCTGGAAGTAAGCTTCACGAACCAGAATATACGGGTCGGAAGACTGACGCAGCAGACCATCGCTATCCAGTAAGCGCGCACGCGTTTCAACCCCTTCCAGAGTCCATTTACCAATAGACATCGGCCAGGTCAGCCAGGATAGCACCGGATAAAGCGTATCAACATATTCACCGCCATCTTCACGCGGCGTAACGCTACCGTATCCCGGCAATACAATATAAGGGCCGTAACCTACGCCATAGTGACCCAGGGTGCTGCCAAAGCGTATCGGATAGGTCCGCTCAAGTTTCGGGTTTGCCATACCGGCGATATCAATAAAGCCGCCCATTCCCAGTATCGTATTCAGGAAGAAGCGGGTGAAATGCACCATTCCCTGATAAACATCGCCCTGGGCAAAATTGTTCACCATTGAGGCGGGTTCTTCAAGGTTACTGGTGAAATTGCTCAGACCGTTACGTGCAGGTTGCGGAACATAATCACGCCATGCAACGGCAACCGGGCGAACAATATAAGGATCCAGCACGTTCATGTTGAAGTTGAACATGGTTCGGTTGAACCCTTCCAGCGGATCGGAACGCTCGTCTGGTTTTTTATCAGCCGAGCTGGCACACCCCAGCAAAAAGGTGGTTGCCAATGCCAGTCCGGTCAGGCGAAAATTCATAAGCGTCTCCATTTTTTTGATCTGCGCTTTCAGTGCTCTGTTCACCCTTGCCGGGCGCTAAAATAAGGTACTGGTTACCAAAATATTTATCTTTCCTGAAGGAAGTCTACTCAGATGCCCAGTCATTTTTGTAGCCATTACTGCCTTTTACTACACTATACACTAAATTATTCAGGTTACAGGAAGTCGGCGATACACACGACGCCTCAACGGATTCAGTCACCGGTCAGCGAGGCCAGTCACTTTTAGAAATAGTTGTTAAAGTATAACTAAAAATGCGCCCGATAGTGTCAACAAAATATGCATAACGGCTCAAATATCAGGTAATAACCTCTTCGCTTACAAAGAGGGTGATGATGAGAATATATGTGGATTCATTGACGGAAATATTTAAAGCAGAGTAAAAACCCAATACTTTTTATTTTAGAAAAAAAATAAGACTAATACGAAAAGTAAAAATCAGATAATTACTTCTACGGGTAATTATGAATATTTAAAGGATTTACGCTCAGTGAAACAAATCCCTGCCGGGATTGATTATAATTATCTCAGTAGTAACAACGCTACAGATTTAAGCAGGAGATACCGCGGTGAAAAAACACATCTGCGCTTTAGCCATGGCGATAATAACAGCCTCACCGTCACTGGTTTATGCCGGTCCCGGCGGCCCGGGTGGACATGGCGACTATCGAGGAAATGGCGGTCATAACGGGCCTCATTTTAACCCCGCCCCCAGTAGCCCAGGCCCAAGATCGCCTCGACTGGATTTTCTCCCGGCGCTGGCAACCACCCTCATTCTCGGCGGGCTGACCTACTATATTGTCAATGACGCTTATTACAGAAAACAAGGCGCTGAATATATTCTTGTTCCAACACCAGAAAATGCCCGCTCCGATCTCAACGTCGTTGATTATAATAATAAACGTTATTACGTGCGTAATGGCAGTTATTATCAGAAAGATATCGACGGTAACTATATTGAAGTTCCTCGTCCTGCCGGACTCTGATTATCCCCGTCAAACGACACCTCATATAATATATCCACTGAGGGTGATCGTACAAACGGTCACCTGAATGGCTAATAGAATAGAGAAATGGAGAAGTATAATGGCCATCAGAGGTAATCGCCCATAGCGTCGATACTGAATAATAAATAAACGAATCAGTACCTGTATGAAATTAATGGCGAAAACTACCGCTCTTAACCCCATAACAGCTTGATGAATCACCCAATATTGCGTACCATCGAAGCGCTTCAAAACAAAGGCAGCCACAAGCCAGTGAAGTCCTCTTAGTTAAATGGATATAACAAGCCCCTCCTAAGGGCTAGTTGCAGGTTCGATTCCTGCAGGGGACACCAGTTGATAACCAGTCAGATCAGCCTCCCCCACTGTCAGTAAAACTTATCCATATGAATTCTGCTCGTGCTGACCGTAAAACACATAAACGCTGCGCAGCCCCCGGATAAACCTTATTACCTGCCTGATGCCAACATTCTGTGCATCTCTATGTACCTGTAGCACAATTCTAATCGCTAAACCAATGCACCATCGGCTGTTCTACTGACACTCATTCTTCTTTGTTTAAAGGCGAATCTTGGTAGTATGCAAGAGGCGCTAACTCAGGTTAGCACGTACTATTACCTGATTGACAAACGGGTTCAGTGATGAGTCTTTATATTGTGAGGTAGTATCATGCAAAACGAAACATTGTCGTTGCGTAGAGCACAGTCTGCCGCAAAACGTTCCGTTCATGAAGGCATAGAGTACGTAAATATTACTATGACAAAAGAGCGCGCCAAAAGTGTGTCTAAGGCCTTCTATGATTCTCGCAATGATAAGGAGAACTATGAGTTCGTCTGCGTCAAAGAATAATAAAAATCAGATAGTTATGTTGGTAGTAAGGCTGTGGCTGGACATATGAGACGTTATCCGCTGTAAGACTTCAAGACCAAGTTGGTTTGCTGATGACAGAGAAATGCCACAGCGACGGCATACGAACCCGACATCACCGGACATTTCATATAATTTTACCCGCTGTATACGCTGCTGAATTTCCTTATTCACAGTGAGTTATTACAGCGAAACGATATCTATGAATCACACAACTTATACAATAATCACTTTACCTGCCGGGTATTATTGAACTCCCATAATCTATTGAATTCAATATTATTTAAATCGCGATCTTTCGCTATATTCCCCTGAAAAGGACGCTTGGTTGTTGCAGCGGGTCCCCAGGGGGATTGGGCGTTATATCCACTATCAAAAGTGGATAGCGTAATCACCGCCTGGCCATTTGATGTTTTGCCTGGTATATAACCCGTTTCCCTGGCGCCTTGATCCCAGGCTCTCCCTAAATACGCATGTCTTTTTTCACCAAAACCGCTATCGCTGGTAAATCGGCTACCGGTGACTAAAAATCCGTAAGGATTGTCTGTTAAGGTATTTGGGGCTAATACATAGACGGGTTTGGAAGTGCGGCTAGAGACAGTGTGAAAATGAACGCCATCAAAAACCGCCGTTGCGCGGCCAAAAACATAATCAACGTCCCCCTCAATATAGCTGTCTTTTATCAGAGCACGGCTGATACGATCGGTGACGTATCGGTTATGTTTATCACTGGTATTAACAAAAAAAGTATCTTGTCTGCCAATAAGACGTGCTTTTTCGATCTGAACTTTATCTCCGTCGGTACGCAAAGCAACGCCTTGATGGGCGTTACTATCGACCGTATCTAATAAGCTATTTTCAACGGTCAAATTGGTCAGCTGAAATCCATTATTTTGTGACCAGACTACAGCAGAACATAACGTCGTAACGACCTCTTCAGTGGTCGTAGCACAGGTCTGGTACATATCCCAGGCCGGATCGCCTGGCTGATATTGTCCTTGGTTGTTTACCGTTTTACGCCACACTTCAGGTGAAATCATTGAATCAACGGCCAGGGACAACACAACTTGTTCTGGATTATCTCCGCTGCCAAAGAGTGTAACAGGAGGAGAATCTGCCGGAATATAGAGCGTGCCGACATAGGTACCTGGTAAAATCTTGATATAAATCCTGCTATCCGAACTGTCAGATTTATCGCTCAGTGCGGCATTTAGCGCTTGCTGTACAGTCTGATAGGCGGCCTCTTTACCCACAACCCAAGGCGTCGACTCATCGGTCTTTATGTGTTCATCCGGTATCCAGACATCAGAGACGGTTTCAGTTAATAAACCTCCTCGTGAGAAATAGTTTTGCTGCGTAAAGACGGCGGCTTCCTGTGGGGTTAACTCTGGCGCTTGCTGAGTTTGCGCTGCGTAACTGGCAGTAGTTTGTATTAACAGAGGCAAACAGAAAGACATCAGCGTGAATTTATCGTTTTTTTTTATCATTTTATTTCCTTCTATCTATCGTCTGGGGAGAAGTAAGAAATACAAATGATAATGAATTATAATTTTAAAAAAATTGAAATAGCGTTTATTTTTTATAATTTCCTAAAAAAATCTATCAGAGTCGCTCTCTCCAGAGATGCCGATAGTGGAGGCCCAACTTTCCGTTTTGACCAATAATGCCTGGCTACAGTCATTTTTTTCCATAAAAACACATTATTATAAAAAGAACCTGAAGCTCTTTAGATGTTTACAGAAAAAGCCAGGCATTGCAGAGTGATCCAGAAAAAAGAAAACTGGACGTCACTGACTTAGCTAAAAAAGGAAGAATACCCACATGACGAAGAAAATCATTCTTGATTGCGACCCCGGTCACGATGACGCCATTGCAATATTATTAGCGCACGGTAACCCGGAGATTGAATTGCTGGCGGTCACCACCGTCGTTGGCAATCAGACCCTGGAGAAAGTGACTAAAAATGCGCTAGCCGTTGCGCGTATCGCCAATATTACCGGGGTTCCTTTCGCCGCAGGCTGCCCAAGGCCTTTGGTTCGACAAATAGAAGTGGCTCCGGATATTCACGGCGAGTCAGGTCTGGATGGTCCTGTCTTGCCTGAACCCACCATTGAGCTGGATCCACGTCATGCCGTTGACCTGATTATTGACACCATCATGGCCCATCCGGCAAAGACCATCACGTTGGTGCCGACAGCAGGATTAACCAATATCGCTCTGGCAGCCAGAAAAGAGCCACGCATTGTTGAGCGGGTGAAAGAAGTGGTCCTGATGGGGGGCGGTTATCATGTAGGTAACTGGAGCGCAGTGGCTGAGTTCAACATCAAGATTGACCCGGAAGCTGCTCATATTGTATTCAATGAAAAATGGCCATTGACCATGGTGGGTCTTGACCTGACGCATCAGGCTCTGGCGACCCCAGAGGTGGTAGATAAAATCAAGAAGGTCGGTACGCAGCCTGCAAAATTTGTCCTTGAGTTATTAGATTTCTTTGGCGCTGCCTATAAGGATGCTCAAGGTTTTGACTACCCGCCGGTGCATGATCCTTGTGCCGTTGCCTATGTTATTGACCCGGCTGTCATGACGGTAAAAAAAGTTCCTGTGGATATTGAACTGACAGGAACATTAACGCTGGGAATGACCGTTGCCGATTTCCGGGCTCCTGCTCCCGCCGATTGCCATACGCAGGTAGCCGTTAAACTCGATCACACTTACTTCTGGGATATGGTTGTTGATGCGCTGACGCATATTGGAGAAGTAAGGGTCTGAATAGCAGAGCAATGGCTGGCGGGGTATCCACCAGCCATCACAACAAAGCTTAATGCCCGGCAGAACGTGCTTTCTGAATATCCTTCAGGCGCTGCTTTTCTTTCTGGGCCATCAGGCGCCAGGCAATAAAGCCGACCAGTCCCACCACAAACAGGATCAGTGTAGCCAGCGCGTTGATTTCCGGATTCACACCACGTCGTACCGTCGCAAAGATCTGCATTGGCAATGTGGTGGCTCCCGGCCCGGTCACGAAGCTGGATATCACCAGGTCGTCCAGCGACAGCGTAAACGCCAGCAGCCAGCCGGTTACCAGCGCCGGTGCAATCATCGGTACGGTTATCACAAAGAAGACCTTTAACGGCGTTGCACCGAGATCCATCGCGGCTTCTTCAATCGAACGGTCCAACTCACGCAGTCGGGAATTGATAACGACCGCCACATAGGCCGTACAAAAGGTCACGTGGGCAAGCCAAATAGTCAGCATCCCGCGTTCAGCAGGCCAGCCAAACGCATTGGCCATCGCCACAAACAGTAGCAACAGGGACAAACCGGTAATCACATCGGGCATGACCAGAGGTGCCGTCAGCATAAAGGCAAAACCGGTCGATCCTTTGAAACGCCCGAAACGCACAATGACCACGGCGGCAATCGTCCCGAGGATAACCGCAGCCGTCGCCGAAAGTGCGGCTATCGACAGGCTCAGCGTCACGGCGCTTATCATCGCATCATCCTGGAATAACACCTGGTACCAGCGGAAGGAGAAACTCTCCCACGCTGCCAGTTGCGATGAGTTAAATGAAAAGATAACCAGCAGCAGCATCGGCGCATACAGGAAGAAGAAAACGACCGCGAGGATAGCGGTACGCCACTTTGAGCGAATGGTCGGCAACTGACTCATGCCTTATCCCCCATCTCTTTGTTCTGATGCTTATGGAACCAGATAATAGGCAGAATAAGGATCAGCAAAATGATTACCGCCAGCGCAGAAGCTACCGGCCAGTCACGGTTATTAAAGAATTCCTGCCACAGTACACGGCCAATCATAATGCTGTCCGGGCCACCCAGCAGTTCAGGAATAACGTACTCGCCTACCGCCGGGATAAACACCAGCATCGATCCGGCAATAATGCCGCCTTTGGTCAGAGGCACAATCACGCTGAAGAAAGTTTTCAGCGGGCGGGCACCCAGATCCAGCGAGGCTTCCACCAGCGAATAATCAATACGGGTCAGCGCCGTATAAATCGGTAATACCATAAACGGCAGATAGCAGTACACAATACCGATATACACCGCCAGGTTGGTATAGAGGATAGCTATCGGCTGATCGATAACGCCAGCCCACATCAGGAAGTTGTTGAGAATACCGTTATCATTCAGGATCCCCATCCAGGCATAGACGCGAACCAGGAACGAGGTCCAGGACGGCAGAATGACCAGCAGCAGCAAAATATTACGCGTAGAGGGCGAAGCATGTGCCACCGCCCAGGCCAAGGGGTAGCCAATCAGCAGACATATGCCCGTTGAGATAGCCGCAACCTGTAATGAGTGCAGATAAGCATCAATGTAGAGCGGATCGCCTGTAAGGGTAAAATAGTTCCCCAGATTCAGCACCATACTGAGACTGTCATCGGCCCAGGTCAGTAATTCAGTATAGGGTGGGATAGCCCGCGCTATCTCAGCGAAACTGATTTTCAGGACAATCAGAAACGGCAACAGAAACAGCAGCGACAGCCAGATGTAGGGCAGCGCAATGACCAGCTTGCGGCCGTGGGCGACTTGCAGACGGGTCAGCAACGATACTCTGGTTTTTTGCACGCCGGGTGGCCGGGCAGTGCGTTCAGAAACTTGGCTCATGATCTTCTCCCGCTTACACCGTCAGAACCACACAGCTGTCTGCATCCCAGCAGAGACTGACTTCATCTCCCCAGGTCGGCATACCGTTACGGAAGCGATGACCATTTTGCAGCTGAGCACTGATCATCTGTCCGCTGCGCAGACGAACGTGATAGATAGACAGGTCGCCCAGATAGGCAATATGCACCACTTCACCTACGGCAAAATTGAAACCGTCAGCCGGGGCCTCTTCACACAGCATGACTTTTTCCGGACGCAATGCCACATAGACAGGTACACCATCCAGGACAGAGACATCTGACTCCACTTTCAGCGGATAGACCAGACCGGGGCAGTCGATGATTAATTCGTCCGACTGGCTCTCACGTAGCAGGCCTTCAAAGACATTAACGGAACCAATAAACTCAGCGCTAAAGCGGGTCGTTGGATGTTCATAGATCTCCTCCGGCTCGCCAATTTGCACAAATTTACCACGGTTCATGATGGCGATACGCCCGGCCATAGTCATGGCCTCTTCCTGGTCGTGGGTCACCATCACGCAGGTTGCACCCACGCGCTCAAGAATATCGATGACTTCCAGTTGCATGCGGTCACGCAGTTTTTTATCCAGCGCGCCCATAGGCTCATCGAGCAACAACAGCTTGGGCCGCTTGGCAAGGCTTCTCGCCAGGGCCACACGCTGACGCTGGCCACCGGAAAGTTGATGCGGTTTACGCTTGGCGTACTCCTGCATATGTACCAGGGTCAACATTTCAGCCACGCGGCTGGCAATCTCCGCTTTCGGCAGTTTGTCCTGCTTGAGTCCGAAAGCGATATTCTGTTCCACCGTCATATGAGGGAACAGTGCATAGGACTGAAACATCATATTGATCGGGCGCTGATAAGGAGGCACATGAGAGAGATCCTGACCATCCAGCAAAATCTGCCCTTGGGTCGGGCTCTCAAAACCGGCCAGCATACGCAGCAGCGTAGACTTACCGCAGCCGGAGGCGCCCAGCAGAGCGAAAATTTCACCTTTATAGATGGTCAGGTTTACATCATCCACCGCATGCTGACCATCGAAGGATTTCGTCAGGTTACGGATTTCCAGCAGCGGCGTTAACGCCCTGCTTGCCTTATTTTGAGGACGGGGGATCGCGTCGTTCACTACCATTACTCTCCGGCGCTGAATAGCCTTCCCGTGGGGAGGCCCAAAATAACAAACAGAGGCCGATAAACGGGCCTCTGTCGCTTAGCAAAAGTGAGCTGAACTCACTCTCCGTTATTTACCACTTTTAACTTTAGTCCATGCACGGGTGCGTACACGGTCAAGTTTCGGATCCTGCAGCTTAAGCGTAAACAGTTTCGACATGGTTTCTGGTGTTGGGTAGATACCCGGATTATTACGGATAGCTTCATCAACAAACGGCAGAGATGTTTTCACGCCGCTGGCATAGAAAATGGTATTTGAGATCTGCGCCATCACCTGTGGTTCCAACAGGTAATTGATGAACTGATAGGCAGCCTCAGGATTTTTTGCATCTTTCGGGATAGCCAGCATATCGAAGAACGCCAGTGCGCCCTCTTTCGGAATGCTGTAAGCAATATTTACCCCATTTTTAGCTTCTTCCGCACGCTGTTTCGCCTGCAGGATGTCGCCCGCCCAGCCGATTACAACGCAGGTATTACCGTTCGCCAGATCGTTAATATACTGGGAAGAGTGGAAATAACGGATATTTGGACGCAGCTGCAGCAGCAGATCGGTCGCGGCGCCAGAGTAGTCTTTGGCATCGCTGCTGTTCGGATCTTTGCCGAGATAGTTCAGCACGGTGGCGAATATCTCTTCAGGCGCATCAAGGAAGGAGACGCCGCAGCTTTTCAGTTTCTCGAGGTTTTCCGGTTTTAATACCAGATCCCAGCTGTCGACCGGGGCATCTGCGCCCAGTGCAGCTTTGACTTTCTCGACGTTATAACCGATACCGGTAGTCGCCCACACATAAGGAACAGAGTACTCATTACCTGGATCGTGCTGTTCCAGCTTCTTCATCAGTTCCGGATCAAGGTTTTTGTAGTTTGGCAGTTTGCTGCGATCCAGCGGCTGAAACACGCCTGACTGCAGCTGACGCGCCAGGAAGCTGGACGATGGCACCACGACATCATAGCCTGTGCTACCCGCCATCAGTTTACCTTCCAGCACCTCATTAGAATCAAATACGTCATAGACGACTTTGATACCGGTTTGCTTCTCGAAATCCGCTACGGTGTTTGGCGCAATATAATCGGACCAGTTGTAGACGTGCAGCGTCTTATCTTCCGCCAGTGAGCTTGCAGAGGTCGCCATCAGCACGCCCGCAACGACACCTGACAACCATTTTTTACGTTGGTTGAACATCTTCCATTCTCCTGAACAGGGATAATTACAGCTGTACCCAAGGTACATTTCTTAAGCACGCGAACCGGTGAGCGCCTGCCATAAAATAGAGATCCACAATGAATCAATATTCACTGCAACGTTAATAGAAAAAACCTATAGTTGTAGCAATGTTGCACGCTTTATACGGCAACGTAACTTCGGATTCAAGTCCGAAATGCAACGCTAAGCCGCCTTTTTTTAGCGCTGTAAATACAACTGCGAGTTCCCCCTGCTCCGCGCGCTTTCGCGGGTTCATTCAGAGTACAGAACAGACTGCTACAGCTATTATCATTGACAGCCAGAGATCACTGGCAATGCCCTTGGCTGGCGGGTCATTGAGGTCTTTAAGCCACGCTTCCAGTCATTTCTTTCTGACGCCCGGATAACTCTATCATGAGGGTATACCGCGCAGGCGGTTAACGCCTTTAACGGCAAGCAGTACACAACTGCCAATCAGAAAACCTAACACTAAGTTTGCCACGTTTACAGCAATCACAGATCCGACTGCACCCAGTGCAATGGCGCTCTCCTCAATAGCATGATGGAGAGCGGGAATGCCGTGAATAATAATCCCTCCACCGACCAGAAACATGGCTAACGTTCCCACGATAGTTAACGTCTTCATAAGCTTTGGTGCCAGAACTAATAATCCGTTACCCAGGCTTTGGGCAATACGATTCGTTTTATCTGTCAGCCAGTAACCGAGATCGTCTATTTTGACAATGA
Source organism: Klebsiella sp. BIGb0407 (assembly GCF_024807845.1). Taxonomy (GTDB): domain Bacteria; phylum Pseudomonadota; class Gammaproteobacteria; order Enterobacterales; family Enterobacteriaceae; genus JGM124. The sequence continues at coordinate 249,514 of NZ_JANUEQ010000003.1, forward strand.
CAGCCACTAATCCGTAGACGCCAATAGTCACGATAATGGCGATCCCCGAAAGAATAAGAACTTGGTTCAACAGCGGTGCGCCCGCCACGATCCCCAGAGTAATGGCGATTATCTCCGCAGAGAGAATAAAATCGGTGCGTATCGCGCCCTTCACCTTTTGTTTTTCAAATTCACCGCTGTCTTCATTTTCTAAGCTCGTCAGGCGCGCCTGTTTTTGCTCGATACTTTCTGGATGACGACGGGTATGCAGGTAATGAAAGACTTTCTCGACCCCTTCGAAACAGAGATAAGCCCCCCCTATCATTAATAAGGGAGTAATAGCCCAGGGTGCAAAAGCGCTAATCACCAGCGCCAGAGGGACAAGAATCAATTTATTAACAAAAGATCCTACTGCCACTTTCCAAACCACAGGCAATTCACGATTCGCCCGTAAACCTGAGACTTGCTGAGCATTGAGGGAGAGATCGTCTCCCAGTACTCCTGCGGTTTTCTTGGCCGCCATCTTACCCATAACGGAAATATCATCCAGCAGTGTGGCGATATCATCGAGCAATGTTAATAAGCTACTTCCAGCCACAATAGCGATCCTTATCTCGTCATGTAGTTACTTCATTCAGTATGCCACCTGTAGCCCGCTTGCAAATATTTTATTTGGCGAACCTGTATGACGCTGTCTTATCCCGGACGCTGAATAGTGTATCGGGCATCATTCCGATGTATTAACGATAAGACCTAAACATAATCACTTACATATTCTATTTAATCAAACACATACAAACGATAATAATTACCATTTTCATTTGCAAGTAAGCTGTTTTTGTACAATATTGGCCCTGATTTATGTCGACTCATCACTCATCAGCTCAATATTTTGATGTTGATAGTGATACTTCAAGGACACATTTTTAGGGTATGGATACAATGAAAATACAGTATATGACGGCCATTTCATCGGCAATATGCCTCATTCACCTGCCGACGCTCGCATTGGCCGCAAACGAGGATACCCTCGTTGTTACCGCTTCCGGGTTTGAGAAAAAAATTCAGGATGCTCCCGCTTCAATTTCCGTAATAACCAAAAAACAGATTGAGGATCGGGCTTACCGTGATGTCACTGATGCACTAAGAGATGTTCCCGGTGTTGTTGTTACCGGTGGGGGAAGCAGCAGCGATATCAGTATTCGGGGGATGGCCTCAAAATACACCCTGTTCCTGATCAACGGTAAACGGGTTAATACCCGGGAGACCAGGCCTAACAGCGATAACTCCGGTATTGAGCAAGGCTGGATGCCCCCACTTGAATCCATTGAACGCATTGAAGTCGTGCGCGGCCCCATGTCTTCACTATATGGGTCGGATGCAATGGGCGGCGTTATTAACGTCATTACGAAGAAAATTTCGAATACACGTTCATGGAGCGGTTCACTCCATGCTGATTCTACTTTTCAGCAACATAATGATTCTGGCGATTTATATCAGACAAACCTCTATGCATCAGGTCCTTTAATTGACGGGCTGCTTGGCGCAAAAATCACCGGGCTGATCTCGCACCGGGCAGAAGATACTTTCCTCAACGGCTATAACGAACAAAAAATGCGTAACGGGGGGCTGACTCTCAACTTTACGCCTGATGATAAGAACGACATCGATTTTGAGGTCACCCGGGAATTGCAGGATCGTAACAGTACCCCAGGTAAGTCAATTGCCTCAGAAAATTGCCGCCAGGGAACATGTCAACCTGCCAGCAGAAGCGACAGTCGCTACGAGCATACAACCTATTCGCTGACCCACAGCGGCTATTACGGGGCATTTGATACCACAAGCTTTATACAGCAGGAGGAGGCAACTAATCCCGGGCGGGAAATGAAGTCCTACAATACTGTTTTCAATAACAAAACCCAGATTTTCCTTGACGATCATACTATTACACTCGGCGGAGAGTACCGCTATGAAGAACTGCGCGATAACGGTAATCAGCTCAAAGCCGCTCACGGGCTCAACAAACTGACTCGCTGGAACGGGTCACTGCTTATGGAAGACGAATGGCTCGTCGCCCGGCAAGTCGCCCTTACGGGGGGTTTGCGTATGGATAAGGATGAAAAATACGGCACTAACTGGACGCCGCGTGGTTATGCAGTATGGAACCTTACAGACCAGTGGATCGTGAAAGGCGGCATATCAGCAGGTTATCGTGCCCCGGATTTACGCCAGTCCTCGGCAAACTGGGGGCAGGTCACCGGCGGAGGGAGTCTCGACGGCATTATTGTCGGTAACCCGGAGCTGAAACCCGAAAAAAGCCTGAGTGAGGAGATTTCACTGTTCTGGGATAACGATGATAATCTCAACGCTGGAATCACCATTTATAACACTGATTTCAAAGATAAAATAACCGAAGTCCGCCGGTGTAATAATCGCTCAGAGCCTGACTGTCACATTGGCGGCACCCCTTACGATTTTATCAGTGACCGCGTTAATGTGGATAAAGCGAACATCCGCGGCATAGAATCCACTTTCGCCTGGAAAATAACCCGCGATCTTAACTGGACAGCGAACTACACCTTTACCCAATCAGAGCAAAAGAGCGGTCAGTTCTCAGGTAAGCCATTAAATAAAATGCCAAAGAACATGTTTAATACGACGTTTTCCTGGCAGGCTCTCCCGGACGTTGGAGCCTGGAGCCGTCTGAATTTTCGTGGTTCCACCTCTGAATATTTAAGCCGCAGTAATATGGCTGAAGGCACACCTTCTTATACATTGATCGATGCCGGTCTGCGGTATGACATCAACAAAAACTTGATGGCGTCGGCGGGTGTCTACAATCTGCTGGATAAACGCATCGACTATAGTACCTATGACGCCGTTCTGGACGGACGCCGTTATACCCTCGGCCTGACCTACAGCTTCTAGATTTCATGGACGAAAATCACCGTTAACGCGGTGGTTTTTATTGCTATTCCTCACCGGTTACTTCAATAAAATAGCGCTGTGCGTGCACTGAATCACGCATTCGCCGCAGCCGTTACAAAGCGTGCTATCCACAACCGGTACACTGTTCTCTTCAGCCGAGCAGGCGTTAACCGGGCAACTCTCCACACACTGGTTACAGGATCTTATCCCATTGATACAACTGTGCGTAAATGCCGGGCGTAATCCGGTATCGAAGCGCGTTTGTGGTTGTAATGCTCCCGTCGGACAGGCCTTGATGCAGCTCGCGCAACCATCGCAGCTGGCAAACTCGATAGCCAGTTGCGGTAGCCCACTCTCATGTTGCGTTAACACCCCCATAGGGCAGGCACCGATGCAGGCATGACAATGAGTGCAACGGCTGACAAATTCGGCAACAGGTAATGCGCCGGGGGGCAGCGGATGATCGGGCAGCGTGGAAACCGCTGCCGGTGTAACCTCCCGCGCCGCCGTTAAAAAGGCACGAAACAGTCCGCGCCGGCTTACCTGGCGGTGGGACAGGTAAGCTTCATAATATTTCTCGGTTCGGCTCATCCGAAAAACAGCCGTTTTTGTTCAGGACGCAGGCCGAGTTGCTGCTGAAGATCGGTCAGAAAAAGCGCGGCCACCTCAGCCAGCTGCGCATAAAACGGACTGATTTCATTGCGTTGCAGTAAACCCAGATAATGCGTAGCCCAGGGGAGCAGCCAGCTTTCAAGCAGAGTACGGGCTGCTACCTCGTTTTCTTGTTCAATCAGGGCGCTATAGGCGAGCAACATCAGCCCGAACTGATCTTCAGGCTCATTCTGCTCACCTGTAAAAGTGAGGCCCTGTGTCTGCAGAAACGTTCGGTAGGATGCCGTGCTTTCCCCCATCAGCAGGTTGTCTCTTTCCAGGTAGACAGAACCCCACGGAGGGACAGGCATCATCCCCTGCCCCTCAAATAGCACAGAAAACTGCCATGCAAGCGCAGCGTCGTCCGGGTGAGGCCAGTGCTCGCTAAGCCGGGCTATCTTATGCTTATCCTGCCAGGAGTAGAGGTCAGGTAGTTCGGTCAGACAGTCAAACAGAGCACTGACCTCCGGACGCCCCGGCGAGTAGTAAAACAGGGCACCAAGGATACGCGGCAATACCGCATGGGATAACATCTTGTCAGACTCCTGAAAACAGCGACAGCCAGATACTCTCTGGCTGTCAGCTTATTACATGGGTAAAACCCACAGATTATAAAATGCGATACGTCCGGCCAGTTCTGCGGCGATAACCACCAGAACCGTTGCGGCCAGCACTGGTTGCCCCTGTTTAAAACGACCGCTGACGATGGCACCCACCACGCCAGCTGCCAGAAGCAATGCCTGAGCGGTGAACCAGTTAGTCTGGGCGGAAGTTAACGGGCCATCGGCATTCATCAGGGTCGACATATAACCCGGGCGCAGGCAGAAGCTGGCAAGAATACCCAGCACACTCACTGAGAGTCCAATCCGCGGTAGCCCCAGCAATGCCGCCAGTGCCCCACCGCCAATCAGCGGCGTGAGTATCATCATCACCAGGGTGTAGGAGGAGCTCCAGGTCACCACCGTCGGCAACTGATATATGCGTGGAATAGCAAACAAGAACACCACGCCGGTTATTACTGCCAGCCAGGCCAGAATAGTGAACAGCTTTTTTGCACCCCGATTCAGCAGCAGACCCAGCGCGGCCAGACCGCCTAAAGCACCATAGAGTGACGAGAGAACAATTTCATTACTCATCGGCGAGGCGCCCGTGCGGAAAAGCACATTCATGGCGCGCAGAGGCTGGCCCAGATGGAAAGCCGCCATACACAGACCCAAAGCAAACAGACACATGCTGGCGAATAGGCCAATCGCCATGCGTCGGGGGTCAATTTTCCCCAGGGTGCCGCCAATCAACAGCAGAATGAATGCACCCACGGCGCTCTGGGTAAATACCGTAAAAAAGACCAGCGGTAACTCATGCATGGCGTATCTCCCGTGGGTTAAGAATCGCGCCTTCTTTATCACCCGTCGGACGCGCTTTCGGGTGCGGCTTCACGATAAGGTTAGGTCGGGTAAATGAAGCAGCTGGCAGAGGCGCTATCTGGTTTTCACTGCCGTATTTCGCCCGCAGTTCGTCGATGGGGCCAAACTCCAGAGCCCGCTGTGGGCAGGAGTCCACGCATATCGGGCGTAAATTTTTCTCCAGTCTGTCGAGACAGCCATCGCACTTGCGCATAATTTTTGCCTGGGGATCAAACTGCGGCGCGCCGTACGGGCAACGCATTTCGCAGTAGCGGCAGCCAACACAAATCTCGCTGTCCACCAGAACCAGACCATCTTCCTTACGTTTGTGCATCGCGCCAGTCGGGCAACCCGCGACACAGGTCGGTTCGTCGCAGTGATTACAGGCGATAGACAGATAATAAGTGAAGGTATCGTTGTGCCAGCTCTGCCCTTCTTTTACCCAGCTACCGCCGCCGTATTCATAAACCCGGCGCAGTTTGGGACCTACATCCAAATCTTTGTTGTCTTTACAGCTCACCTGGCAGGTTTTGCAGCCTGAACAGCGCGAGGAATCGACATAAAATCCATATTGTTTCATTGCAAATTACTCCTCAGACGCGTTTGATTTCCACCAGATTGGTGTGCTGTGGGTTGCCTTTCGCCAGCGGCGACGGCAGTTGACTGGTTAGCGAATTAATACATCCGCCAACGTCGACCCCATTACTGTCAAGACGCGTCCAGGCTCCCTGGGGCATCGCTGCTACGCCGGGCAGAATGCGCTGGGTGACCTTGCACGGGATCTCCACAATTCCACGATCGTTAAACACCTGCACCCGATCGCCAGATACCAGCTGCCGTTCCGCCGCATCTATTGGGTTGATCCACACTTCATCCGGGACCGCTTCATGCAGAGCAAGGATATTGGTATAGGTGGAGTGGGTATGGCCTTTGGTGTGAAAGCCGCTCAGTTGTAGCGGATATTTCGTGGTCAGTTCTTTGTTGAGATGCGATTCATTCACTACGCAGAACTCCGGTACCGCCGGGATACGATCGCCTTCCGGCAACGTCCATTTCTGCGCCAGATCGGCAAGTGCCTGAGAGTAAATCTCAATTTTACCTGACGGCGTGGTTAATGGATTTTCTGCGGCATCCTCACGGAATGCCAGAAATGCGATGCTCTCTTTTTCAGTGGCGATACGCTGATCGATAACCCCTTTTTCTTTTGCGACCGACCACTCTGGCAGATAGGGGCGTTTTTCGCGGATCTGCTGATAATGATCCTCAGCCCACTGCGCCTGGGTTTTTCCTTCCGTGTATTTGTCACGCAGCCCGAGATGCCCGGCGATATCCGCGCACACATCGTAGGTACTGCGCACTTCCCACATAGGTTTAATGGTTTTCTGTATCGCAATCATGTAGTTGTGCGAGCCCGCTGCATATGAGCTGTCGACTAAATCTTCTGCCTCCAGATAACTGGTTTCCGGCAGCAGAATATCGGCATACTTCGCGCTGGGAGTCATATGGTTTTCAATCACCACAATGGTTTCACACAGACTTTCATCCGCCAGAATTTTACGCGTCCGGTTGATATCGCCGTGCTGATTAAGCAGAACGTTACCGGCCTGGTTGATAAATAGCTTAATACCCGTTTTAAGATGATCAGCGCCTTTCACCCCCATGGTGGTGGCGGTCATTTTCTCCGGGTTAAGAATCGCATCGGTCCATAAATAGCAAGGGATCGACGTTGTTACGGGATTGGTAGCGATGGGCAAAGAAGGCACGCCGTAAGGTGTGCCATAAGGCCAGTTGCCGTTGTTGGTTCCCGGGCGGCCAAAATGACCGGTAATGGCAGGCAGAGTTTGAATGGCGCGCACGGTTTGCTCTCCGTTGGCATGACGCTGCGGCCCCCATCCCTGACAGATATAGCAGGCGCGCGCAGTCGCAATTTCACGCGCCAGCTGCTGAATGCGGGTTGCCGGAATACCGGTGATATCCGCGGCCCATTCCGGAGTTTTGACAATACCGTCACTGCCGGTACCCATCACATAGTCTTTGTAACTGGCATTGGGTGCAGCGGCCGCAGGCAAGGAACTGCTGTCATAACCCACGCAGTATTTATTGACCTCCGCTTCGTCGATCAGGTTCTCGCTAATCAGCGTATGGGCGATGCCCGCAACCAGGGCTGCATCAGTCGTCGGGCGAATCGGTAACCACTCCGCATGTTCCGTTATGACCGAGTCGGTATAACGTGGGTCGATAATCACTACTCTGGCCTTTGAGGCCTCCAGTGCCCGACGCAACTCTTCGACCTGACCACCACCGGACATGCGCGTTTCCGATAAATTCAGCCCGAAGAGCACCACCAGATCGGAATGCGCAATTTGCGTAAAATGGCTGCCGATATAACTCCCGTGCGTGTACGGTGTCGCGGTCGCAATTTGTGCGGTTGAATAAGTGTTGTGGTAATTCAGATACCCACCGGTCAGATTTAACAGACGCTTCCACGCGGGTGTACCCTGGGTGTGATAATAGGCCCCTGACTGGTAGTTATAATAAATCGCTTCGCGGCCATACTTTTCGGTGACGCGGGTGAACTCGGCGGCAATCAGTGCTGTCGCTTCTTCCCAGCTTATCCGTTTAAATTTTCCTTCACCGCGCTTGCCAACCCGCTTCATTGGGTATTTCACCCGATCCGGGCTGTAGACACGCCAGCGGCTTGAACGTCCGCGTAAACAAGGGCGAATTTGATGCTCGCCAAATACCGCATCATCTTTCGCATCTTCCGGTTCTATGCGCACAATCCGGTCATCTTTGACGATGACTTTCAACGGGCAACGACTGCCACAGTTCACCAGGCAGGCACTATGGCGCACGGTTTCCCCGTCATTAACTACGGTTTGCCCCGGCGTATCCGCACGGGCAATTGATGAAAACGGAAGTGAAATCGCATTACTGAGGGCAACAGCGGAGCCCAATTTCGCGGCAGTACTTACTGCCTCTCGTCGGGTAATCGGGGTTGATAAAAAGTTTTTTAGTTTATTTTTCATTATGTAATTCTCACATTGCATCCATCATACACCGTACGGGAATGTGAAAATTGGCGGTTGATTAAGATCAAAGGGTTATAAGCTATACTCAAAAAGTATTATAAAATGTGAGTAAACTGACTGACCTCATGTCACGCAATGGTTAATAAACCACTGAATGATTAAGCCGCCTAAGTGCATCTTCGCTTATTCAAACTCCGCCTGGATATCTGGCTTTTTGAGAGCCGTTAACCCCTCGCTGACAGGTGCTTGCGATATTGCAGCGGCGATTCCCCAATACCCTTTTTAAACGCCGTAATAAAGTATGTCGTTTCGGCATAGCCAATCTGTCGGGCAATTTCATTTATGGGCAGTGAGGTACGCAGCAACAGTTCACAGGCTTTGCGTAGTCGATAAGTGGTGATGTATTCATTGATTTTTTCCCCTGTCTCACTGTGGAAACGCCGCGAAATATAGCTTTTAGACTTTTGTAAGTCTGCGGCAATATTGTCCAGGCTGATTTTATTCATAAAGTTTTCTTCAACCCACAGCATCACCTGTTCAGACAGCCGGTATTCGTCTTCCGATACTCTGACTTCCGTTGCCGGCAACATAGTGAAAAGTGACATCAGTAAACTGACCACATTTTCCCGGTCTAACTCGTGCCTTTCCCCAAGCTGGTTATAGTGGCTGAACAGGGTATCTAACCAGGAGCTCAAGTTTTCCATCTCCACGACCAGCGCCTGTCCATCACGAACCGTGAGTTGCAAAAGCAGGTGATGGTGACGAGGAAAGGAGGTCAGCAGGGGCAATATGACATTGTGATCGACATGAATAATGGTGCGACGATAAACGCTGGCAGCCTGCTCCTCTACCATGATTTTATGCAGCGTAAAGGGTGGGAAAAAAAAGAGCCGACCCGGACGCAGCGTGTAATGGCGATGATTCGTCATCACCACACCATATCCTGCCTCGATATATAAGATTTCAAGACACTGGTGCCAGTGATGGTAGCGAATGGCATTCGCATTGAGCCGACTGAAAGAAACGATTCTGTCTTTAAGCGCAATTAACTCGAGTTTATCGGGCCCATCGGTAGTCATCATAGTGCAATATTTTTAAATTTTTTGAGGATTAAACACATTAATAAAACGTTTTTTTAAATTTTCAAGAACGGCATATCGAAACCATGCTGTATCTGTGATGACGATAACATTTTAACCTCCTCCCCCTCTTTATCCTCTGTGCATCGACTCATGCCACTTTTCGGCTCGAATCCTGATTCCTGAAGCCGGAAAAATAACGAGTAAATGTAAGAGGCCACACTATGGATAGCGGAAATATAAAGTTAAATAGTTTGTCTACACGACACGACGTTATTCAGTATTTATCCACCTTGTTAAAGCCGCTGGATGCCCATTTCTCAGCAAGTGAGGCAGGTTTTCACTTAGGGGATACTTCTGCCCATTACGGAGCAGATATTGCACGTATGGAAGGACTTTCACGCGCTCTTTGGGGTGTTTTCCCCCTCATGATGAGTGGAGAAGATAGGGAGATAAGTCCCCGTTATATTGAAGCCATCAAACGCGGAACTGACCCTGCTTCTTCTCAGTACTGGGGAGCTACGGGACCTTACGATCAGCGTCTGGTTGAAATGGCTGTTTATGGGCTGGGACTCGCTCTGCTGCAAGATAAGCTGACGAAGGCGTTCACTTCACAAGAGCTATCCAATCTGTTTGACTGGCTTAGCCAAATCTCCTCTTCGGTCATGCCAGACAGTAACTGGAACTATTTCGCCATCATGGTACAGCTGGGCTTTAAACGTGCCGGTTTACCCTGGGATAAACAGGCTATCGAGTCTCGTTTTAACCTGATGGAAGCCTATTATCTTGGTGGAGGATGGTATTCCGACGGACCAGGGCGCCCGCGTGACTATTATATTTCCATGGCATTCCATTTTTATGGCCTGATCTATGCCGCGCTGAATCAGCATGATGACCCTGAACGCGCAGAAGAACTTCGCCAGCGAGCCCGCCTTTTTGCTCAGGATTTTGTCTATATGTCCGCGCAAGACGGGGCCTCTATTCCTTTTGGCCGCAGCCTGACTTACCGATTTGCGACCGTTGCATTCTGGAGTGCAGTGGCTTTCTCTCAGCTTGATGTGCTCACCCCTGGACAGGTGAAAGGCATTATTCTGCGTAACCTGCGCTGGTGGCAAAGTAAGCCCTTTATCGACAGGGATGGCATTATGACCCTCGGTTATACATACCCTAATCTGGCCTTCTGCGAGGACTATAACTCTCCGGGCTCTCCCTACTGGGCATTAAAAACCTTTCTGATTGTGGCTATTCCCGAGGACGATATCTTCTGGACCTGCTCTGAAGAAGAGCTACCGTTGCTCAATGAACATCACGCGATCCCACAGGCGTCACAGCTTGTTGTTCATCCTCAAGAGAGTAGTCACGTTTATCTGCTGACATCGGGCCAGCTAGAGCTGAATAACTACGTCAACACCGAGTCGAAATACACCAAGTTTGCCTATTCATCACTGTTTGGGTTCACTTTTGAACGCGGGCGTTATGGCATCAAGCATGCGGCCTGTGATTCGATGTTATTGCTGTGCGAAGAAGATGATTACTGGCGCGGTCGGCGGGATTGTGAAGAGGTACGCGTCGATGCGGATATGATTTGGTCGCGATGGTCGCCCTGGAAAGATGTGCATATTGATACCTGGCTGGTCGCCTGCGGCGAATGGCACCTTCGCGTCCACCGTATCGACAGCGCTCGGCGTCTCAAAACGGTAGAGGGCGGATTTGCTATAAGCAATCAGCATCTGGAAACCAGCCCGATGGAACGGCAGGAAAGTGTCGTCTCTTCCGACAACGGCATCAGTGCGATCCGTGATTTATCGCTCTTTATTACCCGTGCATCAGGCCATGTGGTAACGCCGCCGAATAGCAGCATCATGTTTGCGGAATGTGCCGTAATTCCCACTTTAAGCGGATTAATTTCTCCGGGAATAAATTGGTTGATGAGTGCGGTCGCGGCCAGTGATAAAAGACACCAAATATTGAGTCCTGCACCACAACTGACGCTACATGGAAATCAGTTATTCATTCATTATTTAAACAAGAGTAAAGCTTTGCCTGTCAATATCTGAATAAAAACTTAATTAAAAAATATAAATAACCATTGGGGTTGTTATGAAAAATATAACATCTGAAAATCGATCTGAGTATTATAAAATAAGTACATTTATTTTTATGTATTTCTTTACCTGGTCAGCCAGCATTGGCTTATTAGCGATATGGCTAGGGCAAAAAACACAACTCAGCGGAGCTGTAATTGGAACCGTTTTTGCCGTGAACGGTATTTTCTCCGTTATTCTGAAACCTATTTATGGCTATATATTAGATAAGATCGGGATGAGTAAATATCTACTCTACTTTGTCGTTGCTATGTCGGCATTAATGGCACCATTTTTTATTTATGTTTATCAGCCGCTGCTGCTCTCTAATACTTTATTGGGCATTATTGTTGGCGCTATTTATTTAAGCTTTGCCTGGTATGCTGGCGTCGCCGCCTGTGAGTCCTATACCGATCGCTATAGTCGTCTGAACGGTATGGAGTTTGGCCAAATAAGAATGTGGGGGTCGCTGGGCTGGGCCGTTGCGTCCTCATTCTCAGGTATTCTCTTTAATTTATCCCCCTCTTATAACTTCATTTTAGGCAGCGTGATCTCGGTGCTGATGCTCTTTGTCCTGCTGAGCCTGAAAGTGAATTCAGGGACAGCCCACGCCAGCGAAGTCATTTCTAAAGAGAAAATTGTTCTGGCAGATGTCTATGCCTTAATAAAAGGCCGAAAATTTTGGGCATTCAGCCTGTACATCGCCGGCGTCGCCTGGATGATGTTTATCGCTGAACAGCAGTTCTCCCGCTATTTTGTGACCTTTTTTGACGATGTCCATCAGGGGAATGCGGTCTTTGGTTATCTCGGCACGGTGCAGTCGGGAATGGAATTCCTCATGTATATGATTATTCCTGCCTTTGTTAACTATATCGGTGCCAAAAAAGGACTCTTAATTGTCGGGCTGGTTGTCGGGGCGCGGCTGATTATCTCAGGGTTATGCGACTCACATCTGCTTATTTCGGTACTTAAACCGCTTTATGGCTTAGAAATCTGTTTGCTGCTGGTCTCCGTTTTCAAATATATCGCTGAACATTTTGATAAGCGCGTCAATGCGACCATGTACTTGCTGGGATATCAGGCGATGCTGTATGTCGGGAACGTGGTGGTCTCTGCCCCCGCAGGCCAGCTGTACGACAAAATTGGTTTTGAAAACACCTACATCATCATGGGATGTATTGCGCTGATATTTACCGCGATCTCCTCCCTGACGCTCTCAGCCTGCCGAACTAATCGTACTCAGGTAACGACACCGTTAAATTCACCTGAAGTTGAAAAAAGTTAATTTCTGGCTTTATGAGACCAGATGCAAAGGAGTCAATCTATGCTACGCCAAATCGTGAAAGAGCCATTATCTAACCCGCATGCTACTAGCGAAGAAAATCTCGCATTTTTGCAGCAGCTCCAGAGTGCCCGGGAACAAGTACTGGGGTTAATTAGCCGTAATTTGTCTGACTTTGGCGAAAAATTCCCGGCGGAAACCTGTGTCGAAGGCTATTACCCACTCACCGAAAACGTGGAGTGGACCACCAGCTTCTGGACTGGTCAACTGTGGCTTGCCTGGGAAATGAGTGGCGAGGCAAAATTTCGTGCCCTGGCTGAAAAAAATGTCCGTTCCTTTGGCTTACGTATCGCTGCTCGTGAGGATACCAACACCCACGATCTCGGTTTTCTTTACACCCTTTCCTGCGTAGCGGACTGGCGTCTGACGGGAAATAAAGAAGCGAGAGGCTTTGCACTTTTAGCCGCCGAGGCACTGCTTGAGCGGTTTCATGAAAAGGCTAAAATTATTCAAGCCTGGGGCGACTTATCCGATCCTGAACAAGCGGGAAGAATGATAATCGACTGTAATATGAATCTTCCTCTACTGTACTGGGCGAGTGAACAAACCGGAGATGCTCGGTTTGCCACAGCGGCTTATCAGCATGCGCTTCAGGCTGCCCGCTATTTGGTTCGCGATGATGCTTCGACCTATCACACCTACTATATGGATATTAAAACCGGAGAGCCGCGCTTCGGTAGCACGCAACAGGGCTATTCAGATGACTCCTGCTGGTCTCGCGGGCAGGCCTGGGGAATATACGGTTTTACGCTGAGTTTTCTCTATACCGGAAACAGAGAGTTTCTCGAACTGTCCAAACGTTTAGCAAACTATTTTCTGAATCGATTACCCGAAGACAAGGTGTGTCACTGGGATCTTGCTCTGCTGGGAACCGATGCCCTGCGTGACTCTTCCGCGGCAGCCATTGCGGTATGCGGCCTGCTGGAGCTTTGTAAGCACCTGCCTGTTATCGATCCTGACCGGGCAAACTATTTAGCCGCCGCCCGCGCTATTATGTCATCACTCAGCCAGAGCTATTTATCGAAAATCGATGAGCCGGGTAATGGACTGCTCAAACATTCGGTTTATCATTTAGCCAGTAATAAAGGGGTCGATGAGGCGGCCAGTTGGGGAGACTATTTTTACGTTGAAGCTTTAGTGCGTTTAACGCAAAGCTGGAAATTGTACTGGTAAAGAAAGCGATATAAGAAGCCCGGATAACTTAAAGTATGACCAATATATTAGGGGATTTTTATGAAAGCGGCTCTACTTATTTCAGATGGCTTTGAAGATGCCGAAGCTATCATTGTGTATGATATTTTAAAAAGAATGAAAATCGATACAGATATTATTTCCTGCTCAGGGAGTCCGTCTCTTAACGGATATTTTTCATTATCTGTTATAGCTGGGAAAATATTTAATGATGTTATAGATGCACATTATGATGCTGTCATCATTCCCGGGGGGCCTGCGTCAACCTTATCCATGTCTCAAAATAAAGGTGTTATTGATTTTTTGAAAAGACATGACTTATCAGGCGCCTGGATATGTGGCCTTTGCTCTGCTCCCGCCAGAGTTTTAGGCGCAAACGGATTACTGAAAAATAGAAAATATACCTGTTCAGGAGAGCTCTGGCGTGACTGCCAGGACGGCCATTATACCGGGGAAAGCGTTGTCGTTGATGGCAATTTAATCACCGGCAAAGGGCTTGGCGTCTCATTCGATTTTGCTTTTACGGTTGCTGAAAAAATGCTGGGCGACTCTGATTCGGTTTCCCGGCAGGCTGAGCACATTTATTACCCTCTGAGCAGTACATATTAATGAACGACCTGGGGAGTCTGGCATCAAGCGCATAGCTGTAGATTCAATCTGCCAGTGCCTTAATACCTGACTCCCCTGCGGTTATGCTTTCTCAGTAATCAATGCTGTAAGTCAGCGCAAAAGTCCGCCCCTGCGCTTTTAGGCTGGAGAGCTTGCCATAGGTGGCTTCAGCCTGCTGGCTGTACACCGTCTTGTAATCACGGTTTGCCAGATTATAGACACCGAACCCCACTTTTCCACCCAGCAACGGCGCATGGGCGAGCAAATCGATGACGGTATAACCCTGGATATTCGCAGCCGGTGTTGCACGGATACTTGAGCTGGTGGTCGCGGATAAAGCGTCATTATAAGCCCTGTCGGTGCCACCAATCGTCAGGGATTGCAGGCGAACACCGTATCCATTGGAAAACTCCCAGTCGCTGAATAGCGTGGCTTTTAGCGGTGCAACGCGGAATGCGCTCAGTTCATTCCATTTTCCTGCGGCGTCTTTATATTCGCCCCGCGTATAGGCGAGTGTACCCCCAATATTCCAGCCTTCGACCAGCAGGTATTGCAGGTTACCTTCCATCCCCCAGATGCGCTCGTCGGTGTCAGCCACGGATACGCTGTAATCGCGGTTAAACTGCACGACTTTATCTGATGTATTATAAAAAGCAGTCACGCCCGCGCTCAGACCACTATTATCCCGCATACGCCAGCCGAGTTCATAGTTGTTGACCTTAATGGGATCGATGTTATTGCCATTAATGGTGAAAGTTGGCGGCACGTCACGCAACATACGCTGGGTATCGGGAAGACTGAAACCTTGAGAGAAGTTGGTGAACACCTGCTGAGCATCCGTCAACTGGTACAACAGCCCCAGATTATACAGCGTCTCACTGTGTCTGACCCGGCCACCGCCCAGTTGCTGTGCCTGGTAGCCCGGAACATTATTCGCCACAATCGCTTCGCTGTAAGGCGTTGAAGAGGATACCTTATTACGAATGATTTCATGACGTACACCGGACTGCAGGCTCAAACGCTGAGTCAGCGCATAGTCAGACTGTAAAAACAGCCCGGTCTTTTCCACCGTGACGTCCGGCCCCATGGCATAACGGCTGTCGGTCTGGTAATTCAAACCGTTACTGGCCATAAAAGCGTTCAGGTTATAGCCTGTCCCACTCTGGCTGTCTTTCTCCTGTTCATAGTCAAGACCGTAGGTTAACTGTAAATTGCGCTCTGCAAGACTGAAGTCTTTTTGTAGTGCAGTGCGTAAGCCCCAGACATCAATATCGGTATTGGACTGCATCACCGCATAAGTATAGCCCCCGGGTAACGATGAGTGCGGGACAACGGCAACGGACGGGAACCAGCGCGATTTTTCCTTACGGTAATAGGCTTCCGCCGTCAGCTGCTGGCCGCCAAAAAGATCCTTATTCTGGTACTGCGTATTGACCCCGTAATGTCGGGTGCGCGGCTGCTCATCAAGCTGCAGCCCTTTAATTGCCTTGAGGCTGGGCTGATGAGTCGCGGGAGCAAGCAGAGCAGCCAGTCCAGGTCCGTAATCCGGGCCATAGTCGCTGTCCTGTTTATCATCATAAAATCTGAATGCCCCGCTCAACTGCTGGTTATCATCGATATACCAGTTAAGTCGGCTATTGAAATCAAGGCTGGTGGTATCCTGACGATCGGTCTGGGCGATTTCCGGGCCTATCCTGTCACCGTGCGTATCACGTATATCGCCCTGTTTTGAATAGCTGAGTCCGGCAAAGCCGCTCAGGTTGTCCTGATGGAAAGAAGCGGTTTGCGTTCCGGTCCAGGCCATGCCCGATGAAGAGGGTTTATTAGGACTGGTCAGCCCAAGCTGGGTGCTGAAAGCAGAGGCTTCATCCTCAGCATTACGGGTAATGATATTAATGATTCCCCCCGTCGCACCTGAACCGTAAAGGCTGCTCGCACCGGAGACCACTTCAACACGCTCAATCATCGCTGGAGCAATACTGTTTAATTGTCTTGAACCATCTCTAGAGCCGGTCAACGGAACGCCATCAAGCATAATTTGCACCGTGCGCCCGCGCATGGTCATCCCATAATTGCTGGTGGTTCCTGAAGCCGGAGCTAAACCGGGAACCAACTGACCGAGAATATCCGCAGTGGATCTCCCCGCAGAGACTTGTTGGGCGATATCCTGGTGCTCAATGCTGTAAACCGTTCCGGCAATATCAGCAATACTCTTTGCTGAACGAGCGGCTGTGACCGTCATAGTATCAGTTTCCAGCACCTGGCCACTGGCTTGAGGTGCTGTAGCCGTATCGGTCTGCGCGTAAACCTGAGCACTGACCGCCAGACTCAAGAATGTTATCCGAACCGGTGTCGAAAGATACCGCATAGTGTCTCCTGTAAAACGGGATTAAGGTTGAATGGCGTTAGCCAAATGTTTTCTTATAATCGGGCGGCATAGCAGAATACTGAGCAGCGACATCACGCCAAGCAGCAGGTAATAGGCCCCATAGCCGAGCTTGGCTGCGAGAAAGCCAGAAAATGAACCACCGATAAAAAACACCAGCAGTTCGACACAGACCAGAACGGTAAAATCAGTGCCCGCCTGCTGGCGGGAACACAGACGCATAAACAGCGCATAAAGGCTGGTCATTGCCATATAGCGGACTGCCAGCATGACGATGACCAGAGTGCCAAGCCAGAATCCTGAAGCATTGATCAAGCCGCTGAAAAACAGAGCAGCGATCAGGAGATAGATACCGCTGCGCAGCCATCCTGCCTGGATTAGCAGGGCTTCGGCGGAGTAACGTTTAAGTGCCTTCGCGGTGGTGATAGCGGCCAGCAGCCCGGCCCCGGCTCCTGCTACCGACATCAGCAAGCCTATCTGCGGTAGCGACCACTGCTGATCAACCAGTAAGGGGGTAATCATCGCCATCGCGGGCGCCTCAACCAGCCGGTAGAGCAAAATCAGTAACAGAGCCCAAAGCATTTCACGCCGTTTGAACGTGCGGACGAAACTGGGACGTTCGGATGTGAGAGAGGCTTGTGGGCGATCGTTTACCTGGCTGACAGCAAACAGGGTTAACGCGCTTAATATCGCCAGGGACAGCAAGGCGCTGTACCAGCCGTAAAGCTGATAAACGAATAGCATTCCGGCGCCGCCAATCATGCTGCCCAGCGCGACGCCCACGCTCTGTGCCATGCTACCAAGGCGATGATCGGCTGGCGTCAGCGACTCAACCGTGTAGCCGTCAATGGCGATATCCTGGGTTGCGGCAAAGGTAGAAATCCATAAGCCAATCAGCACAAAAGGCAACAGACCATAATCCAGCCCGGTCAATGCCAGTGCCAGCACGCCTGCCACCAGCGCTATCTGCGTCAGCCATAGCCAGGTACGACGGCGTCCAAGAGCCGGAAAATAGTAGCGCTCGGTCAGCGGTGCCCAGAGAAATTTACAGGCCCATGGCAGATACAGCAGGGAAAGCATGCCTATCCAGCGTAGATCGACGCCCTGAGTACGTAAAATAGCCGGCAAGGCAACATTATAAAAATAAAGCGGCAGCGCATGGGCCAGGTAGAGCGTCACAATAACGGCAAGCCCCAAACGACTGACCGACGCAAGTTCCG
This sequence comes from Klebsiella sp. BIGb0407, assembly GCF_024807845.1. Lineage (GTDB taxonomy): Bacteria > Pseudomonadota > Gammaproteobacteria > Enterobacterales > Enterobacteriaceae > JGM124. The sequence goes on from NZ_JANUEQ010000003.1 coordinate 267,418, forward strand.
GAGTATGTTTCATGGTGTTACGTCCGCCAGGCGTGCAGCGATCCATAAATAGCCCTGCTGCCTTTCCCGGGTCACGAAATAGGGTATGCCCCAGCTTCGATGTAATGCCGGAACATCCAGCCGCGCCTGTTCGGCGTCATTACCCGCGATACGAACCAGGCCACGGCAATAGATCTGAAAAGCCGGTTTATGATCCCGGTACCAGAACGCCTGAATATTCCGATAATCACGGTCAAATGTGGTGTTTTCCTGGGTGCTGGAGATAAAAAAGAACGGTTGCTGGCGCTCAATCAGATCTCCGATATGAGCCAGCCATTCACGTATTTCTCCAGCGCTGACGTGATTCTGAAATACAGCTTCGACCAGCGCGGTCTGCCTAATACGTAAAACCATGGTTGTTTCCCCAAAATGAAAATGTCGCAGATCTTAGACAGGCATGTATTGTTATGTTACAAATGAGAATACTTCTAATTAACATTGTCTGCTTAGGCTAAAAAAAGAAAAAATTAGCCGCGACGATATTTATTCCGGTACGTTCAATGCGTGTATTGACCTTAGGTCAACTAGATAAAGCGACCCGAGATCTGGGCGGTAAATTGCGTTTTCGCCATGAACTGTCGGCCGAACAGCCTGTCCTGGCGGGATGGCAGCGGGTTTTGAACTTGGATAATGGGCTGGTGCTCTATCTGAGCCAGAGTGAAGATCTCATCGATGCCTGTAGCCAGAACCTGTTATCACCGGGGATTACCGCTTCATTTCTGGTGCAGGGGCAAGCCGCTGTCGATATCGCAGGCCAGCGTTTGTGCTTTGATACCTGCAGTGGCCGGCAACGAGCCATGCTGATAAACCTGACAGATAGCGATCAGTTTCAGCGTCACTGGCAAACCGGCAGGCGGGAAACCAAGATAAGCCTGAGTTTCAGTCCGGCCTGGTTCGAACAGTTTTCTGACGACTACGGTCTGTGCAGTGACAAATTATTGCAGTTCAGACGCGCACACTGGCAAAGTCTTTTCTGGCAGCCTTCACCCGATATCCTGCAACGCGGTTCCCGCCTGGCGGTTGAGCATACTTCCTCTGTTTCACTGGTACAGCGCTTGCAATACGAAAGTTTTGCGCTGGATATGGCAGCAGACATTTTACGCAGTATTGAGGAGGCATCGCCCCGGCAAAAACGCTTTGGTGCGCACCTTGAAAGCTGCCTGGCGCGCCTGAAAGACTGGCTGGATAGTGGCGAAGCAGATGGCCTGAGTATTCGACAAATGGCGAAAGCGCTGGCGACCAACCCGGTTGATTTACAGAATGGTTTTCGTATTCGCAACGGCATCACCATCGCCGCCTATCTGCGTAAAAATCGGCTGGAACAGGCGTTTCAGGCCCTCCGCCAGTATGATTTATCTGTTGAGGAGGCTGCAGCGATGGCGGGCTATGAACACGTTAGCAGCTTCAGCGCGGCATTCAGGAAAATGTATGGTTTCCCGCCCTCGCAGGCGAGGTAAACAGGACAGTAAAAAATGCCCCGGCTCTCACGAACAGGGGCATTTTTGCTTTGTATCACTAAGTATCAACAGATTATTTCAGGCCCATCGCAGACTTCATGGTGAAAAACAGGTCTGTCTGATCGGTTAAACCCACTACATTACCCGCATAAGGGCCGTAGGCGGCAATACGTAATTGCGAGCCGGTGTGTTCCTGAGACTCCTCTTCTGAGTTACCGTAGCTGATGACCATCACGGCACCGTCTTTAGTATTCAGAGCCTGAGTCAGACCCGGCGCTTTGGTATCTGGCGCAACAACCTGGCTTGAATGAGCATGATCGGCGGTAACGACCACCAGTGTGTTGCCATCTTTACGGGCAAATTCTAACGCTTTCTGAACGGCTTCATCTAAATCGACCGTTTCACCAATCTGTCCGCATGGGTTAGCAGCATGGTCTTGCTTATCAATAGAGGCCCCTTCAACCTGCAGGAAGAATCCATTTTCGTTACCCTTGAGCAAATCAATCGCTTTTTCAGTCATCACAGCCAGCGTTGGTACGGTTTCATCACGTTTTGGATTAACAGTACAGGTGACCGCTGGCTTATCGATATTACCGTGATAAGTCGCTTTAGGACCTTCCCAGCGCACAGGCATATTTCCTTCAGAGAACATGCCAATCAGCGGTTTTTTCTGGTTTGCTTCAGTCACTTTTGCCAGTTCGCTGGCGTTAGCGACCCACTGGTAACCACGTAAATCAGCCTGCTCACGCAGCGTTTTCCCCTGCCATTCACCGGCTTTAGCGGTTTCTTTAAAGGTTTTGGCTCCCCCACCGAGGGTTACATCGGCGCGGGTATTCAAGAGTTGCTCAGAAATAGAACCTTTGCCGCCGTTTTCTAGCGCATTGGTCGCGCATTTTTCACTGGTCATCGTTGGGCCATAACATTTACGTCCCGTGACATGAGAAACCAGCGCGGCTGGCGTGGCATCCTGTATTTCAGCGGTAGAGACGTTACCCGTCGCCTTTCCTGCCGCTTTAGCGAGCTCCAGGATGGTCACATGGTCTTTACCATTTACATCAACGCCCAGAGCACCATTATAAGTTTTAACGCCAGTACTCCACGCCGTAGCAGAAGCCGCAGAATCCGTCACATAATCGGGTTTATGCGTTTTTTTATCCAGGGAATAATGCGTGTATTGCCCGGTCAGAGGCAGGGCATCAATACCGCGGAAATAGCCGCCTGCACCTTCAGCATAATTACGTGCAGCGGTGATTTCAGAATCCCCCATGCCATCACCGATCAGCAGAATAATATTTTTGGCTGTTTTATTACTTAATGAGGCACGTAAAGCTTCAGTACGATCGTCCGTAATACGCCGGGCACCACCAACTTGAGTAATATCTCCTTGAGCTGCACGATTTTCCAGAGGAGGAAAATTTTCTTGCGCATAAGAAGAAGGAGCACACATCAAAACTGGCAGCATAGCGACGATAAGAGCACTTGGTTTCACGTTGTTTCTCCGTAAAGTTTTGTAAGTAAAACGGAGGGAGTATAAAAAGGATAAGTTACAGTTCTATGACCGAGCGTTGTTGAATAAATCTGAATCAGAAAGACTATTCAATTCACAATCTGGATCCTGACTAACCGGCTATCAGCCCTGCCACGGTCGTCAACGGCGCGGATACGGTACTGCCCGTTGTTATTTGGGCGCCAGTCGATAACGGATTTGCTGGCAGAGCTGCCGAGATAGATATCGTCCACAAACCAGTAAACGGTTTTACTGTCCGCATCCGTTATGGCATTGAACGAAATTTTGTCACGCCCTTGCTGGGATTGCCGCAGAGTGTAGACCGTATTTCTAAGGGGTGAGGTGATGCGTGGAGGATTACCACTCATCTCTATACCGCTATCGGCGCACTGGCTCACCGGAGGCTTACGTTTTGGCAAGCCGGCCTGAGCGAAAACATTGGCCAGGTCAGATGGCCAGAACTCAAAGACTTCTATTCGGGTTTCATTTTCTTCATAAGGAGAGCACGCGACTTCCCCAGTGTTATTATCCAGTCGTACCGGGCGATAAACGGTATCCACTTTGATGGGCGATTTTCCGGGAATAAACCAGGTTTTGCCTTTTTGCTGGCACCAGGGCGTCGGTAAATCACCGCTGGCGAGGCAGATCTCTTCACGCTTTAATTGTTTCGGAAACGGATGTCGGGGTTCCTGTAATCCGGGATAACTGGCAATAATACTGTCTATAATATTAAAAAATAACGGCGCAGCGGCCTCGGCGCCGACCAGGGCATTATTCCCTTTACCGTCGAAATTACCCTCCCAGACTACCAGTACATAAGGCCCGAAGATCCCCACGCTCCAGGCATCACGAAATCCCCAGGATGTGCCCGTTTTCCAGTATACCGGCAAAGATGAAGAGCGCTGGGCCAGCGTATCGCCAGGCCGACGGTGCTGGCGTAACATATCCAGCGTAATAAAACTGGCCTCCTCGCTCAGTAATCTGACCGGCGCTTCAGGGGCTAAATCATTTTTTTTCATTCGCAGTGGCTGCAGCACGCCTCGGTTCGCCAGCAGCGCATAGAGCTTTGCCAGCTCCTGCATGGTAATTTCACCGCCCCCCAGTACCAGCGACAAACCGTAGTGATTTTCACTGGACATCTCAGCGACACCCGACAACCGCAGGAATTGATAGAAGGTTGGCTGCCTTAGCTGCGAGGCAATATAGACGGCAGGAATATTACGACTGAAGTTCAGCGCATCGGTTGCCGTTACCGGCCCGAGAAAGCGGCGGTCAAAATTCTCCGGTGCATAGGCTCCAAAAGCGGAGGGGACATCTCTCAGCACGGTCATCGGGTGCAGAACCCCCTGCTCCATCCCCAGGGCGTATATAAAGGGTTTCAGTGCCGACCCGGGCGATCGTTTGGCATTAGTGCCATTTACCTGGCCTTGAATGGTACGGTTATAATAGTCCGCAGAACCGACCAGCGACCGCACGCCCATATCACGGGTATCCACCAGTAAAACGGCAGCATTCTTAATACCCCTGCTGTTATTCCGGGTGATAAAGGCGTTAACCTGACGCTCAATTAAACGCTGGAGACGGGCATCCAGCGTAGTATCAGTGCGGTTCTGAGTCTGAACCAGTTGCCGGGTTTGCTGCCGAAGCTGTTCAATAAAGTGTGGCGCAATATAAGGCATTTGCTCAGGCTGGCGCAGAACCAGCGGTAAACTGAACAAGGCTGTCTGGCTGCTATCAGTGGGAGTGTATTTCTGCCAGCGCGCGAATAGCCTGTTACGCGCCTGCACCAGCTTCACGCCCGGCTCGCCGGTTTTGGCACTCATCCGGTAGCTGGGGGATTGCGGCAGTACCGCAAGCGTCAGCGCTTCTGGCAGCGTCAAATCCTGGGATGATTTATTAAAATAAATCAGGCTGGCGGCGCCAATACTTTCAATATTGCGGCCAAAAGGGGCGTAATTCAGATAGGCTTCGAGAATATCGTGCTTGGAATAACTCAGCTCCAGCTGTATCGCGCGTAAAATCTGCATAACTTTACCCGAAGGTGTGCGGGTATTGAGGTGCCAGTGCATCCGGGCAAGCTGCATGGCGATAGTCGACCCTCCCTGCATCGTTCCTCCCATCACATAGCTCTGCCAGAAACCGCGCATCAGGCTGAATGGATTAAATCCAGGATTGAAGTAAAACCAGCGATCTTCGTGCAGTAATAAACCTTTTATCACCAGAGGCGATATCTCTTCAAGGGGTGTCCACAGGCGATAGCGATCGTCATTTGCCAGCGTAATGCGCATTAAAACGCCCTGCTGGTCATAATAGACTGAGGAGAAAGGCTGCCCCTCAGAGAGGGGCGGATGAGGCCACAGACGGCAACCAAGCACCAGGAGTGCCAGTAAAAATATCGCCATGGCGATATTCTGTAGTAACCGTCTGGCCATTTTAAAAGACCGGGGGAAAATGTTCATCTTACTACTCAGCGTAGTTACGCCCCGCTAACATCACGGGGCGTCGTCTGCGGTCGATTATTGTTTAGCAACAACCGGTTCCCCGGCAGGCACTACCACCAGTTTTTGGTCACTAACGGACAACGCCTGCACTTCACGGTTATACATCGCTTCACCATAGACAGGTGGGATGGTGAAACTCCCGGTATTGGTCGCCTTGATTTGATAGACAAACTCCTGCACATCGGTGCTGGCACTACCGTAAATCACCACGCGATCTTCACGAATATCGCTGTAATCAGGGGCCCAGGTTGAACCCGCAGCGGCAAGCGGTGACTGCCAGGACGCAGAAGCATCCTCTTCCATTTCCTCTGAATCACTATCAGCTTGCGGTGGCGTCTGTTGTACGACTTCAAATCCGCCTGGCAGCAAATCAACAATGGCTAAATTATCCTGCCCTTCTTTCGAGTTAGCGCGAACCTTCAGGTGTACATTAATTTTCTGCCCCAGGATAACCTGAGTCACAGGTTTACCCTGCTCATCGGTGTAATCACGGGTAATTTCCAGTCCCCGCGAAATCGCTTCTTTCGGTGCCGCCAAATCGAAGCCAGCCTGGGTCACCACATACCATGCGGGTGCATTATTCGCGTTTTGAATGCGCAGACTCTCAGTATCTGCGGTGAAATGTGCTTTCGCAAATAACCCTTGAAGGCTGGAAATCAGCTGTGGTTCAGCACCTTTGTTTTTACCGATCTGGAAGATTTTCAGTGCATCCGGGGACACTGCCTCGGCAGCTATCTGAGAAGAATACCCTTCCAGCGCCAGGATGCTCATTGCTGAAGAGTAAGTAGTGTAACGCTCCTCTTTTAACAATTTGACCATATTTTCCAGTACCTGAGGTGGAATCGCAGACACTTTTTCCGGGAAGTGCCGCGTGATCAGATACAGTCTTGTCGCGTCCTGAACCAGTGGGTCAAAGTAATTTTGTGTCCACCAGCCTTTGTCATATGCCTTATTCAGCTGCTGCCAGGTTGGTTGCAGAAGCTTGTTAGCTTCATCATCCATTTTCAGCATACGGTAAGACGATGCCAGATACAGCGCACTGAGATCGGTTTTCCAGCTGTCCGGATAGAGCCGTTGCAGCTGGTCCTGAACGGATGCCAGTGCACTGGTGGTTATGATGCCCTGACGTGTCAGCAAATAAATTGCCCAGGTGCGTAAACGCAGAGAATATAAATCATCATACTGACTGGCAGCCAGCTCACGGAGTGCCGCATTCGCTTCGTCCAGCATGCCCTGTGGCAGAGCTATTCCAGCGGTTTTTGCTTCCAGCAGGTATTGCACCACGTAAGGCGTGACAAACGGATCGACTTGCGGGGACGATCTCCACATACCAATTGCACCGTTATCATTCTGTCGTGAACGCAGAACAGCCATCATGTCTTTCAGTTTTTTACTGTTTTCCGCCTGGTTCTGCGAACCGCTCATTTCCGGATGAGCGCCCGTGAGGATCAGTGGAATAGAACGGCTGACAATCTGTTCAGAGCAATAATAAGGATAATCCTCCAGATACTGAGAAAGCCCGTTAGTCAGCACCAGAGGCGAGTTAGAAACCGCCGCATTACGCACTGAATAGGCATCAAACATCTGGCGCAGATTATCAATATTCTGGCTACTACCGCTCATGCGCCCCATTACCGATTGCGTACGGTATGGCATGGCCGGGCGGACTGATGTACTGATCGTACGACGGCTGGTTTTATCGCCGTATCGGGCGTCAAAAATCAGTGGAGCATCACCCAGCACGGCATTCGCCCGCAGACGGAAATTAACCACGCCTTCGCGTTTTTCCGCCAGCGACAGACTTTGGTCCGCTTTACCTATCACTTCCAGTGACGGAGGTACGGTCAGATGCAGATTGATATCCACACTATTACCGTTCAGCCCTTCAAGGTTATTGCTGACTCCGACGCTGATATCAAACTCATCTCCAGGCGCCACCATCGCAGGTACGTTTGGCGTCATGATGAAGTTGTCACGCACGGTCACCGAAGTCTGCGTTTTGCCGATTTTTTCCGGAGTCACGGAAATCGCCATAACGCGGATTTTACCGTTGAAGTAATCTGGCACCGGATAGTCAAACTGCTTCTCGCCATTCACTTCTGTGATACCGGACCAGTAAGCGACGGGTTTATCACGTTTGCGTTTAAACGGGTTAACATTCAGATCCAGCCCTTCGCCGCCGTCACCTCCTGGCGCTGCGCTCAGCTGCATCAACTTGCTGAACTCCGGCAGGATAAGATCGAGGATTTGCGAGCTGTCCACATCCAGTGAGCGTTTACGGAAGAAATAGTCGAGCGGATCGGTTAAACGATAACGGGCAACCTGCAAAATACCTTCATCAACAGCAAACAGCGCGACCTGCTGTGGTCCTTCTGTGGTAACTGTCATCGTCAGATTATTGCCCGGTTTAATCACGTCCGGGACATTCACAGCGAGGGCATTCTGGCGCGCTTTAGTACTGATCTTGAATGGCATCACGCCATAACTCAGTGGACTCATAAAGATTTCATCAGAGTTCACATTACGTACAAACTGGACGTTGATATAGCCGTTACCTTCCATGTCAGCAGGCAGACGGATTTTCTGGACGGTGCTGGTGGTATCTGTCGAGAACCACTGCCAGCTATACACTTTGTCTTTTTCGATAGTGATAAGCCCGCTGCCGGTATAAGGCGCATTGATGGCGACCTCTATCTCTTCATCCGGCAGGTATTCCGCCTTATTGAGCTTAATTTTCAGTTCAGCGTTGCGATCCAGCGAGCGGCTGAGGTTAGCATTACCCGCAACGGTATAAGAGAGACGGTTGAGCACTTTGCCCTGTGAGTCTTCTACTACCAGCACAAAATCGCCCGGTTTATCCGTTGCAAGCACCAGGTCACTGCCCTGCTCAGAGAGCGAAAGCGGTTCTTCTGATAGCTGAACTTCCTTCAGCTTGGACTGATATTTATAGACCCCGGAATCCTGCTGAGTCAGAACAGAAATATATTTCTGTTCGATCAATACGACTTTCAGGTCTGGCAGGGCAATCTGTTTCAGCATTGGGTTAATAGCAATGATATTCAGATGACGAACCGCATCGCGATTGATGTATCCCACATCACCATCCGGTTTCATACCAATCAGAAAATCATAAGGTGAAACCAATACTCGTGCAGTCGCAGAGACTGAACGTCCGCCGCCCGCCACAAAGGCTTCTGACAACAGCTGCAGCTGGTAGGTGGCATCAGCATAATTTTTCAGGTCCAACGGAATATCCGCACTACCCTTCTCATCCGTTGTACGGTCTTCCAGCTCAGCTTCAAACCCGTCACTGTTCTGATGATTTTCGTAAAAAGCATAGTCCGGGAACGCATCAAAACTCGGATACATCGGACGTAACGTCAGTTTCGATGCTACGCGGCGATCCTGTGCTGGTGTACCAAACAGATTTTGTACATCAATACTGGCCTGTAGCTCCGTAGGTTTTACCCATCCCTGTTTACGTTCTGGTGTCAGCTGCAGTTTTACTTTTAGCTGATCCGGCTCGAACTCTTTTACATTGACGGCGGTATGCCCCAGCAATACGGAAGACTCATTATCTTTGCCAACCAGGTACAGATAGATATTCCACTCACCGGTAGGTGAGTTCTCATCCGTGGTATAACTCAGCTCATTGAAACCAGCAGAACCAAGAGTCAGTGGAACAGTTCTCATCAGTTTGTCACGCGGATCGTGGATTTCAGCACGAACAGGTACACCCGCTAAGCCCAGGCTCCAGTTAGCAGCACGGGTAATCAGACCAATATTGAAGGTATCACCCGGACGATAGACGCCCCTGTCGGAGAACAGGTAGCTGCTTAATGTACGAGGGTCACTCGGCGTAGCATCACCACCGACATTAAAGCGTGAGAAGTCGAGCCATCTGTCATTGCTGTAGTCGACGGGCAGGAACGAAACATCGCCTTCTTTTTCAACCAGGAACATCACAGGCGTGCGTTCACTGGTATAAACATCCAGCGCCGGAAAACGTACGTGACCGTCGTCACCGGTAGTTTGCGTCAGTAACGCAACGCCATTTTTACCAATAACCGATACTTTGGCGTTGCTGACCGGTGTGCCATCGTGAATAGACTGCACAAATACATCGCGGTTTTTATCCTGTGAACGCTTGGCAATAATTCCCAGATCGGTTACCACCACAAAGCGTGAATCACCGACCGCCAATTCTTCACTCCCCTCCTGATACGAAAGATCCTCATCATCACGCGCGGTATCTTCTCTCTTTTTCGGATCCCACTCTGAGAGTGTCAGCAGGAATACTCCACGATGCGAACTGGGATCGGTCGTGAGATAACGGGAAAGATCTATGCCCTGGTAGTTAACCTCTCCTGGGTTATCATTATTTATCGCAGTCTGATATTTGAAGTGTTCGGTAAAATACTCATCGCCAAGACGATTAAAATCCACCGATGAATACTCGCGACTTTTGAATGATACGATATGTTGCAGCTGGCTCGGGATCACCCGTTTGATGTCCAGGCGCATTCCTGGCACGTTACGCGCAGCTACGCTAATTTGCTTGTCACCCTTCACTGACAGCAGCGAACCCTGTGACATAAATTGCAAAGACTTCGGATACTCCGGAACGCTAACAATAAAGTAGTTTTTTTCCGGCATTTTATAGCCACCGGAAGAGGTCAGTACATTATTCACCTCTACCAGCATGGAGCGATGGGCGGGAGCATCAAACTGGAAACTAAATTGAGGCTGATAGTCGCTCTCGCCTTCGTTCAACTGGATCTCGAGCGGCGTGGATTGAGCCTGCACGTTATTCTCGATAGCGTTGACATTCCAGTTAGCGTAATCGTCCGGACCGGTCGCAGCCTCTGAATCATTAGGATTGTGCTGTGGCAGCAACCAAACTTTTACTGCCCGGCGAATATCTTTGTCCTTTACTGCATCGCTGAAATCAATAACCAGTACGCGCTGTCCTTTTGCACCATCGGAATCAACGAGCTGGGCACTGATGTTATTCACTTTCAGACTATAAAGATTCGGCACAGAAACGCTGGCACTGCGCGCCTGGGTAGTGGCATTTGACGCGACCGATGCCTTCACACCCTTATCTATCGTCAGATTCACAGAACCACCGTAATCGAGTGATTTCAGCGGTTCAGAATGTACCCAGGCATTAAGTTTTTTCTGATCGTAAACCACGGAGAACTTCAGTTTTGATTCTGTTTTGGCCTTCCCTTCCCTCAGGCCTAGAGAGATATTTTTCTCAAAACTGCTCACATCCACCGGAGCATCGAATTTGACGTTAAAGATTGCACTACGTTTTTGGGAGTCCTGCGGATCCTGATAATACTCCGAATTGTTTATCTGATAGTCGAAGGCTGGCGCAGTAAATTCATAGTCTGTCTTCGGCAATTGAATTTGCGGCGCAAGTAAAACTTTTGGCGAGAAATTAACGCTCCAGGTTGTGCCCATCGGCAAGGGCTGTTTTGGCGTGAACACCAGCTTGTCGCCAGTCACCCATTTCCATTCACCTGCTACAGTGGGATTTAACGAAATACCCTTTTCTACCACTTTGTCGATATCTGTTATCGGCGCGACAGAGTGATTAAAAGTAAAGACAACCTGCTGAGGCGCTGGGTTTTGCGCCCTATAATTGCGTGTTTCCGGACCATTGATCCGCACACTGGTTTTCTGATACACCATCGGTGCCGGTTCAATCGGCTGCGGGCGATTTAGCCACCAGTGCCAGCCATAAACCCCCGCAACTGCCACGCCAATCAACCCCAGAATCGCCAGGAAGATTGCTTTCGGATGTTTATCAACCCCAGATTCCATGCGTTTAAAGCCGCGTTTCAGCCAGCCGGACACGGCTGGCCACCAGACAGGAGGCTGCCAGTCGATATTACCGACAACAGGTTTAATGATGCGCCCGAGCAGACTGAAAATAAAAGCCAGCAGGCAAAAAAGGCCTTTTATCAAGGTAAAAGGCAAACGAAGCAAGAATCTGAGTAAATCCATCTGTAGCAGTATCCCTAAACCATAGAGCCCGTAACCGAAGTCATTTTTAATAAAAAATTAACTTTATGATATTGTTATTATTTTTCATGAAAAGCATTCAAAAATTGGCACATAAAAGTATAGTAATAATCTGTATCAAAAACCATCAGATAAAACGCAATTGCCCGACTGTTTTCCGGCCATGTATTGCGCTGTCAGAAAGCGAATAGATAGATGAATTTTACTGTACCACTACGGTGAGAAGTTGATGCTGAGGTGTAGAACCCGGGCATATCTTATATATTCCGCTTCACTTTACACCGCGCTGCGGTATTGACTACGATGACCAACAAGGCCATTAAAGTTCTATTAAAATATTTAGAGAAAAATACCCTATGGTGCATATCACTGTATAAAGGAGGTTAAATGAAAAAAGTTATTGATACTTGGGAGACTTCGGAGCCTCTCATCAAAGCGATACGAGACAAAATAAACTCCGGGACAACGTATCAAGAATTTGAATGGTTAGCGTTAAGATGGAAGAAAAAGAAACTTAAAAAGAATTAAGCGCTCTGCAAGTGAGCTAGCGATAATGTATTGAGAATACATCTTAGCCCCCCTGGCATCACGTCCTTCAATATCATCGAAATATACCCGTCCTGACAATCAGCAGCACTTGGCTCCGCCCTTTCCGCCATATCTCGCATCTTGCCTGTCGCGGAAAAACTCTTCATAGGTCATAGGCGTTTGGTCCGGGTGATTAATGCGGGTATGTTCCACATAATTGTCATAATCCGGCACGCCGACCATCATTTTTGCTGCATGGCCGAGGTATCTGCCTGCTTTAGAGAGTGTATCAAACATTATTTTTGTCCTTTTTCAGTAAACCCGACCTGAACGTGCCAGGCCGGGTGACATCTTACATCAATGTGTGCGTTTTGTTGAGCCACTCAGATAGGCTGCATCTGCCGGCATCGGTTCGTACGGTGTTTCTTTTGACGTTGGTTTGTCTGTTTTCAAGGCTGCCATGGCTGTTTTAATAGAGAAGATAGCCAGCACCACCACCACGACCATAAAGAAGATAGTCAGACCCGCATCCAGACGGTTGTTGAACACCAGCTGCGCAAGCTGTGACTCGGTATATTGTGGAGGAATGTTACCACTATCAATCATCGCCTGGAATTTATTAGCAATCGCCAGGAAGCCGAGTTTGGTATCCGGGCTGAATGATTTCTGCCAGCCCGCGGTAAGAGTACAAATCAGTAACCATGCGGTTGGCACCAGAGCCACCCATGCGTAGCGCTGACGTTTCATTTTGAACAGCACTACTGCACAGAGCATCAGCGCCATTCCGGCCAGCATTTGGTTAGCAATACCGAACAGCGGCCAGAGCGTATTGATACCACCTAGTGGGTCAACCACCCCTTGATGCAGGAAATATCCCCAGGCCAGCACACAAAGCGCGGTGGCTAGCAGGTTAGCAGGCAGCGAATCGGTACGTTTTAGCCCAGGGCTCACCACGCCCAGCAAGTCTTGCAGCATAAAGCGTGCAGCACGGGTTCCTGCATCCACAGCGGTCAGGATAAACAATGCTTCAAAGAGAATAGCGAAGTGATACCAGAATGCCACATCCATCAGGCCACCCAGTGCGCCATGAAGGATATAAGCCATACCTACCGCAAGCGTAGGTGCCCCACCCGCACGGGAAATAATAGACTGCTCACCCACTTCATTCGCTATCTGATGCAGTAAATCAGGTGTAACCGTAAAGCCCCAGGAACTCACCACTTGTGCGGCGGATGCGACCACATCAACCGTTCCCGCAGGGGCCAGAACTGCCATCGGGCTGTTCATGGCGAAGTAGACGCCCGGATCGATGATACAGGCGGCGACCAATGCCATAATGGCGACAAAGGATTCCATCAGCATACCGCCATAGCCGATAAAACAGGCCTGGCCTTCACTGGCGAGCATTTTAGGTGTAGTGCCCGATGAAATCAGAGCATGGAAACCTGAAACCGCGCCACAGGCGATAGTAATAAACAAGAATGGGAACAGATCGCCTGCCCACACCGGACCGCTGCCATCAATAAATTTAGTCAGGGCTGGCATACTCAGCGTTGGACGCATAATCAGAATGCCGATAGCCAGTCCGACAATGGTGCCAATTTTCAGGAAAGTTGACAGATAGTCACGCGGCGCTAACAGCAGCCATACCGGCAGTACAGAGGCCACAAAACCATAGCCCACCAGCATCCAGGTTAGCTGCACACCCGTATAGTCAAACCACGGTGCCCAGGTTTCACTCTCGGCAACCCAACCGCCTGATATAATGGCAAACACCAGCAATACCAGACCAATAATCGAAACCTCACCGATGCGTCCGGGGCGCAGATAGCGAATATAAATCCCCATAAATAGCGCCAGCGGGATGGTAAATGCCACGGTATAGGTGCCCCACGGGCTATGAGCCAGGGCTTTCACCACAATCATTGCCAGTACCGCGAGGATGATAACCATAATCATAAAGGTCGCGATTAGCGCCAGTACCCCGGCAGTAGGGCCCATCTCTTCACGTACCAGTTCACCCAGCGAACGCCCATCCCGGCGGGTTGAGACGAACAGTACCATAAAGTCTTGCACCGCTCCGGCCAGAACTACACCCGCCAGGAGCCAGATCATGCCGGGCAAATAGCCCATCTGAGCCGCTAATACCGGTCCGACTAAAGGCCCTGCACCGGCAATCGCCGCAAAGTGGTGACCAAAAAGGACTTTTTTATCCGTCGGGACATAATCGAGTCCGTCATTATGTTTGATCGCAGGTGTCATCCTGGTGGGATCGACCTGTAAGACATTTTTCGCGATATATCGTCCATAAAAGCGATAGGCGATTAGATAAACGCACACTGAAGCCACGACGATCCACAGGGCGTTGATCTGTTCTCCCCGATTTAGCGCAATATAACCCAAGGCGAACGCTCCGATAACGGAGAGTAGCGCCCACATAAGGTACCTTCCTGAATTATTCATAATTATTATCCGTGTCAGTAGTAGGGAGTGTTACGTCTTGTACCCATGAAACGCCTTACATTTAATAATCTTGACACAAACACAAACAATAACCGGACATTTACTCCAGATTGTTAACGTGATCACTTTAGACTGAGAAACAGAGAGAATATAGAAGAGGAAATTGTGCACAAAACCAGTGTGTTCTACTGGTAAGATGAGGGGCTAAGCTATCGCCAGCTGCGCTGACTCATTACAAAAAACCAAATAAATGATATAGAAATAAACAGGTTACCAGCCTACATATAGCAGGCCGGTAAATCAGATATTAGGGTCTTAAACACCAAGGAATTTAAACGGTTTTGCCTCTTTATAGTGTTCGTTGGCGTTCCCTGCATAAACATGGGTCTGATTAGGACCTAGGTCCAGCTTCATTACTTTTCCGGTTTTCTCTGAGAAATCGAGGGTTTTCAGATCGGTCCAGAAAACATTCGGCGTCAGAGCTGACTCGAAGAAGTAAACCCGGTTTTTCTGGTCAGATACCGTCCGCCAGCGTGTGGAGGAGATATTCGGTTGGTCGGGGGTTGAAATACCATAGGGAACCGATACATTACGAATTACGCTGAAAGTACTGGCAATCGCTTCAACCAGATTTTCTGATTTAGGAATAGCGTTGACATAGAAGGCCGCGCGAGCAAAGCGGTCAGTCGCATTGTTACTCCCAGGCAGCATTACGGTGCCGCCAATCTGTTTCCAGTACTCATCAATAACCAGTTGTTTCTCAAACGTCGGTGAGTTGGTCATCACCTGATAGGTACGGCTATGGTGGATCACCTGCTTACCGTCGATATACTCGATGATGGCGCTATCACCACTGGCATCTGACAGCGAGAGATGCAAGGTAGCCAGACGCTCTTCTCCAGGCACATTATCGGTGACGATGCTGAAGGGTTCTTTTTTCAGTACATCAACGGCTTCCTGTACCGTAGCGAAATTATCCAGCACGTATTGCGCCCATGCCGCAATCGTCAGACCCGGTTTTTTAGCATCCTGCTCAGGATAGGACGACTCGACCAGCCACAGCACATTAGCGACCAGTCCGGCTTCATTCATACCATCAGTGGTGGAGATATCATAACCGGAGGCGATAACGCTGCCGTATTTTGATTTCCAGGTAGCCGAGTTTTTACCGGCCTCTCCGCTTCTCTCCATTCCACGCGGAAATACCCAGAGGTTGGTACCCACATCGACCTTCCAGTCCATCGAGCGGGCGGTAATCACTTGCTCATTGGCACCGAGATATACCAGTCGTGTACAGGCTTCGACCGTTGGCATCAGCATTCCGGCACACAGAAGTGCGACACTACAGGTAGAGAGAAATGAATTTTTTTTCAAGATCATAGCTCTTATCTCATTTTGATTTCGTGGGTTTAACTTCATCAATTATATTAATTAAAAAAAATACTGGGTAGATAAATTCGGTTGTATTAATCAGACTCTGACTTATCATCAGATCCTATTTAATATTTATTCTTATTATGATGAATAAATATCCTTCTTACCTATATCCCTGTATAGCAGAAAAGGAACGATACTTTGTACCGATTGCCGCTTCTCATCGCGCTGTCCCTTTACGGTATTCAGGCGTTGCCTGTCCTCGCTCAATCACAGAAAATCAGTACCCTTGAGGATAAAAAATCAGACTGGGCCTTACAGGTTACCCCCTTTCTGTGGGCAGCCAGCCTGAGCGGAAAAATTTCGCCATTCCAGCGGGGATCAACCCTGGACGTGGATAAATCGTTTTCTGATGTGATGGAACACCTCAGAGTGGGTGGGTTTCTGAATCTTTGGGCACGCCACCAGCGTTTTGTGCTCTCCGGCAATCTGATGTATGTCGATACGCGTGATGCACGGGCAAGTGGCCCACTGTCTGCATTCCAGATACCAGGCCTGGGTGTCACTATCCCGGCGGGTGCCAGTGCAGAGGGTAGGGTCGATTCAACACAGTTTATGGCAACGCTACTCGGAGGATATCGAGTACTGGATACGCCAGAGTTTACTCTCGATATGCTCACAGGGATGCGATTCTGGCATATATCGAATAGCATTAGCGTTACCACCAGCCATATATCGATAGGGAGTCACTCTGCGTCTTATAGTGAAGACTTCGGATGGATTGACCCGTTAATAGGAACGCGAATTTTCGTTCCACTGACCGATAACTGGTCTCTTCAGTCTGAGGCAGATATAGGCGGGTTTGGCGCGGGATCTCATTTCACTGGGTCGATACTTGCCAGCGCAACTTATACATTCACTGATACGCTTTCTGTATCAGCGGGTTATAAGGCACTGAAGGTGGATTATGATCATAACGGACATGTGTATAACACCCTGCTTAGTGGCCCGGTGATTGGCGTGACCTGGCGATTCTGAAACAGGTCAGGCCGCTACGCAATGGTAGCGGCCCCTGTACGGCTACTCTGATGCTTCCCGCAGCTCGGTTTTCCCTGTTTTACGTTCAATCACCATAGTTTGCGGCGAAGAGAGCATCACGCCTTCTTTACGCAGACGAGTAAGAATATCAAACAGCAGATCGCTTTTTGCACCACTAACCTGCCGGGGACTTGCCACCTGGCCTGTAACCGACATGATAATACCGGTCGAGGTCAAATCCTTAAAAGATACCGACGGCTCCGGGGTCTCTAAAATACGCTCATTATCATTGTATACATCCAGCAACAGCTGACGCACATGTACCGGGTCAATATCCAATGGGAATGTCAGAGTAATAGTCGCCACGCCATGCGCATTACCCATAGTGACGTTGCGTACGTTCTGTGAAATAAACTGCGAGTTAGGCACGATAACCGTGGACTTATCGCTAAGCTGGATCTCCGTGGCTCGCACGTTAATCCGACGGATATCCCCTTCTATCCCGCTGATACTCACCAGATCACCCACTTTTACCGGGCGCTCAGTCAGCAGGATCAGGCCAGAGATAAAGTTTTTCACAATTTCCTGCAGGCCAAAACCAATACCTACCGACAGGGCACTCACAATCCAGGCCAGCTTGTTCCATTGCAGACCCATAATCGACAACGTCATCAGGATTAACAATACAAAACTAATATTGCTAAACAAAGTTATCAGCGAAACCCGCATCCCCCTGTCCATGGTCGTTTTTGGCAGAAAGTCGTTTTCCAGCCAGCGCTTCACCGAACGAAGCACCCAGCTTCCTATTATCAGACAAAGCAAAGCATTAACGACGTGTGCCGGGACAATATTCATCGACTCCAGCCCCTGACCGCCCCAGAACTCAATCGACTTCTGCACCAGTTCAATAGGGGTGGCACTGCCCAGGGTTCCGTTCAGTAGTGCCATTACAGCAGCCAGCAATAGGACTGTTTTTCCTATCGCACTCAGCAGTACCGCAACTTGTCCAAGATGACGCTCGTTAATATTCAGGGAAGCCTGCATCCGCTTGCCGGACGCATTATTGGTCGAGAACAAACTTTCACAACCATCGGAGATCAACTGACTGAATATATAGAATAAGCCAAAGACGATTCCCATCCAGATAAGCTCATAGGCAAGGAAACGCGCGAGGGTAATATAGCCAATCACCAGTGCCAGCATGATGGCAAAGCCAATCAACGTCAGCGCCATCTGAATCAAGCCAACCAGCGTCGATCTGGCTTCTGGCTGAATACCCTCCTGAATCATACGGCGACGAACCAGATTGGTACGCATGCTAATAGACAGTGCAGTGGCCCCAATCAGTAATGCAGTCATACCGTTAGCAAAAATCGTGGTAGAGACACTGGTATTTGCACTGCTGATAAAACTTTCAATCGCCTGGAAGATAAACACCAGCGTGGCAGTCAGAGGAGGAAACGGCTTTAATGCCAGTGCAACCTGGTCTGAGATTTGCGGCAAACGCCAGGAAGGCCGGCGTGTGGACAGAAAAGCGCGCCCAAGACCGGCAATCAGACCACAAAAAATACTTAATCCGACCAGCTTATCAGCGAAGACCCGGACACTATCAACAACCCCATCATTGCGGGTAAATGCCAGATCGAGGAAATTAAATGCCAGTACCACGGCTGCAAGCGTAGTCAGTGCGGTCGCGGCAGCGAGGAAACTGCGACGTAATCGCCCCTCTGGTAAGTGGTGGATACCTACCCAGGCAAGAAATTCCTCAAGGTAGCGTCGGCCCAGGGTGGCAACCAGACCGGCCGCAAAAATCCAGCTTATCGTGCCAAATATCCAGTCTGGCGTGAAGGAAAGTGTGACAGCTGAGGTCAGCTCATCAAAGAACTCGCTAATTTTGTCGCTGTCATCGCTCTGCGTATTGGTCAGCGGAGACCAAAAACGCGGACTAAAGATACTGCCAGCATTAAGCGCCAGCTGGGTTTTCACCGCATCGCGGCGCAAGTTAACAATCTGGGCAGAAAGATTCATCGCCCCGGATTTGATAGCCTCCGCCTGCTTAATCTGTTCGTCCGTTTTAGTCTTCTGGCTTTCCAGCTTGCTGCGCTTACTGGTGACCTCAGCGAGTTCTTTTACTCCGCTGTCCGCGGCCGGAACCGGGCCAAGTACCTGCAGTTGAGCCTGGAGCTGTGTACTTGAGGGGATCAGGGCCTGAGTCAAACGATCGGCATCACTGGATAGTTCAAGCGCCAAGTCATTAAGCGCTTTTAGTCGGGCATCATTGGTTTCACCCGAAACCTGCTGTTTAATCTTATCGAGCACTTTCTGCATCTTAGGCAGTTCGACAGCAGCATTGATCTTGACTGGCACATCGCCATTTTGCGGATCGCTATCACTCGCCATAGTCCACTGAGGCATAAACGCCACCAGCGCCAGCAGACACACACGAAGAAAAGTTAACATGCCAGACATGTAGGGATTCCTGAAAAATTGAAGATACTAGCGAGTTCGGAATATTTTCCGCGGCACAGTTTATGCCTTTGTGATGGGCCGTACTATAAGATTTGCGATAGAAATATTGCATCTGAATCATAAGAATAATCTATGGTGTATTACCCGGTATCGCGTGGCAGAGTGGTCACCGATGAAATAGCAGCTCAATTGATATCCTGAGAAAAATGTAGCCGGGAACTGACTCAATCCCGGCCAGATAATTACTCATCAGTATCGGTACGACCAAAAATAGCAATAACGCGGTCGATATGCGCTTTCATTGCCAGGCGGGCTGCTTTTGAGTCTCGTTTTTCCAATGCCCGTAAAATCGCGAGATGTTCTGCCTCTGAGGTATCGGGCATATCGTCGGGAGTATAGTGGGCTTGTAGTGTTCTGAACATACTGCCGTACCGGTGACCAAGCAGGTAACCCATCATAAAACCATAGGCAGGATTACCGCAGGACTGAGCGATACGAATATGAAACAGGCGGTCACCAGGGTGGTCACGCGACCCGGCCCGGTTATCTTCACAATTTTGCAGATAGGCCTCGCGGATTGTCAGCAATTCCTGATCGCTGGCATGCAATGCCGCAAGAGCAGCCGCTTCGGGCTCAATCAGACGGCGAGCTTGCAGCAAAGAAAACGGGGGCAATTCGGTTGAGAGATCGAGCTTAATCGGTAAATCGGTATCTGAGTCCAGCCACTGATTACGCCCCGCCTGCTGCATGACGGGCTCATGATTACTCGGGCGGGCTTTAACGGTAACACCGTTGCCGACTTTGACATCAACCAGGCCAATGACCTCGAGAGCGATAATCGCCTCACGAACGGAAGCACGACTCACTTGCAGCTGTTCAGCCAGATCGCGCTCTGACGGCAGGCGGCTGCCAGGTGGAAATTCATTGTTATCAATCAATTTTATAAGTTGATCGGCTATCTGCCTGTAAAGTCTGGAGGTTTCAACTTTTTTTATCGGCATTTCATTTTAACCTTTTTTTTATTCAGTGATGTCGCGCACAAAAAAACGTCATGATGCTTTCAATGTTATTCGAATGTTAATAAAACATCATCCCAGATAGCTAAGTTTGTAGTGTAACCCTATACCCGTTTTATGGGCAATGCACACGTAAATTGGCCTGACCATTAGATCATTGAACCATAGGGGCTGTAATGAATTTACAAGGTAAACGCGTTCTTATCACTGCTGCAGGACAGGGAATTGGCCTTGCCAGCGCCCGATATTTTGCTGCCCAAGGTGCAGAAGTTATTGCCAGTGATATCAATGTTTCTGCATTACAGAATTTACCGGGTATTACCCCGTTCATTCTGGATGTTACCGATAAGCAGGCGATTGCTGCGGCAGTAGCAGAAATCGGCACTCTGGATGTGCTGTTTAACTGTGCAGGCGTGGTCCATAGCGGTGGACTACTGGAATGCAGTGATAAGGACTGGCAGTTTGCGTTAGATCTTAATGTCACTGCGATGTTCCATATGATTCAGGCATTTTTACCAGCGATGATAGCAAAGAAAAACGGCTCAATTATCAATATGTCCTCTGTCGCATCGAGCGTGAAAGGCGTTGCCAACCGCTTTGCTTACAGTACGACAAAGGCCGCCGTTATTGGACTGACTCGCTCTGTTGCCGCGGACTATATCGGGGAGGGTATTCGTTGTAATGCGATTTGCCCGGGAACTGTGGACTCTCCTTCATTGCGTCAGCGTATTGCGACCCAGGCAGAAGCGGAAGGACGCAGCGAAGCAGAGGTTTATGCCGCTTTTGTCGCCCGTCAGCCGATTGGGCGTATTGGCAACGTTGAAGAGATAGCCGCGTTAGCCGCTTATCTGGCTTCAGACGTCAGTTCTTATACAACCGGCACGGTACAGATTATCGATGGCGGCTGGAGTAATTAATTAAGGAGTAGGACATGAAATTAGTACGTGTAGGTACGCCTGGCCAGGAACGTCCGGCGCTGCTGGATAAGCAAGGTGTTTTACGTGATTTATCTCAGCATATTTCTGATATTGCAGGCGAGGCTTTGCTTCCTGAAACGCTGAATAAATTACGCCAACTTCCGGTCAGCGAGCTGCCTGAAATCACCGGTAATCCACGCATCGGAGCCTGTGTCGGGCAGATTGGTAAATTTATCTGTATCGGCCTTAACTATGCCGACCATGCGGCAGAAACCGGCGCAGATATTCCCGCTGAACCGATAATTTTCAGTAAATGGACCAGCGCCGTGGTTGGGCCAAACGATGATGTCCGTATTCCTCGTGGCTCGATAAAAACGGACTGGGAAGTCGAATTGGGTGTGGTTATCGGCCAAGGTGGCAGCTATATCTCCGAAGAAGATGCCCTGTCTCATGTTGCCGGATATTGCGTGATCAATGATGTTTCAGAGCGTGAATACCAGATTGAACGTGGCGGCACCTGGGATAAAGGGAAAGGCTGCGATACTTTCGGACCTCTGGGGCCATGGCTGGTGACCGCCGATGAAATCGCCGATCCGCAGCAGCTGGATTTATGGCTGGAAGTCGACGGTAAACGCTATCAAAACGGTAATACCCGGACGATGATTTTTACCGTCGCCCAAATTATTAGTTACCTGAGTCAGTTTATGAGCCTGCAACCGGGAGATGTTATTTCAACCGGAACGCCTCCAGGCGTGGGAATGGGACAAAAACCGCCTGTTTATCTACGTGAAGGACAAGTCATGAGCCTCGGTATTGAAGGTCTTGGAGAGCAACGTCAAACCACGGTAGGGACCGCATAATGACCACTTTAACCGCTTTGCGCGTGGAAGATATTCGTTTCCCGACCTCTCAGCACCTTGATGGTTCTGATGCGATGAATCCGGATCCGGACTATTCCGCCGCTTATGTGATTATCGAAACCGATAACCCGGCACTGAATGGTCACGGGCTGACTTTCACCATTGGCCGTGGAAATGAAATTTGCTGCGCCGCTATCCGCGCCCTCGAACCTCTGGTTATCGGCCGTAAACTGGCTGATATTGCCGCTGATATGGGGAAATTCTGGTGTGATATCACCGGAGATAGTCAGCTACGCTGGATTGGCCCGGATAAAGGTGCGATTCATCTGGCGACCGGTGCAGTAGTCAATGCCGTCTGGGACTTATGGGCCAAATCGGAAGGAAAACCCCTGTGGCGATTAGTCGCCGATATGTCACCCGAAGAACTGGTGCGTTGTATCGATTTCCGCTATCTGACTGACTGTATTACCCCGGAAGAGGCACTTGAGCTGCTGACCCAACGTCAGGCAGGTAAAGCACAGAGGATACAACAATTACAGGAAGAAGGTTTCCCTTGCTACACCACCTCTGCTGGCTGGCTGGGCTATGACGATGCAAAATTACGTCGTCTGTGTCAGGAAGCGGTGGATGCAGGCTTCTCGCATATCAAACTGAAAGTGGGTCGTGACCTGGAGGATGATATCCGCCGCGTAACGGTCGCCCGTGAAGTTTTAGGCCCGGATCGCCATTTAATGATTGATGCCAACCAGGTCTGGGAAGTGAGCGAAGCCATCGACTGGGTGAAACAGCTGGCATTTGCTAAACCCTGGTTTATTGAAGAACCCACCAGCCCGGATGATATCGAAGGGCACCGCAAAATTCGCGAAGGCGTAGAGCCGGTTAAAGTCGCGACCGGTGAAATGTGCCAGAACCGAATTCTGTTCAAGCAATTTATCATGCGTGGTGCTATCGATGTAGTGCAAATCGATGCCTGCCGTCTGGGTGGGGTCAATGAAGTCCTGGCGGTATTGCTGATGGCAGCAAAATACCAGTTGCCGGTCTGCCCGCATGCGGGTGGCGTTGGGCTCTGCGAGTATGTTCAGCATCTGTCGATGATTGATTTTGTCGCCATTGCCGGAACCCATGAAGGTCGCGTGATTGAATTTGTTGACCATTTACATGAACACTTCCTGCATCCTTGCGAAATTCGTGGCGCGGCCTATATGCCACCGAGTGCGCCGGGCTTCTCCATCGAAATGTATCCTGAGTCGCGTGAAAAATATCGTTATTCGGTGAAGGAAGCATAAAAATGCGTATTGATGCCCATCAGCACTATTGGCGCTATAACCCGCTACAGTATCCTTGGATAACTGAGCAACTGGGTCGTCTTAAACAGGATTTTCTGCCTGGGACGTTGCAACCGTTGCTGGCTGGGCAACAATTCGAGGGTTCAATCAGTGTTCAGGCCTGTCACAGCATGGTGGAAACCCAACAGCTATTAAGGTGGGCGGAAGAAGGTGATGGCGTCAATGCCGTCGTTGGCTGGGTCGATATTCAGTCGCCAGATTTAAACCATCATCTTGAAATGCTCAAGCATCCCTTACTAAAAGGGTTTCGCCATCAAGTTCAGGATGAAGCCGATCCGGCTGGCTGGCTATACCAGCCAGCGGTTACTCAAGGAATAAAACGCTTACAACAGCAGGAGTATATCTGGGAGATACTGGTGACCTGGCGCTCTCTCGCAGCCACGGCTCGCTTTGCGGGTCAGCATGATAATCACTGGTTGGTACTGGATCATCTCGGTAAACCCGATATTTCCCGTGGTGCTGTTGAGTGGGGTAAACAAATAGCGCCTTTGGCAGCCCTCCCCCATGTGGTCTGTAAGCTTTCCGGATTGGTCACCGAAAATCCCGCCGAGCGGGGAAATCATGAGCTACTACGTCCTTTTATCGAAGAAGCACTGACACGCTTCGGCCCTTCTCGTTTGATGTTTGGATCGGACTGGCCGGTCTGTTTGTTAGCGGCTGAATATGATGAAACCTGTCAGCTGATACATCAAGAGATACAACGCTTATCGCCCACTGAGCAGGACGCAATCTGGGGAACAACTGCAGCCCGAATTTATGGTCTGGAGCGAGGATAAAATGGATCTGTATTTAAAAAATAAAGTCGTGATTGTCACGGGAGGTGGCTCAGGTATCGGTGCGGCCATTTCTCAGCTGTTAGCTGAAGAAGGCGCCATTCCGGTGATGATCACTAACACCTCCCCCGATGAAGCCTGGCTGGCAGCCTTAAATCAGCAGCAACCGGAAAGCACGGTATTGATTGCTGATTTATGCAATGAACAACAATGTGCAGGCGCGGTACAAAACGTGCTAGAACGTTTTGGTCGCATTGATGGATTAGTTAATAACGCAGGCATCAATGATGGAGTGGGAATCGAAGCGGGCAGAACCGCGTTTATCCAGTCGCTGGAAAAAAACTTATTTCATTATTATCAAATGATGCACTGCTGCCAGTCAGCACTGGAAATCAGCCGGGGCGCGGTGGTCAATATTGCCTCAAAAACGGCACTCAGTGGCCAGGGTGGTACCAGCGGTTACTGTGCGGCAAAAGGCGCGATTTTATCGCTGACTCGGGAATGGGCATTGTCATTACGTCACAGCGGCGTGCGGGTTAATGCCGTGGTGCCTGCAGAGGTGATGACCCCGCAGTATAAACAGTGGATAACCTCCTTCCCTGACCCTGATGTCGAACTGGAGAAAATCAACCAGCGCGTGCCGTTAGGTAATCGCATGACGACTCCGCAGGAAATTGCTAACACCGTGGTCTTTTTACTTTCATCCCGGACTTCTCATACCACGGGCGAGTGGTTAAGCGTCGACGGTGGATATCTGCATCTTGATAGGGCGACATCATGATTAAGAAAATGGAACGATTCTGTCTGGCGCTTGATTTGGCCGATTCAGAAGAAAAAATCGCTGAATACTGTCAGCTTCATCAAAAAATCTGGCCTGAAGTCGCGACACATATCTGCAAGCACGGCGTCACGGGGATGGAAATTTATCGGCTAGGTACGCGTCTGGTAATGGTGATGGAAGTTGACGAAACCTTTGATGAGCAACATTTTGCTCAGCAATCACAAATTAACCCGGTGATCCAGCGCTGGGAAACCTTAATGTGGAAATTCCAGCGCCCGACCCCCTGGACACCTGAAGGGGAAAAGTGGGTCAGGATGGAACAGATATTCTCGTTACACGACCAATAATATTTAATTAAAAAACGCTACGAGGTCATATATATGAACAGGTGATATTTGCCTGATTTTTTCTCAAATAATAATGTAAAAAAATAACGAGTCCGCATACTCGTGTGCTATCGCAACAATATTATAAATATAGCGAGGTTTTCTATGTCTACAATCCAAGAGCCGCTAAAAAGACCCGGTTCTAAACAGCTCAGTTTAGCCAGTTCTTTTTTATTATTAGGGCTCTCACTCTCTTTTATTATCTTCGGCTATACCTTGCTGAATATACAACTAGAAGCGTTACTGATTCTTACGGCAATCATTATCTCGTTTGTCGCAATGTGGTTAGGATACAGCTTCCAGAATATCATCGATGAGATTGTACAGAAGTTCTCGCAGGCATTACCTTCATTGATGATTGTAATGTGTGTCGGCGGGCTTATTGGTGTCTGGATGAGTTCAGGAACTATTCCTTATTTAATTACGCTGGGTTTAAAAATTATTAACCCTCAGTATATCGTGATGATTGCCTTTATCGTCACCAGTATTGTCGCAACCTGTACCGGGACGTCCTGGGGTTCCGCCGGCACTATTGGCGTCGCCTTTATGGGAGTTGCCCACGGTTTAGATGCCAACGTAGCTGCTGTTGCAGGTGCAGTCGTCGGTGGTGCTTACTTCGGAGATAAGATCTCGCCGTTAAGCGGTTCCTCTAACTTTGCTGCTATCGTCAATAATCTCGATCTCTATGTGCATATTAAACATTTATGTAAAACCACGATCCCAGCCTATATTGTCTCGGTCATCATCTACCTGGTGATTGGTTTATATACGCAAGAAACCGCGATCAGTGCTGATTCTGCTCAGCAGACTGTCGATCAGATACATCTTCTCTATAACACGCACTGGATACTGGCGGTACCGATTTTTATCGTGCTTATTGGCGCTTTGATGAAAAAACCGGTGATCCCTGTTCTGTTATTCACAACCGGTATCTCTATCGCTATTTCCTACTTTACCCAGGGTATCGGTATTATTGAGAACCTCAATACTTGGGTATCAGGGTTTAATGCCGGCAATCTCACCGATCATCCTGAAGCTATCCCTGAGAGTATCCGCAACTTGTTACAACGCGGTGGCGTCGTTTCCATGATGCCATTAATTCTGGTTATCCTTTGCGCCTTCTCTTTTGCCGGCCCGCTGACCCTGACCCAGGCACTGGATATCATTATTAATAACTTTACCAAAGTGGTAAAAAGCGCTGCGGGTCTTATTTTTTCAACTATCGCTGCTTGTCTTGCCTTAATCGCAGCAACCGGTAATAACAATATTGCCTGTTTACTGCCTTCTGAGTTATTCCGTAAAGCCTTTGAGAATAACGGACTGCATCGTAAAAATATTTCCCGTACCGTTGAAGATGCGGCAACCGTTATTGAACCCTTAATTCCCTGGACCGCAGCAGGCGTGTTTATGGCCGGCACCCTGGGTGTTCCAACTCTGGATTATGCCTTATGGGCGGTACAATGTTACGCCGGGCTGATCATTGCCGCTTTCTATGCCGTTACCGGCATCTGCATTGCCAAAACCGATCCCGATACTGATACTGACACTGTAGTTGTAGAAAAAAAGGAATTGATTCATGAGTAATAAAACCTATCAGCCTGACTGGGCAAGTCTCGACAGCCGTGAAATGCCAGCCTGGTTTAACGAGGCTAAGTTCGGCATATTTATCCACTGGGGCGTCTTTTCTGTTCCGGCATGGCGTACCGTCGATAATACGTTATTTGGCTCCTACGCCGAATGGTATTACGCCAGCGTTTATGGCAACTATCGTAATAATGATGCGGGTTTTCATGAACAACACTACGGGAAAGATTTCCTCTATCGTGACTTTGCGCCACAGTTTAAGGCCGAACTATTCCAGCCGGAGGCATGGGCTGAATTATTTAAAGCCTCAGGTGCAAAATATGTCGTACTAACGACGAAACACCACGATGGCTTCTGTTTGTGGCCAACCAGGAATAAGCATAAACAAAACTGGAACAGCGGTGATACCGGCCCGAAACGTGATTTGCTCGGCGATATTACGCAGGCAGTACGTGATAACGGCCTGAAAATGGGGATTTATTACTCCATCATTGACTGGGAAACCAACTGGACCCACCGTGCAGAAGGCGGTTATTTTGTACCTGAGCGTGATCGGGAAAAATTCGGTATTCCGGAAAAAGATTATCCTGACGAAATTCTGATCCCACAGCTTAAAGAGCTGGTGCAAAACTATCAGCCGTCACTGATTTTCTCTGATGGCGGAGAATGGGATCTCAGCGAGGAATTCAGCCAGACTAAAGAGCTACTTTCCTGGCTATATAATGAAGCGAGTAATAAAGACGAAGTTGTGGTCAACGATCGCTTCTATAAAGGCATGCCGGGTAATCACGGTGACTACTACAGTACCGAATACAACGATAAAGAGGGCTTCGGTAAACATCATGCCTGGGAAGAGAGTCGCGGTATCGGCAAGTCGTATGGCTTTAACCGCGCGGAGCAGCTGGAAGACTACTGTACCTCCCAGGAGCTGGTAAATCAGTTAATTGGTATCGTTTCTAAAGGAGGCAATTTCCTGCTCAATGTCGGCCCTACCGCTGACGGTAGGATTCCGACCTTGCAACAAGAACGACTGCGCGATATTGGCCGCTGGATGGAAATTAACGGCGAAGCTATTTATAACAGTGAAATCTGTACCCGGCTGGCCTGCGATGATGAGCAGGTTGCGCTAACCCAGGTCGGTAATAATGACTATGTGATTAGCCAGTCCTGGCCGGTGGGTGCGATTAAAATAAAGTTAGTTCAGGGAGAAACACCTCAGAACTGTACTTTATTGTGCCAGGGTAAAACCGTTGAGGTTCCTTTCTCAGTCGAGGGCGAGTATCTGTTTATCAAACATGTTCCCTGGGATTTCGCACTGGGCCTTGAATATGCTTATACCTATCGCCTTAGCCGATAAACAATACTAGCTATGCCATTTCTGACAGCGACCCGTTATTGATACAGGTCGCTGTCATGCGGTTTATCACTACCTTTGTTACTTAATGAGCCTCATCACCATTACGTTTCTGCATCATTTCATGGTGGCGCTTTTCGCTCATCATTACGATAAACAGCAAGATAATAGCCAGTACACAACCCCCGACCATTACCATAAACCCGCCATTCCAGCCAAAGTAGTCAACGGTATAACCGACAATAGCACTGGCCGCAACAGAGCCGCCCAGGTAACCGAATAATCCGGTAAAGCCTGCTGCTGTACCTGCTGCTTTTTTCGGTGCGAGTTCAAGGGCATGCAGGCCAATCAGCATCACCGGACCGTAGATCAGAAAGCCGATGACTATCATACAAGCCATATCAACATTCGGATTACCGATAGGGTTCTGCCAGTAAACGATGGTGGCAATAGTCACTAATGTCATAAAGAAGACGCCGGTTGCACCACGGTTACCGCGGAAGACACGATCCGACATCCAGCCACACAGCAGAGTGCCTGGAATACCGGCATATTCGTAGAGGAAGTAGGCCCAGGATGACTTATCGAGCGAGAAATCCTTCACTTCTTTCAGATAAGTGGGTGACCAGTCGAGGATGCCGTAACGCAGCAGATAAACGAAGACGTTAGCAATCGCGATATACCACAACAGTTTGTTTGGCAGCACGTAACGCATGAAGATTTGCTTCGCAGTAAGCTCTTCTTCTGCCTCTTCGTTATAGTCGTCGGGATAGTCGTTTTTATACTCTTCAATCGGTGGAAGGCCACAGGACTGCGGGGTGTCGCGCATTAAAGCAAAGGCAATTAACGCCACGATAATCGCGCCAAACGCGGGCATATAAAGCGCGGATTTCCAGTCGTTAAACCAGGCCATTCCCAGCAGAAACAGCAGCGGAGGCAAACCACCGCCAATGTTATGGGCGCAGTTCCACACCGATACAATACCGCCACGCTCTTTCTTAGACCACCAGTGCACCATTGTTCGACCACAAGGTGGCCACCCCATTCCCTGAAACCATCCGCAAAGAAACAGCAAAACGAACATAATCGCGATGCTCGAAGTCGCCCAAGGAACAAATCCCATAAACAGCATAACGGCGGCGGCAAGAATCAGGCCGACGGGCAGGAAAACGCGCGGATTCGAACGGTCAGAAACGGAACCCATGATGAATTTCGAAAAGCCGTAAGCAATCGAAATTCCCGACAGTGCAAAGCCCAAATCACCGCGGGAGAAACCTTGCTCAACCAGATAAGGCATCGCCAGCGCAAAATTCTTACGTACCAGATAATACGCAGCGTAACCGAAGAATATTCCTAAGAAAATTTGCCAGCGAAGCTTGCGATAGACCGGGTCTATCTGCGCTGCAGGTAAGCGTGCTTTATGTGGCACAGGTTTAAAGATACTCAACATGTAAAGCCTCCATTACCTTCTATCCCATCAGAAGTGCACAGTGCAAATTGTGCAAACAACTCAGTTGTTTTCAATACAGCGGCGATGTTAAGAGAAATAGCCCTACAACTAATGTGAATTACGCCACACATTTAATAATATATGTTCGAAATTGAGCGATATGCGTAATTATATTTTCGAATACTGGCGATATTGAGCAAAATCAAACAAGTCATGTTTTTAATGTGGCTAAATAGTAAGAAACGAACCACATCGGGAAGAAAAATGAAAATTCATGACTCACAAACAAGTGACGTGATTATCATTGGTGGAGGAGCTACTGGCGCGGGAATTGCGCGCGACTGTGCACTGCGTGGATTGCAGGTGACGCTGGTGGAGCGCCATGATATAGCTACCGGAGCAACCGGCCGAAATCACGGTCTGTTACACAGCGGTGCACGCTACGCGGTTACCGATGCGGAATCTGCTCGCGAGTGCATAAGCGAAAACCAAATACTGAAACGCATAGCGCGTCACTGCGTGGAGCCAACCGGAGGGCTGTTTATCACCCTGCCGGAAGACGAGCTTTCATTCCAGGCCACTTTTATTCGTGCCTGTGAAGAAGCGGGTATTAGTGCACAAGCCATTGATCCCAAACAGGCACGTATTATTGAACCCGCGGTCAATCCGCTACTGACCGGCGCGGTGAAAGTACCGGATGGCACCATTGACCCCTTTCGTCTGACCGCTGCCAATATGCTCGATGCCAGAGAGCACGGCGCCGTTATTTTAACTGCTCATGAAGTCACCGGGCTCATTCGTACCGGAACCCGGGTTCACGGAGTCAATCTGCGTAATCACCTGACCGGTGAAACTCTCTCTCTGCATGCCCCCGTGGTGGTTAATGCCGCCGGGATCTGGGGGCAGCGTATTGCAGAATATGCCGATTTAAGTATTCGCATGCTTCCGGCGAAAGGTTCTTTGTTAATCATGGATCACCGAATTAATCAGCATGTGATTAACCGCTGCCGTAAACCTTCTGATGCCGACATTCTGGTGCCCGGTGATACCATCTCACTGATTGGCACCACCTCCCAGCATATTGACTACAACGATATTGACTGCAACCGCGTGACCGCCCAGGAAGTGGATATTCTGCTTCGCGAAGGGGAAAAACTGGCCCCGATTATGGCTAAGACCCGCATTTTGCGTGCCTACTCCGGCGTGCGCCCGCTGGTTGCCACGGATGATGACCCCACCGGTCGTAACGTCAGCCGCGGTATTGTGTTATTTGACCATGCTGAACGTGACGGAATGGACGGATTTATTACGATTACCGGCGGGAAATTAATGACCTACCGTTTAATGGCCGAATGGGCGACCGACGCGGTTTGCCGCAAGCTGGGGAATAATCGTCCCTGCACCACCGCCGACACGCCGCTGCCGGGTTCACAAGAATCAACCGAAAGCACGCTTAAGCGCGTGATCTCCCTGCCCGTCCCGCTACGCGGCTCTGCCGTTTATCGCCACGGCGACCGTACTCCCTCCTGGCTCAGCGAAGGCCGTCAGCACCGTAGTCTGGTCTGTGAATGCGAAGCCGTCACCGCAGGCGAAGTGCAATACGCGGTTGAAAATCTGACCGTGAATAGCCTGCTTGACTTACGTCGTCGTACCCGCGTGGGAATGGGAACTTGTCAGGGAGAGCTGTGTGCCTGCCGGGCAGCAGGTTTGCTACAGCGATTTAATGTCACCACCGCCGCACAATCTATTACTCAGCTTTCTGACTTCCTCAATGAGCGCTGGAAAGGGGTGCAGCCGATTGCCTGGGGAGATGCCTTACGCGAAAGCGAGTTTACTCGCTGGGTGTACCAGGGATTATGCGGTATGGAAAAGAAGGAGCACAAACATGAAATTTGACTCGGTTATTATCGGCGGTGGCCTGGCCGGTTTACTTTACGGCCTGCAACGGCAAAAAAGCGGCGTACGCTGCGCGATTATCACCCGAGGCCAGAGTGCACTGTCCTTCTCTTCAGGTTCTCTCGATTTACTCAGTTACCTGCCGGATGGTCAGCCTGTTACCGATATCGAAGCCGGTCTCGATACCTTGTCGGAACAAGCCCCACGGCACCCTTATAGTATTATAGGCACCCAAACCGTGCTGCAACTGGCGCAGCAGGCACAAAACCTGCTGGCAGAATCAGGGGCGCATTTGCAGGGGGATGTTCACAGCATCCAGCACCGCGTCACACCGCTGGGGACTCTGCGCTCAACCTGGTTAAGCTCGCCAGAAGTGCCACTCTGGCCCCTCTCTGCCAAACGTGTTTGCCTGGTAGGCATCAGTGGATTGCTGGATTTTCAGGCACATCTGGCCGCCGCCTCGCTGTCCGAACAGGGAGTGACGGCCGAGACCGCTGAAATAGAACTCCCGCAGTTAGATGTCCTGCGTGATAATCCAACCGAATTTCGCTCGGTGAATATTGCCCGCCAGCTGGATAAAGAAGATCTGTGGCCGTCGCTGTACGAAGCATTGTTCCCGATAGCCAGAACCTGCGAAATGATAATCTTACCGGCCTGCTTCGGGCTCGCCGATGAGCGGCTCTGGCGCTGGCTTAATGAAAAACTCCCCTGCTCAGTGATGCTTCTTCCTACCCTGCCACCTTCGGTTCTGGGTATCCGTCTGCAAAACCAGTTGCAACGGCAATTTGTTCGTCAGGGCGGTATCTGGATGCCCGGCGATGAGGTGAAGAGAATCACTTGTCACGATGGCGTGGTCAGTGAAATCTGGACGCGTAATCATGCGGATATCCCACTGCGTCCGCGTTTTGCCGTGCTCGCCAGCGGCAGTTTCTTTAGCCAGGGTTTAGTCGCCAGTCGGGACAGTATCAGAGAACCTATTCTCGGTCTGGATGTGCAGCAAACCGCTACTCGCGCAGACTGGTATCAGCGTGACTTTTTTGACCCCCAGCCCTGGCAGCAGTTTGGCGTGATGACCGATGAAACATTGCGCCCCTCACTGGCGGGTAAAACTATCGAAAACCTCTATGCCATCGGTTCGATACTCGCTGGATTCGACCCAATAGCTCAAGGTTGTGGAGGCGGCGTCTGTGCCGTCAGCGCATTGTATGCCGCCCGGCAGGTCGCCAGACGCGCAGGAGAGAAGCAATGAACGATACCCGCTTTGAAAGTTGCATCAAATGCACAGTCTGTACCACCGTTTGTCCGGTAAGCCAGGTGAATCCGAGCTATCCGGGACCTAAACAGGCCGGGCCGGATGGCGAACGTCTGCGTTTGAAAGATGGCGCCCTGTATGATGAAGCCCTGAAGTATTGTATCAACTGTAAACGCTGCGAAGTCGCCTGCCCGTCGGATATAAAAATCGGCGATATTATCCAGCGAGCCAGGGCAAAATATGATACTACCCGGCCATCGCTGCGTAATTTTGTCCTCAGTCATACTGACCTGATGGGCAGCATCTCGACGCCATTTGCCCCGCTCGTGAATACCGCGACCTCACTTAAGCCGGTGCGCAAGCTGCTCGACTATGCCTTAAAAATCGACCATCGGCGGACACTGCCAAAATACTCTTTGGGTACCTTCCGTCACTGGTATCGCAGCATCGCGAAACAGCAAGCGCAGTTTGAGGATCAGGTCGCCTTCTTCCACGGCTGTTTTGTCAATTATAACCACCCTCAGCTTGGTAAGGATTTAGTTACCGTTCTGAACGCGATGGGAACCGGAGTACAGCTGCTGAATAAAGAGAAATGCTGCGGTGTTCCGCTTATTGCCAATGGTTTTACGGATAAAGCGCGTAAACAGGCGGTCAGGAATGTCGAATCACTGCGTGAAGCCATTGAGGGAAAAGGTATTCCGGTCATCGCCACGTCATCAACCTGTACTTTTGCGCTTCGCGATGAATATCCGGAAGTCCTCGATGTTGATAACTCTGGCCTGCGTGAACATATCGAACTTGCCACCCGCTGGCTCTGGCGTAAGCTGGATGAAGGCAAAACACTGCCCTTGAAAAATTTGCCATTAAAAGTGGTTTACCATACGCCCTGCCATATGGAAAAAATGGGTTGGACGCTTTATACCCTTGAACTGCTGCGTAAAATTCCGGGACTGGAACTGACGGTACTGGATTCCCAGTGCTGCGGCATTGCAGGAACCTACGGCTTTAAGAAAGAGAACTATCCCACGTCGCAATCTATCGGTGCACCATTGTTTCGTCAGATTGAAGAGAGTGGCGCGGATATAGTCGTCACCGACTGCGAAACCTGTAAGTGGCAAATTGAGATGTCCACTAGTAAACGCTGTGAACATCCCATTACTTTACTGGCACAGGCGCTGAGATAGGCGTTTTCTGATAGTGACCAGTACCCTGGGGCAGACAGGAGAGTGAACGTAAAACAGTCACATGATCTTATACATATATTCCGTGTAAATTTTTTCTCAGAAGTGACCGTACCGGCGGTCACCGTAATAAATGATCCGGACATTTAATATTTAAATGATATTGCCTGGGAAAACTTTTCATTGGTGAGTTAAAATTAATAAGGTTGAATAAAAAACATCATCACACAGATTTAATGCCATTCTTACACCAAATAATTAACTAGTGTCATGTTTTTATTGTTAATCATTCAACCTATAGTATATTCACCCCGCATCATAACAACATCATGAATTACATGATGCTTTATATATGCATTATTATAGATTATTTTATATTTTTTTGACCACTATGACTGATGGTACCTATTTCCTATTATTAACATTATTCGGTGTGTTACTTCCACTACCATTCCAATTCGGCCCCATAAGTACCGGAACAGGTACATTAACGGGGCCATGATTAATTAGCCCTTGCCCTACAGTTTGTAAAGCCCCTGCAGTTGCACCCAAAGCCATACCCGCTGGGCCACCACGGACACCAAAGGCGGCACCCCATGCCATATTTTCACCTAAATCTTTCACTAATTTATCATTAGGATCGCCAGCACCAAAAACGAGAGCTAAATCTTGTTTACTGATTTCTTTCATAAATTAATTCCCTTTATTAGATGAAGAACCATTAATTGATTTTATTATAAAAATCATTAGATTTATAAACATAGAAATTAGTGAGGAAAGAAAACAAAATAAGAAAAAATCATCAAATATTTCATATCGCCCACTAATATATACGTTTGATAAAGGATATGCGAAGCATACTGAAACCGATATTAGTATTAATATAAATATTTGCAACTTCTTTTTATGCAAGTCAGTATTTCCGTGTAGAAAAAATAAACAAGCCAGTACGGAAAAGAAAACAGGAGCAAAACAAAATGAAAATAAAGTCATACGCAGTCCATTAAATAAGTCATGGGAAATATCATATAATAAATATTTTAAATTTGTTAAATATTATTCAGACAATAGATGTACGCATAATCACGCTCATTTTTTGTGATATATACCCGTCATATTTCAAGCTGTTTGGGCGTTGCATACGCTCAGATAGCGAATTACATAGTTTATCTATGCTCATCGGCTGTCTGAGCTTTGCGCCTACAAGCAACTCGAATTATTTAGGGTTATAGGCAAATTGACAAAATATTTGTGTTAACATTTTTTCATCCACCCTCTTTTGCTCTACCCGCAAGAAGTCCCCAAGAGAGTCAGTTTCATCTAAAATTAAGTCAGGTGGATACATCTTAGCCGGGAATACGAAGCCACATATACCAAAAAAACTTTCTGGTGCGGGCAGAACATCAAGAGCCCCTTCAACCAATACTGATGAAGCATTCCGCTACATTAACTGGAGTATAGTCAGGCCAAGTTGAGCGTTCAATATTATTATTGCCCCCTTCCAAGGGCCATCAGCTGGAGTGCCAGCTGATGGCCACAAAAAAAGCCAGAACAACTGTGATGGGCATCATTACGTTAGCTATAGAGGCAATCAAGTCCGCTGTACTACCGGTAATGGATAACTGATAAATTACATACAGGTTAACTGAACGTATTTTAACTCGAATGGACTTTTCATATATTAAAATAATATGACGACTTGACTGGATTATCGTGAATATTAAGTTGATTTATTATTTTGATAAATTCTTTAAATTCTAATTATGACTCTCTATTTATAACAGGGAAAATATTTATGCTCATAAGAGAAATATAAATACATAAAAAATAACCATACAAATCAACAGAATCCCCTCGCTTTCAATAACAATAAGCCATAACTTCAAACAAAACGCATGAAGCTCTTTAATTTTATGCCGATAGAGATCTGTGACCCAGGGTCACCTGGACGCGAGAAAAATGTTTTGATATTCCTGACTAAACTTGCGGAGTAAGATTATGATTCGGCCAGAAAAAATAAAATTAAGCGTCATGCTGATGATGGCATTCCTTTTTGTCATTTTGATGGGGGTTTTTGTTACAGGGTTTGCCGGAATTAAGCTTAGAACTGCAAATGAACAGCAGGATCTCACCGGAGCACGACTGGCTGATTTACAGTTACTTCAAACATTAAAAGATAATATAAACCAGCAAAATATGCTGCTGTTGAGCTATCTCTCCGATAACAGACAACAGCAAAATAGTCAGGAGCAAAAGTTTTTTACCCTTCAGAAAAACAACGATGAGACTATTTCTCAGTTCCGTATGCTGATTAACGGTGCCAGGGCAATACCTGGCATTAACATTAAAGAAGTTGATGAAGCTTCCGGGCTATTAGAGAAAATAGAACTTGCGGCACCGATGGTGAGCACCAAGGCTAAAACGCTGTTTGGGCAACAGGATAACGCCGCTAAACAGACTCTGAATGCTGATTTGATACCCGCTATCTTAGGCTATCACTCCGCAGTTGATGATATGGTCTCTTACCAGGCTCGTGTCACAACAGGGACGGCAAAGGGGTCTTCCCAGGCTATTTCGGGCGTTTTTGTCACCTTATTCGTGCTGACTTTTGTATTCGCAGCATTGGGATTAACTCTGAGCTGGCTGATAACCCGCCGACTTCAACGTCAGCTGGGCGGGGAACCTGCTCAGGCGCAAGCACTGGCAGCCGCAATTGCGGCAGGCGATTTGACTTCCCAGATTATCCTGAAGAAAAACGATACTTCCAGCCTGCTCGCTTCGCTGGAGAGTATGCAAACTAACTTGCGCAGGCTGGTATCAAAAATCAAGGATACGTCGTCGTCAGTGGCCCTGGCTTCCGATGAGATATCAGAGGGGAATGCAGAACTTTCCTCTCGTACCGAACAGCAAGCTGCGGCGTTACAGGAAACTGCTGCGAGTATGGAACAGCTTACAGCTACCGTAAAAAGTAATGCTACAAGCGCTCAGCAGACAGCTATGTCAGCCCGGGAAACAGCCTCTCTTGCCCGCTCTGGTGAGAAGGATATGCAACGCATGTCCGGGACGATGAAAGAGATCTCACTCAGCGCGGGGAAGGTGCGGGAGATTACTTCTGTCATCGAAAGTATTGCTTTTCAGACCAATATATTAGCACTTAACGCTGCGGTAGAAGCGGCGCGTGCGGGTGAAGAGGGTCGCGGTTTTGCCGTTGTCGCAGGAGAGGTCAGAACGCTGGCACAGCGTAGTGCTACCGCGGCCAGAGATATCAAAGTTCTGATTGAACAAGCGGTTAGCCAGGTAGAAAACGGGGTTGTCGTTGCAGCCGGTACCGGCCAAAGTATTCTGAAAATTGTCGGCATGGTCGGTGAACTGGCGGAAGCGATGGACAATATATCGATAGCCTCTGCGGAGCAAATGCAGGGTATTTCTCAGGTCAGTATTGCGGTTAACCAGATGGATAGCGTGACACAAACCAATGCCGCGCTGGTTGGTGAATCCTCTACCGCCTCCCAGTCTCTCGCAGATCAGGCGCATAACCTGCGGAATATGGTTGAAGCGTTCCGCGTTTAATTCCTCAGAGGGTAAATCAGTGATTAAGCGCCTCTTAATCACTGACAGTGATGCTATTCATCCACTCAAAGTGGATGAATAGCATCTACTTCATGCTGAAAAACATATGGATCCGACAATAAGTAAAATTTCTCATCATCAGGATAGGTAACAGCCACATGGTAGTCGTTACCCGCGAAAGCTTTAACCGCCTCAATACCGTCCCAATATGTTGCAAGGAAAAAATGTTCCCAGCTACCTTGGGTCACTCTTTTTACAAAGGCACCTTTGTTACCTTCGATATTCTGAGAATGCCTCACCCCCGTTAAATCAAGATGTACAGCGAAATCCTCAGCGTGTTCAAGCGGTACACACCCATGCCATGTTCTTACTATCATTGTTCTTCTCCAGATATAGCAGAGCTAACAACTTAACTGAAAAAGACAGGGTCAATCAAAAACAATATCCGCATACGCCATGATCGGTAAGGCATCCAGACAACCGGAAATATGACAGATTAATGCAAACCAAACTCAGCCATCAGTTGCTGGCGCAACGCCACAAACGCCTGGCTACTGCGTTCCCTTGGGCGCTTCAGAGCCACTTCAATGATACGAATCGCATTGCCTTTTTCTTTCGGTAACACCAGCACTCTGTCAGCCAGGTAGATAGCTTCTTCCAGATCATGAGTCACCAGTACCATGGTCAGATTACCGCGCGCACGGATACGCTCCAGCTCTTCCTGCATGGTGATGCGCGTCATGGCATCGAGAGCTCCCAGCGGTTCGTCCAGTAACAAGATTTCCGGGTCAATCGCCAGCGCTCTGGCAATACCCACTCGCTGCGCCATGCCGCCTGAAAGCTGTCCTGGCAGCGCACTCTGATACTGCTCTAAGCCTACCAGTTGAATCGCCTGTTGTGCTCTTGCCCGTGCATTACTGGCTGAGACACCCTGAAGGTCTAGCCCGAAACGGACATTATCCAGTACGGAAAGCCAGGGCAGTAGCCGGGGTTCCTGGAAAATCACCGCCCGCTCACGGCTCATGCCATGTACCTCCCGCCCGTCAATATTCACCTCTCCGCCGTCCGGCTCCTCAAGACCCGCGAGGATACGCAGAAGTGTGGTTTTGCCACAGCCGCTGGGGCCAACGATAGCAATGCTCTGCCCTCCTTCAATGTGTAAATTTAAGCCACGAAACACATCAAAGGGTTTGCCCTCAAGCGAAAACGCTTTATGTAAATGCCGGATAGTGATTTCGCCTGAACGAATAGATTCTGTCTGCATGTGCACCTCCGGCTAGACTTTAAGTAAGATATCGCTGGTTTTAAGCTGGCCTTTGTTAATCACACCGCCACGCTCAAGAATATCAATCCAGAACTGAATATCATGGTCTTCGGCACGGCCGCCAGGACGAACGCCATAGCCGGTAAAGTACTGGGCCAGTTCCGGGTTCTCACCACGCGCTTTTAGCTGCTCGGCCAGTATTTCACGGGTTTTCTCCGGGTTTTCACGGGAAAAATCAAGTGCCCGGGCTGACTGGATAACAAAGTCACGTGCCGCCTGCGGATGCTGTTTAACAAAATCAGCGCTCAATACCGTAAATCCTCCGGCAATTGGCCCCAGCACTTCGGTATCATTAAACACCGGGCGTAGTCCGCCGTTACTACGAGCGGCACCTTCAAAGGTGGTCTGCCAGTAACCAAAAGCGGCAACATCCACTTGTCCGGATCGCAGAGTCTGCTCTAACTGCGGCCCTGGTACTACCACCGGGCGTGCAGCTCTTTCAGGAAGATTAGCCTTATGCAGCGCCTCACGCAGGGTATAGTCGAGATGCGCACCTAAGGTATTAATAGCAATGCTTTTACCCGCCAAATCTTTTACCGTTTTTATCGGGCTGTCTTCGCGCACATAAAAAATAGATTTCGTCTCGTCATCTATCCCGTTAGTCGGATACGCGGCCACAAATTTATTACCACTGGCAATCGCATTAATCACCGCAGGGGTTGCAGCAGAGCCAACCTCGATACTGCCCGAAGCGAGAGCAAACAGGGACTCCGGCCCACCGCTGGCATAACCGACATTCTTCATGTTAATGCCAGTACCTTTAAAGTAGCCCAGCGCATCAGCCAGCTCATGGGCCGAAATTCCCCCGTGGCTTGGCATATAGCGCAGGGTCACTTGTTCCTCAGCACTGGCGGTAAAACTGGTTGCAGCCATTAGCAGGGTCGCGCCCGCAATCAAAGAGTGCGAAATCTTCATATTCTGGTGTCCTGTATAAAAAAGAGAATGAGTAATTACCGGCTACGGGGATTCCAGCGACACAAACGACGCTGCAACAGAACCAGAAGGGTGTTGGTTAATAGCCCTGCCAGGGCAAGAAGCAGAATAGAAGCAAACATCAGCGGTATTTGGAAATTGTACTGGGCGTTAATGACCTGAAAACCTACACCGCGGTTGGCTCCAATCATTTCTGCGGCAATCAGCAGCAACAGTGCCGTAGTCGCAGACAGACGCAGGCCAACAAAAATACCCGGTATTGAAGCCGGAACAATGACCCGGTAAAACAGGGTTAAACGCCCGGC
This sequence comes from Klebsiella sp. BIGb0407, assembly GCF_024807845.1. Classification (GTDB taxonomy): domain Bacteria; phylum Pseudomonadota; class Gammaproteobacteria; order Enterobacterales; family Enterobacteriaceae; genus JGM124. Next base: position 307,755 of record NZ_JANUEQ010000003.1, read on the forward strand.
TCCAAAGGTTCTCGCCATTTCGAGTAGTTTGCTGTCCACCTCTTTAACACTGCTGATGGTCGAGAGTAATACCGGGAACAGAGCCGCCCAGAAAATCACAAAGACCTTTGAGGTTTCGCCCAGACCGAAAATCAGAATAAAGACCGGGTATAGCGCTAAGGCGGAGGTCTGACGAAACAGTTGTAGAATCGGATCAAGCGCCTGCTCAATCACCCGGCTCTGTCCCATAAACAGGCCTAGCGGAATACCAATAATCACCGCAGAGAAGAATGCCAGACCCGCACGTTGCAGACTGATGGTGATATCACCCAGCAATGAGCCCGAAACAATACCTTGATAAAGTGCGCTTATCACTCTGTCCGGAGGGGGTAATACGGCCGGATTTAGCCAGCCAACGTGGCTGCCTGTCTGCCAGAAGGCGACAAACAGCAGCAGTAAACCATAGCGCGAGGCCAGATTCAGGCTGCGTTTATAAGCAATAGTTACCGAAGGGCTGGCGGAAACCTGCTTTTTTTTACTGCTCGCCCTAGGGGGATAAATAATACTCATCGGCTCATTCCTCAGGCAGATTTAGCTTGGGGGAGACTATGGCGATTCACCCCATAAGGCAGTCCCAGGTTATCACGCAGTGTGCTTCCCTCGTAAGCGGTACGGAACAGCCCACGCTTTTGCAGAATAGGAACCACTAAGTCGACAAAATCATCCAGCCCGCCGGGCAACCATGGCGGAAGAATGTTAAAGCCATCGGCGGCCTCATTTTCAAACCACTCCTGAATAATATCCGCCACCTGTTCAGCGCTACCGACAACGGTCAGATGACCTCGAGCGGTGGCCACCCATTGATATAATTCACGAATAGTAAAATCATGCTCATCGGCAATCTGGCGGATCAGTTCCGGGCGCGACTTCATTCCCTCGGTGACCGGGAGTGGCGGGAGCGGTCCATCCAGGTCAAAATCAGCCAGGTTAACACCACCGCCCACTAAACCGTTGAGTAACGAAATACCATCAGACTCGACAATCAGTGAGGTCAGGGTGCGGTATTTTTCCTGCGCCTCTTCGAGGGTGCGTCCGATAAACGGCGCCAGTCCCGGCATAATCAGCAGATGATTAGGGTTACGACCCGCGGCGCGGGCACGATTTTTAATATCCCGATAGAATTCCTGAGCCGTATGTAAATGCTGGTGAGAAGTAAAAATTACCTCTGCCGTTTGCGCGGCAAGGCTGCGGCCACTTTCTGACTGACCCGCTTGCACAATTACCGGGTGTCCCTGAGGGGAACGCGGAACATTGAGCGGCCCCTGTACTTTGAAAAAGCGCCCGACATGGTTGGTCGCGTGAAGCTTTTCTAAATCTAAAAACTGACCGCTGGCTTTATCGCGAATAAAAGCATCATCTTCAAAACTATCCCATAATTTCTTCACCACTTCGACATGCTCTCTGGCACGTTGATAGCGGTATTCATGGGGATGCTGAGTATCAAGATTAAAGTTACGCGCCGCCGCTTCTGTCGCCGTGGTAACCACATTCCAGCCGGCACGTCCGCCAGAAATTAAATCCAGCGAGGCAAATTTACGCGCCAGATTATAGGGTTCTTCATAGGTAGTAGAAGCGGTGGCAATAAAACCAATATTTTTGGTTAATGGCGCCAGCGCTGAAAACAGGGTCAGCGGTTCAAAGCCCGCCACTTTAGCGCTACCGCCTTCTGAACCACCGGCAAAAGAGGCCGCTAGTCCATCAGCCAGAAAATAGGCATCAAATAATCCCCGCTCTGCGGTCTGGGCAAGCTGGAGGTGAAACTCAAACTGTGTTGCCCCGTCAGAGGGCTGTTCCGGGTGACGCCAGGAAGCAATATGCTGCCCACCGCCGGGAAGAAATGCACCGAGTTTAATCTGTCTTGAGTCTGTCATGGGCTCGACCTTTTATTATTTATGCAGGTTGAAATCCAGACTAACAATCGCGTTGTAAATAATTGAAATAACAAATCCTCACGTCATTTTCCGCTTTTTAGCTAACCGATATTTAGCGCCCCTTACAGGGGGTTCATCCCCTCACGGCTATTGCGTTTAACTGTCTGAGTAGCCCGTTTTTCTGCCATCTTCGTTGCTAGCAATATTGCTAACCTGGCACAGGAGTTGCTTGAACACTCTCTCCTACCCCTTTAGCGCGGAAGTTTGACTATGGCCACACCTGACATTATTTGGGATATCAATACACACCGACGTTTTGACTGGCGGGCAGCCCATCAGGCACCAGAGATTACCTGGCCTGACGGGAAAAAAATGGCGCTCTATATCGCCATCAATCTTGAGCATTTTGCTTTCGGCAGCCCGGAAGGGGCGAAGCTATCCCGGGCTGCAAACTCGCTGGATATTCTTAACTACAGCTGGCGGGATTACGGTAACCGGGTGGGGGCCTGGCATCTGGCCGATTTATTCGAATCCTTAGCGATTCCCCCGGCGGTTATCTGTAATACCTCAATTATTGATTACTGCCCGGACTTGCTGGAACGCTGGCTTGCGATTCCGGGCAGTGAATTAATCGGCCACGGCCATACGAACTCACAGCGCCAGGGGGATTTGAGCCCTGCCGATGAAGAGCGGTTAATTCAATACTGTCAGAAACGTTTAACCGATTTTCAGGGCAAACCGGTGGCTGGCTGGTTGTCTCCCTGGATCTCGGAAAGTCAGCAGACTCCTGATTTTCTTAAACGCCAGGGCTTTAGCTACAACCTGAACTGGGCCCATGACGATATGCCTACCTGGATGCAAACGGAAGAAGGGCCGCTGTTATCCCTCCCCTATCCACAAGAGATTAATGATATTCCGACCATTATTCCTAACGGTGCCTCTATCAAACTGTTCTGCCGCATGATTGAGGATCAATTTAGTGAACTGAAACAACGCAGCCAGCGCAGCGCACAAATAATGGGCATTGCCTTACACCCTTATATTGTCGGTCAGCCGTTCCGTTTTTATCAGTTAAAGCAGACCCTGCGTCATCTGATAGAGCAGCGCAATGATATCTGGCTGACAACGCCTTCAGCTATCGCCCGGTCGTTTTCGTCCCAGGCTTCATAAACAGACAAGATAAGCACCATTCAGGCAGCAACTGAACTAAAAAAGTGCAGGGTCCTGAGAATAACGGTTCACCGGCCACCGGTAAAACAGACCAATACCACTTTAGAGTACCTATGACATCAGTCCCTGACCGGGCGGCCTCTCTGATAGCCTGATTCAATCAGGATTAAGCAACCTGGCACCGTTATTGCAGATATGAATAAGATTGCTAGCAATATTACTAACAAAACAACTGGGTGATGAATGATGAAAAAATTACTGTTATCGCTGTTGATTGGAAGCGTTGTTGCCGTGACTTCACACACTGCCAGTGCGGAAAATGTTATCCGCTGGGCAACCGATGCTGATATCCCAACTCTTGACCCGGATGCCTATGCTTCAACCAAAGCATTAACCTTCCAGAACCATATTTATGAAGGGCTGGTACAACGTGACCAAGATCTTAAAATCCAGCCATGGCTGGCGACGAGCTGGGAACAGCTTGACGACACCACTCTGCGCTTTAAACTGCGTGAAGGGGTAAAGTTCCACAACGGTAATGAGTTTACCGCCGACGATGTGGTAGCCTCAGTTGCCCGTATCACCGACCCGGCCTCCGGCGTACGGGCCAATGCCTCGACGATTAAAGATGCGGTCGCGGTCGATAAACATACCGTTGATATACATCTGGTGAAAAAAACCGGTATTGCCCTGAATGAATTAACCGGGGTGATGATTATGAGCAAGCCCTGGCTTGCCGAGCATAATGCCCTGAAGCCCACTGATATCAGTCAGGGAACCGAAGGCTATGCAACCAATAATACCAATGGTACCGGCCCTTATATTTTACAAAGCCGTCAGCGCGATACCCAAATGGTGCTGGTCAAAAACCCCGAATGGTGGAATACCACTGCTGGCGGCAACGTTGATAAAATCATTTTTAAACCCGTCACCTCAGATGCAACCCGTCTTTCCGGTTTATTAGCCGGGGAATATGATCTCGTGACTTCAGTACCCCTGCAGGATATTCCGCGTCTGCAAAGCAATCCAAAATTGAATATGCAAGTCAGCCCTTCACTGCGCGTCGATTATTTAAGTCTTAATCTTCGTGACCAGTTGAATGCTAAAAATGACAAAGCGGAAAACCCGTTAAAAGATCTTCGGGTACGTCAGGCAATGCTGATGGCGATTAATCGTGATGCCATTACGCAAAAGGTGATGCGCGGTTTGACTATCCCGACCGATAACTATTTAGCCCCGGATATTCCTGGTTATAATGCTGATGCAGCACCAAAAATTAGCTATGACCCGACAAAAGCCCGAGCGCTACTGACCGAGGCAGGCTATCCGAATGGCTTTAACCTCACCTTCGACTGCCCGGAAGGCACCTATATTAATGCCGTTCAGTGGTGTCAGGCGGTGCAAAGTTACTGGTCGAAAATTGGCATTAAAACGACGCTGAATATGCATCCGGCCAGTGTGTATGACCCGATTATTGTTAATGGACGAACCGATGTTGGCGTGCTCGGCTGGGCCAACCTGCCAATTATGGATCCGTACAGTGTCGCCGTTCAGCTCTTACATACCAATGATGGCAAAAATATGGGTACCTTTAATATTCCCCGTTATAGCAATCTTGAGGTGGATAGCCTGATAGATCAGTCCGTTGGTGAACTGGATAATACCAAGCGTCTTGCCCTACTCAGTGAAGCGGTCGGTAAAGCCAACCAGGACTTGCCATTCTTACCGATGCATTTTGAGCCGGTAGTCTGGGCGGTAGGTAAAAATCTCGATATTAAGCAAACCCCGGATAATATTCAGCGTCTGTGGTACGCAACGATAAAACAATAATAAATGACAGTTTAAATATTTATATAACTAACATTTTCGGCCTGATAATCAGCTATTAAAATCATACTGTATAACGGTAACGCTATTTTATTTCACTGAATAATTAGTCAGGCCCTAATTTCATACTGGAGGCAATAATGTTTTTCTTATTGCGGAAGCTATTTCAGGCATTTTTTTTACTGATTGGGGTTGCCCTGATCTCGTTTGTTCTTTTTCAGTATCTTGGTGACCCGGTCGCTAATATGCTGCCAGAGAGTGCCACTCAAGCAGAAAGATTACAATTGCGTACCAGTCTTGGATTGAATGATCCGATGTTCGTTCAATTCTTAAATTATATCACTCGGTTAATGCACGGTAATTTCGGCATCTCTTATTATAATCAACTGTCGGTATTTCAGTTAATTATCGAGCGTCTACCGGCAACCCTGGAATTAGTCTTTGTCTCTATCACTATCGCTTTGCTGGTCGGTATCCCGCTCGGCGTCTGGGTGGCCATTTCACCGAATAAATTTATGCGTGAAGCGGTGCAAATCATCTCTCTGATTGGCGTCTCGCTGCCCTGGTTCCTGATTGGCGTATTACTAATTATCGTTTTCTCGGTCTGGCTTGGCTGGCTTCCATCCAGCGGGCGAGGAGACACAGTAAAAATAGGTTTCTGGAGTACCGGGTTACTTACCGCCACTGGACTCAAAGCGCTTATTCTCCCGGCGCTCTCACTGGCACTGTCGATGATTACCATCATTATGCGGCTGGTGAGAACGGAAATGCTGGAGGTAATGAAAACCGAATATATTAAATTTGCCCGGGCTCGGGGAATAAAAAGCCATCGTATCTGGTTTTATCATGCTCTGAGAAATGCGTTATTACCGGTCGTTACCGTTATTGGTCTGGAAATTGGAGGCTTAATTGCTTTTGCTATCGTCATTGAAACTGTTTTCCAATGGCCGGGTATGGGGCTGTTATTAATTCAGTCAATTAACTATGTTGATGTCCCGGTATTATCCGGATACCTGTTATTTATTGCCTTTATTTTTATCGTTATCAACACCATCGTCGATTTATTGTATTACTTGATCGATCCGCGTATGCGCGCACAATAAGGAGCAATAATGCAACCTCAACATTACTCCCAGAGTGAGACCAAAGAGAAATTAACCACGCGTCTCCTCACCCGCTGGCGGACATTTTCTGATAGCGATTTTGTCTGGTTATTCTGGCAGAGCAAAAGCGCGGTGATTGCGTTTTTCTGTTGCATGCTGATTCTGTTTTGCTCTTTATTCAGCCACTGGATAGCGCCGCATAATGTTTTTGATACGTCCAGTTTTGATTTAATGGATTCTGAGTTACCGCCTTTCTGGATTAACGGCGGCGACCCGAAATTCTGGCTGGGTACCGATGTGCAAGGGCGGGATATCCTTTCGCTGATGCTTTATGGGCTTAATATTTCACTGATCATCGGTGGTTTAAGCGTGCTCGCCGCCGTAATTCTTGGTGTCACATTAGGGGTCTTGAGCGGTTATTTCGGCGGCATCGTCGATACCGTTATTATGCGTTTTGCCGATGCGATGCTCAGTATTCCAACCATTATGTTCACCTTACTGGTGAGCGGTGTGGCCCGAGTCGTTATTCCTAAAGAATATATCGGCCACTTTGCCCCGATGATCCTGATAGGTGCCATCGCCTTAACCGGCTGGATGCAGTATGCCCGTACGGTACGCGGTTTGACGCTACTGGAAAAAGGCCGTGAGTATGTGATGGCGTCCCAAATCAGTGGAGGCAGCCCGCTGCATATTATGCTGCGCCATATCGTTCCTAATGTGATGCGTCCGGTACTGGTGATGGCCACATTGCACCTGGGCGTCGCCATTTTAACCGAAGCGACGATGTCATTCCTCGGTGTCGGCATGCCGCCGGATCAGCCCTCATTAGGGACCCTAATCAACGAAGGTAATCAGTATCTGTTTTCCGGACAGTGGTGGACGGTGTTATTCCCGGCAAGCTTACTGGTGATTCTTTCCTTGTCATTTAACGTACTCGGCGACTGGTTACTGAATACGCTAAACCCCAAACTCCGCTAAGAGGATAACCTGATGACCATTACCTCCTCTTCACTGCTGGAAGTAAAAAATTTAAGCATTGAATTTCTGCACCGCAAGGGCAATTTACAGGCGATTCAGGAACTGTCTCTGACCATGCAACCGGGTGAAATACTCGGCATGGTAGGTGAGTCGGGTGCCGGTAAATCACTCACTGGTTCAGCGATTGCCGGGCTACTCCAGAGTCCCGGACGTATTCGCGAGGGTGAGATTTGGTTTAACGACAGGCGCATCGATAATCTCAGCGAGGAGGAACGCCGCCTGCTGCGGGGAAAAGCAATTAGCTGCATTTTCCAGGATCCGCTGACCAGCCTTAACCCGGTGCTGACCGTCGGGCAGCAGCTGATCGAGACCATCAGAACCCATCTACCGCTGTCAGCCAGTGAAGCGAAAGCACGGGCTATCGCTTTACTGACCGAAGTGGGCATTAACAGCCCGGAACAGCGTATTAATCAGTATCCCCACCAGCTTTCTGGCGGTATGCGTCAAAGGGTGGTCATCGCGCTGGCATTGTGTGTCGATCCGCAACTGGTGATTGCCGATGAGCCAACCACCGCGCTGGATGTTTCGGTTCAGGCACAGGTATTAAGTTTACTGCGTCGCCTGTGTGAACAGCATGGCACTGCGGTAATGCTGATAACCCATGATATGGGCGTAGTGGCGGAAGTCTGTTCCCGCGTTGCCGTAATGTATGCCGGACGTATCGTTGAAACCGGTCCTATTGCCGAAGTGATTCGTCGGCCACAGCACCCTTATACCCGGGGACTTATCAGCGCGATTCCCTCAATGCGCGAACGCCGGGAAAATCTCACCCAGATTGACGGGGCAATGCCCAGACTGAATGCCCTGCCACAAGGCTGTGCTTTTAGCCCTCGCTGCCCTCATGCCAGCTCTAAATGTCACGAACAACAGCCCGTCATCCATCCTCATCATGGGGTGCAACTGGCCTGCTTCCACCCACAGGAGAGTTCATTATGAGTGAATCATCAGCTCATGAAATTGTGACCGTTCGCGATCTCCATATTCGCTTTAACCTCGGTCGGGAGAAAAAGACCTCGCTGTTCCGCCCGGCGGCAAAGAAGGAACTCCATGCGGTACGGGGAATAAACCTGACCATTCGGGCAGGCGAAACCTTCAGTATTGTCGGTGAGTCCGGGTGCGGGAAATCAACGGTAGCTCGCGCCCTGGCGGGGGTTTATAAGCCTTCTGACGGCGAGATTCACTTTGCCTGGCAAGACAGTGCCGATAGCAACGGGCGTGAACAGAATGGCACCCAGATGATTTTCCAGGACCCTTATGCCAGCCTTAATCCCCGCTGGCGCATAGGACGTTCGATTGCAGAGCCGCTGGTACTGGCGAAAAAAATTGGCAATAGCCGCCAGGCGCGGCAGTACTGTGGCGAATTGCTGGAACAGGTTGGGCTCTCGGCCAAAGACTTGGATAAGTTTCCCCATGAATTTTCGGGCGGGCAACGTCAGCGTATCTCGATTGCCCGCGCCCTGGCTACACAACCGAGCTTTTTGATTTGCGATGAGCCGACCTCGGCTCTGGATGTATCAGTCCAGGCTCAGGTACTTAACTTGATGCGCAAGCTACAGCGCGAGCACGGCCTGACCTATTTCTTTATCAGCCACAATATGGCCGTTATTTCGCATATTTCTGACCGCGTCGGGGTGATGTATCTGGGGCGTATCGTAGAGCAAGGTAGCGTGGAAGAGATTTTCGCTCGCCCCGCTCATCCTTATACCCGGCTACTTATTGCCGCTATCCCGCAGTTCGATAGTCCGGAGGTCGTACGCGAGCCTATTCGCGGTGAAGCGCCAAGCCCGCTGGCACCCCCGCCGGGCTGTGCTTTTGCTCCCCGCTGCCCTTATGCAAAAGAGCGCTGCCACCAGTCTATGCCCCCGGCTTTTAGTCTCAGCGATAATCACCAAATCGAGTGCCATTTCCCCCTTGAGGTGATGGCGCACCACGACACAATTCCGTTAGCGCAGGTCTCTTAAATGAAACAATATTTGCTTACCGGGGTTACCCCTTTTGACAGCCAGACGCCTGTTGATTTACTGCTTAAAGACGGAATCATTGCAGCCAGAGGCATCGCATTAGCCGCTCCTGACGGAGCGACAACTATCGATTGCCGGGGATTACAGCTGTTCCCTGGTTTTGTTGATGCCCATGCCCACCTGGATAAAACCTTACTGGGCCGGGATTGGTACATCAATGATGTTCCCCGCAGCCTGGGGGCGATGATTGAAAATGAACGTCATTATCGCAAGCAACAGCAACCCGACGCCCAGGTACAGTCTGAACGTATTGCCCGCGGGGGTATCGCCAGCGGTACCTCATTTATTCGCACCCATGTTGATATTGATAACGAGATTGGCCTCGCTAATCTGGAAGGCGTGCTCGAAACGCGTCGCAAATTAGCCGGTTATGTCGATATTGAAATAGTCGCTTTTCCGCAAAGCGGGATTTTGCAAAATCCCGGAACCGAGGCCCTGCTCGACCAGGCTTTAGCCATGGGAGCGGAATTAATAGGCGGACTTGACCCCTGCTCTTTTGACCGCGATCCGAGAAAGCACCTGGATATTATTTTTGAGCTGGCCTGCCGTCATAACAAAAAAATTGATATTCATCTTCATGAACGTGGCGAGCTGGGGGCATTCAGTCTGGAACTGATCCTTGACTATACTCGCCGCTACCAGAAACAGAACGGCGTGACCCTGAGTCATGGTTTCTGTCTCGGCATGGTGGAAGCCTCTCAGCAGCAGTATTTTGCCGAACAGATGGCCGAACTAGGAGTCAGCGTGGCGACCACCGCCCCTTCTGATATTGCGGTCCCGCCATGGGAGTGTCTGGACAACGCAGGCGTTGCCATTTGTGCCGGTAATGATGGTGTACGCGATACCTGGAGCCCTTATGGAAATGGCGATATGTTACAGCGGGCCGTCACCATGGGGTTACGTTACCGCTGGCGCAAAGACAGTGAAATACTACGTGCCGCCAAAACTATTACCGAAGGCGGTGCCCGAGTGATGGGGCTTAAAAATTACGGACTGGAGGTCGGCTGTCGGGCTGACTTAGTCCTGGTGCCGGGCAGAAGCATGGTCGAATCGCTGGTGGAACTGCCGACGGCCCGTACCGTCTTTAAGCGTGGGGTATTGATTGCTGAGAATGGGGAGTGCTTATTTTGACAACAACTGTAACCCGCATCCGTGCCGCCTGGGTTGTCGGCTATCAGAACGGCGATCACTGCCTGTATCCTCAGGGCGAAGTGGTCTATCAGGGCGATAAAATTCTGTTTGTCGGCCACGACTATCCAGGCCGGGTTGATGAAGAAATTAATGTCGGCAATGCGCTGGTTGGCCCGGGGTTTATCGATCTTGATGCGCTAGGAGACTTAGATACCACGGTACTGGCGTTTGATAATCAGCCAGGCTGGCGTAAAGGCCGGGTGGTGGCGCATGACTGGCAGCGCCGGGATCTCTACAGCCGCAGTCAGCTCGACTTCGCCAAACGCTATGCCTATAGCCAGTTACTGCGTAACGGTATCACCAGCTTTGCACCTATTACCTCGATTCTCTATCGCGAATGGGCTGAAGAGTTTGATGAGTACCTGTATGCGGCGGATGTGGCTGAATCGCTGGGAGCGCGCGCCTGGCTGGGTCCGGCCTTTATGGCGGGATACTATGTCACCGATGAACAGGGTCAGATCAGTCGCCGGAAAGACCAAAAGCGAGCACATCAGGGGCTGGAAGATGCGCTCACTTTTGCTAACCGTATTCAGCAGCGTGGAGTTCCGACGCTCAGTGCAATGCTGGCTCCGGACAGAATTGAGGGAGGGGATCAGGTCTGGCTCAACGACCTCGCTCAACTGGTCAGTACTCTCGCCTGCCCCACCCGCTTGCACTGCTGTCAGAGCGAACTGGAGATCAATGAAATTGCCCGGCGTTTTGGCGGTAAAAGCTCGCTGGCAGTACTGGAAGAGAGCGGGCTATTGAATCAGCATATGTTGCTCCCTCATGGCCAGTATTTAGGCGGTTCTCAACCTGATGCCGGGCGTGTCGAGGAGGATATTACCCGCCTGGCCCGTTCAGGTGCAACCGTTGTCAGCTGTCCGCTGGTCTCTGGCAGGCATGCAAAATATATGGAGTATCACCCGCGCTTTAAGCAATCTGGTATCAATATGGCGCTGGGAACCGATACCTTCCCGCCGGATATGTTCAGCAATATGCACATGGGCGTAGTGTTAAGCCGTGTGGTAAGCGGCGATATTTCTGCTGCTAATAGCGCGGACTATTACCGCATGGCAACCTTTGGCGGGGCAAAAGCGCTCGGACGCGATGATTTAGGCCGACTGGCCGTCGGGTGTCAGGCGGATATGGTGGTGATTGACCTTAACCAGCCTGCTTTAGGGCAAATTTTCGACCCTATCGCCGCGCTGGTGCTGAACGGTAATGGCCGGGATGTGAAAGGTACTATTGTTGCCGGACGGAAGGTGTTCTGGGAAGGCGAAATGGTTCAGGCCGGATTCAGTCTTGATGAATTACATGCCGAGTCTCAGTCCGTTTTTCAGCACATTATCAGCACCTATCCTGAGCGAACCGTCGGTCATCCCCCGGTCTCCGAGATTGTACCGTCAACCTTTCCTCTACATCAGAAAGGAGCTAACCATGACTAAACGTTATCTGCTGAATAATGTGCGTTTAGAGTCTGGTTTTGTCCGCGATAACGGATGGGTTCAACGTACTGAATGTCAGGAATATACGCTGGAAATTGACGGCGATAAGATTACCGCTATCCATGAAGGTGACCTGCACTCTCCGGATGTAGCCTGCGTGGATGGCCTGGGACGATTATTGCTTCCCGGCACCCGGGATGAGCATATTCATTTAGATAAAACCTTCTATGGTGACCCCTGGCGCGCCGCTCGGGGTAATAATGCCGGGGATATTTTCCAGATGATTGCTCTGGAAGAGAGCCTGCTGCCGACATTACTGCCAGAGGCACAACGGCGTACCCATCGCCTGCTACAACTGTTGCAGGAAAAAGGCACCACCCATGTGCGCACCCATTGCAATATCGAACCCACCAGTGGCCTGCAAAGTTTACTTCAGCTACAGGAAGCCCTAATCCCCTGGCGCGAGCAGATGCATTGTGAAATCGTCGCTTTTCCACAACATGGCTTATTACGCTCAAATGCCGCGGCCCTGATGAAAGAAGCTATGTCGCTGGGTTGTGACTGGGTCGGTGGCCTCGACCCGAGCAAGGTAGACGGCGATATGGTGCGTTCCCTCGAGATAACGCTTCGTCTGGCACTGGAAGCGGGAAAAGGTATCGATTATCATTTACATGAGGATAAAGCGACGGGCATCGCCTGTATTCGCTATCTGCTCAATGCGCTGAGAAAAGAACCTTGCCTGCAAGGCAAGTTAACGCTCAGTCATGCTTATTGTCTGGCACAGATAGAAACGGCAGAACTGGACGAATTAGCCGATGAAATGGTGGAGCTAGGTGTTTCACTGGCAACCGGGATCCCTCTCGGTAAATCAGTAATGCCACTGCCATTTTTACGCCAAAAAGGCGTATCGTTACTGAGCGGAACCGATAGTGTGACCGATCACTGGTCTCCCTTTGGGTCAGGTAGCATGCTGGATAAAGCCTATGACTGGGCAAGGCTTTATACCCGCGGCGATGAATTTAACCTGAGTCGCTCGCTGGCTATCGCCACCGGCAATTGCCTGCCGCTTAATGATAAGGGTGAACGTGCATGGCCAAAAGCAGGTGATGAAGCCAGCTTTATATTAATGAATGCGTCCTGCTCTGCTGAAGTGGTCGCCAGGCAGATTGCGGCTGATGCTGTCTACTTTCGCGGGAAAAAGGTCTGGTACAGGAAGTAAAAATGGATAAAAAAAGTCATGACTAAAATATTGACGCCAAAACAACGGGAAGTAAATCGGGTGGTAGACGCACTGACTCAGGCAATCGGTCAGCATAAATTACGGCCGGGCACGCGTCTTATTGAAGCGCAAATAGTGGAGTCTCTTCAGGCGAACCGTAATCACGTTCAGTCCGCGCTGCAACGCATGGCGAGTCAGGGTATTGTCCAGATTGAGGCGAATCATGGCGCAATGGTCGCTCGTCCTTCGGCAAAACAGGCCCAGGAAATCTTTTTTGCTCGTAATATGGTGGAATGCGCGATTATTTCCTGTATTACGCCCGAGAAGATGGCCCGTTTTGCCAAAGAAATAGAACAGCAGCAGCACAATGAACACAGCTCATTACTCAGTAAAAATCATCGGGATACGGTGCATCAATTAGGGGAATTTCATGCCCTGATGTCCCGTATTGCTGACAACGAGGTGCTACGCGATATTCTCAATAACCTGATGGTGATGAGTTCGCTGATTATGATGCTCTATCAGAAAGATATTTCGACCCACTGTCATTGCGATGAACACCAGCAGATCATCGCGGCCTTACGTAGCGGCGATTGTGACCTGGCACAGCGGTTAATGCGTGATCATTTAGACGCCCTGCAACAGCAGCTGGATTTTGATGAAAATAGCGTTAATGGCCTGAGCGTTTATCAGGCTCTCACTCAGTCTTAGAGCCTATCCCATTAGGCGTATATTGTTGCAGTCAGTTTGGACACAGACAGCGCGGAAAAACCGGAGCGTACACTTCGTCCGTGAGGATTTTGAGCACTGCCCAGGGCCAAAATGACAAATAAAATAGCCTAATGGGATAGGCTCTTAAATCAGGCGCGCCGAATCTTATAGCCCGAGCGGGCGATTCGGCGAGCTGAGTGAGTACAATCGCTGTTTATATTGTCACGCGATCCCTGACCCGGTCTTGCTCCATATCTTTACCCGCCCCTCTTTGTATAATCTCGCCCCTGGACATCACCAGATAGTTGTCCGCCAGTTCGGCTGCAAAATCATAGAACTGTTCAACTAACAGTATTCCCATATCGCCCTGCTGCGCCAGTTGGCGAATCACCGCGCCTATCTCTTTGATAACAGAAGGCTGGATCCCTTCTGTGGGTTCATCGAGGATCAGTAACTGAGGCTTACTGGCTAACGCCCGGCCAATCGACAGTTGCTGCTGCTGACCGCCGGATAAATCGCCCCCGCGTCGGTGTTTCATCTCTTCCAGTACCGGGAAAAGTCGGTAAATATCCTGGGGTACCCGGCGACTGTCAGCGCCCGAGAAGCGAGAGAGTCCGAGCAGCAAGTTTTCTTCAACTGTAAGACGGGGAAAAATATCTCGCCCCTGGGGCACATAGGCGATACCAGCCTGTACACGTTGATGCGGTTTATAGCGATTAATCGCCTTGCCCTGCCACTGTATCTCTCCGGTTTTCACCGCTAGCAGGCCCATCAGACACTTTAACAGGGTGGTTTTGCCGACACCATTACGTCCTAACAGACAGGTGATTGCTCCATGCTGCACCTCAAACGACAGGCCACGCAGAATATGACTGCCACCGTAATACTGATTTAAATCCTTAACCTGTAACATATTAGCGCCCCAGATAGACATCGATTACGCGGTCATCGGCCTGTACTTCGCGCAGTGACCCTTCCGCCAGCACCTGTCCCTGATGTAGTACCGTGACATGATCGGCTATCGATTCGACAAAGCCCATATCATGCTCAACCACCATCAGAGAGTGTTTTCCCGCTAATCCGCGAAATAGCTCCGCCGTGTACTCGGTTTCCGCATCGGTCATACCGGCAGCGGGTTCATCAAGCAGTAATAGATGCGGGTCTTGTACCAGCAGCATACCAATCTCAAGAAACTGTTTCTGGCCATGGGATAACAGTCCGGCCTGTCGCTGGCTTGAAGCATGCAAACGCAATAACATCAGTACCTCATCAATACGGTCTCGCTGTTCACCGTTGAGACGAGTGCGCAGACTAGCCCAGACTGTTTTGGTGGTTTTCAGGGCAATTTCGAGATTCTCAAATACCGTTAATGCTTCAAAAACCGTCGGTTTTTGAAATTTACGGCCAATCCCTGCTCTGGCAATCTCTACCGAGGATAACTGGGTTAAGTCTATGTCCTGGTCATAGGTAATCTGGCCGTTATCCGGTCGCGTTTTGCCGGTAATAACATCCATTAACGTCGTTTTACCCGCTCCATTGGGCCCGATAATGCAGCGTAGCTCGCCAATACCAATATTCAGAGACAGGTCTGTCAGAGCACGAAAACCATCAAATGAGACGTTGATTTTATCCAGCATCAGTACCGGGTCACGCTGTTCCCGATGAGAATCGTTAGGATAGATTTGGGTATAAAGTTGTTCAGTCATTACGCCTCCGACGGAATAAACCAACCACGCCATAAGGCAGAAACAGCGTCACCAGAATAAACATCAGGCCGAGGAAAAATAGCCAGAATTCCGGAAAAGCGACGGTAAACCAGCTCTTGGCGCCGTTAACAATCGCCGCCCCGAGCACCGGACCAATCAACGATCCCCGCCCACCCAGCGCGACCCAGATAGCCGCTTCAATCGAGTTAGTCGGCGACATTTCACCCGGGTTAATAATCCCGACCTGCGGCACGTACAAGGCGCCCGCCAGTCCGCATAACACCGCAGAAAGCGTCCAGATAAACAGCTTAAAACGCTGAGGATCATAGCCAATAAACATCACGCGGTTTTCTGCATCACGCACGGCGGTTAACACCCGGCCAAATTTACTGCGTGCCAGCCGATAGCCCAGCCACAGGCTGAAGAGCAGTAATACAACGGTGGCAATAAATAAACCTATTCGTGTGGAAGTATCAGTCAGAGTAAAACCAAGCAAGGTACTGAAGCCGGTAAAACCATTATTACCGCCGAAGCCGGTTTCATTGCGGAAGAACAGCAGCATGGCGGCGTAGGTTAGCGCCTGGGTAATAATCGAGAAGTAGACGCCTTTAATTTTTGAGCGGAAGGCAAAAAAACCAAAGATAAACGCCAGTATTCCCGGCACCAGGATGATGAGGCACAGCGTCCAGAGGAAGAACTGGGTTCCCGTCCAGAACCAGGGTAATTCCTGCCATGACAGGAAAGAAGCAAAAGCAGGCAACCCTTCTCCGGCACTTTGTCTGACCAGATACATACCCATCGCATAGCCGCCAAGCGCAAAAAATAAGCCATGCCCCAGAGAGAGCAATCCGGCATAGCCCCAGACTAAATCGAGAGCCACGGCGACAATGGCATAACATAATATTTTACCGACCAGCGTCAGGGTATAGGTCGACAGAGCCCAGGGGTGACTTTCCGGCAACAGTGCCAGAAACGGCATGGTCAGCAGAGCCAGCACCAGAATGCCACCGAGGATCCAGGTGAGCCAGGGGGCCTTTTGTATCATCAAAACGGTAAATGGCTGGCGCATTAGTCAATAACCCTCCCTTTGACGGCAAATAATCCTTGCGGACGTTTCTGAATAAACAGGATGATTATCAGAAGAATGAGGATTTTACCCAGCACGGCCCCCATCTGCGGCTCAAGAAACTTGTTAAGAATACCCAGCCCAAAGGCTGCGATAACGGTTCCTGCCAGCTGTCCGACGCCCCCGACCACAACCACGAGGAAGGAGTCGATAATATAACCCTGGCCTAACTCCGGCCCGACGTTGCCAAGCTGCGATAATGCA
The DNA here is from genome assembly GCF_024807845.1 of Klebsiella sp. BIGb0407. GTDB lineage: Bacteria > Pseudomonadota > Gammaproteobacteria > Enterobacterales > Enterobacteriaceae > JGM124. The sequence goes on from NZ_JANUEQ010000003.1 coordinate 324,408, forward strand.
ACGCCACCAAGACCGGCAATGCCCGATCCCAGACCAAAGGCCAGCATATCCGTCATTCCGGTCGGTACGCCGCAGCAATCGGCCATCTGGCGGTTCTGGGTTACCGCTCTGACGCGAAGCCCGAGGCGGGTTTTATTGAGTATCATCCAGGTCAGCATCAGTACGATGCCGACAAAAATAATGATGGCAATACGGTTATAGGGCAGTACCAGGTTCGGCAGAACCTGCATACCGCCGGATAACCAGCCCGGGTTAGCCACTTCTAAGTTCTGGGCACCAAACAGTACACGGATCAGCTGGATCAGCATCAGGCTGATCCCCCAGGTCGCGAGTAAGGTTTCCAGCGGGCGACCGTAGAGGTGGCGGATCAGTGTCCGTTCAAGCGCCATACCGATCATTGCCGTAACGAGGAAAGCGGCGGGGATCGCAAATAAGGGATACCAGGCCAGCCACTGAGGAGCAAACTGCTGAAAAGCCCCCTGGGTAAGCCAGGTTACATAGGCGCCAATCATCAGCATTTCGCCGTGTGCCATATTGATAACGCCGAGCAGACCATAGGTAATGGCCAGGCCTAATGCCGCCAGTAAGAGAATGGATCCGAGAGAGAGACCTGCGAAAATCTGCCCCAGCCAGTCTCCCCACTGCAGACGGGACTGAATCGCCTGCAAACTTTTTTCGGCACTGGCGCGGACTCTGGCATCCGGCTCATTGGCCGTCTGTGTCAGCGCGGATAGTTGCGACTGCATCGCGGGGTCACTGGAGTGGCCCAGTCGTTCAACCGCCAGTAACCGGACTTCAGCATCAGGGCTGCTTAGTTGTAGTCGCGCCGCAGCCATGGTTAAGGTTTCTTTTATCTGACTATCTTGTTCACCGGCAATACGGCTTTCAAGCAGCGGGAGCTGGTCGGGAACACCATTAACCTGCAAAGCACGGGCGGCTTTGAGCCGGGTCGCTGCGTCATCGCTGACCAGCTGATGCGCAGCCAGGGCACTGGCAATCAACCCTCGCAGACGGTTATTAATCACTATTTTTTTCACCTCTCCCGCCGGCTGCTGTACCGTATCAAGAGGTATTAACTGCCCTTTCTGCTGTGAGAAAGGCTGTTTATTTTCGTCAATAACCACAGTTTCATTGCGCAAGGCTTCAAGTAATCCTAAGCGCTGTAGCTGCGGTGCAGAAGCCCACTGTTCAAGTAACAGAGCCTGCTGACTACGACTGGCAGTCGTGAAATCGGCGCTATCTCCCGCCTGAACCAGCCATGGCAGAAATAACAACAGGTAACCGAGGTAGCGGAGAGTATTCATCATTCAGGCCTTGTTGCAACGGGCAGCATCACCCGGCCCGATTTCAGGGCCGGATGGCAAAGGTTTTAGTTTGATTTAACAGGGTGGTCAGGTTTTTTATCATTGCCAGCGATGTAAGGGCTCCAGGGTTGAGCGCGAACCGGCTCTTCTGTTTGCCATACCACTTCAAACTGCCCGTCAGGGCCCACTTCACCGATCATCACCGGTTTATGGAGATGGTGGTTAGTTTCATCCATCACCAGGGTATAGCCATCAGGAGCTTTGAAGGTCTGCCCGGCCATAGCGGCACGAACTTTATCGACATCGGTAGTGCCAGCTTTCTCTACGGCCTGCGCCCACATATTGAGGCCAACGTAAGTGGCTTCCATCGGGTCATTGGTGACGACAGTATCGGCATTAGGCAGGTTTTTCTTCTTCGCGTAGGCTCTGTAATCTTCAACAAATTGCTTGTTGGTCGGGTTATCCAGAGACTGGAAGTAGTTCCAGGCTGCCAGCTGGCCTACCAGCGGTTTGGTATCAATACCCCGTAACTCTTCCTCCCCTACTGAGAAAGCAATCACTGGAATATCGGTAGCTTTAATGCCCTGGTTGGACAGTTCTTTATAGAATGGGACGTTAGAGTCCCCGTTAATGGTCGAGACCACCGCGGTTTTACCGCCAGCAGAGAATTTCTTAATATCAGAGACAATAGTCTGATAATCGCTATAACCGAACGGGGTATAGACTTCCTCAATGTCTTTATCCGCTACGCCTTTTGAATGCAGGAATTCGCGCAGAATTTTATTGGTAGTACGGGGATAAACATAATCGGTGCCTAACAGGAAGAATCTTTTCGCCCCGCCGCCATCTTCACTTAATAAATATTCAACCGCCGGAATAGCCTGCTGATTCGGAGCCGCTCCGGTATAGAAAACGTTAGGTGACATTTCTTCACCTTCATACTGCACCGGGTAAAATAGTAAACCATTCAGCTCTTCAAATACCGGGAGTGCAGACTTACGGGAAACAGAGGTCCAGGCACCAAATACCGCGGCAACTTTATCCTGGGACAGTAACTGTCGTGACTTTTCAGCAAATAATGGCCAGTTCGAGGCAGGGTCAACAACGACAGGTTCTAATTTTTTCCCGAGAACGCCACCTTTCGCATTAATTTCATCAATGGTCATTAAGGCAACATCTTTTAAGGGTGTCTCAGAAATAGCCATAGTTCCGGACAATGAATGCATAATACCGACTTTAATGGTGTCTTCTGCCTTAGCACTGAATGCCAGACCAAGACTGACTACCGTCGCACAAAGCCCCATCGAGTTAAACAATGAACGTTTTTTCATGCTGTAAAGCCCCCAGAAATATCAAAAGAAGGAATGAATCGTCATAAAGTAAAGTCGGGCCTGCCACTTAAACTGCATCACCAGAATCACTACTCATCAAACTGATGTTCTTCGATATTCATAAAAGCAAAGAGCGTGCCAATAGGTATGACACTGATAAATAGATAAAAAAATACATCCCTCACCAAAATTGCACCAGGGTAATAAAATAGAGTGCAGGTGGTGCACCATAATGAGTCAGGTCATAGAGGGGAAAATAGAAAATAAAATGAGATAGTGGATACAACATGAAGGGAATTAATAACGAGTAAACAAACAGGCAAATAACGGGCATAAAAATAGCCCATCCATTTTATTATGCTGGCAATGGATGGGCTGTTTATCGGACATTACTCCAGTAAAATGTCGCTTACTGAATACGGGTTTCTGTGGCTCCGTTGTGCTGACCCTCGTCCGTCCCTTTCCAGCCATGCAGCCGGACAGAAGAGAGATGAAGCTTATCGTCGGTAATCATATCGCTGATTAAATGGTGACCTTTTTTCAGCATTTCAGCGCGTGTTGTCAGGCTATCGTCCATGGAAAGCTCTTCGAGAATTTGCGTGTTATAGCGACGGAAATGATCGCTCATTTCTTTGGCTTCATAGGCACCCACGCCCAGAGCTGTCAAAGCATCACGCCCCATACTCAGCGCACTTTCAAACACTTCTCGCTGCGGATGTTCAATACCTGCCCGGCGTAATGCCACATAGTGCTCCACGTCCCGCGCACGCGCCAGTTGCAAAAGGTGCGGGAAGTTAGTCTTCGCCATCTCCGTCAGCTCAAGGCTATTGTCAGGATCGTCAATGGCATTAATCAGCAGCTTAGCTTTATGCGCCCCGGCGGATTCCAGTAAGTCCTGTCTTGTTGCATCGCCGTAATAGACCTGCATCCCCAGCTTACGCAAGATTTCAATATGGTCAGGATCATGATCCAGTACCACCACCTTAACATTTGCGGTCATCAGCAAACGCCCGGCAATTTGCCCGAAACGCCCGAAGCCCGCAATAATCACGGCCGGAGCATCTTCATCAATGCTATCTGCCGGTAAGTCCTCTTTCTTCTTCATTCCCTCAGCGGCAGAGAGTGCAAGCAGTAATAATGGTGTAATCGCCATCGATAACGCGGCCACTAAAATCAGCATTTTTGCCCAGTTATCGTCGAGCACCTGGGCACTGTTAGCCACCCCAATGACTACAAATGCAAATTCACTGCCCTGCCCGAGTAGCACCGCATACCAGCGTCTTTGTAGTCTGGCAACTCGGGTGATACGCGCCACCAGCCATAAGGTGAATAATTTGATGAGAAGAAAACCGGCCAGGAAACCGAGGACACGTAACGGATTCTCAAACAGGGTTCCGAAATCGATGGACATGCCAACGCCCATAAAGAACAGGCCAAGCAACAGTCCTTTGAAGGGTTCAATATCGCTTTCCAGCGCATGCCGGTATTCAGAACTTGCCAGCAGAACGCCTGCCAGGAAAGCCCCCATCGCCATAGACAGCCCCGCATTTTCCAGCAAAATACCGAAGCCAAATACCAGGAATAAGGCAACGGCACTGAACACTTCCCGGACGCCCGAGCGGGCAACAAACCGCAGAATAGGACGAGTAATATAGCGGCCGAGCAGAACAACCAGTACTAAAGCGGCAACTATCTTGGCGGTAGAGATACCGATGGAGTGAAGATCCATCGCGCTGCCAGTGCTGGATAGCAGTGGAATAATCGCCACCAGGGGAATAGCCGCGATATCCTGAAGTAACAGCACCGAGAAAGTCGAACGGCCAACGGGCGAGGTCAGAAGGTTACGTTCATTCATCGCCGCCATGGCAATCGCCGTGGAGGATAGCGCTAACGTAAAGCCTATCAGTAACGCAACCGGCAAGCTTAGCCCCATCACCATCGAAAATGCAGAAAGGCCAAGCCCGCAGATAATCATCTGAAGGGTGCCGCTGCCAAACACGTCTCTGCGTATACTCCACAGACGCTTGGGATCCATCTCCAGCCCGATAACAAATAACATCAGTACCACGCCAATTTCAGCAAACTCGAGAATAGTGTGTACGTTATCGACGAATTTTAAGCCCCAGGGGCCGATGATACAGCCTGCAATTAAATACCCCAGTACCGAACCGAGGCCAATACGCACCGCCAGCGGCACAATAAAGGCGGCAGCTCCCAGGTACACTAAGACCTGTTCAATGCTGTGACTATCCACGCTTCGCCTCCAGCCATTCAACCAGTCTCTGCTTATAGCGTTCAGCGCCGCGCTGTAATTCGCCATCATCACCGGCAAACGCATTATGTACGGCAAACGGGGGAAGCCAGTTCATACCGCAATAGAGCGCTGTGGCCTGTAGTGGCTGCGCCAGGATATCAAAACCAGGGTGGTCACCCAGTGAGAAATGACTTGAATTTCCGCCCGTAGAGACCGCCCAGAGGAACGATTTACCCTGTAATTGCTTACCGTCAGGCCCATAAGCCCAGCCATAGGCCAGCACTTTATCCAGCCATAGTTTCAACAGAGGGGGCATGCTGTACCACTGCATCGGGTGTTGAAGAATAATAAGGCTGGCTTCTGAAAGCAGGTGTTGTTCACGGGCTACATCTATCGAAAAATCAGGATAGTTATCGTACAGGGAATGGATTTTCACCTCGGGGAGCAAACTCGCCTGCTCCAGCATAAAACGGTTAGCATGAGAAAAGTTCGCATAAGGGTGAGCGTAGATGATTAAAATCACGAAAAAGTATCCATAACGTAGCGGTGTAGAAACAATATTATATCTGAGGTATGAGCGATACAGAGAACGGAGAAAAGCAACAGACTATTTCTCTTATCAGAATAGCCTACAAGAAGAAGGGATATCATTTAACAGAAAGCCGGAGCCTTTAGCTCTGCACTGAGCGTTAAGATATAGCGCTCTGCTCCAACATAGGAAAATATCCGCCGAAATATTAATTCGCCGGATATTATTAACTAAATCAAATAAAGCTCATCAGAATAAATATCTGACGCCTAAAACCAGCTCTTGTGATTTTAAGTGCGCTTTCATCTGTTCATCTTGCAGATGTCTGGCGTTGTCAAAAGTATTCATGCCGCTTTCAACTTTACCTAAATCAATATAGCGATAGCCTAAATCAAAGTTTAATTTATCAATCGGCTCATAGCTGACGCCCGCGCCAACAGAATATGCCAGATTAGTATCGGTATTACTGCTGTATTGACGCGTGGTATTACCCTGCCAGCCAGATGATTGGACTTTAGCAATACCGAGACCAACGGTGCCATACAGGGAGATGCCCTGATAGATTTCATAGTCGCGATACGCGTTCAGCATTAAACGCTGAGAATCAGTTTTATGATGATTCAGGCTGGCAGGGAAAGTCGTGGATCCACTGGTATATTCACTTTTTTTCTTAAAGGTATATTCAGCCTCGGTACGCCAGCCATTACCATATTGATAACCTGCTGCCACTGAACCATTATAAAAATTGTCTTTATCGTCACCTGCTGCAAACTGGCCAATACCCGGACGGCTGCTGGTGTCCATACTATCGGCTTTTTGCCAGACTTTACTCAGTCTCGCAGCGCCGTAATAACCTTCATCGCTTACCGATGCCATCGCGCTTGTGGATAATCCAGCTAAAGCTAACGCCATTAACGAAAGTGTTAATTTTTTCATTAAAAAATACCTTTAATTTTAGTTATTGAGAAAGATACAGCAAAAATAATTCACAATATTATATTTAACCTGCCAACCAATATAAAAAATCACTATTGCCAGACTTATTTCGCCCTTTGCAACACCAATAAAATATGACTGATATAAATAATATTCTCTCAATCCTAATTTATTCAGGTAACGAATAACAACTGTTTATTTCCAGCTCATCTGATGAGTTATTTTGAAGAAACCCACTGAAATATCATTCACGTTTAAAGAGCGTTTACGATCAGGCGCTTACTTAAGGCGTATTCTTATTGCTTAAAGTAAAATCACCTTTAATTTAACAATGCTTATCTTTATTGTTGATATATAAAAACAAAAACAACACAAAAACAAACCAAAGCACACTAAACATTTTAACATCATAAGTGTAAAAGATAATCTCAGATGTTATATCTTGTCATCAAAATCAAACAGTCGTAATTATTTGTAAGCTGATTTACAAAAAGGCCTGCCAACAGGCAGGCCATAAAAAGAGAGGGATAAAACTAGAAGCTAAGTTCTCCGCCGAAGATATAGGTTCGGCCCCGGGCGGTGGTATTGATGGAACGGCCATCATCCCCGGCGTAGTTATAGTCCTGGTTCATTTTATTCAGCGCATCGGCATAGTTCTTATTGCCCAGGTTCTGGACACTGAAGCGTAGCAGCACGTTGTCAGTCACCTGATAGTTACTGTACAAATCAACCACGGTCGGAATATCCGGCATCGCTTCTTTTTCCAGCAGACCGGAGTCACCATTAATACCCTCGGTGCTGAGGCGCTTTGATTTACCGGTGAATTTAATCAGGCTACCGACAACCAGTTTCTTATCAAAGAAACGTGCGCCCACATCTACGGTGGCATAGCTTTTCGGCAAGTCGCTTAAGTCATCATAACCAAATCCGCCTATAGTTGTACTGGCTACTGAAGTAGGCTGATTAGTGTTCTGCTTGCTCCAGGAAACATTCAGGTAGGCAAATTCAGCGTCATAGCCTGCCTCAATTTCATAGCCATCAGTTCTGACTTCTGACTGCGAATTGGTAAATATATTGGCCTGGAAGCTCCCCTGAGAGTTGTTAATATCCTGACACAAGGCTCCCTCATAACAGATAAAGAAACGCTCACTGTTGATATAATTGTTAATCCGGGTTTGATAAGCCAAAGCTTTCAGACGAAATGAATCCTGCTCAAGTAGAATGCCGTTCTGATTGATATTGAAACCAACCTGAGCGGTTTTTGCTTTTTCCGGTTTAAGGAAAGGGTTCATTGACGCTCCACCCTCATTGGCGAAAAAGACCTCTTGTGGGACCGGTGCGCGTGAAGAGTAGCTATAGCTGACAAAAGGTTGCAGCCAGGGAGTAACCTGTGCCGAAAACTCAATACTTGGATTGACTGCGTGATCATTAAGCTCAATATGAGCGTCTCCCTGAGGGAAGCAGCGCTGGCCATCAAGGCAGGCGGGCTTAAACCCTTTGACCCGGAAGTCGCTGTAGTTGAGGTTAAGATCGAGCTGATAGATATCTTTGTTAATCGTCAGCCCCGTAAACACCGAAGTGACTTTCTGTTTACCGGCTGGAGCGAAAGTATTGTGAGTTTTCTCATCGCTATTATCAAACATACGCTCATATCGCGTATCCATCAGTTTACCGCCTAACTGCCAGGCAAAGTCATAGTCACTCAGAGAGAAACGGCTGGTATTAGTAAGCGTAATAGCATTTGAACGGTTGGTGGTAACGGCGTGGTTGGCATCACTCAGCGAGTCAGCATCATAGGCCTGGCGCGACTTACTGGTGCTGACAAGCATATTTATATCAATCAGCTCTGACAGGGGCGTATAGTCATACTTAAGGTAATAGTCGTCGCTGGTAATATCTCTGCGAGTAAATTTATTCTCATAATTACGGCCTGAGAATTCAATTTTATTAAAACGATCCGGGTTAATATTCAGTTTATAAAGCTGTGATTTCGGCTTCTGCTTCATATACTGGGTATCGTTTCCAAGAAATTCGCTGCTACTAACACCTGCGCCATTCTCAAAGGTGGCATGCTGCACATTGCCGCTTAGCCCCACTAATCCACCGATACTCCCGCCATCCCCCAGAGCAGCAGTACGGCCAGCAACCGCAATCATACCCGTACGGCCAAAACCATTATCACCGACAGAGAAGCGCGACAAAACGCCTACCTGACGATGTTTTTTCAATAAATCATCAACGCCAATGGTGCGCATATTGGCGCTTCCCGCCAGGGCATTCACGCCTTGAGGGCCACCGCTGTTACCCCGTTGAATATCAATACTGGCTAAAAAGTTAGGGTCGATTAACACCCCGGAAGAACTGTTGTTTCCACCGTGATAACTCGAGGGCGTGGTGCCATAGAACGACTGGCTGACACCATCAACCATGGTATTCACCCGACCAAAACCACTCATCCCACGAATATTGACGTTTACCGTCCCCTGGGAAAGATCTTGTTGGGTATAGGTACCCGGAACGCTTCGGAACAGAGAGTCAACACTTTGCAAGTTAGTGTTAACTTTACGAGTGCTGTGTGCACCGGCTTTAGTAAAGGTCTCTTCAGCAGAGCCCACTCCACTCTCTTCCGATTGCTGGCTATCGTCAGAAACTTCTAAGGCAGAGAAATTCGACTCTTTGCTTTCAGTCGCGCTACTGGCTACAACAGGCAATAAAAGACAGCCAGCTAAAGCAACATTAGCCACTTGGATATACTTCACGGCGTAACTCCTGGATTTTTATTTTTTTGCTGATCGATAAAGATAAGAAAGCTGAAAGCATTGGCTGAGTCCTGCAGGCGGGAATAACGTCCGCTACGTCCGCCGTGGCCCGCATTCATATTGGTATTCAACAGGAAGGTCGCCTGTGGGTTTTGATTCACCGCGCGCAGTCGGGCAATATATTTAGCCGCTTCCCAGTAAGGCACCTGGGTGTCATTTAAGCTCGTGGTAATAAGCATATCCGGATAGGACTTCTCAGCGAGATTGTCATAAGGGCTGTAGCTTTTAATCAGTGAGTAATACTCAGGCGTGGCAGGATTTCCCCATTCGGCATACTCCTGCTGAGTCAGGGGGAGCGAACTATCGAGCATCGTATTCAGTACATCAACAAAAGGAACTTGTAATACGGCCGCTGAAAACAGCTCAGGTGCCTGATTTATCGCAGCAGCCACCAGCAAGCCACCCGCGCTGCCTCCCATGGCATAAACCCGCTGTTTTTCCCCATAGCCCTCAGCAACCAGGCCACGGGCACTGTCGATAAAGTCATTGAAACTATTTTGTTTGTGAGCCAGTTTCCCCTGCTGATACCAGTCAACGCCTTTCTCCCCTCCGCCGCGTACATGAACCAGAGCGAAGACAAAACCTCTGTCTAACAGACTCAGGCGCGGGGCGCTAAAGGCGGCATCCAGACTCATACCATAGGCACCATAGCCATAAACCAGCAGCGGGTTTTTCCCTTCATGGAAGCGGTCTTTACGCCATACCAGAGAGACAGGAATTGACTCGCCATCCCGGGCGGTAATAAAGACCAGTTTGCTGTCATAGTCACCGGCCTGATAGTCAGCAATTTTGCGCTGATGCACCGGCTTAGCACTACCGGTAGTCAAATCCCACTGCTCATAGCTCAGCGGTCGGTTCAGGGAGGAATAGATATAGTTGAATACCTTTGCGGAGCTATCCGTATTACTGCCCTGGCGGGCCATATAGCTGGCATCCGGAAATTGCAGAGTTTGCCACTGGCCAGTAGTCAAGTCGTATTTAGTAAACTGCGTTTTGCCCTCACTGCGTTTGGTGATAATCAGCCAGTGCCCCAGCAGGTCAAAACTCTCAATCAGGGTCTCTTTCTCTGGAGCCACCAGGGATTGCAGCGCGCTACCGGGCTGAGATGCGGTATAGATAGCAAAGTTTTTATCCTGGTGATTACTGCGAATATAGAAACGCCCGGCAAAGTGATCGGCATAGTACTCCACCCCTTCCGCTCTCGGCTTAATCACCTGAATTCTGGCTTCAGGAGAAGTCAGGGATAACGCCCTGACTTCTGAAATATCATTCCCGCTAAGGGTAATCAGCAGATAATCCCCTGAAGCTGAGCGCGCAATACCGGTAAAAAAACGGCCATCGGGTTCAAAATAGACCTCAGTATCCGCTTGCTGACTTCCGATAATATGGCGCATGACCCGATTAGGGGTCAGGGTTTGCTCATCGTTCAGCACATAGTAAATTTGTTTACCGTCCTGGCTGAAAACCATATTGCCTGAGGTGTGCAGAAGTGAATCGGTCAGCCACTGGTTCGCCGCGGTATCCAGTAATGAGATCTGACTCTGGCTGTCGCCGCTGAAATCCTCTGCCACGGCGATAAAACGATTATCCTCACTGACCGCGTAACCCGACATTCGATAGAATGCCTTGCCGGCACCACGCGTATTGGCATCGATCACTTCTTGCCAGTCTGTACTGCCCTTTTTCTGCCGGAAGATAACCGGGTAGTTGGCCAAGTCCGGGTAGCGGCTCTGATAGGTCCAGTCATTCTTGGTATAAGGTGGGATATAACGTTGTTCTTCCTGGCGGGCGCTCATCTCCCGATAAATCTCTTCGGTCAGGGGCTGCCAGTCCTTGGACTTTTCGGAACTGTAGGTATTCTCCGCCTCAAGGTAGTCGATAACTTTTTGATTCTGCCGACTGTCATCGCGCAGCCAGCGGTAACTATCAACCCGGGTATCCTGGAGGGTGGTCAGTGTCTCCGGTATAACTTCAGCAACAGGCGCCTTAAGCTGAATGTCAGCCAGACACAGTTTTGCGGCAAAAAGACAGCCCGCCGCGAGAATAAAACGCAGATTACACATAAAATAATACTCTTGGTCAGGGTCGCATTCCCCTGAATAGCCTGCTGCTTCAGGGTATTTTGTTTTTTAGCATCGATATGTTTTGGCGTCACTTTGGTGACTTTTTGTGGATTTTTCTCCGCAAACTCACCGGTTTCTGCGGCTAAAATGCGCGCTACCTCTTCCTTCTGTGGCGTCTGTTCAGCAGCGGAAGCTTCCGCCTTCTGCTGCTGATTCACGCCCAGAGGCAAAATCGCTTTCGGCTGACTTACCTGAATCTGTTCGGCAAAACTGAGCATGATCGCCGCCGGAGGAACCTTTACCGGCGTCTCGTCAACAAAGGTGACAATCAGTAAAGCAACAATGCCCAGATGGAAAATCACGCTCAGTGCAGAAGAGAGACCATAGCGCAGAGGCTCTCGTTCCAGTACCGGAGAAAATGAAGCCGTCATTATGGTGTAACCGCGTCGACGTACCAGATGTAGTCTGCTTCAGCGCGGGTAATATTCATCCCCTTCTCCCCCAGCATAACCACCACCGGCTTCTGGCCTGGAGCCAAGTCTTGCAGATGAAGCGGGACACCTAAGTTACTGGCAGCATGGAAGGCACCGGCGATTAATAACGTTGGTTTAGGCGCTTTAAGTAACTGTTGTGCCATAAAGCGATCGCGTTGTTGCTGAACCGCCAGCATGGATGCAACTTGTTCACAGCAAATTGGCTCGTCGTGCATCTCAATAATCAGCTGTGACATCTTTTCAATGACCGCTGGCTGCCGGGATAATTGCCCCTCTGGTCGTACCCGGTTTTTATAGAATTCAGTGACTTTATCCTCACTGATATTTCCCGCCAGAACCGGATAGTCTGCCTGCAAACTGCTGATTATCATGGTGCGATAAAGCGGCCAGGGCCAGCCGATATTCCAGGCCAGTAGTTCTTGAATACGACGCTCGCGGATATAAGGATTATCTTTAAGACCGGCCTCAATGGTTTTAACCGCCTCTTGCTGGTCAGTGGTTATCATTTCGAGGATAACGCTGCCCTGAGGACGAAGGGTGGCAAGCTGTTCAAGCAGCCACTGCTCAATCAGATGATGGCTCGGGTTATCATGTTTTTCCCCGACTATCACCATCGGTTTATCACTTATCGCCTTCAGTAACGCGCGAGGTGTTATCTGCTCTGAAGTCTTCAGATCAATTATCTGTGCAGTTGCATCCAGAGCCGTATCAGGCACAGCCGAAGAAGTGATTCTGTCATTTTGTTTTTGCTGGCAACCTACTGCCAGGAACAGCAGCCCGGTAAAAATCAGTTGCATGATTTTTAACATATCAAACCCAACGCCTTAGTACTTTCTATACAATTGCTACAAACGATTATCGGCATGATAATTATTCTCATAATCATTATCAATACAGTAATAACCCTTACAACACACCTCTCAGGGCCGCTCTGTGGCTGGTTATTGCCGTTTTTTTGCTGAAACCAACGGATACAATCGCCGTGAAGAAAGATGCGCCAGAGGCCGATTAATGAGGGTTTAATGGGGAAATTGTGAGGAATATGTGAAGGAAGAAATCGGTAGATTGACTCATTTTACTGACCTTATTTTTCTCCAGAAAAAATGGAAAATATTTTTTATCAGCAAAAAAATAGCACATTTTGCTAAAATTTCGGGAGCTTCTGGTAGCCATCCGCCAGGATTCCGTTTAGCTAACAGGTTAAGGTAAGTTTCTCAGCGAGTTACACGAAAAATTGAGTAAGAAGTCACCTTCTGGAATTTATAAAGCAATATTTAATTATTTTATCACTGAGTTTAACTAATAACATTTAGCATATTTTTGTTTATTGACGGCTATTAGCAGAGTAATTTATCGAAACAGAATGTTAGTTAAAATAAAAAGTCTTCTGTAATAAGACGATAAAGTGATTTTATTAACAGGAAACTATTAGTTATTACTGGCTACATATATCATTCATTTAAAACATTACATATGAAAACAGAATAAAACCCAATAAATAAATTTAATAATGTTGATAAAAAATCACAGCTATGGCAAATTTTCATTATCTTAACAACACCGGGAAATCTTATTTCACAATCATTCCTAAACACTTCAAACATCGTAATAAAAACAATCACAACACCATGAATTATAAAACAAAACACTATATTAAAAGACTAATTGTAATTCTATAGAAAGCATCAAACACATCAACCTTTTTATTTAACCGGTATTTATTGCATAAGGAAATGCACCTTGAACCGATACTCTCTGTTAATTGTACTTCCTCTCATTGGCTTGCAAACCGTCAATGCAGCACCTTCAACCCCTATCCAGATTCCTGTTGAAGAAGAAAGGCAACCCTGGGTATTTCAGATCAGTCCATTTATCTGGGCTGCAGGCATCAGCGGCAGAGTCGCTCCTTTTCAGCGCGGAGAAACGGTCGAGGTTAATCAGTCCTTTTCTGAAGTTTTGAGTAACCTTAATCTGGGAAGTTTTACCAATATCTGGGCACGAAACGGGCGTTTAGTTTTCTCCGGTAATATCATGTATGCCGACGGTACTGACCGTCAGACATACAATGATTTACCCGCATTCCAGGTACCAGGGATCACAGGCGTTATCCCCCAGGGTACGCACATCAGTGGCCGAGCCGACTCCACTCAATTTATGACGACCATGATGGGTGGCTATCGCATCAAAGACACACCGCATTACACACTCGATTTACTAGGAGGACTCCGTTACTGGTTCATCAGAAATAACGTCAGAGTGAATGCAAGCCACCCTTCAATTGGCGATCAGCGCGTCTCCTACGGTGAAAAATTCTGGTGGATAGACCCGCTAATTGGTGCCAGAGGCTTTGTCCCTGTCACCGACAATATTTCTTTTATGTCTGAGATTGATGCCGGAGGATTCGGTATAGGGTCTGAGTACACCTGGTCGGTGCTATCCACCGTTAATTATACTTTTGCCAACAGCCTTACGCTCTCAGCAGGCTATAAGGCTTTTAAAGTTAATTACGACCGCAGCGGCCATGTCCATGACATATTGCAAAGTGGCCCGGTGCTGGGACTGACATGGAGTTTCTGACTCAGTAGAGAGGGATAAACAGAGGTGTATCTATGCACCTCTGTTTCAGACTGATGAGGCATTATTTTATTTCTTATGGCCGGTTGCAGCCTCGATATTCTTGGTAATAAGAAGCGGGCAATTATGGCAATATTCAACAGGACTGGTTGCTTTATAATAAAAACAACAGGTCCGGCGAAAACGGACTTTTTCGCCAGTAGCCGTTTGTTTCAGTGGCCGGTTAAATCGTTTTAATGGATTCCAGGGCAGACCAAATACCGTCGCATCAGCCTGCCTTAATAACCAGTCATAATCCGCCTGACAGCGTTGTGCCTGTTCCGAGTCAAGACCCTCCATCCTTCCCCGATACAGGGAATAAACGCGAACTGCGATATTCTCCCAGAGTATTTGGACTGGGATACCACTAACCTGCGACAAAACATTCAATAATGGCGAGAGAAAGTCTTTGAATAATGCCCCAACAATAGCTTCACGCCATTGGTCACGCCCCTCACAGGGAGCAATACTCTCGGTCATATCTGCCGGTAATGAGGAGGTCCATAGTCCGTCATCATGCGCATATTCTAGCTGGCTGCCTGAAAGTGACAGAATTAATCCTTTATCGAATACGCTCATCGCATACAACACATTACCGGTGGTAAGAAAGGCTAACCGTTTAACATATAATGAGGCGGTAATGGCCAGGTCAGGAGCATCTATCAACGGCATAATCGTCGTTAACATGCGGCGGCAAGTATCAGTATCAAGTAAAGAATCTGCCGCGATGCTACGAACATCAGCTTCATTGCACCTGCGCAGACGAAAAGAAGTGTATAAATAGGATCGTTCAGCAGGCGTTAGCATTCAATGCTCCGGGAAACGGAATACACAAAGGAGTATTGAAAAAAGGATCATCGATAATCTTGCAGCGTAGATTAAATACTGTGTTAACCAGCGCTTCATTCATAATATCTTGTGGTTTACCCTGGGCATAAATCCCCCCAAGATGCACCGCGACCAGATTATCGGCATAACGGCAGGCCAGATTAAGGTCATGAAGAACCATAATGATGGTTTTATTCTGTTTTTGATTCAGCTCACGCAGCAATTCCAGGATCTCTATCTGGTGCGCCAGGTCTAAATAGGTCGTAGGTTCATCCAGCAGCAGGTAGTTAGTATCCTGTGCCAGCGTCATGGCAATCCAGACCCGCTGGCGCTGTCCGCCGGATAATGCGTCTACGGCTGAATGTTGTAATGCATAAGTATCGGTAAGACGTAATGCTTCATCGACCTGCTTTTCATCTTCTTCTGACCATTGCCGCAGCCAGTTCTGATAAGGAAAACGACCAAGACTAATCAGCTGACGAACGGTAACCCCCTCTGGCGCAACGGGTGTTTGCGGCAAAATTGCCAGCTTACGCGCAATCTGAGCGGTATTACTGGCATGAATATCCTCACCATCCAGAATAACAGCGCCAGACTGAGGTATCAGTAACCTTGCCATAGATTTAAGTAACGTACTCTTACCGCAGCCATTGCTGCCTATCAGCACCGATATTTTATGTGCCGGCAAGGTTAAATCGAGATTATCTATCACTTTTTTCTGCTGATAGCTGATACTCAGATTTTGGGTTAAAAGAGACACATTTTCTCCATCAGGTTATGTCCGCTGCCGAATAAGTAACCATAAAAATAACGGGGCCCCAGCCAGAGCAACAAAAATACCCGCGGGCAGGTCTGCGGGTAGAAATAGCGTTCTGGCAAGGAGATCGGCAATAATCACCATACATCCGCCGCAACAGGCCGTTATCAATAGCTGACTGAAAAATCCACTGCGAACAATCAATCTGGCGAGGTGCGGGGCTATTAAACCAACAAAGGCCATTGCACCCACTAACGAAATAGCGCCACCTGATAAAATCACACAAGCCAGAAGTAATAATATCCTGCGAGGGTGGATTGATACCCCCAGACCAATCGCAAGATGATCATTCAGCTGGAGTATTTTCATATAGCGAAGTAGCATCAGCAAAATTGGCAGAGCCCATAAATAGATGCCCAGCAACTGGCGTACTTTCTCCCAGCTTGCGGCATAAACACTGCCACTCAGCCATACCCAGGCTGAAAAAGTCGTCGTTAGCGGACTAAAAACGAGAATCAGCGTGACCCCGGCACCGGCAAGAGCCGAAACTCCTACCCCGGTAAGAATTAGCCTTAAGGGAGTGGCACCACTACGCCATGAAAGCAGGAAAATTAATCCGACTGCTACGGCTGCACCGGTCATGGCCGCATAGGGCATTGGCGAGCTACCGTACTTGAGGCTAAAAAATGATAACCAGACTAATGCTCCGACACTGGCTCCCGTTGTGACACCAAGCGTATCCGGCGACGCCAGGGGATTACGTACCAGGGTCTGCATAATGAGTCCTGCAATACCTAATCCTCCGCCAGCAAGTAAGGCGAGAATGACACGCGGCAGTCGCAGTTCATGCAAAATAAAACTCTGCGCGCTGGTATCCGGCTCAAACAGCAATTTCAGAGTTTGCGGTAGACTGAAAACCACTTCGCCAATACTCAATGCGCTAACGATAATTAATAGCGTGGCAGTGCAGCACAGCAGAAAAACCGGTAGAAGAGCCGGCGAATACTCACGCTGTAATGGGCCACAACGGAAAATCTGGCTATCAGGCATATTTTCCTCCGCGCTGGGCTAACAGAATAAAAAATGGCGCGCCCATCAAAGCGGTCATCACCCCGACAGGGACTTCCTGAGGTAAAATAACGATTCGGGCAAGAATATCTGCCGCAAGCAACAATAATGCACCAAGCAGAGCACAAGCAGGCAAGGAGCGGTTAAGATGACTGCCAAATAGCTGGCGGGCAATGTGCGGTACAATAAGACCGATAAAACCGATATTCCCCGCAAGGGCAACGGCACAACCTGCCAGACCCACCACCATAATGCTGGCGAGTAAACGCACCCGCGCAATATTCTGACCCAATCCTCGGGCAATATCTTCCCCGGCATTGAGCACGCTCATCTGTCCGGCAAACATACAGGCCAGAATGACCAATACCCCTCCGAAAATTAATACCGGATAGATGCTGGCACCATCACTTCGGGCAAGGCTTCCCGCCAGCCAGAAAAGCATGGTATCAAGACTCTCTTGATCGATAACCAGAATAGCCTGGGTAAAAGCATTACACAGAGCCGTAATGGCTACCCCTGCCAGTACCAGACGCAATGGATTAAGCTGCCCGTTACTGACTTTGCTCGCAAACCACACCAGTGTTCCGGTCGCACATGCACCGCAGAAAGCCAGTAGTAAGCTACTTCCGGGAGTGCTTATGGCAAAAAAACTACCGGCAAAAACAATGAATAATGCTGCTCCAGCGTTGACACCAAACAGCCCCGGAGAAGCCAGCGGGTTACGCGTCAAGGCTTGCATTAATCCACCGGCAACGGCAAGAAAGGCGCCTACTCCCATTGCCAGTAAAGTCCGGGGGATCCTGGAGGTGTGAATAATAATATCAACGGTACGGGTTGGGTCATTGTGGAATAACGCATTCATCAGTTGCGTTAAAGAGTAGAATTGAGGGCCCGTCATCAGGCTCAGAATTACCAGAATAATCAATAAAATAGTACCTGAGAATAGTCCTTTTCTCATGCCTTCCGCCCTATCATGGCGTTATCAACATCGGTTAGTATCTGGTTTGCACCGAGAATGCCACCCGATAAACTCCAGGGAACGCTATCGACTTCCCATAACTGGTTCATTTTTACCGCTTTCAGCTGTTTCCACAGAGGATGAGCAACCAGGCTGTGATACTGACGAGTAATTGCCGGGCTATTGGCGCGTAACAAAATAAAAAAGATATCCGCATCCAGCAGCGGAATATTTTCCATGCTGGAAAAACGGATTGATGAATTGCGCGTCTGGGTATCTTGCTCCTGCCAGCCAAAACCCAGTTCAGACATTACTGAGCCTGGAAAACTATGAGCGGTATAGCGACGAATATGATCGGGGCGGATTTCAATCACGGAAACCTGCGGAGGTGCCGGAGAAGTAAACTGTTTTCCAACCCGTTCGCGAATGATAGCGGTCCGCTGTGACCACTCAGTCAGTAATTCACTGCCACGATCCGTTAACGACAGGCTTTCCGCCACAACCTGTAATGTTTTCTTAAATTCAAAAACATCGTCCAGCAACATGACCGGAGCAATCTTTTCCATCAAGGGAGCGACATCCTGGTGACGAAAACGCGAGGCAAAAATGATATCAGGTTTAATGAGGGCAATTTTCTCAAGCGAAGGCTGGGTTTCCAGCCCTAACTGCGGGACGCCAGAAAGGTAAGGACGCAGATAGCGATAAACCGGTTTTTCCGCCCAGGATTCCACAATACCGTCGGGCGTCACGCCCAATGCCACCAAACTATCCGTTGATCCCTGGAACAAGGAAACGACGCGCGGCTGGCGAGAAGGCGCTGCAAATAATGTAGGCGAAACACTGCCCAGCAATAACGCCTGCAAGCAACGACGACGCAAGAGCGAAAACGGATAATCATTTTTCATTATTAATACTATTGCCCCCGGTTAGGGGGCAATCCTAATCAAAAATCAATACTGTAACCCAGTGTCGCAGTACGGCCACGCCCTGCAAAATAACGATCCGGATCAACAGAAGCACTTTGCGAATAATACGTGATGTACTGTTTATTCAACAGATTACTGACACCAAGGCTTAACTTACCATGAGGCAGGCGATAAGCGACGGCAGCATCAACTAATGCATAACCGGAAAAGTCTTTATTCTGATCGTCAAAGGTTTTACCCAAAGCCCAGTTGGCCTGTAAGAAGGTACTTAGCTTTGGATCCCAGTTAGCAGACCAGCTGGCAATGATACGATCGGGTGCGATATTTAAACCATCCAGTTTCGCATCAAGCTGTCCGTCGTCATTACTGTCATAACGACCGCGCATATGTGACCAGGCAAGCGTTAATTTATGATCCTCATTAGGACGATAACCCGCACTGATTTCCATGCCATCTATTTCAGTTTTTTCACGACGGGCAACAAAGGCATCGTCCAGTAATTCAACCCGACTTCCCAGTTTTGAAGTTGATTTATAATAGCTGGCTTCAAAATCAAATGCAGATTGTTGGACCCGAATACCGACTTCGCTGTTTTTTGTGACGATTGGCTGTAAACCACTGTAATCGTCCAGTCTGACGCCCGGAGTATCAATACCGCGCAATACACGACCCACATCAGGAACCGTAAAACCTTCATTATAACTGGCGAATAAACTCACTGGCTCAAATAGCGTCCAGACAATACCCGCATTATACAATGTCTTATTAAACGTAGGGGTTCCGCCTTGAACACTGACATTATCGTTAGCCCATACCGTTTGATAACTATTAATATTCAAACGAGCGTACTCGTAACGTACTCCCCCGCTGAGCGTAACCGATTCTATCGGTGCATATTCCAGTTGCAGGAAAGGTGAGAGATCGGTGTATTTTATTTCAGGAACGTAAGTACGTTTAGTCGACCACAGATCCTGTTTTGAGTTATCAAATAAGGTATCGAAGCCTACCGTAGCTTTAATTTTATCATCCCAGAGATCGTCTTTTGTCAGTGCAATTTTACTGCCGTATTTATCGGTATAAGCGCGGCTCTGATCGTACAGTGTACCGATAGGAGCAATGGTCGGATCCTGGAATGATGAAGAGTTAGTGGCTCCGAATAATGCCTCGTAGCGCTGATAGTAGAGCAGTGCCGTGAGTTTCATACCGGCAAAATCATAATTATCGTAGGTGGTTCCCACCGTCCAGACATCGTTATGAGGTGCACTTCCTTCCGGTGTACCTCTCACGGATGTTGTCAGTAAACCAGCCGCGCGGTCACCTCTGACACTCAGATAATTATTTTTATTTTTTAATCTGTAACGGTTAATACTGAGCTGTACGCGCTGATCGTTATCCAGCCAGTATCCTACTTTCGCCATCATATCCCATGCGCGAGAATCCATCAGATCCCCCTGGGTATTATCAACCCCTATCGCATTGTTATTGGCATCTTTGAATAAACCCTGATCTTCATAACTCAGGGCAAACATATAATCGAGATACTCTTCGCTACCATTCACGCTGTAGTTGGTTTTATAGGAAAGCGTATTGTGGTCAAGCTCTGAGGTCGGTGTGGTTGTTTCTATGCTGAAGTGCTGATTTACCTTACCTGGCTGGGCGCGTTTAGTAATGATATTAATAACACCCCCGGTTGCACCGATACCATTACTCGCATTAGCCCCTTTAATCACTTCAATACGCTCGATCATTGAAGCATCGATCGTATGCATTTCACGCCCAGTTGGACGTAACGGATTTGATTGTGGGATACCGTCGATCATCACTAAGGGAGTTCGCCCCCTGAGTGTTTCACCACTACCTGATAGTTTTTGTCTGGAAGGCGAAAATGAGGGTAATAGGTTACTGAGGATCTGTGAAGTATCCGAAGTCAGCTCTCGCTGCTGCGCTATCTCTTTTGCGGTAATGATCTTAATAACCTGAGGTGAATCATTACTTGAGCCATCAGTACGGGTTGCACTGACAATCAATTCATCATCCGCATTTGTCGTGGTTTGTGCATAGACAGAGGAGGTCAGACACAACATCATCGCGGCGTATAAGGCGGTAAATCTCATTAGAACAACCCTTAAATTATCTTTTGGGCTACCCCAAAAGGGCAGTCAGAGAGAGAAAATCCTCACAATTTGAATAAAAATGATAATTATTTCAGTTTTTATTATCAACATGTAACTATAAATTATTAAAGAGTTTCGGAGTTGCCCTAAGAATCATCTTGAACGTTAGTCCCTATTTTCTATGCCTGTAAACTCGCCTCCCGCATATGCTTATAGCAGCATGCCCCCTTAGCCCTACCCCGCATTATGTTGTAATACAAAAATAAATATCGTATAACAAGCATCTCCGAGGGGTGTCCTGTAATGGGCTGAGATGGCAGTAGTAATGCCGAACCCTTTGAACCTGATCTGGGTCATGCCAGCGAAGGGACGGGTTGTCAGGCACAGCTGTGCTTTGACTCTTCACACCGCCGCGCACCCCGGATCTCCACCATTTTTTGGAGATCTTATGTCTGTTTCAATGTTTGAATATGGTCTGTTTGGCCGTCTGCGTGAAAGCGCCGGACAAGACTGGCAACACTATGTTTCTCATCCTTTTCTGCAACAACTTGGCGCTGGCACTCTGCCAGAAGTCGCTTTCCGCCGTTATCTGACTCAGGACTATTTGTTCCTGATACATTTCGCCCGCGCCTACGCTTTACTGGCCACCAAATTTCATACCCTGCCTGAAATCCGCGCAGCTGTCGGGTCGTTGAATAATATCGTGGCTGAATTACCGCTACATGTGGGTTACTGCGCCGGATGGGGACTCAGTGAAGAGCAGATGGCTGCTGAACCGGAAGCCAGTGAAACCGTCAACTATACCCGCTATGTCCTGGATATTGGCCACACCGGAGATGCACTTGAGTTACTGGTTGCGCTGCTTCCTTGTGTGGCAGGTTATGCCGAAGTCGGTCTGAAATTGCTCAATTGCCCGAATACCGTTATGGAAGGTAACCCTTATGCTTCCTGGATGCAGAACTACAGCGATCCGGGTTATTTGAATGGCGTTCAAGCGGCGATAGAGATGCTCGATCGTGTAGGTCAGGAACGTGGGGCAAGCGCGCGTTTTACACGATTAAGTGAAATCTTCACCACCGCGACCCGCCTGGAATCTGCCTTCTGGCAGATGGGGCTGAACGCAGCTGAAAAATCGGGGCTCATAGGGTGAACGGAATCTCGCCACGACCGGGAATTGAAGTCCGTGATTTAACACTCCGTTTTGGATCGAGGGTTATTTTTGAAAAGTTAAATTTCCAAATTAAAGGCGGAACCTTTGTAGGTATGCTGGGTGCCAGCGGTGCGGGAAAAACCAGTTTGCTGAAAATTATCGCCGGGCTGACGACCGCTACTTCAGGCAAAGTCACTGCCAGCGACGGTCTGCCGGTCGCGGGGCGGATTGCCTATATGGGTCAGCAAGACTTGCTGTATCCCTGGTTGACCGTCATAGAAAATATCACGCTCGGCCCTCGTCTGCGCGGCGAAAAAGCTGACCTGGAGTGGGCAACACACTTACTGGAGCGCGTCGGGCTCAGCGGTCACGGCGGCGATCGCCCGGCGGCGCTTTCAGGAGGGATGCGGCAGCGGGCGGCTATTGCACGCACGCTCTATGAGCGTCAGCCTATTGTGCTGATGGATGAGCCTTTTTCTGCACTGGATACCATCACCCGCACAACGATTCAGACGCTGGCTGCTGAGCTTTTGACTGACCACACCGTATTGCTTATCACCCATGACCCTATGGAGGCCTGCCGCCTTAGCCACCGCCTGTTAGTTTTATCGCAATACCCGGCTGGCATTGATGACAGTCACCATATCAATGGTCTGCCACCGCGTTCCCCCGATGATCCTGACTTGCTGAAAAGCCAGGCAGAGTTACTCCAACAGCTAGTAAGAGGGGCTACATGATGGCTCAACCAGACGGCCGTCTGGCTCGCTGGGTGCGTGGTGCGGTGGTCTTTACCGGTTTGTTAGTACTCTGGTGGCTGGCAACCTTAGGCTCGATACCCGCGTTTCTACTCCCTTCCCCAATTGCCGTGGCACAGGCGTTATGGCAAGGGCAAGGTTATCTGGCTTATCACACGTTAGTGACGGCCTCGGAAGTGTTGAGTGGCCTGGTGCTGGGGGTTTTGCTCGGCGTGTTGCTGGCCCTGGGGATGATCTACTCTCCTCGACTGCAACGCTGGCTAATGCCGCTGGTACTGACAAGCCAGGCAATACCGGTATTTGCACTCGCGCCACTGCTGGTGCTGTGGTTCGGCTTTGGCATGAGCGCCAAGGTTGCGATGGCGGTGCTGGTCATCTTTTTCCCCGTAACCTCTGCCTTTTTTGATGGACTAAGACGCGTCAACGCTGACTATCTCGATCTCGCCAGAACTCTGGGGGCTTCACCCTGGGCACAACTGCGTCATGTCCGGCTGATGGCGGCCCTTCCGGCCTTTGGCACAGGCCTGCGAATGGCTGCGGCGATTGCGCCTATCGGCGCCATTATCGGCGAGTGGGTCGGTTCTGCCGAAGGGCTGGGCTATTTGATGCTCAATGCTAACGCGCGTATGCAAACCGACCAGCTCTTTGCCGCGCTGTTTATCCTCATCCTCATGACGGTACTGCTTTGGATTCTGGTTGATAGCCTGCTAAATCGCCTGGTGAACTGGGCAGCTGAATAATTTTATTTTTTAACTCAAGGATTAGAAAATGATGAAAAAAAATCTCTGTGCTCTGCTACTGACAGCCATAATTGTCAGCCCTGCCTCTGCGGCGGAAAAAGTCTCGCTGATGCTGGACTGGTATCTCAACCCGGATCACGCCCCGATTATCGTTGCCGAACAAATCGGGGCCTTTAAAGATGAAGGTCTTGAGGTCGAAATCGTACCGCCATCCGACCCTTCACTGCCACCGCGACTGGTGGCAGCTAAAAAAACGGATTTTGCGATTACCTATCAGCCACAGCTACACTTTTTTGCCGACCAGGGACTCCCATTAGTGCGTATAGGCACCCTGGTGAACACCCCGCTAAATACGATTATCACCCTGGATAAAAATATCACCTCTCCAGCAGGATTAAAGGGAAAAAAAATCGGTTATTCCGTTTCAGGAATTGAAGAAGTCACGCTCGGCACTATGCTAAAAACTCAGGGACTCACACTGAGTGATGTTTCGCCAGTAAATGTCAACTTCCAGCTCAGCGGAGCACTGCTGGCGGGACAAGTCGATGCCGTTATCGGCGGCTATCGCAATATTGAAGCGCTGGAATTGCAGCTTCAAGGCAAAGAGCCGGTGGTATTTAACATTGAAGATTACGGGATCCCGGCTTATGACGAACTGATTATAGTGGCCAACAAGGATGATACAGCCCAGCCGAAAGTAGCCAAACTCCTCGCGGCGTTAAAAAAAGGGAATGACTATTTACAGGCTCACCCGGAAGAAACCTGGAAGGCTTTTGCCACCAGCCATCCGGAGTTAAATACCGAACTTAACCGCCAGGCCTGGCTGAAGACATTACCCTTCTTCGCCAGCGACCCTGCTTATCTGGATACCGCCCGTTATCAGGCCTACGAACAATTTCTGTTTGATAATAAACTGATTAAACATATCACCCCGGTTGAAAAATATGCGGTTGAGGTAAAATAGTCCCCGAACAAATTTTTCTCCCGGCTCGATAAAGAGAATGATAAGCATTATTATATAGGCGTATCGTTTATCTTACCGGGAGAATGGTTATGGCTCAGACCACAGATTTGCTGACCGCCGACTGCTGTATCGTCGGTGGTGGGCCAGCCGGTTTAATGCTGGGGTACTTGCTGGCACGCGCAGGGGTGAAGGTTATTGTCGCCGAGAAACACGCGGATTTTTTGCGTGATTTTCGCGGCGATACTATCCATCCTTCAACTTTACAGGTCATGCATCAGCTCGGGCTACTGAATGACCTGCTCAAGCTCCCCCACCAGCGAGCTGAACGCCTGAAAGCAGAAATTGGCGGGGAAGAAGTCACCCTGGCTGATTTTTCCCGCCTCCCGGTCAAATGTAAATTTATCGCTTTTATGCCTCAGTGGGATTTTCTCAATTTTCTTGCCAGTCGGGCTGCTGAATATCCAGATTTCACTTTGCTGCGATCCTGTGAGTTTGATGATTTTATCTATCAAGGCCAGCAGGTTACAGGCGCGCGCCTGATGATGGAGGGTAAGCCGCTTGATATACACACGAGCCTGGTTATCGGTTGTGATGGACGCCACTCAAGCGTTCGTAAAAAAGCCGGGTTCAGCGGCCAGTCATTTGGCGCACCGCGTGATGTGGTCTGGTTCCAGTTGGATAAACACGATTCAGACCCTCAATGGGGGATGGGGCATAAAGGCCCAAAACAGAATTTTATTATGATCGATCGCGGTCACTTCTGGCAGTGCGGCTATTCCATTATTAAAGGGCAATACCCCGAGCTTGCCCTGGCCGGTATTGAAGCATTTAAGCAGCAGGTCGCGACTGTCGCTCCGTTCCCGGAATCACGTATGGAAGAATTGAAGCAATGGAGTCAGTTGCGGTTGCTGGATATTCGCATCGACCGTCTCGACCATTGGGCAAAACAAGGCGTACTCTGTATTGGCGATGCCGCACATGCCATGTCACCAATTGGTGGCGTTGGGGTAAACCTGGCGATTCAGGATGCAGTTGCCACAGCGAATCTTCTGACCCGGCCTTTGTTACGGGGTAAAGTCGGGCTTGAGCACTTAAATAAAGTACAACGTCGTCGCCAGTTTCCTACTCGCGCCACGCAGTTTATTCAAATTAAAATGAGTGGAAAAAAACGCGAACCGGGCCAGATCAGCCCCCTGCCCGGAATCATTAAACGCTATCGTTTTCTACCCTATATTTTTGGCTGGATTATTGGCCTCGGTTTTCGCCGCGAAAAACCACAGAACTTATAATAATGTTCCGACGTACCTGCTTAATCACAAATACGCCGGAATACTGTATTAGAACTTCAGAGTAAATCCACCGCGTAGAGTACGGCCTGGTGCCGGAACCGGTATCGTGTTCAAGGCATCAACGTAATAGCGGTCAGTAAGGTTATCCACTGTCATATCGAAGCTGGCATTCTGATTCAGTTTGTAGCTGGCGTAGAGATCAACCAGGGTGTACGGATTCCATTTAGAAGGAGCAATGGAATACTGCCCGGAAACTTGTCCGCTCTCATCCGTGACGCCCATCCCATCGACAAATCGGCTACCGACATAGCTAATACGCGTCCCCACGGTCAGGTCACTGTCAAGGAAACGCGACCCAAGATCCAGAGTCAGAGTATCTTTTGGCGGCACCTGTTGCTGTGAGAAACTGTTATATAAACCACCCGGCGCACAGCGGGCTGCGGTCGGTGTCAGCACACCCTCTTTGGCACAGAACATCATATCGGTGTAGTGGTTCCAGGCCAGGCTACCGAATACTCTGCCGCTGTCGTACTGAGCCGACAGTTCAAAACCACGCATTTCGGCGTAGTCGAGGTTCATTCGTCCCAGTTGATAGGACTCTCTGCCGCTGGCAGTAATATATTTAACGTTGCCGCGGGTAATATAGTTATTGATATGGTTGCTGAACCATCCACCGTGGAAACGCAGTTTATCCTCAGGTAACAACACGCCATCCATCAGATAATTAGCGCCCAGTTCGAGACTATTATTACGTTCCGGAGCCACCGTGGTTTCAGCCAGCACAGTACTGAATGACGGCCCGGTAATAGACTCAAAAATACTTGGTGAGCGCAGCACACTGCCATATTTACTGTAGAGCTGGAAACCTTCCAGTGGCTCCAGGGTTAAACTGATCACAGGTGACCAACCATGATCCTTGCGATTAATGTCATCTGTCAGCATCGGGCTACGATCATGGCTTTCAAACGTGCTATAACGCAGGTTACCGCTTAAGGTCACCCAGTCCAGAGGTTTCACTTCCAGCGTTGTAAAGCCACTGTATTCTTTACGCCAGCCAAAACGTGAGTTAAGCATCGTCGCAGGATCTACGCCATCCGGCAGACCAACATTTTCCCGGGTAAAGGATCCGCCATACTGCCAGCTCACATCGGCAATATCATTGTAGAAACGTGAAGTATTTGAGGCATTGCCTCCCCAGCGATTAGACGCCAGCCAGAAATACTGCGGGTAAAGTACACCGCTGCTGTTAAAGACGGAGTTAACACGGTTATCGACATCGGAATAGAAAGTATCCACTTTGACGTCAATCAGATTACTGTCTTCGGGCTTCCAGCTATAACGGCCGGTCCAGGTGGCAAGGTCAATAGTACTCAGCAAGCTTTGATAAGGGGGGTTACCGAAGAAACTCAGTGCCTGGGAACCCAGAATATTGCCGTAATTGCTCAGATAGCGGGAATAACCGAGCTCCAGAGTGTGGCCTCCATCCATGCGAAATTTGCTTTTGAGCAGCCAGGACTCGGTTTCACGTGAGGTATTCATCACCTGCTCCCCTGCGCGGTATGGCGTCAGCGGATTGCTATCGGAAACCACTACTTTTCCCCAGTCCTCTGGCTCGGATATCTGGATACGGGCGGCACCGCTGCCGTTTTTTCCCGCATAGTAGTTACCGTTATAACGCTGGGCATAGGCGGCTACCAAGTCTATTGAGTCGGTAGTTCCGGCGATAGCAAGGCTCCCGGAGCCCCCGGTAGGTTTCAGAAATGCCGGGCGGTTCATACCATGAGGCTGGCCAAAGCTGGTCGGGAACTCATCCCATTCCCAGTAAGTCCCGGTATTTGTCACACCACCACTGGTTCCTGGAGCGGGAGCACTACGGCTGTTGGTGTTAAAATTTCCCTTTAACCGAACGCCTATCTTATGCCCGGGCAGCAGAATATCCTGCACGCCAATGGTATTCATCCGCACGATGCCGCCGACAGCTCCTGCAGAATCGGCTCCCATGCTTGCGCCTTTTTCAATATCGACCGAACCAATAAAGTCAGGATCGATGTAAGTTCTGGCATTCGCTCCGTTATAGCCCTGATAAACCGTTGTTTCCTGGCTAGCACCGTCCACCAGTACGGGTACTCGTCCCTGCCCCTGTAAACCACGGATATTCACGTCAAGCGCCCCGGAATTTCGGCCATCACCATTCAGTACACCAGGGATCCCGGATAAAAAATCCCCTACCGATGTGCCGCTAAAGCGTTCGACTTCTGCCGCCGAAAGATGAGCCCTGGAACCCGCTCCTCTCCAGGGTGCATCCGCGGGATTATCACCCACATGGCCATAGACTGCGATGGTGTCCAGCATCATAGAATCATCCGCCGATGACGCCGTTGCGCTATTTAGCGTCAATGTGATGCTATCACTATTAACAAACTGCCATGAAAGTCCGGAACCCTGGAGTAGCTGCCCCAGCGCCACTTGAGCAGGCACAGCCCCACTGACACCCGCGGATTGCTTGCCCGTTGTATATTCGGATGGATAACTGATTTGCAGGCCGGACTGACGCCCGAATTCAGCCAGAGCGCCAGACAGAGGACCTGCCGGAATATTGAAGGTCACTGGAGATGTTTGTGCAAACGCCCCCTGTTGAAAAGACATCAATGCCAGAGAAAGCGTGCTGATCCGGAATACGGATGCCACCAGCCATTTTTTATCATTGCGCGACGGCGCGCGCTTGCACATCACAGACTTCATGTTAACTCCGCAGGTATTATTAATCAGTACGCAGGTTTTCCGCAGGCAATGCGAACCCGTTCTCAGTTAATAAAACGCACCGGAGTTGAGAATTTTCTCAAAAACAGAAAAAATATTTTAAACCGGAGAAATAACGGTAAGCCAGGGGGTGATTTCGCGCATTTTTCCGGCTGAAGATTGAATCGCCAGCGACAGCGCGCGTTGAGGATTGGACAGATTATAAACGCCGCTAATACGCTGCGCGCCAAGCTCGTTACTTGCTACCACGACTTTACCGGGGACCCAGCGAGCGATTCGGGCCACGACTACAGCGAGAGGGTCGTCATCCGCCACTAATATTCCGCTGCGCCATGAAGCCAGTTGCTGTACAGGGCGAATTCCCCGTTTGATCCGCTCTCCCTTTTCATTCAAGGTCAGCCAGTGGCCTGCTCCCAGAGACTCATTTAATGATAGTGGTAATCCAACAGTAGCGGCTTCGACGGCATCCTGCTCAACAGCAACCGTCAACCGTCCGGCATCACTACTGAGATCAAATGCGCCTTTACGTGTCGTCACTTCCAGGCCCTCTACTCTGGCAAAAAATGGGCGTCGAATATCTTCCGCAACATCAAACCATGCCATGCCTTGCAAGAGTTCAATACGACGTTCATTCGGCGTGTAGTGCGTGGCAATAGCGCTATCAGGGCCAAGAATAATCTGTGAGCCATCCTCCAGTGAGACTGACTGTAGCTCACCGGTTAGGGTCAGATGGCTGGCTTTTAATTGCAGTAGTGAGTTGGGAAGAAAAATAATGCCTGCAGCTGTCGCGGCAACGGCAACAGAACTACCCAAGAGAAAATGACGTCGTGAGAGTCCTTTTGGCTGTAATACGGCCTCACTGCGAGCCTGTACCATTTTGCCGGTCATCTTGTGCAGCTTAATAGCTTCTGCCCAGACCACCTGATGCTGCGTACTAATAGCACGCCATTGGTCAGCCAGTTCACGCGCAGCCGGATTAGCCGGGTCACCGTGCAGGCGGATAATCAGGTCAAAAGCTTCTTCAAATAGTTTGTCATGTTGCGACATTTTTTCAGTCATTATTGGCAAATTCCGGCTGCCCTGACGCGACAGAAATAAAGGAGCTATAGATTATAAGGAAATAGACTTTCTGTCGCGGTGCAACGTTATCAGTCTTTCACGTCTTCATCCAGCGTGGTACGAAGGTGCTGATAAGCACGCCGAACCAGAGTCCAGGTATAGGACACCGAGAGATCAAGCTCCTGAGCGACTTCCGCAATAGTCATCTCCCCCAGACGATAGAGTTCAAATGCCCGGCGGGTTTGTTCCGGCAATGCCGTCAGACCATTTTCCAGCACCGCCAGTTGCTGGCGATCTGAAATCATTTTTTCCGGATCGGGTGATTCATCGGGTAGCTCACAGTATTCCTCTTCGGATAAATAATCGATAGAGGCCATTTTCTCGCGACGATAAAGGTCTACCGATATATTTCGTGCGACCATATGCAGATAAGCACGTGGATTATCCTCATTTTTTGGGCCACTGGAGCCAAGGATACGCAAAAATACGTCCTGGGTTAAATCCGCAGCCACATCGGGACCATGTCCGCGCTTCTGCAAAAAACGTTGAATTTCCTGAGCATGTTTATGAAACAAACTTTTCAGGTTCCACATCAACCAAACCTCGCGGTAACAAACTGAATAACAACGACTTTCGCTGCATTACTGTGTTAATCTGTTAACATGACCAAAGCAAATAAAAATGGTCTGAGAAGTCAGACATTAACGTTTTATGCAGCAGAAACTGAAGGCTTCAGTGCACGGCAAACGTTAATGTTACGTGAGGAGAATATATAAATTATGAAATAAATGATAATGATTTTAATTTGCATTTCCATTTACGTTAATGGTTTTAGCGAATAACTCTAATTAATCTCCCCTAACACATCCCCCGCCTGAAGCTGAGAACCTGAAGTCGCGAGATGTTTAAGCTCCCCGCTATGCCCGGCGATAACCTGAACCTCCATTTTCATCGCTTCCATGATGGCGATGATATCCCCAGCCTGGACCAACTCACCGTCACTGACCAGCCAGCGGAATAACTGCCCTGTCACGGGGGCATCGATAGCATTATTTACAGTCTGCTGGTTAATCTCTGCGGCGGGGACCTGGGGTAAACCGGGGTGGGATGCAAGTCCACTGAATAAATGGCTCGGTAGCCCTAATGAAACCCGGCGACCGTCCAGCTCTATCCAGCTATGGAGTACAGTGTCATCGCTGGCAGGTTTCTGACGCTCTGCGGGTGCGATATCACCTGTGAAATCAGTTTCTATCCAGCGGGTATGGACATTAAAATTTTCAGTAAAATCAGGGTCTGCCATGACGGCACGATGGAAAGGCAATACCGAGGCAACACCCTCAATACGAAACTCGCGTAATGCACGACGTGCACGGCTAATCGCCTGCTCGCGGGTTTGTCCGGTGATAATCAGTTTGGCCATCAATGAATCATAATGCCCGGGAACAGAGGAGCCCGTTTCAACGCCGCTATCCAGACGTACGCCAGGACCTGAAGGTGCGTGAAAAGCAGTAATTTTTCCAGGTGTTGGCAAATATCCTTTCCCGGGATCTTCAGCGTTGATACGAAATTCAAACGCATGACCACGGGATACCGGGGTTTTCTGGATACTCAGAGGCTGACCATCTGCTATGCGTAATTGCTCCACCACAATATCCAGCCCGGTGACTTCCTCAGTAACCGGATGTTCAACCTGTAAACGGGTATTGACCTCCAGAAATGAGAGCAAGCCATCCTGGCCCAGTAAAAACTCTACCGTACCGGCACTGGTGTAACCCGCATAGCGGCAGATATCCTCTGCTGCACGGTGAATTTGCTCACGCTGGGTATCGCTAGTAAAGGGTGCCGGGGCCTCTTCCACCAGCTTTTGGTTACGCCGTTGTAGCGAACAGTCTCGCGTACCCAGTACGACAATATTGCCGTAATTATCGGCTATTACCTGAGCTTCAATGTGGCGCGGGCGGTCAATAAACTGCTCGACATAACACTCTCCGCGCCCAAAAGCACTCAGCGCTTCGCGGGTTGCAGAATGATAGAGTTCAGCCACTTCATCGAGTTTCCAGGCAATCTTAAGCCCGCGACCACCGCCACCAAATGCCGCTTTAATTGCAATCGGCAGGCCATGCTGAGTGGCAAATTCAACTACCTCAGCAGCGCCGCTGACAGGCCCAGCCGTTCCGGTCACTAACGGAGCCCCCACCGCTAAAGCAATTTTACGCGCCTGAACCTTATCGCCAAGCCGTTCGATCGTTTCAGGCGCAGGGCCAATCCAGATTAATCCGGCCGCCTGTACTGCACGGGCAAATTCTGCTCGTTCAGAGAGAAAACCGTAGCCAGGATGCACCATGGTAGTCCCGCTGCGAGAAGCGATATCCAGCAGGGCACCAATATTCAGATAGGTGTCTGCAGAGGAATCCCCTTCAAGCAACCAGGCCTCATCAGCCATTTTGACATGTAAAGCATCTGAATCAGGCCTGGCGTATACCGCAACGGACTGCACGCCATAGTCCCGGCAGGCACGAATAATACGAACAGCGATTTCGCCGCGGTTGGCAATCAGAACTTTATGTGCAGTGTGGGTCACAGGTTTAGTCTCCTGGAAATTCAATAAATAACTGAATAAGAACAGGTTAACGCTCTCTTAGCCCACCATTTTTATCTTCAATGGCAGAGTTGTGCCAGATCTTTTTCACTCAGGGAGGTTATTTTCATCACGATATTGAGATCGATACCGTGTTGTAACATATCACGGGCAATATCCCGCTTCCCTTGTTCCAGGCCTTTTTTTATTCCTTTCTCTATTCCGTTTTGTTCCAGTTTTTGAGCGATTGTCATAAGTTCCTCCTCATGCGCTGGTACCCGGCTTGCCAGTTTGCGGATGAAGACTTCCGCGTTTGCCGAATCACCTGCATGAATAATGTAGTGAATAAGGGAAGCTATCTGAGATGAAGAGAGAGAGTCCGTCAGTAGAATAGTGCTGAGTTTGTCGGTTAATTCTGCGAGATCCCGACGGCGAATATGTTTCTGAAGCAATGTCAGCGCAGCCATACTGCGGTGCTGCATAATCTCGTCGTCCGGGATAAGAGTGATATCCACTAACGGAAAGTCGCTACTGTAGAGTTTTTGAGCCTGGGCCGGATCGGTAAATTCCTGTAACCAGTTAGTGGAGTAGGGATAAGGCGAGCGCTTACCCATATAGAACAGTACCGGTACCACCAGGGGTAATTTTTTATGCCCTGCATCAAGGTGACGCTGCATCGCGGCTACCGCATAGCGAATCAGACGAAATGCCATATGTTTGTCGGGGGTGGACTGATGCTCAATCAGGATATGCACATAGCCGTCATCCCCGGTCGAAGTTTTCATGCTGTAGAGTACATCACTGAAGTACTGACGCAGATTCTCTTCCACAAAAGAGCTGCACTCCAGTTTCAGAGAGCTAAGATCACAAACAGCACGGAGATCCACCGGGAGATGAAGTTCGATAAAGTCACGGGCAATATCCGGCTGTCTCAGGAACTGCTGGAATGTTGCATCATGAGGTGTGGATGTACTGCTTTTTCTTTTCATAGGCTTTGGCTCTGAAATAATACACAGAGGCTATGACAATCCACTCATCACTACTATCAAGAAACAACCCTGAATCGGATAAACACACCTGGCGGAATTTGTCCCGCCAAATCGAGATGATAGTCCGCCACTACCGCAATCACCGGATACCCCCCCGTGACCGGATTATCACGCAGGAAAAGCACCGGTTGCCCGTTCGCAGGAACCTGAATCGCCCCGCTACAGGTTCCTTCGCTGGGTAACTCCTCAGTACGGCTGCGGGTCAGAGGTTCCATACCTGTCAGCCTTAAACCAATGCGGTTAGACTGAGGGGTGACTTGCCAGCATTGTGTTGTCAGCAAAGTAGCGGATTCAGGCGTAAACCAGTCGGTACGCGGCCCTGGCATAATATCCAGAGTGACGGTTTCACCCGCTGCTGGCAAAATATTTGCAGGCTGCTCATCAAGCAATACCGCACTAAAACTCACATGACTCCCCGTCTGTATTGCGTCACCTGAACATAACGGCTGCGGCCCTGTTTGTGCCAGTGAATCCCAGGAACAACTGCCCAATACTGACGGGACGACAAAACCGCCCCTGACCGCCAGATAACTACGCAGTCCACGAGGCGGTGTACCGAGTGCAAGTTGATCTCCGGCGGCTAAATTAAGCGGACGATAGCCTGCCAGTAAAAAATCTTGCCCGTCCGCGGTTGTCAGGGTCAGCAGACAAGGTGCCCCTGTCACCGCAAGGACGAGATCTTTATTCGCCCGAATCCGTAATCCTCCCTGAGTCACTTCCAGGCAACAAGCCTCTCGTGGATTACCGACGATACGGTTAGCGCTATACAGAGCCTGCTTATCCATCGCCCCTGAGGCAGAAAGCCCCATCGACGCTTTACCTGCCCGACCTTCATCCTGCCAGAGCGTCTGAAGTCCGGTTGCCAGAATCGTCAGACTCGCGTCTTTTTCTGAAATATGAGGCACTGAAGGTGCCCGGGCCGGCAATGAAATCGTTTTACCGTTTTCATGGGGAATAAATTGAACTTGCGCACCGGGGGTCAGTAAAGCCGGGGAGGTTTGGTTCAGATCCCACATTGGGCGTTCAGTGTGGCCCAGAAGTTGCCAGCCACCGGGGCTTGCTTGGGGATAAATGCCGCTAAATATCCCCGCCACCGCCACAGAACCTGCCGGGATCCGCGTGCGTGGAGTACTGCGCCTGGGTATTTGCCATTTCCAGTCAGGGGACGTGAGATAAGCAAATCCCGGCGCAAAACCGGTAAAGGCGACTTTCCAGACCGACTCCTGATGATGCTGAATAACCTGAAGTACAGTTAATCCTGATAAATCAGCCAGGGTGCCAAGATCTTCACCCTGATAATGAACCGGGATAATGATTGTCTGACCCCGGGGTCGGGATACCGATACTTTCGGGCGCAGAGCGATATCTGTCGCCAGCCGCTGCATATTTGTCTGCAACGGTTGAAAACGAATCAGCAGCGTTCGGGCTGCCGGGATAATTTCATCGATACCTGAGGGGAGGGTATCCGTGAGCGAATCAAACAGGGCAAGAGTCTCTTCAAGGGAGGACAGTTCAACCAGGAAGTGGGTCAAATTAACCGGAATAAATCGCATCTAATACTGCCTCCAATTCTTACCTTTCCGATAGCCGATTACTCAGACAGAAAGGAGTCAATCACGATACCTTGTGACTCCAGTAAGTGACGAATTTGTGTCGCCATCGCTATCGCTTCAGGTGTATCACCATGTACACAGATAGACTGAGCCTCAATCGGCGTAAAGTGACCTTCAATGGAGATAAGCCCCCCTTCACTCACCCATTGCAGCATACGTTCTGCGGCCTGTCGGGCATCGTGAATCACGGCCCCCGCCAGCTTGCGAGAAACCAGGGTGCCATCAGAGTGATAAGCGCGGTCAGCAAAGGCTTCAGCGACTGTTTTCAAGCCTTTTTGTTGTGCCAGGTTTAATAAAGGCGAACCTGCCAGCCCCACTAAAGGTAACCCGGGATTAATCGCCAGTATCGCATCAATCACCGCCAGTGCCTGTCGTTCGTTATAAGCTATCGTATTGTAGAGCGCACCATGCGGTTTGACATAACGAACTTGAGTGCCGGCTGCAGACGCCAGGCCTTGTAATGCGCCTATCTGATAAATAACGTCCGCCGTTAGCTCTTCGCTGGCGATATCCATATTACGCCGACCAAAGCCCACCAAATCGGGGTAACTGACGTGTGCGCCAACAATAACGTTTTGCGCCGCAGCCGATTTCAGGGTATTCAGTAAATGGGCAGGTGAGCCGGCATGGAAACCGCAAGCAACGTTCGCACTGCTGACCAGGCGTAAAATAGCAGCATCATCACCCAGCTGCCACTGGCCAAAGCTCTCACCTAAATCACTATTTAAATCTATTTTTTTCAGCATCGATTTTTCTTTGCGTTAAATGATAAAAAAATATGTCGCGAGATACCCGATTTACTCTGCAATACGGCTCTGCCTGTCGGGTTAATAATGCCAGTCACAGGTACAGTAAAAAATCACTTCATCGCTGTAATATTAACTCTAACCAATTAGTAAATAAGTAATTTTCACCAGCACCCATCAGGCAAGTTCATCCATAATCACCATGCTACTGAGAGTGACTCTCATTTATAAAGATTTCACTTCATTGTAGCTGACTCATTAGTCGATTAATCCGCACTTTAAAACGATCAGTGTCACAATTTTGAGACACTTGTTTTTAATTTATGCTTGGGAGTACATTAGCGCCATCGGGGCAATGATGACCCATTTTGGTCTAATATTTGTGCGAAAGCACGGAGCGATTCTAAGTGAAATACTTTCTGATGGGCACTTCGTTCATGGTGATGTTATGGGCAGGCACGTTTTTCTTAATGATTGAATAACGGACACCAGACAAAGCACAGAAAAAACGACAGGCTTGCTAACCTGTCGTTGTTTTAAAGAAATCCTGCACTCAGTTACTCGGCCAGGTCAGCGTTATTTTTTGGACTATTCGGCAATAACCCATCGCTACGGAACATGGTTTTTATCCCGCGGACAGCCTGGCGGATACGGTCACTGTTTTCAATCAGCGCAAAACGAACATGCGTGTCGCCATACTCACCGAAACCAATCCCCGGGGAAACACAAACCTTCGCATCCTTGAGCATTTTTTTCGCAAATTCCAGCGATCCCATTTCCTGATACGCTTCCGGAATTTTCGCCCAGACATACATCGAGGCTTTCGGGCACTCAACCATCCAGCCTGCTTCATGCAGCCCTTTTACCAGCACATCGCGACGGCGTTTATATTGCTCTGCGATATCGCGAACACATTGCTGGTCCCCTTCAAGAGCGGCAATCGCGGCAACTTGCAGAGGCGTGAAAGTACCGTAGTCGTGATAGCTTTTGATACGTGCCAGGGCACTCACCAGTTCCTGATTTCCCACCATAAAGCCAATACGCCAGCCAGCCATATTATAGCTTTTAGAGAGCGTGAAGAATTCTACGGCGACATCACGTGCACCGGGAACTTCCATAATGGACGGTGCTTTCCAGCCATCATAGACAATATCAGCGTAAGCTAAATCGTGGATCACCAGGACATCATAACGTTTGGCCAGAGCGACCACTTTCTCGAAGAATTCCAGCTCCACGCATTGTGCTGTCGGGTTAGAAGGAAAACCGAGGATCATCATTTTCGGTTTCGGGTAACTTTCCCGAATAGCACGTTCCAGCTCAGCAAAAAAGTCGATCCCTTCTACCAGAGGAACAGAACGAACCTGCGCCCCGGCGATAACGGCTCCGTAGATATGAATAGGATAACTGGGATTAGGCACCAGTACCGTATCACCGTGATCCAGGGTTGCCAGCATTAAATGAGCCAGACCTTCTTTGGAGCCTATCGTAACAATCGCTTCCGTTTCCGGATCGATATCAACGTCGTATCTTTGCTTGTACCAGCCAGAGATCGCTCTGCGTAAACGCGGAATACCACGAGAGGTTGAATAACCATGGGTATCGTCACGCTGTGCCACGGTGCAGAGTTTTTCAACAATATGAGGAGGAGTCGCACCGTCCGGGTTACCCATACTGAAATCGATAATATCTTCGCCACGCCGACGCGCAGCCATTTTCAATTCAGCGGTAATATTAAAAACATAAGGGGGAAGACGATCGATACGCGAAAAATGACGTTTTGGACTGGAGTCAGCCATAAATTCCTCTGATTACGTGAGCGCCCGGACCGTCCGAGCGACGCTGCCACATGGGGTGGCTACCGCTGACAATAGCCTGAAATAAAAGAGACTGTCGAGAGGGGATCAAAAATATTTTTACTCATCAGGCGCTGACAAGATAAGCATAATATTTTATCTGTGGAATATTATATGGCGTGTTTATCTACCGATTCGAATATTTCATTTATAATATATAGAACCAATACGACAGCAGGCACCGAAATGCCTGCATCAATTATCGTTCCGAATGTATATCGAGGGGTCTTACAGCACTTTACCCAGTACCTGGCGCAGATGGGCACCCGCACCTAACAGACCTGGCTGATCGTGAGCAATCAAATAGACCGGAATATCTTTGACATACTCTTTAAAACGGCCTTTATCTTCAAACGCAGCACGGAAACCGGAAGCTTTAAAGAAGTCCATAAAGCGCGGCACAATACCCCCGGCGATATAAACCCCGCCAAAAGTACCCAGGTTCAGCGCCAGGTTGCCACCAAAACGCCCCATAATCACACAGAACAGTGACAGTGCACGACGACAATCAGTGCAGCTATCCGCCAGAGCACGTTCAGTAATATCACTCGGCTGATAGTTTTCCGGTACCCGGTTATCTGCTTTAACAATCGCGCGATACAGGTTAACTAACCCCGGACCTGACAGGACACGTTCTGCTGAAACATGGCCAATTTCGGCACGCAGCACTTCCAGAATAATACTTTCTTCTTCGCTGTTCGGTGCAAAATCAACGTGTCCGCCTTCACCTGGCAGGCTTACCCAGCGCTTATCAACATGAACCAAGTGACTGACTCCCAGACCTGTACCCGCGCCATAAACAGCAACAGGCTTATCTGCCACAGGTTGGCCGCCACCAAACTGAATCAAGTGCTCAGGTTTGATCATCGGAATAGCCATCGACACAGCAGTGAAGTCGTTGATGATTTCCAGAGTATCCAGACCAAGGTTCTTTCTCATCTCTTCGATAGAAAAAGCCCATGTGTGGTTGGTCATAGCCACCCAATCGCCAGTAATAGGACAAGCGATGGCAATGGAGGCGTCTTTTATTGTGGCATCAATCGTGGTCAGATAGTGAGCAACAACCGCTTCAAGGCTTGGAAAATCCAGTCCGGAGAAGGTCTTTATCTGTTCAATATCGCCGTTATCCAGGCTGCATAACGCCAGACGCGCATTAGTGCCACCGACATCCCCCACCAACGCATATTTGGTCATGGTTTAATCACTCCAGTAAAGTCGAAATATATTCTTTCGACACTGTAGATTTTGCCCGCTTAAACAACAAGACGATCATTCAGAAACCACTTAAACAGTGAACTGGATCACATTACTGGCGACTCGATTCAGCCAATTACTGGCACGAGGTTTGCTTGTTGGCACTGAGCGAAACGTGCCGGTGAACGTTAAATTAAGAATTTTGCCAATATCGCGTCTTGTTGTTACCGATAATATGACGCTACAGGCCATTGGGGGCCGATGTATATCCAGGAGTAATAAGTATGTTAAAGCCACTGATGCTAGCGTTAACGTTACTCATCAGCGCACCTTCTATGGTTCATGCTGCTGAGATAACGCTGCTTCCTTCGATAAAACTACAAATCGGTGATAAGGACTATCGCGGAAATTATTGGGACGGCGGAAGATGGCTCAACAGCCGGGACTGGCATGATAATTATCGCTGGCAGAAAAATAGCTGGCATCGTTACAACAGAGGCTGGGAACGCGGCAGAGACAGAGGCCGTGATAGCTACATGCGCGGCTACCGTGATGGCTACCAGGATAGAAAACACAGTAAAGACCGCCATCACCGTCGCCATTGATATTTTTTCGGCAGGGATTCAATGCCCTGCCGTGTTAATTGATTAACGTCGCGAAGATAAGCCAGAGATTTAAAGCCACCACTATCAGCACAATCATCCAGACAATAATGCGCATATAACGCGTATTGACTAGATCACCCATCAATTTTCTATCATTGGTAAATAGCAGCAATGGCACCAGAGCCAGAGCGATACCAAAACTCAGCAATACCTGGCTCATCACCAGAATACGAGTGGGATCCAGCCCTAACAGGATGACGACAAAAGAAGGGATCATGGTGATGACTCTGCGTAACCATAGCGGGATATAGAAATGCACAAACCCCTGCATCACCACCTGGCCGGCCAGCGTTCCGACCACAGTAGAAGAAAGTCCGGCAGCCACCAGGCTCAAACCAAAGATAGTCGCCGCTGCATGACCCAATAAGGGTTCCAGCGCTTTGTAGGCATCTTCCAGCTCCGCAACGCCAGAATAGCCGCTGAAGTGAAATGCCGCGGCCGCGGTCGCCATCATCGCAATATTAACAAACCCGGCGATGGTCATGGCAATGCCCACGTCCCATTTGGTCGCCGAATAGCGTTCAGCCCGGCTACCCGTCCCCTGCCCTTGTGTCAGCGATGAATGGAGATAAATGACGTGCGGCATAATAGTGGCGCCCAGCACCCCGGCGGCCAGAAATATCGCTTCAGAGTTTGGCAGACTCGGCATTAGCATCCCCTGCCCTAACTTCATCATATCAGGCCGGGAAAAAATCAGTTCAACCAGATAAGCCGCCGCCACAAACAGCAGTAATCCGGCAATAACCACTTCAAGAGGCTTCTGCCCGCGGTTTTGCAGCATTAAGATAAGAAAGGTTGCTACCGCGGTAAGGACAGCCCCTTGAAGCAGGGAGATACCGAGAAGAAGTTTAAAACCGATGGCGGCGCCGATAAATTCTGCCAGGTCGGTCGCCATGGCAATGATTTCCGCCTGAATCCAGTAGAACCACACCATGGGTTTCGGATAATTATCACGGATGTGTTCTGCCAGATTTTTTCCTGTAGCAATCCCGAGTTTTGCCGATAAAACCTGGATGAGTGCTGCCATTATATTGGCCCAGACCACTACCCACAGTAGCTGGTAGCCAAAGCGGGCTCCAGCCTGGATATTGGTTGCAAAGTTCCCGGGATCAATGTAGCCAATCGCCGCGATAAAGGCAGGCCCCATTAACGCCAGTCGTAATTTGCGACTTGTTCGCCCGGTGCTATGTTTAATGTGACGTTCACTCAATGCGTATCTCCGGGATATAGCCTTTGCTATGTTTAATGCTAACAAATTAGAGCGAGCAGGCAAGTCTAACCTGGACGAGTTAGACAGTATTTAAACAGGAAGGGGACAGAAACCGTGATAATTCATATAATGTCACCGGACTGACAGGTAACATTTACTGACATCCACTAACATAAATACGTCATTTTGTGAGTATATGTAAATTGCATGACAGATCACTATTTTGATTTTCAATTATAGAACATTCCTATTTTGTGGCGCTGATCTCATTTTATTGTTTGCCGTTACATAGAATGTGCAACGAAACTAAACTTGCCTCATATTCGGAGCAAATATGTCCCATATTCTGCATTTCATTTTAGCGCTTGCTGTTGTTGCACTGCTAGCTATCCTGGTCAGTCCTAACCGCAAACAAATACGCATTCGCTTTATTATCCAGTTACTGGTTATTGAAGTGTTACTGGCCTGGTTCTTCCTGACTTCAGATGTGGGTTTAGGATTTGTTCAAGGTTTCTCAAGCATGTTCGAGAAACTACTCGGTTTTGCCAACCAAGGTACTGATTTTGTGTTTGGTAAAATGAATGATGAAGGCCTGGCATTCTTCTTCCTGAAAGTACTGTGCCCGATTATCTTTATCTCTGCTCTTATCGGTATTTTGCAACATATACGCGTACTGCCGATTGTTATCCGCGCTATCGGTACCGTGCTTTCTAAAGTCAATGGCATGGGTAAACTGGAGTCATTTAACGCCGTCAGCTCACTGATCCTCGGACAATCTGAGAACTTTATCGCTTATAAAGATATTCTCGGCAAAATGTCTCGTAACCGTATGTACACCATGTCAGCAACCGCGATGTCGACTGTTTCCATGTCGATTGTTGGTGCTTATATGACGATGTTACAACCGCAGTACGTTGTTGCAGCGCTGGTATTGAACATGTTCAGTACCTTCATCATTGTTTCACTTATCAACCCGTATCAGGTTGACGAAACAGAAGATAAGCTGGAAATGACCAATGCACATGAAGGACAAAGCTTCTTTGAAATGCTGGGTGAATACATCCTGGCTGGTTTTAAAGTCGCCGTTATCGTTGCTGCAATGCTGATTGGTTTTATCGCTCTAATTTCTGCACTGAACGCACTATTCTCTACTGTCTTGGGTATCTCTTTCCAAGGCATTCTGGGTTATATCTTCTATCCAATTGCATGGGTGATGGGCGTTCCAGCGGGTGAAGCGTTGCAGGTGGGCAGTATTATGGCAACCAAACTGGTTTCGAATGAATTTGTTGCCATGATGGACTTGCAGAAAATTGCCAGCACCTTGTCTCCACGCGCTGAAGGCATCTTGTCAGTGTTCCTGGTTTCCTTCGCTAACTTCTCGTCAATTGGTATCATCGCCGGTGCGATTAAAGGCCTGAATGAAGAGCAAGGTAACGTGGTATCACGTTTCGGCCTGAAACTGCTTTATGGTTCGACTCTGGTGAGTATCCTGTCTGCGTCTATTGCAGCATTGGTAATCTAATACCCGACATTCTCTGATAATACAGAGACTGAGATTTGGCCTAAAAAACCGGGACCTGATTGGCCCGGTTTTTTTCGTTTTATTGATAGCCAGGAAGGTTTGTGTAACGCATACAGGGGATAATTCGGAAAATGAATGGGCTGCGGATAACTTCTGATAGCGTTCAAATACCAAAGATATAAAAGCAAAAACCCCCGCAATTGCGAGGGTTTAAAATGTGGTGGAGCTAAGCGGGATCGAACCGCTGACCTCTTGCATGCCATGCAAGCGCTCTCCCAGCTGAGCTATAGCCCCACATTGTCGGTTTTACTATGGTCCAAATCTTGCTG
This sequence comes from Klebsiella sp. BIGb0407, assembly GCF_024807845.1. GTDB lineage: Bacteria > Pseudomonadota > Gammaproteobacteria > Enterobacterales > Enterobacteriaceae > JGM124. The sequence continues at coordinate 366,878 of NZ_JANUEQ010000003.1, forward strand.
GTAAAGATTTGGTGGAGCTAAGCGGGATCGAACCGCTGACCTCTTGCATGCCATGCAAGCGCTCTCCCAGCTGAGCTATAGCCCCAGACCATATAACCTTGTCGTGCTGACGGGCGGCATAATATGAAACCCATCATACGCTGTCAACGGCAAATTGTTTTTCCGCGCTCAATCGCCTAAAAAGTCATCGCCCTGATTAAATCCTGATTGCATCAAATCGCGTTGTAGTTAATTCTGTCACTGTTTGAGGTAAAATACTTCAATAAAATGGACCACTAACCCCTCCCTTCAGGAAATGAAAAGGAATCACCGTGCTCAAGGAAAGAATGACACCCGAGGAATTAGCTATAGTTACTGGTTATAGCCGCCAAACCATCAACAAGTGGGTACGCAGACAAAGCTGGACGACCTCGCCAAAACCGGGAGTCCAGGGTGGTAAGGCTCGCCTTATCCATATTGATGAACAGGTTCGAGAGTTTATCAATAGCGCCAGGCGCGTCACTGATAATCAGGTCCGCTATAACGTCAATGATACACCACTGGAAAATCTGCTGTTAAATTCACTCCAGCAAATGTCCGATAGCGAGCAACAAAGAATGGCTGCGATATTATTGCGAGATGGTATTGCAGGCGTGTTGACTCGACTGGGTATCAGAGATGAATAGCCCGTTCAGCCATTGAACTGAGGTTATAAAGCTGTAGATAAAAAAGTAACAGGGGGAGGTAAATTTACCCTCTGTTACTTAAAGAGTTCTATAAGCCGGTAATCAATACCGGCTCTTCAGAACAGAACGAACAGTTACTGCCCTTCACGCTCACTAATAAACGCCAAAGCTTTTGTAATGCGCTCTATTGCACGCGTTTTACCAATGGCATGAACCGTCACGTCCAGGCCCGGAGACTGACCACCGCCCGTTACAGCTACACGTAGTGGCATACCGACCTTGCCCATGCCTACTTCAAGCTCATCCGCGGTTGCCTGAATCGCCTGGTGAACATTTTCAGCACTCCAGACAGTAATAGCCGCTAATTTGTCACGCACCACTTCCAGTGGCTGACGCGCAACGGGACGAAGATGTTTTTTCGCCGCATCGGCATCGAATTCAGCGAAGTCTTCATAGAAATAGCGGCAGGTTTGTGCCATTTCTTTCAGGGTCTTGCAACGTTCACCCAATAATTTAACTAAATCAGCTAATTGTGGTCCGGTGCGGGTATCAATATTTTCTTGCTCAATATGCCACTGAAGCTGGGTAGCAACATATTCTGGTGGCAAGTGGTTAATATAATGATGGTTAAGCCACTGTAATTTTTCTGTATTGAAAGCACTGGCTGACTTACTTACCGAGTTCAGAGCAAATAATTCAATCATCTCTTCACGGGTAAAGATTTCCTGATCGCCATGAGCCCAGCCCAGACGTACCAGATAGTTGAGCAGCGCCTCAGGTAAATAGCCATCATCACGGTATTGCATCACACTGACTGCACCATGACGTTTGGATAGTTTTTTGCCATCATCACCGTTAATCATCGATACGTGAGCGTAAAGAGGAACCGGTGCATTCAGTGCTTTCAGGATATTGATTTGACGTGGGGTGTTGTTGATATGGTCTTCACCACGAATAACGTGGGTGATTTGCATATCCCAGTCATCAACAACCACACAGAAGTTATAGGTTGGAGCGCCATCGGTACGACGGATGATCAGGTCATCAAGTTCCTGATTGCTAAATTCGATAGGACCACGAATTTGGTCGTCAAAAATCACTGACCCTTCTTGCGGGTTAGCAAAACGAACCACACAAGGCTCATCTGCGGCATGTTCATGAGCCCCATGACGACAGCGACCGTCGTAGCGTGGTTTTTCATGATTCGCCATTTGTGTTTCACGCAGCTCATCCAGACGTTCTTTGGAGCAATAGCACTTATAGGCGGTTCCCGCTTCCAGCATTTCATCAATAGCTGCATTGTAGCGGTCAAAACGTTTAGTCTGGAAATAAGGGCCCTCATCCCACTCAAGGCTCAGCCAGTTCATACCATCCATAATGGCTTCGATGGCTTCTGGAGTGGAGCGTTCGAGATCTGTATCTTCAATACGTAATACAAACTCGCCGCCGTTGTGACGAGCAAAAAGCCAGGAATAAAGAGCGGTACGAGCACCACCGACGTGGAGATAGCCAGTCGGGCTTGGTGCAAAGCGAGTTTTGATTTTCATTAAAAGGCCTTAATTACGCAGAAATGCCGATAAAACGGCAGTTGCCAGAGAAAGTTCACAATAACATTCTATCACTGTGGGCTAATTCCTCAATGTTACAGCCGGGCAAGAGTCATATTCCTGATGATTTGATGGCAAATCAAACACACGTAAGTCATTCTTGGCTGGATCGTTTATTTTTAAGACTAACTGAAAAAAACTTAACAAAATGCGTTGACTCATTTTCAACTCTCCCTATAATGCGACTCCACACAGCGGGGGTGATTAGCTCAGCTGGGAGAGCACCTCCCTTACAAGGAGGGGGTCGGCGGTTCGATCCCGTCATCACCCACCACTCTTAATGAGTGAATCCCGCAGTGTAGACAAGAGACTTGAGAAGTGGGTGATTAGCTCAGCTGGGAGAGCACCTCCCTTACAAGGAGGGGGTCGGCGGTTCGATCCCGTCATCACCCACCACTTTCTCGCCAGCGAAAGTTTCTTGTTAGTTTTAAGAAGTACCGAAGTGGGTGATTAGCTCAGCTGGGAGAGCACCTCCCTTACAAGGAGGGGGTCGGCGGTTCGATCCCGTCATCACCCACCACTTCGGGTCGTTAGCTCAGTTGGTAGAGCAGTTGACTTTTAATCAATTGGTCGCAGGTTCGAATCCTGCACGACCCACCAATGTATGAAGGCGCCCTAAAGGCGCCTTTTTGCTATGCGCGATTCGGGCGGGGTTCGAACCTGCAGCAGGTTCGAGTGAAGCGAAGCGAAACAACGTTGCGCAGCAACGGCCCGAAGGGCGAGGCCGCAGGCCGAGTCATCCTGCACGACCCACCAATGTACGAAGGCGCCCTAAAGGCGCCTTTTTGCTATGCGCGATTCGGGCGGGGTTCGAACCTGCTGCAGTCACTCCCCCCTTCCCTCTTTTCCATTTCGTGATAAACAATACTCACTATTCCAAGCTGACTGCTGAAAAAATCACTCGTCAGAACTGATGCCTGTCTCAAGAAAAATACCGCAACCTCAGCAAACCAAAGCCGACTTGGTTAAAAATACGCCTCCACTGCCCAGTAAATCATCACTAACGCTCAAGATGACAACAAATGAATTGATATCACTATCTAATAGGTTGACTCAGTTTCAACTATCCCTATAATGCGACTCCACACAGCGGGGGTGATTAGCTCAGCTGGGAGAGCACCTCCCTTACAAGGAGGGGGTCGGCGGTTCGATCCCGTCATCACCCACCACTCTTAATGAGTGAATCCCGCAGTGTAGACAAGAGACTTGAGAAGTGGGTGATTAGCTCAGCTGGGAGAGCACCTCCCTTACAAGGAGGGGGTCGGCGGTTCGATCCCGTCATCACCCACCACTTTCTCACCAGCGAAAGTTTCTTGTTAGTTTTAAGAAGTACCGAAGTGGGTGATTAGCTCAGCTGGGAGAGCACCTCCCTTACAAGGAGGGGGTCGGCGGTTCGATCCCGTCATCACCCACCACTTCGGGTCGTTAGCTCAGTTGGTAGAGCAGTTGACTTTTAATCAATTGGTCGCAGGTTCGAATCCTGCACGACCCACCAATGTATGAAGGCGCCCTAAAGGCGCCTTTTTGCTATGCGCGATTCGGGCGGGGTTCGAACCTGCAGCAGGTTCGAGTGAAGCGAAGCGAAACAACGTTGCGCAGCAACGGCCCGAAGGGCGAGGCCGCAGGCCGAGTCATCCTGCACGACCCACCAATGTACGAAGGCGCCCTAAAGGCGCCTTTTTGCTATGCGCGATTCGGGCGGGGTTCGAACCTGCAGCAGGTTCGAGTGAAGCGTAGCGAAACAACGTTGCGTAGCAACGGCCCGAAGGGCGAGGCCGCAGGCCGAGTCATCCTACACGACCCACCAATGTATTAAGGTGCCCTAAAGGCGCCTTTTTGCTATGCGTAATTCGGGCGGGGTTCGAACCTGCTGCAGGTTCGAGTGAAGCGAAGCGAAACAACGTTGCGCAGCAACGGCCCGAAGGGCGAGGCCACAGGCCGAGTCATCCTGCACGACCCACCAATGTATTAAGGCGCCCTAAAGGCGCCTTTTTGCTATCTGCGTTATGATTTCTTACCTGCAATATCAACTTTCTCAAATATATGCCGATAACAGGCCGGGATACGGCTTATATATAGGTGTAATAATGACAACAATTAATACCACAGTCAGCTTAGCAAGCTCATCTTCTTCTGCATCAGGTAGTTCAGATAACAGTCTGGCAGGACAAATCAGTCGCCTGACCAGCCAAATCACTAAACTCACTAAACAGTTAAAAGATGTATCTTCCGGTGACGGTTCAGTTGAAGAGAAAAAGCAGCAGCAGGAGTTGATACAGGCTCAGATAAAAATGCTGCAAACACAGCTGGCACAGCTGCAACGTCAACAGGCTGAACAAGCCACGCAAAAAAATCAGTCTCAGTCAGTTCCTGAAGTCGGCGTTAATCATCCTGCTGACGGCAAAAAAATTGATATCTATATCTGAGAATAAAGAGTGTCATCAAAGAGCGGGTGGCCTTTACGGGCTTCGGTTAATAACTGCGCCTGATGGTGAACCACCTGCCAGATAACCTCTGCGGCTCTGGACAGCGAACGATTCCTGCGGCGAACCAGCATAATGGTTCGGTCAACTGTCGGAATCAATCGCTTGACGACCAGTGACTGTCCTTCCGGTAAAGGCAAAGCCAGCGCTGGCAGGATACTGATGCCAATTCCGGCTTCAACCATGGGATAGAGCGTTGCCGGATGTCCTATTTGCTGCACAATCTGCGCCTCAATTTCTTGCTTAAAGAGCGCCTCATCGATTAACGGACGGCTACCGGACGCATAGTCCTGTAATACCAGCTTAGCCCCCTGTAATTGCTTCCAGGCAACCTGAGGCGTATTAGCCAGGGGATCATCACTGCGACAGAGTAAGAAGAAAGGTTCTGACAACACTTCTTCACAATGTAAATCACTCGCCTCTCCGGGATCGATAACAATGGCCAGGTCAACCTCTCCCTGACGTACACTTTCCAGTACCCACTGCTGGGGCCTGTCATAAAGGATAAATTGAATTTCAGGATAGTTTTGTGCCGCCATCGCAATGGACTGTGGCATCAGATGGGCCGAGATAGTCTGGCTGGCAGCGACGCGTACCGTACCACTCAGTTGATGGCCGATGCTACGTGCATCAAGCAATGTAGTATTCAGCTCTTCCAGCAACAGCTCCAGTTTCGAAGCCAGTTGCTCACCCGCTGCCGTCAGAACCACTTCGCGTGTCGTTCTGTCGAGTAACTTCACGCTCAAGGTGGTTTCCAGATCTTTGACACTGTGGCTTACAGCCGACTGACTAAGCCCTATAGCCGCTCCCGCCTGACTAAAACTACCTTTGCGAGCAACAGCAACAAAAATGCGTAACTGACGTAGCGAATAATTCATTTATAAAATTCATCAATCTATTAAATAAATCAATTTTATTTCTAAAACCAGAAAGAACACAATAGGCCTCTTTCGGCGGAGAACTGGTTATGCAATTGTTTCGTGTTTTAGATCCTTTTACACTCATCCTGGTTTTAACAGTCTTACTGGCTTCTTTTCTTCCAGCCGTAGGTGATGTCTATGTATTCTTTGAGTGGCTGACTACCGCCGCAATTGCCCTGCTCTTTTTTATGCATGGCGCTAAGTTATCACGTGAAGCGATTATTGCGGGTGGGGGTCACTGGCGTTTACATTTATGGGTGATGTGCAGCACCTTTATTCTGTTTCCGGCATTAGGTGTGCTCTTAAACTGGTGGCAACCTTTTGCAGTTAGCCAGCATATTTATGACGGTTTCCTCTATCTCTCAATTTTACCTGCGACAGTACAGTCAGCGATTGCCTTTACCTCTATCGCCGGGGGAAATGTCGCGGCAGCCGTCTGTTCCGCCTCTGCATCCAGCGTATTAGGTATTTTCCTGTCACCCGTTTTGGTGGGTATCGTGATGCAGGTACAAGGTGCGAGTGGTAGCTTCCATGATGTCGGCAGAATTATGCTGCAACTGCTACTCCCCTTTGTCCTCGGGCATTTAATGCGTCCGTGGATTGGGAATTTTGTGGCAAAACACAAGAAGATGATTGGTAAAACCGATCAGACATCGATTCTGTTAGTCGTCTATACCGCTTTTAGTGAAGCAGTGTCGCACGGTATCTGGAATAAAGTCGGTATCAGCGCATTGCTGTATATTGTGCTGATAAGCCTGATACTGCTGGCTATCGTTATCGGGGTCAATATCGTTGCTGCCCGGAAACTGGGTTTCAACAAGGCTGATGAAATTACCATTGTCTTCTGTGGCTCGAAAAAGAGCCTCGCCAATGGTATCCCAATGGCTAACATACTGTTTCCGGCAGCGGCAGTCGGTATCATGGTGCTGCCGCTGATGATTTTCCATCAGATCCAGCTTATCGTATGCGCCATAATGGCCAAGCGCTACCACCGTCAGGCGCTTGCTGCTAAAGCCGCGGCTGAAGCAGCCGCCAGTCAGAACTAACGCCGTTGCAGGGGCTGGACAAGTCCTTCCAGCCCTTCGGTTTTAATCAGCAGAGTCAGCGCCATCAGCTCGCCTAGCTCCCCTGCCGGGAAGCCATCTTTGCGGGCAAACCATAATAAATATTCTTCAGGAAGAGCTATCAGCACTCTCCCTTTATATTTACCAAATGGCATCGTGGTGTTAGCTATCGTTATCAGTTTCTCTTTATCAAGCATGTTCACTCAGCAGGCGGATCATCTCCGCTTCATCAATCACTGTGATTCCCAGCTCCTGCGCTTTAGCAAGCTTAGAACCGGCCGCTTCACCGGCAATCACCAGATCGGTTTTCTTTGACACGCTTCCCGCAACTTTAGCCCCCAGAGCCGCGAGCCTGTCTTTAGCTTCATCCCTTGCCATCAGGCTTAATGAGCCCGTCAGAACAACCGTTTTACCGGCAAACGGGCTGTCTATCTCTTCAGCATTGACAACCACAGGCGCAGGCCAGTGAACTCCTGCTTTCTCCGTTAACTGACGAATGACCTCACGGTTACTCTCTTCTGCGAAGAAATTGAAGACGTGAGTGGCGACCACAATACCCACATCAGGCACTGTTTGTAGCTGGTCAACATCAGCGGCGATCAAGGCGTCGAGAGTCCCAAAATGGGCGGCAAGTCCTGCAGCGGTAGCTTCGCCAACCTCACGAATACCCAGCGCATATAAAAAGCGCGCAAAGGTAGTTTCTTTCGCTTTTTGCAGGGCGTTAACCACGTTTTGCGCTGATTTAGGCCCCATTCGTTCAAGCACGGTCAGTTTACCCGGAGTCAGCTCAAATAAGTCCGCTGGTGTATGGACATACTCTTTATCCACCAGTTGGTCGATAATTTTATCCCCCATTCCGTCAACATCCAGTGCCCGACGGGAGACAAAGTGTTTCAAAGACTCTTTGCGCTGCGCACCACAAATTAATCCTCCGGTACAGCGCGCAATCGCTTCACCTTCAACCCGCTCAACATCAGAGCCACAGACCGGGCAATGGGTCGGGAAGATAATCTCTTGCGTATTCTCAGGACGTGCGGACTCAACCACGCCAACGACCTTTGGGATAACATCTCCAGCACGGCGAATAACCACTTTGTCACCAATACGCAGTCCCAGACGATCTATTTCATCAGCATTATGCAGTGTAGCGTTGCTCACCATAACACCTGCGACCTGAACAGGTTCAAGACGTGCTACAGGTGTTATCGCTCCTGTCCGCCCAACCTGGAACTCCACATCACGGACCCAAGTCATCTCTTCCTGAGCCGGAAACTTAAAGGCTACCGCCCAGCGTGGTGCGCGGGCGACAAATCCCAGCGTCTCTTGCAGCTCTAGTGAGTCAACTTTAATGACCACACCGTCAATATCAAAGCCCAGTGTCGGACGCTCAGCTTCGACCTGCTGGTAAAAGCTCAACACTTCCTCTGGGCTGTGGCATAAACGCGTTCGGGAACTGACCGGAAGCCCCCAGGTTTTGAACTGCTGTAAACGCGCGTAGTGACTGCCGGGAAGAGTACCGCCTTCAAGCAGCCCTACACCGTAACAGAAAAAGGTTAGCGGACGTTTAGCGGTAACACGCGGATCAAGCTGACGCAATGAACCCGCGGCCGCATTACGTGGATTGGCAAAAATTTTGCCTCCGGTACGACGCGCTTCCTCATTAATTTTCTCAAAGCCAGCCTGAGGTAAAAAAACCTCACCCCGCACTTCGAGACGACGAGGAATATTTTCGCCGCGAAGTTTTAATGGGATAGCGCGGATAGTACGAACATTCGCGGTAATATTCTCACCCGTGGTCCCGTCACCGCGTGTTGCCGCTCGTACCAGCACACCCTCTTCATACAGCAGGCTTACCGCCAAACCATCCAGTTTTAACTCGCAGCAGAGGGTTACCGCTTCAGTCGTTTTTAATCTGTCCTGAAGGCGCTTATTAAAGGCCAGATAGCTGGTTTCATCAAAGACGTTATCCAGCGACAGCATCGGAACTTCATGACGTATTTGGGTAAATTCACTTAATGGCGCGGCACCCACGCGTTGAGTTGGTGAGTCAGGCGTTACAAGTTCAGGATGAAGGGACTCCAGCTCACGCAGCTCACGAATTAAACGGTCATATTCAGCATCGGGGATCTCAGGATTATCAAGGACATGATAGAGATACTCATGATGACGAAGGGTTGCCCTTAGCCTCGTCAGTTGTTTTTCAATTGAGTCCATATTGCACCATCAAGGATAAAAAACCCCCGACATGCGGGGGTTGATTGATTACAAATTGAATGAGGGAGGCATTGCGTCCCTTGATTGTGATAAGAGCGTAACAACAACCTGTTAGTTGTTTGCGTCCATGACTTCACGAATACGGTCTTGATACTCCCGCATTTTCTGTGGCGTCATCATCCGGCGTCCGTCATCTAATACGACTCCACCCACTTCATCAGCAATATGCTGAGCTGACTGTAGCATCAGCTTAAAGTTTTGCTGCGGATCACCATAAGAAGGGACCTGCATAAAGATGGTTACGCCCGGGGTCAAAAACTCGGTCATAAAATCAGGATCAAATGAGCCAGGTTTCACCATGTTCGCCAGACTAAACAATACAGAACCACTGCCATCCGGACTCAAATGACGATGGAAAATATTCATTTCACCAAATTTAAAGCCCGCCTGCTGGATACTGGCTAACAACAGTTCGCCGTTCAGCATATTGCCCGGATGTGCAGCCACATTCATCACCACGACAGTTTCTTTCAAACGCGGTTTTTCGACTGGCACAGGTTCAGCAACAACTACAGGTTCAGGTTCCGGCTGTACGACCACAACAGGTTCCGGCTCTGCAGCTCTGACGGGCTCAGGACGTGAAGCAACAGGTTCAGCGCGAGGAGCAACCGGTTCAGCATAGACCTTAGGTGCAGGCTCAACTGGCGGTGTTGCATGACGCGGCTGGGCCGATGCATAAGGGGGTTCATACTTATGCTGGGGCGATGGCTGTGAAGTCGCGCTCTGTTGTTCACGTGATGTCAGTTCAGATGCAGGGGCTGTACGGTGGACGCGTACTTCTCCAACACTGTCCTGCTCTTCATCTTCATCCTCGTCATCGTATTCGTCTTCATCTCGCTTAGACTTCATACGTTTCAGTGGACGATCGCGAAAAATAGACGAACGCTCCTTACGGCTGGTCCACAGTCCGTGAACCAACAATGCTATTATGGCTATCGCGCCAACAATGATTAATATCAGACGCAAATCCTGCATCATTATATTCTCTGTTGTTCTAACACCTTGCCTACATGGCAAACATTTATACACTAAGAGTATTTGCCCATCTGCACAAGTGCAAGTGTGAGCGCATTTTTCTCAACAGAAAGATAGATCCAGGACACTTTTCGTCTCTTTTTCGACCAAATCCCGATACATATCTTCTCTTGAGCTCGGTTATGATAGGCATGCCAGCCGATCTCATTGATAACGGAGTCTGTTTAAATCATGGTATTACCTTCTGACAACCGCCAACGTAATGGCGTTCACTATTTTACACAAGGTTGCAAATTAGTGCTCGAACCGGGCATAAAACGCTTCGTCATTCTGCCGTTGCTGCTCAATATCCTGTTGATGGGAGGTGCATTCTGGTGGTTATTTACTCGCCTGAATGATTGGATCCCGGCCATTATGTCTTACGTCCCTGCATGGTTACAGTGGCTGAATTACTTAATCTGGCCGCTAGCAGTCATTTCCGTGCTTCTGGTGTTCAGTTACCTTTTCTCGACCATTGCTAACTGGATTGCTGCGCCATTCTGCGGGTTACTGGCAGAACAGCTGGAAGCACGCTTAACCGGAGCAACTCCGCCCGATACGGGTATCAGTGATGTGCTAAAAGATACCCCCAGAATAATGAAACGCGAATGGCAGAAATTTCGCTGGTACCTGCCGCGTGCGCTGTTACTGCTGGTGTTATATTTTATTCCCGGAGTGGGTCAGACAGTAGCCCCGATACTCTGGTTTTTGTTTAGCGCCTGGATGTTAGCGCTTCAATACTGTGATTATCCTTTTGATAACCATAAAGTTCCATTTAATGATATGCGCGCCGCATTACGAACCAACAAAACAACTCAGCTGCAATTTGGCTCGCTGATAAATCTGTGTACCCTGGTACCCTTTGTGAACCTGTTTATCATGCCAGTTGCGGTTTGTGGGGCAACCGCTATGTGGGTGGATTGTTATCGTAACCAGCACGCCCAGTGGCGATAAATTTAGCGAACTCACGGCGACACTTGAAGTCTGGAGTGTCGTCTCTTATTCCCATTTTCGAGGCCTTATTTCTGTTACACATATAGATATGCTATTTCCTTACTTCCGCATATTGTCTGAGCAGGTATGCTGAACCGGTATCTCAAATTTCGACTATTAAGGATGAGTAATGAGCAAAATTTATGAAGATAACTCCCTGACCATTGGTCATACACCTCTGGTCCGCTTGAACCGTATTGGCAATGGACGCATTCTGGCAAAAGTGGAGTCCCGTAATCCAAGCTTTAGCGTTAAATGCCGTATTGGCGCAAATATGATTTGGGATGCCGAAAAACGTGGCGTGCTTAAACCGGGTGTAGAACTGGTCGAGCCGACCAGTGGAAATACCGGTATTGCTCTGGCTTATGTCGCCGCTGCACGTGGCTATAAGCTTACTCTGACTATGCCTGAAACCATGAGTATTGAACGCCGTAAGCTGCTCAAAGCACTGGGCGCTAACCTGGTGTTAACTGAAGGCGCCAAAGGCATGAAAGGCGCGATTCAGAAAGCAGAAGAAATCGTTGCCAGCGATCCGGCAAAATATCTGCTGCTCCAGCAGTTCAGTAACCCTGCTAACCCAGAAATTCACGAAAAAACCACAGGCCCGGAAATCTGGGAAGATACCGATGGTGAAGTTGATGTATTTATTGCGGGTGTTGGCACCGGTGGCACGCTGACAGGTGTCAGCCGTTACATCAAGAAAACCAAAGGTAAAGAGGCGCTGATTAGCGTCGCCGTAGAGCCAACAGACTCTCCGGTTATTGCTCAGGCACTGGCTGGCGAAGAAATTAAACCTGGCCCTCATAAAATTCAGGGTATTGGTGCTGGTTTTATCCCAGGCAACCTTGACCTTAAGCTTATCGATAAAGTCGTTGCCATTAGCAACGACGAAGCTATTTCCACTGCTCGTCGCCTGATGGAAGACGAAGGTATCCTGGCAGGCATTTCTTCCGGTGCAGCGGTAGCCGCAGCGCTCAAGCTCCAGGAAGACCCGGCTTTTTCTGAAAAGAATATCGTAGTGATTCTGCCATCCTCAGGAGAGCGCTATCTGAGCACAGCATTGTTCGCCGATCTTTTTACCGAAAAAGAGTTGCAACAATAATATTACAATCCTAAAAGTGCCTAAAAAAGCACCCGTCAGGGTGCTTTTTTGTGGCTCACGTCAAACTTTTGCCCTATCTGGCATTGCGCCAATCTTTCAGGTCTGGTATTTAACGAGCAATTATTTTGAAGCGCGAAATTATTCGGTCTGCAATAGATAGCGGCTGAATCGATTTTACATGTTTGCAAAAGATCTGCTTTCAGCGGCATTATAACGTTTATCAATGCTGATTAGAAAGCATGCTGTTCATGGTTTCTATAAATACCCGATGTCGCATTTAATGCGTAAGAACTCTTTAGGCTAAAGTTTACTCTTAGAGCTAAACTTAAGTTCCATAACACTTAACCTATAAGTTGAGGAAAGCAAATGTTCCAGCAAGAAGTTACCATCACTGCACCAAACGGTTTGCACACTCGCCCAGCTGCTCAGTTTGTTAAAGAAGCTAAAGGCTTCGCATCTGACATCTCTGTAACCTCCAACGGCAAAAGCGCAAGCGCTAAAAGCCTGTTCAAGTTACAAACTCTGGGTCTGACCCAAGGTACCGTTGTTACCATCTCTGCTGAAGGCGAAGATGAGCAAAAAGCGGTAGAGCATTTAGTAAAACTGATGGCTGAACTCGAGTAAGTTCCAGGTTCTTCTTTAAAACATCAGTCACAAGTAAGGTAGGGTTATGATTTCAGGCATTTTAGCATCCCCCGGTATCGCTTTCGGCAAAGCTCTTTTACTGAAAGAAGATGAAGTTGTCATCGATCGGAAGAAAATTTCTGCCGCTAACGTTGAACAGGAAGTTGAGCGTTTTTTGAGTGGTCGTGCGAAAGCATCCACTCAATTAGAGGCTATCAAGATTAAAGCCGGTGAAACGTTTGGTGAAGAAAAGGAAGCTATCTTCGAAGGCCACATAATGTTGCTGGAAGACGAAGAGCTAGAGCAAGAAATCATAGCCCTGATTAAAGATAAGCTGGTCACCGCTGATGCGGCAGCCTATGAGATTATTGAAGGTCAGGCTGTTGCTCTGGAAGAGCTGGATGACGAATATCTCAAAGAGCGTGCAGCTGACGTTCGTGACATCGGTAAGCGCCTGCTACGCAATATTCTTGGCCTGACGATTATCGACTTAGGTTCTATTCAGGATGAAGTTATCCTGGTTGCTAAAGACTTAACACCGTCAGAAACAGCACAGTTAAATCTGGATAAAGTGCTTGGGTTTATCACCGATATCGGTGGTCGCACCTCCCATACGTCAATCATGGCTCGCTCTCTTGAGCTTCCAGCGATTGTCGGCACGGGTAGCGTCACCCAGCAAGTTAAGACCGGTGATTATCTGATTCTTGATGCGGTTAACAATGAAATTCACGTTAATCCGTCTGAAGAAACAATCCTCTCCCTGAAAGAAGCCCAGCAGCAATTAGCCAGCGAAAAAGCTGAACTTGCTAAGCTGAAGGACCTGCCTGCAATCACGCTGGATGGTCATCAGGTAGAAGTCTGCGCTAACATTGGTACCGTTCGTGATATCGAAGGTGCTGAGCGTAATGGTGCAGAAGGTGTCGGCCTGTACCGTACAGAATTCCTGTTTATGGACAGAGACTCACTGCCAACAGAAGAAGAACAGTTCAGCGCTTATAAGGCAGTTGCTGAGGCCTGTGGTTCTCAAGCAGTGATTATCCGTACTATGGACATTGGTGGCGATAAAGAGCTGCCATATATGAATTTCCCGAAAGAAGAAAACCCGTTCCTCGGCTGGCGTGCTATCCGTATCGCGATGGACCGTAAAGAAATTTTACGCGATCAGGTACGTGCAATTCTTCGTGCATCTGCTTTCGGCAAATTACGTATTATGTTCCCGATGATTATTTCTGTTGAAGAAGTGCGTGCACTGAAAGCAGAAATTGAAATCATGAAGGCGCAACTTCGTGAAGAAGGTAAAGTCTTCGACGAAGAAATTGAAGTCGGTGTGATGGTAGAAACCCCTGCGGCTGCCGTTATTGCGCCTCATTTAGCCAAAGAAGTTGATTTCTTCAGTATTGGAACGAACGATTTAACACAATACACTCTCGCAGTTGACCGCGGTAATGATATGATTTCACATCTTTACCAGCCAATGTCACCGTCTGTACTGATACTTATTAAACAAGTTATTGATGCTTCTCATGCAGAAGGTAAATGGACTGGTATGTGTGGTGAGCTTGCGGGCGATGAACGTGCTACACTTCTGTTGTTGGGGATGGGTCTGGATGAGTTCAGTATGAGCGCCATTTCTATTCCGCAGATTAAAAAAATCATTCGCAATACAAACTTCAAAGATGCGAAGGTGTTAGCAGAGCAAGCACTTGCTCAACCGACAACGGATGATTTGATGGCGTTGGTTAACAAGTTCATTGAAGAAAAAACCATCTGCTAATACAGAAAAATTACTGCTTAGGAGAGAAGGCTAATGGGGTTATTTAGTAAACTTTTCGGTGACAAAGGCAATAACGATACCGGAACCATTGAGATCGTTGCTCCACTGTCTGGTGAAATCGTGAACATCGAAGATGTGCCAGATGTCGTGTTTGCAGAAAAAATTGTTGGTGATGGCATCGCTATTAAGCCATCTGGCAACAAAATGGTTGCTCCGGTTGACGGAACTATCGGTAAGATTTTCGAAACGAACCATGCTTTCTCTATCGAATCAGACAGCGGCATTGAGCTGTTTGTCCACTTCGGTATTGACACCGTTGAACTCAAAGGCGAAGGCTTTAAGCGTATCGCTGAAGAAGGCCAGCGTGTGAAGAAAGGTGATGTCGTTATCGAATTCGACTTGCAATTACTTGAAGATAAAGCCAAATCAACTTTGACTCCTGTTGTCATCTCTAATATGGATGAAATCAAAGAGTTAATTAAGCTGACTGGTAGCGTGACGGTAGGTGAAACTCCGGTTATTCGCATCAAAAAGTAACAAGCTTTAGTGATTAAAAAGGCACCTTTAAGGTGCCTTTTTCTTTATCTCTGTGGCGGAAGAACCAGTTCATCAAGTTTAAGGCTCTGAGTCCAGGATATCGCAGCGAAAACGCGCTCTGCGGCCTTTGCGGCGGCCTCGGAAATCGGCATTCCTTTCAGCACATGGCTCATCAGTTCAGCACAGAATAAATCCCCCGTCCCTTTCAGACTCATGATGACTCTTTCATGGCTGATGATATCCACCGACTCGGCGGTCACCGTCACCACCGAAATCATCTCTGAGGTGTCACCCGGTGCACTGGTGATAACCACCCACTTTAGCGTCTCTGAAAGCAGGCTTTTAGCCGCATCCACGGCCTGTTCCAGTGTTTCACAGGGCATATCCGTCAGAACGTTTAACTCAAACAGATTAGGCGTAATACCATGAGCCACGGGTAACAATGCTGAACGATAGGCATCTGGTATCCCGGCTTTCACATAGATACCGCTGTCGGTATCACCGATAACCGGATCAACCATAATCACAACATTGGGATGCCGTTGCTGAATGTAGTGTAGCCATGTCGCCAGCAACGTAATTTGCTCAGCACTACCCATATAACCCGTCATAACGGCTTTGAGCTCTCGCAGCGCATCGCGTTCTTCCAGCGCCTGTAAGTAACCGTTAAACCAGTCTGCCGGGATCACCCCACCATAATAAGTATCATAGTGTGGTGTGTTACTGAACAGTACCGTTGGTACCGCCATCGCGCGCCAGCCATGCTGTTTTATCGCAGGCATGGCAATACTGTTCCCCACGCTGCCATAGATAACCTGGGACTGTACTGCGACGATATCAGCCTGCAATGCACGCTGCGTATTGTTAAACAGTATCGACTGAATGTCGTTATCCTGACTCATATTCCCTCACCTGGATATCCTGAATAATTCAAGTTGCCTGTAGGCACTGAGTTTCCTCAGACGATAAGCATAGACAAACTATGTGATTCGGCTGAAGAAATAAAAAACACCCTGCCTGCTTGAAGAATGACGGGTATATACCCAAAATAATTCGAGTTACAGGACAAAACGTTTACGTTTTGAACAACGCAAAGCGTTGGCCCGCCAGGGCGAGACTCATTTATGAGTCTCGTAACGCGGCAAGAGAACGAATCCCGATGAACTTACTAAAGTAAGTGATTCGGGTGAGTGAACGTAGCCAACGCACCTGTAACTTGAAGTATGACGGGTATAGATTAAATCCCCGCACCCTGAACATAGCTTTCTTCACCAAACACGCCAGTAGATAAATAACGATCGCCGCGATCGCAAATAATGGCTACAACGACAGAGCCAGGCCTTGTACGTGCCACACGAAGTGCGCCAGCAACAGCCCCACCGGAACTGACTCCGCAAAAAATACCTTCCTCTGCTGCCAGACGGCGCATCGTTTGTTCCGCTTCAGTTTGTGACATATCAATCACTTCATCAACCAAGGCGGGCTGGTAAATTTTAGGTAACCACTCTTCAGGCCAGCGCCGAATACCGGGAATACTACTCCCTTCTTCAGGTTGCAGACCAACAATCTTGACAGATTTATTCTGCTCACGCATAAAGCGCCCTACTCCGGTAATGGTACCGGTGGTTCCCATACTGGAAACAAAATGGGTAATACGCCCCTTGGTCTGCTGCCAGATTTCAGGCCCGGTAGTCCGGTAGTGCGCCAGAGGATTATCAGGATTATTAAATTGATCGAGAACCTTGCCTTCACCGCGATCGGCCATTTCCTGCGCCAGTTCACGGGCACCTTCCATTCCCTGTGCTTTAGTCACCAGAATCAGCTCTGCACCATACGCCTGCATCGCCGCTTTACGCTCCATGCTCATATTATCGGGCATCAGCAGCTTCATTCGATAGCCTTTCAATGCCGCTATCATCGCCAGAGCAATGCCGGTATTACCGCTTGTCGACTCAATAAGAACGTCACCCGGTTTAATTTCACCGCGTTTTTCAGCCTCAACAATCATTGACAGTGCAGCCCTGTCTTTGACTGAACCAGCCGGGTTATTCCCTTCCAGTTTGACCCAAATCTCGCTGCCATTATTAAGCCCGGTGCGTTGCAGACGTACCAAGGGTGTATTGCCAATTGTATTTTCTAAAGTGACCACTACTACTCCCTGATTACATGAAAAAGCGGCCACTCAGGCCGCTATTAGGTGTTATATATTATTTAAACTATCAGGCTGACTGCCTCAGGTCTAGCTACGAAATACGGTTATTACCCTGATAAATTCGCGCATGCTGCAGACCCACAAACAGGCGCTCACCACGTTGCGGAGCCGTGCTATCACGAAGCACCAAGGTGATAGGTTCGTTATGCCAGCCCAGCGGCTGTACTACCAGCTGTGTGAAGTGGCCTCTGGGGCTTATCTCCAGTACCTGTACCGGTAGCGGTGAATCGAGGTTTGTCCGACGGCTGACATCCACTTCCCATGGACGCAGGAACAGGTCTACTTCACCTTGATAATCCGGGGTGAAATCTAATGGCCAGCGATGGGCACCCACCTGGAAATGACTGGCGTGAATAGTACCTGTGATCCGGTTTACCTCACCCAGAAACTCCAGTACAAAGCGTGTCTCTGGTTCGCGCCACACCACTTCAGGGGTATCTACCTGTTCAATATTACCATTACTCATGACCACGACCCTGTCTGCCACTTCCATGGCCTCTTCCTGGTCATGGGTAACAAAGACGCTGGTAAAACGAAGTTCTTCATGAAGTTCACGCAACCAGCGACGTAGCTCTTTACGTACCTGTGCATCCAGGGCACCAAAAGGTTCATCAAGCAGCAGAATTTGCGGCTCTACCGCAAGCGCACGCGCCAGGGCAACACGCTGCTTCTGTCCGCCAGAAAGCTGAGCTGGATATCGGTCCGCAAGATGAGATAGCTGAACCATTTCCAGTAATTTGGTCACTTTTTGTTTGATAGTTGCCGCTGAGGGACGTTCGCGACGCGGTAATACTGTCAAACCGAAAGCGATATTGTCGAATACCGACATATGGCGGAATAGAGCATAGTGCTGGAATACAAAGCCCACTTTACGCTCACGGGCATGGACCTGGCTTACATCGGTGCCATTAAAACGGATCTGCCCGCTGTTCTGGTGTTCAAGCCCGGCAATAATACGTAATAAAGTGGTTTTACCTGAGCCAGACGGGCCCAGTAATGCCACCATTTGACCAGAAGGAATATCCAGCGAGATATCATTCAGTACCTGTGTTTTACCAAATGACTTATTAATGCCGGCAATATCAATGCTCATGATTTTCCTCCTGCTTGAGGCGTTTTTCCTGGTTATTCAGACGCCACTGCAGCGCACTTTTTAAGAACAATGTCAAAATAGCCATCACGGTTAATAGGGCTGCCGCGGTAAATGCTCCGACAGTATTATAATCTTGCTGCAACAGTTCAATTTGGAGCGGTAGTGAGAAGGTTTCGCCTCGAATCGCACCTGATACCACCGAGACAGCACCAAATTCACCAATCGCACGGGCATTAGTCAGAACTACGCCGTATAACAGCGCCCAGCGAATATTAGGGAGCGTTACGCGGCGGAACATCTGCCAGCCTGACGCCCCGAGTAAAATCGCCGCCTCGTCTTCCTGGCTCCCCTGGCTAAGCATGACCGGCACCAGCTCGCGCACCACAAAAGGACAGGTGACAAAAATAGTAACCAGAACCATACCCGGCCAGGCGAACATAATTTGTAAGTCGTAAGCTTCGAGGAAACCACTCAGCGGCCCGTTAGAGCCATAAAACAGTAAATACACCAGGCCTGCGACTACCGGAGATACCGCAAAAGGGATATCCAGCAAGGTTAATAGCAACTGACGTCCCGGGAAATCAAACCTTGTGACCAGCCAGGCGAGCAAAATACCAAAGACCAGGTTTACCGGCACCGTTATCAGGGCGATTAATACCGTTAACCAGATAGCATGGAGCATATCCGGGTTACTGATATTATTCAGAGCGGGCATTATCCCTTTCGAAAAGGCTTCGGAGAAAATAGAGATAACCGGTACCACCAGAATCAGAAACGAGACCAGCATACCTATCGCAATCAGCGACCATTTCCCCCAGTTAATGCGCCCGGAGTTGTTATTTTTTACTGCCGATTGATGCGCCATTAGTGACCTACCACGCGTCGACCAAAGCGACTCTGTATGGTGTTAACCGTGAACAACAGTAATAGCGAAGCGGCAAGAATAACCGAAGCAATCGCGCTGGCTGCCGGATAGTCAAATTCCTGTAAACGCACAAAAATCATCAAGGAGGTGACCTCTGTCTTCCAGGCAATATTCCCGGCGATAAAGATAACCGCCCCGAACTCACCCAGGCTACGCGTGAAGGATAACGCCACGCCCGCCATCAATGCCGGAGAGAGCTCAGGCATAATCACCCGGCAAAAGCTTTGCCAGCGTGTTGCACCGAGCGTTTCCGCCGCTTCTTCATATTCCGGGCCCAGTTCTTCCAGTACCGGCTGTACGGTACGCACCACAAATGGAATACTGGTAAATGCCATCGCCACGGCAATACCAAGCCAGGTATAGGTGACCTTAATATCAAACTGCGCCAGCCATTCACCGTACCAGCCATTGACTGAGAATAGCCCGGCGAGGGTTAAGCCTGCCACCGCGGTGGGCAGGGCAAAAGGAAAGTCCATCAGCGCATCAAGCAGACTGCGTCCGGGAAATTCATACCGGGTCAGTATCCAGGCCATCAGCAGACCAAACACGCCGTTAAAGACGGATGCCACCGCAGCTGAAATCAGGGTCACTTTATACGCCGCAACGACCTGCGGGTTAGTGATGACTTCCCAGTACTGCGCTAATGTCATTTCAGACAACTGCATCACGAGCGCGCTTAACGGCAGCAATAATATTAAACAAACAAACAGTAAACTGGTGCCCAGGCTTAAAGTGAAGCCAGGAAGGACACGCTTTGAGGCCTGGGCAAACATTAACTACGCCCCGCTGCTAACAGTTTGTCCAGTTCACCGCCTGTCGCGAAGTGCGTTTTCATCACTTCAGGCCAGCCACCAAACTGCTCTTCAACAGTAAACAGCTGAGTTTGTGGGAACTTATCTTTCAGTTTATCCATAACCTGTGGATTATTTACCCGGTAGTAATAGTCAGTGATGATTTCCTGAGCTTTCGGGCTATAGAGATACTCTAGGTACTCTTTAGCCGCTTTTTCAGTACCGTTTGATTTGGTATTTTTATCCACCCAGGCAACCGGGAATTCTGCCAGGACGTTAACTTCAGGTACAACAACTTCGTAGCCGTCTTTCTCGTACTGGTTACGAATGTTGTTCACTTCAGATTCAAAGGAGATTAAAACATCACCCAGACCACGCTCCACAAAGCTGGTTGTTGCCCCGCGACCACCGGTATCAAAGACCTCAACGTTGCCTAAAAACTTCGTCATAAACTGCTCAGTTTTCGCTTTATCGCCGCCGTCAGCTTTATCTGCCGCACCCCATGCTGCCAGGTAGGTATAACGTGCATTACCTGAAGTTTTTGGGTTAGGGAAAATCAGTTTTACATCTGAACGCGCCAAATCATCCCAGCTTTTGATATTTTTAGGATTGCCTTTGCGCACCAGGAAAGCCATGGTGGAATAGAACGGCGAGCTGTTATTACCAAGACGACTTTGCCAGTCAGCCGGAATAAGCTTGCCTTTATCATGCAGAATTTGTACGTCGCTCACCTGGTTATAAGTCACCACGTCAGCTTTTAAGCCTTGCAGAATAGCCAGTGCCTGTTTTGATGACCCGGCATGAGATTGTTTTATCGTCAGCTTATCGCCGTTATTTTCATCAGCCCACTGTTTTTCAAACGGTGGATTCAATGCTGAGAATAACTCACGAGACACATCGTAAGAGCTATTCAGTAACTCTGTCGCCTGAGCAGAGCCAGCAAGTACTAAAGAAACTGCTAATGCGTTCCATACATTTTTAACTGCTGAGATTGCCATGCTTTGCCCTTACAAGTGGTGAAAGTAATGGTTAACTGGCGACCAGTTTATTTATAACGGACGTCAAAACTATAACGCTTTTATATACCGTTTAGCGATTTGCAATAAGAAACGAGAATAAGCAGATGTGGCGCGGTTTATACCGCGCCAGCAATTAGATTTTTAGCAGGACATCAAGTGAAGGGGCGAAATAATAACCGCCAGTTACTGCTCTGGTGAAACGCAGCATGCCGTCATGCTTACCATCGGTATCACCAAACATACTCAGCAGCTGTTGCTCAATGTTGTGTAAACGCGCGCAATAGGCAATGAAATAGAGGCCATGTACACCACTGGCGGTGCCATAAGGCAGACTCTGACGCAGAATTTTTAAACCTTTGCCATCTTCTTTCAAATCAACCCGGCTTAAGTGTGAGGTGACAGGACGCTCGTCCGCCTCAATCTCTTCGTTCTCAATTTTAGTGCGACCAATCGCCATTTCCTGGTCATGGATACTCATGCGGTTGAGCTGACGCAAGTTATGTTCCCAGCGCTGCACCAGGACATAGCTACCCCCGTCATCAATGCCGCCCTGGATAATAGCGACTTTCCGGCGTTCTTCCTCACCCTGCGGGTTTTCAGTACCGTCGACAAAACCACTCAGGTCACGCTCTTCAACCCAACGGAAACCGTGCGTTTCCTCTTCAATCTTCAGTGCACTGCCAAAAGCGTTTAATGCCGCCTGCGCTAAGGTGAAGTTCACATCATGGCGCAGGGAAAGAATATGGATCATCACATCATGCTGTGTAGCAGGTGCCAGCCCGCGCCCTAATGGCGTGAAGTCTTTCAGCTCTTTGGCACTTTCGTTTCCACGCAGCTCACGCCATAACTTGTTTCCGAATGCCACCACGGCACCGAGCTGTGCATCAGGGAATTTCTGCTGGAGTTCGTCCAGAGCGGTAATAAATTTAGTGCAGCCTGCGCGTAAGGCGGCAAAATCACCAGTGAAAGAGGCTTCTAACCAAATACCAGCACGACAATGTTCAGGCAGAATGCCACTTTGAGTCCGGGACATAGAATCTCCTAAATAGTAGCCACGACAGCGGCCCTCAGATTGCTAATGATATGAAAATACGTGTTTTCCACGCTTTATGATTTACCGTCACACTTCAAGTTGCCTGGGCGTTGCAGGCAACTCGAGTTATTTAGGGTATAAATGGTATAACGACACTTGGGAGATATCATACCCAAGCGTCGTTATAGAGTCCGACCAATTTATGAGTTTTTAGGTTTAGCTGTATTGACCTGTAGCATGACTCATTACGAATGATTTTGAATATCCGGATTATTGTTGCCAGATAATTTTATACAGTGTCCATTTTTTCAGTTGGTCATCTGATGGCAGCAGGCTTTCCGGTCCGCTCCATTCGCCCTTAAAGGCATAACTGATATGGGAGCTATCAGGTGCTTTGCAGACAACTAAATCAGAATCGTCCCCTCTGCCCTGCTCACAAACACCGAAAGCTTTATCGTATAAATCGCCGAACGGCGTGCCGAGTTTAACGCCCTTTTCGCTCTCAATACTCGGATCCATCACTTCGATACGACTGACTTTGCCATTGTTACCGTTAATGATAAGCAGCACCTGTTTATCTTTCAGGGCTTCAAAGTAAGAAACGATCTCCCCGTTAGCGGCTTTCATACCGTTACGCAGACGATAATTATCATCGAGTCCGTCACGGATGGCTTCTTCGTTCATTGGCGTAGTGGCATTAAGACCGGCTACTCCCTGCTCGCTCACGGTAGGCGACGAACCAAACCAGTTCCAGGGAAGTGCTGAAGACCACTGAACAGACGACATCGTTGAACAGCCGGCTAAAATAAGTGGTAGCCCTAATATCATCAGGCGCAGAGATTTCATGAGGGATCCTTTTTAAAAGAAGTTACGGCCTTTGGAGTACATCAATGATGAAAAGTGCCATTTGATTCATGATGCAAGGCGAAGTAATCACGCAGTCTGGGGTTCATCACCAGCCACCAGAGTGCCAGGATGTCCATAACCAGTAACGCAATAGTGATGCCGCTAATGGTATCTTCAACCAGCGCGCTACACTGCCAGGCCAGCAGGAGTAGCTGGGTCAGGATTAATACCCCTCGTAGCATCCGCCATAAACGAGGCCATAAGCGACGGCGACCACTGAGCAGGAAAGTCAGGGCAGCCGGAATACCGGGTAATAAACCGAGCCAGAAATAGTCGCTATCAGGGTAAAATCCTTTCAGGATAGCCTCGCCCTGCTCACGTGAAGCACCGGCAATAACCAGTAATACCCATGTGCGGGCCTGAAAAATTAAGATAGCCCACAGCAGAACAGGTGCTTTCAGATACCCTTGTGAGTCATAATCATTATATGAGTACATGTTCGGGTTTTACTCAATACTCCTGGTCTTCAATCAATCGTTTTCCCAGTAAAATAGTATCCTGATGCTCATATTCAAGCTTTTCATACAAGCCAATCACCAGATCATTTTCTTCCCGGATACAAATATTTATCTTCGGGCAGCCGCGTGCTATCAGTTTTTTTTCCAACCGATTCAATAACGCATTCGCGATACCACGGCCACGATACTCCGGGTGTACTCCCAAGTAGTAGGCCGATCCGCGATGACCGTCATAGCCCCCCATCACAGAGCCAACCACTTCACCTGCCACTTCGGCAACCAGAAACAGGTCTGGAGAGTGTTGTAGCTTACGTTCAATATCCATTTCAGGATCATTCCAGGGACGTAATAAATCGCAACGTTCCCAAAGAGTAATCACTTCTTCGAAGTCTTCCTGGCGAAAAACACGAATTTCCATGAGGGTAACCACCTTGAGTCAGAAAAATCTAATTATGACGATAAGCGTCCTATAAACCAATATCTGCCACAAAACTGTTAAAAAAGTGGCATAATCAATAATTAGCTACTAAATGAAAGAAAAAACATTTACGGCGCAATAATTTGGTTTTATTACACTATAACCTGCTTTTTGAATCACATAAGATAACGACTTCATCCGTATGAGCAAAATTAAATCGCTAACGCTACTGACAACGCGCCGCCAGGTTCTGCTCACCGGACTGGCCGCTATGACGCTGGCAGGTATAAATAAAGCCCTGGCCAGTGATACTGCGACAAAAAAAACATCATCAGCCTCCTCTAAGCCCGCTGCCAAAAAAAGGACTCGACGCATTGTGGTGCTGGATCCTGGTCATGGCGGAATTGATACCGGTGCTATCGGACCTAATGGCTCGAAAGAAAAGCATGTCGTCCTCGCTATCGCCAAAAATGTACGCAATATTCTGCGCAGCAAAGGTATCGAGACCCAGTTAACGCGATCCTCGGATCAGTTTATTCCGCTTGATGAACGTATTGAAATCGCCCATAAACATGATGCCAGCCTGTTTATGTCGATTCACGCGGATGGCTTTACCAACCCAAGCGCCGCTGGTGCCTCGGTCTTTGCTCTGTCTAATCGCGGAGCCAGTAGCGCCATGGCAAAATATATATCAGAGCGTGAAAACGCCGCCGATGATGTTGCGGGCAAGAGAGCAAAAAACAAAGATCAGTATTTGCAGCAGGTGTTATTCGATTTGGTACAGACCGATACCATCAAAAATAGCCTGACGTTGGGCTCGCATATCCTGAAAAATATTAAAGCTGTCCATAAATTACACAGCAAGCATACCGAGCAAGCGGCCTTTGTGGTGCTAAAATCCCCCTCGATTCCTTCAGTGCTGGTTGAAACCTCATTTATTACCAATCCGGGTGAGGAAAGGCTGCTGGGAACCACGGCATTCCGTCAGAAAATCGCCAATGCGATTGCCGCAGGCGTCATCAGTTACTTTAACTGGTTCGATAACCACAAAACTCATGGTAAGAAACGCTAACGTGACAGATAAACCTAATCTTCAGGCCGTTAAACAGTTCCTGCTCGATTTGCAGGAACGTATTTGTCAGCAGCTCAGTGCTCTTGACGGTTCGGTTTTCCAGGAGGATACCTGGCAGCGTCAGGAAGGTGGTGGCGGACGAAGCCGTGTGCTGCGTAACGGCAGTATCTTTGAGCAGGCAGGGGTAAATTTCTCGCATATTCAGGGGGCCTCGATGCCCGCCTCTGCTACCGCTCACCGTCCGGAACTGGCCGGACGTAGCTTTGAAGCCATGGGAGTATCGCTGGTTATCCATCCCAATAATCCTCATGTTCCCACCAGCCACGCGAATGTGCGGTTTTTTATCGCTGAAAAACCGGGGGCGGATCCCGTATGGTGGTTCGGCGGTGGTTTTGATTTAACCCCCTACTATGGGGTATTAGAGGATGCTATTCACTGGCATCAGACCGCACGAGACCTTTGCCTGCCATTTGGTGATGAGGTTTATCCGCGCTATAAAAAGTGGTGTGATGACTACTTTTTCATTAAACACCGCAACGAACAACGCGGTATTGGCGGACTGTTTTTTGATGACCTGAATCTGCCTGATTTTGCCACCAGCTTTCGCTTTATCCAGGCGGTGGGTGACGGTTTTCTTGATGCCTACTTACCGATTGTTGAACGCCGTAAAGAAACGCCTTTTAGCGAACATGAGCGTAATTTCCAGCTTTATCGCCGGGGTCGCTACGTGGAGTTTAATCTGGTCTGGGATCGTGGAACCTTGTTTGGGCTGCAAACCGGGGGACGTACCGAATCGATTCTGATGTCAATGCCGCCACTGGTACGGTGGGAGTATGGCTACCAGCCTGAGGAAGGCAGCCCGGAGGCCGCCTTATATCGTGACTTCTTACCCGTTAAAGAGTGGGTTTAAACGCGGCTTACAATGGCTGTGTTTGTGCCTCAACCACAGCCAGTGCCACCATATTAACGATACGACGAACAGAAGCTATCGGCGTTAAGATATGCACCGGCTTCGCCACCCCCATCAGTACCGGCCCAACCGTAACCCCCTCAGAACTGGACACGCGTAGCAAGTTATAGCTTATACGCGCCGCCTCAACGTCAGGCATAATCAGAATATTAGCCGAGCCTTTCAGCGGGCTATCCGGCATCCGTTCCAGACGGATACTTTCCACCAGCGCGGCATCTCCATGCATCTCGCCATCGATTTCCAGCCCCGGTGCACGCTTACGGACATTGTCCAGAGTCTGGCGCATTTTACAGGCGGCTTTCGAGTCAGAAGAGCCATAGTTAGAATGCGATAATAAGGCCACTTTCGGTTCAATACCGAATCGACGTACCGTTTCGGCAGCCAGTAACGTGATTTCAGTGAGTTCCTCCACCGAAGGGTCATCATTGACATAAGTATCAGCAATAAAGGTATTTCCGCTCGGCAGCAACAGTGCATTCATTGCCCCGGCCGCCCGCACATTGTCGCGATAGCCAAAGATTTTTTCGACGACCGCGAAATGTTCGTGATACTCACCGATGGTGCCACAAATTAAAGCGTCAGCTTCACCGCGATGTACCATGATGGCACCAATGACCGTAGTATTACTGATCACCGCTCGCTGTGCCTGCTCCTGGGTAATACCGCGGCGTTTCATGATGTTGTAGTACTCTTTCCAGTACTCTTTAAAGCGTGGATCCGACTCATTATTGACTATTTCAAAATCAACACCCGGCTGAATTTGCAGGCCCAGTTTTTTTAGCCGCATCTCGATAACGCTGGGACGACCAATCAGAATCGGTTTCGCGAGTCCCAGACTGACCAGTTCCTGAGTGGCATGCAGGACCCGTATTTCCTCCCCTTCACTCAGTACCACGCGTTTCGGCTCTTTACGTGCCTGGGAGAAAATAGGTTTCATAAACAGATTGGTTTTATAGACAAATTCCGTCAGCTTTTCTTTATAGGCTTCAAAGTCAGCAATGGGCCTGGTTGCGACGCCTGAGTCCATCGCCGCTTTAGCAACCGCCGGAGCAATTTTTACGATTAGCCTTGGGTCAAAGGGTTTCGGAATAATGTATTCGGGGCCGAAACTCAGCTCTTCTTCACCATAAGCAGAAGCCACTTCTTCACTTTGCTCAGCATGAGCCAGAGCGGCGATGGCATGCACCGCTGCCAGCTTCATCTGCTCATTAATGGCCGTCGCCCCGACGTCCAGCGCACCACGGAAAATAAACGGGAAGCACAGCACGTTGTTGACCTGGTTCGGGAAGTCAGAACGTCCGGTACAGATAATCGCATCGGGCCGCACTTCTTTAGCCAGCGGCGGTAATATCTCTGGTTCCGGGTTTGCCAGCGCCAGGATCAGCGGGGCTTTAGCCATTTTTTTGACCATATCCTGGGTCAGTACTCCCGGTCCGGAACAACCGAGGAAAATATCCGCACCTTCAATCACATCATCAAGGGTACGCTTCCCGGTATCAGGCACCGCATAAGCCGCCTTAGTTTCTGCCATCGGCTCTTCGCGGCCCTGGTAAATCACGCCCTTAGAATCACAGACAATAATATTGCGCTTCTGCAGTCCGAGCGCGACCAGTAAGTTCATACAGGCTATCGCGGATGCGCCCGCCCCGGAAACTACCAGTCTGACCTCCGCAATATGTTTATCCACCACGCGCAAGCCATTGAGTACTGCCGCAGTACAGATAATTGCGGTGCCGTGCTGGTCATCATGGAAGACCGGAATATTCATGCGTTCACGGAGTTTTTTTTCAATGTAAAAACATTCCGGCGCTTTAATATCTTCCAGGTTAATGCCACCAAAAGTCGGTTCCAGAGAGGCGATAATTTCAATCAGTTTATCCGGATCCATTTCATCAATTTCAATATCAAAAACGTCAATATTGGCGAATTTCTTAAATAATACCCCTTTACCTTCCATCACCGGTTTTCCTGCCAGGGCACCAATATTACCCAGCCCCAGTACCGCAGTACCGTTAGAGATAACGCCAACCAGATTACCCCGGGCGGTATACTTATAAGACGCCAGAGGGTCTTTTTCGATTTCCAGACAAGGCGCAGCAACACCCGGAGAGTAAGCCAGAGCCAGGTCACGCTGAGTCGCTAAGGGTTTGGTAGGAGAAACTTGTATCTTGCCAGGAATGGGAAACTCATGAAAGTCGAGGGCACTTTGCTTCAATTGTTCATCCATCAGGTTATTCCTTGATAGCGGGGGGGATTAATGACTGCTTCAGTCAAACAGTATCCCTTGGCTCTGGTGGATAAACGGTGAGCTAGCCCAAACTATTGACATGCTGTGTGGTAAAATTATGTATTCCCAGCAGATTCCGCCACCTCTTCTCTCATACACCGAAAAATAGCGACTCGCCGCAATACATATTCCAGATAAACGCTATGCTTACTAAGAGAAAATCCCGTCACTGATGGTCGCACCGGCTGGTGCCGGCCAGGATTAAAGGTCTGAGTCAGTGAATTCAGACCGTATTTCACCCTTGCTGGAGGAAATCATGTCATCACGTAAAGATCTCGCGAATGCTATTCGTGCCCTGAGTATGGACGCGGTAGAGAAAGCGAATTCAGGACATCCGGGCGCGCCAATGGGAATGGCGGATATTGCTGAAGTGCTGTGGAATGAGTTTTTGATCCATAACCCGGGCAATCCACACTGGCACAATCGCGATCGCTTTGTACTCTCGAACGGTCATGCCTCGATGCTGCTCTACAGCTTGCTGCATCTGACCGGCTATGAACTGACGATTGATGATTTAAAAAACTTCCGCCAGCTACATTCCAAAACGCCAGGACACCCGGAAGTGACCGATACTGAAGGGGTTGAAACTACCACCGGGCCACTTGGCCAGGGCATCGCTAATGCCGTAGGGATGGCAATAGCCGAACGCACCCTTGGGGCACAATTTAATCAGCCCGGACATGACATTGTCGATCACCATACCTATGTTTTTATGGGGGATGGTTGTCTGATGGAGGGTATTTCACATGAAGCCTGTTCTCTTGCCGGGACTCTTGGCCTGGGTAAACTGATTGGTTTCTACGACCACAACAGTATTTCAATCGACGGTGATACCCATGGCTGGTTTACCGATGATACCGCCAAACGCTTTGAAGCCTATCACTGGCACGTGGTGCATGAGATAGACGGACATAACCCACAAGCGATTAAACAAGCGATTATTGAAGCCCAGGCCGTCACCGATAAACCTTCGCTTATCATCTGCAAAACCATTATCGGCTTTGGTTCCCCGAATAAAGAAGGTACTGAAAAAGCCCACGGATCCCCATTGGGTGACGCAGAAATAGCGCTGGCGCGTAAAGAACTGGGCTGGAACTATCCACCTTTTGAAATTCCAGCCGACATCTATCGCGGCTGGGATGCTAAAGAGGCAGGAAACCAGGCAGAGACTCGCTGGAATAAACAATTCGCTGACTATACGGCGGCTTATCCGGAACTGAGTGCCGAATTCACGCGTCGCCTTGGCGGTAAACTACCTGAAACCTGGCACGATGCGGCCCAACAATATATTGAACAGCTACAGGCTAACCCTGCAAAAGTGGCAACCCGTAAAGCGTCACAAAATACCCTTGATGCCTTTGGCCCCCTGTTACCTGAATTTCTTGGCGGTTCAGCCGACCTGGCACCGAGTAACCTGACTATCTGGAAAGGCTCAAAATCGATTAAGGACGATCTGGCAGGAAACTATATTCACTATGGTGTGCGCGAATTCGGTATGACCGCGATTGGCAACGGGATTGCGCTGCATGGCGGTTTTATTCCTTATACCGCGACCTTCCTGATGTTCGTTGAATATGCCCGTAATGCCGCGCGTATGGCGGCGTTGATGAAAGCCCACCAAATTATGGTTTATACCCATGACTCGATAGGTCTGGGTGAAGACGGGCCAACCCACCAGCCGGTGGAGCAGCTTGCCAGCTTACGTCTGACACCTAATTTCAGCAGCTGGCGCCCTTGCGATCAGGTAGAAACCGCGGTGGCATGGAAAGCTGCGATTGAACGTCACGATGGCCCAACCGCCTTAATTCTCACCCGTCAGGGACTGGCACAGATGCCAAGAACACCCGAACAGTTAGCGGCGATTGCGCGTGGCGGTTATATTCTGAAAGACAGTCAGGGCACGCCGGATATCATTCTGATAGCTACCGGGTCTGAAGTCGAGATTACCGTCAATGCGGCAGAGCAGCTTACTCAGGAAGGACACAAGGTTCGCGTCGTCTCTCTGCCATCAACGGATGTATTTGATGCCCAGGATGAAGCCTATCGTGAGTCTGTCCTGCCGTCAGATATCAGCGCCCGCGTTGCCGTCGAGGCGGGGATTGCTGACTACTGGTATAAATACACCGGGCTGAAAGGAAAAATTGTCGGCATGACGACTTTTGGTGCCTCAGCGCCTGCAGAACAGCTGTTCCCGCTGTATGGTTTCACGGTGGAAAACGTGGTTAAACAGGCGAAAATTGTTCTGAGTAAAAAATAGCGCTACGGCAGGTGGGGTAATACCCACCTGTTGCCCTGCCCATCCAAAGTATTCACGACTCATACTTTGGGTGACAACTTACATAATGTTTCGTAGCTGGAGTTGTTGCAGCAAAATCACCGTTTTCCCGTCGCAGATTTCCCCGCGCGCAACCCTATCCAGCGCTTCATTAAAGGGGATCTCCAGCACTTCTATATCTTCATCCTCGACTCCGCCGCCGCTATCTTTACGCTGTAAGTCGGTGTAGGGCGCAAGGTAAAAATAGACCATCTCGGTCACTCCGCCCGGCGACATATAGAGTTCAAACACTTTTTCCAGCTCTCCCACCTCATAACCGGTTTCTTCCATAGCCTCTTTGCGTACACACTGTTCGGGCTCATCCGCATCCAGTAATCCGGCACAGGTCTCTATCAGCATGCCGTCAGCATTGCCGTTCATCCAGGTTGCGACACGAAACTGTCGGGTCAGAACAACGGTTTTCTTCTCACTGTTATACAGCAGAATAGTGGCGCCATTGCCGCGGTCATACACTTCACGTTTGTGACGAATCGTTTCCCCATTACGACGCAAAAGCTCATAAGTGACATTACGCAAAATAAAATAGTTATCAGAAAGAAGCTGATTCTTAATAACGTTAATACCCAATGACATAACATTTCCTCAGTATGGAAAAAGAGCAATTTCCCAAAACGATTAACTCACATTGTAACGCTTATTTACGGGCATTTTTCGCCACTTACAGGGCGATAGCTTTTAAAAAACAATGATAGCATGCAGGCTCTCCTGCGGTTTTTCTGACCACATAAAAAGAAAAGATCATCAAAAATGCTATTCAAAAATTTCTTGTTACGTTTTCGTCAGCACAGCGCTATCACGCTCAATTCATTACATGATGCGATAGCAACCATCGAATTTTCACCGCAAGGTGAAATACTGACTGCCAATAGCTTATTTCTTGACCGCATGGGCTATGATCTCGCGGAAGTAGTCGGGCAGCATCATCAGATATTCTGTACTCCGGACTATGTTAACTCCCCACAGTATCGTGAGTTTTGGCAGCGACTGCGACGCGGCGAAAGCTTTAGCGACAAATTTTTGCGGCTGGCTAAAAATGGCCGTGCCGTGTGGCTTGAAGCACATTATGTTCCGGTAAAATCTGCCAGCGGTCAGGTCGTTAAAATCGTTAAACTTGGCCAGGATATTACCAGTCATATCACAGATGCCCAGGAACAGCGGGCTATGGCAACAGCAATCAATCGTTCAATGGCACAGATAACTTTTAATCTACAAGGTGAAATTCTGGATGCTAACAGCAATTTTCTCAATCTAATGGGTTACCGTGCTGACGAAATTACGGGCCGTCACCACAGTTTGTTCTGTTTACCCGAGTTCAAGAATAGCGAAGCGTATCAACGGTTCTGGCAAGAATTAAATAGAGGCGAATTTGTTTCCGGGCAATTTGAGCGTCTGACTAAACAGGGTAACTCGGTGTGGTTAAGAGCGACCTATAACCCGGTCTTCAATGAGTCAGGTGAGTTGTATAAGGTGATGAAGCTGGCTGCTGATGTCACCGCTCAGGTAGAAAAAAGTCAGCATGAACATGAGGCAGCACAACACGCTTATCAGGTTGCTTTGCAGACCAGTGAACGTACTGAATTTGGTGCAACAGTAACAGAAAAAAGCATTCAAACCATCAATAAACTGGCCGATGAACTTCAGGGTATTTCTACGGATATCAATGAACTGAACGAGGTATCAGACAGTATTGGCGATTTAGTTGATGATATTCGTCGCATAGCTAACCAGACGAACCTACTGGCACTGAATGCCGCTATTGAAGCAGCACGTGCCGGACAGCATGGTCGCGGTTTTGCGGTCGTCGCGAATGAGGTTCGGACTTTATCAAAAGATATCAATATCGCCACCAGTGAGATAGAAACCAAGGTTAAACACAACCATTCACTTACCGATAATGCATTAAAAACTATAGAATTTAACCTTACCGAAGTCGCCAATTGTGTTTCTCTGGCGGAAAATACCGGTAAGATCATGACCGAGGTAAACTCCAGCTCTAATGACGTGGTTTCTGCTATCAGCAACGTGGCTGAAGTTCTGAGAAAATAAGGTTACCCGGTCAGATATCACACCCTATTTCATATTAACATCATCAGCCAGGCAGATATTGTGTGGTTTATTTTGTACCACTGATGTCTGACCTGTATGTAAAGATAACCACGCTACAGGTCGACTGAATGGAAATAATTTACATTATCTTCGTAATTTCCCCACGTTTGTAGCTTAAAGAGCGATTACAGTGGGATAGTTTTTAATAAAAAAGAAGTGTTTTTAAGGGGTTCCATCGCATGGCGAATTTTTTTATCTCACGCCCAATCTTTGCCTGGGTGCTGGCGATAGTCTTATGTCTGACCGGAACACTGGCTATTTTTTCGCTTCCCGTTGAGCAATATCCCGATCTGGCACCGCCCAATGTGCGTATAACAGCAAACTATCCTGGAGCCTCTGCCCAGACACTCGAAAATACCGTTACCCAGGTCATTGAACAAAGCATGACTGGCCTTGATAACCTGATGTATATGTCATCCCAGAGCAGTGCGGTGGGTCAGACATCAATCACCTTAAGTTTTAAAGCAGGTACCAATCCGAACGAAGCGGTGCAGCAGGTTCAAAATCAGCTGCAATCCGCGCTCCGAAGACTCCCACAACCGGTTCAGGCACAGGGGGTCAATGTGCGTAAAACCGGGGACAGTAATATCCTGATGATTGCCTTTGTCTCAACCGACGGCAGCATGGATAAACAAGATATTGCTGACTATGTCGCCAGCCAGCTCCAGGATCCGATAAGCCGTATCGAGGGTGTGGGTGATGTGGATGCCTATGGCTCCCAGTATGCAATGCGTATTTGGCTTGATCCGATAAAGCTAACCAGTTACCAGCTCACCCCCCAGGATGTGGTTGAAAAGATTAAGTCACAGAACGCGCAAATTGCTGTCGGCCAGTTAGGAGCAACACCCGCTATAGACAGCCAGATGCTGAACGCCACCATTAATTCTCAGTCGCTGTTACAGACCCCACAACAATTCCGCGATATTGCCTTACGGGTTAATCAAAATGGCTCAGTCATTACGCTAGGTGATGTCGCTATGGTGGAATTGGGCGCTGAACGCTATGATTTTCTGAGTCGCTTTAATGGCCAGCCGGCCTCAGGGCTCGGCGTGAAGCTCGCCGCGGGTGCCAATGAAATAGCCACCGATAAACTGGTCAGAGATAAAATTACCGAGCTGTCACGCTATTTCCCGCACGGGCTGGAAGCAAAAGTCGCCTTTGAAACGACCCCCTTTGTGAAAGCATCCATCAAGGATGTTGTTAAAACATTGCTGGAAGCCATTCTGCTAGTCTTTCTGGTGATGTACCTGTTCTTACAAAATTTCCGTGCCACTTTAATTCCGACGATTGCCGTCCCGGTGGTGCTACTCGGTACCTTTGCGGTGCTGTATGCCTTTGGTTTTAGTGTTAATACCTTGACGATGTTCGCGATGGTACTGGCTATCGGACTGCTGGTCGATGACGCTATCGTGGTGGTTGAGAACGTCGAACGAATAATGAGTGAGGAAGGTCTTTCCCCCGCAGAAGCCACCCGGAAGTCAATGGGGCAAATCCAGGGCGCACTGGTGGGTATCGGCCTTGTCCTGTCAGCCGTTTTTGTCCCTATGGCCTTTTTTGGCGGCACAACCGGGGCTATCTATCGGCAGTTCTCCATCACCATTGTCTCGGCGATGGTGCTTTCAGTCCTGGTGGCGCTGATTTTAACCCCGGCGCTTTGTGCCACCTTATTAAAACCTCTGCGTAAAGGTGAATTACACGGTCAGAGAGGGTTCTTTGGCTGGTTTAACCGTCACTTTGATAAAGCGGCTCACGGTTATGAAGGCATGGTGGGTAAAATCCTTGGCCGTAGCCTGCGCTGGCTGGTGATTTACGGGTTACTCATCGTCGGAATGGTCATCCTGTTTATGCGTCTGCCGACCTCATTTTTACCGATAGAGGATCGGGGCGTTTTTTCCACTTCAGTGCAATTGCCCAGCGGCTCAACGCAGCAGCAGACCCTGAAAGTGGTTGAAAAAATAGAGCAGTATTATCTCACCCAGGAAAAGGATAATGTCGTCTCTGTTTTCGCCACTATTGGTTCAGGCCCTGGTGGGAACGGGCAAAACGTTGCCCGCCTGTTTGTACGCCTCAAGGACTGGGACCTGCGTGACAGTAACACGGCAAGTGCTCAGGCGATTATTGACCGGGCGACCAAAGAACTATCGAAAATTAAGGAGGCTCGCGTATTTGCCAGCAGTCCTCCCGCGATCAGTGGTCTGGGCGCTGCGGCAGGGTTTGTTCTTGAATTACAGGACAACGCAGGTATCGGGCATCAAGGCCTGATGGAAGCGCGTAACCAGTTACTGAATCTGGCAGGTACCAATCCCGATTTGACGCGAGTACGCCATAATGGTCTGGATGATAGTCCTCAGTTGCAAATCGATATCGATCAGCGTAAAGCTCAGGCGCTGGGCGTTTCGGTGGATGATATTAATAACACTCTTCAGACAGCATGGGGTTCAAGCTATGTGAATGACTTTATGGATAGAGGCCGGGTCAAAAAGGTCTATGTTCAGGCTGATGCTCAATATCGTATGCAACCCGATGACCTTCAGCGCTGGTATGTGCGCAACAATGAAGGCGCTATGGTGCCATTCGCAGCCTTTGCCTCTTCTCACTGGGAAACCGGGTCATCACGCCTGGAGCGCTATAACGGCTTCTCTTCTGTGGAAATTGTCGGTGAAGCGGCCCCGGGCGTCAGTAGCGGGACGGCAATGAATATTATGGAACAGCTGGTGAGCCAGTTACCAACCGGCTTTGGCCTTGAATGGACGGGTATCTCTTATCAGGAACGCTTATCGGGTGCACAGGCTCCTGCCCTGTATGCTCTGTCATTGCTGGTTATTTTCCTCTGTCTGGCGGCATTATACGAAAGCTGGTCTGTCCCCTTCTCAGTTATGTTAATTGTACCGTTGGGCGTCATTGGTGCACTGGTCGCCACCTGGCTACGCGGGCTGGAAAATGACGTCTATTTTCAGGTCGGGCTACTCACCGTTATTGGCCTGTCGGCGAAAAACGCGATTCTGATTGTCGAATTTGCTAATGACTTAAATACCCGGGGGCAGGATTTAGTCGCAGCCACGCGTATGGCCTGTCGTCAGCGTCTGCGTCCGATATTAATGACCTCACTGGCCTTTATTTTCGGCGTCCTGCCGCTGGTTATCAGTAGTGGTGCCGGGTCAAGTAGTCAGCATGCGGTAGGTACAGGGGTTATGGGCGGGATGATTTCAGCGACATTCCTGGCGATTTTCTTTGTGCCGCTGTTCTTTGTTCTGGTCCGCAGGCGCTTCCCGGTACATAAGCGTCCTGAATAATATCCAAAAATAAAGCGCCTGTTGAGGGCGCTTTATTTGTTCAATCTACCGGTCAGTAAATTTATTGTCATATCACGTTTTATATTACATTCTGGATTTTTATTTGCGCAACATCTGCTCAATAAAGTCTTTCCAGTGCCCTAATTCAGTATCAATCATAAACGCCTCAAGTATTACAAATTTGTCACTCTGAGTCTGTTTCAGTGGTCTATCCGGGATAATCCCTTGTCAGCTCAGTGGCTAATTAATACGCCATCCGGTGATTAACAGTCAACCAGAATTTTAAACATTTTTTAACACCCACGTATTCATCACAATCCCGCGCAATAAGTCCCCAAAACCGGAAGTTATATAAAAAACCTATAAAACAATACATTAAACAATACCCAGTACAATAATGCACCTGTTATCGTGATGTGCGTAATTGTTAAATGAAACTTTCTGAAGAAGAGAATCAAATAATTTGTGAATAAAATGAAGTATCACGGGGGATATGTTATCGAACTGATGCCTGATTAGGTTATTATCAGCCCCCTTTAATCAGTATTATCATTGCTCTCAACGGCCAGGATAACGACTGACTGGCTCTCATTCGCCGATAAAAGTGGTATTTTTATGTCAGATAAGCTTAAAAACGCTTTACCTGTGCTTTATGGTATTAAAAACTGCGACACCATTAAGAAAGCCCGTCGCTTTCTTGAACAGCAGAATTTTCCTTATCAGTTCCATGATTATCGTGCTGATGGCCTTGATGCCGCGCTGCTGGACAGCTTTATCGCCGAGCTCGGCTGGGAAGCGTTACTGAATACGCGCGGAACAACCTGGCGTAAACTGGACGAAACGTTACGTGCCAGCATCACTGATGCACCCAGTGCGGCAAAATTGATGCTGTCGATGCCCGCTATTATCAAACGCCCATTGCTCTGTGCGCCCGGTAAGCCTATGCTTTTGGGCTTTAATGAATCAAATTATCAGAAGTTTATCAACGAGGTATAACGTTATGTCCTGCCCGGTTATTGAGCTGGCCCAACAGCTTATTCGTCGCCCTTCCCTCAGTCCTGATGATGCGGGATGCCAGGCGTTACTGATAGAACGCCTGCGTGCTATTGGCTTCACGGTTGAACGCATGGATTTTGGCGAGACGCAAAACTTCTGGGCTTGGCGTGGGCAAGGTGAAACTCTGGCATTTGCCGGACATACTGATGTCGTTCCTCCGGGTGACGCCGATCGCTGGATAAACCCGCCGTTTGAACCCACGATTCGTGATGGCATGCTGTTTGGTCGCGGTAGCGCGGATATGAAAGGTTCGCTGGCAGCAATGGTGGTTGCAGCAGAACGTTTTGTTGAGCAGTATCCTCATCACCAGGGGCGTCTGGCATTTTTAATCACCTCCGATGAAGAAGCCAGCGCGCAGGACGGCACAGTCAAAGTCGTCGAAGCCCTGATGGCGCGTAAAGAGCGCCTTGATTATTGTCTGGTCGGTGAGCCATCAAGTACCGAAGTCGTTGGTGATGTGGTCAAAAATGGCCGTCGTGGTTCTATGACCTGCAACTTAACCATTCATGGGGTTCAGGGCCATGTTGCCTATCCGCATCTGGCGGATAACCCGGTACATCGCGCGGCTCCAATGCTGAATGAACTGGTCACCATAGAGTGGGATAAAGGTAACGAGTTCTTCCCGGCGACCAGCATGCAGATTGCCAATGTTCAGGCCGGAACAGGCAGTAATAATGTCATTCCTGGCGAGCTATTTGTGCAGTTCAACTTCCGCTTTAGCACTGAACTGACGGATACTGAAATCAAACGCCGCGTGGCCGCTTTACTGGATAAACACCAGCTACGCTACACGCTGGACTGGTGGCTGTCCGGACAACCATTCCTGACCCCACGCGGTAAGCTGGTTGATGCAGTGGTTCACGCGATTGAGCATTATAATGAGATTAAGCCGCAACTCTTAACCACGGGTGGCACATCAGACGGACGCTTTATTGCCCGTATGGGTGCCCAGGTTGTTGAGCTCGGCCCGGTCAATGCGACGATCCATAAAATCAACGAATGTGTTAAGGCGTCAGATCTTCAGTTGCTGGCCCGGATGTATCAGCGCATTATGGAACAACTCATCGCCTGACAACAGGTGCACAGACAGGGGATATCAGCATGGAATGGCTAGCACGTTACTGGTGGATTTTTATCCTGGTGGCATTGGTGGGTATCTTCATTAATGTCATTAAAGACTTGAACCGGGTTGATCATAAAAAGTTTCTGGCCAATAAGCCTGAATTACCGCCCCATCGTGACTGTAACGATAAATGGGACGACGAAGATGACGATAATCGTCCAAAAAAATCCTGATAACTCAAGACAAGCGGGCTGAATATTCAGCCCGCTTTTTTACTGGCCCACGACTTGCCTGATTTGCTGAACCCAGAGCTGTAATGCCTCGCAGCGCGGGAGATCAAGCTTTCTCAGTGCCATTGCTGTTTCTGAACGCAGGGCAGACAACAGGGCTTTTCGCCCGGTTAACTTAAATAACTGACACAACTCGCTGTGGCTGTGCCCCCTTTCAAACTGCCCACGTAATAAATCTAAGGGTTGCTCACAGGCCAGCAGTAAGCGATGTAGAGAAGCCCGGGCAGAATCAAGTGGGCGATGGGCAAAGGCAAAACCGGCCAGTTCAAGCCAGTCATTATCATTGAGTGAATCATCAGCCAGCGCAGGCAAATCCGCCATGATGTCGACTGGCAGCTGCGGGTACCAGTGACTATTGCGGAACAATCGTTGTTGTTCAGCATCAGCAAGCCTGATACCGGCTTCAGACAAAGGCAGCAGCGCCATCAGGGTATAACACCCGCTACTGGCTTCCCGCTGGGTTCCGATACGTACCATTTTAAAGCCACAACGTTGCCAGAACCGCCATAATTCTTCGGTATAGCCAAAACTGACGGACAGATAATCATACTGCCCTTGCGCCAGGGAGAGAGCCTGTTTTATCAGCTCACTTCCCAGCAGCTGGCGCTGATAACTGGGATGAACCGCAATACGGCTAACGCGTAAACCACGCAAAGTTGCAGCCAGAGGACTTCCGCCATGGGCCGCCAGCGACTGGGCGACCAGGTTTCCTCTGGGGCGGCGAAACCCGGCCCAGACCTGCTGGCTCAACAAAGGATCAAGCCCACCCTCCTCTACCAGCCATAATGCCCCGGCACAGCGCTGTTCGATGGTGGCTGCGAGATAATGCATTCCTGGCGCATCAAGCAGACGTCGCCAGTCCAGTGGCGATGTACGGTAGTGAGCGCCGGATAACAGGCGATAAATATCCGCCAGTGAACGCATATCGAGCCTGTCGATAACCGCAAACTGTACCGGTCCCGCTGGCAGAGAATCGAGATCGGGCTCATCAAATAACATTATCTGGTCTATCAATCGTTCCAGAGGGTCATTTTCGGCCCAGCGAACGGGCGTGTTGAGCGTAAAAGCGTGATATGAAGGAAGTGAGGCACAAAATTTCAGCAAAAAGCCGCGCCCGGTGCCTTCATAACCCTGTACCGTGGTCGTCAGCAAAACGCGAGGAAAAGAGGCAATCATTTGCTGCAATAGCGGGGCGGGAATAGCCGCGGCCTCATCAACAATCAGCCAGTCAAAATCCCCTTCAGGTTTGTCCTGAACCAGGGCATCCGGCGCGATAAAGTGAAACCTTTCCCCGGCAAATTGCGCCAGTACATCGGTTGCGGCTTTGGCAGGGGCGCTGACCAAACACCGGCCAGAACTGTGATTCACCAGCATACCCGCCAGCGATGACTTGCCTCGTCCCCGGGCCGCAGTCACCACGGCAACGCCACTTTCCATAGCCGTCAGTTTCGCCAGCACTGTCGCTTGCTCCTGCTGCGGCCCCTGATTAACCGGGTACCAGTGCGGATAATCAGGTAAATCTTTCAGCCTGAGCGGATGATTTTGCTGCCATAGCACTGCATCGGATGAGCCAGTGATACAGGACTCCAGCCAGGCAATAAAATGTGGTGTGGCTATCGGCTCAGGCGTATCGCTCCAGCGGCAGGAATCCGTGTCCGGGAGCTGCGGCCAGCGTTGCCAGTCCGGGGTTAGCAGAACCAGCCAGCTTCCTGCTTTTAACGTACCCGCAAGAGCCGCCAGGGCTGCGGCATCAAGTCCGGTACGTGCGTCAAAGACTGCATGCTGAAACTCTCGTCCCAGTAAAGAACGCAGCGCCCCTGGCGCGCAATGTAACGGCCATTCAATGTTATCGCCCACCCATAACCAGTCACCCGTTAATCGGTCAGCTAATTCCTGAGCTTGCCGCTGGCACCACTGCCACTCACCCGCAATCACCAGCAGGCGTCGTATACCGCTATCACGCATCTGTGTGGTCAGAGGTACAAAATCACTCAATATCATGATTTAGCGGACGCCGAGTCAGGACTCAGGCATTGCTCCAGCTCCCCACTCACGAAGCCGCGATTAAACGCCTGATAACGTTGACCCAAAGTACTGTAAGTGAAGTTTTCTGGCATGACTCTATCGGGGGATAACTGACGCTGTTGTTCATCGATAGCCTGCGAGACATTCATCGCTGGCTGTATATCCCCGGCACTGAGGATCTGTTGCTCTGCCATACGGTGCCCCCACAGTCCGGCAAAACAGTCGGCCTGCAGTTCTTGTTCTGTTGATAAACCAGAGGCTGTCGCAGACACTCCTGGCTCAAGAAGTTTTTGCACATGATGTCCGACCGCATGGGCCATCATATAACCCTGGGTAAAGTCTCCCCCCGCACCGAGCGCGCTTTGCATATCGTCATACAGAGTTAAAGAAACATAAATCGTGTCGTCCTGCGGGCAATAAAATGTGCCGATGGCTTGGCGCTTGTCACCACAGGCATTACTGACTGTATCACGGTAAGTGACTAGTTCAGGTGACTGATATTTAAGCCCGCGGCGTTCAAATAACGCCTGCCAGGTTTCATCGAGAGTCGTCATTATCATGCCAGTAAATTCAGCGTCTTCACCCGCAGGTGAAACCACTTTGTCATAAGAGATAGCGGGCTTTTCTACTACCTTTTTATTTGCAAATAAACCGATGATAGCCGACTGGTAATAACTGACCAGAATGACTATTACCAGCAAAATAAAAAAACCTTTACCCCGAGGAATACGAAAAATTCCGCGCCCTGTTCGCATAGCAGGCTGGCCAGGAGTTCGCAGTTCTTGTTCCGGATGGCTATTTTCAGGCTGTCCAAGCTTGCGCATATTCGCTACCTCATTGACCTTTTATAAGCTGGAATTCTAGAGGGATCACAGGCGAATGACTACTGTAACTCGATGAAAAAAAAGGGCGCTTGATAGCGCCCAGATTTGGCAAAACGGAAACGATTGCGCAGTTAGTCTAATTTAACGCCAAGACGGTGTGCAACAGCTTCATAGGCTTCGATAAGTCCACCCAGACTTTGACGGAAACGGTCTTTGTCCATTTTGTCGAGCGTTTCTTTATCCCACAGGCGGCTGCCGTCTGGTGAGAATTCGTCACCCAGAACCACTTCACCGTTGAACAGACCGAACTCCAGTTTAAAGTCGACAAGGATTAATCCTGCATCATCAAACAGCTTGCTCAGAACGTCATTGGCCTTGTAGCTCAGCTCGCGCATACGGGCAAGATGCTCTTTGCCAACCCAGCCGAAGGTTTCGCAGTAAGACTCATTGACCATCGGATCGTGCATAGCATCGTTTTTCAGGAACAAATCGAATAACGGTGGATTAAGCAGCGTACCTTCTTCGATCCCCAGACGCTTAACCAGCGATCCGGCGGCACGATTGCGGATAACACACTCAACCGGCACCATATCCAGTTTCTTTACCAGCACTTCGTTGTCGGAGAGTAGCGCTTCCATTTGGGTTGGAATACCCGCTTCTTCCAGCTTAGTCATAATGAAATGGTTAAACTTATTGTTCACCATACCTTTACGATCAAACTGTTCGATGCGCGCGCCATCTCCTGCTGACGTATCATTGCGAAACTCAAGTACCAACAGGTCCGGGTTTTCCGTACTGTAGACGGTCTTCGCTTTGCCGCGATACAACTCAGCTTGCTTTTGCATCTTTCTGTCACTCCAGGTGTTGTAACCGCTTTGCGGTCAAGGATTAATATACCCGTCATACTTCAAGTTGCATGTGCGTTGGCTACATTCGTTCACCCGAATCACTTACCCGCGTAAGCTCATCGGGGCTCTCTCACTTGCCGCCTTCCTGCAACTCGAATTATTTTGGGTATTATAATGCGTAATAATGAAAGAGGGTCGGTATAAACCGACCCTGGATAATCATTTATTAAATGCGGCCTGGAATACTGCAACCAAGGCATCATTTTGCGACTGCGTTAAGGCATGTCCTTTCGGATCGATAAACTGCATGCTACTGCGGTTATCCAAATCGCCTATTTGTAACTTATAGTCGCCGCTAACCAGCTCCGGGTCTCTCGCTCCCAGCTCTGACCAGCCACTGTCAGAAAGCGGTTTATAAGTCACCGCGATACTTCCTTTAGAGCGGGTAGCATCAGTGACTTTCATGCCCATTCTTTCAAGCGTCGCAGGTAATTTACCCCAGACTGCGTTAAAGGGTGCACGTACCACTAGCATCGGTAAACCGGTGTCATCAGCTGCGCTCTGCACATCGAATTCTGATACAGAACGATTATCCTGCATATTCTGCCGGGTAGTTTGTGCGTTATCCAGACCTAAGCTGATGCTATTGAGCATTTCAGAGCTGTAACGCTGCACCGCTGCAGGATCAGAGACAGGCTTACCGTCTTGCTCCAGGTTCAGCAACTTAACCACGATAGACTGCTGATAGCCCTGAGGTAACAGGCTTATCTGATAGCGCCCACGGTATTGATTATCTTCGTCGGCACGATTCCATTGAACCCAATCCGTGGTGAGGGTTTGCTGACCATCACTACGTTCGGCGATGGTATAGTTTTTTTCCTGGAGAATACTCACTACTTGTGGCCACAGCCCGTTCGCCAGAGCCGCCTCGACGAGCAATGTCGCAGTGTCTCCTGCAAACGCGGTCCGTCCACCATTCACCAGAGCCAGAGCCTGAGTCGGCGGACGAATATCCAGTTCTTTACCAATCGCAGTGCTACTACGAACCACTGGAATATCATACTTGCCATTCTGGACAGGCAAGATCATACCAGCCGGAGCATGCAAATCGGAAAGCGGTGTCGCTTGCAGATAGGCTTCATCACCGCTCACCTGACGTTTATAACGCTGATCGCTGCTACATGCAGCCAGCAACATGGCGAGCGAGACAACAGCAACTTTTGCCACCGTCGATTTCTGTACTGAGTAAGCCATTAAATCTCCCTAGCTTTACAGCAAACCGGCATGCTTAAGTGCGTCAAGAATGACCGGGCGACTTGCGTCGGTTATCGGTGTCATTGGCAAACGTAAGGTGTCGGTTGCTACAAGACCCAATTCCTTTGCAGCCCATTTGACTGGGATAGGATTGGGCTCTACAAATAGTTTATGGTGTAGCGGCATCAGACGCTGATTAATCTCACGAGCTTGTGCAAATTGCCCTTCGGCAGCCAGTTTACACATTTCTGCCATCTGGCGCGCGGCTACGTTTGCGGTAACGGAAATAACACCGTGACCACCGAGTTGCATAAAGTCTAATGCATTAGCATCATCGCCGCTGACCAGGATAAAGTCATCGTTAACCAACTCTTTGATCTGGTTTACACGA
Source organism: Klebsiella sp. BIGb0407 (assembly GCF_024807845.1). GTDB lineage: Bacteria > Pseudomonadota > Gammaproteobacteria > Enterobacterales > Enterobacteriaceae > JGM124. The sequence goes on from NZ_JANUEQ010000003.1 coordinate 410,604, forward strand.
CTTAAGTTCCCGGTTGCTTCTTTGATACCGATAATATTTTTTATCGCTGACAGTCTGCCAACTGTTTCAGGCAGCATGTCACAGCCAGTACGCGATGGCACATTGTACAGCATCTGTGGTAAGTCGGTACTTTCAGCAATCGCTTTAAAGTGCTGATACAGCCCTTCCTGAGTAGGACGGTTGTAATAAGGAGTTACAGAAAGACAGCCAACAATGCCGCTATTGTGGAAGTGTTTCGTCAGAGAGATGGCTTCAGAGGTTGCATTCGCCCCTGTTCCTGCGATAACCGGAATTCTGCCGTCAGCCAGTTCCAGAGTTAACATCACAACATCACCGTGTTCGTCATGACTCAAGGTCGCAGACTCACCGGTTGTTCCCACCGAGACAATCGCCGACGTTCCAGCGTCGACATGATAATCAATCAGTTTTTTCAGGCTGGACCGACAAACATTACCTTTCTCATCCATCGGTGTAATTAACGCGACAATACTTCCCGTAAACATTGGCGACCCTCTGTGCAAACATGTTCTCCAATGTTACGTTTGGTACCATCACAAAAGCAAGCAGCCAGAAGGCGCTAAGCGGTTGGCAGCAGGTTTTTTTTGTGCTTTCCTAATGATTATCGTATCCAGACACAGGAAGAATGCGTTTGACACCCTCATCACACCATTATTTGGTTATCACAGCACTTGGAACTGCCCGCCCGGGTATCGTCAATACCATCACTCGTCACGTCAGTAGTTGTGATTGTAATATTGAAGACAGTCGCCTTGCGATGCTGGGAGAAGAGTTCACTTTTATCATGTTACTTTCGGGTAGCTGGAATGCGATAACCCTGATTGAGTCGACGCTTCCGCTAAAAGGGGCTGAACTTGACCTGTTAATTGTGATGAAGCGCACCGCAGCTCAGGATATCTCCCCGATGCCGGTAAGTGTCTGGGTGCAAGTCGAAGTTGCTGACTCACCCCATCTGGTTGAACGCTTTACTCATCTGTTCGATGTTCATCATATGGATATCGCTGAACTAGTTTCCCGAACCACTCCGGCACAAGATAGTCAGGGGCCAAGGCTGTATATTCAAATCACTGCGCACAGCCCAGGCTCGGAAGATGCAAGTATTATCCAGCAAGCCTTTAAATCCCTATGTACAGAACTCAACGCAGAAGGCACTATTAGCGTGGTTAACCTACAACAAGAAGACTGAGAGAGACGGAGAGAATCGATGAATCCACTGAAAGCCGGTGACAGCGCACCCAAATTTAGCCTGCCTGATCAAGACGGCGAGCAAGTAAATTTAACCGACTTCCAGGGACAGCGTGTTTTGGTTTACTTCTATCCGAAAGCGATGACACCCGGCTGTACTGTACAAGCCTGTGGTTTACGCGACAATATGGATGAGCTAAAGGCGCACGGCGTCGAAGTGCTGGGTATCAGCACTGATAAACCAGAAAAACTGTCCCGCTTTGTCGAAAAAGAGATACTTAACTTCACCCTGCTGTCTGATGAAGACCATCAGGTGAGTGAGCAGTTTGGCGTCTGGGGTGAAAAATCCTTTATGGGGAAAACCTACGATGGCATCCATCGTATTAGCTTCCTACTCGATGGTGAGGGTAGAGTTGAGCATGTATTTGATGACTTCAAAACCAGCAACCACCACGACATTGTGATTAACTGGCTAAAAGAAAACGGTTAGTCCTGATGTTTTAGCTTAAAACGCTCGATGAGCCTTTCATCGAGCGTTTTCTCTCGTCACTCAGGCCGACAATTATTTTTGGTTCAGGCACTGTGTCGGGAGGTCTTCTTCTCTGTTATCTCGGGTGTTTGTTCTGAAGGTAGATGAGGGACGACAAAATACCGATATCCCCATGCTCCCAGCAAAGCCCCTACTACGGGTGCCACGAGTGGGATCAGAAAATAGGGAACCCGATAACCGCCAGTAAAAGCGACCTCCCCCCAACCGGCAAAAGCGGCAAATATTTTCGGGCCCAAATCCCGGGCAGGATTAAGCGCAAACCCGGTTAATGGCCCCATAGAAGCACCAATCACGGCAATCAGCAATCCAATCAGCAAGGGTGCCAGCGGCCCTCGAGGAATGCCATTCCCCTCGTCAGATAGCGCGATAATCATCGCCATCATCACAGCGGTAATAACCATCTCCACACCAAATGCCTGCATCAGTCCAAGACGGCTATCGGGATAGGTAGAAAAAATACCGGCCATCGGCAAGCTGTCGAGGCTGCCACGGACAATATGGTGGGTCTGTTCGTAATCAGTCAGCAGGTTGACATACAGTCCGTAGACTAACGCTGCCCCGCAGAATGCTCCTGCTACTTGAGCCGCCATATAGGGCAATACTTTACGTCGTTCAAAATTCGCGAACAGGCAGAATGCCAGAGTCACAGCCGGATTCAAATGCGCACCAGAGATCCCGGCGGTCAGATAAATGGCCATAGCAACACCTAACCCCCAAATCACACTGATTTCCCACTGACCAAAGTTAGCGCCTGCGACCTTATACGCAGCCACACAACCAACCCCAAAAAAAACCAGCAGTCCAGTACCTAGCATTTCAGCAATACACTGCCCTTTTAAACTCACTGTCTGGCTCATGATAGACCCTGCGATTAAGTACAAATAAAAAGTAAAATTACGGCTTCTGAACACAGGTTACGTTACTGAAAAAAATCATTAAATAAGTTTGATTACAATAGCCCCTGACACTCCTTTGCGTAATCGGCTGAGGGGGAGATTAGCCGAAATTCTGATGCGATTTCTCCCATGAATCGCTTTGAGAAAGGCCATTTTAGTCCAGGTATTTACGTTTAAACTGGCTGGCATCAATGTCATATTGCTTCATCTTGCGCCATAGCGTCGTACGGCCAATATTAAGCAACTGCGACATTTCCTGTACGCGGCCGCTCGTCACCCGGGCGGCATGAATAATTGCCTCTTTTTCGAGAGCCCTGAAAGTCAGACTGGCAGGTAACAAGGATGAGTGGCTTCGGTCTCCGGGACGTTCATTAAACAGATGTGCGGGAATATGACTTAAGCGAATACGGCCGTGCTCACTACTGATGGCAATATTTTCAATAACACTATTAAGCTCGAAATCATTACCCGGCCAGGAGTACGCCACCAATTGTGCAAGGGCATCCTCATCCAGCTTGAAACGAGAAGAAAAACGTCTCTCAAGGCTGCGTAGCCGATTATGGACCAGAGACGGAATACTGCTGTTTCGTTCACGCAGAGGAGGAATCACAATTTCAAAGGAGTGTAATGCATAGTAAAGCTGCCTGCTAAAGCGGTCTTGCTCCACCAGATTGCCCAGATCTACTGTCGTCGTCGCGATAACTTTTACATCGACCGGGATCAGACGTCGTGCATCCAGCCGGGTGAGCACGCCTTGCTTAATCACCTGTAATAATATCGACTGAAGTTCCGGAGCCAGATATTCAATTTTATCCAGGAAAAGAGTTCCGCCATTCGCCAGTTCCAGACGACTTAACCGTCCATTTTCATCATGAGTCTGCGAACTTCCCATAAAATCTGGTCCGAGAATATTATCGGCATACAGCTGACAATTCACCGCAATATAAGGGCCATCAGCATGTTCACTTTCATTGTGAATAGCCTGTGCAATCAGTTCCTTTCCTACTCCTTCTTCCCCACGAAGTAATACGGGAAAATTGCCCCTGGCAGCCTGGCGGCCAAAATGAATCAAACGTCGGGTTTCAGGATCGTCAGCCGACATTTGTTCGAAAGTGTGAGTGACTTTCCCCAGTTGACTGGTCATTAACTGGCGCATCTGCTCAACCGGATGAAGCAGTAAGATAAAACTGTTCCCCTGATCTTCCACAATCGGCTTCAGGGTCACCACCGCATCAATAAACTGATGCTGGCTTTCAAATGTCACTTCGGCATGATTCAGGGATTTGGCATGTTTAATCGCTCGGCGTAACAGGGTCGGGAGCGTTATCAGCTCACTCAGATTCTTACCCTGGCTTCTCTGATTATCCAGATACAGCATATTAGCGGCCTGTACATTCAGAAATTGCAATACGCCCTGCTCATTCCAGGCCATTACCCCATCATCCATGCTTTCCAGCAACCCATACATTTGGTTCAAATGACGGTTAGATTCGGCCAGTAAACTGTCAGTTAATAATGAATTCCCCACTTCTCTGGCAATAGCGAGTGTTAACGAAAGATCGGCAACGGAGGCCTCACTGGCCAGGCAGCACAAAGCGATAGAACCAAATAACCGCCCGTTGTTATCAAATACCGGTGTCGAGCAGAATGACCATGGGAACAATGCCTGCTTAAAATGCTGCTCACCGTAAGTTTTTATCGGCAGCCCCTGCATAGCTGCCAGTGAAAGTGCACTGGTTCCAATGATGCTTTCCGCGCAATAACTCCCGGTAAAAAAACCCAGTTCTTCAAGTTGTTCCCGTACTTGAGGATGTCCACAATGGCTAAGGATACAGGCTGACTCATCCAGAATAAAAAACGCGCAGTCCCGGCTATCCATAAACTCCCAGGCATCTTCCAGAGCGGCCTGTCCAATTGTCAGCAGCGCGGTTTTACGACGACAGATAGACTCAAAGGTGAGCCCCTGAGCCTGGTGAGGAACGCCCCAGCTTTCCCGCTGCATAATTTTCCCACAACGGTGCCAGGATTGAGCGATAAATGAAGAAATATCCTGCTCTGTTTTTGGATTCTGTGTCGCCATTGCCTGCCCTGGAGTTCCAAATACATGTGTACCAGTGACGTCTGCTTGTCACCCGTATCAGCTGGCAGTAAGTTTAGCTGCAATAAAGATAAAATGCCCCTACCTGTTGCAGGGGCAAGCGCTGAGGTTATTTACGGGCCAGCCATTGTTCACCAAAACGGTCTGCTGTAAGGATAGCGGCATAGACGCTTTCTGCTGAGACAGGGAACGGCATATTATGAATAGTTTCGCCAGGTGCACAGGTAGCTTTGGCAACCGCCATGATTTTTTCTTCAATACCTTCTTTAACGCCCATTTCTGCAAGAGTTACCGGCAGGCCGACTCGCTGGCAGAAGCCCAGCACGGTTTCAATTTCTGCCATTGGACTATTTTGCAATACCAGCTGGGACAGCGTACCAAATGCGACTTTTTCACCATGGTATAAATGGTGGCACTCTTCAAGAATAGTAAAACCATTATGGATGGCGTGAGCCGCAGCAAGCCCGCTGCTTTCAAAACCAATACCACTCAAATAAGTATTCGCTTCGACAACTCGTTCCAGAGCGACAGTTACGACGCCCGCTTTTGCGGCAAGCAAAGCTTTTTCACCTTCCGTCATCAAGGTGTCGTAGCAAAGACGCGCCAGGCTCAGTGCCGCAGCCGTAGACTGACCACCCGCCATACTCACGGCTCTGGCGTCATAGCAGGCTTTTGCTTCAAACCAGGTTGAGAGTGCATCCCCCATGCCAGCTACCAGTAAACGTACCGGTGCTTTGGCAATAATTGCCGTATCCATTACCACCATATCGGGGTTTTTCGGATAAATAAGATATTCTTCAAACTCGCCTGATTCTGTATAGATAACAGATAGCGCACTGGTTGGTGCATCAGTGGAAGCAATGGTCGGAATAATGACGACCGGCAATTTCTGGTAATAACCTATCGCTTTTGCCGTATCCAGCGTTTTTCCGCCGCCGATACCGACCACACCTTTACAACCCTTTTGTTTTAGAATGGCTATCAGGCGGTTAATTTCCACATGGCTGCATTCACCGTTGAAACGTTCTGCGTGACAATGAATGTTATGTTCATGCAGGCCATTGAGCACTTTATCCCCGGCCAGCTTCATCACGAAATCATCAGCTATCACAAAAAAGCTGTCTGCCAGATTTTTAGCATATTGACCAAACAACGCAGATGCATCAGGACCCTGGAGATATTTTGCCGGAGATTGAATAACTTGTAGCATTCTCTTCACCCTCAAATTAAATATTGAACTCGTTGACATGATGACGCCTGGCCTTGTTCACTTCTGCTAATCCATTTCAGCGGGAAGTTGAACACTAGCGGCGCGATAACATCACTCTAGAGCGGGTGGGCGGCAAAAAAACTTTCATCAATTTTGTTCTTATATGAAACTAAAAATCAAAACGCATGTTTCATTATGGAACCTAAAACCAGATAAATAATCAGGATTGCGATCTCTATCCGTCTTTACATCACAATCTGTACCAGTACAGGAATGGAAGCGCTCCTCTCTGCCCGTTTAAAAAAATAATATTCTGCCTGAATACGGTAAGCCAGAGGATTGATAGCTGCATCCAGAATGTAGCTCTGCCTCCCATTGTTGTTCTTTTTTAGTAAAATTCGTTCCATTATGGAACAAATAAATACGTCCAAGTTTCACTCTGGAACCTATTTTCTCGCTGTATTTCTTTTCTTCTGTCGAAGCCAAAATCACTCTATCGACCATGGGAGAAAATCTCATGCCGCTTGCTTACATCGGGCCAGGATAAACCCTGTGACCCCATTAATATTATGCGGAGTATAGAAAATGAAAAAACTGATTAACCGTGTCGAAGATGTACTCAGTGAACAGCTTATCGGCCTTGCTAAAGCTCACCCTGAACTACAACTGCATCAGGACCCGGTTTATGTCACCCGAGCGGATGCCCCGGTCGCCGGGAAAGTCGCGCTGTTATCCGGCGGTGGCAGTGGCCACGAACCTATGCACTGTGGGTTTATCGGAAAAGGAATGCTAACCGGCGCTTGCCCGGGCGAAATTTTCACCTCTCCTACACCAGACAAAATGTTCGAATGTGCAATGCATATTGATGGAGGAGAAGGCATCCTGCTGATTATTAAAAACTACACCGGTGATATTCTTAATTTTGAAACTGCCACCGAGCTATTGCACGAAGGCGGCGTAAAAGTGGCGACAATCGTGGTAGATGATGACGTCGCCGTCAAAGACAGTCTCTACACCGCCGGACGCCGTGGCGTAGCTAATACGGTGTTGATTGAAAAATTAGTCGGTGCAGCAGCAGAACGCGGAGACTCTCTGGAAGCCTGTGCCGAACTGGGACGCAAGCTAAATAATCAGGGCCATTCTATCGGCATTGCCTTAAGTGCCTGTACAGTTCCTGCCGCAGGGATCCCTTCTTTTGAACTTCAGGATAATGAAATGGAGTTCGGCGTCGGGATCCACGGAGAGCCGGGTATCGACCGTCGCAGTTTCACCTCTCTGGACAACACCGTCGATGAGATGTTTAGCACTTTACTGGAAAATGGCGATTACACGCGTACGTTACGTCAATGGGACAGTGTCAAAGGCAACTGGCTGGAAATAAAACAAGCAAAACAGGCACTCCAGCGCACAGATAAGGTTATTGCCATGGTCAACAACCTCGGTGCAACCCCTCTTTCAGAGTTATACGGCGTCTATAATCGACTGGAAAAATGCTGTCAGGAAGCCGGTATCACTATCGTTCGGAACCTGGTCGGCACCTGGTGTACTTCCCTGGATATGGAAGGCTTCTCTATTACTTTACTGAAAGCCGACGATGAGACGCTCACCTTGTGGGACGCGCCAGTTCACACCCCTGCCCTGAACTGGGGATACTAAGGAGATAATGATGTCACTTACTAAAAATCAAATTGTTAACTGGCTCTACCGCTGTGGAGACATTTTTGCCACTGAACGTGATTTTTTGACCGGTCTGGACCGCGAGGTTGGCGATGCCGATCACGGGCTGAATATGAATCGTGGCTTTAGCAAAGTGGTGGAAAAACTGCCTTCAATTGCTGATAAAGATATTGGTTTTATTCTAAAAAATACCGGTATGGTCCTTCTCTCTAATGTCGGGGGTGCCAGCGGCCCCTTGTTTGGAACCTTCTTTATTCGTGCGGCCCAAGTCACTCAAGCCCACCAAAGCCTGACGCTGGATGAGCTATATCAAATGATTAACGAAGGCGCTGACGGGGTGGTTAACCGAGGTAAGGCGGAGCCTGGCGACAAAACAATGTGTGATGTCTGGCTTCCGGTAGCAAAATCACTCCAGCAATCCAGCGAGCAACATTTATCGCTACAAACCGCACTGGATAACGCCTGCCAGGTCGCAGAACAAGCCGCACGGGCAACGATAACCATGCAAGCCCGTAAAGGGCGCGCCAGCTATCTGGGTGAGCGTAGCATTGGGCACCAGGATCCGGGAGCAACTTCGGTATTGTTTATGATGCAGATGCTGGCCGCAGCGGCCAGAGAGTAAGCGAAGGATAAGGCGATGGTGAATCTGGTAATTGTTTCTCATAGTGCCCTTTTGGGCCAGGGAGTCGGGGAATTAGCCCGGCAAATGTTGAGGGGGGATGGCTGTCGGCTGGCCATCGCCGCCGGGATAGACGATCCCGAAAATCCTATTGGTACCGACCCCATCAAAGTGATGGAAGCGATTGAGTCAGTATCAGATACAGACCATATCCTGGTGATGATGGATATGGGGAGCGCTTTGCTCAGTGCCGAGACGGCACTAGACTTGCTTGACCCTGCTATCGCGCAGAAAGTGCGTCTGTGTGCTGCCCCTCTGGTGGAAGGTACACTGGCTGCCACCGTCAGCGCGGCTAGCGGAGCCGGTATTGAAAAAGTGATGATGGATGCACAAAATGCCCTGCTGGCAAAACGCATCCAACTGGGGCTACCCGCACAGGAAGATGTGATACAAACCCCGGAGCTGGCTCACCGGGAAGATACTGATGCTCAATCAATCACCGTTGTTATCCACAACCCTAACGGTTTGCATGTTCGCCCGGCAGCGCGTTTGATTGATGCCCTGGCAGGGTTTGATGCCCATCTGCTATTAGAAAAAGACGGTAAATGCATCAAACCTGACAGCATTAATCAGATTGCTCTCTTGCAGGTTCGCCGCCACGACAAACTTCGGCTTATCGCGTCAGGCGCCCAGGCAACAGAAGCATTAACGGCGTTTCGGGCTCTGGCAGAAGAGAACTTTGGTGAACATATCGGCGAGGCATATCAAAAAACACCCGCTGAGGGAAAAACGAACATCCGTGGCCAGGTGTTACAGTACGCTCCGGTGGATTTTGCCCTGGAAAAATCGGTCAGCTCTCAGTCGGATAATGAATCCAGACGCCTGCGAAAAGCCATTAATCAGACGCTTGGCGATATTAACCGTCTGACCCAGCTCGCCGGTGAAAAGTATTCCACCGATATTGCGGCTATCTTCTCCGGACATCATCTGCTGCTGGACGATAAGGAATTGTTCGACAGTGCCTGCGAACTGATACGAACTGACCAGTACAGCGCTGAATGGGCCTGGTCACAGATTATGACCGAGCTGAGTAATGAGTATCAAAAACTGGATGATGCCTATCTGCAGGCCCGTTACATCGATATCGAGGATATTTTGCACCGTACCCTTTGCCATCTGAAACAGATGACGGATGTCTTTCCGATATTACAGCACCAGACCATCCTTGTTGCCGATGATATCTATCCTTCGCTGGTGGTTCAGCTGGATGCCCGTAAAGTGGCCGGGATTATCCTGAAAAAAGGGAGCGCGTTATCTCATAGCGCGATTATTGCCAGAGAAGCAGGGATCCTTTATCTCAGCCAGCAAGGCGATGCGCTCCACGGCTTACGCAATGGTGAGTTCCTGACGCTGGATAACGTCCCCACCCGTTCTCAGTAATCAGTTTCAATTGTGCTATTTCTGATATTCCTCCGGAGCAAGTCTCCGGGGGAATATGACATCTTCTTCTCAGGATGACGTGACGTTCTCTTCATCTACAATGTCATCATCCGGCCAGGCATAGACCACCGCTTTGACCAGTGTCGCAAGCGGGATGGCAAAAAATACGCCCCAGAAGCCCCAGAACCCACCAAAAATTACTACGGATAAAATAATGACTAAAGGGTGAAGGTTAACGGCTTCAGAGAATAAGACCGGAACCAGCACGTTGCCATCCAGGGCCTGAATAACCAGATAGACCGCAAATAAGGTCCAGAATTCTGGCCCGTGACCAAACTGGAATAGTGCCACAAAGACCACCGGAATGGTCACGACAAAGGCCCCGATATAGGGTATCAATACAGATAAACCCACCAGCACCGCCAGCAGTAATGAATAATTCAGACCAAAAACAATAAAGCCGAGATAAGTCGCTACACCGACAACCACCATTTCCAGCACTTTACCGCGAATATAATTGGTGATTTGCTGATTCATCTCCACCCAGACACGCCCGGCTAAGGTGCGGTTACGGGGTAAAACACGTCGCACCGCGTTGAGCATCTGCTCTTTATCTTTAAGCAGAAAAAATACCATCAGCGGGACCAGAATCAGATAAATGGCCAGGGTCAGTAGACCAACCAGCGACGCCAGAGAAAACTTCACCACCTGATCGCCGACGCCGGTCAGCCTGGAACGCATATTTTCAGTCATAGCGTCAAAAATGCCCACATCAACCAATGCCGGGTAACGTTTTGGCAAGGTCGCGGCAAAGTCAGTCAGATGATTCAACATCGTAGGCAAATCGCGGATCAGATAAATACCCTGCTGCCAGGCAATCGGCGCTACGACCAGGGTTAATAGCAGAAGAATACCCACAGAAAAAATCAGCATAATACTGGCCGACCAGGTGCGTGAGCAGCCCAGTCTTTCCAGTCTTGCAGTTGGCCACTCAAGCAAATAAGCCATAACAAGCGCGACCAATAGCGGAGCCAGCAGGTTATGAAAGAAAAACAGTATGCCAAACCCCACCACCAGAATAACCAGCAGCGCAATCGCCTCTGGATCACTGAAACGACGGCGATACCACTGTAACAACATACCTAGCATACAAACTTCCTGAGTCTTTTTGGCGGAGATGAATTGTAACCAATTGGAATGGAAAAGACTTTGCTTTTTAATGTGTCTTATAATGTAGTAACCACTTGAATAAGTGGTTTATTCCATATTCTCTCTGCGTTCAGGCAGTGACTTACCCACAACCAAGGGCTAAAGTAGATAGCAGATATGCGAACTTATTTCCGAATTGGTATGTCAAAACTGGACTCCGACTCTACAGGACAGCTGTTATGATCAGGCCGTTGAAAAAGAAACTGATTACCGCGCTTATGTTCGCGTCTCTGGCTGGAAGCCTGCCTGCTACAGCCGCTGATTTTAACGATCAACTGCCCGATATCGGCACGAGTGCGGGAAGTACTCTGTCTATTGGCCAGGAAATGCAAATGGGGGACTACTACGTTCGCCAGCTGCGCGGAAGTGCACCATTAATTAATGACCCCTTACTGAATCAGTACATTAATCAGCTGGGAACTCGCCTGGTCAGCCATGCCGACTCGGTCAAGACTCCGTTTCAGTTCTATTTAATTAATAACGACGATATCAACGCCTTTGCCTTCTTTGGCGGTAATGTCGTGCTTCATTCCGCGTTATTCCGTTACGCCGATAACGAAAGCCAGCTGGCTTCGGTGCTGGCACACGAAATATCCCACGTTACCCAGCGCCATCTGGCGCGTGCGATGGAGGATCAGCAAAAAAAGGCCCCTCTGACTTGGGTCGGTGCGCTGGGCTCTATCCTGCTAGCTATGGCGAGTCCGCAAGCGGGTATGGCGGCACTATCAGGCACCATGGCGGGTACTCAGCAAAGCATGATCAGCTTTACCCAGCAAAATGAGCAGGAGGCAGACCGAATCGGGCTGCAAGTATTGCAACGTGCAGGTTTTGATCCTCAGGCAATGCCGAACTTTTTTGAAAAATTACTCGATCAGTCGCGCTATTCCACGCGTCCGCCTGAAATGCTGTTAACTCACCCCCTGCCGGAAAGCCGTCTCTCTGATGCCCGCAACCGTGCCAATCAGATGCGTTCTGTGGTTGTACAGTCTTCAGAGAATTTTTACTTAGCAAAAGCACGTGTACTGGGAATGTACAATACCGGCCGTAACCAATTGACGGACGAACTACTCAATAGCTGGTCAAAAGGCAATATTCGCGAGCAGAACGCCGCCCGATACGGAAAGGCGCTTCAGGCAATGAACGACAAGAAGTGGGACGAAGCGCGTAGCCTGCTGCAACCCCTGTTAACCGCTCAGCCTGCTAACCCCTGGTTTCTCGACATGGCAACCGATATCGACATAGGTCAGCATAAAACTGCTGAAGCGGTTAATCGGCTGAAAAATGCTCCCGGCTTAAAAAATAATCCGGTACTGCAAATTAACCTTGCCAATGCCTATGTTGAAAACTCACAGCCGGCTGAAGCGGTCATCATTCTTAACCGCTATACCTTTGCTAATCCAAACGATCCGAATGGCTGGGATCTTCTCGCCCAGGCTCAGGCATCTTTAGGCCATCGCGATCAGGAGCTGGCGGCTCGTGCTGAATTACTGGCGATTAATGGTCAATTGGATCAAGCCATTACTATGCTCAGTGGAGCCAGTCGCCAGGTTAAACTGGGCAGCCTGCAGCAAGCACGTTATGACGCACGTATCGATCAATTGCGCCAGTTACAGCAACGTTTTAAACCTTATACCAAGATGTAATGGAGCCTTTATGACTGCTATCGTCACTCTTTATCATAATCCGCGCTGTTCCAAGAGCCGTGAAACACTTAAATTGTTGCAAGATTCAGGCGTTACGCCCGCAGTAATACGCTATCTGGAGACACCTCCGGATGCAGCAACTATCACGTCATTACTCGATATGCTCGGTTTTAGCGACGCACGTGAGCTAATGCGTCGTAAAGAGGCGGTTTATAGTTCACTGCAACTTGATAATCCGCAATTATCTCAGGAAGCCCTGATTCAGGCGATGATAGAGAATCCGATTCTGATTGAACGTCCTATTGCCGTGGCACAGGGTAAAGCGCGTATTGGTCGCCCGCCTGAGCAGGTTCTGGAAATTCTGAATAACTAACCAACCGGTTACCGCAAGCATAAAAAAACAGGGAAGCGCTATCGCCTCCCTGTTTTTTTATCGCTATAGAGTACTGCCGTCAGGCTCAGGTACCCGGCTCGATATCAATACTCTCGATTCCTACCCCTAATTTACGCGGATCGTGTCCAAGAATATTCCCTTCATTAGACAGTTGTGGGGCTGGCGGTATTATCGTTAACAGGTTGCTGCCTTGCGGATTACTCATATGCAGCGTCACCTCAGAGATTTGGTCTCCAAGAATAATACTGTGTTCTTCGTTTCCGACTTTAACCCGTACCGGCTCGTTAATATTCTGACCGAAAGCTTTCGCCTTCATCTTCAGGGTAAACTGCTCCGGAAGCGGCTCACGATACTCAATGGTAACCTCCGGTGCCAGATTCGCATTCGACCAGCGTCCCCATGACTCAGGACGTGAAATTCCATTGAATTTTGCAATAGTGTCCGGTGCACCAGGAATATTAAAGATAAAGCCTGGAGCCTGATAGCGAATATCATTTTCTTCAATTTTTAGTCGCTCAACGTTTTGCTTAAAACGCTGGCTATCGCCAGGTCCCGGCTCCCAGACAACGGGGCGGGTATCTTGTGGCCCGGGCAGCAGACTTACGATTGGCTGCCCGTCAAGCTGACCCTGAGCGGCGCACAGCTCGGTAGACAGTGCAAGTTCAGGATCCCAAAGACGGGCCATCTTAAAGCACTTATCCACCCAGATAAATTTGTCATCGCCTTTAAAAGCAGCCAGCTGATAGCGAAGCGGTGCGGAATACTCGCTCTCCGGCAATGGCTCAATTTTATCTTTGCCGACTTTCAGCAGCATCGGTAAGCGGAAATGCGCTCCAGAATAACTAAATGTGTTGTGCTCCTGGTCAACGGTAAACTCAGAAATCGTTTTCGGGAAGTTCCACAAATCAATAACGTCAGGCTTCCACTCCATGATTTTATCTTTCAGGTTAAGGAAGATAAAAGAGAGAGACTCCGCAGAGAAGCTGCTTCTGCCCAAACCAATCGCATTACCCCCACCCAAGAGATCCAGTACCGTTGCCCCGTTATCCATAGGATTACGTTTCATCGTCTTTATCTCAGCCTCAGGCGCATTTCCGGGGAGGACAAAAAACAGGTTATTTCTGTCCTGTGGAGTGAGATATTTATAGGCACTATTGTTCATTGCCAGGTGATCGGAGGAAACCACAATCAACGTTTGGTCAAAATAGGGAGAGGCTTTAATTTTTTCGATAAGCTTCGCAATATGCTCCTGACTACAGGCTACGGCACCAAAGCTGGTATTCTTTTTCCCCTCGTAACTGTAACTCTGACGCTTACAGCTTTGAGAAATGAAGCCATCCGGATGATGGGTATCAACGGTGAGCGTGAATAAAGAGAAACGCTCCCCTTTCTTCGATAGCTCAATAAATTTCTCATAGACCTCATTCAGAACCGTATCATCGTAGAAGCCCCAGTTATTACGATAAGACTGATCTTCAACGATATTTTTAAGCTCCTGCGCACCGTAGGTATAATCGAAACCATGGGAAGAGAGAAAGATATCTTTTCCTGCAAAGCGTAGGTCTGCGCCCTGAATAAAGTAGTTTTTATAGCCCGAAGCTTTGAGAATATCGCCAAGGCAGATATTTTTAGGGAAAAAACTCGACATAGATGCCGATGAGTTACCTTCAAACGGGGCAAATAACGGAATACCGCATTGTGAAGCCACCATACCGGCAATGGTATAGTCCATTCCAGGTAACTGGCCGGTGTGGCTAAAATCAATCCCGGAACCTTTCACTGCGTTTAATTCAGGCGTCAGATCGGGAAACAGATTGTCATCAAAATAGGTACGTTCAAGACTCTCGGCATAGATATAAACCAGATTCAGTTTGGGATCTTTAATGGTTTTCTGTGGTATCTGGTAATAGTCTGAAAAATCAGAGTTGTCATGCGGTTTCTGCGAAGTAACCAACGACTTAACTTGCTGAAAAGCCGGTGCAGTATTAATGGAAAGTAAAGCCAGTACTAAAGCCGACAAACTATAGCCCGCATGGCTGGGCTGGTTTCTGCGGCGTAAAATCCAGGTCAGTGCTGCGATAATCGCAATCAGGCCAACAGCAATACCCAGCCCGGGTAAGATATACTTGCCAACGCCCGCCCCTGTCATACTGCTGGTCAGGGTATAGAGAACAGCATCATTGATCCCTTCACCGGTAAAGTAATCACTGGCGATAAAAGTGATGTTAAGAACAATAAACAGACAGGAAATCAGTAAAATAGCAGCAAACCACCAGATGTTTCTCCCAGCTTTTAGCGAATAGAGTGCAATCGCGGCACAAAAGAGAAAAATTGAAAGTAATTCCAACAACGCCAGTCCCTCAAAAATCGCGCAACCAGGCGCTGTGTCATAACCGGGCGCTAATTTAACCCCGTTGCCATCTCGCTGCAATTTACATGACATAAATTTGCGTATCACCACTAAAACATTGCAGTTCTCTAAGCGTTTTTCCTTAATAATAATTCTGCCATGAGGCTTTTTCCCCAGAACAGCCCGGCTCTCAAACCAACAATGATTAAAAATGCCGAGCCATGCCGTAAAGGCGAAATCTGAATCAATTCCGAACCGATCTTTTATACACTTTAAGGGCCATAGAAATGCAGTGACTTTTTTTATTCATGGGATGAGACGTATTCCCAAATCAAGGAGAGAAAATTATGTTTGAAAATATCCATTATGATTTTTCGGCAGGTAAGCAACTCAGCGACTACAGCCTGGAAAAAAGCACCGATTTTCCATTTCAATCAACTTATTTTGAGGGGAACATACTCAAATTAGTTGCTTCAGATAGTCAAGACGGCGAACTTGTCATTAAAACCAAGGCCAAAGTTGCTGGCATCAGTCTTCTGTTAAGTGTGAAGAATGTAAAAGGAACCGCATCAAACAACGGTCATCCGCTGATCAATAATTCAGCTATAAAAATATCGACAGTGGCTAACGGCGACGCGATTATTTCTGTTAAGCACGGTGACACCTTTGAATTCACAGGGTATGAACTGGCTGCTGGTTAACCACAATAAACAGATATGAGCCAAGCTCAGCCCGTCGATGAGCATAGACAATGCTGTGATTCGCGGGCTGAACGCAGCCCCGGGCAAATCGATGTATGACCGGATAATACTCTAAATAGTTCGAGTTGCATGACAAACCTTTACGTTTTGAACAATGCAGAGCGTTGGCCCGCCAGGGCGAGGATCACGATGAGCTTACAAGGGTAAGTGATTCGGGTGACGAATGCAGCCAACGCACAGGCAACTTGAAGTATGACGGGTATTTGCCTATCAATTCGATACGGCTAACCCATTAGAGCCAATTTAACAATCAAGGTATCTTTCTCCCATCGCAAACGGAGAGGATATACAGATGTCTTTAATTAATACCAAAATCAAACCTTTTAAAAATAGCGCCTTCAAAAAAGGTGAGTTCATCGAAGTGACTGAGAAAGATGTCGAAGGTCGCTGGAGCGTGTTCTTCTTCTACCCTGCTGACTTCACTTTTGTTTGCCCGACTGAATTGGGTGATGTTGCTGACCATTATGAAGAGTTCCAGAAACTGGGTGTTGATATCTATTCTGTTTCAACCGATACCCATTTCACCCACAAAGCCTGGCATGGTAGTTCTGAGACTATCGCCAAGATTGACTACGCCATGATTGGTGACCCAACGGGTGCCCTGACCCGTAACTTTGAAAATATGCGTGAAGAACAAGGTCTGGCAGACCGTGGTACCTTTATCGTAGACCCGCAAGGCATTATCCAGGCTATCGAAGTCACCGCAGAAGGTATTGGCCGTGATGCATCAGACCTGCTGCGTAAAGTTAAAGCCGCACAGTATGTTGCCAGCCATCCGGGTGAAGTCTGCCCGGCAAAATGGAAAGAAGGCGATGCGACTCTGGCTCCTTCTCTCGACCTGGTCGGTAAAATCTAATATTTCACCTTCTGATGCGTTTATCGGCTGTCACGACAGTCGATAAAACCCATCACCAAATTGCTGGCACTGTCCTGCCAGCGACAAAATAATGTTTGTTATTTCTCTTCTCTTTATCGGCTGTGATAAGCCGATTTTTTCAGGTAATAAGGGGACCTTTTATGCTCGATACAACAATGAAAAACCAGCTCAAGGTCTACCTTGAAAAACTGACCAAACCGGTCGAATTAATTGCCACTCTGGATGACAGCGCTAAATCATCCGAAGTGAACCAGCTACTGACTGAAATAGCAGAGCTATCCGACAAGGTTTCCTTGTCTGTTGATAACACCCTGCCGGTGCGTAAACCTTCATTTTTAATCACAAACCCGGGTTCAAACCAGGGGCCACGCTTCGCCGGCTCACCGCTCGGCCATGAATTTACTTCTCTGGTGCTGGCTCTGTTACAGATGGGTGGACACCCTTCCAAGGCTTCGGTTGAAGTTCTGGAACAAATTCAGGCTATCGAGGGTGATTTTCACTTTGAAACCTATTATTCCCTGACCTGCCATAACTGCCCCGATGTGGTGCAGGCGCTGAATTTGATGAGCATCCTCAACCCGCACATTACACATACAGCAATTGATGGCGGCGTTTTCCAGAATGAGATCCAGGAGCGAAATATCATGGGGGTCCCTGCCGTACTCCTGAATGGTAAAGATTTCGGTCAGGGACGTATGACGCTCGAAGAAATCGTCAGTAAAATTGATACCGGAGCCGAAAAACGTAAAGCCGAAGCACTGAATGCTCGCGCACCTTACGAAGTCTTTATTGTCGGTAGTGGTCCTGCTGGCGCTGCTGCTGCAATTTATGCCGCGCGTAAAGGTATTCGTACCGGTCTGATGGGTGAACGATTCGGTGGCCAGGTACTGGATACCGTCGATATCGAAAACTATATCTCTGTTGCCAAAACAGAAGGCCAGAAATTCGCTTCAGCACTGAAAGTACATGTAGATGAGTATGACATTGATGTCATCGACAGTGAAAGTGCCAGCACCTTGATTCCGGCAAGTGAGGAAGGTGGACTCCATCAGCTCGTCACCGCCTCAGGGGCCACACTGAAAGCCCGTTCGATTATTATCGCAACCGGAGCAAAATGGCGAAATATGAATGTCCCGGGTGAAGAACAGTACCGTACCAAAGGAGTCACCTATTGCCCGCACTGTGATGGCCCGTTATTTAAAGGCAAACGTGTCGCGGTTATCGGCGGTGGTAACTCAGGTATCGAGGCGGCGATAGATCTTGCAGGCCTGGTGGAACATGTCACCGTGCTGGAATTTGCCCCGGAGATGAAAGCCGATAAGGTATTACAGAACAAAGTCCGTAGCCTGAAGAATGTCGATATTATCCTTAATGCTCAAACCCAGGAAGTCAAAGGGGATGGCAGTAAAGTGACGGGTTTGCAGTATCAGGATAGAGTCAGCGGTAATCATTATGATATCGCGCTGTCGGGCATCTTTGTGCAGATAGGCCTGCTGCCTAATACCCAGTGGCTGGACGGCGTCGTGGAACGCAATCGCATGGGTGAAATTGTGATTGATACCAAAGGTGAAACCAGCGTCAAAGGTATCTTCGCTGCAGGTGACTGCACCACTGTGCCTTACAAGCAGATAATTATTGCCACAGGTGAAGGGGCAAAAGCTTCTCTGAGTGCATTTGATTACTTAATTAGAACCCCGGTCGCCGTTGCCAATGCGGCATAAAATCCTGAACTTGTAGCGTAAAAAAAGCGGCTTAATTGCCGCTTTTTTACTGTGTAAAGCAGGTAATGATTCAAGTTACCTGGGTGTTGACTGCGCTCAGGTAACTTGAAGTATGACGGGTATTTTTATTTACGGCGCCAGATAGTCCCTTCAGCACCATCTTCCAGCACAATACCCAGCTCATTCAAACGATCGCGCGCCTGGTCCGCCTGTGCCCAGTTTTTAGTCGCACGGGCTTCATTACGTTGCTTGATTAAACCTTCTATCTCTGCAACTTCACCGTCATCAGCCTGCGCGCTGCTTTGCAGGAACTGCTCCGGGTCTTGCTCCAGCAAGCCCAGTACGCCCGCCAGGGAACGTAATGCTGATGCCAGGCCGTTTGCCGCCTGCGGGTTTTCACTTTTCAGGCGGTTAATTTCACGCGCCATATCAAACAGTACCGCATAGGCTTCTGGAGTATTGAAGTCATCGTCCATCGCCTCACAGAAGCGTGCAACATAAGCTTCACCGCCCGCGGCCTCAACGCTTGCATCGGTACCGCGCAAGGCGATATACAGACGCTCAAGAGAAGCGCGTGCCTGCTGCAGGTTCTCTTCACAGTAGTTTAACTGACTGCGATAGT
This sequence comes from Klebsiella sp. BIGb0407, assembly GCF_024807845.1. GTDB lineage: Bacteria > Pseudomonadota > Gammaproteobacteria > Enterobacterales > Enterobacteriaceae > JGM124. The sequence continues at coordinate 429,874 of NZ_JANUEQ010000003.1, forward strand.
GCCCGGAGATCAGGAAGTAACGCACGGTTTCAGCATCGTAATACTTCAGTACATCGCGTACGGTGAAAAAATTACCCAGTGATTTGGACATTTTTTCACGGTCAACCATCACCATTCCGGAGTGCATCCAGGTGTTGACGTAACTACCGCTATGGGCACAGGTTGACTGGGCCATTTCATTTTCATGATGAGGGAAAATCAGGTCAGAACCCCCGCCGTGTAAATCAAAATGGTTACCCAATTGCTTGCAGTTCATCGCCGAACATTCAATATGCCAGCCCGGGCGCCCGGCTCCCCAAGGAGATGGCCAGTTAGGTTCACCAGGTTTTGACATTTTCCACAGAACGAAGTCCATCGGGTTACGCTTGGCATCAACCACATCAACACGCGCTCCCGCCTGGAGCTGGTCGAGATCCTGACGCGACAGTGCGCCGTAATTAGGATCGCTTGCCACCGAGAACAGCACATCACCGTTGTCGGCAACATAGGCGTGTCCGCGCTCCAGAAGCTGCTCAACGATTTCGATAATTTCCGGAATATGGTTAGTTGCCCGTGGTTCGCTATCAGGGCGCAAAATATTCAGGGCATCGAAATCCTTGTGCATTTCAACCACCATACGATCGACAAGGGCGACGAAATCTTCGCCATTTTCCTGCGCGCGTTTGATAATTTTGTCGTCGATGTCGGTAATATTTCGTACGTAAGTCAGCTCGTAACCCCGATAGCGTAAGTAGCGAGCAACCACATCGAAGGAAATAAAAGTGCGTCCGTGTCCAATATGACAGAGATCGTAAACCGTGATACCACACACGTACATGCCGACTTTTCCAGCATGAATAGGCTTAAATTCCTCTTTTTGGCGAGTCAGGGTATTAAAAATTTTTAACATCAGGAGATTCCATGTCTGTGTGTGGAAAAGGCAATCGCTTATCTAATCGAGGGATTTTAGCGCGAAGCAGCTTGCTTTGCATTACTGACGCGACGGTAAGAGTTATGTTATAAAAACACCTTGATAAAACGGCACGGTTTGCCGAGATATCCACTGACACTTATAGGATACAAAAATGGTTACTTTTCACACTAATCACGGCGATATTGTTATTAAAACTTTTGATGATAAAGCGCCAATTACAGTTAAAAACTTCCTCGACTACTGTCGCGAAGGTTATTACAGCAACACCATTTTCCACCGTGTGATTAACGGCTTTATGATTCAAGGCGGCGGTTTTGAGCCTGGCATGAATCAGAAAGCAACCAAAGAAACTATTCAGAACGAAGCAAATAACGGCCTGAAAAACACCCGCGGTACGCTGGCCATGGCCCGTACTCAGGCTCCACATTCTGCCAGCTCACAGTTCTTTATCAACGTAGCTGATAACGACTTCCTGAACTTCAGCAGCGAAAGCATGCAAGGCTGGGGCTATTGCGTCTTTGCCGAAGTCGTGGAAGGCCTGGATGTGGTTGATAAAATCAAAGGCGTTGCAACCGGCCGTAGCGGCATGCACCAGGACGTGCCTAAAGAAGATGTCATTGTTCAAAGCGTAACTGTTAGCGAATAATGCCAACTCTGTTCATTGCAGATTTACATCTGTGTGATGAGGAACCGGCGATCACCGCCGGTTTTCTTCATTTTCTGACCCACCAGGCCGTCAATGCAGATGCGCTCTATATTTTAGGCGATCTGTTTGAAAGCTGGATTGGCGATGACGATACCACACCTCTTCATCTGCAAATCGCGGCGTCAATTAAAACCCTGGTGGACTCCGGTGTCCCCTGCTACTTCATTCATGGGAATCGTGATTTCCTGATAGGCAAACGCTTTGCGAAGGCAAGTGGAATGATCCTGCTGCCCGAGCTGCAAGTGGTTAATCTTTATGGCCGCAAGATGCTGATTATGCACGGTGATACTCTCTGTACCGATGATACCGGTTATCTGGCCTTTCGGAAAAAAGTCCATAAGCCCTGGCTGCAAATCCTTTTTCTGGCACTACCACTCTTTTTCCGCCGCCGTATTGCGGCAAAAATGCGTGCCAGTAGTAAAGCCGCCAATAGCAGTAAATCGCTGACGATTATGGATGTGAATCAGCAGGCAGTGGTGGATACGCTGACCGAACATCAGGCTCAGTGGTTAATTCACGGCCATACTCATCGTCCGGAAATCCATGAACTGGTAGCCCGCCAGCAACCGGCCTTTCGCTGTGTATTAGGGGCCTGGCATCATGAAGGGTCGATGATTAAAGTCACCCCGGAAAACGTCGAATTGATTTCATTTCCTTTTTAACTGAAATCGTTGTTTTTGCCCTTTTAAGCTCCGCGCAACCGTTTTCCTTCCGTAATGTTCGTGCTATTCTCTCAACCCTTGTGACCGAATGCGCCGCGTTCGGTGATGTCTGCACACCCACAGGAGTTTTGAGACGCATGTCTTCTGAGCATACCCCGGCATCTATCGCCATTGTTATGGGTTCAAAAAGTGACTGGGCAACCATGCAGTTTGCCGCTGAAATCCTCACCGCCCTGAACATTCCTCATCATGTCGAAGTCGTCTCCGCGCATCGCACCCCCGATAAACTGTTTAGCTTTGCTGAACAAGCTGAAGCTAACGGCTATCAGGCGATTATCGCGGGCGCTGGCGGGGCTGCACATCTTCCGGGCATGCTGGCGGCTAAAACGCTGGTTCCGGTATTGGGTGTGCCCGTACAAAGCGCGGCCCTGAGCGGCGTAGACAGTCTCTACTCTATTGTCCAGATGCCACGCGGTATTCCGGTCGGTACGCTGGCGATTGGTAAAGCGGGTGCTGCCAACGCAGCCTTATTCGCAGCCCAAATTCTCGCGCTGCATGATAAAGCCCTGCACCAGCGCCTGGTAGAATGGCGTCAAAGCCAGACTGATGAAGTCCTTGATAACCCGGATCCACGGGGTGAGGCATGAAACCGGTCTGCGTCTTAGGTAACGGCCAGCTGGGACGTATGCTGCGTCAGGCGGGTGAGCCTCTGGGTATCGCGGTCTATCCGGTTGGCCTGGATGCGGAACCTGAAGCCGTCCCTTTTGCACAAAGTGTCATTACCGCTGAGATTGAACGCTGGCCGGAAACGGCGCTAACGCGTGAACTGGCGCTGCATAACGCTTTTGTAAACCGTGATGTTTTTCCGATTATTGCCGATCGCCTGACACAAAAGCAGTTATTTGACCGACTGGGTCTGGCGACAGCTCCGTGGCAGTTACTGTCCAGTGCTGAGCAGTGGGCTGGCGTATTCAATACGCTCGGTTCTCTGGCGATAGTAAAACGTCGCACTGGAGGTTATGACGGTCGCGGTCAGTGGCGTTTACGCAGTGATGAAACCGCGCAGTTACCCGCTGAATGTTACGGCGAGTGTATTGTTGAGCAAGGGATCAATTTCTCTGGCGAGGTTTCGCTGGTCGGTGCCAGGGCACATGACGGCACAACGGTATTTTATCCGCTGACCCATAATTTGCATCAGGAAGGCATTTTACGCACAAGCGTTGTCTTCCCTCATGCTAATCGTGAGCATCAGGATCAGGCTGAAGCGATGCTTAGCGCGATTATGGATGAGCTGAATTATGTCGGCGTAATGGCCATGGAGTGTTTTATCACTCCGGCAGGACTGCTGATTAATGAGCTGGCACCAAGAGTACATAACAGCGGCCACTGGACGCAAAACGGCGCCTCAATCAGCCAGTTTGAGCTGCATTTACGTGCGATCCTTGACTTGCCCCTGTCAAAACCGGTGGTGAATGCTCCGTCAGTGATGATCAATCTGATCGGCACCGACGTAAATTATGACTGGCTGAAACTGCCGCTGGTTCACCTGCACTGGTATGACAAAACTGTCCATGCAGGCCGCAAAGTCGGACACCTTAACCTGAACGACTCGGACACCTCACGACTGAGCGCTTCACTTGAAGCACTGGTTCCACTGCTGCCACCAGAATATGCCAGCGGTATTGCCTGGGCGCAAGGTAAGCTTGCTAAATAACGACTGAACTGTAGTCATAAGGGGAAAGAAATGAACTCGTTTTTCTTTTCCCTTAACTTCTCCTGTAATCCTGTTATTCATCCTCCTTTCTGCTAACTTTCTTTCGAAAGACCTATTCAAAATCAGTGAGTGTTTACCAGAGACAAAAAAATGCCCGGACCATACTGATCCGGGCATTTATTCAAAGCGATATCTGTCAGGCGACAAAGCGGCGGAACAACGCCTTACCTTTCAGTAATCGTAAGCCCAGCCAGCTGCCGCAGAGCGAGAGCAGGATGGCACCGGTTACCGGTAAGATAACCCACAGTCGCCAGTCCGGCTGCCACGGGAAGTCAAATACCTTGGTTTGTAGCAACCCCAGGGCAGTTTCAGCGCCCATCGCCGCAACCAGCCCTGATACCAGGCCTAACAAGGCAAATTCCCACCAGAGTGTGACTCGCAGCAGTTTCTTGCCCGCGCCAAGGGTACGGTAGACCACCAGCTCCTGATGGCGCTGACGCATACCGACCTGCACTTGAGCCAGCAATAACAACAGACCGCAAGCGGTGACCAGCACTACCATTAACTCCAGCGCCCGACTCACTTGTTCCAGTACTTGACCGACTTGTTTAATAATCGCGCCGATATCCAGCAGACCGATAGTCGGAAACTCACGGTTTAACTGGGTCAGCAAGCTATTATCCCCTTGCCAGCGGAAGCTGGTCAGTAAGCTTTGCGGCTGATTTTCCAGCGCGCCCGGCGGGAAAATAAAGTAGAAATTCGGTCGCATACTTTCCCAGTCGACTTTACGCAGGCTGGTAACTTTGGCAGAAAACGGCTGGGTATCCCCCATAAAGGTCAGCGTATCCCCCAGCTTGATATTCAGCCGGGCAGCCACTGCCTCATCCATCGAGGTTTCACCCGCTTTCGGCGGCCAGTAACCGCTGGTTATCGGATTATGCTCCGGTTTATGGCTCTGCCAGGTGAGGTTTAACTCACGGTTCAGAGCTTCATCCGGATTACCTTCCGTCGACTTGCCGTTAATTTCCGTCATACGTACCCGAACAATCGGATAGAAATTCTCCGCCGTGACACCGTGGCTGGTCAGGAAGGTTTTCACCGGTTCCGCCTGCTCGGGGGCAATATTGATCAGGAAGTAATTCGGGCTTTCTTCGGGCAGTTGCTGCTGCCAGCGATCCAACAGATCGCCCCGCAGCACCAGCAGCAAGGCCAGCAACATAAAGGATAATGAGAAGGCCGCCAGTTGGCTGAGCGTCACCCAGGGCTGTCTTAATAAACGGTTGATTGCCAGTCGCAGAGCAAGATGCTTAACCGTCAGCACTCTCAGTAACTTCAGTACCGCAAAACCGACGCCGCCCGCCAGTACCGCCAGCACTAACATGCCTGCGAGAACCGCCCACAGCAGAGTATTGCCGCCCATTAATATTGCCAGCAGGACGACAACGATGCCCGCCATCACCGGCAAATAGATTTTCAGCGGCCAGAGGTTAGCCACCGCATCCTGACGCAGGACACGTAATGGCTGAGTCGCCAGTAATAAACGATACGGACGAATACCGACCAGGAATGAAATACCGACCATCGACCCCATCGCCCATATCCATGGCCAGAAGCTGGCGGCAGGCAGGTCATTAGGCAGTACCGGCCTTAACATCTGCATCAGTAAGGATTCAAATACCAGGCCGATAAGGCTGCCGGTAATGGCAGAAAGCAGCAGGACCATAAACCACTGACCGATAATCAGTTTAGCCAGAGCCACCCTACCCGCACCGAGCGTTTTTAAAATCGCGACCAGGTCATAACGGCTACGACAGTAATGGCTCATCGCCACCGCCACGGCAGCAATCGCCAGTAACAGCGTCAGCAGTGCAGAAAGTAATAAGAATTGCTGGGCACGTTGCAGCGATTTGCCCAGAGCACCTTCGTCCTGCTCCATGCCAACCCAGCGCTGTTCAGGCTGTAATACAGGCAGTAAAAAGTTCTCATATTGCTGTAATTGTTCCGGCGTGCCGGCAAACTTATAGCGCCAGGAAATACGGCTTCCCGGTTGCACCGCACCCGTTTGCTCTACGTCCGCGATATTCATCATCAGACGCGGGGCTAACTGAAACGGGTTAAACCCGGCATCAGGTTCTTGCAGCACTTCGCCGATAATACGTAGTTTCGCGTCACCCACATCAATACTGTCACCGGCTTTTAAATTCAGCAGAGACATTAAGCGTGGGGCCAGCAGTACCGTACCGGGTTCCGCTTTCAGTCCGGGTGGTTGAGTGTTCAAGTTGCCATAGATTGGGTAGGTTTCATCAACGGCTTTAACATCAGCCAGCTGTGGCGTATCACCGGCAAAAGTCATAGTCGCAAAAATCAGCTGTTTTCCGACAGTCAAACCGGCTTTGGTCGCTTCATTCAGCCATTCATCAGGGACCGCTTTCGGGCTACGCAGAACCCGGTCACCCGCCATAAAGTCACGGCTTTGCTGGGTCAGACCTTGCTCCATACGATCGCTGATACTACCCAGTGCGAGCACGCAAGCGACGGCAAGGCTCAAGGCTAGCCAGACAATAAGTAGCGCTGGTGAGCGCCACTCACGCCAGAACCAACGTACAATCATGCTTCCTCCCACAACTTACCGTCACGGACACGCAAACGTCGGTCACAGCGCGCCGCAAGGTGTTCATCATGGGTAACCAGAATCAGAGTGGTCGCGTTATCGCGATTCAAGGAAAACAGCAGATCGGCAATACGGTCGCCCGTTTGTCTGTCGAGGTTTCCAGTGGGTTCATCGGCAAAGAGTACGCCAGGGCGGCCATTAAACGCACGAGCCAGAGCCACTCGCTGCTGCTCTCCGCCCGATAACTGGGCTGGCAGGTGATGCAGGCGTTTACCGAGACCTAATTCTTCCAGCAAGGCTTTCGCCTGGGCACGGCTGGCGGCATCGTTTTCACCGCGTAATAACGCCGGTAATTCGACGTTTTCCAGCGCGCTCAGCGTTGGAACCAGCATAAAGGACTGGAAAACAAACCCGACATTACGCGCGCGCAGAGCCGCGCGCTGTTCCTCATCCATTTTATGTAACGGCTCGCCCAGCAGGAAGACTTCACCGGCTGTACCATCATCGAGACCGGCAAGGATCGCCAGCAATGTAGATTTACCCGATCCGGACTCACCGATCAGGGCAATCGTTTGTGCCGGTTTGACAAGTAGCTCAACTCCGGTAAGGATGGACAGCTCATGCTCCCCTTGACCTACGGACTTGCTAAGATGATGAACTTCAACACTGTATTCCGCTGGCATTTGCCCTTCCTGTTTCTGACCTTGATGACATTTCGTGTCGCTGCTGCTGACACCTTGTTAGTTTTGGGTGACAGTTTGAGTGCCGGTTACCGCATGGCGGCAAATAGCGCCTGGCCTGCTCTGCTCAATAAGCAATGGTCGCAGAAAAATATCCAGGTTGTGAACGCAAGTATCAGTGGTGATACCGTGGCACAAGGGCTTTCTCGCCTGCCTGCCCTGCTGGAACAACATAAACCGGATTGGGTTCTGATTGAGCTTGGCGGTAACGATGGCCTGCGCGGTTTTCCTCCGCAAACTGTCGAAGCTACCTTGCAGCAGATAATCACTCAGGTAAAAGCTGCCGGGGCAAAGCCATTGCTGATGCAAATCAGACTGCCTGCTAACTATGGCCGTCGTTACAATGAAGCCTTTAGCGCTATTTATCCGCAACTGGCTCAAAAAAATGCCCTTCCGTTGCTGCCGTTCTTTATGGAGCAGGTCTATCTGAAACCCGGATGGATGCAGGATGATGGCATCCACCCAACCGCTGAAGCACAGCCTTTTATCACCGACTTGATGGCAAAAGAGCTGACTCCTTTACTCAGTAAATAACCTACTGACTGAAAACCACATTCACTCTGGTCTGGCAGTAAAATCGATTCAGATATCTGCGAAACCAGGACGGAATAGTTAACCATGACTAATACATTAACGGGGCATACTTCTGGTAAAGTTATGCAAAAATCTATTTTAATTACCGGTTGTTCAAGCGGTATTGGCTTGGCCTGCGCCGGGCGACTGAAAACAGAAGGATTCCGAGTGCTCGCGGCCTGCCGCAAGCCGGAAGATGTTGAGCGGATGAATCAGGCAGGATTTACCGGTATTCTGCTGGACCTGGACTCGGAACAGAGCATCCAACAGGCAGCAGAACAGGTCGTTTCTCTGACCGATAACCAGTTATACGGCCTGTTTAATAACGCCGGATATGGCGTCTATGGCCCGTTAATGACGCTGAGTCGGGAACAGTTTCAGCAGCAATTTTCGACCAACCTTTTTGGTCTCCACCAGCTGACGATGCTGTTATTACCGGCCATGCTACCGCACCGCGAGGGGCGTATTGTCATGACCAGTTCGGTGATGGGCTTAGTGGCGACTCCAGGGCGCGGGGCTTATGCTGCCAGTAAATATGCGCTGGAAGCCTGGTCCGATACGCTTCGTATGGAACTGCACCACTCAGGTATTCAGGTCAGCCTGATTGAACCCGGCCCGATCAGTACCCATTTTACCGCTAACGTTAACCAGACCCAGGCGGATAAACCGGTTCATAACCCCGGTATTGCTGCCCGCTTTACGCTGGGCCCGGATGCGGTTGCCGATAAGGTCTGCCACGCGTTTTCCAGCCCGAAAGCGAAGCTACGTTACCCGGTGACACTAGTAGCTCATGCCTTAAGCTGGCTGCGTCGCCTGTTACCAGCCTGTCTGATGGATAAAATTTTACGCGGATGAGTTGAAGACCCTGCACTCGCCCCCATTAATACCCTAAATACTGAACAGAGAATCGCTTATGTCTACCGAACACATTATCAATATTACTGAAGCGAACCTACATCAAACTCTTGAGCAGTCGACGGTGAAACCGGTCCTGTTCTATTTTTGGTCTGCTCGTAGCCAGCATTGTGAGCAGCTGACGCCGGTACTTGAAAGCTTAGCCGCCCAGTATCAAGGCCAGTTTATTCTTGCCAAACTGGACTGTGACGCCGAGCAGATGATTGCCTCCCAGTTTGGCCTGCGTTCCATACCGACGGTTTATCTGTTCCAGAACGGACAACCGGTAGATGGTTTCCAGGGACCGCAGCCAGAAGAGGCGATTCGCGCCCTGCTCGATAAAGTACTGCCGCGTGAAGAAGAGATTAAAGCGCAGCAAGCGGCAGAGCTGATGGCCGCAGGCAATCATGCTGAAGCCTTACCTTTGCTGAAAGATGCCTGGCAGCTTTCTAATCAGAACAGTGAAATCGGTCTGATGCTGGCAGAAGTACAAATTATCCTCAATCGTAGCGAAGATGCCCAGGCGGTGCTGAAAACCATTCCTCTGCAGGATAGAGATAGCCGCTATCAAGGGCTGCTGGCCCAGATAGAACTGCTGAAACAAGCCGCTGATACACCCGAGATCCAGCTGCTGCAGCAGCAAGTTCAGGATGACCCGGATAATGCCGTGATTGCCAGCCAGCTAGCACTGCAACTGCATCAGGTCGGGCGCAACGAAGAAGCCCTCGAACTGCTGTATACCCATTTACAAAAAGACCTCACGGCTGGAGAAGGTCAGATACGTAAAGTTTTTATGGATATCCTCGCAGCCCTCGGTACCGGGGATGCGCTGGCGTCTAAATATCGTCGCTATATGTACGCTCTGCTGTATTAATCAAGGCGTTTAATCTCCGCCAGATAACAGACTAACGGCCCTTTTCAGGGCCGTTTTATCATCTGCCTTGTAAGGAACTCTATTTAACCGCTTAGCACTATCTCCGGCCCCTGCCATTGCAGTTGGTCTCTTAAATGTTCAGGGACAATAGCAAATAATTTGGCAAAGTTTTTTAACTGCTCATTGTAAAGCATACTTATTTTAGAGTTACCTATAATCATAACTAAAAAAAATCTATCGATATAGTTATATCTTACTGGCCCAAAATAATATTCATCTAAATATATCTAACGAAATTACCGCTGGTCATTTAATTTGAAATGACTCTTTATCAACCTGAGCGTATTAGTACTATACCCTATTGATATTATATTTTTTGATCTTCATCAACGGAATGACATTCCTGCAACAGAACTAAAGTGAAATCATAACGAAAACGAATATCATCAGACATTGAAGTTATAACGAAAGATGACTGTTTTGTTTTTATAGTTGAAATTAAAACAATACAATTTACCTTAGGGTGGATCATTATTCTTATTTATCAAAAATATCGATCTTTAGTTTTAATCTTTTAATTATTAAAAATTTTTAATGGAGAGATGTTTATTTATGCCGTTATAATTTAACGAGATACAAAAATGACAACAGTAAGTTAACACCTGAGATGAACTATTATCTCAGGTGATTTTTCATATTCAATTATAAATTTAACGCCTGTCCAGGAGGCTACTCTATTAATAAAAAACATTTTCCACATCTAAAGATATGAATTTTTAACACTTGTAAAATAAGGGATTGATATGTTTTTAGTAAATTGGCGAATTGGGTTCAGATTAGGTTCTGGTTTTTCTCTATTAATTGTCATGTTATTTATTGTAAGTTTTTTTTCACTGTCGAGACTTTCTGATTTTCAAGGTGATGCCAGAAGTATAGTGACGGATATCTACCCACGTACACAAGACTCCAATGCGCTTATCGATATCGTCAACGCTAACTTTATTTCATATTCACAAATGATACTGGCTAATGGGCAGGAACAGACCCAGCAGTATATGCACGAGATAACAAAGCGCCGTACGGATATGGGTAATCTTCTTGATAAAGTTGAAGAGTACAGTACAGATGAAAGTGCGCGTAAATATCTGGAAGCTATTCGTCAAATACGTTCTGACTTCTTTCTTTCAGGAGAGAAAACAATCAATTTTGTACGGGCAGGACAAAATAATGAAGCAGCGATAGAATTCAACAATAACTTGAGTAGAATCCATCTCCAGTATGTTAATACAGTAAAGGAACTGGTGGATTATCAGGATAATGCGATGGGAACTGCAATCAATACCATGGCGCTGGAGTATAATAATGCCCGGATGATTTTATTAATTATTCTTGCGTTAGCAACAACAGTGAGTGCGTTAATTGCTTATTTGCTCACCCGCAGTGTTATCCAACCAATTCAAAGTGCTTTGCAGCTTGCAGAAAGCGTTGCAAAAGGCGATTTGACCTCACAAATCAAAGTAACCACCACTGATGAAACCGGGTTATTGCTGAAATCTCTTGATAATATGAATACCAGCCTCAGCACTATCGTTGGCCAGGTTCGGGACGGCGCGGATACCATTTCAATTGCAGCCACGCAAATCGCCGCGGGCAACCAGGACTTATCAGCACGTACTGAAGAGCAAGCCAGTTCGCTGGAAGAAACCGCATCCTCAATGGAACAACTGACCGCAACAATTAAAAATACGGCGGATAATACTGTTCAGGCAGCCCATATTGCGAACCAGGCGTCCGAGGCTGCTCAAAAAAGCGGCCAGGTTATGATTTCAGTCACGCAAAAAATGCGCGGGATCCGTGATTCATCCCAGCGGATGGCGGAAATCATTAATGTGATTGATGGTATTTCATTCCAGACCAATATTCTGGCATTGAATGCTGCGGTAGAGGCGGCTCGTGCCGGTGAACAAGGCCGTGGTTTTGCTGTCGTGGCCGGGGAAGTTCGTTCCCTGGCACAGTCCAGTGCCACAGCCGCGCGGGAGATAAAAGACTTAATCGATGATTCGGTTAAAAAGGTTCAGGAGGGGATGTCGCTGGTCAATACCGCCGAAGAAACCATCGACGGGCTTACAGGATATGTTCGTGATGTGAATGACGTGATTAGCGAAATTTCACAAGCCAGTAGAGAACAGAGTGAGGGTATTCACCAGATAAATATCGCTGTCGGGCAGATAGATACGACAACACAACAGAATGCTGCTCTGGTTGAAGAATCTGCTGCCGCCGCATTTTCTTTACAAGCTCAGGCCGCTTCACTGGCCGAAGCAGTCAGTGCATTTAAATTGCTCACTGTAACCGGGCAGCGCGCATCATAATCAGCTGTACGGAATAGATAGCTCATAAACAATCCTGAGTTTATCTATTGCGGAGAAAACGGATGCACATACTTCTCATGATGTTCATCCGTTTTAACTTTCCCAAAGAATAACTGGCCTCCCCGGCTGACACCGAAAATCAATCCACAACCGCTTTTTAACTGGCTTATGTCGCCGGGACAGGGGATGATTGTTTCAGCATCCATATATATCCCGTCATACTTCAAGTGGCTTGGGTAATAGATAAAACAATCAGGAGGTTTTAATGTTAGCCGTCATCCCTATTTTTATTGTTGTGGCACTGATTATCGTCTTTGCTGGCGTAAAAATTGTTCCTCAAGGATTTCAATGGACGGTGGAGCGCTTTGGCCGTTATACCAAAACGCTGATGCCGGGCTTAAACCTGGTGGTGCCGTTTATGGATCGCGTGGGCCGCAAAATTAATATGATGGAACAGGTGCTCGATATTCCTTCCCAGGAAGTTATCTCGAAAGATAACGCCAACGTTGCCATTGATGCCGTCTGCTTCATTCAGGTTATCGATGCGCCAAGAGCAGCTTATGAAGTGAGTAACCTTGAACTGGCTATCATTAACCTGACGATGACCAATATTCGTACCGTTCTGGGTTCCATGGAGCTGGATGAAATGCTCTCCCAGCGTGACAATATCAACACCCGTCTGCTGCATATCGTTGATGAAGCAACCAACCCATGGGGGATTAAAATCACCCGTATCGAAATTCGTGATGTGCGCCCACCAGCAGAACTGATTGATGCGATGAATGCTCAGATGAAAGCAGAGCGTACAAAACGTGCCTATATTCTGGAAGCGGAAGGTATTCGTCAGGCAGAAATTGTGAAAGCCGAAGGGGAAAAACAGTCGAAGATCCTGAAAGCGGAAGGTGAACGTCAGTCGGCATTTTTACAAGCAGAGGCCCGTGAGCGTAGTGCGGAAGCAGAAGCTCGGGCAACGCAGATGGTTTCCGAGGCGATTGCCAAAGGAGATATTCAGGCAATTAACTACTTCGTGGCCCAGAAATATACCGATGCACTGCAACAAATTGGTTCTGCCAATAACAGTAAAGTGGTGATGATGCCGCTGGATGCCACTAGCCTGATGGGCTCTATTGCCGGGGTCAGTGAGTTGCTGAGTCAAAGCCAGATTGAGCGTAAAAAATGATGAGTTACCTTCTTGCCCAACCACATACTTTCTGGCTGGCGCTGGGAGGCATATTGCTGGCGGCAGAGATGCTCGGCACTTCGGGTTATCTCTTATGGAGTGGTATAGCCTCGGTTGCGACCGGTCTGTTAGTCTGGGTATTACCCCTGGGCTGGGAAGCCCAGGGCGTCTGCTTCGCCATTCTGACGCTGGTCGCGGTTTTTCTCTGGTGGCGCTGGCTGAGCAGTCGTAAACAACCGCCACAAACTGAAGTTCTCAATCAACGCGGACAACAGTTAGTGGGGCGCAGGTTACGGCTGGAGTCCGCCCTGGTCAATGGTCGTGGCAATATCCGTATCGGCGACAGCAGCTGGCCGGTGGTGGCAGACACGGACCTGCCTGCTGACAGCGAAGTCATTGTCGTGGCCGTAGACGGTATTATGCTAAAAATTCGCGCTAGCTAGTTTTTTTATGTTCACAGCCTGCCAGGTTATCAATAATCGGGCAGGCTGCACTGTCATCTCCCGGGCAAGCTTGTGTCAGCGCCAGTAACTGCTGGTGCATCTCCTGTAGCGCCTGAATATGTTGTTCTATTTCCGCCACCTTATGTAGCGTCCTCGCCTTCACATCCGCACTGTGCCGCGTCGGGTCATTAAACAGATTCAGCAGCTCCTGACACTCTTCCAGATTAAAACCAACCTGACGCGCTTTGCGTAAGAAGGTCAGCTCATCCAGTTGTTTCTGGCCATAGGTTCGGTAGCCGTTATCCGCCCGGTAAGCCGCGGTGACCAGCCCTTTTTGTTCGTAAAAACGAATCGCTTTGCTGGTAAGCCCGGTTTTTTTGGCAACATCGCTAATATTCATTTTTTTCTCCTTGACCTTGACCTTACTGGAAGGTTTAACCTTTACTACAGTTAGCTGAAGTTTGAATCGTGGTCAATACTTCCTTTTAGTTTCCAACCGGAGTTTGAATATGTCACAGATAATTGATTTGAATCTTGATGGCCTGACCTGCGGCCATTGCGTTAAACGTGTGAAAGAGAGCCTGGAAAAGCGTGATGATGTTGAACAAGCGGAAGTCACGCAAACCCATGCCCGAGTCACCGGGAGTGCAACGCCAGAAGCACTGATCGAGACCGTGAAAGAAGCGGGTTATGAAGCCGAGGTGGCAAGCCACCCAAAGGCTGATCCGCTGACAGAATCGTCAACTCCGTCGGAAGCCCTGACAGCGGATAGTTCTTCCCTTCCGGCAAGCAATAATGAAGATGACAGCCAGCAATTACTGATTGGTGGTATGAGCTGCGCCAGCTGCGTCTCCCGGGTACAAAATGCCTTGCAAAAGGTTCCGGGAGTCAGCCAGGCACGGGTTAATCTGGCAGAACGCAGCGCGCTGGTGATGGGCACTGCGAGCGCTGAATCGCTGGTACAGGCAGTTTCCAGTGCTGGCTATAGCGCAGAAGTGATTGATGATGAGCAGGAGCGTCGCGAGCGTCAGCAAGAGACGGCTAATGCCGCAGTGAAACGTTTTCGCTGGCAGGCTATCGTCGCTCTGCTGGTAGGCGGGCCGGTGATGGTGTGGGGAATGCTCGGAGACAATATGATGCTCTCCGCCAGTAACCACAATATCTGGCTGACGATTGGTATTCTGACCTTGGCGGTGATGATCTTCGCCGGAGGTCATTTCTATCGCAGCGCCTGGCGCAGCCTGATGAATGGCACAGCCACTATGGATACCTTAGTGGCGCTGGGAACCGGGGCTGCCTGGCTCTACTCAATAACCGTCAATCTCTGGCCACAATATTTCCCGATGGAAGCCCGGCATCTTTACTACGAGGCCAGTGCCATGATTATCGGCCTGATCAACCTCGGTCATATGCTGGAACAGCGTGCCCGCCAGCGGTCGTCAAAAGCACTGGAACGCTTGCTTGATTTAACACCGCCGACAGCACGCGTCGTCAGTGATGAAGGAGAAAAAGTCCTTCCGCTGGCTGAAGTTACCGCCGGGATGATACTGCGTTTGACCACCGGCGATCGGGTTCCGGTAGACGGTAAAATAACTCAGGGTGAAGGCTGGTTTGACGAGGCAATGCTGACCGGTGAGCCGGTTCCGTTGCAGAAAGCGCAAGGGGACAGGATCCATGCCGGAACCGTCGTTCAGGACGGTAGTGTCCTGTTTGAGGCTACCGCAACCGGAAATCGCACCACGCTGTCACGTATTATTCGTATGGTGCGTCAGGCACAAAGCAGTAAACCTGAAATCGGTCAGCTGGCAGATAAAATCTCAGCCATCTTTGTTCCGGTTGTGGTACTGATTGCGCTATTTAGTGCCGCTATCTGGTACTTCTTTGGCCCGGCACCGCAAATTGTCTATACCCTGGTTGTTGCCACCACGGTACTGATTATTGCTTGTCCTTGTGCTCTGGGCCTGGCAACACCGATGTCGATTATTTCAGGCGTAGGTCGAGCAGCAGAGTTTGGCGTACTGGTGAGGGACGCTGATGCCCTGCAACGTGCCAGCACGCTGGACACTATCGTCTTTGATAAAACCGGTACGCTGACCGAAGGCAAACCTCAGGTTGTGGCGGTGAAAACGGCATCGGAGGTGGATGAGACTCAGGCTTTACGGCTGGCCGCTGCGCTCGAACAAGGATCCAGCCATCCGCTGGCGCGGGCTATTATCGAAAAAGCGGCTCAGGCTCAGTTACCAGAAGTAAGTGCATTCCGTACGCTCAGAGGTCTGGGGGTCAGCGGTGATGTTCAGGGGCACAGTCTGTTACTGGGTAATAAAGCCCTGATGACGGACCTGGGCATTGATACGCTTGCATTTGATGACAGTATTGAGGAGTACGGTC
Source organism: Klebsiella sp. BIGb0407 (assembly GCF_024807845.1). Taxonomy (GTDB): domain Bacteria; phylum Pseudomonadota; class Gammaproteobacteria; order Enterobacterales; family Enterobacteriaceae; genus JGM124. Next base: position 445,944 of record NZ_JANUEQ010000003.1, read on the forward strand.
ATCAGGGAACGACACCGGTATTGCTGGCGATAGACGGAAAACCGGCAGCGTTGTTTGCTATCCGGGATCCTTTGCGTAGCGACAGCGTCACGGCTTTGCAACGGCTGCACCGTCAGGGCTACCGTCTGGTGATGTTAACCGGTGACAACCCGATTACCGCCAATGCGATTGCCAAAGAGGCGGGGATCGATGAGGTGATTGCTGGCGTACTGCCAGACGGAAAGTCGGCGGTCATTAAAGAACTCCAGCAAAAAGGACATCGGGTTGCCATGGTCGGCGATGGTATTAATGATGCTCCGGCGCTGGCTCAGGCTGATGTAGGTATGGCGATGGGCGGCGGGAGTGATGTGGCGATTGAAACCGCCGGGATAACCTTAATGCGTCATAGCCTGACCGGCGTTGCTGATGCGCTGGCTATCTCCAAGGCGACCCTGGGTAATATGAAGCAAAACTTACTCGGCGCCTTTGTCTATAACTCACTGGGGATACCTATTGCTGCCGGAGTACTTTATCCATTAACCGGCACTTTGCTGAATCCCGTGGTTGCCGGGGCCGCTATGGCGCTCTCATCGATTACGGTCGTCAGTAATGCTAACCGGTTGCTACGTTTTAAACCAAAAGACTAAGTAGTACAGATACCCCGGAGACAGATTTAACACTGTTTCCGGGGTAGGTTATTATCGAGATAGTCTGAAAGATGGCAGATTCAAAGGGAGGTATTTGCACCATTCGAGGCGCGATAGTAGCATGGGTTTTTGCCGGGAATTTGCGACATGGGTTTATTTCAACGTCTTAGCTCAATATTTTCTCACCTGACTGCTACTGCATACCCATGGCCGGCCGTTGATGTTCGCCTGCCGGGTCAGCAATATTTGCATTTAGTCGGCAGTATCCATATGGGAACTCAGGATATGGCTCCCCTCCCCGCGCGTTTACTGAAAAAACTGCAACAGGCAGATGCCCTGATTGTAGAAGCCGATATCAGTGTCAGCGGCTCGCCATTTACCGAGGTAACACCCGAAGCCCCACTCGAAACACGCCTGACGCAGGAACATTATCAACAGATTATGGACCTGTGTTCTGAGTTTTCTATTTCCCCCTCCCTAATTGATACCGTCCCGATGTGGCAAGTGGCCTTAATTCTGCAAGCTCACCAGGCCCAGAAGCTGGGGCTGCGTGCAAATTATGGTATCGACTATCAGTTGCTGGAAGCCGCACGTAAGAACGATATTGCCATACAGGAACTGGAAGGAACCCAAAATCAGGTTGAGTTATTAACCACCCTGCCCAACGGCGGCATGACGCTGCTTAACGATACCCTGCTTCACTGGCACACCAACGCACGCATGCTGCAGATTATGATTAGCTGGTGGTTATCAACCACAACACCTAAAGACGACACCTGCCTTCCGGATACCTTCAGCGATGAACTGCATGATATTCTTATCGCGCAACGTAACCAGCAATGGTGTACCTTTTTGCAGCAGTTGCCGCCAGGCCATTACGTGGTCGCGGTCGGGGCGTTACATCTTTTTGGCGAAGGTAATGTGCCCTCATTATTAAAAGCTCAAAAATTTTAACATCAATAATAAGAAGGAAACTATGACACCAGCAGTAAAACTCCTCGAAAAAAAGGGTATTGCATTTACTCTCCATGCCTATGATCACGACCCTCAGGAAACTAACTTTGGTGATGAGGTGGTGCGTAAACTCGGCCTCAATGCAGAACAGGTCTATAAAACACTGTTAGTGGCCATTAACGGGGATATGAAAACCCTGGCCGTGGCGGTGACACCCGTCGCCGGGTTACTGGACTTAAAGAAAGTCGCTAAAGCTTTGGGGGCGAAAAAAGTCGAGATGGCGGACCCAATGATAGCCCAGCGTATTACAGGATATCTGGTCGGGGGAATCAGCCCGTTAGGACAGAAAAAAAGCCTGCCAACGGTAATCGATGCCTCTGCACAAGAGTTTGCCAGCATCTTCATTTCCGGCGGCAAGCGTGGACTGGATATCGAAATAGCAGCGAGCGATCTGGCAAAGCTGCTGACCGCGCAGTTTGCCGATATCGCTCGCCGCGACTAACTTATTTCTGCCAGCTAACCTCACCTTTTGGCTGGTAGTGCTCACTATCCAGCGGTGAGTTTTTCTCTATATATTCTTTCAGAACCTCGGCATCAACAAAACCGGTATTCACATAACCCGGTTTTCCTTCAATTACAGGATAGCCATCCCCGCCAGTACCATTAAAGTTCAGGGTAGCCATACGGTAGGTTTTTGCCGGATCGATGGGTTTTCCGTTGATTTTTAAATCCTGCAATTTGCCGTCTTTAGACACAAAGCTGACATTAGAGAACTGCGGATAAGCGCCAGAGTCAGGGGTTTTCTGAGCAACCGCGGTCAGATAATCAACCACCTCTTTACCGTTCATATCGATATACACCACGGTATTACCAAAAGGCTGTACTTTCAGCACATCTTTATAGGTAATTTCGCCTGGCTCAATAGAATCACGCACACCGCCACCGCTCATCACGGCAAAGTCAGCATTGGTACGCGCCATTTGTGCCGCAAGAAGCAAACGTCCCATATTAGTCTGTACAAAACGGACTTTACTGCGGTCACCTTCAAAATGACCGTTGGTGCTACCGACAACACCTTTCAGAGCCGCTTCGCCTTTATCCTGGAAGGGAGTCAGCAGGCTCAGCATTTTTTTATCTTCAGGAATAGCCGTGGTGTAAAGTACGCGCTCACTTTTACCGCTCGCATCGGTCACTTTATGTTTCAGGTTAACCGGCAGTAGCTGATAATTAACCAGCTTCATTTCGCCATTGCGGAATTCATAGTCAGCGCGTCCGACATATTTACCCCACTCATGCGCCTGAACAATCCATGTCCCGTTCTGACGATCCGGAGTACAAGCGGTACCCGGAACATAATCAGCTTGTTTTTGATTGTCCGACGCCATGCAAACTGGATTTTGTGAGTGACCACCCACAATCATCGTCAAAGCTCCCTCTGGCAGGCTGCGAGCCATTTCTACATCACCAGGTGCATTAGAGCCATGATTGCCGTTGTCATAATGCCCCATATGCGTGGCGGCAATAATCACATCCGGTTTTTCTGTTTTCTTCAGTTCTTCAATCAGCTTGCCAGCTTCTGCCGCAGGAGCACGAAATTCAATATCAGTGAAAAATGCCGGGTTACCAATTTTAGCCGTGTCATCGGTCGTCAGGCCAATCACCGCAATTTTCACCCCTTGTGGATCAAACATGGCATAAGGTTTAAACAGACGCTCACCGGTACTTTTTTGGTAAATGTTGGCCGACAGTAAAGGAAAGTTAGCCCACTTTTCCTGCTGACGCAGAACACTCATCGGCTTATCGAACTCATGGTTACCAATCGCCATCGCGTCATAACCGATCATGCTCATACCGCGGAAATCCGGTTCTGCATCCTGTAAATCTGACTCAGGCACGCCGGTATTGATATCTCCGCCTGAGAGTAACAACACGCTGCCGCCTTTCTCTGCGACTTCTTTACGCACGTTATCGACCAAGGTTTTCTGTGCCGACAGACCATATTCACCATTTTCATTCTGCCAGAAGCGACCGTGATGATCGTTAGTGTGGAGAATAGTGATGTTATAGGTTTTATCCTTTTCCCATGCTAATGCCTGGATACTGGTCAAACTCAGTGCCGCCAGCAGTGCAATAGCTACCTTTTTCTTTATTAAGGACATCGAAATCTCTCCCGGATTAACGTTACGATAATAAGTATTAGCTGTAAAAACATGAGTCAACGCACTATATCCCGGCAAGCTAGTTATCGTCGCGGCAATTTATTGAGATTTATGGCACAAAGCGCGGTTTATGATAGATTTTTCTATAACAGCAGTATTTTATTACCCCTGAATGAACAGGCATACATTTCCTGTCAGACTGACTCCCTCTACTACTGATAACAGATCCCTCCAGGTCACCCATTGCTCTCTGATCCCCTCCCAGATATAACCATGCTAATTATGTGACTTTATTCAATGAGCGAGCGCGGGTATGTTAGAGGGGTAGTGGGTGATAAATCGCCTTCTCTTATATCTAACCTTAATCCTTCGTGTGACCTCCAGCTCAGACTCAGGCGATACGAAAGGTGATGGCATAATAATTAATATTGATGGATCCTTAATGGCAAGCTCTGACAACACACTTCCGGGGACTACCTCGGCACAAAAAAAATCACGTACCGCCTTTGGTATACTGGGGGCTATCAGCTTTTCGCATTTGCTGAACGATATGATTCAGTCCCTGATTCTGGCTATCTATCCGCTGCTTCAGTCTGAATTTTCTCTTTCATTTATGCAGATAGGTTTGATTACCCTGACCTTCCAGCTCACATCCTCTTTATTCCAGCCGCTGGTGGGCCACTATACGGATAAGCATCCACTCCCCTGGTCACTCCCTATTGGAATGTGCTTTACCCTCAGTGGATTGATTCTTCTGGCGGTGGCAGGAAGCTTCGCGGCCGTATTACTGGCGGCAGCTTTAGTGGGAACCGGATCATCTATCTTCCACCCTGAATCCTCGAGAGTCGCACGCATGGCATCCGGAGGACGTCACGGACTGGCTCAGTCCATTTTCCAGGTGGGGGGTAATTTTGGTAGTTCGCTGGGACCATTACTGGCAGCCCTGATTATTGCCCCTTACGGACAGGGTAATGTCGCCTGGTTTGGTCTTGCGGCATTACTGGCTATTGTCGTGCTATTACAAATCAGCCGCTGGTATGCAGCTCAGCATCGTATTGCTAAAAGCAGCCCTCCGGTCACTGTTGTCGGTCCACTTCCGCGTAATAAAGTGATACTGGCAATCTCTATTCTGCTGATTCTTATCTTCTCCAAGTACTTCTATATGGCGAGTATCAGTAGTTACTATACTTTCTATTTAATCGATAAATTTGGGTTATCGATACAAAACGCCCAAATCCACCTGTTTGCATTTTTATTCGCCGTTGCGGCAGGGACCATGATCGGTGGGCCTGTTGGTGACAAAATCGGCAGAAAATATGTTATTTGGGGTTCAATTCTGGGTGTTGCCCCATTCACCTTATTATTACCTTACGCATCTCTCTACTGGACCGGGGTGCTAACCGTCATTATTGGCTTTATTCTGGCATCCGCATTTTCGGCTATTCTGGTCTATGCACAGGAACTACTCCCTGGACGTATCGGTATGGTTTCAGGACTCTTTTTTGGTTTTGCTTTTGGTATGGGTGGGCTGGGTGCTGCCGTATTGGGTGTAGTAGCTGACCATACCAGCATTGAATTAGTCTATAAAATTTGTGCATTTCTGCCATTGCTGGGAATTGTCACTATATTCCTGCCCAATATCCGGCAAAAAGCCTAAAGCCACCTGGCCAAAGCACTGCTTTGGCCACGCTTTTCACCCCCGCGATACTCTAATTTCTCTTGTTATAACTATCCGAAACGCCAATCAGAGTCTTTTTCTTCTCGAAAAGTGTTTTTTTTCAAATTTGTTCAATTTTTCATAAACGCTTTGGGCTAAATTGTCATAAACTATCATTAAGAATTTTGGACCACCTGCCGAACCAAAAGGAGACGGAATGCATCACGCTACACCGCTTATCACCACCATTGTTGGTGGACTAGTGCTTGCTTTTATATTGGGTATGATCGCTAACAAACTCCGCATATCTCCGTTGGTCGGTTATCTATTAGCTGGCGTATTGGCCGGCCCGTTTACACCGGGCTTTGTTGCTGATACCAAACTTGCCCCTGAACTCGCAGAATTAGGGGTTATTCTGCTGATGTTTGGCGTTGGCCTGCATTTTTCACTAAAAGACCTTATGGCGGTAAAGGCCATTGCTATTCCCGGTGCTATTGCGCAGATAACAGTCGCAACACTACTGGGAATAGCACTCTCCGCAATGATGGGTTGGTCACTGATGACCGGCATCGTATTTGGCCTGTGTTTATCAACCGCCAGTACCGTGGTACTGCTCAGGGCACTTGAAGAACGACAATTAATAGAAAGTCAGCGAGGGCAAATAGCCATTGGCTGGTTGATTGTTGAAGACTTAGTGATGGTGCTGACCCTGGTTCTGTTACCCGCTGTCGCCAATATGCTGGAAAAAGGTGATGTTGGATTTGTCAGTCTCAGTCTGGATATGGCGATTACTATTGGTAAGGTCGCCGCATTTATCGCACTCATGATGCTGGTAGGACGTCGTCTGGTCCCGTGGATTCTGGCACGCAGCGCAGCTACAGGATCACGTGAGCTATTTACCCTCTCAGTGCTGGCTATGGCTCTGGGAATAGCCTTCGGTGCCGTTGAGCTGTTTGATGTCTCCTTTGCTCTGGGTGCATTCTTTGCAGGCATGGTGCTTAACGAGTCTGAGCTAAGCCACCGTGCAGCACACGACACCTTACCGCTACGCGATGCATTTGCGGTATTGTTCTTCGTTTCCGTTGGTATGCTGTTCGACCCATTGATTCTGATTCAGGAACCGCTGGCAGTCCTGGGTACTCTGGTTATCATTATCTTTGGTAAATCTCTGGCGGCGTTTTTCCTGGTACGTATGTTTGGTCACTCGCAACGCACTGCCTTAACCATCGCAACCAGCCTGGCGCAAATCGGTGAGTTCGCCTTTATTCTTGCCGGTCTGGGTATGGTGCTGGGTCTGCTACCGCAAACCGGGCAAAATCTGGTTCTGGCGGGTGCTATTCTCTCAATCATGCTGAACCCAATTCTGTTTGCTATCCTCGAACGTTACCTGGATAAAACCGAAACGCTGGACGAGCAGACCTTTGAAGAAGCTATTGAAGATGAAAAACAGATCCCCGTGGATATCTGTAACCATGCCGTTCTCGTCGGTTTTGGTCGCGTAGGTCGCTTACTGGGTGAAAAACTGATTGCTCAAGGTACGCCTGTGGTAGTGATTGAAATGTCACGTACCCGCGTTGATGAACTTCGTGAGAGAGGTATTAACGCGGTGCTGGGTAACGCAGCCAGTGAAGAAATCATGAATCTGGCGCACCTGGACTGTGCCCGCTGGTTATTACTGACGATTCCGAATGGTTATGAAGCGGGTGAGATTGTGACCTGTGCACGTGAGAAGTGCCCGGATATCGAAATCATCGCCAGAGCGCATTATGACGATGAGGTGGACTATATAACGGAGCGTGGTGCTAACCATGTGGTCATGGGTGAGCGTGAGATAGCGACAACCATGCTGGGCATGCTGCCAAAACCGCTGCCACAGGAACAGCCTATGGCATCCTGATACAGGCATATACCCAAAATAATTCGAGTTGCTTGTAGGCGCCAAGTTCAGCCCGCCGATGAGCATAGACAAACTATGTGATTCTGCGGGCTGGGCGTAGGCAACACCCAAGCAACTTGAAGTATGACGGGTATAAAAAAAGGCGGGTCAGTTATGCTGACCCGCCTTTTTTATTTAGCGATCCCAGTAAGCCTCTTCCAGGCTATCTTCCCGCTCTGGCAGCCCGCGCATTAATCTTGGCGAATGCTGATTAAGCACCTGATAGCTGACCCGGTTGGCATATTTGCAGACCTGAGCCAGGGAAGAGTAAGTCAACCAGTTATGCTGGTGCTTACTTGAGTTAGGCACGTTATTACGATGGTAGTTATTGGCCGTAATATCATGTAGCAGTGCGGCCAGCGCACCGTCTCCAGCCCCGTTAGTATTCATTATCTTCTCAGGCCCGCCCATATAAGGAGCAATGTGCGAGTAAACGCGCAGCGGTTCCTGGCAATCTTTCAAACGTTTAGCGCGGCTGAATTCATACTGATTAAATTCTGCAATCACACCGGGTAATAAAGGGTGCTGAGTATTACGTTTGGTACTCTCCTCGGTATAACCCGCCATATACAGCCCTGCCGGACCTGCGGTACAAAGCACCAAATCAACCCAGTCCAGCGCTTTATCGGAAGCTTTCAGAGGATCGCTCTCACCGGTGAGCGCCTCTCCTTCTTCTTCATTCATTGCCAGAATAGAAATATTCTCGCTCAAGAAGCTTTGCCACCACTCCGGATTTTCAGCAATCACATATTTTGTGCCAAGAGTCAGGACGACCGGAACATCATGCTTTTTCGCAAGACTAATCGCTCGCATCGTCGCTTCGGCCATTGGCTCGCCCGGTTTACAGCGTACCAGATAGGATGTAAGCACTAACGCCGAAGCCCCGGCTATAACCTCTTCAGGAATGCTGTCAGCACGCAGCTGATTCATATGTCCGGGACTGATAGCAAATGTCCGCTCTCCCTGTTCAGTTATCAGCGTGAAACAACGCCCTATCGCTCCAGAGACACCCTGAAGATAATTGAGGTCGGTACGGCTGGAGGTGTTACATAGATAGCGGTAGGCATAACTGCCGATTTCAACATTACTGCACATGACGCCCAGTAATACCGATCGATCATCAGCCAGAACGGAATAGTTATGCATAGTATTACCGATGGTTCCACCGGCAAACTGATGGGTTATTAGATTATTACGGGTCAGCTCCTGATACAGAGCCTCAGCAACATCGTCTTCAATGACCAGCGAATGCCCCAGACTGAGTCCATAGCGCTGAATAAAGTCATCGTCTACTTTTGCTTCAATATCAACCAGGGTCTGGTCAATACCGACAACCCAGGAGGTACTATTCTCAGCCTCAGACTGAACTTGTTTCAGTAACGGATCGCGGGCGCTTACCGGGAAATAATGTTTGGACTTTCGTTTACCGGGAAATTTCATGATGTCGTGTTACGCTTACCAATAAGACGGAGAATGGTAGCACTCTCCGTCCCAGGATCCTATTTAACGAAAGCGTTCTGTCAGCGCTATCATCATTTTTATATGCTCAGGGGAATCATTTAAGGCAGGAATATATTCATACTTCATACCACCCGCCTCAATAAACACCTCGCGATTCTCTACCATCATCTCTTCAAGCGTTTCCAGGCAATCGGCGGAGAATCCCGGGCACATCACCTGAATATGTTTCACGCCCTTTTCTGCCAGCATTTTGAGTGTTTCATCGGTATAGGGCATCAGCCAGGGCTCGCGACCAAAACGCGACTGATAACTCATCATCAGTTTCTCTGGTGGCAGCCCAAGATGATTCAGCAAAGCATGGGTAGTATCACGGCAACGCTGAGGATAGTCGTCCCCTTCGTCTGCAAAGCGCTGAGGAATACCATGGTAAGAAAGCAGCAAGATATCAGGCTCGCCGTGTTCAGCAAAAGAGCGTCTGACCGAGCTTGCCAGAGCCTCTATATAGGCAGGCTCTGTGGCATAGTCACGAATAAAGGAGATAGACGGCAGACTACGTGAGTCCGCAAAAATACGGCCCAGTGCGTCCCAGACCGCAGCAACCGTTGAGCAGGAGTATTGAGGATATAAGGGGAGTACGATGATATGGTTCACATGATGCGTCAGCAGCTCATCAACAGCACTCTTTAACGAGGGTTCACCGTAGCTCATTCCCAATACTACAGGGGTATCAGGCAGTTGTTCAGCCAGTGCTTTTCTCTGACGCTGACTGTAAACCAGTAACGGGGAGCCTTCATCCATCCAGATGGACTGATAGAGTTTTGAGACGCGACCGGAACGCAGAGGCAGAATAACGCCTCGCAGCAGCGGCCACCACAGAATACGTGGAACATCAACCACTCGACGATCGCTGAGAAACTGACATAAGTAACGTCTGACAGCGGGTGCAGTTGGCGCACTGGGCGTCCCCAGATTAGCCAGTAAGATACCTATTTTTTCCTGACTCATTATCATCCCTCATTATTCAATTGCTTTGATTGTAACGTAAATGGTCGTTTTACCCAGCAATTACAGCAAAAGACGAATTTCGGGCAAAAAAATACCAGAGTCGCCTCTGGTATTTTTATTCTCGTAAACTTAACCGAGGATTGTTTCCAGTTCTGCACGAACCGCATCAACCGTTTGTGTACCGTCAATTTTCGCGTACCGGGTATTGCCAGCCTGCGCTTCTTGCTGATAGTAACCAATCAAAGGCGCAGTCAGCTGATGATACTCAACCAGACGCTTACGCACGGTTTCTTCCTGATCGTCTTTACGAGTAGTCAGTTCTTCGCCAGTAACATCATCCACGCCGTCAGTCTTCGGTGGATTATGCTTGATATGATAGACACGACCGGATCCCGGATGAACACGGCGACCAACAATACGATCGACGATCAGATCGTCTGGCACATCGAATTCAAGCACGAAATCAACGTTAATACCGGCTTCTTTCATCGCATCTGCTTGCGGAATAGTACGTGGGAAACCATCCAGCAAGAAACCGTTACGGCAATCTTCCTGCGCAATGCGTTCTTTCACCAGAGCAATAACCAGTTCATCCGTTACCAGTTTGCCTGCATCCATGATGCCTTTGGCAATAATACCCAGTTCTGAACCAGATTTGACCGCGGCACGCAACATATCACCGGTAGAAATTTGCGGAATCCCGTATTTCCCCATAATGAATTGAGCCTGAGTCCCTTTACCTGCACCCGGAGCACCGAGCAGAATAATACGCATTGCGTAATTCCCCATACGTTTAAATATTTACACCCGTCATGCAGCAAACTGCCAGGGGATTACCTGAGTTTAAGCGCACTTAATCACATAGTTGGTCTATGTTCATCGGCGTTTTTGGCTCTGAGCCCGGAAGCAATTTGAATTATTCAGGGTAAAGATAAAATTAGAAGCGAAAACCATACCACTAAAGGCGGTATCATCACAAGAAAGGCAGCGTCTGACGGCGGGTTTAGATCCATTCATCTCTGCTGAATCGTCGTCTCTGGTCGATTATTCCTCTCCCTGGCGGGAGAGGAATAAAAAAAGATTACGAAACCAGCAGCTGGTTCATACGGCGAATGAACTGGTTCGGGTCTTCCAGTTGTCCGCGCTCGGCCAGCAGAGCCTGATCCATCAGTAACTCAACCCACTCACCAAATGTGGCGTCGTCCTGAGTATCGGCAGCACGCTTCACTAACGGATGGTCCGGGTTCAGCTCAAAGATATACTTCACTTCCGGAACAGCCTGACCTGCCGCCGCAAACAGTTTCGCCATCTGGGTACTCATGTCGTTACTGTCGGTGGTCACAATCGCCGGGGTATCGGTCAGACGGTGCGTAAGGCGAACCTCTTTCACGCGCTCACCCAGCAGGGTTTTAACGCGGTCAACAAACGGCTCCAGCGCTTTCTCAGCTTCTTTCGCCTGCTCGGTTTCTTCGTCAGCCAGTTTTTCCAGTGATTCGTCGGTTTTGCTCACTGACTGGAAGGATTTACCATCGAACTCGGTCAGGTAGCTCATCATCCACTCATCGATACGATCGGAAAGCAGCAGAACTTCGATACCTTTCTTACGCAGCAATTCCAGATGCGGGCTGCTCTTCGCCGCGGCGTAGCTGTCTGCGGTGATGTAGTAGATCTTTTCCTGACCTTCTTTCATGCGCGCGACGTATTCTGGCAGCGATACGGTTTGCTCTGAAGAATCGGTATGCGTGGTAGCGAAACGCAACAGTTTAGCAATCGCTTCCTGGTTAGCGTTATCTTCAGCAGGCCCTTCTTTCAGTACCAGACCGAAGCTCTTCCAGAACGTCTGGTATTTATCATTGTCTTCTTTAGCCAGTCTCTCCAGCATCTGCAATACACGTTTGGTTAACGCGCTGCGCAGATTTTGCGTCACACGACTGTCTTGTAAAATTTCACGCGAGACGTTAAGCGGCAGATCGTTAGAATCTATTAACCCGCGAACAAAACGCAGGTAATTTGGCATAAACTGTTCTGCGTCATCCATGATAAATACGCGCTGTACATACAGTTTCAGACCATGTTTATGGTCGCGATTCCACATATCAAAAGGTGCCTGGGACGGGATATATAACAGGCTGGTATATTCCTGTTTCCCTTCCACACGGTTATGGCTCCAGATCAGTGAATCGCTGTAGTCGTGGGAAATATGTTTGTAGAACTCCTGGTACTCTTCATCGCTGATGTCTGACTTAGTCCGGGTCCACAAAGCTTGTGCTTTGTTAATTTTTTCCCAGCTCACCACGGTTTCGCCGTCGTTTTCTTCCTGGTGTTCAATTTCTACCGGCAGAGCAATATGGTCTGAGTATTTGCTGATGATAGAACGGACGCGCCAGTCGTCGAGGAACTCATCTTCACCTTCACGCAAGTGTAAGGTAATTTCCGTTCCACGGTCAGCTTTGGTGATATCAGCGACGGTATAATCACCCTCACCCGCAGATTCCCAGAATACACCTTCTTCCGCGCTGGCACCTGCTGCACGGGTACGTACAGTCACTTTATCAGCCACGATAAAAGCAGAGTAGAATCCTACCCCGAACTGGCCAATCAGCTGGCTATCTTTAGCCTGATCTGAGCCCATCGACTCAAGGAATGACTTGGTACCTGATTTGGCGATGGTGCCCAGATGATCAATAACTTCATCGCGGGTCATCCCGATGCCGTTATCAGCGATAGTCAGGGTGCGCTGCTCTTTATTGAAAGAAACGCGAACATGTAGCTCACCTTCTCCTTCATACAGGCTGGTATCTGACAATGCACGGAAACGTAATTTATCTGCCGCATCGGAGGCGTTGGAGATCAGTTCACGCAGGAAGATTTCTTTATTTGAATAAAGAGAGTGGATCATCAGGTGCAGAAGTTGTTTTACTTCAGACTGGAAGCCGCGAGTCTCTTGTCCTTTCATGGTCATTGATACCTCAACAAAATCAAATGGGGTGTAGTACGAACGTTGAGGGAGATATGGTAACGATTTGTGCTTTTTCAAGCCGCCGGCAACAAAAATCCTCTGATATTCATGCCAAACGATGAAACAAACGTCTTTTAGACCCTCACTATAAGCGGATGAATAATGAGGGACTTAATGACCAGGAGACTAAAACTGAATTTTACGACGCCCCAACAGAGAGTGCGAAAGCGTGGTGCCATCAACCATTTCCAGTTCGCCGCCCACCGGGACGCCGTGAGCAATGCGACTCGCTTCAACCCCGTGATGCGAACATAATTCGGCAATATAATGTGCCGTTGCCTCACCTTCTACGGTCGGGTTGGTGGCCAGAATAATCTCTTTAATATTCTCACTTTCCAGGCGCTCTTCAAGACGCCCCAGGCCAATATCATTTGGCCCGATACCATCAAGCGGTGACAAATGCCCCATCAGAACAAAATAACGCCCGGAGAATTGTCCGGTCTGCTCAATCGCGTGAATATCTGCGGGAGTTTCCACCACACAAATCTGACCATTTTCCTGGCGACGAGGGTTTGCACAAATAGTGCAGACTTCTTGCTCCGTAAAGGTTCTGCAGTCGGCACAATGACCAATTTCTGACATCGCACGTGTCAGCGCTTGTGCCAGGCGCATGCCGCCGCTGCGGTCGCGTTGTAATAAGGTAAAAGCCATACGCTGAGCGGATTTAGGCCCGACGCCAGGCAGGCAACGTAACGATTCCATCAAGGCTGTAAGTAACGGGCTGGTTTGCATGGTTCAACTATCTAAAAACAAAGTGGCCTCTAGCGTATCATCTGCTTCGCAGCCTTAGCAAAAGATTAACCGGATTTCCTCCTCGCACAGCAGCCAGGAGAAAGTTCACGCTTAACTTATCGCTCGATACACTTTAAGAAGAGAGATACTCTTGTTTTAACAAGGCATAAACCAGCTCATCACCCCACTGACCATTAAAACGGTCATTCTGGCGGAAGTGGGCTTCTTTACGCATGCCCAAACGTTCAGCGATTCCAATTGATCCCAAATTATCCGCATCCAGGCGGGCAAAAATACGGTGAAATCCACCCTCGGTAAAACCTTGCGCCAGTACCGCCGCGGCCGCTTCTGTGGCGTAGCCTTTTCCGGCATAAGCAGGGTTAAAGATATAACCAATTTCTGCCTGCAATGCAGCCCGGTTTGCCAGCTTTAATAGTACCTCGCCTATCAGGGTATGACTTTCTTTCAGGGTTACCGCGTAATATAAGGTATCGCCATCATTATTTAGCGCCGAATCTATAGCAGCGGATAATTGATTTATTAATTGTTCTGGCTCTGGCGGTGAGGCATATAAATAACGGTACACCTCCGGCAGGCTATGATACTCCTCGTAAGCAATAAGATCCTGATGCGTAAAACGACGTAAACACAGACGGTCAGTGATAAGAGGAAATGTCATTGAAAACAAAATGATACCTTTTTATATTAAAATAAAAAATCAGCTGAAATATTTTCACCCAGATAAACTAGCAGTTAAATATTCATTATTATTAAAATTTACTTTAATTTTCATTGCTGCCTCAATACACATTAAAATTGTATTTGATCATTTGTAGCACCCCATTTTGCAGCCCCTCAGAAAATTGATTAGGATACCGACACAAAATATTTCAATGGCTGGGTAAAGGAGAAAGTTATGTTACAAGGAAAGCGGGTTGTTGTTACCGGTGGCGGGCGTGATTTTGGTCGGGCATTATCGGTCTGGCTTGCCCGGGAAGGCGCTGAAGTGGCGCTATGTAGCCGTACTCTGGATCAGGCTCAGTCAACTGTTGACCTGATTCTTGCTGAAGGTGGCAGAGCGAAAGCTTATCAGTGCGATATCACAGATATGCAGGCAGTGCAGCAGTTTGCCCGGTCACTTGCTATCGATACACAACCCGTCGATATTCTGATTCTCAGCGCAGCGCAATGGCTGGAAGGTGATCTGGCCGGGGGTGAGCAGGATGAAGATATTATCAGTACGATTAACTCAGGTCTGACCGGTTCTATTCTACTGACCAAAGCCCTATTGCCTTATATGAATCGGGAACAAGGTAGCGATATTATTGGCATGGTTTCAGTATGTGGCATTCCCAATTTCACCCGCTCGATTGCACATCCGGCCTTTTTTGCCGCCAAACAGGGCATGAGCGGTTTTCTTAATACCATTTCAGAAAAATTAGCCTCAGAAAATATCCGCGTGACAGCACTTTATCCACCCGATTTTGACACCATTGATCCAAGCGAAGAACCGCCTTACCAGCCGGGCAGTGGCCGATCGTTGCTCAACGGGCATGCAATATGGCAAACCATTAAATTTGTCGTATCACAACCGCGTGGCTGCCATATTAGCGCAATTTATTTCCAGGGGCCCGATCGTGAGACCGTTGCCCGGCTGGAAGAACAGCAGAGCTGAAAGCAAAAAGCGGGAACCTGATGGTTCCCGCTTTTAAATTATGCATTGAAGACCAGAGAGTCTTCTGGCAAAAATCAGAATGGCATTTTAAAGCCAGGAGGCAGCTGCATACCGCTAGATACGCCAGCCATTCTCTCTTTCTGTGCTTCAGCAATACGGCGCGCGGCATCATTAAATGCAGCAGCAACCAAATCTTCGACCATTTCTTTGTCGTCTTCCATCAGGCTTGGATCAATTTCCACCCGACGGCAGTTGTGTGCACCATTGATGGTAACTTTAACCAGGCCCGCTCCAGACTCACCGGTGACTTCCATTTTGGCGATTTCTTCTTGAGCTTCAGCCATTTTTTCTTGCATCTGCTGGGCCTGCTTCATCAGGTTACCCAGACCGCCTTTTCCAAACATAATTATCTCTCTTTCGTCGGCCATCGGTCGCGTTATGCGATTATGGTTATCAGGATTACACTATGCCACCTTTACAGTGACATATTAAACAGGACGAATACTATCCTCATCCAGCACGGCATCAAAGAATCTTTTTATCGTTTGGATATTGTTATCACTGTTCAGTGACTCACGTGCTTGTTCGAGTTTTTCTTCATAAATAGCCTGACGCCATTCTAACGGCGTACGCTGCGTCAAATTATCGTCTTCAATAATCGTTAATTCAACTGCCTCACCTTGCAACTGCATGAGCGCCTCAGTCAGTGCCTTGTGTGCACCCGTTGAGTTCAGATGCCGCAAGGCAGGCCGCAGATGTAAACAAATCTGTGGCCCCCGCTGCTCTTTCCAGGCATTCAGTGCCAGTTGCTGTACCAGCTTAGGAAGCGACAACTTTTCAATCTCAGCCGACCAGTTATCACGTAAAGCGGCTTCCTGAGCCAGTTTTAGTGCCAGTTCAGGCGTTTTTTCATGCTCAAGCGCTTTTTTTAACGCCTTGGGGGTTGCAACCGGTTCTGCAACCTCTTCACTGACCACTTGTGATGTCCAGCGATACGCTTCTGGTTTTTCGACTACCGCGGGCTTTGATGACACTGCTGATGTTGCAGAAGCCTGAATACGATCGGTCACTGATGCCAGGCGTTCTGCAACAGAACGTTTCGCCGGCCGCGCTACCAGCGCAGCCGGCTCATTCTTTTTTGCTTTATCAGTTCCTTGCTGGCGCTGTAGCTGGCTACGAGCCTGAAGGATCTGGTTAGTGCTATCCGATAGTGCTGGCGCCTCACGGCCCACTGATGCTGCCTGTGGCGCGCTGACTGACTGTACTGCACTTGGTGAAGTTACAGGACTGTTGGTCGATGCTGGCACATAGCGAACTTCGGGTTCAGGTAACGGTTTCTGCGGATGGAATGCCAGAGCACGCAGCAACGTCATTTCCACTCCCATACGACGATCTGGTGCCCAGGGAAGTTCTTTACGACCAATTAACAGTGTCTGATAGTAAAGCTGCAAATCCGCAGGCGGGATAGTCCGAGCCAGTTCGCGCATTCGCACTTCAATCGCAGCCATATCGTTGCCTAACGCTGCCGGAGAGAGCTGTATCATCGCAAGTCGATGGAGTAAAGATGACATCTCCACCAGCAGGCTTTCCCACTCGACACCGCGAGAGGCAACCTCATTAAGCAGAGACATCACCAGTTGGCCGTCAGCTTGCACAACAGCTTCTATCAGAGAGAGAGCCTGACTATCATCCAGCGTCCCTAGCATGCTGCTGACCGCAGCAGTCGTGACCTGACCGTCACCGCTGGCGATAGCCTGGTCTGTTAAGCTCAGAGCATCGCGTAAGCTACCATCAGCTGCCCGGGCAAGTAATTGTATCGCGCGGGTGTCCCAGGCAATATTTTCTTTGTCCAGCACGTGTTCCAGTTGCTGTCCGATTTGAGAGACGTCCAGCGCTTTAAGATGAAACTGCAAGCAACGGGATAAAATCGTTACCGGTAGTTTTTGCGGATCGGTAGTGGCAAGCAAGAATTTCACATGCGCCGGCGGCTCTTCCAGCGTTTTTAACAACGCATTGAAGCTATGGCGGGAAAGCATGTGAACTTCGTCAATCAGATAGACTTTAAAACGGCCTCTGGCGGGTGCGTACTGAACGTTGTCCAGTAAATCACGGGTATCTTCGACTTTAGTGCGCGAGGCAGCGTCAATCTCGATCAGATCGACAAATCGTCCCTGCTCTATTTCACGGCAGTTATCACAGACACCGCAAGGTGTCGCAGTGATCCCCGTTTCGCAATTCAGCCCTTTGGCCAGTAAACGGGCAATCGATGTTTTCCCGACCCCACGGGTTCCGGAGAAAAGATAGGCGTGATGAATGCGTCCCAGCGTTAAACCATTCGCTAACGCGGTCAGGACATGTTGCTGGCCAACAACATCAGCAAAAGTTTGTGGGCGCCATTTGCGGGCTAAGACCTGGTAGCTCATCTGGGATTCAGCTCTGATTCGCGGGAAAGGTGAGTCAAAGAAGGTAATGCTACCACAAGCCTCACCCTGGGGGCGAGTAAGGCTTATTGAAGTCAACGCCATTTATACTGCATCGCATATTTTATTGCTTGCCAGTCTGCCTGCAGAGTGGCAGGTTAAATTCAGAAGCACATCAAGAGCGATGCAGAAAAAAGGATAATCATCATGACCAAACAGTATAAAAAAGACCCCAATCAGCTTGGGAAACTTACTGAAATTCAATTCAACGTTACCCAAAACAATGCCACAGAACGTCCGTTTTCCGGGGTTTACGATGAACATTTTGAAGAAGGTCTGTATGTCGATATCGTTTCTGGTGAACCTCTGTTTACCTCACTGGATAAATTTGACTCAGGTTGTGGCTGGCCGGCGTTCAGTCGACCGGTGGATAACAATATCCGCAATATCAGCGATAAAAGCCATGGCATGATTCGTACAGAAGTCCGTTCCCAGCACGGAGACAGCCATTTAGGCCATGTCTTCCCGGACGGACCGCAAGAAACAGGCGGCCTGCGCTACTGTATCAACTCTGCGGCATTGCGCTTTATTCCTAAAGCAGCGCTGGCAACAGAAGGCTATGGTGATTATCTGCCTTTATTCGAAGAAGGGAAAAAAAATGAAAACTGAGGTCGCCATTCTTGCTGGAGGTTGCTTCTGGGGTGTCCAGGAACTGATACGTAAGCTGGACGGGGTTATCAGCACCGAAGTGGGTTATACCGGTGGACGCAATGACTCACCAACCTACAGCTATCATCCCGGGCATGCTGAGGCAATCAGAATAGAATTTTTACCCGAGACACTGAGTTACCGGGATCTGCTGAAATATTTCTTTCAGATTCATGACCCGACAACCTCTCTTCGTCAGGGCAATGATATCGGTTCCAGCTATCGTTCCGCCATTTTCTATTTATCAGAAACACAGAAAGCCGAGGCTGAAAAACTGATAACAGAAATGGATAATTCAGGTATCTGGCCCGGACCGGTAGTCACAGAAGTGAAAGAGGCTGCCCCCTTCTGGTCTGCCGAAGCTGAACATCAGGATTATTTACAGAGAAATCCAAATGGCTACACCTGTCATTTTGAACGCAATGACTGGCAGTTACCCTGAAGGCCTGACTGAGGTATAACACAAAAGCCTCCTGATGGGAGGCTTTTAACTTTCTGAAAAAGAAGGAAAAAAGAGATCTTATTAGTGACCCGGGAATGGCACCAGGCTAAAGATATTAAGGCCCATTTTCTCCAGGCGCTGTTCACCACCCAGATCAAATAAATTGATAACAAAAGCCGCGTCGGTCACTTCGCCGCCAAGGTGACGGATCAATTTGACCGTAGCCTCAATGGTTCCACCGGTAGCCAGCAGATCGTCAATCACCAGCACTTTATCGCCAGCTTTAATCGCATCAACGTGAATTTCCAGCTTATCGGTGCCGTATTCCAGCTCATAGCTTTCTGACAGAGTTTCACGTGGTAATTTATTTGGTTTACGTACTGGAACAAATCCTACTCCCAGTCCTAGCGCAACAGGGGCACCAAATAAGAAGCCGCGGGCTTCAGTACCCACTACTTTGGTGATACCCGCATCTTTAAATTGCGAGACTAACAGTTCAATACTGAGCGCATAGGCTTTCGGATCTTCCAGCAAGCTGGTAACGTCACGGAATAAAATGCCCGGTTTTGGATAGTCTTGGACGCTTTTAATGCTGTTTTTGAGATACTCAAGCTGCTGAACGGTCGCGGTCATCGATTTATGCCTGCTGAAAACATGATACTAGTCAGGGTACGCTTTCAGTTCATTATAGAACCCGGCTGTTTTTAACCCGCCGTACCCATGCCCGAAAACGCTCGAATTTACTGCCTGACAGCGAGAATTGCAACTTCGTTGGCCAAGGTTGTTACTTTTCAGCCGCTGCCGCGCGTTAAATCAAAGAATAGCACCCGCTTCATCCATTATCGAATATGATCGGAGATTAAGAGAGGTTCACTGATGAACACCACGTCACTGCTACAAGTGCTACGTACACGAATTGATGAATTAGCGGTGGCTATCGCCCCTCTTTCTCAGCAACGCGCTTCGCAGGCCAGATTCGATAAAAAGCTGTTTGCCACCCACAGCACACAGTTAAAGGATTATCTGCTGGAAGTTCGGGAGAATATGGATAAGCTCCAGCACAGCGTCGAGCAGGCAAGAACTGACCAGGTCGCTTTTCTGGCTGAAAAGCTGGTTGAACAGCTGGCCGCCCTGCAAAGAGAGCTGGCAACCAAAGAGTTACGTAAAAGTGAGCGCCAGCAACCTGAAGCAGAGAATTTTTACCAGAAGCTGGCGACTCATCAGGATTATGAGCGTCGCCTGCAAGCGATGATTAATGACAGGGAAAATCAGCACGCAGTGCAAACGACGCTAGCCGGGCAACAGAAATTACAGCGCGAAATACTGGCACTGGAAGGTCGTTTGCAGCGATGCAAACAAGCTCTGACCCGCCTGGAACGTATTATTGAACGCCAGGAACGTGGTCTGGGTTAATGTTTATTTGTTCGGGAGAAAGCGATGTCACTAGAAAATGCTGCAGATGAAATCAAACTCGCGGTCGATTTAATTATGCTGCTTGAACAACACGCTATCCCGACTGATACCGTGCTAAAAGCACTGGAAATAGTTGAACAGGATTTTTTACGAAAAAAAGTACATACGGCCAGAGAACAAGGCACGGAGGTTTGAACAGTAATCAGCCAAAAAACCTGTTCCGGCAGTGCTTTACATAGTTTTACGGTTCAATTTCGGCGCTTTTTTTTGTCTGTCGAAGCGTCGGACAAAATAGAAACATTTCCAACAAAATAGCAACATAATCAGCAGCATTACTGTATAAATCAAAACTGTCCGGGGCGACCAACCAGTTCTCAATCAAACCGGTGATATAACTACGCATTGTGATAACAGCATGGGATAAACTAAGGTTAACAGGAAGATACCCTGCATCGATACAACGCTGCAAACTGGCTTCAATGCGTTCATTTCCCTCTAAATAGAGAGCACGTCGTGCTTCCTGCATTACAGCAAGCTCACCAACAAATTCACATTTGTGAAAAATAATTTCTGTCATTAACCGTCGGCGCTCTTCTGAAACCGTCGCCTGTAGGATATAAATAAGTAATTCTCTGACGACAGAAAGTGGATCGTCCGGGTATTTTGCCTGATACTCAATTTCTATATCACTAATACTGGACTCTGTAAGTTTCCAGATTTCATTGAACAATTCCGACTTATTTTTGAAATGCCAATAGATAGCTCCACGCGTGACACCAGCAGCTTTTGCTATGTCTGCAAGCGAGGTCGCGGATACGCCGTGTTGCGAGAACAGAATAATCGCCACGTCGAGGAGATGCTGTCGGGTTTCAAGCGCTTGCGCTTTAGTTTTTCGTGCCATATGTCAGTGAATATGCGAGCGTCAGATTTACATACATTTGTGAATGTATGTAACATAGCACGACGAGAATATAAACACAGTAGTGGGATTGTGGGCATTTGCTCCATTGAATTAACGTTGAATTCGGACACTTGAGGTTTACATATGAACAAAAACAGAGGGTTTACGCCTCTGGCGGCCGTTCTGATGCTTTCAGGCAGCTTAGCGCTTACAGGATGTAACGAAAAAGAAAGCCAACAAAGTGCGCCGCCCCCACCTGAAGTGGGTGTAGTCACTTTGAAAAGCGAGCCTTTGCAGATAACTAATGAGCTTCCAGGGCGTACCAGCGCCTATCGTGTAGCGGAAGTTCGTCCACAGGTAAGCGGAATCATTCTCAAACGTAACTTCACTGAAGGTAGCGATGTTCAGGCTGGTGTATCACTTTACCAAATCGATCCCGCTCCCTATCAGGCTGCTTACAATAGTGCGAATGGTCAACTTGCTCAATCACAGGCCAGTGCAAACATTGCCCAACTGACGGTTAAGCGTTATCAAAAACTGGTCGGTACTCAATATATTAGTAAACAAGATTACGATCAGGCTGTCGCGACTGCTCAGCAAGCCAATGCCGCTGTTGTGGCCGCTAAAGCTGCCCTGGAAAGTGCCCGTATTAATCTGGCCTACACCAAAATGACCTCTCCTATTAGTGGTCGTACTGGTATGTCCTCAGTCACCGAAGGT
Organism: Klebsiella sp. BIGb0407; assembly: GCF_024807845.1. Taxonomy (GTDB): domain Bacteria; phylum Pseudomonadota; class Gammaproteobacteria; order Enterobacterales; family Enterobacteriaceae; genus JGM124. The sequence goes on from NZ_JANUEQ010000003.1 coordinate 467,772, forward strand.
GCGCTGGTGACCAGTGGTCAGACTAATGCGTTAGTGACCGTCCAACAAATCGACCCGATTTATGTTGATGTCACTCAGTCCAGCGGTGAGTTTTTACGTTTAAAGCAAGAGCTGGCTGCAGGTAAACTGAAGCAGGAAAATGGTCAGGCGAAAGTTAAACTGGTAACCAACGATGGTGTGGCCTATCAGCAAGAAGGTACGCTGGAGTTTTCTGAGGTGACCGTAGACCCATCTACTGGCTCCATCACCCTGCGCGCAGTATTCCCTAACCCGGATAAATCCTTGTTGCCGGGTATGTTTGTTCGTGCCGAGCTGGAAGAAGGTATTAATCCGACTGCCATTCTGGTGCCACAACAAGGTATTACTCGTACGCCACGTGGTGAAGCATCAGCAATGATTGTGGATAAAGACAATAAAGTTGCCGTGCGTCAGCTGACAACCGGTGCCGCTATTGGCAACAAATGGTTAGTGACCGAAGGATTACAAGATGGCGACCGTGTCATTATCACTGGTCTGCAGAAAATAAAACCGGGCGTTCAAGTTAATGCGCAAGAAGTTGCTGAAAGTAGTGAAGGTCAACAGAGTTCTGCTGCCGGTGCGAAGTCTGAATAGTAGAAGTCTTAACTTAAACAGGAGCCGTTAAGACATGGCTAAGTTTTTTATCGATCGCCCTATTTTCGCCTGGGTTATCGCCATTATTGTTATGCTGGCGGGGTTGCTTGCAATTTTAAAGCTACCCGTCGCGCAATATCCAACCATTGCGCCTCCAGCGGTAACTGTCTCGGCTAACTATCCAGGCGCGGATGCAAAAACCGTACAGGATTCTGTCACCCAGGTTATAGAACAGAATATGAATGGCCTTGATGGCCTGCTGTATATGTCTTCGGCCAGTGACTCTTCTGGTTCGGTACAAATCACATTAACCTTTGATGCCGATACTGATGCAGATATCGCGCAAGTCCAGGTGCAGAACAAACTGCAGCTCGCTATGCCGCTACTTCCTCAGGAAGTTCAGCAGCAAGGTGTTAGTGTAGAAAAATCATCCAGTAGCTTCCTGATGGTTCTCGGTATGATCAATACCGATGGCACTATGCTTCAGGAAGATATTTCTGACTACCTTGGTGCAACGGTTAAAGATCCTATCAGCCGTACCAGTGGGGTGGGTGACGTTCAACTGTTCGGTTCTCAGTACGCAATGCGTATCTGGCTGAACCCACATGAGCTAAACAACTACAACCTGACGCCAATCGATGTTGTTACTGCACTTAAGGCACAAAACGCCCAGGTCGCAGCAGGTCAATTAGGTGGTACGCCACCGGTTAAAGGCCAGGAGTTAAATGCTTCAATCATCGCACAGACACGCCTGACATCTGTCGATGAGTTCAGCAAAATCCTGATGAAAGTCAACGCTGATGGTTCCCGTGTATTGCTACGTGATGTAGCAAAAGTTGAGCTGGGCGCTGAGAGTTATGACGTTATTGCGCGTTATAACGGTAAGCCAGCATCAGGACTCGGTATCAAACTGGCAACCGGTGCGAATGCGCTGGAAACCGCACAGGCTGTACGTGACACCATAGAGAAGCTTAAACCTTTCTTCCCGGCTGGGTTAGAAGTGGTTTATCCGTACGACACTACGCCATTCATTAAGATCTCTATTAATGAAGTGGTAAAAACGCTGCTGGAAGCGATTTTACTGGTATTCCTGGTAATGTATCTGTTCTTACAGAACTTCCGGGCAACATTGATTCCAACTATTGCCGTTCCGGTGGTAATCCTTGGGACCTTCGCCGTTCTTGCCGTGTTTGGCTATTCGATAAACACCCTCACGATGTTCGGGTTGGTGCTCGCGATAGGCTTGCTGGTGGATGATGCCATCGTGGTGGTTGAGAACGTCGAACGCGTGATGGCCGAAGAGGGCCTGTCACCGAAAGAAGCCACGCGTAAGTCGATGGGACAGATCCAAGGTGCACTGGTTGGTATCGCTCTTGTTCTGTCTGCGGTATTTATACCGATGGCATTCTTTGGCGGCTCAACCGGTGCTATCTATCGTCAGTTCTCGATAACTATCGTTTCAGCGATGATTCTTTCTGTTCTGGTGGCCATGATCCTGACCCCAGCACTCTGTGCAACTATGCTGAAACCTCTTCAGCCTGGCCATGAGCACAAGAAAGGCTTCTTCGGCTGGTTCAACAACATGTTCGAGAAGAGCACACATCACTATACCGACAGCGTTGCCAGAATTCTGCGCAGCACCGGTCGTTATTTAGTGTTGTATGTCATATTGGTTGCAGGCATGGCGCTGATGTTTGTCCGCTTACCAAGTTCCTTCTTGCCTGATGAAGATCAGGGTGTACTGTTGTCGATGGCACAGCTTCCTTCAGGTGCAACTCAGCAACAGACTCAGAAAGTGCTTGATGAAGTCAACGAATACTATCTGACCAAAGAAAAAGACAACGTTAACTCTGTATTTACCGTTAACGGCTTTGGTTTCTCGGGTCGTGGACAAAACGTTGGTCTGGCATTTATCTCACTGAAAAACTGGGATGAGCGTCAGGGCGAAGAAAATAAAGTTCCTGCAATTGCTCAACGGGCGAATATTGCCCTGTCGCAAATTCGGGAAGCAATGGTCTTTGCCTTTAACTTACCTGCAATTGTTGAACTGGGTACCGCAACCGGTTTTGACTTCGAGTTAATCGACCAGGCAAACCTCGGCCATGAGCAACTAACACAAGCGCGTAATCAGCTGCTTGGTATGGCGGCTCAGCATCCTGATTTATTAATCGGTGTGCGTCCGAATGGTCTGGAAGATACACCGCAGTTCAAAATTGATGTGGATCAGGAAAAAGCACAAGCGCTGGGCGTCTCTATCAGCGATATCAACACCACACTGAGCTCGGCCTGGGGGGGAAGTTATGTTAATGACTTCATCGACCGTGGTCGTGTGAAACGTGTCTATGTGATGGCTGATGCACCTTACCGTATGCTGCCGTCCGATATCGGTAAATGGTACGTACGTAGTAGTTCCGGTCAGATGGTTCCATTCTCTGAATTCACCACTTCACGCTGGGAGTATGGTTCACCGCGTCTGGAGCGTTACAACGGTCTTCCGTCTATGGAAATTCTCGGTCAGGCGGCACCCGGTAAGAGTACCGGTGAAGCAATGCTGATGATGGAAGAGCTGGCCGGTAAGTTACCTACGGGTATCGGTTACGACTGGACGGGAATGTCTTATCAGGAAAGGCTGTCGGGTAACCAGGCACCTGCTCTGTATGCTATCTCGCTGATTGTCGTATTCCTCTGTCTGGCAGCCTTGTACGAAAGCTGGTCAATACCATTCTCCGTTATGCTGGTTGTTCCACTGGGGGTATTTGGTGCCCTGGCGGCGACGATGTTGCGCGGTCTCACCAATGACGTTTACTTCCAGGTGGGCCTCCTCACAACCATTGGCTTATCGGCGAAGAATGCGATACTTATCGTAGAATTCGCCAAAGACTTAATGGAGAAAGAAGGTAAAGGTCTGGTTGAGGCAACGCTGGATGCTGTTCGTATGCGTCTGCGTCCGATTCTGATGACGTCGCTGGCATTTATGCTCGGCATCATGCCACTGGTTATTAGTACTGGTGCTGGTAGTGGTGCACAGAATGCGGTAGGTACAGGTGTTTTAGGTGGGATGATAACTGCAACTATCCTCGCCATCTTCTTTGTACCGGTATTCTTTGTGGTCATTCGTCGTCGCTTTAGCCGTAAAAGCGAAGATATTGAACACTCGCATCCGGTTGAACATAAAAACTAAGTAATGCTAAGGCCGTGGTAAACCCACGGCCTTAAGTTTTTGATTGAAAGGGAAAAACAGGATTACACGCTATTTTTTTATTATTGAATTTTACTCAATAATAAAAAAGTGATTAGTTTATTTAATGAGAATGAACGTTTCAGCGTTTTATTTACCCCTTCTGTTTTGGAATAATAACTTTACCGGCCTCACAATCTATTCATAATTTTAATCAACTCTAACCTAACTATTAGTCTTGATAATATCCAGTAATCAAATTTGCACACTCCCTGATTCGTTTCTGCTATTACTCTGATAGGAATATTCTTAGTTATGTGTTGCTACGCCAACAATTAACAAGAAGAGCAAAAAACAACCAGAAAATAACTGCTTTTTAGTCTGAAAATGGCTCGTCAATCATCTTTAATAATTATTTGTAAGTTTAGGTTAACGTTAATATCAAAGAGTTAATTAGCGTACTTACCTGCTCCCCGCCAGTTATTAATCTTTCTTTTCTTTCCTCACACCATGAAATCTTATCGTTATTGCTTTATAATGAATCTGCATGTAATAATCATGGCCACAGTTCTCCACCTGTTTAGGTGTTGTCCACTCCAACGGATTACGTTTATTGTTGTTGTCGATAAAGGGGCTGTTATATGGACGAGTATTCACCAAAGCGACATGACATTGCACAATTGAAGTTCCTGTGTGAAAGCCTGCAGCGAGATTGCTTGCTTAATCTCGATAGCAGTAATCACGGCTGGGTTAATGGACCAACATCTGTGACTCATTTGCAATTAAATGAATTGATTGAGCACATCGCTGCCTTCGCGCTTAATTATAAAATTAAGTACATCGATGATAGTAAGCTTATTGAACTTGTTGATGAATACCTTGATGATAGCTTTATGCTGTTCAGTAACTACAGTATAAGTGGGCAGGATCTCCAAAAGTGGCAAGGTTCGGAGCATCGGTTGTTCCAAAGCCTCATTAATGAGGATCATGATAATTCTGTGAACATTTCGTTAGAAAAAAATATTAAAAATACTTAAGGCTAATTTATGACAGATAAACCTTTAACTAAAATTGATTATTTGATGCGCTTGCGGCGATGCCAGACACTTGACACACTAGAGCGTGTTATTGAAAAAAATAAATACGAATTATCGGATAATGAACTAGCGGTGTTCTATTCCGCTGCCGATCATCGTCTTGCTGAGCTAACGATGAATAAGCTTTACGATAAAATTCCACCTTCAGTATGGAAATTCATCCGCTAATTTATTCATCGGTTTGGATACGTAAGTAACTTCAGATTTTCCTGTAACCTTATTTCGTTTTTAGATCTTAGTGTCTGAAAGTTTAAGTTATTGTTTTATATAAAAATAACTTTTGATGATGCTGTTCACTTCATGTGCCAGTCCCAGGTCTGGGCTACAAATAAGCGGAATAGCATTAGGTGATAATTCAGGATTAGCGAGAAAAGTCGTCTTTGCAGGTGGATGCGTCAACTGTTATGGTTTTTTTTAGTCTTTCTGTTACTTTCTTGCTGGCCATGAGCTTCTTAAAATAGTGTTGTCCTATGTCTTACTCGAAGCTCTGAACATTAAAAGGCTTACCATGACTGAAATCCAACGCCTGCTGACTAACACTATTGAAAAATTGAATGTGGCTGAGAAGCGCGATAACAGACCGCGCTTTAGTATCAGTTTTATTCGCAAGCATCCTGGCCTGTTTATCGGCATGTACATTGGGTTGTTTGCCACATTATGGGTAATGATGGCATCAGATACACTGGCTGGTGAAGCCTGGTTATTGATTGTTCTGTTTGCCCTATTGAACGTATTTTTCTTTTTTGATGTTAACCCGCGCTATCGCTACAGTGATATAGATGTCCTTGATTTGAGGGTTTGTTACAACGGAGAGTGGTATAACACTCGCAATGTGCCAGCCACATTGATTAACGATATTTTGCATTCCCCTCAGGTTGATGATGAACAGAAATCGCTGCTGAACAAAATGCTGGACCGGAAAGGGGAATTATCATTTTATGATGTGTACTCATTAACCCGCCAGCAATCCGTTGCCAGTCGTTAACGATCAACGGCGTTTTTTCCTGCCCTGAACCGCTTTGAAACGCGGGTTTGATTTGCAAATAACATAGAGTCGCCCCTTACGCCTGACTATCTGGCAATCGGGGTGGCGGTTTTTTGCACTGCGTAAAGAATTCAATACCTGCATTATTTAGTCCTTTTTCCCACTAAAAAAATTACCAAAGCGCTGCTGGAATCGTGCAGGCCCGCCCTCATTGGTATAAACCTTCTGTTTTCCGGTGTAATACGGATGTGACGAAGATGAAACCTCAACAGTCACATACGGGTAGCTCACCCCTTCAAGTTCAATTGTTCTTTCCGTTTTAATCGTCGATCCGATTTTGAAATATTCATTAACGCTGGTGTCATGAAACACTACGGTTCGATAGTCAGGATGGATGCCATGCTGCATAACGGCCTCTACTGTTATGTTATAAAGTAACATCACTTTAAAGTGGCTTGAACTGAAAAGCAAGCATCCTGGTACTGCTCCGATGTCAGCCATTTCCCACCAGATTGGGTGTAGAGCCCTTCCCACCTTCTTTTCCTGTTTATGCAAAAGCTTAGAACCCCACAACGGAATAGCTTAGAAGATAACAATATTGGGCGAACTCATATGCTTACGGATAAGTTATCTCCATCGCAACCTGAACATAATTTAGTAGGAGCCAGCCATGACACAGTTCCGCTGTTGTACCGAACATCACCGTGTTGATCCTACTAATTTATTGATTTTTGGAGTACATCATGAGCAACAATCCAGACCTGGCACTGCCGATACTTGACCTCTCTCAGTTAAAAGGTACCCCAACTGACCGCGCAGCATTTCTGAGTCAGTTACGTTACGCCGCACGTGAAATCGGATTCTTCTATCTCATCAACCATGGTATTAGCAGCGAACTGCAACAAGCCGTTCAACAGCAATCTCGTCTGTTCTTCGCGCTCCCTGACGACCAAAAACAGAATGTCAGCATGATCCACTCCCCCCATTTTCGTGGTTATAACCGTGCAGCCAGTGAGCTGACGCGGGGTAAACCTGACTGGCGTGAACAATTCGATGTTGGTGCTGAACGCCCGGTATTGTCGCTGGATGAAAACACCCCCGCGTGGCGCAGACTGCAGGGACCCAACTTATGGCCACAAGCACTGCCTGCGCTAAAAACCACGGTTTTACAATGGCAAAGTGAAATGACCGAAGTGGCACTGACTCTGCTGAAAACATTTGCCACAGCGCTGAGTCTGCCAGAAAACGCTTTCGAAAAGCTCTACGGCAATGAACCAAACGAACACATTAAACTCATTCGTTATCCTGGCCAGCAAGGTACTCAAAGCAATCAAGGAGTCGGCGCTCATAAAGATTCCGGTTTCCTGAGTTTCTTGCTCCAGGATGACCAAAAGGGTCTGCAAGTTGAAGTCTCACCAAATAACTGGATTGATGCCAGCCCTCTGCCCGGCAGCTTTGTGGTCAATATTGGTGAGTTATTAGAACTGGCGACCAATGGCTACCTGCGTGCAACTGTACACCGTGTGGTATCGCCACCCGCGAACCAGGAGCGTCTGTCCATCGCGTTCTTCCTCGGCGCACAGCTGGATGCCGTAGTCCCGGTTTATGAACTCCCCGAAGCACTCTCTCGTGAAGCACAAGGACCGGAAAGCGATCCCCATAATCCGCTGTTGCGCGATGTTGGCTGGAACTATCTGAAAGGCCGTCTGCGCTCACACCCTGACGTGGCTGAACGTTACTACCCTGAAACTGTTAAAAAAACCTCAGAAACTGTTGCTTAAGTATAGGAATAAATCGATGAAAAGAACGTCATTTAAGTTAGCCAGTATCGCTCTGTCACTCTCCTTTGCTTTTGCAGCCCAGGCTGCGGATGCGCTACGCATTGCCGCAGATCCCGTGCCTCACTCGGAGATCCTTGCCTTTGTACAAAAAGAGGACCCGGCGAATAAGCTCAAAGTTATTGAACTGAGTAACGGCATTAACGCTAATGAGCTACTAGCCAATGGTGACGTTGATGCCAACTATTTCCAGCATTTACCGTATTTGCTGGATCAGGAAAAAGCGCTCGGTAAGAAATTTGTTGTGGCAGCAACGGTGCATATTGAGCCGTTTGGGGTTTATTCGAGAAAATATAAATCACTCAAAGATGTTCCGAATGGCGCGACTGTCGCTATACCCAATAACGTGACTAACCTGAGTCGTGGCCTGTATCTGCTACAAGATAATGGTCTGATTACTCTGAGACCTGAATTTAAAGATGCTTCCCTGAAGCTCGCTACTCCGAAAGATATCGTCGGTAACCCGAAAAATCTGAAGATTGTTGAGGTCGAGTCTCCGCAGATCCCACGTTCTCTGGATGATGTTGATCTCGGAATCATCAATGGTAACTACGCGCTTGAAGCCGGTTTAGTTCCAGCAAAAGATGCCCTGGCTCTGGAAAGCGCCGTGAATAATCCTTATGCCAACCTTCTGGTGACCACACCTGAACTAGCTAATGACCCGCGTATTAAAGCGCTGGCTAAAGATTTAGAATCAAAAGCGACTGCTGACTTTATTAATAAGCAATATAACAACTCCGTTATTCCGGTTGCTCATAAGCCATGATTACACTTGAGCGGCTGAGCAAAGTGTATGCTGGAGAAGGCCAACCGGCGCTTGATGACATAAACCTGGAGGTGCCGAAAGGCGCCGTCTATGGAATTCTTGGTCGCAGTGGCGCAGGGAAAAGTACACTGATCCGCTGTCTCAATTTACTGGAGCGGCCCACGAAGGGCCGCATCATTATGAATGGCCAGGATATCACGACCTATTCACAGCGTGACTTACGATTACACCGTCAGCGCACGGGAATGGTATTCCAGCATTTCAATCTTATTCATGCGCGCAATGTTGAGGACAATATTGCCGTTCCCTTAGAAATCGCGGGGGTCTCAAAAGATAAGCGAAAATTACGTGTGCTGGAGTTACTGGACTTGGTCGGCCTGAGCGATAAAGCAAAAGCCTTTCCTTCCCAGCTCTCTGGCGGACAAAAACAGCGGGTGGGTATTGCCCGAGCCTTAGCAGCACACCCGGATATCTTGCTGTGTGATGAAGCAACCAGCGCACTTGACCCTGAAACAACGGCTTCTGTGCTGGGACTACTGGCAGAGATTAATCGTCAGCTCGGCCTGACGATTGTGCTTATCACCCACCAGTTGGAGGTGGTTAAGACTATTTGCGATCACGCCGCTTTACTGGAAAAAGGCAGGCTGATTGAGAGCGGCCCTCTGTCTGAAAGACTGATTGATCCCTTCTCTCGCTTGCGCGCCGCATTGCTTCATAACAGTGAAGCTGAAAAAGCATTTTTACGTCGTCATGGTGTTGAAGAGAGGGTGCTATGCGTAGCCTGAGCTGGGAAGATTTATGGCCGTTATTACTCGAGGGTACGCTGGATACGCTTTATATGGTGGCACTGGCTGCGTTATTTACCCTGCTAATCGGTTTACCGCTAGGCGTATTGCTGTTTATTACTCGCCGTGAGGGGGTTCTGCCTGCGCCGCGTGTAAATCAGCTACTCGGCAGTATTATTAACGTCGGCCGTTCATTACCCTTTATCGTGTTACTGATCGCGCTAATTCCTTTTACGCGTATTATTGTCGGCACCACGCTCGGTAGTACCGCCGCTGTAGTCCCTATCACTATCGGCGCTTTTCCCTTCTTTGCCCGTATTGTGGAAAGTGCGCTGGATGAAGTCGATAAGGGACGCATCGAAGCTATTCTTTCAATGGGCGGTAATGCCTGGCATGTTATCAGCAAAGTGTTACTACCCGAGGCCCTGCCAGCCCTGCTGGCGGGTATCACGCTCACCGTGGTAATGCTGATTGGCTTCTCTTCAATGGCTGGCGTAATCGGTGGCGGTGGCTTAGGTGATTTAGCTATCCGCTACGGTTATCAGCGCTTTAATGACCAGGTGATGATAGGCACCGTGGTTATCCTGGTCGCTATGGTTCAACTGGTACAAAGTACCGGGGACAGGCTGGTTCGTCGTCTCGCCCATCGTCGCTAAATATCCTTCTGCCTTGCTGACCCGACATCCTGTCCAGATGTCGGGTATTTATCTTCAAATCCCCTTCCCGTCATCCATGTTCTATTTTCTGGTCGCGATCACAAAAATAAAATGTTAACGATAACAAAAGTGATTTAAATCACATTTTAACCTGTTTTTGCTTTTCACCCTCAAAGTTAACGTTAACAATTGAGTTAATAAATATTCAGGGGATAGCCAAATGGCTCTGACAATACGCAAACAACATCATTATCTGGTTCTGAGTGGACTCCTGTTTACCTTCTTCTGGACCTGGTCTTCTGTTTTTTCACTGATCTCTCTTTGGTTACATCAAAAGATAGGGTTGAGTGGCGCTGAAACCGGTCTGATATTTTCCATTATCGCCCTTACAGCCCTGTGCGCGCAGCCGTTATACGGTTTTGTCCAGGATAAACTGGGACTGAAAAAAACGCTGCTTAGGGTAATAGGTTTCCTGCTGTTAATCAGCGGTCCTTATTTTATTTTTGTTTGTACGCCCCTGCTTCACTTTCATATTGTGCCGGGGGCTATCAGCATCGGGCTTTATGTCGGTGCAACCTTCTTTGCCGGTATCGGTGCTCTAGAGTGTTATACCGAACGTGTTAGCCGTATTGTTGGTTTTGAGTACGGACGCGCCAGAATGTGGGGCTCGCTGGGCTGGGCCGGAGCCACCTTACTTGCCGGGTTACTGTTTAATATTAACCCGCAACTGAATTTCTGGATGGGCAGTGTTTCCGCGCTGATTTTCATCGCGCTCTTATGGTGGATGAAAGATGTCCAGACCAATGCCTTTAATGAACTGGAATACGGCAAAACCAGCTCCCTTTCGCTTAATGATGCATTAAGCTTACTTAAGCTACCGCGCTTCTGGGCATTAGTGGTTTTTGTCTGCGGGGTCAGTGTTTATAACGTGTACGATCAACAATTCCCTATCTATTTTGCTTCGCTATTCAGTGATGTTAACCACGGCAATGAAATGTTCGGTTTCCTGAACTCTTTCCAGGTATTTCTTGAAGCTATAGGGCTATTTCTCGCTCCTTTCCTGGTTAATAAAATCGGCGCTAAACGTGGCCTGTTACTGAGTGGTTTTATTATGGCATTACGTATCTTTGGCTCAGGTATGGCCGTCGATACTGTCATGATTTCAGCAATGAAATTACTGCATGCTGTGGAGCTACCTATCCTGTTGATCTCAATGTTTAAATACATCACAACACAATTTGATCAGCGTCTTTCAGCCACGCTCTATTTAGTCGGATTCCAGTTTGTCACCTCTATTTGTGCCAGCATCTTATCACCACTGGTTGGACGAGGTTATGACCAGCTCGGATTCCCGGATACCTATATGATCCTTGCGGGTCTGGTGTTCTGCTTCACGCTAATTTCAAGCTTCTTGCTCAATGGCGATACGCCTAAACAGCCCGTAGCCCCTCTTAATTTACAAACCAGGTAATGACCATGAAAAGCCAACTTTCCCAGGCACAGCTTGCCTTAGAAGCGAACATTAAGACTCGGGGTAACACCTTTTACCCGCAGTATCACCTGTCACCACCCGCTGGCTGGATGAACGATCCTAACGGATTGATTTATCACAATGGTCTTTACCATGCTTTCTATCAGCATCATCCCTTTGATGAGAACTGGGGCCCGATGCACTGGGGACATTCTACAAGCGAAGATATGGTGCACTGGACAGCACAACCGATAGCACTGGCTCCGGGTGATAAGTGGGATATCGACGGCTGCTTTTCTGGCAGTGCGGTTGATGATAATGGCGTGTTATCCCTTATCTATACCGGCCATATCTGGCTGGACGGCAGTGGTAATGACAGCGCTATCCGTCAGGTGCAGTGTCTGGCGACAAGCCTTGACGGGATCCATTTTGAAAAGCAAGGTGTCATCCTTAATCCACCGCCAGGGATCATGCATTTTCGGGATCCAAAAGTCTGGCAGCAGGACGGCGAGTGGTGGATGGTCATCGGTGCGCGAGATCTCGACGATGTCGGCCAGGTTCTGCTCTATCGCGGAAGCTCGCTGCGTGACTGGCAATTAGATCGGGTACTGGCACAAGCGGATTCTGAAATGGGCTATATGTGGGAGTGCCCGGACTTCTTCCCTCTTGGCGAAGATAATCTGCTGATGTTCTCCCCGCAAGGTATCAAGGCTCAGGGTTATGAAAACCTTAACCTGTTCCAGAGCGGTTATTTAAGGGGTAAATGGCAGCCTGGCAGTGATTTTACAGCGGTACAGGACTTTGTCGAAATGGACAGAGGCCACGACTTTTATGCCCCACAATCCTTTATTGCTGCCGATGGTCGTCGCATAGTCATGGGCTGGATGGATATGTGGGAATCGCCTATGCCCGGAAAACAGGAAGGCTGGGCGGGTTCTCTGACCCTGCCCCGTGAACTGACTCTGGGTATTCGGGGAGAAGTGTTGCAAAATCCTATTGCTGAACTGGCAACACTGCGTACCGAGCACTATACGATAACGCCTTGCTGGCTGGATATTCAGCCACAGCAGCTTCATCAGCAGGCGAAAACCATTGAACTGGAACTGAGCTGGAATTGTGCTGCCAGCAACGCACAACGCTATGGTCTGCGCTTAGGCAGTTGCCTTGAATTGTATGTCGATTCAGCCGAAAAACGGCTGGTGCTGTCTCGCCACTCTGCAGATGAGGCTCTCAATAGCGAACGTAGCGTTGCCATCAGTACCGCAAGTGAGCTGAAACTACGGATATTCATTGACCATAGCTCGGTCGAGGTGTTTGTTAACGAGGGTGAAGCCTGTATGACCAGCCGTATCTACCCGCAACCTGACGATCGCCAGTTAGCCCTGTTTGCACACAGGGGCCGGGCGCTCTGTCAGGGCGGTCTGTTGTGGGAGCTTAGCGATTCACAGTGAAACCCGCTTCAGTAACGGGCAAGGCAGATAGCTAATACCGCGACTCTGACGCCCTTCTATCACGTGCAATGCCGCCTGACGACCCAGTTCGTGATGCGGTAATTGCACGGTGCTCAGCGGCGGTAAAAAGAGCTCGCCAACACCAATCAGATTGTCATATCCCAGTACCGCGGCTTGCTGAGGAATTTTGATTCCTTTTGCCAGTAACTGTTGATAACCAACAAACGCAATCCGATCATTGCCACAAACCAGCACATCAAAATCGGGCAGATTCTGCTCACAATGTGCCTCCAGCAAGGCAGCCAGATCGGTATAGTGGTCATCCCCCATTGTCATATGATACTGCTGCACATCGTCCAGATTCAGCCCAGCTTCTTGCCAGGCTTGTTCAAAACCGTCACGACGCGCTTTACTCGCCAGGGTTTCAACCGGTAGCCAGAAACAGAGAGGTCGCCGATATCCTTGAGCAATTAAATAACGGGTAGCTTCATACTGACCGGAAAAATCATCGGGAATATAGCAAGGTAACGCGGGATCATCAGTAACACAGTTCGCCAGTACGACAGGTTTATCTTCAAGCGCTTTAGGCAGTGTGACGTGGCGTAAACCCATGGTGGTAAAAATAATACCGTCTGGTCGCTGAGATAATAGCTGCTTAACCGCCCGCTCGCTGTCATCAACAGAGAGAATATTAATCAGAAAGCTGTTCCACCCTGATTCACGCGCAGTCTGTTCAATCGCCAGTAACATTTCGACTGAAAAAGGGGTCGTGGCGGTATCAAGAGCCAGAATCGCTATCGTTGAGGCGCTGCTTCCCTGATTGCGAATTTTTCGCGCGGAATAATCTGGTACGTAATGCAGGGTATCAATGGCCTGCTGCACCCGTTCTCTGGTAGCGGGTTTAACATTATCGGGGTGATTAATCACCCGCGAAACTGTCATTAATGAAACCCCAGCCATCGTTGCTACGTCTTTTAAAGAAGCCATATCATCCGCGAAAAGAGAGGGAAACCATGATATTAACGCGTTTCTTGCGGATTTAACACTCACAGACAACCTGATTCAATCACCAGATTGCCTGTCGGGATAAACTACGAAGGGTTATGGTAAGGATTCAACTTTCTCAAAAGCTCTCAATAATACTTCAGGAGAAAGTTCAACCGGTAAAGCATGGATCGACTCGCCCGGCTGTAATGCCCGAGCAATGACTTGATTTAGCTGTTCCGTCTGATGAATATCCACATCCAGTTGCGCAAGCTTAGTCGGCAGATTAAAGCGGGCAAAGGCTTGAGTTAACTGTTGCAGGACATCGTCCTGACCCAGAAGCGCACTTTGTACCAGAATGCCGTAAGCCACTTTGGTGCCATGCAGAAAACGGTCAGTCTGCGGCAAGGTAGTCAGGCCATTATGTATCGCATGCGCTGCTGCCACACGGGTATAGCGCTCACCCAGACCGCCCACCATGCCGCCACCAGCAATAATCGCATCAACAACATCGAGAAATTTCTGGCTGAGCAGCCCGTTTGCACTGTCCTCCAGAGCCTGTTCGCTACTTTCCAGCAGCACGTCACGGATGCTCCGCGCGGCACTGATCCCTAAACGTACCGTCAGCGGCAGGCTTTCAGGCTGCGGGCTAAGAACCACCGCTTCATACCATTTTGCCAGCGTATCGCCAATACCCGCCAGCAAGTACTCAGCCGGGGCGTGCAAAATAATTTCAGGCTCTACCAGTACCAGATGATTAGCATCGTTAAAGATTTCATAACCCAGAGCCTGTCCGGCATCGTTATACCAGACTGAAAGCGGAGTCCAGGCGGCACAGGTGGCCGCGATAGTCGGAATCGCCACCAGCGGGGCCTTCAACCTTCTGGCAACGGCTTTTACAGTATCCAGCAATGCCCCACCGCCAACCCCAATCACTACCTGGCTATCACCCGCCTCGGCAACCAGCCGCTGAACATCGCTTTCACTACAGTGGCCACGAAACAAAATATGTTTCGCCCCGGGTAAATTAAAAGCAGCAGGTAAAAACGATTTTGCCGCCGCCAGGGCACGCTCACCGTAAATCCACACAGCCTGACTCAGCTGTTCTTCAGAATAAAACTCACTCAGACGGGAAAGACTTCCCGGATGAGAGAAATAGTTAGCGGGGCCGGTAACAACACGGATAGCGGTGCTGGACATAATTTATTTCCTTTACATGCTGTTGTCGCAGAAACGATTTAGCTCTAATATATGTCCGGACTTCTGGACGGCTAATAACATTTAGTTTTATCTTATGCTTTTTCACTCATTGCACGCAACCAGGAAGGCCGTTAAAAATTTGAATCAGTTTATTATTTCAAAAGCAGATCCCAGTATGAACCCGCCTGACCGTCTTGAAATGCGTGATATATCTATTGCCTTCGGTGGCTTTAATGCCCTGACTCAGGTGGGCTTTCAGCTCAATGGCGGGTCTATTCATGCCCTGACAGGAGCAAACGGTGCCGGTAAATCGACGCTGATGGCGGTCCTTTCCGGGGCTCATGACCATTATCAGGGACAGATCCTGATTAATGGCGAAGAAATCAAAATCCGTACCCCGCGTGATGCCAAACTTGCCGGTATCCATCTGGTTCAGCAGGAGGTTGATGTTGCCCTGGTTCCCGGGCTGAGTGTGGCAGAAAATATCATGCTCGATAAGCTGGCAGAATCGGGCCATGTTTATCGCTGGGGAGAGATATATCAGCAGGCTCGGGCTGCGTTAGCGCCACTGGAAGTCAATATTGATATCCGTAAACGGATTGAGCAGTGCTCACTGGCCGAGAAACAACAAATTCTGCTGGCACGTGCCCTGTCGCATCACTGTCGTTTTCTGATCCTCGATGAGCCAACGGCCCCTCTTGACGGCCAGGAAAGCGCGCACCTGTTTAAGGTGGTCAGAACCCTTCAGCAACAGGGTATCGGGGTGGTCTTTATTTCGCACCGAATTCATGAGCTGAAAGAAATTTGTGATCAGATGACGGTGCTGCGTGATGGCAAATTTATCTGTAGCGAAGCCATGGCGCAGCTGAGTGGCGAGCAAATTGTCGAAAAAATGCTCGGCCATCATCTGGAGGATATTTATCCCCCGCACCGGACTAAAGTCGCTGATATTCCACTACTGCAAGTCACCGGTCTGCATGATGAGGCCTTGCTACGCAATATTTCATTACGCCTCCGTAAAGGCGAGATCCTCGGTATTGCCGGACTTGCTGGGGCGGGTAAAACCGAACTGTGCAAAGCCCTGTTTGGTGCCACTCCGAGTCAACTGGAAAGCGGCGAATTACAGGGCAAGCCCTGGCGTCCGAAAGATCCCGCAGACTCGGTCAGTCGGGGAGTCGTTTTGGTACCTGAAGAACGCCGTAAAGAAGGTATTTTTATCGATGAATCACTGACCATGAACCTGGCGGTCAGCGCTGATGACCAGTTCTCACGTTTTGGCTTTTTTAACCACCGTAAGGCGCAAGGCTGGGCACAAGAGGTGATCAAGCGCCTGGCTATTCGAACCCTCGGCCCGGCTCAGACCTTAAGACGACTTTCAGGTGGTAATCAGCAAAAAGTCGCTATTGGTAAATGGCTGCGTACCGAAGCAGAAGTCCTGATTTTTGATGAACCGACGAAAGGCGTCGATATCAAAGCCAAAACCGATTTATTTGTCTTAATCGACCAGCTAGCACGCCAAGGCAAAGGGGTGATTTATGCCTCTGGCGAATTTGCTGAACTGGTCGGGCTGTGTGACAGAATTTGCGTCCTTTGGGACGGAAAGATAGTGGCAGAGCTGGATGGCCATCAGGCAACAGAAGAAACCCTTTTATATTACTCCACTGGAGGAGCACCTGCGTGAGTCATAACGCCCCCCTGAAAGCCACTTTATCTGGCCGCCATCAGTTCTTTGAGTTTCTCTATAAATGGGGGATGTTGCTGACTGTTGTCGCGCTGATTGCCCTGTTCGGTATTGCTTCTGACAGTTTTCTCGAGTTGAACAATATCATCAATATTTTACGCTCAATTGCGATAGTCACAGTTATCGCAATTGGCGTCTCTATCTCACTGACCGTGGGCGGTTTTGATTTATCGGTCGGTTCAACCGCGTCACTGGCCAATGCGCTGGTGATTTCGCTGTTTGTCTGGCACGGTTTCGGTACTACCGAAGCTATTATCGTCACCTTACTGCTCTGTACTCTGGTGGGGCTGTTTAATGCCTTCCTTATCGTGGTACTGAAAATCCCCGATATGCTCGCCACCCTCGCCAGCCTTTTCGTTATTCAGGGGGTCGCCATGACCTACAGCTATGGTGGCTCAATTACCAGCAACATGATGCTGCCTGATGGCGAAATGGCTGAAGGTGTTATCCCGGCAAGCTTCTCATTGCTCGGCCAGGTCCCCACTATTGTTATCATTATGCTGGTGGTCACCCTGGTGGCACAGATTGGACTTTCACTCACCAAATATGGCCGCAGAATGTATGCCATTGGCGGTAATCCGCAGGCTGCAAGACTCTCAGGTATCCGTACCACCCGCTATCGTGTCGCCGCCTATGTGCTGGCCTCTTTACTGGCAGGTCTTGGCGGTATTTTACTGGCCTCCCGTATTGGTTCTTCTCAGGTTAACGCCGGGGGCGGTTATCTGATGGATGCGGTTGCCGCAGCCTGGATTGGTTTTTCTCTGGCAGGTTCCGGAAAACCAAATGCTTTGGGTACCTTAGTCGGTGCCATCATCCTTGGGGTATTATCGAATGGGCTGGTGATGTTATCCGTTCCTTATTACGCCATGGACATTATTAAAGGTCTGGTGCTGGCAGCAGCCCTGGCCATCACTTATATCCAACAACGACGCTAACAGGACATAACGATGAAAAAATTAACTGCTTCACTACTGGCACTAAGCCTGCTTGCTGCTCTGCCCGTCGGGGCTGCCGTTGTTGCTCCCGTGCCGGATAAAATTGCTCAGCACGACGGTCCTATTCGCATTGCGGTTATTCGTAACCTCGGTTCTGATGACAACACCACTCAGTTTGTTTCCGGTGCCGTTCAGCAAGGGAAAAAACTGGGCTTTAAGGTGAGTACGTTTCTGAGTAACGGCGATGATGCCCGCTTCCAGGATTTTGTTAATCAGGCGATCAGCCAGAAATATGACGGTATTATTCTGTCCCAGGGCCGCAGCCCTTACTCAACTGAACTGATTAAAAAAGCCATTGATGCCGGGATCGCGGTATCCGTATTTGATACCGCAGTTGAAGGCGCTATTCCGGGCCTCACCGTGAGTCAACAAGATGATGCCTCGCTAACCAATCTCTCTTTTGGCCAGCTGGTAGAGGACTTTAATGGTAAAGCGAATATCGTCAAACTCTGGGTTGCCGGTTTCCCGCCAATGGACAGACGTCAGGCCGCCTATCAGGAACTGCTAAAAGCAAACCCAGGGATTGTTGAGCTTGAATCCATTGGTGCCGTTTCTTCTGATGTTCAAGGTGATACCGCCAATAAAGTCGGCGCTATCCTGGCTAAATACCCGAAAGGCAAAATTGACGCGATCTGGGGCACATGGGATGCCTTTACTCAAGGTGCTTATAAAGCGCTGCAAGAGAATGGCCGTAACGAAATTAAACTGTATAGCATTGATATTTCCAACCAGGATTTACAGTTAATGCGTGAAGCTAACAGTCCCTGGAAAGTCAGTGTCGCGGTTGATCCTAAACTGATTGGTGCCACCAACGTGCGCCTGCTGGCAAAGAAAATTGCCGGAGAACCGACGCCAGATACTTATGACTTTAAGGCTGCCGTGATCCCACAGGCTCTGCTGGTAAGTCAGGCAGAACCGGTTAACGTCACGGGTCTGGCAAAAATTATTCCAGGCTGGGGTCAGACCGATGATTTTGTTGCCCCATGGTTTGCCACCCTGGAAGCTAAAAACAAATAACAACGTAAAATCAATTTGTTGATCAGACTAAAGGGAAATAATTAAGTTTATTTCCTTTTTTTTCCCCGCAATTTAACGGAGGTCGTAATGGGCTTGCCACAACCCGAATACAGCCACAATATGCGCCTGATTGGTCACAGTGACCAGGGCGGAAAGCCAGACGGTGTCCAGGTGATGGTACATCGGGGTTATGCCTATATTGGTCATATGGTATCCCAGGGATTTTCGATTGTTGATGTTCGTGATCCCAGCAACCCCAAAGCCGCAGGTTTTGTTCCAGCGCCTCCGGGAACCTGGAATATTCATCTGCAAACCCATGATGACCTGTTACTGGTTATCAATGCTCGCGACCTGTTTGCCGATACCCGTTTTGCCAATGAAAAAGTCTATTACACGCGCTCTGTCGGCGAAACCGTGAGTGATGTTACCGATAAAGGCTGGAGTGCCGGGCTCCGTATTTTTGATATCTCAACGCCGGATCGGCCGCAAGAACTTAGCTTTCTGTCATTAACGGGCATTGGTATTCATCGTTGCTGGTACGTTGGCGGACGCTGGGCTTATGTCTCTGCCTTAATCGACGGTTTCAGTGATTATATTTTCCTGACTATCGATCTCGCCGATCCTCGCAATCCGAAAGTTGCCGGAAACTGGTGGCTACCGGGTATGAATACCGCCGCGGGTGAGACTCCTTCCTGGCAGGAAGGTAAACGTTACGCCCTGCACCATGCGATTATCAGCGGTGATACCGCCTATGCCAGCTGGCGTGACGGCGGATTAACCTTGCTGGATATCGCCGATCGCAGCCAGCCTAAGCTTATCAGCCATAAAAACTGGAGTCCGCCATTTGGCGGCGGGACGCATACGGCGTTGCCCCTGCCGGACCGTGATTTACTGGTAGTGCTGGACGAAGCGGTGCTGGATAACCAGGAAGATGGAGAAAAGCTGATTTGGCTGTTTGATATTCGTGACCCGGCGAATCCAGTCAGTATTTCGACTTTTCCGCAGCCCAATGAAACCGATTATGTTGCTAAAGGGGCGCACTTTGGACCGCATAATTTGCATGAAAACAGGCCGGGCAGTTTTATTAGCTCAACGCTGATTTTTGCCACTTACCAGAATGCCGGGGTGCGGGCCTATGATATCTCTAACCCCTATCGCCCGGTTGAAACTGGCGCTCTGGTACCCGCCGCACCGTCGAAGATGATGGATACGCGTCCGGGACGCCCACAGATTATTCAGTCCTGTGATGTCTTTGTTGATGCCCAGGGTATTATCTACAGCACCGATTATAACGGCGGCCTGTCGATTATTGAGTATCTGGGTTAACAGGCAGGGCCCTCTCTCAGAGAAGGCCCCTTGTCTTAGCTTTTCTGACGAACCCGGGCAATAAATTCGTCCACAGAATTTATCTGTCCGGCAATCAAAATCAAAAAACGACCTAATTCTATCGCTGAGCTGACACAGGCCAGGCGCATCTCTTCATCCTGAATTGTTTCCAGATCGGCCACATGCGATAAGCCAACACTGCGACGAATCAGCTCTGTACCGCAAAAACCAACCGCGTCAGTCCAGACTTTCTCTAAGAACAGTTCAACATAGCCCGGTGTCGCCAGCGCACTGTCACGGGTACTGTTGTGTGCCAGGGTGATAAAACGGTCTGTAAAGGTAGACCACAGCACGCGAATATCGTCTAAACGCTGCTCGCGGTAACTGGCCGCATCACGCGGGCCAAAATGACCGGGTAAAGCACAGTAGTTCAATAACAAATTACCAATCGCGGTACCCAAATCAAAACCTACCGGCCCGACATAGCCAAATTCAGCATCAATCACTTTCAGACTGCCCTCGGCGACAAAAATAGATCCGCTATGGATATCCCCGTGTAACAGTGCCTCTGCCTGGGTCAGAAAACGGTGTTTCAGTTGGGCTACGGCCAGTTTTAACGCGCTATCTGTGCGTAAGGCTGAAACCTGTTGTTCCAGGGCAGCAGGATAGTTATTACGCTCATGCTGCTGGTAGGGATCATTAAAGAACAGGTCTTCGGTAATCTCACACATTTCCGGATTAATAAAGCGGGCCACCAGCGCTTTTTTAGCATGTGGATGCAGCCAGAAATCGGAGGTGTGGAACAGGGTTTGTGCCAGATACTCACCCAACTGACCGGTAGCCTGAGGATAGCCTTTACCGCCGATCAGTTCGCCGCGCCAGATTCGGTGATCGGACAGATCTTCCATCACCATCACCGCAAGGGCAGCATCATAATGCAGAATATTAACCGTATGCTGCGGGCTGTGTTTATAGTGCTCAACCAGCGTTTCAGCTTCCAGACGGGCACGATCCAGGGTCAGGGGCCAGGACTCTCCTACGCAACGTACATATGGCAGCGCCTGCTTAACAATAATCTGGCTGACACCCTGGGTATCAAAAATTTTAAACACCAGATTAAGATTACCATCCCCCACTTCTTGCGCGTCCACCAGACTCTCTGGATTATCCAGCCCGCCAAACTCCTGGGCATAAGCTACTGCATCTGCAGCAGTAAACGTGCGATATTGGGACATTGAGCAACCTCTTATAAATAAAGTCATCTGTGCTTTATACCCGTAATACTTCAAGTTGCCTGGGTGTTGCTGGCGGCAAGCGAACGCATCTGTTATTTAACGGGTATAGACGTCTATACATCTGGAAGGCATGTTGGCACAATATGCCGCAGTAACGCAATATGGAATCCACATCAATGCAAAATTTAAAAACCACCAGTCTTGAGGTTAAACAGAATCAACTGTGGATCCTCTGCCAGCAAGCCCTCCCCCAGCAACAAAACTGGCTGGCCGCTCATACCGTTGAACAACTGGTCGCGCATATTCATAGCCTGAGCGTTCGTGGCGCGCCTCTGATTGGCCTTTCTGCCAGTCTGTTACTGGCATTACTTGCCGAAAACGGACAGTCACGGGAACAGCTGGCAAGCGCACTAGAAATCCTGCGAGCATCAAGACCGACCGCCGTTAATCTGATGAATAATCTCGACCAGATGAAACAGGTGCTGGCACAGCCCGATTTTGTCAGCGCGCTGAGCAAAGAAGCATTACGTCTGGTGGAAGAAGATAAGCGGCTTTGTAACAACATTGCTGATGCCGGTGCAGCCCTGGTTAAACCGGGCAGTCGCTTGCTGACGCACTGTAATACCGGTGGGCTGGCAACGGCGGGAGTCGGAACGGCACTGGGCGTTATCCAGCGTGCTTTTTCCCAGGGTAAGGTTGAAAGTGTTTGGGTAGATGAAACGCGACCCTTATTACAAGGTGGCAGATTAACCGCCTGGGAACTGGGTGAACTCGGGATCCCTTATCAATTAATTTGTGACTCAATGGCCGCCAGCCTGATGGCTAAAAAACAGGTGGATGCGATTTGGGTCGGCGCAGACCGTATCGCTGCAAATGGTGACGTAGCCAATAAAATTGGTACCTATAGTCTGGCCGTACTGGCACATTACCACCAGATCCCATTTTATGTTGCAGCACCCAATACCACGCTGGATAGCTATTGCCCGTCAGGTGAAGCCATTCCGATTGAACAGCGTCCGGCCCGGGAAGTCAGCGGCGTTGCCGGAAGCTTCGGCGCAGTACAGTGGGCCCCTGCCAATGCTCAGGTCTATAACCCGGCCTTTGATGTCACCCCTGCTGAACTTATCAGTGGCTGGGTGCTGGATACCGGTGTCGTCACGCCTGAACAAGTCAGGGCGGGCATATTCCAGCCTGAATGATCGGTTTTATCAGCTAAGTAACCGTGAAAAGTAATCATTTGTGATTACTTTTCACTCAATGGAATACCCAATCAAACATAATCGCAAGGATGCTGAAATGAATATAAATAGTGATGATTACGACTTCATACCGCTGCCTGACGTTAAAGCTGAGTTACTGACAACCGCTAAAGGCAAGAAGGCATGGGATGAACTTCAAACATGCAAAGCCGACAAACTCGCCCAGAAAGATAAAAATCCAAAAAAAGATTATCAGGCGGGTTAAATTCACTCCTCTGCGCATAAGAACAGCCTGACGGCTGTTCTTATATTTACGCTCTGCACCAGAAGAATACGATTTGTTTAATTATTATTAACGAATTGTTATATTTATGGCTAACGTTAATTCATTATCATAATAATGAAGATGAAGATCTGATTTACGACAAGAATATTTTATATTTCCAAAAACATTCGTTAACATAGCCAACAGTTAATTTATTTTTTGGGTTTTTAGTTTGGTCTCACTGTACAGCCTGTCGCAGCGTAGTACACCCGCAGTTATTGCTATCCTGGCAATACTGATGCTGTTCCTTGCCCCAGAGGTATCGAAAAACCTGGTTCAATGGCAGGATGCCGTTCCTGAAACTCACCAGATGCAGGGTACTGTGGCACATGAGATGCCCGCAGACCATAACCATAACACCCACACAATACCCTCCTCCGAGCATCACGCACACCACGGTGAGAGCGGCGGCCATCATATGATGGGTAGTAGCAGTATGGCGGGTGACTTTGCCTGCGGGTATTGTGAGTTACTGATCCATTGTCCGCTGATTTTCTGGCTCTTCGCACCGCTTATCTGGCTGTTGCTGGTTTCTTCCCGTGCACCGCCGTTAATTATATATTGTCTCTTTCCCCTCACTTATTTCGTAAGTAGTGCACAGCCACGTGCCCCGCCGGTTATCTGATATTTCTTTCATATTAAAATTAATTTCTGATTAATTCAGGAAGCTATTGCGACATTCGAAATATATGTGCTTTGCACAGGATAACCCATGTCTGAAAAAAATATCACTCAACGGAATACGCGTGCCGCTACGCAGGAGTTTCTCCGTCGACTTCATTTTTATATTGGACTGTTTGTCGGTCCGTTTATTTTTATCGCTGCGCTGACCGGGGCGCTCTATGTCTCCAGCATACAGATTGAAAAAATACTTTATGCACATGAGCTAAGGGTTCAGCCGACGGGCGAACCAAAATCACTGGCACAGCAAATCAATGCGGCCAGACTCTATGCGGGCCAGGATGAAACCATTTATGCAGTGCGTCCGGCTCCCGGCTCTGGTGATACCACAAGAGTTCAGTTCGTCGATGCAAACCTTGGCGCATCTGAATCCAGGGCTGTATTTGTCGATCCCTATACCTTGCAGATCCAGGGTTCCCATACCGTTTACGGCAGCAGTGGTTCTCTGCCTCTGAGGATGTGGATAGACCAAATCCATCGGGGCCTGCTACTGGGTGATTTTGGCCGGAATTACAGCGAGCTTGCCGCCTCCTGGATGTGGGTTGCCGGGCTGGGAGGAGTGTTACTCTGGTGGTCAAGCCGCCCTAAGCGTCAGCGACGTAAGCCTAAAGGCGCTCTGGCTGTCAGTCGTCGTATTCATATTTCGCTGGGGCTCTTTTTACTGGCAGGCTTGCTGCTGTTCTCCGCCACCGGTCTGACCTGGTCTCAGTGGGCCGGGGGTAATATCGACAGCATGCGTGCAGCATTTAACTGGCTGACACCCCAGGTTCGTACCACTCTGGAGACACCCGCAGCACACCATCATCAGGCACATGACCCCCATGCGGAACACCAAATGCCGGTCAGCCAGAGTGCGCCAAAGAATGCCGATAACGCGCTCTGGGGAGATGTGCTGGCCGCCGCAAGACTGGCTGGCGTCGGTGCAAACAATGTTGAGATCCGTGCACCTAAAACCGCGAATCATGCCTGGACCGTCAGCGAAAGAGAAGCACACTGGCCTTCACAGGTGGATGTGGTTTCAATCGACCCGCACAATATGCAGATTGTCGATAAGGTCTCTTTTGAGCAATATCCGCTGGCGGCGAAACTGACTCGCTGGGGTATCGATTTTCATATGGGGTTACTGTTTGGCCTGCCTAACCAAATTCTGCTCATCGCTTTTGGTCTCGGCGTCTGCCTGATGATAGTCCTGGGGTATAGAATGTGGTGGCTACGCCGCCCGGCGGCACCCGGCCCGCAAGCAGTCAGCACCCTTATTCAAGCCTGGATAAAACTGTCTCCTGGCTTAAAGTTCCTGTCACTGTTAATTCCGCTGGTACTGGGATTCTGCCTGCCAGTCATGGGGGTCAGCCTGCTGATATTTGTCTTAATTGACCTGTTACGCTGGCAGCGACAGAAGCGTCGTTTAGCAACCTAAAAAAATGGCCGCAACATCGGGTGTTGCGGCCATTTTTTAACACTTAACCCTGCAGCTATGGCAGCTTCGGATAGGCATCCGAAATCGCATCACCAGTAAAGTTAGCAATCCAGCCTTCCGGGTTATCAAAGATACGAATAGCGGTAAAGTTTGGCTCTGAGCCCATATCAAACCAGTGCGGTGTCCCCGCCGGAACAGAGATCAGATCGTTCTTTTCGCACAGTATCTGGTAGACCTTGCCATCAAGATGCAGACAAAACAGCCCGGCACCTTCCACAAAGAAACGGACTTCATCTTCGCCGTGGGTATGTTCAGCCAGGAACTTGGTGCGGAAGACATCTTTTTGCGGGTTGTCAGCGCGCATGCTGATCACATCCCAGCTCTGATAGCCTTTTTCTTCCACCAGCTTATCAATCGCATGCTGATAAGCCTGAATCACTGTTTGGGGAGCAGGATCCTGACCTAAATCCTGATTGGCCTCCCAGCGTTCAAAACGCACTTCTTTGGCATTCAGTTGCTCACGAATAGCCTCAGCATCAGTACTGTGCCAGACAGGCTCATTGGCTTCAGTATCGGTAAAAATGGTTAATGCACTCATGAAGAAATCGACTCCAGATTGATGTTATCAAAACCTTTTACTTGCTGATGATGGCTGACGTCATCAGGCTCCCCACGGACTAGCTGCAAAGTATGCCAGCCGGCCTCTTCCGCGGCATCCAGTTCCTGATAAATATCAGACAGGAACAGCAGCGACTCTGGCGGCAGGCCGATTTGTTCAGCAATATTACGATATGACTGCACTTCGCGCTTGGCACCAACATGGGTATCAAAATAACCGCTGAATAAATCAGTGATATCACCCGCGTCGCTGTAGCCGACTAACAATTTTTGCGATGCAACAGAACCTGAAGAGTAGATGTATAACCCAACGCCCTGCTGTTTCCAGCTCTTGAGTGCAGGCA
Source organism: Klebsiella sp. BIGb0407 (assembly GCF_024807845.1). Lineage (GTDB taxonomy): Bacteria > Pseudomonadota > Gammaproteobacteria > Enterobacterales > Enterobacteriaceae > JGM124. Next base: position 493,693 of record NZ_JANUEQ010000003.1, read on the forward strand.
GCACATCAGCATAGAGATGACCGGTAAAGTCACCCTTCTCATAACCCTGACGCCAGATAAAGCCCTGCAATGCCTTCAGTGAGGTCGATTTACGATCTTCGTCCATAAATCCAAACAACACTTCAATCAGCCGTTCAATATCCGCCTGCGGTTCGCCGATTTCAGCACGTAAGTTATCTAAAATATCCTGGATATCGTTCTGATTCTCACGGACAAAATCGGCCAGTCTTTCACGGGCATAGGGAAATAATACATTGTGAACAAAGCGAATATCCGTGGTGGTGCCTTCAATATCCGTAACAATCGCGCGAATCATAGTGTCTCCAGCAGGCTACATTAACTTTTTACCTTGTTTTATCAAAAGCCCGACAGAAAGTCTTGTTTCTTTAACAGACATTTAATCGTACTTGGTTGCCAGAGCAGCAAGAGTGACGCCTTCACTATCAATAAATTGCACATCCTAAACCTGAGCAAACACCCCTCCCGACAGCTTTCTGGCGAAATGCCAGATAACATCATGTTATAGTTTTGCTAACATCCAGATATCTATGAACTCCCTGTAAGGTCTTCACATCATGAGTCATTCATCTTTCGCGCCTGAAAGTAAATTACCGGCGCTCGGAACCACTATTTTTACCCAAATGAGTATGCTGGCGCAGCAGTATCAGGCGATTAACCTTTCCCAGGGTTTTCCTGATTTTGATGGCCCTGAGTTTCTGCAGCAACGCCTGGCCTGGCATGTCAGTCAGGGAGCCAACCAGTATGCTCCGATGACGGGCGTGCAACCGTTGCGCGAAGCGATTGCAGAAAAAACGGCAGCACTCTATGGTTATCTGCCTGATGCGAATAGTGAAGTCACCGTGACCGCAGGTGCCACAGAAGCACTCTATGCAGCCATTACCGCATTGGTTCGTCCTGGTGATGAGGTTATTTGTTTCGATCCAAGTTATGACAGCTATGCTCCGGCAGTCGCATTATCGGGCGGGATTATGAAACGCATAACCCTGAGTCCGCCCCATTTTCGCGTCGACTGGCAGGCATTTAGCGAACTGCTGAGCCCGCGCACTCGTCTGGTGATTATCAATACGCCTCATAATCCTTCCGCTACCGTCTGGCAGAAAAGTGATTTTGCCGCTTTATGGCAGGCGATTGCTGGGCAAGAGATTTATGTGCTGAGTGACGAAGTCTACGAACATATCTGTTTTGATGACGAGGGACATGCCAGTGTGCTCGCCCATCCTGAACTGCGCGAACGGGCTATTGCCGTGTCATCTTTCGGTAAAACCTTCCATATGACGGGCTGGAAAGTAGGTTACTGCGTGGCCCCTGTTGCACTGAGTGCAGAGCTGCGTAAAGTACACCAGTATCTGACGTTTTCCGTCAATACTCCGGCTCAGTTAGCTATCGCCGATATGCTACGCGAACACCCGGAGCATTACCTTGAATTGCCGGAGTTTTACCGTGCCCGCCGGGATCGTTTTATCAACGCACTGGCTGATAGCCGTTTAAAGCTTCTGCCATGCGAAGGAACCTACTTCCTGTTAGCGGATTACAGTGCCATTTCTGATAAGGATGATGTGAGCTTTTGCCAGTGGCTGACCAAAGAAGTCGGCGTTGCGGCTATCCCTCTGTCAGTTTTTTGTGAGGGCGAATTTCCCCATAAACTGATTCGCTTATGTTTTGCCAAGCAGGAAGCCACGCTGGACGCAGCAGCAGAGAGATTACGCACCTTGTAATCAGGTCGCTCCCTGTCGCAAAACGATGGGGAGGATCAGAGTCCGAGAATATCTTTCACAAAAGGAATAGTGAGTTTTCGCTGGGCGGTGATCGATGCATGATCGAGCTGATTGAGCGTAGTAAACAGGGTACGCATTTCCCGGTCTAACCGTTTAAGCAGAAAACGGCCAACATCTTCGGGTAACTCAAATCCACGCAGTTTGGCTCTGGACTGAAGTGCCTGAAGTTTATCGTTGTCCGACAAAGGCAGTAATTTGTAGATTTGCCCCCAGTCCAGACGGGAAGCAAGATCGGGTAGCTGCAGATTAAGCTGGCGAGGTGGCCTGTCACCGGTTATCAGTAGCCGGGTTTTACCGGACTCCAGAATACGATTATAGAGATTAAAAATAGCCATTTCCCACAGGTCATCTCCGGCAATACATTCGATATTGTCGATGCACACCAGCGAAAGCTGTTCCATACCATCAAGCACTTCAGGTACAAACCAGGTGCGCTTATCCAGCGGAACATAGCCTACTGCATCACCCCGCTGAGAGAGTTCTGCACAAGCAGCGTGTAATAAATGACTACGACCTGCCCCTTCCCGCGACCAAAAATAGATATACCCGCTGTGCTCCTGACGAAGCACCGCATGAAGCGCGGCTAATAAAGAAGGATTATCACCCGGCCAGAAACTGGCAAAGGTTTCGTCATCAGGCAAATAAAGTGGCAGCGAAAGCTGCGCTGGCGTATTCAGAATTACCTCAACCATAATCGGCAGAAAATCCGCAACAGTCTACCACAGAATCCAGGCGTTTTCGAAGCACGTAACACAATATGAGGTAGATTCTACTGCTGAAGAAAAAATGTCAGCGCTTTATTCGAGGAAGGGAAAGTTCAGGGCAATCATCTGATTTTACCGTTCGGTTTACGTATAAAGGCTCGTAAGTTTACGAGCCTTTATCATCATTCAGTGTCAGAGCAACGTATTAGTCGACATCATGCGCATCGAGCACTTCTTCTTCCGGAATAACCAGACTAATTACGTGGAACAGTAAGCTAAGAATAACCCCAACAATTGTTGCCAGCGCCATGCCTTTCAGCTCTGCTGCGCCAATGTGTATTTTAGCGCCACTGACCCCAATAATCAGGATAATTGAAGTCAGGATCAGGTTTTTGGCCTTACTGAAATCAACTTTAGACTCAATTAAAACCCGGATACCCGAAGCGCCTATTACTCCATACAACAAGAGCGAAACGCCTCCCATCACTGGAACCGGGATAACCTGAATCGCTGCTGCCAGTTTACCAATACAGGAAAGCAGGATAGCGAAAATCGCCGCACCGCCGATAACCCAGGTTGAGTAAACGCGCGTGATGGCCATGACACCAATATTTTCACCATAAGTGGTGTTCGGCGTTGAACCAAAGAACCCGGAGAACACGGTTGAAATGCCGTTGGCAAACATAGAGCGATGCAGGCCAGGGTTATGGAGTAAGTCCTTTTTAACGATATTCGCCGTGACGACCAGATGCCCGACGTGCTCAGCAATAACCACCAGGGCGGCGGGTAAAATAGTGAAAACAGCAAACCATTCAAAGCGTGGCGTATAGAAGGTTGGAAGAGCAAACCAGTGAGCGTCACGGATTGCCGTGGTATCAACTATGCCCATCCCAAAAGAGAGCGCGTAGCCGACCAGGACTCCGATAAGAATCGGAATAATAGCCATAAAGCCACGGAATAATACCGACCCTAATACCGTAACGCTAAGGGTTACCAGCGAGATAAAAATGGTCGTGCCATCAGGGGCGACACCATCAGCGGGTAATAATCCCGCCATATTTGCCGCGACGCCTGCCAGTTCCAGGCCGATAACAGCAACAATAGCGCCCATTGCCGCAGGTGGGAACATCACGGTCAGCCAGCCGGTACCGGCAACTTTAACGATAAGCGACACCAGACAAAACAATACCCCACACATAATAAAGCCGCCAAGAGCGACTTCATATCCGAGTGGTAGCAGTAACAGTACCGGGGAAATAAAGGCAAAGCTCGACCCCAGATAAGCGGGTATTTTGCCCTTACAAATAAATAAGTACAGCAGAGTACCAATACCGTTAAACAGCAGAACTGTAGCTGGGTTTATCTGAAACAGAATGGGAACCAGAACGGTTGCCCCAAACATCGCAAACAGATGCTGAAGACTCAACGGAATCGTTTGCAATAATGGTGGTCTTTCACTTACCCCGATAGCGCGGCGGGCCATGATGCTTTCCTCTAAGTATTATTATGACGTGTATTGTTGTTATAAAAATCAAAAAAAAGCCGACTTCTCAGTCGGCTTATTGAATTACTTGGTACCAAATATCTTATCGCCTGCGTCACCGAGGCCAGGGATGATGTATCCGTGTTCGTTTAACCCTTGGTCAATCGATGCGGTATAGAGCTCAACATCCGGATGCGCTTTCTCCAGCGCTTCAATACCTTCCGGTGCGGCAACCAGCACCAGGACCTTGATACTGACGCAACCTGCTTTTTTCAACAGATCAATAGTGGCTATCATTGAGCCACCGGTAGCGAGCATCGGGTCAACGACCAATGCCATACGCTCTTCTATATTAGAAACCAGCTTCTGGAAGTAAGGAACAGGCTTGAGCGTTTCTTCATCACGGTAAATGCCGACAACGCTGATACGTGCACTTGGGACATTTTCCAGCACGCCTTCCATCATGCCAAGACCAGCACGCAGAATAGGCACAACGGTAATTTTCTTACCCTTGATCTGTTCTATCTCAACCGGACCGTTCCAACCGTCAATAGTCACGGTTTCTGTTAGTAAATCCGCAGTAGCTTCATAAGTCAGCAAACTGCCGACTTCTGAGGCGAGTTCACGAAAGCGCTTAGTACTGATGTCATTCTCACGCATCAGGCCTAACTTATGTTTGACGAGTGGGTGTTTCACTTCCACGATCTTCATACTCTTTCTCCCCGAGATAGTCTGGCATAAAAAAAATCGCCGGATTATACCGCTTTTTGACGGTTGTGCTACATGTATTGCATCAGGTTCTGGTTAATCATTCAGAATAGTCGAGATTGAACAATAATACACCAGCCATCAATAAGAGGCTCGCAAACGTTTGCTTCCACTGTTAGAATTGCCGCGTTTTCATTTCATACCACCCACGGGGAACGCGCAGTGACCGATAAAACCTCTCTCAGCTATAAAGATGCCGGTGTAGATATTGATGCTGGTAACGCTCTGGTCGACAGAATTAAAGGCGTGGTTAAAAAAACACGCCGTCCTGAAGTGATGGGGGGTTTGGGCGGTTTTGGTGCGCTATGTGCACTGCCACAGAAATACCGTGAACCCATTCTGGTTTCAGGCACCGACGGCGTCGGCACTAAACTGCGTCTGGCAATGGACTTAAAACGTCACGATGCGATTGGTATTGACCTGGTTGCCATGTGTGTCAACGACCTCGTGGTTCAGGGTGCAGAGCCGCTGTTCTTCCTCGACTACTACGCCACCGGCAAGCTGGATGTCGATACGGCCTCTAGCGTTATTACCGGTATCGCTGAAGGCTGTCTGCAATCAGGCTGCGCGCTGGTCGGCGGTGAAACCGCTGAAATGCCAGGCATGTACCACGGCGAAGACTACGATGTCGCTGGTTTCTGCGTCGGCGTGGTTGAAAAATCAGAAATTATTGACGGTTCTAAAGTTGCCGATGGCGATGTACTGATTGCCCTCGGTTCCAGCGGTCCGCACTCCAACGGTTACTCATTAGTACGTAAAGTGCTGGAAGTAAGTGGCGCAGACCCGCTGACCACAGATCTGGAAGGCAAGCCACTGGCGGACCATCTGCTGGAGCCGACCCGCATTTACGTTAAAAATATTCTTGAACTGATTACGCAGGTTGATGTTCACGCTATTGCTCACCTGACTGGCGGTGGTTTCTGGGAAAATATTCCTCGCGTACTGCCAGACAACACCCAGGCCGTTATCAGTGAGTCTTCCTGGCAGTGGCCTGCAGTCTTTGGTTGGCTGCAGCAGGCGGGTAATATCAGCCGTCACGAAATGTACCGTACCTTTAACTGCGGTGTCGGAATGATTATCGCGCTACCAGCAACAGAAGCTGATAAAGCGGTTGAGCTGATGACTGCTAAAGGTGAAAAAGCCTGGAAAATCGGTATCATCAAGGCATCAAGTAGCGAAGAACGTGTGGTTATTGAGTAATGAAAAATATTGTGGTGCTGGTATCCGGTAGTGGATCTAATCTACAGGCAATTATTGACGCCTGTGAGCAACAGAAGATTAACGGCACCATTCGCGCGGTGTTCAGTAATAAGGCCGATGTTTTTGGTCTTGAGCGAGCGCGTGATGCCGGTATCCCGGCTTTTTCATTACAGCCTCGTGACTACGCAACCCGTGAAGCATTTGATAATCAGCTCATCACTGAAATTGACGCCTGGGATCCTGACCTCGTGGTTCTGGCAGGATATATGCGTATTTTGAGCCCGGTTTTTGTTACGCACTACAGTGGACGGCTGTTAAATATTCATCCGTCCTTGTTACCGAAATATCCCGGGCTGCATACCCATCAACAGGTACTAGAGAATGGCGACCAGGAACACGGCACTTCAGTGCATTTTGTCACTGAGGAGCTGGATGGCGGGCCGATTATTCTGCAGGCTAAAATCCCGGTATTTCCTGAAGATGAAGAAAGCGACATTTTTGCCCGCGTTCAGCATCAGGAGCACGCGATTTATCCCTTAGTGGTTAGCTGGTTTGTCGATGGTCGCTTAGCGATGCGGGATAACGCCGCATGGCTCGATAATGTGCGTCTTCCACCGCAAGGTCACGCTGCCGACTGATGCGTCTGTTCTCTTTTTAACCCCCCTTGCCGGGGGTTAAAAATCTCGGCTACCCAGTATTGCTAACTAATAAATTTATTTTCACTGTTGCCCCCCTCCCTCTTACTCACCAAAGCTTTCAATCTATTAAAAAAATTCATTTTTTTACTTTTTTCTCATCTTACTGTCATAATTCTGTCAGATACTTTAATTAATGAAGTTGGACATTTTTTTTGAAAGCTCGCCATAATAAGTAACGTGACGATGACAATATTGTCGTCTCTACGTAAGAGAATGTGAGGACTAATGGGTCAGGATAAGTTGTATATCGAAAAAGAGCTGAGTTGGTTAACCTTTAACGAACGTGTTCTGCAGGAAGCGGCAGATAAAACCAATCCGCTTATCGAACGAATGCGCTTTCTCGGCATCTATTCCAATAACCTCGATGAGTTCTACAAAGTACGATTTGCTGAGTTAAAACGACGGATATTGATTAGTGAAGAGCAAGGATTGTCGTCTAATCAACGCCATTTGCTGAATAAAATTCAGGCTCGCGTACTTAAAGCTGACCAGGAGTTTGACGGCCTGTATAACGATCTGTTGCTGGAAATGGCGCGTAACCAGATTTTCCTGATCAATGAACGTCAGTTATCGCTCAACCAGCAATCATGGTTACGCAGCTTCTTCAAACATCAATTACGTCCTTATATCACCCCTATTCTGATCAATCGTGACACTGACTTGGTGCAGTTTCTGAAAGATGACTACACCTATCTGGCCGTTGAAATTATGCACGGCGAAGATATTCGTTACGCTTTACTCGAAATTCCGTCAGATAAAGTTCCGCGTTTTGTTAACTTGCCGCCGGAAGCCCCACGCCGTCGCAAGCCAATGATTTTGCTTGATAACATTTTACGTTACTGCCTTGATGATATCTTTAAAGGGTTCTTTGATTATGATTCGCTGAATGCGTATTCAATGAAAATGACCCGTGATGCTGAATACGACTTGGTGACCGAAATGGAATCCAGTCTGCTGGAGCTGATGTCTTCAAGTCTGAAGCAGCGTTTAACTGCTGAACCGGTGCGTTTTGTTTATCAGCGTGATATGCCAAAAGCTCTGGTTGAACTACTGTGCGAAAAACTGACCATCTCAAATTATGATTCCATCATCCCTGGTGGTCGTTATCATAATTTTAAAGATTTCATTGGTTTCCCGAATGTGGGCAAGGCTAATCTGGTAAACAAACCGTTACCACGGCTACGTCATACTTGGTTCGATCATTTCCGTAATGGCTTTGATGCTATTCGGGAGCGTGATGTATTGCTTTACTACCCCTACCATACGTTTGAACACGTACTGGAACTACTACGCCAGGCCTCTTTCGATCCTAGCGTGTTAGCGATTAAAATTAACATCTACCGGGTAGCAAAAGACTCACGCATTATCGAGTCCATTATCCACGCCGCCCATAACGGGAAAAAAGTTACGGTAGTGGTAGAGTTACAGGCACGCTTTGACGAAGCGGCGAATATTCACTGGGCCAAACGCCTGACAGAAGCCGGGGTACACGTTATCTTCTCCGCTCCAGGTCTGAAGATTCATGCCAAGCTGTTTCTTATTTCGCGTATGGAAGGTGACGAGATTGTACGCTACGCGCACATCGGTACCGGTAACTTTAACGAAAAAACAGCGCGAATTTATACCGACTATTCGTTACTCACCGCAGATTCACGTATTACCAACGAAGTTCGTCGAGTATTCAACTTCATAGAAAATCCTTATCGCCCGGTAACCTTTGACCATTTGCTTGTTTCGCCGCAAAATTCACGTCGTCTTCTCTATGATATGATTGATCGCGAAATTACCAATGCGCAGAATGGACAACCAGCCGGAATTACGCTTAAACTCAATAATCTGGTCGATAACGGCCTGGTAGACAGACTGTATGCAGCATCAACTGCAGGAGTGAAGATTAACCTCCTGATCCGAGGAATGTGCTCATTAATTCCTGAGCTGAGCGGTGTCAGTGATAATATCAGTGTTATTAGTATTGTTGACCGTTTCCTCGAACATGACCGAGTCTATATCTTTGAAAACGGTGGCGATAAAAACGTCTTCCTTTCTTCTGCTGACTGGATGACGCGTAATATTGACTATCGTATAGAGGTTGCTGTTCCGGTCCTCGATCCACGACTGAAAAAGCAGATGCTGGATATCATGGATATTCTGTTTAGTGATACGGTGAAAGCACGCATCGTTGATAAAGAACTGAGTAATCGCTATGTACCGCGCGGCAACCGCCGTAAAGTACGTTCTCAATTAGCGATTTACGATTACCTTAAATCTCTGGAACAACCTGAATAACGTACTATGCCGCTATCAAACCCAACTCCCCGACCGCAGGAATTTGCTGCGGTTGATCTAGGTTCCAATAGTTTCCATATGGTGATTGCCCGTGTGGTTGATGGAGCGATGCAAATTATTGGTCGCCTCAAACAACGAGTACATCTGGCCGATGGTCTGGGCCCGGATGGCCGATTAAATGAAGAGGCCATGGAGCGTGGGCTTTCGTGTCTGGCGCTTTTTGCTGAGCGCCTGCAAGGATTTAATGCTGATAATGTCTGTATTGTTGGAACGCACTCGCTGCGTGAAGCCAGCAATGCTGACGAATTTTTGCAGCGTGCTGCACAGGTTATTCCCTACCCAATAGAGATAATATCCGGAAATGAAGAAGCCCGGCTTATCTTTATGGGGGTTGAACATACTCAACCCGAGCGTGGGCGTAAGCTGGTAATTGATATTGGTGGTGGCTCCACTGAACTGGTCATAGGGGAAGATTTTGAGCCCCTGTTAGTTGAAAGTCGTCGTATGGGCTGTGTCAGTTTTGCCCGACAATTCTTTCCTGATGGCAATATTACCGAAGCCAGTTTTAAACGCGCACGAATGACGGCAGTACAGAAGCTGGAGAATCTTGCCTGGCAGTTCCGCCTGAAAGGCTGGAAAGTTGCTCTTGGCGCTTCTGGCACCATCAAAACTGCCCATGAGATTTTGGTCGAAATGGGTGAAAAAGATGGCATGATCACCATAGAACGTCTGGAAATGTTGCAACGTGAAGTTCTGAAGTTTAAGAACGTTTCCGCGTTAAGCCTGCCAGGTCTTTCTGAAGAGCGTAAGTCGGTATTTATCTCCGGACTGGCGATTCTCTGTGGCGTTTTTGATTCTCTGGCGATTCGTGAACTCCGCCTTTCTGACGGTGCGCTGCGTGAAGGTGTACTCTACGAAATGGAGGGACGCTTCCGTCATCAGGACGTGCGCATTCGTACGGCGCAGAGCCTGGCTGGGCAATACCATATCGATAGCGACCAGGCCAGACGCGTGCTGGAAACGGTTGAAAATCTTCATCAGCAATGGGAAGTGCAAAATCCGAAACTTGCCAACCTGCAGCTGACCGCGCTGCTGAAATGGGCGGCTATGCTGCATGAAGTCGGGCTGAGCATTAATCACAGCGGATTACATCGTCACTCAGCCTATATTTTGCAAAACAGTAATCTGCCGGGCTTCACCCAGGAACAGCAGTTACTGATGGCTACTATGGTGCGTTATCATCGCCGAGTCGTCAGACTGGATGATTTCCCACGCTTTACCCTGTTCAGAAAAAAATACTTCCTGCCATTGATTCAGATCCTGCGTCTGGCAGTCTTACTGAATAACCAGCGCCAGTCGACGACGACCCCGCCGACACTGACACTTGTCACTGATGAAAACCACTGGACGCTGCGTTTTCCTCATGACTGGTTTAGCCAGAATGCACTGGTTCAGTTAGATCTGGAAAGAGAACAGCAGTACTGGGAAACCGTCCTTGACTGGAAACTCAGTATTGAAGAAGCGCCTCACATTCTCGATTTCTGAAAACCGCTCCATGATCAACAGGCCTTTCCAGGCCCATCGCTCTGATTCAGTGTGATGGGCCTTTGTTATTTAGCAGGCTATCCAGCGGCTGAGGGTAACTGACCTGATGGCCCTGAATATAATCAACGCCCAAAATAATCACCGCATCTTTGATGGCTTCTGTCTCTACACATTCCGCGATAATCTGCATTTTCTTGATCCGTGCCAGCTGACAGATAGAACTGACAACCTGATAATCAAGACTGCTGCTGAGAATGTTACGGATAAAGTTGCCGTCTATTTTCAAAATGTCGGCATTCAGCTCTTTCAGACTGCTATAACTTCCGTAGCCGGTTCCAAAATCATCAATCGCTATGCGACATCCCATACTTTGCAACGCACTTAAGGTAACATTCGCCTGCGCCATATTAATCAGAGAATCACATTCTGTTATCTCAAAGATAATCTGCCACGGCTCAATATGATAATGGTCAAGTAATCGCCTGACTTCCTGAGGGAAATTTTCCCGGCATACTGATACCGGTGTCAGGTTAATAGAAAAACGACAACCGGGTAGCTGTTTACGATGCATGGCCATAAACGTTAAGGTGGCATTGAGAACCCAGCGATCAATTCGGGCAGATAAGCCAAACTCCTGAGCAACCGGCATAAACTTATTAGGCAGCAGCAGTTCATTATTGTCTCCCTGCATCCGGAGCAGAATTTCATAATAAATATCCCCCCGGACGCCTTCTATCGACTGTGCCATCAGCACAAAACGGCCATTATCCAGGGAGTACTGCAGGCGATTCATCATGTCGACTTTGTACTTCACATCATTCTGAACCGGGCTCGAACCTTGTGTTTTCAAGATTTCCGGACGGAATGTTGTCAGTGAACGCTCAGCCATGGTGCTCAGTTCACCCAGCAGTAAATAGAGATGAGAGACAGGATGGCGGACATAGCAATAACTCAGCCCTATCTGTGGCTGGAGAGGCAATCCGTTCCAGATAAACCTGAACTTCCTTGCCCGCTGATAGAGTGCTTCAATTTTATTCGGGGAAAATACCGGCTGTACGGGCTGATTACTGTGTTTCAAGCGCAGCACTAAACTCGATCCTGACAGGTGATAAACCAGCTCCTTTGGCATCAGCTCTTTACGTAAAAATGCAGCCAGTTGCTGTTTGTACTGAATACGCAACATCACACCATAATTACGTCCAAGCAACTCCAAATCAGGGATAGTAATTAAAGCAATAGCTGACCAGCTGTGCTGTTCTAAATCCCGGTTTAATGCCCGTAGATTAGGCATCTGCAAAACAGGATCGATATAGGCCAGTCGCCTGGCTTTATTATGCAAAATACGCTGACGCGTCGTGACTGCTGACACCAGATAAATTGTGACTGAAAAAACAGCGTTACAAGATGAGACTATCGCTAAATGCAGCTCAATGCCGATATCAGGCGACAGGTAATGATGGAATTGTGATGAAAGCAGGATCAGTAATAAGGTCCAGACATTGATAATAAAAAGAAAACCAAACCGCATGGCCCCCCATAACATGACGGGAAGCATCAGAATCAAGGTGTAATCAGTATTAAAAATAGTACTCTCTTCACCGATTGGATTCAGGAGTAATACCATAAAAAAAACAATCAGGGCGCCCCAGAGGAGCATCTCAGCTAACGTCACGCCTTGTTGTTTCTGTGCCAGCATACGGCACCAAAAACTCTTTACAAACATTGGATTAACAATGATTCGTAATAGATAATAGAAAAATGGCAACCCGGTCAGACAGCCCACTAAGACAGCCTGATAGTTGATTAACGTTCGAACCGTCCACAACATTTCAGGGAAAGTTAAAAACTCCCGGTCGTACAAGCCCAGCAGTAAACCCGCTTCATAGAACAGCAAAAATAAGGTTCCATTCACCCAGACCAGCCAGAACATTCGCGCCAGTACCAGATTCAGCATATCGAAACGCACAGCACGACGCCGTGGTACAAAGACATGATAACAAAACCAGCTAATACTCAGTGGCACTAAGCAATGAAGTGTATAGATAAGAACGATCAGCTCGCCCTTTACGGGCAGATAACGAATCAGTAACGCAAGCGCTATACCCGGTAAAGCTGCCCAGCCGAACAGCATGACAAAAGCGGTCATCAGCGCCAGTGGCATATAGAGCAAGAAAACACGGCTACCATCAAGAAGAGTCTGGGCGCTTAAACCGGCGACGAGTGGCAGCAAGAGGCTTGGCAGGATAAGCGGCAGCGCCCACCAGTTATTTTTTGAACGTTGATACCAAAGAAATAAACGCATGCTCATACGCGATAGTCCCTTCCGGACTGGATTTTCTGCCACAAGTAACACCGACTCATTTTTTCATCCATGTCATATTGATACGCATAAGAGGCAGAAAATTGTAACCGGAAAAGGATGATTATAAGAACTTTAAAGTATTACCAAATATGCCCTGTTTTACCAGAAAGGAATACTCTGGCAGTCTCGTTCTTCCCGGTCTAAAATTGATGGGAAATTTAGCGTCCCAGGCTCGCGAAAAATTGACCTGAGATGTTCCCTGTGACTAAATACTCATATTCCCAGAACAATGGACTAATTCACAGCGCCCTTCAGGCGGTACAGGATACAATGATGCGAAACCGAAACAGATTCAATAGTCGTATGACGCGCATTATCCTTCTGATTAGTTTCATATTTTTATTTGGTCGTTTCGTATACTCTTCGATTGGTGCCTGGTATCATCACCAGGATAAAAAAGAGCAAAATCAGCAACCTCAACAAAGCAGCCAATCCGTAGAACGTAATGATTCGTTATAAGTTTTCAAGGCTCATCCAGAATCGTTCTCGCATAGAAAACCAGTCTCAGATGTTTGTCTTCATCAACAATAAATGAAGTATGATTAAAGGCAACCTCACCTTCTTCTGCCGTTCTGAATATTCGCACGCCTTCACAGCGCCCATGAACATCATGCTGGCTCCACAAGGTTTTAAAATCCCCCGAAATCTCGCTCAGCATAGCAACAAGATTTATCATATCTTCATCTTCCGGTGCCCGGGCAAAATCGCGTCGAAAGCTCGCTAACACCTGAGGAGCCTGAGCCGACCAGTCAACAATTGTGCTATTTAACTGGTCATCAGAAAATAGCATCCACAGCATATTTCTTTCCGACTCCGGGCGTTCAGTGAAACCAAAAAGAGAATCAGCGGCGGCATTCCAGCCCAGCACATCCCAGCGCAAGTTGAGAATATAGGAAGGACGCCGGGTCAAATCGTCCAGTAACAGGCGGATCATCGGTGATAGCTGACAGCCTGTCTGGGCAGTCATCGCCGGCGGGCGTTGGTGTGCCAGCAGAAACAGGTGGCGCCGTTCAATTTCGTCCAGTTTCATTACCCTGGACAGACTATCAAGAAAACTCGTGGATACCCGAATACTGCGCCCCTGTTCAAGCCAGGTATACCAGGTAATACCAACCCCTGCGAGAGCCGCGACCTCTTCGCGACGCAAGCCTGGAGTCCGCCGCCGTTTTCCGGCAGGTAACCCGACATCCAGCGGGGAAAGAGATTCACGCCTGCTACGTAAAAAATCACCCAGCGCGCTATGTGTTCTGTCCAGTCGGTTACTCAGAATATCACCTCTAGTAATAGTATAATTAGTTATATAGTAACAGGTTAACTAATTTGCGACACTCCGACAAGTTTCTTAAAACACCGGAGTTTTTATGACTGATACACCGTTATCTGCAACCAGTACAGCAGAGTGCATGGCTCCGCGCCCTGTCTCCTCGCTGGCGCTTTTTATCCTGTTACTCGGTGGATTCATCACCATCTTTGATCTCTTTGTCGTCAATATTGCAATTGCTTCCATTCAGGAAAGTCTCGGGGCAAGCTTCGCCGATATTGCCTTTGTTATCGCCGGGTATGAGCTCGCATTTGGCGTATTACTGATAGCCGGGAGCCGACTTGGCGATCGTCATGGTCGACGTCGACTGTTTATCCTTGGCATGCTGGCCTTTACCTTGTCTTCTCTACTCTGCGGTATTGCTTCTTCAGCCAATATGCTCATCGCTGCCCGCTTGAGTCAGGGCGCTGCAGGAGCGCTTTTGTTCCCACAAATATATGCCTCACTACGGGTCATTTATGATGAGAAGGGGCGTAGCAGAGCCTTTAGTTTACTCGGCATGACTCTTGGACTCGCCGCCATAGCAGGACAAGTGATTGGTGGCTTACTGGTTGAAATGAATCTGTTCGGGCTTGGCTGGCGGGTGGTTTTTTTAATCAACATTCCGATTGGAATGCTGGCCGTTATCGGCGCTCGCACGATCCCAGAGTCAAAAGCGGAGACAGGGTCAGATATCGACTGGCCCGGAGTATTGCTGGTCAGCAGCGGATTATTACTGTTATTACTGCCGCTTCTTGAAGGGCCCAATATTGGCTGGCCGCTCTGGACGGGATACAGCTTTATCGCCGGCCTTGCTCTGATAGCCATTTTCCTTATCTGGCAGCACCGCCTCACAACTCTGGGGGGAACGCCGATTATTTCGCTAACCTTATTTCGCCATCCGGCCTTTTCCATCGGCTCCCTGTGCGTATTACTGATTTACTCTACCGCGACGTCACTGTTTCTATGTTTTGCCCTGCTGCTACAGTCAGGACTCGGGCTTTCTCCCTTTGCTGCCGGTATGCTATTTGCCCCTTGTAGTATCGGATTTATTGCTGCCTCACTGTCCGCACCTAAACTGGTCTCTCGCTTTGGTAACAAAATTATTGTCCTGGGTGCCACGCTCTATGCCGCGGGTATTGGCGGATTAATGATGATGACCTGGAACTTCGGTTCACAATCGAACGTCATCCAGCTTATCTGGCCGTTAATCATCCTGGGCTTTGGTCAGGGAATCGCCATGACACCAATGCTGAACCTGGTTATTGGCTATGTGGAAGAGAGACATGCAGGTATAGCCGCGGGGTTTATTTCGACTATGCAACAAGTGGGAGGCGCTTTTGGCGTTTCTGTTGCCGGTATTTTCTTTATGACTATTTTGACCCATGACGCCAGCCTGGCAACAGCGACACGCTATCTGGATGCTTTTTCAGGAGCGATGATCTACAACCTGGCTGCCGTCGTGATAGCAACCCTGCTGATTAGCCAGCTGATACGGCATAGTCGTGGCTAGCCGGTAGCCTCCAGCAACAATAAGTCCATCAGTAAGACCAGATTTGACTCAAAGGAGGTGACGCCTGCTGCCTCCGCCGCATAATGAACCGCTTCGTCATACAAAGCAAAATGCAGGTCTGCCATGCCAGCCAGACTATTGGCAGAAGCGCGCGTAAATGCCACCACCGTCATACCAATGTTTTGCGCAATCCTGGCTTTATCCAGCACTTGTTCCGTTTCACCGCTGCGCGAAACGGCAATAAAAACCTGGTAACGAGCCGCATTGCTCAAAAAGATATTACGGCTATCACCCGGACCTGAAATAAAGGCGGTCTTACCAAGTACTTGTAATTTTTTTGTCAGGTACTCGGCAAACAAATAGGAAAAACCCGCTCCGTACAGAAAAAAGCTCTCTTTTTCCCGCAATAGGCGGGTAAAGGTATGGCGTTTTTCTTCGGTTGCCCACTGGAAGGTTTGCTGATAATTGGCGACAAACTGCTTAAAGAGCGCGGGAAGCTCCGGGACATTATCCGTTCGTACCGCCAGCAGGGGTGTTTCTGATAACAGTTGCTTGCAGTGCCAGATAAGCTCACTAAAGCCACTAAAACCGAGCTTCTGCGCTAAGCGCATAATCGTGGCAGTTGAAACGTAGGTCACTTCGGCCAGTTCCCGGACGGTAATATGCCCCACCCGTAAAGGGTGCTCCATTAACCAGGACAGAATGCGATATTCCGCACGCGTTAAGCTGGCATCACGCGTTAACAGGGATGAAAGACGAGTATCCATTAGTCTACCCGCCCTATCACTGACACCAGATAACCAGAATATGGTTTCAGGAAACGCCCGTCACAGCGCGTTTTTAGGTGCCCATTAATAAGATTCAAATGACCTGATGACATGCATATCCCCGGGCGTATTAGTCAAAATAAGATTGTCGGTGTTTTTTCTCACACCGACAAGTCGTCCGGGGTTTTAGTCGCTAATTGTTGATGGCCTCGCCATCACGCCAGGCCTGTTGTAAAGCCGGCCAGTAATCACTATTCGCTTCAATCATCTCATCGAGAATTAATTTTGCGTGTTCCATCGTCGGTACCGTTCTGTTCAGCGTAAAGGCCTGAAGTGCTTTTTCGTAACTTCCCTCAATCGTCGCCTCAACCAGCAATTGCTCAGATGCCAGCTGTTGCTGGAGCAATGTCTGATGGAACAATGGCACCTGACCAATACGAACGGGTTCCGGTCCTTCACTGGTGATATAGGCAGGTACTTCAACCATCGCATCGTAAGGCAGGTTAGTAATCGCCCCTTTGTTCTCCACCATCACTAAGTGACGCTGACGTAAGTTAAAGGCCAGTGAACAGGCCACATCAACAATAAATTCACCGTGCACGCCAACATGGAAAGCATCGGACAGAATTCCGGTTCGCTTATACTCGGCGGCTGCGGCAAACAGTTTTTTCTCCCGGCCATCCATCACTTCATTGGCCCGGGTATACTCCGGATTCTGGTGCTCGACAATCTGATTAGGCATCAGATAATACTGCAGATAGGGGTTCGGCAAATACTCAGGGAAGTTATCCATAATCGGCTTGATGTTACGCCAGGTTTTAACCCATGAGGGATCTGAGTGCTGAGGATCGGTTTTCGCCGCATCTTCAGTGAGTAAACCAAAACGGGCAATATGGCGACGCAGCTCTGGCAGTCTGTCTTCGCCATCCACCAACACCCGGGTAAACCAGCCAAAATGATTCAGTCCAAAATATTCCACTTCCAGCTTATGCCGGTCAACGCCCAAAATTGCGCCCATATTGCGCATCGCCGCGACCGGCATATCACAGATATTCAGTACCCGGGCGTTAGGGCGCAGGCGACGAACGCCTTCCGCGACAATCGCCGCCGGATTAGAGTAGTTAACAATCCAGGCTTTTTTATCTGCATAACGGTCAACCATGTCTATCAGTTCGACCATAGGTAAAATGGTACGTAAACCATAAGCCAGACCGCCTGGTCCACAGGTTTCCTGGCCAACAACACCGTGGCGTAAAGGAATTTTCTCATCCTGCTCACGCATTTTGTACTGCCCGACACGCATCTGAGCAAAAACAAAATGTGCACCGCTAAAAGCCACTTCCGGGTTATCGGTGACGGTAAATTTAATCGTCTGGCTATGGTCGCGAATCACTTTTTCCACGACCGGAGCAATGGTGTTCTGCCGCTCGGCATCAATATCATAGAGACGGATTTCCGCGAGTGGAAAATCTGCCAGTCTGACCATCAGACTTTTTACAATACCTGGCGTATAGGTGCTGCCGCCACCGGCAATAGACAGAATAAATGGGGGTGTAAACATAATTGTCTCCTTCAGAGAAACGTCTCTACTGCTTCTCGCATTTTTTTGACATGCAGCCCGTAGACCACCTGAACGTTATTACCTTGTTTAATAATGCCTTTGGCACCGGTTGCCTTGAGTCCTGACTCATCAATCATGGCAACATCTTTTACTGTGACGCGCAGCCGGGTGTAGCAGTTATCCACCACATCGATATTGTTCGCGCCACCCAGCCCGGCAATAATTGATTTACCGATATCCTGGTTATTTCCCTTGGCCTGATACTCTTGCTTGCTATAAAGACGTGTCTCAGCGTCGTCATCCTCACGCCCTGGCGTCTTCATATTTAATTGCAAAATCAACAGGCGGAAGGTGATGAAATAAAGCGCGAACATGATGAGACCGACGAGGATATACATCGGCCAGTTGGACTTCTCGATACCCAACGGCAAGTTATAGAGAATAAAATCGATAAAACCGTTAGCACCGATGGCGTGGACACCAAACAGTGAGAACAACACCATGCCTATTCCCGTCAGCACCGCATGAACGACAAACAGCAGTGGTGCAACAAAGAGGAAAGCAAACTCGAGGGGTTCGGTGACCCCTACCAGCATGGCGGTTAGGGCCGCAGGTAATAAAATGGCTTTCGCCTGGCTTTTACGCTCTGGTTTGGCTGTGACATACATCGCGAGAGCGACAGCAGGCAGACCGAACATTTTGCTGATACCACGCGCATCCCATACCACCGTGCTACTCAGCTGTTTAACATCCTGACAGGCCATTTCGGCGAAATAGATGTTACGCGCGCCATGGTACAGGGTTCCGCAAACCTCTTTTGATCCACCCAGTTCGGTGTAGAGGAAAGGGGTATAGACCAGATGAT
This sequence comes from Klebsiella sp. BIGb0407, assembly GCF_024807845.1. Taxonomy (GTDB): domain Bacteria; phylum Pseudomonadota; class Gammaproteobacteria; order Enterobacterales; family Enterobacteriaceae; genus JGM124. The sequence goes on from NZ_JANUEQ010000003.1 coordinate 512,541, forward strand.
GCAGCCCGGTAGGTACCAGAATACGTTCAAGGAAACCGTATATCGCCACGCCAAATGGCCCTGAGTCTTTAATCGCCAGCGCCATCGAGCTAATACCGTGCTGAACATAAGGCCAGACTTCGCTCATTACCACGCCAAGCAGGATAGAGACCGGTAGCATAATAATGGCGACAAAACAGTGTCCGGAGTAAATCGCCATTACCCCAGAGAACTGAACGCCGGAATACTTGTTATACAGATAGCCTGACAGCGCACCCGTCAGAATACCGGCGAAAACCCCCATCTCGAGAACCTGGACACCCAGCACCATGGCCTGCCCGCCCATTCGCATCTGGTCTGCGGGTAACAGCTGGCCCTGAATCTGCAGCATCACATTCATAGCATTAATAAATACGACAAAGGTCACCAGCCCTATCAGAGCCGCGTATCCTTTATCCCGCGTCGCCAGGCCAATCGGTATACCGACAGCAAATACCAGGCCTAAGTTAACCAGCAGTGAAACCGCTGATTTAGCAATCAGCTGTCCGGTATGTTGAATAAAGGGATGGCCAAGAAACGGAAGATACTCCGCTAAGTTGCCATTACCCAGCACGTTACCGAAGGCAATAAATAGCCCGACGATAGGCAAAATAAGCACCGGTCCGTAGAGCGATTTTCCAAAATTTTGTAGGGCATTAACGGCTCGTTTCATGGCTGTTTCTCTCAGTATGCGCGCACTTTCTGTGCGTCTTACTCGCCAAGCTAACAGGAGTCAGCAAGCAATATCCAGCTATCTTATTGTTTTTAAAATAAATGACTTTAAAGGTTACATGTAACCTTTAGAGCTGTGATCAAGGTAACAGCAGGGATTAACAGACGGACTCGTCCACTACCAGGTAATCCGAAGAACATAAATTTAAGGCGAAGATTGCTGATATTAATTATCATTACCTTTTAGCGGCGATAAAAATGCCATCCCGGATAACCCTATAAAATAAACGTACCCTGTTAATTAAAATGAAAAAAAACAAATCGATCCTCTCATTACTCGTGGTATGTAGCACCCTGGTGTTAACGGCTTGTCAGAATCAAACCGCGCCTAACACAACCGACCCATTGGTTCCTGAAGGGTCACGTATTGAAAATACCCGGACCGGCGCCTTGCTGACGCCTCAACAACTGCTTAAGGTGCTGAATGATGCCCCGATGGTGATTGTTGGTGAAGAGCATACCAATGTCGCGCACCACCAGATTGAACTGTGGCTGCTGCAAAACCTGCAACAGAAACGTCCTCAGGGTAGTGTATTGCTGGAAATGATTACGGAGGATCAACAACCCGCTATCAATGAAGCCAGACAATCTCTGGCAAGGGATGCATCCCTGAGCGAGTCGAGGGTACAAGAAACTATTCACTGGAATAAAAACTGGCCATGGCCGATGTATGGCGACCTGGTGATGACAGGTCTTAAGGGCTCCGCCCCTTTGCTGAGTGCCAATATTTCACGAGCCAGAATTACAGAGATTTATCAGAACCCGACCTTCCCTACAGGTGAACACAGTTCACAAGACGCTGTCCGGACTAAAATATCTGACACCATTACAGTGATGCATGGCGGCAATATAGCTGCCGATCAGCTCACTGCTATGCTGGCTATCCAGCAGCATCGTGACAGATTTATGGCCGAGCAATTACTGAATGCCCCACAGCCTGCTCTGTTATTTGTCGGCGGCTACCATGCTGCTAAAGATGTCGGCGTACCGCTGCATATTCAGGATCTTAACGGTAAGCCTGCCGTAGTGTTGATGCTTTCGACCCAAGGAACCCACGTCACGGCTGAACAGGCTGATTTCGTCTGGTCTGTTCCCGCGGCTGAAAAAGCAAAATGATCAAGTCATTAATGAGTGCCGTATCCCTGATTATCGGGATCGGCGGCAGCCCTGTTAGTGCCTCAGCCGATGAGAATAGATTGCCGTTTTACCAAGGCAAAACTCTGGCACATCCGATAATTTCAGGGGCGCGTTATAGCACGGCTATTCTGGCTTTTATTCAGGAAAAAGGTGAAGTTGAGGGTTATTACTGCTTTTGTGACGAAGATGACTCCAATGCTAATCACACACCGCAATTACTCGGCACCTTTCCTGACTCAACCATCGAGTCTGTCTTTTATGTTGACCTTGATAGCGGCGGACAAATCACGCTGGTATTAAGTAAAAGCCATAATCAGTATGCTTTACGCGGCTGGCGTTATCAGGGTGAAAACTATTATCAACCGTTACCCCATTTACAGCCGGTACTGGATAAATTAGTCGCACAGCATAAAACCTTAAATGCCACACTCATTAAACAGCAACTCAGCAAATTACCACCCTATGATTACAGCATGGAATATCCCAAAACAGGTAATGCTGACGTCGATAATCTCGACTTTACCGAAGGTAAATTGATTGGCTGGTATCGGGATAGCGGTGAGCAATTGCCGGTGAATACTCCGCTAACCGATTCTCTGTTTTTCTATAAAAAAACCTTTGCTGAAAAAGACGGACTCTTTCTCACCGCAACTTACCAGCGCCAGCAAGAGGGTGAATCGCCAGGTTTTATGGTGACCACCGTGAGCTGGCAGTCTGACCCCTCCCAGTTTAATGGCACTGAAAACGGGGCCTATATCCTTTACGAACCGGGAGCGGGCTTTTCCAGGGGGCATTATAAACAGGGTGTGGCTGATGGCCCCTGGGTGACCCATAACGCTGACTACCAAAGTGCAGGTAACTTTGTACTGGGACAGCAACAAGGGCAATGGACCTTCCGTGATCTGCAAGAAAGCGCCACCGGTTTGATGGAAAACAATCAGCGCGAGGGACGCTGGGAGGTCAGTGAAGGTCTGGATGGGGCACAGCAAGGAATAAGTGGATTCGATACCTGGCAGCATAATTTGCGTAACGGCCCCAGCGAACGATTACGGGCAGGACATCTGTGGCAAAAAGGTAACTACGTTAATGACTTACGCGAAGGGATGTGGATAACCGAGAATGGCGAAGGCCCGTACAGTAAAGGCATTGCCAGCGGCGTCTGGAAATTAAGAACATCTGATGGTGAAACCCAGCAAGTTTCTCTGGTTAACGGTAAAAAACAGGGAGAAATGATTTGGCGCGACGGCAATGGTAAGCTTCTGTATATCATCAATTATAAAGACGATATTCCTGAAGGGCTCTATCAGCGCTATAACGCCAGCGGGAAAATGGTCTATCAGGCCCATTATCATCAGCAAAAATTGCATGGCCGCGAAACAGAATATTACGACGATGGTGTCACCCTGCGCGCGGATCGCGGCTACCTTAACGGTGAGCTGGATGGCGAGAATCGTTACTATTTCCCGAACGGGAAACCTCAGTCTATTTCTACATTTAACCAGGGCCGTGAAGTGGGGTTGATGCAGGAGTTTACCGCCAATGGTGTCAAAATTATCGAACGTAATACCTGCCCTCCTCCTTCAAACGGACGCTGCGGTAAACAACAAACCTTTAATCCGGATGGTACTCCTCTGACCGATAACGACTATCTGTTCGGCCACCAGCAAACGAATAATAGCTGGTATCCCAGCGGGCAGCGCGAGGAAGAAACTCGTATTGGGGATGATGATAGTTACACTCAAATCAGCTATTACCCTGACGGCCAGATAAGCTGTATTGTCCGCGCCCGGGGCTTCACGCCAGTACAGTTCGAGGGTAAAGAATATAAAGATTACCAGGGAGCTAAACGCGAGGGTGAAAGCGCCTGTTATTACCAGACCGGAAAACTGAAAAGCAGTGCTACCTGGAAAGCTGGTAAGCTGATTTCTGGTTGTGAAAAACGTTTTGATGAAAACGAAAAACAAATATTCCCAGGCCCGGAAGGCTGCCCGAAACCTAAATGGCAGTATGATTAAATAAAGAGACAATGCTCCGGGGAATGTATCGCGCAAGCCCCGGAAGAACATACCGCTTTAGTTATCCTGGAGATGCAAGATGACCCGTGCTCAGGTGAAGTGATATTTTGTTAACCTCACCCTGACACCGACCCGGGTACGCTTTCTGCTGAGAGTTCAGCTCACTCCGAAGGTTAACGTTAACAAAATCAGCCGATAAACGGCATTTTTAATCATGATCAAACTCACAAATCGACAATGTTAACGTTACCTTTCGTGATTAACATCCCAAAATCATCAGGTTTTGCGTTATTGATGCAATTCGAAACTGCTAGTGTTGTTTGACTAATAGCCCTGTGAGCTTCATTGAGATGAAAATATTAAGCATCGATATTAATTTTAAAAACCCCTACTATCGCTATGCCTCTGGCTACTCATTTTTCTTTTTTATCACTTGGTCGTTATGGTGGTCGCTTTATGCAATATGGCTAAAAAATACTATTGGTTTGACTGGCGCACAGCTGGGAATACTGTATTCATTAAATCAATTTACCAGTATTCTGTTCATGGTGATTTACGGTATTGTGCAAGATAAACTGGGCTTGAAAAAAAATATAATGTGGCTGGTATCATTCACATTAGTCCTCACCGGTCCTTTCTTAATTTATTTTTACGAACCTTATCTGAAAGATAATTTTTACCCTGTTGTGACTATCGGTTCGTTATTCTTTGGTCTCGGTTACCTTGCAGGATGTGGTTTAGTTGATAGCTTCATTGAAAAAATGAGCCGCTCATTTCGATTCGAATTTGGCACCGCACGTCTATGGGGTTCTCTTGGCTATGCGATAGGTGCATTCGTTGCCGGAATAATGTTTAGCATCAATCCTCATATTAATTTCTGGGCCGTAAGCGTAATGGGGCTATGCTTTCTGGCTATAAACACTCTCTTTAATGAAACCAAATCCCAGGGCTATATCCCTGAACGTACAGATAAACCGACCAAAGAAGATTTCTTCGGGCTGATTAAAGATAAAAACTTCTGGATATTTGTCATCTTTATCATTGGCACCTGGTCTTTTTATACTATTTACGACCAGCAGATGTTCCCAGTGTTCTACGCCGGACTGTTCTCAACGCCGGAACTGGGTACACAAGTTTACGGTTATTTAAACGCGGCTCAAGTCGTGTTAGAAGCAATATGTATGGGATTAGCGCCTTTTGTCGTTAATAAAATCGGACCGAAAAAAGCGCTGGTGATTGGTGCCACCATCATGCTGGCACGTATACTATTGGCGGCTATTTTCACCGATCCTTATATTATTTCATTCGTTAAAATGTTCCATGCTTTAGAGGTACCTTTATTTATTATTGCAATATTTAAATATGCAGTGACAAATTTTGATAAACGCCTTTCATCAACAATTTTTTTAATCGGTTTTCAAATCGCCAGCTCTATCGGCATAATTCTGCTCTCAATGCCCCTGGGCGAACTGTTCGACAGAGTCGGCTATCAGAGCATTTTTTATATGATATCTGCGGTTGTTAGCATTATGGTTATCTTCGGAGCCTTTATGCTCAGCGGTAAAATGCAACGATTACCTTGACCCTCATTTTCTTTCTTGTCTGAGTCCGCCTCCTGGTGGGCTCAGGACTTCAATGCCAGATTAATCTCACACACTTGGGATATAACTGACTCCAAATCACGTTCCCTCCAGTAGTCATTCCACAAAATTGCGCTAAATCAAACTCACTGCAAATAGCCACAAAATCCTCTGGTCAGTCTGCAAAATTAGGCCTAGCTTAAAGATGTATTTCAAATACAACTTATAAAAATAGGTGAAATTATGTTTTGTGTGCAATGTGAGCAAACTATTCGTACGCCAGCAGCTAACGGCTGTGCATACGCGCAAGGTATGTGCGGTAAAACCGCCGAGACATCCGACTTACAAGATCTGTTAATTGCTACGCTACAAGGGCTTTCCGCCTGGGCCTGTAAAGCACGTGAATACGATATTATTGATCATGATGTCGACAGTTTCGCCCCACGTGCCTTCTTTTCAACGCTGACTAACGTCAATTTTGATTCAATACGTATCGTCGGCTACGCGCGCGAAGCCATCGCCAAACGCGAAATGCTGAAAGCCATCTGCCTCACGCTTGATGCCAATGTCAAAGTCGATCACCCAATGGCGGATTTACAGCTGGTGAGTGGCGATCTCGGCGATTTGCAAAAACAGGCGATGGAGTTTGTTCCTAACCGTGATAAAGCCGCCATTGGCGAAAATATTCTGGGTCTGCGCCTGCTCTGCCTGTACGGCCTGAAAGGTGCCGCGGCCTATATGGAACACGCCCATGTGCTGGGTCAGTATGACAATGCTATCTATGCCCAGTATCACAAGATTATGGCGTGGCTTGGCACCTGGCCTGCGGATATGAACGCATTGCTTGAGTGTTCCATGGAAATCGGTCAGATGAATTTCAGCGTCATGCGCATTCTTGATGCCGGTGAAACCGACGCTTACGGCCACCCAACGCCTAATCAGGTCAACGTCAAAGCGGTCGCGGGTAAATGTATTCTTATTTCCGGCCATGACCTGAAAGATCTCTATCATCTGCTTCAGCAAACCGAAAATACCGGCGTTAACGTCTATACGCATGGCGAAATGCTTCCCGCACACGGTTACCCTGAACTGCGTAAATTCAAACACTTGGTCGGTAACTATGGCAGCGGCTGGCAGAACCAACAAGTTGAGTTTGCCCGCTTCCCGGGCCCTATCGTGATGACCTCCAACTGCATCATCGACCCCCATGTCGGTTCTTATGATGACCGTATCTGGACCCGCAGTATTGTCGGCTGGCCGGGTGTGAATCATCTTGAAGGTGATGATTTTAGCCCGGTAATAAACCAGGCATTACAGCTCGGTGGGTTCCCCTACAGCGAAATAGAACATCTGATAACCGTTGGTTTTGGTCGCCAGACGCTGCTTGGTGCTGTGGATACGCTGATTGATTTGGTCAGCCGGGAAAAACTGCGTCATGTCTTCCTGGTCGGTGGCTGTGATGGAGCCCGCGGTGAACGTAATTACTTCACTGATTTCGCGACTCAAGTTCCCGAGGATTGCCTGATCCTGACGCTGGCATGCGGTAAATATCGTTTCAATAAACTCGACTTTGGTAACATTGAAGGGCTGCCTCGCCTGATTGATGCCGGGCAATGTAATGATGCTTATTCAGCTATCATCCTGGCCGTTACCCTGGCAGAAAAACTGGGCTGCGGTGTCAACGAACTCCCTCTGTCATTAGTGCTGTCATGGTTTGAGCAGAAAGCGATTGTTATCCTGCTTACGCTGCTGTCTCTGGGCGTCACGAATATTGTGACCGGTCCAACTGCCCCTGCTTTCCTGACCCCAGATTTACTCGCGGTGCTCAATGAGAAGTTCGGCCTGCGTCCTGTTACTACCGTTGAACAAGATATCCAACAGATGCTGGGTGCATAAGGAGATACCATGACGATGCCAACGTCCCAGTGCCCGTGGCGCATGCAGGTTCATCACATTCATCAGGAAACACCGGATGTCTGGACTCTGTCGCTGCTCTGCCACGATTATTACCCCTATCGTGCAGGTCAGTACGCGATGGTCAGTATTGGTAATGGTAAAGATACCCTGCGCGCTTATACCCTGTCTTCAACGCCGGGTGTCAGCGAGTACATCACTCTGACCATACGCCGTATTGATAATGGTGCCGGTTCGGGCTGGCTGACCCAGAATGTTAAACGAGGTGACTATCTCTGGCTATCCGATGCCCAGGGCGCGTTTACCTGCGATCACATCACCAGCAGTAAAGTATTATTACTGGCTGCGGGCTGCGGCGTAACGCCAGTGATGTCGATGCGCCGCTGGCTGGCGGCGTTTCGTCCTGAAGTGGATGTCGAGGTTATCTACAGCGTACGTTCCCCGCAAGATGTTATCTTCGCCGATGAATGGCAAGGCTATAAGGTAACCCTGGTTGCGGAAAACGATGCCAGCGAAGGATTTGTACCAGGACGTCTGACGGAAGCGATGCTAAACGCGGTGCCAGACCTCACAGAACGAACCCTATTCTGCTGCGGCCCAGCCCCTTATATGGACTGGGTTGAAGGTGCGGCACATAAGCTGGGCGTCACCGATTTCTATAAAGAGCAGTTCTTTACGCCGGTTGCAGCTCCTGTGACTGAAGGTCTCAAGTTCACTAAGCTGTCACCTGAAAAAACCTTCTTTGCGGCACGGGGCCATTCCCTGTTGCAAGCGATGGAAAGCAATCAGGTACCCGTGAATGCCGCCTGTCGCGAAGGGGTGTGTGGTTGCTGTAAAACACAGGTTATTTCCGGTGAATACAATGTCAGTAGCACGATGACACTCACCGAGCAGGAAATAGCCAATGGCTATGTACTGGCCTGTGCCTGTAAGCCGGTGAGTGATTTAGTGCTCGCCTGAGAAAAAAAGGCCCTTCCATTAGTGGAAGGGCCTTTTTCTTAACAAGTTATCCTCGTAATAAAAATACCTATTCCCTTAATCGTCGCCTTTTAGAACCGACAGATAAATCAAGAAGTTCACCGCTCTAATCGCAAATAACTCATATCGATATAAATCCATTATATTGGTTCTTAATATCAATTATTAGCAATGAAACACAATACAATTAAAAAATGACCAGCCTCTGATTATAACTCTATTTTAATCCTTGCAGAGATCGAATAAATCATTTAATGAATGCAGAATGAAATAATTCACACGTATAATTATACAACCTGCATTTTAATATAGGATTATATTGATTGACTAAAATAAAATCAGCTTTAAGATGGTATTTGAAAATGATGACTCACTTATATTTATTCTCATCTCTTAAGCAAAAAGACATGGAGGTTATATGGATACAATCATCGATCAAAAAACAATATTATCATCAAGTCAGTTACATGAGCAATTAACAATATTAAATCAAAGTGTAAAAGGAATGCTTCCAGCCATTAACACCAAGAATATTGATGACATATTACACTTACCTCAACAAACAACCGCGCTGGCCTGGAATTGGTCAAAGGGCTTTAATTATTAACAAAAGCAATTAAAGTCACATGATAAAACGTTTACGTTTTGAATAACGCAAAGCTCTGTTTCATCAGGACGAGACTCATTTATGAGTCTCGTATCGCGGCAAGTCGGAGAATCTTGATGAGCTTATGCAGATAAGAATTCGGATGAATGAATGCCGCCAACACGCATACAACTTGAAGTATGGCGGGTATATCTAAGTAATTAAACTAACAGGCACCGCTGCTGATGAATTTAAATATATTCATTAATGACTTAAAACTAAAACCGGCTGCGGCTATTTTAGCTCTGATGATTACTGTTATTGGTTTAGCTACGACAGTTCTGGTTATTATGCTTTATATTACTGACCGTAGTATTGATCGGGGTCTCTCTGAATCTGAACAACTATACCGAATTGAAAGCCAGTTTAATCTCCCGAATGGCGATACTGTACGTTCGGCAAAAATTCCGCTTCCATTAGTCGAAGCACTACAAAAACATCCCGATATTGAAAGCGTGGGCTATACCTGGCGGCTGGATGCCCAACTCAATCATCAAGGGCGCATTATTCCCCATATATCTGTATTTGCCGTTACACCTGCATTTATGGAACAACTGCATCCTTACCGTAATCATTTACCGGCTCCAGGACCGAATGAAATCTACATCACTGCGGATTTTAATCGCAAGTATCTCGGACTTGACGATCCTCTTGGTAAAATAGTTAATCTGGGGGAAAGTGGGCAGTTTATTATCAAAGCGATTGTTGAGCCTCAGCCCAGCAGCAGCCTTAATTTTCCGGCCATTATTGCCTTCACTCCAGAGCGAGTTGAGGGATATCAGGATAAACGGCTCGACTGGTACGATACCCACGTCTATACCTTTGCTCGACTTCATTCTGGTCACTCACATTTTAATCAGCAAATACTGTCTGATATCGTCACCCATAACGCACCACAACTCGCGGGCGTACCTTTTACGCCGTCATCATTTCTTACGTTTAGTGCCCGACCTATCCAGGATATGCACTACAACCATGGCTATGCCGATGAGCTTGCTACCACGCGTGAAAAATCCTTACTTTATATTCTGTATATTGCCGCGCTGTTTGTCCTGCTTTCTACCACTATCAATTTTTTCAACATCAACGGTATTCTCAATGCCGCCAGGCTACCAAGCCTGCATATCAAGCGTAGCGTTGGTGCTTCAAATACTCAGCTCCTGACTGAATCATTGAGTCTGTTATTACCCCAATTCCTGATAACGGTGACATTAGCTGGCTTGTTCCTCTGGGGGCTGGTACAGCTCTCACCCGATATCAATAACCTGTTCGCTCATCAGTCAGTCATGCAAATATTGGCGATATTTACCGGCATAGCGCTGTTTACTGGCTTGATTATGCTGAGCTCACATTTGCTCAATCTTTCACTCTTTATCTACAGTAAGCAGGCCTCACATAGCCTGAGCCGCTATCAAAACAGACAAACTAATTACAATAATCGAATAATGATGGTGATACAGCTGGTGGTAACAGGGATCACTGTTTATCTGTGGGCTGGGGTAATGACCCAAAATTACACAGTAGAAAATACCGATTTTGGTTATCAGAAAACGCACCGTTTAACGTTCTCACTGGATGAGAGTTTCTATTCGTCGGGTAGCCTGCATGAGTTACGGCAGAGACTCAAATCAATAGATAACGCCTCAAACCTCAGTCTAAGTAGCTGGCAGCCCTTTGATATGTCGCGCCAGATACTCAGCGTGCAGCACGCTCAGCAGTCGGTACATAACCAATTTACTACCGTTAATGCCCTTTATGGTGATAAAAACTTTAGCGATGTCTGGGGCTTAACCGCGCTGGCAGGCCGGAAAAACAGGCTGTTAGCGAGCTCAGATGACCACGTATCGCATGCTATCGTCACCCGGGAATTTATGCATGCTATGGGGCAAAAGAGCTTCGATGAGGTGCTGAATACTCGCTATTACATCCCCTATCCAGAACAACAACAGGAGCTGCGCGTATTGCAGATAGTGGAGGATTTTGACCTCGGAGAACACCTTCCCTCCCCACAGCCGCTAATCATTTTTATCAATGACCGTCTGGAAAAATTTGCAACACTGTCATATTCGCATCAGCAGTATTTGCCAGCCCTTTACACACTGCTTAAACGCTATGGCCCCCCAGGTCTGTCAATACAAACGGTCGAGCAAATTCATAACCACCATTTTCAGAACGCTCAACTGATGCTCAATGTCATTATGCTTACCGCGATACTGGCGCTGGTCGTTATGGTGATAAGTACCCTGATCATCAGTATTTCAGAAGCGCAACGGTTAAACGGCACGCTAAAAATCATGGAGGCAGTGGGAGGCTCTGTTGCCACCAGCATGGTTTTTTTTCTACGACTTTATGTCCTGCCAATCGTGCTTTCGTTAGCCGTAGCACTTCTCTCGGGTAGCCTGCTATTAAGAAGCTGGTTACAGCAGTATCAGTCTGTGAGCGGAGTGGTTTACATCAATGCGTTTGGCTCTCTGTTACTCCTGGGCCTCGTGGTTGTTTCCATCATGGCGATAGCCTTGGTGCTGTGTAATGTTCAAGGCACCAGATGCCAGTTAAAGCAGAAGGCTGCCTGATGGATATTCAACTGGATAACAAAAATACGGCGCATCGATTAGCAAAAGGGCTAGTCGCTCTGGCGCTGATTCTATTTGCTCTGTTATGCCTGTGGTTGATAACACTTTTCAGAACAGAAAAAGTGACACGAATCCCCTTAGCCAGCATCACTCTCCATTCCGTACAACGAGGTACATTTACTGACAGGCTGGTAACTCGGGCAGTGGCAATACCCGGCAAAAGTGTGATGGTAACCTCTGAACGCGGCGGCACGATAACAGCTATCCGCCAGACTGAATCCAGTGAGATTAAAACAGGCGACCTTATTGCTCAACTGTCCAATGATGACTTTGTTTTACAGGTGACATCGCGAATTGCCGATGTCACTGAACAAATCAATAACCTGCGTAATATTCGGCGATTGCTGGAAAAAGATGACCTTGAAACTCGCCTTGCTCAGCAAGATGCACAGCATCAAACAGATAAACGCCATAAAGAGGTGGTGCGCAAAAAGATATTGTACGAACGCGGTATTATGGAAAAGGCCACCTATGAACAGCTGCTGGATGAACTGGCATACTGGAAAAAACGCGACAGGGTTTTAACCACTTATCAGACACAGCAAGAAAGCGTACATCCGTTCCGGCTTACAGAAATAGAGTCTTCACTCAATTATCTGGAAAAACTGATAACGCAGACAGAAAAAAGCCTGGAGAAACTCACCATCACCGCTCCAATCGACGGCATTCTCTCACCCTTAACAATGAAAATTGGCCAGCAAATTAAAGCCGGAGAACAAGTCGCCACCTTAGATAATACGGAGAGTTATTATTTTGAAACCTCACTGAGTGAATACTATCTGGACAAAATCAAACCCCGGGACAGGGTTAGCGCACATTATGCTGGTATAGATATTCCTCTCGTTATTATTTCGGTCTCATCTCAGGTAGAAAATGGCAAATTTATTGCGAGACTTGCTCTTGCTCACCCACAACCCTTGTCGTTAAAACGCGGGCAGTCTGTCGATCTTCAGATTTCATTAGCCACAATGCCGGATGTATTACATATCCCTTCCAGTGCCGTTTTTATCGAAGAAAACAGTACCTCCGTTTATCTCTATGATGAGAAACAGCACCGCGCTATTAAAACCGCGGTTGTGATTAAACGTCAGGGAGAAACCGAGTCGGAAGTCGTCAGTGGGATATCGCCAGGGCAACAGGTCGTGGTCTTTACTGACAGCCACATAGCCAAATCTAACATTATCGAGTTTGAATAATATGATAAATCTGGAACATGCTGAAAAGGCTCACGCCACGCGAACAATCAAAACGCTGGCACTGCGCGATATTAACCTGCGTGTCGAAGCTGGGGAGTTTGTCTCTATTATGGGGCAATCCGGATCAGGGAAAACAACATTACTTAACGTTCTGGGGATGTTTGAAACACTGGATACAGGCAAATTACAACTGGCTCAGCAAGAAGTGACTCAAATGGGTTACAGCCAAAAAATAGCACTTCGTCGCCAGCTGATTGGTTATATCTTTCAATCCTTCAATTTGATTGATTTTATGTCGGTATATGAAAATATCGAGCTCCCCCTTAAGTATCGCAGTGTACCCAAGGCTGAGCGCAAAAATCGCGTAACACAAACTCTTGAACAGTTCGGATTATCCGCCAGAAGTACCCATTATCCGGCACAACTTTCCGGAGGCCAGCAACAGCGAGTGGCCATTGCTCGCGCTATGATATCCCGGCCAAAGCTCATTTTAGCTGATGAACCCACGGGGAATTTAGACAGTAAAAACAGTAAGATAGTTTTAAAGCAGCTAACGGAAATTAATCAGTCTGGAACCACCGTTATTATGGTCACCCATTCTTTAGAAGCCGCAGATTATGCCGGGAGGCACCTGATAATGAAGGATGGTTATCTCACATGATAGAGTAAGGAGATTATAAATGAATGGACTCATACCTGTTATTCAGCTCGAGACAGATCCAACATCAACGCTAAATGCAAGCGAGCTCGAAAAAATCGCCACCCAAGATTATCGACAAATGAGTGCTTACCTACTTGGTCAAATATCTGAACTAGATTTATTAGATACTGAAGAGCAAAATATTTTTTATATTGAGAATCAAAGAGAAATCACAGTACAACCACTGATTGCAAAAAAATTAGTTATCGTGTTAAAAGTGACTCGTTTATGTAATTTACGTTGTACTTATTGCCACTCCTGGGCTGAAGGCCCTAACCAGACAATGTCATTTGAGATAATGGCAAGAGTTATCCATAAAATCTTATCAATTCCGAATATTAAACGATTTGAATTTGTCTGGCATGGTGGTGAAGTAACACTACTTAAACCATTACTCTTTCAGAAATTAATATGGCTACAGCAAAAATTCAAGAAACCAGAACATTATATTACTAACTCAATGCAATCAAATGCAGTGAATATTTCAGATGATTGGTTATCCTTTATCAAAGGAATTGGAATGCATGTTGGTATTAGCCTGGACGGTATCCCTGCTATCCATGATTCTCGTAGAGTCGATTATAGAGGTATAGGAACTTCACAACGTGTTGCATTGGGAATTGAAAAACTTAAGCAACATAATATACCTTTTGGAGCCTTGATCGTTGTTGATAAACAAGTATATAAAACAGACCATCGAAAAATGTTCGATTATTTCATAAAAATAGGTCTTAATAATATCGAATTCCTTAATATCGTCCCTGATAATCGTACTCCTGCCGGAGGTAAAATCGATGATAGTTACATTAGTTATGCTGATTTCATTTCCTTTCTGACTCAAACATTTAGAATTTGGTGGAATGAATACCGCACCACAATGCTTATTCCACAATTTAGTGATTTTATCCACGCAATAAAATTTCCAGGTGCTCAATTAGCTGCCTGTTACTGGTCAGAAAATTGCTCACAAGAAGTTATTACAATTGAGCCAAACGGAGATGTCTCACCCTGTGATAAATATGTGGGTGACGCAGGTAGTCAGTATGGTTCATTGATAAAAAACGATCTGGCAGATCTACTGGCCAATTCAGTACATAACCAAATAGCAGTACGTGAAGAACAAGATGCTTTTAATAAAATGCGCCAATGTCGCTGGTTTTCCATCTGCCAGGGAGGGTGTCCTCATGATCGTGTGATTAATCGACGGCATGTCATTGGTTACCAGGATCATTGCTGTGGTACAGGTAAACTATTGGCGGTGATTGCAGAGTGTCTGAATAAGGAACAAAATGCCGTCTCATCATAGATACTTGTCACTTCATAAGTGATAAAAGAATAGGAATCGAGATATGGACCCAGCTAACCTGATACTTCCTGATGCCCCGCAAAAAGCAGTATGTGCTAAGTATAATTTACCCCTATCTCCGCCTGAAGAAATGGTCGCGATAGCGCTGGATTCATTGCATAAATCCCCCATTTACGGAACCCGGATCGAGCTTCCTGAGAATGGTACTATAAGCTGGTTTATCCATTGCGGGGAACATTCAGCTGCAAACGATTTTTATCAACCGCTTCATCTTCATCATTTAGCAGAAACACTCCCGGAAGTAATTAAATATTTGTTCCTACCTGCCGGGGCTAAATTTATAATAGATCGAGAGGGCTATGAGGATGTATGGATAAGCTAATTATATCGACTGGCGAATAATTCAAGACATTGAAGTCTTTTTTATCGTCGCCTGTCACTCCTGACCTCTTCCTTTATTTAAAAGCGAATACTGATATTGGGTAAGTTGTAATCGCCCTGGTTACTCCGTAAAATCATCTTTAAGGGAATCAATTTTTAATTAAATGGTAAGGAGGCCTGTATGAGTTGCAACATAATCAGCTTTATCAAAACAATGCTAGCAGGTGCTGGTGCTGGTTTTGCGCTGACAGGCGGTTTATCTATTGCCATTCCAGCATTAACGGTAACTACCAAGTTTGCATTAGAAATGGCAGGTATCGGTGCTATTACACTAGCAGTTATCTACATTAAGAAAAAACTGGTGGGTTAAATTGCAGGAGTCGCTTTGGTATCTTCCACAAAATACTGAGCAGTTAACACACTTTTATTTCTACATATGTTTTGTTTATATGATAACCCACTTGGTATGGGATCACTTTGCTAAGAATACGCCTGCACTTAGATTTGATAAGTTACCAGGTAAAGTCAGTGTGTTATATTCTTCTACAACTTTTGCGACGAGTGTATTTTTTATCGTTATTTTATTCGATATAAAGAATCCATTAAGAACATCTGATGCATTTATTTTTCCTTTAATCATTTCTTGCGGAACTGGACTATTAATATCATTAGCCGACTTAGCACCTAAAAAATAATATAATTATCTACGTTCCGGATTCCTCACCAGCATCATACTGAAGATTAGCCCAGCGTTATCCTCCACCACATACTGGACTTCATTCATTGAACTTTATCTCTACGGATTAATAAGGCCTCTCGCCTTATAACGGCAATGCTGTTTCATGCAGATGACGCCATATGATCTGACTATCTTTATCTGATTCAAAAATCACGGTCGAAAAACGCAGAGTTTCAGCAAGGCCAGGCATTTTATGACGTTCCAGATAAGTCACTGTCGCCCCCGTAGCACTTTCAGCGATCAGCTGCATATTTTCGATTTCAATCTCTAGCCCCGATCTCTGACCACATTGTGAACGAAAAAAAGTCACCAGCGACGAGTAATCCAGCTTGATACCGCCAGGAGTCACCATTGAATAAGCAGGGCTAAAGCGCGCCAGTAATTGATCGCAGACATCTGGGGAACAACTGGTATCACTCAACCAGCGACCTATCAATACGTGAGCATCTAAAACTTCCTGGAAATAACGATTCATTATTTTTCCTTGTTAAGGGTAAGAATAATTTTATAATCTATAGCTATCACCGTATCATATTTTATTATAGAAGGAATAGATGAGTAAACGCAAGAAAGCACAAGTGATGCTTCTTGTAGCCATGGCTGTCTTTTTTGCCACCCTATTATGATCTGAGACTCCCATGAGAATACGCAAAATGTATACCTCCATAACACCTGTTTATTCAATTTATTATTGACCTCTTTGTTATACCGATTATTCCCATCACGCAAGGAAATATCTTACTACTCCTCATGAAAATAAGATATTTCCAACTAAAACATAGCCGAGAGAAGGTATTTTACATATTATTTATCCGTGACATTAAATAATAACAACAAGACCTAACCCCTCGTAATACAATGTGTTTTTTTGTCACCTGTATAAAACTCACCCGCTGATTGTGCTTTTAATTTAATAAATAGATTGCGCATAACTAAAAATGGTTTAAATTTATCTACATAGCTTATATATAAGGAACTCTTTATATGGATATGTATCAGCTATCTAATTCCGTTATTGGATTAACCGCTGCATTTGTCATGGGTGGGTGTATTGGTATCGAGCGTCAGTACCGGCAAAGAACGGCAGGGTTAAGAACGCATATATTGGTCACCCTTGGCGCAGCCATCTTCGTTAATTTAGCAAAAAGTATTGATGGGTATGATGGGGCTGTAAGAGTCATCGCCTATGTCGTTTCAGGCATTGGTTTTCTTGGTGCGGGTGTGATTATGCGGCAAGATGGTGGCATCCAGGGACTCAACACCTCGGCGACTATCTGGTGTTCCGGCGCAGTGGGTGCTGCTGCGGGCGCTAATATGTATACAATCGCAATCCTTGCCACGGCATTTGTTTTATCTATAAATATATTGCTGAGACCGATAGTTAATATCATCGATAGAAAACCTATAAATAACCAAACTGAAATAACGCATAATATTAATATAATCACTAATATAAAAGACACCAAAAAAGTCATTCAACATATGAGGGATGTTCTGGCGGTCATTAATATCCAGATGCAAGATTTCTCAATAAATGCATTTGGTCAGGATGAGGTTATCATAAAAGCCGTCTTAGTCGTGACCTCAATTACTCAGGAGGAGATGAACGATATCTTAAATGAACTTAATAACGTTGCTGAAGTTGAATATGCATTTTGCTCACTAATGTGAGTAACCGAAAAAGATGAAAAATTACTGATACATTTAAATTTATTCTTTCAGGAGGATGCCTTATGAGTTATTTTTTAAATAAATTAAATTTTGTTGTCGCTGAAAAAAACTCAGGGTCATATAAGCATTTGTCTTTTTTAAGATGGTCACTGGTTGTGGTTTTTTTTTGGTTCGGAGGCATGAAATTTACCGAATATGAAGCGCTAGGCATTGCTCCATTTATTGAAAACAGCCCTATTATGAGCTGGTTACACGTTCTTTTTGGTGTACAAGGCGCTAGCTATTTTCTTGGGGCCGCTGAGTTAACGACCGGGGTTTTACTCATCACGGGCGCTTTTAATGCTTTATTCTCAGCTCTGGGTGCCTTCATGTCATCTATGACATTCCTGGTCACTATCACTTTCTTTATTACTACACCGGGCGTTTTTGAAAGTTCTTTAGGTGGGTTCCCTGCCATCTCTGCTGGCATAGGACAATTTCTGTTAAAAGATCTGGTTCTGCTAGCGGCATCTCTGTGCCTGTTAATCTCATCGGTAAAAAGCAGGGATCCTGTTCTTGAAAAATAAGAACAGATAGCGCCGCCAGAAGTCGTAGAACATGACATACAAAAAAGCCCGTATTTAAACGGGCTTTGAAGTCTTTTACAGCTTTATATGCAGAGCTGTATTATTCCCACTCAATCGTCGCAGGCGGTTTACCCGAGATGTCATAGACTACGCGTGAGATGCCATCCACTTCATTGATGATACGGTTGGAAACGCGGCCGAGGAAGTCATACGGCAGGTGTGCCCAGTGTGCGGTCATAAAGTCGATGGTTTCGACTGCGCGCAGGGAAACAACCCAGTCATATTTACGACCGTCGCCCATTACGCCAACGGAGCGGACTGGCAGGAATACGGTGAAGGCCTGGCTCACTTTATTGTAGAGATCTGCTTTATGCAGTTCTTCAATAAAGATAGCATCTGCACGACGCAGCAGGTCACAGTACTCTTTTTTCACTTCACCCAGAACACGTACACCAAGGCCCGGGCCCGGGAATGGGTGGCGATAGAGCATGTCGTAAGGCAGGCCTAACTCCAGACCAATTTTACGCACTTCATCTTTAAACAGCTCTTTCAGCGGTTCAACCAGGCCCATCTTCATCTCTTTCGGCAGACCACCGACGTTGTGGTGAGATTTGATGACGTGAGCTTTACCGGTAGCAGAGGCAGCGGATTCGATAACGTCCGGATAGATAGTACCTTGCGCCAGCCATTTAACATCTTCCAGGCGCAGAGCTTCTTCATCGAAGACTTCAACAAAGACGCGGCCGATGGTTTTACGTTTGGCTTCTGGCTCGTCGATTCCTGCCAGCTGGCTCAGGAAGCGTTCTTCAGCGGCAACGTGAACGATATTCAGGCCAAAATGGTCACCGAACATGTCCATAACCTGCTCTGCTTCATTCAGACGCAGCAGGCCGTTATCCACAAAGACGCAGGTCAGATTTTTACCAATGGCACGGTGCAGCAACATGGCGGTGACAGAGGAGTCAACGCCACCTGACAGACCCAGAATCACTTTATCGTCACCCACTTGCACGCGGATACGTTCAATGGCGTCTTCAATGATTTTGGCTGATGTCCACAGCGCTTCACACTGGCAGATATCACGGACAAAGCGCTCCAGCAAACGCTGCCCCTGACGGGTATGGGTCACTTCCGGGTGGAACTGTACGCCATAAAAACGTTTTTCTTCGTTCGCCATAATGGCAAACGGGCAGCTTTCGGTGCTGGCAACGGTGACGAAGTCTGCCGGAATAGCGGTGACTTTATCACCATGACTCATCCATACGTCCAGCAGAGACTCGCCGTTAGCGCTGACTGCATCTTCAATACCACGAACTAATGCACTATCAGTTTTGATTTCAACTTGTGCATAGCCAAATTCACGCTCAGTTGATCCCTGAACATGGCCACCCAGCTGCATCGCCATGGTCTGCATGCCATAACATACGCCCAGAACCGGAACGCCAGCTTCAAAAACGTATTGTGGAGCACGCGGGCTATTATCTTCAGTGGTACTTTCCGGGCCACCGGAAAGTATAATGCCGCTTGGGTTGAATTCACGGATTTGTTGTTCAGTGACATCCCATGCCCACAGTTCACAGTAGACGCCTAATTCGCGTACGCGACGAGCAACAAGTTGTGTGTACTGAGAGCCGAAGTCGAGGACAAGAATGCGATGTTTATGGATATTTTCCGACATTGACGCTAATTCCGAGGCAAGTGAAAAAGAAAATAGAGTCGTCCGGCCCGAAGGCCGGACGAGAGAAATCAGGAACCCATACGGTAGTTCGGGGATTCTTTAGTGATAGTCACATCATGAACGTGGCTTTCCTGAATACCTGCACCACTGATACGCACGAACTCTGCCTGGGTGCGCAGTGCTTCAATAGTACCACAGCCAGTAAGACCCATACAGGAGCGCAAACCGCCCATCTGCTGATGAACTATCTCTTTCAGATGGCCTTTATAGGCAACGCGGCCTTCAATTCCTTCCGGAACCAGTTTGTCGGCTGCGTTATCGGTTTGGAAATAGCGATCTGAAGAGCCTTTTGACATCGCGCCCAGCGATCCCATACCACGATAGGATTTAAATGAACGGCCTTGATAAAGCTCGATTTCACCCGGTGATTCTTCTGTACCAGCCAGCATGCCGCCAACCATGACCGCTGAAGCACCCGCAGCAATCGCTTTAGCAATATCACCAGAGAAACGAATACCGCCATCAGCAATAACCGGAATACCGGTACCTTCAAGCGCTTCTACAGCATCTGCTACGGCAGTGATTTGTGGAACCCCTACGCCAGTAACAATACGAGTAGTACAGATAGAACCTGGGCCGATACCCACTTTAACCGCGCTGCAACCGGCATCAGCTAAAGCACGAGCACCCGCAGCAGTGGCCACGTTACCGCCAATAATCTGCAGCTCAGGGTATTTAGCACGGGTTTCACGAATGCGCTGTAATACGCCTTCAGAGTGTCCGTGAGAGGAGTCAATGAGTAACACATCAACACCAGCAGCAACCAAGGCATCTACACGCTCTTCGTTACCCGCTCCGGCGCCAACGGCAGCTCCGACACGCAGACGACCATGTTCGTCTTTACAGGCGTTTGGTTTACGTTCTGCTTTCTGGAAGTCTTTTACGGTAATCATACCGCGCAGATGGAAATTCGCATCAACTACAAGCGCTTTCTCAACACGTTTTTCGTGCATTTTGGCCAGTACGATATCGTGAGATTCGCCTTCTTTGACGGTTACCAGACGCTCTTTCGGCGTCATGTAAACACTGACTGGCTGATTCAGGTCAGTCACAAAACGCACATCACGTCCAGTCACAATACCAACCAGTTCATTATTTTCGGCAACGACCGGGTAACCAGCAAAACCATTACGTTCAGTTAACTCTTTAACTTCACGCAGAGTGGTAGTTGGCAATACAGTTTGCGGGTCAGTCACTACGCCACTTTCATGCTTTTTAACACGTCTGACTTCTTCAGCCTGACGTTCAATAGACATGTTTTTATGAATAAAACCAAGTCCACCCTCTTGTGCCAGAGCAATAGCCAGGCGACCTTCAGTAACGGTATCCATTGCTGCTGAAAGCATAGGAATGTTAAGGCGAATGGTTTTTGTCAGTTGGGTGCTGAGGTCTGCAGTGTTAGGCAAGACAGTAGAGTGGGCTGGAACGAGGAGAACATCATCAAAAGTCAGAGCTTCTTTGGCAATACGTAGCATAGCAATATCCCAACCTGGAGGTGAATGAGAACAGATAAAATATTGCCGTGGCATTATACAGAGCGTAACCGATTGCATCTACTTTTTTTTACTAAAAACCTTGATAATCACGTCACTCAAGGTAGTATCGATCGGATAACCTGCTGATTTAAAATTTGATCTGGGTCACATGTCGATACCTAATAGCTCTGCCATTTTTACTGTTTCCCGCCTCAATCAGACGGTTCGACTGCTGCTGGAAAAAGAAATGGGCCAAGTGTGGATACGTGGCGAAATTTCAAATTTTAGCCAACCCTCCTCCGGTCACTGGTACTTCACGCTAAAAGATAATACCGCTCAGGTTCGCTGTGCGATGTTCCGCAATAGTAATAATCGCGTGACTTTCCGTCCTCAAAACGGGCAGCAGGTTGTAGTGCGTGCCAATATGACGCTTTACGAACCACGAGGTGATTATCAAAT
The DNA here is from genome assembly GCF_024807845.1 of Klebsiella sp. BIGb0407. Taxonomy (GTDB): domain Bacteria; phylum Pseudomonadota; class Gammaproteobacteria; order Enterobacterales; family Enterobacteriaceae; genus JGM124. The sequence goes on from NZ_JANUEQ010000003.1 coordinate 534,425, forward strand.
CATCGTGGAAAGTATGCAGCCAGATGGCGCAGGGTTATTACAACAGCAATATGAACAGTTGAAGCAACGGCTTCTGGAAGAAGGACTATTTTCCCCGGATTATAAGCAGTCGTTGCCTAACCCAGCTCGTCAGTTAGGGTTAATTACCTCCAAAACCGGTGCCGCTCTGCATGATGTATTGCAGGTTCTGGAACGCCGTGACCCTTCGTTACCGATAATTATTTATCCGACCGCGGTACAGGGTGCAGATGCGCCACTGCAAATCGTCAGGGCCATTGAACTGGCTAACTTGCGCGGTGAGTGTGATGTTCTGATTGTCGGGCGTGGCGGTGGCTCGCTTGAGGATCTCTGGAGTTTTAATGATGAGCGTGTGGCCAGAGCTATTTTTGCCAGTAAAATTCCGATAGTCAGTGCCGTCGGACATGAAACTGATGTCACCATCGCCGATTTTGTCGCCGATCTGAGAGCCCCGACCCCCTCTGCTGCAGCTGAAATTGTCAGCCGTAATCAGACGGAGTTATTGCGCCAGTTACAAGCCCAGCAACAGCGAATGGAAATGGCAATGGACTATTATCTGGCTCAGTGCTCACAGCAGATAACTCGCCTTCAGCATCGTCTGCAACAGCAGCATCCACAGTTACGCCTGGCCCGTCAGCAAAACTTACTGGAACGCCTGCGTCAGCGCTTACTCACAGCGACCGAAAATCATATTCGCCGGGGCACAACGCAACAGCAGCGCCTGGCAAGTCGCCTTAATCAGCAGCAGCCCCAACAGCGTATTCACCGTGCCCAGTCGCAGCTTTTACAGCTTGAACATCGCTTAACGCAGTTAGTCAGTGCTCAGCTTGGCGAATCAAAACAGCGATTTGGCAGTACAGTCGCACAACTTGAAGGCGTCAGCCCATTGGCTACCCTTGCCCGTGGTTATAGCGTGACAACAGCGGATGATGGCAAAGTACTGAAGAAGACTCGGCAGGTAAAATCCGGCGATAAACTCACTACCCGCCTGGATGATGGCTGGGTAGAAAGTCAGGTGCTCAGGATTACACCGCTGAAAGCACCCCGTAAGCGTAAACCGGCAGTAACGGGTGAATAAATCACTCGCTGACGGGAATAAACTCAACGCGCTTTTTAGAAATCAAACCATGCCCGTTCTGACAGAAGTAATCAACTGCACCACAAGCTTTTAATACCTGTAACGGCTTGTGGCAGTCCGGGCAACGAGCCTCTAGCTTAAAATCCTGATGACAATGCTCGCAACGTACCCCAGCCTCAACCGGGACCAACTCGTTCTGACAAATCGGACAGTTAACAGACATTAAAACCTCCTGAATCGATCAATAGAAAATATCCTTCCCGCTTGCCATATTATCGTCATTTATAAAAATAAAAAACAGCTCTATTACTTGAACTATTTATCAAGATCATGCCAATAAAATTGAATAATGACAGGTATAAATGCGTTTTTAGGTAGTATTCCCACATTTCAACCGTACTATAAATACAACTATAAACATATATTTAATTCTTATAAGAGATACTATGATTAACTCTATATCAGATACTATATCTTGCACTCAGACTCCATCGACATCTCAGATTAAAGCATTACAACAATATAATTTAACAGACAACATTACCAATTTACTTAATTTACCCGAAGAGCTTCACCGTAAAATCGCCTGGAATCTTGATGCCAAAAGTTATGCCTGTCTGCGTGAAACTTGTTCAACATTAAGTGAGAACTTACATTCCTTTGCTATGCTCGATAGTATATTAACAAAAGAAACCTGTACTGGGGAGTTCAAGGAAAAAAGTGGATTGATATTAAAAGATAATTCAATTAATAGCATTTGTAAGCAGGAACATCTACTTTGGGCAATAAAAACGCTACGTTCAATATATTTCAACGAAGAAAAAAATATCACTGCTCTTGATTTATCTATACCCATAGATGTAGAGCCAGAAAAAAAGATGGCTTTATTTTTAATGGTTGAGTCCATTTCTGAGGAGATAAACAATAATTTTTTCAAATATTTCATTAATATTATAGAAGAACACAATATTCATGTTTTAAGTTTTATTTTAGATATTAACTCAGATAACACCCAACCTGGAGAGTCTTTTCCCGCCGAGTTGTTTTTTAAAACACTACAAACTATTTTTGATAAAACGGCCAGCGCTAATAAATACTTCATTGCTGTTTTAGCATCCGAACTGATGCAGCGCTGGAATGACAGACCACCACGCGGCGTAGATAAAACAACAATAGAGACAATGAATATCCTGTATCACAATTTAGTCAGTACCGGAGAAACAGCCAGACGTATCGCCATGGAAGCAAGTTTGAAACTATATTGAATTATCTCCCATCACAGCCTGGTTTTGTCATATTAAATCAGGCACTTCGCACACCAGCTGAAATGCCATTTACAACTGATTATTATATGCTTTAATCGGTGCTTCCTGGCCAGTGTACCTCGCTAATACCGTTCAGGCAGGGTCTGGCAAACAAGTATCCCTGGAATAATCTGACACCAATTGACTGGAGCCAGCACCACTCTTCTAACTTCTCTACGCCCTCAGCAACCAGTTTGATCCCCATATCTTCGCAATACTTGACTATCGCAGCAATCATCGCCTGTTTAATGCCATTCTTATGAATATCCACGATCAGAGCCCGATCCAGCTTAATCTTGTCAGGCTGGAATTTTGACAGTAATGATAATCTGGAGTATCCCGAGCCAAAGTCATCAATCGCTATACCGATACCCGCCGCCCGGATGTCTTTTAACGAGTTATGAAAATCTTCCATTCTGGTGATTAATTCAGTCTCAAGGACCTCAATGATAACCTGATCGGGTCTGAGATTTGCCTGTTTGATATGTTCCACCAGCAGGGCAACTGAACCCGGAATGGTATACAGAGAGCCAGGAAAGAGGTTTATAGAAATCTTTTCATCAGTTCGTAATATCTGACCCGCTTGTTGCAATGCAATAGCTTTTGTCTCAAGGTCGAAAGTATAAAGTGATTCAGGTGGAACCGATGCAAATAGCTCCTCAGGTGATTTTCCTTCCGGACTCCGGATAAGAGCCTCAAAGGATGAGACCTTGCCGCTCATAGGTTCAACTATTGGCTGAAAGGCAAAGGTACAGATATTTTTCGCAGCAAGAAATTGAGCAGATAATTTGCGGGAACAGTTATTACTGACCATCTGCCATTTTGCTGGATTGAAATCCTGAGACAGACGATACCATCCACCTTGAGCAATAAATCTTTTTAGAAAGCGAAATACCCTGTCATCAGGGAGATCGCGGTTATGACTCATATGATGGAGTTCATCTGCCAGCGCTTCTGTATCTATCTTTTGTAGCTCAAACAGCGTCATCCCGGTAGCGCTGAACCGCCGGTATGCAGAGTAATCTCGCATTAACTCCACTATTTCGTTATGGCGCGGATCGTCACATATATGTCGGAAAAGGCTATCCACGACATGCTCTTCACCTTCCAGAACCTGGAAAAATTCAGATCCATTAAACAACAGGATACCTGTGACCTGCATTGACTTATTTTTCTCGCAGGCTATGCGTGCGAGGAGCCTTAAATCATCATCCGAGCATTCTGCGCTTAGTTGGCTCTGGTAAATCAAAGTGGTTAGCATGGATAACCTTTGGCTTAGCTATTGATTAATGTTTCTTATGCAACTGAATGTTCTCTGCTTCTATAAACAGTAGCGATTATTTTTGTTCGAGTATGGGCATTCAATTATTGTGGGCATTTTCACGAACCGCTATCGTTAATAGGGTATTCAAATGACGGGCGGATGAAACTGGCAACAAATACATTAAAATACTGAACTCTCTGACAATATAACCCAACAGATACTGATTTCATCAGAAATGATGATGAAATAGTAACATCAATCCCGGTAAAATTTTTTGATCTTAGATATAACCTTGGTTTTCAGAAAATCATGCGCTTTATCGCACCCTTCACGCTATGGTTTTTCCTGTGCTGTGCTGGCAGTAAGGAGGAGACTATCGAGGAGGAAGCTCCTAATCCCCTGCAACACAAATGGAGAGGATTAGGAGGAAAGAGAAGTCAAAATCAATTAATGGCTTGAATAATCGTAATGCTGTCATTCAGCCTTTGTTTAGCCACGGGATCGGTCGCAACTTTTACCTGCTGTTGTAGTTCAGTAATCTTCTGTTTCATCTGTTGCGGATCGTTGAACTTGAGTCCTTTGACATTGATCGAAGCGACGTTGGTATAACGTCCGTCATCAGTAACAGGAATGCTGATTTTGCCTTCATTCAACAATTTTTCGACAATCTTGCGCTCAGGTTCATACCCTTCCAGCCCCGCCAGTTTCCAGCGTTGTATCGCTTTCCCCTGATACTCACCCTTCTTCTCTTCTGTCAGATAACGAATAGTAAGATTACGGATAGTACCGGCTTCCTCACCGTACTCAGCTTTGGTATCTGACAGTACCGGGAACTGCATCCCTTCCAGAACGCCGCCTTTTTGCGTCAGATGCCCCATGCGGTAGCTGTTCATTCCCAGACGAATCGGCATCGTATCCGTGACCGGTGTACCATCATTAAGTTTTAAATCAGTAATACGCTCCCCAACAGGCTTACGCAAATCAATGGTGTAAGTCACGCCATCAAAGAAGTCATTGGTAGAGTATTTGGAAGCACGCCGTTGTGGATTAAAGCTGTAAGTCACATCGCCATCATGCTGCTGATTAAAGTAGTCTCCTACCCATTCCATGTACTTCTTCAGTTCCTTGCCCGTCAGCTGATAAACCGTAATCTCGCCACCCGCATACTGATAGTTGAAAGCAATATCTTTGGCAGCGATAGTACCCACATTCAGCTTCGGGCTGTCGTTGTCAATCTGCAACGCAATGACCTGGGCTTTAGGTGAGTAGTGACGAACCGCTTCCTGATACAGGGCACTTATACCGGTATCCTGAACATGCACTTGTGGTATGCCCTTCACCGCATCTGGCGGCACCAGATCCTGACCGGTCAGTTGGGCAATCGGCCGGTTGGCATTGGCGCGCAGGATAGTATGGAACGGCTGATAAATCTCCTCCATTTCTTTGTCTGAGGTGATCCCTTTAATCGGATAGGTATAGCTATCTTTATTGATCAGCACATACTTGCCATTCTGCTGCTCAAATTGCAGGTCGATACGTGATAACGCGCGGCCATATTTATCAGGCTCGGTAATTATTACACCATTGATAATCTCTTTATCGACTTTCACGTGCATATGTCCGGCGACAATGGCTGCCAGCTCCGGGTTAGCACGGGCAATATCTCCGACACCGGTGCCCGGCCGCTCATTTTCATTATCAATGCCCATATGGGCGACCAGTACAATCGCATCTACCTGTCCCTGGATTTGTCCAATGACGTCTTTCACCGCTTGTACTGGATTAGTAAATGTCAGACCGTCAATATGGTCAGTTCCCTTGGCAAACTCGGCGGTCATTGGCGTATCCATACCGATAATGCCTATCTTCACCCCCTGCCGTTCAATGATTTTATAAGCGGGCAGATAAGGTTTACCGCTTTCCCAGAAAATATTACCCGCCAGAGCAGTACCTTTGAACTGGCTTAATGGTGTAGACAAGACTTTCAAACCAAAATCAAACTCGTGGTTACCCATGACCCACACATCGTAATTCAGTGCGTTAAAACCCAGAATCATCGGGCTGGTTTTATCATTCTTGAAGGTTTCAACAAAGTTACCCTGAATGGTATCCCCGGCATCAACCAGAATGACGTTCGGCTGTTGGGCACGTACTTTATGGACTTGAGTGGCAATCTGGCTCAGGCTGCCTGCAAGGTTTTCAGTATCCGTGGAGTAATCCCAGGGTACGAAAGTACCATGCAAATCAGACGTCCCGAGAATGGTGATATTGACCGGTTCCGCAGCCATAGCAGAGGTACTTAAACAAAGCAGCAGAGAAAGAAGTGTCTTTTTCATAATGTTATTTAATTATAGGTAATTGTAATTAAATAACATTATGAGATCGATATCTCAGTATTTCCAGACTAATTGCAAAAGAAGCATAGAAAGTGTGAGATGAATCGCTTATGGAGACTTATAACAAAAAAGCCCGCAATATTTGCGGGCTTAGGTTTTTCTAGCAGAAAATAAATCCTACTGAGACTTATTTTCCTTTCTTAATATGGCTAATTAAGCGTTTACGTTTACGCAGCTGGTTAGGCGTTAACAGGTTACGCTTATTAGCAAACGGGTTTTCGCCTTCTTTAAACTGGATACGAATTGGCGTTCCCATCACTTCTAATGATTTACGGAAGTAGTTCATCAGATAGCGTTTATAGGAGTCAGGCAAATCTTTAACCTGGTTACCGTGGATAACCACGATAGGCGGGTTATAGCCACCGGCATGCGCATATTTGAGTTTAACCCGGCGACCACGTACCAGAGGTGGCTGATGGTCTTCTGAAGCCATATTCATAATACGCGTTAACAGTGCGGTACTGACGCGGCGTGTTGAGCTGTCATAAGCCTCACGCACCGATTCAAACAGGTTACCGACTCCGCTGCCATATAAGGCTGAGATAAAGTGGATACGGGCAAAGTCAATAAAACCAAGACGGAAGTCGAGGGTCTCTTTAACCTGATCTTTGACTTCCTGGCTCAGACCATCCCATTTATTCACCACAATAACCAGTGAGCGCCCACTATTCAGGATAAAGCCTAACAGTGAGAGGTCCTGATCGGAAATACCTTCGCGAGCATCGATAACCAGCAATACAACGTTAGCATCTTCAATCGCTTGCAGAGTTTTAATCACCGAGAATTTTTCTACTGTTTCGGTAATTTTGCCACGTTTACGTACCCCTGCTGTATCAATCAGGACATATTCCCGCTCATCGCGAACCATAGGAATATAGATACTATCACGCGTCGTTCCTGGCATGTCATAAACGACAACACGCTCTTCACCGAGGATACGGTTAGTGAGTGTAGACTTACCAACATTAGGACGTCCGACAATCGCGAGCTTAATGGGCAGGTCTTGTGGATTAAACGGTTCTTCCTCTTCTTCTGGCGCATCTTCGTCAACAATGCCGTTCTTAGCATTGAACTCTGCCCAGTAGAGTGCGTCTTCGTCCACTTCCTCAGGAGGAGCAACATCGTCCATCCACGGCAGGAGTGCTTCTTCCAGCAGGCTGGTTACGCCACGGCCATGAGAAGCAGCAATAGCGTGAATTTCACCTAAGCCCAGTGAATAAAAATCGATAACCGCCTGATCGGGATCCATGCCATCGGTTTTATTTGCTACCAGGAAGGTGGCTTTTTGACGAGAGCGTAAATGCTTCGCGATACCTTCATCTGCGGGCATCAGTCCGGCACGGGCATCCACCATAAATAAAACGACGTCAGCTTCTTCAATGGCCAGTAGCGATTGTTCAGCCATGCGGGTTTCTACACCGTCTTCTGTACCATCAATACCACCGGTATCGATACAGATAAATTCGCGACCTTCTACTTCTGCACGACCATATTTACGATCGCGGGTCAGTCCTGGAAAATCCGCTACCAGAGCATCGCGAGTACGCGTTAATCGGTTAAACAGTGTAGATTTACCGACATTAGGGCGCCCAACCAGCGCGACCACAGGTACCATGATAAAAGCCTCATTACTCAAAAAAACATGATCAAACAACATCAATCTGCTGTTTGTAAAAAAAACCAAAACGGCTCCCTGATAAGGGGAACCGTTTCAAACGTATATACCCATCATACTTCAAGTTGCCTGTGCGTTGGCTACGTTCGTTCACCCGAATCACTTACCCGTGTAAGCTCATCGGGATTCTCTCACTTGCCGCCTTCCTGCAACTCGAATTATTTTGGGTATAGGCTATCCGGCAGACTTAACGCTCGATGGCGTATAGATTACCGTCTTTTGCCTGGATAAGCAGTTTGTTACCTGCGACAACAGGGTTAGTCTGGAAGCCGGAACTATCGACTTTCTGCTGAGCAACAAAGCGTCCATCGCTGGTATTAACCCAGTGCATATAACCCTCACCATCACCGACGACGATATAACCATCATACAATACCGGGGAAGTCAGTCCACGATGTAACAGGTCGCTTTGTGTCCATACTGTGACGCCGCCGTCTATGGTCAGTGACATTATGCGGTCATTCTGATCAACCAGATAGATATGATTATCGTTGATCACAAAATCAAGCACGGAACCCAGTTCACGTTTCCACAAAATCTGGCCGGAACGTAAGTCCAGAGCCGCAAAGTTACCATTATAAGCTAACGCGTAAACTACGCCATTAACGATAACCGGTGTGGTATCAACGTCACTCAGACGGTCGATTTCAGTGGTGCCTGTCGCCTGAGAGATACGTTGCTGCCATATTAACTGGCCCTGTTGCATCAGTACCGCACTAACACGACCGTTATCACCACCCACTAAAGCTGCACCAAAGGCAACCGCAGGGGCAGACTCACCGCGTAATGACAGAGCAGGCATCTCAAGGTTAACAGTCCACTTAATGGAACCATCATTCTCGTCTAATGCTTGCAGCAGACCATTACCGGTATGGATAAGTACCAGACCTTCACTAATAACCGGGCTTGAAAGCGCTTCGCCTGCAACCGTTGTTTCCCAGGCTACGCTACCATCCTCAGTATTGAGGGCAAAGACTTTTGCTTTTTCAGTACCAACAAAAATATGAGAGCCTTCAACAGTTAAGCCACCAGATAATAATGCTGAAATATTACTGGAGAAAAAGCCGGTCTTTTCGGCCAGATTCGTCTGCCAGATTTGTTTGCCATCATCAGCATTAACAGCCTTAACCAGACCATGACGGTCAGCCGCATAGACTGTTCCCCCCTGCCATGCAGGATGGAGATTAGAGTAAAAATCACCGACGCCATTACCGACAGAGGTCTGCCAGGCTTTGGTCGGAGTAAACTGGTTTTCAACCGTAGGTAGCGGAGACATTTTAACCACGTCTTCTTCACCGCTAAACAGGGAACAACCGCTGAGCAACGTCAGGGAAATTAACCCTGGTACGAGTAGTTTACGCAATTGCATCTGGTTCCTCTTAGCTCGACAAGTTGTTGATTTTTATCTGGAGCATTTCAATCAGCGCCGGAGATGATTTGCTCAGCAAGCCTTGACTCCAGGCATCGCGAGCACCTTGTTTATCACCTTTACTGAGTAACGCCTCACCACGTAAATCAGCAACAAGTGCAGCCCAGCTTTCGCCTTTAATGCTCTCAAGAGTTTTTAACGCCGCATCAGATTGCTTTTGTTGAATCTGAACGCGTGCCAGGCGTAAGTCGATCAGAGCCTGCAAATTCGCATCTTTAGCACTTGCCAGGCCACTTTGTAACTGCGCAGCGGCTTTATCCAGCTCATTGTTATCAGCAAATTGCTGAGCCAGCTCAAGAGAAGCCAGTGAACCGTAAATGTTGTTATTGTCAGCAGCAAACTTTTGCAATGCTTCCAGGGTTTGTGGTTTGTCCGCCTGGATTTCACTGCTTAGCGTTTGATAAGACAATGAAGCAGCACCTGCATTCTCTACCTGCTGGTTTCCCCAATAACGCCAGCCAACCAGCGCACCGATACCCAATACCACCCCGACGATCAGCGCTTTACCATTTTCGGCAAAAAAACGCTTTACCGCGTCAACCTGATCGTTTTCGTTCTCAAATACTTCCACGCAGTCCTTCTCCTTAACGAGTAATTACCTGGTGATTAGCCCAGTAGCGCCAGCAGTCGAGCATCCACGTCTTGTTGTAATACGGTTTGCTGCTCACCTGTGCGAAGATCTTTAACAACCACTTCACCTTTAGAGACTTCATCTTCACCCAGTACCAGAGCCACACGAGCACCCCATTTATCGGCACGGGCAAACTGTTTTTTAAAGTTCCCCCCACCATAGTTCGTCATGAACTTAAGAGAAGGAAGTTTTTCACGCAGCTTTTCAGCCAACAGCATAGCGGAAACCTGCGTACCCTGACCCGATGAGACCAGGTAAATATCGACAACAGATTCTGCTTTAAATTCCGGATTGATTTCTTGAACCAGTAAAACAAGACGCTCAAGCCCCATGGCAAAACCTACAGCAGGTGTTGCACGGCCGCCGAGCTGCTCTACCAGACCATCATAACGACCGCCGGCACATACCGTACCCTGTGAGCCTAAATGGGTAGTCACCCACTCGAATACAGTACGGTTGTAGTAATCCAGCCCGCGAACCAGGCGCTGGTTAACTTTATAACTGATTCCTGCCGCATCCAGATACTGGCAGAGCCCGGCAAAGTGTTCCCGCGACTCCTCGTCGAGGTAATCCCCGAGTTCCGGAGCATCGTTTAATAACAGCTGCACATCCGGATTTTTTGAGTCCAGAACGCGCAGTGGATTGCTGTACATCCGGCGTTTACAGTCTTCATCCAGCTTATCCTGGTGCTGCTCCAGAAATGCAATCAACGCATCACGATAACGCGCACGTGCTTCCAGAGAACCAATAGAGTTCAGTTCCAGGGTAACGAATTCAGAGATACCCAGAGCACGCCACCAGCTTGCGGTTAGCATAATCAGTTCGGCATCAATATCCGGACCATTCAGACCAAAAACTTCAACACCCATCTGGTTAAACTGACGATAACGCCCTTTTTGTGGCCGTTCGTGGCGGAACATCGGACCGACATACCACAAACGTTGTTCCTGATTGTACAGCAGACCATGCTCAATTCCGGCACGCACGCAGCCAGCCGTTCCTTCAGGACGCAAAGTCAGGCTATCGCCATTGCGGTCGTCAAAGGTATACATCTCTTTTTCAACGACATCGGTAACTTCGCCGATAGCGCGTTTGAATAATGCGGTCTGCTCTACAATCGGTAAACGAATTTCGCTATAACCGTAACTTGCCAGCACCTGCTTCAGACGCCCTTCAATACTTTGCCAGATGGCGGTATCAGCAGGCAGGTAATCGTTCATACCGCGAATGGCTTGGATATTTTTTGCCACGTTTTTTCTCTAATTTATCTACAAAAAATGAACCCGCTATCAGGCGATTTATACCCAAAATAATTCGAGTTGCTTGTAGGCGCAAAGTAAATCTTGGCGATGAGCATAGATGAACTATGTGATTCGGCAAGATTTATGAAAGCAACACCCAAGCAACTTGCAGTATGACGGGTATAACCGGGTAACTTGTCGCGCGGGCTCAATCATACACGGGAAGCCCGGCGCTTCCCATGCTTCGTATTATTTTTCCAGCTGCTGGATCTTAATGCGCTGCGTTTCATCTAACATACTGGCTTTCGCACGAATTCGCGCTTCGAGCTGCGCAATCATATCGTCGTTGTCCATACGCTGCTTCTGACGCACACCATCTTCGTACAAACCACTTTTCTTATTGCCGCCGGTCACACCGAGCGTGGATACTAGCGCTTCACCCGGACCATTGACCACACAACCAATAATAGAAATATCCATAGGGGTCAGAATATCTTCAAGTCGCTGCTCAAGCGCGTTGACTGTACCGATAACATCGAACTCCTGGCGTGAACAGGTTGGACAAGCAATAAAGTTGATCCCGCGCGAACGGATCCGCAGTGATTTCAGGATATCAAAACCGACTTTGATCTCTTCAACAGGATCGGCTGCCAGTGAAATACGCAGCGTATCGCCAATACCTTCTGATAGCAGCAGCCCCAGACCAATCGCCGATTTAACCGATCCGGCACGCGCGCCGCCCGCTTCGGTGATCCCTAAATGCAAAGGCTGATCGATGGCTTTCGCCAGTAAGCGATAAGACTCAACGGCCAGGAATACATCAGAAGCTTTTACGCTTACTTTAAACTGCGTGAAGTTAAGACGATCGAGATGATCAACATGGCGCATTGCTGACTCAAGCAATGCCTGTGGTGTCGGCTCACCGTATTTTTCCTGCAAGTCTTTTTCCAAAGACCCCGCATTGACGCCAATACGAATAGGAATATTGTTGTCACGCGCGCAGTCAACAACGCTGCGAATTCGTGCTTCGTTACCGATATTACCTGGGTTAATACGCAAACAATCCACGCCGTATTCTGCCACTTTTAGCGCAATACGGTAGTCGAAGTGAATATCAGCGACCAGAGGAAGATTGACTTGTTGCTTGATAAGCTTAAATGCTTCAGCGGCATCCATCGTCGGAACAGAGACACGAACAATGTCCGCACCCACACGTTCTAACGCTTTAATTTGATTAACCGTCGCTTCCACATCAGTGGTGCGCGTGTTGGTCATAGACTGTACGGCTATTGGTGCACCATCGCCAATGGGTACATTCCCAACATAAATCCGGGTAGATTTCCGGCGCTGGATTGGTGCGGCATTATGCATGATAAATCTCCACAATTACGCGTTATCAACGGTGATGCTTATTCAGCACTCACCGTAAAACGAGCAACCTGGTTAGTTCGGATAAAACGACTCATATCAACAGGTTTACCCTGGAATTGAATTTGTACTGCTGCTGGCGCACCTATCTTTAATGTATAGGATGAGTGACCGGCTAAATCTAATGTTTCACCTTTGCGCTTTAAGCCGCTAAACAGCTTTTTCCCTGCTGCATCGCTGACTTCTAACCAACAGTCATTGCTAAATGTCATATTCAGAGCATCTGCGGCTGCTGTCTGGGCAGAAACATTGGCATTTTCAGTCGGCAGTGTTGCAGGCGCTGCTGTACCTGGTGCGCTGGTTTGCAGATTATCAATCGATGTCTGGCTCTGAGAAACCACGGCATCTGGCTGCGATGGCGTATTCTCAGGTGCAGTATTCAGCGGTACAGATTCACCCGCTGAAGGCGCTGTTTCAGGCGGAGTATTCGTACTCTGAACAGGGGTATTATCTTGATTGAGTGCAATACCATGTTCATCCTGCGTTGCAGAAAGTTCGACCGATGACTGATCGTCCATGGTGGTAAGTTCGGCCTGTTGCGCCTTATGATTTTGCCACCACCATGCTCCCGTCAAACCGAGCACGACAAACAGAATAAGCCAGGTAAAGCTCATCAGCCAGCCGTCACGCTTTTTACGGCGTTTGCCTAACGAATAGCTATGCATAACCTCGACTTTACTGTCCCGAACCGGCGTCTGTTTTGCCATCATCGGAAGTAATTCTTCTTCCGGGATATGTACCAGTCGGGCGTAAGAACGAATATAGCCACGCAGGAAGGTCGATGCCAGGTCCTTAGGGGACGTGTCATCTTCGATATCCCGTACAGTGGAAACCTTAAGACACAGGCGTTCAGCTACAGTTTGCTGGCTAAAACCCAGTTGTTCGCGGGCATGGCGCAGACGTTCGCCCATCGTTTGTGCTTCATTTGATTCTTTAGTGGCTTCAGTATTCATTAGCTACAATTACGGGTGCTGTTCAATTAAAGAATTAGGTACCAGTTCTGATACACGACGTTTTAACACGTCGGATGAACTCGTACCGCGAAAAATCGGCTACCTGAAGAAAGTGCCCGGCAACAAAACCTGGTTAAAACAGGCGAATTTTCACCCACTTAACTGTTTTTATGGGCTACCGAACTGACCGGTGAGTCAATCATGACTATTTATCATGAGTCATGACTCTAATATGACTAAATTCAGGCAACTACAGGCTTAACACATCGCTACATACTGCCCTAAAGCAAGCAGAAACGCACCGTAATTATTCACAAGCTTTATGTATTGATAGCTCGATTAAGGCAAGCCGCCACGCATTGACGGCTTGCAATCCTTTCCTGCCCTTTAATGGTGCGTATTCAGGGTGAAAACAGGGTCAGATTATCCTATCAGACCGCTTTAACTTCGATAGCCTCACCTTGCATACGTTTACGTAACGTACGTTTGGTACGGTCAATAACTTCACCCGCTAACTGACCACAGGCGGCATCGATATCGTCTCCGCGGGTTTTACGCACAATAGTGGTAAAACCATAGCCCATCAGCACTTTTGAAAAACGATCGATTCGGCTGTTAGAGCTACGCCCATAAGGTGCACCCGGGAACGGGTTCCATGGAATCAGGTTTATCTTACAAGGTGTATCTTTCAGACACTCGGCAAGCTGATGTGCGTGTTCCGTATCGTCATTAACGTGATCCAATAACACATACTCTACCGTGACGCGTCCCTGGTTAGCGTTAGACTTTTCCATATAACGGCGAACCGATGCCAGGAAGGTCTCGATATTGTATTTTTTATTGATAGGCATAATTTCATCACGTATTGCATCCGTCGGTGCATGCAGTGAAATTGCCAGAGCTACGTCAATCATATCGCCCAGTTTGTCGAGGGCGGGGACAACACCCGAGGTAGAAAGGGTAACGCGCCGCTTGGACAGACCAAAACCAAAGTCATCCAGCATAATTTCCATCGCTGGAACCACATTATTGAGGTTCAGCAGAGGCTCGCCCATCCCCATCATGACGACGTTAGTTATTGGACGTACGCCGGTTTTTTTCTGAGCGCCAATGATCTTGGCCGCACGCCATACCTGACCAATAATTTCCGATACCCGCAGGTTACGGTTAAAGCCTTGTTGTGCTGTCGAACAGAACTTACATTCCAGCGCACAGCCAACTTGTGAAGAAACGCATAATGTTGCGCGATCGGCTTCCGGGATATACACCGTTTCCACCAGCTGATCGGCTATCTTTATCGCCCATTTAATCGTGCCGTCCGCAGAACGTTGCTCTTCCGCAACCTCAGGGGCGCGGATCACAGCAACTTCTTTCAACCGGTTACGTAGCACCTTGTTGATGTCTGTCATCTCATCAAAATCATCACTGCAATAGTGATACATCCACTTCATCACCTGATCGGCACGAAACGGCTTTTCACCCATTTCAGCAAAAAACTCACGTAATTGCTGACGGTTTAAATCCAGCAGATTAATTTTTTCAGGTTTATTTACAACACTTACAGATGACATCTCGGACACATTCATTTCAGACATAATATTTTCCGGCCTCGTTATTACACGTTATGGCCCCAGGGAGGGTTAAAAAGAAGCGCCCCGGTGAGCATGATGCTCTTCCGGGGCGCTGTATTGTACAAACTCTCAGGCATGTATGCCACGCCTGAAAGCGAACAATAGAAAATTAAATGTAAGCTTAGTTAACTATTTCCAGGCTTAGCGAGTGCGCGGGCACACTTCGTTTTCAGCGAAGAAAAATGCGATCTCGCGGGCAGCAGATTCAACAGAATCTGAACCGTGAGTACCGTTCTCGGTGAAGCTGTCAGCGTAATCAGCGCGCAGAGTACCTGCCAGTGCGTTGTCAGGATTAGTTGCACCCAGCAGATCGCGGTGGCGTTGAACGGCATTTTCGCCTTCCAGTACGCTAACCACGATAGGACCTGAAGTCATAAACTCAACCAGGCCGTCGAAGAAAGGTCTGCCTTCGTGCTCAGCGTAGAAACCGCGAGCCTGTTCAACACTCAGATGCAGCATTTTCGCACCAACAATTTTGAAGCCAGCAGACTCAAAACGAGAGTAGATGCTACCAATAACGTTTTTTGCTACCGCATTAGGTTTGATGATGGAAAATGTACGTTCAATAGCCATGATTACCTCTGTCAATGTACTTTATTTACTGGTGACTCATCACAGTTAAATCCCAGCCAGAAAAGCCCGGTGTTAAATCAGCCCCTTTAAGCTCACTCAACTAAAAGAGCTGACTTAAATGCTGTGTCACCTTAACTCATCCACCTGCAATTCAATTATTTGACATCGTTCCAGTGTGATTTGGCGCAGATTATAATGAGCAAGTTTGCCGTTGCCTATGGATGCAGGTAACATTTCTTTAAAAAATATCCCTTAATGATAACAATTATGCCTCCATGTGCTACTTCTTGCTGAACAGAAGCGAGTATTTCAAGATATATGATTGCATTTTAAGAGTTATCTCCCAGCCCGAACGCGGGTGACTTGTCGAATGCCAGAAAAACACCGACAATTATTGTTTGGTTGATGAAACGGAGGCCTACCCACCATGTCCACCTCTTTCTTCGTCTCGGGCGACTGGCTCGCAGAACATATTAACGATCCCCAGATTCAAATTCTGGACGCACGTATGGCACCGCCGTCAGGTCCTGATGCACTCCGTGATATACCTGCTGAGTACCTGGCCGGGCATATTCCGGGCGCCATTTTATTTGATATTGAAGCGCTCTCTGACCATAGCAGCCCCCTTCCGCATATGATGCCCCGCCCTGAAGCTTTTGCCGTGGCGATGCGCGAACGGGGAATTAATCATGATAAACACCTGGTGATTTATGATGACGGCAACCTGTTTTCTGCCCCACGCGCCTGGTGGATGCTAAAAAGTTTTGGCGTTGATAACGTCTCTATTCTGGCAGGGGGCTTAAAACGCTGGGTCGGTGAAGACTATGCGCTTGAGCAAGGTGAAGCGGTTATCACCGAAGGTGAGTTTGACGTCAGTTTTGATCCACAAGTGATTAAACGCCTGACTGATGTGCTACTCGTCAGCCATGAAGGAACCGCTCAATTAGTCGATGCTCGCCCGGCAGCACGTTTTAATGCCCTGGCTGACGAGCCTCGCCCAGGCCTTAAACGCGGTCATATCCCGGGAGCGCTTAACGTGCCCTGGACTGATGTAGTCGAAGATGGCCAGCTTAAGACCCTTGATGAGTTGACAGATATTTTTCAGCAGCAAGGCATCGATTTTGAAAGACCGATTATTGTTAGCTGCGGTTCGGGTGTCACTGCGGCAGTGGTCGTGCTGGCGCTGGCCACACTGAATGCCAATGACGTCTCAATTTATGATGGTTCATGGAGTGAATGGGGTTCACGTTCCGACTTGCCCATTGAACCTGTTGTAGCTGAATAATGACAGGTCAGAATACGCCAGCCGGTAAGGGCTGGCGGTTCTGTATCAATAACAATTAAGAATATTACGACTGCAGATCGAAACGGTCGAGATTCATGACTTTAGTCCAGGCAGCGATAAAATCTTTAACAAATTTCTCTTCTGCGTCCTGACTGGCGTAGACTTCGGCCAGGGCACGTAGTACTGCGTTAGAGCCGAATACCAGATCTGCGCGCGTAGCGGTGTATTTCACTGCTCCACTCTGACGAGAGCGTCCTTCGAATAACTCAGCATCTTCACTCGCAGCTTTCCATTCGGTACGCATATCCAGCAAGTTGACAAAGAAATCATTGCTCAGTACGCCCGGGCGAGAGGTCAGTACGCCGTGCTGGCTCTCATCAAAGTTGATGCCAAGTGAGCGCAGCCCACCAATCAATACCGTCAGCTCAGGCGCGGTTAGCGTAAGTTGCTGTGCTTTATCAATTAGCAAGGCTTCGGTAGAAGTTGCATTAGCGATACGCCGGTAGTTTCTGAAGCCATCAGCGGCAGGTTTCAGCAGTTCAAATGATTCAATATCGGTCTGATCCTGTGTGGCATCGACGCGTCCTGGCGTAAACGGCACTTTGCTGCCACTGGCTTTTTCCAGACCAACAACCCCTGCCAGCACAATGACGTCTGCCAGCGATGCTTTACCTGAAGCCTTCTGAATAGCCTCCAGTACTGGCAATGCTCTGGCCGCTACAGCGTTTACAGCCCAGCCACGTTGCGGAGCCAGCGCAAGCCGGGCACCGTTTGCGCCGCCGCGTTTATCGCCACCCCGGAAGGTTGAAGCAGAGGCCCAGGCCACAGAAACCAGCTCACTTATCGTCAGGCCGGAATCAGCAATGCTTTGTTTCAGCTCATCAATATCCGTGCCGGAAGGCATGTGACTTGCCTGCGGTAACGGATCCTGCCAAATCAGATCTTCTTTTGGTACTTCCGGGCCAATGTAACGTGCTTTAGGCCCCATGTCGCGGTGCGTCAGTTTGTACCAGGCTCGGGCGAAAGCTTCATTGAAGGACTGCGGATCGTTCAGGAAGCGGCGAGAAATTTTCTCAAACTCCGGATCGAAGCGCAGTGTCAGGTCTGTCACCAGCATGGTTGGCTTACGTTTTTTCGCCGGATCGAACGGGTCAGGAATACTATCCGGACCGTTAACGGCTTCAAACTGAATGGCCCCGGCCGGGCTGCGCGTTTGTACCCAGTCATAGCCGAACAAGTTTTCGAAGAAATAGTTGCTCCACTGGGTCGGCGTCTGCGTCCAGACGACTTCAAGACCGGATGAGATGGCATCAGCACCCACGCCGCTATTGTAATTGCTGACCCAGCCGAGGCCCTGTGTTTCAAGCGGTGAAGCTTCCGGAGCAGGACCTACATGGCTTGCCGGAGCCGAACCGTGGGTTTTACCCAGCGTATGCCCGCCCGCTATCAGGGCGACTATCTCTTCATCGTCCATACCCATATTGCCAAAGGTTGCACGAATAGCCGGTGCGGCTGAGGCCGGATCACCGCTATGCTCAGGGCCTTCCGGGTTGACGTAAATCAGCCCCATTTCGGTTGCACCCAGCGGGGCCTGTGCCAGTGATTCCGGGTGGCGGTGCTCAAGCCACTCTTTCTCTCCACCCCAGTTAACGTCCAGATCCGGTTCCCATACGTCTTCACGTCCGGCACCAAAGCCGAAGGTTCGAAAGCCCGCGTTTTCTAGCGCGACATTACCCGCAAGAATAATCAGGTCGGCCCATGAGATTTTCTGGCCATACTTTTGTTTGATGGGCCATAACAAGCGGCGGGATTTATCAAGGCTTACGTTATCAGGCCATGAGTTAAGGGGGGCAAAGCGCTGTTGACCGCGACCGGAACCACCGCGACCATCACGGGAACGATAGGTACCTGCGCTGTGCCATGCCATACGGATAAAAAGACCGATATAGCTGCCCCAGTCGGCAGGCCACCATGATTGGGAATCTGTCAGCAGCGCTTTGATATCGCCTTTCAGGGCATAGTAGTCAAGTTTACTGAATTCTTTAGAGTAACTGAAATTCTCATCCAGTGGGTTCGAGCGGCTGGAATGCTGGTTTAACAGATCTACACGCAACTGGTGCGGCCACCAGTCCTGATTGCTGGTTCCTTCACCGGCAATATCCGTGCTCTGACCATGATTGAAGGGGCACTTTCCCGCACTCGTAGAAGGTGCGTTGTGTAAATCATTTGAATTGCTCATTTTGCTCTCCATTATTATCAATATTCGTTAACTATAGTTCCTACGAACAATCATTAATATCTGGTTGAGTCTACGGATTTGATAGCTATTACCTCTTAAAAGTGAAATTTTACAGCTGTATCCTTTCAGTTCCGATTCTGTCCGGTACGATAATGAGTGTAAGACTCTCTGGCAGCAGCTGCTGATTTATTTCCAGTAAGGCGGGGAGGAAGGCGTGGGGAATATTTCAAAAGAGGCAGAAGATAACAGGCCTGATTGCCCGTTATCTCTTTTTGATAAAGCGAATGACCAACGGCTATCAAATAATCCGGTTGGCTTTGAAATCACGCAGGAAGCTACCCCAACGACGCTCATAAAACGGCGTAATATGTGCAATCATAAAGTGACTGATACCCTTCTCGCCTTCCACAACCTGGCAGATATCAATCGGCTCGTCGCCCACTAACGTATCTGTTGCCACACTTCCGGTCTGGCGAATAATGGCTTCAATATCGCCATCAGCTTCAATGCCAATTAACAGATTAGGCTGTTCATCGGCATTTTCTTTAATCGAGCACAGGAAAGCACGTTTCACCGTTTTGAGGTTTTTAAACAGCGTGGTTAGAGAGTCAATCATTTGAGCCGGGGGCTCAGCCACTTCCGATAGAAGCAATGAAACTCCGCCTTCCAGCACTTCTTGCTGGGTTAAGGCATCGCCCGACGGACTTAACAGATGGCTGATTTCATTTGGCGTGAACTCTTTACCCGTTGGCAGTCTGGCATTTAAAAATAACGTATTGCCGAGCGTGATTTCAAACAGGGTCCGTACAGGCATGACGACAAAGGACTGCTCGTCGGTCACGGCACGCTGCAAGGCTTCCAGTGAAGTAAAAAAAGGAATAGCCGAGGTATTGTCGTCTTTTTCCCAGTGCTGTAACTCCACTGAGCTACTGGCATCTATCGCCTCACCTTCCGCAGCTTTACCGGGTACCCAGACGGTAGAGTCCATCAGTACCTGAAAAAAGACCGGACGGTGAGCCGCCTCAGTAGCCGCCTGTTCGAGCAGTGTTTCAAGTTCGTTTTTTGATTCTGATTCTGATTCTGATTCTGACATGGTGATTCCGGGGCAGCGTTTATGGTCTTCAAAATCATGTCCTGAAGACCATAAAGGGAGGTAATTAACTCAGCAATAAATTCGCGATCGCACGAACACCTAAACCAGTGGCACCCGCCGACCATTGCTCAACGCCGCTTTTGCGGTAAGTTGCTGAGCAGTCAATATGCAACCAGCCCTGACGGTAGTTTTCCACAAAGTGAGACAGGAAACCTGCCGCAGTACTTGCTCCGGCCGGATAGGCCGCACCAGCCACGTTGTTCAGTTCAGCAAAGTTAGACGGCAACTGATGACGGTGGAATTCCGCCAGCGGCAGACGCCAGAATGGCTCGTTCTCTTGCTCGGCACTGGCTAACAGACGGCCTGCCAGTTTATCGTCAAAACTGAACAGTGCGTGGTAATCATTACCCAGCGCAGTTTTTGCCGCACCGGTCAGAGTGGCGCAGTCGATAATCAGTTCAGGTTTTTGTGCTGAAGCATCAATCAGCCCATCTGCCAGAACCAGACGCCCTTCGGCATCGGTATTCATGACTTCAACGGTTTTTCCGTTGCGATAGGTAATAATATCGCCGAGTTTAAAGGCGTTGCCGCTGACCATATTATCGGCACAGCACAGATAGAGTTTAACGCGTTTGTTTAAACCACGCGTGATAGCAAAGGCCAGTGCGCCAGTAATAGTGGCAGCGCCGCCCATATCGGACTTCATCGAGTCCATAAATGCGCTTTGTTTCAGGCTGTAGCCGCCGGTATCAAAGGTGATCCCTTTTCCGACCAGACAGGCATAAACAGGCGCATCCGGATTACCTGTTGGGTTGTAGTCTAACGCCAGCAATACAGGGTTACGATCCGATCCGCGTCCGACAGTATGGATCCCCATATAGTTCTGCTCACGAAGATCTTCACCTTTGGTGATGCGATAAGAGATATGATCGCAAGCAACCGCACAAAGCAGATCAACGGCACGAGAGGCCAGACGTCCCGGGCTCAATTCTTCCGCCGGGGTATTGATAGTATGGCGAACCCAGTCGATAACCTTCAGGCGGTTATTCAGTTCAGTTTGCTGTTCTTCGCTCAATACTGCCCAGTCAACTTTGCCGGTGTTTTTTGGTGCCCGGTAACCTTGCCAGAATGCCCAGCTTTTTTCTACATCCCAGCCGTCACCCGCTAACTCGACATGCTTGATGCCTTGTCCGTCAATTTTACGTCCTGCACGCTGAATTCTGTCTAAGCTGTCGTTTGCCGTCAGGTGCAGTGTAATGCCTTCATTATTAATACTGTACAGCGCTTTCTCGCCCCAGCGAGCATCCGCAGGCTGTGTGGAAAGTGTGATTTTCATGGCTTCTGTCATTTTCTTATCCTTTTCGTTCGTTACCGCCAATAAAAAATGGGCCGCCACAGGCAGCCCATTATTGACAGTTCAGAGAGAAAATCAAATTCCCTCTTTATGATTAAGGGCATAAATTAATCCGCGGGCTATCCGGGTTTATTTACGGCCTTAACAGAATACAGAACTTTTATTGCGCTTCGTCTAGCCATACCAATAAAATTGCTTCGAGTATTTTTTCGCTGGAAGCATCAGGCTGGTCGTCAAAATCTTCCAGCTCACAAACCCATTGGTGCATATCGGTAAAGCGTACAGTTGTCGGATCAACATCCGGACGGCTGTCATACAGTGCCTCACCAATTTCACGGCTATCGGTCCATTTTAATCCCATAGTCGCCTCTGTTAGTGTTCGCGTGCATGGTTAATGGTGTAGCGCGGCATTTCGACCACCAGGTCTTCATCCGTCACTCGTGCCTGGCAGCTTAAACGGCTTTCAGGTTCCAGACCCCAGGCTTTATCCAGCATGTCGTCCTCATCTTCAGTGCTTTCCCGAAGTGAGTCGAAACCTTCACGCACAATGCAGTGACACGTGGTGCAGGCGCAGGATTTTTCACAAGCGTGTTCAATTTCAATTCCGTTACGCAGGGCAACGTCGAGAATAGTTTCACCTTGCTGTGCTTCCAGTACTGCGCCATCCGGACAAAGATCCTGATGAGGCAGAAAAACAATCTTTGGCATATTAAACCTCGTCCACAGAATGACCGGTCAGCGCGGTACGGATTGATAAATCCATACGGCGAGCCGCAAATTCTTGGGTTTGCTTGTCTACGTTTTTGATTTCATTTGCAATGGCGCTGGTATCATCAGACTGCGCAGCAGCGACTAATGCCGCGATAGCAGCGTCAATCACCGCACGTTCAGTTTCGTTGAGTAACACCGCGTCTGCTTTCAGCGCACTTTGCAGGCTTTCCAGCACACGTGCAGCCTCAACTTTTTGTTCTGCCAGCATACGTGCTTTGACGTCATGCTCGGCATAGCTCATGGAGTCCTGAATCATACTGGCAATTTCGCCATCGCTCAGGCCATAAGAAGGTTTTACCTGAATGGATGACTCGACACCGGTCGATTTTTCCATTGCTGTCACATTAAGTAAACCATCCGCATCAACCTGGAAAGTAACGCGAATATGCGCAGCACCGGCTGCCATTGGCGGAATACCCCGTAAGGTAAAACGAGCCAGCGAACGACAATCCTGTACCAACTCACGTTCACCCTGCATAACATGAATGGACATGGCGGTCTGTCCATCTTTAAAGGTGGTGAACTCCTGAGCTTTCGCAACCGGAATAGTGGTATTACGGTTAATCACTTTCTCTACCAAACCGCCCATAGTCTCAAGCCCGAGTGACAGCGGGATGACATCCAGTAACAGCATTTCACTGTCTGGTTTATTGCCCACCAGGATATCAGCCTGAATGGCGGCTCCGATAGCAACGACTCTGTCAGGATCAATTGAGGTCAGTGGTTCGCGACCAAAGAATTCGCCGACCCGCTCACGTACTAAAGGTACTCGGGTCGAACCGCCAACCATGACCACTTCAAGGACTTCTTCCGCTGTCACGCCCGCATCTCTTAAGGCACGACGGCAAGAAAGCAGAGTGCGTTTAACTAAGGCAAGAATAAGCTCTTCCAGCTGTTCACGCGTGACTTCAGTCTGCTGGCCTGCCAGCTCAACCTTAACGCTTTGCGCATCACTCAGCGCAATTTTTGCCGCTGTCGCGGCATCCAGCAACTGGCGCTGTAAGCGAAGATCGCCCTGGACATTAATGCCCAGTTTTTCACACAGGAAGTCAGCAAGCAGATGGTCAAAATCATCCCCGCCCAGAGCCGAATCGCCACCTGTAGCGAGGACTTCAAATACGCCGCGACTCAAGCGCAGAATAGATATATCAAAGGTACCGCCACCCAAATCGTAGACAGCGATAACACCTTCCTGGCCGGAGTCCAGACCATAGGCTATGGCGGCAGCAGTAGGTTCATTAAGCAGGCGTAATACATGCAGACCTGCCAGACGGGCAGCATCTTTCGTTCCCTGGCGCTGGGCATCATCGAAATAGGCAGGGACAGTAATCACCACACCATCGAGAGGACCTGCCAGGCTTTCCTGCGCACGCTGGGCAAGATGGGCCAGAATATCGGCCGAGATACGTACCGGATTAAGTAAACCCGCTGGCGTATTGATCAGCGGCAGGCCATTTTCACTGGCGCTGAACTGCCAGGGAAGCTGAGGATAACGCGTCTGGATATCAACCAGTGAGCGCCCCATCAGGCGTTTTACGGAGCTTATCGTATTGACCGGATCAAGTGCGGCTTGAGCACGTGCTTCGTAGCCTACCCGATGACCCTGTGACTGGTAGTGCACCACAGAAGGAAGGAGGTGTTGCCCCTGACTATCAGCCAGAGTTTGCGCCTGCCCGCTGCGCACAGTTGCCACCAGAGAGTGAGTGGTACCCAGATCAATCCCCGCGGCCAGTCTGCGCTGGTGCGGTTCTGCCGCCATTCCAGGCTCACTAATTTGTAATAACGCCATATTAAACTTCCAAAAATCCAGGCCCGAAATCAGGCATTAAAAATCGCTCAGTTTTTCTTCGAGTTGTTCTATGTGATGCTGTAATTTATCGAGAAAACGCAGCTTACGCACGGTATCCGCCGCCTGTTCCCACTGCAAACTGTCCAGTTGCTGCACCATTTTCACGCTGCGATTTTTTATCATCGTGGTGACTTTGGCTGCAAAGGTTTCCAGTGCGCTACTGTCTGCAGACTGTTCGATGCTATCCAGCTCTTCACGTAACTCAAGCTGTTCCATCAAAAATGCGGTATCGCGTACCGTATGCTGTTCATTTGCCAGGTCAAAACCATTCAGTAACAGTAAATACTCAGCACGTAGCAGCGGATGGCGTAGTGTTTGCCATGCCTGATTAATAGTCGCCGATTGATTTACTGCCAGAAGCTGTTCCGCCTGAGGGCGGCTGGCATATTTGTCAGGGTGGAACTGCCGCTGCAATTCCTGGTAACGCGTTGCCAGTTGCTGAGTGTCAACCACATAGCCTGGTGTCAGTCCAAACAGAGTAAAATAATCCATAACAGACTCGAGTTTTTGTCAGGTAAATGCTGTATTGGTCATGCAGAGTCACACGCCATCTACATGCACAGATAGCGTGTTGTATAGATCAGACGTGGAAGCTTTCGCCACAGCCACACTCATCTTTCACGTTAGGATTAGTAAACTTAAATCCTTCGTTAAGACCTTCTTTGACAAAGTCGAGCTGAGTTCCGTCTAAAAATTGCAGGCTTTTACCATCAACTACGACCTTTACACCTTTATCTTCAAAGATGGTATCGCCGTCATCAGGTGCGTCTACGAACTCCAGGACATAAGCCATACCGGAGCAACCAGAAGTGCGAACACCTAAGCGTAAACCAAATCCTTTTCCACGATTAACCAGGAAAGAATTCACACGATGTGCAGCACTATCGCTAAGGGTAATCGACATACTACAACCTCAATCAGATATTATCTCTTGTCATACCTCAAGTTGCATGAATACATAACATACTCATGCAACTCCACTTACCTGAGTAAGCTTTCAGGGGTTCTTTAACTTACCGCCTGACCGCAAACTCGTCTTATTTCTAGTGAGAATCACGCTTACTTTTGTAATCCGCGATAGCTGCTTTGATAGCATCTTCAGCCAGGATTGAGCAGTGGATCTTCACTGGTGGCAGCTCAAGTTCGTCTGCGATATCAGTATTTTTAATTGCTCCAGCTTCGTCCAGTGATTTACCTTTAACCCATTCGGTCAGTAAAGAACTGGAGGCAATGGCAGAGCCACAGCCATAAGTCTTGAAGCGTGCGTCTTCAATGATACCTTCATTGTTAACTTTAATCTGCAATTTCATTACGTCGCCACAAGCTGGTGCACCCACCATGCCAGAACCAACGCTGGTATCATCGTTGTCAAAAGAGCCCACGTTACGTGGATTTTCGTAATGATCGATTACTTTTTCGCTATAAGCCATTTTAGTTTCTCCTGAGTCCGAAATTGATTAATGGTGTGACCATTCGATAGTAGTAAGATCAACACCCTGCTTGAACATTTCCCACAGCGGAGAAAGATCGCGCAAACGACCGATAGAATTTCTTACCAGTTTGATGGTGTAATCAATCTCTTCTTCCGTGGTGAAACGGCCTAAAGAGAAACGGATAGAACTGTGTGCCAGCTCGTCATTCATACCCAGAGCGCGCAACACATAGGAAGGCTCCAGGCTTGCTGATGTACAGGCTGAACCTGAAGAGACCGCAAGATCTTTCAGCGCCATAATCAGTGACTCACCTTCAACATAGTTGAAACTGACGTTGAGGATAGTCGGTACACCGTGCTCTAAGTCGCCGTTCAGATACACTTCTTCCATATCTTTCACGCCGTCCCACAAACGCTGACGCAGTACGCGCAGACGTGCCATTTCCGTTTCCAGTTCTTCTTTGGCAATACGGTAGGCTTCGCCCATTCCGGCAATCTGGTGAACCGGTAAGGTACCTGAACGCATACCGCGCTCATGACCGCCACCGTGCATCTGTGCTTCAATACGAATACGTGGTTTACGACGAACGTAAAGACCACCAATACCTTTAGGACCATAGATTTTATGGCCGGAGAAGGACATCAAATCGACTTTCAGCTTGCTCAAATCGATAGGCAGTTTGCCCACGCTCTGAGTTGCATCGACGTGGAAAATGATGCCACGAGCGCGGCACATTTCGCCGATAGTCGCAATATCCTGAACCACACCGATTTCGTTGTTAACATGCATGACAGAGACCAGAATGGTGTCTTCACGCATTGCCGCTTCCAGCACTTTCAGGTCAAGAATGCCATTAACCTGTGGAGACAGGTAAGTGACTTCATATCCTTCACGTTCCAGCTGACGACAGGTATCCAGAACCGCTTTGTGTTCTGTTTTTACCGTAATAACGTGCTTGCCTTTCTTCTGGTAGAAGTTAGCTGCACCTTTAATCGCAAGGTTGTCTGACTCTGTAGCACCAGAAGTGAAGACAATCTCACGTGGATCGGCACCCAACAGATCGGCAATTTGGTTACGGGCAATATCAACTGCTTCTTCTGCCTGCCAGCCAAAGCGATGGGAACGGGAAGCAGGGTTCCCGAAGTTGCCATCCATAGTCAAAAACTGCATCATTTTCTGCGCCACACGCGGATCTACCGGTGTGGTAGCAGAATAGTCGAGATAAATAGGTAATTTCATTGCTCTTAAGCTCCGTACATCACTTCAATACGAAGAACCAGACTTAAAAGGTTGGAGCCGTTATCAATTGCGGTCTGCCTATCTGATTCTAAAATTCGTTTTTCTGCTTATGCGCGCAGTTTGACGTCAATCTGGTCCTGGAGACGTATAGTGCGGTGATTGTCATTCTGTTGACGATCGGACACGTCCATCACTTCCTGGTTATTAACCAGTTCACCTAAGGTAATATTGTTCAGGAACCCGGTCAGGCGATCGCTGAGATCGCGCCACAGTGCGTGAGTCAGACATTTCTCTCCGCCCTGGCAACCACCTTTACCCTGGCAGCGCGTGGCATCGACGGATTCATCGACCGCACTAATGACTTCTCCAACTGCGATACTACCGGCTTCTTTACCTAACAGATAACCGCCGCCCGGGCCGCGGACGCTAGCGACGAGGCCATTTTTACGCAGACGTGAAAATAGCTGCTCCAGGTAAGAAAGTGAAATGCCCTGACGTTCGGAAATATCGGCCAGTGGTACTGGACCCGATTCAGAATTCAACGCGACGTCAAGCATTGCGGTAACGGCATAGCGTCCTTTAGATGTCAGTCTCATGTCTTACTTAACCTCAAATAGCCCCTCGTTCCGGGGGTTTCAAAAAAATGATAGTTCACATAGCAAGAGACAAGTCTGACATTCCTGAGTAATTTGGTCAACTATTTAACCTAGTAATTTACTCAAGTATTATTTTCTTTATTTATCATGCTTTTCCAGAGAAGTGAGCATCCCACGGAGGATATTTAGCTCCTGACTTTCAGGTCTGGCACGCGTAAACAGGCGACGTAACCGGCTCATAACCTGGCCTGGATGGGTCGGTCGAATAAACCCACTTTTAGAAAGTGACTGTTCGAGATGAACGTAAAAACGCTCCAGATCGTCGACTAATGGATAGACGGGTTCTTCCGGGGAGGTTTCCGTTTCCTGGTCCTGATTTTGTGTTGCCAGCCAGGCAATACGCACTTCATAGGCCAGAATTTGTACTGCCATCGCCAGGTTCAGAGAACTGTATTCAGGGTTAGCCTGAATCGCGACGTGGTAGTGACATTTTTGCAGTTCGTCGTTCGTAAGACCAACACGCTCACGGCCAAAAACAATCGCGACTGGAGCATGCTGCGCTTCAGAGATGCTTTTTATACCGCATTCACGCGGGTCAAGCATCGGCCAGGGTAATGTGCGGGAACGCGCACTGGTTCCCACCACCAGACTACATCCGGCTAACGCTTCGTCGAGAGTATCGACAATTTTAGCATCACCAATAACATCACTGGCACCCGCAGCCAGTGCAATCGCCTGAGAGTCAGGTTTTACCAGCGGATTAACCAACCAGAGATTGGTTAATCCCATCGTTTTCATCGCGCGGGCTACGGAGCCCATATTGCCGGTATGCGAAGTTTCTACCAGCACAATTCGTACGTTTTGCAGCATTATCATTCAAGGCCTGAAGAAGAAGATCGTAATATCTTATCATATCATTGGGACATATTCCGAACGCTCTGCTATACTCTGCCCCGATTTCCCGTTCTTTAAAATCCAGTGAGAGATATCGATGCATCCGATGCTTAACATCGCCGTGCGCGCTGCGCGCAAGGCCGGTAATTTAATTGCCAAAAGCTATGAAACACCTGACGCGGTTGAAGCTAGCCAGAAAGGCAGCAATGACTTTGTAACTAACATTGATAAAGAAGCCGAGCGCTTGATTATCGAAGTTATTCGTAAGTCTTACCCAAAACACACCATTATCACCGAAGAAGCCGGTGAACTGGCAGGTGAAGATCAGGATGTGCAATGGGTTATCGATCCACTGGACGGCACTACAAACTTCATTAAACGCTTACCCCACTTCTCTGTTTCTATCGCTGTGCGCATTAAAGGCCGCACCGAAGTCGCCGTTGTTTATGATCCAATGCGTAACGAACTGTTCAGTGCGGTACGTGGCCAGGGCGCCCAGCTGAATGGCTATCGTCTGCGCGGCAGCAACGCACGCGATCTCGACGGGACTATTCTGGCAACCGGTTTTCCGTTTAAACAGAAACAATACGCAGCAACTTATATCAATATCATCGGAAAGCTGTTTACAGAATGTGCTGACTTCCGTCGTACCGGTTCTGCCGCTCTGGACTTAGCCTATGTTGCGGCGGGTCGCGTTGATGGTTTCTTTGAAATCGGCCTGAAGCCTTGGGATTTTGCGGCGGGCGAACTGCTTGCTCGTGAATCAGGCAGTCTGGTTTGCGATTTCACCGGTGGTCATAACTATCTGTTGACCGGTAATATCGTCGCAGGTAACCCACGCGTTGTGAAATCTATGCTCGCATTAATGCGTGATGAACTCAGCGAAGCGCTGAAGCGATAGAGTTTATCCGTTTATGACTTGCCCCCTCTTCCCGGGGGCAAGTATTAAAAAGGTCGAAGCCCGCGCATCACAGGCTGAGCACTGAGCCACATCACCACAGCAGCCACCACCAGTATTACTCCTCCAGCCAGCGCAAGTGAAGACCAGCCAACCTGTTGCCATACCAAGGGTGGGCGATTTTTACTCAGTCTGATAGCAAGATTTCTGCAGCTATGAACCAGCAAAGCCAGTCCAGAAAGCGTGATTGCGGTCCCTAGCGCCATGGCCAGCGCAGATACAACACCCCAGCTAAATACCCCGATAACTTTGCTGAAGAGCAGGACCATAATCGCCCCGGAACAAGGGCGTATTCCCATCGAAATCACCACCATCAGGCGAGCACGCCAGTCATCACCCGCAGCGAGTTGCTGTGGGTCAGGCACATGCTGATGGCCACAACCACAATGCTCATCATGGATATGCTGGGGTGTAAAGCTGTGAAAACGTGGCTTACGGCGCAGTAGTATGCGTAAACGCCGAATCGCACGCAGACAGAGTAACAACCCCAGTACACCGACCAGCAGATAGCTCCCCTTCTCCAGCCAGAAACTACTCAGATGTAACTGACGCGAGGGTAGCTGTAATATCACCAGCAAAATAGTTACCAGGCCTATCGCTACCAGTCCTTGCAACAATGACGCGGCGAAAGTCAGTTTAAGACTGGTTTTAAGCTTCGAGGGATGGGTAGCAAGCCAGGTAGTGATAACAATTTTACCGTGCCCCGGCCCTAGTGCGTGCAAAACGCCATAGCTGAAACTCACCCCCAGCAAAACCCATCCTGCCCGTGTCGGATTTTCAGCCACCTGACGTAACAAGCTACTCAGTTCCAGGTTAATCGCGCGCTGCCATTGCGTCGATTGCGCTAAGATTTGCGGCCAGTAAGTCCAGAGAACAAACAATCCGCCCGCAGTCAGAGTCAGAAAGATCAGCAATGGCCAGCCGTTTCTCCAGTCATAACTGCTCGACTTTGAAGCCTTGCTCACTGGCATTGTAACGTCACTTTTTGGGCAAATTGCTGTCCTAACGCCATATCTTCCGGCGGGGCATCGTCTTTATCCAGTGATGCTGCAAAGTCCATCATCTCTTCACTTGGCTCAGGGGTCAGGACTGAAATATGACAACGAGTGGCCAGTTCAGGAGGTAAAGAGACGTCAGTATCCTCAATGTAGGTCATATCAACATAAAAAGAGGGGTCAAAAGTAGAGAACTGAAAACTGGCGCCTTTTAAAGTCTGGGGCTTTGCCAGAGGCAAAACAAAGCTCAGCATGGCCTGATGTTCAACTCTCTCCAGGTGATATTCAGGCGGCACGCCCGTGAATTTCACTTTTTTCCCCTGCTGCCATACTTCGGTAAAATAGTGCTGCCCCAGCACATTCGCCATCACTTCTGCGGCCAGCTTTTTCCAGACAGGCGAGTCAGGCCCTGCATCCCCGGCATCATAGAGCAGGTCTGCTGAGGTCAGTTCATCCATCAGCCACTGCATTTTTAACCCGGTTAACTGGCCTTGCTCAACAACCGGGGTAGTCTTAAGAGAAATAAAACTGTGAGGATGGGCATGGGCAGTAAAAGAATTCAACCCGGCCATCAGTAACAGGCTCCCGGTAACACAGGCTCGTTTATTATTCATATCAGCCTCAAATTATACTTTTCGCCGTTACTTTTGGACGTAAAAACAGTGCCGGGACTGCGACCAGTGCCATAACCCAGAACATACCCCCCTGAATATGCTGATACAAATAGCCAGAGAACATAGTCATAATGGCTATACCGCCCCCCATTGCCACTGCTGAATACATTGCCTGTAAACGAATAACTTCGTGACCGTGACGCGCGGAGATATAACGCATAGCGGCAAGGTGACAAACGGTAAAACTACCACAGTGCATAATTTGCGAGACAATCAGCCAGGATAATTCAGTACTTGAAGCCATCAGTCCCCAGCGAATAATACCGGTGATACCTGAGAGCAACAGTAGGTCACGGGTACTCCAGCGGCGGAACAGGCGGTTGCTAAGCGCAAAGATAACAATTTCCGCGACGACACTGAGTGACCATAAATAGCCGACTACAGAGGCAGAATAACCCGCTTCCTGCCAGTAAATGGCGCTGAAAGCATAGTAGGCCGCATGTGCACCTTGCAGTAAAGTGACACAGGCCAGAAACCGCCAGTCACCGATTATCAAGCCCTTCCAGGCGGACCATCCTACCGTATCTTGCTGAGCAATTTTACCTTCAGGCATGATTGAGGGACGGAACATCATACCAATCAGCATTGAGGCAACACCCACGCTCATCAGTACCAGAATAGCCTGATAACTATACTCGCTGACCAGTTTGCCGGTAACCGCGGAGCCAATAACAAATGCCAGTGAACCCCACAGTCTGACCCGGCCATAATCGAGAGGAAACTGACGCTGCCAGGTACCTGCCAGGGCATCAGTAAGCGGTACAAGTGGAGAAAAGAAGAGGTTAAAGCCTATCATCACGATAAGCAGCCAGGCGGAGGTTTGCCCGAGCCAGAAAGCAACCATAAAGACTAATGAGAGGAACGCCAGCATACGCAGTGCAAATACTAATTTGAAAGGATTAGTCACCCTGGGAGCCAGTAATAAACTCCCTAAAAAACGTGCGATAAGCCCGGCACCTAATAACATACCTATTGTTTCTGGTGGTAAACCTACCCCTTCCAGCCACAAACTCCAGAACGGTAAAAAAATACCGTAACTGAAAAAATAGGTGAAATAACTCAAAGCTAACCAAAGCGTGGATTGAACTACCATGTTTCCTCCCATTTTGAGGGGGGTAGTGTCAGGGATAGACAATTTGCTTGCAAGCTATCTATGTTGATTAAATAGTCTTATAACAGGTCATATGATGGCTAAATACTGACGTATTGCTGATGGCGCGGAGAGAGAACTGCTTGAGTGTTGCTATTGGTTAAATTCAGGCAAAAAAAACCGCCACAGAATATGTGGCGGCCTTCATTTTGTACGACACCAACCTGAAGTTAGTGTGATACCGTTATAGCAACTTAATCAATACTTACGCGTATACCGGGAAACGTGCGCAGATATCGAGAACTTTTTGCTTAGTGCTTTCAATGGTGGCTTCATCATTGATGTTATCCAGGATGTCACACATCCAGCCAGCCAGCTCTTTCACTTCAGCTTCTTTGAAACCACGACGAGTGACTGCCGGGCTACCGATACGGATACCAGAAGTGACAAACGGGCTCTTCGGATCGTTTGGTACGCTGTTTTTATTAACGGTGATATTAGCGCGACCCAGTGCGGCATCAGCTTCTTTACCGGTCAGGTTTTTGTCAACCAAGTCCAGCAAGAACAGGTGGTTATCAGTACCACCAGAAACCACGTTATAACCACGGCTCAAGAAGACTTCTACCATTGCTTTGGCATTTTTAGCGACTTGCTGCTGGTAAACCTTGAATTCTGGCTCCAGAGCTTCTTTCAGCGCTACCGCTTTACCCGCGATAACGTGCATCAGTGGGCCACCCTGCGCTCCCGGGAATACTGCGGAGTTCAGTTTTTTATACAGCTCTTCGCTGCCGCCCTTAGCCAGGATTAAACCACCGCGTGGACCTGCCAGGGTTTTATGCGTAGTGGTAGTAACAACGTGTGCGTAAGGTACTGGGTTTGGATAGACATCAGCGGCAATCAGGCCCGCAACGTGTGCCATATCAACAAACAGGTATGCACCGACTAAATCAGCGATTTCACGCATTTTAGCCCAGTCAACAACACCAGAATAGGCAGAGAAACCACCGATGATCATCTTCGGTTTGTATTCTTTCGCCAGTTTTTCCAGCTCAACGTAGTCGATATGGCCGCTTTCATCGATACCGTAAGGAACGATGTTATACAGTTTACCGGAGAAGTTTACCGGGGAACCGTGAGTCAGGTGACCACCATGAGCAAGGTTCATACCCAGTACGGTATCACCTGGTTCAAGCAGAGTAGTGTAAACAGCGAAGTTTGCCTGAGAACCTGAGTGAGGCTGTACGTTAGCGTAGTCAGCACCAAACAGCTCTTTCGCACGGTCGATAGCCAGCTGCTCAACAACATCAACATGCTCGCAACCGCCGTAGTAACGCTTGCCCGGGTACCCTTCAGCATACTTGTTAGTCAGCTGAGACCCTTGCGCCTGCATAACACGCGGGCTGGTATAGTTTTCGGAGGCGATCAGTTCGATATGCTCTTCCTGACGTACTTTTTCTTGCTCCATAGCCTGCCATAATTCGGCATCATAATCGGCAATGTTCATTTCACGCTTTAACATCCGCATCTCCTGACTCAGCTAACGGTAAACTTTTTAGTGCAATAATGGGGTGCCCTTCTGGGCGACGGACAGTAGTGTAAACCGAAATAGATTCAGGTGGTAGAGCTTGATTAAGGTTTTTACGCAAACGATTACTCAGGCATGAAATAAGGATCCGTTGCAATAAAAAACTTTCCTGATTTTCGGATATTTCTTCATGAACATGATGCGTATTTTTCAAGTTCAGCGCAACCATCAGTCCTTCTCACTGCCGCTCCAGAAATACTTTTGATGGCATTAATAAACTCTCTTAGCATCATAAAGTAATCAAGGCGTGATTCTGAGTATAAGGGCAGTGGATAATCGGGATAACAGCACCATAAACATGGTTATTGACTGTTGCTGCAAAAATTGACGATATCAGGAGGGGATTTAGCCGTATTCTGGCCAGCAGGAGATGACGGCCTCTGAAAAATAGTGGACTCTCAG
This sequence comes from Klebsiella sp. BIGb0407, assembly GCF_024807845.1. Taxonomy (GTDB): domain Bacteria; phylum Pseudomonadota; class Gammaproteobacteria; order Enterobacterales; family Enterobacteriaceae; genus JGM124. The sequence goes on from NZ_JANUEQ010000003.1 coordinate 568,503, forward strand.
AGGCGCATTAACCGAATCTGATACCGCGGATTAAATCGCAGCGTCGTCTTCTTCGCCGGTACGAATGCGTACTACACGGGCAACATCAAAGACAAAAATCTTACCGTCACCAATTTTTCCGGTCTCTGCGGTACGTACAATGGTATCAACACAGATATCGACGATATCGTCAGTGACGACCAGTTCGATTTTAACTTTTGGCAGAAAATCCACCATATACTCGGCACCACGATACAACTCAGTATGACCTTTCTGACGACCAAAGCCTTTAACTTCAGTCACCGTCATCCCCGTGATGCCTACTTCAGCCAGCGCTTCACGAACATCATCCAGTTTGAATGGTTTAATAATTGCGTCTATCTTTTTCATCTTATTACTCTTTCCCCACGCCACATCGCATGCTGTTTTTCGTTATAAATCGGCATATGCTCACACTACCACAGGCTAGTCTTTAAAGTCATTGGCATCGAGTTCATGTCGGGCCAGTAGTTTATAGAATTCTGTCCGATTCCGGCCAGCCATGCGCGCAGAATGAGTAACGTTACCTTTGGTGATATGCAAAAGCTTTCGTAGGTAGTTCAGTTCAAACTGGTTTCTTGCTTCCACAAAGGTTGGCAGCGCAGTATTTTCCCCTTCCAGGGCCTGCTCTACTAAGGCTTCATTGATAACCGGTGTCGAGGTCAGGGCGACACACTGCTCAATGACGTTCACCAGCTGACGAACATTACCCGGCCAGCTGGCTGAGATTAAACGTTTCATGGCCTCGGTCGAAAAGCTACGAACGAAAGGCTTATGCTTATCTGCGGACTGACGCAGTAACTGGCTGGCCAGCAATGGAATATCTTCAGCACGTTCATTCAGAGCAGGGATCTTCAGACTCACCACATTCAGGCGATAAAATAAGTCTTCACGGAACTCGCCCCGCTCCATCGCTTTGGGAAGATTCCGGTGAGTTGCAGAAAGGATCCGGACGTCAATATCCACATCACGGTTACTACCCAGTGGGCGAACTTTACGTTCTTGTAATACGCGTAACAGTTTTACCTGTAATGAGAGTGGCATATCGCCAATTTCATCTAAAAAAAGCGTTCCACCTTCGGCAGCCTGAAATAATCCTTCTCTATTGCTTACTGCACCAGTAAAGGCACCACGAGCATGACCGAATAGTTCTGATTCCAGTAACTGCTCCGGCAATGCGCCGCAGTTAATGGCAATAAAGGCTTTTTTGCTCCGCGGACTCGCCTGATGTATGGCTTGTGCCAGGACCTCTTTTCCGGTCCCACTTTGGCCATTAATGAGCACGCTGACATCAGACTGGGCCACCTTATGAGCTTGCTCCAGCAGGCGTAACATAATGGGGCTACGCGTAACAATCGTCTCGCGCCACATTTCCTCCCCTGCCGGGACGGTATGAGCGAGCGCGTCGTCAATAGCCCGGTAAAGCGCATCTTTATCCACCGGTTTAGTCAAAAAGCTGGATACGCCTTGTTGTGTTGCCGTGACCGCTTCAGGTATTGAACCATGAGCGGTCAGAATAATAACAGGCATGCCCGGCTGAGCCTTCTGGATCTCACCAAAAAGCGTCATACCGTCCATTTCATCCATACGCAGGTCGCTTATCACCAGGTCAATTTTTTCACGACCTAAGACCCGCAGCCCTTCTGCGCCACTTTCGGCTGTGGCCACGGTATAACCTTCACTGGTCAGACGCATACCTAAGAGTTTTAACAAGCCTGGGTCATCATCCACTAATAGTAAACTCGCCGGTTTGTGTGGCGTCATGGCTGATCCTCTGTCTGTTGCTGTCCGTTGCTTTCCTGAGTTTCACTACTTTGCTCTTCAGGAACATAATTACTGCCCGGTTTTCGGCTGGAAAGCTGGCGTTCAATATCAGACATCGTTTCCAGTTTTCTGGTTGTTATCTCCAGTTCATTACGTAAAAACTGCTGTGTCTGTTGTAACTCATCCAGCTGGCTGTCCGTTGTCTGTTGTAATTTAGTGTAACGACTACGCTCTTCCACCAGGCTTAACTGCGCGCGCTGCCCGTCGCGCCAGACGATAAATAAAGAACGTACCTGGAGTGGGATATCTGTAGCCAGCATATCAAGCTGCGTCATGTATTTACGTCTTTCAGCTGGCGTAATTTTAGCCGGAGACAATAAAATACCGCGCTTAAATGTATCCTGCCAGGTAAGCTCCTGCCACTGACGCGCTTCGATTCTGGCTTCTTCAGGCGAGAGGCGCTGCGCGCACTCCATTCCTCGTAACCAGTAGAGTGGATTTTCCAGAGTCTCGGGCTCGTCTTGTTCCCAGATACTTGAACACTGCGTCGAGAGGTAGTCTGGTAGCTGTTGCTCCGGTAAATGAGTCTGGTTAACAGACTGCGAATGATGTAATTCTGGTAGTGATGCGCAACCCATCAGTACACCACTCCCGGCTACCAGCAAGATAGCAGCCAGGCGAGAGCCAATAGCACCACGTAGTAGGGTTAACAGGTATGCTTTCATTGTGTTTTATCGTTCTCGGAAAAAACCGGTAATTCGATACGAAAGCAAACATCTGCTTTCTCATCATCTATCAGATAGAGCTGACCTTTCATTCGATGAATACAATCCCTGGCAATACTGAGGCCTAATCCACTGCCTTTCACTGAACCTTTACGTTGCAGGCTACCTTGATAGAAAGGCTCAAAAATCATTTCACTCTCCGACTTCAGGATGGCCTGGCCGGTATTAGCGACTTCAATGTGTAGTTGATTGTCCGACTGGACACTACGAATATAAATGGTACCGGATTCACCGCCATAGTACACCGCATTGGAGTAGAGATTATCTAATACGCTCATCAGCAACACGGGTTCAGCCAGGCAGGCAACGTCAATAAGGTCAGTTTCAGTTCGCATATGTTTAGCTCTGGCAGGCAAACTGTGCGCAGCGATAACATTTTTGACTAGCGGGGAGAGCTCCACTTTTTCTAACTCAACAGCCCCGTCTGTCACCCGACGATTATAGTCCAGTAGTTGTTCAATCAGCTTTTGCAGATGGCGACTACTGTCGTCAAGAATAGACACAACCTCTTTTTGAGAAACCGTCAGCGGTCCGACGACCTGATCTGCCAATAGTTCCGTACCTTCACGCATACTGGCAAGCGGAGTTTTTAATTCATGCGAGATATGGCGTAAAAATTCATGTCTCTGGGACTCCAGCCAGCGTAAACGCTCACTTAACCAAACGATACGTTGCCCGATAGTGCGGAACTCTCTCGGGCCCTTAAGATTCTCGCCGTCGCTCAGTAATCGCCCTTCACCAAGATGTTTAATCATCCTTTCAATGCCTTTTACCGGGCCGATTATCATACGGGTAAAAATAATAACCAGATTCAGGCTCAGCAAAAATAACACCAGCGCCTGCCAGCCAAAGAACTGGCCACGCTCAGCAATGTCCTGCTGCAGTTGCTGACCACGAGAAAAAACCACGGCCCGGGTTGCCTGAAGCATATCAGCATTACTGGCAGCAAAGGCTTCAAGCTCCTGTAAGGCAGCAGTATCAGGCGCGTTATTACGACACTGGAATGATGACAGTGCAGCCAGTGATTGGGTCAGTGTTTGTAACAGAGCAGTATCGGCAATAACCGGAGCATGAGCCTCAAGCATCTGGGCATAACGTCCATGCTGTTCTTGATAGATGCTCAACAGACGAGGGTCATCCAGCACGCAATACTGGCGATAGCTTCGCTCCATTTCCAGAGCAATATTGGTCATAGTCTCGCTGCGGCGGGCATCAATCATCGTACTGCGGTTGGTTTGTTCTGCCTGAGCGCTGAGCGCGTTCAGACTCTGCCAGGCCTGCCATGCCAGCACCAGTAACGGAACCAAAACCAGGAAAAAGGCCATCATCACAAGCTGTCGTAATGAGCGGGGAAAGGCATACCACTTGTTCAATTGACTCATCTCATTTTATCGTTCAGACAAGATGCTAGCCGGGATTCAATTGAGTTGAAAGCGGAGTTTACAGAAACAATAAAGGCAGGGTGAAAACCCTGCCTTTATGTAGGAAATAGGCGGCGCCTTACTCAACGTTTCGCCCTATGTATGATAAGCCCGAAAGCATTTATCAAAAGTTGGACGGCAGGCACCTTAATGTGCGTCATTCGGAGGTTTATGTAGCCTGTTTAATTAAAAACGCTGACATAGAAAGGTGAATGAGCAACGAAAATAATGATGCACGATATATGCCAGAATGTAAATAAAAATATCAATAACATGATTTATAAGACATTTTAGAGATAAAAAAACACTAAAAAATCACATTAAGATCACAAAAACTGTCGCCTTTTTGAGACGCTCATTTGACTTAAACTAAATCTATTTAGCAATCATAACGTTAAATGTCTCCAAAAAGAGACAGCCAGAATGACACTGTCGTGATTTAGAGACATAAAAAAACCCCTCAAAAATCGAGGGGTTCATGTCAGCTTAGCGAACTATCAGCCCAGCTGTTTACGGGCATTACGGAAAATACGCATCCACGGGCTATCTTCGCCCCACTCTTCCGGGTGCCAGGAGTTACTTACCGTACGGAACACACGTTCAGGATGTGGCATCATGATAGTGACTCGCCCGTCTTCATTACTGACCGCAGTAATCCCTTTAGGTGAACCATTCGGGTTTGCCGGGTAGTGTTCAGTGACATTATTTGCGTTATCGATAAAGCGCAGCGCTACCAGACCTTTACTTTCCAGCGCCAGCAGGTGAGCCTCATCACGAACTTCAACGCGGCCTTCACCATGAGAGACGGCAATCGGCATATGTGAGCCAGCCATTCCCTGAAGCAGTAATGACGGACTATCAGTCACTTCAACCAGGCTAAAGCGCGCTTCAAAGCGGTCAGACTGGTTACGGACAAAGCGTGGCCACAGCTCGCTTCCAGGGATCAGCTCGCGCAGATTAGACATCATCTGACAACCATTACAAACGCCTAAAGCCAGTGTCTGAGGGCGTAAGAAAAACTCTGCGAATTCATCACGCACGCGTGAGTTGAACAGAATCGATTTTGCCCAGCCTTCACCTGCCCCCAGAACATCACCATAAGAGAATCCACCGCAGGCAACCAGGGTCTGGAAACTATCAAGCCCGGTACGGCCTGCCAGCAAATCACTCATATGAACATCGATAGCGTCAAAACCTGCACGGTGGAATGCTGCTGCCATTTCAATATGGGAGTTAACGCCCTGCTCGCGCAGAATAGCGACTTTAGGACGTGCACCGGTCGCGATAAACGGCGCAGCAATATCGGCTTTGATATCAAAGTTCAGTTTAACATTGAGACCCGGATCGTTGTCGTCAGCTTTAGCCTGATGTTCCTGATCGGCACAATCTGGATTATCACGCAGACGCTGCATCTGCCAGGTAGTTTCCGCCCACCAGAGACGCATTGTGGTGCGGCTTTCACTGAATACTGACTCACCGTCAGCGGTCAGTGTAAAACTGTCGCCTGCAACGGCTTTACCGAGGTAGTGCAGACAATTCGCCAGACCATGATCGGCAAAGCATTGTTCAACGGCTGCGCAGTCTGAGGCGCGAACCTGGATAACACCGCCTAACTCTTCGTTAAACAGGGCCGCCAGTCGATTACTGCCAAGACCCGTAATATCCGCTTCAATACCGCAGTGACCGGCAAAGGCCATTTCCGCCAGCGTGACTAACAGGCCACCATCAGAGCGGTCATGCCAGGCCAGCAGCTTACGTTCAGCAACCAGCGCCTGCATCGCATGCCAGAAGCCTTTCAGTTGCTCAACATTGCGTACATCAGCAGGCTTATCACCTAACTGACGATAGACCTGAGCTAATGCCGTAGCACCCAGTGCATTATGGCCTACACCTAAGTCAATCAGCAGCAAGGCGTTATCTTCAGTTCTTAGCTCTGGGGTCACGGTCGCACGGACATCTTCAACGCGCGCAAATGCAGTGATAACTAAAGAAAGCGGAGAAGTCATCTCTTTAGTACTGTCTTCCTGCTGCCAGCGGGTTTTCATCGACATAGAGTCTTTGCCCACCGGAATCGTCAGACCCAGTTGCGGACAGAGCTCTTCGCCAATCGCTTTTACGGCTTCATATAATCCGGCGTCTTCGCCAGGGTGTCCGGCTGCCGCCATCCAGTTCGCAGACAGCTTGATACGTTTCAGAGAACCCACCTGGGTTCCGGCAATGTTGGTTAAGGCTTCCCCCACTGCAAGACGAGCTGATGCGGCAAAATCCAGCAAGGCAACAGGGGCGCGCTCACCCAGTGACATCGCTTCACCGTAGTAGCTGTCGAGACTTGCTGTAGTAACGGCACAGTCAGCGACAGGGATCTGCCACGGGCCAACCATCTGATCGCGTGAAACCATACCGGTCACGGTGCGGTCGCCAATAGTCACCAGGAAGGTTTTCTCTGCGACCGTCGGTAAGTGCAGTACGCGATTAACCGCGTCAGCAATAGTAATAGCGCTGTCGTCCAGAGCTTCGCCTTTGGCTTTCAGCGTTTCAACATTACGCTCCATTTTCGGCGTTTTACCCAGTAAAACGTCGAGCGGCATATCAATAGGCTGATTATCAAAATGGCTGTCATTCAGAGTCAGATGCGGTTCCAGAGTCGCTTCACCAATCACAGCATAAGGCGCGCGCTCACGACGACACATGGCATCAAACAGATCCAGTTGTTCTGGCATCACTGCCAGTACATAGCGTTCCTGAGATTCGTTACACCATACCTCTAACGGGCTCATGCCTGGCTCATCATTTAAGATATTGCGCAGTTCAAAACGACCACCGCGTCCACCATCGCTGACCAGCTCTGGCATCGCGTTCGATAAACCACCTGCACCTACGTCATGGATAAAGGCAATCGGGTTAGCGTCACCCAGCTCCCAGCAACGGTCGATCACTTCCTGACAACGACGCTCCATTTCAGGGTTATCGCGCTGAACGGAAGCAAAATCCAGGTCGGCATCAGACTGACCAGAAGCCATAGATGAAGCCGCACCGCCGCCAAGGCCAATGTTCATTGACGGGCCGCCAAGAACGATAAGTTTCGCGCCAGGAGGAATTTCACCTTTTTGTACATGGTCGGCGCGAATATTTCCGAGGCCACCTGCCAGCATAATAGGTTTGTGGTAGCCACGGAGTTCTACGCCATTGTGGCTGTTAACCTGCTCTTCGTAAGTACGGAAGTAGCCAGTCAGTGCCGGGCGACCGAATTCATTGTTAAAAGCTGCGCCACCTAATGGGCCTTCGGTCATAATATCCAGCGCACTGACAATACGGTCTGGTTTACCGAAATCTTGCTCCCATGGTTGTTCAAAGCCAGGAATACGCAGGTTGGATACCGAGAAACCTACCAGGCCTGCTTTAGGCTTAGATCCGCGACCTGTTGCACCTTCATCACGAATTTCACCACCAGAACCGGTGGCTGCACCTGGCCATGGAGAAATAGCGGTTGGGTGGTTGTGAGTTTCCACCTTCATCAGGATATGCGTTTCTTCCTGATGGAATTCATAGCGACCAGAATCCTGGTCGGCAAAGAAACGTCCGACGTGTGAACCTTCCATGACGGCGGCGTTATCTTTATAGGCAGACAGGACATGGTCAGGCGTTTTTTCAAAGGTGTTTTTAATCATTTTAAACAGCGATTTAGGCTGTTTTTCACCGTCGATAACCCAGTCCGCATTGAAAATTTTGTGGCGGCAGTGTTCTGAGTTCGCCTGGGCGAACATATAGAGCTCGATATCGTTAGGGTTACGATCAAGCGTTGTAAAAGCCGCCTGCAAATAATCTATTTCATCTTCAGCCAGCGCCAGACCCAGACGAATATTGGCTTCAACCAGGGCTTCACGCCCTTTACCTGATAAATCGACGCTTTGTACCGGAGCCGGACTCTGTTGTACAAATAGCTGAGCTGCATCATCAAGAGAGGTAAACACCGTCTCCATCATGCGGTCATGCAGCAACTCAGACACAGATTTCCACTGTTCTTCGGTCAAAGTGTCTGCGGTAATGTACCAGGCAACGCCCCTCTCCAGTCGTTTTACCTGTGGTAAGTCGCAATTATGTGCAATATCGGTCGCTTTGGAGGACCAGGGAGAGATAGTTCCCGGACGCGGTGTTACCAGCAGTAAATGACCACCTGGGGTATGTTCTGCGAGGGTTGGACCATACTTCAGTAACCGTTGCAGGCGGGCAGACTCATCAGCATTTAGCGGTGCATCCAGATAAGCAAAGTGTACATACTCAGCATACACGTCGCTGACCGGCAGGTTAGCGTCGTTGAATCTGGCCAGAAGTTTGTTAATACGAAATGCCGAAAGAGCAGGCGAACCACGCAGAATTTCCATCATTAAAGATCTCTCGTCTTCAGGGCGAAGGGGGGAAAACGAGGGCTATTATAGAGAATCATCAGCCTCGACGAAACCGTTTGCGTATAAATATCCGCAGATGTTTTTATTGGCTACTTTTTGAACCGCAACGTCTTAAATGTTGCTTACTGGCGTTTTCTTACGCAAAATGCGCCTGAGATTATCATGAGACACGTCGCAATTATGTTTATTGTTAGCTAAGACCTTATCGTTGCAGACCTTTATATCTTTGAAAAAAATTAAGATTTATTATCTGCTTATCGGTGTCGTCACCTTGTTGCTGGCAGTGGCATTATGGCCCTCCCTCCCAGGTTTCAACCAAACCGAAAACCGTATCGCCGCCATTAAAGCGCGGGGGGTTTTGCATGTCAGTACGGTTGTCTCACCACTCACTTATAATGTTGTTAATGGAAAAGCCTCCGGTTTTGATTACGAGCTGGCGCAGCAATTTGCCGACTATCTGAATGTCGAGCTGGTAGTGACGCCACGAACCACCATCAGTGATTTGTTTGACGACCTCGATAAAGGCAGCGCTGACTTACTGGCTGCGGGTCTGACCTATAACAGCAAACGTAGCCAAAACTATCAGGCAGGCCCGACTTACTATTATGTTTCCCAGCAGATGGTCTACCGGGTCGGTAGCCCGCGGCCTAAAAGCCTCGCAGGGGTGACCGAAAATCAACTGATGCTTTCTTCAGGCCATGGCGTTATTGATGTGCTAGAGCAGCTCAAAGAAAGTGACTATCCGGACTTGAGCTGGTCAGTATCTGATAAACAGACCAGTAATCAGTTATTGGGAGAGGTGATTGATGGCAGCCTGCCGTTCACGATTTCGGACTCTATAGCCGTCAGTCTGTTTCAGCGTGTGCACCCTCAACTGGCAGTTGCTCTGGATATCACTGATGAGCAACCCGTCACCTGGTTTTCCAGCCGCGACAGTGATGACAGTGTGAGTGCGGCCTTACTCGACTTTTACAATCAAATTATCAGTAACGGAACGCTGGCCAGGCTGGAGGAAAAATATCTTGGCCATATCGGTAATTTTGATTACGTCGATACGCGTACTTTTCTCAAGTCAGTGGATAATATTCTGCCTGACTTGCAACCCTTATTCGAGCAGTACGCAGAGAATATAGACTGGACATTACTGGCAGCTATTTCCTATCAGGAGTCTCACTGGGATACCCATGCCACTTCACCTACCGGTGTGCGCGGCCTGATGATGCTGACTAAAAATACCGCTCAGAGCGTGGGGGTCACCGACCGCCTGGATGCCGAGCAGAGTATCAGCGGTGGCAGTCGCTATCTGACCGATATGATGAATAAAGTTCCCGATACCGTCGCCGAGGATGAGCGTATCTGGTTTGCTCTGACAGCCTATAATATAGGCTATGCGCATATGATGGATGCACGCAAACTCACCAGCCTGCAAAAAGGTAACCCGGATAGCTGGGCAGAAGTCAAAACTCGCCTGCCGCTGCTCAGTCAGAAGCCTTACTACAGCAAAACCACTTATGGGTATGCCCGTGGGCATGAAGCCTACGCTTATGTGGAAAATATCCGTAAGTATCATTTGAGCCTGGAAGGCTATTTACAAGAAAAAGAGAAACAGGCGGCCCAGGAAGCAAAATTTGCCGAGGCCTATCCGTTAGTTGATGAAGAAGAACTGGCAACTATTCGCCCTTACGGGCCTTTTCCTTCAGGGCTTTCTTTTCCAGGCGACGGGCGCGAAAAAAATCACTCAACATGGATGAGCAATCCGCTGCCAGTATTCCCTCAGTGACATCAATCTGATGATTCATTCCGGGATGGCCTAAAATATCAAGCAGAGAACCACTGGCCCCGGTTTTTGCATCTCTGGCACCAAATACCAGCCTGCCGATACGACTATGAACCATAGCACCTGCACACATCACACAAGGTTCCAGCGTGACATATAGAGAGGCATTAAGCAGGCGATAGTTTTGCAATACTAAGCCTCCCTGACGTAACGCCATAATCTCTGCATGCGCTGTCGGATCGTGGTGACCAATCGGCCGATTCCAGCCCTCACCTATCACTTTGTTTTCATAAACCAGTACAGCACCGACAGGTATTTCACCTTCATCCCAGGCACGGCGTGCCAGCGTTAAAGCATGACGCATCCAGTACTCGTCTGTCACTTCGTTCTCTGACACCTCTATCTCCTGTGGGGCAAACGGGCGCGCATTATACACAGCGCACTCCGGATACGAAATGGCATCAGTCGAGCATTTTCAGCTGCCCTTCAGGGGTGACTCGAAAGCGATGCTGGCAAAATTGCATAACGGAAGAATCGAGCGGGCTGTCGCTGTAACCACTATGGAATTGCAGGGGTTTACCAAGATGTTGTTCTAACTGAAGGACCTTTTCATCTGCCAGGCAGCGCAGTGTCAATACGCGACCACCAAAAGCACGCGACATCCGGCTACCAATAATTTTTACTTTGGGTAACCATGGGGCATCTGAATAGACTTGCTCAACCAGTACTTGAGGAGACCCCGTCACCAACCAGACTTCAGTATCTTTATCCAATAAATAGTCATTCAGTCGCTGCTGCACCTCGGGAAAAGGGGTGACACTGCGACGAAACTGACGAGTAAACGCTTTCTCCAGTTGATTAAGTCGTTGCTCACTGCGGCCGAAAGTCATACTCCATAGTAACAAACTCATCGGCCAGCGGGCAGAACATCCTTTGAGGAGAAGCCCAATAATTACAACAGGCAACATAATAATAACTAAAGGGAAATTACCTGTAAGATGACGAAGCAAATACCGTAAATAGCAGCCAAACATATCCTGCTGGTGCAACGTACCGTCGAGATCGAAAAAGACCACTCGCTGTGCGTGATATTGTGCCAAATCTGACTCCCGATGGATTATCATGAGATCTGCAAAGGTTAGCAGACAAGAGTGACTTTTATGAGAACAATAATTTGTTCAATGACTGTTCATAAGAAACAAAGTAACATTTAATCCGGTAATATTGCTATCCGGTAGAATTTATTGTTCAATCCGCAGCTTATTATGGAAAGCCGCTATTGAAAAAGCTGCCCAGGAGAAAAAATGAACTGTTTATTGCGAATCAGAACCCGCTATCCAATGCTGGCACAGAGCGAGCGTAAACTGGCTGACTTTTTACTTGCCGATCCTGAGCGTGTGCGGCATTTAAGTTCTCAGCAACTGGCTGAAGAAGCCGGTATCAGTCAATCGAGTGTAGTAAAATTTTCACAAAAGATGGGTTTCAAAGGTTTTCCTGCCATGAAACTGGCTATCAGCGAGGCTCTGGCGAGTGGCCAGAACCCGCATTCAGTGCTGGTTCATAACCAAATCCTTGGTGATGATCCTCTGCGAATGGTGGGCGAAAAACTGATTAAAGAAAATATTGCCGCGATGCATGCTTCGCTTGACGTGAATACCGAGGAAAAACTGCTCGCGAGTATCAATTTATTGCGTAATGCACGCCGGGTATTATTAGTCGGTATCGGTGCTTCAGGTTTAGTGGCTAAAAATTTTTCCTGGAAATTAATGAAAATTGGCATTAATGCCGTTGCCGAGCAAGATATGCATGCGTTACTGGCAACCGTTCAGGCTATGTCCTCAGATGATATTCTGCTGGCAATTTCCTATTCTGGTGAACGTCGAGAAATCAACCTTGCGGCCGATGAAGCCTTAAACGTGGGGGCAAAGGTTCTCACCATAACCGGTTTTACACCTAATGCCCTTCAGCAACGTGCAACACTTTGCCTCTATACCATTGCGGAAGAACAGGCAACCCGCAGCGCAGCAATTTCATCTACCAGCGCTCAGATGATGTTAACCGACTTATTATTTATGGCTCTGGTGCAACACGATCTTGAAAATGCGCCAAACCGGATCCGCCACAGTGAAGCTTTGGTTAAGCGTCTGGTATAAAACGTGGCGGCGCTGCCGCCCACTCTTAGAGAGCGCTTATCGAGAGATCACCCACTTTTATATAAATCCCTCCTGCAAATAAAAGAATTAATGTCATTTCTCCTTCCAGATAATATGAAACACTGAATCAATCAATAAAATAAAACTGTAATCAAATGAAAATTATAATAAATATTGTTTTTTATTGAGATAGTTTGCTGATTCAGCAAGCGTTTATTTTGTTGCTGTACGTCCTGAGTATGCTAGCTGTTCCTTGTAGCGACTGATAAAGTAATCCCGCGAGAAAATGTTAAATCTCGTGGGATGCTTTCAACAAGGAAATGGTATGAAAATACTGATAATACGCCGAGATAACATCGGTGATTTAATTCTGACTACACCTTTGATATCAGAATTAGCTAAGTCATTTGACTGTAAAATAGATGTACTGATTAATACCTATAATCAGCCGGTACTTGAGAATAATCCTCATATTGGGCGAGTTCACATCTACAGCAAACTACATCATAGAAAACCAGGTCAGTCTGCAATCGGCGTAATATTTCGCCGCCTGAAAACCTATCTTGATATCCGGTTTGCCAAGTACGATGTCGCTATCATTGCCCGTGAGCACTGGAATAAACGCCCATTACAATGGGCGAGAATATCCGGGGCAAAACGAATTATCGCAGTGGGGAATGATACGCCACCAGTGATTACCGACAGGATCCCGTCACCTGTAGAAAAATGCCATCTTGTCGAGCTCCTTGCGGAACTCGCTAAACCGATTGGCGTTAAAAGTCTTCCGGGAAAACTCGAACTTTATCTCACTGAAGATGAAGTCAAAGATATGTCAGCGAGACTTAGGATTCCTTCCGGCACGCCTGTTTACGGTATTCAGATCAGCGCCAGAAAACCGCTGCAACGCTGGCAAGCTGAGAAGTTTATCGAGCTAGCCCACAAAATGAGTCAGAGGGAAAACTGTCATATACTTCTGTTTTGGTCACCGGGTTCCTCTGATAATCAAGAACATCCGGGAGATGATGAAAAAGCACAGCAGATTATTGAATCTTGTAAAGGACTATCACTAACACCAGTAATAACAAAAAATATTAGAGAGTTGATGGCTGCAATGTCTCTGTGCGATCAAATTCTTACCAGTGATGGCGGAGCATTACACATAGCCGCAGGCGTGGATGTCCCTACTGTCGCTATGTTTGGTAACAGCGATGCCTGGTTTTGGGGCCCCTGGGGCGTTCCACATGAGATACTTGAAGCCCCCAATAGGAATGTGAACCTGCTTGAAGTAGATGATGTTTTTGAGCGCTTTATCACCCTCCGTTCTCGTGTGATTTCTGAAGAGTCTGGCAGTTCAGTACTATCCCATTAGTGAGTACTAACAACAGTAAATGCAGAGCCGATACCTGTTTTACTGTTGTTTCCCGTACAGTCTTCCTGACACTTTCGCATACCTTTACGGATCGCTAAAACATCACCATTATTGGGGCTATCTGATTTATGTGTTAAAGTGCGCGGCGTTCTCAATTCTTACCCGTTCGGGATCAGAAACAAGCTCATACATAGATATTTTTTCTTCGGGATAAATTTGATGTGTTGAGGTTTTGTGATACGGATTCAGTATATCGGGGATAAACATACAGTAAGTTAATCGCCATATACTTCAATAGCTTACTGATTTTATTTTGTTTTATTGGTAAACCATTGAAATGTCATTACTTATTACTAAGCGCTGTATCAATTGCGATATGTGTGAACCCGAGTGTCCTAACCAGGCGATTTCTATGGGTGATGTATTCTATGAGATAGATTCTGAGCGCTGTACTCAATGTATCGGGCATTATGAGACACCCACTTGCCAGCAAGTGTGTCCTATTGCTGGCACTATAATTAGCGACCCGCTTCATCAGGAAACTGAAGAACAGCTCTGGGATAAATTTGTCTTGCTTCACCACGCAGACAAAATTTAGTTTTCAATAATCACTGTCGCACAAGCGTAGTGGCGCTCATCTGCCAGTGTCACGTGAACAGAGCGAACACCCAGATCACCCGCCATCTTCCCGGCTTGCTCTCTGAAAAGTAACAACGGTTTACCCAGAGGATCGTTGCTCACTTCAAACTGATTAAAAGCCAGACCGTTACGAATGCCTGTCCCCAGTGCTTTTGCCGCCGCCTCTTTAACCGCAAATCGCTTGGCGAGGAATCGCGCAGGCTGCTGATGGGCCTGGTATTGCGCCCATTCATCAGGACTTAATATCCGTTTAGCGAGTCTGTCACCAGAACGAGAGATTGCGCCCTCAATACGCGCAATCTCTACGATATCAGTACCAATTCCCAGAATAGCCATTAACGACGCGCTTCCAGCATCAGGCGTTTCATTTCAGCGACCGCTTCTTTCAGACCGCTGAATACCGCCTGACCAATAATCGCATGGCCGATATTCAACTCAACCATTTCAGGAATAGCAGCAATCGCCTGGACGTTATGATAAGTCAGACCGTGCCCGGCATTCACTTTCAAACCTTTAGAGGTAGCATAAGCAGCAGCATCAGCGATACGGGCCAGTTCCTGAGCCTGTGCCACTTCATCTTTTGCTTCTGCATAACAACCGGTATGGATTTCGATATAAGGTGCTTTTACCGCTACAGCCGCATCGATTTGTGCATAGTCAGCATCAATAAACAATGAAACCAGAATGCCGGCATCCGCCAGACGTGAACAGGCATCACGCATTTTATCGAGCTGCCCTGCAACATCCAGCCCACCTTCGGTAGTCACTTCCTGGCGTTTTTCTGGCACTAAACAGCAAAAATGGGGGCGAGTTTCACAGGCAATAGTCAGCATTTCTTCAGTGACAGCCATCTCAAGGTTCATTCGGGTACCCAGCGTTTCACGTAAAATGCGTACATCACGATCGGTAATATGACGTCTGTCTTCACGCAGATGCACTGTAATGCCATCGGCTCCGGCTTGCTCAGCAATAAATGCTGCCTGAACAGGATCCGGATAACTGGTTCCACGCGCATTACGCAATGTAGCAATATGATCGATATTTACGCCTAACAGTAACTGAGTCATGCAATACCCCAAATGTTTACAGATAATGGCTAATGTACATCCGGCAACACCTTGATGGCTATGGTTGTCTGTTCGACACCCGCCATTTTGCGACCAAATGGATTATTTTTTGATTATAAACTGGCGAAAAAGCTCCCGACTTTTGAGCGGTTTACCTTGCAGGTAAGGTTTAAGAGCCATTCGCGTAAAACGTTTTGCAGCGCGCAGAGTATCGGTTTCAACAAAAGTTCGTTCTGACAGGGCTTTAAGCTGACGTCCGGTAAAACTATTGTTATTAATCACAATACTGGCGATAAAGCCTTTTTCTTCGCGATAGAGGTAGGTCATATTATCGCTGACCTCTTCCCCGCTACCGGCACAATGCAAAAAATCAACGCCGTAACCAAGATGAGCCAGTAATGCCAGCTCAAAACGGCGTAATGCCGGTTCAGGTGTTCCCTCAATGCCAGCGAGTTCCTGGATGCAGTGTAAATAGTCAAAGAACAAATCGGAGAAGCGAGTTTCTTGTTCAAGTACCCGAGCCAGGAGCTCGTTAACATATAAACCGCTATAAAGGGAGATACCGCTCAGTGGTAGAGCAAGAGAGACCGCTTCTGCGCCACGCAAGGTTTTCACCTCACCCCGGCCACCAAAACGAATCAACAGAGGAACAAAGGGCTGCAGAGCCCCTTTCAGATTAGAGCGACGAGCACGCGCCCCTTTTGCTATCAGGCGAACACGCCCGGATTCCTCCGTGAACACATCAAGGAGAAGGCTGGTTTCGCTCCAGGGCCGAGTATGCAGAACAAATGCCCGTTGCCAGCCTTCCATCTGATTATTCTTTAGTGGTCGTCATTGTAACCAAGACTGCGCAACGCACGTTCATCATCTGCCCAGCCCGACTTCACTTTTACCCACAGCTCAAGGTGAACTTTCGCCTCAAACATCTCTTCCATATCTTTGCGTGCTTCAATACCAATAGTTTTAATCTTGGTACCTTTATTACCGATAACCATTTTCTTCTGCCCTTCTCTCTCAACGAGGATCAGGCCATTGATATCATAACCACCACGCTCATTGGTCACAAATTGCTCAATTTCTACTGTGACGGAGTAAGGCAGTTCTGCACCGAGAAAACGCATCAGCTTTTCACGAATAATCTCTGACGCCATAAAACGCTGTGAGCGGTCAGTGATGTACTCTTCAGGGAAGTGATGGATGGCTTCAGGTAAGTGTTTGCGCACAATACTGGCGACGGTATCCACGTTCATTCCGGTTTCTGCTGAAATCGGAACGATATCGAGGAAATTCATCTGGCTGCCAAGAAACTGCAAATGAGGCAGTAACAGAGACTTATCCTGAACGTTATCAACTTTGTTGACCGCCAGGATAACCGGTGCACGGCAATCACGCAGTTTATTAAGTACCATCTCGTCATCAGCAGTCCACTTGGTTCCTTCAACCACGAAGATAACCAGTTCAACATCACCAATAGAACTGCTGGCTGCGCGGTTCATCAGACGGTTGATAGCACGTTTTTCTTCCATATGCAGACCCGGGGTATCAACATAGATAGCTTGATAAGCCCCTTCTGTGTGGATCCCCATAATGCGATGGCGTGTCGTCTGAGCTTTCCGCGAAGTAATGGAAACCTTCTGCCCGAGCAGCTGGTTTAATAAGGTGGATTTACCGACATTTGGTCGGCCGACAATAGCCGTAAATCCACAAAAGGTTTTTTCTTCGCTCATTCCAGCTCCAGCTTTTTAAGCGCCTGTTCAGCTGCAGCCTGTTCCGCTTTACGACGGCTGGAACCTACTCCGACAACCGGTTCGGACAGACCACTAATCTGACAGTGAATAGTGAATTCCTGATCGTGCGCTTCACCACGAACCTGAACAACCAGATAAGAAGGTAAAGGCAGATGACGCCCCTGCAGGTACTCCTGCAAACGCGTTTTAGGATCTTTTTGTTTATCGCCCGGGCTAATTTCGTCCAGGCGTGTCTGATACCAGCTTAAAATCAGACGTTCTACATTTTGAATGTCGCTATCGAGAAAAGCGCCACCAATTAATGCTTCAACCGTATCGGCAAGAATTGATTCACGGCGAAAACCGCCACTTTTCAATTCACCCGGACCAAGGCGCAGACATTCACCGAGATCAAATTCCCGGGCAATTTCTGCCAGCGTATTGCCACGTACTAACGTGGCACGCATACGGCTCATATCGCCTTCATCTACACGAGGAAAGCGACTATAAAGTGCGTTAGCAATAACATAGCTGAGAATGGAGTCGCCCAGAAATTCGAGACGTTCATTATGTTTACTGCTTGCACTGCGATGGGTTAATGCTTGCTGCAACAGTTCCTGATGCTGAAAAGTATAGCCCAACTTGCGTTGTAATCTATTTATGACGATGGGATTCATGCGATACCAAAATTAATTAATGCGTCGACTAATTCAGCACACGAAACAGACCTGAAAAAAATGCACAATGCTGTTTAGTGTGCTGTGGCTCTCGTGAGAGAGCCACCCTTTAAAGCGGGGTTATTCTATACACAACGACTGAGGATGTCGTTAGTTTGTGGGATAAAATTCTTAATGAATGCCGCCGATACGATTTAAACGAATACCTGTTGGCCATTCACCTTCTTGTTTCTCAAAACTCATCCAGATTGTGGTCGCTTTACCGACCAGATTTTGCTCAGGAACAAATCCCCAGTAACGGCTGTCAGCGCTATTATCACGGTTGTCGCCCATAACAAAATAGTTACCCGGTGGCACAATCCAGGTTGCTGGCGGCAAACCTGGCTGCTGGTAATACATACTCGCCTGATCTTGTGCTATCGGTAACAGCAGAATCTGGTGAGTCACATCGCCCAGGGTCTCATTACGAACATCAAGACGCGCGCCATTTTCCAGATTTTTATCTAAAGGTACGGTAAAGAATCCTGCTGTTGCCTCAGAACCTTCACTGCGGGCAAAGGTTTGGACAAATTCACTCGGCTCAACATTAGAGTAACTAATAGGAAGAGTGGTTTCACAGGCCTGACCGGAACGGCAATCCGGATAAATAGTCAGCTCTTTAGTCACCGGATCGTAACTCACGCGATCGCCAGGTAAGCCGATAACGCGTTTGATGTAATCCAGTCGGGTATCACGCGGATATTTAAATACCGCGATATCACCACGTTTCGGATGACCGGTTTCGATAAGCGTCTTCTGATAGATAGGATCTTTTATTCCATAGGCAAATTTCTCTACCAGAATAAAATCACCGATCAGTAATGTCGGCATCATCGAACCTGATGGGATCTGAAAAGGCTCATAAATAAATGAGCGGATCACCAGAACAATGGCCAGAACAGGGAATAGCGAGGCCAGCGTTTCCATGAAACCTTGCTTTTGCCCGACTTTTTTCAGCGTCTCTTTATCCAGCGTTCCACCAGTGACAACCTGAGCTGCCGCCTGTTGTTGTCGACGTTTTGGTGCAAAGATAAACTTATCCAGACACCAAAATATGCCCGTGACCAGCGTGGCCAGCACGAGGATCAGGGCAAACATGTTCGCCATACCAACTCCTTAGATTATTTGCCGTCTTTGCCAACATGAAGAATGGCAAGGAATGCCTCCTGAGGCAGTTCAACGTTACCAACCTGCTTCATACGTTTCTTACCGTCTTTCTGTTTCTGCAACAGCTTTTTCTTACGGCTGACGTCGCCGCCGTAGCATTTTGCCAGCACGTTTTTACGTAACTGTTTTACCGTTGAACGAGCGATAATGTGATTCCCTATAGCCGCCTGAATAGCAATATCAAACTGCTGACGAGGGATCAATTCTTTCATTTTTTCAACTAACTCGCGACCACGGTAAGGCGCGTTATCGTTATGTGTAATTAATGCCAGGGCATCAACACGTTCCCCGTTAATCATGACGTCCACACGCACCATATTAGAGGCCTGGAAGCGTTTGAAGTTATAGTCCAGAGAAGCATAACCTCGGGAAGTCGATTTCAGACGGTCGAAGAAGTCGAGCACCACTTCAGCCATAGGGATTTCATAGGTCAGCGCAACTTGATTACCGTGGTACACCATGTTGGTCTGTACGCCACGTTTTTCAATACACAATGTAATGACGTTACCCAGGAACTCTTGTGGCAACAGCATATGACATTCAGCAATAGGTTCACGCAGCTCTTCGATGTTATTCAGCGCAGGCAGCTTCGACGGGCTATCAACGTAAATAACCTCTTTATTCGTCGTCACGACTTCATACACTACGGTAGGAGCCGTGGTAATCAGTTCCAGGTCGTATTCACGCTCTAAGCGCTCCTGAATGATTTCCATATGCAGCAGGCCGAGGAAGCCACAACGGAAGCCAAAGCCCAGTGCTGTTGAACTTTCTGGTTCATAGAATAATGAAGCATCATTCAGGCTAAGCTTGCCCAGCGCATCACGGAAGCCTTCATAGTCATCAGAGCTGATAGGGAATAGTCCCGCATAAACCTGCGGTTTCACCTTTTTAAAGCCAGGTAATGCTTTATCTGCCGGGTTACGAGACAGGGTCAAGGTATCGCCAACCGGAGCGCCTAAAATATCCTTGATAGCACAAACCAACCAGCCTACTTCACCGCATTTCAGTTCAGTACGATCGATTTGTTTTGGAGTAAAGATACCCAATCTGTCAGCGTTATAAACTTGACCGGTACTCATCACTTTAACTTTATCGCCTTTACGCAACGTCCCGTTTTTTACGCGAATCAATGAGACAACGCCGAGGTAGTTGTCGAACCATGAGTCAATGATTAACGCTTGCAGAGGCGCATCCGGGTCACCTTCTGGCGGCGGAATATCACGTACCAGACGCTCCAGTACCTCAGGAACACCTAAACCGGTTTTTGCCGAACAACGTACGGCATCAGTCGCATCGATACCGACGATATCTTCAATTTCTTCTGCAGCTCTGTCCGGATCGGCTGCAGGTAAATCTATCTTGTTAAGAACCGGGACAACTTCCAGGTCCATTTCCATGGCGGTATAGCAGTTTGCCAGGGTTTGAGCTTCAACCCCCTGTCCGGCATCAACCACCAGCAGTGCACCTTCACAAGCCGCCAGAGAACGTGACACTTCATAGGAGAAGTCAACGTGTCCTGGTGTATCGATGAAGTTAAGCTGATAGGTTTCACCATCTTTAGCTTTGTAATCAAGCGTTACGCTTTGCGCTTTAATGGTAATGCCACGCTCGCGTTCCAGATCCATGGAGTCCAGTACCTGAGCGGCCATTTCGCGATCGGTTAGCCCCCCACAAATCTGAATAATACGGTCGGACAGCGTCGATTTGCCGTGGTCAATGTGAGCAATGATGGAAAAGTTTCTTATGTTCTTCATAAATATAAGTTTTTGTCTCATTTAGAGGCTTGGGTATTTCTGATGGACACCACTGCGGGCACTCAGAGAGCACTACCCTTCAATTATTGGCGGGAATCTTACACTGTCACGCTGAATTAGTCAGCACATGCGTGTATTACCACCCTGGTAACTCTGCGAATTCTCATATATTTAATCGGTTCGTACCGATGACCGTTCAGTGATTAAAGGCCCTGATACGACTCATCCCGGCCACTGACTCTGGTCTGTGGCCGGGATGAGTATAAATACCTGCAACTTGATAAATAGCGGGTATACGTTGCTATGGCGTTTTGTACGAGGATACTGAGGTTTCTACCCTCAATGAATCAGGCCCCAGCGCTACGTTCAGAATCACGGGTTGCCAGTTATCGCGCTGACTCAAGCGCTGTGAATAGAGACGCGCCAGCATAAACCCACCGACGCCACCTAGCAACGCTCCGGCCATTGCCGCGATATCCGTCGCGAAAAACCATTGAAACAGACCACCGATAACAAAAAGTCCGGCTAAAGGAGACATATAGACCAGTAATGCAGAGCCTAACAGGCTCTTTTCAGCAATACCCAGTTCAACTTTTTGCCCGGCAATCAGTGGCTTTTCACTCTGTACTGTCAATAAATGCTCAGTTTGCGGGCCCAGTTTATTCAGCACACGGGTACCGCATCCGGCACGCGAAGCGCAGCCGTTACAGGATGTTTTTACGTCGCATTTCAGCACAGCTTGCCCATTTTGCCATGAGACGACTGTTGCCCACTCTTTAATCATGGTGCAGTTCCGAATTTGACGCCGTCAGCAATCCGCTTAGCGGTTTGCGGAGGCAGCTCTCCAACGATAGTTATCTCTGTTTTATCACGGTGCTGGGTATTAATCGTGCGGCGCCCGGTACGTATCAATTGCTCACCGTTACTTAATGCACCCGTTATCTCATTCACATTCACAGAAAAACTAAAGAGTCCGTCACTGAAGAGACGAGATTCAATCGGGATACCTACCGAAGGTAAAGGACGGCGGCTACTGGATATCTCTTTGAAACCTTCAGGTAACCAGGAAACATGCCAGGTAAGATTCTCGCTGGCTGTATCAGGTACCGAGAATGCGGGTGGTAAACTGGCCTTCTCCAGGTCATTCATTGCCTCAGTGACTTCACCATCAACCGAGAATGAAATAACCCTGAATTGTTCCAGCGTATCACCGTCGCGGTCCAGTAAATCGACGCGTAGCGGTAGCTTAGTCTCGGTATCCACCCAGACAATATAGCTGTAGCGCGTACCATCCCGGGCAACGACACGTAATACATCACACAGACGATCGGCAATACGGGTACGCCCTACCGGAATAAAATCGTAGTAAGGTGCCAGTTGACTGAAATTGGTGTAAACAATAGACGGCAGCGAGTCAACGATGTAGTCACCGTTTAACGTAAAAGGCTCGAGTCCGGGTTCAAAATAGCTGATTTCGTCACCACGCTGAACAACCTCCCGCAGTGGACCATCCATTTGTAGCAACTGAGCAAGGGTATTGTTATTGCGCCGAATATGACGATAACGCTGCGACTCGATCCCTTGCTTGTTGACGCTGATAAATGACAGCTCGTAATTACGTGACTGACTGGCCTGGTTCATTTCCTGCAACAACGCCTCAGACGAATTTTCTTTCGCTGAGGCGCTTGCGGTAAATAACAGGCTGCTTGTCACAATAGACAGGGCATACCAAAGTTGCTTCATTACTGCGATTGCGTTCCTAAAGTTTGAGTTCCAGGCACTTGTATCGCAGCTTGCTGAGGTGATGTTTGTTCAAACTGAGACTGCCCGGCGTGTAAACGGCGTTGCAATTCATAATCTTGCAGCATTGCATTAATCCGTCGACGCTGTTCCTGTGCCTGCGCCTGTGCAGAACTGCCAGGTACAGAGGCATCAGAAGGTACCCCTAAACTGACAGGACTGGCCTGGCCGATCATAGGTAAAGTATTAAACACCGGTGACTCTGGTTGCAAGTCACTTTCAGGCGTACCGTTGTATTGTTGCACGCCAACGATAACCGCCAGAGAAACACAAGCAGCCAAACCGGCCTGGGTCAAATGACTCGCCCAAGGACGAACCCGATGCCAGAACGGCATTTTCTGCCATTGCTCTGGTTGAGGCTGAGACTCAGTAATCAATGGCACAGCATTTTTTGCTGGTTCTTTCGCAATAGCAGCCATCACATTGGTAGATATATCGAAATGAAGAACATCACTGCTGTCGCCACGCATCACGTCACGAATCAGATGATAACTCTCCCAGTTTTGCTGTAACGATTTGTCTTTAGACAAAGCATTCAACAATTCACTGTCCAGAGACTCACCATCCATTAAAGCGGAAAGCTGTTCTTTCTGCATGCCTAATACCCTTCCAGTAATCCGACATCGTCAACGCTTGATAAGCGGTTGAACCTTGTTATCAATAGCTTCACGTGCACGGAATATACGTGAACGAACCGTACCTACCGGGCAATCCATGATGGCGGCTATCTCTTCATAGCTCAGACCATCTAACTCCCGTAACGTAATTGCCATACGTAAATCTTCCGGAAGTGACTCAATAGTACGGAAAACTATCTGCCTTAGTTCTTCTGACAACATTAAGTTCTCAGGGTTCGAAATTTCTTTCAATGCGTTGCCACTTTCGTAATTTTCGGCATCGCTGGCATCCACATCACTTGAAGGTGGACGCCGTCCCTGAGCTACCAGGTAGTTCTTTGCTGTGTTCACAGCAATACGATACAACCAAGTATAAAATGCGCTATCACCACGGAATGAATCCAGTGCGCGATACGCTTTTATAAATGACTCTTGCACAACGTCAGGTACATCTCCGGAAGGAACATACCGTGAAACCAGACTGGCTACTTTGTGCTGATAACGCACAACCAGTAGGTTAAACGAGTTCTGATCGCCCTTCTGGACCCGTTCGACGAGAACCTGATCTGTTAACTGCTCGCTCATCGAAGGTAATGTCTCCCAAAATCAAATATCCACACATCAACTAAAAACCACTCGGGCTCTGAATTTTTGAACAAGCTAAGGCTTGGAGTCGTTGATACGAGTAAAGTTCCATTACAGCTTTGTTCTCTTTTATGTTCAGCAGAGTTCATTTTTTTGATTATCTGTTCCGCTATATCAACCGTGAATACCGCTTTATTTAAAGCCATATCCTGAATAATTCGCGTGACCTGTGGGAACTAAATGAAGCGCAGCAATAGGGACAGACAGATTATGCGCATCATGAAAACCACATCCAGGTAACGTGAAATATGACGAGTTTAAAAGACTAACCTTCAGAGTATCGCATGAATCACCATTTTTCATTACTAAAACTAGAGAGTTGGGCTCCATATAAGTGTTTTTCACTACCTGGTAACTTTTATTCAACTGATTATAAAACCACTATGTTTAGCCTACAAAACAAATAATCAAAAAAAGATGTACTTTACCCTTGTCGCTGCTATTCTTTCGCTAAAATTGTTTATCGTAATAAACACCATGACCATGAATAGCAATCTCACTTGTGATGTACTTATTATAGGTAGTGGTGCAGCCGGACTGACGGTTGCTCTGCGCCTGGCCCCACACTGTAAAGTTCTGGTCTTGAGTAAAGGCCGGGTTAAAGAAAGTGCAACCTTTTATGCGCAGGGTGGGATTGCCGCTGTTTTTGATGAGACTGACAGCATTGAATCACATATAGAAGATACCCTGATTGCCGGAGCGGGGATCTGTGATAGCAAAGCTGTGAGCTTTGTCGCCCGACATGCCAGGAGCTGTGTTGAGTGGCTTATTCAGCAAGGGGTGATGTTTGATACGCATACCGAGTCCGGCAGTGAAAACCGTTATCATCTGACCCGGGAAGGCGGACACAGTCACCGCCGTATTCTTCATGCCGCTGATGCCACAGGCAAAGCCGTTCAAACCTCACTGGTCGAAAAAGCCTTGGTGCATCCGAATATTCGTATTATCGAACATTGCCAGGCTATCGATTTAATACTCTCTGACTCTGCCGACGCAAATACACCTCAGCATGTTCAAGGCGTACAGGCGCTTAATCGTGATACCGGGGAAATCGAGAGCTACCGTGCTAAGTCTGTTATCCTGGCAACCGGTGGGGCTTCACGCGTTTATCAATATACCACGAATCCAGATATTGCCTCTGGTGACGGTATTGCCATGGCATGGCGTGCAGGTTGTCGGGTTGCTAATCTGGAGTTTAACCAGTTCCACCCGACAGCATTGTACCATCCGCTGGCGCGTAATTTTTTACTGACCGAGGCCCTTCGGGGTGAAGGTGCATTGCTCAAACGCCCTGACGGAACGCGTTTTATGCCGGAAATTGATGAGCGTGCAGAACTGGCCCCTCGCGATATTGTAACCCGGGCTATCGACAGTGAAATGAAACGCCTTGATGCCGATTGCATGTACCTGGATATCAGCCATAAATCACCTGAATTTATCCTTCAGCATTTCCCCAATATTTATCAGAAGCTGATGGAACTGGGTATTGATTTAACCAAAGAGGCCGTCCCTATTGTCCCGGCAGCACATTATACCTGTGGTGGCGTAGTGGTTGATGAGAGGGGACGCACCGATATTGACCGACTCTATGCTATCGGTGAGGTCTCCTATACCGGTCTGCACGGAGCAAACCGTATGGCCTCTAATTCGTTGCTCGAGTGTCTGGTTTATGGCTGGTCGGCAGCGGAAGATATTCTGAAGAATCTGCCTGATGCCGATTCAACGATCTCTCTGGCAACAGAAGTCGCTGCATCTGCAGAGCACCTTGATGAACAGGCTATTCTTCAGCACAGCAGTAATGAGTTACGCATATTGATGTGGAATTATGTCGGCATTGTTCGCAGCGATCTGAGCCTGGCCAATGCACTCCGGCGGGTCCGGTTACTCCAGCAGGAAATCGTGGCACATTGTCAGCATTTTCGCGCTTCCAGCCAGCTCTTAGGGCTACGCGATCAAATTCAAGTTGCTGAGCTGATCGTTCGCTGCGCCATGTTGCGAAAAGAAAGCCGAGGCCTGCATTATTCTCTGGACTATCCGCCCTCGGCGTTATCCACAGCAACAACAGATACCGGCCCGAGTATCCTGATCCCTACACCTTAGGGGACTTGCTCTACCTGAAGTGACCTGACTTCCGCCAGGTCACTCGAATGATTAACGATACAGATAGAAATCACGCGTCAACTGACAATGCGCCGGAGAATAAAGATTATCAGCTCCACGAATGGCTAGCTCTGTGTGGGTCAAGGCTCCCGGCTGAAGAGATAATCCCAGCAATACACGCTGTAATGGGCGATTCTCTTTTCCCGCCACGTCAGTACGTAAGCGTAACTGCCAGCCTAATTGATTTGCCTGCGTAATAAACTCATCCGCCGTCATTGCGGGTAATATCAGACAAAATAAACCTTGATCCGTTATCCATTGCCGGGCGCAACTTAACAATGCCGGATAACTCAGGGTCGTGGTGTAGCGTGCCTGCGCACGTTCAGCAGAGGAACAAGCACTACCTTTCTCAAAGTAAGGTGGATTACTGACAATTAATGAATAGCGACGATTAACCGGTGGGGCCCAGTGGCAAATATCGGCCTGATGGACGGTAATACGCGATGCCCAAGGGGAAGCCTGCACATTTTCTTGTGCTTGCTGTGTGGCTGCGGTATCTAATTCGACAGCATCGATAAGGCTTGTTTCCGGAGTTCTCTGCGCCAGCATCAGTGCCAGTAAGCCGCTACCAGTACCGATATCAAGTATCGTATCAACCTGCGTTACAGGCGCCCAGGCACCGAGCAGAACTCCGTCAGTCCCTACTTTCATTGCGCAATTTTCATGAGCGACGAAAAATTGTTTAAACGTGAAACCATTGCCACGTAGCGCCGCCTTTTGTACCGACATCTATCCACCTTGCGCCGAAAACCATATAGCATAAGTGAAATGCCTGGCCGCTGAAAGACACAAATAGATGAAGATTGCGGCCATAACGTCTATAATCGGCGCCCCACATAGAGGTAGACCATGACTGTTAGTACATTTTCCGAACTCGAACTTGACGAAAGCCTTTTGGATGCACTCCAGGATAAGGGCTTTACTCGCCCGACAGCCATTCAGGCTGCGGCTATTCCCCCTGCGCTTGAAGGGCGCGATGTGCTGGGCTCCGCGCCAACGGGTACCGGTAAAACAGCAGCATATCTGCTGCCAGTGCTACAGCATCTGGTCGACTTTCCGCGTAAAAAATCCGGTCCGCCACGCATTTTGATAGTGACCCCAACGCGGGAACTCGCAATGCAGGTCGCGGATCATGCCCGTGAACTGGCTAAATATACTCATCTGGATATTGCGACTATCACAGGTGGTGTAGCCTATATGAACCACGCCGAGGTTTTCAGTGAAAACCAGGATATTGTGGTGGCAACAACCGGCCGTTTGCTGCAATACATTAAAGAAGAAAACTTCGATTGTAGGGCGGTTGAAACCCTGATCCTTGATGAAGCAGACCGTATGCTGGACATGGGATTTGCTCAGGACATCGAAACAATCGCAGCAGAAACACGCTGGCGCAATCAGACCATGCTTTTCTCCGCCACGCTTGAAGGCGATGCGATTAATGATTTTGCTGAACGTTTACTGGAAGATCCGGTGGAAGTGTCTGCCAGTCCTTCAACCAGAGAACGTAAAAAGATCCATCAGTGGTACTACCGCGCGGATGACGTTAAGCATAAAACAGCCTTACTGATTAACTTGCTGCAACAACCCGACACCGTACGTTCAATCGTGTTTGTTCGTAAGCGTGAGCGAGTGCATGAACTGGTTTCATGGTTGCATGAAGCCGGTATCAAAAGTTGCTATCTCGAAGGCGAAATGGTCCAGGCTAAGCGTAATGAAGCGATTCTGCGCTTAAATGACGGCCGGGCTAACGTGCTGGTCGCGACAGATATCGCTGCTCGCGGTATCGATATCCCTGATGTCAGCCATGTCTTCAACTTTGATTTACCCCGTACTGCCGATGTCTATTTACACCGTATTGGTCGTACCGGCCGTGCTGGCCTGAAAGGGATTGCTATCTCGTTAGTTGAAGCCCATGACCAGCCATTACTGGGTAAAATCTCGCGTTATATGAACGAGCCGTTAAAATCACGCACGATTGACACTCTACGTCCGGTAACCCGTGCGCCAAGTGAGAAACTGGGCGGTAAACCGTCCAAGAAAGTGCAGGCAAAACGCGCAGAGAAAAAAGAGAAAGAAAAAGAGAAAGAGAAACCTCGGGCAAAAGAACGTCATCGCGATAAGAAAAACGTCGGTAAGCGTCGTAAACCAAGCGCTGATAACGCACCGTCAAAAGAATAGTGAAACAACGCATTTAAGGAAACGATTTCCGCTTTCCTGCCACAACTTAAAACGCCTGATATTTTTATCAGGCGTTTTTTTGTTTTTATCGCTCCAAATCCAACATAATAATAAATAACCTTTTGTTCATTTTATCTTGCTTTTTAATACCCCCCCAAACCCACTTTACTGGATAAAAAACCAGTGTGTAATCGCTACCACAATGTGACGTGGAATTATTTTTTTATAAATTGTCTATGTTATAGTTATCCTACAAAATACGGTGCTGGGAGAAAGAAATGAGAGTTCTGGTTACAGGTGGTAGCGGTTACATAGGAAGTCATACTTGTGTACAACTGCTGCAAAACGGGCACGACGTCGTTATCCTGGATAATTTATGCAATAGCAAACGCAGTGTCGTCCCAGTGATTGAACGCCTTGGGGGAAAGCAACCTCTGTTTATTGAGGGCGATATTCGCGACGAAGCGCTGCTGGCAGAAATTTTCCACGAACATAACATAGATGCGGTTATCCATTTTGCCGGGCTGAAAGCCGTCGGTGAATCTGTCAATAAACCGCTTGAATACTATGATAACAATGTCACAGGTACACTGCGTCTGATTACCGCGATGCGTGCTGCTAACGTAACGAACTTTATCTTTAGTTCTTCTGCCACCGTATATGGCGACCAGCCAATCATTCCTTATGTAGAAAGTTTCCCAACCGGAATTCCTGCCAGCCCCTATGGCCGCAGTAAACTGATGGCAGAACAGATCCTGACCGATCTGCAAAAAGCACAGCCTGACTGGAGCATTTCACTATTACGCTATTTCAATCCGGTAGGTGCTCATCCATCAGGTGATATGGGTGAAGATCCGCAGGGTATTCCTAATAATTTGATGCCGTATATTGCGCAGGTCGCAGTAGGCCGCCGTGATTCACTGGCGATTTTTGGCAACGACTATCCAACCCAGGACGGTACCGGTGTGCGGGACTATATCCATGTTATGGATCTTGCTGACGGCCATGTTGCCGCCATGCAGACACTGCAGGGTAAACCAGGCGTCCATATTTATAACCTCGGTGCCGGTGTCGGTAGCAGCGTGCTCGAGGTGGTCAATGCCTTTAGCCAGGCCTGCGGCAAACCGGTTAATTATCATTTCGCACCACGTCGTGATGGCGACCTTCCTGCTTACTGGGCTGATGCCACTAAGGCAGATCAGGAGCTGAACTGGCGTGTGAGTCGTTCATTACAAGAAATGGCCGATGATACCTGGTGCTGGCAGTCCCGTCATCCCAATGGCTATGCAGACTAAGGACTTATTCATGACTCAATTTAATCCTGTAGACCATCCACATCGTCGGTTTAATCCCTTAACCGGACAATATATTTTGGTTTCTCCGCACCGGGCTAAACGCCCGTGGCAAGGTGCCGAAGAAACCCCCGCAGTGACCCAGCTACCCTCTCACGATCCGGAATGTTTCCTCTGCCCGGGTAACGTCCGTGTGACAGGCGATAAAAACCCGGATTACACCGGCACGTTAGTGTTTACCAACGATTTCGCCGCTCTGATGACCGATACGCCGAATGCGCCTGAGAGTAACGATCCCTTAATGCGCTGCGAAAGCGCTCGCGGAACCAGCCGTGTGATCTGCTTCTCGCCAGACCACAGTAAAACCTTACCTGAGCTGTCCGTTTCTGAGCTCGAAGGGGTGGTAAAAACCTGGCAGGAACAGACCGCAGAACTGGGCGAGATCTATCCATGGGTGCAGGTATTCGAGAATAAAGGTGCGGCTATGGGCTGCTCCAATCCCCATCCGCATGGTCAGGTCTGGGCGAATAGTTTTTTACCCAATGAAATCGCGCGTGAAGATAAGCAGCAGCGTGAATATTACGCTAACCAGCACTCACCGATGCTGGTGGACTATGTTCAGCGTGAACTGGCAGACGGTAGCCGTACCGTTGTCGAAACTGAGCACTGGCTGGCAGTGGTTCCTTACTGGGCAGCCTGGCCATTTGAAACCTTGCTGTTACCAAAGGCGCATGTATTACGCATCACCGACCTCACTGATGACCAGCGCCTTGACCTTGCACTGGCACTGAAAAAGCTGACCAGCCGCTACGATAACCTGTTCCAGTGTTCTTTCCCCTACTCTATGGGCTGGCACGGTGCTCCATTTAATGGTGAAGAGAACCCACACTGGCAATTACATGCCCATTTCTACCCGCCGCTATTACGCAGTGCAACAGTACGTAAATTTATGGTTGGTTACGAGATGTTAGCTGAAACACAACGTGATTTAACTGCAGAACAAGCAGCAGAACGTCTGCGCGCTGTCAGTGATATCCATTTTCGTCAATCCGGAGAATAGACATGAGCCTGAAAAACACCACCCAGCAGCTGTTTAAAGAAAAATTTGGCTATGCCGCGACCCATGTCATTCAATCTCCAGGTCGCGTTAACCTGATTGGCGAACATACTGACTATAACGACGGCTTTGTCCTGCCTTGTGCGATTGATTATCAAACGGTCATTAGCTGTGCAAAACGCGATGATAATATCGTTCGCGTTATCGCGGCAGACTATGATAACCAGGAAGATAGCTTCTCTCTGGATAGCCCAATCATCAAGCACGAAACACAGCAATGGCCTAACTACGTTCGTGGTGTCATTAAACATTTGCAGCTACGTGATAACAGTTTCGGCGGCGCTGACTTGGTTATTAGCGGTAATGTGCCACAGGGTGCTGGCCTGAGTTCTTCTGCCTCGCTGGAAGTCGCGGTGGGGAAAACCTTCCAGCATCTTTATAACTTGCCGCTTGATGGCGTACAGCTGGCGCTTAATGGTCAGGAAGCCGAAAACCAGTTCGTGGGTTGTAACTGCGGCATTATGGATCAGCTGATTTCATCTTTAGGCAAAAAAGATCACGCGCTGCTGATCGACTGCCGTAACCTGGAAACGCGTGCGGTTTCTATCCCTGAAGATGCCGCTGTGGTGATAATCAACAGTAACTTTAAACGTACCCTGGTTGGCAGCGAGTACAATACTCGCCGTGAACAATGCGAAGCCGGCGCCCATTTCTTTGGTAAAAAAGCGCTGCGTGACGTGACTCTGGATGAGTTTAACACTGCGATCAATGACCTTGATCCGGTCGTGGCTAAACGCGTTCGCCATATCCTGACCGAAAATATCCGGACCGTTGAAGCCGCCGATGCGTTAGCCAAAGGTGACTTTGTGCGTATGGGTCAGTTAATGGCTGAGTCACATGCCTCAATGCGCGATGACTTCGAAATTACCGTTCCACAAATCGATACCCTGGTTGAAATTGTCAAAGCGGCCATTGGCGAGAAAGGCGGTGTGCGTATGACTGGCGGTGGTTTTGGGGGCTGTATTGTCGCCCTGGTTCCTCAGGAGCTGGTCCCGGTTATCGAGCAAGCTGTCGCCAAAGAATATCAGGCGAAAACCGGTATCAAAGAAACCTTTTATGTCTGTAAAGCTTCTGCCGGAGCCGGTGAATGCTAGATCTGGCACCTGACGGTCAGCCGTTTAACCTCACCACCCTGCGCAATAAAGCAGGGATGGTGGTATCGGTCATGGACTGGGGAGCGACATTGCTCTCCTGCCAGATTCCCCTGGCGGACGGCAGTCTGAGAGAAACGCTACTGGGGTGTCCTTCACCGGTAGACTATCCTCAGCAAAACGTTTATCTCGGGGCAAGCGTAGGCCGCTATGCGAATCGTATCGCTAACGGACAATTGCTGCGTAATGGTGAAGTGACCAGGCTTGAGATAAATTCTCCTCCTCATCAGCTTCACGGTGGGCCGGAAGGCTTTGATAAACGCCGCTGGCGTATACTAAGTCAGGACGAGCAGCAGGTTGTTTATGCCCTCGACTCACAGGCTGGCGATCAAGGTTTTCCGGGTGCATTACAGGTGACCGCACAGTACCTGTTAACGGAAGACAACAGGCTGCGTATTGTCTATCAGGCTACTGTTGATAAGCCATGTCCGGTTAATCTGACTAATCATGCTTACTTTAACCTCGACAGTGAACCCGGTGATATCCGTGAGCATCGCTTACAAATCTTCGCTGATAGCTATTTGCCGGTGGACAGTAGCGGCGTACCACCAGCAGGATTAAAAGGGGTAGAAGGGACCAGTTTTGATTTCCGTACAGCGAAAAGTATTGCCCGGGATTTCCTCAGCGATACCTGTCAGCAGGCGGTAAAAGGCTATGATCATGCGTTTCTGTTGCAGGCAAAAGGTGATTTAAGCCATCCTGCAGCTAAACTCTGGTCAAGTGATGGAAGGCTCGAGATGCGGGTTTATACCACTGCCCCTTCACTGCAATTCTACAGCGGTAACTATCTTGAAGGGACACGAGCCCGCGAACAGGGTATCTACCATGATCATCATGGGTTAGCGCTGGAGAGCCAGTTCCTGCCAGACAGTCCTAACCACCCTGAATGGCCTCAGCCGGATTGCTGGTTAGCGCCCGGGGAAAAGTATCAGAGCGTCACGGAATATCAATTTATAGCGCAATAATAATCTGGCTCTTCATTTATGAAGGGCCATTTTTTATTGCCAGGTCAAACCTCAAATGCCACCCCATAATACCATCCGGTGAGGAGATCCCCACAAGATGGCACTGTTACAACAGATAGCCAGGTTCGAGTACGGAAAAATCTAATACAGGCCAAATGGCCTGCGAAGATAGAGAATAACTCAGTTATGTACCGGTGCAGGAATAGCGGCGCTTACGCGCAGCCCGTCTGAGTTAAAGACCATACAGTTGCGAATATCAAAACGCAGCTTCAGGTTCTGATACGGGCGGAAGTGGACATCTCCTGGCAGCAACATTTTAAAGCCGTCATGGCCATGACACTGCCCGAACAGGTAAGTATTGTTACCCAAACGCTCAACCACTTCACAATGAAAATCAAGCACCAGAGACTCTTCCTGTGCCACCGCCAGATGCTCAGGCCGCAGGCCCAGCGTTACCGTATCACCGGGCTGCAATGCTTCGGTTGTAATTTCAAGCGTCAGACTCTGAGTATCAGCTACCTCAAGAGTAATCTGGCCGGGTTCCCAGCTTTTAACCACTGCTGGCAGGAAGTTCATTTTCGGTGAACCAATAAAACCAGCGACAAATTTATTCACCGGATTGTAGTAGAGATCCATCGGGGAACCCATTTGCTCTACTTTGCCGTAATTCATCACCACAATTTTATCCGCCAGCGTCATCGCTTCAACCTGATCATGGGTGACATACACCATGGTGGTTTTCATCTCCTGATGCAGCTTGGCAATATGCAATCGCATATCCACGCGCAGTTCGGCATCAAGGTTAGACAGCGGCTCATCGAACATAAATACGCGTGGTTTGCGCACAATAGCGCGACCAATAGCAACACGCTGACGCTGACCGCCCGAAAGCTGTTTCGGTTTTCTGTCCAGAAGATGGGAAAGTTGCAGCGTTTTCGCCACCATTTCAACCTGATGACGAATTTCTTCTTTCGGAACTTTGTTAACCTTCAGGCCATAACCCATATTTTCAGCAACCGTCATATGAGGATAAAGCGCATAAGACTGGAACACCATCGCTACGCCGCGGTGTGATGGGGCAACATCATTAATCACTTCGTCGCCAATCAGTATCTCACCGCCGCTGATATCCTCCAGCCCGGCAATCATACGTAATAACGTCGATTTACCACAGCCGGATGGCCCGACAAACACAGCAAACTCTCCATCCTCAATATCGAGATTGATGTTATGCAGCGTTTCGGTTTTGCCGAAGCGTTTGGTCACGTTCCTCAGTCTAATGCTGGACATTCGGTAATCCTCGAAAGTTATCATTCTGATGCTATTAATCGTTATGCTGTCGTCACTAACCCGATAAATGTATTACGTATAACATTCCACTGGAAAGATACACAACACAGATAAAGCATGGAAGAACTATAACTTCCTTGAATTTACGCCCCTATCTGATGATTTCATTTCTGCAATCAAGATCACACAATAGCGACATTTTTGTAGAGTTAGACGGCTTCAAAGCGTAGCGTATAACATTGTAACGTATTACCAGTATCTTTACCCCACTCTGCGTAAACAGAGGCTTTACATTACAGGAACCTTGTTTACTGTTAGGTACAAAACACAATAATGTTATACCTTCACAAGAGATTAAGAATGAAAACCAAAAAGATAACCGCAATGATCTTAAGCGCACTGGCCATCGCTCAGTGTGCCAGCTTCTCTGTACAAGCCGCACAAAAGCAGTTAACCGTTTGGGAAGACATCAAAAAATCTGATGGTATTAAGCAGGCTATCGCCGATTTTGAAAAACAATACGATGTAAAAATTAAAGTGCAGGAGACGCCTTACGCCCAGCAGATTGAAAAGTTACGCCTTGATGGCCCTTCGGGTATCGGACCTGACGTGCTGGTTATTCCCAATGACCAACTCGGTGGCGCCGTTATACAAGGATTGCTGACCCCGCTGGATGTGAATAAGACCATAGTCGATGCTTTCACTGCCCCTTCAGTCTCGGCCTTCACGATGAATGGTTCCCTCTACGGCCTGCCAAAGGCAGTAGAAACCCTGGTGATGATTTACAACAAAGATATCCTGCCAGCCCCACTTGCCACACTGGATGAATATGCCCAGTTCTCGAAAAAACAGCGGGCAGAGAATAAATACGGCTTACTGGCAAAGTTTGATCAAATTTATTACTCCTGGGGTGCGATTGGCCCGATGGGAGGATACATCTTCAAAAAAGAGGCTAACGGCAGCCTGAATGCCAATGATGTTGGTCTTAACACACCGGGTGCTATCGATGCGGTCACCTATCTGAAGACGTTCTATACCGATGGCCTGCTGCCAACCGGTATCCTGGGCGATAACGGTCTGAATGCCATTGACTCATTATTTACCGAGAAAAAAGCCGCTGCTGTTATCAATGGACCCTGGGCATTCCAGCCCTATGAAGCTGCCGGAATTAACTACGGCGTTGCTCCACTGCCAGCGCTCCCGGATGGTAAAGAGATGAGTTCATTCCTCGGAGTGAAAGGCTATGTGGTCTCAACCTGGAGTAAAGATAAGGCATTGGCTCAGCAATTTATTGAGTTTATCAATCAGCCTCAATACGTCAAAACCCGCTATCAGGTGACCAAAGAGATCCCAGCCCTCACCGCCATGATAGACGATCCGCTAATTAAAGATGACGAAAGAGCCAGCGCTGTTGCTATTCAGGCCAGCCGTGCTTCCGCGATGCCGAGCATTCCTGAAATGAATGAAGTCTGGGGCCCTGCTAACGCCGCACTGGAGTTAAGTCTCACCGGCAAACAAGCGCCAAAAGAAGCGCTGGATAACGCAGTAAAACAAATTCATATGCAAATCGAAGCTATGCAGGCGAGTAACCAATAAATCTCGTGATACTGGCGGCCTGTTAAGGTCGCCAAAAGATGATGAAAGAAGGAGCAGTATGTGAGTATTAGTCCAGGCGATAACGCCGCACTCGCCCCATCACAGAACCGCCATGCTTTGGCTTCGGTCCTGTGCGCAATCATACCCGGCTTTGGTCAGTTCTATCATCGCCAGTGGGTGAAGGGGCTTGTCTTCCTGGTGTTGATCGGGAGTTTTTTGGGTGTTTTTTATGACTTCCTGAAACATGGACTGTGGGGACTGTATACGCTTGGCGAACAGGTTCCACGTGATAACTCCATTTTCCTGCTGGCTGAAGGGATAATCAGTGTCCTGATAGTCTGCTTTGGCGTAGGGCTCTATTTTCTTTCATTTCGGGATGCCTGGATAAACGGCAAAAAACGTGATGCCGGGCTACCGCTGAACAGTGTCCGTAAACAGTACCAGTTGCTGCTCAGCGAGGGTTTTCCCTATCTGATGATAACGCCCGGATTTATTCTGCTGGTGTTTGCCGTTATCTTTCCGATTTTATTCGGCTTCTCTATCGCCTTTACTAACTACAACCTGTACCACACGCCTCCGGCTAAACTGGTGGACTGGGTTGGATTTAAAAACTTTGTCAATATTTTTACCCTGAGTATCTGGCGCTCCACCTTCTTTGATGTTCTGCAATGGACGGTGGTCTGGACTCTGCTGGCAACCACCCTGCAATGTTCGGTGGGTGTGCTGCTGGCTATTCTGGTGAATCAAAAAGATCTGCGTTTTAAGCCGCTGATCCGTACTATTTTTATCCTGCCATGGGCGGTACCGGGCTTCGTCACCATTCTGGTTTTTGCTGGCATGTTTAACGACACTTTCGGGGTGATTAATAACTCTATTCTGGCTTTCTTCGGGGTAGAAGCCAAAGCCTGGATGACGGACCCATTCTGGACCAAAACAGCGTTGATTCTGATGCAAACCTGGCTCGGTTTTCCGTTTGTATTTGCCATGACCACCGGTGTATTACAGGCTATTCCCGATGATTTATATGAAGCGGCCACCATGGACGGCGCCAGCTCTTATACCAAGTTACGCACTATTACGTTACCGCTGGTGATGTACTCCATCGCCCCGATAATCATCACGCAATACACCTTCAACTTTAATAATTTCAACATTATTTATCTGTTTAACAACGGCGGCCCGGCGGTAGCGGGTTCCAACGCCGGTGGAACGGATATTCTGGTGTCGTGGATCTATAAACTGACTATGTCATCTTCCCAATACGCGATAGCAGCCACTATCACTATTTTGCTCTCAATTTTTGTGGTGGGCATCGCCCTGTGGCAATTCCGGGCAACCAAATCATTCAAAAATGATGACATGGCATAGGGGACAGAACATGGCTAAGTCGCAAAGTATCAAGCAGGAAAAATGGATCCGACTGTCTCTCTCATGGATAGTGATCATCTTCGTTTCCGTCATCATTATTTATCCGTTGATCTGGACGGTAGGCGCATCGCTTAATGCCGGTAACAGCCTGCTCAGCACCTCTATTATTCCGGAGAATCTGACGTTCGAGCACTATGCCAGTTTATTCAATGGCAATGTGGACTATCTGTCCTGGTACTGGAACTCAATGAAAATCAGTTTTCTGACCATGATATTCACTCTTATCAGCGTCAGTTTTACCGCCTACGCCTTCTCGCGCTTTCGGTTTAAGGGGCGTCAGAATGGGCTGATGCTCTTTCTGCTGTTGCAGATGATCCCGCAATTCTCAGCACTGATTGCCATTTTTGTCCTGTCGCAATTGCTCGGACTGGTTAATAGCCACCTGGCACTGGTTCTGATTTATGTCGCCGGCATGATCCCGATGAATACCTATTTGATGAAGGGTTATCTCGACGCGATTCCGAAAGATCTCGACGAATCAGCACGGATGGACGGTGCCAGTAACTTCCGTATTTTCATTGAGATAATTATGCCGCTATCAAAACCGATCCTTGCGGTCGTGGCATTGTTCTCTTTTACCGGACCGCTGGGTGACTTCATTTTATCAAGCACCATCCTGCGTACCCCGGACCAATACACCTTACCGATTGGCCTCTATAACTTAGTGTCACAAAAGATGGGCGCCAGTTACACCTTATATGCCGCAGGCGCGGTATTGATTGCAGTCCCGGTAGCGATTCTCTACCTGGCATTGCAGAAATACTTTGTGTCCGGGCTGACCTCAGGCAGTACTAAAGGATAAAACGATGAAAAAGTTTGCACCGACATTACTGGCAGTCTGTTTATCGCTCAGCATGACAGGCACCGCTTTTGCTACCAGCGATGTGACTATCACACCGTTTAAAAATATGCCTGCGGATTTTATTAAAGGCGCGGATATCTCGACCCTGGCTGAAGTTGAACGCCAGGGAGCCAAGTTCTATAACGAACAGGGTGTCCAGCAAGATGCTATCGCTATCTTAAAACACAACGGTGTTAACTATGTTCGCCTGCGTTTATGGGTCGATCCTAAAGATGCTAACGGTGCCACTTATGGCGGTGGCAGCAATGATCTTGAGACTACCCTCGCCTTGGCTAAACGAGTAAAGGGCCAGGGAATGAAGCTATTACTGGACTTCCACTATAGCGATTTCTGGACTGACCCGGGTAAACAGTTTAAGCCGAAAGCCTGGCAGAAAATGAATTATGACCAGCTCAAAGTCGCGATTCATGACTACACGCGTGACACCATCGCCACCTTTAAAAAAGAAGGCGTCTTGCCCGATATGGTACAAATCGGCAATGAAATTAACGGCGGTATGTTGTGGCCGGAAGGTAAAAGCTGGGGACAAAATGGCGGTGAATTTGATCGTTTAGCAGGACTGCTTAATGCCGCCATCATTGGTCTGCGTGAAAATCTTAGCTCCCCTTCTGATGTCAAAATTATGCTGCACCTCGCCGAAGGAACTAAAAATGATATGTTCCACTGGTGGTTCGACGAAATAACCAAACGTAATGTGCCGTTCGATATTATTGGTCTGTCAATGTACACCTACTGGAATGGTCCTATCAGCGCGCTGAAAGCAAATATGGATGATATCAGTAAGCGTTATAACAAAGATGTCATTGTGGTTGAGGCCGCTTATGGCTATAGCCTGGAAAACTGTGATAACGCGGAAAATAGTTTCAACGAAAAAGAAGCTAAAGACGGTGGCTATCCGGGCACTGTTCAGGGTCAGGCTAACTTTATTCGCGATCTTATACAGGCCGTAATAGATGTTCCTGATGGCCGCGGTAAAGGCATATTTTATTGGGAACCGACCTGGATAGTTGCGCCTGGAAATACCTGGGCAACACCAGTCGGGATGGAATATATAGAGGATCGCTGGAAAACAGGTAATGCCCGTGAAAACCAGGCGTTATTTGACTGCAAAGGTAAAGTCCTGCCCTCTATTAAAGTATTTAATTAATTACACCTGATGAATGGGTGAAATCTACAGTTTTATTTTAAGGATATATTATGTTTAAGTTTCCACCTTTAAGCGCAAAGGTTCCTGCGTTAATGCACGGTGCTGACTATAATCCAGAACAATGGGAGAATTATTCTGGCATTATTGAAAAAGATATTACAATGATGAAACAAGCAAAATGTAATATCATGTCTGTGGGAATATTTAGCTGGGCAAAACTTGAACCTCAAGAAGGTGTATATGATTTTGCCTGGCTCGATGAAATTATTGATAAACTCTATGCGGCTGGCATACATATATTTCTCGCCACCCCAAGTGGCGCTCGTCCGGCGTGGATGTCGCAAAAATATCCCGAAGTTCTGCGAATTGGACGTGACAGAGTGCCCGCGTTACATGGCGGACGCCATAATCACTGTCTGACTTCTCCGGTTTATCGTCAGAAGGTTCAGCAAATTAACCAGCAGCTGGCGGAGCGCTATGCGCATCATCCGGCGGTGATTGGCTGGCATATTTCTAATGAATATAGCGGCGAATGCCACTGTAATAGCTGTCAGGATAAATTCCGCGTCTGGCTAAAAGAGCGCTATCAGACTCTGGAAGCACTCAATGAAGCCTGGTGGAGTACTTTCTGGAGCCATACCTACAGTGACTGGTCACAAATTGAATCGCCAGCACCTCAGGGTGAGGTCTCTATTCACGGCCTGAATCTTGACTGGAAGCGTTTTAATACCGCTCAGGTTACTGATTTTTGCAGTGAAGAAGCAAAACCGTTAAAAGCAGTCAACCCGGCGATCCCCACGACCACTAACTTTATGGAGTACTTCTACGATTACGACTATTGGAAACTGGCAGAGGCTATCGATTTTATCTCTTGGGACAGCTATCCAATGTGGCATCGTGAGAAGGATGAAACCTTACTGGCCTGTTATACCGCGCTGTATCACGACATGATGCGCTCGCTTAAAGGGGGCAAGCCTTTCGTCCTGATGGAGTCGACGCCAAGCGCCACCAACTGGCAGCCGCTCAGTAAGCTGAAAAAACCGGGTATGCATATCCTCTCTTCGCTACAGGCTGTGGCCCATGGCGCAGATTCTGTGCAGTACTTCCAGTGGCGTAAAAGTCGTGGCTCGGTGGAGAAGTTCCACGGTGCGATTGTTGACCATGTCGGACATATTGATACCCGTGTGGGTCGTGAAGTCAGTGAACTGGGACGTATTCTGGAAGCAATGGCACCTGTTGCCGGTAGCCGCGTGGAAGCTAAAGTTGCGCTGATTTTTGACCAGGAAAGCCGCTGGGCGATGGACGATGCTCAAGGACCACGAAACAGTGGACTCGAGTTTGAAAAAACTCTGGCTGAACATTATCGTCCGTTCTGGGAGCAAGGGATCGCGGTAGATGTTATCAATGCCGACTGCGATATTTCCGACTATAGCCTGGTGATTGCTCCAATGCTGTATATGGTGCGCGATGGTTTTGCGGACAAGGTGACGCGTTTTGTTGAGCAAGGTGGTCAATTTGTTACCACCTACTGGAGCGGGATTGTTAATGAATCTGACCTCTGCTATCTCGATGGTTTCCCGGGCCCGTTACGCAAATTACTCGGTATCTGGGCTGAAGAGATAGACTCCCTGGGTGATGATGACAGCAATCAGATACAAGGATTAGCGGGTAATAAGGCAGAGCTGCAGGGACCCTATCAGGTGCGCGATTTGTGCGAACTGATTCACCTGGAAACAGCTGATGCCGTTGCCCGTTACCGGGAGGATTTCTATGCGGACCGCCCTGCAGTCACGGTCAATCAAGTCGGCTCAGGAAAGGCCTGGTATGTTGCCTCCCGTAATGATGCCGCATTCCAGCGTGATTTCTTCGGCAATATTATCCGTGAGCTTAAACTGCCGCGGGCTCTTGATAGCCAGTTCCCTGAGGGTGTGACGGCGCACCGCCGTACCGACGGTGAAAGTGAATTTATTGTGGTAGAAAACTACAGCGCCAAAACACAAACCCTGAAGTTACCGGCAGCCTTTATCGATATGGTCACCCGGGAAGCGGTAGAGGGCGATATCACCCTTTCCCCATGGGGAAGCCAGGTACTCACTCGCCGTATTGTCTAACAGCATCTGACGTTGTTCCCTGCCCATTCAGTCGAATGGGCATTTTTTTATCTGTCACTCAACGTAAAAGGTCATTATTATGGTAAGCCTGAAATCTTTACTCCATTATTCCACACACCCCAAACAGAGCCAGCCATTAACAGAGGCTGAGCAACAGCAGGCAGAGGAATTATTAACGTACTTCGGCGGGCGGGATAATATTCAACATATCGATGCCTGTATTACCCGGCTACGTGTCACGGTAAACGATTTATCAAAGGTGAATTCTGAAGCATTACAGAAAGCCGGGGCATTAGGCGTTATTATTCTTGGTAAAGAGGTGCATGCAATATTTGGTATGCAGTCAGATAATTTACGTAAAATACTGGATGAACGTTTTTCTCAGCGGTAATAAAAAAAGGGGTAACATAACTGTTACCCCAAACAAACCCATTAAAGTAAATCTAAAATAAATACCATCGGAGATGAGGTGCTATAACTAATGATAACGGTAATAAATATACTGCTGAATAAATAAGAGGCGTTAATTACCACCAGGCCTCAACTTGTACACCGAAGTTCCAGTCATTACTCGCGGTACCCTCTTTAAACGGCTTGCCGTCTTCAGAGTCATTCAGATAAGAGGCAAACACACGTAGTTCAGGGCGAGCCATAAAGTCTGTGGAAGGTGCCAGGCCGAGTGCAATAGTATATTTCTCGCCGCCTTGTTTATAATGCGTACCGTTGTTGTAGTTCTCTTTTTGATAGAAACCACCCACCTCACCAATACCGCGAACATATTCGGTGAACTGATACTGAGCGCGCCCCACCAGCGAGACCATGCGGGTTTTATCTGTGTACTCGGTGGTTTTATCCGCCGCGCCCAGGGTCAGGACATGATTAAGGGAGAACTTATCAGTGATAGGAATAAGCCCGGTGTTAATGACACGGTAACCCGTCGCTTTGTCAGTGAAGTTCCAGATATCGTACCAGCCGCCTCCCTGAGAGACCATATTCTGAGCCAGACCTTTGTTCGCGTACTGGAATACCAGTTTATTATAGCCACCGAACATATCCTGACTAATTTCACTGGTGACCATTACGCCATTTTTAGCGTCATACAGGCCACCGTACTCTTTTTGCTTTTTCGTTGGGTTTGGCATGGCGTAGTCAATACCAAACTCCGTCCATGCGCCCTGCCACGGCTTAAACCCGGCATAACGCAAATCAAGATAGTTGATATTGATATCTTTTTTGCCATCGAAATTACCATCAACATCATTGCCGTCACCACGTACCCAGGCAAATGAGACAGCCCCCGGACCGAAGCTATAGTTCTCAATCCCGGCACCCGATCCTGAAATATTCCAGTATTTGGTATCAATGATATGTAAGTCATGGCGCTGGTAATAACGTTTACCGCCCCAGATAACCGCCTCTTTATTGTCAGGGATCAGCCCCTTAATCTGGAGGTTTAACTGGCGCAGGCCAAATGTTGCATCGTCATTAAAGGTAGTTTCACTGTCATTTGAACCATCAGACTGCATGCTTACCATGGTGTTAACGTAAAAGCTGACATCATTTTTTTGGTAGACATTAGCACCGAGTTCAACCTCACCGTAGGTATCATTTTCGTTACCCAGACGGCCCAGTTTATTTTTTTGCCATTCCACCATGCCGCCATCCTGCGACACGCCGACACCACCACGTAAGTAGCCGTGAAAGTCTATTTTTTCAACTGCAAAAACAGCTGGTGACGTCAGCGCTGCAGCTAACGCAACAGATAAAACGCGCAATTTGGTGTTCATATCATCCTCTGTGTTATTTTGTTTTGTACTACGTTCACATTCAGGATGGTATAAAATGCTTAATTATAATAACTGGCAATCTACAGAGTGATTTATTGTGATTTAGTGCAAATAAATCAGCGTTAATTGTAACGATAAGTGACACCTCTCACTAATTTTTGTAATGTGATCGTAGTACATTTAATGACTACCTGGCGCAGCTAACCCGGGGTGCCAGGTTTTTAAGCCATACCCCTGTTACAATCAGGGAAGAACACTTACAGGGAACCGGATAA
Organism: Klebsiella sp. BIGb0407; assembly: GCF_024807845.1. Classification (GTDB taxonomy): domain Bacteria; phylum Pseudomonadota; class Gammaproteobacteria; order Enterobacterales; family Enterobacteriaceae; genus JGM124. The sequence continues at coordinate 611,687 of NZ_JANUEQ010000003.1, forward strand.
TGAAGTCAAAAAACGCTACATTAGAAGACGTTGCTCGCCATGCTGGGGTCTCATATCAAACAGTATCAAGAGTATTAAACAAGTCAGCGAACGTTTCAGATACCACGCGCCGCAAGGTTGAAATGTCAATCGAGGAACTGCGTTACGTTCCCAACAAACTTGCTCAGCAGCTGGTTGGTAAGCAAAGTTTGACCGTCGGATTAGTGACCACATCCCTGGCATTACATGCCCCTTCGCAGATTGCAGCGGCGATTAAACAGTATGCTAATACCGAAGGTTATCAGGTACTGATTTCGATGATCGATGAGAACGTCTACCAAAGCATTCAGGATTCGATTAATGAACTGAAATCACAGCGCGTCAACAGAGTGATTATCAATGTGCCATTAGAAACTGATATTGCTGAGAAAATATCAAAAGATAATGATGATGTGATCTGTCTTTTTCTCGATGTGGACCCTTATAGCTCAGTGTTTAACGTTTCGTTTAACCCGGCTGATGGTACGCGGGCAAGCGTTAAATACCTTTATGAGCTTGGGCATCGTGAGATTGCGCTATTGGCCGGGCCTAAGCAGTCCGTTTCGGCCAATCTACGGCTTAAAAGCTGGCAGGAGACGCTGGAAGACTACAGCTTACAGCCAGCTATCGTGCTGCACGGGAACTGGGATGCTCAAAGCGGCTATAACTGTGCGTTGCAGATGTTGCGTGAAGTGCAACATTTCAGTGCGGTACTGGTTGCCAACGATCAGATGGCGCTCGGGGTACTGAGCGCATTTCATCAGCAGCAGTTGAGTATTCCGGGGCAAAAATCCGTTGTCGGCTACGATGATACCTATGAAAGCTCCTTTTTCTATCCGGCACTGACCACGGTATCGCTCGATCTCGATTTACAGGGAAAAGAAGCCGTGCGGCATATTCTGAGTGCCAGCGAGAGCGACACACAACGCTTATCTTCTATTTTGCCAGCGAAGCTGGTCATCAGAAACTCAACCGGGCCACAGGCGAAAGAAAAGCGTGATTTACAGCGGATTGCTGAAGAGTTGCGAGTGATTGCTCAGCAATTGTCCCAGTGATTCTGCCTGGCTCAATTTCCTAAAAAAACGCCAGGATACGCACTACAGTCAGGTGATAAAATAATCTATGAAGAGATGCTGAACCCATTTATGCTACAGGTAAATTTATGATTGCTGATTATCATCGTTTTACCGGAACATATTAACGTTACTCTTAAAGTTCACATTAACGACCAGGATTAATAAAATGAGTGAAATCAAATTATTGGGTATTGCAGGTAGCTTGCGTAAAGCCTCAACCAACCTCGGATTGCTTCGTGCCGCTCAATCGGCGTTACCCCAAGGCGCATCGCTGGAGATCGCCGATTTACTCGACGTTCCTTTCTATAATGCTGATTTAAAAGAAGTTCCGGAATCGGTTCAACGTATAGCAAAGCAGGCGCAGGATGCTGATGGTTTTGTCTTCGCTTGCACTGAATATAATTACTCTATGGCACCAGCCCTTAAAAACATTTTAGACTGGCTATCTCGCTTACCCGAGCCCTCCGTTCTCAGCGATAAACCTGCTGCATTGATGGGCGCAGGAGGCGGTATGGGGACATCCCGGGCGCAGTATCATTTACGCCAGACCTGCGTTTTCTTGAATATTCATCCGCTGAACAGACCTGAAGTTTTCTCGAGTGCTTTTGCCGGTGGTTTCGATGAGCAAGGCAACCTGCAAGATGAGAAAATCAAGGCATTAGTTGAAACCCAGATGCTGGCATTAACTCAGGCTATAACAGCCCAGGGAAAAAAATAAATAATCTGTGCTCGTCTTGATGAAACCACAAATAAAACAGCCGGCCAAGTTAAAAACCGGGCCGGCTGTTTGTTTTACTCGCTAGCTCTTACAGACTGGCGGTAAATGTACGGGTAATAACATCACGCTGTTGTTCTGGAGTCAGTGAGTTAAAACGTACCGCATAACCTGAAACACGAATGGTCAGCTGCGGGTATTTTTCCGGGTGCTTAACCGCATCTTCCAGAGTTTCACGACGCAGAACGTTAACGTTCAGGTGCTGACCACCTTCCACACGAATTTCTGGTTTTAATTCCATCGGAATTTCGCGGTACTCGAACTGTCCCAGTGCATCGATGGCTACAACTTCATCTTCTGCAAAACCGGCTTTAGCACATACGCAACGAGCTTCACCGGCTTCTTCATCGAGCAACCAGAAAGAGTTCAGAAGTTGATCGTTAGCTGCTTTAGTAATCTGGATACCTGTAATCATTGTATTTCTCCCTATGGGCTCATATTGCTGATTTTAGGGCCAGCACGCTGGCTCATTGGTAAAACCTTTGTATTAATAATGTTCTTATATCAGTCTGAGCCGGGCGATTCCTTGATTTAAATCAACAAAAATAACGTGCCTTTTGCAGGAGTGGCCAGATTTATTTGTTTTACATCAACTTACTGACTCCCAATAAAATCAAATTATTTTGTAAATTATCAAATTTTATTACTCATCACTGCCCCTCTAACGCGCAGATATTTTACCCTGAGAGAAGAAGCGGTTAAGCTACGGGCTGATGACTTCGCAGGAGAGCGAAATGACCACGACCCTCACCTGGCACGATGTGCTGGCAGAAGAGAAACAACAGCCTTACTTTGTTGATACCCTCAGTGCAGTCTCGGCTGCGCGTGCGGCGGGTGTCACGGTGTATCCGCCCCAGAAAGATGTGTTTAATGCTTTTCGCTTTACCGAACTTGGGAATGTGAAAGTGGTCATTTTAGGTCAGGATCCTTATCACGGCCCGAACCAGGCTCACGGACTCTCTTTCTCCGTCCTGCCGGGAATTAACCCGCCCCCTTCACTGGTCAATATGTATAAAGAGCTTGAAGCATCTATTCCGGGCTTCACGCGGCCAAAACATGGTTACCTTGAAAGCTGGGCACGTCAGGGCGTGTTATTGCTGAATACCGTACTCACGGTGGAAGCAGGGCTTGCCCACTCCCATGCGAAATTAGGCTGGGAAACCTTCACTGATAAAGTGATAGCGTTAATTAATCAGTACTGTGAAGGGGTGGTATTTCTGTTGTGGGGAGCACACGCGCAGAAAAAAGGTCGCATCATCGACAGACAGCGCCATCATGTCTTAGCCGCACCGCATCCTTCCCCGCTTTCTGCTCACCGTGGTTTCCTCGGATGCGGTCATTTCTTGCAAACTAACCAGTACCTGACAGAGCGTGGAGAGTCCCCTATTGACTGGACGCCTCAACTCCCGGAAGCCAAAGCTTAAAATACAAAACGCCTGATGGAATACATCAGGCGTTTAAAGGTAACGCGGATAAGACAACAAAGTGATTAGACTTTGTTTTGACGCCACCATTCTGCCAGTAATACGCCCGTTGCGACTGAAACGTTCAGGCTTTCAACATTACCTGTTCCATTAATCGCCACGCGCATATCAGCGTTGTCGAAGGTGGATTCAGAAACACCGTCACGTTCCTGACCTAATACCAGCACCATTTTTTTCGGTAACTTCGCGCTAAACAGCGGCGTTCCCTCGTGACTGGAAGTGGTGACTATCGCATAACCTGCACGACGGAAAGATTCCAGTCCATCGCTGAATGTCTCGCCGCTGATAGCAACAACATGCTCAGCGCCACCTTCAGCGGTACGTACTGCTGCACCAGACTCCAGTAAAGCCGCATCCTGAACCAGTAATCCTTTAATACCAAAGTGAGCGCAGCTACGCATAATGCCACCAAGGTTATGAGGATTACCCACTTCTTCCAGCGCCAGGACACAGTCTTCTTCACCTGCTTTTGAAAGCCAGCTTTGTACTGTAATCCCATTACGCTTCTTAATCAGGAAGCAAACACCGCCGTGATGTTCAGTACCGGACGCTTTTTCCAGTTCTTCATCTTCAACCACATGGTAGGCTTTGCGGTTTGCCGCCATCCAGCGCAGAGCTTCTTTAAAACGTGGGGTGACGCTTTGGATAAACCAGGCGCGGACAATACAATCTGGACGACTCTGGAATAACGCCTGGCAAGCATTTTCACCGTAGACGCGTGTTTCTTCAGCACGCTGACGGCGAATGACTTCAGGGTCGACAAAACTCTTGCCACTGATACCACCGTGATCCGGCACTGCAGGGACATTTTCCCGTGGAGCACGAGAAACCGTACGCCATGGCGAACCATCACTCCCCAGATCGTTATTATCGCTACGGGAGCGATCTCCACGTGGTTTATCAGCGTTACGAGCTGGACGACGAGCGCCTCCTTCATTACGTGACTGTCCTGCAGGACGCCCACCGCCTTTTCCGGTACGCGGATTCTGGCTGCGTTTATCACTGTCATCGTCACCGCGGACATACATCACTTTGACTTTGCCGCTTTTACCTTTAAATTCGTCGTTCATTATTCCTCCACCTCGCTGAGCGCAACGCGCGCAGATTACCTGATGTGGCGCGGCTTCGCCATTAACTTTAGTCAAAAGCTATTAACTATTACATCCATCGGGCAAATCGCCTGGTCACCCCTGCGGGTTAATTGATACTATCAAGCCTGAGATACCATACTGTAATACGTTTATACCCTAAATAATTCGAGTTTCCTGTAGGCGCCAAGTTCAGCCCGTCGATGAGCATAGATAAACTATGTGATTCGGCGGGCTGGACGCAGGCAACACCCAGGTAACTTGAAGTATGACGGGTATATATCATTTAATAACAGACGACTCTTTGAGGTTAGCCATGAATACCGTTTGTGCCGAATGCCAGGCGATTAACCGTCTGCCTGAAGACCGTATTGATGACGGAGCGAAATGTGGTCGCTGCGGCCATCAACTGTTTGATGGCGAAGTGGTTAACGCGACAGCTGCAACGCTGGATAAACTGCTGAAAGATGACTTGCCAGTCGTAGTGGACTTCTGGGCTCCCTGGTGCGGTCCTTGCGTGAATTTTGCGCCCATTTTTGAAGATGTGGCCGAAGAACGCAGCGACAAAGTCCGTTTTATTAAGGTCAATACTGAAGCTGAACAAGAGCTAAGTGCCCGTTTTCGTATCCGTAGTATCCCCACTCTGATGATTTTTAAACAAGGTCAGATGGTCGAGATGTTAAATGGTGCATTGCCAAAAGCGCAGTTTGATCGCTGGCTCGACGAGAAAATCTAAAACCAAGGGGCATCTTCGCCGTGCCCCTGATATTAATCCAGGTTAACATAGCGTTTTTAGACAGAATATCTTCATGACAGACAATGCTGTTCTTCGCCTTCGGACTGAGCGTCTTGCAAGGGCGACCCGCCCTTTTCTGGCTCGCGGGAATCGTGTTATTCGCTGCCAGCGCTGCTTGATCCCCCTTAAGCATTGCCTGTGTGCCACGATTAAACCGCAAACGGCCCGCAGTCGCTTCTGCCTGGTGATGTTTGATACCGAGCCCCTAAAACCCAGTAATACCGGCCGTTTAATTGCCGATATTCTTCCTGATACCGAGGCCTTTCAGTGGTCACGTACCGAACCGCCTGAAGATTTACTGGCTCTGGTCGCCAGTAACGATTATCAGCCCATGGTGGTCTTCCCTGCGAGTTATGCCGATAGCACACGCCAGATCCTCACGGCGCCCCCCACCAGCGGTAAGCCGCCATTGTTTATTATGCTCGATGGCACCTGGACCGAAGCGCGAAAAATGTTTCGTAAAAGTCCATACCTGGACGCTCTGCCGGTTATCTCTGTCGATTTAACTATTACTTCAACCTACCGTTTACGCGCAGCGCATGGTGATGGGCAGTACTGTACCGCCGAAGTCGCAGCAGCCTTGCTTGAACTGGCGGGTGATACCCAGGCTTCATCTGGTCTGCAGCAGCATTTTATTCATTTTCGTGAGTGCTATTTAGCAGGTAAACCCCATCATCAGGCCAGTATCACAGCAGAGTCGAGCGAAAGCGTTTAGAATCACTCAGACATCAGTTGTGGGAGAGCACTGTGAGCCAACGTGGACTGGAAGCGCTACTACGCCCGAAATCTATTGCCGTGATTGGGGCATCAGCAAAAAGCCATCGCGCAGGTTATTTGATGATGCGCAACTTACTGGACGGTGGGTTTAATGGCCCTATTATGCCCGTCACACCCGCTTATAAAGCAGTGTGTGGCGTACTGGCCTGGCCGGATGTGGCCAGTTTGCCTTTTGCCCCGGACTTAGCGGTTATCTGTACCCATTCGCGACGTAATCTCGAATTACTGGAAGCGCTGGGGGAAAAAAACTGCAAGGCATGTATTATTCTGTCGGCTCCTCCGGAACAGCTCCCCGAATTACAGGCGGTAGCCACACGCTGGCAAATACGTCTGCTGGGCCCTAATAGTCTTGGCTTACTTGCCCCCTGGCAGGGTCTCAATGCCAGTTTTTCTCCGGTTCCGATTCAAAAAGGTAAGCTGGCCTTTATTTCTCAGTCTGCCGCTGTGTCTAATACCATTCTGGACTGGGCCCAGCAGCGAGAAATAGGTTTTTCTTGGTTTATCGCTCTCGGGGATAGCCTGGATACCGACGTTGATGAACTCCTCGACTATCTGGCCCGCGATAGTAAAACCAGCGCAATTTTGCTTTATCTGGAACATCTGAGTGATGCCCGGCGTTTTGTCTCCGCCGCCAGAAGCGCCTCGCGTAATAAACCCATTCTGGTTATCAAAAGTGGCCGTAGTGCAAAAGCGCAGACCCTGTTAAAAACCCATCCAGGACTCGATGCCGCATGGGATGCCGCGATTCAGCGCGCCGGTTTACTTCGGGTGAAAGATACCCATGAACTGTTTTCTGCAGTAGAAACGTTAAGCCATATGCGTCCGTTGCGCGGCGAGCGATTAATGATCATCAGCAACGGTGCCGCCCCTGCGGCTCTGGCTCTGGATGAGCTTGAGCGTCGTAACGGAAAGCTTGCCACACTCAGCGAGCAGACGCTGAATCAGCTTAGGGAGTCGCTACCTGCCAGCGTAGAGCTTGGCAACCCTATTGATCTGCGGGATGATGCAACGGCAGAACGCTATCTCCAGGCGGTCAAAGCCTTGCTGGATAGCCAGGAAATTGATGCCTTGATGATTATCCACGCCCCGAGCGCAGTAGCCCCTGGCACCGCCAGCGCTCAGGCGCTTATTGAATTATTACGCAGCCATCCGCGCAGTAAGTATCTCAGCATCATCACTAACTGGTGTGGGGAATACTCCTCCCAGGAAGCACGACGTTTATTTAGCGACGCCGGTATTCCCACCTATCGTACACCTGAAGGCACTGTCACCGCCTTTATGCATATGGTTGAATACCGCCGAAATCAGAAACAGCTGCGTGAGACTCCTGCGCTGCCTGCCAATTTAACCGCCAATGCCAATACTGCCCATAATCTGATTCAGCAGGCAATGCAGGAAGGCGTCACAATGCTGGATACGCATGAGGTTAAACCGATCCTCGAGGCTTATGGCTTAACCACTCTTCCCACCTGGATTGCCAGCGATAGCGCAGAGGCGGTCTATATTGCGGAACAAATTGGCTATCCGGTGGCGCTAAAATTACGTTCTCCGGATATTCCGCATAAGTCGGATGTCCAGGGCGTGATGTTATATCTGAGAACTGCCAGTGAGGTTCAGCAGGCAGCGGAAGCCATTATTGACAGGGTAAAAATGACCTGGCCTCAGGCGCGTATTCATGGCTTATTGGTTCAGGGAATGGCTAATCGTGCAGGAGCTCAAGAACTACGAGTGGTGGTCGAACATGATCCTATCTTTGGCCCGCTGATTATGCTGGGTGAGGGAGGTGTCGACTGGCGTCCTAATCAGCAGGCTGCTGTCGCTCTGCCGCCTTTAAATATGAATCTGGCGCGCTACTTAGTCATCCAGGCTATTAAGATGGATAAAATTCGTAGCCGAAGCGCATTGCGTCCGCTGGATATTGCAGGGCTGAGTACTTTGCTAGTTCAAGTATCAAACCTGATTATAGACTGTCCGGAAATTACTCGTCTCGATATTCATCCATTGCTGGCTACCAATGATGAGTTTACGCTGCTGGATGTTACGCTTGAGCTGGCTCCCTTCGAGGGCGATGCTGATGCCCGGCTTGCAGTACGCCCCTATCCCCATCAGCTTGAAGAACATGTTCAGCTTAAAAATGGCGAGCACTGTTTATTCCGCCCTATCCTCCCTGAAGATGAACCGTTATTGCAGCAATTTATTGCCCAGGTCACAAAAGAGGATCTGTACTATCGTTACTTTAACGAAATCAACGAATTTACCCACGATGATTTAGCCAATATGACGCAGATAGATTACGATCGCGAAATGGCATTTGTGGCGATTCGTCAGAATGCTGGCAAAGAAGAGATCCTCGGTGTCACCCGGGCAATTTCAGATCCTGATAATCTTGATGCTGAGTTTGCGGTACTGGTTCGATCGGACTTAAAGGGTTTGGGACTAGGTCGTCGTTTGCTGGAAAAACTGATCATTTATACCCGGGACCACGGGTTGGAGAAACTCAATGGGATCACCATGCCAAACAACCGCGGAATGATAACTCTGGCCCGTAAGCTGGGCTTTATCGTCGATATTCAGCTGGAAGATGGTATTGTCAGTTTGACTTTACCCTTAGCTAAAATTGAGATTAGACAATAAAGTAAGGTAAAACAGCATCACTTTGTCAGGTAGTAGTGATATTATCAGCAAGTTATGACATCTGGATTTTCAGAAGGCCATCCATGAACAGAGAAGATATGCACTGTGATGTTGTCTAAATTTAAGCGATATAAACATCAACAACACCTTGCTCAGTTACCTAAGCTTTCTCAATCGGTTGATGATGTAAAAACCCTTTTCTCCCCGGCTGAGTTCCGAGAGACGTTGTTGCGTGAAATTGCTAATGCAAGAAAGCGTATTACTATTGTCGCACTCTACCTGGAACAGGATGAGGCGGGCCAAAGTATTCTTTCTGCGCTATATCAGGCAAAGCAACAGCATCCTGAGCTGAATATCACCATTCTGGTGGACTGGCATCGTGCCCAGCGCGGACGCATTGGTGTTGAAGCAACCAACACCAATGCGGACTGGTATCACCGTATGGCTGAGCAGCACCCGGATATGGATATTCCGGTCTATGGTGTGCCGGTAAATACCCGGGAAGCACTGGGTGTGTTGCACTTTAAAGGGTTTATTATTGATGACTCGGTAGTTTACAGCGGTGCCAGTATTAACGATGTCTACCTGCATCAGCAGGATAAATATCGCTACGACCGCTATCACCTCATCCATAATCCTAAGCTGGCTGATACCCTATCGGACTGGATCAACCAATATCTGGTTCGTGGTCGTGCCGTACACCGGCTGGACTCACCTACGCGTCCGAAGAGCCCGGATATCAAAAGTGATATTCGTCAGTATCGTCAGGAACTACGTGATACCGGTTTTACCTTCGAGGGTGATGCTGATAACGACAGTCTTGCTATTACGCCGCTGGTTGGCCTGGGCAAGACGAGTAGCCTGAATAAGGCGATATCTCATTTAATACCTTGTACTGAGCGTAAGCTGGTTATTTGCACCCCTTATTTCAACCTGCCAGCTGTGCTGGTACGCGGTATTATTAAGCTGCTGCGTGAAGGTAAACAGGTCGAAATTATTGTCGGTGATAAGACTGCGAATGATTTTTATATTCCTGAAGATCAGCCGTTTAAAATTATCGGCGCGCTCCCTTATCTCTACGAGATTAATTTACGTCGCTTCCTGAGCCGCCTTCAGTATTACGTTAGCAGTGAGCAGCTGACCGTACGCCTGTGGAAAGATGATGACAATACTTATCACTTAAAAGGGATGTGGGTGGACGATCGGTGGATGTTGCTGACAGGCAATAACCTTAACCCACGCGCCTGGCGTCTCGACTTAGAGAATGCCTTATTGATTCATGATCCTAAGCAAGAGCTGGCTGAGCTACGTACTAAAGAACTGGATCTGATCCGGACTCATACCACGGTAGTGCACCATTATCGTGATCTGGAAAGTATCGCCGAATATCCGGTAAAAGTACGCAAGTTGATTCGCCGTCTACGTCGTATCCGTGTTGATCGATTGATCAGCAGGATCCTCTAGAACCCGGATGATGAAAAGATAACAACTAAAAACCCTGTCATGCAGGGTTTTTTTATGCCCGAGGTTTGCTATGAAGAGACTGATATTACCCACCGTTTTTCTACTCGCTGGTTGTAGCCATACCGCTCATGACCAGTGGAGCGGCCAGGATAAAGCCCAGCATTTTATTGCATCAGCTATTTTGACAGCTGCAGGGAGTGAAGTGGCGCAGCGGCAAGGGGCGAGTTCTGTACGCAGTGCTAATATCGGTTTTCTATTCTCAGTCTCGCTTGGTGCGACAAAAGAGTTATGGGATAGCCGGGCAGCAGGAACCGGATGGAGCTGGAAAGATTTTGCCTGGGATGTCGCAGGTGCCGCAACGGGATACTCCCTCTGGCGCCTCGCCGACCAATAAGTCCTTTGCTGATACCGCATTGGCTGCATGCGTTCGGCTCAGCCACAAACTGATGTATGCTCCCTCATAACCTCCCTTGCCGCCTTGTCTCAGCGCAAAATCCTGCAGACGTATGAGTATTTTCCCGATTACAGACGCAAAAAAGCCCAGTCTTTCGACTGGGCTCTTGCTAAATTGATGCCTGGCAGTTCCCTACTCTCGCATGGGGAGACCCCACACTACCATCGGCGCTACGGCGTTTCACTTCTGAGTTCGGCATGGGGTCAGGT
>NZ_JANUEQ010000004.1 GCF_024807845.1 Klebsiella sp. BIGb0407
AAAAAGGCGCCTTTAGGGCGCCTTATTACATTGGTGGGTCGTGCAGGATGACTCGGCCTGCGGCCTCACCCTTCGGGCCGTTGCTGCGCAACGTTGTTACGCTTCGCTTCACCCGAACCTGCTGCAGGTTCGAACCCCGCCCGAATTACGCATAGCAAAAAGGCGCCTTTAGGGCGCCTTTCTACATTGGTGGGTCGTGCAGGATTCGAACCTGCGACCAATTGATTAAAAGTCAACTGCTCTACCAACTGAGCTAACGACCCGCACTTGCGGTGTACTACATTACTGCTTGCTGCATCAGAATATTTCGTAATTGGTGGGTCGTGCAGGATTCGAACCTGCGACCAATTGATTAAAAGTCAACTGCTCTACCAACTGAGCTAACGACCCGTACTTACGATTTACTCTTACTACTCTCGATACAACATGTTGTTTGCAATGCTAAATTGGTGGGTCGTGCAGGATTCGAACCTGCGACCAATTGATTAAAAGTCAACTGCTCTACCAACTGAGCTAACGACCCGATTTAGCATGCTTTCCAGCTAGTAACAACATCACTGGGCAACGGCGGCATATATTACTGATTTAAGAATTTGACGCAACAAATATTTCTAACAAAATCACACGACTGCTGGATTTTTACGCGGCGCGACCAGAAAAACGACAACTTCTGGTCAGGACGCGAACATTACAAACCGGTTAAACGCTTTTGCGCTTGTTTAGCGCCGTCGCTGCCAGGATACTGTTTAACCACCTGCTGATAGACCGCTTTTGCTTTAGCCTTATCACCTTTGTCTTGCATGATAATCCCGACTTTCAACATGGCGTCTGAGGCTTTGGGTGATTTAGGGTAGTTTTTGACTACAGACGCGAAATAAAACGTCGCATCATCTTTTTTACCCTTGTTGTAATTAAGCTGACCGAGCCAGTAATTTGCATTAGGCAAATAAGTTGAATCCGGGTAAGCCTTTACAAACTGCTGAAAAGCAGCAATAGCTTCATCCTGACGAGCGTTGTCACGCATCAAGGCGATAGCCGCATTGTAATCGCTGTTGGCATCATTTCCCTGAACAGCGGCAGCAGGAGCTGCTGCTGCCGCATTCTGGTCAGGTGTCGCCGTTGTTGACGCTGAGTTACCGCTAGCACTTGCTGCTGCATTGCCACTACCCAGACTGTCTATTTGCAACATAATACTTTTTTGACGCTCTACAACCTGATTCAACTGATACTGGCTTTCCTGAATCTGACCACGCAGGGTGTCGATATCATTCTGGCTATCAGAGAGCTGTTGCTGGAGCTGAGTTAAAAGCTGGCTATGAGCATTAGAAATACGCTCAAGCTGGGTGACTCGGTCATCAACCGAGCCAGAGCCGACACTACTGATTGGCGCTTGTGCAATAGCGGCCCATGGAGCCGCTATGCCAACCAGTAGCGACAGACTCAACAGGTGAGTTCTGAAGCTACCAATCATGTGATGCTCTTAGTAAACCAGTACGGCACGACGGTTTTTAGCGTAAGCCGCTTCGTCATGGCCCAGTACTGCAGGTTTTTCTTTACCGTAAGAAACGATAGAGATCTGGTCAGCAGAAACGCCTTTACCTTGCAGGTACATTTTAACAGCGTTAGCACGACGTTCACCCAGGGAGATGTTGTACTCTGGGGTACCGCGCTCATCCGCATGACCTTCTACGGTCACTTTGTATGATGGGTTGCTACGCAGGAAGTTTGCGTGGGAATCCAGCATATTACCAAACTCAGGGCTCACGTCGTATTTGTCGAGACCGAAGTAAACGATGTTGTTCTGCTGCAATTGTTGCATCTGCAGACGAGCTTGCTCGTCAGAAGATACGCTGCCGTTACTCATACCAGTGCCGGCACCCAACATACCTTCACCGCTCTGGTCATTGTTGGCGCTCTTGTTAGAAGAACATGCCGCGATGGCCATAACCGGCAGAGCAATAAGCAGCCCTTTCAGCACTTTATTCAGTTGCATTTCTTTGATCCTTTAATAATCAATTTATTGTTATCACAGATACGGCGACCAGGCAGGGAATTTTACCTGTCCATCAGTTGCCGGAAGACGCGCTTTGAAACGCCCATCTGTTGAAACCAAATTCAACACGGAACCCATTCCTTGAGAGGAACTGTAGATTACCATCGTGCCGTTAGGTGCCAGACTTGGCGTTTCGTCCAGGAACGTCGACGTTAAATTCATCACGCCACCCGTCTCCAGATCTTGTTTGGTGATATGTTGCTGTCCGCTGTTTGTGCTGACCATCACCATTAATTTGCCATCGGAGCTCACATCAGCATTCTGATTCTGAGCACCTTCCCACGTCAGACGCTGTGCGCTTCCGCCGTTGACATTAATTTTATAAACTTGTGGACGACCTGACTGACCTGAAGTGTAGGCCAGATTCTGACTGTCCGGGAACCATGATGGTTCGGTATTACTGCTGCGATCGTTGGTTACCTGACGGATTTGTCCAGAGTTCAAGTCCATCACATAGATGTTCAGAGTACCAGTTTTCGACAGGGCAAACGCCAGTTTGCTACCATCAGGTGAAAACGCAGGTGCGCCGTTATGCTGCGGGAATGAAGCAATCTGACGGATAGCACCATTAGACAGCGTCTGAACCACCAGCGCAGAACGGCCGCTTTCAAAGGTCACATAAGCCAGTTTGCTACCGTCCGGAGACCAGGCGGGTGACATCAGTGGCTGAGGCGAACGGTGAACCACAAACTGGTTGTAACCATCGTAGTCAGACACACGCAGTTCATGCGGGAACTCACCACCATTGGTTTTCACCACGTAAGCGATACGGGTACGGAATGCGCCTTTAATCCCGGTCAGCTTTTCAAAAACTTCATCACTCGCGGTGTGAGCAGCATAGCGAAGCCATTTTTTATCAACTTTGTAGGAGTTCTGGGCCAGAACGGTTCCCGGTGCGCCCACGGTATCGACTAACTGATAAGCAACAGTATAGCTGCCATCCGGGTTTGCGGTTAATTGACCGACAACAACAGCGTCAATCCCGACAGCACTCCAGAGAGCAGGTTGTACTTCACCTACTGAACCCGGCTGTTGCGGTAAACGTGCGCTTGCCAGTGGATTAAATTTACCGCTGTTGCGTAAATCCGCCGCTACGATACCGGCGATATCTTCAGGTACGGCACCCGTGCCGCTCCACTGGAAAGGAACAACGCCAATAGGACGCCCCGAGTCAACCCCTTCGGTTATCTCGATACGCACTTCTGCATGCAACACCGTTGCCCACAGCATTAAGAAACCAAACGCTACACGTAATGCCTGCTTCATCATATCTCCCTTATCCGGGTAGTATACCCGCGATAATCTAGCAGAATGTCAAATAATCGCTGTTCTCTGTTATTTAAGCTTGGTTACTTTTCTCAATTATGCGAGAAAAAGTTTTCTACAGCTTAAAGTCGAGAGGGACATTTTTATACACTTCATAAACAGCCTTACTCGGCGGTTTAGGGATTTTAGCCTGCCTGGCTGCCGCAAGAGCGGCCTGACATAACGCAGGATCGCCACCTTCAGATTTAACGTCCAGTAACAAACCATCCGGAGCCATTCTTATCCGCAAAGTACAGGTTTTGCCAGCATAGGACGAGGCATCATAAAGTCTGCTCTGAATAGCAGTTTTTATTTGCCCCGCGTAACCGTCAATCTCCGCCTTCGACGGTCCACTACTTTTACCAGCTCCGGCAGAAGATGCAGTATTTCCTTGTGCAGCCCCCCCGGTTTTCGGCGCATTCTTACTAGAACTTAAGTCACCGAAGAGATCGTCAACCCCTTCAGCTTGTTTTTTCGCAGCAGCTTTGTCCGCATCGGCTTTTTTCTTATCTGCAGCTGCTTTGGCGGCTTTATCTGCGGCGGCCTTTTCAGCAGCGGCAGCTTTGGCAGCAGCGGCTTTCTCTGCAGCCGCTTTTTCGGCGGCAGCGGCTTTGGCAGCGGCAGCTTTTTCAGCAGCAGCGGCTTTTGCTGCCTCGGCTTTCTCTGTAGCAGCCTTTTCCGCAGCGGCGGCTTTTGCAGCAGCGGCTTTATCGCTCGCAGCCTTTTCAGCGGCAGCAGCTTTAGCAGCAGCGGCTTTCTCAGTAGCCGCTTTTTCAGCCGCGGCTTGTTTTACAGCTTCAGCGGCTGCAGCTTTTGCTGCGGCTTCTTCTACTGCTTTTTTCTGAGCATCCGCCGCCGCTTTTTTCGCAGCTTCGGCAGCAGCTTTTGCATCGGCTGCGGCTTTGGCTGCTGCTTCAGCCTGAGCTTTAGCTGTTGCATCGGCCTGCGCTTTGGCTTCAGCCTGCGCTTTTGCAGCAGCGGCTTCCGCCTGTTTCTGTTGCTCCTGAGCCTGCTTAGCAGCGACCTCGGCTTGTTTTGCCGCGGCTTCTGCCTGTTTTTGTTGCTCAGCCTGCTGTTTAGTCTGCTGCTCTGCCGCCAGGCGTTCCCTTTCCAGTTCTTTCAGACGCTGTTGTTCAGCAGCCTGCTTTTCCTGAAGCTCTTCCGCCTGTCGTTGAGCCTGTTTTTCTTGCTGTTCAGCTTTACGTTTGCTGTCAGTCTGCTGTTGCTGCTGTCGATTATAGTTTTGTGCTATAGCACCAGGATCGACCATGACGGCGTCAATAGACGATCCGCCACCACTGGCAGATGTATCAATATGTTCATCAAACGAGCTCCAGATCAGCAGTGCTATCAATACCACATGAAACACGACTGACCAGGATAGCGATCGTTTAAATTTAGCGTTTTCTTCAGTTGCCTTTGACACTATCGATATCCAAACGTTATACGCAAGATGGATCAGATGGGTTGAGTCATCAAACCAACGGACTTAACGCCTGCCTGATGCAACAGATTTAGCGCTTTGATAATTTCGTCATACGGAACTTCTTTCGCCCCACCAATCAAAAACACCGTTTTTGGATTAGCTTCCAGGCGCTGCTGAACTTCAGCAACAACCTGCTCGGCAGGCAACTGTTCCATACGATCCTTTTCAATAACGACGCTATACTGCCCTATTCCCGAAACTTCAATAATAACGGGTGGGTTGTCGTTAGTGCTGACGGTTTGAGAATCTGTCGCATCCGGCAGGTCTACTTCAACACTTTGCGTGATGATAGGCGTTGTTGCCATAAAAATAAGCAGCAACACCAGCAGCACATCTAATAACGGAACAATATTAATTTCCGATTTTAGCTCACGACGACCACGTCTGACTCTGGCCATGACTTACCCCTTGTTACTGCTTTTCGCTGCTGGTAAAAGCCTGACGGTGCAGGATAGCCGTGAACTCTTCCATAAAGTTGTCGTAATTCAGTTCCAGTTTATTCACGCGCTGGTTAAGGCGGTTGTACGCCATTACCGCCGGAATAGCCGCAAACAAACCAATAGCGGTTGCTATCAGCGCTTCTGCGATACCTGGAGCGACCATCTGTAAGGTTGCCTGCTTAGCCGCACCCAGTGCGATAAAGGCATGCATAATGCCCCAGACAGTACCGAACAGGCCGATATAAGGACTGATCGAACCCACCGTACCGAGGAAAGGAATATGGGTTTCAAGGCTTTCCAGCTCACGGCTCATGGAAATACGCATGGCACGGGTAGCACCATCAACCACCGCTTCTGGCGCGTGGGTATTGGCGCGATGCAAACGGGCAAACTCTTTAAAACCGGAATAGAATATTTGCTCGCTACCGCCCAGGTTATCACGACGCCCCTGGCTTTCCTGATACAGACGTGATAATTCGATACCAGACCAGAACTTATCTTCAAAAGCTTCTGCTTCACGGCTTGCGGCATTAAGGATACGCGTACGCTGAATGATGATTGCCCATGATGCTATAGAAAAACCAATCAAAATCAACATGATGAGTTTGACCAGAAGGCTAGCCTTCAGGAACAAATCAAGGATATTCATGTCAGTCACTGCTTGAACTCCGCGACAATAGACTTGGGAAGCGCACGAGGCTTCATAAGGGATAAATCAACACAGACAATCAAAACCTCAGCCTGGTTGAGAACCTGATTTTCGGCGTTAATTATCCGCTGCGAAAACACCATAGAAGCGCCTCGCATAGATTTAACTTCACTTTGAATTTCGAGTAAATCATCGAGTCGTGCTGGCGCAAGATACTCAACGGTCATTTTGCGCACCACAAAAGCCACATGCTCAGCAAGCAACATTTGTTGACTAAAACCTTGCTTACGCAGCATCTCGGTACGTGCTCGTTCATAAAAAGCAATGTAACTGGCGTGATAAACAACACCACCGGCATCCGTGTCTTCGTAGTAAACACGTACCGGCCATGAAAATAGCGATGTACTCACAATACAATCCGGAAATATCATTAAACGCAGTTACTATACGCAAGAGAATGCGGCTTTGGAATGGGTTGAGATTAACGTTGAGTAAAAAATTATGAGCTTATGAAAACTCATAATTTTTTTCTGAGAATATCTGGCGGAAATGTAACTAAGCGAAGAGCATAACCAGGGCAGCAATCAGAACGATGTCAGCCAGTAACGGGCAAAAAAAGGTCTGCCAGCGCAGCTTACGCGGACGAAATCCGACGCCGTGTACGACTCCGGCACAGATTGCCCACATCAGGACATAACCATGCCAGATTTCAAATTCACTGGTCTTTGCTGCAAAGCGGCTTGGGTCCCAAAAAATCATTCCCGCAAGCCACAATGCCATCACTAAGGACAGGGCCCGCAAGGGGCCCTTATCCATTACCGCATATAATTTTGCGATAATGGATTTCATTAGTGTTCTTCTTTTCCGGTCTTGTTGTCTTCTAACTGCTCAATAGCCAAAGCAGTGATGACACCGAATGCACAAGCCAGAAGCGTTCCCAGGATCCATGCAAAATACCACATAACTATCTCCCGATTAATACAAAGAGTGGGTGTTGCTTTCAATGTGCTCTTTAGTGATTCGGCCAAACATTTTCCAGTAACACCAGGTGGTGTAAATCAGAATGATTGGAACGAAGATAATCGCAACATAGGTCATCACGTTCAGCGTCAGCTGACTAGATGTTGCATCCCACATGGTCAGGCTCACGTTCATCATAATGCTGGATGGCATAATGAATGGGAACATAGCGATGCCCGCAGTCAGGATCACACAAGCAATAGTCAGTGATGAGAACAAGAACGCCATCGCCGGACGATTCAGACGAGACATCAGAATAGTCAGCAGCGGCAGCAGTACACCCAGTGCCGGTATCACCCACAATATTGGCGCGTTATTGAAGTTAACCAGCCAGGCTCCTGCCTGTTGAACGACTTCTTTATTCAGTGGATTAGACGGTGCGGTATGGTTAAGGACAGAAGTCACCACATAACCATCAATACCGTAGATAACCCAGACGCCAGCCAGAGCAAACGCAACCATCGTCACCAGCGCTGAGATTTGCGCTGAAACACGAGAGCGTATGTTAAGTTCACCAACAGTACGCATTTGCAGGTAAGTTGCACCTTGAGCCAGAATCATAAACAAACTGACTACGCCCGCTAACAGTGCAAAAGGATTCAGCAGCTGGAAGAAGGTACCGGTATAACTGATGCGCATATACTCATCAATGGTGAAAGGGACACCTTGCAACAGGTTACCAAAGGCAACACCAATCACTAGCGGTGGAACAAAGCTACCGATAAAGATGCCCCAGTCCCACATACCACGCCAGCGGTTATCTTCGATCTTGGAACGGTAATCAAAGCCAACCGGACGGAAGAACAGTGATGCCAGAACCAGAATCATCGCAAAATAGAAGCCGGAAAATGCGGTAGCATACACTTGAGGCCAGGCAGCAAATAATGCACCGCCAGCCGTGATAAGCCAGACCTGGTTACCGTCCCAGTGAGGAGCAATGGAGTTAATCATGATACGTCTGTCGACGTCGGTGCGACCGATAACGCGCGACAGCATACCGACCCCCATATCAAAACCATCGGTGACAGCAAAACCTATCAGCAGAATGCCAATCAGCAGCCACCAAATAAAACGCAATATTTCGTAATCGATCATTTGAGAACTCCTGTCTTAGTGTGCCGTTTTAGAAGCCACTGTGGACTGCTCAAAGTGGTAACGACCTGTTTTCAGACTGCTCGGCCCAAGGCGAGCAAATTTGAACATCAGGAAGAGCTCTGCGACGAGGAACAAGGTGTAAAGACCACAAATCAGGCCAATGGAGAGAATAAGATCGCTTCTTTCCAGTGCTGAGTGTCCCATTACTGTTGGCAGAACCTCACCCACGACCCAAGGCTGACGGCCATATTCAGCAACAAACCAACCGGACTCGATGGCAATCCATGGTAGCGGGATGCTGTAGATCATAGTACGCAGCAGCCATTTTTTCTCACCAATACGATTACGAATAGTACTCCAGAAACATGCAGCAATGAGAACCAGCATCAGCAGTCCACAAGCCACCATGATACGGAAGGCAAAGTACAGAGGCAGAACTTCAGGAATAGAATCTTTTACCGCTGACTGAATTTGCTCTTCGGTCGCATCAGAGACATTTTCGGTATAGCGCTTAAGCAACAAGCCATAACCGAGGTCTTTTTTGATTTCGTTGAAACTTTCACGTACCGCTGGATCGGCTGAACCGGTACGTAACTGTTCCAGCAATTTATATGCAACCATCCCGTTACGGATACGCTCTTCATGCTGCACCATCAGTTCTTTCAGACCAGTAACCTGCTTGTCCAGTGAACGGGTGGCGATAATACCGAGAGCATACGGAATTTCAATCGTGAAGCTGTTTGATTGCGTATCCTGGTTAGGAATGGCGAACAAGTTGAAAGAAGCAGGAGCGGGTTGCGTTTCCCATTCGGCTTCAATCGCAGCAAGTTTGGTTTTCTGTACGTCACCAAGCTCATAACCGGAGTCATCGCCCAGTACAATAACAGACAGAACAGCTGCCATACCGAAAGCAGAAGCGATAGCAAAAGAACGTTTTGCAAAAGCAATATCGCGTCCTTTAAGCAGGTAGTAGGCACTGACACCGAGCACAAACATTGCGCCACAGGTATAACCTGCTGCCACGGTGTGAACGAACTTCACCTGAGCAACCGGGTTAAACACCAGCTCAGAGAAGCTCAGCATTTCCATACGCATGGTTTCAAAGTTGAAATCTGCCGCGATAGGGTTTTGCATCCAGCCGTTGGCTATCAGGATCCACAGTGCGGAGAAGTTTGAACCCAGAGCAACCAGCCAGGTCACACCCAGGTGTTGCACTTTGCTCAAACGATCCCAGCCAAAGAAGAACAGACCCACAAAGGTTGACTCAAGGAAGAATGCCATCAGACCTTCAATGGCCAGAGGCGCACCGAAGATATCACCCACATAGTGAGAATAGTAAGACCAGTTAGTACCGAACTGGAATTCCATTGTCAGACCAGTAGCTACACCCAAGGCAAAGTTAATACCAAACAACTTGCCCCAGAACTTGGTCATATCTTTATAAATTTGCTTGCCAGACAAAACATATACCGTTTCCATAATGGCCAGCAGGAACGCCATACCCAGCGTCAGTGGCACAAAAAGGAAATGGTACATCGCGGTCAAGGCAAACTGTAATCGCGACAGTTCAACAATATCCAACATCTTGACTCCTTGCTCTTCGCATGAAGACTCCACACGTGGAACGAAAAATCGCGCCACAACGTATGCCCTAATACAAAAACATTTGCTTCCGCACACCCTTTGATAACCGAAAATATTTAAAAAACGGCCCCAAAGGTAAAGGTTACAAACACGTTAAAAAATAAATGATACAGGTCGCAAATATATTACCCCGCAATGACCTTACAATAAATAGGTATTCGCTGAATGTTTTTTGCGTTTCTAGACAATGTCTCATTTATAGATAAATTATCACTTTTTAGCCAGTTTGATCTAAAACATTTTCCGAATATTTATACCTTTATCCACTTCTTTACTTATTGATCCAGCTCAATTTAATTAGGTTTGTTAATTATTTTACACACTGGTATTCAATCGTTGGCGGGATGTTAAAGAAATGTATATTTAATTCTATTGAATGGTGCATAGTCGTTAATTAGTAATCCGCAAGTTTAATTTTTTAACTTAACGGAAATTTAATATAATCAAAATAAAACAGCGGGTTTTGTTGAGGAAAAGGCTCAAAACCGGGAGAGATACTTTTCTGAAGCGATTCGTATGTTTAACACATACAAAACAACTCGTGTATTACGGGCTGCCCTCAAGCGACTTTTTCTTCAAATTTACAGATAAATTCCTGCTTTATCTGGATATCAAAATCAGTAAATAAAGCTATCGGTTTAACGCTTTTACCCTGCTTTTCAAGTCTGACAAAACCGTAGGACTGCAGCGTTTTCAGCGTTACTGAAAGGTTACTTTTTTTCCTTCCGACTCTCTCAGCAAGCTCGGTGATAGTTTCAGGCTTTTGCTCATCAATTAATCTTAGCAGAGCGATATTATCATTGCTGAGTATCTGCCCTATGGCGTTGATGGATGTGAACCAAATTTTTGGCTCCCCAGACTCCGGCTTGTGCTCTCCTGTCACGATAGAGAGCATTCTCTTTCTAATCTGTTCTTCTGGCATAACGCCTATCAGTGCTTTCATATGAAAGACCTCTTTTCTCTCTGAGCGATAACTGCGTCTATTTTCTCGAAAAAATCGCTAATTAATTGTGCTGCCGAAACAAAGTCGTACGGGAAACCTTTGTCACTCGGATTTCGATGAACATGGTCATAAACAATCCTTCCTGAATACTTTCCTTTCTTTGGCAACTTAACCGCATGCGCATTATCCATGCCAAAAACCCGCGTATTATACTTATAGTGAAGCGTCAGACTGTATCGAATACCGTGGGGAATAAATCGGGATACCTGGACTTTCCAGACCTCAACTTTCCACCAGTAACCATCATTCCGATAAACCGTTTTCCCATGCAGTTCCAGCAGATAATCCAGCCCTGTATCTTGAATCATATCACCACACATAGTTATGACCCAATCATAACCATTAATGATGACATGGCAACTTGAATAAACAAAATGAGTGCTATTTGTAACTTTCACTCACCAGACCCCATAAAAAAGGCCATCCCTGAGGATGGCCTGATATTGCTCTCGGTCGCGCCCTGAACAGGACTATGACTTAGCGTGGCAGAATAGTTTTCAGCGCTTCGCCGATATCAGCCAGGCTGCGTACGGTTTTAACGCCAGCCGCTTCAAGGGCTGCAAATTTCTCGTCAGCAGTACCTTTGCCACCGGCAATGATAGCGCCAGCATGGCCCATACGCTTGCCTTTAGGTGCAGTTACACCTGCGATGTAACCGACTACTGGTTTAGTGACATGATCTTTAATATAGGCAGCAGCTTCTTCTTCTGCGCTACCACCGATTTCACCGATCATAACAATCGCTTCAGTTTTCGGATCCGCTTCAAACAGTTTCAGAATATCGATAAAGTTTGAACCCGGGATCGGGTCACCGCCGATACCGACGCAAGTAGACTGGCCCAGACCGATATCAGTCGTCTGTTTAACCGCTTCATAAGTCAGGGTACCTGAACGTGAAACAATACCAACTTTACCTGGCAGATGGATATGGCCTGGCATGATACCGATTTTACACTCTCCTGGAGTGATAACGCCCGGGCAGTTAGGTCCAATCATACGGACGCCAGCTTCATCCAGTTTCACCTTAACAATCAGCATATCCAGAGTAGGAATGCCTTCGGTGATGGTGATGATAAGCTTGATGCCAGCATCAATCGCTTCCAGAATCGAGTCTTTACAGAAAGGTGCCGGAACGTAGATCACGCTGGCGGTAGCGCCAGTCGCTTCTACAGCTTCACGCACGGTATTAAATACCGGCAGGCCGAGGTGCGTGGTGCCGCCTTTACCTGGCGTCACGCCGCCAACCATTTGCGTACCATAAGCAATAGCTTGTTCGGAGTGGAAAGTCCCCTGGCTACCAGTGAAGCCCTGGCAAATTACCTTGGTGTTTTTATCGATCAAAATGGACATTATTTCCCCTCCACGGCAGCAACAACTTGCTGTGCTGCATCCGTCAGGCTTTTCGCAGCAATAATATTCAGGCCACTGTCAGCCAGTTTCTTCGCACCCAGTTCGGCGTTGTTACCTTCCAGACGAACAACAACCGGAACGTTAACACCCACTTCAGCTACTGCGCCGATGATGCCATCAGCAATCAGGTCGCAACGTACGATGCCGCCAAAAATGTTAACCAGTACGGCTTTAACTTTTTCGTCTGACAGAATGATTTTAAATGCTTCAGTAACACGCTCTTTAGTTGCGCCGCCGCCTACATCGAGGAAGTTTGCTGGTTCGCCGCCGTGCAGTTTAACGATGTCCATGGTACCCATTGCCAGGCCCGCACCGTTAACCATACAACCGATATCACCGTCCAGCGCAACGTAGTTCAGTTCCCACTGTGCAGCCTGAGACTCACGGACGTCTTCCTGGCTAGGGTCACGCATTTCACGCATTTCTGGCTGACGGAACAATGCGTTACCATCAACGCCCAGTTTACCATCCAGGCAAATCAAATCACCCTGCTTAGTAATAACCAGCGGGTTAATTTCGATCAGCGCTAAATCACGGTCGAGGAAAATATTCGCCAGACCCATGAAGATTTTGGTGAACTGCTGAACTTGTTTACCTTCCAGACCCAGTTTAAATGCCAGCTCACGTCCCTGATACGGCATTGGGCCGGCCAGAGGATCAAGGGCGATTTTGTGGATCAGGTGCGGAGTTTCTTCAGCAACTTTCTCAATCTCTACACCACCTTCGGTGGAAGCCATAAACACGACGCGACGAGAGCTACGGTCAACAACCGCACCCAGGTACAGTTCAGTCGCAATATCGGTTGCAGCTTCAACCAGGATCTGATTAACCGGCTGACCATTTGCATCAGTTTGGTAAGTAATCAGATTTTTTCCAAGCCAGTGTTCAGCAAAAGCACGGATTTCTTCTTTGCTGTTAACCACTTTCACGCCGCCCGCTTTACCGCGGCCACCAGCATGAACCTGGCATTTCACCACCCAAGGACCCGCGCCAATTTTCGACGCTGCTTCTTCCGCTTCACGCGGAGTGGTGCAGGCGTAACCTACTGGTGCCGGCAGACCTGACCGGGCAAACAATTGTTTCGCCTGATATTCGTGTAAGTTCATGAGTTCTATCCATCCAGATAAAGAGCACTACAGCTCGGGGGTAAGGTTAGATTTTTTCATCGGGCGGGTGAACAACGTCACCCGCCAAAGTCTTTATTGACTAAACGTCCAGCAGCAGACGTGTTGGATCTTCCAGCAGCTCTTTAATGGCGACCAGATAGCCCACTGACTCACGACCATCGATCAGACGATGATCATAGGACAGTGCCAGATACATCATCGGCAGAATTTCTACTTTGCCGTCAACCGCCATTGGGCGGTCTTTGATGGCATGCATCCCAAGAATCGCACTCTGTGGCGGGTTGATGATTGGCGTGGACATCAGAGAACCAAAAACACCGCCATTGGTGATAGTGAAGTTACCACCGGTCAGTTCTTCTACCGTCAGCTTGCCATCACGACCTTTAACTGCCAGCTCTTTGATGCGTTTTTCGATGTCTGCCATGCCCAGAGTATCGACATCACGCAGTACCGGAGTAACCAGACCACGTGGTGTTGATACCGCAATGCTGACATCAAAGTAGTTGTGGTAAACCACATCTTCGCCATCAATAGAGGCGTTAACTTCCGGGAAACGCTTCAGGGCTTCAACAACCGCTTTAATATAGAAAGACATAAAGCCCAGACGGACACCGTGGCGTTTTTCAAAGGCATCGCCATATTGCTTACGCAGGTCCATGATAGGTTTCATGTTCACTTCGTTAAACGTAGTGAGCATTGCTGTTGAGTTTTTCGCTTCCAGCAAACGCTCCGCTACACGCTTACGCAGACGCGTCATCGGAACACGTTTTTCACTGCGACCCGCCAGTGGTGCAACAGGTGCTGCAGCCGCAGCAGGTTGTTTAGCCTGAGCTTGTGCCTGATGTTTTTCAACATCTTCACGCGTGATACGACCGCCGACACCGCTGCCTTTAATCGCGCTGGCATCCAGAGAATGCTCAGCCAGCAGACGGCGGATTGCCGGGCTCAGAGTGTCGTTATTTTGCTCTTCCAGAGAAGCTTGCTGACGCTGAGCCGGAGTCGACTCTTTGCTCTCAGTTTTAGCCGAGGTCTCTTTTCCAGCGCTGTTGCCTTCTTTTAAACGCCCCAGAATCTGACGAGAAGTTACAGTGCTACCCTCGTCTTCGAGGATAGAGTCTAAAATGCCATCAGCCGACGCCGGGACTTCCAGAACCACTTTGTCAGTTTCGATTTCTACCAGCACTTCGTCACGTTTGACGCTGTCGCCAGGTTTTTTATGCCAGGTTGCCACTGAAGCATCAGCTACAGACTCAGGCAGCTCAGGTACAAGAATATCTACGCTACTCATTATTTATCCCTTAAATTTATTCGACGTTCAGCGCGTCATTGACCAGATTCTGTTGCTGTTTCTGGTGAACGGACATATATCCTACCGCCGGAGAGGCGGAGGCCGGGCGACCTGCGTAACGCAGAGCAGACCCAAACGAAATCACTTCACGGAAGTGATGCTGGCTGCAATACCATGCACCCTGGTTCAGTGGTTCTTCCTGGCACCAGACAAAATCATGTACATGAGCGAACGGTTTAAGCGCTTCTTGTACCGCCTGAGTCGGGAACGGATAAAGCTGTTCGATGCGCACAATGGCAACATCTTTCTGATCGTTTTTGCGGCGTTGTTCCAGCAAGTCGTAGTAAACCTTACCTGAACACAGAACGACGCGTTTCACACCTTGTGGATCAAGGTCATCAATTTCACCGATAGCTGGCAGGAAGGTTCCATTAGCGAGTTCGTCGAGGCTGGAAACCGCCAGCGGATGACGCAGCAGCGACTTAGGTGACATAACAACCAGCGGACGGCGCATACCACGCAGTGCCTGACGGCGCAGCATATGGTAAACCTGAGCAGGAGTAGAAGGCACACAGACCTGCATATTCTGCTCAGCGCACAGCTGAAGGTAACGTTCCAGGCGCGCAGAGGAGTGCTCCGGCCCCTGCCCTTCGTAGCCATGTGGCAGCAGCATCACCAGGCCACACAAACGTCCCCACTTCTGTTCGCCAGAACTGATGAACTGATCGATAACCACTTGAGCTCCGTTGGCGAAATCACCAAACTGAGCTTCCCAGATAGTCAGCGTCCGTGGTTCCGCGGTCGCATAGCCATATTCGAATGCCAGAACAGCTTCTTCTGATAACACCGAATCCCAGACTTTAAATTGTCCCTGACTATTATGAACGTTAGCCAGTGGAATATAGGTAGAACCATTCGTTTGGTTATGGATAACCGCATGACGATGGAAGAACGTACCGCGACCCACATCCTCACCAGACAGACGTACAGAGATACCCTCATCAACCAAAGTGGCATAAGCCAGGTTTTCTGCAGCACCCCAATCAAGTAGCTTACTGCCGTTCGCCATTTCCTGGCGATCGCTGTAGATTTTAGCCACACGAGATTGCATTTCTACCGCTTCAGGAGCAGTACTGATGCGATTAGCCAGCTCTTGCAGACGCTTCATCTCAACCGTACTTGGGTAAGCTTCATCCCACTCATGGTTAAGGTAAGGAGACCAGGCAAAAGATTGCAGGTTCATCGGACGCCACTCTTTCACTACGCACTCACCGGCATCCAGCGCATCGCGATAAAGATTGACCATTTCAGTGGCATCTTCTAGCGTCGCAACCTGCTGTTGTTCCAGTTTATCCGCGTAAAGTTTACGTGGGGTCGGATGTTTTTTGATTTTCTGGTACATCACTGGCTGAGTTGCACTTGGCTCATCGGCTTCGTTGTGGCCGTGGCGGCGGTAGCAAACCAGGTCAATAAAGACATCACGCTTAAAGGTATTACGGAAGTCGAGTGCCAGACGGGTAACAAAGGCCACCGCTTCAGGATCGTCCGCATTCACGTGGAAAATCGGTGCCATCACCATTTTACCGATATCGGTACAGTATGGCGTAGAGCGCGCATCCAGTGGATTTGAAGTAGTAAAACCAACCTGGTTGTTAATAACGATACGTACCGTACCGCCGACTTCGTAACCACGCGCTTTGGACATATTCAGGGTTTCCTGAACCACGCCCTGTCCTGCGACGGCGGCATCACCATGGATAGTGATTGGCAGAACTTGATTGCTGCCAGGCTCTACCAGTCTGTCCAGACGAGCACGTACTGAACCGATAACCACCGGGCTCACGATTTCGAGGTGAGAAGGGTTAAACGCCAGCGCCAGGTGAACCAGACCGCCTTCTGTTTCAAACTCAGAAGAGAAGCCCATATGGTATTTAACATCGCCGGTGCCCAGATGTTCTTTGTGCTTGCCCGCGAATTCATCAAACAGTTCTTGTGGTTTTTTGCCGAGAACGTTAATTAGCACGTTAAGACGACCGCGGTGCGCCATACCCAGCACCACTTCACGCGTTCCACTCTTGCCTGCGTGATGGATCATCTCTTTCAGCATTGGAACCAAGGCATCGCCCCCTTCCAGTGAGAAACGCTTGGCTCCCGGGAATTTAGCCCCGAGATAACGCTCCAGACCTTCTGCTGCAGTCAGTTCGGAGAGAAAGCGCTTTTTCTCCTCAGCAGTAAAGGTCGATTTTCCAGCCACTGACTCAATACGTTGTTGGATCCAACGTTTTTCTTCAGTGTTGGTGATGTGCATATATTCTGCACCAATCGACCCGCCGTAGGTCTGTTCCAGAGCGACAATCAAATCAGCCAGTTTCATGGTGTCTTTGCCTACGGCAAAAGAACCCACATTGAAGGTCTGCTGGAGATCGTCTTCAGTCAGATTGTGGAAAGCAGGGTCGAGATCCGGTACGGACTCTTGCTTCCATAATCCTAACGGATCCAGATTAGCCGCCTGGTGCCCGCGGAAACGCCAGGCGTTGATCAGCTGCAGAACTTTGACTTGTTTAGAGTCATTTTCCGGATCGGTGACTGCGGTGGAATAACGTGAGGCATCCTTCGCCAGACGACGAAAATAATCACGTGTTTTAGAATGGAATTGATCTGGTCTGGCTCCGGTTCCAGGTAACTGCTGGAAAAGAGTGCGCCAGTGCGCATCAACAGAGTCAGGATCGGTTAAGAAGTCTTCATAGAGCTGCTCTATGTAGGACTGGTTTGCGCCCGCCAGCCAGGAAGAGTCCAGCCAGGGCTTCATTGCGCCGTTCTGCATCGTGATCCCTTACGCATTATTATGCTTATTACGCCGTGGAAACTATAACGTATACCGTGAAGTACACGTTCCAGGGTTCACTCGCTGCGAGCATTATCAAATGGCCCGCGAAGGAACCTTTGAAAACTGTCAGGGTGACAGCTTTCAAAGGTTTCCTGCCTTTTTAAAACGCTCCCCCTCAATCGAGAGGGAGCCGTCTGATTAAGCACTCTTCTGCAACAACATCGATTTAATGTGGCCAATCGCTTTTGTCGGGTTCAAACCTTTAGGACACACGCTAACGCAATTCATAATGCCATGGCAGCGGAATACACTGAAAGCATCACTTAAACCTTCCAGACGTTCTTCCGTTTCAGTGTCGCGGCTGTCTATCAGGAAGCGATAAGCAGCAAGCAAACCTGCCGGGCCGATAAACTTGTCCGGATTCCACCAGAACGAAGGACAAGAGGTGGAGCAGCAAGCACAGAGAATACACTCGTACAGGCCATCCAGCTTTTCACGCTGCTCTGGCATCTGTAGATGCTCGCGAGACGGCGGGTTTTGTCCATTGTTCAGCAGAAACGGCTTAATCTTCTCATATTGAGCATAGAATTGTCCCATATCAACCACTAAGTCACGAATAACCGGCAACCCAGGCAGTGGACGAATAACAATTTTTTGCTTGCCGTTACCCAGAGCGGATATCGGTGTAATACAAGCCAGACCGTTTTTACCGTTCATGTTCAGGCCATCAGAGCCACAAACACCCTCACGACAGGAACGACGGAACGACAGGGTCGGATCTTTTTCTTTTAACTGCATCAGGGCGTCCAGCAGCATCATGTCGCGCCCTTCTTCCCCTTCCAGTACGTACTCCTGCATGCGCGGAGCATCGTCAACGTCCGGGTTGTAACGATAAATGGAAAACTCGAGTTTCATCGACTCATCTCCGCTATTAATAAGTACGTATTTTCGGCGGGAACGCCGGACGCAGTTTCGGTTGCATGTTGACCTCACGACGGGTCATGCTTTCCGACTCAGGCAGATACAAGCTGTGGCATAACCAGTTCGCATCATCACGCTCCGGGAAGTCAAAGCGACTGTGAGCCCCGCGACTTTCAGTACGGAAGTTAGCAGAAACGGCCGTTGCGTAAGCAGTTTCCATCAAGTTATCCAGCTCCAGACACTCAACACGCTGGGTGTTGAATTCAGTCGAGGTGTCATCAAGGCGTGCATTTTTCAGACGCTCACGAATCGCTTTCAACTGTTCCAGGCCTTTGGCCATCGCATCGCCTTCACGGAATACCGAGAAGTTGTTCTGCATACACTCTTGCAGCGCTTTACGAATTTGAACCGGGTCTTCACCGTTACGATTATTATTCCAGCGGTTCAGACGCTCCAGCGCAGCGTTAATTTCGGCTTCACTGGCGTCACGCAATTCGCCTTGCTCAGCGATAGATTCATGCAGATGAACGCCGACCGCGCGACCAAATACCACCAGGTCAAGCAGCGAGTTACCGCCCAGACGGTTAGCACCGTGTACCGATACGCAAGCAATCTCACCGACAGCAAACAGGCCTGGGATAACAACGTCTTCACCTTCGGCATTCACCGTCAGAGCCTGACCGGTAACTTTGGTCGGGATCCCACCCATCATATAGTGACAGGTTGGGATGACCGGAATAGGTTCTTTCACTGGGTCAACGTGAGCAAAGGTACGGGATAATTCCAGAATGCCTGGCAGACGTGACTCCAGTACATCTTTACCTAAATGATCCAGTTTCAGTTTGGCATGAGGTCCCCACGGGCCTTCACAACCACGACCTTCACGGATTTCAATCATGATGGAACGGGCAACAACGTCACGTCCCGCCAAATCTTTGGCGTTAGGCGCATAACGCTCCATAAAGCGCTCGCCGTGTTTATTCAGCAGGTAACCGCCTTCACCACGACAGCCTTCGGTCACCAGAACACCTGCACCGGCAATACCGGTTGGGTGGAACTGCCACATTTCCATGTCCTGCACTGGAACACCAGCACGTAAGGCCATGCCAACACCGTCACCGGTATTAATGTGCGCATTGGTGGTCGACTGATAAATACGCCCTGCTCCACCCGTTGCCAGTATTGTCGCACGCGCTTTGAAGTAGACGACTTCGCCGGTTTCGATATCCAGCGCAGTACAACCCACGACAGCACCGTCCTCGTTTTTCACCAGATCCAGTGCATACCACTCAGAGAAGATGGTGGTGTGATTTTTCAGGTTTTGCTGGTAGAGCGTATGTAATAAGGCATGTCCGGTACGGTCAGCAGCGGCCGCCGTACGCGCCGCTTGTTCACCACCGAAATTCTTCGACTGGCCGCCAAATGGGCGCTGATAGATAGTGCCATCTTCGAGACGAGAGAATGGCAGACCCATATGTTCCAGTTCCAGAATCGCTTCAGGACCGGTTTTACACATATATTCAATCGCGTCCTGGTCACCGATGTAATCGGAACCTTTGACGGTATCGTACATGTGCCATTCCCAGTTATCTTCATGGGTGTTACCTAACGCAACGGTGATACCACCCTGCGCAGATACGGTATGGGAACGGGTTGGAAACACTTTAGACAATAAGGCACAGGTTTGGCCTGACTGTGAAATTTGCAGCGCAGCACGCATTCCTGCACCACCGGCGCCAATAACAACTGCGTCAAACTCTCTGATTGGTAAACTCATTACACACCCCACACCACAACAAATCCATAAAGAACGTAAACCAGCAATGCAGCAACAATTGCAAACTGTAATACCAGGCGGATAGCCAGCGGTTTAACGTAATCGGTCAACACCTGCCACATGCCAATCCAGGCATGGATTAAAATCGAAAAGAGTGCCAGCAGGGTAAACACTTTAGTGAAGGATGAGGCGAAGAAATCGCGCCAAATCTCATAAGTTAATTCGCCGGTAAAGGCAAAAAAACCAACCATGTAAATAATGTACAGCGTCAAGACAATGGCAGAGGCACGAACCAGAATATAATCATGCACACCATTGCGACCCAATGCGGAGGCATTGCTTACCATACGAGGACTCCTGCGAGGATTGAAAGCACGACAGTAATAACAAAAGAGATATACGCGGATCGTTTGCCCACTTGTAATGTTTCTTCCAGACAACCTATATCCATCATGACATGACGGATGCCTACCACAACGTGGTAAGCGAGGGCGGTAAGAATGCCCCACATTATAAACTTAGCGAAGAAGCTGCCCATGACCGCAGATGCAGCCTGGAAACCTTCAGGGGAGGAAAGAGACTGTCCTAATAGCCACAACAGGATGCCAACCGCCACAAAAGTTATCACACCAGAAACGCGGTGGAGAATGGAAGCGATAGCAGTAACAGGAAATTGAATCGTTTTCAGATCCAAATTGACAGGTCGTTGTTTTTTCACTTTTCTTATCATGAATAGCGCCCACATGCTCTTCTTATTGTTTCCTTCCTCCGGATCTGCATTCGGGGTCAGACAGCGCTCATTTCATATAACTGTGCATTGTGCTTTACGCAAAATACAGCTACATCCCGAGACCTAAAAAACAGGCCACAACGCTGGGTGGCTCCCGGTAGCAGGGTGTTCCGGAGACCTGGCGGGAGTATAGGCTCTTCACAAAATCATTACAATTAACAGCAATACTGTTTGCGGGGTTTTGCTCTGAACAGTGACCAGGATCACGATAACAACAATATTTTAAATTTTAACCATCTAATTTGACAAAACCAAAACAATATTGTTACAAACGGCTTTATAAAAGCCATATAATTCGTAAAAGTTATAGGGTCAGTCTTTCACCTGAAGAATAGTTATGTAACAGTGTGAACCTATTGACCCATGTAATCAGGACGGTTATTAGTGGTATAAAGATTTAAATGATACAGGCTGCTAACACCCTGATTTGCTGTCGTTCGCCCCAAAGCGAGTGTTACCTGAAAGCGCCCATTGCTCTGTACCCTGGGCTGTACAACTCTACGCAGAGCTAAAAGCTAAATAAAATTACGGGTAATAAAACAATGCGACTGTAGTGCAAATCAGGCATCCGGCAGTCTTACAAATAAGGCGCTAAGGAGACCGTAAATGTCTGACAATAAGGCAAAAATCACTCTAGATGGTGATAATGCTATCGAA
The DNA here is from genome assembly GCF_024807845.1 of Klebsiella sp. BIGb0407. Lineage (GTDB taxonomy): Bacteria > Pseudomonadota > Gammaproteobacteria > Enterobacterales > Enterobacteriaceae > JGM124. The sequence continues at coordinate 21,493 of NZ_JANUEQ010000004.1, forward strand.
CTGAATGTTCTGAAAGGAACAATCGGTCAAGATGTAATAGATATCCGTAGTCTTGGTTCTAACAATATTTTTACCTTTGACCCGGGTTTTACCTCTACCGCATCCTGTGAGTCTAAAATCACCTTCATCGATGGTGATAACGGTGTGTTGTTGCACCGTGGATTTCCGATAGACCAGCTGGCGACTGAATCCAGCTACCTTGAAGTTTGTTACATTCTGCTGAACGGTGAAAAGCCGACTCAGGAGCAATTTGACAGCTTTACCAAGACTGTGACCCGTCACACCATGATCCATGAGCAAATCACCCGTTTGTTTAATGGCTTCCGTCGTGACTCTCACCCTATGGCTGTACTGTGTGGGGTTACCGGTGCACTGGCTGCGTTTTATCACGACTCGCTGGATGTTAATAATCCACGTCACCGTGAAATTGCCGCCTTCCGCCTGCTGTCAAAAATGCCAACCGTGGCGGCGATGTGTTACAAATATTCGATTGGTCAGCCATTCGTATATCCACGTAATGACCTGTCCTACGCAGGTAATTTCCTGAATATGATGTTCTCTACGCCTTGTGAAGAGTACGTAGTGAATCCTATTCTGGAACGTGCGATGGACAGAATTCTGATCCTGCACGCCGATCACGAGCAAAATGCATCAACCTCAACGGTCCGTACCGCAGGCTCTTCAGGCGCGAATCCATTCGCCTGTATCGCCGCAGGTATCGCCTCACTGTGGGGACCAGCTCACGGCGGCGCTAACGAAGCCGCACTGAAAATGCTGGAAGAAATCAGTAACGTAGACCATATTCCTGAGTTTATTCGTCGCGCGAAAGATAAGAACGACTCTTTCCGTCTGATGGGCTTCGGTCACCGCGTCTACAAAAACTACGATCCGCGTGCCACCGTGATGCGTGAAACCTGCCATGAAGTTCTGAGAGAGCTGGATCTGAAAGATAACAGCCTGCTGGAAGTGGCAATGGAACTTGAACACATCGCGCTGAATGACCCGTACTTCATCGAGAGAAAACTGTACCCGAACGTGGACTTCTACTCTGGTATTATTCTCAAAGCGATGGGTATTCCGTCTTCCATGTTTACCGTTATCTTCGCCATGGCACGTACCGTTGGCTGGATTGCACACTGGAATGAAATGCACGACGATGGCATTAAAATTGCCCGTCCTCGTCAGCTGTATACCGGTTATGACAAGCGTGATTTCAAATCTGATCTGGCAAAATAAGCCGCTTGCTGCATAGCGAGTTCTGATTCAGATTAAACGTCTGGTGCCCTGCATCAGGCGTTTTGTATTTTTGTTCTGCCATTCAGCTCTCCCCGTCCGATGCAGGTGTCTGATGGGTAAGCCATACCCGAGAGATACTACTTTAGTGGTATAAATCTACCATCTGTGGAACTATTTGTAAGTACCCTTCACTTCCCCTGCTCATTCTTTTTTTTATTTTTCTTTTTTAATTCAATGCCTTGAATTCTTTTTTTTGTCATGGTCATTCTTTTTTCTTCATTAAATGAATAATATGTAAATACATATTGATAATGATTATTATTTGTAAAATAATTATCGTTTGGTTTCAAACATGATTTATTTGATGGCTATTAAGATGATCCGCGACGAATAGCGACATTTTTAGCGTTCAAAAACACCGTTAATCTGACTTTTAAGCGATCGGTGTTATGACCATCAGGAGAGATGCAGTGAGTTATTCGCCAACCGCCAGCGCAAGTTTCGGGCCTGAAAATACAGAAGGGTCCGGCTGGCGCACGTCCGGAAGCATAACGGGCTCACTGGTACTCCATTTACTGCTGGTCGCAGGACTTATCTATGAGAGTAACCGGCATCCACTGGAGATGGCGGGCAAGGAAGGCGGAGTGATGGCTTTCACTATGGTGAATATGGCCAGTCAGCCCGTTTCAGTGCCTCCGGTCTCCAGTCCTCCGGTTGAAAATAGCCCGCAGCCGCCCGTGGTGCACAGCGTCAGAATTGAACATCCGGCTCCTGCAATCGTCTTGCCTGAACCGGTAAAACCAAAACCCCCTGTCGCGAAGCCTGAGCCCAAAACTATTCCCAAAACCAATACGCGCGAAACGTCTCCCCAGACAACCGTAAAAACAACGAAACCGACCACCACCCGGACAGTCACGCCTGCACCTGCTAAACCTGAAGAATCTAAATCGCAGTCGCTGTCACAGACACAGACACAGTCAAAATCCACATCGGAATCGGCATCCTTAACGCCTTCGAAATCACCTTCGACAACTAATAATGTGAGCGCTGCCACCGCAGGCAACAGTGATAGCGGCCAGGCAGCACAGGGCTCAGGAAATGCCACCAACCAGAATGTGAAAGCGCTGCATCGCCGGGTGAATTATCCCCAGAGAGCAAAATCACTCGGGGTCGAAGGCCGGGTACGCATCAAATTTGATATCACCTCCAGTGGCACCGTCACTAACGTGCGCGTGCTCTCAGAAACGCCCACCGGTGTTTTTGCCTCAGCTATAGATAAGGATATTGCTCGCTGGCGTTATCAGACTCAGGGAGAGGTTAAGGATCAGGTCGTTTCAATTGTCTTTAAATTAAACGGCAAGGTTGCGTTAGAAAATTAAAATCACTTATTTAAATTAGAGTTCTGGGGAAATCCGTGAAAAAAAAACTTGCCGTCATTATGGCGATTTCATTATTGCCAGGGGCGACCTTTGCACAGCAAAACGACGTTGAAAATTCAAAGAAAAACGATGAAAAAAATGATTCGCAGCAGGTAGAGAGTAGTGACTCAGGTGAGGATACTATTCTGGTGCGTTCAACGCCGACCAGCCAGTCCATGGGTACGCAGATTTTAACGGCCGAACAGATTGAACGACTGCCAATATCAAACGGCAATATCACCGAACTGTTAAAAACCAACCCGAATGTGCGTTTTGCTAATGATGCTGGTAGCAGCACTACGCCAGGAGAAATAGCGCCTGAGAACGTTTCGTTCCATGGCGAGAAGTTCTATAACAACAACTTTATGATTGATGGTTTATCGAATAACAATACCATCAACCCAGGGGCTAATGGGGGTGCATTAAATACTAACCCAGACGGCTACAATCCCATTGATTTACCAGCAGGCGGTACCCAGTCATTCTGGATTAACTCGGAGCTGGTAGAACAACTGGAAGCGTTTGATAGCAATATCTCTGCGAAATACGGTAGTTTTACCGGCGGTGTAGTGGATGCCCGCCTGAAAGACCCTGACCTCGAAAGAGCCTCAGGTAAAGTTTCCTACCGCACCTCACGAGACAGCTGGACAAAGTATCATATTGATGCCACTGATGAAGAAACCTTTAATCAGGCAGCAGAACTAACGCATCAACCTAAATTTAAAAAGAATTTTTACTCATTTAGCGCCAATCAACCCTTAAGCGATAAAGCCGGTTTTATCTTTGCCTATAACCGCCAGCAATCCGATATTCCTAACTATCACGTCTAGTTAGGCGAGTGGCAAGATCAGAAACGTATTGCCGAAACCTTTATGCTAAAAGGAACATATCTGGCCGATAACGGCGATATGATCCGCCTGACCGGTATGCACTCGCCGCACGAATCAACTTACGTTAAAAAAGATACTAAAAACGGCAAATTCACCAATAGCGGCGGCGGCCACCGGTTTAATGTTGAGTGGGAACATAACGGTAGCTGGGGAAAAATGACCAGCCTGGCTGGCTATCAGTTTGAAGAAAATAAAATCGATCATGAGTCCGATACTCACATAACTTGGCGTCGTTATCAGAACTCGACTGGTTATGTCTCTGATGCCATTAACTGGGGTAGCGGATTTCCAGGTGCCAACTTCCAAAATGCACTGATTGGCGGCTACGGATCTTTCGCCACCGAAAAAAGGTCCTATGTTCTGAAACAAGACTATGAGCTCAATCCGTTCGAATTTATTGGCTTGCAGCATCAGCTTGATCTGGGCTGGGAAATGAATGTTTATAGCGCACGCTACAACCGTTTTAGCAATGCTTATGCTTCACGCGGAGCACCAACAATCAGTTCCAGTATTGTTTGTCAGCCTGGCGATAGTTTCTGTATTAATGGCGAGCAATATTTTAAAAGCATCACGCTTTATCCTGAACGTGAAGTCTCTGGTAACTACAACAACTATGCTGTTTACCTGCAAGACAGTATGAATTTTGGTCGTCTGGAAGTCACGCCAGGCATACGTGCTCAGTATGATGACTATCTGGAAAATCTGACCCTCGCTCCACGTTTCGCTGCCTCTTATGATGTCTTCGGGGATCGTAGCACCCGCGTATTTGGTGGGGCTAACCGTTATTATGGTCAGAGTTTCCTGGCCTATAAGCTGCGCTCTGGCATTAGCTCCAACAGTATCCTGACGCGTACCGATGCCAGTGCACCCTGGGTTGTTGGAGAGCTTAAGACAGCATCCTATGACTATAATATTTCTGATTTAAGAACGCCCTACAGTGATGAATTATCACTCGGTATTTCTCAGCGAGTGGCCAATACCGTCCTGACCGCGAAATGGGTACAACGTGACGGTAGAGATCAGTTTGGTCGCAAGCCAACCACCGATGACCTGGGAAATCGTTACTACGTCCTGGATAATGAGGCGCACACTAAAGGTAATACCTTATCCCTGACTGTCGAACCTATTAGCCCAATGCATTTCTCCTGGACAGATATCAGTTGGTCACTCGGTGCCAGCTATTCGGAAAATAAGTCTAGCTCGCAGACCTATTACGACCAGGGGAATACTAATGACAGTATGGTTATTTTCAATGGTAAGTTGATGGAAAAAGGAGAGATGGATGCATTAGACTTTAACTCTCCGTGGAATGCCTTCGCTACTATCAATACCTATTTCCCAGCCATTCGCCTTAACTGGGGTCACTTTATCAGCTACACCGCAGGTTATACCGGTTACACCACCGCAAGCCTTAGCTGCCCAATGGATAACAGCATCTGTGGGGATTATGCCGGTAATGCCACTGAGTATATCGAAACAAAATACGATAATTATCTCTCCTACGACTGGCGTTTCAGCTATGAACAACCGCTATATAAAGATCAAAAACTTGATGTGACATTAGATGTGCTCAACGTATTTGATAACGTTATTGAAGCCTCTTTGAGCAAATCTAGCTTAGGTCAAACGGTAACTTATAAAACCGGCCGTCAGTTCTGGTTAGGCGTTGCCTATACCTGGTAATACGCAAAGGGGGCATTTCGCCCCCTTCAATGCGCTAATAAAAAAATGAATATTGTCGTGCTTCGCCATAGGAATAACGCAGTGAATAAGTGTTTTAACTTTATATTATTATTTATTTTTAGTGGATTCCCACTGCTCTTCGGGAACGCACAGGCAGCAGCGCCTGTGAGTCCCCTGCCCGAGATTATCACCGGTACGCTTGAGAATGGTCTGCGTTATACCCTGGTCCCGCTTGAGGGACAGAAAAAACGTGTTGATATCCGTCTTAGCGTTGATGTTGGTTCCATCGATGAAGAAGACGGTGAGTCTGGTGTAGCACATATTATTGAACATATGGTGTTTCGTGCCAGTAAAGCCCATCCGGAAGGTGTGGCAACGCAACTGCACCAACAAGGCTGGGTGCGGGCGCAGCACTACAATGCGATGACTAACTATGAGCGCACGCTCTATATGATGAGTCCGCCGGGCGGCGCGCAGCAGCTTGATGTTGCTTTGCAAGCGCTCAGTCAAATGGTTGGCCATGCCAGCCTGAGTCAGAGTGACCTGGACGATGAACGCCGAGTGGTTCTGGAAGAGTGGCGCGGTAAGCTGGGTGTTGCCGAGCGTATGAACCAGCAGCGAGTGCGGGCAATTCGTCACGACTCCCGTTATCCGACCCGACCTACCATTGGCAATGAACATTCCATTCGTACCGTTCCAGCTACCACGCTGCAACAGTTTTATCAGCGCTGGTACCATCCAAGTAATATGCGCCTGCTGATCATCGGTGATTTTAAACCGGAAGCCGTGGTTGCAGATATCCAAAAGGCATTCAATAGCTTACCGGCAGGTAAGATCCCAGAGCGTAATTACTACGAGCCAAACCTGGAAAAACGCTTAAACGTCGCGCGCTTGCAGGATAGTCAAAGCGGTGCCAGCCAGGTCTCCTTTGTGGTGCGTTTTAATCCCGGTAAAACCACTTATCGGGAACGTTTGATCAACCAAATTGCTATTTCCGCTTACACGCGACAGGTACGACGCCAGGAATCAACCCTGCCGCCCCAAGTAGGCAGTCTGGTGGTACGCAAATCGGATATCGGGAAAACGACTGAAGCACTGGGACTGTTTGCTGACGTGATGCCTGACGGCCATACCGTCGCGCTTGATGTCTTGCTGCGTGAGTGGGAGCGTATGCGCCGCTATGGTTTAAACGATGTGGATATTACTGAGATAAAACAAAGTCTCAGCGAAACGGCACAACGTATGGCCAACCAGCCTGAAGAACGTGAATTTGCCGAATGGGTGCAGAAAATAACCACCGAGTGGGCGCTGGATAAACCCTATACCGGTAGCCAGCAACGTGGACGTGAAGCGCTGGAACTGCTAAAGACCATCGATAATAAAGACGTTAATGCCCTGGTACAGCGCTGGCTGGCTTCTGAAGATACTCTGGTGCAGTTCAGCCTTCCGGGCATGACCGCCTTTACCTTACCGACCGCTGAATCTATTCGTCAGAAACAGCGTCAGCTGCAAACCGTCGAGCTGGAACCACCGGTACGCAATATTGAGCAACAGATCCCCCAGCTAGCGGTGGTGGAAAAGTCCGGCTCACGCCAGGAGGTTAAACACTTCCCGGAACAAAAAGTCGAAGAGTGGACCTTAAGTAACGGCGATCGGCTGGTCTGGTTACGTACCCCTCTGGCACAAGATAAAGTCTGGCTTTCAGGTTCGAGCGTAGCCGGTTTTCGTGCCAGTGAGTTAAATCCATGGCAGGCGCAAATGGCGAGCCAGCTGGTCGCCCAGAGTGGCCCCCAAGGCTGGAGCGGCGAGCAATTAGACGCCTGGAAGAAGCAACACGGCATATCGCTGTCAATTAAACAACAGCCGGAAGAACTTCAGTTTAGCGGGCAAAGCAGCCAGAAAGGATTATCCGATTTACTGGCGCTAAACCATGCCCTGCAGGTCATCCCGGGTATTGATGACAAGGTGCTGAAAGACAGCATGATGCGGTTATTGCGCCAGCAAACCACCCTGACTCAGATAGAACGGGAAGACAGCGCGCAAAAAATCCGCCAGCTGCGCTATGGCAAACCGGGCTGGGCAGCACCTGAAGAACAGCAGTTAAAACAAATTGATAGTAAAACACTTCTGAAACAGTGGCATACCACCACATCAGCACCTGTAACCTGGTATCTGCTGGCAGATATGACCGAGGAACAACTTCTGCCGCTGGCAGAACGTTATCTGGCGACTATCCCGCGCCAGCCTATGTCAGCAACTGCGCCGGAGTTACCGCGTAGCGGCCAGTTTGATGCCAGTGCCGCCGTCAATATTGAACCCCGTGCGAATGTTAAAGGGTGGAGTTTTACCTCGCAACCCTGGTCAGCACAGAAAGCAGTACAAGTCAGTATTGCGCGTAATCTGGCGCTGCAGGCGTTGAAAAACAGCCTGCGTGATGATGCCCTGGGCATTTATCGGTTACAGATGAACAGCGAGCTGTCAGATACCCACCAGCGTATTGAAACCGAACTGAGCTTTACCAGTGACCCGGAGCGGGCTCAGGAGCTATGGCAGCGAGCTGAGCAGGTCTTCGCCGAACTTCCTGCGCAAATCACCCAGCAGCAAGTGGATGAGCAAAAAGCACAGTTTATTCGCCAGGAACGTGCGCGCGTACAGGATATCAGTACCCTGGAGCGTCGTTTACAACTCAGCTACCGTCATTTTGATAACCCGGGTTATCTCAGTGAAGTTACAAAACTGGCGGATAGTATAAACTTGCAAGAAGTGCGCGATGCAGCTTCCCAGCTGTATAACCCGGACAATCGTGTGCTACATATTGCCTTACCGAAGGTGGCAATGTGAAAAAAATAGCGCAACAGTTCTGGGATCTCTCGCACTCCTTCTGGGGAACCCGCAAAAGCTGGCAGGCCTGGCTATTAATCGCCATCATTGTTGGGATGGGCGGCAGTATCGTCTATCTCAACGTGCGGATTAACGTCTGGAGTAAGAATTTCTACGATGCTTTAGGCGCTTTTGAAGGCGGGGTGCTGTATTCCCTGGTAAAAGAGTACTGCGTCTATATTGCTATCTATATCGGGGTTTTTGTCTATCAGGAGTGGTTCACCAAACTGCTGATTATCCGCTGGCGTACAGCCTTAACCGAAGAGCTGGTTAACAGCTGGCTGGCAAAACGGGCATTTTATCGTATGTCGCTGACCGGCGCGGTTGATAACCCGGATCAGCGTATTGCAGAAGATATCGATTTGTTTGTCACCAAAGTGATTAGCCTCTCGGTTTCGTTTCTGATCACCTCAGCCCAGCTGTTTTCCTTCCTGTTTATTCTCTGGGAGCTTTCAGGGGTACAGCGCTTCACGCTGTTTGGTCAGGAGTGGGTGGTTAAAGGCTATCTGGTCTGGGTAGCCGTGCTCTATACCTTGATAGGAAGCCTGATAACCCATCTGATAGGAAAAAAACTACACGGGATTAACTACCATAAACAGCGGGCGGAGGCCGACTTCCGTGCTTCCCTGATCCGCAAGCATGATAATGCGGAACAGATTGCTCAATACGGTGGCGAACAGCAGGAAAAAAATCATCTAAAACGTAATTTTACCGCCATTATCGGTAACTGGCGTACCCTGATGAATGCTGAACGTAATCTGAGCTTCTTTACCGTCGGTTATAACCGTATCAGCCTTATTGTTCCGGTATTCGCCGCACTTCCGGCGTTCCTCAATAAAACCGTGACCCTGGGCGGGTTGATGCAGATCCGCAGTGCCTTTGGTCAGGTACATGGTGCCCTGAGCTGGTTTATCCGCGTCTACTATTCACTGGTTGAGCTGTCAGCCAGTATGCAGCGTCTTAGCCAGTTCCGTGAGGCCATTCGGGAACATCAGTATGAACCTGAAGGGCTGTCTACCGGGAGCCAGTTGCACATAAACACCCTCTCCTTCACCACTCCATCAGGCCGTCCATTATTGTCTGATGTCGAGCTCTCTTGTGAGCCGGGTAGCTGGAGTAAACTTTCCGGGCACAGTGGCCTGGGTAAATCAACGCTCCTGCGAACGCTGAATGGTCTCTGGCCTTATCACAATGGTCACTGGCAGGCGCAGGAGGGAGAGAGTCTGTTATTACCTCAGCAAAGTTATCTCGGGCAAGGGACGCTGGCGGAAATTCTCTGTTATCCACAAGCACCTCTCTCTGACCGGGCGTTACTGTCTGAAGTGCTGGGCAAGGTGGGACTACCGACCTGGAGTGAGAGACTCGATGAGCAGTTAAACTGGGACAGGATTTTCTCCGGCGGAGAACGCCAGCGGCTGGCCTTTGCTCGCGCGCTGATTGCACGTCCCAATACCCTGTATCTGGATGAAGCCACCAGCAGCCTCGACCATGATTCCGCCCGCCAGTTGCTGTCGCTGATACGCCGTGAACTTCCGGAAACCACGGTTATCGCCATCAGTCACCAAAAAGAGCTGGACGATATGTTCCCTCAACACTTTGATCTCACGGCGTTCCGTCAGGCCTGATTTTTTATCGCTTAAAACAAAACCCCCACATAAAAAATGTGGGGGTTTATTCAGAGAATAACGTTTCTGGCTATTATTTCTGACAGTGCGGACACCAGTAAAAGGGTCTTGAGGATAACGTCGTTTTTTCAATCATATTGAAACAACGCTCACAGGGCTCGCCAGCACGATGGAAAACGTGGAAACGAAATAACGTACCGTGGTGTTTATTTTCATCCACCTCCCCTCTGGTCTGATAAGAGTTTCTCGGGATATCCAGAATGGCCTGCGCCAGACGGTCAAGAGCGTCATCAGCCAGTTCGCCAGCGTGATGTAAGGGGTCTATCTCAGCTTCCCAGAGAATTTCTGCCCGCAGATAGTTGCCTAGCCCCGCCATAAAACTCTGGTCAAGCAACAGCGTTCCGAGCTGCCTACGGCGAAATTTAGCGGACAGAATACGGGTTTTGACCTGTTCAACGGTGAAACGACTGTCCAACACATCCGGGCCGACGCGCTTTAAAAAAGGCTGCTGGTCTAACTCTGATTGCTCAAGTATTTCGATATCAGAGGCGCTGTAGAGCAGTATGGCTTTATCTGCCGTTTCCAGCCTCACCCGTAAAACCCGGGAACTGACCGGTTGATCACCCGCATCAACGATACGCCAGACGCCGTATAATTGGTTATGGGTGTACAGGATTAAGTCATTGGAAAAGTGCGTTAGCATCGCTTTACCGCGTGTTTCAATACGCTCAATCGTTTTCCCTTTCAGCATCTCTTCAAAGGGTTTTAATGTTTCATAGGCAAACCACACATGGGTTAGCGGATGACCGGCGACTGCCTGCTCAAGATTATCCGCCGCCCGGCGTATTTCAGGACCTTCAGGCATCGTTTTCTCCTGATTAAATATCTTTAAACTGTTCTCAGCCAGTGAGGAAGCCTTACCAAGGCGCTTTCCCCACCGCGATAAACCCGGTTAAGCCGGGTTAGGAATATCAATAAAGGTGACATCCAGGTCCGTTTCTGTCATCAGCCAGTCGCTTAATGCCTGAATACCGCCACGCTCGGTAGCATGATGCCCGGCGGCATAAAAATGGATGCCTTGTTCACGCGCAGAGTGGATAGTTTGCTCAGACACTTCACCGGTAATAAAGGCATCAACGCCAAAACGGGCGGCATTATCGATAAATCCTTGCCCACCTCCGGTGCACCAGGCAACCCGACGGATTTCATCCGGCCCGGTATCGCCGCACCACAGAGGAGTTCGCCCTAAGCGCAGCTCCAGCCAGGAGGCGAGTTCTACGCCAGATAACGCGGTGGGGAAAGTGCCCCAGGGCACCAGCGGGTCAATTTCGCCCTGAACCTCAATGCCCAGGAGTCGTCCGAGCTGGGCGTTATTCCCTAACTCGGCATGCATATCCAGGGGCAAATGCCAGCCATAGAGATTGATATCATTCGCCAGCAAGGTTTTCAGGCGATTGCGTTTCATACCGCGGATCACCGCCGGCTCACTTTTCCAGAAATAACCATGATGAACGATAATGGCATCCGCCTGCTGACGAACCGCTTCATCCAGCAAGGCCTGGCATGCGGTCACGCCGGTGATAATTTTGCGGATCTCGCTCCGACCTTCCACCTGCAAACCATTGGGGGCAAAGTCGCTGATGGCGCTGCTATTAAGTTTTTCATTAATCAGACGCTCCAGTTCACTATTTTTCATCGTTCTCTCTCATTTCATTACGTGCCGCTTCATAGGCAGCCAGTGTGGCAATTCGCGCTTGTTTATGATCGACAATAGGGCGTGGATAGTTAAGTATTTGCCGCCGTTTATCGGCCCACTCCCAGGGAGTATGAATATCTTTTCCCGGAATCAATGCCAGTTCAGGTAACCAGTGACGGATAAATGTTCCTTCACTGTCAAAACGCTGCCCCTGGGTCGTCGGGTTAAAGATACGAAAATACGGCGCAGCATCCGTTCCGGTTGACGCAGCCCACTGCCAGCCACCGTTGTTAGCGGCCAGGTCACCATCAATCAGTTGCGAGATAAAGTAGCTTTCCCCTTCCCGCCAGTCGATCAGCAAATCTTTTACCAGGAAGCTGGCCACCACCATGCGCAGACGATTATGCATCCAGCCAGTCTCATTAAGCTGTCTCATCGCCGCATCAACAATCGGATAACCGGTTTGACCTTGCTGCCAGGCAAGTAAAGCTTCCGGGTTATGATTCCAGCGCACCTTATCGGTCCAGGCAATAAACGGCCGATAACGACATAGTCGTGGGTGAGAGACCAGCAGATGACGATAAAACTCACGCCAGATCAGTTCATTTAGCCAGACCGCACCGGCCTCACCGTCCAGCGCACGCGGATGCTCTTTCAATAAGCGATATAAACACTGACGAGGAGAAAGCACGCCAATTGCCAGCCAGGCGGACAAGGTACTGGTTCCCTTGATTGCCGGAAAATCACGTTGTTCCGCATAATCCGCCACTGCCGTCTGGCAAAAAGTCCGTAGCTGCGAAATCGCCGCCCGCTCACCTACCGGGAACAGCTCAGGGTCAAAAGGCTGGCGCGGATAGTCCAGCTGATAAGGGGTAAACTCAACCGCCTTACCCCGGGCTTGCGGGGCCGCAACACATTCCGGCAATTGCTCTTGAAGACGTTTAATAAAAGCCCGGCTAAAAGGGGTAAATACTTTATACATTTCGCGATTGCCGGTCACCACACTGCCCGGGGGTAACAGTAAGCTGTCATCAAACCCCTGACAGACAATCTCGCCGTCAAGCTCCCGCTCAAGCCGGGCGTCCCGCTCACGTTCGTTGATTTCATACTGATAGTTGTAAAACAGCGCGCTGACATCCTGCTGCTGGCAAAACTGTTTTACTTCATCAACGGCGGCGGAAAAATCAGCTTGCTGCCGGATATGCAGCTCAATGCCACGCTCAGCAAGCTGCTCGCCGAGGGCATTAAGGTGCTGCCCGATAAACTCTGCCTGGCGGGGAGCCATATTATGCTGCTGCCATTGCGCAGGCGTTGCGATAAACAGTGCCAGCACCCGCGCATCGGGCGAGCGACATGCAGCAGATAGCGCATAGTTATCATGCACGCGTAAGTCATTACGAAACCAGACCAGATGGGTCGTCATAGGGCTCCTGCCTGCCATTATTTTGAATCAGTTATTCCGTGAATTCGGGGGTAACGTCATTAGCGTTGATAAAAATCTATCGCGATATTCTGCCACAGAGTATGGCTGCTGTCTGAAAACAGCGCTTCAGGATGTGTCTGGAGCTAAAAGGGTCAACCCACACTGTCACTTAATGGGGCTTACGCTTAAATCATCAATTATCTCAATGTAATCATCGAGCTTTTTTAACAGCTTACGTTTTTGATTGTTATCCAGGCTTTCATTCAAATCCTCGAGGAGTTCGGCGTACCTGTTTTTATTATATTGCTCGGCAGCCAACAGGCTCTGGGACTTGAATATCTGTAGATTCTTGATGAATGAAGTGAATTTAACGGGAAACTCAGGACTACTCCTCTCCGCAAGCAGCTGTTTCACGGCGGTTCTAAGCTTTAAATTGTAAGCCATACGCCCAATAACAGTTGATTCTGTCTGTATTGAATAGAGTCGAATCATATCTGACTGGCGAGTTGACAGCTTGCCAATATACTGGGTAATCCTTTTTTCTGTCTTGCTCTGTCTTTCCTCGATCTCTCCTTCAGTACCTTGCCTGGTAAAGGTATCAAACTCATCTGTATCTCTTTCAGACCATAACGCGAGCATCTCATTAATTTGCGGGTCAGATAGTTGTTGGATTATTTCTGCCGCTTCCAGAGCTATCTCATCCTGGAAGTGAAAAAGATGGTTCCGGGCTGTTGAGAACACGATAAGCCATTGTTCAGCATTAAGCGGACTGGCACGCAGATTTTGCCTTAAGGAAACCAGATCTGCCTTGTATTTAACGAGTTCACTGGAGCGATGCCATGCGTGCCATTTTTCTATTTTAACATCCAGGCGTTTCTTCTGGTCCCTGGTCAGGGTGACATAATCATCAATATAGAACTGAGCAAACCAATTAATATTATTGTAGACGGTCGGTGCTGCGGAGCACGCGCTAACTAAAAGCACTGCAATTGCCAGTAGATAGGGTCTTAATATTTTCATATTTTACTCAGTATTTTATGAACTGTCGCGTTATGGGACCCTCGCCCGATCCCAATATTTACGTTACATCTGTTGAGACATGTTGTTAGCGCGTTTTCGCTCGTCGCAGCGTGATGAGTGTCAGTTCTGACGGTCTGCCGAGTCGCAGGGCAAATCCCGGCCATAATGCAGTACCGTTATTGACGTACAGCTGCATGCCGCTGACGTTATAGAGCCCCGATACAAACCCTCCGTTTGCTAAAGCAATCACTCTATCCAGGCCCAGGATCATTCCACCGTGGGTATGACCGGATAGCTGTAATGCGACCCCCTGACTGGCTGCAACAGGTGCGTTTTTGGGCTGATGGTCTAGCAGAATGATTGATGTGTCTTTCGGTACGCCAGCCAAAGCCTTTTTCAGGTCTGGTGGAGGAAAACCGGTTGCGGGTGCTGTTATATCAGTAACGCCGGCCAGTACTATCTGAGCCCCCTCTCGCTCGATAAGCGTATGGCTGTTGGTGAGCGGTATCATTCCGAGCGCCTCGAAGTATTTCATCCAGGCTTCGTTGTCGAAGAAATACTCGTGGTTGCCGGGGATCACATAAACACCGTCTGGTGCACGTAAATCCCCCAGGGCTTCGATATCAAGCATACGGTTGGCAACTGAACCATCTATTAAGTCACCCGTGACCACGATCAAATCTACCCCAAGTGCATTCGAATCGGTAACTACCGCTCTCGTCCATGGCGCATCAAAAAGACGACTGATGTGCAAATCTGTAAGTTGCAGGATTTTGTAACCTTCAAATTGTGAAGGAAGATTATTAATAGAAAACTCCACTTCCTTAATGGGCGGAACGCGAACAGCCTGATGAACACCAACGGCGGCCAGTACAAATGCTGCCGCCGCAATCGCATAGCGTAATCCAGCGGGAATGGTCAGCCACTGCAGCCTGATAAGCATCATTAGCAGTGTTCCCAAGTCCACGACTAACTGGAAAATAGCGATTAACAGAATTGCACCGAACGCCCAGTTGAATAACATCACCATGCTGCGGGGAAATTCCGGAGAAAACACACTCCCTGAGGATAGACGAGAGAACAGGTGATATTGCGAGCCGAGCAGGATCAGCAGTGCAACCGCAATTTTGGCCGATAATGCCCAGGGTAACGGCCATAAAAAGCGGATGATGACGTACAGGCCTGGCATGCTGAAGAACACGTGAAACATCTGTTCCATTCCTTATCAGATATATTGCGTAATACCGCAGCGTCAGGACATCGTGCGAGCCGTATTGACTGATCAACGCCAGGGTATTAAAGAGTCGGCGTAACGGGCATTGTTCCAATACAATGACTACTTTCTTGGGTGCCGGGATTTACCGAATTTGGGTCTGTTGAAGTAAGAGATCAGTAAATATAATCCACCAATAAGCATGATCAATACTGCGATAAAAATAATCAGAGTGTTCATCTTTGCATCACCTTGTGAGATATTTCTCACACAATTTAGCTTAAGTGATACTCTTTCGTCACGCTATTCATTGATGTCGTGTGGTGCGTGCGGTGGGACGTAGAGTAAATGCAATTACTGACAACCCTCGACGTCGTAGCGAGAACTGAAGTGGGTTGCGATTAAGGTACTGACATCCGCATCCAGCCAGCTTCGCCATTTGCTGGCTGGATGAGTGTCCGTGCCCGGAGTGGGCGGCCAAGATACCTGCTGCCATCAATTACCCGACCATCCTCAAGTTCAATGGTTAAACCCTGCTTTAAGCGTTGGAACAATGGACCTGGAGGCACACCGTCGGCAATAAGCTGAGAGGCATCCAGAGTGCCCGGTTTATCATGCTGTTCGATACATAGCCGTAGCATTCGACAGGATGGTTTAGTGGCCAGGCGGTGCCCCTGTAGCCAGCTTCGTCAAAAACCAACCCAGTTGAGCGGAAAATAAGGGCCAAAAATTCTACTTTACAGAGGTACTGAATAACGCAGTAATAATTGTATATAACATTTTATCTCTCTCTTCTTATTAGATATATTGGGCGTAACTCTCTTGACTACGCCCCACGTTAATTTAATTACAATAAAGGCGGAACTGTTGGAATAATAGGGACTTCAATAACAGTAGGAACTGAGCGAGAGAATGCTTGTTTACATATTGCATTTATTTCTTCCAGGTTTTCTGCACGTACGCCAATGCAACCATAACCTTTTGCTAAAGAAGCAATATCTAAATCAGGCAAGTCAAGTCCGGGCATACCAGGCGCATTTTCTAATTCAGCAAAAGATTTCAAAATTGCATATTCACCGTTACGCGGAACAATAAATAAAATCGGTAGCTTAAGCTGAGCGGCAGTCCACAATCCTTGAATTGAGTACTGGAAAGAACCATCACCAATAATTGCTAAAACAGGACGGTTTCTACCACTATCCCTCTCTGCTAAAGCAATACCGATACTCGCAGGTAAATTCCAACCGAGACTGCCGCTAGCAAAAGTATAAAAAGAGTCTGGTTTATCAATCGACCATGCAGTATGTAATTCACCTAAATTAGACGGTGACTCTTCAATTAATACGGTATCCTCAGGTGTAAAGTCGCGCAGACCTTGGAAAAGCTGTAAGGCAGAAAGCAGTTCACCCTGTTGAGGTATCGATTGTGCTGCTGGGTGAGGTGCCATTCTGTGTTGCTGTTGGGGTACTTCAGGTAATGTTGTTACTCGTTTTATCACCAATTCAAGTAATGAATTTAGGGCTAAAACTGGACTAGATAACAAGCTATCACCGACGGGTGCTCTTCCTGCTTCATTCGGGTCATCAGTAATATGGAGTAATTCTAATCCCTCAGGAAGATATTCACCGGCAACATAAGGATAATATCTGAATACTGGGGCACCGATAACAATAGCTACATCATAACCTACTAATTTTTTGGATAATGGCTGAATCGCAAAAGGTAAGCCACCAGCGTAAAGAGGGTGGTTTTCAGGGAATGGTGGGACTTCTGAGGCAGGGGCACTGAATACGTGACAATTCAATTTTTCAGCTAATTGAATACCAATATCCCAACCTTCTCCTCGAGCAATGCCTGAACCATATATCAATACAGGATTCTTCGCTGTTGATAATTTCTCAGCAAACTGAGATATACGGCCAGGTTCTGGTGCAATTAGTGATGAAACACTGCGCACAACGGCATCACCTGATGCTGGTTTATCCCAATCATCTAATGGGATGGATAAAAATACTGGGCCAGCAGGTGGCTGCATTGCCATAGCATATGCTCGCATAAATGCAGCTGGCACATCTTCTGCTCTGACAGGTTCATAGCTCCATTTTATCCATGGTTTCGGCAGTTCACTCGGAGAGACATTGGTTAGCCAAGGTTCCATGAGTAACATTTCACGAGTTTGGTTCCCTGCGGTGATGATTAGCGGTGTTTTATTTTGAGCCGCGGTCATGATATTGCTCATTGAATTGCTCAGGCCAGCAGACGTATGTACGTTGACTATTGCAGGCTTTCTGGTTGCCTGGGCATAACCATCTGCTGCACCAACCGCTGATGATTCATGCAATGTTTGGATGTAACGAAAATCGGCAGGGAAATTTTTTAAAAACGTTTCTTCGGTTGATCCTGGATTGCCAAATAAAGTCGTTAGTTCAAGCTTACGTAATAAATCAAAGGTGACGTCACGAATAGATTTTGCTGTCATAGAGTTATTCCTTAAGTCAAAAAACCAATGGTTGTTTCATAAAAAACTGATTTTATGTAAGTAAAGATAAGCATGGGATATTTCTTAAAAACCATATCAAATATCCGTTCAAAATAATCGATTAATTTGAGGAAATACTGTCTGAATTGTGTGATCTGATCGACAGATAAAAATTACACATTACCAACCGGTCTAAGCGATGCCGAACACAGTGTCAATTCCCCCTAAAATGAGACAGCTATAATTAGACTTTCTGCCTTTACATTTTCAGCGGTCAAAATGAAAAAAACACGATTTGCTGAAACTCAGATTGTTAATATCCTGAAACTTGCTGATTCTAGTCTGAAAGTTGAATAAATCTGCCATCAGAACGGAATAAATAATGCAACCTGGTACAATTGGAAATCTAAGTATAGAGGCATGGAAGCTAATGATGTTAAATGATTAAAAGAACTTGAAGATGAATATTCCCGACTGAAAATACTCTTTGCTTAAGTCAGCCCGGAAAACCATGCCATGAAGGAGCTTTTTGCAAAAAAGGGCTTAACGCCATCAAGGAAAAATCCTGCTCCAGGCGATTAACAGCCTCAGGCCTGTCGGGTATTACAGTTTGTAAACCGATCTCTTTATCACGGGTATCTTTTTATCTATACAGTACTGACTGGCGGGAGGTCCATTTCGCCGGGAATTTTTGAACGCTTATTTATTTGAATCTCTCCGTTATGTCAGAGAAATGGTATGGTTCTGGCAGCAGGATTATTACCTGCATCGTACTCATGAAAGTCTGGGACACCTTCCCCGGAGACATGCCGAAAAACTCTAATCAGGTTTGTCTCAGGTAATGGGGAGTGGACACTACCTTCAGAACACACTGCCAACTATTATATTGACACTTACCGATCAGAATAAAATGCAAAAGGCACGTTGAGCAGATGCTCAGCGTGCCTTTAAATCAAGGGGTATTACCCTGTCATACTTAGCTGTGGTAAGCCGGGAATTAGAAAAAATCACCCGCCGCGGCTTCAGCCTGCTCCATCCATACCGGTTTATCGCTGGTTTTTGACCAGACACGGTGTAAGTAGCTATAAAAACGCGCCCTGTCTTTCCAAAAAAGCATAACAGGTAAAGCAGCAACACCGACAATGACCGCCAGCAGCCGACGTAACATCACTTGCCAGACAGGATAAGTTGGATATAGAGACACAGGAACCTCCTCTTAATTTATGAACAGGTTTCGCATCGGGTGCAATGGTGCAGCTAGTCGACTGAATAATCACTTTTTTCTTTCAGAAGACTCTCAAATCAAACTTTTTGACAGCGTAAAATGTGATGCATTGCAAAATGCGAAAAATATATACTTGCTATATGCAAAAATAATAACCTGAAAAACCAAACATTACAACTCATCCGACCAGAAAGATCGGATTTCTTTTTATGTTCATATTTTATACGTTTGATTATCCTGTCTTCCGAATAATCCCCTCTTTTCACGGCATTTTTATACTTTTTTTACACCCTTCCCTCTGACTTTTACAACATCTTTGCAACCAAAAATCTATCCTCGCAGCAAACAGACATACACCTGGAGGTGGATTGTGAGTATCGCCGTGATAACCGGTATCGTGCTGGTATTGTTCTTGCTGGCTTACCTGATTTATGCCCTGATCAATGCGGAGGCATTTTAATGGCTGCCTCCGCATTTTTACTGATTGCCAGCTTTCTGTTGCTGCTGTTTATGCTTGCAAAACCGGTCAGTTTTTTACTGGCCCGGCTTATCCTTGATGTTCCGGTCCCGGTCGTGAGTAAGATTGAGCCGGTGCTATGGCGGTTAATTGGCTGCAACACAGAAGAGATGGGCTGGAAGCGCTATTTAATGGCGATTCTGGCGATTAACTTTATCGGGCTGATTTTGCTGTTTATTATTCTGGTGATGCAGGGTCATCTGCCCCTTAACCCACAGCAGCTACCCGGTTTGACCTGGGAACTGGCGTTAAATACCGCGGTCAGTTTTGTCACCAATACCAACTGGCAGGCCTACAGCGGTGAAACGACCCTGAGTTATTTCAGCCAGATGGTCGGTTTGACGGTGCAAAACTTTGTCTCCGCCGCTACCGGCATCGCGGTGGTATTTGCCTTAATTCGTGGTTTTGCGCGCCAATCCACCACCACGCTGGGTAATGCCTGGGTCGATTTAACGCGGATTACCCTTTATATCCTGCTACCCCTGTCTGTGGTGCTGGCCCTGATATTTATCAGCCAGGGGACACCTCAGAACCTCCACGCTTACCAGCCCTTTACTTCGATTGAAGGGGTATCAAATCTGTTACCTATGGGGCCGGTTGCTTCGCAGGAAGCGATTAAATTACTCGGCACAAACGGCGGAGGATTCTTTAACGCCAACTCGGCTCACCCTTTTGAAAACCCGACAGCCGTCAGCAACTTTATTCAAATGCTGGCGATATTCCTGATACCCACAGCGCTGTGTTTTGCTTTTGGCGAAGCGGTGGGCGACCGACGTCAGGGCAGAACCTTACTCTGGGCAATGTCACTTATTTTTGTAGTTTGTGTCGCGGTGGTGATGTGGGCTGAACTCGAGGGTAACCCGCATTTGATGCCGCTGGGTTCTAGCAGCAGTATCAATATGGAAGGTAAAGAGAGCCGGTTCGGTATTCTCGCCACCAGCTTATATGCCGTGGTGACCACGGCCGCATCCTGCGGTGCTGTGAACGCCATGCATGATTCCCTGACAGTCCTGGGCGGCATGATCCCGATGTGGCTGATGAAAATTGGCGAAGTGGTATTTGGTGGTGTCGGTTCAGGACTCTACGGCATGCTGCTGTTCGTTCTGCTGGCAGTCTTTATTGCCGGCCTGATGATCGGCCGTACCCCGGAGTATCTGGGTAAAAAAATTGAAGTTCGCGAGATGAAAATGACCGCCCTGGCCATTCTTGTCACCCCAACCCTGGTATTACTCGCAACGGCATTGGCGATGATGACGGATGCCGGACGTAGCGCCATCTTTAACCCTGGCATTCATGGTTTTAGCGAAGTGCTGTATGCGGTTTCTTCCGCAGCGAATAACAACGGCAGCGCTTTTGCCGGTCTCGGTGCCAATACGCCGTTCTGGAATCTTCTGCTGGCGCTGTGCATGTGGATTGGCCGTTTCGGGATAATTATTCCGGTGATGGCGATTGCCGGGTCACTGGCAACGAAAAAATCCCAGGCAGCCAGCCTCGGTACCTTACCCACCCACGGAGCCCTGTTTATCGGCTTACTGATAGGAACCGTACTGTTAGTCGGCGCACTGACCTTTATTCCCGCCCTGGCGTTAGGCCCTATCGCGGAACATCTTTCTCTGATTAATTTCTTAATAGTGAGGCAAGCATGAGTCGCAAACAACAGGCGCTGTTTGAACCTGAATTGATTCGCCGTGCGCTAATTGATTCGGTTAAAAAGCTCTCCCCCAGGGTGCAGTGGCGTAACCCGGTAATGTTTATTGTCTGGGTCGGGAGTGTTATCACCACTCTGCTGGCAATAATGATGTTCAGCGGCAAACTGACAGGAAGCCCGATATTTACCGCGGCAATCAGCCTCTGGCTGTGGTTTACCGTACTGTTTGCAAACTTTGCCGAAGCCCTGGCTGAAGGCCGCAGTAAGGCCCTGGCCAGTAGTCTGAAAGGGGTGAATAAAACGAACTGGGCGCATAAACTGTCTTCCCCGCAGCCTGATGCGCCGTCAGAACGGGTTTCTGCCGCGAGCCTGCGTAAAGGGGACATCGTGCTGGTGAAAGCCGGGGATACTATTCCCTGTGACGGCGAAGTTCTCGAAGGCGGTGCGTCGGTGGATGAAAGTGCTATTACCGGTGAATCCGCTCCGGTTATTCGTGAGTCCGGCGGGGACTTCTCTTCAGTCACTGGCGGAACGCGCATTCTTTCTGACTGGTTAGTGATTCAGTGTACGGTGAATCCAGGTGAAACCTTCCTCGACCGCATGATTGCGATGGTCGAGGGTGCCACTCGCCGTAAAACCCCGAACGAAATCGCGCTGACTATTCTGTTAGTCGCCTTAACGATTATTTTCCTGCTGGTGACCGCCACATTGTGGCCTTTCTCACAATATGGCGGTACCGCCGTTAGCGTGACGGTGCTGGTGGCGTTATTGGTCTGTTTGATCCCAACCACCATCGGCGGTTTACTCTCGGCCATTGGCGTGGCGGGCATGAGTCGTATGCTGGGCGCCAATGTGATTGCGACCAGCGGCCGGGCGGTTGAAGCGGCCGGGGACGTGGATGTGCTGTTACTGGATAAAACCGGGACCATTACGCTCGGAAACCGTCAGGCATCGGCATTTTTACCCGCCCCCGGCGTTGAAGAAAGAGAGCTCGCCGATGCCGCCCAGCTGGCATCACTGGCAGATGAAACGCCGGAAGGCCGGAGTATTGTGATTCTGGCGAAGCAACGCTTTAACCTGCGTGAACGCGATGTTCAGAATCTGCATGCGACATTCGTTCCCTTTACGGCACAAACCCGTATGAGCGGTATTAATATTCAGGAACGGATGATCCGCAAAGGCTCAGTCGATGCAATTCGTCGCCATATTGAAGCCAATAAAGGCCATTTCCCTGCCAAAGTCGACCTTCTGGTCGAGGACGTTGCCCGCCTCGGCAGTACCCCTCTGGTTGTTGCCGAAGGCGCTAAGGTATTGGGCGTGATAGCGCTAAAAGATATTGTAAAAGGCGGTATTAAAGAGCGCTTTGCTCAATTGCGTCAGATGGGTATTAAAACGGTGATGATAACCGGCGATAACCGTTTAACCGCAGCCGCTATCGCCGCTGAAGCCGGGGTGGATGATTTTCTTGCCGAGGCGACACCTGAGGCAAAACTGGCCCTGATCCGCCAGTATCAGGCCGAAGGTCGCCTGGTGGCAATGACCGGGGATGGTACCAACGACGCCCCTGCCCTGGCGCAGGCAGATGTCGCCGTTGCCATGAACTCGGGAACGCAGGCAGCAAAAGAGGCCGGGAATATGGTGGATCTGGACTCTAACCCCACCAAACTGATTGAAGTCGTGCATATCGGGAAACAGATGTTAATGACCCGCGGCTCGCTGACGACCTTCAGTATTGCCAATGATATCGCCAAGTATTTTGCCATTATTCCGGCCGCCTTCGCCGCCACTTACCCGCAACTGAATGCGCTCAATATTATGCGGTTGCACTCACCAGACTCAGCGATTCTCAGTGCCGTTATATTCAATGCGCTGATCATTATTGCGCTTATCCCTCTGGCCTTAACCGGGATCCGCTATAAACCGCTGAGCGCCTCCGCCATGTTACGCCGTAATTTATGGATCTATGGCTTAGGCGGGCTAATCGTCCCGTTTATTGGCATCAAACTTATTGATCTGATCCTGACGGTTTCAGATCTGGTTTAAGAGGACACAGAGATGACTATTTTACGCCCTGCTTTACTGCTATTGATCTTAATAACGCTGATAACTGGCGCAGCTTACCCCCTGCTTACTACATTACTTGGGCAATGGTGGTTTCAGACCCAGGCAAACGGCTCGTTAATTATCGATAAGGGTCAGGTTCGTGGTTCGATGCTGATTGGTCAGAATTTTACTGAGGCTAAATATTTTCATGGTCGTCCTTCAGCCACCGCAGATACCCCTTATAATCCCATGGCTTCAGGGGGTAGTAATCTGGCGGCGAGTAATCCCGAACTGGATAAACAGATTCGGGAGCGTGTGAAAATATTACGCGCGGCGAATCCACAGGCAGACCCCGCGGTTCCGGTTGAGTTACTGACTGCCTCAGGCAGTGGCCTGGACGGGCAGCTTTCACCTGAAGCGGCCTTATGGCAGACCCCGCGCGTGGCACAGGCAAGACATTTACCTATTGAACAGGTGAACCGCCTGGTGGCTGAACATACCAGTACGCCGCCGGTGAACTTTATCGGTATGCCCGTGGTAAATATTGTGGCACTCAATCTGGCACTGGATGCCCTCCAGGCCCCGTAATCAAGGATTCGTATGACAGAAGAACCTCTGCGCCCTGACCCGGATAAACTCCTGGAACAGATGAGCCGTCAGCCTCGTGGAAAACTGAAAATTTTCTTCGGCGCTTGTGCCGGTGTAGGAAAAACCTACGCCATGTTGCAGGAAGCCCGGCGATTACGGGGCCAGGGGCTCGATGTCCTGGTAGGCGTCGTGGAAACCCACGGCCGCCGGGAAACAGCAGAACAACTTAACGGACTGAATACTCTGGCGGCGAAACGTATCCTTCATCGTGGACGCGCTATCCTTGAGTTTGACCTTGATGCCGCCCTCGCCCGCCGTCCGGCGTTAATTCTGATGGACGAGCTGGCACACAGTAATGCCCCCGGCTCCCGTCACCCTAAACGCTGGCAGGATGTTGAAGAGTTACTGAACGCCGGGATTGATGTTCTGACTACCGTTAATGTGCAGCATCTGGAAAGTCTGAACGATGTGGTTGGCGGAATAACCGGTATTCAGGTGCGGGAAACTGTACCGGATCCTATTTTTGATGCCGCTGATGAAATCGTGCTGGTTGACCTGCCGCCAGACGATCTGCGTCAGCGCCTGCATGAAGGTAAAGTCTATCTTTCTGGCCAGGCTGAGCGGGCTATCGAACACTTCTTCCGTAAAGGCAACCTTATTGCCTTACGCGAGCTGGCACTCAGACGCACAGCGGACAGGGTTGATGAGCAGATGCGTGCCTGGCGCGAGACTCAGGGCCAGGAGAAAGTCTGGCATACGCGAGATGCGATTCTGTTATGTATTGGCCATAATGCCGGTAATGAAAAACTGGTACGAACCGCCGCTCGTCTGGCCGCTAAGTTAGGCAGCGCCTGGTATGCGATTTATGTTGAAACGCCCAAGCTTCATCGCCTGCCTGAACACCAGCGTCACAGCATTCTCGGTGCGCTACGACTGGCTCAGGAACTGGGAGCAGAAACCGCTACCCTGGCCGATCCGAATAAAGAGCAAGCGGTGGTGCGTTATGCCCGTGAACATAATCTCGGTAAGATTATTCTCGGCCGCCATACCCGCAGCCACTGGTGGCATGGCAGTACCTTTGCCGAAAAACTGGGGAAATATGCACCGGATCTGGATTTAGTGATCGTTGCGCTCGACGAACTGGCCACATTTACCCATGCCAGAATCAATGATACCCGCGGCATTGGTGAGAAATGGCGCCTACAGTTGCAAGGCTGCGCGGCCGCCGTCGTGTTATGTGCATTAATCACCTGGGTGGCTAATCATTGGCTAGGCACTTTTGAAACCGCCAACCTGGTGATGGTCTATTTACTCGGTGTCGTCATCATTGCGTTATTTTATGGTCGCTGGCCTTCGGTACTGGCGGCGGTAATTAACGTTATTAGCTTTGATCTGTTTTTTATTGCCCCCCACGGCACCCTTGCGGTGTCGGATATGCAATATCTTCTGACCTTTGGAGTGATGCTGACCGTCGGCCTGGTGATAGGTAATCTTACCGCCGGGGTGCGTTATCAGGCGCGTATCGCCCGCTATCGTGAACAACGTACCCGGCATCTTTATGAGATGTCGAAAGCGCTCGCAGATGACCGTTCCCCCTCAGAAGTCGCGGCAACCAGCGTACAGTTTATCAACTCCACTTTTCAGGCGCGCAGCCTGCTCTTGTTACCTGATGAGAACGGGAAACTGAGCCGTATTTCTCACCCGGGAGAGCCAGCTCAGTGGGATGACGCCATCGCCCGCTGGAGCTTTGATAAAGGTCAACCCGCAGGAGCAGGAACCGACACCCTGCCTGCCGTGCCGTATCAAATTTTACCCCTTCGTACCCAAGAGCGAACCCTCGGACTGTTGATTATTGAAGCCGATAATCTGCGCCAGTTAGTCACGCCTGAACAGCAGCGACTACTGGAAACTTTCAGGCTATTAATCGCGGCAACGCTCGACAGACTTTTGCTGACAGACAGTGAAGAACAAGCCCGCCTGGCGAGTGAGCGCGAGCAACTGCGTAACTCGTTACTGGCAGCCCTGTCCCATGATCTGCGCACACCGCTGACCGTGTTACTGGGCCAGGCAGAATTACTGACAAAAAACCTTAACGACGAGGGGTCAAAATACAGCTATCAGGCCAATGATATCCGCCAGCATGTGCTGAATACCACACGCCTGGTGAATAATTTACTGGAGATGGCACGCATTCAGTCAGGCGGTTTTAACTTACGTAAAGAGTGGCTGACGCTGGAAGAAGTGATTGGCAGCGCCTTGCAGATGTTTGAACCCGCTTACGAGGGACGTCATATCACTCTTGAATTGCCGGATCCGTTGATGCTGATTGAGCTCGATGGCCCGCTGTTTGAGCGAGTACTGATTAATTTACTGGAAAACGCACTTAAATATGCAGGGCCCGACGCTGAAATAGGTATCCGGGCGAGAGCTAAAGCTGACTCACTGCTGCTGGAGGTCTGGGATAACGGCCCCGGTATTCCGCCAGATAAAGAGCAGCTTATTTTTGATAAATTTTCCCGCGGCAATAAAGAGTCTGCCATTCCTGGCGTCGGGTTAGGGCTGGCGATTTGCAGGGCCATTGTCGAGTTGCACGGCGGTACTATCTCGGCCACCCGGAGTGCGCAAGGCGGCGCCAGTTTTCATATAATGTTACCCTTATCGCCTTCCCCGATAATTCCTGATATCAACGAGGTCATGTGATAACCGTTTTAGTGATTGAGGATGAAAAAGAGATCGGCCGTTTTCTGCGTACTGCGCTGGAGGATGAATCCTTGCGGGTATTTGATGCCGAAACATTACAGCGCGGACTTATCGAGGCGGCGACCCGGAAACCGGATGTGGTGATTCTCGATTTGGGCCTCCCGGACGGCGACGGCGTAGAATTTATTCGTGATTTTCGCCAGTGGAGCCAGGCCCCGATAATCGTGCTGTCTGCCCGCGACAACGAACAGGATAAGATTATCGCTCTTGACGCCGGGGCAGACGATTTTCTCAGTAAACCTTTTGGCATTGGAGAGTTACAGGCCAGGTTACGCGTCGCCCTGCGACGTCATGCAAGCCTGGTACAACCCGAACCGGTTTATCATTTTGACGATATCATGGTTGATCTTGCCGCCCGCAGAATCGTCCGGGGAGAGGAAGATATTCATCTGACCCCGCTTGAGTTTCGACTGCTGGCAACCTTGCTGAATAATCAGGGTAAAGTGCTGACCCAGCGCCAGTTACTGAAGCAGATCTGGGGGCCTAATGCGGTGGAACACAGCCATTATCTGCGTATTTATATGGGGCATTTACGTCAAAAACTGG
Source organism: Klebsiella sp. BIGb0407 (assembly GCF_024807845.1). Classification (GTDB taxonomy): domain Bacteria; phylum Pseudomonadota; class Gammaproteobacteria; order Enterobacterales; family Enterobacteriaceae; genus JGM124. The sequence continues at coordinate 48,383 of NZ_JANUEQ010000004.1, forward strand.
AACAAGATCCTGCCCGACCGCGTCATTTATTAACCGAGACCGGAATCGGTTATCGTTTTGTTTTATAATATAAAAATATTATTTTTTGCAGGGGGAAACCGCTATGAGTGCCTGGCTATTCTACGCACTGTTATCGGCGGCCAGCGCTGCGCTGGTCGCTATTTTTGGTAAAATAGGTTTACAGCAACTTGATGCCAATACCGCCACCGCGGTTCGGGCGATTGTCATGGCGTTATTCCTGGTAGGTGTAGTGGTGGCACAGGGGAAACTGAATCTGGTTGGAACCGTATTTGCCGATAAAAAAGCGCTGCTGTTTATTATCTTAAGTGGGGTCGCCGGCGCCCTGTCGTGGCTGTTTTACTTTATGGCGATTAAAAGTGGTGAAGTCTCCAAAGTCGCGCCAATCGATAAACTGAGCGTGGTATTTGCAGTGGTGCTGGCAGTTATTTTGTTTGGCGAGAAAGTGTCGCTGATTGCCGGGATCGGTATTGCACTGATTACCGGTGGCGCACTGATGGTTGCTTTAGGGTAAAAAAATACCATCAGGCGTAATGCCTTACAAGGATGCAGAAACATCCTGTAAGGCAAATACCAGTATTGGGTCTTTATTTGAGATTATTTTTCAGTCCATTCGCGGCCTGACTAATAGCCGTCCGCACGGCAGGAACGTCACTCAGGGCGTTCAGCAAACCATAATCATGGATCAACCCGTTGTAACGGGTAACCGTCACGTCGACACCGGCCTCATCGAGCTTACGACCAAAAGCCTCCCCCTCGTCACGCAGCACATCAAACTCAGCCGTCTGAATAAGCGTCGGCGGCAGGCCCTTTAACTGCTCAGGGGTTGCTCGCAGTGGAGAAGCCAGAATATTATTTCGGTCGCTTTCTTTGGTGGTGTAGGCATCCCAGAACCACTTCATCATATTACGTGACAGGAAATAGCCATCAGGATACTGCTGATAAGAATCGGTATTGAAATTCGCGTCAGTGACGGGCCAGAGCATGACGTCGTAGCGAATTTCAGGCGCTTGATGCTGTTTGGCCTGAAGCGCGACGGCTGCCACCATATTTCCACCGACGCTGTTACCCACCAGCGCCAGACGTTTGCCATCAACGCCAATTTCATTACCGTGTTCAGCTACCCAGCGTGTTGCCGCGTAAGCCTGATTAATGGCAACCGGGAAATGAGCTTCCGGAGATGGCGTGTAGTTAACAAAAACAGCCGCCGCACCCGATTCGCTGACGAGGTCACGAACCAGCCGTTCATGCGTTGCAAAATCACCCAGAATCCAGCCACCGCCGTGGAAGAACATAAACACGGGCAGGATCCCCTGGGCGTCATGCGGCTTCACTATATTCAGTTTCAGCTGACCGCCTTCAATATCGATGGTTTTTTCACTGACATCTGCGGCGGGCAGTTTTGCCCCTTTTTGCGCATCGATTAATACCTGACGTGCGTCTTGCACAGACAGTTGCTCAATGGGTTTTCCGCCACCGCCGTTCAGTGCATTCAGGAATTCCTGAACATGGCGTTCTGGTTGAGGGCTACCCGCAAAGCTGTTGAGCGAAACGGCAGTCATTAATGCAGATTTAATATTCATAGAACCATCCAATTAAAATTGTTTACGATTAAATCGCGCGCTATTTAAATGGGGAATATTCAAGCCGTATTCCCATCACAAAAACAGTGCGCACAGTCAAAATGAAAAAAGCATCCCCGGCTCAGGCTGATTGTATTTTTCACAATCAGCCTGAGAAAAACCCGGCCAGGACAGTAGCCGTGGGCCCCCCGGAAAAGAATTAACTACCCTACAGACCCAGGTCAGACAGACCCGGATGGTCGTCCGGACGACGGCCCAGCGGCCAGTGGAACTTACGTTCGCTTTCCTTGATAGGCATATCGTTAATGCAGGCAAAGCGGTTCTGCATCAGGCCATCTTCGCCAAATTCCCAGTTCTCATTGCCGTAAGAGCGGAACCAGTTACCAGAATCATCGCGCCATTCATAAGCGTAACGAACCGCAATGCGATTTCCGCCAAACGCCCATAGTTCTTTAATCAGGCGATACTCGAGTTCTTTTTTCCACTTACGTTCGAGAAAACCTTTGGCTTCTTCGCGGTTATAAGCAAACTCTGCGCGGTTACGCCATTTCGTATCCAGCGAGTACGCGAGCGATACTTTTTCAGCATCGCGGCTGTTCCAGCCATCTTCAGCCAGTCTGACTTTCTCTATCGCAGATTCACGAGTGAAAGGAGGAAGAGGTGGGCGAATGTGAAAATCAGACATGGTGGAGCCTCCGGTTAAATTGGATATTTTAATTAGTCATTTATTTGTCGGGATCAGACCTCTAATGCGAAGCCTGTTTTAGTAACAGTTGAGCAATGTCCCTTGCATCGTCGGCGGCGCTGTAATCACTCATTACGCGTGACATGGTGATGGCACCTTCAACCAGCACGAGCAACCGTCTTGCCAGGGCTAATGGCTGCTCTGTATTCAGCTGTTCGGTAAGCTCAACGATGTAATCCAGTAATTTCTGTTTATGCAATTTGGCGATATGACGAATAGGATCCGCAGAGTCCCCTACCTCACCCGCCGTGTTGATAAACGCACATCCACGATACCCCTCAGATTCAAACCAGCCTTTAAGCACGGTGAATATATTGAGGATCCTGTCGTGCGGCGTTTCCGCCTTATCACATTCTGCCCTGAACCATTCCATCCAGCGTATATCACGTGCATTCAGGGCTTCCGCTGCAACCTCATCTTTATTCGTGAAGTAACGATAAATCGTTTTCCTGGCGACACCGGAAGTCTTTACCAGAAGGTCCATACCGGTGGCATGAATACCATTCTGATAAATAAGTTGCTCGGCCGTGGCGAGGATTTTGTCTCTGGTATTCGTTGTCTCTTTGTTCATAGGATAATGGTAGAACGATCGTTCTCCTCCGTCAAGTAGTGGATACAAAATCTTGAGTTTTTAAGTTGAGGGGACAGCATCTAAGATTTTTTCCTGTTTCTGAAAGCCGCAACCTTCATGCGATTGCCACAGGTGGCCATACTGCACCAGCGTCGGCGATGCGACTTACTCAAATCGTGAAAAAGTAAAATACAATCATGGGCTTCACACTGGCGTACGTATTCGAACTTCTCGTCAGTGACCAGTTTTACCAGGGCATCGGCAACCGGCCAGAGCAGGCTTTCGGGGCTGGCGGTGCCTGAACGAACATCAATACGGTATCGCTGTGTCTCTTCATCCCATTGCAGCCTCGTTTCGGGATGTCCGGCCTGCAATATTCGGTTAATCACCGACAGGTCAGCCTCAACAGGCTTCATCGCGGCGTATACGATAACCCTGGCAGCATCACGAAGCAGACGGGCTTCCGCGAGTAATCCGGGTGGGGCTTCAGTTCCTTTCGGTACCAGACCTGCGGTTTCAAGCCAGTCAGTCACGCTGAGATCGTCTGTAAGACAATCATGTTTATCCTCACCTGTTCCGTATTCGCTGTTAATAAAATCCAGTGCGAGGTTATCGGCCAGAAAGAGAGGCGGAGAAGCGGGTTGTTGAGATTCCATACATATCCGTAACTCATAAAATTGTTTTGACAGGTTACCAAATATACATGTAACCTTCAAATACACATTTTAATGGTTACAAGGTATATATCATGACTTCTACCGCTACAGCCTCATCAACGACACAGATTCATTACCGATATCAACAGGCAGGTGATGTTAACGTTTTCTACCGTGAGGCTGGCGATCCGGAGCTGCCCACCCTACTGATGCTTCACGGCTTCGCGGGATCATCATTTATGTTTCGTGACCTGATTGCTGAACTGGCCGACAGTTATCATCTGATAGCGCCAGACTTGCCAGCCTTTGGTTTTACCGAGGCGCCGGGGAGAGATGAATACGCTTATACCTTTGACCAGCTTGCCGAGACTATTAACCAGTTTACCGAAGCGCTCAATCTCAATACCTATGCCCTGATGGTTCACGACTACGGCGCTCCTGTCGGTTGGCGGCTGGCATTAGCGCATCCCCAGCGTGTGACGGCCATCATTTCCCAGAATGGCAATGCCTATGAAGAAGGTCTGGGCGAAGCCTGGGCACCTATTCAGACATACTGGCGCGATCCCACCCCTGAAAACCGAAGTGCATTAAGTGAATTTCCGACACCTGCCGCAATCAAATGGCAGTATCTGGAAGGCGTGCGCGACAGAAGCCGGGTTTCACCCGATGGCTATTCGCTGGAAGGGATGCAGATATTGCGGCCGGGCAATGCGGATATTCAGCTCGATCTGTTACTGGACTATGCCTCGAATGTGAAAATGTATCCTTTGTTTCAACAATATTTCCGTGAGTATCAGCCACCATTATTAGCCGTCTGGGGAAAACATGACCCATTTTTCATGCCCGAGGGCGCCAGGGCATGGCAAGGTGATTTGCCGAAAGCCGAGATACATTTTTATGATACCGGCCACTTCGCACTGGAAACGCACGCTAAAGAGATAGGCGTGGACATTCGTGATTTTCTTGGCCGGCATATCCGCCAGACAAATTAACGCTTTCCTGAAGGAGAATACTCATCATGTCAGTGACTACAGGTGTACATCATATTGGTCTGACCGTATCAAACCTTGAAGAAAGCGCCGCGTTCTTTACTCAACTTCTGGGCTGGGAGGAAGTGAAACGACGTGAAGATTATCCGGCCATTTTTGTGAGAGATAGCGCGCTCATGATAACGCTCTGGAAAACACAAACAGAAGAGCCCGTAAAATTTGATCGCAAGATAAATGTCGGGCTCCATCACCTGGCTTTACGGGTTAAAAGCAAACAGGCTCTGTTTCAGCTGCTTGATGTGCTGAAAGCCAACCATATTGAAATCGAATTTGAGCCCGCATTAATCAGAGAAGGACCCTCAATGCATATGATGTGTTATGACCCCAGTGGTATCAGAATTGAATTTCATTATTCCGAGTAGATAACTAAAAGGCTCTCTATCAGGAGCCTTTTAGTCATTATAGCCACTTACGCCGCCAAATTTTTTACGATACGAAGAAGGCGATATCCCCACTGATTTACGAAATGCGGCACGAAAACCCTCCATCGTTCCAAATCCCGTTGATTCCATAATTTGCTCATCATTCAGCTGGTTACTTTCTAATAAGTCACGCGCAAGATTCATTCGTGACTGAAGTATCCATCTCTTAGGCGTGGTGCCCATGGCCTCTTTAAAGCGTCTCAGAAAAGTGCGTTCTGACATTAATGCTCTGTCCGCCATACTTTTAACCGACAGGCTACTGTTCAGATTTTCAAGAGCCCATTCAAGCGTTGCGGCAATTTCATCCCGTGGTTTTTGGGCAACAGGAGAAGGGATAAACTGAATTTGCCCTCCGGAGCGCTGAGGGGGCATAACTAAGCGCCTGGCCACGATATTGGCAACATGCACCCCATAATCACGGCTCACTAAATGAAGGCAGGCATCGATACCGGCAGCACTGCCCGCAGATGTAATGATTTGCCCGCTGTCGACATAAAGAACGTTAGGGTCAACGATGATACCGGGATAGCGTTCGGCAAGTTCAGTGGTATACCGCCAGTGCGTGGTTGCACGTTTACCGTCTAATAAACCTGCCGCCGCAAGAACAAAGACACCGGAACAAATCGATAACAGGCGCGTTCCTCGATGATAAGCATCACGTAATGCATCGAGTAGCGCCTGCGGAGGTTTTTCATCGCGGTTACGCCAGCCAGGAATAATAATCGTGTTAACTTCGTTCAGCGATTCCAGCCCAAAGCGGGATACAACCTGAATCCCTTCAGAAACCCGCATGGGATAAGAATCAACGGACACTATCCGGTGGCTATACCAGGGAAAGTCAAACTCAGGACGTGGAAGACCAAAAATCTCCACCGCAATACCAAACTCAAAGGTACAGAGGCCATCATAGGCGAGGATAGCCACTAAATTTTGCTGTTTTAACATTGGCGGAAAAGTACCACTTATTGTCATTTCCGCCACTTTATCACCCCGAATCTCTTTTATACAATCCGTACATACCCAAATAAGAGGTTCTGACTATGACAAGTTTAATCAGTGAAATACCGCCAGCGACACCTTCAGAGTCTCTGCTACATTTTAGCCGTCGATTAGCTTTTGAGACCGATTGTTCCGATGTCCATCAAAGTCAAAATACAGGGAATATCGATTATGTATTAGTCGATGTAAGAAATAACGCGGCCTTTGCTAAATCGCATGTTCCTGGTGCTATCAATATTCCGACCCGAACGATTACCGCGGAAAGCCTGTCCGAATACCCACGCAATACGCTATTTGTTGTCTATTGCGCGGGTCCTCATTGTAACGGCGTACACCGGGCAGCGGTTCGTCTGTCAGGTCTGGGATATTCGGTAAAAGAGATGATTGGCGGTATTACCGGATGGGTTGATGAAGGGCTTCCACTCCAGGAAGAGACGGTATCTGAGTCTGGCGATGGATTCGCCTGCGAATGTTAAATAATCATATTAATGTTCGGGCTGCATATACCTGAAGATATCCTCATTGCGAGTGGGGTCACACTATGAAAACGTCCAGAACAAATTCAAACGAAACCCTCGCTGGAATATGGCATAAATGGCAACAATCGTAGAAACAAAACCATAGTCAACTACGAGAGCTGAACGTCCAAACAGGGGCGACTATCAGAGATTAAATAATAAATGTTTAGCACATGGCTGTGCTTTATAAGGTAGAAATTAAGATGCCAGAAGCTTTCACGCTTTCAAGTTACCTGGTACTGGTAACCTCCCTGCTGGTCGCCTATGTTATTTTCGGTATTGCGGGTTTTGGCACGGCATTAGTCGCAAGCCCGATAATGGCGCTTTATATCCCTGTGGCAAAAATTGTCCCGTTGCTGGCACTACTGGACATGTGCGCGGCCATTATTAACGTCAGCCGTGATGGTCGCAATGCGCAATGGTCAGAGTTAAAACGATTGATTCCGTTGATGATAATCGGCAGCCTGTTTGGGGCGGCGATATTGCTGAAAACCCAGCCAGATATCCTCTTATTGGCTCTGGGCGTTTTTGTCTTTTTTTATGCCCTCTATTCGCTCAGCGGTTTAAAACCAGACAGGCAATTTTCGCCCAAAGCATCGGTGCCTTTTGGCCTTACGGGAGGGGTGTTCAGCGCATTATTCGGCAGTGGCGGTTTTATCTATGCCATTTATCTTAGTGGGCGCATTAAGAAAAAAGAAGACTTCCGCATTACTCAAACCACCCTTATCGGGATGAGCACCCTGACGCGGGTGGTTATTTTTTCCTTCGCCGGTATTTATTTTAATGCTGATTTATTGCTGCTGGCATTAGTCCTGGTCCCGGGCATGCTGGCGGGAATTACCCTGGGCCGTTATTTCACCTTGAAGATGTCACGTGAGCAATTTATGAAGTTAATCAATGTGGTTTTATTAGCCTCAGGCACCATGCTGGTTGTTAAGTACTTCAATTAACCATATCACGCTTATATCATCCTGATTCCCAGGCCCCGTCAAGGCGCTATGCCCGGTGCACCATAAAAAGAGGCCGCAACGTTATCCGTTGCGGCCTCTCATCTGGTATTTTTTGTCGGCTTACTTGGCGTTTTTCAGCACTTCGCTAACAATATCAACCGCTTCTTTTTCAATCTGCTGGCGATGTTCAGCCCCCAGGAAACTTTCACAGTAGATTTTATAAGCTTCTTCAGTACCGGATGGACGCGCGGCAAACCAGCCGTTTTCGGTCATTACTTTCAGACCGCCAATCGAAGCGCCATTGCCTGGCGCTGCGGTCAGACGAGCCGTAATAGGATCACCCGCCAGGGTATCGGCACTCACCATCTCTGGTGAAAGTTTTGATAAGGCAGATTTCTGTGCCAGGGTGGCGGGAGCTTGCAGACGGTTATAGCTCGGTGAACCAAAACGCTCAGCCAGCTCGTCATAATGCTGCTGTGGATTTTTACCGGTTACCGCAGTAATTTCAGCTGCCAGCAGGCACATAATGATGCCGTCTTTATCTGTCGACCAGGGCGTACCGTCAAAACGCAGGAATGAAGCCCCGGCACTTTCTTCGCCGCCGAAACCAAAGCTGCCGTCAAACAGGCCATCAACGAACCATTTGAAGCCCACTGGCACTTCCACCAGCTTACGGCCCAGATCATTAACCACGCGGTCGATCATCGCTGAAGACACCAGGGTTTTACCCACGGCGACATCAGCGCCCCACTGTGGACGGTGCTGGAACAGATAGTTAATCGCCACGGCCAGATAATGGTTCGGGTTCATCAGCCCTGCCGGGGTGACAATACCGTGACGGTCATAATCCGGGTCATTGGCAAAAGCCAGATCAAACTTATCACGCAGCGCCAGTAAACCGGCCATCGCACACTCGGAGGAGCAATCCATACGAATAGCGCCGTCTTTATCCAAGTGCATAAAGCGGAATGTCTGATCGACCTGATCGTTCACCAGGGTTAAGTTCAGGTTGTAGTGGCTGGCAATGCGCTTCCAGTATTCAATACCCGAGCCGCCGAGAGGATCAACGCCCAGGGTTAAACCGGCTTTCTGAATGGCAGTCATATCGATGATATCGACCAGCCCTTCAATAAAGGGTTGTACCAGGTCTTGTTCCTGGACATAACCGCTAGCCAAGGCTTCATCCAGAGACAGGCGTTTTACGCCCTCAAGATTTTGCGCGAGCAGCTGATTAGCACGCTTCTCAATCACGCTGGTGACGTTAGTATCAGCTGGCCCGCCATTCGGTGGATTATATTTAATGCCGCCATCATCCGGCGGATTATGAGACGGGGTAATAACGATACCGTCAGCCAGTACAGAAGAATGCTTATTATGTTCAAGAATGGCATGTGAAACGGCAGGCGTTGGAGTAAAACCATTCTCTTCCTGCACAATGACGGTGACGCCATTAGCGGTCAGGACTTCCAGCACAGAGATAAACGCAGGCTCAGACAACGCATGGGTGTCTTTACCGACATAGCAAGGCCCGGTAATGCCATTTTTAGCACGCTCTTCGGCAATCGCCTGAGCAATAGCCAGAATGTGTGACTCATTGAAACTGTGACGTAATGAACCGCCGCGGTGGCCGGAGGTACCGAACTTCACCTGTTGTTCTGCATTACTGACATCTGGCTTCAGCACATAGTATTGCGCTGTAAGCTGGGCAACGTTAATCAAATCACTCTGTTGTGCAGGTTGACCCGCACGCTTGTGGTTAGCCATTGACTCTTCCTTACTGACAGCTAGTTTTAAATGGTTCCGCAAACCTTTTCAATCAGTTCCGCCGGGAACTGCATTGACTGCATTATATGCTCTACCATACTGCGCTTACGGTCAGTATTGGTATTGGTAATCACCCAGTACGGGGTGCCAGGGACATGTTTAGGCTTGGTCTGGTTACCACTAGCCAGCAGCGTTTGCTCATTACCCGCAAAATAGACGCGCGTCCGTCCATGGAGCGACTCTGTCGCCTCACCGAAGGTTTTCGCATCCAGTTGATACAGTGTAGACAGCACCATCATAAAGCGATTTACCGCTCTGTTTTGTGCCGCATAGTCGTCGGACAGCAGAAGTTCACGTACGGCACGGACTCGCTGCTGAGCAACATTGACCGGTTTTTCTGCCACCACAGGTTCGCTGTTATCTGCAGCCAGAGATGCCGCAGGCACAGCACCAGCTGTAAATTTAAGCATGCGCCGTAAAATATCAGATGCGCTTTCACCAATATGCTGGGTATGGCTGGCAATGTAGCGATACAGCTCGTCATCAACGTCAATTTTTTTCATCTTTATCCGGTACGTTTTATTTTTGAACCTTATTAATGGCTATTATACCCAAAATAACTCCAGTTGCTTGAGTATGACGGGTAATAAGGTCAAAACCCAACATGGGGTAGATTAACAGGAAGCACAGAGTCCGAATCGGCGAAAAATTTGCCACGTACTCATAGCAATAGCTTCATGATACCCTAACCAAAGGTTCCAAAATAAAGATCTTTGCCATGAAATTAAATACTCGTCTGCAAACAGCTCAACAATCAAACAACTTACCCACTATTGTCTTGATCCATGGTCTATTCGGTAGCCTTGATAATCTTGGCGTACTGGCCCGGGATCTGGGTCAAACTTATACCCTGCTACAAGTCGACTTACGTAATCACGGGCTCTCCGGGCGTAGTGAAGAGATGAGCTACCGTGCAATGGCGGCAGATATTCTCGACACACTGGATGACAGTGGCATCGATAAAGTGATTATTATCGGCCATTCTATGGGCGGAAAAGTCGCAATGGCTTTAACCGCACTGGCTCCTGACCGGGTTGAAAAGCTGGTCGTCATTGATATTGCCCCCGTCGCGTATGAAGTTCATCGCCATACAGAAATTTTTAAAGCGATACATGCTGTGACTGATGCGGGAGCCACTACCCGTCAACAAGCCACTGAAATTATGCAGCGGGATATCGATGAAGCAGGCGTGATTCAGTTTTTACTCAAATCATTCAGTAATGGTGAGTGGAAATTTAATGTTCCGGCACTGGAGGCCGAGTATGAAACGATTATTGGCTGGCAGCCAGTACCTGCCTGGCCGCACCCGGTTCTGTTTATTCGCGGCGGCAACTCGCCTTATATTGAAGAACGCTACCGTGAAGAACTGACTCAGCAGTTCCCGCTTTCCCGCGCTTACGTAGTTGCAGGTGCCGGACATTGGGTTCACGCAGAAAAACCAGAGGCGGTTTTGCGTGCAATTCATCGATTTCTTGATTCCGGCATAGCGATTGATTAAAAAAAGAACGAGTAAGTAACTTAGGGCGCGAACGCATTGGCTCAACTGACGCGCTAATGTATGATGTCGCGCTAAAATGCGCCCTGCACCCTGCATGTGCATCAGACTTTCCTGTCAGTACCCTAATCATGGCAAAAGAACAAACGGACCGTACTACAATAGATCTGTTCGCAGATGAGCGTCGACCCGGGAGACCCAAAACGAATCCCCTCGCTCGCGACGAACAGTTGCGTATCAATAAACGCAATCAGCTAAAACGTGATAAAGTTCGTGGACTTAAGCGTGTAGAGCTAAAATTAAGTAATGAGGCAGTTGATGCTCTGGATCAACTGGCGGAGCTGCGCGAGCTTAGCCGCAGTGAATTGATTGAAGAAATGCTGCTTATGCAGCTCGCTAACACTAATCAGTGACCGGGTGAGCACGGGTAAACCCATGCGTCTGTAGCTTGAAGTATGTTGCAGACTGTGCACATCCTGACGATACTCATTTCCGCTAATGGGGCTATTCTGCTATGATTGCCCCAAGCACAGGCATTGAACAGCCGATATTAAATTCAGTTTCAAGGGGCTATCTTATTCATGGCAATCGTAGGCATTTTTTTCGGCAGTGACACGGGTAACACCGAAAACATCGCGAAAATGATTCAAAAGCAACTGGGTAAAGACGTTGCAGAAGTTCATGATATCGCTAAATGCAGCAAAGAAGACCTGGAAGGTTTTGATATTTTACTGCTGGGTATTCCAACCTGGTATTATGGTGAAGCGCAGTGTGACTGGGATGATTTCTTCCCGACACTGGAAGAAGTAGACTTCAATGGTAAGTTAGTGGCGCTTTTTGGCTGCGGCGACCAGGAAGACTATGCAGAATACTTCTGTGATGCCCTGGGCACTATCCGCGATATTATTGAACCTAATGGTGCAGTGATTGTCGGACACTGGCCAACGGCAGGTTACCACTTTGAAGCGTCAAAAGGTCTGGCTGATGACAGCCACTTTGTAGGTCTGGCTATCGATGAAGACAGACAGCCAGAATTGACCGCTGAACGTGTTGAAAAGTGGACCAAACAGGTTGCTGATGAATTGAATCTGGATAGCATCATTAACGCCTAATCAGTATGGCGCAAAACAAGCTTTGCGCCGTCTTGATAGCTTTTAACAATGAAAATAATTGCTACAAGTTTGTAACTTTCTTGTGTATCCCTGTACAATACCCACAAGTTAATTAACTGATAGTGGCGATAATTGGCTATACCGCTATGATTTTTCAGTTATGTTTTACATTATAGTGGCGGTTCACATTTTAAATTCACAGCTCTATAATGATGGACAACTCTTAACGCTCACTGCAATTTGAGCTAAACGTTAAGCAATAGGAAAATTTCCGCATGACTGACAACAATACCGCATTAAAAAAGGCCGGCTTGAAAGTCACGCTTCCACGATTAAAAATCCTTGAAGTGTTACAAGAACCGGATAATCACCATGTCAGTGCGGAAGACTTGTATAAACGCCTGATTGACATGGGTGAAGAAATTGGGCTGGCTACAGTCTACCGTGTACTCAACCAGTTTGATGACGCAGGCATTGTCACCCGTCATAACTTTGAAGGTGGCAAGTCTGTTTTTGAACTGACCCAACAGCACCACCACGATCACCTGATCTGCCTTGACTGCGGAAAAGTGATCGAGTTCAGCGACGACTCCATTGAACTGCGTCAGCGCGAAATCGCTACCCGTCATGGTATTCGCCTGACTAACCATAGCCTTTATCTGTATGGTCACTGTGCGGAAGGCGACTGCCGTACTGACGAGCATGCTCACGATAATAGCGATAAATAATACTCAGAATGGCGTCATATTTCGCCATTCGACTTAAAATAAAACCGGTATTTTTCAATCACTGAAAGTTCCGGTTTTATTTTAATCGTTTAACTACTCTTTCCTCTCTTTATTACGCTTCGTATTACTCCATATATGACTTTCCCTGTAACCTCTTAGCCAGGTATCGATTTGTTTATTCTGTTTTTTCAGTCAATGGGAATTGTCGCAATAAAAAAGCCGCAGCGATATAAAATCGTTGCGGCTTTTTGACTTCAGGCTTCAGGGTAAGACGATTACTCGCCTATTTTCGCCCAAGTATCACGCAGGCCTACAGTACGGTTAAACACCAGTTTATCGGCATTACTATAACTGCTATCCACACAGAAATAGCCTTCACGTTCAAACTGATGAGGTTTACCTGGCTCAGCATTCTTCAGACTTGGTTCAGCAAACCCTTGCTTAATCACTAATGACTCTGGATTAATAGTTGCGAGGAAATCTTCAGCTGTGCCCGGGTTTGCGACACTGAACAGACGATCGTATAAACGGATCTCGACCGGCAGGGCATGTGCTGCGCTGACCCAGTGGATAACCCCTTTAACTTTACGACCGTCTTGCGGATCTTTGCTCAGTGTTTCTGAGTCATAAGAGCAATAGATAGTGGTAATGTTGCCCTGTTCGTCTTTCTCCACACGTTCTGCTTTGATAACGTAAGCGTTACGCAGACGAACTTCTTTACCCAGCACCAGACGCTTATACTGTTTATTCGCTTCCTCACGGAAGTCAGCCCGGTCGATATAAATCTCCTGGCTAAAGGGGACTTCACGGCTACCCATATCCGGGTTATTCGGGTGATTAGGCATAGTAATCAGCAACTCTTCCCCTTGCGGGTAGTTTTCGATAATCACTTTTACCGGGTCAAGAACCGCCATCGCACGCGGTGCGTTTTCGTTCAGATCGTCACGAATACAAGACTCCAGAGAAGCCATTTCTACCGTGTTGTCTTGTTTGGTGACGCCAATACGTTTGCAGAATTCACGGATAGAAGCCGCAGTATAGCCACGACGACGTAAACCTGAGATGGTTGGCATACGCGGATCGTCCCAGCCTTCAACAACCTTTTCCGTTACCAGCTGGTTCAGCTTACGCTTGGACATAATGGCATATTCAAGATTAAGGCGAGAGAACTCATACTGACGAGGACGCGCCTCAATAGTGATGTTATCCAGCACCCAGTCATAGAGACGACGGTTATCCTGGAACTCCAGGGTACAAAGTGAATGGGTGATCCCTTCCAGCGCATCAGAAATGCAATGGGTAAAGTCGTACATCGGGTAGATGCACCACTTATTACCGGTCTGGTGGTGTTCAGCAAATTTCACCCGGTAGATAACCGGATCGCGCATAACAATAAACGGCGATGCCATATCAATTTTTGCACGCAGGCAGACGGTGCCTTCGGCAAACTCACCGTTACGCATTTTTTCAAACAGCGCCAGGTTCTCTTCAACAGTGCGGTCACGATAAGGACTGTTTTTACCCGGGCTTGTCAGCGTACCGCGATATTCACGGATTTGCTCTGGCGTCAGCTCATCGACATAGGCCAGGCCTTTATTGATTAACTCGATTGCATAGTTAAACAGCATATCGAAATAGTCAGAGGAATAGCGCACGTCACCAGACCAATGGAAGCCCAGCCACTCGACATCGCGCTTAATTGACTCAACATACTCGATATCTTCTTTTACCGGGTTGGTGTCATCAAAACGCAGATTACACTGACCGTTATAATCCTTTGCGATACCAAAGTTCAGGCAAATAGATTTCGCATGGCCGATGTGCAAATAGCCATTCGGCTCAGGCGGAAAGCGAGTACAAATCTCAGTATGCTTACCGGTCGCCAAGTCTTCATCGACTATCTGACGAATAAAGTTAGTTGGGCGGGCTTCAGCCTCACTCATTGCAGATTCCTCACAGCATGATTTTTTCTTATTAACTACGTATGATCTTATAACCTGCTGCGGGAAACAACCTTTATGCCCTAAATAATTCAATTTGCTTATGAGAGTGACTCGACGACTGAACTTGCACCTTCAAAGCCGGTTAAATCCACATCAATCACAAACCAGGTATCACAGTGGGAATAGTCCGGACTGGCGGCATAGAACATAAATCCGTCATCAACAATGTCTTCCACTGAATACGAGCCGCTCACTAACATATCTTCAATAACAGAGAGGATAGCCTCTTGGGCCATAACAGGTATCTCTCGGGGTTCGCCCGCTGAAACACAACCATAATCGGCGTTGTCCAGTGCCGGAACACTGATACCATAAGCGATAGCGTTATCTTTTGGCGTTTCAACGCCGACTGAAAAAAGCATACTGACCTCCAAATAGAAGGGTTCAAATCCCGATTTGCTCCCGCACTATACACAGATATACAGACGAAAATGCACTACAGGAAAAGTCAGGTTTATCTGTTTCTCCAGCCCAAAAAAAACGGCTGGCAAAAGCGCCAGCCGTTCGTTACTGCCTGCCCTTTCGGGCGATATTATTTGCTTTTGATTTCATACAGCGGGGTCTGACCTGCAACCACCACCGTACCGGCCTTAATCACCAGGCCTGCGAAATCATCGATATTGCTACAAACTACCGGGCTTATCATGGAACGCGCATTGGCATTCAGGAACTCAAGATCCATTTCCAGTACCGGCTGGCCAGCAGCAACTTCTGCGCCTTCTTCAACCAGACGGGTGAATCCTTGTCCATTTAAAGCAACGGTATCAATACCCATGTGCACCACAATCTCAGCACCTTGCACTGTTTCAAGGCAGAATGCGTGGTTGGTATTGAAGATTTTAACAATGGTACCCGCAGCAGGTGACACCACAGTTTTACCCGTAGGTTTAATTGCCACACCGTCACCGACAGCTTTGCTGGCGAAGGCTTCATCAGGAACCTGGTCAAGCGCAACCACTTCACCACTCACTGGAGCAACCAAAGCCGCCACTGTCACTGAATCCGCTTTAGGCGCAGCCTGAGTCTTCACTGGCGCCGGAGTCGGTTCGCTGGTTGCTGCTGCCTTAGAACCAGCAACATGACCTGCAACTTTCATCGCATCAGCAATTTTCTCTGCCGCAAAGCCAACAATAATCTGAACGCTGGTTTTATTCAGACGAATAACACCGGTAGCACCCAGACGTTTAGCCAGGGCTTCATTAACTTGTGATGAATCTTTAACGGTTAAACGCAGACGAGTGATACAGGCATCGATATTAGTCAGGTTGTCAGAACCGCCGACAGCAACGATATATTCACGCGCAAGACCTGCGGCATTGTCTTTGTTCAATTCTGCATGGCTGACGTTAACATCACGGCCATCAGCTTCATTACCCGCTACCGCCAGTTCACGTCCTGGAGTTAACAGGTTGAACTTTTTGATCATAAAGCGGAAGACTACATAGTAAATGGCGAAGAATACCAGACCTTGTGGGATAAGCATCCACCAGTGAGTTGCCAGCGGGTTACGGGTAGACAGTGCCATATCCACCAGACCGGCCGAGAAACCGAATCCGGCAATCCAGTGCATGCTGGCGGCAATAAATACCGACACCCCGGTCAGGAAGGCGTGGATAACATACAGAACTGGCGCCACAAACATAAAGGAGAATTCAAGCGGCTCAGTAATCCCGGTAAAGAAGGCAGCAAATGCAGCAGCCATCATGATACCCGCCACTTTCGCTTTATTCTCAGGACGCGCGCAATGATAGATGGCAAGCGCAGCACCCGGCAAACCAAACATCATAATCGGGAAGAAACCAGCCTGATAACGACCGGTGATACCCACAACAGCTTTACCTTCTTCAAGAGACTGTGCGCCACCGAGGAAGTTAGGGATATCGTTAATACCCGCAACGTCAAACCAGAATACGGAGTTCAGCGCATGGTGCAGACCGACTGGAATTAACAGGCGGTTAAAGAAGGCATAGATACCGGCACCAGCAGATCCAAGTTTCTGAATATGTTCACCAAAGTTCACCAGACCATCAAAAATCACTGGCCAGATGTACATCATGATGAAGGCAACCAGAATCATCACAAACGAGGTGAGGATAGGTACCAGACGACGACCGCTGAAGAAGGAGAACGCTTTTGGCAGTTCAACTCCGCTGAAGCGGTTATAAAGTTCTGCAGAGATAATACCGACCAGGATACCAACAAACTGGTTTTCGATTTTACCGAATGCAGCAGGAACCTGATCCAGTGGGATTTTTTGAATCATTGCCACTGCAGCAGGAGAACAGAGTGTGGTCAGCACCAGGAAACCAACGAAACCGGTCAGTGCCGCGGCACCGTCTTTATCTTTTGACATACCGTAAGCGACACCAATCGCAAACAGCACTGACATATGATCGATAATTGCCGCACCGGATTTGATTAATAGCGCCGCTAAAGCGTTATTCCCACCCCATGCAACCGGGTCAATCCAGTAACCGACCCCCATCAGTATTGCTGCGGCCGGCAATGTTGCCACAGGCACCATTAACGCGCGGCCTACGCGTTGTAAATAACCTAGAATACTCACTGTTGATTCCCCTCATGAGGCCCCAGTTTATGGGGTGCTCAAAGCCATTTTTTTTATTATCAGGCAACATTTAATTCATGCCGACGCTTAACATCACACGTAACAGTGTGAAAAAATTTAATTCGTATCGCAAATTAAATAGCTATAAATTGTGATAAATATCACCAAATATCGCTTCTCCACCTCCCTCACTCTGGCTATATCGTAAAACTTATTTTATGATTAAAAAAATCGACGTATCCAGACTTATGCACAATCCATCGCGATACGGACTATCTTAAAGATAGACAGCTTCCGTCGTAATGACTCTTGTTTGCATACAACTTTAGAGGTAAATGATGAGACTGATTCCTTTAGCAAACCCCGCTCAGGTCGGAAAATGGGCAGCCCGCCATATCGTTCAGCGTATTAATGCGTTTAATCCAACCGCCGATCGTCCTTTCGTATTAGGTCTGCCAACCGGCAGTACCCCGCTGGAAGCCTATAAAGCCCTGGTGGAGATGCATAAAGCAGGCCAGGTTAGCTTTAAACACGTAGTCACTTTCAACATGGATGAATATGTCGGCTTACCGAAAGAGCACCCTGAAAGCTATTACACCTTCATGCACCGCAATTTCTTCGATCATGTTGATATCCAGGCAGAAAACATTAACCTGCTGAATGGCTGTGCCGATGATGTCGATGCTGAATGCCGTCGCTATGAAGAAAAAATCCGTTCATACGGAAAAATTAATCTGTTTATGGGCGGCGTCGGCAACGATGGTCATATCGCCTTTAACGAACCGGCTTCTTCTCTGGCTTCTCGTACCCGTATTAAAACCCTGACTCATGACACCCGTGTGGCTAACTCCCGCTTCTTTGGTGGCGATGTTAATCTGGTGCCGAAGTACGCTCTGACCGTAGGTGTGGGTACTTTGCTGGATGCAGAAGAAGTGATGATTCTGGCTCTTGGTGGTGTTAAAGCGCTGGCACTTCAGGCCGCGGTTGAAGGTAATGTGAACCATATGTGGACGATTAGCTGCCTGCAGTTGCACGCAAAAGCGATCATTGTCTGCGATGAACCATCGACCATGGAACTGAAAGTGAAAACGTTGAAATATTTCAACGAACTTGAAGCCGAAAACATTAAATCGCTGTAAGCATCTTTATTAACCGGGGTAACTTATGTATGCATTAACCCACGGCCGTGTTTATACCGGTCATGAAATTCTGGATGGCCAGGCTGTTGTCATCGCTGAAGGTCTGATTAAAGAAATCTGTCCTGTTGACGCTTTACCAGCAGATATTGAAACACGTGATGTGGGTGGCGCGATTATTGCCCCCGGTTTTATTGACGTGCAATTAAACGGCTGCGGCGGCGTTCAATTTAATGACACCGCTGAAGCTGTTTCACTCGCAACGCTCGATACGATGCAGCGCGCTAACGAGCGTTCTGGCTGCACCAGTTTTCTGCCAACCCTTATCACCTGTAGTGATGAGCTGATGATGCACGGTGTCCGGGTGATGCGCGAGTATCTGGCGAATCATCATAATCAGGCATTGGGTTTGCATCTCGAAGGTCCATGGTTGAGCCTGGCAAAAAAAGGCACCCATAACCCGGAGTTCGTCCGTAAACCTACAGCAACTCTGGTCGATTTTTTATGCCAGAATGCCGATGTGATTACCAAAATCACGCTGGCACCGGAACAAGTTGAACCGGAAGTGATCCGCCGTCTGGTTGATGCCGGTATTATTGTTTCTGCGGGTCACTCCAGTGCTACCGCTAAAGAAGCAAAAATTGGTTTCCGCGCGGGTATTACCTTTGCTACTCACCTGTTTAACGCCATGCCTTATATTACCGGACGCGAACCGGGACTGGCCGGGGCTATTTTTGACGCAGAAGATGTTTACTGTGGCATTATTGCTGATGGCTTACATGTTGATTATGCCAACGTGCGCACAGCAAAACGCCTTAAAGGCAATAAATTATGCCTGGTGACTGATGCGACAGCTCCCGCAGGCGCGCACATTGATCAGTTCATTTTTGCTGGCAAAACAATATACTATCGTGATGGCTTGTGTGTGGATGAAAATGGCACACTCAGCGGTTCAGCCCTGACCATGATAGAAGGGGTCAGCAACCTGGTTGAACACGCGAGCATAGCCCTGGATGAAGCCTTGCGTATGGCAACCCTTTATCCAGCCCGAGCAATCGGTGTGGAAAAACAGTTAGGGACTATCGAAACCGGTAAAGTTGCCAATCTGACTGTTTTTACCCACGATTATAAAATTACCAAGACTATCGTTAATGGTAACGAAGTCGTCACTGAGTAAATCGAATGGTTACTGGCGGACAAGGGCAGATTGGCAATATTGATTTAGTAAAACAGTTAAATAGTGCGGCAGTTTATCGTCTTATCGATCAGCACGGCCCTATTTCACGTATTCAAATTGCCGAACAGAGTCAGCTTGCACCCGCCAGTGTCACCAAGATTACCCGCTATTTGATAGAGCGCGGGCTTATCAAAGAAGTCGATCAGCAGGCCTCCACCGGGGGCCGGCGCGCTATTTCCATCATCACCGAAACACGAAATTTCCAGGCGATAGGCGTGCGTCTGGGGCGTTATGACGCCACCATTACGTTATTTAGCCTCGGTGCAAAATCCCTTGCCGAAGAGCATTATGCCCTGCCGGAAAAAACCCAGGACCAGCTTGAAGAAGCCCTGCTTAACGCCATTAATCAATTTATTGAAAATAATGCGCGCAAAATCCGCGAACTTATCGCTATATCGGTGATTTTGCCCGGTCTGGTTGACCCCGACGGTGGCGTAGTGCGCTATATGCCCCACATCAGTGTTGATAAATGGCCGCTTTCAGATGCACTGGAAAATCGCTTTAGCGTGACCTGTTTTGTCGGCCACGATATTCGCAGCCTGGCGCTCGCTGAACATTACTTTGGTGCAACAAAGGATTGCGAGGACGCCATTCTGGTGCGAGTCCACCGCGGAACAGGGGCCGGTATCTTATCCAATGGCAAAATATTTCTTGGCCGTAACGGCAACGTGGGTGAAATTGGCCATATCCAAGTTGATCCGTTAGGTGAGCGCTGCCATTGCGGTAACTTTGGCTGTCTGGAAACCATTGCCGCTAATGCTGCTATTGAACAACGCGTCCGCCACTTGCTGAATCAAGGCTATAAAAGTCGTTTAACCCTTGATGACTGTAGTATCACCACTATCTGTAAAGCGGCGAATAAAGGGGATGTTCTGGCCTGCGAAGTGCTGGAATATGTCGGACGCCATTTAGGTAAAGCCATTTCTATTGCTATTAACCTGTTCAACCCACAAAAAGTGGTGCTGGCAGGTGAAATAACCGCCGCGGAAAAAGTGATCCTTCCTGCCATTGAGCAATGTATTAATGCTCAAGTATTGAACGCATTTCGTAAAGACTTACCCGTCGTCTGTTCCCAGCTTGACGATCGTTCAGCGATTGGCGCTTTTGCTTTGGTTAAACGTTCGATGTTAAATGGTATGCTATTACTGCGCCTGCTTGAGAATTAATCTCCCAATCGTGCCAGATATTTTATGCTATAGCCCCTAAATAATTCGGGTTGCTTGTAGGCATTGAGTGAAACGCGTCGATGAGCATAGACATACTATGTGATTCTACGCGTTTCAAGAAAGTAACACCCAAGCAACTTGAAGTATGACGGGGATAGTTACTGATTTCCTTTCGTGAGCCCATGACCTGATGACCACTATTAAAAATGTAATTTGTGATATCGACGGCGTCCTGATGCACGATAACGTCGCGGTACCTGGAGCCAAAGAGTTCCTCGCGCGCATTCTTGATAAAGGAATGCCGCTCATTATGCTGACCAACTACCCTTCTCAAACCGGGCAGGATTTGTCTAATCGCTTTGCCTCGGCCGGTATTGATATTCCGGACCACATGTTTTATACCTCCGCGATGGCAACGGCAGACTTTTTGCGCCGCCAGGAAGGCAAAAAAGCGTATGTTGTCGGTGAGGGCGCTTTGATCCATGAACTGTATAAAGCCGGTTTTACTATCACTGATATCAATCCTGACTTCGTGATTGTCGGTGAGACACGCTCGTTTAACTGGGACATGATGTATAAAGCCGCCTACTTTGTTGCCAATGGCGCACGGTTTATTGCGACTAACCCCGATACTCACGGGCACGGTTTCTCCCCTGCCTGTGGCGCACTTTGCGCGGGTATTGAGAAAATTTCTGGTCACGAGCCATTTTATGTCGGTAAACCAAGTCCATTAATTATTCGTGCTGCGCTTAACAAGATTCAGGCGCATTCTGAAGAGACAATAATTATCGGTGATAACCTGCGTACCGATATCCTGGCCGGTTTCCAGGCGGGTCTGGAAACCATTCTGGTGCTTTCCGGCGTCTCGACTCTGGCCGATATTGACGCCGTACCGTTCCGCCCGACCTGGATTTATCCTTCAGTCGCAGATATCGACCTTATCTGATGATTCAGGCGCCGGAACAAGATTCCGGCGTTTTATCAATCACGAATTTTTCCGCACTCTTCACTGTCGTTCACTCATGCCAGACACGATAAAATTATCGAATCGTTAATTTTCACGCCCTAAACATCGTTTTTTTTCATCGATCTGCAATCACTTTAAAACATTTATCAATCCAGACCAAAAATCCTTGCGTTTATCTCAGTAATTGAGCATTTTTATTGATAAATGACGTAGCGAAACCGCTGAATAGTTAAATAATTATCAAATTCACTGCTTAGAACTTGGTTATGGAGAAGTATTATGTGTTCAATTTTTGGTGTGCTGGATATCAAAACAGATAGCGTTGAATTACGTAAAAAAGCGCTGGAATTATCACGTCTGATGCGCCATCGCGGCCCGGACTGGTCCGGTGTTTACGACAGCGAGAACGCTATCCTGGTGCATGAGCGCCTGTCGATTGTTGATATTAATGCCGGTGCCCAGCCGTTGTACAACCCTGCTAAAACCCATGTGCTGGCAGTGAACGGTGAAATCTATAACCACCAGCAGCTGCGTGCCGAATACAGCGACCGTTATACCTTCCAGACCGGTTCAGACTGTGAAGTGATTCTGGCGCTCTATCAGGAGAAAGGCACCGCGTTTCTCGATGACCTGCAAGGTATGTTTGCCTTCATTCTTTATGACAGTGAAAAAAACACCTACTTGATTGGTCGTGACCATATCGGCATCATCCCTCTTTATATGGGTCATGATGAACACGGTAACTTCTACGTGGCATCAGAAATGAAGGCACTGGTTCCAGTATGTCGCTCTATTGAAGAATTCCCAGCAGGAAGCTATCTGTCGAGCGAAGACGGTGAAATTCGTTCCTACTACCAGCGTGACTGGTTTAGCTATGATGCGGTAAAAGATAACGTCACGGATAAAGAGCAGCTGCGTCAGTCATTAGAAGACGCGGTCAAAAGCCACCTGATGTCTGATGTTCCTTATGGTGTTCTGTTGTCTGGCGGTCTGGATTCCTCTGTTATCTCCGCTATCACTAAAAAATATGCTGCACGTCGTGTGGAAGACGGTGAGCGTAGCGAAGCCTGGTGGCCTCAGCTGCACTCCTTCGCGGTCGGTCTGGTGGGTTCACCCGATCTGAAAGCGGCTCAGGAAGTGGCTAACCATTTGGGAACCGTGCACCATGAAATTCATTTCACAGTTCAGGAAGGTCTGGATGCGATCCGTGATGTGATTTACCACATTGAAACCTACGATGTGACCACCATTCGTGCCTCTACCCCGATGTATCTGATGTCGCGCAAAATAAAGGCGATGGGTATCAAGATGGTGCTTTCTGGTGAAGGCTCTGATGAGGTCTTTGGCGGATATCTCTACTTCCACAAAGCGCCAGATGCCAAAGAGCTGCATGAAGAGACGGTACGTAAGTTACAGGCTCTGCATATGTTTGACTGCGCACGAGCTAACAAAGCGATGTCGGCCTGGGGTGTGGAAGCGCGCGTACCTTTCCTGGATAAAGCGTTTCTTGATGTTGCCATGCGCATTAACCCGCAAGATAAAATGTGCGGCAACGGCAAAATCGAAAAACATATCCTGCGTGAATGTTTCGAGTCCTACTTACCGGCAAGCATCGCATGGCGTCAGAAAGAGCAGTTCTCTGACGGCGTAGGTTATAGCTGGATTGATAGTCTGAAAGAAGTGGCTGCCCAGCAGATAACCGATCAGCAACTGGCTACAGCCAGCTATCGCTTCCCGTACAATACGCCGGGTTCTAAAGAAGCCTATTTGTATCGTGAAATATTTGAAGAGCTGTTCCCGCTGGCTGATGCGGCTAAATGCGTCCCTGGTGGCCCTTCAGTGGCTTGCTCTTCTGCTAAAGCCATTGAGTGGGATGAATCCTTCAAATCAATGAACGATCCGTCTGGTCGCGCTGTAGGCGTCCATCAGTCCGCTTACTAACTGAGCCGTTTTCTATAAGAGACTAACCAGCCCGCCTGTGCGTTGCTGGTTAGTCTCTTTTTTTTAGCTATTTCTGGTTATTCCCCACATCAAAACACTCAGCAAAGCTCTTCCATTACCGGGATATTTACTGGCATAGCGCTTAAAAATGAAAATATTTGCCGATAATTCAATCAAGCTGTTCGTAAGTCATTCAAATGAACAGATTCTGTAGTTTTTTAGAAAAAAACTTGTTGACGCTGCACGGCCAACTTAGCATAATGCGCCCCGCAACGCCGAAGAAGGTAATGCGTAATGAGATGGCTACGTAGCTCAGCTGGTTAGAGCACATCACTCATAATGATGGGGTCACAGGTTCAAATCCCGTCGTAGCCACCATAATTGCGGGAGTGGCGAAATTGGTAGACGCACTAGATTTAGGTTCTAGCGCCGCAAGGTGTGCGAGTTCAAGTCTCGCCTCCCGCACCATTATTTCTCGCGACGTTGTATGTGATGGGGTATCGCCAAGCGGTAAGGCACTGGTTTTTGATACCAGCATTCCCTGGTTCGAATCCAGGTACCCCAGCCACTTTTTTTATCGATGTAAAATGTAATTCTCGTCTGCATATTGGGGTATCGCCAAGCGGTAAGGCACTGGTTTTTGATACCAGCATTCCCTGGTTCGAATCCAGGTACCCCAGCCATTCGATAAAAATAATAGAAATTCATGATTGGCTACGTAGCTCAGCTGGTTAGAGCACATCACTCATAATGATGGGGTCACAGGTTCGAATCCCGTCGTAGCCACCATATCCAGATTCAATACTGAATGTCTCATTCGGTATGTGATTGGGGTATCGCCAAGCGGTAAGGCACTGGTTTCTGATACCAGCATTCCGAGGTTCGAATCCTCGTACCCCAGCCAATATTTAAACTGTTTGCCATTGCGAACAGCCCCCTTGGGGTATCGCCAAGCGGTAAGGCACTGGTTTCTGATACCAGCATTCCGAGGTTCGAATCCTCGTACCCCAGCCATATACAGATAAGCCCTACTTTTTAGTAGGGCTTTTTCTTTTGCATCAACCACAGCAAATTTATCTCCTCGTTCAAACCGTTTTCATTTCTGTTGTTCCCGCCAGCATTCATATTTGTAACATTATGTTTATTAAGCAAAAAACCATCGAATTAATTTGAATCATAATGTTAATAGTTAAATTAATGTGACAAAGATCACGTATTAATCCGTATCCGTCACCTACCCTAATAGGTATCGAGTTAATAATTAATGCGGTAATCATATGCCTGATAATAAAAAGAAAAACAGTTCCAACAAAAGAATGACGTTCTTCGTCTGCCTGATGGCGGCCCTTGCAGGGTTGCTGTTTGGTCTTGATATTGGCGTCATCGCTGGCGCACTCCCCTTTATTACCAACGATTTTGTTATTTCGACGCACGAGCAGGAGTGGGTAGTCAGCTCCATGATGTTTGGTGCTGCCGTCGGGGCCATTGGCAGCGGCTGGCTTTCTTTTAAATTAGGGCGCAAATACAGTCTTATCGTTGGTGCCATTCTTTTTGTTGCAGGCTCCCTGTGTTCAGCTTTTGCTCCTAATGTTGAAGTACTTTACCTGGCCCGGGTTATCCTGGGGCTGGCAGTGGGCGTCGCCTCTTATACCGCCCCGCTCTACCTGTCAGAAATCGCGCCGGAAAAGATTCGCGGCAGTATGATTTCCATGTATCAGTTGATGATTACTATCGGCATACTCGCAGCGTACCTGTCCGATACCGCATTCAGCTATAGCGGTGACTGGCGCTGGATGCTGGGTATCATCACTTTCCCGGCTATTCTGTTATTAATAGGCGTTAGCTTTCTGCCAGACAGTCCGCGCTGGTATGCTGCTAAGTTCCGTTTTAATGAGGCAGAAAGAGTTCTGATGCGACTGCGCGATACCCGTGCCGAAGCCAAAAAAGAACTTGATGAAATTCGCGAAAGCCTGAAAGTGAAACAGGGCGGATGGGCACTCTTTAAAGGAAACGCGAACTTCCGTCGCGCCGTCTATCTCGGTGTGTTGCTCCAGGTAATGCAGCAGTTTACCGGAATGAACGTCATCATGTACTACGCGCCGAAGATCTTTGAGATTGCCGGTTTCGCCAGCACCCATCAACAAATGTGGGGAACAGTTGTTGTCGGTCTGTTCAATCTACTCTCCACCTTTATTGCTATTGGTCTGGTTGATCGATGGGGACGTAAGCCAACCCTGATATTGGGCTTCTTCGTTATGGCGGTCGGGATGGGAATTCTGGGTACTATGCTGCATATCGGCATTCACTCCCCAGCCGCACAGTACTTTGCCATTGCCATGCTGCTCATGTTTATTATCGGTTTTGCGATGAGTGCTGGTCCGCTGATTTGGGTGCTGTGTTCTGAGATTCAGCCGTTGAAAGGACGTGACTTTGGTATCACCTGTTCCACGACGACCAACTGGATTGCTAACATGATTGTCGGGGCAACCTTCCTGACCATGCTGAACTCTTTTGGTCACGCGAATACCTTCTGGATTTACGGCGCACTTAACCTGTTCTTCATCTTCCTGACGCTGTGGCTTATTCCGGAAACGAAAGGTATTTCACTGGAGCATATTGAACGTAATCTGATGCAAGGACGTAAATTACGCGATATTGGTTCACGCGACTAATCCATTTTCAACGCCTCAGAACTGAGCTCGCGAGGCGAAAGCAAGTTTAAAACCGGCTCAGGGTGCAAGCACCCTGCCGGTTATCCCCTACAGCCCCAGCGCATATTTCAACGCTTGCTGCTTAAGCCCGCCCGCTCGCTGGGCTGCCATCAGCCCGAGGTTACGAATAGCGCGTACTGGTGCCAGATTATTACTGAATCCGACGTAAAACAGATCCATCCCGGTTTGCATCATTAAGTTATCCAGCTTGCGCTTAGACTGATAACGCTTTAATACCTCGAGACTCGCCCACTGCTCACCTAAATTACGAGCATCGATCATCACATCCAGTAGCGCCTGTACATCGCGGTAACCCAGGTTCACCCCTTGACCCGCCAAAGGATGAATGGTGTGGGCCGCATCGCCGATTAATGCCAGTCCCGGTTTTACATATTTCAGCGCATGACGGCGAGTTAACGGAAATGCACCGCTGGCAACAGGCGTCACATTGCCCAGTCGTGCCGGGAAATGGCTGGCAAGACTCTTCTGTAACTGCGCCATGTTCATGCTCTGTAGCTGGCGAATACGAGCGGGCTCGTCATACCACACCAGTGATGCCCAGTTATCAAATAGCGGCAGAAACGCATGGGGCCCCGTCGGGGTGAAGTGCTGCCAGGTACTGTCTCCCGGAGCTTCATCGCACCGGGCGGTAATTAACATACAAGACTGGCGATACTCCCAGGCATGGATCCCAATTCCTGCCCACTGGCGGATTTGTGAGTTTGCCCCGTCAGCCCCAATCACCATCGGGACATTTAGCGACTCGCCCTCGGCAAAAGAGAGCGTCCACCCGCTGTCACTGCGCTGCATCTGAGTGAGCTGAGCCGGACAGCATAAGGTGACCAGCGGATGCTTAACTAAGGCCTGCCAGAGCGCTTGCTGTAATACCAGATTCTCAACCATAAACCCGAGTTCAGGCAGCCCCAGCTCGCTGGCCGAAAATTTAACATGGGCGCTTTCCCACTCCCAGGTCTCGAGACTGCGGTAAGGATGCGCGCGCATCGACAGCACGCTTTCCCATACCCCTAAAGATTGCAGTAACGAGACGGATTGCGCACCTATAGCTGAAATACGCACATCAGGAGTACTGCCTGGCTGAAATTCTGTTGCTGCCTGATGTTCAATAACGGCAACACGAAAACCGCTGTTAGCCAGCCCCAGTGCGGCTGCAGCGCCGACCATACCGCCACCGACGACGGCAACTTCAATAGATTGATTTATCATGGCGTTTATCCTTAATTTACCTGGATTCATTCTACCGATTTCCCCCAGGCTGGTCACATCCGCATCAAAGCATTACACTATACGGCTTAACTCTTGGCTACACTTGAGCGATGACATGTCGATGACCAAAAAATTACATATAAAAACTTGGGGCTGTCAGATGAATGAGTATGACTCATCAAAAATGGCAGATCTCCTGGACAGTACACATGGCTTTACCCTGACTGATAATGCAGAAGAAGCCGATGTTCTGCTCCTGAATACCTGTTCTATCCGTGAAAAAGCCCAGGAAAAAGTCTTCCATCAACTGGGCCGCTGGAAGCTGATTAAAGCCCAAAGACCAGACGTTATTATTGGCGTCGGCGGTTGTGTTGCTTCACAAGAAGGTGACCATATCCGCGAGCGCGCCAGCTATGTTGATATTGTTTTTGGCCCACAAACACTGCACCGCTTACCCGAAATGATCAACAGAGTTCGCGGCACCCGCAGCCCGGTGGTTGATATCAGTTTCCCGGAAATCGAAAAGTTTGACCGTCTGCCAGAACCTCGCGCTGATGGTCCGACTGCCTTTGTATCAATTATGGAAGGCTGCAATAAATACTGCACCTACTGTGTTGTGCCTTATACCCGTGGCGAAGAAGTCAGCCGTCCTTGTGATGATATTTTATTTGAAATTGCACAACTGGCGGCTCAAGGGGTACGCGAAGTTAACCTGCTTGGCCAGAACGTAAATGCCTGGCGCGGGCCGTTATTTGATGGTGATCTGGGTTCTTTTGCCGAACTGCTACGTCTGGTTGCCGCCATTGACGGTATTGACCGTATTCGTTTCACCACCAGCCATCCTATTGAATTCACCGATGATATTATCGAGGTCTACCGCGATACTCCTGAACTGGTGAGTTTCCTGCATCTGCCGGTACAAAGTGGTTCAGACCGAGTGCTGAATATGATGAGCCGTACCCATACCGGGCTCGAATATAAAGCCATTATTCGCAAACTCCGTGCGGCACGCCCTGACATCCAAATCAGCTCTGACTTCATTGTTGGCTTCCCAGGTGAAACCCAGCATGATTTTGAACAAACGATGAAACTGATAGCTGATGTCAACTTCGATATGAGCTATAGCTTTATTTTCTCCGCACGTCCGGGCACGCCAGCAGCCGACATGGTGGATGATGTTCCTGAAGAAGAGAAAAAACAGCGTCTCTATATTCTGCAAGACCGGATAACTCAGCAGGCGATGGCCTGGAGCCGCCGGATGCTCGGCACTGTGCAGCGTATTCTGGTGGAAGGCACCTCACGGAAAAGTATTATGGAGATGGCCGGGCGCACAGAAAACAACCGCATGGTGAACTTTGAAGGCGACCCTGACATGGTGGGTAAATTTGTGGATGTCGAAATCACCGAAGTCCGGACCAACTCTCTGCGTGGCAAGGTGCTTCGTACTGAGGATGACATGGACTTGCGGACTATCGAATCAGCCGCGTCCGTCATTGCGCGTACCCGCAAAGAGAATGAAATTGGCGTCGGGGTTTATCAGCCTTAATCTCCCGATATCCACCGGGACGCAGATAACCGCTCCCGGCGGACAATTTTATCGTTTGTCCTTGCATTCTGGTGCTACCACCCAAATATCTTGCTTAACAATGGTGCCTGCCTGAAAGATAACGTAGGTTTTTATCAGAGTTACGGCATAAAGCTGATAACCAGTCTAAATAATCCGAGGATAAGTTTGAATATCGAAACTCGCGAAATAACATTAGAACCCGCAGATAACGCCCGTCTTTTGAGCCTCTGTGGTCCGGTTGATGACAACATCAAACAGCTGGAACGTCGTTTAGGTATCGACATCAGTCGTCGTGATAACCAGTTCCGGATAACCGGACGACCGATGACGGTAAATGCAGCGGCGAAGATATTACTGACACTCTATGTCGATACGGCTCCGGTACGCGGAAAAAGCCACGATATCGACCCGGAAAAAATCCACCTGGCGATTAAAGAAACCGGCGTGCTGGAACAAGTTTCCGATAGCGTACCTGATTACGGTAAAGCGATTAATATCAAAACCAAACGGGGCGTTATTAAGCCGCGTACGCCGAATCAGGCACAATATATTTCGAATATCCTGACTCACGATATCACCTTTGGCATCGGGCCTGCCGGTACCGGAAAGACCTATCTCGCCGTTGCTGCTGCCGTCGATGCCCTGGAACGTCAGGAAATTCGTCGTATTCTGCTCACCCGCCCGGCGGTAGAAGCGGGCGAAAAGCTGGGCTTTTTACCCGGTGATTTAAGCCAGAAAGTTGACCCTTATTTGCGCCCGCTCTATGACGCACTTTTCGAAATGCTGGGCTTCGAGAAAGTTGAAAAACTGATAGAGCGTAATGTCATCGAAGTCGCACCGCTGGCTTACATGCGTGGGCGAACGCTTAATGACGCGTTTATCATTCTCGATGAAAGCCAGAACACCACCAGCGAACAAATGAAAATGTTCCTGACCCGCATTGGTTTTAACTCCAAAGCGGTTATCACCGGTGATGCCACGCAAATCGACTTGCCGCGCAATATTAAATCCGGCCTGCGCCATGCCATTGACGTGCTGGCTGAAGTTGACGAGATAAGCTTTAATTTTCTCAACAGTGAAGATGTAGTGCGCCACCCTGTGGTAGCCCGTATCGTCAATGCCTATGAGGCATGGGAAAATACCGAACAACAACGTAAAGATGCCCTGGCCGCAGAGCGTAAACGCGAAGCAATAGCCGCCAGTATAACGCCTCGGGAGAGCGAATGAATCCAGTCATTCTTGACTTACAACTGGCCTGTGAAAACACCACAGGCTTACCTGAAGAAGCCCAGTTTCAAGGCTGGCTGAATGCGGTCATATCGCAATTTCAGGAAGAAGCTGAAGTAACTGTCAGGCTGGTGGACATTGCTGAGAGTAACGACCTGAATCTGACCTATCGCGGTAAAGATAAACCCACTAACGTACTCTCTTTTCCTTTTGAAGCACCACCGGGAATTGAGTTGCCGTTACTCGGCGATCTGGTGATTTGTCGCCAGGTTGTTGAGCAGGAAGCCCTGGAACAAGAGAAGCCGCTTGAGGCCCATTGGGCACATATGGTTGTCCATGGCAGCCTGCATCTTTTAGGCTATGATCATATTGAAGACGACGAAGCCGAAGAGATGGAAGGAATAGAAACTGAGATAATGCTTGCTCTTGGGTATGCTGACCCGTACATTGCCGAGAAAGAGTAATTATCTCTCTGTCCTGAATAATTATTTATGCAGGCGGCGGTCCATCTCACCGCCTGTGAACCATAACTAACCAGAGGCCTTAAACCTAACGCCATGAGCGACGACAATTCACATAATAGTGATACGCCTGCCAGTAAAAAGGGATTTTTTTCCCTGTTCCTTAGCCAGTTATTTCACGGTGAACCTAAGAACCGTGATGATTTACTGACGCTGATTCGAGATTCCGAGCAGAACTCCCTTATCGATCAAGATACCCGCGACATGCTCGAAGGGGTGATGGATATTGCCGATCAACGCGTGCGGGATATTATGATCCCACGTTCACAGATAGTGACTATCAAACATGACCAGACTCTGGAAGAGTGTTTGAATATCATTACTGAATCGGCACATTCCCGTTTCCCGGTGATCAGCGAAGACAAGGATCACATTGAAGGGATTTTAATGGCCAAAGATCTGCTGCCGTTTATGCGCAGTGACAGTGAGCCATTTAGTGTGGAAAAGGTGTTACGTCAGGCTGTAGTCGTTCCTGAAAGTAAACGCGTTGACCGTATGCTGAAGGAATTTCGCCAGCAACGCTATCATATGGCGATAGTGATTGATGAATTTGGCGGTGTTTCAGGTTTAGTGACCATTGAAGATATCCTTGAGCTTATCGTTGGCGATATTGAAGACGAATATGACGACCTTGAAGACAGTGATTTCCGTCAGCTCAGCCGCCATACCTGGACTGCCCGTGCACTGGCGCCTATTGAAGACTTTAATGAAGTCTTTAATACCCATTTTAGCGATGAAGAAGTCGATACTATTGGCGGCTTAGTCATGCAGGCATTTGGTCATTTGCCGGCTCGTGGCGAAACCATTGAAATAGAAGGTTACCAGTTTAAAGTCGCCATGGCTGACAGCCGCCGTATTATTCAGGTTCATGTCCGGATACCGGACGATTCTCCGCAACCGAAACTGGAAGAATAATTCCTTTATGGGTCAATACATTCAACGCCAGTCAGTACGTCTACTGCTGGCGCTTTTTTTCGGGGCTTGCGGCACGCTGGCCTTTTCTCCTTATGATTTCTGGCCAGCAGCGCTCATTTCACTTGCTGGCCTGCAAGCACTGACGCTAAATCGCCGGGCAATTCAAAGTGCCTGGATTGGTTTCTTCTGGGGACTAGGCCTGTTTGGCAGCGGTATTAACTGGGTCTATGTCAGTATCGCCCAGTTTGGCGGAATGCCTGGCCCGATTAACGTCTTCCTGGTGGTATTGCTGGCGGCTTATCTGGCGCTGTATACCGGTCTGTTTGCAGGTTTACTCAGTAAGATATGGCCGAAAACAACCTGGTGGCGCTTAACCCTGGCAGCACCTGCACTCTGGCAAGTCACTGAATTCCTGCGCGGCTGGATCCTGACCGGCTTTCCGTGGTTGCAATTTGGCTATAGCCAGATTGACGGCCCGCTGAAAGGCCTGGCGCCTGTTTTCGGCGTCGAAGCGGTAACTTTGCTGCTCATGGTTATCAGCGGTCTGGTGGTCTGGGCGCTCAATGTCCGTACCTGGAAGCCCGCAGTGCTCGCAGCTGCCCTGCTCTTCCTGCCCTGGCCGTTACAGACGCTACAGTGGTTCCAGTTGCAAAGTGACCGCCCGCTTAAGGTCGCATTAGTGCAGGGAAATATTCCTCAGGCGCTAAAATGGGATGAGAACCAGTTACTTAATACGCTCCGTATTTATTCTGATTTAACTGAACCTTTCCTCGGTAAATCACAGCTGATTATCTGGCCTGAATCGGCAATTCCGGATTTAGAAATCAATCAGCAGCCGTTTCTTAATCAGCTTAATCAGCGGTTGCTGGAAACCCATAGCTCGCTGATAACCGGTATTGTTGATGCCCGTCTGAATAGCCATAACCGCTA
The DNA here is from genome assembly GCF_024807845.1 of Klebsiella sp. BIGb0407. GTDB lineage: Bacteria > Pseudomonadota > Gammaproteobacteria > Enterobacterales > Enterobacteriaceae > JGM124. Next base: position 81,164 of record NZ_JANUEQ010000004.1, read on the forward strand.
TGATACCTACAATACTATCATCACCCTCGGAGAAGGCAGTTCGTACAGTTATGGCAGTCGCGATCGCTATAACAAAAACCATCTGGTACCCTTCGGTGAATATGTGCCACTCGAGTCGATCCTGCGCCCTCTGGCACCGTTTTTCGACTTACCGATGTCCTCCTTTAGCCGTGGTCCTTATGTTCAGCCTCAGCTTAATACCAGCGGCGTTAAACTGACCCCCGCCATCTGCTACGAAATTATTCTCGGCGAACAGGTACGGGCTAATTTCCAGCCAGATACCGACTATCTGCTGACTATTTCGAACGATGCCTGGTTTGGTAAATCGATTGGCCCGTGGCAGCACCTACAAATGGCGCGAATGCGAGCCCTGGAATTAGGACGCCCGTTACTACGTAGCACCAACAATGGCATTACCGTTGCCGTTGATGCTAAAGGTGAGATAAACGAAATGCTGCCACAATTTACCCGTGGCGTGCTGGAAACGACTGTTATCCCGACGAGGGGTCTGACACCTTACGCCCGCTTTGGTAATGGACCACTGTGGCTGTTAACGCTGTTATTTGGTGTGGCAGCTATTGTCGCGGGTGTGAAAACACGCTCTCGTCAGTAATTCTGCCTGACTCTCAGATCAGTATTTATTGACCTGAGAGTCATAACCCATCTGATTTTCTACTGCGTCCACCTTGGATATATACGTGATCCTTCTTCTCTTAATTTCTCACAACAAGTAGCGCCATAACTCAACAATACTTCTATTATTTTTTCACTTTTATATATATTTGCTCTATCTAACATGGTATCGGGCTGTCCCTGAAGAACAGGTTCATTAGGATCAATCAATCCACGTTCAAGAAACATTTTAAGTATTTCCACATTCGCTTTTTTACCGGCAACTAAACAAAAAGCCAAAGAATAGCTCTGATTCCACTTAATTTTAATTATATCTTCTTTCGTAAAATCGAACTTTGACAAAAGATATGATACAAAATCTATTTTAGATAGTTTTAAAGACTGACTTATTGCAATACATGCATCATCTTTACTTTTTAAGTAGGGTAAAAGATCTTCAGCAACCTCACATATATGAACGGCATCCTCTGCCTTCACATCCCTGAGTTTAACCTTCGTAAAATTAGTTGTGCTAATCATTCTGGGAACATGGAATTCAGGATAAAATATATAATTAAGTATTCCATCAAGCTGCTTGCTGTTTAAGTTTTCACTCAAAGTAAATTCTTTAAATCCTGAATCATTACTATTTCTTAAGAAATCAATAAGATGTAAACCTAACGCAAGTTTCATATCCTTTACATTATATATGGGCACATCATTTGCACTCTTATCTCCCCGTACGATACGAGCTTTTTCTTTTAGCATTTCAGTAAATGGGAGAGCAAATTTTTCGTATCCAAAGTCACCTCGAACGAATCTCACTTGGTTACATAAGTGATCCGTTAATGTCAAATATGCATGTGGGAATTGATCATCGGTAAGATATGCGTAAGCTCCATAATCATGGTCAGCATGTTGGGTATTAAGTGGAAGTTGTGATTTATCATCAGAAAATTCAACCCCAAGAAAAACAAAATCATGATTACCTAATTCCTTTACATCTGCATAGTTCGTGACTGTTTTGACACGATAGCCTTCAGATTGTAACTTAATCATCGATTTAATATTTAATACATCATTTGATGTAACCAGTTGATAGTTGCTCTGATGCCTGAAGTGAAGCTTTGCAGCAACCACTTTATCAACTAATTTTTTTTCCTGAGGCGTTAGATTTTGCGTCTTTTCTTTTATTTCATTTAAATATGAATTTGAAATTTTATCGAGATGCTGGAGCGAAGTGAAAGAGAATTTTTCTTTTTCTAACGGTGACAGGTCGATACCTAACTCTTTAAATCGCGCCCCCGTAGAGAACATTTTCCCATAGCTTTGCGCAGCTATTGATTTTCTAAAAAAACCTTTAATAACATTTGCACTTTTTGTTGTTAAATCATTACACGAATAAGAATCATTTGGTATGTTATTAACAGATGCACACTGCTTTAATATATCCGTTTTCTCTCTTTGACTACAGGCTGAAGAGTTGTAATTAACCGGAGGCAGGTTGTTTATTAATAAATCTGTTCGCATCATGCAATTTATATCCATTTGATTATATAGTATATGCTTTGAATAAAGCACCATAAAAACTGATACCAGAAGATATCTCCCGGCCAGAATAAAACATCCCGTAGAACAAATTCTAAGGGTGGTAATTTATTAATGATATTAATTTCCACTCTAAATATTGAATATCGTGAGTAATTTAACTGGCATGCAATTTGCTTTATTCAATCAGTCGTTAATTTTATCCGGTTAAACAGACGAATGCCGCAAGACAGTGCAAAGCCAGAAGTACACCGCACCATAATGTGACAAACGTAGCATCAGAACCGGAGCGAACAGGATAAACACCTTCAAATGATGCGTGTTACTTCTCAAAAACAAACATTAAAGCTGCAAGGTGGTTACATTAAACCAGCATAAATGTTAATTATTGATTGATTATTCGTTCACTATCTAACACAACAACAAACTGCTCAGTTCGGACACAAAAACCGTTTTAAGCATATATATTAAGGAGTTAGACATGCAATTACGTAAACTTACCGCAGCCGCATTGATGATCGGTATGAGTCTGGGCCTGGCACACGCTGAAGATGCCAAGCCTGACGCGGCCGGGCAGTCATCTACTCTGAGTAAAATCGATAAGAATGGCGTGATTGTTGTCGGCCACCGTGAATCATCGGTGCCATTTTCCTATTACGATAACCAGCAAAAAGTCGTTGGATACTCTCAGGACTACTCCAATGCGATTGTTGAGGCAGTGAAGAAAAAACTGAATAAACCCGATCTGCAAGTGAAACTGATTCCCGTCACTTCTCAAAACCGTATTCCACTGCTGCAAAATGGCACCTTCGATTTTGAATGTGGTTCAACCACGAATAACCTCGAACGCCAGAAACAAGCCGCCTTCTCTAATACCATTTTCGTCGTAGGAACGCGTCTGCTGGTTAAAAAAGGCGGCCCGGTTAAAGATTTTGCGGACTTGAAAGGTAAAGCTGTGGTTGTGACTTCGGGCACTACGTCTGAAGCATTGCTCAACAAGCTGAATGAAGAACAAAAAATGGATATGCGCATCATTAGCGCCAAAGATCACGGTGATTCATTCCGTACCCTGGAAAGTGGCCGTGCCGTTGCCTTTATGATGGATGATGCCTTGCTTGCCGGTGAACGTGCTAAAGCAAAAAAACCGGGTGACTGGGATATCGTCGGTAAGCCTCAGTCTGAAGAAGCCTACGGCTGTATGATGCGCAAAGATGATCCTGAGTTCAAGAAACTGATCGATGAGACCATTGCTCAGGCACAAACCTCTGGTGAAGCGGCAAAATGGTTTGAAGTGTGGTTCAAACAACCGATCCCACCGAAAAACTTAAATATGAATTTCGAACTGTCCGACGAAATGAAAACCACCTTTAAAGAACCGAACGACAAAGCTCTGAATTAGAAAAACAGGGGCGATATCACTCGCCCTGTTGATTGAAATGCAGTGACCCAAACACAGTTAATGCTGGCAGGTCGTTCCCCTGTAAGCATTAACCTTCCTCAATATTCAGGCAAAGATCTGACAGGGGAACTGGGGTTCTCATCAATCGTTGAGGGGTGTCTGGCACCCCTCTTTGTGGTTAACAAGGATGTTAACTGTTTATCCTGCAGTCCGTCAGGATAAACGATGACCCAGTGGTATTCGTCATCGTGCTAAGGGTAATACGACTACCCTCTTTTTTATCACGGAGTATGCTATGTCTATAAGCTGGAATTGGGGGATCTTCTTAGAACCCACCCCTTTCGGAAATACTACCTATCTGGGCTGGATTTGGAGTGGCTTTCAGGTCACCGTTGCTCTTTCCATTAGCGCCTGGATTATTGCTTTTTTTGTAGGTTCCCTGTTCGGTATCTTACGTACCGCCCCCAATAAATATTTGGCCGCTATCGGCACTGTTTATGTCGAACTTTTCCGTAACGTTCCGTTAATCGTTCAGTTTTTTACCTGGTATCTGGTGGTACCCGAACTCCTTCCTGAAGATATCGGAATGTGGTTCAAGGCTGAACTGGATCCGAATATTCAGTTCTTTGTCTCTTCTATGCTCTGTCTGGGTCTGTTTACCGCCGCCCGCGTTTGTGAGCAGGTCAGAGCGGCAATTCAATCTTTGCCACGCGGACAAAAAAATGCCGCCCTGGCGATGGGTCTCACCCAAGTTCAGGCTTATCGTTATGTTTTGCTGCCGAATGCCTACCGCGTGATTGTTCCGCCGATGACCTCTGAAATGATGAACCTGGTGAAAAACTCCGCTATCGCTTCAACGATTGGTCTGATGGACCTGGCAGCTCAAGCCGGTAAACTTCTTGATTACTCCGCTCATGCCTACGAGTCATTTACGGCAATCACCCTCGCCTATGTTCTCATTAACGTAGTGATTATGGGCATCATGCATCTGGTTGAACGTAAAGTACGTCTGCCTGGCAATATGGGGAGTAAATAATGTCAGAATACGACTGGAGTTCCATCATACCGACTCTGCCTTTCTTGATGCAGGGTCTGGTGATTACGCTAAAAATTACCGTCACCGCAGTGATTGTCGGCATTGTCTGGGGCACTATCCTGGCAGTCATGCGTCTGTCCAGCTTTAAACCCATTGCCTGGTTTGCCGCCGCTTACGTTAACGTGTTTCGTTCTATTCCACTGGTCATGGTTTTACTGTGGTTTTATTTGGTGGTACCGGGCTTCTTGCAATCGGTATTAGGCCTGTCGCCACAGACAGATATTCGTCTGATTTCTGCAATGGTCGCTTTTGCGATGTTTGAAGCCGCATACTATTCCGAAATTATTCGCGCCGGGATAATCAGCGTTTCACGCGGACAGTCTCATGCCGCCCTGGCCCTGGGTATGACTAAAGCGCAGTCGATGAGATTAATCATCCTGCCGCAAGCCTTCCGCGCCATGGTGCCTCTGCTATTAACTCAGGGGATAGTCCTGTTTCAGGATACTTCACTGGTGTATGTTATTAGTCTGGCAGACTTCTTCCGTACCGCATCCACGATTGGTGAGCGTGACGGAACCCAAGTTGAAATGATCCTGTTCGCCGGATTTGTCTACTTTGTTATCAGCCTTAGCGCCTCGTTGCTGGTCAGCTATTTGAAGAAAAGGACTGTTCAATGATCTCCTTGAAAAATGTTTCTAAGTGGTATGGTCACTTTCAGGTCCTCACCGACTGCTCCACCGAAGTGAAAAAGGGTGAGGTCGTGGTGGTTTGTGGCCCGTCTGGCTCAGGTAAATCGACGCTAATTAAAACCGTTAATGGTCTGGAGCCCGTACAGCAAGGTGAAATTATCTTCAACGGCACCAAGGTGAACGATAAAAAGACTAACCTGGCCAAGCTGCGTTCCCACGTGGGTATGGTGTTCCAGCACTTTGAACTGTTTCCACATTTATCTATCCTTGAGAATCTGACCCTGGCTCAGGTTAAAGTCCTGAAACGCGATCCAGGCGTATCGCGTGACAAAGCGCTTAAATTGCTTGAACGTGTGGGTCTGTCAAACCATGCCAATAAATACCCGTCTCAGCTTTCCGGTGGGCAGCAGCAGCGTGTCGCTATTGCTCGCGCGCTCTGTATGGATCCGGTGGTGATGTTATTTGACGAACCGACGTCCGCGCTCGACCCGGAAATGATCAACGAAGTTCTGGATGTTATGGTCGAACTGGCCAATGAAGGGATGACAATGATGGTGGTTACCCATGAAATGGGCTTTGCTCGTAAAGTGGCCAACCGGGTTATCTTTATGGATGAAGGGCGAATTATCGAAGATACCAATAAAGAGGACTTCTTCAATAATCCACAGTCCGATCGCGCTAAAGACTTCCTGGCAAAAATTCTGCACTAAATATCATGGTCTGCCAGTAATTTACTGGCAGACCCACTATTATTTAAGGATCGAAGGGTTTGCGATGGAAACGGTCATGTCCGCACTGCGGGCAGACAGATAAAATTTCAGGTGAGTAAATCGCCAGACTGAAGTGGCAGTTATCGCAGATGAGGTTACCAAAACCAACCAGTTCACCACTCTGATAAACACCGCCTTTTTCGATATCCTGAAATGCTTCACGCCATTCAATCTGACTTTTATCAGTAATATCTGCCAGCTCCTGCCATACGCTTTCTTTTATGACCCGCATAAACACACTGTCAGTGAAATCGTCTGAGTTTTCACTGTAGCTGTTAGCAAAGGCTTTCACATCCCGACGCACCGCATTGGTCACTTGCGCTATCTCGTCAGGCGTTAACTCATGTTTCTCTTCCAGAGACTGACGCGCTTCATTAACCAATTTATCAATATCACGATCGCCGCCTTCTATCTGCTTTGTCAGCGATTTCACCAGTTCATGGTATGATTTGGAAACTTTACCCATCGTTTTCTGCTCCTTTTGAAAGAATCTCACAGCAACCAGCAGGTGGCCTGTTCCAATAATAGCCCCTAACCACCGACAGCTGGAAAAATTCGTTACACGAATTGTAAGAAATCACGTAACGGTTACAAAATATGAAATGCCGATTCAAGCGTGTGAAAGGCTGTTTTGCTGCTGGCTAATCAGCTATGCTATGGGGCTATATATATAAAAGCTACATCCGTAGCTGTCTTTCATAAACAGGACCACTGGCTGCCATGCAAGAGCTATATCGCCCGGAAGAGATAGAATCTAACGTCCAGCAACACTGGCAAGAGAAACGTACTTTTGAAGTGACCGAAGACGAAAGCAAAGAGAAATACTACTGCCTCTCTATGCTACCCTATCCTTCCGGCCGACTACATATGGGCCACGTTCGTAACTACACCATTGGCGATGTTATCGCGCGTTACCAGCGTATGCTGGGCAAAAACGTGCTGCAACCTATCGGCTGGGACGCATTCGGCCTGCCTGCCGAAGGTGCTGCGGTTAAAAATAAAACCGCACCCGCCCCGTGGACGTATGAAAATATCGACTACATGAAAAACCAGCTTAAAACGCTGGGGTTTGGCTACGACTGGAGCCGTGAACTGGCAACCTGTACCCCGGAATACTATCGCTGGGAACAAAAATTCTTTACCGAGCTGTTTAAAAAAGGCCTGGTATACAAAAAAACCTCAGCCGTTAACTGGTGCCCTAATGACCAGACAGTGCTGGCTAACGAGCAGGTTATTGACGGTTGCTGCTGGCGCTGTGATACCAAAGTTGAGCGTAAAGAGATCCCTCAGTGGTTTATTAAAATCACCGACTACGCTGACGAACTGCTGAACGACCTGGATACTCTGGACCACTGGCCAGAGCAGGTTAAAACGATGCAGCGTAACTGGATTGGACGTTCTGAAGGGGTCGAGATCACCTTTGACGTCGAAAATAGCGCTGAAAAACTGAAAGTTTATACCACCCGCCCGGATACCTTTATGGGTGTCACTTACCTGGCGGTTGCAGCGGGCCACCCTCTGGCTAAACAGGCCGCACAAACGCGTCCTGAAGTCGCTGAATTTATTGAAGAGTGCCGTAATACCAAAGTGGCTGAAGCAGACATGGCTACTATGGAGAAAAAAGGCATCGCAACAGGTATCAATGCCATTCATCCGCTGACCGGTGAAGCCGTTCCTGTCTGGGTTGCTAACTTTGTGCTGATGGAATACGGCACGGGTGCTGTGATGGCGGTTCCGGGCCATGACCAGCGTGACTGGGAATTTGCCACCAAATATAACCTGACTATTAAACCGGTTATTTTAAATGCTGATGGCAGCGAACCTGACCTGTCCAGTGCTGCGATGACTGAAAAAGGTGCCCTGTTTAATTCTGGCGAATTCAACGATCTGCCTTTCCAGGCAGCTTTCGATGCGATTGCAAATAAACTGGCAGCTAACGGCGTCGGCGAGCGTAAAGTGAACTACCGTTTACGTGACTGGGGTGTTTCCCGTCAGCGTTACTGGGGTGCGCCAATTCCAATGGTGACGCTGGAAGATGGTACTGTTATCCCGACTCCTGAAGACCAGTTACCGGTTATTTTACCGGAAGATGTCGTTATGGATGGCATAACCAGCCCAATCAAAGCCGATCCTGAGTGGGCAAAAACCACCGTTAATGGCCGACCTGCTCTGCGTGAAACCGATACCTTTGACACCTTCATGGAGTCATCCTGGTACTACGCGCGTTATACCTGCCCGGATTACGATAAAGGGATGCTCGACCCGAAAGCCGCTAACTACTGGCTGCCTGTCGATATCTATATTGGCGGTATTGAACACGCCATCATGCACCTGCTCTATTTCCGCTTCTTCCACAAATTGATGCGTGATGCCGGTATGGTGACCTCTAATGAACCTGCTAAGCAGCTGTTATGTCAGGGTATGGTTCTGGCCGATGGCTTCTACTACACCGGTAACAACGGCGAGCGTAACTGGGTTTCCCCAGCTGACGCTATCGTTGAACGTGATGAGAAAGGCCGTATTGTAAAAGCGCACGATCCGGAAGGCCGTGAGCTGGTCTACGCCGGTATGAGCAAAATGTCGAAGTCGAAAAACAACGGCATCGACCCTCAGGTTATGGTAGAACGCTACGGCGCTGATACCGTGCGTCTGTTTATGATGTTTGCTTCTCCTGCCGAAATGACGCTGGAATGGCAAGAGTCCGGTGTGGAAGGTGCAAACCGCTTCCTGAAACGCGTCTGGAGACTGGTTTACGAGCATACCAGCCGTGGTGCAGCCCCGGCACTGGATGTCGCTGCACTGAGCGAAGACCAGAAAGCACTGCGTCGCGATGTCCATAAAACCATTGCCAAAGTGACCGATGATGTAGGTCGTCGTCAGACCTTTAACACCGCTATCGCGGCTATTATGGAGCTGATGAACAAACTGACACGCGTCGATCAGGACGTTGATGCTAACCGTGCCATCCTTAACGAGGCCCTGTTAGCCGTGGTACCTATGCTTTATCCGTTCACTCCACATGCCTGCTTTGCTATGTGGCAGTCACTGGGCGGTTCTGGCGATATCGACAATGCACCTTGGCCACAGGCTGATGAGCAGGCGATGGTTGATGACTCTCGTTTAGTTGTCGTTCAGATCAACGGTAAAGTTCGCGGTAAAATTACCGTTCCAGCTGAAGCGACTGAAGCACAAGTTCATGAGCGCGCGTTGCAGGAACATCTGGTAGCAAAACATCTTGAGGGGGTAAGTATCCGGAAAGTGATTTATGTTCCGGGTAAATTGCTCAACTTGGTTGTGGGCTAAGCGCAGGAGGTAACGTGCGACATCCCTTTATCACTTTGCTCGTCGCCTTTGCGGTATTAATTACCGCAGGCTGTGGTTTTCATCTGCGTGGCACCACGCAGATCCCTGCCGGGCTTAAAACGCTTGTTCTCAACTCCAGCGACCCTAACGGGCCGCTGACGCGTGAAATTCGTCAGCAATTGCTGTTGAACGGCGTCACTATTGTTGACGATACAAAACCGGATACCGCTAAAGACGTTCCGTCTTTACGTATTCTGGGTTCAAGTCTGAGTAAAGATACTGCGTCAATCTTCCAGGATGGCCGTACCGCGGAATACCAAATGGTAATGACGGTAAGGGCTCAGGTTCTGATCCCGGGTAATGATATCTATCCTATCAGTGCCACCTCTTATCGTTCGTTCTTTGATAACCCGCTGACGGCCCTGGCGAAGGATGCAGAGCAAGACCTGATAATCCAGGAGATGTATACCAACGTCGCCCAACAGCTGATCCGCAAACTTCTCTCGGTAGATGCCGCAGAGCAAGAGTCGCATAAAAAAGAGACGCTGGCAGATGCAGAAAAAGGTAACACCGAAGCAGTAACTTCTCCGGCTCGGGTGTCGACAACACTTTCGGCAACTACCGGTAGCCAATGATTCGGTTGTATCCAGAGCAACTCCGCGCGCAGCTCAATGAAGGGCTGCGCGCGGCCTATCTACTGACTGGCAATGATCCCCTTCTGTTACAAGAAAGTCAGGATGCAATTCGTCAGGCAGCCCAGCTTCAAGGTTTTGAAGAACATCATACTGCTCAAATTGACACCAGTACCGACTGGCAGATGCTCTTTTCTCTCTGTCAGGAACTGAGTTTATTCGCCAGACGTCAGACGCTGCTGTTACTGTTGCCTGAAAATGGTCCGAACGCTGCCATCAATAGTCAGCTGGAAACCTTGGTGAGTCTGTTACATAGCGATATTCTGCTACTGGTTCGTGGTAATAAACTGACCAAAGCACAAGAAAATGCCGCATGGTTGTCTCAGATTGCCGAACGCTGTGTCCAGGTGAGCTGTCAGACCCCTGAACAGAATCATTTGCCTCGCTGGGTCGCTCAGCGGGCAAAACAGATGAATCTGACGCTTGATGATGCAGCAAATCAGCTGCTGTGCTACTGCTATGAAGGTAATCTGCTGGCGCTTTCACAAGCACTGGAACGCCTGTCGCTGATTTGGCCTGATGGTAAGCTGACACTGCCCCGCGTAGAACAAGCGGTGAGTGATGCCGCTCACTTTAGTCCTTTCCACTGGATTGATGCCCTGCTGGCAGGAAAGAGTAAGCGTACCCTACATATTCTGCGTCAGCTCCGCCTTGAGGCTAGCGAACCGGTTATTCTGTTACGCACTCTGCAACGTGAATTGCTCCAGCTGGTTCAACTCAAACGCCAGATGGCCTCTATTCCGCTGCGGACGTTATTCGATAAGCAACGGGTATGGCAGAATCGTCGCCCAATATTAACCGAAGCACTCAATCGTCTGACCTTACCCCAGCTGTATCAAGGGGTTCGTTTATTAGCGCGGATAGAACTGACTCTTAAACAAGATTATGGTCAGTCAGTCTGGGATGAACTGGAAGAGATTTCGCTGCTTATCTGCAACAAGGCCCTTCCTGAGGCGTTTATTCATGACTGAGACTCCTGCGATGTTGCAGGCTATCTATGGCGGAACCTTTGATCCTATTCATTACGGTCACCTTTTTCCGGTTACCGCCCTGGCAAAAGAAGTCTCGTTGCATCAGGTGATCATTATGCCGAATAATGTTCCACCGCATCGCCCCCAGCCCCGGGCGAGCAGTATTCAGCGCAAGCAGATGGTGGAACTGGCGATTGCAGATAACCCGTTATTTACTCTCGACTGCCGTGAACTGGAACGCTCCACCCCTTCCTGGACTGTCGAAACTCTGGAGCAAATACGCGCGGAAAAAGGCCATAATCAACCCCTGGCGTTTATTATCGGCCAGGACTCACTGGTTAGTTTACCCCGCTGGCATCGCTGGGAAGATCTGCTTTCACTCTGTCACTTGCTGGTTTGTCAGCGCCCGGGGTACCCACTCACTATGGATACCCCTGAATTACAACAATGGCTGGAACAACACTGCACTGACTCGGTTGATGATCTTCACCAGCAGCCAGCAGGCAAGATATTTATGGCTCCGACTCCGATGTATGATATTTCAGCCACCGCGATTCGTCAGCGTCTGGAGTCAGGTCTGGATTGCGATGACCTGGTTCCGGCAGCCGTTTTAGACTTTATTCGCCAGCAAGATCTTTATCGCTAAACACCTCGAGCAGCGCTGCCAGTAAGCTGTCATTATCAGCGACACTTTTTATTGCCACCCGATAATAACGGCCATCCAGCCCCGGATAGTTGGCGCAGCTGCGAATAAGGATTTTTCTTTTCAGCATCTCTTGTTGCAATGCCAGATCCGGTGAATCACAACGTATAAAGATATAGTTTGCCGCGGGTCTCCAGACCTGCAATCCCTCTATGGCTGAGAGTTGCCGGAAAAGGCGCTCTTGTTCCACTTTTAGCCAGGCATGGGTGGATTCAATATATTCCCGGTCATGAAAAACCCGTTCTCCGGCCAGGGCCGCAAAGGCATTAATTGTCCAGGGTTCACGGTGAGAGAGGATCCGGCTCACCGTCGCAATATCACTGCTTACCAGATAACCTAGCCGTAATCCTGGAATAGCAAAAAATTTAGTTACTGAACGTAACACATACAGCCGGGGATAATTTATCAGCAGAGGAATAAAGCCCGCCTCTTGCGGCATAAAATCAAGAAAGGCTTCATCTATTATCAGGGCAATATTCAGAGCGCGACAACGTTCAGCTATTAATATCAGCAGCGCGGCATCCGGCATTAAACCGGTCGGATTATTGGGGGTACAGAGAAATAAACAATCCAGGTCAGGCGTCAGTGCTGCCAGCAATTGCTCGTCAGGCTGCCACGATTGCTCTTCACTTAACCGATAGTCGCGAATATCGCAGCCAATGGCTTCCAGCGCTCGTCGATACTCGGCAAATCCGGGCGTCAGTAACAGCGCCCGCCTGGGAACCAGATATTTCACCAGGTTAAAGATCAATTCTGTCTCACCGTTTCCGGCCAGTATCCAGTCGGCAGGGACGTTATGATGTTGTGCCAGAGCTTGATGTAATTCCTGATAAGCCTCGTCCGGATAACGTTCCGCCAGAGAAAGGTTATCGATAATCGCCTGCTTTAATGAGACAGGCATACCTGCCGGATTGATATTGGCACTAAAGTCGAGCAGTTCACTGGCCTCAATACCTATAGATGCGGCAGCTTCTCGAAGATTACCGCCATGATTGCTGGTAAAAACCATCAATTGTCTCCTGAGGAAATTTACTCTCTTAATGATACACTTTGCCGGCAGCTTACAAACAAAATGAGAAAAAAAGAGAGCACGGGCGCACCCACTGTTTGATTTGATAAAATCTATGAAGGTAACGCCCAGGCAACTTGAAGTATGTTGACAGGTATTCTCAGACTGTTATGCTCCGCTGCCACTAATTCCTACCCGCAATATATTGCCATTCTGAAATTGTTTTACAAAAATGGCGATGCAAACTCTGCCTCGCAATGGGATGATATAGCGCAATGATGACTCAAGCCTTTAATGCAGAGTCAAAATAGCCCATCGTCTTGCGTGGTAAAGCCGTAGCGGGTCAAATAATACAATCATTCTCTCGGGAGGACTCTTGCAGGGTAAAGAATTCCAGGATTTCGTTATCGATAAAATCGATGACCTTAAGGGCCAGGACATCATCGCGATAGATGTCAAAGGTAAATCAAGTATCACCGACTGCATGGTCATCTGCACGGGAACTTCTAACCGTCATGTCGTGTCTATTGCTGAACATGTGGTTCAGTCAGCACGTGACATCGGACTTCGTCCAATGGGTGTGAAAGGGATTAATGCCTCTGACTGGGTCGTTGTCGACTTAGGTGAAGTCATTGTCCATGTTATGCAAGAAGAGAGCCGTCAACTGTACGAACTCGAAAAACTCTGGAGCTAAGGTGTGAAGCTGCAACTGGTGGCTGTTGGGACCAAAATGCCTGACTGGGTGCAAACCGGATTTACCGAGTATTTGCGTCGTTTTCCTAAAGATATGCCGTTTGAACTGGTAGAAATTCCAGCAGGAAAACGCAGTAAAAATGCTGATATCAAACGTATTCTTGAAAAAGAAGGCGAGATGATGCTGGCAGCTGCAGGTAAAGGAAACCGGATTGTCACACTGGATATTCCGGGACAACCCTGGGATACGCCACAGCTTGCCGTGCAGCTGGAACGCTGGAAGCTAGATGGCCGCGATGTGAGTTTATTGATAGGCGGCCCTGAAGGCCTGGCTCCGGCCTGTAAAGCAATGGCTGAACAAAGCTGGTCGCTTTCTGCGTTAACGATGCCTCATCCACTGGTACGCGTGTTAGTGGCTGAGAGTTTATACCGTGCGTGGAGTATCACCACTAACCACCCCTATCATCGTGAGTAACTCTGTGCAGGTTGTATCAGACGGCAAATGAAATTACAGAATTCTTTTCGCGACCATTCTGCTGAGTCGGCGCTTTTTGTGCGTCGTGCTCTGGTCGCCTTCTCGGTTATTATATTGCTAACGGGCGTATTGCTCGTCAATCTCTATCATCTGCAAATACTCCGCTTCAATGATTACCAGACACGTTCGAATGTGAACCGTATTAAACTGGTCCCTATTCCCCCGACGCGCGGGATAATCTACGACCGGAACGGTACGCCACTGGCATCCAACCGCATCATCTATCAAATTGAAATGATGCCAGAAAAAGTGGATGACGTGCAGGCCACGCTGGAATCACTTCGTTCAGTAATAGACCTTACTGACGACGATATCGCTAACTTTAAAAAAGAGCGGGCCCGTTCGCACCGTTTCACTTTAATTCCTATTAAAAACAATCTGACAGAAGTCCAGGTTGCACGCTTTGCCGTGAATCAGTATCGCTACCCGGGCGTCGAGGTTAAAGCCTATAAACGGCGATTTTACCCCTATGGCTCTGCGCTAACCCATGTGATTGGCTATGTTTCCAAAATTAACGATAAAGACGTTGAACGCCTAAAAAAAGATGAAAAACTGGCCAACTACGCGGCAACCCGCGATATCGGTAAACTGGGCATTGAACGCTATTACGAAGATATTCTCCACGGCCAGACAGGGTATGAAGAAGTTGAAGTGAATAACCGGGGACGTGTTATTCGTCAGCTTAAAGAGGTGCCTCCGGTAGCAGGTAACGATATTTATCTGACACTGGATCTGGAACTACAGAGTTATATTGAAACTCTGCTGGAAGGGAGCCGCGCCTCGGTTATTGTGACAGACCCGAACACCGGTGGCATTCTGGCGCTGGTTTCAATGCCAAGCTATAACCCAAACCTGTTCGTGGACGGTATCTCCACCAAGGATTACTCAGGTCTGTTAAATGACCCGAATACTCCACTGATTAACCGTGCGACTCAGGGCGTGTATCCTCCTGCATCCACCGTTAAACCTTATATTGCGGTATCAGCATTAAGTACCGGGGTGATTACCCGGAACACTTCACTCTTTGATCCCGGCTGGTGGCAGCTTCCAGGTTCAGAAAAACGCTATCGTGACTGGAAGAAATGGGGTCATGGACGCCTGAATATCACCAAGTCTATTGAAGAGTCTGCGGATACCTTCTTCTACCAGGTTGCCTATGATTTAGGTATCGATCGCCTCGGTGAGTGGATGAACAAATTTGGCTATGGCGAATACACCGGTATTGACCTGGCCGAAGAGCGTTCGGGTAATATGCCGACTCGCGAATGGAAAATGAAACGCTTTAAGAAACCCTGGTATCAGGGCGATACGATCCCCGTCGGAATCGGTCAGGGTTACTGGACTGCCACACCTATCCAAATGAGTAAATCGCTGATGATCCTGATTAATGACGGTATTGTCCGCGTTCCTCATTTGCTGATGAGTCGGGTTGAAAATGGTAAACAGATCCCCTGGGTACAACCCCCGGAAGAACCGGTAGGTGATATTCACTCAGGTTACTGGGAAATTGCTAAAGATGGTATGTATGGCGTGGCTAACCGTGCTAACGGTACCGGTCATCGCTACTTTGCCAATGCACCTTATAAAGCGGCGGTGAAATCAGGTACTGCACAGGTCTTCGGCCTGAAAGCGAATGAAACCTATAACGCCAGTAAGATTGCCGAACGCTTGCGTGACCATAAAATGATGATCGGTTATGCCCCTTATGATAAACCGAAATATACCGTGACCATTATTCTGGAAAATGGCGGAGCCGGCCCTGCGGTTGGCACAATGATGCGGCAAATTCTCGACCACTTAATGCTCGGGGATAACAATACCGTACTGCCTGCCGCATTACCGGGCGCATCAGCCGCAGAGGACCAATAGTTATGACCGGCAACTCAAATAAAAAGTCTATCTGGGATAAAATCCATCTCGACCCCACTATGCTGGCGACGATTGTGGCGCTGCTGGTATTCAGTGCGCTGGTCATCTGGAGTGCCAGTGGTCAGGATATGGATATGACCGAGCGCAAACTGGGTCAAATCGCAATTGGGTTTGTGGTCATGATAGTGATGGCGCAAATTCCACCGCGGGTCTATGAAGGCTGGGCGCCCTATCTCTATATTGTCTGTATTATTCTGCTAATCGCGGTTGATGTGTTTGGTGCTATTTCGAAAGGTGCACAGCGCTGGCTTGACTTGGGGATTGTCCGTTTTCAGCCTTCAGAGATCGCTAAAATTGCCGTTCCTCTGATGGTGGCTCGCTTTATTAACCGGGATGTTTGCCCGCCGTCGCTAAAAAATACCGGCATTGCCTTGGTGCTTATTTTTATCCCGACATTGCTGGTTGCCGCTCAGCCGGATCTGGGAACCTCTATTCTGGTTGCCTGTTCTGGATTATTTGTTCTGTTCCTTTCCGGCCTCAGCTGGCGGCTAATCATAATCGCGGCACTGCTGCTCGCGGCATTTATTCCGCTGCTGTGGTTCTTCCTGATGCATGACTATCAGCAATCACGCGTCATGATGTTACTTGATCCTGAAAGTGACCCTCTGGGCGCTGGCTACCATATTATTCAGTCTAAAATTGCTATCGGTTCCGGCGGTCTGCGCGGTAAGGGCTGGTTACACGGAACCCAGTCACAGCTGGAATTTTTACCCGAACGGCATACTGACTTTATTTTTGCCGTACTGGCCGAAGAACTGGGTATGCTGGGAGTACTGGTACTACTGGCGCTCTATATCTTACTGATTGCCCGCGGTCTGTTTATTGCCGCCCACGCACAAACCACATTTGGTCGTGTCATGGTGGGTGGCCTGATGCTTATCTTATTCGTCTATGTATTTGTTAATATCGGCATGGTTAGTGGTATCTTACCTGTTGTTGGAGTGCCTTTGCCCTTAGTCAGTTATGGAGGGTCGGCACTTATTGTGCTTATGGCTGGGTTTGGTATCGTGATGTCGATACATACCCACAGAAAAATGTTATCGAAAAGCGTTTAATTGGATGAGGGGCGCAATGGTTAAGCAATGGCTTGGAGTTTGTATCGCGGCAGCCTTACTGACGGCATGTACGTTAAATGATGATGGCCAGCAACCGACAACTCAGGTGCCACCGCAGGTCGTCTGTAATGGACCTGTTGTGGAAATTACCGGCCAGGAACCACGGTATGAAACACTGAATCCGTCGCTGAACCAGGATTATCGACGCGATGGCAAGCAGTATAAAATCGTGACTAATCCGGCAAACTACAGTGAAGCTGGATTTGCGGCTATCTATGATGGCCCGGTCGATGGCAACCTGACGGCTTCTGGTGAAGAATTTGACCCCGCTGCGCTGACTATTGCTCACCCGACGCTGCCAGTCCCAAGTTATGCTCGTATCACTAATATGGCAAATGGTCGTATGCTGGTGGTACGCGTTAATGACAGAGGCCCTTATGGCACCCGGGATCGCGTCGTCGCGCTATCACGCGCAACCGCAGACCGCCTCAATACTTCAAACAATACCAAAGTTCGTATCGATCCGATTATTGTCGCACCGGATGGCACCTTCTCAGGCCCGGGCATGGCATGTACTACCATGGCTAAGCAGACCTATGCTTTACCTACGCGCCCTGACTTAAATTCAGGCTTGGGAAGTGCATCTTCTTTCTCTGCGCCAGAGGTTGCACCAAATGACGTGCGCGCTATCAGTAATAGTACCTTGCAAAGCGACGACAGCATGGGTGCCCCGATTAAAAGTGGCGGTTTTTTAGGTGCTCCATCGCCTATGCCTGCGGGAATACTCGAACAACCTGAGCCCCCAGCTGCACCCGCCGTATCACAGCCTGCACCTGTAGTCAGCGCCGCCCCTGCTCAGCAAGCGACACCGACGCAAGCAACCGGACAGTATGTGGTACAAGTCGGAGCGGTCAGCGACAGCGCGCGTGCTCAGCAACTGCTGAACAAACTGAGTCAGCAATTTTCGACTCGCGGGGCAATTTCACAAAATGGGGCGATTTATCGTGTTCAATTAGGCCCATTCAGTCAGCGTAGTGACGCCAGTGCCTTACAGCAGCGTTTGTTGTCAGAAGCGCAGCAACAGTCTTTCATTACCAACGCGCCTGCACGCTAGTCGTTAACTGGCATCTGATGTTACGTAAAGGTTTGTAAGCTTCATTAACAAACTCGTAAGCAAAGTCAGATGCCAGCAAAAAACGCTTTTGCTATAGTGAGGCACATTCTTAATCCCATCACGGATGCCGTTGTTTTAACCATGATTACAGATTTCTCTATTCCTTTTGTGAAGCGCATCGCGCTCACCACTGTGCTGGCTTTTTCGTCTGTCGCAACTGTTCAGGCTGATGAAATAAACCTTAAAACAATGATCCCCGGCGTCCCGCAGATTGATGCTGAAGCTTATATTCTGATTGATGCTAACTCAGGAAAGGTTCTTGCTGAGTCAAATGCAGATACCCGTCGTGATCCCGCCAGTCTGACCAAAATGATGACCAGCTATGTCATTGGCCAGGCAATGAAAGCCGGTAAGTTTGATGAAAACTCCATAGTTACCATTAACCAGGATGCCTGGGCTACCGGAAACCCGGTATTTAAAGGCTCCTCGCTGATGTTCCTTCAGCCAGGTATGCAGGTTCCTGTCAATAAACTGATTCGTGGTATTAATTTACAGTCCGGCAATGATGCCTGCGTTGCTATGGCTGACTTTGTTGCCGGCAGCCAGGACGCCTTTGTGGGTCTGATGAACAGCTATGTGGGTGCATTAGGACTGAAAAATACGCACTTCAAAACCGTGCATGGTTTAGATGCGGAAGGTCAGTACAGTTCAGCGCGTGATATGGCGCTAATTGGCCAGGCGTTAATTCGCGATGTTCCTAACGAATACTCTATCTATAAAGAAAAAGAATTTACCTTCAATAATATTCGTCAGACTAACCGCAATGGCTTGCTCTGGGATACTACTCTCAAAGTTGACGGTATCAAAACCGGACACACTAATGCAGCAGGCTATAATCTGGTCGCTTCCGCAACCGAAGGCGACATGCGTCTGATCTCTGCAGTTCTCGGCGGTCGAACCTTTAAAGGCCGTGAGTCTGAAAGTAAGAAATTACTGACATGGGGTTTCCGCTTCTTTGAAACGGTTTCACCGTTAAAAGCGGGCAAAGAGTTTGCGTCTGAACCTGTCTGGTTTGGTGATAACGATCGTGCAGCTCTTGGCGTCGATAAAGACATTTATCTGACGATCCCACGTGGTCGCTTGAAAGATCTGAAAGCGAGTTATGTCCTGAACTCTCCTGAGCTGCATGCTCCGTTGCAGAAAAACCAGGTGGTCGGTACCATTAACTTCCAGCTGGATGGCAAAATCATTGAACAACGTCCGTTAGTAGTCCTGCAAGAGATGCCTGAGGGTGGTTTCTTCGGCCGGATGATAGACTATATTAAACTGACATTGCATCACTGGTTCGGTTGATATCAGCCGACTTGAAAAATCGGAATTGAGCCCCATATATTCTGTAATAGAGAAACTCCTGCTTCGTCAGGAGTTATTATTTTAAGGTAGCGGGAGCGACCATGAAAACCAAACTGAACGAATTACTGGAATTTCCAACGTCCTTTACTTATAAAGTGATGGGCCTTGCGCAACCAGAGCTGGTTGACCTGGTGGTTGAAGTTGTTCAGCGCCATGCACCGGGTGACTATACGCCTGATGTGAAACCAAGCAGCAAAGGAAACTATCACTCAGTCTCTGTGACCATCAATGCCACCCACATTGAACAGGTTGAAACGCTGTACGAAGAGCTGGGTAAAATAGAAATTGTCCGCATGGTACTGTAATTCTGCTATCCCGGCTTCCGGCCGGGATAGCTAACACGGCTATTTTTGCTTTTCCTGATGCTTTGATATACTCCCTCACCTTTTGTTTTCCGGGGACGCTGTTTTGTCTCAAGATACCCTTCTAATCCGTAATCTCGGCTTACAGCCTTACGAGCCTGTATCCACGGCTATGCATGAGTTCACTCATCATCGCGGGGAAAGCACTCCTGACGAAATTTGGCTGGTAGAACATCCGGCAGTGTTTACTCAGGGACAAGCAGGAAAGGCTGAGCATATCCTGTTATCTGGCGATATTCCTGTGGTACAAAGCGATCGCGGAGGGCAAGTCACTTATCATGGCCCGGGCCAGCAAGTCGTTTACCTGTTGCTCAATCTCAAACGCCGTAAGCTCGGTGTACGAGAGCTGGTTACCGTTCTGGAACAAACCGTCGTCAATACTCTGGCAGAGTTTTCTATCACGGCCTACCCCCGCGCAGAAGCACCAGGGGTATATGTCGATGGTCGCAAAATTTGCTCACTCGGTTTACGTATTCGTCAGGGTTGCTCTTTTCACGGTCTGGCCCTGAATATCAATATGGACTTGTCACCCTTCTTACGGATTAATCCTTGCGGTTATGCCGGAATGGAAATGACACAAGTTAGTCACTTTGTGGAAAACATTACACCTGCCGAAGTACAGCCTCGTCTGGTTGCTAACCTGATTGCGTTACTGAATAATCCACCCTATATCTACTCAGAAAATGACGATCCCTTAACTGTCTGATCCCAGTTATAGTCAGGCTATCCTGCCTTAATTCACGTCCCTTCCCCACTGATAAATGAGAATGGGACGTAGTTACTATGATTATTATTTTCTGGCGAAAAAGTATGTGTCATAAGGTGCCCAAAACTGCGTCATGGCACAGACAGCACACAACAATTCATTTACAATTCTTTCGCTATTTACTGTCACGGCTTACTGATTCTGCCTTGCGCTGATGATATACTCCGCGGCATACGTTAAAAAATAATTGATATTTGCAACATTTGCTTGAAATTCAATTAGCCTGACTTAAGTATCCGCAACGGGAACCCGTACCGTATGAGTAAACCTATTGTGATGGAACGCGGCGTTAAATATCGCGACGCTGATAAAATGGCTCTGATCCCAGTTAAAAACGTGGTGACAGAGCGCCAGGAGATTTTAAGAAAGCCAGAGTGGATGAGAATTAAGCTTCCCTCTGACTCAACCCGGATTCAAGGTATTAAAGCGGCCATGCGTAAAAATGGCCTGCACTCTGTGTGTGAGGAAGCATCCTGCCCGAACCTGGCAGAATGCTTTAACCACGGAACCGCGACCTTTATGATCCTTGGTGCTATTTGTACCCGTCGCTGCCCATTCTGCGATGTGGCACACGGCCGTCCAGTGGTACCTGATGCCAATGAACCGGCAAAACTGGCACAGACTATCTCTGACATGGGCCTGCGTTATGTGGTTATCACATCGGTTGACCGTGACGATCTGCGCGATGGCGGAGCTCAGCATTTTGCTGACTGTATTCGTGAAATTCGTGCTAAAAACCCGACGATAAAAATCGAGACTCTGGTCCCTGATTTCCGTGGTCGTATGGACAAAGCGCTGGATATCCTGGTCGAAACACCACCAGACGTCTTTAACCACAACCTGGAAAACGTACCACGAGTCTATCGCCAGGTTCGTCCGGGCGCTGATTACAACTGGTCGCTGAAGTTACTGGAGCGTTTTAAAGAAGCGCACCCTCATATCCCAACGAAATCCGGTTTAATGGTTGGCTTAGGCGAAACCAATGCGGAGATAGTGGAAGTGATGCGTGACTTACGCCGTCATGGTGTCACCATGCTGACGTTAGGCCAGTATCTGCAACCTAGCCGTCACCACTTACCGGTACAGCGTTATGTGAGCCCGGATGAGTTTGACGAAATGAAAGAAGAAGCAATGGCGATGGGCTTCACACATGCGGCCTGTGGTCCGTTTGTGCGTTCTTCTTACCATGCAGATTTGCAGGCTAAGGGTATGGAAGTTAAATAATCAGGTTATGGCTTCTGGCTGGTACTGTTAAAAAACGGCTCAATATCTGTTGAGCCGTTTTTTTTATCCGACAAAATCAATGTTTGTTATCAATTTGTCCGGCAGGTGTGTCTGCGCGAGTATCAGAAGGTTTTACGGCTTCATCTTCAGCCATCGCTTTTTTAAAACCTTTAAGAGCCGAACCGAGATCGCTTCCCAGAGTCCGTAATTTTTTGGTTCCAAACAACAATACAATCAGCACACCGACCACCAGCAACTTGGTAATACTAATCTCACCCATACTTACCTTCTTTTAAGAAACACGCCGCAATAACGGCTGACAGGAACGCTCTTTATTAACCGTTATCCTGTATCACGACACAATTTTAATCTGTAACAAAATTAATCGTCTTTATCTGATACCTGATTCACCAGTTGAGGTGCGGCAAAACGACGGTTCTTCAGCACCGGTAACATCTCGCGAACCTTAACTAGCCGCTGCCTGTCCAGAGTGGCAAAAATCAATGCCGGAGACTCAGCACCAGCCGAGATGGTCACGCCTAACGGGTCAATCACACGGCTCTGGCCAATGTTCTTATTTCCACACTCACCTGATGCAACAACATAGCAAGTCGTATCCAGAGCGCGTGCAGTCAGTAAGGTTTCCCAGTGTTTTTCTTTATGCGGCCCCCTTAACCAGGCCGCAGGCAGAGCCAGGACTTCAGCGCCTTGTAAAGCCAGCGCTAATGCCTGATCCGGAAAACGAAGGTCATAACACGTCATCAGCCCGATACTCATACCTTCCACAGTGATAATCGGCGCAATATCATCTCCTGCATCAACCAGGCGGGACTCCTGAACATTGAAAGCATCATAAAGGTGTATCTTGTGATATTTTATAATCACCTCACCTGCCCGCACCGCAATCAGAGTGTTGGCGGCCCTTCCCGGAGTAGTTGGTGTATGCAGCGTCAGAACCGTCGTCAGGTTATTATGGCGGCTGGCCTCGCATAGTTGAGTAACATAAGCGCCATCCAGTGGCTGAGCTGATTGAACGGATAAATCAGGCATATCATCCTGACGTGCCAGTACCGCTTCAGGCAATACCAGTAATGAAGCACCAGCTTCTGCTGCCTGTGCCATCAGATCGGTACAGACACTGACATTGTCTTGCCAGCGAGGACCGACCGCAAACTGCCCTACTGCAACTTTCATATACTCTCCAAAAACCCAATGGGCATGATTTGAGTCGACTCATTAGCAAAAAAAAGATTTGGCGCTTACACTCTTTGAAAATGTTATCAGAAAGGATAGCTTGTGATACAGATGGCTTGTGCAGTATTTATCGGTGGGGGTATTGGCAGCGTTGCTCGCTGGTTATTGAGTGCTAAATTTAACTCAACAAATTTGGCTATTCCCATGGGCACCTTGATTGCTAACCTGGTGGGCGCATTAATTATTGGTCTGGCATTTGCGCTTTTCACCCGTTTTAGTCATCTTGACCCGATATGGAAGATACTCATTACTACCGGATTTTGTGGCGGGCTGACAACCTTCTCCACTTTTTCATATGAAGTTGTCGTTTTAATGCAGGAAGGACGTCTGGCATGGGCGGGGGTAAATATCCTGCTAAACCTTGCAGGTTCATTTCTTATGACGGCCTTTGCTTTCTGGCTGGTCAGTTCGGTGACGACGCATCAGTAACTGGATAATCATTAAATTAGCGCGAAAAAAAACCCGCCTTAGCGGGTTTTTATATTCTACTGGTAGTAGCTTAGATAGCCATTACGTTTGCAGCAGAAGGGCCTTTGGCACCGTTAGTGATTTCAAACTCAACGCGCTGGCCTTCAGCCAGGGTTTTGAAACCATTGCTCTGGATTGCAGAGAAGTGTACGAATACGTCTTTGCTGCCATCTTCCGGAGTGATGAAGCCAAAACCTTTGGATTCATTGAACCACTTAACGTTACCTTTAATCTTAGACATCAAAATTACCTTTACATTAAAAAACGACACAAATGCTGTGTCCTGCTTAAGTACAACAATTGTAGTAGGCTTTGTCCAGCCAATAATTGCTAAAAAGTGATAAAAATCTCTAATTTTTTGTCACAGTCAGCATTAACCATTGTATTTAAAGGGTTATGGAAAATCCACTTATCTGTAGAGAAATCAAACCTCAATCACATTTAGAACTGAAAACGCATCCAGGCAAAGTAGACATTACCGTTGTTGTAAGTTCCGGGGATATAGGTCATCTGGAAGATTGCCGGGCCATAGCCGACAGAAGCCAGGGGTAATACCAGTGGAACAGGGATATATTTCCAGTTGTCACGCGCAGTAAAGCCCGCCGTATACCCAAGTCCGAGATGGAAATTTTCGTCTGACAGTGGTCGCCAGGTTTTCTCCCAGCCATAGCCCCCGATAGGCTCCCATTTATTAAATGAGTCTTTGAAAGCCATAAGATAAAGACCATGCCAGTTACCTTTATCATCCCAGCGAGACTGCCCGAACCCTGCACCCCATGGACGTTCATTGTAGCCGTCAGTTTTCTCTTTGCTGTAAGCAAAACGCGCATGCCAGGTAATAGCCGGCACGTAGAGATCATAGTGCTGTGGATTTTTCCAAGTCTCAGAGACTTCAGCGGAAAATTTATCCCAGACACCCGTAAACAAGCCCTTCTTTGCAGCCTGGCTTTCTGGGGTCACAATCATCAGCGATGACACTAAAGTCAGCGCTAAGGGAAGTCGATGCATATGTGTCACGTCGTTATTACCGTATAAATAGCAAACTTAATCTTGAGTAAATTATATCGTAATAAAAACCCACAGTGCAGCCTGATATCAAAAAAACATCCTGAAAAGTAATGCTTTTATCTGTGAGAGGAGATCAAGCGGGTAGGATAATGATGGTTGTCAGAACCCTCATTTGCAGTGATTGCCGCATATTATATGCTGATAAGATAATTGCCCATCAAAAAACCTAACAAAATGATAAATAAAACATTTAATGCATTATGTTGCTAAATTTACGCCAATACTGCCGCTAATTAACAGTGACAAGTAAAAAGATAAATAATCCTTATCACCCTCGCTGGCAGTTAACGCACTCATCAGTCGTAATCACTTATCAGAGTAATCCCGTCCCGGAAACGAAACACTTGGTAACAAAAAGAAAATAATGGCAACACAAAGCCATTCTTTACCTATACTCATAGTTGTTTTTATTTTTTAGCACGTTATATCTTCGTACATAAAATATAATTGTACAAATAAATCAGTCATTAAAAAGAAAATAAATATCAAAAATGAATATTACCTAAATAAGTCTCTGAGTTACTGCCAGCAATTGATAATTTCATGCTTAAATAGCAGTACTATTTTTATGGATAAAGATAAATGATAAACATTCGCGGACGTTATGCACTATTACTTATTCTTCTCTTTTTTATCAGCAAACCTGCGCAGGCTGAAGCACTTGAAGCCGGAAAATATTCAGATTTCAGCCATTATACGCTGGCCTTATCCTGGCGAACAGGCTTCTGCCACCAGCAGCATGACAGCTATAAAAAAGAATCGAAATACTGTAAAAATCAGAAAAAAACCGCCGATAAAGGTTCATATATCACGGTTCATGGACTATGGCCAAGCTTGCCAGAATCGATTGCCGCCCGGGGAGTTGATGAAAAACGCTGGATACTCTATGGCTGTGCTACACGCCCACTGCCAGATATGCCAGAAGTTAATCCATCTAATAAATGCAATGCGCCTTTAACCGGGATATCACTTGAAGTTGCTTCCAGACTCGCTGACGTGATGCCTGCTGCTGGAGGGGATTCATGTCTTGATAGATATGAATATGCCAAGCATGCCTCCTGTTTTGGTTTCAACCCAAACGATTATTTCGATACTATGGTGCGCTTAAGTAATGAGGTCAAACAACAAAAGTTGGGACATTTTATCCAGCAACATTACGGAAAAATCGTCACCAGAGAGGAATTTAATCGTGCAGTAAAAGAAAGCTGGGGCGATAATGCCGTGCAAGCCATTAAATTAAACTGCCACGGTAATCCTGCTTATCTGACCGATATTCATATAGCACTGCGAGCAGATAAAATAAACCAGCCCTTACACAGCACTTCCTTTGCCCCTCAGAAGTTCCAGGGCAACTGCAGCAACAGTTTTCGTCTTGATGCTTCAGGTTATTGAAGCATAATATCGCCTTAAACTGACGTTTTAAGTCATCTTTACGCAGTAACTGGGATAAATGTGACTTACCAGACTTCCAACTGTGCGCTAAGCTCAGTATCATCTTAACAGAGCTGACCCTCATCGATTCCGGTGAGGGTTTTTCTTTATAACGTTTTCATTAGATAAGTGAGCGTTTTTTACACGGGGAAAATTATGTCCAGACCTGCCATCATTATTAACGAACTCGATGCCGAACGTCTCGATAGTCTGCTGGAAAAACCACAGTATGCTAAAACTCCAGTGGCAGAAATGCTGAATGCAGAATTGGATCGCGCTGAGATGTGCAGCCCGGGAGATATGCCTGCCAATGTGGTATCGATGAACAGTCGCGTAAAATTCCGCGATCTCACATCCCAAGAAGAGTTTGTGCGCACCCTGGTTTATCCGGCTAACCTCACCGACAGCGATAAGCAACTGTCCGTTATGGCTCCAGTAGGAGCAGCCTTACTGGGACTGCGAGTGGGTGACACGATTAACTGGGACTTGCCTAATGGTAATAAAACCCATCTGGAAGTACTGGAACTGCAATACCAGCCGGAATCAGCTGGCGAATTTCATCGCTAAATCCCGCCTCCCCTTCTGACCCGGAGGGGAAAGTGACACATCAGCGTGGATCTTTACTCTGAGAGAAAGGCGGATAGTCGTTAAACTATCCACCTGACGACTCTTGTCAAGCCTGAACAGTGATGCTCAGGCTGGCAAAAGTGACCGTCTGACCCGCAACAATTTTACAGCGTTTACGGGTTTCTACTACACCATCCACTTTTACCAGACCTTCAGCAATCATTGCCTTTGCCTGTGCACCGCTTTCACTCCAGCCTTCAAGCTTGAGTAAATCGCAGAGTTCTACGTGAGGGTGTTTACCTAACTCGAAGATAGCCATCAGAGCTCTCCATCAACATCATGATATTCCTCGCATGCCTGCAAGGTATTTTCTATAAGCGTCGCAACCGTCATCGGCCCCACACCACCTGGAACTGGAGTAATAAATGATGCTCTGGCTTCCGCTTCGGCATAATTAACATCACCAACTACTTTGCCATTTTCCAGACGGTTGATTCCGACGTCCATTACAATGGCGCCTTCTTTTATCCACTCACCAGGAATAAAACCTGGTTTACCTACTGCAACAATCAACAGATCGGCGTTCTCAACATGATGACGCAGATTTTTGGTAAAGCGATGTGTGACAGTCGTGGTACAACCCGCCAGCAGCAACTCCATACTCATCGGACGGCCGACTATATTCGAAGCGCCAATCACTACAGCGTTTAAACCACGGGTATCGATATTATAACGCTCAAGCAGAGTAACAATGCCGCGCGGAGTACAAGGGCGCAGGCGTGGTGCACGCTGACA
This sequence comes from Klebsiella sp. BIGb0407, assembly GCF_024807845.1. Lineage (GTDB taxonomy): Bacteria > Pseudomonadota > Gammaproteobacteria > Enterobacterales > Enterobacteriaceae > JGM124. The sequence goes on from NZ_JANUEQ010000004.1 coordinate 108,570, forward strand.
TAAACGACCTACGTTGTAAGGATGGAATCCATCAACGTCTTTATCCGGATTAATACGTTCCAGAACCTTCACATTATCAATACCGGCAGGTAACGGCAGCTGCACCAGAATACCGTCAATTGCCTGATCCGCATTCAGGGTATCAATCAATGTCAGTAGTTCAGCTTCACTGGTCGTCGCAGGTAAGTCATATGAACGTGAAATAAAACCTACCTCTTCGCAGGCTTTACGTTTACTGGCGACATAAATCTGTGAAGCCGGATTCGCCCCCACTAAAATCACTGCCAGACCCGGAGCACGTTTCCCTGCCGCAACACGTACCTTTACCTTTTCGGCAACTTCGTGGCGTACTTGCTGCGCAATCGTTTTACCATCAATAATCTTCGCTACCATCGAGAGAAAATTCCGTCTGTAATCTACAAGAAAGGGGGATGCCCGCTATTTTGTCAGACTCGCGCGCTGCTGTCAGGTTCTGATCTGGATTTATGCTCAATTGTTGCGCAGGTGATGCGGCCACTGCTGAGAAGCGGCCGCATTATTGTTATTTTTTAGTCTCTTCTTCAGTCGCCTCAACTTCACGATACCAGCGAGGATGGTGTTTCTTCGCCCAGCGCCGACTGACTTTACCCTCAATCATGCCTTTAATTGAGCCTTTCACCCAGAAGGCCATATAGATATGGATCAGAATGGCATGAATAATCACGATAGCCACCGTCGCGTGGATTAGAAGACTCCAGCGAACAAAAGTAATCGAGAAGTAATCGGCAAAGTAAGGTCGCCAGATAATAATGCCGGTCACCAGCAAGACAAAAATCAGGCTCATGATGCTCCAGAACATCATTTTCTGGCCTGCGTTGTATTTGCCCACATCCGCGACTTTATGTTCATTGCCCTTAAGCACTTCGACAATCCCTTTAATCCAGGGAAGATCCTGTTTATCCGGAATATTGTAATGAACAAAACGCATAAACATAAACACCAGTAAGATGAAGATCAGCACCCCGAAGAAGGGATGGAGAATTCTTCCCATTTGTGGGGTACCAAATGTCTCGGTCAGCCATTGCAGCGTAGGGAAAAATAACGCGATACCGGAAAGCGCGACTAAAAAGAAACAGATAACCACAGTCCAGTGACAGGCACGGTCGATAAACTTGGTGCGCAGGATCATTTTGCTTTTACTCATGGTCGTCCTCCTTTTCGTCATCATCCGTCTCTTTATTTGGCCCTACCCCCACATAGTGGAATATCAGTGCCGCAAAGGTGGCAATGAATCCAACGGCGGAAAGCGGTTTGAGAATGCCTTTCCACAAATCAACGGGTGTGGCGAGCTTCGGATCCGCGGGGAGATGATGATAAAGCTCTGGCTGGTCCGCATGATGGAGTACATACATCACATGCGTTCCACCGACGCCCTGCGGATTGTAAACACCGGCGTGGGTATAACCGCGTTTTTGAAGCTGTGCCACGCGACTTTCCGCTACATTCAGCATCTCTTTTTTAGTCCCAAACTGAATGGCACCGGTCGGGCAGGTTTTCACGCAGGCGGGTTCTTGGCCGACGCTGACCCGGTCAACACAGAGAGTGCATTTGTATACACGGTTATCGTCAGGATTCAGCCTCGGGATATTAAACGGACAGCCCGCGATGCAATATCCGCAACCAATACACTGCTCAGACTGAAAATCGACAATCCCGTTAGCATATTGAATAATCGCGCCTGCTGACGGACAAGCCGCAAGGCAGCCGGGATCGGTACAATGCATACAGCCATCTTTGCGGATAAGCCACTCCAGCTTATCGTTTTGCGTCGTTTCGCTAAATCGCATCACCGTCCAGGATTTCGCGCTGAGATCCATAGGGTTGTCATAAACGCCATGACAGCCCCCCACTTCATCGCGGATATCGTTCCACTCGGAGCAAGCAACCTGACAGCCTTTGCAGCCAATGCAGGTGGTAACATCGATGAGTTTTGCCACTTCAGCACGGAAATCCCGTACCCGGGGCGGAGGCGTCATCCCATTCGTCGCTGAACGCCTGATAATATCTTGTGATTGCATAGACATGAGTCCCCTCCTTTACGCTCGCTCAATGTTGACCAGAAACGCCTTGTACTCCGGCGTTTGTGAATTGGCATCACCCACTGATGGCGTCAGCGTATTAGCGAGGAAACCTTTACGTGTTGCCCCCTCAAAACCCCAGTGGCAAGGAATACCCACGGTTTCAATCCGCTTACCGTCAATCGTCAGCGTTTGTAGTCGTTTCGTTACCACTGCCCGGGCTTTGATAAAGCCACGTTTTGACATCACTTTCACCGAATCACCCGCAGCAATACCTTTACTGCTGGCCAGGGTTTCACTTATCTCAATGAACTGTTCTGGCTGAGCAATCGCGTTGAGAAGCGCGTGTTTTGTCCAGTGGCGGAATAACTCCGTAATAGAATAGGTAGTCGCCACATACGGGAAGGCCTCTGCTTTGCCCATATTCGCCATATCATCAGGGAAAATACGCGCCACAGGACTAGAAATAACGTTAGGATGCAGCGGGTTGTTGTCTATTGGCGACTCAATCGGTTCGTAGTGTTCCGGGAACGGCCCGTCATTCATTTTGTCGATGGAGAACAGACGAGCAACACCTTCCGGATTCATAATGAAAGGCCCGACATGACTGCCCGGTGCCGCCTGACTGTAATCGGCCACATCCATCCCGGTCCATTTTTTCCCATCCCAGTGCAGTAACGCCCGTTTTGCATCCCAGGGTTTTCCGGCAGGATCGGCAGAAGCGCGGTTGTAGAGAATGCGGCGGTTAGCAGGCCATGACCACGACCATCCGGGCGTACAGCCAAGCCCATAAGGATCGCTGTTATCGTTATTGGCCATTTGGTTCCCCTGCTCGGTCCAGCTTCCACAGTAAACCCAGCAGAAACTACTGGTGGAACCATCATCGCGTAACTGCGCAAAACTACTCAGTTGTTGTCCTTTTTTAGCGATAAGCTGCCCATTAACGTCGTAAAGATCTTCGAGTGCCTGACCGTTGGCCTCACGGGCAATCTCTTCCGGATGCGGGTCATACGGGTCTTTGTAATTCCAGTTGATATTTAGCAGGGGTTGCGGATTCGCCCCACCTTCCTGCCGGTAAAGCTCTCGCAGGCGCATAAATAAGCGACCGAGAATTTTCCCGTCGTGTAAGGCTTCGCCAGGCGGTTCTGCCGCTGCCCAATGCCACTGCAACCAACGCCCGGAGTTAGCAATTGAGCCGTTTTCCTCTGCAAAACACGAGGAAGGCAGACGGAAAATTTCAGTCTGAATATCCTCTGGTTTAACATCATTCATCTCACCGTGGTGCTGCCAGAAGTTCGAAGACTCGGTGACCAGCGGATCGATAACCACCATATATTTCAGTTTTGAAAGCGCACGGGACGATTTATTCTTATCCGGGAAGGCGGCCAGCGGGTTAAAACCCTGGACGATATAACCGTTAATCTTACCTTCCAGCATTAGCTGGGCCTGAGTCATCACGTCATAGAGACGATCCCATTTAGGTAGCCAGTTGTAGCCCCAGTTATTCTCTGCTGTCGCATTATCACCCCAGAAGCTTTTCATCATACTGACGAAAAACTTAGGCGTGTTTTGCCAGTAGTTAACTTCATCCACGCCCAGTGCAGGCGGGGTTATTTGAGAGATATAGGCCTGATAGTCGGTCTGTTTTTCTGAAGGCAGCGGCATATAGCCGGGCAGATTGGTTGATAGCAGGCCAAGATCGGTATAACCCTGAATATTTGAGTGCCCGCGTAAGGCATTTACGCCGCCGCCCATCATGCCGATATTCCCCAGCAGCAGCTGCAACATCGCGGCGGCACGAATAATCTGCGCTCCGGCGGTATGGTGCGTCCATCCCAGCGCGTAGAGGATAGTCGCAGTGCGATCCGGCACGCTGGTACTGGCGAGAATTTCACAAATTTGATTGAAATCGGCCAGCGACGTACCACACAGGCGATTCACCATTTCAGGCGTATAGCGTGCCACGTGGGTTTTCAGCAAATTCCAGACACAGCGCGGATGATTCAGGGTTTCATCACGTAAAGCATTCCCCTTTTCATCAACCTGATAGAACCAGCTGGACTTATCATACTGTCGTTTTTCTTCATCATAACCGCTGAATAGTCCGTCATTAAATTGGTAATCATCGCGGATAAGCAGGCTGGCGTTGGTGTAATGGCGCACATACTCATGCTGCACTTGGTTATGCTCTATCAGATAACGAATCACTCCAAGTAAAAACGCAGTATCCGAGCCTGCACGAATTGGCGCATACAGGTCAGCCACCGCGGCGCTGCGGTTAAAGCGAGGATCAACCACCACTACCGTGGCGTCATTTTTAGTCTGGGCTTCAATCACCCATTTAAAACCCACAGGATGCGCTTCCGCCGCGTTGCCGCCCATAATCAGCACCACGTTGGCATTCTTAATATCGACCCAGTTATTGGTCATCGCTCCACGACCAAAAGTCGGAGCAAGAGCGGCAACAGTGGGGCCATGACACAGTCGTGCCTGGCAGTCGATAGCGACCATGCCTAAGCCACGCGTAAACTTCCCGTCCAGAATACCGGTTTCATTACTGGCGGCTGAAGAACACAGCATACCGGTAGTAGTCCAGCGGTTAACGGTCACACCCTGCGCATTTTTCTCAATGAAGTTGGCATCGCGATCGTCTTTCATAAGACGGGCGATACGGTTAATCGCCTCGTCCCAGCTGATGCGCACCCATTTATCCGACCCCGGCGCACGGTATTCAGGATATTGCAGGCGCGTCTCACTATTAATATAGTCTAGTACCCCGGCACCTTTCGGACACAACGAGCCACGGCTGACGGGATGATCCGGGTCGCCCTCAATATGATAGATACTTTCTCTGACGTTTTTGGCCGTATCGCCAAGGCTGTACATCAGCATGCCACAGCCTACCGAGCAGTAAGTGCAGTTATTACGTGTCTCTTTTGCTTTTAAGAGTTTGTATTGACGGGTTTCCGCCTGAGCGGAAAAAGAGGTTAAAAATCCGAGAGATGCAACAGTTGTTCCTGCCATGCCTCCCGCGCAAACGCGAAAGAACTGTCTACGGCTAAACTCCATGTATTCTCCAGCTTAAACTTAAGACGTGAAAAAGGTGCACAGATTATAAGGTTAAGCAGGATGAGAGACCATTGATCCAATAGGGGTATTAAGAGAGAACAATAGAGTAATACTGCGAACCAGAAGCTTGCCTGTTCCTGCGGCATGAATATCGCGGTTAAAACTTGCCCGTATTCAGATCAAATCCCCAGGATACAACCTGCCCTAACCTACAAAATAACTGATTCCGGACAGGTTACTTTCAAGTTCCACCTGTTTATGCTTAATTGTTGCGCAGGTGATTGAAAAGTAATTGACTCCAGAGGCGTTGACCGTATAATTCCCCTCGCACTAACAGGCCTCTGCCCTGTTAGCTGCCAGCATACCCCAATGCGCCCTTAGCTCAGTTGGATAGAGCAACGGCCTTCTAAGCCGTAGGTCACAGGTTCGAGCCCTGTAGGGCGTACCATTTAGAATAAATTACTTACGCTAACTTTAAACCCGTCTGATTTCCTCCTTGTGTCGTATTTGTGTCGTTAACCCCAAAAATATCGTCAATTTTACGGATGTATTCCGTGAAATGAAGATGTGCCGCCCACATTTATCGCTGGGTTACCAGACCCCAGCTGAATGTGCAACAGACTGGAAAAATGAAGAAAAACTGAACGACATGACTAACCGAAGGTTGCATTTAATCCTGTGGAGAGGTCAGAGGAATTACCTCGCGGTAATCCCTCTGATAAACCAGCGGCAGGTGGTTGAACGGTGAACCGAAATTCCCCGCGCGGGCAATATATCCCTGACGCCGGTATAGCTTAGAGGGGTTGAGCCATACCGGCGTAAACCCTAAAGAATGGCAAAAAAGAAGGCTCATTATTTAAGGCCCATACACCGCTATCGGTATACAACCCCCAGCGTTACTGCCCCGGAATAATTTCCCGGAAGCGTATTATTTGTTGTGCAGGCATACCATTGGACTGGCACACTGGCACTGGTGGATGTACCCGAAAGCGCCGTGACCGTGTATCCGGGCAATTGTGATGATGGGTTAAACAGAACAGAACTCGAGGGATTGCCCGCTGAGCAATTCTTTGAGGGTGAGCTTCCGAGCTCGCCACGCACGACAATCCCTGTTCCATCGATATTTGATTTATTGGTTTCATTATTGATTAAACCGAGTCCGTATCCGTCCGTCGTGGCTGCTCCTGTTATCCCCGTCGCACGGATATAGGCGCGGGCAGTTACGGAGCTGCCAGCACAATTAATGGATAATGCATCAGACACGGATGCTGAAACAGCCTGGGAAGTCGATAAGTTATCAAAAACAACAGCGTTATTTCCGGCACTGATTGTACAAGGCGGGGCCTGAACAATCAGCCTGTCGCCTGTATAAATAATTTGCTTACCGGCTATGATAGCTTCAGTACCTATTGATGTCCCCTGATTAAAAAATAGTTGCGTTAAATTATATGTTCCGTAAGGAACGTTTGGGCTGATATAGGCCCAAAGGGTTAAGTTTAATGTCGCCGGTACGTTTCCGATAGCAGAGTTTGCAGCGCCACCATAATATATGTTCCCGCTCGTGGGTGCTCCTGCCGGATAGAGACAATTACTTGCAATACTTGCAGCTGATGCAGAAGAAGAGCTTAATTTACCCTGGCTGTCCCAAACACCGTTAATTGAGTAAATATTTTTTTTATTGTTAACGTCTGTTGTAGATGTACCTATATTAACTTTTGCACCGGAGCTGGTTCCAGTTACTCCGACAACAATATCATTTCGTCCACTCACAGCCGCGGTTCCCGTATATCCATTTACGGTCGCAGGCGTCTGGCATACCGCACTACTGGGACCAGACGTTGTTAACCCTCCTCCTGACATCCGTAAAGAATATGTTGAATATGTGACAGTTGTCCCCGCTCCCCCGCTGAGTGTTCCGTTTATGGTCGTCAGATTCATCATACTGCCGGGGAAAACAATATAATCAGTAGCGAAGACCGGTGAAGACAAAAAGAATGCCGCTCCCGGTAATACGCCTGCAAATAACCGGTGTCGTGTAGTACGGCTGAATATTGATATAAAAAGGGATAGGGTGAATTTTCTCATTATCCTTAATCCTGTCATTAATAATGCTGAAAACAAATAATAAAACGTATTTACTACAAATAGCCGCGCTGGTCAGAGAATTAATTCTGACTGTACTTGCCCGAGAGAGCGTATCCATGGGGTATTTTTCCGGAAAATTACCGGTAACTCATTTATAGCCTGACGTGCGGCAAACTTTGTCGGGTATTCTCCGGCCACTAACACATACCACGGCTGGTTATGACGAACTGTTTTATACACAAGATAATTTTTAAGAAGGGCATTCTTTGCACTGATATATAACCCCCCGGGAGTCGCTGCACTTGCAAGCTGTACTGTATAATGATCCTTTGATGCTGTGCGCAGATCCCCGGCTGAACCCGTATTTTTCCCGGGCGCCGTTCCCCTATTTTTTCCGGATTGCTTATCCGGTGCCGTACTCAGGCTTCCTCCGGTAATGTGTTCCTGATGAGAACTGATTTCCTGCGAGACCTTTTCCTTTAACGGTGGCTCCTGCAAAGTGGCCGGCAGCTCTCCCTGCTCATCAACAGAAAGCGATGCCTGTATTACGGCACCGGCAGAACCGGAAGACTGCTTTTTTGCTTTAAACGCAGCGATAACATTCCTGAACTGCTTTATCAGAGAATACGCCGCCGAATTCCATTGCTGCCTGAATTTTTCTGTACGCGATACAGCACCTGTATCCGCAACCTCTTCTGCCACGCTTGTGTCAGCGCCGTATACTGCGGGTAAACGGTCACAGTCTGATAAAAAGGGTACCTGATAAATTTCAGGCTGCGGCCGGGCTTCAGATTCGAGGGCCGATAAGGCTTGTTCGGCCATTAATTTCACATCGCCATCATGCTGCTGGCTGTGTGCCCGCTGTAACCACCACAGCGCGCACCCCGGATTTTGTTCTCCGCCGATACCATCATAAAACATGACCCCCAGGTTATACTGAGCCAGCGGAACCCCCTGTAGTGCCGCCTGATGTATCCAGTAACGCCCCAATTCAATATTTTGTTTAACTCCTTCGCCATTAATATAAGCAACACCCGCCTGATACAGCGCCCATGGCGGTATTTCTGCCGGAGAAAATACCGGAGTATTTCTTTCTTTCAACTCAGGCGGCTTGGCGGATACCATCACTGAATAAATAAGCGGCCCCGTTAACAACCAACTGAAATACAGGTAAGAGCATCTTTTCAGCATATTACGGGGTATCCTGCTTCTCAGCTAACAGCCTCTTTGGCGTTACAGGCGGTGTTAATGGCATTTCCGTTGTCGCAGCTACAGGTTCATTTATTAACAACGGTTTGATTGCCGCAGGTTCACTCGTCACTCCGGTCTGGCTCCGGGATAAACACTGTAAAGTCACCTGACGAATCCCCATATCCGGACTGAGTTTTAATTTGCCGATATTAAATGAGGCAGTGCAATGCTGTGAGGAATCCTGCCCCCATTTAACCAAAACCCTTCCCGACTCAGGCAACCCTGCCATATAAACCTGGCCACCGTCGCCCACAATAGAACTGTTTTCCTGATTTGATTTTTCACTCATTAACGATGCTACAGCACCAAAAGGAACGGCCGTTTTATTCTGTTTGAGGGTCATCAGAACTTGATAACCAACGCGAGTGGCGAATGTTGCCTTAACCACGGCTCCCTTCGTCGGATACACATTGATATTCGACTGAACTAATTCCACATCATCAGGTAAGGTTCCCGGATCAAGTCCAACACTGTTTTTGGTATACGCCGAAAGATAAGGAGCAATTGCGTATCCGCGCCAGTCTGTGAATGTATTTCCGTTCATAACACGTACTCCCGGAGCATCAGGCGCACTGATAAGCGCGATCGGGTCGCCAAGAGTCCGGGACAATGTAATGCCCTCTGAATGAATAACCAGCCCCCCACCGGCATTCATATTTATGCTGCGGGAGTCATCACTGTAACTGTAGCCTGCACTTAATGTACCTTTACTGCCCTGGTATCCTGCATTCAGGTTACTGTTTGCTGCCTGTCCTTGATTACCCCAACTTTGAGACAAGTTGTAGTTCACACCGCTGTCAGGTAAATAACCATTCAGTCCTGCCTGATTCTGTGTTCGCCCATGATTATCATGATTAACTGAACTCGTGGCATAGACAGATTGCAGTGCAGGCGAAGGGCCGAATAGGCTGAACGGAATGTTAACGCTGACAGAGAGCTGGCGGTTTTCAGGCCATTCCCCTGAATCGCTCTTCACCCGGTCAATGTTATAATGAATGCCATAATTAATGCCCCTGACATTATTACTGTAACCTAATGCCAATCCTGTCAGTGTCCGATCGCTGCCCCAGTAATCATCCTGGCTGGCACGGAAACTCAGTGAACCCCAGTCCCCCATTTGCTGGCTGAGCTGAGTCTGAAAACTACTGCGCCGGCGCTGTATCGACCATGGACTCACACCATCACTTAACTTATATCCCTCACTGTTAAATTCATTGAAACTATAATAATGTTCCGTTGAGTACCGCAATGCTGTTAAATCGACTGATGTTCCGGTTGATAACATACTTTTTGAATAGCGTAACCGGTAAGATTGTCCCGTCTGTGTATTTCCGTGTTCAAACTGAGAGGACGAGTGAGTGATATCCGCAGACATTGCGCCAATATCACCCAGCGATACTCCCATGCCTCCACTGGCAGCATGATAATCCCGGGATAATAATGTTCCCCCGTATACCGTGATATTTTTGGGCAACCCATAAACCCCAGTGAGTAGTATAAAATCTGCATCCCGTGATTTGCTGGTATAGCTGCCGTTATAACGTCCGCCGGTCAGCTCATATTTCCATCCGCCGGGACGCAACATCATCGGTAAGGAGGAATAAGGCACAATAAACTGGCGAGTAGTCCCATCCGCTTCTGTCACGGTGACATCATAGTCACCCGACATTCCGGACTGCTGAATATCATTAATGGAGAAAGGCCCGGGCGCCACATACGTCTCGTAGACAATATTTCCGTTCTGCCGGACGGTGATACGGGCATTGCTGTTGGCAATACCGCTGATAACCGGGGCAAACCCCCGCAGCTGATTCGGCAGCATCTGTTCGTCGGAACTGAGTTTTATGCCTTTAAAAGGTATTCCGTCAATAATCTCACTGCCCGTACTGCTTTCGCCCGCTAAAAGAGTTGAACGTAGCCCTTTGATATCACGAGATAAATAGGTATTTGAGAACTGGGTCTGTGAATGGCTATAAGAGGTATTATTCCCGCCGCTGTTATTAGCATGTGAGTGTGTCATCGTGCTACGCAGCCGCCACGGACCGGCATTGGCCCCCATACGGAATGAGGCAAATACGTTATCATTAGTCGTTTTTTGTTGCCCTGAGGTACTTGTTGTCCGGCCTGCACTGATATTATAGTTTGCCAGCAGTGCCGGAATACCCTCTTCCCATAAATCAGGTGTAGCCCAATTACCATACGATTGTTGCATTGAAATTTGCGGAACACTGATATCGAGGCGTAAACGCGCTAAATTCAGCTTAGTGACGGCCTGAGGAATATATTCAGCCAAATTCTCTATTACTGTTTGTGGTGACAGATTTTTGAGTTCCGGAACATGATTAACATCAATCCCCCATTGCTCTAACTGAGACAATGTCAGTAAAGGTACGATCTGCCCCTGAGCATTTTTCTGAAAATTAAGCGCCATTTCTCCGACACTCTGCTGATTCATGAAAACAGTAACAGTATATTCCCCTTCAGCCACACCACCCGGATTAGCAAATGCAGATAGATCTACCTGTGTATTTTCTCCCAGAAAAGCGGGATCAAAATAATCCTCAGCCCAGGCTGAAGAATATCCCCCTAAACACAGAGCAATCACTAACGGATGATAAATAAAAATATTGTTATCGGACCGGCGGTGAATAAGCGCCGCATAATTAAACTTGGCCATACCTGATATATCCTCTGCAATGTGATCTTTTAATTATTGTTTTTCATTATTCAAAGCCCGGGTCATGGGCTCAGTCGGCACACCATAATCATCAAGCAATTGCCAGCGCACTTCATCAGAGGAGGCTGTATCCGGCAAAGCGTATAATTGTTGTCCGAAAGGCGGAACCATCCGGAATAATTCTTTATCCTCAATGGCTTTTCCACCCACTGACAATGAATCAAACGTGGCATAAAAAGACGTCGGATTAATAACCACAAGCTGAGTTCCCTGGCGTTGGAATTGTAATGACTCTGCAATATCCCGGGCGTTATATACCGGCAATCCTTCCGGACGATAAAATAGCTTTAAGGTATTTTGTAATGCCAAGATAATATTAGCCTGTCCTTTTTTATGGTTTACCTCGGATTTACTTTGAGCCGGTATTGCTTTAATTTGAAGCGCAAAAACAGACTCACGATCCGTTGGTAACGTATTCCGAATCCTGAGGATACGTAAGGTGATTTTTTCTCCACCGCCTAAGCGCTCCAAAGGCGGAAGCACAACAAAAGGGGATGACAATGTTGTATCTGTCTCTGTAATATCAACGGGATCTGACAACTCAGAGAGCCATGTATCAATACGTGACTGCAATAAATACACAGTTCGCGTATCATTTGTTACCTCAAACGTTACACCTTTGCGCTCTTTTTCAGTATAAATAATACGTGTAGATTGCAGAGTGATACCATTTCGTTCATTTATATTTCCGGCCCACGTTTGCAGGCTTACCAAAATCAATAATACTCCGGAAAAAAAATATAGGCTCTTGCCCGCTATATACTGTAGCACCCAAGAATGACTGTCTTTCCTGTTCACAGTAATTTTCATGGTATTTCCTTCATAGAGGAAATAGATTGTAAGTAAGTTTTGCTCACTGCTCCATAATCGTTAATAACGGTATATTTTGCTTCTTCACTCTTTCCGTTAACATGATATGTTTTCTTTGAAAACGGGGCTATCATTGCACCCAATTTCTCCAACTCAATATTTTTACCTTTGAGATTCAGCGTATTTAAAGTCAGGTAATACGGTGTCGGGTTTTCCATCACCACAGTATCTTTATAAGTCTGAAATACGAGTTTATTTTGTGCCTCGTGGGCAGTCATTGCTAATTTAGTCGGGCGGTAAAACAGCTTAATCAGAGTCTGTATACCCACTGAAACCTGGGCTGTTACCGCTGATTCATCCGATTTCCCGGAAGGGGTTGTTGAAGGTATAGCCAAAAAACTCAGATAAAATACCGATTCACGATCATCCGGCAGGTTTGTTGTCCCCTGAGATAAAATACGCACCCTGTACTGACTTTGTGGTTCTAATCTGAACAAAGGCGGTATAACCAAAAACGGAACACTATTCTTATCCTGTTTATTCTGATCGGTGCTATTCAATACTTCCGCTTTGACTAAATACAGTTTGTCACTTAAATTCTGGATCCCTGCCGTTGTACTTTTTTCTCCCTCAGTAAAAATTACTCTTGTCTGAGGTAATCTCAGTCCTTCAGCAGCCTGAATTGATAGAGGAAGACAAAGTAAAGCAATATAAAACAGAACCGTTAATCCGGAGAGGTGTCGCATATATATTCTTTTCATGTTCAATCATAAGCTAATTGAAAAGTAACAGTAGATTTAAACGAACCTACTTCATGATCCGGTGCACTGCTGCAAGGTGAATAACTGCCGCATGATAACTGAGCAGTTATATTTAATGAGGTACCATTCAGTGAAGAAATAGTATTCCCCGGTTTCGCCTGAATAACCCCACCTCCCTGCGAACCTCCAACCACTGCAATATTGGCATTATCTGCAAATAAAGGTTGACCACTGACCGATAACTTCAGGCCATAACCATTTGCGGTATATTCACCTGAAGGATTAGGTTGATCTGCAAAATAGTAATCAGCGCCCCCTAATTGTATCGTTCTTCCTTTAACCATTATTTTCGGCAGCGCTGTTGTAAAACTTTGATTACTACACTCATTAAAAGAAATAGTTAATCCACCCGGATAGGTCACGCCATCACCTACTAATCCGGTAGACTGTAATCCGGTCCCATCACTGGTGAAATCGATTGTTGAAGGCACAGTCATTGTGCAAGTTGGTGCGATAAAGGTTGCTGAAAAATTAATGGTTACTGAATCAGTATCCGCTTTTGCAACAGTATTTAAGCCGCAGACTGCAAACAAACAAAACAGAAATGTTCCGGCATCACGCAAGGATAACGGATGACATAAATCTGAAAGCCTCATTCTGACTCTCTCTGAATTACGGGATAATCCCCGTGATGGTTAACGTTGCCTGAAAAGTGCCGGGGATAGTGTTGCTGCTGTCTGTCAGACCGACCAATCCAACCCATAACACCTGATTTACAGTAAAGTCATTGCTGTCATTTAACGGAATCAACGACATCGTATCTCCATTCGCAATCGCTTTGCCTGCAAGACCTTCAGCATAAAAATTATTCAGCGATGGTGACGTATCACGTTCGGCAACCGAAGTGGCGGGCTGTATCATAAAACCGACCCCGTTGGTTCCGCCCGGCCATTTACTGTCATTATCAAGAAAAATCAGATTATTTGACGCGTAGGGCGTTGTCCCGGATATCATCACCTGAGGAGTAACCGCATAATTACAGGTCACGACGGCCGAAACCGGCTGGATTTCCACGGCCTTTCCGGGCGAGAAATCTGCGGCAATCCGCGGCCTGAATGTCAGAACAGGCTCACTGTTATAATGCAGGCTGCAACTGCCGTCGGTAATGGTGGCAATAAACTGTGTTGTCTGTGCCGTCCCCACCGGGGTCTCTGCGGTGGCCTGAATACTGCAGGAGAGCAGATATATGCTGATAAAAACCCGGTGGTAATTATTGTATTTTTCCATGAAAACCTTCCAGTCCACCGTAATCATTGATAGCCTGCCAGTGAACTTCTCCCCTGAGCGGCGCATCCGCAAAAAACGTCTCACCGTAAGGTGCAATCATATTTTGCTCCCGCTGCCCGCGGATATTGACCGGCTTACCGTTCACTTTCAGGTTGCTGAGGGTGATATAATACGGAGTCGGATTCGTCACTTTCAGCCGATTGCCCGCCGCAGAAAACCGCAGTTGCCCCATGGCTTCTTTTTGTGTAACCGGTAATCCGTAAGGACGGTAAAACAGCTTGATAATATTACCGGTAGCCACATTCAGAACGCCTTCGGGTGCCGAAAACTCCATTTGGGAAGATTGCGATGCAGGCAGAGCTGCCACACGCAGATAAAAAAGAGACTCTTTGTTCTGAGGAAGTATGTTGCCCTTTTTTATTACCCGCAGCTGGTTCGTACTTCCTGGCTCTAACCGGAAAAGTGCCGGTGACAATACAAAAGGTACGGACGTATCATGACCGTCAATATCCCGGAATATCTGGGCTTTGACCAAAAAAGGGGACGTTGAATTTTCGTCACTGCGCACACCGATACTGCTGCCCGCTTCCTGAGTTCCGTTTACGCCTGAAACAATGAGACGAGTGGCAGTAAGTGAGACGCCTGCAACGGAAAATACAGACCATAACGCCATCATTAAAGCGATCCCGGTGCAGCAAACTGTCCGGAGAGGAAAAAAACGCATATTCCAGGTTCCTGTCAACTGATAAGCCAAATCCTCAGGATATGCCCGGAACAGATACGGTGTTTTAGCGCCGTATCTGCTCTCCCGGGCATTAACTGAAATTACTCTGACGCATACGCAATAATGACAGGTGCGGTATATAAACCGGCAGTCGGTGCAGCAACTGTTGAAGCCATTGCAACGTTAAAGGTATATGACGCTCCACCCGGAGTAATAGCGCCGCCTTCATCTTTAATATAACCGGTAGCGTCCAGTGGAACGGTACCATCATTTTTAATGGCATCCGCAGAGGTGGTTCCGCCGGTTTTTAAAACCATAAATCCAGTGCTTGAGTCATTGCCCACAAAAATATTGTTATTACCGTTCGCGGCAGTTGTCCCTGAGATATATAAATTCCCGGTACCAGCGGTAGAGTTTTTATCGCCGCAGTTTTTCAGCGTCACGACCATAGGTACCGGCGTACCTGTCACGTTATTTACGGTGGAGGTGAAGTCACCGGTAAGATGCATGCCGGTATTAACTGTTGTTCCGCCAGGAATTCCGTTGACATCAATATCGCAGGTTACTGCTGAAATAATACCACTGAGGGTGACATTCGCAGTATTTTGCGCAGCCGCATTTGCACTAAAATTAAAACCCATTGTTGCCATTAATACAGCAACAGGTAATAAACTATTTTTTAAAGTCATATAAGACACCTTTTTATTTAATTGAAAGACAAGTTGCACAAAAAAACACAATAACGACTACCATCCAGATGACCGGATTAATGATAAAAACAACCCATAATATGGTTATGCATTCAAGATGCAGATCTAGCCATTACAGCTAACGATCACCGAAAATTAATTAATTAAAACCCAATTAAACTCATTCAATTCCTGAAACTGGCACGTACGGATAAAGTCACGATAAAAAATAATCGATATTAAGTTGCCAAACGAACTAATTCCCATAAGGTCAATTCATTAACAGGCTTTACCGATCACAGATAGAAACCTCAATTTCAGCCTAATATTTACTGGTAAATATCTATTTACCACAACCTTATCATCCATGACTTATTTCCGTATTACCGCCTTATTTGTTTTCAGGAATATATATCAGAAAACGCATTAACGCATAATTGTTTATAACGTTTAAAACATTAAGTTCGATAGATTTCGACAATCAATAACAGAAAATCGATCGCCATATGTGATCAATAAGGCATGTTATTAGCATGGTTTATTTTCCGTAAGTAGCTAATAGTTATATAAAAATAAAAAAATAGCACTGAAGGTTAAAAAAAATAAAAAAGTAATTCAAGGATCATACATCCAAAAAACAATATTAAACGGTAACTAAACAATGAATGAAAAGATAGGATACGCTGCAAAAAGCATTTTGATATTAGCCTGATTTTTCATTTTCAAAGACTACATTTTCGGGTCAATTACAGAAAAATTCTCAGTCACTGACAGCGTGATTTACATTTCCCTCGGGATAAACTCCATGCTTAGCAGAAAAATTTTCTCATGCTATTTTCATATTTTTAACCATAGTGGTTAGTTTTTTTAGCAAACAACATGAGGATGGAAACACCAGGATGCCATGGTCTTTTTTTGAGTATTAAGGCCAGGTGTTATCTTTATTTAATGATATAGCATCAGATCTCACCCGGGTAACACGCCGTGTCTTTTAGAATTTGCAACATGAATATTTCAACTACCTTGTTTATTTTATCAAAAACATATCGAAAAAAATTACGGTTGACTCTCCAATGATTCGAAATCATTCGATAATAAGAAAATTCCGATTGCTATTAATTATATACGCAGACTGCAAGGAAGGTACTGTTGCAAACATTATCCTTTCGCTGTTCGCTGGTATTGTAAATACGGCATCAGTTATCGCGAACGCCAGGAAATGCTCACTGAACAGAGCGTCAATGTTGACAACTCCACTACAATATAGCCAGTGAAGTGTTAGGGAGAAATGAACGCAATTATATTTTATCTCGATAGAGAATACTGAAACTCAAGCCGCAAACATCATGCTCAAAGACCTATTGATCCAGTGCATAGCTGGCAAATTCCGGTCCCTGAACGATTCTTATCGTCGCCGGATAGCCACGAAACAGCATGATGCGGTCCAGAATTAGCGTGACTTGTACGCCTGAGATCCCGAATGCTGCGGTAATTGTCAGCCATTCTTTCGTGAAATCATCCACGCAGGTCAAGCATTTTATCCTGCGACTGGCGGTCAGTGCATCGATAACGAAACCCATCGACCTGGTCATGTTCGCCGTCCCTGGCGCAGAAGCGGAAACCGTTCGATCGCCAGCCCTTTACGACGTCGTCTGCGTTCAAATACCAGCTCAGTGATCGTCCTGATAAATGTGCATCAGTAGATGGACGCTGAGAGTCATAGCGGCAGGTCGACAGGGACAATTCTGTAAACCTCACCACACAGAGCCACGGAAGCAAAACTTTTCCACGTTAAATCGCTTATCGTCCCGTAGATTCGCTGATTATTGCTGTCAATCAACTGTGATAGCTCTACAGGAAGTAATACTGTTATTTATCCGCGGATTTACTTTTCCCTCAATGTTTTTCAACTGAAGGCTTAAGATATTCAATGCCCTCACCAATCTCAGGTATTGATAACGAAACACTCTGCTGATTTGCTAATTCCACGATACTGTTAAAGGGTGCATCCCAAGTATGGAAAGCCAAATCAAAAGTTGCATTATGTATCGGGAACAACTATTTACCTTTAAGATCTTTGAATGCTTTAATGGTGTCTTCAGGGAATATATGAATATCTCTCCAGCCTTGATCGTAAGCGCCAGTTTCCAGAAATACCATATCAAAAGGCCTAAAGACTTCACCAATTTTACTGAAGCCATCAAAGTAACCAGAATCTCCGCCGAAAAAGAGCCGGAAATCATCAGACAGGATGACCCACGACGTCCATAGCTAAGCGATGACTGGACTGGAAACCCATCACCACGCTGGAGCCACCGGGAGCGATAGCCTGACCAAATTTCTCAAACAATACGGCACTGCCGTATAAATCAACACGAATGAGATCCTGCGCTTTTGCCTGAGAAGGTGATAATCCTGCTGTGTGGATAATCCCTTTCACTTCCGCCATATCGCAGGCTGTTTTTACTAGTTCCTGTATAGACTCGCGTGAACCAACATCTACTGTGGTTGTAGTCGCTTCGAATTATTATTTCTTACTGTCCCTGATAATCGATTTATCGTGAAGACAATTCATCCTGTTGGTATCTGTATCGTTGCCGCACCAGCGTTAATTAAGCGCCTGGGGATGCCTGATTCTCTACGCACTCTGCAACTTGAGTATCCGCTCAGTGCTCTGAGTAATAGTAATTCTGGCCGAATATGGCTGTGGCAGTTTACCGATGGCCATTCTTTCTTTCCTGAAAAACCTCTCTTTATCGCCCAGGACATCGGTAGCGAGCTGGCTGCAGCACTAGCCAATTACACGATATAACCGTACGACCCTATTTACAGCGTAGAGAACTGATAAATCTATTCCCGGATATGAATTACTCTCTTTATCAGTTTTATATCTTCCGCCTCCATTAACCGCTTATGCCTATGCGTACCCTGGTTGTTTTTGACAATTTTATTAAAGTGTTACATGAGCGGTTTAGTGAAAACTTTATTTCCTGGCGGAAAACAATCCAAATAATTTAATCGACCACAGGCTGCGTTACTACAGAGTAGTGTGACCACCATTTTATATATTCATGCAAAGCACTCATGCATACATTCGGCGAAAACCCTCATCGCAGGGCTAACGGTTCTGTCTATATGATGAGCATATAATGCCGTTATTTCCTGTGGCTTACCGGTAAAAGGTAATTCTTTTAATATTCCGGACGCTAATTCCTGTTCAACAGAAAATCGGGGTAAATAGGAAACGCCGAGGTTACTTGCCACGCATTTTTTTATGCTTTCAATACTCCAGAGTTCAATCGTATTTTCAAGAGTAATACAGCGCTCTCGTAAAGTGCTTTCAAAAATCTGCCGAAATATGCATTCTGGTTCATTAATAATAAAACTGACAGGGATATGCTGTGATGTTTTTATGAAGTCCAGGTCTTCACATAAAGGAGAGGCAACCAGGACCAGGGATTGCTCCCCCAGGTTTTCCATATGGAGCGATTCATCTTTACCCACCCGGTAGAAAATCCCTAAATCTGCGGCATCCGATAGCAGGGCATCACGTATCGCATAGCAATTCATGGATTGCAGAAACAGCCGTACTTGGGGAGCTTTCATTCTAAAATGCTGGAGAACGACGGGCATTTTGTAAGCCAGTAGCGTTTCTCCTACTACCACTCTGAGATCCCCTGTCGGCTCCGTATCTTGTTGAGCTAATTGCCTTATCCCCTGCAGAACCCGAGTGAGTTCATGCACTTCAGGTAACAGTTTTTTCCCCGCAGGCGTTAAGATCATTCGACGACCAATCTTTTCAAAGAGCTGAACGGCGAGCTCTTGTTCCAGTTGCTGAATATGAAAGGTGACCGTTGATTGGGTGCAATAGAGCTTTTGAGCGGCCTTAGCAAAAGAGCCTTCTTCAACGACGGTTTTGAAGGTAATAAAACGACGTAAATCCATTGAGAGCCTCTCTTACTCATCAATATTATGAAAGAAAAGCATTCAATATATTCATTATTTTGTTGTTTTCTGTTGCGCTAATATGTTGCAAAAATCAGGAGAAAACAAGTGACATCAACGATCATTGCAGGCTTTTTTACTTATACGCTTATTACCGCTTTGACACCCGGCCCTAATAATATCCTTGCGTTAAGCTCGGTCAATCATCATGGTCTCCAGCGTAGTCTCAGAGTACTGGCGGGCATGAGCGCGGGCTTTCTTATTATTATGTTTTTATGTGCCATATTCACAGTTACATTAATAAGCCTGCTTCCATCGATGACTGGCTGGCTTACCTGGGTGGGCGCCATCTATATTCTTTGGCTTGCATGGAAAATAGCTAATAGCCAGCCACCTTCTTCAGGTAATAATGAAAAACCACTCAGTTTTTGGGTAAGTTTCTGGCTGCAATTTGCAAACGTTAAGATTATTCTTTACGGTATCACTGCGCTTTCTACCTTTATACTGCCTTATACTCATGATGTCTATAATGTGATTGCTGTCAGCCTTCTGCTTGCTCTTATTGGATGTTTCGGTAATTTTGTCTGGGCATTAGCGGGGCATTTGTTCCAGTCTATTTTTCAACGCCATGGACGCGTCGTTAACATCACTCTGGCTTTATTACTTGTCTATTGTGCTGTAAGAATGTTTATTTAATTGAAAAGGAAAAATAATGAACCGCATTGAACTGGATGATCGCCTTGCATATCTTGGTATTGCTCATACTGAAGCCAGAAAAGCATTCGCTAATTATGTCCCTGCTGTTATTGCCGGAGATTTTCTTTTTATCTCCGGCCAGGTCGCATTTATAGACGGCGCCCCCTTTGCGCCTGGGCGGGTCGGAAAAGAAATCAGTATTGAGCAGGCAAAAGAAGCTGCGCGCCTGTGTGCATTGGCAGTTGTGGCGCAGATTCGTGCCCATCTCTCAGATAACCGGAGGTTGATCCGGGTCTGTTCAGTGCAGGGATTTGTTCATGCTGATACTGAGTTTTCCGATCACGCAGAGGTCATCAACGGTGCATCAGACTTACTGGTTGAAGTCTTCGGTGATAAAGGCCGGCACAGCCGCACAGCCGTAGGTGTCGCAAGCTTACCTTTTCGTTGTCCCGTTGAATTATCCGCGGTCATTCAAATTGAATGATAAATTCCACAGTGGTGTTCATACCCCTGTGGAACTAAGCGTTACATCAGATCCAGTCTTGCCTGAACCTCATTTTTCCAGGCGGCGGCGAGTAAATTCAGTTTGCTCAACGCTTCCAAATCACCGACAGAAGCATCGGGGTTAAAGATGATTTTCTGCACGCGACTCAGCGGCCAGTCGCTATGGGGGCGTTCAACAAGAGTGATGATATTACCTGCCTGAATTTCCCCCATCTGCAGCACGCGATAGAACCATCCATTGCGGGATTGCTGATGCATCAGTTCAGGCGCATCCGGGTCATGCAAACGTTCAGCCATAGTGCCGCAAGCAACCCGGCCCCAGGATAGTTGTAGTAATGCCGATCCCACACGAAAGATATCGCCAATACAGACGGTATTCTCAGTAATGCCTCGGGTAGCAAGATTCTCACCGAAGATGCCCGGCGTTTTAAATAACTGAACGTTCCCCGCATAACGAGTACGCCAGAAATCATAATGCTCAAGCGCGTAGTTCATGATGGCGCAGTCAGGATCATCAAAATACTCTTTGTGCCCGTCTGCGGTTTCAAGTCCATGCATTCCGACATAAACCCGGCCGTCAGCCGTTTTTTTTTGTCGTGTTCCGTCAGCCATACGCTGGTGACATAAAATAACATCCAGAGTGGCAACCTGAGGTTGAACGTTCATTTTTTATTCCTGTAGCTCTAATGCTTAACGGGGATAAATCATTATCAATCCCCCGTAAATACGGGGGATTAATCAGAATTTATATTCGACGCCAGCCCAATAGTTACGCCCTTCTTCGACGAAACCTTCGGTATAGGCATAGGCGGTATCGAACACATTATTGACGGAGGCATTAACGCTAAGGCCTTTGACAATCATGTAATCAACCCGGGTATTGGTAACAGAGAACCCAGCTGCTTTTTGGCTGCCATCGCTGTTGCTATAGCTTGAAGAACGGGCCTCTTCAGACAAGGTCAGGCTGAGAGGTTCCCATGGGGTGTAAGTCACCCATGCGACCGCCGTTTGATTAGGAAGCCCGGTGACTTTACCGACCTCTTTATCCTTAACATCGCTACGAATGAGGCCGTAACTAAAGCCAATTTTCACCTCATCCAGAATGCGCCCGTTAATACCTAAATCGAGGCCGGTATAGTCGATGCGTCCGCTATTACGGTTTTGTACCGTACCGGCATCAATATTTTGCGCGAGAATGGCATCGCTCACGCGGTTGTAATAGATACTCGCCTCATAACCCCAGTCTTCACCGATATACCCGGTATAAGTGAGATCAAGGCTGCGCGCACGCTCTGCCTTCAGGTTAGGATTCACCAGGGCGACTTGCCCGAATGCCGGACGGGATGTGGTATAACGCTCTTTAAGCGTCGGGAAGCGACTACGATCGGAAAAGGATAGCGCAATATCATCCCGATTATCGAAGTGATATTTCGTCATCGCCTGCCAGTTAAAGGCATTTTGATTGTTGCTGGCATAATGGGTAATGGTGCCATTTTTCTCGTGCTTCATGCCTTCCAGGCTATCCCGCCAGTCGTAGCTTATTCCGGTAACAACATCCCACCGCTCATCGACAGCCCACTGATATTCACTGGATAGCGACCAGGTGCGGTCTTTGTAACGGTCATAATCGGCATCGCGAGCGCCCTGCTCCCGGTGAACATCTTCTTTCCAGTGCGCTGCAAATGAAAGCTGGTCATTTTCACGCATATTAGCCGACAATTGCAGACCTGCCCCATCGGTATAATCGTCATAATGACTATAGGAATCTTTTTTATTTTTCAGGTCGCTAAGCGAGTTATACATTAACAGAGTATTTTTAAAGGTATCCCGATAGAGTCGGCTTTTCACCGTGAATGTATCATCAAGTTTGGTTGTTCCCTGGTAGTAATAACTCTCTTTATCATATTCCGGCCACTGCCAGTATTTAGGTTTTTGATCGCTGGTTCCGGCATAAGGCGGGTTTTCTTTTTCACCCTCTTGTTTGATATAAGTGAAGACATATTCGTCATCTTCACGTGGTGTAAACCCGATTTTCACAATCCCGCGTTTATCGTCAGATTTTGAGTTAGCACGTTTGCCATCAGCACCCGCCACGCTGTTATTTACGCTATCTGGCAAACCAACAAAACGCTGTTTGAGCTGACTTCCGCTAACTTGCAAATAGCCCAGGTCAGCTTTCATTCCCAGTGAAGCAGAGGTATCAAAAGCATTATCTTTGCCACGCGCCCATCCCTGGCGATAGCTCATATTGCCTTCAAAATCCTTTGTGGGTTTTGTTGTGGTTAAGTTAATTGAGCCGCCCATTTGGTTTGGGCCTTGCAGTAATGAGGTATAGCCTTTGGAGACTTCCAGTGAAGAAAGGTTTGAAGTAAGGAAGCGCCCTAAATCCAGATTACCATCATAAGGAACGTAAATAGGGACACCGTCATAAAAAACAGGAACTTGGCGGTTATCGAACCCGCGTACGCGTACCTGCAATTCATTACGTCCCCCCGATTTTTGCAAAGTCACACCGGGAACCAGGGACAGAGCATCCGCTACATTCGTCTTATCGAGATGGGTGATGGTCTTTTGAGTAATAATATCGCTGGTATTGGCAACAGAGCTGCCCCAGACCGTCATAACATCGTCGCCATCGGCCGCATATACACTGACGGTAATACCTTCTGACATTCCCAGAACCATTGCTATATATAAAGCTGTTTTTCTCATTTTCATAATAATTACCCGAACTAATATGTTAATTTAAATACAGAAATCCTGTCACTGATGACGGTCTATAAGCCGCCTTTCAATATGAGTTTTTTTAATTTGGTGAATACTTTTATATCTGACTGTTATCTGTAATAAGCTGGGCAAGCCACCTGCTTAAATAGACGGTGATAACAGTGAGCGATAGTCTATTAATAAAATATCAGCGACCCTTCTCCCATGAAACGAGAGCCCAGTCACGTGTGGTTGAGGCAAGCGTCAATCCCCGCTTTTTCTGATGATGGTAGTAATCAAACAGGCGCTGTTGTTCTTCATCGTTTAATGCCCCTGCTGACCAACTCGTACTTTCACAAAAGCGCTCAAAAGTATCGGTGTTTCCCTGAAAGTTTGGCCCGGCGATGAAATCAACTTTGGCATGAATCCCCATCTGATAGAGCACATTGACGGCGTAGATATAGTTAGGCAATTCGATGACAGGACGCCCGATAACCCGCTGAATTTCAGCGCTGACAAATGAAGGACTCACTATATGCGTGGTATAAACGCGTAACCGTGCCCGCTGATGGAGTTTTTGCATCGCCGAGCGTAAATCACCGACAAGTGTTGAACGCGAGGCCACCGCGATATCACACTGTGGAATATCGTCCCAGTCATCTTCCCAGGCACGATGAATGAGTGTGACATTATCCAGCCCCCTGGTCTGTGCGATTCTGGCGGCCACATCCAGCATGCCTTTGCTGTAATCCACGCCATGCACATGCTCAAGTTTGTGCGCCACATTGAGACAAACAGATCCCGGACCACACCCCATGTCCAGCAATGTTTTAGCATCGGTAAAATCCATTTTGGCGAGCAACTGGGTCAAATAGGCGTCTTGCGGGTTAGCACAGGTTATAGCCATTTTCTCTGCGCGTTCGTCCCAATGCTCCGGTTTTTTTTCAGTGCGTTGCGCAAGGGCCATTTGCTGCTGGTAAAGTCCAGCAAAGTCAATTTCATCAATCAACATAAGCGTTCCTTTTTCATTTTTATATCCCAAGATGTGATTCAATTTCGCTTTCACTGACGTGATACAGCTGAGACAGTGAAGTGCTGTTCAGCATCGCCTCTGGCGTTCCCTGCAGGGCTCCGTTTTGCGGACTCAGCGTCACGATAGTATCGGCGACCGCTTTGGCATGCATCGGGTGATGGGTTGACATTAATATCGTCATTCCCGCCGTTTTTAGCTGGCGAATACGGTTAAGCAAGGTTATCTGGTGACCAAAGTCCAGGCTGGCTGCGGGTTCATCCATCACTAATAGCTTCGGCTGCTGGACGACTGCCCGGGCAATTAATACCAGTTGCCGTTCTCCCCCACTGAGTGTGGGGAAGTCTCGTTTTGCAAGATGGCTAATACCGAGCGTATCAAGTGCATCCCGGGCAAGTTGGGTATCTTTTTGCCCGGGGGATGAAAATAGCCCGAGATGAGCGCAACGTCCCATGCTGACCATATCCAGTACTGTGTAAGAGAAGGGCGTATTCTGATCCTGAGGAACATAAGCCACTTGCCGGGCAAGTTTAGCGGCTGACCATTCCCGTAAGGGTTTGCCTGCCAGGAGAATCGTCCCTGTGAGTGCGGGCAACAACCCAAGCAACGTACGCATCAGTGTGGTTTTCCCGCAACCGTTAGCGCCGAGCAAACAACAGATATCCCCATTCTGAATAGCAAAATTAATATTTTGCAGAACCGGATGCTCACCATATCCCAGAGCGACATGCCTGAATGAAACCATGCTCATCTGCGCCCCCCACGGATCAATAGCATCAGAAAAAATGGCGCCCCGATAAGCGCCGTGAGGATCCCTAAAGGCAGCTCAATGCTCAATAAACTACGTGCAAGGGTGTCAGTCAGTAAAAGCAGTATTCCTCCCACCAGCATGGAGATAGGAAATAAGCGCTGATAGTTATCACCGGTGATTAAGCGACAAATATGAGGAACAACTAAACCAATCCAGCCAATAATCCCCGCAACAGATACGGCACTGGCCGTTATCAGCGTGGCGCAAATAATAAAGATCAGACGCAGCTGTTTAACATTCACTCCCATGGTTTTCGCTTCATCATCAGGCAGGCTCAGCAGATTCATGCGCCATCTGAGTAACAGAAGTGGCAGCATTCCGAGTAATAAAATAGGAATACAGCTGTAGAGATCGTCCTGCGTGATGGTTGAAAGGCCGCCCAGTAACCAGAAAGTAATAGAAGGCAGTTGGGTGTAGGGATCGGCTAATATTTTTATCAGCGAAATCACCGCTCCACATAAAGTGCCGATCGCAATACCCACCAGCACCAGAGACAACACAGGATCATGGCGTTTTGCCAGGGTAGCAATCAGACAGGTAAGTCCGACAGCCAGTATCCCCCCTAAAAAAGCCATCAGCTGAATGACCATAATAGGTAAGCCCAGCCACATCGCCACGCACGCCCCCATCCCTGCTCCGGCTGACACACCCAGAATATCGGGTGAAACCAGTGGGTTACGGAACATACCTTGATAAGCGGCACCCGCAGCTGAAAGCGCGGCACCAATCGCGAGAGCGGCCAGAATACGTGGCAGACGTATTTGCCAGAACACGGTAGCACCGCGGGGATCAAGCGGTGTAGCGTCCGGATGAATAAACAGACCCAGCAGCTCGCCCGGCGTTAATGGATACTTGCCGACCAGAAGTGCCAGTAGAATAGCGACCAGAGTACCCGTCGAGAAAAAAACAACATTTTTAGTCAGACTCACTCAGCCTCCAGCAGTCGTTGAAGCTGGGCGTGACTTAAATCTGAGTGGTAAAATAATTGGAAAAATTGCTGCAAATCATCAAGCCAGGTTGCCTGAGCGGTGGTATCAAAATATGACTGTAGCCGGCGCATACCTGACAGACGATTGATCCCTGGCGGTGAGTCAAGCCAGCCAAAAGGTAGCCCGGAAAAACAGAATACCTGACCATTACGTACCGCTTGAAGATTTTTCCACAGGGCATTCTGAGTGATATAGCGATAGGTTCTGGGATCCTGGGTCAAGATAATATCAGGATCCCAGAGCAATAATTGCTCGAAAGAAACCTGAGCCAGCCCATGTTGTGATGAATCACTGGCAACGTTGGTTAATCCCAATAGCTCTGCGGCTTCCGTATGGAGTGACCCTTGTAAGCCTGTTTCCAGTCCTGTAGCACCGCGTGCGGAATAAAAACGCAGGGGATGGGTATTTTGCTTTGCAAAATTCTCTGCATCTTGCAGAAAACGTTCTGCTAACTGGGCCTGTTTCTCAGCCCGGGCTGAGACGCCTAACCGTTCCCCCACCTGGCGCAACTGGCTGGCAGAGTCCCGTAACCCGCCATCAACCAAGAGATAAGGGATCCCGGTTTGGGCTGCCGTACGCTGCGCAAGTGAACGAAAAGTTTCATCTGCGCTACCACAGTCAATGATGATATCAGGGGCAAGCGAGACTATTTTTTCAAGAGATAACGTACTTGCTCGACCAGAAAGACGCCCTAGCTTGGGAAGACGACGAATCGATTCGGAAAGAAAATCATCGTCAGAGTGAGATAAATCAAATGATGATAATCCCAGCAACATTTCGGGCGCGAGTGCCAGTAATAATAGATCGGCCGGAGCTCCTGCACTTAATATCCGATGCGTTTTTTGTGGCGAAGGGAGCGTACCAAATGGCGCTAAAAGCGTGCTGGCGGCTCGTGTAGCAAAAGGGCTGACTGACAAAACCGCGCCAGAAAGTAAATATCCAATTAATTTACGACGCGTAATTTCCATGTCATAGCCAGCAATTATTTTCGTTATATAATTGATTATATAATGAACCCGCAAATGACCCTCGTCAAGGCGTGGAATGAGTGAAAAGCAGTATTTAAAAATGATGAGTATATGTATATAGATGAATTAACTCGTAAAAATAACGGTTAATTCATAGAAGTAACTATTTATAGGTATAAATAGATACCGGGAGCTAGACTTTATTATATTTCATAAAAATATCATTAATGTTATGACTGAGTTGCCTGATTGATAATAATTTTCTCAGATGCGTTAATAATATATTTAGCGAGATAGATTGGCTTGTCTTTATAAGAGAGTGATTGAGTAATAATCAATACCGGTGAATTTTTCTGTAGATCCATCTTGGCACTGCGATCATGTCCCGGTACGCCCGCCTGAATCTGGCATAAACCCGGCACCAAAGGCTTCTCTAAAAGCTCAGTCAGAATAGAAAGAATAGACTTTGATGTCTGTTTATTCGTTTCTATAAACTGACTCAGTTGAGGGTGGATCTCTTTAAGGCGCTCTCCTGCCGGCAGGTGTTCCTGTATCAGGGCGATGCATTTTCCATCACGGTAAATCAGGCTTTCACAGAACCAGGAATCACTTTCACTTCCCAGATTAAGAACCTCAATAGTTAAGTCAGAGGGTTTCTGGAGATATGACTCAATGCGTTTGATCGATAATGAATCAGAATCACCGCTGAGCAATAACTCAGGAGAGGTAATATTTTCCAGACCAGGAGAAGGCAGTCTTGTTGAAATAAACCGACCGACCCCTCTTTTCGTTACCAGCAGGCCATCTTCTTCAAGCAGCATCAGTGCTTCTCTGATAACCGTTCGGCTTACTCCCATCTTCAGACAAAGCTCACTTTCACGAGGAAGCATCATTCCCAGAGGGATAACGCCGTTACGTATTGCTTCAGCCAGCTTTGAGTACACGGCGACACGCAGAGGTTGTCCAATCGCAATTTGTAAGGGATTAGATAAAAATTCATTTAAATTATTCACTTATTGTATCCCTTATATTTTGATCGTCAAAAATCTTAAGTGGATCACAACCATAAGTAAACACCCTTGTTTGACATCACGCCAAGAGGTATAACATCATACCTTAAGATGCAAGCTGTAGAATCTGCTAACCAACGCCTGATAAATTGCATTTAACTGATGAGAAAGTCATGACACTGACCAGCTACCCGATTGAGAAAAAAACTATAGCAACGCAGCTACCTAAAGCAGAGGTTCATGTCCATTTAGAAGGATGTTTTGATCCTGAACAGTTAGCAGTATGGGCTAAAGAATCGGGCATATTGCTTCCCCGCCCAAAAGAAGAGTTACTGAATTTTAAAGGGCTTACCGATTTTCTGGAGTTTCTCGACTGGTCAAGCAGCCTTGTCAGCACGCGTGAACGCCTTGCACAACTGAGTTATTCCTATGCTGAGCGTCTGAGCCGCAATGGCGGTATTTATGCTGATTTAATTTTTAACCCTACGCACTGGAAAGCCTGGCATGGAAAACTCGATGGCATGATTGATGCCATCGATTCAGGGTTACGTGAAGCGGAACAGGATGGATTAGCCTCTGTGGGCTTGTGCGTGAGTCTGTTAAGACAGCAAAGTGCGTCAGAAGCGATTGAGCTAGTGGAGTTTCTGACAACGCTGAAACATCCTCGTGTCGTTGCGCTTTCAGTGGATGGCAATGAAGCCGCAGCCGGCAGAACGGGGAATCGCTTTGCAGAAGCCTTCTCCCGCGCCGGAAATGCCGGGTTAAAGAGAACGGTACATGCCGGGGAGTCAAGCGGCCCGCAGGGCGTCAGTGATGCCATTCTGCTCTTGGGTGCCGATCGTATTGATCATGGCGTGCGGGCTATTGAAGATCCTGAGGTTGTCGATCTGCTGGTAGACAAGAATATCCCTATTGGCGTATGCCCGACGTCAAATATTAAACTGGGTGTCTATGAGAGTTTCGAAAAACACCCACTAAACAGGCTTCTGGAAAGCGGCGTCAAAGTGACTATCAATACCGACGATCCTGTTCTCTTAAATACCACCCTGATGGACGAGTATTTAATTTGTCAGAATACCTTTGGTTGGTCCAATAACACGCTTTATCAAGTGGCAAAAAACTCAATTGATGCCAGCTTTGCCGCTCCTGAAGAAAAAATTAAATTCCAGAAAGCCTTGAGCAACTGGGAAAGTCAGTATTGTATCCGATAAGAGAACAAATCATGAAAACGAATAAAATAAAGATGTACTTTGATTGTGATACCGGCGTTGATGATGCAATGGCTCTGGGTTATCTCATCTCTGAACCCGAAAAAGTAGAAATACTCGGAATAGGATCGGTTTGCGGTAATATTGATGCCCCTACGGGCGCCCATAATACACATAACCTGCTCCACTTGGCGGGGATTGACTCTATTCCTGTCGCAGTCGGTGAAATTGATTACCTCAATAAAAAGTATGTGTGCGATGTCCAGCATATTCATGGTGAGAACGGAATTGGTAACGTTCACCTCACCGCGTCGCCGTCTGCGTTATCACAAGAATCTGCGCCGGAAATGCTGGTAAGACTGGCTCGTGAGAATCCGGGTTCGCTGAGTATTCTGGCGACAGGACCACTGACAAATATTGCCCGGGCGATTGAGCTTGAACCTAATCTTCCGTCGCTGATTTCTACCCTGACCATTATGGGAGGCGCGGCTAATGCCCCGGGTAACCGAACGCCTGTTGCAGAAGCGAATATAGCCTGTGACCCCGAAGCGGCTGATGTTGTCTTTAAGCACATGAACAATATCGTGATGATCCCACTCGATATCACGATGCTTTACACCTTCGAAGAGTCAGATAAACAAAAACTGCTTAATTCAGACAGTAAATTTGCTCAGAAAATTGGTCAGATGCTTGAGCTATATGCTGATTTTTACATCAACGTTTACGGCAGAAAAGCCTGCGCTTTACACGACCCGGTCGCAGCGGTGTTTGCTGTAGAGGGTATTAGCTCATGTCTTGCGCCAAAAGTGAGCGTCGTCATCGACAAAACAAATGGCCCTGGGCGCGGTCAGACAATTTGCGATTTGCGTGGTAAATATAAAGGGTATCCGCAGCAGGAAAATGCCAATTGTTACGTCGTACTGAGTTCAGAAATAAACATGTCTGAACATCTTATGAACAAGCTTTTATCGGTTTAATCGCCACCAGCACGAATAAATTGGGTCAGAGCAGCTAAATAATTAACGGCTCTGGCCCGATGACAATAAACAGATACGCCCGCTCAGCTATATCAGCCCCGAACGATTCAATTCTCAGTTTCCTCAAGCGCTTCAATCGTCTTCCGGGCACCTTGTTGCAACAAACGGTTATAGGCTTCCAGCACCGTACTGACAAAGAGTCTGTTTTCTGGCAAATCGTGACCAAAAATAGAGTCAATACTTAACAGTGCCTGAACCCGGTCTTGCGCGGACCGATAACGCTGATGAATGGCCTGATACTGTTCCGCCAGAGGGTCGACTATCTCTATGGTCTGGCCTTGATCGTCAATACCGCTGACATAGCGCATCCACCCGGCAACACCCAGCGCCAGACGAGAGAAACTCCGGCCTGCGGCAAGATGCTGGCGAATAGGGTCAAGCAAACGCTGGGGTAATTTCTGGCTACCGTCCATCGCAATTTGCCATGTCCGATGTTTCAGCGAAGCATTAGCAAAGCGTGATATAAGCAACTCTGCATAATCATTAAGACAGGTTCCCTGCGGCATGGATAGGGTTACCGCTTGCTCTTGCAGCATAAGTGCTTTTACCGCATGGCGATAAGCCGGAGAGCCCATGGTATCCGCAATGGTTTCATACCCGGCCAGGTAACCCAGATAAGCAAGAAAAGTATGGCTGCCATTGAGCATACGTAATTTCATTAATTCAAAAGGGGTCACGTTATCAACGAACTGGGCTCCAGCCCTATCCCAGTCAGGACGGCCCTGAACAAAATTGTCCTCAATCACCCACTGCCTGAAGGATTCACAGGCGATAGCGCAGGGGTCAAAAACACCTAGCTGTTCGGCAATAAGAGCAAGCGTCTCAGGGGTAGCGGCGGGTACAATTCTGTCGACCATAGTGCTGGGAAAAGTGGCATGCTGTTCAATCCATTCGGCCAGTTCAGGATCTCTCGCCGTTGCCAGCCCTATGACCGTGGCTTTCGCCACATGGCCATTCTCACGTACGTTATCGCATGACAGGACTGTAAAAGCGGCTTTACCTTGCTGACGACGCCGGTTTAAGGCCTCAACAATATAGCCAATAGCCGACTCCGGTTGTGCGGGGTGAGCAAGATCATGCTTAATAAGCGGGTGGTGTAAATCCAGTGCACCGCTGGCCGCTGAAGTACAATAGCCTTTCTCGGTAATAGTGAGAGAGACTATCGCGGTTTCCGGCCGGGTCATTGCCGCCAGGATCCCCTCAATACCAACAAAATCTGGATGCAGGGCCTCTTTTACCGAACCTATTATTTTTAATTCAGTACCTGTCGCCCCAAGCTCAGCAACGGTATAAAGCAGATTTTGTGATTGGAGATTTTCAATCAGCCGGGCCCCCTCTCCCGGCCTGATATTGACTTCACAAAGACCCCAGTCACTGTCGCTACACTCCAATAAATGATGCGTAAATAATGCCTGATGAGCACGGTGAAAAGCGCCGCATCCAAGATGCACAATACGAGAGACAAGGCGCGAGTTTCCCCACTCAGGTCGTGCAACAGACAGGCTTCCCGTTGCGATATTCTTTTTCATCGTCAATTCCTGACTACCTGCAAGAGATAATCTAAAGAAAGAAGAAACCGCATGATAATGACACCATGCGGTAATCGATTACTGACCCAATAAAATACGTTTCACCGCCAGCTCAACGCCGCGAACTTCAGCCAGCCCTTTAAGCCTGCCAATAGCGGAATAACCGGGGTTGGTTTTTTTCTTCAGATCGTCGAGCATTTGATGGCCGTGGTCAGGACGCATGGGAATAAGATAGTCAGCGCCAGAGGCCTTACGGCGATGCTCTTCTTCGACGATAGCTTTGACCACCGCATACATATCAACATCGCCCCCTAAATGCGCTGCTTCATGAAAGGTTTTCGGGTTCTCTTCACGCTGTGTGGACCGTAGATGAGTGAAGTAAATACGCGGGCCAAACTGTTTTATCATTTTGACTAAATCATTGTCCGCTCTTACCCCATAAGAACCCGTACACAGAGTAAAACCATTGGCCATGCTGGTCACCGTATCGGCAATCCACTGCATATCATCAATAGTAGAAACAATACGCGGTAAACCCAGAATAGGACGCGGTGGGTCATCAGGATGAACGGCCATGCGTATACCTGCCGTTTCGGCTACCGGAATAATCGCCTTAAGAAAATAAGCAAAGTTCTCACGCAGCTTATCTCTGTCAATATTCTGGTAGGTATCAAGAAACTGGCTGAACTGTTCCAGTGTATATCCTTCCTCTGACCCCGGTAAGCCGGCAATGATATTACGCGTCAACCGCGCTTTATCTTCATCACTCATAGTAATATAACGCTGGTGAGCTTGCTTAATTTCCTCTTCGCTATAATCGCTCTCGGCACCTTTTCTTTGCAGGATATAAATTTCAAAGGCAGCAAATTCGATATTATCAAAACGCAGAGCTTTCGAACCATCCGGTAAACGATATTCAAGATCCGTTCTCGTCCAGTCAAGCACGGGCATAAAGTTATAACAAACGGTCGAAATACCACATAATGCCAGGTGGCGAAGTGTTTGCTGGTAATTCTCGATCCAGAGTTCGAAATTACCGCTATGCGTTTTTATCTCTTCGTGGATAGGAACACTTTCAACCACCGCCCATTCAAGACCTGCATCTTCAATAATTTGCTTTCTTTTCAGGATTTCATCCACTGACCAGACGGCTCCATTCGGAATATGATGTAAGGCCGTGACGATACCTGTGGCACCAGCCTGACGTGCATCTGAAAGCGAGACTGGGTCACTTGGGCCATACCAGCGCCAGGTTTGTTTCATATTTAAGTTCCTCTCTTGTTATACTATCAACGACAACACTGCCATAAATATAAAAATGATTATGTTTTTATATTAAACTTACACAGGGGTAAAAATTAATTAAATAACAGAATTAATATATTTATAGTCACTTAAGCATAAAGTCATATTGCACACTCATTTTTATATCCCAGTAATTAAGTCTATTTCCCAGAGCACTGCCCTCTCTATTTTCTCGTGCCCGGTCAGCCGCAAGGAATATATTCATACCTTTTAATAAGCCACTGTCCACGTTATAACCCACCCCACCCAAAACGCCGAGGCCGATAATTTTCACATCTCGCTGCCAGGACTCATAACCATGGGTATAAAAGGGAGCCAGTGTGAAAGTGAGTTGGGGCGTCATCGCGTAATTAACGCCGAGCTGCCAGGCCTGCATGCCCTCTTTATTACGATCGATACTTAAAGCAAAAGGATAACCAAGATCGGTATCTACCGCGGTCCCGCTGATAGCATGTTTAAGGTATCCGGCACTGGCGAAAACACTGCCCTTAGGGTTTATCCAGCTAAGGCGGCCACTGATCATCGGTGTTTCATTGTATGCCGTGGCTGAACGGCTTTCCCCGTCAAGCTTGACATAAAACCCAAGCAGTTCGCCTTTCACCGCATATCCCTCAGAGAGGGAAAAACGCTTCTCTGCCTGCCCCTGAACTTGAGTAGATACATCCTTCTGTACCGATGTTCCGAAAGAGTAACGGCTGGTACTGTCATGCCAGCTCGCGGCAAGAAAAGTCCGTGCACGATGTTTGTCATAGTCGCCCGTACTGACGTTATAAACACCTTCGTTTCTGACGCCATTTTCAGAATCAAAAGCAGTGAACACGCGTGAACGCCACATCGTCCAAATATCAAGGGAAGGGGTCACAGCCCAATATCCTAATGCGCCTTCAGAAATAACCGGTAAGGTACGGTTAGATGAACCGGCTATTAACGGTACGTTATACGGCAGGCTGCCATAGCCATAGTCCGTACCAAAACGCCCCACTTTAATTCTGATATTATCCGCAGGTTTTATTTTTAGCGCACCTAATGCCAGACCAAAACTATCGTGTCCGTCCAGGTACCAGCGGGTACTCATATCATTGCGCGCACCAAGTTTATAAACATAATAAGCCCCGCCTTCAATACCGATAATATCTTCATAATAACGGCTATTGAAATCAACCATACTTCCCTGAACCCAGGCATAGATATGCCTTGCCTCTCCTGCGCTGGGTTTATCCGCTCTGCGGAGTTCATTCTTTAGTCTGAATCGTAAGGCATCTTCTTCATCAGTTATTCTTTCGGCAGCAACAGAGGTACAGAGAGAAGCCGTAACCAGTAATGTGGTTACAATATATTTTAATATTTTCATCGCCTAACCTTAAGTTTTTATTGTATCAGGTCGCGTTCTTTAATGATTATTTATTGATATCATCAATTAATTGTTGTTGTACTTTTTTACGTTCATTTATTTCACCGACAATTTCTTTAAATCGTTTATCGGTTAATGGATAAAACCAGATAATAATAAAAGCAACAATAATAAATAATAACGGAACAATGGATATCGACATTCTGATACCGAATATCACGTCAGAGGTTTGTGCCTGGTTGGCAATATAACCACTTAATCCAAGAATAAAAGCGGGTATCGAGCCCCCTATTGCCTGGCCACATTTACGGGTGAATGAAAACAATGAATAGGTCAGACCTTCAATACGCACGCCGGTCAGATACTCGCCGTATTCTACGGTATCCGCCTCAAGCGCCCACATGACGGTCATTGCAAGACCCTGGCCAACGGCGGCAATAGCAAACGCCGACAAGGCAATGGGGGCAGAATGTGCTGAAAAGTAGAAAAAGCACAGATAACCCACCGCACCAATAAAGGTGCCAACGAGAAAGGTATTTTTCTTTCCAATACGCGAGACCAAAACAGGCACCAGCGGGGCAGAGACCAGACTACCGATAAGCATTTGTACCAGGATCATTACCGAGAATAAACTGGCATCGTTTAACACATAGCGAACATAGAATAAGGAGGATGCGGTGACGGAGAAGGTTGAAATCAGCAAGCATAATGCTGCTGCACAAAGTAGCATCAGCGGACGATTTTTTTTCAGCGTCTGAAGGCTAATTTTAAGCGAAGGCTGGGCGACAATACGCGTGACGTTTTCACGGGTTGTTTTAAAACAGATAAAATAGAGCAGTACACCTATTACTGCAAAAATGCTTGTCCAGTATAAATAAGCACTTTGCATCTGTTCAGGGTCACCGCTGGTGATATTCGGGCCGATAAGAAAAGCCAGGAAAATAAAAGCACATGCGGCCGCCATACTCCGCCCAGCCCCCAGACGTGCCCGGGACTGAGGCTCCTGGGTCATCGCGGTTGCCAGCGAGCCGTAGGGAATATTGACCAGACTATAACAGAGCCCTAACCCCATATAAGTGACATAGGCGTAAATCACTTTACTGCTGTGCTCCCAGTCAGCTGGAACGCAAAACACCAGCACACTGAAAACCATTAACGGTACTGAGCCAAATAATAAGAAAGGACGGAATTTCCCCCATCGGGTATTGACGCTATCAACAATTCTGCCCGCTGCTACGTCGGCAAAAGCATCAAAGACCCTGACCAGTAATAACATTGTTCCTGCTGCTGCGGCACCGACTCCCGCGACATCGGTATAATAACTGAGGAGAAATAGAGCGCCCATGGCAAAAGCGAAGTTATTGGCCATATCACCCAGACTATAGCCAATAATAGAACGCCATGATAATTGTTGATTCATGAAAACCTGCCTGATAAAGAGTAAAATTCAATAAAT
This sequence comes from Klebsiella sp. BIGb0407, assembly GCF_024807845.1. GTDB lineage: Bacteria > Pseudomonadota > Gammaproteobacteria > Enterobacterales > Enterobacteriaceae > JGM124. Next base: position 144,585 of record NZ_JANUEQ010000004.1, read on the forward strand.
GTAAAATTATCGTTCTGAACTGATTATTTTTAATAACGCTGTAACAAAACCATTTCTATTACAGCGCTGATTTACATCTGAAAATTATTCTACAGCTAAAATTAATCAGCTAGATAAGTTGATTAATTTTGTTTGGGTTTCTCACCATAAGGCGTATTTTTCCATCTTTTTCTCAGAACAAAGGCCGAAGATTTTGGCCTTCTGTCGCGAGTGAATACCCCTTTCTTATTGCCGCCCACACGAATGATATTTTGTGAGGTTGCAAAGTCAGCGAAGTTCCAGACATGCTCACCCACCACCGCATCAATTCGGTCAAAAACGCGATGATACATATCCAGGAAATCGTTCTGGAATTCTTCGCTCCACATCTCTTTATAGGTTGAATGTAATCCTGCCAGGGTATCTGCGCCGTATTCTGTAATAATAATCGGGCGATGCAGTTTTTCCTTCCAGGCGAGTAACTCTTTCTCTAACTCACGTTCAGCTTTAATCAAATCACCTGACTGGGTGTACCAGCCGAAATAACGGTTAAGGCAAACAACGTCGAATAAATCAGTAATGGTGTCGGTCTCTGCGGTGCAGAACATCACGTTGACACAGGTAATCGGCCTGGTGCTGTCAAGCTCACGTGCAGCCTTGGCAAGAGGAGCAAAGTAATCGCGAGCCTCTGCCGGATTGGCATCCGGTTCATTCGCAATACTCCACATCACAACCGACGGGTGATTCTTATCGCGAGCGATCAGCTCTTTAATCGCCTGGAGATGCGCGTGCTGAGTCTTATCGTTAATCGCTTCATCAGAATATAATTTTGCAGGTTTACCGACATCAGCAAAGGTTATTCCCAGTGCCAGATTAATCCCTACCGCTGGCGTTTCATCGATAACCACAATGCCGTGCTCATCCGCCCAATCAAGCATTTCCTCGGCATAAGGATAGTGGGAGGTGCGATAAGAGTTAGCCCCAATCCAGTTCATTAACGCATGATCATGAACCATTAATACATTATCAAAACCCTTACCCCGCAGATCAGCGTCTTCATGACGACCGAATCCGGTAAAGTAAAAAGGTTTATGGTTGATAAGGAATTGCTCTCCTTTTACTTCTACACAACGGATCCCCACTCGCAGAGGATATTCATCCTGGCTATCGGCTGATCTTGTGGTAACCAGCAGCTCATAAAGATAGCCTTCCCCTGGCTGCCACAGATGGGGATTTTCGACGACAAGCTCGCCCTGGTTTCCATTACCTGAAGCAATCAGCTGTTTATCGCTATCGCGCAGTTCAACACGCACCTCACCGTTACTTTTCGTCTGCCAGTGAACAGAGGCCGACAGTCCATTTTCTGCAACCGTTGTCACGACGGTAATATCTTCGACAAATGTCTTCGGCGTGGAATACAGCATGACGCTGCGATGAATACCCGCGTAATTAAAAAAGTCATGGAAGTAAGATTGCTGCTTACGACCATCATCATCTACGGTCACCATGCCCGGTGGGATCGTATTCCAGCTCAGTTCATTATTAACACACACCGTAATACGGACATTCTCACCGGGAGAAACCAGCTGACTGATATCGGCTTCAAACGGGGTATAACCCCCTTGGTGCTCCATCAGCACCTTGTCATTGATCCATACTTTGCCTGAATGGGTTACCGCATCGAAGCGCAATACAATACGCTGGCCGCCCCATCCTTTAGGAATAAATATATCCCGCTGATACCAGACGTCACCCACAAAATCGCGAATATCTGAATCAGCGAACTGTTCATTAAAACTGCCAGGAACCGCAATCTGACGGCTGTCGGTTAGCGGGCTCTTCCACCATTGCTGCGTATGCCCGCAGCCATCGGTATCCACACTAAATGACCACAGACCATCCAGTTTTTTGATTTCGCGTGATGAGGTTTCTATCGGACGTAACATTCAAGACTCCTTTTTAACCCGTTAAATTGGTCAACCTTAAAGTGAGAATTGTTAACCAGTTATTTGTCACCGCTAGTTATCCTGCAGAAAGATGAATAAGAGAACTTAAAACAGAAAAATCTCAAATGCAGATCATAAAAAAGCAAATCCCAAGATCAAAAACGCTATAACCATCACATAAACCGATCGTTACAGATTGACTATTGGACAATCATTACTCGAGTGAACATTCGATTGATTAAAATAATGGTTAGCACGAGAATATTTCATATAGAAATCATCGATCAGAATCAGGATTAATTGGTTGACCAAGAAGTCACTCAAAGAGGTTGGCAGTTGAGGTGTATCTCGTTACACTGCGGTGACTATCAAAAAAGCGGGTGGTTCTCGTTATGGAAAAGACAAATACCAAAGAAATATCCACCCAGGACAGGATCTTGAGTGCGGCAAAGCAGTGTTTTTCAAAGCAAGGTTTTCACAGTACATCGATGAAACATATCTGCCAGACCTGTAACATTAGTCCTGGAACGCTCTATCATCACTTTCCTTCCAAAGAAGCCTTGATTCAATCCATTATCTTCGAGGCACAAAAACGCGCCCTGATACGCCTCGGCACTCCACTTAACGGAATTAGTTTAATTGACTATCTTATTGAATCTACGCAATCTTTAGCTGATGAGGATTACAGTGAACGTGCGCTGGTCGTTGAAATTATGGCTGAAGGGATGCGTAATCAGCAGGTCGCTGAGATGCTTAAAAAGAAATATATGATCATTGCGGCCTCAATTATTGAACGGTTCAACGATGCGCAAGAAAACAATGAAATGCGAAAAGCAGTCAATAAAGAGATTGCGGCTCGACTGTTGATGGCCCTCACCTACGGGATCATGTCAGACAGCCAGTCGAAGGAATATGTCCAGCATGAAGATTACCCCGCGACATTACGAAGTATTCTGGCGGGTATTCTTTAGCGGTACCCTCTCGCTCGCGCCCAATTCTTTATCACTGCGATTTTATGACCAGCCATTTATCGTTATCTGCCTCCACTTACAGCACATAAAAACAAACCGCAATACCAGCCCCTCCCCTCGATGAATACTCGCTATAAAAATATTATTGACAGCCTTAATTTGTACAAATGAACAAATAAAAGAATAAAACTCCATATTAAAAATAAACATCAATAATTAAAAGAATAAAACTCTAATAACCGTTCTATGTGCAAGAATTAACACCAAAAAATCAATCAGTAAAACTGAATAAGATCATCTGAAAAACGGGATTTTACTGTTTACCTGTATCACTAATATAGGCGTCAGAATATGAAACACACTTACGGAGTCATGATGAAAAAGATATCGATAGCCAGCCTGAGTTCACTGCTACTTATTGCCTCTCTGAGCGCCGGTGCTGCCACAGAAGTCCCCGCCATCACAGGTCATATTGTTTCCGGACATATTTCTGCTTCCGGGGCAAATAGCCTGGATGAACTGACCGCTGCGCTCAACGAAAAAGCAGATGCCGCAGGTGCTAAGACATTTACAGTCACCTCTGCCGGAGGAAAAAACAAACTCCACGGCACGGCTGTGCTCCTTAAATAACCGCGTAGCGGGAGACTAAAATCATGGTTCATCAGGATCCCGCTCTTATTGCTGGCGCTTATCAAGAGACTGAAGTTACCGTTACAGAACTGAAGCCGACACGCATTACCCGGGCAAAAAGCGAAAAGACGACCCAGAACATTCTTGATACTGCCGCCGACATTATCCGTAACGATGGCCTGCACGCCTGTACCTACAGAGCCATCGCCGGAGAACTCGGGATATCACCAGGGACAATTTCCTGGCATTTCAAAACGCTGGATGACTTGCATGGTGCGGTGATAGGCAATGCGGTAAACAACTTTACTTTGCAAACCAAGGCGTGGTTTAGCGAATTTCCGTCAGGAAAACCAGAAATACAACTCACTCAGTTTATTTTCTGGACGCTCGGCCAGCATACCCGTTTGTTACGTGAGTATGAGCTGTTTGTCGCCGCGGTATCCAGGCCTGGTCTGCGAAAAAGCGCACAGGAATGGATCTACTCACATCGGCTGATTGTCCAGGATACTTTTAGCCTCAGCGCAACACAGGCAGATGCCATCGTCGCCTACACCGACGCATGGTTTCTGCGCTATGTCCTCAGTGACGGGAATGATGCTCCTGACAGAGGTGTGACTGAGCGCGTATTTCGCTCAATTCTGGAACATCTGTAGAAATGACAAAAAATAATCATCAATTTGATTTTTAATCATTAATTTTCCATCGGGATCTGAATATGAATAATAAACGCAAATATCTGCCTGCCAGTGCGATAGCCTTTTTTCTTATGACGGGCGTATCTCATGCCTCTATTTCACCTGAAAATCGCTCTTTAGATCAGCTTTATCAGAGTGCCCTTAAAGAAGGTAACCAGGTGACCCTCTATGCAGGCGGGGATACCGCAGGCCAGCAGGATGGTATCAAAAAGGCCTTTGAACAACGCTTCCCCGGCATGAAACTTAACGTTATCGTCGATTACAGCAAGTTCCACGACGCGCGTGTTGATAACCAGCTTAAAACCGGGACACTGGTGCCTGACGTCGTTCAGCTACAGACATTACAGGACTATCCCCGCTGGAAGCAGGAAGGCGTACTTCTCAATTATAAGCCTGCAGGGTGGGATAAAATTTATCCCAAATTCAAGGATAAAGATGGCGCGTGGACAGGCGTTTTTGTCGATGCTTTTTCAAACGTGGTTAATACCAAAGCCCTGCCAAAAGAGCAGTGGCCAACTGAAGCCCGCGATTATCTGAATCCTGCTCTGAAGGGCAAAATAGTTGTTACCTGGCCTAATGATGATGATGCGGTACTGTTCTGGTTTAAACAAATCGTCGACCAATATGGCTGGGAATATGTTGAAGCCTTCGTGAAACAGAATCCTCAGTTAGTCAGAGGCACCCAGGCTCCGGCAGACGATGTAGAAAGCGGCAAAGCTTCAGCCACCTTCTCAACTGACGGCAGCCTGGTGGTAGATGAAAAGGCAAACTCTCGCTTTGTGCTTCCAAAAGAAGATCCCTTTGTTTCCTGGGCCCAGCGCGCCGCCATTATGAAAGGAGCCAAACATCCTGAAGCAGCCAAACTCTATCTGAACTGGATAACGGATAAAAACACGCAGGAAAATGTCTGGTACATGTGGTCTGTCAGAACCGACGTGACGCCACCCGCGGGCTATAAACCTATCTGGGAATATAAAAACACCGATCCTGATGCCTTTGCGGCATTTATGCAGGACAGAGCGGCGGTCGAGCGTTTCCGGTCTCAGATAGCGTTTTATTTTGGTGAGGTTACCGGCGAACCCTCCCCTGGCTGGCTGGGTTTAACCCCCCGGACTGCGATGAAACATTAAAATATTAATCGTGAAAAGCAGCCAGTAACCATGCTGGCTACTTTTTTAAAAAATAAAGCAGAGACTTATCGGTACGAACCAGATAATATAGCCAAGGCTATTATTGCGGAAAAAAATCAGGCAGATGATTCAGGGCGGAATAATAGTGTTATTGCTGAAATACGGATATTAGCGGCGACTCGGATAAAGATTAAAGATACCTGTACCAATAAAACCTACCTCTGCATGAAAGCATCCCCGGTCATTGAACCATCCAGACGTCTAATTAATTTAAAAAACAACTCAAAAACCTAAACCATTCTTAATAAAAATCAAAGAAAGTTAATTTTCTACGCAAAAAAACTACCTTGGGAATTATCTTATTCGGATTTTACGCTAAGCTTAATCTCATATCAGCGATGCAAGCAATAAGGCTTTTCTTAAATCAAGAGGTACTACCATGTCTAACGATTTGCCACTCAAAGGTATTAAAGTTTTAGACTTTACAGGGGTTCAGTCGGGCCCTTCCTGTACACAAATGATGGCATGGTTTGGCGCCGACGTGATTAAAATTGAACGTCCAGGTGTCGGTGATGTGACCCGTCGCCAGCTGCGTGATATCCCTGATGTGGATGCTCTCTATTTTACCATGCTGAACGGTAACAAGCGTTCGCTGGAACTCAATACCAAAACGCCGGAAGGGAAAGAAGTCATGGATAAACTTATCCGTGAAGCCGACGTTTTGGTTGAAAACTTCCATCCAGGTGCAATAGATCATATGGGCTTTACCTGGGAACACATCCAGGAAATTAACCCTCGCCTGATTTTCGGTTCTATCAAAGGTTTTGATGACTGCTCGCCTTATGTCGATGTAAAAGCTTATGAAAACGTGGCTCAGGCTGCCGGTGGTGCGGCTTCAACCACAGGTTTCTGGGACGGCCCACCGCTGGTAAGCTCTGCCGCTCTGGGTGACAGTAACACCGGGATGCATCTGCTTATCGGCCTGCTTGCTGCTCTGCTGCAACGTGAAAAAACCGGTCGCGGCCAGCGTGTTACCATGTCAATGCAGGATGCGGTTCTTAACCTGTGTCGTGTGAAATTACGCGATCAGCAGCGCCTCGAAAAAGTGGGCTACCTGGAAGAGTATCCTCAGTACCCTAACGGCACCTTTGGTGATGCTGTTCCGCGTGGAGGAAACGCCGGGGGTGGTGGTCAACCGGGTTGGATCCTAAAATGTAAAGACTGGGAAACCGATCCTAACGCTTATATCTATTTCACGATCCAGGAACAAAACTGGGTTAATACCTGTAAAGCCATCAGCAAACCTGAATGGGCTGAAGATCCTGCCTACAGTACACCGGAAGCCAGACAGCCTCATATTTTTGATATTTTTGCTGAAATAGAGAAATTTACTCAGACGCTTAATAAATTTGATGCAGTGAAATACCTGTCAGGTTTCGAAATCCCCTGCGCGCCAGTACTGAGTATGAAAGATATTGCTAATGACCAGTCATTGCGTCAAAGCGGTAGTGTTGTTGAAGTTGAGCAGCCTCTGCGCGGTAAATTCTTAACCGTGGGTTGCCCGATGAAATTCTCCAGCTTTACACCAGAAATTAAAGCTGCACCTTTATTAGGTGAACACAATGAAGAAATCCTGAAAGAATTAGGTTACGACGATCAACAGATCGCTTCAATGCGAGCTAATAAAGCTATTTAAATTAATCAGGGCTCAATTCCGGGCCCTTAATCACTTTTTTAACTCTGTGAGGCAATTATGTCGGACGAACTGAATCTGACGGATGGCATGCACGTATTTGTTGAAGCTCTGAAACAAAACGGCGTTGATACTATCTATGGCGTAGCGGGTATTCCTATCACTGATATGGCACGTCATGCCCAGGCTGAAGGTATTCGCTATATTGGCTTCCGCCACGAACAATCAGCTGGCTATGCAGCAGCAGCAGCCGGGTTTATGACGCAAAAACCCGGTATCTGTCTGACCGTATCAGCACCTGGTTTCCTTAATGGCCTGACTGCCCTGGCCCATGCCACAGTAAATGGCTTCCCGATGATCCAAATCAGCGGCTCAAGCGACCGGGCTATCGTTGATCTCCAGCAGGGTGATTACGAAGAACTGGATCAAATGAATGCCGCTAAGCCATACGCTAAAGCGTCTTATCGTGTTAATCGTCCGGAAGATCTTGGCATTGCACTCGCTCGCGCTATTCGCGCTGCGGTATCTGGCCGTCCGGGTGGGGTTTATCTTGACCTCACCGCAGATGTACTTGCAGCGACTATTGATAAAGAAACAGCTGAAAAAAGTCTGTTTAAAGTGGTTAATCCGGCCCCTGCACAGTTACCCGCACCAGAAAGCGTCAGTCAGGCCCTTGAACTGCTGGCTTCAGCTAAGCGTCCATTAGTCATTCTGGGTAAAGGTGCAGCCTACTCTCAGGCTGACCAGGATATTCGTCAATTTATTGAAAAGACCGGCGTGCCGTTCTTACCTATGTCGATGGCGAAAGGATTACTTGAGGATACTCATCCTCAGTCGGCAGCAACTGCCCGCTCCTTTGCTCTCGCGAATGCAGACGTTGTGATGCTCGTCGGTGCTCGCCTCAACTGGTTACTTTCTCACGGTAAAAAAGGCTGGTCGGCTGATACCCAGTATATTCAGTTAGATATTGAGCCCCAGGAAATTGACAGTAACCGCCCTATCGCTGCGCCTGTGGTCGGGGATATTGCCTCAAGTATCGCTGCATTACTCAATGGACTTGAGAAACAGCCGGTGAATACCCAGCAAGAATGGGTGAGTGACCTTGAGTCCCATAAAGAGAAAAATGCGGCCAAAATGCATGACAAACTCAATACGGATACTCAACCGCTTAACTATTTCAACGCTCTACGCGTGATCCGTGATGTGCTTGATAACCATAAAGACGTTTATGTGGTGAATGAAGGGGCAAATACCCTTGATGATGCGCGTAACGTCATCAATATGTATCAACCTCGTCAACGTCTGGACTGCGGTACCTGGGGTGTCATGGGTGTGGGTATGGGCTATGCGATTGGCGCCGCGGTAACATCAGGCAAACCGGTCGTAGCCATTGAGGGGGATAGTGCTTTTGGTTTCAGTGGAATGGAAATCGAAACGATTTGCCGTTATGGCCTGCCTGTCACCATTATCATTTTAAACAACGGTGGTATCTACCGTGGTGATGGCGTCAATTTAGCCGGTGGAAGCGACCCTTCTCCAACCGACCTGCTGCATCATGCCCGCTACGATAAACTGATGGATGCTTTCGGTGGCAATGGCTATCAAGCAACTACACAGGATGAAATCCGCGATGCGCTGGAGGCGAACCTTAAATCAGGCAAGCCCGCTATCATTAATGTCGTTATCGACCCCGCCGCAGGTACTGAAAGCGGACATATCACCGCCCTCAATCCGAAGCAGACAATTAAAAACTGAAATCTTCGCTCTTAATAACTCCTCTATGGCGTGACTATATAGTTACGTTATAGAGGAGCAATAATGATGGATTATTATTATGACTTCTTTCTTTATCTCGGACTTGCTGCCGATAATCGTGGTGATGATCCTCGGTTATGCCAGCGGTAAGCGCCACACGTTCTCAGAAGATCAGGCCCGAGCGTTTAACCAGTTAGTACTGAACTACGCACTGCCAGCAGCGCTGTTTGTTTCTATTGTTCGCGCTAACCGTGAAATGATTTTTGCCGATGACAAACTCACATTAGTTTCATTAGTGGTGATTGTCGCCTGCTTTATGTTCTCCTGGTTTGGTAGCTACAAGTTCTTTAAAAGAACCAAAGCTGAGGCCGCAGTCTGCGCATTAATTGCCGGCTCACCTACCATTGGGTTTTTAGGTTTTGCGGTACTCGATCCTATCTATGGAGATTCTGTCTCTACCGGCTTAGTTGTCGCCATCATCTCTATTATTGTTAATGCGATTACTATTCCTATTGGCCTTTATCTGATGAATCCTTCAGCTGGCAAAGATGGGAAAGGCAGCAGCAATCTTAGCGCCTTAGTATCAGCAATGAAGGAACCCGTGGTATGGGCGCCCGTTCTGGCTACGGTCCTGGTTCTGCTGGGTATTCGTGTACCTGCGGAACTTGATCCTAGCTTTAAGCTTATCGCTCAGGCCAACTCAGGTGTTGCCGTCTTTGCAGCCGGTCTGACCCTGGCCGCCCATAAATTTGAATTCAGTAAAGAGATTGTCTACAACACCTTCCTGAAACTGATTCTGATGCCTTTAGCATTACTGCTGGTCGGTCTGGCCTTCGATATGGACTCTATACAGCTGCAAATGATGGTACTTGCTGGCGCTTTGCCACCGGCATTCTCCGGTATCATTATTGCCAGCCGCTTTAATGTTTATACTCGTACTGGTACGGCATCACTGGCGGTCAGTATACTGGGCTTTATTATTACCGCTCCGCTCTGGATCTACGTCGCCAGACTTGTTTCATAGGGATAATTTATTTAGCTTAGTTTCACTATCATTAACAGACAGTCAGGGATAATAATAATCCCTGACTGCCGTTTGAAGGTGCACTCTTATGAATGAATCAACAGCTAAAGGTCCTTTTGAAGGGATACTGGTCATTGATCTGACCCATGTACTTAATGGTCCGTTCGGTACTCAGATACTCTGTGATTTAGGTGCCAGAGTCGTTAAGATTGAACAGCCTGGTCATGGAGATGACACGCGTACTTACGGTCCCTTCGTTGAAGATCAGTCCCTGTACTATAGTTTTGTTAACCGCGGTAAAGAGAGCGTCATTCTTAATCTTAAGGATGAAAAAGATCGCGCGATTTTCGTTAATATGCTCAAACAGGCCGATGTTCTGGCAGAAAACTATCGTCCCGGTGCGCTGGATAAACTGGGCTTTTCATGGGAAGAGCTACAGGAAATCAACCCGCGACTAATCTACGCCTCTTCTTCCGGCTTTGGCCATACCGGACCTCTGAGAGATGCACCTGCCTATGACACCATTATTCAAGCGATGAGTGGAATAATGATGGAGACCGGCTTTCCTGATGGCCCGCCAGTACGCGTCGGGACTTCCCTTTCCGATCTCTGTGCCGGGCTCTATATGTTCAGCGGTATTGCCAGCGCCCTGTATGCGAGAGAGAAAACCGGCCGGGGTGCGCATGTTGATATCGCGATGTTTGACTCAACCCTGAGTTTTCTTGAACACGGTCTGATGTCCTATATTGCCACCGGTGAATCGCCGCCACGCTTAGGTAACCGCCACCCCTATATGGCTCCCTTCGATGTCTTCGATACGCTCGATAACCCGATAACTATCTGTTGTGGGAACGACAGTCTGTTCGTTTCGCTGTGCGGCGCCTTGAATCAACCTGACTGGATTAACGACCCGCGATTTACCAGCGACCAGCTGCGGGTTAAATATCAGGCTGAACTCAAGACGATGATTGAAGAGGTATTGAAAACTCAAGCAGCTGAAATCTGGCTGGAAAAAATTCATCAGGCGGGGGTTCCTGTTGCACCGCTTCTCAGCGTTGCTCAGGCGGTTGAACACCCCCAAACCCAGGCGAGAAATATGATAGTTGATGCTGGCGGTATACGTATGCCCGGTAACCCTATCAAAATCAGCGGTTACGCCGATCCTCATATCAGACCGGGAGCCGCCAGCCTCGATCAGCATGGTGAACAGCTTCGTCTGGAATTTGGAACGGACTAAGATACTCAGGTGCAACAGATATTAAGAAACCGTTCTTTTCCTGTTGCACCTTTATTCGCCGCATTTATTTGAGTGAAATAGAATCAGTTATATCCTAAAAAAACGCTGTATTTATCCATCTTTTGATCTCGCTTACTATCGCTATTTTCAGACTGTACTATTCTTACTTTGCTGGCTATTCAGCGCTTGATAAAAGACTTGAGGTTGATATGAAAGATGGGATCTATTTTGTCAAATTTAGTCGCGACTTGCAGGATTTCGGGGAAGGTATTGCTGTAATACAGAATAATACCGTAAACGGTGGCGACTATGTCTGTACTTACAGAGGTAAAGCTTCTGGTAATAAACTGGATCTGCAAGTAACTCAGCATAATCCATCAGTAGATACCATTTTTGGTAATATTCAAAATTTTGTCATGCAGCTTAATATCGTGCCAAGTGAAGAGGGTTACCAGCTAGCAGGTACTGTCAAAAATGACAGCAATCTTCAAGTCGCAGTCAGCATTCGTTTTCTTGGTGAAGCACTGTAATTCTGGTCACTCTCAGACCACGGCCGTGGTCTGTGCTGTTTCTAATAGCCTTGAAAGTATTTTACTTTCTACCCAGGGCAGCAATTGGCCAGAGATAATAATTAAAGAAGAATTTTTTGTTGGATGTTGCTTTATCCGCAGTTAAGTATTTTTCTACAAAGAACCAGCCACAAAGTAAATAAGCACTGATAACAACGAAAAAGATATCTAACATAAACATAATAATTCCCTCTTACTTCGCTCTAAGGAAGTGTGTAATCACAACTCTTAAATTTCAATAATGAGAATGATATCACAAAAAATATTTTTGTGAAGTGCGTCACATAAAAAATGAAACATCTTTTCACTCAGCTGCGAGAGAAGCTGGTTTTGCATCAATACTGACAGACGTATAACCTAATCAAACCACCGAATTGAGTAATTTTTGAGCGTAGGGATGCTTAACAGCATTTAAATCCATAATTGAGCTTTGTTCGACAATAGAGTGCTGATGAAAAAATAAAACACGCTGACAGAAATAACACAGCGTCTGTATATTATGCGTAATAAAAAAATAACTGAGATCGAATTCTTGTTTCAATTTTTCTAGTAAATCAAGGATTTGTACTTGGGCAGGTATATCCAGTGAACTCACCGCCTCATCCAGAATAATCAGTGCAGGATGGGTTGCCAGAGCCCTGGCGATACAGACACGTTGAGCCTGTCCACCTGATAACTCATGCGGGTATCTGCCCATAAGATCGGGCGATAACCCCACTTTTTGTAGCAGTCCGGCCACCTGCTCACGCATTAATAATGGCGGTACATAATTTTGCTGTGACAATGGTTCGCTTATCATGGAGAAGACCGTCATTGTCGGGTTGACTGAAGTCGTATAATCCTGAAAAACAATACTCAACTGCTGATAACGGTGCTGCCGGTGATAGAGTGATTTTCCATTCAGCAGTACGGTTCCACTGTCGGGTCTTTCAATACCGCTGATAATCCTGGCTAACGTACTCTTGCCACTCCCGCTTTCCCCCACCAGCCCTAAGCTTTCACCTTTAGCGAGCGTGAAACTGACATTATTCAGTACCTTTTGCTTCTGACGTCCCCATCCCTTTGACTGCGTATAGGTTTTATCTATCCCTTCAACGTGCAGTAGCATCATACTCCCCTGCCATAATAGCCTTGAATCTTGAAGACAGACGCTCCCGGGTATCAAGAAGAAAACGGGTATAACGATGCTGCGGCGATTGCCATAATAATTCCGCTGTTTGATGTTCGACGATTTGTCCCTGATACATTACCGCAATATCATCGGCGAGATGACGCACGACACCTAAGTCATGACTGATAAAAATTAAAGTACTTTGCTGCTCCTCGGCCAGTAATTTGAACTGATGCAAAATATCAGACTGTGTAATGGAATCTAATGCCGTCGTCGGTTCATCTGCAATCACGAGTGCCGGTTTTAAGGCCAGCGTCATGGCAATCATCATCCGTTGTAACTGGCCTCCGCTAAGCTGATGCGGCAAACACGCAAGCTTCTGTTCTGGCTGTTTGATACTGACACGTTCCAGGCACTGGTATGCCCGCTGGAAACAAGCGTCACTATTCATATCTGAATGATATTTCAGCGTTTCTATAAACTGATTTTTCAGCGTCATCAAAGGGTCGAATGCACCCATTGCATTCTGAATAATAAGACTAATTTCTTTGCCGCGTGTTTGCTGCCATTGCAATTTATCATTAGCCAGCAGGTCTCTTCCACGAAATAAAATACGTCCTTGCGCCTGAAGAGTATTCGGTAATAATCCCATTATCGCTTTCGCCATTAAGCTCTTACCGCTACCACTTTCCCCGACAATACCCAGAGTACGGTAAGGTGAAATCGTCAATGACACCGGCTGAAGCAGTCTGTTACCCGCACTATCTGTGATAGTTAGATCTTCAATCTTGAGTACATCAGTTTCCACTGGTTTTCTCCTGGCTGGGGATATGACTGTATCGATTTGCAGGATCAGCAACATCACGTAAAAAATCGCCCAGGCCATTAAATGCAGCAACGACTATCACAATAGCCAGCCCGGCTGGCAGCATTAATTCAGGGTGAACTATCATGACATTTTTGGCTTCACTCAGCATATTTCCCCATTCAGGGGTGGGCGCTTGTACACCCAGTCCAAGAAATGACAGCGCGGAAATCAGCAAAATAACGCTGCCGATATCAGAGGTGGCCAGAATGATGATTTCAGCCATTGTCATCGGTATAATATGTTTTTTTAATATGTGTCCCGGTGATGCGCCAATAACCTGAGCATAACGTACATAATTACGATGCGTATATTGAATCACCGTTCCGCGGATCATTCGGGCATACCATGACCATTTCACCAGAACGACGGCCAATAATATATTTTCAATCCCCGGTCCCAGCACACCAACTAAAGCCAGGATCATCACTTCGCCCGGGAATGACAGCATCACATCACATAACCTCATCAGGAATTCATCAATTTTCCCTCCCAAAATCCCTGCAATCATGCCAATAATACAGCCAAGTGATAATGTCAGGACCATTGCAAACAGAGCATAAAATACGGTTGTCCTGATACCAAACAGTAAACGGGATAAAATGCAGCGCCCCAGGTTATCGGTACCTAGCGGATAAGAAAAACTGCTACCCTGGTATTTCATACGAATAGCCGTTTCAATGGGATCGTGGGGAGCCAGCCACGGAGCCAGAATACCGGCGGCCATCACCAGAATAACAATTGCCAGACAAATCTGTGCAAAGCCATCTCGCCGCAATTGTTGGATAAAAACAGATATCATTATTTACCTCGTTAAACGCGGATCGAGGTATTGCTGTAATACATCAGCAATAAAATTAAACACCAGAAACAATATAGCCATCAGCAAAATATAAGCCTGAATAACCGGGTAATCACGACCAAATATTGCATTGATACATAAACGTCCAATTCCAGGCCAGGCAAAAATATTTTCTATTACTACCGTTCCAGCTATCAGCTTAGGGATACTCATTCCTATAGCAACCAGTGAGGTATGCAATGAGTTAGGCAGGATATGTTTACGTAAAATAATACTTTCCGGGATCCCTCTCGCTCTGGCATAAAAGACATAAGGTTGCTGTAACTGATTTAGCATGGTACCGCGAATTAAACGGATGTAAGTTCCAATATATCCAAGCGAGAGTGTTAATGCCGGTAGAATCACCGCGTCATGCGTCATCATGCCGCTAACAGGAAACAGATCAAGCTTCACTGCCAGAGCCCAGATAAGCAATAATCCCAGCCAGTAATTGGGTATCGCAGTAAAAATAAATACCACGCCACGTATCGCTTTATCCACCCAAGTATCCTGAGTGAACACACACAGAAATGACAGCAGCAAAGAAATCATCACGATAAAAAACAAACTGACTATAGCGAGCCAGAGTGTTGCAGGTAACGCTGTCAGTATTTCATTTAAGACTGGGGTGCGGGTGAGAAACGACTGACCAAAATTAAGATGCAGCACATTCCACAGCCAGTCAAAATAGCGGACCAGAAACGGATTATCTAACCCTAGTTCTTGTCTCATCAAGGCAATAGCGCTATCTGTCGGTACAATTTCATTAATACGCAAGGCTACCTCTGCCGGGTCAGAGGGTGCCAGATTCAACAACAGAAAGGCAATAAATGAGATAACAAACATCAGAGGGAACATAATGAGTAAACGTAGCAAAAAATACCTGCGCATTATATAACCTCATTGTTAATGGGAAGATATTATCTTCCCTAATCATTAACGAGTAAATGACATTTTTTCAAATGGGATCTCATACTGTGAAGGATTAAACCCTACATGATTAAGAGAACCACTATAAATCGCTTTAGTCCGGGAATAGGTCAAGGGAATATAAACCGCCTCATCGGCTAATATTGTAAAAAGCTGGGTATAGAGTTGTTGACGCCTGTCATCATCCGGAGTAATCAGTAATTCACCAATAATCCTATCTATCTCAGCCTTATTCTTGAGTCCTTTTTGCCCCTGGTAATCAGCATGTGCGGGAATACGGAAGGAGGAAACAAATGAAGCCGGATCGTAGGGCGTTCCCCAGGACAGCGAATATTGTAGATCAAAATCACCATTTTTCTGGCGATCGAGGAAAGCTTGCTTCTCTTCCCCCAGGATCGTAAGTTTTACGCCGATCTTTTTAAAGTCGTCCTGCATTAATTCTGCAATGTCTTTTTCAGCAGCGTTATTAATATTATAAGATAATATTAACTCCATCGGTTTACCGTCTTTTTCACGAATGGTTTTATCACCGCTTAAAACCCAGCCAGATTCATCCAATAATTTTCGTGCTTTATCCTGGTTAAAAAAATAAACTGGCAAATCTATATTACTGTAGGGAACCGTTTTTGCCATTAGTGTATCAGCAACGGTCTCACTGTTATCAAGAATACCCCGCGCGATGCCCTCTTTATCTACCGCATATTGCAGAGCCTGGCGAACATTTTTATCACCAGTGACGGGGCGGCTACTGTTAAGAACGATTGCCCGTGAGGCGACAGGAGGACTCATCAATGTTTTCAGCTTCCCTGATGCTTGCAAAGCTTCAAATGAATCCATATCAAGCATATCTCCGTCGGCACCGAAAATCAGCTGAATATCTCCTTTCTGTAATGACAGAAGCAATGTCTGACGGTCAGGAATAACTTTCCAGATAACGGCATTTAATGCCGGTTTCTCTCCCCAGTAATCGGGGTTTACGGCAAAACGTGCAAATTGATTTTTCTTGTGCTCTGTCAGTATCCATGGACCTGTACCCGCATAGCTACTGACACCATTTGATGTTTTTCCCTCAATAAATGCTTTCGGGGAAATAAATCTGAATGGACGCGTCAACCCTAACTCAGTCAGCGTTGGATAGTAGGGATTTTTTAATATTAGCTCTAGGGTGTAATCATCAATGACATTCACTTTATCAATCTGACGCACCAGTTCCAGCCAGGCATGACGTGAAAAATTTTCCGTGACAGCATCAATATTGAGCTTCACCGCCCGGGCGTTGAAAGGCTCTCCATCTGTGAATTTGACATCATTACGAAGGTGAAATGTATAGGTTTTTCCGTCAGGAGAGATATCCCAGCTTTGCGCTAAATAGGGCTTCACGCCATCATCAGTATTTAATACCAGTGACTCAAATACCATATTTTGGGCGGCCATTTCACCAGAATATAAATGCGGATTAATATCACGAATATCTTTCGTACTGGCGTAGTCTAATTCATTATTTTTAGCATCGGCAAAAACAGGAGAACTTAATGCGAAAACAGACATCATCATCAATGATAAAATTGTTTCTTTCATTTATCTATACTTCCCATTAATTATTAACAATGCATTTATTTTTCTGCAACGATCATAAACATGGGAGTTGAGCCGTAATTGATTTTTTCCTCCTGGTCCCATACTTTTTCGCCGATCGAGGTATCAATCAAACACTTTTTATAACCGATATTAAGTAATGCGGTGGCATCCCATTGCGGCCGTAATGTTCGGCTCAGTGGAAGTAATTCAGCAATCCTGGTCATTGCAACCGTATCGGTGTTGATATAATGGTCAGGTATTCCCAGTTGGATAGTATTTTTACGATCGCGTTCAAAACCGGCTTTATAAACGTCATCAAATAAATGCAGATACCAGTTCGCATCAAAATTAATTAACCGTCCACCTTCCTTTAAAACACGATACCACTCTTGATAGGCTTCATCCGGCCGCTTTAAATTCCAGGTTACATTTCGGGTAACAATTAAATCAAATGAATGTTCATCAAAGGGTAAATCATGAACATCCGACTCAATAAAATCAATATCAACATTATGGTGTCGTGCATTGCTTTGGGCCTGTTCCAGCATACCGACTGTGGCATCAACCGCAGTGACTGTGTGACCGGCCTGAGCCATTATGATGGCAAAAAAACCGGGCCCAGTTCCAATATCTAACACTCTGAGAGGCTTCTTATCTGAGGCATGGGAGAGGAGTAGATTTTGCCAGACGGTCCTTTTTATACTCGCCAGCTCTTCCTGATTTGCTTCGCTGTAGCTGGGTGCTCTATCATTCCAGTAGTTAGTGACACTATGTAATACTTGGTCTGAAGTCTTTAACGACATTAACATAAGAGAGTCCAAATAGTTTTAATACATATGTATATAGTTAATATAGAAGCAAATTTTTAATAAAAAAAGAAAATAGTGTTCTTTTTTCCCAGTATGGATAGTACGGTAACGTTACAATTTCACTGTGTTATCGGTATATAACAGCTTATTTTATTTGCTATACGTTTTAAGACGGGTGGATTTATGGTGTCGCAAAACCTGATGGAAGAAAGCACTTTGGCAGAGACGAAACCAGACCTGACCATCGGGTTTCTGCTGATGAACCACTTTACTCTGGCCTCCGTCGCCGGTTTAGTCGAGTCACTACGGTTTGCGGCTGACGAGTCCTTTTCCAGCCGTCAGATATTCTGCCACTGGGAGTGGATGACCTGTGATAACCAGCCAGTCACCGCCAGCTGTGGCTTGCCCGTTACCCCTACCGCTGAACTGAATTTTTCGAAACCCTGGGACTATTTTGTCCTGGCTGGCGGGCTACTGGAAGAAACTCGAAATCCACCTGCCTGGCTACTGGAAGCGGTCAGAGGTTTACATGCCCACAACATCCCGATAATTACCTTATGTAGCGGTGCTTTTATTGCCGGTAATGCCGGTCTGCTCGATGGCCGACGGTGTGCGATTCACTTTACCACCCGGGATGAATTCAAATTACGGTTTCCCAAAGCGATTCCGGTCATCGATAAAACCTATATTCATGATGGCGGTATCCTCTCTTGTCCTGGCGGAACCGGAATCGATCTGGCTGCTGACCTGATTCGGCGTCATTGCGGCACGCTGCGTATGCGTAAGGTGCTGAAATATTTACTGGTGGATGAGCCTGGAGAAGAAAAAACGGCGAGTAAAAGGCGAAATACGAAAGATGAACCAGAGGTTTATGATAACGAACTGGTGCGTAAGGTCATTGATTTTATGAGACATCATCTCGACTCCCCCTTACCTATCCAGGATGTATCCGCTTTTGCGGAAATACCCGTGCGCCAGCTAAATGCACTTTTTCTTAAAAGTACTGGTGATACTGCCGCCGTCCACTGGCGAAAAATGAGAGTGGTTCATGCCAGAAAACTGATGTCAGATACCAGTCATAGTATCAATGCTATCGCCACCGCCTGCGGTTTTGCTGATGCCTCACATCTGATAGCGTTGTTTCGTAAACAGTATGGTGAAACGCCGAGCTCATATCGAAAGCGTCGGCGTAAAGTGGAACAACTCGTCAAAACCCGGGACTGACAGAATTACTGTTTCACTGACTGATGCGACATGCTGCTACAACCTGAAGGGCTCTCGTCCAGAGATGCGGCATCCTCAAGGTTTTTATCGTTAGTTTCTGGTGCCAGGAACCAGGAAACGATCAGGCCAAAGAAGGTGATCCCCGCCGCTATATACATCGTATGACCAATACCTATGGATTGTAACGATACGGGAACCAGGTAAGTTCCCACCGCAGCGCCAATACGTGACATTGATGTACCCACCCCTACGGCTTCTGCGCGGATTTTGGTTGGGAAAATCTCATTCGGATAA
Source organism: Klebsiella sp. BIGb0407 (assembly GCF_024807845.1). Lineage (GTDB taxonomy): Bacteria > Pseudomonadota > Gammaproteobacteria > Enterobacterales > Enterobacteriaceae > JGM124. The sequence continues at coordinate 163,866 of NZ_JANUEQ010000004.1, forward strand.
ACCAGCTGCAATACCTGAGCACCGCCAATAAAGAGTGCATAAGCGCCAAACAGAACCAGAATAACCAGCGACGGACCATCACTAAAGAAACCAAGCAGTAACAGCGCCAGACCCGACCACAGGAAGCTCTGTAGCAGTAAGCGGCGACGCCCCATGCTATTCACCAGACAGGTGGCAATAATACAACCCACAACAAACAGCAGCGTTATCGATACCGAACCGTAAGAAGCCCAGCTACCGCTGATATGTAAGGCTTCGAGAACCTTGGGTGCGAAAGCATAGACCGCAAACACCGGGATAACAGAACAGGTCCAGAAAATAGTGACAAATGCCATGCGTTTGCCATATCCCGAAAAGACCAGACTCTTAAATGAAAGTTTACTGTTTTGTGTATGCTCCGGCAGATTCTGCAGACCAAACTCATTGCCGTAAACCTTCTTAATGATAATTTCAGCCTCTGCATGCCGCCCTTTACTGATTAACCAGCGTGGGGATTCTGGTGTACCCAGTCTGACAATTAATAGTGCCGCACCGATAATAGCGGTACTGGCAAGCGCCAGACGCCAGGCATCCTCCCCGCCGAGGTACAGCAGTATTTCACCTACGATATAGGCCGTTGCAGCTCCAGAAAACCACAGAATAGTCAGGATAGCCAGGCACGGACCACGATTTTTTTTCGGTAAAAACTCGACTAAAAATGCGGTCGCTACCGGATACTCAATGCCAACGGCGACACCGCTGAGAAAACGTAAAATAAAGAGGGTCTCACCGCTTTGAACCCAAAATTGCGCCACAGATGTCACAATAAATAATGTCGGCCCGACAAAATACAGCATCTGTCTGCCAAAGCGATCGGTTAGCTTGCCGCCAATAAAGCCACCGAAAAAAATCCCGATTAATGCAGAAGCGGCAATTAATCCTTCCCAGAAGGAGTTTAATCCCAGAGCAGGAGAAAGCTGAGTCATGGCTACGCCAATAATACTAAGCACATAACCATCGACATAGGAGCCACCGCCAGAACGTACGGTCAATAATCGATGAAAGCGATTAAGGGGCACATCTTCAACAGATATTGTATTTGACATTATTTACTCCTGTCTTTTTTGAATACTGTAGGGTATGAGTATTAACAATGCCATTTGTTATAAACAGAAGTGTTAATCACCTCTTGTTTTATATTCAAGGCAAATATTAATTAAGATTTATAGTTATATAAATAAACTTGTTAATATTACCCAGGAATAACCTGGGTAATTTATTTAAACCAGTTTGGATTTCTTCCTGGAAATAACTCCTGTTGATTTAACGCGTGTTGCCCACCAGCATAATAAAGAGCCGAGACTAACCATAGCTGCCCCCTGCCAGAAATAAATCGTCAATGCCGAATTAAGAATAACTGCGGCCAGCATTGCAGAGACCACGGGGATAAAATAAGACGCCGTTGCCAGAACGGTTACATTTCCATGTAAAATCCCGGTGTTCCATGCTGCATATCCAAATCCCATGGCAATGGCTGATAATGCCAGACTAAACCATACCCATGCATTAAGCTCAAATTCAGGTTGCGGTGAAAATAAATATTTAACCCATAATACCAGGGCGGTAAGAATAAAAAATAACGTAATGCCATTACTGCCCTTGGCAATTTTTTGTGTCACGACACAATATATCGCCCAGATAATTGCCCCGCTAAATGCCAGACCATAACTTAATGGATTCGATTGAAGGTTGGCCGTGATATCCTGAAAAGAAAACCCTTGCTCGCCACCGAGTACACGAAATATTCCGGCGATAGCAATAATAATACCGGGGATTATCCATAAACTGGTTTTTTGCCTGTTCACAATAACAGAAAGTAATATCGTCATGCTTGGCCAGAGATAATTGACCATGCCCACTTCGATTGCTTGTCTGCCGCTGTCTGAAAAACCCAGAGAAAGTGACAGGCATAACTCATAACAAACAAATAAAATACTGCCGATTATCAGGTAGCTGAGTGGGAACTGTTTTACCTTCGGGAAGCCAACGGTAAACAACAGTAATATGGCACTACAGGTATAAATCATGGCTGCCCCGCCCACCGGGCCAAACCCCTCACTCACACTTTTGATTAACCCGACGATAGCGCTCCATAACAGTATCGCTATCAGCCCTATCAGGGTTGCTTTCTTTTGGGTCATTCCCCTCTACCTCTGCTTATTGGCAGGATATTACAGCTATCCTGCAATCTTGAATCTGTTAAATCGACGTTAAATCTTATCATCAAACCTATGCCTCTGAGCGCCGCCTGTAAATACACCTCACATCGTCATTTTCACAATATGTGATCATTATCTGAAAACAATTATAAAAATACAACACAGAAAAAACATACATAAGTAATTGTTTTTTAATGAAATTAAATTAACATATTGTATTTTTATCCTATTTTTATGTATTTCCTTTGTATTTTTAATGTATGCAAAAAAAATCCTGATATTGACCATCGAATAAGGACAGGTCAGATTGTTAAAAAACAGTGTCACCGGTTCTGGTGGTCATTTACTCTGGAGGTTTACATGTTCAAATTTGAAGGTATCTATACCCCTGCCATCACCCCTTACGCTGCTGATGGCTCTATTGACTTCCATCATTATGAAGAGGTACTGGAGTCGCTGATAGCAGGCGGTGTTCACGGCATTATTATTGGTGGCTCTACCGGTGAATATTATGCTCAGACCCTCGAAGAGCGTCTGGCTCTGGCAGAACATGCGCGTAAAGTCACACTCGGTCGTCTGCCGCTGATCGTGGGTACTGGCGCTATTCGTACCGAAGATGCGATTGTCTATGCCAGACATGCCCGTGATATTAAAGCTGATGCCATCCTGGTAACCTCGCCTCCTTATGCGCTGCCAACCGAACTTGAGAACGCGCATCACGCTCTGGCCGTCGATCGGGCCGCCCAATTACCCGTGATGCTTTATAACTATCCGGGCCGTATGGGTATCACCATGGGTGAGACCTATTTCACTGAAGTGAGCCGCTCTCCTAATGTCATCGCTATCAAAGAGAGCTCCGGTGACATGAATAATTTGCATCTGCTGGCCTGTAAATTCCCGAATATCGCCCTTTCCTGTGGCTGGGATGACTTAGCGCTGGAATTCTTTGCCTGGGGAGCACGCAGCTGGGTCTGCGCGGGATCTAACTTTATTCCAGCCGAACATGTCGCTCTGTATCAGGCCTGTGTCGTAGAAAAAGATTTTGATAAAGGCAGAAAAATCATGGCCGCCATGATGCCACTGATGCATTTCCTTGATGCAGGTAAATTTGTTCAGTCCATTAAATACGGTTGCGACTTGAATGGGTTAAACACCGGCCCGGCACGTGCACCATTGCAAAATCTGGACGAGAGTGAAAAAGCGCAGCTGAAAAACGTCATTAATGAAGTCAAACGTAATGTGGCTGCGGTTACTGGGGCATAAGAGGTATTTATGAGCGAAGCACGCACGACACAAGAGTATATCGACCTGGCGCGCAGCCTGTCGTTTCCGACCCGGGCCTTCATTAATGGGCAGTTCGTCAGCGCTATTAGCGGCAAGACTTTTACCACCACGAATCCTGCAACGGGTGAAACACTGGCCTCTCTCCCTGCCTGCGATACGGCAGATGTGGATCTTGCGGTTAATGCCGCTCGTGAGGTCTTCTCTCGTGGAGACTGGCGTTATCAGGCGCCGGCTGACCGTAAACAGGTCCTGCTGAAGCTGGCAGCATTGATAGTACAGGAAGCCGAACAGCTTGCGATACTGGAAAGTCTCGATAGCGGAAAGCCGATAGGTGAATGTCTGGCTGTGGATGTACCCGAAACCGCCCATATTTTGAAATGGCATGCGGAAGCTATCGACAAACTCTACGATAGCAGCGCGCCAACCGGTCATGAAACCATGGCGCTGGTGGTACGGGAACCTATTGGCGTGGTCGGGTGCGTGCTGCCCTGGAATTTCCCTCTGCTGATGCTGGCCTGGAAAATTGGCCCGGCGCTGGCCGCAGGATGCTCCGTTATTGTAAAACCAGCAGAACAAACGTCACTGACTACGCTGAGAGTAGCCGAGCTCGCCTTCCAGGCAGGTATTCCTGCTGGAGTACTGAATATTGTCACCGGATCGGGCAAAGAGGTGGGAGAACCCATCGGCTTACACCGGGATGTTGATATGGTGAGTTTCACAGGCTCCACCGTCACAGGCCGACGCTTTTTGCGTTATGCCGCTGACTCTAACCTTAAGAAAGTGGTTCTGGAGTGTGGGGGTAAAAACCCGGCCATTGTCTTCGACGATGTCGAGGATCTGCACAACGTAGCAGAACACATTCTTAATGGTGCGTTCTGGAATATGGGCGAAAATTGCTCTGCTACTTCCCGACTGCTGGTTCAGGACACCGTAAAAGAAAAGTTACTGGCGATTATCAGCCAGAAAATGGCCACCTGGACTCAGGGTGACCCGCTTAACCCGGCTAATCGACTCGGCACTATGATAAGTGACGCTCACTTCCGTAAAGTGAAAGAGTATCTGGATATTGCCCGTCAGGAAGGACTTTCTATCCTCCACGGGGGTGAGACCGAGCAGGATATCTATGTTCAGCCCACCGTTATCGATAATGTGACGCCCGCCAGCGTTCTGTTCCAGGAAGAAATTTTCGGTCCGGTCCTCTGCGTCACAACCTTCAGTGACGAAGACCAGGCAGTAGCGCTGGCCAACGATACTTCTTACGGACTGGCCGCTTCGGTTTATACCGATAATCTGCGCAGGGCTATCCGAGTCTCTCGCGAAGTCCGCGCCGGTACAGTCACGGTTAACTGCTTTGGTGAAGGTGATGCCACAACACCTTTCGGTGGTTATAAGGAGTCTGGTTTTGGCGGAAGAGATAAATCGGTATTTGCCCATGACCAGTACACCGAACTGAAAACTATCTGGATCGATATTTCGCATTAATTTTACACTACAGCCTACTACTGCGTAGGCTGCTCTATGAGGATGATTTTATGCTCATTACAGAGGCAGATAAAAAGGTACATTTTTATTTCTGTATTCTTATGGCTTTAGCGTTATCCAGAAATAATGGCAGATTTAAAACCAATCGACAGAAGAATTCGTTCATTCTTAAGTGGCTAAAAAATGACGGTACAGAGGGTCATTTTCCCGGCTCAGTAAATAATGAAATTCACTGGCTTAAAAAGAAAATATTACTGAATACGCCGGATAACGATCCGGAACCGATGCTGCATTTTATTTACAGAACGGCGCAGACGATACAATTCCCTGCATTTTGAACGCTAACACCTGTCAGGTAATATCTGCTCTTTAACATTTCAAGCCAACGCGTTGTCAAATGCCGACGTTGAACGAAGGTCAGGGCCCGCAACATCATGTAAATTTTCGCCACACTGTTTCGATAATAACTCGATACAGCTATCTGAAAGTATTAGTATTATTATGATCTCTAATGTGCGATGCCGCACGTCCTGAACATTTTTATTATATTTACCGTATACAAATTGTTGTTCCAGGTTAACCTTTGAAATACCGATCGTTTACCTATCGATAAACAGACGGAAGTGACTGTGAATAATGCTCAGGAGGGTACGGTGAAAACAGGCAAGGTTGGACTTTATGAGGACTTAAAAAGGCTCATTCTGACGATGGAACTCGACCCGGATGAGATCCTCGATGAAACAAGTCTAAGTCTCCAGTATGGTCTTTCGCGAACACCGGTCAGGGAGATCTTTCAGCGTCTGGCGGGAGAAGGCTATCTTGAGATCCTCGAAAAAAGAGGTGTGCGCGTTATTCCCATGAACCACACCACTTTACGTAATTTCTTTCTCGTTGCGCCCATGATTTATGCCGCAGTAGGACGTCTGGCGGTGCAAAACTATAAGCCTGCACAGTTAAAGGCACTGAAAGAAACGCAAAAGCGATTCCGGAAAGCGGTTCAAACCCAGGACAGTCTTGCCCTGGTGCTGGAAAATAACCGTTTTCACGAAATTATGGGTGAGATGTCCACCAATCCCTATCTGCAACCCAGTCTCGGCCGGTTACTTATCGATCACTGCCGGATAGGGCATACATTCTTTCGCCCGCGTGATGAGAATATGCAGAAACGCCTGTTACTGGCGGCAGAACATCACGATGACTTTATCATCGCGATAGAAGAGCGTAATGAACAGGCCGTTGTCGATCTCGTTTTTGAACACTGGGAACTTTCGCGTGAAACCATGGAGATCTTTATCGCTCCTCAAGGTTTGCAAGCCGACGACTGGGTGAATTCCACAGAAAACTAAACGGCATCACCCGCTAATCTCTCTCTGTATTTCTCTGTTCTCTGGCATGCTGATGTCAGAGACCCGTTCTGTTCTGCTTTTCTCGCCGCATAATATCTTATCTGACAACCCTTTATCTTTGATGCAGCGTGTGGCTTGAATTTTAATGATTGATCCTATTCAAGAGTTAAAAATACTCAGGACTATTTTTGTATCCGGATCACATTCTTGATACGTTTTGTATACATAAAAAATACACAAGATATACAATAAGACTATTAAAGATAATCGTGACAGGACATCGATATTCACGACTAAAAGAAATATTAATCACATACTGAATTAATAGCCGAGCGAAATGAATAATTTAAATATTTATTCATCATGCTTTGCAAATAAAAAACCACTCTTATATTACCCTTATCCAAAAAGGGTAAGGTATTTTTTCACCGTCAGAATGACATATCAGAAATAGATGAGCGTCACAGACTGGCGGGTTAACAGGTAAATAAACCGGAGCCACTAAATGCATAAAATAACTTCACTACCTGCCGATGATGCGCTTCCCGGATGGTATCATACCAGTAAACCCCGCCAGCCCTGCCCTTCACATGTCGGGCAAAAACATGCTCGCTGGACGATTGTCGGAGCAGGACTGACTGGCCTTGCTGCCGCTCGTCAACTGGCACTGAATTATCCTGAAGATGAAATTGTCCTTATTGAAGCCCAGGAAATTGGATTCGGCTCATCGGGGCGTAACGCGGGTTTTGCTATTGATGTTCCCCATGATATTGGCGCCAAAGACTATATTGGTGATATCAAAACGGCTAACCAGATATTAAAACTGAATACCCTGGGTCTCGATTATCTGCGGGATATTGTCACTAAAAATAAAATTGAATGTCAGATGACTGAGTCCGGTAAATATCAGGCTGCGGTCGGCGATGCTGGTATTGCCGTGCTTGAGGCCTACCGTAGTGGACTTGAAAAAATTGGACGAGAAACCGAAATGATTGAGGAAAAAGATCTCCCCGGGCATATCGGAACCTCCTATTATAAAAAGGCCTTATATATTCCAGGCACCGTGCTTTTACAGCCGTCGGCATTAGTCAAAGGGTTAGCGGATACCTTACCCTCCAACGTCACGTTATATGAATATACCCCTGTCACCTCAATCAATTACGGTGACAAAATTACCCTGATACATGATAAAGGCAGTATCACGACCGACAAACTTATTCTGGCTAACAATGCTTTCGCCGCACATTTTGGTTTTCTCAAAGGTCGTCTGCTACCCACCTTCCTGTATGGCAGCCTGACGCGTCCGTTAACCCATGACGAACAGGCTACGCTCGGTGGAAAACCGGTGTGGGGTGTGATACCCGCCCATCCTTTTGGTAGTACGGTAAGACGTACGGTGGATAACCGTATTCTGATGAGAAACAGTTTTAGTTTTCAAACGGATGGCCGTCCGCGCGAACATATTTTGCAGAAGTATATCGAAACGCATCGGCAATCATTTTCCCGACGGTTCCCCGGGCTTTCCGAAGTCGATTTCGAATATTCATGGAGCGGTGCAATTTGTCTGTCAGAAAACCACGAAGGGTTCTTCGGACAGCTCGGGCCGAACGTTTATGGTGCTCTGTGTTGTAACGGGCTGGGTATCACCAGAGGGACAGCAACCGGTAAATTACTGGCCGATATGATAGCGGGAGAGCGTAATGAACAAATAGACTTCCTGCTATCGTCGCCGGGACCGAATAAAACACCACCTGAACCTTTCCTTTCCGTTGGCGTAAAATCAGTGCTGAAATGGGGACAATTCCGGGCTGGCATGGAAGTATAAAATCGTCATTTCTCCATCACTTCCTGAGCACCTCTCAGTGAAGTGATGGAGCCTGAAATATCGCCAGGTAGAGTTGACACACTATTTATTTTTGTGAATTAAATCACAATTAGAATTAAACAGAATTGCCTTTTAACTGTTTTTTTCTGACATTAATGGCATAGGATCGTTACTGGTAATGCAGGCGTGACCAATTTGTTTCCATCTTGAATGGGAATCAATTGGTCACGTTTTTTTTTACCTAAAAAACACTGGCGGCAGCTGTTATGAAGATTTTGAAAGTATTTAATAACAATGTCTCTCTCGTTTTCAACGAGAGCGGCCAGGAAGAGATTGTTATAGGTAAAGGCCTTGGGTTTGGCAAACTTGAAGGCGATAGCATTGATGTGGCCAGGATAGAGAAACGCTTTATCCTTGCCACCAGCGCGCTGAGTGAAGGTAATCTCTCTCTGCCCTCTCATATCAATGCCGAAGAGATAGAAATCGCCATCAGCATCATAAAAAATGGCGAGCAAGCATTAGGCTATAAGATTGATGAGGCTATTATCCCGGCCCTGGCTGACCATATCAGCTTTGCCCTGAAGCGGTTAAGAGAGGGAGTCGCTGTTAGCAGCCCCCTTAAGTGGGACATTAAACAGATCTATTTTAATGAATATAACTATGCCCTGCAGGCGCTAGAAAAAATACGTGAGACCTTCTCGATAGAACTTCCGGAGGATGAGGCCGTTTTTATTACGCTTCATATCGTTAATGGCGGAAGCCTTGAAAATGATATGAATGAAACGATGAAGATCACTCAAATCATTAATAACATTCTTTATATAGTGAAATACCACTATCAAAAAGAGTTTAATGAACAATCCTATGATTACACGCGTTTCGTCACTCATGTTCGCTACTATATTATGCGAAACCTGAAGGTAAGAGCTATTGATAAAAGTCAGTCATCGCTTGAGAAACTATTAACAGGGCATTATAAAACAGACTATCTGTGCGCCATGAAGATAAAGCGCTACCTGGAAAGTAAATATGGTTGGTTAGTCACCCGAGATGACATTGTTTATCTGACATTGCGATTAAATCGGCTGTCATTCGCGCCATAGTATTATTTAAAACAAACAACACCAGGGAAATAATAAAATTATTTCCTTCAGCTTTCTATCGCCATAAAAAAATATATCAGGTGAAATAATGAAATTCGAAACTGAGTCTCTAAATATTATTGAAAAGGTGGGAGGTAAAGAGAATATTGTCGGTCTTATTCACTGCGCCACGCGCCTGCGATTTACGCTCAAGGACTATGCCCGCGCCAATACCCGGGCGCTAAAAGAACTACCTTATGTACTGACAGCAATAGAAAGTGGTGGACAATATCAAATTGTTATCGGTAGTTCCGTGGTGGAATATTACGAGACTATTCTGGCACTCACCGGAAAAACGAAAGCTATAGCCGATAACGAACAAGAGAGCAGCCAGACTAAAAAAACAAAATTTAATATGGATGCAGTGTTTGAAATCATCTCCAGTGCCTTTAGCCCATTGATTCCGGCAATGGCAGGTTCCGGGATGCTGAAAGCATTGCTCACCGTATTAGTAGAAGCAAAGCTGCTTACTGACTCCAGTGATGTTTATGCCGTATTAAATGCGGCAAGTAACGCAATATTCTATTTTCTGCCGGTATTCCTGGGAATTACGCTCACCCATAAAATCGGCGGAAATATGTACGTCGGGGGGACTATCGGTGCCGCGTTGCTAGAACCCGCCTTTACGGGATTAATCGGTAAAACTGACGCCTCATTTTTAGGCTTAGGGCTTACCGCCGTTAGCTACTCAACAACGATTTTCCCTATCTTTATCGCGATATTTATTTACTCCTATTTGGATAAGCTACTAAAGCGCATTATCTATAAAGATATTCAGCTGTTCGCAGTACCCATGTTTTCTTTGATGCTGATGGTGCCGTTTACTGTTCTGTTCTTCGGGCCATTCGGCACGGTTCTCGGTGATGGTTTATCCCATGGCGTGATGTGGCTTATTAGCCAGAGTAAACTGTTATCAGGCATTGTTATCGGCGGTGGCTTGCCCTTTATGGTTATGCTGGGGCTTCACTGGGGCTTCTCACCGATAACCCTCGAAAACCTGCGCGTTGCCGGAGGAGACCCGATTGAAGGGATGGCTGTTGCCTCTGTTTTCGCTCAGATAGGCGTTGCCATTGGTTTTTATCTGCGCTCACGTAAACACTCAAAAATGCGCGCATTGACCGGGCCTATCATTCTGACCGGACTGCTGGCGGGTGTAACCGAGCCCATCGTCTATGGCCTGATTTTACGCTACAAACGCCTGATGGTTATCGTGGCGATTGCCGGCGCTATCGGCGGTGCCATCTGTGGCGTCACAGGCGTGACGATGAATGCCTATGTTTTCCATAATATCTTTGCAATCCCGGTCTATACGCCAAAACTGGGCTACTTAGTTGGCATTATTATGGCGCTGGTTTCCGGTGCCCTCCTCGCCTATTTCTTTGGTATCAAAAAAGGGGAAGACAGTGAGATGTTCCCTGAACAAAAAACGCCTCAACCCGAGAGTACTGTCCAGTCCGTTGAGACTTCCGGTGAAGTGGCTTCTACCGACAGCGTGATCTTTTCTCCGCTGAGAGGTGAAGTGATCCCTTTAAGTGAAGTTCCTGATGATATTTTCTCCAGCGGGGTTGTCGGCCAGGGGGTGGGTATTATTCCTTCAGAAAATACCGTTTATGCCCCATTCGATGGTGTTGTTTCCTCTATGTTCCCATCCCTTCACGCCATAGGTGTGACATCAAATAAAGGTGATGAAGTTCTTATCCATGTGGGCATTAATACCGTCCATCTTAACGGCAGCGTATTTATCCCCTGCGTCCAGGTCGGCGACTCAATAACCGCAGGCCAGGCTCTGATTATTTTCGATAGAGATGCCATTCTTGAAGCCGGTTTTTCGCTGGTGACTCCGGTGATCTATATCAACGATAACGATACTGCGAGTGACGTTCATATTGAGCAAACGGGCGTGGTTAATGAGCACCAGCCATTATTTAAGCTAATTCATCATAAATAAATTAACGCTATCCGGGATAGATCCGGATAAGCCTGAACATACAGTTAAACAGGAAAAGAATAATGCAGAAAGATTTTCTCTGGGGCGGTGCTGTCGCGGCTCATCAAATAGAAGGTGCCTGGAATATCGGTGGTAAAGGAATCAGTATTGCCGATGTTATGACCAACGGAACAAAAGAGACACCGCGTAAAATTACGCTGGGTATCCTTGAAGGAAATTTCTATCCAAATCATGATGCGATCGATTTTTATCACCAGTATCCGCAGGATATCGCATTATTTGCTGAGATGGGTTTTAAATGCTTTCGTACCAGTATTGCCTGGACGCGTATTTACCCTCAGGGGAATGAAATTACCCCGAATGAAGAAGGGCTAGCTTTCTACGATGCACTTTTTGATGAGTTACTGAAATATGGCATCGAGCCGGTTGTTACGCTTTCTCACTTCGAAATGCCCTGGTATTTAGTTGAGCAATTTGGCGGCTGGCGCAGCCGGGAAACGATTGACTTTTTTACCCGATTTTCAGTCACTGTAATGGAGCGTTATCAGCATAAAGTTAAATACTGGATGACATTTAACGAAATCAATAATCAGCAAATCATCGATAATCCTCTCTATGCCTTTACTAACTCCGGCATTATCTTTGAGAAAGATGAAGACCGCCAGCAGGTTGTCTATCAGGCCGCTCATTATCAGTTTGTCGCCAGTGCCAGGGTCGTTGCCGCGGGCAGAAAAATTAATCCCGCATTCCGGATAGGTTGCATGATAGCCGCCACGCCAAATTATCCGCTGACCAGCGATCCGCTCGACAATCTGATTGCTCAACGTGAAAACGAAAGGCAACTCTTCTTTACCGATGTTCAGATCCGCGGGAAATATCCGTCCTGGGTACTGAAAGAGTGGAAAATAAAAGGCTATGAGATAGATGTCACTGATGAAGACCTCTCTCTATTACCACATGGAATCGTCGACTATATCGGTATCAGTTACTATCTGAGCAATACAGTATCTGCCAGCGAAAGAGGTGAACGCCTTCAAGATAATCTGCTGGGCAGTAGCTGTCTGGTCAAGAATCCTCATATAGCGTCGACAGAATGGGGCTGGTCGGTTGACCCGACTGGATTACGTTACTTCCTCAATATGCTCAATAACCGCTATAACTTACCCATATTCATTGTTGAGAATGGCTTCGGTGCCAACGATGTCTTAACTCCAGAGGGGGTTAACGACCTTGATCGTATCGACTATTTGACGCTGCACATTGAAGAAATGAAAAAAGCGATAGAGATAGATGGTGTGGATGTGATGGGTTATACCATCTGGGGCTGTATCGACTTAGTTTCCTTTACCACCGGCGAGATGAAAAAACGCTACGGGCTGATTTATGTCGACCGGGATAACCAGGGTAACGGCAGCGGAGTACGCAGTAAAAAACGCTCCTTCCAGTGGTACAAAAACGTTATCGCTACTAACGGTGATACTTCCCTGCCAGACGCTGAATAGTTCAGGTAATAAATCGGGTTCGTAGAGTGCGAGCCCGATACCCACACCGGGCTCATATCGACCTTACGCTCATCCTTCATTCTCTTCCCTGTCTATTCCCTGTTATAAAGTGATTTCATATCAATACATAACATGTGCCTATTAATCATTATAATTAAAATAAATACATTATCTATTTGCATCAAAATAGTGCGTGCGCACTATTTTAGCCTTACATTAATTTAACTCATTAATAATACGGCTTATTTATATATAAGAAAAAACAATGAACAATGCATGATTCACCTTTATCGTGCAGCGTTAAGTTTATTATTAATTTATAACAATTGAGATTGAACGACTGTTCAACTCTATGCTACTTTGATTTCACGTTATAAAAAACCGACACCTTAGATTCAAGAGAAATCAAACAATGCCCACAAATCAAAGGCAAACCGAACTTATTTCAGCCACATTAAAATGCTTAAAAAAAGAAGGATTTAAAGGGTTATCAATAAGAAAAATAGCGGATAAGGCTAATGTTTCCGTTGGCTTAATAAACCATCATTTTGGTAGTTTAGATAAACTGATATCACTTTCCTATGAATATATGGCAGACGATATACTCTCTGCGTTGCAACAAGCCTGTGAGAAAGAAAAAGAAAACCCATTAATAAGCATAGATATATTTATCGAGGAAAGTTTCAACCCATCATTGCTTGATCCTGATTTGCTTAATGCCTGGCTTGTATTCTGGGCGATGAGCAGACACAGTCCGGAGATAGATAAATCTCACTCACTGACTTATTCGAGATATCTTGATTTTATTTCCCAGTTATTAACCGATATATGGGAAGCTGAACATAAAAATGAATGTGATATCAGATTAGCGACTATTTCTTTTTCGTCAATGCTTGATGGTTTATGGGTAGAGAGTTGTTTGAATTCGGCAGTGTTTAAATCTACCGATGCAATAATTATTTGTCAGCGCTGGGTAAAGTCCTTCCGCGCCGGAATGTTTGAAATGAGTATTTAATTCTGAGGTTAATATGATTAATGAAGTAAGAAAAGCGGTTTATAACTGTGTACCTTATGCTGCGGGTAAAAGCATGGAAGACGTGATGGAAGAGTATGGACTCGCTCATGTGATTAAAATGGGTTCTAATGAAAACCCTTACGCACCATTCCATCTGTCAGCAAAACGGATGATGGATGAAGTGGTTAAGATCAATAATTATCCTGAAAAAAACTTTATCCGCCTTAAGCATATTCTTGCTGAGAAGCACGGCTTTTCACATACACATGTTGGTTTAGGCCATGGTGCAGGCGGTGTGTTAGATACCCTGGCAAAGACCTTTATTAACCCGGGCGATGAGGTCATTACCTCTGTTGAAACCTATGGACTGTATAAAGAGATCTCAAAAGGAATGGGAGCAGAAGTGAAGTTTATCCCTCTTGATAAACAGTTCACTATTGATCTTGCAGCTATAAGCGCAGCTGTCAGTGAAAATACTAAACTTATTTGGGTTTGTAATCCTAACAACCCTACTGGCACCACGATTAAACCACAGGCATTTTATTCCTTTATTAATACCCTGCCTGACCATGTCTGGGTCGTTTTAGATGAAGCTTATATTGAGTTTGCCAGAGAAGAGAGTCTGATCGATGTACAGAAACTGATTGAATCTGGCAAGAAGATAATAAAAGTGGGTACCTTCTCTAAATACTACGGTTTAGCCGGTGGGCGAATTGGTTTTTGTATTTCTCATCCCGAGGTTATTTCAGCCTATGACACCATTAGCGAACCCTTTAATGCGAATAGAATCGGACTGGCAGGTGCCGTCAGTGTGCTGACTGAAGATTTAGAGAACTGTACTTTCTACGGTAATAAAATTATCGACTCCCGAGAAAAACTGATTAAAGAACTTCGCCACTTAGGCTGCGTCTGTGGCGAGTCGGATGCCAACTTTGTGTTTTTCTCGACCGATTATCTGGCAAATGATATCGCGAACGATTTATTAAAAGAAGGCGTTATCGTCAGGCCATGCGCGGGCTGGGGATATAAAAATCATATCAGGGTCACCGTAGGCACTGAAGAGCAAAATGCTATTTTCATTAATATATTCTCTACCACATTAGATAAAATGAAAGGATTAACGCTATGAATATATATAAAAAATATATCACTCTGCTGTTATTAGGTTTTTCCGGTGGAGCAATTTTTGTTTTCCCTTATCTTAAATATATTTTTTATGATGATGTTTTAGTCTCACTGGGGATCGGCAATGCTGATTCCGGGCTCTTGCTGACCGCCTATTCACTGGGTTGTGTTGCCCTTTATATACCCGGAGGCATACTGGCTGATAAACTTTCACCCCGCGTCTCGATTGTAACATCACTCTGTGCAACCACCGCGCTGACACTGGTTTTCGCCTTTTTCTTTAACTTTGCTGCAGCCATTGTTGTTTGGTTCTTAATGGCCTTTGCCTCAGGGTTTATTTTCTGGTCTGCGGTACTCAAAGCGGTACGTATTATCAGCGAAGAGAAAAATCAGGGCATGATGTACGGTGTCTATTACAGCGCAAACGGAGCGGCAACGGCGCTTATCAACTATGCATGTTTAAAGGTATTTGGCTACGCCGGTGGCGGAAGTGAGGGTTTACTGATGGCCGTGCTGCTAATGGCTTTCTGTACCGGGATTTCAGCACTCGGGCTCTTTTTCTTCCTTAAAGGATTCGAAAAGTCAGAAACTAAAAAAGAAGACCAGTTCAGTTTTGCCGACCTTTCACAGGTCGTTAAGAACCCATCTGTCTGGATGGTGTCAGTTATCTTCTTTTGTACCTATGCGGTCTATTCTTGTAGCTCCTACTACACGCCTTATTTAACCTATCTGGGTCTGTCATCTGATAGTTCTGCGGAGTTAAGTATTCTGCGAATTAATATTGCAATGATGGTTGCCTCACCTATTGGCGGCTATCTGGCAGATAAAGTCTTCAAATCAACAATAAAATGGATTGCCTACGGTTCAACACTACTGGCGCTGTCGATTCTGGCAACCTTCTATGTCGGAGGAAGTAATCTGATACTCACCAGCATACTTTCTATCCTCCCCGGCTGGGTAGTAATGTCAATGTACGGGATTATGTTCTCAGCATTAAAAGAGATTAATGTTCCGGTTAAAGTCTCTGGTACGGTTATTGGCGTCACATCTATTATTAGTTATTCACCCGATCTGTTTATGAACACCCTGTATGGTACGGTACTGGATCACTATAGCGGTACGGCAATCATCACTGCCTATCAAATAATATTTACCAGCCTGGCTGCTATTTCGGTACTCGCAGTGATTCTCTCTCTATGTGTACTGTATCGTATTAAAGAAAATAAAATCAGAACAGCTGAGCCTCTTATTAATTAAACACCAGAATTATTCAGCGAGTATTATTAATGAAAATAGTGATATGCGATCATAAAGAATCGCTTGATAGAGATGTGTCCGCAGAAATAAAATTATTTAAAGATATGCTGGGAGAAAAAACTCATGTTATTGTTCACGAGTATGATGGTGATAATGAAAAATTAAAAGAGGTTATTTCTGATGCCGACGGGGTGATGACTTCCTATGTCTCTTTCACTGATGAAATAATATCTTCAAGTCGAAAATTAAAAGCGATTTCAATAAATGCCACAGGATATAATTTCATTGATCTGGCATCAGCGCATAGAAATAATGTCAAAATAGCGGTTATCTCTGAGTACTGTACTCAGGAGGTTAGCGAACATGCATTCTCTCTTGCTTTAGCGGTTGCCAGAAATCTAAAGAAATATAGCCGAAGTATTGATATTGATAAAAAGTACAGCTTTAACTGTGTACAGGGTATGTTCAGACTCGAAGGCGCTACCTTTGGCATCATGGGGCTGGGTAAAATCGGGCGTTCTGTTGCCAGAAAGGCTCAAGGATTTGGTATGAAGGTGATTGCCTTTTCTCCATCCTGCCCGGAGTCTGCTGCTAGCGAACTCGATATTACTTTAGTCGATAAACAGCAATTATTCAGAGAGAGTAACTTTATTTGTCTGACGATGTCGCTGAATAAAGGGAATACCCGCATCCTTGATCATGAGGCATTTGCCATGATGGAGAAGAAACCTATTATTGTTAATGTTTCTCGGGGACAGATGATCGATGAAAATGCATTAATTTATGCGCTGGATAACAACCTTATTTTTGGTGCCGGACTGGATGTATTAGTCGATGAAAGCGATCAGTATATAGCCACTTCACCATTGACCGAAAGAGATAATGTTATTTTAACGCCTCACGCTGCATTTTATTCTGATTTTTCAATGCAGGAGAATCAAAGAATTGGAGTAAGTAATTTAGTTAATATATTAACCAATAAAATAGACAAGGTTGCGCGTATCGTTAGCTAGAGTATTAATACCCCTGTTATTTTATCGCTATTAAAACAATATGACTCATTAAAAATGGGCTTTCATAGTGAATGCCCATTTTCTTTTTTAATAAATAACCTTACAGCTATAACTAAGAATGATGTTACCTCTATCGTCAGTACCAGGCTAAACTGGAGCAACAGGTCTTGCTTTCGACGTTTTTCATACGAGGTAATACATGAACTCCAGAATCATTAAGTTACAGCCAACGGAATCCCCCCGCAAATTTGAACAAGTTCCGCCAGTCTTCCTTACCGATGAAACCCTGCTGTCACGTAAAAATAAAATTCTGGCGGCTATGGCAGCAGAGAATTTTGATGCCCTGGTTATCTACGCCGATAAAGAGCATGGCGGTAACTTTGAATACCTGACAGGTTTTATTCCCAGGTTTGAGGAAGGGCTGCTGATTCTGGAAAAAAATGGCCAGGCAACGGCCATTTTAGGAAATGAAAATCTTAAAATGGCCAGCCACTCAAGGATTGAAGTCACCCTTAAACACAGCCCGTATTTTTCACTGCCAAACCAACCAATGGATAATGAAAAATCGCTGGAAGATCTGTTTGCTGAAGCCGGTCTGAACAAAATGGCTCGAATCGGCCTGGCTGGCTGGAAAATGTTTACCTCAAGGTTCGCAGATAACAAAAAACTTTTTGACCTGCCCTACTTTATTGTCGATGCGATAAAAAACAGCACTTCAAAAAATGCAGTCCTGGAAAATGCGGCGCATCTGTTTATCAGTGGTGAAAAAGGGGCAAGAAGTACCTGCAATGCAAATGAAATAGCCCATTACGAATACGGGGCAAATCTGGCATCAAACTGTATTCTCAATGCGATGGATGCGGTTGAGTCTGATATCACTGAGGCCGAACTGGGTAGCTATTTAACAGCAGAAGGCCAGTACAATACCGTGGTGGTGATTGCCGCCACCAGCCCGCGCTTTGAAAAAGCCAATCTCTACCCTTCCTATAAGCCTGTCGAGAGAGGACAGCCATTATCCTTAACCACCGCGTTTAAAGGCGGACTTTCCAGCAGAACCGGTTTTGTGATTACGAATGAAAGCGAGCTACCCGCTAATCAGCATGACTATCTCGACCGGGTTGCGAAACCTTATTTTTCTGCCATAGCCACCTGGCTTGAGCGTATTGCAATCGATATGCCGGGAGGTGAACTCTATAACATCGTTGAAGAGGTTTTACCCCAGGATAAGTATGGCTGGCACCTGAACCCTGGCCACCTGACCGCAGATGAAGAGTGGATGTCTTCGCCAATCTATAAAGACTCCAGAGAAAAATTAACCAGCGGTATGATGCTCCAGATTGATATTATTCCTTCTATTCCCGGGTATACGGGAAGTAGTGCAGAAGAGTGTATTGTGCTGGCGGATGAGTCACTGCAGAAAAAAATTCAGTCCGCTTATCCTGAATTGTGGCAGCGTATTACTGTGCGTCGCGACTATATAATCAACACACTGAATATAAAACTGAGCAAAGATGTCCTGCCACTGTCTAATACGGTGGCTTACTTACGTCCTTTCTTGCTGGCGAAGAATACATCACTGACCTGTTAAATCAGTCAGGATCAGGTATCTCCGGGTGCCGAACACAGATAAAATATCTGCTTCGGCACAGCATTCAGGTAAGGGAAACGGTTAGATGATCCGCAGTATTTATATTGATAATTATCGTTCTGTTAAAAATGTATTTCTTGAGCTGGATAGACTTAATATTGTATTCGGCCCGAATGGATGTGGTAAATCTAATATTTATAAAGCGATTCAGCTTCTGTCAGGAGCGGCCTCAGGTCAACTTTCTGAGATGTTCAGTAGTGAAGGCGGGATACAAAACACCATGTGGTCTGGTAAAAATTCAGACGCAAAAGCTCGCAGAATTTGCTTATCCTGTGAAACCGATGATTTTGACTATGAGTTACAGATAGGGTTTCCTGACACTGCCCCTGATAATCCAACGCTCTTTAAGTTAGATTCCGTCGTTAAAGAAGAACATATCTGGACTGCGGGTTATAAGCGACGCCCTTCATCGCAAGTTCTTAAACGAAAAAACCAGGTGGTTTTTTTGTCCAATATCCATGGTGAAAAAATCACTCACAGTGATGCTATCTATGAAAATGAATCTTTCTTCGGGCAACTGGGTGAACCCCATCTTTACCCGGAGGTTTCACAGTTAAGAGAGACTATAAAGAACTGGCGGTTTTATCATGAATTTGACGTTTCAAGAAAATCACCAATAAGACAACCGCAAATTGGATTCAGATCGCCTGTTCTTTCAAGCGATGGTTCAAACCTTGCTTCTGCTTTCCAGACCATTGTTGAAATTGGTGATATTGAACTGCTCACAGACATACTGTTAACCGCATTCCCGGAGTGTTCTTTTTTCTGCAAGAACGATAATGCGCGTTTTATGTTGTACATGAACAGACAAGGGCTTGCTCGTCCCCTGGAAACCAGCGAGATGTCGGATGGCACACTACGCTTTTTATGCCTTGCGGTAGCATTACTCAGCCCTCGCCCGCCTAATTTTATCGTTCTCAATGAGCCTGAAAATAGTCTGCATCCGCAAATGTTACCCGCTCTGGCTAAACTGATATCACAAGCCAGTCGATACTCTCAGATTTGGCTGACAAGCCATTCTCATGAACTGGCGACACTTATCGGGAAATATGTTGAGTTTCAGCTATATGAGCTCTCTATAAGCAATGGGCAAACCTGTATTCACAGAGTCTGAGTCATTTCTTGCGCTGATATTTTTCTGGCAATAACGGTACCGGACGTTTGTCATCAATCAAATGAAGTATGGCTAAGATTGGGTGATGCCATAACATTCTGGGGCCTGCCCAGCGCATGATTTTTTTCATTTCTTCGCGTTTGGCCGGCTGATAACAGTGTACCGGGCATTGCTTGCAGGCTGGTTTTTCTTCGCCGAATACACATTTATCCAGCCGTTTAACGGCATATTCATACAGTGCCTGGTAGTGCTCGGGGCCGGCAACGGCATCCGGGTTGCTGCGCTCATAGAGTGCAATCATTTTATAAATAGTCAGCTTTTCTCTGGGTATCCGCTTTCCAGTCATAATATTGTTCACTCCAGCCTGAAGATGATGTTCTGATATCAAAATTGGCATGCAGTTTATCGTGTTTTAATCGAGGCTATATTGATCAAAGAGGGAAACCCGATGCTATGCATCAAGTTTCCCTCCGGGACTGACAAAATATCAAGGATTCAGTTGCTGGCTTAGCGCCTGCAATTCAGGGGTACTTTTTATCCCCTCGACTACCAAATCGGCAACAGCCCGAGCGCCTTTCTCCTGAAAATGCGTGGTATCCGGTGCGGTTCTTATTCCCGCTTTTTGTGTTTTATACCAGGGATAGCGGGGATCGTTTGCATCGACGGCCAGCCAGTAGTCCATCCAGTCATCGGAATGCGCGTTAGCAAACTCAATGGTCGCTTGTTCTAAGTCGATAAGCGGAACCTGATTAGCCGCAGCGGTTTGCCTGATTGTGGCAATATAGTCGCCGCTAAACAAATATCCCGGTTTTGCTGAGGTAAAATGACTACTGACAACTTTGTCCTGCGGGCCTTGCTGAAATGCCGTTTTACCCTCGCTATTTTTTACCCTGGTCGTCGGAGTGAACAGGATCGGGATTGCCCCTTTCTCACGGGCAAGTGCGATATATCTTTCCAGTGAATGCTGGAAAGAGAGCTCGGGTTTACCTTCCGGATACTGAGGGTGTCCCTGACTATCGTTCGGGTAAGAACACAGATTTGCCACATCCGCGGCGCCACGAACCGCTTTATTGCTATTACAATTCTGATCGTTATGACCGTGAGCAATAAAGACATAATCGCCCGGCTGTAAATAACGCCCCATCTGCTGATACCAGCCACCGTTGTAAAAATCACGACTCGCACGCCCGGCTCTGGCACCGTTCAGTACTACGACACCAGAATCAGGACGGAAAGACTCCTGAAAGACTTGCCCCCATCCCATACGAGGCAAACGGCTAACTTCATAGCTGGCTGCGGTTGAATCACTGACAATCAGCACCCGCGTCTGTGCTTTAGCTATTGCTTGTTTATCCTGTTCAGCCCGTTCAAGGTCAAAAGGCTCCCAGGCACCGCTATTATTCAGCCCGGCTATTGGGCGAAAAGCGCTGTCAGTCAGGGTGACATGCCCCGCCTGGCCAGTGTCATTGTGATAACCGCGATTAGTATTAATCACCGCCAGAATCCGGGTCATCGCATCCTGGCTTTGAACAGGGGTGCGAACCGGATCAATAACCGAAATATCTTCCCCTGCCAGGGCAAAGGCATCTGCCATGCCCTGGCGAAAATTCGCCAGAGGGAGATCCAGAGAAACCTGGCTCAGTTCAGCGGGTGTCACATTTTCAACAAACTGCTGCGGACCGATATATCCAAGTTTTCCGGCTGCTTCAGAAACCATACGATCGCTGAATGGCGTGATATTTCCGGTATTGACCTGATTGCTGTTCAGGGTCAGAACCAAGGATGCCATACAGCGAGCACGGGGGATATTATTGTAGAGACAATTATCGCCTTCGTTAGCCGCTATGGCACTTAAGACCAGAGGAGGTACAAGCCCGTCGACAGGTAATCTATAGCGCCCTTCACTGTTAGTATCAGTACTCAGCCGCTCTCCCCGGCTGTCCGTTACCTGCACTCGGGCATCTTTGAAAGGCGAGTCTGTAAGAACAATTCCCTCCAGGATAGTCGTAGCCTGAACCAGACCCGGAAGAGCACAAAGTAACGCTGCCATCGTCATTTTATGACGCATCACGAACCCCTTGCATTAGAAACGGTAAGTAAAACCGGCCTTTAACAAGGCCTCACGACTGTTGCTGGTTTTGCTTTTAGCCACATCTTCGGCGGCAAGATTGAGCTGCCAGTCAGGAAGGAATATCCAGTCGGCTTTTACGTCTTGCTGATAATCGCTCTTCTTATTATTGGCCAGAATATAATCAGCGTTATAGTAATTCGCCTGATAGGTCAGAATCAGCGTATCTAAGGCGGCAAAGGCAATCCCCCCCTCGAGACGGTGACGATGTCTGTTCTGCTCGCCTTCTCCGGCTGCGGAGCGGTTAATCTTGCGATAATCGTAACGATACTGGGTATATAAGGTCAGGGGGGAAATGACCTGCCAGCTTAATTTGAGCCCAGGCGTGTAACGCGCACCCGCTTTTTGCGTATCGCCTACATCACCTGTTGTTGCCTCGCCACTCTTACCTCCAGAGTAGAAACGCGCCTCCATATTCGGCGTTAACGTCAACGTATTGTTCAGCGCATAATCATAGCCGACGGTCATAGAGTAAGAGTTAGATACGACGTCATCCAGTGCAACATTTTTACCTTTGTTGTAAAGATGAATAGTAATATCCACCCACGCCTTTTCATCAGTCTGATGGAGTATTCCAAACTCATCGCCATGATATTTATTTTGTGTGCCATAGCTATGCTGATAATGGAAGTACGTTTCTGACGCGACTACACTGCCGCTCAGCAGCAATAAACTAGCGAGCATATTTCCCAGGTATAATTTTTTCATCATGATAATCACTTAATTATTTAGAATTAATTGAACTGGTAATTAACACCGATTTTGATTTTCCCTTGGCGGGATTTAGAAGTACTGGAAACAGAGACATCATCCACTTCCAGATAAGGTCGCCACTGCTGATAACGGTATTGGATTTTAAACTGATGTTCATAGTCAGTCTTCTTACCGTTATAAACAGCATATTGGTTTGACGTGAATACACCCTTACTGTATGACGATGACTCATTTAAGTTATCACCGACATAATAGTTAAACACATACCCTAAGGATATATTAGGAATACCGCTCCATGTCACCCCAGTATCAAAGCGATTACGTGCGGTATCTGATTTAGACCGATACTGATCTCCGGCATAACCAAACTTGTCACTGCTGCTGATGGTTTTATAACGATCGCTTCTGGATATTTTTTTAATTTCATAGCGATAGCGACCATAGACTGACCAGTCTTTATTAATGCTATAACTGTATTTAACGCCCGGCTGGTAGTTAACGGAAGTACTGCCGAAAGAGACTTCAAATGAAGGAGTTAGCGTATTTCCCTTCATTGGCATTTTGAAGTCTTTCTGAATAACCAGTCCTCCTGACCCGCCTTGCATATCATCCCACGCCACATCATAATTTTTGCCACCTCCGGAGGAAGTACCAAATTTCACTTCATATTGCCAGAGGGATGGCGTTTTATGGATTAACTTAAATGAATCGTTATGCCGTCGGTCCTGGGTTTTAAAATTATGTTCAATCTGTATTGTTGTTTTGCCTTCTGCGGCATACAGACTCTGTGAAAAACCGATAACGGACAAACCGATAACTATTTTTTTGATTGTATTACTGCTCATGGCTTCCTCATCATAAAATAATTAAATATCAAAAACAGTGAAAATTAAAAATTTAACTTAAGTTATACGCAGACACAGAATATCACTCTAAAAATAGAGATGAAAAAGAGGGTAAAAAGATAATCAGTTGTTAATGGTCAATGTTAAATCTCAAAAAACCTTAACATCACCAACGTATAAATATAGTCAAAACCACTACCCCATAAGGAAAATTTATGAACGGAAAGCAGTTTATGTTTTTTTGAAACATTGTTTTGAGATCACCATCAAGAAAAACAGATCAAATGTAAAAAACAGAAAATAACATCAAAGAATATCCGAAAGACGAAAGCCCACATTATTGCCAGGATATTTTCCAATTTCAGTTAATATTTACCTCTATCGTATAAGATAACAATAGCGATATTGAAGGTGGATATTGACCATGATTTTATGGCAGATGCGGAGATGTACCAGCGCACTAAGAAAGAATTTTCAGTAAGACTGAAGGTCATGAGGGGCTTAATATCCTGGAGAGGCTGGCGTGAAAACCCTGAGCCGAAATATTCGTCTATTGATTATTTTACCCGGAGATAACAAAAGCGCGACTATGAGAATGGAGTTCTGACGCCAGCATCAAGCCAATCCACTGATGAAACATCGCACCCTGAATGGCAAATTTTAAGGAAAAAAAACCTGCTCAGGACCTGAAATATCAGTTCCGTGAACAGGCTTCATGCGTCAAAAAAACACAAATGACAAGTTGCTCCGCTTTAACAGAGCAACGCTATGCTTTAACTGATTTTTCTGGCAAGCATGGTAGCAAATCGTAGTTTAATCGGATTGCCCTGCTCATCCGTTTTATGGAGTGCGCCAACATCTTCGTTATATTCAATAAATTCCCAGCCTTCATAATACTTCTGAAGCTCACCGGGTTTAAACGTAAATGAAAAGAAGGGTAAGGTGCAGGGATAATCTTCGGTATCCATAGCGGCGATAATTAAGTTATAGCCGTTGACCACAGTATGCTGCTGCATACGGGTGATGAGAGACGGAATCTGTTCTCTATTCAAGAACATAAAGACAACGGTCGAGAGAATAAAATCATAATTTTCTTTAATCTCAACACCATTAAGATCTTTCACCTCAGCATGGATATTAGCCAGATTCTCTAAGGCTGATAAATGTTTTACCTTCTCGATAGAGTTTTCATTAACATCCCAGGCCGTCACGTCAAAATTTTTCAAGGCCAGGTATAAAGAGTTACGTCCGCCGCCACAGCCTAAATCTAACGTTTTTCCCGGTGGGATGATTTTTGCCGCATCGATAACATCTGGATGCGTGGCGGTTAACTGATATTTTTTAGCAAAGTAGTCTTCTTTAGTGCAGTAGAAAGCCAGCTGGCATTGCAGATCGTCAGAGAATGAAACAATGCGATGCCATTGCTGCGGCTCGACAAAAGGCGTCTCGCTTTCCGGGGTGAAAATCAATGATTGCGTTATTTCACCCGCTTCAGTCATCAGGCCGAAAGTAAGAGAGCCTTGAAGAATCGTCAGTTTTCCCCAGGTTCCCTCTTTAGTATTGTGTTTCTGGGTGAAACTTTCTGGCAGGGTCTGGCTGTTCCACTGAGGCATGGTTTTATAAAGCATCAAATCATTCATCAAATTATTCCTATTTTTTTCAATTAGTTAATTCACGTAACATCATAAATGCTTTTGGCGTGTGCTGTTCGCTTACAATAAAAGCGCGCAACTGTTTCATCGCGTCAAAACCCCGGGCGGCGATACCTTCAGTACTTAAGCTTAGCTCCCAGTTCAAGTCATCGCGCTGAGTATCGCCCGCTAAAAAGAGCGGCAGATCGGGGGTTTTAACTTTTAACAGCATCGGCGGAAAAGTCACAGATTCTGCCGCGCCAAGCAGATTTTTAGCCAGCGTCATCGAGCTCATTTGAATCGGCTGCAGGAATGGCATGACCTTACCTTCGATTTCCGCACAATCGCCCAGGGCATAAATATCCCGATCCGAGGTTTGTAGCTGTCGATTAACGCAAATTCCACGTCCCGTTTTTAGCATCGCCGTCGTCGCAAGTTGGGTATTGGGCTGTATACCAATAGCCGCAATCACTGCATCAACCTTAATGATATGGCCATCAAGCAAATTTACCGACAATTCAGCGTCCGTTTTTTCTATGCTGACCAACTCATTATTGAGCAAAGTGCGAATGCCCATATGACTCAGTTTATGCTGTAAACGACAGCTAAGTTCAGCGGGCATCAGTGAAGCGAGCAAACTATGGGCTCTATCGATAACGGTCACCTGCTTACCCGCACGATGTAGATCCATCGCCAGTTCGGTGCCGATAAGTCCGCCCCCTAGTACCAAAATGCGCTTTGCCGTTTGTAACAGGCTCTGATGCTTACGGTACTCCTGCTGACTATTAAAGGTCACCATATATTCGTGACCGGGAACCTTCGGCACTATCGCCTGTGCCCCGGTAGCCAGCACCAGTTTCTGATAGCTGAATTGCTGCTCGCCACAAATAATATATTTCTTTTCACTGTTAATTGCCGTGACGCGGGTATTTATCTGTAACTTAAGATTATTTTCTTGAGCAAATTGCTCAGCAGACATCTGAGTCAAATCATCTGCTGATTGTTTAAGGCTAAACACATGACTGAGATCGGGCTTGTTGTACTGAGTGCAGCTATCCGCGGCAACCAGCATAATCGGGATCTGTTTATCCTGGCGACGAATATTGGTCACTAACTGACGAGCAGCGAATCCAGAGCCAATAATGATAATCTGTTCTGACATATTTACTCCGATTACAGTGGATCAAAAACAGATTTACCCAGAGCACAGCCAGGGCATAAGAACGACTCAGGAACATCAGACCAGGTTGTTCCTGGCTCAACACCCTGCATCGGCTCGCCAATAGCGGGGTCATAAATCCACTGGCAGACCGTACATATCATTGACTGCCCGGCGTTAACGGCGTCTTGAGCCACTGGCTCTGACACTTCAGCGATAGCCACTTCTTCAAGGGGATGCAACGCCCACTCACGGGCGATCTTGCGACCATGCTCACGGCACTCTTCAAGCGCTTTGCCATCCGGACGCCATTTCATTTTCAGCGCCAGAGATATATCAAAACCGGCATCCATCAGTCGGGTCTGAATGCGATCAACCGCCCCACCCGTCCAGCCAAAGCTACCAAATGCCGCTGCTTTTTTATTCCGGAAGCGTAAACCAGCCAGCTCCTCAAGCATGCCTGCCACTTTAGGCATCATGACATTATTCATGGTTGAAGAACCCACGAGGACTCCTTTAGAGCGGAATACTTGGGTCAGAATTTCATTCTTATCATGGCGCGCTACATTATAGATTTTTACCGCGACAGAAGGGTCAGTCTCATGAATACCTTGTGCAATCGCATCCGCCATCATTCGGGTATTGGCTGACATGGTATCGTAGAAAATAGTGATACGGTCTTCCTGGTAATCATTCGCCCATTCAAGATATTTGTGAACAATCTGCGTTGGGTTATCACGCCATACCACGCCGTGGGAGGTGGCAATCATATCAACGGGCAAATTAAAGCCGAGTATTTCATTTATTTTCGGTGCAACCAAACGACTGAATGGCGTCAGGATATTGGCGTAGTAGCGGGTGCATTGCTCATAAAGCTCAATTTGATCCACTTCATCATTAAATAAATGTTCGTCACAATAGTGCTGACCGAAGGCATCATTACTGAATAATATTGCATCGCCCGTCATGTAGGTCATCATACTGTCAGGCCAGTGCAGCATAGGTGTTTCAACAAAAATAAGTTTCTTTCCATTACCGATATCTAAACTATCACCGGTTTTCACCGTATGGAAATTCCACTCCGGATGGTGATGATGACCGTTAATCGAATCGATAGCATTGGTGGTGCAATAAATAGGGGTATTAGGAATAAGCGCCATTAGCTCGGTTAATGCGCCCGCATGATCTTCCTCGGCATGGTTAATCACAATGAAGTCGAGGGCATTCAGGTCTATTTCTTGCTGTAGGTTACGTACAAACTCGAGACTGAATTTTTGATCAACAGTATCGATCAGAACATTTTTTCCCTCTTTGATTAAATAGCTGTTATAGCTGCTGCCTTTCAGGGTTTTGTATTCAGTACCATGAAAATCACGTACTTCCCAGTCACGCTGTCCGACCCATTGAACGTTGTTTTTTACTTTAATCGCCATGTCAGTTTACCCAATAAAGTTATTTGTCTTCACTTACTAGAGCAAACCGCGTGCCAGTTTTTATCTATATGATTTTAAACAAAATTAAAATATGACAAGTCATTTTGACACAGATAAAGTATAGTCATAAAGACAATAACTGTGTCGGAATGACAAATATGCGTTTATCCATTCAATCTCTGGCAAAAATTGCCATCGAGTTACAGCATGGTTTATCTGGAAAAGATCGTTTTCAGACATTGATCAGTAGCGTCCGGGAAATCCTGGACTGTGACGCTTCAGCCCTGCTTCGCTATGAAAATCAGCTCTTCAGGCCTCTGGCAATTGATGGTTTATCCGCCGATGTTTTAGGTCGCCGTTTCTCACTCAATGCTCATCCCCGACTAGAGGCTATCGCTCGCGCCGGGGATGTAGTACGTTTTCCTGCTGACAGTCAGTTACCCGATCCTTATGATGGCTTAATTCCGGGACACGATGAACTAAAGGTCCATGCCTGTATCGGCCTGCCGCTCTTTACCGATCAGCAACTTATTGGAGCTTTAACCTTTGATAGTCTGAATCCTGAGCAATTTGATGATTTTAGTGATGAGGAGTTACGTTTAATCGGTGCCCTGGCATCATCAGCACTCAACAATGCCTTGCTCCTTGATGCACTAGAAAAGCAGGCATTACCCGGCTCTAATCGTCCTTTGGGGAATAAACAACATATCACCAGCACTGATGAAGAAATGATTGGCCTTTCTGCCCCCATGCAACAGTTAAAACATGAAATCACGGTGGTAGCAGGTTCGGAACTTAATGTACTGATAACCGGCGAAACGGGCGTAGGTAAAGAACTGGTCGCTAACGCAGTACATCATTTATCGGCACGAGCATCTCAGCCACTCATCTATTTAAACTGTGCAGCACTGCCAGAAAATGTTGCTGAAAGTGAGCTTTTTGGTCACGTGAAAGGGGCATTTACCGGGGCGATACATCATCGTATGGGCAAGTTTGAAATGGCCGATAACGGCACGCTGTTCCTTGATGAGATAGGCGAGTTATCGCTAGTGCTCCAGGCGAAATTGCTGCGCGTTATTCAGTATGGCGATCTCCAGCGTGTCGGGGATGATAATACCCGACGCGTCAATGTCCGTATTCTGGCAGCAACCAACTGTGACTTAAAAAAAGCCGTGCTGGACGGGACTTTCCGTATGGACTTGTTCCATCGTTTAAGCGTTTTCCCACTCTCGGTTCCCTCACTGAGAGAGCGTCGCGACGATATCGTGCTATTAGCCGGGTTCTTTGTGGAACAGATTCGAAATAAGCTGGGTTTACTACAATTGAGTATTCCGGCTGATACCTTAGAGATGCTACAAAACTATGCCTGGCCGGGTAATGTGCGCGAGATGAAACATGCTATTGAGCGCGCTGCGGTACTTGCCAGGGCATCACAGAACTCTGCCGAAGTGAAGTTGTCCCGTGAACTGTTTAATCTGGCAATCGCTGATTTATCAAATACTAACCTGCCAAGTGTTACACCTGATGATGACTGGTCTCAGCAAAGTCTTCAGCAGGCTACCACAGTATTCCAGCGCGAGTTAATCAGTAAAACATTACAGCAAAATAAGATGAATTGGTCTGCCTGTGCGCGGGCGTTAGATCTAGATGCTGGTAACCTTCACCGACTGGCAAAACGTTTAGGGATAAAGTAGATATCTCTTATCAGAATAATGCCGCATGACGGGGGCAGTTATCATGCGGCATAAACTTGCTGTTTATGGGTAAAGAAGATAATTCTCACGCATCTTACGGTAAGCTTCTGAGTTCTTCTCCCAGCTCGCCTCAACCAGTTTGATGGCTTGTTCTTTAGGCATCTTTTGCTTCGTTGCTTCAAGCAACAGAGTTTCCAGAGAGCGGTCACCCGTTACTTTGGCAAGCCAGGTAGGACGTATTAAGAATGCCTCATCCTGATGTTTCAGATACTGAGCCTCTTTGTCATCTGCCAGCACAGGGGCATAACCGGCATTGACCATCTGATACCACCAGTCGACAAATAACGCGATACTCGGCTTAAGCCCCGGAATAGACTCACTGGTAAGACGTTCCCCGCAGACTTCTTTACCCGCCTGAGGCCAGCCCGCTTTAGCCTGATTAGGGTCGACGTTATAACAAGTATCCACATAGAAGCGCTTATCCGGGAAACCTAGCTGTTCAAAAGGATGATCCGATCCACGTCCGCTATTGACGCTCGTCGCCTCAAATACGCCAAGAGAGGGATAAAGCGCAATCGCTAAATCACTGCGTAAATTAGGTGACGGGTATACCGGTAATGAATATGGCGTCTGGTGAGTGTAATTACCCATCTTCACGACGTGTAAATTTGACTCAGGCATTTGCCAGCTTTTATTACCGTGACCACTCCAGCTCTTATCATCAAAATGGGTCAGCCAGCCTTCTCCGACGATCATTTTAGCAAACTCACCGGAAGTCAGGCCGTGTACCATAGGAACCGGATGAATACCAATCCCCGAGATATACTTCTCATCCAGCAAAGGTCCGTAGACAGCGCCACCCAGGGGGTTAGGCCGGTCTAATACCATCAGCTCTTTCTTTTCCTGCTGCAGACTTTCCATCACATGATGCATAGAGACGGTATAGGTAAAATAACGCACCCCCACATCCTGCAGGTCATAGATAACCACATCAACATTTTCTAACTGCTCTGCGGTCGGATGAGCGCGGCTACGGTTATCTTTATCGCGCCCATATAACGAAACAATCGGCAGACCGGTTTGCTTATCCAGATGGTCATCATCACCGAAACCTGCATCTTCTTTTCCACGCAGCCCATGCTCTACGGAAAATAGTGTTGTTACGGTAAAACCATATTGTTTTTCCAGCGCACGCAGTTTTTCAATTGCATGCTTGCCCTGCGAGTCAATAGAGCTTTGATTAACCATCAGCCCTACCCGCTTACCTTTTAACAGCGGGCCATAAACCTCAGGCTGGTCGAGGCCCAGGACAATTTTCTCTTCAGCATAGCTATTACCAGCTGACAGAGTTAGAGCGAAAAAAAGTATCTTAAGAAAACGCATCTTAATGTATCTCTCTGTTTAAATATTAGAAATTATGGCGTAATTCTAATGCCCAGAACCAGAAGTGATTCTGTGTTCTATTATTCGCACTATCCCAAGTTTGTTCAGGACGATAGTATACATCAGCAAATAACGATGTTTGTTTCGTAAATGGATAAATCGCTTGTATACCGTAACGACTACGGTCTTTTTCTTTATGTAAAAACTCTCTATTTGTCGAGTCACGGAAACTTTGCTGACCACGAACTAAAGAGTAACGCGTATAAGGCATCAGGTTAATGCCATTATCAAATTTATACCGATAGATAGCCCAGAGGAAATGCTCTTTATTATATAAAGTATTTACCAGTTGCTCATCAATATAAAGATAGTTCAGCCAAAGTGAATTATGTTTATTAAACGTAAAGTTAGCGCCGGCAAAATGCTCATTAATCTGGCTCCAGTCACGTTTATAAACGCCGTAATCTCCTTTCGCTCTGGCATAATCCAGTTTTCTGTCGATAAGCCTGAAGGACAAACTGGCATTTAAACTCACGTTAGGGTTCAGCGTATAGTTGATTTGTGGGCGGAGCCAAATTTCATGACGTTCTTCCCCTTTTCTGACATCTCCCATATAAGAAGGTGCGGCCAGAGCAGGATTACTGATTGAAGGATAATGCCAGTTATCATTACGATACCCAAGACGGAACTTAGCATTACCTTTACGATCCGCAAGTGTGAAAGGGAAAGTGCGGGTCGCGCCAACCTGCCAGCGTGTTCTGTCATACTCTGAATTATGATCCAGATAGGTTTTCAGGATCTGAACATCGTACATCCACAGGGAATTGTTCTGGTAGATGAAGGCACCAAAATAGGGAGACGTTGCCATGCTGCCGTCAAGAAATTTCCAGTTAGCATCACTGTCAATTTCCTGCTCTGTTCCAATATAAGTCTCAAAATTCCATTTTTGATCTTTAATTGTTTTTTGCGCTGCATCACGCTCATTTTCGAGTTTTTTTAGTTTTTCATTTAACTTAAAAATCTCCTGATCATAATCTGTTTCAAAAGCATCAGCACTTACAACATGCGTGGTCAGAGATAAGATTATTGCGATATTAATCTTTATAATACTTTTTATTATTTTCACCGAACAATTCCTTGCTATTATAATTTACCAGGATAATCCATGACCACGAGCATAAAGAGTGGTTTTACCATCAGGAGATTTAATATTAACCGGCAGCTTACCTTGCGGAATATTTAAAGGTACAGCACCAGGTTTATCACTAACAAACAGCGTCCGTAGTCCACTTAAGATATTGGTCTCGAGTGCATTACGTACATTATTCGTGACGTCAAAACCCGTTATACCGTAAATAGCAATGTTCGACTTAACATCATGTAAATAAGCGATGTCATATGGATTTCGGGTCGAAATAACTACCAGAGGTATGTTTTTAATTTTGGCACGGTCAATAATTCTTTGGGCATTAGCCGGATTTTCTTTTAAGTTATAGGTCGCAAGAATAATCAAGTCTTGCCCCTCAATATCACTATCAATAGTCTGATTATCTAAACCATCCTGCCCAAGCTTGGCCACCCGAGTATCGAGAGTCATATTAACCTTGGTCTCTTTAGCAATACTGGTAAGGTGTTTAGCAATCAGCTCGTTGCGAGGCTGCTCATCAGAGTAGATGAAAAACTTGTTATGATTTTTCAGTTTCCAGGGAAGCATCCCTTCATTTTTAATAACAGTAATCGCTTTCGCAGAGATATCGTTTTCAGTCGCTTTATGCTCAGCTGAGGCCACAATAGTCGAAGCCTTCTCGGCTGACTTATGGCCTGCCGAAATTTGTTTCTCAAGCTTGGTTTTAACAATACGCGTTGCAGACTCATTAATGCGTTGCATCAACTGAGGATCTTTTTCTGCCTGCTCTTTAATCGTGCCATAGAGCGCATCTAGCTTTGTCACTTCCTGAGGATTGCTGACAGCTACTGGCATCAGAATAATATCATTACCGGCTTTTATTGCTTCGGCAACAGCCCAGTTAGTATCAAAATTACTGCTAATAGCCCCCATTTCCATCGCATCGGTGACAATCAGTCCCTTGAAACCAAGTTGATTACGCAGTGTTTCCGTCAAAATAGGGTGTGACAGAGTCGCCGGGGTTCCTATTGTTTCGCCCTTTATATTGGTTAATTGGGCATTATCCAGAGCTGGCAGAACTACGTGGGCGGTCATAATGGCATCGGTATAAGGCATAGCATCAACAAAAGGAGGCAATTCGGTAGTTTGCCATGCCGCTTTGTCTATTTTTATAACAGGAAGCGCAAAATGCGTATCTGACACAACGTTACCGTGTCCGGGGAAATGCTTCAGTGAGGTCATAATACCGTGGTGATGAATACCACGAATATAGCTTTTGGCTAAGTCGCTGACCCACTCTGGGGAGTCGGAATAAGAACGGACTCCGATAACGGGGTTATTCTGGTTGTTATTAACATCCACCACTGGGCCAAAGTTAAAATTAAAACCCAGCGCAGAGAGTTCCTGACCATGAATATCACCTGCTATTTCGGTAAGTTTCTGTGAGCGAGTCGCACCAAGAGCCATATTACCCGGCATTTCTGTACCGACACGCAGACGAGTGACATAACCCCCTTCCTGGTCTGTGCTAATCATGAGCGGCAGATTACTTCTCGCATCCTGAAGCGCATTAATTAATTTTACCGTTTGAGGAGTGTCTATCAAGTTTTCACGGAACAGAATGACCGATCCCAGATGATACTTAGCGATAATCTCAGCAAGGGCTGAATTCAGTTCGGTAACAGGTTGCTTTTGCTCCTGCCCCTCTCCCTGCCAGGAACGAAAATCCATCATCACTATCTGACCTATTTTCTCTTCCAGACTCATCTCTGCCACCAGCTTTTCCGCGGCAGTCTGAGGCGCCTTCCACATTTGGTGTAACTGAGAGTCTGGAATAACTTCAGCATGACTTATTGCGCTACAAAGTAGAGTGACAAGTAGTAGTTTTTTCATGAATCTAGCTCCTGACATAGCCCTGGATATTATTAAAAATAAAAAATCATAATTAATTAGCAACTTCTAAGAATTGTCTAAATCAGTTAACCATACAGCTGGTTTCACTTATGCTTTTACGACAATTTTCCATTAATCAGTTCCCTGAAATCATTTCAATGACTGTTTATTTACCATATTTATTCAGGTAAGGAATAAAATATTCCTATCAATGTGAAATGAGTCACATTAAAACTAAAGACACCGTAAAAAAGCATACCAAACGACAAACAAAACAAATAACTAATTGTTATTAAACACATTTATGATAGCGTTTTATGTAGGAATGTATGATTTATTGGAATTTTTTATTCTAAGAGACCAAGAAAAGTCTTAGCAAAAGAGATTTCCCAGCCAAGAAATCGGCTAACTTCAGCGCTGTGCTGGTTCACAAAACCCAAAAAACAGCGTTAAGCAAACACCGAATTGCAATAAGAATAAGCTTAATATTTTTTATACGTTAATTAATTATAAAAACAGTCTTAATTTATCTTTTCCATTCAAGTCTTTTTAACCCCTCTCAAATAATACACGGATCCCGGAACAGCTATCACAACTACATCTCATTAACAAATCCATAATAAAATTTTTAATCAGCAATCATAAAAAGCATGAACGTTTAATAAAAAACAAAAAAACACACTAAAACACCATTTAAAAAAAACCAAATTAATCATATACTTTCACTTTCTGTATAATAAATAATTGTCAGCATAGAATCAGCTAAGGCATTAAGATTAAATATTAACTAAAAAACAAAATACAAAACTTGGCTCTAGCCAGGATAAATAAAGAGTGATTTTATCGCTGTAACGTAAAGGCAAACATAAGTATGAATGCAGAATCATGGGATACCGTTACCATCGTCGATGACCACCCACTGGCAAGAATGGCCATTCGTGGCGTTCTTGAAAAACAAAGTTTGACAATTGTAGATGAATTCGAAGATGGGCTTTCAGCATTCAACTCTCTGATAAATAAACCTTCAGATATTGTTATTATCGATGTTGAAATTCCAGTAATGAATGGCGTTGAACTGGTAGAGAAACTGCGTAGTTGTGGGTTTAGCGGCCTGCTGATTGTCGTCTCTGCGAAAAATGAACGCTATTACAGTAAAAAATGTGCCGAAGCCGGTGCAAATGCATTTATCAGTAAAAGACAGGAAATGGGTAGCATTATTTCTGCTATCGAATCAGCAAAAAAAGGGTACAGTTTTTTTCCTTTCTTTCTAAAAGAAAAAAATGACATATTGACGGATACTGAGCGTCTGGAATCCTTGTCAACTCAGGAATTGAAGGTGATGAACCTGATGCTAAGCGGGCTCGATAATCAGCACATTAGTGAAGCTATGAAGATCAGTAGCAAAACGGTAAGCACATATAAAACCAGACTGATGGAGAAACTAGGTTGCAACTCGCTGATCGCACTTATTTCTTTTGCCCATAAGAATAAATTAAGTAAACAATGATAAAAATCGTTCTGTTTATCCTGACCATCCTGACGACCACTGTTTGTCTCAGCTCAGCTCAGGCTATGGCCTTCGATAAGCTGGAACTTATTTCACAGCAGAACTTCCCCCCTGTACCGGTTATTTTAACAGAGGATGATAAACAGTGGCTTAAACGTAAAAACACTCTGCATATCGGCGTTTATCCTCAAACTCACTCACCTGTCGTAGAAAGCATGTTTACGGGTCAATATCGTGGGATTAATGCCGATTATCTTACGGTTATTGAGCGCTCTCTTGGAATCAAGGTGGAAGTGATTAATTTTGGTAATCAAGAGAATGCAATAAAAGCGTTGAATAATGGTGAGCTGGATAGCGTTTTAACCGGACTTGAATATCCTGTTCAAATCAGCCCGTCAATTATATCATCGGTTACAGTCGCACACTCCTGGCCTAATTTAGTTGCAAACATATCAAATATTATGTCCCCTCTTGCCAGTAAAGAGAAGGTACGAGTTTCTACTGTCGGAGACTATCCTGGTAGCGAATTTATCTATGAATCATTTCCCAATGCTGAAGTCATACATTACAAGGATTATGAAACAGCACTCAATGCTATATCCTCAGGAGAGGATAACTATTTCATCGGTGATTCATTAACGACCAGTATCTGGCTTGCTCAAGAGTATAGAAATACATTAGTCACTTTAAAATATTGGAATCAGCCGCAAAAGAAAAGCGTATTCTTATTTTCTGAAAAACAGTTAAGATTACAAAACATTTTCAATAATACATTGAATAGTATAGATAAAGGCATACATAGCCTGATAGCACACTCCGCTATTGATATAGGTGATTTATCCTTTCTTCTTGAACCAGTCAAATTTACGACAGGTGAAAAACAGTGGCTAAGCCAGAATAAAAAAATTCGGGTCATTGTTAACCCCTGGTATATTCCTTTTACTCTGATGGACAGTGAACAAGAAATTAGAGGCATCAGTGGTGATGTACTAAATTTAATCAGCTTGCAGACTGGATTAACGTTTGAATCAGTAATAGTAAACTCTTATGAAGAAATGGTTGATGAAATAAATAAAGGTGGCTGGCATATTATGGTGCCGGCGATTTATGATGATAATAGTAATATATTTTCTTATACACAGCCGTTTGTCATTACTCAGTTTGTCAGCGTGGTAAATAAAGAACAACATAGCAATGCAGCATTAATACCAGGAATGCGTGTTGCCATAACGGATGAACACCCTTTACAGTCAGCATTAAAAAAACAATATCCAAATATAGAGTGGATACCGGTAAAAAATGCCAGCATTGCGTTAAATTTACTTGCCAGTAATAAAGTCGATGCCGCTATTGCAAATCGCTTAGTGGCACGTTATCTAAGTGAGCACTATTATCCCGATCAGCTTATCTGGCAGACAGTACCAGGAGCAATACCCGCTGCACATTCTATTGCAGTAGCCCCCGATCAACCCGAATTAAAAGCAATTTTAGACAAGACCCGGAATACCATTCCGCAACGTGAAATATTCCAGATAGTCAGTAAATGGCTACGCATGCCCGGCTATAATATTGACACTTGGGAACTGTACAATAAACCTTTTTATCTTGTTGCTTTACTCGCAACTTTACTGGTCGTCAGCAGTATCATATGGGTCATCTATCTGACAAAAGAAATACGTAAAAGAAAACGTTCACAACGTTTGCTGGTTAAAGAGAAACTTAAAGCACAACGCGCAAGTAAAGAAAATAGAGAATTTCTCTCCAGAATGAGCCATGAAATCAGAACACCTGTTAGCGCCATTATCGGATATCTTGAATTATTGCAAAATGCATCGGCCAATTTTAAATCAGAAGATAAAGTTTCAGTTAACCAGGCCACTCAGGCTTCGCATTCACTGCTTAAACTGATCGGTGAAATCCTTGATCTTGAAAAGGTC
Source organism: Klebsiella sp. BIGb0407 (assembly GCF_024807845.1). Taxonomy (GTDB): domain Bacteria; phylum Pseudomonadota; class Gammaproteobacteria; order Enterobacterales; family Enterobacteriaceae; genus JGM124. Next base: position 201,215 of record NZ_JANUEQ010000004.1, read on the forward strand.
GAGTCAGGTATTATTGAAGTTACGCCGACATGGGGAAAAATTAACGACCTGATAACAACTAAAGTTGCTTTATTTCATGCTGTTACCAGTAAAAAAGGTATCGCTGTCGACTATATATCGACCCTTCCTCCCAGCCAGATGGTCTTTCTGGATTTTCAGCTTTTGGGGCAGGTGCTGAACAATATCATTGGTAATGCGGTGAAGTTTACTCAGCAAGGTAGTATTAATATCTCTGTTTCATTACAAGATAAGACACTTATTATTGTTGTTACTGATACCGGCGCAGGTATTTCGAAAAACGTACAATCACATATTTTTGAAGCCTTCATTCAGGCAGATAATCAAAGTGCAGAGCAGGGTTCAGGACTTGGACTCACCATCTGCAAAGTACTGATGACTAAAATGGATGGGACGATATCTTTAGAAAGCGAGGTAAATAAAGGTACCACACTGACGATTACCCTTCCGACAGAAACAATAACGGATGATAACCTGGAAGCCGTTCCTGCAATCACTCTTCCTACTAGTGTTGATAGTCAGTTACGTATACTGATTGCAGACGATCAGCCTGCCAGTCGTTTATTGTTACAACGCCAGCTTGGCATACTGGGTATCGAATCTGATGGGGCCGCTGATGGTCAGGAAGTGCTTTCCCTGTTAAGCCAGTCTCCCTATGACGTTTTAATAACTGACATTAATATGCCGGTGATGGACGGCATTAACCTGGCTAAAACAATACGCGAGCACAATACCAGCCTGATTATCTATGGGCTGACGGCAACAGCACAAATGCATGAGCGTGAACGCTGCCTGGCCGCAGGCATGAATGATTGTTTTTTTAAGCCGATAAATATTTCACAACTCAACTTTTTGCTTTCAGAGATAAAGCCCCAAGATTACCCCTGCTTTGATATTAAGCGCCTGACGGTATTAACCCAGGGAAACAGATTATTGATGTTAAATGCCCTAAAAGACGCGCAGCAGGAGAACTATAACGATCTTTCTAACGCGCATCAGGCCCTCGCTGGCTCTGACTATCAGGCGATGAAGTATCATATTCATCGCATACACGGGACTGCTCTTTTATTAGGTGCCAAAGATCTGGCCTGCCAGGCGCTGCTACTGGAGGATAAATTACAGGGATATGAACCTGATTCCGGTATCGATTCTGATAACGACTTCTTAGCCATGCTGGAACATATTCGTCAGTTACTGGCTGAATTGGATCTCGCAGTAGAAGATTTCAAACCATGAATGACATCCACTCATCTGCCATTTTTAGCGAGATGAAATTAGTGATTAAAATAAAATACATTGAACAAGTTCAAGCATGAAATTAGATATTAAAATTCACCTGTGAATTATAGATATGCTAATGTTTTTTATTTTTAACTACATCCAGAAATAAAATAAAACCTCTTAATCGAATAAAAAGACCACTTTCCCCCGCCATTTTCGCATTACCATATAATACATCCATAGGATGTAAAGAAAAGTTCCGTTTTTAAGTATATTTCGCAGTAACAATCTTATTTAATGCCCGTCATAAAATATTAAAACCAATATCAATACCACTGGAAAGTATTAACAACTCAATCAAAAAACATACTGAGAGAAGGCTTACGCCAGGGAATCGTATTATAATGAAGAGAGTTCCAAGAGGACTAAAGCATGCAATTATATTCCGGCTATTTTGCGGCCTGTTACTATTTTCAGTAACTCACCGAATAGCACAGGGAAATACATCCCAGACAGCGGAGCAACATTTCTCCCACTTACTTCAACAGCAAGAACAGCAGCAGAAAGCGCGTAATGAAACATTAATACCACGGGTACCTGATATTCATATTACCGATGATTCCCCACTGATTTCCCGGATTCAATTTCCGGTAGAACAACCCTGCTTTATGATTCACACCGTAACACTGAATGGGCAGGACACACTGCCGCACTGGGTACCTCTTACTCGCCTGGCAAATCAGGCCAGCGGACATTGTTTAGGCGTTAAGGGAATTAACCTGGTGATGGAAACCCTTCAGAACCGCCTGATAGGCCATGGCTGGATAACAACGCGTGTTCTGGCTCCATCACAAGACTTAAGTTCAGGTGTACTTCGCCTACAAATCGTCCCCGGGAAAGTACGTGATATTACTCTGACCGCGAGCTCCTCGACCTATAGCAACCTCTATACCCTGTTACCTGCCCACTCAGGTCATCTGCTGGACGTGCGTGATATTGAACAGGGGCTGGAGAATCTACAGCGCTTACCCACTGTCAGCGCCAGTATGAAGCTGAGGCCAGGCGATATTCCCGGCGAGAGCGATATCGTTATTGAACGCACTCAGTCACGCATGTGGCGCCTCGGTGCATGGCTGGATGATACCGGAAGCAAAAATACCGGGTTGTACCAGGGTGGGGTCATGCTGGCTCTCGACAATCCAACATCATTAAGCGATCTGTTTTATCTCACCGCTGGCAGAGACCTACGGTTTGGCGGCCAGCATAAAAGTAGCCAGAATTATTCCGCCCATTACTCCGTTCCCTTCGGCTACTGGCTGGCAGCCATAACTGCCAGCGACTATCTCTATCACCAGACACAGCCCGGCAAATATCACGATATTAACTATTCAGGCCGCAGCCAGTCACTGGACTTGCAGCTGAACAGGGTACTGCATCGCAATGCCACCTCAAAAACGACAGTAAGCTATAAAGTACGGGTTCGTGACACAAAAAACCTCATCAATAACACCCCCTCTCCTGACCATAAGATTCGACGAACCAGTGCCTGGCGTACCGGGCTGTCACACCGTCATTATCTCGGTCCGACAACCTTGGATACTGGAGTGAATTATCAGCAGGGAACCCGCTGGTTTGGCGCATTGCCGGTATATACAGAAAACGGCAATGACTCTGCAACATCAAAAATTCTTACCTGGAATGCTTCCCTTACGACACCCTTCTCCGTAGTCGGACAAGACTTTAGCTGGAACATCTTATGGCGTCGGCAAATCAGTCATACCCCTCTGACACCGCTGGATGAGTTCGTTATAGGTAACCGCTGGACGGTACGTGGTTTTGATGGCGAACGAACCTTGAGTGCTATCAACGGCTGGATGCTGCAAAACACCCTCTCCTGGCGCACGCCACTGCCATCACAGGAACTGTACTTTGGAAGTGATTATGGTGCGGTGAGTGGCAGTAGCTCCACACAGACTGACTTGACGGGTAAACATATCGCCGGACTTGCACTGGGTCTCCGAGGTACAGAATCTCTATCCGGTCTTAGCTATGACCTCTCTGCGGGTATCCCGCTATCAAAACCCGACGGCTTTAAAACAGCGCCCATGACAATGACCTTTAGCCTGAACTGGAACTGGTAATTTTTCAGTGCCGACGTAAGCCTGGCTGTCTTTTACCCCTGACGGTGGACTGATATATGAATAAGCTTCTTTACCGTATTATTTTCAATAAAGCCCGTGGCATGCTGATGGTCGTGGCCGATATTTCCCGTAACGGTCGAACAGGTGGCTGCCATAGTGAACGCAGTGAACCAATATTGCCCCTGCTGGCCCGTGTCGCTCCGCTTCGATTTGTTCTCTGGCTGGCGGCAGGATGGGTCAGTCTGCCGCTGAATGCCGCTATCGTGGCTGACGGCAGCGCACCGGGTAATCAGCAGGCAACTATCCTCGCCACAGCAAATGGCCTGCCACAAGTCAATATTCAGACTCCGAATGAACACGGCGTTTCGCGTAACCAGTATAGCCAGTTTAATGTCGACAGCCGCGGTGCCATCCTCAATAACAGTCAACATAACACCCAGACACAGCTGGCTGGCCAGATAACCGGTAACCCCTGGCTGGCACAGCAGGAAGCCCGCATCATTGTTAATGAAGTTAACAGCCGTAACCTCAGCCAGCTTAACGGATTTATTGAAGTTGCAGGACGCAGAGCCGATGTGGTGATTGCTAACCCTTATGGGATCCACTGCAATGGCTGCGGTTTTATCAATGCCGAAAAGGTGGCTCTGGTCGCAGGCCAGGCCCGTATGGAAGGGGGCAAGCTTAAGGGCTTCGACGTTAATGGCGGGCGTATCAATATTACCGGCCAGGGGCTGAATACCCTTGGTACTGACTACACCCAGCTGATAGCCAGGGCAGTAAAGATCAATGCCCGGTTGCAAGCTGGCAGCGAGCTAAAAGTGTCTGTCGGACATAACGAAACCGATGCCAGGGGTAATATTACCCGCGTTAAAGCGCAGGATAAATCTGAGCGCCCCGTCTTTGCGCTTGATGTTGCCGTACTAGGGGGAATGTATGCGAATAAAATTGTTCTGGAAGGTACTGAACAGGGAGTCGGCGTACGCCACGCCGGAGAACTGGGTGCTCTGGCAGGTGAGTTATCACTTAGCAGCAACGGCAAACTGTTTAATAGCGGTCAGATCTCCGGGCAAGATAGTCTGAAAATAGCGGTCAAAGACGAGATACATAATACCGGAGGCCTGACCACAAACGGCAACCTCAAGTTATCCGCGGGCGGGAAGCTACATAATGAAGGCCTTATTCGTGGCGGCAAAGATGTCAGCCTCGCCGCTGCCGTAATCGATAGCACCAGAAAAAGTACGCTGGCAGCAGGTGGGGATCTTCAGCTTACAGCTAACGGGGAACTCAAAGCGCAAGGACAGAACCTGGCAAGTGGCAGTCTGTACGCCAGCGGCAGTCATATTTTTCTGGAAAAGAGCCAGACAGATGCCCGAACCGTGGCGCTCAAAGCCAGACAAGGAGAAGTACGCACAGCTAACGCTGCTATTCGGGGCCGCGACAAAGTCACCGTAAAAACGCAGAGTAAACTGGATAATAACGGCGGCCAGATATCTGGTGGCATTCTGAACCTGCACGCTCCTGAACTTAACAATACTGACGGGTTACTACAGCAGGAAGGAACTCAGGATCTGGTACTGTCAGGCGACCTGATAGGCAATAACCGGGGTAAATTACTCAGCGGGGGTAATACCTACCTGCAGGCTGCTCGCATCGAAAACCAGGCCGGTACCCTGGCAAGCAATGATCACCATCTGTCGCTCCGGGCTGACAGCCTGAATAACCAGCATGGCAGTATCCTCGGGGGCACCCTGTCGGTTCATATTGCTGACTCAATTGACAATATGAGTGGACATCTCATGTCACAAGGCTTTCTGTCGCTGGAAGCGGCTAAACTGAATAATCAGCAGGGAGTGGTAACCACGCTCGGTGACGGGCAATTGACTCTGCGCAATAAGCTGGATAACACGGCGGGTCTGCTACAAGCAGGCGAGACATTAGAGCTGGATGCACGACAGATAGCCAACCGCAATACGCGACGGCCGCGCAAAGGGCTGGAAGCCAAAACACTCAGCCTCACGGCTGACAAAGTGGATAACACGGAGGGCAACATGCGGGCGACACACCATTTGAACATCACCGCCAATGCTCGACTTGAGAACCCGCAGGGTTTGCTTTCCTCGGGAGGTCAGCTACAGATCCAGGGGCAGAAGACGGACATCAATAATCATCGGGGCACGCTGATTGCGACGGGTGATACAACTATTCAGATTTCAGCACTCAAAGGTCATGGAGACTTGCTATCAGAAGGGAAACTTACCGTCCAGCTGCAACAAGACCTTCATCACACAGGGACCATAAAAGCTAAGGATAAGCTGACGCTCAGCAACAACGGTAAAATAATAAACGCGGGTACTCTTGCCGGGCAGAAAAACCTTAACTTGGACGCCCGCGAGATAATCAATAACGCAGAAGGCCATATCAGTGCTCGGGAAACCCATATAACAGCGGAAAAATATCTGAACAATACCGGGCTTATTGATGGAGATCTGACATCTCTGAAAGCAGACACATTGAACAATACAGGCACCGGACGGATTTTTGGTGGCCATGTGGCCATCACGGCGAAGGAAATGAACAACCTGAAGAGCAAGAGTAACGCCGCCGTCATCGCCGCACGCGACCGGCTGGATATCGCTGCCGGGACGGTAAACAATCGCGACCATGCGCTGATTACCAGCCAAGGAGACATCATTTTTGGTGCTGCACTGGATAGTACGTTGCAGGCCACTGGTCAGGGCCACATCCTGAACAATCACGGCGCATCCGTTGAAGCGGGGCGTCATATTACTATCGGAATGCAGCAGGTCAATAATACTAACCGTCACCTGACCACGCAGACCCGTGTGGTGGAAAATGCCCGCTACCACGAAGCCGTGTTGCGTGGTCAGACTACCCGCTACCCCTGGGCACAGGTGGATACCCGCGACAGTAATAAATACGGTGTCCATGATGCGATAATGCCCGACGGTAGCCGGAATGATGATTTCTATGAGTATAACTACCGCAGACGGGTGACAGAAACACAGCTGAAAAGTAGCGAACCGGGCAAGATACTCGCCGCTCAGGACATAATCTTTAATTCCACTTCACTGAGAAATTATGACAGCCAGATTATCGCCGGTGGCACTCTGGGAGGCGATATCGGAACTCTGGATAACCACGCGACCTTGGGCGAACGTATCACGACCGACAGAGGCAAGCAGGTACACTGGTACGCAGAGAAGAAAAAGAAAAAATTGGGTGGTACGGAAACGTCTCAAGGTCATGATCATGCGCGTTATCGGCCAGACCCCATAACGACAACCGTAGATTTAAAAACACATTACTGGCAAGGCGCGACTCCGATGCAGAGCCATCCTGTCCAGCCGGGAACACGCCAGATGCCGGGTTTCGACCAGTGGCAAGAGAGTTCCGCTCAGAAAGGTACTGTCACCCTTACACTACCGCCTGAGAGGGTAAACGGTCAGTCCGTCACGCCAGTTATCCGTACCGTCAGTCCGAATATTCGGTTGCCTGAAAATAGCCTGTACACACTTCACCCCGGCTCTGACAGCCATCCGCTGGTAGAGACTGACCCGCGTTTTGTGGATAAAAAACGGTGGCTGACCAGCGACTATATGCAGCAAGTTTTCACTGCTGACCCCGGCCATATCCATAGACGTCTGGGGGATGGTTACTACGAACAGCAGCTGATACGCGACCAGCTAATCCATCTGACGGGTCAGCGCTATACGGGCAACCACGCCGAAAATGAAGCTCAGTATCGGGCGCTGATGAACAGGGGTATCACCTTTGGAAAACAACATAATCTCCAGCCAGGAATCGCCCTCACCTCCTCTCAAATGGCATTGCTGACCAGCGATATTGTCTGGCTGACTGACCAGAATGTGCGCCTTGCCGACGGCAGCATTCAAAGAGTGCGGGTCCCGCAAGTCTACGTGAAACTCACACAACAGGACCTGACAGCTAATGGTGCTCTGCTGGGCGGAAAACAGATAGCTCTGAGCGCGCAGGAAAATATCATCAATAGCGGCAGTATCCGCGGCCAGGAAACAACACAGCTAACGGCAAAAAACATCACCAACAGCGGCACGGTTAGCGGTAACCGGGTAACGCTTGACTCACGCGATGATATACACAATCGCGGGGGGCAGATTCGTGGTGGATCAGCTTTATCGCTGCTTGCAGGCCAGGATATCAGCAGTCAGACCACCACGCGCACCGACGGTATCCGTAACTGGATAGACAGACCTGCGGGTATCTACGTCAACCAGGCTGATAGCAGTCTGAAACTTAGCGCACTCAACAATATTACCCTTTCCGGAAGCACACTCGACAATCAGGGAGAGCATGGTAGCACCCTGCTCAAAGCAGGAGGCGATCTGCGTCTTAGCACAGTCGGTACCACGCAGACTGAAACCGGTGACTGGGATGACGATAACTGGCGTCACCTGATACAACATACCGAGAAAGGAAGCCGTATCACCACCTCCGGTCCGCTGACACTCTCTGCCGGACGAGATATTACTGCCAGAGCGGCAGACGTGACCGCAGATAGCGTGCTGGAGGTACAGGCAGAACGGAATATCCGGCTTAGCGCAGGTAAGAGCATCACCCATCTGAGTGAACACAACAAACAGAGCAGCAGCGGGCTGCTATCGAAGACATCCCTGGAAACGCATGACGAGGTGCATAAACATCAGGCTCTGGAGACCACCTTCTCAGGTGATACTGTCCGCATGCAGTCAGGCTATGACCTGGTGGTCTCTGGCAGTAATATCGCTGGTACCCAGGATGTCAGCCTGAATGCAGGCCATGACCTGACTGTCAGGCCCGAGGCAGAATTACATCAAGAATTTCACTACCGGGAAGAGAAAAACGCCGGGCTGATGGGCAGTGGAGGAATCGGCTTTGCTGTCGGGAGCGCATCACAGCAAATGAGTACCGACCAGATTGATAATCTCAACCACGGCAGTGTAGTGGGCAGCAGCAAAGGTAATACTCTATTTAAAGCCACTAATCGGGCAACGGTACACGGAAGTGACAATATAGCCGGGAAAAATTTGGTTATCTCAGGCTGTGAGGTACAGATAACCACCGCCGAAAATAGCCGCACTACTCTGACCAAAATCGAACAGAAACAGAGCGGCCTGACGGTGGCTCTTTCTGGTAGCGCTGGCAGCGCACTGAATGCCGGTGTGAGCAGTTTGCAAGAGGCCAGTAAAGAAAGTGACAGCCGACTCAGTGCTCTGCAAAACACCAAAGCGGCCCTGTCGGGTATCCAGGCAGTCCAGGCCTATGGACTGGACCAGGCTCAAAGTGAGGCGGCCAATAATGGCGCTGCACAAGGTGCGACGAATACCGTCGGTATCAGTGCCTCTTATGGCAGCCAGTCATCAAAAAGTGAAACACGTACCGAAAGTCGCCAGGCCCAAGGCAGCATGCTGCTCGCCGGGGAGAATCTGGCGATAATCGCTACGGGAAACAATACCGCGCCCCATTCTGGCGATATTACCGTCACAGGCAGCAGGCTAAAAGCGGGCCAGGATTTATCGCTGGATGCCACAAAAGATATCACCCTGCGCTCCGCACAGAATAGTGAGCGCACCACCAGTAAGAACAGCAGTAAAGGAGGAAGTTTGGGGGTGGGGATCGGGGTTGGTTCGAGTGGTTACGGTATCAGCGTCTCGGCCAGTATCAATGCCGGCAAAGGTGATGAAAAAGGAAAGGGTATCACCTATACCGAAACACTTCTGGAGGCAGACAAACGCCTGAATCTGACCAGTGGGCGGGATTCCACTCTAAAAGGAGCCAGGGCCCGCGGAGACACGCTCAGCGCCAGCGTGGGGCGTAACCTGACAATCCAGAGTGAACAGGAGAGCGACCACTACACGGCCACGAACCAAAGTATCAGCGCGGGCGGCAGCTTCAATTTTGGCTCCATGAACGCTTCAGGTTATCTCAGCGCCACTCAGGACAAACTCCGTAGTAACTATACCAGCGTCAGGGAGCAAAGCGGGTTATTTGCGGGCAAGGAAGGCTATGATATTCGCGTCAAAGACCATACCCAGCTTGATGGCGCGGTTATCGCCAGTCGCGCAGATAAAGACCGCAACCGCCTTGACACTGCCACCCTGGGCTGGAGAGATATCCATAACCGGGCTGATTTCAGCAGCGAGCATACCGGAGTCTCTGTCAGCAGCGGGGCTCCGTCAGGCCTGCAACTGTTGACCAATATGGCCAGCAATGTGCTCTCAGGAGGTAATCACCATGACCAGACGCAAGGAACCACCCGGGCCGCGGTCAGTGAAGGCTCTGTCACCATCCGCGATGCCGCCAGACAGCAGCTGGATATAACGCAGTTGAACCGAAATACCGCTCAGGCTAATGACGGCAGTATTCGTCCGATATTTAATAAAGAGAAGGAGCAAAAACGGCTCCGGCAGGCACAGCTGATAACCGATATCGGGCAGCAGGTATTAGATATCTATCAGACTCATGAGTCGATAAAAGCAACACAAGCCGCAACGCGGAGCATGTCGCAGAGTGATAAACGCCAGGCCTTGCAGCGCGAGGCACAAACAAAGCTCGATAAAGCACACCAGAAAAATCCCCTCGCAGACAACGGCCCACAAGCCGTAAACGAGCTGGCCTGGCAACTGGCCTATGATACCGCCCTCACCCGGCAAGGTGCCGCGATGGGCGGCAATGTCAGAACAGGAGTTCATGCCGTGGTTGCAGCCCTGCAAGGGCTGGCAGGCGGTAATATCCAGGCCGCCCTCGCCCAGGGTGCCGCTCCTTATCTGGCTGCAGAAGTAAAAGAAATGACCACCTCAGGGAAACCGCACAGTGAACTCAGCCAGCAGGAGAAACTGAACAACCTGGTCGCCCACGCCCTGCTCGGCGGCGTGATTGCCGAACTCAGCTACGGCAATGCCCTGGCAGGCGCCACCGGAGCCGTCACCGGGGAACTGGCTGTCCCGGCCATCGCGCTGACTCTCTATGGAAGCGCAGACAGCGACACACTCACCTCACAACAGAAACAACACCTGAGCTCACTCGCCACCCTCGCATCAGGCATCGCAGCAGGCCTGAGCAGCGACAGCACCGTCGGGGCCGTGGCTGGGGCGCAGGCGGCGAAGAATGCGGTTGAGAATAACTGGCTGGCAGTGCCAGTTCCCGCTCCTGTACCGGGAGCTCCAGTTGGCTCTGGCAATAAGGTGAAGCAGGATGCGGATAAGAATATCGCCTCAGGGCTTCAGGGATTGATTGACAATGCTGTTGACTGGCTGGATAAAATAACGGAGTGTTCGTTTGGCCGGGTCTGTTCGTCAGGTGACGATGAGAAACAGAGCCAGCCAAATATTGGTAAGGGTCTTACTGATATTGAGAAAGCTGAGCTTGGCGGCGCTGGCTCTGGAACACCGGGTGGCTGGGGGCCTCAAGATGAAGAAAATGCGCGGAATCAGCTATCCAGTAGTAGAACAAATGAGTTATCTCAACTATTTGAATACGACAATCCGAGATCGGGAATCCAAATTGGTGGCAGGACTCTTATAGAAATGCCGAACAAGGGAAACTCTAAAGTTTTTAGTGGTGCTTCAGATACTGAGGTTAAGCAGTATTTTATGGATTTAACTGGAAGTAAAAATATGCCTGAAGCGAGAGTTATTCCAGGAAAAGGTAACACATATACGATACGAACATCACAAGGTACCTTTAACTTGAGGGACTTTTCTTCTTCGGCAAGTGAAACAGGTGATGCTTGGACAATAGATATACCCCGAGGGGTAGGGAAGTCTAATGCCTCTGTAGAAATTAAGTTTTTGAAATGAGAGTTATTATGAATAACATACCTAATTTTAAGGAAATAGTTTCAGAATCCGATGGATTATGGGTATCTGCTTTATTTGGGGCAATAATTGGTTGGAATCCAAACCAAGAATTTACTGTATATAAACATATGTTTTTTGATGTAGTAAAAGAGTTATTGGATAATCAGATCATTCGTTTTTGTAGTCCAGAAGATCCACTAGGTAAAAATAAACCATATTGGAACGCTGATAGCGATACAATCATTAATTACTTGAAAGAAAAATGGCCTCAGGGAGTATCAGATGAAAATGATGAAGAGTTAAATAATTATTTTTATTTTATTCCTGCCATATTATGGTCTGATGGTGCTGGTCATTATATCGGTTCATGACAATAGTATCCCGGCCTTACACCGGGATTATTCTTATCAGTCAGTTACTTCTCACCTGCTAACCAGATGAGCAGTTTTCCCCTCTCCGGGATTAATTATTCATTATAAATCAGAGTACGAAGTTACTTTTCCAGGACCAGCAACGGGAAAATATAGTCATTGCGAGGCGGGCTTATGGATTAAAGGCTCACATACTCAACGCTGGATTAAACTTTGTACAAACAAATCAGATTTATATAAACAAAGGAAGCAAGGTATGAATGCGGTATGGGTCACTGCTCATACCAATAGCGTGGATACTCATATTATTGAATACCAGTTTATTTATAAAGAAAAATCGAGCACCCTCTTCAGCCAGTTTTGTCGTTAACCCTCCCAGCCAGGCAATCACCCTGTCGGTTAAGCAAACATCTGGGATTAATACACCAGGAACAAGCAACAAATCAGGATATGCTTCACTGGTCAGAGGATAACAATGCTATGATCGTTCAAGCTTAACCCTGTTGATGACTGGCGGGAAAATATCGCCCGCGCACTTTATCGTAGACTCGGAAAATTATGTCACTGAAAGCGATTGCTAAAGAACTTGGGATCTCGGTTACCACGGTCAGCCGTGCGCTGAACGGCTATGATGATGTTTCATTGGAGACTCGAACACGCGTTGAGGAAGAAGCCCAGCGTCGTGGATACCGTCCCAATACTCTGGCCCGTCGTCTTAAAATGGGCAAAATAGATGCCGTTGGATTAGTTTTTCCTGCAAGTTCTTCTTCGCTCGTCAGCCGCGTTTTTTTTGATATGGTGGCTGAAATCAGTCACGAGCTAGCACGCTATGACATTGATTTGTTATTAATTTCTGACGACGAGCATGCTGGCAGAAACAGTTATATGCGCCTGGTACAGAGCCGCCGGGTCGATGCCCTGATTGTTGCCCATACTCTGGATGACGACCCGCGTCTGGTACAGTTACTCTCTTCTGGCTTCCCCTTTCTTGCCCTGGGTCGCAGCCGCCTGCCGCAACCTTACGCCTGGTTTGATTTCGATAATCAGGCCGGAGCATTGACGGCAACACGCTATTTGATTAACCAGGGTCACCACAAGATTGCGCTACTGGGGGAAAATAATAATCAGGCCTTTATCATTCAGCGTCGAAATGGTTATCTGCAAGCGCTAAACGAGGCCGGATTAGACAACCACTGGCTGCGAAATATACCGGCAACTCGCCGCGCCGGATACCAGGCGACTCTGGAACTTCTACAATTGCCAGACCCGCCAACCGCCATTCTTACCGACTGTAATATGCACGGAGACGGTGCCGCGATGGCATTATCACTGCAAGGACGTCTGACGGGTGATAATCGTGTCTCTCTGGTGGTTTACGACGGTTTACCCCAGGACAGCATCATTGACACTCAAGTTGGCGCCGTTATTCAATCGACCCGTCAGGGGGTTGGCCGCCAGATAGCCAGTATGGTTCGGCAATTAATTGCTGGCGACGATCCTGCTTCTCTTCAGGTGCTCTGGCAACCTGAATTTATCCCCGGTGAAACTGCCTGATTAACGCCTTTTAAAGCTAATTATCTGAACTCGATCACGCATCCGAAACGTTTTGGATGACAACCGAAACGTTTCGGATCAACAGTAAGGCATACCTTGTTGTGGAGATGTCTAATGTCTGATTCGATTTTATACCTACAAAGCCCCCTGACTGATGTCGTGATCAAAACCCATCCATTTGCGGAAATTATCTACTGGGGACCGCATTTAAACCATTTTTCCCCGCAGGATGTGGCCAGCCTTGCTCGCCCGGTTGCCAATGGTCGTTTGGATGTCGATTCCCCAGTCACTTTAATGGCTGAGCTGGGCCACGGCTTATTCGGATCGCCCGGTATTGAAGGCCATCGCCAGGGACTGGATGCCTCCCCCATTTTTACCACCACCGGTGTCGTTGTTAACGGACAACATGCCACCATTACCAGCGAAGACAGCCTGGCAGGCCTGCGACTCTGTAGTGAAATTCAGCTCGACAGTAGCGGCGTACTCAGCATTCGTCATGGTTTAACTAACCTGCGCGCACAACCCTGGCAGGTTGATCGTCTGGCTATAACGATTCCGGTCGCCGAACGCGCCCGGGAAGTGATGGCCTTCCATGGTCGCTGGATCCGGGAATTCCAGCCCCATCGTCTGACTCTCGAACATGACAGTATTGTGCTGGAAAACCGACGGGGCCGTACTTCCCACGAACATTTCCCGGCAATGATTACCGGGAGTAAAGCCTTTAGTGAGATGCAAGGTGAAGTATGGGGAGTGCATCTGGGCTGGAGTGGTAACCATCGTTTACGCGCAGAAGCCAAAACGGATGGCCGCCGCTATTTGCAGGCGGAAGCACTCTACCTTCCGGGAGAGATAGAACTGGCGGAAGGCGAAACACTCTGGACACCAAGTCTGTTTGCCAGCTATTCGGCAACAGGGCTCAACGGTATGAGCCAGCAGTTCCACCGTTATCTGCGCGAAAACATCATTCGTTTCCCGGATAACAAACCTCGCCCGGTGCACCTCAATACCTGGGAAGGGATCTACTTTGACCATGATCCGCAATATATCATGCGTATGGCAAATGAAGCCGCCGGGCTCGGTGTAGAACGCTTCATCATTGATGATGGTTGGTTTAAAGGACGTAATGATGACTGGGCGGCCCTGGGTGACTGGTATCTTGATGAGAAAAAATACCCCGATGGTCTGACGCCGGTTATCAGTCATGTGAAATCTCTGGGTATGGAATTTGGTATCTGGGTAGAGCCGGAAATGATTAATCCGGACTCCGATTTGTACCGCGCACACCCGGATTGGGTACTGGCGTTACCGGACTATCCCCTGATTTCAGGGCGCCATCAGTTAGTATTGAACCTCAATATCCCGGAAGCTTTCGATTATCTGTTAGAGAGAATGAGCTGGCTGTTGGGCGAACATGCTGTGGACTACGTTAAGTGGGATATGAACCGCGAACTGGTTCAGCCAGGACATCAGGGCAAAGCAGCAGCCGATGCCCAGACTCATCAGTTCTATCGCCTGCTGGATACTCTGGTCGCCCGTTTCCCACAGATTGAATTTGAGTCTTGTGCCTCTGGCGGCGGGCGTATCGACTATGAAGTACTAAAACGCAGTCATCGTTTCTGGGCATCAGATAATAATGATGCGCTGGAACGCAGCACTATCCAGCGTGGTATGAGCTATTTTTTCCCGCCAGAAGTCATGGGGGCACATATTGGCAACCGTCACTGCCATGCGACTTTTCGCCAGCACAGTATCGCCTTCCGTGGTCTGACCGCACTATTTGGTCATATGGGCCTCGAGCTCGATCCTGTCACTTCCGATGAAAAAGAACGAGCAGGCTACCGTAAATACACCACACTGCATAAACAATGGCGCGATGTTATTCACCATGGCGTGCAATGGCGTCTTGATATGCCCGATACCACCACGCTTGCACAGGGTATTGTGAGCCGTGATAAGAGCCAGGCCATTTTCCTTGTCAGTCAGCTAGCAATGCCAGATTACACCTTAATGATGCCTCTGCAGGTTGCCGGGCTGGATCCCAACGCACGCTATCAAGTGACGCTGCTTGACCATCCGAATATACAAATTACCGGAGAAGGTGGCCATACGATGCGTAAGCTTCCTGAATGGATGATAACGCCGCAGACCATGAGCGGCGAGTGGTTACAACAGGCAGGTCTGGTGTTGCCTGTTCTCGATCCGGAAAGTGCCATTTTAATTGGCCTGCAACGCGTGTAATTGTTACGGACCGCCAGTCGGTCCACTTTAAGGAATACACAATGAACCAGACTGCTGTTAATCATAAAAATAACCCTAACTTCTGGATTTTCGGGCTATTCTTCTTCCTTTACTTCTTTATTATGGCCACCTGTTTTCCGTTCCTGCCAATCTGGCTTTCAGATGTTATCGGCCTGAATAAAACCGAAACCGGCATCGTTTTCTCCTCCCTTTCACTCTTTGCCATCTGCTTTCAGCCTGTTCTTGGCATCGTTTCAGATAAACTGGGACTGAAGAAAAATCTGATGTGGATAGTGACGATTTTACTGGTCTTTATCGCCCCCTTCTTCCTCTATGTTTTTGCACCACTCCTGAAAATAAATATCTGGCTGGGTGCCTTGAGCGGTGGAGCTTATATCGGGTTTGTTTTCTCTGCCGGGGCCGGTGCAATGGAAGCCTATATTGAACGAGTCGGCCGTCATTCCGGATTTGAGTATGGTAAGGCGCGTACCTTTGGCTGCCTTGGCTGGGCGTTATGTGCCACCACCGCGGGGATCTTATTTAGCGTAAATCCAGAATGGGTATTCTGGATGGGCTCCTGTGCTGCTTTACTACTTGTGGTACTTGTAGCTATAGCCAAACCGCAAGCCAGCCAGACTGCTCAAGTTATGGGACAACTGGGAGCCAACCGTCCAGCGGTTGATTTAAAAACGGCATTACGTTTATTCCGCCAGCGAAAAATGTGGATGTTCATTATCTATGTGGTCGGTGTCGCTTGTGTATATGACGTTTTCGATCAGCAGTTTGCCACTTTCTTCAAATCGTTCTTTACCACCTCAGAATCAGGAACCCGTGCCTTTGGTTATGCGACGACTGCCGGAGAAATTTGCAACGCGATTATTATGTTCTGCTCGCCGTGGATTATTAATCGCATTGGGGCAAAGAACACGCTGTTGATTGCCGGAATGATTATGGCAACCAGAATGATAGGCTCAGCATTTGCGACCACAGCGATGGAAGTCGTTGCGCTCAAAATGTTGCATGCGCTGGAAGTTCCCTTCTTGCTGGTGGGCGCGTTTAAGTACATTACTGGTGTATTTGATGTTCGGCTATCAGCGACAATTTATCTGGTTGGCTTCCAGTTTTCGAAACAGGTAGCCGCCATTTTCCTGTCCGCTTTTGCAGGTAACATGTATGACCGGATTGGCTTCCAGGAGACCTATATGATACTTGGCGGGATTGCACTCACAGTGACGTTAATATCCGCATTTACTTTGTCCGGACGGTCTATTTTTAATAATAACAAACCGATAACAGTGTAATAAATCGACGAGTACTCAAAGCGGGAGTGGTAATCCAGATTTGTACGGATATAACTCCCCGCTAAATAATACACGTCATATTTAGCCTGAGCGGGTATAAAGATACGCTTTGAAATTAATCAATTATATAGATAACCATAAATAGCCATTGAATTAGCGGGCCCTTGAGAGTATAAAATAATTCATGCCGTCATAACATTGAAAAATATGTTCTGTTTAGGATTCGTTTATTTTGGTTTGATGCAATAAATGATTGATATTTACTCGCTTACTCATCACTACAATTATTGATAATGATAAAGAGATTCATTTTAATTTTAGTTACCAACAACACGATGATTATTAATCTTATCCATTTCAATATGTTACAAAAGCAACGATGAATTAAACATCTATCGGTCACAGTAAATCCCGCCCCCCCATAATACGTCCTCGATCATTTGCTTGATATTAAATACAAAAATAATTAAATCAGACAATTACAAGTTTTC
Organism: Klebsiella sp. BIGb0407; assembly: GCF_024807845.1. GTDB lineage: Bacteria > Pseudomonadota > Gammaproteobacteria > Enterobacterales > Enterobacteriaceae > JGM124. The sequence goes on from NZ_JANUEQ010000004.1 coordinate 218,385, forward strand.
ATTAACAAAACAGATTAAATACTCACATTTATTTTACGCGTTATAATGATATATTTTATTCAATAAATTCAGGCTAATAAAATATATTTAAAAATAGTTCATTGCGCATATTAAAATGCTGAACTAGGCTCATTGTCAGATAAAACTCAAATTGAATAAACACTATCATTTGCTCTATTAAAAATGACACGGGGGTACTATGAAAAGAATTGTGACTGTCGCCGCTACGCAGATGCATTGCAGCTGGGATATTGAGGAAAATATCGCACGGGCCGATAAACTTGTTCGTGAAGCTCATGCCAAAGGAGCAAATGTTATTTTGCTTCAAGAGTTATTTATGGCGCCTTATTTCTGTATCGATCAGGACATGAGACATTTGACCCTGGCACAGTCAGCAGATGATAGCCCACTCATCAGACATTTTCAGGCATTAGCAAAAGAACTGAATGTTGTTCTGCCGTTATCATTTTTTGAGAAAGCCAATAACGCCTATTTTAACGCACTGGCCATGATTGATGCAGATGGGAAAGTATTAGGTTATTACCGTAAAACACATATCCCAAATGACTTTGGTTACCAGGAAAAACAATATTTTACCCCTGGCGATACCGGATTTCAGGTCTGGGATACCCAATTCGGCAGAATCGGGGTGGGAATCTGCTGGGATCAATGGTTCCCGGAAACACAACGCTCTCTGGCTCTGATGGGCGCTGAGCTGATTTTCCATCCAACCGCCATCGGCAGTGAACCAGGCGAAGGTGTTGAACACTACGATAGTCAGCCTCACTGGACTCATGTCCAATGCGGTGCTGCCGGTGCCAACCTGGTTCCGGTGATCGCCTCCAACCGTATAGGTACCGAGGAAAGTAAATTCACCAAAGGTCTGAATATGACCTTCTATGGCAGCTCATTTATTGCCGACCAAACCGGTACGCTGGTTGCTCAGGCAGATAAAGTTTCAGAGGGTGTGCTGGTTCACTCCTTTGATCTTGATGCCATTAAAGAGCAAAGAGACTGGTGGTGTGTATTCCGCGATCGTCGCCCGGAAATGTACAACATTCTGTTAACTGCTGATGGTAAACATCCTTTCCGTGTTACTGGAGAAAAATAAGATGAACTCAACAACCCTGTCTTCTCGTCCCGGAAATGATGGCTTCTGGATGCCAGCCGAATGGAAATCTCATGAAGCAGTCTGGATGTTATGGCCGTACCGTAACGATAACTGGCGTGAAGATGCCAGACCTGCACAGAAAAACTATGCTGCCGTTGCCGAGGCAATTAGTGTAGCCACACCGGTATTTATTGGTGTTCCGCATGCCCATCTTGATCAGGCAAAACGCATTTTACCCTCAACGGTGACTATCGTTCCGATGGAAAGTGACGATGCCTGGATCCGCGACTGTGGCCCGACAATTGTGATTAATGAAAAAGGCGAACGTCGCGGCGTGGACTGGATTTTCACCGCATGGGGTGGCGTCAAAGGCGGTTTGTATAATCCATGGGATCAGGACGAGCAAGTTGCACCCCAGGTTCTCGCACATCATGGTTTTAAACGTTATCAGGCTCCGCTGGTGGTAGAGGGTGGTGGTATTCACGTCGATGGTGACGGTACCTGTATCGCGACTGAGGAAGTACACCTTAATCCTGACCGTAACCCGGCCCTGACAAAACAGCAGATTGAAGATTACTTAAGAGATTATCTGAATATCGATAAAGTTATCTGGCTGCCTTATGGTGTCTTTGAAGATGAAACCTCCGGTCATATCGATAATATGTGCTGCTTTACGGCTCCGGGTGAACTGGTACTGACCTGGACTGATGATGAAACAGATCCGCAGTACAGCCGTTCGAAAAAAGCGCTCGAAGTTCTTGAAAATGAAACCGATGCCAGAGGAAGAAAATTACTGGTACGTAAACTTCCTCAACCAGGTCCGCTTTATATTACTGAAGAAGAAGCCAGCTCTATTCAGCCAAGTCCGGGGATGAACCGCGCAGCAGGTCAACGTCTGGCAGGCTCTTACGTTAATTACCTGGTAACCAATGGTCGAGTAATATTTCCACAGTTTGATCCTAAAACAGATGCTCAGGCAATCGCCGTAATTCAGGAGGCATTTCCTGACCATAAGATTGTCGGCGTTAACAGCCGGGAAATTCTATTAGGTGGCGGTAATATTCATTGTATTACCCAGCAGATACCGAGCGGTAGAATCTGAACAACACCATGATAATTAATTAACATATAAAATAAAAAAAATTAATCTATGCCATGCGGTTTGATAAAGCTGAGTAAACTCTACATCTGGATTATTTATATCAGTGATTTTCAATCGTCATAAAGACGTTGCATATTCATTTATGCACGCATGGCTCTTCTTAATATTTATATTATCAATTATCTTGAAGAGGATAATATGGCAATCTCCCAGAAACATAAGATGGGCACATTGCAGCTCACTATCATTACCGTGGTTAACATGATAGGGTCCGGCATTATTATGCTTCCATCTCAGCTCGCGGGTGTAGGTAACATTACCATTTTCTCATGGATTTTAACCTCTATGGGTGCAATGGCGTTAGCCTATGGTTTTGCGAAATGTGGCAGATACAGTAAAAATATAGGTGGCATGGGGGGATATGCTCAATACTCCTTCGGCCGCTCGGGAAATATGCTGGCAAACTATACCTATGCGATAGCTATTGTTATTGCTAACGTCGGTGTCGCTATTTCCGCAGTGGGTTATTTCTGTAAATTCTTTGAAATTGAAATCGGTGGCATTGCAACCGCACTCTGGACCATGTTGTTTATCTGGCTGACAACTCTACCTAACTTCTGGAGTTCTAATATTACCGGACGTATCGGCTCCGTGACCGTATGGGGCGTTATTATTCCGGTTGTCGGTATTATTATTTTCGGCTGGTTCTGGTTTGAAAGTGATATCTATGTTGCCGGATGGAACCCGCATAATCTTGGCTTCTTTGATGCTTTACCGCAGGCTCTGGCACTGACTATGTGGGCATTCTTAGGTCTTGAGTCAGCGAGTGCTAACTCCGATGCCGTAGAAAATCCAGAAAAAGCGGTACCCATCGCAGTACTGGCTGGCACGCTGTTTACAGCCGTTATTTATATTCTGTCTACCGCAGTGATTGGTGGAATGATCCCTTACCAGGAACTGGCAAATTCATCAGCACCATTTGGCCTGGTTTACACCCATATGTTTGGCAGTTTCACGGGTAAAACTATTGAACTGTTAATGTGTATCGCCTGCCTGGGTTCATTACTTACCTGGCAGTTCACCACCGGTCAGGTATTCAAATCCTGCGCTGATGTCGGTTATTTCTATAAAATATTTGGCAAAATAACTAAGCGTGGCGCACCGGTTATTGGCATGATCATCATCTGTATCATCCAGTCCATATTCTTATTGATGTCTGTTACGCCAAGCTTTAGCCATGAATTTAATGTCATCGTTGATTTCTCCGTCGTCATTGATTTGATTCCTTATATTCTGTCAATGTCCGCTTGTTCAACAATCATTAAATCGTCCGATGAATACAAACAAGGAAAAATTAGTCACTCTAAACTTGTCATGATTGGTGTTATTTGCTTCCTTGCAAATGCCTATACATTCTATGCCATCTACAGTTCAGGTAGCGAAGCGCTGGTATATGGTTCACTGGTGACATTTGCAGGTTGGGTAATCTTTGGACGCTACACATCCAGCCAGTTAAATACAAATCAGGCAAATGATGTGAGTAAACCAATAACAACAGAAAAACAAGAGCAACCGGTACAGCCTTAGCTGTAATGGAATAATCTGACTCATTTTTACGATAAACAGTAAATAATAAATTTAATATTCAGAGGTCTATCATGAGCACACAATTAAAACCTTGCGACAAAACCTTTACCATCGGCAAATGGATGCCATCAGATCAAAAAACCCTGACTGAATGGCTATTACGTATTATGTCAAAAGCAGAGAAAAGTAATGAGCCTCTGCTACCGAGCATTGAAAATTTCAAAAACTTTATTGAATCCGATCCGAAAGCATATATGTTTTTTAATCAAATGTTTGATCAGGTCGCAAGAGATAAGCCGCAGTCGCCGGGTGGACTGCCACAAGTTCGTGACTATCATCATATGCTACAGATGATGAATGTGATTATGACCCATGCTCCTGACTTCGACGAAACCGGATTAGTCGGCTGCCCGTTTAATGCTATTTTTGACTGGTCAATGGCGACTGAAGGCGGCTGGGCAGGATTTTTAGACGACAAAGTGAATGTACATTTAAAAGCTATCTTGAATGAATGGTCTAAGTTCCTGCGCTCCCCAGAAAGTGCTTATGTATTGAGTGATGACCCTAAAAAAGGCTGGTTCGGCAGTGATGCTTTAAAAGCCATGCCAACCTTCGTACAGGACTTCCAGTGCGAACCCGAATTGCCACACTATGGATTTAACTCCTGGGATGACTTCTTTACTCGCCAGTTGCGTGAAGGTGCTCGCCCGATTGCAGAACCTGATAACGATGCAATTATCACTAATGCCTGTGAATCTGCCCCGTATCGTATTGCGAAAAATATCCAGCTACGCGACAAATTCTGGATTAAAGCTCAACCCTATGCGCTGCAATTTATGATGGATAACGATCCCTTTGTTCCTCAGTTTGTAGGCGGAACCATTTACCAGGCATTTCTGAGCGCACTCAGCTACCACCGCTGGCATTCACCGGTATCTGGACGCATTGTCAAAACACGCATGATTGATGGTACCTATTATTCTCAGTCTCTTGCCGCAGGCCGTGATGCCGCAGGCCCTGACCTTTCCCAGGCTTACATTGCAGAGATTGCAACGCGCGGCCTGATATTTATTGAAGCAGATAACCCGGATATCGGCTTAATGTGTGTGATGGCTATTGGTATGGCAGAAGTTTCAACCTGCGAAATTACTGCTTTTGAAGGCCAGCACGTTAAAAAAGGCGATCAGTTAGGTATGTTCCATTTCGGCGGCTCAACTCACTGCCTGTTCTTTGGACCACAGGTCAATATCGAATTTGATTTGCATGGCCAGGAGCCGGGACATAATAGTCATAATATCCCGATTAATTCACAAATAGCTAAAGTCACTCCAAGAATAAAATAGAAACTATTACGTACCATGGTATTAAGATAGTTTTAGTGTAACAGGCAACACCACTATAAAACGGCATAGTGGTGTTGCTCATTTATCATTAATCACTCCAGACTTAATATTTACTTTATTTATGACAACTCAACCTTTTATTTATAAAAACACAGCCAGCACCTCGACCAATAATAACCAACGGTAACAGCCAATGAAAATCTCAAACATTCTATTACCTCTATTATTATTAAGTAGCTATGCTATTCAAGCTGAAGAATTCACCCCGAATGGAACTATCGGTTTCACTCAAACATTCTACGGTAATTCAGGTGGATACAAAACATCCACGTCACATCCATCGTTATTGCTGGATTACAACTTCAGCCCTGAGATTAACTTTCAGCTAGTCTGGGACAGAACATGGAATATGTACCATTATGATGGCGGAGATAAACAGCAAGATAATCGTTTAAGTCAGCCGAAAGGCACTCTTAGCTATAATTATGGTCAGCTTGGACAGTCTCAAATTAACTGGTCATCATCCGTTGCCTTTGAAAATCAAAATAGCTTTAACTCTAATCAGAACTACTCAACATTGAGTACAGCTTTTGATTTTTCATCTTATATTCCTGATGCGAGTTTTATAAAAGCAACTCAGTTTGCCATTTCACCGATGTATATTTATGGCTGGGAATCAAAATATGATTCAGGTCATGTCAACACAGCGGCTGTAGGCCTATTGACTAACTGGCAACTACCAGAAAACTTTTCATTTACCTTGAATGGTTATGCTTTCAGAGACTGGTATGACGGTTCAATGCAAGTCAGCGGCGATGATAGCAGCTACAGCAATGTCAATTATTTCATGGTGATGGCATGGTTAAACTATACCAATACACTCTATAACTTCAATGACCAGACGGCTCTTACCTTTAATTTCATTGGTGGATTTGACCCGTATATTTCATCAGGTCACAAAGGAAGCTGGGATCCCTACCTTGCTGGCGATCAGATGTATGAGTGGCTTGGCCCAACCGTGATGAACGGTAACTACAGCAGCACTTACACGCTTTTTGCATTACCGCAATTAAACTTAAATTATCAATATGACAAACACCTTCAGTTATCCTCTTTTATACAGGTTAAATATTCTAACCAAGTCTGGGGAAGTACTGAAAAGGACTGGCGCTTGCAGCCACAGGTGGGTGTTGGCGTAACTTACGGTTTTTGATTGATAAATCAAAAACTAATCAGAAACAGAGATGATGCTGGAGTTATCTTCAGCATCATTCCCGTTAAACCGATCAGAATTTTTTATTCAGGTCTATATAGCCCATCTGCCGGGAGATAGTGGTACAAATACTCTGTAAATTCGCTATCACCATTTCTAGTTTATTTTTCATTCGATAGGTTGGCCCTGCAACACTGATTGCACCAACAATTTTGCCGGTATAATTGAAAACCGGTCGAGCCACACAGGTCAGCCCCTCCTCGTTCTCTTCGTTATCAAATGAATAGCCATCAACACGAATTTTAGCCAGCGTATTATAGAGTTCAATTCGGTCAACAATTGAGTTTTCGGTTATCTTTTCCAGCGGCTGACTTAATACTCTGTCGATTTCATCGAGTGGCTGATGGGCCAGTAACGCCTTACCAATACCGGTACAATAAGCAGGCATACGGCTTCCCAGACGCGCATTGGTCTGAATCGACATATTCCCTTCGCTTTTATACAGATAAATAACATATCCGTGATTATAAACGCCCAGGAAGCACGTTTCGTTTGTCACTCCTGAGAGATTTTTTAGATATGGAATAGAAACATCAACAAGGTTGATGTTCAGCAACCCTTTGATGCCGAGCTCAAGCGCTTTAATGTCCAGCAGGTAACGTTCGCTCATCTCTTCGTAGGCAACGTACTCGCGATTCCTCAAAGCCTCAAGAATACGGAAGGTGGTGGTCTTCGGTATTTTTGTCAATTTTGCCAGCTCGGCCAGAGAGATTCCTTTTTGCGAATCACTGATCGCTTCAAGGATGGTTAGCGTTTTATCTATATTGGATGAGTTCTCTTTATCTTGCATCTCGCAAACACCCTGAAAAATGGAATACCGTACCATTATAGCATTCAAGATATTAGGCTTGATAGCGAGTTCTTCCTATTCCTGATACTTAAAATATCTCACCTCACCGTAAAAATAACTCAACATACTGATATTTAAGTAACTTATATTAAATCAAAAAAATTAATTTGATTAACATCACAATAACAAATTATGGAACTATGGTTCGTTTTCAAAATCTATATATTGATTATGGAATGTCATTCCGATTTAACGCATGAGTAAAAGCTCACTTTCCAGGTTTAAGCCCGTATCTACATGTAAGGAAGTAGTATGTCTATTGTGACCATTGATTCTGGCACCACCAATACCAGAGCCCGTGTATGGCAAAATGATGTGGTTATTGCACAAGCGTCAGAAGCGATTGGTGTACGAGACACTGCATTGACAGGAAGTACCGAGACCTTGATACGCGGTGTTAAAAATGCGCTTAATCAAGCGTTATCGCAGGCAGGTATAGAACTGGATAGTTCGGTTTTTATCGTTGCATCCGGAATGATCACTTCTAATTTTGGTTTATGTGAAATACCGCATTTAGCCACGCCGGTTGATTCCGGCGATTTAGCGAAGGGAATGGTACAAAAAATCATTCCTGAAATATGCCCTTTCCCTATCTGGTTTATTCCCGGAGTCAAAAACCACGTTTCGCACATTGATATCAGTAATTGCGATGCCATGGATATGATGCGTGGAGAAGAAACAGAAGTTATCGGTGCCATGCATTACTTCAAGCTCAAACAAGAGACCTTGATTATTCTGCCCGGGACACACAGTAAATTTATTGCCGTTAACGAAAACCAGCAGGTAATGGGTTGTGCCAGCACTATGGCTGGTGAATTACTGGCAGTACTGACCAATAACACTATTTTGACGCAATCATTAGGCAATCAGTTTGCCCATCAGCTTGATGAAGAATATTTGCTCCGTGGTGCGGAGTCCTGCAAAAACGTCGGCCTCGCACGTAGCTGTTTTTTAGTGCGTATTCTCTCCATGTTCAGTGAGGCGACAGAAAATCAGGTCGCTAATTATCTGCTCGGTGCTGTGCTCTATTCCGATATTTTAACCATTAAAAATAGCCAGGCGCTGAATATTAGCCCGGATGTCAATGTGGTGGTTTGCGGTAAAAAAATTCTCCGTCAGGCATTAGCCCTACTGATTCAGAATGATGATTTTTTCCAGGGGCAGGTTATTTCCCAGGATGAAGAAGAAGGACAGCCTCTGTCCGGTATCGGCGCAATAACCATTGCCCGGCAAATGTCGCAATTAAATCAGTCTATCCGCGTAGGAGGAATTTAAATGAGCTGGAGCCAGCGTCTGCCATTGATCGCCATTTTACGCGGCATCAAACCGACAGAAATACATCAGCACCTGCCTGCGTTAATTGAGGCCGGTTTTGAGGCAATCGAAATTCCGCTAAATTCACCTGACTGGCAGATCAGTATTCGTGATGCAGTACAGTCTTATTCCAGCAAGGCGTTAATTGGCGCGGGTACCGTACTGGAAGTCAGTCAGGTCGATACCTTAGCTGAGCTCGGCTGCCAGCTTATTGTCACCCCGAATATTAACCCCGATGTTATTAAGCGTGCGGTCAGTTACGGGATGGTAGTTTGCCCCGGATTTGCCACCGCAACTGAAGCTTTTAGCGCAATTGCTGCGGGAGCCAAAAATTTAAAACTGTTCCCCTCTCATTGTTTTGGCCCTGATTACGTACAGGGATTAAAAGCCGTTCTTCCGAAAGAAATTCCGGTGTTCGCTGTCGGTGGAATTACGCCAGATAACCTTCATCAATATATCGCTGCCGGATGTATTGGTGCAGGTTTAGGCGGAGACCTCTATCGGGCAGGACAGACCCCAGAGAAAACGCAACAACAAGCAGAAGCCTTTATCAAAGCCTACCGAGATACGCAAAAATGAAAATTACCAAAATAACGACTTATCGTTTGCCGCCACGCTGGATGTTTTTAAAAATTGAAACTGATGAAGGTATTGTCGGTTGGGGTGAACCGGTGATTGAAGGCAAAGCCAGAACCGTTGAAACCGCTGTCCATGAATTAAGTCATTATATTATTGGTCAGGATCCCGCGAGAATTAATGATATCTGGCAAACGCTTTATCGCGGTGCTTTTTACCGTGGCGGTCCGATTCTGATGAGCGCTATCTCGGGTATTGATCAGGCTCTCTGGGATATTAAAGGTAAAGCATTAGGCGTGCCGGTTTATCAGCTACTGGGCGGTTTAGTCCGGGACCGTATCAAAGCCTATAGCTGGGTTGGTGGCGATCGCCCATCCGATGTAATTAGCAGCATTAATAAGCTGCGTGAAATTGGCTTCGATACCTTTAAGTTAAATGGTTGCGAAGAGATGGCGCTGATTGATAACTCGAAGAAAGTTGATAGCGCCGTGGCGGTCGTTGCTGAAATCCGCGAAGCCTTTGGAAGTGATATTGAATTTGGCCTTGATTTCCACGGCCGTGTTTCTGCACCAATGGCAAAAGTATTAATTAAAGAACTTGAGCCTTACCGCCCACTGTTTATTGAAGAGCCGGTACTGGCAGAACAAGCAGAATACTATCGCGTACTGGCTGATATGACCCATATTCCGATTGCTGCCGGTGAACGTATGTATTCACGTTTTGAGTTTAAACGTGTCTTTGCCGATGGCGGTTTGGCCATTGTACAGCCAGACCTGTCACACGCAGGCGGTATTACCGAGTGCTATAAAATTGCCGCAATGGCCGAGGCTTACGATATAGGTCTCGCTCCTCACTGCCCGTTAGGCCCTATCGCCCTGGCATCTTGTCTGCATGTTGATTTCATTTCGCGCAATGCTGTGCTCCAGGAGCAGAGTATGGGTATCCACTACAACAAAGGAGCGGAATTACTGGATTACGTGATTAATAAAGAAGACTTCGCCATGACCGATGGCCACTTCTATCCGAATAACAAACCAGGATTAGGTGTGGAGATCAATGAAGAATTAGTGATAGAGAAGAGTAAAAATGCGCCTGACTGGCGTAACCCGGTATGGCGCGGCTCTGATGGCGCGGTTGCTGAATGGTAAGATGTAAAATAACAGAAACATAAAGTAGTTCATTGATTTAATTATTTTTTATCCGATTATGAGGAATACCCTATGCATTCTACATTTTTTAAAAACGGTAAAAAACTGATGCTCAGCATGGCAGCCACGCTGATATTGAGTACCAGTGCTCTGGCCGCGCCCTTAGTGGGCAAAATTGGCCATTCCATGCCAACTGAACATCCTCAAACCAAAACGGTAGAAAAATTTGCAAGCCTGGTCAACGACTATACTGATGGCCGTGTAAAAGTTCAGGTTTTCTCCGGTGGCACCCTGGGTGGTGATGAGAAAATGCTGCGGGCAACCCAGGCCGGTACTCAGGAAATGTATTACGGTTCACTGGCCCCTATTTCAGGTCGCGTAAAAGAGTTACAAGCTTTCGATATTCCATTTGTTTTTAATAATATGGAAGAAGTCGATGCGGTTTTCCGCGGGCCAATGGGCGAGCGTATTATTAAGTTGTTAGAGCCACTTAATCTGGTCGGTCTGGTGTGGGTTGAAACCGGATTCCGTAACGTATCCAACAATAAACACCCGATTCATTCTGCTGATGATTTTAAAGGTCTGAAACTACGCGTGATGCAGAATCCTATCGCGCTGGAAACCTTTAAAAATATGGGCGCTAATGCCTTACCAATGGACTTCTCCGAAGTATTTACCGCATTGGAAACCGGTGTTATTGACGGTCAGGAAAACCCACTGATCCATATGTATGCCAACAAAATGCAGGAAGTTCAAAAATACATTACCGTGACTAACCATGTATTTACCCCAAGTATCATCATGGTTTCTAAGCGTTTTATGGATAAAATGACACCTGAAGATCGTGAAGCTGTCCATAAAGCAGCAAAAGAAGCCCAACTGTTCCACCGTGGCGTGATGACTGAAGCTGACAAAAATGTGGTTCAACAATTAACTGACGCTGGCGTCATCGTCGAAACCTTACCTCCGGCAGAAGTCGACAGATTACGTGCAGCGGTAAAACCTGCGGTTGATAAATTTGTTCCAATCATTGGTGAGCAATTTGTCGCTGACTTCTATGGTGAAGTAGATAAAGTCCGCGCCAACGCAAATCAGAAATCCTGAAACCAGCAATAAGGTGTTATTCAGCTAATACCACCTTCAGTATTAACTGACGGTGGTATTCTCAGATATTATGTAGGGAGTATATGATGTTGCGATTTCTAAAGATACTCGAACGTTTTTTCTATAAAGTACTGGATAATATTCTCGTTGCTTGTATGACGATAATGTTTATCCTGTTATCAGCCAATATCTTATTACGCTTTGTCTTCAATGATTCAATAGATGTAGCAGAAGAATTACCACGCTTCTTATTTGTCTGGATTACCTTTATTGGTGCAATCATTGCATTAAAAGAAAACACCCATATCAACGTTAATATTTTGATTGTACGCCTCCCCAAAAATGGCAAGAAAGTATGCTGGTTTTTAAGGCAAGCATTAACTTTCGTCTGTGGCGGTTATATATTGTATGGCACTTACTTACAGCATGAGATTTTATTATATAACTTATCCCCGGTAATGATGATCAGTATGATACTGGTTTATGGTGTCAGCTACGTCTCTGGTTTTATGTTTATGCTGCATTCTCTTATGAATCTTATTCGCTTCTGTACTGGAAAGGTACGCGATGGTGAGCTTGAGCAATCCATGCTCGATAACCCAGAAGAAGATATGGTTAAAAACATTTCCCAACAAAATCAATAATTCAGCAAATTAAGAGATTAAGCGTATGACACTATTAATTTTTGTAGGGATCCTTTTAACCTGTATCATGATAGGTATTCCTATTGCCTTCGCCTTGATGGTAAGCGGTATCTCGTTAATGTTCTGGTTAGGATTTACCGATCCTGAAATTGTTATTCAAAATATGTGGGATGGTGCCAACAACTTCCCTCTGTTAGCCGTACCTTTCTTTATGCTCGCCGGTGAACTGATGAATCACGGTGGCATTACACAAAAAATTATTAATATTGCTCAGGTTTGTGTGGGCCATATTAAAGGTGGTTTAGGTTACGTCGTTATTATTACCGGTCTGGTATTAGGGGCTTTATCCGGTTCTGCTGTTGCCGATACAGCAGCCCTAACCGCGATGTTGCTCCCCCTGATGCGCGAAGCGGGTTATAACCCATACCGGGCAGGTGGATTGATTGGTTCCAGCGGCATTATTGCTGCCGTTCTGCCGCCGTCTATTCCGATGATTCTCTATGGGGTAAGTGGCCAGGTTTCTATTACTAAACTCTTTATGGCGGGTATTGTTCCCGGCATGCTGATGGCGCTGTCATTGATACTGGCGTGGAAATTTTTTGGTGTTAAATCAGAAAACGTCTCGACATCTCCACGCGTGCCAATGAAAAATCGTTTTAAAATTATTGCCGAAGGTGTCTGGGCCCTGATTTTACCGGTTATTATTATTGGTGGTTTAAGATTTGGCGTATTCTCACCTACTGAAGCCGCGGTCGTCGCCGCAGTTTATTCCCTGTTAGTGGGCATGTTTGTCTATAAAAAGATTAAAATCAAAGATCTGTTCCAGCTGATGCTTAACTCAGCGAAAACGACTTCCATCGTTATGTTTTTGGTGTGCGCAGCGTCATTATCTGCGTGGCTGATTACCGCAGCCAATATTCCAAGTCAGTTGATTGATATTTTAGAACCGATAATGCACAACAAGACCTTGCTGCTAATAACCCTGATGGTATTAATCATGATTATTAGTACCGCAATGGATCTGACCCCAACAGTACTGGTCCTGACGCCAATTCTGATCCCTATTTTAAAGACGGCAGGAATTGACCCGGTATACTTTGGCGTTCTGTTTATTATGTGTGTCTCAATAGGATTATTAACACCACCGGTAGGGGCAATATTAAACGTCGTCAGTGGTATCGGAAAGATATCCATCGAAAAACTGATTGTCGGTGTACTACCCTTTATTCTGGCGGAAACCATCGTCTTGTTCCTGCTAGTTCTGTTCCCTGACATCGTCATGGTGCCGTTAAATTGGTTTATGTAGCCTATCCATAGTTAAAGTTGCCTGGGCAGTTCCAGGCAACTCAAATTATTTTGAATTCAGGAAAATAATGATGCAAGAATATACCGGCCGGGCCTGCTATATCAGCGGCACTCAACAACTCAGTGTAGAACCTCTTACTGTACCGGTGGCTGATGATAAGGTCCTGGTAAAAATGACCCGGGGCGGTATCTGTGGGTCTGATATTCACTACTATTATCACGGCGGCGTGGGCGATTTACCGCTACAACACCCGATGATCCTCGGACATGAGGTTGCAGGAAGAGTGGTGAATGCTCCTGCGGGTTCGAAACTCACTCCCGGGCAAAAAATCGTTATTAATCCTTCACTGCCTTGCGAAAAATGCCGTTACTGTCTCGAAGGGCATGAGAATCATTGTAGTGATATGCGCTTCTGGGGCAGCGCGATGCGCAACCCTCATATCCATGGTGGTTTTTCAGACTATTTATCGGTCGATATTAAACGCTGTATTCCCTATAACCCAGAAATTGACGACAAGGTCATGGTATTTGCCGAACCCCTTGCGGTTGCAATCCATAGCGTCAATCTTGCTGGCGGGCTTATCGGTAAACATGTTCTGGTTTCTGGAGCAGGCCCGATAGGTTGTCTGATTATTGCCGTCGCTAAAGCCTGTGGTGCCGAATCCGTGACGGCATTTGATATCAGCGATAAAAGTTGCCAGTTAGCATTAAGTATGGGGGCAGATATTGCCATAAACTCTTCTGATGCAAAGAATGTTGCTCATTTTAAAGCAAATAAGGGCTATTTTGACGTGGCCTTTGACGCTTCAGGGGTACCCGCAGCTATCCAACTGATGATTCAAATAACCCGCCCTACCGGGACATTAATTCAGGTTGGAAATAGCCGTGGTTTTACCGAGATCCCACTGATGGATATCGTTGCTAAAGAGCTGACTCTTAAAGGCTCATTCCGTTTTGGCAAAGAATTCCTCTCCGCGGTTAACTGGCTGGAAAATGGGCGTATCGACCCGCTTCCTTTGCTCAGCGCTGAAATCAATATTGATAATGCGGAAGCTGCCATTCTGCTGGCCGCAGATAAAACACAGTCAGCTAAAGTGCAGCTGACCTTCGACTAAATGAAGCTAATCCGGTAGAATAAATGATCCAGATTATTCTATCGGGTCGTCTGATACAGTAAAGAAGGAAAGTCTATTTTCCTTCTTTTTATTTTATTATCGTGTTAATTAGTGATTAACTTCAGCATGTATAACAATTAACCTTCATCATATTCATTACTATCTTTATTATTATATTCATCACTATCGTAATAATCATCCAAACATCCATTATCTGAAAGGTATTTCCAAATAGCGATCTCTTTATCTTCTATTTCACTTGTTGAATATTGTTTATAATTTTTCATTGTATCAACGTAAAATTCATCAAAATTTTTATTTTCCATAATAGACTCTGCAGCCATAATTAGTGTTGTCACCTTTCTTTTTATTATGAGTTCTTCCATATATTCACTCTTTGTCAACGCCTTCAACAGATCATGCTCATCTATAAGCAGAACCTCATCTACTATAAAATCATCAATTATATCACTCAGATTACGAAGTAAAGTACACCTTTGGTTTACATCGCCTGTATAAGCTTGTTCAATTGCAGGTTTAATTAACTCTGAATAACAAAAATCGGATATCTGAGCATGAAATTTTGGACCTAATGGTTGAGCATTATCATCATCTCGCATTAGCGCATTATAAAGAATAGAACGCATCTTATCATGAGTTTCAGATATATCTGGAGCGGACGTTTGCTTCGTTTTCATATATGCTGAAGTTGAGGAGCTTGTCGTTATTATATCCGGTTTATCTGTTGTGCTGACTGATGTCTGATGGCGGATTTGACTTTGCGTTGCCCTGTCCCCATAAATTTTTTCATAATAAGAATAGGGGGAAAATGATGTTTCTGGAGTCGCCGTCGAATCAACTTCAGGCCTCAAAGTATAGCCTGCTGTAGTTGATGAGCCCTCACCAATGTTCCACAAAACTCTATCTACCGGAGCTGGAACTTTTGGAAGGCAAGGAGGCGGCATATTTTCTAAACAATTACTTGTACTCTGTCTTCCTAAAAAATAGTAAACCCCACCTGCAACCAGTGCACTTACTCCTGTCAGAATAGTGCCGCCAATAAATATACGCTTCGCCAAACTTTTTTTCGTGGAAATATCTACTGTTTCAGTATCAAAAAAATGAACGACACGATCAACCTTAGTTTCGGTATTATTTCCCACCCCAGTAATTACCCTACTAATTCCTGGTGGCTCATTTAAATCACCCTTAATTATATCACCACTTACTCCTCCTATATTATCCGGACGACTTTCATTCAGCTTCATATATGAAAACCCCTGAAACATACATTCTCCTTTAATTATTTCACTTGGATTTTTGAGACAATTAAATTATAACGCCCACCGTTACAAATCGGACCGTAGCAGGAGTACAGACCCATTTAATTTCTCTTCATCCGGAGAATAACCTTGATGCTCCAGCCTTACTTTCAATTAACATTTTTCCGAAAAAATATATCACCTAAAAAACTTGAAAAATGGCGGTAATATATTATTGCTATTTGCGTAACATCCTTGTTACTCATTAAAAAATAGTCTTTGCATCATTGTACTCAACTATCTTTTGTCGTAATACAGACAGTCTGCTTTACTTCCCCATCTTCGACAGCATTTCCGGTCGCATAAATTTATTAATCACCAGCATAAAGAGTATCGAGGGTACCAACAGGATCAGTGCCGTAATTGACGATATCTGATAATTTCCTGACATGCTGGCATTATACAGCAGCAGCGGTAAGGTGGTTATCTCCGGCGCGCCAACAAAAAATGTTCCGGTAAACTCATCAAGCGATTCAAGGAAGACAAAAATACCGGCTGCAATAATGCCAGGTGAAGCCTGGGGCAGAATAATATGCCAGAAGGTAAATATCGGACCGGCCCCCAGATTACGTGAAGCTCTTGCCTGGAGTGGGTCAACGGAAGAAAAAGCCGCGACACAAATCCAGACCGCATACATCAAGCCATGAACACTGTGCACCAGTACTACGCCAGCAATCGTCCCGTTTAATCCCCACTGATAAAAAATACGCGCGATATTCATATACACCGTCAAGTTTGGAAACGCTTGCGGGATAAGAAACAGCAGCATAAAAAAGACTCTGAACGGCATGCCACGCCGGGATAATGCATAACCTGCAGGAATGGCAATAAGCAGGCAGACCACCACGGAGAGTATGGCAATAAAAATACTGGTGAATAGCGAACTGGAAACGTCACTATAAGGGCTGAATACCTGGTACCAGTATTTTAGTCCCCACTGATTAGGCAGGGTATGGGGGAAATACCAGCTTTCCGCCACGGTCCAGATCAGTAGATTAAGCAAGGGGCCAAACATTACAAAGGTTATGAGGATAACCAGAATGGTTTGTAGCAACAGGTTACCAGATAATCTTTGGCGCCCTTTTACCCATAATCTTGCCGGTAATGTCATTGCTAGTTCTTTCATTATTCTCCTCCTTTCTGGCGCAGGCTGTGCCGCAGATAAAACCAGGAAAGCGCCCCGCAAATTAGCAGCGAAATTACGCCCAGGGCATTTGCCACGGCATAATCACCGTACGAATTTACACGGAAAGCCATATCAACGGTCAGCATAGTCGGTGATCCCGTTCCTATCATTAGCGGAACGGAAAGGACTGACATCATCACGACCGTTGACAGGACTAATGCCACGCCAATCGCAGGCATCACCTGCGGCAGAATAATGCCAAATAAAATACGTGGTCGGGAGGCTCCAAGATTTCTCGCAGCCAGAATTTGCGCTTGTTCAAGAGAGGCCATCGCCCCACAAATTAATAGTGTTGCGAAGGCCAGCTGCTTCCAGACAAAAGTAATAATAATGCCTTTCCAGCCTAACCAGGATACGGTATCCATGGGTGTTACCCAGTCGGTCGCCACCAGCATATTATTCATCAGGCCATTTTTAGCCAGAAATGTACGCATCATCTGGGCGGCGACAATAAAAGGAATAAACAACGGTAAGCGATATAAAAAGGCCAGTGCCCGTACTACTGGTTTACAGGGCGACAGAGTAATTACCGCAGAAAGCGTAATAGAGATAACCGCCAGCAGCGCGACGGAAATCAACACGATAAGCACGGTAAACAGAATATCATTGGAATAAAGGGTAAAAACTTTACTGAAATGTTCCAGCGTAAATTGTTGCGTTTTAGAGGTAAAAGCCGAAATCAGTGAGAAGCCCAGAGGATAGAGGAATAACACCACAATCATCAAAGCAGCCGGACTCACCAGCAGCAGATATTTTAGCGATAAGCGCATGACGAACCTTATAGCGATAAGAAAAATGCTCAGAGTGAAAGCAGAATCACTCTGAGCATCGGGAAATCATTAGTTACTGACCTGGCTTTCATAGCCTTCTTTGATATCGTCAAAATAAGGTGCTATCGGGAAGCTTTTGCCATATTCAGCCAGGGCTTCAGGCGATATTTCAGCAAATAATTTCTGCCAGGTTTTTTCATCCAGTTTTGATTTCACATTTTCGGCATCAATACCCGGATACCAGTTGAATTGCTTAACAATACCTTCAGCCTGGACTTCCGGACTGGTGGCCAGTTCAATAAACTCGCGGGCCAGTTGCGGCTGCGCTGCCTTAGCAGGCGTCACGTAATACATCGGTTGTCCCGGCATACCCGGCGCCAGTAAAGTCAGCTTCAGTGATGGCGGTAATTTACCCTGATCTTTCCAGCTGTAGAACATATCAACCCATACCGGGCCCATCGTAATTTCACCACGCGACAGCATATCGAGTGTCCCGGCGTTACCAGGGGTAAAGGTCACGTACTTATTAAACTCTTTCAGTTTTTCAAATGCCTGAGGCCAGTTTTTTTCAACACCTTTATCGTAAGGTAGTGCCGATAAACGCTTGGCATCGGTGCCATAGGCATAAATCCAGCCCACGACAAAACTCACACCGGACATACCATTTTTAATACCGTTATAGCCAAAAGCTTGTGGATTCTTTTGTGCCCAAGTGACCAGCTCGTCATAAGAAGCTGGCGGCGTTTTTATCGCTTCACTGTTCCAGGCAATGGCTGTCTGGCTTAAGAACATCGGCATAACATAGCCATCAACATTCACACCAAGCGCATTTTTAGCATTATCAGCGCTGACCATTGAACCGGTTTTAATCTGCTGACGATATTTTTCTAGCAGACCTTTCTCTACCAGTTCACCGCCCGCTTTCTGATGTACCACGGCAACATCGATATCCCAGGTTTTAGCGCCACTCTCTTTTTGGGCGGTTAATTTTTCAATCACTTTGTTGGAACCCGCATCACCAGGACCGGTGCCTACCACTCTGACTTTCACACCAGGATGGGTCGCTTCAAATTTTGGTCCCAGCCAGGTTTTAACGTAATCCACCATATTTTGATCACCTGCAGTGGCGACATTTAACACAGTTTCCGCTTGCGCTGCGCTGCTCAGTAATAATGCAGTGATTAGCGCGAGTTTTGTTTTGGTAAACATGAATTGCCCTCAGAGTAATTGAATAATTTTAGTGCGTATGATGTGTGTTAAAAATATGCAGAGCGGATGCGGGGATCTGTAATCTAACCGGGCAGTTTACAGGCCAGCATTGTGGTGAATCGGCTAGAAATAGTCTGTCGTGGCAACGAATGCCGTGACGGTAATGATGTCCGAGAAAAGCATTCTGTTCGACTATCCCCTCAAGCGTTAATCCCTTTCGTGGCGTATCCTGATTTAATACTGAAAGCGCGACATCGGTACTACGAAAATATATCAAGCTTTCTGCCTGATATTCACCTTCCAGATTAAGATGATATTTATCACCCATCGACGTTGTGATTTCATTTAATGAAATACGGTTATCAGCACCCATAAAATCAGCCACAAATGGCGTTTCCGGGCGCTGGTAAATATCTTCAGGCGTACCAACCTGTTCAATATGACCATTATTCAGAACCACAATACGGTCTGCCATAACTAAGGCTTCTTGCTGGTCATGGGTGACAATAACCGAGGTAAACCCGAGTTTTTTTTGCAGCAATTTAATTTCATGGCGCACGCTTAAACGCACCTTTGCATCAAGGTTAGAGAGCGGTTCGTCAAGCACCAGTACATCCGGTTCAATAGCCAGCGCACGTGCCAGCGCAACGCGCTGCCGCTGGCCACCAGAGAGCTCGGTTATTTTGGCATCAGCTAAACCAACCAGATTGACGACCTGTAATAACTCATCAACCCGCTGCTTAATATCATGATTTTTCCATTTACGTAGCTTCAGGCCATAACCAATATTACGTGCCACCGACAGATGCGGCCATAAGGCATAGCTTTGAAAAACCATCGTAATATTACGCTGTTCCGGTTCGCTAACCGTGATATCCCGACCGGCTACAACTATGCTTCCCTGCTGAACCGGAATAAAACCACAGAGAGCATTTAATAACGTGGTCTTTCCACAGCCGGAAGGGCCAAGTAGAGCGATCATTTCGCCTTTATTGACCGCAAGATTAATATCTTGCAGGACAACTTTGTCTCCATAACTTATTTTGAGTTGGGAAATATCCAGGTAGCTCATTATTGTGTCCAGACAGTCTGTTTAATTTTTTTTATGCCGATGAACACGTGTTCATTAATTTGTAAAAAAAATGAAACGCAAATCCGACACTATGTGAGCCTACTCTGGCGTGTCTTTGTGACACTTTAATTAAGCGCGAAAAATTTTTTGGCGAGGAAAAATGAAAATAGACGTTCTCGGCTGTGGTAGCGCGTTCTCCCGCTGGCAAAATACTTCTGCGTTAAGAGTGATGGATGAGCGTTACCAGTGGCTTATCGATTGCGGCCCGACCATTCCCAGAGCACTGTGGCAGCGAGAAGGAGATATTAATGATATTGATGCGATATTTTTTACCCACGTCCACCCGGATCATTGCACCGGGCTGACGGCATTACTCAATTACTGGAAAAGTTTTTCACGTCATAAGCCGCTGATTATTTATAGTCAGCCAGAACAGCGTCCGGTGCTAATGCAATTAGCCAGGCTGGCAAACTGGCCTGCGACCTCACTGAGCTTTGCTATTGAATGGCGGGACAGCGACACGAGCTGGAACTGGCAGCACTGGCATATCCAGACCGCTCCAACTCAGCACGAAATCGCCAACCAGGCAATCCGGATAGACATCGGCCAGGATAGCCTGTTTTACAGCGGTGATGGTCGTCCGACTCCCGAATCGCTGGCGTTAATGGTGGGCAGTCGGTTGGCTTTTCAGGAATGTGCGTCACTGACCGCTCTGGCAAATGATTCCTCCCACGGAGACTATCCTGGCTGTCTCGCACTATTTCAGCAACTCGCCCTACCCCGGCTTGGGCTCTATCACTGTAATGACGCTATTCTTCCGGCGCTGCGGCAAGCCTGCCTGCTCTATCCGGGACTGTTTGTCAGCGAGGACGGTTTACAATATGACTTTTCTCAACAGCAGTTTTTTCATACCGAGTATCCGCTGTGAGTCCGTTACCCGACAGGCAGCATGTGACCGCCCAGGATGTCGCCAGCAAGGCTGGCGTTTCCCGTGCCGTGGTCTCTCGTGCACTCAGTAATAACGGCAGTATTTCTCCGGCAACACGCGCCCGGGTCTTACAAGTCGCAGAGGAGCTGGGTTATCAGGTTAATTTTTTAGCACAAGGACTAAACCGCCAGCGCAGTCATTTAATCGGGGTTATTGTCTCTCATATCAGCGATCCTTTTCGTAGTTCGCTGCTGGATGGGTTGCTCACTGAGATACAACGCCTGGGTTTTCAGGCGCTGGTGTCTGAAATTCATAATGAGCAGGAGCTGGCGGAAACCCTACGCAATTTCACCCAGTTTCGCGTTTCCGGCGTGATAGTTACTTCAGGCAAACCCCCGGAGGCACTGGTCAATCAATGCGTACAACAGCATATTCCGGTGGTCGGGATTAATCGTCAGCCTGATATTCCCGGCGTCGACTATGTCTGCTCCGATAACGTTGCTGGCGCGACCCTTGCGGCTAATCAATTAGTGCGTGCCGGTTGTCGCCGTTTTGGCTGGCTGAATACCGAGAATTCAACCTGGGCAGGCAGAATGCGCGGCGAAGCCTTTACCCGGGCACTGCAGCAATCAGGCGTAAATACCGGGCTGGATTTAGTTTCGCTGATTGCCGGGCAGGAAGGATACCATGGCGGTTTCCATGCGGCGTTACAGGCAGCGGAAGACCTCAAGGGTATATTTTGCGCCAACGCCCAATTAGCCTGTGGCTTTCTCGACGGTATGCGAAAGCGTGGTAAAGATGCCCCGCAAGATTTTCAACTGATCGGCTTTGATAATACGCCGCAAACCGAGCAGTATAGTTACCAGTTAACCACGCTACATCAGGATATTACTGAGCTATCCCGGCAAGCGCTGGCCCATCTGCTGGCACGCACCAGTAACCCGACACAACCCTCTCAAACCTCCTGGGTTAAGGTGTCTTTAATTTACCGGCGCACATCGCCATCTATTTGATAAGAGCGAGAAATATGACGGAACAACAACAGCAAGGGTTATGTGATTTAATTCGCCAGCTAGGTGCCAGAGCCCAAGCGTTACGTGACGCAGGATTACAGATTGAAAGCAAAGGTCGCCAGGATTTTGTCTCTGAAGCGGATGTCTATGTTGAAAGTGTGCTGAAGCAGTGGCTGGCGGAACAGTTTCCCGAAGACGGTTTTCTTGGCGAGGAGAGCGGTCTGGTTGCCGGGAAGTCCGGGATTTGGGTGCTTGATCCAATAGACGGTACGACTAACTTTATCCGCGGTATGGACTACTGGTGTATTTCGCTCGCTTATGTTCAACAAGACATCATCGAACTGGGTATCATTTATGCCCCTGATCGTAATGAATTTTTCTTTGCACGACGTGGCGCAGGGGCATTTCTCAATGGTAAACGCTTGAGCTTGCAAGAGCCTGCCTCTGATGCCGTAGTGATAGGTATGGGGCGCTCAAGTCGCACTACGGTGGCGCGCTATACTCAGACACTTGAATCAGTACTTAGTGACGGAATCGAATACCGTCGTTTTGGTGCCGGCGCGCTGATGCTGGCACATGTTGCATCCGGCTTAGTTCATGCCTATTACGAAGAATATATTAACAGCTGGGATGTACTGGCTGGATTACTGCTTATCACCGAGGCCGGAGGAAAGAGTAATGCATTTTTAGACAACGAAGGATTACTGAAAGGCAATGCCGTGCTCGCTGGCTGTCCTGCTGTTCTGTCCAGAATATCTGAAATTCTTCCTCCCCTGAAATAATATCGTGGCTATTCGCTGTCTGATAAGGCAGCGAATTTTCTACCTCACCGATAAAAAATACACCTGATATAATCGCCCCTCAATCCAACGAAAATTAACAAAACATCATCTTTTAAGGGATAATTTATGACCCAACGGAAGCACGTTACCGCCCTGTTCAGCAGACTGAGTACGCAACTCGTACTGTCTGGACTGGCGTTAGCTATCTCTGGGAGTGTACAGGCAACTCAGATACCAGAGGCGGTCAACTTTACCCACAAAGACTGGGATCTGGTTTGTGATAATACCCTGACCTGCCGCGCGGCTGGCTATTCTTCTGATGATATTGACCCGGCAGCAACGGTTCTGATTACCCGTGAAGCCGGAGTAGCAACCCCCGTCACTAACAAGGTGATGCTGGCAGACTATGACGGTGAAACGGCTCAGAACACTCCCGGAATACCGCTATTACTGATTAATAAAATATCTCAGGGGCCATTATTAACCCTGGATGGTGATAGCTGGAAAATGAGTGAAGCGCAGTTCAGCGCCTTTAAACAAGCGCTTCAGCGTGATAGCACCATTAGCTTTATAGATAATATCAATGAGTACATCTTCTCCGGGGCAGGCTCCAGCGCTGTACTACTGAAAATGGATGATGTTCAGGGGCGTATTGGTACCCCTGATGCTTTGATAAAAAAAGGGACAGCCAGCGAAGCCAGTATCAAACCACCTGTTGCAGTTCCGATTATTGTTAAAGCCCCAGTGATGGATACTGACAGTCGCGATATGACCGCTGAGGAAATTGCATTAATTAAACCGCAGATCCTCGAATTAAAAAGTTCGACTACAGATTGCGATGAAGAGTTGCTCGCCGAAACATGGCAGATAGCCAGGCTGAATAATGAACAATCCCTCGTGACCGTACCCTGCTGGAGAGCGGCTTATAACAGCGGTGATGTCTATTATGTTATTCGGAACGATATGAGTATCCCACCCGAGGTAGTAACTGACAGCGCTACCGACTATGAAGACGGCCTGCTGTCGTTTGCTATGAAAGGTCGTGGATTAGGAGACTGCTGGAACTACCAGCAGTGGGTCTGGGATGGGCAGAAATTTGTTGCCAGCTCATCGGGTAATACCGGACGTTGTCGCTTAATTCGTGCAGGTGGCGCCTGGGATATGCCGCAACTCGTGACGCGAAGTATCGCCCGCTGATAGCGTGAATGACTGGCAATAAAAAACCGGAGAGCCATTTAATGCTATCCGGTTTTTTCATTCACGGCTCAGAATCTCTGGAAACCCTCAGTGACTCTCACGCCGTTATCGTCGTTCCGGGTCTATTTTTTATCCGGACCATTGTTTGCACTATCTTGCTTGTTTTCCAATTTATCATTATGCACCAGGTGCCAGAAAGAACGTGCACGCGGGTGAATAAAGAAGTGGTTCGGTGGCGCATTGTGCGTTTTGATATGCACCATAGTGATACCGGTTTCTTTGCCTCTCTTATCGTGCAGCGCATAGATAATAAACGGCACCAGGAAAATCACCACAAAGCTAACGCCCAGTAAGATGACGTAAGTATCTGCACTTCCACCAACAGGTAAAGAACTTGGTGGGAAGAATGACACTACAAACGCGAAGATAGAGATGATAAGCCCTGCAAAAGCAAGTATCAGCTTAACACCTTTACCACCCGGGATATTAAATGCACGTTTCTTTTCTGGCTGTTTACGAACCAGATGGATATAACCCAGGAACAGCATAAAGTAGCTGCACAGATAAATAACCACTGTCAGTGCCAGGGCAATCAGGAACGACATATTCCCGCCGCCGCCGGTGTTGGTCAACACGGTCAGCGCGACTGTGGTAATCAGTAACTGAGAGATAACCAAAGTCACAGGCACGCCATTTTTGTTAACTTTAGAGAATGCTTTTGGCAAAATGCCCTTCTGAGCAGCAACGAACATACCGCGTGAAGGTCCGACAATCCATGAAGCAATCTCTGCCAGTACACCTAATAGCAATAACGCAGCGATAACACGGACTGCCCATTCAAGCGTGGTGCTGAAATGGCCAACCAGGACACTGAAGGTTTGCACCACACCTGCCGACAGGTTGATTTCATTGCTTGGAATAACCGCTGCAACGGATAACCCGCCGATTGAGCTTAAGCAGATGGCCGCTATCATCAGCAACAGCATGGCCGCCGGATAATCTCTACCCGGGTTTTTCATTTCATTGACGTGAGTTGCCGAGGCTTCAACACCCATATAACTTAAAATAAAGGCAACAAATACCACCATGGTGCCGATTTGGGTGAAGTCAGGGAAGAAAGTATCAGCACTGATTTCAATTGCCAGTGGCGCACCGCTTACCAGGTAGCTAATTGCCAGAACAACTAAAATCAGGGCTGGCAGTAAGATACCGGCAAAGAAACCGACTTTAGCAATCGTTGCAGTATATTTAGTTCCACCAAACTGAGTGAATGCGAGTCCCCATAGAATGACTAATGCGGCAATAGTTTTAATAACCGGATCGGTATTCAGTTCTGGCCAGTTCAGAATATAGGACAAGGCCCCGAGGACAAAATAAAGCATTGGAATAAAACCAACGGCTATTTGCAAATAACCAAAAGATATCGCTGCAAACCCCCACCGTTCACCCAATGTATTAGAGACCCAGGCAAATACGCCGCCCTCTTCCCAGCCCTCTACGGTTGCCATTTCAGCAGCACAGAGTGCAACCGGAATAAACCACAACAATCCGCCTAATAATAAAAAGAAAACTAAACTGAAACCGGATGTGGCGAAGGTCGGATATTCATATACCGCCATAACCATCGATGCCGTAATTGCAAAAAAGCCCAATAACGTTAGCTGTTTTGCCGCCGGAGCTGTCGTTGTTGTTGCCATACGCACTCTCTTAATAACTATTTTAGTAAAAGTAATCAGTCATTAACTGATACTTGAAGTTCAAAGAGCCAAGGGCTCTTTGAACTAGCGGGGATAGAATGATTAGCTATGGTTGAAGCTAGTACCGTCTTTATCAGACAGAGGAACGCTGACAGGGTGTTTTTCGAAATACTCTAAAGTGCGTTTGAAATCTTCAATCAGTAAGGAAGCCAAGTCGAGGCTGACACCGTGACGTACCAGAATACGCTGAATAATCATATCCTCACGATTTGCAGGCATTGAGTAAGCCGGTACTTGCCAGCCGCGGCTACGCAATTTGTCGGCAATATCATATAAAGAGTAGCTGACTTTCGCGCCGTCTTTGATTTTCCATGCCAGGGCTGGAATACCTGTTTTACTGTCGCCATCGAAAAGCATTTCGAATGGACCCAGTTTTTCAATTTCACGAGACAAGTATTGTGCAGTGGCGTAGCAAGAATTATGAATTTTTGCATAACCATCACGTCCCAGGCGCAGGAAGTTGTAGTACTGAGCGACAATCTGGCCACCAGGGCGAGAGAAGTTTAGTGCGAAGGTTGGCATGTTACCGCCAAGATAGTTCACATTGAAAATCAGCTCTTCAGGCAGGTCTTTCGCTTCACGCCAGACAACCCAGCCAGCACCCAGAGGGGCTAGACCAAATTTATGGCCAGAGGAGTTAACGGACTTAACGCGTGGTAAGCGGAAATCCCACTCCAGCTCTGGTGCACAGAACGGCGCCAGGAAACCACCACTCGCCCCATCCACATGGATAGGAATATCCAGACCAGTGTCTTGCTGTAATTTGTCCAGTGCATCGTGGACTTCTTTAACCGGCTCGTACTGGCAGGTAAAGGTGACACCTAAAGTGGGTACAACACCAATAGTATTTTCATCAACACGTTTTAATACTTCTTCGGCGTTCATAATCAGGCGATCGCCCTCAAGTGGGATCTCACGAAGTTCAACATCAAAGTAGCGGGCAAATTTATGCCAGCAGATTTGTACCGGCCCACAAATCAGGTTTGGTTTATCGGTTGATTTGCCCTGAGCAGCGCGTTTTTTACGCCACTGCCATTTTAATGCCAGACCACCCAGCATCGCGGCTTCTGATGAACCAATAGTGGAGCAACCGAGGGTATTTTCTGGATCTGGAGAATTCCATAAGTCTGCGAGCATTCTCACGCAACGACTTTCCAGCTCTGCGGTTTGCGGGTATTCATCTTTATCTATCATATTTTTATCGATAGATAAGTCCATCAACTCACGGATTTCGTCATCAACCCATGTTTGACAGAAAGTCGCTAAGTTTTGGCGCGAATTACCGTCAAGCATGAGCTCATCACGTATGGCACTGAATACATTGCGAGGATCACGTTCTTCTGTAGGAAACTGACTTTTTGGTAATGATCTGGATAGCTCAAGCGATCCATAGACATCATCCAGCTCGCTATAATTTGAAGATACTGATTTCTTATTCATAAATAATTCCCTCACCTAATAAGTGTTTACTATCCGATGAATCTAAGCTCATATAAAAAATAGGTCGAATCTGAGTTTTTACAAATCAAATTTAAAAAAAATAAATCTATATCATCGAACGGCTCGTCAAAAATAATATAATTACCATAAAATAAGAAATAACCATTTGTAAAAAAACGAATTTTTAACACAATAAATCTATCATGATAAAATTTCATTTTAGTTACCGTGAAAGGTCATAACAAAATATAAAAGTATAACGAAATACGTAACCTGACAGATTTCCTCTGAGGAAATTAATTTCCCCCTATGTATAGAAATAATTTCTCATGTCAGAAAACATAGTTCATGTATTTCATCATGCACATCGCAATTTATGACAGTTAGATCAAAATCAATTAAATCGCCAAAAGAATTCAGAACGTTATTTTTTGACTCTTTTAGTCAAAAAAATAATAAAACACAATAATAACAATAGGTTATTTTTTGCTTTAGATGATAAAAATGAGAGGGGAGAGAAATTCTGGCATGAATGATATCAATAATAAATATTATTTTTATTTATTAATTAAATACCATGCTAATTATTATTGTGCGGAATTATTTATCGATACGCAAAATATATCGCCCGCCATCAAGTATCATGATGACGAGAGATATACCATTGCAGTTACCTTTCAACATATTGAAAGCCAATGAAATAACGATCTAGTGGCTTAGTATTTGCTCTAAAAATTGCTGTGTTCTTGGATGCTCAGGCTGGTTGAAGAATTGCTCAGGCGGGGCAGACTCTACAATTGCGCCATCCGCCATCAGGATAACTTTGTCTGCTACAGTCCGGGCAAAACCCATTTCATGAGTGACGACAATCATGGTCATTCCACCCTCGGCAAGATCTAACATCACGTCCAGAACTTCTTTGATCATTTCAGGATCAAGCGCTGAGGTTGGCTCATCAAACAGCAGTATTTCTGGCTCCATGCAGAGTGCACGGGCAATAGCCACGCGCTGCTGTTGCCCGCCAGAAAGTTGCAAAGGAAATTTATATGCCTGGTTACCAATATGCACTTTTTCCAGATAGTGCATGGCAAGCTCTGTTGCCTGCTTCTGGCTCATTTTACGCACAAGCTTAGGGCCGAGCGTTAAGTTATCCAGAACGCTCAGATGGGGGAACAGATTAAACTGCTGAAATAACATGCTGATACTCTGACGAATGCGATTGATATTTCGCAGGTTGTCATTCATCTCAATGCCATTAACCCAAATCTGTCCTTGCTGATGTTCTTCCAGCCGATTAATACAACGGATGAGTGTCGATTTTCCTGAACCAGAAGGCCCGCAGATAACGACTCGTTCGCCTTTGGCTACTTGCATTGAGACATTGTTGAGAACCTGGAATTTCCCGAACCATTTACTAACTGCATTAATTTCTATGACTGGACGTTGTAACATCAGGCTATTCCTTGTTCATTACGGCTGGAATCAATACGTTTTTCTACCCAAATGGCGTAGCGAGAAAGCGCAAAACCAAACAGAATATAAATGGCTGAGATAAAGAGGTAGGTTTCAATGTAATACCGTCGCCAGAGCGGATCTTGCATGACAGCACTGGTTGCCGTCAGCACATCAAACAGGCCGATGATAATGACAAATGAGGTATTCTTCATCGCGGCAATAATATGATTCGTCACGCCAGGCAGACAGATTCGCAAGGCCTGAGGCAAAATAATTTTAGTAGTGGTATGCCAGTATCCCAGGTTGAGTGCCGCCGCCGCCTCATACTGACCGCGCGGGACCGACTGAAGTCCTCCGCGGATAACTTCAGCCTGATAACAGGCAAAAAATAATGCTATCGCCACCACAATACGCAGAAGTTTGTTCACCTCCATATCCGCAGGCAGAAATAGCGGGAAGATATTCACTGCGACAAACAGTATCGTTATCAAAGGCACACCACGTAGCCCTTCAATAAAAATAACCGATAATCCACGCAAAAAAGGGAGCGGCGATCGGCGACCTAAGGCGAGCGCAACCGAAACCGGCAGGCCTATCATCACCGTACCGGAAAAGAGTAATAGTGTTAGCGGCAAGCCGCCCCAGTCAGCGGAAGGAACCGGAACCAGCCCGAAGACACCGCCACTCATCAAAATGGCCATCACGACCAGAGCAACGCCCCACAGCGGCCACAAATAGCGCGATTTCCAGCAAGCGGGTGACAATGACACCACCACGCTCACCAGCCAAATCAGCATACAAAGGGCAGGACGCCACTGCTGTTCGTAGGGATAAAGGCCAAATAAAATGGGACGATGCTTTTCTGCAATAACGGCCCAGCATGCTCCCGTCGCCACGCGACACTGCTCAACTGTGCCAGTAAATACCGCATCATAGATGCCCCAGCGCAAAAGTTTTGCACCTGCCAGCACAATAACGATACCCAGGGTGATAGTGAGAATAGACTGTATCAGGCTGCTGAATAAATTACGTCGCAGCCAGTAAATTGCTGAATGTTGCATATTCAATTCCTCAGCGTTCTTTAATGGCAACGTAACGGTTGAAGATATTCATCATCAATGACGTGCTGGCACTGATAATAAGATAAACCACCATCATGATAGCGATGGCCTCTAACGCCTGGCCGGTCTGGTTCATTAGTGTATTACTGATATTGGCAAGCTCCGGATAACCCACTACCACGGCAATCGAACTGTTTTTCGTCAGGCTGACATACTGGCTAGCAAGCGGCGGTACCATCACCCGCATCGCCTGAGGAATAACGACATGGCGGGTGATATGCCAGGATGACAAAGAGAGGGAGCGAGCAGCCTCAAGCTGTCCTTTCGGTACCGACTGAATACCGGAGCGCACAATCTCAGCGATAAAAGCAGACGAATACAGAGCAATCCCCAGCAATAGCGCCGTAAATTCCGGGCTGACCGTAAAGCCACCTTTAAAATTAAAACCTCGCAGTTCCGGGCTATTTAACTGTGAAGGGGCTCCGGCCAGCCACCAGACCAGAAGCGGCAGACCAATCACTAAGCCAACACGAAGTCTGGTGACGGAAAAAGTACGCCCGTGCTGTTCACGTAAACGTCGGGAAATAAACGCCAGTAAACTGCTCAGTATCAGTGCCGCGACGAATGCAATAAGCGTCCATAACCACCCATCATGATGCTCTAAAACAGTGACTGTCAGCCCGCGGTTGGTCAAAAAACCAAAATTGAAGAGTTCAATAGCTTCGCGGGGTGCTGGCAGATTACGGATTAATACCGACCAAAAAATGACCTGTAAAATAACCGGAACATTGCGCAGAAGCTCGACATAAACTTCCGCCAGTTTAACCAGCAACCAGTTTTTTGAGACGCGCCCCAGACCGACAATAAACCCCAGTACTGTCGCCAGAACAATGCCACAGATAGCGACATACAGCGTATTCAGCAACCCAACCAGCACAGCACGGGCATAGTTATCGCTAGACTGGTAATCAATCAGCGTTTCACCAATCGCAAACTGGGCACTTTGTTCAAGAAAAGCAAAGCCCGTGGTAATACGCTGAGTGCGCATATTGTCCACCGCATTACTGTATAGCCACCAGGAAAACACCACACACAGCAAAACCACTAGAACCTGGTAACACCAGGCACGGGTCGTCTTGCTGCCAAAAAAGGTAAGCAAAGGGTGGCGCGAACCTCCGGTTGAAGAAAGTGCGCGGTTTACATTGTCGATTGGTTTCATTATTTCAAAGTCAGTGACAGACATAAAAAAGAGAAAGATCCCTCTCACAGGGATCTATCAGTTAGCGAATCGGTAAGCCGTACAACAGGCCACCTTCGGTCCACAGATTATTTAAATCACGATCCAAAGGTTCTGTGGTTTGCGGGCCAAAGTGGCGGTTATAGATATCACCGTAGTTCCCCACCTGTTTCACCAGGTTATAGGCCCATTTATTATCCAGGCCCAGTTTCTGACCATAGTCACCGCTTACACCTAACAGGCCTTGTACATCGGGATCCACTGACTTCAGCTGTTCATCAACATTGTTCTGATTCACTTTTAGCTCTTCAGCATTGAAGGTGGCGTAAACCACCCACTTCACAATATCAGCCCACTGGTCATCACCCCGGCGAACGGCCATTGCCAGCGGTTCTTTGGAGTAGATACCAGGTAAAATAATGTGGTCGTCGGCATTTTCGGCATCAAAGTTTTTCACGCCAGATAACGCCACTTTATCCCGGGCAATCACATCACAACGCCCGGCAAGGTACGCGGCGACATACTCCTTATTATTTTCAATCACCACCGGCGTGTAGTGCATATTGCGCGAGGCAAAAATCTGCGCCACATTCTGCTCGGTGCTGCTGCCTGGCGTGATACACACTGTCGCACCATCCAGATCTTCTACTTTTTTAACCCCACTGTTAGCGCGGACCATAAACCCGGTGCCGGTATAAAAATTCGGTGGTGCAAAACTCAGCCCGAGTGAAACATCCCGAGTCAAAGAAGCGGTGATATTGCGCGAAAGCACATCAACTTCACCGGACTGAATAGCCGGAAAGCGCTGAGCAGTTGAAAGCGGAGTGAAACGGACTTTACTGGCATCACCAAATACGGCCGCTGCCAGAGCGCGGCAAAAATCCACATCCAAACCTTGCCACTGGCTTTTACTATCAATAGAGGCAAAGCCATGCCGTGCCGGATGGACACCGCAGACCACCTCACCTCGGGCAAGAATTTTTTTGAGCGTATCGCCGCTTGCGACAGGCGCTTCATTCGCTAATGCCTGACCTGTTAAGGCGCTGAATGCCAGCAACAATGCCCCCGCCACGAAAGTCGTTTGTTTCAACATGAAAGTTCCTTCTGCTACTCATCATCAATATTTATTAAGGGTTAAATGTGACCGGCACAGATAACGTTATTTTTTTCAAAATGAGCCGTCCTGGCAAAGACAAAATCCAGCAAAGCAAATGCGAAAATGGTCTGATAAAATCAGTGACTCATGCCCTGCCATAACAATTGCAGGCCTAATATCAGCATCGTCAGCCTGAACACCACGCGAAAGAAGCGTTCAGGCAAATGATCCAGTAAACGTGTTCCAAGCCAGGTGCCTAAAACCCCACTGACTATCATGGCAGCCAGGACAGGTAACCAGGCAGACCAGGCGAATCCCAGCAATCCAAAAGCGAGGATCTTCAGGCCATGCTGAAGGACCATGCAGATTGAGTGTGTCGCAATCAGCGGTTGCTTGGTCAGCCCCTGAGAGCTGATAAGCCCTGCCACCATCGGCCCTGTTGCCCCTACAATCATCGACCCCAGACTGCTTAATCCCCCACCGAGAATAAATAAGGGCCGGTTGAGAGGTTTACTTTTGCGACGTGGACGGCAAACCGACCACAGCACAAACAGACCTAAGGCTATACGTGCCGCACTGTCCGGAATAATCGCCACCAGTGGCGTACCCAGCGCAATCCCGATGACACAACCCAGTAAAAACCACAGCACCAGCGGCCAGACGATATAGATTCGTTGGATCAGACTACGGCTCAGATTCGACCCTAGCTGCACAATGCCGTGGACCGGCATCAGGCTACTGACCGGCATCCCCACCGCCATGATGGCGAGTAATACTGTGCCTCCTCCAAGCCCCAGGGCCGCTGTCAGCGCAGAGGTCACAAAACTACACAGCACCATCACACAGGCAAATACGGGTGAAATATCAGCGGGAACCCATTGCTGAATCAGCTCTATTCCACTCAACGATAATCATCCTGTAATAACCTCTGATAGAGTGACTTCGCCGCTTCAAGCGGCAGTGCCCGGGTCGCACAATCAAAGAATTTCTCGACAAGCACCCCTTCCGGAAGCGGGCGAGATGGGCTGGAACCCAATGCACCAGCAACTGACTGATGGAACTGCTGTCCATCAGTGGTGGTTAAGGTGACATAAGCGGTATGGGTGACCGTATCCTGATGGGTCGTCAGGGTGACTTTATTCATTAATGCCTGGGTTTGGGGGTCAGAAAAACGGGCATTATCGACAAAATCATCCAGCGTCAGCGTTCCTGTGACAAAAGCCCGCGCCACGCAGTAATGCAGGCTAAATTTTCCTGCCAGCGGGTTTTCAGGCTGCGGAATATTGATATGCGGAAAACGGATCGGATGAACCTGTACCTCAATGCGGGCAATCTCTTCAGCCTGTAGTTCGGTCTGTTTACGCAATTCAAGTACGCCATCGACAGGAGACAAAATGGCATAACAACAAGAGAAGTATTTGAAGTTATTACTTTTCTCCGTATCAAGGATATGAACCTTTCCTTCCCAGGATTCTGTCAGGGGTAAGGCATCAGCATTGGCGCTGCCATTAAAGACATTGAAATAACCATGGTGATGTTCAAACGCTGTTTTACCGGCGCTAAAATCCGCTTCAGCTAATAACACGGCCAGCACGGCGCTGCGTGCCGCCTGTCCAACCCCCAGCGCTTTGGTCTCACTACCAAAATTAGACTTAATTCCACTGGCCAGTGAGGTACAAATAGAGAGCGCCGTTGCCGTCTGCTGTTCGCTTAAACCTACTAATACTGCCGCCGCGGCAACGCCCGCAAAGATTCCCACCGTGGTGGTTGGATGCCAGCCATGGCGATACTGGAAAGGACTAACTGCTTTACCCATCCGTACCGCGGTTTCATATCCTGTCAGATAGGCACGAATAATCGCATCACCGTTAAGGTTACGATCGTCCGCCAGGGCCAACAAAGCAGGTAGCACGGCAACCGAGATATGACCATGTAACCAGGAGTTGGAATCATCAAAATCCAGCAAGTGGGCCGCAGTGCCATTTAATAACGCGGCATCAAGCGGGTTTAAACGCAGGTCAGTTCCGAACACCCGACTGTTACCCTTCGCCGCTGACAGAGTAATTACGCTACGTAATTTACCCGCCTCTTCCTGGACAGCCCCCGCCAGAGTCACGCCCAGGGTATCGATAATGGCAATACGCGCCTGTTCACGCGCCAGCTCAGAGAAGGGTTGCTGCGAAAAAGAGAGTAAGTTCTTCGCAAATTGTTGCGCCACGGTCATCAAAGAGTCCTTAAAAATCAGTAGTTACCAGCGAGTAAAGCCGTTATCGTTGCCAGAGATCCCGGTCGTTCAAAGTGCGCGGCGGCCTGATAAAGGGCGGCACTACGTTCTGCGCCGAGTACCGGTATCGTTAAAGCGGCAAATTTTTCGTACAGCTCTTCTTCGGTCAATGGATTCTGTGGATGCCCGCGATAAACATCGGTATGCGCATGAATGACCTCGCCATCGCTCAGCAAAACGTCGATAAACGCGGAGCTAGCGGACTGCCCTTCAACGGCTTCGATAGTCAGTAATGGCAGGAACTTACGGGCATTAACATCACTCGTTGTTTGCGGAGTAAAATCAGCATCAGTCAGGCGATAACCGCTCAGCGCGAGGGCAATGCAGTAGGGAATACTGAATTTACTTTCCAGCGGATTTTTCGGATCCATTATCCCGGCATTCACCATCCCCATCGGGTGTACCCGGGCGCTAATACGTTCAATCTCGCGTCCGTTTAACTGCGGGTAAATTTTTAGTGCAGTCTCAATCGAGGCATGGGTTCCACGGCAGCTGGCATAAAGTTTGTAGCCGTTAGTCAGCAGCTCCCAGCTATCACCAAAATCCAGCTCGGGAATATCCACCTCACCCTGCTGAATAAAATTACGTACCCAGCCATCGGTTTCATAAAAGTGATGAGCGCCAACGAAACCTTCACTGGCTAGCTGTGCAGCAAGGATGCCATCCATCGCCGCTTTCCCTGCATGGAAAGGTTTCCCGTGCGTGCCGGAGGATTTTTGCAGGCCCCCCATCATGGTCGCCGCGCCACCCAGCGCATTCGCGATTTGTTCAGTGTTAAGCCCAAGGATCGAGGCAGCTACCGCAGTCGCACCGGCTCGTCCAACTACGGAAGTGGGATGAAAACCACGGCGTTGTAAATGGCGCCCGACGCCCGGAACCCAGCCACCACCGAGTTTGGCCATGACTTCAAACCCGGCGATAAATGCCCGTAATGTCTGTTCTTCGTTAGCAGAATGGGTCTGAGCCATAGCCAGAGCCGTTGCCCAGCATGGTCCTCCGGGATGGCCTGAACCTGCCGGATGGGTGTCATCAAAATCAGTTGCGTGGGCCATAGTGGCGTTGATCAACGCGGCCAGTGCCGGGGTAGTCGTTGCCCCGAGAAAAATACGCGCATCACCGGTGGCACCCCACGATTTAGCGACCTGACGAACAGCCAGTACCGCCTCATCGTTAACAGCACCAATAGCCACAGCCAGGTGATCGATTAGCGCCCTTTTCGCCTCATGGAATACCGCCGGAGGAATGTTCCATTCATAAGCATGTGCAATGAAATAACTGAGTTGTGAACCACGAGGGTAATCAGTTTGCGATGTTTCTGTTGTCATTTTTATTTCCATCTGGCAGATAAAAAATATTGCAAAACATACTCATGCAAAAATGCATTCAATTGTATACAATAAAAAACAATGCAAACATAACAGCCAAATCGCGCCAGACAAAAGATGTAAAATGAATATGCTAAGAACAAAATTAGCATTAGCCTGGCATTGAGTATGGCAATATAGTGACGCCACTCCCGATGCGTGCTTTCATATCCGGACTGTGGTTATCACTCCAAAACCTGACGGTTAATAAGAAAAACATGAATTTAAAATCCTCCACCGCTGCTGTGGTTCAAACCCCTTTTGAAATATTGATCGCTGCTATTGAACGGGGGGAGCTGTTACCTGGAGAACGGTTGCAGGAGATAAGGCTGGCAGAAAAGTTTGGTATCAGTCGCACCCCGATTCGGGAAGCATTGCATCGTCTTGAAACTCTTGGCCTGGCAGAACCCGGCACCAAACGGGGCTTAATTGTTGCCAGCATCAGCTATGAAAAATTACGTCAGCTTTTTGCGGTGCGCGAAGGGCTGGAAAAAATGGCCGTTCAGCTAGTCGTTTCCGCCGCCTCAGATGAAGAAATAGCGCTGTTGCAGGATATGGTAAACAGTGAAAAAACGCTGACTGACAGTAAAGCCCTGCACGACCATAATCGTCTGTTTCATCGGCAGATTTATCGTTCAGCACATAACCCGTATCTGAATGAAATGCTGGATAACTTGCGTATTCACCTGTCATTACTGCAAGGCACCACTTATGCACTCCCTGACCGCACGGAAGAAGCCAAACAGGAACATCAGGCAATAGTCGATGCGCTGGCCCGCCGGGATAGTCAGGCCGCTCAGGATGCGGCCTGTGAACATGTGCGCAATGGTTACCGTGCCAGGCTGGCGATTATCAGTCAGATTGACCGCTGATATTCAGAACGTTTTCCTGATAGTTAGCCCATCAATATCGAGGTTCTATGAGCTATATCCTGCAAGTTGATTTCCCTTACGCTGGCCCATGGGGCGATGAAATGACACAGGCGATGGAAGGTCTGGCCGTTTCCATTGCCAGTGAGCCTGGTCTTATCTGGAAGATATGGACAGAAAATAAAGCGGATAATGAAGCCGGAGGAATTTATCTGTTCAGTACCCGCGAGGCCGCTCAGGCCTATCTGGAAATGCACACTGAGCGGCTGAAAAGTTTTGGTATTTCACCGGTAGATGGCAAAATATTCGCGGTAAATGAGGCTTTATCGTTGATTGACAGAGCACCGTTGTAAACGTCGATGGCTTAATTGGGCGTTGTAACAAACGCCCATCACTAAAGCCTTCATTGCCGTTCATTACCAGGGTATCAATAGTCCCCAGCTCTCCATCAGCCCGGGCAACTGTGATAGCAAATAGAGCACCAGACCTATCGTTCCCCCCACCAGGGTGCCGTTGATACGGATAAATTGCAGGTCTTTACCAATATTGAATTCAATTTGGTCGGCCAGCTCTTTACTGTCCCAGCTATTCACCGTATCGCTAATATGACGCGTGATAAAAGCGGCAAAATCGGGCGTCATGCGCCGCACGGCCAGTTCCAGATGTTCATTCAATGAAGCCTGTAGCGCTTTATCACTTAATAATGTTTCACCAAACCATTGCCCAGCCAGGGCGATACGCTGCTGTACTCGAGAATCATCGCTGGCACAGTCCGTTTTTAACCAGCTACGTAAATCCCCCCATAATTCACCGAGATAGCGATTAAAAGCTTCATCATCTTTCAGATAGCGTTTGATACCGTCCGCTTTCGCCATCAGATCCGGAGAGGTTTTTAATTCAGTAATAAAGCGCTGCACCGCCCTGTCAAATCCCTGACGAATCTGGTGCTGTTTATCATGGTTAATATCGTCGAGTAAGCGGTTAACTGCATCCGAGACCCACTCGGCGCTCTGCTCTCCCAGCCATTCCGTAGGCAACAGCTTCGCTTTACGCGGGTGTTCGGTATTCAACCAGCCAGTTATCTGACCGGCAATAAACTCCCGGCTACTCGGTTTTTTTAATAACCCGAGCAACTGTCCAATCAGCGCCTCAAGCAATGCCTGGTGACGATTATTCTTCGTCATACTCTCTAGCAGGATGGCTCCCGAGTGACTCAAGTCGACATTATCAATCGCCTTATGTACCCCACGACGGATAAGTTTTTGGATCCGCGTATCATCCGCGAGCTCCAGAAAGGTTCCCATGATGTTCAGTAAGTATTTTCCCAGCAGGCGAGCGTTTTCAGGCTTATTCAACCATATTCCCAGCAGCCGGACTGGCTGATGGCGGTGGATCAGTGAGACAAGGGACTGCGTATCGAGAAACTTTTCCTGAATAAAAACACCAAGGTTAGTCGCTATTTTCTCCTTATTACGCGGAATAATCGCAGTATGCTTGCTAATAAAGGGTATCGGCACCGGGCGAAAGAGTGCGTATACCGCAAACCAGTCCGCCAGCGCACCAATCATGGCCGCTTCAGAAATCGCTTTCAGCCCACGAACCCAAAAATTGGCCGGCAGGAATAGCGTGATGATAAAGGTCGCTGCCGCCAATAGCAGCAGCGCCAGCGCCAGGCGCTTGGCTTTTTGTAGCTCTCGTTTTTGATATACGTTTTTTTGTGTCATGGCTTCATCATAGCGTTGGCGGTGAAAAGCAGCCAGTTACGTCTGTATCGCTGGCAAGAGAGTAAACTCTAACACCGTAAAACATTACCGTCATATTACGAATAAAAATCACAATATAGTAATATACGATATTGTTACTATTATTTACCGTCAGAAAAAATAATATTACAGAAAGTATTATTCATAAAACGCTCATTTAAAATATGCACCAGGAACTATCTATTGACCTGAATTGCAAATTAATACGATTATAATCACCATCTCGCCACCAATAATATGAAAAACCTAAAAAGATCATGAAATATATAACCATCATATTGACCACTTGTGTATTAACAAGCTGCAGTATATTCGACTCAACTCCTGAGCGCCCACTACATGAGCTAAATAATGATGAATTATGCCGAATGCTTGGAGAAAAAAACCATAATGGAGGTTTAATATTAAATATATACGAAGAACTGAATAAAAGAACAGATAAAGTAGACTACGAAAGGTGTTTTGCACTTGAAGTCACTGAAAAAGAGAAAGATAAATTAGAAAAATTCAGAGCTGAAACAGTTACAGAAATGGGAATGGGAAGAGAGATCGGCACAGGGATGGGGCAAAATCATCGCCTGCCTGGTTCTATAATAAAAGATGCTGACATGATAAATAGCATCAACAAACCCGGCGTTAAATTTAGATATTCATCTAATGGGATAAAATAACAACCTTATATTCCGACTCACCCCAGAAGCTGACAAAAAAAACGGATTTATATAAACAAGAAAGCGTTATACATTAAACGTACATTTTTTCATTATTTGCTCTGCCCGGCTGATCCCCAGCCGTTGTGCAATTTTCTGCCACTTCTTCACAGCATTTAGTATGTCATCGTAAATCTGTGTTGCTTCACTTTGAGAGAGTCTGAAAAAATATTTTATATAAAAAAACCTCCCATTCGGTAAGGATCATGTACACCAGGCAAATAATCAAGTTCAGTCAGTCTATCGCCCCATAGGACTATGCCCCACTGTTAAACCTACTGCCGTCGCTCTAAGCTAGCATAATGATATGACGCAGGTTTGCACAATCCCTGACTTTCCCCGACAATAGCATTTTCAGTCTCGGGTCAATATCACATGGATAACTCTTATCAGGCGCTGGTGAGCGCGGGCGGTATTTTACTGCTGGCCTTTCTCTCTTGTTTACTACTCCCGGCCCCGGCGTTAACCGTGACGCTGGCTCAACAGCTGGTCGAAACCTTACATCTGCTTGATATGAATCAGCTGTATATCCTTATCTTTTGTGTCTGGTTTCTAGCGCTGGGCACTATTGAGTATTTTGTTATTCGCTTTATCTGGCGCCGCTGGTTTTCAATTCAACGTTTGTAGCAGATTCGTTACTGATGGCTCCCGGGCAAGCCCGGGATACCGCCTCCCCCACCACATGGTCCTACCAATTCCTTTAAAACTGTGTGCCCTGCGCCAGATTACTGAAAAACTCCCCCCACAGCATTGCCTTTGATTAACATAACGATAACCATCAGGTATCTTTTTAGCAGCAGAGCACTTCGGTCCTACCAATTTTTTACTTATTCGTGGAAAACCAGCCTGGATTAATTAATGAATCATCGTGAACCCCGTCTGACTGACAAAATAGTACTGCTTATAAAAGAGCTGATACAAAAGCAGGGACTGGAAGCAGGCATGCGCTTACCCGCTGAACGCATGCTCGCCAGTGAACTGGCTTGTTCGCGATCTATCTTACGGGAGGCAATTCAGAAACTGGTGGGAGAAGGTGTGCTGGTCAGTCGTCGTGGGGGCGGAACCTACCTCTGCTATGAAAAGCAGCCCTGGTCAGAACAGCGTCTGGTGCAACCGCTTAAAACGCTGGTAGAAGAAGATCCCAGTTATCGGCTGGATATCATTGAGGCCCGTCATACTATTGAGGCCAGTACCGCATGGTATGCCGCATTAAGAGCGACCCCGGAAGATAAAGAGAAGTTGATTGCCTGCTTTGATGCCACGCTGAAATTTAAAGAAAGTGATGACCCCGCTCTCGCCGCCCAGGCTGATGTCCGGTTTCATCTGGCAATTGCTGAGGCCTCACATAACCTGGTACTGCTCCAGACGATGCGCGGTTTTTTCGATTTACTGCAATCCTCTGTGCGGCATAGCAGACAGCATATGTATATCACCCCGGCAATTTTTGCCCAGCTTACCGAGCAACACCATGAGTTACTCCAGGCCATTCTTGCCGCAGATCCTGAGCGTGCAAAGCAAGCTGCCCAATTACATTTAGGTTTTGTGCATTCCACTCACAAAACCGAACAAGAAGACAGAGCCCGACAGTCACGCTTAACCCGCCTGCCGGATGACAATAATTCAGTTACAAGGGAAAAGAAGTCATGATTATTTCTGCAGCAACCGACTACCGTGCCGCCGCTAAACGCATTCTGCCCCCCTTTTTGTTTCACTATCTTGATGGCGGTGCCTATGCAGAACATACCCTGCGCCGCAACGTTGAGGATCTGGCAGATGTGGCACTGAAACAACGCGTGCTGAAAAACATGTCGGAACTGAGCCTTGAAACGACGCTGTTTAATGAAAAACTGTCGATGCCAGTCGCGTTAGCGCCGGTAGGGCTCTGCGGTATGTATGCCAGACGCGGTGAAGTTCAGGCCGCACAGGCTGCAGCGGCAAAAGGTATTCCTTTTACGCTGTCGACCGTATCAGTCTGCCCTATCGAAGAAGTTGCCCCCGCTATCAGCAGACCTATGTGGTTTCAGCTTTATGTTCTGAAAGACCGGGGCTTTATGCGTAATGCGCTGGAGCGCGCGAAAGCGGCGGGCTGTTCAACGCTGGT
The DNA here is from genome assembly GCF_024807845.1 of Klebsiella sp. BIGb0407. GTDB lineage: Bacteria > Pseudomonadota > Gammaproteobacteria > Enterobacterales > Enterobacteriaceae > JGM124. The sequence goes on from NZ_JANUEQ010000004.1 coordinate 259,473, forward strand.
TTTTACCGTCGATATGCCGACCCCTGGAGCGCGTTACCGTGATGCCCACTCAGGTATGAGCGGGCCAAATGCAGCCATGCGTCGTTACCTGCAAGCCGTCACTCATCCTCAGTGGGCCTGGGATGTCGGGCTTCATGGTCGTCCTCACGATTTGGGCAATATCTCGACCTATCTCGGTAAACCTACCGGACTGGAAGATTATATCGGCTGGCTGGCAAACAACTTTGATCCCTCCATTTCCTGGAGCGATTTAGAGTGGATCCGTGAGTTCTGGGAAGGTCCGATGGTGATTAAAGGTATTCTCGATGCCGACGATGCCCGGGATGCGGTTCGCTTTGGTGCCGATGGCATTGTGGTTTCTAACCACGGAGGCCGTCAGTTAGACGGGGTGCTCTCTTCTGCCCGTGCATTGCCTGCTATTGCTGATGCGGTGAAAGGTGAAATCGCGATTCTGGCCGACAGCGGCATTCGTAATGGGCTGGATGTTGTAAGAATGATAGCCCTCGGCGCGGATAGTGTATTACTGGGACGCGCGTTTATCTATGCTCTGGCAACCCACGGCGGAGCGGGAGTAACCCATTTACTGAATCTGATTGAGAAAGAGATGCGTGTCGCCATGACGCTGACCGGAGCGAAGTCGATTGCGGATATCACGGCTGATTTACTGGTACGTGAGGGAATTCATCTGCGTTAATAAAACTATTTCTGACCCACGCTTCCCTTATTAACGGGGGAAGCGCAAGACCAAAAACGATAGCTACTGAATCAGCGTATTCAAGCGAGTAAATATCCCCGGATCGCCAGCATGACGAATCAGCTTAACCACATCTTCAAGCTTCTCGACCTGACTTATCATCTGCTCAAGTCGCTTATCATCCGCAACCTGTAGCCAGATTCGACTGTGTAGCTCATCGTTGAGCGGCAGACACAAAATACCTTCAACGTTAAATGCCCGGCGGGCAAACAGACCGCAAATATGAGACATCACGCCCGGATGGTTACGCACCGTAAGTTCCAGAACAACGGTTGATAGCTGCATAATTACTCTCCAATCATCTCAATATTGGCAGCGCCTGGTGGCACCATCGGATAAACTTTCTCGTTAGTATCAATACGTACATGAATAAGACAAGGCCCCGGACGCGAAATGGCTTCCTGCAAGGCAGCAAACGGGTCAGCTGCAGCGTTTAAGTCGCAGGTTGCCAGACCGAATCCACGTGCGATGGTCAGAAAATCAATCGTTCCCGGATAGGTGGCCGCAAAGACATTTTGCTGATAAAACAGCGTTTGCTGCTGATGCACCAAACCTAATGCCTGGTTGTCCATCAGGATAATCTTCACATCCAGCTGATTTTCTGCCGCTGTCGCCATCTCCTGAATATTCATCATCAGGCTACCATCGCCGGTAAAACATAAGACTTTATGCGCAGGATTTGCCAGGGCGGCACCGACCGCAGCAGGTAAACCAAAGCCCATCGTCCCCAGCCCCCCCGAGGTCAGCCACTGACGAGGACGATTCAGGGGATAAGCCTGTGCCACCCACATCTGATGCTGTCCAACGTCTGTCGTGATAATCGCCTGGTCATCAACGCAGGCAGCTGCGGCACGGATCAGACCGTAAGGCATTAATGGATTATCCGCTCCCGGCATCGCAAACGGGAATTCACGCTGTAAACCACTGACTGTCTGACGCCATTCGGTACGGGGTTGTGCTTCAATGTGCGGCGTCAGTTGGCTTAATACTTCGCTGACATCACCCTGGATGGCAATATTAGCCTGTTTAATTTTGCCTAATTCAGCGCGGTCAATATCGACGTGGATTATCTTCGCATTCGGACAAAAAGCTTCTGTTTTACCAATCGCCCGGTCATCAAAGCGCGCCCCCAGAACAATCAGTAAGTCAGCTTCCTGAAGAATAAAGTTGGTACTGCGTGCCCCATGCATCCCCAGCATACCTAAGGATAATGGATGATTCGCTGGCAAAGTTCCGAGCGCCATCAGTGTCATAGTGGTCGGTAGGTTTGCCTGTTCAGCCAGAGCACGGGCTTGCTCTGCCGCTCCGGCGCTGATGATTCCGCCGCCGAGATACAATACCGGACGTTTAGCCTGGTTAATCAAAGCAGCAGCGGCAGCAATAGCCTGACTTTCAGCAGCTACCGGAGCCTTTATTTCAGCAATAGCGGGAAGTTCACTGATGTCAATTTCAGCCGTTTGAACATCTTTGGGAATATCAATCCATACCGGTCCTGGCCGCCCGGACTGAGCAATACGGAAGGCATCGGCAAAGACCTGCGGCAGTTCACTGATATCACGTACCAGATAGTTGTGTTTAGTAATAGGAATTGAAATGCCGTAGGTATCCACTTCCTGGAAAGCATCCGTTCCAATCATCGCGGTTGGAACCTGGCCAGTAATACAAATCAGTGGAATAGAATCAAGGCGGGCGTCGGCAATAGCAGTAACAAGGTTGGTTGCCCCCGGTCCGCTACACGCGATACAAACCGCAGCTTTACCACTGGTACGCGCCATTCCTTGAGCCATAAAGCCCGCGCCTTGTTCATGACGCGCCAGAATATGACGAATAGTACGACTTTGGCTGAGAGCGTTGTAAAGCGGGAGAACAGTACCACCCGGAATACCGCTGACGGTAGAGATACCATGATGCTCCAGCAATTTTACGATCAGCTGTGCACCAGTTATGCGTTGTGTGGGTGTATCCGAAATTGCCATGCTCCAGTCCTTCTTATTATTCGTCGGCTGACTTACTGGGCAGGCTTAAACAAGAAACCCCGCCCGGTTTGCGCCGGCGGGGTTTGGAATCGATGCGTTGATTCAGTCCCTACGGCGCGTTGCCGACGACCACCACCACACGCACGACGACTACCGCGGCTGGTAGCGCGGTAAGTAGTAGTCGAGAAGTGTAACGTTGAGTGGTCATAGGTTTCCTGAATCTTTATTAAAAGTCGTTATTGATACAATCACACTCATTAATATCATACAACTGGAATTTTACCTCAGAGATATAAATGTGACCCACATCTCATTTAAATGTATATGAGTGCCAGGCGTGTTTATTACGCTAAAGATTGTCACAAACGATAACTAACATAAGTTTTTCGTATGAGACCAACCAGGAGCAGCATAAGTTTTTCATATGACCCTGCGTAACAACCTCGCGAAGTAACAATTTATTAACACCACCCATCATAAACACTAATCTCTGCTAATGAGTAAGTAATATTGTTAATCAACTTATTCAAATCAACACTCACCCTATAATATGGCAGAGTAGACTTTAAAAATCAGAACATATAAATGGTTTTAACCCTAAAAGGTAAAATTATATCTCACATAAAATCAATAAAGCATAATAATGACGGGCAAAAAGTCAGGATAGCCCGTAGCGTTAAACAGCAAAGTAATAAAAAATATGAAAGCGGATCCATAACCGTGCACGGTAAGATAATAAATAGCATTTGATAAATTAATCAGCACTAGATCCCATTGAAATTAAAAAAAGCAGACTATAACTCTGCACCGTAACCCCGTAAGACCCTTGTGGCACAAGACTTTGCATTGATAACCCACTCACTATTTGATTTAATCGCAGCGGTAGCGTTCTGGAAATACTACCTTATTTTTTGATGTTATTGCGGTCATTACGGGCTGTTATTGGTGTTTGAAAAGGATAATCTCTCCCCGCCAGTTCATTTTTTTCTTTCGAGTAAAAAAACTGCTTGATGTCCATTTATCAGAAAATGTTATAGTCAAATCACAAATACAGAAATTGATTGCACATAATCGTCCGTTTATCAGAGGAATTAATTAGTATGCCGCAGTTGTTAACTCTCGAAGATTTTTTATCCTCCGTTCAATCACGTGATCCACATCAGGTTGAGTTTGCTCAAGCCGTTCGAGAGGTAATGACCACACTGTGGCCTTTCCTGGAAAACAATCCACAATATCGCCAGCAGAGCCTGCTTGAGCGTCTGGTGGAACCTGAGCGTGTAATTCAGTTCCGTGTACCATGGGTTGATGACAAGAATCAGGTCCAGGTTAACCGTGCCTTCCGCGTACAGTTCAACTCAGCGATCGGTCCATTCAAAGGCGGTATGCGTTTCCACCCTTCTGTTAACCTGTCAATCCTTAAGTTCCTGGGCTTCGAGCAAACTTTCAAGAATGCTCTGACAACCCTGCCTATGGGTGGCGGTAAAGGCGGAAGCGATTTCAATCCAAAAGGCAAAAGCGAAGGCGAAATCATGCGCTTCTGCCAGTCATTAATGCTGGAATTGTATCGTCACTTAGGTCCGGATACTGACGTTCCAGCGGGTGACATCGGTGTGGGCGGTCGTGAAGTCGGCTATATGGCTGGCATGATGAAAAAACTGTCCAACAATACCGCTTGTGTGTTCACCGGTAAGGGTCTGTCATTTGGTGGCAGCCTGATCCGTCCGGAAGCTACCGGTTATGGTCTGGTTTACTTCACCGATGCCATGCTGAAGCGCCACGGTCTTGGTTTCGAAGGTATGCGTGTTTCGGTATCTGGTTCAGGTAACGTTGCTCAGTATGCTATCGAAAAAGCAATGGCACTGGGTGCACGCGTTATCACTGCATCTGACTCCAACGGTACTGTGGTTGATGAAGCTGGCTTCACTACCGAGAAATTAGCGCGTCTGTGTGAAATTAAAGCAAGCCGTGACGGCCGTCTGTCTGATTACGCTCGTGAGTTTGGCCTGACTTACCTTGAAGGCCAGCAGCCATGGGGTGTACCGGTGGATATCGCTCTGCCATGTGCAACTCAGAATGAGCTGGATGTAGAAGCCGCTCGCGCACTGATTGCTAACGGCGTTAAAGCGGTTGCAGAAGGCGCCAACATGCCAACCACTATCGCAGCAACCGATCTGTTCATTGAAGCAGGTGTATTGTTTGCGCCAGGTAAAGCAGCTAACGCCGGTGGTGTTGCAACTTCAGGTCTGGAAATGGCTCAGAATGCGGCACGCTTTAGCTGGAAAGCAGAAGAAGTGGACAGCCGTCTGCAACACATCATGCTGGATATTCACCACTCTTGTGTGGAATACGGCGGTGAAGGTAAGCAAACTCAATACGTACGTGGCGCGAACATCGCGGGCTTCGTTAAAGTTGCTGATGCCATGCTGGCCCAGGGCGTTCTCTAATTTCTGGTCTGCCTGGGTCTTGAGCCCAGGCTAACAGCAAAAATACCTGCTTAATAAGCAGGTATTTTTTTGTCTGTTGCTCAGGGTAACAACCGCTGGCTCATTTCATATTGCTTTATCGGCTCTTCAATAAAACCGCAAGTGAGAAACAGAGGCGATAACGATTCAGGAATGGCAACCGCCGTGGATAAGTAGCCAAATTTTTCACGTAATAGCATCAGCAATGCTTTTGCCTCTCCCCGTCCACGCGCCTCGGGTTCCACATAGAGCATGCGTAATTTTGTGGGCTCTCCGGGAATAACCATGCCATAAGCAACGTCATTGAGCGCATAGGCTTTGCCCGGTAGTTTATATAGCGTTTCAGCCGCAGTTAACCAGGGCAAATGATGATGAGGGTCGACCATCATTTTACGAGCCATATACAGGGGATCTATTTCTGTTAATTCGCCAGCTGATGGAGCCGTCGGAAGTAACGGGGCATGAAAACCAATAAGCGATTGCTGCAGGGTAAATCCCATTCTCTGATAGAGAGCAATACCGCTCTCATTTCCGACAATAACCTCAAGAGACAGGGTTTTATCACCCCGCTCACGTGCAGCATCGATCAATTGCTGAATACAATATTTACCTAACCCTTGCCCACGCAGCGCAGGGCGAATAGCAAAGGCAGCAAGCCGGCTGGTTTGCCCGCGACGGGCAATTAAAGCAAGGGCAACGGGCTGACCCTGCTGAAGCCAGACCAGGCTATCATTCAGGCTGACGTCTTCAGCAGCAAAGCGGGCGCTAAATACATCGCCCTGAATGGTGAAAGGGGTCAGATATCCCTCAAAACAGGATGTCAGAATCGCTGCCAGTTGATAGCTGTTCCAGTGTGCGGCCGTCGTGCAACTGATAGTATCTTGCATAGAACCCTCAGGAATAACCAAAGATTCACCACAATATATCAAGCATTCAATATCTTATGATACAGGTATATTCCAAAAGAATCCGGCACTATTCCGCAACCGTTTCAGCTACAGCAGGGAGCGGTTTTTTAGTCGCAGCAATCTGGAACCAGGGTAGAAAGAACTGGATTAACGGCCCGATAGCCAGGGCATATAATACGGTTCCGACTCCAAAAGCTCCACCCATTAACCACCCGGCAGATAATACAGTCACTTCTATTGCGGTGCGGATACTGCGTATTGACCAGCCTGTCCGGGCATGTATCCCGGTCATCAGCCCGTCACGTGGCCCGGCGCCTAATCCAGCACCAATATACATTCCCGTCGCTATGCCATTAACAATCAGTGCCGCGATCAGTAACCCTATTTTGAGCGCTAATGATTCGACCGGTGGCATTAACGCTAATGTCGCATCAGCGGCGAGTCCTAAAACAATAACATTACTGATAGTCCCTATCCCCGGACGGGTACGCAGTGGGATCCACAGCAGCAGTATCAATGCCCCGACGCCAATCATTACGACACCGAGGTTCAGTGAAAAAATTCTCGCCACGCCTAAGTGGAAAACATTCCAAGGGTCAGCCCCTAAATCGGCCCGGACATACATCGCGACTGAAACGCCATATAAAATCAGTCCGATATAAAGTTGTATTAGTCTGCGTGCCATCATAATCAATCCCCTTCTCTTTTATGCCTTACACTGGATGTATACTCTGAATGAAAATGGATTTAGTATTAATATCCAGTTATGAAAAAGTGGACTGCTATGAGCCAGCGCAGAATCGGAGCAACATCGTTATCCCGGCTACTGGGAGAGTGGCATCAGGAAAACTCAAGAACACCGGTTTATCAGCAGCTCGCCAGTGGGCTACGGCTGCTGATCCTCGATGGCCGGTTGCCGCTCGACTGCCGCCTGCCCGGCGAAAGAGACCTTTCCACCTTACTGAATGTCAGTCGTACAACCCTGGCTTCCGCGCTGGCATTACTGCGTGAGCAAGGTTATCTGGTCAGCCGTCAGGGTTCAGGTTCGATAACATTGTTACCTGAAGGTAACCCGGCGATTTCACCGCTTCCCGGTATTGCCCCGGTTCTGGATTTATCCGGCGCATCACTGAGTGCGGGTCCGGAAATTCATCATGCCTATTCCTCTGCACTCATGGCTCTGCCAGAACATCTGGGTTCAACCGGCTATAACAGCCAAGGATTACTGTCGTTACGGGAAGTGATTGCAGAGCGCTACTGCAGTCGTGGTCTGCCAACAGATGCGGATCAGATTATTATCGTCAATGGTGCGCTTAGTGGGCTGGGGCTGGTATTACGTCTGTTAACGGGGCCGGGCGATCGGGTGGTGATTGAAAATCCGACTTACTCCGTCGCTCTGGCAACTATTCGGGGAGCCTCATGCCGCCCGGTGGCCGTCAGTTTACCGACCAGCGGATGGGATGTAGAAGGTCTGGCTGCAACTATCGCCCAGACCTCGCCACGTCTTGCTTATTTGTTACCTGATTTTCATAACCCGACCGGCCGCTGTATGGACGAGGTGACCCGACAACGAATTTGTGATGTTGCTGCCACCAGCCGAACTGCTCTGGTTGTGGATGAAACCATGGTCGATTTATGGTTCGATAAACCGCCACCGCCGCCCATGGCCGCTTTCGATAAAGCCGATAATGTCATTACCCTGGGTTCGGCGAGTAAAAGTTTCTGGGGTGGACTGCGTGTGGGCTGGATAAGAGCATCAAAGAAAACCATTAATGCACTGATTCAGGTGCGTAATACTTTCGATCTTGGCACACCGATACTGGAGCAGCTGGCAACCATTACTCTGCTTAATGAAGCGGATAATTTTTTGCCCCAGCGGCGTAATCTGTTACGCCTGAGACGTGATGCCAGTTTTGCGGCGCTCGGGGAACGCTTTCCGGACTGGAAAACCAGTCAGCCAGAAGGCGGGCTTTCCTGGTGGATTGAACTGCCCAGAGCCCAGGCAACGGTATTTGCAGCGCATGCAGAAAGTGCCGGGATCAGGATTGGTGCCGGGCCAAGATTTGGCGTTGATGGGGCATTTGAACGTTATTTACGCCTGCCTTTTACGCTCGAAACGCCAGCTATGTGTCAGGCTCTGGAACGATTACAACCTATCTGGCAGCAGCTGATGGAAGAGCCATCAGAAAGAATGCGCAGCATTATTGTTTAAATGCAGGCGGATATTGTTTAAAAGCGGTCCAAATTGACCGCTTTTATTTATCTTTGCTCTGGTTTACTTTTTCTTCTTCAGAAGTTTTCGCAATGATTTGATTTCATGGTCACTTAAAGGAGATACGCGTTTTTCTTCCGTATGCTGATTATCAACTTCGCCTTCTTCAACGTGTTCCTCGGCATGTTCCTCGACGGCTTCGCCATCTTCAGAGATCAGAGCCAGCGCTTTAGTTAATAATTCTTCAGTGACAGAACCTAACGTTTCTTGTTTCTCTTCAGCATAAAGACGAATTCTTTCTTTTAATTCACTGCTAACTTTCACATTAAGTGTGACGTTGGTCATAATTTGCCTCTGAGAATAAAAAAAGTAGTGTTTTTAATACTATAAGGAAGAATAAAAATCCAGCCAGCGAAGTAAATTTAATATTTCTGTCACAATTGCTGGCCTGACTCTTATTCCACCTTTGTTATTCTTATCTGCGATTGAGGCTAGCTCTGGCGACGCCGGGACTGAATAATTCTGTCAATAATAATCGCACAGATAAGAATGGCGAATCCGGCCAGAATACCCTTTCCTTGAGCAGCATACTGCAAAGCGGATAGCACTTCTTCCCCTAAACCACGAGCACCAATCAGCGCTGCAATCACCACCATCGATAAACTCATCAGGATAGTCTGGCTCACTCCAGCCATAATCGACGACCTGGCAATAGGTAAATCGACTTTGAATAACATAAACCAGCGCCCGGCACCAAAAGCCAGTGCCGCTTCGCGCACGGTTTCCGGCACGCTGGCAATACCAAAAGAGGTCTGCCGGATAACAGGTGCAATACCGAAAATAACCGTTGCTACAATACCAGCCGTTTTACCTATGCCAAACAGCGCTATCACCGGAATAAGGTAAACAAAGGCAGGAGTCGTCTGCATAAAGTCCAGTATCGGGCGGATAATCGCAGCGGTTCTCCGGCTATAGCCACACCAAATCCCTATCGGGATCCCCAGCACCAGAGCAATCATTGAGGCGGTGCCCAGTAATGCAACGGTTTGCATCGCCTTTATCCAGTAGCCAAATGCCAGTAAATAACCTAACCCTAAGGCAACGCCCAGAGCCAGTAGCCAGCCAGCGCGCTGAGCAGCCAGAGCGACAATCACAATCGTGATAACCGGCCAGGGCGTAGCGGTAAGAGCAAATTCCAGACCATCCAGTAAGCGTTCAATCACCCAGGTCACCTGCTGCGCTATCGGGCTCAAGGCCGATGAGATGCCCAGCATATAACCATCAACCACCAGAGCTGCACGGCTGACGAGATCGGGAATGCCTGAAGCATCAAATACGTTCGCGGGAATAAGCCCGGCAAAATTTAAGAAGGTCAGCGGAATAACCAGTAACCAGATAACGGCCGCCTGAAGTGCGGCAAACCACGAGAATCCGGTATTCCCGAGTTGCTCGTTAATATGGGCGTGGCGTAACTGACTTGCGACCAGCGGCACGGCACCAAAGCCTAAACCAATACGGCTGGTCAGTAAGATAACCAGTCCCAGCCCCAGTAAACCTAAGCGAGGCCCCGTCTCTGCCAGTTTATGCTGAGCTTGTTTCGCCGCCTGTTCCAGGGATTGTGCTGAGCGAGTCAGTGAGGCGGTCATTTGGCTGTCAGGATCTTGTGCCCGGGCAGCAGTAGCCTCATTCACCCGACGCTCGGCGAGTTGCACCAGGGTGTTCACTCTGATCTGTTCAGTACGATCCAGTCCGCCCCCCAAAGCCAGTACTATCAATACCACGCTGACCAGCTCAAGAGTCAGAAAGAGCCAGAACCAGCCTCTTATCCTGCGTGCGCCCAGCCAGAAACTTCCCAGTAATGCTGCCAGCGGCAGGAAGGGTAAGCCGCGATGATTTTCATCTTGCATCCGGGCAAATGCGCGCTGATAAACACGGGCGCCGGGTCCAATAAAACTACGCACCGCCACATCGTCGCTGGAAAGTTCACTCATCTCTTACTGCTCCTGTTTGGAAGGGAAAGTCGACTGACCCAGCCCGACAAAACGTGCAACGTACTCATTAGCGGGAGCCGCCAGTAATTCACCTGGTGTTGCGATTTGTTCAATCTGCCCCAGACGCATCACCGCAATTCTGTCCGCAATACGAAAAGCCTCTGCTACATCATGCGTAATAAAGACGGTGGTCTTACCCAAATCACGCGAAAGACTACGAAACTCATCCTGCAGTTCGACGCGAATTAAGGGATCAAGCGCACTAAAAGGCTCATCCATTAGCAAAATATCCGGATCTGCCGCTAAGGCTCGTGCCAGCCCGACACGCTGCTTCATACCACCCGAAAGTGAACTGATCCCATGACGTCCCAGTCCTCCGAGCCCCAGACGACTGAGTAGCTCCTCAGCCCGGGCTTCTCTCTTGTGGCGCGGTACGCCGAGGATCTCTTGTGGCAAAGCCACATTTTCATGAATCGTCATATGCTCTATCAGAGCATGGCTCTGAAACACCATGCCGATGCGCTTTGCGCGCAGCGCACGCAAAGCAGGCGGATTCAGAGTGGCAATATCTTCACCAGAGATACTCACTCGCCCATGACTTGGCGAAATTAAGCGATTTATCATGCGCAGAAGCGTCGATTTACCACACCCCGACAGTCCAAGGATACAAAGTAGCTCGCCACGATTGACGGTTAAATCCACACCACGTACCGCAGCAACCTCCCCCGCCGCTAATAACGCGGAGGGGTTATGACGCAGCTTTTCAATAACGCTGGCAGGTTCAGGAGCAAACACCTTCCATACCCCTTCAAGCTGGATCATGATTTAGCAAGCCAGCCTGCAACACGTTTCTGATTTTTACTGACCCATTGCTGTGCTGCCTGCTCAGGCGACAGCCCCTGAACCGCTATCGCATAGGCCAGCTCGTTGATATCTTGGGTGGTAAATTCGATAGCTTCGATAATTTTTACCCCTTGAGGATTGTTATCCGCAAAGTGTTTGGTATAGGCGATATGAATAGCCGCATCCTGGTAACCGGAGCCAATTTTTGATTTTGCTAACCATTGAGGATCAGTCCCTTCTACCGTCACCCAGGTCGCTGGGTCATGGGCAGGTTCGGTAAGATTGGTCAGTTTATAACGCGCATAGTTCTGGTGCGGTGAGTAGCAGTAGCCTATCCAGGCTCCATCCGTTTTGTCTGCGTTATCAAGGTTGGCTGTCGCTACCGCTTCATCAGAACGGACTAAATTAAAGAAAGGAGCAAAACCGTAATCACGGGCGCGGATCTCTTCATAGTTAGTAGAAAGCCAGCCCGGAGCGCCGAGCCAGATCTGGCCTTGATCGGATCCTTTGGCAGCAAAGACTTTGGCTTTCTCGGGATCCGTCAAGTCATAAACAGAGTGAATGTCATATTTGTCTGCCGTCTTGGTTAAGGTGCAGTAACCCTGGCCTCCCAAGTAGGAATTTGCCGTTAAGGTCACGTTTTTGCCGTTACCCGTATACTGGCTGACCAGCCCTTGCTGGTTAGGGAGCCAGACATCAGTCCAGACGTCAATTTCCCCTTTATTACGGTTCAGGGCTTCCCAGATAACCGGCACTGAGGTCGCCGGAACAATTTTCGTTTCTGTCCCGAGCTGTTGTTCCAGCAATGTTTTTACAATAAAGGCCGATCCTTGCTGGGTTGCATAGCCAGCATCGGCAATCGTCACGGGTTCAGCCAGGACGGGAGCGGCAACAAAAATAGCCAGGGCAGTCATCAGTCGTTGTGGTAAATGGGTCATAATATGTTCCTTCGCACCAGAATTAGAGAGTATTAACAGGATGTGGAAGACCCAGGCGCTGATGTAACGTCCCCTGGAAATCAAGCGGATTAAGTAACCCGCGTTTACGTAGTAAAGGCACCACTTCAGAGATAAAAAGATCTAAACCTTCAGGTAGGGTTGGAGGTAATAACATAAAACCATCGGCCCCTCCTCGCTCATACCATTCAACCATCCGATCGGCGATGTGTTCAGGCGTTCCGGCTATCTGCCAGTGGCCCCTTGCCCCGGCAATGCGGCGAGCCAGTTGTAAAACGTTCAGGTTCTCGCGCTCCGCCAGTTCCTGGAGCAACGTTTGCCGACTGGCAATCGAATTAGATGGCGGTAATTCAGGTAACGGACCATCCGGGTCAACATCACTTAAATCAATATCCCCCAGATAGCTTCCAAGCAATGCCAGAGCAACCTGAGGAGAAACGCGTTCTTGCAGTGCCTCAAATTTGGCTTTTGCTTCAGCCTCGGTACTGCCAATCACCGGGAAAATCCCCGGCAATACAAGCAAGGGGTCCGCATGACGACCCGCTTTTTCACGCCTGGCCAGTAAATCACTGCGATATGCCTGGGCAATAGAAAGATCCGGGGCTGCGGTAAAGACCAGGCTTGCGTAACGTGCCGCCAAATCGCGTCCGGCACTGGATGCTCCAGCCTGAACCAGGACTGGGTGACCTTGCGGAGACGGGAAGACGTTCAGCGCCCCTAAGCTACGAAAATATTTACCCTGAAATTCAGCGGGACGCAGGGCATCCGCTTCAAAAAATACGCCACTCTCTTTATCACGCGGAAAACGTTTAGGATCCCAGCTCTGCCATAATTTCAGCGCTGCCTGAATAAACTCTTCAGCACGTTCATAGCGGGCATCATGACGAAACTCGGTGGCATTAAAATTAGTGGCTTCACTGGAAAGCGATGAGGTGACGATATTCCAGCCCACTCTCCCGCCACTAATAAGATCAATAGATGCGAGCTGGCGAGCCAGTAAATAAGGTTCATTAAAAGTCGTACTGGCAGTGGCAACTATTCCGATTCGTTCTGTTGAAGCGGCCACTGCGGTAGCCAGAGTTAAAGCTTCAAAACCATGGGACCACTCATCAACACGACGTGTCGCTTCAAGGGGGCCTTCAGGAATACCGAGTCTGTCCGGAAAAAAAGCAATATCAAAACCCGCAGCTTCGGCTGCGCGCGCGGAGTCAATATAATGAGAAAGCGTAATATTCGCTTCAGGTGAAGTAGCAGGATCGCGCCATGCGGCGACATGATGGCCTGTAGGATAATGCATTAAAGAAAGTATTAACGGCTTTTTTTTACCAGACATAACAGAGACTCCACGTTGTTCTGTGAAAAAATTATCTGCTATTTTTGTAATCTACAAATGCTTTAAATTGCTAAAGAAAGCGTTATTTTTATCTATGCAGTACGATAAAGGGCTATTTACAACCCTCTGTTTAGTCAGTATTTCTAACAAACAATGAGTTAGTCGCAGCGAGACAGATTAGTAATCCCAGACTATTATAATTTTTCGTTTCCTCAGCAAAGATAACGTTATAAGAGAACGAACTACCCGCTATCTTCGATAAAACATATTTATCCTCATCAAATATTAATTCTGATGATGAAATAAAAATATTAATTAACAACCCCTCAAGTTAATTATATTGAATATCACAAGCACAACTTATCAAATTAATAAAACTAGTTATTAAGAATCATTATTATTCACAAAAAATACCACAATGCATATTAACCAAAACACCATAAAAAGTTAGCCTAATAGATATTCATCGGTTATTATTACCGGGTTGTAATATTTTAATCTGAAGAGTATCAGTAATGACAAGTATAAATATAGAAAATGATAATAAATATCATGAGCGTTCTCGTGCTGCTCGCAACAGTACTTTAGTGAGCGTGGTAGTGAATCTTTTTTTATCCTGCTTCCAGGTTATCACTGGCGTATTCTCTGGATCTCAGGGGCTTATTGCTGACGGGATGCATTCCTTTTCAGATTTAATCGCTGACTTTGTCGTACTGGTTGCCAATAAAAAAAGTCGTAAGCCTTGTGACAATGACCATCATTATGGTCACTGGCGCTATGAAAATGGCGCCTCACTGATTATTGGCGCGATACTTTGCCTGGTCGGGGCCGGTATGCTGTGGTCGGCAATGGGCAAATTATGGCATCCGGAAACAATACCTGAAGTCCATATGGTTGCACTGTGGGTTGCCTTAGGCGCCATCTTCATTAAAGAAATTCTGTTTCGCTATATGTTAAAAGTAGCCAAACGCGTACAGTCTTCGATGCTGATTGCTAACGCCTGGCATGCCCGTTCAGACGCCGCTTCCTCAGTGGTTGTAGCAGCCGGTATTATTGGTAACCTGGCGGGATTCACCTGGTTTGACCCAATAGCTGCGATGATTGTTGGTGTGATGATTGCGCTGATGGGCTACCGTTTCACCGCCGAAGCGCTAAATGACTTAATGGACCGCTCTGCCGATACCGAGACCGAACAAGAGATTAAAAATACGATCCTCGCAGTGGAAGGCGTCGATGGATTACATGATGTGAAAACCCGTAAAGCGGGTGACCTTATTCTGGTTGATGCTCACCTGGAAGTGAACGGCTCGTTGTCAGTAAAACAAGGCCATGATATTGCCGTTGCCGTCAGAAAGCAGGTGCTGAAAGACCACGATGTGCTGAATATTATGTTGCATATTGACCCGATTATTCCTCAGAAAGAAGAACACTGAGGCGTTTCCACGTAAAATCAGCGGGTCTATTGATATAATTCAATTCCATTTGCGACATCACTCGGTCCTCTTCAGCACCCGAGCCATACCCTCAGACTTGTTACCGAGTACAGAGATATTATATTCAGACCAGCTATTAATGTGGCAAACTAGATGCAACGTTGGGCCTTGCTGGAATAACCCCCAGGCAACTTGAAGTGTGGCGGGTATATCATGAGTTATCTGATTGCGTTCGTTAGATTTGCAGAATCTGATCTGGATTATCCGGTGGAGTGTTATCGAACGGATATCAAACCTGGCGAAGAGGTCGTTATCCGGCTGGCAAACTCAATACTTAAGTCAGCCACGGTCGTGAGGATGGCCTATTTAAACTGGGACTGTAAGGGGCGCATCGAGTGTAAGTTGTCAGAAGCCGCAACCCGAAAACTCAGCCCGGAGTACAAGCCTGATATTGCGGAGATTACCGTTGGTCTCACGACTATCGAAGCCATGATGATACAGCTTAGGAAAACGGGATGGACTCCGCTTAAACCGGTATCAAAGCAGTATCGAATCGCTGCCACCCATTGCAATAAGACACAAACTGCCAATATATTTTTCCGTAAAAATGGCGTCGATCTGCAAATTCTTCCAGGACTCCCCCCTTCTCGCCCGGGCAATTTTAGCAAAATTAATATCAGCCTTAGTGAAGGACGTGTAGTCAGGCACTTTTTATCGCAGACCACATTCAATCTGTATGAAGGAATTGGCCGATTCGCCCGCTGTTTTCTGGCCAATGAAGATAACTACGATCGATTTTTTAAATCCGTGGGTTCATCCGACAGGGCCAGACAAGAGGTGAAAAACAGAGTACATGACTCAAGCCCTGAACAAGAGATGAGCTTAAGAGAAGCACTTAAAGGCTGCGAAGACGGAACCGGCAGGATCTATCTTTCTGACGGGATTTATATTTAAATAATAGTTGTTACGCATATTGTTTAAATAAATCATTAATACGCATCAACCCGCTTCATCAGTTCATAACCAAAACAATTATTTCAAAGGGCAGAATATATGAATGCTAATATACAGCTTATATACGCTGCCCTGCCGTATATTACTCGTATACAAACGTCACGCCAATAATGGACTGAACGTTTCCCGCAGTAAGTTGCCCGCTGGTTCGCGCATAGTTAGCAGACAGGCCTAAATCAACTGCTGAGGTTCCCACCGGCCCTAATGATATGAGGCTGTTGGTCGGGATAGTATTGCCATTACGAGAAATCTGAATGCCAACGCCTTTAGCCGGAGATGTGGAAGCCGAATTAGTAAAGGTATATCGCGCGACATCCTCCGTAGTCCCGGAAAGAAAGTAGCCTATATTTTGCTGCTGAACACAGTGAATCATCAGCGGAATGGCAGTAGAGGCTGGATATTCCGGTAGCGTTACCGTCACATTACGGGCAGAGACATCACAGCCACCGGTTGGAACAACTACGTCATTGTTCGCATAAATATTCCAGACAAACTGAAAATTATCGCTATTGACGTTGTTAGTTTGCCTGAGGATGAGTACGGCAATTAATGATCCAGCAGAAACAGCGACCCCACCTGCAGTATTCACGGGCGTGAGATAGAGTATCGTTGGCCAGGGTCTGTCGGCTTTTGAGTTATAAATGACCCGAGCCGTTTCGCCAGTGGTGGGAAATGGATATCTGATCCTGTCATAACTGACCGTACCCGAGAAACTCGCCAGTACACCACCGTAGGCGGAGCCACGATTTAGCGTCACGTAGTCAATCATGGTATCAGGCCAGTCGTTATGACAAAAAATCTGTGTTGAAAGATCGACCACCAAGTTTTCCCCGAGACTGACGGTAGGAGCAAGATTGACGTAAACATTCGCCGAACCACCGCCGATAGGGATCACTGTTCCATTTGCTGTTTTGCAGGCAAAAGACCAGGCATTCAGTGACCAGCACGCCAGCAGTAATGTTGTCATCAGGGTAACTATTTTTTTCATTATTTTCTTCTCTTCACTCAGGCGTAGGTATAAGTGATGTTAATCACCGCCTGAATAGTGCCTTGAGTGGCTCCACCCTTGACGGTTAATGCGCGGACTTGCAGCGGAAATAGAGCAGACTGGGTTGCCTCATCCACCCGCACCTCTTTTTGTGATCCCGTGTTCAGCGTGGTGCCTGTGTCATCTTGTAACTCAAGCTGGATATTTCCGGCTGTGCCGCCATTTTTGTAGTAGCCGGTGGCATCTGATGTACCACTAAAGCGGGCAGTGACTCTGGATGTCCCCTCCGGACAATTACTCAGACTGAGTGCCGCGTCATGCCAGACTGAGGCTGAACCGGCATTCATCAGATCGAAAGTATAAAGATCTCCGAGATTAACGGTCGCGTTAGTCGTGGAAACAGTGCAAGGTTTAGCCACGACTTTACCGTTAACGGTGATGGTCACATCGGCAGCCTGTAGCATCGGTACAGATACCACGAGCAGCGCAGCCAGAAGCCACCTGACAGAGTTAAATTTCATCAGTGTCTCCTGTTACTGAAACTCAAGGGTGAATGTTGCTGTGGCATTGACGAGCCCGGCAGTAACTGGAACGCGTGTTGCCATCAGGCGGGCATGAAAATTAAGCGTATTACTCTGTCCCGGAGTCAGGGAGGTCCAGGGAATAGCAGATGAAGGTGCATTCATGGGCAGTATCGCCTGTTGCCCATCAAGGATTTGTACTCCCATGCCCGCCGCTGCAGAAGGCCCGCTATCGAGTTTTAGCAGATCGGTATTGAGCGTGTCAGCAATACCAACAAAACCAACCTTTACGGCTGTAACCACATTGCTACAGGCTGACAGTACGATATTAAATGGAACCAAGGGTGTAACAGCGCCAACCGCGTGAAACTGCTTTGCACCATTCCCCATCAGGTCAACGGTAAAATTTTTCGATTCATCACTAACGATGCAACCGCTATCCCGAACCTGGCCGCTGATGGTAATAGTGCTATCAGCTGCGTAAGCGCTACTGGCAATAGCGAAGGATACGCAGGCACTCAGTAGTTTCAGAATATTTCTCATGATGATAGCTTCCTTAACGACACTCAGCGGAGAGTTGGCTCAGCATCTGGTTCTGGCTTTCTGGCGGCAACTGATACTCAGCTTCACAGCTAGCGTCAGGATCGTCTCCCCACTTTGCCTTTACCTTTCCGCTCAATGGCATCCCACTCATATAGACCTGGCCGTTGTCAGCCACAATGCTGTTATGGTTACCCTCAGAGGTGACTAATGCACCAAATGGGACGGGCTTCCCCTTATGAACAAGCGATATCAGTAACTTGAGCCCCACATTTGCTTTAAATTCAGCGCGGACAATCGCGCCATGAGTCGGAACCACCCAGGCAACCGCATCATCCAAATCAATGTTAGTTGCCAGGCTATTGGTATCCAGTGCGACTCTATTTTCCCGATATTCGGTTGCGTATGGCAGCACGGCGTAACCGCGCCAGTCAGTCCTGACGCCAGTCTGGTTTTCTACTTTTACATTATCCGCGCCAGGCGCCTTAATCAGCACTACCGTGTCGTTCATAGGCTGGCTCAGAGTCAGTCCATTAGCATGAGCCAGCACGCCACCGCTCAGGCCATAATAAAACTGTTTAATATCGTTGCTGCGACTGTAGCCAATGTTGGCATTGCCGTAGCCACCACGATAATTTAATGCTGTATAGCCGGATTCACCGCTTTTGCCGCCGCCGCCTCCTGTGTAGCCGGCCTGGGCGCTGTAGCTCAGGTTGTTATCCTCCAGCAATGTACCGTAGAGTCCCGCAAGGCTGGTTGTCCGTCCGTTAAGATCATTCGACATGCTGTAGCTGGTGTTAGCATTTCGCCAGACCGATTTACTGTCAGATCGCATCCAATGGCTAAATGGAATATTGACGTTAACCGCCAGCATTTGATCGCGCCCCTGCTGCCAGGCATTTTTCGTCAGGCTATAGCTCAGTGTTAAGTTGATATCATCGATGGCAGTGTTCAATCCTGCCTGAAATTGCTGGTCGGTTTTACTGGTATTCCAGTAGCTCTGGTGGCTGGCACTCAGATAAAAGGTCGCCGTGCGCCCGAGCTGCTGAGTAACGCTAGCCTGTACTTTCCCGCGTTTATTAAACGAAAGATTATAGTAATCGGTAAACTTCGGTTGGATCTCGATGACACCGTCCTGAGTCTCCACGGTATAACCACTCATCCGTTTGTAAGTGGTATCAGCAAGGCTGAAAAAACCTTGTGTGGAATAGCGATAGCCGACTAGCTGGATATTAGTCCCGGTTTCCGTAAGCGATTTATTATAGAGAAAACGCAGTGATTGCCCCTGATCTTCACTGTCATCGGGCAACCGGGCCTTTGCATGAGTGATATCCATAGAGAACGCCCCCAGATTACCCAAGTTTTTTCCTATACCAAAATTAAGTGCACGATAGCGATCGGCCAGTTGCAGACCACCAAACAGCGTCCAGCCTGCTGAGAGTCCGCGTAAAAGAGTTCCCTGGAAAAATTTTGGCTTTTCCTGCTGGTCACTGCCACTACGAAACGATCCTGCCGCAAGGGTATAGCGCGTATGACCTTCACGCTGAAGTAGCGGTACAGATGAATACGGAACACTGAATGACTGAGTGCTACCATCAGCCTCTTTGATTGTCACCTGCAGGTCGCCGCTATTACCCGCCGCATAAAGATCGTTAATGACAAAGGGGCCTGGTGGAACCGTATTTTGGTAGATCTCATAGCCATTTTGTTTAATCGATACTTGAGCGGTACCGCGCGCGATCCCGTGGATAGTCGGGGCAAATCCCTTCAGACTATCGGGCAACATATTGTCATCAGTGGCCAACTGCACTCCGCGGAAATTTATACCGTCAAAAATATTATCCGTGGTGTAGCTATCACCCAGCGTCAATCTGGAGCGTAAAAATGTTATATCGCGCTCAAGCCAGGTATTGATGTGCTGCCATTTATTTTCATTGGTAGAAGAACTGCCACTGCTGCTGTAGCTCCATGTACTATTATCACGCAGGCGCCATACACCTAAATTCAGCCCACTTTGTAAGTTCAGGTACGCGTAGGTACTACTACCGCTCACCCCATTCTGGACGTTATTACCCGTGAAGTTGTAGTTCAGCAAACCCGCATTAATTCCGTGATCCCAGAGATCTGGCGATATATAGCCACGAGCATGGTTACCCATATAAATCTGGGGAATAGTCAGAGAGAGCCGCTGCTGGCCGGTATCAAAACTTGTTGTCGCATCTTTGATAAGCTCCGTTAAGGGTACGCAGGTATCAGCTGACAGCACATTAATGCCACTGATAGACGACGTATTAACCCCCATACTGGCAAGCTGATCGCGAGTCAGACAGGGCGTCAGACCTTGACCATTTTCGCCAGCACTAAAGGTAATATCACGGGTAGTTATATATCCGTCATTGAGATAGATATCGGTGCGATAGGTTCCTGGCGGTAATTCCTGACCTTTTTCAAAGTTAGACAGATCCGCAACAGCAGCAGGATCGTCAGATAAAAAACGCGGGTTAAAATAAAGCTCTGCCTGTGCGGAAAAGACGGGTAAAACAAGCAAATAAATAATCGGGAACCGTACCAACTCGCGAATAGAACCCAGGATAATACTCCGGCTATCCAAACAGTTAAGTCCATATTTAAGATGTGACACAGTCCCTCCAGCCCAGTATTGTCCGGAAATCGATATTTTTAGTTCAGGGAGAGAATGACTTCCCGATGAGTTACTGCACTATGCCTTGCATGCGCGGAGTGAGTGCGCCGTAGTCATTAATAGTCCGATAGGTGATATCTCTTCCTGCATCGGAAGGTAAATCGACGCTGACTTCCCCCATCGGTGGGACTAAAGCATTTTTCAGGACCCGAGTACCCGCATTCAGGTCAGTAACCGTCAGGTAGTAAGGGGTCGGATTAATCAGAGTCAGTGAGCCGGTATTACGACGAAATGTCAGTTTCTCAGCAGCCTGATCCGGTGGCAGGGACAAATTCGCCGGGCGATAATAGAGTTTGATACGACTAATAATGGCTAGCTGAAGAGTATTTTCGTTCAGCTTTGATTTGTCCATGGAGGGAATAGCTTTCACATTCATCCAAAACAGACTTTCCCGATCCTGAGGTAACTTGTTATTACTGGCATCAAGAATACGCAAGGTATTCTCTTTTTTTCCCTGCATCGCAACCAGCGGTGGGGTAATAATAAAATTGCCGTCTTTAGCTCCATTATCATTTTCTATCCATGACTGAATCAGATAGGTATTGTCGTCATTATTTGTAACGGCTAATTGAACCTGCTTCTGTCCGGCCGGATAAATGACGCGTGTCGCTCCCAGCGCTACGCCTGCTTGTGCATAATTGACATAACCAGTAGCCGCTACCAGTAAAAGTCCTGCGAGTAAACCACGCAGGGTGCCTAATATATTGTTCATACTTACCTTTTCCTACTTACTAATATTTTCTGCCTACACGTATTACTGGTAGGTCAGAGAGAACCAAGCCTGAGCATTGGCAGCTCCACCGGTAATGTGATTCCCGGTAGCGCGATATTTGGCGACAAAATGCAACGTGGTCGGGCCCGTATACAGCTGTGTCCATAATGAGGGTGGCGCATTAAGCGGGATAAGGCTGCCTGATTTATCAAACAGAGCGACACCAATGCCGGTGGCGATACCCGGCCCCTCACCCACGGAGAGTACATCGGGGTCTTTGCCATCGGCGACACCCTGAAACGTTACGCTGACTCGCTGACTGACAGCAGTACTACACTCTTGCAGATGGATCTCGAAAGGAATCGGATTTTTATCTTCTCCGACTGAATGAAACCAATTACTGCTTATTTGCCCCATGTTGACCGTCATTTGCCGATCGGAAGCTTCAACACGACAAGATTCAGCAATAACAAGTCCCTGAAAATGCATCATTCCACCAGCCAATGTGATGGCGCTAGTGGAAAGCGGAAGTAGCAAAAATATCAACAGACCTGACTTCACCCTTTGCATTGTTATCACCTTCTTCTTATTCAGATAACGAGCCATCCTTGGCTCAAGATGCATCCTTATACTGCTAAGAAATTACTCGTACTGAACTTTAAACGTTGCATCGGCATTAGCTGTACCAGCGGTCGCAGCACCTGTTGCATAGTAGCGAGCCTGAAGTGGGATAATGTTGGTGCCATCAGTAAGCACCGTTTGCTCGCCGATAGTCGCACCATCCAGCGCTAATGGAACACCGGTACGGTCCAGGATCTGGATACCAACGTTAGTTGCGCCACCCGCAGCTGAACCTTGCAACGCAAGGACAGTTGGGTTAGTGCCATTAACAGTGGTGCCAGAAAACGCGATAGCTGCCTTTTCTGAAACGGTTGGGTCACAATCATTCAGCTGAATGTTGAAACCAACGGCTGAGCTGGTGCTACCCGCGCTGGCGAGTTTAGCTGAACGAACCTGGCCTAACTGGACGATTTGATCGATAGAACCAGCATCCACTGCGCAGGCTGCGTTAACAACTTCACCTTTAAAATGTACAGTTCCGCCATTTACAGTAACGGCTTGAGCAGCTACAGAACCAAAGGAAAGTGCTGAGATAACGATAAGTGCCAATTTGTTCATGATAAATCTCCAATTTATTAATATTATTAAAAATGCCTGAAACGATATTTCACTTTATAAAACAGGTACAACTAGATATAGAGCTTTTGAAAAGCCATTCTGTTTTTAAAACCTAACTTTCTCATTAGATTACGTCGATGCGTATAAATAGTTTTAATTGTTATACCAAATTCATCTGCTATCTCTTGGTTGCTTTCACCCCGACACAACATACTTAGTATTTGTTTTTCACGCATACTCAGATTAAATTTAGTATGATAACCCCCTGAAATTTCTTTCTTTAAAAAGAAATCCAGGATACTTTTCGCATTACACTTTTTATCCAGAACAGTTACCTTTTCAAATGACTCAGACTTATAAAAAGCCAAATCACTGGAGGCAAAAGCAACAACCTTCCTGTCCGGAAAATAAATCAAATCCTCACTTGAAAGGCTATTAGAGTCCAGATCTACAATTACATAAAAATTATCAATAAGTTCCACGCCGAGTAGTTCAATAATACCCAGGGTAAAATACTTATCTTTAGAGAAAATATTCTTTGATAGATTCATACATCATCACGATCTCATCCTATGTTGATCTTTATTTCATCTCAAATAACACCACCCCACGAGCTGAGAGTAATTTACCATTATCTTTGTTAACTAGGTACACATCTAGTAACCGAAAGTATCTTACACTAACAAAATGACGTAAAACAACATATCACACAGACGATTAATCCTAATATCGAATTTAAAGACCAGAAAAATTCAATTTAACAGATGTTAATATAAGTATAACGATAGGGCTTGGTTATCATTTATTAAGAAACAATAGGCGCACTCTTTGTATTAGAATTTTCTTAGGTACATTTCCTTACGATATGACCATATTGCAAAAATGTTAAATATTAGTGTTTTTTTATTCTCGATTATTTAACACTGTTTTCCATCATATTTTTTACTGACTAAAACTTGAATGATAAAAAATAAATTTTAAGATTTTTTCTTCTTATAAATAATGAGTTATTCGTATATTGATTTATCAGTTAAAAAATTAACCTAAAAAACCAGAGTTTACTAAGAATATTCTGGGGCTCACGGATTCAGGGGTAAATACTTATATGTTAAAGGATTAAAAGAGCCTGAAGATGGATATACTCCGCAGAGACAATATGTTACTGAGGTTAGCCAGGGGAATCATACGTAAAACCAGAGTTAACAATAACATCATAAGCCATTGATAAATATAAAAATTATAAATTAATAACTATAAAGATCTTGTCATAAGGGTCGTTATTACTTGGCCCGTAGACAGAGTTATCCGTGTATTTTAATTGCTGAGATAAAGAAAAGCCGGAGAGTTGCCTGAGGCGGAGTCAGGGAAAGTAAAATAGACTAAATTTCTTTATCCAGAGAAGACGCCAATTCGTTGTAATGTAAAGATTTATATTAAAAACACGCAGTGCACTAGGGATAAAAAACGCGATAAACTATTTCTATTAACTGTAATACAGCAATACATGATACGGTTTCGATTAACTTGAATGCTGTGATTCAGAGGCCTTTCGCAGAAGGAAGAATTACGGCTGACAAGCATAAAAATTTGCATAAAATTTTTAGATAAAATCTGACTTGTCTGGAAAATATCGAAATACTTATTATCCTTTGCCCCGTCATTCTATTAAGATTACTCCGAATAATGGATTTCACGCGCTCTTAATTACACGAAAGAATTGCATTTAACAAAATAACCTCCGCGATAAATATGCCAGGATTAAAAAGATAGCTCGTTTTCCCATCATGGTAATAGATAGGTTATATCTAAAATTCATGCCGCTTTTTAGCAGACGGGTTATACATTGCGATTTTTAGGAATTATTCTTACACGCTATTATTAAAAATTCATTTTATTGCCCCTATTACTGATTGGACGCAAACGCTTTCGTTGAGACATAAAAGTCGCAAGATGAGTCAATCTTGGTTGAAATATATAACCAAACGCACAATGATGGGCTCTTCTTACTCTGCCATTCATCTCTACAATAAAATGGAGGTGCTCTTTTTTCTGTTTTGAAAATATTATTGTTAATTATGGTGTTATCTGTCTCTTATCTTGCTAGCAAATGATTAAATGATAACCATGGCAGAGAACCTTAAATCCATGTGCTAACACCCGGCATGCCTGGAAAAACTGAAAAGAGGAGAGTTCAGTATTGGGTGAGGCCTGCCTGGTAAGTCAATTTCAATATAAACAATTATTTTCAATACGCTAAAAAGCAGTGCGGCAAATAATTTTTAGCGGGCCAGTTATACAGCGCTCCGGACATGCTTACTGTGAGAGTAAGTGAACATAGATTATTGCGGTCAACATTCCCTGCCGTGCAAACTGGGTGCATAGTTTTAACCCCGACGGTTTCCTATATACTTAACGCCTTTATTTTATTTGCAGAAAACATATGACCCGTACCCAGCGTTTACTGACATTACTGCAACTGCTAAAAGAAAATCGCTATCCAATGACAGCCGGGCAACTCGCCGCTCAGTGTGACGTCAGCGTTCGATCTATCTACCGCGATATTGAAACTCTGCGTCAACAGGGGGCTGAAATTGTCGGTGAAGCGGGTATCGGCTTTCTTTATAAATCAGGCTTACTGCTTCCTCCTTTGATCTTTGATATCGCTGAACTGGAGGCACTGGTTCTGGGTTTGCGTTGGGTTGAAAGCCATGGCGATAACGAGCTTGCAGCCTCAGCAAAACGTGCCGCAGATAAGATAAGCGGAGTGGTTAAGCCGGAATCACAGTCTGTTTTTCAGCAAAATTCACTTTTTGCTCCCAGCACCCGCCTTTCACAAGTCAAGGATCCTATTGCCATTGCCTTACGCCGTAGTCTGAGAGAAGAGTGTAAAATTCGAATTAAGTATCAGGATCAGGCGCAACAGTTAACGCAGAGAGTGATTTGGCCAGTGGCATTGGGTTATATGCATGAGGTTCAAGTGGTTGCCGCCTGGTGTGAACTGAGAGGTGACTATCGCCATTTTCGGCTGGACAGAATCAATGAACTCTTTCCCCTGGCGGATAAATACCCTTATCCGAAAGGATATTTGCTGGCACAGTGGCGAAAAAGCATTTTGACAGAGGCTCCTGACAAGAACTGACACACCCCCTCCCTATACTCTCCTGGCTGAATATTACATTTTTCAAGGAGAGCAACATGAGTACATTGACGCTGTATACCAATGCGATGTCCAGAGGTAATACTATCGACTTGCTGTTCAGATTCTTAAATATTCCCTACCAACGTATAGAATTAGCTTATGGAGAGGAGATGCATACTCGCGAATATCTCGCTCTTAACCCGATGGGAAAAGTACCGACTCTCACTGACGGTGACATTGTCGTGACCGAAAGTGCAGCAATTTGTCTCTATCTTGCAGATAAATTCCCGGAAAAAGGTCTTTGCCCAGCATTAAATGCACCTGAAAGAGCCAGTTATTACCGCTGGTTTGCTTTTGCTGCAGGTCCTTTGGAAGCGGCTTTTACCGTTCAACAAATGGGAATCGAATTAACGGAAGATCAGCAGCATATGTCAGGTTTTGGATCCTGGCAGCGCGTGATGGCGTGCATAGAAAGCGAGTTTAATAAACTCTCACCCTATATCTGCGGTTCCTCATTAACTGCGGTGGATATTTATCTGGGCTATTTTTTAATTTTTCTCGAAAAGATAAATATGCTGCAGGGTTATCCGGTCATTACCCGCTATCTTGATACTTTGAAGCAGCTACCCGAGTTTAAGGCGGGAATGGAAAGTTAATATTGGCTTCCTGAGGCCTATCATTCAATTTTTTGTAGTGTATACCCAAAATAATTCGAGTTGCAGGGCAAAACATTAACTTTCTTAACAACGTATGAGCGTTATCCCGTCAGGACGAGGCGAATTAATGAGTCTTAAAACGCGGCAAGTGATTCGGGTGCACGAATTCAGCCAACGCGTATGCAACTTGAAGTATGGCGGGTATATAACAACAATTCACTGTCCACGCTCGTTAAACACTATGGCGAGATTGGGCTGGTGAATTGGCCTGATCCGCATTGATTAGCGTCTAAGGTGAGACACAACTTTGATACCACTGGAACTTTGGGGAGAGTATTCAGTACTTTTATCGTTAAAGATTAAGTACTTACCCAGAATTGGGTGGGGGCCCTACCAGCTACATCCCGGCACACACGACGCCTGCTGCGGCTGCTTCCTTCCGGACCTGACCGAGTTCACAAGTTAGTGTTGCGGGAGAACCAATAGGGCCCCCATTGAGGGCGTTGTTATCCAACGCGCAGCCGCATTATCCACATTGACCAGGGCAATTGCAAGGCGTGACAGATTAGATGTTGTTTTATTGTGCATTTATTACTTGGCGTCCGGGCTAAGCCCGATTATTCTTAGCTGGCTTTGATTCAGGAGACTGGCATGGATAACAATGATTCCTTCCCACAGCGGGTCTACCACATCCTGGCCGCTATTCCTGAGGGCTATGTAACCACCTATGGTGATATTGCAGCTCTGGCAGGCTCACCGCGCGCAGCAAGGCAGGTCGGAGGGGTGTTGAAGCGTTTGCCTGAAGGGAGTCGCCTGCCCTGGCACCGGGTGGTTAATCGTCTGGGGCTTTTATCTTTAACAGGGCCAGACTTTCTACGTCAACGTGAAGCATTAGTCGCCGAAGGTATTCAGGTATCAGGTAGCGGCCAGATAGATATGGCACGCTATCGCTGGCGTATCTAATCGTTTAATCGTACCTGAGACTTTCGTATTACCCCACCCAAGTGCCCTATTTTTACCTGATTCAGCATTAGCCCCTGCTAAAAGGGGTAGCATGATATAATCACTTCTGTATCGCTTTACCTTTTTGAGGACACGTTATGAGTCAAGCGCTTAGCAATTTATTAGCATTACTTAATCTGGAAAAGATTGAAGAAGGACTGTTCCGCGGTCAAAGCGAAGACTTAGGGCTACGTCAGGTATTTGGCGGACAAGTGGTCGGGCAGGCACTGTATGCAGCAAAAGAAACTGTCTCAGCAGACAGACTGGTGCATTCATTCCATAGCTATTTCTTGCGCCCCGGCGATAGCCAGAAACCTATTGTTTATGATGTAGAAATATTGCGTGACGGTAATAGTTTCAGCGCACGCCGTATATCGGCGATTCAAAATGGTAAACCTATCTTTTATATGACCGCCTCTTTCCAGGCGCCGGAAACCGGTTTTGAGCATCAAAAACAGATGCCCGAAGTACCCGGTCCTGCGAAACTACCATCAGAGACTGAAATAGCCCGTTCTCTGGAAAAGTTTTTACCTCCGGTGTTTAAAGAGAAATTTCTCTGCGAACGTCCTATCGAAATGCGTCCAGTGGTGTTTCATAACCCACTGAAAGGCCATGTTGATGTCCCGACTCGTCAAACCTGGATGCGGGCGAATGGCCCTATGCCTGATGACTTCCGCACTCATCAGTCGTTACTGGGTTATGCCTCTGACTTTAACTTTCTGCCAACCGCTTTACAGCCTCAGGGACTCGGTTTTCTTGAGCCCGGAATGCAGGTAGCCACCATTGACCACTCTATGTGGTTCCACCGTCCATTCAATCTGAATGACTGGTTATTATATAGTGTGGAAAGTACCTCTGCTTCAGGTGCGCGTGGTTTTGTTCGCGGTGAATTTTATAATCAGGAAGGCGTGCTGGTTGCATCGACGGTACAGGAAGGTGTTATCAGACAGCGTAGTTAAAATGCTTATCCCTCGCCCTTTCAAGGCGAGGGATGATAATTATCAGTCAAACTTAGTTGTTATAAGCACTCTCGCCATGGCTGTTTACATCCAGGCCTTCACGCTCTTGTTCTTCGCTGACACGGACACCAACAGTGAGGTCTGCCAGTTTGAAGCCGATATAAGCCACCACACCAGACCAGACTAAAGTGATAGCGATACTTTCCAGCTGTACCAGTACCTGGGCACCCATGGTCATATCTCCTGCGTATCCAACACCGCCCAGTGAAGTTGCCGCGAAGACACCGGTCAGGATACAACCGACAATCCCGCACACACCATGAACACCAAACACATCACAAGGGTCATCTACACGCAGCCATTTTTTCAGCAGCGTCACGCCCCACAGTCCGGCGAAACCGGTCACGACACCAATAATCATCGCGCCACCCACACCGACGAAACCACAAGCCGGGGTGATACCGACCAGACCGGCAATCGCACCAGAACAGGCACCCAGTAACGAAGGCTTGCCGCGTAATATCCACTCACCAAATACCCAGCCGAGGATACCTGCTGCGGTAGCAACCACGGTATTCACAAACGCCAGTCCGGCAATTTCGTTGGCTGCACCAGCAGAACCGGCGTTAAAGCCAAACCAGCCAATATACAGAATCGCAGTACCGGTAAAGACCATCGGCAGGTTATGCGGTTTGAAGGCTTCTTTGCCAAAACCAGTACGTTTACCGATGAAGTAAGCACCTACCAGACCTGCAATTGCAGCGTTAATATGCACCACAGTTCCGCCAGCAAAGTCCAGCGCACCGTGAGATGCCAGTAAACCACCGCCCCAGACCATATGCGCTATCGGCAGGTAGGAGAAGGTAAACCACACCACAACAAAGATAAGGATCGCAGAGAAGCGAACGCGTTCAGCCAGAGCACCGACAATCAGCGCAACGGTAATACAGGCAAAGGACCCCTGGAATGCCACGTGGATATATTGATATATCGTTCCGGTGACAGTGGTAATTTCCATATTACTCAGCATCGCCCAGTCAAAGTCACCGAAGAAACTGTTGCCAGGACCAAATGCCAGCGAGTAACCGTAGACCACCCACAGAACACAAACCAGCGCAAAACTAACAATGATTTGCGACATCATGGAAAGGACGTTTTTAGCGCGAATCAGGCCGCCGTAGAATAATGCCAGTCCTGGAATAGTCATAAACAGGACCAGCGCAGTACAAATCATCAGAAAAGCGTTATCGGCTTTATCTGCAACCACCACAGCAGCAGGTGCAGCCATCGCCAGCGCAGGCATCAGAGCCAGACCGCCAAAAACCAAGTATGAAGTGAGTCTTTTCATGTTTTCCGTCCGTTTGCGGTCAATTAATTACAGGGCGTCTTCATCTGTTTCACCGGTACGAATCCGGATTACGCGTTGCAACTCAGTCACAAAAATCTTGCCGTCACCAATTTTTCCGGTCCAGGCTGATTTACTCATTACGTCAATCACTTCATCGAGCTGCTCATCGGTAATAGCCACTTCAATCTTCACCTTAGGTAAAAAATTGACATTATATTCAGCCCCACGATACAGCTCGGCATGTCCCTTCTGACGTCCAAAACCTTTGACTTCAGTTACGGTGAGCCCTTGAATGCCGATTAAAGAGAGCGCTTCACGTACGTCTTCGAGTTTGAATGGTTTGATAACCACAGTAACCAGCTTCATAGATCCTCTCCTCTTGAGATCAGGTCATTACCTGTATGGAGTTATTAAAAGCAAGTCCCGTGCCAAAAGTTCATCAGCGGTTTTTTTTGTGGCAGAAATGGGGATCGTGAAGCGCGGGAAGGCGTTTATGGATAAGCAAAAGGGTATGGGCTAAAAAAAACGCACCATTGCAGTGCAATGATGCGTTACCTGATATCCAGTCCGGTGCAAAACGTTAAAAATGGGTCTCTTTTATGTTAAGCAAGGGCGGCATCTTCCTGAATGGTCGCCACTAATGCCTCACCGGCTAACTGAAGCTGATACATCTGCCAGTAACGCCCCTGCTGTGCCAGGAGCTGACTGTGTGTACCACGTTCAACTGCCTGACCACGATGAAGCACCAAAATAGTATCCGCATCAGTGATAGTCGAAAGTCGATGAGCAATGACGATGAGCGTGGTTTTTTTCCGTACCACCGCAAGTGCTTGCTGAATAGCCTGCTCGGTTCCGGAGTCAATATTGGCGGTCGCTTCATCCAGAATAAGAATTCGTGGAATATCCACCAGCACACGAGCCAGTGCCAGTAATTGCTTTTGTCCGACAGAGAGATTATTTCCCTGCTCGCCAAGCCGGGTATGAATGCCCTCAGGCAGTGCACGCGCGAAATCGGCCATCTTTACCGTTTCCAGCGCCTGCCAGACCTGGCTTTCACTGATATCCCGTCCCAGGGTTACATTGACAAAGAAAGAGTCAGCCGTAACCACCGGATCTTGTTGCACCATCGCAATACCACTGCGGAGAACCTGGTGGCTGAGAGTACTGAGCCCTCGTCCATCAAGATAAATTTCTCCGGCAGTTAACGGGTAATAGCCCATCAGTAAATTCGCCAGGGTGCTTTTACCACTCCCGGTATGCCCCACTAGCGCTACAAAATTGCCAGAGGGGATCTCAATACTGATATCGTCCAGCACTTTATTATCATCACGATAAGCAAAAGAGAGATGATTTATCGCGATACTTCCGCTTTCCAGAGGGCGGCTATCGTGCCCATAGTCCTGACGTTTACCATCCATCAGTTCGAATACGCGCTCTCCGGCTACCACCGCCTGCTGCAAAATGGACTGCTGAGTGGTCAGTTCAATTAAGGGTTCATTTAGCCGACTCAGATAGTTGATAAAGGCATACAGCACCCCGACTTCAATCATGCCCGGTTCGCTGAAACCAAATAGCAGCAACAGACCGCAGAGGATCATCGCGGCAAACAGGCTCAATAATGGACGGAGTAACCAGCCATCCAGCCGCAAGGTTTGCATACGCGCCAGATAATGCGAGCGGCTTGACTGCCCCATGCGTTCACCAAAACGGGCCTGCTGGCGAAACTGCTGAATAATCGCCATCCCATTGATGATTTCATTGAAGCCATTGTTGATATCCGCCAGATAGCCACGAACCCGCCGTACAATCGGCGTGCTATAGCGCTGATAAATAAACATCACCGTAAATACAGCCGGGAACATCGTGATAGCGACTAATGCCATTCGCCAGTCAAGACTGAACATCGCCACCAGCATGACACTGATCAACGCAATACTGCGTAACACGGTAGAGACGACCGTAATATACAGATCGCGTATCACCTCTGTGTCATTGGTAATACGCGAGATAATCTGGCCGACCGGCTGAGTATCAAATGCGCTCAACGGCTGGCGCAGCGCTGCATCCATCACATCACTACGCAGTTTTTGTACGACTCCGACGGCTGCGGTATTAAATAGCAGTGCCTGATAGTAATTCAGCAATGCTGCCAGCCCGACTAACAGCAGATAAGCCGTCGCCAGCCCGGCTACCAGGCCAAGCGGCAGGCGGTTCTTTGCTACCAGGTTATCAATAAAATAACTGACTAATACCGGACCTGTGACTTCTGCCGCGGCGGCAATCCACATGATGATCATCGCCCACGACAATGGCTTACGCCAGGGCAGACCATAGGCAAGGAGACGTTTAATCGTTGGCCATTGTAGCTTACGCATTGCTCTCTCCCTGGCTTCTTGCTGGCTGCTGATAATCATCCAGCGCCGCTTCCAATTGCTGATAACGATACATATCCCGGTACCAGCCCGTTTCTGCGACTAATTCATCATGGGTGCCGCGCTGGCTGACATTACCATGCTGTAGCACCAGAACTTCACTGGCCTCGGTCAGAGCAGAGAGCCGATGCGCACTGATGATTACGGTGCGTTGTTCACCCCACTGGCGCAAATTAGCCAGAATTTCATGCTCAGTACGCCCGTCAACGGCAGAAAGCGCATCGTCGAGGATCAAAATCTCAGCATCCAGTAACAAAGCTCGCGCAATAGAAATACGTTGTTTCTGACCACCCGAGAGCATTACGCCGCGTTCCCCGACTTCGGTTTCATAACCCTGAGGCAGACGCAGAATATCGTCATGAACGCAGGCCAGACGAGCAGCCTCTTCTATTTGTTGCCGGGTAGCGGTCGGGTGACCTAAGGCAATATTACTGGCCACAGTGTCGGAAAAGAGGAACGGCGTCTGATTTACTACAGCTAGTCGGCTTCGCCAGCTGTCGAGAGTCAGCTGCTTCAGGGGAATATCGTGATAGCGGATCTCCCCCTCGTCCACATCGAAGTGGCGCTGAATCAATGCCAGCAAGGTACTTTTCCCGCTTCCCGTAGGACCACACAATCCAAGCATTTCGCCCGGTTTCAGGACCAGAGAGACCTTCTCCAGCACCCCTTGTTCGGTTTGCGGATAACAAAAGCGATTCACGTTAATATCAAGGCTGGCACGCCCGTCAGGAACCGGCTGAGTACCATCGATCACCTGAGGTTTTTCATCAAGCAGGGAACGAATACGGCTGTAGGCTGCGCTGCCACGTTCAACGATGTTAAACATCCACGCCAGCGCCAGCATCGGCCAAATCATTAATCCGAGATACATCATAAAACTGGTTAACTGCCCAAGAGTTAACTGCCCTTCAACTACCATCCAGCTACCACCGCCAATTGCCAGGAAATTGGCAACACCGATAGCAACATAGATAGTCGGGTTAAAACGGGCGTCAACGCGCGCTACGTGCATATTTTTCGCGCCCGCATCTTCGGCCTCTTCAGAAAATAATGATGACTGTCTGTCTTCAAGCCCGAATGCCTTGATCATCCGGATACTGGTCATACTTTCCTGGGTGCGGTTATTAAGGACTGAAAAAGCCGCCTGAGCCACTTTAAAGCGTTCATGCAAACGGGCACCATCACGCTTAATCACCAATGCCATAATCGGCATGGGTAACAGCGCCAGTAGAGTCAGCGGGAAACTTATCTGGGTCGACATAACAATCAATACCGCAAGCCCCATCACCAGGGAGTCAACCAGCGTCAGTACGCCCTCTCCTGCCGCAAATACCACTCTGTCCACATCGTTGGTGGCTCGCGCAATCAAGTCTCCGGTACGATAACGCTGATAGAACTCTGGGTGATGTCGGCTCAGTTTCTGGTAATAGTCTTCGCGTAGCTCAATCGCTAACTGATAGGATGCCCCAAACAGCAGAACGCGCCAGACATAACGCAGCAGATAGACGGTAACGGCAATCGCCAGGATAACGCCAATCCACATAAGAATTTCTGACGATGTCAGGGTTTGCTGATGAACACCGTCAATAATCACGCCCACCAGTTTAGGCGGGAACAGCTGTAGCGCTGCAATGATTATCAATAATGATACCGCTCCGAGATAGCGTCGCCACTCGCGAGTAAAATACCAGCTTAATTGAGCAAATAATCGCACGAAGTTTACATCCTGAGTTGCAGCAGCCGCGCCCCGGCACTGCTTGAAAGTACATTACGCAAGCGGCAATGCAGTAGTATATTTTATCTGTTCCATGGCAAAACTCGACGTCACATCGCTGAGTCCCGGTATGCCATTAACGAGCCGTTTATAGAACTCATCATAACGTTTCATATCAGCCACCTGAACTTGTATCAGGTAGTCATACTCACCGGCCATACGCCAGAACCCTAAAACCTCAGGCATAGCTTCGACGACAGAGACAAACTGACTGTACCATTCACGGCTGTGTTGCTGGGTTTTAATCAGCACAAAAGCGGTCAGTGCCAGTCCTAGTTTTTCCGGATCAAGTAAGGCGACTTTGCCGCGAATATAACCGTCATCTTCCAGGCGTTTTAAGCGTTTCCAGCAAGGCGTGGTGGTCAGATTAACGGCATCGGCCAGGGTCTGCAAAGAGAGCGTACAGTCATCTTGTAGTAGTGCGAGCAGCTGACGATCTATTTTATCTATCATACCCTATCCAAAGAGAATAATTTTCTACTATGAGAGCTATTTGAAGGAAAATTAGCAACTTTTTTATCTTTATTTTACGTTATTCTACGCACAAATTGCTAAAAGAGAATGTGCTATGACCAATGCCTGGGTTAACAACGCTATCAGCGAAATTAATGCCGATTATCAACGTTCGGCAGATACCCATTTAATTCGTTTTGCTTTACCGGCATTTCCGGGAATTCAGCTCTATTTAAAAGACGAGAGCACCCATCCGACCGGTAGCCTGAAACACCGTCTGGCACGCTCTTTATTCCTCTACGGCCTGTGTAACGGCTGGATAAAAGAAGGGACAACCATTATTGAGGCTTCTTCAGGCTCAACAGCCGTATCAGAAGCCTATTTTGCCCGACTGTTAGGGCTGCCGTTTATTGCCGTGATGCCCGCCTGTACTGCCAGACGAAAAATAGAACAAATCGCTTTCTATGGCGGTCAATGTCATTTTGTCGATCATCCCGCTGAAATCTATGCCGCCTCGGAAAAACTCGCCCGCGAGCTGAACGGGCATTATATGGATCAGTTTACCTATGCCGAGCGTGCAACCGACTGGCGGGGTAATAACAATATCGCGGACAGTATTTTCCGCCAAATGACCCATGAACCCCATCCTATCCCGGATTATATCGTTATGAGTGCCGGTACCGGGGGGAGTTCAGCAACACTGGGGCGCTATATACGTTATCAGGGATATAAAACTAAATTACTGGTGGTTGATCCACAACATTCAGTCTTTATGGACTACTGGCTGCAACGAGACTGTGGGCTCACCAGCCCGACAGGCAGCAAGATAGAAGGTATTGGTCGGCCACGTTGCGAGCCCTCTTTTATTCCGGATGTCATTGATGACATGATGCGCGTTCCGGATGGTGCCAGTGTCGCAACCATGCAATGGCTGGAGACATTACTGGGACGTAAAGTGGGCGCGTCTACTGGAACCAATATGTGGGGCGTACTTCAGCTCGCTGCGAAAATGCATGCCGAAGGGCGTAGCGGTTCGATTGTCACTCTGCTCTGCGATAGCGGTGAACGTTATCTGGATACCTACTACAACTCACAATGGGTTGAAGAAAATATCGGTAGCTTACAACCCTGGCAGCATAAACTCAGTGAGCTGATAAAGTAGCGATCCTCCCGATCCCACATTATTCGATGATAATGTGGGATACCTCGCATTTTGAAAGTATCTGGTAGATATTAGTTCTTTTATTTGATTATAGTTAGGCACCATATTATATGGAGCCATCAAATATGATCCTTGAACAAAAATACCAGGCACTCCTGCAAGAAGCACAGCGCCGTCAGCTTCCTGATATAGAAGGCATTCAACTGTGCTTTCAAACCCTCTCTCTGGCCTCACATATTGACAATGACTGCGCCAGATTACTGGCACCGCAGGGATTATCCGAGGGGCGTTTCGTGATGTTATTTCTGCTCGATAGTGTCGGCGAAGCGCTAGCCCCCAATGAACTGGCTGAACGAGCAGGTGTAACCCGAGCGACCGTAACAGGACTCCTCGACGGTCTTGAACGTGAAGCGTTAATCGAACGCCTGCCAGCAGAGCACGATCGCCGCGCGATTCGCATCCAGCTCACCGACAAAGGCAGACAAACAGCGAAACAGGTTTTTGATAGTCACAGCACCTGGATTGCCAGTCTTTTTGGCCACCTGTCCAGGACCGAACGTGAACAGCTGGCGATGCTGTTGAATAAGGTATCGACCGGCCTGATTCACTCGGAAAAGGAACTCCCCCAATGAGCCAGCTCATGCCACGTAAAGGCTTCAGTCGTACCGCGGATATTCCGCCCGATATTCTGCACGCCTTATCACAAGGCCTTATCCCCAGTGCCACACTGACCGAAGGGCTGGCACTCGATCAGACTCAACTATTACAGGCCGTTTTTCCCGGGCTATCAGAATCCGTAGTGGCCGCAGCCAGAGCAGCTTGCCAGTTGAGCATTCTTAAGCGAATGCAGGCTATGGGTATTCTGTTACTCAATGAGTCAGGGGCTGAGGGTCTTAATCAATGCCGTACACATGATTCAGATACCGTTCGTGGCTGGGCATGTTTTATGATTGGGGCGCAAACTGGGCTGACTCTTCAGGCACGATTAGACTTGATTCAGCCTCTGGCGGATGACGAACATTTTGGCGTCCGTGAATGGGCCTGGATGGCGGTACGCCCGCATCTGGTGCAAGATTTGACCGTCACCATCACTTATCTGACCGCCTTGACACGCTCACCTTCTGAGAGAATACGTCGTTTCGCCAGTGAGGCTATACGCCCGCGCGGTGTCTGGTGCAGCCATATTGCCGAGTTTAAACAGTACCCTGACACCCTTACGCGCCGATCCTTCAGTCTATGTCCAGGAC
Source organism: Klebsiella sp. BIGb0407 (assembly GCF_024807845.1). Lineage (GTDB taxonomy): Bacteria > Pseudomonadota > Gammaproteobacteria > Enterobacterales > Enterobacteriaceae > JGM124. Next base: position 296,168 of record NZ_JANUEQ010000004.1, read on the forward strand.
TCCGTCGCAAACTGGCTCAACGATGCCGCAAAAGACCAGCCTGTCTGGGTAAGCCAGCTTTGCATGCAATGGCTTGAAGATACACCGGCTGATGCGACCCGGCGGATATGCCAGCGCGCTTTACGAAATCTGAAATAAAGAGAATAACCCACAGGTTAATTTTCACCAGACAAGGATAAAACTGATGAATCCATTCGTTATCATTTCCGGCTGTTCCGGTGGTGGTAAAAGCACTTTACTCGCAGAGCTGGAACGACGCGGCTATACCGTATTCACTGAACCCGGACGGCGCATTATTCAGGAAGAGGTGCTCACCGGTGGCCGGGCAGTGCCTTGGGTTGATATGGCATGTTTCTTACACAGGGCGATTGAGATGTCACAGGACGACTATCTCAAGGCCCCTGCTAACAGCCATAAATGGGTGTTTTTTGACCGTGGATTAATTGATGTTAGTGCTGCTCTTGAAGCCTTAACAGGCGAAGCACAACTGTCAGTCCTCAGTGAAAACTATCGCTACCATCCCAAAGTTTTTCTGACGCCACCCTGGCCTGAAATCTACGTCCAGGATACGGAGCGCCGCCATGATTTGGACGCGGCACGGGTTGAATTCGAGCGACTACAGCAAACATATCCTGCCTTGGGCTACGAGGTATTGCTGTTACCAAAGACTGGGGTGAAGGAACGAGCTGACTTTGTACTGGAAACTCTGATGGGTCACCAGGAGGATGAGTGAAAAAAACCGGGCATATAGCCCGGCGCTGGAAGGTCTCAATATTCTGGGGAATCGGTGAGATGTGATGTGTCCAGCCAAGAGGTTAAATACTGCGCCACCGCCTGATCAGCGCAGTGGCCGATGACAGTCAGATGGGGTAAATCGGTTTTCAGTTGTGGCATGGCATTGCCCATAACCAGGCCTCGCCCCACTGAGGCAAGCATTTCCCGGTCATTCATGGCATCACCAAAGGCCATACATTCCTGCATCTTAATATCAAGATGACTACTGAGCTTATCCAGGGCAGCCCCTTTGTTCGCGCCCAGAGGCAGCACTTCAAGGCATTCGGCCGCCGAGAAACAGAGAGTAGCGCTATCACCTAACACCGCAGCCAGCTCAACAGATAAATCACACAGGCTTTCATAAGTCCCGCAGAAAACGACTTTGGTGACTTCATTGAGTGGAATACTGCGCAAGTCGGTATCCTGGGGTTTAAAGCCACTGAAGACATGGGCCGCCAGCAGTTCTGGGGTAACTTGCTCGGTAAACCAGCCGCGGTCATTGAAAACATGCATGCTCGCTGAAGTATTCCATTCCCGGTGAATAACCCGCTCTGCGACTTCAGCAGGAAGATCGCTCCCGTGCATGAGTTCCCCATCACGGCCATGAATACGCGTGCCATTTCCGGTAATCAGATACGCATCCAGATTAAAGGCATCAAGCACATGCCGCATTTCGAGTACATGGCGTCCGGTAGCAAAGACCAGAGTCACCTGACGCTCATCACGCAGACGCTCCAGGGCGGTGAGAGTATCATCACCAAGATGATGATTGGGCATCAAAAGTGTGCCATCCATATCAAATGCAGCCAGACGAACCATGTTTACTCCAGTGTGGGGAAGTGACATTAAAAGTATCGCCTGGTATATACGGAACTAATAGTGAATACTTAAAAAAAAATGTTCCGGGTTTCTTATGCGTATCCTTAACAAGCTCAATCAGTTTCAGCGTCTGTGGCAACCTTCAGTCGGAGAAACACAGCAGGTGACTGTCGCTGAACTAGCAGCACGCTGCTTCTGCAGCGAGCGTCATATACGTACTCTGCTGGGTCAGCTTAGCGATTTGGGCTGGTTACAATGGCAGGCTCAATCTGGCAGAGGGAAACGCGGGCAGCTCATTTTTAGGCGTACACCCGAGAACGTACGTACAGAGCTGATGGAGCAAGTGCTAAATAAAGGCCTGCATCAGAACGCACTGGATTTGGCAAAGATAGCCCCGGATCAGCTTCGTCATCTGCTCCAGCCTTTTCTTGGTGGCCAGTGGCAAAATAATGTGCCAACCCTGAGGATCCCCTACTATCGGCCGCTGGAGCCAATTCGACCCGGTTTTTTAGCTGGACGCGCTGAGCAGCATCTGAGCCGGCAGATATTTTCTGGTTTAACGCGTTTTACCCGGGAACATGCCCTCCCCCAGCCTGATTTGTCCCATCACTGGCAAGTTTCTGATGATGGCTTATGCTGGGACTTTTTTATTCATCCGACGCTTTACTGGCATAACGGTGAACCGCTGGATACCGCTCAGTTACAACAGCAACTACAGAGCCTGCTGCAACTTCCCGAGTTAAAACCGCTGTTTTCCAGCGTTAAAGCGATTGAGCTCCCCCATGCAGGGTGTCTGCGTTTTATGCTCTCCGGGCCGGATTACTGGCTGGCACACCGTCTTGCCAGTTACTGCAGCCGTGTTGCCCATCCGCTTCATCCTGATGTGGGATGCGGGCCTTTTCGTATTGTCAGCTTTAAAGATAATCTGGTCAGGCTGGAAAGCTTTGAGTACTACCACCTGCGCCATCCGCTGCTGCAAGCGGTGGAACTCTGGATAACGCCGCAACTGTTTAATGATTCCGCCAGAACAGGGTGTCTGCATCCGGTGCAAATTGCTATTGGCCAGCAAGAGCAACTGACGGACTTACGTCCGATAACGAGCAAAATTAGTCTGGGTTTTTGCTATCTGAGCATTAAACAGCAGGGAAAACTGACCCTGGAACAAGCCCGAACGCTGATGCAAATGGTTCGTGAACCTGAAACGATCGCCACTTTACCCTTCGATAGCACCTTGATTACGCCAAATACCGGTATGTTGCCGGGCTGGCAAACACCTGAGTGGGAACAACAAGGCGCGGTCGAGCTACCAAAAGCGCTAACGCTCATTTATCACCTGCCGGTGGAACTTCATGCAATGGCCCGGCAGCTAAAACACCACCTCGCCGCACGCGGCTGCGAGCTGAAGATAATCTTTCATGATGCTAAAAACTGGCGTCACTGCCAGAGGCTGGAAGAGGCGGATTTGATTATGGGTGACAGGCTGATTGGTGAAGAGCCGGAATATACCCTTGAGCAATGGTTGCGGGTGGATAAGCTGTGGCCCGCATTATTTAACGCCAGCCAGTATGCGGGCTTGCAAGCCAGTCTCGATAAAATCCAGTGTTCAGCCAGCGAGTTACAGCGCATTGATGACCTGAAAGCCCTGTTTCATACGCTGATGGAGAATGCTGTGATCACCCCCCTGTTTAATTATCGCTATCAGATCAGCGCCCCGCCCGGTGTACGTGGCGTGAAATTAAATACCTGGGGCTGGTTTGATTTTGCCGATGTCTGGTTGCCGCCGCCAGAGAGTGCCTGAAGATCTTGCCTCCTAGATTTCAAGTGCCGCAAGAATTCTGGCTTCCATTTTCTCCGGAGTGGTGAAGGGGGCAAAGCGCTTGAGCGGTTTACCGTCGCGTCCAATCAGAAACTTAGTGAAATTCCACATGACTCGTCCACCCAGCAGACCAGGTAATTCTTTTTTCAAATAACGGAATACCGGATGTGATGCAGAACCGTTGACCGCCACTTTCTCGAACATCGGGAAACTGACACCGTAGTTGATATGGCAGGTCTGCGCAATGTCATCGGTTCCGCCAGGTTCCTGCTTACCGAACTGGTTGCAGGGGAAGCCCAGCACCACCAGCCCCTGAGCGGCATATTTTTTGTAGAGCGTTTCAAGGCCTGCGTACTGCGGCGTAAAGCCACAATGGCTGGCGGTATTGACCACCAGCACCAGCTTGCCTGCATAGTCAGCCATAGAGACAGGCTCGCCTCGCAGGCTGGTGGCTGTAAGTTGATAAAAGGTGGTCATAGATAATTCCTCAGCTCAGAATTAGCTCAACGTCAACGGAGCCACGTGGTACTCTTTTTTTAGGTACTCGTATGTAAATCTCATTAAGTAACTCAGGATGTCGGTCTAACACTTGAAGTAGTTTCACCGTCGATGGATGAGGCTGAGAACTGCCTTTCTCATAACGAGAGAAAGCATTCGTACCGCCACCGAATACTTCTGCCGCTTCTTTTTGCGTAAGTTTCAGTTTTTTGCGCACGTTTATGATAAATACAGGATCAACAAATTTCGCGTTAATCTTCGCTTTAAATTCATTCATCAGTCCTTGTACACGATTAACCTCATCTCGCGCCATCACCACTTCGCCGCACGCTGGGCAATGGTCACCAGTGATTGAAAAGAAAGTTTTCTGCTCTTTGAAGGTAAAAGGAACATGTCTTGTTCCCGCTACAAGTTCTGCACCGGCACACACTGGACATTTCATCTTATCTCTCCTTAAACGAGACAACGACGACATCATCGCTGACTGTAAGTTTTAGATACACCCGACAGTCAGTTAAGACAGGTCGGTAAACATCCTGCCAAACTGTATGATTACTGATAAGTTGTCATGCTTTTGTAGAAGTCCGCACTTGTTAAAGCTAAAACCACTTGCTTCACATTATCAAAATCAAGTCCTGGCTCATCAGCTCCATCAGTCGCAGACATCGTCATCCTAATTTTGTCCTGCTCGACAAGCTCCTTAACTACATTGAGCCTGGTATGAGGTGTTTTCTTTTCCATTCCATGTCCACCTGCTGTCCTTACACTGAAAATAACCTAATAGGTGATTTTTAGTCAATTTAAAAACACCTGATAGGTTATATTTAAGAAAAACTTCACCGCCTGCCGGAGTATTCAGTACCTTACCTTAAACATAGCAGGGCATTTCTATTTCACCGTGAAGTCACCATCCCGCTACCAACACCAGGCTGGCTTCCCTGTTGCAGGGAAGTTACCATACCCGACTTATACTCAGTGATTATCAGCGATGGAATTTCAATGAAACGTACCGTAGTCGTCTTCAGTGGTGGGCAGGACTCAACGACCTGTCTTATTCAGGCCTTGCAACAGTATGACGAGGTACACTGTGTGACCTTTGATTATGGCCAGCGACATCGGGCTGAAATTGAAGTGGCGCAGAAGCTTGCTCGCAAGCTAGGAGCCTGCGCGCATAAAGTGCTGGATGCCACCATGCTGAACTCACTGGCCGTCAGTAGCCTGACGCGTGACAATATTCCGGTTCCGAACTATCGCCCTGATGAGCAAGGTATTCCCAATACCTTTGTCCCGGGACGTAATATTCTGTTTCTGACCCTGGCAGCTATTTATGCCTGGCAGGTAGAGGCTGAGTCGTTGATTACCGGCGTATGTGAAACGGATTTCTCTGGTTACCCGGACTGTAGAGATGAATTTGTTAAATCCCTCAATCAAGCGGTTAATTTAGGTCTGGCGCGGAATATCCGTTTTGAAACCCCGTTAATGTGGCTGGATAAAGCCGAGACTTGGGCCCTGGCTGACTACTGGCAACAGCTGGACCTGATTCGTTATGAAACCCTGACCTGCTATAACGGTATTCAGGGGGAAGGTTGTGGTGAATGTGCCGCCTGCAATCTGCGAGCAAACGGCCTTAATCACTATCTGGCCGACAGAACCGCCGTCATGGCTTCTATGAAAGAAAAAACCGGTTTGCGTTAATCGCTAAAACGCCAGATGACACCCTCCTCTGGCGCATCAACTTGTCAGCTCTTCCAGTCGGGTACTGAGTTCACCCTCAATCGGCAAAACCTGTTTGGTGTTTAAATCAATACAGACAAAAGTGATTAAAGCGTCAGCCACTATTTTTCCGTCAGGATCCAGCGTAACACTTTGCTGAAGTACGCCGCTTTTTCTGTTCAGTTGCTGTAACTGACTGGTGATACATAATACGTCGCCCAGGACGGCAGCACTGCGATAATTAATATTGATATTCACCACGATGAAGGCAATGTTATTTTCAGTGATCCATTGAAAAAAGGCGGTGTTTTCCAGACCTTCCCAGCGAGCCTCTTCCAGAAACTCCAGATAACGCGCATTATTTACATGCTGATAGACATCTAAATGATAGCCTCTGACTTTAATAATCGTCTTCATCATACCGTTACCCTTGTTTGACTTTTATCAAAACTTCATCACGCCTGTAAGGCCATACCGTTACACTGGTATGACCTTACAATTAACCTAGCAAATTTTTAATCTCAGATAGAAACAAAATCTATCAATTTCACGATTTTATGCGACTGCGGTTACGTTCCAGCAATGAGGCACCTATACCAGGTACATCTGTTATATTCTCGATGCTTTTAAAAGGACCAAACTCTTGTCGGTACTTCACAATGGCTTGTGCTTTTTTGATGCCGACTCCGTTCATTGCTTCCGCTAATTCTTCAGCAGAGGCAGTATTAATATCGACACCATAAGCGCCTGTATCTGTGGGTTTATCAGTAGCGGGTTTAGCCGCTTTTTCTGTCTGGGCTGAAGGTTCAGGACTACGCTCCTGTCCTGCATGGGCGGTAAACGTACTTATCCAGCTTGCCAGAATAAAAGTTGAAAGTATTTTTTTGATGCCGGTGTTCATGCTGTTCCTCCTTGTATGTAGACAGCTGAATCACCCTACAAGCCCTATATCAATGGAACAAACCTCATCCTTTAAATGTGGAAAAGGCCGCGAAAGCGGCCTTTTGTTTTTGCATCACGTTACAGAAACGTGCGGTGTGCTATGGAATTAATTACTGCTGTTCCAGAGACTCACCCATTTTAATTTTCGCTTGCTGACGCAGGCTGGACATTAAAGCTTCAAACGCTATCTGAGCGTTATTCTGAGTGATCCCCTGCTCCATCGCCTTTTTCTGTGCTTCCGGAACGGTTCCCGCTTTCACTTCATCCAGTGCCAGTAATACGACATTGCCATTACTGTCATTTGCCACGCCATAGCTTGGTTTATCAGCCGCAGGCAGAGCCAGGGCAAAGGCAGCCTGACTAATCGGGCCTTGAGAACCACGACTCAGAGTTTGCGGCTCGCCAAAGCTGAGGTTAGCAGCTTTCATCGCTGCATCGCCATTGCCCTTTTTCAGCTCAGCCAGCAGTTTATCCGCGTCAAGTTTCGCTACACGCTCTGCTTTTTGCTGTTTAACTTGCTCAGTAACCTGCTCTTGCACTTCATTCAGAGGTTTGATGCTCTGTGGAGTGTGAGCTGAAATACGCAGGACAAATGCCCGGTCACCATCAACGGTAATGATATCCGAGTTACTGCCAGGCGCTCCGCTCTGACCGACTAATCCGCCGTTAAAAATCATATCGGCAACAGGCTTAAAGTTCAGTGCTTCTGGCAGATTATCGTGACCAAACCACTCGGTTTCGACAGCCTTAACGCCAGCAACTTTTTCAGCACTGCCCAGTGACTCATTGTCATTACTTGCTGCATCACTCACTTGCTGCTGCAGGGCATAATAGGCATCAAGTGCTTTTTCTTGCTCAACCTTGGAAACAATATCATTGCGAACTTCTGACAGCGGTTTGACTTGTGCTGGCTGGATATCATCAAGACGTGCCACCAGGAAACCGACAGAGGACTTAATCACGCCGGATAACTGCCCTTTCTCACGAAGACCAGCATTTTTCAGCTCGTCAGGCGTGGTTGAAGCTTCCAGCCATCCCATATCACCGCCATTACGGGCAGAGATGATATCAGCCGACTTTTCTTTCGCCAGAGCGGCGAAATCCGCACCTTTTTTCAGCTCATCCAGAATGGCTTGTGCCTCTGCTTCTGTTTTCGTCTGAATAATGCTGTAGCGGTCACGCTGAGGCTGGGTGAAAGACTCAATATGCTGATCGTAGTAGGCCTGAATATCTGCATCACTGGCCGTTTCTTTAAATGTCGCCGCATCCAGCAGGATGTAGCTGACTTTAAATTGCTCAGGAGCAATATAGTTATTTTTGTTACGCTCGTAGAATTCGCTAACTTCCTGCTCGCTCGCAGTTTGTTTGGCTGCTAAGGCATCAACATTAATGGTCGCTTCACGGACAACACGTTGTTGCGAGATAAGTCCTATCAGCTCATCCATTTCGCCGGTAAGCACAAAATCAGTACCGACAATGGCTGTCACCAGTTGCTCGGTTATCAGTTGATTACGCAATGCCTGGGCATATTGTTCCGGGGTCAGCCCCATATTACGAATAATTGAGGTGTAACGAGCATTATCGAATTTGCCGTCATTCTGGAAAGCAGGCTGTTTAAAAATGGCCTGTTTGATCTGCTCATCACTGATACTCAGTCCCAGCGTTTTGGCATACTGATCAAGCAGTGCCTCATCGATCATCTGGTTCAGTACCTGACTGCGCAGCGCTTGCATATAACCATCATTAGCAGCCAGTTCAGAGAAACGTTCTCCCATCTGTTGTTGCTGGCGATTACGCTCATTGACTACCGCATTTTCAAACTGGCCACGACCAATTTCCTGGCCGTTAACTTCTGCGGCATAGTTATTGTTACCGCTCACGTAGCCACCGACGCCAGTCAATACGAATGACACGATAATCAATCCCAAAATTATCTTGAGCGCGAGGTGATTGGCCGCCGCACGTAAATTGTCCATCATGGTGTAACAACACTCCGCTGTAATAAGATGAGTAAGCTTGCGCAGGCGCTAAACTAGCATCAATGCCGACGAGATCTGCCATGATGCTGCGCGCAAAAACCTATTGTGACAAGAAACGCGTTTCAAATCATCAATCGCAAGTAAAAATCCACTCAGGATAACAAAAAAGGCACATCATTGATGTGCCAGAGCAATACCGAGATGTTTTTCCCGCTCATATCCGCCATACTCAAGCTGAACAAGTGTGACTATCGTTACTCAGCCGAATGATTGAGGATAGATAAGACGGATAACTTAGTTAACCGCGTCTTTCAACACTTTACCCGCACGGAAGCTCGGGACTTTTGCTGCAGCAATGGTTATCTCTTTACCTGTTTGTGGGTTACGGCCGGTACGAGCAGCACGTTCTTTGACGGCAAAGGTTCCGAAACCAACCAATGCTACGTCTTCACCAGCCTGAAGTGACTCAGTCACAGCAGCAATCACAGCATCTAAAGCACGTCCTGCCGCTGCTTTAGAAATATCAGCACCTGCAGCAATTTGATCGACCAGTTGAGATTTATTCACTTTAATCTTCCCCTATTTCTCATGTATATCGCACAGTCCTTGTAAAGTGCGACCGCTTTGCAGTTTATAGCATCCATGCCATTCCCTTACAACAATAGTAAGGTAAGGCAGCTATCTAACTTAACGGCACAAAAAAAAGCTGGCAAGTGACAATCTACTTACCAGCTCCTATTTTATTGACTATTTTTGCTGCAAGTCACTATTTCTCAGTAACAACCTGCATACCGTACGGAGAATTCTGTAAAGCAAGGGTCAGAACTTCTTCGATACGTTTCACCGGATGAATCACCAGGTCGGCGATAACATTGGCAGGAATCTCTTCCAGGTCACGTTTGTTATCGTCAGGGATCAGAACAGTTTTGATCCCACCGCGGTGAGCTGCCAGTAACTTCTCTTTCAGTCCACCAATCGGCAGAACTTGACCACGTAGAGTGATTTCGCCCGTCATGGCGACATCAGCACGTACCGGATTACCTGTCAGACAAGAAACCAGCGCAGTACACATTGCGATACCAGCACTTGGACCATCTTTCGGAGTCGCCCCTTCTGGTACGTGAACGTGAATATCACGTTTCTCGTAGAAATCGCTGTTAATACCCAGTTTTTCTGCACGAGCACGTACCACAGTCAGCGCTGCCTGGATGGATTCCTGCATCACTTCACCCAGTGAACCGGTATAAGTGAGTTTACCTTTACCAGGCACACAGGCTGTTTCGATAGTCAGCAGGTCACCACCGACTTCTGTCCATGCCAGACCAGTAACCTGGCCAACGCGGTTTTCACTGTCAGCACGACCATAATCAAAGCGCTGCACCCCGAGATAGTCCTTCAGGTTATCGCCATTGATTTCAATGTGCTTCAGCGTGCTATCAAGCAGGAGTTGTTTGACTGCTTTACGGCACAGTTTAGAAATTTCACGCTCAAGGCTACGCACACCCGCTTCACGCGTGTAATAACGAATAATGCCAATCAATGCGCTGTCTTCAACTTTCAGCTCGCCTTTTTTCAAGGCATTGCGTTCTATCTGCTTCGACAGTAAGTGCTGTTTAGCAATATTCAGTTTTTCGTCTTCGGTATATCCCGACAGACGAATGACTTCCATACGATCCAGCAGTGGCGCAGGAATATTCATTGAGTTAGATGTGGCAACAAACATCACATCGCTCAAGTCATAATCCACTTCAAGGTAGTGATCGTTGAATGCTACGTTCTGCTCTGGATCAAGTACTTCCAACAGGGCTGAGGCCGGATCGCCACGCATATCCGAAGACATTTTATCGATCTCATCCAACAGGAAAAGTGGGTTACGTACACCGACTTTTGCCATTTTCTGAATCAATTTACCCGGCATTGAACCAATATAAGTCCGACGGTGACCGCGGATTTCCGCTTCGTCACGTACTCCACCTAAGGCCATACGTATATACTTACGGCCCGTCGCTTTCGCGATAGACTGACCCAATGAGGTTTTACCCACACCAGGAGGCCCAACCAGACACAGGATAGGTCCTTTGAGCTTGCTGACACGCGTCTGAACCGCGAGGTACTCCAGAATACGGTCTTTAACGCGCTCAAGGCCATAATGGTCAGTATCAAGCACTTCCTGCGCCTGACGCAGGTCTTTTTTCACCTTACTGCGCGCGTTCCATGGAACCTGCACCATCCAGTCAATGTAGCCACGCACTACGGTAGCTTCCGCAGACATTGGCGACATCATTTTAAGTTTTTGCAGCTCTGCTTCAGCTTTTTCACGCGCTTCTTTGGGCATTTTTGCCGCATCGATTTTGCGTTTTAGCGCTTCGTTCTCGTCCGGAGCATCATCCATTTCGCCGAGTTCTTTCTGAATCGCTTTCATTTGCTCGTTCAGATAGTACTCACGCTGACTTTTTTCCATCTGCTTTTTAACACGATTACGGATCCGTTTTTCAACCTGTAACAGGTCGATTTCAGATTCCATCATCGCCATCAAATATTCCAGACGCTCATTGATATCTGACATCTCCAGCACGGATTGTTTGTCAGAAAGTTTCAACGGCATATGGGCTGCGATGGTGTCAGCCAGACGTTCAGGATCGTCGATGCTGTTCAGCGACGTCAGAACCTCAGGAGGAATTTTTTTGTTCAGTTTGATGTAGCCTTCAAACTGATTAATAGCAGTGCGCACCAGTACTTCCTGCTCGCGCTCTTCAATAGCTGGCGAGTTCAGGTATTCAGCCTGAGCTGAAAAGTGTTCGCCATTATCAGAAAGGGCTGTGATACGTGCACGCTGTAAACCTTCTACCAGCACTTTTACCGTACCATCAGGTAATTTAAGCATTTGTAGAATAGAGGCAACGGTACCCACTGAGAACAGGTCGTTAACGCCAGGCTCATCCGTCGAAGCCTCTTTCTGCGCCACCAGCATGATTTTTTTATCATGGTCCATTGCTGATTCCAGGCAGCGAATGGATTTTTCACGCCCGACAAACAGTGGGATAACCATGTGCGGATAAACCACCACATCGCGCAACGGCAGGACGGGGATTTCAATGCGTTCAGAACGCTCAGGATTCATAGAGCTCTCTCTTAGTTTAATTTCCGCCAGGTAATGAGGTGGTAATGTGCATAATGCGTCCCACCAATTAAGTAGATAAGTATATGGGGATGATTCTTACACATTCAACGGCAGGTATTAAGGAAAAATAAGTGGGAGATGAAATCTCCCACTTATTGCTAAATGACTGGCGAATTTATGAATTACTCACCGGAGGCTTGTTGCGCTTCAGGCTTGCTGTAAATCAGCAATGGTTTCGACTGTCCGGATATAACCGATTCATCAACAACCACTTTTTCGACATCATCCAGAGAAGGAAGGTCATACATCGTATCCAGCAGAGCGCCTTCAACAATAGAGCGTAAACCACGCGCACCGGTTTTACGGATCATGGCTTTTTTAGCGATAGCATTCAGCGCATCATCACGGAACTCAAGATCAACACCTTCAAGGTTAAACAATGCCTGATACTGTTTAGTCAGTGCATTCTTCGGCTCTTTAAGGATCTGAATTAACGCTTCTTCGCTTAATTCACTCAGCGTTGCCACAACAGGCAGACGACCGATGAACTCAGGAATTAATCCGAATTTAATCAAATCTTCCGGCTCAACTTGTCCCAGTAACTGCCCTTCGCTGGCTTTTTCTGATTTAGCTTTAACTGTCGCACCAAAACCAATACCTGAACCGGTTTCAATACGATTAGAAATCACTTTATCAAGACCGGCAAAAGCACCACCACAGATAAAGAGGATCTTAGAGGTATCAACCTGCAAGAACTCCTGCTGTGGATGTTTTCTGCCACCTTGCGGAGGTACGGCAGCAACCGTTCCTTCGATAAGCTTCAACAGCGCTTGCTGTACACCCTCACCCGAAACGTCACGCGTAATTGAAGGGTTATCTGATTTACGAGAAATTTTGTCAATTTCATCGATATAGACAATCCCACGTTGTGCTTTCTGCACATCGTAATCACATTTCTGCAACAGTTTCTGAATAATATTTTCGACGTCTTCACCGACGTAACCGGCTTCGGTCAGCGTCGTTGCATCAGCCATAGTGAAAGGTACATCCAGCAGGCGTGCCAGGGTTTCGGCCAGCAATGTTTTGCCGCTTCCCGTTGGTCCGATCAGCAGAATGTTACTTTTACCCAGTTCAATACCCTGCGCATTGTCGCCATTACGCAGGCGTTTGTAATGGTTATATACCGCAACAGCCAGAACTTTTTTAGCCTGTTCCTGACCAATCACGTAATCATCAAGATGATGACGAATTTCATGCGGTGTCGGTAGAGAGCTGCGTTCGCGATGTGGTGCGATTTCTTTAATTTCTTCGCGGATGATGTCGTTACATAAATCGACACACTCATCGCAGATATACACTGACGGCCCGGCAATTAACTTGCGCACTTCGTGCTGGCTTTTGCCGCAAAAAGAGCAGTACAGCAGTTTGCCTGAACCGTCTTTGCGTTTATCTGTCATCAGTAAAACCTCTTATCTGTTTCTTTGTGCTATCACCGATAACACAAGTGCCATTCCAGGGCCCAGCTAATGGTGGGGCTTAAACGCGAGCTGCCGCTACCAGTAAGATAGGCAGCTCACTATTTGTAGCATTAAATACGTTCAGTAAGAATTGAGTCAACCAAACCGTACTCTACTGCCTCGCTGGCAGACAAGAAACGATCGCGCTCAGTATCTTTCTCGATTTTTTCGATAGGCTGACCGGTATGCTCAGCCATCAATTCATTCATGCGTGCCTTAATTTTCAGTATTTCACGGGCATGAATTTCAATATCTGTTGCTTGCCCCTGGTAACCACCCAGCGGCTGGTGAATCATGACACGAGAATTCGGCAGGCAGAAACGCTTACCTTTAGCACCAGCAGTCAGCAGGAAAGCCCCCATAGAGGCAGCCTGTCCCATACAGATAGTACTGACATCTGGTTTAATAAATTTCATGGTGTCATAAATTGACATCCCGGCAGTAATTACACCACCCGGTGAGTTAATGTACAGATAAATATCTTTTTCCGGGTTTTCAGCTTCCAGAAAGAGCATTTGCGCCACAATCAGGTTAGCCATGTGATCTTCTACCTGTCCGGTCAGAAAAATCACGCGCTCCTTGAGCAAACGAGAGTAAATATCGTATGAACGCTCACCACGGGATGTCTGCTCAACAACCATCGGCACCAGCGCCATGTGGGGTGCTGACTGATTTTTTTCGCCACTGTATGACATTACCGTCTCCTGGTGTAATTAAGCTAACTGTACTGATTCTACTTGAGCCACAGGGTATTGACTATGGATCCTGCGCCACTTTTTGACGGAGTCAGTCAGGGAATGATTAATAAAACTTGAACTTAGTTATGGGGATTCTTTTACCCTATTTCAAGCATAACAATCTTTTGTCGATACGCTAACCTGATAATCGGTTTTATCTTTCATTCATGGTAAAAAAAAGCCCGCCACGATAAGGTGACGGGCCTTGTAACAGACAATTAAATGCTAACGTTTAAAAAACGTGCATTAAGCCTGCTGAGGTTGGTTCATCAACGCACTGAAGTTGGTCGCTTTCTCAGTCACTTTTGCTTTTTCAAGCAGTGCTTCAACAGCCTGTTCTTCCAGAGCAACATTACGCATGTTGTCCATCAGTTCTTTGTTTTTACCGTAGAACTCGATAACTTCTTTAGGATCTTCGTAAGCAGATGCCATTTCTTCGATCATCGCTTTAACGCGGTCTTCGTCAGCTTTCAGCTCTTGGGTACGAATCACTTCACCCAGCAGCAGGCCAACAACTACGCGACGTTTAGCTTGCTCTTCGAACAGCTCACGAGGTAATTCCAGCGCCTGGTTCTCGTTGCCACCAAAACGTTGTGCAGCCTGACGACGCAGAACATCGATTTCACTGTCAATGAGAGCCGCAGGAACATCGATGTTGTTTGCGTTAACCAGTCCGTCGATAGCCTGAGACTTAATACGGTTACGTACTGCGCCTTTCAGCTCACGTTCCATATTTTTACGAACTTCGGTACGCAGACCCGCGATAGAACCATCTTCAACGCCGAAACGTTTGATGAATTCTTCGGTAAATTCTGGCAGTTCACGCTCTTCAACTTTCTTCAGAACGATATCGAACTTAGCCGCTTTACCTTTCAGGTTTTCAGCATGGTAGTCTTCCGGGAAGGTCACTTCCACGACAAACTCTTCGCCCGCTTTGTGGCCAACAACGCCATCTTCAAAACCTGGGATCATACGACCCTGGCCCATTGCCAGTACGAAGTCAGTCGCTTTACCGCCTTCGAAAACTTCACCGTCTACAGAACCAGTAAAGTCGATGGTCACACGATCTTCTGCTGTTGCAGCTGCATCAGTGTCTTTCCAAGTGGCTTGCTGCTTACGCAGGGTGTCCAGCATGGTATCAACGTCTTCATCAGTCACGTCTACAACCGGTTTTTCAACTTCGATAGACTCAAGACCTTGCAGCTCAACTTCCGGGTAAACTTCAAACTCTACAGAGTAAGTGAAGTCTTCACCCAGCTTGTATTCACCTGGAATATAATTAGGTGCGCCAGCTGGATTAATTTTTTCCTGAATGATCGCATCAATAAAGTTACGGCTCATCAGCTCGCCCAGCACGTCCTGACGCACAGAAGCGCCATAACGCTGAGCAACAACGGTCATCGGAACTTTACCTTTACGGAAGCCGTCGATACGTACTTTTTTTGACACGTTGACCAGCTCGCTTTTTACAGCGGTTTCGATGCTGTCTGCAGCGATAGTAATCGTGAGACGGCGGCCAAGGCCCTGGGTGGTTTCAACTGAAACTTGCATCTTGTTACCTCAAAAAAATCACAGTGCTCGGTCAACTCAAAAGCTTAGGTTAGCTTCACAGAACCGGGACGTTCTCTAAATCAGCAGCACATTCCCTGTCTTGTCAGAATCATCCCGAAGACATTCCGAAAAATAAGACGCGCATTATAGCGGCATCACTGGGGTGAGTCGAGAACAGCAGCAACGCACAGCTGTGGTCTTTTTCACATTTTATCCCTTTCAGCTGTTCGTCTGACCTCATAAATAGAGGAATTCAGGCAAAATAGAACCTTACTCTGGCTATTTTCTCAAACAGCTAAAACAAAAAACACTGCAACATAACGGAAAACTTCTATTAAGTGCAAATGGTTAGCTATTTACTTACCGCCCCCCATACAGGGCGGAGATGCAAGCTGCTTATCTTGTAAGTCTTCCCATTCTTGTGCGGTATAAGTATGTAACGCCAGAGCATGCACACTACCCGCAAGAGCATCACTGAGAACAGAATAGACTTGGCGATGACGACTAATTAAGCGCTGACCTGCAAATTTTTCACTTACCAGAGTCACTTTGAAATGGCTCTCTGCGCCTGAAGGAACATTGTGGCGGTGGCTTTCATCAACCACTTCCAGATATTCCGGGCTGAATGAGGAAGTCAGTTCAGCTTCTATATGTTCACGCATCGTCATTAACGCTTTCCTCAATCACTTAAATAGCGGGTATCCCGATAAACTGGAGCCGTCTTCTGCCTCAATTCAGTTCAGGTGATTGAAGACGATATCCTTTGATGATGCATCCTGACACAAAAAATGGGCTAATAAGAGGCTAAATGTCAGTCAGGAGGGTAACAATAGGTAGCGACAGGCGAAAAAAAAAGCAATGCGATGTATTTACGGACATTCCCTACTTCCCTGGCGCTTCGGCAATGATATGATGGCGGGGTTTTATCAGCCTGCCTATTGAGTATATTGAGAATATCAAACATGTTAAAAAAAATAATTTTCCCGCTGGTAGCGCTCTTTATGCTGGCCAGTTGCGCAACGCCTCCGACGACGATTGATGTTGCGCCAAGAATCACCTTACCCAGTCCTGACCCAAGTTTAATGGGCATTACCGTAAGCATTAATGGTGCCGATCAGCGTAGTAGCCAGGCACTGGCTAAAGTGACCCGTGATAACCAGTTAGTCACACTGACGCCTTCACGAGACTTACGTTTCTTACTGCAAGAAGTACTGGAAAAACAGCTGACCGCGCGTGGTTATATGATTGGCGCGAACAGTCCGGTTGACCTGCAGATTATTGTCAACAATCTGTTTGCAGACGTCTCTCAAGGTAACCTGAAGTACAATATCGCCACTCGCGCAGATATCTCTATTATTGCTACGGCAAAAAATGGCAATAAACTGACCAAAAATTATCGTGCCAGCTATAACGTTGAAGGTGCCTTCCAGGCGTCTAATAAGGATATCGCTAATGCGGTGAATTCTGTGCTGACTGATACCATTGCGGATATGGCTCAGGACACCAGCGTGAACGATTTCATTAAGCAAAACGCACGTTAATTTTTACCCTGGTGGCCTGTTAGATAGGGCCACCTGTCGCCGGTATCCTTTTCCTTATGATGTCCAATAACTACTTACGCATTTTTCAGCAACCTAAGTTAGCTCTGCTGCTGATCCTGGGTTTTGCTTCGGGACTGCCTCTTGCGCTAACTTCCGGCACTTTGCAAGCCTGGATGACTGTTGAGAACGTCGATTTAAAAACTATCGGCTTTTTCTCACTGGTCGGCCAGGCTTATGTGTTTAAGTTTCTCTGGTCTCCGGTGATGGATCGCTACACGCCTCCTTTTTTGGGGCGGCGACGTGGCTGGTTACTGATAACCCAAATACTGCTGTTAATCGCTATCGCCAGTATGGGGTTTCTGAACCCAACCACCGATTTGCGCTGGATGGCCGCTCTGGCGGTGATTATCGCTTTCTGTTCAGCCTCCCAGGATATCGTTTTTGATGCCTGGAAAACGGATGTATTGTCAGCGACCGAACGTGGAACGGGTGCGGCCGTCAGTGTGCTCGGTTATCGTTTAGCCATGTTAGTGTCAGGTGGACTCGCGCTGTGGCTTGCGGACAGGTATTTAGGCTGGCAGGCGATTTACTGGTTGATGGCAGTGCTACTGATCCCCTGTATTATTGCCACCTTTATGGCACCAGAACCCTCCGATACGATTCCAGTTCCGCGAACCCTCGAACAGGCTGTTGTTGCACCATTGCGTGATTTCTTCGGTCGTAATAATGCCTGGCTGATTCTTTTGCTCATCGTACTTTATAAGCTGGGTGATGCCTTTGCCATGACTCTCACCACCACCTTTCTGATCCGCGGTGTCGGGTTTGATGCGGGCGATGTCGGCATGGTTAATAAAACGCTGGGCCTGCTGGCGACTATCCTCGGTGCTTTATTTGGTGGTGTTCTGATGCAGCGCCTGACGCTGTTCCGCGCACTGCTCATTTTCGGCGTTCTTCAGGGTGTTTCTAACATCGGCTACTGGGTACTTGCAGTGACTGAGAAAAATATCCTGAGCATGGGAGGCATTGTCTTTTTTGAGAACGTTTGCGGTGGGATGGGAACTGCAGCCTTTGTCGCTCTGTTGATGACGCTGTGTAACCGCTCTTTTTCGGCAACACAATTCGCTCTGCTGTCAGCTTTATCGGCCATTGGCCGGGTCTATGTCGGGCCGATAGCGGGCTGGTTTGTTGAGGCCCATGGCTGGTCAACTTTCTATCTGTTTTCCGTTGTTGTCTCAGTACCCGGAATTTTGCTGCTACTGATTTGTAAAAACACGCTGGAATATACTCAGCGTACCGAACGCTTTATGCCACGTACTCAGTATGCTGTGGCCTACCGTCTGGCACTACGTATGTTAACTGCTGGCTGCGTGTTACTGGCAGCATGGTTGCTTATTCTTATCAGCAACGCTCTGGATTTAACCGACTGGACGATAGGAATAACCTTGCTGGAGCTGGGAGGACTATTGGCTGTAGCGGGTATTATGTTCGGAGGTTTACTGGACTTCTTAGCATTACGAGGCACACCAGAAATATCCGAAAAATAGTGTCGAATTCATCAGCATACAGGTAACAGGGTAGGTAGGATAAACGCTGCTTTAGCTTTACTGAACCTGTTACATAAATGCTGCAGAATTCCAGGCAAAAATCCAATTCAAAGCGAATCAAAAAACATACAAAAAAACACGCCCTGTTCACTTATCAACCATGAAAATAACAAATAATATACATCCGGTATTATTTATGGAAAAAAAAGCAGCCACTGTTAAAAATTATGCATATGATTAATTAAGAATGTATCTTATCCCGGTTATTTTTATTATTTCGTGCTGCTAATTAATTAAATATTTAACTTTCTCGATTCAGCTAAAATTACCGAAATAATGTAATAATTTGTTCCTTAAAAGATATTTTATTGTTAATTAATTGTTCTATTTCCCTGCTGGTTATAGCCATTAAGACTGTGCGGTTCAGCCGTGAGGTCTTTTTTGTTATAACAAGTCAACTTCCTGTACTTTTAGTTAGTTCCCCCTCTAAGCCTGGCAGCACTGATACTGTGACCATAAACAGACTATCCCCAATAACACTACGCCATTCAGGTTTACACTCATGTAACCTTCCCGTAAAATGCCGCCACACTTTAAACGACAATAGAGTTCCCTGAAGAGTTCCCTGAAATTGAGGTCGTTAAATGATAATCAGGAAATACAATAATAGTTTGAAATGGCTGTCATTAATTGCAGGCACTGTGTTACTCAGTGGTTGTGATTCTGCGCTGCTTGATCCGAAAGGACAAATTGGACTGGAACAACGTTCTTTGATACTGACCGCTTTCGGGCTGATGTTGATTGTCGTTATCCCTGCAATTCTCATGGCTGTCGGTTTTGCCTGGAAATATCGGGCTTCAAACAAAGACGCCAAATATAGCCCAAACTGGTCACACTCTAATAAAGTTGAAGCCGTTGTCTGGACTATCCCTATCCTTATCATCATCTTCCTTGCCGTGCTGACCTGGAAAACCACCCATTCTCTTGAGCCAAGCAAACCGCTGGTTCACGATGAGAAGCCAATGACCATTGAAGTTATTTCGATGGACTGGAAATGGTTCTTCATTTATCCAGAGCAAGGCATTGCAACTGTTAACGAAATTGCATTCCCGGCTAACACGCCTGTGGAATTCAAAATTACCTCTAACTCGGTGATGAACTCCTTCTTTATTCCACGCCTGGGCAGCCAGCTTTATGCAATGGCAGGAATGCAGACCAAACTGCACCTGATTGCTAACGAAGCGGGTATCTACGACGGTATCTCTGCAAGCTACAGCGGTAAAGGGTTCTCTGGCATGAAGTTTAAAGCGATTGCCACGCCAGATGCAGAAGCCTTTGACCAGTGGGTCGCTAAAGTCAAAGCATCACCTAAAGTGATGAATGATATGGCAGCTTACGAAAAACTTGCTGCACCTAGCGAGAATAATCCAGTCGAGTACTTCTCTAGCGTCAAACCGGGTTTATTTGTTGAAGTTATCAATAAACTTATGGGACCTGGCGGTGGACACGGTCATGGCGCACCTGCAGCTAAAGCAGCAGAGCACGGTGATCATGAAAACATGGACATGAATCACGCTGACCATCAAGGCATGGACATGAATCACGGGGAAACCTCTCACTAAGGGGCCGAGGAATAATACGATGTTCGGAAAATTATCACTTGATGCAGTCCCGTACCATGAACCGATTATCATGGTTACGGTGGCAGCAATTATTGTCGGGGGACTGGCATTAGTTGCAGCAATCACTTATTTCGGTAAGTGGGAATACCTATGGAAAGAATGGTTTACCTCTGTTGACCATAAACGCCTTGGCGTAATGTATATCATTGTCGCTATCGTGATGCTGCTGCGTGGTTTTGCTGACGCCATCATGATGCGTAGTCAACAAGTCCTGGCCTCTGCCGGGGAAGCTGGCTTCCTGAACGCCCACCACTACGACCAGATCTTTACCGCCCACGGCGTTATTATGATCTTCTTCGTAGCGATGCCATTTGTTATTGGCCTGATGAACATTGTTGTTCCGCTACAGATTGGCGCGCGTGACGTTGCCTTCCCGTTCCTGAACAACCTGAGCTTCTGGCTGACTGTCGTCGGTGTGGTGCTGGTTAACATCTCTCTGGGAGTGGGCGAGTTTGCTCAGACCGGTTGGGTTGCTTATCCGCCATTATCAGGGATTGAGTACAGTCCGGGGGTCGGGGTCGACTACTGGATATGGAGTCTCCAGCTTTCAGGAATTGGTACTACCCTCACAGGGATTAACTTCTTTGTGACCATTCTGAACATGCGTACTCCTGGTATGACTCTGTTCAAAATGCCGGTATTTACCTGGGCATCTCTGTGTACTAACGTTCTGATTATCGCTGCGTTCCCAATCTTTACTGTGACCGTCGCACTGTTGACCATGGACCGTTATCTGGGCACCCACTTCTTTACCAATGATATGGGTGGCAACATGATGATGTATGTCAACCTTATCTGGGCGTGGGGCCACCCTGAAGTTTATATTCTGGTTCTGCCAGTATTCGGCGTGTTCTCTGAAGTGGTTTCTACCTTCTCCAGAAAACGTCTGTTTGGTTACACCTCTCTGGTATGGGCAACTATTGCTATTACCGTTCTGTCGTTTATCGTTTGGCTGCACCACTTCTACACCATGGGCAGCGGCGCGAACGTTAACGCCTTCTTCGGTATTGCAACCATGATTATCGCCATCCCTACAGGGGTGAAGATCTTCAACTGGCTGTTCACGATGTACCAGGGCCGTATCGTCTTTAACTCCGCAATGTTATGGACCATCGGTTTTATTATCACCTTCTCTATCGGTGGTATGACAGGTGTTCTGCTGGCAGTACCTGGCGCTGACTTTGTTCTGCATAACAGTCTGTTCCTGATTGCTCACTTCCATAACGTTATTATTGGTGGTGTCGTATTCGGTTGCTTCGCGGGTATGACTTACTGGTGGCCAAAAGCGTTCGGCTTTACCTTAAATGAAACCTGGGGTAAACGCGCATTCTGGTTCTGGATCATCGGTTTCTTCGTGGCATTTATGCCGCTGTATGTCCTCGGCTTCATGGGTATGACCCGTCGTCTGAGCCAGGATATTGACCCGATGTTCCATACCATGCTGTCTATCGCAGCTGTTGGTGCAGGATTAATTGCTCTGGGTATCCTTTCTCAACTGATTCAGTTCTACGTCTCTATTCGTGACCGTGAGCAGAATCGTGATTTGACTGGCGATCCATGGGGTGGCCGTACTCTGGAGTGGGCAACCTCTTCACCTCCACCGTTCTATAACTTTGCTCATCTGCCAGTGGTTCACGAGCGCGATCCGTTCTGGGAAATGAAAGAGAAAGGTGAAGCGTATAAGAAACCAGCAAGCTATGAAGAAATTCATATGCCACGGAATAGTGCTGCGGGTATGGTTATTGCCGCGCTGCTGACTATCTTCGGTTTTGCCATGATCTGGCATATCTGGTGGCTGGCAATTGTTGGTTTCGCCGGCACTATCATTACCTGGATTGTGAAAAGCTTCGACGAAGATGTGGACTACTACGTTCCGGTTGCTGAAGTCGAGAAATTGGAAAACGAACATTTCGAAGAACTTAAGAAAGCAGGACTGAAAAATGTCAACTGAAACTCTGAATCAGACAAACGCCCACGCTGAGGAGCATGGGCACCACGATGCAGGAGCCAATAAAGTCTTTGGTTTCTGGATCTACCTGATGAGCGACTTGATTCTGTTCTGTTGCTTATTTGCTACCTATGCCGTTCTGGTGAACGGCACAGCAGGCGGCCCGACCGGCAAAGATATCTTTGAACTGCCGTTCGTTATGGTTGAAACCGCCCTGCTGTTGTTCAGCTCCATTACCTATGGCATGGCAATCATTTGCATGGACAGAGGGACCAAGAATCAGGTTATCGGCTGGCTGGCCGTAACCTTCTTGTTTGGTGCTGGATTCGTCGGTATGGAAATCTATGAATTCCATCACCTGATCGTTAATGATATGGGCCCTGACCGCAGTGGCTTCCTGTCAGCTTTCTTTGCGCTGGTAGGTACTCACGGTCTGCACGTGACCTCTGGTCTGGTATGGATGGCTCTGATGATGTTCCACGTTTATCGTCGTGGACTGACCAGTGCTAACCGTACGCGTCTGATGTGTCTGAGCCTGTTCTGGCACTTCCTGGATATCGTCTGGATTTGTGTGTTCTCGGTAGTTTATTTGATGGGGGCGATGTAATGAGTCATTCAAACGAATTAGGCGGCGCCCAGCACGGCAGTGTTAAAACCTATATGGTTGGCTTCATTCTGTCTATCATCCTGACCGGTATTCCGTTCTGGATGGTGATGGAAGGTAGCGCCTCTCACGCCCTGATTCTGGGTGTGATTCTGGTGAGTGCTGTTGTGCAAATTATGGTTCATCTTGTTTGTTTCTTGCATATGAACACCTCATCGAGTGAGCGCTGGAACGTCGTGGCACTAGCCTTTACGGTGTTGATTATCGCTATTCTGGTTGTAGGCTCCATCTGGATTATGTGGAACCTCAATCTGAACATGATGGTTGGCTAAGAGCGGTCTGTATGATTAAGCAATACCTGCAAGTTACGAAACCAGGAATTATTTTCGGCAATTTAATTTCTGTGATTGGGGGATTTTTACTGGCCTCGAAGGGCAGTATTGATTACCCCTTGTTTCTCGCCACGCTGATTGGTGTCTCTTTAGTGGTCGCATCGGGTTGTGTTTATAACAACTTTATCGACCGTGATATCGATCAGAAGATGGAGAGAACGAAGAATCGGGTACTGGTAAAAGGCCTGATTTCACCGAGCGCCTCGCTGGTTTATGCCACCTTGTTAGGTATTGCTGGCTTTATGCTGCTGTGGTTTGGTGCGAATCCTCTGGCGATGTGGTTAGCGGTGATGGGCTTTGTGGTTTATGTCGGGGTTTATAGCCTGTACATGAAGCGCCACTCTGTCTATGGCACGCTAATCGGTAGTCTGTCTGGTGCTGCTCCACCGGTCATTGGTTACTGTGCAGTAACCAATGAGTTTGATGCAGGTGCTGCTATCCTGTTAGCCATCTTTAGTCTCTGGCAGATGCCGCACTCCTATGCGATTGCTATCTTCCGTTTCAAAGATTATCAGGCAGCGAATATTCCTGTATTGCCAGTAGTTAAAGGGATCTCGGTCGCCAAGAACCACATAACGCTCTACATCATTGCTTTTGCTGTTGCTACACTAATGCTGTCTCTGGGAGGCTACGCCGGTTATAAATACCTGGTGGTTGCTGCCGCAGTGAGCGTCTGGTGGCTGGGAATGGCATTGCGTGGGTATAAAGTGGAAGATGATAAAGTCTGGGCACGTAAATTGTTCATCTTTTCAATCGTCGCCATTACCTCGCTGAGCATCATGATGTCGGTAGACTTTATGGTTCCTGAGTCACACCAGCTGTTAACTTACCTCAGGTAAGTAGAAAATAGCTTAAAAGGGCACATAAGTGCCCTTTTTTATTGGATAAATAGCTTACAATTTGGTGTTACAATTTGTTGAAAATGAGTCATTTACCCTCCCTCCCTACTCACGCACTATACCCAAAATAATTCGTGTTGTAGGACAAAACGTTTACGTTTTGAACAACGCAAAGCGTTGGCCCGCCAGGGCGAGGCTCATTTATGAGCCTCGTAACGCGGCAAGTGAGAGAGTCCCGATGAGCTTACAAGGGTAAGTGATTCGGGTGAACGAATGCAGCCAACGCGCATGCAACTTGAAGTATGACGGGTATACTGATACCGACTTTTTATCTGAGGTGCCAATGAACGACTATAAAATGACCCCAGGCGAATTACGAGCTACATGGGGTTTAGGCACCGTATTTTCGCTGCGTATGCTCGGTATGTTTATGGTGCTGCCGGTCCTGACCACCTGGGGCATGGCTTTACAAGGCGCCAGTGAGGCACTCATCGGCCTGGCAATTGGTATTTATGGTCTGACTCAGGCCGTATTCCAGATACCTTTTGGCCTGCTGTCCGATCGTGTAGGCCGCAAGCCACTGATTATCGGCGGACTCACCATTTTTGTCATAGGTAGCATCATAGCTGCCACTACCGACTCTATCTGGGGCGTGATACTGGGCCGGGCGCTTCAAGGTTCCGGAGCAATTGCTGCTGCCGTTATGGCATTGTTATCTGACCTGACCCGAGAACAGAACCGGACCAAGGCAATGGCCTTTATCGGTATCAGTTTTGGTGTCACCTTTGCCATAGCCATGGTACTGGGCCCTATTATTACTCAGGCTTTTGGCCTGCAGGCCCTGTTCTGGATGATTGCCGTACTGGCAACCCTGGGCATTGCCGTGACTATCTGGGTGGTTCCTGATAGCAAGACTCACGTATTAAACCGTGAGTCGGGGATGGTCAAAGGCTGTTTTCGTAAAGTACTCGCGGAACCCCGACTACTGAGACTCAACTTTGGCATTATGTGTTTACATATCATGCTGATGTCGACCTTTATTGCCCTGCCGGGAATCCTGGAACAAGCCGGTTTTCCGGCAGCGGAGCACTGGAAGGTGTATCTGATAACCATGCTGATATCCTTCGTCGCGGTACTGCCACTGATTATCTATGCTGAAGTCAAACGCCGCATGAAACGCGTGTTTATTGGCTGTGTCGCTCTGCTGCTTATCGCTCAAATTATCTTGTGGGGATCCGGCCCTCATTTCTGGGAACTGGTTATTGGCGTACAGATTTTCTTCCTGGCCTTTAACTTAATGGAAGCGATTCTGCCTTCGCTGATCAGTAAAGAGTCCCCTGCTGGCTATAAAGGTACGGCAATGGGTATCTACTCCACCAGTCAGTTCTTAGGGGTGGCGATTGGCGGTGCAGTCGGTGGCTGGGTGAATGGTTTATTTGACTCACAAACCGTCTTTTTGCTCGGAGCCCTGCTGGCCACTATCTGGCTACTGGTCAGTTACACCATGCAAGAACCGCATTACGTTACCAGTCTGCGTATCGAGCTTGAGCAGCAGATTGAAGATGCAGAGCGTTTAGAGGCGCTATTAGTAACACAGCCCGGCGTGAGTGAAGTGAGAATCATCCCCGAAGAGCACAGTGTTTATATCAAAATAGACAGTAAAGTGACGAAACGCGCTGTGATTGAAACGGTGATAAAAGAGCACTGGCCGCTACAGCAGGTCAGTTAAAACGGAAAAAACCACCTGACGGTGGTTTTTCTTTTTAACGGTAATGTTCGTCGGCCAGCATTATTTCAGCGTCGCAGGGTGAGCGCCGTGCTCTTAATCCCTACCAAGTACTATGAAGGATATCAGTCGCGGAAGTTTTTGAACTGGAAAGGTTGTCCTAAATCTCCACCACGAATCAGAGCCATAGCCCCCTGCAAGTCATCACGCGACTTACCGGTGACGCGAATTTCCTCGCCCTGAATTTGTGTTTGTACCTTCAGTTTATTATCTTTGATGAGTTTCACAATTTTCTTAGCGATAGTAGCCTCAATGCCCTGTTTGAGCTTAGCATTCACGCTCCAGGTTTTACCGCTATGGTCAAACTCTTCTGGTACATCAATTGAGCTGCCTTCAATACCGCGTTTCAAGAGTTTGGCGCGCAGAATATCCAGCAATTGGTTTACCTGGAAATCTGACTCGCTCGCCACTTTAATGCTTTGATCTTTCTCATTGAGCTCAAAGCTTGCCGGGACGCCACGAAAATCAAATCTGGTGGCTAACTCACGCTCGGCATTTTCGATTGCGTTACGGACTTCTTGCATATCGATTTCAGAAACAATATCAAACGATGGCATAATTTTTCTCCCTTTCTGGTTTGCGTTGCATAATACCTTCTGGGCTGAGCAAAACAACCCGTTAAGGAATCAGAAGGCGTATAACGCTATAATATACCCGTCATGCAACTCAAATTATTTTGGGTAAAGAATATGTTCAGGATTTAGCTGAGGAGAAAAAAATGCAAATCACCGTACTGGGTTGCGGTGCTCTGGGTCAACTTTGGCTAACTGCACTCTATAAACAAGGGCATGAGTTACAAGGCTGGTTGCGCGTGCCGCAGCCCTATTGCCATGTAAACCTACTGGACAGTACTGGCGATATCTTTAATCGGTCATTTATTGCAAATGACCCACAATTTCTTGCCGAGAGCGACTTACTTCTGGTGACACTCAAGGCCTGGCAAGTTTCTGATGCGGTAAAAGCTCTGGCACAAAACCTTCCGGAGACGAGTCCTATTTTATTGCTCCACAATGGTATCGGTACCCTTGAAGAGCTCAGCCGTCTGCAACACCCGATATTACAGGGGTTCACAACGCAGGCAGCAAAACGTGATGGTAACGTAATCGTCCATGTTGCGAATGGCGTGACACATATCGGCCCGGGAAATTTTCAGGCAGCAGGATACAGTTATCTTGCTGACACCTTGCATCAGGCACTACCTGATGTGGCATGGCATAATAACATCGGCTCCGCTAGCTGGAATAAACTGGCAGTTAACTGCGTAATAAATCCTCTTACGGCGCTTTATAATTGTCGGAACGGAGACCTGGCGAACCATAACGAAGAAGTCTTCGATATCTGCGACGAAATAGCGCATGTCATGGAACGCGAAGGCTACAACATCTCAACAGAAAATCTGTTTTCCCATGTTACACAGGTGATTGAATCCACTGCTGAGAATATCTCTTCAATGCTTCAGGATGTTAGAGAGCAACGCCACACTGAAATTGATTATATTACTGGTTATTTAATACGCCGTGCACGTGCCAATGGTACCCCTGCCCCGCTGAATACGCGCCTTTATGAGCTGATTAAACGTAAGGAAGATGAATATGAGCGTTCGAGCGCTGGTTTGCCTGGCTCCTGGGGCTGAAGAAACCGAAGTTGTTACTACTATCGATTTGTTAGTCAGGGCCGGTATTTCCGTCACTACAGCCAGTGTAGCTAGCGATGGTGCTCTGATTATTGTCTGTTCACGCGGAGTCAAACTGGTCGCTGATGTGACCTTGGTCGAAGTCGCAGATGATGAATTTAATATTGTAATCTTACCAGGTGGAATTAAGGGTGCAGAGTGCCTGCGTGATAGCCCACTGCTGGTAGAAACCGTCAGGCAATTTCATCTTTCCGGACGTATTGTCGCGGCTATTTGCGCTGCTGCCGGAACCGTGCTGGTTCCTCACGGGTTATTTCCCATCGGAAATATGACAGGCTTTCCCGCACTGAAAGAGACTATACCAGAGGGACAGTGGCAGGATAAGCGTGTAGTCTGGGATCCGCGGGTCAATCTTCTGACCAGCCAGGGGCCTGGAACCTCGATTGATTTTGCCCTGAAGATAATTGATTTACTGGTCAGCCGGGAAAAGGCGCATGAAGTCGCAGAACAACTGGTACTGGCCGCGGGTATTTATAGCTTCAGGGATTATACGTAAAGCTAATTCCCCTTCTCAGATCAGAGAAGGGGAGCCATCGCCATTACTGACGATAAACCTTGACGTTTTTATACCCGAGTTCGTTCAGATACAATGCTTGCAGACGACTCATCACACCGCGATCGCACCACAGTAAATAGGTTTTACTCTGATCGAGAGTGCTAAATGCCGTACTCAACTTATAAAACGGCAGCGCTGTAACCTCCACACCTTCCAGTTTCATCGGCTTCGCTTCAACTTCGTCATTAGAGCGAATATCCAGCAGAACGTCGTTTAAACCAAACTCAGAGACAGTCTCAATTTCGACGACCTCTTCTTTGGCTTGTGTTGCAATCTCGCGAATATCGATATTCTTAGCTTCTGCTATAACTTTATCCAGAATAGAGAAATCAAAGTTTTGCTCTTCTGCTTCAATCTTCGCTTTAACTGCTTTGACAGTTGGGCTTTTTGAAATAACACCACAATACTCGGGAATAGTGCGGGCAAAATCAGCGGTACCAATTTCACGCGCAAGGTCGATAATATGTTCTTTATCGTGTGAAATCAGCGGACGCAGGATAAGGGTGTCGGAAACATTATCAATCAGGCGCAAATTAGTCAGCGTCTGACTGGAAACCTGTCCCAGCGCTTCACCGGTAACCAGAGCTTGTACGCCGTAACGCTCAGCAACCTGTGAGGCCGCGCGGACGAACATGCGTTTTAACACCACGCCCATTTGTCCGTCTTCGATTTTTTCGAGGATCTCACCGACTACAGGCTCGAAGTTAATGGCAACAAAACGCACCTTATGGGAACTACCAAAGCGGTTCCACAGATAGTGGGCAACTTGTTTTACGCCAATTTCATGCGCAGCACCGCCGAGATTGAAGAAACAGTAGTGAACCCGGCATCCACGGCGCATCAGCATATAGCTGGAAACACCGGAGTCAAAGCCCCCTGAAATCAGTGACAGAACGTCTTCCTGAGTACCAACCGGGAAACCACCGAGCCCTTCACTGCGGCTTTTAACCAGCAGCAGGCGATCGTCTTCAATCTCCAGATTGACGGTAACATCCGGATGGTTCAGTTTGACACGTGCAGACTCAATATGCTGGTTAAGACCACCACCAACATAGCGCTCAACATCAATAGAGCTAAACTCATGTTTACCGCGGCGCTTAACGCGTACACAGAAGCTCTTATTGATCAGGCTATCGCGGTAGAGTTCCAGTGCCTGCTCAAAGATATTATGCATATCGGTGAATGGCACATCTTCGACATCGAGAATATGATGAATGCCTGGGATTCGTGTTAAACCTTCACGAATAGTCTGATGTTTGCTTTCATCTTTGGAGCGGACTTCAATATGATCCCAGTGGCGGACTACCGCCAGATTCTCATCGTAAGACTTTAAGACATTACGAATGTTCGCGGTAAGTATCTTAATGAAGCGCAATCGCACAGATTGGCTCTTGATGGTGATTTCCGGGAACAATTTAATGATAAACTTCATGGCGGTAAGAGTTCGTTAGTGAGCCATTTATGCGATTAGACATAGGGGCTTAAAGAAAAATACAGCAGCAGCATAGAGCCACTGCATCCGAGAGAGGCAGGAGTATACCACTATCCCGGGAAGACTGCGTATCTTAACCAGATGTTCGAGCTTGCTTGATAATCATTTTGACTCCGTTACCATATCGGCGTCGAATTAAAATAGAGTCAGACATTCACTATGCCGAAAAAAAATGAGTCCCAAACCAGTTTTGAAACTGCACTGGTTGAACTGGAACAAATCGTTAGCCGCCTGGAAGGGGGCTCTCTTCCTCTGGAAGAAGCCTTAAATGAATTTGAACGTGGTGTACAACTGGCACGCCAGGGGCAAGTAAAATTACAGCAAGCAGAACAGCGGGTACAAATTCTGCTGAGTGATAATCCTGACTCTCCGCTGACTCCTTTTGCGCCGGATGCTGAATAATATGGACTTTACTCGTCAACTCCAGACCCACACTGACAGAGTGAACCAGGCGATAGTCAATTTTCTGGCGCCTCTCCCCTTTCAGAACAGCCCGATGGTCGAAGCCATGCACTATGGCGCATTATTGGGTGGAAAGCGGTTACGTCCTTTTCTGGTTTATGCCACAGGTGAAATGTTTGGTGTCAGCCCTGAAGCATTGGATGCACCCGCGGCCGCGATAGAGTGTATTCATGCCTATTCATTGATTCATGATGACCTGCCTGCGATGGATAATGATGATTTACGCCGCGGTCAGCCGACTTGTCATATAAAATTTGGTGAAGAGAATGCTATCCTAGCAGGAGATGCTCTGCAAACTCTGGCATTTTCGATACTCAGCCAGGCTCCGATGCCGGGTGTAAGCGTCAACGACCGACTGGCAATGGTCGCTGAACTGGCGACAGCCAGCGGTGTAGCAGGTATGTGTGGTGGTCAGGCTCTGGACTTAGCGGCTGAGGGTAAACAAATCAGCCTTGAGAGTTTGGAACGTATCCACCGGCATAAAACAGGCGCCTTAATTCGCGCGGCCGTTCGCCTGGGTGCATTAAGCGCCGGTGAGACAGGTCGTCGGGCACTGCCGCTGCTGGATAGCTTCGCGCAGAGTATTGGCCTCGCGTTTCAGGTTCAGGATGACATTCTGGATGTGATTGGTGACACCGCAACCTTGGGTAAACGCCAGGGAGCCGACCAACAACTTGGCAAAAGTACGTATCCTGCTTTACTTGGCCTTGAGCAAGCCCAGGTGAAAGCACAAGAGCTATATCAGGAAGCACGCCTTGCCCTGACAACCCTTTCTGAACAGTCGCTGGATACCACAGCCCTGGAAGCGTTGGCAAACTACATTATCCATCGTGATAAATAACGTATAACAACCATGAGTTTAGATTGCTGATGAGTTTTGATATCGCCAAATACCCGACCCTGGCACTGGTTGACTGCACTCAAGAGTTACGCCTGTTGCCGAAAGATAGCCTGCCGAAGCTATGTGATGAGCTACGTCGTTACCTGCTGGATAGCGTCAGCCGTTCCAGCGGACATTTTGCTTCCGGTCTGGGTACCGTTGAGCTCACTGTAGCGCTGCACTACATCTATAATACCCCCTTCGATCAGGTTATCTGGGACGTGGGGCATCAAGCTTATCCGCACAAGATCCTGACGGGTCGTCGTGACAAAATAGGTACTATTCGTCAGAAAGGCGGCCTGCACCCTTTTCCGTGGCGAGCTGAAAGCGAATATGACGTACTGAGCGTCGGTCACTCTTCGACCTCGATCAGTGCCGGGATCGGAGTGGCTGTTGCCGCCGGAAAAGAAGGCAAAGATCGTAAAACGGTCTGCATTATCGGCGATGGCGCAATTACCGCAGGTATGGCGTTTGAAGCCATGAATCATGCGGGTGATATTCACCCGGATATGCTGGTCGTGCTGAACGATAATGAGATGTCTATCTCTGAAAATGTCGGTGCGCTGAATAACCATCTGGCACAGTTACTTTCTGGCAAGCTATATTCTACCTTGCGTGAGGGCGGGAAAAAGGTTTTCTCCGGCGTTCCGCCTATCAAAGAACTGCTCAAACGTACCGAAGAACATATTAAAGGAATGGTAGTTCCGGGGACTCTGTTTGAAGAGCTTGGCTTTAACTATATCGGCCCGGTTGACGGTCACGATGTGATTGGTCTGGTCAATACACTGAAGAATATGCGTAGCCTTAAGGGACCACAGTTCCTGCATGTCATGACCAAAAAAGGCCGTGGTTATGCGCCAGCAGAAAAAGATCCTATCAGTTATCACGCCGTTCCTAAGTTTGATCCACAAAGTAATACACTGCCGAAAAGTGCGGGAAGTCTGCCAAGTTACTCAAAAATATTCGGCAACTGGCTGTGTGAAACCGCAGCACACGATGACAAGCTGATGGCGATTACCCCTGCGATGCGTGAAGGTTCCGGTATGGTCGAGTTTTCTCGTCAGTATCCGGACCAGTACTTTGATGTTGCGATTGCAGAGCAACACGCCGTCACCTTTGCTGCCGGTCTGGCAATCGGCGGTTATAAACCGGTCGTCGCCATTTATTCCACTTTCTTGCAGCGCGCTTACGATCAGTTAATTCATGATGTAGCGATTCAAAAGCTACCGGTATTATTTGCCATTGACCGGGCCGGTATTGTGGGTGCTGACGGACAAACACATCAGGGTGCTTTTGATCTCTCATTCCTGCGCTGTATTCCGGATATGGTCATTATGACCCCGAGCGATGAAAATGAATGTCGCCAGATGTTATACACTGGCTATCATCACCAGGATGGCCCTAGTGCAGTTCGTTACCCGCGTGGGACAGGTACGGGGGTTGAACTGGCACCTCTGGAGTCACTGCCACTCGGTAAAGGCGTTATCAAACGTCAGGGGGAAAAACTGGCCATTCTTAACTTCGGAACCCTGCTTCAGGATGCCCAGGTTGTAGCTGAAAAACTGAATGCTACCCTGGTTGATATGCGCTTCGTCAAACCACTGGATCAAGCACTGATCCTGCAAATGGCAGAACAACATGAATCACTGGTGACAATAGAAGAAAACGCCATTATGGGTGGAGCCGGTAGTGGAGTGAATGAAGTTTTAATGGCCCACAGAAAAGCAGTACCGGTGCTTAATATCGGCTTACCTGATTTCTTCATCCCACAAGGAACTCAGGAAGAAGCACGGGAAGATATCGGTCTTGATGCCGCTGGAATTGAACGGCAAATCGGTCGCTGGCTCAGTTAATCCGGGCTTGCAACACAGGGGTAGCAAGGATGCTTCCCGAGTAAAACAATGTCTGGCCTCAATCCGTATGACTTCATCAATACCAGACACCTTTGATAGCATCAGAGACAGCTGCTCGTAATATTCTTACCAACCACTCAATAAGCCGTTATTCACTGGAAAAGTGGTCATATCCCTTCAAATTCAGCGTCACCGGGTCACCATTATGCAGGAACCGTAATCCTTCAGATGCCGCAGTTATCTGACCGATACAGGAATAAGGCACGCCAAGATTACCGATAGCGACTTCCAGTGCTCCTCGATTAATCTCCGGCACGGTAAAGCATAATTCATAGTCTTCTCCCCCAGAGAGCCCCCAGGACACAGCCTGCTCAAGCGAAACTTGCGCCAAAAGTGCATCGGAGAAAGGAAAGCTCTCAAGAGAGATACGCGCACCGCAGTCACTGGCTTTCAGTATATGGCCCAAATCAGAAATCAGCCCATCTGAGAGATCTATCGCGCTGTTTGCCAGCCCTCTTAGTGCTTGTCCATGGAGAATTCGTGGGGTAGGACGCAAATGACGGGCAACAAGATACCCAGCCTGCTGGCTATCGCTGACCTGTAATCTATTTTGCAAAATCGCCAGCCCAGCGGCGCTGTCGCCAGGCGTCCCGGTGACATAAATCCAGTCACCTGGCTTGGCTCCACTGCGTTTAAGCGCCCGTCCCTCAGGAACCATACCGTGAATACCCAGCGTCATAGACAGTGGACCACGGGTAGTATCGCCGCCGATCAGTTGAACACCATAATAATCCAGCTGCTCGAACAAACTGTCACTGAAGGCTGCAAGCCAGGACTCATCAATTTCTGGTAGCGTGATGGCCAGCGTCAGCCAGGCAGGATCGGCTCCCATAGCCGCCAGGTCACTTAAATTCACCGCCAGCGCTTTATAAGCAAGGTCTGTCGGTGAAATATCATCCAGAAAGTGAATGCCTGAAACCAGAGTATCCGTACTGATTGCTAACAGCTGTTTTTCTGGAAGCGTCAGTAAAGCGCAGTCATCGCCAATCCCAGTGTCGACTTCAGGCCGAGAACTTCTGGTCCTGTCGAAGTAACGGGCAATAAGGGAAAACTCACCACATGCCATGCGTGAGACCTCAAGAGAATAGAAAGAAGCAGGCCGGACAATGCCGGCCTGAAGATTATTTTTTGCGGGGACGAATAACTGGAGCGGCTTTATCAAGCACGCCATTGACAAATTTATGGCTGTCTTCAGCGCCGAAGGTTTTGGCTAATTCAATCCCTTCGTTAATGGCAACCTTATAAGGTACGTCATCGCGTTTCGATAATTCAAACAGCGAAATACGCAGGACCGCCTTTTCAACTTGCCCCAGTTCTTCCAGCTGGCGAGACAGATAAGGCTTCATCAGCCCATCCAGATACCCGCTGTTAGTCGCCACCCCAATCAGCAACTCACGGAAATAGTTAACGTCAACGTCTTTGACGTCCTGTTCCGACAGGAACTGATATTCAACATCAGCGATGTCGTTTTTAGACAACTGCCATGAGTAGAGCGCCTGAACGGCACATTCACGGGCGCGGCGACGAGCAGCAGGTTTCACGAATTTCCCCTTACAAAAATCAGGCTTTAATAGCCTTCAATACATTAATCATTTCCAGTGCGGTTAATGCCGCTTCGGCACCTTTATTACCCGCTTTGGTACCCGCACGTTCGATAGCTTGTTCAATACTTTCGGTAGTCAGCACGCCAAAGGCAACTGGCACACCGCTGTCATGAGAGACATGAGCCAGACCATTGCTCGCTCCACCCGCAACATATTCAAAATGCGCGGTACCGCCACGAATCACGGTACCCAGCGCGATAATCGCGTCATATTTACCGGTTTTTGCTAATGCATCAGCAGCCAGTGGCAGTTCATAAGCCCCTGGTACCCATACAACGGTAATATTGTTATCTGCAACCTGGCCGATACGTTTCAGTGCATCTACGGCACCATCCAGCAGGCTGTCGTTGATAAAGTTGTTAAAACGCGCAATCGTGATGGCAATACGAGCGTCAGGAGTAGCAACAGCTGCTTCAATAATGTTCATAATCTTCCTTTACGGGTTCTGTTTAGCCCCAAAGGGGGGCGGATTTTACCATAATCTTTTCGCGACTGCTTACGTTTTACGAGTACGCGTGTTTTGGCATTAAGTGTAGACATAAATCAGGGCCAACCTGCCGAATCTGGCTGAAGGCAAATTCCGGAGCATCGACGAGCTTTTCAAGTCCAGGGAGCGTACACAGGCCGCGTGCATCAGTGCCCAGCAGTTTAGGTGCCATATAAACGATTAACTCATCTACCAGTCCTGCCTGCAATAATGCGCCGGCGAGCGTCGGGCCCGCTTCCACCCAGATGTTGTTAATCTGGCGTTTACCTAGCTGCATCATCAGCACAACCAGGTCAAGATGACCTTGATGCGGTGCGATAATCAGCTGCTCAACATCGTCAGACCAGGATTGGGTATCGGCCTGACAGCGTGCAAGCCAGGTCTGGCCTGGCTGCTGAATAATCCTAT
This sequence comes from Klebsiella sp. BIGb0407, assembly GCF_024807845.1. Lineage (GTDB taxonomy): Bacteria > Pseudomonadota > Gammaproteobacteria > Enterobacterales > Enterobacteriaceae > JGM124. Next base: position 331,466 of record NZ_JANUEQ010000004.1, read on the forward strand.
GCTGCGGCGTTACACGATTTTGACTATCGATAATAATCCGCACTGGCTGACGCGTCTGTGGTTCATCGAAAAGCGAAAGCGTCGTTTCATCCAGTTCGTCCCAGCGAACAGTTAAGGCAGGATCATCAGCCAGAACCGTAGCGCTGCTGGAAAGAATCGCCGCACTCTGGGCACGTAATCGCTGCACATCACGACGCGCCTGGGGCGAGGTTATCCACTGACTTTCGCCGCTGGCCATCGCCGTACGACCATCGAGCGATGCACCTAACTTAAGCTGCAGATAAGGGAAACCGGTACGCATACGTTTCAGAAAACCACGATTGATGGCTTCCGCTTCAGCCATCATCAGGCCATGGCTGACATCAACGCCCGCCTGTTGTAAGCGATACAACCCACGTCCCGCCACTTGCGGGTTGGGATCTTGCATGGCGGCAACCACTCGGGTGACACCAGCAGCAATCAGCGCGTCACAGCAAGGAGGTGTCCGTCCATGATGGCTGCAAGGTTCCAGCGTCACATAAGCGGTAGCCCCGCGCGCTTTTTCACCCGCCATACGCAGAGCATGCACTTCAGCATGAGGTTCGCCGGCGCGATAATGATACCCCTCACCAACAATTACCTCTTCTTTTACCAGTACGCAACCAACATTAGGGTTGGGCATTGTGGTAAAGCGCCCGCGCTTCGCAAGCTCAAACGCACGTGCCATAAACAGCTCATCACCTGACATATCTCTAATCCTGTAAGCGCGCGATTTCTTCGCCAAATTCTTTAATATCTTCGAAGCTACGGTATACCGAAGCAAAACGGATATAGGCCACTTTATCCAGTTTTTTCAGTTGTTCCATGACCAGGTTACCCACCATCTTGCTCGGCACTTCTCGCTCTCCGGTTGCCCGCAGATGAGATTTGATATGGTTGATAGCCATTTCAACATCATCGGAATTAACCGGGCGCTTCTCGAGCGCTTTCAGTATTCCACTGCGCAGCTTATCTTCGTTAAAAGGCTCACGTACATCATTGCTCTTAACTATCCGGGGCATAACTAATTCAGCCACCTCAAAGGTGGTGAAGCGCTCATGGCAAAGCAGACACTGTCGGCGGCGGCGTACTGAGGAACCTTCACCTACCAGGCGCGAGTCAATAACTTTAGTATCCACGGCGAAACAGAATGGGCAATGCATAGCGTTTCCTTCACAGATAATAAAAATGACTGACAGTCTACCGCGAAGTTGCAGGAGTACAAAGATAGCTCGCCCTATCGGCCATGAAATAAGTGCTATCTTTAGTTATCAGTAGTCTGATTTACACTTTTGGAAGGATATCCAGCTATGTCTCTGCGTTGTCTGAGAACTCTGCTGGCGTTTAGCTTTTTGAGTCTGACCGCCTGCGCGCAACAATCAAGTCTGCATGAAATCCAGCATGAAATAAAAACGCTGAATCAGGATATGGTGGATTTGAGCCAGCAAGCCGTTATCCTCAGCGAGCAAAACGCTCTGAATGCCGAGTCGACTCAAGGCCTGTACTTACTGCCTGATGCGGGCGCTCCAGCCTTACTGGAAAGCCAGATTGGAATGCTGAAGATCTCACTCTCACATATCACTGCCACGACTAACGGAACACAAGTGACGCTGTTGATTCAGGAAAAGACTCAACAGCCTTTACCTGCTTTCTCAGGGATGATTGCGTGGAAAATACGTACAGATAAAACAGATGAACCATCCACAAACGTTAACGGACAACAATCATTTACGGCACCCGCCCAGTTAGCCTCACCAGGTGAAGCAACCCTAACGCTGGTACTACCTGATGTTGCCCCTGAAAATCTACGCTGGATACGCATTCACGATATTCATTCTGCCGCTGAAGGTATTACCGCCGCCCCCTAAATCTGCCGCTGGTTGGTAGGGTTCCTATGCGGCCAGCACATTTAATTTAGCTTCTCCTGAAATAGTAACTCAATGTTACTAATTACCTAAAGTTCGCATTCAGACATATAAAAGAGAATTAAATTCGATACAATAGACAAAAACGTGAACGCAATCGATTACGTGCATGATGAAAGTGTGAAACAGAACATATTTTTGTGAGTCGTGGCATCTATAATAGTCACATCGTGAGAAGCCTGCGGGTAAGGCTCCGCAGAAAGTTGTTTCACAATTTCTCAACATGAAATAAACAGTGGCGAAAATATGAAAAAAATCATCCTGGCAGCCGGCGCTGCTATTGCACTTGCTAGCTCGTTCTCTGTCAGTGCAGAAGAGGTCAAAGTTGATCGTTCTGAATATCTTTCAGACTGGTGGCAGCAGAGTGTTAACGTAGTCGGCAGCTATCACACCCGTTTCGGACCACAGTTGCGTAATGATACCTACCTGGAATATGAAGCATTTGCTCGTAAAGACTGGCTGGATTTTTATGGCTATGTTGATGCGCCAGTATTCTTCGGTGGTAATACCGATGCGCGTGGTATCTGGAACCACGGTTCACCACTGTTTATGGAAATCGAACCTCGTTTCTCTATCGATAAACTGACTAATACTGATTTGAGCTTTGGCCCATTCAAAGAATTCTTCATTGCTAACAACTATATCTACGATATGGGACGCAATAAAGACGGCCGTCAGAGCACCTGGTATATGGGTCTGGGTACCGATATTGATACCGGCCTGCCAATGAGCCTGGCACTGAACGCTTATGCTAAATATCAGTGGCAGAACTATGGCGCAGCTAACCAGAATGAGTGGGATGGCTACCGCGTTAAAGTGAAATATTTCGTGCCATTGACTCAGGTTCTGGGCGGTGATTTAGCCTATATCGGCTTTACCAACTTTGACTTTGGTTCAGACTTGGGCGATTCCCAGTACCGTACCAGCAACTCAATCGCTTCCAGCCATATTCTGGCGCTGAACTATAGCCACTTCCACTATTCATTCGTTGCCCGTTACTTTAATAATGGCGGACAGTGGAAAAATGGCGATCGTCCAGTATTTATGGATGACAAAATTCAGTCAAATGGATTTGGTTACTACCTGGTAGCAGGTTATAACTTCTAATCTAAAGAGCTGAACAAAGGCAATGAATAAGGGTTTCATGTTCGTCATGGAACCCTTTTTTAATAGAGTTCCCACAGACCGTTCGCCATTATTTTCTATATTCTACGACCAAGCCTTGGATTTTCCGCCATATCCCGCTTACCAGCATTCAGCTGGAACTGTTTCTGCTACCCATAACCATTTTCTACTCGACAGAATCTGAAAAAAATACCGATGACGCCTGATGGGTAGACTATCCCGATCGCGCCCTACGTAAACAGACGTCTACACCTGAAAAACTACCGTATTGTGAAATAAAGAGCTGAGCAGTGCTGATACTTTCAGCGCTGCTTGGTTATGCCGGGCAGACACCATGTATCTATTTAATATTATGAGATTTTTATATTATGCCCTTTGATGTTAACACCGGATGTTTTCCCGCTGTAATTCGCGACAATCATATTGCCTCTGTCACCCGCACAGATCCCCCTCCTGAGATGAGAGTCTGGGAAAAAATTCAGACACTCTTCGGTCATGCCCAACAACCTGGAGCATTAGAGTGCATCCTAACGATTTATCACCCGCAGACAGGAACTACACGAGAAGATATATGCATCAAATTTGAACTGATAAAAATGCTCTCGCATTTCGGATATGAAGAAAATATTCAGTCAGGCCGACACGGGAGCAACCACCTCTGTATCCTGGACGCCAACAGCCATGAAATTCTCTCTGTCACCCTTGATGATACCGGAAGCTATATACTGGAATCTGAAGGCTACAGAAAAACACATCCCCTCACCGCCACGCCCCAACAAATGGCTAAAGCCCCCCCAAAGACCGAAAAATATTATGACGTTATCTGGTCTGCGTGGGAAAGGGCTGCATCGCCCGAAGAGGCACCCAGTCGCACAAAAGTGGTACAAAAATTGAACCGCTGCCTGCACGATAGCTATACCAAACTTGAACTGAGAAACCTCAACCTCACTACTTTACCTGACTTTTTACCACAGAATATTCTGGAGTTGGAGATTGAAAACACATCACTATCCAGCCTGTCGCAATTACCATCAGCGCTTCAGAAACTGACTGTACATGATATCTCGCTGATCAGATTACCTAAATTACCAGCAGGGCTTCAGCATTTGGACCTGCATACGCATCAACTGATAAAAGTACCAGCATTACCGTTAAATCTTGTTACCTTGAAACTAGATACCTTACTGACCAGAATACCAGCATTACCGTTAAATCTTGTTACTTTAACGGTAGATTCCCAATTGACCAAAATGCCTGAATTACCACCAAAACTTCAGGTACTGGAGCTGCGTAACACCAAATTTACCAGCCTGCCCCCGTTGCCATCAGGGCTTAAACGATTGCTGATTGCTGATACTAAGCTGGCCAGTCTGCCGGAAAGCATCGCCAGCCTGTCCCGAGAAGCAGAGGTATTGCTGAGTAATAATCCTCTGACAGAACGCACTCTGCTGACACTAAGGAATATGACCAGAGCCTCTGACTATTCAGGCCCCAAGATACATTTCAGCATGCGCAGAGTTCCCCCACTATAGGAGGACACTCCGGCCACTACATCTGGCGACTGGCACCGGCTAATGAAGTAAACAAGCCCCCTTTAACTGATGGCAGTTTTTTTGGACAACAAAACAATGCCACCTCTTTCAGCACATTTCAGGACAGGCTGGGCGAGGCGAAAAAAGTCAGTACAGACCCGGGCTTTAGAACTCAGACCGTCTCCTGACTGACACACCTGCTGAAGTGGGAACCGTGACACGGCGTGCTGCAACGTATATATCCGGCAGACTGGCAGCGTTTTTCTGAACAAAAAATATCAGACTATAACGATGAATACAGAACGCTGTCGGGTACAAGGCTAGAACTGGCAGTGCTGTCCAATGATGATGATGCCGTTCGTGCTATTGGAGCAGAAGCCATGGCGCATGCAGAAAATAAATTTCGGGAACGACTCTGAACGCTGATAAACAAGATACTGGCAGGACACCTGAATGCCAGATGGTCTTAATACCTCCTGAATAACTCGACACGTTTAACTGAAAAATGACCGTATTGTGAAATAAAGGGCTGAGCAGTGCTGATACGTTGAGCGCTGCCTGCCAGGCTATCCCGGGTAGACACCATGTATATATTTAATATTATGAGATTTTTATATTATGCCCTTTGATGTTAACACCGGATGTTTTCCCGCAATAACCAATGACAATCATATTGCCCCTGTCACCCACACATATCCCCCTCCGGAGATGAGAGTCTGGGATAAAATGAAGGAATTCTTCGGTCATATTCAACAACCTGAAGCGTTAGAGTACATCCGTATGATTTATCACCCACCGCTCGGAACAGCACGAGTAGATGTCTTCAACAGATTTGAACAGCTAAAAATGCTCGTGTATTACGGGTACGAGGACAATATTCAGTCTGGCCGACACGGGAGGGATCACTTCTGTATCCTGGACGCCAGCAACCACGAGATGCTCTCGGTCACCCTTGATGATACCGGGGGCTATACCGTGGAATGTGACGGCGACAGAAAAACATACACCCTCGCCACAACGCCCTCACAAACGGCAGAATCGCCCTCAGGACTTCATAATCTGGGAGTGAGTCACACCCCGCTGACCAGCCTGCCGGAATTGCAGTCAGTGCTTCGGAATCTGCAGATGAATAGCATCCGGTTAACCAGCCTGCCAGAATTACCGTCAGGACTTCAGAGACTGGAAGTGAATAACACCTCGCTGACCAGCCAGCCGGAATTGCAGTCAGTGCTTCGGAATCTGCAGATGAATAGCATCCGGTTAACCAGCCTGCCAGAATTACCGTCAGGACTTCAGAGACTGGAGGTGAATAACACCTCGCTGACCAGCCTGACAGAAAGAATCACTGGCCTGCCCACCCAGGAAGCACGGCTACTGCATTTGGCAGTCGCTGACTGGCTGGCGCCTGTGAACGAAGGTCAGAAGGCTCCCTCTGACAGATGGCAGAATTTTGCACAGCAAGATGATGCCGCCTCTTTCAGCCGATTTCTGGACCGGCTGAGCGAGACGAAAAATGTCATAGCTGACCCGGGCTTTAAAACTCAGATAGCCTCCTGGCTGACAGACCTGGCCGAGGATGATGAGCTCAGGGCCAAAACCTTTGCCATGGCGACAGAAGCTGCGTCAACCTGCGAAGACCGTGTCACCCTGACACTGAATCACATGAAGAACGTACAACTGGTACATCGTGCAGAAAAAGGAGAGTTCGATAATAATCGCTCCGCCCTGGTTTCTGTTGCACGTGAAATGTTCCGCCTGGATGAACTGGAGAAGATTGCCCGGAAGAAGGCCAGCACCTTACGTTTCGTCGATGAAATAGAGGTTTATCTGGCCTATCAGAATAAACTGAAGGAAGCGCTCGAACTGACCTGCGTGGCAAAGGAAATGCAATTTTTTGATGTCGCTAATGTTACCGAGTCAGACCTGAAGAACGCAGAAATTCAGGTAAAGGCTGCCGAAAACAGTGAGTTCATGACGTGGATACTGCAGTGGGCGCCGTTACACAGCATGCTGCAACGCACATATCCGGCAGACTGGCAGCGTTTTTCTGAACAAAAAATATCAGACTATAACGATGAATACAGAACGCTGTCGGGTACAAGGCTAGAACTGGCAGGGCTGTCCAATGATGATGATGCCGTTCGTGCTATTGGAGTAGAAGCCATGGCGCATGCAGAAAATAAATTTCGGGAACGACTCAATCATCTTGTGAACCAGATGCTGGCTGGATCCTCACAAAAACAATGATCGTCCCCCAATAAGATATTTTAACGCTAAAAAAACGCAGTCGATTAAACGACTGCGTTTTTTATCAGGCTTATGTCAGATTAAGGTAAAATAGAAGGCTGATCCGCCCCTTCTTTTTCCACTTTCTGCTGCAACATATGCTCACGCTTCATACCCATTTTCAGCGCTAAAGCTGAAGCTACATAGATAGAAGAAGCCGTACCGACAGTAACACCGATAAGCATAGTCAGTGAGAAGCCTTGTAGCATCGAACCACCAAACAGGTAAAGCATCAGGATAACAATCAGAGTCGTACCTGATGTTATCAAGGTTCTTTTCAGTGTCTGGGTTAACGAAACGTTAAAGATTTCATAAGGCGTACCACGACGAATTTTGCGGAAGTTCTCACGAATACGGTCCGATACCACGATGCTATCGTTAAGTGAGTAGCCGATAACTGACATCAGTGAAGCAACGATAGTCAGGTCAACTTCAATCTGGAATAACGACAGGACACCCATGGTGATGATGACATCGTGCGCCAGTGAAATAACAACACCCGCGGCCAGACGCCACTCAAAACGGAACCCGACATAGACCAGAATAGAAACCAAAGCGACGAGCAGCGCCATAGCGCCACTTTGTGCTAAATCAGCACCGACACTTGGGCCAACAAACTCAATACGTTTAACCGCACTGTGCTGGTTGGTTGACTCATCAATCACTTTAACGACCGAGCTACCCAGCGTTTGTCCGCCAACTTCACCACTCACTGGAGGCATACGCACCATAATATCGCGGCTGCTACCAAAGTTCTGAACCAAGGGATCCTGGAAGCCCGCTTTTTCGAGCGCGCCACGAATTACATCCAGTTCAGCCGGTTTTTCCAGTGAAATCTCAATCACTGTACCGCCGGTAAAGTCGAGTCCCCAGTTAAAGCCTTTCACGCCGATAATCGCGATGGAGACAATAAGTAAGAGACCGGAGATGCCGAAAGCCCAGTAGTCCCAGCGCATAAAGTCGATGACTTTACGCCCGTGGTTCAATTGTTCAACAGTATATTCCTGTGCCACAACGCACTCCTTAGATAGACAGCTTGTTAACGCGCTTGCCGCCATACAGCAGGTTTACAATAGCGCGGGTACCGACAATTGCCGTGAACATAGAGGTCGCGACACCGATACCTGTGGTAATCGCAAACCCTTTAATGGCTCCGGTTCCCACCGCGTACAGGATGACAACTTTAATCAGCGTTGTGATGTTGGCGTCAAAAATTGAGCTAAATGCCCCTTTATAACCTTCATCAATAGCCTGTTGAACAGATCGCCCGTTGCTGAGTTCTTCTTTAATACGTTCGTTAATCAGAACGTTAGCATCCACCGCTACCGCAAGTGTCAGTACTACCCCGGCAATCCCTGGCATGGTTAACGTAGCCCCTGGTAGCAGCGACATAATGCCAACAATCAGGATTAAGTTAGCTATCAGGGCCGTTGTTGCTATCAAGCCAAACTTCTTATAGAAGAACAGCATAAAGATGATAGAAACCAGCAAACCAGCCAGACAGGCTTCCAGACCTTGCTTGATATTTTCCAGACCCAGGGTCGGGCCAATAGTACGTTCTTCGACAATCTGAATCGGCGCAATCAGCGCACCCGCACGTAACAGCAAGGAAAGCTGACGAGCTTCAGCCGAGTTATTAATACCGGTAATACGGAAGCTGCTACCTAAACGCGACTGAATATTCGCGACGTTGATAACTTCTTCTTTCTTAACGAGAATGGCACGACCGTTCGCATCTTTTTTACCGCTGTCGTTATACTCCACGAACAAGGTCGCCATCGGCTTGCCGATGTTATCCTTGGTGAAGTTAGACATGGTATTACCACCCGCACCATCCAGAGAGATATTAACCTGCGACTGGTTATATTCATCCACACTGGAGGTAGAGTCAGTGATGTGATCACCGGTCAGAATAACGCGTTTGTACAAGACGACAGGCTGACCGTCACGGGTTTGTTTCACTTCTGAATCACCCGGAACACGTCCTGAACTGGCTGCACTGGCGTCTACGTTAGTATTAACCAGACGGAATTCGAGGGTAGCTGTCGCACCGATGATTTCTTTGGCTCGTGCAGTATCCTGGATACCCGGCAGTTCGACCACAATACGGTCTGCACCCTGACGTTGTACCAGCGGCTCAGCAACACCCAGCTGATTCACACGGTTACGAAGAATATTGATGTTCTGTTGTACAGCATATTCGCGCGCTTCACTCAGACGAGCATCACTCATTACAGCACGTAGCGTGTTATTGCTGAGACGAGAGAATACCAAGTCACGGTTACGCTGACTTAAATAAGAAATAGCCCGGTCACGAAGATCTGCATCAGGAAAAACGATGTCTACACCGTAGTTACTGGCTTTACGCACACTGGAGTAAGCAATACTTTGCTCACGCAGGGAGCTACGCAAATTATCGATGGTCTGTTCCTGAAGTTTGCCCAGCGCCGTATCCATATCCACTTCCATCAGGAAGTGCACACCACCGCGCAGATCAAGCCCCAGTTTCATCGGGTCAGCATGAATAGCAGACAACCAGCGAGGCGTTGCAGGCGCGAGGTTCAGTGCGACAACGTAATTATCGCCTAACTGACTCATCAGTACTTCACGTGCACGCAGCTGAGTTTCAGTTGAATCAAAGCGCGCGAGGATAGAGCCCTCTTCCAGCGCAATAGATTTAGCGGAAATGTCGTCTTTCTTTAAGATGTCATGGACCTGGATCAGCGTTTGTTCACTGGCGGCGGCACCGCGCGCGCCAGTTAATTGAACAGCCGGATCCTCACCATATAGGTTGGGAAGCGCATAGACTGTACCGACGATAAGAACGACGATCAGCATGATGTACTTCCACAAAGGATAACGGTTTAACACGTTTAGTTCCCTTAGGGAAAACGAAAAATTACAGCGCCTTCATAGTGCCTTTCGGCAGAACGGCAGCTACGAAATCACGTTTAATGACAACTTCATTGGTGTCATTCAGCGCGATAGCAATATAACCAGTTTCAGCAACTTTAGTTACACGACCAACCAGACCGCCATTCGTCAGAACTTCATCCCCTTTAGAGATAGAGTCCATCAGTTTTTTATGCTCTTTCGTACGTTTTTGTTGAGGGCGCAGGATCATGAAATAGAAAATCAGACCAAACACCACCAGCATCAGAATCAAAGAGTACGGGCTACCTTGCGATGAAGCACCTGTTGCAGCAACCGCATCAGAAATGAAAAAGCTCATTAAAATTCCCTCATTATTAAATTAATCTATATTCAAAGGTGGAACGGATTTACCTATGCGCTCATAAAAAGCCGCCACAAAGAGCTCTAATTTACCCTCTTCAATAGCCTGACGTAAACCAGCCATTAGACGCTGATAATAACGCAAGTTATGAATAGTATTAAGACGCGCTCCCAGTATTTCGTTGCAACGGTCAAGATGATACAAATAAGCACGTGAATAGTTGCGACACGTGTAGCAATCGCACTCTGCGTCAAGCGAGGTGGTGTCATCCTTATATTTAGCATTCCGGATTTTTACCACACCATCAGTCACAAACAGATGACCATTACGAGCGTTACGCGTTGGCATCACGCAGTCAAACATGTCAATGCCACGACGCACACCCTCAACCAGGTCTTCCGGTTTTCCAACCCCCATCAGGTATCGTGGTTTGTCTTCAGGGATCTGCGGGCAAACATGCTCCAGAATACGGTGCATATCATCCTTTGGCTCACCGACAGCTAAACCGCCGACAGCGTAGCCATCAAAGCCAATCTCTACCAGACCTTTTACCGAGATATCTCGTAAATCTTCGTAAACACTACCCTGAATAATGCCAAACAGCGCGTTTTTATTTCCCAAAGAATCAAAACGATCCCGGCTACGCTGTGCCCAGCGCAGTGACATTTCCATCGAACTCTTAGCATAGTCCCAGTCAGCGGGATACGGCGTACATTCGTCAAAGATCATCACAATATCAGATCCGAGATCGTACTGAATCTCCATCGACTTTTCAGGATCGAGGAAGATAGGATCGCCGTTGATCGGATTACGGAAATGTACTCCTGCTTCGGTAATCTTACGAATATCGCCCAGACTGAATACCTGGAAACCACCGGAATCCGTCAGAATAGGGCCTTTCCACTGCATAAAGTCATGCAGGTCGCCGTGCAGTTTCATTATCTCCTGCCCCGGACGCAACCATAAATGGAAGGTATTACCGAGAATAATTTGTGCACCGGTCGCTTCAACTTCTTCCGGTGTCATACCTTTTACAGTGCCGTAGGTACCCACAGGCATAAATGCCGGGGTTTCAACAGTCCCACGTTCAAAAACCAGACGCCCACGACGAGCACGGCCATCTTTCGTATCTAATTCAAACTTCACATATCCTCCCGCATCAGATAAACAGTCCAATGACGTACAAAAGCCGCATAGTGTAAACCAACTACTGAAGTCGTACCACAAACCTGTTGCTGAGCTGCATTTTTGTCATGACACGAGGGCATCAGAAGCAGTCGCTGCACAGCTCAAGGTTACGTCATCGATATTCCCAGGACAATCCGAGAACCTACGCCAATACAGGTGTCCCAGACCTCGATTAAAGATCTTGTTTTTTTATATAAAACAATAAAGAAAATCTGATAATCGCACTGTGTATTTATTTTTACCGGAGTAGATGCCCTATGCCTTTTATTACTCATCAACAGTCTCCCACAAATCCGATATCCTGCCACTCATCAGTCTCAAGTGTGAGCCATAGATCCAGCCATAAAGATTCATCAGCCCTGGCAGAAAACATAGCTTCAGCATCCTGTTGTTCATATGGCGATGAAGAAATCAGCCTCAAAGCAATCCTTTCTGCAGGTAAAAACCTACAATTACAGGCGGAGTCGCTACAGAACGATCGGCGTGTCACATCAATGCCCCAAACTTGGAAATGTGGTTTGCTTACACGTTGTTTGCTGGGGATAGGTATTCTGACTGGAACAGGGGTACTGGGTTATCCTCTGTACAGATATAGCTCAGCAAGAGGGCAGGAAAATGCTACGCAACCAGAAATCCAGCCTTCTATTGGCAAGACTGAAAACGTATTAAGTATTCAAACGTTGCAGGATACACATGCTGTAAACAGAATCCATTCCCGCCGCCATATCCCCGAGTATCAGCCTGCTCCCTCCAATAATTCTGTACTTGAACAACAGAGTATCAACACAGAACTTCTTAAAGAAAATAATGCCCGGATTTCATCTCCTACAAAAAAAGCGAATCGCAGGGTAATAAAAATGCTCCGTGGCAATATTCTGCCGAAAACAGGAAAAATTAGCAGAGCAAAACTACTTTATGCAGTATCCGTTTATCTTTTTCACAGTAAGAATGGTATTACCGACCACGCATGTGAAGTGACATTACTGGCCCAAAATATACTTTCTACTGATAAACGATACCCTGCTGAAAATCATCAGCTACTATCGCTTTTACAAGCAAAATCCGTCGTCCGTAACTGGGTATTTCAGAATATTTTGGGTAAGTCTCTCGTAGAGTTCATCGCTTGGAAGATGAAAAAAAATATTAATTCACTGGAATATACCGTTGCTACTGTCCATCATTTTTTGTCTGCCGATCGTCTGCCTGCGGGTAATCATCCACATTATAAAAAACTCTCTGAATTTGAAAAAAAAATGCTCTTAACTCTGTGGAAATCATTCCTGAACGATGAAATGCCCTTTCTTCGGTTTAACACTAGCCACATCAAAAACACGCGTCTCGATGATTATGTTTTTGCCCATATTTATACTGGATCTCGTTTTCTGATAACAATTTCAGGAGATGATTTTAGCGCTGAAGAAGCTATATCGACGGGTAAGATAATGTGGGGTTTAGCTATTCAGGAGAGCATTCCGGAGGATGAACAATGGTATTATCGAGCCCCGGCTATCTTTTTTGCAATGACAGTACCCGGCATGAACACAGGTCGTAAGCAAGCATTCGATATTGATCCTGTTAATATGTATATCCAGCATAGAAAAAAAATCAGCAAGATAAAGAAAGATATAGAATTAAAGCACAACCAATATATCACTGCCACAAAAAAATGGCACAGTAAATCACAACTAAACAACAATATATTATCGCAATGTATTTCTCACTATATGTTCTCTTCATTAAATCCCAAAAACACAAGTGACATACAAATAAATGACAAAGAAGAAACAGAGAGATTTAATAGCAAAGTGTATCTAAAAGGTATGCCAATATCTTGTAACAATGAAAAAAAAGTTCTGGACGATAAATATAAAAAATTGACTAATGATGTCGCCGATAGTTTTCGAGACATTGATAAATATATTATTCTGACTGCAATCAGAAAGTTACCCGAAGATGAACAAGAATTTATTTCTTCATCTGATGCTACTATTCATCGTGTAGAGATAAGAGCGAGGACGCACAAAATTTTATGGAATGCATATGGTGCCCCCTATGGTAAGCAGACAAAGGTTCCTCTAAAAGAGAGTACAGATCTTATCTCAGTACATCAGGGGCAAGAAAAAAGAATCTATTCCTTAAGAGCTGAAATAGGTCATGACTACGGCTATCGAATGACTCGTATAGATCGTGAAATGAGTGACTATTTTGACCGTAATATTATTAATTATGCTTTTAATGAAATACATAAGAACGACTTGGAAGAAAAAAAAATACAATAACTATGAAATACAAGAAATTACAGGTATAAATAATAACATCTGCTCAATTATATCTTTTCTGGCTGATAAACATCGGAATTTATTATATCAATCTCTTTATGAATCAGGTAACAGTCAATATAACGAACAAAAAGCATGGGATATTATTAGGCACATATTCCCTTTTTATGATTGTGTTGAAAATATTATAAGTAATGGTCTAACACAGACGATCCCTTCCTGTCTTATGAATGCAGTGATGTTTATTCCTGATTTTGGAACAACGATTAGTCTGAAGGAACAATTTGGTTTAGAACTGGCACCTTCCGGGCAAACCATACTCCAAAGTATCATTCCAGATTTTGAACCCATAACAGACATCAGCAAAACGTTTCGTCATCGAGTTATAAATTTAATATTTGCCAATAATAAAACAGCAAGCATAGTTGAGAAAATAATCTCATCAGATCCAGCAAAAAAAATGAACATTATTATTTTTTTTCGCAATCGGAGGATAGAAATAGAAGAGGAATTAAAAGCAGTAAATTATGCTCAACATCCCCCTCAACCCCTGTAAATACAGCAGATACTGAAAAGAAAATCATCGGAAAAGGAAGTGTTAGCACCGTTTATGACTTAGAAAATGGGTACGTTGAAAAAACCTATACAGGATATTTTACTGAGAATAATAAATCACGATTAATCTCTGCCAAAAATAATGCCAAAGGGTTTAATCGATATTATGGCACAGGTTCAGCTACCGTCAAACTAACTCATAATACCGATGGAGAAATATCAGTTTCAGTAAAACTTAAAAAAATTAACGGCAAAATCCTAAGCGATATTTTATCTCTTAAAGATAGTCATCTCAATACAGAGATAATATCAAAAATAGAATCTAATTATCCTGAAGAAACTCTCTCAAGAAAATTACAAGAGAAAGGAATTATTCATCATGACATTAATAAAGGCAATATTATTTACAATGAAGGTGAGTTCTTTATCATAGATTTTGATTCTGCTAATTTTTTATCTAACGGAAAAAAAGTTAGCGAATCACAAACGGAAAGTATGAAAAAAAAACTACAAATTGTCTTCAATGAAGTGTTAAGAGAGATCAAATAACTGAGCAAAAATAACAAACCTGTCGTCACCAGAAAAATCTGCTGACGACAGTAATATATTACTTATTCCTGCCCCGGACGCTCATTAATCGCCTGCGGATTATATGTAATATACATAGCATCCCCATAACTAAAGAAGCGATATTCAGCCTTAACAGCTTCATGGTAAGCATGCATGGTATTCTGATAACCAGCAAAAGCAGACACTAACATGATAAGCGTTGATTCTGGCAGGTGAAAATTAGTGACCAGAGCATCAATAACCTGGTACTTATAGCCTGGATAGATGAAAATTCGGGTATCACCAAAGAATGGGGCAATAAGCTCATCTTTCGCCGCCTGTGCTGCGCTCTCCAGCGAACGAACCGAAGTAGTACCTACCGCTATCACCTTATTACCGCGTGCTTTACAGGCCAGAACCGCATCGACAACCGGCTGTGGCACTTCTGCATACTCAGCATGCATGATATGGTCTTCAATGCTGTCAACGCGCACTGGCTGGAAAGTTCCGGCTCCCACATGTAGGGTGACAAACGCCATTTCGACGCCTTTTAAGCGCAGTTTTTCCAGCAACGGCTCATCAAAATGTAGACCTGCGGTAGGTGCTGCGACGGCACCTGGTTTTTCGCTATATACCGTCTGATACAGTTCACGATCGGACTCCTCATCCGGCCTGTCAATATAAGGCGGTAATGGCATATGGCCGATATTGTTTAAGATATCCAGCACCGTCCGGTCATCATTAAACTCGACTTCAAACAGCGCATCGTGACGGGCAACCATGGTAGCATGCACGTTTTCATCATCGCCCAGCAGGAGTTCTGCACCCGGTTTTGGTGCTTTTGAGGCGCGAATATGTGCAAGGATGCGCTTATCATCCAGCATACGCTCAACCAACACTTCAATTTTTCCGCCACTAGCCTTACGTCCGAACAGACGTGCCGGAATAACACGGGTATTATTAAATACCAGAAGGTCACCAGCATTAAGTTTATCAAGTAGATCGGTGAAAGTACCATGCGCGAGCGCACCTGTAGGCCCGTCAAGCGAGAGTAAACGACAGCCGCTACGCTCAGCTTGCGGATAGTGGGCAATCAGGGATTCAGGTAATTCAAAAGAGAAGTCAGCAACGCGCATGATAGTAGAAAACTCAGACTTAAAAACAAGCGGACTAGTCTAGTGCCAGGGGGACTTCCTTGCAACTCGCTTACCGACTATTTATGTACGAAATGCTTCAAACTGCTCCTGAACATAGAGCGAAAAGACCGTTTAAAAAAGATTGATGAGACAATAAAACGATGAATTTTCTTGCCCACCTGCACCTTGCCCATTTAGCCCAGAGTTCACTGTCAGGTAATATTCTGGCAGATTTTATTCGTGGTAACCCTGCCGACAGCTTTGCACCTGAAATTGTCGCGGGTATTTATATGCATCGCCGGATAGATGCCCTGACTGATGGATTACCTGAGGTCGCTATCGCCCGGCAATGGTTTCGGCCAGAAACTCGCCGCGTCTCCCCTATTTCACTTGATATAATGTGGGATCATTTTCTGTCACTTCACTGGCAGCGCATCAACCCCACACAGCCACTGACCGAGTTTGTCGATTATGCTCGTGGTCAGATAGAGCCTCAGTTACCAAATATGCCCGCCGCATTTGTCGACTTGAATCAGCATTTATGGAATGAACGCTGGCTGGAGCGCTACCGTGATATGCACTTTATTGCCAGTGTTCTGGGAGCAATGGCCAAAAGAAGGCCTAAACTCGCTCAACTTCGCGAGTCATGGCACGATCTTGAAACACATTATCATGCGCTGGAAGACTTATTCTGGTCATTTTACCCACGTATGATGGCCCTGGCTCAACAGAGGAGTCTGTAATCGGCTAAGCTTATCAATATCGGCTTGCCCTTTTATCAAAAAGGTCTATCTTAGTTGAAGCTATCGAATAATAGTTCATTTGATAGGTAAAACCTATCTTATTAATCGGTGCTTTAGCCTTGAGCTATATCGAACCGAGCTTTATACTCCTTCGGTTACGTTAACATTCACTTTAACTACATTTACAGGAGTTTATATGGTCCTGGTTACTCGTCCAGCCCCTGACTTTACCGCTGCAGCAGTTCTTGGAAACGGCGAAATCGTTGAAAACTTCAACTTCAAAAAACACACCAATGGTAAAGCTACCGTTGTTTTCTTCTGGCCAATGGACTTCACTTTCGTTTGCCCGTCAGAGCTGATTGCTTTCGACAAGCGTTATGCAGAATTCCAGAAACGTGGTGTAGAAGTCGTTGGTGTCTCTTTTGACTCTGAGTTTGTTCACAACGCATGGCGTAAGACTCCAGTCGAGAACGGCGGTATTGGCGAAGTTAAATATGCAATGGTTGCCGACGTAAAACGTGAAATCCAAAAAGCATACGGCATTGAACACCCGGAAGCAGGCGTTGCTCTGCGTGGTTCATTCCTGATCGACAAAGCAGGTATTGTACGTCACCAGGTTGTTAACGATCTGCCACTGGGCCGTAATGTTGACGAAATGCTGCGTATGGTTGACGCCCTGCAATTCCACGAAGAGCACGGTGAAGTTTGCCCGGCTCAATGGGAAAAAGGACAAGAAGGTATGGATGCATCTCCGGACGGCGTTGCAAAATACCTGAGTCAAAACGCAGGCAAACTGTAATAACGCCTGAGTTTGCTTAAGATAACGAAAAGGGGAAAACCACTGGTTTTCCCCTTTTTTGTTCGTTTGACCCGTCCTAAATAGCGTTGACACATTTAACCCGGCTTCTGAGGAAAATGTGATGAACCAATATGTTAAACGCACGCAACGCGATTACTCTCTATCCTTTAAATTGGCCGTTGTCGAACAGGTCGAAAAGGGTGAAATGACCTATCAACAAGCCCAGAATCGTTACGGTATTCAAGGTAATTCCACTGTGATGAGGTGGTTACGCAAACATGGTCAACCCGACTGGATTAGCTCCTCTTCGGCAAGAAAATCTGGAGTCAATATGCCCCAAATGCCTCTTACTCCTGAACAACGTATTAAAGAACTTGAACAGCAACTCGCTGAATCTGAAGTGAAAGCCCAATTTTTTGAAGCCGTTGTGAAGGTTATGAATACTGAGTTCGGAGCCACACTGACAAAAAAGCAGTTGGCCTCCTTATCGCACAAACATAAACGAAAGGGCTCACAGTAACGCGTGCATGTCAGTTCATGAAAATGAGTCGTCAGGCGTGGTATCAGTCTTTGCAGCGTCAGCGTATAAGAGAAACGCAGGCTAAAAATATTATTGAACGGGTGACCGTCATCAGGTTGCAGCAGCCCCGGCTGGGTACACGCAAATTACATCACGTATTACAACAAAGCGCAGAGCCGACATTACAGGTAGGCCGCGATCGCTTGTTCCAGATACTGCGTTGCTCGCGCTTACTGGTCTTACCTAAACGGGCGTATCACAAAACAACGAACAGTCATCATCGCTTTCACCGTCATCCTAATTTATTAAAACCAGGCCAAAATCAGGTTATTGCCCGTCAGCCAGAACAAGTATGGGTAGCAGATATCACCTGGCTGCCACTGAGAAATGGAACGGCTTATCTCAGTCTGGTCACAGATGCCTGGTCAAGAAAAATAGTGGGATATCATGTACATGAGAGCTTACATACGACTCATGTAGCCAATGCCTTCAGGATGGCCCTTGCGGGTAGAGAAAGAGTATCTCAGCTGGTACATCATTCAGACCGGGGGATTCAGTACTGTGCAACAGAATATCAGGAACTGCATAAACGTCATGGTGTTATCTGCTCGATGACAGATGGATATGACTGTTATCAGAATGCACTGGCAGAGCGAATAAACGGGATATTAAAAATGGAATATCTTCTGGTTAAGCCAGAAAATATAGAGCAGGCAAGAAAGATGGTTAAAGAATCAGTAGAAATCTACAATACACGGCGGCCACATCTGTCGTTAGAATACAAAACGCCCGATGAAGTGCATCGGGCGTTTTAAAGCAAACTAGTGTCAACCTATACCAGGACTAGCCAGTTACGACGCGCGAGTGCGGCGAAGAATCATAAACCAGGTCAACAATAATAAAGCTATCCAACCACAGCCAACATAAAGCGAAATACGCGTCTCTGGATAGTAACCAATCAGACCAATAATAAAGATTAAAAAGACCAGTCCTACGGAGGTCGTTGCCACCCCACCCGGCATACGAAACTTCAGACCATTCACCTCTTCAGCTGATAGCTGGCGGCGAAATGCTATCTGTGACAGCAGAATCATAATCCAGACCCAAACCGTGGCGAAAGTTGCCAGGGAAGCAACGACTAAAAATACATTTTTTGGAATAATATAGTTCAGATAAGCCGCGACCAATAAGGCTCCAGTCATTATCACGACCGTGACCCAGGGGATTCCTTTACGCGACAGTTTAGCGAAAGCTTTCGGCGCATTCCCCTGCTCAGCCATACCAAACAACATACGACCAACGCCAAACACATCGCTGTTAATTGCGGAAATCGATGCGGTGATAACCACAAAATTCAAAATACCTGCAGCAACGGTAATGCCCATATGCTGGAATGTCATCACAAAGGGGCTGCCTTCGGTTCCCACCATATTCCAGGGATAGATAGACATAATGACAAACAGTGTCCCGACATAGAACACCAGAATACGTAGCGGAACGGAATTAATCGCACGCGGAATCGACTTCTCCGGATCTTTAGCTTCGCCTGCGGTAATGCCGATAATTTCAATACCGCCGTAGGCAAACATCACCATGTGTAGCGCCAGTACCGTGCCTATCCAGCCATTACTAAAGAAGCCCCCGTAGGTCCACAGGTTACTGATGCCCGTTGGCTGGCCACCATTACCGATCCCCCAGACAATAATTCCGATACCCGCGATAATCATAATGATGATAGTCGCCACTTTAACAAACGAAAACCAGAACTCCAGCTCACCGAAGACCTTGACGCTCATCAGGTTAATAGCACAGATAATCAGGACGACACTCAGAACCCAGATCCAATTTGGCACCGTCGGAAACCAAATACTCATATAGATACCAAATGCTGTCACATCAGCGATGGCCACTAATAGCATTTCAAAACAGTAAGTCCAGCCGGTAATGAACCCTGCCAGAGGTCCAAGATAATCATGTGCATAGCGAGAGAATGAACCGGTCACCGGATGATGTAGCGACATCTCACCCAGTGCACGCATAATGATATAGGCCGCAACACCACCAATAATATAGGCGATTAATACGCTGGGACCTGCAATCTTAATCGCATCAGCAGAGCCATAAAACAGCCCGGTTCCAATTGCAGAACCCAGCGCCATAAAACGAATATGCCGGGTGCTCAAACCACGTTTGAGCTTATTGGTCGTTTCCATCAATTCTGTACCACTCAGACAATAAAAAACCACGGGAGACGACACCGTGGTTTATAAAAAAAGAATAACTTAGTGACTTACTGAAGTAACCGGTTCTCCAGCAGCCTTATCCCAGATAACCGTAACAGCAACCATTGCCATAGTCGGTAATAGCCAGGCCAGCCCTTGATCGGATAGCCATAGACGTTCAGTCCAGGCCGGCAATATTGAGCTAATTGCCGATGCTTTGATCCCATCTATGATACCAAATAATAGGCTTACCAGCATCGCCGGAGCAATGATTCGGGAAGAGTTATGCCACCAGGGACGGGTAAAACTTAACAGGACTAATACGATACAAGGTGGATAGATAGTTGTCAGTACCGGAATCGAGAACTGAATCAGATGGTCAAGACCCAGGTTTGATACCACCATCGAAAACAGGCCAAGAATAAAGACCAGCGTGCGATAAGAGAACGGCAGATACTGACTAAAGAACTCCGCGCAGGCACAAGTCAGGCCTACCGCCGTAACCAGGCAGGCAAGGAAAATCAGTACCGCCAGGAATATGCTACCGCCACCACCAAAGGTATGAGCCACGTAGGCATGCAGAATCGCTGCACCGTTGGCATTTTGAGAGACCAGGTTGGCACTATCTGAACCCAGGTGGAACAGCGCAAGGTAAATAATGGTCAAGCCCACGCCGGCGATAACGCCCGCACCAATAGTATAACGCGTCAGTAAGCTGGAAGACGTCACGCCACGGGATCGAGCGGCATTGACGATAACAATACCGAATACCAGTGAGGCCAGAGTATCCATCGTCAGATAACCATTGACGAAACCATTAGAAAACGCCGCATTCTGATAAGCCTCTGTGGCGGTACTGATGCCACCCGCTGGCCAGAACACAGCTCCGGCCGCCAGAATTAATAGCGCAATGATTTTTAACGGGGCCAGTACATGTCCGACAGAGTCCAGCAGTTTGCCAGGCTCAAGAGAAATAAAGATAACTAAGGCAAAATAAACCAGGCTGTAAATAAGCAGCGCTAAATCACTCGATCCGGTCAGTGGTGCAATGCCGATTTCAAACGAAACCGTGGTAGTACGCGGTGTCGCGAATAGCGGACCAACAGCAAGATAACAGACTGTAGCCAGGACAATACCTGCACCGCGGCCTATTGGTGAGCTGAGACTATCAATCCCGCCACCCACACGTGCAATTGCCACAATCGTTAAGACGGGTAAACCGACCGCAGTGACCAGAAAGCCCAGAGCTGCAGTCCAGACAAACTCACCTGCTTGTAGCCCCACCATAGGAGGAAAAATAATATTGCCCGCGCCGACAAACAACGCAAAGGTCATAAATCCCAGTGCAATGATGTCGCGAGATGATAAACGATGAGTCATAAGATAAAGCAGCCTGTGGATGTGTTGTGTTGAAAGTATTCTTTTTGTTAGTCAAATATTGTCATTGCTAACATTTCTAAAACACCGCCATTAACCAAAAAAGTAGCGATAAATGCTTATTATTTTGAGTGAATAAGAATAGTACGTCGATTTATCACTCAATAACAGCTTGCCTGGTAATGGCAGGGGGGCAATTAAAACGCTTATAGCGTTTGAAGACAAGAAGAGATCGGGAAAGCAGATGAATATAACGTATTAATAGTGTTAACCAGCGAATAAATTCATATATGCGAATATTGCCCGGCTTATCATTCGGATAAAAAATCACCAGACATGTATTTTCAAACAACATCAGTTGCTCAAAAAATGTCAGAGGGGAGAAATTAGTGTACGTGTAATATTTTCTTTACAGAAAATGAGATAAATATTTTCCTTTATCAGAGAATCAAAAACATTTTTTAAGTATCCCCCGAATAACCTGAGCCATCAGGGGGATGACAGCTATGTCACAGCCGGTTTTTCGGCAACAATTAAACGCTCAGGCAAGATAAACGAGAAGGTCGTGCCTTTGCCAACGGTACTTTCGATATCAAGCTTAGTGTCGTGATGGCTCAAAGCATGTTTAACAATTGCCAGACCTAAACCACTGCCTCCTGTCTGCCTTGAACGTGCTTTATCAACGCGATAAAAACGCTCGGTCAGCCGCGGCAAATGTTCTGCGCTGATCCCCGCTCCATTATCTTTAACGCTAAAAATAACGCCCTGAGGTAATCGATGCCAGCCAACGGTAATATGCGTGCCTGCCGGAGTATGATTGACCGCATTGTAGACCAGATTGGAAATGGCGCTGCGAAGCTGTTCTTCATTACCATGCACTTTGAGGTTAGGTTCCACTTCAAACGTCAGAGTATGTTTTCCATTACTGAGCGTCTGCGCCTCACGCTCGACGACTCGCAGCATTAAGGGGACGTCAATTTTTTCATTCATTGCAATAGCGGGAGCCGCTTCAATGCGCGATAACGTCAGCAACTGCCGCACCAGACCTTCCATCCTGGAGGTTTGCTCTCGCATGGTACTCAGGGCCTTATCCCGTAACGGACCTTCGAGACTTTGATCCTGCATCATCTCCAGATAGCCTTGAAGCACCGTCAATGGGGTACGTAACTCATGACTTACGTTAGCAAAAAAGTGACGTCTTGCGCCTTCCAGCTGGTGCATTTGAGTGACATCACGCGCCACCATCAACCACTGTCCCTCGGCATAGGGCACAACTCGAAATTCCAGATGACGACCATTATTGAGAACCAATGTCAGAGGCTTGGTAAAATTTTTATCACCCAGATAGCGGGTGAATTCAGGATAACGCAGTAGGTTAAGAATGTTCTGGCCATTATCATCGGGCCAGCGCAGACCTAACAACTGCTGAGCAAGACCATTACACCAAAAAATAGCCCCCTCTTCCGTCGTCATAACCAGGGCGTCGGGCAGTGACTCTGCTCCGCTACGAAAGCGTTTAATCAGACTGCCTAACTCGTTACGGCGCTTTCTATTACGAAGCTGCATTTGATTCAGCCCGTATAACAGAGGTTCCCAGCTGCCTTGTCCGGGGGGGGGAGTCATACTACGGTCTACCCATAACCACCAGGAAAGACGGAGCAGATTACGAAAATGCCAGCCCAGAAGAATGGTGACCGCGGCCAGTAAAAACCAGGGTAGATGACCATAAACTAATCCGAGAATGACTGCTGGCAGACAACAGAGCAGTAGCTCAAGTGCCAGCCGTTTCCATGATAATCGTTCCAGCACGTATCACGCTCCGGTAAACATCTTAAAATCGGGTTGAAAAACGATATCCCGTGCCGCGCACTGTCTGTACCATTTTATCATGGCCACTCAGTTCCAGTGCTTTACGCAGACGACGGATATGAACATCTACCGTTCTGTCTTCAACATAGACGTTAGTGCCCCATACGTTATTAAGCAATTGTTCACGGCTGTAGACACGTTCTGGATGTGTCATAAAGAAGTGTAATAATTTAAATTCCGTCGGCCCCATATCAAGCGGGTCAGTACCTGTCATCACGCGATGTGAAGAAGGATCGAGACTTAGTCCACGCATCTCAATGACATCTTCTACTGCCATCGGTGAAATACGACGAATCACCGCTTTGATACGTGCCACCAGCTCTTTAGGAGAAAAGGGTTTGGTAATGTAATCGTCTGCACCGACTTCCAGACCCCGCACCCTGTCTTCTTCTTCTCCACGAGCCGTGAGCATCATGACCGGGATCTCGCGAGTAATAGCATCGCGCTTCAGATACTTAATCAGCTGAATTCCAGAGCCACCAGGTAGCATCCAGTCCAGTAAAATTAAATCCGGATAGGGTTCAATCAGCAAGTTCACTGCACTGTCATAATCTTCCGCTTCCACAGGCAGGAAACCATTCTGTTCAAGTACAAAACACACCATTTCACGAATCGGTGCTTCATCTTCTACTACTAAAATGCGTCTTGCCATGATTTACCCTGTTGAAAAAAGGCCATATCTTATTAATTGCGTGCCAGTATGCGTCAGTTTTATGACATTTTTATGAACGCAATTTGCATCAGTTACAACCGTTATTTATTCGCTATCAGCTGACTAAAGTCAGTGATTCGAGTGAACGAATGCAGACAACGCACATGCAACTTGAAGTATGACGGGTATAATCAGCCATCGCGACTTTGCCACAGAGACAGGTTATGCGCATTATCCATACATCAGACTGGCATCTCGGTCAGAATTTCTATACTAAAACGCGCGGCCCTGAGCATCGTGCTTTTCTGAACTGGCTCCTTGAAGCCGTAATCGAACATCAGGTCGATGCCGTTATTGTTGCAGGTGATATTTTTGACACGGGTTCACCGCCGAGTTATGCCCGTGAAATCTATAACCATTTTATCGTACAACTACAATCTACCGGATGTCAGCTGATTATTCTGGCCGGTAACCATGATGCGGTTTCAACGCTGAATGAATCCCGTGAATTACTGGCCTGCCTGAATACACAAGTTATCGCCCGTGCTGCGCAGGAAACAGACCAGCAAGCCTGGTTGATTAATAAAAAAAACGGTCAACCCGGAGCAATACTTTGCCCTATTCCGTTCCTGCGACCGCGAGATATTCAGCGTAGTCAGTCAGGGCTGGATGGTTATGAGAAACAACAATCACTGATGACAGCCATTAGCGAACATTATCAGCAATGCTATCAGGCTGCAGTACAGCTGCGTGGAACCCAGAGTCTGCCGATTATTGCCACCGGACATCTGACTACCGTTGGAGCAACAACCTCTGATGCAGTAAGGGATATTTATATCGGCTCGCTGGATGCTTTCCCGGCTGATGCTTTCCCCCCTGCTGATTATATTGCACTCGGACATATTCATCGGCCGCAAAAAGTCGCAGGCTGCGAACATATTCGTTACAGCGGCTCGCCTGTTGCACTCAGTTTTGATGAAACTAACCGAGCCAAAAGCGTCTTCCTGGTCACTTTTTCGGACGGTAAACTAGCCAGTGTCGAGCCACTTGAAGTCCCCGTGACACAAAAGTTAGTGACATTAAAAGGCTCATTAACTGAAATTAACCAGCAATTAGAACAATTTCGGGATATCTCACCTGATAACAAAATCTGGCTGGATATTGAAGTGAGTACAGACGAATATCTGAATGATATGCAAAGACAAATTCAAGATTTAGCGGCCAGTCTTCCGGTTGAAATATTACTGATCCGCAGAAGTCGTGCCCAGCGTGAACGTTTCATGGCAAATCCACATAAGGAAACATTAAGTGAGTTAAGTCCGGAAGATGTCTTTGAACGGCGATTAGACCAGGAATCACTTGATGAAGAAAATGCTACACGCCTGAGGACACTGTTTACCCAAACACTTTCCTCGTTACATGAGGAGCAAGAATTACCGTGAAAATTCTTAGCCTACGCTTCAAGAATCTTAACTCTTTGAAA
The DNA here is from genome assembly GCF_024807845.1 of Klebsiella sp. BIGb0407. Classification (GTDB taxonomy): domain Bacteria; phylum Pseudomonadota; class Gammaproteobacteria; order Enterobacterales; family Enterobacteriaceae; genus JGM124. The sequence continues at coordinate 356,959 of NZ_JANUEQ010000004.1, forward strand.
GGCGAGTGGAAAATCGATTTTACTCAGGAGCCTTTTGCCAGTAACGGTCTGTTCGCTATCACCGGCCCAACGGGAGCCGGCAAAACAACGCTCCTGGACGCTATCTGTCTTGCGCTTTACCACCAGACACCACGCCTGAATACCCTGACTCAGTCACAGAACGATTTAATGACGCGAGATACTGCCGAATGCCTGGCTGAGGTTGAATTTGAAGTAAAAGACGTTGCCTGGCGTGCCTTCTGGAGCCAGAACCGTGCACGTAACGCTATCAATGGTAATCTGCAAGCTCCGAGAGTGGAGCTTGCACGCGTCAGTGACGGGAAAATCATTGCTGACAAAGTGAAAGATAAACTGGAAGCTACCGCCTCATTAACCGGGCTGGATTACGGCCGTTTTACTCGTTCAATGATGTTATCTCAGGGGCAGTTTGCTGCTTTTTTAAATGCCAGTGCGAATGATAGAGCTTCATTACTGGAAGAACTGACCGGAACAGAGATTTACGGCTTCCTGTCGAGTGCTGTTTTTGAAAACTATAAGCAGATGAAAAACCAGCTCGATATTCTGCTCGCACAAGCCGATGGAATTGCCCTGTTGAGCGAAGCTCAGCAACAGCAACTGGCTGAACAATTACAAGATCTGGCGACGAGTGAAAAGGCCTGGCTTGAAGAGTTACGGCAACGTCAGTTCTACCACCAGTGGTTAACTCAGCGCGCGCGGCTAACACTTCAGAGCCAGCAACAGCAACAGGTCGTCAATAATATCCAGCAGACATCACTGGATTTCGCTCCTCAACAAAACAGACTGACCCGTGCATTACTGGCTGAAACATTGCGCCCTGATGCCTTACGGCTTGAAGATCGTCTGAAAACTCATCAGCAGAAAGTGCAATACAGTGCAGAGGTAAACACTCGCTTACAGAATATCGCCCTCTATCGCCAGCAAACCCGCTTACTGGCCGCCAGACGAACCAGTGAATGGCAAAATACCCTGGCAGAAAAACAAAACTGGCTTAAAGCGCATGACCAGTATCGCCTGTGGGGCAGTGAACTCGCTGGCTGGCGAGGTGCTTTTGAACGTCTAAGACGTGACGAGCAACAGCTCGCCGAGTGGCAGCAAAGTATTGAAGTCAGCCAGAGAAAATTACAGGCTCTGCCAGTTAGCACTCTGTCATTAACGGCCGAAGAGGTAAGTATTTACTTACCAAAACAGATAGCCGCCCGGCCTTTGCATCAAAAACTGGCCTTGCTTCATCAGCAGTTTCACACCCTGAGTAAACGTAAGACAGAACAGAATGCAGAGCAGAAGCTGCTTGATAAACAGATAACGGAACGGGAAGTTCAGCTTGAGGCAACCCGCCAGCGCTATAAAGACAGACGTCAGCAAGAAATTGCTCAGGCCAAAATCGTCGATTTAGAAAAACGTATTCAGAGTCTTGAAGCTGAACGTGACCGTCTGGAGTCCGGGCAGCCTTGCCCACTTTGTGGGTCAACTGAACATCCAGCCGTCACCGAATATCAACAGCTCCAGCCTGCTGAAAGTCAGCAGAAACTGGCTGCTCTGACCTTCGAGGTGGAAGCACTTGCTAACCAGGGTGCGGCGATCAAAGGTCAGCTAGAAACACAACGCCAGCAACGTGAAAAAATAGGTCTGGCACAGGTACAGATCCTGGAAGAAGAAGGTGAGCTTACTGCACAGTGGCAACAGTGCTGTGCGCGCTTAGAAATCACCTTGTCATTGGAGGAGGATCTCAACCAGTGGCTCGGTCAGCAAGAGCAGTTTGAGCACAGTCTGCGACAGCTGAATGAACGTCAGGTACTGGAAGTGCAGCATCAGCAGCTCAATATGCAATATCAGCAGCTGAAAACAGCGATTGGTGCTCAGCATAACGCCTTGATGTTAAGCCTTGAGCAAGCCGGACTCACTGTTCCTGAAAGAGGCGAGGAAGCACAATGGCTTGATGCCCGCTTGAAAGAGTCGCGCCACTGGCAAGAAGAGCAAGCCCTGATCCCCCAGCTACAGCTGCAACTTGCCGCGCTGGAACCTATTCTTTCGACTCTGCCTGATGATGGTAGTACACCGCCATCGCTCGACGAAAGTGAGCAGCCTGCTGCGCTGCAAAACTGGCAGCATCTCTACAGCGAAAGCACACGTCTGGACGGTGAGCGTCATTCCTTGCAACAACAGTTGCAACAGAGTGAAGCTGAACTGTCTTCAGCTCAGGTTCAGTTTAATACCGCTCTGACGCAGAGCCCATTCATTGACGCAGATGACTTCTATAACGCGTTACTTGATGAAACCCAGCGTCAGATATTAATCGAACGTAAAGAAGAACTTGAACGTCAGCAACAGCAACAAACGGCTCTGTTACTGCAGGCAAAACAGACTCTAACAGAGCATCAGTCGACTCGTCCGCTAACGCTGAGCGATGAAATCGATACAGCGATACTGGAAATACAGATAGAGCAACAAACACAGCAATTGCGAGAAAATACCACCCAGCAGGGACAAATTCAGCAACAGCTTCAGCATGATGCGGCTAACCAGCAACGCCAGGCAACCTTAATTCAGTCGATAAAAGAGAAGGAAAAACAGCTACAAGATTGGAGCGTTCTCAATGCACTTATCGGTTCAAAAGAGGGAGATAAGTTTCGTAAATTTGCTCAGGGACTGACGCTGGATAACCTGGTCTGGCTTGCCAATAACCAGCTGAATCGTCTGCACGGGCGTTATCTGCTTCAGCGTAAAGACAGCGAGGCGCTGGAGCTACAGGTGGTGGATACCTGGCAGGCAGATGCCTTGCGTGATACCAGAACTCTTTCGGGCGGAGAAAGCTTTCTGGTGAGTTTAGCTCTGGCCCTGGCACTGTCTGATCTCGTCAGTCATAAGACCCGTATTGACTCGCTATTCCTGGACGAAGGGTTTGGTACTCTGGATGCCGAGACGCTGGATATTGCACTTGATGCCCTGGATGCACTGAATGCCAGCGGGAAAACTATCGGAGTGATAAGCCATGTCGAAGCAATGAAAGACCGCATCCCGGTACAAGTGAAAGTAAAAAAAATAAACGGATTGGGTATCAGCAAACTGGACAAAGCGTTTGCCGTCGACTGACGGCAAACTTATACCCGGGCAGCTTGAAATATGACGGGTATATGGCCGCTACTTTTCCAGCGGCCACAACCACGCAGCGCCACGAACCCCGCTGGAATCCCCGTGTAGTGCTTTCAGAATGGGGGTTTCACACTCGCCGCCAAACACCCAGGGCTTGATAAGTTGAGGAAGTGTTTGATAGAGACGGTCGACATTACTCATTCCGCCTCCCAGCACAATCACATCAGGATCAAGTATATTAACAATATGGGCCAGAGACTTGGCAAGGCGAGTTTCATAACGCCTGAGGGCCTGCTCAGCCAGAGCATCATGCTGTACGGCACGGGCTATAATGTCCTGACCACTCAGACTTTCACCGCTCAGGCGCTGGTAGTCAGCGTTAAAGCCGCTACCAGAAACAAAGGTTTCAATACATCCCTGTTTACCGCAGTAACAGGGGAGTTGCCGACGAAGATGCAGCTCCTCATCATCCATCCAGGGAAGTGGATTATGCCCCCACTCTCCTGCAGTACCATTGCCGCCGATAAGACTACGTCCTTGAATAGCTATCCCGGAACCGCAGCCAGTACCAATAATCACGGCAAAGACAATTTCTGCACCGCTTGCAGCTCCGTCAATGGCTTCTGATACTGCCAGGCAGTTCGCATCGTTTGCCAGCCGAACGTCACGCCCTAGCGCCAGCTGTAAATCCCGGTCAAAGGGCTGGCCATTGAGCCAGGTCGAATTGGCATTCTTTACCACCCGAGTGTAGGGGGAGATAGAGCCAGGGATCCCGATCCCCACACTACCGCGCGCTCCTGTCGCCGCCTCAGCTTTAGTAACCAGTTCAACAATGGTACGGATCGTTGCCTGATAATCATTTTTAGGTGTCGGTAAACGATGCCGAAAGAGCTCAGCTCCATCATCAGCGAGGGCAATAACTTCGGTTTTAGTGCCACCCAAATCAATTCCTATACGCACGATATTCTCCTCAAAAATACAAGACGGGTATAAAGACCATCACCAATTCGCTATCATACAGTCTGCGTTTAACTGACCAATCCGGGACTGAGTCATGCTGTGGTTTAAAAATTTAATGGTGTACCGTTTAAGTCGTGATATCACACTGACAGCGGACGCAATGGAAAGACAGTTAGCCGAGTTTTCCTTTACGCCTTGTGGCAGTCAGGATATGGCAAAAACTGGCTGGGTCTCTCCTATGGGACAGCACAGTGATACGCTTACCCATATCGCGAATGGCCAGATTATCATTTGTGCCCGCAAAGAAGAGAAGATGCTACCTGCATCCGTTATTAAGCAAACGCTTGAAGCAAAAATCAATAAACTGGAAGCAGAACAAGCTCGGAAACTGAAAAAAACCGAGAAAGACTCGCTAAAAGATGAAGTGCTTCATAGTTTGCTCCCACGCGCCTTCAGCCGATTTAATCAGACTATGGTCTGGATCGATACGGTCAATAATATCATCATGCTGGACTGCGCCAGTGCGAAAAAAGCCGAAGACACGCTAGCCTTGCTACGTAAAAGCCTCGGGTCATTACCAGTAGTTCCTTTAACCTTTGAAAAACCACTTGAATTAACCCTCACTGAATGGGTTCGCTCGGGAGAAACTCCTGCTGGTTTTGCTCTGATGGATGAAGCAGAGCTGAAGGCAATGCTGGAAGGTGGCGGAGTGATCCGTTGTAAGCAACAAGACTTGGTCTGTGATGAAATAGCTAATCATATTGAATCAGGAAAAGTGGTCACTAAACTGGCGCTGGACTATCAGGAAAGAGTACAGTTTGTGATTGCTGATGATGCTTCGATTAAGCGTCTGAAGTTTGCTGATATTCTGCGTGAACAAAACGATGATATTGACAGGGAAGATGTGGGGCAGCGTTTTGATGCTGACTTTATTCTGATGACAGCAGAGTTAACCGCTCTGATAACAAACCTGATTGATGCTTTAGGCGGGGAAGCACAGCATTAATTATCGCCGCAAAAAACAACAGAGCGCGAGTCGCGCTCTGTATCATGCCAATTAATCTTACAGGTAACGACACAGATAAGAAGTTGACTCTGCTACCTGAAGATTAAATTCACTGTTGCCGGGAACGTGAAAAACGTCGCCTGCCCCATAGACTTTCCACTCAGTTTCACCTGGCAATAAAACATTCAGGGAGCCGCTTATCACGGTCATCTCTTCAGGTTGGGCAGTTCCGAACGTATACTCTCCCTCAGCCATCACACCTACACTTGCGTGGCCAGTACTGCTGCTATCGAAACCAATGGATTTTACTTTACCGGAAAAGTACTCGTTACTCTGAAGCATGGACAAACCCTTTATAGAGATAAGAAATTTAAAAAAATAATATAGAGGGTAATACTCTGTCCTGTCACGATAATTATACCTGTCATACTTCAAGTGACTCGAGTATTGCTTTCATGACGTCTGGATATATTTAGTCAAGCAACTCTGATGCCAGCCTGGCGACCAGCATATTGGTAAGGATCACTGGAATATCAAAATGTTGCTCTAATAACTGCTGATGCCGCTTCATAAAGACCAAATAATCCAGCACAAAGACCGTCACTCCACGTTCAATCAATTGTCGGGCAGCCTGGAGTAACTCCTCATCAGAACCATCAACTGGATTAGCCACATCATAAAGCGGTGTTTTTTCGAGTAAGCGCCATTTATCTTGCTGGTACTTTATCAGTTCCGGAAAAGGCAAAATCACTCCCATTTGGTGGCTTTCAACAATAGAAGCAACAAGCGGTGGGAGGATGCGATCGGGTTCTAAAAGAATTGCACTCTGTGCCTTGAGCCCACTCAGTGGCATCGTATTCATTAACAGAATAACTTCATAACCCAATTTATCGAGCAATGAAACTAAGTTTTGCATAGCCAGAGAGACTTTATTGCTGCCTACATTAACGAGCTGATTATCACTCAGCAAGGCGAGATGCTGCTCTTCACCGATATCCGGGGCGAACTCCAGGCTAACTTCTTCACGTGACATGTTTCCCAATAAACTAATATGGGTTATTTTTTCATCTACCACATGTTCTGTTAAAACCGTTCTGATTTCGTCCACTGGAACCGTGCCAATGGAGAGAATCGCTACAGTGGGTTTCATACTTTGCGTCGCCTCTGCTTCGTATCAGTTCAATGTCCAGTATTGATCCGTCATGAGCTACTACACAGTGCCTTCGCTATATCATATAAAAATAGCATAAAAACACGCTGTAAGGCGGAGCTTCACATCAATTCTAAACAATATTTCAACAACATTAAAACAACATATCGGTAACAATCTATTGCTTTTTATAACACTATTTTATTAACTAGTGGGACAGGTTTTATTTAGAAATAAGCACTTAAAATAAAAAATATCACCCGATGGGGTGGTTACCGTAATAATAACTTTTTTTGCGGGGTTGTAGCCTACCTATAAAGGAGTACTCATCATTATTATCGGCAGACTAACGGATAACTAGATAGCTGAGCGAACATCAGACATCTGTAATACACTAATAATAGAATTAACAACGCTGTCCGGAGAATGCGTGGCATCAATGATATGACGAGCAGTCTGACGATAAAGTTCCTCACGAGCAGCCAAAACATCTACTATTTCGTCTACCACACTTTTTCCCGTTAAAGTAGGACGCTGAGCCTCTTCCGGAGAAGCATCGAGGCGCGAGGCTAAAATATCAGCCGGAACATTAAGCCAGATAGCAATTCCACGCTCAGCCATAAACTGACGATTACTTTCTGAAAGGATCATTCCCCCTCCAGTCGCGACAACAGTCGAGGCTGCAGTGACTTGTTTTAATGCCAGAGACTCACGAGCTCGAAACCCCGGCCAGCCCTCTGCAGAAACAATTTCAGTAACGCTTTGACCTGTACTGGTAAGTAAGTAGCTATCAGTATCGGCAAAAGAATAACCCAGGGTTTCCGCTAAAGCACGACCAATCGTTGTCTTACCACAGCCGCGAGCGCCGACCAGGAATACGGGTTGAATCATCAGGGCAAATCCTCAGAAGTACAAACTTCAGGTCAGAAATAACAAAAGCAAGATAAGGGCACGGATAGTACCACTGAATTAAGAAAGAGAAAAACGTAAAAATAACGTTACATAAACTAGTGGATTCATATTATTACCAGTAATCACGTAGTAATAAGCAATTAAAGGTGTAAACTAAATATACCACACCAAAGGTTTGCCCTGTATATAGTCTTATTCTGTAATGATAAAGTCATCTGACTACACATTAAAGACAGAGTAATATCGGGGTAGTCATTCCCGATAATATTCTGTATCGCTCAATAACAGATAAGATTACTTTCGCCCCCTGGCGACCATCAGTAACCACTTTTCTAGTTCATTGGCAAACTGCTGTCTGTCCCGCTGACTCAGGCTATCCGGCCCTCCGGTTTGCACCCCACTGGCGCGTAAAGTATCCATAAAATCACGCATAGTGAGGCGTTCACGGATGGTGGCGGGAGTATAGCGTTCTCCCCGAGGATTAAGAGCGATAGCTTCTTTATTCAACACATCCGCAGCCAGGGGGATATCAGCAGTTACTACTAAATCATCTTTTTCGCAACGACGAACTATTTCATTATCGGCAACATCAAACCCTGATGCTACTTGCAGGCTGCGAATAAAGCGTGATGGTGGGGTTCGAATTAACTGATTCGCCACCAGTGTCACATGTACCTGAGATCTTTCCGCTGCACGGAACAGAATTTCTTTGATGACATTAGGACAGGCATCAGCATCCACCCAAATTTGCATTACAACTCCAGATTGTTAACGTCAGTGAGGGGCATTTTGCCATTTTTTTCACTTTCTGACAGATAAACCGGGTAATCTTTCCATAGATCCTTGTTTGATTGTATAGGGTTAAACTTAAGCATAATCATTAAAAAACCATTAAACTTTAATAAAAGCTCATGAATGCATCACCATGGAGTCAAATGATGGATAAGAAAATTGGATTTATTGGTTGCGGCAATATGGGGCAGGCGATTCTGCAAGGTATGATAGCCAGTGGTCAGGTCGCTCCCGGTAATATCTGGGTTTATACTCCCTCTCCCGATAAGGTTGAAGCCTTACGCGAAAAATTTGCTATCAATGCGGCCGAAAGCGCTCAGCAAGTAGCTCAGGTTGCAGATATTGTCTTCGGCGCAGTTAAACCTAATATTATGCTAAAGGTGATGAGTGAAGTTAACTCCAGCCTGAACAAAGATACCGTAGTTATCTCTATTGCGGCAGGTATTACTTTAGAGACACTGGCAAAAGTATTAGGCCATGACCGGAAAATCATCCGTGCGATGCCGAATACTCCGGCACTGGTCAATGCGGGAATGACCTCGGTCACACCAAACTCCTTAGTCACACCAGAAGATGTATCGGATGCAGTCAATATTTTCCGCACCTTTGGCCATGCTGAAGTAGTCAGTGAGTCGCTGATTAATTCAGTAGTAGGTGTCAGTGGTTCAGCCCCTGCCTATGTATTTATGTTTATCGAGGCTATGGCAGATGCCGCCGTATTAGGTGGAATGCCTCGTCAGCAGGCCTATCGTTTTGCTGCACAGACGCTAATAGGTTCAGCTAAAATGGTGTTAGAGACCGATACCCATCCCGGCGAGCTGAAAGACAATGTCTGTTCACCAGGCGGTACCACCATTGAAGCCGTCAGAGTTCTGGAAGAGAAAGGGTTCCGTTCAGCGGTTATTGAAGCTATGGTGAAGTGTATGGCAAAATCAGAACAATTAAGTAAAAGTTAACCCTTTGTTCTGTCAAATGAAAGCGTGGTCATGTTCTGTGGTCACGCTTTTTTATCAATGATTAGACTTGCTGATAAAAATAGTTCTGCCGAAGCCCCAGTATATCCCTTTAAATCACAAGGCTTATTAAACAGGGAAAGTATTTTATGCGTAAAACGAAAAGGGAGAGGTAAAAGAAAGAGAATATAGCGGCAAAGATGGCATGATATTTTAATTTTTTATCTGCAAATATTTTTCAGGAATAATCAAATGGTAGAAAGAGTAGATGACAGTGCAATGACACCGGGCTGAGCTAATCATTATGAATTAAAAGTAATCTGGCTAAATTTTTATTTAGTTCGTAGCTATCATAGCCATCAATCGCCGTACCATTCGACAATGATTTCAGAGAGTTCTCAACGCTGCTAATGAACCTTAGCTTTTGATCTTGATCCAGATTCTGAAGTAATCCAGTGACAATAATTTCCAGTGATTTAATCTGAACCGCCAATTCTTTCGTTTCCTCTTCCTTTTCTGCGAGTTTAATTAGTAACTCTGCAATGAAATTTTTCATAGACCGAATTCCGATGGTTAAGAAACGATGTTTATCCTGAGATAAACTAAACTTGTTCGGTAATATATTATCAATTGAAAAATCAGTAAATAACCTGAACATCAATAAAACACTACTTATTGATAATGACTTTCCAATTATTATTAAAAATAAGATTATCGTACCGGAAATGAAGTTCTTTTGAACAGAAACCGCCATCGCACCAGATAACAGGCCTGAAATAACTCAGTAAACAGAATAAAAAACTAAAAGAAAATAATTAATTATTATTCGTTTCCAATGCCTGATGCCATAAACCATGCTGCTTAAAGCACCACTTTCATTTTCCTTTCAGACGAAATAACCCTCAATTGTCTATTATCACCTTAGGTTATCAATTCACTACACAGTCATTTATTATTCTGCTGCTGGTCTGCTTGCTACATACACTATCTGATTCAGCCAGTGGAACCCAAGCCTCATTCGGGCAACCCGAAGCGAGAATGGTAAAAAACGCATCAATAGTAACCTTTTAGTCAATTATCCCCCTGACAGTGACAGAAGCACATGAATCCCGGTTTGGCGCATGCTATGTTGTCCCCTTTGGTATTCATGAAGGTGGGAACAAGCATGACAAAGCTGCGAGTTGGTATCGTGTTTGGTGGAAAATCAGCAGAACATGAAGTGTCGCTGCAGTCGGCAAAAAATATCGTTGATGCCATTGATAAGTCTAAATTTGATGTGGTGCTACTGGGTATAGATAAGCAGGGACAATGGCATATTAATGATGCAACCAGTTATCTACACAATGCGGATGACCCAGCACTTATCGCTCTTAATCATTCAGGGAATAATATTGCGCTTGTCCCTGGACAGGCAAATCATCAGCTGATCGAAGCCAGTAACTCACATCCCCTCTCACAACTGGATGTTATTTTTCCTATCGTTCATGGAACCCTGGGCGAAGATGGTTGCTTACAGGGTCTATTGAAGGTTGCGAACCTGCCATTTGTCGGTTCAGGTGTTCTGAGCTCTGCTGTCAGCATGGACAAAGATGTCGCCAAACGACTGTTGCGTGATGCGGGTTTAAATGTCGCTCCCTTTATCACCCTGACCCGTGCTAATCGCACACAGGCCAATTTTACCGAGATTGAGCAACAGCTCGGACTTCCGCTATTTGTTAAACCGGCTAATCAGGGATCCTCGGTAGGCGTCAGCAAAGTTAACTCTGAGCAACAGTTTCATGATGCCGTTGCTTTAGCCTTTACTTTCGATCATAAAGTCGTGATTGAGCGTGGAATTATTGGCCGTGAAATAGAATGTGCAGTACTGGGCAACGACAATCCTGAAGCCAGTACCTGCGGTGAAATAGTGATTAATAGTGGCTTCTACTCGTACGATACAAAATATATCGACGAAGAGAGCGCCAAGGTTGTTGTTCCCGCGGCGCTATCAGCAGAGATTAACGATAAAATTCGTGCGATTGCTATCCAAGCCTATCAAACTCTGGAATGCAGTGGTATGGCGCGAGTTGATGTCTTTCTGACTCCAGACAACGACATTATCATTAATGAGATAAATACCTTGCCAGGTTTTACCAATATCAGTATGTATCCTAAGCTGTGGGAGGCAAGTGGTATTAACTACTCTGAGTTAATTACGCGTCTTATTACTCTGGCATTGGAACGCCACCAGCAAGATAACGCGTTAAAAAGTTCAATGAATTAACGGTTCCGACCCTACTCTTCCGCTGTCTTCTCTGTTTCTTCGCGGGGACGGCGGATAAAAAACCCGGCCAGCCAGAAACTGATAATCCAGGTCACAAGACCCACCGCATAGCTTTTCCAGCCACTGGCTTCTAACCCCATGATGCCTACAACGCCATTCAGAATAAAGATGAATCCCACAGCCACTGCATAATAATGCCAGTCACGACGCATTTTCAGGGTTAGCATAAATCGCCTCATTCGTTCATAAAAAACTCTTTCGGCATTGTTGCATAACTTCAGCAATTAAGTCGTCTTTAACCTTAATACTGCAGATAACTTTACATTGAATTTAAATTTAGCGGGGGAGCTAATGGCGATGAACTTATCAGACTCAGGGTGGCGTTAATTTTTCTAACGCCGCCCTGATATCATGTTGAGTGGCTAATCCAGGCCGATTATACTTTAACCTCATCATGGGGGATATCTTGCAAAGTATGCTCAAAACTACGCAAACGCTTATAAATAGACATCAATTCCACCAGCGTGGTCCAGGAGTTGATCAGATACTGGAAAGCACTTCGTACCTGGCTAAAGACATTACTTATCTGCGTCATCAGTCCCAGCGTAATGGTTCCGGCAACAATCGAAGGGAACATCAGGAATAAACCAAAAATGTTATCCACTTGCAGATAAAGAATACGGGCAATATTAAAATAAGTGTAGTGGAAATAAAGTCTGAAATAGTTATTCCGGACGGCACTAAATAGCTCTTTTACCGTCGGCGGAGTTGCACGATTAACATCATCTTCACCATAAACCAGCTCTTTACGGTACGCGGCTTCAACTTTCTGGTTGTTGAACTGTAATCCCGGCAGTTTAATTCCCACCATAGCGAGTAAACCTGTTCCTACCAGAGACCAGACAATAGCGGCTACCACTAAACCATAAGGCATTTCACCCAGAATCGGGATGCTTTTCACATGAGGTGACAGTGCAACCAGTACCGGTAAGAAAGCGATCAAAGTCATGACTGATTGCAATAACTTAACGCCCATATCCTCAAGAGTTGCAGCAAAGCGCATAGTATCTTCCTGCACACGCTGAGCAGCACCTTCGATATTACGCAGCATTTGCCAGTGCTGCATATAGTATTCATTCATCGCTGTACGCCAGCGAAAAACATAGTGACTGATAAAGAAGTTGTTCAGTACTGATACGGTAACGGCAATTAACGCAATACCAAGAAACACTCCAGTCTCATTGTAGAACTGTGTGAGCGTGACCGAATTCGGTGAACTTAGGGCCTTTTGAATAAGATCGTAGAACGGGGCATACCACGCATTGATTGCTACGCCGACCTCAACCAAAAACCATGTCACAAAAATAATCAGTGATGACCCCAGAATCGACCAGAGCTGCCAGCGGTGGGGCCGATAAAGACACCAGAACCCGGCAAATAAACCAACACTCGCTGCATAGTAGCCATAAAAAACCAGCGCTTTAAGTGACCAGAAACGCGTGGCATTGATAGGTTCTTGCTGGCTGGCTCCGACCGCATTCTCAAGCCAGAGATCGAGACCGACTTGCCAGCTAATGACGACCAAAAGTCCCCAGATAGCCGCCGAAATGAAGAACATCTTCGGTGACGGGAAAAAAGATTTAAACATTGACTCACTCCTGGACACATATTTTGTTTTTATATCAAATCATCAAATAAAAAAAACAAGCACGAGCAGGCTTAATAGTCTGATTCAAAAAGAAAAGACTCGCGTGTGCTATTACCTACAGGTGGAAATTTATCAATCAACTAAAGCTGTAATTGGTTACCAGAAATCATACGATCAAAAGGCTGCGCCACTTTCTCTAACAACAGCGGCCATGCCTGTAGTATTGACCGTACAGAAACAATCGGGCCCAATGAAAAACATAACATTATCGCAACATATACCACTACGAACATAATAACCCATTTATTGATATCATTTTTCAATAAAAGTTCATCATGAATACATAGCCAGAGCAGTCATATCAGGTTGACTACCTGGCAGCAACAAAAAAGGAGAGAAACTATATTCTCTCCTTCGTCACATTGGTTTTTTCTGGCTGCCTGACTACCCATATTGCCTGTGGGATAAAAAATCTAGCTTATCGGATTATCATGAGTAGAGCTTACTTTTCCCGTCAGGCCGTGTTTTAAAACGCCGATGCAGCCATAAATACTGTTCGGGTGCCCGCATAATTTCCTGCTCAATTTTACGGTTGATGTAGGCCGCCGCCGCTTGTTCGTCATTATCTGCCAGTGGGTAGTCGTCAAGCTCTGGCCCAATGATTAACTGGTAACCTTTCCCGTCAGCTCTGCGAATCAATACTGTCGTGAGAATGGCTGGTTTCGCTAGTCGAGCAATAGTAAATGTCCCGTTAGTTGTCGCTGCTTGCTCAACGGCAAAAAACGGTGCAAAAGAGCTACCATTAGGGCCGTAGTCCTGATCGGGGGCAAACCACACTGCCTCACCCGATTTTAAGGCCTTAACGATTCCTCTGAGATTACGGCGATCGAGCATAGCTTTATTCGACCGGGAGCGTCCACGGGTCTGAATAAACTCCATAACTTGATTATTATGGGGTCGATACACGGCCATCATCGGGTGATTCACACCCATGACACGGCCTCCCAGCTCAAGGGTCATAAAATGCACGCCAATCACCAGTACGCCCTTACCTTTGGTACCCGCGGCAACAAGATGTTCAAGGCCACTCACAGTACACCACTTATGAATTCTGGCATCCGACCAGAACCATCCCATTCCGGTTTCAATCAGTGCCCGGCCCAAAGAACTGAAGTTCTGGGTCACTATCCTGTCTATTTGTGTTTGAGTATAGTGAGGAAAACATAGCTGAAGATTCTGCCTGGTAATCGACACGCGGCGCTTAAGAAAACGCATTGAAAGTCGCCCCAGCCAGTCTCCCATTTTCATCAGTAAGGGATAAGGTAGCTGAACCCAAAGCCAAAGTACGCCGACGCTAAACCACGTCAGCCAGTAGCGAGGATGCAACAATCCCTTTTTAAACAAGTGATTATTGGACATATATTTTACTTTACTCTTTTACGCGATAAATATTTGTATCGCATAAAGAATTCAATCATTAGCGGTACACCTAAGCTTTCTGCAATTCGCTACAGCATTCAAATTTTTAATGGCATAAGAACTTACACAAATAGTACCCTTTTATGGTCAAAAACCAACGTAAGTATTTTGTTAATAATAATTATTTTCGCCGCTGATTATAGCGTACTTCTCCTCAGAAATAAGTCCAAAAATGTATCTGAAAAGTAAATAATTATCAGGTGGTTATCGAATTATTAACCTTATGTGAGTGATGTAAGGTAAAGTTATCTTTTTCTTCTATATATCATCATATTTCTGCTTTTCATAAGCACGCTAAGCAGGTTAAATAGCGACTATAGATTAAATTTGTTAATTGGATTCTGTGCCTTGAAAACTCGCCTCCCACAACTTCTTTTGCTCGCCAGCGTTTTGTTTTCTGGAACGAGCCTGGCGCAATCGTCACCTACGGAAGAATATGCAGTTGAAGTCGTTGATCGATATGCAAATCATATCTTTTACGGTAGTGGAGCCACCGGCATGGCTTTGGTGGTCATTGACGGTAACCAGCGCGTTTTTCGTAGTTTCGGAGAAACCAGACCGGGCAATAATCAGCTTCCCCAACTTGATTCAGTGATTCGTATTGCTTCTATTACGAAACTGATGACCAGCGAAATGCTGGTAAAACTGTTCGATCAAGGCACAGTAAAACTTAACGATCCTCTGAGCAAATATGCGCCACCCGGTGCACGTATTCCCACCTTTAACGGCCAGCCAATTACTTTGGTTAATCTGGCCACGCATACCAGTGCCTTGCCCAGAGAGCAGCCTGGTGGTGTGGCAAATCGTCCGGTATTTACCTGGCCGACTTATAAGCAGCGCTGGAACTGGTTATCGCAAGCGAAGTTATCTGCCACACCAGGCACAGTGGCTGCTTACTCTAATCTGGCTTTCGATTTGCTCGCTGACGCCCTTTCCCGGGCATCAGGCAAACCTTATCCTGAACTATTCCGTGAAAATATCGCTCGCCCACTCGGTATGAAAGACACTACCTATACGCCCTCACCCGATCAATGTAAGCGTTTAATGGTAGCGGAAAAAGGCGCAAGTCCCTGCAATAATGCGCTGGCAGCAATTGGTAGTGGTGGTGTCTATTCAACACCCAGCGATATGATGCGCTGGATGCAGCAGTATCTATCATCTGATTTGTATCAGCGCTCACCGCAAGCCGACAGAATGCAATCTCTTATCTATCAGCGCACTCAGCTGACTAAAGTGATTGGTATGGATGTTCCTGGCAAAGCCGATGCATTAGGCTTAGGTTGGGTCTATATGCAGCCACAGGGCGGACGGCCGGGTATTATTCAAAAAACCGGCGGAGCTGGCGGGTTCATTACTTATATGGCCATGGTGCCACAAAGTAACGTCGGCGTTTTTGTCGTCATCACCCGTTCACCTTTAACTCGTTTCGTCAACATGAGCGATGGTGTCAACGACTTAGTGTCTGAATTGAGCGGCCATCCAATTGAAATACCGCTCGCCCAGAATATCCCCGCATCATAGATCTACAGACTTGTCGGAATTATTGCTTTAACGCCGCTTCTCTTTTGCGGCGTTTTTTATCGATATACATCACGGCATCAGCTTCACGTAATGCACTGTCTGGCGTATCAAGAGCTGGATTCACAGCTATAGCACCAATACTCGGCCCTGCGTAATCAATGACACAAGAAGAGAGCTGATAACTCCCTGCCAGTAAGGTTGCCAGCCTGGCTCGCAAAGCATCAGCCGCTTTTATGGCGGCTTCATTTTCTTCAGGCCCGGCTCCTGCAATGACAAACTCATCGCCGCCCATCCGCCCCAGTAATTCCCCGTTACGCATATGCTCTTGTAAACGTCGGGCGATGGCACAGAGGAACTCATCTCCGGCATCGTGTCCATAAGCGTCATTAATAGCTTTGAAGCCATCCAGGTCAGCAAAAACCAGTAAGATATAGTGCGAGTCATCCCGCGCATTCACAAACAAGCGCCCTAATTTATCAAAAATAGCGCGGCGATTAGCCAGCCCCGTTAGCTCATCAGTATAACTGGCGGTAGTTAATGCCCGGTTAGCGGCCTTAAGTTCAATGAGTAACTGTTCACTCTGGATCTGCTGAGCGATCAATTGTGAAAAAAGCTGCAAAACTTGTTCACTCTGCCCGGTCAAAGGACGTTTTGATGAACTAGCTGCACACAGGGTTCCATAAAGCGAACCATCGGAAAGGATGACCGGAGTACTGGCATAAGTCATAATCCCTAATGCTTTAGCCGCCGCTGAGTCTCCCCATAAGCTCGCTACATCGCAGGTATAACGTCGCTTTTCATCTAATGCACGTTTACACAGGGTGTCGCCCCATGGAACAGAGAGTCCCTCGGGAATTTGCATACTCTTAGTATTACGCGCAAACAGTACATGTTGCAGGCTACCATCAGACTCAATACGCGTAAGATAGGTAGACTCCATGTTAGTGACCAGCTCAAGCATTCCCAGTAAATGCCGCACCAGGCCTTCAAGAGTATATTCTGCGTCTAAAACCGTTGAAATACGCTCAATCAGATTATCAATTGCCACGATGAAATACCTTTATTAAGAATGCTTGTCTGGATGTAATGTTTTGCCGATGAGTAAATACTAAAATAGGGTTCGGCTAGCTGAACATAAATGGCGTACCGGCAGCCTAAAGTATGACAGGTAAATTCTATTCTAGCCGTTAATTTGATTCCTTGAATCAGCCGGAGAAATTTAAAAAATCAGTGCTGATGGCTATGCAACCGCCCCCGGGAATCCAGCGCAATTAACAATACTGAAGAGATAATAAATAGCGATCCCAGCCAGTCTGGTAATGTGAAAGTAATACCCAGCAACAGAACGGATAGCAGCGCACTGCTTAGCGGCTCTGCACAGCTAAGAATACTGGCTTTCTGCCCGCCAATCATCTGAGCACCGGTCAGATAGAGACTAAATGTCATCGCTGTACCCACCACCACCAGATAGAAAAATGCCACTAATGTGGTTCCGCTGGCGGTAAAGCTGCCTATCTGTGTTGCATAAAAAGGCGCCAGCATTATGCCACCCAGTAGCATGCTCCAGCCTACAATGGGTAAGGTACCGAAGCGGCCAATAAGTTTGGAAGGATAGGTGGTATAAAACGCAGCGGCAAAAGCAGAGGCGACACCCCAGAATAGTGCGCTACCAGAGATGCTCAGCGAGAGCGGATTACCGTGCGTCACCAACAGAAACGTCCCTAACAGCGAAGTGCCAATCGCTGCGAAGACCAGTTTTCCGGTACGTTTCTTTTTTACCAGCGCATACCAGGCGACAATGATTGTCGGCGAGAGAAACTGCAATACCGTTGCCGTTGCCGCATTCGATTTTTCAATGGTCAGTAAAAAAGTCAGCTGAACGGCCATCGCCCCGAACAGGGTGAACAATAGCAGTGAGAGAATACTTTCGCGTTCTTTAAAAACCGCAAAAATTTTATCGCCATGTGTGATTGATAACGTCAGTATAATCAAACCGGAAAACAGCAAGCGTAGCATCGTCAGTGAAGAGGAGGAGATATGGCTGGCCTCCATGATATATTGGGCACAGACACCAGAACTGCCCCACATCACAGCAGACAGTAATACATACAACATACCTTTCCGGCTTCCGCTCATCCTTTTTTCCTTTCAATCCACCTGCCATCATCGACAGATTAAAACAGTTAGCACGACATATCTTACCGAATACGATAAAAATAGAACCCGGTAAGAATGTCAGTGAGTTAACTTAACGACGAAATAATTTAAACGCACCGTATAAAAAGACTATCCACACTGGCAGTAACATCGCGGATGTTCGCATCCCATCCATGGTACACATCAGGCCAAGGATCATGACCATAAATGCGATACACAGATAATTACCAAAAGGATACAGCAAAGCCTTAAAGCGCGTCTCTTTGCCCTGCTGGCGCATCGATTTGCGAAATTTCAGATGAGCCAGAGAGATCATTATCCAGTTGAGCAGCAAGGTAGCGACCACTAATGCCATTAACAGCCCGAATGCATCATGAGGCAGCAAGTAGTTAAGTAATACCACCAATGAGGTTATTGCGGCTGATAAGAATAATGAGTGTACCGGTACACCACGACGGTTAACGGTAGCCAGAAACTTCGGCGCATTACGCTGGACTGATAAACCAAATAACATACGACTATTGGAATAGACACCGCTGTTATAAACCGACAGTGAAGCCACCAGAATGACAAAGTTCAGCGATGAAGCGACAATATTGCTGTCCATTTCATGGAAAATCATCACAAATGGGCTGCTGTTCGACTTAATCTCCAGCCACGGATAAAGTGACAGTAATACCACCAGAGAACCGATATAAAATAATAAGATACGGTATACAACTTGGTTTACTGCTTTAGGAATTGTAGTTTCTGGCGAACGTGCCTCTGCGGCGGTAATACCAATCAGCTCAAGGCCGCCAAAAGAGAACATAATCACCGCCAGCGACAGAATCAGTCCCTGCCAGCCGGTGGCGAAAAAGCCTCCGTATTGCCAGAGGTTTGCCACCCCGGTACGCTCACCGCCGCGACCTGAAGTCAGCAGCCAGATCCCGAAACCTATCATGCCAATGATAGCCAGCACTTTGATTAGCGCAAACCAAAACTCCATTTCACCGTACATACGCACGTTGACCAGATTGGCGGCATTAATAATGATGAAAAAGAGCGCAACCCAGCACCAGGTCGGAACATCAGGGAACCAGTACTGCATATAAATGCCGCCGGCGGTCAGCTCTGCCATACCAACCAGCACAAACATCACCCAATAGTTCCAGCCAGACAAAAATCCGGCAAAAGGCCCCCAGTACTTATAGGCAAAATGGGCAAATGAGCCTGACACTGGCTCTTCAACCACCATTTCACCGAGCTGGCGCATAATCAGGAAAGCAATAATCCCCGCAATGCCGTACCCCAAAATAACGGCCGGTCCAGCCATCTGTATTGCCGGGCCAATTCCGAGGAATAATCCCGTGCCAATGGCTCCACCCAATGCAATAAGTTGAATATGGCGATTCAGCAGACCGCGCTTTAGTACCGGGGCATCTGCTGCAGCCAGTTCACCCGATGGACTTGACGTATTTTTCAACGTCCTTCTCCTTTGTCTTTTATATAATGCGCACCTTTTAACACTTGCAGCAAAGCGTGGCAAGCAGGGGTTAAATCGAGGTCGCCCGGGCAAATGAGGATGTCGCTTTAATCGAAAAAGTACTTAGGTGATAATGGCTCTTTGTTTTACCTCAGGATATCCATGACAGACTTCAGGAAACCCAAAGAGAAACCCCCTCTGAAATTAAGCAGTTCCGTTATCCTGATGCTCTGCGGCGTTATCGGCTCAGTGCTGTTTGTGGTTTATCTACTCTACGCCCTTCAAATCAGTCATTTCACTCGTAGTAGTGTCAAAGATACGGGCCTGGCGGTTGCCAGAACGCTGGCAGAGATGCCGGTGATTAAACAGGGACTCGTTTCTCCCGAAGGAAGTAAGATTATTGCTCCTCTCGCGGAACAGATAAAAGAACGGAATCATTTGCTGTTTGTCGTCGTCACCGACATGAACGGCATCCGTTACTCACATCCAAACGCGCGTCATATTGGTGCCCATTTTATTGGCAACGATCTTGAACCGGCATTACAAGGAAAAGAGTCTGTTGGCATCAACCGCGGTAATCTGGTCACCTCGTTACGTGTTTTTACCCCTGTTTATAATGCTGACTCTCAGCAAATTGGCGTGGTCATTGTGGGTATGCCACTCAGTAAAGTGGATGAACAGATCAGCCATAGCCGCTGGAATATGCTCTGGGGTGTATTATTTAGTGCGCTGGTTGGAACTATCGGCTGTGCGTTGCTGATCTATACCCTGAAGCGAATCCTGTTTGGTTTTGAACCTTATGAAATATCGACACTTTTCGAACAAAATCAGGCAATGCTGCAATCGGTGAAAGAAGGCATTATCGCTATTGATAGCCAGGGTAATATCACCTTGATGAACCAGACGGCACGTAAAGTCTTACTCTCACCTGATGATTTTAGTGCCAATAATAATGTCGTGCCCTTGCCAGTAATATCGATTCTTAATGAAGTACTGGAAAGCGGTAACGCCATCGAAGACCGTGAAATCATCATCTCCGGGCGACAAATTCTGTGCAATGTCATGCCCATTTATACGCGCAGACGGAAAATCGGTGCCATTTGTACCTTTCGCGATAAAACAGAAATTAACCAGTTAACTCAACAAGTTAATGGCATGGTAAGTTACGTTGATGCGTTACGCGAACGCTCCCATGAATTTATGAATAAACTCCATGTTATTCTGGGCCTGCTACAGCTTAAACGTTATGACAAGCTAGAAGCCTATATTTTGCAAACCGCTAATAACTATCAAACAGAAATCGGTGCCCTGCAAAGTAAAATCAGACAACCAGTCGTTGCCGGTTTTTTAATCGGAAAAATCAGCAGGGTGCTGGAAGCGGGTCATCAGTTAACCCTGGATGACGAATGCTTTTTGCCCGATAACCCCAATGAACATCAGGTAACGGTTCTTATAACCGTCCTTGGAAACCTGATGGAAAATGCGGTTGATGCTTTACAAGGCCAGCCAGAAGGCGAAATAGAGGTCTTTCTTCACTATCATCACGGCATGCTAACCGCTGTAGTCAGTGATAATGGTCCGGGTATAGCGCCTGAACTTCTCTCGTTAATTTTTGAGAAAGGTTTCTCTACTAAGGGTGAACAGCGTGGTGTCGGGCTCTATCTGGTTAAACAACAAATTGAACACTGTCAGGGTAATATTCAGGTAGAATCAGCTCCAGGTCATCTCACCCAATTTACGCTCACGCTTCCCTGGGACACAGAAAGGAAAAACAGATGATTAATGTCTTAGTGGTTGATGATGATGCCATGGTGGCAGAGTTAAACCGCGCTTATATCAGCCAGATACCGGGGTTTACCTGCTGTGGAACGGCCTCCACACTTAAGCAGGCACAAGAATACATCTGTGTGCCTGACCAAAAAATAGATTTGATTTTACTGGATGTCTATATGCAGCAAGATAATGGCTTATCTTTGCTTCCGATATTACGTGAAAACAATCAAACTATTGATGTAATTGTGATTTCTTCGGCATCTGATTTTGGTACGATTCAGAAAGCGCTGCACTATGGTGTCGTGGATTATCTGATTAAACCCTTTCAGTTTGCACGCTTTGAAGAAGCACTGACTCTCTGGCGTGATAAACGTGCATTGATAGGCGGCCAGAAGCATTACCAGCAAGCCGACGTTGACCGACTATTACATGGAAGCTATCCCGCGGCAGTCGATCCCGATCGTCTGCCAAAAGGTCTTACATCACAAACATTGCGTACTATTTGTCGATGGATTGATGAGAATCAGCATGAGGAGTTCTCGACCGATGAGCTGGCTGCCTCGGTAAATATCTCGCGCGTTTCCTGTCGCAAATACCTTATCTGGCTTGATAAAGTTGATATTCTTTATACCCGAATTCATTACGGTGTCGCCGGGCGCCCGGTCTATCGTTATCGTCTTCAATTTGAGCATGCAGGTTTACTGAAACAATTTTGTCAGTAAACGCTACCCTCAACATTGTCTGAGTGAAAATCACACTCAGACAACCTAAGAGAGAACTCGGCTAATGATTAATGATGCAGCATTTCATCGACAATCTGTTCTTTCGTCAGATTGTAAGGATAGAATGTTGGCCAGTTATCCATTTCTTTTAACAGGGCTTCCTGAGACTTATTCCCCATATAAATATGGTAGTGCTGTGACTGACGCGGGGCAATAGTATGATCGCTAAACTGTACATACTTTGGTGCAGCTGATTGCTTATCCGTACATTCGAAAAGGTAGCGAACGCCTTTCTTTCCTGATGGGTAATGTAATATTTTATAGCCCTGGTAATCATATTTGCATGAACTGCTTTCTTTGCCGATATGAAACTCCATTACATTATTTTCAATACCAATCATATCGATATTGCTGGCATAACCTTTCTTATAGTAAGCACGATACTCATCAACGCTTTTCTCGCCGTGTTTCGCTTTTTTCTCCAGTACAGGATCTAAACTGCCATCTTGCAAATAACCATACACAGACTGCCAGACGCCATCCCAGTCAGAAAGTTTACGATCCTGCACGGATTTATCATCAAATATGCCTTCACTGGCTTGACGTTCAGCTTCAGTAAGTGGTTTACCGTGGTCACCATGAGCCAGAGCCTGCACAGATGACAACAAAAGTGAAATTCCCAGAGCCAGTACTGTTTTCTTCATTCTTTACGATCCTTTTCTGTTGATTGTTACGTTATAACATATTGAGAGTAATGTTATCAAATAACAATTGCTAACAAAAGAACAGGAAAGCAGCAAAGGGCACTGGCTACCGTCAGGCTTTTGGTGAAGGAATATAGCCCGCACTTATCAGACCAGGCAGAGCCTGCTCATCGACATGGACCATTGCCGTCAATAATGGATGAAAATTCAGACGCTGATAGAAATCCATTTTCTCAGGTACTGAATAAATAAACACTTTTCCCAGCGGGGCAAGATCATGCATCACCTGCTCCATCAAGACCTTACCCCATCCACGTCCCTGGTAGTTCGGATGAACGGCCACGTCACACAAATAAGATGCATAAGTCAGGTCGCTGATAGCCCGGGCGGTTGCAACCAGCTCCCCATCATAATACCCAAGATAGCGAAACTGGCTCTGTTCAAACGCACGCTGCAAGATCTCTGGCGGACGTTTATTTAAACCGCATAACTCTAACAGCTCTGACAGTTCCTGCCCGTCTACGCGGGTTATCTCATCATTACTGATAAGGATGAATCTCTCCATGGCCTGTTCCTGTAAGTAGATTGATCGGTCATACATCCAATCGTTTGATAGTACTTCAAACATTATACTCATGCTCAATCAAAGTACCGATGATGCTATCGAGCGCGGATTTAAAATAAAAAACATAAACCTGTTTATATATCCCTTTGCATCGAGAAATTATTTTTATTTTAACCCCTTAACCTAAATTGAAAGAACAATTCACCAAATCAATGAATATGATGATTTTTATCGTTATCCAGCATCGATTACAAAGAATCAGCCATGATACAACCTATGACATAAAACTGACGTTCATTTATAAAAACCTTGTCAATTACGGTACTGCAACAGCTGGAGAAAATAATGTTTAAAGTTATTATTAACATATTATTCTTTACTTCTTTTTTCATTAGCAGCGTGGGAATGGCAAATTCAAATGGGATGATTACGTTTTCTGGCGCAATTGTTGAAGGGGGTTGCGAGGTAACACAGTCAGGAAATAAATTAACAGGTAATTGTAGCGGAACTGACAACCCTGAGAAGTTAGTTAATTACAAAAATATTAATAAAATGGGTATCAGGAAGCCTCACCCACTCCCTGAAGATAAGGGGTATATGTACATAGACTCTATTGATAAAAAAAATAAAATTGCTTTTTTGCATGTAATATACAAATAAGTATATTTACATCATTGATCAGCCTGGATGTTATATACCAAAAATAATTCGCATTGCCTGTAGCCGACAAGTTCATCCCGCAGATGAGCATAGATAAACTATGTGATTCGACGAACGGGATGCAAACAACTCCCCGGGCAACTTTATAGGTTAGGTTCAGAAGGCCGAGGCTTTACGACACACCGGATAAAAGAATCAGTGGCTGATCTGCGCCAAGTCGCCAGCAGTCAGACCGGTTAATTTTATGATGGTGTCGTGCTCAAGACCGTTGTCTAGCATGATTCTGGCAACTTCAAGCTTGCCTTTCTCTATACCACGCTGTTCACCGATCTGAATGCCTTTTTCGATGCCTTTTTCGATACCTTTCTCGATGCCTTTCTCGATACCCTTCTGTTCAAGTTGTTGAGCGATGGTCATCAATTTATCCTCATGCTGTGGCACACGCTGTGCCAGTTCACGTACAAAGGCTTCTGCATCTGACGTTTCGCCAGCCTGTATGAGATAGTTTATCAGTGAACCCAACTGCTGTCCTGTCATCTGTTCTGTTAACAGCAGAGTAGTCAGGTTATCCAGTAAGCCTGCCAGCTCCCGCCTATAAATATGTTTCTGCAACAAAGTAAGTGCTGCCATACTACGGTGGCGCATGATCTCGTCATCAGATATGACTGTAACGTCGACCAGCGGAAAATCACCACGGTAGAGTTTTGCAGCTACTTCAGGCTCGTTAAACTCATCCAGCCATCGGGTCGAATACGGATATGGACTCCGTTTACCGGTATAAAATAGAACCGGTATTACCAGGGGCAATTTTTTGTGCCCGGCATCCAGATGACGCTGCATCGCTGCCACAGCATAACGAAGCAATCGGAACGCCATGTGCTTATCAGGTGAAGACTGATGTTCGATGAGGACATGGATATAGGCATTATTGTCGGTAACAGTTTGCAAGCTATAAAGCACGTCGCTGAAATAGGGACGCAGATCTTCCTCAACAAAGTTTCCAGATTCCAGTTTCAGCGTATTGAAGTCACAGATGGCCTGTAGTTCTGCTGGCAGATGCAGTTGCATAAAATCCCGGGCTGTAGTGGGATGGGTCAGAAACTGTTTAAAAACGAGGTCATGCGGTGTTGGGGTACCCTTTGCTCCGCCCTTTGATTTCCTGGTGGACATATCCTTCTCCATAGCTACAGCAGTCCTGCCTTAGAATCACTGTATTAATGCCCGCGAGTAGGGTTTCCGGTTGCGGCCATCTCTTTATCAGGTAATAAATTATCTGTCGTCTAAAGAATGGAATATATCAAAAAACCAGTTTTTGACTCTCAATTAAAATAAACAGCCCATCTATTACGGACTGTTTATAATAATAAATATCAGAGCAGGTTATCTCGCTGCTCCAGCGGCATAATACGCCACTCCTCTGGAATTTTTCCGGGTAAAATCCACATCGGCTCAACATTACCAATACGGTTACCATAAGGGGTTCCAAAGGCATAATAGTTTAGTACGCGGAATACGCCGGAATGAGCGACAATTAACGGGCATTCGAATTCAGTTAATAGCGTATTCACCGCAGCCGTGACTCTACTCTGAAAAATATCCCAGCTTTCTCCTCCCGGAGGCGTCGTTTCATAGGGCGTAATCGCCTCCCCTGGCAGACCTTCCAGGTCACCCCAGTCACGTTCACGTAATCCATCGAAAATGGTGTAACTACCGCCGGGCACGGCAAGCTCTGCGGTCTGCCGGGCACGTAATAATGAACTAACCCCAATGCCACTCCAGTCAAAACGTGCCAGTAAGGGTTGCGCCAGCTCTGCCTGCCGCCTGCCGGTATCCGTTAGCGGAACATCGGTACTACCGCCGATTAGCTTGTCACGATTCAAGGGGGTTTCACCGTGGCGAACAAAAACAAAAGGCTTACAAATTATTGACATAGTTCCATTTCGATCAAAGGGTGAGTGATAATTTCACATTGTAATTCCTGCTGCCATTGCGCCGGGCTATCGAGTGGCGTAAACAGCGGAGCGAAGTACTGGCATGACAGCATGGCCGCCAGCTTTTTTAAACAGCTCAGCGTGGGATGTACATTCCAGCGACAAAAATCGACCTCTCCTGCCTGCCACTGTTGATAAGAGAGCCGGGTAAGGTGACCGGTAAATACAGTACGATGATGGAAATCATTCCGTTCCCGTAATATCCCCGCCATTCCCGTCAGACCATCAGGATCGGACGCTAAAACGAGAGGCGCCTCGGTAGAAAATAACGGTAGTACTTGTATCAGAGATTGCAGCTCAGCCGCCACGCTCGCCCGCAAGCTTCCGTCATTTGCCTGTGACATTTGCTCCATCATTGTCCGGCAGCTCTCATCCATCGCGATATCAGGCTGATTACCCCGCGCCATCAATAAAGCCAGTTCAACCGCACGGCCTGATGGTGGAACCGGGCATAAGCTCGGTTGCAATAAATGGTGACGCAGCTTGTCCAGTTGCTGCTGCTGAGGAATATCATATAAACCATAAGAGGCATCGACCAGGGCAATCCGGGCTGGTGGCGGAGGGTCAAAGTGAAACAAGGCTGACTCCATACTGATATCGCCGCTATAAAATACGCCACCATCAATATCAAGATGAAACCAGACGCCACCATAAGCATGACCGCAGCTTCCGGTAGTGACCGTTATCTCACCAATCCGAAAGCGGCCTCTGACATTAATGTAGCGCACATTGTGACCCGCGGGTAATGCTTGCGCAGTCACTTTGCTACAATAGACGGGTACATCGCGAGGTAAACGGTTAAGTCCGGCAATATGATCGGCGTGATCGTGACTGAGCAGTACGGCATCGATATCCGCAGGAACCTGCCATAAAGCTTCATCCGGCTCCAGGGCACCTCCTGCATCCAGCAAAATACGCTGCCCTCTGGCACTCAATAAAATAGCCGCCGGAGCTTTACGATTCAGGCCGCTGATAATCTCTATTTTCATGCCGCCTCCAGGCGCCAGCCCTGATGTAAGCGCACGCAAACATTTTGCTGTTGTTGCAAAGAAGAATGATGAAAAGCGGTGAGTTGCTGACCATCATGCAAGCGTAAATCCACCAGATAGCGCTCCCCCTGATAAATACAACTTTCCACTCTGGCACTCAGTCCGGTGTCCGCTACCTGAACATGTTCAGGACGCACTAATACGGACTGTACCCCATAGCCAATCTGGCTGCTAAAGCTGCCATGTAGTGCCTGGCAGTCCAGGTGTTGCATATCGGCGGGTGCTGCTAATGACAAAATGCTCCCCTTACCAATAAAACTCGCTACCCAGGCATTTTGTGGACGCAGATATAAATCCTGGGGCGATCCCCACTGCTTTAACTCGCCTTTGTGCATCACGGCAATATGACTTGCCAGCGCCATCGCTTCAGCCTGATCGTGCGTCACATAGACAAAAGTCGCCCCGGTGCGACGATGGAAATCACGGAAGGTTTGTTCCATGGTGGCTCGCAGGTGCCTGTCGAGGTTAGCCAGCGGTTCGTCCAGTAATACCACTTTCGGTTCAGAAACCAGGCAGCGCGCTAAGGCAACACGCTGACGCTGCCCGCCGCTGAGTTCCTGGGGAGAGCGGCAGGCGTAAGCGCCCAGTTCGACAAGTTCCAGCGCATCCATCACTTGCTTCTGCCGCGCGGCGCCATTCACTTTGCGTAACTTTAACGGATAACCGATATTTTCTGCGACCGTCATATGAGGCCACAGGGCGTAAGACTGAAACACCATCCCCATATCACGCAACTCCGGTGGGGTGTGGGTTATTTTATCTGCCAGCAGCCTGTCACCCAGCAGTAAACGCCCCTCGCTCAGCTCTTCAAGCCCTGCCAGAATACGTAACGTTGTTGTTTTACCGCAGCCACTCGGCCCCAGTAGCGCAGTAAAGGCGCCCTGAGGGATAGTCAGATTGATATCCCGGACAACAGTCTGGTCGCCAAATACTTTGCTAAGCTGTTCCAGTTTTAGCTCTGCCATGGGATAACTCCTTTAGGTAAATACTTACTCAGCGCGCTCAGAAGCAACATCACTAATGCGACCAATACGACAACGAATACCGAAATAGCGGATGCCAGCACCTTATTACCGCTTTCATCCAGACTGAATATCACCACCCCAAGGGTTTCTTTTCCGGCACTCCAGAGCAAAGCCGAAACGGTCAGTTCATTCACCGCGGTCAGAAAAACCAGCAGAGCACCCGCAAAGGCTGCCGGAGCCAGCAGGGGTAATACGATATGAATTAAACGCTGGGAGAAATTCGCCCCTGCCAGGCTTGCCGCCTCTTCCATCGCCGGATCCAGCTGCATCATGCTGCTATGAACCGGTTTTAAACAGACGGTGAGGAAACGCGCAAGATAGGCAATAAAGATAATAGTGAGCGTGCCGCTCAGGCTTATCTCCAGAATCGGTAATGGACGCGAGAACAACAGAATACAGGCGATTGCCAGCACGACACCCGGCAGCGTGTAAGGGATATCTATCATGCTATGCAACCAGCGCAGCGGACGGCTGGAGTAGCGCACCAGCAGCCAGGCCAGAGGTAGACTGAGAATAAGCAAGACCATCGCCGCGGATACAGACAGCACCATACTGTTAGTGAGTGCTCGCCATGCTGAACTTTGAACATCAAAAACACTGCGCCAGGCGGCGAAGGTGATGGTATCGCTATTCAGTGGCACTCCCATGGTTGGCACCAATGAAGTCGCAATCAGCGCCAGTAATGGCGCAACCAGAATGGCAAATAGCACCAGCCCCATAACGACTTCCACACCCAGACGCCATTTACCTAAAGTGAATGCTAACGAACGTCCCGCCATGCCAATTAATGGCAATGCATAGCGGCGCTGCATTTTCGCCTGCAAAGTCACAATTGCAATCGCCAGAATCCCCATCAGTACTGACAGAGCGGCGACTTCATTAATCATCGACGGGCCAAAACTGGATAACGCCTGGTAGATATAAATAGGCAAAACAAAATAAGAAATAGGAATACCGAGCATCGCCGGAATACCAAAATTGCCTAGCGCAGAAACAAAAGCAATCGTCGCCCCACCCCACAGTGCGGTACGGCAAAGTGGCAGCACGATATCGAAAAAGACCCGCCACAGCGAGGCCCCGTTTAAACGTGCCGCTTCAATATGCTCTTTCGGTAAACATTGCAGCTGCGTGCGTAACGCCAGGAAAACCAAAGGCGCATGCTGAATACCCAGCAACAGAGCGATACCTTCAGGGGAATAAAGCGGATTAACGCTGCCAAACTCAGGGGCAAGGCCAATACTGTTAAGCAGGATGCTATTGGAGCCAAACAGCTGTAGCCAGCTTAATGCGGTGACCTGCGGAGGGATCATCATCGGCAGCATAAATAAAAAGACCCATATCTGTTTCATTCGGATATTGGTCAGTGCCAGGCAAAAAGCAAACAAACTGCCGAGAAGTAAGGAAATGAGCGTACCTAAACCACTGGTATAAACACTGTGGTATAGCGCCACCCAGGTTGCCCGGTTATTCAATACTCGCCACAGGCTACTGTCGCTGCCCAGTCTCCAGTCTACTAAAGCAGAAATGAGCAGACGCAAACTGGGTAATAAACTCAGTAATGCGACGAGGCACAATAATAACCAGAGTAGCCCTTTCATAGAGTGATTACTGGCATTCTGATGCATTGTCATACTTGTCATGACTAAACAACTTCCAAAACGAGATACGATAAAAACCAGTAATAGCCTGTTATCCGCTATTACTGGTTATCTGATTTTCAGTGACACCGAAAATGAATTAACGGTTACCGAATAAATCAGAAAAACGTTTTTTGTTGGCTTCGGTATCAGCCAGTGCTTTAGCTGCATTCAGTGGCATCAGCTTAATGCTGTCACGAGGCGGGAAGCCTTGCGGAACGGGTAAACTGGCATCAGCCGGTAAAAATCCTTGCTCAAGAACCAGCTGCTGGCCTGCAGGTGAGAGCACAAAATCCACAAAAGCCTTGGCTGCTTCCGGATTTTTGCTATTGCTCATAATGGCAACCGGCTCGGTGACCACGCTGACCCCCTCTTTCGGGAACACGAACTCAATCGGTGCCCCCTTGGCTTTTTCACGGATAGCCATGTAATCGACCAGCACGCCGTAAGCTTTGCTGCCAGAGGCAATCGCGCTCATCACTGCGCCATTACCACTTTGTGGCATGGCACCATTCGCTTTCAATTTTTCGTAATACGCCCAGCCCAGCTGAGGGTCATCCATGATTGCAGCCTGGTGAATTTGTGCTGCTCCTGAATACAGCGGACTTGGCAGTGTGGCCATATTCTTAACTTCTGGCTTGAGCAAATCATTCCATGACTCAGGTTTTACCGGGGCTTTGCTATGATAAGCAATCCCGGTGGTAATGAGCTTCGTCCCGGCGTAATAGCCGTCTTTATCGTACAGCGCACTATCAAAGCGTGCCGTTTGCGGTGATTTATAAGGGGACAATAACTTTTGATTCTTCAGGGATTCCATAGTCACACTGTCTGCCAGCAACAGTACGTCCGGAGTGGCTGCACCCGCGGCCAGTTCAGCCTGCAAACGTGCAGTCAGCTTGGTGGTTCCATCGCGGATCCATTTCACTTCAATGTCCGGGTGCGCTTTTTCAAATGCGTTTACCGTCATCTGTGCATCATCATTAAGCTGGCTGGTATAGAGATTCAATGTGGATTTGGCAGTAGCCGATGCGCTCATAATAGTGAGCAGCAGTGCTGCAAGCGCATTTTTCTTACTCATGGTCAATCCCCTTTTGTTTTGTTGCGCATATCAGAACAAGGAAATTTGACAGAAGTATGACAAAAAAATATTGCGTGATAAAAATCACGTTTTGATAAAAATAACCTTCAATAAGTAAGGCTTTAAGCATTTTTCGTCAAAATAAAAAGCGTTTTAATATTCAGACATTGATTGTTAATCTGTCAGAAAAAGGATTAGAATCTTATAAGATATTTTAGTGAGACCTGAAAGGTAAGCTAATAAAAATTGTTAAATTATTCTCTAATTAATAAAACATAATCTCTCATAGTTTAACCCCTTGCCAATAATCAATTAACTCCGCAAACATCATGGAATTAAAATTATTTTCATTATCATTTATGATATTTAAAAAATCACTGTTAAATTAAACAGTTAAAAAAATAAAATAATATCCGAAGAAAAAATGAATGTTCTACCTTTACGTCATATCATTCTTAACCTATACCTATAGCAAGTAATAATTATATAAAAAAGCAATCACTCCTTATATTCATTCTAAAATATGGCTAATTAACTATGTCCAGTGATACCCCACAAAAAGATAATGCACAAAAATTAGGTCTTATTGCGCTGATATCGATAGTAGTTAGTTCCATGATTGGTAGTGGTGTCGATGGATTGCCCCAAAATATGGCTGAAAATTCAGCCGTAGGGCCTGTTGCTATTGCCTGGATCGTATGTGGATTTGGCATGTTCTTTATTTCACGAGCATTCATCATATTATCTAACCTTCGCCCTGACTTACAGTCGGGTATTTATATGTACTCCCGAGAGGGCTTTGGCGCATTTACTGCGTTTATTGTCGCCTGGGGCTACTGGCTTATGACAATATTCAGTAATGTTGCCTTTGCGATTATGGTCATGGACACCTTAAATTACTTTCTGCCGGGTGATTTTAAAGGTGGGAATAATATTCCCTCGGTTATTGGCGCATCGATATTAGTCTGGGGATTTAACTTCCTTGTCCTTTCTGGAACCCGTGTAGCCGGAACAATTAATATTATCGGTACCCTCGCCAAACTGATCCCCTTAGTGGTATTTGTATTTTTGCTCGTTTACTTTATGAAATACAGCCATATTACCAGCAATCCCTGGGGCCACAGTGCAGCGCTGCCTGACCAGCAATTGGGTTCAGTATTTTCACAAGTGACCTCCCCGCTTAATGTCGCGCTCTGGTGCTTTATTGGCGTTGAGGGTGCTGTGGCTCTTTCAGGGCGAGCAAAAAATAAAAAAGATATTGGTAAAGCCACATTTATCGGTTTTTTAATTTCCCTGATTGTTTGTGTTCTGATTTCGGTACTTCCCTTTGGCGTCATGTCGCAAAAAGAACTCAGTGTTATCGCCACACCTTCAACTGCCGGAATATTAAAAATCATCGTCGGAGACTGGGGCGAGATAATGATAACCGTTGGCGTACTGGTTTCAGTTCTCACAAGCTGGCTGGCCTGGACAATGATTTGTGCTGAAATCCCTATGGTTGCAGCGGAGAACGGAACCTTCCCGAAACCCTTTGCCCAAAAAAATAAAAATGGCTCGGCCTCTGTTTCTTTATGGATCAGCAGTGCTTTTATGCAGGCAGTCATTTTTATGGTTTATTTTTCAAACCATGCCTGGTTAGCTATGCTGGCAATATCAGCCTTAACCGTTCTGCCTGCCTATCTTATGTCCACGGCTTATCTGTTTAAACTCTGTCTGACCGATGAATATGATAAGTACCCGACAGAACATAGCCGCGCTTCCGCGTTGATCTGTAGCATTATTGGTATGATATTTTGCCTGTTTATGTTTTATGCCAGTGAAGCCATGTATCTGGCGATGGTGCCTCTCTTATTAACTATTGGATTGCCGCTATTCGCCTGGACCAGAATTAAAGATGATGGTGCAAAAAAAATATTTACTAATATTGAGCGGCTGTTTTTTATCATTCTTATAGCCATCGATATTTTAGTGTTAGTTCTTTATCTGAATGGAACAATTAGTTTCTAATCAGATAAAACATTTCGTCTTAATAAATATAAGTTCCGGAGTTGCTCTCCGGCTCTGTATCGGCTTTAAAAAATAAAAATGGAGAATCATGATGAAGTTTAATCATAATATATTATTTATATCCTCGGCAGGGCTACATAATGATGCGCCTGCTATTCAGGTACTGAATAATTTACAAGCTGCCATCACAGAACGTGGTTTCCATGCTCATATCGCCCATCAAATAAGCGATGGAATTAAGTTAATTAAAGAAAGCCCAAAGTACAGCGCAATTGGTCTCTACTGGGATACTAAAAACCCGCATATGAGCAGTGAAGCACTCTCTTTTATTGAGATTCTGCGCAGCAGAAATGCCTCGACTCCAGTACTGTTACTCTCTGAAGACAATATTACCGATAACGTCCCTCTTGGTATTTTAAAAGAAGTCAGCGAGTATATTTATCTGTTCTCTGAAACTACCAATTTTACCGCGAATCGAATTTATACCCTGGTCCGTCGCTATGCCGATAACCTGTTGCCACCTTACTTCAAAACACTGAAAAACTTTACTGAAGATGGTGATTACTACTGGGACTGCCCCGGACATATGGGCGGTATGGCTTATCAGAAACACCCGGTCGGAATTGAGTTCATTAATTTCTTCGGTGAAAATATGATGCGTGCCGATATCGGTGTCGCTACCGCTGAAATGGGCGATTATCTTATCCACGCCGGGCCGTCAAAAAAATCAGAAGAAGTTGCCGCTGAGTTATTTGGTGCTGACTGGACCTTCTATGGAGTTTCTGGTTCATCAGGTTCAAACCGTATCGTCGCCCAAGGTGCAGTGGCTGCGGATGAAATTGCGATTGTTGACAGAAACTGCCATAAGTCACTGAACCATGGCTTAACGCTTTCTCAGGCACGTCCGGTCTATCTCAAACCCACACGTAATGCCTATGGTTTGATAGGTCCTATCCCGACAGAACGTTTAAAAAAAGCCAGTATTAGTGCCTTAATTTCCCAAAGTAAACTGGCTGCCGATGCCGTTAGCCCGGAGCCGAGTTATGCCGTTGTCACTAACTGTACCTATGACGGCTTCTGCTATAACGTCAATGATGTGGTTAAACACTTAGGGGGCAGCGTCCCGCGTATTCACTTTGATGAAGCCTGGTATGCCTATGCCCGTTTCCATCCGCTGTATAAAGGCCGTTTTGCGATGGATGCGGATGATACCCCGGATCGGCCGACTATTTTTGCCGTTCAGTCGACGCATAAAATGCTGCCTTCACTGTCAATGGCGTCAATGATCCATGTGAAAAAAAGCGACCGTGCGCCGCTGAATTTCGATGACTTCAACGATTCATTTATGATGCATGGCACCACTTCTCCTTACTACCCTATTATCGCCTCTATAGACGTTGCAGTTAGCATGATGCAAGGCGAATCTGGTTACTCTTTAGTCCAGGAGTCAATCGAGGAAGCTATTGGCTTCCGTAAAGCTGTCGTTTCTGTCAAACGTCAGATTCGTGAGCAAGAAGGCGAGTCAGCCTGGTTCTTTGACGTCTTACAACCCACAGAAGTCCATGATAGCAATAGCGGCGAACGCTATAGCTTTGAAGAAGCGCCGCTCTCATTGCTCAGCCATGACCCAGAGTGCTGGGCG
This sequence comes from Klebsiella sp. BIGb0407, assembly GCF_024807845.1. GTDB lineage: Bacteria > Pseudomonadota > Gammaproteobacteria > Enterobacterales > Enterobacteriaceae > JGM124. Next base: position 391,229 of record NZ_JANUEQ010000004.1, read on the forward strand.
CTACGTGCGGGTGAAACCTGGCACGGATTTGCTGATGCTGACCTTGCTGATACCAACAGCATGCTTGACCCAGTGAAAGTGACTATCACCTGCCCGGGGATTAATACCCTGGGTGGATATGAAGAACAGGGGATCCCGGGCTATCTGTTAACCAAGTTTTTAGATGACAGACGGATTGAGATTGCCCGTACCGGCGATTATACCGTGCTTATCCTGTTCTCAGTGGGGATAACCAAAGGGAAATGGGGCACGCTGATTGAAAGTATGCTGGCATTTAAAAAGCTTTATGACACTGATGCCCTGGCGATTGATGCGATCCCGTCTCTGAAAGGACAGTCTCCACATTATGATCATCTGACCCTCAAACAGCTTTGCCAGTCCATGCATGAAAAAATGCAGGAGCTGGATCTGATGAAGCATATCAATGACGCGGTCAATACCGATCCTGAGCCGGTTATGACGCCAGCCGCTGCTTATCAGAAAGTGGTCCGTTATAAAGCCGAACATATTCGCCTCGATGATTTTAGTGGCCGAATTGCCGCCAGTATGCTGGTTCCTTATCCCCCGGGTATCCCGGTTCTGATGCCCGGAGAACGTATGCCTGAGGGAGATAAAGGCATTATCGGCTATCTGCGTGCACTACAAGATTTCGATAAGCATTTCCCAGGTTTTGAACATGAAATTCAAGGCGTTAATGTCGATGACAAGGGGGATTTCTGGGTCAGAGCAATCATCGAGGACGACAGACAAGCAGTCGAATTACCTGAACATAAAACATTTAAACGTCGTGTATCACCAACGATTAAGAAAGGTCGCCAATAACAGATTTTGATTAGAAATGTCCGGCACTCCACTCCAGTGCCGGACTCAATATTGGCCAGACTCAGAGGATTTTATTTATGGCAGAAAACACTCCGGCCCCGGCTGCGGATAAAACAGCAGGCTCATCGGACGGGCATAAACTCGGGCTTATTGCGTTAATCGCCATTGTGGTTGGCTCTATGCTTGGTGGTGGCGTATTCAGCCTTCCACAAAATACCGCTGCAACCTCAGCGGTTGGACCGGTTATCATCGCGTGGATTATCGCCGGGATCGGTATTTACTTTATTGCTAACTCCTTTCGCGTGCTGTCTGACATACGCCCGGATCTCCAGGCGGGCGTCTATATGTATGCCCAGGAAGGATTTGGTTCGTTTATTGGCTTTAACGTTGCCTGGGGCTACTGGTTAATGACCGCATTTGGCAACGTTGCCTTTGCCGTTATTTTAATGGATGCCCTTAATGAATTCTTTCCGGGTGTATTCACGGATGGTAATAACTTAAACTCGATTATCTGCGGCTCTGTTTTAATCTGGGGATATAATTCCCTGGTATTATCCGGGACCAAAGTCGCCGGCTTTATTAATACTATTGGTACTATTGCTAAATTAGTTCCCCTGGTACTGTTTGTTGTCCTGCTAGGCTTTTTAATTAACTACTCGCAGCTGTTAACTAACTTCTGGGGTGATGCCCCGCAAATTGTCTCAAGCGTAAATAATCATGCCGAACCGGTATCATTAATGTCGCAAATTCTGGCCCCTATGACCGTGACACTCTGGGCATTTATCGGGGTTGAAGGCGCGGTGGTGTTATCCGGAAGGGCAAAAAACAAAAAAGATGTCGGTAAAGCAACGCTACTGGGATTTATCATCGCGCTGGTTATCTACATTCTGATGTCAGTTTTACCTTTTGGCGCAATGACACAGCCTGAACTGGCTCAGGTCAGTAACCCTTCTACTGCCGGTGTGCTGGCAAAAGTCGTCGGTTCCTGGGGTAGCTGGTTAATGAATGTCGGTTTAATTATTTCTGTCCTGGCAGGCTGGTTAGCCTGGACCATGCTGTGCGCTGAGATCCCCATGGTTGCAGGTCAAAAAGGCGCATTTCCCAAAGCCTTTGCCCGTACGAATAGCAAACAAGCCGCCAATGTTTCGCTCTGGGTCAGTAGCTTTGTGATGCAGGCTGCGATGTTATTAGTCTATTTTTCAAATAATGCATGGACAACCATGTATAACATCAGCGCTTTAATGGTGGTGCCAGCCTATATTACGACCACACTGTATATGACAAAAATCTGTCTGAATCGTGAATACGACACTTTGGCTAAAAAAGGCCGCGCACTGGCTCTGACCAGCGGTATTCTGGGAGCACTCTTCTGTCTGTTTATTCTTTATGCCAGTGAAATTCAGTATGTTGCTTTGGTGCCGTTATTACTGACATGTGGCTTACCGGTATTTATCTGGTCCAGGAAAGAGAAAAAGGATAACAAACCCTTATTCTCTGCTACCGAGTATATTTATTTAGGCATATTGTTACTGCTGGATATTATTATCATTGCATTACTGATAAAAGGTATTATCAGTCTCTGATACTACCTTTTATGGCAGAGTCGGGAATGAATAACATCATTTCCGGCTCTGAATGCTAATCAAATTACCGTCTTACCTTACTGCTCAACTAAGTTCCCAGTCCTTTTAGTAATACCTCTTCCATCAATTGCGCCAGCATCACTTGTGCCTGATGAGCAGGATTCTCTGCGGTTAGCTGTTTAAGAGAGATATCCAGGGCCCCCGGAGAAGGTAGCAACCCGGTTGCCTTACACAGGCTTGCTGGCATACCTATCTGTGTCCGTACAGTAATACCCAACCCCGCCTGAACAGCGGCCCAGATACCGCTCAGACTCTGGCTAACAAACACCACACGCCAGGGAATTCCTGCCCTATCAAGACATGCTGTAGCACGTGATCGCATCAGACAAGGATTATCAAACATGACCAGTGGCAAGGGTTCTCCCTGAGCCAGGAGTGTAGCAATATCGAGGCCGGGGTGATAAATCCACTCCAGCGCGCACTCACCGAGTCGCTTTCCTTGATGCGATTGCACTTCCTCTTTGGGCTGCCACACCAGCACCATATCCAGCTGATTATTATCCAGAGCCATATGCAGCGCCTGATTACGATCCACCCTGGCGACTAAGCGTAATTCCGGATAATGACGTTTGAACTGGCCCAAAATGCCAGGCATCAGCGACTCACCAAAATCTTCCTGCATACCAATACGTACTTCACCGGTTAACAACTCACCTTTAATCGCGCGCAGTGTTTCATCGTTAAGCGCCAGCATTCGACGGGCATAACCCAGCAGTATTTCGCCCTGGTTGGTGAGCTGCAGGTGGCGGCCTTTTTTCACGACTAAATCGGTACCACATTGCATCTCCAGTTTTTTTAGCTGGGCGCTGACAGCAGAAGTGGAACGGGCCAGCCGGGAAGCCGCCAGGGTAAAACTACCGGACTCAATACCTTCGACAAAACTACGTAATGCATCTAAATCCAGCGCAGGAGTAAGTTTGCTCACAATCATCCTTATTATCGGGACTGTTTGTTTCAAATAAATTGATTTTCAGGATGAAACTATTGCGCGAGTATCACAGTGATGTCAATAAGGAGCAAACGTCATGGTAAAAATTCTCGATAAAGAAACCCTCGCCCGGGTGGCCCCTAAACTTGCCGAACTGAGTAATGATGTGCTGTTTAAGGATATCTGGGCACGTAAAGCCCTTTCACCCCGTGACCGCAGCCTGATAACCCTGTCAGCACTGGTGGCGATGGGACGATTACAGCAGATTCCCTGGCATCTCGACTTTGCCCGTCAGAATGGCGTCAGTGACGAAGAAATTACCGAACTCTTCACCCATCTGGCGTTTTATGCAGGCTGGCCCGCGGCGGTATCGGCATTCGGTTGCCTGCATTTGGAGGAGAACTAATGCCTGTCACCCGAATCACCGTCGGTGAACATTATACCGATACTCAATTGGGGGAAATTTCCTCCGCCCTGCATCAAAGCCTGACAGAAGAGTTTTCCGTGCCACTAAATGACTGCTTTCAGATATTTGAAAGACTTCCGGCGTGTCAGCGCGTTTTTGACCGGCACTATCAGAGCGGTAAGCGTAGCGATAACTTTGTTCTCTTTCAGATAACCGCAGGAAAGCCACGAACGGTCGCTCAGAAGCAAAATTTCTACCGTGCTCTGAGCCAGCGCCTTTTCTCAGCGCTAGCTATTCATCCCGATGACGTGATGGTGATTATTCAGTTTAATACTGCTGAGGACTGGAGCTTCAGCAATGGCGAAATATATTGCCCGGAGGCGCTATGATTATTATGCAGTATTGTTTTACGCTCCCCGCCGATTACGATATGTCGATAATCGAGCAACGCATTCAGGGTAATGGTAATAAGCTCGATGGTTTCCCGGGCTTATTGCTGAAAGCATTTTTGTTTTCTCGCACGGATGATATTTCTCTGGGTACAAAAGAAAATCGTTATGCTCCGCTGTACGTCTGGAAAAATACTGAAGCAATGACCCGGTTTTTACAAAGTCCGGGCTTTGTTCGACTGACGCAAGATTTTGGCTGGCCACAGATTAAGACCTGGCAGGCGCTGCGAACTCCTCAGGTTGAAGAGATACGTAATAAACCCTTTTTAGCTATCACCAGGCGGCAGATTTTGCCGCACAGTTCACTCACTGCGCTAAATCTGAACGGGCAACTATGTGGCTGGGATGTCTGCCTGTGGCAGCTATTAGATGTCACATTCCTTGAAGCTCCCCGGCAAGGCGAGGATAATTACCGTATTGGTAATCTCGCAGCAGAAGAAAATTTGCATCCTGGAAGTAAAATTTGATTTGTCACATCCGGGTAACCCTACCTTTACCCGGTTACCTCAACCTTAAATCGCCCTGATCCTGAGGCCACAATGAATATAATCTCAATCCCTCCCTCTGAAGCACAGCAGCGACAGGCTAAGGGTGCTCTGTTAGTCGATATCCGTGAGGCAGATGAATATGTCCGTGAAAAGATTCCCGCGTCTCGTCTTCTGTCCCTTTCGGCGATTGAACAAGGTGCCCGACTGGAAAATTTAACGGCTGATGATGTGGTGATATTTCACTGTCAGTCCGGGGTGCGTTCAGCCAAAAATGCGGCAAAATTGGCGGCGATTGCGGCGCCTGCTCAGGTATTACTGCTTGAAGGCGGGCTGAATAGCTGGAAAAAAGCCGGATTAGCCGTGGTCACTGATAAGTCCCAGCCACTACCTATTACGCGCCAGGTACAAATCATCGCCGGAGCGTTAGTCTTAGCAGGTGTTATTCTCGGATACAGTATTAACCCGGCCTTTTTCCTACTTTCCGGCGCAGTCGGAGCGGGTTTATTATTTGCCGGAGTCAGTGGTTTTTGTGGGCTGGCGCGGTTACTGAATATCATGCCCTGGAACCGACGCTAACCCGGGTATCAAGTCGTCTCTTCGATTGCTTTACGCAGTAAAGCCACATAATCCTGAGCCATCTTAAAAGAAGAAATATTAGTAAAGCCTAGTAATAATCCTCCGGAGCCGGGATGCTGTAAACGCCAGCCGCTTAATGCGTCAACCGCAAGGCCTGCCTTATTAGCCCGGGCGACCAAGGCGCGGTCATCAGAGCGGATATCTATCACCATCTGAATCCCCCCCTGCTGTTTTTTCACCAAAAAACCTTGCTCATGGAGTGCCGTTTCCAGCCATACACGGCGCTTTGCATAAGACTGACGCATTTTTTTTAAATGCCGCCAAAAATGCCCGCCTTGCAGAAAATCCGTCAACGTTTGCTGGATCAATGTCGGTACCGTGCAAGGAAAGTAACGTGATTGCTGAGTAAAACGTTCAATCGTCTGCGCAGGCACCACCAGCCATGCGGTACGCAAAGCCGGAAATAGCGTTTTACTGAAGGTACCGGCATAAATAACCCGCTGTAAACTATCCAGACTTTTCAATGCCGGAAGCGGTTTTCCGTGGTAGCGAAACTCACTGTCGTAATCATCTTCAATCACCCAGCTTTGTTGTTCTGAAGCCCACTCCAGCAAAGCATGACGGCGTGGCATAGACAAAGCGACACCCAGCGGGCTCTGGTGAGCCGGTGTTACCAGCGCAAACCGCGCCTCAGGGTGATGGGCTCTGGCATAGTCAATCTGCATTCCGTCCTCATCTATCGGGACGGGTAACAGATTCATGCCAGCCCGTGAAAATACGGGGTGGATAATCGGGTAGCTTGGATCTTCAAGCCAGACGCCATCGCCAGGCTTGCCCAGTGTGGCCAGTACCAGGTTTATTGCCGCCTGATACCCCGCAGTAATAAAAACCTGTTCTGGCTGGCAGTCTATTCCGCGTGAAAAACGCAGATACTCGGTTATCGCCTGTTTCAGTCCCTGCTCACCCGTCGTTTCGGGAAGCGCAAGACAGAATTGTGTTTGCTGGCGCAGACGCCTACCCATGAGTCTCGCCCAGATAGCCCGAGGAAAAAGATCCAATGCCGGAAGCCCCATCTGAAAAGGCTGTGGCCCGCTCTGGTTCTTTTGCGGCACCATTTTCTGTTGCTTTAGCGCCACTTTTGCCGCAGCGCTGACAAAGGTTCCTGCCTGCCCTCTACGCTCCAGTAACCCCAGTGTCACCAGTTCACTATAAGCATTCTCGATAGTGGCACGTGATAGCCCGAGTTCATGTGCCAGAGTGCGACTGGAAGGTAACCGGCTACCGGCGGTCAATTCTCCGCTATCAATGGCCTGTTTAAACTGAGTAATAATTTGCTGATAACGCGGCTGCGATGCCTGCTGGAGGCCAGGAGATAGAGTCGGCAATATAAACATTATGGTCTGCTTTTTTAAAAAGTTTATGGCTCTCTTAACCAGTCCATACTAGTGCTAAAGTTTCGTCATACCAACTGAAAGAGCACAATCATGACGACATTACGTTTACCTTATTACGAACTTTCTCCTGCTGTATACACGCCGATGACACAAGCGTTAAAGGGATTAGAAAAAGGCCCTCTGGCTAATGAATTGATTGAGCTAGTGTTCTTACGCGTTTCACAGATTAATGGCTGCGCATATTGCCTGGTGTTACATACCAAAGCATTACGCAAGTCAGGAACGGAACAAATTAAGCTGGATGCGCTGGCTGGCTGGAAAGTGAGCGAATATTTTTCCGATAAAGAGCGCGCAGCGCTGGCCTGGGCAGAATCGCTGACATTGATTGCCGACAGCCAGGCTGGCGATGATGTTTATCAGCCATTGCTGAAGCTATTCAGTGATGAAGAGATTGCTGATTTAACCTTCGCTGCAAGCTTAATGAATGCCTTTAATCGACTTGCTATCAGCATGCGTCAATAGCCAAATTTTTCCTCTCAGTAGAAAAAGCAGGCCTGAACAGAACCTCAAAATCAGGTCTGTTTTTTTCATGTCATATTATGGTCATATTTATCGTTGTACTGATAATTAGCATTTCCATATCGATTATAAATTGGGTAAATATCAGCAGCCGATCACAGAAAGATTATTGCTAATCATATCGTCCCTATCTGCTCTCATATCGCCAAATATCACTTCTCATATTCAGCAATATCAAAAAAATATTCATAGCCTATGATGCCCGCTCAGCCCTTTGATACCGGGGAATGACGTTCCATATCATAAGTGTGGTTATTGGATAATATCAAAATTGAGGGTTGTCTCAGATTTTCGATATGTTAGGGTAGATAGCGTCCACTATTTCTTGTCAGGAATAATTATAGATAAATCAAAACACAGGATGATGTTTATTGCATGGCAATTAAATTAGAAGTGAAGAATTTATATAAGATATTTGGCGAACATCCACAGCGCGCATTTAAATATATTGATAAAGGAATATCAAAGAGCGAACTGCTGGAAAAAACAGGTCTGTCACTGGGCGTTAAAGACGCCAGTCTGGCCATTGAAGAAGGCGAGATTTTTGTCATCATGGGGCTTTCCGGTTCAGGAAAATCCACCATGGTTCGCCTTCTCAATCGCCTGATTGAACCGACCCGAGGTCAAGTGATGATAGACGGCGTTGATATTGCGAAAATATCTGACGCTGAGCTTCGTGAAGTCCGCAAAAATAAGATTGCAATGGTCTTCCAGTCATTTGCCCTGATGCCACATATGACGGTGCTGAATAATGCCGCATTCGGAATGGAGCTGGCCGGTATTCCGGTAGCTGAACGCCAGGAAAAAGCATTGGATGCTCTCCGTCAGGTAGGGCTGGAAAATTATGCCCATGCTTATCCGGATGAGCTTTCTGGTGGTATGCGACAGCGTGTCGGCCTGGCCCGAGCATTGGCGATTAATCCAGATATATTATTAATGGATGAAGCCTTCTCAGCACTCGACCCATTAATTAGAACGGAAATGCAGGATGAATTAATTAATCTGCAATCCAGACATCAACGTACTATTGTCTTTATATCTCATGACCTCGATGAAGCTATGCGAATTGGTGACAGAATTGCCATTATGCAAGGTGGAGAAGTTATTCAGATAGGTACTCCGGATGAAATTCTTAATAATCCGGCCAACGATTATGTCCGCACCTTTTTCCGTGGCGTGGATATTAGTCAGGTATTTAGTGCCAAGGATATTGCCCGTCGTAATCCGACTGGTCTGCTACGTAAAACTGCCGGTTTTGGTCCGCGCTCTGCACTGAAATTATTGCAGGATGCAGACCGTGAATATGGTTATGTTGTCGAACGTGACCAAAAGTTCCTCGGTATTGTTTCCACCGATTCGCTTAAAGCTGCTCTTGCCGCAGGACAGGGCCTGGATTCTGCTTTCCTGGAGAACCCGGCTCCCGTTTCTGCGGATACGTCACTCAGTGAGTTACTCTCCCATGTTGGTCAGTCTGCATGTGCAGTGCCCGTCATCGGAGAAAATAAACAGTATGTCGGCGTTATCTCGAAAGGGGTGTTATTGCAGGCTTTAGATCGTGAGGGAACCAATAATGAGTGATACAGCAAATCCGTGGGATACCGGTAGTAGCGAAGCGGTACAAAGTACTGCGGGTGCAGAGGATGCGTGGGGAAGTCCTGCCACCGATGCCGCGACGGGAACAGGGGCTGATACCGCCAGTAGCTCGAGTGACTGGCTGGCCTCAACTACCAGCGCACCAGCAGAACATTTTAATATCCTTGATCCCTTTCATAAAACGCTGATCCCGCTGGATAGCTGGGTTACCGAAGGGATCGACTGGGTAGTGACCCACTTCCGTCCACTGTTTCAGGGAATACGGGTTCCGGTGGATTATATTCTGAGTGGTTTTCAGCAAGCGCTGCTGGGTATGCCCTCAGTCGTCGCTATCATCGTTTTCGCACTCATTGCCTGGCAGATGTCAACCTTTGGCATGGGCGTCGCAACGCTGATATCGCTGATTGCTATCGGGGCTATTGGTGCCTGGTCACAGGCTATGGTAACCCTGGCTCTGGTGCTTACTGCATTATTCTTCTGCGCCGTGATAGGCCTGCCAATGGGGATCTGGCTGGCACGCAGTGACCGGGCTGCCAGAATGATCCGCCCGCTGCTCGATGCGATGCAAACGACGCCTGCCTTCGTATACCTGGTACCGATTGTCATGCTGTTTGGTATCGGTAATGTTCCGGGGGTTGTGGTAACCATTATCTTTGCCCTGCCACCGATTATACGTTTGACCATACTCGGTATTAAGCAAGTACCGGCAGATTTAATTGAGGCTGCACGTTCATTTGGTGCCAGCCCGCGTCAGATGCTGTTTAAAGTTCAGCTACCACTGGCCATGCCAACCATTATGGCAGGTGTCAACCAGACACTGATGCTTGCTCTGTCAATGGTGGTTATTGCGTCAATGATTGCTGTCGGTGGGTTAGGTCAGATGGTACTGCGCGGTATTGGTCGCCTTGATATGGGACTGGCTACCGTCGGCGGTGTCGGGATTGTTATCCTGGCCATCATTCTTGACCGCTTAACTCAGTCTATTGGTCGTGATGCACGCTCCAAAGGCAACCGTCGCTGGTATACCACCGGCCCACTGGGTTTATTAACCCGCCCTTTCATGAAATAAGCCAGAGGGGTGGCCTTGCGCCACCCCTCACGCCCATCACAACATAAAAAGGAATAACGATGCGACATACCGCGATTTTAGCTACGGCCTTTGCGACACTCGTTACCACAAGCTCCCTCACTTTTGCAGCCGAGCTGCCGGGTAAAGGCATCACCGTGCAACCGGTACAAAGTACTATTGCCGAAGAAACTTTCCAGACATTACTGGTGAGCCGCGCGCTTGAAAAACTGGGTTATACCGTCAGTAAACCGAGTGAAGTCGATTACAACGTCGGGTATACCTCAATCGCTTCTGGCGATGCCACCTTTACTGCCGTTAACTGGCAATCGTTGCATGATGATATGTATGCCGCAGCCGGCGGTGACAAAACATTTTATCGTCAAGGTGTACTGGTTTCCGGAGCTGCCCAAGGCTATCTGATCGATAAAAAAACCGCTGATAAGTATAAAATTACTAATATAGAACAGTTGAAAGACCCGGAAATTGCCAAGTTATTCTCAAGAAATGGTGAAGGCAAGGCTGAACTCACTGGCTGTGCGCCGGGCTGGGGCTGTGAAGCGGTAATCAATCATCAGAATACCGCCTTTGGTCTTGAAAATACCGTGAATGTTAACCACGGTAACTACTCGGCGATGATGGCTGATACCATCGCGCGCTTTAAAGAAGGTAAGCCAGTACTTTATTATACCTGGACACCTTACTGGGTCAGTGACGTGCTGAAACCAGGTAAAGATGTGGTCTGGTTACAGGTTCCATTCTCTTCCTTACCTGGCGTGCAGAAAGATATCGACACCAAACTGCCTAACGGTGCCAACTATGGCTTCCCGGTCAGCACCATGCATATTGTGGCCAACAAACAGTGGGCTGAGAAAAATCCTCAGGCTGCAAAACTGTTTTCAATCATGAAACTTCCCCTGGCGGATATTAATGCTCAGAATGCCATGATGCATAGCGGTAAATCTTCAGAAGCCGATATCAATAACCATGTCGATGGCTGGATAAAAGCCCACCAGGCAGAATTTGATGGCTGGGTGAATGAAGCTCTGGCGGCTAAATAACGTAGTCTGAGTTAAAAGCACGAGAATTTCTTTACTCGATATATCAGACAGGGCGATAGCGCCCTGTCTTTTTTATCACCACTGTGATTTCTGAATGTTTCCAACCACTTCCGTATGTGTCATTCGACGATAACCGCACAAACTAACACTCTTCTTATTTTTTTCTGGTCCGCTTATTGGTTATGATCCCCCTCTCTCTCTGGCAAGTCGGCGTTAATCACCTTAATAATGAAAAATAATCAATCCGGACTCAGCACCCCACTTATCATCCTGATGTCTATCGCAACCGGCCTGGCAGTCGCCAGTAATTACTATGTGCAGCCGCTACTCGACACCATCGCCAATGCTTTTTCGCTCTCCATCAACCAGGCGGGATTTATCGTTACCGCCGCGCAGCTGGGCTATGCAGCAGGCTTATTCTTCCTGGTCCCACTGGGAGATATGTTTGAGCGTCGCCGTTTGATTGTCACCATGACATTACTGGCCGCAGGCGGCATGCTGATTACTGCCACCAGCCAGTCCCTGTGGGTGATGATCCTCGGTACCGCACTGACCGGGCTCTTTTCCGTTGTCGCACAAATTCTCGTTCCTCTGGCCGCAACGCTGGCCGCACCGGAAAAACGCGGGAAAGTAGTTGGCACCATTATGAGCGGCCTGCTGCTGGGTATTCTTCTGGCACGTACTGTTGCAGGTTTGCTTGCCAGTCTCGGGGGATGGCGTACCGTTTACTGGGTTGCCAGTATCCTGATGATCCTGATGGCGCTCGCTTTATGGCGTGGTTTACCGCGGGTTAAGAATGAAAACCATCTGAATTACCCGCAACTTCTGGGATCTGTATTCAGTCTTTTTACCCGACATCCTTTATTACGGACGCGTGCCTTATTAGGCTGTCTGACCTTCGCTAACTTCAGCATTCTCTGGACCTCAATGGCCTTTCTGCTCGCCTCACCGCCCTTTAACTACTCAGATGCCATGATAGGTCTGTTTGGTTTGGTCGGGGCCGCAGGAGCGCTTGGTGCCCGTCCAGCAGGCAGTCTGTCAGATAAAGGCAAAGCACATCTCACTACCAGCATCGGACTGTTACTGTTACTGCTGTCCTGGGGAGCAACAGCGGCAGGCCAGTACTCTGTTATCGCCCTGATTGTCGGCATACTGATCCTCGACTTGACTGTACAGGGTGTCCATATCACCAACCAAAGTGTGATTTACCATATGATGCCCGAGGCGCGTAACCGTCTGACCGCCGGATATATGACCAGTTACTTTATTGGTGGCGCTGCGGGGTCATTAATTTCAGCGAGCGCTTATCAGCATGCGGGCTGGACCGGAGTCTGTATTGCCGGTGCTACCGTATCGACACTGGGGCTGCTGGTCTGGTGGCTTGGCTATCATAAACAGCCTGCTTAGCCTGTTGATTTACCCCGGTCTGGATGACCGGATGTTTACCAGGGGAACTGAACACTTTTAATAGTTTGAAGACGTTAAAGCGAACTATAATAATGGTATGACGTTTATCTTTTGTGCCACAGCTTAACGCTCAGTGGCTGAATTTCTCGTGGAAAAAATCCACGGAACGAGAAGATTCAAACGTATATAAATGTATATTTTTGTATAAGCCAGAGATTTACTTTATTTGTAACTATCGTTACTATACCGGATGAAACTAATGAGGTCATATTAAGATGGACAGTTCGTTCGCCCCTATTGAACAGATGCTTACAACACGCGCACAGCGCTGTAAGGATTTTCCGTTTCAGGAGATTCTCCTGACCCGACTGTGTATGCATATGCACGGTAAGCTTTTGGAAAATCGTAACAAAATGTTGAAAGCTCAAGGGATCAACGAAACCTTATTCATGGCGTTAATCACTTTAGAGGCTCAGGAAAATCACAGTATCCAGCCTTCTGAATTAAGCTGTGCTTTAGGTTCTTCTCGTACCAATGCAACGCGTATCGCCGATGAACTGGAGAAGCGTGGCTGGATTGAACGTCATGAAAGTGATAACGATCGTCGCTGCCTGCATTTACAGTTGACGAAGCAAGGACTCGAATTTTTAAGCCAGTTACTGCCTCCGCAACATAGTTGCCTGCATCAAATCTGGTCATCGCTCAATGAAGATGAACAAGTACAGCTTGAAACTATCACTCGCAAGCTGCTCACTCGTCTTGACCAAATGGATGAAGAGTCGCTCACTGGTCGATAAACCCTGACCCTGTAAGCGGCATTTGTCACCTTAGAGCACAAATTTCCTTAGAACCTATACTGACAGGTCTGATAAGACTGACCTGTCTTGCCAGACTATTTCGGCCAGAAATCATCAATAAGTGGAGATTAACATGAGCACAAATGCGGAGATGAATCCCCCGCAGCAACCGAGCAAGAAAGGAAAGCGTAAAAGTATTCTTCTTTTCTTAACCTTGCTTTTTGTTGCTATTGCCGTGGCATATGGCGTCTATTGGTTTTTAGTTTTAAGACACTATCAAGAAACCGATGATGCCTATGTATCAGGTAACCAAGTGCAAATCATGGCACAGGTCTCCGGCAGTGTGACTAAAATCTGGGCGGATAATACCGGGTTTGTGAAACAAGGGGATGTACTGGTCAGCCTTGATCCGGCAGATGCCGAACAGAGCTTTGAAAAAGCACAAACCCAGCTGGCTTCCAGCGTACGCCAGATACATCAGCTGATGATTAACAGCAAACAATATCAGGCGAATATTGAGCTACAAAAGACAGCCCTGGCTAAGGCTCAACACGATTTGAACCGACGTATTCCACTGGGTCAGGCGAATCTGATTGGTCGCGAAGAACTCCAGCACGCCCGTGATGCTGTGGCCAGTGCCCAGGCTGAACTGGATGTCGCTATTCAGCAATATAATGCTAATCAGGCTATGGTATTAGGTACGCGTCTTGAAGAACAGCCTGCTATCAAACAAGCCGCAGCTGAGGTACGTGATGCCTGGATGGCACTGCAACGCACACAAATTATCAGTCCAATGACCGGATATGTTTCCCAGCGAGCAGTCCAGGTGGGCTCACAAATCAGCCCGACGACGCCGTTAATGGCCATCGTCCCCGCTAACGGTATGTGGGTCGATGCTAACTATAAAGAAACTCAACTTGCCAATATCCGTATCGGCCAGCCCGCAACAGTGGTCACCGATATGTACGGTGACAAAGTCGTCTTTACCGGCAAAGTCGTTGGTCTCGATATGGGTACCGGTAGCGCATTTTCTTTACTGCCAGCCCAGAACGCAACCGGTAACTGGATCAAGGTCGTTCAGCGCCTGCCGGTCCGCATCGAACTTGATGAACAGCAGATAACCGAGCATCCCCTGCGTATTGGCCTTTCTGCTCTGGTGAATGTGGATACCACATCTCGTGAAGGTGCCGTTCTGTCAACACAGATCCGTACCACCCCGGTTTACGAAAGCAATGCTCGTGTACTTGATTTGGCTCCAGTTAATACTCTTATCGACCAGATTATTCAGGCCAATGCGGGTTAATCAATTGGAGGCTGTATGGCACAACGAAAGCCGCTAGAAGGTGCACCGCTGGTCATTATGACCATCGCACTTTCACTCGCGACCTTTATGCAAGTGCTGGACTCCACGATTGCTAACGTGGCGATTCCAACTATTGCCGGTAACCTTGGCTCATCAATGAGTCAGGGAACCTGGGTTATTACCTCTTTTGGGGTCGCAAATGCTATTTCCATTCCTATCACCGGCTGGCTGGCTAAGAGGATCGGTGAAGTAAAACTGTTCCTCTGGTCGATAGTCCTGTTTGTGGTTGCCTCCTGGGCATGCGGGATGTCAAATAGCCTGGAAATGCTGATCTTTTTCCGCGTTCTCCAGGGGCTGGTAGCGGGTCCGTTGATTCCGTTATCCCAGAGTTTGTTACTGAATAACTACCCACCGGCTAAGCGCAGTCTGGCGCTGGCATTATGGTCAATGACCGTGGTTGTGGCACCGATTTTTGGCCCTATTCTCGGGGGTTATATCAGTGATAATTACCACTGGGGCTGGATATTCTTTATTAACGTTCCGATCGGCGTCATCGTAGTCGCACTGACGCTGAGAACCTTGCGTGACCGGGAAACGAAGACCGAACAGCGTCGTATCGATGCGATTGGTCTTGGGCTGCTTGTCATTGGGGTAGGCAGTTTGCAGGTTATGCTGGACCGCGGAAAAGAGCTTAGCTGGTTCGACTCTACTGAAATCGTTGTGCTCGCCGCAGTGGCGGTCGTCACACTGACGTTTCTGGTGGTCTGGGAGCTTACCGATAAAGAACCCATTGTGGATTTATCGCTGTTTAAATCACGAAACTTCACCGTGGGCTGTATCTGTATCAGTCTCGCCTATTTGATTTACTTCGGTGCCATCGTCCTGCTGCCACTGCTATTGCAGGAGGTCTACGGATATACCGCAACCTGGGCTGGGCTGGCTTCAGCACCGGTTGGGCTGCTACCGGTACTGTTGTCACCGATCATTGGCCGTTTCTCCCATAAGATTGATATGCGTCTTTTGGTGACATTCAGCTTTATTGTCTATGCCGTGTGCTTCTACTGGCGCGCCTATACCTTTGAACCGGGTATAGATTTTGCGGGCGTAGCCTGGCCACAGTTTGTTCAAGGTTTTGCGGTAGCCTGCTTCTTTATGCCATTGACGGCTATCATTCTTTCCGGCTTACCGCCAGAAAGACTGGCTGCGGCATCGAGCCTGTCGAACTTCCTGCGTACGCTTGCAGGTTCTATCGGGACCTCGATAACCACCACCATGTGGAGTAATCGTGAATCATTGCACCATGCGCACCTGACTGAATCGATTACCCCTTATAATCAAAATGCCGTTGAGGCGTATCAGCAGCTGGAAAGTATAGGTATGAATCATCAGCAGGCGTCAGGCTATATTGCCCGACAGATAACCGAGCAAGGACTGATTATTTCAGCTAATGAGATTTTCTGGCTTTCTGGCGGTATCTTTATTCTGCTGATTGCCCTGGTGTGGTTTGCCAGACCTCCGTTTGGTGCCGGGAAAGGTGGCGGCGCTCATTAATTAATATGCTTTAATATCAGAATGAATAAAACGGGAAAGCTATCGCTTTCCCGTTTTATTTTTAGCTATGGTATTGGCAATATCTGCATAACCAAGAGAATAGATCCTAACATTATCACTTCGGTATCTCCTTATTCCGGAGAGCACCACAGGCTGCAAGTGCTTTTACATTTCCCCTTACAGCCTGTATCAATAGTTAGTAGATACAAGCAGCACTCTTTCGGGTGGAAGCAGGCAAGGCAGCAGCACCTGTGACTTGTCGGGGGAAAATTTGGCTAAATTCAGGCCCACATCAAACAGGCTACAGCAATGAATAACGACTAACTGTGGCGAGTATAGAGCGCATAAGCGAGTGACACAATGTTGACGATTTAGCCAATCAGCGTTAATATTGACCGCAGTTAGTAGGTACAAGTAGCATCGTAATGGAACAGAATGAAATTCTGACCACTACAGAAAATAAACTCGACTTACCAGGTCGGGTTTTTTTCGTCTATAAAATAGATAACCTGATAGTTTTTATTCACTCACAATAATAAAGATATTACGCTCATTATTCCCCAGGTGGTTTTACTCTTTTTTATTTAGCCATTACCCTCAAGAATATATATTATTTTCTCTTATCTCGTTATTTTAAATCAGATAAAGTTTTCAGAATTTTGCCAAATAATACTCCCTAGATATATTTCAGCCACGCATGTTAATCATCTGCAAGAAACTTCACTCCCGAGCATTCATCTTCGTAAAAATGGCGGTTTCTCACGCTATGTTGTCAGTTTTTCGTGAGTATCTGTCAAGGCTCTCAGTCAGGATAGAGACAGACCTAACTAAGGAGAGTCAGTATGTTGCAAGTTCCATCACAAAAGTATCGCCCGCATACCCCTATTTCATTACCCGATCGTCAATGGCCGGACAAAGTTCTGACTCAGGCGCCTCGCTGGCTCTCCACCGATCTCCGTGATGGTAATCAGTCCCTGGCCGAGCCAATGGATAGCGCACGTAAACTGCGTTTCTGGGATCTGTTAATCGCCTGTGGTTTCAAAGAGATTGAAGTTGCTTTCCCGGCAGCCTCTGAAACTGACTTCCAGTTTGTCCGTACACTGATCGAAGAAAAACGGATCCCGGACGATGTTACCATTCAGGTGCTGACCCAGGCGCGTAGCGATCTGATCGATCGTACTTTTGCGGCTCTCGAAGGTGCAAAGCGTGCCACAGTTCATGTCTATAATGCGACCGCACCTTTATTCCGTGAACTGGTCTTCCGCCAGACTAAGGAAGAGATAGTCCAGCTGGCGGTTAATGCCTCGCGTCAGGTCAGAGCTTTATGCGAAGCAAATCCCAATACGGAGTGGAGCTATGAATACTCCCCGGAAACCTTCTGTTTTACTGAACCTGATTTTGCCCTGCAAATTTGTGAAGCGGTTGCAGATGTCTGGGTGCCATCAGCGACCCGACCGATGATCCTTAATTTACCGGCAACGGTGGAAGTCAACACGCCGAATGTCTATGCGGATCAGATAGAATATTTCTGTCGTCATTTCTCCAGACGCAGTGATGTTTGTATCAGCGTTCACCCTCATAATGACCGAGGCTGTGGCATTGCCGCGGCTGAACTGGCTATTCTGGCCGGGGCTGACAGAGTTGAAGGCTGCTTATTCGGTAACGGTGAACGTACCGGTAATGTCTGTCTGGTAACGCTGGCAATGAATCTCTATAGCCAGGGCATCGATCCTGAGCTGGATTTTAGCGATATTAAAAGTGTGGTTGAATGTGTAGAGCAATGTAACCAATTACCGGTTCATCCTCGCCACCCTTATGCCGGAAAACTGGCCTTTACCGCCTTTTCTGGTTCGCACCAGGATGCGATTAAAAAAGGCTTTACCGCACGTCAGACATCCCCTTCCCCACTGTGGGAAATGCCTTATCTGCCGGTTGATCCTGAGGATATGGGCTGTACCTATGAAGCGGTTATTCGCGTCAACAGCCAGTCGGGTAAAAGTGGTGCCGCCTGGATCCTTGAACAAAATCATGGTCTGGTGTTACCGCGTGGCCTGCAACAGGACTTCAGCCACCATGTTCAGGTTCAAACTGACCGCCACGGGAATGAAATGACCCTGACAGCCCTGTGGCAGCTGTTCCGTGATCTGTACGGCCCGCACCAGCTTGCTTCACGCCAGTTGCTGGACTACCGCAGTGAAAGTCATGCAGACGGCACCTTACAGTTGGTTGCACGAATTCAAACACCTGAAGGAATTATTACCTTACAGGGTAAAGGAAACGGTTTGCTCTCTGCCGCGGCTGACGCCCTGAAAAGTCGATTCAATGTTGCTCTGGCGATTGATAACTACCACGAGCACACTCTGGGACGGCATAGCGAGAGTCGTTCTGCGGCCTATATTCGCTGTAACTTCACTAACGGTGAAAGTCGCTGGGGCGTAGGCATCGACAACGATATCTCACGCGCCTCTTTACAGGCATTGCTGAATACCCTGCCTCCTGCTACTGATGCGTAAAGTAATCGCTGGGTGAAACCCCCAGCGTGCGCCGAAACATCGCACTAAAAGCACCGGGACTCTCGTAACCTAATTCGAGAGCCACCCGGAGCACGGATTGTCCCTGAGCCAGCAGGCTAAGAGCCTCCATCAGTCGTGCCCGCCTGACCCACTCACTGAATGCCAGCCCGGTCTGTTGCTGAAAATGACGCAGTAAGGTCCTTTCACTGACAGAAATTTTTTGGGCGGCTTGTGCCGTCGTCCAGGGAATACCAGGTTGCGCCTGAATCTGGCGACACAGCGACAACAACGCTTCTGACTGAGGTTCCGGTAAGTTAAAAGGTAAGGTATCCATCACCCGGATCTCATCGAGAATTAACTCATAAATTCGCTCTTCTCTGCTCCCGGCACTGTACCGTTCCGGAAGAGTCAGAACATTAATAATCAGTTCACGTAACAAAGCTGAAATCTGTACCACCTGGCAAACCGAGGGAAGATCCGCCCTGGCAAAAGGATCGATAAACAGGGTTCTGGCGGCAACATCTCCGGTCGCCTGCAAACGATGTCGCGTACCTGCGGGCAGCCAGACACCACGACTTGGTGGCACAACCCAATGCCCCTGGTCAGTTTCCACACGAACTACACCGCTGAGCGTATGCAAGAGCTGCGCACAGTTATGGCTGTGCCAGGGTTCCTTTTGCCCATGCCGATAATCCTGGGCAAAAGGCACCATCGGGCGGGTAGAGAAATCAAACATAAGCTCAGTAGACATAGTTAACCGATTGAATGAAATGCTGTCTTAGTATAACAATTACCGACCTGAGAAAAACGCTGAGAGATAGCAATAACGAGGATTTTCAAATGATAGAAACAGAACGCTTGATCCTCCGGCAATGGCAGGAAAGTGATTTACAGCCATTCGCAGAGCTGAATGCCTGTCCTGATGTTATGCGTTATTTTCCGGCCCCCTTAAGCCGTGAAGAAAGTGACAATCTGGCGAAACGCTTTAAAAATATTATTGATACTAACCAGGGCTGGGGGTTTTGGGCAGTAGAGTTAAAAGCAACCAAGGAGTTTGTCGGGACTGTAGGATTACTGTATCAAGCCGATCGCTTCAGTTTCTCACCCTGCACCGAGATTGGCTGGCGTTTAGCAAAGACCTTCTGGCATCAGGGGATAGCCTTGGAAGCAGCAACCCGTTCGCTGAATTTTGCTTTTAATCAGCTACACCTTGATGAGGTTGTCTCGTTTACCTCTGTGCATAATGCTCCTTCAGAGGGGCTGATGAAGCGTCTGGGCATGGTGAAACAAGCCTCATTTATACATCCTGCCCTTCCCGCCTCTCATAAACTGGCTGAGCATGTATTATATAAAATCACCAGAATGAGCCTGACTTCAAAAATCAAACGATAAGACCCCAGTCAAAAAAAAGCCCATTGCATACGCTGCAACGGGCCTCTAAGAATATCGTCAGTCAGAAGAACTGTACTAGATATGCAGTTCCTTCAATGTCTCTTTTGGCAGCGCCAGAGCTTCGTTGCTGTTAACACCGACGCCATGTTCAATAATATGACGGGCAATATCCTGCGCTTCTTCAAGAGAGTGCATATGCCAGGTTCCGCACTGATACACGTTCAACTCGGGGATCTGCTTCTGCTCTTTAACTTTCAGCACGTCTTCCATTGCAGCAAGCCAGGCATCTGCAACGCGCTGCTCTTCTGGTACACCAATCAGGCTCATATAGAAACCGGTACGGCATCCCATTGGCGAGATATCGATAATCTCAACGC
Organism: Klebsiella sp. BIGb0407; assembly: GCF_024807845.1. Lineage (GTDB taxonomy): Bacteria > Pseudomonadota > Gammaproteobacteria > Enterobacterales > Enterobacteriaceae > JGM124. The sequence continues at coordinate 411,574 of NZ_JANUEQ010000004.1, forward strand.
CATTACCATTGAGATGGTCACGCATAAAACCAGCAAACAGGTGTTCCAGCGTATGGATCCCTTTTTCTGGCATCACTTCTTTATTTGGAATACAGAAACGCAGGTCAAATACAGTAATGGTATCGCCGTGAGGCGTATGCATCGTTTTCGCTACACGAACAGCTGGAGCATCCATACGTGTATGATCTACGGTGAAGCTATCCAACAATGGCATCTCATTACCTCCGATAAGTGATTTTTTTTTAAAATAAATGAACTATTCTTTCCAGTGCGAGTCTTAGTATGTGAAAGACGCGCATTTATTATCATCATCACTGGATTCAGCGATGAATTTTTGGCCACAAGTATGTGGCCTTTTCTTTTTCTATCAGCTGTTTCTTTCCAGCCAGCTTTCAAACGGCTCAGAATCACTGGCTTCAATAGCCTGTTGACGCTGCCATGACGCATCGCGTTCATTCTGTAACATCTCAAGCGTCAAAATTTCTAATGGCTCTGAAACCAGTTCCTGCTGATACTTTGCAGACAACTCCATCCCTGTGCCATCGATACCTTTTTCAATCATCGATTGTAGTATACGTGCAGAATAGGTTTGTGATGGGTCATCAAAACAGTTAACTAACTCGGCGCAAACCTGCTGATAATCCTGGTTTCCAGCAATACCATCAAGAACCTCGGCCACTCGGGTCAGGTCAGCAAATAATCCATGCCCAACTTCAGACAGTGGGTGCTGGGCTGTTTCACAGCCAATGCCAAGCGTCAGGCCAGGTTTACGTCCTTCCAGAATAACGCGATTCCAGTTAACGCGCGTACAGAGCAGTTCGTCACTGCTCATCTCAGGCGCATCAGCCAGAGCACACCAGATCATAAACAAATCAAGGAAGCGAATTTGCTGCTCATCAACGCCAATCGCCGAGAAGGGGTTAATATCCAGCGAACGCACTTCGATATACTCAATACCGCCACGCAATAAAGCGTCAGACGGCGATTCACCGTCACGCGTAACACGCTTAGGACGAATCGGTGCGTACAGTTCGTTTTCAATCTGCAGCACGTTGGTATTAATCTGCAGATGTTTGCCGTCTTTCATTAAACCGACTTTGGCATAATCTTCAGAAGGCGTACGAATCGCTGCCTTCAAACCCTTTACGTAGGTCTCAAGATTATTGAAGGTGATACCCAATGCACTCTGTGATTTATTGGTATAACCCAAGTCGCTCAGGCGCAATGAAGTCGCATAAGGCAGGTAATACATGCCTCCTGGCGTTTTTTCAAAGGGTAGCGAACTCGGTTTACCCTGCAGGAAAGAGGAACAAATTGCCGGTGATGCCCCAAACAGATACGGAATAACCCAGCCAAAGCGATAATAGTTACGGATCAGACGGAAATAGCCTTCAGAGATGGTCTCTTTACCGCTCTGGATATCTTCAACACCACATTTAGCCTGCCAGAACGACAGCGGTAGTGAGAAGTTATAATGCACGCCAGAGATGGTCTGCATTAACGCGCCGTAACGGTTTTTTAATCCTTCGCGATAGAGTGTCTTAAAGCGTCCGATATTAGAACTGCCGTACTGGGCTAATTCTATGTTCTGTCCGTCACCGATGAAACACGGCATGCTGAGCGGCCACATGCGCTCATCGCCTAGCTCACGTGCCGTATAGCGATGAATATCGCGCAGGAACGTCAGCATATGATCAATATTGTTATCGACCGGAGTAATAAATTCCAGGAGGGCTTCTGCGAAATCAGTGGTTATCCACTTATGCGACAATGCTGAGCCCAGACTTTCTGGATGCCCGGTTGTTGCTAGTTTCCCCGCAGGTGTTACACGAAGGGTTTCGCGCTCCAGGCCACGACCAATACCTGTCACTGCTTCAGGGTGTTTTTCCAGCCAGGCTAACGCCTGTGATACGTCCGGGATCAAATTGACCTCCCGCCTGTTGAATTTATTGTAATAAGCATAATTATTTGCCGGTTATAAATGAACATACCAAGCCATTATTGCCACCATGCCATCCCTTGTAAGGTTACCACTGCGACGATGATATAACGCAGCGCTTTACCCAGACACAAGAAAAAGACCACCGGCCCCATACTCAGACGTAACCACCCTGCCAGCAGGCACAGTAGATCGCCAATAAGCGGTACCCAGCTTAATAAAAGTGTTGCCGGGCCAAAGCGAACCAACCAATCTTTGGCTTTCCCCTGCCAGCGTGACTGTATACGCTCGGGGAAAAAGCGCCCCAGAATAACGTTAGTCATACCGCCAAGGCTATTACCTATTGTTGCTATTAAGACAAGTACCCATACCGGCCCCACTCCAGCAACCAGTAAGGCTACCAGCACCGCTTCGGAACTGCCCGGAAGCAATGTGGCACTCAGAAAGCTACTGGTGAAGAGCGAAGCAAATGACAGTATGTCTGTCACAGCACACGCACATCTACAGCATCCATACCCGCCCGGTGAGCCGCCTGAATACCAAAATCTGCATCTTCAAATACCAGACATTTCTCAGGTGCAACGCCCATCAGTTCGGCACAACGCAGGAAAGTATCCGGTGCAGGTTTATGATGTTGTACATCATCGGCCGTAACCACTGCGACAAAGTACTTTCGTAAGTCCAGACTCTCAAGCAGAGCTAAAGCAAGGCTACTGTCACTTCCCGTACCTATTGCCATCGGTCGACGGCCATACCACTGTTTAACAACTTCAATCAGGGGTAACGGACGAACCGTCTCCAGCAAGATACTACGCAATATTTTAGTTTTTTCATCTGCAAGATGATGAGCATCGAGGTCACTATCATGGCGGTCAATAATCGCCTGAGCAATACGCCAGGTTGGCGAACCATTCAGAGCTACCATTGCATCTTCATCGTAATCCATACCGTAACGGTCAAGCGTGATACGCCAGGCTTTACGGTGTGTCGGTTCGGTATCCAGAAGGGTGCCGTCCATATCGAAGATTAGCCCATCGTAGCGTTCGTACATCTCATCTCTCACATTATAAAATGCCGGGGTGCTACTTTAGCCTAAACGGCTAATATTGTCGCTTATTGTAACGAGAGGATTCGTCATCATCGAAAGCGGATAATCAACGGGATAAGGGCAAAGAGAGGCGTTGCGGGATGATACAGACCACAGATATGATGAATTTTGATAAAAGATAAAAAAGAGGTTTTCTGGTTGATTATTTGAATCTGGGAGGGTTTTATAACTTGAGATAAAAAGAATTGCTGATAAATTAAGATGGTGCATCCGGGAGGATTCGAACCTCCGACCGCTCGGTTCGTAGCCGAGTACTCTATCCAGCTGAGCTACGGATGCATCAGTTTACTTCTTTACTTCCCAAACAATGCTAAAGCACTTAACTTTATCATTGTTAAATATGGTGCATCCGGGAGGATTCGAACCTCCGACCGCTCGGTTCGTAGCCGAGTACTCTATCCAGCTGAGCTACGGATGCATCAGTTTACTGCTTTACTTCCCCAACAATGCTGAAACACTAAATTTCAACGTTGTTAAATATGGTGCATCCGGGAGGATTCGAACCTCCGACCGCTCGGTTCGTAGCCGAGTACTCTATCCAGCTGAGCTACGGATGCAAAATGGCGGTGAGGCGGGGATTCGAACCCCGGATGCAGCTATTAACCGCATACTCCCTTAGCAGGGGAGCGCCTTCAGCCTCTCGGCCACCTCACCACACGCCTCTTGCGAGACACGCCTCTTTCGAGTTGCTCTGAAGAACTTGATGCTGCTCTTCGTTGCTGCGTTGGCGCACATATTACTTTCCCCGGTTTATAAGTCAAACATTTTTTCCAGAGTATTATCTGATTGAACGTTTCACAGTCAATTAGTGCGATATGACGGCAAAAAGAGTGTTTTATCAACAGGGATGTTTGCATATAGAGGCTTAGCTGCGGCAATAAAAATAATGGCTATCAGGCAAATCAGTAGCCCAGAGACAGTCGTCAATGCAAAAAACGCTCAAAAAGTAGCAGCAAACAAAGAGTCAGGGCAGAAAGAAAAGACTAAAGGAGTTATGCAGACAGGTAAAATGACAGAGAAAAAACGGCAAGAGAGAGAGAAATAACAATGAGGGGGGGAAAGACGCGCCTCGCGATGTAATCGGGCGAGACGCTTTATGCTTAGAAGTTTGTTTGCTGAGACTTTTCAGCCTGGATGCGCTGGTAGATTTCTTCACGGTGCACGGAAACTTCTTTCGGGGCATTCACACCAATGCGAACTTGGTTTCCTTTTACCCCAAGCACGGTCACGGTCACCTCATCGCCAATCATAAGGGTCTCACCAACTCGACGAGTCAGAATTAACATTCTTTGCTCCTTGAAAGATTAAAAGAGTCGGGTCTCTCTATATCCCGGCATTATCCATCATATAACGCCAAAAAGTAAGCAATAACAAACTTGTCATCACTGCCTTACATTCTGCTATGAGTAAGTTTAGCCGATATATTCTATTGTGACCTGACTTTATTTTTATGAGTACTCTGTATTTGTTACGAATATGCCACAACAATTGTCAGTTGTGGCATATATTTACACAGTCATGATGCTCAGAGCTTAGCTGCAACCCAGGCTTCAACCCCAGCTAAAGCAGCAGGAAGAGCAAGGCTGTCAGTGCCCCCTGCCTGCGCCATATCGGGACGACCACCGCCCTTCCCGCCAACTTGCTGGGCAATCATGCCAACCAGTTCGCCAGCTTTAACTCTGTCAGTCACGTCTTTAGACACCCCGGCAATCAACGAAACCTTGCCATCAACCACTGTCGCCAGCACGATAATGGCAGAGCCAAGCTGATTTTTCAGGTCATCAACCATGGTACGCAGTAGTTTAGGTTCAACATTACTGAGGGTACTGACCAGTAACTTAACACCTTTAATATCAACAGCCTGATTAGAGAGACTGGCACTTTCCTGAGAAGCCTGTTGCTCCTTCAGTTGTTGCAGTTCTTTTTCAAGCTGACGATTACGTTCCAGCACAGCACGAACTTTATCGTTAAGACCCTGGGTATCGCCTTTCAGCATCTGGGCAATATCATGCAGTCTGTCACTTTGTTCGTGCAGCGCAGCCAGCGCACCTTCGCCCGTTATGGCTTCGATACGACGGACACCCGCAGCGGTGCCTGACTCAGCACTGATACGGAACAGACCGATATCACCGGTACGTGAAGCATGCGTTCCGCCACAAAGTTCAGTGGAGAAATCGCCCATGCTGAGAACCCGGACATTATCGTCATACTTCTCGCCAAACAGAGCCATAGCCCCTTTTGCTTTCGCAGCTTCGAGATCCATAACCTGAGTCTCAATCGGCAGGTTACGACGAATTTGCGCATTGACGATATCTTCAACGGCACGAATTTCAGCAGGCTTCATTGCTTCAAAGTGAGAGAAGTCGAAACGCAGGCCTTTATCGTTAACCAGAGAGCCTTTCTGCGCAACATGCGTGCCGAGAACCTGGCGCAGTGCAGCATGCAGTAAGTGCGTGGCTGAGTGGTTCAGACGAATGCGATTGCGATTCTCTTGATCGACTTCAGCCTGAATATTTTGCCCCACTTTCAAGCTACCGCTTGCCAGTTTGCCCAGATGACCAATTGCCTGACCATATTTCTGCGTATCAGCAACAACAAACTGTGCGCCTTCAGCGTTCAGCGTTCCGGTGTCACCCACCTGGCCGCCAGACTCGCCATAGAACGGGGTTTTATCAAGAATAATAACTGCTTCATCACCCTGATTAACCTGTTCAACAGATTTGCCATCAACAAAAATAGCGCTGATGGTAGCGTTAAAGGACAGGTTATCGTATCCCTTAAATTCAGAAGCGCCATCAACACGGATCATCGCGTTGTAGTCAGCACCGAAACCGCTGGCATCACGAGCGCGACGGCGCTGCTCTTCCATTGCAGCTTCAAAGCCCGCTTCATCTACCCTGATGTTACGTTCACGGCAAACATCGGCGGTTAAATCAACCGGGAAGCCGTAGGTATCATAGAGACGGAAAGCTGTTTCACCATCAAGCACGTCGCCTTTCAGATTAGCCAGCTCTTCGTCGAGCAGAGTCAGACCGCGCTCAAGCGTGCGGGCAAATTGCTCTTCTTCGGTTTTCAGAACCTGCTCAACCAATGCTTGCTGCTGTGCGAGGGCTGAACCTGCGCTACCCATCACGGCAACCAGTGGACCGACTAATTTATAGAAGAAGGTCTCCTGCGCGCCCAGCATATTACCGTGGCGAACCGCACGACGGATGATACGGCGTAAAACATAACCCCGGTTCTCATTCGATGGCGTCACGCCGTCAGCAATCAGGAAGGCACAAGAACGAATATGGTCAGCAATAACGCGTAGTGATTTACTCGACAAGTCTGTCGCGCCAGTCACCTCGGCAACAGCCTGAATCAGGCGTTTAAACAAATCGATATCGTAGTTAGAGTTCACATGTTGCAATACCGCTGCAATACGCTCTAAGCCCATACCGGTATCAACCGAAGGTTTCGGTAACGGCTGCATAGTGCCGTCAGCCTGACGGTTGAACTGCATAAAGACGATATTCCAGATCTCGATATAGCGGTCGCCATCTTCTTCGGGAGAACCTGGAGGCCCGCCCCAGATATGGTCGCCATGATCGAAGAAAATTTCGGTGCAAGGACCACAAGGACCCGTGTCACCCATCTGCCAGAAGTTGTCAGAAGCAAAAGCAGCGCCTTTATTATCACCGATACGAATGATACGTTCGCGCGGCACGCCCACTTCTTTTTCCCAAATCTCAAAGGCTTCATCATCACTTTCGTAGACGGTTACCCAGAGACGTTCTTTTGGCAAATTAAACCATTGCTCGCCGGTCAGTAATTCCCATGCGAAGTTAATAGCATCATTTTTGAAATAGTCGCCAAAACTGAAGTTACCGAGCATTTCAAAAAAGGTATGGTGACGCGCGGTGTAACCGACGTTTTCCAGATCGTTATGCTTACCACCCGCACGCACACAACGCTGAGACGTGGTGGCTCGGGAGTAACTACGCTTGTCCTGACCCAGGAAAACATCCTTAAACTGGTTCATTCCGGCGTTAGTAAACAGCAAAGTCGGATCGTTGTGTGGAACCAGGGAGCTGCTCGCTACGACCTGGTGGCCTTTACTTTGGAAAAAATCGAGAAACGCCTGACGGATCTCAGCGGTGCTCTTGCTCATAAATATCCTGAAATCAAGCTAACGAAGAGTTATAAACCAGCGCTGATGGCCTTTTTTCGCTATCAGAACTCGTTTACCTGGGAAAAAGTGGGAATAAGATAAGATTTCTGGCGAGGGAAGTAAAATCCCGTCTGACACTAATCGACAAAAATTCAGTAGATATTCTGAATGTCTTCCATAAAAAAGCCACGATAAAGCAGAAATCGCTGTACCTTAACCCGTTTTTGCCACTCGTCGGGCAGTGGAGAACCAAATTTACGCTCGGCCGTTTCTTTCGCTAACTGGCCCCAGTCAATTTCACAAACATACAGCACCTCTTCCCTGGTCTCCCTGTCTATCCCTTTTTGTTGCAGCCCCTGGCGAATAGACTGCGGCCCATAGCCTTTACGACTGCGACTGGCAATAAATCGCATGGCAAACTGCCTGTCATCAAGCCAGTTCTGCTGGTAACACCAGGCAATCACTTTTTCGATATCGTCGGCTGAATACTCTGTTTTCTCTTGTTGCTGACCAAAAGAGGCGGAAGGAGCGGGAGTCGTGAGCTTACGCCTGAGTTCCTGTTCGCTATGATCGCGCATGGCAAGAATACGAACCGCACGGTCGCATAACCGGGAAAAAATACTGCGGGAAGATGGGGATAACGGTTCAGACATCATAAAGCAGACAACGCTGGGTAGGGGTGGCAGATAATAAAAAAGACCGAAAAGGCCTCTGGTGTTATAACGAACTTCAAGGGGCATTATAATGCCCCTTGAATAACCTTTAAGATATTTTAGAAATCTTCGGAGGCTTCAACTGCGTTGCTGTCATTTTCATCAACAGTAAAATCGGGTTTGCCATCCGGATTATTCAGCAATGTCTCACGCAGTAACTTTTCAATTTCCACAGACATTGGCTTGTTTTCTTTCAGGAAGTTGCTGGCATTAGCTTTACCCTGACCAATTTTTTCGCCTTTGTAGCTATACCAGGCACCGGCTTTTTCAATCAGTTTATGCTTAACGCCTAAATCAACCAGTTCACCGTAGAAGTTAATCCCTTCCCCGTAGAGGATCTGGAATTCAGCTTGTTTAAACGGTGCAGCAATTTTGTTTTTTACCACTTTAACGCGGGTTTCGCTGCCAATCACGTTATCACCGTCTTTCACCGCACCAATACGGCGGATGTCGAGACGCACAGAGGCATAGAATTTCAGCGCGTTACCACCAGTGGTGGTTTCCGGGTTACCAAACATCACGCCGATTTTCATACGGATCTGGTTAATGAAAATAAGCAGGGTATTAGACTGCTTCAGGTTACCCGCCAGTTTACGCATTGCCTGGCTCATCATACGTGCAGCAAGGCCCATATGAGAGTCACCGATTTCACCTTCAATTTCAGCTTTTGGTGTCAGAGCGGCAACGGAGTCAACGATGATAACGTCCACCGCACCAGAACGTGCCAGTGCGTCACAAATCTCTAATGCCTGCTCACCGGTATCTGGCTGGGAACACAGCAGGTTATCGATATCAACGCCTAATTTCTTGGCATAGACCGGGTCCAGAGCGTGTTCTGCATCGATAAACGCACAGGTTTTACCTTCACGCTGTGCCGCAGCAATAACTTGCAGGGTCAGCGTGGTTTTACCTGAGGATTCTGGTCCGTAGATTTCTACGATACGGCCCATCGGTAAACCACCTGCACCCAAGGCGATATCCAATGATAGGGAACCAGTAGAAATGGTTTCTACGTCCATAGAACGGTCTTCACCCAGACGCATGATGGAGCCTTTACCAAATTGCTTTTCAATTTGACCAAGTGCTGCCGCTAACGCCTTCTGTTTGTTTTCGTCGATAGCCATTTCTACTCCTGTCATGCAGTATCAAGCGGGGTTCGCTATTCTGCGTTTTCAATACGATTTTGTTGAATTAATTATACTGTACAATCATACAGTATCAAGCTTATTTTTTGAGAAAATCATTCAACAGCGTTTGCAGCGCAAATTCCGTTGCCTGACGACGAACCGCATCGCGGTCACCCTTAAAGCAGGTTGTGATCGCGAAAGTCTGTCCCTGCTTATCCGCAAAACCAAACCAGACTGTGCCAACTGGTTTTTCGTCACTACCGCCGTCAGGCCCGGCAATACCGCTAACCGAAACCGCATAATCGGCCCGGGCGGCTTGCAGTGCCCCCTGCGCCATTTCGCGCACCACCGCTTCACTCACTGCGCCGTTAGCTTCCAGAGTTTGAGGGTTGACGCCAATTAATTGCTCTTTCGCCTGATTACTGTAAGTTACAAACCCGCGTTCAAACCACGCGGAACTGCCAGGGACGTCGGTAATCACTTTTGCTATCCAGCCGCCAGTACAGGACTCTGCAGTAGTGAGGGTTGCGCCGCGAAATTCAAGGGCCAGACCAATCTGCTTACTTAATTCAAATAATGTGTTCTCTGTCATAGGGGTTCCAATTTTAGGCATATCATCGGACGACCTGGTAGTATTTTACTCAAGTCTCAGAGGGTTGCATCCGCTTATACGACGGAGATTCCAGAAGGAAAAGTTCAGCACCAGCCACTCCCGGTGAAGAGACCTGACAAGCCGCCTTGGCTTACAAAAACTCCCCGAATCTCACCAGCAGAGTCGGGGAAATTAAGACTTATCTGGCCAGGGCTACTGCCTGACCGAGCTGCCACACCGCCATCGCATAATGGGTGCTGTGGTTATAGCGAGTAATGGTGTAGAAATTCGGTAAGCCGTACCAGTACTGATAACGATCGCCCATATCAAAACGTAACAGGCTTGCTTCCTGGTGGTTACCCAGTGGGGCTTGCGGACTCAAACCTGACTGTGTCAAAGCTGAGACGCTATATTTGGTTTTAAAGCCATTTGCCAGCCCGGGAACTTGCCCGTTTGCAGGAACAGCAACCAGATCGCCCTTCTTCCAGCCATGGGCTTTGAAGTAGTTAGCAACACTCCCTATCGCATCTTCCGCATTCCACAGGTTCACATGACCATCACCGTTGAAATCAACCGCATACTCTTTAAAAGAGGATGGCATAAACTGGCCGTATCCCATTGCTCCGGCAAAAGATCCCTTCAGTGATAGCGGGTCAACCTGTTCTTTACGCGCCATGAGCAGGAAGGTTTCCAGCTCACCAGAAAAGTACTCGGCACGACGAGGATAAGCAAAGGAGAGGGTTGCGAGGGCATCAATAATGCGCGTTTTGCCCATTACCCGACCCCAGCGTGTTTCTACCCCGATAATACCGACAATAATTTCCGGTGGTACGCCATAAATTTGATAAGCCCGGTTCAGGGTCGATTCGTATTGATTCCAGAATTTCACGCCGTTTTGTACGTTATCCGGGGTAATAAATTTACCGCGATAACGTAACCATGCTCCGTTAGGGCCTGGTGCTGGAGCCACGGAAGGGGCCTGGTTGTCCATCAGTCGTAATACATAGTCGAGTTTTTTTGTTTGCGACAGAATTTCATGCATTTGCTGTCTGTCGAAACCATGTTCCTTGACCATTTTATCAATAAATTTTTCAGCTTCGGGGTTATAAGCAAAATCCCCGGTGGCCATAAAAACAGTCTCAGAGGGTTGCAGCAAGAAACCGCCCGTTTGTGGCGTGACTTCGGCTACCGGTTTGCTGCTACAAGCAGAAAGCAGCGCAATAAGGGGAAACATCGCAAGTGATGAGTAGCGCATCTGATCAGGTATCCGTATCGTTTTCCAGAAATGCCTCTAGGGTTATCCAATGTTACCCGTTTGCCCGCCTTGTTTACACCCTGTAGTGTCCACTAAACCATTAGCCTGAGAATATTCAGCTCAGCAGTATATGGATAATATCATCATGGATTTCCTGCCATTCCTGGTCGCTGAAGTTATAAAATCTGAACCCTCGCAAAGTAAAAGCCCCTTCCGTTGCCAGTAATGCCAGACGCAGGCGACGCCCTGTCACGCTTGAGGTATCGAACATGGCAAACAGGTCTTTATAAAAAAGAGTTGTTTCAGCCTGGAATGCCGGCGCCCGAATAAAGCTGGCCATCAGCGCGACGGCACGGGTGATCACTTCTGCATCCTCATTTCGGTTGGCCTCAACGTGAGCCTGGATCCGCGTTTTTGGACTGTCACCCCATTTTGCTAAAAACTCGTCCACCATCCTGTCGTAATTGGCGACAACCCGACGCAGCATCGCATCAATTAGCGTGTCCTTATTGGTAAAAGCATAAAGCACGCCGCCCTTACTGACCTGTGCCTCTTTAGCTACGGCTTCAAAAGTCAGATTAGCCGCACCTTCACGAAGTACCACTGCTTCAGCAGCATCGAGTAATGCATCCCGATTTATTGTTTTGTGTCGCCCCATCACCTTACCCTTTTCAATCCGTCTGGACGGATATATATTGCTCTCTGGTTTACTTCAATACAATTGCACCTTCAGGCGCAAAGAGGTTTTAAAATGTTGTTCCTTCAGAATCGGTGGTTCGTACTGCTGTCAGCCCTGCTGGCATTTTTACCTATCATAATCGATATGACCATTCTGCACATCGCCGTTCCTTCGATTACCCTGGCGTTAGGTGCCAGCGGAAATGAAGTGTTATGGATCATCGATATCTACCCGCTGATTATGGCAGGGCTACTGGTTCCAATGGGCACATTATCAGACCGGGTCGGACATCGACGTATGTTGCTGGCAGGGCTGGTGATATTTATGCTTGCCTCGCTGGCTGCCGCCTTCTCGCCCACAGCTGGTCTGTTAATCGCTGCCCGTGTCCTGCTTGCTATTGGCGGAGCCATGGTGATGCCGAATATTCTGGCAATTATCCGACATACCTTCGATGACCCCAAAGAACGAGGTGTTGCTCTGGGTCTCTGGGGAACTGTGGGCTCAGCCGGAGCGGCTCTCGGTCCGTTGAGTGGCGGAGCGCTGCTCGAACATTTCTGGTGGGGATCGGTGTTTCTGATCAACGTCCCGGTCATTCTGGTGGTTCTGCTAATGGCTTATCTCAGCCTGCCACGTAATACTTCGACCATGAAGGGAGACTGGGCGCCAGGACAATCCCTGGTTCTGATTGTCGGCCTGATAGCGACTGTTTACGCGGTAAAATCGGGCTTCAAGGTAGACAGTTCTCCGCTTATCAGCTGTCTGATACTCGCAATTGGACTGGGTCTGCTGACGTGGTTCATCCGTAAACAACTTTCCAGTGCCGACCCAATGTTAGATCTTTCCCTGTTTAGCCGGCCCGCTATTTGCATTGGTATCATCATGGCACTGGTTGTCAGTGGCGCACTGATGGGCGTGGAATTGACCCTGGCTCAGGAATTGCAATTTGTGATGGGGTATTCGCCGCTCCAGGCCGGTATTTTTATGATTCCACTGGCAGTGGGTTCAGCTCTGGGTGGCCCTGTCGCGGGTTATGCCACGGCTTTATGCGGGCTGAGGGTTGTGGCTGCAACCTCACTGCTGGCTGCGGCAGGATGCCTCGCAGGGCTTAGCATCAGCGATCTCAGTCACCCAAGTATCATGGTTATTACTTTACTGACCATACTGGGTATTTCACTGAGTATCGGTCTGACGGCATCTTCGATTGCCATTATGGATAGCTCACCCGCCGAAAAAGCGGGTGCCGCAGGGTCGCTTGAGGTCACGGGTTATGAACTTGGAGCCGGTCTGGGTATTACGTTTTTTGGTGTTCTGCTTTCAACAACCTACTCGAATACCATTATTTTGCCAGATGGACTATCCGCGGACATGCAATCCACTGCGGCCAGTTCAATCAGTGACACAATGGTCATCGCAGATCAATTAGGTGGGGCCGGAGCCGCTCTTGCAGAGGCCGGTCGTGTAGCATTTTCCGATGCACACAGTATTGTGCTGCTGACATCGGCAAGCATGATAGCCATTCTGGCCGTGGCGGTGTTCTTTATGCTACGAAACTATCAGGTTTCAGCTACGCAACAGTCGCATTAATACAATGACTGATTAAAAAACGGGCGCAGAATAGTGCGCCAATTTTATGTTTTAATACAATCAGTTATGGAAAATTTAAAAAGGATGATTTCCCTTTCAGCGTTTTAACAAGGGCTTTCTGTCAAAATAGCCTTTGGCATTGTTAAAACACACATCCTGAATCAGCTTGCTCAGCATAGCTTCGTCGTCAGGAATTTCCCCATCGGTTGCCCATTGTCCTACCAGGTTACAGAGCAGACGACGGAAATATTCGTGGCGAGTGTAAGACAGGAAGCTACGCGAATCCGTTAACATGCCGACAAACTGGCTGAGCAGCCCCATCTGTGACAGCTGTGTCAACTGGCGCAACATGCCATCTTGCTGATCGTTAAACCACCAGCCCGAACCAAACTGCACCTTCCCGCCAACACCACTGCCCTGGAAGTTACCGCACATGGTTGCGAGAACTTCGTTATCTTTAGGATTCAGGCAATAGAGAATTGTTTTGGGTAATTCGTGAGTGACATCCAGAGCATCAAGCAGACGAGCAAGCGTCCAGCCGATAGAACTATCACCAATCGAATCAAAACCGGTATCCGGCCCTAACTGCCGATACATACGGGTATTGTTATTACGAATAGCGCCAAGATGTAGCTGCATCACCCAGCCACGCGCAGCATACTGCTGGCCCAGCCATACCAGTACTGAGGTAGAAAATTGGGCAATTTCATCTTCAGTGAGTGATCCCCCTGCCAGACGTTTTCCGAGAATAGCATCCAGCTGACTATCTTCCGGAACGGGTGCAAAGCGCAGAATATCAATGCCATGGTCAGCAGAGCGACAGCCACAAGCATCAAAGTGGTCAAGGCGACGAGTCAGAGCCTGCCGTAAATCAGCAAAGCGGGTAATATTCACATCCGCAGCAGCCTGTAATTTACCGATATAGTCGGCAAAACCGTCCAGTTCGATTTTAAACACTTTGTCAGGACGCCAGCTTGGTGCAACTTCAATCTCAAACTCACTATCTGCGGCTATCTGCTGATGATATTCCAGAGAATCTACTGGATCATCGGTGGTACCGACCATATTCACATTCATCTGGCGCATAATACCGCGGGCAGAAAACTCTGCAGTAGCCAGTTTCTCATTACATTGGTTCCAGATAGCTTCCGCGCTTTGTGGCCCGAATAGCTGACCAGTAATACCAAACGGACGACGCAGCTCCAGATGAGTCCAGTGATAAAGTGGGTTACCTAAGGTTTTTGGCACCGTATCCGCCCAGGCCAGGTATTTTTCCCAGTCACTGGTTTGCTTGCCGGTGATTAAAGACTCATCCACTCCGGCACAACGCATCGCACGCCATTTATAGTGATCCCCTTCCAGCCAAATCTGTCCGAGATTATCGAACTGACGATTTTCAGCAATATCTCTGGGATTTAAATGACAGTGGTAATCATAAATCGGCATCTCTGCTGCGTAGTGATGATAGAGCCTGCGACCCATTTCATTTTTAAGTAAAAAATCGTCTGTCATAAATGCTGCCATTGTTTCTCTCCTGCACTGGCGAATATATCGATTCTCTGAGAGTGTCATTTTTCACCATATCCAGAGAAACCTTTGCCATATTAACTACCGAAATAATTTCAACCAGCCGGTACAGACAAGTTACTTGCAGGGGCAAAACTCCGGGTGTCAATAAGCACAGACTAACGAGAAAATTCGGTGATCTGCGCGTCGGCAATGCCCTGGCAACTTGAAGTATGACGGGTATGTTGACCAAAAAAGCTGATGGCAATAGGTATCACAAAAAAGTGTGAGGTAGCACAAGGATTGTGGGAGATCTTGTAGTGAGTTCAAAAAATACAACACCAGCAAACCAGTTTAGAGATATGCATCACATAACTGAGATTACAGCCATTGATTTGAAACTTAAATATTGATAACAAAACAACGTTATTTTTTTAATGAAACACAGTTTCTTTTATAAAGTTGTTTATTATCATTTTATTAAAATAGCCACAGGCCGTTATCAAGCATCAGTCAGAGGAAATAAACCTGTCATCAGACTCCAGTACCGGATCAAGCATCTGAATCTGTGAAAACGGATTATTCAGCAAACTGCTATTCGGCACTTTGAATGTCAATGCCAGCTGATTCTGACTGGTCAGTAACAGAGACTGAGATTCGAGCTGTTTAAAGTTGTCGATATCTGATTTAAGGACTTCCAGCGACTCACGCGTCAGAATATGCGGGCTGAATGCTCCGGTCGTTTTTAATGCGCTAAGCCGTTGGCGCAGCAGTTCGTTTGACGCCGTATTACGTGCAAAATACCCCCCGGCAATATCATCCTCTGCCAGATGAATATGCGTCTGCCCGAGGATAAACGCCGCTTTATTTTTCAGCTCGGCTATCAGCATGGTGAAGTGTATATTTTCAATCAATTGCTTATTTGTCAGGTCGGTAAGCAAGCTAGTCAGTAACATTTCCAGATCGCTAAAAGCACGACGTAAAGGCACGATATGCAAGCGAATAAAGCGCGGGTCGTCCTGTTTTTGATTAGCGTAGATAGCTTCTTCAATGGCAGCAAGCGCCTGACTTTTTATCTCACTGAACTTAATCAAGTGGCTGAATCTGGCCGCTTCTAAAAGTAAGGTCGCTTTTTGATCAAGCCCGTCTATTTTACTGCCCAACTCCTCCAGCTGCTGGCTCAGAACTTCAGTACTTTTGCGCGCAGAAAGGATATTGACCGCCGAGAGTAACGATGTCTGCTGAGTTAGCTGACTGACCACTTCAGTTTGTGCCTGAGTTAAGGTACGATTTAACTCCTGCTTTAACATCTCAGATACCCCAACATCCCCCTCACCTGGAAACACCAGATGTTTCACAATACGTCCGCCAGCATCACGAATTGTGCCGCCAAAAATCTGTAGCGTTCCCGTTGCAATTCCTTCCAGAATTTCTGGTGAAAGAGGTAATGCACGTTCCAGTAATGCAGAAATATTCATAGATCCACCTCAGCAGCAAACTGTTCTGCAGCCAGTCTGGCCCGAATACTGCCAATCACTAATACTGCCGGAACGGTGACACTATAGGCTGTGCCAGTAAAAGCAAAGATAATGCCTATCACCCCGGTTAAAATACCTAAAAACTGACCAGCCACAGGAATAGCGGCTATCGCGCCTCGCTGGAGGATAAAGCCCCCCACCGCCAGTAAAGCGGGTGTCACTCCGCCAACGCCACGGGCCGCTGCATGCTTCAGCCCCATACGGCGTTTCTGATCGGCAAGATTGTCACGTAAGATTTGTTCAAACTCGGCCCGTTCGCTATCAGACAGTTTATTTTTGTAATCTGTTATCACCTTTTCGGCAATCTTCTCTTCTGTCTTCATCAAATCATCGCGGCTATCGTTTTCAATGGACACTTTACTGGCCACATCCGCAACAACTTGTCGATAATGCACGCCACGTCTGCGGAACAGATTCATAACCGTGTCACCCCCCATACTCTGGAGTTCCATCGTCAGCTTTAACGGGCAACGCTCATCTTTGGTAATACCAGAGGAGTATTTACCCGAAATAATCTCAGCCAGAAATGCTTTCTCTTCATCTGTCGCCTGCTGCAATAGTGGATAGAGATCTCCATCATCACGGGCAAAATCGATATTTTTCATTGTGAGTTAACATTTTCCAGAAAGTTGATGCCGATAGATGTCAGTAAGTGTACCTCTTTGTAGCAGGCATTTTAACCATGTAAGTGCTTTCTGGCGCTGTCCACAGAGTGCTCAAACGAAGGTACCCTACCTGTCAGAAATGCCGATATGTCTATTAATTGATACAATTGATGCATATGAAATCATTCTACCGTGAACCGAATCACAATTGTTGCCATTCTCCATAGACAATTTTCTTAATTCTAATAATGTAGCGTCATCTTTAATGGGAGACTATATAAAATGTTCCTTTGCTGTCAGACATCTTATATCTCAAAATGGTTTAATATTGACAACCGCATTGTCAATCACATCCCTTAATAGCCCCTGTTAGTTCATCTCTATACTCCAGAACAGGTTTATACAAATCTGTTTTGTCTCATGCATCATAAATTATTTTTGTTTCTGCGAAACTACTATAGCTAGATTCTTTGTGCATTTTATTTACACAAAGACTTTATTGTTACAGTTATGTCACGAAAACCTTAATAATGATGCGAGTATTTATATTAATTAACTCTATCGATGACATATCAATATCGGTAACGGCATTGCTATGACTCAATTAAAATATTAAGGGCTGTATCATGAATAACTTTAAACACTTACCTGAACCATTCCGCATCCGTGTTATTGAACCAGTAAAACGTACAACTAAAGAACATCGCGAAGAAGCGATTATTAAATCAGGTATGAACCCATTCTTACTGGATAGCGAAGATGTGTTTATTGATTTATTAACCGACAGTGGTACTGGTGCTATTACACAAAATATGCAAGCGGCCATGTTCCGTGGAGATGAAGCCTACAGCGGTAGCCGTAGCTATTATGCTTTAGCAAATGCGGTTAAAGATATTTTTGATTATCAATATACTATTCCAACCCACCAGGGTCGTGGCGCTGAACAAATTTATATTCCGGTACTGATTAAAAAACGTGAGCAAGAAAAAGGCCTCGACCGTAAGAAAATGGTTGTATTATCCAACTATTTCTTTGATACCACTCAGGGTCATAGCCAAATCAATGGCTGTACTGTTCGCAACGTTTATACCAAAGAAGCTTTCGATACTTCAGTGCGTAATGACTTTAAAGGTAACTTTAACCTTGAAGAGTTAGAAAGAGTAATTCTGGATGTTGGTGCAGCACATATACCTTATATCGTCGCAACTATTACCTGTAACTCAGCCGGTGGACAACCTGTTGCCCTGGGAAATTTAAAAGCAGCCTATGAAATCGCTCGGAAATATGACATTCCAGTAGTAATGGACTCCGCTCGCTTTGCTGAAAATGCCTATTTTATTCAGCAGAGAGAAGCAGAATATAAAGACTGGAGCATTGAAGAAATCACCCGTGAAACCTACAAATATGCTGATATGTTAGCCATGTCAGCAAAAAAAGATGCCATGGTACAAATGGGCGGACTGTTATGTATTAAAAATGACAGCTTCTTTGATGTTTACACCGAATGTCGTACCCTTTGCGTGCTCCAGGAGGGCTTTCCAACCTATGGTGGCTTAGAAGGTGGTGCCATGGAACGTCTGGCAGTCGGCCTTTATGATGCAATGGGCCAGGACTGGCTGGCCTACCGTATTACCCAAGTGCAGTATCTGGTGGATGGACTCGAAGCTATCGGTATCTATTGCCAGCAAGCAGGTGGCCACGCAGCATTTGTTGATGCAGGCAGATTGCTTCCACATATCCCTTCCGATCAGTTCCCGGCCCAGGCGCTGGCCTGCGAACTCTATAAGGTTGCTGGTATCAGAGCCGTAGAAATCGGTTCATTCCTGTTAGGCCGTGATCCTAAAACCGGCGAGCAGTTACCTTGCCCGGCGGAATTACTGCGCTTAACCATTCCTCGTGCAACCTACACCCAAACGCATATGGACTTTATTATTGAGGCATTTGAGAAAGTGAAAGAAAATGCCAAAAATATTAAAGGGCTGACGTTCACCTATGAGCCTAAAGTACTGCGTCACTTTACTGCAAAACTAAAAGAAGTCGAATAATCGACATAATTAACGGCCATGTTTACCATGGCCGTTAATGTTTTTATTTCAATTTTTGATAGTTCATCATAAAAATATATATCTATAATAATTCAAATAACTTGCTGACATTGCACTCAGTCAATTTAATAAATATTAACTCTGTCATTTACTGAGTAGCTTAAATACGGTAGCTATATTCTGAATGATTCGGGTGATGTACAGTAGCCAGAACATGAAGAATATGAATAATTTGAAATATACAGATATAACCTCTCTTTATTGATCTGTAAGGAAGTGCGATGGAAGAAAATACAAATGCCAAACACTCCTCCATTTGGGGCATAATGGTTATTGCCGGAACCGTAATTGGAGGAGGAATGTTTGCATTACCCGTTGACCTCGCTGGGGCGTGGTTTTTCTGGGGCGCATTTATTTTAATTATCGCCTGGTTTTCAATGTTACACTCCGGGCTATTATTATTAGAAGCTAATTTAAACTATCCTGTCGGTTCCAGTTTCAATACCATCACCAAAGATTTAATCGGTAATAAATGGAATGTTTTTAGTGGTATTACCGTTGCTTTTGTACTCTATATATTAACCTATGCTTATATATCAGCGAACGGTGCTATCATCAGTGAAACGATAGCAATGAATTTTGGCAGTCACGTGAATCCGCGGATTGTGGGTATCAGTACAGCCATTTTTGTTGCTGCAGTATTATGGGTGAGTTCATTAGCTGCCAGTAGAATTACTTCGTTTTTCCTTGGCTTAAAAATCATCGCCTTTGTTGTGGTATTTGGTTCATTCTTCTTCAAGGTCGACTATTCTGTCCTGAGAGATATCGGTGCCGTTGATAGCGGGGAAAGCGTCTATTTCCCTTATATATTTATGGCTGTTCCCGTTTGTCTTGCTTCTTTTGGTTTTCATGGCAATATTCCTAGTCTGATCATTTGTTATGGCAAACGAAAAGAAAAACTGATCAAGAGTATTGTTTTTGGTTCCTTGCTCGCCCTGGGGATTTATCTGTTCTGGTTATATTGCACCATGGGCAATATTCCGCGCGAGAGCTTTAAAGAGATCATCGCTTCTGGCGGTAACGTCGATTCATTAGTGAAATCCTTCCTCGGTACCAATACCAGCGGAGTGATGGAATTCTTCCTGTTATTATTCTCGAACTTAGCCGTAGCCAGCTCCTTCTTTGGTGTGACCCTGGGACTGTTCGATTACCTGGCGGACTTGTTTAAAATAGACAATTCAAACTCAGGTCGCTTTAAAACTATTCTGTTAACTTTTATTCCCCCTGCACTACTCTATCTGTTATTCCCGAATGGCTTTATCTATGCCATCGGCGGTGCCGGACTCTGCGCCACTATCTGGGCCGTTATTGTGCCAGCGATCCTTGCCTTGAAATCAAGACAACGCTTCCCGAATCAAATCTTTACCGTATGGGGAGGTCGAGTCATTCCAGGATTGGTGATAGCCTTTGGTATTCTGGTTATTGTTTGCTGGTTCGGTAGCATGCTGAGCATTCTGCCACGATTTGGCTAAGCAACGGTCATAAGCTTCATCACGAGGTTAAAGCGGTTGTTTAACCTCGTGATAAGTGACTAAGGCACCTGTTATTCAACAGGAACGATAACCGGGACATGAGAGGCCACATCCATCGACAAAATGCCGAGTAAACGAGGATCTCTTTGTACTTCGACCTGGTAAGAATAGGGAACGAACCCTGAACGGATATAAAAACGCAGGGCGCCAGGGCTGTCAAAAGTACAAGTATGAACCCAAAAACGCTTAATTGGTCTTGACCATGCAAGCTCGGAGGCATGGGACATCAGCGCCCTGCCCAGCCCTTTACCTGTCAGGTTGCCCACCAGTCCAAAATATCCCAGCTCGCACTCATCAACCACGCTAAAGTCGAGTTCCAGCAAGCCTATATCCTCAGCTCCATGACGAACGACATAGATATCAACGTTCTCATTGTTGAGGATAGCTGCGAGCTCATCGTCAGGCATCAGGATCCGTGAGGACCATAACCACTCGGTACCCACCTTACGATATAAGTCCCGAAAAGATGCTGGAGTCAGAGGGACTAAAGCTTCCAGGGTAATGCCATCCGGCAATGAAATCAGTCCGGTTGAGGGTCTTTCAAGCATTTCAAGATTAGTGACCACCGTCGCTATCATGCCGGGGGCAAGGTCAGAATAACCGAGAGGTAGAACATCCTGCCGCTCACGCATATTTTATCGCCTTCTTATGATTGTTTTCTAAAGTATAGAATGCAGGAGTAGTAACATACTAGAAACTTATTTAACTGAAAATAAAGAATTTTTTATGATATGAAAATCTAATGACACCGATAAATACTTGCTTTTTTACCCATAAAAAACCCCATCCGTTACGATGGGGTGAGTTCTATAACGCTGAAGAAATCGTGATTAGAAAATCATGCTACCCGCACATGCCAGCAGGAAGGCAATAGTGCCTATCAGCGTTTCCATTACGGTCCAGGTTTTTAAGGTGGTTTTCTCATCCATTTCCAGGAAGCGGCCAACCAGCCAGAAACCGGAGTCATTCACGTGGGACAAGACGGTTGCACCGCCAGCAATGGAAATAACAATAAAGCACAGGTCTAATTGACTCAGCCCGGTCGTTGCTTCAACCATTGGAGCGACCAATGCTGCGGTAGTCGTCAAAGCAACTGTTGCAGACCCTTGAGCGACACGCAGGGCGGTCGAAATAACAAAGGCTGCGACAATGACCGGCATGCCTGTATCAGACAAGACTCCCGCCAGCGCATCGCCGATACCGCTGGCGCGTAGTACACCACCAAACATACCACCCGCACCCGTTACCAGGATGATGCCGCAGATAGGCCCGAGCGCGCCGTCACAGACTGTTTCCAGGTGCTTACGGCTGTGTTTGCCGCTAAATACTATCAGACAGAAGAATACGGTTATCAATAGTGCAATTGGCGTTTTACCAATCATTCTGAGGAAGTTTACCAGCGTATTATCAGCTGAAACTAATCCCATGACCCTGGCGGTATTCAGGCCGGTATCAAGGAAAATCAGTACCAGTGGCATCAGCAGGATAGTCATCACCATACGGAATGACGGTGGCTTATTATTCTCATCCACCTCAACATTGCCGAGGAATGTCGATGGCAGTGGAATATGGAATTTTTTACCGGCGTAAAGGCCGAACAGATAGGCACCTAAGTACCAGGTTGGAATCGCAATAACCAGACCGACCAGCACCAGTAACCCAATATTTGCACCCAGCAGTTCACTCGCTGCAACCGGACCCGGATGCGGAGGTAACAGGGCATGCATTACCGCAAATGCACCTGCGGCTGGAAAAGCGTAGGTTAACGTTGAGCCGCCAAACTGCTTAGCAACACTAAAAATGATCGGTAGCATAACCACCAGACCCGCATCAAAAAAGATTGGAAAACCAAATAACAGTGAGGCAATACCGAGTGCGAAGGGTGCTCGATTAGCACCAAAAGTGCTAATCAGCGTATCAGCAAGAACTTTAGCACCACCAGAAATTTCCAGCAGACGACCAATTATTGCCCCCAGTCCCACTAACAGCGCCACCCCCGCCAGGGTACCACCAAAACCACTCAAAAGCGTCGGGACAATTTTATCGAATGGTACGCCGGTCACCAGTGCAACCAGGACACTAACCAGCGTTAACGCAAGGAAAGCATGCACACGAAAACGCATGATAAGTACGAGCAGGAGTAGTACAGAGCACACGGCAATCCCCAGAAGGGTGCCTACTCCATGGGGTGTGATTATTTCGGTCATAAATTTTCCTTTGCGGCCTGATGTCAGCTGATGATGTCAACTGACGTCATTCAGCCTTTCTGATAGCTGCGTTTATGATACCGGTAACAACCAAGTAAAAGTAAACAAACGGTAGAATAAATGCTAACGATTTGGGACGAAGTTCAAACTATTGAAATAATTTCTACAGCAGATGGCGTGATCAAATTCGAGTCAGTGACAAACAGACAGAGTGTCAGGGCGTCAAAAAGAATGGCCTGCGAGATGACTACAGAGGAGGGGGAAATAAGCCACCTGATTAAAACAGGCGGCTTGAGTGTCAGACGATTAACGGTAAACCAGACCGCCATCAATCAGAATAGACTGGCCGGTAACATAATCTGAGTCAGGGCCTGCAAGGTAAGAAACCAGGCTGGCAACATCTTCAGGCGTCTCCGGACGACCCAGCGCGATACCTTCAACGAACTTCTTATAGGTTTCACCGATTGGCGCACCGGTAATTTCTGAGAAACGCTGGTCTATCTCAGTCCACATCCCTGTACCGACGATCCCCGGGCAGTAAGCATTTACCGTAATGCCACGACTGGCATACTCTTTTGCCGCAGACTGAGTCAGAGCGCGAACCGCGAATTTCGTTGCAGAGTAGATACCCAGCAGAGCAAAGCCATCGTGCCCGGCAATAGAACAGGCATTAATAATTTTGCCCTTATGGCCTCTGTCGATAAATTTTTTCGCTGCTGCCTGAATCCCCCACAGCGTACCCTGTACGTTAATCCGCATAATGCGGTCCACTTCTTCAGGCGTCACATCCGCCAGGGCTTGAACCTGGGCAATACCGGCATTATTGACAATAATATCAAAACCACCCAACTGTTTTTCAGCCTGATCGATAGCTTCATAAACCTGTGCGCGATCGGCAATATTGGCGACAAATGTTGCAGCCTGACGTCCCAGGGCTCTGACCTCTTTCGCTACCGATTCCAGCGCTTCGGGATTCAAATCCACCAGCATCAGAGAAGCACCATCTTTAGCCAGGCGTAATGCGATACCGCGACCAATTCCCTGTCCCGCCCCCGTTACTAAAGCCACTTTATTTTCGATAGCCATAAACTGTATCCACCTTATTTTTATTAAATATTGGGTCTTAACACCGGCCCTACTGTATAAATGCCGCCCGGCGTAGCCTACCCCCCTGATGGGGGGTATACTGTTTAGCCATAGCAAATCAGGGTGATACAGGTCACAACTTTATTTATTTGGGGTTGTTCAGTGGCATCAACCTAAGGAGTAGCAATATGGCGTTTTTGCCCACGACAAAGACGGCGCCAGTAACGCTAATAAAAAGCGCGCCTTTGCAGGATGAGCAGAAATACCCGTTATTATTGACTAAATTTACGCCGCCACGTCCACCGGAAATAGGGCTGTCACGTGAACGACTCCTGAAAAGACTGGCTCCTGCTGAAACAACCGCCCTGACGCTTATCTGTGCTGCCGCAGGCTCGGGAAAAACGACGTTATTAACTCAGTGGTACCATGAATGTCAGCGGCAAAATCATGCTATTGCCTGGCTCAGCCTTGAGAGCAGTGACAATACTCCGCAGCGATTTTCTCGCTATCTGCTGACCGCATTACGCCCGTTATATCAGGGCTTAAGTAGCATTTTTGATGATATTCAGGAAGAAGAACATCCTGGCGATTTTTTATTATTTCTGACTAAACTGATTAATCAATTACATCACTGCCCTCACCCGCTGTATCTGATACTCGATGACTACCAGAATATTCACCATCCAGATATTCATCAGGGTGTGGACTATCTTCTCAACCATGCTCCCGGCTGTTTGCATTTGCTGATTAGCTCCCGTTACCGGCCGCCAATAGGGCTGGGCCGCTTACAGATAGCAGAGCAACTGATAGAGATTGATGACAATGAGCTTCGTTTCACCGCTGATGAAGCAACCCACTATTTTTCTTCTGCTCTCTCCACGCCACTCCATAAATGGGATATTCAGCAGGTACTGACAGCCACAGAAGGCTGGATAGCCGGAATGAAAATAGCGACGTTACCGTTATACCCGCATTCTGGTACTGGCAGGCTTGTCCGGAATATCAACAGCGGTTCACGCATCCTGACGCGCTATCTTGAAGAAATTGTTTTTTCGCCTCTCCCGGCAGATGTTCACGTTTTCCTGATGCAGACTTCAATACTCACCCGCCTGCATCCAACACTCTGTAACGCGGTGACCGGAAAAAATAACGGCGCAGAAATGCTCGCCTGGATAGAGCAGAATAATTTGTTTCTTTCAGCTCTGGATGAGAACCGCACTTGGTTTCGTTATCAGCCATTAATGCGCGATGCCTTAATTCGTCGTTTACAGCAGAGCGCTCCCGATATCATTCATCAGTTACATGAACGGGCAGGCCACTGGTTTGCGGCTCAACAACAATGGGCTGAGGCAATACGTCACGGGCTGGCCTCGGGGCAGGCAGCACCGCTTCATGCAGAAGCCAGCGCTCAGTCACTCGCCGAAGAGGGAGATATCGAAACTATGGTGCGCTGGATGCACTCCCTTCCGGCTCATTTAGATAGCTCGCGGGTTGAATTACAACTTAATCTTGCCTGGGCGCTGGCTCACCGTTTTCACTTTAATCAGGCCCGACAATTACTGGACGCCATAGAAAACAAACTGACAGATAGCAGAGAATATCTGCAACACAGCACCCACGTTAAATTACGTGTAGTTCGGGGGATTTGCGAAGCCTTTGCCGGTAATATCCCGGGCAGTATTGAGATAGTTGAACCCTTGTTACAAGAGATCCCCTGTGGAGATATTTGGGTCGACGGACTGGTGTGTAACATTCTCAGTTACTGTCATCTGGCCGCATTGCGCCCACAGCAAGCTCTGGATGTTCAGCGACGAATAGTGGGCAACCGGGAAGATAATCGCAATCTCTTTGTAAAGGTTTATCGTACCTTTGTGGTGGCTCAAGGCCATTTTCGCCAGGCTGATTTACAGCGAGCACAGCAACTGGCTAGTCAGGCATTAGAGGATGCGGAACCCTGCCCTGGCGCGAATACCAGTAGTGGTGCCACGCTCGCGCCGCTGCTCGCCGCCATCGCCTGGGAGCAAGGAAAAACAGAAAAAATCGATGAACTGCTCAGATCCCGCCTGCAAATGATCGATAATTTCGCGCCTGCTGAAGGGCTGAGCGACTGTTATATTTCGCTTGCAAGACAGGCTGTACTGAAGGGGCAGATATCAGAGGCAGAATCATGGTTAGACCATGCCGAACAGCTGGCTACCCAGCGAGAATGGTCAGGTGCTCTGGCCCCCCTGCTCGCAGAACGTGTCAGGTTATCTCTTCAGTCGGGCAATATTGCTAAAGCTCATCAGTTACTGAATCCATTACAAGAGCTCACCCGACAATACAACTCCACGAAAAACAGGCGGATGGTCTGGTATCATGATTTAAGTCGTAGTCGCTTATTGCTGGCAAACAACCAGCCACGGGCAGCAGTAGAATATCTTTCCGCCCTGATGACCGAACAAGAGCTTTGTGGTGAATGGTTATCCGCTCTTCATTCCCGACTATTACTGACAACCGCGCTCTGGCGAATGGGCGAAACTGACCGGGCAATCAACGTCTGTAAGCCCGCACTACAACAAATATTATCGCAAAACTTGCTACGCAGCCTGATGGATGCCGATGCTGAACTCCTTCTGGTCATAAATTATTTACGCAAGCAACAGGATAGCGATAATGAATTCAGCCATGTTATCGACCCTCTTTGGTCGATTCTCAGGGTCACAAAAACAGGCTTTGAAAAAGTTGATACGCCTGCTTCGTACTTAAAACTAACCGAACGAGAACAGCAGATATTACAGCTAATAGCCGAAGGCTACCCTAATAAGACTATCGCCCGCACAATGGGAATTTCAGCGGAAACCGTTAAGTGGCATCTGAAACATTTATATGAAAAATTAGAGGCAAGTAACCGAACTCAGGCGGTTAATCAGGCCCGAAAATGGCATTTGCTAAGTTAAAAATATAAGAGCTAACGTGAAAATACAGCCAGATGTGTTTTTCAGATGGCCGAAATTGATTCATCTGAAAAACACCTCCATTTATATCAATTATTTTGAACAACAAAAGCAAATACTTCTGATTTCAATCAATGCTCACATTGCCTATCATTTATCACATCAGGCCAGTAGCGCCACTTAATGAATAATGAAGCATAAGGAATACGACCATGAAATCAATCAAAACTTTAGTTGCAGTTACTGCTCTTTCTATAATGTCTTTCGGTGCTTTCGCACAAAGCATCAGCGCCACCGCATCCACACTGGACGCCGCAGAAGCTAAAATCTCTGCGATGGCAGAGCAGCAAGGTTCTCATTACACCATTACCAGCGCCCGAGTCGGTGACCGGGTACACATGACAGCGAACCTGGACAAATAAGAATGGTCGCAGAAGGAGCTGCCGGAAAGACCGTCAGAAATGGCGGTCATATTTCGACAACCCGCTGCTAAACAAAAAAAACCTCTCAGGAGGTTTTTTTTGTTTAGCAGCTTTTGTCAGGGACGCATTTTATCTCATAGACGGAACCACACTACGCCGAAGATGGTAGTCCACCTGGTATTCGCAAGTATTGCGATACATAACGGAGTAGTTAAGATAATCACCATTATCGTTATAGGAAAGCGAGGTGATACGCAGCAGAGGCATTTGCTCCGGTATATTCATCGCCTGAGCGAGTTGTTTATCAGCCAGTACCGGGGTCAACATTTCGCGGTTACCGCTGATAGTTATACCGCACTCTTTCTCAATATAATCAAACTTCGACCCTTCCAAATGCGCGAGCGAAAGATTACGAAACAACTTCAGTGGCATATAACTATCTTCAAGCATCAGGGGTTTATCATCCGCATAACGAACCCGCCGTGAAAAATAGATCCGCTCGTCTATTTCTATACGCAATTGGCTGGCTATTGATGGCGCTGCCGGCTGCACTTCGAAAATTAGCACCTCACTCGTCACCTTAATACCCTGCCGGCCAAGCACTTCGGCAAGCCCCACCAGATTGCTGGTTTCATGATGAATATCTTTACGCGCGACATAAGTCCCGGCCCCCTGACGACGAACAACGAGCCCCCAGCCCACCAGCAGATCAATCGCTTTACGGATGGTCATGCGCGCAACGCCGAACTCTTCGGCTAGCTTTTTCTCACCAGGAAGTGGACTGCCAATATCGAAATTGGAGGAATTCAGGCGTAAACGCAATTTGTCGGCGATAGATTTATAGATCACTGATAGACCTCTGTTATCTAAACTACAGGTTGTACTATTCCAATTTAATTAAATAAATATCATTTAATTACATCTGGATATGAAAAATTATTTTTCCTGAATTTTTCAGCCTAATTCATCATGTCTAACTTTATATTTTAAATTAGACAACAATAGCAAAATTAAAACCATGAATTAGGTCACGAATTACAGCAGATATACATCATGCTGAGCCTGAACCTAATTATCCTCATATCCGACCAGCACAAATATTTACCCTCAATCATTCACCAAAATATGGGAAATGAGCCGGGTATCAATAAGGTCACTTATCCTACAAGTTGTTAAATGAGGATTTAAAATGCTCAGTCAAATACAACGCTTTGGTGGCGCCATGTTTACCCCAGTATTGCTGTTTCCTTTTGCTGGGATCGTGGTGGGTATCGCCATAATGTTACGCAATCCAATGTTCGTCGGTGAAGCACTCACTGACCCTAATAGTTTGTTTGCTCAGATAGTTCATATCATCGAAGAAGGTGGCTGGACGGTTTTCCGTAATATGCCACTCATTTTCGCTGCGGGTCTGCCGATTGGCCTGGCCAAACATGCTCAGGGCCGTGCCTGCTTAGCGGTACTGGTGAGTTTCCTGACGTGGAACTATTTCATCAATGCAATGGGTATGACCTGGGGAGATTACTTCGGCGTCGATTTCTCCGCTGAACCGACCTCAGGTAGCGGTCTGGCGATGATTGCCGGGATTAAAACTCTCGATACCAGCATTATCGGCGCGATAGTGATTGCCGGATTAGTGACTGCGCTACATAACCGCTACTTCGATAAGCCGTTACCGACTTTTTTGGGTATTTTCCAGGGTTCATCCTTTGTCGTCATCATCGCTTTCCTGGTCATGATCCCTTGTGCCTGGTTGACCCTGCTTGGCTGGCCCAAAGTTCAGATGGGTATTGAGTCGCTACAAGGATTTTTACGCTCGGCTGGTGCCTTAGGTGTCTGGGTCTATACCTTCCTTGAACGTATTCTGATCCCGACGGGCCTGCACCATTTCGTCTACGGACCATTTATCTACGGCCCTGCAGTGGTGGAAGGCGGTATTCAGGTGTATTGGGCACAGCATTTACAAGAGTTCAGCAACAGCACCGAGTCATTAAAAAACTTGTTCCCGGAAGGCGGGTTTGCTCTGCACGGTAACTCGAAGATTTTTGGGTCAATCGGTATTGCGCTGGCCATCTACTACACCGCGGCACATGAAAACCGGGTAAAAGTAGCCGGGTTATTGATCCCTGCCGCACTCACCGCCGTGCTGGTTGGGATAACTGAACCTCTTGAGTTTACCTTCCTGTTCATTTCTCCACTGCTATTTGCGGTACATGCCATTCTGGCGGCGACCATGGCAACAGTGATGTATGTCTTTGGTGTAGTCGGTAATTTTGGCGGTGGTCTGATAGATCAGTTCCTGCCGCAAAACTGGATCCCGATGTTTCACAATCACTCAGCGATGATGTTTATTCAGATAGGCGTAGGACTCTGTTTTACCGTCCTCTATTTCGTAGTCTTCCGTGCCCTTATCCTCTGGCTAAAACTGAAAACCCCGGGTCGTGAAGAGAGTGAGATCAAGCTCTATAGCAAAGCCGATTACCAGGCTGCCCGCGGGCAAACCAGTAACCCAGGTGCTGCGACAGAACCTAAGTTAAGCCAGGCTGCCGCTATCCTGCAGGCGCTGGGCGGTGCCAGCAATA
Source organism: Klebsiella sp. BIGb0407 (assembly GCF_024807845.1). Taxonomy (GTDB): domain Bacteria; phylum Pseudomonadota; class Gammaproteobacteria; order Enterobacterales; family Enterobacteriaceae; genus JGM124. The sequence continues at coordinate 441,243 of NZ_JANUEQ010000004.1, forward strand.
TCGAGAGTATTAATAACTGTGCCACCCGACTACGCATTGCCTTGGTCGATATGGCACAGACCCAAAGTGACGATGCTTTTAAAGCGCTGGGGGCGCACGGAGTGGTGCGTCGGGGCAACGGTATTCAGGTCATCGTTGGCCTGCATGTTCCTCAGGTTCGCGATCAGCTAGAAACTTTAATCAGTGATTCTATTCAGACCGATAAATCCAATATGACGGAGGCAGTATCATGAAAAAATTCTCAGTAGTTATCGCCGGTGGCGGCAGTACATTTACTCCAGGCATAGTTCTGATGCTACTGCAAAATCAGGATCGTTTCCCGCTACGGGCACTGAAATTCTACGATAACGATGGTGCCCGTCAGGAAGTTATTGCCGAGGCTTGCAAGGTTATTCTTCAGGAGCAGGCTCCGGAGATTGAATTCAGCTACACCACCGACCCAAAAGCGGCTTTTAGCGATGTTGACTTTGTGATGGCGCACATTCGGGTAGGTAAATATCCGATGCGTGAAAAAGATGAAAAAATCCCACTACATCATGGCGTTGTTGGTCAGGAAACCTGTGGTCCTGGCGGGATTGCTTACGGAATGCGCTCGATCGGCGGTGTATTGGAACTGGTTGATTATATGCAAAAATACTCACCGAATGCCTGGATGCTGAATTACTCTAACCCGGCGGCAATTGTCGCGGAAGCAACCCGCAGGCTGCGTCCAGAAGCTAAAATTCTTAATATCTGTGATATGCCTATTGGCATTGAAGGACGTATGGCGCAGATAGTCGGCCTGAAGGATCGCAAACAAATGCGAGTGCGTTACTATGGCCTGAATCACTTCGGCTGGTGGACCTCTATTGAGGACTTACAGGGTAACGATCTGATGCCAAAACTGCGCGAATATGTAGCAAAACACGGCTATGTACCCCCGTCTAACGACCCGCATACTGAAGCAAGCTGGAACGATACTTTCGCTAAGGCAAAAGATGTTCAGGCTCTGGATCCAGAGACCATGCCTAATACCTACCTTAAATATTACCTGTTCCCTGACTACGTCGTGGAGCATTCCAATCCTGAGCGCACACGTGCGAATGAGGTGATGGATCACCGTGAGAAAAATGTCTTTAGCGCCTGCCGGGCGATTATCGAGGCAGGGAAATCATCAGCTGGCGATCTGGAAATTGATGAACATGCCTCCTATATCGTCGATCTGGCGGCAGCGATTGCCTTTAATACCCAGGAACGCATGTTATTGATTGTGCCAAACAATGGCGCAATTCATAACTTCGACAGCGATGCGATGGTCGAGATCCCCTGTTTAGTCGGTCATAACGGACCTGAGCCGCTGACCGTGGGTGATATTCCTCACTTCCAGAAAGGGATGATGGGCCAGCAGGTGGCGGTAGAAAAACTGGTGGTTGATGCCTGGGAGCATGGCTCTTATCACAAACTCTGGCAGGCAATCACTCTGTCAAAAACCGTGCCGAGTGCCTCCGTCGCGAAAGCGATTCTTGATGACCTGATCGCCGCCAACAAAGACTACTGGCCAGAACTTGTCTAACCTTGCTGACCGGCACATCTCTTGTGCCGGTCGTTTACCCGGTAAACATCTGAGGTTCACAGCCTGGCTCAGGCTTATTTATCCTTCGTATCTTGATAGTGTTTTTCCATTTCATCCAGCGCCGCCTGGTTTTCCAGTCCCCACTGATATAGCTGCTCAATAGGTTGCGCAAAAGTGCGACCTAACTCGGTCAGTTCATATTCCACCTTCGGCGGAACCACGGGATAAACATGGCGGATAATCAGCCCGCGCATTTCCAGTTCACGCAAGGTCTGAAACAGCATTTTTTTCGAGATGCCCTGCAGGCTGCGCTGCAGCTCTGAAGTCCGGCAACGGTGATTGGGCCAGTGCCACAGGGCATGAAGCACCATTGATGACCATTTTCCGGAAAAAAGATCCATCAATCTGCGCGGGGGAGAATCTGAGTAAAAATAGAGTTTTCCATCGACAATAACCGGCATTTTTGTTTTTCCTTCATGGTGGTAACCAAATGGTAACTACTACCAATAAAGAAACCACTTGTCTATATTGGACCACTCTTTACAGCCTGACCGGAGACAAAAATGAATATTCGCGGACTAATGGCCTTAAGTGCCGAACAGCCTCTTAAAGTCGGGGAGATAACCCTGCGTGAAGTCCAGGATAATGATGTATTGATTGATATCCTCTACTGCGGTGTCTGCCATTCAGATCTTCATATGGCACGTAACGAGTGGGGCGTCAGTCACTACCCGCTGGTGCCGGGCCATGAAATAGTCGGGCGGGTTGCTCAGCGCGGAAAATCCGTAACGGCTTTTGCTGTGGGACAACTGGTCGGCGTTGGCGTGATGGTGGATTCCTGCGGGCATTGTACCTTTTGCCGGCAGCATGAAGAGCAATACTGTGAGGCTGGATTTACCCCGACTTATAACGGCAAAGACCGCTATACCGGTGATTTTACTCGCGGCGGTTATGCAAAAAATATCATTGTCGATCAGAATTTTGTCGTCAGTGTACCCGATAATCTTGACCCCGCAGGTGTTGCCCCCCTGCTATGTGCTGGCGTCACGGTCTGGTCTCCCCTGCGCTACTTTGAGGTAAAACCCGGTGATAAAGTGGGGGTTGTCGGGCTGGGTGGTCTGGGTCATATGGCCATCAAACTGGCCAGCGCAATGGGCGCCGAAGTGACCTTATTTACCACCTCTCAGGGAAAGGTTGAAGACGCCCGCCGTCTCGGAGCCCGTCACGTGGTGATATCCAGGGATGGGGGCGCAATGGCTGAGTGTGCCGCAACGCTTGATATCATCCTTGATTGTGTTGCCGCGCCGCATCCCCTTGATGCCTATCTGGCGACCTTAAAGACCAATGGCAGGCTGGTACTGGTTGGTATTCCTGATAGCCCGCACCCGTCACCTGATGTAACCCCATTAGTTTTTCGTCGCCTTAGTATTAGCGGCACATCTATCGGCAGCATTGCAGAGACCCAGGAAATGCTCGATTTCTGCGGGCAGCACAATATCACGGCCGACATAGAGATTATCCCTGGCGAAGAGATAGAACTGGCATTCAGCCGAATGCTACAGGGCGAGGTTAAATATCGCTTTGTGATAGATATCGCGGCGACGGCCCTATAGTTTGCAATGTGTCCGCAAGCGGACACATTAGCTTTTAACCAGCCAGTTGCAGGAAGAGCGTTATCCTGCGTTAATAGACATCACGCACATAGCGTTTGTCCTTTGACATCTGCACGACATAATCACTTGCCGCATCGGCACTCAGGCCGCCATGCTCCTGTATTACGGCTCTCAGTACGGTATCTACATCTTTGGCCATACGCGTGGCATCCCCGCAGACATAAAAATGTGCACCATCCTGTAACCATGACCAGAGCTGGGCTCCCTGTTCACGCATACGATCCTGAACATAGATTTTTTTCTCCTGATCCCGGGAAAAGGCCAGACTGAGCTGGCTCAGGAAACCGTCCTGATGCATCGCCAGCAACTCGTCGCGGTAATAAAAATCTGTTTCAGCATGCTGTTCGCCAAAGAATAGCCAGTTTCGACCAGTATCTCCTCGCGCACGACGCTCGTGCAGAAATCCTCGAAATGGCGCGACGCCAGTCCCCGGCCCCACCATTATCATTGGAACATCTTTGCCTGACGGAGGACGAAAATAGGCTGACTTCTGAACAAAAATAGGAATATCGACGCTCTCAGATCTGTCCGCGAGAAACGTTGAACAAACCCCTCCGCGAGGTCTGCCTTTGTGCTCGTAACGGACGGTTGATACTGTCAAATGCACTTCATCGGTCTGAACCCTGGGACTCGAAGAGATAGAATACAGTCTGGGCTGTAATCGCCGGAGTGCCGCTATCCATTGCTGGGCACTAACGCGGATCGGAAATTCTTCCAGCAGATCGCGTATTTGTTTTCCCCACAACCATTGTTTAAGTTCTGCCGCATGTTCAGGTTTCAGCAACCCGGCCAGTTCCTGACTTCCCGAATGTTCCTGAATAAACCCCAGTACTTCAGGCGTAATTCGGGTAATTTCATGGTGGTGCAACATCGCGTCCGTCACTGACATATCGTCGAGATCTTTCACCGTAACGCTCGCCGCAGCGGGAATATTTAACGCGGTTAGCATATCCCCCACCAGCGTAGAGCAATTCGTCGGCCATACCCCCAGGGCATCCCCCGCCTCATAGCTCAGCCCGGACCCTTTGAGATCAAAGACGAGCTGGCGAGTTTCTTTACTCGCACCCGCAGTATTAAGCTCCCGGTTCTGTAGCAGACGGGCGCGCAGGGGGTTCTGCTTGCTGTAGGGCAATGGGCCTGTCTGTTTAATATCAGTGTTAACTGCCGCCACAAGGCTATCGGCAACCTGATCGGGCCTGGAAAAAGATTTTAGCGCTTGCCGGACGCTCGCCATCCAATCTGATGCATGTCGATGGTATTCAGGCTCACAATCAACGCGCGGGACCAGCCGTGGTGCGCCTAATGCTTCCATTCTGGCATCCAGTTTACGACCAAAACCACAGAACTGGTCATAGCTTGAATCACCAAAAGCGAGCACCGAGAACGGATTGGCATTCAGGCTGTTTGCAGTATCTGATGTAAGAGTCTGCCAGAACGATAGCCCGTTATCAGGGGGATCGCCGTCGCCAAAAGTACTGGTTAACAGTAAAAGAGGAGAATGAGGAGGCAGTTCTTCCGGTCTGCAATTATCCATACTTTGCACGTTCACCTCCCAGCCATCACTTTCAAGCTGAGTGACACACTCGCTGGCATAGGCTTCAACATTACCTGTCTGAGAAGCCCATAATACCGTGATAACAGCCTGATTAGACTCTGGTAAAAGAGAAGATGATGCCCCCTCTGCTGTCAGTGCCGGGTAATGGGTTACCTCTCCAGGAAGCCCGGCTCGGGAGAATAACCCGGCCAGGATACCATCAATAAATACCCGTTTGTCAGGAGCAAGGGGCGCTGTCACAGGCAATGCAGGTACTGCTCCCCTGTTTTGTTCTTGCTCACTACTGTGCAAACCGGTCAAGAACCCCTGAAGATACAGCTGTTCATGAGGATCGAAGTCTGGAACAGGCTTCGTATCAATATTAAGTAGTCGGCCCAGCGTATTGATTTGCATCATATGGTGTTCCCTTGAATATATGCTTGCAGGATCAGTACCTTCACTCACCGCAACCGTATCCAATGACGTGGATCCGCCTTCAGGGTGAGAGGCTTCTGTATCAAAAATGGGGGCTGATTCAGATTCAAGTGGGAAAAGCGCCACAGCGCTATACTTGAATTCAGGTTGCTGTGATAGAGGATCGATGGCATCACTGGTAACAGCATTGATAGCAAGATCCTCACCAAAGAGATCATTCCAGTGGAATGGCGCAAAGCAGTTACCCGCGCGGACACGCTCGGTCACTACAGCAGGTAATATTGCGCGGCCCCGACGGGAGCGGATCTCAATACGCTGTTTATTTTTGACTCCCAGTGCAGCCGCATCTTCCGGATGAATTTCAATAAAAGGCCCGGAATTGAGTTTCACTAATGCTGGGATCTTGCCGGTTTTGGTCATGGTGTGCCATTGATGCTGAAGGCGACCTGTGTTCAGTACAAAGGGGAACTCCGCATCGGGCATCTCAGCGGGATTGCCGTGGGGACGAGGAAGGAATACGCCTTTGCCACTCGTGGTGGCAAAGGTTATTGTTTGCGCGCTGCCATCATCTCTGACCCTGAGTTTCTGGCTAATACCCTCATTGAGATAACGAATAGGGTGGCGATTTTCCTCATCACCCGGCGGGCTGGGCCACTGTAAAGGGTTCTCACGCAGACGGCTGTAACTTGCGCCACGAATGTCATACCCGGTCTTGGGATTCCAGAACTGTTTTATTTCCTCAAATATCTCTTCGGCACTCGCATAACTGAAGGCGTCAGCAAATCCCATTTCGCAGGCAATACGAGCGATAATCAGCCAGTCGGGTAGCGCCTGACCGGGAGGATCGATAGCTTTCTGCATCAGTGTGAGGTTACGTTCCGAATTGATCATCACACCTTCGGCCTCGGCCCAGAGTGCTGCCGGTAATAAAATATCAGCGTAACGGTTTGTTTCGGTGTCGAGAAAAGCATCCTGAGTGATAACGAGCTCAGCTTTTTTTAGCCCTGCAATGACATTCTTACGGTTGGGAACTGACGCCACAGGATTGGTGCAAACGACCCAGCAAGCCTTGATATCGCCCGCCATCATACGTTCAAACATGGCAACCGTTCCCCCCACCAGACGCGTGTGCAGCGTTCCGCGCGGGATCCCCCAGACATCCTCAACGAAATCTCGTTCCTCCTCGACCAGTACGGTACGCTGCCCGGGCAATCCCGGTCCCATATAACCCATCTCCCGCCCACCCATCGCATTCGGCTGGCCCGTCAGTGAGAACGGCCCGCTTCCAGGCTTACAGATAGCGCCGGTTGCCAGGTGAAGGTTACAGATGGCATTGGTGTTCCAGGTGCCATGGGTGCTTTGGTTGAGCCCCATTGTCCAGCAACTCATCCAGGCACCAGACTCTCCTATCATCTGAGCTGCCAGACGAATATCCTCTTCGGGTATTCCGGTAATGGTACTGACTTTATCCGGGGTGTAGTCAGCCAAAAAATCCGGCATGGCTTCCCATCCTTCGGTGTACTCCGCGATAAATTCTGGGTCAGTATGACCGTCGGTATGCAGCAGATATAACAGCCCGTTGAGCAAGGCCAGATCTGTTCCTGGTTTTATCTGCATAAAGAGATGAGACTTATCAGCCGTGGTATTCCGCCTCGGATCGACCACAATGAGTTTTGCGCCAGCCTTAACCCTGTCCATCATTCTGAGAAAAAGAATCGGATGACAATCTGCCATATTGGCGCCAATGACAAAAAATACCTCGGCCAAATCAAAGTCCTCGTATGAGCCTGGCGGGCCATCCGATCCCAAGGACAATTTGTAGCCGCTACCGGCACTCGCCATACAGAGTCGGGAATTAGACTCGATCTGATTGGTTCCGATATAGCCTTTGCAGAGTTTGTTAGCCAGGTATTGTGCTTCCAGCGACATTTGCCCGGAGACATACAGAGCTATGGCATCAGGTCCTTCCCTGTCGAGTATTTCTCTTAACCGCTGCGCTGTCTGCGTAATGGCAATATCCATTGATGTCTGGCCAGGATCCTTTTGCCTGTCATTTCTCAAGAAGGCTGATTCCATACGGCCAGAATCCCGGAGAGCCTGGGCACTGGTGGAACCCTTGGTACAGAGTCGGCCAAAGTTAGTAGGATGCGTCTTATCGCCTGACACCTTGATGACTTTTTCCCCTTGAACCCCCAGAGTCATACCACAACCTACCCCACAGTAGGGACAAACGGTTTTCACCGAAATTGTCGGTATAATATTCATCCCAGTTTCTCCTTAATCACTGCCATTTACCGGATAGAAATACTTTGATGGCCTGTTCTGTCCGACTAAATGATAAAAAAAAACGCCCGTACCTCCCTGTATCGTGAAATTAATCGATACAAAGAAGTGCAGACGCCATTGTCCAACCCATCTCACGCCCGCCGTTAGGAATGATTAAGGTCTTTATCAGGAACATGAGGGTAATTAAGCAAAAACCATGCCAGTGATATATGTAGATATAATAAGGCTATTTCTCAGATAGCCTAGAAAGATTGCACCAGGACGTGGCAACAGAATGAATATCTGTTCAGGTTTAGTGCAATTAACAGCAATAACAATATTAATGAGCTTTAAAACAGATATCCTGCTCTGCAATACCTGTAGCGCACCAGCGTAATAATAAAAAGCCACATTTTATATATAAACGTTAATTAACATAGTTAAATAAAATATAAGCATTTAAATTTCACTCCAATTTGATCAGCGATCGCAAATAGTGAATTCATTAGTCACTCACATCACATTTAACTCTATTTCCTCAGCATAACAGAAAGTCATTGATATACATTTAGCCTGATATCATCGGGATGATTTATAAAAAGGACTATTTGATGCTAACAATTATTGGCCTTCTCATTATTATAACTATTGTCACCCTGTTAATGACGGGAAAAACCAGCCCCATTATTGCCATGTCTGTCACACCACTTTTTGGTGCATTATTAGCAGGTTACTCAATTTCTGAGATCTCCGGTTTTGTTGACTATGGATTTCAGAAAGTGGGAAACGTTGCCGCCATGTTTATGTTCGGTATTTTATTTTTTAGTCTGATGAAAGATCTGCATATTTTTAACCCTTTTATTCGTCTGATGATTGGCATTACCCGTGGAAACGTGATTATTGTCGCTATGGTGACGGCTCTGGTCGCCGCGGCAGTACATCTCGATGGCTCCGGTGCAGCCACCTTTTTAATTATTATTCCGGCCTTCCTGCCGCTTTACCGCAGGCTGAATATGAGCCCTTATTTGATGCTTTTGATTATGTGTACCAGTATGGGAGTCATGAATATGGTGCCCTGGGGAGGGCCTCTCGGGCGTGCCTCTGCGGTCACCGGGATCCCAGCGACAGCTTTATGGCAGCCACTGATCCCGGTACAAATAATAGGTGTTATGGCATCAATACTGGTGGCAGGCCTGTTTGGCTGGCGTGAAACAAGACGTATTTCCCGGGCCTCATTAAAAGGAACAACCCCCTTCGAGCAGGATTCTCTACTCAAGCCATTTGACGAAGTCGATGAGGATACCGGCTCGGAGAAACCACAAAAATTTCTGATTAATATTTCACTGGTACTGGCTGTCGTTATCAGCCTGGCCTTTGGACTACTTTCTGCACCCTATGTTTTTATGCTGGCACTGTCAGCAGCGCTTATCATTAACTTCCCGAAAGTAAAAGATCAAGTCAGTACTATCAGTCATCATGCCCCGCAAGCATTAACCATGGCGGCGATTATTCTTTCCGCCGGAGTCTTTCTCGGTGTACTAGGGAAAGGAGGAATGCTGGAATCAATAGCTCGTGATTTATTAATACTTATCCCTGCCAGCATGGTGCATTACTTCCATATCGCCATTGGTATATCAGGAGTACCGCTGGATATTTTCACCAGTACTGATGCTTATTATTTTGCCCTTTTGCCGATTGTTCAGAATGTTGCGGCAAGCGTCGGGATATCTGCTCAGGATGTAGTTTATGCGATGGCAATTGGCAATAATGCGGGAACTTTTGTTAGCCCGTTTTCTCCTGCTGTCTGGCTTGCAGTCGGTCTTGCTGGCGTCGATATGGGACGCCATATACGCTACTCCTTTTTATGGATTTGGCTGTTTAGCTTTATCACTCTCGGTGTCGGTTACGGACTAGGATTATTTTAATCGCGCCACTTAAAACGATTAACGGCGTCCAAATGGGCGCCGTTAATCGTTAAGACAGTCGCAAGATAAATATTACTCGCGGATAGTATCATCCCCGAAGCCAATCCACTTGTAGGTGGTCAGTGCTTCCAGACCCATTGGGCCGCGGGCATGTAGCTTCTGGGTACTCACCGCCACTTCCGCACCGAGACCAAACTGTGCGCCATCGGTAAAGCGCGTGGAAGCATTAACATAGACCGCCGAGGAGTCCACTTCGTTAATAAAGCGGTTAGCATTGCTCAGTGTGCGCGTCAGAATCGCGTCAGAATGCTGGGTACCGTATTCGCGAATATGGCCGATAGCCTCATCCAGACCGGCGACAATTTTCACATTCAGGTGCAGAGATAACCACTCATCGCGGTAGTCAGCATCTTTCACCGCTTCTACCGCTGCAGGACCACTTTGCAGCGCAGGCAGTGATTTTTCATCCGCATGCAGGGTGACGCCGCTGTCAGCCATACGCTGGCTCAGTACCGGCAGGAAGCTGTCAGCAATCGCTTCATGTACCAGCAAGGTTTCTACGGTATTACAGGTACTTGGGCGCTGGGTTTTCGCATTAACAATGATATTCAGCGCAGGTTCAAATTCAGCAGTATCATCGACCAGAATATGGCAGACACCGATCCCACCGGTGATAACCGGGATCGTCGATTGTTCGCGACACAGCTTATGCAGGCCGGCACCACCGCGGGGAATAAGCATGTCGATGTAGCGATCCATACGCAGCATCTCAGTAACCAGCTGACGGTCAGGATTCTCAATCGCCTGAACGGCCCCTTTAGGTAAACCACAAGCTTCCAGAGCCTGCTGAATCACTTTTACCGTGGCATTATTGGTGCGCCAGGTCTCTTTACCTCCACGCAAAATCGCGGCATTACCGGTTTTCAGGCACAGGGCAGCAACATCGACGGTAACATTAGGGCGTGCTTCGTAAATTACCCCAATCACACCCAATGGCACGCGGCGGCGTTCGATACGTAAACCACTGTCCAGTAATCCGCCATCGATAACCTGCCCCACCGGGTCTGCGAGATTACAGACCTGGCGAACATCGTCGGCGATATTTTTTAACCGTGCGGGTGTCAGTTGTAGACGATCCAGTAACGCTTCGCTCAAACCATTTTTGCGGGCTTCATCGACATCCAGCTGGTTCACAGTCAGGATCTCGTCCGCCTGAGTTTCAAGCGCTTCGGCAATTTTTTCCAGTACGCGGTTTTTTTCACGCGCAGAGAGTAAAGCTAACTGGTAGGAGGCCTCTTTAGCCGCTTTGCCCATTTCGTCCAGCATGTTCTGCTCCTTATTTAACAATCATGTCATCGCGATGAACAGCAACCGGACCGTATTCATAGCCAAGAATGGCACCAATTCTCTGAGAATGGTGTCCGGCGATACGCCGCAGTGCATCACTATTATAACGGCTTACACCATGGGCAATATCACGTCCATTCAGGCTACGAATTCTAATCACTTCACCTCTGGAGAAGTTACCTTCGACCGTTTTAATACCTTTTGGCAGCAATGAACTGCCACGTTCCAGTAGTGCCGTGAGAGCACCGTCATCAATCGTGATTTCCCCAGCCGGGGGCGCGCCGAAGATCCAGCGTTTACGTGTTTCCAGCGGCGATGTTTCGGCATGGAAACGTGTCCCAACCGCATAGCCTTTAGCCACATCACTAATTACACCAGATTTAGAACCCGCGGCAATGATGACATCAATACCTGCCCGGCAGGCAACATCTGCCGCCTGGAGTTTGGTGCCCATTCCGCCGGTACCCAGCCCCGATACGCTATCGCCCGCAATCGCCCGCAGCGCATCGTCAATAACATGTACATCGGTTATCAGTTCAGCATGCGGGTTGTTACGCGGATCGGCGGTATACAGTCCCTGCTGGTCAGTCAGTAACAGGAGTTTGTCGGCATCGGCCAGAATCGCGACCAGAGCAGACAGGTTATCATTGTCGCCGACTTTAATTTCAGCAGTGGCAACCGCGTCATTTTCATTAATCACCGGGACAATATTGTTATTCAGCAGCGCACGCAGGGTGTCCTGAGCATTAAGAAAACGCTCACGATCTTCCATATCAGCACGCGTGAGGAGCATCTGTCCGACATGAATACCATAAATCGAAAACAGCTGTTCCCACAGCTGGATCAGGCGACTCTGCCCGACGGCTGCCAGCAGCTGCTTGGATGCAATCGTCGCCGGAAGTTCCGGGTAATTCAGGTGTTCACGTCCTGCGGCAATCGCTCCGGAGGTGACAATAACAATGCGGTGACCATCAGCATGCAGTTGTGCACACTGACGAACTAATTCAACAATATGGGCTCGATTCAGGCGGCGCGAGCCACCGGTTAATACGCTAGTGCCCAGTTTTACCACTAGCGTCTGGCTATTACTCATTTTTTTGCCGTCTCAACAAAATGGGAAAATTTAAAAAAACTAACTGACGTTTTAACAGGACTGGCAGAGCTTGCCAACAGGTGCAGGGAAAAACAGAAAGAAAAAACAGAAGATCTCCTACCCTGAACTTTTTTTATGACGTTTTGATGATTCATAAAATTTTTTTCATAGATTGGAACTTTTTTTCACCCTGTCATAAATCTTTAATCTCCACAGGCTAAAAACTCCCATGAATTTTACTGGAATGCCGCAATTTGAACCAAATTGTCGGTTTTAACCATCTTGGGACAAAAAATGAAAAAGAGCACACTGGCAATATTGGTAATGGGTTTAGTTGCATCGCAGGCTTCTCTGGCTGCTGAAATCTATAATAAAAACGGCAACAAACTTGATCTGACCGGACGCGTAAAAGCTTTACATTATTTCACTGATAATCAATCCGATCGTGGCGATAAAACCTATGCCCGTATCGGTTTTAAAGGTGAAACTCAGATTAATGACCAACTGACCGGTTTCGGTCGCTGGGAATATCAGGTATCAGGCAACAAAGCAGAAAGTGAAATTGACGCCGGTAAAACACGTTTTGCCTTCGCTGGTTTAAAATACGGTAATTACGGTTCATTCGATTACGGTCGTAACTACGGTATTCTGTACGATATCGCGGCAGGTACTGACGTATTACCCGAGTTCGGTGGCGACGGCCTGGTTAAGACTGACAACTTCATGACGGGTCGTACTACCGGTGTTGCTACTTACCGTACTAATAACTTCTTTGGTGTGGTTGATGGACTGAAATTCGGTCTGCAATACCAGGGTAAAAATGAAGGTCGTGCTACCAGCAAACAAAATGGCGACGGTTTTGGTACTTCTCTGAGCTATGACATCGGCGATACTGGTGTCAGCATGGGTGTTGCTTATGCGAGCTCCAACCGTACTGCGGCTCAAAAAGCAGCGTTCCTGGGCAACGGTAACAACAAAGCACGCGCCTGGGGCACCTCACTTAAATACAACCAGAACGATATCTACCTGGCTGCCATGTATGCTGAATCACGTTATATGACGCCAGTATCAGGTACTGCGGTGATTAATAACGTATCCACCAGCGTTAGCGGCGCAGCAACCAAGAACCAGGTTTTCGAAGCCGTTGCTCAATACCAGTTTGATTTTGGCCTGCGTCCATCCATTTCCTATGTTCAGTCAAAAGGTAAAGAGCTGAACGGTATTGGTAGCGCTGACCTGGTTAAATATATCGATGTAGGCGCAACTTATTACTTCAATAAGAACATGTCTACCTATGTTGATTACAAAATCAACCAGCTGAAAAGCGATAATAAACTGGGCCTGAACAGCGATGATACCGTTGGTGTTGGTATGGTTTACCAGTTCTAATTATTCATAGCAGATAGGTAACAAGAAGGGGCTCAATATTTGAGCCCCTTTGTTATATATTGCCATCAAACTTAAACCGTCAGAGCTTTTGCCTTTTCGGAGAGTTTTTCTGAAGGAACCAGTTCAATATCTAAGGTCACAAGTAAGGCTTTCAGGCGCTTGAAGAAAGCCTGCAAGGTCTTTTCTACTTGCTCATCAACTTCCTGGCTACCTGATGGAGACACTTTCCAGTGGCCATTTTTATCAAATAAACCAAAATGATAATTGTAATTCAGCTGGTTATTATGTGCTTCCAGCTCCAGCCACCATCCCCAGAATTCACGTTTTTCGGGGGCAGGTTTGGCATTAACACAGACAGCAAGGCAGTCGAAGAAAAAGCGAGAATCCTGGCACTGCTCCTCACGAATATAGGGGCCAAGATCGGTAAACTTTTTTAATAACCGGCCTCTCGGATGTCCGTTCACTAATGTCATTACTTTCTCCTTTGTATTGTCTTACTCTGGAATACTCATTTAAATTAGCTCAATCGCTGCTTTATCCATTCGACAATATCCAGTAATGCTTTGTCGAAATTCTTATACACTGGGCTAGCAGGTATCGACAATAACTTACCGTCTGCAGATGACGAAGTGATTAAGCGTGATTCCTCTTCCGGACTAAAGAAATCATTTTGCCAGTAACCTGAAAGCATCGGTGTCGGGCAACGACGTCCTAATAACCCCTGCGTTTTAAGTGAGTAACGATTAAGTTCAATACTCAGAGTAGCATCAGAAACGTTATTCATCCCTAAACGACTGGCAAATACATCAATAAGCATATCCGGCACTTTAGCCTGACGATTAGGATCGGTCAGTAAAGTGTGAACTATCGGCCCAAGGCAGGCTACAGCCTTAAGACGTGGTGATTCAAGGTAAGCTAAACGCACCGCGACATTGGCACCAAAGCGGAAGCCAAATGCAGCCACCCGGGTATGATCTATCCAAGGGATATTTGGCAGCGCTTTCAGCACTTGCTGGTGCAAATAACTGGAATCTTGCGTCAGTTTCCATTTTGAGGAAAAGCCGACAGACGGCATATCGAGGGTGAGCATCGCAATACCAAGAGGTGCCAGATACTCAGCAAACAGGTTGTAGTAATCACTCTGTAAGTTTTCCAGCCCGCCACACATCAGCACCGTCGGGAAAGGACCACTGCCTTGCTGTGGTATATGCAGGAACCCGGTTACCGTTCCGCCACCCTCAACAGGGAATGACAGTTCGCGTAGCCCGCCTGACAGGCGTGGAGCGGCTTCTTCATAGGCCCGGTTAGCCAGAACCTGGGCTTGTTCAGCCAGGACATCCCCTTTGATATGAGGATAAGCGGCAATGCTGTAAAGGTTAGCGGCCTTAAGCCAGTATTGACCGATTTTCTCTTCATCTTGTTCATTGCAGGCTCTTTGCTGCCAGAGCATCGCCTGTTTGGACCATTCAAAAATCCAGTTACCGCCCCGATAACCGATAACCGTATCCAGTAATTCTTCATTTGTACGTTCAGATTGAGTACAGGCGATACGCGCCTGTACATCCAGGATGTCACGAGGATCCACCCCACGCCAAATCCATAACAAGCGATTAATCATGCGATACCAGTGAGGAACGGTATCGCCATCCAGTGCAGAATGGACAGCAGAGGTGGTGTTCGAGTGGGCCCTACGCACCAGCGTTGAAGTTTCCGGATGTTTAAAACGGGGCTTGAATAAGGTTTCACTAAGGTTGGCTTGCGACATCTGCTGCTCTGCCTCTGCAAATGAAAGAAATTACAGTTATTGTACTCTGATAACGACCAAATAGCATAAAGGTCGCGGAAGATTCCTGGCGAGAAAAAGCCAGAGATGGTTTCCAGGGGGGAGTGATAACCGTTTTTTCGCTCCGCACGGAGGGCTGTTCTTCCTGAAGGGTTATGACACTATTCGATATAAAGGTCGTTAACAGAACCCACGGTTCCGTGACACCCAATAGATTTCGCCTCTTTTTAACGTATGATCGCATAGTTAGCGTCATTACTGATAACCTAATCCGAAAGAAATATTTGCCGCAGGAGTATAATGTAGGGACTTGTGAGAATAAAAAAACAGCATGTCATGAGGGAGTAAAAAAATGGGTTATGATTTAAGTCCCACTTGGGAGCCTGGCGCTGGCTCTATATATACATGGTTCGGTATGGATAAGTATGGCAAGTTGAGCATTTTTATTAATAATTGTTGGGGTGAATTGCCTCAATGCCTGTTGGAAACGGAAGAGATTAACGTATTATCGAGGGACTTGGCTGATTTTCTAAATGAAGAGTCCGCTATTTATACTTCTATTCCTATGGATAAAAATGGCGATTATATTATTGATATGATACCTGCATGGATAGGCCCGAAAACAATAAAAAAGACCATAAAACATCAAAATGAGATTTATAAGTATAAAAAAACAAACAGCGATTCAAACTACTCTATAAATAAAGGGTTATTTATTTACCAGGCAGTGGAGGGTAATGCTCCCGGTGACGATTACCCTGTAGGCTATGATGGTGAAACAGAAATGGGTGACTACTATCGCTATATGTTACCCACTATTTATGGGCAAGTAGAAGATTTCCCTGAAGAGCTAAGGAAATGTGTCGCGGTATCTGATAGTTTAGATTTTACTCAAGACAGGTTGATCCCCAACGAAAGTATTAATAGTCACTTCAGGAAAATGTATAAGTGACAAAACTGAAGAGCCGTTTTTCATACCTGTTCTCTTCAGGTAAAAAGGTTTCCCTATCGCTAACAGCATTCGATGCCGAGTGTGTCACGATAACAGAGCCTGTTAAACCAGTAAAATCAAGACGAAAGAAATAAGATTAATATTTTAGATCATAGACTTAATTACGGTGATATTTAGCATGACAAAAAATGAAATTTATCTTGATATACTGAGTTCATCCCTACCTTATTTACGTAACATTGCCACTCATAGTTTATTCAGGAGAATAAGGGATCGTTCTGTATACTATGAGACGCAGTTGATTCATTCATTTTACCGTCTTCTGGCTCATGATGATATTGATGATGGTGATATTCATTTTTTGAATTACCATTGCAAAGATTATTTTTATAATTCCAATAAAAATATCAGCATTCTTTATGATAGTAATATCAAAAATATTTCAAAGCTTTTTTCTATTGTTCCCGAGAATTTAAGATCTCAGCTGATCTGGAATGGTCCTGGCACTAATAACTGAATGGATGATAAATAATAATTTTGATATTTCAGATAAAATAGAAAATGACACCCTTGATTACTCTCAGGTTAATTCCCAGTCTGCTCTCGCAACAGACCGGGATAAAATCTGTAACCTGTATGCGGTTATTTCGACACGTCCGCACCGAAATATTCATTGGAAATCCGCTGATAGGTGCCGTCGGTTTTAATCTCAGCGATAGCCGAGTTAATCGCCTGACGTAATTCCGGATTTCCTTTACGAATCAGCACCGCTTCCTGTTCAGCATCGCCTCTTTCAGCGACAATTTTTACCGGAGCATCGGGCTTATGTTTCTTAAAGTCGAGGAATGACAGGTTACTATTGATAGTCGCATCCGCCCGTCCCTGCGACACCAAGGCAATTGACTGGTCAAAGCCGTCCGTGCCGACCACTTCCGCCCCGTTTTCACGTGCCACTTGCGCATAGTTACTGGTCAGCGTATGTGCCGATTTTTTGCCTTTCAGATCAGTAAAATTATGAATGTCGCTATTTTTTTCATTCACAATCAGCACTGCTTTCAGTGTGATATAAGGCTCGGAGAAGTCATATTTGGCCTGACGCTCAGGCGTAATTGAAACCTGGTTAATCACCGCATCGTAGCGATTAGCATCCAGGCCCGCCACCAGTCCGTCCCATTTCCCTTCGACAAACTCCGCTTTGACTCCAAGGCGTTTTGCGATTTCCTGTGCAATCTCAACGTCAAATCCCACCAAGTCGCCAGCCGTATTATGGTAAGTAAAAGGAGGAAACGTCCCTTCGGTACCGACTTTAAATACCCCTGCTGTTTTTATTTTGGCTAAATCATCTTCAGCCCAGGCGGCATGTGCAACGCTTAATTGAATCGCCGTCGCCAGTAATGCGGTCATTAATACTTTCATCATTAACTCCTGATAAGAATTGCTCTGTTATTTTTTTAAATTTCCCAGGAATCCGGGAATGTTTCTGTCAGCGTGGAAATAAATAGCTGCGTGCGCGTTTTCTTCGCCCGGGTAAAAATCTCTTTTGCGCTTCCGCTCTCAACAATATGACCCGCCTCAAGGAATACCACCTGACTGGCGATATTGGCCGCCAGACGCAAGTCATGAGTTGCCATTAGCATGGTGGTACCTTCCTGTGCTAACTGGCGTAAAACGGAGACCACTTCCAGCGACAGTTCGGGATCCAGCGCAGAAGTAGGTTCATCGCAGAGCAATACCTTCGGTGAGGGAGCCATTGCCCGGGCGATAGCAACCCGTTGCTGCTGCCCGCCCGAGAGCATTGCCGGCCAGGCATTACGCTTGTGCAGCAGACCGACTTTAATCAGTAGCTCTTCTGCCCGCGCCTTTGCGCGCGCAACGGGCCACTTCTGCACTACAATCAATCCTTGAGTAATATTGTCCAGTACCGATAAGTGCGGGAATAACTGGAAATTCTGAAAAACCATGCCGGTTTGCTGGCAAATGCGACGAATATCTTTTCTTTTTGGCAACGCGTCAGGTAAAAAAGATATTTCCTCACTACCGATGGTTAAGCTCCCTGCCTGTGGAATTTCCAGTAAATTAATGCAACGTAATAATGTACTTTTACCGCTTCCGGATGGACCAATAAGCGCAGTTACGCTCCCTTCAACAAGGTTCAGAGAAATATCATGTAAGACTTTCTGATTAGCGAAACTTTTTTCAAGACCGAACACTGTTATCATGATATTCATCCTTTACTACGGTATTTCTTTCTAATCTTATTTCCAGTCTGGATTGTAAATAGGATAAAACAGAACTGATTAATAAATAGAGTAGCGCCGCTTCGGTATATAAAATCAGTGGCTGATAAGTCACCGCGGCAATTCTCTGGGCAGCTAAAAACATCTCAGGCACGGTAATGACCGAAGCCAGAGAAGTATCTTTTACTAGCGAAATAAACGTATTCGATAGCGGGGGAACGGCAACTCTTGCCGCCTGCGGCAGAATAATATAACGCAGTGATTGCGCCCAGCTCATCCCGATAGAGTGCGCCGCTTCCCACTGGCCTTTCGCCACCGAGAGCAAGGTTGCACGAATGACCTCAGAGGTGAATGCCCCAACGTTAAGACTAAAGCCAATCACCGCCGCCGGGAACGCATCGAGTGTGATACCGACCCCGGGCAGCGCGTAAAAGATCAGAAACAGCTGGACCAGCAACGGAGTGCCGCGAATAATCCAGACATAGAAGCGCACCACTAATTTTAGTGGCGCAGGCCCGTATAAACGAATTAATGCCACAACAAAGCCTATTAACAGGCCAAGCGAAAATGAAATTAACGTTATGGGTATAGTAAAAACCATTCCGGCGTAAAACATCGGCCAGAATGAACTTATTGCTAATGAAATAAATTCAGGCACAGTTCACCTTTACACGTCATCTTTATTTATTATCGAACTTCTATTAACGTTCGACTTATAAATTCAGCTTATCATGCACAGGGGACTATCAGCATATATCAATATTAGAAATCAATAATCGAATTTGTTATTTAAGATGGCGAATCTAAATTTATTTAATTAAAAAATGCATTGATTATTTTGTATTATCTTTTGCTGAAATAGATATAAAGCTCCCCCATAAAATAAAACACCCTGTCAGCTTATCGCTCACAGGGTGCTGGTAACTATTCAGGAATCCGCCAAATGACTTGGGTAGTCTCTTTTATCCTGAAAATTAATCGCGTCCGGCCAATGGCGGAACAAAGACAACGCCCATATCCCAAGGCTGTTCAATCCAGGTATTCTGCGGGATATCGATAACATAGTCATCGACCAGCGGCTGGCCAGCTGGTTTAGCAAAGATAGTCACAAAATGGGCTTTCGGATACATTTCGCGGATAGCAACAGCAGTACCACCGGTATCAACCAAGTCATCAATAACGATAAAGCCTTCACCGTCGCCTTCTGCACGTTTAATCACGGTCAGTTCGCGTTGGTTATTATGGTCATAGCTTGAAATGCACACGGTATCAACATGACGAATTCCCAGCTCACGGGCCAGAAGTGCGCCAGGCACTAAACCACCACGGCTAACAGCAATAATGCCTTTCCATTGTTCAGCAGGTAGCAGACGTTGTGCCAGCTTACGGGCGTGAATCTGCAACATGTCCCAAGTGACGACGTATTTTTCGCTCATGTGTAGTGCCCCGGCCGCTCAATCACGGCTTAAAGATAGGTAAAGAATTTTTGGTTGCGCGAGATTATAGATAGCTGGCGGCCTAAAAACCAGCGCCACGGGTTATCTGCAACAGTTTTTTCTGGCATTCAATCCACACAGAACAGAATAAAATGATATTCTCGAACTATCGCGTAAGTACTGCTTACAGTGAAAATCAACCGGATAACACCTTTTCCGGTCTGCTAAAAAATTGAATCCTGGGAGAGCCAACGTGTCTGAATTGTCTCAATTATCTCCGCAGCCACTGTGGGATATTTTTGCCAAAATTTGTTCGATTCCGCATCCTTCTTACCATGAAGAGCAGCTGGCAGAACACATTCTGTCCTGGGCCAAAGAAAAAGGTCTTTATACTGACCGGGATGCCGTCGGCAATATCTTGCTGCGTAAACCTGCAACGCCGGGTATGGAAAACCGTAAAACGGTAGTGCTTCAAGCCCACCTGGATATGGTTCCGCAGAAAAATAACGATACCCTGCATGATTTTACAAAAGACCCTATCCAGCCTTATATCGACGGTGACTGGGTAAAAGCGCGTGGCACCACCCTGGGTGCGGACAACGGAATCGGTATGTCTTCCGCACTGGCGGTACTGGCTGATGACAGCGTTGAACACGGCCCGCTGGAAGTGCTGCTCACCATGACCGAAGAAGCCGGGATGGATGGCGCATTTGGTTTACAGGCTGGCTGGTTAAAAGCTGACATTATGATCAATACCGACTCAGAAGAAGAAGGTGAGATTTACATGGGCTGCGCCGGGGGCATTGACTTTATTACTACCCTGCCGGTATCCCGTGAAGCCGTTCCAGCTGATTTTGAAACCTTTAAATTAACCATTAAAGGTCTGAAAGGCGGGCACTCAGGCTGCGATATTCATGTAGGTCTGGGTAATGCCAACAAACTGCTGGGTCGTTTCTTAGCCGCCCATGCAGCAGCCCTGGATGCGCGTTTAATTGCCCTGAGCGGCGGTACACTGCGTAATGCTATCCCGCGTGAAGCCTATGCAACTCTGGCCGTACCTAAGGCACAAGCGGCGACGCTGAAAGCCCTGGCAAGCGAGTATCTGGCAATATTACAAAATGAACTGTCAGCGGTTGAAAAGAACCTGACGGTTCTGCTGGAGCCAGTCAGTGCAGAGCAGCCTGCCCTGACATCCGCCAGCCGGGATACCTTTATCCGTCTGTTAAACGCCATGCCTAATGGGGTCATACGGAATTCTGATGCCGTTAAAGGGGTAGTCGAAACTTCCCTGAATCTGGGTATTGTGAATTTACATGAAGATAATGCCGAAATTATCTGCCTGATCCGCTCGCTGATTGATTCAGGTAAAGACTATGTCGTTACTATGCTTGAATCACTGGGTCAGCTGGCTGGCGCTCATGTTGAGGCTAAAAGCAGCTACCCTGGCTGGCAGCCGGATGCAGATTCGCAGGTGATGCATCTGGTGCGTGAAACCTATCAGAAGCTGTTCAATAAAACTCCGAACATTATGGTGATCCACGCCGGACTGGAATGTGGCTTATTCAAGAAACCTTATCCTGATATGGATATGGTCTCTATTGGCCCGACCATCACTGGCCCTCACTCGCCTGATGAACGTGTCCATATTGAAAGCGTTGGCCATTACTGGACGCTGCTGACAGCACTACTGAAAGCAATTCCGGTTAAATAACCCGCTTGTAATACCCAAAATACTTCTCACGGATTACCGTGGGAGGTATTTCTATAATAGAATTGTAAATACTGGCAAAATACCGCCGCCCTACAATATAACCGTGGTTGCGGTTGCACAGATGGAAGGAATATCCGAAGCTAGCCTCTATAGCTGGCGCAATCAGGCTAAATCAGAGGAAAAATCGTTGCCAGGAACAGAGAAAACAACAGACCAGTGGTCAGCAGGAGTGGCTTTACCGTAATGTTTGAAAATTCATCATATTGAGAGTGAAAAATTAACTCGTTAATTATTTTCAACAAGCCACTTATGGTCATCAGCTCAATCAACACCCACACCGCCGTTAAAACTTTGCAACCGTTCTCATTCTTCCATTGAATCCGTACTACAAAAATTTAATAACCAGGAATTAAGATTTTGGATAACATCTTCCCATACCCCCTCATCCGTTTGCCGAAAAATGATTGCATTTGAGATCCACGGACTTTCAGTACCTTTCATTCCCCACCTCCAATCTCCAGTTGTATGAGTAAGTACACATGTTGGTACTCCCATCATGGCAGATAAATTTGCCACACTTGAATCAACAGCAACGACAGCATCCAATTGACTTATACAAGCTGTTGTATCACTAAAATCATGAATACCATGAATATAATTACTGATGTTTTTCGAATTGCAGCCAGATAATGTGGTAATCGCAGAATGGTGTAAATTGACAAAATGTATTTTTTCTACCAAGAACGAACATTCAATTATTTTATTTACTACCGTAAGCGGTAAACTGCGTCGTTCAGCCCAGCAACGTATGACTGCTCCAACTTCATTCCAATATCGTTGTGCGCAATCCCAAAATAAGCCAACTACTTTTTTCCCTTGATGTTTTGCTCGTAGCTGTCGTGACCATTTGATTGCTGTTTGATGTTGGTTTTCGGGTACCTGTATATAGGGTTGGAATGATATTATTGAAGGCTCTGATCCTTTTGCTTTTAATAACGGCAGATGTAGTAATGTTGCATGGACATGTGGTGAAAAGCTGTTAACTTGCAGCTGGATCTTATCAGGTAACGGTGAGTGAAATTTTTTTGAATCTGGGGTACTAACAACTTCACAGTCAGGTAAAGATGTTTGTATCAGCTCATAGATATAAGAATTACAGGTGAGCATTATTTTTGCTCCTGCTTTTTGCCAGTCTTTTATACAACTCAACAATAAAAAATTATCACCAAACCCGAGTCCGTGAGTGATCAATACTCGCTTACCATATAAATCAGATTCTCCATCCCATACAGGGACACCAGCTGGACTATAACTGAAAGATAAACGTGGCACATCATTACGCATTAACCAATATACAAAACCTCGAGAGTCACTATTTTTTAGCATAGATTCTCCCAAAGTAAACCCAATTGATGGCGATAGCGCAGGCTCGCAAGATAGAGACATATTCCAGGCATCACTAAGTAAAGAGGTTGCCTTAATAAGATCTCCTGCCATCATAGTACTCATTCCTAACATAAACATATAATATATAGGGTTATCTAGTTTGTATGGATGATTTTCCCATGCATCAGCCGACTCTACATACCGGCCTGATAAATAAAGTGCGTTAGCACGTCGAGTCATTGAAATAATATCACAAGGGTTAATTAAAAGTATTTTCTCTGCCCAGGGAAGAACTTTTTCATCTTGTTTGAGCATTATTAAACATTCACAAATCTCATTTAAAATACCAATATCACCAGGATGGTGGTGATGTTTATTTAATGCGATAGTTAAGCGTTCTTCTAGAGTAACAGGCATAATCCTATCCTCTGAATATACAAATTAAAACAAACCATAACATAATATAAAAACATTCAATAAATAGCTAAAGCATTTTAATGCTGCCAGGATAAGGTTTTAATTTCATCTTTAACTATTTATAATAGTGAAGTTTTATATCATGTTAGGTTTGTATGTACGTACAATAGAGTATGGAGTGTTCAATGTCAGTAACTATAAAAAGCTAAATATGAAAATCTCCATCAAAGATAACCTGATCATCAAAGAGTAATATTCCTGATGAAAAAACCAAATCGAGATGATGGCTAGCTCTTTCTCCGCCCCCAAGGCCTAGATGCACTCCAGCATGACGCTCCTCAAAACTTGCGTTACGACCATGTAGATTAACATTTATGTTTGTACCGATTCCAAACTCCTCAATAACCCTATTCCCCTCACATTTATCTAAATATAAATTGATATCTTTTTCTAGTTTTTCATTTGTCGATTTAACAGATACAACTCTGCTCTGTTCTATTTCAATATCCAATATAGGATCAATGATGCCGTATTTAATGGCAAAAGGAACCGTGCTTAAAAATGTCCCACCAAATTTTATTTTCCCTGATAAATCCAATACTCTAGTAGCCACTTCACCAGGCATTAAATCATAGTGATTGCGACCATCCAGGCTTTTCCAGGATTGGTTATCAACGAGCGTTCCTTGTAACACGCCTCCAAAACCATCATGAAATGATATTTTCTTAGCATTCTTTGCAGCATGAATAATCTTTTCATTTCTAACAGATATAACTCCAATATCCTCAGAAAAGGCTTCTTTAAAAAACTCACCATATTCTCTAAGAAGTACAGATTTCTTCCAGTGCTCAGCCATTTTCTGTTTCAATGGCTGTATAAATTTAGGGCCATGAGGGCTTAAATCAGAACGAGTAGATGAATCATACATAAAAATAAATAAATCACTTAGTTCAATATAATTATTTATTAACTCGGGATCTGAATTCTCAATATTAGCATACGTAAAAGTGTATGGGAGTTTTTTTGGGCAAAACTGAATAATAGATTTTGCGATTTCTTCCTGAGAGCAATCTGAGCCAATGAAAATATTATAAGTATCTTCATTTTTTTCTGTCATGGAAGGATGATTACTAACGCACGCAAAAAAATTGCTAATACTATGTTCCATAAAATAACCTCAACTATAGAAATTTAACCATCAATATAAATGGCGGGTAATAACCCCGCCATTTTCATCAAGCCCAAAGTGATGTAGCAAATGGAATAACAGCACTCTCTTTCATCATATCAACCCAATCTTGATGTTGTTCCTCCTCCATCCATTCTGCGATTGATAATTCACTACTTTGACAGTTTTCATTATTTTGATGAGTTTCATTATTTTTACAGTTATCTTTATTTTCCATTTTATTACCTCTATCACAATTAACCACCGATTGGTTAATATCAAATTAATAATAAGGTATTTTTCAGATTACTGACAAAGAAGTAAAAACCGTGGTTTTTCTTCTTCGTAGTAATCGGTCGAAAATCAATGAATTGATTTGCCTTGTTTTTATTAGGTGAGCTACGTCTTGCTAGTGACAAAATAAGGATTGTCATCGCTATCAAAAATAAATCATTGTTTTATTATTACAACATAATAAAAAACCATTGCGTGATTGAGATCACAATTAAATATTATATGGCCAAAATAATTATAGTTGCATGAAGGTGGCAAGTGAAAGAATTCCGATGAGTTTATGAGGGTCAAGAATTCAGTCAGATAACCGGGAACAGGTTTTTTTCACGCTCAGATAAGTTGTATCCATCACCCATCATTGTCATCCAACAAACACCGTTATAAATATAAACAAACCAATTGTTACTATTGCGTAATAATCAAATGTAATTTTTAGCAACCTGAATGCTAAAACCCGCATTTGATTATTAAATATCTGATGAGATAATCATGACGGAAAAATAATAAAAAAACACCTTATTCAGTCCCCCCTTAATAAAACAATCAATATAAAAAGGAAAACCTGATGACAATATCAACTACACCTCCGTCTATCCCCGCGTCCCCAACGGGTTTATATGCAGATGACATTACTTCGAACTCCTATAGCATACACTGGGACTGCGCGGTAGATCACGCGGATGGCTCACAATATGTTTTGTACCAAAACGACAAAAAAGGTTTTGCTCTACTTCCAAATTCTCAAAACAGCATCACGCTGTATAGCAAGCCCGCACAGACATATATTATTTATGTCACACATATGACTTCAGAGGGTGTGGAATCTTTGCCAAGTAATAAAATAAGCGTCACAACATTAGATTAGATAATACATAGCATGACGGTTATACCTCTCATGGGTCGCCATAGGAGGTATTTCTACAATCCAAGTACTAATTGCCGTTCCAGCTGCGGATCAAGTAAAGAGACATGTAATCCTACCAATCGTACGCCTCTTTCCCCACGACGTTGCTGCCAGAGCTGATACGCCTGATGAAGTAACTGGGCTTTATCAAGGGATGGCCAGTTATGTTCCTGGGTTGTAAGCTGAAAATCACTGAATTTAAGCTTCACCCCCTGTCGTGCTACCCGTAAATCCGGCCGTACTTTTGCCAGTCGGCGCTCCAGTTCCAAAAAGAGTTTTTCGATTATCGGTTCGCATTCAGACCAGTGATGGATATCGTCAGACAGCGTCCTCTCCACGCCAATCGACTTACGCAGGCGGTTGTTGTTAACGCTGCGCTCATCAATCCCCATACAGCGCTCCCGCAGCACGCGGCCCAGTTTACCAAAGCGTTTTAATAGCATGGCTAAATCCGCCTGCTGAATATCCGCTCCGGTACGTAAACCTAATTCTTCGAGTTTTTTAACCGTCACCTGACCCACGCCGGGTATTTTCCCGAGCGGTAAATTCGTCAAAAAATCCGGAACCTCTTCTGGAGTAATCACATACTGGCCATTGGGCTTATTAAGGTCAGAGGCTATTTTGGCGAGAAACTTTACCGGAGCCACGCCCGCTGAAGCGGTCAGATTTAGCTCATCAAAGATGGTCTGGCGGATTTCACGCGCCATCAGGGTAGCGGAGCCCTGGCAGTGGGTGCTGTCAGTGACATCAAGGTAGGCTTCATCCAGCGACAGAGGTTCGATAAGCGAGGTATAACGGGAAAAAATTTCCCTGATATGCTGCGAGGCTTCTTTATAGGCATCAAAGCGGCCAGGAAGGAGTACCAGACCCGGGCAGAGCTTAAAGGCCATAGCCGTGGACATCGCGCTACGCACGCCATATTTACGCGCCGGGTAGTTCGCGGTACTGATAACACCACGCTGCCTGGCACTGCCGCCAATCGCGATGGGGACATCTCGCAACTTGGGGTTATCGCGCATTTCTACCGCGGCATAAAAACAGTCCATATCGACATGAATAATTTTACGCATATCCATCTCACCCACAATAATACTGGATAAGTATACAGCACGATTTTATAACCTCATAGTCTTGCTTGCGAAAATCAACAGCAGTGATAATGTGAGCGCAGCTCAGGCAATTTTCTCGCCCGGCCTCCTCTTGTCGTTCTGGCACCCAGTAACAGATTTATCAAGGAACCAACGTAGTATGCGCAAGATAGTACTCATTGCTGCGATGCTTTTGATGCCGTTTTTTGCATCAGCAAGCCAGCTTAATACTCCTGTTCCACAGACCACTAAAAGTAAAGAAATTCGCCAGCAGCTAATGGGCTCTCCGGTTTATATTCAAATATTTAAAGAAGAACGAGTCCTGGAACTTTGGGTAAAGATGGGTGCGCAGTACTCCCTGCTAAATAGCTATGATATCTGTAATTTTTCTGGCGGACTGGGGCCAAAAAGACGCGAAGGCGATTTTAAAAGCCCGGAAGGTTTTTATAATGTCGAACGTCGTCAGTTAAAACCTGACAGCCGTTACTATAAAGCGATGAACCTCGGCTTCCCGAATGAATACGACAAATTCCACGGCTATGAAGGGAAATATTTAATGATCCACGGAGCCTGTGTTTCCGTGGGATGTTATGCCATGACGGATACCGGAATTGATGAGATTTTCCAGTTTGTCACTGCCGCATTAATTTTTGGCCAGCCACAGGTGCAAATCGGTATTTTTCCTTTCCGTATGACCGATTCCAATATGGCTCGCCATAAATATTCTAACTACATTAAGTTCTGGGAAGAGTTAAAGCCGGGTTACGACTATTTTGCCGCACACCATCAGCCACCGGCTGTGGCCATTGAAAGCGGCCGCTATATCGTGACGCCACCAGCAGCCGCTTCGGTTATCCAGCCTCAACTGGTATCAAACTACCAGCTCCCCGAGACAAAATAGTACCGACTGACCTGGCTCGATTCTGTGCCAGGTTTCATTCGCCGTCAGTGGCTGGGTAGCGATAACGGTAACCACATCGTCCGGTGTGGTTTCTTCCTGGAAATTAATTTCTACATCGCGATCGATTAATTTTGCCGTGCCAAAGGGCGAACGGCGGGTTATCCAGAACAGGTTAGTGGAGCAGAATGCCATCACATAACGGCCATCGGATAACAGCATATTAAAGACACCTTTCTCCCGCAGCTCTGATGCCAGCTCAGCAATATAACGGAATACCGCCCCCATGTTACCTGGCGTACGTGGATAGCGCTGTGTGAGTTTATGCAATAGCCAGCAAAACGCCTGTTCGCTATCCGTCTCGCCTATCGGACGAAAGGAACCGGTATTAAGGCGGCGATAACCCTTTAACTGCCCGTTATGGGCATAGGTCCAGTTACGCCCCCAAAGCTCGCGGGTAAAGGGGTGGGTATTTTCCAGCGCCACTTTACCACGGTTTGCCTGACGGATATGTGCCACGACTGAGCAAGACTTAATGGGATAGTCCTGTACCAGACGCGCGATAGGCGAATGAAAACTGGGATTGGGATCTTTGAAGGTGCGGCAGCCTTTACCTTCATAAAAGGTAATACCCCAGCCATCTTTATGCGGACCGGTGCCTCCGCCTCGTTGTACCAGTCCGGTAAAACTGAAGCAGATATCCGTCGGTACATTAGCACTCATCCCGAGTAATTCGCACATAGCTCATCTCCCATCGCAATAACCCAAAGGGGGCAAAAATAAGACAGACCGACAATTTTTATGGCGGGTAGTAAACATAACTGCCCGCTCAATAACACCTGCCGCAGGTGTTAGTCTTTCGCCATCTCTTTCTCAATCAGCAAGATTAAGATGTGAATGACTTTAATATGAACTTCCTGAATGCGATCTGCATAGCCAAAATGTGGCACACGAATTTCAATATCTGCAGAACCGGCCATTTTTCCACCATCTTTGCCGGTCAGAGTAATAACTTTCATCCCCTTCTCACGCGCAGCGGTAATCGCTTTAATGACGTTAGCTGAATTTCCTGAAGTGGAGATCCCCAGTAATACATCACCTTTATGACCCACCGCTTCAATATAGCGGGAGAAGATGTGGTCATAACCAAAGTCATTACTCACACAGGAAATATGGCTGACGTCTGAAATGGCGATTCCCGGATAACCTGGGCGGTTTTCACGGTAGCGTCCGGTGAGTTCTTCAGCAAAATGCATTGCATCACAGTGTGAACCACCGTTACCGCAAGACAAGACTTTACCGCCAGCTTTAAAGCTTTCTGCCAGTAGCACAGCTGCCTGTTCAATATCCCGCAGATTTTTTTCATCATTCAGGAAATTCGACAGAGTTTCTGCTGCTTCATTTAATTCATTACGAATCAGATCCTGGTACATAGCGAGGTCCTTCAGCATTGATTGAAATTTACCGCGAAGAGTGTACCGGATCGCACCGAATGCGAGAAGCACCCAGCCCACAGTTCCTTCTGGTATCAGGAAATACCTGCACTAATTATGTGAGCAAGGTTGTAATTACTTTGTAAACAGATTGCTAAAAGTCGCCATTTCCACTAAAACAGGTACATTCAAAGTGGTCAGACCTCCTACAAGTAAGGAGCATCATTATGCTAATTCTTAGCCTTGTCCTCACCCTTGTTCTGTTGGGTGTTCTGTTCTATCACCAGGTTAACCTGGTCCTGAGTGGCCTGCTGTTACTTGCCTGGACGGGCGCTCTCGCCGGACTGGCTATTTGGTCTGCATGGGCCCTGCTTCCGGTGGCAATAATCCTGTTCCCACTGGTGGTTACACCGTTACGTAAATCGCTGATTTCCGGTCAAGTATTCCAGGGATTTCGCAAAGCTCTCCCGACCATGTCTCGTACCGAAAAAGAAGCCATTGATGCCGGAACCACCTGGTGGGAAGGTCATCTTTTTCGCGGTAAACCAGAATGGGAAACGCTGCACAATTATCCTCAGCCGCAATTAACCGCTGAAGAGCAAGCCTTTCTCGATGGCCCGGTTGAAGAAGCCTGCCGCATGGCGAATGATTTTGAAATTACCCATGAGCTAGCCGATTTGCCTCCTGAGTTATGGGCTCATCTGAAAAAACACCGTTTCTTCGCGATGATCATTAAAAAAGAGTACGGCGGCCTCGATTTTTCAGCCTATGCTCAGGCTAAAGTGCTGCAAAAACTCTCTGGCGTATCGGGCATACTCGCAATTACCGTCGGCGTACCTAACTCATTAGGTCCAGGCGAGCTGTTACAACATTATGGAACCGACGAGCAGAAAAACCATTATCTGCCGCGTCTGGCACGTGGCGAAGAGATCCCTTGCTTTGCCTTGACCAGCCCGGAAGCCGGTTCGGATGCCGGAGCAATACCGGACAACGGTATTGTCTGTATGGGTAACTGGCAGGGCCAGCAAGTGCTGGGAATGCGCCTGAACTGGAACAAGCGTTATATCACCCTCGCCCCTATTGCCACGGTGTTAGGGCTGGCATTTAAACTGTCTGACCCGGATAAATTATTGGGTGATACCGAAGACCTCGGCATTACCTGTGCGTTGATCCCGACACAAACACCGGGTGTTGAGATTGGTAAACGCCATTTTCCGCTGAACGTTCCCTTCCAGAACGGGCCAACCCGGGGTAAAGATATTTTCGTCCCGATAGACTTTATTATTGGAGGCCCGGCAATGGCAGGCCAGGGCTGGCGTATGCTGGTTGAGTGCCTGTCGGTCGGACGCGGCATTACGCTGCCGTCGAATGCTACTGGCAGCCTGAAAAGCGTAGCTATGGCCACCGGCGCTTATGCCCATATTCGTCGCCAGTTTAAAATCTCGATTGGTAAGATGGAAGGTATCGAAGAGCCGCTGGCGCGTATTGCCGGTAATGCTTATCTGATGGATGCCGCTGCCTCACTGATTACCTACGGTATTGTTCTGGGCGAAAAACCGGCCGTACTGTCGGCGATTGTGAAATATCACTGCACCCATCGCGGCCAGCGCGCCATTCTTGATGCGATGGATATTGTCGGCGGTAAAGGCATTATGCTCGGTAAGTCGAACTTTGTGGCACGAGCCTACCAGGGCGCACCTATCGCAATAACCGTCGAAGGGGCCAATATTCTGACTCGCAGCATGATTATCTTTGGCCAGGGGGCAATACGTTGTCATCCTTATGTACTGGAAGAGATGGCGGCTGCGCAAAGTAACTCACTGGATGCTTTTGATAAGCTGCTGTTTAAACATATCGGCCACGTCAACAGCAACCTGGTGCGTAGCCTGTGGCTGGGTATCACTAACGGCCTGACCAGCAGCAGCCCAACCCGGGATGCCACCCGTCGCTACTACCAGCACTTAAACCGCCTCAGCGCGAACCTGGCACTGTTATCGGATGTAGCCATGGCTGTGCTGGGCGGCAGCCTGAAACGCCGGGAACGCATTTCTGCCCGCCTCGGTGATGTCCTGAGCCAGCTCTATTTAGCCTCAGCGGTATTAAAACGTTATCAGGACGAAGGCCGTAACGAAGCGGACTTACCTCTGGTGCACTGGGGAGTCCAGGACTCGCTCTATCAGGCCGAGCAAGCGATGGAAGACTTACTGGATAACTTCCCTAACCCTTGGGTCTCAGGGGCACTGCGGGCGGTGATATTCCCGCTGGGTCGTCGCTATAAAGCGCCTTCCGATAAACTCGACAGTCAGCTGGCCAAAATCATGCAAACCCCTTCAGCCACGCGTTCACGTATCGGTCGCGACCAGTATCTGGCTGCAGTGGAAAATAACCCGGCTGGATTACTGGAAAGTGCGCTGCTGGATATTATGGCCGCCGAGCCGATTCATCGCCGTATTTGCCAGGAAGTGGGTCATAGCCTGCCCTTTACTAACCTGGATATTCTGGCCAGAGAACAGCTGGCCGCTGGCATTATCACCGCAGAAGAAGCGAAGATCCTGACTCAGGCGGAAACCAGCCGCTTACGCAGCATTAACGTTGAAGAGTTTGATCCCAATGCGCTGGCAACCAGGCCGGTTACGGAGCCAGAGCAGGAGAAACAAACCGCAGCGGCTTAATATCTACTGAATGGAGTACAAGCCTCAGTGGAACGAAGACTTACCTGAAAAGATTCAAACTAAACTAACAAGGGTCCATATAAGGATCCTTGTTAGTAGCCTCAACAGTTACCGAAGGGATATTTTTCACCTTTGATGAAATCCGTTATATCTTTGTCATATCCGTAAAAAATCACTCCTGGTAACTCCTTTGCAACACTCTGATTTATCCCCGGACACTGTTTTCAGTACTGATGGCGTTACGCGATAACTAAGTTCTCCCTAAGTTA
Organism: Klebsiella sp. BIGb0407; assembly: GCF_024807845.1. GTDB lineage: Bacteria > Pseudomonadota > Gammaproteobacteria > Enterobacterales > Enterobacteriaceae > JGM124. The sequence continues at coordinate 473,104 of NZ_JANUEQ010000004.1, forward strand.
CCCCACCTGAGCACCGCCGCGAGCGGCACGCTACATCACTATCATTTTTTCACACCGACTGTTTAGCTCAGTTCACAGTGACAGATTATCATCTTCAAATGGTAATTAAATATTCTCCAAACATCAGCCTTCAGGATATTTGTATAAAATTACGAGCACTGATTAAATACCAAAAAACGCCAATAAAATGTAAAGCAGATTGATTTAATTTTATAATAATCTAGATTTTTAAACCTTATATCGTCAGAACATATTCCGCTGAAGCATGCCTGAAATCAATAATCGAAGGTAATGTATGATTTTAATTAAAGATTATATGTTTTTTTTAAAAAGCTATCTAATGTAAGTGGAAAAATAAAAACCATTTTCTTTTATAATATTCTCTCTGCTTTTCTGTTCGTTTGCGTCACGCTATCTGTGCCCTATATGCTAAAAGTCGTTGTTGAACACTTATCTCAGGAAAATTCGGCTGAAAACATATACAAACTATTCGGCGTTATTTTATTATACAGCGTCATCTGGACTACCAGCCAGTTGTTACAATGGGTTCGATCTTTACTGGCCGCACCATTAATCGCGAAATGCGATTCGATATCTCAAATGTTATTGTATCTTCATATTATCCAGGTGAAATATTATATAGTAAAAGACATGGATGTCGGGTTGCTTTATGCCACGATAACCCGATGCAGAGCAGCATTCAGCGCGCTTTCTTTTTCATTTATTTGGGCGATCATTCCTGTTTTTGTTCAAATTATACTTGGAAGCGCCCTGATATTTATTGTCATCGGATTGTATCAGGGCATAGTCATTCTTGTTTCCATTACTCTTCTTTTATTTTCATCGCTTTATTTTTCATCAAAAACTACCGAGTCACATCTTCAATCTTTTGATGCCCAGAATATTCTGTCAGTTCATTTCAACGAAAAAATAACCTCTATCATTGAAATAAAGACTCACAACGCCTGGGCCAGGGAGTATGAGGTTATCGAGAGTATTTCCGGACAGTATCAGGAGAAATACACCCAAAGCAGCAACAGAATTTCATTAACACTGATTAAACAGTCCATCGTTTCTGGTATTGTTTTTACTGTAACCCACCTTTTTGCAGCATGGTTTGTTTATACAAGGAGCATGTCTTTAGGTGATTTCATTCTTATGTCCGGATATGTTGTGTCACTGATAGCTCCTTTTGATGCTATCGCAGCATCATTTTCCGATCTTAAAAAAAATCATTTATCTTTACAGGAAGGACTAAATATCCTCAATCTGGAAAAAGAAAAAAGTATATTGATATCTCCGAACGATTGTTTAACCGTGCTTGAAGTTAAAAATTATAAAACACCCTATTCCCATGGAATCATTAATTTAAAAATTAAATCGGGGGAGTTGGCGCTTATTGCAGGAACATCAGGCCGAGGGAAAACCACGCTACTCCATTCCATTATCGGTCTCAATAAAGATTTTAGCGGATTAATTTGTCTTTATGGGCGTAACGTCAAAGCCCTATCACCCGCATCTATCAGCAGTGTAGCCTCATTTGTTCAGCAAGAACCGACTATCTTTACCGGAACAGTAAGAGAAAATCTACTGTATGGCACCGACCCTAAAGCAGAGGTTACTGATGACCAGTTAATGTCAGTCATTGAGGGTATATGTCTTTCTTATCTTAATGAGAGAGACCCGCTTAATTTTCATGTCGGACAGAAAGGAAATAAACTTTCCGGAGGGGAAAAAAGACGTCTGGCAATAGCAAGAGCCGTCATAAGGAAGTTACCCCTGATGATACTGGATGAGCCCACTTCCGGGCTCGATAGTGACACGGAGCAATCCGTTATGTCTTATCTTGCAGGCCTTGGGCTAACCCTACTTCTTGTCAGCCACAGTAACAATATCCACCGCTACTGTTCCCAACTGATTGATTTAGATAATAGCCAAGTGGTGAATAGCTAAACAATGCCAAAGAAACCGGGTCTTCGGATAATCTAACGACTAACCGCCAGCCCGGCTCCCTCTTTTTATGCCTGTTTCATCGCCGGGTGGCTGGCTGCTGGCTCCGCACCGCCCTCAGGAAATAAGCGCTGACGCAGCGTTGGCGAAGCGGTATTGTCTGGCCGCAGGCCACGCTGTTTTAACTCAGGTAACACCCACTGACAGAAATCCTCAAAGCATCCCGGTGAGATCCACTGCGCCAGGTTAATGCCGTCGGTATCACTCTCTTCCAGCCAGCGTTCAATTTGTTCCGCCACCTGAGCACCGCTGCCAATAAAGGTTTTTTGTCGCCCGAACCCCTCTTCTGGCTCAAAGACTTCGCGTAATGTTTTACGCGGTTGCCCGGGTTCGCCGGTAACCAATTTCAGCAAAGAACGGTTAGACTCGGTATGCTGCCATTCCAGCGGGGAGTCGACCGGGTGGCCTGATAAGTCGACGCCGGTACTGGCGGAATAGTGGATTAAAGCGCCCTGTAAATCATAATATTCACGACGTTGCTCAACTTTCTGTAGTGCCTCAGCTTCGGTCCGGGCGGTAATGACCGTGACGGCACTGATAAATTTAATACTTCCAGGCTCACGTCCAAATTCAGCCGCTCGCGCTTTGATGGCCGTCACCTGCCGTTTTACGCCGCTGGCATCAAGACCTGCCACAAACACCACTTCGGCATGACGAGCAGCAAAATCAATGCCCCGGGGTGAGCCACCCGCCTGGAATAGCACAGGAGTACGCTGTAAACCGGGTTCAGAGAGATGAGCATCGGGAACCCTAAACCAGCGTCCTTTATGGCCGACCGGATGGACTTTTTCTGGATCGGTATAAATCCCGGCAACTTTATCCCGACGCACCGCATCCCGCTCCCAGGAGTGCTGCCAGAGTTTATAGCTGACCTCGAGGAATTCATCCGCCCGCTCGTAACGCTCATCGTGGGGTATCTGGCTGCTCAGCCCCAGATTACGCGCAGCAGACTCAAGCTGTGAGGTGACAATATTCCAGGCGATACGCCCGCCGCTGAGGTGATCGAGGGTGGTGAATTTTCGCGTCAGTAAATAAGGCTGCTCGTAGGTGGTCGAGACGGTGACACCGAAGCCCAATTGCCTGGTTTGCGCAGCCATGGCTGAAATTAACAGTAGAGGATCTATCAGCGGGGACTGTATTCCTTGCTGGAATGAGGCCTCCGGCGTGCCTTGCCAGGTATCCAGTAGCCCAAGGGCATCGGCAATAAACAGACAGTCGAACCCATTTTCATCCAGTAACTTCGCAAGATTCACCCAGTATTCAAGACTGGTATAGCGGTAGCTTTGGTCCTGTGGGTCGCGCCACAGACCATAATTGATATGTGAAACCGCCGCCATCGTGAAGCCACTAAGAATAATATGTTTCTTTGCCATATCTGACACCCTGGGAAATCGCCAGGATAGATAAAGACTCGCGTTCTGGGAATAACAATATTCAGCTAAGTAATCCACAAAAACGCAAATGAAAAAATAAGAATACAAAATGTTTTTTATCTATTTAGAGCATGCCAGACAGCCTGTTAGGCTCCTCAGCAATAGCGATTACTCATAGATTTTAAATTAAACGTAACTGTTGATTAACTCGCCAGAAATAAAAATAACAATAACCTGCGCACTGAATATTTTTATAGCGGACATAACGATGAAAAATAAAAACCTCATTTCAAAGGTATTACTCTCCCGGAGAAAATTTTTACAGCTCGCCTCTATCTCTGCGGTTGTGATGGCAAGTCTCTATCTGCCGGGAACAGCACTGGCTGAAGAGAAAAATGAAGCAGAGCGTTACGGTAAGACATTGATAGTAGGACAATCTCTGGAGCCTACTCTCTATGATCCTAATCGTCAGTATTCTTATGAAACCTATCGTGTTGATAAGCATATCTATGAGTCTCTGGTCTCTGAGGATTTATCCGTTCCGGCAAGTCAGGGAACGCCACCGATTATTCCAGGCCTGGCAACAAGCTGGGAAGTCAATAATGATGCGACCGTTTACACCTTCCATTTACGCCCAAATGTGAAGTTTCATGATGGCACACCCTTTGATGCCGAAGCGGTAAAATTCAATGTCAGACGTTTTACCGATCCCGAGTTTGAATATTTTGATGCCCGCTCTAAAGCCACGATGGCACAGGTTTATAAAGATTTAAAATCTATTACCGTGACTGACCCACTGACCGTGGTTTATACCTTTAATAAACCCTTCCCGGATTTTCTGCGCTTTTTACCCCAGGGTAACTGGGTCTCGGGTATTTTTAGCCCGGCAGCCCTGAAGAAATGGGGCCAGGACGGTTTAGCTGACCACCCGACCGGCACCGGCCCGTATAAGTTTGTCCTGCGGGTGCGTAATGACCGTACCGAGCTGGTACGCAATGACGACTGGTGGGGTAAAAAACCCTACATGGAACGTATTATCTTCCGCCCTATTCTCGATGGCAGCACCGGTGTCAGCGCCCTGCAATCCGGCCAGGTGGATATTCTCTCGCGCACGCCAACCGACGCCGTAGACCTGTTAACGCAGGCAGGCTACAAGGTGCATGACAGTACCGAAGCCAACCAGGTTTTTCTCGGCTGGAATTTTGCTAACCGCTACACCAGCCAGCTGGCAGTACGCCAGGCCATTATCAAAGCCATTAACCGTGAAGAGCTGGTGAAGTCTTTGCTGAATGGCCATGCGGTAGCCAGCTATAACATTCTTAACCGCTCCAACGAAGCCTTTTTGCCCGATCAGAAAGACTATCTTTACGATCCGGAAGGGGCTAAAAAACTGCTCGCCGATGCGGGTTATAAGTCCGGTGAAGTCAATTTCACCATTATTACCTACGATCAGAACCAGCCGATTATCGAATGGATCCAGCGCGATTTGGCCAAGGTCGGGATCAAGGTTAACGTGGTTTCTCAAGAATGGATCACCTACAGCTCACACCTGGCTAATCTTGCCGAGGACACCGGTCTGTTTACTATGGAATGGGGGCTTCTGACGCCACAGTGGCTGAACGTCGCTTATAAAAACTATGTCGTGTCACGGGGTAAAGGTGAAAACGTCATTACCGATGTCGCACCATTAATTGAACAAGCTTCCGTGACCACCGACAGCGCTCAGGCGCTCGCCTTATGGCACCAGGTGAATCAGAAGTTCCAGGAACAGGCGGCCTTTGTTCCGCTGCTGGAGCTCAATCGGGTGTTTACCTCTGCCCCGAATGTGCAGGGCTTTAATGTCCCCGCCCAGAACTTCTACGACCTGACCCAAGTGTGGCTGAAAAAATGATCCGGGTGATTTTATTGCGTCTGGCTCAGACCATCCCGCTGCTGTTTCTGGTGTCACTGTTGGTATTTTTAATCGCCAAGCTGATCCCGGGTGACCCTATCAGCAATGCGCTGGCCGGGCAGCTTTCCGGTGAGGCTATCGAGCAGATACGTCAGGTTTATGGTCTGGATAAATCCGCCGTGACGCAATATTTCATCTGGCTGAAAAATTTACTCAGCGGTGACTGGGGGATGTCGCTCACCATGCGTACCCCGGTGGCACAAGTACTGGGTGAGTCATTTACCAATACCGTGATTCTCACCCTGGCCGCCGTGGTGCTTTGCCTGGTCCCCGGCGTGATTATCGGCGTCTTTTGCGGTTTATCCCAGGGCACCCGCCGTGACCGTTTAGTGATGCTGCTCGTACAGCTTAGCCACAATATTCCGGTGTTCTGGCTGGCGGTGTTTTTTATCTGGTTTTTCTCGGTCAAGCTCGGCTGGTTCCCGGTTTCCGGCATGTATGACATGCGCGGCGATCGTGGCCTCGGCGATTTACTGCATCACCTGTTTTTACCCGCGTTTTCAACCGCGCTGATCTCCATGCTGATTCTGGCGCGCCAGGTGCGTAACAGCGTGATTACCATTATGGACACCGACTATATCCGCACCTATCGGGCGCTGGGTTATTCCAGGCGCGTGCTGCTGTTCCGCCATCTAGGACGTAACTTATTAGCGCCGATCGTCGGTATTACCGGTTTACAGATTGGTTATCTGTTAAGCGGCGTGATTTTTATCGAAAAGATCTTCGCCTGGCCCGGCGTCGGTACTCAACTATTTAACGCCGCTGCCGGTCAGGATTATCCCACTATTCAGACCGGCGTCATGCTCATTGCCGTGTGCTTCCTGGCGGTAAATCTGATCAGCGATATCTTGCAGGACTGGCTGGATCCACGTCATTCAGGAGCCCTGTCATCATGAGACTGCTGACCTTTTTTCGCCGTCTGGTAAGACATAAACTCGCGCTGGCTGGTCTGCTGATTCTGCTAACCGCGGTGGTGCTTTCATTACTGGCTCCCCTGATTGCGCCTTATGACCCGTTACAGTCATTTGACGGGCTGCGTCTGGCTCCTCCCGGCACGCCTGGCCATCTGCTGGGGCTGGATAATCAAGGGCGGGATATGCTCAGCCGCATTATCTGGGGCGGTCGCAGTATTCTTATCGCTTCTATTTTACCGGTTATCTTTGCCGCGCTATTAAGCCTGGCATTGGGACTACTGGCGGGCTTTCGCGCCAGTGTATTCTCGGAAATGATTATGCGCACCATGGATATCCTGTTTGCCTTTCCTATGGTGCTGCTGGCGATTGGCCTGTCTGCCGTACTGGGTAGCGGCTATTCGACGGTGATTATTACCTTAATTTGCAGCGTTGTTCCCTATCTGACCCGCGTGGTCTACCGCGATACCCGAAGCGAAATCGCCAAGGATTATGTCGAGGCCTTACGCGCTCAGGGCGCCAGTAACGGCGATATTTTATTCCGTGAAATTCTGCCTAATGTCGCCACGCCGTTGCTGGTTTACACCACCTCTTTGCTGGGTGGCATGGTGGTGTTCCTCGCAGGATTAAGCTTTTTAGGACTGGGGATTCAGCCCCCCCAGGCTGACTGGGGACGGATGGTGGGCGAAGGCGCACAAATGATGATCCTCGGTGCCCCGCATATTGCCACCGCTCCGGCTGTCGCCATCGTGCTGCTTTCCCTGTCTTTTAACTGGTTAGGAGATGGCTTACGCGATCTTCTCGACCCTAACCGGTGAGGAACAGTCTATGAGCCTGTTACGCATTAATAATCTCAATGTCCGTTTTTCCCAGCAGAACGTCCAGGCGGTGCTGGATGTCTCCCTGAGTATTGAGCCGGGAGAAGTGCTGGCGCTAGTGGGTGAGTCCGGGTCAGGTAAAAGCGTGACTGCGGCAGCTATTCTTGGCCTGTTACCGGCCCGGCAAACCCAGATTGGCGGTGAGATCCTGTTTAACGATATCCCCTTATTACGTCAGTCGCCGCGGCAGTTAAACCGTCTCCGCGGGCATGATATTGCGATGGTATTTCAGAATTCACAGTCCACCCTTGACCCGGCCTGGCGGGTGGGGAAACAGCTCCAGCATAATTTGCGTCGGCTGAACCCGATGCTAAGCCGGGCAGAAGCTCAGCGTGCAGCCCTGGACTGGCTGGTTCGAATGAAGCTCCCGCATCCGCAACAAGTGATGGGCTTATATCCTCACCAGTTAAGCGGCGGTATGCGTCAGCGCATCCTGATTGCCCTGGCGGCCATGTGCCAGCCAAAATTATTGATTGCCGATGAACCGAGCACCGCACTGGATGCCACGGTTCAGCGTGAAGTGCTGCAACTGCTGAAAGAACTTTGCCAGCACAATAATATGGCGATGCTGTTAATTACTCATGACTTTGGCGTCGTCGCCGCCTTAAGCGACCGCGTTGCCGTGATGCGTCATGGCTGCATTGTTGAAACTGCCGCAACGCGTGAGATTATTCGTGCACCGCAGCACCCCTATACTCAGTCGCTGCTGGCAGCGGTTCCCTACCCTGATACCAGCCTGCCTGCTCCCGTCAGTAAAGAGCCGTCCCCACTGCTGCAAGCCAGGCATTTAGGGCGCGATTATATCCGCCGTGATAGCCAGGGATTCTGGGCGAAAAAGCTAATCAATACCGCGGTTGATGATGTCAGCCTGCATATTCAGCGCGGGGAAATTATCGGAGTTATTGGCGAGTCAGGTTCGGGAAAATCAACGCTGGCGCGCCTTATTGCCCAGCTAATACCTGCTGACCGAGGGGAAATACTATTTGCTGGTCGGCAAGTACGTAGCGATAAGCCCGCTGAAGTATTAGCGCTTCGTCGTCAATTACAGTGCGTCTTCCAGGACAGTCTCTCCTCATTTAACCCGCGTCTGACGCTGGAACAGCAGCTAATACGCCCGCAGTTTCGTGCAGGGCGAAATACCTACCCTAAGCAGGCCCAGCGCCTGGCGGTTGAGATATTTAAAGAAGTGGGTCTTGATGAGCAGTTACTGCAGCGCTATCCCCACCAGCTTTCGGGCGGCCAGCGCCAGCGCGCCAATATCGCCCGTGCTCTGGTGGTTAACCCACAATTCTTGCTGCTCGATGAGCCGACTTCAGCGCTGGATCTGACGGTTCAGGCTCAGGTGATGGCGCTGCTCACCCGTCTGCATCAGCAGCATCAACTGACCTGTTTATTTATCAGTCATAACCTGGCTTTGGTTTCCCAGTTCTGCCACCGCATCCTGGTGATGGCAAACGGGAAAATCGTCGATGACTTTTCTCGTCAGGATCTCTACCACACCGGGAGACATCCGGTTACTCAACAGTTACTGGCTGCCCACTATCCTCTCGAAACTGAGGATGAAGAGCTCCAACAGATTAAGCGGCGCGCCTAGCCCATTTTTACCGATTATTAAGGAAAACCATGGCCAGTACCGAGAACCAGAAAAAAACCTTGTTGTTTAATGGCTTTATGATGAACGTTGTAGGACATGTTTCTGCAGGGTTGTGGCGTCATCCTGATGACCGTGCCTCTGAATATACAACCATCAATTATTGGACATCTATTGCGCGTCTGCTGGACGAAGCCGGATTTGATGCACTGTTTATTGCCGATGCACTCGGACAATTGGATGTCTACCAGGGCAAACCTGATGCCGCTTTGCGTACTGCGGCCCAGTCTCCCGTCAACGATCCTATGCTACTGGTCTCGGCCATGGCGGCGGCCACCAGGCAACTGGGCTTTGGCATTACGGTATCGACCACCTATGAACATCCTTATCTGCTGGCGCGGAAATTCTCTACCCTCGACCATCTGACCCAAGGTCGCGTGGCATGGAATATTGTCACCTCGGTGCTGGAGTCTGCTGCGCGTAATCTCGGTCTGGAAAAACAGATGGATCATGATGAGCGCTATGAGCGGGCGCAGGAATTCCTCGAAGTCAGTTACAAGCTATGGGAAGGATCCTGGGAAGATGACGCCGTGGTTCGCGACCCACATCGTGGGGTCTATACCGACCCCGGCAAAGTTCATCCTGTTCGCCATAAGGGACGCTGGTTCAGCATTCCTGATGCCCATCTCAGCGAACCGAGCCCCCAGCGCACACCGGTATTATTCCAGGCGGGAACCTCAGACAGAGGCCGAATTTTTGCAGCTCTTAATGCCGAAGTGGTATTTCTCGGCGGTCCGAATACCAAAGTGATTAAAGAGAATATTAATAAGATCAAAGCGCTGGCGCGTGAACAGGGCCGGGGTGAGGATGCGATTCGCTTTATTACCGCTATTAGCGTGATTGTCGATGAAACCGATGAGAAAGCTCACGCCAAATACCAGGATTATCTCAGCTACACCAGCCAGGAGGCCGCTCTGGCGCTGTTTTCCGCCTGGACCGGCGTTGACTGGTCCGAATGGGCGCTTGATGCCCCGCTGAAATATATCGAAACCAACGCAGGCCGCTCTGCGCTCGCAGCACTGACCCGTATCGATGCCGACAGGCAGTGGACGGTGGGGGATATCAGTGACTATATCGGAATTGGCGGCCTGCACTCGACAATCGTCGGGAGTGCCAGAACCGTCGCCGATGCGCTGGAAGCTTATGCCGATGAGTCTGGCGTCGATGGTTTTAATCTGGCTTATGCCATCAGCCCGGGCAGTTTTGAAGATTTCGTGCGCTGGGTGGTCCCTGAATTACGCGCTCGCGGGCGTATCAAAATCCCGACCGAAAATCCGCTAACACTGCGCGAGCGTCTTCAGGGCGAAGGCCAGGCACGTCTGCGTGATGACCATCCCGGCGTTCAGTACCGCAATCTTCACACCCACTACGGGACTGAGGTTTCACAATGAGCATTCATCTGCACTGGTATTTACCCACCAATGGTGACAGCCGAGGCATCATGGGCTCCGGGGATGACTCTCAGCATATTTCGGGTATTGGCGGTCAGTATCGGGCTCCCAGCCTCGATTATTTAATCGATATTGCGCGCAGCGCTGACAAGCTTGGGTTTGAAGGCATTCTTACGCCCACCGGTAGCTGGTGTGAAGATGCCTGGCTAAGCACTATTGCCATTAGCCAGCATACCGAGCGGCTGAAGTTTATCGTCGCTTTTCGCCCGGGCTTTATCTCTCCGACGCTGGCTGCCCATCAGGCGGCAACCTATCAGCGTCTGACCGACGGGAGATTAATTCTCAATATTGTCACGGGCGGCGACCCGGTCGAACAGCGCCGCTACGGCGACAGGCTTAGCCATGACCAGCGTTACGCCCGCAGCGAGGAGTTTATTGCGGCTTTCAAAGGCGTCAGCCATGCGAAGGCTCAGGGACAGCCGTTTGATTTTCAGGGGGAGCACTATCAGCTTGAGCAGGCGACTTTGCTGCCCTCTCCCTGGCCGGTGCCTGAGGTCTTTTTTGGAGGCTCCAGCCCCGCGGCACAACGGGTTGCGGCCAATGTTGCCGATACCTGGCTCTCCTGGGGCGAGCCGCTTGAACAAGTGGCCGCTCAGCTCGCCACCGTGCGCGGCCTCGCCGCTCAGCAAGGCCGCACGCCAAGTTTTGGTATTCGTTTTCACGTTATCAGCCGGGATACGGAAGAGGATGCCTGGCTTGAAGCCGCTCGCCTGCTAAAGGGAATCAGCCCCGAGCGTATTAAAAGCGCCCAGTCGTTGCTAAGCCGTACCGAATCAGTGGGGCAGCAGCGCATGACGGCCCTGCTGAATGATATTCAGACCGACAAACTCACTCCTGAAAATGTTCGCCTGCTGGAAATAGCCCCGCATATCTGGAGCGGTTACGCCCTGGTTCGCGGTGGGGTTGGCACTGCCATTGTTGGCAGCCATCAGCAGGTCGCAGACACCATTCAGGCCTACCACGCCTTAGGGATAGACCACTTTATTTTATCCGGTCAGCCGCATCTGGAAGAAGCTTACTGGTTTGCAGAAGGTGCCGGAGCCTTGCTGCGCCGTAGCGGATTAGTTGCCTGAACCTCCCCAATAATAAGAGAGAAACCATGAGTCATAATGCAGATATTTACGCAGGTCTGAGCCACCAGGAATTCCAGCACTGGAAACAGGTCGCCCGGCAGGTTGCGGATAAATTACATGACACTTTGCAGGAACGAGACCGGGCTAATCAGCACCCGTTTGAAGAGATAGACTGGCTACGACAAAGTGGTTTGCTGAAAATCGCTGTACCGAAATCACTGGGTGGCGAGGGGGCAAGCCTGGTTCAGGCGCTGGAAATCAGCCGTATCATTGCCGCGGCCGATGGCTCTATCGGCCAGCTGATTGCCTATCACTACTCTAACGGGGTCTGGAGCTATATTCTGGGCACCCGCGAGCAGTGGGAGTTTATCGCCCGGGGCATTGTCGATGAAGGCTGGTTCCAGTCAAGTATCAGTAATCCACGCGACCCGCGTCTGAAACTGGAATGGGACGGGAGTGACGTGCTGGTTTCCGGACGTCGCACTTTTGCCACTGGTGCCGCCATTTCACAAGTGATGACTATCGCGGTCTGGGTTGAAGATAAGCTGGTGCAGTATCAAATTAAGGCAGACCGCCCGGGTATTACCTTCAATGATGACTGGGATAATCTTGGCCAGCGTCTGACCGCCAGCGGTACGCTGGAATTTAATCGACTGCGATTACAAGAAAAGGACCGTCTTACCGGGCTTGAAGAGACGCCTCACAGTGCCAGCCTGCGTAATGCTTTACGCAATCAGTTTAGCCAGCTTATTTTCGTCCACTTCTATCTGGGTATCGCCGAAGGTGCGCTGAAACATGCCGCCAGTTACTTCCGGGATACGGTACGCCCGTGGCCGGAATCCGGGGTTGAACAGGCAATTGATGATCCTTACCACCGTCTGAAAGCCGGTGAATTGTCGGCAGAAATAGCCGCCGGAGTCGCGCTGGCAGAAAAAACCACCCGCGCCTTTGAAGAGGCCTTTCACCTGGGCCATGACCTGACCGAAGCCTTCTGGGGTGAACTGGCCTTGTTAACTAACCAAGCCAAAGTCATTGCCGACAAAGTAGTGTTAAAAGTCACCCATGAGATTTTTGAACTGACCGGGGGCCGCTCCACCAGCAATCAGTACGGGCTGGATATCTACTGGCGTAATGCACGTACCCATACTCTGCATGATCCGGTGGCTTACCGTATTCGTGAAGTGGGGGATTATGTTCTCAGTGGCAAGCTGCCGACGCCACGCGTCTATGCCCCACCGAAACGCTAAGGGCTGACGTCATGCCAGATATCCGTTTAATTCTCGACCCACAGGAGCTACGTGCTGCCGCCAGCGTCTTTCGTCAGGCAATGTTTGGCCTGCCCGGCGGCGTCACGCCTGTAGAGCACTGGGTCGAAAAATATATCGTTCCCGGACGGGTGTACGGGGCATGGCTTGATGGCACCCTGGCCGGTACCACTAACAGTTTTCCCGGTGAGCTGACATTACCGGGTGGAAAATCGGTGGCGCATGCCGCCGTGACCCATGTCGGTGTTTTACCACACTTTACCCGCCGCGGGATTTTACAGAAGCTGTTTCGTCAGCAACTGGAAGACCTGTACCAGGAAGGTGTCAGCGTCGCGACTTTACGGGCTTCTCAAGGCGCAATTTATCCCCGCTTTGGCTATGGCGTTGCCAGTGCTTTTCAGGATCTGCGTATCGATAAACGGGAACTGACAACCTGGCCGAAACTGGAGGGTGAGGTTCAGCTGCTACCCGCTTCGGATGCCTGGCAAATCGTTCAGGAGATTGTTGGACGTTATCCGTTGTCACGCGCCGGAACTCTGACTCGCTGGCCCCAGTGGTGGGCCATGCAGCAGCATAGGCTGGCACACAGTAATCTCAATCACTATGTGGTGCTGGCGCTAAAAGAAGGTATTCCCCAGGCTTTTGCCCGTTATCACGCCCAGCCTGATGATAACTGGCTGTATAGCACTGAACGAACCCTGGTGGTTGATGATTTTCATGCCGCCTGTCCGGAACTGGCAGTGACTCTATTTAAGTTTCTGTTGCAGCTGGATATTGCGCGTTTTGTGCAACTTCCTCATCGCCCCACTGATGACGCGCTCCCTCTGCTACTGAATAACCCCAGAGCCATTGGTCAGCAGAGCACGCGGGATGAAACCTGGCTGCGTATTATTCACCTTGAACACACCCTGAATGCCCGTCGTTATCAGGATGCAGCAACCGTGGTCATCGCGGTGACCGATGCCCTGCTACCGGTGAACCAAGGGAACTGGCAGCTCTCCTCTGAAGGCGTCAAACGAACCACTGAACCTGCTGATTTATCCCTGGATAGCGCCACGCTTGCCATGCTGTTGCTCGGCGGACATAAAGTCTGGCAACTGATTCAAGCCCGGCGGATCCAGATTATTAACCCACAAGCTCCCAAACGGCTCGAACGCCTGCTGGCCTGCGATGAAGCTCCCTGGTCAGGGATTTTCTTTTAATTTTTTTGGAGATTTAGTATGCACGTCACTCATCGCGCCCTCTTCCGGCGGACACTGATTAGCCTGGTATTACTTGGGGCATTTAACCAGGCGATTGCTGCCGAAGAAACGCCACAGCCGGGCGGAACGTTACGTATTGCCTCATTACAACCTGATATGGATGCTTTTGATCCGCTGACCGGTTATTCCGTTGACTCCTGGGAAATACTCCGGGCGGTAACGCGCCAGCTAGTCACTTATCCGGGCTCAAAAGAGAGCCTGAAAGACGATACGAATCTGGTTCCTGACCTGGCGGAGTCCTGGGAAGTCAGCCCGGATGGGAAAACCTATACTTTCCACCTGCGCGACGGTATTAACTACGCAGGACCTACCACGCGCCCGATCGTTGCTAAAGATTTTGTCTATGCGATCAAGCGCTTCTGTGACCCTAATATGCAGGTGGCTGCGGTCAATTACTTTAACCTCGTCTTCTCTGGTTTTGCTGATTACTGCCACGATTTTTCCAAGGTGCCAAGCGGGGACTTAGCCGCCAGTAAAGCCTTTATCGACAGTCATGAAATTCCTGGCGTCAGCGCGCCGGATGATAAAACCCTGGTTCTGCGCTCAGACACTAAAAACTATGACTTCCTGAATATTCTGTCGATGTATTTTGTCACGCCGTTACCGGAAGAAGTGGCTTCACTCTACTTCCCGGACTCACAGGAGTTTCGTAAGAACTTCCCGTCCAGCGGGCCCTATGAAGTGGAAAGTTATGCCAGTGGGCAGAAGTTACTGCTGAAAAAAGTCGCGGGTTACAACCATGAGCAAGACCCGGCGCGTAAGGCCTATGTGGATAAAATAGAGGTCAGCTTTACCGGCAACAATCCGGACAGCATTATGCAGCGTATTCAGGCCGGTGACGCCGACCTCTCACTGTATCTTGATGTCCCGCCTCAGGCCGTTATTCGCCAGTATGTCACCCAGAATAACCCTGCCCTGCATGCCGCCAACAGCGGTGCCGCCAACTTTATTGCCATTAATGCCCAGCCACAGGCGAAAAGTGCAGGCGCCACCGCCTTACGTGACCTGCGCGTTCGTCAGGCTCTCGCTTATGGCATCAACAAAGCGCACCTGGTTCAGGCTCAAGGGGGCAAAATTGCCGCTCAGCCACTGGGGCAGATTATTACCAGCACCCTGTTAGGTCACGAGCCGTTTGATCCTTATGCCACCCCGGATAACAAAGGATCCGCAGAGAAAGCTAAAGCCTTGTTAACCGAAGCTGGGTTACCTGACGGCGTCACCTTCGATCTGGTTTATCGCGCCAATAATCAGTTCAGCACCCTGGCGGTGATCCTGAAAGAAGACCTGGCGAAAGCGGGCATTAATATCAATCTGATCCCGATTCCGGCCCCGCAGTTTATGGCCTATCTGCAAAGCCCGGAAAACCGCTGGGATCTGGCGTTAGGGCAGAACTCACCGGACTGGCAAGGACCGGCAACCCGTATGTTGCTGGGCGGCTGGCTGAACTCGGATGCCTCCCCTTGCGGACGCGGTAACGTCTATGCGGTTTGCTACAGTAATCCTCAGCTGAATGCGCTGGCAAAAGAGGCTTATGGATCCGACAACCCGGGCAAACTGTGGCAACAGGCGGATCAACTGGTCTCCCAGGATTTGCCGTGGATCCCACTGTTTGAGAAACGTCGTGTCGCGATAGCCTCCGATCGTGTGAATAACTGGACCTGGTCATCGCTCGCAACCCAGGCCGACATCGCCAATATCGCACTTAAGCCTTAACGGTATCTCTATGGCTCTACTGACAGTACGTAACTTAACTATTTCGCTCAATCCCGAGAACGCTTTGGTACGAGCGATTGATTTTCATGTGGAGCCCGGAGAGACACTGGCTATCGTCGGTGAGTCAGGCTCAGGCAAAAGCCTGAGCCTGCTGGCGGTACTCGGCTTGTTACCTGCAGAAATGCAGGTACAGGGCGAAATTGTCTTCAATGGCATGGCGCTGCATGATTTTACCCCCCGTCAAAAGCGCCAGATCCGTGGCGCACAGATTGGCTATGTCTCGCAAGATCCGCTCAGTAACCTGCATCCGCTGAAAAGTGTCGGCCGGCAGATAGAAGAAGCAATTCTCGCCCACCAGCGAGTCGGGCGAAAAGCACTGCGCCAGAGGGTGCTGGCATTGCTGGAGGATGTGGGGATCCGTGATGCCGCCCGCCGCTATCACGACAAACCGGCGAAATTTTCCGGAGGTCAGCGTCAGAGGGTAATGATAGCTATCGCTATTGCCCTTAACCCATCCCTGATTATTGCCGATGAGCCGACAACGGCACTGGATGCCACGGTCCAGGCGTCAATTATTCGCTTACTCAAGCGCTTACAGAAACAGCATGGCTGTGCGCTGGTGTTTATCAGCCATAACCTGCGCGTGGTCGCCGATATTGCTGACCGCGTGGTCGTTATGCAGCACGGCAATATTGTCGAGCAAGGCGAGAACCAGGCGCTGTTCCACCATCCACAGCAAGCCTATACCCGCGCCTTGTTGCAGGCAGGCTGGCACCAGCATGAATCCTCAGAACGCCCGTCGCTGGTCACTCCGTTACTAACCGTAGCGTCTCTTTCACGAAGTTATCCGCAGCCGGGATATTTTTGGTCACGAAAAGCACCCATACAGGTGCTGAACGATATCAGCTTTACGCTACATAAAGGTGAGATCCTCGGTTTGGTCGGTGAATCTGGCTCCGGGAAAACCACGCTGGGGAAAATGATTGTCGGTCTCGATAGCCCGCAGAGCGGCACTATTGATTTAGCCGGTAAGCCCTGGGCCGGACCCGATATTGCACGGCCTGGGCACCAGAATCCGCTGCGTCATGCGGTGCAAATGGTCTTTCAGGACCCTTACAGCAGTCTGAATCCGCGGCGAAAAATCGGCGATATTCTGGCTGAACCCCTGCAAATTACCGCGCATCGCGAGCAGGGAAAACCGTTGCAGCACGCTGAACTACAGCAAGCTGTCTCCGGCTTGCTGTCCCGGGTTGAGCTCGCACCGGAATTAATGACTCGCTACCCTTCCCAGCTCTCCGGAGGCCAGCGCCAGCGGGTGGTCATTGCCCGCGCCCTGGCGATGAAACCTCAGGTGATTGTCGCGGATGAAGCGGTCTCGGCGCTGGATATCACCACCCAGCACCGCATTATTCAGCTGTTCTCACGGCTGCGGGCGCAAACTGGATTAGCGATTCTGTTTATCTCTCATGATATGGACGTTGTCGCCGCCTTATGTGACCGCATTCTGGTACTGGAAGCCGGTAAAATTATTGAACAAGGCAGCCCGGAACAAATCTTCCAGAACCCCCAACAGCCATGGACTCGCCGTTTACTGGACGCTATTCCTGGAACCAAACAGCCCTTTAGTCAAGGAGGCAACTATGAGCCAGCAGTTACTTAGCGAATTACCTGAACTGGCGACCTCCTCCAGCCGTCTGTTCTGGCGCCGCCTGTGGCGGGACAAGAGTGCCCGTCACGGTCTGATTATTGTCAGCCTGATGATACTGGCGGCACTAGCAGCGCCATTGGTCGCTTATTTATTAGGCCATGGTGAAACGGAGCAATTTCGCGATATCGCCCTGTCGGATATGGGTATCCCAATAGGGCCGAGTGCGGCTTTCCCTTTCGGGGCTGACGATAATGGCCGGGATGTATTAGTGCGTACACTTTACGGTGTGCAGATCTCTCTGTTAGTGGCGATACCCGCGACTACGCTGGCCATGTTGATTGGCCTGTTTGTCGGACTGATGGGTGGATATCAGGGTGGGCAAATTGATGCGGTATGCCAGCAACTGATTAATTTAGTTCTGTCATTTCCTTTTGTGGTAACGGCCCTGAGCTTACTGGCCCTTAACCAAGGCGGGGAGAACGGCCCCCATGTTTCCCCCTCGCTGGTGGTTATCTTTGTTATTACCTTCTTCTCCTGGGGGTATTTTGCCCGACTCTCAAGGGGGCTGGTGCTCGACTTGCGTCAGCAGGATTTTATCCATGCAGCCAAACTGATGGGGGTTCCTTCATGGCGCATTTTATTACGCGATGTGATCCCTGCCGTGCTCCCGACCATTGGTGTTTTTTGGGCAATTCAGCTCCCGGCCAATATTGTTGCTGAAGCGACACTGTCATTCTTAGGTGTCGGTATTCCGGCACCTAATGCCAGCCTTGGTAATATGATTGCCGATGTACAGCGCTCAGCAATGTATCAGGTTCAGCCCTGGTTCCTGGCCACTCCTGCCCTGACGCTTTTTTTCATTGTTCTGGGCTTTAACTATTTAAGCAGCGGCCTGAGAAATGTGCTGGATCCACACCTGGAGTATCGCCAATGATGAACGTTGCTATGCTGTTCAAAACGCTGCTGCGTACTTTTCTGACCCTCTTTCTGGTGCTGCTGGTGGCCTTTTTTATGACCCGCGTCGCCTATCAGGATCCTGCGGTAATGCTGGCCCCACGTAATGCAACACCGGAGGCAATTGAGGCTATTGCCAGGGCACTGCATTTGAATGCCCCCTGGTATACGCAATTACAGTATTTTTTATTCCGCGGCCCTGATGTGCAAGGGGCCGCAGTAGGACTGATGAACTGGCCACCCGCCTTAGGCTACTCTTTTCGCTTTCAGGCTCCGGTCACGCAATTGATTCTGGAAAAAATACCCGTCACCCTCTCGCTGGCCTTAGGGGCCTTTGTTATCTGGAGTGCTCTGGCGTTAGTAACGGGTGTTCTGGCCGCGCGTTTTAAGGACCGCTTTGTCGATAAATTTCTCGGGCTCTTATCCTATATCTCCCTGTCACTGCCGACCTTTCTCAGCGGCATGTTGATTCTATTTTTTCTTTACTATCATCTGTCTTTGCTGAATATCAACTGGTTCCCTTCCAGTGGTTATGTGGCGTTTGGAGAATCTCCCTGGGAATGGTTCCGTCATCTGTGGCTGCCATGGCTCACCCTGACGCTGGCTGAAGTGGGGATTTTTCAGCGCGTGCTGCGTAGCAGTATGCTGGAAGTGCTACATAAAGATTATATCCGTACTGCCCGGGCGAAAGGTTTACCTGAATGGCGGGTTTATTTTGACCATGCGTTAAAACCGGCCCTGAGCCCGGTGTTAATGCTAACCGGTCTTGAGCTGGCTGCCGTGATTGGCGGCGCAATTGTGACGGAGAAAATGTTCGGTCTGGATGGTGTCGGTCGGCTGGCGATTGATGCCGCGTTAGAAGGCGATTTCCCGGTGGTGATTGGCACGACGATTTTCGCCGCCTGCGCCTTTATCTTCTGTAATTTCCTTACCGATATGATTCATCATCTGTTTCTACGCACCGACGCCTGACCTCTTACCCGCCCGACTAACCGCAAGCGTTAGTCGGGTCTGTCACCAACGGGAAGTGTCCTGGGTAACCAGGCAAATAAAATGCTGTTTGTATTCCCGCCAAAAGACGGCATTATCATGCTACAGTAAAAAAATCGTTAATGATGAGACCGTTAATTGTGCCCACTTTGAAAGTTTCCCTTTTGCAACAACCCTTAGTATGGATGGACGGTACCGCGAATCTGCGTCAATTTGATCTCTGTATTGAGAACATTACTGGCAGAGATTTGATTATTCTTCCGGAAATGTTTACCACCGGTTTCGCAATGGAAGCAGCGCTCCAGTCTTTACCCGAAGAACAAGTGATTGACTGGATGCATCAGAAAGCCCAGCTAACCCAGGCGATGGTAGCCGGTAGCGCCGCTTTACAAACTGAACGCGGGCCGGTTAATCGTTTTTTACTGGTTCAGCCTGACGGGACAGTGCATCGCTATGATAAACGCCATTTATTCCGTATGGCGGATGAGCATCATCATTATCAGGCGGGTGAAGAACGCGTGATTATTGAGTGGCGCGGCTGGCGTATTTTACCGCTGATTTGCTACGATTTACGCTTCCCGGTCTGGTCTCGTAACCGTGACGATTATGACCTTGCCCTGTATGTCGCAAACTGGCCTGCACCAAGGTCATTACACTGGCAGACCTTATTGCAGGCACGTGCGATTGAAAACCAGGCCTATGTCGCAGGATGCAACCGCGTCGGCAGTGACGGCAATGGCCACCACTATCGCGGCGACAGTCAAATAATCAGCCCGCAGGGCATTGTACTGGCCAGCGCCGATGCGCATCAGGCCACACGTCTGGACGCCTCCCTGTCTCTGCATACCCTTCAGGAATACCGTGAAGCCTTCCCGGCCTGGCAGGATGCGGACCCGTTTAATTTATAGTCAGATTCAGAGATAACGGCACTCGCCGTTATCTCTTTTTTATCGCTCCCCTTTATCGCTACCTCGCCATTTCCAGCTCAAGCAATTCAGCCACCTGCTGCGGTGCTCCACCGCTCATTAACTGCTGGCGAAATTCGACATGCATCAGCTTACGGGCAAGTCTGGAGAATATTTTCATATGGTCGCCTTTTTCCCGTTCGCTAACGGTCAGCATAATCACCAGCGAGACGGCTACTTCATCATTCCATGCCAGGGGCTCTGCCAGGCGCATCACCGACACTGAACTGCTGGAGACGGCAGAAGATTTGCAATGGGGAAGTGCAATCGCAAACCCCAGCGCCGTGGAGAAAACTTCTTCGCGCTGCCAGATAGCTTTTTCTACCTCGGCACCGGAAAAGGTTCGCTGTTCGACTTCCAGATTATCGGTCAGTACTTTTATCACCTCCGCCTTAGTGCTTATCTGGCTATCAAGCAGAATCAATGACGAATCAAAAACCGGCTTTGAGATATCAGCTGATAAATGCTGTAGTTGTTGTACAACCACGCCATCGGCGCTATCGCACTGCAAAGCCTGATTCAGTATCCGCTCGCTGTCCTCAATGGATAAGCTGGCTAAACGCGCTTTGACTGGCGCTATCCGGCTGGCTGACATACTGATTTGACGTAATCCGGCCCCCAGCAATAGCGTTAATGCTGCCGGATCACCGCCCATCTCTCCGCACAGGCTGATATCTATTTTCGCGTGATGTGCTTGCTCGGTTATCTGCTGCAACAGTTGTAAAAATGAAGGATCGAAGTAGTTATAGAGGTGACGCACCTTGCCGTTACCCCGATCGCAGGCAAGGAAATATTGCACAAGATCGTTACTGCCAATAGAGATAAAATCGATATAAGGTGCGGCCTTAGCCAGAAAATAGACCACCGACGGCACTTCAGCCATGATGCCAAGCGACCAGTCTCCGGTAGCAATGCCTTCTTTATTTAGCTGCTGTTGGGTAATGTTAAATTGCTCCCGAAGCCATTTAACTTCTTCAAGAGTGGTGACCATCGGCGCCATAATGTGTAGCGGACCGGTCTTACTTGCCCGTAATAAGGCGCGTATTTGTGTGCGGAAAAGACTCATAAATGCCGGATATAAGCGAATACCACGCCAGCCCAGAAACGGGTTTTCCTCTTCGGGAATATCCAGATAATCGCAGGGCTTATCACCGCCAATATCCAGGGTGCGGATCACGACTTTACGCCCTGCAGCCTGCTCCAGTACCAGCCGGTAGTCGTGATACTGCTCTTCTTCATCAGGAGGAGCTGAGCGTTCACAAAATAACATTTCAGTGCGAAACAGCCCTATCCCTTCAGCTCCCGCAGCAAATACTGTTTCGGCTTCAGCAGCAAGCGCGATATTGGCCAATACGGCCACAGGTATTCCCTCCCGGGTACGCCCCGGATGTTGAGTTAATGGTTGTAAACGTGCGGCAAGCCGATGCTGTTTCCTGGTCTCGAGCTGATACCAGCTCTCTGCCAGAGCATCTGGCGACAGCACCGCCACACCATAGCGAGTATCAAGCAATAACGTTTCGCCGCTATTAATCCGTCCCGATTCTGCGGCTTCAATACTTAACAGAGGAATACCGAACGAACGGGCGAGAATAACCGTATGCGACGTTTCCCCGCCCGCCCCCATAATGATGCCTTTCAGATACCTCCCCCTCAGAGCCAGAAACTGACCCGGCGTGAGCGGCTGCGGGCTGACAACGATGGTATCCCGTACTAACGCGGTCTGTGGCATTAGCTGCTGGGAGGTCAGATGTGCCGCAAGACGCAGTCCTAAGTCCTGTAAATCCAGCACCCGTTGCTGCAAATAAGCACTTTGACTCTCACGCAAAGGGCGGCTCAACTCATCCAGCGCCAGCGCCAACGACGCCAGTGCATTACGGGCGGGGCGTTGTGCCAGTAATGCCTCTTCCATTAAGCTGTCAGCCAGCAATTTGCTATGGGCCTGTAACACTGCGGCAGCATCACCTTTTGCCAGCCGCCACTCTTCATGAAGCTCGTGGCGAACTTTCTGCAACGCAGTCTGTATTTGCTGGTAGCGAATACCGTACGCTGTGGCATCCTCCTGTTCAGCCAGCTCTGACAGATCCGGCGCGCCCATATGTAGCGCAATACCCTGTGCGATCCCCAGACTGACACCCGTACCACGCAGAATTTCAGCCTTAGTCAGGCTCAGATAGACCGGTAACGGGCTTGAGATTTGCGGAGCTATACTGGCGGCAGGTTCATCGCACCCGGCAAACTCTTCATGGATAAACCGGGATAATGCCTGATGGGCCTGTGCCTCATCCTCTCCCTCGAGCAGCAGTTCACAGGGATCCTGATACAGGATATCAGTGCCAATCATCCCCAGAACGCTACGCGCATCGGCTTTACGCTGATTACGAAGGTTCAGGATATGAATATTTGCCCTGAATTCGTTTACACGCTGTTCAAGTGCGCTGGCGGGTCTGGCATGCAGGCCATTCTCCAGCGGGCAGTTAAAAGAGATGGTTAGCATGGCATTACCCTCTGGCCGATGGTGTTATACGCCACGAAACGGGGGCGCAAACAGGAACCGTTGATTGAGATTCAGAAACCGGACGTTCCGCCAGGGTGACCTCACTGATAATCGCCTCCATTTCTGGAGCATGATTTGCCTGTGAATACGAACCTGGGTTCCAGCCACGTAAAATAAGCGCCTCTTCCCCTTGTGCCTTTTTCAGGGTGCTAAAGTGCAGCGGCGTATCCCAGCGCAGCAGGCTGTAACTCGATGGGAACTGCAGTTGATGAGGATTGGTTTTAAAACGCGCCCAGCCAGAGTCCAGCCAGCCTGTTATTGGCGTACGCCAGCGCTCAACCTGCTGCCAGAAGTCAGCACTTTCACCCGCATGTAAAGGGATCAGTGCCAGACGGGTATGAAACTCACCGGGGATCTGTGATTCAGGGGAAGCCAGCGCCATGCCTGATGCCCGCCCGGGCCGCCAGGGCATACCCGCCCTTCCCAGCCAGCCAACGCTACGCAGCAGGGTAATAGCGATGGTCGACGGACGTTCTGCCGGGATTTCATATTCCCGGAGTCCGTCGGTCACCACGCTCATGCCTTGCTGACCATCGTGCATCATTACCAGGCTTTGCATCGGCCAGAGCGAAGCGGGAGCCTCATTCCATTGCTCCTGCTGCCAGACCTCAAGCGTTGACGGGCGGTTATCACGCTGGATCAGGCCGAATGGCTGATCGGCAAAGTGAATATCAGTCAATACTTCAGCTGGGATCTCGATTTGTAAACGATGATCTTCCAGGGTGTTATTGACACACACTTTGATATCCAGCCCCGGGCTTTGGTGCTCCAGCGTAATGATCGTGCTGACATCAAGCCGGGCATTACAGTGGCGGTTATTCCGGTCAGCCAGGGTACGAGGTGCGGTTATTGACCAGCTCAGGGTCAGGGTATCGGCCAGGGTTCCCTGTTGCCACTGCGCATCGTGCAATACACCCGTTACCCGCCAGTCATCTTCCGGGGGAGAATAGTTGTAGGTATCGCCCGCATCACCGCCGTCCACCAGCTGGATCAGGTTATTCCAGCGCTTACCGCTGCGCTTATCGAGCAATACCACTTGCCCATCTTCCAGCGTCAGTCGCAGCCACGAATTTTCCAGCACCGGAAGCATCGACGACCGGGCGAGAAAACCAGAGCTTCCTTCTTCCTGTAAATACAGAGTGGTATAGCCGCAGGCTTGCAGGCTCGAAACTTCCAGCAAGATTTCACATTTACGGTAAAATACCGGTTCTGTACTGTTAGAAAGCTCCTGCACAATCACCGACATATCCTGGGACGTTTCCTGCAAAATCTGCCAGCGACAAGGCTGTCCTTGCTCATCAACGATACGGAATGTTTCCCCTGGCAGATAAAGCGTCAACGCAACCAGTCCGTTGCGTGTTGCAGAAAGGGCATTAAAAATAATGATTTTTTTGCCATCCTGCTGAGCATGAATGCCCTTTGCCAGCATCTGCATATTCAGCTCATAAAGCTGGTTCGCCTTTTCCTGGCCCGCCAGTAGACGGTTCTTAACGATGGCGTTAACTCTGTCAGAGTTACAGCCGCCAATACTGTCGTGAGCGTGTGATTTCATCGCCTCACGCCAGATATTTTCGACCACGCGCTGAGGGTAAGGTAACCCGAGTATCCAGTTGATACTGAGCAGGGGCTCCAGCTGGCGACTGACAAAATCTTCCAGCCGGGCATTCGCCTGTTTGATATCCATGCGCGTTGAGAAAATACCGCGATGCACACGCATATATTTCGGACTTAATAATTCCCCTTCAAAGGTGTCCAGCGGCGTATCTACCAGCGAGTCAAAATAACGGGTGAAGTCGCTGCGCTCGAAACGGTACTCAGTTTGCCGGGCGTTCAGATTATCCAGCATATCCGGTACGCCATACTCAAAAGGTGACTGGTCGTTGCCGTTTGGCAACAATAGCTGCGAACTGCGGCTGAAAGCCCCCTGCTTTTCCAGCAATGTAGCCAGTCCTGGCCATGCCTGATGCGCGTCGGTGGGCAGCCATTTCGCAAAGCCGTAGCCCTGAGGTAATACGCTGGTGGTCACCGTGCTGCCATCCTGGCTGCGCCAGCGGAATTCGGTATAAGGCGTGTCGTACTCGCACCAGCCACGCCAGACCACGGCGCTATCAATTGCAAACTGCTTGAGGAACATAGGGAGCTGGGCACTCTGACCAAATGAATCAGGGACATAGCCCACTGCCATCCGGGGGCCAAATTCGTCGCAATCCGCCTGACCCAGCAATAAATTACGGGTTATCGATTCGGCCCCTACCACCAGGAAATCAGTCTGCGTATACCAGGGACCTATCAGTAACCGTCCCCTGGCCACTAATGCCTGAATACGCCCCCGGTTTTCGGGCGCAAACTGAAAATAGTCTTCCAGCATTACCGTTTGTCCATCCAGTATAAATGGACCTAATGATTCATCCGCTTCAAGGCGATTAAGAAGATCTGCCATAAAATAATAAAGCAGCACCTGCGAATCATTTTCTGTGAAATACCACTCCCTGTCCCAATGGGTATGTTGAATTAAATGGACAGTTTTCATTTTCTTTATTCCTGTATTCAGACATGCGTATCCCGCACAGATATTTACCTGCGCTAAAACATGGGGGAATTAATTAAACTGTATCAGCGATACATTTAACGACTCGCTTTAAATTTTGGTGCCTTGACTTCTTTTTTAAGCGCCGGAATTTCTGTTTCTCCCCGGAAAATAAGCAGTGAGCCAAAAGCAATAATTGCTGAGCCGCAGGCTATCGACAGGACATAAACAGGCCATTTTTCGACCGCCAGCCAGCCATAGAATCCAGAGATAGGCGCATGGTTAATCGATCCCAATCCAACTGCCATAGCAGCACCCACCGCAGATCCGATAACGTTAATAATAATCAGCCGGGGGTTTGACAGAGCAAACGGAATCGCCCCCTCTGAAACGCCGATGAGTCCCATCAGAGTTGAGGCTTTACCGGCTTCGCGCAGGGAGAGAGGGAAACGTGAAGACCAGATTAATGTCGCGACACCAATACCAATCGGCGGAATGATAATCGCCACCTGAGCCGCAGTATTCGGGGCGTAAATACCCGAGGCGAGTAATGCCATTGCGGTTGTCACCGCGGCTTTATTGATAGGGCCACCCAAGTCGAAACCGACCATGCCGCCAATCACTGCGGCCAGCAGAATCCGGTTAGTCCCGGACATCGACATTAACCAGCTTTCCATACTGTGGTTTAGCGCAGCCAGCGGGCTACCGATTAAAAAGGCCATCACCACGCAGGTGAGTAATGTTCCCCCAACCGGCAGGATAAAAATCGGCCCCGCAGAGGCCAGTGATTTTGGTAATTTGACATAACGGTTTAGCGCACGAACAATATAGCCCGCGACAAAACCCGCTGCCAGCGCGCCCAGAAAACCCGTCCCGAGGCTTCCGGCCAGCAAGCCACCTATCATACCGGGAGCCAGACCCGGCTTATTCGCGAGGGCGAAACTAATATAGCCCGCAACAACCGGGAGCATCAGGGAAAGCGCCATCCCGCCAAAGCCGTCAAATTTATGCAGCAAGCGAACCATCGTATCGGCCTGCTCGTAACTGGCATCCCAAATATTATCAATACCATAGAATGATGCACCAATACGGGCGATCCCCATCAGTACCGCACCGGCAATAATAAATGGCAGCATCCAGGAGACGCCGGTCATAATCGCGTTTTTGACTTCTATTCCTACCGACTGCTGGTTTTCAGACTGAAATTTAGCCATTTGACATCTCCTTCTCGACGGCTTCAAACACGGCATCAGCGAACTTAATCGGATCGGAAACGCTGCATTCAAGTTTCATCATGCCGTCAAAACGTTCTTTACCGCTAATAGCGACATCAGCGGCAATAATCACCGCATCGGCACGCGCCAGGTCGTCCGGGGTTATTTCATTTTCAGCGCCCATACTGCCCTGAGTTTCTACTTTCACCTCATGGCCCCGCTGCTTTCCTGTGATTTCCAGAGATTCAGCCGCCATATAGGTATGCGCGACGCCGGTGGGACATGCTGCAACACAAACAATATACATAATGCATCCTCTTAAATTCAGACCATAAAAAAAGCACAATGGCGAAAACGCGCATTGTGCTTTGTGCAAATAGCTTATGTTTAAACTGGCTCTCGCTGTCCGAACCACCCGCATGGCGGCAGACTAACAGCTGGTAAAGGTTAGAGTTACGAAAACTGAACACCAGTTCTTCACGTTTACGAGAATTCAGTCCGGTATCCCGAACATGTGGGCACAGGTGCTGCTGGTGATGGAAAGGCCGCCGAATACTGGCACAGAGTGTCTGACCTGCGCAGTCCCACAGCTGAGACCACTGTTTCGCCATTTGTGTATCCATGCATTCAGCTTCATCCGCTTCGCTTTCTGCGAGACTATTAACCGCGTTAAACCAGCATAAATCATCAAGCATAGTTTTCATTTTGCGATCCAAAGAAAGCAAAACAAAAAGTATATGTTTGATGATTAAATTTTCAGGCATAACGAAGCCGACCCCATCATGAATAATGAACAGCAAGATAAAATAAAAGAAACAATATAACTGTGATTGATTGCACAAACATTTAACATGATGAGAAACGGTTTTTTATTAACAATTGAAATTCACTCTAT
The DNA here is from genome assembly GCF_024807845.1 of Klebsiella sp. BIGb0407. Taxonomy (GTDB): domain Bacteria; phylum Pseudomonadota; class Gammaproteobacteria; order Enterobacterales; family Enterobacteriaceae; genus JGM124. The sequence goes on from NZ_JANUEQ010000004.1 coordinate 500,389, forward strand.
CCCGTTATATTCACCATCATATTTTTTGATTTATTTAAAAAAAGATAAGTTATAAAAAACGACTATCGACAATGATCATCCGAAAAAAAACACGAAAAATAGATAATATTTTCTAATCGATTAAGTCTCTTTTTTTTCACTCTGCGGCTGGCGTTTTTCAAATTGTTGAAAAACGCGTATTTACTAGTCTGAACCCTGATAGGAAGTATTGAAACGGATATAATGGGCATGGCGCTTGAGGCTTTCTGTCTCACAGCGTGCAGGAGTTTTGTTAACGTTGTTGTGCGGCAGAAAGAAGAAAGCCCCGTAGTTAATTATCATTAACCCACGAGGCTCACCCTATGTCTGAACAGCATCAGGATAGCCTCTTACTGCGCTCTGCGCAAGGAGAAGAAGGCTATGAAACGTCCACGTAGTACCCTAATCTGGTGCGTACTGATAGTGTGTCTCACACTACTGATATTCACATATCTGACACGAAAATCGCTTTGCGAAATTCACTACAGAGACGGAGAAAGGGAGGTGGCGGCTTTCATGGTCTACGAATCCGGTAAGTAGCAACCTGGAGGTGGGGGAAACCCCGTCTTTTCAGGGCTTCTGGCGCGATCGGTCATTGCCGCAAGCGCCTTTATGAAGGGGTTACCGGTTTGCTGGTAGCCCCTTTTTCCATCGTGCACTTTGATGGACTCATCAAAAGCAAAAAACCCACGCTTCTTTCAAAGCGTGGGTCTCGAATGTGGCGGAACGGACGGGACTCGAACCCGCGACCCCCTGCGTGACAGGCAGGTATTCTAACCGACTGAACTACCGCTCCACATTGTCCCCTTGCGGGAACGAGGCGAATATTACGATGAGCCTCTTAAACCGTCAATCATTTTTCTTCTAAAAAAGTGCGTTTGCGTTAAAAATAGTCTAAGTGCTGTTTTTTAACGCATTTAATCAGTATCAGCTACGCCACAAGCAGCTGCCGCCCTTCTTCTGTACTAAATCAAGACGTGATTCATGGGCCTGACACTCTTCTGCACTGGCAGGAATAACGCGCAATCCACCCGCACCACGAACAATGCGCTGGATACCGCTATTATCGGTTTGCTGCTGGCTATCCCCTTCCATAGAAAAGGTCAGCGATGTCTGGCCGCCGGTCATCATCAGATAGACGTCGGACAGGATCTGGGCATCGAGTAATGCGCCGTGCAGCGTACGCTTGCTATTATCTATCTCATAGCGCGAGCAGAGTGCATCGAGGCTATTACGTTTGCCCGGAAACATCTTCCGCGCCATCGCAAGGCTATCGGTCACTTTACAGAAGGTATCTGTTTTCGCGATGCCCCGATTCAGCATCTTGAACTCGTAGTCCATAAAGCCGATATCAAACGAGGCATTATGGATGACCAATTCGGCACCGCGAATGTAGTCGAGGAAAGCGTCAGAGATCTCGGCAAAAGTCGGTTTATCCAGCAGGAACTCATCCGCAATACCGTGAACGCCAAAGGCCTCTGGATCAACCAGCCGATCGGGTTTCAGATAAACGTGGAAGTTATTTCCTGTCAGACGGCGGTTGATGACCTCAACGGCGCCAATTTCTATAATGCGATGTCCTTCGTAGTGGGCACCAAGCTGGTTCATACCCGTGGTTTCGGTATCGAGGACTATCACCCTGTTAACATCAATTTCGTTAATAATAACCCCCATACTTCAGCGTTAAAGAAAGTACCTTTCCGTATTTTCCTTTTTTTTTGCGAAAGTGTACACCCAAAATCAATTGCGTACTTGTTGCAGCGGGGGTCGAAGGAAGACAACGCTAAGCCTGGTGAAAAGCCGCTACAAATGGTTTTTTTTGCCGGTATGCCTGCTTATCAGGCTAAGTGAAAATTCATGATTATGTATAAAAACAGCACCTTAATAGTTACTCATCAAACTATTAAGGTGCTGTTAATTTATTTCAGGCCGTCAGACCTAAATTTAGAGGAAGGCTTTATAAGGTAATTCGGGTTCATTTTTAAATATGTCGCTGAAGCCACGGAAGTGCTGGTAATGCATACGATTTTTATCTGTCGGATAGGTATATTTACCACCAACCTGCCAGAAGAAAGGGGCAAACTTATACTGCAAGCGATCTTTTTTCATATTCCACAGCACTTCAATTTCACGCGGGTCGCTTTGGAAATTAGCCCAAATATCATGGTGGAATGGAATCACAGTCTGGCAATCTAAAGACTCAGCGGCACGTAAAATATCTGAGGATGTCATTTTATCCGTCACGCCACGCGGGTTCTCGCCAAACGAGAAGAGCGCGACATCAATATCATAGCTATTGCCATGCGCTGCATAATAGTTTGAGTAGTGTGAGTCACCTGAGTGATAAACAGAACCACCGGTAGTTTCAATCAGATAGTTCACTGCGCGGGAATCCATACCATCAAGAATATCTTTATCCGTTGAGGAAACACCTGCTGGCAAGGTGACTAATGCTGTGCGGTCAAATGAGTCAAGTACGCGAATTTTCATGTCGCCTATCTCGATAATATCGCCCACTTTTGCGACAATACAGCGCTCTTGTGGAACACCCCATTTGAGCCAGAGATCGACGCAGGCCTGCGGGCCAATAAACTTAACGTGATCGCCGCAGTTTTGAATAACAGAAGCGGCAACATTGACATCAATATGATCCGCATGATCATGTGAAGCTAAAACCGCGTCGATTTCTTTTATTGCAAAGGGATCAAGCGGGAAAATAGAAGTGCGTAAATTAGGCTGTAGAGCTTCGACTCCCCCCATACGCATCATTTGGTGCTGTTTATTCATCAACGCATTTTTTTGGGTTTTTTTACCCGTTCCACACCAAAAATCGATAGATATATTAGTATTGCCTGCACTTTTTAGCCAAATACCGGTACAACCAAGCCACCACATTGAAAATGTATTTGGTTCAACGACTGTTTTTTCAATTTCTTCATTTAACCAAGTACCCCATTCAGGGAAAGTGCTAAGAATCCATGATTCACGGGTAACTTCATTCACTTTACTCATATTCATACCTGCTTTATAGAATTTTAAATGTAGGAAGCCTGATACCTTAATGATTAATTAAGGTATTTCAGCCATGAAATCTTTAAATTCAACAAATCATATCTATACCCAAAATAATTCGAGTTGCTCCCAGGCGGCAAGTTCAGACAGGCGATGAGCATAGACAAACTATGTGATTCGGCTGTCTGGACACAGGCAACACCCAAGCAACTTGAAGTGTGACGGGTATATGAATATCGTTATACGAGAATAACTTGAGTTCCTTGTTTTTCTATCGCATTAATAACATTGGGGTCGGCATTCTTTCCGGTAACTAAAATATCTATCTTGGTTACCGGACAAAATAGCATGCCGGTTCGATAACCCACTTTAGAACTGTCAACCACGACAACAAGTTTATCAATTTGGTCAAGCATCTGTTGCTCGGCAACGGCCGTTAACATATCCGTTTTGTAGAGTCCCTTTTCTGTTAACCCTTTTCCTGAGGTAAACATCCAGTTTCCTGCATAGCCGAGTAGAGTATTCAATGCCGGATTTAAAAAAATACTTTGCGCTTTATTGTACTGACCGCCAATTAAGATGACATCATCATGATCTTCTTCTATCAGATAGGCGGCCAGAGGGAAGTAATTTGTCACTATTTGAATATTTGTATTGCATAGCTGCTGGCCCAATAAAAATGCGGTCGAGCCACAGTTAATAACAGCACTTTCGCCTGGGGAGCAAAGTTGTGCTGCCTGTATAGCTATTCGCGATTTTTCATCATAATGATCGGTTGTAGTAATGTTTAGTGGCGACCATTTACTTTTAATCTCTTCGATTCTTTCAGCACCATTGCGAATTTTTCGAAGTTTTCCCTGTTCATCCAGCTTAGCGATGTCCCGCCGGGCAGTTGCAGGCGAGACATTAAATTTATCGGTGATACTGAGTACATCAATCACCTGATGCTGTTTAAGCAGCGAGAGTATTTTATGGTGTCTTTGTACTTCATTCATATTTGTCTCAACCTCTATCCTGTTGATAATCACTTACATGCATTTGCGCACTGTTTTTGATTCTTTGTGATTGAAAATGATTCTATTTGACGAGTTTGAAATTGTCAACTTACTGTTCATCAAAAATACACCCCCTCTAAAAAACCTCATTAGCGATTGATTTATATCTAATTTTAAGAAAATATGTGATCAACACACCAAAAATGTGGTCTTTATCTGGCAAATATCAGACAACTTGAAATAATCATATCCAAGCAAATCATGATCTCTTTTGACCATTACGATTTCGCCCCATGATTACTTTGGTTGTCTTAATGCTTACTTAATGAGACTCATTCGTAAGAGAATCCAAAGAAGTCGAATTGATCGATGATAAAAACAAATTCATTAAGGGTATGAATATGGATTTCTTTTATGACTCATTCTATATTTTTTACAGCCAGGTAATGACCAAGGCACCATTATTGTTGGGCTTAGTTACCTTAATCGGTTACTGGCTACTCCGTCGTGATGGCACAACGATTATCAAGGGTGCAATTAAAACCTGCGTGGGTTTTATGCTGGTGCAGGTAGGTGCTGAAACATTAGTTGCCAGCTTTAAACCTGTCATTGCAAAGATGTCTGAATATCACGGTCTTACCGGATCCGTGATTGACCCTTACACATCTATGATGGCGACCATCGAAACGATGGGGGATAACTACTCATGGGTCGGATATACGGTTTTATTAGCCCTGGCCATTAATATTATCCTCGTTTTATTCCGCCGTATTACAGGCATTCGTACCATAATGCTCACAGGCCACATTATGTTCCAGCAAGCAGGTTTGATTGCTGTGTTCTATTTTGTACTGGGCTGCGGCATGTGGGAAACCGTGATTTACTCAGCGATACTGATGGCGCTGTACTGGAGTATTTCGTCAAATATCATGTTTAAACCGACAGAGTCGGTGACAGGAGGAGCGGGATTTTCTATCGGCCACCAGCAGCAATTTGCCTCCTGGATTGCAACAAAAGTCGCCCCTAAATTAGGGAACAAAGAAGACAGCGTAGATAACCTTAAGCTCCCTAAATGGCTGCATATCTTTCACGATAGCATCGCCGCAACAGCCATTGTCATGACGGTTTTCTTTGGCATCATCATGCTTTCCTTTGGCCTGACTAATCTTCAGACTATGGCCGGTAAAACCCACTGGACTATCTATATTCTGGAAACCGGTCTGAAATTCGCAGTAGCCATTCAAATTATTGTTACTGGCGTAAGAATGTTTGTCGCTGAACTGTCGGAAGCATTTAAAGGGATTTCAGAGCGTGTGATTCCAAATGCAGTATTAGCTATCGACTGTGCGGCTATTTATGCTTTCTCCCCTAATGCTATGGTCTTTGGCTTTATGTGGGGAGCATTAGGTCAATTCGCAGCAGTGCTGGGCATGCTGGCATTCCAGTCACCCATTATGATAATTCCAGGCTTTATTCCGATGTTCTTTTCCAACGCAACCATTGGGGTTTTCGCTAACCATTACGGCGGCTGGAAAGCGGTAATGAAAATTTGCTTTATCATGGGAATCATTGAAGTTCTTGGCTCAGCCTGGGCTATTACGTTATTCAGTCAACAAGGTACCGAGTTCAGCGGCTGGATGGGAATGGCCGACTGGGCAATTGCCTTCCCGCCAGTGATGCAGGGTCTGTCATTCTCCAAATATTTTATCTTCGTCATTATTGCCCTGTCGTTTGTGTACATGTTCTTTGCCTCTAAAAAATTGCGCGCAGAAGAAGATGCCCAGGCTCATGCCGCTACTAATGTATCAATGGAAGAGAATGCATCTGCAGAACAAGTCACCCAGGTTGCAGGTGATGCCAGACCCGTCAGTATTCTTGCTGTATGTGGCAATGGGCAGGGGTCATCGATGATGATGAAAATGAAAATAGGAAGTTATCTCCAGAAAAAAGGCATTCCACATGTCATGGACTCCTGTGCGGTCTCTGATTACAAATCAAAGCTCGGCTCAACAGACATTATTGTCTCCTCTAAACATCTTTCTGCTGAGATGACCCCTGGGGAAGGTAAGTTCGTATTAGGCGTGCAAAACATGCTTAACCCCAACTCTTTTGGCGATGAACTAATTGATATAATTGATAAAAACTTCATCAAAATAAAATAACGTTACTTCATAGATTAATCAGTGGCTAGCGGCTCTGCCGCTATCCCACAGAAGAGGAATAATAACCATGAATTTTAAACAAGCACTGATCGACAATAAATCTATCAAGCTTCAGGCTTCCGCCAGCAATTGGCATGACGCCGTTAAAATTGGTACCGATATGTTAGTGAGTTCCGGTGCGATTTTACCTGATTACCATGACGCTATTATCAATAGTGTCAAAGAACTGGGCCCCTATATTTGTATCGCACCTAACTTAGCACTACCCCACGCAAGACCAGAAAATGGCGTTCTGAAGACAGCCTTTGCGCTCGTCACTCTCGCAGAGCCTGTTTACTTTGACGGTGAAAGTGAACCGGTAGATGTCCTGATAACACTGGCCGGTAGCTCTTCTGATGAGCATATGGAAGGACTTATGCAGGTCACCCAGGTATTGGATGATGAAGAGAGTGATACCGGTATTGACCTCGATAAACTGCGTCAATGCCGGACTGCAGAAGATGTTTATCGCGTGATTGATGAAGCGCTGGCCTGAAATAAAAGGAGCCATTATGTTCAGAGAATTGAAACAGCGTGTACTGGAGGCAAATCTCAAGTTACCCGCCTACGGTTTAGTGACATTCACTTGGGGAAATGTTTCTGAAATCGATCGTCATCAGGGGGTTATCGCGATTAAACCTTCGGGTGTGGAATATGATGATATGCGTGCCGAAGATATTGTCATCGTGGATCTTGATGGGAATATCGTTGATGGCCGGTTAAATCCATCAAGTGATACATCAACTCATATTGAGTTATATAAAGCGATACCTCAAATTGGCGGGATCGTTCACACTCATTCACGTAATGCGACCATTTGGGCGCAAGCTGGATTTGATATTCCCGCATTAGGCACTACCCATGCTGACTATTTTTATGGCGATATTCCCTGTACCCGGCAACTTTCTAACCAAGAGATAGCCAATGATTATGAAAAAAATACAGGTTTAGTGATTGTTCAGGAATTCATTGAACGTCATATCGACCCTATAGCAGTGCCGAGCGTTATTGTTGCCGGGCATGCCCCCTTCTCATGGGGGAAAAATGCCAGTGATGCAGTACATAATGCGGTGGTATTAGAAGAAGTTGCAGCTATGGCATTAGCAACACGTTGTTTAAATAGTGAAATTAAACTGAAGCACGCACTTTCTGATAAGCATTATCTGCGTAAACACGGCGAGAACGCTTATTACGGACAAAGGTGATTGCTATGTATAAGGTACTGGCATTAGATCTTGATGGCACCGTTTTGACAGATGAGCAGATAATTAACCCACAAGTCAAACAAGCCATTCAAGAAGCAGCCAAGCATTGGCATGTTATTATTGTTACCGGACGTCATCATACGGCAGCCTATCCTTATTATGCTGAGTTAGGTTTAGACACACCCATTATTTGCTGTAATGGCACATATATTTATGATTATGAAAACGACAGCATTATTACGCATACTGCTATCAGTAAAGATAATGCATTATTATTTATTGCCCTTGCACAACAAAAAAATCTTGACCTGGTAATGTATATTACAGATGCAATGGTCTACTCCGAGTATCAACCTGTTGCTTATATGAAAAAAATGGAGGAATGGGCAGGTAGGTCAAACTTATCTAAACCGCCGAAGATTTATCGAATTAAATCATTTAGCGATACAGTAAAGAATACGGAATTCATCTGGAAGTTTGTCGTAGAGGGTGAAATTACCCAATTAGATTCGCTCTTAAATGATAGCTGGGTGCAGACAACATTTAATGCCGAGCAGTCTTGGTCAAATCGTATAGATTTTTCAGCTAAAGGTAATACTAAAGGTAGTCGCCTCCGTGAATATATTTCTGGTATAGGCTATCTGCCTGAGCAAGTTATTGCTGCGGGCGATAATTATAACGATATATCAATGCTGGAATATGCAGGGCTGGGTATCGCTATGCATCATGCGGATGAAACAGTGAAATCATATGCCAATGTTATCTGCACTACAGATAATAATCAGAATGGGATCGCTCACTTAATATATGAAAAAATAAAAGGATAAAACAATGAAAAAGCCACTTATTCAAATTGCTTTAGATCAGACTCAGTTTGATAAAGCACTCACCGTTGCAAACAATGTTCATTCTTTTGTCGATATTATTGAAGTAGGAACTATTCTCGCCTTTGCTGATGGAATGAATGCGGTTTCAACTTTACGCCAAAAATACCCTTCTCATATTCTTGTCTGTGATATGAAAATAACTGATGGTGGGGCTATTTTATCGAAGATGGCATTTGAGGCCGGAGCCGACTGGCTAACCGTTTCTGCTGCCGCTCATATTGCAACCATTGCTGCTTGTAAAAAAGTAGCGGATGAATTTAACCGTGAAATTCAAATTGAAATCTACGGTAACTGGACTTTTGAAGATGCTCAGAAATGGGTCGACTTAGGTATCCACCAGGCTATCTATCATCGCTCTCGTGATGCAGAACTGGCCGGTATTGGCTGGACTGACGCCGATATAGAAAAAATGCGCCGCCTCTCGGATTTAGGCCTAGAGTTGTCGATTACCGGCGGTATTGTTCCTGAAGATATTAAGCTCTTTGCCGGTATTAAAGCGAAGGCCTTTATTGCTGGTCGGGCACTTGCTGGTGAGCAGGGCAAGCAAGCTGCCGAAGATTTGCGCGTGCAAATTAATCATTACTGGAAATAAGGGGGCGGTATGTATCAATTTCAGCAACATCGATTAGTTGGTCTTTATGAGAAAGCGCTCCCTAATGATTTGACCTGGGAACAAAAGTTGATGCATACCAAAGCATTGGGTTTTGATTTTTTGGAAATATCTGTTGATGAATCAGACGAGCGGCTCGCGCGTTTGGACTGGGACGATGACACTATTTATGGTCTGCGTCGCTTATGTGAGCAGCAGGGTATTCCGTTGCATTCAATGTGTCTGAGTGCCCATCGCCGCTTTCCATTTGGTTCTACAGACCCTGCGATTCGCCAGCAGGCCGCTGTCCATATGAAAAAAGCGATCACCCTTGCGTATAAACTGGGTATCCGAACTATTCAGTTAGCAGGGTATGATGTCTATTATGAACCCGCAAATGAAGAAACCCATCTTCGTTTTATTGAAGGGATGATCCTCGCCGCTAAAATGGCAGAGAAATCCAGTGTGATGCTGGCCGTTGAAATCATGGATACCGATTATTTAAACTCACTGAGTAAATTTGAGGTTCTTAACCGTGCTGTGAACTCCCCTTATTTTACGGCTTACCCTGATGTAGGGAATATCTCTGGCTGGAATTATGACGTTTGTACTGAATTAGCGCTGAGCCAGCCGCATATTTCGCAGATTCATATTAAAGATACATTAAAAGTGACGGCTGACAGTAAGGGCCAATTCAGGGATTTGATCATCGGTGAAGGTCAGGTTAATTTTGATGCTATTTTCGAAACATTGAAGAAAATAAACTGTGTGGTTCCACTGGTCATTGAGATGTGGGCGCAAGATGAACACTGGAAAGAAAATGTCCGGACGGCACAACGTCGATTAAACCAGTCCTGTGAGCGCGCCAGCATGCCAAAGCTGTTCAGTATGTCTTGATGACCCGACTCAGCTGAAGGCCTTCCAAATAGCCAGATGGCGACTATTGCTGGGTAAGACAGATTATTTGTGTCAGACTTGGTTTTTTACTCACAGGAAGTCTTCCAGCAATGCGAAAGAAGGTAGAAATATTCACCGACGGGTCCTGTCTTGGTAATCCAGGGCCCGGTGGCTATGGTGCGATTTTACGCTATAAACAGCATGAAAAAATCTACAGCGAAGGCTTTTATTTAACCACCAATAATCGTATGGAAATGATGGCCGCGATTGCCGCGCTTGAAGGTCTTATCGAACCTTGCGATGTGGTTCTCAGTACCGATAGCCAGTATGTCCGCCAGGGGATTACCCAGTGGATCCATAACTGGAAAAAACGCGGCTGGAAAACCGCTGATAAAAAGCCCGTCAAAAACGTCGATTTATGGAAGCGGCTTGATGCAGCCCTGAGCCACCATGAAATTGAGTGGCTGTGGGTCAAAGGCCATGCCGGTCATCCTGAAAATGAGCGTTGTGACGAGCTGGCACGTAATGCCGCGTCTAAGCCCGATCGCCAGGATGTCGGCTATCAGCCTGATGCTTCGGCACCTTGATACTTTCCCGATATTGTTTGGTCGCTCCGACAGCAGAGTGGATCGGTTTCTTTTTTTGGCGGCTTTTAAGTGGGTTAAGTGTCAGGGGAAGCGTCCGTTTACGGGCAACTATCACCTGCATCGTTCCCAGGGCGGGAAAATGGGTACTCAACATTTTTCCGCCCTGTTGATGCCAGGGTAAAACCTGAAACCCACGACGATACATCACTTCAAAGTTCAGCAGCGATAGCCAGTCAAGTAATCGCATTGAGGTAAACATGCGGCTATTAAAGGGTGGCCGTTTACGTAAAAAAGGAACCAGTTTGCCTGCCCCTGCCACGCTTATCGGATTATAACTACTGATGATTAACCAGCCATCATCAATCAATACGCGGTCAGCCTCGCGCAATAAGCGATGGGGATCTGCACACCAGTTTAGCGTGTGGGCTAACAAGCACGCATCAACCGATTTTTCGGCAAACGGCAAATACAGCGGGTTGGCTTGAACTTGCAGATTATCGCCTTGTTGCGCAATATTAACCTGGTGTGAAATGGCGCAGTCTCCAGTATTGATTTCTGTGCTCAGGTTACCGATTTTCAGCAGATGAAAACCAAAGATTTTGCCCAACCATGGGTGTAGCTCCTGTTCCAGCGCCAGTTTTGACTGTCGCCCCCAGGGCAATGTCTCCCACTGAGTTGGAGCAGTGAGATGGCCTGTGATTCTTGCTGGTTTCATCCATACCTTACTATCGAGTGGTTAAAGAGAGAACGATTCATGAAGCTTACCAGTATTTCCGCCTTTCAGGATAACTACATCTGGGTACTCTCTGATGAAGAGGATAAATGTGTGATTGTTGACCCGGGTGAAGCGGCTCCCGTTCTGAGTGCTATCGCGCAACATCAATGGCAACCCGTGGCCATATTACTGACACATCATCATCGGGACCACGTTGGCGGTGTTCAGCAGTTGAAAGAAAGCTACCCTGAGCTTGCGATTTATGGCCCGGCAGAGATTAAAATTCCCGGCCTGACTCAGATAGTTAAGGATGGCGATAACCTCCAGTTACTCGGTCATGACTTCAGTGTAATGGCAACACCGGGTCATACCCTTGGGCATGTCAGCTATTTTTCTTTTCCCTGGTTATTCTGCGGTGACACGCTGTTTTCAGCAGGTTGTGGTCGTCTTTTTGAGGGCACACCCGATCAAATGTATGAATCTTTTCAACGTATTAACCAACTCCCCCCTGAGACCATAATTTGCTGCGCTCATGAGTATACTGAATCAAATGTTACGTTTGCGTTAAGCTTGTTACCAGAGGATGAGCACATAAATAGATTTTATAAAGAAGTTAAGGCCTTACGTGCTGAAAACAAGCCTACTTTACCCTCAACACTGGCAAAAGAGCGTTTGGTGAATGTTTTCTTACGTACCGAAGATCCTGATTTACAAAGAAAAGCAAAAAAAGACATCTTATTTCAACAACCTAATAAAATTTTTGCCTGGTTAAGGGCGAAAAAAGATACCTTCTAAATATTTTGGTTGTGTTGCCGGGCGGTCGACGGTATTATCGCTCGTCTTTTAAGCAACCTTAGACACATATATGAAGGCAAAAGCGATACTACTCGCCTCTGTCTTGCTGGTTGGGTGCCAGGGCGCTAATAAAAATGATGCCCGCATTCTGCAGCATGCCCAGAGTATGTCTACTGGTAGTCAGGGTGAAGCAGGTAAATCTACGGGCCGAGAGGCCTATTCGCGATGGATGGATGACGGAAGTTTTCTTGCGCAAGATGATAACCTGTGGAGCACGATTGGCGACCAGTTAGAGATGGAAATACCGGATAACATCCGGATACGCGAACAGAAAAAGAAGTACCTGAGTAATAAGAGCTATCTCCACGATGTATCATTACGGGCTGAGCCGTACATGTACTGGATTGCCGGACAAGTTAAGCAACGCAACTTGCCAATGGAACTGGTACTACTACCCATAGTGGAGAGCGCTTTTGATCCCCATGCGACGTCTAGCGCAAATGCCGCTGGCATTTGGCAGATAATTCCAAGCACGGGGCGCAACTACGGGCTGAAACAAACACAGGCTTACGACGGGCGTCGCGATATAGTCGCGTCGACCACTGCTGCACTGGATATGATGCAGCGTCTGAATAAAATGTTTGATGGTGACTGGCTGTTAACCGTCGCGGCGTTTAATAGCGGCGAAGGTCGCGTTATGAACGCGATTAAAACAAATAAAGCCCAGGGTAAACCAACAGATTTCTGGTCACTTCCTTTACCGCAAGAGACCAAGCTCTATATCCCCAAAATGCTGGCACTGAGTGACATCCTCAAAAACAGCAAAAGATATGGTGTTCGTTTACCATCGACGGATGAAAACCGAGCTCTGGCGCGTGTTGAGGTTAATGATCCGGTTAAGCTGGCACAGATTGCAGAAGTGACAGGTATGTCACTGAACAAGCTTAAGACCTTCAATGCGGGGGTTAAAAATGCCACCGTGGGTCAGAGCAACCAACAGTATGTGATGGTGCCAAAACAGCACGCACAGCAATTACGTACCTCTCTTGCCTCTGGTGATATTCCTGTAGCACCGGTATCCAGAGAAGCAGAGAGCAGTAGTGGTGTCAGTACTGTCGCAAGCAAGGTTTACAAGGTTCGCTCTGGTGATACTTTGTCGACGATTGCCTCACGCCATGGCGTAAGCAGTAAATCGTTGCAAGCCTGGAACAAGCTGCCTAATGCACGGTTAAAAGTGGGTCAGACGCTGAAGCTTGAAAGTGGTAATAGTCGTGCAACTGTGACTAATACCAGTACGCGTCTTGCGGCTAACAATAGCATCACTTATAAAGTGCGTAAGGGTGATTCATTATCAAGCATTGCCAGACGTCATGGTTTAAACACCAAAGACGTGCTGCGCTGGAACAACGGCAAAGACTTGCTTAAGCCAGGCGATCAGCTAACGTTGTTTGTTAAAAATGGTAGAAAACCTGCCAGTTAAAAACAAAAGAAAGGCACCTGCACCAGGTGCCTTTTTTATTTAAGCTTTACTTGCTTCCAGCATGATAGTGTCGCTGGTAAAAGATCCATCACGCTGCAACTCGAAATAATGTTTAACCTCATCTGAAGCGCTTTTTTGATAGGCGCGAATCGCATCTGACAACACAATCGGTGTACGCATTCTGGCAATCCAGCTCGTAAACTCCAGATTCAGCTTGTCGCAGTTAACATAGTGAATCATCAGCCCCGCTTCATTAAACAGTCGTAACCACTCACCGCTGGCGTAATTACGCACGTGAGAGGTATCACGTAAGGCCTCTATGGTTTGTAACCAGATATCCAGCACCGGGTATCCGGGTGACAGCACATCCATAAAAATAACCGTTCCGCCGGGTTTCAATACGCGCTTTACTTCACGTAGAGCCTGACCGACATCATGCCAGTGATGTGCGGAATAACGACTGATAACGACATCGAACGTTGCCTCTTCAAAGGGAAGCGCTTCTGCGTAGCCCAGAGACGTTGTCAGATTGGTAATTCCCCGCGTTTGCGCAGTCTCAGCGACGACCTTAAGCATCTGGCTGGACAAGTCATATGCAACGACATTTTTTACTTTTGCCGCAGCAATAAAACTGGCATGCCCTGCCCCGCATCCCATATCCAGTACGGAAGCATTCTGAAAATCACTCAGACGTGCGCTGAGACGCTCGAGGTCACGTCCCGAGGCATGGACACTGCTGCTAAGATAAGCGCTGGCTTGGGAGCTAAATTGCTGATTCACTTTGTCGTGATGGGACTGAATTGCCATGGTCATATCCTTGCGATTAAGAAAAGAGAGGCCGCCGCGACAGACGTTAGCTAAGACATGCCGGGGTAAAACTCAACGAGCAGCGGGTTATGATCTGATGCTTTTGTCACCAGAACAGAAGCCTCGGCCACTTTAAGCCCCCGATAAAATACGAAATCGAGTGGTTTACCAAAAGCACGGCTACGATGGTCATCAATAAAACGGACTTGCCGCAAAGTCATTTCACGGGCAAATCGATAGAGTGCATTCATACGCTGGCGGCTCCAGGCATTAAAATCACCCGCCATAATCACCGGCCCACTGTGGTGTGCAATTTGCTCACCAATGGGTGCCAGCTGTTTACCATAGACATCAACCCCAAGGCTAAAATTTATCGCATGAATATTGATAACCATCAGCAACCGCCCATCAAATAATGGATAAACGGTGACTAACGCTGACTTCGCCAGACGCAAAATAGGTTCGCGTTCGCGCAGGGGATAACAAAATACCGGATGTGTGGCGGACAGGGTCATCACACCCGAAGGATGCTGCGGCAGAACCAATGCGGGAACCTGATCGGCCCCGAGATAGTTTTGTGTGGCAAACCCCACCAGTTCAGGCGTGGTTTGCGCTTCTTGCAATAAGACCAGCTGTGCATCTTTACTGAAAGTTTTGAGCACGGATAACCAGTCGGAGCGCTGTTGCTTAAAAATATTCCATACTAATATACGTAGCTTATCAGCACCGGGTAAAGGCGAGCCGGCTGGTAATGCATCACTGAGAGCAGAAAATGAACCTGATGCCAGGATTCGCTTTGCTGGCTGACCAGCGGTGTACCGCATGGAATACATTTTTTTATGCACGTTTAACTGATAACCCCTATCACCGAATATATCTAAAAATGTCAGAACTATTTTAGTTATAGGGATTCTAGCCTAAATTTTCAATTAACATGATAAAAGCATTGCTTGGATAAGGTATAAATCATGTATCTAACGCGACCGCTTATCCAGTTTACCGCTCAGAATAATCAGCACAACGGCTAGCGAGACAATAACTGCGCCAACCCAAGGAGTCTGAGCCAGGCCAATATGTTGTACAGTCTGACCACCAATGACGGAACCAACAGCTATCCCAATGTTAAATGCAGCAATATTCAGGCCTGAAGCCACATCCACCGCATTAGGTGTATAAAGCTCTGCTTTTTGCATTACATAAACCTGCAGCCCAGGGACATTACCGAAGGCAAAGACGCCCATTACCAGTACCGTCAGTAATGCAGGAACAGAAGAATGCACGGTGAACTGTAAAAGTAATAGCAGCACAGCTAATGCAGTGAAAATAAATGTGAGCGCTGGAACAGCCCCTTTTTTATCAGCAAGCTTTCCACCCCAGATATTACCAATAGCTACCGCAACGCCATATCCTAACAAGATCCAGCTGACTGATGATGCCGAGAAACCGGCTAAGTCCTGCATCATCGGCGCAAGAAACGTAAAAGCGGTAAAGACGCCGCCATAACCCAAGGCGGTTATAAGATAAATAAGAAGTAACCGTGGATGGGTCAGGACTTGCAGCTGCTCTTTAATGCCCGACACTGCACGACTTGGGATCTCTTTGGGAATAAGGATCATGCTACTGATCAGAGCGATAACGCTGATGGCAGAAACCACCAGGAAAGTTTCTCTCCAGCCAAACTGCTGTCCGATAAAGGTACCTAAAGGAACACCGGTTACCAGCGCCACCGTCAGTCCGCCAAACATAATCGCAATGGCTGAGGCCGCTTTCTCTTTCGGAACCAGGCTTGCCGCAATAGTAGAGCCAATGGAGAAAAAGACACCGTGAGCAAGCCCAGTCAGTAAACGAGCAATAACCAATGTCTGGTAATTCGGCGCTAACCAGGCAAGAAGGTTACCAATAGTAAAGAGTACCATTAAAGCGACCAGTAATTTCTTACGCGCCAGTTTTCCCGTTAAAGCCGTCAGCACCGGTGCGCCAATCGCTACGCCAAGAGCATAGATAGAAACCAGTAATCCGGCAGAAGGTACCGAAATAGCTAACTGATCGGCAATAGTGGGTATTAGCCCCACCAGAACAAACTCGGTGGTCCCGATAGCGAATGCACTGATTGTCAGTGCCAGTAGAGCCAGAGGCATAATTTTCTCCATAACAAGTGTCATTTGATGACAGGCAGTATGGCTTGGTGATTAAATAACAAAAATATGCAAAATCTCAATATAATTTTGCTCACGGAGCAATAATGAAAGCGACAACAGAAGAGTTAATTATTTTTGTAGCGGTGGTAGAAAGCGGGAGTTTTAGTCGGGCAGCCGAACAGCTAAACCAGGCTAACTCAGCAGTCAGCCGGGCAGTGAAGCGACTGGAAATGAAATTAGGTGTCAGTCTGTTAAATCGTACGACGCGCCAGCTCAGTCTGACTGAGGAAGGAAGTCGCTATTTTCGTAATGTGCAGCAAATATTGCAGGCGATGGCAGCGGCAGAAAATGAGTTAACGGAAAGCAAAAATACACCTCGTGGGTTACTGCGTATTGATGCAGCGACTCCGGTACTACTACATCTGTTAATGCCCCTGGTAAAACCTTTCAGAGAGCGGTATCCCGATATCATTCTCTCTCTGGTATCCTCAGAAAATTTCATCAACTTAATTGAAAGAAAAGTGGATGTCGCTATTCGGGCCGGCCATTTAACCGACTCCAGCTTACGCGCTCGTCCGCTACGAATCAGTTATCGAAAGTTGATTGCAACACCAGGCTACCTGGCGGAATACGGTACGCCAACAACAATCATGGATCTGAAAAACCATATTTGCCTTGGATTTACCGAACCTTCATCCTTGAATCAGTGGCCTGTTGCATTACCTGATGGGCAATTAATTGAGATAGAACCGGGCATTTCTTCCAACAGCGGAGAAACCTTAAAGCAGCTTTGCTTGCAGGGAAATGGCATAACCTGTTTATCAGATTTTATGATAGACAGAGAACTTGAGAGTGGTGAGCTGGTGGAGCTATTTGCCGGGCAGCGTCTGCCGGTAGAGATGCCGTTAAGTGCCGTTTATTACAGCGATCGGGCTGTGAGTACACGTATCAGAGCATTTGTTGACTTTGTCAGTGAACAGCTACAATCTCCAGGAAAGTAATCAGCAAAAAAGGAACTCTTGTTCCTTTTTTACATCATGTGCTTTGCTGATTAATTATCCCAGTCAGGGGCCAGGCCTTCCGGAGAAACCAAGCGATCGTTTTTTTCAAGAGCTGCAATAGCCCGCATATCCTCTGCATCCAGTTTTAACTCCAGCGCTTGCAGGTTACTTTCCAGATTAGCGCGTTGAGTTGATGAAGGGATAACGGCATAGCCAAGTGCCATTGCCCAGGCCAGAATCACCTGTGCAGGAGTAGCATTATGCTTCCTTGCAATATTGTTGATAGTTTCATCGTTCAGTGCTTTACCATAAGCCAGTGTCATATATGACGTGATATGAATATTATGCTGTCTGGCCCATTCAACCACAGTGCTGTTTTGCAGATACGGGGAAAGCTCTATCTGGTTAGTTGCAATATTTTCAGCCCCTACCGCATCAATCGCCTGCTGCATCAGTTCTATCGTAAAATTAGAAATACCAATCTGGCGCGTTAAGCCTGCTTCTTTTGCTGCCAGCAAGGCCTGCATAAACTCAGCCACCGGCACGGCATTCTCTGGTGATGGCCAGTGGATTAACGTTAAATCGACATAATCTGTTTTTAACTTTTCAAGACTGGCTTGCAAAGAAGGTAACAACTTATCTTTACCGAGATTTTCAGTCCAGATTTTGGTGGTAATAAATAGCTCGGAACGTTTGATATTACTTTCTACCAGCGCCTGGCCGATAGCGGCTTCATTACCGTAAATTTGTGCGGTATCAATAGCTCGATAACCCAGCTCCAGCGCTGTTTTTACCGATGTGATAACCACGTCATCTTGCAAGCGAAATGTACCAAGGCCGAATACGGGAAGAGTCATTTTTTACCTCATTAAGGGGAGTTTTCTGTACGAGGCGAATTATGACGAAAAGAGTTCTACACAAAAAGGTCGATAAATGCAGGATACTTTTGCTTTGAAAGCAATAATAATGATTCCCAGTGAAGAAATGCAAAAAAGCCCTGAGTCTATGACTCAGGGCTTAAATAGGTGGCGGAACGGACGGGACTCGAACCCGCGACCCCCTGCGTGACAGGCAGGTATTCTAACCGACTGAACTACCGCTCCACCGAATTACTTTACAACTACCGGACTGTACTCCGGTTCACTGCTTAATTTGATGCCTGGCAGTTCCCTACTCTCGCATGGGGAGACCCCACACTACCATCGGCGCTACGGCGTTTCACTTCTGAGTTCGGCATGGGGTCAGGTGGGACCACCGCGCTAAAGCCGCCAGGCAAATCTTGTATGCTCTGCTGTTCTGTGAACAACAAAACTAAATCTGTAAACTAAGCTGAAAATCTCTCAAATTCTGTCTAAAAACACCTTCGGTGTTGTAAGGTTAAGCCTCACGGGTCATTAGTACTGGTTAGCTCAATGCATCGCTGCACTTACACACCCAGCCTATCAACGT
>NZ_JANUEQ010000005.1 GCF_024807845.1 Klebsiella sp. BIGb0407
CGACGTTATGCGGTATTAGCTACCGTTTCCAGTAGTTATCCCCCTCCATCAGGCAGTTTCCCAGACATTACTCACCCGTCCGCCGCTCGTCACCCAGGAGCAAGCTCCCTGTGCTACCGCTCGACTTGCATGTGTTAGGCCTGCCGCCAGCGTTCAATCTGAGCCATGATCAAACTCTTCAATTTAAAAGTGTTTGATGCTCAAAGAATTCATACTGTTTATAAAACTAGTGTTCACTCTTCAAGACTTGATATTTTTTGTGAACCCGAAGGTTCTGCACCCGAAGGTGCTTTAGATATCAATCTTGCGAGTGCCCACACAGATTGTCTGATAAATTGTTAAAGAGCAGTGAGTTGCTTGCCTTAGCTTGCTAACTCGAGGAGGCGTATACTACGCTTTCCTCTTTCAAAGTCAAGCGCTTATTTTCGCTTTCCTTCGACTGACTCGGTGGTTTGTAACCGTTGTTCCGTGTCAGTGGATGCGCATTATAGGGATTTCTTCGGGCCTGACAACCCCTAATTTCAATTAATTTGCTGACTGCGTTATTTTTTAGCAATGTGCGGGAATATCAATCAATCCCACCGGATTTGGGGTAAAAATCACCCAAGATTGACAGGCAATGTCATACTGGTTAGTGAAAATTTGCCAAAGGATGTGTTTATGTCTTTATCTACACAGCAGCTCGCTGCCCAGAAAAACCTTTCTTATATTCTGGCAGAGAAACTCGCACAGCGTATATTGAAGGGCGAATACCCGGTTGGCAGCATTCTGCCTGGTGAAATGGAGCTAGGCGCTTTATTCAACGTCAGCCGCACTGCTGTACGTGAAGCAGTGAAAACCTTAACGGCAAAAGGAATGCTATTGCCCCGCCCAAGGATCGGTACTCGGGTTATGCCGCGGGCACAATGGAACTTCCTGGATAAAGAGTTACTCGCCTGGTGGATGACAAAGGATAACTTAGACTTTATTGTTGATGACTTCATTATTATGCGTCATAGCATCGAACCACAAGCTTGTGCATTAGCAGCCATCCATAGTGACGAGATACAGCAGCAAAAACTGCTCTCTATAATGAAAGAAATGGTTTCCCTGCAGGATACCTTCGACAAAGATTACTGGATAGAAATAGATATGGCTTATCATGAGCTGGTCTATGAGATGAGCGGTAACGTCTTCATGACCTCTTTTGCGAATTTATTCCGCCCTGTCTACCACAACTACTTCACAGCCATCACCGATAACAAAGTGGTTAAGCTTGAATTGCATCAGGCAATTGTTGATGCCATCTGCCAGCGAGATAGCGGGGCAGCATTTGCTGCCTGTGTGGCACTATTAAATGAACCCACGTCTCATTAGCAATACAGGCTCATTTAACTATCAGGAAAATAATGACTAAAAGCACGCGCAGTATGGCCGGACTCCCCTGGATAGCGGCAATGGCCTTCTTTATGCAAGCACTGGACGCCACTATCCTTAATACCGCACTTCCGGATATCGCCCGCAGCCTGAACCGCTCCCCGCTGGCAATGCAGTCAGCGATTATTAGCTATACCCTGACCGTCGCTATGCTTATTCCCGTTAGTGGCTGGCTGGCCGACAGATTTGGTACCCGGCGTATCTTTATTATTGCCGTATCACTCTTCACTTTCGGATCGCTTGCCTGTGCGCTTTCGGGATCGTTAAACCAGCTGGTTATCTTTCGTATCATCCAGGGTGTTGGTGGCGCCATGATGATGCCCGTCGCCCGCCTGGCTTTACTCCGTGCCTATCCGCGCAGTGAACTGCTACCGATACTTAACTTTGTCACTATCCCGGGACTTGTAGGTCCGGTCGTCGGGCCTCTGTTAGGTGGAATTCTGGTGACATGGGCAAGCTGGCACTGGATTTTCTTAATTAATATTCCGATTGGTATTTTTGGCTTAATTTACGCCCGTAAGTACATGCCGAACTTCACTACGCCAATTAAGAAGTTTGATATGCGTGGTTTCTTACTGTTTGGTATTGGCCTGGTACTGATTTCCTGTGGCCTGGAATTATTCGGGGAACATGTCATCGAGTCTTACATTGGCGTGCTAGTCATGATCGGCGGTATTTTACTGATACTGGGTTATGTCTATCATGCCCGCCATGCTACATCTCCCCTGATCCCACTGCCGCTATTTAAAACACGGACTTTTTCGGTGGGTATAGTGGGTAATGTGACATCACGTCTGGGTACAGGCTGCGTTCCCTTCTTAATGCCTCTCATGTTGCAGGTAGGGTTTGGTTATAGTGCCTTAATTGCAGGCTGTATGATGGTGCCGACAGCATTAGGCGCTCTGGTGGCAAAATCGACCGTCACGAGAGTACTGCGTCAGTTTGGCTATCGGAAAACATTGTTCAGTATTACGGTGTTACTCGGCATTATGATTGCTCAGTTCTCTCTGCAATCACCTGGCAATGCGCTGTGGTTATTGGTACTGCCGCTATTTGTACTGGGTATGGCGATGTCGACGCAGTTCACCGCAATGAACACCATTACGCTTGCCGATCTGAGTGATGAACATGCCAGCAGCGGTAATAGCGTGCTGGCCGTGACGCAACAGCTGTCAATTAGCTTTGGTGTTGCCGTCAGCGCCGCCGTACTGCTGGCTTATAAAGGTAATGAAAGCCTGAATACCGTAGAGCAATTCCACTACACCTTCCTCAGTATGGGGGGAGTGACACTGCTCTCTTCTCTGGTATTCCTGGCTCTGCGCCCGAAAGATGGTCGTCATTTAATTAAGGACAGGCACAAGCCTTAAACCGACCCACGCGCAATCAGTTTTGGCGTTAGCTGTAAACACTGCTGGGCTAAATCTGGTTGCGCCATTCGCTTAATCAAGACATCAACCGCCAGCTCACCTAATTCATCTTTAGGCTGGTGAATGGTAGTCAGAGGTGGCGTCATATAGCGCGCCAGTTCAATATCATCATAACCCACCACCGCCATATCCTTCGGAACCGTCAGAGATGACTGATATAACGCCTGATAGATACCGACTGCCATGGCATCATTACTGGAAAATACCGCTTCTGGTGGTGTTTCCAGTGAGAGCAATTTCAGCATGGCTTCATATCCACCATGAAATTCAAAATCACCGATAACTTCATATCCGGGAAGAATAGGGAGTCCGGCGTTTTGCATTGCTTTCCGGTAGCCATCAAGACGCATACAGGAAGGGCTTTTATCCACCGGACCACCGATACAGGCAATGCGGGTATAGCCTTTATCAATCAGATACTGAGTGGCAATTTCCCCCCCCAGCAATGAATTATCTTGAATCACATCGCCGCCGTCGAAAGGTGACCAGTCCATCATCACGGTGGGTACGCCGGGATAACGATTCATGATTTCAATGGAAGGGTGATGGGATTCAGTACTGAGTAGCAGTAACCCGTCCACGCGTTTTTGCAGCAGCGTTTCCAGGTTACTGTTCATACGCTGCTCATCGCCTTCGGTATTGCATAGCACCAGGCTATAACCGCGTTCAAAGCAGCTTCGTTCCACGCCGCGCACCAGCTCGGAATAGAAGGGGTTACTACTGGCAGTAATCAACATGCCAATAGTATGGGTTTGATTCAGTTTAAGACTGCGAGCCAACGCTGAAGGGGCATAATTCAGCGTTTTAATCGCATCATCAACTTTCTTACGCGTGGCCTCACTCACAAAGCGATCGTTGTTAATCACATGCGAGACGGTTGAGGTAGAAACACTCGCTAAGCGAGCGACATCCTTCATGGTGGCCACTGTTTACTTACCCCTGTTGTTCTAAAAACTCATCAATTTCATGACGCCATGGAACTGAAGGCTGTGCACCCTTACGTGTTACCGCGATCGCGGCAGCAGCATGAGCAAAGCGAACAGCTTCATTCATCGGTTTATCTTCCAGTAATGCGGTTACCAGAGCACCATTAAAGGTATCTCCGGCAGCAATAGTGTCGATAGCTTTGACCCGGAAGCCTGGAACCAGCTGACCTACACCTTTTTCACTTAACCATACGCCACGACTACCCAGGGTAATAATGACAATCTCGATACCTTTGTCATGTAAAACACCGGCAGCTTTTGCCGCATCTTCATCATTTTCAACACGTACACCGGTCAGCTTTTCAGCTTCGGTTTCATTCGGCGTTATCATATACAGCAGCGCCAGTAACTCATCAGATAACGGATAAGCCGGTGCTGGATTGAGGATAACTTTAGTTTGATGCTGATGCGCTATTTTTGCCGCAGCCAGTACGCTTTCCAGCGGGGACTCCAGTTGCATTAACAGGACAGATGCTTCACTGATTTTTTGTTGTTGCTCATTTACCAGAGCAGGCGTTAAGGCCGCATTCGCTCCGGCATGAATACCAATCACATTCTCGCCGGCACTGTTAACAAAGATGAGTGCCACGCCAGTGGTCGCATCAGGAATAGTGCTGATGGCTGAAATATCGATGTTGTCGCTGGCTAACTGCTGGCAGACTTTCTTACCGGTATCGTCATCACCCACACAGGCAATAAAGGTGATATCTGCGCCACTGCGCCCTGCGGCAACCGCCTGATTAGCGCCTTTACCGCCAAAAGCAACCTGATAGCCTTGCCCGGTTACGGTTTCCCCTGGTGTTGGGAAATTATTATTAAGATTCAGAATATGGTCGGCATTGATACTACCAAGAACAACGAGTTTTGCTGTATTTTTCATTTTTTTTATATCCAGTTAATTGCGCCACCTAAAAGCCTGGTGGCGCAATGTCCTTGCTCGGTATTTTTAGGGTATTACTTCTTAACCAGTTTCAAATCAATCGGGATTTGCGCCGGAACAGTTTCACCTTTTAACGCTTTATCTGCGGTGACTACACCGATGACGCCGATTTGATCGGCCATCTGTGCCACGGTGGCGCCTAATTTGCCGCCTTCAACCGCTTTCACGCCGTCATCAGTACCGTCAAAACCAACCACCAGCACATCGTTTTTACCTGCAACTTGCAGAGCACGCAATGCGCCTAACGCCATTTCATCGTTTTGTGCAAATACTGCCTGAACATCAGGATGAGCGGTCAGCAGGTTCTGCATGACGTTCAAGCCCTTAGTACGGTCAAAGTCAGCTGGCTGGCTGGCCAGAACATTGAATTTATGCGCAGCAACCGCCTGTTTGAAACCTTCACCGCGTTCACGGGCAGCAGATGCACCAGCAATACCCTGGAGCTCGATAACTTTGGCACCATTACCCAGTTTCTCAGCAATAAAGTCACCCGCCATTTTACCGCCAGCAACGTTATCAGAAGCGATATGGCTGACAACAGTGCCCTGGTTTGCTACACGGTCCAGAGTAATAACCGGGATATTCGCCTGGTTAGCCATCTTCACAGCGTTACCCACTGCATCTGAATCGGTTGGGTTAATCAGCAGTAATTTAGTTCCACGAACCGTTAAGTCTTGAACGTTTGCCAGCTCTTTGGCCGGGTTATTCTGCGAGTCCAGAACCACCAAGGTATAACCCAGCTTATCGGCCTCTTTCTGTGCGCCATCTTTCAGTGAAACAAAGAATGGGTTATTCAACGTAGACACAACCAGAGCGATAGTATCTTTTGCCATGGCGTTAGCGCTAAGTGTGGCACTCAGTGCAACCGCAGAAACTAAAGTAGCCAGTTTTTTCATGTTCATATGCGTATTCCTGTAGGGTTACGTGTTACTGTTTTTTGTTATCTACCAGTACCGCCAGCAGAATAACAAGCGCTTTAACGATCATCTGATAGTAAGAGGAAACACCTAATAAATTTAAACCGTTGTTAAGGAATCCGAGAATCAATGCCCCGATCAGGGTACCAACAATCCGACCCTTGCCACCCGCAAGACTGGTTCCACCCAGAACTACCGCCGCGATAGCATCGAGTTCATACCCCATTCCCGCAGTAGGCTGTGCAGAAGAAAGACGGGCAACTTCAATAATCCCGGCCAGTGAAGCCAGTAAGCCACACAACGAGTAAACAATAATTTTAACTTTATCAACGCTGATGCCAGAAAGGCGCGTTGCAGCTTCGTTCCCGCCCAAAGCATAAATATAGCGCCCTAAACGGGTATGGTGCAGCATGTACCAGGCAGCAATAAAGACAATCGCCATGATCCATATTGGGGTCGGGATACCTAAAGGACGACCTATACCAAACCAGCCAAAGAGGTCAGCATTCTCAGAGAAGCCGGTGTTCACCGGACTGCCGTTGGTATAGACCAGAGTCACACCACGCAGCAGTAACATCATAACAAGCGTAGCAATAAAGGCCTGAACTCGCCCTTTAGCAACAATCACCCCGGTAACAGCACCAATCGCCGCACCTAATGCCAGGGCCGCAGCAACCGCAACTAAGGCATTAACTTCAAACCCGATAACCGATGCCGCTACCGCACCCGTTAATGCCAGCAACGAACCAACCGAAAGGTCAATACCGGAGGTCAGGATAACCAGCGTCATACCCACCGCCATAATGGCGTTTACTGAGGTCTGTTGCAGGATATTGAACAGATTATTAACGGTAAAAAAGTTTGGGCTCAGGCTGGATACAATGGCAATCAGCACTAATAAGGCTATCAGTGATTTTTGCTCCATCAGCCATGCTTTAGTGAACCAGCGACGGCCAGACACGGTTTGTACACTCATTTTTTCCACTCCTGACTATCCGGATTAAATTTGCCAACAGCTGCCGCCATTAGTTGTTCCTGGGTTGCCTCATCCCGGGTAAAGGTGGCACTCGCTTTACCTTCATGCATCACCATAATGCGGTCGCTCATTCCCAGAACTTCTGGCATTTCTGACGACACCAGAATGATGCTTAAACCATCAGCCTTAAACTGGTTAATCAGCTGATAAATTTCTTTTTTTGCACCTACATCAACGCCACGAGTCGGTTCGTCGAGGATCAGGACGTTCGGTCGGGTCATCAAACCACGTGCAATGGCTATTTTCTGCTGGTTACCACCAGATAGCAGGCCTATTGGCTGTTCCATTGATGGGGTTTTAACCTTAAACAGCTCAATAAAATCACCAACGGCAAGCTCTTCTTCTTTATGTTTCAGGCTGCCTGAAGCATTACTAAAATAACGTAACGCAGTCAGTGACATATTCTCTTTCACCGACATACCGAGGATCAGGCCATCACGCTTACGGTCTTCGGAGATATAAACAATTCCGTACTCCAGGCCCTCTTGAGGAGAGCGAGCGGTAATCTCTTTACCACCCAGTACAATACGACCCGCTGTTTTTGGCAGTGCGCCATAAAGCACTTTCATTAATTCAGTACGACCCGCACCCATCAAACCTGATACGCCCAGGATCTCGCCTTCACGCAGAGTAAAAGAGACTTCTTTGACTCCGGGGCCTGACAGTTTTTCTACCTGCAACCTGACTTTGCCTGGCTGTTTATCAATATGCGGATACTGCTCTTCAAGTTTACGACCGACCATCATTTCAATCAGTGAGTCTTCACTGAGAGAAGACACTTCACGTTCAGCAACAAACTGTCCGTCACGCAGTACGGTAACGTCGTCGCAAATCTCAAAAATCTCTTTCATACGGTGAGAGATATAAACAATGCCGCAGCCCTGGTTTCTCAGCTCACGGATAACGCGAAACAGTGATTCGGTTTCCGTATCGGTTAAGGCATCCGTTGGCTCATCCATGATGATGACCTTGGACTGATAGCTCAGTACTTTGGCTATTTCGACCATCTGCTGGTCGCCAATCGATAAATCACCCACCAGCAGTTCACTGGTAAAGCGCAGATTGAGCCTGGCCAGAAGCTTATCTGCTTCGCGATACATCGCCTTCCAGTCAATATTGCCGAAACGACCAACAAACTCACATCCGAGGAAAATGTTTTCCGCAATACTCAGCTGGGGTATCAGGTTGAGTTCCTGATGAATGATGCCGATACCTGCTTGTTCGGAATATTTTGGTCCTTTAAAGCTGGTCTCTTTACCCAGCCATACTAGTGAACCCGCATCTTTGGTGTAGATACCGGTCAGGACTTTCATCATTGTCGATTTGCCAGCACCGTTTTCACCCACCAGCGCCATCACTCGACCCGGATAAACATTCAGGGAGGCGCCGGACAGGGCTTTCACTCCCGGAAATGACTTCTCAATACCCTTAAGCTGCAGTAAAGGTTCCATACTGACCTCAGAAGGTTACGCCAGCACAGAGAATGATGTTCGCAAATGGAGAGCATTCTCCACTACGAATAACAGCCCGGCTGTCTGTCGTACATTGTTTAAAGGCTTCATGGCTGACGTAGCGAATGGAGATGGTATTACCCTGCTGCTGTTGCAGCTGCTCTATGTGCGCTAACAACTGTTCATGAAGCTCAGGATTATGCTGTTTAATTTCCTGAGCAAGGATTGCAGCTTCAACCTGCATTTCCTGAGTCACGACCTCTACGACCTGCATAAAACCGGGCACACCCTGGGTTAATGCCAAATCGATGCGCGCTGTTTGAGGCGCTATAGGTAACCCTGCATCAGCGATGGTCAGCATGTCTGTATGTCCCAGACGGGAGATAACAGCCGAGATATCTGCGTTAAGT
Source organism: Klebsiella sp. BIGb0407 (assembly GCF_024807845.1). Classification (GTDB taxonomy): domain Bacteria; phylum Pseudomonadota; class Gammaproteobacteria; order Enterobacterales; family Enterobacteriaceae; genus JGM124. The sequence continues at coordinate 8,584 of NZ_JANUEQ010000005.1, forward strand.
ACTTTGCCTTTTTTCATCTTCTCACCTCACGAGCGAAACGTTTCGCTCGCCATCAGTGTAGGTAATACCGGGCCGGTTTCACAATCACCATGTAGCAAAAATGTGATCGCCATCGAAACGTTTCGCAAGATTGTTTTTTTGAAGAGTACTGAGGCTTTGTTTTTGCCTGAGAATAAAAAAAGCCTCTGCGATGAGAGGCTCTCTTGGCTAGATTTCGACCTGGGTTCCCAGTTCAATTACCCTGTTGGGTGGGATCTCAAACTGATCCGGGGCGCGCAGGGCATTTCTTTGTAAGGTCATAAACAACCTGCCACGCAGACGTAAATACCAGGGCCGTTTACCTATAATCAGTGACTCATGGGAGATAAAGAACGAGCTTTCCATCATTTCGCAGCTCAGACCTTCCATTCGGCAACGATAGAAGACCTCTTCCACATTCGGCGTCTCGCGCCAGCCATATCTCGCAATAACTCGCCAGAAGGTCGGCGAAAGCTGTTCAATCGTCACGCGCTGTAGATTATGCACATAAGGGACATCTTCAGTGCGAAACGTCAGTAATAGCACCCTCTCATGCAACACTTTGTTATGTTTGAGATTATGAAGCAGGGCAAACGGGATCACGTTGATGCCGCGGGACATATACACCGCGGTTCCGGGAACCCGTATCGGCGGGTTTTTTTCCAGTGAAGCGACCATCGCGGTCAGTGAGTTGCCGTGCTCATTCATTTTGCGTAATAAACGAAACCGCTCGCTTTTCCAGGTAATCATGATCATAAACATGACAAACCCTAAACTGAGAGGTAACCAGCCGCCGGAATAGATTTTCACCAGGTTGGCAGAGAACAGCGGAATATCAATAGATAAGAAAACTAGCCCAGCGAAGGCGACGATAATCTTATTCCAGTGCCAGTTTTTACGCGCGACGGTACAGGCAAGCAAGCTGGTCAGTATCATGGTTCCGGTGACTGCAATACCGTAGGCCGCAGCTAAATTACTTGAATGCTCGAAGCCAATAATCACCAGCACTACCGCGATATAGAGGATCCAGTTCACCACCGGGATATAGATTTGTCCGGACTCTTTTTCCGAGGTATGGATGATACGCATCGGAGATAAGTATCCCAGCCTAACCGCCTGACGAGTCAGGGAAAAAACGCCAGAAATCACTGCCTGAGACGCGATAACGGTCGCCAGAGTAGCCAGAACCAGTAACGGAATCAGCGCCCAGTCAGGGGCTAATAAAAAGAAGGGGTTTTTAATCGCTTCTGGATTTTGCAGCAGTAACGCTCCCTGGCCAAAATAGTTCAGAACCAGGGCTGGTAATACCGCGATAAACCACGCAATACGGATAGGTAATTTACCAAAATGGCCCATATCCGCATACAGCGCTTCGACCCCGGTTATCGCCAGAACTACCGCGCCGAGAGCAAAGAAAGAGACTGCTTTATATTGCACAAAAAAGTTAAACGCCCAGTAGGGGTTCAGGGCTTGTAGCACTTCCGGATTCGCTATTACCGCCCGCCCGCCCAGCACTGCCAGTGTCAAAAACCATAACAGCATGACCGGGGCGAAGAGTTTTCCGACCGTACCTGTACCGTGCTTTTGAATCACAAACAGCAAGGTCAGAACGGCAATAGAGAGCGGTACAATATAGGTATCCAGTGACGGAGCCACTATCTCCAGCCCTTCAATCGCGGACATCACCGATATTGCCGGGGTGATCACCACTTCACCGTAGAAGAAGCTCCCCCCTATCAATCCCATAATAATCAGCAAAGCGGTGCTACGAGCGGAAGTATGACGCCCGGCAAGCGACATCAGTGTCAGGGTTCCCCCTTCACCAGCGTTATCAGCCCGCATCACGAACAGCAGGTATTTAATGGAAACGACTACAATCAGTAGCCAGAAAATCAGCGATAAGAAGCCAAATATCGCCTCTCTCTCAACCCCAATACCAAATTGCCCGGACAGACACTCACGTAAGGTATAGAGCGGGCTGGTACCTATATCACCATAAACAACACCAATCGCGGCCAGGGTGACGGCTGGCAACGATTGCTTACTCTTTGTGTTCATAAGCGTTCTTTTTTGTGATCCTGAACAAGTATACCTGGACCTGAAGGCTCGCTAAGTATGCTCTTGATGACGATAACCGTCTTCTTGCGCTATCTTGAGCCTTCTCTGTAAGGATGCAAAATTAATTATGGCTCAATCACATTTACTCGCAGAAAGAATCGCACGTCTCAGCCAGGCTTTAGAGAAAGGTCTGTTTGAACGCCAGCATGCTATTCGCTTGTGTTTACTCGCCGCATTAAGCGGAGAAAGTGTTTTTTTACTCGGCCCGCCAGGTATTGCCAAAAGCCTGATTGCGCGCCGGTTAAAGTTTGCTTTTCGCAATGCCCGCGCCTTTGAATACCTGATGACCCGCTTCTCAACACCAGAAGAGGTGTTCGGCCCACTCTCTATTCAGGCCCTCAAAGATGAAGGCCGTTATGAGCGCTTAACTGCGGGTTATCTACCCGAAGCAGAAATCGTCTTTCTGGATGAAATTTGGAAAGCAGGCCCGGCCATTCTTAATACCTTACTGACCGCAATTAATGAGCGACGTTTTCGTAACGGTGCCGGGGAAGAAAAGATCCCGATGCGCCTTCTCGTTGCCGCTTCTAACGAATTACCCGAGGCTGATAGTAGTCTGGAAGCCCTGTATGACCGCATGCTGATCCGCCTGTGGCTGGATAAGGTACAGGACAAAAATAACTTTCGGGCATTGTTAGTGAGTACTCAGGATGAAAACCAAAATCCTGTCCCCGAAAATCTGCAAATTACCGATGACGAGTATTTCAGCTGGCAACAAGATATCAGTAATGTCCGCTTGCCTGATGATGTGTTCGACCTTGTTTTCCTGTTACGTCAGCAACTGGATGTCACACCAGGCGCTCCTTACGTTTCAGACAGGCGCTGGAAAAAGGCGATGCGCCTATTACAAGCGAGTGCCTTCTTTAATGGGCGTGATATGGTACAGCCGATTGACCTTATCCTGCTCAAAGATTGTCTGTGGCATGACACCGCTGCGATGGCGATGATGCAGCAACAGCTCGAAGTATTGATGACCGGTCATGGCTGGCAGCAACAATCGATGCTAACTAAACTGACCAATATCACTCAGCGTCGCCTGCAATTACAGCAGCAAAGTAATGACAAAGAAGCGCTGACGGTGAATAAGCAGACCGGCATGTTCAGCCGTAAACCTCAGTATCAGCTCCCTGAGAATTTAACCGGCGAAACCTTAACCTTATTGCTGCAAAAACCATTACGCCTGCACGATATCGAAGTGATTCATATTACTCTCACCCACGACGCCCTGACACAATGGCTGAGTAAAGGTGGCGAGATCCGCGGAAAATTGAACGGGATCGGTTTTGCTCAGACCCTGGATATGAGTGTCGATAATAGTCAGCATCTGACGCTACGCGATATCAGCCTGCAGGCCACGCGTCTGACGTTACCGGGACATCAGCAGCAAGGAGTTCCGGACGAAATCAAACAGCAGCTGGACGCCCTGGATGCGCAGTTGCATCAACAACATGAACGTTTTAACCATCAGCAGAAGTGCCTGTTTATCGAAAATGACTGGTTAGCCAAAATTGAGGCCAGCCTGCAAGAAGTGGCAGTACAACTTCAACAGGCTCGTCAATGTTAAGTATTGAAGCGCTGGATATTATCTTAACTATCGCCGAAGGTGAGTTGATAGAAGGAATTATTGTTGCTTTGCTGGCTTCTCCTACACTGGCCGTTTTTTTTGAAAAATACCCACGTCTGAAAAAAGCGGTCAGTGAAGACTTACCTCGATGGCGGGAGCAGCTAAAAAACCGGCTGAAAGAAGGACAGGTTCCTGAAGCACTGGCTCAAGAGGTACTGTGTTATCAGCAAAGTCAGACCCTAAGTACTGCCCAGCTGGCGCTCAAAATACCGGAAATTACGCTATTACTGGAAAATGTAAACTCGCCTTTTAAGCTGGAAGCGAAAAGCTTAGTGACGCCAGCTTCAACGATGACACCGGCGCTGCATACCCTATTTTTACAGCGCTGGCGCCTCAGCCTGGTCCTGCAGGCAACCTCACTCAGCCAGCAGATCCTCGAAGATGAACGCGATAAGTTATTAGCCGAAATTCAGGCTCGTATGGCCCTAAGCGGCCAGCTGGATGCCACCCTCGCAGAAAATGACACCGCAGCAGGCAAACTGTGGGATATGAGTCGCGGCGGCGGACTACGCTACGCGGATTATCAACTGATCGTACAGTACGGTGATTTTCTTGAAAGCCAGCCTGAACTGATGAAGCTGGCGGAACAGCTTGGGCGTTCCAGGGAAGCAAAGTCAGTCCCGCGAGAAAATGCGCCCACCGAGCTTTGGCGCACCCTGGTTCGCGAACCTTCCAGCGTTCCGGAACAGGTCGATGGCTTAAAGCTCGGGGATGATATTCTGCGTTTACTGCCTACAGAACTGGCAACTTTAGGTATCACTGAACTTGAATATGAGTTCTATCGTCGGCTGGTGGAAAAACAGCTGCTCAGTTATCGCCTTCACGGTGACTCATGGCGGGAAAAGGTCATCGAACGCCCGGTTGCTCACCAGGATTTTGCTGAACAGCCGCGCGGCCCGTTTATTGTCTGCGTTGATACTTCGGGTTCAATGGGGGGGTTTAATGAACAATGTGCCAAAGCCTTCTGTCTCGCCTTAATGCGTATTGCTCTGGCCGATAACCGGCGCTGCTTTATCGAGATGTTTTCACATGACGTTATCCGCTATGAGATCAGCGGAAGTGATGGTATTGAACAAGCGATCCGCTTTCTAAGTCAGCGTTTTCAGGGCGGCACCGACCTGGCGAGCTGTTTTCGTTCGGTGATAGAACGGATGAAAGGACCGGAAGGTTATGATGCTGATGCGGTGATAATTTCTGATTTTATCGCCCAGCGTTTACCGGATGATGTGGTGAATACCGTAAAAGTACTGCAGCGGGAACATCAGCACCGTTTTCATGCAGTAGCCATGTCAGGACACGGTAAGCCCGGTATCATGCGTATTTTCGACCATATCTGGCGCTTTGATACCGGACTTAAGGGGCGTTTACTGCGACGCTGGAAGCGTTAATAGTAAAAGATATATCACTATTAACGCTTCAACTAAAGATAGTTACATCAATAAATGTGCGCATGCATTTATTTATACATGGTTCATTAACAGAAAATAACAATAACCCTCGATTAATTCATGGTAATGGTTAATAAAAAAACCATCTACTTGATGATTACCCGTCTTAATCAAATTGATCTTTCCCGCAGTTATAAGTTAAATCAGGAACCTTTGCAGATATACCGTTATGTAAATTACTCATTGCCGATAAATCACCAAATAAAGAGGAGCTACCGCGAATAGCTATAGGATAATGACTATCCCAGTCGCCAAATCTCGTTATAGCTAAACTCTGCTTGCAACTAAAATTATAAAATGGATTATGTCTATGACTATTGTTATAGACATTATCATTATCAACCCCCTCGCTTAACCGAAGAATGACATCATAGTAATTTGATAAATTTTTAATATAGACATCACGATCATTAGAGGTGAAGCCTTTCGCCAGAACGCCATAAACCTCATGAGTACATTTATTTTTCACGATAAAAGTTCTCTCTCTGAGATGATAGAGTTCATTCTGCATGTATTCCATGCATTTTTTTATATCAACAATTAACCTTTTACTTTCACTGATACTATCAGTATGCTTAAGTTTATATATCATATTATTTATATGTTTATTTTGCTCATAATCCGGATGGTGATTAGCATTTAACTCAGTCACATATGCATTATGTCTTTCTTCTATTTCGCCCTGAATAGTTGTCACTTCATTATTAAATAAATAGCTATTAGTAACATCATAAGTATTAGTCGAGCTTGAATTCAACCTATCCATTTATAAAAACCTTAATAAATAAAAAAAGATCGTGTCTAATATAAAATCACATCGTAATCCAATACGATGGAATAATACATAAAAAAACGCCTCTATTATTTAATCAGGAAGGTTGAATATATTTCAGTAATAATAAATAACTAAGTGAGAGTTTAGTTCCAAATAAAAAGAAGGAATAATAATGCAGATAAAATGCACGGCGACGATGAGGATTACTTTGAAGTGCTTCTGTCAGATAACACAGAGACATAAGAAGCCCAGTATCATGCGCATCTCTGCGCTTTGATACCGGACTAAAAGAGGCTTATTGCGAAGCGTTAAGTTTTACAGCAGGTCGCTCACTGCGGCCTGAATATCAGCAGGCCATACGCCACACTGAACCTGACCGATATGCGGCAGCTGTAACAGCAACATAGTCAGACGAGACTGGCCGATACCACCACCGATAGTTTGTGGCATTTCACCTTTCAGCAGCGACTGGTGCCATTCCAGCTTCAGACGATCTTCATCACTCGTCAGGGCTAACTGGCGTTTAAGCGCTTCGGCATCAACGCGGATCCCCATCGAAGAGAGTTCAAAAGCATCTTCCAGAACCGGGTTCCACACCAGGATATCACCGTTCAGCCCGGCAAAACCGCTCTCAGTGCGTGTTGACCAGTCATCATAATCCGGAGCACGTACATCATGACGTTTACCATCACCCAGCGCACCGCCGATACCAATCAGGAATACCGCGCCCAGTTCTTTCGCTATCGCACGTTCACGGCCTTTAGCATCGAGATCCGGATAACGCTGCTGCAAGGTTTCGCTGTGAACAAAATGAATGTTCTCAGGTAAGAATGGTGTCAATCCGGTCTGCTCAGTGACAGCAGCTTCGGTGGCTTTAATTGCCGCCCAAATACTTTCAACGGTTTTATGCAGCGTACCAAGGTGGCGTTCACCATCACCCATAACGCGTTCCCAGTCCCACTGATCCACATAGACAGAGTGAATAGGTGACAGGCGGTCTTCATCAGGGCGCAGGGCTTTCATGTGCGTGTAAAGCCCTTCGCCAGCGCTGAAGTCATGCAGACCCAAGGTTTTTCTTTTCCATTTCGCCAGTGAGTGTACGACTTCAAATTGTGCTTCAGGAATCGCTTTTACTCTCACCTGAACGGCCTTTTCGCTACCAGACAGATTGTCTTGTGTGCCATCGCCGAGGCGGCTGAGAATCGGAGCCTGAACTTCGATCAGACCGAGTTTCTCTTCCAACTGACGAGAAAAATAGGCTTTCACAAAACTAATCTGGCGTTGTCTGGCAATGTAGGCAGTTTTCATGGTGTTTCTCTTTATTGTGTTGTCTCTGTCGACTATTAAGCAATAAAAGTGATGACAAATTCAATAATCAACAATAAAAAAGGCCAAAGGCTTTTTAATTCGATAATTTAAGGGTATAAAAAATGACAAATCCGTATTTATCATAGGAAAAAACGATGAATAATTATCAAATCGATAATCTCGATCGCGGGATACTTGAAGCTTTAATGGAAAATGCCCGAACGGCTTATGCTGAATTAGCGAAACAGTTCGAAGTAAGCCCCGGTACCATTCATGTACGTGTCGAGAAAATGAAACAGGCTGGAATTATTACCGGAGCCCGTATTGATATCAGTCCTAAGCAGCTTGGGTATGACGTCTGCTGCTTTATCGGCATCATACTGAAGAGTGCTAAAGACTACCCTTCAGCTCTGGCCAGACTTGAGAGCCTTGATGAAGTGACAGAAGCCTATTACACCACCGGGCATTACAGTATTTTTATTAAAGTGATGTGCCGATCGATTGATGCCCTGCAACAGGTACTTATCAACAAGATCCAAACAATTGATGAAATTCAGTCCACTGAAACCTTGATCTCCCTGCAGAACCCCATTATGCGCACCATACGGCCATAGCAATTATCTTTAATACCCATATTATCCACAGGTAGATCCCTGCTCATTCACAGCGTACAATGCCCGACGATTGAAAAAGGTGAGATACCATGGCTGATATTACTCTGATTAGTGGCAGTACGCTTGGCAGTGCAGAATATGTAGCAGAACATCTGGCTGAGAAGCTGGAAGAAGCGGGGCATAGCACCACCACCCTGCATGGTCCGCAGCTGGAAGATCTTCAGACCGAAGGTTTCTGGCTGGTGGTCTCTTCAACTCATGGAGCCGGGGATCTTCCTGATAACTTATTGCCTTTATATAAGGCAATCCAGGAGCAGAAACCGGATCTGAGTGGTATTCAGTACGGGGCTATGGGTATCGGTAGTAAAGAATATGACACTTTTTGTGAAGCGATTGAGAAGATCGATCGCCTTTTAACAGAAAGTGGTGCAGTCCGGATCGGTGAAATAGAGAAGATAAACGTCCTCGATCATGACATTCCTGAAGATCCGGCCGAGATTTGGCTCGATTCCTGGAAAAATTTACTCCCTTTTGTGTAAAGATCGCGCATTTGAATGTGGATAACTATGCTTGAAACCTCGTAATAACCAGTAGTTATCCAACGTATAACTCTTGTTCACTTTCTGCCCTGTGCATAAGTGTGCAGTTTGATCCCAGCTTATACTGTCCAGGATCACCGATCATTAACAGCTAATGATCCTTCTCATCCAGTTGATCTGAAAGCAGTAAAATGGCTTATCCACAGAAGTGCTCGATCCTAATAAGAGATCATAATAAGAGATCTTTAAATAAAAAAGATCTTCTTTTAATTAGTGGCTCACCCACCACTTCCTCCAGGGGCTAAAGTTGAGTAGAATCCTCAGCCCGGGCAGTTACAACCCTCATCGCAAAACCGCGAGGCAGTTACCATGTTTTATCAAGATCCTTTTGACGTCATCATCATCGGCGGGGGTCATGCAGGCACAGAAGCGGCAATGGCTGCCGCTCGTATGGGTCAGCAGACCCTGCTTCTGACACACAATATCGACACACTGGGGCAGATGTCCTGCAATCCGGCTATTGGTGGTATTGGCAAAGGACACTTGGTCAAAGAAGTGGATGCATTGGGTGGCTTAATGGCACAGGCTATTGACCGTGCAGGTATCCAGTTTAGGATACTAAACGCCAGTAAAGGTCCGGCAGTACGTGCGACCCGTGCTCAGGCTGACCGTGTGCTCTACCGTCAGGCTGTACGTACCGCACTTGAGAACCAGCCTAATTTGATGATCTTCCAGCAAGCGGTTGAAGATCTGATCGTTGAGAACGACAAAGTGACCGGTGTCGTCACACAAATGGGTTTGAAGTTCCGTGCTAAAGCCGTAGTACTTACCGTCGGGACTTTCCTGGACGGTAAAATCCATATTGGTATGGATAACTACAGCGGCGGTCGTGCAGGCGATCCGCCTTCGATCCCGCTATCACGTCGCTTACGTGAACTGCCACTCCGTGTGGGTCGGTTAAAAACCGGTACCCCGCCACGTATTGATGCCCGTACCATTGATTTCAGTGTACTGGACAAGCAGCACGGCGATGAGCAATTACCGGTATTTTCATTCATGGGCAATGTGAGCCAGCACCCGGCGCAAATACCTTGCTATATCACTCATACCAACGAAAGAACGCACGAAGTTATCCGTAATAACCTCGATCGCAGCCCAATGTATGCTGGCGTAATCGAAGGTATTGGTCCACGTTACTGTCCTTCAATCGAAGACAAAGTGATGCGTTTTGCCGATCGTAACGCACACCAGATTTTCCTTGAACCAGAAGGCCTGACCAGCAACGAAATTTATCCAAATGGTATCTCCACCAGCTTGCCATTTGATGTTCAGATGCAGATCGTTCGATCGATGAATGGCATGGAAAATGCGAAGATCGTTCGTCCGGGCTATGCTATTGAGTATGACTTCTTCGATCCCCGCGATCTGAAGCCAACGCTTGAAAGTAAATATATCCAGGGACTGTTCTTTGCCGGACAGATCAACGGCACCACCGGTTATGAAGAAGCCGGTGCGCAGGGCTTGCTTGCAGGTCTCAACGCAGCGCGTTCTTCCGCTGAAAAAGAAGGCTGGTCGCCACGCCGCGATCAGGCCTACTTAGGCGTACTGGTTGACGATCTTTGTACTCTGGGAACCAAAGAACCTTACCGTATGTTTACCTCACGCGCTGAATATCGACTGATGCTGCGTGAAGACAACGCGGATCTGCGTTTGACTGAAGCAGGTCGTGAATTAGGGCTGGTGGACGATGCTCGCTGGGCTCGCTTTAACGACAAGCTGGAAATGATCGAGCGTGAACGTCAGCGTCTGAAAGATATCTGGCTGCATCCGCAATCTGAAAGTATTGCTGAAGTGAATACTCAGCTCAGTGCACCACTTTCCCGCGAAGCTAACGGTGAAGATTTACTGCGTCGTCCGGAAATGACTTATCAGTCGATGGTTACGCTATCTGCGTTCGCACCAGGACTTGATGATATTCAGGCTGCTGAGCAAGTAGAAATTCAGATAAAATACGAAGGCTATATTGCTCGCCAGCAAGACGAGATCAATAAACAACAGCGTAATGAGAATACCTTGTTACCTGAAACTCTCGACTACCGGCAGGTTAATGGGTTATCCAACGAAGTGATAGCTAAGCTGAACGATCATAAGCCAGTCTCCATTGGTCAGGCATCGAGGATCTCTGGTATTACACCAGCAGCTATCTCGATTTTGCTTATCTGGCTAAAAAAGCAAGGGCTGCTACGCCGTAGTGCGTAAACAGAACTGATATCAGGCCAGGACATCCTGGCCTTTTTTAATAGGTTTAAAAGTGCTGACTAAATTATCTCGTCTGCTCAACGATGCAGGCATTACGCTTCCTGAAAACCAACAACGGCAACTGGTCGGTTATGTGGCTTTGCTGCATAAGTGGAATAAGGCCTACAACCTCACGTCTGTACGTAATCCGGAAGATATGCTGGTACGCCATATTCTCGACAGTATCGTGGTTGAGCCGTACCTGGAAGGGAGGCGTTTTATCGATGTCGGAACCGGCCCGGGATTACCGGGGATCCCACTTGCAATCGTACGTCCTGATGCGCACTTTACTTTACTGGACAGCCTGGGAAAACGAATTCGCTTTTTGCATCAAGTGAAACATGAACTCAAACTGGATAATGTCACGCCCGTCCAGAGTCGCGTCGAAGATTTCCCGGCAGAACCTCCTTTTGATGGTGTCATCAGTCGGGCTTTTGCCTCACTCACCGATATGGTGAACTGGTGCCAGCACCTGCCCGGTGAGTCTGGTCGCTTCTATGCGCTAAAAGGAATTCGCCCTGATGATGAAATTGCCGCCTTGCCTGAGCAGTTTGCTGTCGAAGATATTGTCAGACTGACGGTGAAAAATTTGGAAGGTGAGCGTCATTTAGTTCGCATTAAGTGCGTTAAATATTAATCCTTATCAAAAAATTGAGTGATTGATAGCGATTTTAAAAAGTTAACAGAATGGCAGGGTGATATTGACAGATGCTCTGCCATTTAACAAATAATTAACTTTGCGATCGATAAATAATAACATCAGGCAATTAGTTTCATGGGTTATAATTATCATTTTAAATATAACCAACCTAAAGATAAGCAAAATCACAGATTGCGGAGATGTTAAAACTTTAACGAGAATGTCAAATAAAGGTTTTTTTGTGTATCTGGGTTGTTTTAATAAGGTTGCTTTAATTAGTTTATATTAATCATTATGTTATGTTTTTAGCTTTCAGTGTCGATGAAAAAAGCGATCTCAGTAAAATACGGGATTTGTGATCGGATGCACGTTTTGTTGCAAGCGATTTTCAGTTATTTGACCTGCGTCAGGTACCTTGAACGGTTTATTAAAAGTTATAAAAACAGCGTGTAGATAATTATTTAAATATTTGTTCATCTTTTCGCTACTTATTGTTTGAAATCACTGGGCCGCACCGTATAATTTGCTCGCTTTTTGAGGCTTGACTCTCGGTCGCAAAGACAGTCTTATTACAGCCCGCGACCTTCCTCAACGGAAACAGGAGTAGAGAAACTCATGTCAGCGTCGCTTTACAGTGGAAATGTTGCTCGTAAGCTTCTATCCCTGCAGTTTGTAGTAATGATGGTTTTAGGATTGCTGTTTTACTTTAAAGACCCAGCTTGGGGCGCCTCAGCAGTTGGTGGGGGTATGGCAGTCTGGTTGCCAAATGCATTATTTGCTTTTTTTGCCTGGCGTCATCAGGTGCATACACCCAGTAAGGGACGTATAGCCTGGTCATTCGCTCTGGGTGAAGTCGTTAAGATGTTAGTGACCTTTGCCATTCTGGTTTTGGCGCTGGCATACTTTAAAGCGGTCTTATTGCCGCTAATAGTCACTTGGGTTTCGGTGCTGGTTGTGCAGATACTCGCACCAGCTGTAATTAACAACAAAGGGTAAGAGTAATGTCTGCAGGAGAAATCTCTACACCGCAGGAGTATATAGGTCACCACCTGACGCATCTTCAGTTGGACCTGCGTACTTTTTCGCTGGTGGATCCGCATAACGCCCCGGCCACATTCTGGACACTCAATTTAGACTCCATGTTTTTCTCTGTTGTTCTGGGTCTGTTGTTCCTGATGATATTCCGTAAAGTTGCTAAAACAGCAACCAGCGGTGTTCCGGGCAAATTCCAAACGGCAATCGAGCTGGTGATTGGCTTTGTTAATGGTAATGTCAAAGACATGTACCATGGCAAAAGCAAAGTTATCGCTCCCCTGGCTCTGACGATTTTCGTTTGGGTCTTCCTGATGAACTTGATGGACCTTATCCCGGTCGACTTGCTGCCAATGCTTGGTGAGCACGTCTTCGGATTGCCTGCATTGCGTGTTGTTCCTTCTGCGGATGTGAACGTCACACTCTCCATGGCATTGGGCGTGTTTATCCTGATTCTATTCTACAGCATCAAAATGAAAGGCATTGGCGGCTTCACGAAAGAGCTGACGCTGCAGCCGTTCAACCACTGGGCATTAATTCCTGTCAACTTAATCCTTGAAGGGGTAAGCCTGTTGTCTAAACCTATTTCACTAGGTTTGCGACTGTTCGGTAACATGTATGCCGGTGAGTTGATTTTCATTCTGATTGCTGGCTTGTTGCCGTGGTGGTCACAGTGGCTTCTGAATGTGCCGTGGGCCATTTTCCACATCCTGATCATTACATTGCAAGCCTTCATTTTCATGGTTCTGACGATAGTCTATCTGTCGATGGCGTCTGAAGAGCATTAATTTTATCCACACTACGTTCGTTTTAACTGAAATAAATTGGAGACTGTCATGGAAAACCTGAATATGGATCTGCTGTACATGGCTGCCGCTATTATGATGGGATTAGCGGCAATCGGTGCTGCAATCGGTATCGGCATCCTCGGAGGAAAATTCCTGGAAGGCGCAGCTCGCCAGCCGGACTTGATTCCACTTCTGCGTACTCAGTTCTTTATCGTAATGGGTCTGGTGGATGCTATCCCTATGATCGCTGTAGGTCTGGGACTGTACGTGATGTTTGCTGTCGCGTAGTGAACGTTGCTTTTAATTAAATTAAAGCAATATCAAACGTTAACTAATGAAAGAGGCATTGTGCTGTGAATCTTAACGCAACAATCCTCGGCCAGGCTATCGCGTTTGTCCTGTTTGTTCTGTTCTGCATGAAGTACGTATGGCCGCCGTTAATCGCTGCCATTGAAAAACGTCAAAAAGAAATTGCTGACGGTCTTTCTTCTGCAGAACGAGCTAAAAAGGACCTTGACCTTGCACAGGCCAGCGCGACCGACCAGCTGAAACAAGCAAAAGTTGATGCTCAGGTGATTATTGATCAGGCGAACAAACGCCGTGCTCAAATCCTTGATGAAGCGAAAACTGAAGCAGAGCAGGAACGGGCTAAAATCGTTGCACAGGCTCAGGCAGAAATCGATGCAGAACGTTCACGCGTTCGCGAAGAACTGCGTAAGCAAGTGGCTCTGCTGGCTTTAGCCGGCGCCGAGAAGATAATCGAACGTTCCGTTGATGAAGCTGCTAACAGCGACATCGTCGATAAACTGGTCGCTGAACTGTAAGGAGGGAGGGGCTGATGTCTGAATTTGTTACTGTAGCTCGCCCCTACGCCAAAGCAGCTTTTGACTTTGCCGTCGAGCACAACAGCGTAGAAGCCTGGCAGCATATGCTGGCTTTTGCTGCTGAAGTTGCCGAAAATGAACATATGACAGAGCTCTTGTCTGGTGCTTTAGCACCAGAAACGCTCTCAAAGTCGTTTATCTCTATCTGTGGTGAGCAACTGGACGCCAATGGTCAGAACCTGATTCGGGTTATGGCTGAAAATGGTCGTTTGAAGGTGCTTCCTGACGTTCTTAAGCAGTTTGTTCAACTACGTGAGGCTCTTGAGGCCACGGTTGAAGTCGAAGTGACTTCGGCCAGTACGTTGAGTGATACTCAGCTTTCGAAAATCAGCGCCGCGATGGAAAAACGTCTGTCACGCAAAGTTAAGCTGAATTGCAAAATTGATAAGTCTGTAATGGCAGGTGTTGTCATCCGTGCGGGTGATATGGTCATTGATGGTAGCGTACGCGGCCGTCTTGATCGCCTGGCAGACGTCTTGCAGTCTTAAGGAAACTGGAGCATATGCAACTGAATTCCACCGAAATCAGCGAACTGATCAAGCAGCGTATCGCTCAGTTCAATGTTGTGAGTGAAGCTCATAACGAAGGTACTATCGTTTCTGTAAGTGACGGTATTATCCGTGTACACGGTCTGGCCGATGTAATGCTGGGCGAGATGATCGCCCTGCCAGGCAACCGTTACGCTATTGCACTTAACCTTGAGCGCGACTCGGTTGGTGCAGTAGTTATGGGCCCGTATACCGATCTTGCCGAAGGCATGAAAGTGAAGTGTACTGGCCGTATTCTTGAAGTACCGGTTGGCCGTGGTCTGTTAGGCCGCGTGGTGAACACCCTGGGTGCACCTATCGATGGCAAAGGCGCTTTAGATCACGACGGCTTCGCCGCTGTTGAAGCTATCGCACCTGGTGTTATCGAGCGTCAATCAGTCGATCAGCCTGTACAGACTGGTTATAAGTCTGTCGATGCGATGATTCCAATCGGCCGTGGTCAGCGTGAGCTGGTTATCGGTGACCGTCAGACTGGTAAAACAGCTCTGGCAATCGATGCCATCATCAATCAGCGCGACTCTGGTATCAAATGTATCTATGTTGCTATCGGTCAGAAAGCTTCTACCATCTCAAACGTGGTACGTAAGCTGGAAGAACATGGCGCACTGGCTAACACCATCGTAGTTGTTGCGACGGCGTCTGAATCTGCTGCACTCCAATACCTGGCGCCATATGCCGGTTGTGCAATGGGTGAATACTTCCGCGACCGCGGCGAAGATGCACTGATTGTTTATGATGACCTGTCCAAGCAGGCTGTTGCTTACCGCCAGATTTCTCTGTTGCTTCGCCGTCCACCAGGTCGTGAAGCATTCCCTGGCGACGTTTTCTATCTCCACTCTCGTTTGCTGGAACGTGCTGCGCGTGTTAACGCCGAGTACGTTGAAGCTTTCACTAAGGGTGAAGTTAAAGGTAAAACGGGCTCTCTGACTGCATTACCGATCATCGAAACGCAAGCGGGTGACGTTTCAGCGTTCGTTCCGACCAACGTAATCTCGATTACAGATGGTCAGATCTTCCTGGAATCTAACCTGTTTAACGCCGGTATTCGTCCTGCTGTTAACCCGGGTATCTCTGTATCCCGTGTTGGTGGTGCCGCTCAGACTAAGATCATGAAAAAACTGTCCGGTGGTATTCGTACTGCTCTGGCACAGTATCGTGAACTGGCAGCGTTCTCCCAGTTTGCATCAGATCTTGACGATGTAACTCGTAAGCAGCTGAACCACGGTCAGAAAGTGACCGAGCTTCTGAAGCAGAAGCAGTATGCGCCAATGTCTGTTGCGCAGCAGTCTCTGGTTCTGTTCGCCGCTGAACGTGGTTATCTCGAAGATATCGAGCTGGTAAAAATTGGTGACTTCGAAGCTGCTCTGATGGCTTACGTTGACCGTGACCATGCTCCATTGATGCAAGAAATCAACCAAACTGGTGGCTATAATGACGAAATCGAAGGCAAGCTGAAAGGCATCCTCGATTCCTTCAAAGCAACTCAGACCTGGTAAAATCTTGCGGCTTGTCTTAGGGCAAGCCGCAAGGCATTGAGGAGAAGGTCATGGCCGGCGCAAAAGAGATACGTAGTAAGATCGCAAGCGTCCAGAACACGCAGAAGATCACCAAAGCAATGGAAATGGTCGCCGCTTCTAAAATGCGTAAATCGCAGGAAAGAATGGCAGCCAGCCGTCCTTACGCAGACACTATGCGTAAAGTGATTGGTCATCTTGCTCTGGGTAATCTTGAATACAAACACCCATACCTGGATGAACGCGAAGTTAAACGCGTGGGCTACCTGGTGGTGTCCACTGACCGTGGTCTGTGTGGTGGCTTGAACATTAACCTGTTCAAAAAGCTGCTGTCTGACATGAAAGAGTGGTCTGACAAAGGCGTTCAGTGTGACATGTCCCTGATCGGCTCTAAAGGCGTCTCTTTCTTCAACTCTGTGGGCGGCAATATTGTTGCTCAGGTGACAGGTATGGGCGATAAGCCATCACTGTCCGAGTTGATTGGCCCGGTGAAAGTGATGTTGCAGGCCTACGATGAAGGCCGTCTGGACAAGCTGTATATTGTCAACAACAAATTTATTAACACGATGTCTCAGACTCCAACTATTACTCAGCTACTGCCATTACCACCGGCAGAAGGCGAAGGTGAGCTGGAGAAGAAAACCTGGGATTATCTGTATGAACCTGATCCTAAAGCGCTGTTGGATACCCTGCTGCGTCGTTATGTGGAATCTCAGGTTTATCAGGGCGTTGTAGAAAACCTGGCCAGCGAGCAAGCCGCACGAATGGTGGCGATGAAAGCCGCTACCGATAACGGCGGCAGCCTGATTAAAGAGCTGCAGTTGGTTTACAACAAAGCACGTCAGGCCAGCATTACTCAGGAACTCACCGAAATCGTCGGTGGCGCGTCCGCGGTATAACCAGGTTTACGAATTACGTAGAGGATTCAACAAGATGGCTACTGGAAAGATTATCCAGGTAATCGGCGCCGTAGTGGACGTCGAGTTTCCTCAGGATGCCGTACCTAAAGTGTACGACGCCCTTGAGGTGACAAATGGTAATGAGCGTCTGGTGCTGGAAGTTCAGCAACAGCTTGGTGGCGGTGTCGTTCGTACCATCGCAATGGGTTCTTCCGATGGCCTGCGTCGCAGCCTGGTCGTGACTAACCTGCAACACCCGATTGAAGTACCTGTTGGTAAAGCGACTCTGGGACGTATCATGAACGTTCTGGGTGAGCCTATCGATATGAAAGGCGACATCGGTGAAGAAGAGCGTTGGGCTATTCACCGTCCGGCACCAAGCTATGAAGAACTGGCTAGTTCTCAGGACTTGCTGGAAACCGGTATCAAAGTTATCGACCTGATGTGTCCGTTTGCTAAAGGCGGTAAAGTTGGTCTGTTCGGTGGTGCGGGTGTTGGTAAGACCGTTAACATGATGGAGCTTATCCGTAACATCGCAATCGAACACTCTGGTTATTCTGTATTTGCCGGTGTTGGTGAGCGTACTCGTGAAGGTAACGACTTCTACCACGAAATGAATGACTCGAACGTACTGGATAAAGTATCTCTGGTATACGGTCAGATGAACGAGCCACCAGGTAACCGTCTGCGCGTTGCGCTGACCGGTCTGACCATGGCGGAGAAGTTCCGTGATGAAGGCCGTGACGTTCTGCTGTTCGTCGATAACATCTATCGTTATACCCTGGCCGGTACTGAAGTATCAGCTCTGCTGGGTCGTATGCCTTCAGCGGTAGGTTATCAGCCAACTCTGGCAGAAGAGATGGGTGTCTTGCAGGAGCGTATTACCTCCACCAAGACTGGCTCAATCACTTCTGTTCAAGCGGTATACGTACCTGCGGATGACTTGACTGACCCATCACCAGCCACCACCTTTGCTCACCTTGATGCAACAGTGGTACTGAGCCGTCAGATTGCTTCTCTGGGTATCTACCCGGCAGTAGACCCGCTGGACTCAACCAGCCGTCAGCTGGATCCACTGGTTGTGGGCCAGGAACACTACGACGTCGCGCGTGGCGTGCAGTCTATTCTGCAACGTTACCAGGAACTGAAAGACATCATCGCTATCCTCGGGATGGACGAGCTTTCAGAAGAAGACAAACTGGTTGTAGCACGTGCGCGTAAGATTCAGCGCTTCCTGTCTCAGCCATTCTTCGTAGCAGAAGTCTTTACGGGTTCTCCGGGCAAGTATGTTTCTCTGAAAGATACCATCCGTGGCTTTAAAGGCATTATGGACGGTGAATACGACCATCTGCCAGAGCAGGCGTTCTATATGGTTGGCTCCATCGACGAAGTCGTTGAGAAAGCTAAGAAACTTTAACGCCTTAATCGGAGGGTGATATGGCAACGACTTATCACCTGGATGTCGTCAGCGCGGAGCAACGCTTGTTCTCCGGCGCAGTCGAAAAGATCCAGGTAACAGGTAGCGAAGGTGAGCTGGGTATTTTCCCTGGTCATACGCCGCTGCTCACCGCCATTAAGCCTGGTATGATCCGCATTGTGAAAGAGAACGGACAAGAAGAGTTCATCTATTTGTCCGGTGGTGTGTTAGAAGTTCAGCCAAATAACGTTATTGTTCTGGCTGATACCGCAATTCGCGGACAGGATCTCGACGAAGCTCGGGCCCTGGAAGCGAAACGTCAAGCGGAAGAAAACATCCATGGCTCTCACGGTGACGTTGACTACGCTCAGGCTTCTGCTGAACTGGCTAAAGCGATCGCAAAACTGCGAGTTATCGAGTTAACCAAAAAGCTGATGTAACGATTTGCTTGAAAGATAAATGCCAGCCTAATCGGCTGGCATTTTTTTTAGCTCTATATTTACTTGCGATAGTTAGTCGAGTACTGAAGCATCGTTAGCAATCATGAGCTGTTTCATCTCTTCAAAATGCTGGTGTGAAAACTTGCTAATCTTTTCCCAGTCCTGGGCTGTTTTTTCTGTCACTTTATCAGCGAGTATTTTCAGCGCCCGACAGGCCGCAACGCAGCTATCACCAGCGTGTCTTAGGAGCATGGGATGCCCTCAGTACTGAACCGGGTAAAGAACATGTCACCATCGCCGTCAGTGGTGCGGTTATTCGGATTTCATTAATGTGGCTTTTGGTACTAAAGGGGGATTACCTGATGAGTCGGGTATTAGCCGATACACAGAAAAATAGGCGACTGGTGGATGTTGGTCTTGATGTTCTCAGTAGTGAGCCATCTTCGACTAATCATCTTTTATTACCAAGTGATATCCTTCATCTCATTAACGATGAAGACCATATGAATCATCATTTGTTTGTGTTAACAAAGGATGACTCAAGAAAGATGTAATTAAATTATATCCTCCTTGAATCATAGATATTTTAAATATTAATGTTCGCTTTCGCCATAGTCCCAGATTTCAGCTTTTATTGTTATACTTCCAAGATCACCAGTAAATCCGTAACGAGAAGTATATAGATTATCACCAAAATCTGATTCGAGTACTGTAAAGTGATCCATTCCTTCGTCATAAAAATGGAAACTATCGGGATGATCTAAAGTGCATATTCTATCAATATGTGAATAAACCATCTTTTTATTGCATTCAAATAAATGTGGAATTGGCGGAGAGAATACAGCTTTATATTCATGTCCTGCGGTTAAGTAAATTTTAGGTAAAAAATCAGCAATTGATATGAATGGGGTAGCCACGGCCTCTGTAACGCCCAATAATTTAGGGTAAGAATCAGTAGCATCAACAAATGATGATATCGTTCCTACTATTTTTTGTTGAAAGGTTGCCACGATAATAACATTTCCTGGTGTCAAACTTGTAAATACAGCTGTTGCTTTACCAGATTTATCAGTTGTAACCAAAATTGAATTTTTTCTATTACTGAAAATGGGTGATTCATTATCGAAAATGGCTGGTTTTCTCTTGAGGGCGGATGACCCAACAATTGTCAGTAATACACTATCTTCACTGCCAGGATTATCATTATTATCAATTGATACTTCTACCTGGTTTGTACTGACACCATTTGCAGCAGCGCCTGATGTGGCTGTTATACTTATAGTGAAACCTATAACGGTAAACTCTGCTGATGGGGATAATTCATCATTAATAACGTAATAAACAGAATTTTTCTCATTTATCGTAAATTCCCTGTTGATGGTATACTCTAATGGGAATGCAGCTACATCAGTAACGGATACTGCTCCAACTGGAGAATCATTCAGCATAATAAAAGCCATGTCATCTGTCTTTGCATTATCATATTGAGGTATTTGAATAATTAAGCCATTTTCCACCTCAGCTTTATGAACGTTGCCATCTTGTACCTGTGGTAAAATCGGGGCTTGTAATGACATTTTTACTCTCCTGTTTTTACTGTGATATTTATAGATGTGATACAGATTTAATGTTGTATTTCCAGGTATGTTAATTCTTGAAAAATAGCGGATATCTTCGGTGCACGATATTTTCATCACTGGCGATATAAACGTATTTTTCAAATCATTAATACCTGTGTCAGAGATGTTTAACTAATAATTAATTATTATCCGAAAATCACAGCTGTTTTAAATAGCTATGTTGTCGCGACGCTTTATATTAGCCATAGTATTTAATTGGTGTCGATTGCTGAAAATGCAGTGATGAATGACAAAATATACAATTTGATATGAAAGCGTATGTGATTTAACCCTAATAAATGAGAAAGTAACACTTTGTTTATAATGAAGTTGATCCCAAAAAAGAGACTGATTTAAGCGGTGTTTTGGGAATGGATATCTTTTACTGACTTACTGGTTCATTTCGCCGGGAGTTTTTGAATGCATATTCATTTGAATCAGTGGGATATCATGTGCATGAGAGCTTACATACGAGCAATGTAGCAAAAGCCTTCAGGATGGCTCTGTCGGGTAGAGAGGGGACATCTCAGCTGATACATCACTCATATCGTGGTCTTCAGTACTGTGCAGCAGAATATCAGGAGCTGCATCAACGTCATGGAGTGACCTGTTTGATGACAGATGGATATGATTGTTATCAAAATACCCGATGAAGTTCATCGGGCGTTTTAAGACAAACGAGTGTCAACCTATACCGGAACTAGTCAAAGAAAACACGATATTAATTAAATATAATCAGGATTTTTTATCTCCATAATCCCATATTTCAACGGTAATGTTTATTTCTACACCAGGATTAAATGAGCCGTAACGATAAGCACTAAATTTTGCTGCTGAACCTGAAGTCAGCACGCTAAAGTGCTCTAATCCTTTACCATAAAATTCGAAGTTATTGATTAAATCTGAATCGCAATATCCTAAAGGATTAAAGCTATAGAGATTAGTACATGCAAGATTATTTTGAATTGGGCTAGAAAGAATAAGTTTATATTCATGCCCCACGGTTAAGTAAGTATTCAATAAAAAATCAGTTATAGGCACATAGCCTTTACAAAGAACATCGTGAGTACCGAGTAACTTTGGATAATCAATAGCATTAGTACTGACAAATGATGATATCGTTCCTACCATTTTTTGTTGAAAGGTTGCCACAATAATGACATTTCCTGGTATCAAACTTGAAAAGTCTGCTGTTGCTTTATCGGATTCATCAGTTGTAACTAAAATTGTATTTTTTCCATTACTGAAAATGGGTGATTCATTATCGAAAATGGCTGGTTTTTTCTTGAGAGCGGATGACCCAACAATTGTCAGCAATATACTGTTTCCACTGCCAGGATTGCCATTAGTATCAATTGATACTTCAACCTGGTTTGTACTGACACCATCTGCAGCAGCGCCTGATGTGGCTGTTATACTTATAGTGAAATCTATGACGGTAAACTCTGCTGATGGAGATAATTCATCATGAATAACGTAATAAACAGAATTCTTATTATTTATCGTAAATTTTCTGTTGATGGTATACTCTAATGGAAATTCGGATATATCAGTAACGGATACTATTCCGACTGGAGAATTATTCAGCATAATAAAAACCATATCATCTGTCTTTGTATTATCATATCGAGGTATTTGAACAATTAAACCATTTTCCACCTCAGCTTGCTGAACCGCTCCATCTTGTACCTGTGGTAAAAATGGGGATTGTAATGACATATTTACTCTCCTGTTTTTACTGTAGTATTTTTAGACGTGATACAGATTTAATGTTATATTTCCAAGGGTATGCATTTTTGAAAAATAGCAGATATATTCGATGCTCGATATTCTCAGTACTGGCGATATAAACGTATTTTCCAAGTCATTAATATCTATGTTAGAAATATTTAACTGATAATAAATTATTATCCGTAAATCACGATTTTTCTAAATAGCGATGTTGTCGCTACGCTTTATATTAGCCATAGTATTTAATTGAAGTCGATTGCTGAAAATGCAGGGATGAATGATAAAATATACAATTTGATATGAAGGAGGATGTGATTTAAGCTTTCTTTGGGGAGTTAATATCTTTATTTACAATGTTAAATAATATATAAATCATATGGATAGTGTTCTTTCTTGTGAGATCATTAGCTTATTTTGTGTCTGTTACTCCGTATGTCATGATAAATGCGGTAATAATGGGGTAAAATATTCCTCTATCACAGATTTTTCTGGTTATACATTTTTCAGTGCAAAATATGTAGATTTTTCAACGCTAAATAGCTTAACTTCCTTCACTAAACAGATTCAGGATACGTATGGCAAACAGTGCAATGAGCGTGGTTATTCTTGCCGCAGGCAAAGGAACCCGCATGTATTCCGACCTTCCCAAAGTACTTCATACCTTGGCAGGGAAACCAATGGTGCAGCATGTTATTGATGCGGCAAAAAAACTAGGGGCGCAGCATGTGAACCTGGTCTATGGCCATGGTGGATACCTGTTAAAGCAAACTCTGAATAATGAGTCACTGAATTGGGTATTACAGGCCGAACAGCTTGGTACCGGCCATGCAATGCAAATGGCTGCTCCTTATTTTGCTGATGACGAAGATATTCTGATGCTCTACGGTGACGTTCCGCTCATTGCTGTGGAAACGCTCGAACGTCTGCGTGAAGTCAAACCTGCGGGTGGTATTGGACTGCTGACCGCAGTGCTTGATGATCCAACCGGTTATGGCCGTATTGCCCGTGAAAATGGCAAAGTTGTTGGTATTGTCGAACAAAAAGATGCCAGCGAAGAGCAGCGCAAAATTACCGAGATTAATACCGGTATTCTGGTTGCCAATGGCGCAGATCTGAAGCGTTGGTTAGCAAATCTTGATAACAATAACGCCCAGGGTGAATTCTATATCACCGATATTATCGCTCTCGCTCATCAGGAAGGACATGAAATCACCACCGTTCATCCACAGCGACTGAGTGAAATGGAAGGGGTGAATAATCGTCTGCAACTGGCAAGACTGGAACGTGTTTATCAGACTGAGCAAGCAGAAAAACTGCTGCTGGCTGGGGTGATGTTACGCGACCCGGCACGTTTTGATTTACGCGGCGAACTGACTCACGGACTTGATGTTGATATCGATACTAACGTGATTATCGAAGGCAAAGTTGTGCTGGGTAATCGTGTGAAAATTGGCACTGGCTGCGTGATAAAAAATGCAGTGATTGGCGACGACTGTGAAATCAGCCCGTACAGCGTGGTTGAAGATGCTCGACTTGAAGCCTCCTGTACTATCGGCCCATTTGCGCGTCTGCGCCCGGGTGCTGAGCTGGCTGAAGGTGCCCATGTTGGTAACTTTGTCGAAATGAAAAAAGCGCGCCTGGGTAAAGGATCTAAAGCAGGTCACCTGAGCTATCTCGGTGATGCTGAAATTGGCGATAACGTTAATATCGGTGCCGGAACTATCACCTGTAACTACGATGGTGCGAATAAGCATAAAACCGTGATTGGTAATGACGTCTTTGTCGGCTCTGATACTCAGCTGGTTGCGCCAGTCAGTGTGGCTGATGGTGTGACTATTGCTGCCGGTACCACGGTTACCCGTGATGTTTATGAACCTGGACTGGTTATCAGTCGGGTAACACAAAGTCAGAATCGTGACTGGCGGCGTCCGGTCAAAAAGAAATAGGTTTTTTATATTCTCCTGCTGTTCAGGCAGGAGTCAGGAATGAAGGCTGTTCTCGAAAATGGCCCGTTCCGCCAGCAGTAAAAATAATAACCCCACTCTCTACAAGGCTCGGGGTCCGGGAATACCGGAATATGCAGGTCAAGCGACAACAACCTATGACGGAAACGTCATTATCAGGACTTACAACTTATGTGTGGAATTGTTGGCGCAGTAGCGCAGCGTGATATCTCAGAAATTTTGATCGAAGGTCTTCGTCGTCTGGAATACCGTGGATATGACTCAGCAGGTCTTGCCGTAGTCGATGATGCAGGAAAGATGACGCGTTTACGTCGTCTGGGTAAAGTACATAATCTGGCAGAAGCGGCAGCAGAAACTGCGCTGAACGGCGGAATTGGTATTGCACATACTCGCTGGGCAACCCATGGTGAACCTTCCGAAGCGAATGCTCACCCACATGTTTCAGGCCCGATTGCGGTAGTTCATAACGGTATCATTGAAAACTATGAGCCGTTACGCGAGCTTCTGAAAGAGCGTGGCTATATCTTTGCCTCAGAAACTGATACCGAAGTGATTGCTCACTTAGTTCATTGGGAGCTTGAGCAGGGCGGTACTTTGCGTGAAGCGGTACTCCGTACCATTCCACAATTACGTGGTGCTTACGGTACAGTTATCCTCGACTCACGTGATCCTCATGTACTGTTAGCGGCACGTTCAGGTAGCCCGATGGTTATCGGCCTTGGCGTTGGTGAAAACTTTATTGCTTCCGATCAGCTGGCATTACTGCCGGTGACCCGTCGCTTTATCTTCCTTGAAGAAGGCGATATCGCTGAAGTCACCCGTCGTCATGTGACTATTTTTGATAACCAGGGTGAAGAAGTTCAACGTCCGGATATCGAGTCTAATTTGCAGTATGACGCGGGTGATAAAGGTATCTACCGCCACTACATGCAAAAAGAGATTTACGAGCAGCCTAACGCCATCAAAAATACCCTTACCGGGCGTATCAGCCACGGTGAAGTTGATTTAAGCGAGCTGGGACCAAAAGCCAATGAGCTGCTGGCTCAGGTTGAACATATTCAAATTGTTGCCTGCGGAACCTCTTATAACTCCGGTATGGTTTCACGTTACTGGTTTGAGTCACTGGCAGGTATTCCTTGTGACGTTGAGATAGCTTCTGAATTCCGCTATCGCAAGTCTGCTGTACGCCGTAACAGCCTGATTATTACGCTTTCTCAGTCTGGCGAAACAGCAGATACCCTGGCGGCCTTACGTCTGGCTAAAGAACTGGGATACCTTGGTTCACTGGCAGTATGTAACGTAGCGGGTTCTTCTCTGGTACGTGAGTCAGACCTGGCATTGATGACCAACGCCGGTACTGAAATTGGCGTGGCCTCAACCAAAGCCTTTACTACCCAGCTGACAGTATTGCTGATGCTGGTGGCGAAGATAGGCCGTCTGAGAGGCGTTGATGCGTCCGTTGAGCATGAAATTGTTCATGGCCTGCAAGCTCTGCCAAGCCGTATTGAGCAGATGCTGTCTCAGGACAAGCGCATTGAAGCTCTTGCAGAAAACTTCTCTGATAAACATCATGCGCTGTTCCTTGGCCGTGGCGACCAGTATCCGATTGCGATGGAAGGGGCTCTGAAGCTGAAAGAGATCTCCTATATTCATGCTGAAGCCTATGCCGCAGGTGAACTGAAACATGGTCCACTGGCACTGATTGATGCAGATATGCCAGTCATTGTCGTTGCACCTAATAACGATCTGCTGGAAAAACTGAAATCCAACATCGAAGAAGTCCGTGCCCGTGGCGGCGAGCTGTATGTCTTTGCTGACCGTGATGCAAATTTCACCAGCAGCGACAATATGCACATCATCGAGATGCCGCACGTTGAAGAAGTCATTGCACCGATTTTCTATACCGTGCCATTACAGCTACTGTCCTACCATGTTGCCTTGATCAAAGGCACCGATGTTGACCAGCCACGTAACCTGGCGAAATCAGTGACGGTTGAGTAAGGTTTAGCGTAGCTAAACATAACAGAGTCGTTCTGAAGTAAGAAAACCCAGTGGTGCTGTTTAAAAAGCATACTGGGTTTTTTTATGATGAAATTATTTTGCTACTTAGTTTCTTTGCCAGAAGTTTTGGCAGGATAAATCATTTATTTCTGCGTTCAGCCATCATTGATGAGCTGCTTTTAATTTCATCATCAGCGGGCGTTTCATTTGATAGCGCTGCTTGTAGTTGATTGTTATCCAACTGCTTACACCATTTTGCGACCACAATAGTGGCAACGCCATTCCCCACCAGGTTAGTTAACGCGCGGGCTTCTGACATAAAACGGTCGATACCCAGAATCAATGCCAGTCCTGCTAAGGGTAAATGCCCGACCGCAGAGATACTTGCTGCCAGCACAATAAAGCCGCTGCCAGTGACGCCTGCAGCGCCTTTTGAGGAGAGCAAGAGTACGACGAGCAAGGTGACCTGATGAATAATATCCATCTGCGTATTGGTGGCCTGTGCGATAAATATCGCTGCCATGGTCAGATATATAGAGGTCCCGTCCAGGTTAAATGAGTAACCGGTCGGAATAACCAACCCGACTACAGACTTATTACATCCCGCTTTCTCCATCTTTTCTAGCATACGCGGTAACACGGACTCTGAAGAGGATGTTCCTAATACGATAAGTAACTCTTCTTTTATATAACGAATGAATTTGAATATATTGAAACCCGTATATCTCGCGATAGAACCAAGAATGACCACGACAAACAGGACACAGGTAATATAGAAGCAAATAATCAACTGGCCCAGTTGAACCAGGCTGCCTACGCCATATTTACCTATCGTAAAGGCCATGGCACCAAATGCACCAATAGGTGCCAGGCGCATAATCATATTGATAATACCGAAGATAACCCGAGAGAAACTTTCGATAACATTGAAGATAAGCTGACCTTTTTCACCCAAATGATGCAGGGCGAAACCAAACAGGACGGCAAACATCAGTACTTGTAAAATATTGCCGCTGGCAAAAGCACCAATGACGCTACCGGGAATAATATCGAGTATAAAGGGGATAATCCCTTGTTGAGAGGCCTGCTCTGCGTAAACGGCCACCGCTTTAGTATCGAGGGTTGCCGGGTCAATATTCATTCCGGCTCCGGGTTTTACGACGTTCACTATCACCAGGCCAATGATGAGTGCAATAGTACTGACCACTTCAAAATAGAGCAGTGCGATACCGCCCGTTCTGCCAACCGCTTTCATGCTTTCCATACCCGCAATACCCGTTACGACGGTACAGAAAATAACCGGAGCAATAATCATTTTTATTAACTTAACGAATCCATCACCCAAGGGTTTCATTTGAGCGCCGAGATCCGGATAAAAATGGCCTAACAAAATACCCAGCGTAATCGCTATTAGTACCTGAAAATAAAGCGTTTTGAAGAGTGCAGTTTTCATTACAATGTCCTTTTAGATCAATGCACGACAGCTTGTCGTTTTGCTCTCTGTGGTGATAATCAACAAAGCCATAATAACAGTGTGGTTACAATTAATTGCACTAGATTGTCTTATTAATATGAAAATAAGAACTGAAACGCTTCAAATGAATGTAATAATGGAAACAGAGTCCAATTAACTCAGTTACCGGTTAGTTAATGCGTTATTAAAAATATTCCCACGACATAGTTACTCTATCTCTTTATTAAGAATTTTCTGTATCAGGTAGCATGATTTTGGGGGCTGAGTTACCTCAAATTGATTTTTTATTCTGAGAGGTTAATCATATAATTAAATAAATTATTTTTTAGTTAAAATAGCTCGACAGAAAATAATTCTTATTACTTGAATGGTAATGTATTATTAATGGTTGATTGTAAACTATAAGAAAACGACGATAAATTAAATGTGGTAAGAGCGAAAACACAAACTAATTTATTCAGTTGACTTTTTGTATTAATATCATTCTGTTTATAATCCTGTATTTAAATTATATATCTGGATAACTGACAGAAAAAGATCTGACCGGTAGGTTAATCGCCACTGTATTCAGGTCGTAATAGGTCGAGGTTGCATGAGACTAGTGGCAGATTCCCGGATTATCAGCAGTAACCGTTAAATTAAATAAAATGCGTTTCCGTATAAACCCTGTCAGTGAGAGAAATAATATTAAAGCCACTGGCCATAATGTTCTTCACTTCACTGGTTCCGTTTACCCACTGTGAACTTAACGCTGGGGCGACGGAGATAAGGGTATGCCCTAATTTCTGCTGACTCAGAGTATGCGCATGTCCGGTTCCTAAGAAATGAATGGGATAATCCTGACAGAGTTTGAGTAAAGCTTCCGGGTTAAGTAATTTGCAGGAATCGACCAGCGGAGTGCCTACTGAGAGCGGATGGTGATGCATAAATAAGGCTATTTTCTGATCTTTTACTGCCGCGAGTGCAGTGGTTAAGCGTAAAATCTCACTATCCAAGATAACACCAAAATCTTCACCTGTGACTACAGTATCAAGGCTGTACAAGCGCCATACACTATTGGAAAAATGTTCAATATTCTTGAGTTTGTTACGACCTGATGAGCAGGATTGTAATGTTTCATTATTATCATGATTACCCCCTATTATCGAATAAGGTAGGTCCAGCTTATCTATTTCATCAAAAAAGAACCGATAAGAGCTGGCTTGTCCTTCATGCGAGATATCACCCGTAACGACAATAAAATCTATCTTTAATTCTGTTTTTCGTTGTTTGATAAAGTTGATGGCAGCGGTGAAGTGATTGTCATACTGGCTGTTATTATCTGATGATAAGTGTAGATCTGTAAGCTGAAGAATACGCATTTAAAAGATACCTTATTTTTTATTGTTAAATACTTTCATCGGATTGTATGACTCGTCCCAGTCATAATGATCGGTTTTTTCTATTTTTTTTACAATAGAGACCAACCATATAGCAATAGGAAGGAGTATTATTGATATTATTACCTTGTATGACCAAGTAGTAGATATGATATTGATAAGCTGATTTAAACTGTATTTTCCAGACAGGCTAATAGGATAGGATGTTAATAGTAAGGCTGCCATACGGTAACCATAGACTTCTGCCAGTATGGTCGATATAAGAAAACAGAGAGAAAATATTATTCCGCTAGCCGTTATTTTAAACTGATAGATATCAAAAACTTTATAAACTAACGTATCACAGGTTATCATTATAGTAACCGTCAGTCCGACAAAAAAGCCATATAACTTATATTATGAGTTCATTTTTTAACCGCGAAGTCTAAGTGGGAATCATTGATCACGGCTATAGAGTATTAACTACTAATAAAAAATATCTATAAAAAAACGCTAGTGTATTTTCTATTTTTAATGAGGGATTTTGTGTATATGATATATTTTGGTTGTGTATTTCCAGGTGGGCTAGCATCCTCCCGACGGTATACAGTCGGGAGGATGCTAGCCATCAGAGTATATTTTCTGTTCCTATTGGCTATTACAGTGAGTCACGAGCTAAATAATCACTGTTGATTTTTATAGTCTCTGTATGTTGTTCAGAGTTGATGATATGAAGAGCACTCATGCGGCCAATTTCATAATGAGGGAGTTGAACGGTTGATAATGCAGGAATAAAAAGATTACCTACTCCAACCATGTTGTCATAGCCAACGACAGCAATATCATCAGGGATCTTGATATTATGTGATAATAATGTTTGATAAACGACAAAAGCCATTCGGTCATTACAACAAATAATAGAGTCGAATGATGATTTACCATCGATAATATTAGATATTATTTTTTTTGGGATATCCAAATAGTAGATGTCACCATCTTCTATATAAATATGTGTCAGTGTGTCGGGATCAATATTATTTTCACGAAATGCTTGTTCAAGCCCTTTTCTGCGACGGTTACTGGCGACCAGTCCATAGGGAAGATGCAGGCATAGAGGTTTTCTGTATCCTGCTTTGATAAGGGCTTGTACTGCATCATATTGCCCCTGTCTGTCATCTGGAATATAGCTGGCTAATTTTACATTATCACTTTCACAGTTAGCCAGGACACAGGGATAGTTTAGTAGTGTCGTCGGGACCTTTACTTTGCGTAATCCCATGGTGGTATAGATTATTCCTGAGGGTCTGTGGGATAAAAGCAGCTTGGTTATGTCCTCTGGGTCATCATGCTTCAGCATGTTGATAACAAAACTGTGCCAGCCATGCGCCCGCGCAGTCTCTTCAATCGCCAGGGTAATATCAACAGAAAATGGAGTGGTTACCGTATCTAATGCCAGAACGCCAATCGAATTCGGCGTAGCTCTGGCTCCTCTTATCTTCAATGCAGAGATATTAGGAACATAATTAAGCTGTTTAATTGCTAACTGTACCTTAACTAAGGTATCAGGATTGAGTTTCTCTGGTGTATTAATGGCACGAGAAACGGTCATAAGAGAAACATTAGCAAGCTGAGCAACAGCTTTCAGAGACGACATCCAGATAACTCCTCATTGTTGATATAGCTACCTAATAACATCCCTTCTTCGGGGCTAAAAAAAATTTCAGAAAAAATTTGAGGCGGATCACAATCCACCCATGTTAACGTTAACTTTTATGATTAACATCTAAAAAAAACCAAGAAAAGGATGACGATCGGAAGAAGTTAACGTTAACTCTGAAAAAAATAACACTTCAGGTATATGACATGAAAAAGGAACGTGCTTCGCATGCTTATTTTCTTTTAAGTGCACTTCTGTTTTTTTTCTTTGTAACTTGGTCCTCCTCAAGTTCTTTACTGTCAATTTGGTTAAGTCAGGAAATAGGTCTTAAGCCTACTGATACCGGAATTATTTTTTCGGTACTGTCGATATCAGCTTTTTTTGCACAAATTTTTTATGGATTCATTCAGGATAAATTGGGATTGCGTAAAAACCTGCTCTGGTTTGTCGCAATGCTATTGATATTATCGGGCCCTGCTTATTTGTTTTTTGGGTATTTACTTAAAATAAACATTATCTTAGGTAGCATATTTGGCGGGTTATTTATTGGCCTTACCTTTAACGGTGGTATCGGTGTCCTGGAAACCTATACCGACAGGGCAGCACGAAATAGTAATTTTGAATTTGGCCGAGCAAGAATGTGGGGGTCGCTGGGTTGGGCTGCGGCAACATTTTTTGCCGGACTATTATTTAATATTGATCCACGCTTAAATTTTTATGCTGCCTCAGTATCCGGATTAATATTTTTCTTTTTACTGACAAAACTGAACGTGAAGTATTCTACTGATGCTGCATCTTTAAATACTCAACACAGTAAAATTTCAATCGAAGATGCTTTCTCTCTATTAACGCTTCCTCGTTTTTGGGCCTTAGTTTTTTTCTTTGTCGGAACCTGTATATATGGTGTTTACGACCAACAGTTTCCTGTCTATTTTTCTTCACAGTTTCCTACCCTGAAAGAAGGTAATGCGATGTTTGGCTACCTGAATTCATTTCAGGTTTTTTTAGAAGCCGCGGGTATGTTCTGCGCTCCATGGTTTGTTAACCGTATTGGGGCTAAAAATGGATTAATTTTTGCTGGTATGGTCATGGCAATACGCATTATTTCTTCTGGACTAGTCGAAGGTCCATTACTCATTTCGATAACTAAGCTATTACATGCTGTTGAACTGCCTGTTCTTCTTATCTCTATTTTCAAATACAACAATTTGAATTTTGATAAACGATTATCTTCAACGCTTTATTTAGTCGGTTTTGCCTGTACCAGTTCAATTATTGGTACCTTGCTATCGCCTATTGCAGGGTGGAGCTATGAGACATTCGGTTTTGCTCAGTCCTATTTGATTATGGGCTCGATGGTGTTCACTACGACATTTATTTCAATCTTTCTTTTGCGTTCAGCTCAAGCTTCCCCTGAGCAGTCTGTCACGCAAGCTAAACCCGTATAAATTTACCAGGACTATTTTATGACTTCATTATTGCAGCAGGCAGAAGCGGCCGTAGAGAAAAATAAACATAACGTCGATAAAAGATGGTATCCGGTCTTTCATATTGCGGCTCCGGCTGGCTGGATAAATGACCCCAACGGTTTAGTCTGGTTTGATGGGTGGTACCATGTCTTTTATCAGTTCCATCCCTATTCTACCCACTGGGGGCCTATGCACTGGGGGCATGTCCGTAGTAAAGACTTAGTTCACTGGGAGACGCTACCGGTTGCGCTGGCACCAGAAGGTCCGGAGGATAAAGACGGCTGTTTTTCTGGCTCTGCTGTTGTTGACGGTAATACCCTTGCTCTTATCTATACCGGACATAAGTTTGAAGGTGATTCCAGAGAGGATGATGCACTGTTGCAGGTTCAGTGCATGGCCAGAAGTACAGACGGTATTATCTTTGAGCGACAAGGGATAATCATTGATACGCCACAGGGTCTGCATCATTTCCGTGATCCTAAAGTATGGCGAGAGGATGATAGCTGGTATATGGTCGTCGGTGCTCGTGTAGGTGACTGTGGCCAAGTACGTCTCTATCGTTCATCAGACCTGTATCAGTGGCAAGATGAAGGGATTTTGGCACAGTCCGAGCCCGGTATGGGCTATATGTGGGAATGTCCTGACTTCTTTAAACTAGGTGATAAATACGTTCTTATGTTTTCGCCTCAGGGTATTGCTGCTGATGGCTATAACAACCGTAACTTATTCCAAAGCGGATACTTGATTGGTGACTGGGCCCCTGGCCAGCCCTTTATTCACGATAATGATTTTAAAGAAATAGACCACGGGCATGATTTTTATGCTCCGCAGAGCCTTCAAGCGCCTGATGGTAGGCGTATCGTTATTGGCTGGCTTAATATGTGGGAATCAGCCATGCCAGAGCAGCAGGATGGTTGGTCTGGGTTACTTTCTGTGCCTCGTGAACTTGTTCTTGATAAAAATAATCGTCTGTTGAGTAAACCGATATCAGAACTGGCATCTTTGCGTACCGATCACCGTATTCAAGGCAAGACCGTACTGAACAGTGAGAAACAAAGCATGGCACTTCAGAGTGATGCTTTCGAATTACAATTATCATGGGATCTTGTTGCATCCGGAGCTGAAAAATACGGTATTTCACTGGCAAACGGTTTGAGTATTTATGTTGATAGTCAGTCCAACCGCTTATTCATTGAACGTAGCTATCCGAAATTTAAAATTGAAGGTACGAGAAGTATTCCACTCTTAGATTCAGAGTTGTTATCGCTACAAATATTTATCGATCGTTCATCGGTAGAAGTATTTGTTAATAATGGTGAGTATTGTTTGAGTAGTCGAATTTACCCTGATGAAAAACAAACTGACATTACTTTGTTTGCTCATCATGGTCAGGCTTTATTAACTAATTTAGAGTGTTGGACTATAAAGGAATAGCTCAAGTTTAGTTAACTTTATATCAATTAATTTATAAATTAACAGGTGCGATCGCGCACCTTTGATGAGAACTATAAAATGAATAGAATAGCGAGTTATTCTAGTTTTTTATATTTAAAATCACAGAGGGTAAGTAAGCATAAGAATAAAAAAATGCTACTTATTCTTTCGGTTTTTTCTTCCTTTGCATACAGTGATAATTCGGTCTATACCAGACATTATCAAAGTTATTTTGATAATAATGCTAACGTCAGCGTACCTCAGGCTAAAACTAATCCTGATGTCGCGGTAGTGAGCCAGCAGCAGCCCGTTACCATGAAGCCGGCATTGCCCGAGGATAAAGTCGATGATGTGATAAGTGCTCCTGCTGCAACAGCAGTCACTGTGCAAAAGGAAAAACCTGAGAATCAAGTGAGTGTGCTGCGTCTCAGGCAGAATGAGCTTCCGGTACACTGGGATAACATTGGTAATAATATGGATGCCGGTGGCCTCCATGGCAATATAGGATCTCAAATAGAAATTGAGGATAATCGGCGCAGTGATAATGCTAAAAATAGTGGTAAGTTCAAGCTAGCTACGATACAAGCCTTTCTCAGGCATGATGAATTACCTAACTGGTATTTTGGGTTTTATAATGCCCGAGAAGATAATTATAAAGGAATGTACACGAACCAAGACTATAGTGGTTCGAATACCATTAACGAAATATTTGTTGGTCATATATTTGAAACCTGGCGTGGAAATATCGGTACCGAACTGATGGGCGGTTCTGAGACCGGAACGAAACGCTGGAAATATCGCCTTAAACTCTGGCAGGATTTACGGATATCGAGTAAGTGGAGTGTGGCAGGGTATATATTTGGCGAAGACCAACCGCAAAATAGCCAGCCAGGAAATAATGATTTATCCCAGCAGATTCTTGAGACAGAGCCTGTTCTACAATATCGGGTTAATCCAGATACGGGGATCTACCTCCGTCCTTTCTATTCTTACAAACGTCAGGGAAGGGAGAATTGGGGCGATATTGTGGAGCAGGAATGGAAAGCGAGCATGGGTATGTGGCGTAACTGGTATCCACTGTTATCATCTGTCTATTTAGGTATCGGTCAGAAAAAAACAACCAATGCGAGTGATGCAAGTATTCTCTTTTATAATAGTCGTTATAAATATATAGGTGGGACACTAAGTTATCCTATTATTGACGATTTAAGATTATATGGTGAGTTTAAGGCTACTTTCGGTAAAGAGGATGGTGATTGGGCGCAAAAAGGTTCTTTCTGGAGTCCATTTACTATTATCGGCGTCGTCTATAATTTCTAAATTAAGGAAATAATATGAAAAAGATACTTTCTCATATTCTGTTAGTAGCATTAAGCTCATGTATATTAACCCACGCTTCCTATGCCCAGATGGGCAAAGAAACGTTAGAAAATAAAAAAATAACCGCGATTAAAAGCTTTTTCCCTAGGGTTGATGGCTCTTTTATTGGCGATCCCATGCCAAATTATGATGAGGGTGAATTTAATGTTTTTTACCTGAATGATATTCGAGGTGGAGGTGATTTAGGCGTTCATGCTATTCATCTATTATCAAGCAATGATTTATATGATTATAAAAATCATTCAGAAGTCATTCCTTATATTAATGACGTTGATGATCCTGAGCTTTTAATTGGTACAGGTTCCATCATTAAGGTGGGGGACACCTGGCATGCATGGTATACCGCACATAACCAAAACGTTTTCCCGGTAGAATCTGTTATGCATGCCACCAGTAAAGATAAACTTAGCTGGACTAAGCATCCTGAAGATACCCTCTTGCCGGGTAAAAATTACCGAGGTAATGATTTTCGGGATCCTCACGTTGTCTGGATCCCGGAGCGTCAGGAGTACTGGATGCTGATAACGACCCGTAGCAATGGGCGGGGCATTATTGCGCGTTATAGTTCTAAAGATCTTAAGCACTGGCAGGACCAAGGGATATTTTTCGATAACGATACCATAGCCCCTGACTCAAATTTAGAATGTCCTACATTAGTCTATTTCAATGGACGCTGGTATCTGACCTTTAGCGATCAGTGGCCTCTGCGTTTAACTCAGTACCGCGTGGCGGATAAACCAGAAGGCCCATGGCATAAACTGGATGATTTTGCTGTTGATAGCGCAGGTTTCTATGCTGGGAAAATGACCTTAAAAGATGATCGACTGTTCATGTTTGGCTGGGTGCCGACAAAATCTGGAAATAGTGATAAAGGTAATATTGACTGGGCTGGAAATTTAGTTGTTCATGAATTGATCGCTGAAAAAAATGGCCAATTAAAAAGCGTTATTCCTCAGGAAATAGAGGCGAAAATTGCTGAGAGTCAGAGTGATATCCAGACGTTAAAAAGCATTAAGACCGTCGAGAGCGACTTCAGTTTTGGTCAATTAAAGTCTGATATTTATGCACCATTACCAGACAAGGGGGTTATAACGGGGACCGTCGCGCTTCCTTCTGACGGAATGATAATCAGTTTTGGTGTTAATGCTGGAAACCCTGGTCTTGCTTATCCTAATCTGGTCTTTAATAAGAAAAAAAATAAAATCTATTTCTTTAATACAGAATTAAATGGAATCAATAAGTCCAAGGCAGAGTCCTGGATAGATATCCCGTTGGGTGACAAAGTAGACCTTAAAGTTATTTATGAAAACTCTATCGCAGTCTTTTATATCGATAATCGTAAAGCCTTCACGACCAGAATGTACAATATGCCAGGCAAACCCTGGAGCGTTAGTTTACCGGCCGGAGATAGTATTCAGTCATCCTTCACCCTTAAAAAAATGCCTTAACAGGAGAGTGTTATGAAAAAGTATATTACTTCTGCTTTTATGACTTTATTACTTTCTCCTGGCATGGCAGCAGCGAGTATGAGCATTATTAAAGATAATGCAGGTCATGTGGTTGCGGTCGATCCTTGGTCATATATTGATGAGAGTGTGATGTGGACTTCTGCGCGTTCCTCTAATCCAAATGGGGGTAAGGTGCATGGTGTTTTGAAAGTTAAATATGCGATTAAAGATAATAACTGGCGTCACAGTCATCAGCATGATGGCAGCGATACGTTTACCTTTGTTCAGGGTGTCATGCGTTCTGACGCCTTGCCTGACTGGTATCTGGCCTTCACCAGTGGTCGAAAAACAAATTATGACGGTAGCTGGGAAAGCCAGACGTACATCAGCCAGGATCAATGGACTCAAGTTATCCTCGGGCATGAATCTTTCTATAAGCAATTACGCTATGGCTGGGATGTTATGGGAGGCAGTGTCTCCCTGGACGATCGCTGGCAGGCACGCGCAAAAATATTTGCCGACTTACAGATCACCAAACGTGTATCTATTTTTGGTTATGCTTATCAGCAAACAGACCATAGACGCAGCGGGGGCTCGCAGAATGACAGAGATGTAAACTCATTCCAGTTTGAGCCTGGTGCCCAGTATATTATTAATGATTCAACAGGGGTCTGGTTCAGAAATTTGTTCTCTTCAGGCCGACTCGAACGCGAACAATGGGGGGATATTAAAAATAAGGAGTGGACTACTTCTGCTGGGGTATGGCACAACTGGGGTAAATTATCGACTACGTTTAGTGGTGGGTATGGACATTATAGTAAGTACAACGCCCGTCAAAATATCTCAGAAACATTTCAAAATACGCGTTATAAATTTATAAAACTTTCAGCTAATTATCCTGTTACCCATCGATTTACCCTATCAGGAGAAGTTACCGGTACTGATTTGAAGCAAAGTGGAAATTGGGCTACTAACGGGAAATCACTCTCAACAGAGTATAAAATGATGATAGATTATAATTTCTAACTAAATGAGTTATGCACTTTCTTAGAGCCATTGTGACTTATCATGATGGCTCCTCCAACGCTAAAAAATATATCTCAGGATGCTATTTTCTCTCGCCAGAATAAATTCATTAGCGGGTTAATTCTCTTCCGAATCCGGCGTAATAACCTTCACTGAGCCATTCCGACAATAGGTGAGATAATCTTCTTCCAGCGGGCAGTCGCTGATCAGTACGTCAAATTTTGACAACGGACCCATACTGGCGGGGGCGACTTCGTCAAACAGGGCATGGCGTGCCAGCAGAATTTTACGTAACCCGCGATCCATGGCTTTATGTTTGGTAGCCAGATCGTCGGGGTTAAACCAGCTAACACCGAAGTTTTTATGAACACCGCTGGCGGAGATAAACACTTTGCGTGGGTTAAGTGAGTCTAACGCTGACGGGTTATTCGCATCATAGAAAGCGTCACTTTTGGCGCGGTAGGTTCCGCCGCAGAGAATCGGTGTTGCGTTGGGTTTTTCATTTAGCGCGACAAAGACCCGGTGTGAGTAGCAAATACCAGTAAAGGTAATGTCGTCCGGGATCATACTGATAACCAGCGGCATTTCCGGGCCATTGTCAAAAAAGATCAGATCGTTTTCACTGACCAGCCCAGCGGCAAGAATGGCTATAGGTAAATCATTCTGGTGATGGAGTTTGCGGTTAACATTTGGTGTCTGATTCAGCGGAGCTGGTTTATTGACCATCACAATATAGCCGCCAAGTAACGTCAGCGGTAATGGCTCATCATCCTGGCTGAAATCGCGTCGAATCGTCATTACGGAGACTTCTAGCATCCGGGCTGCTTCTTTGAGATGAATGCGGTCGGTTTTTTTCAGTAGCTCCATCAGACGCCGGATCCGTTCTTTTTTCTTAGTCTCCATTCATCCTTTTCCTCTACGCAATACTGTTTGTTCCTGTTACCAGGGTTACATTTTGTGTTTTTTAGAACATTACTATACTGCGGGATACCAGAAATTAATAGTGCTATCGCTCACGTTATTATTAATATAATTAGTTATATTTCAGTTGATTGTGTTGTTTTCTCTTGGTTTTTATATGTTCTTTTAGTCACTTTTTTGTTAACAACAAAATAACAAAAATGATTCTGAAGTCGCGATCACAGTCACAAATGATACTTTTGAAACATGATAATGTTACTAAAATATCATTTTCGTGTGGCAGTTTTCGAGAGGTAGTAAAATGGATATCGCGGTTATCGGCTCCAACATGGTTGATCTCATTACCTATATCAACCAGATGCCTAAAGAAGGTGAAACGCTGGAAGCGCCAGCATTCAAAATCGGCTGCGGCGGAAAAGGTGCGAATCAGGCCGTTGCTGCTGCAAAGCTTAATTCTAAGGTACTGATGCTGACCAAAGTTGGCGACGATATTTTTGCCGATAACACCATTCGTAATCTGGAGTCCTGGGGTATCAATACTACCTATGTCGAAAAGGTCCCTTGCACCAGCAGCGGTGTGGCACCGATATTCGTTAACGCCAGTTCAAATAATAGTATTTTGATTATTAAAGGTGCGAATAAATTCCTTTCTCCGGAAGATATTGACCGCGCTGCGGAAGATTTGAAAAAATGCCAGCTAATTGTTTTACAGCTTGAAGTTCAGCTGGAAACTGTTTATCACGCAATAGAATTTGGTAAGAAACACGGTATTAAAGTGTTATTAAACCCGGCACCTGCATTACGTGAATTAGATATGAGCTATGCCTGTAAATGTGATTTCTTTGTTCCGAACGAAACTGAACTGGAAATATTAACCGGTATGCCTGTTGATACTTATGAGAATATTTGTGCAGCAGCGCGCTCATTAGTTGATAAAGGGCTGAATAATATTATTGTCACTATGGGTGAAAAAGGGGCTCTCTGGCTGACTCGCGACCAGCAAGTGCATGTTCCTGCATTCAAAGTGAATGCTGTTGATACCAGTGGTGCTGGCGATGCCTTCATTGGTTGTTTTGTACATTATTATGTTCAGGGCGGTGATGTTGAAGCCGCGATGAAAAAAGCCGTACTCTTTGCCGCATTCAGCGTTATGGGTAAAGGCACGCAATCTTCTTATCCGAGTATCGAACAATTTAATGAATATCTCGCATTAAACGAGTAATTAATTGTCCACCCTACATTATATACCCTGAATAATTCAAGTTGCCTTCGGGCAGCTTGATAAAGAATGGGTATAACACTATAAAAGGTAGCACTATGAATAATAAAAAAATCATTCAGATGCCTGATGGCTATCTGAATAATACCCCACTGTTCCAGTTTATTTTGTTATCCTGTTTATTCCCGTTATGGGGATGTGCAGCGGCACTCAATGATATTCTTATTACACAATTTAAAAGTGTATTTGAATTAAGTAACTTTGCCTCTGCTCTGGTACAAAGTGCCTTTTATGGCGGTTATTTTTTAATTGCTATTCCAGCTTCTTTAGTGATTAAGAAAACCAGTTATAAAACGGCGATATTGATTGGCTTAATGCTGTATATCGTCGGTTGTACCCTCTTTTTCCCGGCATCGCATATGGCAACCTATACCATGTTCCTTGCCGCTATTTTTGCGATAGCCATAGGCCTGAGCTTCCTGGAAACAGCCGCCAATACCTATAGCTCGATGATTGGCCCGAAAGCCACTTCCACGTTGCGTCTGAATATCAGCCAGACTTTTTATCCGATTGGCGCAATCGCAGGCATCCTGCTGGGTAAATATCTGGTCTTCTCCGAAGGAGAGAGTCTGGAGAAGCAGATGGCAGGAATGACTGCAGAACAGCTCCACGATTTTAAAGTGCTGATGCTGGAAAATACACTCGAGCCTTATAAGTACATGATCATGGTTTTAGTGGTGGTGATGGTGCTGTTCCTGCTGGTCCGCTTCCCGGCCTGTAAAGTTGAGCAGACTGTGACCCACAAACGCCCATCCGCTATGGATACTCTGCGCTACCTGGCAAGCAACTCTCGTTTCCGTCGTGGAGTCATCGCTCAGTTCTTATATGTGGGTATGCAGGTTGCTGTCTGGTCATTCACCATTCGCCTGGCGCTGGAATTAGGTGATATTAACGAACGCGATGCCTCTAACTTTATGGTGTATAGCTTTGCTTGCTTCTTTATTGGTAAGTTTATCGCCAACATTTTGATGACGCGCTTTAATGCCGAAAAAGTTCTGATTGCCTACTCGGTTATCGGTGCCATATTCCTTGCGTATGTTGCCCTGGTTCCTAACTTTAGTGTGGTGTATGTCGCAGTCCTGGTCAGTGTATTGTTCGGACCTTGCTGGGCAACGATTTATGCGGGTACGCTGAATACCGTAGATAATGAACATACTGAGATGGCGGGTGCAGTGATTGTGATGGCCATCGTCGGTGCAGCGGTTGTGCCTGTAGTTCAGGGCTATATCGCAGATATGTTCCACTCACTGCAGCTTTCATTCCTGGTCTCAATGCTATGCTTTGTCTTTGTCGGCATTTACTTCTGGCGTGAAAGTAAAGTCAGCCAGACGCTGGTTGAAGCGACAGAATCCTAAGGAGAATAATGATGACGACGCGTATTCCTCTTTGGCGGGCTGGTTTTAGTGAATACCCCCGCATCTTGCTGGAAAATGAAGACTTTAAGGTCACTGCATTTTGTTATGCCAGTGGTGTTGAGGCGGTCAGGATACAAAATAGCCGCGGTGAATTAGTGATTCTGCCCTGGATGGGGCAGATGATCTGGGATGCGAAGTTTGACGGTCACGATCTGACAATGCGTAATATGTTTAAACAGCCAAAGCCGACCTCGGAAGTAGTAGGAACCTATGGCTGCTTCGCATTCCACTCCGGTCTGTTAGCCAACGGCTGCCCGTCCCCGGAAGATACCCATCCTCTGCATGGTGAAATGGCTTGCGCGACAATGGATGAAGCCTGGCTTACACTTGATGGCGATGTGTTGAGTATCGGTGGAAGCTATGAATATGTGATGGGATTCGGGCATCACTATCAGGCATCTCCTGAGGTGGTGATGCATAAAGCCAGTAGCCTGTTTGATATTCAGATGACGGTGAAGAATCTGGCATCCGTTGTCATGCCGCTACAGTATATGTGCCATATGAATTACGCTTATGTAGCCGATGCGACTTTCAAGCAGAACATTCCTGACGAGGCGCTGAAACTCCGTGAGTCAATTCCGGCCCACGTGAAGCCGACGGAGCAGTGGCTGGCATTTAATCAGCGAATTCTACAGGGAGAAGCTCACGCAGATACCTTGAATCAGCCTGAGTTTTACGACCCGGAGATAGTCTTTTTTGCTGACAAGCTAGATACCTGGACCGATAAGCCAGAGTTCAGTATGGTTGCGCCCGATGGCACGACCTTTGTTACTCGATTCTCGAGTGAAGAACTGAACTATGTAACGCGCTGGATCCTCTATAACGGCGACCAGCAAGTCGCGGCCTTTGCCTTGCCTGCCACTTGTCGCCCGGAAGGATATCTTGCTGCAGAACGTAACGGTACTTTGCTCGAGCTAGAACCTCAGCAAACACGGACCTTTAGGGTGACGACGGGTATTGCCTGATTTCTTATCTTTAGCGTTTAAGAGACCGCAATTTTAGATTGCGGTCTCTTCTGGTTTATTTAGTTATGGCAAAAAATTTAAGTGCTGATAACTCTCGCCAGATAAACCCATATCGGTG
This sequence comes from Klebsiella sp. BIGb0407, assembly GCF_024807845.1. Taxonomy (GTDB): domain Bacteria; phylum Pseudomonadota; class Gammaproteobacteria; order Enterobacterales; family Enterobacteriaceae; genus JGM124. The sequence goes on from NZ_JANUEQ010000005.1 coordinate 50,747, forward strand.
CAGCAATAATAAAACCGATCACCGAAACGGCTAAGGATGAAGTACCGGTTCGAGTATAAACCTGGTAACTACTTGAGATGATAATGCCTGAGAATGCCGGAGGTAAGGCTACGCTCAGGACCAACATTTGCAGGATATGTGAGTCGAGACCACATGCCCACCCGGCAAGAAGAAATATGCCAGGCATCAGGATCAGTTTGAAGAAGGTATTGTAGGCAACCTCAGCATCCAGCTCTATCTTATAGGCTGACAAGGTTAAGCCTGCGGCAAAAACGGCAACGCTTGAGTTTGCTTTTGCCAGTAATACAAAAGTCGGGTCAACCTCAGGGGGGACTTTTATACCGATCAAAACTAAAATAACCGCAAGGACAGGCGCCCAGACTACAGGCTCTTTGATAACGGAAAGGAGTGTGCTGCTAGTCGATGCGGCATCCGGGGATTTTGTTTTATTACCCGCATTCAGTAAATATAACCCTATTGGAATAGTAATCGCGTTAACCACGATGGCGACGATAGCGATAACTAAACCGGTTTCAACTCCGGTGCCATAAAGTGGGTCCAGGATAGCGAAACCTAAAAAGCCTATTGTTGGTGAACCGGCAATCAGGGCACAAACAGCTGCCTCTGCTTTGGTTCTTTTAAAAAACCACTGAAGGGTAAAATAGGAAACCATAAATAATCCTACTAACCCGACAAAACTGATGACTCCCAGAGTCGCGTTCTGGGCTAACATTTCACGATCTGCGCGCACAATTGAGATAAATAACGCGGCAGGTAAGGCAAAATTTAAAACCAGTTTATTGAATATTCTCGCCTGATCCGACTTAAATTCATTGGTTCTTCCAGAAATATAACCAATTAACATAATAACAATTATTGGAATAAGATCTGAGACGAGCATCTTTGAGATGAATTGTTCCATTCGTGAATCCTTTATCTATGGACACATAGAAGTCGCGTGAATTCATGATAATAAAAGTAAGATTTGCTGAGTTAGTTATCGCCACCAGAGGTGGCGATATAGAGAGATAATAATTATTTTACGACCGGACAGCGTGCTGCACGTAACGAATTCATCAATCTGTCATCAACATCAAGATGTCCCTGAACTAATGCTGGTGGCGTTAATGCCAGCCATTGGTTCAATGAAATATCACGGTAGTCAGCGCGATTGAAAACATTCAGGACATGAACCGTTTCGGTTCCGGTATTTTCGATATAGTGAGCAAGGTTTTTAGGGACATAGCCCACATCACCGGCGGTATAATCGAAGGTTCTGGCGTTAGCCACTGAGTTGAATACCGTCATACGGGCTTGCCCGGTGAGGTAATACTGAATTTCATCAGCATCAGGGTGCCAGTGAATCTCACGCATGCCGCCTGGCTTAATTTCAATCATCAGCATGGCCATACTGGTGACATCAAAGTTTTTTACATCAATAACTTTAGTTGCTCCGCCTGGCCATTGGGTTGCCGGGATATCTTTACCGCGGAAAACGTATTTCCCGGTCATTGACGCGGCACCCAGTTCTTTTCTTACTTGTTCGATATCTTGAGGAACAGGCTGTCTGAAAATATACTTTTCTTTTGCTGGGATATTGTCAAAGGCACTTTCAGGTACACCAAAGTTTTTCGCTAACACTTCTTTCGGTGTATGGGCGAATAACTCAGTTACCAGTAATGTTTCGTTCTCAGAGAAATTACCGTCATTGAAAATCAGAACAAATTCAGTACCTTCGTCTAACCCCTGAATAGCATGAGGGAAACCTGCGGGAGCAAACCAGAGATCCCCGACTTCTAAATCTTCCACCAGCGTATTACGTTGGTCATCAACCAGATAAAAACGGACACGTCCCTGGGTAACATAAGCCCATTCAGCTTCTTTGTGCCAGTGTAGTTCACGTACTACACCCGGCCCCAGGCGCATATTCACAATTGCCAGCTCTTCGAGTGCAGGACATTCACGAACCGTAACCTCACGAGCCCAGCCGCCATCTTCTAAACGGTTATGCGCCATTGAGAAAGGAAATTTCAGATTAGGCATGCCGCCATTATCTGTTGCTGGCGGGAGGAGAATATTAGGGTTCATTTTATCCAGGGCAATATTACGTGGGCCCGGATCGTCAGCGCCGTGAGAACCACGGATAGGTTGTGGTGCAGAGGTGTCAGTCATATCAATACTCCATAGGAAAAGTAAGAAAATAACAACACCCTCACTCTAGCAGAGAAATTTAATAAGATTCTTTATTTTTCTTTAATTGTGCACTGATCCACTTAGTGACAAGCTCTATTTCTTATTACAGCTCTCTATTTTTTTTGTGAGTTATATTCTATTCTTTTATCTTATATGTTCTATCCCAATCAAAAATGATGCTACAGACTCAAGATCTGTAGCATATCTCTTATTTATGTAGCGCTAATCCCTTCAGGACTTTATCGACATCTTTTTTAGGTCCCTGAATCGCAATGCCTACAAAATCCATATTTTCAGCATTCTCAGCCATAAAGACTTCACGGTTAGCTTCATCGTGTCCGGTAGAAAACATGGCATAGATATAAGGAATAACACATAGCTCTCGTTCCAGCCCTTTACGGTGTACTTTCTGTAACTCGTCCCGGCTTGCTTCAAAAACCAGCATCGGCTGACCAGAAATAGCACCATACTGGCGATTCAGAGCATCAACATAGGGCTGCCCGATAATTTCCGGGACTGAAGATACAATCCCTGTAGCCAGAAAGGCGACGACATTTAAACGCTGCCAGGTGGCTAAATCATTACGCACGATAAAGGCTATTTTGGTATCAAACATGATGGGATATCTCTGGTTATGTCCGTTAAGACCGACATCATCAGAAATTACCGGTATCTCAGTCTAGAATGTTTGTGCACCGTCGCTGATAGGCCGCCGGACTTAATCTGTATGCGCGCTGGAACCAGCGTCCCATATGGCTTTGATCGGAAAAGCCTACCCGATCGGCGACCAGTACAGGTTCGATACCTTTTGCCAGTAATACCCGTGCAGTACGGAGTCTGAGACGGACCAGATAAGCATGGGGTGATAGCCCGTAATGTTTTTTAAACTGACGGCTTAACCTAAAACGATCAATGCCTAACTGATGAGACAGTTCATCCAGCCCCATATCGGAAGCGATATTCTCATGTAAATAGTCTCTTAGCTTTTCTATCTGGCGTGGTGAATTGCTTAAAAGCGACTGTGGTTTTTGAATAATATGGCGGGACAGCAGAGTCATCAGGTTATCTAACCCCTGGTCTCGTGCCAGTCGTCCTTCTTGCTGATGAATAGCGCAAAATGCCTGCTGAATAGCTGAGATTAACAGCGGATCATCAGTCAGAGTATTGCTGAAAGCGGACTCTATTCTGGAGATATCGCCTAAACCACGGCGCTGCATCATGGTTGATACCCAGTCCTGGGGCAGATACAACATCATATAGGTGAAGCCATTATCATCAATCGCATGACCGTCATGTACTGCACCGGGTTCAATCAGTATGGCCCTGCCTGGGGTACTGGTGTGTAAAAAACGATGGCAATTAAAGCGCTGCAGACCTTGCACTGTGACACCAACCAGCAACTCATCATGGTCATGTGCATCGTAAGCATGGCCCCTAAAATGGGCGTTAATACTTTCAATGCCGGTTTCATCATTACGTCGCAGATCCAGCCAGTCCTGGTTCAGCGGATCTTTTTGTGACGTCATTTCAAAATATCCTGATTCATTAACTCATTAATTTATTGGATTAAATTATTTTATAATCCATTTGTTTACTGTGGATATGCGGTTGATTGTTACTTTTCTATTTCCGAGTCATAAAACTGTCATAAAACGTACATATAGTTGTCACTAAATTGTCCTACTTTCTACCCTGTATTCAACTTAACAATATCTTACGAACATCTGGCAGGAGACATTATGAACGTTATCCGTACTACTGTCGCAACGGTTGTTACCGCGGCGCTGGCCATGAGCTCTACCGCAGCATTTGCCGCTGCAAGCCTGACCGGTGCAGGTGCAACATTCCCTGCGCCAGTGTATGCCAAATGGGCTGACACTTACCAAAAATCGACTGGTAATAAAGTAAACTACCAGGGTATCGGTTCTTCTGGTGGCGTGAAGCAAATTCTTGCTCATACCGTTGATTTTGGTGCTTCTGATGCGCCACTGTCAGATGAGAAATTAAAAGAAGATGGCCTGTTCCAGTTCCCTACCGTTATCGGTGGAGTGGTGATGGCTGTTAACTTACCGGGTCTGAAATCAGGTGAGTTAGTTCTGGACGGTAAAACTCTGGGTGACATCTATCTTGGTAATATCAAGAAGTGGAACGACCCGGCAATTGCTAAGTTAAACCCGGGTTACAAGTTACCTGAGCAGGATATTGCGGTTGTTCGTCGTGCTGACGGCTCCGGTACTTCATATGTTTTCACCAGCTACCTGGCGAAAGTAAACCCTGAGTGGAAAGAAAAGATTGGTGCAGGTTCAACAGTAAACTGGCCGACAGGTCTGGGTGGCAAGGGTAACGACGGCATCGCCGCTTTCGTACAACGTCTGCCTGGTTCAATTGGTTATGTTGAGTATGCTTACGCTAAGCAAAATAATCTCGCTTATACCAAACTGGTTTCTGCTGATGGTTCAGCAATCAGACCAACAGAAGAAAACTTTGCTAATGCAGCTAAAGGCGCTGACTGGAGCAAAACTTTTGCCCAGGACCTGACGAATCAGAAAGGTGCAGATGCATGGCCAATCACCTCTACTACCTTCATTCTGATTCACAAAGAGCAGAAGAAGCCAGAGCAGGGTGCTGAAGTACTGAAATTCTTTGACTGGGCTTACAAAGACGGTGCTAAAGAAGCGAATGCTCTTGACTACGCAACTCTCCCGGAGTCAGTGGTTGAGCAAATTCGTGCAGCATGGAAAACAAACATCAAAGACAGCTCTGGTAAAGCGCTGTACTGATTGTAAAAATCCGGGATAACTGTATGTTATCCCGGTTAATTCAGCCACGATAAAGAGTACGCTATGGCAGTGACCAAGCCGACATTCAAAGCGCCTGGTAAACAGGGCGACATCATCTTCAGTGCACTGGTAAAACTGTCTGCGCTGATTGTGCTATTTCTGCTGGGCGGGATTATTATCTCCCTGATAATTTCCTCATGGCCAAGCATTCAAAAATTTGGTTTTTCTTTCCTGTGGACCAAAGAGTGGGATGCACCTAACAATATTTATGGCGCTCTGGTTCCTATCTACGGAACACTGGTTACCTCATTTATTGCCCTGCTGATTGCCGTACCTGTGAGTTTTGGTATTGCTTTGTTCCTGACGGAACTGGCACCAAACTGGCTAAGACGTCCGCTGGGTATCGCAATTGAACTCCTGGCTGCTATTCCCAGTATCGTTTACGGTATGTGGGGTTTATTTATTTTTGCGCCACTGTTTGCGACTTATTTCCAGATCCCTGTTGGTAATGTGATGTCATCGATTCCTATTGTCGGTGAACTGTTCTCAGGTCCTGCATTCGGTATCGGTATTCTCGCCGCTGGCGTTATTCTCGCGATTATGATTATTCCGTACATTGCCTCTGTGATGCGCGATGTATTTGAACAGACTCCAGTAATGATGAAAGAGTCAGCCTACGGAATCGGCTGTACTACCTGGGAAGTTATCTGGCGTATCGTTTTACCGTTCACCAAAAACGGTGTTATTGGTGGCGTCATGCTGGGGCTGGGGCGTGCTTTGGGTGAGACCATGGCAGTTACCTTTGTTATCGGTAATACCTACCAGTTGGACAGTCTCTCACTGTATATGCCGGGCAACAGTATCACCTCTGCCCTTGCTAATGAGTTTGCTGAAGCCGAATCGGGCTTACATACCGCAGCACTGATGGAACTGGGTCTGATTCTGTTTGTTATTACCTTTATTGTGTTAGCCATCTCGAAATTCATGATTATGCGTCTGGCTAAAAGTGAAGGAGCTCGCTCATGAGTAAGACTGATGCACAAAGTATTGCCCTGCTGATCGAGAGCCGCCGTAAAATGCAGGCCAGGCGCAGTCTTTTCAATAAAATAGCCTTAATGCTGTCTATGGCAACCATGGCTTTTGGTCTGTTCTGGTTAGTCTGGATCCTTTTCTCTACCGTTACCCGCGGTATTGATGGCATGTCACTGGCACTGTTTACCGAAATGACACCACCACCGAACACTCCTGGTGGCGGTCTGGCTAATGCCATTGTCGGTAGTGGCTTATTAATATTATGGGCGACAGTAATCGGGACCCCATTAGGGATTATGGCGGGTATTTACCTGGCCGAATATGGCCGTAAGTCCATGCTGGCTGAAGTGATTCGTTTTATTAACGACATCTTACTTTCAGCGCCCTCTATTGTTGTTGGCTTGTTTGTCTACACCGTAGTGGTGCTAAAAATGGGGCATTTCTCTGGCTGGGCCGGGGTCATAGCGCTGGCATTACTGCAAGTTCCGATTGTTATTCGTACCACAGAAAACATGATGAAGCTGGTCCCGGATAGCCTGCGAGAAGCAGCCTATGCACTGGGAACCCCGAAATGGAAAATGATCTCGGCGATTACCCTTAAAGCCTCGGTGTCAGGAATTGTCACCGGTGTTTTATTAGCGATAGCGCGTATCGCAGGTGAAACGGCACCTCTGCTGTTTACCTCGCTCTCCAATCAGTTCTGGAGCACGGATATGATGCAGCCTATTGCTAACCTGCCGGTGACGATTTTCAAATTTGCTATGAGCCCGTTTGCCGAATGGCAGCAACTGGCCTGGGCAGGGGTACTGATTATTACCTTCTGTGTGTTGTTGCTAAATATTCTGGCACGTGTGATTTTCGCGCAGCGTAAACACGGTTAATTTTACGGCGCGTCTATCGGTGCCGCACGGAGATGAAGAGACAAATGAGTAAGATTGATTTAGAGAAGAGCAAAATTCAGGTCCGCGATTTGAACTTCTATTATGGAAAGTTCCACGCTCTGAAAAACATCAATCTGGATATCGCCAAGAATCAGGTTACGGCCTTTATCGGGCCATCTGGTTGTGGTAAATCCACCCTGTTACGCACCTTTAATAAGATGTATTCCCTTTATCCGGAACAGCGTGCTGAAGGGGAGATTTTACTGGATAGCGAAAATATTCTGACACAGAAACAGGATATTGCCCTGTTGCGTGCCAAAGTGGGTATGGTCTTCCAGAAACCGACCCCCTTCCCGATGTCTATCTATGACAACATCGCGTTTGGTGTCCGTTTATTCGAAAAACTGTCACGCACCGATATGGATGAGCGTGTGCAGTGGGCCCTGACCAAAGCGGCGCTGTGGAATGAAACTAAGGATAAGTTACATCAGAGTGGTTATGGCCTGTCTGGTGGCCAGCAGCAGCGTCTGTGTATTGCGCGTGGCGTAGCGATTCGCCCGGAAGTTTTGCTTCTCGATGAACCTTGTTCAGCGCTTGACCCTATTTCTACCGGGCGCATTGAAGAGCTGATAACCGAGCTGAAGCAGGACTATACTGTAGTGATAGTAACCCACAACATGCAGCAAGCGGCCCGTTGTTCAGACCACACTGCATTTATGTATCTTGGCGAGCTGATTGAATTCAGTAAAACAGACACTCTGTTTACTACGCCTGCCAAGAAACAAACCGAAGATTATATTACTGGCCGCTATGGTTGATGCTGGAGAGTGCAATGGATAACCTCAATCTGAATAAACATATTTCCGGCCAGTTTAACGCCGAGTTGGAATATATTCGCACCCAGGTAATGACAATGGGAGGGCTGGTTGAACAACAGCTTTCTGATGCCATTACTGCGATGCACAATCAAGACCGTGAACTGGCCCAGCGTGTTATCGAGGGGGACCATAAGGTCAATATGATGGAAGTAAGCATTGATGAAGCCTGTGTGCGCATCATTGCGAAACGCCAGCCAACAGCCAGTGATTTACGTCTGGTGATGGCCATCATTAAAACCATTGCTGAACTTGAACGTATTGGTGATGTGGCGGATAAAATCTGTCGCACGGCGCTGGAGAAGTTCTCCCGGCAGCATCAGCCACTGCTGGTGAGTCTGGAATCTCTGGGTCGCCATACGGTACAAATGTTACATGACGTACTTGATGCTTTCGCCCGTATGGATATGGATGAAGCGGTACGTATTTATCGCGAAGATAAGAAAGTGGATCAGGAGTATGAGGGCATTGTGCGTCAGCTGATGACTTATATGATGGAAGATCCGCGAACTATTCCAAGCGTTCTGACCGCGCTGTTCTGTGCTCGTTCTATCGAGCGTATTGGCGACAGGTGCCAGAATATTTGTGAATATATTTTCTACTTCGTGAAGGGGCAGGATTTCCGCCATGTTGACGGTGACGAGTTAGATAAGTTACTGGCTAAAACATATCCTAAAGAATAAAACGACCATGACGGCGGGAATCTGTTTCCCGCCATCTCCCCGCTTACTTTCCCCATAAACGTCGCGAATTATCTTCTATTTTTCCTGAAATTCGGCGCTTCTGCATGGTACGAGCCCAGCTGACTGATAAACCTGGTGCAGACAATAAGCGGTGATACTGTGAGTCATCAAATGGCATCGCCCAAGCGATAGCAATAGCTTCTGCCACCGTAATATCGCTGACGCGCGAGACTAATTCAAACGGCGAATCGCTGGAAACCATACCCTCGGCAATAACCCGATATAGCCAGCCACAGTAGCCGGAACTCTGCATACGCTCAGACATATCAGGGATACCAAAGTGAAAATTGAGTTTATAGCAGGGAGAGCGTGGCTGAGTGATTTGAATGAGTGCGTCACCCCAGCGAAAGATATCTCCCATATAAACGTTCTGTTCTGTAAGTCCTTCGGTCGAGATATTTTCACCGAATGCCGGGGCATCAAAGCAGTCCGCCTGCTCGGGGAAGTATTGCGCCCAGTAACGGTAGTGTTCTCGTGGGTAGTGGCAGAGCGCTCTGTCCGGGCCGCCATGAACTACTTTCTCGGCTTGTTCATCACCGGTGAGGCCAAGTGGAGTGAGTAAAATGCCCCCTTCTTGTTGTACTTTAGCAATCGCGCTGGACTTGCTCCCGTTGTAATCACGAACTTTGCCAGCATAAACCTGAAGCGAATAGTGGTGCATAAACGAACTCTCTGGTTTTGCAGATATAAAAAAAGCGAGCCATCAGGCTCGCTTTTCTAAGGCGATAACGCAACCTTATTTTTTAGCGGCGAAACGTGCTGCTGCTTCGTCCCAGTTAACCACGTTCCAGTACTCTTTAGCGTAGTCCGGGCGACGGTTTTGGAATTTCAGGTAGTAAGCGTGTTCCCAGACATCCAGACCGATGATTGGGAAGCCTGATACGCCAGAGATAGCTTCACCCATCAATGGGCTGTCCTGGTTAGCAGTAGAAACTACAGCCAGTTTGTCACCTTTCAGAACCAGCCAAGCCCAGCCAGAACCGAAACGGGTTGCTGCAGCTTTTTCGAATTCAGCTTTGAAAGCATCAACGCTACCGAAATCACGCTCGATGGCGGCTTTCAGTTCACCTGAAAGCTCGGTGCCTTTTTTCAGGCCTTTCCAGAAGAAGCTGTGGTTTACGTGGCCGCCAGCGTTATTACGCAGAGGACCTTTTTTGTCAGCAGGAAGTTGATCCAGTTTGGTGATCAGCTCTTCTGCAGACAGGCTGGCGAACTCTGGCAGAGACTCCAGGGCAGCATTCGCGTTGTTAACATAAGCCTGATGGTGTTTGCTGTGGTGGATTTCCATCGTTTCTTTATCGAAATGTGGTTCCAGTGCATCGTAAGCGTAAGGCAGGGATGGCAGGGTATAGCTCATTTCATCGTCTCCGTTAACGTTGGGCGGCGGTCAAGCTGTAGCGCCGCGTAATCACTCAGTTCATTATAGTTAATTAAACAGCCTTGAAAATGATTATCAATGCCGTATTAAAAATAAGGCTATATCTGTTAATCATAACCAGGATGCTTATTGGTATAAAGAATGCCACAAAAGCTCTCGGGCTGCATCATTCCTGCTCAGAAGTGCTCTGAGCAGGAATCCCTGAATCGTTTAACATTCGATTTTGAGAGTTATCTGATAATCTCAATAAAGTCATCTATACATATTAGATGTTAGTTATTTCAGGTAGTTTACAAACGATTATTATTTTTAATAGTCCGTCATACTTTAAATTGTTTGAGTATTACTGACATTAAGATAACCGAGTGGTTTATTTATAACAATGTATCAATTTCATTTCTTGCTTGATAACCTATTGAATTGCATGAAGTATGTTTTTGGGTTTTAATTATTTGGAGAAATATAATACATTGGATTGTAATTTGTAATTTAACGCAATTAAAACCTGATATTGTTCACGGGTACCTTTACGAAAGAATTGATTCTTTTATTATACGTATTATTTACCTCAAAAAATGAAATTCAAAGGAGTGAGTATGAAAGTTATTAGTGATGATCTCTTGGACGTCGTTTCTGGTGCCGGCAGTGAGGGTGGAAATACGGGAGGTGGATTCTCCTTCGGCTCAGTGATTGGCGGTGCTATTGGTAATGCCATTAATAGCCAGACAGGCGGGTCAATTGGATCCGCCGTTGGGGGTGGGCTCGGTGCACTCCTCGAGGGGCTAATTACAGCCTTCGTTTATAATCCTGCTGGTACAGTAACGAATAACCGTTGATAGAATGTCGGCTACCCGGTTTATTGAATATACTGGGTAGTCTTTTTTATCAAAAAAAGAAAATAAATGAATATTGAACCCCGATGATGATGGCATTCATCATCATATGTAAAACAACAGGCATGAGTATTCCATTGGACTTAACTCTTGCGAAGATAAGAACCAGCGAAATCAAAAAAAGGATGAGTACTGAGTATGAAGTATCGAAAATAATAACGATACGGGGATAGCTGCTAAATAAACATTTTCATTAAACCAGTATTTAAAGGTGTTAAACAGACATCCACGAAAGACTATTTCTTCATATGCGGGAACGATGAATATCAACAGGATACTACTCAGCCAGAAAGAGTAGCTCTCTAATGTTACCTGAGTTACAACCCACTCTTCAGTCTTTTTTATCCCCAGCAACCCTGGAGCAAGAAACTGCAAAAGCAGGATAATTGCTAATAGCGGAAAGAAAACTTTTACATTAAAAGTGCCTTTTCCCAGCCCGGGACGTTTTATGAAAAACAAAAAATACAATGGAATCAGAATGATAAGCTCAGTTACATACAAGGCAGGTAGTAGCATGTCATGAGTTATAAGATTATTGTCTTTAAATAACAGAGGCGTAAATGTTATGGCGACCATTAATAAAAACATCGAAAAGCATCCGGAAGCTAATTTTGTTTTTTCTATATACTCATTACTGTATGTTTTTGGGGACATATGTATACCCTCTTTAAATTATTTTAGGTATAGCACCCCTCTGATAAACCCGGTTATCAAATAACGCTTGCAGCTATAAATCTGATTATCCGGTGCTCTCTACTGGCTTAATCAGCGGGCGATTCTCCTCACCCCAACGACACATCATATCGATAACCGGGATCAGCGATTTACCGCGCTCAGACAGGCTGTATTCCACTTTAGGTGGGATTTGCGGATACTCTTTGCGGATGACCAGGTCGTCTTTCTCCATTTCTTTTAAGGTCAGGCTCAGGGTTTTATAGGAGATAGTGCCGATACAGCGCTGTAGCTCATTAAACCTGAGCACCGGCTTATACTCTGTCAGCCAGTAGAGAATAATCATTTTATACTTCCCGCTTACCACTGACAGGGTGTAACCGTAGCCCGTCTCTTCCATGTTAATACCGGTAGGAGAACAGAGGTCTTTTGTGGTCATGGGTACTTTCCTCAGGGTTAGTATGTGTCATCGGTGTGCGTATTTTCTCTTTTGAAAGTATAACCTATGATGCAGCAACAGCCCCCAGATAAGGAAAATTTACTATGAAAACACTGGTCATCGTTGCCCATCCGGATATGAAAAATTCGGTGATTAATCAGAACTGGGTCAAGGCGTTACGGGCCGATCCAGAGTTGTATACCGTTCATGAATTGTATGCTGCCTACCCGGACGGGAAGATAGATGTGGCTTACGAGCAGAAGTTACTGGAAGCGCATGACAATATTATCCTGCAGTTCCCGATATACTGGTTCAGTAGCCCGCCATTGCTGAAGCAATGGCAGGATGATGTCCTGACTTATGGCTGGGCATATGGTTCTAAGAGTGGTTACAAAATGAAAGGCAAGAATGTGGCGCTGGCAGTCAGCGCGGGTATTCGTCTTGAAGATTTTGCTGAACAGGGACGCTATAAATACTCTCTGGAAGAAGTGCTCAGACCCTTTGAGATGACCTTTAATTATATAAATTCGAACTATTTGCCACACTTTGGTTTTTATGGGACCGAGCTGGCAGGTGAAATTGCGCCGGAAGTACTGGCACAAAGCGCTGAGGATTATCGCAATTTTATAGCCAGTTTAGTCTGATTAAATGGCGATTAACGTATCAGATATTATGCACTCATCGGATACGTTAACCTGTTATCAAAAAATGAATTTATGACTGTTTATCATCATGGCCAAAGAATAACTGCGTCACCAGTTCGTTATTAATGGTTTCGCCGTCCAGCGTTCTGACCAGCAGTTCACTGCCTAATAAGGGCAGGGAGAACACCATATCCGGGTTTACGCGTTTCATTTTTTTGATATTTTGCGTGTCGTTAACCAGCGCCAAGGTTTTGGTATCCTCACCCGCGACTTCTTTCGCTGCCAGAATCACAAAAGCATTGTCGGCATCATTGGTGGATAAGGCAATAACGCTTTTTGCCTTATCAGCCCCGGCAAGCTTCAACGTTGCGGTTGCCGATGGGTCTCCCTCAACGATATCTGTTTTAGCGGGGTAGTTATGGGGCGTGCCAGGATTACATACCACAGTGACATCATCACCACGCGCACGCAGTGAATTATAGACAGTGACGGATAAAGGATTCGCACCAACGACAATATAGTGATTTTTTCTGTCCATGTTATAAACCCTGCCTTTAACTATACGCTTAACGTTATTACTGATCATCGGGCCAGCAATAGAAGAGATTGATGCGGCAAAAACAGTGATACCTGAGACAATCACCGTCAATGTGAACATCCGTGCTTCGGTACTATGCGGAATAATATCGCCAAAACCGACGGTCGACATACAGACGATTGCAAAATAAAAAGCGGTCTGTAGGTCGGTAACATGAGGAGTAAACTGATCGCCCAGGTAGAGCGTTCCCAGCATGCTATAGACGATAAGCCAGGAGATACTGATGATGGCGAAGTAGGTACCGCTGGCAAGGCTGTGGTAATAAAACTGACGCCAGTAATAAATCATCGCTATCAGTACAGCCGAGGAATAGGCTATTTTGTTGTTATTTTCATGAATAATGAAAATATCCAGGATAATAATAGTAAGTAGTAAAATTACCGTGAAAAACCAGGCAACCCTATTCCTGGTTGGCAGTAGCACTGCCATAAATATCATAAACAGACCAATAGAAAGATGCGGGATCTCAAAATAGTTAAGAAAACTAAGGGTATCTTTCCAGGAGGTAAAGTCACTTTTGAGGCTGGGTAAGTGGTTTATTATATTGGAGACAACAGGAATCAGAAAAAAACCACCATTAATGGCCACTAAAACAGCCAGGCACAAAGGAATGGTTATCTTTGATCTGATTATTTTTATTGCGGTAAGTGGCGTCATAACACCTTCTTTAAAAAGATGACTGATCTACATAATAGTACAAAAAAATTAAAACCCCTACGGGAGAGTGCTGATGGAAAAAATGATGGTTTTTATTGTTACCGGAGAGAGAATTCACGCTCTCCGGTAACAATTAACACTTAATTATTTTTCGTCGGTGTAGGCTCGTTCGCCAAACATACCGGAGTCCAAGTCTTCACCCATTTTACTTTGGTCAACTTTAACAGGGGTAAACTTATTGATAACCCACAGAATTAGCAGGGTAAAGATAAATGACCAGGCAGAGGTAAAGACGACTGCGACAACCTGTTTAAAGATCTGAGTGAAGCCGCCGCCTGACAGTAAACCTTCAGGACCAGCAGGGTTCCAGAGCGTTGAACAGAAGATACCGACTAAAATTGAACCGGTAATACCACCAACACCGTGAACACCAAAGACATCCAGGGCATCATCAAGATGTTTTCTTACCAGCAGAACCGCGCAGTAACAAACACATGCCGCGATTATCCCTATAAGAGCCGCTGACTGAACAGAAACATAACCCGAAGCCGGGGTAATAGTCGCAAGGCCGGCAACTGAACCTGTCAGGAAGCCGACCAGTTTTGGACGACCGGTATGGAATTTTTCAATGATAAGCCAGACTACACCGGCAAAGGCTGCCGCGGTGTGGGTGGTGACAAAGGCTGAAACGGTAACGGCGTTTACACGAAGTTCGGAGCCGGCGTTGAAACCAAACCAGCCGAACCACAGCAGGCCAGCACCCAGTGCAATATAAGGAATATTGTGTGAGCCATCTGATTTGACCATACGTTTACCGACGTACAGGGCTGAAGCTAATGCAGCAAAACCTGCGGTCGCATGAACGACAATACCACCAGCAAAGTCAACAACACCCCATTTATAGAAGATGCCGTCCGGACTCCAGACCATATGAACAAACGGACAGTAAACCAGCAGAGTCCAGAGCGTCAGGAAAATCAGATAGGCTGAGAAGTTAACGCGGTTAGCAAAGGCCCCAGTAATCAATGCTGGGGTAATAATGGCAAACATCATTTGATAGATAAAATGTACCAGCAGCGGAATACCTCCGCTATTGCCGGTATACATAGTATTCGGCTGGATATTATCTAAGAATGCGTAATAGAAGGGGTCGCCGAAGATACCATTGACTGTCGGGCCAAATGAGAGCGAGTAACCGACGGCAAACCACAGAATGGCGACCCATCCCATTGAGCAAAAACTCTGAAACATTATGTTCAGAATACTTTTGCGTGGAACCAGACCCCCATAGAAAAATGCGAGCCCCGGTGTCATCAGCATAACAAGACTTGCGCAAATCAGCATAAATGCTGTATTTGGAATGTCTAAAGATTGAAGAAGAAGAAGTTTGTTTTCCATATGTTTTTAGCCTGGTTTTGCTTGTTATCATACATTATGAGTAACCATGATTGATCAAGGTATATGTGGTTACTCATTGCTCATGAAGCAGATATTTATTGATTCTACTAACTAAAACATAGAGCACTTTATTGTTTTTGCAATATTATCAATTCTGCGATTTAATTTCTGAATATCAATTATTATTTCAGTTATATGATAGCGGCGAAATTTGCTCTGAATAATGTACCGAAGACGAATCTTATGAATTAATTCGCCTTCGGTTTTACCCTCTTCACTATTTTCTGTGTTCTGGCATCACATCTTTATTCGGTACCAGGAACAGCCATGACGCAATGACGAATGGCATGGTCAGCGTCGGTATACCGACAGGTGACAGTAGTACGCCGAGCGCTGACTGAACGATGACGGTAAAAATAACACCGACAATGGTATACAGAATCACGCGTTTACTCGGTTTATTAAAGGTTGAACCCAGAGCGATGGCGGTTAATACGGCACTGAATGAATACAGCCCGGCATCAATATTGGAAGGGTTTGCGCCCAGAGCCATTGCGGTCAGCAGCGCCAGAATTGAGCCACCTACGGCAAAAACAGCTGCCCAGATTGATTCAACCGCAAGCCCGATAACAAACAAAACCCCGGCAATTAAGCTACTGAATAAAAACACCTCAGAGATACCGTTGAAGGTTCTCACTGCGAAATCATTACCTACTATCTCATGAGCCACCAGAGGCTGAGGTAATGCTGGGGCTGGTAAACCAATGCTGTGTAACGCACTGAAATCATAGCTGGCGAGGAAGATAATCCACGACACGAGCACAAAAGGTGCTGTCAGGGCTGCAACTTTCCAGACTTTTAAAATATCGGCAATACAGATAAGCACAATCACAGAGACGATACTGCCGAGGACAATACAGCCCCAGAGAGCGGCATTCGGCTCAAGGAACGTCGGTAATGCAACACCGACCAGACAGCCGTTATAACCAAAAAGTCCCACTTTCCATGAGTCTTTATCTGGCATCAGGGCACCTGTCAGGGTAGCTACTACCGTCCCCAGGACACAGCCCCAGGCTGCCGCGGGGTTACCTTCAGCGTAGGCACCGACAAATACCGCGGCAAAGAAAAAGAGCCCGGTTAATGGATTATTCTGGAACATAACCTGAGCACAGCCGCGGAGCGTTACATCAATAAATTCAATGAAAACATTGGAAGCACTGAGTTGAGACCATGCGGATTGTTTGCCTGTTTTCGCAGTCATGATTTTGCCCTTCTGATATAAGCAGCTGTGTACTCGTCATACATCGAGTTGCTTGAGTGTTGCAGCGATATTTCGCTGCAACGATGAGAAATACTAACGTTTTAATATTGCCATAAGAATTTTTCTGGCAAGGTCACGCCGAGGATCTCTTCCCGGGCGACTTTCCAGAAATGCCGAATTTCATTTCTGACGCCACCACTGTCGATACCTAGCGCTTTGAAAATTAAACCACAGTCATTCGGTAATCGGGTGACACCGCTGGCAATATGATTTTCCATATCAAACTTAGCTGTGATACGCGCTAAAATACGGTCGTGATGTTCCTTTGGCGTCAGTAATATGACGTTACCGAAGGTATCAAAGGTCTGCATCACGCCGACGGCATCAAGACTTTCCGCTTGCGGTTCAAGAATATATTTCTCGACGAATAACTCTTTGCCCTCGGGACTTTTCGCCACAATACGCGAGGAGAAAACATCAAACCCAAAGCGCTCATCCTCATGGTGGTATTTTCTACCGGACATCAAAACTTCTGAGTAGAGTACCGTTGCGCTGGGATGAATATCGATCAGCGTATCGGTAATAAAACGCGAGTCACGATGCGGGATCAGCGGGTCTGGCATAAACTCCAGATAACCCTTTTCTTCTACAATAAAATGCTGGATCTGGGTCGCATAGTTAGCGTTCATCATATGAACTTTGGTCGCCGACTGGGTGGTGACATGAGCGCAAGCATCCGCTTCCACTATCACATCTGTTGCCAGTCGGTCACCTTGTAATATGCACCCGGATGTTGAAATCATTGTGACGCAAGGCAGTTCCGGTATCTCTTCATCCCAGTACAGTGCTTTCTGCACCATAGAGGGCACCCGTCGTTCCATTTCGGCCAAAATACTACGACGCTCACGCTTGGCAAATCTTAGCTTCAGATAGCCACTTTTCCCCACAGTTCCACTACGCATTTGTGCTGGTTCATCCTGATATTCTGCGAGTTCTGGTGCGTTAACACCCAACGCATGAGCACGAACCCGGGAAGGTGTTTCCGCGATGTTCTGGCTCTGTCGAATCATGCAGGCTCTCCTTGTTTTTCTACATGGGTAAATAAGAAGTCACGCATGATCATATCGACCAGCTCTTCAATACCATGCCCGGTTTTGCAGTTAGTCAGAATATAAGGACGGTTGCCACGAACGACTTTGGTGTCACTTTCCATTACATCGAGGCTGGCACCTACATAAGGGGCGAGGTCAATTTTATTGATAATCAGAATGTCGGCCTGTACCAGACCCGGGCCATTTTTACGCGGGATTTTTTCCCCTTCGGCCACATCGATAACGTAGATATAGAAGTCGGCCAGCGCCGGGCTGAAGGTTAGCGTCAGGTTGTCGCCGCCGCTTTCAATCATAATAAGGTCGCTGTCCGGATACTGTTCTTCCATCTCTTCTACGGCAGCAATATTCATGCTTGGATCTTCACGTACCGCGGTATGAGGGCAAGCACCGGTCTCTACACCACGGATTTTATCTTCATCTAAAATCCCTTTCAGCGTGCGTTTAACCTGCTTGGCATCTTCGGTGGTCACAATGTCATTAGTAATGATCAGTGGCTTCAGTCCGCGACGAATTAAAATCGGCGTGATCACTTCGATAATGGCGGTTTTACCTGAACCTACCGGGCCACCAATACCAATGCGGGTAATTTTTTTGCGTTTATCGGTTGAATGGCTATTCACGGTGTATTCCTCTTTATTATTTAATTTTAACTGTGTCGCGGAGTTGAACGGTTTCCACTACACAAAATAGTTTTTACGTTATCGTGAGTTAGTTACTAAACAGACGGACATGCGCCTGTACATGCATTGCCGCTAAAATATCGACAATAGGTACATAAGAAGACATCTGGTCGATATCAGCCCTCTCGGCAATCTCACAGAATATTTCGATGTCTTTGCTTAACTCGAACATAATATGCTGCGTTTCGAAGTGGGTAATTCGCATCAGGCGCATTGCGGCACTGAGCATCGTCATGGCGACACCGTATTGATGCATAACCACGACTTCGCGCTCCCCGATACCTTGAACTGCCATCACCAGCGCCTGGGTGACGGGGTAGGTACCGGCAGCGTTACCCGCTTTGATTTCCTGTAACCACCATTCAATCAGTGGATGTTCCACAACCCGTATCGACATTTCGGCCAGTTTTTTCCCCATACGGGTTGCCATCAGTCGACTTTCTTCATTTAGCTTACGATTATTCACCGCCCAGTCAGCTCTGAAGAGCATCTCTTTGTCGTCAGCCAGCACTGCCCGGTGAGCGACCACCACTCCCATACCATCACAGCTGGCAGCTTGTTTCAGTGCGGTCAGAACAAAACCTTTAAGGGTTGGCACATCCCGAACGACGCCAGCCTGAATTGCCGATTCCACACCATTGGAGAAGGTAAAGGCACCCACAGGCAGAACCGAGTCACCAAATTGCATGATACGAATGAGATCTGATGCATTCATAGTCGTGCCTCCTGCAAACTATCCGTGTTTATGGTCATCATGATTATGGTCATGGTCATGGTCATGGTCATGAGAGTGACTATGACCATGTGAGTGGCTGTGACTATGGCCATGACCATGTGAATGAACTGCGCTACCGGCATGGGGAGCATCCAGAGGACTTGCGACATGAACATGCGTATCAGTATCTTCCGCACCACCGAATAGTAAGCGCGCTTCGGAGTTACTGAGCAGCGGCAGGATTTCCTGGCCTTTGACGAAATGGAAAGGAAGATGCTGGAAGCCATGGGTTCTCATAACAGATTCCATCATGGTCGTGGCGACTGTCAGCGGTACATAAACGTTGTTATTTTTGGTGACCGCTTTCCAGTGCTGATTACCCAGCGCATGGCCCAGCTCAAAAGAGGTTTTAATTAACTCGTCCTGTGAGCGATTTTTTAATTCGCTAAGGTCAATAACCATCACGTCACGTAAGTTAATTTGCACGATGATGGCAACATTATTCTGCTCATCCCATGACAGGACATCACCGTCAGCCAGCATAACGTGTCTGTCGAGCGAAATACCCAAATCAACGCCCTGGGTGCTGAGTTTACGGCAGCGGCTTTTTTGTGCTTCACGCTGATCGAGAACTAACAAATCCAGAGTGGCATCTTTCAGTCTTTCCTGCCAGACGGTGTCTTTTTTGACATTGCCGAGAATATCTTCGATCAAAATCATGCTGCTATTCCTTATCTCTATTTTTTAGCCAGTCAGTGCGCCCGTCGTCATAACGGACACACTGAAAGGTATTTACGTCCTGATTTACCGATTAACCAAAGAAATAGCGTTGGTTCATGGTTGCCGTATCAATAGGCTCGCAAGTGGCATGTACGCCATCGACTTTGACCGCAAAGGTTTCCGGGTCAACTTCGATATGCGGAGTCTTGTCGTTGCGCACCAGGTCTTTTTTCGAGATGGTACGGCAGCCCTTCACGGCAATAACCTGACGATCGAGACCGGCTTTCTCTTTGACGCCATCGTCTAACGCTGCCTGAGAAACGAAGGTGACACAGGTGTCTTGCAATGTTTTACCCATTCCACCAAACATAGGACGATAGAACACGGGCTGTGGTGTTGGCAGGGAAGCGTTAGGGTCACCCATTGCCGCCCAGCTGATCATGCCGCCTTTAATCACCATTTTTGGTTTCGCGCCGAAGAAGCGAGGATCCCAGAGAACCAGGTCTGCCATTTTGCCGACTTCAACCGAACCGAGAACATGGCTGACACCTTGGGCAATCGCCGGGTTAATGGTGATTTTGGCGACATAGCGCAGTACACGGAAGTTATCGTTATTCGGTGCATCTTCTGGCAATTTACCGCGAGAAGCTTTCATTGCATGAGCGGTCTGGATGATGCGCAGCCAGTTTTCACCAACACGCCCCATCGCCTGAGAGTCACTGGAGAACATCGAGATAACGCCCATATCGTGCAGTACGTTTTCTGCAGCGATAGTTTCCGGACGCACACGACTTTCAGCAAACGACACGTCAGCCGGAACGTTAGGATTCAGGTTATGACATACCATGATCATGTCGAACAGTTCAGCCTGACTGTTGATGCCATACGGCAGAGTCGGGTTAGTTGAACTTGGCAGGACGTTGGACTGGCTGGCAACGCGAATGATATCCGGCGCGTGACCGCCACCGGCACCTTCGGTATGGAAGGTATGGATAGTACGGCCTTCGAAGGCATCGATGGTATCCTCAACATAACCGCATTCGTTCAGACTGTCGGTATGGACAGAAACCTGAATATCCAGTTCGTCAGCCATACGCAGAGAGTGGCGGATAGCATTGGCTGTAGCGCCCCAGTCTTCATGCACTTTATAACCGACTACGCCAGCAATAGCCTGCTCAATCAGCGGTTGACGACCGAAGGAGTTACCCTTGCCCAGTAAGCCGATATTAACCGGCAGACCTTCAGCGGAACGTAACATCTGACGAATGTTCCAGGGACCCGGGGTGACAGTGGTACCGTTGGTTCCATCTGTTGGCCCGATACCGCCGCCGAAGAAGGTGGTTACGCCGTTAGAAAGGGCATGGTAAGCCTGCTGAGGAGAGATCAGGTGGATATGGCTATCGATACCTGCTGCAGTCAGAATTAAGTGTTCGCCAGAAATCGCATCGGTGCTGACACCGACAACCAGTCCCGGGGTGACGCCGTCCATTGTTCCCGGGTTACCGCTTTTACCGATACCGACAATTTTGCCATCACGGATACCGACGTCAGCTTTAATCACGCCAAGGCGGGCATCAACGATAGTCACGTTGGTAATTACCAGGTCGAGTACGCCATTATCACGGGTCAGGGTGTTATCGGCACCCATACCGTCACGCAGTGACTTACCGCCACCGTAGACAGACTCTTCACCATAAACACGTAAATCTTTTTCAATTTCAACGAACAGGTTGGTATCGCCGAGACGAATTTTGTCACCTGTAGTCGGGCCAAACAGACCCGCATATTCTTGCCGAGAAATTTGAGGCATCTTTCGTTCCTTTCTTTTTTCGGGAGGTGCAGCTTATTAGCTACACGTCATTGAATTTAGATAGTATTACCGCTTACTTCTTAGGCGATTTAAAGCCGCGCGCTTCTGCGAGACGCAGTGATTGCAGTTTGTCAGGACGTTGACTTCCCGGGACCACGCCTTCACCCGCCCAGCCATCAACCAGATTGTTGAAGCCGTAGAGCGTTTGTTTGCCACCAAAAGGAATAAGCGAGACTTCGGTTTCATCACCTGGCTCAAAACGGATCGCGGTGGTGGATGAAATATTCAGCCGTTTGCCATAAGCCGCTTCGCGGTCAAATTCCAGCGCACGGTTGGCTTCAAAGAAATGGAAGTGAGAGCCGACCTGAATAGGACGGTCTCCGGTATTACGGACTTTCACTTTAACGGACGGTCTGGTCTCATTAAAGGTAATCGGGGTATCGGCTAAAATAACGCCCCCGAGTGGTGTATTTTCTTCAGGATTGGTCTGGGTATTCTTTTTCGCGCTCATGCTTTAATCCTCTGCAATATTCAATTCAGGTTTTACTCGCACGCGGTTCATCATTACTTGATAGGGTCGTGTACCGTTACCAGACGGCTGCCGTCGGTGAAAATGGCCTCAACCTGAACGTTAGGTATCAGATCGGCAACGCCTTCCATCACATCGTCTTTTGTCAGAACCTGGCTGGCTTCCTTCATGACGTCTTCTACGGTTTTGCCATCCCGGGCACCTTCCATCGCAGTGACGGTAATAATAGAAACCGCTTCCGGATAATTGAGCTTCAGACCACGTGCTTTACGTTTGAATGCCACGTCAGACAGCGTGTAAATCATGAGTTTTTCAACTTCTCTTGGGGTGAGCTGCATGAGCCCTCCTGTATCTGTTAATAAAGTGAAAAATAACGACAACCACAATGGTGAATAAACACCTTATAAAACAACCCGCCTGGCTAAGGTTAACCAGTTAAAACGAAATCGCCCTGTTTACCGGAGGCAATGAGCCCCCGTCGTCATGGGGCGATTTATGTTTTCTGCCAGGGATCCATATCCTTGAACAGACTCTTTCCAGTAAGGCTTTGTTATGGCTAAAAATAATTAATCCTAATGGACGTTTTTGGGTCTCTTCCAGCAGGACTTTCCAAATTTGTGCCTGAATATGTGCATCAAGCTGAGCCGTCACTTCGTCGGTAATTAAATAGCGAGTTCGCGGATCTAAGGCGCGTAACAGCGCAATACGGGCTAATTCTCCCCCGGATAACTCATCAGGCCTGCGTTTTAACCAGTTTGGATTAACCGCCATACGCTCAAGCCACTGAGCATCAGGTCTCCAGGCATCACGCAGACTATCGCCAGTAGTACGGTAAGGATTGAAGCTGAGTTCAGGGTGTTGGGGAACGAGCTGAATCGGGCAGTAACCGGTATTAGCCGGAGGTATACCATCGATAAGTACCTGGCCGCTGGTGGGGGTCTGCCATTGAGCAATCACCCGGCCAAGCGTTGTTTTGCCAAATCCGCTGGGCGCTGAGATCCCTAAACGCTCACCCGGGTTAAGAGTGAATGAAACATCCTCCCAGAGCTGTTGCCCCCCCTGGGTTATCGATAGCTTATCGATAGTCAGCATGTTCAGTTTCCTCTCTTTGCGAAATGGCCTGGCTGATAAATTGCTGTTCCGGTAGCGCGGCCCACAATGATTGCAGCCATTCGCTTCCACCCTTATTTTTCAGCTCATCAGCCCGCAGCGTTTCGCATATTTCCCCCTGGCGGAGCACCGCAATTTTGTCGGCAAATCGCGCCGCCAGCGCTAAGTCGTGCGTGACCCATAAAATCGCTCGTCCTTGCTGACAAAAAGCGCGTAAGTGGGTCAGTAGCTGACAGGCATGCTCATCGTCCAGCCAGGAGGTCACCTCATCAGCCAGAATATATTGTGCATGAGTCAGGGTCGCACAGCTTGCCAGTACCCGTTTTGCCATTCCCCCGGATAACTGCCGGGGAAAGTCATAGATTAAGCCTGGCGCAAGATTATAAGTTTGCAACTGCATGGCGACATCTTTAAGGCGTAATTCAACGCCACTCAGTTGTGCTGCCCGGGTGATTTGTGAACCCACTTTAATCAGTGGATTTAAGGCGCTAACGCCCTGAGGGACATAACAGACGGACTTACCGCGATTCTCTATTTTTTCTCGGGTGTCCAGCGTCTTTCCATCCAGAATAATCTCGCCACGACAGCGCATATTGTCCGGAATCAAACCAAGTACACTTTGCAATAGCAGGCTTTTACCTTCGCCGCTGCCGCCGACCAGCGCGACTAATTCACCCGGCCGGACCTCTAAAGAGATATCACTCAACAGGGGATGCCAGGTTTTACGTCCCAGCCAGCGATAGTGGGCAACATCGAGAGAAAAATTTGAGAATTTCAGCATCATGACACCCTTACCCAGAGCTGTTGAAGCGCTCGGGCCAGTTGGTCAAAAATAAGCACTAACCCGACTAATATCAGGCCCGGGAAAAATGCCAGCCACCAGGCACCGCTGCTTAAGTAGCGCAGGGCATCGGCAAGTAAAATGCCTAGCGAGGCTTCATGCGGTGATAAACCAAATCCCAGAAAGCTCAGCGCCGCGCTGTGTAATACAGCATGCGGGAACATCAGCAGTGTGCCCACTATCCATTGCGGCAGTATTAAAGGTAGCAGATGATGACGCCAGCGATAGAAATTACCGTTGCCCAGACGATGGGACAGTTTCACGTAGTCCGTTTCACGAATACGCAGAATTTCTGCCCGCAGAATCAAGGCCAGTTTTGGCCAGTGTGTGAAAGCTACCGCCAGAATCACTCCCTCTTTACCGCCGCCCAGAGTGAAGCAAATCAGCACCAGTAACAGTAGATGAGGTAGCGCCAGCATACTGTCGATCAGACCACGGATCAGATAGTCCATGGTTTTATTAATCGAACATAATGCGGCGGCAAGTAGAGAAATCAGACCGCTGGTAAAGGCGGCGGTTAAGCCAATCTGTAAGCTGGTGGTCAGCCCCTGAAAGCAGCGTAGCCATAAATCACGTCCCAGGCTGTCAGTACCGAACCAGTAGAGACTAGAGGGCGGTTGGCGCCTGGCCAGCAGTTCCATCGGTATATCAAGGTGATAAATAGAAAACCCATAAATCACTAAACCTGATAGCAATATGAAGGAAACGGCGAGCCGCAATAATGCCTGATTAGGGTTATATGTCATGATTGACCGCGCAGCCCCCTGTTCAGACGATGCAGGAGTCCGTTGGCGATACTGTTTCCGCAGAACACCAGAATGGCGCAAAACATCACGATCCCCATTAATAAGGGAATATCACCGTGGAGCCCGGCATCAATAGTGGCTTGTCCCAGGCCCGGATAGGCGAAGACTTTTTCCGCCAGCAAAGAGCCACCGAGTAATTCCCCCAGAGAGGCGAATTGCAGGCATAGCGCCGGGGTTATCGCATGACGCAGGATATGAAATCGCACCAGTGACCAGCCCTTATCACCCTGCGCCTGAGCGTAGCGAATAAATTCACTGTTCATTACCTCGGCTACCTTGGCCCGAGTATGGAGTGCAATATTACCGACACCCAGTAGCCCTAAAGCAATACAAGGCAGAATAAGGTGATGGAGCTTATCGCCCCAACTGGCGGTTTCAGCGTTACTACCCGGTGTCCAGGCACAACAAATCGGTGCCCAGTTAAGCTGGACGGCAAATAATGACAGTAACAGGAGGCCTATCCAGAAGGTGGGTAGGGAAGCTAGCAAATAGGAGAAACTTGAAATAAGGCGGTCCGGCCAGCGGTTGAGATAGCGCCCGGCGGTTAACCCCATTAATAGCCCGAGGATACCGGAAAATATCCAGGCGGAAAGCAGTAAGGCAAATGAGGTGGCAAACCGTTCACCAATCACCTGGCCGACAGGGGCGTTGTAGAGCATCGAATAGCCCAGGTCGCCCTGTATCATCTGCATAAACCAGTGCAGAAAGCGCTGCCATAGGGGTAAATCCAGCCCCCAGCGGGCGGCGATCAGCGGATATTGTTCAGGGGGGACATGCAGCAAGTCACTGCCGATATAGGCGCGAATAGGGTCAACAGGTGAAAAGCTGAGTAACACAAAGGTGCCTGCTGCTGTTACCAGAAGCAGACATATTAAGCGCAGGAAAAATACCGGCACTGAGCGCATTAGTTACAGGTCCATTTCCAGCTATCAAGATTATTCAGCGCTGACCAGGAGCCATGAATTTCTGGAGCACCTTTCCCTAAGTCGATACAAGGATTTACCAGATAAGTATGCTGAATATTTAACAGCCATGCCCAGGCGGCATCACCCCGGATACCGGCCCCGTTCTTACCATCCCAGTCGACCTGCTGCCAGTGGGGTATTGCCTGTTTCCAGTCTGGTGCATCCAGCGCTTGCTGAAGATGTTTATCAACTTCCGCATTCTTATAATAGCCCGGGTTGTAATAACCGATACCCGCTGCCCCGCCGCTATAGTGATGGTATAACTCCATCGGGTCGAGGCTGCCCCAGCCAAACAGAGTTGGGTTAGCATGCATATTACGTTCAACGATTTCCCAGCTACCGGATTTTAAGTCAACGTCAATGCCGATAGGTTTCAGCATGGAACGGACGGTTTGCGCTAAGTCACGCCGCGTGGCATCACCGCTGGCATACCACAGAGTAATTTTAGCGGGTACGCCATTCTTCTCTCTAATCCCTTGGCTATTGAGCTTCCAGCCAGCTTGTTCGAGAATTTCTTTGGCTTTTTCAATATCACCGTCTTTTATCGCGGCTTCTTTATTATCCCAGGGCAGTCCCTGTACACCGGTATAGGCTGGAATCGCATGGCCTTCCAGAATTTGATCTGCTAGCAACTGACGATTAATAGCGTAGTTAATTGCCTTACGGATGGCGACATCAGACGTAATATCATTTCCGACAGGATAACCCTGGGCGTTTTTTTCACCCGCAGGGGTGGTAGGGAAGACGATTCCGCGGTTTTCAACGCTTGGTTGCACCCATAACTTCATTTCACTGGAAGGCTCGACTGCCATCGACGGCGGGATACGCACCACATCGAGCTGCTGACTTTTTGCTGCTGCATAAGCACTGTCTTCATCAAGGAAGACAAAAACCAGTTTATCGAAGTCGTTTTTATTACCGGCATAATAAGGGTTCGCCTCAACAATCAGCTGCTGGCCGGGCTGGAAGCTGACTAAACGATAGGGGCCTGCACCAATAGGTTTCTGGGCGTAAGTTTTGGCATCGTATTTGTCTTTCGACACGATTCCGAGTGAACCCAGGACGTTGATAAAGGTGCTTTGTGGGGCTTTAAGCTGAATGCGAACGGTCTGGGGATCAATCTCTTCTGCCTTTAAGAAGTTACCCATATCGACTTTGCCGCCACTGGCTGCCGCATTGTTGTAGGTATAAACCACGTCTTTTGCCGTAAGCGGTGAACCATCAGAAAACTTAAGGTCTGGCTTTAGGGTGAGGGTCCAGGTTCTGCCGTCATGGCTGGACGTATAATCGTTCAGTAAAAAGCTGTCCCAGCTGAGATCGGCTTTCTGTTTTAACAGCGGACTGTGCAACAGCAGGTAACTGCCATGGCTCCAGCCCAGCATCGGATCAAACCCTTCACTAGGTTCATCACCAATCGCTAATTTAATCGTATGGTCGGCGGCATTAACGGCAACAGAAGATGTACCTAATAAAAGCGCTATCAGAAAAGGAATATGTAACCTTGATGATGAAATCATGAATAATCCTTTGATAAATTTTATAGAAATAAAAATTCTGTGCTGTAGAGCAGCCAAGGTTCACGTTAGCAAAGAAAACATAAGTTGCTGTTTTTATTTGCACGCGATGAAAATTCTAAGCACGATTCTGTACTAAGCGTAATAGATATCCACAGTATTGCCTGTGAATTATGACTATTTAATATTTTTAAATGTATAACGCTTGAGTATCTTTGTAATTGATTGAAAGTCAATAACAAACAGATGTTGTTGTATGGGTGAGTGTTTTTATTAATGTGATGAATTTATTTCAAGAAAGAAGTATTTATGATGTATGAATACGGCTTTTACGCAGAAATAACTCGATTAGCTATAGATTCGTTAATAACAGGTTAAAAATAGCGTTATTGAGTGGTTAAAGCAGAAGATAAAGTGATGTTTTATTGTTGAGAAGCTACTCAGAAACGAGAGGAGATTTATGGCAAAGGGAAGAACCCCTCTGCCAGTAAAATAACCTGATAAGTACTGTCGTTATTTTTAGCGCGATTCAGCCCAGGCCCGCTCGACTTCTTCAGCCAGAATTTTAACGCCAGCTTCAATTTTGTCTGGCTCTGGCACATAGTTCATACGCATGCATTGATGTGTATGAGGCCATGGCTTCTCAAGACCCGGGAAGAAATAATGACCTGGTACCATCAGAACGCCGCGTTTCTTCAGACGCTGGTACAAAAGTTCGGTGGAGATTGGCAAGTCTTTAAACCAGAGCCAGAGAAAAATAGCGCCTTCAGGTTTATGGATCAGGCAGCGCTCTGGTGACAGATGGCGACGGATAATCGCGACGGTTTCCTGAACCCGCTGGAGATAGAAGGGTTTAATGACTGTTTCTGATAGCCTCAGCAGGTCGTTACGTTTAATCATTTCGCAGGCCATTGCCGGGCCAACACCGCCCGGTGACAGACTGATAATTCCGTTCATATTGCTGATTGCTGAAATGACTTTATCATTGGCAATGATAATCCCGCAGCGGCTTCCCGGAAGCCCGAGCTTGGAAAGGCTCATGCAAAGGATGATATTAGGGTTCCAGAGTGGGCGTGCTTCAGTAAAGATAATACCCGGGAAAGGGACACCGTAGGCATTATCAATCACTAATGGAATACCGTGCTCATTCGCCATCGCATCAAGCTTCATCAGCTCTTCATCAGTGATGACGTTTCCGGTCGGGTTAGTCGGACGTGATACACAGATCATGCCGGTATCTTCGCCAATATGCAGATGTTCAAAGTCTACATGGTACTTAAACTGTCCGTCTGGTAATAACTCGATATTTGGGCGCGTGGAGACAAAAAGGTCTTCTTCTAATCCAGAATCGGCATAGCCAATATATTCTGGTGCCAGCGGAAAGAGCACTTTTTTGGTTGTGCCATTTTTGCGGCGTCCGGCAAACAGATTAAACAAGTAGAAAAATGCGCTCTGACTGCCATTTGTTAGTGCGATATTCTGCGGCTCAATATCCCAACCTAATTCGTCGCGTAGCATGCCAGCCAGGGCAGTCAACAGCTCACTTTTCCCCTGTGGTCCGTCGTAATTACACAAAGTATCAAGGAGTTTGCCGTTATCCTGCATATCTGAAAGCAACTGTTTAAAGTAGTCATTCATTGCAGGAATTTGCGCGGGATTACCTCCACCCAGCATGATTGCACCAGGGGTACGTAAACCATCATTGAGATCCTCCATCAGGCGTGTAATGCCTGAATGGCGGGTAAATTTGTCGCCGAAAAGAGAAAACGTCATAACGTATAATCTACAGAATCTTTTGAAAGAGGCTAACCATAACGCTGGTAAAGGCACGGTGCAAACAGACTTTACACAGTGTTTATAGTTTTTTATATCAAATCTAAGCCGAAGTTGTAGTTTAATATTCTGATTATGGTTGTTTGTCTGTCTGCCACTGTTCGATATGAGAACCCAGCATATTTCTGCTCGCAGAGAGCTCATCAAGCGTTCTGCTTAGCTGGGCATGTAAACTGGCATGCCGCTCAAAACCAGAGAGATACTCTGACTGGATCTGCTGTAGCTTTTCAGACAATATCGTTACTTCTGCTTCAGCTCGCAGACGTGCTTCATGCTGTGTTTTGATCAGTGTATCCGCGGCGGCCAGTCGCTGATGAGACTCTGCTATTTCCTGATGATAAGTATTAGCCTTTAGCTGGGCGGTCTGTCTGTGTCGATTAAAATGGCTTTGTAGTTTATCGATTTCCCGCTGCATCACGCTGCGTACCAGGGCTGACTCTTTCAGGTGCATCTCCTGGCTAATATTCAGCGCTTTTTTTAGCTCAGTTATCTGATTTTCACATTGACGCAGTCGATTGGTCGTTTCCGGAGTATCGTAATAAAGAGTTTGCGGCGAGAGGTGTTTTTGCTGCTCTTCACGTAATTGCGATAGCAGGCTGGTAACGCGAGCTTCGGCTAGCTGTAAGCGTTGTAATGTCTCTGGTGAATCCTGGCAGGAAGTTCGGGGAGCGGTTTTATCGTCAAGATTAACATTGTTCAGTGCGCTATTCACTTCCCATATAATTTGCTCTTTATTTTGCAGCTTCATACGGTTACATGCACTTGCTAAGAAGCTTGCGGCTTCATGCGCATTATTGGTCGCGAAGGCTTTTTTTATCAGGTTCTGAACCAGGCTCATTTTGCCAGTTATCCTGTATCAACGAAGGAGCTGAATACATGCGTCCGCTATACCGCATCGGACAGTTTTTACTTTATACACTCAGGATGGGTGAATAAATTCGCCAATATTTACTCTTTCGTTATCGGCAATTAACTCCCGAATTTTACAATGCTTTTTTCTTTTTATTATGATTTAGCACGGCGCTTTTTCGGAATAATACCCTTTCTTAACGTGCCATAAGCAGTTATTTTTGGTATCTTTCGCGCCTGCTTTCTATACTGAATTAGAAATGATTAGTCAGAAAGTCCTTTTTCTGTTCGGAGTAATGAATGATAAAAACCCTAATAAAACAGTTAGGGGCCGCGATATTTTTGCTACTGTCGGTGGGATTGAATAATACAGTTTTAGCCAGTCCACATGTTGCAGAGGCGCACAGCAAAGCCCCGATAAAAAAAGTTAATACTAAAAATACGGCACACAGCACAAAAGAGTATTCTCGCAAAAGTGAAATGAGTTCGCTTCCTGATTTGCGAAAATACCCTTCCGGAACTCCAAGGAAAAAAGCGTTTCTCCGGGCGGTTATGCCATATATTACTCAGCAAAATGCAGTGATTACCGCTGAACGTAATTGGTTAATAACAAAGCGTTATTCAAGTCGTTTTTCACCGACGGAAGTTTCGCGTCTGAAAGATATTACTCGCCGCTATAAAATAGCCTGGCAGGGAAATACCAAACGTATACCCTGGAATACTTTGCTGGAAAGAGTCGATATTATCCCGACTAAAATGGCCGCTACCATGGCAGCGGCAGAAAGTGGCTGGGGGACATCAAAACTGGCCCGTAGCAACAATAATCTGTTCGGGATGAAATGCTCTAAAAAGCACTGCAATAGTGAGCCGGGTAAGGTAAAAGGCTATCAGCACTATGGTTCGCTGAAAGAGGGTGTTAATTCTTATGTCGTTAATTTGAATACTCATCCTGCCTATTCATCCTTCCGTAAATCGCGCGCTCAGTTACGTAAAGCGGATCAGGAAGTCACGGCCAGCACGATGATCCATAAGCTGGAAGGTTATTCTCAAAAAGGTAATCGTTATAACAACTATCTGTTTGCGATGTACCAGAGTAATCAGAATCTGATGTCGACCTGGTAAGGCGGCTTATTTCCGATACCGGTTATTGTAATGGCATGCTCTGTTTTATCAGGGCATGTCATTGATTTATTGATTCCCCTCCCCAGTTGCCGCTTTTTCCGGGGCATGACCATACAACTTGATGACGTTTGCGTATATACTGGCCGCTTCTCTTAAATCCACGGAACGCGTGCGAATTCAACATGCAAAAGTTTGATACCAAGACCTTTCAAGGCCTGATCCTGACTTTACAGGATTACTGGGCCCGCCAGGGCTGCACCATTGTTCAACCTTTGGACATGGAAGTTGGCGCCGGAACCTCTCACCCGATGACCTGTCTGCGGGCGTTAGGGCCAGAACCAATGGCGGCTGCTTATGTGCAACCTTCTCGTCGCCCGACGGACGGCCGTTATGGCGAAAACCCGAACCGCTTACAGCATTACTACCAGTTCCAGGTAGTGATTAAGCCTTCACCGGACAATATTCAGGAACTGTATCTTGGATCGCTGAAAGAATTGGGTATGGACCCAACGATTCATGATATTCGTTTCGTGGAAGATAACTGGGAAAACCCAACCCTGGGTGCCTGGGGCCTCGGCTGGGAAGTCTGGCTTAACGGCATGGAAGTCACTCAGTTTACCTACTTCCAGCAAGTCGGTGGCATGGAGTGCAAACCCGTCACTGGTGAAATCACTTACGGCTTAGAGCGTCTGGCGATGTATATCCAGGGCGTGGATAGCGTTTATGATTTGGTCTGGAGCGACGGCCCGTTAGGCAAAACAACCTATGGTGATGTATTCCACCAGAATGAAATTGAGCAATCCACGTATAACTTTGAATACGCCGATGTCGATTTCCTGTTTACCTGTTTTGAGCAATATGAAAAAGAAGCTCAACAGTTACTGGCTTTAGAAAAACCTCTGCCACTGCCAGCTTACGAACGTATTCTGAAAGCCGCGCATAGCTTTAACCTGCTTGATGCCCGTAAAGCTATCTCTGTGACTGAACGTCAGCGCTATATTCTGCGTATTCGTACCCTGACGAAAGCAGTGGCTGAAGCCTACTATGCTTCTCGTGAAGCGCTTGGCTTCCCGATGTGTAATAAGAATAAATAAGAGGCTGCGATGTCTGAAAAAACTTTTCTGGTGGAAATTGGCACTGAAGAGCTGCCACCGAAAGCCCTGCGCAGCCTGGCTGAATCCTTTGCTGCCAATGTGACCGCTGAGCTGGATGCCGCAAACCTGACTTATGGCGATATTAAGTGGTTTGCTGCTCCGCGCCGTCTGGCGCTAAAAATTACTCAGCTTGCTGCCACCCAGCCTGACCGTGAAGTTGAAAAACGCGGCCCGGCTATTGCCGCTGCGTTTGATGCTGAAGGTCGCCCGAGTAAAGCGGCAGAAGGCTGGGCGCGTGGTTGCGGTATTACCGTTGACCAGGCTGAGCGTTTGTCTACTGATAAAGGTGAGTGGCTGTTGTATCGTGCGCGGGTTAAAGGTGAAAGTGTTCAGGCACTGCTACCGAATATCATTACCAGCTCACTGGCAAAACTGCCAATTCCTAAATTAATGCGCTGGGGCGCGTCTGATACGCAGTTCGTGCGTCCAGTCCATACTGTGACCCTGCTGTTAGACAGTGAAGTGGTTCCTGCCACGATTCTGGGTATTCAGTCGGACCGTGTTATTCGCGGGCACCGTTTTATGGGTGAATCTGAATTTACCCTGGAACACGCTGACCAGTATCCGGAAGTATTAGAGCAGCGCGGTAAAGTGATTGCCGACTATGAGCAGCGTAAAGCATTAATTAAACGTGATGCTGAAGAAGCCGCGCGTAAAATTGGTGGCGTTGCTGATTTAAGCGAAAGCCTGTTAGAAGAAGTGGCTTCTCTGGTCGAGTGGCCGGTGGTTCTGACCGCGACCTTTGAAGAAAAATTCCTCGCGGTTCCTGCCGAAGCGCTGGTTTACACCATGAAAGGTGACCAGAAGTACTTCCCGGTCTATAGCCCGGACGGTAAATTGCTGCCAAACTTTATCTTTGTCACCAATATTGAGTCCAAAGATCCGCAGCAAATTATCTCAGGTAATGAGAAAGTGGTTCGTCCACGTCTGGCTGATGCTGAGTTCTTCTTTAATACTGACCGTAAAAAGCGTCTGGAAGATAACCTACCGCGTCTTGAAACCGTTCTGTTCCAGCAGCAGCTGGGCAGCCTGCGTGACAAAACCAATCGTATTGAAGCGCTCTCAGGCTGGATTGCTAAACAGATTGGCGCCGATGTTAACCACGCGACCCGTGCAGGCCTGCTTTCCAAGTGTGACCTGATGACCAATATGGTGTTTGAGTTTACCGACACTCAGGGCGTGATGGGCATGCACTATGCGCGTTTCGACGGTGAAGCAGAAGATGTTGCCGTTGCTCTGAATGAGCAGTATCAGCCGCGCTTTGCCGGGGATGAACTGCCTTCGAATCTGGTCGCTTGCTCTGTCGCAATTGCAGATAAAATGGATACCCTGGCAGGTATTTTTGGTATCGGTCAGCACCCTAAAGGCGATAAAGACCCGTTTGCTCTGCGTCGTGCGGCTCTGGGCGTCTTGCGTATCATCGTGGAGAAAAACCTCAATCTTGATCTGCAGACCCTGACGGAAGAAGCGGTTCGTCTCTATGGCGACAAACTGACTAACGCCAAGGTGGTTGATGAGGTTATCGACTTTATGCTGGGCCGTTTCCGCGCCTGGTATCAGGAAGAAGGCCATTCTGTCGACACTATTCAGGCAGTGCTGGCGCGTCGTCCGACTAAACCGGCTGATTTTGATGCCCGTATGAAGGCTGTCTCGTATTTCCGTAATCTGGAAGCAGCAGCCGCTCTGGCGGCAGCGAATAAGCGTGTCTCTAACATTCTTGCTAAGTCGACTGAGACGCTTAACGACAGCGTACAGGCTTCAGTCTTGAAAGAAGCGGAAGAGATCCGTCTGGCGACGCACCTGGTGGTATTACGCGACAAGCTACAGCCATACTTTGCTGAAGGTCGTTACCAGGAAGCACTGGAAGAGTTAGCGGAGCTGCGTGAACCGGTTGATGCCTTCTTTGATAAAGTGATGGTTAATGCCGATGATGAAGCCTTGCGTATTAACCGCCTGACGTTGCTGACTAAACTGCGTGAGCTGTTCTTACAAGTAGCAGATATATCTCTGCTGCAATAAAAAATAAGTCCACCACGGGTTTACTGATAAGGGGAGAAAATAATGAATTTCTCCCCTTATTTTTTTCAAACACCCTGAATACAGGTTGTATATAAAATATCTTAATCATATTCTATGTTAATAATATAAATAAAAAGTAAGTAAATTTTTTGTTTATATTATTGATGCTTCGGATGGTGTTATTTTTTTTGTCTTGGTGATTCTTTTTTAGTGTCGAAAATAACACAGGGAAGTATATGATACACAATTGTTCAGATATATCGTCGCAGGAAAGTATTTTACGTAATGCGTGTCAGCCGCATGATCAAAAAATACAACCTAATGATTCTGAGTTATATCTGTTAATTCAAAGAATTTCCGGGGTAAAAAATACCGGGGAAAAAAAGATTAATAGCAGAGCTGATAATATTCCTGTGAAGACAGGGTTAGTGAAATCTTTGATTATTGGTGCGGTTACTCTGACAGGTATAGGGGCGTTGGGGGCTCTGGCTATATGTGGCTACTATTATATCGCAGGTGGGGCGAGCTCCGATCTGCCAGAAAATAGTCGTCTTTCTCGCCTTTCGGCACCAGCAATGGCTAATATTATTCCATGGGAAACGGATAGCCGCTTATCAACAACGCTGGCTGATACTCCGGAAGCTCTCATGAACTTGCCAATTACTACAGAAACTGCACCCTCTCCTTATTCTTATTATGAGGATATTTATGGGGATACAGCAGCGAAAAATAATAACTCGCCATCGACTTCTTTAACAACGACAGAGAAACCCGCAACGACAACGGGGAGTCCGGTAACAACGACGGAAAAACCTGTAACTATAAAGGAACCTGTCATGATGACTACGGGTCGCTCTACGTCTGCATATATGACAGTAAAACCAACGATAACGACATCCAGTACTAGCGGGGCTGACGCAGCGGTAACAGATTATAAACATGAATCCGGGAGATCTGTTTATTATCAAACCGTCAAAGGGAAATATAACTATCCATTAGGTACAAAATTCTTCAATGAACTACTCGCTTTTTGTCTGAAAGAGACTAAATATGATATTGAGCAAGCCTACCTGGGAACGCAAGAATTACGATGTAAACTACTTGGCGATATCAATGATAAAATAGAAGCGCTTAAAGAGTATGAAACGTTAGTTCGCAGAATAAATGCTGAAAAAGAGATATTATCCGCCAAAGAACACGGTGAAGAAATTATGCTGAGAAGGAAGTTAGCTACTCTTTATTTGGCGGCTGGAGCTATTATTAATAAAAAGGATTTTGATGTTTTTTTACGTGAAGTGAACAGAGATTACAAAAAACATTCTACGCAAGAGCTTGAGCAGCGAGAGGAAAAAATCATGAATTATTTTCTGCAGGAGTGTTAATTCTCCTGATAGAAAGTCATCATGATGGCGGGGTAGGGTAGCCTCAGTGAACAGAGCTCTCCCCTTCCTTCAAAAGAGGAGAGCTCAGAACGATGTTATGAGCTGAAATAGCGTCATCGGGTGATACAATAGCCAGGCATCAACAGTATCTTGCTTCAGTCGGAAGCTAAATCCTGAGCGAACTGATGCACTGGTCATCATATCTCCTTCGATATGCCTGTAGAAAGCGAAGGATCTTATTGGAGCTAATTGTGTCTGCAAATCAACAAATCCATGTATCCGCGGCAGTTATCACCGACTCTGAAGGTCGAATATTATTAGTGAGAAAACGTAATACATCCTTTTTTATGCAGCCGGGTGGTAAGCCTGATGCGGGTGAAACAGCTGAACAGGCTCTTATTCGGGAACTTAATGAAGAGTTACAGCTAGAAATTACGCCGGAACAGCTACATCCCTTAGGGCAGTTCACTGATATTGCCGCGAATGAAGCTAACCATACTGTGATTGCTGACATGTTCAGAATAGACACTATTAAAGGTGATATTGTGCCTGCCGCTGAAATTGAAGAAATTCTATGGCTTTCCCCGGCAGATAGCGCTACTCACGAACTTGCACCCTTGACGCTTAACAAAGTTATTCCACTACTTAGTCGCATCGGTTGAACAGCGCCCTAATCCCACCTAAGTGAAGAGATTCACGCTAAAGGGTATCTTGCAAGCTGCGGTTGGACTATCCTTAGCACATGATTTGGTGGTTGATTAATACAGTTGTCTGAAATTTGTTAAAGGGGTAGATAAGATGGCGACAGGTAAGTCCTGGTCTCGCTGGTTTGCGCCGCTGGCGGCGTTGCTAATGGTGGTAAGTCTGAGTGGTTGCTTTGATAAAGAAGGTGACCAGCGTAAGGCATTTATCGATTTTCTCGAAAATACCGCAATGCGTAGTGGCGATCGTCTGCCTACGCTGACTTCTGATCAGAAGAAACAGTTTGGACCTCTGGTCTCTGACTATGCCATTCTCTATGGCTTCTCACAGCAGATGAGTCAGGCAATGGATCAGGGGATTAAGCCGGTACTGGACACCGTCAATGGTATTCGGGTTCCACAGGACTATCTGACCCAGCGTAATACGCTACGGCAGGAAAACGGCGCGCTCAATGTTTTAGGCCAGCAGATACAAAACGCCAAAATGCAGGCTGATAGCGCTCTTTCTACGCTCAAGCAACCTGAAGAGCTGAAAGTCGTTTACGATAAAGTCTTTGATAAAGTCGTCACTAACCCGGCGAATACCATTGTGCCACTGATTCCGGCAGCGCAGAATCTTACCCAGCAACTGGTGCAAGTTGGTGATTATATCGCTGAGCAAGAAGGTCAGGTGAGCTTTAATGCCAGTGGCATTCAGTTCCCGACTTCGCGTCAGGCTAGCCAGTATAATACGCTGATTGCTCCGCTTTCTGGTCAGCATCAGGCATTTATGCAGGCATATACTGCAACTCAGAACGCCGTACAGTAATCTGATTTTTATAAGTAAAAAAGGCTATCCGGTGCGGATAGCCTTTTTTATCTTCCAGCCTGTTACTTTAAAATCTCAGGATTGACGCAGTTAACCTCTACTTTGCCCGTGAGGGCAGCAATCAGGTTATCAACGGCACATTCGTCCATTCCAGAACGTGTTTCATGTGTGGCTGAACCCACATGCGGCAGTGCAACCACGTTTGACATCTTAAGCAGCGGCGAGTCTACAGACAGTGGCTCCTGCTCGAAAACATCCAGCCCGGCTGCGTGAATTTTACCTTCTTGCAATGCTTTGATCAGCGCCTGCTCATCCACTACCGGGCCACGACCGACATTAATGAACACTGCTGAAGGCTTCATTTTTGAGAGTTGTTCTGCGCCAATAAGGTGATGTGTTTCTGCGCTCATGGGCAGCAGAATACAGACAAAATCAGCCGTCGCCAGCAAGGTATCGAGGTCGCAATACTGGGCGTCAAAACGTTCCTCTGCTTCTTTATGATGACGACGCGCGTTATAGATAATCGGCATGCTAAAGCCAAAGTGAGCACGTTGCGCCAGCGCCAGCCCGATACGCCCCATACCGATAATACCGAGCGTCTTATGATGCACATCGATACCGTACCAGTCAGCCTTAACACTGCTTTGCCACTCGCCCGCTTTAACGCGTTCAGCCAGTTCCACCACTCGACGAGCACTGGAAAGAATCAACGCCATTGCCGTATCGGCCACGGTTTCGGTTAGCACTGTTGGGGTGTGCATAAGCACCACATTACGGGCATTCAGGGCATCGACATTATAATTATCATAGCCAACAGAAATGGTTGAGGCGGCACGCAGTTTTGGCGTACTTGCCAGGAAAGTCTCATCAACTTTACCGCCAGAGCCCAGCAGACCTTCGGCACTGGCAAAAATTTGTGGGTTAGCCGCGATAGTTTCAGGGCTGATATCATCAAGCTGATT
Organism: Klebsiella sp. BIGb0407; assembly: GCF_024807845.1. GTDB lineage: Bacteria > Pseudomonadota > Gammaproteobacteria > Enterobacterales > Enterobacteriaceae > JGM124. Next base: position 88,823 of record NZ_JANUEQ010000005.1, read on the forward strand.
GACGACGAAGTGACTTTCAAGACGTTTGACGAGGTTATCAGGTAATTTTTTGTAGAGGATAATCGACGGCTTCATTAGGGTCTCCGTGCATCATTGTTGTAAATCGGCCGCAGGCTGACCGATACGCGTTCAGATAACAAGCATACATCATAGTATTAATCTCAGGCTAAATGGAACCGGTTCCAAAAGAAAGTCATCGTAATGTGAAGGAACAGGCTGGGTAGGCTTTTTTGCAGGAGGAAGAACGATTTTGACGAGAGGAAGGGGATAAAGGGGGGCCTTAATAGCAACTTGAAGCCCGAATAATCAGTTCTCCGGAATAAATCTGCTCGCAGGTTTCCTGAACCGGATTTTCAATACGGGAAATAACCTGTTCCAGAGCGGCATAGCCAATTTGGCGGGTGGGCTGTTTTAAGGTGGTAATACCGACACCCGCCAGTTCTGCCCATTCCAGTTCATCAAAACCCAGCAAACCAACATCCTGACCCCAGACCAGGCCAGTGCGGCGTAGTGAGCGGGCAATCTGTAATGTCAGCACACCATTAGCCGAGATAACAGCTGTCTTAACACTCTGGTACTGTTGCTGAAACTGTCTGATGCAATTATCTAATGCTGCGCTGTCATCGGCGGAAATTTCAGTATTTTCCGCGATTACCCCTGGGGACTGTGCCACGACGGCGAGAAAACTTTGCAGTCGTTCGTGGCGGGTGTTCACGACGCCCATCGGCTCACTGATAAATAACAGGGCCTTAAACCCTTGTTCAATCAGATGTTCCGTTGCGATAGCGGCGGCCTGGGTATTATTAAGCCCCACCAGATCACAGGTAAAACCGGCAATCTTACGGTCAATAAGTACCATCGGTAAGCGGGATTGCTGCAGGCGATGCAGGCTGTTGTCCCCCATGCCAACCGCATTCACGATGATTCCTTCAACCTGATAGCTATAGAGCAAATCAAGATAGTGCTGTTCTTGTTCAAGTTGATTATTGGTATTACAGACTAAGGGGGTGAAGCCCTTTTCACGGCAGGCGGCTTCGATGCCACTGAGGATATCAACAGAATAAGGGTTAGTAATATCGGCAATAATCAGCCCGATAAGACGGGTGCGTCCTCGCTTTAAGCCGCGAGCCATCTGATTAGGATGATAATTGAGCGTATTGATAGCCTGTTCGATTCGCGCGCGTAGCCCGACAGAAAGCAAATGTTGTTCCCCGTTAAGATAACGAGAAATACTGGTTTTACCGGTTGCTGCCGCTTTAGCGACATCACTGATAGTGGGTCGCGTCGTTTTCAGGCTCATGGTTATCTCCGGTAGCGGCAGTGTTGCGGAGATTAACATATACCCGTCATACTTCAAGTTACCTGGGTGTTGCCTGTGTTCAACCCGCCGAATCACATAGTTTATCTATGCTCATCGACGGGCTGAACTTGGCGCCTACAGGTAACTCGAATTATTTAGGATATTACCCGTCATACTCCAAGTTACCTGGGTGTTGCAGACAATCGACCGCGTCCAGGTATCAAACAAAATATTCCATGGCCCAATCAATAAATACCCGTAGTTTAGCGGTTAAGTGATGGCTGGAAGGATAAACGATAAAAAGTTGTTCTGTCGGGGGCTGCCAGGCGTCGAGGACACTGACCAGTTGCCCGCTATCCAGGTAGGACTGTACCGGTAAGCGAGGGGTCTGGATCATGGCGATTCCGGTGAGCGCGGCGGCGATATAGGCATTACTTTCGTTAACGCTGAGCTGATAGCTATGCTGGATCTCATGCACCTGGTCATTTTCCAAAAAGCGGAAGGGAAAAATTCTGTCATTACGGGCATGGCGCGCATAAGCCAGGGGGAATCCTTGTTCGAGCGCAGCGGGCGACTGGGGTATACCATAGCGAGCAAGGTAGTCAGGCGTGGCGCAAGTCACCCAGTCGAGATTAAGCAGGCGGCGGGCTATCAGGGTCGAGTCGGTGAGCGGGCCACGACGAATAACACAATCGGCGCTGTCATTAATCAGGCTTATCTCTCGATCGCTGACCCCTAAATCAATTGAAATGCCAGGGAAGCGTGCCAGGAAATCAGGCAGAGCCGGGATCAGTAATTCTCTGGTTACGGCGCTACCGGCATCGATACGCAATATGCCCTGCGGCGTACTGTGAGACTCAGTCATACTGCCTTCCATCTGCTCGAGGTCAGCCAGCCATTTCACAGTACGGTGATAATAGCACTCGCCTTCTTTAGTCACGGAAACACTGCGTGTGGTGCGCTGAAATAATTTCGTCTGCAAATGACTTTCAAGATTTTGAATCAGTTTCGTGACGGTGGCTTTCGGCATGCGCAGGGAATCCGCGGCCCGGGTAAATCCCCCGGTTTCCACAACACGATTAAATACCCGAATAGCCAATAAATGATGATCCATAATCCACTCAGTCAGTATAAATCGTCAGGGGCATGACCTGGCGCTAACGGCCCGAATTTTGAAAGACAGACCAAATACCACAGCGGCACCCAGAGTTAACACGCCACCAACTGATATTGCACTCGTCACCCCTTTCCAGTCCACTATTTCCCCGCCCAACCAGGCCCCGCTGGCCAGCGCTATCTGAACCACACAAACGAGTAAAGCTTGTCCTGCCTCCGGGGCATCAGGTACTGCGGCAAACATCCAGTGTGTGGCAGAGATAGGAACAGCACCAAAAGCCAGGCCCCATACCAGAACCATAAAGGTCGCTCCTGTCAGGCCACTGAGGCTGGGGGCCAGGGTCAGAATACTGGCCAGCATCAGAGCCACCAGCATACAGGTAGCACGCAGGTTACGTTGTGCCAGACGTCCGGCGGCAAATGTGCCCAGTAAGCCTATCGCACCATAAACCAAGAGCTGGAAAGAGATAACCGAAGGACTTAAGGCAAAGACTTGCTGGAGCAGTGGGCGCAGGTAGGTATAGGCGGCGAAGTGACCCATAAAGAGTAATACGATAGCAATCAGGCCGATTCTTGCCAGGGGGAGACGAAACGGTGAAAGTAAATCTTGAACGGTAATCGCGTGGCTGGCAGGTACCGGCTTCAGAAGACGTAGCTGAGCAAGAAAGATTATCGCAGTCAGGGCGGTGCTAATGAAAAAGGCGGAACGCCAGCCAAATAAGTCGCCCAGCAGCGCACCCGCAGGCACACCACAAATAACCCCGACCGAGACACCGCTGATAATTATCGCCAGGGCTTTCCCCTGACTTTGCTCAGGCACCAGGAGACGGCCGTAGTGGGTAGAAAAAGACCAGTAACCTCCCACGCAGATACCCAGTAATAACCGGCTTGCGAGCATCATCGGATAGTTGACCGCCAGAGCAGAAATGAGATTAGAGATCACCAGCAGCGCCGATAAACTGAGCATTAATAAACGACGATCGAGTTTGCCAGAGATTAGGCCCAGTACAGGTGCGGCGATAGCGGCAACCACACCCGGCAGGCTCACCATTAACCCACCGCTACCGGTAGAAACACCCAATGAAGAGGTAATACCGGTGAGTAAGCCTATCGGCAGGAGCTCAGTGGTGACCATGATAAAGCTGGTTATCGAGAGTGATAACACGGCAAGCCAGGTCGATGAGGTGGGCTTATTTCCTGTAGTCATAATTGTACTCGTCATTATCGTCAGTTGTTATAAGTGATGATGATGACAATTTACGGTGTATGAGACCTCGGATAAATGTACTGCGGGTGTTTTCACTGTTTCTGAGGGTGAACAATCAGATGCCGGCAGGAGATATTGCGGGAAATTATCCTCTCCCCGTTTTAACAAGGAGAGGATAGAGCGACTAGCGAACTTCGCCGTTGATATCCTGGTCGACGGCAAAACAGGCGACCAGCTGACCATTACCGTAATCTTTAAGTTTTGGCTGTAACTGAGTACAGGTGCCAAAACGACGACGGCAACGAGCATTGAAAGCACAGCCTGGCGGTGGATTCAGCGGGCTAGGTAACTCACCGGTCAGCTTGATACGTTCTCTGCGGTCATCCGGGTTCAGGCGCGGTGTGGCTGAGAGCAGGGCCTGAGTATAAGGATGCTGAGGATTAGAGAAAATCTGCTCTTTAGTACCTTTTTCCACACAGCGGCCGAGATACATCACCATCACTTCATCGGCAATATGCTCTACCACCGACAGGTCGTGGGAGATAAAGACGTAAGAGAGACCTAACTCCTGCTGTAAATCCATCATCAGGTTCAGAACCTGAGCACGTACAGAAACGTCGAGAGCCGAGACGGGTTCATCGGCAATCACCACGTCAGGGTCGAGCATCAGGCCACGAGCAATAGCAATACGCTGACGCTGGCCGCCAGAGAACATATGCGGATAACGGTCGTAATGCTCGGTTTTCAGGCCCACTTTTGCCATCATCTCCAGCGCTTTTTCACGGCGCTCTGATTTGCTCAGCGAGGTATTAATCGCTAAGGGCTCTTCAAGAATTTGTCCGACTTTCTTGCGTGGGTTCAAAGAACCGTATGGGTTCTGGAACACAATTTGAATTTTCTGACGACGCAGTTTCTGGGCGGAAGCATCGTGCTTCAGCAGATCCTGGCCCTGGTAATAGAGCTCACCGCCGGTAGGCACTTCAATCATTGTTAGCAGGCGACCTAGTGTGGATTTACCACAGCCAGACTCACCCACCACCGCCAGAGTTTTACCGCGCTCAAGGGTAAAGGTGACGCCATCAAGCGCTTTCACCAGTCGCTCAGGGGCGAACATCCCCTTTTTCACGGCATAGTGTTTTTTCAGATCGATAGCCTGCAACAAGGGTTGCGCGGCGGCCTGTGGGGTACTCATAGCGTTGGCCTCCCGGCATCATCGAGGGGATAGTGACATTTAGACTGGCGACCGTTATCAACCAGCGTGAGTTCGGGCTCTTCGCTACGGCATTTGTTGGTGGCATAGGGGCAGCGTGGGTTGAGCAGGCAGCCGTCAGGGCGGTCATATTTACCCGGAACCACACCTGGCAGTGAAGCCAGGCGCGCTTTATCCTGAGCGAACTCAGGCAAGGCCCGTAACAGTGCCTGGGTATAAGGATGGCGCGGTGAACGGAAAATATCCTTAGAGGAGCCCGCCTCTACCACTTGTCCGGCATACATCACGATAATTTTATGGGCCGCTTCCGCCACCAGCGCTAGATCGTGAGTGATCAGGATCAGCGCCATATTGTCTTTTTGTTGCAGCTCGATCAGTAGTTCGATGATCTGCGCCTGAATAGTAACGTCCAGTGCCGTTGTTGGTTCATCTGCTATCAGCAATTTGGGACGACAGGCAATGGCCATCGCTATCATGACGCGCTGACTCATACCGCCAGACAGCTGGTGCGGATAAACATCCAGACGTGATGCCGGGTCAGGAATACCGACCTGGTTCAGAAGATCGATAGCACGCTGCAGACGCGTTTTTTTATTACCCCCCTGGTGTACTTTGATAGCTTCCATAATTTGGAAACCCACGGTATAGCAGGGGTTCAGGCTGGTCATCGGGTCCTGGAAGATCATTGCGACATCAGCGCCCACCAGATTACGGCGCTCTTTTTCCGAGATGCGCTGTAAATCCTGACCATTGAAATGCAAGTTTTCGGCACTGACTCGGCCTGGGAAATCGATCAGTCCCATAATCGCCAGTGAACTGACCGATTTACCGGAACCTGACTCACCGACAATCCCGACGACTTCTCCTTGTTCCACGCTGTAGCTCACACGATCTACGGCACGGAAGGGGGCATTTTTATCACCAAAATGCACCGATAATTTATCTATATTTAATAACGCCATCTCGTGCCTCTTTACTGCTTGAGTTTAGGATCGAGCGCGTCACGCAAGCCGTCACCCATCAGGTTAAATGCCAGCACCGTCAGCAAGATTGCCAGACCAGGGAAGGTCACAACCCACCAGGCGCTTTGCGCGAACTGCAACACATCGGCGAGCATCGTGCCCCATTCCGGTGTTGGTGGTTGCGCACCCATGCCAAGGAAGCCAAGAGCAGCCATATCGAGAATGGCGTTAGAAAAGCCCAGCGATGCCTGAACAATCAGCGGCGCCAGGGTATTAGGGAAAATATTGATAAACATCTGACGCAGAGGACCGGCACCCGCAACACGCGAAGCGGTCACGTAGTCGCGGTTCACTTCCACCAATACTGCTGCACGCGTCAGACGAACATAGTGGGGGAGTGCGACAAAGGTTAATGCCAGTGCGGCATTGGTAATTGAAGGCCCAAAGATAGCCACCAGTACCAGAGCCAGCAACAGGCTTGGCAGCGCCAGCATGATATCGACCACACGCATAATGAGGTTATCAACGATACCACCGAAGTAACCCGCCACCAGGCCCAGCACAATACCCATCGCCAGCGACAGTACTACCACCAGACAGCCGACCAGCAATGACAGGCGCGCACCGTACATCAGGCGCGAAAGAATATCGCGGCCAACATCATCGGTACCCAGAATAAACTCCCAGCTTCCGCCTTCCATCCAGACCGGCGGTCGCAATAGTGAATCACGGAACTGCTCTGCCGGGAGGTGTGGTGCCAGGAAGTTAGCGAAGACCGCAATAAAGACCATCAGGCTGATATACACCAGGCCGACGACAGCCCCTTTATTACGAGAAAAGTAGTGCCAGAATTCCTGCAAAGGTGTCATTGGCTTAGGTGCCACAAGAACCTTATTTTCAGTTGATTGTGTCATGATTACCCTTATTTCTTATGGCGTATACGCGGGTTCACCACGCCGTATAACAAATCAACCAGCAAGTTGACCAAGATAATCATGGTCGCTACCAGTAAGACTCCGCCCTGTACTACCGGATAATCACGGCGCTGTAGAGCTTCTATCAGCCAGCGTCCAAGACCCGGCCAGGAGAAGATAGTTTCCGTCAGAATCGCCCCGCCCAGCATGGTGCCGACTTGAAGGCCGATAACCGTGACCACAGGTAACATGGCATTACGCAAGGCATGAACCACAATCACCCGTATCCGGGTTAAGCCTTTAGCGCGTGCGGTACGAATGTAATCTTCACTCAGCACTTCAAGCATTGAGGAGCGCGTCATACGCACGATAACGGCCAGTGGGATAGTACCCAGTACAATGGCAGGTAAAATAATATGCTCAAGGGCATCGATAAAGTCGCCTGACTCACCCCAGATAGCGGTGTCCAGCAACATAAAGCCAGTCAGTGGATTAGAGTCATCAAGGAAAATGGTATCACTCACTCGGCCGGATACTGGCGTCAGATCCCACTGAACAGAAACCAGCATAATCAGCATCATACCCCACCAGAAGATAGGCATGGAGTAGCCAGTCAGCGCGATACTGACCGCAGTATGATCGAAGATAGAACCACGTTTAACCGCAGCCAGTACGCCCACTGGGACGCCAACTGAGACTGCAAATATCATGGCACAGACGCCGAGTTCCATCGTGGCCTGCAAGCGCGGCACAAACTCTTCCCAGACCGGGATGCGACTTTTTAACGAGATGCCTAAATCACCATGCATCACGCCCCAAATATAATGGAGGTATTGTTTCCACATGGGCTGATCGAGGCCAAGCTCCGCCAGTAACTGGGCGTGGCGCTCAGGAGAAAGACCGCGCTCTCCGGCCATAATCAGTACCGGATCGCCGGGTATCATATGGACAAAGGCGAAAGTCAGTAAGGTAATACCTATAAACGTGGGAATAACTAATCCCAGTCGTCGGAGGATGAATTGCAGCATATCCCGGATTCTCTTTAGCGACAGGCCATCATAAATATTGCCCGTCTGCATTGCTCAAAAATAGATTACCCTCTTCCCATAGGGAAGAGGGCATACAGCTGGTTGTTTTTATTTTGAAATCGAGACGTTATCGAAGTGGTGTTTGCCCAATGGGTCAACCACATAACCTTTAACTTCTTTGCGGACAGGCTCATAAACTGTGGAGTGAGCGATGATCAAGGCTGGTGCCTGTTCATTCATCACGACCTGAGCCTGTTTGTAGAGTTCAACACGTTTCTCGTGGTTATCAGTTGAACGTGCAGGCTGAATGATTTCTTCAAACGGCTGGTAGCACCAGCGAGAGTAGTTAGAGCCTTGTTTTGCAGCAGCACAGCTGAACAGAGTACCGAAGAAGTTATCCGGGTCCCCATTATCGCCGGTCCAGCCCATCATAACAGCCTCGTGCTCACCTGCTTTAGCACGTTTCAGGTACTCGCCCCACTCATAGGTGACGATATTGGCTTTAACGCCCACTTTCGCCCAGTCAGCCTGAATCATCTCAGCCATACGGCGGGCATTTGGGTTATACGGACGCTGAACAGGCATTGCCCACAGGTCAACGGTGAAGCCATCGGCAAGACCGGCTTCTTTCAGCAGCGCTTTCGCTTTTTCCGGATCGTAGGTGTAGTCTTTCACATCGTCGTTATAGCCCCACATGGTTGGTGGGATCAGGTTTTTAGCCGAAGTACCGGCGCCCTGATAAACGGCTTTGATGATGGCGTCTTTATTCACCGCGTATGACAGTGCCTGGCGTACTTTGACGTTATCAAACGGTTTTTTCTCGGTGTTGAAAGAGACATAACCGACGTTCAGGCCCGCCTGCTCTTTCAGATCGACATTCTTATCTTCTTTCAGACGTGCGATATCAGCCGGGTTCGGGTAAGGCATAACCTGACATTCATTTTTCTGTAGCTTGGCATAACGCACAGAGGCATCTGGAGTAATAGAGAATACCAGGCGGTCAATCTGTGGTTTGGTGCCCCAGTAGCCAGGGAATGCTTTATACAGAATACGGGAATCTTTCTGGTACTGCTGTAACTGGAATGGACCGGTACCGATTGGGTTCAGGTCAATCTTCTCAGGGGTTCCCGCTTTCATCATGTTGTCGGCATATTCTTTAGAAAGAATAGAGGCAAAGTCCATCGCGAGGTCAGCAAGGAAAGGGGCTTCCGGGCGGGCGAGAACGAATTGAACGGTATTATCGTCAACCTTTTTCACTTCGGTAATCAGGTCCGGTAAGTCCATACCGATGAAGTATTCGTAGCTGCCACCAGAAACTTTATGGTACGGGTTTTCCGGGTTTTTCTGGCGATCAAATGAGAACACGACATCGTCTGCGTTCATATCGCGAGTGGGTTTGAAATCTTTATTATCCTGCCATTTTACGCCCGGGCGCAGATGGAAAGTATAAGTCTTACCATCTTCACTAACTTCCCATTTCTCGGCGAGTCCGGGAACGATTTCAGTGGTGCCCGCTTTAAATTCTACCAGACGGTTATAAATAGGCACTGAACTGGCGTCATAGGTAGTACCAGAGGTAAAGAGCTGAGGGTTAAAGCCTTCAGGAGAACCTTCTGAACAGTAAACCAGAGTATTAGCTTGTACACTTGCTGCAACGGTCAGAGCAACAAGGCTCAGGCCAAATTTCAGCATCCCTGACTTCTTCAAGGAAATAGGCATTATTTTGCTCCAATTGTGTGTGGTGTTGTATTACTACTCACCGTTGACCTTTGTTATTTATTTGCGGTCGATACGGTATACCCGAAGGCGATAAAGAGGCAGCTGTTCCTTTTGCGTGAAATGACCGGAAGCAGCGCAGACAGTTCGTGTATGGCCTCTATTGCCCTACAATCTGTCAATAGATGATACAAACGTCAATACGGCTGGTGGGGATTTACTTTCCGGATGGGATTTTGCTGGCAAAGATTAAAAAAACTTTTCACTACAATTTACAGTGATGAACATTGTGCTATGTGTCATTGCTAGTTATTAGTTCCAATAATTTACAATATTGCAGTCATAATAACTGTTTTTGTTAGTGGTAAATTTTGTGTTAAATGACGAATTGTTGAACGATTAGATTTGTGATCTGCGTCGCTTCTAGCAATAAATGCTGTAGCGAGTGATATACAGCGAAGTAAACAACCAAATTTTATGATAACTAAATCCGATGATATATAGCATCTGTGGTGTGATAAACATGGTTAGTCATCATATTTCAGGTTACCAGAATGTTACGACGAGAGATTAGACGAACCACATCGCCAGGCTATGTGATTCGTCTATTTGAACAGTCTTCAGAGCTTACTGAGGAGTGCTGTTTTCAGGAATATGACACCAGTTATTGTTCTGATTAATTCCTCCATCAGGCGAGGTATAACCTAAACAACCGAGAATTGAGTCGTAAAGCTCAACATGACGGTGCGAGACTTGTTTACCAGCCTGTTCCTGCAAATGCTCAAAGGCGAGTTTATTTTTCGGGTTCTCAAGAAACTTGTCTGATGCCCAGACCAGAAGCGGGACACGGAACTGTTCTGGTGGCGCCATATGACGAGGAGTACCGTGCAGATGAGTAGACTCGCTGATTGACTCACCGTGGTCGGAAGCATAGAAGACTATCGCCCGCTTATTACGAAGTTCGTCAAGTACGCTACTTATCATCGTATCTGTGTAGAGCACAGAGTTGTCGAAGGCATTGATCAGCGACTCTTTTGAACAGCCGTTATCAATACTGACACATTCCGGGGTCCACTTTGCAAAGCTCCGTGGGTAGCGCTGAGCATAGGAGAAGTGCGAGCCTTTGGTATGCAAGATTATCAAATGTTTCCCTTTTGGATGCTGCTTCAGGGATTCACTGACTTCATCGATTAATATCATGTCATCGACTGTTTTGCCGCGATTGCGAGGATTAGCGGCAATCTCTTCGCGGAATGCAAAGCTATCCGGCATGGAGTTTTTGTAGAACCACACTTCGCTTTGCATAGCATAAATATTGGAGCTAAAGCCCAGCTGTTTCAGCACGGAAAAGACATTCTGTTCTTTCAGCGTACGCTGTGGATTATCTGACGCCCCACCTTCACGCACAAACATACAACGGAGTGACAGCTTAGTTGCGGTATCGCAAGACTCACCACGGAATGCGACCAGATTCTTTTCCTGAGACAGTTTAGGCGTGGTATCACGCTCGTAACCTAACATCCCCATATGATCCCAGCGCGTGGTCTCCCCAATAATAAAGACCACATAGGTGTCTTCAACATTTTCTGGGGCAACATAACTGAATTGTTTTGCCGGGTTTAACAGTGATTGGCTATCACCAGATTCATCGGCTTTGGCCCAGGCATAGAGCCCTAATGCTGATACCCAGTTTGAGGGGAGGTAGGAGTTAGCGACGACCCCGCCGTAGCTGGCAGTATCTGTGGTGGTACCACGTTCACTTTTGTCCTGTAACTCACCCAAAATACGTAAAGGGCCCCAGACCAGCAGAACGGTACATAAAATAATGACGATATTTTTGATGCGCTGACCGGGAGTGATTAGCTGTCTGATGAGCGTATCGTATGAGGTATTACGCCAAATCATATAAACCGGCAGAGCACTGACCAGCACAATCCAGAGTATGAACTTGTAACCAATAACTTCTTTAGACAGGTCGATATCGGTCGTCATCACTGAGACAACAATACCGTAACCAATAACCACATTCAGAAATGTCATGTAGTAGCTGGCGGCAACAGAGATAACGACGACGAGAGTCGCCAGAATACGCCAGACAGCACGTCCAAAAAGAGACAGGATACGGAGTAGAAAGAAGGTGACGAGAACACAAGCAACGACTTCTGCGATTGCTGATAACTCTTTCCAGACAATCAACGTGTCAGAGCTGAATCGTTGATAAAAAACCGTGATATTGAGGAGTAATCCAACATACAGGGCGAGGAGCAAGCATAACTTCTGATGACTGATTAATTTAATCTTATTCATTTAAGGCGTTTGCAGACCAGAACGGGACGTGTGGTTTCGACCATAGCGAATATATAAAGTTCTTACTAGTTCCAGTAAATGCTGATAATCCAGCAATATGCAAAAAAAAGCTGTCTTCATCTTAGTAAAAAGAGCCTGATATTCGATATCAGTTTATTATTTATACCTATTTATTCAATGACAGCGAACTTGTCCTCACTCTAGACCCTGCTTAACTTTATTGTAAGGAATTGAAAAATGGAGCGTTGTGGATGGGTTACCGCAGATCCCTTGTATCTTTCATATCATGATCTTGAATGGGGTGTGGCAACGCGTGACAGGCAAAGATTATTTGAAATGATCTGTCTCGAAGGGCAGCAAGCGGGTCTTTCCTGGATAACTATCCTTAAAAAACGTGAGAGCTATCGTCAGAGTTTCCACGATTTCTCCCCTGAAGCTGTCGCAAAAATGACGCTCAGTGATATCGATAATCTGATGCAGAACGCAGGCATTATTCGTCATCGTGGTAAAATCGAAGCCATCATTAATAATGCTAAGTCTTTACTGGCAATGGAGGAGAGCGGTGAAGACTTTCCGACATTTGTCTGGTCATTTGTGAATGGCTTGCCTGTGGTAACTCACCCCGCCTCTCTTTCAGAGATACCCGCGAAAACTGAAACATCTGAAGCCTTGTCTCGGGCATTAAAACGCAGAGGGTTTAAATTCGTGGGGGCTACCACCTGTTATGCTTTTATGCAGGCTTGTGGATTGGTTAACGATCATGTTGTTGGATGCTTTTGCCATCAGGATAAACCGCAATGATTCTTCCCTTTAAGCCTGAGCTGCTGGATACACTGATGAGTCTGTGGCTGGAGAGTACTACTAGTGGACATCCATTTATCGCCGAGAGTTACTGGCATGAAAGCCGGGCAGTGGTGCGGGATGTCTATATCCCTCATTCAGAAACCTGGGTCTATATGAAAGAAGAGGAGATGATTGGGTTTATCAGTATTATCGACAGGCAATTTATTGGTGCACTGTTTGTCGCTTCTTCTCACACAGGGAAGGGCGTCGGAGGCCAGCTACTGAAGCATGTTCAGTCCCGCTACTCTGGTTTAAGTCTTGAGGTTTATCAGAAAAATCAACGGGCAGTTCATTTCTATCACCATATGGGATTTCGTATCGAAGAGGCTGCCTGGCAGACTGAAACCCAGCATCCGACATGGATTATGAACTGGAAGAATCACGAAGAGTAAGCCGTTATCTTTTTTCTGGCAGCGTATTATCAGAATACTTCCCTCAATTATTTTTTCATTTTTTTTCATAATAAAACCCTGGTACAGTTCCAGCAGGATCAAAGGAAAAATAAAAATGAAAAAACGCGTTATAACCATTGCAGCCATTGTTTGTGCCACATTAGCGATTTCGGGTTGTACTACCAATCCTTATAGTGGTGAAAAAGAAGTGGGTAATTCTGCCATTGGAGCGGGAATCGGATCCCTGGTGGGCGCGGGTGTCGGTGTTCTTTCTTCATCGAAAAAAGACCGGGGTAAAGGCGCTCTGATTGGTGCTGCGAGTGGTGCTGCACTGGGGGGCGGTATCGGCTATTACATGGATGTGCAGGAAGCTAAATTACGTGAAAAAATGCGTGGTACAGGGGTCAGTGTGACTCGTAATGGTGACAACATTGTCCTTAATATGCCGAATAACGTGACCTTTGACAGCAGCAGCGCCACGCTGAAACCTGCTGGTGCTAACACTTTGACCGGTGTAGCGATGGTTCTGAAAGAGTATCCAAAAACGGCGGTCAATGTCGCTGGTTATACTGACAGTACGGGTGGTTCTGAGCTGAATCAGAAATTATCACAACAGCGTGCTGACAGCGTAGCAAGCTCACTGATTACCCAGGGAGTGGAGGCTAACCGCCTTCGCACTATTGGTATGGGACCGGCCAATCCTATCGCGAGCAATAGTACGACAGAAGGAAAGGCGCAAAATCGCCGGGTAGAGATTACCTTAAGCCCGCTTAGCTAAGAGTATTACCTGCCTCGGTTGCGTGCCGGGGCAATAACTCTCTTTATTTATCAATTTTTTAAATGAAATAACCACCTGTTTTATTTGCCGGGAGCTCTCCTGGCAGAGGATACACATCGAAACAATATCTCCTTACAGTCAGCCAGGGATAAAATGTTAACGCATTCCTGTATACTCCAGTGAGATAAGATGGTCCGGCGTCAGAATCATTACTGAAGGCGTCATTGGGAGAGTTAGTTTGCGTGTTCGTCGTTCTCTTACGATAAAACAAATGGCGATGGTTTCTACCGTTGCGGTGGTGTTTATCTTTGTTTTTATCGTGATTCAGCTCTTTTATTTCGTTCAACAGAACCGTAATGACACCGTTGCCCGCATGGAAAACATGGCGGATTCGGTACGAATTCCGCTCGCCCAGGCGGTACTGAAAGCAGATATTCCACAGGCAGAAGAAGTACTTGGTACGCTCAAACCTGCCGGGATCCTTAGCCGGATTGACGTGGTTCTTCCTGACCAGTTTCAGGCCTTAGGGGTCAGTTTTGCTCCGGAAGTAAAAATTCCGCGACTGGTTAGCCGTTTGTTCGCGCTCCCGGTGCAAGTCTCTAAGCCGCTTTATGCTCTTGGTCAGCCGGGAAACTCGCAGCCCTTAGCATATCTGGTATTACAGGCTGATTCGCGACATCTCTATCGCTTTATTCTCTCTACTTTATCGATACTTTTGACTACCTATCTATTGCTCGCCTTAATTCTGACCGTGAGTATTAGCTGGTTTATTAATCGATTGGTTATCCACCCTATTCGTAAAATTGCTCACGAACTGGATAACCTTAGTGCACAAGGCATCGGTTCACGCCAGTTACAGATACCTGAATCCCATCAGGATGATGAAATAGGTATGCTGGTACGCAGTTACAATCGTAATCAGCAGGCAGGTGGTTCGGTACAGGCGAACGATACTGAACTCCCCGATGAAGCCGCATTTCTGACGTTACTGGGCCGCTACCAGCAGGGTGCGTTGCTGATTATGACTAGCGCACAGCAAGGTATAACCTGCCAGGCATTGAATACCACTCAGAGCCGCCTGCAGCGTCTGATATGGCTGGAAAAGGTTCATCGGCTACTACCCAGCTCGGTTGCCCTGGCGCAGTTAAATAATGACGCTTTAGGGATATTTATCGGTGAGGTGAAAGATCCCTGGATCGCGATGAAATATGCTCAGCAACTGGTGAGCCGGTTCAGTGAATCTTCAGCTATTCAACCCACTGATTATCGAGCGGTGACCAGCATCGGTGTTGCGATGTTGAGTCCGGCGTTGAGCGCTAAAGATGTTTGTCATCGGGCGAGCTCTGCGGCACTGATTGCCAGCTATCGTGGCGGCGATCAAATACAATTTTTTGAGCCGCTTGATGATGATTCAACCGACCTTTTACTGGTGACAAAAAATAATCGTTTAGCCGCGCTCAGTGATAGTGAGTTTGCTATCTGGCTACAACCCCAGCTTAATATGCTGTCTGGTCAGCTTATAGGCGCGGAAGTTTTGCTACGCCAGCAACAGTCTGATGAAGTCTGGTCTTTGCCCGAGGGGCTTATTGAGCGTATTGAAGATTGTGGTCTGATGGTGACTGTAGGAAGCTGGGTTCTGGAAGAGTCATGCCGGGTACTGTCAGCCTGGCAGAAACGCGGCATTATGATACCTTTGTCGGTCAATCTTTCGGTTCTGCAGTTAATGCACAAAGATATGGTGCCTGCATTACTTAACTTGCTGGAGCGATATCAGGTTGACCCGGAAACACTGACGATTGAGATAACCGAAAGCCGCCGCATCGATGATCCTCAGGCAGCAGCGAATATCTTACGGCCATTACACGAAGCCGGGGTGCGTATTGCGCTGGACGATTTTGGCATGGGATATGCCTGTTTACGTGATTTGCACCATATGAAATCAGTTCCGGTCGATTTTTTAAAAATTGATAAGAGCTTTGTTCAAGGACTTCCGGAAGATGGTGCGATGGTCGAGGTTATCATCACGATGGCCAGTACCCTGGACTTGCAGATTGTTGCTGAAGGCGTTGAGACTGAGCAGCAGAGAGACTGGCTAGTCGCTCATGGTGTCAGTCATGCTCAGGGATACTTATTTAGTCAGGCTCAGCCTGTGGCGCAGTTTGAGTCTCGCTACCTGGATTAACAATAGAGATCCTAAATAATTCAAGTTGTTTGTAGCATTGCCGAAGAAACTGATAAGCACAGGCAAGCGATATTCTTCAGCAATTTGACCCATATGTTTATTTTTCATTTTCCTGGGTGACGTTTTCGTAAAAATGTGGTCGAACAAGTTGGTTCATGACGACAGAGCAAGTAAACAAGCTCACGGCATCTATTTTTTAACCCGGATTGTTTTTAGGGGTTCATATGCAGAACACCAAAATTAGACTTTTAGCCAGTGGGTTACTGCTACTCATCACCGGCAGTTACGCGCAGGCAGAAACATTACAGCCTGACCAGGCCTGGCAGCAAGGGAAGCTGGCAAATGGTTTTCAGTGGCACATTTTAGCCACACCTCAGCGTCCCAGCGACCGTGTAGAAATGCGCTTACTTATTAATACCGGGTCACTGGTAGAAAGCGCACAGCAGAGTGGTTTTAGTCATTTTCTGTCACGTCTGATGCTTAATCAGGCGGGCCAGCAGTCGGGTTTATTATGGCAGCAAAGCGTTGATCCGCAGCGTCCTGCTCCCCCGGCAATCGTTTCTTATGACAACACATTATTTAGTTTAAGTTTGCCCAATAACCGCAGTGACTTGCTAAAAACGGCGTTACATTCGCTGGCAAAAAGCACCGGTGACTTACAGGTAACTTCAGAAGCCGTTAATGCCACTTTAGGCATGGATAACCCCGTAAAGACCTGGCCTGATACCCAGGATAACTGGTGGCGCTATCGTTTGAAGGGCTCGACTTTGCTGGGACACGATCCCGCGAGCAATATGATTCATCCGATTGATGCCGAAAAGCTAAAAGGCTTTTATGAGAAATGGTATACGCCGGATGCGATGACCCTAGTCGTTGTTGGCAATGTCGATAGCCGCAGTCTTGTTGAGCAGCTGAATAAAACCTTTGGTGAGCTGAAAGGAAAACGTGAGGCACCCGCTCCAGTACCTACCCTGTCGGCACTCAATCCTGCTCCGGTTAGCCTGATGAGCAATCATGTTCGTCAGAATAAGTTATCACTGACCTGGGATACTCCCTGGCAGCCTATCCGTGAGTCTGGCGCATTGCTGAACTATTGGCGTGCAGATTTAGCCCGGGAAGCGCTGTTCTGGAATGTTCGTCAGCATCTGGAAAAAAAGAACATCAAGGACGCCAACTTGAGCTTTGATTGTCGTGTGCTTTATCAGCTTGCTCAATGCGCCATCAATATTGAATCACCCACTGATAAGTTAACCACTAATCTGGAGCAGGTAGGGCGAGAATTACTGGCAGTTAAAAATAATGGCCTGTCACAGGATGAGTTTAATACTCTGATAGCGCAGAAGAAAAATGAGTTAAGCCAATTATTTACCACTTATGCCCGGATGGATACTGACATGCTAATGGGCCAGCGTATGCGCTCTCAGCAAAATCAGGTGGTTGATATTGCACCAGAGAACTATCAGAGGCTGCGTCAGGACTTCCTTGATAATCTGACGGTCGCTGTCTTAAATCAGGATCTGCGTCAGCAGCTGTCCCATGATATGTCACTGATACTTCTGCAACCTCAGGGTGAGCCAGAATATAATATGAAAGAGCTTCAGGCTGTCTGGGATAAAGTCATGATGCCGAAGGCGACGCCGCCTGCAACGGATGATCCTAAGCAGGAAGTGGAAGCCGTATCGCCTTAGTGTACAGGGTGTGCCAGCTCAGGTGAAAGGGAGCCAGTATTCTGGCTCCCTTGACTATTTCGAACGCTGATTATTCCGGCATTGCGTCTTTAGGAATGATCGCGCCGCGATATTGAATCACGGTACTTGCCGTCAAATGTCCGCGTTTTGCTGCGGCTTCTGGAGTTCCACCGCTCAAACGTACCGCCAGATAACCCGCGCTGAATGAGTCCCCTGCTGCGGTGGTATCAATAACCTTCTCTTTCGGTAATTTAACCGCTGGCACTTCAATGACGTCTTCACCTTTGATGGCAACCAGACAGGCGTCTGCACCACGCTTAATGATAATTTCATTAACGCCAGCAGCCTGAGTACGCTGAATCACCTCTTCTACAGGTTTCTCTCCCCACAGGGCATCTTCGTCATCAAGCGTCAGGAAGGCGATATCAGTATGAGTAAGAATTTGCTGATAAACTTGCTGGGTTTCTTCTTTGCTTGCCCATAGACGCGGACGATAGTTATTATCAAAAATAACCTTGCCGCCGTTAGCGCGTGTTTTTTCCAGCAGAGTAAATAATTTACTACGGCTGGCGGTGTCAAGAATCGCAAGGCTGATACCGCTCAGATAGAGGTAGTCGAATTGTGCCAGTTCGGCACAGATTGCCTCTGACTGTTCGCTCTCAAGCCAGAAGCGGGCAGCCGCTTCATTGCGCCAGTAGTAGAAAGTGCGCTCGCCGCTGGCATCGGTCTCTATGTAATAGAGTCCCGGAAGACGATGCTCCAGGCGCTGTGTCAGTGAGGTCAGGACATTTTCTTGTTGCCAGGCCTCTAACATTTGTTGACTAAAACTATCGTTACCGAGAGCAGTAATATAATGTACTGCGAGTTTATCGGCGTCGACCTGACGGGCGATGTAGACGGAAGTATTAAGAGTGTCACCACCAAAGCCGCGGCTGACATCCGCACCTTTTTGGGATAGCTCTATCATGCATTCACCAATAACGGCTATTTTCTTGTTCGGCATAGGGAAACCTGTAGATAAAGTGAACTCAGAAGGAAATATTTTCATTGTCGGTTGCGTTGCCAGGTGAGTCAAATTATTTAAAACAATGTTTCTAAAAAAATCGAATCTGTCAGCATTTTTATAATAGGATAATATTTATCGGGTTAAATCTTGTATCGAAGATGAACGTAAAGTTCTTAGCCTCAACGCCGATAATCTCTCGATGAGCTATGCGGGTAATCACATCAAACAGGACATGCAGATGAAGTTGAAGCAGATCACTCACAGGCTGAATACGTTTGAAGCGAGTGTCGAAAGTTTACAGCAACGACGGTTTTGGTTGCAGTGCCTGCGTGAGTACACCATCCAGCCAATCTATAAGACAGATGGCAAACTGATGGCTGTTGAAATGCTTACCGTAGTGACACACCCTGATGATGGCAGTATTCGTATACCCCCCGATCGTTATTTCTCCTCTATCCCTATTCGTTATCGCCTGCTCGTCATTGAAGAACAATTACAGTGTCTGCTGGCCCAGGAAAGCCTCTTCCTTAAATATGAGATCCTGGCATCGATTAACGTTGATGGCCCAACCCTACTGGCAATGAAAGATCATACGTCCATCAGGGATTTGATAGACCGACTTCCGTGGATACGATTTGAACTGGTTGAACATATTACGTTACCGACAACCGAGACGCTGGTAAGAATCAAGGAGTTTGGGCCGCTATGGCTGGATGACTTTGGCACCGGAATGGCAAACTTCTCTGCACTGAGTGAGGTTCGTTACGACTACATAAAGGTGGCTCGTGAATTGTTTATCATGCTGAGAAAAAGCGATGAAGGACGTAATTTATTTACCACGCTAATCCATCTGATGAACAGTCACTGCAAAGGCGTTATTGTCGAAGGGGTTGAGACTCTTGATGAATGGTTAGATGTTCAAGCTTCGCCAGCGTTTGCTGCCCAAGGCTACTATTTCTCACGCCCGGTTCCCTTTGCACAGCTGGAAAATGTCCTGATACATCTGGCTTGATCTCTTTTGAGCGATGTTCCTGCGCACCCTCTCCTCAGTCAGAGAGGGCGTACACCCGTATTAAATATTACTGTGTAGTATCTTCATCGGATAATTTTTTGTCTTCCGGATATTCTGCAGTACCAATCCAGGCTGCGCAAAGCAGGGTCAGACGGGCGAAGAAGTAAAAGAAAGCCATTAGCCCCAGCACTGAACCGAAAGCAGCTCCGGATGGCGAGCTGACAAGTTTAGGCAGGCTATAGGTCATTATCATCTTAATGATCTCAAAGCCTATAGCGGCTATCAGCGTACCGCGGATCAGCGCCTTTTTAGGTGGACGATGATAAGGAAGTCGCCAGAAAATCCAGAAAAACAGCAAGTAGTTAGCAAAAATTGAAATAGCCAGACCGACTAAATGCCAGGTGGGACGTAACCACTCAATCGACTCCAGGTGCAGAAAACGGATAATAAGTGACTGCGCTGAACCGGAAATAGAGGTGATGATTAGCGTCAGAATTATGGCTATCAGCATCCCGGTTAAATAGACAAAATCACGTAAGTATTTAGTCCAGATTTTCTCTTTATCCTGCTCCGTCCGTTCCCAGGTTTTTCTCGTCTGAGCTCTCACCGCTTCCCGCAGATTACCCATCCAGTTGATACCGGAATACAGTGCAATCAGTAAACCGACCAGACCAACAGTGGTTCGCTGTTGAATCGCAATATTAATGGTGTTTTGCAGCGTGGCTGCAAGCGTAGGGTCGCTGACATTGCTGAGTATTTTGGCAAAGATATCCTCTAAAAGCGTGGGATGCTCGGCAAGGATATAACCCCCTGCGGCGAAGGAAACCATCAGCATCGGGATCAGTGAGAGAAATGAAAAATAGGTAATAGCTGCGCCAAACTGATTACCCATACGATCGTTAAAGCGCTCTACGGTGCGCAACAGATGGGCCACCATCGGGTTTCTGGCGGTTTTGTTTACGGTGTTAATGGTGCTATTCAGCGCACTGTTACCGGTTTTAAATGTCACCAGTGCTTTTTTTTGTTCGCACGCGGGAACATCCTGGTCAGTAGAGGTGGCGGTCTGTTTCTCAGACGGCGTGACTGGCTTTTTTTCGTTATTATCCGGCAAGCTCATCAGGTAAATGCTCCTTTTGGTGTAGCAGGACGTTAAGAAATTATAGTCGCTGGCTCAATCAACATAGTTTTTTAGTACCCCGGTTAGCCACTCCATAAACAGATGTACCCGGCGTGACAGGTTACGGCGATGGGGATAAAGCAGTGAAACCGGCATCGGTTCGGCGCGGTATTGCGGCAAAATTTCAGTCAGACTACCTTGCTTTAACAAGGACTTCACGCCAATACGCGGTACCTGAATAATTCCCAGACCCGCCAGACAGGAAGCCTGATAGGTTTCTGTACTGTTAACGGTCAGCATTCCCCCGGTCTTGACCCAGCGAGTGGTATTATCTGTCCAAACCTCAAATCCTTGTGGGCGCGTACCTAAGTTTAACGCATAGTGAACCACAGCATGTGATGTCAGGTCATCCAGTGTTTCCGGGTAGCCAAAACGCGCTAAATAATCCGGACTGGCGCAGTTAATCATAGTCAGTTTACCAATGGGTCGGGCAATCAGGCCGGAATCTTTCAAATGCCCGACACGGACCACGCAGTCGAAGCCTTCACGAATCACATCGACCATACGGTCACAGCTACTGAGTTCCAGTTCAATACCGGGGTAGAGTTGCAGGAACTCACGCAGCTTAGGAATAACCAGACCCCGTGCCAGGCTTACTGGCATATCGACCCGTAACCGACCACTGACACTTGCCGGGTCGTGCTGGAACAGGCTATCAAGCTCATCAAGATTCGCCAGCAAGTCCCGGGCTCGTTCGTAATACACCATGCCGTCCTGTGTTAGCTGAACACGTCGGGTGGTTCGATGCAATAAACGTGTGCCGAGCATATTTTCCAGCGCCTGAATTTGCCGGGAAATGCTCCCTTTAGGGATGCCGAGACTTTCGGCTGCACGGGTAAAACTCTCGCGTTCTGCGACGCATAAGAACAACTGCATTGCGTATATTTTATCCATGTTTTACCCGCATTGTTGTTCCAAGTGAAACAGTTAAGCGTATTTTGACGTATTTATTGTTCCCTTGATAGCTAATAAGCTTGGTTTTCAGCATACCCGGAACAATAAAGAGGATTCTTATGCATCAGCGTATCGTTTTAATCACCGGCGGTAGTCGTGGCTTAGGTAAAAATGCGGCTTTAGCTCTGGCTGCGAAGGGAGTCGATGTACTCCTTACCTATCACAGCAAACAGCAAGAAGCGCAGGATGTTGTTGATGAAATTCAACGAATGGGCAGGAAATCTGCAGCAATTCCTCTTAACGTCGGCGATTCATCTACCTTCAGTGCTTTTGCTTCAGAGGTAAGTAAACAACTCAACCTGCTATGGCAGCGCGATACCTTTGATTATTTATTAAACAACGCCGGAATTGGACTTGATGCCAGCTTCGCTGACACCACTGAAGCGCAATTTGACCTGCTGATGAACATTCATCTTAAAGGTCCCTTTTTCCTGACGCAGCGGTTACTTCCACTGCTGGCAGATGGCGGGCGCATCTTGAATGTTTCAACCGGCCTGACCCGTTTTGCGCTGCCAGGGAAAGCCGCCTATGCCGCAATGAAGGGAGCGATGGAGGTTCTGACGGTCTATCTGGCGAAAGAGCTGGGGCCGCGGGGTATTGCGGTGAACATTATTGCGCCAGGCGCTATTGCGACTGATTTTGGTGAAGGTGCGGTAAGAGATAATCCACATATTGCCCAAGCTATTGCCTCGCAAACGGCACTAGGTCGGGTTGGCCAGCCGGATGATATCGGCCAGGCGATTGCGGCGATACTGAATGAAGGCATGGGCTGGGTAAACGCACAGCGTATTGAAGCTTCAGGCGGGATGTTTTTGTAAGCTCTGGCGGACTCAAATATCCCCCGGTGTGGGGATATTTGAAATTTCAATTATCGCGAACATCATCATGACGGGTAGCATTCATAGAAAGTTAAAAATCATCTTATAGTCATGGTGCAGTTATAGCAGGAAAATACAGAATGATTTATTCTGTAAGTCAATTAACAGAAATATTTCTCCAAGTACATATTATATAACATTAGCTCAATAAGGTTGTTGTTAAATGTGATTATTTATTTTAATTGGATGGATTATATATATAACTTTGATAAAGGATTATTTGTGAGTTATTTGATAACTAATGGCGGTAAATATTTTTATTTAACGATCTTATATGCTGTGGTATGAATATGTTTAGAGTAATATTCCAAATATATGTTTTTTTCGATCAAGTGTTTTATCTGATATGTATTTGTCGGTATAATGATCCGGTTATTCCTTGGCGGCAAGCCATCTCTAACCCTGCGTTCGGTCTTTAATGGCTATGTTGAACTGGGTTCTGTGTTTGTTTACTTGCGGTCAAGTATGACGGGCTGGGATTAACACAGTGATTTATAGTCTAATTTATTCCGTTTTATGATGAAATGTTTTTATTTTTTTCTGCAGTGTTCTTCGATAAATCACTATATAAATGCTGTGCTTTATTCTTTTCTTAAACGATTAGTTGTCAGTATACACAAGTTAACGCATTGAAAAATTGGAGTCCAGATAACTCAGCGATTTTTTTATGCATCTTAAATAATTCGAGATTGTTAACTGCTGAAGAGGATATACCTCTCGGCACCTGCCGGCTCAGGATATTTTGCCGGTTTATCAATAAATCCACATGGAAGGGAAATATCATGATGAATATAGTTAAAAAAGCTGCCTGTGCACTCGTTGTGCTGGCCACCACCTCCTCCGTCGTCATGGCTGTGAGCATTGATGTGAAAGTTATCGGTACCATTACTCCGGCGGCCTGCAAACCGACGCTGAGTGGCGGCGGTGTTATCGACTATGGCAAAATTCAAATTGCAGCTTTAAAGAGAGATGAATTAAATCAACTTGCTGCGAAGCAACTGGACTTTGCCATTACCTGTGATTCGCCAGCACAAGTTGCCTTAACAGGTATCAATGGTCGTCCTGGAACTGCTGCTGGAACTGCAAGTGAGCAGTCGGGCGGTAGTACAAAAGCACCAGACGGTATTAATACTACGTATGGCGACTATGTTGTCGGTCTTGGCCAGGATGGCAATAAAAAGATAGGGGGATACACCATCTCTATTTCGAATATTTTGGCAGATAATGTTGAGGTTGATGGAATATATAAAGCAAACACATTGAGTTGGCGTCAATGGAAGGGAATTGCTGTTTATGGTGGCGACAAGTTACTCGGCAGTGTTGCAAAAAAAGGAGAACTTCAGCCAATTTCTTTTACAACATTATCCGGCAAGCTTAATGTCCAGGCTTACCTCAACAAGATCTCAGATCTTGACATCACCAAGCCAATTAAACTGGACGGCCTGACCACGCTGGAGCTGGTCTACCTGTGATTTTTCTGTTGACCGGGCCTCGAGCCCGGTCTTTCTCTGTCGTAATCGGCCATTTTAATTTTTTCTTTTCGCTTACAGACATGGATGGTTTCTTATATGAACGTCTCCGCTTTTTGCACAGCCTTCGCGGCTGCCCTGTGGCTGCTGTCTGCCAGCGCCCAGGCCACGGGCATGCTGCCCGAGTCATCGGTCGTTATCATTGAGGAAGGCGATGGTGAAGGTGCTATCAATCTGCAAAACACCGACAGTTTTCCCGTTCTGCTGCTGACCACTCTGCAGAATATTGCCCAGGATAGCGAAAAACTGCTGATCGTCACGCCGCCGATGGCGCGCGTTGAACCCGGCAAGACTCAGCGTGTTCGCTTTATGCTGACCAGCAAAACACCACTGAAAACAGAGCGTCTTAAACGCGTGGTATTTGAAGGGGTTCCTCCGCAGGAAAAAGATAAGAATTCGGTGCATATTACGGTGCGTCAGAACCTGCCGGTCATCATTCGCCCGGCGGGTCTTGCCCGCGATGAAGCTCCCTGGAAGCGTCTGATCTGGTCCCTGAAGGCCGAAGTGTTGAGCGTCAGTAATCCGTCCCCCTACGTTGTGCGTCTCGGGCAGGGGGTGACCTCATTGCCTGACCAGGTGGCCTGGAATCTGCCGTATAGCTATGTGTTGCCGGGCCAGCAGCTGATACTGACCCGGCAGACGAAACGCGGTGGCACCGGCGCTGAAAAGGCCAGTAAAGTTCGAATCTCTCCCGCTACTACCTGGGGTTTTACCGTCGATAGCTATGAGGCATCGCTGGTATCATAAAAAAGAGGGGTGACAGGATGTTGCTCGCAATACAACGCTATTGGTGCCGGGTGCTTCGGCGTTTGCTTCCGCTATTGATTACCTCGCTCTTCGCAAGCTTTGCCGGGGCGGTCGATAAAACGCATGTTCAGGATAACCTGATTTTCGATACCCGCGTACTGAGCGGTCGCGGCATCGACCCCAGTGTTGCCGCCCTGTTTGGTCAAGCCCCGCGCTTTCTGCCCGGAGAAAGTTCTGTGGAGCTTTTCGTCAACGGTAATTCCCGTGGACGGGTCCGCGTGAGATTTGATAAGGCGGGTACTCTCTGTGCCGATCGCGCCTTTCTGCGGGCTGCCGGAATAGAACCCCCTCCAGGTTATGCTGATAGCGCAGCCTGTTTTGACCTTCGCCGCGCCTTACCGCGAGCCGGGATACTGCCTTCGCCTGGCGAAGGGAAGGTAACCCTGGTCGTCCCACCTGAAGCGCTCAGTGTACTTGGGGTTGAAGACGGCAACTGGCAGCACGGCGGTGTGGCGGGCATGCTCAACTATGATGCCCGGTATCTGAGCTCATCCGGCGTTGCCGGGGGGCTCAACTTTGGTCAGCTCGGTACCGAAGCGGGATTCAATGCCGGTGACTGGATAGTCCGTAGCCGCCAGACCTTTACTCGCTTCAACGGTGAAGCGAGTATCAATTATCAGGGAGCCTATGCCCAGCGCAGCTTTGTCGGCATTAAAAAGGTGCTGCAGGCAGGTCAGATAAGTCTCTCCAACTCGTTATTCGGTACCGGTCAGGTACTGGGTTTTCAGCTGTTTCCTGAATCGGCACTGACATCTGGCCAGGACGGTGCCGGACTGGTCGAGGGCGTCGCACAGACACAGTCCGTGGTTGAGGTACGCCAGTCTGGTGTACTGGTTTACAGCACTGCCGTACCGGCTGGTCCTTTCCGGCTTAAGGGATTCTCACTGCTGAATACCCGAACTGATTTAGTGGTCACCCTGACGGGGAGCAACAGTGAGACCCGGCAGTTTATTGTACCGGCCGCCACTTTGCTGATGCATGCGCCGCTGGTCTCACCCGGATTGTCGTTTGGCGTAGGCCGACTCGATCAGCAGGAGGGTAAGGCACCCTTGCTGGGTACGGTAGCGACTGGCTGGCAGCTCACGCCGCTTATCAGTCTGAATGCTGGCGTACTGGGGGCTGAACCTTATCGTGCCGGGGCGCTGAACCTGGATACCCAGCTGTTTGACTCGACCCGTCTCAGCCTGCAAAGTACCCTGGCACAGGATGTCGATCACAACGATACCGGCACTCTGCTGTCTGTTCTGCTCAGCCACAGCTTGAATGAACGCCTGAGCATCAGCGCCAACGGGCGTCAGCAAACCGCCGGGTACCGTGAACTGAGTGATGCTCTGCAACGGGCTGACAGGGAAAATCTTAATAGCCTGAGTCGCAGCCATTATCAGTGGGGCAGTGGCATCAGCTGGTCGACAGAGGGACTGGGCAACCTTTCATTCTCCTGGGCACGCAGTACCACTTTTGCTGGCAACAACACCGATTATCTGCGCGGTGGCTGGAGTCGGCAGTTTGGCCGCGCTTACCTGGGTGTTAGCCTCGAACACAATACAGGAACCCTCAGCGGTCAGGCAGACGACCGCCTGTACGTATCATTTAGCCTACCGCTGGGTGAAGGGCGTGACATCAGCAGCTATTTGAATACCGCCAAACGCAGCGCACGTACCGGCATTCGATACAGTGACCATACCCGTCAGGAGCGGGGCTGGAGCATTGCCACCGATCGTGACCTGCGTAATAACCATTCGTCGTTCAGTGGTGACCTGGACTGGGTGACACGGCTCAGTCAGTTAAACGCCAGCGTAAGTCATGACAGCGACAACTACACCAGCTGGTCAACGCGAGCCAGCGGCGCTGTCGTACTGCATGAAAACGGGATCACTTTTTCCCCGTACCCTGTGGCAGATACCTTTGGTATTGCGCGGGTGGGGAAAGAATCCGGGGTTCGGCTGGACACGCCAGCGGGCCCGGTATGGACCGACTGGCGGGGATATGCAGCGATACCGACGCTGAACGGTTACCGTCGTTCGGCTATCCAGCTCGATACCCGCAGCCTGGCGAAAAATGTCGATATTAATAACGCCTTGCAGGAAGCGGAGATGGCCAGGGGAGCTATCGGTCGAGTGAACTTCGAGGTGCTCCGCACCCGACGCGTGCTGGTCGAGGTGGTAATGGCTGATGGTAAACGCCCACCGCAGGGTGCCAGCGTGTTCAACGCCACGGGGGGATTAGTGACAGTGGTGGGGGACGAGGGTACGGTTTTCGTGCCGGATGCAGCACCAGGGATGATGATGGAAGTACAGAGTTCCGGCAAGACGGTGTGCACGATGAAACTCGACCTGCCGGAGACCGCGGACACCACGGGTCTGTATGAAAATGCCACGGCAACCTGCCGATAAGGAGAAATTATGAACCTGTTTTGCGGACGTTGGTTACTGGCCCTGCTAATGAGCGTAACCGGCGTCAGTTCGGCTACGCCTGTTCCTCCCAACGGGCCAGAAGCCGAATCGCTGCCGATATTACCGCCGGATACACGCTGTAGCCTGTCGGTCAGTAATCCGGTGGTCGATTATGGGATGATGTCGCGCTGGCAGCTGGAAGATGTGGGTGCCAGCAGCCTGTCACCCGGTACACGTTCCCTGACGGTGAACGTAGTTTGCCCCTATTCCCGGGCGATGAGTCTGCGGGTCGAGGGCGAGGATAGTGGGCAGGGAGGATTACGCTACGGTGAGCGCGGTACCACCCATCTGCGTCTGCTGGATGTGCAGCTGGATGGCAATGCGGCAGAGCTGCGCAAGGTAACGTCGGCCGGAGCCAGCACGGAGAGCGGAGGATATGTGCCGGAGCTAAATGCGGGGCAACGGCTGGTGCCGGTGATACATGGAAGGCCGGCAGAAGGTAAGACTCTGACGGCACGGCTGGAAATACGGCCGGTACTGGCGGAAGAGGATGCGCGCGTCAATAGTCGGCTGCGCAGTGAAACGATGCTGACGCTGATACTGGACGACTAGTATCACGAGCGCCTGAAGAATAAACTCCGCATCCCGCTCGCTGGGTGCGGAGGTGTCATTAATCAAGTTATCCAGCCCTCAGAGGCCGGATAAGTTACTTCCAGGCTCAGTGAGTAATATTCCACCCTCGTGCCTGCCATAAATCAGGTAGCTGGCTGAGATGGGTGAACGTTGTCACTTTCGGGTGAGAGATAGGCTTGTTATGCGGGTCGGCACAAAAATAGAATACCTCCATCCCCGCGGCGATGCCGGATTGCGCGCCAGCAACCGAGTCATCTATCAGGATGCAGCGTTCAGCCGTGACTCCCATGTTATCCGCGGCATGAAACATTAACGCCGGGTCGGGCTTCCAGCACTGAATATCGTAGCCGCTGTACAGCAGTGAGTCTGGGAAGTAATGCCGCATACCGGTATTGCCAAGGGAGTGGTGCATTTTGCTCGCCGGGCCGTTTGACACAATACACATAGGAATCTGAATTTTTGCCAGCAGGGCATTTGCCCCTTCAATTTCCTGTAATTCACTGTCAAATAAGCGAGCCACTTCCTGGCGGAAAACAGTTTCCAGCTCTGACTTGGGTAACGTTTTACCATGCTGTGCGCAGACGGTATCGATGATTTCGTAGAGTTTTACCCCTTTGAAAGTCTTAAACATTTCTTCCAGTGACATCTGGATGCCGTATTGGGCAAACATATGCACATAAGCTTTGGAACAAATCACTTCGCTATCGACTAAGGTGCCATCACAGTCGAAAAAAACAGCCTCAACAGGGGACATGTGTTTTCCTTAAATGTCTGTCAGACCCCTTACTGTAAACGTTTTAGCCCGGGCAATCGATCCCAACAGGCTATTTCCCTCATCCGGCTGTCTCGCGGGTAGAATATTTAGCGCAGAAAATAGATACACCGATCACATAATTTAGATCGGCTGTTTTTGTAATCGATTACTTTTATGTATTTTGTAATCGATTGCTTGATTCCAGGAATAAAATAAAATGAAAAAATTGATGGTGTTAGTTGGTGTGTTAACGACTTTGAGTATGGCTCCTTTACAGGCTCTCGCTGCAGACGTTGAAGATGAAATGGCTCTGCAGATGTATACCTTACGTAATATCGGCACTCCGGCTGAACAGTTTGCTATGGCGCATAAAGCAGGCTTTAAACATGTGGAGCTGGTTGGCACTCATGATTTAGCTGCTAAAGAGCTGAAAGCACTGCTGGAGAAAAATCAGCTGACCGCGACCTCCTCTCATGTACAGCTGAAAGCGCTGGAGGATGATTACGCTCAGACCCTGGCATTTAATAAAGCGGTAGGTAATGACACTATTGTGGTGCCGTGGATAGAACCAGAAGACCGTCCGGATACCGCCAAAGGCTGGGCAGACTATGCCCAGCGCCTGGATAAACTGGGCGCAAAACTGCGTAAAGACGGTATTCAGTTAGGCTATCATAATCATGATTTTGAAATGAAAAAGTATGATGGTGTCACCGCCCTGGAAATCATCCTCAATAACTCCAGCCCTGATAACCTTAAACTAGAGATGGACGCGGCATGGGTCTTTCGTGGCGGCCAGGATCCGGTTCGTATCCTGAAAGAGTATCCTGGACGGGTATTTGCGATGCATGCAAAAGACAGCGCGTCGATTGGCGTTCGTGATGATGAGATGAACTTTGCGCCGCTGGGCGAGGGCTTATTAGACTGGGCAACCATTATGCCTGCAGCGAAAGCGAGTGGCGTGAAGTGGTTTATTATCGAACACGATAAACCAAAAGATGCGTGGAGCATTATCAGCACCTCGCATCAGAATCTACAGACAGAGCTGAAAAAACTGCCCCATTAATTACTCCGGGTACTGGCGCGTTCCATCAGGCGCCAGTCCATCATCACGCGTTCAGTTTGCGACTGCGGATCGTCAATTTTCTGTAATAGCAGGCTGAATGCCTTACGACCAATATCACGTGAAGGCTGCACGATAGTGGTCAGAGGCGGTGAGACCATTTCTGCCAGTTCTGTACCATCAAAACCGGCTACCGCGATATCTTGCGGAATACGCAGCCCGGCGGCTTCGATAGCGGACATGGCACCTGCGGCCAGCGTATCTGATATAGCAAATACCGCATCGGGTGGTGAATCAGACTTTAATAGTTCCTGCATCGCCCGTTTACCCGCATGAAAGCTCAGTTCGTTAGCGTAGCTAATAGCCTGCCATGTTAAACCGCGGTCTGTAAGCTCTTGCTGGTAGCCTTGCTGGCGAAGTTTCGCGTATTTGTATTTTACATCATGGTTAATCAGCGCAATGCGTTTACGCCCGCTGTTGACCAAGTGGGCAACCATCTGGCGAGAGGCGTCGATATCGTTGATGCCGACGCCAGAGATATCTCCGGAATCCGCATATTCAGCACACTGAACCCAAGGCATGCCATTAATCATCTGGGTTAATTCTGACAGGATAGTAAAGGCATCCATGGTAATAACGCCATCGACCATTTTGCCCGCCAGCAACTGCAGGCTTGATCGCGAACGATTAATGTCCGAGCCAGAGTTACACAGCAGAATACGGTAACCGCTTGTCTCTGCCTGTTCTTCAATACCTTTCACAATCTCGGCGCAAAACGGGTTGGAGATATCAGAAACCAGAACCAGCACCATTGAGCTACGTGCGGTACGTAACTGGCGAGCAAGAAGGTTAGGCTGGTAGTTACTGGCTTTTATCGCCTGCAGGACCTTTTCCCGATTTTTTTCTTTTACGCTATCGCTGTTATTCAGTACACGCGACACCGTAGCGACGGAAACATTGGCCAGTTTTGCGATTTTTTGAATGGACATGACGGAACAGCTTCCTGCATCAGATTCTGACCTGCAGGCTACCATATTTTACTCAACGCCTACAGGCAACTTGAGTGATTCGGGTGTTAACGACGGGTTTTTACAGCGGTTTTATGTCACAGGATGGCAATTAACCTCAAAGGTAAACCATCATATTTTACTCGCAGTGATAAGCAGACGTTCCTGCAGGTTTGAGCAGCTCAGCTAATGATATACTCGCTTTTTTACCCAACAGCTCAGCTTAAACAAGGAGAGCTGATGAACACCGCAAATATCCGTGCAATGATCGGAGGAACTCTTTTATTTATGTCAGTCTTAGCCCCGGCGTCGGCCGCTCAGTCTCTGCCCATATCTTCAGAACATCAGAACTCAAAGCGGATCTCTGTACAGGTGGAAGGCTCAGGAACGGATGTCATCTTGATTCCCGGGCTGGCGTCGTCTCGCGATGTTTGGGCTGGTTTAGCATCCGATTTGCGTATGAATCACCGTATTCATCTTGTAGAACTTGCGGGCTTTGCGAGTACACCAGCCATTTCCAATCCGGAGGGGAAGGTGGTCGCTCCGGCAACTGACGCCATCGCTGAATACATCCTCGCCCAGAACATCAAAGCACCCGTGATCATTGGCCATTCTCTTGGCGGGGAAATTGCATTGATGCTGGGAGCCCGTCATCCCGACCAGGTTGGTCGCTTGATGATAGTCGATGCTTTGCCGTTCTATACGTTGATTATTGACCCGGCAGCGACCAGCGAAACCGCTGCCCGACATGCGGCTGCTATGCGGGATTTTCTCCTGGAGCAGTCGCCGGAGCAAATCGCAGAATTTCAGAAGACATCTATAGCCCGCTTAGCGAAGACCGAGTCGGTGAGGCCTGCACTGGTGGCTGCGGGCATTAATTCTGATAGTAAAACCGTGGCGGATGCAGTCTATGAATTGATGATTACCGATTTGCGCCCTGAGCTTAGCCGCATCAGAGTACCTATTGAGGTCGTGTACGCGTATGACTCCTTATACGGGATACCTGTTGCCCGCGTGGATACTATGTACCGTCAAGCCTATGCTTCTGCACCAGATATCCATTTCACACGGATAGATGACAGTTTTCACTTTATTATGCTCGACAGGCCTGAACGGTTCTCCAGCGTGGTTGAGTCATTTTTAAATAAATAAAGATGCTTTGGGAATAAAGAGGGAAGAGCAACCTTTCCCTCTCTGTGGACAGTTTTTATCAGAAATCTACCGTGACCCAGCGCTGCTGCTGGTGGCTTTGCATAATGGCATCGACGATAGCCATCACTTGCGCCCCATCTCTGAATGTAGCGAAAGTTGCTGCCTCTTTCTCTGGCATCTGGCCTTGCTCTACAGCCTGGTAAAACTGCTGCATCATCGCCCGGAAAGCGTCAGGCCAGCCTTCAATATGCCCGCCCGGGAAGCGAGCGCGGGATGAGACATCGCCATTTAATAGCGAGGGGTCATCCATCAGGATTTGATTCGCCTGATGGCGATGACCAATCCACAGCTGCTGAGGAACCTCCTGATCCCAGGCAAGGGAAGCTTTGCTACCGCTAATCTCGAGGTTCAGGCGATTTTTACGCCCGGCCGCTACTTGCGACACGCTCAGGCAGCCTTTACTACCATCATCAAAGCGCAGCAGTATAAAGCCTAAATCTTCGGTATTGACCGGCTTGTCTTCATACACGGCTTGCTGTGATTTTCCGCTAAAGGTTGAGGCGCCAGCGATATTCGCTTTACGCGTTGGCCAGACGATAGCTAAATCAGCCATCACCGCGACAATTTTACGCCCGGTGACAAACTGTAAGGTGTCACACCAGTGCGATCCTATATCTGCGACCGCACGGGATGCACCGCCCTGGCCTGCTTCCACACGCCAGTTATAGTCGGTTTCTTCCAGCATCCAGTCTTGCAAATAGCCACCCTGGACGGCAAAAACGCGACCAATCTGGTCATGCTTCACCATATTTGCAGCCTGCTGCACCATGGCAAACTGGCGATAGACAAAGCTGACGCCATTCACAACACCGGCTTGCTCTGCCAGCGTCACCAGTTCATGGGCCTCTTCCATCGTCATACAGAGCGGTTTTTCAGAGAACAAATGCTTACCTGCCTGGAGCACCTGTTTATTGATAGCCGCATGCAAATGGTTCGGGGTGCAGTTATGTACAGCATGCAGATCCGGGTGCTGCAAAAATGCGGCGACATCGCTGTAAGCATGGGGTACGTGTAGCTTTTTCGCCTGAGCGTCAGCGCTTTCCTGGCTATAATCACACAGGGCCACAACATTGATATTGCCCAGGCGGCGCAAGGCCTCAATATGCGCCGGGCCGATAAAACCGCTGCCGATAATGCCGACATTAATCATTTTTACTCTCCCCGGTTAAACCCAGTTGCGCACGTACGCTGCTATCATTGCCATCCTGTGCGGCAAAGTCGTCAAAAGCACGCTTAGACACCGGAATGATATGATTACGGATAAACTGCGCGCCTTCCCGGGCACCGGTTTCAGAATCTTTAAGACAGCATTCCCACTCAAGAACCGCCCAGCCGTCATAATCGTACTGAGCCAGTTTGCTGAAGATACCTTTGAAATCTACCTGTCCGTCGCCCGGTGAACGGAAGCGCCCTGCACGGTCTATCCATTTCAGGTAGCCGCCGTAGACGCCGGTACGACCGTTAGTGAGATATTCAGCATCTTTAACGTGAAACGCTTTGATTCGATTATGGTAAATATCAATAAATTGCAGATAGTCTATGTGCTGTAAGTGCAGATGACTGGGGTCGAACAAAATATTGCAGCGCGGATGATGGTTAACCAGTGCCAGGAACCGCTCAAAGGTCGCGCCATCATGTAAGTCTTCGCCCGGATGCAATTCATAGCAAACATCAATGCCATGCTCGTCAAAGACATCCAGTATGGGCCGCCAGCGGCGTGCCAGTTCAGCAAACGCCTCTTCCAGTAACTGCGGGTTATGGGGAGGCCAGGGATAAACATAGGGCCATGCCAGCGAACCCGAGAAGGTGGCATGCGCCTTCAGTCCAAGATTCTTTGAGGCAACGGCCGCGTGTTTAACCTGTTCTATTGCCCAGGCGGTACGTGCCTCCCGGTCACCACGAAGGTGAGCGGGAGCAAAGTTATCAAAAGCAGCATCATGGGCGGGGTGGACAGCAATCAGCTGCCCCTCGAGATGGGTTGATAATTCGCTAATGCTCAACCCGTATTGACTCAGTAACCCAAGAACTTCATCACAGTAAGTCTGACTGGTCGCCGCCCGTTGCAAATCAAAAATTGCCGGGTGATTACAGGGAATTTGTAGCGCCTGGTAGCCCAGTGCTGACGCCCATTTAGCCAGACCTTCCAGCGAGTTAAACGGCGCTTCACTTCCAATAAACTGTGAAAGGAAAATACCCGGGCCTTTTAACGTTTTCAAAAATCACCTCCAATAACAACAAACACTTAATCGCGATACTTAAATGTAAACATGAACAATATGGCAATGATTGCGGCTGCAATGGCCGGGATCCACCAGAATAAGCCCCAGCTTTCGGCAGAAACCTGACCGGCAACTAAGCTGTTGTAGAGTGCGCCAGAAATCTGGGAGCCGAGTAACATACCGATGCCGTAGGTAAACATGACGACCATGCTTTGTGCCTGGCCTTTTACCTTGTCTCCCGCGATGCGGTCGGTATAGATAAAGCCGACAACGAAGAAGAAGTCGTAGCAAACACCGTGTAACAGGATGCCAAGCCAGATCAGCGCACGTCCTTCTTCACCCATCCCCATCGCAAACAGGGCGTAACGTACAAACCAGGCACACATACCGATCAACAGCATGTATTTCACGCCCAGACGGCGGAACAGTAGCGGAATAACCAGCATAAAGAAGATTTCGGACATTTGGCCGAAGGACATCATAGTACTGATATTTTCTACGCCAGCATCAGCGAGCCAGGATGCAGTGAAGGCGTAATAGGTGCCCAGTGGAATAGAAATCAGCGTGGCGCACAGGGAGAAAATAAAGAAGTGACGGATTTTAAGCAGAGCGAAAGCATCAGCACAGAACAGGTCACGGACTTTAAAAGGTAAACCTTTAGCCGGAGCAGGAGTATGCGGCAGGCTGAGGCTATAGACAGCCAGAATAACTGAACAGATAGCGGCGACAGTAAATATGCTGACGCTTGAAGCCACACCGGTGAAGCCAATGAATAATCCGGCAACGATCCAACCGATGGTGCCGAAAACACGCACGATAGGGAAGCCTTTCTCGCTGTTTGCCAGACTATGGAAGGCGATATTATTGGTCAGCGCGAGTGTTGGCATGTAGCACAGGGTGTAGCCAAACAGTAAGGCAATCAGCAGCGTACCGTTTTCCTCGATCATAGCCTGGGGAACAAACCACAAGATAACCGCGCCAAGCAGATGCATGACTGCCAGGACCTTCTGGGATGGGAAGAAGCGGTCTACCAGCATACCCAGAACAAAAGGTGACAAGATTGAGGCAATTGGGCCTGCCGAGAAGGCATCACCGATCAGTAATGACATATTATGCTGGGCCATGACCAGCCCAAGCGTGACCGACCAGCTACCCCAGATAAAGAATTGAAGAAACATCATTAATGAGAGCCGCGGGACCAGCATACGCTGAGTCAGGTGGGCATTTGTTGTACTTTGTGTTGTAGCCACGTTAATACTCCCCGAGAAAAAGTAATCGATTACAATTTGCTGTCGCATGAAAGTAATCGATTACAAAATGAATATCTCAAGACTGGATCACAAATTTTAACTTTGGGAGAAATGATCTTTTTTTAGTGTCTGGAGTATCTGTCGCCTGAAATAGGGTCGTATTTTCTGTTTATCGGCTCTGAAACGGGATTTACTTTTAAAGCATCGCTATTCAGATCTGCTGGAAAAAATAGCATAAGGCTGATTAAGTTTCGGGGTTTGCGCTTTTTGTCGGATTTTTATGCCAGGCAATCGGTAACGTAGCACTTATTTTATGAAAAAGTATCCATTTCCTATGATTGAGGTGGTTTTTTTTTGGTAGGATAACGGCGAATTTTTCCTCTTTCAGTTCGGAATCGATAATGAGTCAATCACAACCTACGCCGGAATCAACACCGGGGTTATTCGAGCGTGTGTTTAAATTACGTGAACATGGCACCACTGTTCGTACTGAGGTTATTGCTGGATTTACGACATTTTTAACCATGGTTTACATCGTGTTTGTAAACCCACAAATTCTTGGCGCAGCGGGAATGGATACCCAGGCGGTATTTGTTACCACCTGTCTGATTGCTGCGTTTGGTAGCATCCTGATGGGTGTGGTGGCTAACCTTCCGGTTGCGCTGGCGCCCGCAATGGGACTCAATGCTTTCTTTGCCTTTGTCGTAGTTGGGGCAATGGGGATTTCCTGGCAGATAGGTATGGGGGCGATTTTTTGGGGCGCGGTAGGTTTATTACTGCTGACCCTGTTCCGCGTTCGCTACTGGATGATAGCGAATATCCCACTCAGCTTGCGCGTGGGGATCACCAGTGGTATTGGTCTGTTTATCGGCATGATGGGCTTAAAAAATGCCGGTATTATCGTCGCTAATCCAGATACCCTGGTCACCATTGGTCACCTGACTTCGCATAATGTCTTACTGGGCGCACTCGGCTTTTTCATTATTGCTATCCTGGCTTCCCGCAATATTCATGCTGCAGTACTGGTTTCGATTGTGGTCACCACTTTGCTGGCCTGGTTACTGGGTGATGTGCAGTATCAAGGTATTATTGCTACTCCGCCAAGTGTGAGCAGTGTGGTTGGGCAGGTTGATTTGATGGGGTCTCTGGACGTCAGTCTGGCAGGAGTCATCTTTGCCTTTATGCTGGTTAACCTGTTTGACTCTTCAGGTACCTTACTGGGGGTTACCGATAAAGCCGGGCTGGCGGACGCGAAGGGTAAGTTCCCGCGTATGAAACAGGCTCTGTTTGTCGACAGTATCTCTTCCGTCACCGGGTCATTTATCGGTACTTCATCAGTAACGGCCTATATTGAAAGCTCTTCCGGTGTATCAGTTGGCGGGCGTACTGGCCTGATGGCCGTTGTCGTCGGTCTGTTATTCCTGCTGGTCATTTTCCTTTCACCATTAGCCAGTATGGTTCCACCTTATGCGGCAGCGGGTGCGCTTATTTATGTTGGCGTCCTGATGACTTCAAGCCTCGCTCGCGTTAAATGGGATGACCTGACTGAATCAGTACCTGCATTTGTGACCGCAGTAATGATGCCGTTTAGCTTCTCCATCACTGAAGGTATTGCGCTTGGCTTTATCTCTTACTGTGTGATGAAGCTGGGTACCGGTCGCTGGCGTGAAATCAGCCCATGCGTGGTGGTTATTGCCCTGCTGTTTATGTTCAAAATTGTTTTTCTCGACTGACGCTAAGCCAGTTTTTTTAGCTGAGTCGTGGTTTGTGTGGCCGTGAGAGTAGGTCTGTCTCACGGCCGCTGCTGAAAAGATTCACTTATTTCAAAGGCTGTAGAGTATGAAAAAAATATCGCTTGTATTGATGGTTATGAGTGCCATGACTGTCACGAGTGGATATGCAGACGATAATAGTGGCGAGCTGCACTTTATCGGATCGGTTGTCGATATTACCTGTAATATCAAAGTATTAGTAGGGGGCGTACCTGGTAATACGATTCAGCTGGGAAGTATGAATACTGATGGTACAGGTACCGCAGCCGTTAATTTTTCATTGGCTTCGGATAATGCGGTCTGCTTAGAAAAAATCTCAGCGAATGTTGGCTGGCAGAGCTTATTATTGACGCCTGAAGGTCTGGGTAATGCTTCAGGTACTGCAACCGGGGTATTTATCAGGCTAACTGCGGGTAATTCTGCGAATACCGCGATTACTGCAAATAATCAAAATGCTGCTTTTAGCGATCCCGATGGAATACGCCGTTTTGATTTCATGGCAAAGCTAGCACTATCAGCGGGTGCTGTCGCTGCGACGGCAGGTACTGTACTGGCAACAGCGACTTATACGGTTGCTTATTTATAAGCGATAACTCTTTCAGCCTTGCTGAGAAAACTCATGATAAGGCATGGTGGTTTCGCTAGTCATGCTGGTTAAACGTATCACGCGTGAGCAGGGGGTCTGGTAACGGGACTGAATATCGGTGAGTTTCTGCCAGTTCTGGTCATTATCGTGATGCCACAGTTGTAGCGCGACAATACCCGGTGTTGCAGCACACCCCCAGACCAAAATATCTTCCACATCACTGATTGTTTCGATATAGGGTGCGTTATCCACTTTCAAACGTCCGGAAATAGGCAGTAACTGCAATGATGCCTCTGGTGCATCTATCAGCTTCAGAACACTTTGGCGCAGCGTACTGAGCTGTGCACGTGCTTCATTTGGATCCTGCTGATTATTAGCCCAGATAATCTCGTTCCCACTCGCGGAATATATCTGGTCTGATACTGGCGTCGTAAAGCGATGCTGAAGACTCATATCAAGCCCGCATTGCCCTTCAGGAGCCAGTAATACACCGACCATATTCCCGGCGTAAGCCACACTAAAATCAGGCAAAGTCGGATCGACAAAGTGAGGCCGACCCGAGGCTGAAAGCTTGATATCAGGCAGGTGTTTAATGCCATAGAGCATAAACAACAGTTCAGCCAGCAGTGAGCGTGATGCCAGATAACGGGTACGCCGAAAGGACGGTAGCTGATTAGCCCTGTCGAGGGTTGTCCTTGTCAGACGCGAGGACATCGAGTGGGGAGAAGTTATTGCACCTCTTGCAAAATGCATCGCCATTTGTCGCTCCGTGATAATGGTTTATAAACGTCCAGGAGATATAACTCACTGTTTCAGCCTGATAAAGACCTCAAAGAACCCGCTTGGTCCGACTGAGTAATTGTGTGAATTATATACGATAAAACAGTTTGTCAAATAGGTTATATGATATATCAAATCATATCGCAACCCGATTTTTGCTTGTTTACAGAAGAGGAGCTGGTGGAAATATATACTAATATGTTAAAAAACGCCAGATTTCCTGGTTTCTGGTTCGGTCAGGTAGAAGGTGGCTTGTATGAGTTCTGAGCCGTTATTAGAATATTGCGACTGAGATAACTGTGTCGCCGACTCTATGAAAAAATACATATTTTAGCGATAACTGATGATTCATATATGAATCATAAAATGTGATAATGTATCATATATAAATCATCATCATTTTTGAGTACTGAGAATCATAGTCTATAATGTGGCTTATATATAAGCCATGTTTAGGTTTTTTGATTTATATACGGGTCGTTTATGCCTAAATCTATCGTAAGAACATATTCTCGCTATACGGATGAAGCTTTAGGGCTGCTAGCGAAACTCATTCGAGCCGCGCGCCTGGAACGTAAAATGACGGCCGCGGAGGTTGCTGAACGTGCGGGGATATCGCGTAGTACACTTGGGCGCATTGAAAAGGCTGATCCTAAATGTGAGATTGGGATCGTATTCGAAGTAGCCAGGATAGTTGGCGTAAGCCTTTTTAATTCAGGTGAAAGTACCATCACGTTTCACAGTAAATTCGTAGATGACAAGCTCGCTCTATTACCGTCAGCATCAAGGAAAACCAAGAGGAAAGTAGATGATGACTTCTAAAATTTCTAATGAGGCTTATGTTTGGGTTTGGTTACCGAACGCGACTGAGCCGGTCGTCGCTGGGAAGTTAGAAATCGATGGTAGCCACATGCTTTTCAACTACGGTAAGAGCTATCTGGAACGGGCAGATAAAATTTCTATTTATGAACCGGAGTTACCGTTGAGTACAGGAGTACTCCCGTTGCTCGATGGCCTTAATATGCCTGGTTGTATACGTGATGGGGCTCCAGATGCGTGGGGCCGACGCGTAATTATCAATAAGTATGTAGGGACAAAAGCTAACGCGATTGATACGGATCAGTTTGATGAAATGACATATTTGCTGGAATCTGGATCGGATCGTATTGGTGCACTGGACTTTCAGGCATCACCAACAGAGTACGTTGCAAGATCTGCGGTTAATGCAAGTATGGAAGAGCTCATGCAGTCAGCCCAGAGGGTTGAAGATGGGGTTTTGCTGACACCTGAACTTGACCAAGCACTTTTTCACGGTAGTTCAATTGGCGGCGCGCGTCCTAAGGCATTAATCGAACAGCATGATAGAAAGTTCATTGCGAAGTTCTCAGCATCTGCTGATACATATAGCGTTGTAAAAGCTGAGTTTGTTGCGATGCGCTTAGCTCAATTGATCGGATTAAATGTTGCGAATGTACATATAGAAAGGACGTCTGGTAAAGACGTTTTGTTAGTCGAGCGCTTTGATAGAGTGAAAATGCCGTCAGGTTGGGCGCGAAAACCAGTCGTATCAGCATTAACGCTATTTGGTTTTAATGATATGGAGGCTCGGTACGCTAGCTATGAATCCTTTGCTGAAATCATTAGAATGCGATTTCATCGTCCTACCGAAACGCTGAGAGAGATATTCGGTCGCTTAGTTTTTTCGATTCTATGCGGAAATACAGACGACCATGCAAGGAACCATGCAGCGTTTTGGGATGGGAAAATGCTCTCGTTAACCCCTGCGTATGATAT
Organism: Klebsiella sp. BIGb0407; assembly: GCF_024807845.1. Lineage (GTDB taxonomy): Bacteria > Pseudomonadota > Gammaproteobacteria > Enterobacterales > Enterobacteriaceae > JGM124. The sequence continues at coordinate 129,289 of NZ_JANUEQ010000005.1, forward strand.
TTGCCCGCAAGGGCGTAGTGGAGGGGAGGCGACCCAAGCTATGTTGATTCATGGCAATAATCGTTTTAGCCAACTAGCAGTGTGTTTAAAAGCGGCAAATACCTTTCTGTTATCTCCCCAGGATGCGACAGATATATTTGACCATCAAATCGGTGTGATAGAACAAAATTGGCAACAGGTATGCGATGAGGCGAATGTTAGTTCGGTTGATAGACGGCTATGGTGGCACCGGCAGTTCCTCAATCCATACGCGTTAATGGCATAGATAGATATTTGCTAAAATCCAGACCGAGTAGTTAGTTGCTATTATCGCTCAGTACGTTTTTGGCTATTAGGTTGTCTTCTATTCTTACTTGGATCTTATATGCTGATTTTCATCAGTTTTTCTCATCTTCTTGTACCACATGTGCACGGCGGTGGCATGTGGTACAAGAATCGGCAAAACCCTTCCTTCTTTACTTACCAATACAGAAACTAGAAAAGATATGGCCCAGCAGGTCATCAGAGGTGAATTCCCCGGTAATTTCGCTCAGGCTTATCTGAGCCAGGCGTAGTTCTTCTGCCAGTAATTCCCCGGCCATAGGCCCGAGAAGCTGCATTTTACCCTGCCGCAAATGCTCTGCTGCTTGCTCAAGTGCCTGCAAGTGACGGCGACGGGCGAGGAATCCTCCTTCAAGGTTGGTTTCGAAGCCCATACTCTTCTTCAGATGGGTCCGTAAAATATCAACGCCATCGCCGGTACGGGCGGACAGGCGGACAAGTGAATACCCACTTACTTCTTCCAGGCCCTGTGGTTCACCGGTAATATCGGCTTTGTTACGTACCACGGTAATGGGCAGATGAGCCGGTAATCTTGCGATAAAATCGGGCCAGAGTGTGGCGGGGTCGGTCGCATCGGTAGTGGTGCCATCAACCATAAACAGTACCCGGTCAGCATGCTCTATTTCGTTCCAGGCGCGCTCAATACCAATACGTTCAACTTCGTCACTGGCTTCACGCAGACCGGCGGTATCGATAATGTGCAACGGCATACCATCAAGATGAATATGTTCCCGTAATACGTCACGAGTAGTACCGGCTATATCGGTAACAATGGCAGCTTCACGCCCAGCTAAGGCATTTAACAGGCTCGATTTGCCTGCATTAGGACGCCCGGCGATAACCACTTTCATACCTTCGCGCAGCAAGCTACCCTGGCGGGCTTCAGCCCTGACTTCATCCAGAGAACCCATTACTTGGTTCAGCTGGGCTTCTATTTTGCCGTCAGAGAGAAAATCAATCTCTTCATCCGGGAAATCAATGGCGGCTTCGACATAAATACGCAGGTGGATTAGGGCATCCACCAGGCTATTCACCCTTGTAGAGAAGACCCCTTGCAGTGAATTTAATGCGGATCGTGCAGCCTGTTCGGAGCTGGCATCAATAAGGTCGGCAATTGCTTCGGCCTGGGCAAGATCAAGCTTATCATTGAGAAACGCACGTTCAGAAAACTCACCCGGACGCGCAATACGTATTCCCGCTAAAGTGAGGATACGTTTTAATAACAGGTCGAGAATAACCGGCCCGCCATGCCCTTGTAGTTCAAGAACATCTTCTCCGGTGAAAGAATTAGGCCCTGGAAACCACAGAGCGATACCCTGGTCGAGTACGCTACCATCGACATCACGGAAGGGTAAATAGTCCGCATAGCGTGGCTTAGGCAGTTTACCGAGTACAACTCTGGCGACTTCACTGGCCAGTTGACCGGAAATTCGCAGAATACCTACGCCGCCACGTCCGGGCGCTGTAGCCTGGGCGATAATAGTGTCGTTATGGCTCATGATTTCTCTCAATAAAAAAAGGCGGTCATTAAGACCGCCCTTTGTCGATATTACTTACCGTATCAGGCCTTTTTCTTGTCGCGGCTATGAAGACCACGTTTTTCAAGACCACGATAAATCAGCTGCTGCTGCAGGATGGTCACCAGGTTACTGACGATATAGTACAACACCAGACCAGATGGGAACCACAGGAAGAACACCGTGAAGATGACCGGCATAAAGGTCATTATCTTCTGCTGCATTGGGTCAGTGACGGTAGTCGGCGACATCTTCTGAATGAAGAACATCGTGATACCCATCAGAATCGGCAGAATATAGTACGGGTCTTGCGCTGCAAGGTCATGGATCCAAAGAATAAATGGAGCCTGACGCAGTTCGACCGAGCCCATCAGCATATAGTAAAGGGCAAGGAAGATAGGCATCTGAATAACTAACGGCAGACAGCCACCCAGCGGGTTAACTTTTTCCGTTTTATACAGGGCCATCATTTCCTGGCTCATACGCTGTTTGTCTTCACCCAGACGCTCACGCATCTCGGCGATTTTTGGCTGCAGCATACGCATTTTCGCCATGGAGGTGTACTGCGCTTTAGTCAGCGGGTACATGATTCCACGAACGATAAAGGTAATGACGATAATTGAGAAGCCCCAGTTACCAATATAAGAATGGATAAACTGTAGCAACTTGAACAGCGGCTGAGAGATAAACCACAACCAACCGTAATCGACCGTCAGGTCAAGATGCGGAGCAACCGCAGCCATTTTGTCCTGAATTTCCGGGCCAACCCATAACACACTGTTCAGCTCGCCGGTTTGACCTGGCTGAATCAGATGTGGTGCAGATTTATAACCAATAGCCACCAGGTCGCTATTTAAGCGGGTGGTATAGAAGTTATCGGTACCTGAAATATGTGGGATCCACGCGGTAGCAAAATATTGCTGCAACATGGCAACCCAACCACTGGTGGCATTAACATTCAGTAACTCGCCATCAGCAATATTGTCGAATTTAACTTTTTCGTATTTTGCATCAGGAGTTGAGTATGCCGCACCACGGAAAGTATGGAGAGCAAAGTTACTGCTACCGGTATCACGTTCTGCTGGCAGATTAACCGACTGCTTTAATTGTCCAAAGGTCGACAGTTCCAGCGGCTTCTCACCGGTGTTTTTCACGTTATAGCCGACGTTTACCGCAAACTGACCACGTTTCAGAGTGAAGCTTTTGGTAAATTCGTTGCCCGCAGCGTCGGTAAAGGTCATCGGAACAACCAGCTCGTCCTGGCCATCAGCCAGAGCAAAGGTGTCCTGAGCAACGTTATACAGAGGACGAGCTCCGTTTGCCGGGTTATCCGGGCCATCACGGCCGGTCAGGCCACTTTGTGCCTGATAAACAAACTGTGGAGTCGTTTCCAGTAACTGGAAAGGCTCGGTAGAGTTCAGGGTTTTCGGGTAGGTTGGCAACAACGCTTGTTCTACATCACCACCGCGGGTGTTGATGGTCAGCTCAAGAACGTCAGTTTTAACCGTAATAAGTTTTCCCTGGCCACTAGCCAGTACACCGTCTGCGGTGCTACCTGTTGCGGTCGTCGTCGTAGTCTGCGTGATTTGCTGAGCCTGAGGTTTAGGAGCGTTATCCTGCTCCCAGGCTTGCCAGATCATGAAAGACACGAACAACAAAGCGATGAGAAAAAGATTGCGTTGCGAATCCATCGTTAGTGTTCTCTGGTATCAAAAGGTCGGGGCGGAACGGGATCGTCTCCACCCGGGTTCAAAGGATGGCATTTTAGTACGCGTTTCAAGGTTAACCAACTGCCTTTTAACACTCCAAACCTGCGCAATGCCTCAATTCCGTATTGAGAGCAGGTTGGTGTGAAACGACAATGCGGTCCGAGAAGCGGACTAATCAGTCGTTGATAGCCCCTGATAAGGGCTATCAGGAACCGCGAGCCTGGCGACAATGGCGGCGCCATAACTTTTCCAATGCTTCCGATAAAGCCCGGTTGTCCAGATCGGCAACCCCCTTTTTAGCCACTACCACGAAGTCCATCGGAGGCAATTCGTGCTGACGCAGACGAAAGCTTTCACGCGTTAATCGTTTAATACGATTACGTTCATGCGCTCGTTTGACGTTTTTCTTAGCGACTGTAAGACCGATACGGGGATGCCCCAGCGAATTAAGGCGGCCGAGAATAGTGACTTGCGGCGTGCCAGCACGAACCGGCTGCTGGAAGACGAAAGTGAAATGAGTGGGAGTTAACAAACGTAACTCCCTGGGAAAAGCGAGCTTAACCACTCAGGGGTTAGCTTTTATTACTTAGAAACGGTCAGACGAGAACGGCCTTTAGCACGACGACGTGCCAGGACCTGACGACCATTTTTATTTGCCATACGAGCACGGAAACCGTGTGAACGGTTACGCTTCAGTACGGACGGTTGAAAAGTGCGTTTCATGGCGGTTTCTACCTAAACTATTAAATTTCACTGGATTTGCGTAAAGCCGACAGGGTCTTAAAGTGACTCACGCTTCAGTGCAGCTGATTAAAGAGGCCGGATTGTAATAATTGTACACTCCGGAGTCAATTCAATTCCCGTTCGACGATGCCTTTTTGACCCTGGAAAAAGGACCACATTGCCGTAAAAAGATACAGCAATACTATGCGACGGGTGGGGAATTATACGGCGTCCTGACTAAAGCGCAAGGATCTCAGGCGATCTTCAAACGATCTCTTTGCCTTCTGACGCGGTATAGCGTATTCAATCCGATAAATATAACCAGATAATATACTTGGTGGATAACCGGATAGTTTACACTGACGGCGGGAAACCCTCCTGTGGATAATTAGTGAAAAATCTGTGAGAAACAGAGGATCTCTGTCGCGCTTTAGGCTATGATCCGCGGTTCCTCAGCTTTCCTTACATACGCAGAGGAAAAACCGCAGATAGCGGTTCGCACGCCTCCCACAGCCTGAGAGCGTGTGTCAACAATCATGAATGTATAACTTTCAGTCTTCGTCTTTTTATCGATTTGGTTCAAGTGGAGTCAGCCGTGTCACTTTCGCTTTGGCAACAGTGTCTTGCCCGATTACAGGATGAGTTATCCGCCACAGAATTTAGTATGTGGATACGTCCCCTACAGGCGGAATTGAGCGATAACACGCTGGCCTTGTACGCACCGAATCGATTTGTGCTCGATTGGGTAAGAGATAAATACCTAAATAATATCAATGCGTTGTTGAATGATTTTTGTGGCGCGAATGTGCCATTACTGCGCTTTGAAGTAGGTAGTAAACCGGTAATTCAACAGCCGATAAGCGGAGCCGCAAACGCAAACGTGGTTGCACCAGCATATGTTGCGCGTGCGGCAGCACCTGTACGCCCTAGCTGGGACAATCTTCCGGCACCGGCAGAACCGGCTTATCGGTCTAATGTTAACTTGAAACATACCTTCGATAACTTCGTTGAAGGTAAGTCGAACCAGCTGGCCCGTGCGGCGGCCCGACAGGTTGCTGATAACCCTGGTGGCGCTTATAACCCGCTATTTCTCTATGGCGGCACCGGTTTAGGTAAAACGCACCTGTTACATGCGGTAGGCAACGGGATCATTGCGCGCAAACCTAATGCGAAAGTGGTCTATATGCACTCTGAGCGTTTTGTGCAGGATATGGTTAAAGCACTCCAGAACAACGCGATTGAAGAGTTTAAGCGCTATTACCGCTCTGTAGATGCCTTGCTGATCGATGATATTCAATTCTTTGCTAATAAAGAGCGTTCCCAGGAAGAGTTTTTCCATACCTTTAATGCCCTGCTTGAAGGTAATCAACAGATAATCCTGACATCAGATCGTTACCCTAAAGAGATCAATGGCGTTGAAGATCGTCTTAAGTCCCGCTTCGGCTGGGGACTGACTGTTGCGATAGAACCTCCGGAACTCGAAACGCGTGTCGCCATTTTGATGAAAAAGGCCGATGAGCACGATATTCGTTTACCTGGCGAAGTGGCATTCTTTATTGCTAAACGGCTACGATCCAACGTGCGTGAGCTCGAAGGCGCACTGAACCGTGTGATCGCTAATGCGAACTTTACCGGGCGAGCGATTACTATCGATTTCGTGCGTGAAGCATTACGCGATCTGCTGGCGTTACAAGAAAAGCTGGTCACCATTGATAATATTCAGAAAACGGTGGCCGAGTACTATAAAATTAAAGTAGCCGATCTGCTGTCTAAACGCCGTTCTCGCTCTGTGGCGCGTCCGCGTCAAATGGCGATGGCACTGGCGAAAGAACTGACAAACCATAGCTTGCCCGAAATCGGCGATGCTTTTGGTGGACGCGACCATACTACGGTGCTGCATGCTTGCCGTAAGATTGAGCAGTTGCGTGAAGAAAGCCATGATATAAAAGAAGATTTTTCCAACTTAATCAGAACACTATCGTCGTGATCCTATGAAATTTACCGTTGAACGTGAACATTTATTAAAACCACTACAGCAAGTCAGTGGCCCCCTTGGCGGCCGTCCGACACTGCCTATTCTGGGTAATTTGTTGCTACAGGTTGCAGATGATGCACTCTCTTTGACCGGTACTGATCTGGAAATGGAGATGGTGGCACGCGTATCTTTAGCCCAGCCAAGTGAACCCGGAGCGACAACCGTTCCTGCACGTAAATTCTTCGACATCTGTCGTGGTTTACCTGAAGGTGCAGAGATAGCCGTCACTCTGGAAGGCGATCGTATGTTGATCCGTTCCGGTCGCAGCCGCTTTTCGCTATCAACACTTCCTGCCATTGATTTCCCTAATCTGGATGACTGGCAGAGCGAGGTAGAATTTAGCTTACCTCAGGCGACAATGAAGCGTTTGATTGAGGCGACGCAATTTTCCATGGCACACCAGGATGTACGCTATTACCTGAACGGCATGTTATTTGAAACCGAAGGTGAAGAGCTACGTACTGTGGCAACGGATGGCCACCGCCTGGCGGTGTGTGCGATGCCGGTGGGTCAGCCATTACCGAATCATTCAGTGATTGTGCCGCGTAAGGGCGTGATTGAACTGATGCGTATGCTTGATGGTGGCGAGAACCCGCTACATATTCAGATAGGCAGCAATAACATCCGTGCCCATGTCGGGAATTTTATCTTCACCTCTAAACTGGTGGATGGTCGCTTCCCGGATTACCGCCGTGTATTGCCTAAAAACCCGGATAAACACCTGGATGCAGGCTGCGATTTACTTAAGCAGGCCTTTGCTCGTGCGGCGATTTTATCCAACGAAAAATTCCGTGGCGTGCGCTTATATGTCAGCGCAAACCAGCTGAAAATTACCGCGAATAACCCTGAGCAGGAAGAAGCTGAAGAAATTTTAGACGTCGAATACGATGGTACTGAAATGGAAATCGGCTTTAACGTCAGTTATGTACTGGATGTATTAAACGCACTGAAGTGTGAAAATGTCCGTATTTTACTGACTGACTCGGTATCGAGTGTACAAATCGAAGATGCAGCCAGCCAGTCGGCAGCCTATGTCGTTATGCCAATGAGATTGTAGATGTCACTGACGCGTTTGTTAGTCAAAGACTTTCGTAATATCGAAAACGCAGACCTGACTCTTTCTCCTGGTTTTAATTTTCTGGTGGGTGCTAACGGTAGCGGAAAGACCAGTATTCTGGAGGCGATTTATACTCTGGGACATGGGCGGGCTTTCCGTAGCTTGCAGGTTAATCGGGTTATTCGTCATGAACAGGATGCTTTTGTCCTGCATGGTCGTCTGCAAAATGGCGAACGTGAAACCGCTGTAGGCTTAACTAAAAATCGTCTTGGCGACAGTACTGTACGTATTGACGGTAGTGACGGGCATAAAGTCGCGGATCTGGCATTGATGATGCCGATGCAGCTGATAACGCCAGAAGGATTTACCCTGCTCAACGGCGGCCCTAAATACCGTAGAGCCTTTATTGACTGGGGCTGTTTTCATAATGAGCCCGGTTTTTTTGTTGCCTGGAGCAACCTGAAGCGTCTGTTAAAGCAGCGTAATGCTGCCTTACGACAGGTGACGCGCTACGAACAACTACGTCCGTGGGACTTAGCACTGATCCCACTGGCGGAGCAAGTCAGCCGCTGGCGAGCTGATTATAGTGCAGCTATTGCGGCTGATATGGCTGATACTTGCGCACAATTTCTCCCGGAATTTACTCTGAGTTTTTCTTTTCAGCGTGGCTGGGAGAAAGAGAGTGACTATAGCGAAATACTGGCACGAAATTTTGAACGCGACAGAATGCTGACCTATACCGCGCAGGGTCCCCATAAAGCGGATTTTCGGATCCGGGCTGATGGTGCACCCGTCGAGGATACGTTGTCACGCGGACAACTGAAATTACTGATGTGCGCCCTAAGACTGGCACAGGGTGAGTTTCTTACCCGCCAGAATGGGCGACGCTGCTTGTATTTGATAGATGATTTTGCCTCTGAACTGGATGATTCCCGGCGTGGCCTGTTGGCACACCGGTTAAAAGCCACATCGTCACAAGTTTTTGTTAGCGCAATTAGCGCAGAACATGTGATGGACATGGCGGACAAAAATTCAAAGATGTTCGCAGTGGATCAGGGTAAAATAACGGATTAACCGAAGATTAAATGAGCGAGAAACGTTGATGTCGAATTCTTATGACTCCTCCAGTATCAAAGTCCTTAAGGGCCTGGATGCGGTACGTAAACGTCCGGGTATGTATATCGGCGATACGGATGACGGCACTGGCCTGCATCACATGGTATTTGAGGTCGTGGATAACGCTATCGACGAAGCACTCGCAGGCCACTGTAAAGACATTGTTGTTACTATTCATGCTGATAACTCTGTCTCTGTCACCGATGATGGCCGTGGTATCCCGACCGGTATTCACCCGGAGGAAGGTATCTCCGCCGCTGAAGTTATCATGACGGTATTACACGCGGGTGGTAAGTTCGACGATAACTCCTATAAAGTTTCCGGTGGCCTGCATGGCGTCGGTGTTTCTGTTGTTAACGCCTTGTCTCAGAAACTGGAATTGGTCATTCGTCGCGAAGGTAAAGTGCATCAGCAAACCTACGTTCACGGTGTACCACAAGCGCCACTGGGCGTTACGGGCGATACTGATGCTACAGGAACGCTGGTCCGTTTCTGGCCAAGCCATGAAACCTTTACCAATGTTGTTGAATTTGAATACGATATTCTGGCTAAACGTCTGCGTGAGCTTTCATTCCTGAACTCCGGCGTTTCTATTCGTCTGATTGATAAGCGTGATGGTAAGCAGGATCACTTCCACTACGAAGGTGGTATCAAAGCTTTTGTTGAGTATCTCAACAAAAACAAAACGCCTATCCACCCGAATGCATTCTATTTCAGTACTGAAAAAGACGGTATTGGCGTTGAAGTTGCCCTGCAATGGAACGATGGTTTCCAGGAAAATATTTACTGCTTTACTAACAACATTCCACAGCGTGATGGTGGTACCCACCTTGCAGGCTTCCGTGCGGCGATGACCCGTACCCTGAACGCCTATATGGATAAAGAAGGTTACAGCAAAAAAGCGAAAGTCAGCGCTACCGGCGATGATGCCCGTGAAGGTTTGATTGCTGTGGTTTCGGTTAAAGTTCCTGACCCTAAATTCTCTTCACAGACCAAAGATAAACTGGTCTCTTCAGAAGTGAAATCGGCGGTTGAACAGCAGATGAACGAACTGCTGGCTGAATATCTGCTGGAGCATCCTGGCGATGCCAAAATTGTTGTCGGTAAAATCATTGATGCAGCTCGTGCCCGTGAAGCGGCTCGCCGTGCTCGTGAAATGACGCGTCGTAAAGGTGCGCTTGACCTCGCAGGTCTGCCGGGCAAACTCGCTGACTGTCAGGAACGCGACCCTGCTCTGTCTGAAATCTACTTAGTGGAAGGGGACTCAGCGGGCGGCTCTGCAAAACAGGGGCGTAACCGTAAGAACCAGGCGATTCTGCCGCTGAAGGGTAAAATTCTTAACGTTGAGAAGGCACGCTTCGACAAGATGCTGGCTTCTCAGGAAGTCGCTACTCTGATTACCGCACTGGGTTGTGGTATCGGTCGTGACGAATATAACCCGGATAAACTGCGTTATCACCACATCATCATCATGACCGATGCCGACGTCGATGGATCACATATCCGTACCCTGTTACTGACGTTCTTCTACCGTCAGATGCCAGAAATCGTCGAGCGTGGTCATGTTTATATTGCTCAGCCGCCACTGTATAAAGTGAAGAAGGGTAAGCAAGAGCAGTACATCAAAGATGATGAGGCGATGGATCAGTATCAAATCTCCATTGCACTGGATGGTGCGACACTGCACACCAATGCCAGCGCACCGGCATTAGCCGGAGAGCCACTGGAAAAACTGGTTTCTGAGTTCAATGCCGTGCAGAAGATGATTGGTCGTATGGAGCGCCGCTATCCACGCAACTTGCTGAATGCGCTGGTTTATCATCTCACGCTCGGTGAAGCTGAGATGAGCGATGAAGCGAAGGTTACCGAGTGGATTTCAACGCTGATTACCTATCTGAACACAAATGAACAGCACGGTAGCACTTGGAATTTTGAAGTACGCCATAACGTGGAACGCCAGATCTATGAGCCTGTAGTCAGAGTGCGTACTCATGGTGTCGATACCGACTACTCACTGGAGCAGGAATTTATTGCTGGTGGTGAATATCGCCGTATTTGTTCTCTGGGTGAAACCCTGCGCGGGCTGATTGAAGAAGATGCCTTTATCGAACGTGGCGAACGCCGTCAGCCAGTAGACAGTTTTGAACAGGCGCTGGAATGGCTGGTGAAAGAGTCTCGTCGTGGCTTATCGATACAGCGTTATAAAGGCTTGGGTGAGATGAACCCTGAACAGCTGTGGGAAACCACCATGGATCCGGAAAGCCGTCGTATGATGCGTGTAACGGTGAAAGATGCTATCGCGGCGGATCTGCTATTCACGACATTAATGGGTGATGCGGTTGAACCTCGTCGCGCCTTTATTGAAGAGAATGCGCTGAAAGCGGCTAATATCGATATTTAAAGCTCCTTCTTTCTTGTTAAAGCCGCGCTACTGCGCGGCTTTTTTATTTCCACGATGAGTGGTCCAAGATGATTGCTGTTTTTTTAGCAGAATCGAGTTAGCATGAAGAAAACTCATCATTTTCAGGTGACCTTACATGGCTATAAAACTTATTGCACTGGATCTGGATGGCACGACGCTGCACCCGGACCATACGATTTCTCCAGCGGTAAAAGAAGCAATTACCGCTGCGCGTAAAAAGGGCGTTCATGTCGTACTTTGTACCGGGCGACCTTATGCTGGTGTAGAGAGATATCTTCGCGAGCTGAATATGGATGAGCCAGAGGATTACTGCGTAACCTACAACGGTGCTCTGGTACAAAAAGCCAGCGATGCCAGCGCAGTGATACAAATCCCGCTGGATTACGATGACTATCTCTATCTGGAAGCCTTGTCCCGTGAAGTGGGCTCACATTTCCATGCGCTGAACAGGCATACTCTCTTTACCGCAAACCGTGATATCAGTCGCTATACCGTTCATGAATCCACCGTGACCACCATTCCACTGTCATTCTGTGAAGCGGAGAATATGGAGCCGAACGGACCCTTCCTGAAAGTGATGATGATCGATGACCCGGAAATTCTCGATGCGGCTATCGCGAAAGTCCCGGCTGAAGTTTTTGAGCGTTATAACCTGGTGAAAAGCTCACCTTATTTCCTTGAAATGCTCAATAAGGAAGTGAGTAAGGGTGCAGCGATCAAAGCTATCGCGGAACGCCTGGGTATCAAAGCTGAAGAAGTGATGGCGATTGGCGATCATGAAAATGATATTACTATGATTGAGTATGCCGGAGTCGGAGTGGCTATGGGCAATGGCATTGATAAAGTCAAAGCGCTGAGTAACTTTGTGACCAAAAGCAACCTTGAAGACGGGGTTGCTTACGCGATTGAGAAGTTTGCCTTAAACTGATTTTGACGTACCCCGGTTTACCGGGGTTTTTTATCTCTGAAATTTATCCATCGCCGATTCTCATCACTTTCTCAGGGTATTCTTGTGAGCAAACAGCTGACCTTCGCATCCCGCCATCATCAACTCACCAATATTAATAGCTGGACTCCTGATAGTCAGTGGCTGGCGTTTGATGTCCGTCCTTCCGGAGCTTCGTTTACCGGGGAAACTATTGAGCGGGTTAATGTTTTTACCGGCGATATTGAGGTGATTTATCGCGCACCTCAGGGGGCCTATGTCGGGGTGGTTACGGTTAATCCGCAAAATCCCGAACGTTATGCTTTTATTCATAGCCCTGAAAACCCTGATGAAAACTGGCACTACGATTTTCACCGTCGCCGCGGAGTGATTGTTGAAGCGGGTCAGGCCACGACTCTGGATGCGCTGGATATCACCTCGCCATTCACGCCCGGAGCATTACGCGGCGGAACACATGTGCACGTCTGGAGCCCGGATGGTAGCTGCCTGAGTTTTACCTACAATGACGGCGTACTCCATGAACTCGACCCACGGCTTGATTTACGCAATATTGGCGTCGCCTTACCCTGTGGCCCGGTGGTAGTGAAGAAACAGCACCCGAGGGAATATGACGGCTCACATTTCTGCGTACTAATCAGCAAAACAACGGTTTCTCCCAAACCCGGCAGTGATGAAATTAATCGTGCCTATGAAGAAGGCTGGGTCGGTCAGCAGGGTTACATCACTTTTGAGGGACGCGAGCAGCGTCGGGCGCTGGCATTTATTGGTGATACCTGTTCCCTGTCCGGAGAAAAAGTACCCGAACTCTTTATCGTTGATTTGCCTGATGAACTTGCAGATTTTCAGCAGGCTGCGGCAGAGCCATTAGCTGGTACTTCCACGGCGATGCCAGCACCACCGAAAGGGATACAGCAGCGCAGGCTCACCTTTACCAGCCAGAATCGCTATCCGGGGCTGGTTAACTTACCTCGTCACTGGGTTCGTAGTAGTCCGGACGGAAGTCAGCTGGCCTTTTTAATGCGCGATGAGGCCGGAATTGTCCAGCTATGGGTTATTTCCCCTAATGGCGGTGAACCAAGGCAGGTAACGGCTGGAGAGCAGGGAGTACAGTCGGCATTTAACTGGCATCCTGATGGCAAGGCGCTGGGATTTATTCAGCAAGGCCGAGTTGTTGTTTGTGATGTCCGGAATGGCAGCATAATGCCTTTAACATCATCAACGCCACAAGGCCTGAGTCCTGATGCCGTGGTCTTTTCACCAGACGGGCAATATATTGCCTGGATGCAGGACGTGGAAGGTTTCAGACAGTTATTTATGACTGAAACGGGCCTGTAAAATCACAGTAATTTGGCTGGCGGAATAGCAGAATTAATCTCCATATTCTTTTTTTCGCTCGCCTCTACTTTTGATTTCAATGAGTTATCATTTCTATAGAGATCCCAGGGTAAAAACACGGTATCCATTACTGCGCTAAAAGGTAAGTCCAGCGCGACCAGCGGTTTTATCGCCCAGCTGGTTTCAGGATCGCCCAGCGCTTGAGTATTGGCGCGGGTACCAGAATAGAGTCCCTCTTTGCCGCCGCTATGGGACATGATACTGGAACAACCACAGAGGCAAAAAATTCCGCCGCTTAACACCAAAGCCTTAAAGCAGATTGTATTTATCATCTCTATTCATCGCCTATCTAAACTCAGTGCCTGCAAGCAACTCGAATTATTTTGGGTCTGTTATTGCTCTATTGGCATTACGAGAAGTTTTTAGCATTTTGTGTTTTTTGACAGTCTATGTAATGAACGTTGGGACTGCAAAAAAAATCGTCTTCGGACTATTGAAAACGAGATAACCACCCTTATCTCTATAGGGTAACCAAGAGAGTATGCCGTCAGGGTACTCGAGTTAACAGCCTGTCCCCCTGGGAAGGCTAAAAGTATCACTCGCTGAATTCAGGAGATTGTTGTATGCGTAATTTTGACTTATCCCCACTGTATCGTTCTGCTATTGGTTTTGACCGTATGTTTAATCTGCTGGAAAACAGCCAGAGCCAAAGTAATGGCGGCTATCCTCCTTATAATGTCGAGCTGGTGGATGAAAACCACTATCGTATCGCTATCGCCGTGGCTGGTTTCTCTGAAAGTGAGCTGGATATTACCGCCCAGGATAATTTACTGATTATCAAAGGCGCACATACGGATGAGACCAAAGAGCGTACCTATCTCTACCAGGGGATTGCTGAGCGTAACTTCGAACGTAAATTCCAGCTGGCAGAAAATATTCATATTCGTGGCGCTAACCTGGTAAACGGTCTGCTGTATGTTGAGCTAGAGCGAGTTATTCCGGAAGCGATGAAACCGCGCCGTATCGAAATAAACTAATGATATTCGCCGTACAACACGGCGGATGACTCAAGGCTTGCCGTCAGGGAGCCGAATCTGTAGGCATACAGAGAATTATTTCTTGCTTCAAAGAAGGAGAAAACACTATGCGTAATAACTACGATGTTACCCCATTACTGCGTCAGTGGATTGGTTTTGACAAACTGGCCCATGCGCTTCAGTCTGACCCGGAATCTCAGGCATTTCCGCCTTATAACATCGAAAAAAGCGATGATAATCACTATCGGATCACTCTGGCATTAGCCGGGTTCCGCCAGGAAGACTTAGCCATTGAGCAGGAAGGTACCAAACTGGGTATCAAAGGAACCCCTGCTAAGCCAGAGAAAGCATCGACCTGGTTGCATGAAGGATTAACCATTCAGCCATTTAACCTGAGCTTTACCCTGGCTGAACATATGAAAGTTGTCTCTGCGACTTTCCATAATGGTTTGCTGCATATTGATTTGTTCCGGGAAATACCCGAGGCCGCAGCACCGCAGCGTATAGAGATTAGCGAACGCCCGGCGTTAAATAGCTAACATAGCATTCTGAAAAAAGCCCCGTTCGGGGCTTTTTTTATGCGTTTAATTCGCGCTCTTCTTAACCCGCCTTAAATCCTCCTTGACTTAAAGCTGACTTCAACTTGTAGCATAGCGGTCAGTAATAACGCATTCATAAGCAAAGGGTAAAAAATGATAACTACCGAAGTATGGCTACGTATTGTTCTGACGGGTATTGGGGCAACGGTGGTGATGGATATCGGAGCCATTATTCAAAGAGCGATGAAAATGCCAACGCTGGACTATGCCCTGGTCGGGCGGTGGGCAGGGCATATTTGTCGGGGCCAGTGGGCACATAATAGTATCGCTAAAGCCCCAGCAATCCGTGGCGAGTTAGTGGCAGGCTGGGTAATTCATTACTTCACCGGGATTCTCTTTGCCGCCTTACTGGTCACGGTTGAAGGTTCGGGATGGTTGTTTGCCCCGACATTATTACCTGCTGTGCTGGTGGGTTCGCTCACTGTTGTGATGCCTTTTTTAGTCATGCAGCCAGCGATGGGGGCAGGAATTGCTGCATCACGTACGCCATCCCCTTGGGTAAATCGTCTGCGTAGCCTGTTAAACCATGCCATTTTTGGACTAGGTCTTTATCTCTCAGCCGTTTTAACGGTATGGCTTAGTTGATACAACTCAATGAAAAATAGTAACTAAAATAGTTTCCGTGGTTTTTTATATCGAAGGTAATAATGAGAGTGTTTTACATGACAACTGTTAATGCTTATAGTTCTCATTCTTGTTATTTTTTCAGTAATTCTTCAGATGCCCTATTTTCCACCGGCACTACAGAGTACTGGCCGCAAATCTAGAGGAAAACCATGTCAGGTGTAAACATTCACAGAGATAGCCTTAATCTGAAGGCATTTCGCCCGTCATTACTGGCGATATGTACTGCGCTGGCTTTAGCTCCTGCAGCGCAAGCCGCAGATTCGGATCTGCCAGAAGATACTGTGATTGTTAAGGCTCAGGCAGGGGATCCGCTTAAAGGGCAGGCTGAAGACTACAACGTTAAAACCACGACTACCGGAACCAAGTTATTACTGGTATCGCGTGATATTCCACAGTCAGTCAGCGTTATCAGCCAGCAGCGTATCGAAGATCAGCAGCTTGATACCATCGGTGAAGTACTGAATAACGTTACCGGAATAACGGAAAAGCTGGTGGATACGAGTCGGGTAACCTATTTCTCGCGTGGCTACTTTATCAGTAACTATGCCTATGACGATATGCCGACCCAGATCAGTGATGTCTGGGATTTTGGCGATACCGGCATGGATACCGCTGTTTATGAAAATATTGAAGTGGTACGGGGTGCGGCCGGGCTGATGAGTGGCACCGGAAACCCGTCTGCCTATATCAATATGGTGCGTAAACATGCTGACAGCCGTGAGTTTAAAGCCAATGTTTCCGCCACTTATGGAAGCTGGAATAAACAGCGTTATGTCGCCGATCTCTCTGCGCCCCTGACTGAAAACGGTAATGTTCGCGGCCGTGTCATTGCGGGTTATCAGGACAATGATACCTGGGTGGATAAATACCATTACCGGAAGAAGTTTCTCTACGGCGTTGTTGATGCTGACCTGACAGAATCAACGGTATTATCGCTAGGTTACGGTTATCAGAGCAGCGATGAAGACAGCCCGACCTGGGGTGGTTTACCGACCTGGTATGCGGACGGCAGCCGGACTGACTTTGGCCGCAGCGCAACAACGGCACCAGACTGGGCTTACTCTAATAAAAATAGCTATAACGTCTTTGCCAACCTGGTACAGCGCTTTGACAATGGCTGGGAAGCCCGGGTTAACCTGCTGCATGCCCAGAGTAAGTTCGACTCGAAATTGATGTATGTTTATAGCTTCCCGGATAAAGTGACCGGTGCTGGTGTGACAGGTTATGGAGGCTGGAACCAGGGCGAGCGTAAACAGGACTCGGTTGATGCCTTTGTGCGTGGTGGCTTTGATCTCTTTGATCGTCAGCATGAGCTAGTGATTGGCACCAGTTTCAGCCGGCAGAATAACCGTTATGATAACTCTCAGCCTGTTGGGGGCGCTATTCCTATGCCGAGTTATTATCAAGATGTCGCCGATCCGACGTGGTCTCCGTTTACCCTCTACAGTAAAGATACTGTACGTCAGCAGGCTGTCTATACCGCAGCCCGTTTCTCGCTGGCGGACCCACTCCACTTAATCGCTGGTCTGCGTTATAGCGAGTGGAATGCCGATTATAATCCAACCTCAGCCCCGCAAACGAGTCTGAGTAATAAGCAGCATAATGTCACTCCTTATGCCGGCCTTATCTATGATATAGACGATACCTGGTCGGCTTATACCAGCTACACCTCTATCTTCCAGCCGACCGATAAGCGCGATATCAACGGCGATTATCTCGATCCGGCGACCGGAAAGAGTTATGAAGCCGGGGTTAAGGCTGACTGGTTTAATACCCGCCTGACCACCTCACTGGCGATATTCCGTATTGAGCAAAATAATGTTGCTCAATCTACCGGTGCAATCGTCAACGGTAATCCGAATGAAACGGCCTATGAGTCAGTTGATGGAACCGTGAGTAAAGGTGCCGAATTTGAACTAAACGGTGCTCTGACCGATAACTGGCAGCTGACATTCGGTGCATCACGCTTTGTGGCAACCGATAAAAATAATAAAGCGGTGAACTCAGACCAACCACGTACCACGGCGAAACTGTTTACCCGCTATAACCTGCCAATGCTGCCTGAAGTCACCGTCGGCGGTGGCGTTAACTGGCAGAATAAAACCTGGAATGACACTACTGGGCCACAAGGGGCAACGCGTATCGAACAAGGTAGCTATGCGATAGTGGATCTGTTTACCCGCTATCAAATGACCAAGAACTTTGCCGTACAGGCGAACGTCAATAACCTGTTTGATAAAGAGTATGATAGCTGGTTATCTGAATATATAGTCTATGGCGCGCCACGTAGCGTTTCTGTTACCGCAAGCTATGACTTTTAATTTCTAGTCGGCGTTCTCTAAAAACCCTGTACCTGCTGGCACAGGGTTTTTTATTTTAAATCATAAAAAAGACGACAATAATAATGTCGTCTTAATAGGGTATAAATAAGTGCCATTAACAGGTCAGGTCACGGCCTTCTCGTAGTTAATTCAAATATGATTATTCGGATATAACATGAAATATTTTTGTGTTAATAGATAATTATTTGGATATTCAGAGAGATATCTTTTTAGCAGAGTCAGCGGCTCACTGAGCGGTAGATTTCCCTGGCGATAATCATGGATAACCCGACAGAGTTCACTTCTTTGTTCAGCACTCTGCTGGCGATTAAAATAGCCCTGAATATGCATCATCACGTTAACGTGATTTTCGCATGATGCAGGCTGCTGCAAGATGACCATTAGCTTTTTTCGATAGGCGACAAAAAATTCATCTAAATCTTTCCACTGATGAATTTTAGCGACAAAAGGACCTATTTCCCGGTAACCGGGCTGATTATGCGCCAGTAACACCAGTTTATAACGACTATGGAAATCTATCAGTATGTGGCGTGTAAGCTGTTGTGTCCTGAGCTGGTTGAGCTCACTCAGTGCAGAAACACAAATAATAAAATTTTCACGTAGCGCAGCGCTGCTCAACTGCTCACTTTTTATCAAGGGAACCCAAGGGTATTGTTCTTCCATTCTGGCGCTCAATAATGCCTGATATTTTCCCGTATCCGGATATCTTTCACTTTGTTCAGCGATATCTTCTGAACCCTCACTCATAGAATGCTGACCGATAATCAGCCCGTTCAAGTCACCTGGCTGTTGCAGCTTATTTGCGATGGTATAGATAAAACGGGGAACAGGTAAGGGGATAACAGAGGCAGAATCGACGGCAATACACTGTGTCTTGGCCACAAGCTCAGTCAGCAATCTTTGAGCAGACGTATCACCTTGCTGTAAGCCGACCTGCAATCCGGTCAGATTTTCACTGATTCCGGTTTTTGGTTTACTCATCATGATGATATTCCTCTACAAATAGCCTTCACTTCAACAATGGAAACGACTATCCCAAAGCGCAGAATATGAGCTCCCGAACCACAAACTTACACAAATTAATATTTTTGTCCAAGTTTTAAAATGTAAAGTTTAACATAAGTATTATTATCATATGGTTATATTGTTCAACCTGGAAACTGAAGAGGAGGGCAACTGGTGGCAGTGAATGAGTCTAGAGGATGACTATCTCGAGAGATTTAATGCTGTCCTGCCATTGTCGGGTTTGTTTGAGCCGGGCGGGAGAGGGTTTTTCTGTAGTGACCAGGAGCCAGTGATGCTCGGGGAACATATCCAGTGCGAGCATATCGGGCAAATGGGGCAAAATATCGATACGCTTATTCTGACCGGTACGTTGAAGCGCTTCCAGCCATACCTCGCCGGCATCTGTTAAATGCCAGCCGCTGATCAGGTAGTTTTCGCCTGGCGTTTTTTTGTCACCCTCGATACAAAAAGAGGTATAGGCAATGATAAGCCCGTCCAGTATTTCCCTGAGAGTGATAGTTGTAGCAAGGTTCGCTGATATTTTTCTGCGTAACGGTCGGAGTAACTGAGTCACTAACTCTTCTCTTGGATACTCGCGCCCGGAATCATAAATGATGTGTCTGGCTGCATCGATACGACCGGCAGTCAGCTGTTGTAGTAGTTTTTCTTGCAGAACTACCCATTGGTTCGCGTATTCTTCTTCTGGCCTGTCGAGCAGCATTTTTACTTTACTGACAGGGACGCCTTTTTTTAGCCAGTCCAGAATATTCAATGCTTGCTGGATATCGTCATCACTATAAAGCCGATGTCCTCCATCTGAGCGCTGGGGCTTAAGCAAACCATAACGTCGCTGCCATGCGCGTAATGTTGTCGCATTAATACCACAGAGTTTTGCAAACTCACCGATAGAGTAATACATCAGCCATCCCGTCCCAGAATATTTGGCCTACTATACTACGAAAGAAATAACCTTAGAAACCTCAATAGAAACCGTTATATCAGTTGGTTACCATAAAAAAGAACATGGGAAACTATTCGCTATATCGATTGGACAGACTTCGGAACATGCTTACTACTCGGCTATTCTTTCAGCAATAGAATCTCTTATTACCAGAGTGCCTCGATGGGCAGGAAAAAGAACGGGCGTATCGGACGGCGACAGCAGGATCTGTAACGCATCTTTAATCATTTGGTCCATCGGTATATGGACGGTGGTCAAGGCCGGTGTGAAATAACGACCAAGAGGCGCATCATCGAATCCGGCAACCGAGATATCTGCGGGAATAGCGTAGCCATGCTCGGTAAACGCTTTAATCGCACCCATCGCCATATCGTCATTGGCAGCTAACACACAGGTAAAGCCAGGGTTATTTTTCAGCAACTCCAGCCCGGCCTTATAGCCACTTTCAGGACGATAGTTACCATGAACAATTAAGCTTTCATCCGGAATAATACCGGCTTTTTCCAGTGCATCACGATATCCCTGTAGACGCTTTTCCCCCGTTGGAGAACCTGGAACGCCAGCAATAAAAGCAATTCGTCGATGTCCTTTTTCCAATAAATGATTGACCATCTGAGCGCTGCATAATTGATTATCGACAAAAACTGAATTTGCACGGTTACGTTTTAGTTCCCGGTTGATAACCATAATAGGCACACTGCTTGCGTCAATTATATCGTCCAGCTCATCAACGGTTAAATATTTAGGATAGATCATGATGGCTTCGCAGCGTAACTGAAGCAGTAAGTTGATGGCATTTTGTTCATCTTCACGACAATGTTTACCGTCAGCTAACACCAGTTGTCGCTGATGCTGTTCGCTACAGGTAGCTGCCTGATAGGTCATTGAGGAAAAGAAGGGTCCGTCATAGAGCCCATTGGTAATGACCAGACCCACGGAGTTTGACTCATTGGTTGCCAGCCGGCGTGCTAATAAATTAGGACGGTAACCTGTTTCTTCTATCGCTTTGTTAATACGTTCTTTAACGTTATGACTAACGACAACCTTACCATTCAGCGCTCTGGACACTGTTGCTTTTGAAACGCCGGCCTTTTTTGCCACATCCAGTATTGTAACCATAGCATTCCTCAGCGCTGAAGATTTCATAGAAGGGGGAGTAAATTTACCCGGACATTCTATCTGTATCGCAGGGTCTATGCGACATCGGCCTGGACAGAATATGTGGCAGAGCACGGCTATTTTTAGCGTGCTCTGCCAGTGAACACCAGGAATCAGGAGACGGTCATTAGCGGCATTTTCTGCCCAATTTCACCCTCAGATTGCTCGATAGCCAGTGTGTATTCATCACTATTGATGATTAATACCGGCGTGGTTAATTCATATCCTGCGGCTTCAATCGCTTCTTTATCGAAGCGCAGTAACGGAGTACCTGTTGTCACCCAGTCACCTTCTTTGACCAGCGGCGTAAAGTACTGCCCTTGTAAATTCACGGTATTCAGCCCAACGTGGATCAGCAGTTCAGCACCATTCTCACAGGTCAGGCCAATGGCATGATGGGACTCAATCAGCGTTTCCACTTTAGCATCGCAAGGTGCAACGACCAGACCTTCACTTGGTTGAATCGCTACACCATCACCCAGTACCTTCTGAGAGAAAGCTTCGTCAGCAACATTTTCCAGTGGAATAACGGTGCCGTGCATTGGGCTGAGAATCGCCAGAGGTGTTTTGACGGCAACAGATTCGGTATTTGATTTATTTTCTGTTTTAGCAGGGGCTGATGAAGTGCTCTCTTCTGCTACCGGGTCGTTAAAACCAACAAACTGCACCAGAACAATGGTCAGAACAATCGCAGTCGCACTACCCACAACTTCGCCAATAAATGACATAGGGGCATCCGGGCTAATGGAGTTGACGATAGTCAGTAAGCCTGGCAAGCCAGCGTAGGCATAGTAAAGCGAACCAAACATACTCGCGACTACCGCACCGACTGCACCACCAATACAGCCACAGATGAATGGCTTTTTAAAACGTAATGTCACACCGTAAATAGCAGGTTCAGTAATACCAAAGATGGCGGTCACACCGGCAGATAAAGATGTGGTTTTCAGCTCTCTGTTGCGTGTTTTCAGGAAAACACCAAACACGGCAGCCATCTGACCAATAACGGCGATGGTCTGATAAGCCTGGAAGGAGTCGTACCCATTGGCATCAAAGTTCGCCATAATCACCGGGGTGATACCCCAGTGAACACCAAAGATAACAATGACTTGCCACACTCCGCCAATAACTGCAGCAGCCAGAGCAGGGGCTGCGTTAAATAAGACGTTATAGCCACTGGCGATACCCATCGCGGCCCAGGTGGTGATAGGGCCGATAGCGATTAGCGTTAGTGGAACGATGATCACGAAGCAAATCAGTGGCGTAAAGAGTGCTGAAACAACACTAGGTAGAATACGGTCAACACGTTTTTCCAGCCATGACAGCGCCCATACCAGGAACAGAGGAGGAAGAACAGATGAGGTATAGACGGTTTTAGCTAACGGGAAAAACAGGAAAGTCACGGTATCGCCGCTGGCAATTCTACCGGCCATCGCGGTCCAGTCAGGGTTAATCAATGCGCAACAGCACAGCACCGCAATGTAGGGGTTACATTTGAAGTGACGCGCTGCGGTAATTGCGATAAACACCGGTAAAAAGGCAAAAGGTGTCCATGACATAAAGTTCAGAATAGCGAAGGTATCACTTGCTTTGATGCCATCATCAATCAAGGATACAACTATCAATATACCCTGCAAAATCCCTGCAGCTGCCAGAATATAAATAATCGGGGCGAAGACCGCCGACATGGTGGCAATCACGCGGTCAAGCCAGCGAGTCTTAACCGGTGCTGCATTAGCGCTGTGGTTATCACCTACCAGGTCATTCATTGCATTAAATACATCAGCAACGTGGGTTCCGATAACTACCTGAAACTGACCACCGCTTTCTACAACGGCAATGACGCCGGGTAAGCTTTGTATTTTGCTTTTGGCCTCCGCGGGCGTTTCATTTAGCACTAAGCGTAAACGCGTCGCACAGCGGGAGAAGCCGTTAATGTTTTGTTCTCCCCCAACCTCACGAAGGATATCCTTCGCTAATGCGCTGTAATCTCTGATGGCTGTCATTTTAGCGGCCTTTTATTAATTATTGAGAATGACTGACTGAGTGAAACCGGTTTCATCCTAGCAGTGACTTCCTTTCATGCAACCGGTTTCATGGTGAAAATGTGCACGATGTCACAAAGGAATTTGCAGCCAGTCTTTGATGCGTTATGTGAAGGGATTCTCACAAAGGTCGTTTGGTAGTGATAAAAATGCGGTAAGGTGAGAGATCATGATAAAGAATAGAGCACTAGCAGATATTTATAGAGATATCGGCAGTATAATATGCTGAAAATGTATATGAATATTCATCTGCCGTATATATGCTCTCTATCACATATATTTTTGGTGCTGAATATTTATCCATTTTCAGGCAATGGTTGAGGAATTATCACCAGGCGATCGACATCACATAATGGATAAAAATGTTGATTATTTAATATAAGTGTAACCTATGATGGTTTTTATTTATTCAAATGCAGAA
This sequence comes from Klebsiella sp. BIGb0407, assembly GCF_024807845.1. Lineage (GTDB taxonomy): Bacteria > Pseudomonadota > Gammaproteobacteria > Enterobacterales > Enterobacteriaceae > JGM124. The sequence goes on from NZ_JANUEQ010000005.1 coordinate 152,665, forward strand.
GGATATAAATGAATAGGTAACTATCTCCACAATAGTTGATTATAACTATATTTTTTCTTAGATTTCAGCTAAAAAAAGTAAACTCATCACTCTGTGATAGTCACTATGAACTAAAAAGAAAGCAGCTACCGACTTTGGCTGAGAAAGCCTCGAGACCTTCTTTTTAGTATTAAAGGTGTTTCTATAAGTATCCATAAACAATCAAATGATACTGGATAATATGAAGTAATTAAGATTTTGAGATGTAGGTCTGTAATTTTTATTAAACCATTCAGAAACATGCATTCGCAGGAGGGGTAAACATTAAGTTGTGACGACAAGAAAGAATTGAGTCAATTATAAATGATGTTTATACTATATCTCAGATATAGAGTACTTTATTATGAAATGAACGGTAATGATTACCGGCAGATAGGTCTTGTATAGTCTCATAGTTAAAACACTACCTCTTTGATTAACAATGTTATTTCTTAAAATTCGGATCCTGTTACAAAATACAGGCACTTATAGTGCTAAGGCAGGTAAACATGCATTGGATTGCTGTCGATACTTTTACTCACCCGTCAAATAACTCATTTTTCTCCATTATCGCAGCAGAAAAACGGGCACACCTCATCTTGTGGTATGAATCGAAGACCGCCTTATTACAAGGCGATATTCTGCATATCGATAGACACGTTATTTCGATAAACAAAGGCCCGCAGGCAATAATCTTATTGAATACCATGCCTTTTACGCGAGATTTATGGCGAAATATTCGTATGCATCGAGAAGAAGTTAATTGAATCCATATGAAATAATTAGCATATCGAACTAATTATTGCTGTAGTATGCTACCTGAGAGGTTCGACAAAATTGAGCTCTGGATTACGCTCAACTACAGAATCTCTTTGCAGATCATATAATATGATAAACGAGACATTAAACGTTCACTCACAGGGATGAATTTTGTATGGATTACTTTAAAAAACAATTACGTTGGGCCATTCCGGCGATCGTTATTTTTTCTTCCCACACCGCGATGGCGGAAGTTAACAGTACAGTGAGCCCGACAATTATCACAAAATCAGTATTACCGGAATCCTTTGGACTGATGGAAGCATCGGCACAGTATCGTATTGAATATCCTTCGACTGATGGAGTCAAAGGAAGCGGATCACGTATCGATACTGCTGCAGTTTTTTTACCTAAAGGACCCACTCCCCCTGGTGGCTGGCCTGTTGTTGCATGGGCGCATGGTACGGTAGGTGTTGCTCACGATTGTGCCCCTTCTTTAAATCCACGTACCCCGCGTGATAGCCAGTATTTAAATACCTGGTTGTCCCTGGGCTATGCGATTGTCGCCCCGGACTATGCTGGTTTGGGTTCAGAAGGGCTGCATCACTATCTGAATGCGCGTGCCCAGGCCTGGAGTTCGCTGGACAGTATTAAAGCAGCACAGAAAATATTTCCGTTAAAAAATCAAATCATTCTGGTCGGCCAATCGCAAGGTGCCCATGCCGCTTTTGCCAGTGCGGGGTATCAGGCAGAATATGCGCCAGAGTTAAATATTAACGGTACTGTGCTCACCGGCACACCGTACTTTAATGAGAATAGCTCTGCCGCTAAAATTTTATCACCGGCTAAGCATGATGATAAGGCAGTAACCGGTGATCCTAAAATTCCTTATATTTTCTATATCTTCTTATCTGAAGCGGCTAAAAACCCACAATTAAAAGCAGAAGATTATTTTCAGGATAAAGCTCTGCCATTATTAGCGCGTGCGGATGAGCTATGTATTACCCCGCTGACAGAAGAAGTTATGAAGCAGAAGTTAACGGCAGAAAATAGCCTGAAACCGGGTATTCAGAACCTCCTGATCTCCGCTAAAGGGTCATTGCAATATCCAACGCTTAAGATAGACCATCCAGTATTTATTGGTATTGGTGAAGCGGATATTAATGTGCCTACAGCGATGCAAAAACAATTTGCTGCAGATGTAAAAGCGGCTGGGACTCAGACGGATATCCATCTTTATCCCGGCCTTGATCACAGTGGTGCGGTTAACCCTTCACTCCGTGATTCTGTTCCGTTTGTTCTGAGCCGTAAATAATAGGTTACATAGAGAGTTAGCCCGTTGAAGCCAGGCTGACTCTCTATCTCGGCTGGATTAGCGTTAAATTCTTACTGTCTGCCTGCAGACTTCCTGCCAACCTGATGAGCTCTGTCTGGTGTTTAATGACGGAGATGATAAGGACTCGATACTTTGTTCCAGTTCCGCTGATACGTGTGTCAGATAAGGGCTGATGCATTCTTGTGGGTCTCATAGTAATGGTTCTTTGTTCAATAACCTTATGAATACTGAGGCCTTGAAAGCAGGTAAATCAGGTGGATGGAAGGCAATATAGTTTAGTTTAAGTAAAAATGTTCATTCTGAGGGGCAAAGAACAGTCTTGAGGCTCCGTATCCTTCTCTTTGTATCGAAATAATTACTATTATGATACTCCAATCGCTATGCAAAGAGAGACAGCATCATGAGCATGAGCACTGTTATATTAATCAGCATTGCTGTTATTTCGTTAGGTATATCATTATATAGCCTGGTCGCTTATATAATGGAACGACAGTCAAAAACGTTTAAATCACATCATTAATTAGTTATTTATTTTTCAATTTTTAGTTGTTATGGACTTTAAGATATTTATTTAGCAGACCTGCAATAATAGATAGAATCTGATGAACATGAATGTTCATTCCTGAATCTGGTGATGATTACAAGGACCCTTTAAAGTTATCACGCCAGGTTTTTGGAGAGACGTTATATTTTTCTCTGAATAGTTTACTGAATAAAGAATGATTAACAAAACCACATAGCCATGAGATTTGCTCTATTCTTAACGTCCTGTTATTTTCCAATAATTCCCGCGCTGCATTTAAACGTATACTCTTAATAACCAGCATCACAGATGTACCCTGTTCATTAAAAGCCCTGTCCAGGCTAGCTCTTGAACAACGGAGTATTTTAGAGATCAAGTCAGGTGATAATTCATGCTGGCCAAAATTCTGCTTAATATACGATTTTGCACCATTGAAGATATGATTCTGTTTACCTTCTGAAATCAGACCCTGTTCTTTAGCCACATCAGACATCATTAATAGCGCCATATGGTGCAGACTATCAACGATGAGCGCTGTTTCTTTGGAACTTAAACTGGCTGACTGATGATCCAGAAGTAACATATGAGACTTTAAAAAAGTCGCCAGGTGATGATTATCAAGAGAAATAGTAGGCTGGTTTAGCTTACCGGTAAAAATTGTTTTCACCTGGTCAAGATGTGGAATTATATAGAGTTGTTTAACATCCGTAGACTGATAATGGTAGTAATTATTACGTTCATGCAGTATTAACATACCCGGATCAATCTGAGTACTACTGTTATTTTCCCTGGCATCAATCCTTTGATTTCCTTGCACTATCAAGGAAATATAGATCATCGAGTCCTTTGCTTTATGAGGATCGAAAACAGTGTCATTTTTTGAACCAAAAGCGCTGCAATAATCACCCATTACTCCGGATATTGTTTTATGCCGGGCAATAATATCCTCTGGCCGCCGATTGTTCACTACATCGATACCATAGCAGCTAAGGTTATGTGATATTCGGCTAAATCGTTCTTCTGGCTCGATATCTTTAGCATCCAGAAGGTGTGGAACGTAAAGCGCCGAAGGTCTAGGCATAGTGGTTTTCTATCCCAAGTTCTTTTCAGGTTAAAGGCATTATTCTCTCAATATAAGAATAATCTCACTGAAAATCTACGGAAAACAACTAACGATAACCTTAACTTTACATTACCTTTCTTTTTGTTAAAAAAATCCAATTGTAATCAATGGCTTACATGATTCATCGTAAAATCATATTTTAAAAAATCATTAAGAATTCACATTGTTGTTGTTAAATTTATTGACAGAATACCGCTCCAGGACGTTTCTGGTAAAGGCGTATCGAAATAATGGTTTTTCAATAAACGCCAATAGATTTGAACTACGCTAACCGGTCTAATGTTATCTCTGTATTACCTTGCGTTTTATATTGGGTTCTAATGGATTTCTCCAGCCTGGTTTATCCGTTTTAGTGTTGTTATATCGAGAAGAGTTCTGTGATAGATTGTCACTCATTCAACCCAGCGATAAAGCGACATGAAAGAATTACAACCCATCGTCAATCAGTTAAAAGCTGAATCAAAATCTACGACTCAGGTACGCATGCAAGAAGAGCTTGCATTGCTTAAGCAAGTACTCGAAATCTATGACCAAAAGACCGTTGCTGAATGCCTGCGCTCTGTTAGCGGCAATGACTGGGCCAGAGAGTCAGTTAATCGATGGGTTAACGGTAAGGCGGCGCCGAAACCGCTGGTTGATGTTGAAGTGAAGATGCTGCAAAACCTTTTGCCAAAGCCACCAAAATGCCATGGTAATTATCAATTCCGTTTTATTGATTTGTTTGCCGGCATCGGAGGAATTCGGGGAGGGTTTGAAGCGATAGGCGGGCAATGCGTATTTACCAGTGAGTGGAATCCGCAGGCAGTAAGAACCTATAAAGCCAACTGGTACAGCTCGCCTGCAGAGCATACTTTTAACGCCGATATTCGGGACGTCACGCTCAGTGATAAACCTGAAATCGCGGAAGACGAAGCTTACGCCCATATTGACCAGCATATCCCACAGCATGATGTATTGCTGGCTGGCTTCCCCTGCCAGCCCTTTAGCCTGGCGGGTGTCAGCAAAAAAAATTCGCTGGGCAGGGCCCATGGTTTTGAATGTGATACCCAGGGGACACTGTTTTTCGATGTTGCACGTATTATTGCTGTTAAAAAGCCCGCCATTTTTGTACTTGAAAATGTGAAGAACCTAAAAAGCCACGATAAAGGCAAAACCTTTAAAATTATTCAGCAAACGCTGGATGAACTTGGCTATGAGGTTGCCGATACGCAGCTTGATGGAGCCGCTGATCCAAAAGTTATCGACGGTAAACCTTTCTTACCCCAGCATCGGGAACGTATCGTGCTGGTTGGCTTCCGCCGGGACCTGAAGCTGGCAGAGAACTTCACCTTGCAGGACATTCATCGTTACTACCCGAAACATCGTCCGACACTGAAACAGCTGCTGGATAGTCAGGTAAATGAGAAATACATCCTGACGGTGAAACTGTGGGAATATCTCTATTATTACGCCAAAAAACACAAGGCTAAAGGAAATGGCTTTGGTTTCGGCCTGGTATCGCCTGATAATCCACAGGTGGTGGCCAGGACACTGTCTGCCCGTTATCACAAAGATGGCTCAGAAATATTAATCGACAGGGGCTGGGATAAAGAACTGGGAGAAAGTGATTTTCACCATCCGGATAACCTCGCTCGGCGTCCAAGACGCTTAACTCCCCGTGAATGCGCTCGCTTAATGGGCTTTGAACAACCGGGTGAGAATCAATTCCGTATTCCAGTCTCTGATACACAAGCCTATCGGCAGTTTGGTAATTCGGTGGTCGTACCCGTTTTTGCCGCAGTGGCAAAATTGCTCGAACCTTATATTAAGAAAGCGGTTGAACTGCGGAAAGAGTGAAAGTAAGCCGATAAAATATTTTATGGTTCACTGTCGAAGACAAGGCTCCACAGTATTCATATGACTGCGGGGGCTATTCAGGACAAACTCCACAGATCTATCATCCGGCTTATTTCTTGGCCGTGCGGCCAATTCCCCGATAGAGGTCATTGATCCGTTTCACGGATTTAATCGAGCGTTGTGGGGCGGTAGAAGCAACGGATAGCACCATCATCTCCAGGCAGACTAATACCGCGCTGTGCAGGGGCATTTTGCCATTCTCGCCACCGCGCGGAACATTAATGACGATATCGGCTTCTTTACTGAAACGGGAGCCAAGCGCATTGGTCATTAAAATTACCGGAATGCCTAACCGTTTAGCTTCGCGTATCGTTGTCAGCCCTTCGCGATGGGCTGATTTCTGCGCCATCATGATAAGAACATCCCCGCGTTGCATCGCAATCAGCTGTTCGGCCAGACTCATTCCGGTACGGTTAAAGGCAACAGAAGGTAAGCCAATTCGGCTGAATAACCGTGCTGAATAGTCAGCCAGAACCCCGGATGCACCAATACCAAAAATACCTACCTGACGGGCTTCGACCAGGGTAGCGACTGCCTGGGCAATGGCATAGCGATTAGCCGGGGTCGAGAGAACTTCACAGGTGTGCTGATGGCCTTGTAAGACAAAATCAATGCTCGAATTCACATCACAGGTCAATGAATTAACCGTGGTGGTCATCTTATCTTCTGAGTTGATGCCCGGGCCAAACCACTGTTCCATGGTTTGTTTTAAATCCCGTAAGCCGGCAAAACCTAATGCCTGAATGGCCCGAACTACCGTTGCGTCCGAGGTCTGTGTGGCAGCGGCAATTTCTATCGCTGTAAACTCCAGTACCACTTCTCTATTTTCGTTAATATAACGAGCAACGGTTTGCATCCGTGGCGAAAGGGTAGAGGATCGGGCACGAAAGCGATCCCCGTAGACGTCTATGCGATTTTTTACTTTTTTAGCAGTCAGCATGGCTATTTCACTTCCGGCAGTAGCCGTCCGGCGATATGTGTTTGTACTTGAGCTGACATCAAACTAAGTGAGGCATAAGAGTTAGAAATCGCCTCTTCGCGTGAGAGTAAAATATAGTGCCCCTTCTGACAGGCGGTGAGAAATTCACACCAGCCAGGTAATACCGCATCCATTGCCGCCATTTCATCCTGTGGTTTGCCGCCGGTATCACCGCGCCAGGTGGTGAAGACAAAATCAGCGTCCATCTCTGGCAGCCGCTCGGCGCTGACGTCAATACGCTTCCCTTCGGGAATACTGTCAATCAGCGGTGGGAATTTAAAACCTGCGTCACGCAATACTCGACCCAGGGAGTGATAGGTATGGAGTGCATTAATCTTTCCCTGGTTCGCCTGAATCACTGACACAGTAATATTCCGGGTGTCTATCATCCGCTTTATTTGAGCTATCTCTTCCTGATAGCGGCGTTCGAGAATGGCATAGCGCGCTTCGGTTCCGGTGAGTTGAGCTAACTTGCGGTAGATTTGCGGTGCGCCACCATCGAGATGATCAATGCTGACCGTTGGGGCTATTTTTTCTAATTGCTCTATTGGCGTACCGCGTCCTGGCTGAGTAATAATTAAATCGGGTTTTGCAGCTACAATTGCTTCAATATCAATATCAGCAGTACCGATAAATTTGATGTTTGAATTATCAAAGTCAATGCCGGTCAGTAGTGCACCGGAGCGGATAAAATGGCTACCGTCAGGACGTGTTCTGCCGTGGCTAGCCACAGGGGGCACACCGAGTTCAATTAACGGAATAGTGATATCGAGATCGTGTAATGACACAATACGTTGTGGATGTAGCGGCACTTCTACTACGCGTTCAAGATCGTCAGTAAACGACTGTGTAGTACCTGCCGCCTGAGCTGAAAACCCCACCAGTAATAACAATGAAAACAGTAAACGCATACGACCTCTATAAATTATAACCGGTCCCGGCGACGCCAGAGCAGCAGAAGAAAAAAGGGCCCGCCAACCAGCGCAATGACGATACCGGCTGGAATTTGTAACGGGGCAAAGGCCAGACGACCCAGAGTATCGGTCACTAATACCAGTAAGGCACCTAATAAGGCACTACCCCACAATAAAGCCATTTGCCCCCCTCGCAGCCAGAAACGCGCCATATGCGGAGCCATCAGGCCGACAAACCCGAGACTACCGACACAAGAAACGCTGGCTGCGGTAAGAAATACCGGTGCCATAAATCGCAACAGGGCGAGCTTTGGCAGATGCACCCCTAATCCGGTTGCGGTATGGTTTCCCAACAAGGCGATATCTGAGGCTCTGGCGGTCATAAATAACAGTATCGCGGCAGGTAATAGCCAGATAAGCGCGACCAGTAGTAGCGGCCAGGTAGCGGCATGTAAACTCCCTGACATCCAGACCAGGGCAGTCTGGACATTACGGACATCCGCCGTGGTCATAAAAATACCGATACCGGCGGCAAAGAACCATGAAACGCCAATACCAATCAGGACAAAACGCGGCCGGGAGAAATCTCGTGCCAGCACAACAACTAACAGCGCCACCAGGGTTCCACCTACCACCCCTGCCAGCGGTCGCCACACCAGACCGATACTGGGGAAAAGCAGAATAAGCGTCAGTACCACAACGCTACAGCCCTCTTTGACGCCAATCAGGCCGGGATCTGCCAGGCCATTACGCGTAATCGACTGCATTGCCGCCCCGGCCAGACCCAGCATTCCCCCGCACAGCAACGCCATTAGCAGGCGTGGCAGACGAACATCCCACACCACATAGTGCTGTTCTGCGCTCAGCGTCTGAGGATAAAAAAGTGCCCGGCCAATATCCGACGTTGGAATTTCGAGTGAGCCTTGTAATATTCCAAAGACCAGTAGGGCGAGGATAATAAATACCAGCCCGAGACTGTAGATAATGGTTTTAGGACGGATGATACGTGAGATGTTCCCTACCCGCAGGGAACGTAGCCCGGAACGAGACATAGAACGGCTCATTTTAAGAACCTTGAGGCAATAAACACAAATACCGGAGCACCAATCAGGGCGGTCATAATACCGGTTGCCAGCTCCTGTGGGGCGAGCAATAAGCGCGCAATAATATCGGCCAGTAATAAGACAGCAGCCCCCAGCAAAGCGGCGAGAGGGAGCATCAGACGAATATCATCCGTCACCAGGCGGCGTATAATATTGGGTATCAACAGACCAATAAATCCTAATGGCCCGACGATAGAAACGGCGACACCACAGAGCAACGCAATCGACACCATAGCAATTAAGCGGACCCGCAGGAGATTAACCCCGAGCCCTCGGGCCATATTGTCACCGAGAGCCAGAATATTCATCGACGGAGCAATCGATATAGCGAGTACCAGTCCAACGATCAGCGGGATCAGCGCATGATGCAGCATCTCCCAGCGGATCCCGGCCAAATCACCCACCAGCCAGGTTCGCATTGCCAGTAAGGTCTGCTCATCAAGAATAAGAATGGCAGCGGTGAGCGAAGAAACCATTGCTGAGAGAGCTACGCCGCAGAGCATCACTTTAAGGGGAGTTAAACCTCCGCGTCCGGCAGAAGACAGGGCGATAACCAGAGTGAACAGTACTCCTCCGCCGCCAGCGGCAATTAATGGCTGGCTGATTGAGGTGAATCCGAGAGCGGTACAGGTTACGACTGCAAATGCCGCCCCGGCATTCAGTCCAAGAATATGCGGTTCACCCAATGGGTTACGAATCAGTGCCTGTAATAAAACCCCGGCGACGCCCAGAGCCGCTCCGACCAGCAAGGCTGCGGTTAGTCGCAATAATCGCAGGGAGACAATAATACGATGATCAAAGTTTTTCACATCAAAGTGGAACAGTGCCTGGATGACGGTCTGTGGACCAATAGTCCGGGCACCAATACCCAGATGCAATACCGCCAGAACGCCCACTAATAGTAACGAAATGGGGAGTGCCAGAGTAAACCGACGACGAGAGCCTGAAATCATTGCCATGGCTGACATCAGTTTTGCCCTATGGTGGCAGGAAATGGCAGAACAAAGGATTTTCCAGTCAGTGGATTAATCGACATCTGAACGTCAACATCGAATACTGTTTTAATCAGTTCCGGGGTACAGTTTTCGCCATCATGAATAATCCCTTGTACCTGACCTTGCTTGAGAAAGACCAGCATATCGCCATAGTTAATAGCAAAGTTGAGGTCGTGCAGTACTACAATTACGGTACGACCATGATGACGAGTCAGTGAGTGGAGAAGTTCGAGAATTTCCACCTGATATCGCAGGTCGAGGAATGTCGTGGGCTCATCCAGTAGAATAGTAGGGGTCTGCTGAGCCAGTGCCATGGCTATCCAGCAGCGCTGACGCTGCCCGCCAGACAGGCTATCAACGGGCAGATGAGCAAACTCTGTAGTGCCGGTTAACTGTAAGGCTTGCTCGACTGCACGTTCATCTTCATCGCTCCATTGCTGGAGAAAATTCTGCCAGGGGAAGCGTCCGCGTGATACCAGTTCAAAAACGGTCAGCCCTTCGGGAACCAGCGGTGATTGCGGCAGAATACCCAGTTGCCGGGAGACCGCTTTCGTCGGTTGCTGGTGGATAGCTTTTCCATCAAGCAAGACGCTACCTCCGAGTGGCTTTAGCATCCGGGCCATCGTACTTAATAATGTTGATTTGCCACAGCCATTAGCGCCGACCAGTACGGTCATTTTTCCGTGCGGAATGTTCAGGCTCACATTTTCAGCCACGATATGATGACGATAACCCGCAGAGAGCTGTCTCAGTTCAATGGCAGTACTGTTAGCGATATTTTCCACAGGCTGTGGCATGTTCACTCCTACGCTGTAGCTATTTAATCAAGTCAGCGTACATAAATGTTTGAATAAAAATAAAACTCATTCTCTTTATGATCTTGCTGAGTAGCGATGTAGTAGTCAAGCACTTGTATGCTGTAGTTACATCGTTTTTTAGCTAAAAACCCTTCGTGCTATATAATTTGATTTATATGTTTAACTATATGAATTATATGTATTTAATGACCATTTTCCCGCAAAAAAAATAAGGTTTATTTTAGTGGAATTACTGTAGTTTATTTATAAATATTTCATTTACTACTACAAACGCCAGTGATTGAATGATTCTCAATTACATGTCTGGCAGCGTTTATGGTGCTAAAATACGCATAACGGTATGCCAGGCTGGCAGGGTAGTCAGCAGGATAAACCTGCTTTCTTCTCATTTCTGGGCAGGGTATTTTTTGCGGAATAAATATCAGATGGCAAAGTTAACTCCTTATTTTTCTGGGATGAAAGGGCGGGCATTATTCTCCGCTCTGTTTTTAGGTGTCACCGTCATACCCGCTGTTAATGCAGCGGAAAAAGAACAAAAATCAGCGAAAGAAGCGGATACAATTACGGTTGTTGCTAATGGAGCGAGTGCCGATCAGGCAGTGACCTCTGGCTATCAGCCGCTTAAATCATCTACCGCGACGCTGACGACTATGCCACTGCTCGATATTCCGCAAGTGGTTAATACGGTCAGTGATAAAGTCCTGGAAGACCAGCATTCGACCACACTTGATGAAGCTTTATATAACGTCAGTAATGTGGTGCAAACCAATACCCTGGGTGCAACTCAGGATGCATTTGTTCGTCGTGGTTTTGGTTCAAACCGCGATGGTTCAGTGATGACCAACGGTTTAAAAACGGTACTGCCACGCAGTTTCAACGCGGCAACCTCCCGGGTTGAAGTACTCAAAGGCCCGGCCTCTACTTTGTACGGCATTCTTGACCCCGGCGGTTTGATTAACGTTGTGACTAAACGTCCTGAACGAGAGTTCGGTGGTTCTCTGTCTGCGACGTCAACCAGCTTTGGTGGCGGAAGCGGTAAGTTTGATGTCACGGGTCCTATAGCCGACACCCCGTTGGCTTATCGGATTATTGGCGAATATCAGGATGAGGATTACTGGCGCAGCTTTGGAATAAAACGGAGCACCTTTATTTCCCCGTCTGTGACATGGTTTGGGGAAAATAGCACCGTTAATGTGCTCTATATGCATCGTGATTATAAATCGCCGTTCGATCGCGGCACTATTTTCGATACCGAAACCGGTCAGCCGGTTAATGTCGACAGGAAAACACGCTTTGATGAGAAATTTAATATCACCGAGGGTGAGTCTGATTTAGTCCAGCTGAATAGCGAATATCGTATTAACACCGCCTGGACGGCAAAGTTTGACTATAGCTATAGCCAGGATAAATATAACGATAATCAGGCCAGAGTCATGGCCTATGATGCTAAAACCGGTGATTTAACCCGTCGTGTGGATGCGACACAAGGCTCAACCCAGCGTATGCATGCCACGCGTGCTGATTTACAAGGTAATGTACTGATTGGTGGGTTTTATAATGAGATCCTGACGGGTATTTCATATGAGAACTATGACTTACTTCGTACCGATATGATCCGCTGTAAGAACGTGAAAGGGTTCAATATCTATAATCCGGTCTATGGCACTCTGGGGGAATGTACCAGTGTTTCTGACTCCGACAGTGACCAGACGATTAAACAAGAGAGTTACTCTGCTTATGTGCAAGATGCGCTCTATCTGACCGATCAGTGGATTGCCGTTGCCGGGATGCGCTATCAGTACTATACCGAATATGCGGGAAAAGGCCGTCCATTCAGGACTAATACTGACAGTACCGATAGGCAGTGGGTACCAAAATTTGGTTTAGTCTACAAACTGACGCCAAATGTTTCGTTGTTCGGTAACGTTTCACGCTCCTTTATGCCGCAATACTCGATAGCTAATTATATCGGTGCTCTACCGCCAGAGACTTCTACTGCTTATGAAGTTGGCGCGAAATTTGATTTGTTCGACGGTATTACGGCCAACTTATCACTGTTTGATATTGATAAGCGTAATGTGCTTTATAACGAAACTATTGGTGGTGAAACGGTGGCAAAAACTGCAGGTCGGGTCCGCTCCCAGGGGGTGGAATTCGATGTCGCAGGTGCATTAACCACGAATACTAATATCATTGCCAGCTATGGTTATACAGCTGCGAAAGTCACTGAGGACCCTGACTACAAAGGAAAACCTCTGCCAAATGTTCCGCGTCATACCGGCTCTGTATTCCTGACTTATGATATTCAGAATGCCTTTATGGGGAATACCTTGACGCTGGGTGGCGGTGGTCATGGTGTCAGTCGCCGTTCTGGTAATAATAATGCATCCTATTATTTACCAGGATATTTTGTTGCCGATGCATTTGCTGCTTACAAAATGAAGCTGCAATATCCGGTCACATTACAGGTTAATGTCAAAAATCTTTTTGATAAAACTTATTACACCTCATCGATTGCCAGTAATAATCTGTCCAATCAAATTGGCGATCCGCGTGAAGTACAGCTTACGATGAAAATGGATTTCTGATATATCGGGGAGAATAACGAAGGATAGTAGATAAGCCTCCCCACCTGCTGGTGGGGTACTGATGGGGAGGCTATTGGATTATTTTTTTACTTCGTGAACGATATCAAAGTACTTTGATTTATCATCCTGAGATGGATAAATACGGTAAGTATACTCATCAGGAGTTACGGTGATATTTTCAACGACACGGGTAAAGAGTACATCACCCTTATCATTTTTTGCAGTCAGTGAACGGGTTTTGCCTTCAGAATCAAAAGACCAGTCACCTTGCATTTTCGGTGCGCCTTCAAGCGTTGTCATTTTGAAGGTTCCGTTCGGATAATACTCGGCGAGGCCAAAGTAGTTAGCGACCTGCTCATTTTTAGGTGAGACGTCTTTTTTATCCTGGTCCAGCGCTTTCGTTGTTACCCATACTTTATCAATCATTACGGCTTCGTAATCATTGACCTTTTTCTCAGCGGCGGTCGTTGCAGCAGCGCTTGCTGTGGTAGCAGCCTGAGCGGTAAAAGCCATCATAGACGAAAGGGTAATTACTGCTGCCATAAGAGGTTTCAGTTTCATAAATACTCCGTTATTCAATCATATTATGTGAAGTAAAAATTATGCTTTTTATGGAGCAGAGTGGTAAGCGAACACTGAGGTTTTGCTATTCATCATCAGTTACACAATTAACATGTGTGACTAAGCCAGAGATTTAATACTAGCTTGGAATCTGTTTTTATAAAACATAACTTACACATTATAATATAAAAATACATAAGCTTAAGTTATGTAAATAATGTAACTCAATAGGTGTTTAAATGTAACCTATAATATATTTGAATTTATCTATAAAATTTAAATGAAGTGATGTTTTTTTGTGGTGATATGCGTGGTTTTAAATTCTGTGAGAATCATTCCGGTTAACGATAGAAGATATCGTTAACCGGAAGAGTATTGAGCTTATGGATGCATCTCAAAAGTCAGAGAAATAATTTCATCCCCTTTAACTTCTGGCGGTATTTCATCATATAAGTTCTCAACTTTGCCATAAATGGTAACCATGCCACCTTTACCACCTGAGCTGATAATTTTTTTCATGAAAGGATCAGTTTCATTATTATACTGAATACGTGAATTCATTGTATTCAGTATTGGTTTTCCATTGAGCTTTTTCTCATAAACGTTGAATAATACAACATCACCTTGAGTATATTTCCCTTTGCCTTTTTTATCGACTACGAAATATGAACCATTTGATAGCATCTCAGCATTTTTATTCTTTATTTTATCTTTTAATTTATCTTCAACGACACGTATTTTTGATGTGAATTGCTCATTGAGATTGCTGACAATTTTTTCTACCTCGCCGGTTTTTATTTTCAGCTGATTACGATAAGCATCGCTAAAGCCTAAAGCGAGTGAATCAGGATTAATTTTGATATTATTTGAGGCCATTTTGTTTGCCTCAAACAAGGCTTGATTCAGATAAAACACCCCCAGTGCATAAGAGTTTCTATCCGTTGTATCTTTTATATTAACTTTTTTATCATTTAATGACAGGCTATCAATCGTTGCTTGTAATTTTTTACTCTCTTCATTTAATTTAGTAATCGATTCGTTCAGTTTCTTCTGTTCAGCTGTCAGTTCGGTATTCTTTTTATTCAGAGCTGTAACTGTCTCTTTCTCGCTCACTTGCTGCTGAGTATTCAACTGTTTCAGACCGGCTATTTCAGCTATCAGGGCTTTAGCTGCCTCATCCTGTTTTTTCTGCTCGGCAGTCGCTGTTGTAGTCAGGTCGCTATTCTTTTTATTAAGGGCGGCGAGCTGCTCTGAAAGCGCCCGGGTATCTTCATCCAGTTTTTTCTGTACAGCGGTAGCTGCTATTGTCAGATCCGTATTTTTCTTATTCAGAGTTGCAGCCGTTTCTTTTCCATCAGTCTGTAACTGCGTGTTCTGCTGTTTCAGGTTAGCAATTTCAGCGGTCAGTGCTTTGGCGGCATCGTCCTGCTTTTTCTGAGCGGCGGCAGCGGTTGCCAGCTGATCGATATTCTTTTTATTGAGCGCGGCTACTTGTTCGGAAAGCGCTCTGGCATTTTCATCCAGCGTTTTTTGTGTTGCTGCGGTGAGGTCTGCGTTCTGCTTTTTCAGGCTGGCGATTTCAGCGGTCAGCGCTTTGGCCGCCTGATCCTGCTTTTGCTGAGCGGCGGCAGCGGTAGCCAGCTGGTCGGCATTCTTCTTATTCAGAGCCGCCACGGTTTCTTTCTCACCGGCCTGCAACTGCGTATTCTGCTGTTTCAGATTAGCGATTTCGGCGGTCAGTGCTTTGGCGGCATCGTCCTGTTTTCTCTGAGCTGTATTAGCGGAGGTCATTGCAGCAGTCAGCTCAGCATTCTTCTTATTCAGAGCCGCCACGGTTTCTTTCTCAACGGCCTGCAACTGCGTATTCTGCTGTTTCAGATTAGCGATTTCAGCGGTCAGTGCTTTGGCGGCATCGTCCTGCTTTTTCTGAGCTGCGGCAGCGGTTGCCAGCTGATCGATATTCTTTTTATTGAGCGCGGCTACTTGTTCGGAAAGCGCTCTGGCATTTTCATCCAGCGTTTTCTGTGTCGCCGCGGTGAGATCTGCGTTCTGCTTTTTCAGGCTGGCGATTTCAGCGGTCAGCGCTTTGGCAGCATCGTCCTGTTTCTGCTGTGCTGCGGTGGCGGTCGCCACAGCGGCAGTCAGGTCAGCATTTTTCTTGTTCAGAGCAGCAACGGACTCTTTTTCACCGGCTTGCAACTGCGTATTCAGCTGTTTCAGATCAGCAATTTCAGCAGCCAGTGCCTTGGCGGCATCATCCTGTTTCTGCTGTGCTGCGGTAGCCGCGGCAATCAGGTCGGCATTCTTCTTATTCAGAGCCGCAGCCGTTTCTTTTCCATCAGTCTGTAACTGCGTGTTCTGCTGTTTCAGGTCAGCAATTTCAGCAGCCAGAGCCTTGGCGGCATCGTCCTGTTTTTTCTGTGCGGCAGCAGAGGTAGCCAGCTGGTCGATATTCTTTTTATTTAGCGCTGCAACTTGTTCGGAAAGCGCTCTGGCATTTTCATCCAGCGTTTTTTGTGTTGCTGCGGTGAGGTCTGCGTTCTGCTTTTTCAGGCTGGCGATTTCAGCGGTCAGCGCTTTGGCCGCCTGATCCTGCTTTTGCTGAGCGGCGGCAGCGGTAGCCAACTGGTCGGCATTCTTCTTATTCAGAGCCGCCACGGTTTCTTTCTCACCGGCCTGCAACTGCGTATTCTGCTGTTTCAGATTAGCGATTTCGGCGGTCAGTGCTTTGGCGGCATCGTCCTGTTTTCTCTGAGCTGTATTAGCGGAGGTCATTGCAGCAGTCAGCTCAGCATTCTTCTTATTCAGAGCCGCCACGGTTTCTTTCTCAACGGCCTGCAACTGCGTATTCTGCTGTTTCAGATTAGCGATTTCAGCGGTCAGTGCTTTGGCGGCATCGTCCTGCTTTTTCTGAGCGGCAGCGGCGGTAGTCAGGTCAGCATTTTTCTTGTTCAGAGCAGCAACGGACTCTTTTTCACCGGCTTGCAACTGCGTATTCAGCTGTTTCAGATCAGCAATTTCAGCAGCCAGTGCCTTGGCGGCATCATCCTGTTTCTGCTGTGCTGCGGTAGCCGCGGCAATCAGGTCGGCATTCTTCTTATTCAGAGCCGCAGCCGTTTCTTTTCCATCAGTCTGTAACTGCGTGTTCTGCTGTTTCAGGTCAGCAATTTCAGCAGCCAGAGCCTTGGCGGCATCGTCCTGTTTTTTCTGTGCGGCAGCAGAGGTAGCCAGCTGGTCGATATTCTTTTTATTTAGCGCTGCAACTTGTTCGGAAAGCGCTCTGGCATTTTCATCCAGCGTTTTCTGTGTCGCCGCGGTGAGATCTGCGTTCTGCTTTTTCAGGCTGGCGATTTCAGCGGTCAGCGCTTTGGCAGCATCGTCCTGCTTTTTCTGAGCGGCGGTAGCGGTAGCCAGCTGGTCGATATTCTTTTTATTCAATGCGGCGACTTGTTCAGAAAGGGTTCTGGCATTCTCATCCAGCGTTTTCTGTGTCGCCGCGGTGAGATCTGCAT
The DNA here is from genome assembly GCF_024807845.1 of Klebsiella sp. BIGb0407. Classification (GTDB taxonomy): domain Bacteria; phylum Pseudomonadota; class Gammaproteobacteria; order Enterobacterales; family Enterobacteriaceae; genus JGM124. Next base: position 169,790 of record NZ_JANUEQ010000005.1, read on the forward strand.
TCTGCTTTTTCAGGCTGGTGATTTCAGCGGTCAGCGCTTTGGCAGCATCGTCCTGTTTCTGCTGTGCTACGGTGGCGGTCGCCACAGCGGCAGTCAGGTCAGCATTTTTCTTGTTCAGAGCAGCAACGGACTCTTTTTCACCGGCTTGCAACTGCGTATTCAGCTGTTTCAGATCAGCAATTTCAGCAGCTAGTGCCTTGGCGGCATCATCCTGCTTCTGCTGTGCTGCGGTAGCCGCGGTAATCAGGTCGGCATTTTTCTTATTCAGAGCAGCGACGGACTCTTTTTCACCGGCCTGCAATTGCGTGTTCTGCTGTTTCAGGTCAGCAATTTCAGTGGCCAGAGCCTTGGCGGCATCGTCCTGCTTTTTCTGAGCGGCGGTAGTGGTAGCCAGCTGGTCGATATTCTTTTTATTCAACGCGGCGACTTGTTCAGAAAGGGTTCTGGCATTCTCATCCAGCGTTTTCTGTGTCGCCGCGGTGAGATCTGCGTTCTGCTTTTTCAGGCTGGCGATTTCAGCGGTCAGCGCTTTGGCAGCATCGTCCTGTTTCTGCTGTGCTGCGGTGGCGGTCGCCACAGCGGCAGTCAGGTCAGCATTTTTCTTGTTCAGAGCAGCAACGGACTCTTTTTCACCGGCTTGCAACTGCGTATTCAGCTGTTTCAGATCAGCAATTTCAGCAGCCAGTGCCTTGGCGGCATCATCCTGTTTCTGCTGTGCTGCGGTGGCGGTCGCTACAGCGGCAGTCAGGTCAGCATTTTTCTTGTTCAGAGCAGCAACGGACTCTTTTTCACCAGTCTGTAACTGAGCATTCTGTTGTTTCAGACTAACGATTTCAGAAGCCAGGATGGTGGTCGCATCATTCTGTACTTTTTGCTCAGCTGCAGCAGCGCTTGCTTGTTCTGCATTCTGCTGTTTCAGGCTGGCAATCTCAGCGGCCAGCGCTTTAGCGGCGTCATCCTGCTTTTTCTGAGCTGCTGTCGCGGCAGTCGCAGCAGCAGTCAGGTCAGCATTCTTCTTATTCAGAGCAACAACGGATTCTTTCTCACCGGCCTGCAACTGCGCGTTTTGCTGCTTCAGGCTGGCAATCTCAGCAGTCAGCGCTTTAGCGGCATCGTCCTGCTTTTTCTGAGCGGCGGTAGCTGACGTCACGGCAGCAGTCAGGTCAGCATTCTTCTTGTTCAGGGCGACAACAGATTCTTTCTCACCGGCCTGCAACTGCGCGTTTTGCTGCTTCAGGCTGGCGATTTCAGCGGCCAGCGTTTTAGCGGCGTCATCCTGCTTTTTCTGAGCTGCTGTCGCGGCAGCAGTCAGGTCAGCATTCTTTTTGGTCAGAGCAACAACAGATTCTTTCTCACCGGCCTGCAACTGCGCGTTTTGCTGCTTCAGGCTGGCGATTTCAGCGGCCAACGCTTTGGCGGCGTCATCCTGCTTTTTCTGAGCGGCGGTAGCTGACGTCACGGCAGCAGTCAGGTCAGCATTCTTCTTATTCAGAGCAACAACGGATTCTTTCTCACCGGCCTGCAACTGTGCGTTTTGCTGCTTCAGACTGGCAATCTCAGCGGTCAGCGCTTTGGCGGCATCATCCTGCTTTTTCTGAGCGGCGGTAGCTGACGTCACGGCAGCAGTCAGGTCAGCATTCTTCTTATTCAGAGCAACAACGGATTCTTTCTCACCGGCCTGCAACTGTGCGTTTTGCTGCTTCAGGCTGGCAATCTCAGCGGTCAGCGCTTTGGCGGCATCGTCCTGCTTTTTCTGAGCAGCTGTCGCGGCAGTTGCAGCAGCAGTCAGGTCAGCATTCTTCTTATTCAGAGCGACAACAGATTCTTTCTCACCGGCCTGCAACTGTGCGTTTTGCTGCTTGAGACTGGCAATTTGAGCTGAAAGTGTTCGAGTCGTTTCATCCAGTGCTTTCTGTGCGGCTGTCAGAGAGGTGGTAAGTTCAGCATTCTTTTGATTAAGTACACTGGTATCCTGGCCACCGCTTTGTTGCTGCAGACTCACTATTTGAGCTGAGAGTGTGCGGATAGTCTCATCGAGCTTTTTCTGTGCCGCCGCCGCCGCCGCTGTAAGTTCAGCATTCTGTTTTCTCAGGGCATTGGCGGTATTTTTTTCGTTAAGCTGTTGCTGTTTTAACGTGGCGATTTGAGCTGAAAGTCTACGCGTCGTTTCTTCCAGTTTCTGCTGTGCGGCGGCTGCCGCAAGCTGGGAATTACTCTGATATGTTTTCGTTCCACTCGCCTCTTGGTTAAGAGGGTGCTGTTTCACTTCCAGTTTTGATATGTCGTCAAGAAAGCCCTCGCTATTAGCGATAGCTATATTTGGAACAATCAGGGAACAAAAAAAAAGTGCCTTAACACTTCTTTTTAAAGCAAAATGGCGGAATGGAATTCCAACAGGTTTCATCATGAATTACCGTTTATCATTGAGTTCTGCTTGATTTTATATTTAAACGCATCAATCAGTTGTTGAGATATATCATTACATTTATTATTAATCTCATATTCAAACAGTGGCGCGATAGTCGCTTTCACATTTTCAGATGTTTCGCTAGATAATGATGCATAAAGCTTCGCATCGTTAATTAAAATATATAGTTCATTGTAATTTTTTTGATATTTCTTATCTAATTTAATTAACGTACCTGCATCATTAAGGCACCTTTGCAACGCAGTTAACTGTGCTGTTTGCACTGGCTGAGAAGCTTGAACTGGCTGATTATTTTGAACGGGTTTGCTTTTATTCGCAGAATCATCTGTTTTCTTAACATTAGCACAGCCCTGAACTAAAAAAAGAGAAGCGCAAATTAATGCTAACGTGGTGTTTTTTTTCATTTTTCCATGGACCTGAATGATTTTAAAGTAAACTATGACTATAGTAGAAAAACGACTAAAAAAAAATGAATTTAGGGAAAAATGGTTTAAAAACCACGAATGACTCCACACTTTCCAGGGGAGTTTCATGCGGATTAAAAGAAGAAGGTGATTTTTTCGGCACGGGAATGTTTATTATTATATATAATTCAATTGGATAGGTCTTATGTGAATAATGACCAGAGTGAGTTTTTTGTAGGTGATTTTTTATCTCGAATAGACAGTTTTACGGTTATCTATGGCGCTTTTTAGTCAGTTTGGTTGCTAGTTTTACTTCTTGAGTTTCGTTATTATCATTTTTCCAGAACGGCTTGCCATTAAAACAGTAAAAATAGCGAATTTTCTTATAAATAAAACCCAGGATAATTCTTTATTCAGGACTGAATATTCCCGTGTATGGAAAAAGAAATACTCCACCTGCAATGTTGCTCATATATTAGCCAGTCATGCCCCTTTAATTTTTCAAATTGAGGCGTTATCTATTCTTTAACAAATTGATATTTTTAACTAATTGGCTTGAGGATGTCACTGTATAATTTAGCTAAAATTCCGTTATCAACAAACTCTCTACGTATCCACTGGGTAACCAGACCTGTAGCGGAGTGTTGGGTTGCTAATAGAAGATGAGAATCCTGTCTTGGGTTTTGAATTTTTTTTATCACCAATAAACCATTTTTTACGTGCTCTTTTATTAAATAATCAGGAAGAAAACCAATGCCCTCGCCCAAAATCTGACACTGACATTTAGTATTGAAATCAGGCACTTGAATGGCTTCCTGACCATGTAGCAACCAGCCAATACGTTTATTTATAGTATGAGCCGTATCTTCCACCATAATATTGGGATAGAGTCGTAGCTGGCTTTCCGCAATCGGCTCAGGCATTAATACCAGTGGATGTGTTGAGGCGATAGCAAATTCCCAGTGAATAGCGCCAATCTCTGTATAGTCAATGCCACCACCGTCCATCAAAGTGCCGGGTGCTCCGATGGCAATATCGGACATATTATTAATAATTGCATCCCACACTCCATTGTATACTTCAGTTGTTACTGTTATCTGGCAGGTTGGAAATTGTGTTTTGAGTATTTGTAGTAATTTAGCAGTGTGATAGGGCGTATATAATAATTGATTGATACAAATACGTACGCGAGCTTCAATGCCTTGCTCAATAGAATAAATTCCTTTCTTGATCAGATGGAAGTTATTTAATAAATCTGTCGCTTTACGATAAAAATAATAACCTGCTTCTGTAAGTTCGATATTACGTGTGTCACGTATAAACAGTGCGACATCAAGATAAGTTTCTATGCGTTTTATTGTATAGCTTACCGCTGAAGTAGTAATACCCAATTCTTCCGCTGCTTTACTAAAACTGGCTAATTTAGCCGCAGTAGTGTAAGTCAGTAAGTTTTCTTCGGTAAAAATAGAATTCATGGATATTTTTCCAGTTGAGTAGCAAGAAAATAAGCAACTTAAATGATTTTGGAGATGTATGAACAATTATTCAAGCTGCTACAGCAAAATTCAGCAATATCCTAGTCCGGCAACCGTCCAGGGTATATATGTGAATACAATTCAACAGCATAAGGGTTTGTATGATTTTTAATCTTCTTTTGTAAGTTAACGGAAATGCTAATCTACACAAAATGATTAATTTTTCTTTTTCTTTTATGTAACATATATGCAACCTTGTAACAAATCCATTGTGTTATAAGTAATTGATATGACTTATTTACTTGATTTTTCCTCTATAAGGAAGAGGAAAAAACCCATCTTTTGCGCACAAATAGTTTACAATATTAACATTCTTTAAACTATGAATTTGATCTCTATCACAGATCTGATTGAATCATTCATAGCTTTCCGATCTGATAAAACCAAGCCTGTAATTTCGCTCAATAAATGACCGAAAATCACCGCGAGAGGTAAAAAAACAATGCCTTTACGCACATAAATGGTCGATTATTGAATTTTATTCAACAATTGAGCGACTCATTGATGAATTAAATTTAAATGGATTCTTTTTATTAGTTTCAATTGCTATGCTTCAGGTATATTAAATATTACTAGATTTTTATTTATTAATGTTGGTTATCAGGAGAGCGTTATGACTTCCAGTACACTGGCCCAAGATTTTTTAACCGCAGCAGAACAAGGCCAATTAGAAAAATTAAAAGAATGCCTTGATAACGGTGTTGATATTAACGTCACAAATCGTCAAGGGCGTACTGCGATAATTAATGCCAGTCTGAACAAACACTATGAGTCTGTCTCATTCCTCATTAATGCCGGCGCGGATATCGATAAACAAGATCAAACCTGTTTTAACCCTTTCCTTCTCAGCTGTCTGAATAACGACTTAACCTTGCTGCGTCTGGTGTTACCTGCAAATCCTAATTTAGATCTGTTAACGCGTTTCGGTGGTGTAGGTATTACCCCTGCAAGCGAAAAAGGTCATGTAGAAATCGTGCGTGAGCTACTCGAAAAAACAGAAATAAATGTTAACCACACCAACTTTGTCGGCTGGACACCTTTGCTGGAAGCGATTGTGCTTAATGACGGCGGTGATAAGCAGCAGCAAATCGTTAAGCTGTTATTAGAACATGGCGCTAATCCGCATATGACTGATAAATATGGTAAAAAACCATTGGAGCTGGCAAAGGATAAAGGCTATACCGAAATCGCAGCGCTGCTTGTTGCGGCAGGCGCGTAAACGTTGACATAGATTGCCGGTAAGGGAAATTGTGAATACTACGACCTCTCATCGGCAAATATTATACGGGCTAACGGCTGATACTCATTTTTTAAACCTTCTTAATCAGCCGCAGCTCTCAGGGAAAGTTGAACAGGTTTTTAATAAAGCCATTAATGTTCTCATTGATAATCAGCTTTTTACTTTATTAAGTTCTCAGTTAGATAATGCACCAAATAGTTGTCGATTATTGAATAAGGATTTATCGGCTTTAAGTATTGTTCGTAGCGATGATTTCCAGATTTCAGATGGCAAGATTAGTATTGGTGATAAATATTGGTTATCTTTTTCATTATGTGAAGTATGGCAGCAACCTGTTATCAGTTTTACTGATGACAATACCAATAAAAAAAACTATCAGTCATTTTTATTGAAACAGATAGACAGGTTGGATTTTATTTTAACTGAAGCTAAGGGATCTCTTTTTAATTATCAGGATGATAATTTATTCTACTTAGCTGCCAGCGAAAAATTAAATCAACTCCGTAGTCATGTAGTGAGTTTACTTGAGAAAAAACAATATCGAAATCTGGCTGATGTCATCAGGCAGTTTATTGGGCTAGGTATAGGACTTACCCCCTCAGGAGATGATTATCTTGTTGGCTTGATAGCCTTTTTACTCTTAAAGAATCATCCGGTTAATGTGGCTTATCCTGATTTTTATCAGGGAATTATGCAGGGAATTGAAAATACAACGCCTGTCAGTGCTATTACCCTGAAAAAGGCCTTAGATAATGAGTATCGCGAGAATATGCATCAACTGATCCAGTCATTAGTTGATGCCGATGAAACTAACATTCATTTGCAGTTTTTGAATATTTTAAATATCGGGTCCAGTTCAGGCAGCGACATGCTATTTGGCATTCGGGATGCTTTGTATCTTACCCATTATTTCGGAGAAAGATATGTCGACTAGAGTTGTCATAAAAAAGAATACCTATTTCGATTCTGTGTCACTGATGTCTATTTCTACTAAAGCGAATCAACTCAATAATGTTGAACAAGCGTTTGTAGCAATGGCAACAGAGATGAATAAGGGCGTATTAAGAAATTTAGGTTTATTAACTCCTGAGCTGGAAGAGGCTAAAAATGGTGATTTGATGATCGTCATTAAAGGCCCAAGTGATGAAGCTAACGAAGAAATATTAGCCGGTATTGAAGATTTATTTAATAAAAAGAATCAAGGTGGCGGCTCTCATGAAGCGAAGTATGCCACGATAAACTCTGCAAAAACGCATATTCAAGACAGTAACCTCGCTATTATTTCAGTGAATGGCCAGTTTGCGGCGCGTGAAGCCCGTCTGGCATTAGAGAATGATCTTAATGTAATGCTGTTTTCTGACAACGTATCTATTGAAGATGAGTTAGCGCTGAAAAAATTAGCCAGCAGTAAAGGACTCTTAATGATGGGGCCTGACTGCGGAACCGCCATTATCAACGGCACTGCATTATGTTTTGGTAACAATGTACGCCGCGGAAGCATCGGTATTATTGGTGCATCAGGTACCGGTAGCCAGGAGCTGAGCGTCCGTATTCATGAGTTTGGTGCTGGTGTATCACAACTCATTGGTACCGGTGGGCGCGATCTGAGTGAAAAAATCGGTGGCATCATGATGATTGATGCGCTGAAAATGCTCGATGCTGATGAAGAGACAAAAGTCATTGCACTGATCTCTAAACCACCGGCTCCGGAAGTTGCCAAAAAGGTTCTTGAGCAAGCTGAAAAATGTCAGAAGCCTGTTGTCGTCTGTTTCCTCGGCAGTCAGCCATTGCCTGAAGATAAACCGGGTTTAACCTTTGCCAGAAACACCAAAGAAGCCGCGCTGAAAACCGTATTGCTGACTGGCGTTAAAAAAGAAGATTTAAATCTGCACTCGCTTAACTGGCCATTGATTGAAGAAGTTCGTGCTCAACTAGCGCCAGAGCAAAAGTATATCCGTGGTCTGTTCTGTGGCGGCACATTATGTGATGAAGCGATGTTCGCTGCTCTTGAGAAATATGATGATGTTTACAGCAATATTCAACCGAACCCTGAATATCGTTTAAAAGATATCAATACCAGTATTGCTCATACCTTCCTTGATTTTGGTGATGATGATTTTACCAATGGTAAACCGCACCCAATGATCGACCCAACTAACCGTATTGAACGTTTGTTGCAAGAAGCTCGCGATCCTGAAGTTGGCGTCATCATGATGGACTTCGTATTAGGTTTCGGCTCTCACGAAGACCCAGTTGGCGTAATGATTGACGCTATTAAAGCCGCTAAAAATATCGCTAAGCAAGATGGTCGTGAACTGATCATTTTAGGTTATGTATTGGGTACCGACCAGGATACTCCGGCAATAGAGGCGCAGGTCAAAATGCTCACTGATGCTGATGTTATTTGGGCAAGTAGCAGCACCAATACCGGTTTATTAGGACGCGAGTTTGTCTGGAAAGGAGAGAAAGCATAATGACTTCATTATTTAAACAACCCTTAAATGTCATTAACGTTGGCATCGAAATGTTCAGCGATGACCTGAAAAAGCAACATGTGCCAGTGACTCACTTAAGCTGGACGCCTCCAGGCCAGGGAAACCCGCAGGTTATTCGTGCCTTAGACAAAATTGAAGGCAACGCCGCGTTACAAGAAAAAATTACTGCCGCGAACGCCCAGGCACTTGAACGTATTATTCAGTCTCAGCCGGTACTGATTGGTTTTGACCAGGCGATTAATGTCGTTCCTGGTATGACTAAAAACACTATCTTGCATGCGGGTCCGCCTGTTGCCTGGCAAGATATGTGCGGTGCGATGAAAGGTGCCGTTACCGGCGCGCTGGTATTTGAAGGTTTAGCCAAAGATTTAGCCGACGCAGAGCGGGTTGCCGCATCGGGTGAAATTATTTTCTCTCCTTGCCATGAACATGATTGCGTTGGCTCGATGGCAGGCGTGACATCTGCCTCAATGTTTATGCATATCGTTGAAAACAAAACCTACGGTAACCTTGCATTTACTAACCTCAGCGAGCAGATGGCAAAAATTCTGCGCATGGGTGCCAATGATCAAAGCGTAATAGACCGTTTAAATTGGATGCGTGATGTATTGGGTCCGATGCTGCGTGATGCCATGAAATTTATTGGCGAGATTGACCTGCGTTTGATGCTGGCTCAAGCCCTGCACATGGGTGATGAATGTCATAACCGTAATAATGCGGGTACCACATTACTGATTCAAGCGCTGACACCAGGCATTATTCAAACCGATTTCTCGGTTGCCCAGCAAAAAGAAGTCTTTGATTTCGTCGCCAGTAGCGATTACTTCTCAGGCCCAACCTGGATGGCGATGTGTAAAGCCTCGATGGATGCGGCTCACGGTATTGAATACAGCACGGTTGTCACCACCATGGCACGTAATGGCTATGAGTTTGGTTTGCGTATCAGTGGCTTACCTGGTCATTGGTTTGTTGGCCCGTCTCAGCAGGTTATTGGCCCGATGTTTGCCGGTTATAAGCCAGAAGATTCCGGTTTGGACATTGGTGATTCAGCCATTACTGAAACCTACGGGATCGGTGGATTTGCGATGGCAACGGCACCTGCTATCGTTGCTCTGGTTGGCGGAACTGTCGACGAGGCGATTGATTTCTCTAGAAAAATGTGTGAGATAACTTTGGGTGAAAACCCGAACGTTACCATTCCACTGCTTGGTTTTATGGGTATTCCAACCGCCATTGATATCACCAAGGTTGCTGCCAGCGGCATTCTACCTGTCATCAATACGGCAATTGCTCATAAAGATGCTGGTATCGGTATGATTGGCGCCGGTATCGTACATCCACCATTTGATTGCTTTGAAAAAGCGATGCTGTCTTACGCGGAAAAATACGCCTGATTTCCAGTAATTACAAAATAACGCCCGGCTTCGGTTGGGCAATAACAATACAGCAACAGATATCCTGACCGCTTATCGCTATTACTGAATACTGTAACTTTAAATATCGCCGAACGTATCCTGCAAAGTGGGAAAGACACGAAGTAATTTAAGGCGCAGCTCAAAGTATGACCGGTATGAGTATCAGGCATATTCAGGGGATACATTCTTATGAGTCTATTAAGTATCAAATGGAAACGTGGGGACCTGGCCGCCTACTTTGGGCTAATGACCAATAACCTCACCAACTTACTCACCATGATGGGACTGCTGGTCTTTGTGGTTGGGATCCCAACTGAAATTGTTTACGGACGTATTGCACCTGCGTTTGGTTTTACCGTTTTGCTTGCCAGTATTTGTTACGCCTATTTTGGCCAGCAAATGATAAAACAGACCGGGCGCAGTGATGTTACCGCTTTGCCATCAGGTCCTAGTGCACCCTCTATTTTTACCGTAACTTTCCTGGTCATTATGCCGGTCTATCAGACCACGCAAAACGCAGAGTTTGCTCTACAGATAGCGCTGGTCTGGTGCTTTGTTGAAGCCATGATCCTGGTCGGTGGTTCATTCCTCGGGGATACTATCCGTAAGATGATCCCGCGTACCGTACTGTTATCTTGCCTGTCAGGGTTAGGGTTACTGTTACTGGCGATGAACCCAATGCTGCAGGCCTTTGAAGCGCCAACGGTATCATTTATCGTCTTACTGTTAATCTTTATTAACTGGTTTGGTAAAAAGCCTATTTTTGCGCGTATTCCAACCGGTCTGTTACTTCTGATTGCGGGTACTGCCCTGGCATGGTTCTCTGGACTACAAAGCCCGGAAGCGATTAAAGCTTCAATGAGCTCTTTTGGCTTTAACCCACCAGGAATTCACGTAGATAGTTTCTTGCAAGGTTTACCCCATGCGCTGCCTTACTTAGCGTCTGCGGTACCGCTTGGCTTAGCAAACTATATCTTTGACCTGGAAAATATTGAAAGTGCTCACGCCGCAGGTGATGAATACAACACCCGTAAGGTGATGCTGGCTAACGGTTTATCTTCAACCATTGGCTGCTTCATGGGTAATCCCTTCCCGGTAACCGTTTATGTGGGACACGCAGGCTGGAAAGCAATGGGCGCAAGCGTCGGTTATACCCTTGCATCCGGTATCACCATGTTTGTCGTACCGCTGTTTGGTTTAGGCGCATTTATGCTATCCATCATTCCGATGACGGCAATTGTCCCTATCCTGGTCTTCATCGGTATCGTGACGGCGAACCAAGTGGTGAGGGAAACACCAAAAATAGAAGTCCCGGTTATCTTTATCTGTATGTTCCCGTGGATTGCTAACTGGGCGCTGACCATCGTTAATAATGTGATAAATGCTGCCGGAACCTCAGCAAGTGCTATCGGTATTGAAACGATGCTGCACAAAGGGGTTTATTACCAGGGTCTGGTTCACTTAGGTAGTGGTGCACCATTAGCCAGTATGCTGTGGGGCTGTATTGCCATCTTCGCTATCCTGAATAAACCACTACGTGGTGCCATTGCCGCCGCTGTGGGTGCATTGCTGGTCTTCTTTGGTGTGATTCACTCGCCGGTTGTCGGTATTGCAACCGGTACTGCTCTGATGTTTGTTTACGCTTATCTGATGATGGCCGCTTTGTTTGTCGTGAAGCATTTTATGGATAGCCGTGAGCCATCTGTCGAGCCAGAAGCTGAAAAAGTCAGTAAATCCGCATAACTCAACCAGTCTCTTATAGTCGGTGGCTTAAAACCACCGACTATCAACAACACTATTTCAGGATAGACAACATGAAAGAACTCGTGGTTGTTGCCATCGGGGGCAACAGTATTATTAAAGATAACAACAGCCAGTCGATTGAAGCGCAGGAAAAAGCGGTACAAGAAGTCGCAAGCCAGGTGAGCGATATGCTTGAAGGTAATTACAATATTGTTTTGACCCACGGTAACGGCCCTCAAGTGGGACTGGATTTGCGTCGTGCGGAAATAGCCCATACGGTAGAAGGATTACCCTTAACGCCGTTGACCAATTGCGTGGCAGATACGCAAGGTGGGATTGGTTATTTAGTCCAGCAGGCACTGACCAATGCGCTGACGAAATATAATCGCCAGGCTGTCACGGTGATAACACAGGTTGAAGTGGATAAAAACGATCCTAATTTTGCGACTCCGACTAAACCTATTGGTGCTTTTTTCACGCAAGAACAGGCCGATGAGTTTAAACGCACGAACCCGGACTGGCATTTTATTGAAGACTCTGGCCGTGGCTATCGCCGCGTGGTTGCCTCTCCTGAGCCAAAACATGTGGTTGAGTCGAAGGCGATTCGGACCCTGACTGAAAATGACTTTGTTGTCGTGGCGGCAGGCGGTGGTGGTATCCCGGTAACCAGTAACGGTAATGGCGGATATCAAAGTATTGATGCCGTGATTGATAAAGATCTCTCTACCACATTACTTGCCAAAGAGTTAAACGCAGATATTTTAATCATCACCACAGGTGTAGAAAAAGTCTGTGTGAACTTTGGTAAACCAGAGCAAAAAGCACTGGGTGAAACCAGTACGACTGATATGCAGCGTTATATGGCAGAAGGCCATTTCCCGGCTGGCAGCATGTTGCCAAAAATTGAGGCCAGCCTGTCATTTATTGCCAATGGTGGTAAGCGGGTGATTATTACTACCCCTGAAAAACTGACCCATGCATTACGAGGTGAGACGGGTACGCATATTATCCAGGGTTAATATTTTTCAGTTTAAATATTATTTTTATTAACTAACCAAATAATAGAGATGTTCTCTATTCGTTAGCTATTGCTCGTAAGCAATGTGGATTATTTTGTTATATCACAAGAGGTTTCTATGAAAGCAGAACAACCCTCTGATAGAAGAGCATTTCTATCAACCAGCGCAAAAATAGCAGCCGCTTGTACCTTGTTGGGCTCAATGTCAGGAATTGCCGCCGCGCAGACGGATAAACCGTTACAGAATAACGGCGTTTCACGTATGACTGATAAGCACTATTATCTTGATGATGCCCTGCTTGAAACAGGTTTTAATTATAGTGGCTCAGCGGTTACGAATACTAAAACAGCGCTCCATACACTCGAAATTAACGATGGTAAAATAGCGGCGGTATTAGCCAATAAACAACATCCCAATAATCAGTTAAATGCTTACAGTGCCCAAGGTAAATTAATCCTGCCCGCATTCCGTGATATGCATATTCACTTGGATAAGACCTTTTACGGTGGCCCATGGCAGGCGCCAGCGTCCCGGGAAGGCAAAACGATTATGGATATGATTGCCCTGGAACATACTATGTTGCCAGCGCTGCAACCCTATACCAAAGAGCGCGCTAATGCGTTGATCGACTTGATCCAATCCAAAGGATCAACCATTGCGCGTAGCCATTGCAATATTGAACCTGTTTCCGGGTTAAAGAATTTAGAAGCGTTACAGCAAGTCCTGGCCGATCGCCAGCAAGACTTAACCTGTGAAATTGTTGCCTTTCCACAACACGGTTTATTGCTGTCAAAATCAGAGCCTTTAATGCGCGAAGCGATGCAGGCGGGCGCTCATTACGTGGGCGGGTTAGACCCAACCAATGTCGATGGTGCGATGGAAAAATCCCTCGATACCATGTTCCAGATAGCGCTGGATTATAATAAAGGGGTGGATATTCATCTTCATGAAACCAGCCCTGCCGGACGCGCGGCGGTTGAGTATATGATTAAAACCGTGGATGAAAACCGCAGTTTACGCGGCAAAGTCACCATCAGCCATGCCTTCGCCTTAGCTACGTTGAACCCTGAAGAAGCGGACAAAATGGCTAAACAACTGGCTGAGCAGCAAATCACTATCGCCTCAACCGTGCCTATTGGCACGCTGCATATGCCGTTAAAAACGCTGAATCAGAACGGTGTATTTGTGATGACCGGAACGGATAGCGTGATAGATCACTGGTCTCCTTTTGGATTAGGGGACATGCTAGAAAAAGCCAACCTCTACGCGCAGCTTTACACGCGCCCGGACGAGCTATCCCTGTCACGCTCTTTAGCTATCGCCACGGGTAATATATTGCCGCTTGATGATAAAGGTAAGCAGGTCTGGCCGGTGAAAGGGGATGATGCGAGTTTTGTTCTGGTTGATGCCTCTTGCTCCGCAGAAGCGGTAGCGCGTATCTCACCAAGACAGGCCAGCTTCCATAAAGGGAATCTGGCTTCCGGTTCAGTTCAAAAACAAGTGAGTTAAATTCACTGAGTAATAAGCTAAAAAATGAGGTCAGTATTTGGCCTCATTTTTACTATTCAGTTCAGGGCTGTTTATCAATCAAGCGACTGATATGAATACTCAGCCATGTAAGCTCATCTTTCGGTAACGCCAGTTGGTATTTATCCTGGACATAGTCACGAATGCCAAAGGCGACGTTCATGGCATCCGGGCGGTAGCGCATTAATTCCTGATAAAAATCTTCTTCTTCGCTCATCACGATTTTACCCGCCAGAACACGTTCAGAAAAATAGCGCAAATGATTGATAAAACGTCTGTAATTGACGGATTCAGTATCCGTATTCTTAGCCAACTTATAGTGCACAATGGCCGCAAGTCGGTTAACTAATTCAACCTGCTGATGGGCCGAACTGTCTGTCTCCACCTGGCCGCTGGCATTGATCAGATGAAAGGCGATGTTCACCGCTTCATCTTCGGGTAACTCGACCTTAAATCTCTCATTGGCTTTGGTACGAGCCTGTAATCCGATACTGTATTCCTGGGGGTAATAACGTTTTACTTCCCAGCTTAATTTATTCAGGATTGCCTGGCCCTTACGACTGCGCTCGACGGCAAAGTGAAGATGCTCGGCAAGCGTAAGCAGTAATACTGAATTAAGCTTATCGCCGCAAACGCTACGAGCAAGGACCAGAACTTCATGGCTGATATCAAAGAATTCCGAAGGAATAGTATCCGTGAGTGATAAAAAATGACGGCCCTGGGGAGAACTGAGTGGCAGGAAAATTTTCTCTACCTGAGTCATATCAATATGCGTCCCGGGCTTGGCGTTAAAGCCAATCCCTTTACCAAAAAGAATCATCTCTTGCTGGTCGTTGTCGACCAGCAGCATACTGTTATTGAGTGATTTTTTTATCGTTATCACGGTTATTCCTTCGGATAGCCAGGCTAACTCATATCTGCGCCATTGTTATTGATAACCTTCTGATACCACCAGAAGGAGTCTTTTCTGAGGCGTTTTAATGTGCCATGGCCTTCATCATCCTGATCAACATAGATAAAGCCGTAGCGCTTAGACATTTGCGAGGTGCCTGCACTGATGATGTCGATGCAGCCCCAAGTGGTAAAGCCCATCACCTCAACACCTTCATTAATTGCTGCCAGCGTTTGCTCAAAATGCCCACGAAAATAGTCGATACGGTAACTGTCGTGGATCTTATCGTTTTCCACAACATCTTTTGCACCCAGACCATTTTCGACAATAAACAATGGCTTCTGGTAACGATCGTAGAGCTCGAGTAAGGATATTTTCAGCCCAATAGGGTCAATCTGCCAGCCCCATTCAGAGGCAGGTAACCAGGGGTTTCTGACACCGAGCACAGTATTGCCGGGAATACGCTCGACATCTGGCTGAGTCGATTCTGTCAGTGACATATAGTAACTAAAGGAGACAAAATCCAC
Source organism: Klebsiella sp. BIGb0407 (assembly GCF_024807845.1). Lineage (GTDB taxonomy): Bacteria > Pseudomonadota > Gammaproteobacteria > Enterobacterales > Enterobacteriaceae > JGM124. Next base: position 185,015 of record NZ_JANUEQ010000005.1, read on the forward strand.
CGTATAGTCTTTTAAGATTTGCTTATCTTCAGAGGCCATCCGGATATGAATATCCCGGCTCGCCAGGTCACGCAGAATCAACGGCGGATATTCACCAAACACTTGCACATCGGCATAGAAATAGTTCTCTAAGTTTTTCTTCAGCGTCGCTTCGATATCTTCCGGGCGGCAGCTGTGCGGATAGGTGGTGAGCTTAGTCAGCATACATCCCACCTGGCTACCCGGAATTTTAGCGTGGCAATCACGCGTCACCAGAGCTGAGGCAACAAACTGATGGTGCAGTCCCTGGTAAATATCCTGTGTTGCTTTGCCGGGTTCGCTTTTCTCTTCCCGAATACCTGCTGTGGTAAAGGGATGGCGATGAATACTGTCTATTTCGTTGAATGTCAGCCAGTAACGGACTAAGTCTTTATACCGGTCAAAACAGACATTACTGAAGCGTACAAAAGCGTCCACGACATTGCGATGTACCCAGCCGTTATATTTTTCACTCAATGCCAGGGGCATTTCATAGTGAGAGAGTGTTACCAGGGGTTCAATATTATGCTGGCGCAGCTCGCGGAACATATCCTCATAAAACTGTAGGCCAGCTTCGTTTGGTGCCGCATCTTCCCCGGTTGGAAAGATACGTGACCAGGCTATCGAGACTCTGAGCACTTTAAAGCCCATCTCTGCGAATAAAGCGATGTCTTCTTTATAGCGATGATAAAAATCGATACCACGACGTTTCGGGTAAAGCTCATCATTTTTACCGTCAAATGCATCCTGGATATTTTCATCCGTGAGTGCCATATGGCCGCTGTAATCCTTCAAGGATAAATTGGGTTTCCAGGTGATAGCATCTGCAACCGATGGACCTTTGCCGTCGACATTCCATGCCCCTTCAGCCTGATTGGCGGCAATCGCGCCGCCCCATAAAAAGCCTTGTGGAAATGAGGATTGTTTTGCCATTACATGGACTCCTTAAGTGTCATGATGATATGAGGATCAGGATTTTTTTCACTATTAGTAGTTGGAAGCAGGGTGAAACGTTCACCGTTAGTGACGACCATCACGACCACCGGGTCGAGACCGGCAGCGGTAATGGTATCGATTGAAAATTCAATCAATGTGTCACCACACTTCACCTGCTGTCCCTCGGTGACTTTCGGGCTGAAGCCTTCACCTTGTAGTCTGATGGTGTCAATCCCGATATGGAAAATCAGCTCAACTCCGGTATCAGTCAGTAATCCCAGGGCATGCCCGCTATCAAATACGCTGACTACGGTGCCATCTGCCGGGGCGCGTAATACACCCTGAGAAGGGATAATCGCGATACCGTCGCCCATAATTTTGCGTGAAAATACATCATCGTTAACGTTTTCAAGCGGAATGATTTGTCCTTCAATAGGGCGGGTAAAATTGAGTTCAGCGGTTTTTTCGCTCACTTTGTCACGCCAGAGTATTAGCGCGCAGATAAACGAGACTAAGAAGGAAAGCCCGGCTCCGGCAAACGCCCAGAGAATATTCAGTGGATTATCCGGGGAGACAAACATTGAGATACTGGCAAGGCCTGGCCCCACCAAAGCAAAGGCCTGAAGACCAATCCAGCCAATAAATGCCCCGCCAATCACACCGCCAATAATTACGCTATACAAGGCTTTTTTATGGAGCAGAGTCACCCCGTATAAAGCAGGTTCGGTAATCCCAAAAAGGGCAGAGATTCCCGCAGAGAAAGCGGTGGACTTCATCACCTTATCTTTACTCTTTAACGCAATCGCCATGCAGGTACCCGACTCGGCAATATTGTGTGCCAGTGATGCGGGCAGGTAGAGCATCTCTCTGCCGAACTGGCTCATAGAAGCTACCGCATAAGGGAGCATCGGTTTATGCATTCCGGCGGCGACCATAAAGGGTAAAACAGCGGCCAATAACCCTGTGGCGACAAAACCCAGCTTACCGTAAAGCCATAGAATAATTGTTGCCAGCCCGGCTCCTAATTCAGAGCCCAGTGGCCCTAAGATCAGCAAAGTGGCAGGTACCGTGACCATCAGAGAAAGCATCGGGGAGAGGAAAATACGCAGCGCACCAGGCGAATAGCGGTTAAAGAACTTTTCAGTCTGGGCGTATAAAAGCACGCACAGAATAGCGGGAAAGACCTGGGAGGCGTAGGCAACATTAACCAGATCAAAAGACATAAACGTGGCCCCTTCGGCCAGTTGTTTAGTCATTGAGGGTAAGATCATCACCGAGGCCGCGGAAACAGCGACCAGAATATTAACTTTCAGCTTCATCGCCGTGGTAATCGCCACCAGAATCGGCAGAAAGTAGAGGGGCGCAGTACCGATACTATCCAGCACTTTATAAGTCGAGCTATCACGACTCATCCAGCCAATCGCATCCATTAACAGCAGAAGTGATTTCAGCACCCCGCCGCCCGCTATTGCGGGTACTAATGGTTGAAAAACGCTAATCACAAAATCAACAATTCGTGCGCCACGACTCTCTTTGGCTGCACTCTTTTTTTCGCCAGGCTGTTGTGAACCGACTAGCGACTGCACGGCTTCAAAAACGGGTACCACTTCGTGGCCGATTATCACCTGGCACTGCACATTGAGGCGTACGCCGAGTACGCCATCGGTGTTTGAAAGTGCGGCCTCATTGACTTTACTGTTGTCATATAAGCTCAGTCTTAAGCGGGTAGAACAGTGTCCAATATGCTCGATATTCTCAGCACCACCGACCTGCTTGATGATTTCTAACGCTGTTTTCAAGTGATTCATATTCGATTTTCCTACCTTCAGAGCAAAAAAAAACCTGAAGCTCCCCTCCGTGAATTTCTGCGGAGAAAGCTTCAGGTCTTGCCTACGAGTCGTAGTTACACGCCTTTTTTTTAATATCGCCTGATGAAGAATTAAAAGTCAAACGGTCAATTTTTCGAAGTATTGAAATGTGAGCCTGGAGGTCTTTTTTTATGATGAATCATTTTTTAGATAATATTTCTGCAACATGCATCACCTTATTTATATCTATTTTATAAATAATATCCTGCGGTCAGGAAGGCGGTTTTTTTAGATAAGTTATTATTAAATATAATGAATGGTAATTATCAAAGAGTCTGGTAAATATAAAATGCCTGATATAGTGGGTCAGGCATTTTATTCTGAGTAAATATTAATATCTCGGATTATGCGCTCGCTTCAGCAGGCTCCTTATTTATCAGCCTGGCGAGTAACATTGATTCAAGCTTCTGCTGATCCCGGGCGAATAAGCATATCCCTTCAGCCAGCTTATCAACCGCCATAGGGTCTTGATTATGCTGCCAGTAAAACTCGGCTTCACTCATTGGCGAGGGGCGATGTTCAGGCGTACAGTTTGCCTGAAGTTTGTGCTCTACAGCGCCGTCACTGGCTGCCAGCTCGTCCAGTAAAGGCGGCGAAATAGTCAGTCGGTCACAACCCGCCAGCGCTAAAATTTGCTCTTTGCGACGGAAGCTGGCTCCCATCACTACCGTTTGATATTGATGTTTTTTATAGTAGTGATAGATATCGCGTACTGATACCACGCCTGGATCCTCATCAGCGAGGTAGCTATCCTGAGGCTGGTGCTGCTGATACCAGTCATAAATACGTCCGACAAAAGGTGAGATCAGATAGACGCCGGCTTCAGCACAGGCCCGGCCCTGAGCAAATGAAAATAAGAGTGTCAGGTTGCAGTTGATCCCTTCTCTTTCAAGCTCTTCTGCGGCTCTGATTCCCTGCCAGGTCGCGGCAAGTTTGATAAGAATACGTGATTTATCAATTCCCTGCTGTTGATACAGGCGAATGAGTTTTCGCGCTTTGGCTACACATAGCCCCCGGTCATAAGAGAGGCGGGCATCCACTTCTGTCGATACCCGACCAGGAATATCTTTGAGTAATTCAAGTCCGATATTTACCGCTAGCTTATCGCCTGCATTAATCAGCTGCGTCTCCTGGCTGCCACCTTGTTGAACCGCAAACGTAATTGCTTCGTCAATCAGTGCCTGGTACTGAGGTAGAGCGGCTGCCTTGAGGATCAACGAGGGGTTCGTTGTTGCATCTTGAGGTTTAAAGCGACGAATAGCGTCGATATCACCGCTATCAGCGACAACAGTTGTGATACGTTTTAGTTCATCTAACTGACTCATGAGTTATCCCTTCTTAAAACCCTAATTAAGTGGATCCCTTATTACTAAACGGGCTTGCCCAGTTTTTCGTAGTAGTCGATTTTCTCTACTTTGGGTGCTGAGCCGCCCCCTTCATATTCTGAATCCAGCCAGACATTAACGATATTTTTTGCCAGTTCCGGTCCGATAACGCGTGCGCCAAGCGTCATCACCTGCGCATTGTTACTTTTCCGCGCGCGTTCTGCAGAAAAAGTGTCATGGCATTGGGCTGCACGTACACCTGGAACTTTATTCGCCACGATGGCCATACCGATACCGGTGCCGCAGAGCAAAATACCCCGCGGATAAGTGCCCTCGCTGACAGCAGAGGACAGGTTATAAGCAATATCGGGATACATCAGCGCGTTATCGCCAATGTCGTGACTAAAGTCGACGACCTCTATCCCCTTCGACTGCAGGTGAGACTTGATCAAATTTTTCAGATCGGTTGCAGCATCATCGGCACCAATTGCAATTGTTAACATTGTGTTCTCCTGAGCGGGTAAAGAGGGGTATCCGGCTGTTCATATGAACTGATAGTGCTCACATGAATGGAATGTGGCGCTATAAAAAGTATCTTTTAATAAACATAAGTTCAACACCTTTTCATATGAACACACAAAAAAGCGACTGATATCTTATTTATAGCTATTGAATGGGCTTTGTGGCACGAAAAAGACAATTTGAGGGCGATCACAAATTCATTTCATGACCATATGAACCAATCTTATGAACTGTTAATGTTCATTTGTCATGTAGCATAAATGTGAATGGTTAACATCAAAGCTGTACACATGTAGCCACTGAACGTCGCGGTTTATACAACAACATTCAACCTTTGATCTCACCGGTAACTTGATTACCTGGAAGGAGAGACACTGTGACCTACGCTAATAACAACGTAACAACTGATGTAGAAAAGTCGGCGATTCGGAAAATCTCAATTCGTCTCGTTCCCTTTGTGGCTTTGATGTTTTTTATTAACTTTCTGGACAGAACAGCGATTTCTTTTGCAGGACCTAATGGCATGGTGCAGGATCTCAACCTGCAAATGGCGCAGTTTGGTCTTGCCTCCGGTATCTTCTTTATCGGTTATATCCTCTTAGAAGTACCAAGTAACCTGGCTTTACACCGCTACGGCGCACGCCGCTGGTTATCACGCATTATGGTGTCCTGGGGTATCGTTTCCCTGTTATTCACCTGGGTGAGTAGTATCGAGGGGCTTTATGTCCTGCGTGTGCTGCTCGGGATTGCCGAAGCAGGCTTCTTCCCTGGTGCCATCTTCTTCTTGAGTGCATGGGCTCCCGCGCGTCATCGCAGTAAAATCCTCGCACTTTTCTATCTGGCACAACCGCTTACCGTCGTCTGTGGTGCACCATTAGCCGCATGGTTTATTGGTCATGATGGCTTGTTTGGTCTGGCAGGCTGGCGTGTGATGTTCCTTGGCGTATCGGTACCCGCTATTGTGGTCGGTATCATTGCCTGGTTCTATCTGATTGATAAGCCGGATGATGCTAAATGGCTCACCAGTAAAGAAAAAGAGTGGCTGAATACCGAATTAGCCCGCGAAAATGCGCAAAAATCCAGTGCTGCTAACCACAGTTTCCGCTCTGTCATGCTGAATGGCCGTGTCTGGGTGCTGTGCCTGATTTACTTCGGCTTTGTTTATGGTCTCTACGCTTTAGCCTTCTTCCTGCCAACCATTATTGGTGGTTTCCAGACGCAGTTTGGCGCGACTTTCTCCGTGATGCAAAAAGGCTTAATCACCGGTGCACCTTATGTTCTGGCGGTTATCGTCATGTACTTCTGGTCACGCGATGCTTCCCGTCGTGGCTGCAAAACCTGGCATATCGCTATCCCGGCTTTAGTGGGTGCTATTACCGTACCAACCGCTCTGTATATGGAAACCCCTCTCAGCACCATGCTGATTATCTCTCTGACGGCGAGTGCCATCTTCGCGGCCCTGCCTAATTTCTGGACATTACCAACACAGTTTTTATCCGGGGCATCGGCCGCGGCGGCTGTGGCATTAATTAACACCATCGGCAACGTTGCAGGCTTCTCGGCGGGCTTCATTACGGGTGCATTGCATGATGTGACGGGCAGCTATCTTCCTCCGATGATGGTAGTGGGTGGCTTTATGCTGCTGTCAGCCATTCTGATGCTTGTTCTTAGCCGTGTACCTCATGAGCGCACCGCTGCTGATACCAAGATGAAACAAGCAGGAGAGCACTAATATGACTTGGCTTTTTAATAATCCTTCTGAGTTTGCCAAAGAAATGATCGCGGGTTTTGTCAGCGCCAATGCCGACGTGGTCCGGCAGGTTTCAGGTGGGGTTATTCGTAATACCGAGAGCACACCTGGCACTGTCGCGATTGTGATTGGCGGCGGTTCAGGCCACTACCCGGCTTTTGCCGGGCTGGTGGGACAAGGAATGGCTCACGGGGCGGCGATGGGTAACCTGTTTGCTTCTCCTTCGGCGCAGCAAATTTGCTCCGTCGCACGAGCGGTCAATAAGGGCGCAGGAGTCCTGCTGGCGTTTGGCAACTATGCGGGAGACGTGCTGCATTTTGGTTTAGCACGTGAACGCCTGATTGCGGAAGGTATTCCCTGCGAACTGATTGCGGTTACCGATGATATTACCAGTGCATCTGTGGGTGAAATTGAAAAGCGCCGTGGCGTAGCAGGGGACTTGGTTGTATTTAAAGTCGCTGCCGCTGCGGCAGAACAAGGTGCTTCTCTGCAAGAGGTGCTGGCGGTAGCAAAAGCGGCGAACAGCCGCACCCGTACCCTGGGTGTTGCATTCGCAGGCTGTACTTTACCTGGCGCTGAATCCCCATTATTTACTGTTCCTGAGGGGATGATGGGGTTTGGCATGGGCATTCATGGGGAGCCGGGGATTCGTGAAGTTCCGGTTCCCAGCGCCGATAGCCTTGCCGATATGATGGTGGAACGCTTGCTGGAAGAGCTGCCGCCAGAAGTGGTGGTAAAGGGTGCGCGGGTCGGTGCTGTCCTTAACGGTTTAGGTTCGGTTAAATACGAAGAACTGTTTGTCGTCTGGCACTGTGTCCAACTTCGTTTGCAGGATAAAGGCATTACGCTTGCTGATATTCAGGTGGGGGAGTTTGTCACCAGTTTTGATATGGCAGGGTTATCCCTGACGCTTGCCTGGTTTACCGAGGAGCTGGAGTCATTATGGATGGCTCCCGCTTACTCTCCGGCCTTTAAAAGAGGCTCGGTTATTGCGACCCAGCCTTTAGTGATTAATCCCAGTGATGAGCAGCAGCAAGAATGTATTCCTGAGGCCTCTGCTGAGTCACGGGAAAGCGCAGTTACTGTGGTCGCAATGGTGGATGCGCTGGCCAATGTTGTTATCGCAAATGTTGACGAGTTAGGGCGTATTGATGCCATCGCCGGAGACGGCGACCACGGTATTGGTATGGAACGCGGTGTGCGTGCGGCGCGTGATAGCGCACATAAGAGTCTGGCTGCAGGTGCCGGAGCAGGAACAGTGTTACAGCAGGCTGCCGATGCCTGGGCCGATCGTGCAGGGGGCACTTCAGGTGCTATCTGGGGCGTGATATTAAATACCATCGGAACAGGTATTGGTAATCATAAGAAGCCTGATGCCATCACTGTTGCCCGAGCCATCAACGATGCTGCCCACGGCGTGATGCACTTTGGTAAAGCTAAACCCGGAGATAAAACCCTGGTTGATGTGCTGCTACCTTTTAGTGAAATGCTGCTCGATGAAGTCAATCAACAGACACCATTAGCCGAGGCCTGGGCTAAAGCTTCTGAATATGCCCAGCAATGCGCGGACCGTACGGCTGAACTGATGCCAAAAATGGGCCGGGCTCGTCCACTGGCGGAGCGTAGTTTTGGGACGCCTGATGCCGGGGCAATCTCTATGGCGTTGATAGTTAATGCTGTAGGTACCTGTTTTACTGAGGAGGAGGTATGTCGGTGAAATTGACTCTGGGTGTCAGCCTCAAGATGTATTTTGGTTATCAGCAGACCCTTGACTGGAGTCATGAGGTTGCCCGGCTGATAAAACAACATCCATTATTTAGCCTGACCCCCGAGGTGACGTTATTTACCTTTCCTTCAGCGCCCGCATTAGAAGGAACCCTGCGTGCCTTTGCCGGAACCGCGATGCAAGTCGGCGTACAGAATATTGCTCCCGCTCAGAATGGCCCCTGGACCGGGGAAACCAGCGTCGCCATGGTCAGCGAAATGGGCGGGAAATTTGTTGAAATTGGTCATGCGGAACGCCGCCGCCATTTCCATGAAGATGAGAGCGTCATTTTACGCAAAGTTCAGCTGGCACTGGAGAATGGATTAACGCCCGTTATCTGCATTGGTGAGCCAGAGAAAATGACCGGAGCACAGGCAAGCCGCTTTGCTATCGATGAGGCGACCCGTGTGATGAACTTTCTCTCGAGTCATGCGTTAAGCGGCGATTTAATTTTTGCCTGGGAGCCCCAGTGGGCTATTGGTGCTGCCGAGCCAGCTTCCCCTGAATACATTAAGACGGTTTGCCAGAGCCTGAAAGACTACCTGGCGCAGTCGTCTGACAATCATCGCGTTATCTACGGCGGTAGCGCCGGGCCCGGATTACTTCAGCAACTTTGGCCGCATGTTGACGGCCTGTTTTTAGGGCGCTTCGCCCATCAGCCTCAGGCATTTCTCGATATTCTTGATGAAGCATTCCACTTGCTGGCACCGAAGGAGAACCTATGAAACTTGGATTGAGTACTTATGCTTATTTCTGGCAGTTGTCAGAGCAGGCCACTAAGCCAATCACGCTCTTTGATGCCATCGATGACAGCGTACGTCTGGGCGCTTCGGTATTTCAGATTTGTGATTATCCGCAAATCCTCACCTGGTCTTCCTCGCAGATAGCCAGTCTGGCACGGCATGCGGCTCTGGCAGATATTACGCTGGAACTGGGTACCAAAGGGGTGATGCCCGATCATCTGCAACGCTATCTGAATCTGGCGGGAGAGCTGGATTGCACTCTATTACGTACCATGATCTACAGTCCTGAACACAGGCCCACTTTAGATGAAGCCAGGGGCTGCCTGGAAAGCGTATTGCCGGCTTTTGAGGCTCAGTCGGTTGCTCTCTGTTTAGAGACTTATGAGCAGGTTTCTACAGAAGACAACGTTGCCCTGGTGAAGGCGATTGATTCTCCTCTTGTCGGGATCTGCCTTGACCCTGCGAACTGTGTTGCCCGCCTGGAATTACCCCAGGACGTAGTCGCTCTATGTGCGCCTTATGTCTTGAACTGGCATGTGAAAGATTTCGCTTTTTCACGCCGTGACGGCTGGGTCGGCTTTACTCTGGCAGGCGCGAAGCTTGGAGAAGGCTTACTGCGCTATGACGAAATTAAACAAATTCTTCAACCCGAACAACGGGGTATTAATCAAATTATTGAGCACTGGCTACCCTGGCAGGGTGACAGCGAAAGCACCTGTCGCGCTGAGGCCGCCTGGACTCAACACAATATGGAATATCTGCTCAATAAGCATCGCTCACCAAACAATTTCTCTACTATTTCCAAGGAGTCATAATATGTCTGCTGAATTAAAAATCGTTACCGTAATTGGTGCGGGTGGCAAAATGGGTATGCGTATTTCTGCCAATTTACAAACCAGTGATTTTCAGGTCTTTTACTGCGAAAACTCACCGGCTGCACAGCAGCAAGTCACTAATCAGGGACGTGAACTCTCAGATACACAATCCGTGGTACCCCTGAGTGATGTGGTGATTTTAGCCGTGCCGGATATCGTGCTGGGTAAAGTCTCTGAGGTTGTGGTTCCACAAATGAAGCCCGGCGCAATACTGTTAACGCTTGATCCTGCTGCGGCCTATGCCAACCTTATCGCCCATCGTGACGGAATTGAATACGCGGTTGCTCACCCTTGCCATCCGTCGGTATTCCTCCATCGCTATACCAAAGAAGAGCATGAAGATGCCTTTGGTGGTGTCGCAGCTATCCAGCACGTTGCCGCTTCATACGAAACCGGTAACGAGGAACAAAGAGCGCAGCTCACTAAAGTGGTTAGCTGTATGTATGGTCCGGTTGCCGAAGTGCACTGGGTTACCGTCAAACAATTAGCCTATCTTGAACCCACTCTGGTTGAAACCGTTGCCTGTATGGTCGGGGCCTTTATGAAAGAGGCGCTGGATGAAACGGTAAAACACAGCGGTGTTCCTGAAGAAGCGGCAAAAGCCATGTTATATGGCCATATTCAGATTGCTCTGGCGGTGGCTTTCCGTGCCACTAACCCATTCTCTGACGCCTGTATGATTGCCATGGAATACGGTCGCGAGAAAATCATTAAGCCAGACTGGAAAGTTATTTTTGAAGAAGAAGAACTGGATAAAGTGATTGCCCGGATGTTGAAAATCGACAGTATTAAGCGTTAATTTGACGGTAGCGCCCTTTGACTGCTAGCAGAGGGCGCTATGACCCAGAATGATTCACGTTGTGTGCAGGTATTACCCGGGTAGTTTGAAGTATGACGGGTATAGTGTTAGACAGAGTATTATCTCTGATATAATTTTCTTAAATACACGTCTTCTCATGGAGAATGGCTGCGCATGGAAAAGTCCAATCAGAGCCAGGATTTTGAATTACTCACCGAAATAGCCATTGCCTACTACCGTGATGAAGTGACTCAAGAAGAGATCGCCAATCGATTCGGCTTCTCGCGTATTAAAGTGGGTCGTCTGCTAAAGCGGGCGAAAGAGGAAGGTATCGTTGAAATAAGCGTACGCTACCACCCGGTATTCAGTACCCAGCTTGAAAAACAGCTTCTTGAGCGTTTCCCTATCAGTCGGGCTTTAATTGCCCTTGACCATCTTGATGAAGATGAGCAGCGTCGTCAGGTGGCGGCTTTAGTCTCCAGCTATCTCGCCAATAATTTACGCGACAATATCGTGGTCACCGTTGGACAGGGGCGTAATGTTGCTGCGGTGGCAGAGCATACCAGCCCGATACAGTCTAAAGACTGCCGATTTATCTGTGGGATAGGCGGCACCCATCGTCCTGGCGATGTCATTAATGCCGATCATATTAGCCGCCTGTTAGCGAAAAAATTCGGTGGCAGCAGCGAATCTCTTTATGCCCCGGCCTATGTTGAAAGCTCCGAATTGAAAGTGGCGCTGATGCGTAACGGCACGATTAAAGAGACCTTAGATCGTGCGCGCAAAGCTGATATTGCCCTGGTGGGTATCGGCGATATGAATGAAAACAGCTATATGGTTAAACTCGGCTGGTTTACGCCTCAAGAAATTAATGATGCCAGCCTTCATCAAGGCGTTACCGGGGATATTGCTGGCTACGACTTTTTTAACTCCCAGGGTAAGCATGTTAATACCGTGATGGATGACAGAGTTATTGGTCTGAGCGTAGAAGAGCTCAAGCAGATCCCTTGCGTGATCGCCATTGCTTCAGAAAGCACTAAAGCGGTCTCGATCATGGGGGCTTTACGTACCGGTGCCATTGATATTATCGCGACCAGCGCCCGTAATATCAGAACGATTTTGAGTATGACTCAGTAGCTGGCTCTGAGTTTTGATGGCGTTCATCTCCTGAGTTAGCAGCGTTCTGCTGCTAACTCATTTTATTTGTAATCATTAATATTCGATATATTATAAATTTAGCTGTCTTTATATTCCAATATTACATTTTGTTATTTCGTAACGATGGATACCTTTTTCTTTTTTATCAATCAATATCAGTTGGTATTTATCATCAAGGTAAATAACTCCATGGCTCTTGTCCACATTCACACAAATTGACTTTGAATTAAAATCAACAATAGATGCAACATTACGGATGATATTATTCCCTCCGACGGTAAATGCTATAGATGATATTAGAAAGCAACAAGATGCGAGGAAACCAGTAAAAAAATAAAATAAATTACCATCATCTTTATTTTTTGATATTTTGTAAATGTTATATAAGAGAGAAATGATACTGATAACAAAAACATATGGAGCTACTATAATTACACTTGCAATGAATTTTGTAAAATAGAAATGTTTAGGGTCCACGGCAAAGATATCATTGATTATAATGTTGCTTTTATAGTTGATAAAATATAAAACCATGAAAGATATTAAAGCTGTGACTGTTCCTTTCTCCCATTTATTACCATTCATTTTTTCATATATGATATTGATCACTGGAACTGAAATAGCATAAAAGCATAATGCTCCTGCAATTAAAACACCCCAAGAAAAAACTGGCCAAATCACTGAAAAACTGAATGATATCATAAAGGCGATAATGCCAAAAATCCCAGATATTTCAGATACTTTATATTTAAATATTCCATCATGGTAAATAGTATGTCCAAATGAAAAACAGAAAGTCGTTAAGATAAATAATATTGACCATCTCTGAATAGTTTCAAAATATGTTATTTTCTGTTCAAGAAAATCAAACCCCATACCAAAATGTTCGGATGAACTTGCAATAAAAAAAAGTATCGAATCTAGTAGGAATATAGTCAAGAAAATAAAAAATAGTATTTTACGCAAAACATTTCCTCAGGAAAAATAAGCTATGTTTGTATCATGGATTCAAGTGCACTTAAACTAAATGCTATTTTAACGATCTGAGCAATTCAAGTAGGTCATTATAATGAATAATAATTATGTTACTATCGTTTAAGGATAGCAGCATGCTCTCTATTTGTGGATAAGATCACATTATTTACAAATAATGTATGTATTTAAAAATGTAGTGATATTTAGTTTATTCAGTATAAAGTATCAACTACTCATCCATTCAACAATAAAAGGATAAGCATGAAAAATTCATTAGGTTGGGGCATTTTGGCAACCGGTGGGATTGCTGAAACATTTACCCGGGATTTGCAGACAGCGGGACTTAACGTTGTTGCGGTGGGTTCAAGAACCCAAGAGAAAGCTGACGCTTTCGCCGGGCAATTTGCTATCCCCCGGGCTTATGGTAGTTATCAGGAACTGGTTCAGGATCCTGAAGTTGATATTATTTATATTGCCACGCCGCATCCACAGCATATTGATACTGCTTTGCTTGCGCTGAAAGCGGGAAAACATGTCCTTGTTGAAAAGCCCTTTACGCTCAACGCGGATGAGTCCAGAACCCTGGTCAGATACGCACATGAGCATAATCTGGTGATACTTGAAGCTATGTGGACGCGTTTTCTGCCACATATCAGACGAATCCATGAAATCATTAACTCTGGTGCTCTGGGTACTCTACAGTCTGTTACTGCAGAACATCGGCAGTTTTTACCCACGGACCCGAAACATCGTCTTAATTCGCTGGAGCTGGGTGGCGGGGCTTTACTTGACCTGGGTATTTACCCGATATCCTTTGCTGTTGATATTCTGGGGGCACCCACTTCAATTGAGGCAATCGCACGCTTTAAAGACACCGGGGTTGACGCAGAAACTGCAACCATTATGCACCACGAAAACGGTGCTATTTCCACGACGGTCTCTGCACTTGATTGTACCGGGGTTAATCAGGCGGTTATTAATGGTTCTGAAGCGCGTATTGTTATTGACCCCGTCTGGTATACGCCGACTTCATTCCGGCTTGAAGACTATGCCGGGAATATTATTGAAGAATTTAATCAGACTGTTGATGGCCGCGGGATGCAGTTTCAGGCATTTGAAATGGAGCGTTTGATAAAGACCGGGGAAAAATCAACGATTATGTCTCCTGATGAAAGTATCGTAATCATGGAAACCTTAGATACTATCAGAAAGAATATCGGGCTGGTTTATCCTGTTGAAGAATAAAATGGCTTGCCTGTTTTTATTGTTTAAATAAAAGTATAAAAACAGGCTGCTAATTACGGTAGTTGATTTTGTTCCTCACTAACATGGGTAATCCACTCTCCAGATAACTGATATTTTGATATAAGATCTGATTTCGATATTGCTTTTGAAAATAAATAACCCTGGAATAGATTTATTCCCAGCCCCTTTAATTCATAAAAAACATCAAACTCTTCCACGCCTTCGGCAATAGATGTACATCCTGAAATATTACAATAATAAATAGCCGATCTTAATAGCCGCTCAACTCTTTTATTCTGCCTGAATAGCTTTATCGCGCTAATATCTATTTTGACATACTCTATATCTAAATAGACAAATGGCAGCGTTGAGCTTTCATGTGAAAAAAAGTCATCCAGACTCAGAGAATATCCTAGTTCTCTTATTTTTATTGCATTTTTAATGAGTTCATGGCTGTCTGAAACTCTCATTTGCTCCGGGATTTCAAACTGTATACAGGCTCGCTTAGCATATTCTATTCTCTCAAGAAAAGGCAGAACCACAGGAGATAAAATAAAGTCATCAGTAATATTAATACTGAAGAAAACGTCAGGAATAGAATCAAGTAACGAAACACATTCACTAATTTGAGTTAAGGCCAAATTAACCGTCTGATTGTTTTTTTTGATGGTTTTTAAGCATTCTTCGGTGCTGATTAAATTACCATTTATCCATCCTCTTAATAATACCTCGAAGCCGACAGGCTTTAATTTCCCATCGACTATAGGCTGGTAATAATTATAGGTTTCCAATAAATACCATCCTTACTATTTTTTAATAAATCAATAATAGTATGCAAAATTTATTTTCAGATGGACATTAATCGATCCTTGATGACAATATTGTCCGCATTCCAGATATAAATTCTAGATGACTCCAACAAACTTGCCAGTAAGATCCCAGGATTATAGTAAAAATTTTAATTGAATCACGCCCTGTAAGGTAAGAATCAATCCCTTACAGGAAGGAGCTGTCGCTAGCTGTGCGGATCGTTGCTACCATCATTAAACTGACTGACTTTGTTTCTGCCTGCTTTCTTGGAGCGGTACAAGGCTACATCAGCATTTGATAGTAGCTGAGTCAGTGTTTCATTGGGGCTGGCAGGATAGGCAATACCTATTGATACGGTGACACTTATTTTTAATTCATCATTAACGATGATAACATCTTCTTCAATATGGCTGCGAATTTTTTCTGCAATTTCTAATAAATCTGGTTTTTTTCCCAGGGGTAAAATTGCGGCAAATTCTTCTCCACCTATCCGGCCAAAAATACCTGATTCCAGGAATACATATCTCATTGATGTACCGACATTCTTGATAACTTCATCGCCAACTAAATGGCCATAATGATCGTTTACACTTTTGAAGTTATCAATATCCAGCATCAGTAACCCATACTTTAAACCTAATTTATTGCACTTAATGATAAGGGATTCCGTCTTTTCAATGAAAGCTCTACGGTTATAAATACCCGTAAGTTCATCGGTGCTTGCCATATATTGTAATGCCAGAGTCCGCTCTTTTACTCGCTCCTCCAGGGTATAATTCGCTTCCCTTAGCGTATCTGCCATTGCTTCGGTAACTTGATGATTTTTAATCAGTCTCCAGATAAAAAGAACGATGCCAACCAGTAAGATGAAAAATGAAAAAATAAAAATAATCGCAAGTTTTCCCTGTGATTTTTTCTGTTCAACCTCTTTCTGATTATAGCTTTGATTAAATTTAGCAATGGTTGTATTTATTTTTAAACGTAAAGGTTGAGCGTCAGCTATAATTGTGTCTGAAACAGCTTTGAGATCTTTGTCATTCTGTACATTTTCCAGCAAATCAGACCAGTAAATGGTCATCGATTTTAACTCAGCAAAAACATTTTCCGCATCTGGAATGTATTCTTTTAATTCTGTCTGATAGCTTAATTCATTACTGTCTGTACTTAATACGGCATAGAGTATATCCAGCCGTAAAGTCATCTCATCTTTACCCTGAGTATAATCTTCTGATTTAATTTCATATGCAGATAGCATTAGTCTGTATAATTCACTGCTGACGTTACTGATATACCAGGTGTCAGCATAATAATGTACCGTTGAAAATATACGAGCCTGTTTCATAGCTAGCGTTAAAGAGGCCACCACAACCAATAACAGGAAAATTGAACCAGTTAAAAGCCCGCGTGTAATAAATTTACGCCTACGGAGTTCTTTTTCGCCATAATAGGTTTTCTCATTATTTAACGCGAATTTCATGAATCATCCAGATAGTATAGTCTTGATATAATGGAGTGTTGATTTCTCTATATTTATCAAATGGATAAATCAATATTAATGGGCCTTTACTTCGTATGGATATCGTATTTCCGTTGAGACGGGAAGCCAGTACCGGGTTATATGCGTTGATACTTTTCATCGGAATAGAAATAACGTAGTCATTTAATGCTGCCAGTTCAATAATAGAGTCTTCTTTAGCGCCTAAGTTCTGCACAATATACTTTAATGAAATACCACTCCATTCATTCTTGCCAGTAATTCCAAGACCAGAGGGAAGACTGGTGAGCAGCGTCTCCTGGGGCATACTGTCTAAATTAGATAGATCGCAAAATTGTTTTTGCATATCAGTGGATTGCAGTATTAAAACAGCTTTTGATTCTTGTGTCGGGCATAGCTGTGCGGCTTGCGCCTCAGCAAAAGAGAAATAAAAAATAATGGGAATGAATAAATATGGTATCTGCCGCAATGAAATCATACATGTTAACCCTAAACTATAATAACCACGAAAGAATCAGTTACAATTTTAATCAACCTGGCAATCGATTGAGTTTATTTAAACAACCTGTTTCCAAGGTTTAAGCAGATAATTTATAGCATAGTTGATATTAAACCATTTACTGATTTTTATTTTTATCTATAGATCACGAATTTCTGATTTTTTCTGTGCAAAAAACAGAAAATAACTTAGCCTGGTAATTTTTTAGCCGCGAGTTATCTCACGGCAAATTAAAATACCAAAAAACTGAGATATAGCTGGAGTAAAAACCGATTATGTCAGTGTGAGTGGCGCTTCATTCCGCCATGACGGGGATGGTTTTTTTACCTTATGGGAGGGTAGCATCACCTGTTCCAAGAGTTCGCTGCATAATAACCGTATCGAGCCAGCGCCCGTGCTTAAATCCCACCGAGTTGAGTGTTCCGGTGACACTAAAACCCGCAGCACGATGCAGAGAGAGGGAGGCCGTATTTTCACTGTTACCGACGACAGAGACGAGCTGGCGAAAACCCCGTTCTTCTGCCCAGGCTATTGCTCGGGATAACAAGCGTTTACCGATACCTTTGCCCTGATGGTTAGCATCAATATAAACCGAGTCCTCGAGCGTGAACCTGTAGGCGTATCTTTCCCGGTAGAACGAGAGGTAGCAGTAGCCGAGAACTTGCCCCTCATCCACTGCCACAAACCATGGCAGTCCCGCTATACGTAATTTGTTAAGTCGGGCTGCTATTTCATCTTCTGAAGGTGGTTCGGTTTCAAACGTCGCGGTGCCGTACAATACGTGGTACGCATAAATCTGTTGTATTGTGGCAATATGCTGTTCATCTGCTTCTATTATTTCCATCGATATGGCTCCTGTATTCACTGACACAGAGCCTACCGCTAAAAGCATACTTCTGACAGATAGCCTGGCTTATCCAGGCTATAAGGATAACTTTGACATGGCTAAACTTAACCTTGATCACTTGGCAACCTTCAAACTGGTTATCAGTCGGGGAAGTTTCTCTGGGGCAGCAGAAGCGCTCGGCCTGTCGCAGCCCGCGGTGAGTTTACAGATAAGACAGCTGGAGCAGGCGCTTCAGGTCAGGCTTATTGAGCGAACCAGTCGGGGAGTCAAACCCACTACCGCAGGGCTAACGCTTTTGGAGCACTGTATACATATCGATGCTGTTATCAATACCACGATTGAATCGGTATCCCGGCATTCAGACGAGATAACCGGAACCGTGACCCTGGGTACCGGTGCGACGGCTTGTATTCATCTGCTTCCCCCTCTGTTACAACAACTCCGACAGACACACCCGCTACTAAAAGTGGACGTCCGAACCGGTAATACCTCAGATATCGTTCGCGGTGTGGAGGAAAATCGTATCGACATCGGACTGGTGACGCTGCCAGCGACGGGTAAATGCCTGAGTATCAGTCCGCAGGGAACAGATGAGTTTGTGATTATTATGGAACAAGATGCCTCAGAGCAGAGTGGGGAGCCGATGTCGGCGGAGGACTTGTTGTCACTGCCGCTGGTTATCTTTGAGCCTGGAAGTGGAACGCGTGCGCTGATTGATGACTGGTTCCGTTATTCCGGCCATATTCCCAGCCCGGTGATGGAACTGGGAAGCATTGAAGCGATTAAAAAGATGGTGAGTGCGGGTCTCGGTTATAGCGTCGTGCCACGGATGTCGGTGGCAACTATCGAAGACAGGCAGGGACTCAGCCTCTACTCCATGACGCCCCCATTGCACCGGAGCCTTGGAATCGTGATGCGAGAAGACAGGGTTATTAGCAGGGGAATGAGTGAAGTGTTGAGCGAATTGCGCAGGCATTTTCCTGAAAAACAGTAGTTCGTCGTCATCAGATCACCACACACATCGGCCTACCCGATATCGGCTCCGGATGTATTTCTGCTTCGATGCTAAATACTGCTTTCAATAGTTCAGGTTTCATCACCTCTTCCGGTGTGCCTTGCGCGATAACTCGTCCCTGTGCCAGCACCACCAGGTGGTCACAGTAGCGGCTGGCCTGGTTTAAATCATGCAGTACTGCAATCACGCTTTTGCCTGCTGTTTTGAGTTCTCCCATCAGCCGCATCAGTTCAACCTGGTGGTTGATATCAAGATAGGTTGTTGGCTCATCAAGCAGAACCACAGGGGTGTCCTGTGCCAGTACCATCGCCAGAAATGCACGCTGGCGCTGGCCTCCGGATAGCTCTGTTAAGCGCCTCTCGGCCAGAAGATGCGTCTGGGTTTGGTTCATCGCGATATCGACGCGGGTATTGTCTTCAGCGGAGAGTCTTCCCCACAACGACAGCCACGGGCTACGGCCGTAAGAGACCAACTCCCGGACAGTGATCCCTTCGGGAGTTAAATGGTGCTGCGGTAATAGCGCCAGCTGGCGGGCTAACTGACGCGAAGTAAGTTCTTTAAGCGGTTGGTCATCAAGCATTATCGTGCCTGATTGTGGTGTGATAAGGCGTGAAAAACAGTTTAATAGCGTCGATTTCCCGCAGCCATTAGGGCCGAGTAGTGCGGTGATTTTCCCCGCAGGCAAGGTCAGTGACAGACTATCCAGCACTTTTTGGGTGCCATAGCTGATGCTCAAGTTTTCAGTTCGTAATGTCATTTATCGCATTCTCACAAGCAGCCAGACAAACCAAGGCGCGCCAATGATGGCCGTCAGGACGCCAGCCGGAAGTTCCAGCGGAGGATGAATCGTTCGTGCCAGCAGGTCGGCAATGACTAAGAGTAATGCTCCAGTCAGAGCGGATACCGGGAGTAACCCGCGGTGTCGTCCGCCGGTAATTTTGCGCACCATATGGGGTACCACCAGACCAATAAAACTTATCGGGCCACAGACGGCGACACCGGTTGCCGTCATGGCGACAGCCAGCAGTAAGCCCCAGAACTGGCTGCGTTTAACCGAAACTCCGAGGGTTGCGGCGCGCGCTTCACCCAGAGCCAGCAGATCAAGGTCACGGCTAAAACACAGACTTAACGGTAGCAGCAGGATCAGTAGCGGTACGGCGATATAGACAAAGTTCCAGTCGCGGCCCCACAGGCTGCCGGTGAGCCATAACAACGCACTATTGACCTCCTGCGGGCGGGAGAGCATCACATAATCAGTCAGGCTGGCCCAGCAGGCGGAAAGGGCCACGCCGGTAAGCGCCAGCTTCATGGGCTGTGAAGTTTTCGCCAGCAGTTTCAGTAATATCAGACCTGCCATACCGCCAGCAAAGGCCAGCAGCGGTAGCACCACGACGGGGAGCGAAGGTAACAGTAATAAAGCGCCCACGGAGGCGAGACTGGCGGCGTGATTGACGCCAAGAATATCCGGTGAAGCCAGAGGGTTACGTATAATCCCCTGTACCAGCACTCCGGCGACCGCCAGCGCGGCACCGGCAAACAGCGCCAGCAGCAGTCTTGGCAGGCGGTATTCCATCAGAACGTAGTAATGTTCGCGTCCAGGCTGCCAGTCGGTGAGCAGCGCATGCCAGGGAACAGCGACCACGCCTGAGTGAAGCGATAACAGCGAGCATCCTGCGAGCATCAGCCCGATAAGTGTAATCAGGGTGATTTTCATCCACGCCTCCTGACCAGCCAGACGAAGCAGGGAGCTCCAATCAGCGCCAGTACGGCACCTGCGGGGAGATCGCCGGGGAAGGCTAAGGCTCTGGCCAGCATATCAGCCAGCAGCATCAGGGTCGCCCCGAGCAGCATGCTCATCGGCAGTACCTTGCGCTGGTCATAACCTATCCAGAAACGTGCCAGATGCGGCATCAGTAAGCCGATAAAGGCAACCGGACCTGCCACGCTAACGCAGGCTCCAACCAGCGTCAGTACCAGCAGATTAATCATCAGCCTGAGTTTAGACAGATTCACCCCCAGGGTATGGGCGGTGCTGTCACTGACGTTAAGTAGATTTAGCTGATTTGCCAGCAATATCACGACGGGAACGGCAATTGCCACCACCGGGAAGAGCTGCCAGAACTCCTGCCAGCGAGCATGGGAGACGCCGCCTGCCAGCCAGTAAAAAATGCCATAAGCGTGATCCTCTGCCAGCAGCAGAGTAATGCGGGTCAGTGCCATGCAAAAAGCCGATAAGGCAATGCCAGCGAGGATCAGCTTATTTCTGTCCCGGGTATGACGAAATCCGCCTCCGGCAGCCATCACCAGCAGCCAGCTGAGACCGCCGCCGCAGGCTGCGATAAAGGCAAGAGAATAGCCCATCACCGGAGTGGGGTTGAGTGCGCTGGTAAGCGCCATCGCCAGTGCCGCACCACTATTAATACCCAGCAGTGAAGGGGATGCCATCGCGTTATGGGTCAGGGTTTGTAGCAGCGCGCCCGCGACGGCGAGGCTGGCGCCAATCAGAATAGCGACCAGGCTTCTGGGCAGGCGCAGGTTTTGCACTAATGCTTCCGGGAGCGTGGGCGTATGGCCGGGAAACAACGCCTGGAGGGCATCGACGGCAGAAACAGGAATAGCCGAGTAGCAAAACAGACTCAGCCAGAACAGGCTAATAAGCACCGCAATAGGGAGTCCCCATTGCAGTGCTGGATGTTTCAGCGATTTCATTTCACATCGGTAACGGGCTGATGATGAAAGATATTAACGGTATCGCTGGCAATCTTCTCGGCTGCAAAAATTCCGCGCATCCGTGCCCAGGCGTTACTGTCGACAGCGGCCACTTGCTGCTTTTGTGCGGCGGTTAATAGTTGCCATAGCGGGTCTTGCTGCCAGTTTTTAACAATGCTTTCTGCACGATAGTGTGCGACCAGCAGCCAGGACGGATTAATCGCCATTAGCTGCTCAAGCCCGATGGAAGGCATTGCTGCACCTGCCATAGGTGCAGGGACTTTTAAGCCCAGAGAAGTCAGCACGCTGCCGGTGTACGTGTCTTCTGTATGCAGGTTGAACTGCTGTTCACGAGAAGTGCCAAATACCACCAGGGTCCCTTTCGGTAACTGGTTCGCCGCTTGCTCCATCTTCTGCTTATGCTGCTCTAGCCGGGACTGCATCTGTGCCTGTTTGCCGACCACTTCACCGATAATCGCCGCAGATTGCAGGTTTTCAGCGTAGGTTTCATTGCGTGATTTAAGCAGCAATACCGGGGCTATCTGCTGTAGTGCATTGTAAATGCCTGAATGACGGCTGCTATCGGCAATAATCAGATCTGGTTTAAGTGCGCTAATCGCCTCAAGACTGGGCTGAGCGCGGGTGCCAACCGACTGCCAGCTTTTCAGAT
The DNA here is from genome assembly GCF_024807845.1 of Klebsiella sp. BIGb0407. GTDB lineage: Bacteria > Pseudomonadota > Gammaproteobacteria > Enterobacterales > Enterobacteriaceae > JGM124. The sequence goes on from NZ_JANUEQ010000005.1 coordinate 207,039, forward strand.
GGTCACGGACTTCGGGCAGAATACGGCTGGCATCGTTATCATCGGCGATGCCGACCGGGCTGACATCTATCGCCGCAAGCGCATCGGCGAATGACAGCTCCAGTACCACAATGCGCTGCGGGGTTTTATCCAGGGTAAAAGTGCCGTGTTCGTCCTGAACTGTGACGGCAAAGGCATGGCTGCTCATCAGCAGCAGAGCGCTAAGAAGATAACGGAAACGGGTGAGCATAGTGACTCCTGAAAGCCGGGCGTGCTGTGCCCGCCCGGCTTGAAAGTGATGTTGCTAATCAGAACTTCAATGACCCTTGCATATACAGCGTGCGCGGCTGGCCTGCGTAGAGGCCTTTATTGTTGTCATCAAAAGAACGGGTGAAATATTCCTTATCGAAGAGGTTTTTCACACCGAATGCCATGTTCAGGTCTGCCATCTGCGGACCAAAGTCATAGGCCACGCGAGCGCCCCACAGCATAAAGCCGGGGATCTTGCCGGTACTGCCGTCAGCACTTTCCTGAACGGTATTGGCGTTATTGGCAAACTGGCTGGACTGGAAATCACTGTTCAGGTTAAACGTCCAGCTACCCGGCTTGTAATCCACGCCCAGGGTGCCTTTTTGTTTGGGTGAGAACGGCACTTGATTGCCGTAAGTATCGCCATTTTCGACGATTTTCGCGTTGACATAGGCATAGCTGGTATAGACAGAGACGTTATCCAGCGTTGGCGTTAGCGCTCCCAAGTCATATCTGGCCTGGGTTTCTAACCCGGTATGGCGCGTTTTACCGCGAGCCGTCACGGTGTCATCGGTCTGGTTGGAGTCGTACTGATTACTAAAGTTAATCAGGAATAGCCCCATTTCCGCTGTCAGCGCGCCGTCGTCGTAACGGGTTCCGAGCTCCCAGGTTCGCGCTTTTTCTGGTTCCACTTTGCCGCTTTGAACAGCCTTGCCAATTTGGCTGTACTGTACGGTGCCGAATGAACCTTCAGTGTTTGCATAAACATTCCAGCTATCTGTCAGGTGATAGAGTACGTTCAACGCAGGAAGCGGGGCGTTATACTTCACCTCTTCATGCGTGCCTTTGATGAGATTGTTTTGATTCGAGGTGATATGTTCAAAACGCATACCCGGGGTGATCGTCCAGTCACCCAGGTCGATTTTGTCATCCAGATACCAGGCATGTGCCTCGGTGCCTGAGCGAGTATCACGATCGTACGGGCTGGCGGTCGAAGGTAACTGACCGCTGGTGGTGGGGGTGTAGTAACGCAGTTCATGCGTTGACTCATTCACATAGCGGTAACCAACGCCGACTTCATGCGCGGATGAGCCCAGCATAAAGCTCTGGCTGTAGCGGGGCTCTATGCCACGAACCCAGTAATAGCGTGGTGACAGAGTGATTCGGCTCCCCTGTTCCAGATAGCCGCTGCGCAGTGTTTCGGTGTAGAAAGCCTGAATATTAAACTTATGCTGGTTATCAGGCTGGAACTGATAGCCGAGGTTTGCCAGTTTACGACGACCCCAGAAACGGTCATACGGACGGGTTGACTGCCAGCGATCGGCGTTGTAATCAGCGCGCGAGAGGCCGCCGGGCATATCGGCTTCACCGTCGTAATATTGCAGCAAGCTATTGAAACTATGCGCCTCGTTAGGGGCATATTTGCTTTTCAGCATCACGTCGTCAATACGGGTCGAACTATGCTCGCGCCAGTCACTGCCGCGTACGCCTGAGTAGAGCAGGGCGGAGCCAAAGCCGTTATCGGCGGTACCGCCTATCATCAGGTTATGGGTTTCTTTTGGGTTATTCTGGGAAGAGGATGGGCTGAGTTGCCCCTCGACGCCCGCTGCGATACCAAAGTCCTGCGGAATGGCACGGGTAACAAAGTTCATCACGCCGCCGACGCTTTGTGGCCCGTAGCGTACTGCACCACCCCCGCGTACCACGTCGATAGCATCCATATTACCCAGTGAGACCGGTGCCAGTGAAAGCTGCGGCTGACCGTACGGGGCAAACGGCACCGGAATACCGTCCATCAGGATAGTGGAGCGGCTGGCAAGACGTGGATTCAAACCACGGATACCAAAGTTCATCGCCAGATCGTGACTACCTGTGCCGTTATTTTCCGGAGCACTAACCCCAGGAATACGGTTCAGTGCTTCACGCATAGTCGCTGCGCCGGTTTTAGCAAAATCTTCACGACGGATAACGTCACGAGCCCCGGCATGTTCAAACACATCGTTTTCACGCGCATTGCCGAGCCAGTCTCCGACTACGGTGATGGCATCTTCTTTAGGAGCCGGAACAGGTTCCAGCGTCCAGCTATTATTGCCGAGTGGTTTCACCTGCAGGCCGCTACCGTTAAGCAGCTGTTGCAGGCCTTTTGCTCCCTCATAGTCACCATTCAGGCCAGGACTCTGTTTACCGCGCGTCAGGCCGGCATCAACCGATAATGTCATACCGCTTTGCGCCGCATACTGGTTGAGTGCTTTATCGAGCGGACCGGCGGGGATATTCACGGGTTCCGCAAAAGCGGACAGCGACAGCCCGGCCAGCGGCAGCAGGCTCAGGCGAATTACGTTAACCAGAGGTGTTGTTTTACCAGGCACGCGTGCAGGCGTCATACCTTCTCCATCATTATTTTTGTGGTGTATAGCTATGAGTCGAACGAGAAGGATAAAAAGGACAATCGAAATGAGAATTATTTTTCTTATCGCGGAAGTATAGTGACCATATATCTCGTAATATATTGAATTTTCACGGGTAATGTCTGAGATATAATATTTAACAGCGCATCGGTATCTTTTAGCGGAAAGGTGCCGCTCAGGCGTAATCCGGCAACCGCGGGGTCACAGCGCAGGATACCGCTACGATAACGGCTCAAAGTGGTAATCACTTCACCCAGAGGCTTATCACTAAAACTTAAAACTCCTTGGGTCCAGCTGGCACTTTCTTCATCAAGCGGCGTGATAGCGCCAAATTCAGAAGCACTGAATTCCAGGCTCTCTCCAGCCCGGACGATACGTTTCCCTGATGCGTTATTAGCCAGAATCACTTCAACGGCATGTTGCTGCACATCGAGTCGCGTAAAGCCGTCCTCCTGCCGGACGATAAATTCTGTTCCTAAAGCCGTGAGCTCGCCCTGACGGGTAAGCACTCGGAAAGGGCGATGCTGGGCGTCTTTGGCGGTGGTGATAGCGATTTCGCCATACAAGAGCTCAATATGACGTTGCCGGGAAGTAAACCGGACATCGGCTGCGCTTTGCGTATTGAGTGTTAGCTGGGAGCCATCTTCCAGTCGTAAATGGCTGACGGTTCCTTTGGCAGTGCGGTAGTCGGCCCGCATTCCGGTGCCGGTTTCGGATTGCCACAGCTGCCAGCCTCCACCAATACCAAGTAATAGCAACAGCCCTTTCATCACATGGCGTCGGGTGAGCTGAGTATCATGCAGCGCACGGCTGGCGACATTGCCTGGAACCTGGTTGAGCTGGTTACGTAAGTTCTCTACCTGCTGCCAGGCCCACTGGTTATCCTGATCCTGCTCATACCACTGTTGCCAGCGTGCTTCCTGTTGCGGACTGGCAGGTTCATCGCTTAATACGGCATACCAGTGTGAGGCTGAACGCAGGGCCTGACGGCGTGAATCGGTCAATGATGGATTCACAAGCCATGCTCCAGACGAAACAGCAGGCAATGCTCGACCGCTTTTGCCACATACTTTTTCACTGAACTTACCGATACGCCAAGCTTGAGGGCGATTTCGCTGTAGGTCAGCCCTTCCAGCTGTGAAAGCAGGAAGGCTTCGCGGGCTTTATGACTGATGCCATCGAGCATGTTATCGATCAGTTGCAGCGTTTCCAGCTGACTTTCACGTTCTTCGAGGGTAGGTGTCAGCGCCTCGGGCATCAGAGCCAGCATGTCCAGATAGGCTTTTTCCAGCGCATTACGGCGAAACAGATCCACCATCACGCGTTTGGCGATAGTACAGAGGAAAGAGCGCGGATCGCGAATCGTGGATAGCGTGTCACCGGCCATCACTCTTAGAAAAGTATCCTGGGCAATATCATCGGCATCAAATGCCGACTGGAGCTTGTGCGTCAGCCAGCCTTTCAGCCAGCCGTGATGCGTGCCGTAAAGCGATTCAAGGGTCAGAGGAGCAGTGGTAGCGGCGCGGTCAGACATGCGGAATATATCAAAAGTTAATCATCACGCGGCTATACTATTATGAGAATGGTTCTCATTACAATTGAAAATCATCTCGTTCAGCCAGAGAACTATGCAACATATTGTTAGTTCTGATGAATAAATCCATTTTTTGATGGTGACTCAATATTGGCTATTTCCTTGCAGTCGGCAACAACACTCGCGGACACAATGCCTGTAAGCAGCAGAGTAAAACCTGGAATGCTGGGGCCATTTCGGCTTCTGGCAGCGAGGCGAATCCGACTAATAAACCTTTTTTCGGCCGTTTACTTAAATAGTATTTTGACAGCGGGCGCACAAGTATTTGTTGAGCGTTGGCCCTCTCTGCAATTGCGACATCATCCGCATCTTCGGGTAAATTCAGGATCAGATGTAAGCCCGCTTTATCGCTGAAGTCAGACAAGACCTGTGGGATACAGTGCCGGGTAATCAGCTCTGTTAAACAGGTTCGGCGGCGGCTATAGAGCAGTCGCATGCGCCTGATATGGGCCGAGTAGTAGCCTTCGGTAATAAACTCCGCCAGCGCCATCTGAGTCAGGGCATGCCCGCTACGATAGAGTTCGTTATGGGCCTCTTTCAGAATATCGGTCAGTGGTCGGGGTAATACCACATACCCTATCCGCAATCCCGGATAGAGCGTTTTACTGAAGGTACCAATATAGATAACCGGCGCCTCGGCTATCAGCCCCTGTAGTGCGGGGATCGGCTGGCCGGAAAAGCGAAATTCACTGTCGTAATCATCCTCAATTATCCAGCTCCCCTTTTGCCTGGCCAGCGCCAGTAAACGCTGGCGGCGTTCCAGGCTCATCACAACGCCCAGAGGGTACTGATGTGAAGGCGTGACAAAAATCAGGCGCGGAGTTTCATCGATGATTTCAGGAGGGCATAGGCCATGGGCGTCGACGCGAACAGGATTAATGCGTACGTCGTTCATGGCGAGGATATGGCGAATGCCCCAATAGGAGGGTTCCTCGACCCAGGCTAAATCACCGCTGTCACAGAGCATGCGGGTAATCAGGTCGATCGCCTGGTGAATTCCCTCAGTTATAAGAATTTGATCTGCCTGACAATCAACCCCTCGGGAGACGCGAAGATAGTCCGTCAGGGCATGCTGAAGCTCGGTCGCGCCCCCTTTACTGTTATAGCTAAGCTGCTCGGGTTTGGGGCGGCGATGCAGGCGAGCCTGTATTTTGCTGAACAACTGATGAGGAAAAGCATTCACATCCGGAACCCCCGGAATAAAGGCTCCCCATTGTTTTGGGCTGGCGCTGATATGGGACAGCAGGTGTTGTCCGCGCTGGGACAGGCTGGTATTAATCGCCGCTGACAGGGGCTCTCCGGGACGAGAGGCGGCCAGCAGCATGTCCGGCAAGGTCTGAGCCACAAAGGTGCCACTGCCACTCCGGGAACTGACGTACCCTTCCGCCTGCAACTGTCCATAGCAGCTTAAGATGGTGTTGCGAGAGATAGCCAGCTCACTCGCAAGATCGCGCGTGGCAGGCAGGCGACTTAACGGCGGGAGTGAGCCATCAAGAATCGAGCGACGAATCGCGTTATACAGGCGCTTATGCAAAAGCGCAGTCGTTTCTTCCTGCAGGCGGATCAGCAGTAAATCACCCACGAGTGTGCGCAATTGGATCCCTCAAATAATCAAAACTGGTACTCGATTATAGAGCCAATGCCGGTGTAAAAATAGGCTATTGCGGTGAGTTTGTTACCACTTAATAACATCTTAAATGGGGGAGATAAGGATGAAAAATTCAGAGTTAAACCAGCGACGGTTGCAGGCAACACCGCGGGGTGTCGGGGTGATGTGTGATTATTTTGTGGAGAAGGCTGAGAATGCCACGATTTGGGATACAGAAGGCAACGAGGTGATTGATTTCGCAGCGGGTATTGCCGTTCTGAATACTGGCCACTGCCATCCGAAAGTGATTGCCGCAGTTGAGCAACAGCTCCATGCCTTCACCCATACGGCCTATCAGGTCGTGCCCTATGAAAGCTATGTCTCTTTGGCGGAACGCATTAATGCCTGCGCCCCGATTGATGGCCCGGCGAAAACGGCCTTTTTTACCACGGGTGCTGAAGCGGTTGAAAATGCAGTAAAAATTGCCAGAGCCTATACCCGCCGTCCCGGCCTGATAACCTTTGGTGGTGGCTTCCATGGCCGGACATTTATGACCATGGCGCTGACCGGCAAAGTGGACCCTTATAAAATTGGCTTTGGCCCATTCCCGGGGTCGGTATACCACGCGGTCTATCCTAATGCCGCCCAGGGCATCAGCACGCCAGAAGCCCTGCGCAGCATTGAGCGGATTTTCAAAGCGGATATTGCCCCTGACCAGGTCGCCGCTATTGTGCTTGAGCCGATTCAGGGGGAAGGGGGTTTCAATACCGCGCCCGCGGATTTTATGCAGGCCTTACGTAAGCTCTGTGATGACCACGGCATCCTGTTAATTGCCGATGAAGTTCAGACCGGATTTGCGCGTACCGGCAAGCTGTTTGCTATGGAATATTATCAGGTCAAAGCCGACTTAATGACCATGGCAAAAAGCCTGGCGGGCGGTTTCCCGCTCTCTGGCGTGGTCGGCCGGGCAGAGGTTATGGATGCCCCTAAACCGGGTGGATTAGGCGGGACTTATGCCGGTAACCCGCTCGCGGTGGCGGCGGCTCATGCGGTGCTGGATGTGATTGAAGAAGAGCAGCTCTGTCAGCGGGCGGTGCAGCTGGGTGAGCAACTCAAAGCGGTTTTACAGCAGGCTCGTTTAACTTGCCCGACGATTGTTGATATCCGCGGTCAGGGCTCGATGGTTGCTGTTGAGTTTAATGACCCAATGACCGGTGAGCCTTCGTCTGAGTTCTGTCGTCAAATACAGAGAAAAGCGCAGGAACATGGCCTGTTACTGCTCAGTTGTGGCGTATACGGCAACGTGATCCGTTTCCTCTACCCGCTTACTATTCCCCTTCCGCAGTTTGAAAAGGCTCTGAATATTCTCAGTAAAATACTGAAGGATTGATAGTCGGGGGAGTGAAAGCTGAGGGCTATGAAAAGGCCTTAGGCAATTCAATCTCAGGATTTATCAGTGCGATTCTTGGGTATTTTTAAGGGATAGGACGTTATGGTAAATGCCCGGGAGAGCCGAAAACAAAAAAACCTCCGGAGAGGCTTTTCTATTCAGCAGTGGAACTTCGAAATATGACCGCCATCTCTGACGGCCTTTCCGGCAGTTCCTTCTGCGACCATTCTTATTTGTCCAGGTTCGCTGTCATGTGTACGCGATCACCGACACGGGCACTGGTAATTGTGTAGTGAGAGCCTTGCTGCTCTGCCATCGCAGAGATTTTAGCTTCTGCTGCATCCAGTGTGGATGCGGTGGCGCTGATGCTTTGTGCGAAGGCACCGAAAGACATTACTGAAAGAGCAGCAACTGCAACTAAAGTTTTGATTGATTTCATGGTCGTATTCCTTGAGCTTCATTATTCATTAAGTGGCGCTGTTGGCCTGATGTGATAAATAATAGGCAATACGTACATTGATTGAAATCGGAACTATTTGTTTATATTGTTCAATTATACTGAATTAAATGGATGCGTATCTTTCTGATGGTCTGATAGAGGTTAGTTGAGTATTCAACGTGTCCGTCTGGTTTATAAAGTCGAGGATAGCGAGTTAGTGATCCTGGTTGTGGCAGTCGGTAAACGCGATAAAAATGCCGTTTATGATGCAGCCATGAACGACTATTCAGCACTGACAAATAGCCCGAAAATGAACTGCACCCCAAAAGTTGGCTACCGGCACTGGCAACCAACTCCTCTCCACCACTACAGGGGCACCGCAAGAAGGAAACAGGAGGGAACACGAGGGGTTATCAGGGAGATATGCCTATCTTGATAGTCCTGTTAGTAACCGCGCGCTTTATCAACCTGATTATTGATAGCGATACCCGCCTCGATACGCTGAATATTCTCGAGAAGTTGCTGGATTATCACCTCGGCGGGTGCAGAGGAGGCCATATGTGGCGTGATAACCACGGCGGGATGCGTCCAGAGTGGGTCACTGGGTTCAAGGGGTTCAACCGGAAAGACATCCAGTACTGCACCTGCCAGTTGTCCACTGTTCAGAGCCTCAAGTACATCCAGATTCACCATATGCTCACCGCGACCACAGTTAATCAAAGCTGCCCCCGTAGGGAGCTTATCGAGCAGGGGTTTGGCGAGTATACCGCGAGTCTGTTCAGTGAGGGGTAGCAGGTTGATAAGCACATCCAGCGTTTGCAAAAAATCGCCGGCCTGGGCCTCACCTGCGTAGGTCTTTACGCCTGGTAATGGCTTTGCATTGCGTGACCAACCGGAAACTTGATAACCCAGCTGGCTCAGCTGTACTGCAATATATCCTCCAATTTCACCCAGACCCATAACCCCGATATGGTAGCTGGCGGCCTGGCGCTGGGGATAAATTTTCCAGATTTTCTGGCTCTGGTTGCTGATAGCGCGATTGAAGTGACGCTGAAACCAGAGCACTCCCCACAGGGCATATTCATACATACCGTGGCGAAAATTATCATCCACCACCCGGCACAGGGCAACATCGCTGGCAAACACCGCTTCCGGCAGATGATCGACACCGGCAGACGCCGCCTGCACCAGTTTAAGCGCAGGGGAGTGCTGTAATAACAGCGGGTCAGGCTGCCAGCAACAGGCATAGCGAGCCTGAATAGCGTCAGCCGATCCGGGTAAGACGACTGTGACCCCCGGGGTCTGTTGCAATATCGCGCAAAGTTCGGCATTTAACTCAGGTTCATCGCAATCAACAAGAATAATACGTTCAGACATGGGTTCACTCTTTATAAGAAGGATCTAAACGATCCAGGCGACGCAGCCACGCCTGCCAGACTTGTTGACGTTCATGCTCGACTCCCATCAGTTGTTCACAGGCATGCTGACTTAAATAGGGGGAAATAATTGTCGGCTGGCAAAGGGCTGCCAGCTGGGCAACTGCCATTTGAATTTCACAGGATTTATTGAGGTAGTACATAATGCAGAAGGCATCCGCCACCGTCTTGCCCACGGAGAGTAAGCCGTGGCTTTGCAAGATCATGGCAATGTTATCATCCCCCAGCGATTGCTGAATTCGTTCTCGCTCATCGAGATCAAAAGCCACGCCTTCATAAGGGTGGTAGCCCACACGCTGGTAGAACTCGGTACTGATCTGATTCAGTTGTAACAGGCCGTCGCGGCAGGCAGCGACCGCCATGCCAGGCAAAGTATGAGTATGCAGCACGCAGTGGGCATCTTCCCGGGCCATATGCACTGCACTGTGGACAGTAAACCCGGCAGAGTTGGCGGGGGCGTTGCCTTCCACCACCTTACCTTGCATATCAACGACAATCAGATTACTTGCCGTGACTTCATCAAACATCATCCCGAAAGGGTTAATCAGAAATCGGGGTTCACCTTCTCCCGGTAAACGTGCTGAAAAGTGGGTATAGAGCGTATCCTCCCAGCCGAATAAGGCGGCCAGCCGATATGCGGCCGCAAGATCCTGACGTAATTCACGTTCAGTGGTCATGATTGTACTCCCATAAATTCACGGATGCGGGTAAGGGTGCTGTCTGTACGGTTTTCACGAATAAGCTGTGGCGGGCTGTCACACTCTATGACGCCGTTTTCCATCATCACCACGCGGTCAGAAATGGATAACGCAAAGTCCATTTCATGGGTGACGATCAGCATCGTCATTCCTTGACTGGCCAGTGACTTGATGACTTTAAGCACCTCGCCGACTAACTCCGGGTCTAGCGCTGATGTGGGTTCATCGAACAGCATAATGTCCGGCTTTAATGCCAGGGCCCGGGCAATAGCAACACGCTGTTGCTGACCCCCGGAAAGCTGATGAGGATATTTATGGATGTGTGCCAGCAGTCCGACACTTTCCAGCAGAGTGAGGGCTAAATTTTTTGCTTCGGCTTTATCCAACAAATGATGATAGAGAGGGGCAAGCATTACATTGTCGAGTACCGTGCGATGCGGGAACAGGTTAAAGCCCTGGAACACCATGCCGATGCGACGAACACCTGCGCGCATCTGGCTTTTATCGAGAATCGCTCCGCCCTTAAGATAATCTTCCCCGTAAAGAATAATCTCACCGCCATCCAGGCTTTCAAGGGCATTAACGGTGCGGATCAGGGTAGTTTTACCTGAGCCAGACGGGCCAATGATGCTAATCACTTCCCCATTATCAACCTTCAGATTAACTCCTTTCAGAACCTGATGGTTTCCCCAGGATTTTTCAATCTGGCACAAATTGAGCGCTGGTGGGCTACCGCTGATTGACAGGATGGGAGGAGGAGCAATATCAGCGACCTGCAGGGTGCGGCGCAAATCCTCACACTGGGAATCATTGAGGGTTTGCGTACGTTTCTGCTGCAGATCGAGTTTATTTTCAAGGATCCGAAATAGCCAGGTAAACACCGTAACGATCGCCACATAATAAATCGCGACGGCCAGCAGCGTTTCCATTACCAGAAAGTTCTGGGCATATAAACGCTGACCAGTAAGCAGTAATTCAGGTAAAGAAATTACCGACAAAATAGAGCTGAGTTTAATAATGGTAATATATTCATTAATCAGCGTCGGCAAAGAGATACGAAATGCCTGAGGAATAATAATCAGCCGCTGAATACCGAAAAAGCTAAAACTTAATGCATGTCCTGCTTCAGCCTGTCCCTTTGCGACTGAAAGTAATCCACCACGATGAATTTCCGCCATATAAGCTGCTTCGGTTACCGTCATTGATACCAGACCGGCAATAAACGGGATCCCGAGTAATGGCTGGGTAACAGGAAATAACTGCGGCAAGTTATACACAAAGACCAGTAAAACAATTAAGGGTACGCTGCGAAAAAACCAAATATAGAGTTCGACGGGGACTCTTAACCAGCGCGGTCCGGACATTTTCACGCAAGCTAAAATAAAACCTAATACCAGCCCCATAAACCAGGATAATGAACTGACGACAATCACGGTCAGGCAAGCCTGCCAGAATGCCTCAACATGAAATAATGAAAAGAAATATCCCCAATCGAACGCCATATAGACTCCTGTTGCTCATTGCATTGCCAGTATTAATCGATACTTTGTAAGTTATATTTTTTGATGATTTCTTCGTATTTACCGTTGGCTTTTAAAGTGGCAAGTGCGGTTGTAATTGCATCAACCAGCGCGGTATTACCTTTGGCGACATAAATGCCCAGCGGTAATGGATAAACCAGTTGGGTTGAGCTGATATGTAAACGGTCACGGCTTTTATCGACAATGATTTGTGCCGCCGGGGCAATTTCTAATTGAGCATTAATATTTTTTGATAATAGGGCCTGAGATACTTCGGGAGAGGTCGGGAATTCCAGAATATTGATCTCCGGTTTGCCGTTTGGCAGACAATACTCATCCGAGAGCTTTTTCAGGCTACTGACCCAGGAAGTGCCTTGCTGTAAGCCCACCTTCAGGCCACATAATTCTTGTTCGGTTTTGGGTTGGATCTCGCCGCTTTTCAGCACCACGATGGATGCGCCCGATAATGCGTAAGGAATAGCTTCAGCTTGTTTAAGCCGCTCAGGAGTGACATACATACCGGAAATCACCGCATCGTATTTTTTGCCGATACCTAAAATCAGGCTGGTGAATTTGGTATCGATCAGCTGCGGTTTAGCGTTCAGCTGTTCTGCTATTAATGCGGCAAAATCAGGGTCCAGTCCGACGATATTATTATTGCTGTCATAGGATTCAAAAGGAGGGTAGGTCACCTCCATGCCGACTTTGAAAACACCATCAGTTAATAACTCAGCTGCTTGAGTTAACGGTGAAAAACAGGTGCTAACCGCGATAGTGAGGGCCAGGTTACGCAGTAATTTAGGGGTTGTTCTCTTCATTATTATTGCTCCTCATTAATGGGGGTGGTTTTTTGCTGTGCTTGTTTTTTCAAATGACCGAAGGTATTGGTTCCCCGCGCCCGTTCCGGAAGTTCCAGCTCACCGTTACTGACTTTTTCACGTAAGTAGCTGTAGGTCTGAAGCGCCTGACCCCACATATGTTCCCCGATGCTTAACTCCTGATATTCATGGGCCTCATCGCCTGCCAGGAAGCTCGGCAGAGGGCGGATCAGGGTGTGATAGTCACAGGCAAAAAAGAGCGGGAATGAGTAACGTTCCTGCGGAACTTTGCGCACCCGATGAGCTGTTGCAACAAATGTGCCAGCGCTTAACACTTCCAACATATCGCCAATATTGATAACAAATGCCTCTTCCCCGGCATGGCTTTTCTGAGGAGGGGCATCTATCCAGACACTGTCTTCATTCAGCACTTCAAGGCCCGGTTGGTCGGCAAGCAACAATGTGAAGCACTCGTAATCGGTGTGTGCACCAATACCGGGAGAGTCCTGTGCGCTTGCATCAAACGGGTAGTGGATCAGCCGTAGTTTTGACGGCGGGCACGTCACCATGGAGGTGAAGTAGCCTTCAGGCAGCCCGAGAGCCAGGGCGAAGGCATCAAACAGACGACGACCGAGGGCGAAAACCGCCTGATAGTAATCGAGCACTCTGGTTTGAAAATCAGGCAGTTCCGGCCATTCGTTAGTGCCTATCAGCGGCGTTTTCGCCAGTACAAACGGATGGTTGTCCGGAGCTTGAAAACCGATATCAAAGGCTTCTTTATGGTCAGGTTTACCCTTGCCATAAATCTCTTCGCCTTCAGGCACGTAGCCTTTATGGCTTTTCGACTGGCCGATGTAGTAGCGCATTTTCTCTTCCATCGGCTGGGCGAACAGTTCTTTTGCTGCAGCCCGGACTCCGGAGATCAATTCTGGTGCAATACCGTGCCCGGTTATGTAGAAAAAACCGACTTCGCGTGACGCTTTACCAATGCGGTCCGCCACGGCCTGGCGAGCGGCCAAATCACTGCTGGCAAGGCTGCTGATATCAATGGTGGGCAATTCAGTGAACGAGCTCTTTGTAACCGTCATTGCGCTATCTCCGGATTGATTAATGATGAAAACTCGGTAAACCGCTGTTGCTGGTGCCGCGCCATCCAGGCATTCAGCGACCATAAATCAGCGACGGGCACGTTGGTGAAGGGCAGGTGATGCAGATAACCATCGGCACCAAATTCTGGGGTTAGCGTCGTGTACTGATAGCCGCGCTGGTATTGTGATAGCCAAATCTGCTGCCAGAAATCTTGCTGAAACTCTAACGCAGCGCGATATTCCGGAGCCGCGGGATGAGGCACCTGAGGGCCTTGGTCATATCCGGCACGCGCCTGAATATGATGTACCCGCTGGATAAATTCGCTGAAATCATCAACCGGGTCGTTTAACAGTCGCTCGCTGACCAAGATCCAGTGGCTGATATCGGCGGTGAAACGCAGCTGCGGAAGTTGTTGGATGATCTCCAGCGTCAGCCAGGGGCTATACAGCGATGTCGCCCGATGGGTTTCAAAACTGCAGAACAGGTCATAGCTGGCAGCCAGTTCATGTGCCTGAGCAAGAAAGTCCACCTGCTGTGCCAGCGGCCAGCGATCGTTGCCTGCCAGTAAATTCACAAAGCGTGGATTCAGTTTTTTGGCTGATTCGAAACGTTCTTTTAAACGCTCCAGATGCTGATTCGGCGTCTCTGCCTGGGCCGGGATCACATCCCCGCCGCTGAAGACAATCGCGATATAGTCCAGCTCAGCGTCTTCCAGTTTTTGTGCCAGTAACTGCTGTTCTTGAGGGGTTTGCGGTACCCGCGCCTCAATTCCGCCGCAGCCAACCTCTTTCAGCTCATTAACCGTCTGCTGCCAGGGCGTAGTCACACCCCATAACGTACGAAATAGATTCAGTTGCATACGTGCTCCTTCAGGGATATTTCACGCCGGGTAACACGCACAGCATTTCGTACAGCAGATTGGCTGCAAGTTGTGAGGTATTACCGCTGATATCGTAAGGAGGGGAGACCTCAACCAGGTCACAGCCAATCAGGTTCAGACCGCGACAGCCGCGTACAATCTCCAGTGCCTGAATAGATGTCAGCCCACCCACTTCCGGCGTACCGGTGCCCGGAGCCCAGACAGGGTCAAGGCTGTCTATGTCATAGCTCAGATAGACCGGGCCGCTTCCCATTTGCTGGCGAACTTCGGCCATTAGCGGGGCGAGGGATTTATGCCAGCACTGTTCAGCAGGCACCAGACGAAAGCCCCGATCGACGCCCCACTGAAAATCACCCGAAGAGTAACCCTGCGCACGCTGACCGATTTGCACCACGCGTTTTAAATCCAGCAGGCCTTCTTCAACCGCCCGGCGGAAGGTGGTGCCATGGGCAATTTTCTCGCCAAACATTTCATCATTGGTATCGGTATGCGCATCGATATGGATAAGCCCAACCGGGCCGTGTTTTTTCGTTAAGGCGCGCAGAATCGGCAGGGTGATGGTGTGATCGCCGCCTAAGGTCATGGGAATTAACGGGTAACTATTTAAATTAGTGTAGTAATCTTCTATTATTTGTACTGATTTCAAAAGGTTATATGTGTTTATTGGAACGTCGCCGATATCACCTACAGATAATGAATCAAAAGGCGCGGCTCCTGTTGCCATATTGTAGGGGCGAATCATCACCGATTCGGCACGAATATAGCGCGGGCCGTAGCGAGTACCGGAACGTTGCGAGGTTCCGATATCTAATGGAATACCCACAAATGCCGCATCAAGGCTTTGTAAATCTTCAATAAATGGCAAGCGCATCATGGTTGCGCGTCCGCCAAAACGGGGCATTTCGTTACCCCCTTGCGGTTGATGAAAAAGGTTTTCCATGTCAGCTCCTGAATCTGATTTACACCGTAGACAGGAGTTATAGTGCGAAAGATGTTCTGGACTTTAAATCGTCTGACGTAAATACTTAGTTCATTTATTAGTGAAGTAAAATCTATGCAAAACGATGCTAATCGCAATATTCGTCAGTTGCAGATTTTTGAGGCGGTCGCCCGTTTACAAAGCTATTCTCAGGCTCAGCAAGAGCTAGGCATATCGGTATCGGCTATTAGTAATGCCATGTCGCAGCTGGAAGGGCAGCTAGGTTTTAGCCTCTGCCTGCGTGGTCGGGGGGGATTTGCTCTGACAGAAAAGGGCCAGCTTTATCTTCAGCAGGCGATTCGGGTACTCAGTGAGCTTAATGAGCTGGAACGCCAGTCAGCCCTGCTTAACGGCGAGCAAAGTGGCTCCATTTGTATCTCGACGCTTGATTCCATTGAAACCGAAACCGCGCTGTCATTACCGATAGTGCTACGCAGTTTCAGCGATAAATTTCCTAACGTACATATCAAGCTGATTATTCGCACACCCGCAGAGCAACTCAGCGGTGTTTTGAACAGCCATATCGACCTGGCCATCGGCAGCTTTAATACCCGGGTACACAACATCATCAGTGAACCGCTTTATCGCGAGCAGCACTGGCTTTATTGCAACGATCTTCACCCCTTATTCTATAGCCAGCAGCTGGATAAAGAGCAGATAAGCCAGAGTGCGCTGGTCACCCGTAGTTACTGGAATACACGAGATTTACGCCATCGTGGATTCACCAAAGGCAGCGCCACCGTTGAAAGCGTGGATGCGCAATTACTCCTGATTTTATCGGGAAAATTTATTGGCTATTTGCCAGAGCATTACGCCCTGCCGTGGATTAAAGAAAATCGGCTGCGTGTGCTTTTGCCCAATGAATTTGGTTTTCAGTCTCCTTTTTCAGCAATCTGTAAACGGGGGCGCAGCAACGAGCCCTATTTAAAAGAACTGCGTAATTTATTGAAAAAGAACACGGTATCAAGGCCAAAGTGGAAGTATTGAGAGGGGGCTGTATCAACGCAAAAACCACGGCTATTTCCGCCAGGAGATAACCGTGGTGTCAGACGTTAGCCGTTAAACCCCAGCTCAGCGGAGATAGCCCTGGCGGTCGCGACAACCGGTGCCATCAGTTTTTTCACACCTATCTGCTGTAGTTTGACTGTCGGTAGCGAGATGGAAACGGCAAAGGGAACTCGCTGTTGAATATCAAAAACCGGTGCTGCGATACAGGAGACTCCCAGTTCGTTTTCTTCCCGGTCCATGGCGGTTTGCAGCTTGCGAATTGTCTTCAGCTCTTCGAGCATTTCCGGCAGGGTAGTGATGGTATTTTTGGTTAACTGCTGAATAGTCTGCTGGTGTGTTTCCCAGTAGTGAGCAGGGTATTCTTCGCTGCCCCAGGCCATAAAGATTTTGCCCATCGCCGAGCAGTAGAGCGGCATATGCTGGCCGATATAGGCACGGGTACGCATCATACCTGTGGTTGGCTCGAGCTTATAGATGAGGATCACATGATCGTCTTCTCTGCTAGAGAAGTTGACCGTTTCACCCACTTCCAGATTCAGCTTTTCCAGATGCGCTGCAGCAACGTGGATGATGTTCAGTGAGGAGAGCGCTTTCTGTCCAACAGAAATAAATTTAGTGGTCAGCCGGTAGCTACCAGGTGAAGGTGCCTGGGTGACGTAGCCGCTACTATGCAACCCCTGCAACAGCCGGTGTACGGTACTTTTATTCATCCCGGACAGTTCAGCCAGATTCGCTAACGGGCAGCCATTAGGGTAGTTACTCAAAATTTCAATAAGTTGAAGACCACGAAACAGACTCTGAGTGCCGGCTGGCTGATCTTTTTTATCGTCCTTTGCACTATCCGCTTTTACGCTCATTCACGCTTCCTCATGGTTTTTCATATACCCCTTACGGCGATTTATCTGATGGTAACTCATGCCTGCCAGACTGTGAATATGGAACGAGGTTTCAGTATGTGAATCTTCTCTGTTTAGCATGAAAAAATGCCAGGGATGAAGTGAGCTATTCATCACATTTCTACAACATATAAATTAACCTATTGTTTTTAAACAATAAATAAAACATCATCTCCTTTGCTTTCTATCAATAGTAAGAATACTATTTTTGGAACCTGATTTCGCATGTTGGAATTGGCGGTGTGTTTATTATGCTATCACCGCTGTTATTACTTATCTGTTGTTACAGGAGACTGTTATGCAGAATACACCCAGAGCAGCGGTTTTGACTCTGAGCCATATCACCAAACGCTTTGGTGGGAACCTCGCCGTTAACGACGTCAGTCTTGAGGTTCATCCCGGAGAAGTCCTGGCTCTGCTGGGCGAAAATGGTGCTGGCAAATCTACACTGATCAAAGTCCTTGCTGGGGTCTACCCGCGTGACGGTGGCGATATTCAATTTCACGACAGCAGCATTACCTCCGCCGCTGCTTTAAAAACCGACCAGCGTCAGCCGATTGCTTTTATCCATCAGGATCTGGGTCTGATTGAGTGGATGACGGTGGCAGAGAATATGGCTCTGGTGATGGGCTTCACCCGCCGCATGGGGCTTATTGACTGGCGGGCAGTCAGAGAGCGTTCTCGTCTGGCGCTGGAGGAAGTGGGTATTTCCCTTGATCCGGACGCCCGAGTATTTGAACTCTCGCGCACAGAAAAATCTCTACTGGCGATTGCCCGTGCGGTGGCGGTTAATGCCGAAGTACTGGTGCTTGATGAACCCACCGCATCGCTGCCTGCAAATGATGTTCGCCATCTGTTTACCGTGATTAATCGTCTGAAAAGTAAGAAAGTGGGGATGATTTACGTCACCCACCGACTGGATGAAGTGATTGAAATTGCCGACCGGGTTTGTGTGATGCGCGACGGCAAACATGTGGCGAGTGGCTATACCCGTGACTACAGCCTGCGCGACCTGGTGGAAACCATTGTGGGTGAGTCAGTTGCCGATAATCAGCGTGAACCCCTTCCCGAAAAAGCTTCTCCGGTGTTGAATTTCGACCAGGTCTCTATTGATGACGTGGGGCCGGTTTCGTTCAGTATTCAGCCCGGAGAGATGCTCGCCCTTGCCGGATTACGCGGTGCGGGTCAGGAAGAAATTGGGCGTCTGCTGTTCGGCCTGCGCCAGCGTACCGGCGGCAGTATCACGTTTCGTAACCAGGCTTATCAGGCGCGTTCCCCTCAGCAAGCTATGGCAGCAGGCGTTTCGCTGGTTGCCGGAGACCGTACCGGAGAGAGTCTGGTGATGTCGATGAGCGTGCGTGAAAACATGTTTCTCAACCCCTGTGCCAGCGGTCATCGGTTGCTATCACACTACGGCCGCCGTGCAGAACTGGGTGCCAGCTGGTGGAAAATGCAGTTATTCGACGTCCGCCCGAAAGACGTTAGCCTGGACATTAGCGCGCTCTCCGGCGGTAACCAGCAGAAAGTGGTGATGGCCCGCTGGATGCACCTTAATGCGCCGTTACTCATCCTTGAAGACCCGACAGCCGGTGTCGATGTCGGTGCGCGCGAAGAGATCTATCACTTATTGAATAAGGCGCTGGCCGAAGGTGTCGCTGTGCTGGTCATCTCCAGTGACTTTGAAGAAATTGCTCATATCTGTAACCGCGCGCTGGTCTTTAATCGGGGACAAATCGTCGGTGAGTTAAAAAATGAACGGGTCAGTTTTGCCAACTTACTTGAACTGGCCTCTGGCAGTAGCGAAACCACTGTAGCCACCGTCTGAAATTGTGCCACCCCGCAGGCGGTGGCTGGAGAAGATTATGTCCAAAACATCCGTAAAATCGACCGCGCTGGAACAGCGGGTCAGCCTTAGTCAGAATGGATTCGGTCCCTGGTCGATGCAAATCCTGACCCGCTACGGTCTGCTGTTGCTGTGTGTGCTTCTTGTCCTGCTGTTTTCTACATTATCGCCGTCGTTCGCCAGTATGCTGACGCTCCAGGCGATACTCTCGAGTAAGGCTAAAATCGCCTTGCTGGCGCTGGCTGCAACCATTCCGATGATTGTCGGTAAGATTGACCTTAACGTCGGTTTTGGCATCGTGCTGTGGCACATTCTGGCGATTACTTTCCAGGTGCAGTACGGCATGTCCTGGCAGATGGCGGTCCTTGCGGTACTGGCAATTTCGGCGCTGTACGGCTTGCTGAACGGTATTCTGGTAGCGCTGGCCGATATCGACAGCTTCGTTGCTACCCTGGGCTCCGGTACCGTGCTGTATGCCGTTGCTCTGTGGTACTCCGGCGGTCGGCAAATTGTTGGCGATCTGCCTGAAGGCTTTAGCGCTCTGCACTACACCGAGATTTTCGGCATTCCTATCGGCGCATTCTATGTACTGGCCGTGGCTATCATTCTTTGGCTTATCACCGAACATACTCCGCTGGGTCGCTGCATGTATGCGGTCGGCGGTAACCCGGCTGCTGCCCGGCTGAACGGCATTGCGGTTAACAAATTCACCATTGGCGCCTTTATCGCCTCCAGCGTACTGACTGGTTTCAGCGGTGTCCTGATTGCCGCTGAACAGGGCGTGGGTCAGGCAAGCGTAGGCATGGATTATCTCTTACCCGCTCTGGTCGGTGCTTTCCTCGGCAGTACCACTATTCGTCCGGGACGGGTTAACGTCTGGGGAACAGTGGTCGGGATTGCCATCCTGGCAATAGGTATCGCCGGTATTCAGCAGTTCGGCGGTGAATTCTGGGTAGAACCGTTATTTAACGGCGCAACCCTGCTGCTCTCTATTACCCTCGCCGGTTACGCCCAGCGCCGCCGGATGTTAAACCAGAAAGCCGTTGTACGAAGCCAGAGTGCTCCGGCCCAATCTCCTGATAATAACCAAAAAACGACCACTGGGAGTTCACTATGAAGATCAACGTTCTTGCTTTAGCCCTTAGTACTCTGATTGCTGCTGCGCTACCCGTGCATGCCGACGATTATCTTGACCAGGCGACAGCGGCGGTTAATAAGGCGACCGCCAGCGTTACCCAGTGGGACGGCCCGACCAGCGGCCCTAAGTTACAGCCCAATAAAAAGGTGATTTTTATCGCCTCGGATATGAAAAATGGCGGCGTGCAGGGTGTACAGCAGGGGCTGAGTGAAGCTGCTGCGGCAGCAGGCTGGAAGCTTGATACGCTGGATGGGGGTGGCTCGGTTAAAGATCAGTTAGCGGCGATGAACCAGGCGATTGCCCAGCGCCCTGATGGCATTGTTATCGGTGGCTGGAACCCGAACGTGGCAAAAATGCTGATGAAGAAAGCCGCACAGCAAAACATCGTCCTGATGGCCTGGCATGCGGTTCCACAGCCAGGGCCGATTCCGCAGTACGGAATTGCCGCCAATATTACCTCTGATTCTGACGAAGTGGCGAAGCTGACCGCGCAGTACGCGGTCGTGCACTCCGGCGGTAAGGCTAAAGTGGTTATCTTCACCGACTCGCTCTACCAAATCGCTCTTGATAAGGCTAACGCCATGAAGCAGGAGATTGAGAAGTGTAGCGGGTGTGAAGTGGTTGAATTTATTGATACTCCTCTGGCTGATACCTCTAACCGTATGCCGTCGATGACCTTCAGCCTGCTGCAAAAGCACGGCGATAAGTTCCAGTATGGGCTGGCAATAAACGATCTGTACTTTGACTTTATGGCACCTGCGCTGAAAACAGCAGGGAAGGGCGGAACAAATGCGCCTTATAACCTTTCAGCAGGCGATGGTTCAATTTCTGCCTTCCAGCGTATTCGTAGCGGCGACAGCCAGGTCGGCACTGTTGCTGAACCCCTGAAGCTTCACGGCTGGCAGTTACTGGATGAATTTAACCGCGCCTTTGCCGGACAGCCGCCTTCAGGCTATGTGACTCCGGCGCACCTGATAACCAAAGACAATATCGGCAATGACGGTGGCGCACAAAACCACTACGACCCGCAGAACGATTACCAGGGTCACTATAAAACCATCTGGGGCGTGAAATAAGGAATCCATTATGTTGCTCACCGACTCTCTGGTTATCGAAAAACTGTGCTCTCCGGCAATCTGGGCGGAAGGCCCGGTCTGGCTGCCACAGCAAGATGCTGTGGTGTTCAGTGATGTTAAAGGTAATCGCATGTTCCGCTGGCAGCGTAACGGCGAACTTCAGGTATGGCGCTCGCCTTCCAACTACGCCAACGGCAACGCGCGGGATGGTGAAGGGCGGGTGATCAGCTGCGAGCATGGGCGGCGCGGCATCAGCCGGACTGAACATGATGGTAGCGTGACGATGCTGGTCGAGAAGGTTGACGGCAAGCGCTTTAACTCTCCTAACGATGTGGTGGTTCGTTCTGACGGCACTATCTGGTTTACCGATCCGCCCTACGGTATCACCAGCGATGATGAAGGTTATCACGCCCATAGCCAAGTGATCGGCTGTTATCTCTACTGTTTCGATCCGCTCAGCGGAAAGCTGACCATCGCCGCCAGTGATTTGCAGCGTCCGAACGGGCTGGCTTTTTCGCCGGATGAAAGCCTGATGTATGTGGCGGATATGTCGATTATCGACTTTCCGACGCTGGGCCGCCGCGAGCTGCGGGTTTACCGGGTTGAGGGTCATCAATTGAGTGACGGTAAACGCTTTGCTGAGGTGGCTCCGGGTATTCCGGATGGTTTCTGCGTTGACCGTCGGGGTAACGTCTGGTGCAGCTGCGCCGATGGCGTTATCGCTTTTGATAGCAGTGGCGCCACGGTGGGTAAAATTCCGTTATCCGAATGCGTCTCCAACTGTACGTTAGGCGGTCCGGAAGGTGACGAGTTGTATATTACGGCTACCAGTTCGCTGTACCGGGTGCGAATTAGCCAGTAATTAAGGTAAGACGGTCGGCGGTTGGGGTATCCCTTCTGCCGGCTTCCCCACGCCTGTTTCCAGCCCGATGTGTGGGGGATCACAGAAACTAAATAGATTTTTATATCATTGTTTTATAACAATAAATTAACCTCCCCTTTCTTTGACTTCCCCTGATTAACGCCATAGAATTTATTTGGAATGCAATTCCACATATTGAAATGCGCCCGATTTTCGGGGGAGACCAGCAGCATGAGAATCAGTTATCAGCAGTTAAAACAGGAATTTTTACGGGTGCTCCTGGCTCGTGGTGTTTCGGCTGAAAAAGCCGAAGCCTGCGCCACCCTGTTTGCCGATACCAGCGAGAGTGGTGTTTATTCCCACGGCGTTAACCGTTTCCCGCGTTTTATTCAGCAGCTGGATGCCGGGCATATCGTCCCCGAGGCAACGCCGGAAAAAGTGCTCTCCCTCGGCGCGATTGAGCAGTGGGATGCGCATCGTGCCATTGGCAACCTCACCGCCACAGCGATGATGGATCGCGCCATTACGCTTGCCGACTCTCACGGTATTGGCCTGGTGGCGCTGCGCAATGCCAACCACTGGATGCGCGGGGGGAGCTATGGCTGGCAGGCGGCAGAGAAAGGTTATGTGGGGATTTGCTGGACCAACTCGATTGCGGTCATGCCACCCTGGGGGGCTAAGAACTGTGCCATCGGCACCAACCCGCTGATTATCGCGGTACCGGGTGAGCCTATCACCATGGTGGATATGTCTATGTCGATGTTCTCCTACGGCATGCTGGAAATTAACCGCCTGGCGGGCAAAACCTTACCTGTGGACGGCGGTTTCGATAACGACGGCAACTACACCCGCGACCCTGCCACTATCGAAGCAAACCGTCGCATCCTGCCAATGGGCTACTGGAAGGGATCTGCGCTCTCCGTGGTGCTGGATATGCTCGCTACCCTGCTATCAAACGGCGCTTCTGTTACCGAAGTCACCGAAGACAACGGCGACGAATTCGGTATCTCACAAGTCTTTATCGCCATTAATGTTGATCGGCTGATCGACGGTCCGACCCGTGACAGCAAGCTAGCGCGTATTCGTGAGTCTGTCAGCGGCGCAGAGCGTGCCGACAGCGAGCAGGCTATCCGCCTTCCAGGCCACAAATTCCCCGGTATTCGTGCTGAGAATCAGCGCCTTGGTATTCCGGTTGACGAGCGTGTCTGGGCACGTATTCAGGCACTATAACAGGAGTAACCAGATGATTTTTGGTCATATTAATAATACTGAAGCTAACCACTATCCTACCGCCGTAGCCCAGGCGATTCGCTATCTGGCGAGTCAGGATCTGCTGAATATGCCTGCCGGGCGTTATCAGGACAGCCAGACCGGCTGGCTGGTGCAGGTGCTGGACTTACAGACCGGCCCCGAGAGCGAAAACTATCCGGAAGCACACCGCAACTTTATTGATGTGCAGTACCTGGTTTCTGGCGAAGAGTACATCGGCGTTGCAACTGAAAAAGCAGAGCTTGAGATCCACACCCCCTATGACGCGGCCCGCGACATTATTTTCTATCGCCACGCGCCGAATGAAACTCTGCTGCTGATGAAGCCCGGCAATTTTGCCGTGTTCTTCCCGCAGGATCTCCATCGACCCAATTGCGCAATTAACGACCCTCTGCCGATTCGCAAAGTCGTCGTCAAAATCCCCGTGGCCGATTGTGTCTGAATGGAGAAAAGATTATGAGCTATTGGTTAGGACTCGACTGTGGCGGCACCTTTATTAAGGCCGGCCTGTACGATATTGCGGGCAATGAGCGTGCGGTTGCCCGGCAGAATTTACCGGTACTGGTCCCGGAGCCGGGTCAGGCTGAACGTGATATGCATCAGCTATGGCAGGTGGCGGCGACCGTGATTCGCCAGGTACTGATATCCAGCGAAACACCTGCCGCCGAGGTACTGGGCGTGGGGATTTCTGCCCAGGGTAAAGGACTGTTTTTGCTGGATAAACAGGGGCAGCCGCTGGGTAATGGCATCCTTTCCTCTGACCGCCGGGCACTGGCGTTAGTCCAGCAGTGGCAGCGCGAGGGCCTGCCGCAGGAACTCTATCCGGTGACCCGACAGACGCTGTGGACCGGGCATCCGGTATCGCTACTGAGCTGGGTAAAACAGCATCAGCCGGAGCGCTATGCAGAAATTGGCAGCGTGCTGATGGCGCATGACTATCTGCGCTACTGCCTGACCGGCGCCCTGGCCTGTGAAGAAACCAATATCTCTGAATCGAATCTCTATGATATGCAGCAGCAAGACTGGTCGCCTGCTCTGGCGGAGCGATTTGATATTGCTGAAATTTTACCGGCACTACCCCCGATTGTCAGACCGACGGAGATTGCCGGCACAATCAGTGAGACGGCGGCGGTACAGTGCGGGTTACTCGCCGGAACACCCGTCGTTGGCGGCCTGTTTGATGTGGTTTCCACCGCGCTTTGCGCCGGGCTCTACGACGATACCAGAGTGAATGCGGTAATGGGCACCTGGTCGGTGACCAGCGGGATCACCGATAACTTAATCGACGAGACCGACTACCCGTTTGTTTATGGCCGCTACGCCATCGACGATCAGTACATTATCCACGAAGCCAGCCCAACCTCAGCCGCTAACCTCGAATGGTTCTGTCAGCAGTGGGAAATCGACGATTATGGCCAGTTGAATCAGTGGGTGGCAGAGCTTCCGCCTGCTGCGAGTTCATTGCTGTTTGTGCCCTTCCTTTACGGTAATAACGCTGGCGCTGACCTACAGGCCAGTTTCTACGGTATGCAGGCAGGTCACCAGCGTGGCCATTTAGTACAAGCTATCTATGAAGGCGTGGTGTTCTCACACCTGACGCACCTTAACCGCATTCTCAAACGTTTCCCTCATGTTACCGCTCTGCGTCTGAGCGGCGGGCCGACGCGCTCCGAGGTATGGATGCAGATGTTTGCCGATATCAGCGGACTACCGGTGGAAATTCCACAAATTGAAGAGAGCGGCTGTCTTGGCGCTGCGCTAGTGGCGATGACCGGTACGGGTGCCTATGCGTCACTTCAGCAGGCACAGAAGGCGCTGGACCCTTTGATTATCAGTTACCAGCCGAATATGAAGAATTACGCCTTATATCAGAAAAAATATCAGCGTTATCAAAATCTTGTTGCCGCGCTGGTCGCCGTCAATCAGGGAGTCACACCATGAGTCATCGCACTGTTCCTCAGTTACAACTGGCGCTCGATCATACCCGGCTTGATGCCGCTCTGGATGCCGCCACACGGCTACATGAATACGTCGATATCGTTGAAGCCGGAACCATTCTCTGCTTTAGCGCGGGCGTCGAGGCCGTGCGCCAGCTTCGCCAGCTTCTGCCTGAGAAAATATTGGTCGCAGATTTTAAGGTTGCCGATGCGGGATCAACGCTGGCCGAGCTGGCCTTTGATGCCGGTGCCAACTGGATGACCGTTATTTGTGCGGCTCCACTGGCGACTTTTGCCAGCGCCCATGAGGTTGCCCAGCGTAACCAAGGGGAAATTCAAATCGAGCTGTTTGGCAACTGGACCCTGAGCGATGCGCGTAACTGGCGCGACCTCGGGCTGAAACAGGCTATCTATCATCGCGGACGAGATGCTCAGGCACAGGGGCAGGGCTGGAGCCAACAGGATCTGGATGCGATGAAAGCCTTATCCGATCTTGGTTTCGGTTTATCGGTGACGGGCGGCATTACCCCGCAAGAACTACCGCAGTTTAAAGAGATTGATGTTCGCGCCTTTATCGTTGGCCGCGCACTGACCGACAGCGCTAACGGAGTCGCCACCGCCGCTGAATTCCATCAGGCGATTAACCATATTTGGGGGAAATAACCATGCGTCAGCACCCACTGGGAATTTATGAAAAGGCGCTGCCTGCTCACCTGAGCTGGCCTGAGCGCCTGGCGTTAGCCAAAGCCTGTGGATTCGACTTTGTTGAAATGTCGGTGGATGAAACTGACCATCGCCTGGCGCGTCTTGACTGGACGAAAGCCGAACGTCTGTCTCTGGTCGGGGCGATGATTGAAACCGGGGTAACTATCCCGTCGATGTGTCTTTCCGGTCACCGCCGCTTTCCGTTTGGCAGCCACGATCCGGTTATTCGTCAGCAGGCTTACGATCTGATGGATCGGGCTATTCAGCTGGCGAAGGACATCGGGATCCGCACGATTCAGCTGGCGGGTTACGACGTTTATTACGAATCACGCGATGAGGGCACCGTGGCTCGCTTTGCCGAGGGCATGGCATGGGCCGTTGAGCGTGCCGCGGCAGCACAGGTGATGCTGGCGGTGGAGATTATGGACACCGAGTTTATGAACTCTATCAGCAAGTGGAAGGACTGGGATCGCCAGTTAGCCTCGCCCTGGTTCACCGTTTACCCGGATGTCGGCAACCTGAGCGCCTGGGGTAACGATGTCAGCGCCGAACTGGAACTGGGTATTGACCGTATCGCCGCGATTCACCTGAAGGATACTCAGCCCGTCACTGACAGTTCAAAGGGCCAGTTCCGCGACGTGCCCTTTGGTAGCGGCTGCGTGGATTTTGTCAGCGTGTTCCGCAAATTAAAGCAGATCAACTATCGCGGAGCATTTCTGATTGAGATGTGGACCGAAAAAGCCGAAGAACCGGTCGCTGAGATTGTACAGGCGCGGCGCTGGATTGAACAAAAAATGCAGGAAGGAGGATTAATATGAGTTTAATGTCGCT
Source organism: Klebsiella sp. BIGb0407 (assembly GCF_024807845.1). GTDB lineage: Bacteria > Pseudomonadota > Gammaproteobacteria > Enterobacterales > Enterobacteriaceae > JGM124. Next base: position 233,671 of record NZ_JANUEQ010000005.1, read on the forward strand.
GAAACAACAGGTTCTTGAAGCTAATCTCAGTCTGCCCGAGCACAATCTGGTGACCTTTACCTGGGGCAATGTCAGTGCCATCGACAGAGCCAGCGGGCTGGTAGTCATTAAGCCTTCTGGCGTGGATTACGATGTCATGACCCTGGATGATATTGTGGTGCTGGAACTGGAAAGCGGTCGTGTTGTGGAAGGGAAGAAAAAACCCTCTTCCGATACGGCAACGCATCTGGCACTTTACCGCGCTTTCGACACCATTGGCGGTATCGTCCATACCCATTCACGCCATGCCACCATCTGGGCTCAGTCCGGCTTAGATCTGCCGGCCTGGGGCACCACCCATGCCGACTACTTCTACGGTAATATTCCCTGCACGCGCTTAATGACGCCCGAGGAGATTGCCAAGGACTATGAGCACAATACCGGGGAAGTGATTATCGAAACCTTCCGTTCGCGCAATATCAGCCCGGCGGCTATCCCGGCTGTCCTGATTAATGCCCACGGTCCTTTTGCCTGGGGCAGCAGTGCAGAAAACGCGGTGCATAATGCGGTGGTGCTGGAAGAGGTTGCCTATATGGGCATTTTCTCTCGTCAACTGACACCGGGTATCAGGGATATGCAACAGGTTCTTCTCGATAAGCATTATCTTCGCAAACATGGAGCGAATGCTTATTACGGGCAGTGATAGGTTGTCAGGTTAGGTCTGATTCTTTACTTACTATGCTTAACAGAAGTAAAGAATCAGACCTCGCTATTATTTATCAGTCATAGGATATTTCCCACCCGGTATCAACTCCCCACTCGTTGTTTGCTCAAGCTGAATATTATTTACCCGCCAGTACATTCTTAAAAACCTGTTCCATACTTGAATACTCAACCCGTTATTTCGGAGTGTCGTTATGCCCAACCCAACGTTGTTACAGTTTTTTCACTGGTATTACCCTGAGGGCGGAAAACTCTGGCCTGAGGTAACTGAACGGGCTCAATGGCTGGCTGAAATTGGTATCAATATGGTCTGGCTCCCACCCGCGTACAAGGGCAGCAGCGGCGGCTATTCGGTCGGGTATGATAGTTATGATTTATTCGATCTTGGAGAATTTGAGCAGAAAGGAAGCCGGGCGACCAAATACGGCGACAAAGCGCAGTTATTATCAGCAGTAAATGCCCTCCGTGAAAACAATGTGGGCGTGCTTATGGATATTGTTCTGAACCATAAGACAGGTGCCGATGAGAAAGAAGCGGTCAGCGTTAACCGTGTTAATCCTGACAACCGCGACGAAATTGACTTGCAAGAGATTGGGTGCGAAGCATGGACTCGTTTTACCTTTCCCGAAAGGGCGGGACAGTATTCTGAGTTTATCTGGGATCATAAATGCTTCAGTGGTGTCGATCATATTGAAAACCCCGATGAAAACGGCGTTTTCAAGATAATAAATGACTATACGCAGGATGGCTGGAGCGATCAGGTCGACGGTGAACTTGGCAACTTTGACTACCTTATGGGGGCTAATATTGATTTCCGCAACCGGGCCGTTTTCGAGGAGCTTAAATACTGGGGACGCTGGTTGATGCAGGAAGTGCCCTGTACCGGATTTCGTCTCGATGCCGTAAAACATATACCCGCATGGTTTTATAAGGAGTGGATTGAGCATATTCAGGAGGTAGCGGATGAAACTCAATTCATTGTGGCAGAGTACTGGTCTTTCGAAATCGACACGCTGATTCAGTATATTGATCAGGTTGAAGGGCAAACAATGCTATTTGACGCGCCCCTGCACCTGAATTTTCATCAGGCTTCTAAAGCAGGCGCGGACTACGATCTCAGCAAAATTTTTGAAAACACGTTGGTGGAGCGTTCGCCATTCCATGCGGTAACGCTTGTCGACAACCACGACACACAGCCCCTTCAGTCTCTGGAAGCTCCCGTTGAGACATGGTTTAAACCTCTGGCCTACGCAATGATACTGCTTCGTGAAGAAGGCGTACCGACGGTCTTTTATCCTGATTTGTTCGGTGCTAATTACTCGGACAGCGGTGACAATGGGGAAGAGCAACATATCGATATGCCGGTAATACCGGAACTTGAAAAGCTCATCCGCGCCCGTCAGCTTTACGCGCATGGCATACAGACTGAATACTTTGATCACCCAAACTGCGTGGCGTTCAGCCGCAGCGGAACGGCAGAATTGCCTGGCTGCGTAGTGGTCTTATCTAACGGCGAAGCGGGAGAAAAAGATATCGCACTGGGTGAGGCGCTTGCGGGTACAACGTGGCGTGACTTACTTGAACATTGCCCGGAAACAATAACCTGCGATGAAGCAGGGAATGCGCAATTCATATGCAATGCTGGCAGTGTGAGCGTCTGGGTGAAAGATATGTGACATTATCAGATTGACGTTATTTGAATCAGGAAAAGGAAAATTAGCGTGCGGGCACTTTTGACGTGCCTGCATCCTGTGGTCGGGTATTGAGACGTTAAACAAAAAGGTTATGAAAATAGCACCTACCAACAAAGGGTCATGGCAAAATCATTTAAGATGTATTTATAATATATTTTTAGTTTTTCAAATCTTTTAAGTGCCATTGTACGATATCGCGTTCGCTCTTCATATTTATCAGCAATCACTGGCTCCCGCGGCACCAGGCTTACCACCGAAAGATTAAAGAAGGCTCCGCCCTTGCCTCTGCTGATTAATCGTTAAATGTAAAAAGTTAACGACTGGGTTCGGAAAGGTGAAACGAAAGCATAGACACCCTACTTTTCTCAGCAGCGATACTGGACCGGCACGATAGCATGGGAAATCGGGAGAAGAGATGGAATTGATTGTCATACCCACTAATTATGTTCATACACGGACTACGCCTTTCTGGACGAATGTCACTGCGCCCGCATCAATTTGGCAACGACATCTCGATACGGGTACACGGCAGGGCGTTTACCCACGTTTGAGTGTGATGCAAGGTGCTATTTGTTACTACGGATATGCTGATGAGACAAGTCCTGAGCCTATTGAAACGTTAATTATCAAGGCAGGACAGTTCGGTGTATTTCCACCTGAATGTTGGCACAGAATTGAAGCGTTATCTGACGACACGGTATTTAACGTTGATTTTTATGTCGATCCAGCAATTCTGATAGAGGGTTAAGGTATATACAATGGAAAGCGAAAATAAAGGTTATGTATTATCGATATTAAATTGCAGCAGTAAGATAAAAAGAGAGAAAATTTATCTTAAACCAATGGCTTTTTATGTTCCGGATGTCGCTGCCAGTGCCGTTTCTGATTTAATCAATGACCTGCCGGGCATAGGCATAGGTGATAAACACTTTATACTGACAGTGACTAACAAAAATAACGGAGTGTCTGTTGATAAAGAGTTTGACTCTCTTGCTGAGTTAAACGATCCGGCTATTGCCGCCGATGCGGTGAAAAACTTGGTTAATATCGTGCGTGGTTACGATTCTGATGAAGAAACAAACGTCTGCGGCTGGTAAAGCAATACATATCTTTCTGAAAAATAGCGCTTTGTGATAGTCCTGAGTCGGAAGAAATACAGGAAATACGCAATTTATCTGACCTGAAATAATGGGAAATGAATCAGTCTGCCAGGGACGCTATCCGCGCTTATGAAGCTGTGCAGCACATCAGTATCCGCCGCCAGCTTCATGCGTCTTTAAGAGTTGCCGCCATGAGCGGCAAACAGAGACAAAGTCAGAACATCACATTCTCCAGCGTTCTTGCAGCAAATCCAATTCATGTAGCAAGTCACGTGCTACATCATCTGGCAAATTGTTATTCCGTACTTCAGCCTAGATGACATGACGTTCAGCTAAAAGTGTCGCAAGCCATATTTCACGCTCTATCTTCAAATTGATATTTGCCTGCCCCAATTCGATTTTAAAATCGTTTACATCTCTGGCGTTATTTAAACGATTGGTATAAATAACGGCAATACTGTTTGCGATTTTATCAACGTCTGATAATTCATCCGTTGTTGCTTTTTCTTTAAGTACATTAATAACATTCAGAGCAGCAATAATTGCTTTTTCTCGTACTTGCCACTCTTGATCGACAGCATTTTTTTTAAGACTTAGCTTTAAACCTCTGAGCACAATAGGTAGTGAAACGCTTGCTACAAGCAATGATAAAATAATGACCGTTGCGGCAATAAAAACAATGAGGTCTCGTGCAGGAAAGTTTTCGCCATTGCTTAATACTAAAGGTATCGATAATACACCTGCGAGTGTAATCGACCCACGAACGCCAGATAATGCTGTCAGTACCACGATACGCATTGGCTGGGGTTTACGCACAATCAGAAGTACTGCGCCAACCCAGATAAAACGGATAACAATCAAGCCTACCACGACCAGCAGCGAATACATGATCAACCAATAGGAGCTGAGATGCCCTGTCATTTCAACCAGCCTGGATGCCTGATTAAAGATAGCCGGCAATTGCTCTCCCAACAAAATAAACATCGCAGCATTTAGTGTGAATTGAATCAATTTCCATACTGAAAGGCGTCTTAATTGCGTGGTAGGTTTGCTGAGATGAGACAATTCCCAGCGACTCATCACAATACCTGCCGAAACAACGGCAAGCACGCCTGAACCATCGACTTTCTCAGCCAAATAATAGGCCGCAAATGGAATCAGCAAACTAAAAAGAATATGACTGCTGGCATCTTCGCTTAAGCGATTATTTACAAAGTGGTATAAGCCGTTGGCTATATATGACAGAGATACGCCAATGATAATACCTGCAAAGACCAACCAGCTAAATTCAAATACTGCAGACTCCAGTGAAAAGGTACTGGTTGCAATCGCAGTAATCGCAAAGCGCATACATACTAAACCAGATGCATCATTGAGCAGAGCTTCTCCTTCTAAAATATGCATCAGGCGCTTAGGCAAAGGCACGTTACGCGTTATGGCAGTAATGGCAACCGGGTCGGTTGGCGATAAAATAGCCGCCAGTGCAAATGCAGCGGGTAACGGAATAACAGGAATAAGCCAATGTAGCAGGAAACCAAGACCAAATACCGTAAACACCACTAAACCCATAGCAAGGCTTAATATGGATCGAATATTCTCAAAAAAACCACGCTTCTGTATTTGCCAGGCATCCCAAAACAATAAAGGAGGCAGAAATAAAAACATGAATAAATTCGGGTCTAGTTTTACCCCACTACCACCCGCCATAGCAATGGCATAACCAATTGCAATTTGAATCAGTGGAGACGGTATTTTTTTAGGAAGACATCTTATGCATGCTGAGCTGACAATGATGGCACTCAGAAAGATTAAAATTACTCTTAGATCACTCATTATCAATCACTTTTCACATAAAACACTATTGCATTAATATACTTTCAAATACTAGATTAAAAAATTCAAATCTTCCCGGCTAATGTAGCGTAGCGGAAGACTTCTTGATAACGCTGGTGGAAATCGTAGATGTGTTTGTGGGGTTCGGGGCACTCTGAGCTACTTTTTAGGCTCCGTTTTCCACTGTAGCAAAGTTGCGATGTCCTTCTTCCCTCAGGCCTCTTTTAAGCCAGTCATCGTCCATAACAAAACCTTTGATCAGGTATTCCTGGGATGTTTGGGTTGCCCACAGGCGGATAAGCAACGATAAGTCTTGTCTATTGTTTATTATATCGGACTTTTGCGATTCAGGGAGATGATGCTGGATGGCTACGGGCGAGAGAAGAGAAAAATTGGCGGAAGATCACAGGAGTCGAACCTGCCCGGCACCGCTGGCGGCGCCCACTGGATTTGAAATCCAACCGCCTCACCAGAGACGACGATCTTCCGCGCCTGCATTGCTACATGGAGGCGGTGCGCATTATACCGAGTTTCCTGAATAGTCCCAATCATTGTGCGAGAAAATAGCCAGAATTTAACTCTAAATTATCTTAAAAAACAGCATAAACACAAACTGAGTCGTCCGGAAATGGTGTGTTTTAAGACAATTTTGTCAGTTTTGAACGATTTTTGTCAACGATTTGCCTGGGCGACAGCACTTTATCTGGCTTGTTTTCAGCTTCAGAAGCAGGAGTGAGCTACTGAAGATAGGTTTCGGCATAGATTCGGTAACGATTTTCCAGGTTATAACGCTCTTGTTCTGCAATTGGCGTCTGAGTAAAAGAAGCTAAAAAGTTCTCCAGTACCTCATCTGGCGTTCGGAAATTATTTTCCATCAACCGCCTCATCGCTTCGACAGTCAGTATCCCGCAGCCATTAGGGATATGTTCCTGGATGTTCTGTTCCAGAAACAGAATATTGCCAGAGTCTGTTACACCTGCAAGATAGGCTGCGTCACTGAGCTGTTGTTTAGTTTCAGGGCTTAAGGGATCCCAGGTATTACAGATAACAGCCTTAGGTTGCCCATTATCAGACTTATACAGGCCAAAGGTTACCCAGTGTTCGCCGGTATTGACGGGGAAAAACTCAGGTTGTTCGAGAAAGGGGTCGTGTCTGCTCTGATCGCTAATCTGTTGTGACAGCATATTTTCATGACTGTCAGGATGGATAAGGCCGATAGGGAAATTTACCTCAGGTGTATTGTAGAGGCGGGTATAAGACTTGATAGCGGCATTCACTTCGTCGGTAGATAGCATACGGGCTGGGTTCCAGAGATCAATATCATCGACTTGTTCATACTGAGAATAGGCATCGTGACGTTGAGCAAAAATACGTGACAGAGATAATCTTTCGCCCGTATCAGCCGCAGCACCTGCCATATACAGTAATTTTGAGGGTGTATGTAGCTTGTACATATCAGTATTATTTGCCATTTTATTGTTAGCTGACAGCTGATATAGCATCAGGGCGGAATCCTGAATATCTTGTACTACACCCGATTTATAGTCGGTAGGTATTGTTCCACAGAACATATCGAACAGGTATTTTTCTGCCAGTCTGCCAGATTCATCAGGCCGCAGTGCGAGATTATTTAATAACTCAATACTGCGAAGATTACCTTTAGAGGCAGATTTTTTTAATGATTCGATAGTTTCCACAGGTATTGTTTCGGCAAATAAGCTACTGAATTCTTTTATATTATAATAGTCATCATGACAGGTATTTATTTTCATAAAAATCTCTTCCCTGGAGGTATATTTTTTATTTATGAGCGCTGGTAATCAATGGATAGAATTCTACACCTGAGCAAGAACAGAGTATTTTAGAAAACAATTAAAACAGGGGAGAGAAGAGCAGCACCTGAAACAGTGCTGCTTATTGGTATTATTCGTGATCACCCGGGAATAAGAACGGGTTAATGCTGCTACGGGCAAAACCTTCTTGTTCCATACGAGCATCCAGCACTAATGACGCCAAATCATCGGCGACAGCTTCGACGCTGGCATCTTTTTCCTGATAGAAAATCTTCAGGTAGGTACCACAGTCGCCGCAGCTCTCGGCTTTGATAGCCGATTGTTCGCTGTCCAGCGACCAGTAGTTCAGGTCACGTGTTTGTTCGCAGTTGCTGCATTTAATGCGCACGACATGCCATTCCGTCTCGCACAGGTTGCAGTGCAAGTAGCGCAGCGCATTGTTGGTACCGATATGCACCATACTGGAAACCGGTATGGAGCCACAAACCGGACAGAACTGACGTTGTTCACCGTATTCGGCGGTGGCTTTACCTGGTATCAGGCTAGCCATTTGTGCCCAGTAGAGCGACAGCGCTGCCCAAATAAAGGGGGCTTTATCACTACCGACTTTAGAAAACTCGGTATTTAGCAAGGCTGTCGCCATCTCTTCCAGTTCCGTGGAAGACGCTTTTTCGAGATTTTCAATCACGGCTAATGCCTGGCCACTCATTTCTGGTTTCAGCTCAGCAATCAGTGACAGTAGCAGACGCTGCCAGTGCGCATCGCGCGGCAGAATATGCAGATCCAGCGGTGGCTTACCGGTCCTGGCTGACTGCTCAATCAGTGCCGTCATATCCATTTCCAGCGGGTGGTCATAAAGCACCACTTCCTGGGCATGGGCTATCAGCGCTGCAAAACGCAGATAGTCGCCTAATGGATTATTGGTCGCCAGCTCGCGCAGACGTTCAGCGCGGCGATTGTAGAGATTTTTTAGTCTGGGAAACAACAGCGGTGGAATAGCATCCACCGCATGTTTCTCGCGTTTTTCCAGCCTGTCTTGCGGGATTATGCGAATACTCATTCAGATGATTTATCCTGTTTCTGGCGCAATTCACGATACCAGCGCGGATGGTGTTTTTTGGCCCAGGTTGAGGTCACCCATCCTTCTACCATGGCAGTGATGGTTCCCTTTACCCACAAAGCGGCGTAAACATGCACCATAATAACCACAATTAACGCTACCGCAGCAAGTGAATGTACCAATAACGCAATGCGGATAAGCGGGATCGGGAATGAAGGCGCGAAATAGGGACGCCAGATGATAACCCCACTGACCAGCAGTAATACCAGGAAGATAATCGCCGCCCAGAATACGCATTTCTGACCGAAGTTATAGCGCCCGGTGTCACCCACTTCCTCATTAACGACAATCTTATGGATATTTTTTGCCCATACGATGTCTTCTTTGTTAATCAAGTTATGGTGCCAGTAGCGGAAGAACATAATGATAAATGACGCGAACATCACCACCCCGACAAACGGGTGGAGAATACGTGCCAGCTGCGGCGTTCCGAGAATATGCATCAGCCAGTTGAAGGAAGGGAAAAAGAATCCCAGCCCACTCACGGCTGCCAGAATAAAGCAGAAGGCGGTTACCCAGTGGTTAATACGCTCGGGCGCACTGTAGCGCTGAATTTTCACTTCTTTCTTCATTTCTGCACCTCATCATCATGGTGCTGCTTAGCATCAGGTTTGTCGGCTTCTTCTTCGTCCTCTTTCTCGGCACGGTTCGGGCCAACTCCTACGTAGTGGAAGATACTGGCGGCAAAGGTGACAGCGAAGCCTACTGCGGCCAGCGGCTTCCAGATGCCTTTCCAGAACTCCACGGTCGGGCTAATGGCCGGATCTTTCGGTAAACCATGATAAAGCGTCGGATTGTCCGCATGATGCAGAACATACATCACATGTGTACCTCCAACACCTTCAGGATCGTAGAGACCCGCATTGTCATAGCCACGCGTTTTCAGCTCTGCCACACGCTCACCCGCCAGGTCTTTCATGTCCTCTTTGGTGCCGAAATGAATCGCACCGGTTGGACAGGTTTTCACACAGGCAGGCTCCTGGCCGACAACCACACGGTCTACACACAATGTGCATTTATAGACCCGGTTGTCGTCAGGGTTCATGCGCGGTACGTTGAACGGACAGCCCGCAATGCAGTAGCCGCAGCCAATACATTGCTCGGACTGGAAATCGACGATACCGTTGGCATATTGAATAATCGCTCCTTCTGACGGACAAGCTTTCAGACAGCCCGGATCGGCACAGTGCATGCAGCCATCCTTACGGATAAGCCACTCCAGTTTGTCATTCTGCTCGACTTCAGAAAAACGCATAACCGTCCACGACTTAGCGGTTAAATCTGCCGGGTTGTCATAGACTCCGACGTTAGTTCCCACTTCATCGCGGATGTCATTCCACTCTGAGCACGCAACCTGACAGGCTTTGCAGCCGATACAGGTTGTCACATCAATAAGCTTGGCGACTTCATGCTGGTGATCCCGCGCCTGAGGCGCGGGTGTGAAGCCGTTGGTCGCGGAACGACGGATGATGTCCTGAGATTGATAAGCCATAATTCGTCTCCGTTACACCTTTTCCACATTAACCAGAAACGCCTTAAACTCTGGCGTTTGCGTATTAGCGTCACCGACAAATGGCGTTAAGGTATTGGCAATAAATCCTTTTTTAGCCACACCTTCATAACCCCAGTGAATCGGAATACCAATGGTATCGACCTTCTGACCATGCACATCCAGAGTACGGATACGTTTCGTCACCACCGCTTTGGCTTTAATAAAGCCGCGGTTAGAAGACACTTTCACCGTATCGCCGTGAGCAATACCCAGTTTATTCGCCAGCTTTTCACCGATTTCGATAAATTGCTGTGGCTGGGCAATGGCATTTAACAGGGCATGTTTAGTCCAGTAGTGGAAATGCTCTGTCAGGCGATAAGTGGTACCGACGTACGGGAATTTCTCGTGCGTGCCCATCTCGGCCAGGTCGTCTTTAAAGACGCGTGCGGCCGGGTTAGATACCACGTTCGGGTGCAGTGGGTTGGTGCCCAGTGGGGTTTCAAAAGGTTCGTAGTGTTCAGGGAACGGACCTTCAGCCATCTTGTCGAGAGCAAACAGACGCCCCAGACCTTCTGGTTGCATGATAAACGGACCGACACCCGTGTCTGGTGCAGCATTACTGTAGTCCGGCACATCAATACCCGCCCACTTAGCGCCATCCCAGGAGATCAAACGACGTTTTTCATCCCACGGATTACCCGCCGGGTCAGCCGAGGCACGGTTATAGAGAATGCGACGGTTGAGAGGCCATGCCCAGGCCCAGCCCAGCGTATTACCCAGACCGGATGGATCCGCGTTATCGCGTCTGGCCATCTGATTACCGTCCTGCGTCCAGCTACCGGCAAATATCCAGCAACCGCTGGCGGTGGTACCGTCATCACGCAGTTGTGCAAATGAGCTGAGTTGCTGGCCTTTTTTCAGGGTAACGGCACCGGTTGTCGGGTCGATAAGGTCGGCAAGTGCCCGGCCATTATTCTCCATCGCCACTTGTTCTGGTTCAGGGTCATCCGGCGTCAGGTAGTCCCATGACATACTGAGAACCTGTTCAGGTGTGGTACCGCCTTCACTGGCATACATAGTACGCAAACGTGAGAAGATACCGGAAAGAATGGCACCATCACTCAGTGCTTCACCCGGGGCATCAGCACCTTTCCAGTGCCACTGTAACCAGCGCGAAGAGTTAACTATTGAGCCGTTCTCTTCAGCGAAGCAACCTGAAGGTAAACGGAACACTTCGGTCTGGATTGTGGTCGGGTCGACATCGTTGAACTCGCCGTGGTTCTGCCAGAAGTTCGATGTTTCGGTATTCAGCGGATCGACCGTGACCAGGAACTTCAGTTTAGAAAGCGAAGCGATGACTTTGTTTTTATTCGGGAACGACGCAACCGGGTTAAAGCCCTGGCAGATATAGCCATTCACTTTACCTTGCTTCATCATCTCGAAATATTGCAGGACGTCGTAGGCTTTGTCCCACTTAGGTAACAGGTCATAACCCCAGTCATTCTCTTTCGTGGCTTTATCCCCGTAGAAGGATTTCATCAACGAAACAAAGAATTTCGGGTAATTACTCCAGTAGTTTACCTGGCCTTTTAACAGTGTTTTTGGCGTATTAGCCGCCATATAGCTGGCTAAATCAGGCTGTTTTTCACTTGGCAGGTTGAGATAACCCGGCAGGCTGGTAGAGAGCAGGCCGAGGTCAGTCAGCCCCTGAATATTGGAGTGACCGCGCAGGGCGTTAACGCCACCGCCTGCCATACCCATATTTCCGAGTAACAGTTGGATCATCGCCATGGTACGAATATTTTGCGCGCCAACCGAGTGCTGGGTCCAGCCCAGGGCGTAGAGGAACGAGGCGGTTTTATCGCCAACGCAGGTTTCGGCAAGATACTGGCAGACTTGCAGGAAGTCTTCTTTCGGTGTACCACAAATATCGGTTACGACCTCAGGTGTATAACGAGAAATATGCTGTTTCAGCAAATTCCAGACACAACGAGGGTGCTGGAGCGTCAGGTCGCGCTTGGCGAAGCCTTCTTCATCCAGTTCATAGAACCAGGTGGTTTTATCGTATTTGCGATTTTCTGCGTCATAACCGGTAAACAGGCCGTCATCAAAGCCGTAATCTTCACGCACAATCAGGTTGGCGTTGGTATAGGCTTCAACATATTCACGGTTAAATTTATTGTTGTTTATCAGATACAACAAAACGCCTGACAGGAAAGCAATGTCAGTCCCGGAACGAATAGGCGTGTAAAAATCAGCAACCGAGGCTGTTCTGGTGAAACGGGGATCGATAACGATTAATTTGGCACCGTTATGGATTTTGGCTTCCATCGCCCAGCGGAATCCCACCGGATGCGCTTCTGCCGCATTACCACCCATCACCACGATCAGGTTGGCATTTTTAATATCAACCCAGTGGTTGGTCATCGCACCGCGACCAAATGTTGGAGCAAGACTTGCTACCGTTGGTCCGTGTCAGACACGCGCCTGATTATCTACGGCAAGCATGCCGAGAGCGCGGGAAAATTTCTGGCTTAAATAGCCGGTTTCGTTGCTGGCAGCGGAAGCGCAAAGCATCCCGGTGGTTAACCAGCGATTGACGGTGGTACCTTGTTCATTGGTGGCAATGAAGTTAGCGTCACGGTCTTCTTTCATCAGTTTTGCGATGCGGTCAAAGGCGTCATCCCAACCGATTTGTTGCCATTCTTTAGAGCCAGGTGCGCGATATGAAGGGTATTTCAGGCGGCTTTCAGAGTGGATAAAGTCCACCAGACCGGCTCCTTTCGGACACAATGCACCGCGGTTTACCGGGTGATCTGCGTCGCCTTCGATATGAAAGATGGAGGATTTGGCATTTTTTGCGCCATCACCGAGGCTATACATCAATAGCCCACATCCTACAGAACAGTATGTACAGGTATTACGCGTCTCACGGGTTCTCAGTAGTTTGTACTGTCTGGTTTCCGCAAGTGCTGCGCCCGGGGCAAAGCCGAGTGCTGCTGCCGTGGTTCCTGCCATACCGCCAGCACAGATCTTAAAGAACTGTCTTCTGCTGACTTGCATAGATTACTCCTTGTACGACAATTTTATATGACGAATAAATTAGGGTTGTGGAGAACCCCTCAGGGCTGATAATGAAACCCTGTGGTTAAAAAACGTCTGAATGACGATAAAATGGATCTGGAAACGTATTTTTCTAAGGCTGAGATTGAGGAAGGCGGTCTGCAATATACCGTTGGCAAAGAGACAATGACCTTCTATCCTTTGTGGATTAGCGGGATAATACCATACTGACACTGTGGCTGTTTTCGATTTAAGGTAAAAAAATGAAAAGTACCGATGCTTATCCACAAGAAAATATGAGAAATAGCACAGGGCACTTAAAAATTGACTGCTGGCAGCGTAATGATCTGCAACATGAAGTGCAGGATGAAGTGGCTGAAGAAATTCCTATCGCACTGGTATATAACGGTATTTCTCATGTGGTAATGATGGCCTCGCCGAAAAACCTTGAGGCATTTGCCCTTGGCTTCTCTCTTTCAGAGGGAATTATTGATAGTCCGCGCGATATTCTCGGAATTGATGTTGTGTCACATTGTCAGGGTATCGAAGTGCAGGTCGAACTCTCCAGTCGTCGCTTTATGGGACTAAAAGAACGTCGCCGTAACCTGACCGGGCGTACCGGGTGCGGTATCTGTGGTGTTGAGCAACTCAATGATATTGGCCGGCCTCTGCCTCAGTTACCCTTTACTCAGCGTTTCTCTCTGGCGGCCCTCGATCAGGCGCTAAGTAAAATGCGTCAGTATCAGCCTGTGGGTGATCTGACGGGCTGCACGCATGTGGCCCTATGGCTGAATAACCAGGGTGAAATACTGGGCGGCTGTGAAGATATCGGTCGTCATGTAGCGCTGGATAAAATGCTGGGTGTACGTTCTCAGCAACAGTGGCAGCAAGGGGCAATGCTGGTATCCAGCCGTGCCAGCTATGAAATGGTCCAGAAATCGGTGATGTGTGGGGTGGAGATCCTGTTTGCGGTGTCGGCGACCACGGCGCTGGCAATTGAGATTGCCAGGCAGAGTAATCTCACCCTGGTGGGCTTTAGTCGCAGCGGGCGGGCAACGGTTTATACCCACCCTCAGCGCTTGTACCCGTCATAATTCAAGTTATAGGTGCGTTGGCTACGTTCACTCACCCGAATCACTTACTGGAGTTCGCTCATCGGGATTCGTTTACTTGCCGCGTTACGAGACTCATAAATGAGCCTCGCCCTTACGGGCCAACGCTTTGCGTTGTTCAAAACGTAAACGTTTTGTCCTATAACGCGAATTATTTAGGGTATATATTAATCCTGCATAAACAATGAACTATCGCGCAACACATGCTTATTACCGAGACGGCGGGTAAAGCCTTCCTTGTCGAAATATTCCAGAATCTGAATCGCCAGTTTACGTCCCACTCCCAGACTGTCACGGAAATCAGCGGCACTGGTCGCCCCTTGATCCTGATCGCGTTCGCGGATCAGGCTGGCAAATTTTTTGATCTGATCGTGACGATAATAACGATCTTTCACAAAGGCGATCACTTCGCCTTGCCGGGCGGCAAAGCGTAATAGCTGGCGCATCGCGTTATCGTCGGCACCTGTGGCTTTCGCCAGGTCACGTACCCACCATGCTTGTTCCCCCAGCAAAAGACAGACTTTATTCCACAGCGCCTGCTGCTCTACCGAGAACTTGGGTTCATAGCCGGGAAGGTGTAGCCAGCCCTGGTGGTTAATAACTTGTTTTGTAGAGCGCAGCTGCTCAATCAGGGCCAGTACCAGTCCTTCATCTTCTGACGGTAGTGCCATACGTCGCAGGCGTTCACGTCCGGGGCCTGGCTGGTCATCATGCTGCTGGTGATAGCGGGCCAGGGTATCCAGTAATTTTTGCTGCCAGCGGCTTGCCATTTCCTGACTGAGTAATTGATTTCCGGCCTGAAAATAGTCTGACTTATCAGTCAACTGTTGTAAGCCCGAAGGAGTAAGCTGACGTGCCCAGGCAAAATCATCCAGTATCACGGCGCTGCGCGCCAGCTGAGCATTGAGAGTTTGCTCATCGGTTTCTGCTGCATTGAGCGTTGTTAGCCAGTGAAGAAAAGCAGGCTGTCTTTTACCCCGTCGTGGGGCATGCAGCAACAGCGCTCGTGCTCCAGCAAGAGTGGTACGGGCACTGATATCACGCAGTACCAGGCGATCATTTTCTGCCAGCCAAAGTGGGGTATCCAGTACCAGTTCAGCAAGCGCTCCTTCAAGCAGTGAGATACGGCCTGTGATATGGCGGGCAGCGTGATGGATATGTAAGGGCTGCCACTGTGAAAGCGGAGCAAGGCAGTCTAACTCAACAATCACCCGTTCCACGGGCAGACGGGGCGGCTCACTGAGTAACCAGTCACCGCGAGTGATATCGGTTTTCTCCGCACTACCGCTGATATTCAGAGCGATGCGTTGCCCGGCGCGGGCAGAAGATGTTTGCTGGTTTTGGGCATGTAACCCGCGCACTCGCATCGGTTGGTCTGCCCCGGTTAACCATAAGCTGTCGCCGACGTTGACCTCGCCGCTCAATGCGGTTCCGGTAACCACCAGACCCGCTCCTTTTACGGTAAAGGCTCGGTCAATGGCTAAACGAAAGCGATGGCGGTAAGGGTGAGGTCGTTCACCGAGCTGCCGGATATGCTGACGCAATTCCGGGATCCCGCTTTCTGTGGTAGCAGCTGTTACAAACACTGGCGCAGTTTCTTGCCCTTCTAACAGAATACTGATCTCTGCGCGGACTTCTTCAATACGCTCTGCGCTGACTTTATCGGCTTTGGTGAGTACCACCGTAACAGTCGGCTGGCTGGTCAGTTGCAGTAACGTCAGGTGTTCACGAGTTTGCGCCATGACGCCGTCATCACAGGCAACTACCAGTAATGCATGGTCAATACCCCCCACACCGGCCAGCATATTGGCGAGAAACTTTTCATGTCCGGGAACGTCAATAAAGCCAATAATCCGCCCGTCAGGCTGTGGCCAGTAGGCGTAGCCTAAATCGATAGTCATACCCCGCTTTTTCTCTTCAGGCAGGCGATCGGCATTGATGCCTGTCAGAGCTTGCAGCAGGGTAGTTTTACCGTGGTCAACATGTCCGGCGGTGGCAATAATCACAGGGCTATAGTCTCCAGTAATAACGCTTCTTGTTCCAGGCAGCGTAAATCGAGCCACAGGCGCCCGTCGGCGACCCGGCCAATAATCGGATACTCTAACTCACGCAGTGTCTGACTGAGAGCCGCAAGGGTAGAGCCTCGACCATCTTTTGGCTGGAAGGTGAGTGCTGCACTGGGCAGCCTGTCGACTGGCAAAGAACCACTGCCTATCTGCGACAAACAGAGATCAACGCTGACGGTAAACTGCGCGCCAAAACGCTGAGCAAACAGCGGCTGTAATCGTGCTGCCTGGGCTGAGATTTCTTCGGCTGTACGGGTAAGTAGACGCAATGTCGGTAAGCGCTTAGCCAGATTTTCCGGGTGCTGATAAAGCCGTAAGGTCGCTTCCAGCGCTGCCAGCGTCATTTTATCTACTCGCAGTGCACGTTTTAATGGATGCTGTTGAATACGGTCAATATAGCTTTTTTTACCGACAATAATCCCCGCCTGCGGGCCGCCCAGAAGTTTATCTCCGGAAAAACTGACCAGGCTGACACCGTCTTTGATAAGTTGCTGCGGCATCGGTTCCTGAGGCAGTCCCCACTGGGTTAAGTCCACCAGGGAGCCACTCCCAAGATCAGTCACTACTGGAATACCCGACTCATTGGCAAGCTTCACCAGGTCTGCTTCACTGACCGCGTGAGTAAAGCCTTCGATATGATAATTACTGGTATGAACCTTCATCAGCAAGGCCGTATTATCGCCTGTAGCATGATGATAATCGCTTAAATGGGTACGGTTGGTGGTACCCACTTCAACAAGCTGACAGCCGGCCTGACGCATTACATCGGGAATACGGAACGCCCCGCCTATTTCAACCAGTTCACCGCGGGAAACAACAACCTCTTTACCCTCAGCGCAAGCCGCCAGCATCAGCAGTACTGCTGCAGCATTGTTATTAACCACGCAGGCGGCTTCTGCTCCGGTGATTTCGCATAACAAAGCGGCGACCGTCTGGTCACGATGACCACGCTCGGCGGCATCCAGTGAATACTCCAGCGTGATAGCGGAACTCATCACTTCATTGACGGCTTTCACTGCCTCTTCTGACAGCAATGCACGCCCCAGATTGGTGTGCAGAACGGTACCCGTCAGGTTAAATACCTGGCGTAGCGTACTGCGGTGATGAGTGACAAGCGTGTCCTGAACCTGATGGCTCCAGTTATCAGACCATTCGGGTAATTGGCCCTCACGATTGATATGTGCTCGAGCTTCTTCTTGTAACTTTCGAAGTACCGCGACAACCCGCGTGTGGCCAAACTCTTCGAGAAGAGGTTGGAAGGCAGCATCAGACAGCAGACGGTTAGTCGCGGGTATGCTACTAAAAAGTGTTTGAGTTGTTGTCATATTACTCAGGTAATTAAAAGGGAGATAAGATTGATTGTACAAGGAGTCGACGTTTTCTGCTTCGTTGAGTTGCCAGGTAAACTACACTTAAAAAGAGGCCTCTATTTTTGCTGTAATAAACTTTCAATTGATCTCTTTCCTATGCGTTATTGCTGATAACGGATAGGTTTTTAATTTGTTTGCTTGATTAATACGCAAATATATTGTGATCAGTATCACATAATAATAACAAAGGTCGTGATGCAAAATGTGACATATATCACATAAAGGTTGGTGTGGTGGTCAATAAAGTGTCTCTGTTGTTTTTTTACAGGTCTGTTTTGTGATGTAAATCACTAAGTTGACCCATTAACCCCCATGGTGTTGGTGACATATATCACATAATGGGGTGCTGGCTGGACAGCGACGCAATTCGGTGCCAGATTCGCGTCATTTACTGCATCTGGCTGACCTGCTGTCGGCACGTTAACAATAAACCTCGGGCTGCTTTTCAGCGCGTAACACCACTAAGGGGTATGAATATGTCATCTGATATCAAGATCAAAGTGCAGAGCTTTGGTCGTTTCCTCAGCAATATGGTAATGCCAAACATTGGGGCGTTTATCGCCTGGGGGATTATCACTGCGTTATTTATTCCTACCGGTTGGTGGCCAAACGAAGAACTGGCGAAGCTGGTAGGCCCGATGATCACTTATCTACTGCCACTACTTATCGGTTATACCGGTGGTCGTTTGATTGGCGGTGACCGTGGTGGTGTAGTCGGTACTATCACCACTATGGGTGTTATCGTCGGTGCAGATATGCCGATGTTCCTGGGTGCGATGATTGCAGGTCCTCTGGGCGGCTGGGCAATTAAGCACTTCGATAGCTGGGTTGACGGTAAAATTAAATCCGGCTTTGAAATGCTGGTGAACAACTTCTCCGCCGGTATCATTGGTATGATCCTGGCTATTCTGGCATTCCTTGGCATTGGCCCTGCGGTTGAAGTCCTGTCTAAAGTACTGGCAGCAGGCGTTAACTTCATGGTTGTTCATGACATGCTGCCGCTGGCCTCTATTTTTGTTGAGCCAGCAAAAATTCTGTTCCTGAATAATGCTATTAACCACGGTATTTTCTCGCCACTGGGTATTCAACAGTCGCATGAACTGGGCAAGTCTATCTTCTTCCTGATTGAAGCTAACCCAGGCCCGGGTTTAGGTGTTCTGCTGGCGTATATGTTCTTTGGTCGTGGTAACGCAAGACAGTCTGCAGGCGGCGCGGCTATCATCGAATTCTTCGGTGGTATCCACGAAATTTATTTCCCTTACGTGCTGATGAATCCACGTTTACTGCTGGCGGTAATTCTCGGTGGTATGACTGGCGTCTTCACTTTGACACTGTTTAATGGTGGCCTGGTTTCACCTGCTTCCCCGGGTTCTATTCTGGCGGTACTGGCGATGACGCCAAAAGGTGCTTATTTCGCTAACATCGCGTCGATTGTGGCTGCAACTGTAGTGTCCTTCGTTGTTTCGGCTATCTTGCTGAAAACCAGCAAAGTGAAAGAAGAAGAAGAGAGTTTAGAAGCGGCAGCGCGTCGTATGCAGGACATGAAAGCACAGTCTAAAGGCGCTTCAGTTGTCGTTGCTGACCTGTCGAATGACTTCAGTCATGTACGCAAAATCATTGTTGCCTGTGACGCCGGTATGGGTTCCAGTGCGATGGGTGCCGGCGTACTGCGTAAAAAAGTCAGTGATGCGGGCCTGAAAGCGATTTCCGTGACCAACTGTGCGATTAACAGCTTGCCGGATGATGTTGACTTGGTTATCACGCACCGTGACTTAACCGAACGCGCTATGCGTCAGGCGCCTCATGCTCAGCATATCTCGCTGACTAACTTCCTCGATAGCGGCCTGTATATCAATCTGACTGAGCGTTTAGTGGCAGCTCAGCGTTCAAGTAGTAACCAGGATAAAGTGATCGAAAGTCTGGACGACAGCTTTGTTGCCAGCGAAGATCAGCTGTTCAAGCCGAGTGCTGAAAATATCTTCCTTGGCTTAAAAGCGAGCAACAAAGAAGAAGCAATTCGCTTTGCTGGTGAGCAACTGGTGAAAGGCGGATATGTTCAGCCTGAGTATGTCGATGCGATGTTTGAACGTGAAAAACTGACCCCAACCTATTTGGGCGAAGGTATCGCGGTTCCTCATGGTACCGTCGAAGCGAAAGATCGTGTGCTGAAAACAGGTGTCGTTTTCTGTCAGTACCCGCAAGGCGTTCATTTTGGTGAAGAGCCAGATGACATTGCCCGTCTGGTTATCGGTATCGCGGCGCGTAACAATGAACACATCCAAGTTATTACCAGTCTGACAAATGCTCTGGATGATGAATCAGTAATAGAACGTCTGGTGAATACCACCGATGTTCAGGAAGTTCTCGACCTGTTAGCAGGTAAAAAGTAAGGCCTTCTGTACCCTCCCTGTAGTCAGGGAGGGTTGGCTCACATTAAGAAAAGGTAACGCAATGAAAGCATTACATTTTGGTGCAGGTAATATCGGTCGCGGGTTTATCGGGAAGTTACTTGCGGATGCAGGGTTTCAGCTGACGTTTGCTGATGTGAACCCGGTCTTGCTGGATGCTATCAACGCTCGTCACAGTTATCAGGTGCATGTCGTCGGCGAAGAACAGCAAATTGATACTGTCTCCAACGTGAATGCTGTCAGCAGTATTGGCGAAGAGGTCGTTGAACTGATTGCTGAGGTTGATTTAATTACCACCGCTGTCGGTCCAGTAGTCCTTGAGCGTATTGCACCAACCCTGGCACAAGGCCTGATGCTACGTCGGGCGCGTGGTAACGAAACGCCACTTAATATTATCGCCTGCGAGAATATGGTGCGTGGTACCAGCCAGTTGAAAGAACACGTCAAACTGGCTCTGTCCACTGATGACTGGGCATGGGTTGAGGAGCATACTGGCTTTGTTGATTCTGCCGTTGACCGTATTGTTCCCCCTTCTGAATCAGCGACTAACGACCCATTAGAAGTGACCGTCGAGACCTTCAGTGAGTGGATTGTCGATAAAACGCAATTTAAAGGGCAGCCTCCGGTTATCGCTGGCATGGAACTCACTGATAATCTTATGGCATTTGTTGAGCGTAAGCTCTTCACGTTGAACACCGGGCATGCTATAACCGCCTACCTCGGTCAACTGGCCGGCCGCCAGACCATCCGTGACGCCATTCTGGACGAAGAAATTCGTGCGGTGGTGAAAGGGGCAATGGAAGAAAGTGGTGCTGTTCTTATCAAGCGTTATGGTTTTGATGAAGCAAAACATGCGGCATATATTAATAAGATTTTAGGTCGGTTTGAAAATCCCTACCTGAAAGATGATGTGGAACGTGTGGGCCGTCAGCCATTGCGTAAATTGAGCGCCGGAGATCGTTTGATTAAACCGTTGCTGGGTACGCTGGAATATAACTTACCTCATCAGAATCTGATTGAAGGCATTGCGGCAGCTCTGCACTATCGGAGTGAACAAGACCCACAGGCTCAGCAGTTACAAGAGCTGCTGGAGAGTAAGGGCGTGAAGGTTGCGCTTGCTGAACTCTCCGGGCTGGATATTCACAGTGATGTAGTGGCCAAAGCGGTTAAAGCACACCAGGCTCGGGCTTAAGCAAGATAACGGGAACAGCACTGGCTGTTCCCAATACCAATTTTAGTAACGCAGGCAAAGATGGAAGAAACCCAGGCCTTTGAGAATCATGTGCTTGAGCGTCTTAATGCGGGTAAAACAGTACGCAGTTTATTGATTGCTACCGTCGAATTACTGACGGAAGCAGTGAATATTCTGGTACTTAAGGTCTTTCGCAAAGATGACTATGCGGTGAAATATGCTGTTGAACCCCTGCTGGATGGTGATGGCCCATTGGGTGAACTGTCGGTGCGGTTAAAGCTTATTTACGGGCTGGGCGTTCTGGGTCGTTATGAGTATGAAGATTGCGAATTGCTGATGGCGCTTCGTGAGGAGCTTAATCATGATGGTAGTGAATACAGTTTTGTCGATGATGAAATTCTCGGACCTTTCGGTGAACTCCATTGTGTCGCCGCTCTGCCGTTAGCGGAAAATTTTATCGATAGCAGTGAACCCTCGCTGCTGGCAATGCAACGTCAGCGCTATTTACAAGTCGTTCGTTCTACTATGGTCCTTTCTCTTACTGAGCTGATTTCAAAAATCAGCTTAAAAAAAGCCTTCCAGAAGTAGTCTCTATCCCGGCAACTTGAGTATGACGATTCACGCTATCCAGCTGGATAGTGTATCCTGTTGCATAGATATCTTTTTATTCATGGTAAGACAAAATGAAAGAAGCCGAAAAAGCAGAAATTAAACGCCTCAGCGATCGTCTGGATGCTATTGGTCACCAGCAGGCGGATATGTCTCTGGTAAACGAAGCCGAGAAATACGCTGAACTGGAAAAAGAAAAAGCCACGCTTGAGATTGAAGTTGCACGTCTGCATGCCGTACGTAACCAGAAGCTGAGTAAAGAAGCGCAGAAATTACAGGCGCTGCCTTACCGTCGTGCGATTACCAAGAAAGAGCAGGCGGATATGGGTAAACTTAAGAAAAGTGTTCGTGGCCTGGTCATTGTGCACCCAATGACGGCCTTAGGCCGTGAAATGGAATTACAGGAAATGACCGGTTTCTCACACACCGATTTCTAATCCGCATCACCTCAGGTGACGCATAAACGGGCCGCTTATTGCGGCCCGTTTTGTTTTACCCGTTAGACTCTTTAGGCCCGAGCATCAGGATGCCTATCGGGATAGAGATCAGAATGGTAAAGATGATGCTATACAGAAACGTCCACATACCCTGAATAAAGAACAGTGACGTTTCCCATTCGGACATCGGCAAGTTGTACTGATCCACTACACCTTCGAAGGTGATAGTTGAAATCACGGACAAGACAATTAAGAAGACCGTGGCGACGATCATGATGAATTTTTTACCTTCCGGGGTCTGAAGTTTATGCAGCATAGGGTTTCCTCATCTTTATGCTTTCAAATCATGGCCCATCCAGGCCATCACTATCATGGTTAAAAAGTCACGCTCACTTTTCCCCAGAAGGTTCTTCCAGGTTCATTAACGGATGTCTTCGCTGAATAGCCAAAGCTGCTATTGCCCGCAAGATTAAGGTGCTCACTGTATGTTTTATTAAACAGGTTATCCACCCCTGTGCTCAGATTAACGGCAGAATTAATCCGGTAACTGGCATTGGCGGAAAACACAGAGAACCCTGTACTGCGACTAAAATCTTTACCGACCACGTTACCCTCATTAAGGGCAATACGGTTCTGATGACTGACGACTCTTAACAGGCCGGCACTGCTCCAGTTTCCCTTTTCCCAGGTCAGGGCGAAACGCGTCTCCAGCGGTGGGATTTGAGGTAACGCCTGCTTATCGCTGGTATTTTTTCCCCATGACCAGGCGAGACTGGCATCTGTTTTCCAGTTATCGGTTAGCTGATAACTGACCCCGGTTTCAGCACCCATAATAGTGGCATTAACGTTATCCGCCTGACTGATGGAGGCATTAGACGGGGAGTAACGGAACAGAATAAAATCATTCACACGCCCTAAATAAGCTGAAATCCAGCCGTTAACCTGCTCACCATTATATTGCGCCCCGAGGTCGATCTGAGTCGTTTTCTCACTTTTGAGCGTATCGAAGATATCTTTTGTTCCCTGCGGACCAAGGCTTGGCGAGAAGAGTTCCCAGTAGTCAGGGAAACGCTCTGTATACCCGAGACCGGCATAGAACATTACGGGCATGCCCGGGGGAGTATGCTCAAAGCGGATAAAGCCCGCAGGCAGAATTGCACTACGGTCAGCGGATCCCGGATGGCTATAGTTATCCGCCCGCATAGCGTTAAGCCGTGCGCCACTGATAAGCTTATTTTGCTCGCTCTGATGCCAGGTCAGTTCACTAAAAATACCTTTATCCTGGAAGCGGGCATCTTTTTTCCAGTCGCGATGGCTTTTACTGCGGTGGGTATTTTCCTGCAGGTCGACACCGCTACGGAGCTCAACGTCAGACCATAACCAGGTTCCCATCATACGTCCACCCAGGGTACGGCGGTCCAGCTGCATTGCCATTCCACCAGACTGTGATGCCAGAGCCGCTTTGGCTCTGGCGCACTTACAGCGGCTTTCCCCGGAAGATATTATGCTTGAGGGTGATCGTAGCGAGTGGTTATCCATAATATGGTTGGCGTAGTTGTAATAAACACTGGCTTCGAATTTATCAAAAATTTCTCCGATATTGGACTGCTCAAAACGCATTCCTAAGCTGTCACGCTTAAACTGTGAGCCATCCATGCCACGTCCGGCATAACGCGCTTCGCCATTGCCTTTACCGGCGGTTAATTCCAGCAGTGTATCTGCGCCAGGCGTCCAGCCGATAGCGATATCACTATTCCATTTATCCCATTTGGAAGGAACCTGCTTGTCATTACCATCGCGATAATCATCAGAGCGTGATTTATTTCCGCTAAGCCGGATATAGCCGTTTTCATTACCAAAGCTGGTATCAAGACTGGTATCCCGACGATGATTTGAGGCTGTCAGAGCGCTGGCCGTACCCTTAATTCCCGGTTTATCAAAGCGTGGAGTCTCGCGGTCAAAGCGCAATGTTCCCGCTGAGTTGCCTGCGCCCCATAATACGGTTTGTGGCCCTTTAGTCAGGGTCAGGACATCAAAGTTTTCCGGTGAAATATAGGAAGTAGGGGCATCCATTCTTGACGGGCAGGCACCGAGCATTTCGCCGTTGTTGGTCAGAATACGCAGTCGGGAGCCAAACATGCCGCGGAATACCGGGTCACCATTTGTGCCGCCATTACGGATCTGTGAAAACCCGGGGATAGTTTTAAGATAATCAGAGCCATCGCTTGCCGGAACCGGTTGACGCGGTGTTTTCAGTGAGGTGGTAATCTCCAGCGGTGAGCTGGCGGGGGCGGTGACAACTATTACCGAACTATCAAGTGAGTCTGCTGCTTGAGAAATCTGGCTTACCAGCGCGATAAGAATCATCGATGCCAGTGATGTACGTTTAACAGATAAAATTTTCATTATTAATCCTGCTATTTTTCAGGCGCAACAGTGCTTCTCCGTTACCGGATAAGGTCTTATTACGCAGGGAATGGTTTAAGAACTAAGACTGAGAAACAGCAGGAGGAGCGCGGGCGCGTTGTGGTTCCCATGGACGAAACAGCGAGGAGAAAAACAGCGCTGGAGTGAAAAGAGGGATAACAAAATGCAGTAACAGCCAGAGCAGAAATGCCAGAGCAAACAGAATAAAGGGAAGGTGTATCAATAGCTGGCAGTAGCCACAGGCGATTTCTTCTGTTGGAGACATCACCAGGCCTGGCATCATCGAATGTTCAGGCATAGACGGGCAGAATTCGGGCACAGGCATATGCTGAGGCATATCGTGCGTCACGGCTTGAATAGTCTGTATTGGCGAGCCGGCATGCGAGCAGTGGGTTTGATGCATCACCGACTTAGAGATCCAGGGAGCAATAAAAAGCATCATCACTGCTGCTATCGCCAGCCAGGTTGTGGTACGCCAGGCTAACATATTTACAAACAATAGGTTACCAGAGGAAAAGGAAATTAACGGCAGTGTAGCCGATCCCAGATTCTGGTATTTCAAAAAACGCTCATAACAGAGCCGGTTCGCGATTACTCAGCGAGTCTTCAACCTCCTTAAGACTATAATCCACGTTCAGCGACCAGTGGCGGTACAGAAGCTAAGGTGACTCAATTCTGGATTAAAAAATCCTGTCTGACCGCTTTTTCCAATAAGGATATTGGTGATGGCAATAGGATATTTTCTTCGTGTCGGGGACAAAGCGACCTGTGCTGGGCAAATTCTGATGGGAGATCAGGCATTGAGCTGGTATGGCGTAGCCGGTTCCGGTAAGGGGCGTGGGCAGGTAGCTTATTATGAAAGTGCGGCTCATTTATTCGCACCTCCATAGTAAGGATCTCGTCAAGAAACTCTGGAGTTATTACCTGTCCCTACCATTTACGGGTATAAACGTTACAGCCCTCACCCCGTACCCATATTTGGACGGCAAGTAAAATTTAAATGAGTCATCCTGCTCAGTGATATCTATGATAGGGCCAGTTGGTTCAGAAATACCGCTGTGGAGTACTTTGAAATTATTTAACATTGCATATGGTTGCGATGAAATGAAATCCATTTTCATTATACGTTTTAAGGCACTCTTCTTAACGGTCACTGTTAAACATTGATAATTATTGCAATTATAAAGACCATTAGGTGTCCAGTCTTTTGAATTTTCTAAAATTACGTCTTCAGAGTCAATAATATATTGCTTTAATAAACTAAATGAAGTTGGGTCAGGGGCTTGTTGAGCTAGAATAGCCGATATAATTGTATCTTTTATTCCTCGTGATTTCTCTAATGATAAGGGAAGGGAGGGAGAGTATTTGCCAGCAATGGAAACGAAATGAAAATAAAAAATATAAATGACAATTTTTTCATAAATTCACCATTTCATTTGAAAAATATCTAAGTATTTAAATTTTTTGGCGGATACAAGTCCGACGTGAAACTCTTCGAACGTAATTTTCTTGTGTCCGAATTAGAACCCATTATTAACGCTATTTAATTATCCAACTACAGATCAAATAATCAATTGCTATTTTTAGTTTGAATATTGCTAATAAATGATGGTGTCTATGCAGGAAACCAGGCTTTTTCTGGAAATAGAGCAGAAAATGACCTCTCCGACGAGGAAAAAGAACAGGCATCTGAAATTATCCTCCTAACCGGCAGAGAAGGAGTAGGACATTCTCCTGGATGGTCGCGACACACTTCGTGAAACGCGCTCGAGGTGCTTTCCGGTAGGCAAAACAGCCCCCGTCTGACGGATGAACTGCGCATGCAGGGTCTGCCTCTAATGTGAAAACGGTAGTCGTCAGCTTTCACCGTCAGGAATCCAGAGCGGGGTTTTACGCCGGAACCATCAAAATTTATTTAACTGTCAGTTAAACGAGTTTTTATTGCAACTCTACGATCTGCCTGAGCGGTTAATTCAGCAGCCAACAGAGCGACCAATTGCCGGGCAGGAAGCTCTCTGGCTAAACTCACCCCTTGGCCAGCCCACTGTGCGGCAAAACCCGGCTCACCTTTAGCAGTCGCTGCATTCGCCAGCGCTTTGCCCAAAGCATAGGTTAGGGGGTAGTCAGGAATACTTTGTACCGGAATATCTTGTGTCATCTTACAGAACGCATTATTGAGGCAACGCGCCGGGCGTCCTGAAATGGCTGAGGTAAAAACGGTATCCTGCACTTGTTTACTTTTTAACGCCGCGCGATAAGCCGGGCTGGCAGCTGACTCCGGGCATAAGATAAATGCGGTTCCTAGCTGGGACCCGGCAGCCCCAATACGTTGCATAGCAGCAATTCCGGAGCCATTCATAATGCCGCCAGCAGCGATAACCGGTAGCTGACTTGCCTGTTTTATTGCCTGCACCAGGGTAAAGGTGCTCATCATGCTATCTTCCTGGTCCGGGTAAAATATGCCACGGTGCCCTCCAGCTTCCATGCCTTGAGCGATAATAAAATCAATACCACAGGCCTCTATCTCAGCGACTTCATTCAGATTGGTGGCGCTGGCAAGGGTCACTATTCCCAGTGCTTTTAGCTGCTTAATCACCTGTTTTTCAGGAAGTCCAAAATGAAAACTGATGGCTGTCGGGCGTGTGTTGAGTAACACTTCCAGCATCGGCTGGTTGTGGTTAAAGGTCGCGTAAATTTCGCTGAGTCGGGAAGGGAGAGGCGCATCATAACGTCTGAATAAATCGTGAAATTTTGCTATCCACTGCTGCTCAAGAGAGGGATTACGCAGGGGAGAAGTATGGCAAAACAGATTGACGTTAATCGCACCATGAGTCAGTGCCTGAGTCGCTAATATCATCTTTTCTGCTTGTTCCGGTGTCGAGGCTCCGACACTGATGGAGCCTAATGCGCCAGCTTCGGTCACGGCGGCTGCCAGTTCCGGAGTCGAGACGCCCGCCATAGGAGCCTGAATAATGGGATAGCGTAGTTTCAAGGCCTGACAGAGCGCGGTTGTCATCTTAACCTCCGAGAATTAACTGAACAGAAAATCATACCCTCGCTGCTGCTGATAAAAAAAGCAATGTAATTGAGTTGTTCAGACGGGCATCACGCGGCGAAAGGTGAGGTTATAGCGTACCGCTTCACGTAAAGGCCAGGGAGGCAGGGCATCCTTCAGAGGCAATACGCCGTGATAGTTCAATCTCGATTCTCCTCCCCAGACCATGACATCGCCCTGTACCAGAGGAAACCGACGGCAAGGATGTTCCCGTTCTGTTCCTCCAAACAAAAAAGTGGCAGGTAGCCCCAGAGAGACTGAAACAATCGGCTGGGTCATATCACGCTCATTTTTATCCTGGTGAAGCGTCAGACGGGCATTGGGAATATAGCGGTTAACCAGGCAGGCATCCGGGGAAAAATGAGAATATCCGGCAGCCTTTGCCGCCCCTTCAGCCAGCCTGCGAAAACAGTCTGGTATCGAGGGCCAGCCGTTGCCTGTTAGTGGGTCGGTAGCTGAATAACGATACCCGAATTCATCGCTGACCCAACCCAGATCCCCGCAGTTGGTCATACCCACCGACATCCGGTGACCACCGGGTGTTATCAGATGGCGAAAAGGCGAGATAGCTGCCAGCAAAGCAATGCTCTGCAGCAACTCTTCGACACAGTCAGCAGCATAACCACGCAAAATAATTGCACCGGATGAGAGTGGCTCCTGCCACTGGCGTGGCAGGCTGTCATCATCAGCAAATAAGTCTTCTATCACTCTACTTTCGACTCTTTATTTAATAAGGCTCGCTTGCGTTCAATACCCCAGCGATAGCCGGACAGTGCACCATCATTTCTGACCACGCGATGACAGGGTATCGCTACTGCTAGCATATTAGCGGCGCAGGCCCCAGCGACAGCACGAACCGCCTTCGGGGAACCAATTTGTTGTGCGATATCGGTATAGCTGACGGTTGTACCAGGCGGAATATCACGCAATGCCTGCCAGACTCGCTGCTGGAAAGCGGTACCCCGAATATCGAGCGGCAGGTTGAGGCCGATTTCCGGGGCCTCAATAAACCCTACCACTTGGGCTATCAGCGCCTCAAACTGTGTATCCCCGCCAATTAATTCAGCCTGTGGAAATTTATCCTGTAAATCCTGGAGCAGGATACTGGCATCATCTCCCAGAAGAATGGCACAAATCCCTTTTTCACTTTGAGCCACCAGAATATCGCCCATTGAACAAATAGCCAGTGCGAAGTAAATCCGTGCACCTTTACCGCCAGCTCGCCATGCTTTAGGTGTCATTCCCAGTATTGCGGAAGAGGTTTCATAAAATGGGCTATTAGAATTAAAACCGGCAGTAAAAATAGCATCGGTTACGCGCTCTGATGTTGTCAAACTATCACGCAGACGCTGGCTGCGATGAGCGCTGGCATAGGCTTTGGGAGTCAGCCCGGTAATTGCCTTAAACTGTCGGTGAAAATGGTAAGTGCTGATACCTGCATGGCTGGCAATATCGGCCAGTGTGAGTTCCTCTTCATGCTGTTCTATATAACGACAGGCAGCAGCGATTTTTTCCGCGTAGCGGTTTTCCAGTGCTGGCTGACCGCGACGCAGACGTTTACTGGGTCGATAGCCCTGTTGCTCCGCAGCTTCTGGTGTATCAAAAAACTCAACATTTTCGCGTTTGGGTAACCGGGCTGCGTGGGAAGGTGAGCAATACACACTTGTGGTTCGCACGGCATAAACAAAATGGCCGTCTGCACCTTGATTGCGATCGACGATGGCTTGCCAGCGAGCATCATCCGTTACCCAAAATGAAGGTTTAGTCATCTGTTTCACCTGTCGTGGAATAGCGTTGGTTTCAGATTACCATTGTCTCAGTCGGTATTAATGTAAACACTCGGTCTCTTGCTTTTTAATCCGGAAATTAAAAGCAAGAGACCGAGTGTTGTAAGCCTGAATGAATACTACTCTCGGAGTAATGGTTCATAGTATGGGGTGGTGATGATTTCTGATGCGCATGAAGAACTGTATAACGCAGCCAGCCAGTGGCTGATGACACAACCTGGTTGGGCTCCGATTATTACTGCCATCGGTCCTTGCTGGCATTTTGCTCGTCCGGAACGGGAACCTTATGAGGCATTGATTCGGGCTGTGGCCTATCAGCAGCTAACGGCTAAAGCAGGGGATGCAATATTAAATCGTTTACGCATCGCCTTTCAAACCGACGCTACTCTGTTTCCAGCGCCTCAACAGTTGATAGATGCAGACAGTGACATATTACGAGCCTGCGGTTTTTCTGCCCGTAAAGTCGAAACCTTAAAAGGGATCGCCGCCGGGACATTTACCGGGCTGGTACCTTCAAGAGAGGAAGCGGTTCGTCTGGGAGATGATGAACTCATCAACCGGCTAACGTCGCTGAAAGGGATAGGCCGCTGGACGGTGGAAATGCTGCTTATTTACACGCTGGAGCGGATGGATATTATGCCGCTGGATGATTTTGGTATTGTGGAAGGATTGCATTATCTGCACAGCCCTGGCATCAGACTGAGTAAGCAGGAACTGAAATCCCTGAGTCAGCAATATGCCCCTTATCGTACGATAGTGTGCTGGTATTTGTGGCGTATACCAAAACTACCAGACTATCAATCGTTTAAGGCTAACAGGACGAGAGGACGTTAACCTCAAAAACGAAAAAACCTGCACAAGGCAGGTTTTTTTATCACTATCACTTAACTGCTCAGGCTTTTGCCGTCATCGCTATCGTAAGTATCAGTGAGGTTATCGGCTATTACAGCGCAACAACGTTGGTCGCAGAAGGACCTTTAGCGCCGTTCTCGATAGAGAACTCAACTTTTTGACCTTCGTCTAAAGTTTTGAAATCGTTGCTCTGGATTGCAGAGAAATGTACGAATACATCTTTGCTTCCGTCAGCAGGAGTGATGAAGCCGAAACCTTTTTCAGGGTTAAACCATTTTACTAAACCAGTCATTTTGTTAGACATAGATACTTCCTTTCATTCATTTTTATGAGCCACTTAAGCGGCAATATGGCCTGTTTTCAGAATTTAACTTATTGGGCACTTAGGAGGAGGCTCATGAAGAAGGGGTATCCAGGATAACGCTTGAACTGAGAACTGCTTTACTAAAACTGCTTTCATAAGGTCTGTATTCCAAACCGATGACAATATAATAGACATGGTTTGATTTATTAAGCAAGTGTTAGTTTTTTAGTCAGAATTATCCGGGTTTCTGGCAGTAACTGAGAGTGATGTCCTGGTGACCATCAGTATGTTACTGGCAAGGTCAGTTACCCAGACAATAGAATCAAATAGATAGAGAAAAGGCAGCAGCAGAAATAACAAAAGCCCTGGCGGTTTCAGCCAGGGCTTTTAAGGTACTGCTGATTTAACATTTAACATTAATGGAGTTAGTCATTATTACTACTTCATGGTACTGCAA
This sequence comes from Klebsiella sp. BIGb0407, assembly GCF_024807845.1. Classification (GTDB taxonomy): domain Bacteria; phylum Pseudomonadota; class Gammaproteobacteria; order Enterobacterales; family Enterobacteriaceae; genus JGM124. The sequence goes on from NZ_JANUEQ010000005.1 coordinate 264,544, forward strand.
TATAATGTACGCGTTTACTTCAGATAATATTGGGCATTAATTTGCAACAAAACCCCCTCTATTTTCGTTAAAACTTTCTACCATAATAATGGTAGCGTAAATAAGTACATTCCCCATCGCGATATATATTCTTGATGCGTGGCCTTACTTTCGTTACGATTTCTCAACTCAACTGACATGTAACACAAAATCGTAAGCAATTACCTTGTGTATCATGGCCTTACATCATCGCGCTAGCATTACTCTTTTGCGATTGTGTTACTCAACTACAGAGCCTTACAGCATTGCCGACGTGAGGGAAATAACTAACAATCAACGTTCGGCATCCCATACAAAATACTTCGTGGCGTTCATCGCAAATCACATTTTAACTTAAACAAAACTCTCTTACTTATAACGACAAGGGCTTATTGTCCCGCCGTTGAATACCAATTTACGTATTTTAATCACAGTGTCAATACTGTTTTTAATGACATGTCTTTATTGCCAGTATTAATAAGAAAATATCTGTAAGTTGTTATAAAAATGATATTTTTAATAACATGCCAGACTAACATTTTAACAAGATATTTGTAGGTTCGGATATTTACCTGAAGGCTATGTTTTAAATATGAATTTTTTATGAACTGCGGTTTTTGTGTACTGTTGAATGGTGGAGTGACGGTGCTTTGTAGCGATTTTTTGGGAAATAAACTCAGTTTCTGACGCTATCTTTGTTATCGACGGATATTTCCCAATCCAGATCAGGCTTTAGTTTTTTGTTCACCCACCAGTGCCTGAGCGCAAGCCCAGGCTGAACTCCAGGCCCATTGGAAGTTATAACCACCCAGCCAGCCGCTGACATCCATCACTTCGCCAATAAAATAGAGCCCGGGGACTTTTTTTGCTTCCATAGTACGGGAAGAGAGTTCGTCGGTATCGACACCACCCAGGGTTACCTCGGCGGTACGATAACCTTCGGTACCATTCGGCTGCACTTGCCAGTTTTGCAGATTCTCTATCAATTCACTTTGCTGTCGTTGATTCAGCTGTTTTAACGTCGCCTCAGGTATCTGCTGTAATAGCTGGAGGCACTCGACCAGACGTTTAGGTAACAGCATGCTCAGAGTATTCTTCAGACTCTGGTTCGGATGAGAGCTGCGTTGCTGGTCGATAAAGGCATTTAGGTCGGTGTCTGGCAGTAAATTGACGGTAACAAACTCACCAGGCTGCCAGTAGCTGGAAAGCTGTAATACTGCCGGACCAGAAAGCCCGCGATGGGTAAAAAGAATACTTTCCCGGAAGCAGACACCATTTTCGGCATTGATTACCGCCGGAACGGAGACGCCAGATAACACCTGGAGTTGTTCCAGCAGTGGCTTATGCAGAGTAAAGGGAACCAGACCGGCTCGTGTCGGCAAGACCTTAAGATTAAATTGTTCAGCGACTTTATAGCCGAAGGGGGTAGCTCCGAGGCCCGGCATCGACAAACCACCGCTGGCAATAACCAGTTTTTCAGCCTGTACCGTTTCACCGTTAAGCTGGAGAGTAAAACCGGCTTCATCACGGGTGATAGAGAGGACTTCACGGCGTAACCATTGTGTGACATGGCCTTTTTCACACTCAGCCACCAGCATATCGACTACCTGTTGTGCAGAATCATCACAGAATAGCTGACCGAGGGTTTTTTCATGCCAGGCGATACCATACTGGTTAATTTTATCGATAAAGTCCCACTGGGTATAACGTGCCAGCGCAGATTTACAAAAATGGGGGTTCTGACTGAGATAGGCCGCCGGTTCGACATACAGGTTTGTGAAGTTACAGCGCCCACCACCTGACATCAGAATTTTACGTCCTGGTTTCTTGCCATTATCTATCAGTAATACCCGGCTCCCAGCTTGTCCGGCCATCGCCGCACAAAACATTCCAGCGGCTCCCGCACCAATAATAATGACATTAAACTTTTCCACGACCAACTCCCGACTATGCTTAAGGAAAAGGATTGTAAATAACCGTAGTTAGCTGTGCCAGCAATAACGTCATTATAAAGGTTATGTATATGAAAAATAACAATTAAATATTTCACCTCATCATGAGGGTGACGATCTAAGTCAAAAAAAGTCCAGATTTCACTTTGCCGTGGCGGAGGTTGTCTTACATAATGCGCCGCGTTCATGTCCTCAAAATGGCGTAACGTCTATGGAATATTTGTTTGCCGGTTTGGATTTCCATACCGGACTTTTGCTTTTACTTGCTCTGGCATTTGTACTTTTCTACGAAGCTATTAATGGTTTCCACGATACCGCAAACGCAGTAGCAACGGTGATTTATACGCGAGCAATGCAATCGCATTTAGCGGTGGCAATGGCTGCGCTGTTTAACTTTCTGGGCGTGATGCTTGGTGGGTTGAGTGTGGCCTATGCGATTGTGCATATGCTACCTACCGACCTGTTGCTCAACGTCGGCTCCGCACATAGCCTGGCAATGGTATTCTCAATGCTGCTGGCAGCTATTATCTGGAACCTCGGTACCTGGTATTTTGGGTTGCCGGCTTCCAGCTCGCATACCCTTATCGGCTCTATTATTGGTATCGGTTTGACTAATGCTTTACTGACTGATTCCTCGGTTGTTGATGCGTTAAACCTGCCTAAAGTCATGGGGATCTTCGGGTCATTACTGCTGTCGCCGATTATCGGTTTAGTGATTGCGGGTGGGTTAATTTTCCTGCTGCGTCGTTACTGGAGCGGTACCAAGAAAAGGGCACGTATCCACCTCACTCCTGCGGAACGTGAAAAGCAAGATGGTAAGAAGAAGCCTCCTTTCTGGACGCGCATTTCTCTGATTCTGTCTGCTATTGGTGTTAGTTTTGCTCATGGTGCAAACGACGGTCAGAAAGGCATTGGTCTTATCATGCTGGTCTTGATCGGCGTCGCTCCTGCTGGTTTTATCGTGAATATGGAAGCTTCCAGTTACGAAATAACCCGGACACGTGATGCGATTGCTAACGTCGAAACCTATTTCCAACAGCATCCGAATTTAGTGAAGAAGTCGATGGGTGAGCAGCAAATCATCCCTACACCTTCTCCAAATGCCGGTCTGACGCCAGAGGATACTTCCGAGTTCCATTGCCATGCAGAGAACTCAGTTGCCATTCTGGAGCGTGCCAAAGGGATGCTCAGCAATATTGAGAGCTATAGCCAGCTTTCAGTTGAGAACCGCAGCCAGTTACGCCGTATCATGCTGTGTATCTCTGATACCGCAGATAAAGTGGCTAAACTGCCTGAAGTGAGCGCTGACGATCGTCGTTTACTGAAAAAGCTGAAAAGTGATTTACTGAGTACCATTGAGTACGCTCCGATTTGGATTATCGTTGCTGTTGCTCTGGCATTGGGTATTGGTACCACTATCGGTTGGCGTCGTGTTGCTACCACTATTGGTGAAAAAATCGGTAAGAAAGGCATGACCTATGCGCAAGGTATGTCCGCTCAGCTGACCGCTGCCGTGTCGATTGGTATGGCAAGTTATACCGGTATGCCGGTGTCTACGACTCATGTACTGTCATCTTCCGTTGCCGGTACTATGCTGGTCGATGGCGGTGGCTTACAGCGGAAAACGGTCACCAATATTCTGATGGCCTGGGTCTTTACCTTACCCGTTTCTATCTTGCTGTCAGGCGGACTGTACTGGCTTTCACTGTTCTTTATCTAAAGCCAGTCGCAGATTAGCAGAAATTAAAAAGCGGGTTTATGACCCGCTTTTTTTATGTTCTGTCGACAGGTTTAGTGCCAGATGATTAGAGCTATCAGACTTATCACTACCACCCCACACAGGGAGCTGGTCAGAATAAACTGACGCCTGAGACGCTGGCAACGACGAATAAACTCTTCATCATGATGGTCCAGATAGCCTTGGATGTAGATGTAACGTACCAGACGCATTTGCTTACTGGGCTGACCATGAGAAGTAAAGAACCCACCCCCATCCACGTACTGATACAGCAGTGGATCACATCCGCGAAGTACGACCAAGAGTGCGCGCAATGATGAGAAATAACGCACCATATTCACTACACAAATCACACAAAGCGCCCAAAAGAGCGCGACGGTGTTAATCATGTACGCCTCCCCAGTAATGTCTCAGTATTTTCCTGATTAATAATGTCCTGCAGACTGACACCAGACAATGGCTGCTGAATGCGACGTGGTTGCTTCTGGTTTCGCCTCAGCACTTTTACAGTGTAGAAGAACTCTGATTTATCACAAAGGTGAAAAAATAATCACTCCTTTTTATATTTAGAGAGTAATTAAATATAATTTATTGATTTAATTTGATATTAAAGGATATTCTAAAGCTAAATTAATATCGTCAATAACAACATATCGTTATGTCTTATGGTCAGCGTTATAATGACATCTTGAAGTATTTTTGTGTTAAATGGCAAAAACAGGGCGTACAGACACTTTTAATAAGTCGCTTTGTGGTAGAAATACCATCTACAATTGAAGTCGTTATGTTTAAGACATTGCTTGCTGCACGGACATTTTAAGATGACGACCAGAGTCATCAAAAATTTATGGAAGGGGTAACATTATGGCTTATAAACACATTCTAATCGCAGTCGATCTTTCTCCGGAAAGCAAAGTACTGGTAGAAAAAGCAGTATCAATGGCGCGTCCCTATAACGCGAAAGTTTCTCTGATCCATGTCGATGTGAATTACTCCGATCTCTATACCGGTCTGATTGACGTTAATCTGGGCGATATGCAAAAACGTATCTCTCAGGAAACACATCATGCATTGCACGAACTGTCTACCGAAGCAGGCTACCCTATCACTGAAACCCTGAGCGGCAGTGGTGACCTGGGTCAGGTACTGGTTGATGCTATCAAGAAATATGATATGGACTTAGTGGTCTGCGGACATCACCAGGATTTCTGGAGCAAACTGATGTCTTCTGCACGCCAGCTAATCAATACCGTTCATGTTGATATGCTGATTGTCCCTCTGAAGGACGAAGAAGAGTAACCTGCCTGGCTTTCCAGGGTTATCAACGCACAGATAACCCTGGTGATATTCTGCGTGGGTTAATAATTTAATCCGGCGTACCGGAATAAATATCAAACCGGTGTCCTTTAGTTTCTACCGCGTTAGGTGTTGCGACATTTGCCAGCGGTGGGGCATAGTCTGGCCGTTTTACTACCACGCGTTTACGGGCCAGTATTCTCGCAGGCTCGAGTAATCCATCTGCATCATCATCCGGTCCCACCAGCGACTGAAATACCCGCATTTCCTTTTTCACCAGCGCACTTTTTTGCTTGTGCGGAAACATCGGGTCCAGATAGACCACATCCGGCCGGGGAGTCAGGTTAGCCAGTTCTGCCAGACTTGAAGCATGGATCAGTTGTAAGCGTTCCTGTAGCCAGGAACCGATCTCCGGATCCTGATAACCACGCTGTAAGCCATCATCCAGCAAGGCGGCAACTACCGGGTGGCGTTCCAGCATTCTCACCCGACAACCGACCGAAGCGAGAACAAAGGCATCCCGGCCCAGACCCGCAGTCGCATCAACTACATCGGGCAAGTAACCGCTCTTAATCCCTACCGCTTTGGCCACCGCTTCACCACGGCCGCCACCGAATTTACGGCGATGCGCCATCGCGCCACCAACAAAATCGACATAAATACCGCCGAGTTTAGGCTCATCACGTTTTCGCAGCTCCAGATGCTCCGGGGTCAGTACCAAAGCCATTAAAGCATTGTCATCGTGCTCGAGCTGCCAGCGATCCGCTAAAAGAGATAAGGCGCTGTTTCCAGCGCCTGACTCAGTCAATAAACAAATTTTCACTGAGGAAATTAACCTTTAATACCGTAGTGCTGCAACATTGCATCCAGCTCAGGTTCACGACCACGGAAGCGTTTGAACAGCGTCATTGGCTCTTCAGAACCGCCCTTAGTCAGAATGTTGTCGAGGAAGGACTGCCCGGTTTCGCGGTTAAAAATACCTTCTTCTTCAAAGCGAGAATAGGCATCTGCTGCCAGAACATCTGCCCACAGGTAGCTGTAGTAACCCGCCGCATAGCCGCCAGCGAAGATATGGCTAAAGGCATGCGGGAAACGGCCCCATGAAGGTCCAGGGATAACGGCAACCTGTTGCTTAATCTCGGCCAGGGTTTGCAGGACTTTAGCCCCTTGTTCCGGGTTAAACTCAGCATGCAGGCGGAAGTCGAACAGACCGAACTCCAGCTGGCGCAGAATAAACAGTGCCGCCTGGTAGTTTTTCGCTTCCAGCATTTTTTCCAGTAACTCAGTCGGCAATGGCTCGCCGGTTTCATAGTGACCGGAGATAAATGCTAAGGCTTCAGGTTCCCAGCACCAGTTTTCCATAAACTGGCTTGGTAGCTCGACGGCATCCCACGGCACGCCGTTGATACCGGATACGCCAGCAGTTTCAACTTTGGTGAGCATATGATGCAAACCGTGGCCGAACTCATGGAACAGGGTGATCACTTCATCGTGGGTAAATAACGCAGGCTTGCCGCTAACCGGGCGGTTAAAGTTACAGGTCAGATAGGCGACTGGCTTTTGCAGCGAGCCATCGGCACGGCGCATCTGGCCGACACAGTCATCCATCCATGCTCCGCCACGCTTATGTTCGCGGGCATAGAGATCAAGATAGAAGCTACCGCGCGATTCGCCTTGCTCGTCATACAGCTCGAAGAAGCGGACTTCCGGGCTCCAGACGTCGATATCATGGCGCTCTTTAGCCGTGATACCGTAAATACGCTTAACCACTTCAAACAGGCCGTTTACCGCACGCTCTTCGGGGAAGTAAGGGCGAAGTTGCTCATCGCTGATACTGTACAGATGTTGCTTTTGCTTTTCGCTATACCAGCTGATATCCCAGGGCTCGAGATTTTCTGCGCCGTAGTGCTCTTTAGCAAAGGCACGTAGCTGGGCCAGCTCTTCTTCGCCCTGAGGGCGAGCGCGCTTGGCGAGGTCGGTTAAAAAGGTCAGTACTTGCTGGGTATTTTCTGCCATCTTGGTGGCGAGGGATTTTTCTGCATAGCTGCCAAAACCAAGCAACTGTGCCAGCTCGTGACGCAGAGCGAGGATCTCTTCCATCACCGGCGTGTTGTCCCACTTCCCGGCATTAGGGCCCTGGTCAGAAGCACGGGTGCCATAGGCGCGGTAAAGTTCTTCGCGCAGTGCAGAGTTATCACAGTAGGTCAGAACCGGCAGGTAACTTGGGATATCCAGAGTTAATAACCAGCCGTCTTGTTCTTTGGCTTCAGCCTGGGCACGTGCCGCGGCCAGGGCACTTTCTGGCATCCCGGTCAGTTCAGCTTCGTCGGTAACCAGTTTGCTCCAGCCCATTGTTGCGTCGAGCACGTTATTGCTATAGGCCGATCCGAGTTCTGACAGGCGGGCAGAAATTTCGCCGTAGCGCTGTTGTTTCTCTTTAGACAGACCAATACCGGACAGCTCAAAATCACGCAGGGCATTATCAACGGCTTTTTTCTCAGCGAGATTCAGCGCCGTATAGCCTTCACCATCGCGCAGAGAACGATAAGCGTTGTAGAGACCATCATGCTGGCCTACCCAGGTGCTGTATTCTGACAGCAGCGGCAGGGTCTGCTCATAGGCTTCACGCAGTTCGGGGCTGTTCTGAACAGAGTTTAAATGACTCACCGGAGAGAAAATTCGGCTCAGACGGTCATCCACTTCCGCCAGCGGCTGGCACAGACTTTGCCAGCTAAAAGGTGCGCCTTGTGCCACAACACTTTCCACCGTTGCACGACACTCTTCTAACGCTTGGGTTACAGCAGGAACAATGTGTTCTGGTTTAATAGCGGAAAACGGCGGCAGTTCGAAGGGCGTCAACAAAGGGTTAGTCATATGCGCGTTCCTGATTAAATAGGGAGGTCAAACGCTGAATATACCCAGGCAACTTGAAGTACGACGGGTATAGGCGTTTGTGCTTAAGATCTAGCATGGGGTCAAGTCGGGATAATTTCAATCCCGGCCCCCTCTTTACCGGACTTTTCAGGCGACTGATAAGCTACAGCGGCAATCTGGTACAATCTACGGTAAACTATAAGCAACTTGTTTTCTTATTTCCGGAAGTTCACTCCTCATGCTGAGTTATCGCCATAGCTTTCACGCTGGCAACCATGCCGACGTACTGAAACACACCGTCCAGAGTTTGATCATCGAGGCGCTAAAAGAGAAGGAGAAACCTTTTCTCTACCTCGACACTCACGCTGGTGCAGGCCGCTATCAGCTGAGCAGTGCCCATGCGGAGCGAACCGGCGAGTATATGGAAGGTATTGCCCGTATCTGGCAGCAGGATAGTTTACCGGCCGAACTGGAAGCTTATATCGGTGCAGTAAAGGCACTGAATCGCTCCGGACAGCTGCGTTACTATCCGGGTTCGCCTTTGATTGCCCGCCATCTGCTGCGTGAGCAGGACAGCCTGCAACTGACGGAATTACACCCTTCTGATTTCCCGTTACTGCGCTCTGAATTTCAGAAAGATTCTCGCGCCAGGGTTGAACGTGCCGATGGCTACTTGCAGTTAAAGTCAAAATTACCGCCAATCTCACGTCGTGGCCTGATTCTGATTGACCCACCGTATGAAATGAAAACCGACTATCAGGCGGTAGTGAAAGGCATCAGTGAAGGGCACAAACGCTTTGCGACCGGAACCTATGCTCTGTGGTATCCGGTGGTATTACGCCAGCAAATCAAGCGTATGCTGCGTGAGCTCGAAGAGACGGGTATCCGTAATATTCTACAAATTGAACTGGCGGTAAGACCTGACAGTGACCAGCGCGGAATGACGGCATCAGGCATGATTGTGATTAACCCGCCGTGGAAGTTAGAGAAACAGATGGCTAACGTATTGCCTTGGTTGCATAAAATTCTGGTCCCTAATGGGAATGGTTCTACTACCCTGAATCAGGTGGTACCGGAATAACGGATATAGCGATTGCAGCCATTGGTGGAACCTTTCGCTTGCCAGGTTACAATCGGTTCTAATTTTTCGACTCAACTTAGGAAACATCATGACCAAACATTATGATTACCTCGCCATTGGCGGTGGTAGCGGTGGTATTGCCTCCATTAACCGTGCGGCAATGTATGGGAAGAAGTGCGCGCTAATTGAGGCGAAAGATCTCGGTGGTACTTGCGTTAACGTCGGTTGTGTACCTAAAAAAGTGATGTGGCATGCGGCACAAATCGCCGAAGCTATTCATCAGTACGGGCCGGACTATGGCTTTGACACCACGCTGAACCACTTTGACTGGGATAAGCTGATTGCCAGCCGTACCGCCTATATCGACCGCATTCATACCTCCTATGACAATGTCTTAGGTAAGAATAAAGTTGATGTGATTCGTGGTTTTGCGACTTTTGTTGATGCCCATAGTGTAGAAGTTAACGGTGAGATTATTACCGCTGACCATATCCTGATTGCCACTGGCGGACGCCCGTCTCATCCGGCAATTCCGGGTGCTGAATACGGTATCGATTCTGATGGTTTCTTTGCCTTACCTGGATTGCCAAAACGTGTGGCGGTCGTGGGTGCGGGTTATATCGCTATTGAAATTGCCGGTGTGGTGAAAGCGCTGGGTGCAGAAACCCATCTGTTTGTGCGTAAGCATGCACCCCTGCGTAATTTTGACCCGCTGATTGTTGATACCTTACTGGAAGTTATCAAAAACGAAGGGCCGACGCTGCATACCCAGGCAATTCCTCAGTCGGTGGTAAAAAATGCCGATAACAGCCTGACGATTACCCTGGAAGATGGCCGTTCTGAAACCGTTGATTGTCTGATCTGGGCGATTGGTCGTGAGCCAGCGACTGACAATATTAACCTGCAAGCCGCAGGCGTTGAACTGAACGAAAAAGGCTATATCAAGGTTGATAAGTTCCAGAATACTAACGTCCCTGGCGTCTATGCGGTTGGTGATAACACTGGAGCCGTAGAGCTGACTCCGGTTGCCGTTGCCGCAGGTCGTCGCCTGTCTGAGCGCCTGTTTAACAACAAGCCGGACGAACATCTGGACTACAGCAATGTCCCGACAGTAGTATTCTCCCACCCACCAATAGGTACTGTAGGCTTAACTGAGCCTCAGGCGCGTGAGCAGTATGGCGATGACCAGGTGAAAGTCTACACCTCATCGTTTACCGCGATGTATACCGCCGTGACCAGCCATCGTCAGCCATGCCGTATGAAGCTGGTTTGCGTGGGTGCTGATGAGAAGATTGTCGGTATTCATGGGATTGGTTTTGGTATGGATGAAATGCTGCAAGGCTTTGCGGTTGCGCTGAAAATGGGTGCCACCAAAAAAGACTTCGACAATACCGTAGCGATTCACCCGACTGGCTCGGAAGAGTTTGTGACAATGCGTTAATTGCGTAGAAAACTGGCTATCGAAGGCCAGCTTTTTGACTGAAACGTTGGGCTTAAGCCCAACGTTAATTTTCCTGGGTTTTACCCGCCATCTCTGACGTGCAATACATCCTCAGTTTCTCAATCTGTCAGACCCGAAATCCCCCGACAACAGAATTCAGCTCTTCGGCCTGTGATTGCAGCGCGCCTGAGGCAGCGGCGGATTCCTGCACCAGGGCAGCGTTTTGTTGCACCATCGAATCTAACTGCGCGATGGCTTTGTTGATCTCATTGATGCCACGCATTTGCTCATCCGCCGCATGCGTGATTTCAGACATCACCGAGCTTACCGTTGATACGCCGCCGACAATTTCATTCATTGTGTTGCCTGCCTGACGAACCTGTACTGAGCCAGACGTCACGCTTGAGACCGTCGCTTCAATCAGCTCTTTAATTTCTTTTGCAGCCTGCGCGCTGCGTTGTGCCAGGTTGCGCACTTCACCGGCGACAACGGCGAAGCCACGCCCTTGTTCACCTGCCCGTGCAGCCTCTACGGCAGCATTAAGCGCCAGAATGTTGGTCTGGAACGCAATGCCATCGATCACACCGATAATGTTGCCGATTTTCCCGGAGGCTGCCACTATCTCTTCCATCGTGACAATAACATCAGATACCACTTTTCCACCGGCTCCTGCATCTTTCGACAGCAGCAGGGCTTTATCGTTAACCTGTTTAGCAGAGCCTGCCGACTGCGTCACCGCCGCCGAAATCTCTTCAAGCGAAGCGGCTGTTTGCTGAATGCTCGCCGCTGCAGATTCAGTACGTGCAGAAAGGTCATTGTTTCCCGCTGAAATTTCATCCGCCGCAACCTGCAGCGATGAACTAATATCTCTGATCTGCACCATAACCAGGCTAATCTTCCCGATAAAAATATTAAACGAGCGGGAGATTTGTGCCACTTCATCATGACCTTCATCCGGCAGGCGCTGTGTCAGATCGTTGTTACCGTTGCTGATATCTTCCATTGCGTCGCGAACTTGCAGCAGGCGCTTGAGAATGGATGTGATGATGAAGCCGATAATCAGCGTTCCCAGTACAGTGATAATGACCAGCGTTATCACCGATGTTGTGAGCAGGGAGCGCATGCTGGCTGTCGCTTCGGTTTTATCCAATGCCACCAATATGTACCAGTTTGTGCCGGTAATTGGCTTGGCTAATACCCGCTTTTCCGACCCGGAAAAGTCCACATCCTGGGCGTTACCTGCTGAAAGAATGTCGTTAAGGTTAATTGCGGGGGCAATATCGGTAATATTTTTCAGCGTCAGATTTTCATCAGGGTGTGCAATGATTGTACCGTTACGGTCAATCAAAATGCCGAAACTCGCCGGGGTAGGATTGATAGCCTTAACGTTTTCGATCACGCTTTTCATCGTCACGTCGCCGCCGATGACACCTTTAACCCTACTGCCTTCCAGTGCAGGGGTGACAAAAGAAACGACCAGATCATTCGTTACCATATCAATGTATGGCGTGGTTGCTAGCGGTTTGCCTTCCTTCACCGCCTGCTGATACCAGGGCCTGATGGTCGGATTGTAATCGGCAGGAATACCGCCCGGTTTAACAAACTGGTGCGTTCCATTGGCGTAGCCCATGTAGACGTTCAGGAACCCACCGGACTCCATAATCTGTTTAAAAACCGGAAGAGGCTCTTCATTCTGTAGGGCATAGTCATGCAGTGCGGAGATCATCAGTGTTCTGGAGGAAACCCAGTCGCTAATCGCCATACTATGGCTGGTCGTTGTCTCATCCAGCATATTCTGGATTGACTCTTTATTTGCATTATTGGCTATGGTGAAATTAAGAAAGGTATTGATAACAAGCGAAAATACAACAATAGTCGAACAGGCTGCAAGGATGCGGGAGCGGGTCGTTTTTAGCATAAAATGCTCGTTACGTAGGACAGTCGTACTACCAGCATCGGCACAGTAAAATAAAACTTGAGCTAGATCATATTAAGGCATTCCTGGAGTCTTAGACATGCAGGTTCACGCTTCATCCACCATGAGCATTTTGTCGTGGTCATTTATGTATTAATGCTACTCAGGTTATCGAGTTCACCGTCTTTCTATCATCAGATAATGTGCAACATGGGAGATGAATTTCAAAAACAGCCCCCCCTTTTTCCCCCTCCCATACAGTGACCCCACCCTTATGCAGATGAATGATTTCTTTCACTAAGTGAAGTCCAAGTCCCGTTCCCTGAGAGCGAGGAATAATACGCTGGAAAGGCTCAAATATCCGCTCCCGTTCTGCCTGGGGAATGCCTGGGCCTTCATCCTGAATGCTTATATGGCCATCATCGCTGAGTGTAACGGTTATCAGACCGTGACCGCCGCCATGTATGACTGCGTTCTGAAGAATATTGATGACGGCTCTCATCAGAGAGGCTTCATCACCCATAACGTAAACATCCTCTTGGCATGAAATAAATTCAATATCATATCCTGAAGATATTATGAGTGGGGAATAGTCAGAAATGACGTACACAAGCATTTTTTTGAGATCAACTTTGGAATAATTAGAGAGTCCTTTACCAATTCTTTGTAGGTCGAGTAAAGACTCCGCCAGGTTTGCTAGTCTGGCTACATCATTTCCCAGAATACTTCTCGCGGCAGGGTCGTTAATAATACTCAGACGAGCTTCGATAATAGCAATGGGAGCCCTGAGTTCGTGTGCTGCACTGGACAGGAAGCGATCGCGTTCATCATAGCCTTCTCTGAGGCGTTGCAGTGCTCCATTGACAGCTTTGACCAAGGGCATCACTTCGTTTGGAATGCCTGTTTCCCGAATTTTTGTATTTCGGTCACTTTCATTAATATATTTTGCATCATTTACCGCACTGGATATACCTGAAAGAATTCTTCTGGTGATGAAAGGAACGAGAATGATAGTAGCGATGCCCATAGGTATAAAAATATACAAAACAATATCCCATGAGGATGTCGCAAAAATATCGATTGTGTTATAAATAGCGACCCCGCCGACCATCGCTTTGACCACTTTATTATCAATTCTTTTTGATAATACTTTCATTGATAGTTGGTTGTGATCCTCAGTCGTTTGAATTTCTGACATGCCTAAGTCATTAAAATTCGCAATTAATCCATCATAAACGGCAGGGACGTTACCTAAATATATTCTTTGTCCACTTTCATCGCCGATCACGGCCCAGGCATCAGGGATGGATAGAAGAGACTCAAGAGCATCTGAACGATGAATAATTAATTTATTATTATCATATGCAGCAGAGTTAAGAACTATTTCTACTTTTGAATCAGGTATTACTCCTAAAAATGATAAGTCGTTTGTTCTTATCGATTCGATAATAAAATATCCGATAGTTAAATTAGGCACTATCAACTGAAGAAGGATAATACTTAGAGACATTTTAGAGGCGAGGGAAAGCCTTTTAAGCAGTTTCATTATTTTCCTTAAGTAAATAGCCTACACCACGAATGACATGAATGGTGACCCTTGCTTCTGACATTTCCAGGGAGCGACGGAGCCTGGAAATGTGCGAATCAAGAGAATTGGACTGAACATCCTCATCAAATCCATACACGCGTTCAATAAGCCATTCTCTTAGAACAGTCCTTCTTGCGCGAGTGCACAGAGCTTCAAGAACAAGCAGCTGTCGTCGGGGAAGTGCCAAAGGGATATCATCAACCTGAACATCGCGGTTACTGAAGTCAAAAGTCAGGTTAGCGATGGTGATTTTCGGAATACTGATTTTCGCGGGACGCCTTCCTATAGCACGGATCCTCGCCATCAGCTCTTCGAATGCGAAAGGTTTATTAAGGTAGTCATCAGCACCCAGATCAAGACCTTCAATTCTGTCAGGAATTGATGATTTCCCGGTCAGAAATATAATAGGTAAATCCGCGTTCATTTTACGTATAAAAGGGACCAGTGAGGCACCATCGCCGTCCGGTAGCTGTCTGTCGAGTAAAATTAAACTGTGCAAATCATCTTGTAATACGGCCTTCGCCATAGCAATAGACGAAACACTATCAGCAATCATGCCTTCTTTTTCAAAGGCTTTGGTGAGGGCTGCGATCATTTCTGGTTCATCTTCGACAATCAATACACGCATCTCTGATTCTCTAATTTTATTTTATAAAGAGAATAACACATCTTTTTTTTGCATGACGTAATGCTCAGGTAAGGTTCAATTGGCAAAGTATAAAAAACAAAGGAACGTTATAATGAAAATATTGCTACTTACTGCCATAACATTAGTGGCTTTTAATTCTCACGCTGCTTATGAGAGTCCTTTTATTTCAGATAGTTTCTTTAGTGTGTGGGGATGTGTTGGAATAAGCACTGGACCCTAAAGAGACTAAAAAAGAGTCATTAAAAAATCTTAATGAGAGAAAGTCATCGGCAATGATGAATCTTTCATAGATTGATTTAATGACAACTTATTTTTTAACTGAAAGCATAAAACTTTCAATAGGTGTAAGAGTAACGCGCCTTTCAAATGCTATATATTACAGTCCTATGGTTGATGAGCGTTATATGACATCTTTCTTTACTTCAGTTAGCTATAGTTTTTAATGTTATCTATCCGACCAAATTATAAATATCTGTAAAATGATATTTCAAGTTATCAGATAGAACAGTTATCGTAAAAACATTCAATTACGTAACGCCTTATTGAATGTTAAAAAGAGAATATTAAGATGAATAGAATATTGGTTACAGGTTCTACGGGTTTTCTTGGTGGAGCAATCGTTGCAGAATTAATAAAATCAGGAAAAACAGATAGCTTACTCTTATTAGCCCGAGGTGATTCATCAAATACTGCATTGAACCGCGTTAAACAGAATTTAATTAAGTTTGGCGTGGAACAGATTATTCTCGATAAACTGACATCATTGCATATTATTGAGGGTGATTTGTCAAAGGTTGAGTCGTTTTCCACTGATGAAAGATTGGACAGCGTAGAAAAAGTTATAAACTGTGCCGCTATTGCTTCATTTGGTAATAACCCAATGATTTGGAAGGTTAATGTTGAGGGAACATTTCAATTTGCCAGCCGCATGAGTCATGTTAAATCGCTTAAGCGGTTTATACATGTTGGTACTGCTATGTCATGTACCCCAATGCCAAATACGAATATTATTGAAAATATGAGTTATACACTTAAAGAAAATCATCTTGTTGAATATACCTGGAGTAAAGCAACCATTGAGACAATGATGATAGAGAATTTGCCAAAGCTTCCTCTTGTTATTGCTCGTCCATCCATTGTTGTAGGGCATACACAATATGGATGTATTCCATCGGCAAGTATATTTTGGGTCTTTCGTATGGCACATAAGTTAGGGAAGTTTATGTGTAATCTGGACGATAGAGTTGATGTAATACCCGTTGATTATTGCGCCCAGGCAATCGTGAAGATTTCACAAGAACCCGTGCTGGAACATTCTATGTATCATATATCAGCTGGAAGTGACAGTAGTGTGAAATTTGCAGATATAGATCAGGCGATGGCAAAAGCTGCGGGCACGGCTCCGATTAATAAAATATATAAAAAAGTAGATTATAAAGAATTATCGCGTGAGAAATCTAATTTTAAAAATTTATTTGGAAGTTGTAATGAGAAAATAGTTCTTAAAGCTATGAGTCTTTACGGAGGGTTTTCTAAAATGAACGTAGTTTTTGATAATGAAAAATTAATTAAACTAGGAATGCCACTATCACCAAAATTTACTGATTATATCGATGTATGCCATCGTTCAGTTGAGGATAAAACGTTATCCGAGTTGATGGCCGTTGATTTTAAATAATATACTGATTCAGGTTTAATAAAATTATAAAGAAATTATTAAATTAATATGGCGAAGTGATGAGTATAATTAAAAAGATAATATTAAAAAACTTACCTGAACATCCGTTTGGTCTCTTTTTTTCCTTATCAAGAGGGACTCTTGTTCCGCATGATTTATGGATATCAAAGAGATTCAGGTTGAAATTTTTCCTTCGCGGTATGGTTATGCCGGTACTTACTTATCGTCTTCTAAAAATGATTACGCTACATCCTTATTATGAAAATATTCTTCTGACTCAACCTCGTCTGCCATGTCGTATTCATCGGCCTTATCTGAGCAATAAATTGAGCGCAGAAAATGGTTTGAATGCGATCCTTCATCATTATGAAAGAATTAAGGCATTTCTTGATGATGATGATTTTTCACTTCACATCAGCGAGACAGGGCTTACCCTCGCTTGTCTGGAGGGAAAAGATGGAGAAACCTACACATTAAATTTTATTTCTACACATAAACTGGATCGAGAAGGTGAAGCGACTATTGTTTTAAAGGATCAAGCAGGCCATCTGCTTGCTGAAATAACCTTCACATTATGCTGCCGTTTGAACGAATACTCATTAATAATTGGAGGGATTCAAGGGTCTAATTCTCAGGATGCTCAGCAACGCATACATAAAGCCACCAAAAATTTCCATGGTATTTTCCCTAAAAGGATCGTACTTGATACTTTGCGACTTTTATCACAACTTATGAATGTGCAAAATATATATGCGGTAACAAATAAGACTCATGTATATAAATCTCTACGATATAATAATCGAAGGAAATATATACATGCTGATTATGATTCTTTTTGGGAAGCTTCCGGGGGTTGTCAAATAATGGATGGATATTATCAATTGCCAATTATTCTTCAACGGAAAAGTATTGATGAGATAGTCAGCAAGAAAAGAGCTGAGTATCGCCGTAGGTACAATTTTATGGATGATATTAATATTCAGATAACAACACAGCTTACTCATAGTAAAAACACTCTGTTTTAGAATATCAAGAGTGTCCGGAACGAAAGGGGTATACTTATCTCCTTCGTTTGTCTGGGGAAAAAATATGTACACCGTTGGTATCTTCTGTGGTTCTTCTGAAGGCCTGTCTCCTGTTTACATGGAGTCGGCATCTCTTGTAGGTAAATGGCTGGCTGAAAACGGGATAGCTATCGTTTATGGCGGCGGACGTGTCGGCCTGATGGGCGCGGTGGCTGACTCCGCTCTTGCTCATGGAGGCCATGTCACTGGCGTTATGCCTAAATCCTTACTGGAACGTGAAATCGCTCATACCGGATTGTCTGACCTTCAGGTGGTGGACAATATGCATGAGAGAAAAAGCCGTATGGCGGAATTATCCTCCAGTTTTATCGCCCTACCTGGCGGAGCCGGAACCGCAGAGGAAATATTTGAACAGTGGACCTGGGCGCAGCTCGGGATACATAACAAACCCTGTGCATTTATGAATATAAATCATTTTTATGATCCACTCAGAGTGATGGTGCAGCAAATGGTGAGTGAAGGTTTTATGAAGCAGGGATATGCAGATATGCTGCTATTTTCTGAAGATTTACCTGAAATTATCGAGTATTTCAAAGCCTATACACCACCGGTTTCAAAGTGGACAACCCAGCCCTGAAATCACCGTATCTGAGTCAAACTACACTCTGTAATTAGAACGAACAGACTCTTTGGGGAAGGTATCCGTAAAGAGTCTAACCCGCCTGGATACCAATTTGCTTAATACGTTTTTGCAATGCCAGTGACAACGCAATGCTCACTGCCGCCATAGTAATCAATGTCATCATAAGTACCTCTGCGCCAAAGTGCTCAAATATCATTGCAGAAAGGATAGGTGTTGCTCCCTGGGCTATCAGAGAGGGGCGAGCGATTCTACCCATGACAATGGCAAATTCCTCTGGCTTGAGGATAGCAAGGGGCAAAGTACCGCGGACGATAGAACGTAACCCATTCCCGCATCCGTACACAATAACGGCAATAATAGCGTGTTCTGGAAATAGAGCGATTAACAGTAAACCAATAAATACAAACACGACGGAAATCAGTAACGAAGTCACAGGATGTTTGAACTTAATAACAATATCTATGGCACGTGCGGCGACTTGGCTTGGGCCAATAAAAACGGTAATACCCACTGCCGCAGCTAAAGAAAGACCACCATCTTGTAAAATATCAATGAGTTGTATCGAAATTACCGTCATGATAATCGCTGCCAGCATGAATATTGTCGACATTAATAAATAGATTTTCTTATCAACGGTGATGGGAACATCTTCATGGCGTGAATTCTGCGTGATCGTGGCCGTTTTTGATGCCGCAGGAAGTGAAATTTTGTAGATGGGCCAGATGGTTAGGATAAGTACTGCTGCCCAAACCAGACATGTCATACGCCACCCTATATGGGTCACGCCATAGGCTAATAAAGGCCAGACAAGCGCAGTACAGAATCCTGAAATCAACGTTACCGTCATGATGGCGGTTTTAGCACTCTTACCATAACTATTGCCGAGTACCGCATACAGCGCATCGTAAAGCCCCATCGCCATCGCAACGCCGAATATCATCCACGCAAAAATAAACCACGGCAGGCTATGTGTGCAGGCGATAATGATTAAGCCAAGTGCGGTTACGATGCCGCTCCAGGCAAGAATTTCACGACCACCATAACGCTTAATGCATTTTCCAATCCATGGCAGTAACAGCCCTGAGATAAATATCCCCAGCGACAGACCACCGTAGACCCACTGCCTCGACCATCCAGTTTCTTCCATGATGGGGCGCGCCAGAACGGAAAGAAGAAAGAAGGAACCGCCCCAGACTAATATTTGTGCAATGCCAATTAAAAGGATTGCTAGAGCAGTGGGACGGTTTTGGATTTTTGGTGAGGCTGGTTTTTTCAAATACATAAAGAATGATGCAGCTTATAAGCAAGATTTCACGATACTGTTTGTATTGCTGTTAAAACGAGTATCACCATAGCGCAAGTAGACATGATTTCAATATTCATTGAAAGCGAGGAAAATTCACTATTAGTTATTATTCAATGAGTGGCATCCTGCCCGAAACTCGCTCGGACTCGTCCCGGTACATTTTTTAAATACCCGGGAAAAATAGAGCTGGTCTTCAAAACCAAGGTTATAGCCTACGCTGGCAATTGTCATCTGAGTGGTACTCAGTAATAACTTAGCCTGACTAATGCGCTGATCTTCGCGCCAGCTCAGGATACTGACCCCTAACTGCTGGCGAAAAAGATGCGAAAGGTGCGAGGCAGAGAGGTGAACATGCTCAGCGACACTTGCGATATCAAAGTGGCTGTCCGTCAGATGGTCACTGATATAATGGCAGGCATCACGCACGCGGCTATCCAGGGGAGGCTGATGTGGCATATTTAACGAAGCCATGCGGCGCAGTAATAACTGCTCCATTAGATTGATCGCGAGTAACTCGGTATAACGCCCTTCAGTCTGACTGGCATCAATAATCTGTAGTAAAAATGAATAGAAATCATCCAGTTGGTTTTTGTCCGGACGATAAAATCCAGTTTGTGAAAAAAGCGTCGTCCAGTTTAACCACTCCTGCCAGTAAGCGCGCGGGCGAAAATAAACCCACTGGTGATACCACTCTTTGCTTTCCGGCTCGCGACCATAATGGTGAATTTCACCCGGAGGGAACAGCAACATGTCGCCGGGCTGGCAGATAAAACTCTGTTCTTTATTTTTAATAATTCCCGAGCCACGAATCGTTAAATTAAGAATATAACCTTTAATTCCCAGCGGGCGGTCGATAAAAAAATCCAGCGGACCATCGGCCTCTATAGAGGTTAAGCCTGCAACCAGATGGGCATTAAATGAGTAACCGGGTAATAGCGGGTCAGGCTGTACTTCAGTCATTACAAGGGTATTCCTGTATCTCAGTATAGCGTTTACGGTATTCACCCGGCGGAATGCCATTATGCTTACGAAAGATCCGCGTGAAATAGACCGGGTCACCGTATCCTATCGATAAGGCTATTTTATTGAGCGGAAGCGAAGTGGTTTGAATCAGCCATTTTGCCCGATTAATACGTTGTGCTTCACGCCAGGCATAGACGGTTTGCCCTAGCTCATTTTTAAACAGATGCGCCAGTCGTGAAGGAGAAATAAAAACCATTGCTGCGAGCGTCTCAATTTTAATCTCCTGGGCGATATGCTCGTTGAGATAGTCGCAAACAGTATTAATTCGCGGGTCATGGGCATGACGATTACTGACCGGCTGCTGTTGAAAACAGGTCAGGATCAGGCGTTCCAGGGCGTTCATTGCCAGCGCTTCAGACAGCGGTTCGGAAGCTGAACTCTGGTGGATAACTTCATAAAACAGATCGCACAGGTGCTGAAATTGTGCAGGATCGCTAATCGTTGTTTTACTGATGCCGTGAATCGTTTTATCCCATTTCAGCCAGTCTATCCAGTAGGGGCGAGGGATAAAATAAATCCATAAATGATCCCAGTGCTCGCTGTGTTCGTCCCGGCCATAGTGCTGTGCCACGGCGGGAGGGAAGAGCAATAGATCGTTTTCGCGAAACAGCAGAGAGCCATCAGCCGTTTTGGCACAAGCCTGACCGCGCAGGGTGAGATTGATAATGTATCCTTTCATTCCTTGCGGGCGGTTAATGTAGTAATCCAGCTTTGAACCACGGGTTATGGGGGTAAAACCTGCGACCACCCAGGCGTTGAAGGTGAAGGTCTTCATCAAAGGCGAGAAACTCAGTAAATCATTAATATTCAGTTCCATAGCTTACCCGCCTGAGTGCCGCAGTTTGATTAACTTTCGATGATGCTAAATTCCCAGGCATTGAGATGTAATGCCTGGCCGTTGCTCACCTTATCCCCGCTTAATAACGCGGTTCCCGCCGTTTCGCTGCTAAAATTCAGCGGTTCAGCAGAGTAGTTAAATAAGAAATTCACGCAGTTGCCGTCACGATTTCTCATTTTCTTCACGATAAGGGGATAGTGATAGGCTGAAGTACGTGAATTTAACGCCAGATCCGTAGTGAGTAGATCGAATAGCTGACTGACCAGCGCTTTTTGTGGCAAGAAACCAACATAAATTGCACGTCCCAACCCATAATTTGCATCGGTGGCTGCCGCATACTCGCCCCATGCCGGATGCTGATAACGTAATAGCGTACGGGTGCCAGCATCTGGGGTCAGTAACTCCATCCACAGTTCTGCCTGGTTATCCTGACTGCAATCCAGAGCCGCATGGCATGAACTCACTGTAGTCTCTTCCGGCAAGGAGAATTGACTGTAGCTGACGCCGCAAGCCTGATGCAAGATACCCGGTTGCGTACTGCTGCGCACCTTCACATTTTCATCGCTAAAGCCTGATTTAAAGCCAATCAGTGCTCTGCCGCCCTGTTCAATATAGGCATTGATTCGAGCCAGTAAGCCATCATCAGCGGCATAGAGTCCGGGGATAATCAGAGTGCGGTAGCGTGCTGTCTCTGCATTTACATCATGGATGATATCGACGCTGATATTATGGTCGTAAAGCGCATCGTGGAAACGGCGGAAAATATCGTTATAGATATTGCCCTGTGCCTCTCCCGGACGGAACTGGTTCAGCGCATCCATCGCCTCATTGCTTACCAGTATCGCGACGTCATTCTCTGCACGTAACTCTGCGAGCCGTGGCGACAGGCGGGCGAAATCAGCCCCGATAGTGGTCGCTTCCTGCCAGGTCGGGTTACGTGAAAAATCGTGGCTTAGCAGTCCCTTCCAGTAAGTTTCAAAGGAGTTATGGATAGAGTGCCAGTGCCAGTAGGACACCATTGATGCCCCGGAAGCGACATGGCTAAAAGCTTGCAGACGTAGCTGACCCGGGAAAGGCGTCCACTGGGCGAAGCCCTGTGCCTGAGTTTCCAGTACGAAGTAGTTTTTGCCTTGTTTTAACGACCGGGTGATTGCGCCGCCAAAGGAAATTTCGCGCCCTGTCAGATGCTTCTGGCTGGGGTGATAGATATCGACCCCAGCAATATCTAACGTCCTGGCTGCTGCAAAGTGATCGACGCGCGGCTGTACGCCGTAGGAATAACCCCGCCATTCAAAATCGAAGTTATGGGTCACGAATTGCTCAGGCTTTGCATATTCACGAACAATTTCTGCCTGCCAGGCCAGATACTCAGTCACTTGCTGGCGCTGGTAGCGAGAAAACGCGCAGGCCAGACTAGCATTAATGGTATTTTCGACCGGCGGAAAATCCTGCCAGTTATCGATACGATTACTCCAGTAGTCGAGACCGAAATCTTTATTTAGCTGTGCAATATCGGGGTATTGCTCTTGCAGGCTACGGACGAAACCTTCCTGCATATAACGGCCAATATTATCGTAATGCTTGGTTTCGTTATCCAGCTGCCAGCCGATAATAGCCGGATGGTGCTGCACATGATTCATCAGAGTACGGATAATCTTTTCGGCATAGCGACGAAAAGTCGGATTGACGATATCCATAATCTGGCGAGGGCCATATTTTTGCTGGCCGGCAACAGTGGTAACCAAAATGTCCGGGTGTTTAGCGGCCAGCCATGCCGGAACAGCGTAGGTTGGCGTACCTATAATGACCGCAATCCCGGCAGCATGCATCGCGTTCAGTACCCGGTCGATATGGTAAAAATTATACTCGCCTTCTTGTGGTTCCAGCGTACTCCAGGTGGACTCTGCAATACGTACTACGTTAATCCCCGTTTCGAGCATTAAAGCGATATCTTTTTCCAGTCGGTCTTCCGGCATATACTCATCATAATATGCGACACCATAATATAAATCAGACATAAACATTACCTCCTTAAATTAATTCACGGTTACCGGCCGTGGAATAAAAACGCGTGCTTTTTCCAGCGTAATAAATGACATCAGGGTAAAGACCAAAGCAATGCTTCCGAGAATAATATAGCTGCTGGTAAAACCAATGCTTTGGTACATATGACCGATGCCGGTGGAAAGGAAAATAGAACTGAAACTTTTCGAGAACTGGAAGCCAATTAAAAATACTGTGGCTGAAAGCAGCGGATTGAAATTGGCAAATATATATTTTAATGCCGCAACCAGCAGGACTGAGCTTTCGAAAGCATGGAGCATTTTAATCATACTGATGGTGACCGGGCCGTCTGCCCAGGCAGAACCAATAATGCGCATACTCATAATCATGCCGCAGTATAACAGGGCGTTTTTGGGGCCGATTTTATTAACAAACCAGGGAGCGAAGAACATCACTACGGCATCAAGGCCTATCTGAACCGTGGTTAAATAACCGAAGACTTCAGCCCCCCGGGCTTTGCTCTCAAAGAAGGTACTGTAATAGATAGCAAACTGCTGATCGTAAGTTTCATAAACGGCGCCAACCCCTACCATATACATCGCGAAGAACCAGAACTTCTTCATTTTTAGCAGCGCGGTAGCATCGCTTAAGGTAACCGATGAGTTTGTTGTGAGTTGCTGCGTATCTTGCTGACGGGTCTCAATCTTCATTCTTGAGATAACCACCAGGAGACAAACCCCTGCGAAACTGGCAAGCCAGAACATCAGATTTGCGTCGATACCGTAAAGCCGCCCGGCAAAAAAGACGCCGATCGCGGCACCAATACCACCAAACATTCTGGCACGGCCAAATTCAAACCCGGAAATACGGCTGACTTTATCAATATAGGCTTCACAAATACCACAGCCTACGCCGTAAGCCATACCAAGATAGACACCACCGGCCAATGTTCCGAGGAAAATATTGACTTTTAATAACGGGGCAAAAACATAAATAAAGTAGGGGGCGAATAAGGTAATAATTATCCCTAACATCCACATCAGGTTTTTACGATAAACTAATTTATCAGAGATAAATCCAAAGAGTGGCTGGAAGCAAACCGCAATAATTGCCGTGAAAGAATAAACCAAGCCAACATCGGTATAATCAATACCAACGGTTTCCGTTAGCCATAATGATAAATAGGGAAAGCAACATCCCCAGGTAATATAAAAGAACAGGAAAAAAAGACAGCTTGTAGAGTAGTTTTTATTTAATTTGAACATGGTAAGCCTCATTTCCTTTGTGCAGGAATATCATTGTGTAGACGCGAGTAAAGTTACCTCTTTACATAATGGGGAGTCATGAAAGTTTCGCTGTCGAGCAGTAATAATCTGCTATTACTGATGAGGCGTGAGCCGCTTCACATTTGTGATATTAAGGTCACCAATAGACTCATGCAACCGAACCGGTGAACTGCAAAATTCGTAAGGCCATCAATAAACTGAACGTTTTAATACCGGGCAATCAGGTCAAATTATCGCTATTTATAGCATCGGCTATTAAACTTAGCATTGGCTATAACCAATTGAATTATAAGTTTTTTTATTTTTTCCTTTATGGCAAGATAGCGTCAGGTTAAAAATTTAATGCTCTCTCCTCCCTTTTGAGAGCCCACCCGGTAATGCGCTATGAGTTTCTATGCTGTGATCATTCTGGCCTTTGGCATGTCGATGGATGCCTTTGCCGCCGCTATTGGTAAAGGTGCCTCACTTCACCGCCCACCTTTTAAAGAAGCACTGCGTACAGGCCTGATTTTCGGTGTTATCGAAGCGATTACGCCCCTTATTGGCTGGGGTATCGGGCTGGCCGCCAGCCAGTTCATTATGAGCTGGGATCACTGGGTTGCGTTCACTCTGCTATTCATACTGGGTGCGCGCATGATAATCGAAGGTTTCCGTAAAGAATCGGCTGAGCCAGAAGCTGCTCCGAGCCGTCATGGTTTCTGGATATTGGTCACAACGGCGATTGCAACCAGTCTCGATGCTATGGCGGTCGGGGTCGGGCTGGCATTTTTGCAGGTCAATATTATCGTAACGGCTCTGGCGATTGGTGCGGCAACAACCGTGATGGCCACAACGGGCATGCTGCTTGGCCGGTTGCTTGGCGCTAAAATTGGCAAATGGGCTGAGATCTTCGGTGGCGTCGTACTTATCGGTATTGGTAGCTCGATTCTGGTTGAGCATTTGGGGTTGTTTAACTAATAAGGAGCCGACGCATATTGGGTCGGCTCAATATAGTCACGACATCAGCGGCTCTAATTGCTGATAAATCTGTTTAAAGACCTTACGACGTTCCGCATAAAGTTGATGTCGTGCGCTATCAGGCTGGTGCTGTTGTTCCAGGGGTAATTGTGGGAGCAGTGAGGCCAGAGGTTTTCCAGGCGATAAGGCTATCTGAGCCAGGCGAGCGGCACCGAGCGCGGGTCCGACGTCACCGCCAGTGCGATAATCCAGCGTCTGACCGCTAATATCGGCCAGCATTTGTCGCCAGTACGGGCTACGAGCACCGCCGCCAATCAGAGTGACACTTTTCGGTGTGATACCACAGGAATGCACCACATCCATCCCTTCCGCTAATGCATAACCCACGCCCTCAAGCACTGCACGGGCAAGTTCCGCCGGGCCATGCTGGTGGGTCAGGCCAAAGAATACGCCTTTGGCCTGGGGATTATTATGCGGCGTGCGTTCTCCAGACAAGTAGGGGAGAAACCACACTGTATCCGCCTCCTCATTCGCCTGTTCGGCGGCGGCAATCAGGGCTGGGACATTATCCAGACCGGTCAGTCTTGCCGCCCAGTCAAGGCAGGAGGCGGCACTCAGCATCACCGACATCAGGTGCCAGCGATTAGGCAAGGCATGGCAGAAGCTATGCACCGCACTTTCTGGTTTACTGAGAAAGCCTTCGCTGACCGCAAAGTAGACCCCGGAAGTACCCAGCGACAGCATGGCCTGATTAGCCTCGACAATCCCGACACCAATAGCGCCAGCGGCGTTATCACCGCCACCTGCCACCACGGGAACCGCGGGCATATTCCAGGCCTCGGCCACTTCCGTTTTCAGGTTACCGGTAATTTCGCTGCCTTCAAACAAGGCGGGCATCTGCTCACGGCTTAAGTGACAGGCGTCGAGCAGTACGTCACTCCAGTCACGTTTCTCAACATCCAGCCACATGGTGCCAGCGGCATCAGACATATCGCTGGCGAACTCGCCCGTCATACGTAAGCGCAGGTAATCTTTCGGCAGCAGGACTTTATCAATTTTAGCGAAGATTTCGGGTTCATTGCGCTCAACCCACAGCAGTTTGGGTGCGGTAAAACCGGGCATCATCAGGTTGCCAGTAATCTGACGCGAATCGTCAACGGCTGCTTCCAGTAAGGCACATTCTGCCCCGCTGCGGCCATCGTTCCATAAAATAGCCGGGCGTAGCACCTGTTGCTGACTATCGAGCAAAGTTGCACCATGCATCTGCCCTGTGATTCCGAGCGCTTTTACCTGGCTCAGAGAGTGATGTTCACTCAGGGCTTTCATAGCCCTGTCTGTTGCCTGCCACCAGTGTTCTGGGTCTTGTTCTGACCATAATGGGTGCGGGCGAGAAACGGTTAGTGGTTCTGTTTTTGAAGCCAGGACTTCACCCTGTTCCCCGAGTAAAATGACTTTTACTCCCGAGGTGCCAAGATCGATGCCGATATACATAGGACTTGTTCCTTATGACCGCGCCACCTGAGGGTGGCGCGCAAGAGAAAAGGGAGAGTGAACCTTATCTGTCGAAGAGGTAATGGTTGACCAGGTTTTCCAGTAATTCCTGCTGACCACTCTGATGGCGCGGATCCAGATTATGCTGATCGGCATACTGAGCAACTTGCGCCAGTGACAGTTGGCCTTGCAGAATTTGCTGGCCAAACTCGCCGTTCCAGCCAGCATAACGTTTGGCAACACGTTTATCTAATTCGCCGTCTTCAATCATACGGGCGGCGATTTTCAGCGACAGCGCCATCACATCCATAGCGCCAATATGGCCGTAGAAGAGGTCATATTTATCGGTACTCTGACGACGGACTTTGGCATCGAAGTTCATCCCGCCGGTGGTGAATCCACCCGCTTTGAGAATTTCGTACATCACCAGAGAGTTCTCTTCAACGCTGTTAGGGAACTGGTCAGTATCCCAGCCTAACTGTAAATCACCGCGGTTGGCGTCAACCGAGCCAAAGATACCCATGGCGATAGCGCTGGCAATTTCATGGTGGAAAGAGTGGCCTGCCAGAGTGGCATGGTTAGCTTCAATATTCACTTTGATCTCTTTTTCCAGACCAAACTGTTTCAGGAAGCCGTAGACGGTTGCCACATCGTAGTCGTACTGGTGCTTAGTCGGTTCCTGTGGTTTTGGCTCAATCAGCAGCGTGCCACGGAAGCCGGTTTTGTGTTTATGCTCAACCACCATATGCATAAAGCGGCCGATTTGTTCGCGTTCCTGGCGCAGGTCGGTATTGAGTAAGGTTTCATACCCTTCACGTCCGCCCCACAGTACATAGTTTTCGCCACCCAGTTTATGGGTCGCATCCATCGCTGCAACCACCTGAGAGGCCGCCCAGGAGAACACTTCAGGATCCGGGTTAGTGGCAGCACCGGCGCCATAGCGTGGGTTAGTGAAGCAGTTTGCGGTTCCCCAAAGCAGTTTCACGCCGGTTTCTTGCTGTTTTTGCGCCAGCAAGTCGGTCATTATCGCAAAGTTATTTTTATACTCTTTCAGCGAGCTGCCTTCAGGGGAAACGTCGATATCGTGGAAACAGTAATACGGAACATTTAACTTGTGGAAAAATTCAAAAGCGACATCGGCTTTGTATTTCGCCAGCGTCATAGCATCCCCTGGTTTCTGCCACGGTCTGTCAAAGGCTCCGACACCAAACATATCGGTACCTGCCCAGCAGAAGGTATGCCAGTAACAGGCTGCGAAGCGCAGATGATCTTCCATACGTTTGCCCAGCACTAGCTCATCGGGATTATAGTGATGGAATGCCAGTGGATTAGTACTTTTAGGGCCTTCAAAACGTACGCGATCAAGTTTATCGAAATAGGCTTGCATAATTGACTCCGTATTCAGAAAAAGGTCTGCCAGGGGAATAGGTATTAATCCTGGGATTTACTGCGCGGATGTACAATTACGTTATTTCACATTCAGCTTCAGAGAATACTCAAACGTGCGCCAGTTCTCAAAATACGGTAAAAACAATTTTTTGCTTGTTGAAAACTAAACGAAAATACGCCTGACAGTATGTTGGTTAATTTAAAATCAGATCGCCATCATAATTTCGACATTAAACCAAATATCGTAATGGAAAGATAAAAATCAGTAATTGCTTCTTTAATCCCCAGAGACAACAATCCAATTCGTCTGCAGATGTACACACCTTTTTATTCCGATAACCCTACAGGTAAAAATAAAATGAATATTAAGAAACTGTTACTGACGTCGTTATGTGCTTCACTGGTGCTGACCAGCTTCGGTGGTATGGCTAAAGAAGTAAAAATAGGTATGGCTATCGATGATTTACGGCTTGAGAGATGGCAAAAAGACCGCGACATCTTCGTTGCAAAAGCAGAAGAAAAGGGCGCAAAAGTCTTCGTACAATCAGCTAACGGCAGTGAAGAAACACAGATTGCACAAATCGAGAACATGATTAACCGTGGTGTTGATGTCCTGGTTATTATTCCTTATAACGGCCAGGTATTAAGTAATGTTATTGCAGAAGCAAAACGTGAAGGGATAAAAGTATTAGCTTATGACCGCATGATTAATAATGCTGATATTGATTATTATGTCTCATTCGATAATGAAAAAGTCGGGGAGCTTCAGGCGCAAAGTATTATCGACCGCGTCCCATCAGGTAATTATTTCTTAATGGGTGGGTCACCTGTCGATAACAATGCCAAATTATTCCGTGAAGGACAAATGAAGGTGTTAAAACCTTATATTGATAGCGGAAAAATCAAAGTCGTCGGCGATCAGTGGGTTGACGCGTGGCTGCCAGAAAATGCCCTGAAGATTATGGAAAATGCTTTGACGGCAAACAATAACAAAATTGATGCTGTTGTTGCTTCAAATGATGCTACCGCAGGAGGCGCAATTCAGGCATTAAGCGCCCAGGGTCTGGCAGGAAAAGTGGCTATTTCCGGGCAGGATGCCGACCTCGCCGGTATTAAACGTATTCTGGCGGGTACCCAAACCATGACGGTATATAAACCTATCACCACGCTCGCCAATACGGCTGCCGAAATTGCTGTCGAACTGGGTAATGATCAAAAGCCAGCCGTTGATAGCGTCCTGAATAACGGCCTCAAAGATGTTCCTTCCCGCTTACTGACTCCTATTGAAGTGGATAAAACCAATGTCGACAGCACTGTTGTCGCCGATGGTTTCCACAAAAAGAGCGATCTCTAATCTGAATAATTCATGTGGCTCCAAACCACTTGAAGTATGACGGATATTGAGCCCCTCCCGCCCGTGATATCACCGGGTGGGAAAATTCAGGCCAGGCGGGGAAAAGGTATGCCGTACTTGCTGGAAATGAAAAATATCACCAAGGCTTTCGGGGTCGTGAAGGCGGTGGACAGCGTCAGTTTGTCGCTGAATGCCGGGGAAGTGATGTCCCTGTGCGGTGAGAATGGTTCGGGAAAGTCGACCCTGATGAAGGTGCTGTGTGGTATTTATCCTCATGGTAGTTATGACGGTGAAATCTGGTTTGCCGGTGAGCAACTACAAGCCAGCCATATTCGCGATACCGAACGTAAAGGGATTGCCATTATTCACCAGGAGCTGGCGTTAGTTAAACATCTGACCATCCTGGAAAATATCTTTCTCGGTTCTGAGATGACCCGTTATGGTCTGCTGGATTACGAGAGCATGACGCTCAGGGCAGAAAAACTGCTGGCTCAGGTGAGCCTGAACCTTTCCCCTGATACCCGGGTAGGGGACTTAGGGCTAGGCCAGCAACAGCTGGTAGAAATAGCCAAGGCACTGAATAAGCAGGTGCGGTTATTAATTCTCGATGAACCCACCGCCTCGCTCACCGAACAAGAGACGGCAATACTGCTGGGGATTATTCGCGATTTACAGGCACACGGTATCGCCTGCATTTATATCTCTCATAAGCTCAACGAAGTGAAAGCCATTTCCGACACTATCTGCGTTATCCGCGACGGCAAACCTATCGGGATGCGTGACGCGGCGACGATGGATGAAGATGACATCATCACCATGATGGTCGGGCGTGAGCTAACCGCGCTCTATCCGAATGAACCGCATCAGATAGGGGAAGAAATCCTGCGGGTTGAGCATCTTACTGCCTGGCATCCGGTCAACCGGCATATGAAGCGCGTTAACGATATTTCGTTTTCATTGCATAAAGGCGAGATCCTCGGTATCGCCGGTCTGGTGGGAGCCGGGCGTACCGAAGCGGTGCAGTGTCTGTTTGGCGTCTGGCCGGGTAAGTCACAGGGCGAGATTTTTATCGATAATCAGCCGGTGAGTATTAATAACTGTCAAAAGGCGATTAGCTTAGGCATTGCCATGGTACCAGAGGATCGTAAGCGCGATGGCATCGTTCCGGTGATGGCGGTCGGGCAAAATATCACGCTGGCCTCGCTTGACCAATTTACCGGGCTGGCAACCAGCCTCGACGATGCGGCTGAACAGGATTGCATTTTGCAGTCTATCCAGCGGCTTAAAGTCAAAACCTCATCCCCTGAGCTAGCAATTGGCCGTTTGAGTGGCGGAAATCAGCAAAAAGCGATTCTGGCTCGCTGTCTGTTACTTAACCCACGGATCCTGATTCTTGATGAGCCGACGCGCGGTATTGATATCGGTGCGAAATATGAAATCTACAAACTTATCAATCAGCTGGTTCAGCAGGGCATTGCCGTGATTGTTATCTCCTCAGAATTACCGGAAGTGCTGGGCTTAAGTGACAGAGTGCTGGTGATGCATGAAGGGCGTATCAAAGCCAACCTGGTTAATAACAACCTGACCCAAGAGCAGGTTATGGAAGCTGCACTAAGGAGTGACTCCCATGTCGAAAGGTAACCCCTCTGAAATAAAGCTAGCCAGTCCACTGGGTAGCCTGAAAAAACTGAACCTACAGGTATTTGTTATGATAGCCGCGATTGTGGTGATCATGCTGTTCTTTACCTGGATGACCGACGGCTCTTATCTCAGTGCTCGTAATATCTCGAATTTACTGCGTCAGACGGCGATCACCGGCATTCTCGCTGTGGGTATGGTGTTTGTCATTATCTCGGCCGAGATTGATCTGTCGGTAGGCTCAATGATGGGACTGTTGGGGGGCGTTGCGGCGATTTTCGATGTCTGGTTTGGCTGGCCATTACCTCTGACCATTATCGTCACGCTGGCGCTTGGTCTGGTACTGGGAGCCTGGAATGGCTGGTGGGTGGCTTATCGCAAAGTCCCGTCGTTTATTGTCACTTTGGCGGGTATGCTGGCCTTCCGCGGTATCTTGATTGGTATCACCAGCGGCACTACGGTTTCGCCGACGACTGAGGCGATGTCGCAGATAGGTCAGAGTTATTTATCTGATGGCCTTGGTTTTGGTATTGGCGCATTGGGTTTAATGATCTTTGTCGCCTGGCAATGGCGATTGCGTGCGCGTCGTGAAGCCTTAGGCCTGGCAACCAAGGCATCAAGTAGCACTATAGGTCGTCAGGCGCTGACCGCGGTCATTGTACTGGGCGCCATCTGGTTACTGAATGACTATCGTGGGGTGCCAACGCCGGTTTTGATTCTGGTGCTGTTAATGCTGGTCGGTATGTTTATGGCGACCCGCACTGCATTTGGTCGCCGTATCTACGCGATTGGTGGCAACATTGAAGCCGCCAGACTTTCCGGGATTAACGTTGCGCGTACTAAGATGGCGGTGTTTGCGATTAATGGCCTGATGGTGGCTGTTGCCGGATTGATTCTTAGCTCGCGTCTCGGAGCGGGTTCACCTTCTGCCGGGAATATTGCTGAGCTTGATGCCATCGCCGCCTGTGTTATCGGCGGTACCAGCCTGGCGGGTGGTATTGGTACGGTTGCGGGGGCAGTGATGGGGGCATTTATCATGGCCTCTCTGGATAACGGTATGAGTATGATGGATGTCCCGACCTTCTGGCAGTATATCGTCAAGGGCTCTATTTTACTGTTAGCGGTCTGGATGGACTCAGCGACTAAGCGTCGGGCTTAATATTATGTTATTAATTGTTATGCCGGGGTAATAAGCCCCGGCTTTTCTGTTTATTTTGGGATTGCTAACATGTTTGAGAAGCGCCATCGCATCACCTTATTATTCAACGCCAATAAGGCTTACGATCGTCAGGTGGTCGAAGGCGTGGGTGAGTATTTGCAGGCGTCGCAATCGAAGTGGGATATTTTTATTGAAGAGGATTTTCGCGCCCGTATCGATAATATTAAAGAGTGGTTGGGCGATGGTGTTATTGCTGATTTTGACGATGCTGAAATAGAAGTCTTACTGGATAAAGCCGGTGTACCGATTGTCGGAGTGGGCGGTTCTTATCATCAGACCGAGCATTATCCCCCCGTGCATTACATTGCAACAGACAACTATGCGCTGGTGGAAAGTGCTTTTCTGCACCTTAAAGAGAAGGGAGTGCAAGACTTTGCTTTCTATGGTTTGCCAGGTTCCAGTAATAAGCGCTGGGCGGTTGAACGTGAGTATGCGTTTCGGCAGTTGATGGCGAAGGAAAAGTACCGTGAGGTGGTTTATCAGGGCATGGAGACTGCCCCAGAAAACTGGCAGCATGCCCAGAACCGCCTGGCTGACTGGGTTCAAACCCTGCCAGCACAAACCGGTATTATTGCGGTAACCGACTCCAGAGCGCGTCATTTATTGCAGGTCTGTGAGCACCTGCAGATCCCGGTACCAGAGAAACTCTGTGTGATTGGTATTGATAATGAAGAACTTACCCGCTATTTATCCCGGGTTGCGCTTTCATCAGTCGCCCAAGGGACTCGCCAGATGGGGTATCAGGCTGCCAAGTTATTACACCGTCTGCTGAATAATGAAACCCTGCCTTTGCAGCGAGTGCTCGTTCCGCCTATTCGGGTCGTTGAGCGACGTTCCACGGACTTCCGCGCTCTGCGCGATCCGGCGGTGATTCAGGCGATGCACTATATCTGCAATCATGCCTGTAAAGGGATTAAGGTTGAGCAAGTACTGGATGCAGTCGGGATATCACGCTCTAATCTTGAAAAGCGCTTTAAAGAAGAGGTCGGCGAGACTATTCACGCGGTTATTCATGCAGAAAAATTAGAGAAAGCACGCACTCTG
The DNA here is from genome assembly GCF_024807845.1 of Klebsiella sp. BIGb0407. GTDB lineage: Bacteria > Pseudomonadota > Gammaproteobacteria > Enterobacterales > Enterobacteriaceae > JGM124. The sequence goes on from NZ_JANUEQ010000005.1 coordinate 297,991, forward strand.
CTCGTATCAACCTCATTATCCATTAATGAAATTTCCCAGATGTGCGGCTATCCCTCATTACAATATTTCTATTCTGTATTTAAAAAAGCCTATGACGCGACGCCGAAAGAGTACCGTGAACGGCACAGTGAGATTTTAATTTAATCGTGCGGGTGCCTTGATCAGTATCACCGGGATCAGACTTCCGGCTATCGCGATGGCAGCAATTACCATCAAGCCATTGATACTGGTGACAGACAACAGGATAGCCCCTGCCAGGGCTCCGGCCCCAATCGCGGCATTGAAGATAGAAACGTAAATAGCCGATGCTGGCAGAGCTGCCTGACCTGCCTCCCTCAATATCCACGACTGAAAACCGACGAAGATAATCGCCACCGATGCCCCCCAAGCGGATAGCAGAACAGCGACCAGCCATGCCGGACTTCCTGCGGGCAAACTACCGACCGCCAGTACTGATAGCGCCATGAGACCCAATGACAGCAGAATCAGAGGCTTAAGATAACGGTCAATATACTTGCCGGAAATAAAGTTACCCACGACACCTGCGACACCAAATACCAGCAGCAGAGTACTGATAAGCGTGATACGGATATGCAGGCTGTGTGATAGCAGCGGTTCGATAAAGGTAAAGGCAGCAAAATGCGCCATAATCGCGCAAGCAGTGGCCAGATAAATCCGCTGAAAAATGCGATTCCTCAGGATCTTCTTCAGGGTATCGGTGTGGATAGGTGCTGAAGGAGCAAGGCGAGGAACCGTCCAGGCAATAGCGAAGGTCGTAACCAGGGAGAGCACCGAGATAACCTTAAATGCCGTCCGCCAGCCATCGAGTTGGGTCAATAAATTTGCCAGAGGAACACCCAGTACACTGGCAATGGAGACGCCGCCAAAGATAATCGATGTCGCGAGACCTATTTTTTTGGCGGGTACCAGCTGAGCACCAATCGAGCCAATCATGGCCCAAAATGCGCCATGAGCTAAAGCTCCCACCATGCGAGCAACCAGCAGTGTTGAAAATTCACTACTGATGCCTGCAATCGTACTGGATACCGTCAGAATCAACATCAGACTGACCAGTAAAGGTTTACGGGGTAACTGTCCAAGAAATATGGCCGATAGCAGCGCTGAGAGCGCTGCAACCCAGGCATAGGCCGTCACGATTAACCCAGCGGTCCCCTCTGTTTGTCCGAATTCGTTTGCAAGCGGTGAAAGTAAGCCAATAGGTGCCAGCTCTGTGGTAACAATCGCGAAAGAGCTGATGCCCAGAACCACGACAGCGAGCCAGCTACGCCACGATGTTGTTTCCTCTGTGGGGATTATTTCTGATGCCCCCGTATTCATGTATTAACTCCTTTCATCCCTTCTGAGGTATAGCGTTCCCCGACCACAGGCAAGGCATCAAGAGCCTGATACAGTCGAGCCATCTCGAGTGGTTCCAGATGCACTGAAAGTGCTCCGAGGTTGTCCTGAAGATGGGTAAGACGTTTGGTTCCCGGAATAGGGATAATGTCATCGCCTTGTGCCAGTAACCACGCCAGAGCAATTTGTGCCGGCGAGCAGCCTTTAGTTGCTGCAAGATCGGTGACGACATTAACCAGAGCACGGTTAGCATCGATATTGTCAGGCTGAAAGCGTGGCAGACTGCCACGGAAGTCGCCTTCCTCAAAGGTGGCATTATTCTGGAATCGACCGGTGAGAAAACCACGCCCCAGCGGGGAGTAAGCGACCAGACTGATACCCAGTTCACGGCAGGCCGGGAGTACCTCGACTTCAACATCGCGGGTCCACAATGAGTATTCGGTTTGCACCGCAGCAACCGGATGTACTGCATGAGCGCGGCGCAGTGTGGCGGCGCTCACTTCACACAGGCCGATACGGGCGATCTTTCCTTCCTGTACCAGCGGGATAAGGCCAGTCATCGTCTCTTCAACAGGCTGATGAGGATCGAGGCGATGGACGTAGTAGAGATCGATCTGTTCAATCCCCAGACGACGCAGTGATGCCTCGCAGCTCTGTCGGGCATAACGCGGGCTATTATCCAGAGTGCGCTGGTATTCCCCCGGTTTGCGGACGATGCCAAATTTGGTAGCAATATGAACATCATGGCTATGTGTTTTCAGGAAATGACCCAGTAGCTCTTCGTTATGGTACGGGCCATACATATCGGCGGTATCAAAGAAATTGATGCCCATCTCTACAGCTTGTTCCAGTGTTTGCAGAGACTGTTTATCATCTCGTGGGCCATAAAATTCGCTCATCCCCATGCATCCGAGACCGAGAGGTGAGAGAGCTAAGTCGATTCCAGGTTTACGCTGTTGCATGATACTTCCCCTTAACAGTACTGAGTGCGGGCAGTATAATCTTCCGATATAGTGGAAAATATAGCCAAAACTGGAACTCAGTTTTCCTGATATGGAAAATGATATGAACACTTCTTTGCTCTGGGATGACGCGCGCGTTTTCCTGGCTATTGCCCGTAGCGGTACCTTAAGTGGGGCATCAGTGACTCTGGAAATGGGGATTGCTACGGTGTCCAGGCGGCTCGATCGTCTGGAGCTGGCGTTAGGCGTGCCATTATTCAGCCGTCATCAGAGTGGCTATCGGCTGACGGATGATGGTGAAGCATTGCTGGAACGTGCAGAGGCTCTGGAATATGCCGGGAATGCTTTTGGTGAAGCCGCGCAGCAGCAGGAGCGAGTCGCAGGCTGCGTACGTCTGGCAACGGCGGAAAATCTCGCTAATCCGCTGATCGTTCCTTCGCTCCCGCAGCTTTTTAGCCGCCATCCGGAACTACGCGTGGAACTAGTCAGTGGCGTACAGACCCTTAACCTTCATCGACGTGATGCCGACTTAGCGATACGAATGAGTAAACCTGAGAGTGGTCACGTCACTATCAAACGGCTTGGGACATTAGGTTTTGGTCTTTATGGTGCCAGAAGCTATCTCGAAACTCGTCGTGCAGGACCGAAGGCGGTGGTATTTGATGAGGATATTTTGATTGGCTGGACGGAAGCTTATAGCCACCTGCCTGCCGCTAAATGGATTTCTCGTCTCTCTCGCGCTCAGCCATGCAGGTTAGAAACCAACACGTTATCAGCCCAGATGTCGGCGGCTCTCGCGGGTGTGGGGCTGGCAGTGCTTCCCCATTATCTTGCCAGACAGACCGATTTGATCTGCCTGTTACCTGAGGTGAATGCCGACCAGCCTATCTGGCTGGTACTGCATACCGATCTTGCGCATTCCCGCCGTGTTCGGGCGGTGGCAGATCACTTGCTACAGTTATTCGAAGATCATCAGTCAGAGCTTAATCCGACTGGAAATCGCGACTCTCGGTAGTCTGGAAGGCCTGGAATAGTGTCTGATTCGTTATCTCAAACGGCAGGCTGTTGCGACTCTTGACGGGAAAAGCGATATTACTGGTTATCTGTTGCAGACGTTCCGTTCGGTCGCCTGACAAAGTCGGTAAACGTAACGGACTATGGAAACGACGTAGTAACTTCAGTAGTTCACCATCAGGTTGTCCGTCAGCATTATCAACCAGCGACTGAATTAACAGGCTATAACCGACCTTTTCCCCGTGCAGCCAGTCATGTAACTCTGGCTGGTGGGTAAGGGTATCGTGAATCACATGGGCAAGTCCTGGGGTATCCAGGGGGCCGCGAATACTATTGGCGAGCCCTGCCAGCACAATATTGGCTTCAATCACTTTTTCCAGCGCCTGAGTCACTTGCTGCTGCTGATTCGCCTTAATTGCCGCTTCACCCCAGAGCAGAAAAATCTCTGTCGCCTGACGCGCTGCGGACACTTTGACATCCAGCGCCAGCAGGTTTGGGTTATGACGCTGATAGGGTTCAAATTCCACCCACTTCGCCAGGGCATCAATAATACCGGCCCGCAGATAACGCACATCGCTGTGGGCGATAACTTCACTGTCGACCAGAATCAATGCCGGCATCGTATCCAGGGCGATGCTTTTAACATGTCCCCCGGCAGCATTATAAATAATTGCCAGGGGGGACCAGGCGGCACAGGTTGCAGCCTGGGTGGGCAGAGTAAAAAGGATCTTGTCTCCAAGCGCGTTATTGACTGCTTTTGCGGTGTCCAGTACCCGCCCACCGCCAATTGCCAGGATCCCTTCTGCCCCTTGTTCGAGCAGGTTATTTTGAAACAGCGCTATAGCGTCATCAGTACATTCGCCTGCCAGGTACTCGAGCTGCCAGCGAATACCTGCTTTGTCCAGGCTATCACTCAGGACGGGGCTAACGGCTTGCCAGGCCGAAGGCGAAGTCAGAATTCGCACATGACCGACATGGGGGCGAATATGCTCTCCTACCTGATGGCGAAGCCCGGCCTGCTGAATATAATTCCCCGGTGATTTTACTGAAAACATAGGCTGTTCCTTATCTATAGATTCACCTTACAGCTGACGTGAAAACGCATCAGTACTGATACCTTCGGCCAGTACCTGACGGGCATATTCTTTGGCTGAAAACAGGGAGTGATCGCGGTAGTTTCCGCACTCGAGAGCACTGACAGCCGGGACATCAGTGGCATCAACTACTCGTTCCAGTACACGAGTCAGGGCGGCTGCAACTTCTTTCGGACTATGCTCATCCCACAAAATCAAATAGAAACCGGTACGGCAGCCCATCGGGGAAATATCGATAACCCCGTTGAGTTCTTCACGAATACCAAAAGCCAGCAGATGCTCGAGGGTATGCAGAGCCGCAGTCGGAATAGAGGATACGTTAGGCTGTAAAAAGCGCAGGTCGTATTTCTGTACGACGGCACCTTGCGCATGTCGTTCAGTTCCGGCAACACGGACATAAGGGGCGATGACTTTGTTATGGTCCAGGGTAAAGCTTTCAACAATAGGCATGATTTCTCTCTCAGATTATTCGCGACGAATACGGCGTGCCAGCTGGGTTCCGAAGGTTTGTAGCAGCTGGACAATGACTATCAGAACCAGGGCGGTGGATAGGGTGGCAAAAGTATCAAACCGCTGATAACCATAGGTAATAGCAAGGTCGCCAATTCCCCCGGCACCTACGGTTCCGGCCATGGCGGTGGCACCCAGCAGGCCGATAGTGGCAGTGGTCAGCGCCAGAACCAGTGAGGATGCGGCCTCAGGCAACATAAAGTGCCAGATAGTTTGGAAAGTGGTCGCACCCATGGCATTGGCCGACTCGAGTATTCCTTCATCGACTTCGAGCAATGAACTTTCGACCAGACGGGCGATATAAGGCGCGATAAAGACCACTAAAGGCACTATTGCTCCCGGGGTGCCGATAGTGGTGCCCACCAGCCAGCGTGTCACAGGCAAAATAGTGATCAGCAGGATAATAAAAGGCAGGGAACGCAGGATATTCACCACCGGGTTTAATATCTGATGCAGAACAGGATTGGGTAACACACCGCCAGGACGACAGGTCACTAGCACAATCCCCAATGGAATGCCCAGTAATGACCCAAATCCGAGCGAAATACTGACCATCACCAAGGTGTCATAGAGCGCCAGGATGAACTGTTCACCGGTGACGGCGGAATCAAAATATTCAAACATCGCTAATTTTCACCCCTGCGGTATGGAGGTAGTGAATGGCTGACTCAATCTGGCCCGTTTCACCCCGTAACTGCACAATCATGAACCCAAGAATGGTGCTCTGGACTTCGGACATGCTGGCAAACAGAATATTGACCTCGACGGGATATTCACGGATCAGCTGATTAATAATGGGTTGCTGTGCCGTCTGACCAATAAACTCCAGGCGGAGTGCCCGGCTGTCAGTCTGCTGCTTAATACGAGCCAGGGTTTGTTCGGGTAAACGGTCATGAATCACCGACTGGACAAAGCTGGCGGTGATTTCATTTTGCGGCTGCCCAAATAACGCCAGCACATTACCTTGCTCTATCACCCGCCCCTGGGCCATAACCGCCACCTTATGGCAGATTTTTTGTACCACTGACATTTCATGGGTGATCAGCACAATGGTGATGCCGTAGCGCTTATTGATCTCCTGTAGCAATAACAGGATCTGTACTGTGGTATGCGGATCCAGCGCGGAGGTGGCCTCATCACATAACAGAATGGAAGGGTTAGAGGCTAATGCCCGTGCGATCCCGACCCGCTGTTTTTGCCCGCCGGATAATTCGTCCGGGTAGCTCTGTGCTTTCTCGCTCAAATTCACAAACGCCAGTAGCTCATTCACTCTGTCATGAATAAAGGTTTTATCCCGTCCTTGCAGAATCAGGGGAATAGCCACATTGTGAAATACGGTACGTGAATTTAATAAATTGAAGTGCTGAAAGATCATGCCGATATCTTTCTTCACCAGGTTAAGCTGTTTCTTGTCCGTCTTTTGCAGTGATATGCCATTAATCAGCATATCGCCCTGACTGGGTGATTCCAGGTGGTTAATTAACCGCAGTAAGGTGCTTTTCCCTGCACCACTGGCACCAATAACCCCAAAAATATCGCCTTTATTGATATCCAGATTAACGTTATCGAGTGCCAGGAAGTTTTCCCCATTACGTGAAAAGGTCTTACTGACATTCTGAAAACTGATTATCGGCTGGCTCATTGGAAATAGTCAGGCAACATATAGCCGGCATATTGTGGATTAGTGCGAATATAATTTTTAAAGTCATCTGACTGATAAGCAGCAACTAATGCTTTAGCAAAGTCAGCATCTTTATTTTTGCCAGCGATAGTGACAACGTTAACAAACTGGCTGGTGGGTTTTTCCAGTTCCAGGGCGGAAGCTAATTTCATGCCACTGGATACGGCAAAGTTACCCTGGATCAGCCCAAAATCGACGTCTGGTAAGGCGCGTACCTGTTGGGCGTTATCCATTTCTTTGAGGACGATTTTGTAAGGATTTTCGCTAATAAATCGCTGTGAAAAGGTCGCCGGGTCGCTGTCAGGACGGATTTTTACCCAACCAAGACCTTGCAACACCAGTGCGGCACGGTAGGCATTAGGTGCCTGATTAGGAATAGAAATCACCGTACCTGCTTTTGGTGTTTCCAGAGTTTTAATCTTTTCAGAGTACAGGCCCATTGGCGGGGTAGGAACTTGTACAATACCGATATTATCAATACCCAGGCGCTCATTGACTGATTTTAAATAGACCGGATGCTGCATAATATTCGCTTCGATATTACCGCGACTTACTGCATCATTGACCTGTACGCCATCACTAAAATCTTTATACTCAACGCTGTAACCCTGCTTATTTAAATAAGGTTCAATACCTTTTTGAAATTGTTCTTTATAGGGGCCCGGGTTAAATCCAACGCGAATTTTTTTGTCATCAGCCTGTGCTGTGGAAAAAATAATAGCAGAAGAGAGTAAAGTGAAAATTAATCCACCGGTAAGTGACTTGCGCATAAATTAAATATCCCTGACAAGGTGATGACAATAAAACGATTAAATCACAGTTTCCTTTAGTGGGAAAAGTTAAACTCAATAGTGGGCTATGTTTTTTTGTGCTAAGTATATCTGAATTTTGTTATTACAATTATACCCGTCATACTTCAAGTTTCTTAGGTGTTGCTGTAAAAAAACGGCCTAATCAGATAGCGCATCCGGATTTATCGCGAGTAAGAATCAGCGATGATAATCAAGTTAAATTACTCAGGGTATATTCGTTTAATTTATGGATTACTCAGTGGCAGCCTTGTTATATTTCATGGAAAGAATATTAATGCATATATATCTATCATATTGATATATAAGGTTTTGTGTTTTTGGATACGGATAACAAGGCGATTTTTTATTCAGACAGGCAGAAAGATACACCCTGTTCAAAGTATTTAGTCGCTGAGTGGTGTCAGTTCTTCCCCTTCCAAGCCTGTTATTTGCTTTACCGTATTGTAATCCATACCCTCCTGTAAAATGAGATGGGCAACGGCCTGAACATCTAACAAAATCCCCTCTTCTTCACAGCGCTGCATGCATTGCTGTATTGTTTGTTTCATATCTCTATGTATTCTTTCCTGTATTCCTTCCAGCCTTCCTTCTTGTATTCCTTCCAGTTTTCCTAGTTGAAATCCTTTTTCGAAACCTTTCCCCTCAAGTTGCTGTGCAATAGTCATCAATTTACTCCTGTGTTTCGGTACCCGAAAAGCCAGTTCATGGATAAAGGCTTCAGGATCTGTTGTGTTATTAGAGGGTACTTAGTTGCTGAGAAGTGCCAGTTCTTCCGTGCTCAGGCCCGTTAATGTCATTATCATATTGTAATCAATTTCATGCTGTAACATGTTACGGGCAACCTTGCGGATGCATGACTCCTCACCAAGCTGAATGCCTTCTTCTCTGCCTTCTTCTCTACCTTTCTGTTTAAGTTGCTGTGCAATTGTCATCAGTTCATCCTCATGTTTCGGTACCCGCAAGGCCAGTTCCCGGACAAAGATTTCAGCATCTGCGGTGTTACCAGCCTGAATAATATAGTGAATCAGCGCCTTCACTTGGGGTGAGGCCAGATACTCATTGAGTAATAATGCCACTACTTGATCCATCAATTCTGTCAAATTACGCTGATAGATATGTTTTTGTAGTAATGTCAGGGCCGCCATACTGCGGTGCTCCATGATCTCCTCGTCAGGGATCACGGTGATGTCGACCAGAGGGAAGTTATTGCTATAAAGATGTTTGGCCTCAATCGGACAGGAAAATTCCTCTAACCAGTTAGTTGAGTAAGGGTAAGGGGTTCGCTTGCCGGTATAAAAGAGAACGGGTATTACCAGCGGCAACTTTTCATGGCCTGCGTCGAGGTGGCTCTGCATGGCGGCAACCGCATAACGGATCATACGAAATGCCATATGCTTGTCGGGGCTGGACTGATGCTCAATTAAAACATGAATATATCCTGTGTTATCACCGGCCATTTTTAAACTGTAAAGTATATCGCTGAAATATTGCCGTAAATTTTCCTCAACAAAAGAGCCATTTTCCCGTTTTAACGTAGTAAAGTCACATATAGCACGTAACTCTGGAGGCAGGTGGATCTCCATAAAGTCCCGTGCAATATCGGGTTGCTTTAAAAATTGCCGGAAGGTGGCATCGTGAGGAGTGGATGTATTTCTCTTCAACTTGATAAGTCCTGGCTCTGAAATTAATTCGGACAGGATAGGGAGAGCGGCTAATAAAAATATCAATAAACTCTACTGGTAAGGTACTGGCTCTATTTTTTAAGATAATACGTAGGTGCCGATAAAATAATGATTTACTCCTTTAAGTAACAAGCAACTGTAATTATTGACTATAGATAGTTAATTTTGTGCATTAGATATTCGATTATTTAATTTTCAGGAAAAGTAAGCTATGCGATAGTCAGTCATATAATTAAATTTTATCGAGAGAAATATGCCGTTATTTTCAGCTTCGCCATTGGTAGAGCAATTAGAAGAGAATCTATTTAGTTCGCTGGAAAAAATGCTCGCACAGGTTGATACCACAGATTATCCACTGATTGATCTCTCTTCTGGTAGCCCGCGTCAGCCTACTGCGGCAACCGTCGTTGCTGCCTTGCAAGCGGCGGCGGCTCAGCCTGAAAATCATGACTACCCCTCTTTCTGGGGCAAATCAGCGGTGCGCCAGGCTATTGCTGACTTCTACCTGCGGCAGTATGGCGTTGAGCTGGATCCTGACAGTGAAATCGCGATTTTTCAGGGAGCCCATATTGGGGTCACCGGCTTACCGCGAGCCCTGCTTAGTCCGGGGCAATATCTTATTTCGACTGACCCCTGTTATCCCATGTACCGTTCAGCAGCGGCTCAGGCTCAGGCGCAATTTTATGGTATTGCTTTAGAGGCCGAAAATCAGTTTTTACCCGATTTCAGTCAGGTACCCGAAGAGGTTGCCCATCAGGGAGGGCTATTAATGCTTAACTATCCTCATAACCCGACCGGAGCCGTTGCGACACCTGAACTATTTTCCGAGGCACTGACGTTTGTTCAGCGTTATCAGATGCCACTGATACATGACTTTGCCTATGCTGCGATTGGCAGCAACGCTCAGGAAGTTCCCCCGAGTCTGTTGGCCCAGCCTGGTGGAAAAGAGTGGGGGGTAGAGATCTATACGCTGTCGAAAACCTTCCTGATGGCGGGCTGGCGTTTTGGATTTGCGGTGGGAAATGCTTCTATTATTAAAGCATTTAAAAAACTCCATACCCACAGTTACAGCACCGTATTTGGTGCCGTTCAGGATGCAGCTATTCATGCCCTGAATTTGCCATCAGCGAGAATACAAGAGTTTGCGGCCCTTTATCACCACCGCAGGGCATGGGTGATTGAGGCACTGCAACAGATGAACTGGCCCGTTGACCCAGGTCAGGGAACCTTCTTTCTGTGGTTGCCGGTTCCACCAGGCTACACCTCTTCGCAACTGACCGAACGTTTGTTGCTGGAGGCGCATGTACTGGTCGCTCCGGGGCAAGGCTTTGGCGCTGGAGGAGAAGGTTTTATCCGTCTCAGTCTTACTGCTGATGATGGGGCGTTATCCGAAGGTTTGAAACGGATAGCAGCCCTGAAACTCTTTGACTGACGGACTCTTTTTAGTCGCGTAGAAGTACGCGGCTAAAGGCTAAATCAACACCTTATTGGTCAGAGACTCCAGCACCTTAAGAGGAGACTGTTGCGGGTTATGCATTTTATTAACCGGTAATAAAAAGGTCTGTTCCAGCATAAATTGCCCGCCCATAGCGGCATGAGGTGTCTGATCGGAAAAACAGATCCAGCTACTGCCTTGCGGAAACTCAACCGCAACCTGAGGCCCATTTTTCTGGTAATCGGTATCAGCTTTCATCGCGTCATGCATCTGTAGCATCAGATGGTCGTAGTGGCTGCGGTAACTTTTGGTGATACCGACGTTATTTTGTAACCAGCTACTGAATGAAGAATAGTTTTTCAGACGCGGTAAGAAACGTTGGGCGAGAGCAGGGAAAGGCTCACCCACACGCCAGCTACGATTTTCACCATGCGGATTGATATTGGTAAAAATACGCAGAATACGTTCGCCATAATTAGGGCGTGAAGGGAAGGCATCAACATGCAAACGGCTGTCATCTTTACGCCATGAAGTATTCTTCGTCCAGCCTGTTACGGGGTGCAGGCGCAGGCTATTGGTTGGGGTATGCAATGCGGCCTGATATTCTGGCAATATCCCGGCGACCAGTTGGCGGCAGGAATGATAATGTCTTTTCAGTAATTCACGGATAGCGGGCTCTTGTGCGCTATCAGCGACACCTGTCAGTTTATCTTGCTGTGGCTGATAACTGATATTCTTCCGCTTAGGATCTACCCAAACCGGATTAAGTAACTGCTGTTCTTGTTCACTGAGAGTAAATGCCAGCTGGGGTAAGAAAATAACTTTGCCTTGTTCAAGGTCTTTTACCACTGAGTTTTGCTTACCTGCGTCCCATTCAGACCGCGAAATTGAAGTCACCGCATGATTAAAAGAGTTTATTATTTCCGACATAACTAAATCCTTGCTAACAACTGCGCATTAACGAATTGTTACGATTATAGTGATGTCAATAAACAAAAGTTAAACAAACCATAAACACAAGTTAAACAAAAAATAAATAGCATAAAAACAGCACAATATCCTAAAAGTGAGGCAGAGATTGTATTGCTGAATTTATCTGAGGCAATGAAGGGAAGAATTGGCAGGGTATTGATAATACTTTAGTGACTTTAAATTCAGTTAGTTAAATAATAAAAAATCCCCACAAAGAGGATTTTTTATTATTATTAATGGATTATTTATCCAGACGAGCCGTCATATGTACTCGGTCATTTACAATTGCGCTGGTAATTGTGTAACCAGAACCTTGCTCAGAGGCCTTGGCGGCAATTTTCGCTTCAGCGCTATCAAGAGTAGATCCTGTTGCGGTGATACTCTGGGCAAAAGCACCGAAAGACATCATTGAGATAGCAGCTATTGCAACAAAAGTTTTGATGGTTTTCATGGTCATATTCCTGATGTTAATTATATATTAGTTGGCAGTTTTGCCTGATGTGATAAATAATAAAGCTTACACTCATTCATTGAAATCGAAACAATTTGCGGATCTTATTCAAAAAAATAGAATGAAAATAAATTAGTCAATGATCATGAATTTTATTGCCAGGGCTCAGGAGGTAAATCCAACTCGAGCATGTGAACCATCGCAATAAGGTTTATTAGCCGACTGACCGCAGCGGCATAAATAGCTGTCTTCGAGTTTATTGGTGGTTTTGCCAGTCCCGGTGACTAACTCATGATTACCTTTGACTTGCAGAGGACCATTTTTGAGGGGCGTAACCAGTAATACACCATCGCGACGTTCCAGAGCCGTAAATTCCTGAATAGCGACTTCACCGGTAGCGGTAAATTCAGCAGCCGTATGGCTTCCGTCACAGAACGGTTTACGGGATGAATGGCCGCAGCGACATAAGGTGGCGCGATAACCTAATGAACCTTCGTCTGTTGCTATTTCTGCATTCAGGGCCAGAGGCCCATTCTCACGAATACGTATAATATTGACCAGCGGTGCTTTTTCTCCCTTGGTTTTGTCATTCATTTGATAACGAATAGCACCTGACGGGCAGTTTTTGGCAAGCATGGCTATTTCCGCAACGCTCGCACGGTCAGGGTAAATCCACTCGCCGTCTATAGCGGGGACAAAAACATCCGGGCGGTCTAATACACAATTACGCGAATGCACGCATTTTTCACCATCAAATAAAATGGTAACATCGCGTCCTTTAACGATTTCTTCGCTCATGGTTATTTTCTCTTATTATTAATGGCTATGCTTCTCATTAATAATATAATACAAGCAGGGTTATATTTTTCTTATCATATTTAAAGTTATTTACTATGTAGTTATAAATACATATTATTCTCATTATCTTTATCACTAAATGGTTATACCCATGTTAATTTAGTGAGTTAATTTTTTTATTTATCTTGTTATCGCTATTAATATATTAATTGTGACCGACTTTCTTTGTTAAAGGAGATGAAAATAACCTGCTTATGAATATATACCGGGACGTATCAAATCAGCGTTGTCGGGCAGTATTACACCCGACAATATGACAGCCGTTTTTAACAGTTTTCCATAGCGTACTGTAATGCTTCACCAAGGATTTTTAGCGCGCCTTCGGTCTCAGGATTAAAAGGTAAAGCATAATTCAGTCGCAGGCAGTTACGATACTTTCCTGAAGCAGAAAACAGCGAACCCACCGCGATATAAATATTATGACGGCATAAAGCTTCATTCAGGCGTACGGTATCGACATTTTCAGGTAATTCTATCCACATCAAAAAACTTCCCTGTGGGCGACTGACGCAAATACCACAAGGAAAATAGTGACGGACCCAACAGGTAAAGATAACCAGATTGCGTTTGTAGTGCTGACGGATTCGTCTGAGGTGGCGATGATAATGGCCAGACTGAATAAAATTGGCCACCAGTTGCTGAGTCACTGTAGTAGTACTGCCGGTACCAATGTATTTCATATGCAAGGCGCGTTCCCAGTAGCGGCCTGGCACAATCCAGCCAATCCTTAACCCTGGGGATAGCGTTTTTGAAAATGAACTACACAGCAAAACTCGCCCATCGACATCCATCGATTTGATGGTGACTGGCCGGGGATAATCATAGGCCAGCTCGCCATAGACATCATCTTCGATAATCGCAATATCAAAGCGCTGTGCCAGCTGCAGAATGGCTTTTTTGCGCTCAACCGGCATGATAAAACCCAAGGGATTATTGCAGTTTGGTACCAGAAAAACGGCTTTTATCGGCCATTGTTCGAGTGCCAGTTCAAGCGCTTCGATGCTAATCCCCGTCACGGAATCGGTAGGAATTTCGATAACTTTGATGCCGAAGCCGCGTAGCATCTGCATGGTGCCGTGAAATGAAGGTGATTCAACGGCAACAATATCGCCTGCTTCACACACCGCGCGAATCGCAATCGATAGTGCCTCTACACAACCATTGGTCACCACGATATCGTCCGGCGTGACCAGACACTGGCTGTCCAGCATCAGGCGGGCAATTTGTTCCCGTAAGGCGGGTAAGCCATAAATACTGTCGTAGCTGAGTAGGGCGTTTGACTGACACTGGGCAAGCTTAGCCATCTCACGCCACAGTGGTTTTAGGGTCGGTTGTGTCAGGTCGGGTATACCGCTACCGAAAGAGATCATGTTCTGGTTACTGCGGGAGTTAATTAACTCCAAAACCGCATTCCACTGAGTAATTTCTATCGGTCTCTGGGCTGGACGGGTTAGCGGTGGAACAGGGTGAGCCGCCTTGCGTGGTGCAACAAAATAACCAGAACGCGGTTGCGGCGTAATGAGTTGCTGGTCTTCAAGAATATGATAGGCCTGTTGAACCGTGCTGATACTGACACCATGTTCCTGGCTCAGGGCTCGTACCGAAGGCAGACGATCTCCACTCTGATATAAGCCTTGTGCAATGCGTTCAGTCAGCAAAGTGGCGAGATGTTGATAGCGAGTCAAGCTGTATTCCTCTTAGAACCATACAGAACCAAAAACCAGTACAGATGGCCGCAAATTATGCCATTCAGTTAATGTTTTACTCCATCTGTATGTTAAAAAGAATCGTTTTTTGCATCTGTCTGCTTACTGCCCGGCATAGCATGATATGTCCAGAGCCATATGAAGGAGCAGACGATGGAATTTAATGAAAACCAAGCACGCAGACCTGTTTTTAGCCTGAGATCGATTTATCGTTACTTTCGCCGAAAATCACTGAATCGCAAAACTGTACGCATATTACGAGAACTAAGCCCGGAACAGCTGAGAGACATTGGGCTGAGTAAGCATGATTTATCATACTGGGATTAAGGGTGGAGATGGCTGAGGTTGGGCAGAAAAAAGCCTGCGACAGAAGCCGCAGGCTGAAAGAGATGATTACTGCAGTGTCAGTGTATTTAAAATATTTTCAGCGCTTGCCTGAGCTTGAGCCTGATTATCTGCCGGTAAAGAAATCTGCATAGTTAATAGCTGGTCAGCGACTTTACCTAACACGATAGAAGAGTAAGTGGTCTGACCCTGGGCTGAGATAATGGTATCCAGTTGCTGTAAAGCATGGCCTTTGATTTCAATCGGCTTATTTGAGACTACCTGTAACTGCGGGTCGCGTGCACGTTGTTGTTCTTCCAGTCTTCCAGCCAGAGCCGCAAGCGTATCGGTACCGGCTTCACTGATAATGACAATCACGGCTTTCTGGCCTGAGGTATCAGAGTAGACATGCATATTGTTCGACTGAGTGCCAACTTTACCGCTTTGATCGCTGATGTCAGCCGGAAGAGAAAAACTCACTTTCCCGTCCAGTAAGGTAACAGTCTGCGCCGCAGTAGTGCTTGCAGCAGAGCTATCTACAGCTTCAGTCGTGCTGTCTTTATTGTCGCAAGCAGCAAGACCCATAACTAACAGGCTGACACCGACATATTTTACCAGTTTATGCATTGCACTCTTCCTTTCCGTTAGTAAGCCACCAGGCTAATGCCGGCATTTTATCACAAGATAGCGAGTATTCTTTTACCCAGGTTGCCATGCCGAATTTTCAGATTTATCGGCAAAATGTTTCAGCAGATAATTCAGGAATACGCCATAGGCAGGTAAGAAGAAGGCCATACAGATGAGGATCTTAAAGCCGTAATCAACCATGGCAATTTCAACCCAATGCTCAGCCATAAAGGGATCGGTACTGCGCCAGAAAGCAATTGAGAAGAATGCTGCGGTATCGCTCATATTACCAAATATCATGGCAACCGAGGGGGCCAGCCACCAATAGTGGCTTTTCCTCAGGCGGTTAAAGACCTGAATATCGAGAATTTGCCCCAGGGCATAGGCCATAAAACTGGCGACAGCGATACGGGCAACAAACAGATTGAATTGGCCTAATGCCTCCAGACCTTGCCAGCTTCCCATATAAAACAGCGCCGATACGCCGTAAGAGATAACCAGGGCTGGGATCATCACGACGAAAATAATCCGTCGGGCCAGCGGGGCGCCAAAAATACGCACAGTCAGGTCAGTTGCCAGAAAGATAAACGGGAAGCTGAATGCACCCCAGGTGGTATGGAGTCCAAAAATAGAGATCGGGAGCTGAACCAGGTAGTTACTGGAAGTAATAACTAACAAATGGAATAGCGATAGCCATAGCAACGCATTGACGCGCTGGCGTGAGTTTAACTGCAGCATATTGTAGCCTTTTTAGTGGTGGGGTGAGGGAACCCAATATCAAACACAACAGATGTTATTCTGCTGATTCATCATAAAGCCGGGGGATGATACTGCTTTCACTCCCCTTTGCAATGGTTAATTTTAACGCAATCGTTCACGTCGCTTGCATCGAATTCTTCCCGGCGTAAACTAGCGCAGTTTTTTCTCGACAGAGGCAGTTATGACCGATTTATTTGCAACTCCTGACCATAATCTTGATACCACAGGACTGCGTTGTCCGGAGCCAGTAATGATGGTACGTAAAACCGTACGCAAGATGGCGCCAGGTGAAACTCTGCTGGTGATAGCGGATGACCCTGCCACTACCCGTGATATTCCCGGTTTCTGCCGCTTTATGGAACATGAGCTGGTTGCATCAGAAGCGGTAAGTAAGCCTTACCGCTATTTATTACGTAAAAGCCACGCTTAACCGGAGGGAGTCTGTACCCTCCGATAAATGCTATTTCCGGCGCAGTAATCTTAATGCATTAGCGGTCACTAATGCGGTTGCTCCTGAGTCGGCTAATACCGCAATCCATAATCCTGTCATACCCAGCAAGGTGGTGACAAGAAACACCAGCTTTAATCCCAGTGCAATCGAGATATTCTGGCGAATTGTGGTATGTGTTGCTCTGGCGATAGTTATCATCCGTGATAGCTCTGTCAGGCGGTTATGGGTAATGGCTGCATCGGCTGTTTCCAGGGCGACGTCAGTTCCGCTTCCCATCGCTATTCCCATAGTCGCCGCTTTCATCGCCGGAGCATCATTGATACCATCACCGACCATTGCCAGCGGCGCAGACTGGCCTAACTCATTAACGATACGAACCTTGTCAGCGGGCAGTAAACTGGCGCGGTAATCAATCCCCAGCTCAGATGCAATAGCCGCAGCGGCACGAGGATTATCCCCAGTCAGCATGACCCCTTTCACGCCTAAAGCATTAAGCGCGCTAACAGCAACCCGCGCGTCACTGCGTAGCTGGTCACGCATGGCTATGGCGCCGAGTAATTTTCCTTCACGCAGAACCACAATGACCGTCTGCCCTTCATCTTCTTGCTGAGTAATGCGTTGCTGCCATTCGGTATTCAGGCTTCCGGCAGGTAGTTTAGTTGGTGAGCTCAGGCGAATCATCTGCCCGTCAATCATCGCTTCGATACCTACTCCGGGCAGAACCTGGTGCTGTTCTGTCACAGGCAAGCTGAGCGCTCTTTGCTGAGCGGCGCTGATGATCGCCACGGCCAGCGGATGGGTGGATCCTTGTTCAACCGCAGCGGCTAAAACCAGGAGTTGATTTTCATCAATACCTTCTGCGGTAGTCAGAGTGGTAACCTGAGGTTTACCCGCGGTCAGTGTCCCGGTTTTATCAAAAGCTATCTGCTGTATCTGGCTCAGGCGCTCCAGAGCTGCTCCACCTTTAATCAGTGCGCCGTAACGTGCCGCCGCAGCGAGCCCTGAGGTAATAGCCGCAGGTGTTGAGATAACCAGAGCGCAAGGGCAGCCAATCAGTAAGAGTGTCAGGCCTTTATATATCCAGGGCTCCCAGAGCTGACCAAACATCAGAGGGGGGATAATTACCGTCAAGAGAGCCAGCGCCATAATCAATGGGGTATAGACCCGGCTGAAACGGTCAATAAAGCGCTCGATAGGGGCGCGACGTTCTTCTGCCTCTTCAATCAGACGAAGTACACGGTCAATCGCACTGTCGCCGGGTTCAGAGACCACTTCCATTTGCACCAGTCGATCGATGCTGGTACAGCCTGCGGAGACATTCTCCCCTTTTTGATGCTCAACCGGAATTGACTCACCGGTCAGGGCACTTTCATCAAAACTGGCAAACGCATTTAACAGACGACCATCGGCAGGTAAACGCCCGCCAGCGGCGACTTCAATAATATCACCCGGGCGTAAATCTTTTTGTGCGACAGTTTCACGTTGCCCGTCACGAACACGAATAGCGGTATCGGGTTTAAGTGCCATTAATGCACTGACACCGCGGCGGGCACGGCTGGCAGCATAGGACTCCAGACGTTCTCCAATCAGAAATAATACCAGCACCATCGCTGCTTCTGCGGTCGCTCCGATAAACAGTGCGCCTATCGCGGCAACACTCATCAGGGTTTCGATAGCAAACCAGCTGCCACTGCGAATAAGACGCAGCGCCTGGCGGGCAATAGGCCCCAGGCCTACCAGGGTGGTGATAATAAAGGCCAGATTACCAAATGGATGATTCGCCTGTTCCAAGCCCCAGCTAGCCGCCATCAGGACAATCAGGACGATAATTGTCCTATTTTCCTGCCAGAAAGAAGTGGGCGCAGCTTTTGGGGCTGCACTGTCGCCGAGTTTGTAGCCAGCGGAGGTCACTGCCCGTTCTACCTCGGAACGAATATCCCGGGTGGATTTAACGAGCAGTTTTTCGGTTGCAAACAGCACCTGTACTTGCTGGACATCAGGGATAGTTTTAACGGCATTTTCAACTTTTCTTGCACAGGCCGCACAGTCCATTCCTTCCACGTGCCAGCTGTAACGATCGCTACTGTCGAGCACTGTATTTTCTTCGGGAGAAGTACGGGAGTCGCTTCCCGTGCAGCAGGCGTGCTCTTCTTCCACTTTCAGCGGACTGAATTTGCTATGCGAAAACTGTGGCGTTTTTTGAGGGTTTTGAGATGTATTGTGCATAGCACTCTCCGGGTAATGATAATTATCTCATGACCCATCCTAAACTCTGGAGCTTACTCCAGAGTCAAGGGTTATTTATCGGAGGTGAGTATTTTTAACCGGTCAGATAAACAGCGAACGGACAATTAAGAAGTGACCGCCAAAGTAGCAGGCCGCCACAATGGCGCTATCTGCCCGGAACCGACGGCGATATTTGCTGACCAGCCAGACCACATTACCCAGCAGTAATAATCCTGCGCCCAGGTATTCCGACAGGCTGGCAGCCGTATTGCGTGAGAAGTAGTTAGCGCCAGCTAACCAAACCATGACCAGTGTGATGCCTATGAAAGCCAGCACCGGCATACGCAGCTCTTCCAGACGGCTCCAGATGGTGGCAATCAACAGTGCACCGACGATGATTAAACCCAGCGGGAGCGGCCAGTATAAGTCGAAGCTGGCATGCCTGGTAAAATAGAGGCTATACAACACATGGGAGAGAAAATAAGCGCCAAAGGCATAAAGCAGGCGCTGGCGCGGCAGTAAAGTGAGGGCATCTCCGGCGAGGCTTGCCAGTAAGCCGGCAATAATTAAATAGCCGGTCGGGTCCGGGAGTGGTGCCTGTAAGGCAAGCAACAGTAGCAGCAGCAGAGTGACGGGTTTAAATACCCATTTTTGCCAGGCAGGCCCACGATAACAAGAATCAACGTATAACCAACCGGAAAAAAAGACAGCGATAAATGACCAAAGCATGGCATATCCTTATTTTAGTAGTCGGGCGTTATTCCAGTTTACTGGCAGGAAATGAAAAAGCGATGCTTAATTATTCTGCCTGTTGGGCCGTATTCTGGAGCTGCTATTTTCCCTGACGAAGCTTTTTTTGCCAGATCAGCAGCTCGAAGACACCAAAAAGAAATATTTTTATCTGGGCTGCACTGCTGAGCGGCGGACCCTCTTTAGGCTGAGTGGCTTTCATTAAACCCAGTTGCAGGCCGTGCATAATAATCATAAAGATGAAGGCGACATTGACAAAAATATTCAGCGGACGTGGGAAAGGCTGAACTAAATTGAGCACTAAAAATGCCCAGATACACAGCATCAACAGGCGACCCAGATTAATCAAAACAGACATCATGTGGCTCCTTGTATTTCACGTATAAACAGACGATAGGCAACTTGTCCTGCGACTTTTTCCCGGTGTAATGCCCAGGATGCGGGAACCAGCGGCATACCATTTTCCACTTCACTTTCAACGTAAATCAGGGCGTTATCCGCAAGCCAGCCATTTTTTTCCAGTAAGCTGAGGGTCTCGTCGAGTAATCCTTTACGGAAGGGGGGATCTACAAACACAATATGGTGGGGCGTACCTGGTTGTGCCAGCACATTCAAAGTATTCGCATTCAGCACATTGCCCTGGCTTGCCTGTAAGGTGGCGAGATTTTTTTGTAATTGCCGGGCAACGTTTTTGTCCATTTCAATCAGCGTGGCTGCTGATGCATAGCGTGATAAGGCTTCCAGGCCTAAAGCACCGCTCCCGGCAAAACAGTCAAGGCAATGCGCCTCAACGATGTAAGGGGCCAGCCAGTTAAACAAGGTTTCTCTGACTCTGTCGGTGGTAGGACGTAATCCGACAACGTCGGGAACGGGAAGTTTTCGGCCACGCCATTGACCGCCAATAATGCGAATTTGGCCTGAACCGGCGGATTGAGGTTTTTTCATGGTACTCACTGCATGCAAGTGGATCTCTGATTTCTATTCTAACGTCCCAGGCTCAAGCCTGGAAACCTTATTCCTGTAGCGTGATGCTGAGGCGGGAAAGTGGTAGACTCATGCACTATTTTTTTAATGCCTGTGGCAAGCCAGATTAGGTCTGTGCCATAAATAAACAGCAAAGGATGTAGTCGCACATGGCGAAAGATAAAAAACGTGGCTTTTTTTCCTGGCTGGGCTTTGGTCAGAAAGAGCAGCCGGAAGAACCAAAGGTTGAAACACAAGAAGCTGTAGAGCAGGCAGAACCTGAGGTTGAAGCGGCGGATATAGCCCCACAGACACCAACACCGGTAGAACAGACAGAGCCTGTCCTGGCAGAACAGGCAGAGGATGCGCGTGTTTTACTGGATGACACCACTGAGCCAGTGGCAGACGCGAAAGCAGCAGATACCGCTGAACCTTCGATTACTGAACCTGAGTTAGCTCAGAATGTGGTATCAGAGTCTGCTGAGCAGGAAGTTTTCCAGGCTCACCAAGAGCGAATCGTGACAGAAGAAGTCACGGCGATAGAATCAATTATTTCACACGCAGGGATTCAAGAAACGCCTGAGGTAACTCCGGTAGAAGAACCTGTAGAAACGGTAACTCACGCAGCTGCTGTGCAGGAAAGAATTGTTACTGAAGAAGTCGCTGCGATTGAATCGATGCTTCCGCATGCTGAGGCGACCAGTCAGGCAGAGGTGATTGAGCCGGTTGTCGCTCCGATTGCTGAAATCCAGCCTGAAGAGCCTGTGGCAGAAGTCGTTGAGCCGATTGTCGCTCCGGTTGCTGAAATTCAGCCTGAAGAACCTGTAACAGAAGTGGTTGCCCCATTGGTGGCTGAAAGCCCAACCGATGACAGCCCGGTTGAAGAGCCCGTAGCTGAAGTTATTGAACCAGTGATTGCCCCATTAGTGGCTGAAAGCCCACTGGAGACCTCTCCGGAAAATGCTCCTGAGGAGCCGGTAGTCGCCCCGATTGTAGAGCAAGAAAAACCGACGAAGGAAGGTTTCTTCGCACGTCTGAAACGCAGCCTGGTCAAAACGAAACAGAACCTCGGCTCCGGTTTTATGGCGCTGTTCCGCGGTAAAAAAATCGATGACGACTTATTTGAAGAGCTGGAAGAGCAGTTATTAATTGCTGATGTCGGCGTCGAAACTACGCGAAAAATTATTGAAAAACTGACCGAAACCGCGAGTCGTAAGCAGTTACGTGATGCTGAAGCGCTGTATGCATTATTGAAAGAAGAGATGAGCGAGATCCTCGCGAAGGTTGATGCGCCACTCAAGGTTGAAGGTAAAAAACCTTTTGTTATTCTGATGGTCGGAGTTAATGGCGTGGGTAAAACCACGACTATTGGTAAGCTCGCGCGTCAGTTTGAACTTGAAGGCAAGTCAGTGATGCTGGCTGCGGGCGATACTTTCCGTGCTGCGGCGGTTGAGCAGCTCCAGGTCTGGGGTGACCGTAATAATATTCCGGTGATTGCTCAGCATACTGGAGCTGACTCGGCATCGGTTATCTTTGATGCGATACAAGCTGCTAAAGCACGTAATATTGATGTCTTAATTGCAGATACTGCAGGGCGTTTGCAAAATAAATCGCATCTGATGGAAGAGCTGAAAAAAATTGTCCGGGTAATGAAAAAGCTGGACGAAGAAGCTCCGCATGAGATTATGCTCACCTTGGATGCCAGTACCGGTCAGAATGCGATAAGTCAGGCTAAACTGTTCCATGAGGCTGTGGGGCTGACGGGAATCACACTGACGAAGTTAGACGGTACCGCCAAGGGAGGCGTTATCTTCTCTATCGCGGATCAGTTTAGTATCCCTATTCGTTACATTGGTGTAGGTGAACAACTTGCTGATTTACGACCGTTTAATTCAGAAGATTTTATAGAGGCACTTTTTGCCCGAGAGGATTAATAATGGTTCGTTTTGAACACGTCAGTAAAGCCTATCTCGGCGGGAGACAAGCGTTGCAGGGAGTCACATTCCATATGCAACCAGGCGAGATGGCGTTTCTGACCGGCCATTCCGGAGCAGGAAAAAGTACGTTACTGAAGCTCATCTGTGGCATTGAGCGGCCGAGCGCGGGTCATATCTTTTTTGGTGGCCATGATATCAGCCGCTTAAAAAGCCGCGAGGTGCCCTTTTTGCGTCGCCAGATAGGCATGATCTTTCAGGATCATCATCTGCTAATGGACAGGACCGTTTACGATAACGTTGCGATCCCGCTGATCATTGCAGGTGCCAGCGGCGAAGATATTCGTCGCCGTGTTTCAGCGGCGCTCGATAAGGTAGGTTTGCTTGATAAAGCGAAAAACTTACCGATTCAGCTTTCTGGTGGTGAACAGCAACGTGTTGGTATCGCGCGAGCAGTAGTTAACAAGCCCGCACTATTATTGGCTGATGAACCAACAGGCAACCTTGATGATGCCCTTTCTGAGGGTATTTTACGTCTGTTTGAAGAATTCAACCGTGTCGGTGTCACAGTGTTAATGGCGACCCATGATATGGGGCTTATCGCGCGGCGTTCCTATCGTATGCTGACGCTAAGCAATGGTCATTTACATGGAGGTGCGGGTGAATAAACGAGCGGTGTTAAACATTGTTAAGCGCTTCAGTCATAAAATTAACGATTTTAATCAGTCTCATCGGCAGAGTGATGGTGGTCGTGGTGGGAAAAAGCGAAATAAATCACCTCAGTCGAAGAAGAAGTCGTTAAAAGGCGGAATTAACGAGCAGTTCCGTTATGCCTGGGAAGGTGCACTACAGGATCTGAAGAGCAAACCGTTAGCGACATTTTTGACGGTGATGGTGATTGCCATCTCTCTGACCTTACCCAGCGTCTGTTTTATCGTTTATAAAAACGTCAATCAGGCGGCATCCCAGTACTATCCTTCTCCGCAAATCACCGTTTATCTCGATAAAGCACTGGATGACGATGCGGCGCAGCAAGTTCTTGGTATTCTGGAGGCAGAGGAAGGAGTCGAAAAGGTTAACTACCTCTCCCGGGATGAAGCATTAGGTGAGTTCCGTAACTGGTCTGGCTTTGGCGGCGCGCTCGATATGCTGGAGGAAAATCCTCTGCCAGCGGTAGCGATAGTCAATCCACTGCTTGATTTCCAGACCACCGAACATCTGAACACTTTACGTGACAGACTGACGCAGGTGCAGGGTGTTGATGAAGTCCGTATGGATGACAGCTGGTTTGCACGTCTGGCTGCATTGACAGGGCTGGTGGGACGAGTCGCTGCTATGATAGGTATTCTGATGGTGGCTGCTGTCTTCCTGGTTATCGGTAACTCGGTGAGACTGAGCATTTTTGCGCGTCGTGATACCATTAATGTGCAAAAATTGATTGGTGCAACCGATGGTTTTATTCTACGGCCTTTTTTATACGGTGGCGCATTACTGGGCTTTAGCGGGGCATTTTTATCGCTAATTCTGTCGGAAATTCTGGTGATGCGGCTCTCTTCTGCCGTGACACAGGTTGCACAAGTCTTCGGCACTCAGTTCTCTTTGCGAGGCCTGGGATTTGATGAGTGTTTATTGTTATTACTGGTGTCATCGATGATTGGCTGGCTGGCCGCATGGCTTGCAACGGTTCAACATTTACGGCATTTTACACCACAGTAAATTATCTTTTGATATACTGTTTCTCTGCCACTGTCAGTGCGTAAACTGAGCAGAGAGTTGGTAAATCAGTGTGAGTAACTTATCCACAAAATTATTTTGAACTTGTGGATAACGTGATTGTCTGAGATAGCATGAAGTTGATTGCTCGGCAGTTGTGAGCGTTTTAATCCGGTGTCGGTTTTCATGGCAATCTGTTTAAGTCTTTAAGAGAGGGTTTGAATGACCAAAGAAATGCAAAGTTTAGCTTTAGCCCCTGTTGGTAACCTGGAGTCTTATATCCGGGCAGCAAACTCATGGCCGATGTTAACGGCGGATGAGGAGAAGGAGCTGGCTGAAAAGCTGCATTACGAGGGTAGTCTGGAAGCAGCTAAGCGGCTGATCCTTTCACATCTCCGCTTTGTTGTTCATATTGCTCGTAATTATTCTGGTTATGGTTTGCCACAGGCAGATTTGATTCAGGAAGGGAATATCGGGCTGATGAAAGCGGTACGTCGCTTTAATCCTGAGGTCGGTGTTCGCCTGGTGTCCTTTGCAGTGCACTGGATCAAAGCTGAAATTCACGAATATGTCCTGCGTAACTGGCGTATCGTGAAAGTCGCAACCACCAAAGCACAGCGTAAGCTGTTCTTTAACCTGCGTAAAAATAAGCAACGTCTGGGCTGGTTTAACCAGGAAGAAGTTGAACTGGTAGCCAGTGAACTCGGCGTAAGCAGTAAAGACGTACGTGAAATGGAATCGCGGATGGCGGCGCAGGATATGACTTTTGACATGTCCAATGACGACGAGTCAGATAGCCAGCCGATGGCGCCAGTGCTGTTCCTCCAGGACAAATCATCTAACTTTGCCGATGGCATCGAAGATGATAACTGGGACTCCCATGCAGCAGATAAACTGACTGATGCCATGATGGGGCTTGATGAGCGTAGCCAGCAAATCATCCGTGCCCGCTGGCTTGATGAAGATAACAAAAGCACGTTACAGGAACTGGCTGACCGCTATGGTGTGTCGGCAGAACGTGTACGTCAGCTTGAAAAAAATGCGATGAAAAAACTTCGCCTGGCTATCGAAGCCTAATTTCTTCAATCAGCTGAAAGATGACCTGAGTTCGGTACTATGCCGGGTTTGGGTCATTTTTTTTGCCCGTATAAGAGCAAATATGCCTTTAACTATCAGTGTTCTGCTGGAAAACCAGTCTGACTCCCATTCAAATCATTCTCTGTTAGCTAAAGCCGGACTCAGCCTGTTCATTCAGGATGAAAACGATTCCATTTTATTTGATACGGGGCCCGATGAGAGTTTTTTATCCAACGCTGCACTGATGGGAATCAACCTGGCTGGCTTGACTGCTACCGTACTCTCACATGGCCATTATGACCACTGTGGCGGTGTTCCGTGGTTACCTGATAATAGCCGAATTGTATGCCATCCTCAGATAGCCAGTGAACGCCACTCAGCCGTGAGGCTTCCTGGTTATACCGCCAAAATAAAAAAATTATCTCTGGAAATTGATTACTCGCGTCACCGTATGGAGTACAGCAGTACTCCTCTGCAGATCGGGGAGCGATTTATATGGTCAGGAGAGATCCCGGTAGCCAGACCCAGATCATACGGTGTCATTAGTGGGAAAGATGCGGGAGTGGACTATGTAAAAGATGAAGGTGTCCTCATCTACAAATCTGACCGTGGGCTGGTTATCTTTATCGGCTGCGGACATCGCGGGCTTATCGATATCGTGCGTTATTGCCAGAAAATCACCGGGGTAAATCATATTCACGCTCTGGTCGGCGGCTTTCATCTGCGTTGTGCTTCGCCCTACAAACTTTGGAAGGTAAGACAATTTCTGATCGCTCAAAAGCCAGATAAAATAATGGCTTGTCATTGTACAGGTAAATGGGGGGCCGCGTGGCTACCCGCGCCAGTAGTGACCCCGGTAACAGGGGATGTTTATACGCTGGGGTAGCTAACCTGAAAAAACAGAACGGTCTATGACCTTGTTACACAGGAATTCCAATGAAGGTGTGTGTACAGCAGCGGCAAGTGACTTCAACATCTTTCCCTGTAATCTCAGGATCGACCTGTCGAAGAATTCTATTTTCATCAACAAACAGGCCAGGGTAAAAGCTACTTTCATCAACACGGACTAACTTTGCACGCTGGTGTTCATGCAACGCGACCAGCCAGAATACCGGTTCAGTAGTATCAAGACGGGCACTGGCTTCACTGAATACTTTATCCCAGAGTTGACCAATTTTCCTGAGCAGAAAGTGAAACAGCGGCGTGTAATCCCGACCACGATTCTGTTTTCCATGCATTGATTCACGCTGTGGAAGTAGCTCACACGGGAGCTTCTTACTATTGCGCTCCCAGCGATACTCAGCACCCGGATGATTCGAATGATGCCGTGTCGTGGTATTAACGCTGCGATACAGCTTTGGCGTGCTGCTAGTGTGATGAACTCGCATAGCTAAAGTCTCTTCTTGATATGACGGCATAATCTGGATAATAGGAAGAAAACTGCCCGGCGTTTCACTTCGTCAGAGTGAAAACTTAACGTTTCATATCGCTATTTCTATCAAAAATCTTTTTCCTGTGACTTATGTCGCCATTCACCTTGCGCTATAGCCGCTTTTTAGTATTTTTTCCGGACAAACTTTGCCGTGTGACAAAATTGTTATTCCATAAATCGCAAAATCAGGTATGTTTTTTAGCAGAGAATGCTGCAACAGCACATGTGCCATTCTACCTAATAAGATTGATTAAAAAACGTGCTGAACACACAACATAAAAATATGACTCACAACAACATGGGGACTCTCAGGATGAAGATGACGGGCAAAGCCTTACTGGCAGGTTGTATTGCACTGGCCATGAGCAACGTCGCATTAGCGAAAGATATTAAAGTGGCAGTGGTTGGGGCGATGTCTGGCCCGGTTGCCCAGTATGGCGACCAGGAGTTTACCGGTGCAGAGCAGGCGGTAGCGGATATTAATGCTAAAGGTGGTATCAAAGGCGATAAGCTGGTTATCACTAAGTACGATGATGCCTGTGACCCGAAACAAGCGGTAGCGGTAGCAAACAAAGTGGTTAACGACGGCGTTAAGTACGTTATCGGCCACCTGTGCTCTTCTTCTACTCAGCCAGCGTCTGATATCTATGAAGACGAAGGCATTATTATGATAACGCCTGCGGCAACTGCGCCAGAGCTGACGGCGCGTGGTTATAAGCTGGTATTACGTACCACTGGCCTGGATTCAGACCAGGGGCCAACGGCGGCTAAATATATTCTTGATAAAGTGAAGCCACAGCGCATCGCGATTATTCACGATAAGCAGCAATACGGTGAAGGCCTGGCGCGTGCGGTTCAGGATGGTCTGAAAGCGGGCGGCGGCAATATCGTGTTCTTTGATGGCGTAACTGCGGGTGAGAAAGACTTCTCCACTCTGGTTGCTCGTCTGAAGAAAGATAATATCGATTTCGTGTACTACGGTGGCTATCACCCGGAAATGGGACAAATTCTGCGCCAGGCTCGTGCTGCAGGCCTGAAAACCCAGTTTATGGGACCTGAAGGGGTAGCTAACGTTTCCCTGTCTAACATTGCCGGTGAGTCTGCGGAAGGTTTACTGGTGACTAAACCAAAGAACTATGACCAGATCCCTGCTAACCAGCCGATTGTAGAAGCTATCAAAGCGAAGAAACAAGATCCAAGCGGCGCATTCGTCTGGACTACCTATGCTGCGGTACAGGCTCTGGCTGATGGTCTGAACAAGACGTCTGACCCGGCTGAAATGGCAAACTACCTGAAAGGTGCAACCGTTGAAACCGTGATGGGCCCACTTTCCTGGGATGACAAAGGCGACCTGAAAGGCTTTGAGTTCGGTGTCTTTACCTGGAATGCTGACGGCACTTCTTCTGACGCAAAATAATAGCGGAATCTGGAGGAGCAACGCCTGAAGCGGGGCTCCTCCCGTATCGGAATTAATCAAAACTGCACCCCAAAAGCGGAGTCATTCGCTGAGTCAGGTGCAGTTTTTTATGCCGCAATAACAGGCTTTCTCAATAGCCCATGCAGCAGTAACTCCAGCGCATCTTTTGCCTGGGCCAGACGCTCATTCCCGTCTTCACCGTTTGCTATCCAGAATGCCGCCTCTGCCAGACTGCCGTAAATCAAGGCTGCCAGAGCCTGCGGGCTGGTATCGACCATCACCCCCTGCTGGATAAGATGGCTGACCCGCTGTTGCATCGACTCCATACAGTAACGATAGGACTCTGGCAGGGTACCCCCGAGCACAGCCCGGGCATCACGCAGAATAATACGCTGAATCTCCGGCTCCAGTGCCATTTCCAGGTAGGCATGGCAGCGATGACGAAAACCATCCCAGGGATTTTCCGCACTGTCAAAAGCCGCCTGTAGCCGCTCATCTGTTTCGGCATCGATCTGTTCGACGACTGCTACTAACAGACCCTTTTTGTCACCAAAATGGTGGTAGAGTGCGCCCCTGGTTAAACCGGCTTGTGCAGTAAGGTCGTCCATTGAGGTGTCAGCGTAGCCCCGTTCACTGAAAAACGTACGAGCAGTGGCCAGTAATATCGCGCGGGTTTCTTCCATCTCGGCTCGGGTACGACGGACCATCTCTTTTCTCCTTTTACAGACAGATAAACGGTTTACATACACAGTGTATCTATACTATGATTTTATTGATACGAGATGTATGTATTTGACCCTGTTGGGTCTGATAAACATCGGTTAGCCAGGGTATGAGGGTGTTCAACCCAGAACCTGGCCAGGGTATTGCTCTTTTTAACATATTTTTCATTGCAAGGGTCTAATCCATGAGTACATCCCCATCCGCGGCGACAGAAACGGTGGTGCGGCATTCCTGGCTGGCGGTGAGTGCTGTCGGGCTGGCTATCTTTTCCGTTGTCACGACGGAACTGCTTCCTGTCGGTTTGTTAACTCCGATTGCTGAAGAACTGAATATTACTTCAGGAACTGCGGGCCTGATGGTCTCTTTTCCTGCATTACTGGCCGCATTCTTTTCACCTCTGGTTGTACTGCTATCGGGGGGAACCGATCGACGCCGTATTTTATGCGCCTTACTGGGGCTGCTGGTGGCGGCTAATCTGGCATCCGCTCTGGCGCCAAGCTGGGGCTGGATGTTGGTTGCCCGCATACTGGTGGGCTTTTGTATCGGTGGGATATGGGCAATTGCCAGTAGCCTGGCTGTCAGACTGGTTCGGCCGGCCGCCGTGGGTTTAGCTACCTCAATTATTTTTGGAGGGGTTGCAGCTGCCTCAGTACTTGGCGTTCCCCTTGGAGCATTAATCGGCGATCTTATTGGCTGGCGCTGGGCCTTCGGCTGTATGGCGCTGTTCAGTGCTGCAGTGCTGGTAATGCATCTGCTATTTATCCCTTCACTTCCGGTTAAGGGTTCCGCCAGAGTACGTCATTTCGTTGAACAGCTCGCTAATCGTAAATTACAAATCGCTATGCTGTTAACCCTATTGCTGGTATCCGGCCACTTTGCTGCCTTCACCTTTGTGCGTCCCCTACTGGTGTCAGTCTCCGGATTTGATGTGCAGTGGCTGGGCGTATTGTTATTTGGCTATGGCATTGCCGGTATGACCGGTAATTTCCTGACCGGTATGGTCGCTATGCGGCGAACCACATTGACACTCGCGACCATTGCGCTGGGGTTGCTATTGACTCCGGTTCTCTTTCTGACAGTCGGAAACTTCCCAACTGGTGGGGCTGCGGTCTTACTGTTATGGGGTCTGTCCTACGGCGGGATATCGGTGGGGCTTATGACCTGGGTAATGAAAGCAGAATCTCGCATGCTGGAGATAGCCACCGCATTATATGTTGGCGTTTTCAATATCTCGATTGGGCTGGGTTCCTGGGCGGGTGGTCAGCTATTTGATAGCTTCGGGCTGCTCAGTAATCTCTGGTTTGCCAGTGGCTGCGCGGCTTGCGCCTTGTTACTGATATCTAATGTGGCTTATCGTCACAAAGCTGCGGGTACTCCCGTTCGCAACTGAGTTTCATATTCTTATAATTCAGGCCTCGAGCGATTAAGCGACAGGCCTGAATCCCTCTCAGGGCTATTTTTCCCAGTCATGGCCTTGTGACTGAAAGCCGAGAGCCACTGCAAATGCCTGCATGACATCGCGGTCTTCTATACCATTAGCACTTATTTTCCAGTGCGTTATCTCTGGGTTATCACGCAGAACTTCTTCGATTAAATACTGCCCGACACCGCGACGACGCGTTATTTCTCTGACGCTGAGCGCGGTAAATATGCCTTGAGTACTGTTCAGGGTTACCTGTACCGCACCTAACAGACGTTCATTAAATTTAGCGGCGTAGAGACGTTGATTTTCACTGAGATCTAACTGTGTTACGGCATTTTCAGACCATATTTTTCCAAGATCAATCTTATCCTGGGCATCGGGTGCTAACAGACGAATGATAGTGAGTTTCATAAATGGACAAACCGAAAAGAGGGTAAATAGCGAGTGTACCCAATTTATTCGCCCCAGACGCTTTATCTTTTCTGACGCCAGGAGAGGCGGTTTAATTTATGTTCACTTCATAATCCAGAGATAAACATCATGTATTGCCTGAATATCAGAACAACCTACCAATCTGTAGTGGATTGTTCGGCGCTTTGTATCGCTATTTTATGCTGCAAAACATGCTTTTTTTTGTTTATCTCTGATTGAATACAGCATAATATCTCCAGTTAATCGCATGAAATATAGAGAGTTTAGCCGATAATATTGTTAAATATTACGCTAACTCCTTCATGTCATTCATAAAAACAGGTGTTGGTTACAATATTGCTGTTTGTTTTTTAATCGCACCAGAAGGAAGAAAAAATGAAGATGAACGCGAAGACATTACTGGCCGGATTCATTGCTCTGGCGGTGTCTCACGCGGCAACCGCTGAAGACATTAAAGTGGCTGTTGTCGGGGCGATGTCAGGCCCGGTAGCACAATGGGGCGACATGGAATTTAATGGTGCCCGCCAGGCTATCAAAGACATTAATGCTAAAGGCGGTATCAAAGGGAACAAACTGGTTGCGCTTGAATATGATGATGCTTGCGACCCTAAGCAAGCGGTTGCTGTCGCCAACAAAATTGTTAACGATGGTGTGAAGTACGTCATTGGTCACCTGTGTTCCTCTTCAACCCAGCCCGCTTCGGATATCTACGAAGATGAAGGCATTCTGATGATCTCGCCAGGCGCGACCAACCCGGAACTGACGCTACGTGGTTATGAGACCATTATGCGTACTGCCGGCCTGGACTCCTCTCAGGGACCAACGGCGGCAAAATTTATTCTTGAGCAGGTTAAGCCGCAGCGTATCGGGATTATTCACGATAAGCAGCAATACGGCGAAGGTCTGGCACGCTCGGTACGTGATGAGCTGAAAAAAAATAATGCCAATATCGTCTTTTTTGACGGTATCACCGCCGGTGATAAAGATTTCTCCACCCTGGTAGCCCGCCTGCAAAAAGAAAATGTCGATTTTGTTTACTACGGCGGCTATTACCCGGAAATGGGGCAGATCCTGCGTCAGGCACGTTCCGTTGGCCTGAAAACCCAGTTTATGGGGCCAGAAGGGGTCGGCAATGCGTCTCTGTCGAATATTGCCGGTGATGCGGGTGAAGGCATGCTGGTAACAATGCCAAAACGCTATGACCAGGATCCGGCAAATAAAGCTATTGTTGATGAGCTCGTTGCCGAGAAGAAAGATGCGAGCGGACCTTATGTCTGGATCACTTATGCCGCGGTACAGTCACTGGCGCAAGCGCTTGAGCGTAGTGACAGCACTGAGCCCGTTGATCTCGCGAAAGATTTAAAAGAAAAAGGTGCAAACACCGTAATAGGGCCGCTGAACTGGGATGAAAAAGGCGATCTGAAGGGATTTGAATTTGGCGTCTTCCAGTGGCATGCCGACGGTTCTTCTACCCCGGCAAAATAATAATAATCCCCTGTTACCCTCCCTTCCGGGTCTGCCCGGAAGGCATTAAAAGGTTATGTTATGTCCGAGCAGTTTCTCTACTTCCTTCAGCAGATGTTTAATGGCGTCACGCTGGGCAGTACCTATGCGTTGATAGCCATCGGTTATACGATGGTGTACGGCATTATAGGTATGATTAACTTTGCCCACGGCGAAGTGTATATGATAGGGAGCTACGTCTCCTTTATGATCATCGCCGCGCTTATGATGCTTGGCATTGATGTCGGCTGGATGCTGGTCGGGGCAGGCTTTATTGGTGCCATCGTTATTGCCAGTGCCTATGGCTGGAGTATAGAACGGGTAGCCTATCGCCCGGTTCGTAGTTCCAAGCGTCTGATTGCGCTGATCTCTGCCATCGGGATGTCTATCTTCTTACAAAACTACGTCAGCCTGACTGAAGGCTCACGTGATATCGCCCTGCCAAACTTGTTTGATGGTCAGTGGATTGTCGGTGCCAGTGAAAACTTCACCGCCACTATCACTACCATGCAGCTGGTTATCTGGGTCGTCACTTTCCTCGCCATGCTGGCCTTGACCCTGTTTATTCGCTACTCCCGTATGGGCCGCGCTTGCCGTGCCTGTGCTGAAGATTTAAAAATGGCGAGCCTGCTGGGTATCAATACTGACCGCGTTATCTCCCTGACCTTTGTTATCGGTGCCGCTATGGCTGCAGTTGCCGGGGTTCTGTTGGGTCAGTTCTACGGCGTTATCAGCCCGTATATTGGCTTTATGGCCGGTATGAAAGCGTTCACCGCTGCGGTATTGGGCGGCATTGGTAGTATTCCTGGCGCGATGATCGGTGGTCTGATTCTGGGGATTGCTGAAGCCCTTACTTCTGCTTACCTGAGCACTGAATACAAAGATGTGGTTTCCTTTGCGCTGCTTATCGGGGTATTGCTGGTGATGCCTACCGGTATCCTGGGCCGTCCGGAGGTTGAGAAAGTATGAAACCGATGCATATTGTTTTCTCGCTACTCTCTGCGGTGATGTTTTTCATCCTGGCCTCGGTATTTATGGGGGTGCAGTTAAGCCTCTCGGGAACCAAACTGGTGGTGAACAGTGCCAGTAGCGTGCGCTGGGAATGGGTGATGATCGGTACTGCAGTCGTCTTTGTGTTCCAGTTACTGCGTCCGTTATTTACCAAGGGTATGAAAAAAGTCACCGGGCCGAAGTTTGTCTTACCGGCAATGGATGGCTCAACGCCCAAGCAAAAAATCTTCCTGCTGGCACTGCTGGTGATTGCGGTTGTCTGGCCGTTTATGGCTTCGCGCGGATCGATTGATATTGCCACCATGACCATGATCTACATTATTCTCGGACTGGGTCTGAATGTGGTTGTCGGTCTGTCTGGCTTACTGGTTCTGGGATACGGTGGCTTCTATGCTATCGGCGCTTATACCTTTGCCATGCTTAACCAGTATTATGGCCTGGGCTTCTGGACCTGTCTGCCGATTGCCGGTTTGATGGCGGCCGCAGCGGGTTTCTTACTGGGCTTCCCGGTACTGCGTCTGCGAGGGGACTATCTGGCGATTGTCACCTTAGGCTTTGGGGAAATTGTCCGTATTCTGCTGCTTAATAATACCGCGCTGACCGGCGGACCTAACGGTATCAGCCAGATCCCGAAACCGACTCTGTTTGGTCTGGAGTTCAGTCGTACCCCACGTGAAGGGGGCTGGGATACCTTCAGTAATTTCTTCAATATCAGTTATGACCCAAGTCATAGAGTGGTATTCCTCTACTTAGTGGCCCTGTTGCTGGTGGTTATTACGCTGTTTGTTATCAACCGTCTGCTGCGTATGCCTCTGGGCCGTGCCTGGGAAGCGCTGCGTGAAGATGAAATTGCCTGTCGTTCTCTCGGTTTAAGTCCGCGTCGTATTAAACTGACCGCCTTTACTATTAGTGCGGCCTTTGCCGGTTTTGCTGGCACCTTGTTTGCTGCGCGTCAGGGCTTTGTCAGCCCGGAATCCTTTACCTTTGCCGAGTCCGCTTTTGTACTGGCGATTGTGGTATTAGGCGGCATGGGATCACAGTTTGCGGTTATTCTGGCCGCTGTCTTGCTGGTGGTATCGCGTGAAATGATGCGTGACTTGAATGAATACAGCATGCTGGTACTGGGTGGATTGATGGTACTGATGATGATTTGGCGTCCACAGGGACTGTTACCGATGAATCGTCCGCACCTGAAGCTTAAAACCAGCGATGTGAAAGGAGAGCAGGCATGAGTCAGCCATTGTTATCCGTCAGCGGATTGATGATGCGTTTTGGCGGCCTTCTTGCCGTTAACAATGTGTCGCTTGAGCTTAATGCCGGTGAAATCGTTTCTCTTATTGGCCCGAATGGTGCCGGTAAAACCACGGTCTTTAACTGCCTGACGGGTTTTTATAAACCGACCGGTGGTCAGATTTTACTGCGTGATAAACATCTTGAAGGTTTGCCTGGTCAGGAAATTGCTCGTCTCGGCGTCGTCAGAACTTTCCAGCATGTTCGTTTATTCCGTGAAATGACGGTGATTGAAAACTTGCTGGTAGCCCAGCATATGCAGCTGAAAACCGGGCTTTTCGCCGGTCTGTTGCAAACCCCGGGTTTTCGTCGTGCTCAGTCAGAAGCGCTGGAACGTGCTGCTGACTGGCTGGATCGTATTGGCCTGTTAGATCAGGCTAACCGTCAGGCCAGTAACCTTGCCTATGGTGACCAGCGTCGTCTGGAAATCGCCCGTTGCATGGTCACTCAGCCAGAAATTCTGATGCTGGATGAACCTGCTGCTGGTCTGAACCCGAAAGAAACCAAAGAACTCGACGAGTTAATCATGGAACTGCGTAATCATCACAATACCTCGGTGTTGCTGATTGAGCATGATATGAAACTGGTTATGGGAATATCTGACCGTATCTACGTAGTGAATCAGGGAACGCCGTTAGCTAACGGCACGCCGGAGCAAATCCGCAATAACCCTGATGTTATCCGTGCCTATTTGGGTGAAGCATAGGGGTGAGGCCTGAGATGGAAAATGTAATTTTGTCGTTTGACAAGGTAAGTACCCACTATGGAAAGATCCAGGCACTGCACGACGTCAGCCTGCATATTAAACAAGGTGAAATCGTTACCTTGATCGGCGCTAACGGAGCGGGTAAAACCACTCTGCTGGGCTCGCTCTGCGGCGACCCACGAGCTTCAAGCGGTCGTATTACGTTTGATGGTAAAGACATTACTGACTGGCAAACCGCACGTATTATGCGTGAAGCGGTGGCGATTGTTCCGGAAGGGCGTCGTGTATTTTCGCGTATGACAGTGGAAGAGAACCTGGCAATGGGTGGCTTCTTCGTGGAACGTGACCTGTTTCATGAGCGCGTTGAGGGTATCTACAAGCTGTTTCCTCGTTTGCATGAACGCCGTATTCAGCGCGCCGGAACCATGTCTGGCGGAGAACAGCAAATGCTGGCGATTGGCCGGGCATTGATGAGCCAGCCGCGCTTGCTGCTGCTTGACGAGCCTTCTCTGGGACTGGCACCGATTATTATTCAGCAAATCTTCGATACCATTGAACAGTTACGCAGCGAAGGGATGACAATCTTCCTGGTTGAGCAAAACGCCAATCAGGCCCTGAAACTGGCCGATCGTGGTTACGTGCTGGAAAATGGTCACGTAGTGCTCGAAGACACGGGTGATGCTCTGCTCGCTAACGAAGCTGTTCGTAGTGCTTATCTCGGAGGATAATTCCTGCTGATTCTCCAGGCAGGCAGCATGATATTTTGTATCAGGTATGCCTGCCTTATCTATAAACTGTCATTATTGATATTTTTTTACGGAATAAACCTCTCACAATACCGTTATCCCGCGCCGTTATCCTGTGTTGTTACCTTTCTCGCTATATTATCTTGATATAATTCAATTATTAGGTGTTAAATATTGTTTAGATACACATTGAAATGTTATCGCAACATAGCTGCAATATTTCCGTGATGTAAACGGCATATTTCTGTCATTCAACTATGTCATGTTAACTCTCGAGCATAAAACGCGTGATTTCGCGCATCCGGCACAATTTAAGAGAGTGAATCTGAATGACACTGTTACGACACACCGCTTTAGGGCTGACGCTGGGTCTGGCACTGACCAGCCAGGCGATGGCAGTTACATCTATTCCTTTTTGGCATTCTATGGACGGGCAACTGGGCAAGGAAGTCGATGCTCTGGCGACGCGTTTTAACGAAACCCATCCAGACTACAAAATCGTGCCGGTTTACAAAGGTAACTACGAGCAGAACCTGGCAGCAGGAATTGCAGC
The DNA here is from genome assembly GCF_024807845.1 of Klebsiella sp. BIGb0407. Taxonomy (GTDB): domain Bacteria; phylum Pseudomonadota; class Gammaproteobacteria; order Enterobacterales; family Enterobacteriaceae; genus JGM124. Next base: position 334,584 of record NZ_JANUEQ010000005.1, read on the forward strand.
GTACCGTACCGGTAATGCACCTGCGCTGCTGCAAGTTTATGAAGTCGGAACCGCAACGATGATGGCATCGAAAGCTATCAAGCCAGTGTATGAAGTGTTCAAAGACGCAGGCATTGTTTTTGATGAGTCACAGTTTGTTCCGACCGTATCAGGCTACTACACCGATTCCAAAACCGGGCACTTACTGTCCCAGCCGTTTAACAGCTCAACCCCGGTGCTGTACTACAACAAAGATGCGTTTAAAAAAGCGGGTCTCGATCCTGAAAAACCACCAAAAACCTGGCAGGAATTGGCTGACTACAGTGCGAAATTACGCGCATCAGGTATGAAGTGCGGTTACGCCAGCGGCTGGCAGGGTTGGATTCAGCTGGAAAACTTTAGCGCATGGAATGGCCTGCCGGTCGCGACTAAAAATAACGGTTTCGATGGTACTGATGCAGTTCTGGTGTTCAATGCCCCAGAGCAGGTCAAACATATTCAGCTGTTGCAAGATATGAACAAGAAGGGCGATTTCAGCTACTTCGGCCGTAAAGATGAGTCTACTGAAAAATTCTACAGCGGTGACTGTGCTATCACGACCGCTTCTTCCGGTTCACTGGCCGACATTCGCCAGTATGCGAAGTTTAATTATGGCGTAGGTATGCTGCCTTACGATGCCGACAATAAAAATGCGCCACAGAATGCCATTATCGGCGGTGCCAGCCTGTGGGTGATGGACGGTAAAGATCCGGGTACTTACAAGGGCGTTGCTGAATTCCTCGAGTTCCTGGCTGAGCCTGAAAATGCTGCTGAATGGCACCAGAAAACCGGTTACCTGCCGATCACCACCGCTGCTTATGACCTGACCAAAAAAGAGGGCTTCTATGACAAGAACCCTGGCGCTGATATTGCTACCCGTCAGATGCTGAATAAACCGCCTTTGGCTTACACTAAAGGCTTGCGTTTGGGCAACATGCCACAAATCCGTACCGTGGTCGACGAAGAGCTGGAATCTGTCTGGAGTGGTAAAAAGACGCCACAGCAAGCACTGGACACCAGCGTAGAACGTGGTAACCAACTGCTGCGCCGCTTTGAGCAGTCAACTAAGTCATAAAAAATAAAGAGTCTCCCCCAGGATAAACGGCGTAACAGCCGTTTATCCTCTCTGTTTTTACCGCAGAGTGACTCAGTCATCAGGCGAATGGATATCAGCATCATTCCCCGAATACGTGCAAAAGAGTAACGCTATGTCATCATCTCGTCCGGTATTTCGCTCCAGCTGGCTGCCCTATGCTTTGGTTCTCCCACAACTGGCCATTACCGTCATCTTCTTTATCTGGCCTGCTGGCGAAGCGCTATGGTACTCACTGCAAAGCACCGATCCCTTCGGGATTTCGAGTACTTTTGTCGGCCTGGAAAACTTCAGACAGCTGTTCAGTAATAGCTACTATCTGGACTCCTTTTACACCACGATAGTTTTCAGTAGCCTGGTGGCGGGCTGCGGTATGCTGATCTCGCTGTTTTTAGCCGCTCTGGTTGACTATGTGATACGCGGCAGTCGCTTCTATCAAACTCTGCTGTTACTGCCCTACGCGATTGCCCCGGCAATAGCTGCGGTACTCTGGATGTTTTTATTCAGTCCCGGACGGGGCTTAATCACTCACGCGCTGGATTATTTTGGTTACGAGTGGAACCACGCCCGTAACAGTGGCCAGGCGATGTTCCTGGTGGTATTTGCTTCGGTGTGGAAGCAAATCAGCTATAACTTCCTGTTTTTCTTCGCCGCATTGCAATCGATTCCTCGCTCACTGGTTGAAGCTGCGGCGATTGACGGTGCCGGGCCTGTACGCCGATTCTTCAAGATTTCACTACCGCTGATTGCGCCAGTGAGTTTCTTCCTGCTGGTGGTGAACCTGGTGTATGCCTTCTTCGATACCTTCCCGGTCATTGACGCCGCGACAGGGGGTGGGCCAATGCAGGCAACCACGACGCTGATTTATAAAATTTACCGCGAAGGTTTTGCCGGGCTCGACCTGTCTTCATCGGCAGCACAATCCGTCGTGCTGATGTTCCTGGTCATTATCCTGACAGTGGTTCAATTTCGCTTCGTGGAACGCAAGGTACGCTACCAATGATTGAGAATAACCGTGGTCTGACATGGTTCAGCCATTCCATGCTGGCACTGGCTGTCATCGTGATTTTATTTCCGTTATATGTTGCATTTGTCGCGGCAACGCTGGATAACGAAGCCATTTACCAGACGCCGATGACGCTTATCCCCGGCTCTCACCTGTGGGAAAATATCAGCCTTATCTGGAATCAGGGTGTGTCGAGTAACAGTGCACCCTTTGGCCTGATGCTGTTTAACAGTGCCTTTATGGCGCTGGCGATTACCTTTGGCAAAATCACCGTTTCGATTCTTTCCGCCTTTGCCATTGTCTGGTTCCGTTTCCCGTTTCGTACGCTATTTTTCTGGATGATTTTCATCACTCTGATGCTGCCGGTAGAAGTGCGTATTTTCCCGACCGTCGATGTGGTAGCCAATCTGAATATGATTGATAGCTATGCCGGTTTAACTCTGCCACTGATGGCATCGGCCACCGCAACCTTCCTGTTTCGTCAGTTCTTTATGACGTTACCTGACGAGCTTATCGAAGCTGCGCGTATTGATGGCGCTTCACCTATGCGCTTTTTTGTCGACATTGTGCTGCCATTATCAAAAACCAACCTCGCAGCGCTGTTTGTTATCACTTTTATCTACGGCTGGAATCAGTATCTCTGGCCGTTGTTGATTATTAGCGATGCCTCTCTTGGCACTGCGGTTGCGGGTATCAAAGGCATGATATCCAGCGGCGAAGGTTCAACCCAGTGGAATCAGGTTATGGCCGCAATGCTACTTACCCTTATTCCGCCCGTATTGGTTGTTTTAGTGATGCAGCGTGCGTTTGTACGCGGACTAGTTGAGAGTGAGAAATAACAGATGGCAGGATTAAAGCTACAGGCAGTCACAAAAAGCTGGGATGGCAAAACGCAGGTTATTCAGCCCTTAACCGTTGATGTTGCTGACGGTGAGTTTATTGTCATGGTAGGGCCATCAGGCTGTGGAAAATCCACCTTATTACGGATGGTTGCCGGGCTGGAGCGAGTGACCAGCGGCGATATCTGGATTGATAATAAGCGTGTGACCGAAATGGAACCCAAAGAGCGTGGTATCGCCATGGTATTCCAGAACTATGCGTTATATCCGCATATGACAGTTGAAGAGAATATGGCCTGGGGCCTGAAAATTCGTGGCATGGGGAAAGAGCAAATTCGCCAGAAGGTACTGGAAGCCGCACGTATTCTGGAGCTGGATAATTTTCTCACCCGTCGTCCCCGTGAGCTTTCAGGCGGCCAGCGTCAGCGTGTGGCAATGGGAAGGGCGATTGTACGCTCTCCGGAACTGTTTTTATTTGATGAGCCACTGTCAAACCTTGATGCCAAATTACGCGTACAGATGCGTCTGGAACTACAGCAGCTGCACCGTCGTCTGAAAACCACCAGCCTCTATGTTACGCATGACCAGGTTGAAGCGATGACGCTGGCGCAGCGCGTAATGGTGATGAACAAAGGCATTGCCGAGCAGATTGGCACGCCAGTGGAAGTCTATGAGCGTCCGGCAACCCGTTTTGTTGCCAGCTTTATCGGCTCGCCAGCGATGAACCTGCTGGAAGGCAAGGTGAGCGTTGATGGTCAGTGTTTCGAGCCGGAAGGCGGCGGTGCTATCCCGCTGGGCAGCACCCATTTAGCGCTGGCAGGAAAAACGATTACCCTGGGTATTCGCCCTGAGCATATTGAGTTAAGCTCTGAGGCCGAAGGCGGTGTTCCACTGGTTACGGAAACGCTGGAGATCCTTGGCGCAGATAATCTGGTACATGGACGCTTTGGTCAGCAGAAAGTGATAGTTCGCCTGGATCACAAACTGCGTCCTGAGCCGGGCAGCAAGTTATGGCTGCATATCCCAGAAGAACATCTGCACTTCTTTGATGCTAAAACCGGACACCGTCTATGAGTCACTGGCCTTATCCGAAAATAGTCGCCCATCGTGGCGGCGGCAAACTGGCACCTGAAAATACCTTAGCAGCCATAGATATCGGCGCGCATTACGGCCACACCATGATTGAGTTTGATGCCAAACTTTCTCAGGACGGGCAAATTTTCCTGCTGCATGACGATACCCTCGAACGTACCAGCAATGGCTGGGGTGTCGCCGGTGATTTACGCTGGGATCAGTTAGTCAATGTCGATGCTGGTAGCTGGTTTAGCGGTGAGTTTACGGGTGAGCCTTTACCGCTGTTATCGCAGGTTGCCGGGCGTTGTCGGCAGCATGGGATGATGGCCAATATCGAAATAAAACCCACTACCGGACTGGAAAGTGAAACCGGTACCGCCGTGGCTTTGGCCGCGCGTGAATTGTGGCATGGGCAAACTGCACCGCTACTGTCCTCTTTTGCTATCGAGGCCCTTGAGGCCGCTCAGCAGGCGGCTCCGGAACTCCCGAGAGGGCTGTTACTGGACAGCTGGCGTGAAGACTGGCTGGAACTCACCACAAGGCTTGGCTGTGTTTCCATTCACCTGAACCACAAATTGCTCGATGAAACGCGTGTGGCGATGCTGAAGGCCGCTGGCTTGCATATTCTGGTGTATACCGTTAATTCACCTGCACGTGCGGCACAGTTGTTGCTGTGGGGCGTTGATGCGATTTGTACGGATCGTATCGACCAGATTGGCCCGAACTTTTCTGCCACCGATGCGCTGTTAGTTTAAGCTGATGTTTTAACGCCAGCTCACTTCCGAGACTGGCGTTAAGTTTTAAGGCTGACTCCCCAGTTTCTCGCGCTCGTTGTTCTTCGGCGGCGCTTTTCTGATACCCGGCTGTGATTCCAGAACGCGCTGTCTCTGCGTATTGAGGCTGTTATTGAGCTGCTGTTGCTGCTGCAAACTTTGACTCTGAATCTGTTGATTCAGGGTCTTTTGCTGTTGCTGCTGCTGAGCTTGCATCTGGGTCTGTAGCCGCTGCTGAGATGGGTTCTGATAACCCGGCAAGTTAGGATTATTGAGTGTATTAGGTGCCTGAGCCTGACTACCTAAGGGCAGCAGCAGTACCAGTAACAGTAATTTTTTCATCGCTAGCTCCTTATGGCAGAGGTTCTGACAGTATACGCGATTATTCGGCTCTGAAACGCGCCATAAAATAGGCATCAACATACTGGCCGTCGCGAAAGGCAAAGCGCTTTCCGGTACCTTCCACCTCAAAACCAAATTTACGGTACAGTGCCAGAGCGGCAGCATTGTCGGTAAAGACTGTCAGTTCAATACGCTCGACTCGCAGCCAGTTATCACAAAGGTTGACCATCTCTTGCATTAATGCCGAAGCCACCCCTTGGCCTTGATGGTTTTCACTGACTCCCATACCAAAGGTAGCGACATGACTTCGTCTCGGTGAAGGTTCGACCATCAGCGTTAGCTGACCCACGACTTTATCTTCGATACAGGCCACCAGAGAGTAATGGCCCGCGGGTAAGTCAGTTGTTCGTGTCTGCCACTTTTTTAGTGTGGGGTGAGGTAGCTGGAGTGTGTCACGATAAAGTGCGGGTTGAGAATAAATCTCATGTAAAGCTTCAGCATCGTAATTTTCAGCGTGACGTACCACAACCTGTTTCATTCCTTTTTACCTCAATGAGTTACAAAAAACCGTTTTAACATCAGTGACTTTAAACACAAAAGCAATGGACATTATTTTTCAAATAGTGCTTTACAAGTGCGAATGATAATGATTATTATTGCCATGCGTTCAGGGGAGACCCCTACGGAGACAACCTGAAAGCACGACATTGCTCACATTGCTTCCAGTATTACTTTAGCCAGCCGGGTGCTGGCTTTTTTTTTGCCTGTTATTCAGCAAATCATCCATTTTTATCCCACCTGACTTTAGCTTCACAGAAGCTATTCTTAGCACTAAAAACCGATGAAGAAATACAGTAAGGTGAAGGGAGCCCTCTTTACAAGGAGAATCCCATGACCCTACAGGTCGCCTTTATTGGTTTTGGTAAAAGCACGACGCGTTACCATCTGCCCTTTGTCCTGGTGCGTAAAGATAAACTGCACGTTGCCCATATTTTTCGCCGCCATGAAAAGCCGGAGCTTGAGCAGCAGCCCCAGTATGCGCATATTCACTTCACCAGCCAGCTGGACGATATTTTCGACGATCCGCAGGTTAAGCTGGTAGTGGTCTGTACCCATGTTGATAGCCATTTTGAGTATGCTAAAAAAGCGCTGGAAGCCGGTAAAAATGTACTGGTAGAAAAACCCTTCACGCCCACTCTGGCACAAGCCCGTGAGCTGTTTGCGTTAGCGAAACAGAAAGGACTTATCGTTACCCCTTATCAGAACCGGCGTTTTGACTCCTGCTTCCTGACTATGAAAAAAGCCATCACTAGCGGCAAGCTTGGCAGAGTGGTTGAGATTGAGAGCCATTTTGATATGTACCGACCTGACGCGCTGACCCAGCCGGGTACCTCTGTTGATGGGGCGTTTTATGGCTTAGGTGTCCATACCCTGGATCAGATGATTTCCCTGCTTGGTCGCCCAGATTGTGTGGCCTACGATATTCGCTCGGTACGTAATCCGCTGAATCCCGACGATACCTTTGAAGCTCAGCTGTTTTATGGCGATATGAAAGCGGTAGTGAAAACCAGCTGCTTAGTCAAAATAGCCTACCCGAAGTTTATCGTTCACGGCACCAGAGGCTCGTTTGTGAAATACGGTATCGATCAGCAAGAAACCAGCCTGAAGGCCTGGATTATGCCTGGGGAGCCGGGTTTTGCTGCCGATGACAGTGTGGCTCAGCTTGAATATATCAATGATGCCGGTGAAAGCGTACGTGAAACCTGGCAAGCAGAGTCAGGCGATTATGGCCGAGTCTATGACGCCTTGTATCAGACCTTATTGCACGGAGCAGCCAATTACGTCAGTGAAACTGATGTTCTCACCAATATGGAACTACTGGAACGGGGCTTTGAGCATAGCTCCCCATCGGTCGTTACCCTGAGTTAATAGCAGAGCATTGCTGTTCAGTTTTTTTGACTATAGGCGTCAGTTTTCCCCCTCTATGATTGTCAGTTAAACCAGTCCACACTTAAGCCATCAAAGAGATTTCAGGAGTTCACAACATGATTTACTTACGACAGGCTCAAGAACGCGGACATGCAAACCACGGTTGGCTGGATAGCTGGCATACCTTTTCATTCGCAAGCTACCATGATGCTAATTTTATGGGCTTCTCAGCACTGCGCGTGATTAATGAAGATGTGATTGATGCCGGGCAGGGGTTTGGAACCCATCCCCATAAAGATATGGAAATCCTGACCTATGTGCTTAAGGGGACCGTTGAGCATAAGGATAGCATGGGCAACAAGGAGCAAATTCCTGCTGGCGAATTTCAGATAATGAGCGCCGGAACCGGTGTTAAGCACTCTGAATATAACGCCAGCCAGACAGAACCTTTGCACCTGTATCAGATTTGGATCATTCCAGAAACCAATGGCATCACGCCGCGTTATGAACAGCGCCGTTTTGATGCAGCAACCGGACGTCAGCTGGTGCTCTCGCCAGATGCCAGAGAAGGCTCGCTTAAGGTTTATCAGGATATGGAGCTTTCCCGTTGGCCACTGGAAAAAAATGAGCAGGCGGTCTATTCCATCGCTCCGGGTCGTAAAATCTGGATTCAGGTAGTGAAGGGCGATGTGGTGGTGAATGGTACCCAGGCTAAAACCAGCGACGCCGTTGCGGTCTGGGACGAGCAGGTTATTGCCATCGAAGCGAATGACGAAAGCGAAATTCTGTTATTCGATTTGCCGGCTGTTTAAGGGTTCTGGCTCACACCTTCCCCTGAAAAGGGGAAGGTTCGTCTTGCAGCATGCTAAACTGGCGTATCGATAATCCGAAATCCAGCCGAATGCATGAAAAAGAAAAGACCCGTACTTCAAGATGTTGCCGATCGTGTTGGCGTCACAAAAATGACCGTCAGCCGATTTTTGCGTACCCCTGACATGGTTTCTGCCGCTGTAGGGGTTAAAATTGCCGCTGCATTAGACGAACTCGGTTATATTCCGAATCGCGCTCCGGATATGCTTTCTAATTCAACCAGCCGGGCTATCGGTGTCTTGCTTCCCTCTCTGACCAACCAAGTCTTTGCTGAAGTGCTGCGTGGTATCGAACAGATAGTCGATGCCAATGGCTATCAGACCATGCTGGCGCACTTTGGTTATAAACCTGACCGGGAAGAAGAGCGGCTGGAATCGATGCTCTCCTGGAACATTGACGGGTTGATTCTGACCGAACGTACGCATACCCCCAAAACGCTAAAAATGATTGAAGTCGCGGGTATTCCAGTGGTGGAACTGATGGATAGCGTTTCCCCTTGCCTGGATATCGCCGTCGGGTTTGATAACTTTGAAGCGGCCCGCCAGATGACTGCCGCTTTGATTGCCCGAGGCTATCGTCATGTAGCTTATCTGGGCGCACGCCTTGATGAGCGAACCATTATCAAACAAAAAGGTTATGAGCAGGCAATGCATGATGCAGGCCTTAAGCCACGTAGTGTGATGATACTGAATGCTTCGTCATATTCAACCGGCGTTCAGTTATTGCGCCAGGCTCGTCTTGAATACCCTGAACTCGACAGCATTTTCTGTACCAACGATGACTTAGCTATTGGTGCGGCATTTGAATGTCAGCGTCAGGGGCTACGCATTCCGCAGGATATTGCTATCGCCGGTTTCCATGGTCATGACATTGGTCAAGTGATGGAACCGCGTCTGGCCAGTGTACTTACCCCCAGGGAAGAGATGGGGCGGCTGGGGGCTGAACGACTGCTGGCCCGTATCCGCGGCGAAGAGGTTTCACCCAAAATACTTGATTTAGGATTCACCTTATCAACGGGTGGTTCAATCTAAGTATTTTATTGACCAAACTCACATTTATGCTTGCTCCAGCAAGGATGTTATTGCTTTTGGCCCTCTATATCTGATAAATGTTACCGATAACATTCATCTGCGAAAATTTATTGCCGGCCGGAGCAATGCATGAACATAACAAACCATGATAACCATATCTATGTCCTGATGGGCGTCTCAGGCAGCGGTAAGTCTGTGGTTGCCAGTGAAGTGGCTCACCAGCTTCACGCCGTATTTCTTGACGGTGATTTTCTTCATCCGCGACGCAATATTATGAAAATGGCTTCGGGCGAAGCGTTGAATGATGAAGACCGTATCCCTTGGTTACAGGCGCTGAATGATGCCGCATTTGCTATGCAACGTACCAATAAAGTGTCACTGATAGTCTGTTCCTCACTGAAGAAAATCTATCGGAACCAGCTACGAGATGGTAATCCAAACCTCTCTTTTATTTATTTAAAAGGGGACTTCGAGGTTATCGAATCACGTCTTAAAGCGCGCAAGGGCCATTTCTTCAAGACGGATATGCTCAAGACTCAGTTTGCGGCACTTGAAGAGCCACAGGCCGATGAAGCTGATGTGCAGGTAGTCGATATCAGTCAGCCGCTGGACGGTGTGATTGCCAGTGTGATAAGCCGGATAGAAGAAAATAATCGCTAATTTTTATCGGCACCGATAGCGACGCGAAATTCGCTCGCTATCGCTCCTCGCCATGCATCGCCCAGAATCTCTCTGGCGTCATATCGCCTAATTTCTTCTGCGACCACTGGCAATTATATTGCTCGCTAATCTGTTGCAGATAATCATCCAGGCTCATCGATGTTAGCGCAGGAATAAGGGCGCTGAGTGAGCTCTCTACTCTCATGGCGATATCCGCTGTCTCTTCACCGCGTAATACTAGAGGTAAATTCTGGTCTGCACACCATTTCTGTAATGGATGGTCGGGTGATAATTCGTTCCCGAATAGCTTTTTATTTTCAGTCTCAATGCATTGTATAGCAGCCGGTGCTACTGCCATAAGGGATTCTAACCAATGGACGACCAGCACAGGTGAAGCGCCAGCGAATGCCCGGGAGGCTATCCAGCCACTGACTTCCTCTTGTGCCCAGAGAATATGATGTTCACCCCCGTCTTCTGTGAGCAGGTTAATTCGTTGATAAAAAATCCGTAACTTTCCCGGTTTGATACCTGCTTTCAGCGCTTTCTTGCCACGCAATTCCCTTGCCTCTAACACATTCATATGTGCCAGTTCAGCACTGCGAAGATAGCGATCTAATCCTGCCCGGGAAATGCTTTGCTGCATGCCTGAGTTCACTATGACTAACAGCTCATCAAGCGGCACCATGAGTTTTTGTCTCACAGCATTGATAATCACACTTTGTTCCGGTCTCAGTGATTTATGTACGATTTTTGGGGCTGTGTACTGATCGGCTACGTCCTCTCTCTGACGCCAGCGGCGCACCGTGGCAACAGAGATACCCAGCTCTTTTGCCAGTGCGCGGTCACTCTTCTCAGAGTTCTGAATATAGCGGCGAATACGCGGTGTTGTGGTGGCATTTGCGTGTAGTTTTATTTCCATACATCTCCCCTTTTAAGCGCTGTATCAATGATATCTAATTTGTTGAGACTTGCTTGCTGATTCCGCCATATTGTGAGCTACCGCAACTTTATAATTACGCCATTCACAGATAATCGCCGCATTAAGAGCCTGTTCGTCCCATAACTTCATCATAAAAATCAATTTTCGGAGTTCATTATGAGCAACGTTTTAGGATTTCTTGAGGCAAAACTGATGCCGCTGGCAGCGAAAGCCGCACAACAGCGCCATCTGTGCGCAATACGGGGTGCCTATGTTTCGTTTATGCCATTTATTATCGTGGGTTCGATACTACTGATTATTTCTTCGTTCCCAAGCCAGAGCTATCAGCAGTTTATGAGTGGGATGTTTGGTGCGACCTGGAGCAATATCGTTGAGATCCCGTTCAACGCGGTCTTCTCCACCATGTCGCTGTTTATTAGTTTCCTGGTGGCCTATCGGCTGGCCGAGCATTATGACGAAGACCGGGTCTCCTGTGGCATTCTGGCGCTGGTCTCTTTTCTGATCCTGACGCCTTTTATTAAAGTTGAGGCGCTTGGCAATATTACCGTGGTACCGACCGAATGGATCGGTAGCAAAGGTCTGTTTGTTGCGATGATTGGTTCACTGCTCTGGACCGAATTATTCTGCTTTTTGAAGCGTAAAAAGTTAGTGATTAAAATGCCGGAAGGGGTCCCTCCGGCGGTACAAGAGTCTTTTGCTGCTTTAATTCCTGCGTTAATCGTTATTGTGCTGGTTCTCGCCATTCGTATTGCTTTCGAGCACACCAGCTATGAAACTATCCATCAGTTTATCTATCAGGCGGTGGCGACACCGATGCGTCACTTTGGCACCTCTTACGGTGGTGCGCTGCTGACGGTATTCTCGATTACCATTTTGTGGTCGGTAGGCATTAACTCCGGTTCAATGGTTAACGGAATTATTCGTCCGCTGTGGATGGAAAATCAGACCGACAATATTGCTGCAATTCAGGCCGGTGTTACGCCGCCACATATTATTACTGAACAGTTTTTCGATATGGTCTGGATGGGTGGAGCGGGTGCCACACTGTCTCTGGTTATCGCCATACTCTTCTTTGCGCGTAGCAAAAGCATCCGTGAAGTCGGGCGTTTAGGTGCGGGCGCATCGGTATTTAATATCAATGAACCTATCCTGTTTGGCTTACCTGTCATCATGAACCCTATCATGCTGATCCCTTTCAATCTGGTGCCTTTAGTACTGGTCACCACGCAATATATCGCCATGAAAATCGGCATGGTCGCCGTTACTACCGGGGTCTTTATTCCCTGGACCTTACCTCCTGTCATCAGTGGTTTTATCGTCACCGGCGATATCAGCGGCAGCCTGATGCAAATTGTTAACCTGTTGATTGGTGCGATGTTGTATCTGCCCTTCTTACGTATTCTGGATAAACAATATTGTGCGGCTGAAAAAGCCTGATTAGTGCCTGTTAAACAAAGAATTAGGAGCAAAACATGTGGGGAATGATCGCAACATGGCGCATGGCGCTCGAAGGCATCACACAGGCGAGTGAAACACTAAAGAAGGGAGGGAAGTCCGCTAAGGCTGTGGTTAATGCGGTGGCTGAAGTAGAGGATTTTCCTTTCTATAAATCTGTGGGTTATGGCGGTTTACCCAGTGAGAATGGTGAAGTTGAGCTTGATGCTGCCTTTATGGATGGCGATACCCTGGCCTTTGGCGCAGTGGGCAACCTTGTCGATATCGCTAACCCGATACAAGTCGCTCATGCCCTGAGTCGTGAACGTTTTAACAGTTTTCTGGTAGGTACCGGTGCGCGTGAATGGGCGTTAAGTCAAGGTTTTACTGAGAAAGCCATGCTTACCGAACGTGCGATGCAGCACTATCGTAAGCGTTGTCATGAAACCATTGACCGCGGTCTGAGCCCCTACGATGGCCATGATACTGTTGGTGTCATTGGCCTTGATAATCATGGCTCAATGAGTGTCGGTACCTCGACGAGCGGGCTGTTTATGAAACGTCGTGGGCGTCTGGGAGACTCACCGGTGATTGGTTCCGGGTTCTATTGTGACAGTGAGATTGGCGCTGCCACCGCGACCGGCGTCGGTGAGGATCTGATGAAAGGCTGTACCAGCTATGAAATTGTGCGACGTATGGAAGGCGGAATGACGCCACAAGATGCCGCTGACTCGGTGGTCTGTGAATTAGAAGACAAGCTGATGGCACGATTTGGCCGCGTCGGGGATTTATCCGTGGTTTGCATGAATCGCCAGGGTGAATTTGGTGCTGCCACTAATATTCAGACATTCTCCTTCGTTGTTGCAACACATGACTTACCTGCCACGGTTTATTTAGCTGAACGCCGCGCCGATCGCACTCACTACATTCCTGCAGATGAGCAATGGATGGCGGATTATGCCGCGCGTATCCGGGCCCCTATCGGAGAACCTCAATATGATTAACTCTCAGGTTACCAGTAATCCGTTAACGGATGGCATTGATAGCTATCTGATATCTTTTGCGAACAGTCAATTGCTTGTAGAGGCGGCAGTCAATCCCGAACTGCTTAGTGGGTTACGGAAAGACGCAGCAACTTCTGTGGCTGACTGTGCCTACGGTTGCGATCCTTTTGCTCGTATCACCCTGCTGCCTGACAACCACTGGCTGGATAGCGTTACCTGTCAGCTGCAAGCGGCGCTGCGGCCTCTGTTACGAAAAACACATTGCCCGGCGCTGATTGTCGATTGCAGTCTGTGGGATACTGATAATATCGCCCACCGTGCCCAACTTTCTGCTCTGCTGATCTTTTTGCTGAATCTGGACTACCAGTTGAGTGATTTAGGCTTAAAAACGACAGCATCACAGGCTGTGCGGATTAATCAGCTGACTTTATGGTGCCAGCCACAGCAGCAGGCCGGGCTTGAAAAATTGCTACGCCAGGCAGAAGCCACTGCACGAGGCATGATTGCCGCACGTCGTATTGCCGATTTTCCCAGTTCAAGCTGCACGCCTGAATTTGTGGTGAGTGAAATAGAAAAGCAGATTACTGCTTATCCTGCTCTGAAATGTGAAGTTCTCGATGAAAACCAGATAAAACAGCAGGGCTTAGGGCTGCTTGATGCGGTGGGTAAAGGAGCCAGTAACCCGCCCAGGCTGCTTATCCTGCGTTATGAAGGACAGAGTCAGGGGCCTTTCAAGGCTTATGTTGGTAAAGGCATTACCTTCGATACCGGTGGCATGTGGCTGAAAGAAGGGGCCGGCATGTACACCATGAAATATGACATGTGCGGGGCTGCTAACGTCTTTGGTCTGCTTATTGCCGCTGCCGAGCTGAAATTGCCGGTACGTCTGGTGGGTGTGCTGGCTCTGGCCGAAAATATGATTGGCCCGGATGTGATGCGTCCCGGTGATGTTGCTATGAGTCACTCAGGCCTGAGTGTTGAGATCAATAATACCGATGCCGAAGGCCGTCTGGTATTAGCGGATGCGATTTCCTGGGCCAGTCAACTGACGCTGGATAATCAGAAACCCCAGTACATTATCGATATGGCAACGCTCACCGGGGCGGTAGTCAAAGCCTTAGGTTATGACTTGACCGGTTTATGGAGTCAGGACGCTAAATTGAGCCAGCAACTGACTCAAGCCGGGCTGGAAAGTCGGGATGAAGTCTGGTCGTTACCGCTCGATGCGCGCTTTGCGCCTCAGGTTGAAAGTGCGATTGCAGACCTGTGTAATACCCCAACAAACAATGCCGCCATCAGTACTTCCGCCGCTTATTTTCTGCGCTGTTTCTGCCCGGACGATATTCCCTGGGCACACCTTGATATCAGTGGTACAGCATTGTGGCGTGAGCAAGGGCGCAGCGTTTCTTCCGGACGACCGATCCCCCTTTTAATGCAGCACTTGCTGAACGATTTGGAGAAATAACATGAAAAAAATTCTGTTGGTATGTGACTTAGGCATGTCGACCAGTCTGATGGTCAAGAAAATGCAGGAAGCCGCGAAAAACCAGGGTATTGAGGTTGAGATCTGCGCCAAATCGGTACGTGATTATAAAACCTGTGTCGCTGAATTTGACGTTGCGCTACTGGGCCCTCAGATCCGCTATAAATTACCTGAATGCGAAAAAATTGCCAAAGAGCATGGCAAACCTATCGCCTGCATCGACATGATGGCCTACGGCACCATGAAAGGCGACAAAGTCTTAGAGCAAGCGCTGGCACTGATTGAAGGAGCTTAAGATGACCCTTGAAAACGAAGTCATGGAACTGATCGCAAACTCTGGTTATGCCCGTAGCCTGGTATTTCAGGCCATTCGCTGTGCCCGTGAAGAGGGGGATTTTGAACAGTCAGAAACCTATATGCAACAAGCCCAGGACGCCTTATCTTCCGCGCACCATGTACAAACTAAGCTAATTGAAATGGACGAAGGTGAAGGAAAAATCCCTGTGCATCTGGTGATGGTTCATGCCCAGGATCACCTGATGAACGCCATTATGCTGATGGAGCTGGGACGCGAGATTATCGCTTTACATCAAAAGGTTGCACATCTTTAACAACAAGTGAAAGTGCTATTGTAATGGTATGCAGGAATGCCGGACGGGCATAAAATCCTGTCAGCCCACATAGTGGAACCTATGTGGGCTGTTTTGAGTGTGTTATTCGAACGTATCTTTATTTTTTGTTTCAGTATTACGGCTAAAGGAAGGGATAGCATCGGAAAACCTGGCTGTCCGTGCGTCACGTTCATATCCCTGAGGTTCACTCAGCATGCCGTATAGCTCTGGTCGACGCCCGTGTATCCAGCGCCGCCCTGTGGACAGGGCCAGTAAGTCGAGATCCAAGTTGGCGCAGACCATCGTATCCTCATAGGAGCCGGTTTCGCTGACTATCCTGCCGTAAGGGTCAATAATCATGGCGTTACCGGTACGTACTTCTCCGTTATCCAGCCCCACACCATTACTGAACAGAATGAAAAAGCCATTATCATGCGCGCGCGAGGGCAGCCATCGCATTAGCCAGCCTCGGCCACTGTCACCCTGGAAAGCCTCTTCAAGTGCCTGTGGATTATTATGTCTGTTTTCCCAGAGAGTGACCGGAACGGGTTTCATGCCATAAGGGCTACGTGAGTGGGTTCCGCCAGTTTGATGTGGTGCAATAAGAATATCTGCGCCGAGAAGTGCTGTGATACGCGCATTTTCGACCAGATTATTATCCCAGCAAATAAGCACACCCACGCGAACGCCCCAGGGAGTATCAAAGACCGTGTAATTGTTTCCCTGGGCAATCTCTGGATGTTCAAAAGCATGCAGTTTTCGGTGTACATGGCGCTCACCACCCGGCATACAGACGGCATAAGCGTTATAGAGTTTCCCATCGACTCCCTGTTCTATAAATCCTGCGCCGATAGCCATCTGATATTTTTCCGCCAGAACGGCTATACGGGATAACGATGGGCTATCCTCTGCTCGTTCTGCCAGTGTATCCAGCTCCTGACGATTGAGGCCAGGAACGTGCCAGTATCCGGTAATACACATTTCAGGAAATGCCAGAATCTTTACTTCCTGCCGGGAGGCCTGGGAAATCAGTTTTTCCATAACGGACAAATTGTACTGCTTATCACTGGCACGATGACAAAATTGTACGGTGGCAACACGAATGCTTTTTTCCATTATATTTCTCCTCATAGAAAGCTTCGAAGAGCATTTCATCAGAGAACAGACAAAGGTGTATAATCACGATTTCTCCCCATTCGATAACGAACTGGAATGGATATAAAGTTATTACGAGCATTCGTGACTCTCGCACGACTGGGGTGGTATCACCCGGCGGCGGAAATACTTTGTGTCACGCAACCCGCACTCACGAAACAGATCCAGACCCTGGAGAATCTCACCGGGGCGACGCTCTTTCAGCGTGGTCGTCATGGTGCGAAACTGACAGTGGCAGGAGAACTACTTCTTCCGGGAGCATCTGAGGTACTGGCGCGTTATGACCTTTTCTGGTCTGAGGTGACAGGTATCAGGAAAGGAAATGCAGGTAAACTGGTGCTGGGCTTTGGTATTTCGTCATTCCGTCTGGCTCCCGAACGGGTCGCTGCTTTTCGCAGCCAGCACCCTGACGTGCAGGTATCGCTGAACGATATGCCCTCCGCAGTACAGTTTCAGCAGTTAGCCGAAGGTCAGCTTCAGGTCGGATTTGTCAGACTACCCGCTCCAGAGCAGCTGGAAAGCAGGATACTGGCAGAAGAAAGGCTGGTTCTTGCCGTGGCCGCGGACAGCTATAGTGATTCATCGGATATGCGAAAGCTGATTGAAAAGAATCAGCTGCTACAGATTTCCCCCAAACGCGGTGAAGGGCTTTCAGCCCAGGCATCCTGTTTTCTCGCCGAAAATAATCTCACCCCACAGAGGGTTTCAGCCGCGGATGATATTCAGACCTTACTGGCTTTGGTGGCCGGTGGTGGTGGTGTAGCATTACTGCCAGAGAGCGTTATTCATATTCTACCCGCCGGGATAATGCTGGTGCCACTTGAAGGTAAACATACGGCCTGGCAAACAGGTATTGCCTGGAATGCCGGGATAAAAGACCCTGTGAGGGATAACTTTTTAACTGTTATGGCAGTCCAGTAGCGTTATTTTATCTGCTGACTACGTATCATCGCTTCTCGCAAGATGGCGTTAAGCCTGGTCTGATAACCTTTTCCGGGTTCTTTCAACCATGCCAGAATATCGGCATCAATTCTGACTGAAGCATGCTTCTTAACCGGACGATAAAACTGCCCGCGTACAGCGTTTTCCCACACAGCCTGAGCGGGCTCGCTAATATCACTGTAATCAATTTTGCTTTCAGGTTGTGCCGCGAGTGTTTTCAGCTCGGCTTCCTGCTGTTCAGTCAGGGGGGGAAGTTCGCTACGTTTATATCTCACTGTGCTCATAAATTTTCCTCTCTTTCCGATTAGCCTTGCGGGCGCTGATTATGCGGATAATTTCAGTACCGCTTTCGAAGCGCATGGTATGAGCGACAAGAATGACCACACATCCTTTGATAGCTCCGATGGTTTGCCAGCGATACTCAGCATTTTCAATACGTTCCTGTATAGAAAGATGAAAAGGATCCTCAAAAATCAGGACAGCTGTTTCAAAACGAATTCCGTGCTTGCGTAAATTTGATTCAGCTTTGGCTAAATCCCACTCAAAGTCCATTTCCATGAGTCTGCCATTGAATGTTTAATTTGTATATACAAAATAGTGCATACACTGGCAGTGTTTCTATCAGAATTCGGTTTTTTATCCCTGCATCCACGCCCGGATCCCATCCAGGAACATCTGTGTCGCAATCATTACCAGCACCAGGCCCATTAACCGCTCCAGGGCATTAACACCTTTTTCACCCAGCAGACGCAGAAATAGCGATGACTGGAGCAAAATAATCACTGTTCCGCCCCAGGCCAGCATCAGGGCTATCACCAGATGTCCCATCTGATTGGGGTACTGATGTGACAGCAACATCAGGGTTGCCAGTAAAGAAGGGCCGGCAACCAGTGGAATCGCCAGCGGGACGATAAAAGGTTCTTCGCCAGCCGGAAGCCCACTGGCATTGCCTTCATTACCCGGGAAAATCATCTTAATGGCGATGAGAAACAGAATAATGCCCCCGGAAATAGAGACCGTTTCTGCGCGCAGGTTTAAGAAAGAGAGAATTTTTTCCCCGGCAAATAAAAAAATCAGCATCACTGTCAGCGCGATGAGCAGTTCGCGGATCATGATAGCCCGGCGTCGTTTCGGCTCGGTGTGCTTGAGCACTGACATAAAGATAGGCAGGTTACCCAGCGGGTCCATAATCAAAAAGAGCAGGACGGTAGCCGTTATTATTTCATTCATTTCTTTTCTCAAAGGTCCTTGTTAATTCACCATAATAAGCTTTGTTTCTGATATAACAGAAATCATTGATTAATTTCACTTGCGACTTTTGCAGCATTTTGTAATGTGGGTATATAAATATCACTCACTTTTATACGCAATCATCTCAGCAGGGTTAATTTTTATGAAAAATGTAGGTTTTGTTGGCTGGCGTGGAATGGTCGGTTCTGTACTCATGCAACGCATGGTAGAAGAACGTGACTTTGACGCTATCCGTCCAGTTTTCTTCTCCACTTCCCAGGCCGGTGAGCCCGCTCCAGCTTTTGCTGGCGTTAATGGCGGTACGTTACAGAATGCCAGTGACCTGGAAGCGTTGAAGGCCCTGGATATTATCGTCTCCTGCCAGGGGGGTGATTATACCAATGAAATCTATCCAAAGCTGCGTGAGAGTGGCTGGCAGGGTTACTGGATTGACGCCGCGTCTTCACTGCGTATGAAAGATGATGCGATTATTATCCTCGACCCGGTGAACCAGCATGTTATCGACGACGGTCTGAACAAAGGGATCAAGACTTTTGTCGGTGGTAACTGTACCGTTAGCCTGATGCTGATGTCATTGGGTGGTCTGTTTGCTAATAACCTCGTTGACTGGGTTTCTGTGGCAACTTATCAGGCAGCTTCTGGTGGCGGTGCACGTCATATGCGTGAATTGCTGAACCAGATGGGGCACCTGCATCAGGAAGTTGCCAGTGAACTGGCTTCACCGGCCTCCGCTATTCTGGATATCGAACGTAAAGTCACGGCGCTGGGTCGTAGCGACCGACTGCCAGTTGATAACTTTGGTGTCCCGCTGGCAGGTAGCCTGATCCCATGGATCGACAAACAGCTGGATAACGGCCAGAGCCGTGAAGAGTGGAAAGGACAGGCAGAGACCAATAAAATCCTCGCCACCTCTACTGCTATTCCTGTTGATGGTTTATGTGTCCGTATTGGCGCGCTGCGCTGCCATAGCCAGGCTTTCACCATCAAACTGAAAAAAGATGTCTCTATTCCGACTGTTGAGGAATTACTGGCAGCACACAATCCGTGGGCTAAAGTTGTTCCTAACGATCGTGATATTACGGTGCGTGAACTGACTCCTGCGGCAGTTACCGGGACTCTGTCGACGCCAGTTGGACGTCTGCGTAAGCTGAATATGGGGCCTGAATATATCTCAGCCTTTACCGTAGGCGATCAGTTGTTATGGGGTGCGGCAGAGCCGTTACGCCGTATGCTGCGTTCCCTGGCGTAATACCCCGTCTTTATCCCCACATCTTTCATGTTGTGGGGATATTATCTTCGGGTACTCAGGTCGCATAAAATTATCTTTCCATATAACTACACTTTCTGAACAGACAAATAGTCAAATATTTACGTTACATGACAAATAATGCATGAACAGCGATTTTTAAGTGTTTACCTGTATTTTGTATTAATCAACCAATTGATTTTAAATAACTATAATTTTCATTTTTCTGTTTTAACAGATAAGAAACTTAATTTATTTATAGCGAAATAAAGGTTCCTCCGAGTCTATTTATTTTTTTTTGTCATACAAAAACAATATTCATTGATCAAATTCACCCTCTAAGTGAAATCCATTAGCTATCCTTAAATAATAGTGTAAGCAAATTCTGAGAACGGATGCCGATTTTTCGCCACCGTCAATATCAGTGTCATGTCGATATGCACAATGAACATGGCTGTTTACACGATGCAAATTAACAGGGAGATGTGCAATGTCAGTTTTGCCAGAGAAAGACGTGATTGATGCGCTGATTATAGGACATTTTGCAGACCCATTTTCTTTGCTGGGCATGCATAAAACAGTAGCAGGGATTGAGGTTCGCGCTCTATTACCTGATGCCACCGATGTTTGGGTGACGGATACTAAAACCGGGCGAAAAGTCGCCAAACTGGAGTGTATTGATACCCGCGGTTTCTTCTGCGGCGTGATCCCCAGACGTAAAAATCTTTTTCGTTATCAGCTCACGGTGACCTGGTTTGGTCAGGAGGTGCAAATTGATGATCCTTACCGTTTTGGCACCCTGATCCAAGAGCTGGATAGCTGGCTGTTATCTGAAGGTACCCACTTACGTCCCTATGAAAGTTTAGGTGCTCATCCCCTGACGATGGATGATGTTTCTGGTACGCGGTTCTCAGTATGGGCACCTAATGCACAAAGGGTATCCGTAGTCGGTGAGTTTAATTTCTGGGATGGTCGTCGAAATCCCATGCGTTTACGTAAAGAGAGCGGCATCTGGGAGCTATTTATTCCCGGCGTAGAGCATGGGCATTTATATAAATTTGAGTTGCTTGATATTCACGGGCAGCTACGTGTCAAAGCTGATCCCTACGCTCTTGAATCGCAAATGCGGCCTGAAACCGCATCAGTTATTTGCGGTCTCCCGGAAAAAACCGTATTAAGCCCGGAGCGTCAGCAAGCCAATAATTTCGACCAGCCTATTTCTATCTATGAAGTGCATCTGGGTTCCTGGCGTCGTCATACCGATAATAATTTCTGGCTGAGCTATCGCGAGCTGGCAGACCAACTGATCCCTTATGTTAAAGAGATGGGCTTTACCCATCTTGAACTACTCCCTATTAACGAACATCCCTTTGATGGTAGCTGGGGCTATCAGCCGCAGGGTATCTATGCGCCAACCCGGCGTTTTGGCACTCGCGATGATTTCCTCTATTTTGTTAATGCAGCGCATGCCGCAGGGCTGAATGTCTTACTGGACTGGGTTCCGGGTCATTTCCCGACTGACGAAACAGGGCTGGCACTGTTTGACGGAACCGCTCTCTATGAGTACAGCGATCCGCGTGAAGGGCGTCATCAGGACTGGGATACGCTGATTTATAACTACGGGCGTCATGAAGTCAGTAACTATCTGGCCGGTAATGCACTGTACTGGATTGAGCGTTTTGGTATTGATGGCTTACGCGTTGATGCCGTCGCTTCGATGATTTATCGCGACTACAGCCGTAAAGAAGGTGAGTGGGTGCCTAATGAGTTTGGTGGCCGCGAAAATCTCGAAGCGATTGAGTTTTTACGTACCACCAACCGGGTGATTGGCGAGCAAGCGCCGGGTGCCGTAACGATGGCGGAAGAGTCGACTGATTTCCCTGGTGTCTCCCGACCACCGAGCACAGGCGGTCTCGGTTTCTGGTTTAAATGGAACCTGGGCTGGATGCACGACACCCTTGACTATATGAAACTGGATCCGATTTATCGCCAGCATCATCACAACAACATGACTTTCGGCATGCTGTATAACGGCACCGAAAATTTTGTCCTGCCTCTGTCACATGATGAAGTGGTGCACGGTAAAAAATCGATTCTCGATCGTATGCCGGGTGATGCCTGGCAGAAATTTGCCAATTTACGTGCTTACTATGGCTGGATGTGGGCATTTCCCGGAAAAAAATTACTGTTTATGGGTAATGAGTTTGCCCAGGGGCGCGAATGGAACCACGACGCTAGCCTGGACTGGCACTTACTTGAAGGCGATGATAACTGGCATAACGGGGTTCAGCGTCTGGTACGTGACCTTAATCATTGCTATCGCGACCATGCTCCGATGTATGAGCTGGATTTCAACGAGGCCGGTTTTGAGTGGCTGGTCGTGGATGATTTCGCGAACTCAGTGTTTATTTTTGTACGTCGCGATTCAAAAGGTAATGAAGTCATTGTTGCCAGTAATTTTACTCCAGTTCCTCGTAATCAATATCGTTTTGGGATCAACCTACCGGGACGCTGGCGCGAAATACTGAACACTGACTCGATGTATTACCAGGGCAGTAATAGCGGCAATCAAGGCATTATTGAAAGTGACGAAATAGCCAGCCACTCTCGCAATCACTCTTTAAGTCTGACCTTACCGCCGCTGTCTACTATCTGGCTGGTTCGGGAGGCGCAATGACAGTGCTTTCAGACGGTAACTCCGCACCTTACGGCTCCTCTTATGATGGCAAGGGGGTGAACTTTACCTTGTTTTCTGCCGGGGCTGAAAAGGTTGAGTTATGTTTATTTGACAGCGAAGGCAATGAGCAGCGCTATTGTTTGACCGCACGTAGCGGTGATATCTGGCATGGTTATTTGCCAGATATCACACCAGGTCAGCGCTACGGCTATCGCGTATATGGCCCTTGGTCATTAGCCCGTGGTGAACGCTTTAATCCTGCCAAGTTGCTGCTGGATCCTTGCACTCGTCAGGTGGTGGGGGGTGTTGAAAATCATCCTTCTTTCCATGACGACGGTGAAAGTCCTGATCCGCAGGATAGTGCGCTCTGGATGGCCAAGTCAGTTGTGGTTGAAGAGAATTTTGACTGGCAGGATGATAAACATCCTGCGACCCCATGGGGTAAGACGGTTATCTATGAAGCCCATGTTCGAGGACTGACTAACCTTCATCCTGATATTCCTGAAGCCTTACGTGGAACTTATGCCGCGCTCGGCCACCCGGTAATGATTGCCTATTTTAAACGTCTGGGTATTACGGCTATCGAGTTGATGCCCGTGGCTGATTTTGTCACTGAGCCTCGTCTGGCAACCCTGGGGCTGCAAAACTACTGGGGCTACAATCCACGTGCTTTTTATGCCGCCTCGGCTTCCTATTCTGTCGGGGGTAATTCTGATCTCGCTGCGAATGAACTGCGTGGAGCGATTAAAGCCTTACATAAAGCGGGTATTGAAGTGCTCCTCGACGTGGTGTTTAACCACAGTGCTGAGCTGGACCACGAAGGCCCGACCCTGTCATTCCGTGGCATTGATAACCGCAGCTACTACTGGTTAATGGACAATGGCGATTACCAGAATTGGACGGGCTGTGGCAATACGCTCAATTTAAGTCATCCGGCTGTTATGGCCCAGGTCATCGACTGCTTGCGTTACTGGGTTGAGAGTTTTCATGTCGATGGTTTTCGTTTTGACCTTGCGACGGTATTAGGACGGACGCCCGAATTTCGCCCCGATGCCCCGCTATTTGAAGCGATTAAAAACGACCCTTGCCTGGCAGCAATCAAATGTATTGCTGAGCCTTGGGATATCGGACCTGGTGGTTATCAGGTAGGTAATTTCCCGTCTCATTTCGCTGAGTGGAATGACCATTATCGTGACGAAATGAGACGCTTTTGGTTACAGCATAATCTTTCTTGCGGTGAGTTCGCTCGTCGTTTTGCTGGCTCAAGCGATCTCTATCGGCGTGGCGATAAACACCCTTCCAACACAATCAATCTCATTACTGCACATGATGGGTTCACTTTACGTGATTGTGTGAGCTTCGACCAAAAACATAATCACGCTAACGGTGAGAATAACCGTGATGGAAGCGGCAACAACTATAGTTATAACCACGGTACAGAAGGTCTGGATGCCGACAAAACCATTGATGACAGACGTCTGCGTAGTATCCAGGCATTACTGACCACCCTGTTACTGTCTCAGGGCACACCCATGCTATTAGCCGGTGATGAACGAGGCCATAGCCAGCAAGGTAATAACAATGCTTATTGCCAGAATAATGAACTGACCTGGCTGGACTGGACGGCAGACGACGGTGGATTAACAGATTTTACTGCGGCACTGATTCATCTTCGCAAAGAGGTGGCGGCACTTGCTGATAACCAGTGGTGGGATGAAGGTGACGGGCAAGTGCGCTGGCTTAATCACGCAGGACAACCTTTAGCCATTGATGAGTGGAATAGCGGGATGCGTTGTTTACAAATCCAGTTATCGTCTCGGTGGCTTTTGCTTATTAACGCGACGGATGATGTTGCGGATATGACCCTGGCTGAGGGGGAGTGGTATGCCGTCTCTCCATTTGCTGGAAAAGATAATCGGGCTGTAATGACTTCATGGCAGTGTCCTGCACAGGGCGTATGTGTATTGCAACGGTCATGAAAGGAGAAAAGATCATGGTAAGATTTGAGAAAAAGGACCCGTTAATGTTGGCGCGCCAGCTGCCAATTCAGTCTGTTGCATTAATTCTGGCTGGTGGCCGAGGAACCAGGCTTAAAGACCTGACTACCACGCGCGCTAAACCCGCCGTCCACTTTGGCGGCAAGTTCCGTATTATCGATTTTGCACTCTCCAACTGCCTTAACTCGGGTATCCGACGTATTGGGGTCATTACCCAGTATCAGTCCCACACCCTGGTTAAACATATCCAGCGCGCCTGGTCCTTCTTTAGTGAAGAGATGAATGAGTTTGTCGACTTGCTGCCTGCGCAGCAGCGTGTAGGCGGTGAAAACTGGTATCGCGGCACCGCAGATGCGGTGACTCAGAATCTGGACGTCATTCGTCGCTATTCGGCAAAGTATATTGTCATTCTGGCAGGCGATCATGTCTACAAACAAGATTACTCCCGCATGCTGCTTGACCATGTCGAAAAAGGTGCGCGCTGCTCGGTTGCTTGTATTCCGGTGCCGGTTGAAGAAGCCTCAGCGCTTGGGGTTATGGCCGTCGATGAAACCTCGAAAATTATCGATTTTGTTGAAAAACCTGAACATCCACCGACGATGCCTGGTGATGAGACCAAGTCGCTCGCCAGTATGGGGATTTATGTCTTCGATGCCGATTACCTCTTTAAGCTCCTTGAAGAGGATGACCTCGATGAAAACTCCAGCCATGATTTCGGTAAAGATATTATCCCTAAAGTAACCCAGTCTGGTGAGGCCTACGCGCATTCCTTTACTCTCTCTTGCGTTCAGTCAGATCAAAATGCGGAACCTTACTGGCGTGATGTCGGAACGCTTGAAGCTTACTGGAAAGCCAATCTTGACCTCGCCTCGGTGACGCCAGAGCTGGATATGTATGACCAGGAGTGGCCGATCCGCACCTACAGTGAATCTTTGCCACCGGCTAAATTTGTTCAGGACCGTTCAGGCAGTCACGGCATGACGCTGAACTCCCTGGTAGCAGGGGGCTGTATTATCTCTGGCTCAGTGGTTGCACAGTCAATACTGTTCTCGCGTGTTCGCGTGAACTCATTTTGTAATATTGATAGCTCAATTTTATTACCTGATGTGGTGATCGGCCGTTCTTGCCGTTTGCGTCGCTGCATTATCGACCGGGCCTGTGTTATTCCTGAGGGAATGGTGGTCGGAGAAAATGCGGTCGAGGATGCCCAGCGTTTCTATCGTTCAGAAGAGGGCATTGTACTGATTACTCGTGAGATGCTGAGACGGCTTAAGGATTAACACGCTATCAGCGAGATGCCGTTTTTGTCAGATGGCAGGGAAGCCAACAACATAGCGATGAATACTGGAGTGAGAATGCAGGTCTTACATGTTAGTTCCGAAATGTACCCACTGCTCAAAACAGGGGGGCTGGCAGATGTACTGGGTGCATTGCCAGCAGCACAAATCGCCGATGGTTGTGATGTCCGCATATTACTGCCTGCTTTTCCGGATATTCTTGCTGGAGTGCGTGACAAGCAAGTTGTTGCCCAGCGAGACACCTTTGCGGGTCATATCCGTTTGCTTTACGGATATTTCAATGGGATAGGTGTTTACCTGATAGACGCCCCGCATCTTTATTCGCGTCCGGGCAGTCCCTATCATGACGAGAATCAGTACGCTTATTCCGACAACGTAATACGTTTTGCGCTATTGGGCTGGGTCGGTGCGGAAATGGCTTGCGGGCTCGATCCTTACTGGCGACCTGAGGTCGTCCATTCTCATGACTGGCATGCAGGATTAACGCCTGCCTATCTGGAAGTGCGTGGACGCCCAGCGAAGTCGGTGTTTACGGTACATAACCTGGCGTACCAGGGGCTTTATTATGCACACCATATGCGTGATATTGAGCTGCCTGCATCCTTTTTTGATATTAATGGGCTGGAATTCTATGGCCAGATATCCTTCTTAAAAGCCGGGCTCTATTACGCCTCGCATATCACCGCTGTTAGTCCGACTTATGCGCGTGAAATCACCGATCCTAATTTTGCTTATGGTATGGAAGGGCTGTTACGTCAGCGTCAGGCCGAGGGGCGGCTATCCGGTATTCTCAATGGGGTCGATGATAAAATATGGAATCCCGCTGCTGATGAATTACTGCCTGCCAGCTATGACCATGAAAAATTAGCTGGGAAAGCAGAAAACAAACGACAGCTTCAGATTTCTATGGGACTGACGGTTAATCCTAAAGCGTTATTGTTTACTGTTGTCAGCCGTTTAACGCCACAAAAAGGGCTGGATTTACTGCTGGAGGCTTTGCCAGATATACTCGCAAAAGGCGGGCAACTGGCACTACTGGGAGCGGGTGATGCCGTGTTACAGGAAGGGTTCCTGGCCGCGGCTGCGCAATACCCACAACAGGTTGGAGTGCAGATTGGCTACCATGAAGCATTTTCCCACCGTCTTATTGCTGGTGCTGATGTGATTCTGGTGCCCAGCCGTTTTGAGCCTTGCGGGCTCACTCAACTCTATGGCCTGAAATACGGCACCTTACCGCTGGTTCGTCATACTGGCGGGCTGGCTGATACTGTTTTTGATACTTCGCTGGAAAATCTTTCAGAAGGGACTGCCACCGGGTTTGTCTTCCCGGACAGCGATGTGAACTCTTTAATGTGTGCAATTCGACGTGCTTTCGTTCTGTGGTCTCGCCCGGCGCTATGGCGTTTTGTCCAGCGCCAGGCCATGAGCATGGATTTTAGCTGGCAAGTTGCAGCGCGGTCTTATCGCGGCCTTTATCAACGTCTAATGTAGGTGTACACCTAACAGGAATCGTCATAATGAATCCTCGCTTAACTTTTTCTCCACCGGCCTCAAACAGTGAGGCATTGAAGCATTCAATTGCCTATAAATTGATGTTCATGCTGGGAAAAGATCCGGCTATTGCCAACAAACATGAATGGCTGAATGCAACCTTATATGCAGTACGTGACCGACTGGTTGAACGTTTACTGAAATCGACCCGAGCTGAACTGTCACAAGAAGTACGTCAGGTTTACTACCTGTCGATGGAGTTCCTGATTGGTCGTTCACTATCAAATGCCCTGTTATCGCTAGGGATTTATGACGAAGTGAATAGTGCCCTCGAAGAGATGGGACTTTCGCTTGAAGAGCTTATCGACGAAGAAAACGATCCCGGTTTAGGCAATGGTGGTCTGGGCCGCCTGGCGGCGTGTTTCCTGGATTCACTGGCGACCCTTGGACTGCCAGCACGAGGCTACGGTATTCGCTATGACTACGGCATGTTTAAACAAAGCATTGTTGATGGTCGTCAGAAAGAGTCTCCGGACTACTGGCTGGAGTATGGTGCTCCCTGGGAGTTCAAGCGATACAGTACACGCTATGCTGTTCGTTTTGGCGGCCGCCTGCAATTGGAAGGCGCGCGTGTAAAATGGCTGGAAACAGAAGAGATCCTGGCTGTTGCCTACGACCAAATCGTTCCGGGTTATGACACTGATGCCACCAATACGCTTCGTCTGTGGAGTGCCCAGGCTAGTAAAGAGATTAATCTGGGCAAATTTAACCAGGGCGATTACTTTGCGGCAGTTGAAGACAAAAACCACTCCGAAAACGTCTCCCGGGTACTTTATCCCGATGACTCAACCCACTCCGGGCGTGAGCTACGGTTACGTCAGGAATACTTCCTGGTCTCTGCGACGGTTCAGGATATTTTATCCCGTCATTATGCTCTACATAAAACCTTTGATAATCTGGCAGATAAAATCGCTATCCACCTTAACGATACCCATCCGGTGTTATCGATTCCTGAACTGATGCGACTGCTTATCGATGAGCATAAGTTTAAGTGGCAGGATGCGTTTGAGACAGTCTGTCAGGTCTTCTCCTATACCAACCATACATTGATGGCTGAAGCGCTGGAAACCTGGCCTGTTGATATGCTGGGCAGAATTCTCCCGCGTCACTTGCAGATAATCTTCGAAATTAACGATTACTTCCTGAAAAATGTACAGAGCCAGTTCCCTGAGGACAATGAGCTACTGCGCCGTACCTCTATTATCGAGGAAGGTAGTGAGCGTCGGGTGCGTATGGCATGGTTAGCGGTAGTGGCCAGCCATAAAGTGAATGGTGTCTCGGCACTCCACTCGAACCTGATGGTTCAGTCATTATTTGCGGATTTCCACAAAATTTTCCCGAACCGTTTTTGCAATAAGACCAATGGTATTACGCCTCGTCGCTGGCTGGCATTAGCTAACCCTTCACTTTCCTCAGTACTGGATAAAACTATCGGTCATAACTGGCGGACCGATCTCAACTTACTCAGTGGACTGAAGGAGTATATCGACTTCCCGCAATTACATGAGGATGTCAGAAAAGCCAAGTTAGAGAATAAAAAGCGGCTTGCAATTTACATTGCTCAAAACCTGGATGTCATCGTGAATCCAAAAGCGATGTTTGATGTTCAAATCAAGCGTATTCATGAGTACAAGCGGCAGCTGATGAATGTGTTGCATATCATCACTCGCTATAACCGCATTAAGGCCGACCCAGGTGCGGACTGGACTCCACGCGTCAATATTTTTGCCGGTAAAGCCGCCTCTGCCTACTATATGGCGAAACATATCATTCATTTAATCAATGATGTGGCGACTATCGTGAATAACGATCCGCAGGTCAAAGATAAGTTGAAAGTGGTCTTTATTCCTAACTACAGTGTGAGTCTGGCGCAGCTTATCATTCCAGCCGCTGACCTGTCTGAACAGATCTCACTGGCGGGTACCGAAGCATCGGGCACCAGTAATATGAAATTTGCTGTAAACGGTGCCCTGACTATCGGGACCCTGGATGGGGCAAATATCGAGATCCGTGAACATGTTGGGGAAGAGAATATCTTTATCTTTGGTCACACTTCCGATGAAGTTGATGAGCTGCGCCGTCAAGGGTATAACCCGCGTGAATACTACGAACAGGATGAAGAATTGCGTCAGGTACTTACGCAAATCGCGACCGGAACCTTTAGCCCTGATGAACCAGGACGCTATCGTGATCTGGTGGACTCACTGATTAACTTCGGCGATCACTATCAGGTTCTGGCGGATTACCGGAGCTATATTGAATGTCAGGAGGAAGTTGATAAGCTTTATAAACAGCCTGAGGTCTGGACGACGCGTGCCTTGAACAATATTGCTAATATGGGCTATTTCTCATCGGACAGAACGATTCAGGAATATGCCGATGATATCTGGCATATCAAACCTGTGAAATTATAGTCACTTGTTCACCCTCCCGGTAACGGGAGGGTGAACCATCAGCACAGTTCCAGCTGAATATTATTATCTTTGATGACCTGCATAATATCCGCGGGTGGCATTGCATCAGTGTAAATGGCATCAACCAGATTGATACTGCCAAGATTCACCATCGCATTACGACCAAACTTCGAGTGATCCACCACCAGAAGAACACTGCGTGAATTTTCAATAATAGCGCGCTTAGTACGAACCTCATGATAATCGAACTCGAGCAGTGAGCCGTCGCTGTCGATACCGCTGATCCCCAGAATGCCGAAATCGAGGCGAAACTGAGAGATAAAGTCGAGCGTCGCTTCGCCAATAATCCCGCCGTCACGACTCCGTAATTCCCCTCCAGCAAGAATGATTCGGAAATCCTCCTTGACCATCAGGGTTGTCGCCACATTCATATTGTTGGTAACAATGCGCAGGTTATTGTGGCCCAGCAGAGCATGGGCAACCGCTTCTGGCGTGGTACCTATATCAATAAATAAGGTAGCGCCATCGGGAATATGACTGGCGACACACTGAGCAATGCGCGCCTTCTCAGCTGTTTGTGTGGCTTTTCTGTCATGCCAGGGCGTATTAACTGAACTCGAAGGCAAAGCCAGGGCTGCGCCACCATGATGGCGCAAAATCATATTCTGATTGGCTAAATCATTCAGGTCACGGCGAATGGTTTGTGGGCTAACGGCAAATTGTTCTACCAGTTCTTCGGTACTGACATAACCTTGCTGTTTCACCCGTTCAATAATCGCGTCATGACGTTGTGTTTGCTTCACAATCAACTCCGTCGTTGTTATTTTCGTTTTCGCAAATTCAGGGTGTCACCCAGTGCCATTGCCAGTCCGACCAGGAAACCGGTCAGGTGTGCTGGTAATACAACGGACTGAGTAAAATATTCTATCACTAACCAAATAACCGCGAATATCAGTAACCCGCGCTGCATTTGCAGACCGCCCTCAGGTTCTCTTTGCCCGCGTAACCAGACATAGCCCATCAGTGCAAATACTGTACCCGACAGACCACCAAACAGTGGGCCGGCAAAGGCGGTTTGCATAAAGCCACTGAGCAGGGAAGCGATAAGCGTCAGGGTAATGAGTTTCCCGGTCCCCAGACATTTCTCCAGAGCGCCGCCCAGGTACCACCACCATAACAAGTTAAATACCAGTTGTAGTGCGGAGAACTGAAGTAAAGAATGGCTGAAATAACGCCAGACTTGATAATGCTGTTCAGGGGTAATCGGCCAGCCGAGTGCATATAGCAGCGACTGGTAGCCGGTAAGACTGATAACGACAAACAGTATTGCACAAGCCGCCATAACTAGCAGGGTGAACGGGCCTGCTCGTGAAATCAGAGTGGCGAAAAAAGGATAACGCTTATAGCTAAAACCTACGTTACTTTGCCCGGTACTCCAGCTTGCAGCCTGATAGCGCGGGTCGGCTGGATTAGCCAGAAACTGTTTTAATTGTTCACGGACTTGTAGCTCTTTACTCACGTCAGCCAGCCAGATATCGGTTTGTGTATGCTGCTGAATAGTCAGTGTAATACCTTGAGTTGCTATATAGTCGACAAAAGCCTGCGCGATACGCGGATTAGCGAATGAGGTGATCATTATCATGAGTGTGTAGCCTGAGTAGGCAGCATAACGATTAGACGCTATAGCCGGGAGTATTAAACATGGCTGTCGACTTCTGCCGGAAATTGACGATGCCAGCCATCAAACCCACCATCAATGCTATACACTTGTTCATAGCCTTGTTGCAGCAAATACTGGGCAGCACCTTTGCTGCTATTACCGTGGTAACACATCACCATCACCGGTACATCAAATTCGTTCTGCTGCATAAACTCAACCAGGGTGTCATTGGTAAGGTGATATGCCCCGGGAGTATGGCCGAGCGCAAAGCTTTGTGGGTCACGAATATCGACTAATACAGCCTGTTTGTGCTGCAACTTCTGGTGCGCGTTTTCCAGACTAATACATTCAAATTGATCCATAGTAAGCTCATAAATAAAAAGTGAATAACAGGCTTAGTCCCAACATTTCCAGTTGCAGGAACCCGGGATCCGACTCTCGTCAGTGACTGGGAAAATCCAGTCTCCTGTAGCCTGACCTATGACGGCTATATTAAGGCATAACGCTTTTACATGCTGGTATTATCGTCATTGTGCCATCGATCTCACACAGAATATTTTTCATTATCTAAGTTCGTTCAGTATTGCTATTATGAGCGATATTGAGTGTTTATGGTTCTTATCGAAAGATTTGGGGGCGGCATGGAAATAAAAGATCTTATTGTCATTGGCGGGGGGATTAACGGTGCAGGGATAGCAGCAGATGCTGCTGGTCGTGGGCTCTCCGTGTTAATGCTGGAAAAAAATGATTTAGCTTGTGCCACTTCATCTGCTAGTTCTAAGCTGATTCATGGTGGTTTACGCTACCTGGAGCATTATAAGTTTCGTCTGGTAAAAGAAGCACTTGCTGAGCGTGAAGTGCTGTTAAACATGGCCCCCCATCTTGCTTTCCCGATGCGCTTCCGCCTGCCCCATCGGCCACACCTTCGCCCGGCGTGGATGATTCGTATTGGTCTTTATCTCTACGATAATTTAGGTAAACGCCAGAGTCTTGCTGGTTCTAAAGATGTGCGCTTTGGTCAGGATTCAGTTTTGATACCTGAAATAACACGCGGTTTCGAATATTCGGATTGCTGGGTTGATGATGCTCGCCTGGTACTGGCGAATGCGCAAATGGTGATACAAAAAGGCGGAGAAGTAAAAACCCGTACTCGTGTGACCAAAGCCTGGCGTGAAGACGGACACTGGGTGGTTGAAGCGGAAGATGTTGATAGCGGCGAACAGTTCCGCTGGCACGCAAAAGGGCTGGTCAATGCTGCCGGCCCTTGGGTAAAAAGCTTTTTCGATGAAGGCTTAGGTCTGAAATCGCCTTACAACATTCGCCTGACTAAAGGCAGCCACATTGTTGTTCCGCGTGTTCATCGGCAGAAGCAGGCCTATATTCTGCAGAACGAAGATAAACGAATCGTATTTGTCATTCCGTGGCTGAATGATTTTTCCATTATTGGTACCACTGATGTGGAATACCACGGTGATCCGCAGGTCGTCACTATTGATCAGTCTGAAATTGACTATTTACTCCAGGTTTACAATGCTAATTTTAAAAAGCAGCTGAGTGAAAAGAATATCGTCTGGACTTATTCAGGGGTACGTCCTCTGTGTGACGATGAGTCAGACTCACTGCAGAACGTGACGCGCGATTACACCCTGGATATTCAGGATGATAATGGCAAGGCTCCTTTACTGTCGGTGTTTGGCGGTAAGCTGACTACCTATCGTAAACTGGCAGAACATGCGCTGGATAAACTGCATCAATATTATCCTGAAAGCGGTGCAGCCTGGACGAAAACGAGTCGTTTACCAGGTGGGGATATGGGTTGTTCCTGTGATGACTACGTCACGGTTCTGCGTCGCCGCTATGACTGGATCAGCGAGTCTCTGGCTTACCGTCTGGCACACACTTACGGAACCAAAAGCGAGCAGATACTGGGAAATGCTAACCATGCGGCCAGACTGGGCGAATATTTTGGTCGTGGATTGTACGAAGCAGAATTGCGTTATTTAGTTGACCACGAATGGGTTCGTTGTGCGGAAGATGCTATCTGGCGCAGGACTAAACTGGGCATGCGGTTACACAAACAACAGCAGATCCGCATCGAGCAGTGGATAAATCAATACCTGACTCAGAAAGCAGTATGGGGCCAGGGTATTAAATAGTTCAGATAAGTAAAATACAAGGAGCGAACATCCGTTCGCTCCCTCAATATATCAGCACAACCTAGTAGTAGGAGTGCTCGCCGCGCTGGTGCTCTGTTAAGTCACGTACGCCTTTCAGTTCAGGGAACTCATTCAGCAGCTGCTTTTCGATCCCTTCTTTCAGGGTCACATCGACCATTGAACAGCCGTTACAGCCGCCACCAAATTGTAAAATAGCAAGGCCGTCATCAGTGATTTCCATCAAAGTCACTTTACCACCGTGACCTGCCAGCTGTGGGTTGATGGTTGCCTGAAGAGTATATTCGACGCGCTCTATCAGCGAGGCATCGTCAGCCACTTTACGCATCTTGGCATTGGGCGCTTTCAGCGTCAGTTGTGAACCCAGCTGGTCGGTCACAAAATCAATTTCAGCATCATCAAGATAAGGTGCGCTCAGTTCATCCACGTAAGCGGTTAATTGTTCAAACGGTAATGCAGTGTCGCTCGCTT
The DNA here is from genome assembly GCF_024807845.1 of Klebsiella sp. BIGb0407. Lineage (GTDB taxonomy): Bacteria > Pseudomonadota > Gammaproteobacteria > Enterobacterales > Enterobacteriaceae > JGM124. The sequence goes on from NZ_JANUEQ010000005.1 coordinate 368,527, forward strand.
CAACCGCATCCGGCGGGCAATAAGACACACCACACTCCGCGCTCGGGGTGCCAGGATTAATGACAAATACGCGAATTTGCGTACCTTCTTCCTGATTTGCCAGTAATTTGGCAAAGTGGGATTGTGCAGCATCGGAAATACGGATCATAGCGATTGCTCAATAGTTGACTATTACAGTCGGTCATAATACGCCCATCATCGAGGGTCTACAAGGTTCGACACAGGCACCATACCTGGACAGTCGCCGCGCCCTGCTTTTTGAGTAAGCGGGCTATCTCTGCAACAGTGTTACCCGTCGTCACGACATCATCCACTAAAGCGATATGGAGACCCGTGACGGGGATTTCAACTCTGAACGCGCCTTTCAGATTCGATTGACGTTGTTTTGCGCTCAACTGATGCTGTGCAGATCGGGCCTGTATACGGCGTACAGCCTGGTGTTCGTAGCGACAGCCCAACCAGCGGGAGAGGGATGTAGCAATAAGTGCGCTTTGGTTATAGCCCCTCCAGAGTATGCGACGATGATGTAGCGGAACGCTCAGTACTATGTCGGGTAGCCTGAGCTGATGTTCACGCCTGGCATGTAAAATACTCAGTAGGAGCAGACGGGCCAGGGCCGGTGCCAGAGCGGGGGTGGCGTTAAATTTTAAATCGTGAATCAAACCGCGTAACGGTGGCTGATAATCCGCCACATAAATTAACCTGTCCCAGTCGGGAGGTTGTAACAGGCAACGTCCACAAGATAAACGCTCACTTAATGCCGGTAGCCCGCACTGGGGGCAGACAGACAATGGAGGAGGGAATATGGCGCTACAGCGCGAACAAAACCCCCATGAAGGGCTGGCAAGGAATAAATGACATAGCCAGCAGCGGCCCGGGATTGTTAGCATAATATCTTCCATGATAATCAAACTGAGACAATAAATGATGAGTACGCTGTGGTGGCAGACTGAAGGTGAAGGAAAGATTGATCTTGTGCTGTTACACGGCTGGGGCCTGAATGCTGAAGTCTGGCATAACATTATCCCGGAACTCAGTACGCACTTTCGCCTCCATAGAGTTGATCTGCCGGGTTATGGTCGCAGCCATGGGTTTGGTGAGCTCAGTCTGGAACAGATGGCAGAGCAAGTTCTTGCTGCCCCTGAGGCTCCTGAGCACGCTATCTGGCTGGGCTGGAGTCTGGGTGGGTTAGTGGCAGGGCAGATAGCCTTGACGCACCCTGAGCGAGTACAGGCCTTAGTTAGCGTGTCATCTTCACCTTGCTTTACTGCAAAAGAAACCTGGCCGGGTATTAAACCCGATGTCCTTTCCGGGTTTCAGCATATGCTCAGCGTTGATTTTCAGAAAACAGTAGAGCGGTTCCTCGCGCTGCAAACCTTAGGGACAGAACATGCCCGGCAGGATGCACGTTTACTGAGGTCAGTGGTACTGGAGCAGCCGATACCAAGTATTGAAGTGCTGAATGGCGGGCTGCAGATCCTGAAAACTACCGACTTACGGGATCCATTAGCCACTCTGGAAATGCCACACTGGCGGATTTACGGGCAACTGGATGGTCTGGTGCCGCGTAAAATTGTCGAATTACTGGATGAGCAGTGGCCAGATAGTGTCTCGCATATTGTACCGAAAGCGGCTCATGCACCTTTTATCTCGCATACGGAAATTTTTTGTCAGCTACTGGTGAGTTTGGGTGAGAGTCTTCAGGTCGCATACGAAAAATAACAGTATTGAGGCCGCGATATACCGTCGCGACCTCATCACACCGCAAGTCAGATCTATTTAGCTAATTTACCTTTAAAGCTGTAGAGCTTCTCTTGCGGGTTTTTCTTACAGAGTTCAAGTAACTGAGGAATGCTGGTGGTATCGGTTTCTGTCAGAGAAACGGTATCGCCGCCCTTATAAATCGTTTCTTGATGCTGCATCCAGAAGGCGACCGGCAGCATTGCCTGAGGATCCAAGTTGATAAACTCCAGACAAGTCATATCTTCTGGAGTCACTTTATCTGCTGCAAATGCCGCACTTGAGTTGGACAGCGCCAGGAAAGTTAGTCCACCCAGCAAGGCTGAAATTTTGCTACCTGAAAGTTTTTTCATCGTATATATCCCGTTTAAAGATGTTGTTTAAATTTGTCCCATTCCTGCGAAACGACCTCGATGAAGCTATGCTGAGGTTTTTTTGAGCAGGCCTGGTAGATTTCGGGTGTCAGCGTTTCGATATCTTTAACATTTAGTACAGTCTGACCAGACTTATCTTTAGATGTAAGTGCGCTAGCGTAACCGACCGCGACCGGGCGGGAAGACTCTTGAAGCGCAACAAAGTCTTCACAGGTCCAGCCGCCGATAACTTTATTGGCAGGTTCTGCTTGAACCAGTGGGGAGCTTAGCAGGATTGCCGCCATCATCGCCCCAAATATTATCTTCATTATGATCTCCATTTCCGTGATGCCAGGGTGCTACTTTCGTAAAATACGCGAATATTCCTATTTTAGCTGGTTTAAACCGAGCTGCTAAAAAATATCCCGGTTTGACAGCATAATTAAATGCCCGGGAAGTGATGAACCGTTTAAATTTATTAACTCTGGTCGGCAGAGCGTTATTTTGATGCCCTTCAAAAGAGGGGCTCTGCATCTTTGTGGAGTGAGGTTTTACTCAAGATTAATAATGATTAGGTGGGTTATTAATTTGCGGGTTTTATATCTTATGTCATATGGATTAGCTGAGTTTAACGGACGTTAAACTCAGCTTTTTCATCTATTACTGGCGCAGGGTCCATAACTCTTTACTGCAATTTTGCCCCTCAGGGCAACCCTTGCAGCTACCGCTCAGACAGCTATTAGCATCTTCGGTAATACGCTTTGCTTTGCCCATATCTTCCAGACGCATCAGCATCGCCATCACCATCGGCAGTGGCATGGTAAGTTGGTGACTGAGCTGGCTGGCTTCAAGGCGGCCTTGCAGTGCCAGGGTATTACGAATATCGACTAAAGTTGCCATCCGTTTTCTCCTTAATGACAATCACCAGAACGTTTAGCGCAGCATGATTCGGGCAGCTTACCTGTTGGTTGTAGTGAAATATCAACGCGGCTACGAGCACGACGCAGACCATAGATCAGCACAATGTTAAACAGGACTACGGCCAGAATGCAGATAAGGCTGTAACGTGGGTGTTCGCTGAACGTGGCGGCCTGATAGTAAAGCGTAGACAAAGAGTAGGCGAGGTTCAGTCCCCAGAGGGCAGAGAACATCATCCAGCCCCGGCTCGACTCACGCGCAATGGCTCCCATCACGGAGATGCAAGGGATATAGAGCAGGACAAAGATCAGGTAACTGTAGGCGGCGGCATCGCTGCCAAACTTGGTGCTCATGGTACCCATTGCTCCACCTGCCATCTCACCGTCACCTTTACTGGCTTCGATAGGGTTCGCGAATACACTCAGACTGAAGGTATCTTTCAGACTATCCCAGGTTTCAGCGACTGCACCTTCCAGCTCATCCAGTAAATTGAAGGCCTCAGGGTCGAAATCATCGTTCTGGATATTTTCAGCGGTATAGAGCGTATTCAGCGTTCCGACAACAACCTCTTTCGCCATTGCGCCGGTAAACAGACCAACGGTCGCCTGCCAGTTATCATCTTTGACGCCAATCGGATTGAGCAGTGGGGTTAAGGTCTTACTGACTGAAGCGAGAGCAGACTGGTTGATATTATCCACCGCCTGGCCATTAAACGAAAAGCTATTGAGTGCGCCAATAAAGATACTGACCAGGATGATGATTTTCCCTGCACGTAAGATAAAACCTTTCAGACGCTGCCAGGTTTGTAATAACAGACTTTTTAAATGCGGAACATGATAGACCGGTAGCTCCATCACAAAGGGTGAGGCTTCCCCACGCATAATCGTATATTTGAGTAACAGACCGGTAAGAATGGCCATCACAATACCCAGAATATAGAGTGAAAAGACCACCAGCGCACCTTTCTGACCAAAGAAAGCGGCAGAGAACACGGCAAAGATAGCCAGACGAGCACCACAGGACATAAAGGGTGCCATCATGATAGTCATGATACGTTCACGCGGTGCATCGAGTGTACGGGCACCCATCACTGAAGGCACATTACAGCCAAAACCGACAATCAGTGGCACAAAGGATTTACCCGGCAGCCCCAGCGCTTGCATCAGGCGATCCATTACGAAGGCAGCGCGCGCCATATAGCCTGAGTCCTCAAGGAAAGAGAGAAACAGGTACATCATGCCGATTTGTGGCACCAGTGGCAGTATGGTGTTGATCCCACCGCCCAGACCTTGAGCCAGGAACACTGTTAACCATTCCGGGAATCCAAGAGTATAGCCAATCCATTGAATACCATTGATAAAAATGGCAACTGAACCTGCATCAAAAATTGGCTGTAAAGCACCACCGATATTAATAGCCAGGATGAACATTAAGTACATCACCAATAAAAATATTGGCAGACCCAGGTAACGGTTAAGTACGATCTTATCCATCATCACTGTCAGATGATTAGGCTTGGCGGTAAGAGTATTACTGACGGCTTCACAGAGCGTGGCAATCGCCTGGTAGCGAGCATCGGCAATAATCAGCGCCGGGTCATCAAGCGTCTCGCTCACACGCTGGTGTGACTCAGCCAGCTGCTGCTCACTATTACCGGCATAAGAGTGGCTATAGATATCTCCTTCCAGCATTTGTAAGGCCAGCCAGCGACGACGGTGCTCTGGGATATCACCAGACATGCTGCCAGCAAGCAGACTCGCTTCGGTTAACAGTACTTCAGGGTAATGAACATGATGGGGCTGTTGATTCGGTAGCTTTTTATCAATCGCCTGTTTCAGGGCATCGATTCCGCTGCCTTTGGTTGAAACCATTGGAATAACCGGGCAACCAAGACGGGCAGATAGCGCTTCAATATCGATCGTAATCGCTTGTTTTTCAGCAATATCAAGCATGTTCAGCGCAACGACGCAGGGCAGACCGAGCTCAAGCAGCTGTAATGTCAGGTAGAGGTTACGCTCAAGGTTTGAGGCATCGACAACGTTGATAAACACATCAGCTTCACCGCCGAGGATATAGTGGCAGGCAATTTGTTCATCGAGCGAGGTTTGTGCTGAAATGGTGGTCAGCGAGTAGGTTCCGGGTAAGTCGACCAGTGTGACCAGGTGCTCAGCCGTTGAAAAATGCCCTTCTTTGCGCTCAACGGTGACTCCTGCCCAGTTACCGACTCGCTGGCGTGAGCCCGTGAGCTGGTTAAACAGCGTAGTTTTACCCGAGTTCGGGTTACCAATTAAACCAACAGTTAATGTATTCATGTGACCTGCGATACAAATCAAAAAATAGGTTTTTAGCAGAGCGCTTCAAGATTCAATAAGGCGAGATCTTTTTGGCGTAATACCAGGCTGATACGGCGAGTTTCGATATGTATCGGGTCACCTAAAGGCGCGACGCGTACTACCTGAAAAGACGATCCTGGCAGCATGCCAAGAGACAATAATTTTTGTCGGTAGGCCGGGCTAATTTCACGCGAAAAACCAGTAATTTTCCATGCACTATTGGGTAACAGTTTCATAGGAGGACCTACTTAGAGCCATGCTCTTTAGTGAAGAAACCCTATTCAGGGACGAATTCTATCGCGCCGTGAAAGCGTATTCATCTGTCAGAAGGAAAGGAGAAGCAACTTTAATAATGATAATTATTATAGTTCGTATCAGCAATATTTTTTTTAATAGTCCGTTAAATATTACTTATTTATTTGTTGTCTCACGTTTACACCTTTAATTTTAGATGTTTTTCATACTCTTATTATTTTTTGATGAATATCAAATTACGCTACTCCGATATAAAAATGGTTTTTTTATTTCGAGTTGTTGATGCTATGAAAAAAGTTGTTTTCTGACTGTTAATTATTTTCACTTTTGAAGTGACAAAAATAAAATAACTGCTACGCGAAGTATTAAAAATAGTTTTTTTATCAGAAAAGGTTCTGGCGGGTAGAAATAATAGGGAGACTAAATAGGGCGGTTGTTACGAATGGAGCTCCGTCAGCCTGATGGCCGACGGAGCGGGATACTTTAGCGTTTTTTACCGAAAGCAGCGCTCAGAGCATCGCCCATAGCACTGTTGCCAGCAGAGGAAGAGGTATTACTGCGTCCCCTTGGCGCTGCTGCCGGTTTTTTCTGCTCACGACCACTCGGGCCTGAAGAGCGGCGGCTGTTACTCTCACCTGGCTGCTCATCAAGGCGCATAGTCAAAGCGATACGTTTCCGTTGTAAGTCAACCTCCATCACTTTGACTTTAACGATATCTCCTGCTTTGACTACTTTATGTGGATCGTCGACAAACTTGTCTGCCAGTGAAGAGATATGTACCAGTCCGTCCTGATGCACGCCAATATCAACAAAGGCACCAAAGTTGGTGACGTTGGTGACAGCACCCTCGAGAACCATTCCCGGTAACAGATCGTTGAGGGTTTCTATTCCTTCGGCGAACTGAGCAGTTTTAAATTCCGGACGTGGATCGCGACCCGGTTTTTCCAGCTCTTTGATAATATCAGTCACTGTTGGTAAGCCAAATCGCTCATCGGTGAATTGACTGGCTTTTAAATCCCGCAGCGCACTGCCATTGCCCATCAAGTCCTGTAATGCCTGGTTAGTCGCGGCCAGGATACGCTCGACAATCGGATAGGCTTCCGGGTGAACGGTTGACGCATCCAGAGCGTTATCTCCGTGATTGATACGCAGGAAGCCCGCACACTGTTCAAAAGCCTTAGGCCCCAGGCGGCTGACCTTTAGCAGTTGCTGACGGTTACGGAACTGACCATTTTCATCACGCCAGGTCACAATATTCTGCGCCATCATACGGGTCAGACCGGCAACACGGGTCAGCAGAGGAACTGAAGCGGTGTTGAGATCAACGCCGACGGCGTTTACGCAGTCTTCCACTACCGCGTCGAGTTTTTTAGCAAGCTGACTCTGGCTGACGTCATGCTGATACTGGCCGACACCAATAGATTTCGGATCGATTTTCACCAGCTCAGCCAGGGGGTCTTGCAGACGACGGGCAATCGACACGGCGCCACGTATCGAAACGTCCAGGTCCGGAAACTCCAGCGCAGCCAGTTCTGATGCTGAATAGACCGATGCACCCGCTTCACTGACGATAACTTTCTGAGCGCCGCTAATGGCAGGATACTGCTGTTGTACTTCAATGAAGAAACGCTCTGTTTCCCTTGATGCGGTTCCGTTACCAATCGCCACTAATTCTACACGGTGCTTTTCACATAATGCGGCAACGGCCGCCGCCGCTTTAGCCGTCTGACCGGTATGAGGATAGATAGTATCGGTGGCGACCAGTTTACCTGTGGCATCGACCACGGCAACTTTGACCCCGGTACGCAGGCCAGGATCGAGTCCCATAGTTGCACGCAGACCAGCGGGGGCGGCCATCAGTAAATCACTGAGGTTACGTGCGAAAACGTTAATCGCTTCTTCTTCAGCGCGTTCGCGCACCGTACCCATTAACTCGGTTTCAAGATGCATCAGGATTTTAATGCGCCAGGTCCAGCTCACTACGGCACGACGCCAGCTATCTGCCGGGGCGTTATTTAAGCGTAATTTGAGGTGGTCGATAATCAGTTGTTCGCAATAGCTCTCACGAGGTGGTTCATCAAACTGCGGGTCGGCATTGAGTGACAGCTGGAGTATATTTTCGTTACGGCCACGAAACATAGCGAGTGCGCGGTGGGAGGGAACGGTTGAGACCGGCTCATGGTGATTAAAGTAGTCACGGAACTTTGCGCCTTCCTCTTCTTTGCCTGAGACGACTACGGAGACGAAGTGAGCTTGTTTCCATAAATAATCACGTACTTTTGCCAGCAAGGCAGCATCTTCAGCAAAACGCTCCATCAGAATATAGCGTGCGCCATCCAGTGCGGCTTTGGTATCAGCAATACCTTTATCAGCATCCACATACTGGGCTGCTTCTTGTTCCGGGGAACGCGAGGCATCATTCCAGAGCAGGTCTGCTAAGGGTTCCAGCCCGGCTTCAATCGCTATTTGTCCGCGTGTACGACGCTTTGGTTTGAAGGGCAGGTAAAGGTCTTCGAGTTCCGTTTTGCTCAAGGTGCTGTTGATAGCGTTTGCCAGTGATTCACTGAGTTTCCCTTGCTCATCAATCGACTTAAGAATCACTTTACGCCGGTCTTCCAGTTCCCGTAAGTAGCCCAGACGGGTTTCCAGTTGACGCAATTGGGTGTCATCCAGTCCACCGGTGACTTCTTTACGATAGCGAGCGATAAAAGGTACGGTATTTCCTTCATCCAGCAAACGAACTGCAGCTTCTACCTGTTCGTTTCTGGCCCGCAGCTCATCCGCAATAATGCGGCAAAGTGAATCATTCATCATGGTATTTAATCTACTCCTGGGCGGAAAATTCAGGGACAGTTATACGGACTGATAGCAATAATTTCCAGCAACTCTCCCTGTTGTATCAAGATTCAGACTACGTCTGATTTTAGGTAGCGGATGTCATTCACGTACCAGGTGGCCTCACCGGCAGGGGTCTGAACGGTCGCCACGTCACCACACTCTTTTTTCAATAGTGCACGTGCCATGGGAGAATCTATTGAAATGTAGTCTCTGCGCCCAAATATCTCATCGTAGCCGACAATGCGAAAACTCAGCGTATTACCGTCGTCGTTTTCAATTTCGACCCAGGCGCCAAAGAAGATTTTGCCTTCCTGCTGAGGGGAGTAATCAACGATTTTGAGTTGTTCAAGGCATTTAGTGAGGTAACGCACTCGGCGGTCTATTTCCCGCAGGCGCTTTTTATTGTATTGATAATCAGCATTTTCGCTACGATCGCCAAGGCTTGCTGCCCAAGTCACTTTTTTTGTGACTTCAGGGCGGTCAATACGCCACAAATAGTCCAGCTCTTGTTTGAGCTTATCGTAACCTTCACGGGTAATAAGGGGCGTTTTCATCTTTTCGCCTTGCAATGAAGAAACCTATATGGTGATTTAAACCGATACAGCTAAGGGAATGCAATGACAGGGAGAGACAATTAAGTGTCAAAATTGCGCACTATCACACGGATAAATGATTGTTAAATATGCTTTGTAACAATTTCGACTAGAATATATACCAGATTTGACTGGTCGTATGAACGTAGTTTTTTAAGAATACGCACTCAACAGTTCTAGCCTTTGGGAGTATTAAGATGCAAGAGAATTATAAAATTCTGGTTGTGGATGACGACATGCGACTGCGTGCCCTGCTGGAACGTTATCTCACGGAGCAAGGCTTCCAGGTTCGCAGCGTTGCGAACGCAGAGCAGATGGATCGTTTGTTGACTCGCGAGTCATTCCACTTGATGGTACTGGATCTGATGTTGCCTGGCGAAGATGGCTTGTCCATCTGCCGCCGTTTGCGCAGTCAGAGTAATCCAATGCCTATCATTATGGTGACGGCGAAAGGGGAAGAGGTTGACCGTATCGTGGGCCTGGAAATCGGTGCGGATGATTATATTCCTAAACCTTTTAACCCACGTGAGCTGTTAGCCCGTATCCGCGCAGTATTGCGCCGTCAGGCGAACGAATTACCGGGTGCGCCTTCGCAAGAAGAAGCCGTTATCTCCTTCGGTAAATTTAAGCTGAATCTTGGTACCCGCGAAATGTTTCGTGAAGATGAGCCTATGCCACTGACCAGCGGTGAGTTTGCCGTTTTAAAAGCACTCGTCACCCACCCACGTGAGCCACTCTCCAGAGATAAACTGATGAATCTGGCACGTGGACGTGAGTATTCTGCAATGGAACGTTCTATCGATGTGCAAATTTCTCGCCTGCGTCGCATGGTAGAAGAGGATCCTGCCCATCCACGTTACATTCAGACCGTCTGGGGTCTGGGTTACGTCTTTGTGCCGGACGGCGCTAAAGCATGATAAGAGTTCGCTTCTCGCCACGAAGCTCATTTGCTCGTACTTTGCTGCTGATTGTCACTCTGCTGTTTGTCAGCCTGGTGACCACTTATCTTGTGGTGTTGAACTTTGCTATTTTGCCGAGCCTTCAACAGTTCAATAAAGTGCTGGCTTACGAAGTACGTATGCTCATGACTGACAAGCTACAGCTTGAGGATGGGACACAGCTGGTTGTGCCCCCGGCATTTCGTCGTGAGATTTATCGTGAACTCGGTATTTCGCTTTATTCCAACGAGGCGGCGGAAGACGCTGGCCTGCGTTGGGCGCAGCATTATGAGTTTCTGAGCCAGCAAATGGCTCAGCAGCTGGGTGGGCCGACGGAAGTTCGGGTGGAGGTCAACAAGAGCTCTCCCGTCGTCTGGCTGAAAACCTGGTTGTCACCCAATATCTGGGTTCGTGTTCCCCTGACGGAGATTCATCAGGGTGATTTCTCTCCCCTGTTCCGCTATACGCTGGCAATTATGCTACTGGCTATCGGCGGGGCCTGGCTCTTTATTCGTATTCAGAACCGACCCTTGGTCGATCTTGAACATGCTGCATTGAAAGTCGGTAAAGGTATTATTCCTCCTCCATTACGTGAATATGGCGCCTCCGAGGTGCGCTCGGTCACCCGGGCTTTTAACCATATGGCGGCAGGGGTAAAACAACTGGCTGATGACAGAACATTATTGATGGCGGGGGTTAGTCATGACCTGCGCACACCACTGACCCGTATTCGTCTGGCGACGGAAATGATGGGTCAGGAAGACGGTTATCTTGCTGAATCAATCAATAAAGATATCGAAGAATGTAACGCCATTATTGAGCAGTTTATTGACTACTTACGCACCGGTCAGGAAACGATACTGGAAATGACCGACCTGAACAGTGTGTTAGGCGAAGTCGTGGCGGCTGAAAGTGGTTATGAGCGTGAAATCGAAACTTGCCTGCAACCGGGCGAGCTGCGTATCAATATCAACCCGCTCTCTATCAAGCGTGCGGTAGCCAATATGGTGGTTAATGCTGCCCGCTATGGTAATGGCTGGATTAAGGTCAGTAGTGGTTGTGAACTGAACCGCGCCTGGTTACAGGTTGACGATGATGGCCCGGGTATCGAACCGGACCAGCTTGAACATTTGTTCCAGCCTTTTGTTCGTGGCGATAGCGCACGCAGTACTAGCGGTACCGGGCTGGGTCTGGCGATTGTACAGCGTATTATCGACAATCATCATGGCCAGCTGGAGCTGGGGAAAAGTGAGCGTGGAGGGTTGCGTATACGGGCCTATCTGCCTTTACCTGTGAGTACACTTGCCCCACCTGCCGGGGGAAGTGCTAAAAGCGAATCTCGCACACCTTCCTGATATTTAGTCTCAAAAAAGGGTTTATGTTATACATAAACCCTTAATCTTTAATGCACTTGTTTATCTGAAAGTCAGATTTCCGGGCCCACTTTTACCAGCGCCGCGCCTGCCGGAGTATCGGTATATTTATCAAAATTCTCGATAAATAATCTCGCCAGTTGAGCCGCTTTATCCTGCCATAACTCAGGGGAGCTATAAGTTTTGCGCGGATCGAGAATATCGCTATCAACCCCAGCCAGTTCAACAGGAATCGCGAGATTAAATATTGGCAATTGTTTTGTTGGTGCCTCATCCAGAGAACCGTCAAGAATGGCATCAATAATAGCCCGGGTGTTCTTAATAGAAATCCGTTTTCCTGTTCCGTTCCAGCCGGTATTCACTAAATAGGCCTCGGCTCCGGCGGCCTGCATTCGCTTAACCAAAACATCCGCATACTGCGTTGGGTGCAGAGTTAGGAACGCTGCGCCAAAACAAGCTGAAAAAGTCGGTGTGGGTTCAGTTATACCCCGTTCAGTACCGGCTAATTTTGCCGTAAATCCTGACAGGAAATGATACTGGGTCTGTTCCGGAGTCAGCCTGGAAACCGGCGGAAGTACACCGAAGGCATCTGCCGTCAGGAAGATAACCTTAGTCGCGTGTCCGGCTTTTGAAATCGGTTTAACGATATTATCGATATGATAGATAGGGTAAGAGACACGGGTATTTTCTGTTTTTGAGGCATCATCAAAGTCGACGGAACCATCATCCCGTACCACGACGTTTTCCAGCAAAGCATCCCGGCGAATGGCATGGTAGATATCCGGTTCAGCCTCTTCGCACAGATGAATGGTTTTGGCGTAACATCCGCCTTCAAAATTAAAGACCCCGTCATCGTCCCAGCCATGTTCATCATCGCCAATCAGACGACGTTTAGGATCGGTCGATAACGTTGTTTTACCGGTTCCTGACAGCCCAAAGAAGACGGCGACATCTTCTTGTTCACCGACGTTGGCTGAGCAGTGCATTGCTGCGATACCTTTGAGCGGTAACAGGTAGTTCATGATAGAGAACATCCCTTTTTTCATCTCGCCGCCATACCAGGTGCCGCCGATAAGCTGCATCCGTTCAGTGAGATTAAAGGCAACGAAGTTCTCTGAGTTAAGTCCCTGTTCTTTCCAGTCCGGATTAGTACATTTAGCTCCGTTTAGCACCACAAAATCAGGTGTAAAGGTCAGTAGCTCTTCATCTGTGGGACGAATAAACATGTTCTTAACGAAATGAGCCTGCCAGGCCACTTCGGTAATAAAACGCACGGCAAGACGGGTATCGCTATTGGCGCCACAGAAAGCATCAATAATAAATAAACGCTTACCTGATAGCTCCTGAGCGACCAGGCCTTTCAGATGTGCCCAAGTTTCTGATGAGAGAGGCTTATTATCGTTTTTGCCTTTACCTTTATCCGCCCACCATAAGGTGTCGCGGGTTGTATCATCGCGGACAATATATTTATCCTTCGGCGATCGTCCGGTAAAAATGCCGGTATCTACCGCGATTGCACCTGACGTGGTCTCTCGGCCACGTTCAAAACCTTGTAGTTCGGGATTGAGTTCTTCACGGTGTAGTGTTTCATAATCGGGATTATAAAGAATTTCGATAACGTCACTAATGCCGTAAGCCTTGAGATCCTGCGGGGTTACCTTGTTCGCTCGCATTGTCCTTCTCCTTAGCTAATCGATTCTGATTCATATTGTAGGGATACTTGTGAGGTATAGCCGCGATGATCATCATAGATTTTAGACGTCATAAAAATTATGCAGTAAAAAAAACTGTAAAAATGATTTAGATCAGTTTTCGATGCTGATATTTAGAATGATTAGCAGGGTTAATGCATGGTAAACAGAATGAAACGCGGTGTAATCACTGAGTGGTTTATTGAGAGCTGGATCGAGTCATGACACAGTTTAACCGCTTGCACAGTAGCAAGCGGTTAAACAAGAGGGGATTAATGAATCTGCGAGTCTGCTGCTGAGGCGTTATTGCGAATAGCAGTAATATCCATTGCATCAAATACATAGTGACTACCACAGTAATCACAGTTCATATCAATCTCGCTATCCTCTGCCAGAATATTATCAATTTCCTCGTCTGGTAGCGTTCTGATAGCGGCAGCGCAGCGTTCGCGTGAGCAGCTACAGGTGAAGACGACACTTTGCGGATCATAAAGCGTCACTTCTTCTTCATGGTACAGCCGCCACAGGACATCGTTAGCAGGAAGTGTCAGTAACTCTTCCGCCTTGATAGTGTCGGTTAATGTCGCAAGGTGGTTAAAGTCATCAATCTGAGCATCCTGAGCAGGTAACACCTGCAATAGCATACCTCCGGCTGCGGCTTTACCATCCACCGATCCGGTACGGATAAACAGACGGGTAGGTAGCTGCTCGGAACGCATAAAATAATCTTCCAGGCAGGCTGCCAGAGTATCGCCTTCTAAACCAACGACGCCTTGATAACGTTCACCTTCCTGCGGGGAAATGGTAATAACCAGATAACCATTGCCGATAAGATCTTTTAGTGAAGCATCATCAGCGACATCACCTTGTACGCGAGCAACGCCACGCATTTGTTGCTTATTGTTGCCATTAATCACTGCCAGAGTCATCGGGCCATCACCCTGCAACTGAACAGTAATATCACCATCAAATTTCAGGGTTGCGGTGAGCAGGCTGGTCGCAACCAGCAGTTCACCAAGAATATTTTTAACCGGCTGCGGATAATCGTGATTCTCCATAATCCGTTGCCAGGTATCAGACACTGTTACCAGTTCGCCGCGAACAGCGTGATTTTCAAACAGGTAGCGATGTAATTGGTCGTGTTGAGTCATCATCATCTCTCTTAGGGATGGAGGAATTAGGTATTGCCACTGTGTTTAAATTTCATTAAATCACGGCGCTCTTTTTTATCGGGACGGCGATCCGGGTGCGGCATTGTCAGGGCATTCATTTTGCGCGCAAGCGCTATTTTTTCCCGTTTTTCGATGCTTTCTGGCGTTTCCTCATACAGCTGAGTCGCCTCTGATGCCGGGCGGCGCTGATCGGTTATGGCCAGAACCTTAATCGTTCGCTGATCGTTTCCCTGGCGTAGTGTTAATACGGCCTGTAGCTCAACCAGTTTACCTGGCTTAGTATGCTGGCCGTTATAATGGACTTTCCCACCTTCGACCATTTCTCGAGCCAGAGCGCGAGTTTTATAGATTCGGGCAGCCCAGAGCCATTTATCCAGACGAATACCTGCGGCCGTTTTTTCTTTCACTACGCCTCCTGGTTCTTAAGTGCAGGAATTAAATCATGATAGTCACTGACTGCGGGATGCCGTTGAAAAACCTGTTCCTCACGATGAGAATCAGGATTACTTACCCCCAGGCAGTAACGGATGCCAAAGGTTTTCGCAGCATCAAGAATCGCTTCTGAATCATCAATAAATAGCGTTCTGCTGGCATCCAGCCCGGTATGTTCAACCACAGCCTGCCATAACCGTTGGTCTTCTTTCGGATAACCAAATGTATGGGTTGAAAGTAATAAATCAAGGTGTGGTTCCAGGTTGGTATATTTTAGCTTAACCGCCAGGTTATAAGGATGGGCGTTAGTCAGCAGAATACAACGCTTACCCTTTGCCTTAAGAGCCTTTAAAAATGGCAGCGTGTCGTCACGCAGAGCGGCTTTTGGCCCTTGTTCATCCATCATGGCATAAATATCCAGTTTCAAACGGTCAGCCCAGTAATCCAGGCAGTACCAGTCCAATGTCTGCTGTACATCATGATATTCGCGCTCAATTAGCTGATGGGCATCCGCCAGTGAAATATTACGCTGCGCACTGAGTGTTTCAGGAACTCGATGTTGCCAGAAGTGGCTGTCAAAGGATAAATCCAGCAGAGTGCCATCCATATCAAGCAGTAGGGTATCAACCTCCTGCCAGGCAATATCAGTAAGCATAAATAAGTGACTCGATGAAAAAAGAGAGAACCAAGGTAGCACAAATTAACGAAGTAACAGGGATCAGCGTCCCAGGCGTAATGGCGCCGAAGATTTTAAGCAGCGATCATAGTAGCGTTGGATCTTGCCCAGACGTCTTCGGTCACGGCGATAGCGGTTAATAGCAATAACACTACTCACTGCATAACAGATCAGCATCGACAACAGTAAGAGTGAAATAATGATATAACGCCAGTGACTGTTGGTATCACTGATGCTTTGTAAAACAACGTGTTGGGTGCCATTGGTGTCGGTATGAATACTGGTGATCACGCCTTTAGCTACAAAAGGAATTTGCGACAGAGTCTTCGCCAGGCTCATAAACTCAGCCCATTGCTCCTGGGCTGGGTAGTCATACAAAGAGTTCTGTGGCAGCGCATGAATAGTCAGATCCCTTCCATCATCATTGATAATCACATAACCTCCTGAAATTGGAGCATTCAGTGTTTGCGCAGCACGAATGATATCGCGGACAAAGAAGGGAGCCGTGGAGGTGATAACCAGGTTATTTAATGACTCGGCACTGACTGGACGTAATACCACATTTACGCCGACGAGTTTGCCAGCTTCTGCTCGTTTCACCAGAGTATTCCAGTCTTTCGTATTACCCAGGTTGATAAGCGCATTTTTCAGCCGGAGACAGTCCCCCTCAGCCAGGCATAAGGCTTGAGTGTTTTCGACAATGCCAGAAAAATTATTCAGAAGTACCATATCTGATTTCTGGATAGCCGCTTCCAGCTGTGGATTAACCCGGTTATGATTCTCTTTTGTACTTGATGGGCTAATCTGCGCTTTCACGACTTCGGTCAGTGCCAGCGCTTGTTGAGTCATCTTTGAATCAACTAATAGTTGAGGATCTGCCGATTTCCACCTGATTTTTGAACAGTCAAAAGGAAGATAAGACGGATTCTGATGAGCAGAATATCCGTCCGGAGTATTAATATGGCAGGCACCGATACCACTGACTTTTAGAGTATCCCCGACGTGAAGCGCATATTTATTTAATTCACCGAGGCTGGATACTTCTACTGTTTTAGCACCACTAAACCAGGATGTGCTGATTTTTAACGGCATTTCGAGCGGTACCCACATCACCATCATCAATAGCGTAATGAGTGAACCACAAGCGATAATTAGCGGCCGCAGCCAGCGCTGCAGTGGGAATAACCGTACTTCCTCATGAAGCGAAAGGAAGGCTCCCTGGCGTACAACATGGCCCCCCAGATAGATATCAATATCGGTTTTTTGTCCCAAGTCCTGGGTGATATAAGGTTGCCAGTATGCGGGATAGACGAGGTCGATAATGCCTAATGAAATATTATTTATCTGGTCATTATTAGACTCGCCAAAGAGTCCCCAGCGCTTGGGGATGCCACGTAAACTATGTATCTCACGTAACTGAAGCGTTGTGGCAGAAGAATAAATACTCAGCAAACTGGCTGCGATGAGTAGCAGAGCACTGCCAACCAGCCACGGCATAAGTATTGATGGTCCGAGAACACTGAGCACCAGAATAAAAAAGGCAATACAAATCAGGATAGCCTCTGGTACTTGCCGGGAGGCATTCAAAGCATGTTCTTCAGGGGTTTCCTGACGTATGGCGAGCAACTCAATGGGCTCGCTCTCTTCCCGGAGCATAAAGGCCTGCGGACTGGAGCGATCCGGCGCGATATCCTGGGATGTTTCCTGGCTGTAATTTTGTAAGGTATGACCATTGAGGGCGATAACCAATGGCAAGGTATCGGTGAGTATCAGCTCAACATCATTGTCATTGGTAATATATTGTTCCCAAAGCAGGGGCAGATGCACTTCTGTTGAGTCCAGATAAAAGCGCCACTGATTGGTATCGTCAACAGAAAAACCATAACGTGTAATTGCATGGGTGAGAGAAATAACCGTATGACTCTTACTGCTAAGTTTCAGCTGTGATGGTGGAGCGCTGGCCCCTGAAGGCGTTATCATGTCTTGAGTGCGTGAGGATAACTCAAGATAATTTTCAATTGTGGCAAGTTCTTCCTGAGTGAGCTTGCGTGTTTTCGCTCCGGTAAACGAAGGATCACGCTGAACATAAACGCGTCTTCTCAGGGTGTGCCATATCACTCCCCCAGCAATCAGGAAGCATGTCAGCATCGCCAGTAATAGAAGTAATGGGATACTCATCATTTACTCATCAAACGATCGTTTTATCCATCAAGGTCAGCAAACTTTACCTCTTATAATGTTGAATTTTATTATGTTGTTATCGGCGGATGAGTCTTTTTTCTTAAATTGCTTTTTGACAATTCGCCTAAATTAGCATCATGCTAGCAAACTGACATCGAATTAAACATAAGTTAAATCCTATTTACTTATCACAATCTTGACATTGTGAAACTCACATGCTGCTGTACTATGAGCTGGCATTCAGAGTTAACGCTCAGAATGTAAATAATAAATATGTGCGTTGCGCAGAGGGCATGGCATATCGCACAATCACTTAACTGTCCCACTGTTTAACTCCAGTCACATGACAAAAATACTAAAAAAACCGACAATTTTACATGTAGAAACTGTGGCGCGTTCGCGGCTATTTACTATTGAAACGGTAGATCTGGAGTTCAGTAATGGTGTGCGTCGGGTTTATGAACGCATGAAGCCGAGTTCCCGGGAAGCAGTTTTGATTGTTCCGATTGTTGATGACCATATTATTCTGATTCGTGAGTATGCCGTTGGCACTGAGTCCTATGAACTCGGTTTTCCTAAGGGGCTTATCGATGAAGGCGAATCTGTTATTGACGCCGCAAACCGCGAGCTGAAAGAAGAAGTGGGTTTTGGAGCCAGCGAGCTGACTTTTATTACCCGGCTGGGTATGGCACCTTCTTACTTCTCAAGCAAAATGAACATTGTGATTGCTGAAGGCTTATATGAAGAGTCCCTTGAAGGGGATGAACCTGAAGAGCTTCCACAAGTTCGCTGGCCGCTCGCCAATCTGATGGCGTTGCTTAATGAACAGGACTTCACTGAAGCGCGGAATGTCAGCGCTCTGTTTCTGCTGCGGGAATGGTTAAAAGAGCGGGGACGTTTATAGTTTATAAAACATCAAGGGGCTAAGCCCCTTGATGTCTCTGACTCAGAATAATTCGCGTTCTTCACCATTATCCATAATCGTCGTCCCGGCTTCACTTATCGCTTTGTGTGTCGGCTGAGTGCCTTCAACAAAGTATTCGTCCCGACTACTTCCACCGTTAGATAACTGACCCGTAGCGCGGTCAATATTGACTGTGACGACGCCTGGTGGCGGAGTCAATGGTTCTTCCGGCACTCCTTCCAGAGCAAGTTTCATAAATTCATCCCAGGCAGGCTGAGCACTTTTCGCGCCACCTTCATAGCCTGAAATCTGATCTTTAATCACTCCGGATGCGCTGGTACGACCCAAGTCACGACGATGATCGTCAAAACCTATCCAGACCGAGGTGACAACGCCGGGACCAAAACCTGAGAACCAGGCATCTTTAGAGCTGTTAGTGGTACCGGTTTTACCGCCAATATCACGACGTTTCAAATCACGGCCCGCACGCCAGCCGGTACCCTGCCAGCCAGGCTCGCCATAGACATTACTGTTCAGGGCACTTTTAATCAGAAATGCCAGTGGAGTACTAACCACATGCGGGGCATATTCAGATTCAAGGACTGATTTATCCGTGGTCGCTTGTTGCAGCTCTGGTGTTGGCACCGGAATATTTTGTGCTGTCTGAGATGTCGCGACATCCTCAACGCTCGGATTATTCAGCATGTCTGATTTTGGAATATCGCCATAAATAACAGGAAGGTCACATTCCGGACAGGCGACTTTGGGCTGGACTTCAAATACCGTCTGGCCATTATCATTAACAATTTTGGACAGATAATATGGCGTCACCAGGAAGCCACCATTCGCCATCACAGAGTAACCTCGTGCTACCTGTAATGGTGTAAATTCAGCAGCTCCCAGAGCCAGCGATTCGGTACGGGAAATATTCTTTTCCGGGAAACCGAACCGTTGCAAGTAATTGGCAGCATAGTCGACACCCATGGCGCGCATGGCACGAACCATGACCACGTTTTTCGACTGTCCCAGGCCCTGACGCAGACGGATAGGGCCGGAATACTCAGCAGGTGAGTTTTTCGGACGCCAGTCAGAACCTGCGCCAGCATCCCAGCGTGAAATAGGAACATCATTGAGGATACTGGCCAGGGTCAAACCTTTATCCATCGCTGCGGTATACAGGAATGGCTTAATATTGGAACCCAACTGACGTAGCGCTTGTGTTGCACGGTTGAATTTACTCAGATTAAAGTCAAACCCACCCACTAACGCCAGGACCGCACCGTCTTTCGGATTCAGCGAGACTAACGCTGAGTTGACGTCAGGTAGCTGCCCTAACCACCAGATGTTATTTACCTGACGTATCCAAATCTGCTGACCGGCCTTAACGACATCGCTGACGCTGCGCGGTGTAGGGCCTTGTGCGGTATCGGAGCGATAAGAACGTGCCCAGCGCATACCTTCCATCGGGAGGGTCACGCTTTGGCCATTAGCCATCACAGCACTTGCCTCAGTGGCACTGGCGCTGGTGACGACGGCAGGCAGGAAAGGACCATAACCCGATATTTTTTTCAGCGTACTGAGGATCTGTGGTGTATCCCAGGCACTTTCTCCGGCTTTCCATAACACCTGTGAAGGCCCGCGATAACCATGACGCATATCATAGGCAATAACGTTATTGCGCAGAGCCTGTTCAGCACCGAGCTGGATATTGCGACTGATGGTGGTGTAAACCTTATAGCCATCCTCGTAAGCATTTTCGCCATAGCGATTCAGCATATCCTGACGGACTAACTCTGAGAGGTAAGGGGCTGAGAATGCAATTTCCGGCGTATGATAATAGGCTTCGATTGGCTGATTACGCGCTTCATCATACTGTGCGTTGGTGATATAGCCTTCACTGAGCATCCGTGATAGCACGACGTTACGACGTGCAGTGGCGCGCTCGAGTGAGTAAATCGGGTTAAACGTAGAAGGCGCTTTAGGCAGCCCTGCGATCATCGCAATTTCGTTCAGCGTCAGCTCATTAACGGTTTTACCGAAGTAAACCTGAGCAGCAGCTCCAACACCATAGGCGCGATAACCGAGATAGATCTTATTCAGATACAGGTTAAGAATTTCATCTTTTGTCAGCAACTGCTCAATGCGTATCGCGAGGAAGACCTCTTTGATTTTACGCATTAGCGTTTTTTCCGGACTCAGGAAAAAGTTACGCGCAAGCTGTTGGGTAATGGTACTGGCACCCTGAGAAGCATGGCCGGAGAACAGGGCAACGCTTGCTGCACGGAAAATACCTATAGGGTCAACCCCATGATGTTCGTAGAAACGGCTATCTTCGGTCGCAACGAAAGCATGGATCATCACCGGAGGAATTTGATCCAGTGTCAGAGGAATACGACGTTTCTCGCCATACTGGGCGATAAGCTCCCCGTCAGCACTGTAAACCTGCATGGGGGTCTGCAAGCGTACATCTTTTAATGTCGCAACGTCAGGCAACTGCGGCTCAATATATCTGTATAAGCCGTATAGCGAGGCCACACCAAGAAGTATGCAACAGATTGCAAGGATGAATAAATACTTTACGAACTTCACCTTAAGACTCTCATTCGGTTTCAATTGGGTAGTTTATAAACACCAGCCCGGTAGTATAAAGACAAGCCAGACGCTTTGATATACCCGTCACACTTCAAGTTGCCTGGGTGTTGCCTTCATCCAGCCCATCGAATCACATAGTTTATCTATGCTCATCGACGGGCTGGACTCGGCGCCTACAGGCAACTCGAATTGTTTTGGGTATACCCGTCATACTTCAAGTTGCCTGGGCGTTACCTTCATCCAGCCCATCGAATCACATAGTTTATCTATGCTCATCGATGGGCTGTACTCGGTGCCTACAGGCAACTCGAATTATTTTGGGTATACCCGTGATACTTCAAGTTGCCTGGGCGTCGCTTTCACAAATTTCAGGCACTCGAATGATTTGGGGTCATTGCCTATCAACATGTGACAGAACAAGGAGGTCTAAGCATGATATTTTCTGGCTGGAAAATTGGTTTAGATATACAAACGGAAGGGGTACGCGCTGTTGCCGTACAAAAGCACCGACAGGGCTGGCAACTACGGCAGTGGTGGAATTTACCGTTCCCGTCAGTGGTTTTTATCGATAATATTTTATCTCAACCTGCTGTATTACTCGAGGTTCTGGACGGCTGGCGTAAACAGCTGCCACGCCGCTTTCGGCTGAGCGTGAGTTTTCCCACTGAGCTTACCTTTCAACAAAGCATTCCGATCCCGGATAAAAACCTTAGCGCAGCCGTACGTGAGAACTATGTCGCCTATACCGCAGCTAAGCAATTGCAGCTACCTGCCTCACAGCTCTGCTACGACTATCTTGAACAAAGTGATGTGCTGAAGGTTACAGCTTCCCGGCAGAGTGATCTTAATAATCTTCTTACCAGTCTTGCATCACTGCAGTTATATCCGGATACAGTGACGCCTGGCGACAAGGTTCTTTATGCACTACCTGAGAAATGTAATCCGCAGACCTGCCAGTACCGGGTTCATGAAGAGTCTGATTATTGGTTATGGGCATCCTGCAATCATCCTGTCGCTTCAGGCCGGCAGGATAAGCAGCAATGTTCAGATTTGCCCGCACTTTGTCGATGGCTGAAAAGCGAACCTGAAAATATCGCTTTTAGCACTGCCTGTCCCGGAAATAATGCGTCTCTCGCAGTACAAGCACTTGATGTCTGGCGGTTACTCACCCGGCTGTATCCTCCACTTCCGCAAACAAAAGGGCGCTACACCATCGCTTTGGGACTGGCATTAGGAGGAACTCACAGATGACAGTATTGCTCAATTTATTACCCTGGCGTCATGCACAGCGGCAGCGACAGCGACGCTGTCGTATCAGTATTTTGGTCTCTGTGATAGCACTGCTGATGAGTAGTTTTTGGGGCGGATGGATCTTACTTCATCAGCAGGTGGAAGTATTACAAAAGCAGGGCAGTGAGCTGGAAAACCAACGGCACAAGTTACAGGAGGTTTTACAGCAGCAGACTGAGCCGTTACAAGAAGTACGGCAATATCGAGGCAGTGAACAGCAGAGTCGAGTTTCTCGCTGGGAAGAAATACTGACTGATTTAGCCCGTAAATTACCAGAAAACAGTTGGTTACGAACTATTAGCTGGCAGTCGAGTATGCTGACGCTGGAAGGTAATACCTCTGAGATAGATTCCCTTGAGAAAATTGAAACTCTGCTAAAGCAATTGCCAGGTGCATTCCATATTAAAGCGGGCCCAGTCAGCTATCAGGGCGATCAGGGATTGGGATATATATTTATCATGGAAGATACGGGAGGGGGACTTGCCTTACCTTGAACAACTCCTGACCGACACGCGTCGCCGGTATTTTGTCATAACCCTGTCTGGCTTGATGCTGGCCGGGCTATTTTGTGGCTATTTGCTACAGGCAGACTATCAACAACAGTCTCATTATGCCCGGCTGCGGAGTCTACAGCTTGAGCAAGATATTGTTACCTTGAAACAAAGAGTCAGTGTCTTACCTGTACCTGCCACGGAAATATTCACACCTATGGTCGTCGCACCGGTATTTTCTGTTATTGAAACCCTCAGGAAATCAGGCGGTCGGCTTATTAGCTGGCAACCGGGCGAGCAGCAGGCGACACTTGAACTCCTGCTTGACTGGGAAAAAGTCCCCTGGTTATTCCGGCATATTTCGTACTATCAAGGTATGAACCTGACATCATTTACGATCGTGGGTACCAAAGACCCAATGATTGTGGCTCTGACCCTGGAGTTCAGCTATGAAAATAAGTAGCTGGATCCTCACTCTGGGAATGATGCTATCACTGGATTCACATGCCAGCGTTCGTAACCCTTTTATGATGCCATTATCACGGTGTGACGCAGCTCTTCAGCAACTTGACGGCTGGCGGTTACAAGGCGTGATAACTTCATCCTCACGTAGCCTTGCCTTACTGGTGAACCCACAGCAACAGCCGTTAAGAGTGACTCCGGGCTCTGTTTTGATAGCTGGGGTAACGGTAATCGCTATCAGCCGGTACAGGATAAGTGTTTCACTCACTGAAATATGCGACGGAGCGCATTATCACTGGTATTTACCAGGAGAAAAAAATGACAAGGAAAGTCATCATCGTACTACTGTTATTCCTGCCGCTCATCGCCAAGGCAAATCATCGAGTCACTCTGATAGTAGATGAGGCTCCCGTTACTCAAATCTTGCAAGCTATTGCGGAGCAGCAACAGCACAATCTCGTTATTGCCCCTGGCGTCGAGGGCAAGCTGTCGCTACATTTAGTCGATGTTCCCTGGGAACAGGCTTTTTCCCTGGTACTGAAACTGGCTCATCTCTCTTCCTCAAAAACCGGCAATATAATCCAGGTTGAGGGAAAGGAGAGTGTTGCTCGTCAGCAGGAACAACAAGAAGTCGCCCGTAAACAGCAGCTCGAGGCGCGGCCGTTAATACAAAAAGTTTATGCCCCGCGCTATGCCGATGTGACTGAACTTGCAACAGCACTTAAGCAAAATGGTGACAAACTGCTGGGACCTCGAGGTCATATCACTGTGGATACGCGCGCTAATCGCCTGGTAGTACGAGACCACAAGCAGGCACAGCAGCAAATTGCCCAATGGATGGTTGATATGGATATTCCGATGGGTCAAATTGAGCTATCGGCGCACATAGTTACCATCAATCAGGAAGCATTGCGTGAGCTTGGCGTAAAGTGGACAACCAAAAACAGCGATAGCAGCCATGTGTATCGGCCCTCTTCTGTCACCAGTAATCTGGCGGCTAGTGTCGCCTCCGTGGGGTTCAATATCGGCCGAATTGGCGGTCAGATGCTTGAACTTGAGCTCTCTGCCCTGGAACAACAGCAGCGACTACATATTATTGCCAGCCCTCGTCTGCTGGTGGCTCATCAGCAGCCAGCGAGCATTAAACAAGGGACAGAAATTCCCTATCAAGTATCCGGCGGGACAAATAGTGCCAGCTCGATTGCATTTAAAGAAGCGGTGTTAGGGATGGAAGTTACACCTATTATCAATGCGCATGGTAATATCCGCTTAAAGCTACGTATCACCCAGAATATGCCGGGGAGAAGTATCCAGCATGCGGAAGGGGAAGCCCTGGCTATCGATAAGCAAGAAATAGAAACTCAGGTCGAAGTACGGGATGGTGAAACTCTGGCATTAGGTGGGATTTTCCAGCAGCAACAGCGTGCTGGCTCCCGAAATGTCCCTTTGCTCAGTGATATCCCCCTGCTAGGCCGATTATTTCAGCAAGATGATAAGAAAAGTCAGCGACAGGAGTTAGTGGTGTTTATTACACCTAAATTACTGCACAAACCGTAAAATATTCTCTCAGATTTACGGATTTTTCTCTGAATCGATGTCCAGATGTTTGACGTAAGAGAGGAATTAGCTTACAAGGTGTACCGTTTCAAGAAACCGGGTAATGATATTCTGCAGCTGATAAAAGCGTTCGTTTTGCCATCTTATGGAAATGAATGATTTATTCAGTTGCCAAACAGCCTTGAGTGTTGAGATAATTTTTAGTCTGATTCTCGACTCACGCTTATGAGGTTTCAGTTCATGTCCCGCTGCACCTGGTGAATACCGGGCGGGTTTATCATCAACGAATAGTCTTAGTAATACCAAAAAAATGGCAGAGAAACGCAATATCTTTCTGGTTGGGCCTATGGGTGCCGGCAAAAGCACTATTGGGCGTCAGTTAGCTCAGCAGCTCAATATGGAATTTTTCGATTCTGATCAAGAAATCGAAAAACGTACCGGAGCTGATGTCGGCTGGGTATTCGACGTTGAAGGTGAAGAAGGCTTCCGCGATCGCGAAGAAAAAATCATCAACGAACTTACAGAAAAGCAAGGCATCGTGCTGGCGACTGGGGGTGGGTCTGTTAAGTCCCGTGAAACCCGTAACCGTCTTTCAGCAAGAGGCGTAGTGGTGTATCTTGAAACCACTATTGAGAAGCAACTAGCCCGTACTCAGCGCGATAAAAAACGTCCGCTGCTTCAAGTTGCTACACCGCCTCGCGAAGTGCTTGAAGCATTGGCGGAGGAGCGCAATCCACTGTACGAAGAGATTGCCGATGTGACCATTCGCACCGACGATCAAAGCGCCAAAGTTGTTGCTAACCAGATTATTCATATGCTGGAAAGCAACTAGTTCTGGCTTGAGAAACAATATGCCCGCGGGCAATGTTATTAAGGTAGGCTCCGCACGATGGAGAGGTTGACAGTCACTCTTGGGGAACGTAGTTACCCTATTACGATTGCTGCTGGGTTATTTAATGACCCGGCGTCCTTTTGGCCGCTGAAAGCTGGTGACCAGAGTATGCTTGTGACCAATGAGACTCTGGCCCCTGTGTATCTTGAAAAAGTACGCGGTCTCCTGGAGCAGGCAGGCGTAAAAGTTGACACTGTTATCCTCCCTGATGGCGAACAGTTTAAGAGCCTCGCGGTCATGGATACCGTCTTTACCGCTTTACTGGAAAAACCGCACGGCCGTGACACGACACTGATTGCGCTTGGTGGTGGTGTCATTGGAGATTTAACCGGCTTCGCCGCGGCATGTTATCAACGCGGCGTGCGGTTTATTCAGGTTCCTACTACCTTACTTTCACAAGTAGACTCTTCGGTAGGTGGAAAAACGGCTGTCAATCACCCGCTCGGGAAAAATATGATTGGCGCTTTTTATCAGCCAGCGTCAGTTATTGTGGATATAGACTGTCTTTCCACACTACCTGAACGTGAGTTTGCCTCTGGCCTGGCTGAAGTCATCAAGTATGGCGTTATTCTGGACGGCGAATTCTTCCAGTGGCTGGAAGATAATCTCGACGCCCTGTTAAAGCTGGACAGCGAGACCCTCGCTTACTGTATTCGCCGTTGTTGTGAGCTTAAAGCTGAGGTTGTTGCGGCTGATGAGCGTGAAGGTGGCGTACGTGCTTTACTGAATCTGGGCCATACTTTTGGTCATGCCATAGAAACTGAAATGGGCTATGGCAACTGGCTGCATGGCGAGGCTGTGTCAGCGGGTATGGTTATGGCAGCGCGTACAGCGCAGCGTCTGGGCCAGTTTAGCGAAGCAGATGTTCAGCGTATTATTGTCTTGTTGCAGCGTGCTGGTCTGCCAGTCAACGGGCCAAAAGAGATGTCAGTTGACGCGTATATGCCCCATATGATGCGTGACAAAAAAGTTCTGGCGGGTGAGTTACGTCTGATTCTGCCATTAGCAATTGGCGTCAGTGAAGTCCGTGGTGGTGTACCACATGACGTTGTTCTGTCTGCGATTACTGATTGTCAGCACGGTTAGTGGCTAACCTGTGCGATATTAAATTTTGGGCGATGTGCTAACTCTGGCATAAGCCTGTTAGTGGGGTGGTAAATGGATAAGTTTAAACCAGAAGACGATCTGATCCCTGATCCTGACGATCGGCAGTCTGGGCGTTCCCGTAAACAAGATGCCTTTGATAACGAACCGCAGCTTAATGTTGATGATATCAATATTGATATGGACGATCGTCGGGTATCGAAATCGAAGCGTGTACGTGAAGAAGATGAAGACACGTATGCAGCAGATGAGGAAATGGCAGCAGATGCTCGCCCCTCGCGTGGACGTAAAAAAGCAGCAAGACAGAAAACACCGGTCACGCGTCAGTATCTGATGATGGGCACAGGTATTTTAGTTTTACTGTTACTTATTTTTGGTATTGGCTCAGCATTGAAAGCACCATCAACCAGCACTGATACTGCCGGGCAGCCCTCTGGCACAGAAAAAAGCATCGATTTATCCGGAGCAGATGGAAACAACAGCCCGACGTCAGAAGCGCCCGCTGTCGTTTCTCAGTCTCAGGATTTTTCGATTCCGCCAATTTCATCCACACCGACTCAGGCCCAGAATATTCCTCAGCCTGAAGGTCAGCAGCGTATTGAGTTGCAGGGTGATTTAGGTAATTCTCTGACCCAGCAACAAAGTCAGATTGAAAATGCCGTTACGCGTTCAACGTTACCGATGGAACCCGCAACGGTTGCTTCTGTTCCGGGAAGTAAAACCACAGAATCTCGTCCTGAGCGTAAAACTGCGGTGATTGAGCCAGTGCAAAAAGCACCGACACGTCAGGCTGCAACACGCACAGAAAGCAAACCTGCGCCAGCCAGGCGTACAGAGCCAGCGGCTACGACTCCGGCGAGAACAACGCCAGTACAACCAGCTCCAGTAGTTCAAGCTCCTGCGGCCAAAGCCCCAGTCGCTAAAGCACCAGTAGCGCAAGCTCCGGCAACACAGGCTCAAACTAAGCCTGCAGCATCGCCAGCCACTCAGGGCAACACCCAGGCGATAAAAAATGCACCAAGCAGCAGTTATACCCTGCAGCTGAATGCCTCTTCAAACTCGGCAAATCTGAATGCCTGGGCGAAGAAAGAGAATTTGCAAAACTATATAGTGTATCAAACCTCACGTAATGGTCAGCCGTGGTATGTTATGGTCAGTGGCATCTATGCCAGCAAAGCTGAGGCAGAACGTGCAGTATCGAGCTTACCTGCTGGTGTTCAGAGTAATAAACCTTGGACCAAGCCGATTCGTCAGGTGCAGTCAGAGATTAAGTAGTAACAAGCGCAGTCGCTGTCGGAACCTTTCCACAGCTGGAGAAGGTGTAATAGTAAGGCAGCATGAAAAAGAATCGCGCTTTTCTTAAATGGGCAGGGGGGAAATACCCCCTGCTCGACGATATTAAAAAACACCTTCCTGAAGGTGATTGTCTCATTGAACCCTTTGCGGGTGCAGGTTCAGTCTTTCTGAACACCGATTATCAACACTACCTTCTTGCCGATATCAATAGCGATCTCATTGGTCTCTACACGATTGTTAAGCAGCGTGCGGACGAGTATGTTCGCGAAACGCGCTTGATGTTTTGTCAGCAGAACAATGAAGAAACGGCCTATTATGCTTTCAGAACTGAATTTAATCAGAGCACTGATCCATTCCGTCGTGCAGTACTGTTTTTGTATCTGAACCGGCATTGTTACAATGGTCTCTGTCGCTATAATTTACGCGGTGAGTTTAATGTCCCGTTTGGACGTTACAGAAAACCCTATTTTCCGGAAGAAGAACTCTATTTTTTTGCCGAGCATGCAAAAAAAGCCCACTTTGTTTGTCAGTCTTATGATGTCAGCATGGCGAATGTGGCAGCAGGGTCTGTAGTCTATTGTGATCCTCCCTATGCGCCCCTGTCTGCAACGGCAAACTTTACCGCTTATCACACCGCCAGTTTCAATGCTGTACAACAGCAACACTTAGCCGAACTGGCAGAAGCGTTATACCAGCAGCAGATACCTGTTTTAATTTCTAACCACGATACTGTATTGACACGACAGTGGTATCACAACGCTACCGAGTTTCATAAGCTGCAAGTCAGACGAAATATCAGCAGAAACGGTAGTACCCGTAATAAGGTGGATGAACTTCTGGCGCTTTATCGTTCTAAAGATGCCTGAACCGTTTCGTCCGCCACTGAAAGATGAATTGCACTGGAGAAGCGGATGAAACAGTTTTTGATTGCCCCCTCAATCCTCTCTGCCGACTTCGCCCGTTTGGGTGAGGATACGGCTAAAGCCTTGGCTGCGGGTGGAGATATTGTTCATTATGATGTCATGGATAACCATTACGTTCCGAACCTCACCATGGGGCCTATGGTATTAAAGGCTCTGCGTGACTACGGCATTACGGCTCCTATCGATGTTCACCTGATGGTTAAGCCTGTAGACAGAATTATCCCTGATTTTGCTGCTGCGGGTGCCAGTTACATCACTTTTCATCCAGAAGCCTCTGAGCATGTTGACCGTACACTGCAGCTCATTAAAGAGCACGGCTGTAAAGCAGGCCTGGTTATCAACCCTGCCACTTCACTTTCCTGGCTGGATAATGTGATGGATAAACTGGATGTCATTTTACTTATGTCTGTTAATCCGGGATTCGGTGGGCAGTCATTTATTCCTCATACTCTTGAAAAGCTGCGTCAGGCGCGTAAACGCATTGATGAATCTGGCTATGACATCCGTCTGGAAGTCGATGGCGGTGTGAAAGCTGAAAATATTCGTGCGATTGCTGAAGCAGGCGCGGATATGTTCGTTGCCGGATCGGCCATTTTTGGTCAGCCAGACTATAAAACGGTGGTTGATGAGATGCGTGCTGAATTATCTAAGGTCGGTCATGGGTAAGTTTAAAAACATTCGTGGTATCGCCTTTGATTTAGACGGTACCCTGGTTGACTCATCCCTGGGGCTGAGTCAGGCAATAGACATGACGTTATATGCCATGGAATTACCTGCCGCGGGTGAAGAACGTGTCATCACCTGGATAGGTAATGGTGCTGATATTCTCATTCAGCGCGCGCTGACATGGGCTCTTAAAGACGAGCAACCTTCTCTTGGCCAGCTAACCATGGCGCGGAAGTTATTCGATCGTTTTTACGCTGAGACCGTGAAAGAAGGGAGTTTTTTATTTCCGGAAGTACTGACAACGTTGTCTGCACTCAAAGAAAAAGGACTCACGCTTGGCGTTGTGACCAATAAACCCACACCTTTTGTCATGCCTTTGCTTGAAAGTTTTGGCATTGCAGATGACTTCCAGGTCATTATTGGTGGGGATGATGTTAAACAGAAGAAACCACATCCCGAAGCATTGTTTAATACCATGAATGCGATGAAGTTAAACGCAGACGAATTACTGTTTGTCGGCGATTCTCGTAATGATATCCAGGCAGCACAAGCTGCGGGATGTTTGAGCGTAGGCCTGACTTACGGTTATAACTATGGTGAAGCTATCGACCTGAGCAACCCAGACGTTGTCTTTGATAGTTTCAGTGATTTATTGCCCTTACTTGGGCTACCCCATCAAGTTAATCAGGAAGCAGAACATGAGTAAGCCCATCGTTTTTAGTGGCGCACAGCCTTCAGGTGAATTAACCATTGGTAACTATATGGGTGCGCTGCGTCAATGGGTGAACATGCAGGATGATTACCACTGCATTTACTGCATTGTTGACCAACATGCCATCACCGTGCGTCAGGACCCGGTAGCGCTGCGCAAAGCGACGCTGGATACACTGGCTTTATATCTGGCATGCGGCATTGACCCAAAAAAAAGCACTATCTTTGTACAGTCACACGTAGCCGAGCATGCACAACTCGGATGGGCGCTTAACTGCTACACCTATTTTGGTGAATTAAGCCGTATGACACAGTTTAAAGATAAATCTTCCCGTTATGCTGAGAATATCAATGCCGGACTTTTTGATTATCCGGTACTGATGGCCGCAGATATCTTACTGTACCAGACTACTCAGGTTCCGGTCGGTGAAGACCAGAAGCAACACCTTGAGCTAAGCCGTGACATCGCCAGTCGTTTTAACGCCCTGTACGGTGAAGTTTTTAAAATCCCTGAGCCTTTTATTCCTAAGTCTGGTGCACGCGTGATGTCGTTGCTTGAGCCGACCAAGAAAATGTCTAAATCAGATGATAACCGCAACAATGTCATCGGATTGCTCGAAGATCCGAAAGCGGTAGTGAAGAAGATTAAACGTGCGGTTACTGACTCCGAAGAGCCACCTGTAGTGCGCTACGATGTTGTTAATAAAGCCGGCGTTTCCAATTTGCTGGATATTCTGTCTGCGGTAACAGGTAAGTCGATTGCCCAGCTTGAAACTGAGTTCGAAGGCAAAATGTATGGTCATCTGAAAGGTGAAGTCGCTGAAGCCGTATCTGGCATGCTGACTGAACTTCAGGAACGCTACCATCGTTACCGTAATGACGAAGCATTTTTACAGCAGGTGATGAAAGAAGGGGCTGAAAAAGCCCATCAGCGTGCCAGTGAAACGCTGGCTAAAGTGTATGAAGCGATTGGTTTTGTAGCCAAGCCTTTATAAGCTGTCATTACCATTATGCCTGCTGCTATTACTATAGCAGCAGGCATTTTTATGGTGTTATACCCATCATACTTTAAGCTACTTTTTCGTCTCTGAAAACTCGCATATGTTATGCACCAGAGGTTATTTCCGATATATCCCTAATTATAGCTGTGAACAGGTCAGGTGAATTTAGAAGTATAAGTGCTTTGTAACTATTATCTATGAGAAAAATTTTATGGAGATTATCGGGGAGAAGTATATCTTCAAGATTGACATCATGGTACACGGAATTGCTTGAAAAATATAACTTACTGAGTTCCGGAAATCCTTTAATCATTTTATCTGCGCCTATCACATCGACTAAATGATCAATGGTTTTGGCGATCCGCGGCATATGCCCTGATATTTTTGAATCTATATAGACTAATTCTTTTGTTTCACCAGTAGCATGCACTGCTTCATGGAGCATAGTATCACCTATATTATTAACATACATAGAGCGTCGCATAAATCCTGGTACAGTATTTCCTGCATCTGAAGCAGAATTATATTTCTCGGGTATAATAAGCATGTTGATAACTATTCTGTCCAAAGGATCAGCAGGTACAGTAAATCCAAGAAGGGTAAGATCGGCTTTAGGTGCTACTGAGGGCTTAGTTCCGGATGGATCACGAATAATAAAAATAATATTACTAGTGTCATTTTCATTTAGAATAGTACTAATATGATCCATCCGTTTTACTAATCCGGAATAAAATAACTCCTGTGCATTCACATCTAATATATTTAATTTTTTAATGCAAAAATTAAATATAGATTCCTTTGTTTGTCCTTTTGCTTTATTTAACATAGTGAGCACGTTTAAAAATGCTTCGTTTCCTATTTCAGAGACTGTTTTTAAATGCTCATTTTTTGATACTTCATCGAGGCTTAATAATTTAACCCAGTCATCCTGTGGAGAGATTAATTTTATTTTATTTCTCATAAGGCTATCTACTACTGCAAGAGGAGTAACTGTTTTTTTTCCTTGTCCTTTTAAAATATTATTTATTTCTTGAGTTCGTTTATTTTGAGATAATAAATATGGTAGTCTTTCTAAAAAACCCTTATCTAATTTTCGGCCATGAAAGTTTTTTCTATTCCATGTGAGTATTTTGTTCGACGTTTCTGTACTTACACCAAGAATAATTCTGTTTGCTTCCATTTGTGTACTCATGACTATTTCTTTGGTTCCAAATTTTTTTACGATACATACGGGGGTAATCAAAGCGTAAGGATCAATTCCCCCCGTGTTTTTTTTAGCATAGATAGAAAAAAATTTTGGAATGATGTCTGGTAACATTTTATTCTCCAGAGCTACGTGAAAGAAAATATCTTTATTATAGGAATAGAAAAATTCTCCAGTATCTTTTTTCCGGTATAACCCTGCAATATTTTCTACATTATCCATTTTTTCTTTAGCGTCTTTGATGTGAACCCCATGATCTTTATTTGTTTTAAGTAGGGAGGCCAGCTCTGCAGTTTCATAATATTTTGCACCACACAATGGAAATATTTGTCTCTTTACCGAACAGCCCATTTCCTTGGTTTTATAAACTTGGTTATAACTATCTTCATTTTTTTTTAAATAGTAAGTATTACTTTGGACATTCCTATAGATCAATACTGGTGGAAAAACATTTTCATCATCAATATGTAATGTATAGGTATCATCACCATGAGACTTTACTTTGATAAGGAAACCATTAATATTAAAATAATCAACATCTCTGAGGGAAAGGGCACCATCAATATTTTTTGAGTGAGAAATCCCCATCATATTGAAATTGCTTATTTTTTCTGGATAATGACCGGTTCTTAATAAATTCATTTTTAATAAGTTACTTTTTTTTAGTTCAACAAGTACAGTTTCATCAAAAAAAATCTCTTTATCGGTGAGACCGGGCACGTTATTTACTATCTTTTCTCTACTCATGCCAATAATGCCATCTGAGTCCCTGGTTCTTATAGTGTATTTCCCTTCTTTTTTTGTTAAAGGGAGAATACCTCGTGACCCTTCAATGTAATAGGAAGCTGAGTCATCCATTTTTAGTAAATAGTATTCGTTATCGATCTTTAAATATTTGTTATTATTAATATCGAGTTGTGTTTGTCTTCCTAAGGTTAATGGACTGACATTGCTATTTTTAATCTGTGAACTGGAGAGTTTGTTTTTTATGGCTGGTTCATGAACTAAATCTATAACACTGTCGCTAACAGCTAATGATGTCTTATCTTCAGGGTACCATCGACCTCCTTTATAGATAATTGGAATAGTATATTCACCCAAGTGATCGCCTACCATATACCTGTAATCATGATCGTTATATTGGATTTCTTTTACGGGATTGAATTTTTCATTCATTAGAACATAAGATGATTTACCCTCATT
The DNA here is from genome assembly GCF_024807845.1 of Klebsiella sp. BIGb0407. Classification (GTDB taxonomy): domain Bacteria; phylum Pseudomonadota; class Gammaproteobacteria; order Enterobacterales; family Enterobacteriaceae; genus JGM124. The sequence goes on from NZ_JANUEQ010000005.1 coordinate 402,316, forward strand.
GACTAAAATAGCATCCTGATAAAAATCAGATGATTTATTTATAATAAAAGATAAATTTTTTGTGTTTTTCCATTTTTTACTTGCAAGGCTCATGGTATTTTTTACCATGTAATTAAAACGGATGTCTTTATTTTCAATCCATCCTTTTGTTTTCTCAAAAAATAAAAAATTGCCATTTTTTACATCAACAAAGTGATTGTATTGTTGTCTGGTTTCAATAAGTTTATCTGGGTTTTTTGTGCGTATATAAAGTTCATTTTTACTAAATGAAATAGGTTTTGTCAGTGAGTTTATTTCAGATTCTGACATTTCACTGTGTGACTGGAGTGCAGATGAGACTAATATGTTCAAAAGTGAAAGTGATGAATCTGTTAGCTTTTCAATTTTGTCTGCTGAAATATTTTTATTATCTATAGCGTCAGCTATTATATCAAATATACTTGAATATGAATGAGCTAGATTTGTAACGTAAGCAATTTGAGGGTGCAATGATGATATCTCACTTAATTTAAATTCTATTTCTTTTAATGTTTTAATAAGCTCGCTATTATCCTTGCATCCCTCTCCTAAATATTTGTACTGAAAAAGAATCATTCCTTCATCAATGACACAGGTAATAGGATTTATCAAAGCTTTACTTATAACTCTTAAAATACTTGAGGAATTTAAGTTTTCCCGTTCTTTATAACATTCAGTCATCGGTACTATTTGAACATCATCAAAATGATGTTCTTCATTGATTTTATTATTTTTCTTTTTTGGTATGTATATTTTCTTATCACGAATATAGTGGACAAAAGGGGAAAAACCCTCTGCTGAGGATATGTTCACCTTGTTTGTACCATGATGATATTTATCTTTTTTTCTTTTACACAGATTCATTTCAATGAAAAGAAATATATTTTTTACATCAATATAACTTCTCGTTTCTTCGATGTTATCATTAATATGGCTGACTATGGTACATAGTCTTTCTAAGACTATTTTAGCTAATTTATATGAACTGTTGTTTAGGTGATCTTTTTTGTTTTTATCGAGGAAATAATAGGTCAGTTGTATAAATTTCAGCAGGAGATTTATATTTTTTTCATTTTTAGAACGAGACTTATTTACATCGAAAGACGTTTCTGCAATCCTGAAAATAATATCAATCTCGTTGCGAAATCGCCAGTCGAGATATCTATCTTGTATGATTTCTAAAATATAGTTTGGTATATGGTCGATAAAATCATAGCTGGTACTGAGCTCACGAGTTAGCCGTGATTTTTGATCTTTGGGTTTATCATAAATTAAATTTTCGAAATCAGGAACAGAGAGCTTACTTATTATTTCCAACTCTTTTTTGTATTCTGAATTAGATATTTCTTTAATGCTTAAGTATTCCTCAATATCATGCGCGGTATATTTATTGGATGAGGATAAGCGATTTTCTCTCAACAGCTCAACTATTCTCATCTTCAGCCGATCTGGATTGAAATTTTCGTGATTATTATCTCTGTTATAATAAGAGGAATGGGGTGTTAAAAATGGATTTATAATATATTCTCTAATGGAGTTATCATTCTCGGAGTTATACCATTTAAAAAATGCAAGGCTTCCCACCGCTGCACCACTGAATAATAATCCACTTAACACTGCTTGTTTTGACGTTAAGTTTAAATAACATGGTTTTCGACTGGATTCTTGTTTTATATTGCGAAGGTTTTCTGATTCTGCTATGAGATGAGCACCTTGTATACATATTGCAGTGAGTTCAATATCTTCGTTTCTCTGTAGTGATAATGATTTTATTGAACACATGGAGCTTAAATTTGCTAAGAATCTTTTACCGTTTTGTTGGATGTAGTTGAAACAGTGATGAAATGATATCATTTCTGATAAAGCAGAGACTGAAATAAGGTTTCTGAGGACACCTCCTTCAGGCTGGTGGGTGTTATTATTATTTATTTCAAGTAAGTTATGATGATCTTTTGGTACTATATATGAGTGCTGATAAGTAATCGAATTATGCATATTAATAACTCCTTTATTAATATAAGATTATTTTTTAGGTTAATATTTGGGAATGAAATATACAGAAATATTTAAGTGTGACGGGTGCATCGAACAAAACTGTCGTATTAAAAGCGAGTAAATATATAAGTAGAAATACTAATAATGGGTTGATCTTCGACGCCGCTGATCATGATGAGTGGTTTCGTACCGCTGGTATTATTCCCGTAATTAAATCGATTTTTTTTAATATTTCGCTACTATTATGAGTATAAAATAATGCGAATAATAAGAGTGTTTAATTAATAGCAGTCACTTTGTATTAACGGGGTTGTGGGGAGTATTTGCAGGACGTACGTAATTGACCATAGAGGGTCATATATTGAGAGACATTAATTCTGTATTATAAAATGCACCTTACTCCGTTGGGTATCCAACTTTTGGGGTGCCGTTCATTTGAGGGGAGGAGAGTCAATGTACTACCAGGTTCCTGCTAATGATTTGAGAACCAGTTTAACTTGCTGCGCAGACCGACGACGGCCCCGACAATGATCAGCGCCGGGCTCTCAACTTGTTTTGCCAGATCACCTAACTGATTAAGTTTGCCATCCACAACCCGTTGATTCACCGCCGTTCCATTCTCTACCAATGCGACAGGTGTCGTCGCTTTCATACCATGTGCGATTAACTGTTGCTGGATAAAGGCCGCCTGACCCAGTCCCATATAGAAGACCAGGGTTTGTTTTTCTGCTGCCAGATTTGCCCAGTCCAGCTCATCACCATTTTTCAAATGCCCGGTGACCAGACGTACGCTCTGGGCGTAATCACGGTGTGTCAGTGGAATACCGGAATAAGCCGAACAGCCTGAGGCTGCGGTAATGCCCGGTACGACAGAGAAAGGAATATTCTCGTGACAGAGCGTTTCGAGTTCTTCACCACCCCTGCCAAAGATAAACGGATCGCCACCTTTTAATCTGACAACACGTTTTCCTTTTTTCGCTTCATTCAGCAGAATTTGGTTTATCTCAGACTGGGGTACGCAGTGGAAGCCAGCACGTTTGCCCACGAAGACACGATCGGCATCACGGCGGACAAGATTCATAATATCGTCAGAAACTAGTCTGTCGTAAACCACGACATCGGCTTGCTGAATTTGCTGCAGACCTTTTAATGTCAGCAAACCTGCATCTCCAGGACCCGCTCCGACCAGAACGACTTCACCCCGATTATCGAGGGGCGCAGAAAATAGTGACGCTGTTTCCTGGTCAACCGCTTGTTTATCGTCATTGGCAAGGTATTGTGCCAGCCTGTCATTCGTGAAGAATTTTTCCCAGAACATACGGCGTTCGGCCATGGTGGAGAATTTTTCTTTCACTCGTCCACGCAATGCACCTGCATAGGCCGCAATTTTACCGAGATGTAATGGCAAAATAGATTCAAGTTTTTCTCGTAGTAAGCGAGCAAGGACGGGGGAGGTTCCACCAGACGAAATAGCCACCATCAGTGGTGAACGATCGATGATAGAGGGCATAATGAAACTGGCTTGCTTTGGCGCATCGACGACGTTACAAAAAATACGGCGTTCGTCGGACGCGTCACTGACGTGCTGATTGACGATATCGTCATCTGTTGCAGCAATGGCCAGCCAGCAATTATCCAGTAAGGCAGGTAAAAAATCACCTTCTACTAACCTGAGCATCCCTTGTTCAGACCAGACCAAAAACTGAGGGGAAAATTGCAGGGCATTTACGGTAAGGCTCGCACCTGCATCCAGTAACAAACGTGCTTTGCGTTCAGCAACAGCGCCGCCGCCAACTAACAGGCAAGCGCGGCCACGTAACTGACAAAATATAGGCAGGTGCTCCACATTAAATCCTCAATAAATACCAATAATGACCACTTTTTTCCCTAGCATATCAATAACCCGAACGGATGAATACAATGATGAAACCTGAGGGTTAATGGGAAAAAAATTTTATATCGCTTATGGTTAAGTCTGAAAATGATTAAACCCATAGTACTGATTTATCAGGCCATACTACCTTGATTAAAAACAACAGTTAACCGGATATAAAGACAGTTATAAAGGCGATTTATGACATTTTTGGCCTGTTATTGTTGGTAGTCTGTTCCCGAACGCTCAATCAATATGAATTTCATATTCACCAGCAGATATGTCTATGAAGGGTTGCTATACACTAATCCAAGGAAATCATTATGTTTATAATGAGTGGGGTAAGCCATTATTTGATATCAAGCCTGTCTGATACCTATTCCACGAATGTTTCTTTTCCTATAGGTAGCATCAGCAATACTTCTTATGAGTCGCTCAGGCAGGAGATCGTTGCTCCAAATACCGAACGTACTTCTGCTAATGCTGATGAGGCACATGATATGGCCTATTCTGCTTATGCTCATCGGAAGAAAAGAGCGGCAGGAGCCTCCCGTTATTCAGAGAATGACTGCCAGAATGCTTCCTTAGAACTTACCAGCCTGGTGAGTGTCGCGGTGGCTTATCCCAGTACCTGGTATCGTTATAAAAGTCGGATTCAGGAGCTACAAGGTATTACTAAAAGCGCTGATTGTAAGGCAGGGCGCGGGTGATATTCATGGGAAAGTCAGAGAGAGGCAGGGCCGCTAGTGGGAGTAGCGATATTGAAAATTTCCCCTTAGCCCTGAGGAGCTAAGGGGAAGTAGATAATCATTATTTCTTAGTTTCTGCTGGCTGATTTTTGTGATGTTTACTGACAAATGCCAGCAATACACACATTACGAATGTCACAGCATACAGGGCATTCGCGGTTGTCAGTGCCGCATGAGGACCGCTGCTGGCAACGATTGGGCCCGTTACTACGAAGGTTAGCATTGTACCAACGGTGCCGCAGGTCAGAATAAAGTTAACCAGTTTTGGCGAAGCAATTTTGGTTTGTAATGATCCAAGAGTAATAATCGTGGTGTAAATTGCGCTGGAGAAAAAGCCCAGAGCCAGAATGAACCATGCCAGATGATTTGGCTCACCGTGATTAAACAGGTACATCAGTATCGCTGAAGCACCGACCAGTACCATCAGAATGCGTTGCAAATCGAAGAAGCGCAGAATAAAACTGAATGCCCACATACCCAACATATAAGACAGCCAGAAATTACCTACCAGCTGACCGGCTTCGTTAATATCCATTCCCAGCGTTTTGGCGTATTCCGGAACCCATGAAATAAAACCAAGCTGGCCGAGGATGTAGCACAGTGCAGCGATAGCGAGGAACAGAACACCAATTCCCCATTTTTCTTTGGCTACAGGCTTATTCTCAACCACGGCATGCTTACCCAGGGCAGGGAAGGTACAACCCAGGGTTAGCAGGAAGATAGCAACGTAAATCAGTCCGATACAGATATAGACCCAGTACCAGTCAATACTACGTGCCAGTAAAAAGGCAGCGACCATAGGAAATATCATCCCTGCCATACTGAAGAATGAGTCAGTGAACAGCAGGCGAGAACCACGCTGACGACCTTCATACATCTGGGTTATCAGGAAAGTACCGATAGACATCGTGATACCGCTGACCACTCCGAGTACGAACATGGACGCAGAGAAAATAGCCAGACTATGACCGAATACCAGACCCGCTATTGCCAGCACCATCAGTAGAAAACCGAAACGTAACTGTGTTTTCAGCGGGATGATTTCCATCAGCCAGGCATTCAGGAAGATGGCAATCAAGATACCGGCATTCAGGAAGGTAAAGGTATTACTCATGCTGGAAACTGGCAGATTAAAGTACTCTGCAATATCGCCCATGACCATACCAGTGACAATAACTAGCGCACCGGTTAGTGCATAAGACAAGAAACTTATCCAGAGCAGACGATTTCGGCTGATACTGTTCATTAGGGAGTCCAAAAAGAATAGAAATGTAAAACGCATTGACAGCGTATGATAGTGATCAGTCTAGTCACTAATGTGATTTTTTTAAATAAAATGTCACTCTTTTTACGAAAAAAAGCTTTTGAATTCAAAGTTCCTATCGCGTACTTTGGTTCCGGATGGTAGAGATTTCACAGTAATCTATTGATTTATGTGAAAGTAAATAACCGTAAATGGCTGGCACCCGCTGCTCCTCGTCTTTACAATCAAACGACTTGCTTCATTCACTGCCTTCGTAAGGAATTTTCCATGCTCAAATCGACACTGGCGGCTGTTGCAGCTGTATTTGCTCTTTCCGCACTTTCGCCTGCGGCGTTAGCTGCAAAAGGTGATCCTCGCGTTCTGTTGACAACCTCCGCTGGCAATATTGAGCTTGAGTTAAATAGCCAAAAAGCGCCAGTTTCAGTAAAAAACTTTCTCGATTACGTTAACAGCGGCTTTTACAACAACACCTCATTCCACCGCGTTATTCCTGGATTTATGATTCAGGGCGGGGGTTTTACTGAGGATATGAATCAGAAGCAACCGAATCCGCCTATCAAAAATGAGGCTGATAACGGGCTGCGTAATACCCGTGGTACCATTTCTATGGCTCGTACCGCAGATAAAGACAGTGCAACCAGTCAGTTCTTTATCAACGTTGCCGATAATGCCTTCCTCGATCATGGGCAGAGAGACTTCGGTTACGCTGTTTTTGGTAAGGTCATTAACGGAATGGACGTTGCAGAAAAAATTTCTCATGTCCCGACTCGTGACGTTGGCCCTTATCAGAATGTTCCATCAAAACCTATCGTGATTATTTCAGCGAAGGTTCTGCCTTAATTTCTGCGGACTGCGCGGAAACTCATGCCGCGTAGTCTGACTTTTCTGTTGCCCTCAATTATCCCGCATCAACGATACTTATCCTGAGTATTACTATTTAGTTAATTATAATTAATTGTTTATTATGCATTTTTTGTCTTAATGAGTGAAAAGTGAAAGTTATCACATGAAGATAAAGCTATATCTTTATATCTGTAATATTGGATGTAACTGGGTTTTATCATGAGGTGACAACATATGCCGTTAGAAAGGATTGAAAAGGGTATTGTTCCGACCATTACTCCGGTAACGAAAAGTATTCGTTTTACTACTCAGGAAGAGAGCCCGAAAAAGCAGAATATGATTCTGGAAAAACTCTGTGGAATCGGGCAAGCAGACAGTACTGTTGAATGCGAAACCATGAAATTGATTCCCATTGATCGCAATAGTTACCGTGCTGTAAGAAATTTTGGCGAGCGGGTGCGTTTTCTGGTCATACATTTCACAGCCGCTAACTTCAAAAAATCGGTAGAACTCTTAACACAAGGGGGAGTCAGCGCACATTATCTGATTCCCGACCCTTCTGACCCGTCATACCGTGAAAAAGGTAATACAGATATAAAAATTTTGAACCTGGTAGATGAAAAAGATCGTGCCTGGCATGCCGGAGTCAGTTTCTGGCGTGGGCGTAATAACCTCAATGATACCTCTATTGGTGTAGAAATCGTTAATCTGGCGACAGATGACGGACAGGGGCATTTTACGTTTCCACCCTTTCACCCCCAGCAAATTACGGCTGTTAAACAACTGGCTGCCAATATCATTCAGCGTTATCCCGATATCAGCCCGGTTAACGTTATCGGGCATTCAGATATTGCGCCAGGTCGTAAGAGCGATCCGGGAGCCGCTTTTCCCTGGCAGCAGCTTTCTGAGGCAGGTGCAGGAGCATGGTATGACGAAAGCACCAAAGTAAAATATACGACACAGTTTAGTCAGACTATGCCATCAACAGATGACATCATCAGCAAACTAAAAACCTATGGCTACGACGTAGCAGGGGTCACACGCCCGAGTGGCCTGAAAGACTTAATACGTGCTTTTCAGCTCCATTTCCGGCCTGCAGACTACAGTGGCAAGATTGATGTTGAAACAGCAGCCATATTGTATGCCTTAGTGGAAAAGTATACTTAGTTTGCTGATTGGGTCAGCCCTTTCCTTTAAGGAACCATGACGCTATCCCGAAAAACGCATAGAATGGCGCGGTTCTTTTTAGCACCGGAGCTGACATGTTACTGCTTATTGATAACTACGATTCATTCACCTGGAACCTCTATCAGTATTTTTGCGAGTTAGGGGCCGATGTTGTCGTTAAGCGTAATGACGAGATAACGCTTGCAGAAATAGAGCAGCTCGCGCCACAAAGGCTGGTAATTTCTCCTGGGCCCTGTACACCCAATGAAGCGGGTATTTCACTTGCTGCCATTCGTCAATTTTCCGGGCAAATTCCTCTGTTAGGGGTTTGTCTGGGGCATCAGGCGATAGCCCAGGCATTTGGTGCAACGATTGTGCGTGCCGCTCATGTTATGCATGGTAAGACATCAGAGATAGTGCATAACGGGCAGGGTGTATTTCGGGATCTGAAGAACCCTTTGACCGTCACGCGTTATCACTCCTTGGTGATAGAACCGAGCACACTACCGGATGAGTTTGAAATAACTGCCTGGACGGATAAGCATGAAATCATGGGAATTCGACATCGTTCTCTGGCTGTTGAAGGGGTGCAGTTTCATCCGGAGAGCATTCTGAGTGAACAAGGGCATGCTTTACTGGCTAATTTCCTTGCCGGTTAAATTCTTACTTGCCTTAATTTGATTTTTTATTCATATTTTATGACTATATTTTCAATTCTAATCAGTGTGTAAATGGATGGATAATGAAATGGCAACTGAACAACCAGCAGTAACCCGGGCTACATTCGACGAAGTCATACTGCCAATTTATGCACCAGCGGAATTTATTCCGGTGAAGGGTAAAGGTAGCCGAGTCTGGGATCAGCAGAACAAAGAGTATGTTGATTTTGCAGGCGGAATTGCGGTTACTGCACTGGGCCATTGCCATCCAGTCCTCGTGGAGGCGCTGAAAAGCCAGGGTGAAACACTTTGGCATACCAGCAATGTCTTTACGAATGAGCCTGCATTAAAGCTGGCTCGTAAGCTGACAGAGGCCACTTTTGCTGAGAAAGTGGTATTTCTCAACTCGGGTACTGAAGCGAATGAAACAGCATTTAAGCTTGCTCGTTACTATGCCTCTACTCGGCACAGCCCGTTTAAAAGCAAGATTATTGCCTTTTACAATGCGTTCCATGGTCGTTCCCTGTTTACGGTTTCGGTAGGCGGTCAGGCTAAATACTCTGATGGTTTCGGTCCGAAACCGGCTGATATTGTCCACGTACCTTTTAACGACCTCGCTGCGGTCAAAGCAATAATGGATGACCATACTTGTGCGGTAGTCGTTGAGCCTATCCAGGGTGAGGGCGGTGTCACCGCTGCAACGCCTGAATTTTTACAAGGCTTGCGTACGCTGTGTGATGAGCATGATGCTTTGCTGGTATTCGATGAAGTTCAGTCGGGTATGGGGCGCACGGGTGAGCTGTTTGCTTATATGAATTACGGCGTGACGCCAGATATTCTTACCAGCGCCAAAGCGCTCGGTGGAGGCTTCCCGGTAAGCGCGATGCTGACCACGAATGAAATTGCTTCCGTTTTCCATGCCGGTACTCATGGCTCTACCTATGGCGGTAATCCGCTGGCTTGTGCCGTTGCCAGTGCGGCATTTGATATCATTAATACCCCTGAATTACTCCAGGGTGTTACCACCAGGCGTCAGCAGTTTGTTAAACACTTACAGCAAATTAACGATCAATACGCTATTTTTGAAGATATCCGTGGGATGGGTTTGCTCATTGGCGCTGAGCTAAAGCCTGCGTATAAAGGACGTGCCCGTGAGTTCTTACATGCAGCGGCGAAAGCAGGAGTGATGGTGCTTAATGCCGGGCCTGACGTCATGCGCTTTGCTCCGGCACTGAATATAGATACTGCAGATATCGATGAAGGTATGGCGCGTTTTGCACGCGCCGTTGCCGAGGTAGTCGTTCACAGTAACTAATGTGAGTTTTGCAAATGGCGGCCTATCCATCCATGAGGCCGCTCTTTCCAGGCTACCGAAGAAATTGAATGCATGGTGCTCAGATGACCCAGAATGCGTTGTAAATGTAGTTCAGTGGCCGTACGTGGAGCCTCTGAAATCTGAGCACCATCCAGCTTAGCCTTTTCCTCCGTACTCTCGCTATCCTCGGTGCCATCATAATCGAGCCGTTGCTGGCAGCTTTGTAATGCCTTGTCACAGAGCTGGAAATAATGCTGTTTCTGCTCAGCTGATAGCTCCCCTTTTTCCCGTGTCAGGCCGGTCATCGCATTAATATGATCAACAACAAACTGGCTGTGTGTAACCCAGAGCCTCATATCAGCAAGATAGCGGCTATTAAATCCAGGTTCTTGCATTGCCTGGTTAAATGAGTTGAACAGGGTATTGTGCGCCTGATTGACGCGCATTCTCTGATAAGAGAGTGGAGTCGGCTGTGGATCAGGCCCAAGAATTAATTTAAGTGCTTCCTGATAGGCGCTCAGGGCATCGTGCGCATTTTGACGCAACAGTCCACTTTGCCACTGTGGCCACAGCCAGATCAAACCGCCGAAGGCAATCAGGCAGCCGAGCAGAGTATCAATTAAGCGCGGAATAATAAATTGTTCGGCATTCAGGGTAATCAATTGCAAGGTATAAACTGCTGTCACGGTAAAACCAATAGTGGCCCAGCCATAACTCTTACGAATATACAGATAACTTACCAGGGTAATGACCAGCATCGTGAGCAGGGTATAGCTGCTCGCGATATGAAAGTGTAATGCTGCCCCGGCAATACATAATCCGGCGATAGTCCCGGCAGCCCTATTTACAATACGTACCCTGGTTGCCCCGTAGCCATTTTGGGTGACGAATATCACCGTCATCAGAATCCAGTAAGATTTGGGCAGATGCAGATAGGCGCCTAACAAACTGGCTACGATTAGCATCACGCCTAGTCTGGCTGCATTACGTAAGGCCGCTGATTTAAATGAACAATAGCTTTTAAGTGTCTGGAAAACAGTTAAACGTCGTGGCTCATGACTCATCAAATCACGGATATACAAAGGTCTTTGCGTACGCAAGGCGCGCGCGATACGACTGAGATGAGAATAGCAAAAATGTGCCGCGGAGTTATCCGGATGCTGACGGGCAATTTTCTCCAGAGCAGAAATTTGCTTGGTCATATTAAAACGGTCGGGATTATGGTGATAGAGAATATCATCAGCCAGAACACGTAATCTGCTGGCAATGGTTTGTGCATTCCAGCGGATCACGGCATCTGCGTTACTCTGATTAATCAGTCTTTGTACTTCTTCTGGTTGATACAAGCTGACTGAAATATGTTCTTGTAAATCAATCGCTACCTGAAAAATGCGTAACAGGCGTTTGTATTCCTGGCGCTTACTTCCTGACAGCATATGCAGCTGCTGATAACACTGGGTTATCATATCCACCGTCTTTTGCTGACGAATCAACAAGGGGGGCAATGAAACTTTAGGGTCAGTATGTTTATCCAGTGAGCTGTACTTAGCTTCACAATAATCACCCAGTAGCCGATAGAGCTGACTCAATGATTCCCGCAGCGGTTGTTCGCGCCATAACCGGAACCAGAACCAGTTAAAAACCCCATACCAGATAGTGCCGGTAATATACAAAGCGATGGGTTTCCATATTGGCATATTACCCGCCATCGCCAGGGTAAAAATAGCTACTACCAGCGAGGCAGGAAGCAGGCGTGCAGTAAGCGGGCCGACTTCAGCGCAGATACCTAATGACAGCGCCATCATCAGCAGGATAATCGGTAAAGGGATACTGGTATAAGCCAGCAGTAGCTGCATTATCAGACTACAGAATGCAAACAGGCTGGCGCCCATGATTAGACGCTTAAAGAAATGTCTGTGGGGGGTATCTAAACCTGCGAGATTACAACAGGCAGGAACCAACGCAAACAGCAGGCCATAAATCAGATTATCGGTCAGTAAACCCACAATAACGGGAAGACAGAGTACCAGAGTCTGGCGGAGTGCGTAATTTACTTCCGGGTGATAAATAAGTCGGCGCCACATAGACAATTATCGTTCAGGTAGGAGGCGGATGGGGTAACAAGAGCATGGGTTCTGATGAAGCTAAAAGGGGTGCGCTACAGAAGCAGTACACCCCTTTAAGACTAATTAACGTGTACCATAAACCACGATAGTTTTACCGTGTGCGGAGATCAGGTTTTGATCTTCCAGCATTTTCAGAATACGGCCAACAGTTTCTCGAGAACAGCCAACGATTTGACCAATCTCTTGACGTGTTATTTTAATCTGCATTCCGTCAGGGTGGGTCATCGCATCAGGTTGTTTAGCCAGGTTGAGTAAAGTCTGCGCGATACGCCCTGTTACATCAAGGAAAGCGAGGTTCCCCACTTTTTCTGACGTCACCTGAAGGCGGCTAGCCATCTGAGAAGAAAGTCTCATCAGAATGTCTGGGTTAACCTGGATCAGCTGACGGAATTTTTTATATGAAATTTCAGCAACTTCACAAGCAGTTTTCGCCCGCACCCAAGCACTACGCTCCTGGCCTTCCTCGAACAAGCCCAGTTCACCAATAAAATCACCTTGATTCAGATAAGAGAGGATCATCTCTTTCCCTTCTTCATCCTTAATCAAAACGGCGACGGAGCCTTTAACGATATAGTAAAGAGTCTCCGCTTTTTCACCCTGGTGGATGAGCGTACTTTTGGATGGATATTTATGAATGTGGCAATGGGACAAGAACCATTCTAAAGTAGGGTCTGTTTGCGGTTTGCCAAGCACCATGCGTGATTATCCTCTGTTATAAACTGGCTGCCAGAGACAAGACAAAACAGCGTCTGTCTTTGACGTTGCAATAGTGAATCTTACTACATTCTGATTAGTCGTGGGCAGAGTCGTTATATAGCCTGTAGTTAGTCATTTTGCTCTGCATACATGTTTCACATCACTGTTTCGATGTAGCATCTAAAGTGTTGTAACATAGCTTTTAACGAGTGTCTCCTATTGTCTCGTTTCAGCTTGACCTGTGTCGTCATATCCAGGCCTTTTTTTAGCGGACTGGTAAACAAATTCTATCTGGCAGGAGTCGTTATCATGCAGGCGCGTGTAAAATGGGTTGAGGGGCTGACTTTTATTGGTGAGTCTGCTTCGGGTCATCAAATTTTGATGGATGGTAATGCTGGAGATAAAGCACCGAGCCCGATGGAAATGGTGTTGATGGCAGCGGGTGGTTGTAGTGCGATTGATGTGGTCTCTATTTTACAAAAAGGACGTCACTCCGTGACTCATTGTGAAGTAAAGCTGACTTCTGAACGTCGCGAAGAAGCCCCGCGTTTATTTACCCATATTAATTTGCACTTCATTGTGAGCGGTAATGCGCTGAAAGAGAGTGCCGTGGCACGTGCTGTTGAGCTATCAGCAGAGAAATACTGCTCAGTCGCCTTGATGCTAGAAAAAGCCGCGAATATCACGCATAGCTATGAAATTATTGAGGCATAAAACGAATGGAGGGCGGGAAACTCCGCCCTTCAGTTTCAGGCTTGTCTGCTGTTCTCTGCCAGCCGCTGAACCAGTGGCGTCATAATTAACTCCATCGCCAGTCCCATTTTGCCGCCAGGTACCACAATAGTATTGATATGCGAAATAAACGATCCCTGTAACATCGTGAGTAAATACGGGAAATCGATATTATCCAGACCACGAAAATGGATGACGACAAAGCTTTCATCCAGCGAGGGGATCGCACGTGCAGCAAAAGGATTCGAAGTATCAACGGTAGGGACACGCTGGAAGTTGATATGAGTACGTGAAAACTGAGGGGTAATATAGTTAATATAATCATCCATTGAACGTACCACTGAGCCCATCACTGCTTCACGTGAGTGCCCGCGTTCACTGGTATCACGTATCAGTTTCTGAATCCATTCCAGGTTAACGATAGGTACCACACCCACCAGTAAGTCCACGTACTCTGCTACTTTGTGCTGGGGTGTTTCGACGCCGCCATGCAGACCTTCATAGAACAATACATCACTGGCTTCAGGTAATGGCTGCCAGGGGGTAAAAGTACCGGGAACCTGGTTCCAGGGTACCGCTTCGTCATAGGTATGCAGATACTTACGTGATTTTCCCTGTCCTGACTGGCCATACTCCATAAAGGTCTGTTCCAGCAATTTGAAGTCATTTGCCTCAGGACCAAAATAGGAGATATGCCTGCCGGCATCACGCGCTTTACGAATTGCCATATCCATCTCGGGGCGGGTATAGCGATGAAAACTATCCCCTTCGACTTCTGCTGCGCGTAAATTTAACTGCTGGAAAATTTTACGAAATGCCTGGCTGGTGGTGCTGGTTCCGGCGCCGCTAGAACCTGTTACCGCAATAACCGGATGTTTGGCTGACATAAAAACTCCGTGGTCTTGAACGAGGATCTTAGCCGCGAAACTGCCCGCGGGGCATGATATTGACGGTTTCATGGAGTTCAGACCATACCAGGACGGCTTCTCCACTCTCTAACTGTTTTTTCACATCACTGACTTTTCGCGTCAGAGTCCGTTCTTGTTCACCATAATCGGTGCCTTCGCGTAATACAAAAGATTCTATCAGGCTGTCGAGCGTTTCTGGTGCGAGATCTTGCCAGGGAATAATCATCTTAGTCGTCCAAATAATGCGTTAACCAGTCAGGAATACGTTTTTCCAGCCACATTTGTGGCCGTAATAGCGTCCCGCCGACAAAACCGACATGTCCCCCATATTGGGTCAGTTGATAGTGAATATTCGCTGGCAGTAAATCTTTATCCGGGATCACATGATGATCCATAAAAGGGTCATCTTGCGCATGAATGATCAGGGCCGGGACACTGATATCCGGTAACATCGGCATAGCGCTGCACTGACGATAGTAGTCGAGAGCATCAGCAAAACCGTGAATTTTTGAAGTGATGAGATCATCAAATTCCCGAATACATCGCAGACTTTTAAGCTGACGCAGGTCGATAGGTAATGTACCCGGATAGCTTTTGAGTTTTCGCGCTGCATTCTGTTTCAGTAAATTAAGCAAATAGCGCTGATAGATGCGCGAAACCCCTCGTTCCATATGATAACAGCACTCTTCCAGCATTAATGGGGCTGAAACCACCACACCCGCTTTAAGCGTGCAGTCCGGACCTTGCTTGGCCATCAGGCAGGCTAACATATTGCCTCCTAAAGAAAAACCGACCGCCGCGGTTGGAACCTTGCCATAACGCTGATTAAGCCAGGATAGAAAATAACTGCCGTCTTCGATTTCGCCAGAGTGATAAATACGCTCACTGCGGTTTGGAACGCCACTACAACCACGAAAGTGCATGACGACACCGAGCCAGCCACGTTTTTTAGCCGCTTCCATCAAACCGTGAGCGTAAGGGCTGTACAGGCTTCCTTCGAGACCGTGAAATACCACCAGGCGAGGTTTATGCAATGCAGTTTGTGGATCTTCGCTCCAGGCGAGATCGACAAAGTCACCATCCGGCATATCCAGACGTTGCCAGTGTGGGGTGAAATTAAGACGCCGACGAATCAGACGCGGCAGCATGGTTTGCAGGTGAGGATTACTCATTCCCTTCATGGGTTTGAAATCATCGCTGTCATCATGTTGCACGTTTAACTCTAAAGATCTTGTACTGGACATATCACGCTGTTAGTTTCATTTAATTCACTAATGAGTTAACTGGGTGTGGAACACCCGTTTCATGGACGTAACACTTTTTCTTTCTATGCTCGGTTTTCTCTGGGTCGCTGCTATTACGCCAGGCCCTAATAATACGTTACTTACTGCTGCCGGAGCGAATTTTGGTTTTTTCCGCAGCCTGCCATTGATGATAGGCATTATGCTTGGCATGCAGTGTATTTTACTGCTGGTTGCTTTTGGGGTTGGCAGCTTACTTCTGCTGTATCCCGCACTGCACCTTACTCTTAAAATAGCCGGGAGTGCCTATCTTTTATGGCTTTCATGGAAAATTGCCACAGCAAAATACGAGCGCCTTGAGACTAATGTAACTGCCCCGAAACCGCTAGCTTTTTGGCAAGGAGGGCTGCTGCAAATCATCAATCCTAAGGCCTGGATTATGGCCCTGGGAGCAGTAGCGAGTTTTAGTTTAGCGGGTTCTGCATACTTACATTCAGTCGCGATGATAAGCGCGGGTATTGCACTGGTGAATATTGTCGCCGGGGTTATCTGGATCCTGTTTGGTAGTCTGATAGGACTGTTTCTGCGTAGCCACCGGGCATGGATGATATTTAATATCTTCATGGGTCTGCTCACGGCAGCCTGTGTATTGCTGATCTGGCATTAAGAAAGCTGGGGGATAACCTTGATATTATCCCCCACAAAACTTATTCGCTTTGTAGCATCTGCTCTAGCTGTTCCTGAATATCCAGCCAGTCCATCTCACACTCTTCCAGCGATGATTTTGCTTTAGCCTGTTGCTTCAGGCAGGCATTCATCTCGTCTTTACGACTCTGGCTGTAGATGTCGCTGTCCGCTAACTTTTCTTCTGCTTCATTAAGTTGAGCCGTGAAGGTTTCCATCTGTTTCTCTAACTGGCTCAGTTTCTTGCGTAATGGCTGGGTTTGAACTCTTAGCTCTGCCTCACGACGTTTCTGATCCTTACGTGCGAGGGCGCTATTGCCATTATCTTTCGACGACTCAGCAGGCTGATTTTCCTGCTTCTGGATAGTGCTCAGCCATTGCTGATAATCTTCCATATCGCCGTCGAAAACATCCACAGCACCATCATGAACCAAATAGAGTTCATCGGTGGTTGAGCGCAGCAAATGTCTGTCGTGCGAAACTACGACCAGGGCGCCTTCGAAGTCCATCAGGGCCTCTGTCAGTGCCTGGCGCATATCAAGGTCAAGGTGGTTGGTTGGTTCATCCAGCAGCAGCAAGTTAGGACGCTGCCAGACCACCAGGGCTAATACCAGGCGCGCTTTTTCACCGCCAGAGAACCGAGCGGTATGTTCGGTGACTTTATCGCCCTGGAAGCCAAACCCACCCAGATAATCACGCAGTTTCTGTTCAAGCTCTCTGGGTGCCAGACGAGCAAGATGCTGTAACGGTGACTCATCGGCCCGTAAATACTCCAGCTGATGCTGAGCGAAATAACCCAGCTTAATACCTTTTGCCAGGTTCATCTCGCCTTGCAATGGCTCTAACTCACCCGCCAGTAACTTAATCAGCGTCGATTTACCGGCACCATTGCGCCCCAGTAAACCGATGCGAGAACCAGGAACCAGATTTAATTTAATTGCATTCAGGATAGTGCGGTCACCATAACCGGCGCTGACTTTATCCATACGCAGCAGAGGCGTTGGCAGGCTCTCAGGTTCCCGGAAGCTGAACTGGAACGGATTATCAACCAGTGCAGGTGCGATAAGCTCCATGCGCTCGAGCATTTTAACGCGGCTCTGCGCCTGTCGGGCCTTAGTCGCCTGGGCCTTAAACCGGTCAATGTATTTCTGCAGATGCGCCACTTTGAGTTGCTGATGTTCGTACTGCGACTGCTGTTGTGCCAGACGCGTAGAACGTTGTAGCTCAAATGACGAGTAGTTACCGGTATACTCGAACATAGTTTGCTGTTCGATATGAATAATTTTGTCGACTACTGGATCAAGGAAATCCCGGTCATGGGAAATCAGAATTAATGTACCCTGATAGCTCTTCAGCCAGCGTTCCAGCCAGATAACAGCGTCTAAGTCGAGGTGGTTAGTGGGTTCATCCAGTAACAGCAGATCAGAGCGACAAATCAGGGCTTGGGCCAGGTTAAGACGCATACGCCAGCCACCGGAAAAGTCGCTGACCGGACGCTCGAGTTGTTCATTACTGAATCCCAGTCCATGCAACAGACTTGCTGCGCGTGAGCGCATCGTCCAGGCATCTGCGGCTTCGAGTTTTCCGTGAACCACGGCAATAGCATGGCCATCGTTACGTGCATTGGCTGATTCTAATTCATGTTGCAGTTGTCTGTATTCACGATCTCCGTCGATGACATACTCAATGGCGGGGGTAGCCAGAGCAGGTGTTTCCTGATTAACCCAGGCGAGTTGCCAGTTGCTCGGATAATTCATACTGCCGCCATCGACGCTGATTTCATGTTTCAGCAGCGCTAGCAAGGTCGATTTTCCACAGCCGTTCTTGCCTACCAGGCCCACTTTTTGTCCTGGATTTATCGTAGCGGTTGCATTGTCCAGCAGGACGCGAGTGCCACGACGAATTTGTAACGAAGAGATAACAATCATAACGCGCCGTCAGTTCAGAGTATGTTAAATTATGAGTCATTAGCCTGCTGCATATGTAGCAGACCGGCTGCATGGTAGCCGAAAACAATGACAATGACGACGCCCTGGAGAGTAATCATGCCACAGCCGCCGAAAGTTTTGCTGCTGTACGCCCACCCTGAGTCCCAGGATTCTGTAGCCAATCGAATCTTACTCGAACCAGTGCATCGGCTTGCTAATGTGACCGTACACGATCTTTATGCTCACTATCCTGATTTTTTTATTGATATCAGCCATGAGCAATCCTTACTTCTACAGCACGATATTATCGTCTTTCAGCATCCACTTTATAGCTACAGCTGTCCGGCATTATTAAAAGAGTGGATAGACCGGGTGCTGCACCGTGGATTTGCCAATGGTATAGGAACTCAGGCTCTGAAAGGAAAATACTGGCGTAGCGTTATCACGACAGGAGAGCCAGAAGGGGCCTATGGGCGTGATGCCCTTAATCGGTTCTCAATGGACAATATTTTACTCCCTTTTGAACTTACCGCCGGGATGTGCAGTATGCACTGGATGACACCGATGATCCTCTATTGGGCCCGACGTCAGTCTCATCAGACGCTGGTAAATCATGGCAAAGCTTATGCCGAATGGCTGACAACGCCCTTACCTGTAGGAGCATCCTGATGCAAGGTGCGGATTTTCTGTTAGCCGGTGTGTTGTTTCTGTTTGCAGCAGTGGTGGCTGTTCCCATCGCGGCACGTCTGGGTATTGGTGCAGTATTAGGTTATTTACTGGCAGGTATCGTTATTGGTCCCTGGGGCTTAGGCTTTATCAGTGATGTTGATGAAATTCTGCACTTTTCAGAACTGGGTGTGGTTTTTCTGATGTTTATCATCGGTCTGGAACTTAATCCGGCAAAACTCTGGAAACTCAGGCGCTCTATTTTTGGTATTGGTGCCGGGCAGGTTGTATTCAGTGCGCTGATTTTAGGCGGGTTGCTGATGCTAGCGCAATTCTCCTGGCAGGCCGCTGTCATCGGCGGTATTGGCCTGGCAATGTCTTCTACCGCGATGGCGCTACAGCTGATGCGCGAAAAGGGGATGAATCGTAGTGAATCAGGTCAGCTAGGTTTCTCGGTTCTGTTATTTCAGGACTTAGCGGTTATACCTGCAATGGCCCTGGTGCCCTTGCTAGCAGGACGAGGAGAGGAACATACCGACTGGGTGGTACTCGGGCTTAAAGTATTAGCCTTTTTAGCCATGCTGGTCGGCGGGCGCTTTTTATTACGTCCGCTGTTTCGTTTTATTGCCGCTTCGGGAGTACGCGAGGTATTTACTGCGGCATCACTGCTACTGGTTCTAGGTTCTGCCCTGTTTATGGAGATGCTCGGTTTCTCAATGGCTCTGGGGACTTTCCTCGCGGGCGTACTGCTGGCGGAGAGTGAATATCGCCATGAACTTGAAATTGCCATCGATCCCTTTAAAGGACTGCTGCTGGGGTTATTCTTTATTTCGGTAGGCATGGCACTCAATATTGGCATTTTATTTACCAATATTATCTGGGTATTGGTGAGCGTCTTACTGCTGGTGGCGGTGAAAGTGCTGGTGCTGTATGGGCTGGCCAAAGTGTATGGCTTAAGACGGTCGGAAAGCTTACAGTTTTCGGCCGTACTGAGTCAGGGCGGTGAATTTGCTTTTGTCTTATTCTCAGTGGCAGCGGCACAGAATCTCTTCCAGGGTGACCAGATGCCTTTACTGCTGGTCACAGTAACCTTATCGATGATGACGACACCATTACTGATGAAAGCTGTCGATAAAATACTCTTTCAGCGTTATAACACCGGGGAAGAGAGTGAAGAAAAACCACATGTGGAAGATGATGAACCCCAAGTTATTGTGGTCGGTTTTGGTCGTTTCGGTCAGGTGATCGGCCGCCTGTTGATGGCCAATAAAATGCGCATCACCGTGCTGGAGCGTGATGTCAGCGCGGTGAGCTTGATGCGTCGCTATGGGTATAAAGTGTATTACGGGGATGCAACTGAACTGGAATTGTTACGTGCAGCGGGTGCAGACTCCGCGAAGTCCATTGTGATAACCAGCAATGACCCGGAAGATACCATGAAAATCGTTCATCTCTGCCAGCAACACTTTCCTCATCTGGCGATACTCGCCCGGGCACGTGGACGGTTTGAAGCACATGAATTATTGCAGGCTGGGGTCACTCAATTTTCACGAGAAACCTTTGCCAGCGCGCTGGACCTGGGGCGTAAAGCATTACTGACGTTAGGAATGCATCCGCACCAGGCCCATCGTGCGCAGCAACATTTTCGTCGGCTGGATATGCGTATGTTGCGGGAATTAATCCCCATTCATACCGACAACGCGCAAATTTCCCGGGTACGGGAAGCACGCCGCGAGCTGGAAGAAATTTTTGAACGTGAAATGCAAAGTGAACGTCGCCGACTTGATGGTTGGGACGAACTGGAATAGAAGGTGAAATCAATGCCAGTACGTAAGCGTTTTATTGCCGGAGCAGTCTGTCCTGCCTGTCAGGCCAAGGATTCACTCGCACTATGGCGTGAAAATAATGTCGATATTGTGGAATGCGTAAAGTGCCACCATCAGATGCGTGAAGCAGATAAGCAAGCGCAGAGCCATGTGCGTGAGCAAGAGCAGGTGATTGGCATCTTTCATCCAGACTAAAGAGTAAATTGTCTGGGTATGGCTTGCTTTAAATATGTTGATGAACATAGTTTGTCTATATTCATCAACACGTTTTGCCCGATATCTGAAAGTAACCAGAATTATTTTGGGGATAGATTTTTAGGTAGAGGGACACAAGCTGAGATTTCCGCTACAATCTGCGTCAGTTTTTTTCGATGCTCACTCAGGAGATATCATGAAAGTAGCAAAAGACTTGGTGGTCAGCCTGGCCTATCAGGTACGTACAGAAGATGGTGTATTGGTTGATGAGTCTCCGGTGAGTGCGCCGTTGGACTATCTGCACGGCCATGGTTCTCTGATCTCTGGATTAGAAACTGCGCTGGAAGGTCATGAAATTGGCGATCGTTTCGACGTGAACGTCGGCGCTAATGATGCTTACGGTCAGTATGACGAAAATCTGGTTCAGCGTGTACCTAAAGACGTCTTTATGGGTGTCGATGAGTTACAGGTTGGCATGCGTTTCATGGCTGAAACCGATCAGGGTCCAGTCCCGGTAGAAATCACCGAAGTGGAAGATGAGCACGTAGTGGTTGATGGTAACCATATGCTGGCTGGTCAGAACCTGAGCTTTAACGTTGAAGTTATCGCAATTCGTGAAGCGACGGCTGAAGAGCTGGAGCATGGTCACGTTCATGGCGAGCACGATCATCACCATGACCATGGTGACGGTTGCTGTGGTGGTCACGGTCATGACCACGACCACGATCATGGAAAAGAGCAGGGCAAAGGCGGTTGCGGTAACGGCGGCTGTGGCTGTCACTAATCGTTTCAGGAAAAAGGCGTGCATAGCACGCCTTTTTTTATGTCTGCAATTCAGTAATGGGGCGGAGGTGTTTCTTCTGTCTGAGAAGCAACCATTGATGGCTGAGTGGTTTTAAGTTTCTCAACTAATAAACGCAGATGCTCACGTAACTTAATCATTTCAAGTTCATGCGCAATCACCGTCTGATTTAATTCTTCAATTGTATGTTCCTGGAAAGCAAGACGACTTTCCAGCTCTTCGAGCCGTTGTTCGGTGAGTTTGGCGTCCATTGGAGTTTTCCTTGCGGCTTGTCTGGTGAACAAAGAGTAGTAATTTTACGGCAAGTCGGCGGATATTACAGTGTAAATACGGTAAGCGGGAAACTTATTTAAACAAAAAGAATCTCAATTAGACTCGATAATCGGCTGACAGATGGTGTAGATTTCTCTCATGCCGCTATATACCCGCCATACTTCAAGTTGCTCGGGCGCTGCGTTCGAAAATCCCGCCGAATAACATAGTTTATCTATGCTCATCGACCGGATTTACTCAGCGGCTACAAGCAACTCGAATTATTTAGGGTATAGTTAAGTTAATTCTGCTCGCTTTAATTTGTCGGGCGGCCCCCCTCTTATGGAGAAATGGATGAAATCATTATTTAAAGTAACGCTTCTGGCGACAACAATGGCCGTTGCCCTGAATGCCCCGGTATTTGCAGCCGAACAGGCTAAAGAGGCTGCTGCGAGCAGCGCATCTGCTTTCAAAAATGAAGATCAGAAAGCCGCTTATGCACTGGGCGCCTCACTTGGTCGCTACATGGAAAACTCTCTGCAAGAGCAAGAGAAATTAGGCATCAAACTGGACAAAGATCAGCTGATTGCAGGTGTTCAGGATGCGTTTGCGAACAAAAGCAAATTATCTGATCAGGATATCGAACAATCATTACAATCTTTTGAGGGGCGTGTACAAGCCGCAGCTCAAGAGAAAATGAAAAAAGAGTCAGCTGAAAGTGAAGCAAAAGGTAAAGCTTTCCGTGATGCGTTTGCTAAAGAGAAAGGCAGCAAAACTTCTTCTACCGGTTTGATTTATAACGTAGAAAAAGAAGGCAGTGGTGAGGCTCTGAAAGACAGCGATACCGTGGTTGTTAACTACAAAGGAACGCTGATTGACGGCAAAGAGTTTGATAACTCTTATACCCGCAAAGAGCCACTGTCCTTCCGTCTGGACGGCGTTATCCCTGGCTGGACTGAAGGCCTGAAATACATCAAAAAAGGTGGCAAGATCAAACTGGTTATCCCACCAGAGCTGGCTTACGGCCCTAACGGTGTCCCGGGAATTCCACCAAACTCAACCCTGGTGTTTGAAGTAGAATTGCTGGACGTTAAACCGGCCCAGAAAGAAGCAGAAGTTAAGACTGAAGCTCCTGCTCAGAAGTAATCAATAGCCACTCAGACCGCCGCCTTTTGGGCGGCGGTTTTGTTTCCCGGCTCTCACTTCAGTATCTTGATTTCTTGTTAATACAATAAAAGCTGGAAAGAATATCTTACGTTGTATTACCTTAACACCCTGCGCAATAACTGAAAATGAGTCTGCCCTGACACGAATAAAGCGCGACAGGCTCTCTGTAGAGGGTGGTATAGGTACATGTCTAATTCACTTTTAACCAATGAAACCAGTGAGTTTGATTTACTGGATCAGCGTCCTTTTGATGCTGCCGATTTTGATATTTTAAAATCTTATGAAGCCGTGGTTGACGGATTAGCAATGCTAATTGGCTCCCATTGTGAAATTGTTTTGCATTCGTTACAGGACTTGAAGTGTTCAGCAATTCGTATTGCTAATGGTGAACATACAGGCAGAAAAATAGGCTCGCCGATAACCGATCTGGCGCTGCGTATGCTGCATGATATGACCGGCGCAGATAGCAGTGTTTCCAGATGCTATTTCACCCGTGCGAAAAGCGGCGTTCTGATGAAGTCAGTCACGACCGCTATCCGTAATCGTGAGCAGCGTGTTATTGGCTTGCTGTGTATCAATATGAACCTTGATGTCCCTTTCTCACAAATTATATCGACGTTCATGCCGCCAGAAACCCAGGATCAGGAAGTGCCATCTTCGGTAAACTTTGCCTCTTCTGTCGAAGACCTGGTGATGCAAACCCTCGAATTTACTATTGAAGAAGTCAACGTTGATCGGGCAGTTTCAAATAACGCTAAGAATCGCCAGATTGTCCTTAACCTCTATGAAAAAGGGATTTTCGACATCAAGGATGCCATTAATCAGGTAGCCGATCGTCTGAACATCTCCAAACACACGGTATACCTCTATATTCGCCAGTTCAAAAGCGGTGATTTCAGCGGTCAGGATAAATAATGCGTTTTGCATTAATGGTCACAGGACCTGCCTATGGGACACAACAGGCCAGTAGCGCCTTGTTGTTTGC
Organism: Klebsiella sp. BIGb0407; assembly: GCF_024807845.1. GTDB lineage: Bacteria > Pseudomonadota > Gammaproteobacteria > Enterobacterales > Enterobacteriaceae > JGM124. The sequence continues at coordinate 426,407 of NZ_JANUEQ010000005.1, forward strand.
CAGGGCAGTACTGGCTGAAGGTCATACACTTGATAGCGTATTTTTCTATCGGGAGGGAGTCTGTAATGCTAACCAGCTGACCTCTCCGGCGAGTGATGAGGTTGATTTAGTCCGCGCATGGCAGGCATTACATCAGCAGCACAATGTTGCTCTGCATATTTGCGTTGCCGCGGCTTTACGCCGTGGTGTAACAGATACTGAGCAAGCTCAGACTCAGGGGCTAAGTGTGGGTAATTTACAGGCCGGGTTTATGCTTACCGGGCTGGGAGCTTTAGCTGAAGCGGCATTAACGGCAGACAGAGTGGTACAGTTTTAATGAAATCTGTAGCGTTTATTTTCCGTTCTGCACCGCATGGTAGCAGCGCAGGACGTGAGGGACTGGATGCACTGCTTGCGACCTCTGCTCTGTCTGATGATATCGGGGTCTTTTTTATCGGAGATGGGATATTACAGATCCAGCCTGACCAACAACCTGAGCAGGTGCTGGCCAGAAATCATATTGCAACATTTCGTGTGCTACCGCTCTATGATATCGAGGCCTGTTTTCTCTGTGCGGCCTCAGTGCGTGAACGGGGTTTACCCTCAGATAATGCCTGGGTTATCGATGTAGAGGTGCTGGAACCTGATGTTTTAGGTGAAAAATTGAAACACTATGATGCGGTATTAACTTTCTGAGGCTCTGATGCTGTACACTTTCCGTTACTCGCCTTTTAACTCCGATATTCGTGTCCTGGTGCGTTATATGCAACCAGGGGATTGCTTATTGCTGATAGAAGATGGAGTATTAGCGGGCTTGACAGATACTGCACCACTTGAGGCTTTGCTCGCTTCCTCACTGTCTGTTTGTGCCTTACAAGAAGATATCGAAGCGCGTGGGCTCGCTGTTCGTTTTTCAGACAAAATACCACGTATCAGCTATACTGACTTCGTTAAATTGACGATTGAGCACCAGCAACATTTCGCCTGGTAGCATTATATCGTTGTATATTTCTTGACACCTTTTCAAGTCAGCTCTAAAATTCTGCGTCCTCGTATTATACGAGGTCGATTTATTACGTGTTTACGAAGCAAAAGCAAAAACCAGGAGCTATTTAATGGCAACAATTAATCAGCTGGTTCGCCAACCACGCGCACGCAAAGTTGCTAAAAGCAACGTGCCAGCGCTGGAAGCTTGCCCGCAAAAACGTGGTGTATGTACTCGCGTATATACCACCACTCCTAAAAAACCAAACTCAGCACTGCGTAAAGTTTGCCGTGTGCGTTTGACTAACGGATTTGAAGTGACTTCCTACATCGGTGGTGAAGGTCACAACTTGCAGGAGCACTCAGTGATCCTGATCCGTGGTGGTCGTGTTAAAGACTTGCCAGGTGTTCGTTACCATACCGTTCGTGGTGCACTTGACTGCTCCGGTGTTAAAGACCGTAAGCAAGCTCGTTCTAAATATGGTGTGAAACGTCCTAAGGCTTAATGGTTTCCGTTAAGTAAGGCCAAACGTTTTAAATTAATGTCAAAATAAACTCTTTGAGTTTTGGACAATCCTGAATTAACAACGGAGTATTTCCATGCCACGTCGTCGCGTCATTGGTCAACGTAAAATTCTGCCAGATCCTAAGTTCGGATCAGAGTTGTTGGCTAAATTTGTAAATATCCTGATGGTAGATGGTAAAAAATCTACTGCAGAAGCTATCGTTTATACCGCGCTGGAGACCCTGGCTCAGCGTTCTGGTAAAAACGCACTGGAATCTTTTGAAGTCGCTCTGGACAACGTCCGCCCGACTGTCGAAGTTAAATCACGCCGTGTTGGTGGTTCAACTTATCAGGTACCAGTAGAAGTCCGTCCGGTTCGTCGTAATGCCCTGGCAATGCGTTGGATCGTAGAAGCTGCTCGTAAACGCGGTGATAAATCCATGGCTTTGCGCCTGGCGAACGAACTTTCTGACGCTGCAGAGAACAAAGGTACTGCAGTTAAGAAACGTGAAGACGTTCACCGTATGGCCGAAGCCAACAAGGCGTTCGCACACTACCGTTGGTAATAATACCAGAGTAGTGTTAGTCACCAGGCGGGCGCTTCATGAAGTTGCCCGCTTTGGGTTATCTAATGAACGTCCCAGGATAAGAGGAATAAAATGGCTCGTACAACACCCATTGCACGCTACCGTAATATCGGTGTCAGTGCACACATCGACGCCGGTAAAACTACGACTACCGAACGTATTCTGTTCTACACCGGTGTAAACCATAAGCTCGGTGAAGTTCATGATGGCGCAGCTACCATGGACTGGATGGAACAGGAGCAGGAGCGTGGTATTACCATCACTTCTGCTGCAACTACTGCATTCTGGTCAGGTATGGCTAAGCAGTATGAACCGCACCGTATCAACATTATCGACACCCCGGGACACGTTGACTTCACAATCGAAGTTGAGCGTTCTATGCGTGTTCTTGACGGTGCAGTAATGGTTTACTGCGCAGTTGGTGGTGTTCAGCCGCAGTCTGAAACCGTATGGCGTCAGGCAAACAAATATAAAGTTCCGCGTATTGCGTTCGTTAACAAAATGGACCGTATGGGCGCGAACTTCCTGAAAGTTGTTGGCCAGATCAAATCTCGCTTGGGTGCTAACCCGGTTCCATTGCAGTTAGCAATTGGCGCAGAAGAGAAATTCACCGGTGTTGTTGACCTGGTGAAAATGAAGGCTATCAACTGGAACGAAGAAGACGCAGGTCTGACTTTCGTTTATGAAGATATTCCTGCAGACATGCAAGAACTGGCTGAAGAATGGCGCCAGAACCTGATCGAAGCAGCTGCAGAAGCTTCTGAAGAATTGATGGAAAAATACTTGGGCGGCGAAGAGCTGACTGAGGAAGAAATCAAAACTTCACTGCGTCAGCGCGTGCTGAACAACGAAATCATTCTGGTTACCTGTGGTTCTGCGTTTAAGAACAAAGGCGTACAGGCAATGCTGGATGCAGTTGTTGATTATCTGCCATCTCCAGAAGATGTACCGGCAATCAACGGTATGCTGGATGACGGTAAAGATACTCCAGCTGAGCGTCACGCAACAGATAGCGAGCCGTTCTCTGCTCTTGCGTTTAAAATCGCTACCGACCCATTCGTGGGTAACCTGACGTTCTTCCGTGTGTACTCTGGTGTTGTTAACTCCGGTGACACCGTACTGAACCCAGTTAAAGCTGCACGTGAGCGCTTCGGCCGTATCGTACAGATGCACGCTAACAAGCGTGAAGAAATTAAAGAAGTTCGTGCGGGCGATATCGCTGCTGCAATCGGTCTGAAAGATGTGACTACTGGTGACACCCTGTGTGATCCAAATGCGCCTATCATTCTGGAGCGTATGGAATTCCCAGAGCCAGTAATCTCTATCGCAGTAGAACCGAAAACCAAAGCTGACCAAGAAAAAATGGGTCTGGCTCTGGGTCGTCTGGCTAAAGAAGATCCATCATTCCGCGTATGGACTGATGAAGAATCTAACCAGACTATCATCGCCGGTATGGGCGAATTGCACCTTGATATCATCGTTGACCGTATGCGTCGCGAGTTCAACGTGGAAGCTAACGTAGGTAAACCTCAGGTTGCTTACCGTGAAGCTATCCGTGCGAAAGTTACCGATATCGAAGGTAAGCACGCTAAACAGTCTGGTGGTCGTGGTCAGTATGGTCATGTTGTTATCGACATGTACCCACTGGAGCCGGGTTCGAATCCGAAAGGCTACGAATTCGTCAACGACATCAAAGGTGGTACTGTTCCTAGTGAATATATCCCTGCTGTTGATAAAGGCATCCAGGAACAGCTTAAATCTGGTCCACTGGCGGGTTATCCGGTTGTTGATCTCGGCGTGCGTCTGCACTTCGGTTCATACCATGACGTTGACTCCTCAGAACTGGCGTTTAAACTGGCTGCTTCTCTCGCCTTTAAAGATGGCTTTAAGAAAGCAAAACCTGTTCTTCTTGAGCCTATCATGAAGGTTGAAGTTGAAACGCCTGAAGAGAATACTGGTGACGTAATCGGTGACCTTAGCCGCCGTCGTGGTATGCTGCGTGGTCAAGAATCCAACGTTACTGGCGTTGTGATTCATGCTGAAGTTCCATTATCTGAAATGTTCGGATATGCAACTCAGCTGCGTTCACTGACCAAAGGCCGTGCATCTTACTCCATGGAATTCCTGAAGTATGATGATGCGCCGAACAACGTTGCCCAGGCCGTAATCGAAGCTCGCGGCAAATAAGTCCGGGTTTTAAATACAATTATCCCGTGCTCTCTCCATGAGGGGGGAGCGCAATAGCAAGGAATATAGCCGTGTCTAAAGAAAAATTTGAACGTAAAAAGCCCCACGTTAACGTCGGTACTATCGGCCACGTTGACCATGGTAAAACTACTCTGACTGCTGCAATCACTACCGTACTGGCTAAGACCTACGGCGGTGCTGCTCGTGCTTTCGACCAGATCGATAACGCACCAGAAGAAAAAGCGCGTGGTATCACCATCAACACTTCTCACGTTGAGTATGATACCCCGTCTCGCCACTATGCGCACGTTGACTGCCCAGGGCACGCCGACTACGTTAAAAACATGATCACCGGTGCTGCGCAGATGGATGGCGCTAT
>NZ_JANUEQ010000006.1 GCF_024807845.1 Klebsiella sp. BIGb0407
GACTCGGACAGTGACTCGGATTCCGACAGCGACTCGGACTCAGACAGTGATTCCGACTCAGATAGCGACTCCGATTCAGACAGTGATTCCGACTCCGACAGCGATTCCGATTCCGACAGTGATTCCGACTCTGACAGTGATTCCGACTCGGACAGTGACTCCGATTCCGACAGTGATAAACCTATCTCTCTGGAAGTCGATTTTGATGGCAGGGCAGTTTCACATGTCACAACGATAAACGGGGGAAGCAGTAACCCTGGCGGTTATGATGTTGATGATAATGGGAAAATAATCGCGGTGGGGAGCAATGTTGTGCTCTGGATCTCTCAAGGGGATATCGAGGCAGGGCGTGTTTCCGATCAGATATCTGCGGATCAGATTAAGATTTATGTTAATGGCAACCCAGCAGGTTCAGAAAGTAAGAGCGATGTATTCCTTGTCCATGAGAATAGTGGCTACTGGCAGGATGGGAACTTCCGCAATCTGAACTCTGTTAAAGGCAATGCTACCTCAGCGTCCGGCTCATATAAAGACGCGCGCGACACCATTCATGTCCAAAATGATGGTAAAGAATGGAGCGCGGAAAAAGGGCCGGCTAACGTTAACGGCAATATTAACTATGTCGATAACATCAGCGTCATCATCAATGGCCATACCGTGCTGCAGGGCTCTAACCAAATCTCTGATATCACATCTGGCGAAGGAGGAAAGGGCTGGGATCCACAGGCACCAGGCAGCAAAACATCCTGGCATCATGAGTTAAATCTGGATGCATCAATTCTCGGTGGTGATGAGCATGATCTGATTACCTCGATCACTTTCTCAGGCTTGCCTGCGGGCTCTATCAAGTATAACGATCAGAGCTATGCCGTTGATGCTAATGGTAATTTAACTATTGATATCACAGATGTTACCAGCCTGAATGGTAAAGTCACCTTTGATATGGCTACCCCCATTACGCTGGATGATATTAAAGTGAATATCACCACTTCGGTTAATGGTGTATCGCATGATAGTGGGGAAATTGCTCTCAGCGATCTTCACCACAGTATTAGCCTGTCCGGGCAGAATTCATCAATATCCCAGGAGAATCACGACAGTGAGACTCTGATGGTTTCAGCCGATGAGCAGCATGATAGCGGCAGTAATATGACTCATGCAGCCTTAGTCCCGGATGATGATACCAGCGATCACTTACCCCTCGCGGCATTGCTGATTGATAGTGGAAATATCTCTCTGGAGCCTGCCGTCTTTGATAATAATCAAGGGTTACTTGAGCCCAGGGTTGTAGTGACAGAAGCTCAGCCGGAAAGTCAGTTAACCAATCTGTTAGCTGATAATGACTCGCTCTCATCTGAGCAACTTCAGTCCGAGAAAGCAGCGGCAGATCCAGTGGTGAGTAGCGATAAGTCAGAGCATGACAGTTCACCAGATACAGTAATAATAATTAACGAAGAGCCGCTTAGCTTTAGCGATATTATCTCTGATGTAAATAATAACCAGAGCCTGGATAAACTGCTGCAGGCAACAGAGCTCGGTACAGAAGATAAGATGGTTCCTCAGATCCTGGTAACAGATATCTCCCATGATACAAACGATACTTATGGCGGGGGGTATCACGCACAAATAGATAATCTGCTAGCGAAGCCAGATACTGACTCTTGATTGGACTCATATCCCGCTATGGGTATTGGCGGGGTATTAATTCACTCTTTTTCTATTATGGAGGCCGTAATGCTTATGGTTTCCCCAGACATTTTATTAAAAACATAAATTAAATGTTTGAAAAATCAATGTGATAAAAGGATTATGGAAATGAAGTATCGTGCGCATATCGCTTTTGGATTATCACTTTCGCTACTGATGCTAAACCCAGCCAGCGCGACGACGCTTGAACAAGCAATCAAAGATACGCTGAATTCGCATCCACAAATCAGCGCATCAGCGAATAGCCGTTATTCAGCTGATGAGGACTTGAGAGCGGCGAAAGGCGGATATCTGCCGACTCTTGATCTTTCAGCCGGAACGGGTTGGGAGAGGACGGATAATGCCAGTACGCGTGCAGCAGGCGATCATCTTCGTGATTTACAGCGCAGTGAATCCAGCATTAATCTGAAACAGAATCTCTTCAATGGTTTCGCTACTACCAGTGAAGTGGCCCGACAGAAAGCCACGGTTAACTCGCGCGCATTTTCGGTATTGAACACCGCAGAAACAACAGCACTGACGGCGATTCAGAGCTATCTTGACGTCTTGATGCAGGAAAAGATGGTCAGGCTGGCTGAAGATAACTTAAAAAATCACCAGCGTATCTTTGATCAAATTCGTCTACGGACAGAGCGAGGCGTTGGCCGTGAGGCTGATTTTACCCAGGCCGAAGCCCGTCTTGCTCAGGCCCGTAATAACCTGCTGACTGAACAGACCAATCTGGAAGACTCGCGGACTAACTACGCCAGTGTTACCGGCCAGGAAGCCGTTTCTCTTACTCAACCTGCTCCGACAATGATTCCTGCTTCACTGGCTGATGCCCGTAAAGTCATGCTGGAAAACAGCCCACTCCTGAAACAAGCCGATGCCGATATCGAAGCGACACGCCAGCAGTATGAAGCGGCAAGTTCGCGTTTCTACCCAAGTGTTGACGTAGATATTGGCAGGACGATGGATAATAATGTCGACGGTACCCGGGGCCATAATCAGGAATGGCAAACTATGCTGCGGATGCGTTATAACCTGTATAACGGCGGCAGCGATAAAGCGCAGCTTTCCTCTTACGCTTACAAAATGCAAGAGTCACAGGATGTGAAGAAAAATGCTCTGCGTCAGCTTAATGAAGAACTGGGTCTTGCCTGGAATGCACTCAATAATGCTAAACAGCAGGTGCCTATCGCTAAAGATTATGCCGATCGCAGCGCACAGGTACGTATCGCTTATCAGGAACAGTTCAGCCTTGGCGACCGTTCACTGCTTGATATGCTCGATAGTGAAAATGAAGTATTCAGTGCTCAGCGTCGCTATGTACAGCTACAGTATATTGAAATGTTTACGACATACAGAATCAATGCTCGTACCGGTGAGTTGCTAAAACAACTTAAAATTCAGGCACCTTCTGCTAGCCAGCCAATTAATGAGGGGCAAGCCTCAAGAATAGAATTACCTGAATTAAAATAATGCATCGCAGCCTGTGGGGAATGGCTGTCAGTCTTGGTGCTATTCCCTATTGCGGTATCAGCCGTCCGGTAATTTTTTGTTTGTATGTAAGGTCAGATAATGGCACTTCAAACTGATCCCGTTGATAGTCGTACCTTTTCAGATAATGATATCAGGGACTATTCTCAGCAAAATCATGACGATCCTCTACTCGACTGTCTTATGGTGGTCTGCCAGTTCCATAACATCACTACCAGCCGTAATGCGCTAACAGCCGGGCTTCCCCTGGAAGATAATCGCCTGACGCCTGGCATATTTTCTCGCGCGGCCCAGCGTGCAGGGCTTAAAGCCCGGACTCTGTCGCGCCCGCTGGATAAAATATCCTCCCTCTCACTCCCGGCGATTATTCTGCTAAAAAATTCGCAAGCTGCGGTTCTCTTAGGCTTTGATGAACATCAGCGTGCCCGGCTTCTTTCCGCGGAAACTCAAGGTGGCGAGATAACTGTCTCCCGGGAAGTACTAGCTGCTGAGTATCGCGGGCAAGTTATCTTTATTCAGCCTGAACATGAATACAGTACTGAGCCAAGTTCTGGTATTCCGCGAACCAAATCCTGGTTCAAAGACACGCTGAAACTATCAAAATTTCTCTATGTTGACGCCGTGGTTGCCAGTTTTTTGATCAATCTGATAGCCCTGGCGACACCGCTGTTTGTGATGAATGTGTACGATCGCGTGGTGCCAAATCATGCGACCGCAACCTTATGGATGCTGGCGATAGGGATTACGATTGCCTTTGCTTTTGATTTTATTCTGAAGTTCTTACGCAGTATTTGCCTCGATCTTGCCGGTAAAAAGACCGATCTTATTATTTCGTCTGCTTTATATGAAAGGCTGATGGGAATGAAGATGAAGCTGCGCCCTAACCGCGTGGGCGGCTATGCGCAGCATTTTCAAGAGTACCAATCGGTACGCGATTTCCTTTCATCTCTGACGTTAACGGCACTGATCGACCTGCCTTTTACGCTGCTTATTTTACTGGTTATCGGCATTATCGGCGGGCCATTAGTAATTATTCCCCTGGTAGCCTATCCGGTTGCCGTTCTGATTAACTGGCTTATCCAGCGGCCACTGCTCTCTCAGGTACAAAAAACCTACCGTTTATCTAACGAGCGTCAGGCGATGCTGGTTGAAACTCTGACGGGCCTTGACGCTATAAAAGCTAATAACGCACAAAGCCAGCGCCAGTATCAGTGGGAGCAGGTGCTGAGTAACCTCAGTAAGCTTGAGATAAAAGTAAAATCCCTCTCCTCTGTTGCGGTCAACTTTACCAGCTGGTTACAACAATTTAGCGGCGTTATCATTATTGTCGCAGGTGTTTACTGGATAATTGAAGGCAATCTCAGTATGGGCGGCTTAATCGCCTGCTACTTGTTACAGCGCCGGGCCATGATGCCCGTTGATCAACTTTGTAGTCTGATGACGCGTTACCATCGCGCTAAAATGACCAAAGCAACGGTCGATCATATGATGGATCTTGAGCAGGAAACCCGAGCGGATGAGGTTCCACTGAGATGCGAAAAACTATCAGGATCGATTGAATTTAATGATGTCACTTTCCGCTATCCGCAGAATCAGCACACTTCACTTAACGAGATATCGTTAAAGATAGCCGCAGGTGAAAAGGTCGGTATTATCGGGCGCAGTGGTTCAGGGAAAAGCTCACTGGCAAAGTTGCTGGTCAGTTTTTATCAGCCTGATAGCGGCATGGTGCTGATGGATGGCATTGATGCCCGACAGCTCGACGTTAACGATATTCGGCATAATATCGGCTATGTTCCCCAGGATATTCACCTGTTCAGCGGAACGCTACGCGATAACCTTATTATCGGAGCGGGCTACGTTGATGAAGAAACCATGATCCGGGCTGCAACCCTTGCAGGGGTTCATGATTTTTGTCGTCGCCATCCGCTGGGTTATAACCTGCAAGTGGGTGAGCGCGGGATGAATTTATCCGGCGGCCAGCGTCAGGCAGTGGCCATGGCTCGGGCACTACTGCTTGATCCCTCCATTTTACTGATGGATGAGCCGACCAGTTCGATGGACAATACCAGCGAAGACGCCATTAAAAAATCACTCGTCCCCTTAGTCAAAAATAAAACCTTATTACTGGTGACCCACCGGGCATCGCTTCTGACTCTGGTGGATCGTCTGATTGTCCTCGATAACGGAAAAGTTATCGCTGATGGTCCGAAAGAAAGCGTGATAGATGCACTGAAAAAGGGACAGATCCATGCGAGTCGGTAATCTACCTCGGCGTCTGGTTAAATGGCTGATGGGTGATAAAAAGAGAACCCGATTCGCCACTAATGAGGTCAGTAGCGCAATGACTGATGACTATCCGCGCGTGGCTCGTATTACTCTGTGGGCCTGTGTGGGGTTCTTTATCATCATGATAGTGTGGGCATCGCTGGCACAGATTGATGAAGTCACTCGCGGGGATGGTAGAGCGATACCTTCATCACGACTGCAAAAAATACAAAACTTAGAGGGCGGAATCGTCTCTGAAGTCTTTGTCCATGAGGGAGAAATCGTTAAGGCAGGGGCACCGCTATTGCGCCTGGACGATACCCGCTTTCGGTCTAATGCCGGGGAGTCGGCAGCAGACCGCTTTGCGCTCGAAGCCCGGATTGAACGACTGACTGCTCAGCTTGATGACAAAAATAGCCTGACGCTTCCAGCAGCGATTATGGAGAAATCACCGGATATTGCCGAGGGTGAAATAGCCCTGTTTACCAGCGTAAAGCAACGTATCCAGAGTGAGCTGGACGGGCTGAATGAACAGCTGGTGCAAAAGAAACAAGAGCTGCTGGACTACCAGGCGAAAGTAAAACAGACCAGACGTAGCCTCGATTTGCTCCAGCAGGAAATCAATATGTCTGAACCTCTGGTAGCAAAAGGGGCCATTTCTAAGGTCGAGATCCTGCGCCTTCGCCGCTCTGAAGTGGATACCCGCGGTCAGCTAGACTCTATCACTCTGGCTATTCCAAGAGCGATGGCCGCGGTGAAAGAGATTGAAAATAAAATCGGTGAAACGCGTGGCCGCTATCGCAGCGAAGCCCTTTCTCAGCTCAATGAAGCGCGTACTGAACTCAGTAAAACCGAGTCTTCTGAAAAAGCGATTGAAGACCGGATGAACCGTACCCTGGTAACCTCCCCGGTACGCGGTATCGTACAGCAGATGATGGTCAATACCATCGGTGGCGTGATTCAGCCGGGGAGTGATTTAGTCGAAATCGTCCCTCTCGATGACACACTGCTGATTGAAACCAAAATACGTCCGCAGGATATCGCCTTCCTTCACCCGGGACAGGAAGCGATAGTTAAATTTACCGCCTATGATTACACCATCTATGGTGGCCTGAAGGCCCGACTTGAACAGATAAGCCCCGATACCGTGACCGATAAAGAGGGCAACAGCTATTACGTTGTGCGTCTGAGAACCGAAAAAAATCATCTGGGCAGTGACGAGAAACCGCTCATTATCATTCCGGGTATGGTGGCTTCAGTCGATATCATCACCGGTAAAAAAACCATTATGGCCTATTTGCTGAAACCTATTTTGCGTGCCAAGGCGGAGTCTTTTAGCGAACGTTAGATATTAGAGAAAATAATTCTCAGGGAAGATTTTGAAAGTAATATTTATTACTAATATAAGGGAGCTATATGAAAGTGGAAAAAATAAATATACGTGATATTGGTGGGATTAAATTGGCTAGTTTGGTATTTAATCCTAAAATGAATGTTATTTGTGGTTATAATGGTGTAGGTAAAACAACTATTCTTGAGTGCATATCCCATTCTTTTTCTTCTGGCGTTAGAACTAATATTTTGAGCAGGAATGCTACGTCACAAGATGGGGCATTTGAGATGCATGCAATAAATGATGATGGAAAGATATTCAATACAGAGTATAAAATAAACCATTTTTCTCCTACAGAGGATGACCATCTTTATTCAAGTGAAACTGAATTTAAGAAGCTAAATATTATAACTCTGAAAATAGAAAGGTATTTAGACTATAAAACCATTTTATCAATAAATAAAGACCCTATGATCTCTAACCACGAAAAATCACTCAGAATAATAGGTGGTTCTAAAACGGGGGATTTTAAGTCCTGGTTTTTAAATAGATATTTATATTCGAGTCATGAAGGTTCTCTTACTGATGAACAACAGCAAAATTTGCTGCTGGCTAAAAAGTGTTTCTCCATTCTTGACAGTAATTACAGTTTTAGTCGAGTAATAGCCTCTGATAATGAAATCATGCTAAATACACCATCAGGAGAGATATATTTTGAATATCTCTCAAGCGGCTTTAAATCCTGTCTGGCTATTTTGTTTACTATAATTAAAGAAATTGAGTTGATGTCCTTATCTAAAAAGGATAGAGCCGTAGACTTCTCAGGTATAGTGATTATTGATGAGCCAGAAATTCATTTACATCCCTCCTGGCAATCCAGGATCAGAGAAATTCTTTTATCAGTATTCCCTAATGCTCAATTTATTTGTGCTACCCATAGTCCACATATCGTTCAATCATGTAATGAAAGTGAAGTCATCGCATTAGCCAGTAATAATGGATATATAAAAAGAAAATCATTATGGTCTGATTCAAAATATGGATTTAAAGGATGGACCATTGAAGAGATTCTGTCTGATGTGATGGGGATAGACGATGTAAGAACGGATTTATATAAAAATAAAGTTAATGATTTCTATCAAGCAGCTGATAAAAACAATGCAAAGAAAGCAAAATCTATATTTAATGAAATAGATAAAATGTTACATCCTGAAAATATGGATAGAAAAATATTAAAAATGGATTTAGCTATGCTGACTGGTGGTGATCATGATTAGAGTAAAACAAGTCAGTCGCCCTGATTACCTTTCCCCTGAAAAGGTAGGTGAATTAACAAGAACATTTATCAATAGTAATAAAACAAAAAGAGTATGGAGTAGTGAGAAAATAAAAGAGCAGTTGATAAACTCCAGTAATGGTAAGTGTGTTTATTGTGAAAGTAATATCAGCGAAGAAAGCAAATACATGGAAGTAGAACATTTTAAATGCAAGGATCTTTATCCTGAGGATGTGGTTACGTGGTCTAATCTATTGGCGTCATGTAAAAGATGTAACGGAATAAAAAGTAATCATGATGTTTGTAGTGAGCCAATCATTAATCCATACAGTGATAATCCCAATAAACATTTAAAATTAAAAATCGCTCGCTTTAAAGCGATTGATACCTTAGGGAAAAATACCATCGATGTTCTGCAACTCAATGACTTTCAACGGCTTGTCAGGAGGCGGGGTATTTTGGTTCTGTCACTGGATGATAACCTGGAAGAGCTAAAAATCATTGCCAATCGTTTTTCTCAGGGGCAGGATCCGGGGGACAGGAGAAAACTAATCACTAAATGTAAAGGCCTCCTTAGCGAATGCCAGCCCTCAAAAGAATATAGTGGAATAATGGCGACCACATTACTTCATAGTACGGACTTCAATGAGGTGAAAGTCGTCTTAGAACAGAATGATTTTTGGGATAGTGAATTGTCAGAACTCTATCAGCACTGTGTAAATATATCTTTCGATATTTGTGAATGAATTTGGAGAGGATAAGCTCCTCAGCTAGCAGGAACTTGCCGTGATGAGTACTTTAAAATATAAAAATACCTGGTCATAACCAGGTGTTTTTATATCAATCAATTGATTTTATGCCGTGTATGAACCCGTTGATATTGATCCATCAGATTTACCATCACCTGCCCACGATCATGGGATTCACCTTCAGCCCTCCTGGCAAGTATTAGATAATTCAGATACGCATCACAAAATTGAATCATCGTTTTCTTTAAAACAAAACGGTATTTTATAAAATAGTGACAGACATGAGGAGACTCTTTGTATTTTTGCCATTTACCGATTTTTGGTGGCAGAAATAGAAAGGTATCAACCGTTCGATGCTTTTACTGTAGCTGCGTACCAACTCCTGAATGATCTTTGCTTACAGGGAGTTCCCTAAAATTGATTAAGGTTGGTGGCAATGAAAACACGTAAAATTGGATTCGCAAATTATCTTGCGTATGGGTCAGGTGATTTTCTGGGAGCGGGAACAACAGCTCTGACAGCGGCCTGGCTTTTGTATTTTTATACGACGTTTTGTGGACTTACCCCTATTGAAGCGACGTTCATCTTTGCCGCGGCAAGGGTGCTGGATGCAGTTATTAGCCCCTTAATGGGTTTCATGACGGATAATTTTGGTACAACCTGGCTTGGTAAGCGTTTTGGTCGCCGTAAGTTCTTTATTTTGCTTGGCATTCCTTGCGTCTTCAGCTACTCCCTGATGTGGGTCGGGGATATGACTTTCTGGTATTACCTGCTGACCTACCTGGTATTTGATATCGTCTATACCATGATTCTGGTGCCCTACGAGACGCTGGTTCCAGAAATGACGGATGACTTTAAACAGAAAACCAAATTCTCGGGCGCGCGTATTTCTATGGCACAGATGTCGGCGATCCTCGCGTCATTCCTGCCAGGGATCTTGCTCACCCATTTCGGTAAAGATAACGCCATCTCCTTTTTCTATGCCAGCCTGGTTTTCTCCGTGCTGTGTGCCGTGATGCTGATCTTTGTCTGGTTCTTTACCTGGGAGCGCCCGCGTTCAGAGTGGACTGAAGCCGCATTGCGCGCCGAAGAAGAAAAACAAAAGTTATCGCTACGTCAGAGCATCAACCGCCTGTTTGTCGAGTTAAGTTCGACGCTACGGATTAAAATTTTCCGCCAGCATCTGGGTATGTATCTCGGCGGTTATATTGCCCAGGATGTTTTCAATGCAGTATTCACGTATTACGTGGTCTTCGTTCTGATGCAGGAAGCCTCTATGGCATCTAACTTGCTGGGAACCATGGCTATCTTCCAGTTTATTGCCGTGATAGCCATGATCCCGCTCTGTATCCGCTTTGGGGCTGCTCCATCTTATCGTGTAGTCGTGGTGCTATTCGGTCTGGCCTCTCTCTCCTACGCCTTGCTGTATTACGCGGGTCTGAGTGATATCTACTCCTTGCTATTACTGGTTTCTGCAGTAGCGGGTCTGGGGCGCGGTGGTATCAACTATGTTCCATGGAATATCTACACCTACATTGCTGATGTGGATGAAGTTATTACTGGTCAGCGCCGGGAAGGGATCTTTGCTGGCATTATGACCCTGACACGTAAAGCCTCTCAGGCAGGTGCGATCATGTTGGTGGGAATAGTGATGCAGATGTCCGGCTTTGTGAGCGGGCAGAAAACTCAGCCTGCTGAAGTGGGCAATACCATCCTGATGATCCTGAGCATAGGCACCATTGTGGTTCTGCTCTGCGGTTTCCTGGTCTCTCTTCGTTTCAAACTTAATCTGCAAACTCACAGCACGCTGCGTGAAGAAACGGCCAAAATGCGTGTATCGGGTCATGCCATGCCAGAAACAGCCACTCCGCAAGCCCGTGCCACCGTAGAAATGCTTGCCGGTATGCCGTACGAGTCGCTGTGGGGTAATAACAATATTGGGTATCTGAATCGCAATAAACCTGCAGCACCTTTATTGAAAGATAGTGCGGTACTGAATTCGACATATAACAGAGGTTAAAATTATGAAAGTTTGGCCTGTCAGACAGAGTCCGCTATTGCGCCAGCCAGAGCATTTTATTGCCAGAGATGAATTAAAGGCATTGATTCAAAAAGTGACCTATAACCTGGTCAATATTCAGGATACAACAGGTGAATTTTTGCTGCGGTTGGATGACGGACGTATCATTGATACCAAAGGATGGTCGGGCTGGGAATGGACGCATGGCGTGGGCCTTTACGGTATCTGGCAGTATTACTGCCAGACTGGCGATAAGGCTATGTGCGATATTATTGATAGCTGGTTTACCACCCAGTTTGCACAAGGTGCCACCACTAAAAATGTCAATACCATGTCGCCGTTTCTGACCCTGGCATACCGTTATGAAGAGGTGAAGAATCCAGCATGGTTACCCTGGCTGGAAAGCTGGGCCGAATGGGCGATGAACGAGATGCCGCGTACTGACCATGGTGGTATGCAGCACATCACCCTGGCGGAAGAGAACCATCAGCAGATGTGGGACGATACGCTGATGATGACGGTATTACCGCTAGCCAAAATTGGCAAATTACTGAATAAGCCTGAGTACGTTGAAGAGGCGGTCTATCAGTTTTTGCTGCACGTACAAAACCTGATGGATCGAGAAACAGGGCTGTGGTTCCACGGCTGGAATTACGATGGGCACCACAACTTTGCTCATGCCCGCTGGGCGCGGGGCAATAGCTGGCTGACCATTGTGATCCCTGATTTCCTCGAGTTAGTTGATTTGCCAGAAAATAACGCGGTACGTCGTTACCTGGTACAGGTATTAAATGCCCAGATTGCTGCTCTGGCGAAATGTCAGGATGACAGTGGTCTTTGGCATACTTTGCTCGACGATCCGCACTCTTATCTCGAGGCATCAGCTACCGCTGGATTTGCCTACGGTATTCTGAAAGCGGTACGTAAACGTTATGTGACGGCTGAATACGCTGAAGTGGCAGAGAAAGCCATTCGCGGAATAGTGAAAAATATCTCGCCGGAAGGAGAGTTACTACAAACGTCATTTGGAACAGGAATGGGAAGTAATCTGGAGTTTTATCGCCAGATCCCTCTGACCTCGATGCCCTATGGCCAGGCGATGGCTATTCTGTGTTTAACGGAGTATTTGCGGAAATACTTCTAAAAATAGGGGTTGTTTCAGACAAAAAAATACCTGGCCCAAAGCCAGGTATTTTTATATCAGGCATTCGACTTAGCGACGAGTGCGAACCAATTGATATTTACGCGTCAGGTATTCAACCGGGGCGCTCCAGACGTGCACCAGACGGGTGAACGGGAACAGCAGGAACAGGGTCATTCCCAGTACTAAATGTACGCGGAAGATTAATGCCACACCGTCGAGATGCTGAGAGGCATCACCACGGAAAGTCACCACGGTTTGTGCCCAGTCCACTAGTTTCATCATCTCACTGCCGTCCATATGCTGGGCTGAGAACGGAATCGTCAGTAAGCCCAAAGCGCACTGAATCATCAGCAGGCTGAGGATCAGAATATCCGCCGTAGAGGAGGTTGCCCGGATACGAGGATTGAACAGACGGCGTTTAAGCAGTAACAGGCCGCCCACGAGCGTCATCACGCCACAGATCCCCCCGGCAATCATTGCCAGCTTTTGTTTTGTTTCGACAGCCAGAAACGGTTCGTACACCCAGTGTGGTGTCAGCATGCCAAACAAGTGTCCGAAGAAAATCCCTAAAATACCGATATGGAACAGATTGGACGCCA
The DNA here is from genome assembly GCF_024807845.1 of Klebsiella sp. BIGb0407. Taxonomy (GTDB): domain Bacteria; phylum Pseudomonadota; class Gammaproteobacteria; order Enterobacterales; family Enterobacteriaceae; genus JGM124. Next base: position 12,576 of record NZ_JANUEQ010000006.1, read on the forward strand.
GATTCATTCCTTTGCGATCCAGCATCTGGCTGGATCCTGCTCGCCAGGTGTACTGCCCGTAGTCGTAACGTAACCAGCTTCCTATCAGGAACACGGTGCCGCAGAGATACGGATAAATGTCATAGAAGAACACATTAAGAAATTGCATGGTTACTGTCCTCCGATATTCAGGTATTGCGGCGCGACGGCTCCGGCAAAGCGACGCTGATGTTGACTGATTTCTGACTCTCCACAACCTGCTTCGGCGACAAATTTCACCTGTTCTTCTTCCCAGACCGCGTCGAGAGCCTGCGGTGTATCGTCCCGGGCTTCACCGACGATTTGCTGGCTGACACTTTCAACTTCAACATCGCTTTGTGACAGGCCAAGCAGCACATCAAATAGCGCGGCATATCCACTTTCACGTTGTTTCAGGCGGGCTGCCAGTAACGCCAGAATCGGGGCGATATCTTGCAAACCTCCACGCGCTTCTGACTCGTCGCGCTGGGAAAGATATTCCAGATAAAGCGGTAAATGGTCCGGTAGCTCACGACTATCGATTTCCATTCCTGCCTGCTGGTACTGACCCATCAGGTTTACCATCGCTTGTCCACGGTCGCGGGACTCACCATGCACATGTTCAAATAGCAGTAACGATGTGGCGCGGCCTCTGTCGAAGAGTTCGCTGTAGCTGGCCTGAGCATCGAGAAGATCCTGGCGGCATAAGTCAGCGATAAAATGGTTAAGCTGAGCAGCCTGTTGCAGGTTGAGTGCTTCACCTTCAACTAACGCGTCATGAAGTTCCTGCTGATGCTGCCACAGGGCAGCATCCGGATACTCAAGCACGCGGGAAATAACCAGAAGTTCAATCATGAACGTGTCTCCGTTTTGCTGGACACATCAATCGCATCAATACGCTTACTATTGAACAGATTGAATTTACTGTCTGAACCATGGCAGCCATCGCCGAAGGTGAAACCACAGCCTTTACTTTCAGGGAAAGCATCTGCTGCCAGTTCACGATGGCTGGACGGCACCACGAAACGATCTTCGTAGTTGGCAATGGCCAGATAGCGATACATCTCTTGTGCCTGAGCTTCGGTTAAGCCAACTTCTTCCAGGGCGCGAGTATCGTTAACCCCATCAACGGTTTCGGCGCGTTTATAGTGGCGCATGGCCATCATGCGTTTGAGCGCACGTAATACCGGAGCGGTATCACCCGCAGTCAGCAAGTTCGCCAGATATTCCACCGGAATACGCAGACTTTCTACATCCGGCAAAATGCCGGTGTGAGGTAATTCGCCCGCATCCGCAGCAGACTGAATTGGCGACAATGGCGGCACGTACCAAACCATCGGCAGAGTGCGATATTCCGGATGCAGCGGCAGGGCCAGCTTCCAGTCCATTGCCATCTTGTACACCGGAGACTGCTGCGCCGCATCGATAACGCTTTGTGGCACGCCATCTTTCAGCGCTTGTTCGATAATAGCCGGGTCGTTCGGATTCAGGAAAATGCTCAGCTGGCGCTCGTAGAGATCTTTTTCATTCTCCGTGCTGGCTGCCTGTTCGATAGCATCTGCGTCATACAACAGCACGCCGAGATAACGAATGCGGCCGACACATGTCTCTGAACAGACGGTTGGCATTCCCGCTTCGATACGCGGATAACAGAAAATACATTTTTCTGACTTGCCGCTTTTCCAGTTAAAGTAGATTTTTTTGTACGGGCAACCGGTAATACACATACGCCAGCCACGGCATTTATCCTGGTCAATCAGTACGATACCGTCTTCTTCACGCTTATAGATGGCACCGCTCGGGCAGGTTGCCACGCATGCCGGGTTAAGGCAGTGTTCGCATAAACGCGGCAAATACATCATGAAGGTATTTTCGAACTGGCCGTACATCGCCTTCTGCATATTCTGGAAGTTCTGATCTTTGGCGCGCTTCTCAAACTCGCCGCCGAGGATCTCTTCCCAGTTCGGGCCAGTGGTAATTTTGTTCATCCGCTGGCCGGTAATCAGCGAGCGCGGACGAGCAATCGGCTGATGTTTTCCTTCCGGCGCCTTATGCAGGTGCTGATAGTCAAAATCGAAAGGCTCGTAATAATCATCGATACCCGGCAGATGTGGGTTAGCAAAGATTTTACCCAGCAGCGTGGCTTTATTACCCATGCGAGGCTGTAACTTGCCGTTGATTTTACGCACCCAGCCGCCTTTCCACTGTTCCTGATTTTCCCAGTCAGTTGGATAACCGGTACCAGGTTTGCTTTCGACGTTGTTAAACCACGCATATTCCATGCCTTCGCGGCTGGTCCAGACGTTTTTACAGGTCACAGAACAGGTGTGACAGCCGATGCATTTATCAAGATTCAGCACCATGCCGACTTGTGAACGAATTTTCATTTTACGCTCTCCTGTTTCTGGTCATTGCCTTCACCATCCAGCCAGTCAATATTTTTCATTTTACGCACGACAACAAACTCATCGCGGTTTGAACCTACGGTGCCGTAATAGTTAAAGCCGTATGCCAGCTGGGCATAACCCCCAATCATATGGGTGGGTTTCGGGCTAATACGGGTCACCGAGTTATGAATACCGCCGCGCTGACCGGTTATTTCTGAGCCCGGTATATTCACGATGCGTTCCTGGGCGTGGTACATCATCGTCATACCTTCTGGTACACGCTGACTCACTACCGCACGCGCCGTCAGCGCACCGTTATTGTTAAAGACTTCAATCCAGTCGTTATCTTCTATGCCTAAGTCTTTGGCGTCGATTTCACTCATCCAGACAATCGGGCCGCCGCGTGACAGGGTCAGCATCAGCAGGTTATCGCTGTAGGTGGAGTGAATGCCCCATTTCTGGTGTGGAGTCAGGAAGTTCAGCGCCTTCTCAGGATTGCCGTTGGACTTCTTATTCATCACGCCTCTCACCGAACGGGTATCAATCGGTGGACGGTACACCAGCAGGCTTTCACCAAAATCACGCATCCACTGGTGATCCTGATAAAGCTGCTGACGGCCTGACAGGGTGCGCCATGGGATCAGTTCATGGACGTTGGTATAACCTGCGCTGTAAGAAACGTGCTCATCTTCAAGGCCGGACCAGGTCGGGCTGGAGATGATTTTGCGCGGCTGAGCCTGAATATCGCGAAAGCGGATCTTTTCCTCTTCTTTGTTAATCGCCAGATGGGTATGGTCGCGTCCGGTAAACTCACTCAGTGCAGCCCAGGCTTTCACAGCCACCTGACCGTTGGTTTCCGGAGCCAGAGTCAGGATCACTTCGGCGGCATCGATAGCCGAGTTGATCATCGGCTGACCTTTGGCCGGACCTTCGGTTTTGGTGTAGTTAAGCTTGCGCAGCAGATCCATCTCTTTCTGGGTATTCCAGGCGATGCCTTTGCCGCCGTTACCCAGGGTGTCCATTAATGGACCGACCGAAGTAAAGCGCTCATAAGTGGCCGGATAATCACGCTCAACCACCACCAGGTGCGGTGCCGTTTTACCCGGGATCAGGTCACACTCGCCTTTCTTCCAGTCCATCACACCAAAGGGCTGTGCCAGTTCAGCGGCAGAGTCATGCTGGATAGGTAAGGTTACAAGGTCGGTTTCTTTACCTAAATGGCCGACACAAACTTCAGAGAATTTTTTGGCAATATCTTTATAGATTTCCCAGTCGCTTTTTGACTCCCATGCCGGGTCCACGGCGGCTGAAAGAGGGTGAATAAACGGATGCATATCCGAGGTATTCATATCGTCTTTTTCATACCAGGTCGCGGTCGGCAGCACGATATCGGAGTACAGGCAGGTGCTCGACAGACGGAAGTCCAGCGTCACCACCAGGTCCAGTTTTCCGTCGAGTCCATTATCGACCCACTCCACTTCTTCCGGCATTACGCCGCCTTCTTGTCCCAAATCTTTACCCTGAATACCGTTTTCAGTACCCAGCAGATATTTGAGCATGTACTCATGGCCCTTACCGGAAGAACCCAGCAGGTTGGAACGCCAGACGAACAGGTTACGTGGGTGGTTATTACCGGCATCCGGTTGCTCTGCGGCAAAACGGATTTCGCCATTTTTCAGCTGCTGGGCCGTGAAATCCGCCGGGCTCATACCGGCAGCGGCTGCCTGTTTCGCGATGTTCAGAGGGTTGGTATTAAGCTGAGGAGCCGATGGCAGCCAGCCCATACGTTCAGCCCGCACGTTAAAGTCAATCAGGTTGCCGCTATAGCGGGATTTATCTGCCAGCGGTGACAGCAACTCTTCAGCTTTCAGAGACTCATAGCGCCACTGGCTGGAGTGGTTGTAGAAGAATGAAGTACTGTTCATATGGCGCGGCGGGCGCTGCCAGTCGAGGGCAAATGCCAGTGGGGTCCAGCCCGTCTGCGGACGCAGTTTTTCCTGACCCACATAGTGAGCCCAGCCGCCGCCGCTTTGGCCAACACAACCGCAGAAGACCAGCATATTAATCAGGCCACGGTAGTTGCTGTCCATATGGAACCAGTGGTTCAGACCCGCACCGACGATAATCATCGAGCGACCATGGGTTTTATTGGCGTTGTCGGCAAACTCACGGGCGATACGGATGATGTTCTGACGTGAAACACCGGTAATTTTCTCAGCCCATGCCGGGGAGTAGGCTTTGACATCGTCATAGCTTGTGGCACAGTTTTCGTCGTTGAGACCACGATCCAGACCGTAGTTAGCAAGCGTCAGATCATACACTGTCGTGACCAGCGCAGAGCTGCCGTCCGCCAGTGAGATACGTTTTACCGGTAGCTTGTGCATCAGCACGTTGTCGAGTTTAACGTTGTTGAAGTGTTCTGAACTTTCGCCACCGAAGTAAGGGAAGCCGACATCAGCGACTTCGTCATGGCTACCCAGCAGGCTCAGGCGCAGTTCAGCTTCTTCGCCGCTGGTTCCGTCGCGCTGTTCCAGGTTCCATTTGCCTTTCTCACCCCAGCGATAACCAATCGAGCCATTTGGTGCCAGCAACTCATCAGTCTGACTATCGATGGCCACGGTTTTCCACTGCGGGTTATTTTCCTGGCCGAGGCCATCAATCAGGTCAGAGGCACGTAACATACGGCCTGCGGCATAGAATCCGTCACGTTCTTCCAGCATTACCAGCATCGGCATGTCGGTATAGCGGCGCACGTAATCGGTAAAGTACTGGCTTGGCTTATCAAGATGGAACTCACGCAGCATCACATGGCCCATCGCCAGCGCCATGGCGGCATCAGTACCTTGCTTTGGTGCCAGCCACTGGTCACAGAGTTTCGCTATTTCGGCATAATCCGGCGTCACGGCAACGGTTTTGGTGCCTTTGTAACGTACTTCGGTAAAGAAGTGGGCGTCAGGGGTACGTGTCTGCGGCACGTTAGAGCCCCAGGCAATGATATAGCTGGAGTTATACCAGTCTGCGGATTCGGGGACGTCCGTTTGCTCGCCCCAAGTCATTGGCGATGCAGGCGGTAAATCGCAGTACCAGTCGTAAAAACTCAGACAGGTTCCGCCAATCAGAGACAGGTAACGCGCGCCAGAAGCGTAAGAGACCATCGACATCGCAGGAATCGGTGAGAAGCCAGCGATACGGTCAGGGCCAAAGGTTTTGGCGGTAAAGACGTTTGCCGCGGCAATCAGCTCATTCACTTCCTGCCAGCTTGAACGAACAAAGCCTCCGCGACCACGGGCTTGCTTATAGCTTTTTGCCTGCTCTGGGTCGTTGATGATGGAAGCCCAGGCATCCACCGGGTCGGCATGCAGCGTTTTCGCTTCACGCCACAATTTGATCAGACGCTTACGCATCAAAGGATATTTCAGGCGGTTAGCGCTATACAGATACCAGGAGTAGCTTGCGCCGCGTGGGCAGCCGCGTGGCTCATGGTTAGGCATATCCGGGCGAGTACGCGGGTAGTCGGTTTGCTGGGTTTCCCAGGTAACCAGGCCGCTTTTAACATAGATCTTCCAGCTACAGGAGCCCGTGCAGTTTACGCCATGCGTGGAACGGACGATTTTATCGTGCTGCCAGCGCTGGCGATAGCCTTCTTCCCAGTCTCGGTTAGTATCGAGCTGCTGGCCATATCCATCGGCAAAAGTTTCACCTTTTTGCCTGAAGTAACGAAACCGGTCAAGAAACTTGCTCATCGGAGTTCTCCTGATGTGGAGCCTGGAGGCTCTATCTTATAAATACGACATTGCTTATTTGATTTGCACGTTATCCCGCCTAATTGAAGGGATAATTGATAATGATCAACTGTGGAGGGGGATGATTAGGGAGTCATCTTGCGATATACCACTAAAGTATGAATAGCCAGGCATCATGTAATTAATTGAAAATAATTATCTTTTTATAGAACATACCTGGTTAAGGTAATGGCAGTTGAGGCTGTCGGGTATTAAGGGGTAAGTCCCCGTGACCGGAGTATTTGAATGGCGAGATATTCAGTATGGGAATTTTAAGATAAAAAAAGTGCGGCCTGAGCCGCACCAGAAATCACTTTACCGGCCTCATTATTTTGAGGATTTACGACCATAAACGGCCCAGGTAACGACAACACAAACGATATAGAACACGAGGAAGATTTTCATCGCACCGGCAGGAGAGCCGGTTAACGCTAGTGAAGTACCGAACGCTTTAGGAATGAAAAACCCACCAATAGCACCAATCGCTGAGATAAAGCCAAGTGCTGCGGCAGTATCGGTTGCGGCTTCACGCTGGGCTTGTTCATCGCTTCCACCCAGGGCTTTTACGCGATCTATGGTCAGTTTGCGGAAGATAACCGAAATCATCTGGAAGGTAGAGCCGCTCCCCAGACCGGCGGTCAGGAACAGCATCAGGAACACCGCGAAGAAGGCAATAAAATGGCCGCCAACTCCGTTGTTCGGCAGCGTCGCGAAGAGCAATGCGCTGAAAATGGCCATAAAGATAAAGTTGATTAGCGAGACTTTCATGCCACCGAAGCGGTCTGAAATGGCTCCGCCGAAAGAGCGCGCCAGGGCGCCAAGCAGCGGGCCGAAGAAAGCAAAATGCAGAATATCAATATCGGGAAACTGGGTTTTTGCCAGCATCGCAAATCCGGCAGAGAAACCAATAAACGAGCCAAAGGTTGCCAGATAGAGCGCGCCCATAATCCACAAATGCGCACGTTTAAGAACCGGTAACTGCTCTTTTAACGATGCTTTGACGGTAGCCAGATCGCTCATACCAAACCAGGCTGCCAGCGTACATATTGCCAGCGGTAGTACCCAGATCCATGCCGCGTTTTCAAGATATAGCTTTGTACCATCAGCCTGAGCGACACCCGTTCCGCCAAAGACGGCAAACATGGAAAGTGAGATAGCCAGCGGAGCAACCAACTGCATCACGCTCACGCCCAAATTACCCAGCCCACCGTTAATACCCAGTGCGCCCCCTTGTTTGGCTTTCGGGAAAAAGAAGCTGATATTTGCCATGCTGGAAGCAAAGTTTGCACCCGCAAAACCACACAGCAACGCAATGATAATAAATACGCTAAACGGTGTATCCGGATTTTGTACTACCACGCCTAACCACACACAGGGAATGATCAGGATCCCGGTGCTGAATGCCGTCCAGCGACGACCGCCGAATATCGGGATCATAAAAGAGTAAGGTACCCGCAACAAAGCACCCGATACCGAGGGCAGTGCGGTCAGCAGAAAAAGCTGATCGGTAGCGAAGTTAAAACCGGCTTTATTCAGATTGACCGCAACGGCGCTGAATAGCATCCAGACACAGAACGAGAGCAATAAACAAGGAACGGAGATCCATAAGTTACGACGGGCAATACCCTGTCCCTTACTTTGCCAGAATGCAGGATCTTCTGGTTTCCATTCGGTGATAAGAGATCCCGTATTTTGGCGACTACCGGGTGACTGAGACATAAACACCTCAAAAAGTGTGGGTAAATATCGCCACCTTAGGTGCTAATCGGGAATTAAAATTGATGTGAATCAAGGGACAAATCATCAGATTAACGGCTGAAAAAGGGCCGTCATTCTTTATGAGTAATACAAAAGATGGAAAATACTGTGCCTTTTCACATAACTGAAGGAGACTCACTGTCGGTTTGTATCTTGATACACTACCTCTGGCAATTAGTGAGTAATCCTTACTGAGTATGGGTATACTCCGACTAATGTCCGAGAATGTCTGGATTGGCTTTCCCTTATGCCCTGGAGCTCTTCTGTTAATGCTTAAACGTCTGTTATCGCCGCTCACTCTGTTTAACCAGCTAGCCTTAATTGTGCTGGTGCTGGCGCTGCTGGGTGTCGCGGGAATGAGTCTTTCCGGCTGGCTGGCTCAGGGTATTCAGGGGAATGCACACGCGATCAATAAAGCCGGATCGATGCGTATGCAAAGCTATCGTCTGCTGGCTGCCGTGCCTCTGAGTGAGAAAGATAATGCCCTGTTAGAGGAGATGGAAAAGACCACGTTTAGTACCGTTCTTCAAGCTGCAGCAGAACAGGACTCTCAGCAAGACAGATTGATGGCACTGCAACGTTACTGGCGTGAAGAGCTTGATCCTGCTCTACGGCAAGCGAAAAATATAGAGCAAGTCAGATCACACGTCACTGATTTTGTCGGCAGAATCGATCTGTTAGTGACGAGTTTTGATCGTATGACCGAGTCACGTCTGTTGCGTATAGTTCAGCTCCAGCTGGGTATGGCGGTGTTGATGGGATTGCTGATTATTTTTACCGTTATCTGGTTATATCAGCGATTAATACGCCCCTGGCGAGAATTACTGGCAACCGCAAAGGCTATCGGGCAACGGGATTTCACTCATCGGGTGAAAATCCGCGGGCGTAATGAGATGGCGAGCTTAGGGATTGCCTTAAACAGTATGTCTGCGGAGCTGGCCGCAAGTTATGCCAGTCTTGAGCAACGGGTGAGTGAGAAAACCATCGGGCTTGAGCAAAAAAACCAAATACTGTCTTTTCTTTATCAGGCTAACCGACGTCTGCATTCGCAGGCTCCGTTGTGCCAGCGTTTATCTTCAGTACTGAGTGAATTAGAGCATTTAACCCCGCTACAAAATACCGAGCTGCGGGTTTATGAGTATGAAGATGAAGAGAGTTATGAAGAATATACTTATCAGCCAGACAGCAAATGTGCGATCCGGAGCTGCACGCTCTGCCCCCGTGAAACAACCCTACCCGTTGGCGAAACCGTGGTGCAAAAGTTTCGTCTGGCCGATAACCATACCCAGTATGGCCTGGTACTTGCCCTTTTACCGCAAGGCTATACGTTGACCCGTGATGAGCAGCAGCTGATTTTAACCCTGATGGAGCAGTTGACCGTAACCCTGGCTTTAGAGCGTCAGTTTGAACGTAAGCAGCAGCTAATGGTCATGGAAGAACGTTCAGCGATTGCCCGGGAACTGCACGACTCTATCGCACAATCGCTTTCTTGCCTGAAAATGCAGGTCAGTTGCCTGCAAATGCAAAGTGAAAAACTACCCACAGAAATGCAGGCACTACTAGGGCAAATGCGTAATGAACTGAATACCTCGTGGCTGCAATTGCGGGAATTACTGACGACCTTTCGGCTACAGTTGACTGAGCCGGGCCTGCGTCCGGCACTGGAAGCCTGTAGCCGGGAATTTAGTGAAAAACTGGGTTTCGCAGTCAGCCTTGATTACCAGGTTCCACCGAACCGGGTTCCTTCACATCAGGCGATTCACTTAGTGCAAATTGCCCGGGAAGCGCTTAATAATAGCCTGAAACATGCTGGTGCCACCGCCTGTGGTATTAGCGTTATATATAATAATAACCAAATAACATTAACCCTATGGGATAATGGTCGGGGTATACCCGGCAACGGTGAACGGCAGAATCATTACGGAATGATTATTATGCGCGATCGTGCACTTAGCCTGAAAGGTGATTATCAGGTGGGCACGCGTCCGGGTGGAGGCACCCAAATCATCGTTAATTTTCATCCCGAAATACCCACAGGAGCAGGTAATGAGTAATCCAGAAGCCTCAACTATTTTGCTGATCGATGATCATCCTATGCTGCGTACCGGCGTTAAACAACTGATTAGCATGGCCCCCGATCTGCAGGTTATCGGCGAAGCAGGAAACGGTGAGACAGGCGTACAGCTTGCTGAAGAACTGGATCCGGACTTGATTTTGCTCGATCTCAATATGCCCGGTATGAATGGCCTTGAAACGCTCGACAGACTGCGAGAAAAATCGCTGTCAGGCTGTATTGTGGTATTTACCGTCTCAAATCATGAAGAAGATGTGGTTACTGCCCTGAAAAGAGGCGCCGATGGCTATCTTTTGAAAGATATGGAGCCGGAAGAGTTACTTAAGGCATTACAGCAAGCGGCTTCAGGGGAGATTGTTTTAAGCGAGGCGTTAACGCCGGTGCTGGCCGCAAGCTTGCGGGCCAACCGTGCGACATCTGACCGGGATGTGAATCTGCTCACCCCGCGTGAGCGCGATATTCTGAAACTTATCGCGCAGAGTTTGCCCAATAAAATGATTGCCCGCCGCCTGGATATTACTGAAAGCACGGTAAAAGTTCATGTGAAGCATCTGCTGAAAAAAATGAAACTCAAATCCCGTGTTGAAGCCGCGGTATGGGTGCATCAGGAACGTATTTTTTAACCTTTGCCAGAATATTAAAACGGACGCTGGGCAGGTATTGCCAGCTCCGTCAGATATGACTCATCAATAATTTGTATCCTGTCTTTATCCATGCCAATCAATCCTTTTTGTCGCCAGCCAGAAAACAGACGGCTGAGCGTTTCATAGCGAATACCTAATTTTGTGGCTAACTGCCCGCGTGACAGGGGCAGCACGACATCATCGGATTGCTGACGGCGTTTGAGATCAAGCAAATAAGCCGCCAGACGCTGCTCCGCGGTACTGGAGGTCAGCCAGTCAATATGGTTAATATTTTCATAGAGCTGCAAGCTAAACCGTGATAATAGCTGAACCATAATGGTCGGGCAGGCATGGCACAATGACAAAATAGCCTGCTTCTCCAGCATCAGGGCGCTACTCTCGGTATGTGCCCGCAGACTCATCGGGAATCGGTTATGGGGCATAAATACCGCAGCAATAGCCACCAAATCTCCCGGAGTAAACATCCCAAAGACTTTTTCTTCGCCTGACCAGGTATGGCGCAACACGTCAATTTGCCCGGTAATAATTAACGGGCAGGCTTTGACTTCCTCGCCTTCACGGTTAATCAGTTCCCCTGCCGCAAATTCATGCCAGGTGCTCGTCCTGAGAAGCACGTTCAAGTCATCATCTTTTACTGTCTTAAAGAGCGGGCAGGATCTGAGAACTGCCATAAATTGTGCAGGGGGAAGGGGCTTTGTGACAAATGTCATAGGTCTTTCCTCTCAGAGCGGCCAGAATAGACTGTAAATAATAACCAATCGCATTAACAATGTATCTCACCATTTCGTATTAAGTGCAGCCGCTGAGGCCATGTGAACCCGCTGAATATTGCCCTATAAACTTTAAGGATGCTTATTATGAATACCAATACGATTACACCTGCAGAAGCCCTGACGATTACAAGCTTAGTGAATTATACCGAGCAGGGGATTGCCAGCCGTGTTCTTGCCAGAAATGGTGGCGGTAATATTACGCTGTTTGCCTTTGATAAAGGCCAGTCGCTGTCTGAACATAGTGCACCATTTGATGCCATTGTGATGGTTCCTGAAGGCTCGCTTATCCTGACCATTGCCGGTAAACCCGTTCTGACCAAGCCCGGGGATATCGTGCGTATGCCTGCCAATATCCCGCATGCTGTTGATGCGCCTGAGCAGGCCAAAATGCTGCTGGTGATGTTACGTGAACCAGAGAAAAAACAGGATTAAATCATGGACACCACCAATACAGGTCATGAAGCCGGACACAAATTTTTAGCGCGTCTGGGGAAAAAGCGTTTACGCCCTGGCGGACGTATTGCCACCGAATGGTTGTTATCCCACAGCGGCTTGCAGCCTGACAGTCAGGTATTAGAAATTGCCTGTAATATGGGTACCACGGCGATTGAAATTGCCCAGCGTTTTCAGTGCCATATTACCGGGATTGATATGGATAAGCAGGCGCTGACGAAGGCCCGCACCAACATTCTCTCCCATGGGCTGTCTAATCTGATTACCGTGCAGGAAGCCGATGCCTCAAAGCTGCCGTTTCCGGATAATCACTTTGATGTGGTCATCAATGAAGCCATGCTGACGATGTATGCCGATAAAGCCAAAGCCCGTTTGTTGCAGGAATATTTTCGCGTGCTGAAACCGGGTGGACGTCTGTTGACCCATGATATTGCTCTGACAGAACCGCGAGAAGATAATGATGTCAGTCAGAAAATGCAGGCTGCCATCCAGGTGAAAGCCCAGCCTATGCCTACCGAGGCCTGGGTTACACTGTTCCGTACTGCGGGTTTTCATGATGTCAGCCACTCAGAAGGGATGATGACTCTGATGACGCCCAGGGGCATGTTGCATGATGAAGGGTTGATAGGTACGTTAAAAATCATCCGCAACGCGCTTAAAGCAGAAAATCGCCCACAGTTTTTAAGAATGTTTCGCCATTTTCGACAGAACCGTAACCGGTTGAGATATATCGCGGTAGTGAGTACTAAATGATCGGTGAAGAGATAATATGACGGGTTTATTTAAACCCGTCATAGGTTAAGCCCTGGCTCATTTTTTATTTCAATAAACGCATTTTTTGCTCATCAGATAGCCGCCTGACTTCTCCCGGATTCAAACCAATATAACCTTTCAGAGCGCGGGTGAAGGTTTGCTGGGATTCATATCCATACTGAAGGGCGATAAAAATGATCGGGTCATTGCCTTTAATTAATTCAATAATCGCCTGATCTAATCGGGTATTTTTTATATAGCGGCCCAGCGTAATACCGGTGTGCTTTTTAAACATGCGCTGAAAGTGCCAGCGCGAAAATCCGGCGCGTTCGGCAACCAGATAAATGCTGATAGGTTTATCCGGTTGTTGAGCAATCCACCTGAACAGCTCATCAACAATATTCTGATGAAAATTATCTACTGATGCCATAGGTTCCCCCAGATTGCGGGCATATTAGAAATATATGCCCGCAATAACATTACGCTTTTTTACGGGTGAATTTTTCTACCATTTTCATCACTGAAAAGTAGAAAACAGGGACGAAGAAAATAGCCAGTATTGTGCCGCTTATCATTCCGCCAAATACTCCAGTACCGATAGCATGTTGTGTCTCTGCGCTGGCCCCGCTGGCTATCACCAGTGGAACAACGCCAAGGGTAAATGCCAGAGAGGTCATCAGTATCGGACGCAGACGCATACGTGCAGCTTGCAGTGTGGACTCAAGCAGACCTTTGCCGCTTTCATGCATCTGTTTGGCAAACTCGACTATCAGGATGGCGTTCTTGGCTGAGAGGCCAATAATGGTAATCATGCCGACCTTAAAGAACACATCGTTCGAGAGATCGCGCATCATGATTGCCAGTACTGCTCCTAATAATCCCAGAGGTACCACCATCATGACAGACAGTGGAACGGTCCAGCTTTCATAAAGCGCAGCCAGAACCAGGAAGACCACCAGCATTGAGAGCACCATCAGCATCGGCGCTTCTGAGGCTGACTGCTGTTCCTGCAATGACAGACCCGTCCACTCAATAGCAAATCCTTCTGGTAGCTGTTCTGCCAGTCGCTCCATCTCTTTCATGGCATCACCACTTGAATAGCCGGGTGCGGCACTACCGGTTACTTTAATTGCCTGATAGCCCTGATAACGTACCAGCTGTAACGGTGAGTTTTCCCATTTCGCCTGAACAAACTCGGAAAGGGGAACCATTCCTCCTGTGCCGTTGCGTACGTAGAGCTTAAGAATATCTTCCGGCTGCATGCGGAATGGCGCATCGGCCTGGACTATAACCTGCTGCATACGATCGGCATTGGGGAAATCATTCACATACAGCGAGCCAATCGCGCCCGATAATGTCTGACTGATTTCATCAAATGCGACACCCAGGGCGAACGCTTTCTGACGATCGATCTGCAGATTAATCACCTGGCCATCGGGTAAGCCATCAACATAAACCCCCTGAACTATCTGGCTACCGGCTGCCAGCTCAAGTAATTTATTGTTGGCCTGTTTAAGCGCCTCATAGCCTTTACCCGCGCGGTCTTCCAGACGCATAGCAAAACCGGAGGAGTTGCCCAGTTCATCAATTGCCGGAGGCATCAGGCTGTAGATTTCAGCCTCAGGATGTCCGTATAACGTCGTCATGACATGGCCGGATTCTGATGCCGAGGTTGCACCTTGACGCTGGTCCCAGTCTTTTAGCGTGGTAAAGGCCATCGCAGAGTTAGGCCCTGAGCCGGAGAAGCTAAACCCCATAACGGACAGGTTTGCGTTGATACCTTCTCTGTTCAGCACGGTACCTTCAAACTCTTTTACGACATCCAAAGTACGCTCTGATGTGGCATCAGAAGGTAACTGAATAGAGGTTATGAAGTAACCCTGGTCTTCTTCCGGCAGGAAGGCTCCGGGAATACTTTTCATGGTGAAAAACAGTAGCAGACAGAGCGCTGCATAGACCGCCAGCGAGCCCCCGGCACGTTTTAGCATGCGGGCGACGCCGTTTTCATAGCGGTCAGTCATCACTGAGAACTTGCGGTTAAACCAGCCGAAAAATCCTCTCTTCTGATGATGGTTTTTATCAATCGGCTTTAGCAGCGTGGCGCATAATGCCGGGGTCAGGCTAAGGGCGAGGAAAGCGGAGAACAGAATTGAAACCGCCATCGACATAGTGAACTGACGGTAGATTGCCCCGACCGAACCGGTTGCCAGCGCCATAGGAATAAATACCGCACTGAGTACCAGCGTGATACCAATCACCGCACCGGTTATCTCCTTCATGGCTTTCTGGGTTGCTTCTTTCGGCCCCAGTCCTTCTTCGACCATGATTCGCTCGACGTTTTCCACCACGACGATGGCATCATCGACGATAATCCCGATAGCCAGAACCATACCGAACATAGTCAGTACGTTAATGGAAAAGCCGGACATCAGCATCACGGTGAATGTCCCGAGTAGCGCAATAGGGGCAACAATCGCAGGAATAAAGGTATACCTGACATTCTGTAAGAACAGATACATCACCAGGAAGACCAGCACCATGGCTTCAATAAACGTGTGTATTACTTTCTCAATCGAGACTTTGACAAAAGGCGTGGTATCAAACGGAATGGTATATTCCATGCCTTGCGGCATCGCTTTACTCAAGTCTTCAAGGCGTAATTTAAGCTGCTCCGCGGTTCTCACCGCATTGGCTCCAGGTGCAAGCTGGATTGCTGCCCCGGTAGAGATATGTCCATTTTCCCGGGTTGAAAAGCCATAACTCTGTGGCCCTAATTCCACACGGGCGACATCAGAAAGTACCACTCGGGAACCATCCAGATTTGATTTCAGGGTGATATTGCCAAATTCCTCAGGGGAGCCAAGCTGACCTTGAACCAGTAAAGGATAAGTGACCTGCTGTCCCTTTATGGCTGGTGAGTCGCCGGTTCTGCCCGGTGATATCTGGGTATTTTCTGCCGTTATCGCCCGGCTGATATCATTCACGGTCAGGCTGTACTGATTGAGCTTGACCGGGTCGACCCACACGCGCATGGCTTTTTCTGCCCCAAACAGCTGGACGCGACCAACACCCTCTACCCGACGTAACTCTTCCATCATATTACGGGAAAAGTAATCGCTTAAATCGCTATCTGACATCTCTCCCTGTTTTGAAGACAGCCCAATAATCATCAGAAACCCTGAGGATGAGGCTTCAACATTCAGGCCATTCTGGCGCACCACCTGAGGCAGTCTGGGTTCGACGATTTTAATCCGGTTTTGCACATCGACCTGAGCCAGTTCGGGATCGGTTCCTGGCTTAAAGGTCACGCTAATGGTCGCCTGCCCTGAGGTATCACTGCTTGACTCAAAGTAGAGCAGATTTTTAACCGAGGAGAGCTCACGTTCAATTAACGCGACCACGTTATTGTTCATCATCTCAGGCGTCGAGCCGGGATAGGTGGCATAGATATTGACGCTGGGTGGTGCCACTGACGGATAGCGGGCAACAGGCAGTTTAGGGATGGCAAGGATCCCAAACAGCACGATAAAGATAGCGATAACCCAGGCAAAGACCGGGCGATTAATAAAAAACTGCGGCATAAAATATCCTGGATAAGAGTAAGGGTGAAATTAGGATTGCGCGTCTTGTGCCAGATGCAGAGACACGCCCTCTTGCAACCTGCTCATTCCTTTAACCACTAACTGGTCACCTGCTTTCAGGCCGTTTTTAATCCAAAAATGAGATCCGATAGCTTCACCTGCCTCAACCTCGACCCGTTTTGCTTTACCTTCATCATTGAGCCAGACGTAGGTTTTATCGCCTTCACGTACCAGGGTCTCACGAGGAACCACTAAGCCGTTCTGTTCCAGCAGGCGTGAAATTTTTGCCTGCACATACATACCCGGCAGTAACGTCCGGTCCGAATTATCCACTTGCAGACGCATCACCACATCCCCGGTACTGGCATCAACGCTGACCCCGGTAAATAGGATCTGTGCCTGATTACTGTAGGGGGTTCCGTCAGCGGCAATAACGGCCGCTGATGCCGCATTTTCATCACGGGCTAATGTTCCTGCGGCGGCTTGCAGCATGTTCATCTGGGAAGCGGGCTGGCGGACATCGACATAGACTTTGTCTATCTGCTGAACCGTTGCCAGAGCTTGAGTATCGCTGGAACTGACCAGTGCGCCTTCGGTAATAAAGTTTTGATCAACGCGCCCACCAATAGGCGATTTCACGGTTGAGTAAGAGAGGTCTAATTGCTTGCGTTCGAGTACTGCGCGCGCTTCAGCAATAGCTGCTTTGGCCTGCTCGGCAGCAGAAAGTGCATCTTCATAATCCTGCTCACTGACCGCGCCTGAATGTTTTATCTTTGCAAGACGGCTGGCTTTAGCCTGCAATTGTCGGTAGCTCGCCTGAGCTTTTTGCAGCGAGGCAGCGGCGCTATTAACGTCAGCCTTAAACGGAGCGGGATCAATCTGGAATAACGCCTGACCGGGCACCAGTTCACTTCCCTGGTTAAACTTCATTTCAGTGATAATTCCATTCACCTGAGGCCTAATCTGGGCAATGCGAAATGCAGCTACCCGGCCTGGAAAAGTTTGTTCCTGGAATACCGGCTCTGTGGCGAGCGTTGTGACATTCACCATTGCGGGCATCTCTTCTGTTTGAGCGACGACTTCAGAACCTGAATCGCAGGCAGATAATAGCCATAAGAGAGATAACACAGTTATTTTCGTCGTTCGTTTTATCATCATTCCAGTTATTTCCCGATATTTAAAATAGATATCACGTGCTAGAATAATTATATAATTCATATGTTTACATTGTGTGTAGGATATGTGGAGATGGTGTGGATTGTGGTAAAGATGAGCAAATACGAGGAACAAAAATGAAAAATATTAAAGTTCTGCTGGCAGAAGATGAAAACGATATTGCGGAAATTCTCACCGCATATCTGCTGAAAGAAGGATTTAGCGTTATCCGGGCAAAAGATGGGCGAGAAGCAATTTCACTGGTGTTGTCTGAGTCCCCTTCGTTTGTGATCCTCGATATCCGCATGCCCTATGTCGATGGCTGGCAGGTACTCAGTGAAATCAGACGCAATAATGATGTCCCCGTCATGATGCTGACTGCGCTGGATGCCGATATCGATAAAATTCAGGCGCTGCGGACAGGAGCCGATGACTATATCGTTAAGCCTTTTAACCCGGCAGAAGTGATAGCCAGAATTCACGTGATTTTAAGACGTATGTCTTATCATCAATCGGATGCCAATCAGCTTTCGTTCAGTACCCGCAATATTAGTCTGAATGTCACCCATCACTCTGTTGTGATTAAATCGTCTAATACCGATATTGGCAGCCAGCTCACCTCGACAGAGTTCAAAATTCTGCTCCATCTTATTCGTTACCCTAAAAGAGTCTTTTCACGTCAGGAAATTCTTGATTACTGCCTGCCGGAAGGGGATGCCAGCGAACGTACCGTTGACAGCCATATCAGTAAACTGAGAAAGAAAATTGAGCAGGCGGGGCTGGCATCGGTGCCTGAAAGTATTCGTGGTTTTGGCTATCGGCTGGGGGATTAGGATGAAGAAAACGGGTATTCGCTATCAGCTCTTTATTCTGACGTCGAAAGTGGCGCTGAGTACTATTGTGCTGTTTTTCATGGTTTACAGTATTTATCTCACGATATTTAATATGTCTGATGAAGATAACTTAATACCAACCACCCATGACTGGATCCTGACGCTGATCTCCAGCTTGCTATCATCATTGATTGCATTAGGTTTTTCCTGGTCTTTTGCTAAAAAAGTCATTATTCCCTTAAATGCTGTTGCAGAAAGCGCGCGTAAAATTGCAGAAGGGCAACTGAGTGAACGTGCCAGACATAACGTGCGTGAAATCCGGGAAACCGCACTACTTATCGACGATTTCAATGCTATGGCAGATAAACTGGAAGTGATGTCCAATGAAATGAAGAAATGGAATGCGGCTATAGCCCACGAACTGAGGACTCCGGTCACGGTGTTACAAGGCAGAATTCAGGGCATCAGGGATGGCGTATTTGAGAAGGATGACAGACAGTTTTCGATTTTACTGAATCAGACCGAAGGTTTATCAAGACTTATCGATGATTTAAGAGTGTTAAGTCTTTCGGATAGCGGGCAGCTGTATCTTTATCGTGAAACGGTACAGATGGATACGTTAGTCGTCACCAGCGCTGAACTGTTCCGTAATGAGCTTGAAAATAAAGGCCTGAAACTGACTCTCGAGACAGAAGAGGTGACGGGATTTGTGGATAAAATGCGTATCGGTCAGATCCTGTCGGCATTGCTGAGTAACGCTATTAAATATTCCGTTCCTGGTAAAATCCTGGTGACTTGTCATCTGCTTGCTGGTGACATCCGTATCACGGTTCAAGATGAAGGCCCCGGTATTCCACAGCAGGAAAGCGAGACTATTTTCGACGCTTTTTATCGTACCGTGAATGTGCGCTCAGAGAAAACGGAGGGTTCAGGACTGGGACTGGCCGTTGTAAGTTCTATTGTCAGGGCACATGGCGGGCAGGTGAGTTGCAAACAGAGCCTCCTGGGAGGCTGTTGTATTGAGCTGTTATTGCCCGCTGAAATTAATTAACCGCTCGTTTAGAGCGAACTTTTATATTTGTCAAAACATCGATTAATTTCTGCTTATTATAACCTGAAGTCGATCGGTGCATTTTTGAAAAGGTTGTATATTTCATCGTTAATGAATGGCGGATATTGTGCTTTATTCGCAGCCGTAAGTGCTGCGCTACAGAGCTCAGGGTCACCCCCTTCTGATTTTACAGAGAGCAGAGCACCATCTTGTGCGAGCTCTATGCGTAAAGTACAAGTTTTGCCAGAGAAAGAGGGGGCATTGACAAAATTTAGCTCTATCGCTCGTTTTATCCCGTTAGCTTGAGCATTTAACTGTTCGCTGAATGTTTCATTTTCAGGAACCATCATCGCCGATGATTTTTCCGCATAAGCGTTAAGTGAACAAGATATTATGATTGCTATAATGATGTTTTTCATAACTATTCCTTGTTATTGTATCAGTATTCCAGCCTGGAAAATTGCGATGGTTTTTATCATACAGCGAATGTGTGTTTACAGAAAATAGAGGGTTCAGCGCTGGGGCTGAATGTTGTGGAATATATCGCGAGCGGGTGAGTTACAGCAGAGGATTCCGTCGTTCAAATGCTATCAATTTTGAAGCGCCATAAGCCCTGACTTACAAAGATAAGTCACATTTCAATTGAAATACCGATAATGACGACCAAAATAGTGGATCACTAAATATCAACAACCTTGCCTTTAGGCTGATTAATGATCCGCTTTATTTGCCCCATAACTTCTGAAGGATTAATCAATAACGAGCTGATTTTAACATTGATCACTCTGAACCCTTCAAACCGTGAAGGGGAATCAATCATGATATCCGATGCGATGATAACCAGATCGCACTCTTCTACATCTTTACTGGTTATTTTATTCTTAATACCCAGGACTCCCTGGGTCTCAATTTTCACAGCAAAATTATACTCTTTCGCTAATTTCTCCAACTGTTCCGCCGCCATGTAAGTATGGGCAACACCTGTTGCACAGGCGGTTACGGCGACGAAATACAGTTTTCTGTCACTGCCACCAAGTATCAGACTTTCTTTACCTGAACGAGTCATTACACACTAGCTCCCTTATTTTTACGACGGTACTCAAGCGGAGTGCAGTCATTTATTTCTCGAAAAACCTTACAAAAATAATTGGTATCGGTAAAACCGCATTTCACAGAAACTTCATTAATTTTTAAATTGGTGTTGGTAAGCAACGTTCGGGATCGTGAAATCCTCGCGTGTTTCAGATACTCATTGAATTTAATATCTGAATCTTTCGAAAAAAGTCGGGATAAGTAGCCCGGTGAGATACTAAAAACCTCGGCAACGCTTTCACGACTGATATCATCATGAAAGTGAGTATCAATATATCGCTTAACCTCATCGATTAAAAAAACGGAACTCTGTGGCTTATGAATGCCTTCGGTTAACTGATAGAGAATATCGTTAATCAATGCATAAATGATATGCGAGAAAGTCCCGGTGGTTTTGTTCTGACTCCAGGCCAGAGATTCAGCTATTTCAATTAACTTATCGCGTGTAGTACTGCTGGTATTTTCTAAATTGAATTTTTCTACTTCGGTAAACTGTGTTCCATCCCAGTTACTGATGCTGAAACCGATATCCTGTTTCCAGAATACAATCGACATACAGATTACCGGCTCATCCCATAAGGGAGAGTTCCATCCCTTAGCCGGAATATAAGTGATAGTTCCCACCGGACGTTCATACTTAACGATTTTATCGACACCCTTTGGAATGAGCATGCTAAGCGTTCCTTTAACGGTCAGCTCAATCCGTGGTACATGCAGGTGATAGGCCATCGCGGGTGCCTGAGCATTTCCGCTGGCAACCAAAATATTCCCTGTATTGGTGGACAGACTACTGAACTCACTGAGTATTGATTGTATAAATACGCTCATAGGTAGCCTGTGGATCCGTTGTTAAAGGACAGGATCGTAGCAATGCTGAAGACATATAACAATGTTTCTGCCACTACATTTCCCGCCCATATCTTTCTTATCTATGTACTTAAATATACTGAGTGAGTAACGCCTCAAGGTTATTCTGATCGACGGCGAACAAACGAATACCTTCAGCCAGCTTCTCGACCGCCATAGCGTCTTGATTATGCGCCCAGTAAAATTCAGCTTCAGAGATAGCCGCCGGTTTAGCATAGATCTCACCGCTGTAGTGGAGCGGGGAGGGGATGGTCTCTTCACTGTTACTGAGTTTATCGAGCAACGGCGGTGACACCGTCAGACGGTCACAACCATTCAGGGCTAATACCTGTTCCGGGGAGCGGAAACTGGCTCCCATAACAACGGTGCTGTAGCCGTGCATTTTATAGAAATTGTAGATTTTAGAGACCGACTCAATTCCCGGATCGTTTTCAACACCAAAAGTCACATCAGGCTGGTTTTTCTTATACCAGTCAGAGATACGGCCAACAAAGGGCGAAATTAAATAAACGCCCGCATCTGCACAACCGCGCGCCTGAGCGAATGAGAACAGGAGTGTAAGATTACATTTGATACCCTGTTTCTCAAGTACCTCAGCCGCCCGAATGCCTTGCCAGGTCGCAGCAAGTTTAATCAGTACGCGTTCTTTCGAAACGCCTTGTTCTGCATAGAGTCGAATAATATCCTGTGCTTTCTTAATACTGGCTTCAGTATCAAAAGAGAGTCTGGCATTCACTTCTGTGGAAATACGTCCGGGAATGTTTTTAAGAATCAGGCAACCAATACAAACTGCAAGATAGTCAGCGATATCGCTGAGTAATTGGGTTTTATCTTTCTGTTGCGACTTAACAGCCGTGACTGCATTTTGTATCAATTCATTATATTGAGGTAATTGAGCAGCCTTAAATATAAGCGACGGATTCGTTGTTGCATCTTCGGGTTGATAAGCAATGATACTATCAATATCACCACTGTCAGCAACAATGATAGTATTCTGCTTCAACTGTTCAAGCTGATTCATTGGATATACCTGTAGGTTATTTATATTTCAGAACGTAATAAGGATGGGCCCCTCCTTATTATATATTCTTAACTCAGTTCAAGATTCTCAGAAATCTTCTGCATGATTTTATCACTATGTCTGACGGCTGTATTTGCCCCGACACGGACTATCTTTTTACCTTCAAACCTTGATTCATTTTTAATAGTGATATCGTTGGTTAAAATAACCATATCAGCTTTTTCAATATCAGAGGCCGTCAATTCATTTTCAATACCCGTTGCCCCCTGAGTTTCAACTTTAATTATCCACTCTTTCTTTTTAGCGGCAATTAATAATGCTTCAGCAGCCATATAGGTATGTGCGACCCCAGTAGGACAGGCTGTCACTGCGACGAGAATAGTCATGATATTTACCTGCGTGCGTATATTATTATTTTGCTGCGGCAACCCGTGAGGTTAAACCTGGCATATTGAAACATTCTGCTTCATTCTGGATCATGTCTTTTATTTTATTAACCACATAGCGCTCGGGTTCTACGCCGAAAGATTTTAAATTAGTAAACATCTTACGCATTTCAATTACGACTTCTGGTTTCTCGTAATTATAGTGGCCACTAAGTTCGAGAATTTCTTTAAGCAGGGCTGGCTCACTAAAAATCTGTTCTTCCGATTTATTTTTATGTTCATCAGTCATCCATTTTTCCCACTTGTGGCTGAGAACACATTCCCGGGTCAGGATATTCTTAAGATTTGAAGCCGACTCAATGAAACCTTTTTTTGCCAGATCCTGTTCCACTTCAGCAAGCTTCAGATAAGCACGGGTTTCGATAGTGCCGTATGCAGGCGCCACGTTCATTGCTGTAATACCCAGGCCTGGGTGTTTTAACAGAATTTCGTCCGGCAGATAGTCACCGTTATGCTCTTTCAGGCCGACACCATAGCGGGTACTGATGGCTGAAAGCTCTGCTGATTGTGTATCGTTAAAATGCCCGACGTTTTTGGTTAAACGGGTCAGCGTTCCGGTCTGGCCGACGATAAACAGCGGCTGAGGTAAGCCTTCTGCATCCAGACGCTGGCTCAGTTCAACAATGAACCCTTCATAAGCGCTGATATCTGTCAGGCCGCCATTGGTTTCTTCGGTCCCGACTTCGTAGAAGAACTCTTTGAGATTATTGGTTTTACGATAGTCTTCGCAGAAACGAATTAATTCAACAGTGCGGCTGAGCACCAGTTCAATATCAATGACTTTACCTACGACGTAAGGGTCTTTGGTTGGGTCAATATGCAGGAGATCAAAACCGGCATCCATATCGATTTGATAAGAACGACGGGCCAGTTTCATCGCTTCTTCTTCAGGAATATGATCCTTACGTTCTTTATCACGCTGCCATGGGCCGCCGTGGTCGCGGCAGAGGAAATAATCACCGTCAAAACCAACTTTTAAGGCCATGGCTTTTAAGTCTGCGGCAAAACGGAACTGATCCCAGTTATTCACATAACCTGCACCAAATTCATCAGCATCAACCTGATTACGGCTGGCGATAAACATCAGTGGCAGATCTTTTTCTTTGCCTAATTCAAAACAGGCCTGAATGAGTGCTGGTGACATTGGGCCAATACCCAGCATGGTTGATTTGCCGCCTTTAACGATATAATCAACATATTGCTTCATCGTATTTTTCATATTAACTCCTGCTTTTTCATTCAAACGAAATATCAAGGTCATCTTTATCGTTGTTCACGGATGACTTAGGTTTCAGTACGGTTTTAAGAACTTTTACGGCTATCGCTGTGGTTAATGCACCCGCAATAATCGCGATAACATAACCAAATGGATTACCAATAACCGGTAACACAATGAGCCCGCCCCAAGGTGCGGCGTTGGTTGCGCCAAACCAGAGAGAGATAATGGATGCGACCGCGCCACCTATCATATTGGCCGGAATAACACGCATTGGGTCTGCTGCTGCAAAAGGAATGGCACCTTCGCTGATCCCGACGCATCCCATGATTAGCGCGGGTTTGCCCGCTTCACGTTCCACGTCAGTAAAAATACCTTTAAACATAAAGGTGGCGAGAGCCATGCCTAAAGGAGGTGTACAGACAGGAGCGGCAACGGCGGCCATCAGTTCCGGGTTAGTGGTTATCAAGGCAACGGCAAAGAAAAAGGCGGTTTTATTCATCGGACCCCCCATATCAAAGGTGATCATGCATCCGAGAATAATACCCAGAACAATGAACGATGCCCCCTGCATGCCTGATAACCACGCGCTGAGCCAGTTCATCAGCCAGGCAATGGGTTCGCCGACGACATAATAAATAGCGAGGCCTGTCAGAAAGGTGCCTACCAGCGGGATAATAAAAATCGGCAGAATCAGACGCAGGAAGTCAGGTACTTTCATTCTGGCGATAAACTGCAGCAGCGCATAGACCACGAGGCCTGCAATCAGACCGGCAAGCATTCCTCCCAGGAAACCCGCGCCCATCTGATTGGCCATTAATCCACCAATAGCACCAGGAGCAATACCCGGTTTTTCAACCATGGAGTAAGCGATAAATCCGGCCAGAATGGGAATAAATAAAGTCAGCCCGGCAATACCAATCTGTGACATCGCTTTTAAAAAGCCATGATCGGGAACTGCGGCTTTACCACTGAACATAACGGATAATGCGAGTAATACGCCCCCGGCGACGACAAACGGGATCATATAGGACACCCCAGTCATGAAATGTCTTTTAGTATTTTTTAATAGATTTAACATAAAAACCCCGACCAGTTATAATGAGGTAAATTATTTATATTCAGACTTCTAATGTTCTTAGAATAAGCTTGTAGAGTACTTGTGATGCCACCGAACCTTTTATTTCATTTCTAAATTCCTCATTCATTAATTTCCGGGCGAGTGTTGAGAAATATTTCATATGCTCATTATCTCCAGCTGATTTATTTATTGTCAGCATAAAGACAGTTTCAACTTCCTGATCGCCCCATAGCACAGGTCTTTTAAGTCTTGCTACACTGATGGTTGAGTGGTTTATATATTCCGATTTTGTATGGGGTATCGCGAAACCATATCCTACCGCTGTCGGATAGGAGTCTTCACGACTCCAGATATCGTCACATAAATTATGTCTGCTGTCGCTTCGATGGTGTAACCAAAGATTATCTGTCATTTTTTTAATAACTTCATTTCTGTCACAGGCATCAAGGTCACAAAGAACAAATTCAGGTGCTAAAATAGGTTTTTCAGATATATCTTTTATATCAGGTAAGCGGATTTTTTCTTTTACTTCAGCTGATGTCTTAACTTCGATAATATCCAGGGCCAGCTTCTGACATTTGGAATAATTAAGCTCTTTCAGAGTATGTTTTACTGCCGGAATAGAGGTGTTACTCATACTAAATTCATCAAAACCCATACCGGTTAATATCGGCAGGAAATCTTTATTCGCCCCTAACTCGCCACAAATACCAATCCATTTTCCGGCGCGATGTACCTCTGTAACGGCAAATTGCATCGCTCTTAAAAATGACGGTGAGTAATTGTCGTAAACGCTTTCAACACGCGTATTTCCACGGTCAGCGGCAAAGAAGTATTGGGTCAGATCGTTACTGCCTACGCTAAAGAAGTCGGCAAACTCAGCCATTTCAGGGATCGTAAAGATAACCGATGGAACTTCCAGCATTATACCTAGCTCAATATTTTCTCTGAAAGGTAGTCCGGCACTACGCATTTCTTCTTTAACCGATCCCAGTACTTCGCGACACCAGATAATTTCTTCCACTCTGGCAATCATCGGGATCATGATGCGAACGACGCCTGAGGCCGATGCGGTCAGGATAGCTTTCAGCTGTAAGGTAAATAAGTCACGGTACTGCGGGTAAGTACGCACAGCGCGAAATCCCAGGAACGGATTCTCTTCTTCACCAATATTCAGATAATCGACCGGTTTATCGCCGCCGATATCGAATGTGCGAAAAATAACTGGCTTCTCGCCAGCAAGACTCACAACCTCTGTATAAAGGGTTGCAAGTTCTGAATAGTCCGGCGGCGTGTCTCTGTCCATAAATGACATTTCGGTGCGAAATAATCCGACACCTTCGGCACCATTAAGAAATGCGGTTCTGGCTTCTTCAAGACTGGCTATATTGGCTGCGACTTCAACAGGGTGACCATCGGTGGTGATGGCGGGCTCGAAGACGCTGGCTAACATCGTATTCTGCATTTCTTGCTGAACACGCATTTCATCCCGGTAATAGCGGAGAACCTTTTCATCAGGCGCGTTAATCAGAATTCCGGGTTCACCATCGATGATGACGGGTTGATCCGGGTTAACGTTAATGGACGCAAAATCAATATCCGTTAACGTTGGGATCCCCAGAGAGCGAGCAAGAATTGCCGTATGTGAGGTTTTTCCCGTTGAGGACAGCACCATGCCTGCAAGACAGTTTTTATTGATACCGAGAAACTTACTGGGAGTCAGGCTATCGGCAAGAATGACTGAGGGTTCCTGTAGCTCAAGAGAATTTTGTGGCAGAGCATGCGAACCATATATTTTTGTGAGTAACTGGGTCGTGATATCCAGAACATCCAGGGTTCTTTCCCTGATGTATTTACTGGAGGAGCGATTCAGTATTTCACAGAATCCCATCGCTGCTGCAACAATCGCTGACCAGGCATTGTGATTATTATTAATGTATTCAAGCACATTTTCCTGGAAAGTCAGATCGGTGATGATGGAAATATGTGCCTGGATGATGTCATGTTCTACACCCTTTTTTTCACTTAATGATGCCTGTTTCTCATTTTTAAGCGCTGTCAGTCCGTTCAGAAAAAGGGTTGTGTCATTCTGGCTATCACTCTTTTTTACTGGATTACGGGCAAGGATCTCTTCAAATGTCAGGCTTTGAATGACAACAGGTTTGGCGATGGTAACGCCGCCGCTGATTCGAGTACCCTGGATAAAACGTAGTTGAGTTTCACGTAATGAGCGTGGCAGATAGCCGCTGCTAGTATTGATATCTTCGGTTACTGTGACTTCAAATGATGGGAGTTTTTCAAATAATTCAGACAGTTGCATAGACGCATCGAACTCGTCTTCTCCGTCGATGGTAATTTCACAGCAATCTTCAAATAAGGTGTCTGTCGCAACAAGAGACAGGGCACTCTTGCCATTTCCTTCGAGGCCGGTACGAGTATTTTTCCAGCAAACAGAAGCCGTGAAGGTATTACAAAGTCGCTCAATATGCCCCGCCGGTCTGGCATGAATGCCCTCCTTCAGCTCACATTTGTAAATGAGTATCTCTGGCATAACTACTCCCGAAAGATTTAATTAAGTACTTCTAAATTTAACTGGACAGAGATGATGTCCCGTCTTGCATGTATCTATCCTTCACTGTTCGCTGGTAACTTAATATAGAAAAAAAGTGATCTTTTCTTGAAAAAAGTGTCCTGATTATCATTTTGTGATTTGTGTCAAGTTTCAAAAACAGCCAAAACAAAACGTATATCAATGATTAATAATGATTTTATGGGTGTTTATTGGAAAATCCATGATTGGGATCATCATCACAATTATCAGATTAAATACTGGATGGATACATTTTTGCTATAAATGGGTCTTTTTTACCATTTAATTCCTGGCGTGTTTTAAGTTAAAAAATAAGCAGATATCCGGAAACCCTTTAGTAGGTGGGAATGATGCATTTCAATGGAATGCTGTTTGATTTAGACGGAACCCTGGTGAAATCCCTTGATTTTGTTGAACAATCATGGGGTATTTGGGCTGACAGAAAGGGGCTGAATACCGAGCAGGTCCTGCAATATCTTCATGGCAAACCCGCCATCAGTACTCTGCGACACTTTATGCCAGATGCCAGTGATGAGGTAATAGCGAAAGAATTTACTATTCTTGAGGACTACGAAGTCAGGCATGTTGACACCATCACGCCAGTTGCCGGGGCTGTGTCATTTTTATCCTCCCTTCAGGCGTTATCTGTTCCTTGGGGAATCGTGACTTCCGGGTCGTTAAAAGTTGCTAGCGCACGAATTAAACAAGCGGGACTGCCTTTTCCATCGGTGCTTATCACCAGCGAAGATATTCAGTATGGCAAGCCTCATCCGGAGCCATTCTTAATGGGGGCTCTTAAGCTCAATCTCTCTGCCCTTAGCTGCATTGCTTTTGAAGATTCCAGCGCCGGAATGATATCCGCCAGGCAGGCCGGATGTGTGGTGGTTGAGGTTATCACCCCTCAGTCAGTCGCCCATGATGTCGACACCTACCTCACTCTCGCTGATTACCAGCATATTTCTGTTCAACGCTCGGGTGGAACGGGTTTTTTTCTAAAAGTTTAAAATGCGGAGAGTTAATATGCAGTCAAGAAGAGTGCTGGCGAATGCGATACGAATGCTCAGTATCGATGCTGTGCAGAAAGCGAAATCTGGCCATCCCGGTGCACCAATGGGAATGGCGGATATTAGCGAAGTACTGTGGCGTGATTTCCTGAACCATAATCCGGGTAATCCAGCCTGGGTTAACCGTGACAGATTTGTCCTGTCCAATGGCCACGGTTCAATGCTGATGTATAGCCTGTTACATCTCACCGGTTATGATTTACCGATGAGTGAGTTGAAGAATTTCCGTCAATTACATTCTAAGACACCGGGCCATCCGGAAGTTGGCTACACCGCGGGCGTAGAAACCACCACCGGTCCGCTGGGGCAGGGGATTGCCAATGCGGTCGGTATGGCGATTGCAGAAAAAACCTTAGGCGCGCAGTTTAACCGCCCCGGCCACAACATTGTGGATCACTTTACCTACGCGTTTATGGGTGATGGCTGCATGATGGAAGGCATTTCCCATGAAGTGTGTTCCCTGGCGGGCACTCTGAAACTGGGTAAACTGGTTGCTTTCTATGACGATAACGGCATTTCCATCGATGGTCATGTCGAAGGCTGGTTTACTGACGATACGGCGAAACGTTTTGAAGCTTATGGCTGGCATGTCATACGTGATATCGACGGACATGATGCCCGGATGATTAAAAACGCACTTGAACAAGCCCGTAAAGTTACCGAAAAACCCTCCTTACTCATGTGCAAAACCGTCATTGGTTTTGGTTCACCCAATAAGGCCGGAACCCATGATGTGCATGGCGCTCCTCTTGGCGATGCCGAAGTGGCAGCAACCCGCGAGCAACTTGGCTGGCACTCTCCTCCCTTTGAGATACCGGATGATATCTATGCCCTGTGGGATGCAAAAGCAGCGGGTGAAGCCAAAGAAACGGCCTGGAACGAGAGTTTCAGCATTTATCAGCGACACTTTCCTCAGGAGGCGGCGGAATTTACTCGGAGGATGAGAAGAGAATTACCGGCAGAATTTACGGATAAAGCTGGCCACTTTATTGAAAAATTACAGCAACAGCCGGCAGATATCGCGAGTCGTAAAGCTTCCCAGAATACGATTGAAGCTTTTGGTCACTGGCTACCGGAATTACTGGGTGGATCCGCCGATCTTGCACCTTCTAACCTGACACTTTGGTCTGGATCCAAATCGATCAATGACGACCCGGCAGGTAACTATATCCATTATGGGGTGCGTGAGTTTGGGATGACGGCCATTGCCAACGGAATCTCCTTACATGGTGGATTCCTGCCTTATACCTCCACATTCCTGATGTTTGTTGAGTATGCGCGCAATGCTGTACGCATGGCAGCCTTGATGAAACAGCGTCATTTAATGGTATATACGCATGATTCCATAGGGCTCGGAGAAGATGGCCCCACGCATCAGCCGGTAGAGCAACTCGCCTCTTTGCGAATGACACCTAATCTGAGTACCTGGCGTCCCTGCGATCAGGTTGAATCAGCCGTTGCCTGGACCTTTGGCGTTAAACGCTCTGATGGCCCGACGGCACTTATTTTTTCTCGCCAGAACCTTGCTCAGCAAGAACGCACTAGGCAACAAATTCAAGACATCTCACGCGGCGCCTATGTCCTCAAAGACAGTGAGAGGCCGCCTGCATTGATCCTGATTGCCACCGGCTCAGAAGTGGAACTGGCGGTTGCAGCGTGGGAAAAACTGAGTTCCGAGGGAGTCAGCGTTCGTGTGGTGTCCATGCCATCTACCGATACTTTTGATAAGCAGGATGACGTATACCGGGAATCTGTTCTGCCCAAGGCAGTAACCGCTCGAGTCGCTATTGAAGCGGGTATTGTTGACTACTGGTACAAGTATGTTGGTCTTGATGGTGCCGTGATTGGCATGCACTCCTACGGGGAATCTGCGCCTGCTGAGCAGCTCTATCAAGAATTTGGCATCACTCTGGATAATGTTATTCAGAAATCCAGGACGGTCATCTCATAAATAATCGGCTCCTTTGAGTCATTAAGCTCAGGAGCCATTTTTTCAAGGCTGTAAATAGAAAGGAGTGGTTATGTACCCTGTTGATCTTCATATGCATACCATTGCCAGTACGCATGCATATAGCACAGTTCATGACTATATCTCTGAGGCCGTTAAAAAGGATCTTAAGCTGATTGCCATCACTGACCATGGCCCTGAAATGGTCGATGCCCCGCATGCTTTTCATTTTTCTAACATGCGTATTCTGCCAAGACTCGTCAATGACGTTGGGATATTACGGGGGATTGAAGCTAATATTCGCCCCGATGGCACAACGGACTGCACCGGGAAGATGAGGGATTCTCTTGACTTGATCATTGCTGGTTTTCATAAGCAGGTATTCGCCCCTGCAAATATTGTTGCGCATACTGATGCACTTCTCTCCGTGATGGCGAGCGGCCATGTTCACATCATCAGTCATCCCGGAAATCCAGAGTATCCAATTGATATCAAATCAGTTGTTTTAGCTGCCAGGCGCTATAACGTAGCGCTGGAAGTGAATAATGCTTCATTTATTTATTCACGAAAGGGGAGCTTACCCAACTGCCTTAAAATTATTGAAGCGGTTCGGGATGAGGGTGGGTTTTTATCTCTGGGAACAGATTCACACAGTGCTTTTAGCCTCGGTGATTTCACTGAATGCCAGAAACTCATAGAGATAACTGAATTTCCTCAGGACAGGATCCTCAATGTCACGCCGCGCCGTATCCTGAACTTCTTACAGTCTAAGGGAATGGCTGAGATAAAGGCGTTCAGCCACCTGTAATCTTTTGATTCTACTTTTTATCTGTCTATGACATCACAAATCTGTCTGGGTGGGCTGGGATCCGCTCGGCCTGAAGCCGGAGACTTGTTGGTTAAGTGGGATTCATTTTCTTTGTAGACGATGAAAAGAAAAATATCGTAGCAGTCACAAAAAAATAGTAATAAATTTTATTCTGAGGGGTATGGAACAGTTTTGAGGCCTGTTATCCTTTTTTTTATCAGGAAGGTAATTACTATGTATTAATAATTCTGAAGAGAGATATTAATATGAGTATAAGTACCATTGTATTAATAAGCATCTCCGTCATTTTTTTCATTGGCGCATTATATTGCTTAATCGTTTATCTTATAGAAAGACAGTCGAGAAAATTTAAATCATATCGATAGCTTTATCATATGTTTAGATTTTAAATGGCGCTCTCAATTTTTTGAGGTGTCATTTCATTTCCACAGATGATTTTTTAACTTTAAAATAAAATAGCTAAGAAAATTTTCTATAGGTTTAATTAGCTTGGTTACTATTATCAGGTTATGGATATTCTCTTTAACGGTTCTACTTATTCTAAGAATCTATCCTGAATACTGAATATTTCTTTGAGGCTGAAAATCAGGAATAAATTAATCCTTCAAGGATGGGATAAAAAACACACTGCAAACTGTTTATATTACAGGCAGGCAATGATAACTGAATAAATATTCTGCTATCGATTTTTTTGTTAAAACCTTTATAAATCATCAGGTAGCCGGATTTTTTTACCTGATTAAGGGGTTTCTAAAAGAGGGCGGCTGGTGTCGGGACATCTTCAGTTGATGGTTTATAACAATACTCATAAATAAAATAATTTATACTAATAAGATATAGAAGGGAGGTGAATTGATATCACCAGACGTATAATAAAAATCTTAATATTGGCAGTTAAAAAAATAAATAAATATCTTTATATTTTACAATGATGCTGGTAGCTGGGTCTCTGTCAGTTTCATTGAATGTGTTAACACCAGGGAAAGTAATTTTTTTCGACATGTTTATTGGTCAGTAACATGCCTGAGTATTTGCATTTTTTAAACTCTGTACTATTTATTATGTCTTTATCTCAGTCATGAAATAGAGTGCTGACTATATGCTCGCAATGAGTGTTCACTATTTTTTTCACTCATCACAAAATATTTCAAAGCCCTGGGATTGCACCGTAGAGACTCTATGGGTGCTAATTACGCACAAAAAAAGCGACTACTTGCTAATATAAGGACTGTTATGGTCAACGTTCACCGCATTGTTTCTAATAAAAAAAATCACGGTTCTTTATTGTATTCATTACAGTTTCGAATTCATCCATTAGCATTTGCTTGTGCAACGGCAATAACATTTGGACTGACAGCTTTTTCTGCTCAGGCCGCTGATTGCAACGCAGCTAACTGTACACAAGGTATATCAGGTAGTGCGGGAACAGATGCCTCTGCAACAGCTGGTGCCGCGGGGAGTCATGGTCAGACTGAAGGGAACCCGGGATACCCAGGTGTAAGAGGAACCGATGGCGGTAATGCTGCTACTGGTGGTGTGGGAAGTTCCGGTGGTTCAGCCTCAGTAAACTCCACTAATACTATTGCTACAGGTCATTCGCTGATTGGCGGCGTGGGCGGTGCCGGCGGTAATGCTAATGGTGGCAGCGGGGGCAACGGTGGCTCGGCTGTATCAGGGAGTAATGCAAACGGCGGAAATGGAGCAGATGCCGGGCAGGCGGGTGTCGCGGGAATGGGTGGGGCAGGTGGTAGTGCGATTTCAGGAACAACATTCACTGTAAACAATAGCGGCTCACTTGTGGGTGGTTCCGGAGGCAATGGAGGCGATGCGCTCGGCGGTGCCGGAGGACAAGGCGGGCAGGGTGCAAATAATACCGGTAACGCCGGTAATGGAGGGAATGGCAGTAATGGTGGAACAGCCGGTAACGGAGGCGCGGGTGGGGCTGCGGTGACCGGAAGCAATTTTCAGCTCGTCAATCAGGGCTCAATTACTGGAGGACAAGGAGGTATTGCAGGCAGCGCGAGTGGGGGGGCCGCAGGCAGTAGTAATACAGCGGGTGCCAGCGGTAATACTGGCTCAGTCGGACTTCAGGGCGTGAATGGAACGCCGGGCACTTATGGTGCTGGCGGAGCAGGCATCGTTTCTTCTGGTTCCAGTTCGATTACTACATCGGGCATTATTTCTGGAGGGCTGGCGGGCGACGGCACCGCGCGGGCTAACGCGATTGAGCTATCCGGCGGAAATAATGTACTTACCCTTGAATCTGGCTACAGCTTCGTCGGAAATGTCATCAGTAATGGTGGGGATACGCTGAGTTTAGGCGGGGATACTGACGGTAGTTTTTCAGTGGGGAGTATCGCATCGTCATCACCGACCTCCTGGACAGGTAACGAGCAGTATTATGGCTTCAGTAACTATATAAAAACAGGTAGCGGGACTTGGATCCTGTCCGGTACAACTACCGTCTTTACCCCATGGACTATTAATTCTGGCACGCTGTCAGTATCGAGTGACGGTAGCCTGGGAGCGACAGGAAGTCAGCTGACTTTGGGTGGCGGGACACTGCAAAACACCGGTGAATTCAGCACCGCGCGCGATATATTGCTTAATGGCAGCGGTTCATTTCAAACGCTTGAGAAGTTGACGGTTACCGGGCTTATCTCAGGTTCCGGGGAACTTATCAAAACCGGCTCTGCAGCGCTTATTCTGACAAATAATAATACTTATACCGGCGGTACTACCCTGAGTGCAGGTACATTACAGTTGGGTAATGGCGGCACCACTGGCTCTGTCATCGGAAATATCCTCAATAACGGCTCCCTGGTGTTTAATCGCAGTGATTCACTCACTTATGCCGACGTGATTTCTGGTACAGGGCATCTGGTTCAGGCGGGTAATGGTACTCTGACGCTGACGAACAATAATACCTATACCGGCACCACTACCATAAATTCCGGTACGTTACAGATAGGTAATGGTGGCACCGCGGGGGCTGTCACCGGTGATATTCTGAATAACGGTTCGCTGGTCTTTAACCGCATTGATTCACTCACTTACAGTGGTGCAGTCTCTGGCAGCGGTAATTTTGTGAAGTCTGGTAATGGTACTCTGACGCTTCTTGGCGATAACACCTATACGGGGGGGACCATCCTGAATTCTGGTACGTTGCAGATAGGAAGTGGGGGCACTGCGGGGGCGATTAGCGGCAATATTCTGAATAACGCTTCACTGGTATTTAACCGCAGCGATTCACTCACCTACGGCAGCGTTATCTCTGGTACCGGCAATTTTGCTAAGTCTGGTGAGGGCATTCTGACGCTGCTTGGCGATAACACCTATACCGGCGGTACCACCATCAATTCAGGTACGTTACAGCTTGGTAATGGTGGAAGTACGGGGACTGTTAGCGGAAATATTCTGAATAACGGCTCACTGGTCTTTAACCGCGGTGATGCACTCACTTACGGCAATGTTATCTCAGGTAGCGGGAGTCTGGCTAACGCTGGGAATGGTACTCTGACGCTGACTGGCCAGAATACTTATACCGGTAGCACCAGTATCACCGCGGGTACTTTAAAAACCTCTGCAAATAACGTTATCGCAAACAGCAGTAGTACCACGATAGCTGAAGGCGCCACGCTGAATCTCGACGGAACCAGCCAGGTTCTGCAAAACTTAACTAATATGGGGTCTATTCTGCTCGCGGATATCTCTGCTGCGGTCAATCCCGCTGCGCGAGTTGCGTTGGTACCTGCATCGGTGACGGTCACCGGCGATATTACCAATCGCGGCACCCTTTTTATCAATAACGGTAATGGCACCGTGGGTAACAGATATACCCAGAACGGTAACTGGTTTGGAGACACAGGAAGCACGGTCCACATGGCCTTTGTTGCTGAAAGAGATAATAGCCTGACAGACAAACTGATTATCACCGGAAATGCGACAGGTAGCACAGCGGTGAGTGTGAGCAATCTTGGCGGGCAAGGCGCGAAGACGGTCAATGGCATCGAGCTTATCGATGTCTGGGGGACATCTTCCGATAATGCGTTTACACAGTCAGGCCGTATCGTTGCGGGAGCCTATGATTACAGCCTGATTAAAGGCGATGCCTCTGGTCAGGATATTCAAAGCTGGTACCTGACAAGTAAACTCACCAATGAAGACAATTACCGTCCGGAAGCGGGAGCCTACACCGCGAACCTGATAGCCGCAAATACCATGTTTAATCTCTCACTTAATGACCGTGCGGGAGAAACCAGTTACATCGATGCCGCTACCGGAACGATAAAATCAACCAGCCTGTGGATGCGTAACGTCGGTGGACACCAGCGGTTCGCCATGAATGACGGGCAGAACAAAACACAAGCTAATCGTTATGTATTGCAAATCGGCAGCGATATCAGCGAGTGGAGCAAAACCGGCAGTGACAGCTATCGCTTAGGCGTGATGGCCGGTTATGCCAATCAGCAGGGCAATACGGTGAATAACAGCTCCGGGAATAATGCCAAAAGCGAGATCAACGGTTACAGCACCGGTGTCTATGGGACGTTCTTCCAGGACGATCAGCATAAAAATGGTCTGTATGCCGATACCTGGCTGCAGTACAACTGGTTCAATAACACCGTTTCAGGTAACGACTTAGAGAGTGAAAGCTATAAGAGTAGCGGTGTCACTGCTTCTCTGGAAGGGGGCTATGCCTTCACGGTCGGCAGTTATCACTCTGGTGATGGCATGATTAACTCTTTGCAATTGCAGCCTAAAGCCCAGGTTATCTGGATGGGTGTTAAAGCGAAAAGCCATACCGAATCGAACGGTACTGTGGTTCAGAGTAATGGAAATGACAATATACAGACTCGACTGGGCCTGAAAGCGACACTCAGCGGTCAGAGCCATCTGGATAAAGGCACCGAACGTCAGTTCAGGCCCTTTGTTGAAGGGAACTGGGTGAACAATACTCAGCAGTATGGTGTCCGTATGGATGACGTCGCCTCATCAGCGCAGGGAACCCGTAATATTGCTGAACTCAAAGCTGGCGTTGAAGGCAATATCTCGAAAAATGTCGACCTGTGGGTCGGCGTCACTCAGCAGGTGGGTGATAAAAGTTACAGCGATACCCAGGGTTCTCTGGGGGGAAGATATAACTTCTGATTTGTGGCTGTTGTGAGAGAAAAAGCGCCTGAAAAGGCGCTTCAGGCTGCTGACAAAGACTTGGCCTTCCGGTCAGGGCTTCTTTCTAATAAGGTCAGTACAACTAGAAAAGCATTGAAGCGTGTTTAATCTAGCCAATTTTGCGCAGTCGTGAAGGGCCAGCAAGCATTCCAGTCCGACGTTCGAGAGCTTTCTGGGGCTGCCAGCTTTGCTGACCGCGTGCAGACTCTGCACTACCTGTGACCATCTGTCTGACTTTGGCTGGAGCGATGTGCTGTTTCTGACCCACATGTACGACACGCATGACCGCTTGTTCAATAATATTTTCATGAGTAGCATTATTGATACTGGCCGCCCCGGCTGCATTTTTGCGTTTCAGCACCAGAAGTTCTTTTACCACCTCGCGGTATTCGCTGGTGAAATCGTCAAGAGTGAGTGACTGCACTTTCGCTCCATTTTCTATGTGGGCAGAGACTACAACTTTTTCATTTGCAGGCATCTTACTTTTCGCTTTTGCCATATTTTCACCCCGCCTCTCATCGCGACCTCTGGAAGAATAATACCATAACTGTTCATTAAATACTCATTCAGTATCCATCAGCTTTTTGACCAGAACTTTAGCGCGAATATTACAGGAACGCTTTTCGCGCGACTGGTCTGCCGGGATTAGCTCAAAACCCTGCTCACGGTATAGGGGGATGAGTAGTTTGTCCGGCTGACTGACCATCACTTCTTTCGCACCATAAGCGTGGGCGAAACTTTCTGCAATGATGAGTCCAAGTGGGATCATGTATCCACTGAGTGGTGTATCATTTGGATTAGACTCCAAGAATCTTAGCGCAACATTAACGCGTTTTCGGGATAACTTGGCGAGAAACAGGCCGCAAAGGTATTCGCCGCACCAGATACTCACATCCAACTTGTCTCGTCTTTTGTTACGCTGCCGCAGCCAATTTAAATCGACCTTCAGATGTTTTCGTTCAGGATGGTTTCGCCAGGTAGGATTAACTATGGACCAGTGTTCCGGGGCAATTCTGTCCAGTAAAATATCCTCAACCGGTAATACTCCGAGAAATGCTTCAACAAACCCGGCATTTGCCAGACTTAGCGCGATTTCTCTTTTTTCTCTATGTTCATGTGCCGTTCCCATGGCAGCCCTTACTTATTAAATCCTTGGAAAAGCATTGTATAACAGTAAAATGTACTGAATTTAGACAACATATGATTTGCGGCCGCTAACAACGCATCATTCGTTTAAGACTTTTTAAATTGTCCTTTTCGAAGATATTTTGACACGTTCATCAATGTTCATACGTAGTAGGACAAAACTTGGCGTGGCATTTTTCGGTACTGACTATCAGAAAAACAAACCCTCTCCAAAGCTGCCTAATATAAACTGTCCAACTTTATGGGATGCAGTTCAGAAAAGGCGCTTTTTTTATGAAGGTTCGGAAAGGGAATGTAACGTCTTAATCGATATTATCTTTTTTCTGCTCAGATTTACGCTTTTGACGTTTTTCCCGAGCCTTCGCTTCAGCTCGCTGTTTATTACGCATATCGTTACGGATTTGCGCATGGCTTATCAGGGCAAAAATAAAGGTTCCACCAATTATATTTCCCACCAGCGTAGGAATAGCGAAGGGCCAGATAAAGTCTTGCCACGGGATATCACCGTTGAAGATCAGATAAAAAATCTCTACTGAACCAATAACGATATGTGCTAAATCGCCCAGCCCAACGAGCCAGGTCATCAGGATAATGACCCAAATTTTGGCCGCCCCGGCTGAAGGGAGCATCCAGACCATGGTGGCAATAATCCAGCCAGAAACGATAGCGTTAGCAAACATCTCATCAGGTGGATTCTCCATGACCTTCATGCTGATGTTAACGAAAGCTGACCGGGTGGCGTCGTCAAAAATAGGGAGATGGATAAATGCCAGTGAGGCTATCGCGGTACCGATCAGATTTCCCAGTAACACCAGTCCCCACAGCCTCATCAACAGCAGCAGATTGCCGACGGAAGGCTTATGCATAATCGGTAATACTGCCGTCACCGTGTTTTCAGTAAACAGCTGTTGCCGGGCCATAATGACGATAATAAAACCGAAAGTATATCCGAGGTTTTCCAGCAGAAATCCGCCGGGCACATCATGCAGGTTGACCTGGAAAATCCCTTTTGCCATTAGCGAGGCACCCATGGAAATGCCGGCCGCCGTGGCTGACAGCAGCAGAGCCATTCCGTCCCGCTCCAGCTCTTTTTCACCTTCCATGCGGATTTGTTCATGAATCGCTGCGGCGACGGAGGGCAGCTTTTCCTCGTCAACCTCTATCTCTTCTCCACGTTCGCTCTCTTCACTTTTGACTTCTTTGTCATCGTTATTGTTTTTCATATTTATAATTTCCTCAAAAAAGTCACTATAAATAATTAAGTGTAGTGAAAAGATTTAGCCTGGAACATGAGCGTTTACGTTAGGAAATGTCTGTAAGTTCAGAGGCTAAATCAGAGACCCAGATTTTGTTACGTACCCTTGGTTCTGGCAGGAAGTGGCTTACTGGATTACAGCTTATGGGATGAACATAAGGCGTTTTACTTTAAGGCAATACAGGCGGGAATATCAGGGAACTATAACCCTATGATGCAGTTGCTGAGTGATATTTTGCCAGACTAACTAGCTAAGCCAACGGCTTTTGCCTGTGCCTGATTTTGTTTGAGTTGCTGCTCAATCTTTTGTACAGAAACACCTGTTTCAATGGCGGTTGAGCTGGCAACAGAACGGTAGATTTGTGCTCTGGTTACTTGGCTATGAGTTGTGTTCTTTTTCATAGGAAGTGCATTCCCGTTTATTTTGTGTCTTATTCTAGTATGAAGTGATAATGCTCACAAGAATACTTCTGTTAGCTCGGATTTGACCTGGGGTGTCTTCGGGCCATTGACTTGATGTTATAGAGCCATTTCATCGCCACTCAAAACTCAGACAACAAAAAAGCCACTTCGCAAGAAGTGGCTTAATGTACTGATTAATCAGCTAAAATTTGGTGGCCCCTGCTGGACTTGAACCAGCGACCAAGCGATTATGAGTCGCGTGCTCTAACCAACTGAGCTAAGGGGCCGTGGGGCAGGATTATAATGTAACTGACAGCGGCGATCCAGTGCTTCGTGTTCATCTGCTGATTTTATAAACAAAGTAGAATCAGAATCTTATACTTTATGCGCAGAGGTTTAAGGAAAGGGTCATGATTAGCGATATTTTAGCACCTGAGTTACGGGTGGTGTTCTGTGGTATCAATCCGGGTAAATCTTCGGCGCATACCGGGTTTCATTTTGCTCATCCGGGAAATCGGTTCTGGAAGGTAATTTATCAGGCCGGGTTTACTCAGCGTTTGCTGGCCCCTGAAGAAGAGCAGCAGCTTCTGGATACCCGCTGTGGCATCACAATGCTGGTGGAACGGCCTACGGTGCAGGCAAGTGAGGTCAGGCTGGCGGAGTTACGTGCGGGTGGTCAGGAGCTGGCACAGAAGATGCTGGACTATCAGCCGGGCGTGCTCGCTATTCTCGGTAAGCAGGCATTTGAGCAGGCGTTTAATCAGCGTGGGGCTAAATGGGGTAAGCAGTCGATACTGATTGGTGAGACGGAGGTCTGGGTATTGCCGAACCCTAGTGGGTTGAATCGGTCCACGCTTGACCAGCTGGTTGCTTCTTATCAGGAGCTTGAAGCCTCGCTAGTTGCTCGTGGGCGATAAGGGGCAAAAAAAAAGGCCTGAGCCGGTGGATGCCGGGTCAGGCCTGATTGCTGCTGAGTTTTACTCAGCAGTGTCCGGGCGAATTAGTCGTCCAGGAAGCTACGCAATACTTCTGAGCGGCTTGGGTGACGCAGTTTACGCAGTGCTTTCGCTTCGATCTGACGAATACGTTCACGGGTAACGTCGAACTGCTTACCAACCTCTTCCAGAGTATGGTCAGTGTTCATATCGATACCAAAACGCATACGCAGAACCTTAGCTTCACGTGCGGTCAGGCCAGCCAGAACGTCATGGGTAGCAGAACGCAGGCTTTCAGAAGTAGCAGAATCCAGCGGCAGCTCAAGGGTGGTATCCTCGATAAAATCACCCAGATGCGAATCTTCATCGTCACCAATTGGTGTTTCCATGGAGATAGGCTCTTTAGCAAT
Source organism: Klebsiella sp. BIGb0407 (assembly GCF_024807845.1). Classification (GTDB taxonomy): domain Bacteria; phylum Pseudomonadota; class Gammaproteobacteria; order Enterobacterales; family Enterobacteriaceae; genus JGM124. Next base: position 53,291 of record NZ_JANUEQ010000006.1, read on the forward strand.
TTTCAGCACTTTACGGATCTTGTCTTCTGGCATCAGCATACGCTCAGCCAGTTCTTCCGGTGTCGGTTCACGGCCCATCTCTTGCAGCATCTGACGGGAAATACGGTTGAGCTTGTTGATAGTCTCAATCATATGTACCGGGATACGGATAGTACGCGCCTGGTCAGCGATAGAACGGGTAATCGCCTGACGGATCCACCAGGTTGCATAGGTTGAGAATTTGTAACCACGACGGTATTCAAACTTATCAACCGCTTTCATCAGGCCGATGTTACCTTCCTGAATCAAGTCGAGGAACTGCAGACCACGGTTGGTGTATTTCTTAGCGATAGAAATAACCAGACGTAAGTTTGCTTCAACCATCTCTTTCTTCGCACGGCGAGCTTTCGCTTCTCCGATAGACATACGACGGTTGATATCTTTGACCTGCTCAATAGTCAGACCGGTTTCTTCTTCAATATTTTGCAGCTTTTGCAGGCTACGCAATACATCTTCAGAGACGTCGTGCAGTTTCTCAGACCATGGTTTGTTCATGGCGATAGCTGCTTTGAACCAGGTTTCGCTGGTTTCATTGCCGGTGAACAGTGTAATGAAGTTTTTCTTCGGCATTTTGCACTGTTCAACACACATCTTCATGATCAGACGTTCTTGAGTACGAACGCGATCCATCATGACACGCATGCTGTTAACCAAGTAATCAAACTGTTTCGGTACTAAACGGAACTGTTTGAACACTTCGGAGAGCTGAAGGATCTCTGCCGCGGCATCAGCATGGCTACGACCTTTAGCCTTGATGGTGTCACGAGCCAGCTCATACTGCCGACGCAAATCACCGAATTTCTCACGTGCTAATTCAGGATCGATGCTGTTGTCGTCATCGGAGCTATCATCGTCAGATTCTTCGTCTTCATCTTCGTCATCGTCCATTTCTTCCTGGGACAATTCAGAACCGACGTGAGTGGCTGTTGGCGCTAAGTCTTCTTCAGCATTAGGGTCAACAAAGCCAGTGATCAGGTCAGAAAGACGCGCTTCTTCTGCTTCAACGCGATCGTACTGCTCAAGCAAATATGTAATGGCTTCAGGATATTCAGCAACGGAGCACTGTACCTGGTTGATACCATCCTCGATACGCTTAGCGATATCGATTTCACCCTCACGGGTTAACAGCTCAACGGTACCCATTTCACGCATATACATGCGCACAGGATCCGTAGTACGTCCAATTTCAGACTCTACGCTTGACAGCACTTGTGCTGCGGCTTCTTCCGCGTCTTCATCGGTGCTGTTAGAATTTTCAGCAAGCAACAAATCATCGGCATCAGGGGCTTCTTCCATTACCTGAATGCCCATGTCGTTGATCATTTGGATGATATCTTCGATCTGATCTGAGTCGACGATATCTTCCGGCAGATGGTCATTGACCTCGGCATAGGTCAGATAGCCTTGCTCCTTCCCACGCTGGACAAGAAGCTTAAGCTGTGACTGCGGGTTTTGCTCCATAAGACGGTATCCACACTTCAGTATTAAGGTTTGTGTTGGTAGAGATTGCCACCAACAATAGCGTTACGAGGGCTGATTTATTTTATTGCCGCAGCCCGTCTGTGCGGCGTTCGGGTTTAACCCGATTAATATTCGGCAGTAAAGCCGCAAATTTTACTTTCTGGCGCGAGATTCGGTTATCACACGAACCTCTTCACGCTCTGACGGGGTAAGTCCACCGGTACGAGAACGTGCGATTAATTCTGACAATCTTAATTCCAGCACTGAGTCAAACATATGGTTCAGTGAGTCGGTAAAGGTTTGTTCAGCAATGTCCCTATCTGCTATATCGTCCCAAGTTGAGAGTTTTTCAAGGGTTGCTGCTTCATTTTTACCGCGATATTGCTCAAGAAGCTGTCCGGTGGTCACTCCTGGCTGGGCCAGACAGGTATTGACCAATTCAATAAAAAGCTCCAGACCAGGAAGTTTCTGAGTATCAAGTCCATTTAGCGACGGTACCCGTTGTGCTAACTCAGGGTTTTGTATTAATAACCCTATAAGTATACGCATGGTTGTGCGTTTTAGCTGCGGAACCGGGCGAGAAAAAGTGCTTTCTGCATTTTTAGGCAACAATTTCTCTAGCTGGTTATCGTCTAAGATACCGAGTTTATTACCAAGTTCCTGGCGCAGATAAATACGTAACGTTTCACCGGGAACTTGCCCTATCAAGGGTAATGCCAGCGTACTCAAACGCGCAGTACCGTCCGGGGTACTCAAATCAACCTGGGGTAACAGGCTGTTAAATAAGAACGTTGAAAGCGGTTGAGCTTGCTCTACTCGCGCCTCAAAAGCCGCTTTGCCTTCCTTGCGAACCAGAGTATCCGGGTCTTCGCCGTCAGGCAGAAACATAAAGCGTAACTGACGACCGTCTGTCATAAAGGGTAATGCTGTTTCCAGCGCACGCCATGCTGCATCACGTCCTGCTCTGTCGCCGTCATAACAACAGATAACATTGTCTGTGGCCCGGAACAGAAGCTGGATATGATCGGCTGTTGTGGCTGTTCCTAGCGAAGCGACGGCATAAGAAATGCCATATTGCGCCAGAGCCACCACATCCATATACCCTTCGACAACAAGCAGTCGAGCCGGTTCCGGCTGACTTTGCTGGGCCTCATAAAGACCATATAACTGGCGACCTTTATGAAAAATTTCAGTTTCTGGTGAGTTCAGATATTTAGGCTGAGCATCACCCAGCACACGTCCACCAAAACCAATAACCCTGCCTCGCTTGTCACGTATCGGGAACATGACTCGTTCGCGAAATCTGTCATAGCAACGGCCCTGATCGTTAGTGACCAGCATACCTGCATCCGTTAGTGACTGACGGTTTTCAGTATCGCCTCCGAAACGCTTGAGGACGTTATCCCAGCCTGCCGGCGCATAACCGATAGCAAAACGGGCGATAACCTCAGCACTTAATCCGCGAGCTGAAAGATACTGACGAGCCTTATCGGCCTGCTGCAGTTTTAACGATTGCTGATAAAACTCATTCAAACCGGTCATCAATTGATACAAAGTTTGTCGCTGATGACGCTCAATCTGACTGGGACCATTGCCTGCTTCGTAAGGGATCTCCAGGTTATGCATGGTCGCGAGTTCTTCAACACTCTCGACAAAATCGAGTTTGTCGTAGTTCATCAAAAAATCGAGGGCATTACCGTGAGCACCACAGCCGAAGCAGTGATAAAACTGTTTTTCACCATTTACGGTGAAAGAGGGGGTTTTTTCGTTATGGAATGGGCAACACGCATGATAGTTTTTACCCTGCTTCTTTAGCTTCACACGAACATCAATTAAATCAATGATGTCGGTGCGTGCAATCAGGTCATTGATAAAAACACGCGGAATTCGTCCAGCCATAGGCCCCATATGCTATATCCGTCATCTCTCAGATAACAGCATTCTGAAAGCTCAAGGATATGTCAGTGTGTATAAACGAGAATAAGCCGCGCATTCCTTACGGAAGCACGGCCTTTATAACTACTACTCTGTCTGTTATGAGGATTAAATCCTCAGAAGACTAGTACAGACGAGTGCGGCGTGCGTTTTCGCGAGCCAATTTCTTCGCGTGACGTTTCACAGCAGAAGCTTTAGCGCGTTTACGCTCAGTCGTTGGTTTTTCATAGAACTCACGACGACGAACTTCCGCCAGAACACCTGCTTTTTCACAAGAACGTTTGAAGCGACGCAGTGCTACGTCGAACGGCTCGTTTTCACGTACTTTAATTACCGGCATGTAACTCTCACCTTTAATAATTCGGTTTGCCGCTGGCCTACGTGCCAGCTAATTCAAAATGGTGCGGAATTTTACTGCAACTCTTGCCGCAATGTAAAGCACCGAACGCGATAAACCCGCCTTTTAAGGCCGATATCTTCCAGGGGCGAGAGTATACACCATATACAACGCGATAGGCAGCAACGTTTTACAAAGAGTCTCGGTCAGCTTAAACTTCGCGACGGGTCAACGAGGTAAAAGCCATGCGTGTATTAGGTATTGAAACATCCTGTGATGAAACAGGTATCGCGATTTATGACGATGAAGTAGGTTTGCTGTCGAATCAGCTGTACAGCCAGGTAAAACTGCATGCTGATTACGGTGGTGTGGTTCCAGAGCTGGCTTCGCGCGATCATGTCCGTAAAACGGTACCGCTTATTCAGGCGGCGTTAAAAGAGGCCGGATTATGTGCCAGTGACATTGATGGTGTCGCCTATACGGCAGGTCCGGGTCTGGTGGGAGCACTGCTGGTTGGGGCAACTATTGGACGTTCACTGGCTTTTGCCTGGGATGTACCTGCCGTTCCTGTGCATCATATGGAAGGTCATCTGCTCGCGCCGATGCTGGAAGAGACACCGCCAGATTTTCCTTTTGTGGCTCTGTTAGTGTCAGGCGGCCATACGCAGCTGATTAGCGTCACGGGGATCGGTCACTATGAGCTATTAGGTGAATCTGTCGATGATGCAGCAGGTGAAGCTTTTGATAAAACAGCTAAACTGCTGGGACTGGACTATCCAGGCGGGCCTTTGTTGTCAAAAATGGCAGCACAGGGCACTCCAGGGCGGTTCACCTTCCCTCGACCGATGACAGACAGGCCTGGTCTTGATTTCAGTTTCTCAGGCTTAAAAACCTTTGCAGCGAACACGATTCGTGAAAACGATGCAGATCCTCAGACTCAGGCTGATATCGCCCGTGCATTTGAAGATGCGGTTGTTGATACTCTGGCGATTAAATGTAAGCGCGCCCTCGATCAGACCGGATTCAGTCGTTTAGTTATCGCCGGTGGGGTCAGCGCTAACCGAACCCTGCGTGCAAAACTGAAAGAAATGATGGCAAAACGTCGTGGGGAAGTGTTTTATGCTCGTCCGGAATTTTGTACCGATAATGGGGCGATGATTGCTTACGCCGGAATGATCCGCCTCAAAGCAGGCACGGTGGGTGAATTGAGTGTGACGGTCAGGCCTCGCTGGCCTTTGGCCGAGCTGCCACCAGCCTGACTGATAGCACTTCATTGACTGCTGAGCGAACAGAGATAGGACTATTCTCTGTTCACTCAGCAGTTCAACAATGGCCCCGTTATTCTTTTTTTACTTCATCCGCTTCTGCTTCTGATTTCTTTTTGCGCCGTAGTCTGGGCCAGATTTTATTCTCCTGCCCGCGGAACAGGCGTTGAATATTGTCGTGATGACGCAGCAGTATCAGGCAAGAAAGCATGGCAACAGGGAAAGTGAACTGTGGTTTAAACCACCAGACATAAAACGGGGCAATCAGGGCGCTGATAATGGCTCCCAAGGAAGAATAGCCGCTGAGCAGCACGCTAAGTATCCAGGTTACGGCCATCACGCCGGTTAAGTCCCAGCCGATAGGCGCTATGGCACCAAAAGCTGTCGCAACGCCTTTACCTCCGCGGAATTTAAAGAATACTGGCCAGATGTGTCCCATACAGGCGGCGATAGCCACCAGGCCCAGCCAGAAGGGTGGAACCCCCAGAGCATAAGCTGCCCAGACGGGAAGCATACCTTTCAGAACATCAAAAATTAGTACCGCTACGGCCGCGCCTTTACCACCAATACGTAAAACATTGGTCGCTCCGGGATTACCAGAACCGCTCTCGCGTGGATCGGGGAGACCGGCAATACGGCAAACCAGAATGGCGCTTGATATTGAGCCGCAGAGATACGCGATGAGAATCATACCCGGCGCGATTGCACTCATAATGCTGTTCCATTTTGAAAGTGTCGAAGTCTTCTCTGCATCTGTGGATAATACGCATATTTCGTCGGAAGTGGTATCCGGCACCGCTAAAAACAAGGCAGAGATAATGGATATTGTGTTTATAGAACAACTTACAGTGATTACCACTATCGGTGTTTATGACTGGGAACAACAGATTCAACAGAAACTGGTGTTCGATTTAGAAATGGCATGGGACAACCGCCCGGCGGCAGCCAGCGATAAGGTTGAGGACTGCTTAAGCTATGCTGATGTGAGTGAAACCGTGATAGCACATGTACGTGATGGGCGTTTTGCCTTGGTTGAACGTGTAGCCGAAGAACTGGCGCAAATTCTGCTGGCGAAATTTAACTCCCCTTGGGTTCGTATCAAGGTCAGTAAACCTGGGGCGGTTGCTCAGGCTGCTAATGTTGGCGTGATAATTGAGCGTGGACAGCGCCCGCTGGCACACCGATAAGCATTGCCCTGTGCTGACTGAGGCTCCCTTACTGTGACGCCAGCGCTGGATACATACCATAGAAACTAATCCTGCGCAGAGCAGGATTATTTCTTGACCTATAATTCATATTGTAAATAGCTGTATTATTTTATTAACCATAAAAAATATTACGAAGAGGGCGATTTCAATCTTAGTATAATAATTCCTGGTGTTTTTAATAAATAAGGCATTAAGGGGCTGTCTACTACCAGCTGATTATCTTTTGAAGACGAGGCGTGACGAAATACAGGACCTTTTTCGGTAGTAAGAAAAAAACCAACATGAGTGACATCCAGTCCTGGTAATGGTGTATAAATACCAATAAGATCGCCTGACTTCAATTTACTGATTAGCGTAGTATTAATCGCCGAGCTGGGGATGTAATTAATGCTTCGTGAAACAACAGGAATTCCGGGAAGATATTTTTGAGTTTTAGTTTTTTGATTAAGTGATTTAACGCATTTTACGGTGTGTGGACTTAGTTGAGTTGTGATGTCTTCAGCTATTTTATATTCACGATTAGCCCAGTCAGTGAAAAAATGTTTTCTGTTATAAAAGCTAATATTAGCGTCGATGTAGCGCGTTTTAATAATGTTTTTTAAAAAATCATTCTGTGAATGAGATATATGTAAGGCAACAACATAGTCCAGATAAGTGAAGCAATCTAATCCTTTGAAATTTATTATCAATTTTTCTGGTTTTATATCTGAGCCATCAAGCGTATTACTCTGGTAAGGCGTGCCGAGAAATTTTTCTGAGATCAGTGATATTTTTTTACTCTGACTCAGTAATTCATCGTTTGATATACTCTGTATTATGGTGTTGATTTTGTGTAATGTATAAGCGTCAATGTTTGTGGTTTCAGGAATAATAACGGGTTCTTTTTTCTGTGATGCTGCCGCTATAATAGGTTCCTGAAAGCGACATTCTATTGAGAGTGCAAAGATAATTATGAGGAAAACTAATTTTTGCATGCTGCTCTCCGTAGCTCGTCCTAAGATATATTTCCTGAATTTCACTGGATATTTTTCAGAGTGAAACGAATAAGTTTTCATTTCAAAACACTTATGAAGTAAGTACAACTATTATTCTGTGTTTGTAGCGTTTTTTATAAAAATGTATTGCGGGGATATATGTAATGTGAATGGGTGTTAGGCGTGAAATATAATATATTTAAATGCAAAGTGAGAGGTGTTGTATATTTTATCCAGGGAATTTCGTCAGACAGATTTGCCTGACGAGCTGAGAAGTAAATATCAGATATCGGGTGGAGTTGTCAGGCCATTCTCTTGTTTCCAGAGAGCGACAGCCTGAATTCTGCGTTTTGTCAGCTCCTCACGGATTTGAGGACCCTGAAAACCTGCATCAATAACCTCTTTATTCGTGACGCGCTGGGCAGCCTCCCATGCCGCGCGGAGCAGGCGTCCTTGCGGGTAGTCATTGGCTTCAAATCCAGTACGACCACGGGCATCGGCTTCGCTCGTCAGAGCAATTTGCTCCACTCTCCAGGGCTTACGCCAGGCATCGATTTTATCAAACAGTTTAATCACTGTTTTCGGCTGTAAGATGGGGAATGTATGAATCAAGTCGTGGAATTCGGCAACCAGTTTTGCCAGATCACGAATTTCTGTCGGAACACGTAATCTGTTACACAGGCGTTCAACCAGTTTCACACCTGCCGGGCCATGACCATGGTGGCTGGGCCACTTTTCTGGTGGAGTCAGAGCCTTACCAAGATCGTGACACAGGGTTGCAAAACGGACATCAATCTCAGGGCTGAGCTGAGCCGCCATAGTTAGTGTCATCAGGGTATGAATGCCGGTATCAATTTCCGGATGCCATTTGGCAGGAGCCGGGACACCATAGAGTGCGTCAATTTCTGGAAACAGTTCTTTCAGAGCACCACATTCACGTAATACGGCAAAATAAATTTGTGGGTTACGACAACCCAGTGCTTTTTCTGTCTCTTTCCATACCCGTTCTGGCGTTAAATGTGCCAGAGAACCATTGGCGGCTATCTCACTCATTAACGTCAGGGTTTCAGGGGCGATACGAAAGTTAAGGTGGGCAAAGCGAGCAGCAAAACGTGCCACGCGCAACACGCGCAAGGGGTCTTCATTAAAAGCCGGTGATACATGGCGGAGGATACGATTTTTCAGATCCTCTAAACCGCCATAAGGATCGGTAAGCGTGCCGTGCTCATCCTCAACGATTGCGTTGATGGTCAGGTCACGGCGTAGTAAATCCTGTTCCAGTGTAACATCAGGCGCGGCATAGCAAGTGAAGCCCGTATATCCCTGACCTGACTTACGTTCAGTACGAGCAAGGGCATATTCTTGATGTGATTCTGGATGTAAAAAAACCGGGAAATCTTTACCCACTTGCTCATAACCGGCGTCCAGCATTTGCTGAGGCGTTGCGCCAACCACCAGCCAGTCTTTATCTTTAACCGACAGGTTGAGCAATTTGTCCCGTACTGCTCCACCGACCAAATAAACTTTCACCTGCAACTCTCCAGTAACTTTTTGTTAACTTTCATACTAAGTATAGATGCAAGGTGAATCAACCCGTCATACTTTAACTTGCCTGCGTATTATCTGCGTTCAGCCCGCCGAGTTACATAGTTTTTCTATGCTCATCGACAGGCTAAACTTGTCACCTAAAGACAACCTGAATTATTTTGGCTGGCAGATTAATCAGTTCATCCAGCGGTCATTTTTCTTGCGTCTTGGCAGCATTCTTGGCAGCAGTAACCCAACCAGCAGGCCAAAGCCCGCAACCCCACCACCGTAAACAAACCACTGTAAAATAATGGCACGTTGTTTATCGTCCAACTGGACATTGGCAGCATTGACCTTTTTCTGGGCGACAATTAACTGGTTCTTGAGTTGCTGATTTTCTTCTTTCAAACCATTGATAACCTCATCACTTTGCGCAACTTTCTTCTGCATTTCTGCCGTGCGCTGATTCCAGGTGGTATCAATATTGGTCAGTTTATCGGTCAGCGTCTTGAGCTGACTCTCTAATTCTGGCACTCGGGTGCGGATGCTCGGCGTATTGCTTAATTGCGCGAGCGGGATCCAGACAGTACGACCATTACTTTCTCGTATTTGACCGTATTTAGTCTCTTCATTACGTTGCAGTAAGGTGACTTCTTCTCCGGCATTAACGGTACCGACCAGGCGGTAGCTATCACTCGGGCCACTTCGTACCCAAGTATTCAGTTCATCAGAAACATAACGTTTTTCGTCGGCATTAGCCGCGACGGAAACAGTAAGAGACAGCAAAGTGAAGCAAATTAGGCGTAAATTAAGCATTAGATCGACATTTTTTCATGAGTTGTAGAAGGATAGTAGTGGCAACAGTCTGACGGTGCAATCTATTAACCGGAATGAGAATCATCCAGGAACCCCGTCATACTTCAAGTTGCCTGGGTGTTACCTGCGTCCAGCCCGCCGAATCACATAGTGTGTCTATGCTCATCGGCGGGCTGAACTTGGCGCCTACGGGCAACTCGAATTATTTAGGGGACCCCGTCATACTTCAAGTTGCCTGGGTGTTACCTGCGTCCAGCCCGCCGAATCACATAGTGTGTCTATGCTCATCGGCGGGCTGAACTTGGCGCCTACAGGCAACTCGAATTATTTAGGGGACCCCGTCATACTTCAAGTTGCCTGGGCGTTGCCTGCGTTAAATTAGCCGAATCACATAGTTTGTCTATGCTCATCGACAGATTTTACTCGGTGTTTACAAGCGACTCTAATTATTCAGGGTGGATATTTAGCTCATTATTGCAATTTCTTACGGGTAAATACGCGACCTTACAGCTTTTTTTATCGTACTATCTGAGTATCTCATGTTAACTCTCAGGCGTGCTACGTTGTAGTGCGCTCCACCGCAAAGTAAAGAAGATATGGCTCAGGAAATCGAATTAAAATTTATCGTCAATCCACCGGTGATTACATCATTGAGTGAAAAATTGAATGCCCTGTCGCAAGAGCAGCATGGAGCACGCCAGCTAGTGAATATCTATTATGAAACAGCAGATAATTTTCTGCGTCGTCATAATATGGGGCTGCGTATTCGTGGCAATGGCAATCACTATGAAATGACCATGAAAACCTCAGGTCAGGTGACAGGTGGTTTGCATCAGCGTCCGGAATACAATGTGCCACTGAGCGAACCCACGCTTGATCTGGCGTTGTTACCTGCAGAAATTTGGCCGCAAGGCGTGGATGTTGCAGAGCTTCAGCAGCAGCTTAATCCATTATTCAGCACGAACTTTAAGCGTCAGACCTGGATTGTTCAGCAAGGAACCAGCCGTATTGAACTGGCTCTCGACCAGGGTGAAGTGATCGCCGGTGATTTACAAGAACCTATCTGCGAGTTAGAGCTTGAGCTGCTGGAAGGTGAAGCCAGCGCATTACTTATTCTGGCAGAGCAATTAGTAAATGAACCGGGCTTACGCATGGGAAGCATGAGTAAGGCTGCCCGTGGCTACCATCTTGCGCAAGGTGCGGTTGAGCGTGCAATTAAGCCACTTGATCTGTTATCTCTGGCGCCTAAAACTACGATTGAGCAAGGTCTTCAAGCTTCTCTGGCGCAGTCGCTGGAAAGCTGGCTCTACCATGAAGAACTCTGGTTGCGCGGAAATAAAGCGGCGAAACAACATATCATGTTAGCAGCGGGCAATGTCCGCCATATTCTGGCGTTATTCGGCGGAATTATTCCGCGTAAAGCCAGCTCACAGTTACGTGATTTGTTGCTCAGTTTTGAAGCCAGCCTTACAGAACATAACAAAGGTGATGAAGTTCTGTTCAGTGCCCAGGCCAGTATCACTAAGCTAACATTAACCCGCTGGCTGTTTGAGTCCCAGTGGCGTGACTTTGTTGATGAGAAAGGGCTGGTTAAGCTCGATGGTTCTTTAAAGCGTTTTGCTGATGGCCATCTTTCACGACATTCTGCTGAATTAAGAGCGATTTTCCAGCGTCCGTTAGGCGATGCCTATGCAGATAAACTGACCCGCCTGGTACGTGAATTAGATGCTGCACGTCTGCTGGCTGGGATCTATCGTACTCAGCAAGCATCATCCTGGCTGGAAAACTGGCAGGGGCTGTTTGATGCAATAGTGACGAATCAAATCGTTGAGATTGAGCATTATCGTAACGAAGCTATTTCGCAGGCACCTTTCTGGCTGCATAGCGGAAAATAACTGACAGGCAAGGAATACCACCATGATGCCGCTTACTCCCTTGTTACAGCAACACTTGCAGGTTGTGTTATCACATCTGCCTGAAGATATGGATGCCCAAAAACTCACGGATGAGGCACGGGCCGTGCTCTCTCTTAGTGATTTTGTTAGCGACAGTATGGCGGTATATCCGGCCTGGCTCGACGATTTACAACAGACGGCACCTGAGCCTGAAGAGTGGCAGCAGTATGCCAGCTGGCTGCAAGTCGCGTTGCAAGAGGTATCGGATGAAGCCGCGCTGATGCGTGTTCTGCGCCAGTTTCGCCGTCGAATCATGGTGCGAATCGCCTGGTCTCAGGCGCTGGAACAGGTCGATACCCTCGAGACACTCAAACAACTGAGCGTGCTGGCGGAAACCTTAATTATTGCCGCTCGTGACTGGCTGTATAACGCTTGTTGCCGTGAATGGGGTACCCCGGTTAATGCCGAAGGTATTGCCCAGCCGCTGTTGATTTTGGGTATGGGTAAACTGGGCGGTGGTGAGCTCAATTTTTCTTCAGATATCGATCTTATCTTTGCCTGGCCGGAACATGGCTCGACCGCGGGTGGCCGTCGTGAGCTGGATAACGCCCAGTTCTTTACTCGTCTTGGCCAGCGCCTGATTAAAGTACTGGATCAGCCTACCGCAGATGGCTTTGTTTATCGCGTGGATATGCGTTTGCGGCCGTTTGGTGATAGCGGTCCCTTAGTGCTCAGTTTTGCGGCCCTGGAAGATTACTACCAGGAGCAAGGTCGAGACTGGGAACGCTATGCAATGGTCAAAGCCCGTGTGATGGGTGACAACGACGATATCTGGAGCCATGAGCTACGCAAAATGCTGCGTCCTTTTGTCTTTCGCCGCTATATCGATTTCAGCGTGATTCAGTCTCTGCGTAATATGAAAGGCATGATTGCGCGTGAAGTCCGGCGACGCGGTCTGACTGACAATATTAAACTTGGCGCGGGAGGTATCCGTGAAACAGAGTTTATCGTTCAGGTATTCCAGCTTATCCGTGGGGGGCGTGAACCCTTATTACAGTCCCGGTCGCTGATGCCGACTTTGGAGGCAATCGAGCAACTTAATCTGTTGCCTGCTCATGATGCTGCCCGGCTACGTGCTGCCTATCTTTATCTGCGTCGGCTGGAAAACTTGCTACAGAGTATTAACGATGAACAGACCCAGACTTTACCTGGTGATGAGCTAAATCGCGCTCGCCTGGCCTGGGGGATGCGGGTGACCGACTGGCATGAGCTGGAACAATCGCTACAGCAACATATGCACAATGTCCGACAGGTATTTAATGAATTAATTGGTGATGATGAGCCCGAAGCGGGGGAAGATAGCGCATCTGAAGCCTGGCGTGAGTTATGGCTGGATGCACTGGATAGTGACGAAACAACCCCGGTACTTAACCATCTGACACCTGAAGTCAGGCAGCAGGTTATCAGGTATATCGCTGATTTTCGTGAGGATACTAATAAACGCACCATCGGTTCGCGGGGCAGGTTAGTGCTGGATCAACTGATGCCGCGTTTATTACGTGAGTCCTGCCAGCATGAGAGCGCCGCTCTGGCGCTTTCCCGTGTGATCCCAATCTTGCTGAGTATCGTTACCCGAACGACCTATCTGGAGCTATTAACGGAATATCCCAGCGCGCTCAAACAACTGGTGACGCTCTGTATTGCCTCGCCGATGATTGCTGAAAAGCTCGCAAGATATCCGCTATTACTGGATGAGCTGCTGGATCCTAATACGCTGTATCAGCCGACGGCGACCGACGCCTATCGGGATGAACTACGCCAGTATTTACTGCGCGTTCACGATGATGAAGAGCAGCAACTGGAAGCGCTACGACAGTTTAAACAGGTACAGTTATTGCGTGTTGCTGCGGCAGACATTACCGGGACTCTACCCGTAATGAAAGTGAGCGATCACTTAACCTGGCTGGCAGAAGCGATTATTGATGCTGTTGTGCAGCAGGCCTGGGTGCAGATGGTTGCGCGTTATGGGCAACCTCGTCATTTACTGGGGCAAAATAGCCGCGGATTTGCGGTCGTAGGTTATGGAAAGCTGGGTGGACTGGAACTGGGTTACAGCTCCGATCTCGACCTGGTCTTTTTACACAGCTGCCCGGCAGATGACACCACCGATGGTGAGCGTGAAATTGATGGCCGCCAGTTTTACTTGCGCCTGGCGCAGCGTATTCTGCACTTATTCAGCACCCGTACTGCATCAGGTATTTTATATGAAGTTGATGCTCGCTTACGTCCGTCGGGAGCCGCTGGCATGCTGGTTACCACGGTAGACGCGTTTGCAGAGTATCAGAAAAATGAAGCCTGGACTTGGGAGCATCAGGCTCTGGTGCGCGCGCGAGTGGTGTATGGCGACCCAGTGCTAAACCAGCAGTTTACCGCTATCCGGCATGAAGTGTTGTGTCGGCCGAGAGAAGGGAAAGTGCTACAAACTGAAGTCCGGGAGATGCGCGAAAAAATGCGTGCACACCTGGGGAATAAAAAACGCGACCGTTTTGATATCAAAGCTGACCAGGGCGGTATTACGGATATTGAGTTTATTACCCAGTATCTGGTACTCCGCTATGCATCGACGAGCCCTGATTTAACGCGCTGGCCTGATAATGTGCGAATTCTGGAGCTAATGGCGCAGGATAATATTATTAGTGAAGAAGAATCCAGAGCACTCACACATGCCTACGTCACCTTACGTGATGAGCTTCATCACTTGGCCTTACAAACGCTGCCGGGTCATGTGGCATTGAACGTATTTGTTGAAGAGCGGGAACAGGTTAACCGTAGCTGGCAGACCTGGCTTGGTGAGTCACAAGCATGCGCAACGAACTAAATATGTTATTATCCCACGCAAAATTTTATCCCGTGCTGGAGAGTCAGGAATGAAAGTAACACTGCCGGAATACAGTCGTGCAGGTGTCATGGTGGTTGGTGATGTGATGCTGGATCGCTATTGGTACGGTCCAACCAGCCGTATTTCGCCGGAAGCTCCGGTGCCAGTGGTTAAAGTTGAGACTATCGAAGAACGCCCTGGAGGGGCTGCAAACGTTGCAATGAATATTGCCTCGTTAGGTGCAGGCTCTCGTTTGGTCGGACTTACCGGCATTGATGATGCTGCTCGTGCGCTGAGTCAGACACTGGCAGGTGTTAACGTAAAGTGTGATTTTGTTTCTGTGCCCACTCATCCGACGATAACCAAACTTCGGGTTCTCTCTCGTAATCAGCAACTTATCCGTCTGGATTTTGAGGAAGGATTTGCGGGTATTGATCCTACCCCCTTGCATGATCGTATTAGCCAGGCGTTGCCACACATTGGCGCTCTGGTTCTGTCAGACTATGCCAAGGGTGCACTGGAAAGTGTTCAGCAGATGATTTGTCTGGCGCGCGAAGCCAATGTTCCGGTACTTATCGACCCGAAAGGTACTGACTTTGAGCGTTATCGCGGAGCAACTCTACTGACGCCAAACCTGGCAGAATTCGAAGCTGTGGTAGGTAAATGTCATAGTGAAGAAGAATTAGTGGCTCGTGGTATGGCGCTGATCGCTGATTTTTCATTATCTGCTTTACTGATAACCCGTTCAGAACAAGGTATGACCTTACTGCGCCCTGGCGTCGAGCCTTTTAACCTGGCCACGCAGGCACAGGAAGTTTACGACGTTACCGGTGCGGGTGATACGGTGATTGGCGTGCTGGCTGCGACCCTGGCCTCCGGCCATTCGCTGGAAGAAGCCTGCTATTTTGCCAATGCTGCCGCGGGTGTGGTGGTGGGTAAACTCGGTACCTCAACCGTTTCTCCTGTTGAACTGGAAAATGCGGTACGTGGTCGTTCAGATACCGGATTTGGTGTGATGAGCGAAGCCGAACTTAAGGTCGCCGTTGACGCTGCCCGTAAACGTGGCGAGCGGGTTGTGATGACCAATGGCGTGTTTGATATTCTGCATGCGGGCCATGTATCTTATCTGGCTAATGCCCGTAAACTGGGTGACCGACTGATTGTCGCGGTAAACAGTGATGCTTCCACCCGCCGTCTCAAAGGTGAAACTCGCCCGGTGAATCCTCAGGATCAGCGCATGGTGGTACTGGCGGCACTTGAAGCGGTTGATTGGGTCGTACTGTTTGAAGAGGATACGCCACAACGTTTAATTGGTGAGATCTTGCCTGACCGACTGGTGAAGGGTGGGGATTATACGCCCGATCAGATTGCCGGAAGCCAGGAAGTGTGGGCTAATGGTGGCGAAGTCATGGTCCTGAACTTTGAGGACGGTTGCTCTACGACGAATATCATCAAGAAGATCCAGAGCCATAGCTAAATCTGTATTATGGTGTCAAATCAGCAACGAGCGGAGATCACGTTCGTTGCTGATCTGCCATGAAGACCCGCAGATGTCAGGTAATAGTCGTGACTGAAAGCAAAGCCTCCTCTTCTCAACGACCGCGCTCGTGGCTTTTAATACTGGTGGTCATCAGTGTACTTGTACTTTTACTGCCAGCACTGTACTTCGCGTGGTTACACTATAATAGCCAGCAGTTATGGCAGATAGTGAATGAGCGTTGTGTTCCCCGGCAGCAGAGTTCAGGTTCACCCGAACCTTGCCTGAAGGTTAACCTGGCGCAGCGCTACACGGTTTTTAATGATGCCAATGGTCCGTTGCATACACTTTTGATCCCGACAGATAAAATCACCGGTATTGAAAGCGCAGAACTTCTGAAGAGCGAAACAGAAAACTATTTCCAGCATGGCTGGGACACGCGTTATTTTTTACAGCAAAAATCGACATTTCCTGTTCCAGATCGCTACCTGGCGCTGGCCGTTAATTCCCGCTATGGGCGGACTCAAAACCAGCTACACCTTCACCTGGCTTGCCTGAAACCAGAGGTCTACCAGGCCATTTTGCAGCAAAAAGCAAGTATCGGTTATCAATGGCAGGCGTTGAACACTCTCCTGTCAGGACAGCGTTATCTCGCCATTAAAGTTGCTGCGGCGACGAACCCCTTTGCTGCTCTTGCGCAGTATCTGCAAGCCAGGGGAGACCGTATGGATAACTATGGTTTAGTGCGGGTCATGGCCGATAACGGTGAGGCCATTTTGCTGGCAACTCGGTTACAGCTAACGGCACTCACCTTAGGAACCGCAGAAGAGTTACTTGATTTCGACTGTCAACTGGCTCAGCAATCAACGAGATAAATAATCCATACCTTGTTTAAGCACCAGATCACAGGCTTTCATTTTTACTTCAGCGGCAAGTTCTGAATGGCTTAAATCATTCATATCCAGCTGCTGGCCATTATGTGTATTGAGTAATCCCGACTGACCCTGGGCATAGTCCTTCTTAGTTGCGCTATTACGAGGATGCGTGAGCTTCAGCCTCTGAACTAATTTACTCTGTATTTTCTCAGCATTTGCCAGAGAGGATAGCTTGTTTCTCGTGCAGTATTCGATAACACCTGCGGCATTTGCCATCGTATTGGCGCTGAGAGCCGAGCTTCCTCCTTCAAGCAGGGTGCTTAAAGAGGAAAGAGAGAGCCCGCCACTTTGCGTTCCCGCTACGATGTTATGGTGGATTTGTTCGTCGGATAAATTAGTTAGCTTATCTTGCCAGCTGATGGCAATGCATTTTGTTGATACTAATAGAAACAGAAGTACGGTACTGCAGTTAAGCCAGTATGAGTGATTCATTTTCTATCCCTGTATGGTTGCTATGACAGCAAGTTCCTGAGTTCAGTATATACCTGTCATACGTCAGGCTGTCCAGGTAATACACAAGCCCGGTGGCAACGTTCAATGTTCCGGGTATGACCTGATGAAGCACTTTTTCATTTTAACAGAATGGTTATTATGCGGATGAAACCGTGACTGGTATTCAACAGAAGGTGCCTTGTTCACAGACTCTGGCCATACTGGCAGGATAAATTTACGTATCGAACTACAATATAGCGCGCTATTTATATGTTTTTTTTTATATAGATGCCTGTTTACGACATGAATGCACAGGGTGTTGCAATTTTTGAAACCATTTGTGCGACAGCAGAACCGTCTGTCAGCATAGACCCTCTGGCAAACT
The DNA here is from genome assembly GCF_024807845.1 of Klebsiella sp. BIGb0407. Classification (GTDB taxonomy): domain Bacteria; phylum Pseudomonadota; class Gammaproteobacteria; order Enterobacterales; family Enterobacteriaceae; genus JGM124. The sequence continues at coordinate 70,855 of NZ_JANUEQ010000006.1, forward strand.
TTGCAATAGTGAAAAATGATATTATCGATCCAAATAGGTATTTTCAGGAATACAAACAAGACCGGTTAACCTTTGATCCTGGCAGTACTCAGCGAGGCTTATCGTGGATTTCTGAGATAGCGCAGATATCCCATTCCATATTGATGACTCGGGAGTGGGATACCTGAGGTATAAAATAGAAGGCAGACGTATTTATACGTCGTTACAGCTAAAATAAATTAACGCTGTAGCCGACAATAAATTTAATATCATTACGTGAGCTTTTGTAATTGGTTTCAGAGGTTCTTAGTAATGCTGGCAACGCGGTTACGGAGAGCCCTTTCACTGGACCATTTTCCACGTTATAACGCATCAGAAGATCCAGCGAGCGCATTTTACCATCATAGCTTCTGGCCGCATTAATCTTTGAGGTATCAGTGACGACATGCCAGCCATAGGTTCCGGCTAACCCCACGGTAAATTCCGGCAGATTAAAATCAGCAAAGTTGTGCGTAACTCCCAAGCGCAGTGCCTGAGTACCGGATGCGTTATAGTCCTCTAGTTGAGAAAGAGTAGCCTGATAGTCCCTTTTATCAGAATTAGCCCAAGGGGTTAATCGGAAGTTATAGTCTGCTGTTTGTGGGGCGTGGTTTTGACTATAGCCGACAGACCAAGTGGTATTTCTGTTTTTAAGATTGAGTCCGGCGCTGACATAGTATTCATATGTGGGCGATACAACCGGTGCTATGCCGTGTATATAGCGTGCACCCTGGTAAAAGATTTTTGTCTGAAGACTCGTTTCTTCGGCAAGTTGATTAACATGTTCAAGTTGCAGCTGCCAGTTACGGCGATATTCATGACCTTCACCATAACCTATATCAACTTTTGATTTATCAAGTTCATAGGCTACACCCGCAGAGTGAATGTAATCAATGACATCACCTTTCTTGATAATTGTACCGTTATCATCTAAACCTGCTGCGTTATTTTGATGCCAGCTAGTCGTCATTTTCTTAAAATCACGACTCCAGTCATTTTTAAATCTATCTGCCCAGGCATAAGTAAAACTCAGGTTGTCGAAAGAAAGTGCGCTATCAAATCCACGATAGGAGTGTGGCCCTAACCCCCAGCTATTCTTGAATGTTCCAGAGTTAATTGGTGTATAACCTGCATTGATTTTAAAACGTGCTGCATCACTGCCATATTTCAGTTTTAATGCTGCAACAGAAACACTGGCGAAAGATTTCTCGCAGGGTGAGAATTTCCCATCCCCGTCACAACTGTATTTATAATATAAAATCTCAGACTGGCCGACAGTATGCCCAAGCTTAATATTAGTTCCGCCCCAGAAATCGAAACCAATAATATCATTGTAGTAACCAGACTTATAATTTAGTGCCAGCATCGCTGTTTGGTTTTGTATCCCACCGGGGCCTAGTCCATACTTACCGCTATGACTATTTTTAACTGCCCGATAGCGAGTATAAAGGTTTGTATTGAGATCCAGGGAAGCATCCTGGTATAACGCACGATACAGTTCAGAATGATTTCCTTCATCAAGGTTAATATTAGGCGCGGTATCAGAAAATGCATATGGAGATGAGGAAATTAATATCATAGCGATTACTGATTTTTTAATTAATGTTGGTCTCAACATAACAATCACCATTGAATTATATAGGGGTAGGACAAATTTTAAATTTGAGGTAAGTAGAGAGCTATTTAATATATAGAATAAAGAATAATATTGAATCTATAGTCCTTTACTAAGTTCCGGTATTCTTAAACTATACTGATTAACTAATTGAGTATTATGTTCAGTTGAACCCGGAATGTTACCACTCAGAAACACAGGTAGTGGAATATGACGATGACTTAAATTAAAAATTACCTGTGCAAATATTGCCTGAAGTAAAACAATTCCTAATGCAGAAGATACAGGCGCGAACGGTGGCTGATTATCTTCTACAGTCAATACTGCATCACCATATGGAACATGGTTATCAATTGCGATGTCGGCACAATCGCGTAAATATTTTCCTGATAGATGACGAGATGGGGATTTTTCTGCGTAGATAAAACTGGTAATGGCTATTGTGGTTGCACCTGCTGAATTCCCCCATAAAATAGCGTCAATAGGTGCAGGATTAATACCTGATGTAGAAATAACGATGAGTGCATCATTACTGGTTATTGGATATGCCTGCAAATATTCATTGATATAATTATTTTGTTTTTCAAGTTGAGATGAACGAGCTGCACCTTGATGGAGCATTAATGGCTCAATAAGAATAGGCCTGACGGGCGCTAATCCACCTGCTCGATAAAAAACATCCTCGCCAAATATATGTGAATGACCGCAGCCAAAAAGATAGATGATGCCATCATTGGCGATAACATCAGTGAGTTTCTCGGCGACCAATTGAATACAATTCTGTTGTTCATTAGCCAGTAAAGTAAGATTGTTTTTTACTGTTTTTAGATACTCATTAAACCCGTTCATTACCAATATCCTTTCCAGTCAGGTTGATATAATCGATATAGTGCTTCCATGTAATAATAATCTCCCCACAGATTGCACTCATCAATACCTTTGTTATGGCTAAAAGCATAGACGCCATGTTTTATTAACCCTTCACAATTATTATCATGACTCGCGGAAGCGAAATTTTTTAATTTGTAGAGTAATTTATTCGCGATATCCTGATAACGACTATCAGTAAAACAATTTCGAGCTTCAAGTAAACCGCAAATAGCAATCGCCAGCGCTGAAGTATCGCGTGGCTGCTTATCTGCAGCAGTAAAGTTAAGATCCCAGTATGGAATACTATCCTCAGGCAAATGCTGGAAAAAATAATTACATACCTTGTCATAGAGTATTCTGTCAGGAAAATTATGGCCTCTACACCAGTTGAGTGGTAAACCTAATATTGCCCATGCTTGTCCCCGTGCCCAGCAAGAACTATCACTAAAGCCCTGAAACGTTTCACCACGTAATGGCAGGCCATTTTCAGTATCGAAAAAAAATGTATGGTGACTAGAGTAATTATCTCGAAAAATATTATTAATAACATGATGGAAATGTTTATCAGCAGCTATTTTATATTTTTCATCCTGGCTTATTTTACTTGCCTGATATAAAAGTGGTAAGTTAATTAATGAGTCTATAATTAACCGATATTCTTTTGGATCTTTCATGTCTCCCCAGGCTTGCAGGAAACCCGCCGAATGATGAAAACGTTTGAGTAATACCTCAGCAGCTGCGATGATTAATTTTTTAGACTCTTCATCTTTCGTTATTTTATAGTAGGCACCAGCAGACAGACTATAAAGAAAACCTATATCGTGATGATCAAGAACATGATGGTTATTTAGTCGTTCTTGAAAACTTATTACATTGGTTCTTATACCTTCCAGAAAATCCGTATCACCGCTAAATTCATAAGCAATAGCCTGCATGCCAGTCCAGAAACCATTGGTCCAGTCATCATTGTTTTTTATTCTGTACTTCTCATTCTGGCTACAGGCCGAAGGAAATTGTGAACCAAATCGTCCCATATTGAGACGAACTTTTTCCGTTAGTGCTTGTAACTCATCATGCAATGCACAACTATCTAAACCTGACTGATCTGCACGCAGAAAGTCAGAATTCATCATCGTATATTTCATCTGTGCTACCTATACTGTAAATACACGTTCACGATATTGCGCTAGCAAAGTTTCATTATACTCTTTGCCACCCGGTTGATTGATACTCCGCATAACAGGCGGCGTTATTCCAGCGGCCAGCAGTATATCGATGCACTCAATGACAATGCTGTTGATTATATAAGCGTTAGAAATAGATGAAACAGGGCCGGTCATGATGCGGTCATTATCAATACTCAGCGTACAATCTTGTTTAGGGCTGGCATTATTAATGATTACATCAGCATACTTGCTGATTCCCTCCAACGATAAATCTGCGTGATGCTGTCCGCCAGTGATAGCAATGACTTTATTGCCCCTGGCATGGATATTCCGGGCGAGTTCAACATGTAAGGGCTTGGTGCCTGAGTTTGAGACGATAACAAAGCTGTCATGCTCCCGTAGATCAATCAGACGGCTAAACACATCACCGCAGCCTTCAATGCTATCCAGCCAGCCCATATGCCCATAGAACTGATCCAGAGCGCGAGTATTGACTAAACCGCCTGCACGTCCCGCAAGCTCAACGCCAGCAGCAAAAGAATGACCCGAGCCAAAGCCATAAATGATGCCTTGATGACGTACAGTATCGGCAAATACAGTGGCCGCCTGCTCGATAGCCTCTTGCTGGGTAAGAAAAACACTCTCTAGCGTATTCAGGACATTGTGATAATAAAGCTTCTGATGATTATCCATAATAAGTTCCTACATCCCTTTAAGAAAAATGCTAATTTCGGACTCGGGTTCTTCAGGCGTCATCTGTGCGGTCACTTTTACACCTTTTGAAAGTAGCGTATTAATGATCTTTAACTCTTCATCACTGATACTGACAGAACGCTTGATTTGTTTTCTATTTTCCTGATTAGACATATTGCCAATATTTATCTGGGTTAGTGCTAGCCCCCTTTCCAGCATCTTGAGTGCTACTGCTGGTGTTTTCATCAAAACTAAAACATTTTGATTTTCATAATTTCCTGCGGCAATATTGTTGATAGCTTTTTCGCAAGACAGAATAGACGTATTACAGCCTTCCGGAGCGGCACTTCTCAACATCATTTTTTCGATTTCATTTTCCGCGACAGTATCATCAATAATCATGATTCTATTTGCATTAACATGTCTGACCCAGCGTGTTGCAACCTGACCATGAATAAGACGATCATCAATACGGATATGAGCAATACCTTTCATATATTATTTCCATTTTAAATAAACTTTGTTAACCAAGGATATTCAGGTTGTATCCGACCACACCGATAAACATCAAGATAAAAATAACTCTGGTGGAATTCATTCCTTTTAACCCGAGCAACCAGTAGGTGGTTAAAACGACCAGAAGTGGTATGAGCCCCGGCATTAATTGATTAGCAATATCCTGTAGCTTTAGGGATATTTCACCGTAGTTAAATTCAAACCCTAGCCTCGCTTTGACAACAGAGGGTATCAACGCCCCAATAACCGTCAGGCCGAGTATGTTTGCTGCACGAGTTATTTTATTCAGGCTGTTGGTTAGTGAACCGAGTAAATTAACACCTTCCTGATATCCCTTGCTAATGCTATAGCGCATAAACAGCATGCGAACAAAGGAGAATAGCAGCCATAATAATAGACCTGCCGGATTTCCTTGTAACGCCATATAAGAGGCAATTGAACCGATTATTGTGGTAGGAATAACGAAGAAAATTGTATCGCCAATCCCTGCTAACGGCCCCATTAACCCCGTCTTAACACCAATAATCGCATCTTTACTCTCTAAGCCATTTTTTTCCTCTAGTGCAAGATCAACACCTAATATTGCAGGAGCCATAGTATTGTTGGTGTTAAAAAATTGACTATGAACTTTTGCCGCTGCCTTTAATTCTGCATCTGTTTTATATTTTTCTTTTAAGAAGGGATAAATACTAAAAAGATAACCGAGGCCCTGCATTTTTTCATAATTCCATCCACACTGACCAAATAAAAACCATCGCCAGAATACTTTTTTAATTGATTTACTCATCACCCATATCCCCTGCAGTTTTTTGAGTTAGTTTTGATTGCTGTTGTTCGCTATTAAAAATATAAATGGCGATTGCCAGACCTATAATTGCAGCACCTAATATTGGTACGGAAAGATACGCGGCTAAAAAGAACCCAAGAATCAGGAAGGAAATATTCTTTTTAATCGGTAGATAACGCATCAAGATAGCAATACCCAGCGCAGGTAACATCCCTCCTGAGACTTTCAAACCATTCATTATCGACTCTGGTACATGTTGAACAATATTATTCACAAATGCAGAGCCGAGAATTAATGCCAGTGAAACAGGTATCATACGTGACAGAGAGATCGGAATTTGACCATAGAGATTCATTCTTACGGCTTTTTTCACATTACCTGATTCAATCAGTTTATCTGCCTTGTGATGAATAAAGGTATTGATGAATCGAGCCAGGACATCCAACTGAACCATTAACAGGCCTATAGGTATAGCAATCGTTGCGCCAAATGCTGCACCTTCACCGCTCATAATAGCAAATGTCGTTCCGAGTACAGCACCTGTCATATAATCAGGAATGGAGGCTCCACCAAAGTTGCCGACACCGAGAACCAGTAGATTAAGGGTACCGCCGATAAATAATCCGGTGGTAACATCCCCCATTATGAGTCCTGCAAAAAAACCAGCCATGCTCGGTTTAACTAATCCCAGCGTAGTATTGTTACCATCATATATTGCGAAACCAGAGTAAAGCGTCAGGAGAACAATTTGCCATATTTCTATATGTTCCATTTTTCTATTCCTCACCTGCCATTGAGTGTGTATTCCATTCTTTTTTATTCATCAGAAAGATCCCTTCTTTCGCTGTTGCGAGTATATCTTGCTGATTACTTTCGATAATGACATCTTCATCAGCCAGAATTATTTCCAGAATTAGATTGAGATTCATACCTGTAAATAACTGTATTTGATTCCATAGCTCATTAACTGCAATGAAAGTCAGCGCGCAGTTATAAGGTGTGCCATTTTTTAAATCAGATAGAATAATAAGTTTCGTATTTCCATGAATTAAATCAATTATTTTTTGATTTAATTCATTTTTAAATATCTCAATACCTTTTTCACCATTAAGTTCATGATGGTATAAATTAGGTTGTTTTCCTATAATAAGCTCAACTGCTTTTTTTGAACCACTCGCATAACCTTCATGGGAAATGAGCAATATGTTTATCATATCGTATCCTTTTCAGCATTTCTTATCTCTATATGGAATGCCTCTATTACTTTATATGTTTCAACATATTCAATGACGTTTTTATCATTGCTATAGGTTAAACGCTTCATTAATACCACAGGCGTTCCGGTAGTTAACTCTAGATAGTCATAAAAATTTTGTGGTGCAGACTTTATAATGTCAATTGTTTGTATGTATGGCATCGAATACATATCTAAATTATTTTTTTCTTTCAATAAATCATAGATTGATTCAAATGGCTTACTACTAATATTTATATCATCATGAATATAATGTTCATAAATGTGCGTTACTTGAATTGCAAATGGTACTTTATTATTAAGCCGGGCTCTGACTATTTTGTAATATTTATCGTTATCGGTTATGTTAAGTTTTTTTATGATTTCGGGAGAGTTCTCCAGAGTACAGGACAGCATTTTTATGGATTGTATACCCACAAGTTGATTATCCGTTTCGGAAAAAATTATCTTCTCATCTCTTTTTGCTTTAGAGATAAAAGAGCCTTTTCCCTGGTAACGTACAATATATTCTTCATTAACTAATTCTTGTATAGCACGAATAACGGTAGCAGTACTTACCTGATAACGTGCTTTTAACTCTGACTCACTATAAAATTTCTGTCCGGGTTTAAATAAACCAGATTTTATCTCTTTTACGAGCTCATCTTTGATTAATTGATACTTCGGGCTATGCATATGATGTCTCTTTAGATAAATAATTCTTCTATGAGATTCATCATACTTCATTAGTTCATTGCGTAAAGCCTAAAAGCCAACTTAACCGGTTAACAGGTTAAGTTTTTAACTGAAACACTAGCCAGATCACAAATTAGAGGGATTTGGCAGTGTGGTTTGAGATAAATCGCCTCCCTTTGATTGAATGATAGGGCGCAGCCATTTCTTATGAGTGGTATGGAAGGGATGAAGGGTTACCGGAAGGAGGACTGGTACAGACAACCTCAGGGGCGGGCATCAACGTTCTGATTTCACCGAGAACATAGCTGCCTTAGAGACCAGGCTGACCGACAGTAAAACCTGGTCGTAATAATCTATTTATTCAGTTGCTGGCGCAGCTGAATAAGTTGTGCTTTAAGAACGAAAATATCATCGGTACTACAGGCTAACGCTTGTTTCAGTGATTCGGGAATATTTTTGGCTTTTTCTTTAAGCGCGCTTCCCTCTGCTGTCAGAGTGATGACCACTTGGCGTTCATCATCACGTGAACGGTGGCGTAACACCCATCCTGCACTTTCAAGCCGTTTTAAAAGTGGGGTCAGTGTCGCGGAGTCCAGGAACAGTTGCTCACCAATTTCTGATAGCGTGACATCATCTCGCTGCCACAGAACTAACATCACTAAATATTGTGGATAAGTGAGCTTTAATGGGGCAAGCCACTGACGATAACGTTTATTGATGGCTAAATTAGTGGAGTAAATTGCAAAACACAGCTGATTTTCTAATAGCAGTGCATCTGTCGAGGACAAAGTCGTTTTCATTGTTATGACTGTAAATAGTAGTGAATTAAATAGCAAATTTTTTAATCGATAATGCCGTGTGGTGTTTTATCACGGCATTATTTTACACAGCGATGATGAAATTTATACGCGTGGTTTTTTACGATACAGCCATAATGCGGGAAGCGACAGGCCTATGGATAATGCGCCGACAATATAGGAGGCTTTAAGAAAATTCATCACCGCCTCAATAAATAATGGCTCACTGTAGCCAGACTGGCTGAGTTTAACGATAGAAATCATCGAGGTATACGCATAAATACCAGGGAACATCGGTATGACTGCTGCGACGGTAAATATTTTCGGATGAGCAAGGTACCAGCGTGACCATTGAATACCAATAATGCCGACCAGAATGGCGGACAAAAAGGTTCCTGTTTCAATACTCAGACCTGAAGAGATCAAAACCATACGAGAGCCATGACCTATTGCGCCCAGCAGAGCACAGTAGGGGAGCGCCCGGACAGGCACATTAAATACCATAGCAAAACCCAACGCCGGGATTGCAGCCAGTAACATATCCTGGGCTAGCGCAAGGATAAATTCGATTATTGCCATCCGTTTAGCCCCCATAAAGACAGAGCGGTGACAATACCTATACAGGTAGCCAGTGTCAGCAGACTGGCCATTGCCCACCGCGCCAGACCCGTATTCACATGGCCTTTAAACATATCGGCGACAGCATTGATCAGGGGGAATCCTGGAACCAGCAGCAATACACTGGAAGCAATGGCGATGGTAGAGGTATGGGTAAACATCCCTTTCCCGATTAATAATCCAGAAACGCTGGTAGCAATAAAGGCAGTAATAGCAAAAGTAATCTGCGGGTGGAGCCGTCTTTGAGTGAGTAGCAAACGGAAATACATGGCTACCGAGCTTGCAATAAACGTGACTAAAGCACCATCCCATCCCCCCGCATTTAATTTACAAAAACTGGCACAGGATAACCCGACGATCAGAACCATTAACCAGCGTGGATAACGTAGCGGCTTCAGATGTGAAAATCTTTTTAGCACATCCTTATGATCCAGCAGTTTATGCTCAGCCATAATGACAATATGCTGTACTTCGGTGACCATATGCATGTTTATACCATGGTCGTTATTTTTACGCGTGGTAGTGATGCAGTGATTGTTTTTGATAGCACTCAGGACGATAGAGTTTGCAGAGATAGATATTTCAACGCTGTCCATGCCTAATGCTTTACCCAGACGAGTAGAAAGCTCTTCAACCAGTGCGCTTTCGGCACCATGCTGAAGTAAAAAAATAGCGCACTGGATGCATAAACGGGTTATCTCATGGTGATGAGAGGTTTCAGTTTGCATAACGAACCCTAAAATGTATATACCCGGGTAACTTCAAGGATGAGGGTATAAACGACAGCTTTTTATTTGCCTTATTATTAGCATAGGTGAGGGCTCAGGCCTAAGTATCTGAGATCAATATTTATGCAGTTTTTACAGATAATCAGTAAATAAATTGTTGTATATAAAAGCGCATATCAAGTCAAAATGACAAATCTGTTCAAAAAAGGAACACTCTGTTTAACAGCTGGCTGTCGTTTTCAGTGTAACGCCAGACTGGCAAAGAACATTTAGTGAGGCGCATAGAATAACAGCATCAAGGAATAATTTATTATTATTACTGGAGCTCAAAGGTCTCTGCAGGTAATATTTTATTTCTTCCATGGTTTTTAGCTTTATACAAAGCTTGATCGGCTAACAATAAGGCTTGTTCAATATCATCTCCCTGCAACGGAGTAATACCAATACTAATAGTAATATTATTATCCAGTTCATGATTAAACTGATGTGTAATATTAAGGTCGTAAACGTACTGACGAATACGTTCCGCCGTTTGTAGAGCCTGTGAACTCTGAATATCTGTCAGCATCACCAGAAACTCTTCACCACCATAACGGGCAACGATATCTTTGGCGCGAACCGCATCACGAATAGCCGCAGAGACCCGCATCAGCGTTTGGTCCCCCATACTGTGGCCATAATGGTCGTTATAGGACTTAAAGCGATCGATATCCAGCAACAGAATAAAGTGATTCCCTTTACCTTTTGCCATCATACTTTCGAATTGATGCTGGAAACCACGGCGATTATAAAGACCGGTTAATGGATCTAACATACTGAGATCGCTGAGTCTTTCTCGTTCTTCCTGAAATTTATTCATCAGACGCTGATTAAACTCAACATGGCGTTTTTGTATCTGATATTGGATGGTAATACCTAATGCAGGCAGTAGGGTAAGGAATACCAGCCATAGCCTGTGGCCACTGTTATCGAGCCAAAAAGCAGCAAGATAAACAGGCAGGCAATAGAGAATAAAGGCATAAATATTATTAATGACTGAAAGCGTTGCGATCAATAAAACTGACAACACACTCATCATAAGAACAGGGTGTTGATATTCAGCTAATAAATCATTTTTAATAATCAGCTGTGATGCCCACAATAAGCCATAAAATAAGGCTACTATATTTATATTAATCAGTCTATTAGCATAAAATAAGGCGAGGAAAAGCAGAATTATGCTGCTGGCCAGAATCAGTATCGCAGGTAAAGTGACATGCTGTTGGGAATAAAAAGGGCAATAGAGGGTCGCAACGGAAGATAATCCATTAAGAAGAATAAATAAGCACAATGAAAGCATATGCTTACTTCTAAGCAAGGAATGCCAGATCTGCGATGTCATAGCAATTGTATTGTCATAGGATAACGCGCTGTTGGTAGTCAATGAAATTAAAATAAATACGATATTAAGCCAGGCACTTTCTTAGTATTGTTTATTAGGGCAAAGCCATTTTCGGCTAAATTTATCACCTTATAATTTTTATGTCATTACTTAATAATTAAATATCAGTGATAGCAGGCATTTATTGGATATTTTTCCGCTGACAATTGAGAAAAATTATCATATGATAGTGATTCTCATTATCGTAATCAGGAATGTCAGTGATGATGCTACAAAAACGACTTGAAGGTGGGTGGAGCATTATGGTTGCAGCGCTGGCTGTGGCGCTATTAACCTTACTGGAATTAAGTTTCTCCCAGTGGAGATTACTTATTGTTGCAGGCTTACTGATGACTGCGGTCATGTTATATCACAAACGCTTACGTCATTTTGTATTACTGCCATCCTGCGTAGTATTCGCGAGCGGATTACTGCTGATTACGATGAACCTGAATTAGAACGGATAATCAATCAAGAGGGGAAGCTGAATCAGGGGAGATTGGGAATTAAAAGAAAGAAGTTAAGCAAGTTGGTGCGAAGGGAGGGACTTGAACCCTCACGTCCGTAAGAACACTAACACCTGAAGCTAGCGCGTCTACCAATTCCGCCACCATCGCACAGTGCTTGCTTAAGTCGTTGCTAATATCGTTTCCGCATTGGTGCGAAGGGAGGGACTTGAACCCTCACGTCCGTAAGAACACTAACACCTGAAGCTAGCGCGTCTACCAATTCCGCCACCATCGCACAGTGCGAACGATATTTAACTTGGTTTTTGGTGCGAAGGGAGGGACTTGAACCCTCACGTCCGTAAGAACACTAACACCTGAAGCTAGCGCGTCTACCAATTCCGCCACCATCGCGTACCTGTCATGCCGAAGCATCACAACCAAGGAGGCGAATTTTAGATGTTTTCTCAACTTCGTCAACAGTTAATTTAGTGCCGCTTTGCTGATTGCTGCAAAAAACGGCACCTGACACCGATTAGCGCTTCTTCGCTCCGCGTCCCATCACTGCGCGATACACTTTAAAACGGCCTGTCTGAGCCAGCACTTCGTGCTCACCAAACATTTCATCCAGTATCGCCGCATAAGGCAGGAAAGCATTGGCAACAATGCGCAGTTCACCGCCAATATTCAAATGGCGTATTGCGCCACGAATCAATTGTGAAGCCGCATCCAGACTGGTTTGCATACCATCATGGAACGGTGGGTTAGAGAGGATCATATCGAAACGCCCTTGAACGTCGGAATAGACGTTACTGGCGAAAACTTCACCCTCAATACCATTGGCTGCGAGTGTTGCACGGCTGGCTTCAACTGCCGCTGCGCTAACATCACAAAGCGTCAGACGAACTTTAGGTGACAGAGTAGCGAGTGCGACAGAAAGTACACCTGCCCCACAACCCACATCCAGCACTTTCCCTTTTCTGTGAGCAGACAGGGTTGAGAGTAACAGTTTGCTACCGGTATCCAGACCATCACGGCTAAATACACCCGGTAAAGTTTTAACTGTCAGCCCATCGATTTCATATTCGCCCCAGCCGCCATTCGCATCGAATGCAGGCTGTTGTTCCAGACGGCCGTGGTAGAGACCACAGCGACGGGCACTGTCAATTTTAGTCATCGGGCAGATATCGGCGAGCATTTGCTCGGCGCTACGCACACCACTGCGGTTTTCACCCACAACGAAGACATCAGTTCCCACCGGCATCATGGAAAGAATGTTCATCAGTTGAAACTGGGCTTCAGGTTTATTCTTCGGCCAGTAGTAAATCAGAGTATTGCTGTCGGCAACAATCTCTGGCGTGGCGACCAGACTGAACTGTGCATTGTCACCCATTAGCGCGCTTAATACCTGCCAGTGGTGATATTGCTGGGTATGGGCGCGACTCGCTGCGGTATCAAAACGCGCTGGAAGGTCGTCTTGTAGATCACCGGCAAACAACACGCGGCATTCGGTAAAATCATCGCTGTGGCGCAGCAGAACTTCACTCGCCGGGGTTAACGCACTCATCAAATAGCTCCTGGAAAATCAGAAACGCAAGTATATACCCAAAATAATTCGAATTGCTTGTAGGCACCGAGTTTATTCAAACGATGAGCATAGATAAACTATGTGATTCGGTTGAATAAACGAAAGTAACACCCAAGCAATTTGAAGTATGACGGGTATAGAGGTTTAATGGCGTGGATTCGATGAATTTGCTATATTTACGCCCCGATTATTGTTCTCGACAGGGCTTGCCATGACACTCCCTTCCCGACGCGACTTACGATTGCAGCAGCTGGGCATTACTCAGTGGGTGTTACGACGTCCGGCGGTGTTACAAGGTGAAATTGCGGTTACGCTACGTCCCGACACGCGTCTGGTGCTGGTAACAGAGAGGATTAACGCATTAAGCGATCCCTTTGTGATGGATGTTTTGCGTAGCCTGGGGTTACATGAAAACCAAGTTCTTCAGGTGACGCCTGAACGTGCAGCCATGCTGCCAGCAGGTAAGAACTGCAATAGCTGGTGTCTGGGTGTTGATGTTGCGTTAGCGATTTCCGGGGCTAAGTTACTTTCCGTAGACTTAGATGAACTTTATCTTAATAGCGTGGAACGACGCGCGCTATGGCAACAAATTTGCACCTATGAATCAGATTTCTTCTCTACAACCGGGTGATCTGGCAGCTGCGTATGCTATTGAGCAACGTAGTCATGCTTTCCCCTGGAGCGAAAAAACATTTGCCAGTAATCAGGGCGATCGCTACTTCAATCTCCGGCTGGACGTTGAAGGTTCCATGGCCGCTTTTGCGATAACACAGGTGGTGCTTGATGAAGCCACTTTGTTCAATATTGCGGTGAGTCCTGATTATCAGCGCCAGGGGCTGGGACGTGCTCTGCTTGAGTATATTATCAGCGAACTTGAAAACCGAGGCATAGCTACGCTATGGCTGGAAGTTCGCGCCTCTAATCAGGCCGCTATCGCACTGTATGAAAGTCTGGGCTTTAATGAGGCGACAATTCGTCGCAACTACTACCCGGCTAAAGATGGGCGGGAAGATGCCATCGTTATGGCTCTACCGTTAGGTTAATTGTTAAAAGGTATATGAATGAACTGGGACTGGATTTTATTTGATGCGGATGAAACGTTATTTACCTTTGACGCATTCGCGGGCTTACAGCGGATGTTTGTTAACTATGACGTAAATTTTACTGCGGATGATTTCCAGGAGTATCAGGCCGTTAATAAGCCACTGTGGGTGGACTACCAGAATGGTGTTATCACCGCAATGCAGCTCCAGCTTATGCGTTTTGAAGGCTGGGCGAAACGCCTTGATGTTCCTTCCAGTGAACTGAATAATGCCTTTTTATCGGCAATGGCAGATATTTGTGCGCCATTACCTGGTGCTGTTTCTTTGCTCGATGCCCTGCAGGGCAAAGTGAAGATAGGTATCATTACTAATGGATTTACGGCACTACAGCAAACCCGCCTTGAGCGTACTGGCCTGAGCGATCATTTTGACTTGCTGGTTATCTCTGAGGAAGTGGGTATTGCTAAACCTGACCTGAGAATATTCGAGTATACGTTTGACAGAATGGGGAATCCGCCACTCTCACGTATCTTGATGGTCGGCGATACGCCGGAGTCTGACATTCAGGGTGGCATTAACGCAGGGATCGCAACCTGCTGGTTGAATATGCATGGGCGCAGTTTACCGGAAGGTATTCACCCGACCTGGCAGGTCTCGACATTAAGTGAATTGGAGCAACTGTTGTGTAAAACAGATAGTTGATTGCTTACCCCAAATAAAGGGTAAAATAGCCCCAGTTAACCTTTACTCAACGCGTGGGTATTACCCGCGCGTATATCAAAGAAGATATCAACATGACTTTGTCTCCTTTTTTGCAAGAGGTGTCGAAACGTCGCACCTTCGCGATCATTTCTCACCCGGATGCCGGTAAAACAACTATCACTGAAAAAGTGTTGCTGTTCGGACAGGCGATTCAAACCGCCGGTACGGTTAAAGGCCGCGGTTCGAGCCAGCATGCTAAGTCTGACTGGATGGAAATGGAAAAACAGCGTGGGATCTCGATTACCACTTCTGTGATGCAGTTCCCATACCATGACAGCCTGGTTAACCTGCTGGATACTCCCGGGCACGAAGACTTCTCGGAAGATACTTATCGTACTCTGACCGCCGTTGACTGCTGTCTGATGGTTATCGATGCGGCTAAAGGCGTAGAAGATCGTACCCGTAAACTGATGGAAGTAACCCGTCTGCGCGATACGCCGATCCTGACTTTTATGAATAAGCTGGATCGTGATATTCGTGATCCAATGGAGCTGCTGGATGAAGTTGAACATGAGCTGAAAATTGCCTGTTCACCGATCACCTGGCCGATTGGTTGCGGCAAGCTGTTCAAAGGGGTTTATCACCTCTATAAAGATGAAACCTATCTTTATCAAACCGGTAAAGGCCATACCATTCAGGATGTGCGTATCGTTAAAGGGCTGAATAACCCGGAGCTGGATACTGCAGTCGGTGAGGATCTGGCGGCGCAGCTGCGTGATGAGCTGGAGCTGGTGCAGGGCGCTTCTAACGAATTTGACTGCGAACTGTTCCTGGCCGGTGAGATAACGCCGGTATTCTTTGGTACGGCTTTGGGTAACTTTGGCGTTGACCATATGCTGGATGGCTTAGTGGAATGGGCTCCAGCGCCAATGCCGCGTAAGACTGATACCCGTACTGTCGCTGCCGAAGAAGAGAAATTCACCGGTTTTGTCTTTAAGATTCAGGCAAATATGGATCCTAAACACCGCGACCGCGTGGCCTTTATGCGTGTGGTTTCTGGTCAGTATGAAAAAGGAATGAAACTGCGTCAGGTCCGTACCGGTAAAGATGTCGTTATTTCCGATGCCTTAACCTTTATGGCAGGTGACCGTTCCCACGTAGAGGAAGCTTATCCGGGTGATATCATTGGTTTACATAACCATGGCACCATTCAGATTGGTGATACCTTTACGCAGGGCGAAATGATGAAGTTCACCGGTATCCCGAACTTTGCGCCAGAGCTGTTCCGCCGTATCCGCCTGCGCGATCCGCTGAAACAGAAACAGCTGCTGAAAGGTCTGGTTCAGTTATCTGAAGAGGGTGCGGTTCAGGTATTCCGTCCGGTTGCGAATAACGATCTTATCGTTGGTGCGGTCGGTGTGCTTCAGTTTGACGTCGTCGTGGCACGTCTGAAAAGCGAATACAACGTTGAGGCGATTTATGAGTCCGTCAACGTTGCAACCGCACGCTGGGTTGAGAGCGACAACGCGAAGAAATTTGATGAGTTTCAGCGTAAGAACGAAATGCAGCTCGCGCTGGATGGTGGCGATAATCTGACTTATATTGCCCCAACTATGGTTAACCTTAACCTGACTCAGGAACGTTATCCTGAAGTGAATTTCCGTAAAACACGCGAACACTAATAGTAATAGTCCTTACAGGGCGCGGTTCTCGCCGCGCTCTTCAGCTTTTCCTGCTACTTCAGTCCGATACAGAATGTTCTTAATTTCCTGCTAATTTCTCTTTTTTGGTCTCTTTTTGAACGTTTCGTCAGAATCTTTCACAATTCTTTGCTACATTTAACATGTGAGCGACAAATTTGTTGGATGAATTAATTGGAAGTGATGTCATTCGCAGCGTGTTATTTTTGATTTTCTGATTGCCACGATACTAATCACTAATGAATGTGACGTTCAATGGAAAAACAAAGCTGCAATGACGACCAAACCTACACAGGAGTAAAGCGATGACTAAGACAACTATCTCAAAAACTCTACTGGCGGTTGTGTTGGGTTCTTCACTGATAAGTGTGAATGCTTTTGCACAGCAGACTGCGACTCAGCAATCAGAGTCTGGCGTTGAAACCATCGGAAAAAAAATCGATAGCTCAGTGGAGCAGGTCGGTAGCTTTATGGATGACAGCGCCATTACTGCGAGAGTAAAAGCAGGGCTTATCGACCAGAAAAGTATCAAAAGTACGGACATTACCGTCAGCACCGAGAATAAAGTCGTGACATTAAGCGGTTTTGTCGGAAGTCAGGAACAAGCTGAACTGGCGATGATTGTCGCAAGTAATGTGGAAGGTGTCAGTGCTGTAACCGATAAGCTCCATGTTTCCAGCGATGGTAGCAAATCCACTTCAGATTCAGTCGGTGACTATGCTGACGATGCGATGATTACCAGCAAAGTTAAAGCGAAATTACTGTCCGAAGGGGATATTGCTTCGCGTAACATCGGAGTAGAAACCAACGCGGGTATCGTCCAGTTAACCGGGGACGTTAAATCGAATGCCCAGGCCGCACAGGTAGAAAGTATTACTAAAACTGTTGATGGTGTTAAAAGCGTTAAGAACGACCTGAAAGTGGTTCAGTAACCCAAAGTACGTTCCGGCTACCGTCCCGCAGAGCGACGAGTAGAACCCTATAATTACTAAGTGTTGCCTTACAGGCAGTTGTTTTTCAGCCTGTTTTATCGGTGATAAGTCGTACTATGGTTAAGGAGAGTCTTATGTTTCGTTGGGGAATTATTTTTCTAATTATTGCAATCATCGCCGCAGCATTAGGTTTCGGTGGCCTTGCGGGTACTGCCGCCTGGGCTGCAAAAGTCGTCTTTGTCGTTGGCCTGGTACTGTTCCTGATCAGCTTGTTCACCGGACGTAGTCGACGATAACGACAGTACACAAGCAAACACCTCTTTCTCAGCCAGTCATTTGACTGGCTGAGTCATTTTCATTTTCTGCCACCATCCACGTCTTCCTGCTCGCCGCGCTTTGTGCTAAAAATCCAGACTGGATACACTTATTGAATTGTTGAGGGCGTCATCGTGGGGCACAGAATACCCGTTACTATAGGCAATATTGCACCGCTTGAACTGACACCTTTTCATACCGGTAAAGTGGCTCTCGTGTGCGAAGGAGGAGGGCAGCGCGGTATTTTTACCGCCGGTGTACTGGATGAGTTTATGCGCGCGGGTTTTAATCCCTTTGATTTACTTCTGGGAACCTCGGCTGGCGCTCAGAATCTTTCATCCTATATCTGTAACCAGCGTGGCTATGCGCGCAATGTGATTACGCGTTATACCACCCGCCGGGAGTTTTTTAACCCATTACGCTTTGTACGCGGTGGAAATTTGATAGACCTTGACTGGCTTATGGACTCAACAGCCAGCCAGTCGCCGCTGGCAATGACGCAGGCAAAAGCGTTGTTTGATCAGGGCAAAGAATTTTACATGTGCGCGTGTCGTAGCGATGATTTCAAAGCTGATTATTTTTCTCCTACCCCTGACTCCTGGCTTAACATTCTTAAAGCATCCAGCGCTATTCCCGGTTTTTACCGTAATGGTGTTGAAATTGAGGGAGTTAACTATCTGGATGGCGGGATCAGTGATGCGATTCCGGTGCGTGAAGCCGTCAGACGCGGTGCCGAGACCGTCGTGGTTATTCGTACCGTACCGTCACAAATTATTTACCCTGCTCGCTGGCTAAAGCATATGGAAAACTGGTTGAGTGAAGGGCACTTACAGCAGTTATTAATGATGGCTCAGCACCACCAGGTGAGCTATAGCCAGACTCAGCATTTTATTGAAAATCCGCCGGACAACGTGCGTATTTTTGAAATTCATCCGCCAAGAGCCTTACTCAGCAATGCCCTCGGGAGTCGCTTATCAGCACTGAATATCGACTACAAAATGGGGCGGCTTTGCGGACGGTATTTTCTTGCCACCGTAGGACGGTTGCTGGTGGATAAGCCACCTCTCAGACGTTATGCGTCGTCGAATCCGGTCTCAAGAGCGGCCGTTGAGGCGCTGGTTGCCCGGGAAGAAAAAGAGCAGGTTAATCAGCCGGAAATCGCTGCGTTAATCAGCGCTGAATCAGCAAATGATGCTGTGCATGATGATAAGGATTTAGCGTGAGTGTGACTTTTTACGATACCCATTGTCATTTTGATTTTCCGCCATTTTCCGGGAATGAGCGCGAGAGTATCGCGCGTGCTGCAGAAGCCGGAGTGACGAAAATTATTGTACCTGCGGTAGAGGCACAATATTTTCAACGGGTATCGGAGCTTGCCGAAAACTATAGCGCTCTCTACGCGGCTTTAGGGTTACATCCGATTGTTATCGACAGGCACAATTTTTCAGACCTCGACTTACTGGAGCAGTATTTACAAAACAAGGCCAGTAAACTGATTGCGATAGGCGAGATTGGTCTCGACTTATATATGGAAATCCCACAGTTTGAAAAACAGCAACAGTTGCTGGATGCTCAGCTGAAACTGGCTAAACGTTATGATCTGCCGGTTATTCTGCATTCACGCCGGACTCATGACGTACTGGCGGGGCATTTAAAACGTCATCAACTTCCGCGCACCGGGGTGGTTCATGGTTTCGCAGGTAGCCTGCAACAGGCCGAGCGCTTTATTGCCCTCGGTTACTGTATTGGCGTCGGCGGGACGATTACTTATCCCCGCGCCAGTAAAACCCGTGATGTGATGGCCGCTCTGCCACTCTCCGCGTTAGTACTGGAAACCGATGCCCCGGATATGCCGCTCAATGGCTGGCAGGGTCAGCCTAATCGCCCCGAACGAGCAGCCCTTGTCTATCAGACATTGTGTGAACTGCGGTCTGAATCCCCGTTTGAAATCGCCAGCGCATTGAAAGACAACACCGAAAAGCTCTTCTCACTGGGTTAAAAATTCTCATCGAATTGATAGCCCGGTCTTTGCCCGACGACAGGGATACGGAAACTTGTAGATACATTGTTTATCCTCTGCAATGTATCTACAAATATGAGGAGGAATGTTAATGACAACGGTAACGCTCAAAAAATGGGGCAATAGCCCATCGATCAGAATACCAGCCAGCGTAATGCAAGCAGCAGCACTTAATGTCGAAGATAAACTCGATTTAAAAATTGATGAAGCAGGCCAAATTATTTTAGTTCCATTGAGATCTAAAGAGTATTCACTTGATGTACTTTTATCAGGTATCACACCAGATAATGTTCACGAAAAAATAGATTTTGGTTCACCGATTGGAAAGGAATTGATCTAAATGGTTTCACGTTACGTACCAAACTCTGGGGATCTGATCTGGCTGGATTTTGACCCCGTAGAAGGTCACGAACAGGGAGGCCATCGACCAGCCGTTGTCCTGAGCCCTTTTTCTTATAATAATCCCGTAGGATTACTGCTTTACGTTCCGTGTACAACGAAAGCTAAGGGCTATCCATTTGAGGTGGAACTATCGAGTAGTCGCGAAAGTGTTGCTCTGGCCGATCAAGTTATCTGTGTCGACTGGAGAGCACGAAAAATAACAAAAAAAGGTACTGTATCGCCTGGAGAACTTGCTGAGATCAGAGCAAAGGCTAAGGCTCTAATTGGGTGATTTATCACTGCCGCGCTTTGCCCGAGTCCCCCGCTGAAATCGCCAGCGCATTGAAAGACAACACCGAAAAGCTCTTCACTCTCAGTTAAATACTGTGATCCGTGTCACTTTTAGGTGTAAATGTTTCCATGTATTACTGCATACCTGTGATTAGGTTAACTATAAAATTGTCACCTAACGTTATAATTTCCCTGACTTAGCGTCGGCTGATTCGGCCACGTTTCCTCATCAAAATACACAGGGAATCTGTATGCAAATCCTCATCGGGTTGGTAGGTATGCTCGCTTTGTTACTGGTCGCCGTTTTATTATCGACCAATCGCAAAGCTATCAACCTCCGCACTGTCATTGGAGCCTGGGCTCTGCAAGTGGGTATCGGTGCGCTGGTACTCTATGTTCCGGCAGGACAAAAAGTTTTAATTGCTATGTCTCAAGGTGTTGCCAACGTTATCGGTTACGGTAATGCGGGTATCTCCTTCCTGTTTGGCGGACTGGTCTCGGACAAAATGTTCGAAGTCTTCGGCGGCGGTGGCTTTGTGTTCGCTCTCCGTGTATTACCGGTTATCGTCTTTTTCTCATCACTGATTGCCGTGCTTTACTATATCGGCATTATGCAGTGGGTGATTCGTATCCTCGGTGGTGGTCTGCATAAATTGCTGAAAACCTCGCGAACTGAATCGCTTTCTGCAACGGCGAATATCTTTGTCGGTCAGACTGAAGCACCTCTGGTTGTTCGTCCCTATATCGCTACCATGACCCGTTCAGAGCTCTTCACCGTAATGAGTGGTGGTCTGGCATCCGTGGCGGGTTCAGTACTGGCAGGATACGCGCAGATGGGCGTACCGCTGGAATACCTGATAGCCGCCTCCTTTATGGCTGCTCCTGGCGGACTGCTGTTCTCGAAACTGATGATGCCTGAGACGGAGAAACCAAACGATTCCCCGCATCTTGAATCAATGGAAACCGATCCCGATCGTCCGACTAACATTATCGATGCAGCCGCTTCGGGGGCCGCCTCTGGTATGCAGCTGGCACTGAATGTGGGTGCGATGTTGCTGGCATTCGTGGCATTGATTGCGCTGCTAAACGGCATCCTGTCAGGAATTGGTGGCTGGTTTGACTATCCGCAACTTACGATGGAGCTGATCCTGGGCTGGGTATTCTCTCCGGTCGCATGGCTGATTGGTGTTCCCTGGGCGGAAGCGCAGATCGCGGGTTCCTTTATTGGTCAGAAACTGATTATTAATGAGTTTGTTGCCTATCTGAACTTTGGTGCTTATCTGAAAGAAGATGCTGAAGTGGCTGCGGCAGGAATGCAGGTATTATCGACCAACACCAAAGCAATTATCTCTTTTGCGCTCTGCGGATTTGCGAACCTCTCATCTATAGCTATTCTCATTGGTGGGTTGGGCAGTATGGCACCGACGCGTCGGCATGATGTTGCCCAGCTTGGTTTGAAAGCCGTTGTTGCGGGAACATTATCAAACTTGATGAGTGCCACTATTGCAGGAATATTTTTGGCGCT
This sequence comes from Klebsiella sp. BIGb0407, assembly GCF_024807845.1. Classification (GTDB taxonomy): domain Bacteria; phylum Pseudomonadota; class Gammaproteobacteria; order Enterobacterales; family Enterobacteriaceae; genus JGM124. The sequence goes on from NZ_JANUEQ010000006.1 coordinate 92,956, forward strand.
TTAATAATTCGTGAAAAATGTTATAATTCTAACATTGTGACGTCTGAGTGGCGGGTTACTGACCCGCCATTTTCTTTATCAGTGAAACAAAATCCTGCTTGTTTTGTTTATTTGGTCACATATAATCAGTGAAAAATTGCAGTTCACGCTTTGGCTTTTGTGACTCAGTGCACAAATTCACCTGATTTCGAATGTTATAATTCTAACATTGAAGCTGATAGTGAATTAGCGGAAAGAAGGATCTTATGTGAGAGGTGTCGGTTGCTTCTCTTCTTCAAGGAACCAAGTCCGCTCCAACGTGTTGAGTTTCCAGGCCGGAGACATCTAGCCCTTTTGTTGGAGAGAATTATGACCGATTTAAACACCAGTAGCCTGCGTGCTCTGAAACTGATGGACCTGACTACCCTGAATACAGATGACACTGATGAAAAAGTCATCGCGTTGTGCCACCAGGCGAAAACGCCGGTCGGTAATACCGCAGCTATCTGTATCTATCCTCGTTTTATCCCGGTTGCACGTAAAGCGCTGAAAGAACAGGGCACCCCTGATATTCGTATCGCCACTGTCACTAACTTCCCTCATGGTAATGACGATATCGATATCGCTCTGGCAGAAACCCGCGCGGCAATTGCTTACGGTGCTGATGAAGTGGATGTTGTGTTCCCGTATCGTGCCTTGATTGCAGGTAATGAGCAGGTTGGTTTTGACTTGGTTAAAGCCTGTAAAGAAGCCTGTGCCAGCGCAAATGTTCTGCTGAAAGTGATCATCGAAACCGGTGAGCTAAAAACCGAAGAGCTGATTCGTAAAGCATCCACCATTTCTATTAAAGCAGGCGCTGATTTTATTAAAACCTCTACCGGTAAAGTACCGGTTAATGCGACCCCGGAAAGTGCACGCATTATGCTCGAAGTCATTCGTGACCTGGGCGTAGAAAAAACAGTGGGCTTTAAACCAGCCGGCGGTGTTCGCACTGCAGAAGATGCTGCTCAATTCCTCGCTATTGCCGATAACCTGTTTGGTGCTGACTGGGCTGACTCACGTCACTACCGTTTCGGTGCTTCCAGCTTACTGGCCAGTTTGCTAAAAACTCTTGGCCATGGCGACGGTAAAAGCGCCAGCAGCTACTAATCGTATCAGGCGGTGCACAGACACCGCCTTTTAGTTTGAATTATCGCAGGAGGTTCAGATGTTTCTCGCACAAGAAATCATTCGTAAAAAACGTGATGGCAAAATTTTAAGCGATGAAGAAATTCGCTTTTTTATCAATGGTATCCGCGACAATACTATCTCTGAAGGACAGATTGCCGCACTCGCAATGACCATCTTTTTCAACGATATGAGCATGCCGGAAAGAGTTTCGCTGACCATGGCGATGCGTGACTCAGGTACGGTGCTGGACTGGAAAAGTCTGAACCTCAATGGCCCTATTGTTGATAAGCATTCAACCGGTGGAGTAGGTGATGTTACCTCATTGATGCTCGGCCCAATGGTCGTGGCATGTGGCGGTTATGTACCAATGATTTCCGGACGTGGCCTGGGTCATACTGGCGGTACGCTGGATAAACTTGAAGCTATCCCTGGCTTTAATATCTTCCCGGATGACAATCGCTTCCGGAAAATTATTAAAGAGGTGGGTGTGGCGATTATCGGCCAAACCAGTTCCCTGGCTCCTGCGGATAAACGTTTTTATGCTACCCGTGACATTACCGCAACCGTCGACTCTATCCCACTGATTACCGGTTCTATTCTGGCTAAAAAACTGGCTGAAGGGCTGGATGCGCTGGTGATGGATGTTAAGGTCGGTAACGGTGCCTTTATGCCAACCTATGAGCTTTCAGGCCTGCTGGCTGAAGCGATTGTTGGTGTAGCGAATGGTGCGGGTGTACGCACTACGGCTTTACTGACAGATATGAATCAGGTACTGGCTTCCAGCGCCGGTAATGCGGTTGAGGTACGTGAGTCAGTACAATTCCTGACCGGTGAATACCGTAACCCACGTCTGTTTGATGTCACCATGGCGTTATGCAGCGAAATGCTCCTTTCCGGTAATCTTGCCAGGGACGATGCCGAAGCCCGCGCTAAACTACAGGCTGTGCTGGATAACGGTAAGGCGGCTGAAATATTTGGTCGTATGGTTGCCGCTCAGGATGGCCCGACTGACTTCGTCGAAAACTACGCTAAGTACTTGCCGACGGCAGCAGTTCAGAAACCGGTGTTTGCTGATAAAGCAGGGTTTGTTTCTGCGATGGATACCCGCGATCTGGGTCTTGCTGTGGTATCTATGGGCGGCGGTCGTCGTCAGGCTTCCGATATTATCGACTATAGTGTAGGTCTGACTGATATGGCACGCCTTGGTGATAAGGTTGATACCTCACACCCACTGGCTGTGATTCATGCCAAAGATGAAAGCAGCTGGCAGGAAGCGGCCAAAGCGGTGAAAGCGGCGATTAAACTTGACGATAAAGCGCCAGAAGAAACACCGACGGTCTATCGCAGAATCAGTCAATAAGACATATACCCGCTATACTTCAAGTAATACCTAAGCGGCTTGAAGTATTTAGGGTATACTACTCTGATCGAATTTTTTCGAGCACAAGATGCGGAGAATACTATGAAACGTGCATTTATTATGGTGCTGGACTCCTTTGGTATTGGCGCGACTGAAGACGCAGTAAAATTTGGCGACGTCGGTGCAGATACACTGGGTCATATTGCTGAGGCCTGTGCCAAAGGCGAAGCGGATATTGGTCGTAAAGGCCCGTTGAATTTACCTAACCTGACTCGTCTGGGTCTGGTTAAGGCGCATGAAGGATCTACCGGTCATATTGCCGCAGGCATGGACGGTAACGCTGAAGTGACTGGCGCTTATGCCTGGGCACATGAGCTTTCCTCAGGCAAAGACACTCCGTCAGGTCACTGGGAAATCGCCGGTGTTCCTGTGCTGTTTGACTGGGGCTACTTCCCGGATCATGAAAACAGTTTCCCACAAGAGCTGTTAGACACTCTGGTAAAACGCGCGAATCTGCCGGGTTACTTGGGTAACTGCCACTCTTCAGGTACGGTTATTCTGGATCAGCTGGCCGAAGAGCATATGAAAACCGGAAAGCCGATTTTCTATACCTCTGCCGACTCCGTATTCCAGATTGCCTGTCATGAAGAGACTTTTGGCCTGGATAAACTTTACGAACTGTGCGAAATCGCCCGTGAAGAGCTGACCAATGGTGGCTATAACATCGGTCGTGTTATCGCCCGTCCATTTGTTGGCGATAAAGTCGGTAATTTTGCCCGTACCGGTAACCGCCACGATCTGGCTGTTGAACCACCTGCGCCAACCGTGCTGCAAAAACTGGTTGAAGAGAAAAACGGACAGGTAGTTTCTGTAGGTAAAATCGCAGATATCTATGCTAACTGCGGTATCACTAAAAAAGTGAAAGCCACAGGCCTGGATGCGTTGTTTGATGCCACTATTCAAGAAATGAAAGTCGCTGGTGATGAAACTATTGTCTTCACTAACTTCGTTGATTTCGACTCATCATGGGGCCATCGCCGTGATGTAGCAGGTTATGCCGGGGGGCTTGAGCTGTTTGACCGTCGCTTGCCCGAACTGCTTGAGCTGATGAAAGAAGATGACATTATCATTCTGACCGCTGACCATGGTTGTGACCCAACCTGGCCGGGTACCGATCATACTCGCGAACATATCCCGGTATTGATTTATGGCAAAAATGTTAAGCCTGGTTCACGCGGACATCGTGAAACCTTCGCGGATATCGGCCAGACAATTGCTCAATACTTCGGCCTTTCCGATATGGATTATGGCAAGAGCATACTGTGATTTGGTAGGGCAGTGACATGCTGCCCTATAGCTAACTGATTATAATAAGGAATGAATAATGGCTACTCCACATATTAACGCGGAAATGGGTGATTTTGCTGACGTCGTATTGATGCCAGGAGATCCGCTGCGTGCTAAGCATATCGCTGAAACCTTCCTGGAAGATGTCCGTGAAGTGAACAATGTTCGCGGTATGCTGGGTTTCACTGGTACCTACAAAGGCCGTAAAATTTCTGTCATGGGTCACGGTATGGGTATTCCATCCTGCTCGATCTATGCGAAAGAGTTAATCACCGATTTCGGCGTGAAAAAAATCATTCGTGTGGGCTCCTGCGGCGCGGTACGTCCCGATGTCAAACTGCGTGATATCGTTATCGGAATGGGGGCATGTACTGACTCTAAAGTTAACCGTCTGCGCTTTAAAGACCAGGATTTTGCGGCGATTGCTGATTTCGATATGGTACGTGATGCGGTTGATGCAGCTAAAGCACTGGGCGTTGAAGCTCGTGTAGGTAACATCTTCTCAGCTGACCTGTTCTATAGTCCGGATCCAACCATGTTTGACGTAATGGAGAAATACGGCATCCTGGGTGTGGAAATGGAAGCGGCAGGTATCTACGGTGTGGCAGCTGAGTTTGGTGCGAAAGCCCTGACCATCTGTACCGTATCTGACCATATCCGTACTCATGAGCAGACTACTGCTGCTGAACGCCAAACCACGTTCAACGATATGATTGTGATTGCGCTGGAATCTGTACTGTTAGGCGACAAAGCTTAATTTTACACCTTCTGCAATAACTAGAAAGGCGCTGAAAACCTGGTTTTCAGCGCCTTTTTTGTCAGTATTAAGTCTTAACGAACGGCTTGTGCAATCCAGCTTGCCACTTCTCGTAATTCTGACTCTTGCTCAGGAAACTCTGCAATCAGCGACTCGCACTGCTGTTGCAGTAAATCACTGCGATAAAGTGTTCCTTGCAGACGCTCAGCCAGCGCTTCCAGCGGTGCCGGGTTCAGGCTGTCCGTGAACAACTGCGTGCGCGTGATATGGCCCTTTTCGACATCAAAGTGCAGCTCAATGCCCCCCCAGCTAAAGCGGTTATCCAGCAGATGGCTAAAGGCGGGTGCCTGGCCGAAATTCCATTCCCAACTACTTTGGCGAGCAAAAGTATCCACAAAACCGGGCAAGTCAGGCAACGCCTGAGGAGAGATATGCTCAGCCTCTACCTGCTCGCCGTAGAGCGCAAAAAAAGCGCTGATAATGCTATCGCATATCTGCTCATGGGTTATTGCAGGTGAGATATCGGTGAGGTTAGCGACGCGCGCTCTGACCGAGGTAATGCCTTTGGCCTGGAGTTTTTTCGGATCCGGATTAAGGTAGTCAGCGAGCCTTGTCAGATCCGCATTCAGGAGCAGTGTTCCATGATGAAAACCGCGATCTGGCGTTTCTTTATAAGCGGATCCGGAAATTTTACGTACGCCATCGGTGGTTTCGACTTCTAAATCATTGCGCCCGGATGCTTTCGCATTAATACCCAGCTTATGCAGGGCGTTGAGTACCAGTGCTGTCGAGACACTTTTATCGTATTCCGGTTTACCGGCCATAAAGGTAAAGCAGGTATTCCCCAAATCATGAAATACCGCACCACCGCCGCTGCTACGCCGTGCCAGACGAATATTATCCTGCTCCATACGCGCGGTATTACACTCTTTCCACGGATTCTGAGCACGGCCAATCACCACGGTATCTGCGTTGCGCCACAAAAATAATACTCGCTGTGTGGTCGGCATTTGACGAAAGATAGTCTCTTCAACAGCGAGATTAAACCAGGGGTCGTGCGAGTCAGAAATCAGTAAACGCAAGCTGGACATAACAGAGATCCTTTTCTCAAAAAGAGTGAAACAGAACGAACCCACAGGATGGGGCATTGAGCTAATAGTGACATATTAGTGCTTTTCGTCGTCTTCTTCTTTTACCTTAGTATTTGCTGTGAGCAAGAAAGGGGATTGCTGCCAGCGCGTTCGTTTTCCCCCGAGTAAGGTCCGGGCCAGAATAATGCCGATGGCAACGGCCAGCAGAAGCATCAGACGTAAAATATTGGTGGTGTTATCCACCTGTTTGGCTTCTGTGGCAAGTGTATGGGTATCGAGCGTCAGGCGCAGATAGCCCTGAGGTCCGCTGCTGTCTTCAATGGGGGAGACAATTTGTTTATTGAAGTAGCTGCCCGCTTTCGGCCCGTCCAGGGCCAGCCTGTCACGGACATTAATGGATTCCCCGGATCGCGCTATTTGGTTACCGGAAGTATCGTAGACAGCGGCGTCGAGTATTCGGCTATCTTTGGTCAGGGTATTGAGTGCCAGTTCAATACGCTTTTCGTCCGGACTCTCGGTTTTCATGGCCGGAATAAGGTTAAAGGCGACCTGACGTGCCAGGGTACGCGCCAGTTCTTCGAGCTGAACGGTACGTGCTTGCTGGCTCCCCCGACTGAACCAGGAAGCGCCTTGCATCAGGGCAACTAACAGCGCCAGGCAGAATAAGACAATCACTGCTTTATGTATGCGAAATCTAAATTTCATTCGTGACATGATGCACCTTTAGAAAATTGCTGACATTAATGTTGCCAGAAGCCGGGCGGACAAGGTAGCCTCATGCGGTGTTTTTACCCCTCCCTTGCCTGATACTGGAGCCGTAATGCTAAATAGTTTGACCTGGTGCGACCTACCTGACGATGTTTCTTTGTGGCCAGGATTGCCGCTTTCACTGAGTGGTGATGAAGTCATGCCACTGGACTACCGTGCCGGACGTACTGGCTGGTTACTCTATGGACAGAATCTGGATAAATCCTGCCTGACCAAATATCAGACCAAGCTGGGTGCAGCGATGGTGATTGTCAGCGCCTGGCGCATAGAGGACTACCAGGTCATTCGTCTGGCTGGAACCCTGACACCGCGTGCGACTAAGCTAGCACATCAAATGGGTATGGATGTTGCCCCGTTGGGTAAAATTCCTCATTTACGCACGCCTGGTCTGCTGGTGATGGATATGGACTCAACGGCGATTCAAATCGAATGTATCGATGAAATCGCAAAACTTGCCGGTACCGGAGAAAAAGTCTCCGATATTACTGAACGGGCAATGCGCGGCGAACTGGATTTTACCGCCAGTCTGCGTGAACGCGTTGGCACCCTCAAAGATGCAGATGCGAATATCTTACGCCAGGTGCGGGATACACTGCCCTTAATGCCGGGTCTCGGTTCTTTAGTGTCAAAACTACAGGCACTGGGCTGGAAAGTGGCTATTGCTTCCGGTGGTTTTACTTACTTTGCTGAATATTTACGTGATGAGCTTCAGTTAAATGCTGTCGTGGCGAATGAACTGGAGATCCTTGACGGTAAACTGACCGGTGAAGTACTGGGGCAAATCGTCGATGCCAATTTTAAAGCCGAAACCTTGCAGAGGCTGGCTGAAGAATATGGTATTCCCGCCGCTCAAACCGTTGCCGTCGGTGACGGGGCTAATGACTTACCGATGATTAAAGCGGCAGGTCTGGGTATTGCTTATCACGCTAAGCCTAAAGTGAATGAGAAAACGGAAGTGACCATTCGCCATGCATCTCTTATGGGCGTATTCTGCATTCTCTCGGGTAGTCTGATTCAGGAAGAAGGTTAAGAGGTATTCAGGTGGCAAAAGCTCCAAAACGCGCATTTGTCTGTAACGAGTGTGGTGCTGATTATCCACGCTGGCAGGGGCAGTGTAGTGCCTGTCAGGCATGGAATACCATTACCGAAGTGCGCATTGCCGCCTCTCCTCAGGTTGCTCGTAATGAACGGTTATCGGGCTATGCGGGCAATGCCGGTGTTAGTCGGGTACAAAAGCTTTCTGAGATAAGTCTCGAAGAACTACCACGTTTTAGCAGTGGATTTAAAGAGTTTGACCGGGTACTGGGCGGGGGCGTGGTCCCCGGTAGTGCCATTCTGATTGGTGGTAGCCCGGGTGCGGGTAAATCCACCTTACTGCTACAGACCCTGTGTAAACTCAGCGAACAGATGAAAACGCTGTATGTCACGGGGGAGGAGTCATTGCAGCAGGTGGCGATGCGTGCCCATCGGCTTGGCTTGCCTACCGGGCATTTGAATATGCTGTCAGAAACCAGTATTGAACAAATCTGCATGATTGCAGAGGAAGAGCAGCCTAAACTGATGGTGATTGACTCCATTCAGGTTATGCATATGGCGGATGTTCAGTCATCTCCGGGGAGCGTGGCCCAGGTGCGTGAAACCGCCGCTTATCTGACGCGTTTTGCGAAAACCAAAGGTGTGGCCATTATTATGGTCGGCCATGTCACTAAAGACGGCTCGCTGGCCGGACCGAAAGTGCTGGAACACTGTATTGACTGTTCCGTAATGCTGGACGGTGATGCCGATTCCCGTTTTCGTACCTTGCGCAGTCATAAAAACCGCTTTGGTGCAGTGAATGAGCTTGGCGTCTTTGCGATGACAGAGCAGGGATTACGGGAAGTCAGTAATCCTTCCGCTATTTTTCTCAGCCGCGGGGATGAAGTCACACCGGGCAGCTCCGTCATGGTGGTCTGGGAAGGGACCCGACCTTTGCTGGTCGAAATTCAGGCCTTGGTGGATCAGTCGATGATGTCGAATCCGCGTCGTGTAGCGGTGGGGCTTGAGCAGAACCGTCTGGCTATATTGCTCGCCGTATTACACCGCCATGGTGGTTTACAGATGGCCGATCAGGACGTCTTTGTGAATGTGGTCGGTGGCGTAAAAGTCTCAGAAACCAGTGCTGACCTCGCTCTGTTACTGGCGATGGTATCCAGTTTACGTAACCGCGCGCTGCCACATGACTTAGTGGTGTTTGGTGAAGTCGGGCTGGCGGGTGAAATTCGCCCGGTGCCGAGTGGCCAGGAACGTATTGCTGAAGCGGCAAAACATGGGTTTAAACGGGCGATAGTACCCCAGGCCAATGTGCCTAAAAAAATACCTGAAGGCATGCAGATTTTCCCGGTCAAAAAACTGGCTGATGCACTTTCGGTGTTTGACGATTTATAATTATACCCGTCATACTTCAAGTTGCCTGTACGTTGGCTGCGTTCGTTCACCCCTATTATTTGGGGTATAGATTTTCACTGCTTATGAAATCAATATTCTGATTTCTTTGAATTTTGCAAGTCTGGAAAAGGTTTGTCCGGACCCCGGCCATTGGGAGGCAGCGTATGTCGTCATTCGACTATATCAAGACAGCGATTCGTCAACAGGGTAGTACACTACAGCAGGTGGCGGATGCCAGTGGGATGACGAAAGGCTACCTCAGCCAATTGTTAAATGCGAAAATCAAAAGCCCGAGCGCACAGAAGCTTGAAGCTTTGCACCGTTTCCTGGGGCTGGAGTTTCCACGTCGTGATAAAAAAATTGGCGTGGTATTCGGTAAGTTCTACCCGCTCCATACCGGCCATATTTACCTTATCCAGCGCGCCTGTAGCCAGGTGGACGAGCTCCATATCATCATGGGTTATGATGAACCTCGTGACCGGGCGTTGTTTGATGACAGCGCGATGTCACAGCAGCCGACCACCGGCGATCGTCTGCGCTGGTTACTACAGACCTTTAAATATCAAAAAAATATTCGCATCCATTCCTTTAACGAAGAAGGAATGGAGCCTTATCCTCATGGCTGGGATGTCTGGAGCCATGGGGTTAAAGCCTTTATGGAAAGTAAAGGCATTGTCCCTGACTGTATCTACACCTCGGAAGAGAGTGATGCCGCACAGTTTACTAAGCAGTTGGGGATTGAAACCGTCCTGATTGATCCTAAACGCACCTTTATGAATATCAGCGGTGCACAAATCCGCGAAGATCCCTTCCGCTACTGGGAATATATCCCGACCGAAGTAAAACCTTTCTTTGTCCGTACCGTGGCCATTCTCGGCGGGGAATCGAGCGGTAAGTCATGGATGGTCAATAAACTCGCCAATATATTTAATACCACCAGTGCCTGGGAATATGGACGTGACTATGTCTTTTCCCACCTCGGTGGCGATGAAATGGCCCTGCAGTATTCTGACTATGACAAGATAGCCATCGGGCAGGCGCAGTACATCGACTTTGCGGTAAAACATGCCAGTAAAGTGACCTTTATCGATACTGACTTTGTCACCACTCAGGCCTTCTGCAAAAAATATGAAGGTCGTGAGCACCCCTTTGTTCAGGCGATGATCGACGAATATCCTTTTGATCTGGTTATCTTACTGGAAAATAACACGCCCTGGGTAGCGGATGGTTTACGCAGTCTGGGAAGTGATATTGACAGAAAAGAGTTTCAGAACCTGCTGGTCGAGATGCTTAAAGAAAACAATGTCGATTTTATTCATGTCGAAGAATCTGACTATGATTCCCGTTTCCTGCGCTGTGTCGAGCTTGTGAAAAAGATGCTCAACGCAGATTGAGGCGTGTCCTTTGAGCGCACCATCTATTCGTGATATCGGGAGCCAGATTGACTGTTAAAAAGAAGAGTACCATTAAGGATGTTGCTGCTCTGGCTGAAGTCTCTATCGGAGTTGTTTCCCGGGTTCTGAATCCGGGAACCGGTTCTGTATCTGAACAGACCCGCCTGCGTATACTGAATGCTATTCAAACTCTGAATTACAGCCCGCAGAGCGCCGCGCGTGAGCTAAAAAGCCGCCTGAATAACACTATTGGTCTGGTTGTCGCTGATATCGCCAACGAATTCTTCTCTGAAATTGCCGATCTTATTGTCCGACGCGCCAGTGAAATGGCGATGAACGTTATCCTTGTTACTACCCAGGAAGATCCACAGCTTGAGCGTGAGAGCCTGGAAATGCTGATGCAGAAGCGAGTTCAGGCAATTATCGCCACGCCAACCAGCAAAAATAGCGATATGTGGCAATCAATTGGGGACATGGGAATTACCGTAGTCTTTATCGATCGCTATCTGGAAGAGGTGAAACAGGCCCGGGTGGTGGGTTTTAACAATCAGGCCTCTGCTTGTGAAGCGACCACTTATCTTGTCGGGCAGGGACACCAGCGTATTGGCTGGATTAGTGGTCCGCTAAATACCTCGACCTCTGTTCAGAGACTCAAAGGATTCCGGCAAGGGCTGAGTGACTTAGGGATCGACTGGGATCCACTGTACGCGGTGGTGAAGAATTTTCGCGATCCCCTCGCGAGCCAGGCGCTTGATGAACTGCTCGCGCTACCAGAACCACCTACAGCGGTCATTATTGGTAATACCTCGATCGCGCCAATGATTGTGTCGCGAATTCGGGAACTTAACCTCAGTATTCCAGCGGATCTGTCGCTGATTGTTTATCACGACAGCCACTGGAGCCGATTGTTAAACCCGTCTATTAGCGTTATTAAACACCCTCTGGCAGAGCTTGCGGATAAAGCTCTGGCAAGCCTTTCCGCTGAAAGCCCAACGCCATGTGAGCTTAACAGTATTCTGATTAAGCGGGAGAGTGTGGCCTGTATTAAGTAGGCAGGTTATTCAGACGCTGGATTTGCCTGATAATGGCGCAGTGATCGAGTTCTCCGTCGCCCGCTTCAATCATCTGACTGAACAGGGTATTAACGGTTTCAGTGACGGGTAAGGTCAGGCCCAGCTGTTGTGCCAGTGCCACAGTGCTGCGCGTATCTTTAAGCTGCCATTTTGCCGGGCCACGCGCGGTAAAATCGTGCAAAACCATACGTTCACCTTGCTGCTGTAGCAGGGTGGAGTCAGCAAGCCCACCGAGCAATGCTTCGCGTACCCGTACCGGATCCGCTCCACCACGTTGTGCCAGAGTAAAAGCTTCCGACAACAGGCTTAGCGTACCCGCCACAATAATCTGGTTAGCAAGTTTGGTTAGCTGGCCGGCACCAACCTCTCCGACACGAGTGACTTTGCCCAGATGCGACAATAAAGGTCGGAGCGAGTCAATATGTTCAGCTTTACCTCCAGCCATCAGCGACAGGGTGCCATTTTCAGCCCCGCGAGTCCCGCCTGAGACCGGCATATCAATGTAATTGACGCGTACTGCGGACGCTTTTTTCTGTTGCCCGATAACGATTTCAGGTGACAGAGTACTCATCATAATGAGGGTACTGTTTTGCGCGATAGCCTTGAGGGTTGATTCATTGAACAGAACCTCATTGCAGGCATGCTCATCGCTTAACAGGCAGATAATCACCTCGCACTCTGCCACCAGTTGGGCGGGAGAGGTCAGGATTGTCACACCATATTTTTTCAGTTCCCGGGCTTTATTCTCAGAGCGGTTCCATACGGTTACAGCATAACCCGCAGCGGCCAGACGACGAGCGACTGGCTGGCCCATTAGCCCGGTGCCGACTAATCCGATACGCTTTTGTGATGTCATGTTATTCTCCTGACATTCCTCGCGATAACTTTCGTCATCGCGAGGAATTTTGTTGTTTAGATACCTGCCAGGCTAACCATTTGCTTACGCAGCTCAACGATATCGAGATTATTATCAAAGTGTACGTCGGAGAAACGAACTGGCTTATCTTTTGCTACATCTTTGACCAGACGAACATGATGTGCCAGACCCATAGGTAGCAGATCCTGAGCAACGCTGATACTGGCGGGTAACGCGTCAGCCCAGACGGTGAATCCGCCTTCGCCATCCAGCATTTCACCCGCTTTAAGATCGCGCTTGGCGATAGCCACCGCATCTCCGCGGAAACTCAGCGGTGAACCGGTCGCTTCACCACGCAGTACCGCAGAAAGAATACTGATGCTGGTTTCCAGCCCGATAAGATGGAAAGGCCGCCACATAGAGGCATACCAGCCGGTGGGGTCAGTCAGCAATCCGTATTGTTTAAAACAGGCACGACTGTATTCATCGCGCGCTTTAAAGATCACGAATACACCGTAGCGAATATTGTTAAGAACTTCACGGCCATCTGGTTCCTGGCTGGCGGCAATATCGACCAGACCACTGCGGCTCAATCGTCCGCCATCGGCCTCTGGTGAAAATACGCGTGCCAGGTCATGTACGCCAGCAGGTGGGAAAGCCAGGCCATTATCGGGACAGTCCAGCCCGGTGGCGTTTGCCACGGCTGCCATTTCAATAGCGGCTTTGGTGCCATCAGTGAAGGAGTTATACATTTTCGGGTTGAAGTCACCCGCTTTGACCTCTTCATCGCTCCAGCCAAAGAATCCCCAGACGGTATCGGGAGTGGAATAGCGATAGCGAGGTTCAAAGTTCATCCCTTTACCGGCGGCGGTAATTTCAAAGCCACAGGCTCGAGCCCAGTCCACTAACTCACAGATAATCGCGGGCTGATCGCCATAGGCCATGCTGTAAATCACACCATTTTGGCGGGCGCGCTCAGCAATCAACGGGCCGCATAGCACATCGGCTTCAACGTTCACCATCACCACATGTTTACCCTGCTCAACGGCACTCAGTGCATGGCGGGTACCTGCCAGTGGATGTCCCGTTGCTTCAACAATACAGTCGATCTGTTCGGCGCGGAACAGGAGCTCTGCATCCTCCACCACACAGGTTGTACCATTGCGTAGCGCCGCTTCGATACTCAGCGCCTGGTACTGATGTTCCGGCCAGCCGACACGTGCGAGTGCGGCGCGGGCTTTAGTGGTATCAAGGTCGGCAACGGCAACCACCTGGACGCCATCAAGATGACGCAACTGGGCCAGAACCATCGACCCGAATTTTCCGGCTCCGACGATACCGACGCGAACCGGTTGGGCAGATCCTGATTTTACGGCACAGGCACGTTCAGCTAATAATGCTGCTAAGTTCATTTTCTACTCCTAAAGATATGTAATGTATGGTGAATGTGTTGAATTTAACGCCAGCCAGCAACCTGACTACGACTTCGACTCAGGAGGTAAATCATCAGAGGGGAAACCAGTACCAGAATCGATAACAGATAGAGACCGTTCTGTGATTTACCGGTAAGAGAGATAGTGAGCCCCACCAGGAAGGGACCAAAGAATCCGCCGATATTGCCAATCGAGTTAATCAGCGCCAGACCACCCGCAGCCCCCTGGTTGGTCAGGAAAGAAGCCGGTAAGGTATAGAACACCGGAACACATGACAGCATTCCGGCAGTCGAAATGGTCAACCCCAGCATCGATATCACCGGTGAATCGCTGACAGCGGCTATCACGAATCCTGCGGAAAAGACGATGGAAGGCAGAATAAAATGCCAGGTACGTTCGTTGGCTCTGTCAGAGCGTCTTGACCACCAGCACATCACAAACGCACCCACAATATAGGGAATAGTACCGAGCAGTCCGACCAGGGTATCTGAGTATTCAAAGCGTTTGATAAACTGAGGCATCCAGAAACCGAGACCGGTTAAACCAATTACCGTAAAGCAGTAAGCCATACCTAAGATCCAGACCCGGCGGTCTTTAAACATTTCTTTCAGGCCAGAATGCCCGAGGGATTTAGTATTTTTTTGCTCTTTTTCCATCAGGTCCTGATAGGCCTGACGTTCCTCTGGTGTGAGCCAGGTGGCTTTAGCCGGTTTATCGGTCAGATGGCGATAGACAACAATGGCTAAGAGAACCGGCGGGCAGCCTTCGATTAAGAATAACCATTGCCAGCTCTGTAGCCCGCCGACATCACGGAAGTTATCAAGAATAAAACCGGATAATGGGTTAGCGATAATCGCTGCAAGTGGGACGCCCAGGTAATAGATGGAAAAGACTTTGGCCAGCTCTTTCTTTGGGAACCAGGTTGTAAGATAAAAAACAATTCCAGGCGCCAGTCCTGCCTCAGCTACCCCTAACAGAAAGCGTAATATGCTCAGACTGACCACTCCCTGGGCGAAAGCCATTGCCATCGAAATCAGGCCCCAGGTAACCATTATCCTGGCTAACCAGAAACGAGCGCCATAGCGTTCCAGCAAGACATTACTGGGGATTTCAAACAGGATATAACCAAAAGAAAATATCCCGACGGCAAAACCAAACTGCTGTGGCGTCAGACCCAAATAGGTATTCATGGTTAATGCCGCCATGCCGATATTGGATCTGTCGATAAACGCCAACAGATACATCATCAGGATCAGTGGCATTAACCTCATTTGTGCTTTTCTTATAGCTCCACTGGCCAGCGCTGATATTTCTGGCTCAGGATGTTTCGGCGTGGCACTGGTGCCAGCCAGTGAGTTATCGTATTCTTCAACGTGTTTCATGATCTATCCCAGTAGTGTTACAACATCCTGAAATATCACGGAAAATACATAGATACCGCGACGTTCGATTAAAAAAGTAAAACGTTTTACTTTTGTTTGAGTTTCATGAAACAGCAGCGGTTAGTCAAGAGGGTATGAAGGCAATGTTAATAAAATGTGACTCAGTTAACGTGTGTGAGATCCACAGGTCATTAAATCGTTATTTGGCAGGTGGCGGCTTACAGCTAGTTCTCATCTGGTTATGTAGATCTGCAACCAATGTCAGACTCGCAATAAAGTTTCGACAATCACTGTAATAGAATAATAAATTTAGAATACAACAAAGTACTATATTTACACATATTAATAATTTCGAATAAATCATTGAGCGATAAAAGAGTTATTTTATTATTAATTATCATATTGATGTTTTATTGTAGAATATTATCAGGGTATAAATTAATCTTTCCTGACGATGACAGGGAAGAATATATTAATTTTTTCATGTCATAGGAATGTAATATTAAGAAATAATTTCATTTTTAATTTATATTATAAGGATATACTATGTTGCAAACCATGGGGTTTTTTCGTGCTTCAGTTTTAAATAGTAGTTACTCTGCATTTCAACTTGCTCTTGCCAGCCCTAAGAATGTAGATTTTGCAAATAGAATAATATCTGCTAAAAGTGAAAATGCACATTCTCGATTAGCCAAATTACATTCTAAAGATACTGATTATTATTATACGTTACTAAAAGTAAGGCAGTATGGCAGCTTTTTAGATAAGATTGATTATATTAAAGCAATGGAATCAGCCAGATACTACCCTGGCTATTATAGTGCAGCTATGGGGTTAAGTTGCGAAGGTAAGTACATATTAAATAATGATGTATATTAACCAGTGAAATTTTCGCGAAGGAAACAGTTATAAGAACGAAATAGCGTATATATTATAAGGATGTGACATTGTGCAAATAGTGGATTTTTTTCGTGCAGCGGTATTAAAGAGTAGTGACTCTGCATTTCGACTTGCCCTTGATAGTGATGAGAATATTAATTTTGCAAGAACAATAATTTCTGCAAAAAATAAAGGTGCACATACGAGGTTAACTAAACTAAAACCTAAAGAAATTAATTTTCATTATACTCTGATGAAAACTAAAAAATATGATGCTTTTTTAATGATGATTGATTATCTTGAAAAGAATAATTCAGAAGTTACTATGTCGAGGTATGATAATGGTGATCGCTGGTGGTTTACCAGGTCCTGAAATATCTGATTGAAACAATAATAATTATTGTATATCAAGGTTATATTTTATGACTAAAAGCAGAGGATAGTTTTCTGCTTTTAGTCATTAGATTAATTTAACTATTATTTCGTAATACGTTTGTACTTGATACGCTTAGGTTCCAGGGCATCAGCACCCAGGGTACGTTTTTTGTACTCTTCGTATTCGGTAAAGTTACCTTCGAAGAATTCAACTTTCCCTTCATCCTGGTAGTCGAGGATATGCGTTGCGATACGGTCAAGGAACCAACGGTCGTGCGAGATAACCATGGCACAGCCAGGGAACTCAAGCAGGGCGTTTTCCAGCGCGCGTAAGGTTTCGATATCCAGGTCGTTGGTGGGCTCATCGAGCAGTAACATGTTGCCACCGACTTGCAGCAGTTTCGCCAGATGCAGACGACCACGCTCACCACCGGACAATTCGCCAACGCGTTTACCCTGATCAACGCCTTTGAAGTTAAAGCGTCCGACATAAGCACGGCTTGGCATTTCAGTGTTACCGACCCGCATGATATCCAGCCCGCCAGAAACTTCCTCCCAGACAGTTTTGCTGTTGTTCATCGAATCACGGAACTGATCGACCGAAGCCAGTTTTACGGTTTCACCCAGATCAATAGTACCGCTATCTGCTTGTTCCTGGCCTGACATCATACGGAACAGAGTAGATTTACCGGCACCGTTCGGACCGATGATGCCGACAATCGCTCCTTTCGGTACTGAGAAGGAGAGGTCATCAATCAGCAGGCGGTCGCCGTAAGACTTACGCAGGTTGCTAACTTCAACGACTTTATCCCCCAGGCGTGGGCCCGGTGGAATAAACAGTTCGTTGGTTTCGTTACGTTTCTGGTACTCAGTACTGTTGAGTTCTTCAAAACGTGCCAGACGTGCTTTACCTTTAGACTGACGTCCTTTTGCACCCTGACGAACCCACTCCAGCTCTTTCTCTATTGACTTACGACGAGCGGCTTCCTGAGAAGCTTCCTGTGCCAGACGCTGATCTTTTTGCTCAAGCCATGAAGAGTAGTTACCTTCCCATGGAATACCTTCCCCACGGTCAAGCTCGAGGATCCAACCGGCGACGTTGTCGAGGAAGTAGCGGTCGTGGGTAATTGCCACAACGGTACCTTCAAAGTCGTGCAGGAAGCGTTCCAGCCATGCCACGGATTCAGCATCCAAGTGGTTCGTTGGTTCGTCCAGCAGCAGCATATCTGGTTTTTCCAGCAGCAGTCGGCACAGTGCAACACGGCGACGCTCACCCCCTGATAAGGTGGCAATGCTGGCATCCCAGTCTGGTAAACGCAGTGCATCTGCAGCACGTTCCAGCTGAACATTCAGATTATGGCCATCATGAGCCTGGATTATCTCTTCGAGTTTGCCTTGCTCTGCTGCCAGTTTATCAAAGTCAGCATCAGGTGCGGCATACAGGGCATAGACTTCGTCCAGACGCTTCAGAGCGTTAACCACTTCAGATACCGCCTCTTCGACTGACTCACGAACAGTGTGTTCATGATTCAGCTGAGGTTCCTGTGGTAAATAACCAATTTTAAGACCTGGCTGTGGGCGAGCTTCACCTTCAATATCGGTATCGATACCCGCCATAATACGTAAGAGTGTGGATTTACCGGAACCGTTCAGTCCCAGTACGCCGATTTTGGCACCCGGGAAAAAACTGAGCGAAATATTTTTTAAAATATGGCGTTTCGGCGGGACAACTTTGCCGACACGATGCATGGTATAAACGAATTGAGCCACAGTGCGACTTTGCCTCTTAATGAAGAAGTAAGATGATGAATAATCATTGGGAAGTGTAGCTGTTTTCAAGCACTAATCCCAGCCTTCCCCGGCCTGCCTGAGCGTTACTTTGGCGAAACATGGCAAATCACCGGGTCTATGGCTGTGACTGGCAAGCTTTACCTGGTGTTTACAGGCAACTTGAATGATTTAGGGTATATTAATTTTGCACGGACATGATGTTGTCAGAAACGAGGAGAGCAGGTCTTGAAAGCGAGAAAAATAGCATGGCATTGTCTGGCTACAGGCATCAGCCTTATTATGTTGAGCGGCTCTGTACGCGCTGACTCTTTAGCGGAACAACGTATTCGCTACTCAGAAATTAAACAAGCCTGGGACAACAAACAGATGAATGTGGTGGAGCAGTTACTGCCTACACTACGTGACTATCCGTTGTATCCGTATCTGGAATATCGGCAATTATCCGGTAATTTAATGAATGAACCGGCGATTGCTGTTTCTCAGTTTATTCAGGCCCACCCCACATTACCGCCCGCCCGGAATCTGGTTCCGCGTTTTGTTAATGAACTGGCTCGTCGCCAGGACTGGCGTGGATTACTGGCTTTCAGTCCGCAGCCGCCGACTACGGTCGATGCGCAGTGTAATTACTACAATGCTAAGTGGAATACCGGTGACACAGCTGCTGCCTGGGAGGGAGCCAAAACACTGTGGCTGACAGGCCGAAATCTGCCAGCAAGTTGCGACAGATTATTCTCTGCCTGGCGTGCCTCAGGCCAGCAGCCACTTGATGTTTTTATGGAACGTATACGTCTGGCAATGAAAGGCGGGAACAGTACGCTGGTTACCTCACTGGCACAGCAATTACCTGCCACCGATCTCGCCTTGACGACGGCTATTATTGATCTGCAAAAGAAACCCACTACGGTTCTGGATTTTGCACGCAATACCACACCCACCGATTTCACCCGTCAGGCGGTGATAACGACTTTCAGCCAGCTGGCACGACTTGATGTTGATAATGCACGTCTGATTATCCCGGCGCTGCAAACGGCCCAGAAGTTCACCGAAGAGCAGGTTCAGGAACTGAATGATATTATTGCCTGGCGGCTGATGGGAAATGACGCGACACCAGAGCAGGCGGAATGGCGTGATAAAGTGATTATGCGGTCGGGATCGACCACTCTGATTGAACGCCGGGTTCGTATGGCATTAGGCTCAGGAGACAGTAATGGTCTGAATACCTGGCTGGCACGCCTGCCAATGGAAGCCAAGGAGAAAGATGAGTGGCGTTACTGGCAAGCCGATTTGTTGCTGGAACGCGGGCGTGATAAAGATGCGAAGGAGATCTTAAGAGCGCTGATGCAGCAGCGTGGCTTCTATCCGATGGTAGCGGCACAACGTTTAGGTGAGAAGTATAGTCTGCGTGTTGATAATGCCGGTAAAGCGGATCCTACCTTAGTGCAAGGTCCTGAAATGGCGAGAGTACGTGAGTTAATGTTCTGGGGGTTAGACAATACTGCCCGTAGTGAATGGGCAAATTTAATAACCAGCCGTACTCCCCAGGAACAAGCCGGACTGGCACGGTACGCTTTCGATCAGGACTGGTGGGATCTGAGTGTACAGGCAACGATAGCCGGTAAGTTATGGGATCATCTCGAAGAGCGTTTCCCGCTGGCTTATAAAGAATTATTCGCCGGTTTTCTAAAAGATAAAA
The DNA here is from genome assembly GCF_024807845.1 of Klebsiella sp. BIGb0407. Taxonomy (GTDB): domain Bacteria; phylum Pseudomonadota; class Gammaproteobacteria; order Enterobacterales; family Enterobacteriaceae; genus JGM124. Next base: position 112,728 of record NZ_JANUEQ010000006.1, read on the forward strand.
CGGTTTCACAAAGTTTTGCGATGGCGATAGCGCGTCAGGAAAGTGCATGGAACCCGAAAGTTCGTTCTCCTGTCGGTGCCAGTGGGCTAATGCAAGTGATGCCAGCAACGGCAAAAGATACCGTAAAAATATTCAACATTACTGGCTATAGCAATCCGGCTCAGTTACTGGATCCGCTGACCAATATCAATATCGGTACTTCCTACTTGCAACATGTTTTCGGACGATTTGAAAACAACCGTATCTTTGCAGCCGCTGCTTACAATGCCGGTCCGGGACGAGTTAATACCTGGCTGGGTAACAGTGCTGGCAGAATAGATGCCATCGCTTTTATCGAAAGTATTCCGTTTTCTGAGACGCGCGGTTATGTGAAGAATGTCCTCGCCTATGATGCTTACTATCGCTATTTTCTCGGACAGCCATATCAGATAATGGCTGAGAATGAGTGGCAACGGCGTTATTGATTACGAGAAGATTATGTTATGCTACCGTACTAGTTAAATAGTATGGTGGCCTAATATGACTCAGCTCTCTCAATATTCAGCGGAACAGGCCGAACAAAGTAACCAGGAGTGGCTTCGTTTCGTTGAACTGATGCAACAAAGTTTCGACAACCAGCTCCATCTGCCGTTTTTGACTCTATTTTTGACGCCAGATGAACGTACAGCTCTGGGCACGCGTGTTCGTATTATTGAAGAACTACTGCGTGGTAGCCTGAGCCAGCGTGAACTGAAAAACGAGCTGGGCGCAGGTATTGCAACTATTACCCGCGGCTCAAACAGTCTTAAGTCTGCGCCTCCTGAGTTGCGTACTTGGCTTGAGCAAGTTTTACTGCAAAATGACAAAGCGCCTTAAACTGCGTTAACAACGTAAATCTCATTGCTGAACGGACTCAGCGCCAGTCAATTCTAGATAACAGGCACCGTCGTGGATGATACCTGCTTTTACAGGCCATTTATCTTGATGCCTGCAGAAAATATTTGGATTTATTTGACTTGTTTTTGTTCACATGGTATTCAAGATAGAGCCTGTAAATAAACAAAAAACCAAATGGTTTTGATGCTGATTGAATTCGGTTTTATCAGTGATGTTACTAACAGCATCTAAATTTTATAACCTGATGTTTTTATTCTCAGGGTGAGCAACACGTCTGTCCTGTATATTAGAAAAATGTAGGGGCTTTTCTGGGTATTCAACATTTTTAATAATGAATAATATGTTCATTTAATAAGGATGTTATCTGCGGTAGTAAACTTATTATCTCAAATGAAAATGTATAGTGTATCCACGTCAGGGATGAAAATAACGAATAATTGAGTAATCTAAAAAAGGAATACTTATGTTTATTTCAAATCTGCTACGTTCATTCATCGTTACCGCAAATAATAAATCAATGAAAGACAGTGCCAGACAGCTTTTTATTACTGAATCACCTTTGTCCAGAAGGATTAGAATACTTGAAGACAAAATAGGTTGCAGTCTGTTTCTGAGAGGAAGAGATGGTATCAGTTTAACTAAGGAAGGGGAGGCGATATATAATGCCATATTGCCTTATTATAATGATATGGCCAATCTGGAGAATGTTTATTTAAGTAAGTGTCATAGCATTAGAAAAGCAGATAAAAAAAACAAATTTAATATTAGCGTTGAGTTTGGTACCGTTGATTTCATCTCTGAATCCTCATTTTTTAATGTCGATGCCATTGAGACTCTGACATGTAATTATTTTTATGGTGATATTACGGCTAAATTATTAACAAACACAGATATTATATTGTCGAATAATGATTTGTTATTTGATGAAAACCTGGTGACATGTTTTACCTATACGGGTATGGGCATCAATATCCTAAAAGGAAAACAGAGGGGTAATAATGTCAATAAAATTATCATATCGGGTTTGTTATCGGGTTATTTAAGTAATATACAAATTAATTGGTGCGAAGAAATATTTAAAAATAATAATCTCAATAAAAACACAGAGGTCATTATTGCCCATGATATTATGAATTATCGTTCCAGTATCGAACGTGGTGAGGCGATAGGTATCATTTGTAGATCAACAAAGGAATCCACTCCTGAGGATCTCAATGACATTAAAAAAAGCCCGTTTAAATTGAATGGTCGTGATATAAAAATAAATATCAATATGTATTTTCTTAATAAAAATAAGACAATTATTAAGAAAAATTTTATAGACTTATTTGTTGCGGCTTAATGTATGATTGGCGATCAGACAGTCATTTATTAATGTTCATTGGCTGTCTGTATTTAAACCCAATAGCGAAACTTCCTAACGGCGATAAATCTCATTATGGAATGGGCTGAGCGCCAGCATCACCGCCTGATAATAGACACTACTGCGGGTGAGGTGACCTGCGGTAAATATCCCTATGGCACCTTCTTTACGGCCAATTTTTTCGATTCCACTGTACCGGGAGATCACCATACCGAGGGTGTTTTCTGTACTGACATTTTGTAGAATAACCTCAGGCAGGGGTAAGGTAGCAGAACGAGCCTCACCATGCTGGTGGGCATTTTCGATAATTACCCAGCTAAAGGTGCTTCCTTCATCAATACCGGCTTCAATAGCAACCCAGAAATCAGCATCAGGTTTTAATTTACGAGCATTATTGACACGGTTTTGTGCGCCAGTTTTAGTTTGCTGACTTCCGAAAGGTTGCTCCGGGACATTACTGTCTACAGCAACAGACTCTATATGGCACGAATCGTCACCATAAATATGAGTGAAGGCCAGCAAAACTGACTGAATTTTAGCAGGATTGGTTGTCGCACAGGCTACATGGTACATAATAGATAAGAACCTCTCATATTTTACATCGTAGTATAACGGATAAAACGCATGGCACAGGTATACCTTGTTCGTCACGGTGAAACGCTCTGGAACGCAGAACGTCGTCTTCAAGGCCAGTCAAACAGTGCATTGACGGAGCATGGAGAACACCAGGCCCGGCTCGTCGCCAGACGTGCTAAAGAGCTTAATATTACCCATATTATTTCCAGCGATTTAGGAAGAACCCAGCAAACGGCTGAAATTATTGCGGCGGCTTGTGGTTTAACGGTGGTTCTTGACCCGCGCTTGCGTGAGCTGGATATGGGAGTACTCGAACGTCGCCTGTTGGACTCGCTGACCGCAGAAGAAGAGGGTTGGCGCCGTAGTCTGGTAGATGGCTCCCCTGACGGACGTATTCCTGAAGGTGAAAGCATGCTTGAGATGGGTAACCGCATGAATGGGGCGCTGAGTGCGTGCCTTGAACTTCCTGCTGGTAGCCGTCCGTTACTGGTCAGTCATGGGATGGCTCTGGGCTGTCTTATCAGTACTATTCTTGGTTTACCCGCATCGGCTGAACGGCGTTTACGTCTGCGTAACTGTTCTATTTCACGCCTGGATTACCAGGAAAGTTCATGGCTGGCTCCTGGCTGGGTTGTCGAAACCGCAGGCGACACCGCGCATCTTGATGCCCCTGCTCTTGATGAACTTCAGCGCTAACGCTTTATTGGGATGAGGTACTCACAACGGATCTCCGTAGGTGGTTTCTCGTCCCTGACATCTTTTTCCGGGAAGAAGCATTCAATATCCTGCCCCTGCCGACGCGTCAGATTAAGCATCGGCATACAGGTACCATAAAGCGTCAGGATAAACTCCTGAAACCCAGTCACTGGGCCCTGATAGTCAAACTGAACATAATCGCCACCTTTTAGCAGCACCGGATGCGCATCAGGTAATGCTGCGGTGACATTCTCTGTCATCAGCGCTGTGGTATAAAAAATTTCTTGCTCATCATCTTTTTCGTTACTCACCTGAACATCATGTAGCCCATACAGCACTTTGGGTATTTTAGGGGAATGACTCAGGAATTTAGTCCAGAACTGAAGGCGCATTTCATGACGAGAATCTGAAATTTCTTCCAGAGTACAGTTGTAGCTACGGGTTGTACCGGTCAGATGAATTTCTGGCAAGGTAATAAATTTTGCCTCTGGTGGGGTGAAGCCATCCAGCTGTAACGGCGGGCAGATACCAAAAGCACTCCAGTCAGCAGATCGTCGATAGAAAGCAGGCGTCAGAGCAAATTGTCTTTTAAAGGCGCGAGTAAATGTTTGCTGCGAGTCAAAACGATACTGTAAGGCGATATCAAGTATAGGACGTGCCGTCAGGCGTAAAGCAACAGCCGATTTTGACAGACGGCGGCCACGAATATAAGCCCCAATAGCTTGTCCCGTTACTTCTTTAAACATTCTCTGTAAATGCCATTTGGAGTATCCGGCTCTGGCTGCCACATTATCAATTGAGAGTGGCTTATCCAGATGGCTTTCCAGCCAGGAGAGTAGATCACGGATGATCCCTGCTTGATCCATAAAAACCTCTTATCCTTAACCTGACAGTGACCTGACTAAAGGAGGTGGATGATAGCATTTTTTCTGCTTTTTTCGGGGCAACTTTTGTTTAACAAGATGTGCTTCTTTACTTGGATCAATAAAAATCTGATAAGGACTATTGTTAATTAAAGAATTTTTTACTATATCTAACGCATATCTAAAAAGAATAAACTATGGTAATACTATGAATCTTAAGGCATTAGCGATTTTTGGAAGTTTGATGGTGTGCAGTTCACTGGCTTTTGCTGAACAAGTTGGCTCAGTGGATACTGCATTTAAGCTATTAGGGCCCGATCATAAAATTGTTATTGATGCTTTTGATGATCCTGATATCAAAAATGTCACTTGCTATATCAGTCGGGCTAAAACTGGCGGGATCAAAGGCGGATTGGGCCTGGCTGAAGATACCTCAGATGCTGCGATTTCTTGCCAGCAAGTGGGGCCGATTGAGCTAGCGGATAAAATTAAGAAGGGTAAATCAGATGGCGATGTCGTATTCCGCCAGCGTACTTCGTTTATTTTTAAAAAGCTGCAAGTAGTGCGGTTTTACGACGCTAAGCGTAATACACTTATTTACCTGAGCTATTCAGATAAAATTATTGATGGTTCGCCAAAAAATGCACTGAGTGCGGTGCCAATTATTCCCTGGAGTAATTGATATCTGAATAACAGGCACCCTGATAAAGAGTAGATTTTAGCGGGGTGCTTTTTTAAATTAAAATTGTCATAACTGATGATAATAATATCTATTCGTCTTTTTATCTGCGCAGTGACTTCTCAGATGAACGATTCTGTACTGACTGTATAATTCATTGATTTTTGATATAATCATAACTATCAATATGATAAATATTTGCTCATGAGTAATTATAGCTATATATGCTAATAAATATAAAGTGAGGTGTTATTGATGTTGAAATTATATCCGGAACGAATACAACAGGATATTAATAAGAATCTGAAATTAAATCATAGTGATGACTCAGTACAAACAATAATAAAAATACAAAACTCTCCAGGGTCATCATTTTCTACAATAAACCAACCAATAAAATCAAGAGGGAATGGTTTTTTTAACCGTTTTTTTAATAAAATAAAAAATGAGAAAATGGATTTTCAAGAATATTCGCGGTTGATTGGCATAACCATCCATCCTAAAACAGTACAAAAATTCCAAGGGAAAATAGAATTTAATAGTACTGGAGAAATAACCTCCATAATGAGTAAGGATATTACCAGGAAACAGTTTAATCTATTGATTAAAAACAGAATAAAACCATTGGCTGAAACGCCGCAGATAATGAAGGAACGTATCAGGACGCCAGGTGAAACTATTATTGATATTGGTGGGTTAATAAATAAAGCGGGTGTTGAGCTAGTCAATAAGCATGAGATAGAAGAGTTGATTAAATCTACCTGGCTGGATGGATCATTATCTAAGCAATCACTTTACAATACGGTTGAATTAATAAAAATAAAAATCAGTGAATCTAAAAGTATCATTCTTGAAATTGATAGCATTGTCGATACATTAGAAAAAGACTTCTTTGTCACTAAACGAAATGATAATTACTATGGACGACTATTTGAAACAGAACTTTCAAAATATATTATTCATAACCCTGATTCCGGAATGCTAAAAGTACGTGATATTGTTAGTGAATTTATTCTGGATAATTTCTCAAATATGTCTGAACATCAACAAATTGCTCTTTGTACCGAAGTGGCAAAAAACATGTGTAAAGACCCACCATTATGGCGTTCTTCTTTATATCATGCCAATAGATTCATTGTTAATAAGAAGCCACCATGTTTTATTGACATGATTGAATTTAAAGGAACGAACTCTGTTCCTTTAATATTGTCTGTAGCTGTAAAATATATTGTTTTATCTGAGGGGACTCGTGATATAAAGAATATAGCAACAAAACACTATATAAATAAAATTATGCCACAAAGGCAATTTCTCAAACCTTTGAGTGAAAAAAAAAGTTCATTTACGACGGCTTATGGATTGCTTCTTCCCTGGCAAAAATATCACCCTGCTAAAAATGAAGGTAACCCGGGATTTGGAATCCGTCCCATCGATGAGTATTTATGCCCAAGTGCAGGAGTCGCATTAACTGAACATGATGCTGCCGCTTTAGCTAACGAAAGGGCGATTGGTATCGGCATTTCCGGTTCCGCTAACGTTTTACATTTTCTGTTTCAGTATCTGCGGTTACGGGATGATAATTTTCCTCTTGATGAAGCCAAACTCGCGACCGCATCGTGGCTTAGCTACAGCGGTGGTCATTCTTTCAATGAAGCTTATTCAGTATTTGGCTTTATGACCGAGGGAAATTTTAAGCCATTGTCATTCAATGGAATAAAATCATCAAGCTCACTAGGGGGGGTGGCTGTTGCACAAGCATATAACAAAGTTATTGAGGCATCTGTTGCGTTGAGTAACTGAAAGCCTGGAGCGGTATTAACTGAATAACATCTCTGAGTGACGTTATTCAGCATACAGACAGCTGTCTGTATGCTGAGAGAGAAAGTTCTGCCAGTTAATCCTGTAAATCGCCGCAGAAGCGATAACCTTCACCGTGGATAGTGGCAATAATTTCTGGAGTGTCTGGTGTTGATTCAAAATGTTTACGAATACGACGGATAGTCACATCGACAGTACGATCGTGTGGCTTCAGTTCGCGGCCGGTCATTTTCTTCAGTAATTCAGCACGGGACTGAATTTTACCTGGGTTTTCACAGAAATGCAGCATAGCGCGGAATTCACTACGCGGCAGTTTGTAGTTGTCACCCTGTGGACTCACCAGAGAACGGCTATTAATATCCAGTTCCCAGCCATTAAATTTGTAGCTCTCTACGCTGCGGCGTTCTTCACTGATTACCGGTAAATTCATGGTGCGTGATAACAGATTACGTGCACGGATAGTCAGTTCACGCGGGTTAAATGGCTTGGTGATGTAGTCATCTGCGCCAATTTCCAGGCCCAGAATTTTATCTACTTCGTTATCACGCCCAGTGAGGAACATCAGTGCGACATTAGCCTGTTCGCGGAGTTCGCGAGCAAGCAATAAACCATTTTTACCAGGAAGGTTGATATCCATAATGACCAGGTTAATGTCATTATCTGCTAAAATCTGATGCATCTCAGCGCCATCGGTCGCTTCAGAAACATCATAGCCTTCCGCTTCAAAAATATTTTTTAACGTATTACGTGTTACTAATTCGTCTTCGACGATAAGGATGTGCGGAGTCTGCATGTTTGCTACCTAAAATATCTGACTAAATTGAAACAGGAAGTACTATAGTCTCTATCTGGCAACTGTGTTGAATTAATGCGCCAGAATTAACATGACTAAAGTAGATAATTGCCTTTTTGATGCATTGCTCATCAATGTTAACAATGTAGCTGGCCTCCATTCCTGTCTACCCTAGTGTACCCAGTAGGTTATATGCTTATGCTAACCATTTTAACAGCGACATAACAAGAATTCCGGCTCCAGGTTCTTAATAATGCTACGTATCGTTGACATATATCAAATTCAATTGTAACACGCCAGCCCTTTTATGAAGAGATTGTTATGTGATACTGGTAACGATTACAACTAATTAACAATAATAATAGTAGGAAAGAAAGGCATATCAGGCAAATGTCGTATGCAGGTCCATTATTCAGATCAGGATATTTTGGGGTGAGATCTGTTACCCTGCGGTGATTAATTTTGTCGATTAGCCTGTGTCAGACGCAGTGAAGAGAGTTTACATGCAGTTGTCTATTATTCTGGTTTCACCTGCCAGAGCAGAAAATATAGGGGCTGCGGCCCGCGCCATGAAAACCATGGGCTTTACCGATTTGCGGATTGTCGCGAGTCAGGCACATTCAGAACCCGCGGCACGCTGGGTGGCTCATGGTTCCGGGGATATTCTCGATAATATTCGTCACTTTGATACCCTTGAAGAGGCATTAACGGGGATTGATTTCACCGTTGCAACGACTGCGCGTAGCCGGGCTAAATTCCATTATTATGCGACCCCGGAACAGTTACTGCCCTTACTGAAAGAAAAGCAACAATGGGTAGGGCAGTGCGCTCTGGTATTTGGCCGGGAAGACTCGGGGTTAACCAATGATGAGCTGGCTCTGGCAGATATTCTGACAGGTATACCGATGAGGGCAGATTATCCGTCGTTAAATTTGGGTCAGGCGGTGATGGTCTATTGTTACCAGCTCTCCGGCTTAATATTATCGACTACACCGGTACAACCTTCTGCTGATAGTTTGCAATTGAATGCGTTACGCCAGCGTTTCTCATCATTGTTAACCCAGCTTAATGTCGCTGATGACCAAAAAATGGTCGACTGGCTGCATCAGCGTCTGGGGTTACTTGAACAGCGAGATACGGCAATGTTGCATCGTTTGCTGCATGACATCGAAAAAAAATTTGCAGAATAAAACGCTGTTATTATCGTCTTTATGATATAAGAAACAGATACACCCTTAATGGTTTGCAGATGGTTATCTGATAGTTTGCCATTTCGCCAGTAGAGACTGCGAGTGTCAATTATTAGCAAAAAGCTAAAAAAAATTGACTTAATGGCAGGATTACTTTAACCAGTAGGGGTAATGGATATAAAGAATTTAAAGAGCGTACAGCAACTATGAATCGTCAAGGCCTGATTACAACGATTATTACCATCACTATTACCACAGGTAACGGTGCGGGCTGACGCGTACAAGAATTAATAAAAAAAGCCCGCACCCAAAGGATGCGGGCTTTTTTTTCGATCAAAAATCAAGGGGTAATAAGCATGCGAGTGTTGAAATTCGGCGGTACTTCAGTGGCAAATGCGGAGCGTTTCCTCCGTGTTGCCGATATCCTGGAAAGTAATGCTAAACAGGGGCAGGTGGCGACCGTGCTGTCTGCCCCGGCAAAAATTACCAACCATCTGGTGGCGATGATTGAAAAGACCATCACGGGTCAGGATGCTGCGTCGAATATCAATGAGGCTGAGCAGATTTTCGCTGACCTGATAAAAGGTCTGGGCGAAGCGCAACCGGGTTTTCCGGCAGATGAGTTAACTGCGCTGGTCAGTCTGGAGTTTGCTCAACTGAAGCACGTGTTGCACGGTATCAAACTGTTAGGCCAGTGCCCGGACAGTATCAATGCCGCTATTATCTGCCGCGGTGAGAAGCTTTCTATCGCTATCATGGCTGCCGTATTACGTGCTCGTGGTTATGGGGTCACCGTTATTGACCCGGTTGAAAAGCTACTTGCTGTAGGTCACTACCTTGAGTCAACTGTCGATATTACTGAGTCCACTCGTCGCATTGCTGCCAGCCGTATCCCTGAAGACCATATGATTTTGATGGCAGGCTTTACTGCCGGAAATGATAAAGGTGAGTTGGTGGTACTGGGTCGTAATGGCTCTGACTACTCTGCTGCGGTACTGGCTGCTTGTTTACGCGCAGACTGTTGTGAGATCTGGACTGACGTCGACGGCGTTTATACCTGTGACCCACGCCAGGTACCAGACGCCAGGTTACTGAAGTCGATGTCGTACCAGGAAGCGATGGAGCTTTCTTACTTCGGCGCTAAAGTTCTTCACCCTCGTACTATCTCCCCCATCGCTCAATTCCAAATCCCTTGCTTAATTAAAAATACCGGTAACCCGCAGGCTCCCGGCACGCTGATTGGTGATGACAGCAAAGATGACTCTTTGCCAGTAAAAGGGATCACCAACCTCAACAATATGGCGATGTTTAACGTCTCAGGCCCTGGAATGAAAGGGATGCCGGGAATGGCGGCGCGTGTCTTTGCTGCTATGTCACGCGCGGGTATCTCAGTGGTACTGATCACTCAGTCTTCATCTGAATACAGTATCTGTTTCTGTGTGCATCAAAGTGACTGTGTTCGTGCCCGTCATGCCATGGAAGAAGAGTTCTACCTCGAGCTTAAAGAAGAGTTACTGGAGCCTGTTGCGGTGATGGAACGTCAAGCCATCATCTCTGTGGTCGGCGATGGTATGCGTACTGTACGCGGTATCTCAGCGAAGTTCTTCTCAGCCCTGGCACGCGCGAATATTAATATCGTTGCCATTGCCCAGGGGTCTTCTGAGCGTTCTATTTCCGTTGTTGTCAGTAACGATGATGCGACTACGGGAGTTCGCGTTGTACACCAGATGCTGTTCAACACCGATCAAGTGATTGAAGTCTTCTTGATTGGAGTGGGTGGAGTGGGCGCTGCACTGTTAGAACAAATTAAAAACCAGCAAGCACGCCTGAAGAGCAAACATATTGATTTGCGTGTGTGTGGTATTGCGAATTCAAAAGCGCTGTTAACCAGTGTGCATGGTCTGAATCTGGATAACTGGCAGCAGCAGCTGGAGCAGGCCAAAAAAGAAGAGCCATTGAATCTGGGACGTCTGACCCGTCTGGTGAAAGAGTATCATTTGTTAAACCCTGTGGTGGTTGACTGTACCTCCAGCCAGGCGGTCGCCGATCAGTATGCTGATTTCCTGAGTGAAGGATTCCACGTGGTAACGCCGAATAAAAAGGCCAATACCTCAGGCATGAATTACTACCACCAGATGCGTAATGCTGCGGCTAAATCACGCCGTAAGTTCTTGTATGACACTAACGTGGGTGCAGGTTTGCCAGTTATTGAAAACTTGCAGAACTTACTGAATGCCGGGGATGAGCTGCAACACTTCTCTGGCATCTTGTCCGGTTCGCTCTCTTTCATCTTTGGTAAGCTTGATGAAGGGATGTCTTTATCAGAAGCAACCCGTCTGGCGCGCGAAATAGGCTATACCGAGCCGGATCCACGTGATGATCTCTCCGGGGTTGATGTCGCACGTAAACTGCTTATTCTGGCGCGTGAAACCGGCCGTGAGCTGGAGCTCTCAGATATCGTTATCGAACCCGTCCTGCCAGCTGATTTTGATAGCAGCGGTGATGTTGAGAGCTTTATGGCGCGTCTGGGACAACTGGACGAGGCTTTTGTCCTGCGTGCCGCAGAAGCGCGTGAACAAGGCAAGGTTCTGCGTTACGTTGGTTTGATTGAAGAGACCGGTCTGTGTACTGTGAAAATTGCTGCTGTTGATGGTAACGATCCACTGTTCAAAGTGAAAAACGGTGAGAATGCGCTGGCCTTCTACAGCCAGTACTATCAACCGATCCCACTGGTTCTGCGTGGTTATGGCGCCGGGAATGATGTTACCGCTGCGGGCGTATTTGCTGATTTATTACGCACCCTGTCATGGAAGTTAGGAGTTTAAAATGGTTAAAGTCTATGCCCCCGCTTCCAGTGCCAATATGAGTGTTGGTTTTGATGTTCTGGGTGCGGCAGTTTCTCCGATAGATGGCTCCCATCTGGGTGACTATGTGACAGTCGAAGCGGCTGACAAGTTTAGTCTGACCAATCTGGGGCGTTTTGCCCGTAATCTGCCGACGAGGCCCGATCAGAATATTGTCTATCAGTGCTGGGAAATTTTTTGCCGGGAAATCGGTAAAGAAATCCCCGTTGCGATGACGCTTGAGAAAAATATGCCGATAGGCTCTGGTCTCGGATCGAGTGCCTGTTCAGTGGTCGCAGGTTTGATGGCGATGAATGAATTTTGCGGTAAACCCGTCAGTGATACCCGTTTACTGGCGCTGATGGGGGAGCTGGAAGGGCGTATCTCCGGCAGCGTTCACTATGACAATGTTGCCCCTTGTTTCCTTGGCGGCATGCAGCTGATGATCGAAGAAAACGACATCATCAGCCAGTCAGTGCCTTGCTTTGATAACTGGCTATGGGTATTAGCCTATCCGGGAATTAAAGTTTCCACCGCTGAAGCGCGAGCAATTCTGCCTGCCCAGTATCGCCGCCAGGACTGTATCAGTCATGGCCGTCATCTGGCTGGCTTTATTCACGCCTGTTATACCAGGCAGCCACTGCTGGCGGCAAAATTGATGCAGGATGTGATTGCCGAGCCTTATCGGGCAAAATTATTACCCGGCTTTGATAAAGCCCGCCAGGCCGTAGCGGATATCGGCGCTCTGGCAAGCGGCATCTCGGGTTCCGGCCCGACCTTATTTGCGCTGTGCGATAATTTAGATACCGCACAACGTACGGCTGACTGGCTTGGCCAACACTATTTGCAGAACCAGGAAGGTTTTGTACATATTTGCCGTTTGGATACGGCCGGCGCACGAGTTTTGGGATAACGAATGAAACTGTATAACCTTAAAGATAACACCGAGCAGGTCACTTTCGCACAAGCCATCACCCAGGGTCTTGGCAGACTACAAGGCCTGTTTTTCCCTGACGCTTTACCAGAGTTCTCTCGCTCTGAAATAGACGCCATGCTGGAAATGGACTTTGTCAGTCGTAGCAGCAAAATTCTCGGTGCTTTTATCGGCGAAGAGATCCCACAAGAAGCCCTGGCTGCACGTGTTGCCGCAGCCTTTGCTTTCCCGGCCCCGGTGAAAATGGTTGAGCCTGATGTCGGCTGTCTGGAACTGTTCCATGGCCCGACTCTGGCGTTTAAAGACTTCGGTGGCCGCTTTATGGCGCAGATGCTGACGCTCATCAGTGATAAGCCGGTCACTATTTTAACGGCGACTTCGGGTGATACCGGGGCTGCGGTTGCTCATGCCTTCTACGGGCTACCAAACGTAAAAGTCGTGATTCTTTATCCAAACGGAAAAATCAGCCCGTTGCAGGAGAAGTTATTCTGTACCCTCGGTGGCAACATTGAAACCGTGGCGATTGATGGTGATTTTGACGCCTGCCAGGCGTTGGTTAAACAGGCTTTTGACGACGAAGAATTAAAAGTGGCATTGGGTCTTAACTCTGCTAACTCAATTAATATCAGTCGTTTACTGGCTCAGATTTGTTATTATTTTGAAGCGGTAGCGCAGTTGCCAGCAGATGTACGTGACCAACTGGTGATTTCAGTACCAAGCGGTAACTTTGGTGATTTGACGGCTGGCCTGCTGGCTAAATCATTAGGCCTGCCGGTTAAGCGCTTTATTGCTGCCACCAATGCCAATGATACAGTGCCCCGTTTCCTCGCCGAAGGGCAGTGGAAGCCAAAAGCGACGGTTGCCACACTGTCTAACGCGATGGATGTCAGCCAGCCAAATAACTGGCCGCGTGTTGAAGAGCTGTTCCGCCGTAAAGGCTGGCCTCTGAATGAGCTGGGCTACGAAGCGGTCAGCGATGAAACTACGCAAGAAACCATGCGTGAGCTGCAAGGCAAGGGTTACATCTCTGAACCCCATGCGGCAATTGCTTATCGTGCACTGCGCGACCAGTTACAGGCGGGCGAGTTTGGTCTGTTCCTGGGGACTGCGCATCCGGCGAAGTTTAAAGAGAGCGTGGAAGAGATCCTCGGTCAAACCTTGCCTCTGCCAGAAGAACTGGCTTCCCGTGCTGACCTGGAATTACTGTCACATTATTTGCCTGCAGATTACGCCGCATTGCGTGACCTGATGATGGGTAAAGCCTGACCATCAGTGAAAACTTAAGATAAAACAGAGCGGTCAGGGAATTGATTACTGACCGCTTTATCCGCCAGACGTGGAAGGATAGGTTTTATCCGCAATCCCAAACGCCAGTCTGACTGGCGTTTTTTATTGCTCCGTGCGTTTAAATACCAACTCATTCTGCTGTGAAGCAGACTCGTCGAAAGCGTAGCCTTCAAGATTAAAGTCTTTCAGCTGCTCAGGGCGCGTTAAGCGATTCTGGATGATATAGCGGCTCATCAGCCCACGCGCTTTTTTCGCATAGAAGCTAATCACCTTAAAGTTACCGTTCTTCTCATCAAGAAATACCGGTTTGATTATCTCTGCATCCAGCTGACGCGGTTTAACGGATTTAAAGTATTCATCAGAGGCGAGGTTAATCAGCACATTATCGCCCTGGTCTGCCAGCGCCTGGTTAAGCTTGTCGGTGATAACCGTGTTCCAGAAATGATACAAGTCCTTGCCACCAGGGTTATTAAGCCGAATCCCCATTTCCAGGCGGTAAGGTTGCATTAAGTCTAGCGGGCGCAGCACACCATAGAGGCCGGACAACATCCGTAGATGCTGCTGGGCGAAATCGAAATCCTCTTCACTGAAGTTCTCAGCTTGCAAACCGGTATAGACATCGCCTTTAAATGCCAGAATCGCCTGACGGGCATTGTCCGGGGTAAATTCGGGCTGCCATTCGTTAAAGCGGGTGGCGTTTAACGAGGCGATTTTGTCGCTGACGCCCATAAGCGACGATATTTGTGGCGCACTGAGGGTACGAGCGACGTCAATTAATTGCTGTGAATACGCCAGCAGTTCAGGCTGTGTATAACGCTGGGTCGCTAAATCACTTTGGTAATCCAGTGTCTTGGCGGGTGAAATCAGAATTAACATGTTCGTTCCTCGCTGTGTGAGCCACTACTTTAACAAATTTTTGCACTCCATCGGCCAATCGCTGCGATAAGGCAGGGGTTTTATTTGCTGATTAGTGCCTTCACTGATGATTTCTGGCGCCTGATACCCTAAATTTGCTGTAAGCATTCAGCGATATGACTTTTTGCAGAGAGTTATCAAGCAGACTGTGGCGAATACCGGGTTATTTAGTGAAGTTATAGCTTACTGGCAGGCTGTTTCTACGCTAATTATACTCTTTGCGATGTGAGCGGCGTATCGCGGTTGCACCTCGCTTAAGGCGTGATATTATCAATGGATAATTAGTTACCTATCCCTAACTGCTAGACTCAAAGAGAAATACTGACTATGACGGATAAATTAACTGCTCTGCGTCAACTCACCACCGTGGTTGCTGACACGGGTGATATTGCGGCGATGAAACTGTACAAACCGCAAGACGCAACGACTAACCCTTCACTTATCCTTAACGCAGCACAAATTCCTGAGTACCGCCCACTGATTGATGACGCGATTGCTTTTGCTCGTAGCCAGAGCAGCGATCGTGCACAGCAAGTTATTGATGCAAGTGACAAACTGGCGGTAAATATCGGTCTGGAAATTCTGAAACTGGTTCCTGGCCGTATTTCTACTGAAGTTGATGCGCGTCTGTCTTATGACACCGAAGGCAGCATTGTTAAAGCCAAACACCTGATCAAACTGTATAACGATGCGGGTATCAGCAACGATCGTATCCTGATCAAACTGGCTTCAACCTGGCAGGGTATCCGTGCTGCCGAGCAGCTGGAAAAAGAAGGCATCAACTGTAACCTGACTCTGCTGTTCTCCTTCGCTCAGGCTCGCGCTTGTGCTGAAGCGGGTGTATTCCTGATCTCTCCATTCGTTGGCCGTATTCTGGACTGGTACAAAGCGAATACCGACAAGAAAGAATATGCTGCAAACGAAGATCCAGGCGTGGTTTCTGTTAGCGAAATCTATCAGTACTACAAAGAACACGGTTACGAAACCGTGGTGATGGGCGCAAGCTTCCGTAATATCGGTGAAATCATCGAACTGGCTGGCTGTGACCGTCTGACTATCGCTCCTGGACTGCTGAAAGAGCTGTCAGAAAGCGAAGGTCCTCTGGAGCGTAAACTGAGCTACACCGGCGAAGTTAAAGCGCGCCCAGCTCGTATCACTGAAGCCCAGTTCCTGTGGCAGCACAACCAGGATCCTATGGCAGTAGACAAACTGGCGGACGGTATCCGTAAGTTTGCTATCGACCAGGAAAAACTGGAAAAAATGATCGGCGACCTGCTGTAATCATTTGGCGTGACTGGCTCCGGCTGGTCACGCTTTTATTGTTTTACTCTGTTTGTCTCCCCTTTCCCGATGTATTATTCCAGCTAACCGTTCCCTTCTAGTTTGGAAATTATATGAATACACTCCGTGTTGGATTAGTGTCTGTCTCCGATCGCGCTTCAAGTGGTGTTTATCAGGACAAAGGGATCCCCGCACTCGAAGAGTGGTTAGCACAAGCGTTAACTTCACCCTTTCAAGTAGAAACTCGCCTTATCCCCGATGAACAACCGATTATTGAGCAAACGCTTTGTGAGCTGGTTGATGAGATGGGCTGTCATTTAGTTCTCACCACCGGGGGAACCGGCCCCGCACGTCGCGATGTTACGCCTGATGCCACGCTGGCGATTGCCGATCGCATTATGCCGGGATTTGGTGAACAGATGCGGCAGATAAGCTTAAACTTCGTTCCCACCGCGATTCTTTCCAGACAAACGGGCGTTATCCGTAAGCAGGCATTGATCCTTAATTTACCGGGTCAGCCAAAGTCTATTAAGGAAACCCTGGAAGGAGTCAGGAATGAGCAGGGTAAAGTGACTGTTTCCGGTATTTTTGCCAGCGTACCGTATTGTATACAGCTGCTTGATGGTCCTTATGTTGAAACAAATGACCAGGTTGTCGCCTCTTTTCGCCCAAAAAGTGCGATTCGCGAAATAAAATAGCAAATGTACTAAATAAGCAACATAAAATGTGGCTGGGGTGGAGTGTTAATGATTAACTGATATAGTAATTTTTTCTTTACGGATATCAGGTATTTTTTTTAATACTCTCATCAATTTATGGTTGCCTATGTCGCAAATTCATGCAAGACCTCTGAACGCTCAGGACTATAAAACGTTATCTCTTGCCGCCCTTGGCGGCGCGCTTGAGTTCTACGATTTTATTATCTTTGTTTTCTTTACTACCGTGCTGGGAGCGCTGTTCTTCCCGCCTGATATTCCTGAGTGGTTACGTCAGCTACAGACCTTCGGTATTTTTGCCGCCGGTTATCTGGCTCGTCCTCTGGGCGGCATTATCATGGCACACTTTGGTGATCTGCTCGGCCGTAAGAAAATGTTCACTTTAAGTATCTTGCTGATGGCTTTGCCGACGCTGGCGATTGGTCTGCTTCCTACCTATGAAACGATAGGTATTATGGCGCCAATATTACTGCTGTTGATGCGCGTCTTACAGGGAGCCGCTATTGGCGGTGAAGTACCTGGTGCATGGGTGTTTGTGGCAGAGCACGTACCCTATAAGCGGATTGGTATCGCCTGCGGCACGCTGACGGCGGGTCTGACTATTGGTATTTTAATCGGCTCCATTGTCGCGACAATTAT
This sequence comes from Klebsiella sp. BIGb0407, assembly GCF_024807845.1. Lineage (GTDB taxonomy): Bacteria > Pseudomonadota > Gammaproteobacteria > Enterobacterales > Enterobacteriaceae > JGM124. Next base: position 130,197 of record NZ_JANUEQ010000006.1, read on the forward strand.
CAATACCTCGATGACGCGCGAAGCGATTCACGATGGTGGCTGGCGTATACCCTTCTTTCTCGGCGGCATTTTTGGTCTGTTTGCTATGTACCTGCGCCGCTGGCTGGAAGAAACCCCGGTCTTTGTTGAAATGCAGAAAAGAAAAGCGCTTGCGGAAGAGCTGCCGCTTAAATCTGTCATCGTGGGTCATAAAAAATCTATCGTCGTATCGATGTTCCTGACATGGTTATTGTCAGCAGGTATCGTGGTGGTGATTCTGATGGCACCGGTATGGCTGCAAACACAGCTTAACATCGCCCCGGCGCTTACGTTGAAGGCAAACAGTATCGCCATCGTTCTCTTGTCGGTGGGTTGCATTGTCTACGGTCTGGCAGCCGATCGTTTTGGCGCCAGTAAAACATTTATTGTCGGCAGTTTACTGCTCTGTGTCTGTAGCTGGATGTTTTACCATCTGGTTTCCGTGTATCCGGAATACCTGTTTGCACTTTACGGGATGGTGGGATTCAGTGTCGGCATTGTCGGGGCTGTACCTTACGTTATGGTTCGTGCTTTCCCCGCTGAAGTCCGCTTTACCGGGCTCTCTTTCTCCTACAACGTCTCTTACGCTATTTTCGGCGGCCTGACGCCGATAGTCGTGACGTTAATGATGAAAGTCTCGCCGTTAGCACCTGCATGGTATGTACTGGCCTTGGGATGCGTGGGGCTGGTGATAGGTATTCTATTACGTAAAGATATAAATCATGAGAACACGGTGCTGAATAAGCCTGCTGCTCAGTCATAACCGACCTAAAAAAACGGGGAAACATAATGTTTCCCCGTTTTTTATGAACGCGTAATTATTTTTTTTCGCCTATTGGCAGGACAGTGCGACCAAACTGTTCGTTGAGCACTTCGCCCATTGCCAGATAAATAGCGCTGGCGCCACAAACGATTCCCACCCAGCCTGCGATGTGAGTAATGCTTTCATTACCAACAAAGTGAGCGATAGCGAGCAGAGCAAACAGAACTGTCAGGCTGCCAAAAACGAATTGCAGCATGCGAGGGCCGACGAGCGTGCCAAAGAACATAAACAGAGTGAATACACCCCATAAGGCCAGATAGGCGCCCATAAAATAGGTATCAGCTGGCGCACCCGCTCCCATTTTAGGTAACAGCCAGATGGCAACCAGAGTTAACCAGAACGCACCGTAAGAGGTAAAGGCGGTTAAACCGAAAGTATTTCCTTTTTTATATTCGAGCAGACCTGCAAAAATCTGTGCGATGCCACCAAAGAAAATACCCATCGCCATAATAAGGACATCAAGTTCAAAAAAACCGGCATTATGCAGATTGAGCAAAATTGTGGTCATCCCAAAGCCCATAAGGCCGAGGGGAGCGGGGTTGGCCAACTTAGTGTTACCCATAATTCCTCTAAAAAGTTATCTGAAATGCAATAATAAGTGATTACCCGTTTCCGGTTATCCGGGAGCGGGGCGCGGCATAATAAGCAGACAGAGAGTTGCCGTCTATGATCTAAAGAGGGGAAAGAATAAAAATTTTTTTTCATCTCCCCCTTGATGGAAGTCTGTATGACCCCATCTTGTATGCAACCGCGTTGTAGGACCTGAAAAAAAACGCTTCGGGCAGTTGAAATAAACGTATTTGCCCACATAACAGGTTCACAACCTAATGATGACGAATTTTTAGTGGAGACGTTCAGATGGGTAAAATTATTGGTATCGACCTGGGAACAACTAACTCATGTGTCGCGATTATGGATGGGACTACCGCACGCGTTCTGGAGAATGCTGAAGGCGACCGTACCACTCCTTCTATTATCGCCTACACCCAGGACGGTGAAATTCTGGTAGGTCAGCCGGCAAAACGTCAGGCAGTGACTAACCCGCAAAATACGCTTTTTGCAATCAAGCGTCTGATTGGCCGTCGTTTCCAGGACGAAGAAGTACAGCGTGATGAAGCTATCATGCCGTACAAAATCATTGGCGCTGAAAATGGCGATGCCTGGATTGATGTTAAAGGTCAGAAAATGGCACCTCCGCAGATCTCTGCTGAAGTGTTGAAAAAAATGAAAAAAACAGCAGAAGACTATCTGGGTGAGCCAGTAACTGAAGCTGTTATCACCGTACCTGCATACTTTAACGATGCTCAGCGTCAGGCAACTAAAGATGCTGGCCGTATCGCAGGTCTGGAAGTAAAACGTATCATCAACGAACCAACCGCAGCCGCTCTGGCTTACGGTCTGGATAAAGAAGTCGGTAACCGCACTATCGCCGTTTATGACTTGGGTGGCGGTACTTTCGATATCTCTATTATCGAAATCGACGAAGTTGATGGCGAAAAAACCTTTGAAGTTCTGGCAACCAACGGTGATACCCACCTCGGTGGCGAAGACTTCGATAGCCGTATGATTAACTACCTGGTGGAAGAGTTCAAAAAAGATCAGGGTATCGATCTGCGTAACGACCCACTGGCAATGCAGCGTCTGAAAGAAGCGGCTGAGAAAGCGAAGATTGAACTGTCTTCTGCTCAGCAGACCGACGTTAACCTGCCATACATTACGGCAGATGCAACCGGTCCTAAGCACATGAACATCAAAGTGACGCGTGCGAAACTGGAATCACTGGTTGAAGATTTGGTTAACCGTTCTATCGCACCACTGAAAGTTGCGCTGCAAGATGCTGGCCTGTCAGTTTCTGACGTTAATGACGTTATTCTGGTCGGCGGTCAGACTCGTATGCCAATGGTTCAGAAGAAAGTGGCTGAGTTCTTTGGTAAAGAGCCACGTAAAGACGTTAACCCGGACGAAGCTGTTGCTGTTGGTGCTGCTGTTCAAGGTGGCGTATTAACTGGTGAAGTTAAAGATGTACTGCTGCTGGACGTTACCCCGCTGTCATTGGGTATCGAAACCATGGGCGGAGTCATGACTGCACTGATTAATAAAAACACCACTATCCCGACCAAGCACAGCCAGGTGTTCTCTACAGCAGAAGACAACCAGTCTGCGGTAACGATCCACGTTATCCAGGGTGAGCGTAAACGTGCTTCAGATAACAAATCTCTGGGCCAGTTCAACCTGGACGGGATTCAACCAGCACCGCGTGGCATGCCACAGGTCGAAGTGACCTTCGATATCGATGCTGATGGTATTTTGCATGTTTCTGCGAAAGACAAAAACAGCGGTAAAGAGCAGAAAATTACCATTAAGGCTTCTTCTGGTTTGAACGAAGAAGAGATCGAAAAAATGGTACGTGATGCAGAAGCGAATGCGGAAGCTGACCGTAAGTTTGAAGAACTGGTACAGACACGTAACCAGGGCGATCACTTACTGCACAGCACCCGTAAGCAAGTTGAAGAAGCCGGTGACAAACTGCCTGCTGATGACAAAACTGCAATCGAAGCTGCTCTGAGCGCGCTGGAAACTTCTCTGAAAGGCGAAGACAAAGCGGATATCGAAGCGAAAATAGAGGCGCTGGCACAAGTTTCTGCCAAGCTGATGGAACTGGCTCAGCAGCAACATGCTGAACAGCAAGCGGGCGGAAGCCAGGATGCTGGTAAAGCTGGCAAAGACGACGATGTTGTTGATGCTGAGTTTGAAGAAGTTAAAGACAAAAAATAATCGCCCACTGAGCGGTTAATTCCTGACACGGGCGTTGAGGTTTATCCTCCACGCCCGTTTATGCATATTTAGGGCTAGAATAAGAGATGGCTAAAAGAGATTACTACGAGATTTTAGGCGTTCCTAAATCAGCGGAAGAGCGTGAAATCAAAAAGGCGTATAAGCGTCTGGCGATGAAGTATCATCCGGATCGTAATCAGGGTGATAAAGACGCGGAAGAGAAATTCCGTGAAGTGAAAGAAGCCTACGAAATCCTCACCGATGACCAGAAGCGTGCGGCCTACGATCAATACGGCCATGCTGCATTCGAGCAAGGCGGTATGGGTGGCGGTGGTGGTTTCGGCGGTCAGGGTGCTGATTTCGGCGATATCTTTGGTGACGTTTTCGGTGACATCTTTGGTGGTGGTCGCCGTCAACGCTCCTCGCGTGGCGCAGACTTACGCTACAACATGGAGTTAACGTTAGAAGAAGCGGTTCGTGGCGTCACCAAAGAGATCCGTATCCCGACACTCGAAGAGTGTGAAGTCTGCGACGGTAGCGGAGCGAAATCTGGCTCTAAACCGCAAACCTGTCCAACCTGTCACGGCCAGGGCCAGGTTCATATGCGCCAGGGCTTCTTTACGGTGCAGCAGGCTTGTCCGCATTGTCAGGGTCGTGGAACCATTATTAAAGATCCGTGCAATACCTGTCATGGTCATGGCCGCGTTGAGAAGAATAAAACCCTGTCAGTGAAGATCCCGGCCGGGGTTGATACTGGAGACCGTATTCGTCTCACCGGCGAAGGTGAAGCTGGCGAAAATGGTGCACCAGCGGGCGATTTATATGTCCAGGTACAGGTCAAGCAGCACGCTATCTTTGAGCGTGACGGCAGTGACCTTCACTGTGAAGTACCGATTAACTTTGCTATGGCCGCATTGGGTGGGGAAATTGAAGTTCCTACACTTGATGGTCGTGTGAAACTGAAAGTCCCGGCAGAAACGCAAACCGGTAAACTGTTCAGAATGCGTGGCAAAGGGGTGAAATCGGTTCGCGGTGGTGCGCAGGGTGATTTACTGTGCCGGGTATATATTGAAACCCCCGTCAACCTGAATGACAAGCAGAAGAAATTGCTGCGTGAACTTGAAGAAAGCTTCGGTGGGCCGGCGGGTGAACATAACAGCCCGCGATCAAAAAGCTTTTTCGACGGCGTGAAAAAGTTCTTTGAAGATCTGACCCGCTAGTTACCTGCTATAAAAAACCTGAACTATGTTAAGTGGTTCAGGTTTTTTTTTGTCTGATATTACAGTTCGGTTATTCCGAGTTATCATGACAATATAACCTGCTTTTAGCGATTTGTTATTTTCGCTATCCTGTCAAACCAATAGCCTCTTACGTACAATTTATTATTTGGATAACTGAGTAAAAAATGACGAAAACTCTACAGCGCTTTTTCCAGAATGATGCGGCGGGTGGTATTTGTTTGATTATCGCCGCTATTCTCGCCATGTTTTTAGCGAATTTTCATCTTACTGGTGCAGCCTATCAGGCCTTTCTCGATACGCCGGTAGAGATTCGCATCGGAACGCTTGATATCAGTAAAAACGTTCTGCTGTGGGTGAATGATGCACTTATGGCAGTATTTTTCCTGATGGTGGGCCTGGAAGTTAAACGCGAGATGGTACAGGGTTCGCTGGCCAGTCGTCGTCAGGCAGCATTTCCGGTTATTGCTGCTCTGGGGGGAATGGCGCTGCCTGCGCTGCTTTACCTGGCATTTAACTTCTCTGACCCTATCACGCGCGCAGGCTGGGCTATCCCGACCGCAACGGACATCGCTTTTGCCTTGGGTATTCTGGCATTACTGGGCAACAGAGTTCCGGTGGCGTTAAAAGTTTTTCTGATGGCACTGGCGATTATTGATGATCTCGGGGCGATTATTATTATTGCCTTATTTTATACCAGCTCACTTTCCATGCTTTCTCTGGGGGTGGCGGCAGCAGCGATTGCAGTACTGGCATTGCTGAATATTTTCAACGTACGGCGAACCGGGATCTATATCCTGGTCGGCATTATTTTATGGACGGCGGTATTAAAATCCGGCGTGCATGCCACGCTGGCTGGCGTCATTCTGGGCTTCTTTATTCCGCTAAAAGAACACAACGGACGTTCAGCGTCGCAGGAGCTGGAACATGTTCTGCACCCCTGGGTCGCTTTCCTGATCCTGCCGCTGTTCGCCTTTGCTAACGCCGGAGTGGTGCTGTCAGGTGTCTCCCTGGGTTCTCTGACGTCATATCTGCCGCTCGGTATTATGGCCGGACTGATAATAGGTAAGCCGCTGGGCATCAGCTTATTCTGCTGGCTGGCACTGAAACTGAAACTGGCTTCATTGCCCGTTGGAACAAAGTTCAGCGATATTATGGCAATTGGCGTGCTGTGCGGCATCGGCTTTACCATGTCGATTTTTATTACTTCACTGGCATTTGATGAACAGCACAGTGAACTCATCACGCTGGCTAAACTGGGTATTCTGTCAGGATCGTTACTGTCAGCGGTAATAGGTTATAGCATGTTAAAAGCGCGCTTTAAGGTGAAGGCATAATCTTCCGGCTGTACCCGGGTACATTGGCCCGGGTATCCGGGGTAAGGTAAGGAGCGTAGCTGATGTCGTTGATTAATTACAATCATCTCTATTACTTCTGGCATGTCTGCAAAGAAGGCTCGGTTGCTGGTGCTGCGGAAGTCCTGCATTTGGCCCCACAAACGATTACCGGGCAGATTAAAGCGCTGGAAGTCCGGTTACAGGGGCAACTTTTTCGTCGTCAGGGACGCGGGATAGTGCCCTCTGAACTGGGTCAATTAGTCTTTCGCTATGCCGATCGTATGTTTACCCTTAGCCAGGAAATGCTGGATATCGTGAACTATCGCAAAGAGTCCAGCACATTGTTTGAAGTCGGCGTAGCTGATGCTCTGTCAAAGCGACTGATTAGCGAGATCCTGAATATCGCAGTGGTTGAGGATGAACAGATCCATCTGCGCTGTTACGAGTCGACGCATGAAATGCTGCTTGAACAGCTGGGCCAGCATAAGCTGGATATGATTATTTCAGACTGCCCCATCGACTCGACACAACAAGAAGGACTCTTTTCGGTCAAGATAGGCGAGTGTGGTATCAGCTTTTGGTGTAAGAAACCGCTACCGGAAGCGCCATTTCCTGCCTGCCTGGAACAACGCCGATTACTGATCCCCGGGCGGCGCTCAATGCTCGGGCGCAAACTGCTTAACTGGATCCAGACTCAGGGACTACAGGTTGAGATATTAGGTGAGTTTGATGATGCGGCGCTGATGAAGGCTTTTGGCGAAACGCATTCGGCTATTTTTGTCGCCCCGACAGGCTATATGCAGAATATCTATAGCGATGACAGTATTGTAGAACTAGGCCGCCTTGATAACGTGATGGAAGAGTACCATGCGATTTTTGCTGAGCGAATGATCCAGCATCCGGCGGTTCAGCGAATTTGTAATCATGATTATGCTACGTTGTTTCATAGCGCCTGATTTTATGGGGAACTCTCAGATATAATTACTGTTTATAATATTTTATTATCTTATCGGTATTAGCTCTAAGAACCACATATTGAAAAAAGCCATTTCTTCCTGTCAGTGGAGAAACTATTTTTGTTTTATCCATAATAGCGACATGATTGAAATAAACATCAACATATTCACCCACATTACGGCTGAAAAAATCTTCAAACTGCATTGAGCAATCAGGGCTGTTTTTGATATTAAAAAAAACGTTATGACCGTGATTACGACTTGATACGCCAGTGACACAGTCTTTTTTTAAAATAAATACTGAGCTTCCCGCCTGGTAGGTCAGTGGAGTAATGGGGCTTGTCAGTCGGGTATTGCCTGGGGGGTTACAGCCTGACAGCAAAATTAATAAAGAAGGAATAATAACCATTTTTTTTAACATCACTTTCTCCCTGAAGGTTGATATTTAATCAAGCTGATCATCGCCTTGCCTGTATTCGCTGATGCCTGGCAACGCCGATGACAAAATTGATAGATTCAGCCTATCAATTTTTCACTCTGCAAGAGGTATTCACAGTACGGCGTCTTCGCTATCGCGGCAAGGCGTAGTTCAGTGTCAGGATCGTTATTAGCATTTTCTGAAGATAAAACTTCTGATATTTGTGATGAGGGCAGGCCTCTCGGGTTCGCCGATCGGCTGGTGATCCTAAATACTCTCTATCGCTGGCTAAATCAGAGGGAAAAACGGAACCCAGAGCAATTTGTTCCTTGGAAACAGGACTTTCAAGGCTGGCAGATTTACCACACATAACTGTGAGTGCTCTTTCTAGTAGGTTACGGAAGTGTTTATGGTCGTCCGAAGACGTCAGTTTTAGACCACGTTCAACTCCTATGACTTACTCGTTTCAAGCGCTTTGAATCTGCCAGAAAAGAGAGTAATCTAGCACCTGGTGCTATAGTTATGGTGACAGGATGTCGGCCTAATGCGTGTGTTCAAAAGTAAGTGGTTCACTAAGGTGGCTAAATCTCACGCCATCAAGGATAGCGAGTTATGTCGGGCTATTGAGGCGGTGATGGAAGGAAAAGCTGACGATCTCGGCGGTGGTGTTTATAAAAAACGGCTGAGCCAGAATCGCGAACGCGCCATAATACTGGCGAAAGGTGGACAGCATTGGTTTTACACTTTCCTGTATGCCAAGCAGGATATGGCAAATATCGATAATAGCGAACTGGCCGGATTTCGTGAGTTGGCGAAGCACTATTCTACCCTGGCGGATGAAGAAATTACCGTATTGATTAAGAATAAAGAACGGGTGGAGATTTGCTATGACCACAAAAAATAAATTCAAGAGTCCGGCATTTGAAGCTATCCACAGCGCTGCTTCTGGATTATTTAGTGTCGACGCTATCGGGCAGGAAACGATGCGCAACTTTGACAAAGCGTGTCTCAACAGCATAGACGACCTTCAACCTCTTGAGATTAAAGCACTGCGTGAGAGGCTAAATGTCAGTCAGCCAGTTTTCGCTCACTACCTTAACACCAGCGTTTCAACGGTGCAGAAATGGGAAAGCGGCGTAAAACGCCCCAGCGGTTTATCGCTGAAACTGCTTGCGGTGGTGCAGAAGCATGGGTTGAAGGTGTTGGTTTGATTGATTTTTAAGAGGGTAATCTGGGATTTTTATTGCATGTGATGTCAGAGATAAATTTCAGGCATAAAAAAACCGGCCGAAGCCGGTTTTTTTCAAAGCAACAACAGACGGGCGATTAAGCCAGTTTGCTGATTTGTGCAGTCAAGTTAGCTTTATGACGTGCAGCTTTGTTTTTGTGGATCAGACCTTTGCTAGCCTGACGATCCACGATTGGTTGCATTTCGTTAAATGCGTTTTGTGCAGCAGCTTTATCGCCGGTTGCAATCGCTGCGTATACTTTCTTGATGAAAGTACGCATCATTGAGCGACGGCTAGCGTTGTGCTTACGAGCCTTTTCAGACTGTACAGCACGTTTCTTAGCTGATTTGATATTAGCCAAGGTCCTACTCCCAAATATTTCTTTAGACAATTCAAAGGCCGAGGAATATGCCCCGTTAGCCTTCTTTTGTCAATGGATTTGTGCAAATAAACGTCGTTAAAGCCACGGCGCGTCTTGCGTTATGATGGCGCGAATTCTATCAGCATCGGGCTTGCGAATACAGCCTTTCGCATCAAAATTACACATGAAAAGACGAATCCCCAGTAAATATCTGTGCCTTCAGAGGTAAATTAGTGAAACCTTTACGATAAAGGCAACAATCGCAGGTTAACCTTATCTCTGGTAGTTGGTATAATCCAATGATTCCCACTGTTTTGAGCCAGGCATGAAGCTGATACGCGGTATACATAATCTGCGCCAGAATCATCACGGGTGTGTCCTTACTATCGGTAATTTTGATGGGATGCACCGTGGTCATCAGGCGCTGCTAAAGGGCTTGTGCGAGGAAGGTCGTGCGCGCAACCTGCCGGTGATGGTCATGATTTTTGAACCTCAACCGCTTGAACTGTTCTCTTCAGACCACGCGCCTGCTCGCCTGACCAGCTTGCGCGAAAAGCTACGTTATTTAGCAGAGTCTGGTGTCGATGCGGTGTTATGTGTGCGCTTTGACAGGCGATTTGCTGCACTAACCGCTCAAAACTTTATCAATGACCTGCTGGTTAAACGTCTCGGGGTTAAATACCTGGCGGTGGGTGATGATTTCCGCTTTGGCGCTGGTCGTCTGGGCGATTTCTTGTTATTACAGAAGGCGAGTGAAGAATTCGGCTTCGACCTCACCAGCGCAGATACCTTTTGCTCTCAGGGGGTACGAATCAGTAGTACCGCTGTGCGTCAGGCGCTGGCTGATGATGATTTTGAGCAAGCTGAAAGTCTGCTCGGGCATCCGTACAGTATTTCCGGACGCGTCGTTCATGGTGATGCCCTGGGGCGCACTATTGGTTTCCCGACCGCGAATCTGCCGTTAAAACGCCAGGTATCCCCGGTCAAAGGGGTCTATGCGGTCGAAGTGATGGGCCTGGGTGATAAACCGTTAATTGGCGTGGCCAATATTGGTACTCGCCCGACGGTATCTGGTATACGCAAGCAGCTAGAAGTCCATTTATTGGACGTTGTAATGGATCTGTACGGACGCCATATAGACGTGGTGTTACGTAAAAAAATACGTCATGAACAGCGATTTGCTTCTCTTGATGAACTTAAGGCACAAATTGCCAGAGATGTAGCGACAGCTCGCGAATTTTTTGGGTCAAACGCCTGAATGGCTAACCGAAACACGGAACTGAGAATCTAATGAGTGACTTTAAATCTACCTTGAATTTGCCGGAAACAGGTTTCCCAATGCGTGGCGACCTGGCCAAACGTGAGCCAGGTATGCTGGCTCGCTGGAATGGTGATGACCTGTACAACATCATTCGCCAGGCCAAAAAAGGCAAAAAAACCTTTATTTTGCATGATGGCCCTCCTTATGCGAACGGTAGCATTCATATTGGTCACTCAGTTAACAAGATTCTGAAAGACATTATTGTTAAATCAAAAGGTCTGTCAGGTTTTGACTCGCCTTATATTCCAGGCTGGGATTGCCACGGTCTGCCAATTGAACTGAAAGTTGAACAACTTATCGGTAAACCGGGCGAGAAAGTCACCGCCGCAGAGTTCCGCGCTGCTTGTCGTAAATATGCCGCTGAACAGGTTGATGGCCAGCGTGCAGACTTTATTCGTCTGGGTATTCTGGGTGACTGGGACAAACCTTACCTGACCATGGACTTTAAAACCGAAGCCAATATCATCCGTGCTTTGGGTAAAATTGTCGGCAATGGTCACCTGCATAAAGGGGCTAAACCGGTTCACTGGTGCGTTGACTGTGGTTCTTCCCTGGCTGAAGCGGAAGTGGAATACGATGACAGAACTTCCCCATCTATCGATGTGGTTTTCACTGCCGTAGACCCGCAAGCCGTAGTTGAAAAGTTTGGTGTGTCCCAGGTTAATGGCCCGGTGTCTCTGCTTATCTGGACGACCACCCCTTGGACCTTACCGGCAAACCGCGCTATTTCACTGGCGGCAGATTTTGACTATGCGCTGGTACAGATTGAAGGTCAGGCACTTATTCTGGCAACCGAACTGGTCGAAAGCGTAATGAAACGCGCCGCTATCACCGACTACCAGGTACTGGGCTCAGTGAAAGGCGAAGCGCTGGAATTAATGCGCTTTAAACATCCTTTCATGGATTTTGATGTACCCGCTATTCTTGCAGACCACGTTACGCTGGATGCCGGTACCGGCGCGGTGCATACCGCGGGCGGTCACGGTCCGGATGACTATGTTATCTCCCAGAAATACGGTCTGGAAATCGCCAATCCCGTTGGGCCAAATGGTTGCTATCTGCCAGGAACCTTCCCGGGACTTGACGGCGTAATGGTGTTTAAGGCCAACGATCTTATCGTGAGCCTGCTGCAGGACAACGGCAAATTGCTGCATCTTGAAAAACTGCGTCATAGCTATCCACACTGCTGGCGTCACAAAACCCCGATCATTTTCCGCGCTACGCCACAATGGTTTATCAGCATGGATCAGAAAGGGTTGCGTGAGCAGTCACTGAAAGAGATCAAAAGCGTTCAGTGGATCCCGGACTGGGGCCAGGCACGAATTGAGTCAATGGTCGCGAATCGTCCGGACTGGTGTATCTCTCGTCAGCGTACCTGGGGCGTTCCTATGTCGCTGTTTGTCCATAAAGATACCGAAGAACTGCATCCGCGCGCGCTGGAACTGATGGAAGAAGTCGCTAAACGCGTTGAGGAAGACGGTATTCAGGCATGGTGGGATCTTGACCCGCGTGATCTGTTAGGTGATGAAGCCGCTGACTACGTCAAAGTGCCTGATACCCTGGACGTTTGGTTTGACTCAGGTTCTACCAGTTCTTCTGTGGTTGATGTGCGTCCGGAATTTGGTGGCAATGCCGCTGATATGTATCTGGAAGGTTCAGATCAACACCGCGGCTGGTTTATGTCATCGCTGATGATTTCAACCGCGATGAAAGGTAAAGCGCCTTATCGCCAGGTTCTGACTCACGGCTTTACCGTTGATGGTCAGGGACGCAAAATGTCCAAGTCCATCGGCAATACTATCGCCCCACAAGATGTGATGAATAAACTGGGGGCGGATATTTTACGTCTCTGGGTTGCCTCAACCGACTATACCGGTGAAATCGCGGTTTCCGATGAGATCCTTAAACGTTCCGCTGATGCCTATCGTCGTATCCGTAACACCGCGCGTTTCTTGCTGGCAAACCTGAATGGCTTTAACCCGGCCACTGACAGTGTTAAACCAGAAGATATGGTGGTGCTGGATCGCTGGGCAGTAGGCTGCGCGCAAGAAGCTCAGGCTGATATCCTCGCTTCTTATGAAAGCTATGACTTCCATGAAGTCGTTCAGCGTATGATGCGTTTCTGTTCTGTCGAAATGGGTTCATTCTATCTCGACATCATCAAAGACCGTCAGTACACCGCGAAGCCTGATAGCGTTGCGCGTCGTAGCTGTCAGACCGCGTTGTATCATATCGCGCAGGCCTTGGTCCGCTGGATGGCACCTATTATGTCCTTCACCGCCGATGAGATCTGGAACTACCTGCCGGGTGAGCATGACCAATATGTATTCACCGGTGAATGGTACGAAGGTCTGTTTGGTCTTGAAGAACATGAACAAATGGGCAATGACTTCTGGGATACGCTGCTGACTGTCCGCGGTGAAGTGAACAAAGTGATTGAGCAGGCGCGTGCTGATAAAGTACTCGGTGGTTCTCTGGAAGCCGCAGTCACGCTGTATGCTGATGCTGAACTAGCCGCTAAACTGAACAGCCTGAGCGAAGAATTGCGTTTTGTCCTTCTGACCTCCGAGGCGACCGTTGCTGATTATGAAGCAGCTGGCGCTGATGCGCAGCAAAGTGACGTTCTGAAAGGACTGAAAGTAGCGCTGCGTAAAGCCGATGGTGAGAAGTGCCCGCGCTGCTGGCATTACACTACCGATATTGGCAAGAATGCGGAACACGCAGAAGTGTGTGGTCGCTGTGTCACTAACGTCGCCGGTGCTGGCGAACAGCGTAAGTTTGCCTGATGAAACCTATATTCTCTACCGGGTTGCGCTGGCTCTGGCTGGCGGTGGCTGTACTCGCGATTGACTTGGGCAGTAAGTATCTGGTCCTCCAGCATTTTATGCTGGGGGAAACCTTACCCCTGTTCCCGTCACTTAATTTGCACTATGCCCGTAACTACGGCGCCGCGTTTAGTTTCCTGGCGGATAAAGAGGGCTGGCAGCGCTGGTTCTTCGCCGGTATTGCTATTGCTATCTGCGTGGTACTGATGGTCATGATGTACCGCGGAAAAGCCAGTGATAAGCTCAATAATATTGCTTATGCGCTGATTATTGGTGGTGCGCTGGGCAATTTATTCGACCGGCTCTGGCACGGCTTTGTCGTCGATATGATCGATTTCTATGTCGGTGACTGGCATTTTGCCACTTTCAATCTTGCCGATACCGCCATCTGTATCGGTGCGGCGCTTATCGTTTTAGAGGGGTTCATTATCCCTTCTAAAAAGCCCGCGCAGGAAAAAAGGTAATTCATGGCTGACTCTGTACAACAAAATAGCGCAGTTCTGGTTCATTTTATTCTTAAACTGGAAGATGGATCGACCGCTGAGTCTACGCGTAGTAGCGGCAAGCCAGCACTGTTCCGACTGGGAGACACCAGCCTGTCTCCCGGACTGGAAGCAGAACTGATAGGTTTAACCGCGGGGGAGCAAAAATCGTTCTTTCTTGCGCCTGAGTCCGCATTTGGTATCCCTAGCCCGGATATGATCCAGTATTTCTCTCGCCGTGAATTTGCGGCGGCTGGTGAACCCGTGCCGGGAGCCATTATGCTGTTTACTGGCATGGATGGTAGCGAAATGCCTGGAGTGGTGCGTGAAGTGAATGGTGATTCCATCACCGTTGATTTTAATCACCCCCTGGCCGGGCAGACTATTCACTTTGACATTGAAGTACTGGAAGTCGATCCGGTACTGGAGGCGTAAATGCAGATCCTGTTGGCTAATCCCAGAGGTTTTTGTGCTGGGGTCGACCGCGCTATCAGCATTGTTGAGAATGCACTTCAACTCTATGGCGCACCGATTTATGTGCGTCACGAAGTGGTACATAACCGCTACGTCGTTGATAGCTTGCGTGGACGTGGAGCAATTTTTATCGAGCAAATCAGTGAAGTGCCTGATGGCGCGATCCTGATTTTCTCGGCCCATGGTGTTTCTCAGGCAGTACGTAATGAAGCGAAATCTCGTGAACTTACGGTATTCGATGCGACTTGCCCGCTGGTAACCAAAGTGCATATGGAAGTGGCGCGAGCCAGCCGTCGTGGTGAAGAGTCTATTCTTATCGGGCATGCCGGACACCCGGAAGTCGAAGGAACGATGGGGCAATACAGTAACCCGAAAGGGGGAATGTACCTGGTCGAATCACCTGATGATGTCTGGACGCTTGATGTTAAAGATGCCAGTAATCTCTCCTTTATGACTCAGACAACCTTATCGGTTGATGATACCTCGGACGTGATTGACGCTTTACGTCAGCGATTCCCGGAGATTACCGGCCCGCGCAAAGATGATATCTGCTATGCCACGACTAACCGTCAGGAAGCGGTACGTTCCCTGGCGAGTGAAGCTGATGTCGTACTGGTGGTGGGTTCGAAAAACTCGTCTAACTCTAACCGTCTTGCTGAGCTGGCTCAGCGAATGGGCAAAGCCGCCTATTTGATTGATGATGCGACAGATATTCAGGAAGAGTGGCTGAAAAATGCCCGTTGTGTTGGCGTCACCGCAGGGGCTTCCGCGCCGGATATTCTGGTGCAGAACGTGATTACCCGTTTACGTTCGCTGGGCGGGGAAGAAGCGCGTGAACTGAGTGGGCGTGAAGAAAATATTGTTTTTGAAGTTCCGCGTGAATTGCGGGTCGATGTTCGTGAAGTCGACTAGCATGGCGAGCGACAAATTATAAGACGATGCCAGTTGATGTAAATCAGCTGGCATTTTTTTTGGAGAACAGTATGAACAAGATCCCTATCATTATTGATACTGACCCGGGTATTGACGACGCGGTGGCTATCGCTGCTGCGCTTTTTTCTCCTCAACTCGACGTGAAACTCATCAGTACCGTATCTGGTAATGTTTCGGTGGAGAAAACGACCCGTAATGCCCTGCAATTAATGACGTTCTGGCAGCAGCCGGTTCCCGTTGCGCGTGGAGCTGCTGCTCCACTGTTACGCCCGCCACGTGACGCTTCTAGTGTTCATGGCGAGTCCGGTATGGCTGGCTATAGCTTTGCTCCGGCCGATCGTGGCGCGATTGATAAACCTGCTTTTCTGGCTATCCATGATTGTCTGCTGGCCAGTGAAGAACCTGTTACCCTGGTCACTATCGGTCCTTTGACCAATATCGCTATGCTGCTGGCCCACTATCCTG
Source organism: Klebsiella sp. BIGb0407 (assembly GCF_024807845.1). Taxonomy (GTDB): domain Bacteria; phylum Pseudomonadota; class Gammaproteobacteria; order Enterobacterales; family Enterobacteriaceae; genus JGM124. The sequence continues at coordinate 145,852 of NZ_JANUEQ010000006.1, forward strand.
AATGTAAATCACGTATTAAGCGCATTGTGATGATGGGCGGTTCGTCAGGAAGAGGTAACTTCACGCCGAATGCCGAATTTAATATTGCGGTCGATCCTGAAGCAGCAGCGCATGTCTTTAATAGCGGGCTGGATATTGTGATGTGCGGGCTGGATGTCACTAATCATGCGATGCTGACGCCTGAGTACCTGACAACTTTACCCGGACTGAACCGTACTGGAAAAATGCTGCATGCAATTTTTAGTCACTATCGTAGTGGCAGCATGGAAACAGGACTGAGGATGCATGATTTAACCGCCATCGCCTTTTTAGTTAAACCGGAATTGTTCCGTACCAAACCATGCTTTGTGGCAGTTGAAACGCAAGGTGAGTATACCAGCGGTACTACCGTGGTCGATATTGAACAACGGTTAGGGCACCCAGCCAATGCTGAGGTAGCTTTAGATATTGATGTTATTGGTTTTCAGCAATGGGTGACAGAGGCACTGGCGCTGGCTCCCTGAAGGCGATCTGCGTGAGTTTAAGCGAGATTTATAATAAACATCGTCGAACAGTAAATTCTAATTATCAGTGTTTTTGGCTGGCAGCTCAGCGCTGAGCTGGTTACCCTGAACATATGTTTTCTTTGCCAATTTTAAAAAAGAGTACAGATATGCAAGATGCAAAAATTCGAGTAGCTATAGCAGGAGCAGGCGGACGTATGGGTCGTCAGCTGATCCAGGCAACGCTGCAGCGTGAAGGCGCGCAGCTGGGTGCTGCGCTTGAACGTCCTGGTTCTTCTCTGGTGGGTAGCGATGCAGGTGAGCTTGCTGGTGCTGGAAATGTGAATGTAGTGATTCATGACAGCCTTGATGCGGTTGCTGACGACTTTGATATTCTGATCGATTTTACCCGCCCGGAAGGCACGCTGACTCATCTGGCCTTTTGCCGTAAGCACGGTAAAGGCATGGTCATTGGAACCACCGGTTTTGATGACGCGGGTAAACAGGCTATTGCCGATGCAGCAAAAGAGATACCCGTGGTGTTTGCCGCCAACTTTAGCGTGGGTGTGAATGTCATGATGAAGCTACTGGAAACGGCAGCCAAAGTAATTGGCGAAGATACTGATATTGAAATTATTGAAGCGCATCATCGCTATAAAGTTGACGCCCCGTCAGGGACTGCTCTGGCTATGGGAGAGACCATCGCCAAGGCTATGGGTAAAAACCTGAAAGACTGTGCGGTTTATACGCGTGAAGGGGATACCGGTGAACGTGTGCCTGGTAGTATTGGTTTTGCGACCATCCGTGCCGGGGATATTATCGGTGAGCACACCGCTATGTTTGCCGATCTGGGGGAGCGTATTGAAATAACCCATAAAGCTTCTAATCGTATGACTTTTGCAAATGGTGCGGTTCGTTCTGCATTATGGCTTAAGGGCAAAGAAAGTGGTCTCTTTGATATCAAAGATGTCCTTGGTCTGGATAGTATTTAGATTTTAATGATTAAATCATGCTGATTTATTATTTTTAATATACTGATTTAATGGGTGATATTTTATCGCCCATTTTTTTAATTATTATTTAGAGTGTTTTGATGTGTTTTTCATTACTGCAAGGTATAAATCATAGTTTTACCGTTGCAATTGGGCGTCAGGCTACGAAAAGCCTCATGATTGATTGTTTTTTAATCTCACTATTTAATTTACCCCCTCAGGATTGCTAGCAATCGATTACCTGCCTAAGTTATCTGAATATTTTAACCACTAATGACAGTTTTATTTATCAGAATGGCAAATATCTATGAAAAGTGCGCGACAGAGTAGACTTTTGACTGTCTTATCTCTAGAATGCCGCCGTTTGCCAAAAATCCTGCTGGTAGACGTTTTTTGCGATTGATTCTGACTACGGTTTTGAATTAATATGCGGATAAAATGAATGATTATTCTTGGAGGACGTTTTGATTAAGTCAGCGCTATTGGTTCTGGAAGACGGAACCCAATTCCACGGTCGGGCCATTGGGGCATCGGGTACGGCAGTGGGGGAAGTCGTTTTCAACACCTCTATGACCGGTTATCAAGAAATCCTCACTGATCCTTCCTACTCCCGCCAGATTGTCACTCTTACTTATCCCCATATTGGAAATGTTGGTACTAACGAAGCGGATGCTGAATCTTCTCAGGTTCATGCTCAAGGCCTGATAATTCGCGACCTGCCACTGATTGCCAGTAACTTCCGCAACACCGAAGACCTCTCTTCTTATCTCAAACGTCATAATATTGTTGCTATCGCGGATATCGATACCCGTAAGCTGACACGTTTACTACGTGAGAAGGGCGCTCAGAACGGCTGCATTATCGTCGGTGATAACCTGGATGCCGGGCAAGCTTTAGAAAAAGCAAAAGCCTTCCCTGGTCTGAACGGTATGGATCTTGCGAAAGAAGTGACAACACAAGAAGTCTATAGCTGGCAGCAAGGCAGCTGGACTCTGGCTGATGACCTGCCAGAAGCAACGCCTGAAAATAAACTTCCCTACCATGTTGTTGCTTATGACTACGGTGTGAAGCGTAATATCTTGCGTATGCTGGTGGACAGAGGCTGTCGCCTGACAGTGGTTCCGGCGCAGACTTCTGCCGAAGACGTAATGAAATTAGAGCCAGACGGTGTATTCCTCTCTAACGGACCGGGCGACCCCGCTCCTTGTGACTATGCTATCAGCGCGATCTCCAGCCTGCTGGAAACTGATGTTCCGGTATTTGGTATCTGTCTGGGCCACCAGCTGCTGGCACTAGCAAGTGGTGCCAAAACCGTGAAAATGAAATTCGGTCACCACGGTGGTAACCACCCGGTTAAAGATCTCGACCGTGACTGCGTGATGATAACCGCACAGAACCACGGTTTTGCTGTCGATGAAACCACGCTTCCGGCAAACCTGCGCGTCACGCACAAATCGCTGTTTGATGGCACCTTACAAGGTATTCATCGCACTGATAAAGCGGCCTTTAGTTTCCAGGGACATCCTGAAGCAAGCCCTGGCCCGCATGATGCCGCGCCGCTGTTTGACCACTTTATTGATTTGATTAAGCACTATCGTGCTACAGCCAAATAATCAGGAGCTTAAAAAATGCCAAAACGTACAGATATAAAAAGCATCCTGATCCTCGGCGCTGGCCCGATTGTTATCGGCCAGGCTTGTGAGTTTGACTACTCTGGGGCTCAAGCTTGTAAAGCCCTGCGCGAAGAAGGCTATCGCGTTATCCTGGTCAACTCTAACCCTGCGACCATCATGACTGACCCGGAAATGGCTGATGCAACTTATATCGAGCCAATTCACTGGGAAGTTGTGCGCAAGATTATCGAAAAAGAACGTCCGGATGCGGTTCTGCCTACCATGGGTGGCCAGACTGCGTTGAACTGTGCGCTGGAGCTTGAGCGTCAGGGCGTACTGAAAGAGTTTGGTGTCACCATGATTGGTGCCACCGCTGATGCCATTGATAAAGCAGAAGACCGTCGCCGTTTCGATATCGCCATGAAAAAAATTGGCCTCGATACCGCGCGTTCTGGCATCGCCCATAATATGGAAGAAGCACTCGCTATCGCTGCAGACTTAGGTTATCCGTGCATTATTCGCCCTTCCTTTACCATGGGTGGCAGCGGTGGCGGTATTGCCTATAACCGTGAAGAATTTGAAGAAATCTGTGAACGTGGCCTGGATCTCTCGCCTACCAAAGAGCTGCTTATTGATGAGTCGCTGATTGGCTGGAAAGAGTATGAGATGGAAGTGGTTCGTGATAAGAACGATAACTGTATCATCGTTTGTTCTATCGAAAACTTTGACCCGATGGGGATCCATACCGGTGACTCTATCACCGTGGCTCCAGCCCAGACGCTGACCGATAAAGAATACCAAATCATGCGTAACGCCTCGATGGCGGTACTGCGTGAAATCGGTGTCGAGACCGGGGGTTCAAACGTACAGTTCGCCGTGAACCCGAAAAATGGTCGTCTGATTATTATCGAGATGAACCCGCGAGTTTCCCGCTCTTCTGCTCTGGCTTCTAAAGCGACCGGTTTCCCGATTGCTAAAGTCGCCGCTAAGCTTGCTGTAGGTTATACCCTTGATGAGCTGATGAACGATATTACCGGTGGACGTACTCCGGCTTCTTTTGAGCCTTCCATCGACTATGTTGTCACCAAAATTCCACGTTTTAACTTTGAGAAATTTGTTGGCGCCAATGACCGTCTGACTACACAGATGAAATCTGTTGGTGAAGTGATGGCGATTGGTCGTACTCAGCAAGAATCACTGCAGAAAGCATTACGTGGTCTTGAAGTCGGCGTGATGGGCTTTGATCCTAAAGTTAACCTTGACGATCCGGAAGCCTTAACCAAGATCCGCCGCGAACTGAAAGATGCTGGTGCCGAACGTATCTGGTACGTTGCCGATGCTTTCCGCGCTGGCCTGTCGGTCGACGGTGTGTTCAATCTGACCAATATCGATCGCTGGTTCCTGGTACAAATCGAAGAACTGATCCGCCTGGAAGAGCAAGTGGTCGAGGTAGGCATTACCGGCCTGAACCATGAGTTCCTGCGGATGCTGAAGCGTAAAGGCTTTGCCGATGCGCGTCTGGCTAAGCTTGCTGGCGTACGTGAGAGCGAAATTCGTAAACTGCGTGAACAGTATAAGTTGCACCCGGTTTATAAGCGGGTTGATACCTGTGCAGCAGAATTTGCTACTGATACCGCTTATATGTACTCCACTTATGAAGAAGAGTGCGAAGCGAACCCTAACCATGATAAAGACAAAATTATGGTTTTGGGCGGCGGACCAAACCGTATCGGTCAGGGCATCGAGTTTGATTACTGCTGTGTTCATGCTTCTCTGGCACTGCGTGAAGACGGTTATGAGACCATCATGGTTAACTGTAACCCTGAAACCGTCTCAACCGACTACGATATCTCTGACAGACTCTATTTCGAACCTGTCACCTTTGAAGATGTACTGGAAATTGTCCGTATCGAAAAACCGAAAGGGGTGATTGTACAGTACGGTGGTCAGACTCCACTGAAACTGGCTCGTGCTCTGGAAGCAGCCGGCGTACCTATCATTGGTACCAGCCCGGATGCTATCGACCGCGCCGAAGATCGTGAGCGTTTTCAGCATGCTGTCGAGCGTCTGAAGTTAAAACAGCCTGCGAACGCAACGGTAACTACTATCGATCAGGCTGTCGAAAAAGCGGCACAGATTGGCTATCCATTAGTGGTACGTCCTTCTTATGTCCTTGGCGGACGCGGAATGGAAATCGTCTACGATGAAACTGACTTACGTCGCTATTTCCATGCGGCGGTCAGCGTATCTAACGATGCTCCTGTTCTGCTTGACCGCTTCCTTGATGATGCGGTTGAGGTTGATGTAGATGCGATTTGTGACGGTGAAACGGTACTGATCGGCGGCATCATGGAACATATTGAACAAGCAGGCGTGCACTCTGGTGACTCCGCTTGCTCATTACCGGCTTATACCCTGAGCCAGGACATCCAGAATGTCATGCGTCAGCAGGTACAGAAGCTGGCGTTTGAATTGCAGGTTCGTGGTCTGATGAACGTCCAGTTTGCCGTCAAAGATAACGAAGTGTATCTGATTGAGGTGAACCCGCGTGCTGCGCGTACTGTACCGTTCGTTTCTAAAGCGACAGGAACGGCACTGGCGAAAGTGGCTGCTCGTGTCATGGTAGGACAGACGCTGGTAGAGCAGGGTGTTACTAAAGAAATCATCCCGCCTTACTATTCGGTTAAAGAAGTGGTGCTGCCGTTTAATAAATTCCCGGGCGTTGACCCACTGTTAGGGCCAGAAATGCGCTCTACCGGTGAAGTGATGGGTGTGGGACGGACTTTCGCTGAAGCCTTTGCTAAAGCGATGCTGGGTAGCCATTCAACGATGCGTAAACCGGGCCGTGCGCTGCTTTCAGTACGTGAAGGTGACAAAGAGCGTGTGGTTGACCTGGCGGCTAAATTGCTGAAGCAGGGCTTTGACCTGGATGCGACACACGGTACAGCAGTGGTGCTGGGTGAAGCCGGTATAAATCCACGTCTGGTGAATAAAGTGCATGAAGGTCGTCCGCACATTCAGGACAGAATCAAGAATGGGGAGTACACCTACATCATCAACACCACCGCGGGTCGTCAGGCGATTGAAGACTCAAAACTGATCCGCCGTAGTGCGCTGCAATATAAAGTGCATTATGACACCACGCTAAACGGTGGTTTTGCGACCGCGATGGCATTGAACGCTGATGCAACAGAAAAAGTTATCTCAGTCCAGGAAATGCATGCCCTGATTAATCAGTAATAGTTAACTGATTAAGATGTCGCAAAATTGACTTAAGGCTCGCTTCGGCGAGCTTTTTTAATGGCCGTATAAAATGTAGATTTTGTGCGTAATGAAATAAAATTGTGGTTATTAAACTATAATGTAAATTCAATGTGTTTTTTTTAATCAATTACCGTTAAGGTGAGGGGGTGTAATCAGGCAGTTGATAAAAAAATTTTCATTGTGTCGCCTGACCCTATCGACGAAGTATTACGCTTTCCGTATAGTGGCGAAAATTTTCCCTCCTCAGGACTTGGATAACCGAAATGATCAGTCTGATTGCTGCGCTGGCAGTAGATCGTGTTATTGGCATGGAAAACGCTATGCCATGGAATATACCGGCCGACCTGGCTTGGTTTAAACGAACCACGTTGAATAAACCCGTTATCATGGGCCGCTTGACGTGGGAATCGATTGGGCGTCCATTGCCTGACCGTAAAAATATTGTGATGAGTAGCAAGCCTGGTAACGATCCGCGCGTTGAGTGGGTTTCTTCGCTGGAAGAGGCAATTGCTGCTTGTGGCGATGCTGAAGAGATTATGGTGATTGGTGGCGGCAGTATTTATGAACAGTTTTTACCGCTGGCACAACGCTTGTATCTGACGCACATTGATGCTGAAGTTGAAGGTGATACCCATTTCCCGGACTACTCTCCGGACGAGTGGCAGTCAACCTTTAGCGAATTCCACGATGCTGATGACAGTAATTCGCATGGCTACTGTTTTGAAATCGTAGAGCGTCGCTAGTCATTATTGGGGGTGAGCATTTGCATTCATCCCCCACCTGATTAGAGCTTCCGTTAAAGCGACGCTTGGGTGTCACTTAAACGCGGCAATCCTCTTAGCTGATATACATTTCTATCGGCTGTTTAATCTGCGGCTGTGTGAAATACGTTTTATCTTCCCAGCGTAGACAGGTTAAATCTCCTCCCCAGCAGCAACCCGTATCCAGAGCATAAACCCCCTGAGGTGCTCCTTTACCTTCCAGTGATGCCCAGTGTCCAAAAACAACCGAGTAGTCAGCAGGAAGTAAACCTTGAATATCAAACCAGGGTTTGAGTGGCGCAGGGACGTGTTCCGGAGCCTCTTTCACAGACATATCCAGTTGCCCGTTAGGGAAACAGTAGCGCATCCGGGTAAAGGCATTGGTGATAAAACGCAGACGTGCCAGGCCGCTAAGATTGGCAGACCAGCTATTTGGTAGGTCACCATACATTGCATCAAGGAAAAGGGGATAGCTATCACTGGCTAACAGCGCTTCGACATCGCGGGCGCAGGCTTGAGCTGTTTCGAGCGTCCACTGGGGAGTAATACCCGCATGTGCCATCACCAGTTTTTTCTCTTTATCAACCTGAAGCAATGGCTGACGGCGTAGCCAGTTAATTAACTCATCAGCATCTTCAGCTTCAAGTAACGGCGTGAGCTTATCTTTGGGCTTATTACGACTAATGCCTGCATAGACAGCCAGGAGATGTAAATCGTGGTTTCCCAGCACCATACGTACACAGGAACCCAGGCTGCGAATATAGCGCAGCACCTCCAGCGAGTCAGGGCCACGGGCAACTAAATCACCCGTTAGCCACAGGGTGTCTTTTTCCGGTGAGAATTCGACCTGCTTTAATAATGCTGTCAGTTCATGGAAGCAGCCATGAACGTCGCCAATAAGATAGGTAGACATGGATTCAGTGAACAAATGAAGGTATGGCTAAACGAAAGACTGGAATGGCAACATTGAAATCATTACCTTCGGCATCAACCATTTGATAATGCCCTTCCATAGTACCAAGTGGCGTTTCGATAATTGCGCCACTGGTATACTGATACTCATTACCGGGCTCGATAAGCGGTTGAACGCCGACTACGCCTTCGCCCTGAACCTGAGTTTCACGACCATTACCATTAGTGATTAACCAGTAACGGCCGAGAAGCTGCACTGCCGTTCGCCCCAGATTGCGGATAGTGACGGTATAGGAAAAGACGAAACGTTCCTGCTCTGGCGAGGATTGCGCTTCGATATAGACACTTTGTACCTGGACACATACTCGGGGCGAATTAAGCATAGGTTAACTCTCCAGCTGTTTTTGCGGGTTATCAGACAGATAGTTTGCCAGCAAGCAATACTGTGCAACAGTGATATTTTCCGCACGCAGCGTCGGGTCGACACCCAGCTCTTCGAGAACCTCAACACTAAATACGTTGCCAAGACTATTACGGATAGTTTTGCGACGTTTATTAAATGCTTCAGTGGTGACTCGACTGAGCATGCGTAATTCTTTCACTGGGTGTGGCAGAACAGCATGTGGTACCAGACGGACGACGGCTGAGTCAACCTTAGGTGCTGGCGTAAATGCCGTTGGCGGCACTTCCAGTACAGGAATGACATTACAGTAATATTGCGCCATAACCGAAAGACGGCCATAGGCTTTACTGTTCGGGCCGGCAACCAGACGGTTGACCACCTCTTTTTGCAGCATAAAGTGCATGTCAGCAATAGCATCAGTATAGCTGAAGAGATGGAACATCAAAGGGGTCGAAATGTTGTATGGCAGGTTACCGAAAACACGTAATGGCTGCCCAATTTTGTCGCGTAATTCGGCAAAATTCATTGTCATCGCATCTTGCTGATAAATCGTTAATTTAGGAGCAAGAAAAGGATGGGTCTGTAAGCGTGCAGCTAAGTCGCGATCGAGCTCGATCACGGTCAGTTTATCCATACGCTCGCCAACGGGTTCAGTTAATGCCCCGAGGCCCGGACCGATTTCAACCATCGCTTGTCCGGGGAGTGGATTTATTGCAGAGACAATGCTGTCGATAACGAAATGATCGTTAAGAAAGTTTTGTCCAAAACGTTTGCGGGCAAGGTGGCCCTGGTGAACTCGAGTATTCATCGACTATTAGTAATCATTTTGATGGCGAGATTAAGCGCCGTAATAAAACTGCCGACCTCTGCTTTGCCAAGGCCTGCCAGTTCAAGGGCGGTTCCATGGTCAACAGAAGTACGGATAAAAGGTAAGCCCAGGGTAATATTTACCGCTCGGCCAAAGCCTTGATATTTCAATACCGGCAAACCCTGATCGTGATACATCGCCAGAACAGCATCGGCGTTATCGAGATATTTAGGCTGGAATAAGGTATCTGCCGGGAGCGGGCCTGAAAGATTCATTCCCTGCTGACGCAGTGTATTCAATACCGGAATGATAGTGTCTATCTCTTCGGTGCCCATATGCCCGCCTTCACCCGCGTGTGGGTTCAGACCACAGACCAGGATATGCGGCTCGGCAATACCAAACTTGGTTTGCAAGTCATGATACAGGATGGTGACAATCTGGCGTAGTAAATCCGGCGTTATTGCATCGGAAATCGCTTTTAGCGGCAGATGAGTGGTCACTAAAGCGACGCGTAACTCTTCTGTTGCCAGCATCATCACGACTTTTTCGCTCTGTGAACGCTCTTCAAAAAACTCGGTATGACCGATAAACGGAATACCTGCGTCGTTAATTATTCCTTTATGTACCGGGCCAGTAATTAAGGCAGTAAATTCACCACTCAGGCAACCATCACAGGCACGGGCGAGCGTTTCGACTACATAGGCACTGTTTGCCGCATTAAGCTTGCCTGGTATAACCGGCTCACGCAGGGCAACAGGTAATATCGTGAGGGTACCTGCACGCTGATCTGTGGCGGGTTTATCGGTGTCCAGTGGGATTAAGCTGAGAGGGTGACCTAACAGGGCGGCACGTTCGAGCAGTAATTCTGTGCTGGCACAGACCACTAACTCAACCGGCCAGTCGCGTTGCGCTAAGGCGATTACCAGGTCAGGACCAATCCCGGCGGGCTCGCCGGGAGTGATAACCACGCGTGAAATATTAGTCATTATTACCGATAATTTTCACATAAGCGCCAGCGCGCTGTTCTTGCATCCAGCTTTGGCCTTCTTCGGACATTTTACGGTTCATCAGCATACGATAGGCTCGGTCTTTTTGTGCCGCATCGGTTCTGTCGACGTTGCGGGTGTCTTGCAACTCAATCAAATGCCAGCCAAAAGAAGAGTGCACTGGAGCACTAATTTGGCCTTTGTTCAGTTTCAACAGCGCATCACGGAATGACGGGTCGTAAATATCTGGCGTTGCCCAGCCTAAGTCACCGCCCTGATTAGCTGAACCTGGATCTTCAGAGAAGGATTTCGCTGCATCAGCAAAGGTTGTGCTGCCAGTCTTAATATCCGCAGCAATTTGCTCCAGTTTCTGGCGAGCCTGAGCATCAGTCAGAACCGGTGAAGGTTTCAGCAATATATGACGTGCTTTCAGTTCTGTTACGGAGATATTTTGTGTCTGACCACGTAAATCGTTCACTTTCAGAATGTGGAAACCGACACCTGAACGAATAGGACCAATAATATCGCCTTTTTTCGCTGTGCTTAATGCCTGAGCAAACAGAGAAGGCAGTTCCTGAATACGACCCCAGCCCATCTGGCCGCCTTTCAGAGCTTGCTGATCGGCTGAATAGCTGATGGCAAGTTTACCGAAATCGGTACCATTACGCGCCTGGTCTGCAACAGATGCGGCCTGTTTCTCAGCCTCATCAACCTGCGCTGAGCTTGGGTTTTCAGGCAGTGGAATCAATATATGACTTAAGTTTAATTCAGTACTACTGTCATTTTGATTACCGATTTGTTGTGCCAGAGAATCCACTTCTTGCGGCAGAATTGTAATACGGCGACGGACTTCGTTATTACGTACCTCTGAAATCGTCATTTCCTTACGGATTTGGTTCAGGTAGCTGTTATAGCTGATGCCATCCTGAGCCAGACGATTACGAAGTTGTTCCAGTGACATATTATTCTGCTGAGCAATATTGGCGACAGCTTGATTCAATTCTTCGTCAGTAACGGTAGCACCCATTTTTTGGGCCATTTGCAGAACCAGCTCGTCCATAATCAAACGTTCGAGGATCTGATGGCGAAGCGTGGCATCATCAGGAAGCTGCTGATTCGCTTGCTGTGCATTCATTTTTACCGATTGCATCAGGCCATCGACATCACTTTCCAGCACGACGCCGTTATTGACTACTGCAGCGACTTTGTCAACAACCTGTGGTGCAGCGAAGGTTGTATTGGTCACCAGGGCAATGCTGAGAAACAGGGTTCTCCAGTTCTTCATACTTTTTCCATTTTACTTAGCCGCAAAGCGGATTACGTTTTCAGTCAAAGCGAATTACAGCGAGCTTTGGTACGGTAGAATGTTAGAACGCAGCATTTGCTGAGTGCCCAGACCGTAATTAGAACTCAGGCCACGTAACTCAATGTTAAAGCCGAATACATTATCGTACTGACTTTGATTATTTTGCCAACCGTTGATTTTACGTTCGGCGCCAATACGAATGGCATAACAGCAAGAACTATACTGTACGCCGAGCATAGTATTGGCAGTCTGTCTGGTATTCGTATCGAAGTAATACGCACCTACTACTGCCCAGCGGTCGGCGAATGGCCAGCTAGCAACAGTACCCACCTGTGCAATGCCTTCTTTATACTGCTTGGCATTAGAGAACGAAGGTAATGTTGCCTGAATATATTCAGGGCTGGCATAGCGATAGGTCAGCTGTGCCAGTCGGTCTGCATCACGACGATACTCTATTGCTGCACTGCCGGTTGCAAGGTTCGCCAGACGCGCATCATACTCTAAACCACCACGCAGACCCCAGCTCTCTGTCATGCGCCAGTAGGTATCACCGGCCCATATCATCGAACCACTTTTCTTGTCTTTTTCCCAGTTGATGTTGTCATCACCGGTGCGAGATTGATTGAAGTAATAAATTTGACCCACAGAAACGTTAAAACGTTCAATCGAAGCATCATCATAGACACGGGAAGTGACACCGGTGGTTACCTGATTAGCGGAAGCAATCCTGTCCAGGCCGCCATAGGTCCGGTCATGGAACAGTCCGTTATAGTCAGATTGTAATAACGCCGAGTCGTAGTTATTGATATTGCTCTGATTATGATACGGGACATATAGGTATTGCGCCCGCGGCTCTAACGTTTGTGTCCAGCCAGCCACGTTCTCCATATTACGGTCAAAAATCAGTTTTCCGTCAGCTTTGAACTGTGGCATGGTCCGGGTGACCGTTGACGACAAACCTCGGGCACTGTCATAGAGTTCGCGATAATCCGAACTTGACTGATTAGCCTGATAAAGCTGGTTGGTATAGTTACGATAATTTTCTAAATTATCCTGCTGATAATGCGTCACCATCAGCTTGGCTTCGGTATTCAGGCTGGCCCAACCGTTAGATAACGGCAAGTTGATTGTCGGCTCCAGATGCAAACGAGTCGCCTCAGGCATGTTGTTATTCACGTTAGTGAATTTCACCGCCTGACCATAAATATGGGTATCGAACGGACCGACATCGTTTTTATAGTAATTAACATCCAGCTGCGGCTCAGCACGGTATGAACTGGTGGTGCTACCTATTTGGTCTGCAAAGACCTGGAACTGTTTGGTGGCAAGCGTGGCGGTAAAGTTCTGGCTGGCATAACCGGCACTGAATTTTTGCGTGGCGTAGCCATCGGTACTGGAGCCGTATTGTGAAGAGAAGTCGTTAAAATAGCGGGAGTCGCTGACTTTGGTGTAGTCAACATTAAACCGCCAGACTTGGTCTACAACACCATTATGGTTCCAATAGAATAACCAGCGCTTCTCTTTGCTACCGGAGTTAATATCGTTGCCGTTATTGTACTGATCGTCTTCTGGCAGATAGTCGAACTCAAGGAGACCTTGTCCTGCCCGACTCAAATAGCGGAACTCATTTTGCCACTGAACGCCTCCCCGCTTATGCAGGTAATGAGGGGTAATAGTTGCATCAAAGTTAGGCGCGATATTCCAGTAGTAGGGCAGCGAAAATTCGAAGTAGTTAGTCGAGCTGTACTTCGCATTAGGAATTAAAAAGCCTGAACGGCGTTTATCGCCGATAGGTAGTTGGAGATAAGGACTATAAAAAACCGGCACCGAACCTAGTTTAAAACGCGCATTCCAGATTTCAGCGACCTGTTCTTCACGGTCCTGAATGACTTCACTCCCGACCACACTCCAGGTATTTGAACCTGGCAGACAGGAGGTGAAGGATCCATTTTCAAGGATGGTATAGCGGTTCTCGCCACGTTGTTTCATGACGTCAGCATTACCACGTCCCTGGCGACCGACTAGCTGATAATCACCTTTCCAGACATTGGTGTCCTTGGTGTTCAAATTCGACCAGGCTTTAGGGCCTTTGAGAATTATCTGATTATCGTCGTAACGTACGTTACCTAACGCATCCACTGTGCGAATAGGTTCTGGTTGTCCTGCCAGTTGTTTCTGATGCAGCTGGACTTCATCAGACTGTAACAGGCTATTACCCTGTTGAATCTGAACGTTGCCGCTAAAGAAAGCATTGTCAGGATAATCGCCAGTAACGCTATCAGCTTCAATGGTCACAGGAAGGTTGGTGGTGTCCCCTTCAACCAGCGCACGGTTGTAGCTTGGGACGCCCAGCATACACTGCGAAGCGAGATCGGCAGCCATACCTTGCTGGCTATAGAGAGCTGAACCAATCAAAGTGGCCAGCAAAGTAGGAATACGGTTTTTCATACGTTTAATTCGTTGTTCCGTCATCAGGGTCTAGCGAAGGCAAACGGTCAGAGACTAGCGCACTCATCATCACAGCGCTAGTGTTAATCCTGCATGTTCGGCAGTATGTCGTTAGGTAACTGCCATCAATGACGGGTATGATAAAGCAAATTCAGAATCACAGCATGACGATTTGGGGAGTTTATGCGGTATTGGGGTAAAGTACTCGGTGTTATCCTGGGAATATTCTCAGGCGGTGGCTTCTGGGCAATTGTCATAGGCTTTCTGATCGGTCATATGGTGGATAAAGCCAGAGACCGCCAGCGCTCAGGATTTATGAATCAGCAACAGCGTCAGACCCTGTTTTTTAACACCACATTTGAAGTGATGGGGCACCTGACCAAGGCGAAGGGACGAGTCACCGAGGCTGATATTCATCTGGCCTCAGTATTAATGGACAGAATGAAGCTTCAAGGCGAAGGCCGAAGCGCTGCTCAGCGGGCATTCCGCGTGGGTAAAGAGAATGACTACCCGTTACGTGAAAAAATGCGCGAGCTTCGCGGCGTTTGTATGGGGCGTTTCGACTTAGTCAGGATGTTTCTGGAAATTCAGATTCAGGCTGCTTTTGCCGATGGCTCACTGCATCCGAATGAACGCGAGGTGTTGTTTGTTATTGCCGAAGAGCTCGGTATTTCACGGGTACAGTTCGAACAGTTCCTGCGCATGATGGAAGGCGGACAGCAGTTTGGTGGCGGCCAGTATCAGCAATCGCAAGGGGGCTTCGGCCAACAGCGTGGCCCGACACTGGATGATGCCTGTAATGTGCTGGGAGTGAAGAGCAGTGATGAACCGACCGTCATTAAGCGAGCTTATCGCAAGCTGATGAGCGAGCATCACCCGGATAAACTGGTTGCTAAAGGTTTACCACCGGAAATGATGCAGATGGCGAAAGAGAAAGCGCAGGAAATTCAGGCGGCTTACGATCTTATCAAGACAACCAAGGGTTTTAAATAACCGTACTGGAGGGAAAGTGTGATGCTTTCCCTCCAGCGGTTGAAATACAGAATAGCAGTCTGCTCTGTTTAAAAATCTGCCGGAGCTTTAAAGGTCATGCTACTACCGTAGTCTGGATGCGTGATAGTCAGACTGCCAGCATGTAATTGTAAACGGGGTGCCAGCGCCAGGGCCTCTGGTGTGGCATAGAACCTGTCCCCTAAAATCGGGTGTCCTAAGGCCTGCAGATGAACGCGGAGCTGATGCGAACGCCCGGTTATCGGTTTTAACAAAATACGCGCGGTATTGTCCGGAAAGTATTCCAGTACCTGATACTCGGTTTGTGCTGACTTACCGGTCTCATAACAGACTTTTTGTTTCGGACGGTTTGGCCAGTCACAAATCAGGGGTAAGTCAATCAACCCTTCTTCCTGCTGGGGGTGACCCCAGATACGGGCAATATATTGCTTCTGCGGTTCACGTTCGCGGAACTGGCGTTTTAGCTCACGTTCTGCGGCTTTATTCAGGGCGACAACCATGACGCCGCTGGTGGCCATATCCAGGCGATGAACGGACTCAGCTTGTGGGAAATCACGCTGAATACGGGTCATGATGCTATCTTTATGTTCGTCAAGACGCCCGGGTACTGATAACAGCCCGCTGGGCTTATTCACCACCATGATATGAGCATCCTGGTAAAGAATATGCAACCAAGGCTCTGTCGGTGGGCAGTACGGCTCCATTAACATTGACTCAAATCCTTCCTGTTACATTGCAGCGGTTGATTCTCCAGCCCTGGATTTACCCGGGGCCGGAGAGGAGAGCATACCGCTTTACTGATGTGTAACCACGATCAGGCGCAGGGCATCCAGACGCCAGTTGGCTTCACTCAGTGCGACCATCACTTGTTGACGATTGGTTTCGATGGCAGCTAACTCATCATCACGAATGTTAGGGTTCACCGCACGTAATGCCTCAAGGCGAGACAGTTCGGCAGTTAATTTTTCATTCGCTTCACTCGTCGCGGCATCAATGATCACCTGCGCGGCTTCAGCCACTTTTTCTTCAGCCAGCTGCAAAATAGCGTGGACATCAGATTGAACCGCATTAACCAGTTTGCTGCCGGTATGACGGTTAACGGCACTCAGCTGACGGTTAAAGCTTTCAAACTCAACCTGGGCCGCCAGGTTAGTGCCATTTTTGTCGACCAGCATACGTATCGGCGTCGGGGGCAGGAAGCGGTTAAGCTGTAACTGCTTAGGCGCTTTCGCTTCAACAACGTAGATGAGTTCGAGTAATAAGGTTCCGACAGGCAGCGCCTTATTTTTCAGCAGCGATAATGCACAGCTTCCGGTATCACCAGAGAGAATAAGATCAAGGCCATTACGGATGATCGGATGCTCCCAGGTCACAAACTGTGCATCTTCACGCGACAGGGCAATATCACGTTCGAAGGTGATGGTGCAGCCGTCTTCCGGAAGACCCGGGAAGTCAGGAACCAGCATATGATCTGAAGGCGTCAGAACTACCATATTATCGCCGCGATCGTCCTGGTTGATACCGACGATATCAAACAGGTTTAAGGCGAAGGTGACCAGTTGGGTGTCGTTATCCTGCTCAGAAATAGCTTGTGCAAGCTGCTGTGCTTCTTCACCACCGTTGGAGTGGATCTCGAGCAGGCGGTCACGGCCTTGCTCCAGCTGAATTTTCAGTGCGGAATGCTGTTCGCGGCACTGGGTTATCAGCTCATCAAAGCCTTCGGTATTTTCTGGTGCGGCAAGATACTCAACCAGTTGAGGATAAACGCTATCATAGATAGTCCGACCGGTTGGGCAGGTATGCTCAAAGGCATCAAGACCCGCGTGATACCACTCGACCAGCACTGACTGCGCGGTTTTCTCCAGGAAAGGTACATGAATCTGAATATCATGCTCCTGGCCTATACGGTCCAGACGGCCAATACGCTGTTCTAACAAATCCGGGTTAAACGGCAGATCGAACATTACCAGCTGGCTGGCAAACTGGAAGTTACGGCCCTCAGAACCGATTTCAGAACATAACAGCACCTGTGCGCCAGTATCCTCTTCAGCAAACCAGGCTGCGGCGCGGTCGCGTTCTATTATCGACATGCCTTCGTGGAATACGGCTGCTCTGATGCCTTCACGCTCACGCAGAACTTGCTCCAGCTGGAGCGCTGTGGTGGCTTTAGCGCAGATAACCAGGACTTTCTGGGAACGATGACTGGTCAGGTAACCCATCAGCCATTCAACACGCGGGTCAAAGTTCCACCATGTTCCGGTATCACCTTCAAATTCCTGATAAATCTGTTCAGGGTAGAGCATGTCACGGGCACGTTCTTCTACCGATTTACGGGCAGACATAATGCCGGAAACTTTGATGGCTGTTTGATATTGCGTGGGCAGCGGCAGACGTATGGTATGCAGCTCACGTTTCGGGAAACCTTTAACGCCACCGCGCGTATTACGGAATAGCACGCGGCTGGTGCCGTGTCGGTCCATCAGCATGGAAATTAATTCTTTACGTGCCGCTTCGCTACCTTCTTTGTCGCTGTTAGCAACCTGGAGTAAAGGTTCGATGTCCTGGACGCTCAGCAATTCGCTGATTACGTTCAGCTGTTCGTTATTCAGACGATTACCTTCCAGTAGCAGGGCAACGGCATCGGCGATGGGACGATAGTGCTGCTGTTCTTCAACAAACTGGGCGAAGTCGTGGAAGCGGTCCGGATCGAGCAGGCGCAAACGGGCGAAATGGCTTTCCATTCCGAGCTGCTCAGGCGTTGCGGTCAGCAGCAGGATACCCGGGATATTCTCCGCCAGCTGTTCCACGGCCATATATTCCCGGCTAGGGGCTTCCTCACTCCAGACTAAGTGGTGAGCCTCATCGACCACCATCAAGTCCCATTCGGCTTCACACAGATGCTCAAGACGCTGTTTATTACGACGCACAAAGTCGAGAGAGCAGATGATTAACTGTTCGGTCTCAAAAGGATTATCACTGTCATGCTGAGCCTGCACATAACGCTCGTCGTCAAACAGGGCGAAGCGCAGGTTAAAGCGACGCAGCATTTCGACCAGCCACTGATGCTGAAGCGTCTCTGGCACAATAATCAGTACACGTTCGATACTACCTGCCAGCAATTGCTGGTGGATAATCATTCCGGCTTCGATTGTTTTACCCAGACCCACTTCATCTGCCAGCAAAACACGAGGTGCATGACGGCGTCCCACATCGCGCGCGATATTCAGCTGATGAGGGATCAGGTTGGTACGCATACCGCGCAGACCGCTCCAGATCTGACGCGATTGTTCGCTCTGATATTTCCGGGAACGGAAACGCAAAGCGAAGCGATCCATGCGATCAATTTGCCCGGCGAACAGACGATCTTGTGGTTTACTGAATACCAGTTTACTGTCGAGAAACACTTCGCGCAGGATGACCTGTTCTTCAGCGGTATCAAGGCGGGTGCCGGTATAGGCGAGTAATCCATTCTCTTCGGTGACTTCATTCACTTTGAGCTGCCAGCCTTCATGGCTGGTAATGACATCACCCGGATTGAACATTACCCGGGTAATCGGTGAGTCATTTCTGGCATACAGACGATTTTCACCCGTTGCAGGGTATAAGAGTGTGACCATGCGCGTATCCAGCGCAACTACAGTTCCCAGTCCCAGTTCGCTTTCGGTATCGCTGATCCAACGCTGACCAAGTGTAAAAGGCATAAGTTTTCGGCTCTTTTTCAGTGACGTATAAATTCTGGCAAACACACAACGACCGCCTGAGTCAGGCAGTGATTGAAAATTTAGATTATGGATTCGAAGAAAGGGCGATATGGTACTGGATGGCAGCGCTTTCGTCATCAACTGCTCATCATTAGATTAACAGAGACACTGACTGCTTTACCCGTAACCACTTTTTTAAAACAGCCCTAATTGTCCTGTCATTAGTGTAGCAAAATCATCGCCAATAAAGGGTAAAATTCCTTCCGCTACTGGTTGTAATTGACGAGTCAGGTAACTTTCATAGTCAAGGATAGCCGTCTGGTAATCAACCGGCTGTGGCCCGTGAATCGTCATAACATACTGTATAGTGCCTTTATTTTGGTATTGCAGCGGGCGGCCATGTTTTTGATTATATTCATCAGCCAGTCTTGCCGCGCGTACGTGAGGCGGGACATTTTTAATATATTCATTCAGTGGCCGCCGCAGCCGTTTACGATAAACCAGCTGAGAATCCAGTTCACCGGCCAGTAACTGAGCAATAGTTTCGCGTATATAGTCCTGATAAGGCTCGTTGCGGAAAATACGCAGATACAGTTCTTTCTGGAACTGTTGCGCTAAGGGAGTCCAGTCGGTACGCACCGTTTCCAGCCCTTTAAACACCATGCGCTGGTTATCTTTCTCCTGAACCATACCCGCGTAACGTTTTTTACTGCCCTGGTCAGTGCCACGAATCGTCGGCATTAAAAAACGGCAATAGTGAGTTTCATATTCAAGCTCCAGAGCGCAGGTCAGTTGCTGGCTCTGCCAGAGATGTTCCTGCCACCACTGATTGACATGACTGACCAATTGCTGACCCGTTTGTTTTGCCGTCGCTTCATCTTTAGCCTGTTTCAGCCAGACAAAAATCGAGTCGGTATCGCCATAAATAACATCAAAACCTTGGGCTTCGATTAAAGCTTTAGTCTGGAGCATGATCTCATGCCCCCTTAGAGTAATAGATGACGCCAGGCGAGGGTCGAAGAAACGGCAGGCATCAGTTCCCAGTACGCCATAAAAGGCATTCATAAGGATTTTCAGCGCCTGTGAAAGCGGCTGATTATCCTGACGCTTGGCTTCATCACGCCCTTCCCAGATCTTCGCAACAATATCAGGTAAACAGTGGGTCTGACGTGAGAAGCGCGCATCAAGAAATCCGGCGACCGAGTGCTGGTCATCGGGGGTAGCCATTCCTTCTACTAACCCCACCGGGTCAATCAGAAAGGTGCGGATAATAGAGGGATAAAGGCTTTTATAGTCCAGCACTAACACCGAGTCATAAAGCCCGGGACGGGAATCCATAACATAGCCGCCAGGGCTCCCCTGAACCGGTACCTCCCCCATATTGGGGGCGACAAACCCCGCCCGATGCATTCGGGGAATATAGAGATGACCAAAAGCGGCAACCGAACCACCGTGTTTATCCAGCGGCAAGCCGTTGACACTGGAGCGTTCCAGTAAAAATGGCATTAGCTCGGTTTTATGGAAAATACGCGTCACTAATTCGCAATCTTTAAGATTATAAGTCGCAAGAGCAGGTTTATCTTCCGCAAACAGACGGTCTATCTCATTCATTCTGTCCCAAGGGTTATCAATGGCTTTTCCCTCCCCAAGAAGCTCGCGTGAAACTGTCTCAAGTGAGAAAGACGAGAAACTCCAGAAGGCAGACTTCAGGGCTTCAATGCCGTCAATAATCACGCGCCCAGCCAGCTGAGCAAAGAATACCCCTTTTTTAAAGCCATGCTCCCGCCACTCGATTTCACTCTGTTCGCGCCCAAGGCATAGCGGTACGCGGTAACGCTCCGCCATCTGCTGTAGCACGCGGAAATCAAACTGGATAACGTTCCAGCCAATCACAATATCGGGGTCATGCTCAGCAAACCAGTCATTCAGCTTTTGTAGCAGGAGTGGGCGGCTGGCAACATATTCCAGATTGAAGTCCAGTTCCGGGGAGGTGGTATTCTCATTTTCGCTCCCTAACATATAGACCTGACGCTGACCGCAGCCCTCTAAACCAATGCAGTACAACTCACCATGGCGATTAGTTTCAATATCAAGAGAGACCCATTTGAGCTGTGGACGATAGTCCGGGGCGGGTTTTAGCCTGGTATCTTGGTAGTGCTGACCTTGCTGAGTTCCATTGAACCAGACTGGAGCCGTGATAAAACGCTCCATAAGATAACGCTCGGGGGGGCGAATATCGGCTTCGTAAACGCGAACACCTTCATCTCGCAGTTTTCTCTCCAGCCGCATTAACTGGCGATGTGACTGGCAATACAGTCCCATGACCGGCTGGCGCTGGAAGTCGCGGAGTGTCAAAGGCGTCAGGCGAAATCCCCGTTCTCCCGCAAGAATACCCAGGGTTTCAGCTCGTTGATTTTCGGGAATAAAAGCGACAGACTCCTGAGTGGGCAGGGTCACCTTAACCGGCCCGTCATCGGTCGCCAGCCAGAAAAATACTTCGGTACCTTGCGGGGTATCTCTCCAGTGCCGGGTGAGTAAAAAGCCCTGACGCATATTGGACACAGTAGACTCTCATTGGGGAAAACGGGTCTGATTATATCCTAAATAACTTTAGTTGTTCCCAGACGTAAAACAAAGAGTGTTGTTGACATAGCAAGACGTTACGATAAGTTGGCGGGCACGCTATGGTTTGTGAATCGCTCTCACGGGTTAGGTATTGTCAGATTAGCTCGAACGTCAAAATAAGCCAAATCGAAGTCTGGCAATGCAAAGGCGCCGAGCTAAAAATGTATACAGGATAATTAACTCCACTTCAGAATATTAACTTTTAGTCAATGAAGGTGCAGGAACAACAGCAATCCATTCTTTAGTGGGACTACCCAGCACAACTAATTCCTCATTTTTGGATAGGGTATGTTGTTCATTAGAAACGTATATGGTTGATTGAGATGTTGCTTTAGATGTTATATATATAATTCCGCCACTAAATGGTATCTCATCTGGAATATTAATTTTTGGAGCACAGTGTGTATTGTACATTTCAATATAAATATAATTGTTTTTTACTAAAGCATCATTTAACTGCTCCTTAGTTATATCTTTGTCATTTTCAAATTTGAGTTTGACAAAATATTCATCTGTGGCATTCATAATGCACCTCTATTTATTGCTGTTAATTTATGGGGTTAGCTAATAAAACTGTTCTCATCGCTGGTGGTTTCTCTTAATCCTCATAACTAAAAGTGATACTTCTTTTATTAGGGGGATTGTAATTAGCTGTCATTATCAACTGACGGATGCCATGGTTAGAGAAGACACGACAGACGTCTCATGAATACTGTTAATTAAAATTATTGCAATGACGAAATTATCGAAATATGTAGATTGTTTATCTATTAAACAGGGTGTTTTTTTAGTCGGAACGAAATGATTCATGATACATTCATTATTATATTTATTTGGCATAATAAGCAATGCATCACTATATAATTAACAACTAAGTATAGGTTTTATATGAACCATTATGTGCGCTGGCTCCATATTTATTTTTATGACGAGCAGCTCTGATCTTTAATGAAAATAACTAATATTATTATAGGAAGGTGCTGGTATTTACCCAGTGACGATTTTAATACAATAACCAGTTATTATTTTTAATCAATGTTTTTTTTACAAAAGGCAACGGGTATCAAATTAATTAATGAAAAATTAAACAATTGACATTTTTTTAAAATTAGCCCCGTAAACCCTCGCCCAATTTGATCCAAGTGCTTCCATGCCGTCAACTAATCCTACGGAATCATTAAGGAAGGTTCGGATGATTGAAGGATAGAGGGTTTTATACCCGTTATACTTCAAGTTGATTGGGTGTTACCTACTTTCAGGACCAGCATCGAGTCATAAAGCCCGGGGCGAGAGTCCATCACATAGCCGCCCGGGCTACCCTGCACGGGTACTTCTCCCGTATTAGGTATTTACGTTTTTCGCTTTAATTTTGGCCTGGAAGAATAACCCTCTAAGGCTCTGGGCACTTCACTACGCCAGGAGGCTGCTACGCTCCCTGGCGTGTACAGACGGGTTAAAATAGCTAAGAAGCAGCTGCTTTCTTTTCCAGGCGTGACATTCTGTCCAGATAACCCATCACCAGTGCTGATAACACGAAGGTTAAATGAATGATGACATACCACATCAGCTTGTTATCCGGGATATTACGCGCATCCATAAACACGCGAAGCAGGTGGATAGAGGAGATGGCAACAATAGAGGCCGCGACTTTGTTCTTCAGCGATCCGGCATCCATTTTCCCAAGCCAACTCAGCTTCTCTCTTCCCTCATCAATATCCAGAGCAGAGACAAAGTTTTCATAGCCAGAAAGCATGACCATGACCAGCAGCCCGCCGACCAGCGTCATATCAATTAGCGACAGCAGGACTAAAACCAGATCGGCTTCTGCAATACTCAGGATATTGGGAAGGAGATGGAAAATCTCCTGAAAAAACTTGATTGCCAGGGCCAGTAAACCAAGGGATAAACCGAGATAAACAGGTGCCAGTAACCAGCGCGAGGAGTACATCAGATTTTCTATAAAACGTTCCATAACTCACTACATAAAGGGCGGATTATCGGCAGATAATAACCAAAAAAATCGCCGAGTGTTAATCAAATATGCGGGCAAGTAGTACATAAAATGTTCGGTTGGAAAAAATAAAGAATGACTGTAAATGATCGTATTTTTAGGTAAGGAAAGAGGGAGGGCGCAAGTACAAATTCTGCGATTTTCTGCACCTTCTGACCACTGAATGCAATACCTGTCATTAAGAGTTTTGGAGCGCTATGTTTTCTGGAGGATGACTTCGGGTGATGAGTTATGGTTTTCTTATTAATGCTATGAGGGAGCGTAATAATCTATCAAATATTCCAGCAAGATAATGATGAGTTATATATTAGGTGGGTGACTATATCAGGTCAAAATATCGAATATGGTGCCGCTATATATTAGAGGTTATTATTATCTCGTACAATAATGAGTCTCGTTGGTTTTTAATATAGATTGACAAAGTAAAAAATTAACAATACGTTAAATGTCCCGTATAAATGCAGTATGGTTTTCTTTTCATTTAAATAAAGGATTATTTAATGACAGATACTATGGTGGTTATTTTTCCTCCCGTTCCGCCTCGTAACATCGGTGATATTAATTATGGTGGTTCTCCTTTAATTTCTCAAAATCGGCTTTCTGAGGGGGCTCAGGGTGCGCAAATTGCATCGATGTATTACAACACCGGTACTGCGACGGAGGCAACCCTGAAGTGGTTGGTTGAATATATCAAAAATAATGATCTTAAAGATAAAAAAATACAATCCGTGATCGCCTATAATATAGGTGGGTTTTGTGAAGCGGATAAAGATTTGGTGAATATACCGGGTATATCACCGATGAATGCTTTTGGTTCGTCTAGCGCCTACGATTATAAGAAAGAAAATATAAAAGAAATGAGCGGCAATGTTACTGCACCTGTTGTCGCGCTAGCTCATTATCTTTGGGGAGGGGGTGAAGAACGCTCCGTAGCGCTAAAAAATATTGGACTTAAGTTAACACCGGAAAAATTACCGCCAGTAATGAGTGTGATTAATGCTGGTGGCGTTGGCTCTTTCCATGTGGATGGTAAATTTGAATACGCCACGGCGCAGGATAGTTTGTTCACGGGGGCATACTTAGGAAACATAACGCTTCGCACAGTGGGTACGGCGACGATTGCGGCAAACGGAACCTGGAGTTATAGCGGCGTAGTAAGAGCATACAATGATAAGTATGATGCCAATCCGAGTACCCATCGGGGAGCTTTGGGCGAGATGTCGACGACTATTCTGAGGTACTTGGGCGGTACGAAGTACCCAATAAGCATACCTGGTGAAATCAAAGTATCAGGCTCAGGTAAGCGCTAGTATTGCAGAGCCGTCGTCATTAATGGTGGCTCTGTTTTTTTATTGCTCGCTGTATTCGATATATCCAGTTTTACAGGTGAGTATCGCAAAAAGCATTGTTTTACCCGTCGGCCCCTGGGCTGTGAAGGGTATCAAATAGGTATCCTTGTTTTGGTATTCGTTTTTTTCAAACGTTAAGGTGGGTTTTCTGGTGCCGAGTATTTTTACATCTTGCTCCCATCGTTCCAGGCGTTCCAGATAATCATCGTAAACGGACTTGCTCGCCTGTTCAAAAGTCATCTCAGAGCACTCAGGGCCGTTGCTTACTGCTATATAATCGTCAATTATCAGTCCAACGAATATGACGGCGATAACTAACGCTGCTTTTTTTCTAAATGACATTATTTTAATAAACCTTTTTATGTTTTTTATTATCGATACCATCATTATGATAAATAACCGTCGTCTTACAATGAACGTTTATTCATTCCAATAAACGTGAAGTGTCCCGGCTGTCATCAATAGTAATGTTCATTTTCCTGATATATACTGGTTAACTTATCATCATATGGCAAAAA
Organism: Klebsiella sp. BIGb0407; assembly: GCF_024807845.1. GTDB lineage: Bacteria > Pseudomonadota > Gammaproteobacteria > Enterobacterales > Enterobacteriaceae > JGM124. The sequence goes on from NZ_JANUEQ010000006.1 coordinate 171,042, forward strand.
TTAAAATAGAGCGATATTAAGTATATTGTGATAATCGGTAATCATTGTTTATATTTTATTTAAAAAATAATGTTTATACTTGGAGATAATTTCTGTAGATACTATAAGTAAAGTATTCAATTAACCTGTCTCATTAACTAAAGTGTTTGGATGTTTTTTATTTAAGTCATTAATTTAACTGTATCATTAGTTTGGTCACCTGAATAATATCGTCTCACTTAAAGACCGGAAATCATTCTTTTATCACTGAGCCTTGGCAATCACTGGCATGGAGCTGGCAAAATATCTGTGATCTCCCATCTGGAAAATAAATAAACTACATAACAAATTGATTTTTAATGGTTATATAAATTAAGGCTCTGCCATTGCCAGCACATTTTGACAAATTGGTGATATAATTTTTTTGGGTATTCAATAAGAAATAACAGGGATAAAAATGAAAAAAATACTATTGCTTGGGGCTCTATGTTTGTTTTCTACAGCGCCAGTGCTGGCGATGAGCTGCGATAATCCGATTAATGCGTACGACAGAACCTATTGCGCCGCCTCAGAGATGATCCAGCTAGACCAGAATCTCAATCAGCAATATAGCAAGACAATGAAATCATTAACTAAAGAACAGTCCTCTTTGGTTAAGAAAGCACAGATCAAATGGATCCGTGAGCGCGATAATGATTGCTCATCAGGTGGATCCATCGGTGTGGTTTGTGTGAATGATAAAATGAAAAGCAGAATTGCCACGCTCAGCCAGATAGAAAGGGAGTGCAAAGCTTCGGGTTGTAGTAATGCTCTGCTGAGTAAAGATTAACGAGCTTGCGTATTGGCAGAGGCTGAACAGAAGAGCGGAATATCATCATCGACTCTCGGGAATCGAACATAAGATGAGCTTGAAGTGAGCAACTGCATAGCTTTGCCTTGATGCTGATATTCCGTTGGGTCGATATTTTGAAAGCGCTGCCATAAATCTGAACGTTCTTTGGCAGTCAGGCTCGCCCTTGATTTATCTCGTTTTACCGGGTGGATATGCTGACGGCTGGAGCAAGAGACCCGGTAATCTTTGACTTGGTGCTCTTTTATTTGGAGCTCTTGGGAAGAGGGAGAGTGATTAATGCTTGATGGCCTGGGCGGGCATTCTGATATTTTTACGATACTGAACATGGTTGCTTCCTGTGTTTTCCGCGTGTGAATGATTTGAACTATTGATAAGTGTAATGACTCAGTGGCGAAATGAACGTACAGAAAACGCTGAAGGATAGGGGCGATGAATTAAGTCACTGCTACGCCAGGCGCAGCAGTTTCTCTGTGTTTATTTTTTTTCAGGCTGCCACAGATTCACGGATTTCAATATTGCCGATGTGCATACCAGCATGGGCCAGCATATTAATCAGCTTATCGATGCTGAATAGCTGAATCTTCCCTTTTGCAAGTTCGGAAATTCGTGGCTGGCTAACCCCGAGAAGCACCGCTGCTTCATGCGTATTCAGGCCGCGCTTTTCGATCAATTGATTCAAAGCAATCACCAGTTGAGAGCGAACCTTCATATTTTCTGCTTCTTCTGGAGTCGGGCTGATAGCATCCCATACACTGTCAAATTGCTGAATTTTCATGTTTACGCTCCTGAATGAGTTCTCTGAACCGTTTTTGTGCCAGTTGAACATCGTTCTTTCTGGTCGCCTGCGATTTTTTTTGAAAACAGTGTAGTACGTACACTGATTCTTCAAATTTGGCTATATAAATAGCGCGATAAATACCGTCAGAATCTTTTACACGTATCTCACGTACGCCTAATCCAATATCGCTAAAAGGCTTCCAGTCGTTAGGATCCAGCCCTTGCTGTACTCTATCCAGTTGATGTCCAAGTTCTTTTTGCATTTCACTGGGGAACTTCCTTAAATCATCCAGGCTGGTATCTATGAAACTGAGAGGTTTACGCATCCGTTGCTTTACCTGTCATTTACGTAATTTCGTATATTCTACCCTTGATCCTGAAAAATACCAGAGTTTTTATGCGTATTAAGACCTGGCCTTTCGCTCAGTTAATTCAAAGCAATCACCCGTTGAGAGCGAACCTTCATATTTTCTGCTCCTTCTGGAGTTAGGCTGATAGCATCCCTATGTTTTCAACTTGTTGAATTATCATATTATTATCTTATATGTACGTTATTACATATATATTGCCGGGATAATAAAACATTCATATAATCAATCTGATAGCTTTGCTATGTGATCTGTATCACATAAAAAGCACTTATTGTTAATATGCTAATAGTAACTATCGTTATCATTATTCCATCGAAAGCGAACAAGCTTTCCACCTGTAAATGAAGGAATAAGACCATGAAAAATATTAAAACTCTCGTTGCTGTTGCCGCTCTGTCTATGATGTCTATGGGTGCATTTGCTCAAAGTATCAGCGTGACTTCATCCACAATCGACAGCGCAGAAGCGAAAATCGCTGCCAAAGCCGCTGAGCAAGGCGCTAACTACTCTATCACCAGCGCTATCGTCAATAACCGCGTGCATATGACCGCGAACCTGACCAAATAAGCACTGCCGCAGCGAAAACAGCTGCGATGCCGGTAGATTAAAAGCCTCACGATGATGAGGCTTTTTCAGTTTATGAAGCTTCTCTTTTTCTGCTATACAGCGGCAATACCAATCAATCTATTTTTCTGAATAAGATAAGCAAATAGTTCTAATTTTATTCACTAAGCCAGCCCGGTATTATTTATCACATCAGGCCGATGAAGCCGCTTAATGAATAATGAAACTCAAGGATATGACCATGAAAACCATCAAAAATTTTGTTGCAGTAGCCGCTCTTTCTCTTATGTCTATGGGTGCTTTCGCACAGAATATCAGTACTACCGCTCCTACCTTGGATGAAGCAGAAGCGAAAATTGCAGCCAAAGCGGCTGAGCAAGGTGCTAACTACTCCATTACCAGCGCTATCGTCAATGACCGCGTGCATATGACCGCGAACTTGAATAAATAAGTCAGGTGATGCTGAAAAGGCCGTCAGCGATGACGGATATTTTTCGACTGACCGACCAGAATATCAAAAGCCTCTTAGTGAGGTTTTTTTGTTTATGGAATACCGGTATGACCATCACACCGAGTTACCCGAACCACTTTAGCAACAGTTAATACATTCATTTTTTCTTAAGATTGTGTTACGGAACAGGATTTGTACTGCCATAGCGGGTACTATTGATGTAATAACAAAATGTAACTACAATGGATGTGTGATGGAACTTGAATGGGATATCAAGAAATCTGTGCTTAACTTGGAAAAGCACGGTGTTACATTCGAGGATGCTGCACTTATTTTTCATGATAATCAAAGGCTTGAGGTTTATGGTAATCGAAGCGATTATGGTGAAGACAGATGGGTAACCATTGGCTATGTGGATCCTGCTTTATTGTTTGTGGTTTATACCATCCGATATGAAAATACGATCAGACTGATTTCAGCGAGGAGAGCAAATGAACAAGAAAGACAAAAATACCGTCAAGCTAATTCTTGATCTGAAAAAGTCACCCGTGATGAGTAAAAGTCAGAAACAACGGCTGGTTGCGCTGGCGGCTCAACCTGATGACACTATAGATTACAGTGATGCGCCGGCAATGCCTGATGCGATATGGGAAAAGGCAGTAAAACTGCCAGAACCAAAGCGGCAGGTTACACTGCGGATTGATGCTGACGTTCTGGAGTTCTTCAAACATACCAGCAGCCATTACCAGACCAGTATCAATGCTGTTCTACGCTCTTATTTTGAAGCACATAAATTGCCAGGATAAAAATCAGTGCCACTCTGCTAGTCGATAGCTATCCCCAGCAGGGTTGCCGCTTCCACTTCACCGCGTAATAACACCTCGGTCTGGCCATCCCAGGCAATCTGCCCGTCAGCGATGACCAGGCTACGTTCGGCAATGCGGGCGGCATCTTCGGTGCTGTGCGAGACCATTAGCAGCGTTAACAGTTGCTCCTGGCATAAAGCATCCAGCAACAGCAGCATCTCCTGACGCAGGGCGGGGTCGAGGGCTGAGAAGGGTTCATCCAGCAGCAGAATAGGTTGCTGGCGCACTAAACAACGCGCCAGGGCAACGCGCTGGCGCTGGCCACCGGAAAGCTGAGCTGGCAGCCTGTCCAGCATGGTCTGGATCCCCATTTTTTCCGCAATCAGTAGCAGTCGGTCCTGCTGCTCTGCATTCAGTTTCATTCCCGGATGAATACCCAGAGCAATATTCTGTTTTACCGTCAGATGGCTGAACAGGTTATTTTCCTGAAATAGCATCGAGACCGGCCGTACTGAGGGCGGGGTAAAGGTATGTTCTTGGCCATTGAGGGAGATGGTTCCCTCTGCAGGGGTCAGAAACCCGGCGACCAGATTTAATAGGGTACTTTTCCCGGCACCGCTTGGCCCAAGAATAGCAATTCGTTCCCCACGTGTGACTTCAAGAGAGAAACGCATCGGCAATTGGTGATACAGCCAGGTGACATTAGTCAGAGTTATCATGGCGTCCGGGGATCTTCTCAATCAACGTGAACAGTAAAAAACACAGTAACAGTAAAATCAGCGCGGTAGCAGCACCGTCATTGCTACGGTAGGATCCGATTTGCTGATACAGCAAAAAGGGCAGAGTACGAAAATCTTCATTACCAAAGAGCGCCACCGCGCCGAAATCACCAATCGAAAGTACACAGGCAAACGCCAGCGCCTGGGCAATCGGGATTTTTAGCGCCCGCAGCTCAATAAATCTCAGGCGGTTAACTCCCCGGATATTCAGCGACTGACAGAGCCTGCCATAGCGGTCGGCAATATCACGCATCGGGTTATCCAGCACCTTGATCGCATAGGGAATTGCCATCAGCGCGTTAGTGAATATCACCACGGCATCGGCAGATTCCGGTAAGCCAATGGTACTGTTTAACAGCAAAAAGAAGCCGGTGGCGAGGACAATTCCCGGCATCGCGAGAATCAACATACCGCTGATTTCCAGCGCTTGTCCGGCAAAAAAGTGCTGGCGCAGGCGAAGCTCGCGTGAACTCCAGAGAAGCATGAGCGTCAGACAGACGCTGATTATCCCGGCGGCGATTGCGATACGCAGTGATGTCGCCAGGGCTTGCCAGAGGGCAGGCTGGTAGAGCACGGAACTCAGCGCGCTGTTAGCCCCATCAATAATCACTGCCAGCAGGGGGGGAAGCAGTAATAACAGCGCCAGGGTTATCAGCACCGTATCACTGAATTTCGCAAACCCGGTATCCTGTGGATCCCGCCATCCGCTTCCCTGACTGGCTCCGACCGAAATCGCTTTACTGAAACGCTGACTGAGCAACACCAGTCCCAGGCAGCAGACCATTTGCACCAGGGCCAGTAATGCTGCCTGACCGGGCTGATAGTCATAACTCAGGGCCTGATAGATAGCCAGTTCAATGGTGGTCGCCTGTGGCCCGCCGCCCAGAGATAATACGGTGGCGAAGCTGGCAAAACAGAGCATAAAAATCAGCGCTCCGACCGGTAATATCTGGCGACGTAACCAGGGCCATTCGATAAAGCGGAAGAAATTCCAGCCCTGAATATTAAGCTGGGCGGCAAGCTGGCGCTGCTCTGAGGGAATATTCTCCAGCACCTGGAGCAGAAGTCGGGTTGCCATCGGCAGGTTAAAGAAGACGTGGGCCAGCAGAATACCCTGCAAGCCATAAGGCGAAAATACCCACTCAATACCGAGCCAGTTCCAGAGATTTGCCAGCCAGCCTTCGCGACCATAGACGGTTAAAATACCAAATACGGCGACCAGGACCGGCAACACCAGCGTCATAGCGCACAGACGAAGCAAGGCCATACGCCCGGGAAACCGCCGTCGATAGAGTGCTCTTGCCAGGAATATCGCCGGAATCACAGACAGTACTGCGGAAAGAAAGGCCTGCCAGAACGAGAAGCGCAAGACATGCAATAAGTAGCTATCTTGCACCATCGCCAGCACATCGGTATGCGGAGCGTTAAACCACAGTGCCAGAAAGGCTGCCATGGCCACGGCTACCACCAGAGTGGCAGCCAGTAGTCCGGGGAAAATCCAGCCAGGTATTAGCGGCTGACGGCGCGTTGCCATTGACTAATCCAGTTCGCACGCTCAGCGGCAACTTGTTGTGGGCTAAATTCCAGCGTTGACTCAGGCTTAACTAATTGTTCAAAGCCCGCGGGCAAGGGCACATTGGTCACCGGATACATCCAGTTGCCGGTCGCGATTTTATCCTGGAAGTCAGGCGAAATCATAAAGCGTAGAAATTGCTGTGCCAGTTCAGGCTGCTTGCTGCTGGCGAGCTGACCGGCGACTTCGACTTGCAGATAATGCCCGTCACTGAAGTTTGCGGCAGCATAGTTATCTTTCTTGTCTTCAATAATGTGGTAAGCCGGGGAGGTGGTGTAGCTCATCACCAGGTCAGCTTCCCCTTTCAGGAACAGGCCATAAGCTTCACTCCAGCCCTTAGTGACGGTCACAGTTTTTTTCGCAAGATTCTGCCAGGCTTGCGGGGCATTATCGCCATACACTTTTTGCATCCACAGTAACAGGCCTAGCCCCGGGGTACTGGTACGCGGATCCTGATAGATGACTTTCCACTTCTCATCACTTTCCACCAATTCTTTCAGGCTTTTTGGCGGATTCTTCAGCTTATTTTTGTCATAGACGAAGGCGAAGTAGCCGTAATCATAAGGAATAAACGTCTGGTTATCCCAGCCACCTGGAATAGTCAGCCCGCTGGTATCGATAGTGGACGGAGCAAACAATTTAGTTTGTGCAGCCGCATCCACCAGATTGTTGTCCAGGCCAAGAATGACATCGGCTTTACTGTTTTTTCCTTCCATCCGCAGACGGTTAAGCAGTGAAACCGCATCTTCCAGCGCGACAAAATTGAGTTCACAGTCGCACTGTGCTTCAAAGGCTTTTTTTACCGCAGGACCCGGACCCCAGTCGGCCGCAAAGGAGTCATAGGTATAAACGGTTAATGTGGGTTTAGCGAAAGCAGGAACAGCAACGAGTACCAGCAGTGGGAGTAACTTTTTGAACACTTTGCACCTCAATATAAATGAGGCAAAGGAATTGAGTGAACAGTCTCAAATCCCTTCGCCGGCGTTATCCGGATCAGGTTCGACGGGTATTTTCTCAGCGCGGACAATTTGTCCTGGCACCCCGTTGAGCTGGCAGCATTCTACTTATTTCTATTGTATTACGGAAGTGTTAAGGATCGGGCGGCGCAAACCAGGCTGATTTAAAATCAAACCAGCCCAGGGTATTCAATCTTATGCCACGCATACTGCGCTGACCCTCAATACGCAGCCAGTGGTGGATCAGTGGCAGGATCTCTATATTATCAGCCCGTTTTTGATACCAGTGGTTGAGTGATAAGGTTTTATTACGCCAGCATTCGGCATCTTGCTGCCAGTCAACGGACAGGCACTTTTGTAGCAATGGAACTTCATACAGTTTGGCAAATAAGGAATAGTCGAGGGGAAGCGTGTAGTTAACGCTATTCAGCCAGAGATCGCTCTGCTTATCGCCTGCAAACCACTCATCGTAAGTAATAATCTGTTCATTCAGATGCACACCCTGTTCAGCCAGTAGGGTCGCCATAATACGGCTTATCACCTGATGTTCTGAGTGAGAGTCATACCAGGTCAGGGTCAGACTCGTCAGGCCTTCGGGCTTCAGAGGAATAGGTTGCTGGGGAGTATGGTGCCAGGTCGGTAACATACCGTAAGCCGGGAACCAGTGCTGCTGATTCGACTGCGCAGCCCGGTAGAGTAAGTTCATCGGTGAGAGAATATAGCTTACCCACTGACGTAGGGCGGGGTCAGCCGCTTTTGACGAACGCTTATCAAATAACAGGTAATAACAGCCTTCTTCAAGACGACTTTCAACCGCTTTTTCACTGTCCGGCATACCTTGAAGATGTAAGGCACAGGTTGAATCCTCGCCAATTTCTGGCAGTACCCAAAAGTTAACCTCATCGATTAATGCCCGAAAACCAAAATAGTCATCAAAAGCATGAATTTTTAGCTGATTTTTATTATTGAGCGCCACGGCATAAGGGCCACTCCCGATGGGCTGACGGGCAAAGTTGTCTATCGTCGGCCACTCTTGCGGCAGGATCATCGCGTTTACGCTGCCCAGTAACCAGGGCAGCCATTGATCTTCACTACTCAGATGAATGTCCAGGGTCCAGGCGGTCGGAGAGTCAATGCAGATAATATGACTGAATAGCGGCAGGTTATTAATACGCTCGAGTGAACTGATGATGTCTGACATCTCCAGCTCACGACCGTGGTGAAAATGAATGCCCGGACGAATATAAAAACGCCAGTGCAGGGTCGATATTTGTTGCCAGTGGTGAGCTATATCGGCGGTGAGTTCCCCATTTTCCTCATTTATACTGGTCAGGCCGCTAAATATCTGCCGTACAATATGGGTTTCTGAGCGCCGCAGTGCGCTACCGGGCAACAAATTCAGTAGCGGACGGTAATAAAGCACCCGCAAAATATGTCGTCCCTGGCGAAAACTCCGCCCTAAATGGGAAACCAGCATCTGCCGTACCGTATCTTTATCCCCGACAATCTGTACTAACTGCTCAATACTGTCCTGCTCCAGCAGATCTTCCGCACGCTCTTGCTGCAGAGCCAGCGCGGTATAGAGAAATTTAAGCTGAGAGCGCTTGCCACGTCCCACTTCTGTTCGCCAGTTAAGCCAGCCTTTTTCCTGCATCCCATTTAATAAGGTTCGCATGTGACGGCGTGAGCAATTGAGCTTTTGTGCCAGTTCCTCCAGGGTTGTTTCCTGTCCTTGCCCCTTACAGGTTTGCCACAGGCGAATAAAGTGCTGCTGTAAACGGGAAGATGCCATAAAAGGGGAACTCCTGAAGAAAACTCATCAATTTATCTTTCCTCATATTACGTCAATAATAGATTCCGATGAAGTGAGGAGGAGCTATGAAAAGGTTATCGACTATCCAGTTCTATCAACAGTATTTTGCCGCCACCGACAAGGTGGGTTCTGAAGGGCTTGCTCGCCTGACAGTCGCGCAAAAACTCGCGATGCTCGAAGACTTGATGCAGTGGGAAGGGAATTCCAAAACCTCTGATAGCAACGACTTGCCGACTCAAGTGTGACTGAGTTTGATGCATTGCATCTGCCAGCAGTAGTTTACTGCTGGCTTTTTTCGTTGGTAGTTTACACAATAAGCGCCCTGAGTTACTGACCCTCTCGCTTCTAAGGAACCCTATGTTCTGGCTTATCACCTTCATTCGCCGTCTGAACCCAGTCTATGCCGCTTTTATGATGGTGGCCTTTATGATGGGGATTGCTGGCGCTTTGCAGGCTCCAACTCTGAGTCTCTTTCTGACGCGTGAGGTTGAGGTTCAGCCGCTCTGGGTCGGACTATTTTATACTGTGAATGCGGTCGTCGGTATTATTGTCAGCCTGTTTTTAGCCAAGCGTTCTGATGCTCGCGGCGATCGGCGTAAACTGATTATGCTGTGCTGTCTGATGGCGATAGCCAACTGTGTGTTATTTGCTTTTAACCGCCACTACCTGACGTTGATTACTCTTGGTGTCATGCTTGCAGCCCTCGCTAACACGGCAATGCCGCAGCTGTTTGCCCTGGCGCGTGAATACGCAGATCGCTCGGCAACGGAAGTGGTAATGTTCAGTTCGGTGATGCGTGCCCAGCTTTCTCTGGCCTGGGTTATCGGGCCGCCACTCTCCTTTATGCTGGCGCTGAAGTATGGTTTTACCACCATGTTCCTTAGCGCCGCAGCGATGTTTATTATCTCGCTATTGCTGATTACCTTTGCTCTGCCTTCCGTTCCGCGTAATGCAGCTCCTGCCAGTGTGGCAATCACCGAGGTGAGCGGCTGGAAAGACAGTCATGTACGCATGCTGTTTATCGCCTCGATGCTGATGTGGACCTGCAATACCATGTATATCATCGATATGCCGCTCTGGATAAGTCAGGATCTGGGTCTCTCAGATGACTGGGCCGGCTGGCTGATGGGCAGTGCGGCAGCGCTGGAAATCCCGATTATGATTGCCGCCGGTCATTATGTGAAACGCTTCGGTAAACGAAAAATTATGATGCTGGCGGTTGCTGCGGGCGTTATTTTCTATGCAGGGCTGATACTGTTCCATAGCATTACTGCTCTGCTGATACTCCAGCTGTTTAATGCGATATTTATCGGGATTATTGCCGGAATAGGCATGCTGTGGTTCCAGGACTTGATGCCGGGTAAAGCGGGATCGGCTACCACGTTATTTACTAACAGTATTTCAACCGGTGTGATTCTGGCGGGGATATTGCAGGGTGCACTGGCACAAAACTTCGGCCATTCTGTGGTCTACTGGGGAATTGCGCTGCTGTCGATTATTGCGCTGTATCTGATTGGCCGAGTAAAAGATATCTAGGGTTTATCAATAACACAGGCTGCCTGAAAGCTTCAGGCAGCCTGTGTCACAACAATTACTGCATAAATGCCGGTAATTCTTTCTCGTAACGGGAAATTTCCGCTTCGTGTTGCAGCGTCAGGCCGATACTGTCCAGGCCGTTAAGCATACAGTGACGACGGAATGCGTCGATAGTGAAATGATAAGTCTGGTCACCCGCCTGAACGGTACCTGCTTCCAGGTCAACGACAAAACTGATGCCCTGATTTTCCGCCACCAGTTTAAACAGACTATCGATATCCGCATCGCTCAGCGTTACTGGCAATAACTGGTTATTAAAGGCGTTACCGTAGAAAATATCGGCAAAGCTAGGTGCAATCACCACTTTAAAACCGTAGTCAGTTAATGCCCATGGCGCATGCTCACGGGAAGAGCCGCAGCCAAAGTTTTCACGCGCTAACAGAATTGACGCCCCTTTGTACTGAGGGAAGTTCAGCACGAAATCCGGATCTGGCTGCTGGCCGGCATCATCAAGAAAACGCCAGTCGTTAAACAGGTGCGCGCCAAAACCCGTACGGGTGACTTTCTGCAAAAACTGCTTCGGTATAATCGCGTCAGTATCGACGTTCGCTAAGTCTAACGGAACGACCAGGCCGGTATGCTGGATAAATTTCTCTGCCATGGTAGTGCCTCTTATTTCAATGTACGGATATCAGCGAAATGACCAGAAACCGCAGCGGCGGCAGCCATTGCCGGGCTGACCAGATGGGTACGCCCACCGCGGCCCTGACGTCCTTCGAAGTTACGGTTACTGGTTGATGCACAGCGCTCACCAGGATTCAGACGGTCATTGTTCATGGCCAGACACATAGAACAGCCCGGTAAGCGCCATTCAAAACCGGCTTCAATAAAGATCTTATCCAGACCTTCTGCTTCAGCCTGAGCCTTAACCGGACCGGAACCAGGAACCACCATCGCCAGTACACCAGGAGCGACTTTACGACCTTTGGCTATTTCTGCCGCGGCACGTAAGTCTTCGATACGCGAGTTGGTGCAAGAGCCAATAAACACTTTATCAATCGCGACATCGGTCAGCGGAACGCCTGGCGTCAGGCCCATATAGGCCAGCGCTTTTTCAGCAGAGGCACGTTCAACAGGGTCGCTGAAAGCTTCAGGGTTAGGGATAAGGTCGGTAACCGAAATAACCTGACCCGGGTTAGTTCCCCAGGTGACCTGCGGTGCAATCTCTGCGGCATCTAAGGTGACGATGCTATCAAACTGGGCATCTGCATCGGTGCTGAAGGTTTTCCAGTAGGCAACCGCTTCATCCCAGTCAGCGCCCTTCGGGGCATGCAGACGGCCTTTGACGTAATTGAAGGTGGTTTCATCAGGCGCCACTAAGCCCGCTTTAGCACCCATCTCAATCGCCATATTACACACCGTCATACGGCCTTCCATGCTTAAGGCACGGATTGCGTCACCGCTGAACTCAACGACATAACCGGTACCGCCAGCGCTGCCGGTTTTACCGATAATCGCCAGTACGATGTCTTTGGCGGTAATCCCCGGAGCTGCGATACCATTGACTTCAATCTTCATAGTTTTGGCGCGACCCTGTTTCAGGGTCTGGGTTGCCAGCACATGTTCAACTTCTGAGGTGCCAATACCAAACGCCAGTGCGCCAAAGGCACCGTGTGTCGCGGTATGGGAGTCACCGCAGACAATGGTCATACCCGGCAGAGTAATGCCTTGCTCAGGGCCCATAACATGCACGATACCCTGGAAAGGGTGGTTCAGGTCATACAGCTCGACGCCAAACGCAGCACAGTTCTTGATCAGTTCCTGCATCTGAATACGGGCCATCTCACCAGAAGCATTAATGTCTTTGGTTTGAGTGGAGACGTTATGATCCATGGTGGCGAAGGTTTTTGATGGCTGACGCACCGGGCGGCCATGTGCACGCAGGCCATCAAATGCCTGCGGAGAAGTCACTTCATGCACCAAGTGTCTGTCGATATACAACAGCGGCGTCTCTTCGGGTGCTTCAAACACCACGTGAGCATCATATAATTTCTGATATAAAGTCTTAGCCATGATTACTTTCCTTCAGCGACGTAACGAGCAATGATATCGCCCATCTCGCTGGTACTGATTGCATTCCCCTCGCGGGCTAAATCACCGGTACGATGACCTTCTTCCAGAGCGTGGTTAATCGCCGCTTCAATCGCCAGAGCGGCGTCTTCTGCCCCAAGGCTGTAACGCAGTAACAGAGCCAGAGAAAGAATCTGTGCAATCGGGTTAGCAATATTTTTACCGGCAATATCCGGCGCTGAACCGCCAGCAGGCTCATACAGGCCAAAACCTTCTTCATTCAGGCTGGCTGAAGGCAGCATGCCCATAGAACCGGTGATCATGGCGCATTCGTCAGACAAAATATCGCCGAACAGGTTAGAACACAGCAGCACGTCGAACTGTGAAGGGTCTTTAATCAGCTGCATGGTGGCGTTGTCGATATACATATGGGACAGCGCAACGTCCGGGTACTCTTTGGCGATTTCATTGACAATTTCACGCCACAGCAGTGAGGTTTGCAGGACGTTGGCTTTATCAATCGAGGTCACTTTGCTACGACGCTTGCGGGCAGACTCAAAAGCGATGCGGGCAATACGTTCGATTTCAAAGCGATGATAGACTTCGGTATCAAAGGCTTTCTCTTCCGGGCCGCTACCTTCACGTCCTTTCGGCTGGCCAAAGTAGATGCCGCCGGTCAGTTCACGCACGCATAAAATATCGAAGCCATTAGCGGCAATATCAGCGCGCAGCGGGCAGAATGCTTCCAGGCCCTGATACAGGCGAGCCGGACGTAAGTTACTGAACAGTTTAAAATGTTTACGCAATGGCAACAGTGCGCCGCGCTCTGGTTGCTCGGCAGGAGGCAGGTGCTCCCACTTCGGGCCGCCTACGGAACCGAACAATACGGCATCAGCTTCTTCACACCCGGTAACGGTGGCCGCTGGCAGCGGAGTCCCGTGCAGATCGATTGCCGCACCGCCCACATCATAGCTGCTGGTGGTGATTTGCAGAGAGAAACGCTGACGAATCGCATCCAGTACTTTCAGGGCTTGGGCCATCACTTCCGGACCAATACCGTCACCCGGTAAAACGGCAATTTGATATTTTTTAGACATTACACTGTTTCCTGATTTTGTTCTGAATTCTGTTGTTGAGCTTTGCGTTGTAATTCTTGTTCTACTTTTCCGGCGCGCCAGATGTTGTTGAGGACGTTGACCATCGCCTGAGCTGAAGATTCGACAATGTCGGTTGCCAGCCCAATACCGTGGAAGTTACGACCGTTATAGGTCGCGACAATATCAACCTGGCCGAGTGCGTTCTCGCCATGCCCTTTTGCTTTCAGGCTATATTTTGCCAGTTCAATGTTGTAACCCGTAACGCGGTTAATCGCCTGATACACCGCATCAACCGGACCATTACCATTCGCCGCTTCACTTAACAGCTCTTCGCCACAGGCCAGTCTTACGGAGGCAGTCGCGACATCGTTCGAAGCAGACTGCACGCTGAAGTAGTCCAGACGGAAATGCTCAGACTCTTCTTGTTGTCTATTAATGAAGGCCAGCGCTTCCAGATCGTAGTCAAAAACCTGACCTTTTTTGTCTGCCAGTTTTAAGAAAGCGGTGTACAGATTATCCAGATTATAGTCATCTTCTTTATAACCCATTTCATCCATACGGTGTTTAACTGCCGCACGACCGGAGCGAGAAGTCAGGTTCAATTGTACCTGATTCAGGCCGATAGATTCGGGCGTCATGATCTCGTAGTTTTCACGATTTTTCAGCACGCCATCCTGGTGAATACCGGATGAGTGCGCGAAGGCGCCGGTACCGACTACCGCTTTGTTCGCAGGAACCGGCATATTACAAATCTGGCTGACGGCCTGGCTGGTACGCCAGATTTCCTGGTGATTAATATTGGTATGCAAATTCATAATGTCTTTGCGTACTTTGATAGCCATGATCACTTCTTCCAGTGAACAGTTACCGGCACGCTCACCAATTCCGTTCAATGTCCCTTCAACCTGACGGGCACCTGCGTGAACCGCTGCAATCGCATTCCCGACAGCCAGACCTAAGTCATCGTGGGTATGTACTGAGATAATGGCTTTATCAATGTTTGGAACGCGCTCATATAACCCGGTAATCAGGCTGGCAAATTCAAAAGGCATGGTGTAGCCGACGGTATCGGGAATATTGATAGTGGTGGCACCGGCACTGATAGCCGCTTCTACCATACGGGCTAAGTCAGCAATTGGCGTACGTCCGGCATCTTCACAAGAGAACTCAACATCATCGGTATAGTTACGAGCACGTTTTACCATGTAGACCGCACGTTCGATAACTTCATCCAGCGTGCTGCGCAATTTGGTCGCGATATGCATTGGGGAGGAGGCGATAAACGTATGGATACGGAAGGCTTCAGCGACTTTTAATGATTCCGCGGCAACATCGATATCCTTTTCAACACAGCGCGCCAGGGCACAAACGCGGCTGTTTTTGATGTTTCTGGCAATGGTCTGTACTGACTCAAAATCGCCAGGAGAAGAGACCGGGAAGCCCACTTCCATGACATCAACACCCATACGCTCCAGTGCCATAGCGATTTGCAATTTTTCCTTCACGCTCAGGCTTGCCTGTAAGGCCTGTTCCCCGTCACGTAAGGTGGTATCAAAAATGATGACTTGCTCGCTCATGGTGTAATCCTTGTTCTGTTCGGTTGCCTTATCCGCAGGCATAAAAAAACCCGCGTTTGGCGCGGGTTTCTTTGTCTGTTGGCTTGAATCAATGCTGATTGCTGCCCACCAGTCTACCGCGCAAATGAGATGCGTTTAGTAGTAGACCGAGTAGGCGGATAGTGCGAATCATCATTCAAGCCCCAAGTAATTCTTAAGATGTACTAATTGGTACTTGATTTGCAGGGGTATGTCAACTCTCAATTGAATAATGACCCGTGTTACATAAGGGATAGTTATGGTGAAATTCACTACAAAACGGAGAGTTAGAAAAATAATAAGCCAGTGATTAATTCGCTGATTTTCTGTACGGTTTGCGGTTCTGGCCCCTGAAAATAAAACAAGGCCGACGGACAGAAAGCGCTCTTAATAACTTACACGATAAAAAATGGCTAATGCAGGCCAACAGCCATCCATCAGATTTTCTCTTTCAGCGGCAGAATTCGGCATTTTCTGCTGTAGCATTTTATTTCTTCTGTCAGGATTGTTTATACATCTGGTAAATAAGTGGTCAATTCACTTTGATTCATTTACTTGCTGAGATATTAATTTAACAGCATGAAAACAATTAGCAGATAACTCTGCATAAGGGTTGTTTTGTAGCGAGTAAGGCAAATGACCACCAGTTGTCTGTCCGGTGCCGTGTTTGCCTGGCCTGGCCTGAGCGGTTATGTTAGTCAGACTACTATTAATAAAATGAAAATGTCAGCTGCACAATAGGTGGCAAGGGCAACGCAGAGCACTGCTCTGCGTACAGTCATCAACGTGAGCCGGGAGGCAAACCAATGGAGATGTTGTCAGGAGCCGAAATGGTCGTCCGATCGTTAATCGATCAAGGCGTAAAGCAAGTATTCGGCTATCCGGGAGGCGCAGTACTCGATATTTATGATGCGCTTCATACCATGGGCGGTATTGATCATGTGCTGGTCCGGCATGAACAAGCTGCGGTGCATATGGCAGATGGCCTGGCGCGTGCCACCGGGGAAACCGGTGTCGTACTCGTCACCTCAGGTCCTGGTGCAACTAACGCCATTACCGGTATTGCTACGGCCTATATGGACTCCATCCCGATGGTGGTATTGTCCGGCCAGGTCGCGACCTCTCTGATTGGTTACGATGCCTTCCAGGAATGCGATATGGTGGGAATTTCCCGCCCTGTGGTAAAACACAGCTTCCTGGTGAAACAGGTTGAAGATATTCCGACGGTTATCAAGAAAGCATTCTGGCTGGCGAGCAGTGGCCGACCGGGACCTGTAGTGGTTGATTTGCCGAAAGACATCATGAATCCGGCGAATAAATTCCCGTATATCTGGCCTGAGTCGGTCAGCATGCGTTCTTATAATCCGACAACTCAGGGTCATAAAGGACAAATCAAGCGCGCGGTTCATACTTTACTGGCAGCGAAAAAGCCGGTGATGTATGTCGGTGGCGGGGCGATTAACTCTGCCTGTGAGAGTGAGCTGCTGCAGCTTGCAGAGAAACTGAATATACCGGTGGTCTCTTCGCTGATGGGACTGGGTGCATTCCCGGCAACCCATAAGCAGGCGCTCGGCATGCTCGGTATGCATGGCACCTATGAAGCTAATATGGTGATGCATAACTCCGACGTTATCTTTGCTGTCGGCGTACGTTTTGACGATCGTACTACCAATAATTTAGCCAAATACTGTCCTGATGCGACGGTTGTGCATATTGATATCGATCCAACCTCTATCTCTAAAACCGTTGCGGCAGATATTCCGATCGTCGGTGATGCGAAACAAGCGCTGAATCAGATGCTTGAGATACTGGGGCAGGATGAGGCGAAACAACCTGTCGCTGAGCTTGATGACTGGTGGCAGCGTATTGAACAGTGGCGGGCGCGTAACTGCCTGGCATTTGATACCACCAGCAGTGAAATCAAACCGCAGGCGGCGATAGAAACGATTTATCGGCTGACTAAGGGCGAGGCTTACGTCACCTCTGATGTCGGTCAGCACCAGATGTTTGCAGCACTTTACTATCCGTTTGATAAACCGCGTCGCTGGATTAACTCCGGCGGTCTGGGCACTATGGGCTTCGGTCTGCCTGCGGCACTGGGCGTTAAAATGGCGCTGCCGGACGAAACCGTAATCTGTGTGACGGGTGATGGCAGTATTCAGATGAATATCCAGGAATTGTCGACCGCATTGCAATACGGCGTCGCGGTGCTGGTACTGAACCTGAACAACCGCTATCTCGGCATGGTGAAGCAGTGGCAGGACATGATTTACTCCGGCCGCCACTCTCAGTCTTATATGGAGTCATTACCGAACTTCGTTGCCGTGGCAGAAGCTTACGGGCATGTCGGGATTAACATCACTAAACCAGAAGAGCTGGAAAGCAAGCTGACTGAAGCCCTGGAAATTGTCCGTAGCGGTCGTCTGGTATTTGTGGATGTGAAAGTTGATGGCACTGAACACGTTTATCCGATGCAGATACGCGGTGGCAGCATGGATGAAATGTGGTTAAGCAAAACGGAGAGAACTTCATGAAGCGCCGAGTATTATCTGTGTTACTGGAAAATGAATCCGGTGCCTTATCCCGGGTTATCGGTCTGTTCTCACAACGTGGCTATAACATTGATAGCCTGACGGTTGCTCCGACTGACGATCCTACCCTTTCACGCATGACCATCCAGACGGTCGGTGATGAAAAGGCGCTGGAGCAGATTGAAAAGCAGCTACATAAACTGGTTGATGTCTTACGTGTCAGCGAGTTAGGACAGGGCGCTTTTGTTGAGCGGGAAATCATGCTGGTCAAAGTTCAGGCCAGCGGCTACGGACGCGAAGAAGTGAAGCGGACGGCTGAAATCTTCCGCGGGCAAATTGTTGACGTCACGCCAACGCTTTACACCGTGCAACTGGCAGGCACCAGCGATAAGCTGAACGCGTTTCTTGATACTATTCGTGATGTGGCGAAGATAGTTGAGGTCGCTCGCTCAGGTATCGTTGGCGTTTCTCGCGGTGATAAAATTATGCGTTAAGGCTTTACCCTGAATAATTCGGGCTGCCCGGGGGTAACCCGAATTATTTGGGGTGATTACTGCACCAACTCTTCCCTGCTAATCACCACCAGCCTGTGTCGGTGAACGTCTGAGGAAGTCCCCCGGCAAAAATTATCCCACCGCCCATAGAAAGCATTCATATCCTGAATTGGCGTCAAAGGTCTGTTTATTTCAGAGCCGTCAGAGGCATAGACACTGTAGCCGGTTTTAAATGACCAATCGATCATCGTTTCCCAAAAAAGCTTACCGTCTGAGGAGTGCTCCTCATCAGAGACGACGATATTGTATTGTTGCAACAGATTCGCGAAAAATAGCTTAGCGAGATCTTTGACTGCGGCATTATGTTCTGACGAGAGGGTTCGCCATACTTTGATTTGTACGCAGTTTGCCTGATTGAATACAACATCATCGCGAAAAAATAGTTCAGCCAGGTAAACCGTTTCGCATTTGTTCCCGATAGTAACCAGCCGATATTGATTTTTTTCTCGTGCCTTGAGCAGACGGTAGCCATGTTGAACGGCATAACCATATAAAGAGATATCCTCAACGCCGTCCTCCAAAAATTGTCTTGTGTGGTCAATGTTTCTGGACGGTATTTTGAGCGTTATATTGAGGTCCATTTCAGGGATCTGCTTTGGCATTGAGTTTTCTTCCGCGCGGCTAGACATATATTTTTCACGGTATGTTTTCTAGAATGGATCGTCTATCAGATAACGCTTCTGTAAAATACCTCATTCGGGATGTACCTGAAGCCATTACTGCGGCAGACTTTTCATCGACTCCCTTTGCTCAAGTTCAGAATGAAAGAGAGGAACAGGGCGTATTTTTTTGCCTTCCAGCTGAGAAAACATCTGCTCAATCGCCATTTCAAGCATTGCGCTTACCGGAGCTTTGACACTGGAAAGCGTCGGAATCAGATAGGCCGCAGCCGGAATATTATCAAATCCAACGATGGCAACATCTTCAGGGATCTTTTTTCCGGCTTCTGCCAGACGGCGCATGGCCCCGATAGCCATTTCATCATTTGCCGCGATAACGGCGTCTAAATCGGGTTTTTCGCGAAGGAGACTTTGCATCGCCTGGTAGCCACTTTCTATACTCCAGTTTCCTTCAGCATAGGCAGCATGTTCATCAAGCTGTGCTTCTTGCAATGCGGCCCGGATACCTGCCTGACGTGACTTTGCCGTGGGTGAACTTAAATTGCCTGAAATAATGGCGATCTTTCTATGCCCGTTCTCAATTAAACGATTCGCGACGCGCCAGGCATCATGCTGATGATCGCAGCATACGGTATGAGCCGGGTGTAATTTCAGTTCTCGGTTAATGACCATTATCGGCGTGGATGTGCGCTCAATTAACGCATCCAGATCTTCTGTAGTCAGAAAGTGAGAGTAAAGAATAATGGCATCACAGCGAAGACCGGTTAGCAGCGAAATCGCAGCGCGTTCGCCTTCTGCACTGCTTTTACCATCAGCTAACAGGAGATCCAGTCCCTGGCTTTGCAATTTGCGGGCACAAAAAGAGACAATTTCATTAAAATAATGCCCGTCAAACATCTTGTTTGCCATCACCAGACCTATGCATTTCGACTGGTTGGTTGACAGGTTTTTTGCAAGTAAATTAGGGCGATAGCCTAATTCTTCAGCCACTTCAAGTATCCGCTGGCGAGTCTTTACGCCGACATACCCTGTCTCATTTAATGCCCGTGAAACCGTGGTTTTTGAAACCCCTATGGCATCGGCGATTTTCTGCATGGTAGACATGTTTTCATTTTCTCTTCAGGTACGAGGTCGGTCTTATGGTGTGATTTTCACCTGAGACTCTTTTGGTAGCAATATTTTAAATTTGAATTAACTCACATTTTTACAGAATGCTTATTGCCTCATAAAAGTCAGCTGATAACTTATATGTTACCGGTTACACATTGTGGAAAAAAAGCAGTATCGACAGATACGACTCGATACTGTCCGTTTTATAAGTATGCCAAATCATGGAATTTCTATATGTCTGATAATTTTAAAGAATTAGCGCAGAACGTATTGGCTGAAGTGGGGGGTAAAGATAATGTCACCTCACTGATTCACTGTATGACCAGGTTAAGATTCACTCTAAAGACCAAACAGAACATTGATAAAGAGCGTCTTAAAGCGGTTCCGGGTGTAATGGGTGTTGTTGATAATGATCAACAATTTCAAGTGATTGTTGGTAACGATGTCGCCAATGTCTTTGCAGAGATTAATCTATTACTGGGTAACGACAGCGCTGAAGAAAGTCTTGATATTATTCCAGAGAAAAAGAAAATAACCCCAAAAACGGTGGCGATGGGCATTCTGGATGCACTTATCGGCACCATGACCCCGATAATTCCGGCAATCATTGGCGCTTCGATGGTCAAATTGCTGGCGATGTTTCTTGAAATGTCGGGTGTGATTGATAAAACATCTTCGACATTCGCCATCTTAAATGTACTCGGTGACAGTGCCTTTTTCTTCCTGCCGATTATGGTCGCGGTTTCTGCGGCAACAAAGTTTAAAACCAATGTTTCTCTGGCGATAGCCGTTGCTGGTGTCTTTGTACATCCTGCTTTCCTCGACATCATGAAGCAGGCGGGTGAGGGACAGCCGATCACTTTTATGAGCATCGGTTTAACCTCTGTTTTCTACCCTTACAGCGTGATTCCGGCCTTGTTTATGACCTGGATTATGTCCTTTGTTGAACGCTGGGTAGATAAAATCGTACCGTCGGTGACGAAAAACTTCCTCAAACCGATGCTGATTTTACTGATAACCGCGCCGCTGGCCATTCTCTTGATTGGTCCGCTTGGGATCTGGATTGGCGACGGTATCTCGCAGATTGTCTACGGCATACACGACCATTTAGGCTGGCTGTCTGTTGCCTTGATGGGAGCTATGTGGCCTCTGTTAGTGATGGGCGGAATGCACCACGTCTTTACGCCTACGGTGGTACAAAATATCGCGCAAACGGGTCAGGAGAATATGGTTAAACCCGCTGAGCTTGGCGCAAACCTTTCATTAGGTGGCATTTCTCTTGCCGTGGCATGGAAAACCAAGAATCGCGCGCTACGTCAGACCGCGTTAGCGGCTGCGGCTTCGGCTATCGTGGCGGGTATTACTGAACCTGCTCTTTACGGGGTGGCGTTAAGACTCAAACGCCCGCTTATTGCCGCGGTGATCACCGGCTTTATTTGCGGTGGCATTGCCGGGGCCGGGAACGTCGTATCTTATTCTATGGCTTCATCCAGTCTTGTCACCGGTATTCAGTTTGTCGATGTTAATAATCCGAGCAGTATTCTTTGGGTCTGCGCCGTGATGCTGCTGTCCCTTGTTATCTCATTTTTTGTCACATTATTAATCGGTTTTGAAGATATTCCTGAAACCACATCCTCTTCACCCGCTACCAGTAAAAATAATGGGGAGCAACATGCCATCATCAACGTTTCCAAGTGATTTCTTATGGGGCGGCGCTATTGCCGCTAACCAGGCTGAAGGTGCATATCGTGAAAATGGAAAAGGTATTGCGACGGTCGATGTTATTCCTTATGGAAAAGACCGGCTCGAGGTCAAATTAGGCAACCAGAAACACCCCACGATTGATACGGATGTTTTCTACCCGAGCCATGAAGCGATAGATTTTTATCATCGTTATAAAGAGGATATTGCTCTGCTGGCGGAAATGGGTTTTAAAGTCTTCCGCACCTCGATCGCCTGGAGTCGTATTTTTCCGCTCGGCGATGAGGCTGAACCTAATCAGGAAGGGATTCAGTTCTATAAAGACCTGTTCAATGAGTGCCGTAAATATAATATTGAGCCGTTAGTCACCTTGTGCCATTTTGATATTCCAATGAATTTAGTGGAAAAATACGGTTCATGGCGAGACAGGAAGGTCATCGACTTTTTTATGAACTACGCTACAACCTGCTTCACTGAATTCAACGGCCTGGTGAAATACTGGCTGACCTTTAATGAGATTAATATCCTGCTGCATATTCCGTTTACCGGCGCAGGTTTGATTTTCCAGGACGGGGAAAATAAGGAGCAAGTTAAATATCAGGCTGGCCATCACCAGTTGATTGCCAGTTCACTGGCGACCAAAAAAGCACACCAAATTAATCCGGATAATCAGGTCGGTTGCATGCTGGCGGGCGGTGATTTTTATCCTTATTCCTGCAACCCGGAAGATGTCTGGGCTGCGGTTGAGAAGAACCGGGAAAACTTATTATTTATCGATGTCCAGGCACGTGGTTATTACCCGTCTTATGCCGCGCGTTTTTTCAGTGAAAACGATATTCACATCCATCAGGAGCCGGAGGATGCAGAGATCCTCAAAAATACCGTCGACTTTGTTTCATTCAGCTACTACGCCTCCCGGTGTGCCAAAGCAAAAATGGATGATGAAAATGTCTCGGTAGCGAACCTTATCAACACCGTACCCAACCCACATATTAAAACCAGTGAATGGGGCTGGGGTATCGACCCTAAAGGGCTTCGCATTACCATGAACACCATCTTTGACCGCTATCAGAAACCATTATTCCTGGTGGAAAATGGTCTGGGCGCAAAAGATGAACTGACAAACCAGGGTCAGGTTGAAGATGACTATCGCATTGCGTATCTGCGCAGCCACATTCATGAAATGGGTGAGGCGATTAAGGACGGTGTACCGATAATCGGTTATACCACTTGGGGATGTATCGACCTGGTGTCTGCTTCAACGGGAGAGATGAGCAAGCGCTATGGCTTTATTTATGTCGACCGGGATGATCTGGGGCGCGGTACGCTTGCCAGAACACGGAAAAAATCGTTCTACTGGTACCAGAAAGTGATAGCCACTAATGGTGGTGACCTGAGCTAAGTTTCTGGCGTGATGCTCTGTTATTAACAGGGCATTACTGTTACTGATTGCCAGAACCTTTAGTCCGGGGGATGTATGAAAGATACCCGGACTGAGAGTTTCATTCGAGCCACACGAATATTTCTCTACTATGACGCTAGCCAATATGCTTGAATTATCCAGGGCAGTAATGTAACCATGAGAGTAATATGGATACCACGAATCTGGTGAGTAAGGGGCTACAGTGAAATTGGATGAAATCGCACGTCTGGCTGGTGTATCACGTACGACGGCGAGTTATGTTATCAATGGTAAGGCGAAACAATACCGCGTAAGCGACAAAACCGTTGAAAAAGTCATGGCGGTGGTTCGTGAACATAACTATCACCCAAACGCGGTGGCAGCCGGTTTGCGTGCCGGTCGTACGCGCTCTATTGGTCTGGTTATTCCTGATCTGGAGAATACCAGCTATACCCGAATTGCGAACTATCTGGAAAGACAGGCACGTCAGCGTGGCTACCAGTTGCTTATCGCTTGCTCTGAAGATCAGCCCGATAATGAGATGCGTTGCATTGAGCATCTTCTGCAGCGACAGGTTGATGCCATTATTGTTTCTACTTCACTGCCGCCTGAGCATCCTTTTTACCAGCGCTGGGCAAAAGACTCCTTTCCTATCATCGCCCTCGACCGGGCATTAGATCCTGAACATTTTATCAGTGTGGTCGGTTCAGATCAGAGTGATGCCGAAATGCTGGCTGCTGAATTACGCACCTTCCCGGTAGAGAATGTACTTTATCTGGGGGCTTTGCCTGAACTGTCAGTAAGTTACTTACGTGAACAAGGTTTCCGTTCTGCCTGGCAGGGAGATACGCGTAAAGTCGACTATCTCTATACTAATAGCTATGAACGTGAAGCAGCAGCATTACTTTTTGATAAGTGGCTGGAAACTCACGATATGCCACAGGCATTATTTACCACCTCATTTCCCCTGCTACAGGGCGTGATGGATGTCACCTTGCGTCGTCATGGTCGTCTGCCTTCTGAGCTTTCTATTGCTACCTTTGGAGACAATGAGTTACTCGATTTCCTGCAGTGTCCGGTACTGGCTGTCGCTCAGCGTCACCGTGATGTCGCGGAGAGAGTACTTGAACTCGTTCTCGCGAGTCTTGATGAGCCGCGTAAGCCTAAGCCTGGGCTGACGCGTATTCGGCGCACTCTTTATCGGCGCGGAAGTTTAAGCCGTACCTAGAGGACAAAGTCTTCCCGGCGACTTGAATATTTGAAGTTGCCGGCTCCCCATTCAACTCAGTTAATCACCCTGAATTCTGTTTGCGCTCACTGATCATCGAATTGCAATATCAAGAATTATCTTAAATGATTTAAGGTGTATTTAGGACTCAGGCTATTTATTGTTTCTTAATTTCTGTCGTCTTTATTTTCAATGGGCTAAAACGGCCTTCAACGTAAATGAAAAGTTACATTGTATTATTTTGTTACACACATATTCGGGTTAATGCCAGATTATTAGTCATTGACCAATAAACCACCATCACTCGTTTGCGTCCAGGCCGCGCCATACCTGGATTTGTCGCTGTTTTTATTGATGCAGAACCTTTAGAATACTGCGGGTATTTTAGACGGCGAAGCTAATATTTTAACCTGCTTTAATATCCAGGTTTTTAACAATATTTGCGCTTATTTGCCTTTTTCTTTCAAATATTCATAACGTTAATTTTCTCACCCGGGCAGGACATCTGTTGTTTGTCTCTTTAATATCTCATCCGCAAAGGCGAATTTATTCTCGTAACAGCCCCCGCCTTGCTTGACAAGGTTTTCCTATGCTCCGTAAACTCCTTATATGTGGGAATTTGTGGGGTAAAGTGGTGGAATTGGCCACCAGAGGGGGAAACGGTATGTTCCGTGGGGCCACGCTTGTCAATCTTGACAGCAAAGGGCGGCTTGCCGTTCCGACCCGTTACCGGGAACAACTGGTGAACATCTCTGAAGGCCAGATGGTCTGTACCATCGACATCCACCACCCGAGCCTGCTGCTCTATCCTCTTGCTGAATGGGAAATCATTGAGCAGAAGCTTTCTCGTTTATCTAGTATGAATCCTGCAGAGCGCCGCGTACAACGGCTATTGCTCGGTCATGCCAGCGAATGCCAGATGGATAGTGCAGGGCGGTTGTTACTGGTGCCTGTGTTGCGCCAGTACGCAGGGCTAACCAAAGAGATCATGCTTGTCGGGCAGTTCAATAAATTTGAACTTTGGGATGAAGCGACCTGGCATCAACAGGTCAAGGAAGACATTGACGCTGCACAGATGTCTATGAATGCTCTGTCGGGAAGTCTACAGGATTTGTCATTTTAAATAATATGCAAACTTTTAAACACACAACTGTGCTGCTTGATGAAGCGGTAAAGGGTCTCAATATTCGTCCCGATGGTATCTATATTGACGGTACTTTCGGACGCGGCGGACATTCACGTCTGATTTTGTCCCAATTAGGTCCTGAAGGACAACTACTGGCAATCGATCGTGATCCACAAGCGATTGCTGCGGCTGAGGCTATTGATGATCCTCGGTTTTCTATTATTCATGGTCCTTTCTCCTCCCTGGCAACTTATGTTGAAGAGCGCGGACTCAGCGGCAAAATCGATGGTATTTTGCTGGACTTGGGCGTTTCTTCTCCGCAGCTTGATGATGCAGAGCGCGGATTCTCCTTTATGCGTGACGGTCCGCTGGATATGCGGATGGATCCAACACGCGGTCAGTCGGCAGCGCAATGGTTACAAACAGCAGAAGAAGCGGATATTGCCTGGGTGATAAAAACCTATGGTGAGGAACGTTTCGGTAAACGTATTGCACGTGCCATTGTTGAGCGTAATCGTGAACTGCCACCGATAACGCGCACCAAAGAATTAGCGCAAATCGTGTCTGAGGCAATGCCAGTTAAAGATAAGTTTAAACATCCGGCAACGCGTACTTTCCAGGCGATACGAATTTGGGTCAACAGTGAACTGGACGAAATTGAACAGGCGCTGAATGGTTCCCTTGAAGTATTAGCCACCGGTGGTCGGTTATCGGTTATCAGTTTCCACTCGCTTGAAGACCGTATTGTGAAGCGCTTTATGCGTGGAAACAGTCGTGGACCTCAGGTTCCTGCCGGGCTGCCACTGACCGAAGAACAGTTGAGTAAACTGGGCGGCCGCCAGCTTAAAGCCTTAGGTAAATTGATGCCGGGTGAAGCGGAAGTGGCAGAGAATGCGCGAGCACGTAGTTCAGTATTGCGCATCGCTGAAAGGACAGGTGCATGATTAACCGCGTGGCTGAGTCACTGAGTAAGGTTGCTCAGCTTGCTCAGGTGGGGAATCCGGAACGACATTCACTGCCGGGCGTCATCGGCGGTGATTTACTGCGTAACGGTAAATTACCGGTTTGTCTGTTTGTCGCGATTGTTATCACCGCTGTCATTGTCGTCACTACCGCACATAAAACGCGGTTGTTGACAGCACAGCGTGAGCAAATGGTAGTGGAACGTGATGCGCTGGAGATTGAGTGGCGTAACCTGATTCTTGAAGAAAATGCGCTCGGCGATCATAGCCGCGTTGAACGGATAGCAAAGGATAAATTGCAGCTGCAACATGTTGACCCTTCGCAGGAAAATATTGTTGTTCAGCAATGAGGACGTAAGTAGCAAATGAAACTAGCAGTAAAAACGCCCAAATCAAAACGCCCGGAAGTTCAGGCCAACTTTATTAGTTGGCGTTTTGCGTTGCTTTGCGGTTGTATTCTGCTGGCTCTGATATTGCTGATGGGTCGTGTCGCCTGGCTACAGGTTATCAACCCGGATATGTTAGTGCGTCAGGGTGATATGCGTTCGCTTCGGGTGCAGGAAGTGTCAAGCGTCAGGGGCATGATAAGTGACCGAGCGGGTCGCCCGCTGGCGGTCAGCGTGCCGGTGAATGCGATTTGGGCCGATCCGAAAGAGCTGCATGATGCCGGGGGCGTAACCCTGGACAACCGCTGGAAAGCACTGGCCGATGCGTTGAATACTCCGCTTGATCAGCTTGCCACTCGTGTGAACAGTAACCCGAAAAGTCGCTTTATTTACCTGGCGCGTCAGGTCAACCCGGACGTGAGTCACTACATTAAACAACTCAAGCTTCCTGGTATCCATTTACGTCAGGAATCTCGTCGTTACTATCCCTCAGGTGAAGTGACTGCTCACTTAATTGGTTTCACCAACGTGGATAGCCAGGGTATCGAAGGGGTTGAAAAAAGCTTTGATAGATGGCTGACCGGGCAACCTGGTGAACGTGTGGTGCGTAAAGATCGCTTCGGACGCGTGATTGAAGATATCTCTTCCACTGACAGCCAGGCTGCACATAATCTGGCGTTGAGTATCGATGAGCGTCTGCAGGCGCTGGTATACCGTGAATTGAGCAATGCTGTAGCTTTTAACAAAGCGGAATCAGGTAGTGCGGTACTGGTCGATGTAAATACCGGGGAAATACTGGCGATGGCTAACAGCCCGTCCTATAACCCCAACAATCTGGCGGATACCGAAAAAGACGTCATGCGTAACCGTACCATCACCGATGTGTTTGAGCCGGGTTCAACGGTGAAACCGATGGTGGTGATGACAGCACTTCAGCGCGGTGTCGTGAATGAAAACGCAGTACTGAATACCGTTCCTTACCGTGTTAATGGCCATGAGATAAAAGATGTTGCCCGTTACAGTGAATTGACGCTGACCGGGATTTTACAGAAGTCGAGTAACGTCGGTGTTTCAAAACTGGCGTTAGCGATGCCCTCCTCAGCGTTAGTAGATACCTACGCACGCTTTGGATTAGGGAAAGCGACCAATTTGGGGTTGGTCGGAGAACGCAGTGGCTTATATCCTCAAACACAAAAACGGTGGTCTGACATAGAGAGGGCCACCTTCTCTTTCGGCTACGGGCTAATGGTGACACCGTTACAGTTAGCGCGTGCTTACGCAACAATCGGCAGCTATGGCATCTATCGGCCGCTCTCGATAACCAAAGTGGATCCGCCTGTACCGGGTGAACGTATTTTCCCGGAGGCCACGGTGCGTAAAGTATTGCATATGATGGAAAGCGTTGCCTTGCCGGGCGGCGGTGGGGTAAAAGCGGCGATTAAAGGCTACCGTATTGCGATTAAAACCGGTACCGCTAAAAAAGTCGGGCCGGACGGAAAGTACATTAATAAATACATTGCCTATACCGCAGGCGTAGCTCCAGCCAGCAACCCGCGTTTTGCACTGGTGGTGATTATCAATGATCCACAATCCGGTAAGTACTATGGTGGTGCCGTATCAGCCCCAATATTTGGTGCCATTATGGGTGGTGTGCTACGCACAATGAATATTGAGCCGGATGCGTTAGCAACCGGAGAGAAAAACGAGTTTGTAATTAATCAGAAAGAGGCATCAGGTGGCAGATCGTAATTTGCATGACCTTCTTGCGCCTTGGGTAGCTGGGCTCCCCGCGCGAGCATTACGAGATATGACACTCGACAGTCGTACAGCGGCTGCGGGCGATCTGTTTGTGGCAATCAATGGGCATACGGTGGATGGACGTCGCTATATCCCGCAAGCTATCGCACAAGGTGTGGCTGCTGTTGTTGCTGAAGCTGAGAGTGAGGCACAAGACGGCGAAGTGCGTGATATGCACGGTGTACCGGTTATTTATCTCAGCCAGCTGTCACAGCGCTTGTCTGCTCTGGCAGGACGTTTTTATCATGAGCCGTCTTCGGCTATGCGCCTGGTCAGTGTCACCGGGACTAACGGAAAAACAACGACCACTCAGTTACTGGCGCAATGGGCGCAGTTGCTGGGTGAAAAAAGTGCGGTAATGGGCACTGTTGGCAATGGTTTACTGGGTCAGGTTATCGCTGCGGAAAATACCACTGGTTCCGCGGTGGACGTTCAGCGTGAGCTGGACCATTTGCTGGCACAAGGGGCAACCTTTGGCGCAATGGAAGTCTCGTCCCATGGCTTGGTTCAGCACCGGGTTGCTGCCCTACAGTTTGCTGCTTCAGTCTTTACCAATCTTAGCCGCGATCACTTGGATTATCACGGCACCATGGAAAATTACGGAGCCGCAAAATGGCTGTTATTTTCCAGCCATGAGTACGGACAGGCGATTATTAATGCCGACGATGAAGTCGGACGCCAGTGGCTCTGTCGCTTGCCTGATGCGGTTGCCGTCAGTATCGAAAATAATATTCAGCCGGATTACTCCGGGCGCTGGGTTGCGGCTGGTGCGGTTGAATACCACGATGGCGGAGCCTTGATTCATTTCTCTTCATCCTGGGGCGAGGGCAAAATTGACAGTCGTCTGATGGGGCCTTTTAACGTCAGCAACCTATTGCTGGCTCTGGCTACTTTGCTGGCTCTCGGTTACCCGCTGGAAGAATTACAGAATACCGCCGCCCAGTTACAACCGGTTTGTGGTCGTATGGAAGTGTTCCGCGCCTCAGGGAAACCTACAGTAGTGGTGGATTACGCGCATACGCCTGATGCGCTGGAAAAAGCTCTCGCAGCTGCACGTCTGCACTGTCAGGGGAAATTATGGTGTGTCTTTGGTTGTGGCGGAGACAGGGATACCGGTAAACGTCCGTTGATGGGCGCAATTGCTGAACAATATGCTGATATTGCGATAGTCACTGATGATAACCCGCGTACCGAAGACCCGGCGCTCATCGTTAAAGATATTCTGGCTGGCATGGTGAACCCTGCGCAAGCTCGGGTTATTCAGGGGCGGGCAGAAGCCGTCACCAGTGTCATTATGCAGGCGCAAGAAAATGATGTGATCCTGCTGGCAGGTAAAGGCCACGAAGATTATCAGATTGTCGGAAATCGTCGTCTCGACTACTCCGACCGTACCACCACTATGGCATTGTTAGGGGGAGCGGCATGATCCCGGTTTCTCTGAAACAGCTGGCGACTGTCCTGCAAGGGCAGGCATACGGTGCGGACGTTGAGATAACCGACGTGACGACCGATACCCGTAAGCTGACGCCCGGCTGCTTATTTGTCGCGCTGAAAGGTGAGCGTTTTGACGCCCACGATTTTGCAGCAGACGCTGTTAAATCGGGTGCGGGTGCATTACTGGTTTCTCGTCAGCTTGATATCCCTGTGCCGCAATTAGTGGTGGCGGATACGCGTCTGGCCCTGGGTGAATTAGGCGCATGGGTACGCCAGCAAGTTCCTGCTCGAGTGGTCGCGCTGACGGGTTCATCTGGTAAAACTTCAGTTAAAGAGATGACCGCTGCCATATTGCGCCAGTGCGGCAATACGCTTTATACCGCAGGTAATCTGAATAATGATATCGGTGTCCCTCTGACGTTGCTGCGTCTGACGCCTGAATATGACTTTGCTGTTATCGAGCTTGGCGCTAACCACCAGGGTGAAATCGCCTGGACGGTATCGTTAACCCGTCCGGAAGCGGCGCTAGTGAATAACCTGGCCGCGGCGCACCTTGAAGGTTTTGGTTCTCTGGCCGGTGTGGCAAAAGCGAAAGGCGAAATTTTCCAGGGTCTGCCTGCTGATGGTATTGCGATTATTAATGCCGATAGCAATGACTTAGCCGGATGGCATTCGCAGTTAACGGGGCGGACGGTATGGCAGTTTTCACCTGATAGCGCGGACAGTGATTTTAGTGCCAGTGATGTTCGCATTACTGGCCGGGGTTGTGAATTTACCTTACAGACCCCTGAGGGTTCTGTT
Source organism: Klebsiella sp. BIGb0407 (assembly GCF_024807845.1). GTDB lineage: Bacteria > Pseudomonadota > Gammaproteobacteria > Enterobacterales > Enterobacteriaceae > JGM124. Next base: position 201,914 of record NZ_JANUEQ010000006.1, read on the forward strand.
GGCGTTTCACTGCCATTACCGGGTCGTCATAATATCGCTAATGCTCTGGCTGCTGCGGCACTGTCCACGGCAGTGGGTGCTCCACTGGAAGCGATACAAGCGGGTTTAGGTGACTTGCAGCCAGTTCCTGGTCGCCTGTTTCCAGTGCGTTTGAATGAACATCAGCAACTGCTGGATGATACTTATAACGCCAATGTGGGCTCGATGACCGCCGCAGTACAGGTCCTGGCTGAAATGCCGGGTTATCGGATACTGGTGGTTGGTGATATGGGCGAACTGGGCGTCGAAGCAGAAGACTGCCATCGCCAGGTTGGCGAGGCGGCCAAATTCGCCGCAATCGACCGTGTTTTGAGTGTGGGTATATTGAGTGAAGCGTTAAGTCATGCCTCTGGCGTGGGTGAGCATTTCACTGAGAAAAGCGCACTGGTTACACGTTTGAAAGCATTAATCGCAACTCACCCTGAATTAACTATTTTGGTGAAAGGTTCACGTAGTGCGGCTATGGAAGACATCGTCCGCGCTTTGCAGGAGAAACAAGCATGTTAGTTTGGCTGGCCGAGCATCTGGCTAAGTATTATTCCGGTTTTCACGTCTTTTCTTATTTGACGTTTCGCGCCATTGTCAGTTTGCTAACTGCTTTAATTATCTCTTTGTGGATGGGGCCGCGTTTTATCGCCCATTTACAGAAGCTCTCATTCGGACAAGTAGTTCGTCATGACGGCCCTGAGTCGCATTTCAGTAAGCGCGGTACCCCGACGATGGGCGGGTTGATGATCCTCGCTTCAATTGTTATTTCGGTGCTGATGTGGGCCTATCCCTCTAACCCTTACGTCTGGTGCGTCCTGTTCGTTCTGGTGGGTTACGGTATTATTGGTTTTGTCGATGATTACCGCAAAGTTGTGCGGAAAGATACCAAAGGACTCGTCGCTCGCTGGAAATATTTTTGGATGTCGGTGATTGCTCTGGCGGTCGCGTTCACCATGTATATTGCCGGAAAAGATACCGCAGCTACCCAGTTGGTAGTGCCATTCTTTAAAGATGTGATGCCGCAGTTAGGGCTGTTTTATATCTTGCTGGCCTATTTTGCTATTGTTGGCACCGGTAACGCGGTTAACCTGACCGATGGCTTGGACGGCCTGGCAATTATGCCGACCGTACTGGTTGCCGCGGGCTTTGCTTTAGTCGCCTGGGCTACAGGTAACATGAACTTTGCCGGTTATCTGCATATACCCTATCTGCGTCATGCGGGTGAGCTGGTGATTGTCTGTACCGCTATCGTCGGCGCGGGCTTAGGGTTCCTCTGGTTCAATACCTACCCGGCGCAAGTATTTATGGGTGATGTTGGCTCGCTGGCACTGGGTGGTGCGCTGGGCACCATTGCAGTTCTGCTGCGTCAGGAATTTTTGCTGGTGATTATGGGCGGCGTATTTGTCGTAGAGACGCTGTCGGTGATTTTGCAGGTCGGTTCTTTCAAACTGCGCGGACAGCGTATTTTCCGTATGGCACCGATTCACCACCACTATGAATTGAAAGGCTGGCCAGAACCGCGAGTGATTGTGCGCTTCTGGATTATTTCGCTGATGCTAGTGCTGATTGGCCTGGCAACGTTGAAGGTACGCTAATCATGGCTGACTATCAGGGTAAAAACGTCGTTATTATCGGACTGGGCCTTACCGGCCTGTCTTGCGTTAATTTCTTCGTCTCACGCGGGGTGTTTCCACGCGTGATGGATACCCGCGTCACACCGCCCGGTCTGGACTCTTTGCCAGAGCAGGTTGAGTGCCATACCGGCTCATTGCAGCAAGACTGGTTGTTAAACGCAGATTTAATTGTTGCAAGCCCGGGTATGGCATTAGCACACCCGGCGCTGGCCGCTGCGGCTGATGCAGGCGTTGAAATTGTCGGTGATATCGAACTGTTTTGCCGCGAAACACAGGCTCCAATCGTTGCGGTGACCGGTTCAAATGGTAAAAGTACCGTCACGACTATGGTCGGTGAAATGGCCAAAGCCGCAGGGCTTAAAGTCGGTGTCGGTGGCAATATCGGCCAGCCTGCATTAACGCTGCTGGAAAATGCCTGCGATCTGTATGTACTTGAACTGTCTAGCTTTCAGTTAGAAACAACCTACAGCCTGAAAGCGGCAGCTGCGACTATCCTGAATGTCACCGAAGATCATATGGACCGATACCCTTCAGGTCTTGGACAGTACCGTTCGGCAAAGTTACGTATCTATGACCAGGCTAAAGTTTGCGTGGTCAATGCGGATGATGTCCTGACTTTACCTCCGGGTGGAGCAGACTCTCGTTGCGTGAGTTTTGGTATTGATGTCGGTGACTATCATCTTACCCAGCAGCAAGGTGTAACCTGGCTGCGGGCGAAAGGCGAAAAAGTTCTCAGCAGTAAAGAGATGAAGCTAGTCGGTCAGCATAACTACACCAATGCGCTTGCTGCTCTTGCGCTGGCCGATGCGGTCGGTTTGCCACTTTCTAGCAGTCTCAGTGCGCTGACACAGTTTGGTGGTCTGGCGCATCGTTTTCAGCTGGCGCTGGAAAATAATGGCGTACGCTGGATTAATGACTCCAAGGCGACCAACGTCGGTAGTACTGAAGCGGCTCTGAACGGTCTGCAAGTAGACGGAACCCTGTATTTGCTTCTGGGCGGGGACGGGAAGTCAGCGGACTTTGCGCCGTTAACTCCCTATCTGCAGACTGACAATATTCAGCTCTACTGCTTCGGTCGTGATGCGTCCGAACTGGTCGCTTTGCGGCCTGAAATCGCCCATCAGACTGAAACCATGGAACAGGCTATCCGACAGTTAGCCGGACAGCTTAAAGCCGGTGATATGGTGCTGTTGTCACCTGCCTGTGCAAGCCTGGATCAGTTCAAGAACTTTGAACAGCGCGGTGAAGCCTTTACCCGCCTTGCGAAGGAGTTTGGCTAATGCGATTGTCTCTCCCTCGCTTGCGTCTGCCTCGGCTACCGGGATTAGGTCTCCTGGCCTGGGTTGCGTCGGCATTAAAAGGGTGGGTCATGGGGACCAGCGATGCTGAGGCTAACAGCAGGTTATTGTACGATCGCACCTTACTGTGGTTAACCTTCGGTCTTACAGCAATAGGTTTTATTATGGTCACCTCGGCATCGATGCCGGTGGGACAGCGGCTGGCAAACGATCCGTTTTTATTTGCCAAGCGTGACGGACTCTATATTACTCTGGCCTTTGCGCTATCCATGATAACACTACGCCTGCCGATGGAGTTCTGGCAGCGACACAGTACCGCAATGCTGCTGGCATCAATTGGTATGCTGGTGGTCGTGCTGGTGGTGGGGAGCTCTGTTAATGGTGCTTCACGCTGGATTTCAATAGGGCCGTTACGTATCCAGCCTGCAGAATTGTCTAAACTTGCGCTGTTCTGTTATCTGTCTAACTACCTGGTACGTAAGGTGGATGAGGTACGTAATAACCTGCGCGGCTTCCTCAAACCTATGGGCGTTATTCTGGTTATGGCGCTGTTATTACTGGCACAGCCTGACCTTGGAACGGTAGTAGTACTGTTTGTTACCACCCTCGCCATGTTATTTCTGGCTGGCGCTAAGTTATGGCAGTTTATCGCCATTATCTGTACCGGTATTGCCGCAGTTGTGATGCTTATTCTTGCAGCTCCCTATCGTATTCGTCGTGTGACCTCGTTCTGGAATCCATGGGATGACCCTTTTGGTAGTGGTTACCAGTTAACCCAGTCACTGATGGCTTTTGGTCGCGGTGAAATGTGGGGACAAGGCTTAGGCAACTCAGTCCAGAAATTGGAGTATTTACCTGAAGCACATACCGACTTTATCTTCTCTATTCTGGCAGAAGAGATGGGATATATCGGTGTGGTGGTTGCGCTTTTAATGGTATTCTGCGTGGCTTTTCGTGCTATGTCTATCGGTAAACGAGCACTGGAAATTGACCAGCGTTTTGCTGGTTTTCTGGCCTGTTCTATCGGGATTTGGTTCAGCTTCCAGGCACTGGTTAACGTGGGTGCCGCATCGGGTATGTTACCGACTAAAGGGCTGACACTGCCGTTGATAAGCTATGGTGGTTCCAGTTTACTGATAATGTCTACCGCCATTATGTTGTTATTACGAATCGATTATGAAACTCGTCTGGCGAAAGCACAGGCGTTCACACGGAGTGCCAAATGACAGGCAAATCAAAACGGTTAATGGTGATGGCTGGAGGAACAGGAGGACACGTGTTCCCAGGGCTTGCTGTTGCACACTATTTGATTGCTCAAGGCTGGCAGGTTCGCTGGTTAGGTACTAGCGATCGAATGGAAGCGGACCTGGTTCCTCGTAACGGTATCGAAATAGATTTTATCCGTATTTCCGGCTTACGTGGAAAAGGTATCAAAGCGCAGTTAATGGCACCGGTGCAAATTTTTAAAGCCTGGCGTCAGGCACGCGCCATCATGAAAGCCTGGAAACCTGATGTGGTACTGGGTATGGGCGGTTATGTCTCAGGGCCTGGTGGTCTTGCTGCATGGTCGTTGGGTATCCCTGTGGTGCTGCATGAGCAGAACGGTATTGCCGGGCTGACCAATAAATGGCTGGCAAAAATTGCCACCAAAGTGATGCAGGCATTTCCTGGCGCTTTCCCTAAGGCTGATGTCGTGGGGAACCCGGTGCGGACTGATGTTCTGGCCTTACCGCTTCCGGAGCAACGTTTTGCCGATCGTGAAGGCCCGTTACGCGTGCTGGTGATCGGTGGCTCCCAGGGCGCACGCGTTCTGAACCAGATTATGCCGCAGGTTGCAGGGCGGCTGGCGGAGCATATTACTCTCTGGCATCAAACCGGCAAGGGAGGGCAGGACTCCGTACTGCAAGCTTATGGCGAGATGGCTTCGCAGCATAAAATTACTGAATTTATTGATGATATGGCGGCAGCTTATGCCTGGGCGGATGTCGTTGTCTGCCGTTCCGGAGCGCTGACCGTGAGTGAAATTGCTGCGGCGGGTTTACCCGCACTGTTTGTCCCTTTCCAGCACAAAGACCGGCAGCAGTACTGGAATGCATTACCGCTGGAAAAAGCAGGGGCAGCCATTATCCTTGAACAGCCTCAATTTACCGTTGATAGCGTAGCGGAAACGCTTGCGGGCTGGGATCGTGAAACTTTATTAGTCATGGCACAACGTGCACGGGCGGCATCGATTCCTGATGCTACCGAGCGGGTCGCGAAAGAAGTCGCTGCCGTGGCTGGAAAATAATCTTCGTGGGTGGCTGTAAGCTCCCATGATTTTGATGTAATGACGGAATACCGTCCTCAGGTTTAGAGAATGAATACACAACAACTGGCTAAACTGCGTTCAATAGTGCCCGAGATGCGTCGCGTCCGGCATATTCACTTTGTTGGTATCGGCGGCGCCGGTATGGGTGGTATTGCTGAGGTTCTGGCTAACGAAGGCTATCAGATCAGCGGTTCCGATCTGGCTCCGAACCCGGTCACACAACAGTTGTCCGCGCTGGGCGCAACAATTTATTTCAATCATCGCCCTGAGAATGTGCGCGATGCGAGTGTGGTCGTAATGTCCAGTGCAATTTCAGTGGATAATCCTGAAATTGTTGCTGCCCACGAAGCGCGTATTCCGGTTATTCGCCGGGCAGAGATGCTGGCTGAGCTGATGCGTTTTCGTCATGGCATAGCGATTGCGGGCACTCACGGTAAGACCACCACGACGGCAATGGTATCCAGTATTTATGCTGAAGCGGGTCTTGATCCGACTTTCGTTAACGGCGGCCTGGTGAAAGCGGCGGGAACACATGCGCGTCTGGGTAATAGCCGTTACCTGATTGCTGAAGCCGATGAGAGTGATGCGTCATTCCTGCACTTGCAGCCTATGGTCTCCGTGGTGACCAATATTGAAGCCGACCATATGGATACCTACCAGGGCGACTTTGAGATCCTGAAGCAGACTTTTATTAATTTCCTGCATAATTTGCCCTTCTATGGTCGGGCAGTGATGTGTGTGGATGACCCGGTTATTCGTGAGCTGTTGCCACGCGTCGGACGTCAGACCACCACTTACGGTTTTAGTGATGATGCGGATGTTCGCGTTGAAGATTATCGTCAGTCCGGAGCGCAGGGCTACTTCACAGTAGTACGCCAGGATAAACCGGTCCTTCAGGTGGTACTGAATGCTCCGGGGCGTCACAATGCCTTGAACGCAACCGCTGCTATTGCAGTGGCGACCGAAGAAGGCATCGAAGATGCCGCTATCCTGAGAGCGCTGGAAAACTTCCAGGGAACCGGACGTCGTTTTGATTTCCTGGGTGAGTTTAACCTCGAAGCGGTCAATGGTAAGTCAGGTACTGCCACTTTAGTGGATGACTATGGTCACCATCCAACCGAAGTGGATGTCACGATTAAAGCGGCGCGTGCAGGCTGGCCGGATAAAAATCTGGTGATGATTTTTCAGCCTCATCGCTATACGCGTACGCGTGATTTATACGATGATTTTGCCAGCGTCTTATCACAGGTCGATGTGTTGCTGATGCTGGATGTCTATGCAGCGGGTGAGCCCGTTATTCCTGGCGCTGACAGCCGTTCGCTATGTCGTACTATTCGTAGCCGCGGTAAAGTCGATCCTATTCTGGTCTCTGACCACGCGGATGTGCCTGAGATGCTGGCTCCGATGCTTTCTGGTAATGATCTGATCCTCGTTCAGGGGGCAGGTAATATCGGCAAGCTTGCGAAATATTTAGCGGAGATCAAACTCCAGCCTCAAAAAAAAGAGGATGACCACTATGGCTGATAAAATAGCGGTACTGTCAGGTGGCTCTTCTGCTGAGCGTGAAGTTTCTCTGCAATCCGGACAAGCGGTTCTCGCGGGTCTGAAGGAAGCGGGGATTGATGCTGTGGTTTTTGACCCACAGATGCAGCCGGTAACAGAATTAAAAGCGCTGGGGTTTAATAAAGTCTTTATTGCTCTGCATGGGCGTGGCGGCGAAGACGGCACCCTCCAGGGATTACTGGAGATGATGCAGCTTCCCTACACCGGCAGCGGTGTTATGGCTTCGGCCATCACCATGGATAAACTGCGTACCAAACTGCTCTGGCAGGGTGCCGGGCTTCCGGTGGCTGCCGGGCTGATGCTACGTCGCGATGAGTGGATTCAAGGGCTTGCTGATTCCGAGCTGGCCCGCATTGAGGCTTTAGGGGTGCCGCTTATTGTGAAGCCAAACCGTGAAGGCTCCAGTGTCGGTATGTCAAAAGTAGACAACCTTGATGCGCTGCCTGAAGCACTAACGCAAGCCTTTAAGCATGACGTTGAAGTACTGATTGAGAAGTGGTTAAGCGGCCCTGAATATACCGTTGCGGTACTGGGAAATAATATTTTACCGCCGATCTGTATCCAACCGGCTGGAACCTTCTACGATTATAATGCTAAGTATATATCGGATCAGACAAAATATTTATGTCCTACCGGTTTGAGCGAACAGAAAGAGCAAGAATTGCAGGCGTTAGTTTTACAAGCCTGGAATATTTTAGAGTGCAGTGGCTGGGGACGCGTGGACGTAATGCAGGACAGTGACGGTCAATTTTATCTGCTGGAAGTCAATACCTCTCCGGGAATGACGAGCCATAGCCTGGTGCCAATGGCGGCGCGACAGGCTGGGATGACCTTCTCGGAGCTGGTAGTCCGTATTCTGGCGCTGGCTGACTGATATGTCGCAGGCGGCACTAAATTCGCGTCAGCGATCAGAAGAAGATAACGGTTCAGGACAGGGTAATGGTTCAGGACACAGTAACGGTTCGCGCCTGGCAGGAATTATTTTTCTGTGTATTGTGTTAGTTACGGTATTGGTCGGAACCTTTATGGTGGTGAACTGGATGGAGGATGCCCAGCGCCTGCCACTGTCAAAACTGGTCGTTACTGGCGAGCGGCACTATACGCGTAATGATGATATCAGGCAGTCTATTTTGTCATTGGGGCCCCCTGGTACCTTTATGACACAAGACGTTAATATCATTCAGCAGCAGATAGAACGTTTGCCCTGGATAAAACAGACCAGTGTAAGAAAGCAATGGCCGGACAAATTAAAGATTCATCTGGTTGAATTTGTGCCGATTGCGCGGTGGAATGATCAGCATATGGTCGACATGCAAGGAAATGCGTTTAGCGTGCCGGCTGCAAGGAGTAGCGGACAGCAGAATTTGCCGAAGTTATCGGGTCCGGAAGGTAGTGAAAATGAAGTACTGCAAGGTTATCGGGATATGGGAAGTATTCTGGCTAAAGATAACTTTACCTTGAAGGCTGTCGCCATGACGGCGCGTCGCTCCTGGCAGTTGACGTTAAATAATGGCATACAACTTAATCTCGGTCGGGGGGATACAATGAAACGTTTATCGCGTTTTGTTGAACTCTACCCGCTGCTTGAGCAACAGGCGCAGACGGATAACAAAAAGATAACCTACGTTGATTTGCGTTATGACTCAGGTGCAGCGGTTGGGTGGGAGGTGCTTCCTGACCCGGATCCTAATTTGGACAAGCAACAGAATCAGGCACAGGTAGAATAATAATGATCAAGGCGACGGACAGAAAACTGGTAGTGGGACTGGAGATTGGCACAGCCAAAGTTGCCGCTTTAGTAGGGGAAGTCCTGCCTGACGGTGTAGTGAATATTATTGGTGTAGGTAGTTGCCCGTCACGCGGTATGGATAAGGGTGGCGTAAACGATCTCGAGTCAGTGGTAAAGTGTGTACAGCGCGCCATTGATCAGGCTGAATTAATGGCGGATTGCCAGATTTCTTCAGTTTACCTGGCGCTATCCGGGAAACACATAAGCTGTCAAAATGAAATAGGTATGGTGCCTATTTCAGAAGAAGAAGTGACCCAGGAAGACGTTGAAAATGTCGTCCATACTGCTAAATCAGTGCGTGTCAGGGATGAGCATCGTGTTTTGCATGTCATTCCGCAAGAATACGCCATTGATTATCAGGAAGGCATTAAAAATCCAGTCGGCCTGTCTGGTGTGCGTATGCAGGCCAAGGTACATCTGATTACCTGCCATAATGATATGGCAAAAAACATTGTGAAAGCAGTGGAACGTTGTGGTCTTAAAGTTGACCAACTTATTTTCGCCGGTCTGGCTGCAAGCTATGCCGTGTTGACCGAAGATGAGCGTGAACTCGGCGTCTGTGTCGTTGATATTGGCGGCGGGACCATGGATATGGCGGTATATACTGGTGGTGCACTGCGCCATACCAAAGTGATTCCTTATGCAGGTAACGTGGTAACCAGTGATATTGCTTATGCTTTCGGAACACCCCCGAGTGATGCCGAAGCAATTAAAGTCCGTCATGGCTGCGCGTTAGGTTCCATTGTCGGAAAAGATGAAAATGTCGAAGTACCGAGCGTGGGTGGGCGTCCACCCCGCAGTCTACAGCGACAGACATTAGCAGAGGTTATTGAGCCGCGCTATACCGAGCTGCTTAACCTGGTGAATGAAGAACTTTTACAGTTGCAAGAACAGCTTCGCCAGCAAGGGGTGAAACATCACCTGGCTGCCGGTATCGTGCTTACCGGTGGAGCTGCGCAAATTGAAGGACTGGCCGCCTGTGCCCAACGTGTATTCCATACACAGGTGCGTATCGGACAGCCATTAAATATTACTGGCCTGACAGATTATGCCCAGGAGTCCTACTACTCAACAGCGGTAGGGTTGCTGCACTATGGTAAAGAATCGCATCTCAGTGGTGAGGCTGAAGTAGAGAAAAGGACCTCAGTTAGCTCGTGGTTTAAACGCCTTAACGGCTGGTTGAGAAAAGAGTTTTAATTTTTTGTAAGTGACCGGTGTATTTTACCGGTCTCAGGCAACAGGCGTAAACGGAGAGAAATTATGTTTGAACCTATGGAACTGACCAACGATGCGGTGATTAAAGTCATCGGCGTCGGCGGCGGCGGCGGTAATGCCGTTGAACACATGGTGCGTGAGCGCATCGAAGGCGTTGAATTCTTCGCAGTAAATACCGATGCCCAGGCATTGCGTAAAACTGCAGTAGGACAGACTATACAAATAGGTAATGGAATTACCAAAGGTCTGGGTGCCGGAGCGAATCCTGAAGTCGGTCGTAATGCTGCAGACGAAGATCGTGAAGCACTGCGTGCTGCGCTGGACGGTGCGGACATGGTCTTTATTGCCGCAGGTATGGGTGGTGGTACTGGAACCGGTGCTGCTCCTGTAGTTGCTGAAGTGGCAAAAGATTTAGGTATTCTGACTGTTGCCGTTGTAACCAAGCCTTTTAATTTTGAAGGCAAGAAACGTATGTTATTCGCAGAGCAGGGCATTGCGGAACTATCCAAGCATGTTGACTCTCTAATCACTATTCCGAATGACAAACTGCTTAAAGTTCTGGGCCGTGGGATTTCACTGCTGGATGCCTTTGGCGCAGCCAATGACGTGCTGAAAGGCGCAGTTCAGGGTATTGCTGAACTGATTACCCGTCCTGGCCTGATGAACGTTGACTTTGCTGACGTACGTACCGTGATGTCCGAAATGGGTTATGCCATGATGGGTTCCGGTGTCGCTCGCGGTGAAGATCGTGCAGAAGAAGCGGCTGAAATGGCTATCTCCAGCCCATTACTGGAAGATATCGATTTGTCAGGTGCGCGTGGTGTGCTGGTTAACATCACTGCGGGCTTCGATTTACGTCTGGATGAGTTTGAAACGGTCGGGAATACTATCCGTGCCTTCGCTTCAGATAACGCAACAGTGGTTATCGGGACTTCACTGGACCCGGATATGAACGACGAGCTGCGTGTGACTGTAGTGGCAACCGGTATTGGTATGGACAAACGTCCGGAAATTACCCTGGTAACCAATAAACAGACTCAGCAGCCTATTATGGATCGCTACCAGCAACACGGTATGGCACCATTAACACAAGAGCAAAAGCCTGTGAGTAAAGTCGTCAATGACAATACGCCACAGACGGCAAAAGAACCTGATTATCTGGATATTCCAGCTTTTTTACGTAAACAAGCTGACTAAGAATAAACCGAAGTTTGGGATAATCCGCTCTTTGTGCTAAAGTAACACACCGTTTGTAATATATACTGACGGCTAGAACATCAATTTGGCGAGATTATACGATGATCAAACAAAGGACATTGAAACGTATCGTTCAGGCGACTGGCGTCGGTTTACATACCGGCAAAAAGGTCACACTAACGTTGCGCCCTGCGTCGGCAAATACCGGGGTCATCTATCGTCGCACTGACTTGAATCCACCGGTAGACTTCCCGGCCGATGCCAAATCCGTGCGAGATACTATGCTCTGTACTTGCCTGGTAAATGAGCATGATGTACGGATTTCAACGGTAGAACACTTGAATGCCGCGCTGGCAGGATTAGGTATCGACAACATTATTATTGAAGTCGATGCGCCTGAAATCCCAATTATGGACGGTAGCGCTGCGCCGTTTGTCTATCTGCTGCTTGACGCAGGGATTGACGAACTGAATGTTGCCAAAAAATTCTTGCGTATTAAAGAAGCGGTACGCGTTGAAGATGGCGACAAATGGGCTGAATTATTGCCGTTTAATGGTTTTTCGCTGGACTTTACCATCGACTTTAACCATCCGGCGATTGATGCCAGCACTCAGCGCTACAGCATGAACTTCTCTGCTGACGCATTTGTGCGCCAGATAAGCCGTGCGCGTACCTTCGGATTTATGCGTGATATCGAATATCTGCAGTCCCGTGGCCTGTGCCTGGGCGGCAGCTTTGACTGCGCTATCGTGGTTGATGACTATCGCGTATTGAACGAAGACGGCCTGCGTTTTGAAGACGAGTTTGTGCGTCACAAAATGCTTGATGCGATTGGCGACTTGTTTATGTGTGGCCACAATATTATCGGTGCCTTTAATGCCTATAAATCAGGACATGCACTGAATAATAAACTGCTTCAGGCGGTACTGGCTAAGCAGGAAGCCTGGGAATGGGCAACCTTCGAAGATGAAGCTGAGTTACCACTGGCATTTAAAGCACCTAACCTGGTGCTGGCGTAACATTTAAGTTATCGATTACGACTGGTTTTGCTGGCACTCTCTCCGGCCAGGGAAGCCAGTCGTTCTATCGCTTTTCTAAGCTTCTCCGGGCTCCGCTTCGCCACTTCAAGCAAAGTATCAGCACTCTGTTCGCTTAACTGACGATTAACGGTATATTTCACGTTATTGGTTTGAGTGTTGTTTTCTTGTACTATTTCGGCCCTTTTTCCCGCCAGTGATGGATTAATCCTGATGTCGATTGATGTCAATGATGGTAATATTTGTGCGCGTAATGCACTGAGTAAAGCGGGCTGCTCGTAACGCAGGCGCATCAACCAGCTAGCATTTGCAGTTTCGATGACCAGAATACCCTGACGAAAGTTGGCAACCCGACACCAGGGATGCAGTGGCGCAGGTAAAATACCTTGTACTGCACGGTTTAAACGTAGCAGGGCGACAGCACGTTGCTGAATATTTTGCAGCATGCTTTCCTTGCCGCTATCGTCGAACAGATTATCCAGGGCTTGCGGGCGACTGTCGCGCATGTATTAAACTCCGGCGGAAATAAGTGATAACTATTCTAAATCGTTGGCGACAATTTGGTAGACGTTATTTCTGGCCGCACCTCCTGTTGGGAATGGTGGCGGCGGGACTCGGCTTGCCTGCGCTCAGCGGTAATACCGGACCAGGTGTTTCAACGGCAACTTCAACCGCCGAGAATAATACTGCCCGTCAGGTAGAGTTTGATAGCCTTATTCTGTTGCAAGAAAATACCAGACGCACCTCATTCAGCGTTGATTACTGGCATCAGCATGCTATTCGTACTGTTATTCGCCACCTTTCTTTTGCGATGGCGCCACAGGCACTGTCGATTGCAGATAAACATGAGCCGCTTAAGGCTCAGCATTCTGCGCTACTCAATTCTCTCAGCGTACTACTGACTCAGGAAGGTAAGCCTCCTGCGGTTGTGCGCCATACTGCACTCCAGACAATACCAGAGTCGGAAATTTTTAATACCGTCATCTGGATCCGTCAGCTGCAAGGTATCCGCGCAGGCCCCCTCCGTCTTGGTTAATTTATCACCTTTAATTATGACTTTAATTTATTACCCGTAAAGACGGAAGTATTTGAGAATTTATTATGTTAACCAAATTATTAACTAAAGTTTTTGGCAGTCGTAACGATCGTACTCTGCGTCGCATGCGTAAGCTAGTCGGTGTCATCAATGGCATGGAACCTGCGATGGAAAAGCTGTCAGACGATGAGCTGAAAGCAAAAACCGATGAGTTCCGTGGGCGTCTTGAAAAAGGCGAAACCCTGGAAAATCTGTTACCAGAAGCTTTTGCTGTGGTACGTGAAGCCAGTAAGCGTGTATTTGGTATGCGCCACTTTGACGTGCAGTTACTCGGCGGCATGGTACTGAATGAGCGCTGTATCGCTGAAATGCGTACAGGTGAAGGTAAAACCCTGACTGCAACCCTGCCAGCTTACCTGAACGGTCTGACCGGGAAAGGGGTACACGTGGTTACAGTGAACGACTACCTTGCACAGCGTGATGCCGAAAATAACCGTCCCTTATTTGAATTCTTAGGCCTGAGCGTAGGTATTAACTTACCTAACATGCCATCTCCGGCTAAACGTGCAGCTTATGGCGCTGATATTACCTACGGAACCAACAACGAATATGGTTTTGACTACCTGCGCGACAACATGGCATTCAGCCCTGAAGATCGTGTGCAGCGTAAACTTAACTATGCGCTGGTGGATGAAGTCGACTCCATCCTGATTGATGAAGCCCGTACCCCACTGATAATCTCAGGTCCTGCAGAAGACAGCTCTGAGCTCTACAAGAAAGTCGATAAAATTATCCCGAGTCTGATTCGTCAGGAAAAAGAGGACTCCGACACCTTTAAAGGTGAAGGTCACTTCTCGGTTGACGAAAAGTCACGCCAGGTTCATTTGACTGAACGTGGTCTGATAATTATTGAAGAGTTGCTGGTACAACAAGGCATTATGGATGAGGGTGAATCACTTTACTCCCCAACCAATATCATGCTGATGCACCATGTGACTGCCGCTCTGCGTGCCCACGTGCTGTTTACTCGTGATGTTGACTACATCGTCAAAGACGGTGAGGTCATTATTGTTGATGAACACACCGGTCGTACTATGGCTGGCCGCCGCTGGTCTGATGGCCTGCACCAGGCAGTGGAAGCAAAAGAAGGCGTTGAGATCCAGAATGAAAACCAGACTCTGGCTTCTATCACCTTCCAGAACTACTTCCGCTTGTACCAGAAACTGGCGGGTATGACGGGTACTGCTGATACCGAAGCATTTGAATTTAGCTCTATTTATAAGCTGGATACCATCGTCGTACCAACCAACCGTCCGATGGTTCGTAAAGATATGCCAGACCTGGTCTATATGACTGAACTGGATAAAATCGCCGCGATTATCGAAGATATCAAAGAGCGTACCGCTAACGGCCAGCCATCACTGGTAGGTACAATTTCGATTGAAAAATCAGAAGTTGTCTCTCAGGAGCTGACCAAAGCGGGTATCAAACATAACGTTCTGAACGCTAAATTCCATGCTAATGAAGCCGGAATCATCGCTCAGGCCGGTTATCCTGGTACCGTGACTATCGCTACCAACATGGCGGGTCGTGGTACTGATATTATGCTGGGTGGTAGCTGGCAGGCTGAAGTTGCTTTGCTTGACTCACCGACTCAGGAGCAAATTGATCAAATCAAAGCTGACTGGAAAGTCCGTCACGATGCGGTTCTGGCTTCTGGTGGTTTACATATTATCGGTACCGAACGTCATGAATCACGTCGTATTGATAACCAGTTACGTGGTCGTGCGGGTCGCCAGGGTGATGCTGGTTCTTCACGCTTCTACCTCTCTATGGAAGATGCCCTGATGCGTATCTTCGCTTCAGATCGCGTATCAAGCATGATGCGTAAACTGGGAATGAAGCCTGGCGAAGCGATTGAGCACCCGTGGGTCACCAAAGCGATTGCGAATGCTCAGCGTAAAGTTGAAAGCCGTAACTTTGATATTCGTAAGCAGCTGCTGGAATACGATGACGTTGCCAGCGATCAGCGCCGTGCTATTTATACCCAGCGTAACGAACTGCTGGATGTGTCGGATGTCAGTGAAACCATTAACAGCATCCGTGACGACGTCTTTAAAGCGACTATCGATTCCTATGTTCCACCACAGTCACTTGAAGAAATGTGGGATATCGAAGGCCTGGAAGAGCGCCTGAAAAACGACTTCGATCTGGACCTGCCGATTAAAGAGTGGCTGGATAAAGAACCTGAACTGCATGAGGAAACTCTGCGCGAGCGTATTCATCAGCAGGCGCTGGAGCTGTATCAGCGTAAAGAAGAGGTTGTTGGTGCAGAAGCGATGCGTCACTTTGAGAAGGGTGTAATGCTACAAACGCTGGACTCCCTGTGGAAAGAGCACCTGGCAGCCATGGATTATCTGCGCCAGGGTATTCACTTACGTGGTTATGCGCAAAAAGATCCTAAGCAAGAGTACAAACGTGAATCTTTTGCCATGTTTAGCACCATGCTGGAATCTCTGAAATACGAAGTGATCAGTACCTTAAGTAAAGTACAGGTCCGTATGCCGGAAGAGGTTCAGGCGATGGAAGAGCAACGCCGTGAAGAAGCTGAGCGCCTGGCCCGTATGCAGCAACTGAGTCATGTTGATGATGATACTCAGGCGGCACAATCCCTCGCAGCTGAGCAAGGCGATCGTAAAGTGGGTCGTAACGATCCGTGCCCATGTGGTTCAGGTAAAAAATATAAACAGTGTCATGGTCGTTTAAGCTAATCCCTCTTGCCGTAGTGCATTTACGCATTGCTTGAAAGACTAAATGAGGAGGAAACCTGTTTTCCTCCTCATTTTTTATACATGAAGGTCAGTGCCATTAACGCACTGGCCTTCATACTTTTTAACGGTGTCGATATGCGGTATTGACGCGTGGAGTAAGGCAAAAGAGGGTTGCCAACAGGGAATAGATAAACCGATAAACCTTGAGTTAGCAGGCCCAGGCGCGGAAGAAACTACCCCATGCCTTGAGAAACTCGAAGTGTTAACGGCCCAATTTATAAGGCCGTCCACCCACAAATTATTTTTTCTGTATACGTGATGGTGACGCAGAGTGATAGTACGCATCGGCTTCGGTAAAACGCTTCTGTATCGCGGCTGATGGCATTTTATCCAACAGACTGAATACCATAATCCCAATGCTACCGAAAACAAAGCCCGGGATGATTTCGTACAGACCCAGCCAGGCAAACTGTTTCCAGACGATAACCGTTACGGCACCAATTATCATCCCAGCCAGCGCGCCGTTACGGGTCATACGTGACCACAATACCGAGAACAGAACCACCGGACCAAACGCAGCACCAAACCCAGCCCATGCATAGCTTACCAGACCCAGCACACGGTTATCCGGGTTAGCCGCAAGTGCAATAGAGACCAGGGCAACCACAAGCACCATGATGCGCCCTATCCACACTAACTCTTGCTGACTGGCATTTTTACGAAGGAAGGCTTTGTACAAATCTTCAGTAATCGCACTGGAGCATACCAGCAACTGGCAGCTCAGGGTCGACATCACTGCGGCGAGAACCGCGGAGAGAAGAATACCGGCAATCCATGGGTTGAACAGGATTTGTGCCAGTTCAATAAACACCCGTTCGGCATTCTGGTTAACTGGCCCTGCCAGCGCGGGGAAGTTAGTAAAGTAAGCTATGCCAAAGAAGCCAACGGCAACCGCTCCCATCAGGCACAGGACCATCCAGGCCATGCTGATGCGACGAGCGTGAACAATACTATGGTGGGAATCCGCTGCCATAAAGCGTGCCAGAATATGTGGTTGACCGAAGTAACCGAGTCCCCATCCCATCAGCGAAATAATCGCGACAAAGTTCAGCCCTTTGAGCATATCCACGTTTTCAATGCTCTTTTGTTTAATGACTTCCAGTGAGTCGTCGAAACCACCGACGCCAATGATGACCATTACGGGGGTCAGGATCAGGGCAAAAATCATCAAACTGGCCTGCACGGTATCGGTCCAGCTCACCGCCAGGAAGCCACCAATAAATGTGTAAATGATAGTTGCTGCTGCTCCCACCCACAGTGCTGTTCCATAACTCATACCAAAGGTGCTTTCGAACAGACGCGCTCCCGCAACAATACCGGAAGCACAGTAGATGGTGAAAAACAGCAAAATAACCAATGCGGAGATAATACGTAAAATACGGCTTTTATCTTCAAAACGCCCGGTGAAATAATCCGGTAACGTCAATGCGTTATTGTTGAACTCTGTATGTACGCGTAAGCGTCCGGCAACCAGTTTCCAGTTGAACCATGCACCTAATACAAGACCGATAGCAATCCAGCTCTCTGAAATTCCCGACAGAAAAATTGCACCCGGTAATCCCATAAGCAACCAGCCACTCATGTCTGATGCACCTGCGGATAGCGCGGTGACAAATGGCCCTAAGCGACGTCCTCCCAGAATATAATCGTCAAAATTCTTGGTTGAACGCCATGCAAAAAAACCTATAAATATCATGCCGAAAATATAGACACAGAATGTCACTAACAGCGGTGTACTAATACCCATCAAAATTCTCCACAATTATATTTCGGCAATTCCATGATTTGCCGTTTTATGACCCACCGTAATGTGGTCAAGATCTCTATGTTTACCAGGGCCACTAAATCCCGCAGTCATCGATGTTCATTCTCAATCGATTTAACACACCATTTACATCAAATTTAATCCAGAGTAGACGGCTTTTTTCTGTAGGTTGCACTTCTTCACATTTTTTTAGGTTGCACCTTTGAAAAGTGTTAACTCCTACAGAGAAAAGAAACTGAAAATTTTATCGACCACAGAATGAAAATCACGCCATTAACTCTTCATTCATTTTAAATATTGTAATGCATGTCACATTTAACCAGGTTGCACAAAGTTGCAATATTGTGAAGATTTTTCAGTATTGGGGGTGAGATCGATAACACCACTCGTAAACGTATTAAAGCAGTAGCCTCACGAATCGACCGCACGCCATCTTTAATTAACTCGAGAGACTGAAAATGACGAGATATTCCCTGAGCAAATCCAGCCGCAGTCTGTTTCCCTGACAACTATCACTGCCGACTGTCGCCGCGCTGAAACCGATGCCGTACCCATGCTGAAGGTAACTTAGCGTCGACTAACCCCTGCTTCTGCCAGACATGCTTTTCTTCGTGGGTCCAAGAACGAAATAAGGTTAAGACTCACAAAAAACCAACATTTATTTAAGCCTTTATTGACAAGTACAGCGTAATGAAAATAAATGTCTATACAACCCATGACAAGTGAACATTATGACTGAACTGACCGCAGAAGATCGCATCTGGCGCAACGCTCGCCTGGCAACGCTAGACCCGTTACGTCCGCAGTCTTATGGTCTGCTCGACAATCATGCGCTTATTGTGCGTGGAGGATATATTCACGCCATCGTTCCGGATGCCGATATTCCCGACGGTGCCGTTCACGTCATCGACGTTGGAGGCAGACTTATTACGCCGGGTCTTATCGACTGTCATACGCACCTTATTTTTGGCGGCAGCCGTGCGCAGGAGTGGGAGCAACGGCTAAACGGTGCGTCATACCAGCAAATCAGCGCAGCAGGCGGCGGCATTAACTCGACGGTGCGGGCAACCCGGGATATGCCTGCAGAGCAGCTCCAGTCGCTTGCTCAGGAACGACTGAACCGGTTGATGCGTGAAGGGGTGACCACTCTTGAGATAAAGTCCGGGTATGGGTTAGATCTGGAAAACGAAGAGAAAATGTTGCAGGTTGCCGGAGCGCTGGCACAGGTGAATCCCTGTGAGGTGAGCCGTACGCTGCTTGCGGCTCACGCCACTCCCCCGGAGTATAAAGACCGGGCTGATGAGTATATTTCCCGGGTCTGTGAGACGATATTACCGGCACTGTGGCAGAAAGGCCTGTTCGAAGCGGTGGATGTTTTTTGCGAGAACGTCGGCTTTAGCCCGGCGCAAACTGAACGAGTATTCCGTACCGCTTACGATTTGGGTATCCCGGTGAAGGGACACGTGGAGCAGCTCTCATCTCTCGGCGGTGCGCAATTGGTCGGGCGTTACCAGGGGCTGTCCGCCGATCATATTGAGTATCTTGATCGTGACGGCGTGGTCGCCATGAAGCAGGGCGGCACTGTGGCCGTACTGCTCCCGGGCGCCTTCTATTTCCTCAATGAAACCCGTAAACCACCGATTGCGTTGCTGCGCGAATTGCAGGTGCCGATGGCGGTCGCCACCGACTACAATCCGGGTACCAGCCCGTTCGCCAGCCTGCATCTCTCAATGAACATGGCCTGCGTGAAATTTGGCCTGACGCCGGAGGAAGCCTGGGCCGGAGTGACTCGCCATGCCGCAAAAGCGCTGGGGCGTCAGGATTCCCATGGTCAGCTAACCGCTGGATTTGTGGCGGATTTTGTCGTCTGGGATGCGCAGCACCCGGTCGAAATCGTTTATGAACCTGGGCGGAATCCGCTCTGGCAACGCATTTTTCGTGGTGAGGTGACAGCATGAATCTGTGGCATCCGGTAGCCCCTTCACTCTGGCAGGGACGTGATGACAGCCTGGAGGCTCCCAACGCACTGCGCCTGTTTCAGTCGATTACCAACGACGGTGATTTTTCCCCGCAAAACCATAGCAGTAAAATTGCGTTGTTGGGGTTTGAATGTGATGAAGGAGTGAAACGCAATCAGGGACGGGCTGGTGCTGCACAAGGCCCGGATATTCTACGTGGCGCGCTGGCTAATATGGCCAGTCATCGCGGCCATGAGCAGCTTGTAGAGATGGGGAACATTCGTGCGGAGCCAGAAAAACTGGAAGCCGCGCAGCAGGCACTCCACGATGCGGTGCTGGCTTGCCAGCAGGCCAGGATGCGCACTCTGGTTTTTGGTGGGGGACATGAAACCGCGTTCGGGCATGGTTCTGCGGTGCTGAGTGCGTTTCCCAATGAGCGTATTGGTATTGTTAACCTCGATGCACACCTGGATTTACGCCATGCACCGCATGCCAGCTCCGGCACACCTTTCCGCCAGCTGGCACTGCAGTGTGAAGCGCAGCGGCGTGGTTTTCACTATACCTGCATAGGCGCAAGCAGGGCTTCAAATACCGCTGCACTGTGGGAAGAGGCGGCACATCGTCATGTCACGGTGATCGAGGATCTTGACGTGTTGAACGTCATAGAAGATCGCGCGTTGCCGGAAATCCATCGGGTGATCGACAGTTACGATCGCATCTACCTGACTATCGATCTTGATGTCTTACCCGCGTGGGAAATGCCCGCAGTCTCAGCTCCTGCGCCGCTTGGGATCCCGCTGATGCTGCTGCTGCGGATAGTCGAACCGCTGTGTCGCAGCGGTAAACTACAGGCAGTCGATTTGGTGGAGTTTAATCCTACATTTGACCGTGAAGGGCAAGGAGCGAAAGTCGCAGCGCGTCTGGCATGGCAAATTTTACACTGGTGGTAGGATTACTTCTGCTTTAAAAATAAGGATACCCGTCATACTTCAAGTTACAGGTGCGTTGGCTGCGTTCATTCACCCGAATCACTTACTTGGGTAAGCTCATCGGGATTCATTCTCTTGCCGCCTTCCTGCAACTCGAACTATTTTGGGTATACCCGTCATACTTCAAGTTACAGGTGCGTTGGCTGCGTTTATTCACCCGAATCACTTACTTGGGTAAGCTCATCGGGATTCATTCTCTTGCCGCGTTACGAGACTCATAAATGAGTCTCGTCCTGACGGGCCAACGCTTTACGTTGTTCAAAACGTAAACATTTTGTCCTGTAACTCGAATTATTTAGTGTATATACTCCGCTGAATTCGCCGACGATGTCAGACAAAAGGAACGCCAGCGCTATGTATTCCCCCAGACTCGCACCCGCCAGCGCGCCGGTGCCATTTTATGAGAAAGTGAAGCAGGCTATCAGCGAGAAGATTTACACGGGAGTCTGGCAACCGCACGATCGCATTCCGTCGGAAGCAGAACTGGTCGCGCAGTTTGGTTTCAGCCGCGGGACGGTCAACCGCGCGGTGCGCGAAATGACCGATGCAGGCCTACTGGTACGGTTGCAGGGTGTTGGCACTTTTGTGGCTGAGGCAAAGGGAAAATCGGCGTTGTTTGAAATCCGCAGCATTGCCGATGAGATTACCGCCCGCAACCATCAACACCGCTGTGAAGTGTTGTTACTCGAAGAGACGCGTGCCGACTTCATCCAGGCTACGGCCCTGGAGGTGCTAGAGGGGACGCGTATTTTCCATTCAAGGATCGTGCATTTCGAAAATGACACCCCGGTGCAGATTGAGGATCGTATTGTCAACGCCGCCATCGTGCCTGATTATCTGCAACAGGATTACTCCACCACTACGCCGCACGCTTATCTGTCGCTGATTGCGCCGCTGACGGAAGGGGAGCACATCGTTGAGGCTGTCGCCGCCACACCGGACGATTGCCGTTTATTGCATATTAAAGAGCATGCCCCCTGCCTGCTCATTCGACGCCGTACCTGGTCTACCTCGCATGTTGTCTCCCTTGCTAACCTGCTTTTCCCCGGTAGCCGCTACCGTTTACAGGGGCATTTTAGCTCCTGATCTCTCAGCGTCAGCAAAAACGTGATTGCTGACGCAATATAATAAAAATGTATCTGACTTGTTAAAAATGCACTTGAGCATGGTTGTATAGGCAAGTATATATGATTGCATATTAACCGGTCATCATCAGGAGAAAACAACAATGTCGCTAACCAAATTCCGCCGGCAGGATATACGCGCTCCACGTGGTACAGAACTCACGGCCAAAAGCTGGCTGACCGAAGCTCCATTGCGCATGCTGATGAACAATCTGGACCCGGACGTAGCGGAAAACCCGCATGAGCTGGTGGTTTACGGTGGTATCGGCCGTGCGGCACGTAACTGGGAATGCTATGACGCTATTGTCAAGGCGCTGACTCAGCTTGAAGATGATGAAACACTGCTGGTGCAGTCCGGTAAGCCGGTGGGGGTATTTAAAACCCACAGCAACGCACCGCGTGTGCTGATTGCCAACTCCAACCTTGTTCCACACTGGGCAACCTGGGAACATTTCAACGAGCTTGATGCTAAAGGCCTGGCCATGTACGGCCAGATGACCGCAGGTAGCTGGATCTACATCGGTAGCCAGGGCATTGTGCAGGGGACTTATGAAACCTTCGTTGAAGCCGGTCGTCAGCACTACAACGGCAGCCTGAAGGGACGCTGGGTATTAACCGCCGGTCTGGGTGGCATGGGCGGCGCGCAGCCTCTGGCGGCCACTCTCGCCGGTGCCTGCTCGCTGAATATTGAATGCCAGCAGAGCCGTATCGATTTCCGTTTGCGTACCCACTATGTGGATGAGCAGGCGACCTCGCTCGATGATGCGCTGGCGCGTATCAAAAAGTACACCTCAGAAGGCAAAGCCGTGTCTATCGCCCTATGCGGTAACGCGGCGGATATACTGCCAGAGCTGGTAAAACGTGGTGTGCGCCCGGATATGGTTACCGACCAGACCAGCGCGCACGATCCGCTGCACGGCTACCTGCCACAAGGCTGGACGTGGGAAGAGTATCAGCGCAATGCGGGAGAAGATCCGCAGGGTACGGTTGAAGCAGCAAAACGTTCGATGGCAGAGCACGTTAGCGCGATGCTGGCCTTCAGCAAGCAGGGTGTCCCGACTTTTGACTACGGTAACAATATTCGCCAGATGGCCAAAGAGATGGGCGTCAGCAATGCCTTTGATTTCCCGGGTTTCGTACCGGCCTATATTCGTCCGCTGTTCTGTCGGGGCATTGGGCCGTTCCGCTGGGTGGCGTTGTCAGGTGACCCGGAGGACATCTATAAAACGGATGCCAAAGTGAAGGAAATTATCAAAGACGATGAGCATCTGCACCACTGGCTGGATATGGCGCGCGAACGCATTAGTTTCCAGGGACTGCCGGCACGTATCTGCTGGGTGGGCCTGGAGTGGCGTCAGAAACTTGGCCTGGCGTTTAACGAAATGGTACGCAGAGGTGAAGTTTCTGCACCCATTGTTATTGGTCGCGACCACCTGGATTCTGGTTCAGTGGCCAGCCCCAACCGTGAAACTGAAGCCATGCGCGATGGCTCTGACGCGGTTTCTGACTGGCCGCTGCTGAATGCGCTGCTTAATACCGCGAGCGGTGCGACTTGGGTGTCCCTGCACCACGGTGGTGGCGTAGGAATGGGCTTTTCCCAGCACTCTGGCATGGTTATTGTCTGTGACGGTACCGACGAAGCGGCAGCGCGTATTGCCCGCGTGCTACACAACGATCCGGCGACTGGGGTGATGCGTCACGCCGATGCCGGGTACGATATTGCCATCGACTGTGCTGCCGAGCAGAAGCTCAATCTTCCTATGGTCGCCGCAACACAAGGACATCATTCATCATGAAAACCTTGACACTTAACCCTGGCAAACTGACTCTGACGCAGCTGCGTAACGTATATCAGCATCCATTGCACCTGGCGCTCGACGAGAGTGCTTTTGCTGCCATCAATGAAAGCGTAGCCTGCGTCAACGGCATTATTGCTTCAGGGCGTACCGCTTACGGAATCAACACAGGATTTGGTCTGCTGGCTTCGGCCCGTATCGACAATAATGATTTAGAAAATTTGCAGCGTTCGCTGGTGCTGTCTCATGCCGCGGGCGTCGGTGAACCGTTGGATGACGCGATGGTGCGCCTTATTATGGTGCTGAAAATTAACAGCCTGGCGCGTGGTTTTTCCGGCATTCGTTTGCAGGTTATTCAGATGCTGGTGGCCATGGTTAACGCCGGGGTTTATCCGCGGATCCCGGCAAAAGGCTCCGTGGGTGCCTCCGGCGATCTGGCCCCGCTGGCGCATATGTCGCTGACCTTACTCGGCGAAGGCCTGGCCCGCTGGCAGGGCGAGTGGTTGCCTTCCTGCGAGGCACTGAAAAAGGCCGGGTTGCAGCCACTGACACTGGCGGCAAAAGAGGGCCTGGCGCTGCTTAACGGTACACAAGCCTCCACCGCCTTCGCGCTGCGAGGCCTGTTTGAAGCGGAAGACCTCTTTGCCTCCGCTGTGATTTGCGGAGCCTTGACTACCGAAGCAGCGCTGGGCTCACGCCGTCCATTTGACGCCCGTATCCATGAAGTACGCGGCCAGCGTGGACAGATTGATGCCGCTGCACTATATCGCCATGTTCTCACCGATGACAGCGCCGTTTCACAGTCACACCACAACTGTAGCAAAGTGCAGGATCCCTACTCTTTGCGCTGCCAGCCACAGGTGATGGGAGCCTGTCTGACCCAGCTGCGCTATGCCGCAGAAGTCCTGTTGACCGAATCTAACGCGGTCTCTGACAACCCGCTGGTGTTTGCCGCCGAGAACGAGGTTCTCTCTGGCGGTAACTTCCACGCAGAACCGGTTGCCATGGCGGCAGATAACCTCGCCCTGGCGATTGCCGAAATAGGTTCTTTGTCAGAACGCCGCATTGCCCTGCTGATGGATAGCCACATGTCCCAGTTGCCGCCGTTCCTCGTGAAAAACGGTGGGGTGAACTCCGGCTTTATGATTGCCCAGGTTACCGCTGCTGCGCTGGCGAGTGAGAACAAAGCCCTGTCGCACCCACACAGCGTCGACAGTCTGCCGACCTCGGCAAACCAGGAAGACCATGTATCGATGGCACCCGCTGCCGGGCGTCGCTTGTGGGAAATGGCTGCCAACACCCGCGGTGTGATAGCCGTGGAATGGCTGTCAGCCTGCCAGGGACTGGATATGCGTGAAGGTCTGACGACCAGCCCGCTGTTGGAACAGGCGCGTCGGCTGTTGCGGGAACAGGTTTCCCATTATGACAAAGACCGTTATTTCGCCCCCGATATTGAAGCTGCCATTGCTCTGCTGGCACAACGTCACCTGACGAAACTGCTGCCTTGTAGTATTGCCTGGTAAAACCCACTTTTCTGTACCTGTAGCCTGGGGAGCGGTTCCGCCCCAGTGCTGCTCTACACGCATTGATGTCGTCATAAAACAATAATCAGGACAATCAAAAATGCAACAACACAACAACCAGCCCCGTTTGCTGCGCGGGCTTAACGCCCGTCATATTCGTTTTATCGCGCTCGGTTCCGCCATCGGCACTGGGTTATTCTATGGTTCTGCCGCCGCTATCCAGACCGCCGGGCCTGCCGTGCTGCTGGCGTATCTCCTCGGCGGTGCGGCAGTCTTTATCGTTATGCGTGCGCTGGGTGAGATGGCGGTTCGCAACGCTATTCCCGGCTCATTTGGCAGCTATGCCCGTCACTATCTTGGCCCGCTTGCCGGGTTTATCACCGGCTGGACCTACATTTTTGAGATGGTAATCGTCTGCCTCGCCGATGTTACCGCGTTTGGTATTTACATGGGGCTCTGGTACCCCGACGTTCCACGCTGGACCTGGGTACTGAGTATCATCTTCTTTATCGGCGCGATGAACCTGTGCCACGTGCGTGTCTTCGGTGAAATGGAGTTCTGGCTGTCACTGTTAAAAGTGGCGGCAATTATTGCCATGATTGCCGCTGGAGCCGGGATCATCTTCTTCGGTTTCGGTCAAAATTTCCCGGCTACAGGAGTTTCGAACCTGTGGGAGAACGGAGGGTTTGCGCCTAATGGCTGGGAAGGGGTAATAGCTTCGCTCGGGATCGTGATGTTCGCCTTTGGCGGTATCGAAATTATTGGTATCACTGCGGCAGAAGCACAGGATCCGAAGAAAGTTATCCCCCAGGCCATCAACACGATCCCGCTACGCATCGTTCTGTTTTACGTTTGTACGCTGGCGGTACTGATGGCTATTTTTCCGTGGAACAGTATTGGCGAGGAAGGCAGTCCGTTTGTACTGATTTTTAGTGGCCTGGGGATTCCGGCGGCTGCGAATATCCTCAACATCATTGTTATCAGTGCAACCATTTCGGCTATTAACAGCGACATTTTTGGCGCAGGTCGCATGATGTATGGCATGGCGAAAGAGGGGATGGCGCCGAAAAGTTGTCTGCGTATCTCGAATCATGGTGTGCCCTGGATGACGGTGTTAGTCATGGGGGGCTCACTGCTGGCAGCAGTGGTGCTTAACTGGCTCATTCCGGAGCGAATTTTTGTGCTTATTGCCTCACTTGCCGCTTTCGCAACGCTCTGGGTATGGATAATGATCCTGTTAGCTCACTTTGCAATGCGCCGCAGCATGAGCAGCGCTGAAAAGGCACAGATTGCTTTCCCAATACCCTTCTGGCCGGTAGCACCGATCCTGACGTTGCTGTTTATGGGGCTGGTGATTGTCGTGCTTGGCTGGTTTGAAGAGACCCGCATGGCGCTTATCGCCGGACTGGTGTGGCTGGCGCTACTGATAGTGGTGTGGTTCACCTGGGCAAAGAAAAGCGTCGGGGAGACCGTCACTGAGACCATCACCGAGTAAGTATCCTCCTGCAGAGCCGGGGCTTTGAGAGCCCTGGTTCAAACAAACCGAATTTTAATTTTTATCCCGAACCTTTCTTGATAAGAAAACAGCCACCCCGTTCTTTAGCCGCTGACAGAGTCCGATAAAAATGGTAAGAGTTAAGGTCATTGTCACATCTATGATGTCCTGCTTGTATTATCCGTTACTCTATAAATAGGCGTTAAGCATGAAAAAAATACACATCGCTGCGGGAATTATCCAAAACACGCTGGGCAATATCTTTATCACTCAGCGTGGGCCTGACATGCATATGGCCAATAAATGGGAATTTCCTGGTGGTAAGCTGGAGGAGGGAGAAACGGCTGAACAGGCGCTGGTGCGCGAGCTGCATGAGGAAGTGGGTATTGATGCAGTTGAGTTCCAGCATTTTGAAACACTAGAATACGCATTCCCTGACAGACAAATTACTTTGACTTTCTTTCTGGTCAGTCAATGGGAAGGTGAGCCTTGGGGTAAAGAAGGGCAACCTGGACGCTGGGTTAAACCGAGTGAATTACTAGCTGACGAATTTCCGCCAGCTAATGCATTAATTATTGAGAAATTAACTCAGAATTGATCCCTGCCAGGTTCTTCGCTCCATTCATCATGATCGGAATATAACTGGCTGCCCTGAATTACTTTTTCTTCGGCAGCCCACTCTCCTAAATCAATCAACTGGCAGCGCTTTCTGCAAAATGGGCGATATGGGCTGCTCTCATTCCAGATAACGCTTTTGCCACAGCTGGGGCAATTGACTACAGGGGTTTCATCTTGGCTCATATTGACTCCTTAACAGCAAGCTAACTCAAAATCCAGGCGTTCCGGGATGATGCCATTTTCAGCATCAACCGGCATAAAACGAATCGCAAAACGATTTTTATGCCCTGAGATTTGCGGATAAATAGGCTCACTGGTATCAAGCTTCAGGCGCAGTAAATCTGCCTCGTCACTGTTGTTCTGATAAAAACCATTTAAGCTCGTTTGTTTACGATAGGGTACTGAATTACGAATAATATCGAGAATTAAATCCAGCGCCTGTTGTATCGGGTTGAGGCTGGCAAGCCACTGTGAGACCTGATTGTCACGACTCTCTTGTGGCAAATGAAGCCAGAGATGCAGGGTTGGCAGGTCAAAGCTGCAACAGCCACCAGGGATGTTCAGACGCTGACGAACCAGAGCAATCAGGCGGTCTTCTCTTAATTGCTGACCGATACGTGGCGCTGACATTAGCACTGTAGAACAACTTTCCAGCTGTTTGCGTAATGTTGCAATACGTTGTTCATCGACGCCCGGTACTTCTGACCAGCTCAGAAGTTTCCGCTGTTGTCTGCCCAGCTCTTTCAGGATCTCGGTACGCATTTCTCCGCGTTCGAAAACATCTAGTAACTCACCGATATTACGAAAGAAATAGAGTGCTCGGGCGGTGTCATTCACGGGTAATACGGTATTAAGTTGCTGTATAAGAAATTCGATACGTAACCAAGTACGCATCTTTTCATTTAACGGGTGTTCAAAAAGAACCTCAGTACTCATTATTCTCTTTCCTGTTGTGCGGCTCTGGTGGCCAGCATCAGATACTGACGGTGTAAACTCTCAACCGGTTGTTCGATTGCCTCAGGACTGCCATCATTATTAATCACATCATCAGCAATGGCGAGACGCTGTTCACGACTTGCTTGTGCAGCCAGAATTTTTTCAGCCTGGGTGCGGGAAATTTGGTCCCGCTGCATCGTGCGCTGTATCTGACATTCTACAGAAACATCGACCACCAGCACGCGGTCTGCTTTGTCCTGAAGACTATTTTCCACCAATAAGGGGACGACCCACAAGACATAGGGTGATGTTGCCTGTTCAATAAGATAGCGTGTTCGCTGATGGATCAATGGGTGAAGAAGCGCATTGATCCAGTATTTATCTTCGGGGAAATTGAAGATCCTCTCACGCAGTGCGCGACGATTAAGCCCCCCATCTGACAATAAAATTTCGGGACCAAAATGTTGAGATATGAGATCTAAAGCAGGCTGACCGGGCTCAACAACCTCCCGTGCAATGATATCAGCATCAACAACGGTTATACCTACGCGGGAAAATGCGTCGGCAACAGTACTTTTGCCGCTGCCAATTCCTCCCGTAAGAGCGACCGTATATTTCATTGAACCATCCAGATATATTTTATTTTCAATGGGATATATAAATTATTCGTTATGCTAACTATTCACAGACAGCATATAGCGACCTGCTAAATTATGTTGCAGAGTGCGATTACCGTTTCTCAGGTAAATTTGAACGATTGTAACGCAAAAAAGAGTATTTTCGCAGTCTTGCGAAGCCATTATTAGTGCGTATGATAGCTTCACTGGAGTTGGCGGTTGTTTCGCCTTTTGTATTTTATCTGTTCACAGCCATTCGACCCAGGAATTCGTAACATGCGTATTGAAGAAGATTTGAAGTTAGGTTTTAAAGATGTTCTTATCCGCCCGAAACGTTCTACTCTGAAGAGTCGCTCTGACGTTGAACTCGAACGTCAATTCACCTTCAAGCATTCAGGTTTATCCTGGTCTGGTGTACCGATTATCGCTGCGAATATGGATACGGTTGGCACCTTTGAAATGGCCCATGCTCTGGCTTCTTTCGATATCCTCACTGCCGTTCACAAACACTATACTGTTGAACAATGGCAGAAATTTGTTCAGTCATCTTCTGAAGAACAGCTGAAATTTGTCATGGTTTCTACCGGCACTTCTGACGCTGATTTTGCGAAAACGAAGCAAATTCTGGCGCTGACGCCGATGCTGAAATTTATCTGCATCGATGTAGCTAATGGTTATTCTGAACATTTTACCCAGTTTCTCAGCAAGGCTCGTGATGCCTGGCCAGATAAAGTCATTTGTGCCGGAAACGTGGTGACCGGTGAAATGTGTGAAGAGCTGATCCTGTGTGGCGCAGATATCGTTAAAGTCGGTATTGGCCCGGGTTCAGTTTGTACTACTCGTGTGAAAACCGGCGTTGGCTATCCACAACTTTCTGCCGTGATTGAATGTGCCGATGCGGCACATGGTCTGGGCGGACAGATTGTCAGTGACGGTGGTTGTAGCGTACCTGGTGATGTCGCAAAAGCCTTTGGCGGCGGCGCTGACTTTGTGATGCTCGGTGGAATGCTGGCGGGTCACGAGGAAAGTGGTGGCACGGTTGTTGAAGAAAACGGTGAAAAATTCATGCTGTTCTACGGTATGAGTTCAGAGTCTGCGATGACCCGTCATGTTGGTGGTGTCGCCCAGTACCGTGCAGCCGAAGGTAAAACCGTGAAGCTGCCATTACGTGGGCCGGTAGAAAACACCGCGCGTGATATCCTCGGCGGCCTGCGTTCAGCCTGTACCTATGTGGGTGCCTCTCGTCTGAAAGAGCTGACTAAACGTACTACCTTTATCCGCGTTGCAGAGCAAGAAAACCGCGTATTTAATAGCCTCTAATCGGCAATAATAATGGCGCAGCTTTGCTGCGCTATGTTATCCCATCACCTCGCCCAGGTTAAAAATGGGCAGATACATGGCAATCACCAGTACGCCAATAATTGCGCCAATAATCACTATCATCAAAGGTTCGAGCCGTGCGGTGAGGTTCTCAGCCTGTTCCTCGGCTTGCTGAGTATGCCAGTTTGCCAGGCGTTCCAGCATTAAATCCAGTGATCCGGACTCTTCACCAACCCGAATCAATTGCCGGCATAAGGGTGTAAAACAGACTGTTGTCCCTAGTGCCTGCCAGAAAGGCGTTCCCACGGCGATTTCACCTCTGATATTGTTAATCTGCTGATGCCAGAGTCGTTGTGACAGGGTGTTACCTGCTGCTGACAACCCTTGTAATAGCGGAATACCGGCTTGCTGAGTCAGTGCCAGAACGGTAAATATCTGGCTCAGGATCTGACCACGCCAGAGAGGGGCAATAAGCGGAAGAGTCAGTAACACTCGCTGCTCCTGTATTTGCCATTCTGGCTTGTGCTTACGGACAAACATTATCATCACTCCCAGCAATATTAGCAGAGGTCCGCCAGGTAAAGCCCACTGTGTGAGCCATTCAGCACCCGTAATAATTGTTCGGGTCAGCGTGGGAAGTGGAGCATTAAATGACTGATAGATCTGTGCAAACTCCGGCAATACAAAACCCAGCATACCGACAGTCACCATTGAGGCGATAAGCAGAATAAAGAGTGGATAACGCAGAGCCTTATGCACTTTCTTTTGTAGCTGATAAAGCTGTTCTTGTTGTATCGCGAGGTGCTGGCAGCACTCTGCAAGTTTACCCGTGAGTTCGCCGGTATGGAGCAGGGCGATAAAGAGAGGCGGAAAGATTCGCGGCCAGGCTTGTAATGCTTCTGCAAAGGGTATGCCTTTAGTGACCTGACTTTTAATATTTTGTAGCAGGGCAGACCACTCCGGTTTGGGATGCTGTTCGGCTATTAGCGTTAAGGTATCTGTCAGGGTGATACCCGCTTTGAGTAACACGGCTATTTGTTTTATGAATTCAATCTTATCGGGCATTGCGGAACGAAACAGCGATATTCCCCAGCGCCTTCTGGCCGAGACTAACAATAACTGCTGTTCCGCCAGCTGCTGCGTCAGAGTGGATTTTCCGTTAATTAACATTACACCCCGTTTGAGTGCGCCCTGGCTATCAATCGCTTTCCAGTTCCAGAGATGAATATCAGCCATCATGGTGGCCCAGAACGCGATAAACCTCATCCAGGCTGGTTATTCCTTGAGCCGCGGCGCGACAGCCATTTTCGAACAGCGTCGTCATTCCCGATTGCCTGGCGATATCTTCCAGTTCAGTTGCATTCTGGCCCTGGTTGATAAGGCCTCCCAGCGTTTCAGAGACAGGGAGCACTTCAAAAAGTGCGGTACGCCCGTAATAGCCGCTGTAACAGTGGTTGCAGCCTGTAGCTTGCCAGTAGGCTGCTGATAATGGCTGTTCAGGCGAGTTTTGCGGCGGCTGGCGGCAATGCAGGCAAAGTTTTCTTACCAGGCGCTGAGTGACTATCAGCCGCAAACTTGAGGTCAGGACATCACGTGGAATATTGAGTTGTTCCAGGCGCATTAAGGTTCCAATGGTGGAGTGGGTATGCAGCGTTGACAGAACCAGATGCCCGGTTTGAGAGGCTTTAATGGCGATATCGGCCGTTTCACTGTCACGAATTTCGCCGATCATTATCACATCAGGATCCTGGCGTAACAGTGCGCGCAAAAGCGTGCTATAGGTCAGGCCTGCTTTAGTATGGAGTTGGGTTTGATTTAAGCCGCTTAACGGGATCTCAATAGGATCTTCAACCGTACAAATATTACGATGAACCTGATTTAATCGGGTCAGGGCGCTATAGAGTGAAAGTGTTTTACCGCTGCCTGTTGGGCCGGTTATCAGTATCAGCCCTTGTGGAGAAGCGAGAGCGCGGTGAAAACGTAACGACTCTTCAGCAGGCATACCCAGCGTATCAATATCAAAACAGTGGCTGGTTTGCTGTTGCAGGCGTAACACCAGTTTTTCACCGTAACGACAAGGCAGGGTGGAAACCCGAAATGAAGCCTGATGCTCTCCATCCTGATAATCCATCTGTCCATCCTGGGGCAGGCGTTTTTCTGCAATATCGAGACTGGCCAGAACTTTAAGCCTGGCGGTGAGTTGAGCGGCAATCGAGCCGGGCAGTAAGGGCTGAGCATGCAGTACGCCATCAATGCGCAAGCGAATGCGATAAGTCGTCTGACCGGGTTCAAAATGGATATCTGAGGCGCGCTGCTGAATGGCGGTGCTCAATACTTCATTTAATAGCTCGGCGAGGGAATTGCCTGATACCTCTTTGCTGGCTGACAGAGCATAGAGAGCCTGCCATAGCGCTATCCGTTGAACGGGCCAGGTCTCTAGTTGAATCGGCTTATCGCAGATAAAACTTAATGCAGAGAGCATCTGTTCTGCTGGTGGCTTCGACGATGCAATACGTAAAGCCTGGTCTGTCTCTTCTATCAGTAGCGCATTATATTGCTGACAAATGGAGCCTATTTGTTGTGACGTCGTCATTACATTGCGCCATCATTATCAAAATGGAAAACGTCTTCACAGGAATGAAGCAGTTTACTGTTCTGAGGTGCACGACACTCGCGTGTCCAGCGTATTGTGCCTTCACTGGCATTCCACTGTGGAGTGAGTACCACAATCAACCCTTGAAGCGTTTCCCGCCCGGCTAAAGCTACTACCCCACGAGTGATATTCATTTCACCGATATAACGTGTCGTATAAGGGAGAGGGATATCATGGCTGCCACTATTACAGTTTTCCAGGCCACCCTGGGTTAATCCACATAGTTCGATATGATTACGCTGGTGACCAAAGGTTTGCAGCATATCGGTCAGCGCCGCTTTACTGATATAGCCCTGATAGGCGGGAATACCGATGGCACTGAGGATGGCGATGATGGCGATAACCACCATCAGTTCAATTAAGGTGAATCCTTTCTGGTTATGCATAGCCTGCTCCGGGTGATGTATTAATCCCAGAGTGACAGGCACAACTTACGATAACCAGCCAGCAAAAAATCAAACAGGGAGTGTGCTTCAGGAAAAGCGGGGAGGGTTGCAGAGGATGACAATGAAAGTGGAAGCAGCAGCGATAACAGCACAACAGGGCGAGTTTAACCTCGCCCTGTCAGTGTACTTATTTAAAGCGCATCGACAGGTCGAGGGCGCGAACATGTTTGGTCAGTGCGCCGACCGAGATATAGTCAACGCCAATCTGAGCCAGGCTACCGATGGTCTCTTTGGTGACATTTCCAGAGACTTCGAGGCGCGTTTTTCCCTGGGCCATTTCAACCGCTTTGCGCATCTGCTCTTCATCGAAGTTGTCGAGCATAATGATATCAGCACCTGCATTCAGGGCTTCGGTAAACTCTTCCAACGACTCAACTTCCACTTCGACCGGCACATCCGGATGCAGCCAGAAGGCTTTTTCTACTGCCTGACGCACTGAGCCTGAAGCAATAATATGGTTTTCTTTAATCAGAAAAGCATCGGATAAGCCCAGGCGATGGTTGCTGCCGCCGCCGCAAAGTACGGCATATTTTAAGGCAGTACGTAACCCAGGCAGAGTTTTCCGGGTATCCAGCAGGCGCGTTTTCGTGCCTTCGAGTAGTTTAACGTAAGTGCGGACTTCGCTGGCGACACCGGAGAGAGTCTGTACAAAGTTCAGGGCGGTACGTTCACCGGTTAATAAAATGCGCGCTGAACCTTCCAGTTCAAACAACGGCTGGTTAGCGGTAATTTCATCACCATCTTCCACATGCCAGGTAATTTTGACGCTTTTATCTAACTGGATGAATACTTCTTCAACCCAGCGTTTACCGCAAAAAATGCCATCTTCACGTGTAATAATCACCGCATGAGAGCGACTGTCGGCAGGTAATAACTGAGCAGAGATATCATTATCTGGGGAGGCATCTTCGCCTAAGTCTTCACACAAGGCTTGTGAAACAGCTCTGGGAATATCAAGACTCATACGTTCAAGAAGCTCGTCACGTCTGTGGTCGGGATTATAAATACGCGGCGGCATGATAAAACTCCAAATGAATAAGTGATTAATGTTTCATGCTACTCTGAAGCGATATCAAGTACCACTCAAAGGAGAGCCTCGGATGCACCTGAAAGACGGTTGGTTGTCGGATGTTAAACACGTCCCCTCCCCACATTGTGACGAACGTCCGGAGGAAGAAAAGCCATCATTGCTGATCGTGCACAATATCAGTTTGCCGCCGGGAGAGTTTGGTGGTCCGTTTATTGACGCTCTGTTTACCGGAACTCTTGATCCACAAGCCCACCCCTATTTTGCCGGAATTGCCCAGTTACGTGTTTCTGCGCATTGCCTTATTCGTCGGGATGGTGAGATTATTCAATATGTTCCGTTTGATAAACGGGCATGGCATGCTGGCGTCTCTCAATATCAGGGGCGGGAACGCTGTAATGATTTTTCTATTGGTATCGAGCTGGAAGGGACAGATACTCTGGCCTATACCGAGGCGCAGTATCAGCAGCTTGCACAGCTGACTGCATTATTGATAGAACAGTATCCCCAGATAGCACAACATATGACGGGGCACAGCGATATTGCCCCAATACGTAAAACCGATCCCGGACCGGCATTTGACTGGCGCTATTTCCATCAGCATGTCGGCCAGATAATAAATAAGGACAGCCAATGACACTCTTTACTCTGTTGCTGGTATTTATTTGTGAACGGTTTTTTAAAACCGGCGAACACTGGCAGTTTGATAGTCGGCTGAGTGTCCTGTTTAAACGCATCACTCATTTTTCTCTGGCAGGAACGCTGGTGATGACAGCGCTTTGTATGCTGGTGGTCTTCCTGGTAATGGAAACCTTGGAGGGCGTGCTGTTTAATCTTCCGTTACTGGTCTTTTGGGTTGCGCTGGGCGTGTTGTGTATCGGTGCTGGAGAGGTACGTTTACACTATCATGCCTATCTTAAAGCGGCGCATCATGACGATGCTAATGCCAGGCAGGCGATGGCGAGTGAGCTAACGCTTATTCACGGCATTCAGCCAGAATGCAGTGAAAGAGAGTATTTACAGGAATTACAGAATGCGCTGATATGGATTAACTTCCGCTTCTATCTGGCACCGCTATTCTGGTTAGTTATCGGTGGCTTATGCGGACCAGTGTTCCTGGCCGGTTATGCTTTTCTGCGCGCATGGCAAACCTGGCTAGTACGCTATCATTCCCCGCACGAGCGTTTACGCTCCGGGATTGAGGTGATTCTGCATGTGGTGGACTGGGTGCCGGTTCGGCTGATTGGCGTTGTTTATGCGCTGTTAGGGCATGGGGAGAAGGCGCTTCCTGCCTGGTTTGCTTCACTGACCGATCGCCATACATCCCAGTATCAGGTGTTGACGGAGCTGGCTCAATATTCGTTAGCGCGTGAACCGCACTTTGATAGCATTAAAACCCCTAAAGCTGCGGTTTCCATGGCGAAGAAAGCCTCGCTGGTGATTATTGTCGTGGTATCGTTACTGACGATTTACGGGACATTGATCTGATAATGATTAACCAGGAAGGGGTCTCCTTCCTGGTTTTTAGTGCAGACTTATGCAGCCTTACGTTTCTTCTCTTTAATCAAGTAGCCTACCGCCAGAACGGCAATCCACACCGGGATCAGCCAGACAGAAATCGCCATTCCAGGTGTCATCAGCATAATGACCAGTACTGCGGCCATAAACACCAGGCAGAGCCAGTTACCCCAAGGATAGAATAATGCCTGGAAGCGGGTGACAACGCCTTTCTGCTGCATCGCACGGCGGAACTTAATGTGCGCGAGGCTTATCATCGCCCAGTTAATGACCAGGGCTGACACCACCAGTGCCATCAGCAGGCCGAATGCCGAGTCCGGTGCCAGGTAGTTGATCAGCACGCACAGAGCGGTAAAGGCCGCGGAAGTCAGCAGGGTATTAATTGGCACGCCACGCTTATCGACTTTTTTCAGGAACTTCGGTGCATTGCCCTGCTGCGCCAGACCAAACAGCATACGGCTATTACAGTAAACGCAGCTGTTATAGACAGAAAGTGCCGCAGTCAGTACCACGATGTTCAGCGCATTCGCCACAAAACTATCGCCTAGTTCATGGAAAATAAACACAAACGGGCTGACTTCGGAGGTTACACGGGTCCACGGCATCAGCGACAGTAAGATAGTCAGAGAGCCAATATAGAAAATCAGAATACGGTAGATAACCTGATTGGTGGCTTTAGGAATACTCTTTTCCGGATTATCGGCTTCTGCTGCAGTAATACCTACCAGCTCAAGCCCGCCGAAGGAGAACATAATGATAGCCATCATCATGACCAGCCCGGTCATACCGTGAGGTAAGAACCCGCCCTGATCCCAGAGGTTACTGACGGAGGCCTGTGGGCCGCCATTACCACTGAACAGCAACCAGCCGCCAAACAGAATCATCGCAATAACCGCCACGACTTTAATGATGGCAAACCAGAACTCCATCTCACCGAATACTTTGACGTTATTCAGGTTGATAAGGTTGATAATCACGAAGAAGGCAGCAGCGGAAACCCAGGTTGGGATCTCCGGCCACCAGAACTGAATATATTTCCCTACCGCAGTTAGTTCGGCCATGGCGACCAGAACATACAATACCCAGTAGTTCCAGCCGGAAGCAAAACCGGCGAAAGGTCCCCAGTATTTATAGGCAAAGTGGCTGAATGAACCTGCTACCGGTTCTTCAACGACCATCTCACCTAATTGGCGCATGATTAAAAATGCAATAAACCCTGCAATCGCATAACCCAGAATAATTCCCGGACCTGCAGACTGAATAACGGATGCGCTACCCAAAAATAACCCGGTACCGATAGCTCCACCCAGCGCGATGAGCTGAATATGGCGGTTTTTGAGGCCGCGCTTCAGCTGGTCGTCTTGCTGCAGACTTTCCATCATAGAACCCCGTAAAAATATCTGCGCCGTATCTGCCCGTTATACTGTACAGAGATAGGCGCTGGTGTTGTTGTATTATCCCGTAGTATGTAAATTTATATTTACACTTATGGTTTTTGTTATTTTGCGGGTATGACTTCCGCTCAGCAAAGAATAGTGATAATCGCCAGCGTTTGCACCTGCTTTATAGGGGGTAATAATAGGAAAAATGAATGAAATGAGAGATGAACGACAATAATGCCAGCACAAAGAGTCTTAAAAATGAACAATAAGCAGTGAATTAATATGAAACGATTTTAATTGCAGAGGGTCTGATGATTACCGAAGAGGGTTACTCGCTCATTTTAGCGACAGCCACAATGTTAATACCTGTTTATCAATTTGAAACGTTCTTTCTGTAAGGTTAGGAAAATGTGCTCGGGTTAATGTTTTCTGGCAAAACCTTTATGGACAGAAGGTGAATACTTTGTTACTTTTAGCCCTAAGAACTGATAATTGGTCTTACCAATTAACTCTGAGCTACCGGCAAAGATAGGGTACGATGGCCTACAGCAAAATCCGCCAACCGAAATTATCCGATGCGATTGAGCAGCAGTTAGAGTCTCTCATCCTCGAGGGGACCTTGCGCCCTGGTGAAAAGCTGCTTCCTGAGCGCGAGCTTGCAAAGCAATTTGATGTTTCACGTCCCTCATTGCGTGAGGCGATTCAGGGTCTTGAAGCGAAGGGGTTATTACTCCGTCGCCAGGGTGGTGGCACTTTTGTACAAAATAGCTTGTGGCAGAGCCTGAGCGATCCGCTGGTTGAACTCCTTTCCGAACACCCTGAATCTCAGTTTGACTTGCTTGAAACTCGTCATGCGCTGGAAGGGATTGCTGCATACTATGCAGCACTTCGCGGAACGGATGAAGACCTTGAGCGCATCAGTCATTGCCATACCGCTATTAAAGACGCTCAAGAGTCTGGCGACAGTGATGCCGAGTCTGACGCAGTAATGCAGTATCAAATTGCTGTCACTGAAGCTTCACATAATGTTGTTCTGCTTCATCTGTTACGCTGTATGGAACCGATGCTTGAGCAAAACGTTCGCCAAAATTTTGAATTACTCTATGCCCGTAGCGAAGTGCTGGGGCAGGTGAGTAGCCATCGCGCCAGCATTTTTGCGGCGATTATGGCTCGCCAGCCCGAACAGGCTCGAGAAGCCTCGCATCGTCACCTGGCTTTTATTGAGGAAATATTGTTGGAACGTAGTCGTGAGCAAAGCCGTCGTGAACGCTCGCTTCGTCTCTTCCAGCAACGCAAGGATTAAGCGTTATACATACCCAAAATAATTTGAGTTGCTTGAAGTATGACGGGTATAAGCGCGCGGTAATGAAAGGTAGAACCTGTCTTATTGGATTTTTCCACAAAAGTGCAATAAGACAGGTTCCAGATAATCAACTTTAAAC
Organism: Klebsiella sp. BIGb0407; assembly: GCF_024807845.1. Lineage (GTDB taxonomy): Bacteria > Pseudomonadota > Gammaproteobacteria > Enterobacterales > Enterobacteriaceae > JGM124. The sequence goes on from NZ_JANUEQ010000006.1 coordinate 240,458, forward strand.
ACAGATAAGGAATACCCCCCATGTCAGAACGTTTACCCAATGACGTGGATCCGATCGAAACTCGCGACTGGCTCCAGGCGATCGAATCGGTCATCCGTGAAGAAGGTGTTGAGCGTGCTCAGTATCTCATTGACCAACTGTTATCTGAAGCCCGCAAAGGCGGAGTGAAAGTAGCGGCTGGTGCAGGTACCAGCAACTATGTAAACACGATAGCTGTTGAAGATGAGCCGGAATATCCGGGCAATCTGGAACTGGAACGTCGTATTCGTTCTGCTATCCGCTGGAACGCCATTATGACCGTACTGCGTGCGTCTAAAAAAGACCTCGATCTGGGCGGCCATATGTCATCATTCCAGTCTTCAGCAACAATCTATGAAGTGTGCTTCAACCACTTCTTCCGTGCACGCACTGAGGCTGATGGCGGTGACTTGGTTTACTTCCAGGGCCACATCTCTCCGGGCGTTTATGCTCGTGCCTTCCTTGAAGGTCGCTTGAGCGAAGATCAGATGAATAACTTCCGTCAGGAAGTTCACGGTAACGGTCTGTCTTCTTATCCGCACCCGAAATTGATGCCAGAATTCTGGCAGTTCCCGACCGTATCTATGGGTCTGGGTCCAATCGGTGCTATCTATCAGGCTAAGTTCCTGAAATATCTTGAGCACCGTGGTCTTAAAGATACGTCTAAGCAAACCGTTTATGCCTTCCTGGGCGACGGTGAGATGGATGAACCAGAATCCAAAGGTGCGATTACTATCGCAACCCGTGAAAAACTGGATAATCTGGTCTTCATCATTAACTGTAACTTACAGCGCCTTGATGGCCCGGTTACAGGTAATGGCAAAATTATCAACGAACTGCAAGGTATCTTTGAAGGTGCTGGCTGGAACGTGATTAAGGTTATGTGGGGCGCCCGTTGGGACGAACTGCTGCGTAAAGACACCTCCGGTAAACTTGTTCAGCTGATGAACGAAACCGTTGACGGTGACTACCAGACCTTTAAATCTAAAAACGGCGCTTATGTTCGTGAGCACTTCTTCGGTAAATACGCAGAAACTGCTGCTCTGGTTGCTGACTGGAGTGATGATCAGATCTGGGCTCTGAACCGTGGTGGTCATGATCCTAAGAAAATCTACGCTGCGTTCAAAAAAGCACAAGATACCAAAGGTAAAGCGACTGTTATCCTGGCCCATACCATCAAAGGTTACGGCATGGGTGAAACCGCAGAAGGTAAGAACATCGCTCACCAGGTGAAGAAAGTGAACATGGATGGCGCACGCTATATCCGTGATCGTTTCAATGTGCCAGTATCCGATGAAGACTTGCCAAACCTGCCTTATATTAAATTTGCTGAAGGCAGCGAAGAGCATACCTATCTGCACGCTCAGCGTCAGAAGCTGAACGGCTACCTGCCGACGCGTATGCCAAAGTTCACCGAGAAACTGGATCTGCCTAAACTGGAAGATTTCCAGCCGCTTCTTGAAGAGCAGAACAAAGAAATCTCTACCACCATCGCTTTCGTTCGTGCCCTGAACGTCATGCTGAAGAGCGGTATCAAAGATCGCCTCGTGCCAATCATTGCCGATGAAGCGCGTACCTTTGGTATGGAAGGTCTGTTCCGTCAGATCGGTATCTACAGCCCGAACGGCCAGCAATATACTCCGCAGGACCGTGAGCAGGTTGCTTACTACAAAGAAGACGAAAAAGGTCAGATTCTGCAAGAAGGGATCAACGAACTGGGTGCCGGTTCTTCATGGCTTGCTGCTGCGACTTCTTACAGCACCAACAACTTGCCAATGATTCCATTCTACATCTACTACTCCATGTTCGGTTTCCAGCGTATTGGCGACCTGTGCTGGGCAGCAGGTGACCAGCAGGCGCGTGGCTTCCTGGTAGGGGGTACTTCAGGTCGTACGACTCTGAACGGTGAAGGTCTGCAGCACGAAGATGGCCACAGCCATATTCAGTCACTGACTATTCCTAACTGTATCTCTTATGACCCTTCTTACGCTTATGAAGTGGCTGTCATTATGCATGACGGTCTGGAGCGTATGTATGGTGAGAAACAAGAGAACATTTACTACTACATCACGACTCTGAACGAAAACTACCACATGCCGGCTATGCCAGCAGGTGCCGAGGAAGGTATCCGTAAAGGTATCTACAAACTCGAAACTCTGGAAGGTAGCAAAGGTAAAGTTCAGCTGTTAGGTTCAGGTTCTATCCTGCGTCACGTTCGTGAAGCAGCACAGATTCTGGCAAATGACTACGGTGTAGGTTCTGATGTCTTCAGCGTAACTTCCTTCACTGAACTGGCACGTGATGGCCAGGATTGTGAGCGCTGGAACATGCTGCATCCAACCGAAGAGCCACGTGTACCTTACGTTGCTCAGATTCTGAGTGAAGCGCCTGCTGTTGCTTCCACCGACTATATGAAATTGTTCGCAGAACAAATCCGTAACTTCATCCCAGCCAGCGACTATCGCGTTCTGGGTACCGATGGTTTCGGTCGTTCTGATAGCCGTGAAAATCTGCGTCACCACTTTGAAGTTGATGCTTCTTATGTGGTTGTTGCGGCACTGGGTGAACTGGCTAAACGTGGTGAGATCGATACGCAAGTGGTAGCTGACGCTATCAAGAAATTTAATATCGATGCAGATAAAGTAAACCCACGTCTGGCGTAAGAGGTAAATAGACAATGGCTATCGAAATCAAAGTACCAGACATCGGTTCTGATGAAGTTGAAATCACCGAAATTCTGGTCAAAGTGGGCGATAAAGTTGAAGCTGAACAATCGCTTATTACCGTAGAAGGCGACAAAGCCTCTATGGAAGTCCCGTCTCCACAGGCAGGGATCGTCAAAGAGATCAAAATCTCTGTTGGTGAGAAAACTGAGACTGGCAAACTGATTATGATTTTCGAATCCGCCGAAGGTGCAGCAGCTGCTGCACCGGCGAAGGCTGAAGAGAGCAAAGCACCAGCAGCACCGGCTGCTGCAAGTGCAGCAAAAGAAGTGACTGTGCCAGACATCGGTGGTGATGAAGTTGAAGTTACCGAAATCATGGTTAAAGTCGGCGACAAAGTTGCTGCTGAGCAGTCACTGCTTACCGTTGAAGGCGACAAAGCTTCCATGGAAGTTCCGGCTCCGTTTGCTGGCACCGTGAAAGAAATCAAAATTGCCGCTGGCGATAAAGTGTCTACCGGTTCACTGATCATGGTCTTCGAAGTTGAAGGCGCAGCACCTGCGGCGGCTCCGGCCTCTGCACCTGCTGCAGCCGCTGCGGCACCTGCTGCTGCAACCGGTGCTAAAGACGTGAACGTTCCGGATATCGGCGGTGACGAAGTCGAAGTGACCGAGATTATGGTTAAGGTTGGCGACAAAGTTGCTGCCGAACAGTCACTGATTACCGTTGAAGGCGATAAAGCTTCCATGGAAGTTCCGGCTCCGTTTGCTGGCACCGTGAAAGAAATCAAAATTGCTGCTGGCGATAAAGTGTCTACCGGTTCACTGATCATGGTCTTCGAAGTGGAAGGCGCAGCGCCTGCTGCGGCTCCAGCACCGACTGCTGATGCACCTGCTCCAGCTGCCGCTAAACCAGCAGCTCCGGCAGCTAAAGCTGAAGGCAAGTCTGAGTTTGCTGAAAACGACGCTTACGTTCACGCTACCCCACTGATTCGCCGTCTGGCGCGTGAGTTTGGTGTTAACCTGGCGAAAGTCAAAGGAACCGGACGTAAAGGCCGTATCCTGCGTGAAGACGTTCAGGCTTATGTGAAAGACGCGGTTAAACGTGCAGAAGCGGCACCTGCGGCTGCGGCTGCCGGTGGCGGTCTGCCAGGCATGCTGCCATGGCCGAAAGTTGACTTCAGCAAGTTTGGTGAAGTCGAAGAAGTTGAACTGGGTCGTATCCAGAAAATCTCTGGTGCTAACCTGAGCCGTAACTGGGTGATGATCCCGCACGTTACGCACTTCGACAAAACCGATATCACCGATCTGGAAGCGTTCCGTAAGCAACAGAACGTTGAAGCTGAAAAGCGTAAACTGGATGTGAAAATCACCCCAGTCGTCTTCATTATGAAGGCTGTTGCCGCGGCGCTTGAGCAGCTGCCACGCTTTAACAGTTCACTGTCTGCAGATGCTCAGACGCTGACGCTGAAGAAATATATCAATATCGGTGTTGCGGTTGATACGCCAAACGGTCTGGTTGTGCCAGTATTCAAAGATGTGAACAAGAAAGGCATCATTGAACTGTCACGCGAACTGATCGAAGTGTCTAAAAAGGCACGTGCGGGTAAACTGACCGCAGGCGATATGCAAGGCGGATGTTTCACCATCTCAAGCCTTGGCGGTATCGGAACGACTCACTTTGCCCCAATCGTGAATGCGCCAGAAGTGGCTATTCTCGGTGTCTCCAAGTCAGCTATGGAGCCAGTCTGGAACGGTAAAGAGTTCGTACCGCGTCTGATGATGCCAATTTCGCTCTCCTTCGATCACCGTGTTATCGACGGTGCGGACGGTGCGCGCTTTATCACCATCATCAACAATACGCTGTCAGATATTCGCCGTCTGGTGATGTAATTGACGAAGCCGGCCAATCGGCCGGCTTTTTTCTGTTAATCTCATCAAGTTATCAAGGATTAACGGACGTATACCTAAGACGTTTTGTCGTTTGTTGTTTCAAAATTGTTAACATTTTTGTAAAATAATCAGCGATAGAACGTCCCGGTGGATGATGGGCGTTAAAATAACTAAATAACGTCAGACTGCCGGAAACCAATTAAGAGGTCATGATGAGTACTGAAATTAAAACTCAGGTCGTGGTACTTGGGGCAGGTCCTGCGGGCTACTCTGCTGCTTTTCGTTGCGCAGACTTAGGTCTGGAGACTGTCCTGGTTGAGCGTTATAGCACCCTGGGTGGTGTTTGTCTGAACGTCGGCTGTATCCCTTCTAAAGCTTTGCTGCACGTGGCTAAAGTGATTGAAGAAGCGAAAGCGCTGGCTGAACACGGTATTGTTTTTGGTGAACCAAAAACCGATATCGACAAAATTCGTACCTGGAAAGAAAAGGTTATTAACCAGCTGACCGGTGGCCTTGCAGGTATGGCTAAAGGCCGTAAAGTTAAAGTCGTTAACGGTCTGGCTAAATTTACTGGCGCTAACACCCTGGTGGTTGATGGCGAAAATGGCCCGACTACCGTTAACTTCGATAATGCGATTATCGCAGCGGGTTCACGTCCAATTGAACTGCCATTTATCCCGCATCATGACCCACGTATCTGGGACTCAACTGACGCGCTGGAGCTGAAAACCGTTCCTGAGCGCCTGCTGGTTATGGGTGGTGGTATCATCGGTCTGGAAATGGGTACCGTTTACCATGCTCTGGGTTCACAGATTGACGTAGTTGAAATGTTTGACCAGGTCATTCCAGCGGCAGATAAAGACATCGTTAAAGTCTTTACCAAGCGCATCAGCAAGAAGTTTAACCTGATCCTGGAAACCAAAGTTACCGCCGTTGAAGCTAAAGAAGACGGTATCTATGTGACCATGGAAGGCAAAAAAGCGCCTGCCGAACCACAACGTTATGATGCAGTGCTGGTTGCTATCGGCCGCGTACCTAACGGTAAGAATCTTGATGCAGGCAAAGCTGGCGTTGAAGTTGACGACCGTGGCTTTATCCGCGTTGATAAGCAAATGCGTACCAACGTGCCGCACATCTTTGCTATCGGCGATATCGTCGGTCAGCCAATGCTGGCACACAAAGGTGTACATGAAGGCCACGTTGCCGCTGAAGTTATCTCTGGTCTGAAGCACTACTTCGACCCGAAAGTGATTCCTTCAATTGCCTATACTGAGCCAGAAGTTGCCTGGGTAGGTCTGACTGAGAAAGAAGCGAAAGAGAAAGGTATTAGCTACGAAACGGCTACCTTCCCATGGGCGGCATCTGGCCGTGCTATCGCTTCTGATTGTGCAGACGGCGTGACCAAGCTGATTTTCGACAAAGAAACGCATCGTGTTATCGGTGGTGCTATTGTTGGTACTAACGGCGGCGAGCTGCTGGGTGAAATCGGCCTGGCGATTGAGATGGGTTGTGATGCTGAAGATTTAGCACTGACTATCCACGCTCACCCAACCTTGCATGAATCTGTCGGCCTGGCCGCAGAGATCTTCGAAGGCAGCATTACGGATTTACCTAACGCGAAAGCGAAGAAAAAATAATCCGGGTTCTATCCTGCCATCTAAAAAACGATCCATAATGGGTCGTTTTTTTTGTTTATAGCTCATAACGAAAAGTAATCTGTCAGCCTTAACGATTCAGCCAAGATTTAATGTTGCTTTTTTGTAAACACATTAACAGTGGCTGCAAATCCTGCTATGCTGCCCGACGCGAGACCGGGCATTTACCCTACAGACTGCTGCTCACAGGAGCGTGAAGAGAGAAGCCTGGTGGCGCCATATGATAATGATAGTGAGGAGAATGTCGTGCTAGAAGACTACCGTAAGCACGTGGCTGAGCGTGCTGCTGAAGGGATTGTTCCAAAACCCTTAGATGCCACCCAATTGGCCGCATTGGTTGAATTGCTGAAAAATCCACCGGCAGGCGAAGAAGAATTCCTGCTGGACCTTATTACCAATCGTGTCCCGCCAGGTGTTGATGAAGCGGCTTATGTAAAAGCGGGCTTCCTGGCTGCTATCGCCAAAGGTGAAGCAACCTCTGCGCTGATTTCCCCTGAGAAAGCTATTGAACTACTGGGTACCATGCAGGGCGGTTATAATATTCATCCGCTCATCGATGCCCTTGATAACGAAACTCTGGCACCAATCGCTGCTAAAGCACTCACCCATACGCTGCTGATGTTCGATAACTTCTACGATGTAGAAGATAAAGCAAAAGCGGGCAACACCTACGCTCAACAGGTTATTAAAGCCTGGGCTGATGCCGAATGGTTCCTTTCTCGTCCAAAACTTGCTGAGAAAATTACTGTTACCGTCTTCAAAGTCACCGGTGAAACTAACACCGATGACCTTTCCCCAGCCCCTGATGCCTGGTCGCGCCCTGATATCCCACTTCATGCTTTAGCGATGCTGAAGACTGAACGTGAAGGTATTGAACCAGACAACAACGGTACTATCGGCCCGATTAAGCAAATCGAAGCCCTGAATAAAAAAGGTTTCCCGTTAGCTTATGTAGGTGACGTAGTCGGAACCGGTTCTTCACGTAAATCCGCCACTAACTCCGTACTGTGGTTTATGGGCGAAGATATCCCATACGTGCCTAACAAACGCGGCGGCGGTGTAGTACTCGGCGGTAAAATTGCGCCAATCTTCTTTAACACTATGGAAGATGCCGGTGCTCTGCCAATCGAGGTTGACGTCTCTGACCTGAATATGGGGGATGTGATTGACATCTATCCATACCTTGGCGAAGTACGTAATCACGAAACCAACGAACTGATTGCTTCCTTTGAGCTGAAAACTGACGTTCTGCTGGACGAAGTTCGTGCGGGTGGTCGTATTCCACTGATCATCGGTCGTGGCCTGACAACCAAGGCGCGTGAAGCTTTATCTCTGCCGCACAGTGACGTTTTTGTCCAGGCGAAAGATGTTGCTGAAAGTACTCTCGGTTACTCCCTGGCACAGAAAATGGTTGGCCGTGCTTGCGGCGTAGCAGGTATTCGTCCGGGCGCTTACTGTGAACCTAAGATGACCTCTGTCGGTTCCCAGGACACCACCGGTCCAATGACCCGTGATGAGCTGAAAGACCTCGCCTGCCTCGGCTTCTCAGCCGATTTAGTGATGCAGTCTTTCTGCCACACTGCGGCTTATCCTAAGCCGGTTGACGTGACCACTCACCATACTCTGCCGGACTTCATCATGAACCGTGGCGGTGTTTCGCTGCGTCCGGGAGACGGCGTTATTCACTCCTGGCTGAACCGTATGCTGCTGCCAGATACCGTCGGTACCGGCGGTGACTCCCACACCCGTTTCCCGATTGGTATTTCTTTCCCGGCGGGCTCCGGTTTAGTCGCGTTTGCTGCGGCAACCGGCGTGATGCCACTGGATATGCCTGAATCAGTACTGGTGCGCTTTAAAGGCGAAATGCAGCCGGGTATCACCCTGCGTGATTTAGTGCATGCGATTCCCCTGTACGCTATTCGCCAGGGCTTGCTGACGGTTGAGAAAAAAGGGAAGAAAAACATCTTCTCTGGCCGCATCCTGGAAATTGAAGGTCTGCCAACGTTAAAAGTTGAGCAGGCATTTGAACTGACCGATGCCTCGGCTGAGCGTTCTGCTGCTGGCTGTACCATCAAGCTTGATCGCGAGCCAATTGAAGAGTACCTGAACTCGAATATCGTGCTGCTGAAGTGGATGATTGCTGAAGGTTATGGCGATCGTCGTACTATCGAACGCCGTATTCAGGGCATGGAAAAATGGCTGGCGGATCCACAGCTGATGGAAGCCGACGCTGATGCAGAGTATGCGGCAGTGATCGAAATCGATCTGGCTGACATCAAAGAGCCTATTCTGTGTGCGCCGAACGATCCTGATGATGCGCGTCTGCTGTCTGATGTCGCTGGTGAGAAGATCGATGAAGTCTTTATCGGTTCTTGCATGACCAACATCGGTCACTTCCGTGCGGCAGGTAAACTGCTGGATAGCCACAAAGGGCAACTGCCTACGCGTCTGTGGGTGGCTCCGCCAACCCGTATGGATGCCGCACAGTTGACCGAAGAAGGTTACTACAGCGTGTTTGGTAAGAGCGGGGCACGTATCGAGATCCCGGGTTGTTCCCTGTGTATGGGTAACCAGGCGCGTGTAGCAGACGGAGCGACCGTTGTCTCCACCTCTACCCGTAACTTCCCGAACCGTTTAGGAACGGGCGCGAACGTCTTCCTGGCATCCGCTGAGCTGGCTGCTGTCTCTTCTCTGTTAGGTAAATTACCGACGCCAGAAGAGTATCTGACCTATGTCTCTCGCGTGGATCAAACGGCAGCGGATACTTACCGTTATCTGAACTTTGACCAGCTCAGTCAGTACACTGAGAAAGCAGATGGCGTTATCTTCCAGACTGTTGTTTAAGCTTTAGTCAGCGCGAGCTGAAGAAAAACTAAAATAGAATGGCGACCTCTAAGGGGTCGCCATTTTTTTATCCTTCCTGTTCACCGGCTGTGAGGACTTCAATTCTCATACTCGTCAGGGTCTCTTGTGCCGTCATGGGTAACCCGCTATCGGTAATGACACGATTAAATGCGGTTAAGGGGGTGACCAGGTGGGTGGCGATACGTCCATATTTTGAGGTGTCACACAGCAATATATGGTGACTACTGGATTCTATCGCGGCGCGTTTGACCGCCACTTTATCTTCGTTTGGCGTCGAAATACCGCGTAAACTCCATGAAGATGCAGAGATAAACGCGATATCAATAAATAAGTTCCGCAATGACTGAGCTGCGGCTTCACCGACAGAAGAGCGGTTTTCCCGACATAGCGTACCGCCGGTATGGATAACCCGACACAAACTGTTATCGATAAGAAAACCGGTAATGGCAAAATCATTGGTGACTATCAGCAAATCACTGCGCTCAGCCAGTTCACGGGCCAGCGAAAGCGTCGTCGTACCTGCGTCGAGATAGATACAGCTATTGAGTGGAATATGTCGGGCAGCCAGTTTACCAATAGCGGCTTTCTGCTGGCTGAACATGACGGACTTATCCTGGTGAGAAGGTTCACTGGCTAAACGCTCAGGTGAACGTACCCCCCCTGAAACCGAAAGCAGTAACCCGTCCTCTTCAAGCTTTTGTATATCACGGCGTACCGTCATATGTGAGACGTTAAGACGCTCGGTCAGTTCGTTAATGCTCACGACGCCACGATCCGCGATCAGCGCCAGAATCTGTTGATGACGCTCTACCGGAATCACTGTTTCTGTCCTTTGTTCAAAATAAACCTCATGGTAAATATTGTGATAGGTGTCTGTCAGTGCATCATTATTATCATAAATTCACGTATTCTACTACCGGGGGTATCGTGGTTTTTAGACAATAATTTCAACTAAGTATAATAGTTAACTAACTGATATAAATGATTATTGTTAATTCTTGTTATGCGGTATTTATCATTCCGGGAGAGGGATTACTGTGAGTGTTAAAATATGTGATATCCATCACCGAAAAATCCGATCGGATCCCTTACATTTAACATCAGAGAACAAATAATCACTAATTTTAACAAAGGCTGCCATCATGAAGAACAATTCTGACTATGCTGTTGCCGTAATCGGCTTAGGTTCCATGGGTTTTGGTGCTGCGTCATCTTGCATCAAAGCAGGTTTAGCGACTTATGGTGTCGACCTTAATCCGGATGCACTGTCACGCCTCCAGCAGGCGGGTGCTATCCAGGCGGAAAGCAGGATAGATAGTTTTGCCGATAAGCTGGATGCGGTACTGCTGCTGGTAGTCAATGCCGCTCAGGTGAATGCGATTTTGTTCGGCGAGTCTCAAGTGGCGAGCAAATTAAAACCGGGAACCGTGGTGATGGTTTCTTCAACCATCTCGGCTCAGGACGCGAAGCAGATAGAACAACGTCTGAGCGAACATCAACTAATTATGCTGGATGCCCCGGTATCAGGCGGCGCAGCTAAAGCCGCTGCTGGCGATATGACGGTCATGGCTTCCGGATCCGATCTGGCTTTTGAAAAACTGGCTCCAGTGCTGGATGCCGTCGCCGGTAAGGTTTATCGCATTGGCGAAGAAATTGGCCTGGGTGCAACGGTCAAAATCATTCACCAGTTACTGGCAGGCGTACATATTGCAGCAGGTGCTGAAGCGATGGCTCTGGCAGCTCGCGCTGATATCCCGCTGGACATTATGTATGAAGTGGTTACCAACGCGGCGGGTAACTCATGGATGTTTGAGAACCGTATGAAGCACGTTGTTGACGGCGACTACACCCCGAAATCCGCGGTAGATATCTTTGTGAAAGATTTAGGCCTGGTGACCGATACGGCGAAAGCGCTGCATTTCCCTCTGCCGCTGGCATCGACGGCATTCAATATGTTTACCAGCGCCAGCAATGCGGGTTATGGCAAAGAAGATGACAGTGCGGTTATCAAAATTTTCAGCGGCATTACTCTGCCAGGAAAATCGGAGGCATGATGATTAAGTTAGGGGTTATTGCTGATGATTTCACCGGGGCCACGGATATTGCCAGCTTTCTGGTCAACAATGGCCTGGCCACCGTTCAGTTGAATGGCGTACCGAGCGCAGACTTTCAGGTGGAAGCAGAAGCGGTCGTTATCAGCCTGAAATCTCGCTCCTGCCCGGCAAGCGAGGCGGTCGCTGATTCGCTGCATGCTCTGGAGTGGTTGCAGCAGCAAGGGTGCCAGCAGTTTTACTTTAAATACTGCTCAACCTTTGATAGCACAGAGAAAGGTAATATTGGTCCGGTGACTGACGCCCTGCTGGATAAACTGGGCGAGACGCAGACCATTATTTCACCTTCTTTGCCGGTTAACGGCCGTACGGTATATCAGGGCCATTTGTTTGTCATGGATCAGCTGCTGAGTGACTCGGGTATGCGCCACCACCCGGTTACGCCGATGACTGACAGTAATCTGTTACGCGTTATGGAAAAGCAGGCTCAGGGACAGTGCGGTTCCGTTCCTTATTCGGTGATGGAACAGGGGGCTGAAGCGGTCAGACAGCGTCTTCAGGTACTTAAAAATGAAGGCAAACGTTATGTGGTGCTGGATGCGCTGAACGAGCAGCATTTGCTGACTCAGGGCGAAGCGCTACGTGATATGAAACTGGTCACGGGGGGTTCAGGTCTGGCCATTGGTCTGGCGCGTCAGTGGGCCGGGGAAACACAAAATAGCCAGCCAGCAACCGATGCGGGTAAACCACACTCAGGCTCTGCGGTAGTACTATCCGGCTCTTGCTCTGTGATGACCAATAAACAAGTGGCCCGCTATTTACAGCAAGCGGCGGGGCAGGTGATTGATGTTGCTCGCACCCTGCAAGGTGAGCCAGAGCAACAGGCCTATGTACAGGAACTCACGGACTGGATAGAAGCCCATCGTCAGGATGTACTGGCCCCATTGCTTTATGCCACCTCTTCGCCAGAAGTCCTGGCGGAAATACAGCAACGTTTTGGCTCAGAAGCCAGCAGCCAGGCAGTAGAAAAACTGTTTGCCGATATTGCTGCCAGACTTCAGCAGTCAGGTTTTGAGCGCTTTATCATTGCCGGGGGAGAGACCTCCAGTATTGTTGCTCAAACTTTAGGTATTCAGTCGTTTCATATTGGTCCGACGATTTCCCCTGGCGTACCTTGGGTCCGTTCCACCGATAACACACTTTCACTGGCATTAAAGTCAGGCAACTTTGGCGATGAAGACTTCTTCGCCCGAGCGCAAAAGGAATTTCACTATGCGTGACGCTATGCCAAACCCAGATAACTACTCTGCCAGCGAGCTGCAAGCCCGTCTGGAAATGGTCAAACTCGGGGCTTCTTTTTTCCAGCGTGGCTATGCCACGGGTTCAGCAGGGAATCTTTCCCTGCTGCTGGAAGATGGCAACCTGCTGGCAACGCCTACCGGGTCTTGCCTCGGAGAGCTGAATGTCGACACCCTGTCAAAGGTGACGATGAGTGGTGAATGGTTATCAGGTGATAAACCGTCAAAAGAGGTCAGTTTCCACCGGGCAATCTATCAGAATGATCCTGAGTGTAAGGCTATCGTCCATCTGCACAGTACCTACTTAACGGCACTGTCTTGTCTGGAAGGCCTGAATACTGAAGATGCTATCAGACCTTTCACGCCTTATGTGGTGATGCGGGTCGGTAAAGTGCCTGTGGTTCCTTACTATCGCCCGGGCGACGCCCGTCTCGGTGAGGATTTAGGCAAGCTAGCTTCCCGCTATAAAGCGTTTCTGCTGGCTAACCATGGCCCGGTGGTGACAGGAAAAAACCTGCGTGCCGCTGCCGATAATATGGAAGAGTTGGAAGAAACCGCCAAATTAATATTTATTCTTGGCGACAGAAAAATACGCTATCTCACCGAGCCTGAAATAGCTGAACTTTCCTGAAGATAACGGAGTTAATGATGCCTAAGTTTGCTGCCAATCTTTCGATGCAATTTACCGATGTGCCTTTTCTTGAGCGTTTTAAGGCAGCAAAGGATGCAGGTTTTACTGCCGTCGAATATCTGTTCCCTTATGAATATCCCGCTGAGTTACTGGCGGAGAAATTAACTGAAAATGGTCTCCGGCAGGTGCTGTTTAATACCGCACCCGGGAATATTGCCGCGGGAGAGTGGGGGCGTAGTGCTCTGCCGGGCCGTAGCGCTGAGGCACATGCGGATATTGATAACGCGCTGGAATATGCCCGGGTATTAGGTTGTCCTTCGGTGCATATTATGGCGGGAGTCGTTCCTGAGGGCGCTGATGTCGCAGCATATGAACAGGCTTTTGTCGAAAATATTCGTTATGCGGCGGATAAATTTGCCTCTTATGGCATCAATATTATGCTGGAAGCTTTGAGCCCTAAAGTGAAGCCGGGTTATTTAATGGCGAGCCAGTATCAGACTCTGGCATTACTGAAGCAAATTGATAAACCGAATGTGTTTATTCAACTCGACTTTTTCCATGCGCAAATCGTCGACGGTAACCTGACACAGATTATTCATGATTTAGCTGAACATGTCGGACATATTCAGATTGCCTCCGTCCCGGCGCGTCATGAACCGGATGAAGGCGAAGTCAATTATGATTATATCTTTGAAGAGTTAGACCGGGTTAACTATTCAGGCTGGGTTGGCTGTGAATATAATCCACGCGGAAATACAACCGATGGCCTGGAATGGCTAAATAAATGGCAGTGAAATAATAATTATTTCACTAAAATAAAGTAAGTATTAAATTATCTATACCCAAAATAATTCGAGTTGCCTGTAGGCGCCAAGTCCAACCTGTCGATGAGCATAGATAAACTATGTGATTCGACAGGTTGGACGCAGGCAACACCCAGGCAATTCGAAGTATGAAGGGTATATAAATAGAATCGGCCCCTTTTATTAAGGGGCTATTTAACACCTGCATTTAAAATATAGTCATCGCTTGCCAATAGCGAATAATAAAAAATATTCTTGAGGATAGAAATATGGCCACCTCGCTCTTACTCTGCATTGCACTGGCAGGCGTGTTGCTGCTGCTACTGATGGTTATTAAGTTTAAAGTACAGCCGTTTATTGCCTTACTAGTGGTCAGCCTGTTGGTTGCTTTAGCGACCGGTATTCCAACCCAGGATGTGATGAAAGTTGTCACCACCGGAATGGGTGGCGTACTGGGATCGGTGGCGATTATTATCGGCCTTGGCGCGATGCTGGGCAGGATGATTGAAGTCTCTGGCGGAGCTGAGTCACTTGCACACCGTTTTGCCGAACTGATGGGGCCGGCACTTGTTATTGCAGCCCTGACTATCGCGGCATTTATTCTCGGTATTCCGGTATTCTTCGATGTTGGCTTCATTATCCTTGCGCCAATAATTTATGGTTTTGCCAAGGTAGCTAAAGTCTCACCCATCAAATTTGGTTTGCCTGTTGCGGGTGTGCTGCTGACGGTTCACGTTGCTATGCCTCCTCATCCGGGACCGGTCGCTGCGGCAGGTATTTTAAATGCCGATATTGGCTGGTTAACGATTATCGGGTTACTGGTTTCTATTCCGGTCGGTATTATTGGCTACTGGATAGCCAAAAAAATGAACCGCCGGGAATACTCTCTGTCTGTTGAAGTGCTTGAGCAGCTACAGCTTGCTAAGCCAGAAGATACCACGCCCGGAACCGCCCCGGTCTCTGCGCCTTCTGCGGGGCTGATTGCTGCGCTGATTGTCATCCCGATCGCTATCATTATGCTCGGTACGGTGTCCGCGACAGTGTTGCCTGCGGGTAATCCGATTCGTAACACCATGGCACTGATTGGATCGCCGACAGTTGCCTTACTGATTGCTTTAGCCCTGGCGATGTGGCTTATTGGCCTGCGTCGCGGCTGGTCGCTGGAAAAAGTCAGCGGCGTGATGGGCGATGCTCTGCCTACTGCAGCAATGGTTATCATGGTAACCGGTGCCGGTGGCGTATTCGGTAAAGTGCTGGTGGAGTCAGGGATTGGTAAAGCGCTGGCAGATACCTTAACCGATATTCATCTGCCTCTGGTGCCTGCTGCCTATCTGCTGTCCCTGGCGTTACGTGCTTCGCAAGGTTCTGCTACCGTGGCGATTCTCACCACTTGTGGTTTGCTGAGTGAAGCGGTGACCGGGCTTAATCAGCTTGAGTTAGTGCTGGTGACCCTGGCGGCCTGTTTCGGTGGTTTAGGTCTGTCCCACGTTAATGACTCTGGCTTCTGGATTGTCACTAAATACCTCGGGCTTTCGGTGGCTGATGGTCTGCGTACCTGGACAGTTCTGACGACTATCCTCGGATTCTCAGGCTTTGCCTTCACCTGGGCAATCTGGTCATTTGTCTGATGTTCTGACGAAAAGAGTGGCTCACAGGTATGATGTGAGCCACTGTTAATATCACAAGAAGATTAATCAGACAAAAATCTGAAGAGGGTGTTTGACTCTTTCAGGCTTAAAGCTCAGGCATAGCCCAATCCAGAATGTAGTCATCTTCTGACTGATCCTCACTGGAGCTGTCTTCTGAATCCGGATAGGCGTCAAGCACTGGCAGAGCCTCACCGGAGTCGTCTTCTGAATCCAGATCGTAATAAATCTCTGACAGATCCTCATCAGAATTGTCCTCCCACTGTAAGTTCGCTGGGACACTGTTAATCCAGTCATATATAGTACTTAGGGGTTTATTTAGTATTTCTGAAATCTCTTTTGCAGATTTTCCTTGTCGTCTTAATTCCAGTGCCTCTTTTTTTATTGAAGCCTTGTTGGGTGTTGTTGAATTAATTTTTTTCCAGATATTAAGCTTGTGATGTACAGTTCTTAGGGGTTTATTTAGTATTTCTGAAATTTCTTTTGCAGATTTTCCCTGCTGGTATAATTCTATCATCCTGTTATGTATTGAAACCTTCTCAGTTATTTCTAGATTAGATTTTTTCCAAATTTTGTATTCATGATAATAACGTAGTCCTGAAGAGGAAAGACCTGTTTTTATTTGTATTTCGTGAATGCTTAATTTACCTTCACGCAAAAGCGATCTGGCTTCATCAAATTGTTTTTTTCTCGCTTCATATGTTGTTTTTAATTTTTCATCACCCTCTCTTAACTGACTGGAATGTTGAATGACAGACTTACGCTCTTTGCTGAGTTTATGAGAAAAAATCCCCTTGGTTCCTATATTGTTTTTTAATAGAAGCAATTCAGCATCAAGATCTATATCATGGGAAGATTTAATATGACGTATGTTGGGAACCAAATTAACTAATGCTTCTTCAGCATTATCGTGAATTTTTATAATATTAATGCCATTATCAGTTGCCCATTTTTGTAGATTATTTTCCTCTTGTGGGCTGTTGAATACAATATGTGAATTATTCTTATCGTCCAGACCAATAACTATTTTATTTGCAGAGTCTTTATAGGAGGTTAACTGATTTTTAGCCTCAGATAAATAATGACTCATTATCACCTCTGATTTTGATTTTATAGGTTGAACTGTACTGTGAGTTTTACGTAATTCACTTATTTCATCTAGCAAGGATTTCTCTGTATTTTGAATTTTTTCGGAGGCTGCTATATATCGAAGTTTCTTTTGTAATAAAATGAATGATTCATAAGAAATATTTGTCTGTAATTGAATTTCTTGTCTCGAGTATCCGCTTGTAATCATTTGTTTTATTTTTTCTTCCTCTTCTTTCTTTAGTGGATTACGTGATTTTGCGAATTTTAATTTATACTCATCCATAGAGCGTAATGTTGAAACTGGTATATTTGTTTTTTGTGATATCTTTTTAAGATCTTCATTGGTTAATGAGTTTTTTTCATTCATAAAACTAATAGCCATACTTTGTGAGTATTCTCGTTCTATCTTTCTATTTCGCATGATTACTTGTATTTCAGGCCAGTGCTTTATTGTTGTGTGTGGAATTCCCGTTTTTCTTGCAACCTTGCTTACTGATAAACCCAAGTTTAATAAACGAATTGCCCATATTTGAGGTGATTCCGAAGGTAGTTGTAATAGATTATTCCTGAAAGGATTCAATACAATTACAGACTGAGTTCGACTTGCTCCGGAAGTTGATGGTAGCTCTGAGCACAGGTTAGAATTATCAGCTCTCTTTACTCTACGGATATTATTGCCAATATCTATTGGTTGCCTCATGAAAATATTTTTATCGGAGCGTGTATTTCTAATTAAATTATTAGTAAGCATAGATGAGACAGGTGCCAGTATGCCATTTTTCAGACATTCATATTTAGTACCAAATTTTTCTCCTGTTATTGGGTTTTTCGCCACGTAAATATTTTGATTGTTTTTTGCTTTAATAATGGCAACAGGTATCTCCCGTTTTGTTCCTGGCAATATTCCCGTTGTCATTGCACTTGATGTTTCCTGAGAAATTTTAGTGATTCTGGCATCAAGTTTTTTTGCTAAAGTCATTGTTTTTGAATTCTGGAACATCGAATTTATTATTTTTAGTCCATACTGTCTACTGACTTTCACTGTACGAGCGAGAAGTGAAAAGCCAGGATCCAGGGTCATAAGCGCGGTTTTTCCCAGTGAAGTCAGCTCCATGGTCGTTGGAAGAGTGACTTCCTGTAGTATATTTTTCCCTACGGCTCTGATTCCCTGTTTCCCCCCTATAGCTGTATTGATGAGACATCCTCTGACCAGACTCAGACCAAATTTTCCACCAAGAATTGAGGCTTGTCCTATAAGGGGAATCATTGATATTGTATCTAGCATGCAGGCAGGAATCGCCTTTTTAGGATTACCTTGAATACCATGTTCAATACATTCATAAAAAGGAATGTATTTTTTTATCTTGTTCCATTTTGCTTGTAGATCAGATTTATCATTACCTTTTTCATAAAGATTATTAAATAATTCGGTACGGTGGATATGACTTAGTGTATCGATAAGAGATTTGATATGATCACTTTCTGTTGTCAGAGCGGTCTTGAGGAGTGAGAATGATTCGTTGAAATTTTTAAATAATCCAATATGTTCATAAGTACTCTCTAAATCTGGGTGGAAGATATTATTTATACGATAATCAATAAGGTTACGATCTAAATGAATTATTCTGTAACCTTCCTGACTACCTCTCAGTTCTTGTAATGCATATATTCTTTCTTGTTTATCTTGGCTAACTGAAAAAAGATCTACATTGTTCAGTATGATATCTCCTGGAAGATCATCTATTATATGTCCTCCCGCAATCATGGCTTTGAGATTTATTTTTAGTTTCACATTGTGTATCATGGTTCTGGGTGAGGATATAAACTCTAAATCATATTCTGTTAACGCATTGAAAGCGGATAAAATAAAGTATTTATCAATCTCATAAAAGCTATTTGCAGCAGCCGTAGTTAACTTTTGGTACTCATTTTCTAAACTTCCCGGTGCGCTATCGCAAGGTTTGATATAACCACTCAGATAGAGCTGTTTTGCAGCATTTTTAATTCCTTTGGCACTGAATTTATCTGGTTCTAAATGAGAGCAATTTTCTATTATAGAATCTGCTAGTCTCCCCTTAGATAACCATTTATTTATTTCGGAATGATAGAGGTTGTATTTTTTTTCAAAATCCTTTCTTACCTCCATCTCTATTTTATAGTTTAAGTACTTCTCGGTAATATCAGCATCATTCATCTTTTCATTTTCTTTTGACTCTGGGGTACTTGTCGAATAAAATAAAATTGCTGGTGTTGTAAAATATGCCATTTGATCTATATGAATGCCTTCAATCATAGCTAAAATCCATATTTCCTTACCCGTTGATATTATTTCCTCGGTGGTGATGTTTTTTTCTTCAATATCATTGATGAAACGTGATCCAGCATATAAATTAGCGAAGTCATCATGATTTAACGGTATGGAGGTAGTTTGCTTATCCTTGAATACGAGAAAAGGCATCTCCTCTAACAGGATTTCTTTCCACATTATGGACAAGAATGATTTTTCAAATTTTGATAATTTATTAATATGAAAAGATCTAACTTCAGGCAGCCTGTCCACAGGTAACAGGCGATGAATATCATTGATGGTATAGTTTTTTGATATATCCATTTTAATTTTACTATCAAGGTATTTTTCAGGCGTTGCGCCAATAATATTCTGGAAAACCCAATATCTAACTACCGATTCTGCTTGTTGGATGGACAGTATCTCATCTTCATTTTCGCCATATATTCCGCTATCAGCAAGAATGGTTTGTGCCAGAGATTTTGTCCTGGATGTATATTCTATATTGCGGTTTTCACTGTTATAAAGATGCATTGATATTTCATAAAGCATTTTTTCCTTAGTGATTGGTTTATTAAAGGGGAGTGCTCCTTTATCACGTAGCATATTTTTTACTCTATCATTTGTTATTTTTAGAGTAAATTTAATATCGTCTTTCCATTGAACATCATTATATGTAGGTGTAGATGCAGATAGATGCCGCCGGTGATGGCGGAGCCTGTTAGCCACATCATCATGATAAAGGGTATGATGGCCGAATGCGTCTTCAAGACTTCCGCCAGTTTCCTGAATAGTAGAGGCAGTCCCTGATCGTTGGCTATTTTTTGGAGTACCAGAGGTCGCTGTCCCTGCATGATAATACTTATACCCCGCATATCCCACCCCACCCAGCACACCGGTACCCGCCAGCAAACCAGCCCCGACCAAGCAACGTTGTAGCAGGCTTCCTTTCCAAGCCTGAGGGACGGAGGGTTCACTATTGGGGGTAGAAAGTGAATGCGCTTTCTGACGCAGGGCTTCACCCTGGGTAAGGATCTCCTGCAGTTCAGTTCCTTCTTCGTCGCTGATATTACCACCGGAATTTTTGTCTCCTGAACCCTGAAGGCAGCGCCAGACGCGAGTCAGAAACCCATCAGTTACAGGTACTGAAGTATTTTTATTAATGAGTAATGTTTGTGTGCTGTTACGAATAATGTGTATATCTGAAGTGAGGGGAGATGATTCAATGTGATTCTGTGCAATATCCTCATCTACGTTAATTTTTCCAGGAACAGGGTTTGCAGAGGTTTCTTTCACTATATTATTACTAAGCATCGGTTTTTCTCCGTGATTGAGTTAAATAGTGACTACTACGATATTGATAGCAGCTATATGGATGTTGTTTTTTATGGTGCTATTTTTATATTAAATAACATCACAGTATGGTTTTGGTGGAGGGGAGATACTCACTGGTGCGACAGTTTTCACCCGGTAATTCAAGGGGTAGTGGACAGTATTACGTATATTCTGAAAAGACCTGTGCTCAGTTTATCTTAATCTGTCCGTTTTAGGGTTGAGTCATGCTATTAATTATAATCTTGTATAATAATATGTTGTCAGTTTTAAGTTATATATTACCCCTGACTACGCTAAGGGGACCATCATGATGGTGAACTGATGTGGCGAGGTCTGCGATAATATCTACCAGAAAATCTGCATTTTCTATGAAGATATTTGCTCTTAATACCGAATCACTCTTAATGATCTCTTTGAGTTCATGTTTATCAACATTGAAATGAGTGGAATCCTTGTAATATTTCAGGAAAGACTCATCAAAGTCGATATATTGATTATTAATTCCCAGTGCAGCATCATTAAATTCTTCTATAGCATTTGTAGTATCAGTGTGACCATTGACAGAAAAATCGAATGTTCCAGATATATGTGATACTTCATGTAATACCGTGGTATGGAGTTTAGTGGGGATATCTGCAGGACTGAAGTAGTCAGCCATAATAATAACCTTTCTACCCGTATCCTTTTTGTATACAAATGAGATTAATTTTCTGTAATCATTAATGTAGTCGTGTGAATCTATATTTGCTGATGCGAGATAGATATTGTTAATTTCATTTTTAAAGTAATCCTTCATATTTCGCACATGGTATTTTAACCTGTTAATGGATTCCTTTTTTATAAAGGATAAAATATTGGCATCAACTATAGTATGAAGTTTCATTTTCTGAGCTAAATAATCTTTTATTTTCAATAGGTTTTTATTGGGTTGTAATAAATCATCCACTTGTTGTTTTTCTATTAACTGAAATTGACTATCCAGATCATCAACAAGTTTTTTTGCCAGTAATATTGCTTCCTTATACTCTGGGATATTATCTCTTAGCTGTGAAAAACTTGCTGGGATTGATTCTATATTCTGATTGAAACGGTATAGCATAACACTATCTTTATTATAAGTATGCCAGATGAGTTTTTTGATATATTTTCCTGCAGGAGAGAAATCAGATAAAAGATGTGGCCGTTCTACAGGCTTTCGTTTATTTCCTTTTATTATAAAGTTCGTTGCTGGTGGCATGGTTTTTTCTGGAGGTAAAAAATTCATTCGCGGTGGAATACTCTTTATATCTGTTATTTTAATCAGCGGATTGACGGCAATGACAGTCTGAGCTGCTCTTGAGGTTGATGGTTTCTCAGAACATAGCTTATGTTTATTTCCTGTTCTTTTAACTCTGCTAATATTATTATAATTAATATTTATCGGTTTCCTGAGATGAATTTTTTCATCAGCGCGTTTATTTCTAATTAGAGTAGTAGTGAATGAGGGGGAAACAGGCGTCAGTATTCCATTTTGCGTACAGGTATATTTAGTACCAAATTTTTCTCCTGTTTCCGGGTTTGTTTTTACATAAACATCTTTTCCCCTCCGTTTTCCAATAGTAGTAACAGGCACCTCCAGTTTTGTTCCCGGTAACATTCCGACAACCTGTGTACCTGACGTTGTATGGGGGAGATGGATAACTCTAAGAAAAAGATTGTTGGCCAGGTCAGAATGTTTTTTATCACGGGAAATCAGCGCTACTATTTTTTTACCAAACTGCCTGCTTGTGAAGCTTGCGATCTTTGTCATTATTTCAAAACCAGGATCCAGGACCCTGAGAGCCTCTTTTCCTACTGAGGTGAGTTCCACTGCCGTTGGCAGACTGACCTCCCTGAGTATACTTTTTCCAGAAGCATTAATTCCTTGTTTGCCCAGAGTAGCCATACCCTTGTGAATTCCCAGGGTTAGTCCCGTACCAAACTTAACACTCAGTTTTGCTGCCTGGCCAAGAAGAGGAATTAATGATACGGCATCTAAAGTACATTCAAAACTCGACGCTACAATATTTTTTTCAATAATACTATTGGTACAGTCGTAAAAAGGAATGATATGTTTAACGATATGCCATACTCTCTGTAAGTCAGAATATTCATTGCCGAAATTATAAAGGTCGTTAAAAAGAGTCATGCGGTGACTATCACATAGGGAGTCAATAAGCGGTTCAATATTTCCGTGTTCTGTTTCAATCAGTTCTTTATCGATTTTAAATGATTCATTGAACGTATATCTGTCAAGGTAAAAGAACATATAATATATGTATTTCAAATCCCCGGGGAAAAACCATGGCGGATTTTTTTTGTGAATAAAGTCATCATCAAAAATATCATTTTTCAGATAATCATGGAGGTTACGATCTACACGAATTAACTTGTAATATTCACGATTGCTTTGTGTCTCCTTTAAAGCATATATTCTTTCTTGTATATCTTGTTGAACAGAAAAAATAACTGTGCTGTTTAGCGGTACGTTTATTTCTTTAGCAGGATTTCCATTCTTTATGAACCTTGTCAGGTAACTGGAATTTACTAATATTTTACTCCGATATATTACAGAATCAGGGGAAGATATAAATGCCTGTTCATCTGCAGGTAGAGCACTCAATGCAGGGAGAATAAGATATTTATCAAGCTTACGAAAGCTATCAGCAACATGGGTTGTCAGCTGAGTATATTCATCATCCAGATCCTCTGGTGCACTGTCACAGGGTTTCCTCAAACCATTCAGATAATGTTGTTTTGCAAAGACTTCTGCTGCTTCTCGTTTCTGGGCGGGAGTTTGTATTATTTTAGGGTCATAGATAGAGCCAGGCATCAGCTCGGGGCAATTTGCTATAATCTCATCGGCCAGATCTCCCTTAGTGAGCCATGATGATACTGCTGAAAGATAATTATTGTATTTTTCATTAATGTCTTTTTCTACAGAGTTGATTTTTGAACGATAGTTTAGATAGTTGTTAATTATATCAATGTCATCCTGGTTTTTATTTTTAGTCTCCTCTGATGATAAAGTATAAAAGAAAATTGCGGGTGTTCGGTAATATTCTATTTTATCTTCGGAAATACCCTCTGTTATAGCTGAGTCCCACAATGATTTACCCGTTAATATTATATCATCAGCGGAAAATCCTTCTCCCTGGATATTGTTTATAAAACCTGATCCTGAATATAAGTTAGCGAAATCAAAATCATTTAATAGTATCGATTTTATTCTTTGATCGCTGAGTCCCAGAAATGGCATCTCCTCCAATAGGCATGTTTTCCACATTAACTGTAAGGAAGATTGCTCAGATTGCGTTAACCTGCCAGGGCGGAACTGCCCCACCACCGGAAGGCTATCCGCAGGCAGCAGGCGATGAATATCATCGACGGTATAGCTCCTCGATATATCTGAATTTATTTTATTTGTAATATAAACTTCAGGCGTCGTTCCAAGGATATTTTGGAATATCCAGTATCGGACTACCGATGCTGATTGTTGATTGGAAAGATTTTCATTAGGTTTTTCACCGTATATCCCACTACCAAAAAGTATTTTCTGTGACAAGGTTTTTATCTTATCTTCATTTTCGGGATGGATGTTTTCGTCATAATGAAGATACTGCGATAGCGCATGAAGCATTTTTTCTTTATGCTTTGATCTCTTGTTTAATAATAATCCTTCACGATAGAGTAGTTTTATTATGCGGCGATTAATTTTTTTGAGAGCGTTGTGAAAATTATTTTTCCATTCGCCATCATTTAAGTTCGATGCCGTAGTGTTATAGCCAGGCGCAAACAGATGCCGGCGATGATGGCGGGTTCTGTTAGTCGGGTCCTCAAGACCTCTGTGGTAACTCTCAGGCATTTTGGCGGCCTCCGGAGTGCTATGGGGTGGCCGTGGTTGCAGACTCTTTCCTGGGGGATGAGTGCTTGATGTCCCGGAATTATAATACTTATACCCCGCATATCCCGCCCCACTCAGTATTCCGCTACCCGTCAGTAAACCCGCTCCGACCAGGCAACGTTTTAACAGACTACCTTTCCAGGCTTGAGGAATAGAGGCCTCGTTACTCAAGCCCGAAAATGAATGGGCTTGCTGACGCAGGACTTCACCCTGGGTAAGGATCTCCTGTAGTTCAGTTCCTTCTTCGTCGCTGAAATTGTCACCGGAATGCTTACCGCCTGCAGCCTGAAGACAGCACCAGATGCGAGTCAGGAACCCATCGGTGACAGGTTCAGGAGTATTTTTCTGAATGAATAACTTTTGTGGGCTGTTACTGAGGGAACCTATCTCCGAAGTGAGTGGCGATGATTCACTGTTATTCTGAAGAATATCATCATCCACTTTATATCTGCCTTGAAGAGGGCTTGTAGATGGTTCTTTCACTGTATGGCTGAGCATTTTTTTCTCCGTGATTGAGCGAAATAATGACTACTGCCATAGAGATGTTGTTTTTTATGGTGTTATTTTTATATTAAATAACACCACAATATGGCAAAGGCGATTTGGAGATACTCGCTGGTGTGATAGTTTTCATCGGGTCGCTTGGGGCTGAAGGCGGTACTACCTGTACTTCTGAGAAAACACATTTTTGGTTATAAAAAGCAACATTTCTGGTTTGCAGAGTAGTTGCCACATGCTTCATCGACAGGCACAATCGTCGCCCAATATTCTTGGTATGGCGGGGCTAAAACCACCGTATTGAGTACAGAATTGTCTCAGATTGGCCTGATACCATTAATATCAGGCACAGCCTTAGTTATATTGTACCAAGTAACAATTCACCAACAGGAAATTCACATACCATGATTCAGCGTATTCTCCCGGTTGTCATTGGGTTAAGCCTCCTGATAAGCGGATGCGCAAAAAAACAAGAGCCGCAGGATAGCGTCAGCTTTAGTATGGGTGCTACCTTGCTAAAGGTTGCGCATCTTCCCTCACCCATAGCTGACGGTTCTGATTTGTTTATCACTGTCGATGGTAAAGAAGCGGGCCAGCTCCCTGTGGGCGAAGCTATGCTGCTCCAGGTCCCCGCTGGCGAACATGAGGTTGGTGGTTATGCTCGCTCCCTGATAGGTCGAGTGACTATTCCAGGCTTAAAAGTCACCACTGTCGCGGACCAGCCACGTTTTGTTGCTTACCGAGTCGCGCGGAACACGCCGCTCTTTAGCGTGCGTGGGATTGACCCTCTTCCAAAGTCGGCACCTCTCCCAGAAAAACAGGTGGCCCAGTCCGAACCCGTACCGGTACCAGAGATAACGCAAATTAGCCCGCCTGCGCCTGAGAGCACTCCTGAAAGCACGCCAGCTGATTCATCCGAGGTGGCGACACCTGCTAACCAGGAAAGTGCCACCCCAGCGGTACAGAACGAAACGCCAAAA
This sequence comes from Klebsiella sp. BIGb0407, assembly GCF_024807845.1. GTDB lineage: Bacteria > Pseudomonadota > Gammaproteobacteria > Enterobacterales > Enterobacteriaceae > JGM124. The sequence goes on from NZ_JANUEQ010000006.1 coordinate 266,091, forward strand.
GCATCGACTTCTGCGGACAGCGAAGCCACCGTCACGCCAGCAGCATCAGATCCTTCCCCGGCAACAGCAAAACCTTCGGCAGATGCAGAGTCACCCGCCGCTGAGAAGCCAAAGCAGCCAGAGTCAACGGTTTCTGAAAATGCTGTTCCTTAAGTAACCTGTTTCAGATTTTTTGCTCCGTGTTTGATTGTTAAAAATGACGCAGTGGCACGGTTTTCTTGTCATAATTGGCGTATTAATACCAGCAACACGGGGTGTTAAACCCGAAACAGGAATGCATCATGGAATATGAATTTTTACGAGACATTACAGGCCAGGTTCGCGTTCAGATGTCGATGGGCCATGAGGTCGTCGGGCACTGGTTTAATGAAGAGGTGAAAGGTGACTTAACCTTGCTGGATAACGTTGAACAGGCGGCGTTATCAGTGAAAGGAAGCGAGCGGCAGTGGCAGCATGTCGGGCATGAGTATACCCTGTGGCTGGATGGGGAAGAGGTGATGATCCGTGCCAATCAGCTCGCTATCTCCGGGGACGAAATGGAAGAGGGGATGAGTTACTACGACGAAGAGAGTCTCTCTTTCTGTGGCGTGGAAGATTTTCTGCTGGTGGTAGACGCTTACAGGGAATTTTTACAAGGTAGATAATAGTGTGGAGCATCATTGCTCCACATTGTCTTACACCGCAGGCATATTGCGGGCGTAGTAGATCTCACGCATCTCTTTCCACAGCAAATCGGTTATTGTTTTGCGCTCTTGTGGGCTGAGATCCTCGGGGTTGATATTAAATAGATAGTGTTTAAGATCAAACTCCTTCAGTAACATCTTGGTATGAAAGATGTTCTCCTGATAGACATTCACATCCACCATATCGTACAGCGCTTTCATATCCTCAGACATAAAATTCTGAATCGAATTAATTTCGTGATCGATAAAATGTTTCATGCCGTTTACGTCGCGGGTAAAGCCCCTTACCCGGTAATCGATGGTGACGATATCGCTTTCTAGCTGGTGAATCAGATAGTTCAGTGCGTTCAGCGGCGAAATGACTCCACAGGTTGAGACTTCAATATCAGCCCTGAAAGTACAGATCCCACCTTCCGGATGACTCTCCGGATAGGTATGAACGCAGATATGGCTCTTATCAAGGTGCGCGACAATAGCGTCGGGTAGCGGGCCGGGATGTTCAGACTGATCGATACTCTGGGGGTCAATAGGTTCTTCACTGACCAGAATAGTGACGCTGGCCCCCTGAGGTTCGTAGTCCTGGCGGGCAATATTTAAAATATTAGCACCGATAATTGAACAGGTTTCGCTGAGGATCTCAGTCAGACGATTAGCATTATACAATTCATCAATATAAGCGATATAGCCATCACGCTGATCGTCCGTTTTGGCATAACAGATATCATAGATACAAAAACTGAGGCTTTTGGTCAGATTGTTAAAGCCATGGAGTTTAAGCTTTTTCAATTTATAAACATCTCCTCAGGAGGACGATAAGGCATTTTGCAAATATTGTGGCAGTGCAAAGGCCGCGGTATGAATTGCCGGGTTGTAATAGCGGCAAGTGATACCCGCTTTATGGAAGCGTGCCTGAATCAGTTCACTCGACAAATGGCGCATGCCTGGATTATCGCTGGCCCATGCAAAGGTCATGATACCGCCAAAATAGGTCGGGATGGCGGCCTGGTAGAAACTCACATCCTGAAACGAGTGGCTGAGTTTTTGATGGCTGTCAATCGCCTCATCTTGCTGCAGGAAGCAGACCCCATTTTGAGCCACAAAAATACCGTTGGGGTTGAGACAGCGATGGCACCCTTCATAAAATGCAGAAGTGAAAAGTGATTCACCGGGGCCGATAGGATCGGTGCAATCGGAAATGATCACGTCAAAGATTTGTGATGTCTGATTAACGAAATTAACACCGTCGTCAATAACCAGTTTAAAACGCGGATCGTCGTAGCTTCCGGCACTGTGATTAGGCAGATACTGGCGGCAAAAAGAGACGACTCCTGCGTCAATTTCTACCATTGTGATGGTTTCGACTGTTTTATGACGCGCCACTTCGCGTAGCATTCCGCCGTCACCACCGCCGATTATCAGAACATGTTTTGCCTGGCCATGGGCGAACAGAGGAACGTGAGCCATCATTTCATGATAGATAAATTCGTCACGTTCGGTGGTTTGCACTACGCCATCCAGCGCCATAACACGACCGAAAGCCTCGTTCTCGAAAATAATCAGATCCTGATGATCTGTCTTTTCATGATAGAGCACATTGTCGATGGCAAAGTATTGGCCAAACTTATCATGTAGCGTTTCTTGCCACACCGATTTTTGGATCATCGCTGATACCTCTTCTATTAACTCTATTGAAAAGAAAGCAAAATATCATAGCTAACAATGGCATGGGATGCACGGTCATTATTTCAACAGGAAAACAGAGGGGAGGCTTATTTTACATAAGCCAGTAGATTAAGGGAGTCTTGTGCCAGGGCTTTACATTTTTTATCGGTGGGTATTTTTATTCCACTCAGATCATTGTAGCTTTCTTCACCCAGTGTTTTCATATTCACCAGATCGTAGTTACTCAGATCCCATTTATTCTGTTGGGCAAAGAACACCAGCGCACGGCGTATCTGTTCATTGGGCAGGCTTTGATAGCCACAATCATTTTTCAAAAATACAAACACGGCCGTTAAATCAGCCAGGTCTTCAGCTTCAGATTCACTCAGCGCCATACTGCTGGCAGAGTAGCTCAACAATGCACCCAGTAATAATGTCTTTACTCTGATGTTCATCCCATCCACCATCTCATATCAGATAATAAACGTTAACACAGTTAAACCGGACGAGACGATATTTATTATTCTGTTTATCATCCTCTTTTCCTTGGCTGACAAAAGGAGTTGAATGTGCATCGTCGTGATTTTATTAAGTATTCTGCCGCTCTGGGGGCTTTTAGTGTACTACCGCTCTGGAGTCGTACAGCCTTAGCAGCGACACGTCCTGCATTGCCAGTCCCTGCACTACTAACTGCTGACGCTAAAAATCATATCCGTTTGAATATTAATGCTGGAACCACTCAGTTCGCGGATAAACTCGCCACCACTTATGGCTACAACGGCTCTTTGCTGGGACCTGCGTTAAAACTGCGTCAGGGTAAAAGCGTCACCGTTGATATCATGAATAATCTGCCAGAAGAGACGACAGTCCACTGGCATGGTCTGGAAATACCGGGTGAGGTTGATGGCGGGCCGCAGGGTATCATTAGTGCAGGTGGAACCCGGAGTGTGACCTTTACGCCACAACAGCGGGCAGCAACCTGCTGGTTTCATCCCCATCAGCACGGACAAACCGGACGTCAGGTTGCGATGGGGCTGTCAGGCCTGGTACTGATTGACGATACTGAAAGCGGTATGCTCCGCCTTCCTTCCCTTTGGGGTATAGATGACGTTCCGCTGATAATCCAGGACAAACGTTTTACTCCCCAGGGACAAATTGATTATCAGTTGAATGTCATGACGGCTGCGGTTGGCTGGTTTGGCGATACCTTATTGTGTAATGGTGCGGTTTATCCGCAGCACGCAAACCCGCGTGGATGGTTGCGTTTACGTCTGTTAAATGGCTGTAATGCCCGTTCGTTAAAAATTGCCGCCAGTGATAATCGTCCTCTATATGTTGTCGCCAGCGATGGCGGCTTTCTGGCAGAGCCGGTGAAACTCAATGAGCTGGAACTCTTGATGGGGGAGCGTTTTGAAGTTCTGGTGGATACCTCTGACGGCCAGCCTTTTGACATTGTCACCTTGCCGGTTCAGCAGATGGGTATGACGGTTGCACCTTTTGATAAGGCTGTTCCGGTTGTTCGTATTCAACCGCTTACTATTCCAGGCTCAGGTCTGTTGCCCGATAAGCTGGTGGATGTTCCAGCCTTGCCTGCATCAAACGGGCTGACGGAGCGTCATTTCCATCTGATGATGAACCCTGAGCTTGATATGCTCGGGATGCAGGCCTTGATGAAAAAATACGGTATGCAAGCTATGGCGGGTATGGGGCATGGTGCAATGGATCACTCTGCGATGGGACATGGTGCTAAGGAAAATAGCAGTGACTCAATGGGACATATGCAGCATGGCAAAGGACAGCATGGTGGGATGGCACAGGGTAACGGTAAGCCTGCCTTTGACTTCCATAATGCCAATAGTATTAACGGCAAGCCTTTCGAAATGAATACCGCGGCCTTCAGGGTACCGAAGGGCCAGCTTGAGAAGTGGGTTATTTCCGGTGTCGGCGATATGATGCTGCATCCGTTTCATATCCATGGCACTCAGTTCCGTATTTTGACCGAGAACGGTAAACCGGTTGCCGCGCATCGACAGGGCTGGAAAGATACCGTGAAAGTGGAAGGGGCGGTCAGTGAGGTGCTGGTTCGCTTTGATCATAGCGCCGCACAGGAACATGCCTATATGGCGCACTGTCATCTGCTGGAACATGAAGATACGGGCATGATGGTAGGTTTTAGCGTCGCTTAATATTGTTTATTTCGGGAGTCGCTGCAAAAGAATCACGCGTGCAGCTTCTCCCTTTCCTTGAATCTGATCGTATCTGAATCAGTGGCCTGATCGACGACGTTGTGCGGCTAATCCTTGCACTGCGCAAGCAAGTACGGCCAGCATACCGCCAAGAATGGATACGCCAGCCCAGCCTTCTAAATCCCAGACCAGAGTGGCCGCGGCTGAACCTCCTGCACCGCCAAGAAACATGGCACCCATAAATACGGTATTCAGCCGTGAACGAGCCTCGGGTTTAAGCGTGTAGACAATATGCTGATTAGAGACCAGCACGCTTTGTACTGCAAAATCGAGCAGGATACATCCTACCACCAGGCCAATAACCGAGGCCCAGATACCGAATAAGCACCAGGCAATCAGCGTCAGTAGAGTTCCCCCTAAGATAATTTTATACGGGCCATGTTTATCGGCGATACGCCCTGCAAAAGGTGCGGCCAGAATGCCTATAGCCCCAACAATGCCAAACAGACCCGCAGCTTGCGCATTCAACCCGAACATAGGTTCCTCCAGACGTAGAGCCAGCACGGTCCAGAAAACGGTGAACGAGCCAAATAATAATGCCTGAGTAATAGCTGCAATACGTAGCTCACTAAATTCACGCCATAAATCAATAATAGAGCTCATCAACCGGAAGTATGAGGTTTTTGCTGATGGCTCACTGCGCGGTAAAGAACCAGCCATAAGGCCACCCGCAATCAAGGCCAGGGGAACACCCAGCCAGAACATGGCCCTCCAGCCATAATGAGTGGCAACAAATCCTGAAAGAGTGCGGCTGAGTAAAATACCGCAGAGTACGCCTGACATCACGGTACCGACGACGGCTCCTCTCCGTCCCGGTTCTGCGAGTTGTGCCGCAAAGGGCACTATCTGCTGGGCAACGGTCGATGCCATACCGAGAAAAAATGAGGCGATAAGCAATATCGCAGCAGAAGGGGCGAGAGCTGCCGCGACCAGCATGACCGTCAGTATAATGAACTGAGTGATAATAATTCGACGGCGCTCAATTAGATCGCCCAAAGGAACCAAGGCGAACAAGCCAATGGCATATCCGAGCTGTGTAGCCGTTGGCACTAGTGCCGTCATTGAACCCGGAAGTTCTTGCTCCAGAATTCCTAGCATCGGCTGGTTATAGTAGATATTGGCCACGGCCAGACCGGCGGAGACGGCCATGGCAAACGTCATGCCGGTACTCAACTGTGGTGAACCGCTTAACTCTTTTTCCAGCACACTGGTGTTACCCATGATGATTCCTCAGGCCTCCTGCCACAAATCTCAGACGTTGAAATTGTGGGGGCCGCGACTTGAGGCTAACTATGGCGCTATCACGAAAAATAGTGTAGATGTGTAATATGTTAGGTCAGTGTAACGGAAATCGAGATAATGAAGTTTGAGGATATTGAAGTCTTTGTTGAAGCGGTGCAAGCCGGTAGTCTGGCGGGTGCTGCACGACGGCTTTCTCTGAGTTCAATGGCGGCCTCCAGAAGCTTGAATAACCTTGAAATGGAACTCGGTGTCAGGCTGGTGCACCGCACCACGCGCTCACTTTCACCCACCAGTGACGGAGAGATGTTTTATCCTCACGCGGTTTCTTTACTGGAAGGGCAGGCGAATGCGCTGGCAGATCTGCGCCCTGAAGGTAGCGCGCTCACCGGGCATCTACGAATAACGGCTTCGGAAGCCTTTAGCAGAAGGGTTATCGCGCCTGGGTTACCCGCGTTTATGCAGCAACACCCCTTACTACGTGTTGACTTGCTGAGTACCGATGAACAGCTGGATATCGTTGATAAAGGCATTGATGTGGCGATACGTATTGCCCCGCTGCGTGATAATCGGCTGGTCGCCCGGCGGCTGGCGGCTAACCCACGCGTACTGTGCGCTGCACCTTCTTATCTGAGTGCATGGGGCTCGCCTGAATTAGTCAGCGATCTGCTATCCCACAGTTGTCTGGTTAATATAGGCACATCACACTGGACTTTTGAATGCGGAGAAAAGCGTATTCGCCAGAAGGTGTCAGGTCGTTTTGCGGCGAGCTCAATCGATTCGATATTCGAAGCCTGTGTGGGAGGGCTTGGCATAGCCAATGTCTCCCGCTGGTATGCCTCCCCTTTCCTTCAGTCCGGCGTGGTGAGAGAGGTTGTACTGGAGGATGCCGAGCCGGAGACGCTGAATATTTGGGCTGTCTATCCCACTTCCCGGCTGGTTCCCCTAAAGGTCAGAATGTTTATCGAGGCGTTAGAGCAGCGTCTTGCACAGGCTGACTAAGAGGTCTTCTGTTCCTTTTTAATCGTTAACGATATTCAAAATAGATAAAAATGCGTTAAGGAACAGCGCGATTTTGTTCATGCTTGAAATTATTCGGTTTGTTTACTTTCGGTTAAAATTTCTTTTTCTCATTGAAAATGAGAATTATTTATGTGATTTATACTCGCTTTGATGGCTGCCGTCCGGGAAAAGTTAATGTCCAATATTGAGCTGCAGGTGCTGTTTGAGCGTCATGCCCGGCCGCTGTTGGCGTACCTGAAAAGCCAGCTGAATGACGCGCAGCTGGCTGATGACCTGATGCAGGAAAGTTTTGCACGACTCACCGAGCATTATCCGCAGGGAAAAATCCAGGATAGTGAATCTTATTTGTTCCGCACGGCCAAGAATTTGTTGTTCGATCATTATCGCCAGCAGCAGCGGCGGCAAACCATCGCGTTCAGTGATGATGAGATGGTCCACTTTCCCTGCGGCGAGCCCGGCGCTGAACAGCGCGCGATTGACCATCAGCAGGTCGAGATCATCATTGCCCAATTGTTGACCCTGCCTGAGCGGACGCAAACCATTTTCCGTCTCAGCCGGTTTGAAGGCCTGGCTCAGACGGAAATTGCGGCGCGGCTCGGCGTATCGCTCAGTACCGTCGAAAAACATCTGGCGCAGGCGCTGGCCGCCATGATGTGTGGAATACAGAAATAATGATATTTTTTACGGGAATTATCCCGTTCAAACGTCTTAATAATAAACCCGGATAGTCAGGAATCAGTGAAATGAGTCACTCGAGTGAGGCAATACGACAGCAGGCCGCGCTATGGGCTGTGAAAATGGCCGAGCGATCGCTGACCGAGGATGAAGAACGGGAAATGACCGCGTGGTTTGAGGGCGATCCGCAGCACGCCGATGCGCTGATTAAGGCGCAGCAACAGTGGATTATGCTCGGCACGTTGTCCCGTTCAACTTCTGCTGACGCTCTCTTGAAGGCAGACGCTTCCACTGTGGTTCCCCTGACCACTAAGGTGATAAATCGTCGCCGTTGGTCTCACTGGGCGACAGCGGCCGTTATCATACTGGCATCATTGCCTGCGCTGTTTCTGCTTCCCGATGCCTGGCTGCGCTGGCAGGCTGATTATTACACGGCCACCGGAGAAATACGCCAGGTAACGCTACCGGACGGTAGCCGAGTGGATCTCGATAGCCATAGCGCCATTGCGCTTGATTTTAATAATGAGGAGCGACGCGTCAGGCTTCTGTCCGGAAACGCTTGGTTTACTGTTGCTCCGCTTGGCAAAGACGAGATACGGCCTTTTCGCGTTGAAGCGGAGGGCGGCATGACCCAGGCTCTTGGGACACAGTTTAGTATCGATCTTAACGGCGGAGGTGCGGACGTAGCGGTGCATGAACACAGTGTCCGGGTCAGTTATCAAGGGCAGTCTTTAGTGCTGACTGAACAGCAGGGCGCGCGCTATGCTGATAATCACCTGGTACGACACTCGGTTTCACCCTCGCAGTTTGCCTGGCGACGCGGCTGGTTAATTATCGACAAACAGCCGGTCAGCGACGCAGTAGCGCAGATAAACCGCTATCAAAACCAAAAGGTTATCGTCGTTAACCCGACGCTCAGAAAACGGATAGTCAGTGGTACTTTCACTCTCAATACCTCTGAAAACGCCATCGAAACCTTGCGTCAGACGCTGGGTGCGGAATTAGTGACGTTGCCTGGCATGACGCTGATGTACTGATTCTGATGGTCGGTATGGACGTATTTTTCCTCGAGCGTACATATTTTTAACTTTTTATTAAAATTTTTTACGGGTTAATGCCTATCGCACGTCTTTATTGTTGAATGAGATTGATTTCTATTATCAACAATAATCGAGTAAACACATGCATCAGCTACTCCCCCATTTATGCAAAGGCCGCGATCCTCTTGCTTTTACCCTATCGCTGACTTTAGCGCTGGCAACGCCAGCCTTCAGCCAGGTTGCTTCACCGACGGCTGAGATATTAAATAACAGCAAAAAATTCGCTATTCCCTCGCAATCGCTACAAAGTGCTCTGCTACGCTTTGGCGAGCAGTCCGGCGTGCAGGTTTCATTTGAAGATCGTACGGTAGAGGAGATGACGTCGCAGCCACTGAACGGTTCGATGCCGGTGGCCGGTGCACTACGTCAGCTGATTGGCAACAATCCTGTCACTACGGAAGTGGGTGATAATGGCCAGGTTATCCTCCGTGCGCGCCCAACCAGTGCATCTGTGAAAGATGAAACTATGGTGGTGGTTGCCCCTTTAAAATACCGTCCCGATGACTGGGTCTATGAGCAACCTCGCTCTGTCAGCGTGATCAATCGTAAGCAGTTGGATGACAGACCTGCACGGCATGCGGCGGATATCCTTGAACAGACGGCTGGCGTTTACTCCAGCGTCAGCCAGCAGGATCCCGCTTTGTCGGTGAATATTCGCGGTATTCAGGACTATGGCCGTGTCAATATGAACATCGATGGAATGAGAATGAACTTCCAGAAAAGCGGTCACGGGCAACGTAATGGCACGATGTACATCGATCCGGAACTGCTAAGTGGGGTGACCATCGATAAAGGCACAACCGGTGGTATGGGTAGCGCGGGTACACTTGGCGGTATAGCCACATTTAATACACTGAATGCCAGTGATTTTATCCATGAAGGCAAAGAACTGGGCGGCAAGTTACACGCAAGTACTGGCGACAATGGTACCCGCTTTATCGGTAGCGGCGTGCTGGCGTTTGGCAATGAGACAGGGGATATACTGCTGGCTGCCAGCGAGCGCGATCTGGACGATTACTGGCCGGGAAACCAAGGTGAGATCGGCAATATTCGTATCAACAACGATACCGGCAATTACGATCGCTATGCCCACGCGTTAAAGAATAATAAGATCACCGACAGTCGTTATAAGATGTTGTCGCATATGGCGAAGGTTGGCTGGAATCTGTTTGATGACCAGCGCTTGCAGCTGAGCTATTTACAAACTCAGGTGAATTCGCCGACGGCCAGTACGCTGACAGCAATTGGCGACGGGAATGACCGGATCTTAGGCTGGAAACAGACTGGTTACGAGAAGGTGATGGCGCGTAGCGCCGTGGTGGATTATAACTTTACGCCGCACGATAGTCAGTTGATTGATCTGCACACCAAATTCTACTACGTAGATACCGATTCGCAGGGGGATTCCTGGGGCAGCGAAACCTCTGACGATTACTGGACAAAAACCCGCCTTCGTACCTATGGTGCGCAGTTACAAAACACGTCGCATTTCTCTCTTGCTCCGGCACACCTGATGAAAGCAAATTACGGTGTTGAATATTACTATGATAAATCCACCAGTCGCTCAACATCTGAGGATATGGAAGGCGTGACCCCCAGCGGGAATCGTTCTATTTTTAGCCTGTTCTCTACGTTAACTTATGAATATAACGACTGGTTAACAGTCGAAGGTGGGCTACGCTACGATCGCTATCGCCTGCGTGGTATTACCGGAATGAACTATCCGGAAGCCACTTATACTATTGATAACCCCTGTACCGAACGCCGTCTGAGCGGCTGTATTATTTCCAACTCTTATCATGAATGGTCGGTGGATCGTGAGCACTCGCGCGTCTCGCCAACCATGGCGCTGGCGATAAGGCCAGGCGTGGAGTGGCTTGAGATGTATACCACCTGGGGACGTTCATGGCGCCCGCCTGCGATCACGGAAACCCTCACCAGCGGCAGCGCACACGGCAGTTCTACACAGTTCCCTAACCCGTTCCTGAAGGCAGAGCGCTCCCGTGCCTGGGAAGTAGGCGTGAATCTGTTGAAATCCGGTCTGCTACAGGAAGAGGATCGCCTGGCGTTTAAAGCGGCTTACTTCGATACTCAAGTGTCAAATTATATCAGTATGGCAATTAACCGTGAGAAGCCCGGCATCACACAACCGGGGCTGGGTAATGCTGCCTATGTGAATAACCTCAACAATACCCGTTTCCGTGGAATTGAGTATCAACTCAATTACGATATGGGCTTTATTTATACCGATTTTACTTATACACGTATGATCGGCAAAAACGAATTCTGTTCACGGAAAGCCTGGCTGGGTGGCAAGCAACAAGGGGCGGGGAGCGCCAATAATTGGTACTGGGAAGCAAATGATGAGGCAAACAATGCTGTGATCTGCGACGGAGGCAGCCAGTTCAGTTCATCGTCGCTTCTGCCCGGCGATCGTGGCTCGTTTACCTTAGGCGGACGTGCGTTCGAGCGTAAACTGGATGCAGGCGTTACGGTACGTTTTGCTCCTGGATATCAGGATCACAGCATTCCAAGCAACTCCCCCTATCTGGCGGACTGGCCGCGCTATACCCTGTTTGATCTCTACGCCAGCTATCGCCTGACGGATAATCTGATGTTACGCGGGTCCGTAGAAAATGCCACTAACAGGGCCTATGTGGTCAGCTATGGTGAAACCTTAGGCAATACTTTAGGCCGCGGACGCACCGTACAGGGCGGCATCGAATACCGCTTTTAACTCCTATGACGCGGCGCTGTTCGGGCATGATTTGCACGGCAGTTAGTCAGGATATAATGCTAACTTATTGATCGTATTTAGTATGATTCAGTTTTACTGGGCATAAAATACTCTCGATAGGTTGGCATTATTACGCGGTGCGGATAAAACATTCACTATGGGAATTCTCGTAGTGCTGCCAGAAATCCTCCCAATATTGTATACTCCTTCAATTCCTCTGTGTTCATGCTTGCGTATCATTTCGGCTTTGTGCAGTTATCCGTATATCAATCGGTGTATCAATTTCTACTGAAATGAACAACTTGAATGCAAGATTAATATATAAAAATTAGTGAGATATATAGTTAATGAAACATACCGTTGAAGTCATGATCCCGGAAGCGGAACTTAAAGCCCGTATTGCGGAACTGGGTCGTCAGATAACCGAACATTATCGCGATAGTGGCAGTGATATGGTGCTGGTGGGATTACTGCGTGGGTCATTTATGTTTATGGCTGACTTATGCCGTGAAGTCCAGGTTTCTCACGAAGTCGATTTTATGACTGCTTCTAGCTATGGTAGCGGCATGTCTACCACGCGTGATGTGAAAATCCTGAAAGATCTTGATGAAGATATTCGTGGCAAGGACGTGCTGATTGTCGAAGATATTATCGACTCTGGTAACACACTGAGTAAAGTGCGCGAGATCCTCAGTCTGCGTGGGCCTAAATCACTGGCTATCTGTACGCTGCTGGATAAACCTACCCGTCGTGAAGTCCAGGTTCCGGTTGAGTACGTTGGTTTCTCTATTCCCGATGAGTTTGTCGTCGGCTATGGCATTGACTACGCCCAGCGCTATCGCCACCTGCCTTATGTTGGCAAAGTTGTGATGCTGGACGAGTAAAAACTCTCAGTAACAGGGCCTGAACAGGCCCTGTCATCGCATTCTGATACTCCACAGCAACTCAAAACCTCTTTAAAGGCCGTTATCGCTAACTACATCGGTTAAGTTTATTGAGAAGATGCTAACTCGCGATGACCGCGATTGGTTTGCTTAAGATTCGCGATGCCGCAGCGGTAACCCTGTTCCAGTGAGGCTCGGCTGGTTGACGTGACTTCTAAATCCCGTAAGCGTCCATCATGGATACCATAAACCCAGCCGTGAACAGTCACTTTCTGGCCGCGTTTCCAGGCGGATTGCATGATGGTTGAGTGGCCAATATTGTAGACTTGCTCCATAACATTGAGCTCACACAGAGCATCCATTCGTTCTTCTGGCGGTAATTGACCCAGCAGCGAACTATGCTTAAACCATAAATCGCGAATATGCAGTAACCAGTTATCGATAAGACCGAGTTCAGGGTTATCCACCGCGGCCTGAACACCGCCACAGCCGTAGTGGCCACAGATAATGATATGTTCAACTTCAAGTACATCCACAGCGTACTGAACCACAGACAAACAGTTCAGATCGGTATGTACAACCAGGTTGGCTACATTACGATGGACAAAAAGTTCACCAGGTTCAAGCCCCGTGAGACGTTCCGCAGGTACACGACTGTCGGAACAGCCAATCCACAAAAAACGGGGTTTTTGGGTTTGTGCGAGTCGCTCAAAAAACCCTGGATCTTCATTAATGATTAAAGAAGACCATTGTTCATTGTTACGGATTATCGTATCGATATCGGTCATAAAAGGTGAACTGCCTGTAACTGAATGATTGCGTTCAGCTAATATAGGGCAACTTAAATTATTATACACGTCATACTTAAAGCTACGGGTACCTTGGTTTGACTGGATATCTCCCGGTAGCTCAAATTATTTTGTATACAGTATCGAAAAGGTAAGTGAATACCCATGACAATTGCATTGGAACTGGAACAGTTAACCAAAACCTATCCTGGTGGTGTCCGCGCTTTACGCGGCATTGATTTACGCGTGGAGGCAGGAGATTTTTATGCCTTACTGGGCCCCAACGGTGCCGGTAAATCAACGACGATCGGAATTATCAGTTCACTGGTTAATAAAACCTCCGGGAATGTACGCGTTTTTGGCTATGACCTGCAAAAAGATGTGGTCAATGCCAAGCGTCAGCTTGGACTGGTTCCCCAGGAATTCAACTTTAACCCGTTTGAGACGGTACAGCAGATAGTGGTCCATCAGGCTGGCTATTATGGTGTAGAACGTCCTGAAGCGATTAAACGCAGTGAAAAGTATTTAAAACAGCTCGACTTGTGGGAAAAACGCAATGAACGTGCGCGGATGTTATCAGGCGGCATGAAGCGCCGTTTAATGATAGCCCGTGCCTTAATGCATGAGCCGAAGTTGTTGATCCTCGATGAACCAACCGCAGGCGTCGACATTGAGCTACGACGTTCGATGTGGGGATTTCTGAAAGATCTCAACGATAAAGGCACGACCATTATTCTCACCACACACTATCTTGAAGAAGCGGAAATGCTCTGCCGTAATATCGGCATCATTCAGCATGGTGAGCTGGTAGAAAATACCTCGATGAAGTCTTTGCTGGCAAAATTAGAGTCCGAGACCTTTATCCTCGATTTAGCACCGAAAAGCCCGCTGCCGGTACTGGAGGGCTATCGCTATCGTTTAGTCGATACCTCAACGCTGGAAGTCGAAGTGTTGCGTGAGCAGGGCATTAATAGCGTGTTCAGTCAGCTCAGCGCACAAGGGGTACAGGTGCTGAGTATGCGTAACAGGGCTAACCGTCTTGAAGAATTGTTTGTAACGTTGGTGAATGGAGCTCAGGCATGATGCATTTATATTGGGTCGCCCTGAAAAGTATCTGGGTTAAAGAAGTCCATCGTTTTGCCCGAATCTGGATACAAACCCTGGTACCGCCAGTGATTACCATGTCATTGTATTTTGTCATCTTCGGTAATCTCATTGGTTCACGTATTGGCGAGATGCATGGCTTCAGTTATATGCAGTTTATCGTTCCTGGCCTTATTATGATGTCGGTAATAACTAACGCCTACGCTAATGTGGCGTCATCGTTTTACAGTGCCAAGTTCCAGCATAATATTGAAGAACTGCTGGTGGCCCCGGTTCCGACCCATATTATTATTGCCGGTTATGTTGGCGGTGGCGTTGCGCGCGGTCTGTGTGTTGGCATCCTGGTCACCATAGTGTCGTTATTTTTCGTTCCCTTCCAGGTACACTCCTGGCTGTTTATCGCCCTGACCCTGGTATTAACCGCAGTACTGTTTTCCCTGGCGGGATTATTGAATGCGGTATTTGCGAAATCTTTCGATGATATCAGCCTGATCCCAACCTTTGTTTTAACCCCGCTGACCTATCTGGGCGGAGTGTTCTATTCCCTGACCCTGTTACCGCCTTTCTGGCAGGCTATGTCGCAGCTGAACCCTATCGTTTATATGATTAGTGGTTTCCGTTTTGGCTTCCTGGGGATAGCGGACGTGTCTCTGATAACCACTGTCGGAGTACTCGTCAGCTTTATTGTTGGTTTTTATTTGCTGTGCTGGTATTTGATTGAACGTGGTACCGGATTGCGTTCCTGATATCTTTGTTTTGTCCTCCTGGTGACAGGAGGACAGGAGTTCTTGCTGCTTACTAACCATGGATGATGCCTATGCTAGGCTGGATTATTGCCGGACATGAGTCCTATGCCCGGGACATGCTGGATGCACTTGAAAAACGCCTGGGGCCGCAGCCTCAGTGCTGTGCAGTCAACTTTGAAAAAGGGCTGAGTACTAATATGCTGGCGCGAATGATGTGCGATGCACTTCATGCCTGTGATTCTGGTGATGGGGTGATTTTTCTCACTGATATTACCGGTGAAGCACCTTATCGTGCCGCAGCATTACTCAGTAATAAACATGATTTCTGTGAAGTGATTTCCGGCGCCAGCTTATCGTTACTCTGCACGATGAGTGAAAATCGCACTTTGTTGTCCAGCCAGACTTTTCGGGAATATATAGTAACGGCAGGGGGAGAGTCAGTGACCAGTCTCTGGCATCAGCAACAAAAGAACCCGCCTTTTGTTCTGCTCGAACGAGAATATTAGTCAGCAAGTACCCCGCCTGAAAAACAGACGGGGAGGGCATCAGGCAACCTGGACTGGCACCGCTTTAGCGAGACGTTTCATCTCATTAGCGCCGTCAAAATAGGCCACTTTAGGCTGCCAGGTACGGGCTTGTTCATCCGGCATGGTGACATAGCTGGCGATGATTAAAATATCGTCCACCGATGCACAGTGAGCTGCAGCGCCATTAACAGAAATGATTTTTGAGCCACGTTCGCCAGCGATAGCGTAGGTAGAAAAACGTTTTCCGTTAGTCACGTTGTAGATATCAATGGCTTCGTATTCGAGAATTCCGGCCGCTTCTAAAAAGTCCTGATCTATTGCACAGGAGCCTTCGTAATGGAGATCGGCCACGGTCACTTTGACGCGGTGTAACTTGCCTTGCAGCATGGTGCGGATCATAACTAAACCTTTTTGGTTGATGACTTCCGGGCTATTAACGCCCATGTTCTGTCATCCTTTTCAACCGACTTTGTCAGCATCATCAATGAATGGACGCAGTATTACCCGTTTTTATAATGTTGTCTACGGGACGAGTTTAACCACTTGATTATCAATCAAGCGTGCTTTACCTAACCAGGCAGCCACTAAAATAACGGCTCTTTGGCTGCCCTCAGCCAGCGGCTGTAAGGTATCGGCATCACGAATATCCAGTGCATCAGGCCGGAAGCCTTTCTGTTCAAGAACCTGGTTAGCAAGCTGTGTCATCGACTCAAGGTCGCGTTGTCCGTCCAGCAGGCTCTGGGCCAGCGTAGTAATAACCTGATTGAGTGCCGGGGCTGATTTACGCTCATCTGCGCTCAAATAACCATTACGGGAACTGAGCGCCAGGCCATCTTTGGCTCTGACGGTCGGGACACCAATAATCTCAATGTCATAACCCATATCTGCGACCATTTTGCGGATCAACGCCAGTTGCTGATAATCCTTCTCGCCAAAACAGGCGATATCAGGTTGTACCAGGTTAAACAATTTACTGACAATCGTTGATACACCACGGAAATGGCCAGGGCGGCTCTCGCCTTCAAGAATGGTTGAGATACCCGGTACGTCAACCGTAGTCTGGGTATCCAGTCCCTGAGGATAGATATCCGCCGGCGCCGGGGTAAACACTAAATCAACTTTTTTACGGTTCAGTTTTTCACAGTCGTCTTGCAGGGTACGTGGATAACGGGCCAAATCATCCTGACGTTCAAACTGCATCGGATTGACGAAGATACTCACTATCACGATATCTGCACTGGCTTTAGCGCGTTCAACCAGCGTCAGATGACCTTCATGCAGGTTACCCATCGTCGGCACCAGAGCAACGCGCTTACCTTCCTGACGGAAACGACGGATCTGCTGGCGCAGCAGCGGTAATGTCTCAATAATTAACATAACCGTTCTCCTTTACTGAAAACTATGTTCATCGCCCGGATACTGACCGGATTCAACTTCGCTAATGTACTGGCGAACCGCTGCTCGTGCATCACCGGTTTGTGCAAGGAAGTTTTTGGCAAACTTAGGAATATGGCCGCCGGTAATACCGAAAGCGTCATGCATCACGAGGATCTGACCATCGGTTACGTTACCTGCTCCAATACCAATCACCGGGATTATCAGGGCTTCGGTAATACGTTGCGCCAGCTTGACCGGGACACACTCTAATACCAGCAGTTGTGCTCCAGCGGCTTCAAGCGCCAGAGCCTCATCGAAAATGGCTTGCGCGGCATCTGCATCTCGCCCCTGGATTTTATAGCCACCAAAAATATTAACCGATTGTGGCGTCAGACCAATATGCCCGCAGACAGGTACTGCGCGTTCGGTTAGCTGACGAACCGTATCAGCCAGCCAGCGCCCACCTTCGAGTTTCACCATGTTCGCGCCAGCTTGCATCAGCGTTGCTGCGTTAACAAAGGTTTGTTCGGGGGTGGCATAGGACATGAATGGCAGATCGGCGATAACCAGTCCGGCAGGCATACCCCGGCGTACTGCACGGGTATGATAGGCAATATCTTCAACGGTGACAGGCAGAGTGGAGTCATGACCCTGAATGGTCATACCCAGTGAATCACCAACCAGAACAACGCTAATACCTTCATCTGCAAATAATTTAGCGAAACTAAAATCGTAAGCCGTCAGCGTGGCGAATTTTTTCTTGTCTTGCTTTAACTGACGCAGTGTCGAGATTGTGGTGGCTTTCATGATCTTCTCCAGAGAAAAGAGCTGACAAATGGACCGATGTACCGATCACCAGGCCGTAATTCCCTCAAGGGAAAGTGTTGCCAGTGTATCCCGCACAGTATGTCCATCAGGGAAACGACATTCAGGCGCAATCTCCAGCAATGGCAGCAGCATAAACGCCCGATTTTTCATGTCATAATGAGGTACTGTCAGGCGTGAGGTGGTGATGACTTCGTTGCCAAACAGCATAATATCGAGATCTAAAGTCCGTGGTCCCCAGCGTTCCTCTTTACGCACTCGACCCTGTTCCAGCTCAATACGTTGTGTCTGACTGAGTAGCGCATCGGCTGACAAAGTGGTTTCCAGAGCAACGGCGGCATTGAGATAGTCGGGCTGATTGGGAGGGCCTAAAGGTGGGGTACGGTAAAACGAAGAGATAGCCACAATGTGGCTATCTGCAATGGCAGCAATCGCTTCCAGTGCTGAAGAGACTTGTTCCAGCGGGGAAGCCTGATTACTGCCAAGAGCGATATACGCGAGGGTCATGCCTGGCCGCGTGAGGTAGGCTTACGCGGGCGACGATGACGACGGCGAACCGCAGGTTCATCACCCAGATTAACCAGCATATCTTTTTGCAGCGTAGGAGTGGCGACCTGGAACTCTCCCCACCATTTGGTCAGGCGTAACAGTTCCTGGTTATTTTCCACTTCAGCACGCAAGGCCAGTAAATCATAAGCCGCGCGGAACTTAGGATGCTCCATAAGCTTCCAGGCGCGTTTGCCCTGACGGCGTGACAGACGTAATTGCAGTCCCCAGATATCACGGACTAACGTCGTAATACGCTTAGGAATAGCCAGCGCACGACAGGCTTCATCCAGCACGTCATTCATTGCCATCGCGAAAGCGTCGTAATAGGCAAGCCCGCTTTCCTGGGTAATCTTCTGTGCCATTTCCAGCTGTGGATACCAGAGCATTGCCGCGAACAGAAATGCCGGGTTAACGCGCATATCATTCTGAATACGGTTATCGGTATTTTTCAGCACCAGCTCAATCATATGTTCCATTGAGCTATCGTTTTGCTCAGTGAAATTACGCGTAATCATCGGGAACATTGGCTGGAACAGATGATACTGACGCAGCAGCAAATAGGTTGGGTAACCGTAGCCTGCCTGCAGCAGTTTCAGCGATTCTTCGTACAGACGTGCGGGTGGCACATCATTGAGAAGCGTGGCCAGACGGGGGATAGGTTCAGCCGTCTCCGGGCTTATCGTCATATTCAACTTGGCAGCAAAACGCACCGCACGCAACATCCGGACCGGATCTTCACGATAGCGGGTTTCAGGCGTGCCAATCAGACGAATAATACCCTGGTTAAGGTCGGACAGGCCGCCGACATAATCGCGTACCGCGAAGTCAGCAACGCTGTAATACAGGCTGTTAATGGTAAAGTCACGGCGCTGTGCATCTTCTTCAATCGAACCGAAGATATTATCGCGCAGCAACATACCATTTTCGCCACGTTGAGATATCTGCCTGTCTTCAGAAGGCTGCTCTTCATGGTGGCCACGGAAAGTAGCGACTTCGATAATCTCTGGCCCAAACATAATATGAGCCAGACGAAAACGGCGACCGACAAGGCGACAGTTACGGAACAGTTTACGTACCTGCTCGGGGGTCGCGTTAGTGGTCACATCGAAATCTTTCGGTTTTGTACCCAGCAGAAGATCGCGGACACCGCCACCCACCAGATAGGCCTCATATCCCGATTTATTCAAGCGATAGAGCACCTTGAGGGCGTTTTCACTGATATCTTTGCGAGAAATAGCGTGCTTGTCACGCGGAATAACCGTGATGTGCGGGAGAGACTCACTCTCCTCGGCCACGACATCAATGATATTACCATTGCTGATATTATCATTATCGCGGTTAAGCACCTTGCGGCAAAAATTAGCGACTCGGGTAAAAATAGTCCACCTCGGTAGTGTCAATCATGGGTACAAAAAAAACAGCGGCTAATAATAGCCTGGTGTAGAGCATTTGAGAATCATGTATTCACCGGTACGCGTAATAGCGACCAGTTATCGACGGCGTTTATCAGTAATTTTTCCAGTGATAAATCCGCCCAGTTATCTTCAACAGCTTGATTTAAAAAGCGTAATGCTTCAACAAGGACCGGGCGAGGGTCACCTGAAGGCAAAGCGGGAGCATGATTTTGCTTCGACAGTTTTTCTCCCTGTAAATTCAGCGCCAGCGGCAAATGAATATAAGAGGGCGTTTGCCAGCCAAATTGCTGATATAAAGAAATTTGCCGTACCGTGGGTTCAATTAAATCGGCACCACGGACAATCTCTGTAATTCCCTGATGATTATCGTCCACCACCACGGCGAGATTATAAGCAAATAAGCCATCGCGACGGTGAATAATAAAATCTTCCCGCGCCAGTGCACTATCCGCATGCAGCGTGCCGGATAGCAGGTCAGTAAACTGCATTACCGGATGTTGCTGGATAAAGCGCACAGCAGCATTCTCGGGGTCATTATTGCGTTTGCGGCAATATCCATCATAGATGCCTCCCAGCTGATGGATACGACTGCGGGTACAGGTACAGTAATAACTCAAACCTGCGACACGCAAGGTATCCAGGGCTGCACGATAGGCTTCATGGCGCTGTGACTGCCACAGTACGCTGCCATCCCAGAATAAACCGTAGTGCTCCAGCTGCTGCAAAATCGTCGTAGCGGCACCGGGAATTTCACGCGGGGGATCAATATCTTCTATACGCACCAGCCATCGCCCTTGTTTGGCGCGCGCTTGCAGATAACTGCCGAGAGCAGCCACCAGTGAGCCAAAATGTAAGGCGCCAGAAGGTGAGGGGGCGAAGCGACCGATATAATCTTGAGTGGGCATATTCGGATGATGTCGTGGCAGGATGATAACAAATATCCCGGGGATTATGGCTAACCAGAAGCTTTCTGGTCATCTGTCGATGTGGAAGAGTAAGGATGGCAGACCCATCCTTACTCGTTAAGACGGGCTATTAGCCTGTCATCTGTTTTTCACGGATTTCTGCCAGTGTTTTACAGTCAATACACAAATCAGCTGTCGGACGCGCTTCAAGACGACGAATACCGATTTCAACGCCACAAGATTCGCAGTAACCGAAATCTTCGTCTTCTGCTTTTTTCAGCGTCTTTTCAATCTTCTTGATCAATTTACGTTCGCGATCGCGGTTACGTAATTCGAGGCTGAACTCTTCTTCCTGGGCAGCACGGTCTACCGGGTCCGGGAAGTTAGCAGCTTCATCCTGCATATGCGAAACAGTACGGTTAACCTCGTCCATGAGCTGAGAACGCCATGCTTCAAGAATACGTTTGAAGTGCGACAGCTGGGCTTCGTTCATATACTCTTCACCCGGCTTCTCTTGGTATGGCTCCACCCCAGCGATGGCGAGAATACTCAGGGACGATGTCTTACGCTTTTGCCCTTCTTGCATGTTTTTTCTCCTTGACACGCACTTATCGATCCCCTGTCGGGGTAAAATCAGGCCGCTATAAATAGCAGAACCGCTTCAGGATGGCAATTATATAACCCTATCTATTGACAATCATGTGAAGAAACGCGTATCTGCAAAAACAACCATAAATAAAGTGTCACGCTCTCTATTCATTATAAAACATTACGTTAAATAGACAGGTAACGGCGTAGTTAGAGTCATGTGTGTGGCAAAAAGTTCGGCTTTCAGCGCGATAATTTCAACGCCACACTGCTGTGCTTCTGTTAACAACTGCGCGTACTTTGTATCAATATGTCGCGCCGGTGAAACGCTGGTGATAGCTGAGTGCAACACTGCAAACAACATCACTGCACGCTCTCCCTGTTTAACGACATTAATTAACTCTCTTAGATGCTTTTGTCCACGTAAACTCACTGCATCAGGAAAAAAACCTTTACCCTGCTCAAATAAGGTGACTGATTTTACTTCGATATAGCAGTTTACTTTGTCATCCGCGCTTAGCATAAAATCGATACGGCTACCTTCGCTACCGTATTTCACTTCATTTTGGCATTTACTGTAACCCGCTAAAGATACCGGGGGATCGGTGAGCAGTCGTTCCTTGACCAGTTGATTGGCCCGTAGCGTGTTTACACAAATCATTTCTTGCTGCTGAGTTTGGGTTAGCTCCCAGCTATTGGGATACTTACGCTTCAGATTATCTGAGGTTGAGTACCAGACCGTATCTCCGGGCGTGGCACATCCGGTCATGGCACCGGTATTCGGGCAATGCAGCGTGATAACTTCACCTTGTGGAGTGACGACATCGGCCAGAAAACGTTTATAGCGCTTAATTAACGTCGCTGATTGTAGCGGTGGGATAAACTCCATTTCGGACTCCTGATAGATATCAGTTTACGGCTCTGATAGCGGCCATTTTTCCAGCACTTGATAGTGCGTTCGCCCCTGTTTAAAGTCTGAAGAATAGAGCGCAAACTCAACAGGTCGAAATGACCAGCTAAAACCCGGAGCCGGTAGAGCTACGGCTTGAGTGGCCTGACGATACAGCGATATATGGGGGTGAAACGGCATTGCGGCCTGATAACAACCACTGCGAGCAGCCTGGGCACGCAGCATATCGGCCAGTTGCAGAAGTCCTCTCGGGGCTTGTTTCGGCCCGACCCAAATAACGCCTGAACGCAGCCATTGCCCGGCATCATTCAGGCATAAATCAAATGCCGATTGCTGAATACGTCCGGCTAACCGGGATAGCGCCCGCTGCTTTTCAGCTGAGATATCACCCAGAAAAGCGAGCGTCAGATGCAAATTAGCCTGAACTACCGGCTTGCCAGCAGACAAGGGGAAATATGTCGCCCGCCAGGAGATAAGTTCGGACTGTATCTCGTCGGGAAGTTCGAGTGCAAAAAACAGACGGCGAGTTTCACTCATGGGTACCTCTCGGTTATAGGGTGACTGATGCTACAATACCGGCCCTGTGATGTTAACCCCTGGAGCCGTTTGTGTCGTCATTACCGGTTGCGTCTGTTTTGCCTGAGCTGCTTGCCGCACTTGCTTCTGCCCCACAAGTATTATTAATTGCGCCTACCGGTGCGGGAAAATCCACCTGGTTGCCTCTGCAAATTCTCGCCCAACGTTCTGGAAAGGGGCGTATCTTATTGCTGGAACCCCGCCGTCTGGCGGCCCGTAATGTTGCCCAGCGCATGGCGGATCTACTCGGCGAAAAACCTGGAGAAACAGTGGGTTATCGGATGCGGGCAGATAGCTGTGTAAGCGCTCAGACGCGGCTTGAAGTAGTGACCGAGGGTATTCTCACACGTCAGATTCAGCAAGATCCGGAGCTGAACGGTATCGACTTAGTTATCCTCGACGAATTCCATGAACGTAGTCTACAGGCCGATTTGGCCTTGGCTCTGTTGCTCGATGTGCAGGCCGGGCTGCGGGACGATTTAAAAATACTGATTATGTCCGCTACCTTGGACGATAGCCGTTTACAGCAGCTCCTTCCGGCAGCCCCCGTTGTTACCTCGCAAGGACGTACTTTTCCGGTTGAGAGTCGTTATAGCTCGCTATCCACACATCAGCGTTTTAATGAAGCGGTTGCCAGCGAAGTCGCAGGCTTACTGCGGCAAGAATCGGGCTCTTTACTGCTATTTCTGCCCGGCGTCAGTGAAATTAAACGGGTACTTGAACAGTTAACTGAACGCGTTTCTGAAGACGTTTTGTTATGTCCTCTTTATGGCGCTCTATCCTTGAATGAACAGCGTCAGGCTATTCTTCCGGCTCCCGCAGGTAAGCGTAAAGTGGTTCTGGCAACCAATATTGCGGAAACCAGTTTAACGATAGAGGGGATCCGCTTAGTCGTCGATAGTGGTCTGGAACGGGCGGTTCGCTTTGATCCGGCTACCGGGCTGACGCGTCTGGTCACCCAGCGTATTAGCCAGGCTTCAATGGCCCAGCGTGCCGGGCGTGCGGGACGTCTGGAGCCGGGTATTTGCCTGCATCTCATCAGCGCGGAACAAGCCGAGAGGGCCAGCGCCCAAAGCAGCCCGGAAATTCTCAACAGCGATTTATCCAGCCTCCAATTGGAAATTTTGCAGTGGGGTTGCGTTGATATCACCCAGCTCACCTGGCTGGATATGCCCCCGGCGGTAAACCTTGCCCAGGCTCAGAAAATATTACGGCAGATAGGCGCTATTGATGACAAGCTTCGTCTGACGACTATTGGTCAGAAGATGGCGCAGACTGGCAGCGACCCACGTTCAGCCAGTATGCTGGTGGCCGCAAAAACCGCAGATGAACAAGCCAGCGCAGCTTTGCTCGTGGCACTGCTTGAAGATCCTCCGCGTTTTACTTCCGGAGGAGATTTACGTGCCGCTTTTGATAACGCATCGAGTGCCGTGCGCCAGCGGGCTGGTCAGTTACTTAAGCGACTGAATAGCCGCGGAGGGAAAGCAGACCTCGTGTTGATTATGCCTTTACTGGCTCAGGCCTTTCCTGACAGAATTGCCCGACGTCGGGGGAATGGAGGGCGCTACCAGTTAGCCAACGGCATGGGAGCAATGCTGGACGATGATGATGCCCTGACGCGTTATGAATGGCTTATCGCACCCTTATTACTGCAAGGTAATGCTTCACCTGACGCACGTATCTTATTCGCCCTGCCGATTGAACTTGATGCGCTAACGGCCCAGTGTCCTGGGCTTATCGAAACCGATAATTCAGTCGAGTGGAACGAAGCTCATGGAGTGTTAAAAGCGCTACGGCGGCGCAAAATCGGTAAACTGATTATCAGTGTTCAGCAGCGGGAAAAACCCCCTGAAGCCGAGATGCAACAGGCGATTCTTAACGGTATCCGTACTAATGGACTGGATTGTTTAACCTGGTCAACAGCGGCTGAACAACTCCGTGTGCGTCTGAGCTGTGCAGCGCGCTGGCTACCAGAACTGAAATGGCCCCTCGTCGATGATGAAACCTTACTGGCAAATCTTGAGCACTGGTTATTGCCGGAAATGAACGGTATCTATTCTCTTAATGGTTTGAAAAAAATAGATTTAAGTAAAGCATTAACCCATTTACTCGACTGGTCGCTGCGTCAACGGCTGGATAGTACGCTACCAACTCATTACACTGTGCCCACCGGCAGTCAGATAGCCATTCGCTATAGTGATGAGAATCCGCCGGTACTGGCGGTACGTATGCAGGAAATGTTTGGTGAGTCCCGAACGCCTTGCATCGCTGAGGGGCGTGTTCCCTTGCTGCTTGAGTTATTATCTCCGGCACAGCGCCCGCTCCAGGTCACGCAAGATCTCACTGCTTTCTGGCAGGGGGCGTATCGCGAGGTACAAAAAGAGATGAAAGGGCGTTACCCCAAACATGTCTGGCCCGATGACCCGGCTTCGGCACTGCCTACGCGGCGGACTAAAAAGTACCAGTGAATTTTGAGAAATTTCTTCTTTCGTTTATGGCGAGAGAGTGGAGAATCGGGCAGCTTGCCTGAAATTTTGTGGAGATAAGAAATGGCGGGGAATGACCGCGAGCCAATTGGTCGCAAAGGAAAATCTACGCATTTTGCGAAAACGAAGGGCAAAAATTCTCGGCTCTCGGACGATGATTACACGGATGATGATTATGATGATGACTATGAAGACGAAGAATCGATGCCACCGGTAAAGAAAAAAAGAGGCAAGGGCGGGCGGCCGCCAAAAAAACATCGCTTACTGAAGTTTCTGTTAAAGCTTTTTGTCCTCTTTGTAGTGGGCATGGCTATCTATGGTTTTTATCTCGATCAGCAAATTCGCAGCCGTATTGACGGTAAGGTCTGGCAGTTACCTGCGGCAGTGTATGGGCGAATGGTCAATCTTGAACCTGATATGCCCTACAGCAAAGCGGAAATGGTTAAACTGCTGGAAGCCACTCAGTATCGCCAGGTCACGCGTATGACGCGTCCGGGTGAGTTTACCGTGCAGGCGAATTCCATCGAAATGATCCGTCGTCCGTTTGATTTCCCGGACGGAAAAGAGGGGCAGATCCGCGCCCGATTGAAGTTTGAAGCTGGCCGTCTGGAATCTATCCAGAATATGGATAACAACCGCAGCTTTGGTCTGTTCCGCCTCGATCCGCGCCTGATCACTATGCTGTCTTCCACCAACGGCGAGCAACGCCTGTTTGTCGCGCGGGATAACTTCCCAGACTTACTGGTAGACACCCTAATTGCGACCGAAGATCGTCATTTCTATCAGCATGACGGTATCAGCCTTTATTCCATTGGCCGTGCTTTAGTGGCGAACCTGACTGCCGGACGTGCAGTGCAGGGTGGAAGTACCTTGACGCAGCAGCTGGTGAAAAACCTGTTTTTAACCAACCAGCGAACGCTGTGGCGTAAAGCAAACGAAGCTTATATGGCCATCATTATGGATGCCCGTTATAGCAAAGACCGCATTCTTGAACTGTATCTGAACGAAGTCTATCTGGGGCAGAGCGGTGATGAGCAGATCCGCGGCTTCCCGCTGGCCAGCCTGTACTATTTCGGTCGCCCGGTTGATGAACTGAGTCTGGATCAACAGGCTCTGCTGGTCGGGATGGTGAAAGGGGCTTCACTTTATAACCCATGGCGTAATCCAAAACTGGCTCTGGAGCGCCGTAATGTGGTGTTACGTCTGCTGCAAGAACAGCAGGTTATCGACCAGGAACTCTATCAAATGCTGAGTGCCCGTCCGTTAGGCGTTCAGCCTAGAGGCGGCGTGATTTCACCTCAGCCTGCCTTTATGCAGATGGTGCGTCAGGAGCTACAGGCGAGGCTCGGCGATAAAGTGAATGACCTGTCCGGGGTGAAAATTTTTACCACCTTTGATTCGGTTTCACAGGATGCAGCAGAAAAAGCGGTGACCGAGGGGATTCCGGCATTACGTGAGTCTCGTAAGCTGAACGATCTCGAAGCGGCCATGGTCATTGTTGACCGCGTCAGCGGTGAAGTCCGTGCTTTAGTGGGTGGAGCAGAGCCGCAGTATGCGGGCTTTAACCGTGCGCTCCAGGCTCGTCGTTCTATTGGTTCCCTGGCGAAGCCCGCCACTTATCTGACTGCGCTGGGGCAGCCGGACAGATATCGTCTCAATACCTGGATTTCCGATGCGCCACTGTCGATTCCCATGTCAAACGGACAGGTGTGGTCTCCTCAGAACGATAACCGACAGTTCAGTGGCCAGGTGATGCTGGTGGATGCCTTAACGCGTTCGATGAACGTACCGACAGTTAATCTGGGTATGGCGCTCGGCTTACCGGCAGTCACTGAGACCTGGACTAAGCTCGGTGTTCCTAAAGATCAGCTCCATCCGGTTCCGTCGATGTTACTGGGTGCCCTGAACCTGACGCCGATTGAAGTAGCTCAGGCGTTCCAGACCATCGGTAGCGGTGGGAATCGCGCCACCTTATCAGCCGTGCGCTCGGTGATTGCTGAAGACGGTAAAGTGTTATACCAGAGCTTCCCGCAAGCCGAACAGGCGGTCGCTCCGCAGGCGGCATACCTGACGCTGTATACCATGCAGCAGGTTATCGCTAAGGGAACCGGACGTGTGCTGGGGGGCAAATACCCTAATCTGCACCTGGCAGGTAAGACGGGTACGACTAACAATAACGTTGATACCTGGTTTGCCGGAATTGACGGCAAAGAGGTCGCTATTACTTGGGTAGGCCGCGATAATAACCAGCCGACCAAGCTCTATGGTGCCAGCGGGGCAATGTCGTTGTACCAGCGCTATCTGGCGAACCAAACGCCGATTCCACTGAACTTAAGGGTTCCTGAGGATATCGTCGATTTGGGCGTCGACAGTGCGGGTAACTTCCAGTGCAGCACCGTGGGTTATCGTGTGCTACCGGTCTGGACGAAAAATCCGGAAGGCTTGTGTCAGCAAACTCCGCAAGTAGATAACAACCCATTCAGCCAGGGTCAGCCGCAACCGCAGCAGGCACCTCCCGCCCAGGCTCCGGCGGCACAACCTGAATCTGATGGTGTTGCAGGCTGGATTAAAGATATGTTTGGTAACAATTAACCGTTAATAAACATAGCATTCAGGGCGAGTCCGCTTAGCGGCTCGCCCTTTTTAATAACCTGATTACGCCAACTTATCTTAAATTACACAGTCTCATAACCCCATAAAAACAGGGGTGTGACTTGATGTAACAGGCTCGGTTAAGCGCTTGCCATAAACGTTTTCTATCGTCTATTATCTGCTCCTCGCAAGAATCATTCTCCTTTGCTTTATCATTTATCTTTTCATTAGGAACACTGCCATGGCTCGTTTTATTCCAGGTACACCTGGTCACCTTTCTTTGCGCAAGATTGCCTTGCTCGTTGCCACGGCAGTGGGAGGAAGTTCGGTCTTCAGCGTTGCAGCGCAGACTCCCGCTCCAGCTAAAGAAGACAATATCGTTGTCACCGCTACCGCCACTGCGGGTCCGACGGAGAGCGCATGGGGGCCTAGCCCAACGATTGCCGCTAAACGTACGGCTACCGCCACCAAAACGGACACACCGATTGAGAAAACACCTCAGTCTATCTCCGTGGTGACTAATGAAGAGATGCAGACTCACCAATTCCGTTCAGTGAAAGAAGCGCTGGGATACACCCCGGGGGTCAGCACCGCTTCCCGTGGCGCATCCAACACCTATGACTACGTTGTTGTTCGTGGTTTTGCTCCCGTCGGTTTGAACCAGAACAACTACCTCGATGGTTTGAAAATGAAGGGAGATTTCTATAACGACGCGGTTATCGATCCCTATATGCTGGAACGCGTTGAGTTAATGCGCGGCCCGACTTCAGTCCTGTACGGTACCAGCAGTCCTGGCGGGATTGTGAATATGGTCAGCAAACGTCCGAGCAAAGAACCGATACATGAAATTCAGTTTAAAATGGGTAGCCATAATCTGTACCAGACCGGGTTTGATTTTAGCGATGAACTCGACGATGACGGGGTTTACTCCTATCGCCTGACGGGGGTTGCGCGTTCCAACAATGAACAGCAAGAGTATGCCAAACAGAAACGCTATGCTATTGCCCCTGCTTTTACCTGGCAGCCCAATGACAAAAGCTTTTTGACGCTGTTATCCTATTTTCAGAATGAGCCAGAAACAGGTTATTACGGCTGGTTACCGAAAGAAGGCACGGTAGAACCTTTACCGGGTGGCGGGCGTTTCCCGGTGAGCTTTAACGAAGGTGCTTCGAATAACACCTATTCCCGTAATCAGAAAATGGTGGGCTATAACGCCGAACATGGGCTAAATGACACCTTCACCCTGCGCCAGAACTTGCGCTTTTCTCAAATGAAAGTGTCAGAGAAAAACGCCTACGGTCTGGGATTAGCGGGTGATTATATAAACCGTGGCACCACCAACAGCGTGGAGCGGTTACAGAACTTTAGCGTTGATACCCAGCTACAAACTAAATTTGCCACCGACAATATTCAACATACCCTGTTAACCGGTGTGGATTATATGCGGATGCGTAATGACGTCCATGCCGTTTTCGGTAGCGCGCCTCCACTGGATATCAATAACCCATCCCGTGATCCGGTTGATTTCGGCGATGCCGTTCCTTATCAATTAAATAAAACTAACCAGACGGGGATTTATCTCCAGGATCAGGCTGAGTGGGATAAATGGGTGGTGACGCTGGGTGGTCGCTATGATTGGCTGAAACAAGAGACTACCGTCAGGTCAGTAAATGACACGGTATCGCGAAATGATAGCAAGTTTAGCTGGCGCGGCGGTGTCAACTATCTGTTTGATAATGGCATTACCCCTTATGTCAGCTACAGCCAGTCTTTTGAGCCGAATGTATTCAGCCTCTTCAGTACGCCACGTGTAGCCTATGCGCCTTCACGGGGTGAGCAGTACGAAGCAGGGGTAAAATATACGCCTAAAGATTATGCGGTTGTCGTTACTGGGGCTCTGTTCCAGCTAACCAAAACCAATAACTTAATGACCGATCCTACGAATCCAAACAACCAAGTCCCTGCGGGAGAGATTCGCGTTCGTGGTGCGGAATTCGAAGCGAAAGCGGCATTAAACCTGAATATCAATCTGACCGCCTCTTACACCTGGACCGATGCCGAATATACCAAAGACACCGATCTGAAAGGTAATGCCCCAGTTCAAGTTCCTAAAAATATGGCTTCATTATGGGGCGACTATACCTTCCATAATGGCGCATTAAGTGGTCTGACGCTGGGAACGGGTGGACGCTTTATTGGCTCCAGTTTTGGTGATCCTGCGAACAGCTTTAAAGTCGGTAGCGCCGCGGTGATGGATGCCGTGGTGAAGTATGACTTAGGCCGCTTTGGTCTTAATGATTCAAGCATTGCATTAAATATTAATAACTTGTTGAATCGTGAATACGTTGCCAGCTGCTTCCAGACATACGGTTGTTACTGGGGAGCTGAACGTCAGGCCGTCGCGACCGCCACTTTCCGTTTCTAAGTTCTCTTCGGGCAGGTGATTCCTGCCCTTTAATTGAATGGTTACTTTATTGGATGGTTATTATGCAGGATACACAGGCTCATCCTGAGACAACGTTTAGTCTTACGGATGTCACTTTTCGCGTATCGGGCCGCACTTTACTGGCCCCGCTGTCGATGACTTTCCCTGCGGGTAAAGTAACGGGTCTGATTGGCCATAATGGTTCCGGCAAGTCGACGTTGTTAAAAATGCTCGGGCGTCATCAGAAAGCGTCAGAAGGCGGTATTCAGCTCAATGATCGGGCGCTCGATAGCTGGAACAGCAAAGAGTTTGCTCGTCAGGTTGCCTATTTGCCGCAGCAGTTACCGGCTGCCGAAGGCATGACGGTACGTGAGCTGGTGGCGATTGGTCGCTATCCCTGGCATGGTGCTCTGGGGCGTTTTGGTTCCGATGACCGTGAACGGGTAGAAGAGGCGATTCATCTGGTGGGATTAACCGCTTTTGCTAACCGCCTGGTGGACAGCTTATCAGGAGGGGAACGTCAGCGTGCATGGATTGCCATGCTGGTGGCACAGAACAGCCGTTGCCTGCTACTCGATGAACCCACCTCGGCACTGGATATTGCACACCAGGTTGATGTCCTGGCGTTAATTCATCGGCTGAGCCAGCAACGTGGCCTGACGGTGATTGCCGTGTTGCATGATATCAATATGGCTGCCCGCTATTGCGATAACCTGGTCGCGCTGCGCGGCGGGGAAATGATTGCTTCAGGCACCCCAACCGAGATGATGCAAAGCGATACGCTGGCTAAAATCTACGGTATCCCAATGGGTATTCTGCCGCATCCTTTAGGTGCCGCACCGGTGAGTTTTGTCTACTAATGCATAATCCATCCGATTTCTTGTTAACGCGCCGTCGGTTACTGGCGGCGTTAGCTGTATCGCCGGTATTATTTAATTTGCCTTCCGCACTGGCCGCCCTGCCTGATACTCAGCGTATTATTGCCCTTGAATGGCTACCCATTGAGTTACTTATGGCGCTGGGTATTACCCCCATGGCGGTGGCTGACAGGCCGAATTATCAGGTCTGGGTTAATGAGCCAAAGTTACCTGATTCAGTCATTGATGTCGGGCTGCGTACCGAACCTAATCTGGAATTTATGGCGCAATTAAAACCGTCCCTGATTGTCTATTCTGCTGGCTATGGCCCCTCTGAAGAGAAAATCAAACGTATCGCTCCCGGGCTCGGTTTTCCCTTCAATGACGCCTCGGGCAAACCTTTGGATGTCGCGCGCCGCTCGCTCACCGAACTGGGTGATGCGCTGGGAATGCAGGATGCGGCCAGGCGTCACCTTAGCGAGTTTGATGCTTATATAGAGAGTATGAAACCGCGCTTTGCTAACCGGGGCAGTCGCCCGTTATTGCTGATGGGCTTTCTTGATAGTCGTCATGTGCTGGTGGTGGGAAAACACAGCCTGTTCCAGCAAGTGATGGATCAGCTTGGGCTGAAAAATGCGTGGACTGGTGAAACCAACTTCTGGGGTACCGCGATTGTCGGTATTGAACGGCTGGCAGAGATTAAAGGGGCGGATGTGCTATGCATGCAACACAACAACAGTGCCACTATCCAGCAAGCAACCTCGACGCCGCTATGGCGCTCGATGCCCTTTATTCGTGAAGATCGTTTCCAGCTAATTCCGGCGGCCTGGCTTTATGGCGCGACGCTGTCTGCGATGCATTTTACCCGCGTACTGGATGATGCTATCGGAGGTAAGGCATGATGCGACATCGCTTTCTCCTGCCCGTCAGCTTTTTGCTTGCCCTGTTTATCGTAGCCCTAGGGCTAACGCTTCACAATATGCAGGCTTTATTGCCCTCCAGTCAGTGGATGAGCGCGCTGCGGCTACCTGACCCTGATGAAATCAACCAGATGCTGTTTCACTACAGCTTAATGCCCCGTGTGATGATTGCGTTGCTGGTGGGAGCGGGACTGGGGCTGGTCGGGGTCTTATTCCAGCAGGTTTTACGTAACCCGCTGGCCGAGCCCACTACCCTGGGTGTTGCCAGTGGTGCACAGCTGGGGATCACCGTTGCCACTCTTTGGGCACTCCCCGTGGCAGTTCAGCCTTATGTGGCATTAATCGGTGCCGCAGTGGTGGGGCTGGTGGTCTTTGGCGTTGCCTGGGGGCGGCGTTTATCCCCCGTCACGTTAATCCTTGCCGGACTGGTGCTGAGCTTATACTGCGGAGCCGTCAATCAGTTACTGGCTATTTTTAACTATGACCAGCTACAGAATATGTTCCTGTGGAGTACCGGCTCACTGAATCAGCAAGACTGGAGCAGCGTCCAAACCCTGTGGCCGCGTCTGTTAGGCGGACTGGTATTAACCCTGTTCCTGCTGCGTCCGCTGACCTTAATGGGGCTGGATGATGGCGTTGCCCGCAATTTGGGGCTGGCGCTCTCCATTACCCGTCTGGCTATTCTGAGTCTGGCGATTATTCTTAGCGCACAGCTGGTCAGTGCGGTAGGGATTGTCGGTTTTATCGGCCTGTTTGCTCCGCTTCTGGCAAAAATGCTCGGTGCCCGTCGTCTGTTACCGCGTCTGTTCCTCGCGCCACTGATTGGCGCGCTGATCCTCTGGCTCTCCGATCAGGTGGTTATCTGGCTGGCGAGTTTCTGGCGTGAGATCTCGACCGGAACCATCACCGCATTGATCGGCGCACCGATTTTGTTATGGCTGTTACCCAGGTTACGTACCTACAGCATGCCTTCCATGAGCATCGGCGATAATGTTCAGGCTGAGCGTCAGGCGCGTTATCTGTGGATCTCCGTTGGACTGCTGCTATTGATTATTACCGGCGCAATTGCTTTGTCGCTGGGACGTAACGAACAGGGCTTAAGCTGGCTAAGCGGCGCGCTGTTTGATGAAGTCCTTCCCTGGCGCTGGCCGCGGGTTCTGGCTGCGATGACGGCCGGGGTGATGCTGGCGGTAGCGGGCTGCCTGATTCAGCGCCTGACCGGTAATGCGATGGCGAGTCCCGAGGTGTTGGGGATAAGCTCCGGGGCTGCCTTTGGCGTCGTGTTAATGCTGTTCTTCGTTCCGGGCGATGCTTTTGGCTGGATGCTTCCTGCCGGAAGTCTCGGGGCGGCAGTCACATTACTGATCATTATTATTTCAGCTGGGCGGGGAGGATTCTCTCCACAGCGAATGTTGCTGGCCGGGGTGGCGTTAAGTACCGCCTTTATGATGCTGCTGATGCTAATGATGGCCAGCGGCGATCCGCGTATGTCCTCAATACTGACCTGGATTTCAGGTTCGACCTACAATGTGAGTGGCATACAGGCGCTGCAAAGCCTCGGTATTATGGTGGTATTGCTGGCGATTATGCCGTTCTGTCGACGCTGGCTGGTTATCCTGCCGCTTGGCCGGGCGACGGCGAGCGCTGTGGGCATGGCGGTAACACCTGCGCAATTGCTGGTACTGTTACTGGCTGCAACCCTGACCGCGTCAGCGACGCTGATTATCGGTCCACTGAGTTTTGTCGGTCTTATGGCTCCGCATATCACCAGTATGCTTGGCTTCCGTCGGGCAATGCCGCAGATGATTATCTCCGGTATTCTGGGTGGGATACTGATGATTATCGCTGACTGGTTTGGCCGAATGATCCTGTTCCCGAACCAGGTTCCGGCCGGGTTGCTGGCAACCTTTATCGGCGCACCTTACTTTATCTATTTACTGAGAAAGCAGAGCCGCTAAGCCCTATTTCGCCCTCTCACCTTTTAGTGAGAGGGCGCTAATACTCAGAGCTCAGCGAAGGCTACGCGCGCGGCATCAATGGTCTTTTGAATGTCTTCTGGTGAATGAGCGACCGACATAAAACCGGCCTCAAAGGCGGAAGGTGCCAGATAAATACCTTGTTCCAGCATTAAGTGGAAGAAGCGTTTAAAACGCTCTACATCGCAGGCCATCACATCGCTGTAACTTGTTACAGTTGGTGCATCGGTAAAGAACAGGCCAAACATCCCGCCGACCTTGTTAACCACCAGAGGAATACCTTCTTCTTCAGCGGCATGCAGTAGGCCTTCTGCCAGCATCTCAGTCAGCTCTGTCAGCGTTTCATAAATCCCCGGCTGGGTAATTTCATTCAGACAGGCATAGCCTGCTGCCATCGCGATAGGGTTGCCGGAAAGGGTTCCTGCCTGATAGACCGGGCCGACCGGGGCAAGAGCTTCCATTATCTCACGACGACCACCAAAAGCACCGACCGGCATTCCGCCGCCGATAATTTTACCCAGACAGGTCAGGTCGGGCTCTACGCCGTAATAGTCCTGGGCACCCGCTAAAGCAACGCGGAAACCGGTCATCACTTCATCGATAATTAACAGCGCACCGAATTCATCACACAGAGCACGCAGGCCTGGCAGGAAATCGTCGTTCGGTGGAATACAGTTCATATTGCCGGCGACCGGTTCAACGATAATACAGGCGACTTCTTCCGGATAGTTAGTGAAGGCTTCACGTACTGAAGCCAGGTCGTTATAGGTACAGGTCAGGGTATGTTTTGCAAAATCAGCAGGAACGCCCGGCGAGTTCGGCTGGCCTAAGGTCAGTGCACCGGAGCCAGCTTTGACCAGTAAGCAGTCCGCATGACCGTGGTAACAGCCTTCAAATTTAATGATTTTATCGCGTCTGGTAAAACCACGCGCCAGGCGGATAGCGCTCATGGTCGCTTCAGTGCCTGAGTTGACCATACGCACCATATCCATCGTGGGTACCAACTCAGTGACCAGCTCGGCCATTTTGACTTCCATTTCGGTCGGTGCACCGAAGCTTAAACCGCGGCTGACGGCCTCAATCACCGCATTACGAATGGCCGGGTGATTATGCCCGAGGATCATCGGACCCCAGGAACCGACATAATCAATATAAGCTTTACCTTCAACGTCAAAGAGATAAGCGCCATCTGCGCGTTCAATGAATAGCGGCACACCGCCAACACCGGTAAAGGCGCGTACCGGTGAATTAACGCCTCCAGGGATGACCTGACGGGCGGCGGTATATAAACTTTCAGACTGACTCATGAATCGGCTCCTGACTCGGAAAGAGATATTAACGTATAGTCTATGCGAAACGACGGACGGGATGTAATGAACCTGCGAGATAAACTGTGATATTCACAGGACGTCTGGTGAATCCGCAGGTAATATAGATATATTACTTGCCATTATACATGACTGAGAGCCATGAATTCAGGAAACTCCAGCCCCCAGGGGCAGTCTGGTGCGTCTGAGCGTAGCAAGACGCTTATACGCCGTTTACATGATGTCGATAAAGTGCCTCTCACTACGCTTCTGCTGGCAGCCCTGGTCGGAACGCTTGCTGGTCTGGCGGGCGTAGGTTTCGACAAAGCGGTGAACCTGGTACAACAATACCGTCTTGGCATGCTAGCCGAGGTAGCAGACGATGCATGGGTTGTCTGGCCGATGGCCTTTCTGGCTTCAGCTTTACTAGCGATGTTTGGTTACTATTTGGTTCGGCGTTTTGCACCCGAAGCGGGAGGCTCTGGCATACCTGAAATTGAAGGTGCCCTGGAAGGGGTCCGGCCAGTACGCTGGTGGCGAGTCATTCCGGTTAAGTTCTTCGGGGGTATGGGAACCCTGGGCGCAGGGATGGTATTAGGGCGTGAAGGCCCGACCGTACAGCTCGGTGGGAGTTTCGGCCAGATGGTTTTTGACATCTTTCGTCTACGTAATCCGGAAACACGTCATTCGTTAGTGGCAACCGGGGCCGGTGCCGGGCTGGCAGCAGCCTTTAATGCGCCGCTGGCAGGCATCTTTTTTGTAATAGAAGAATTGCGTAAGCAGTTTCACTATAATTTTATCTCAATCAAAGCGGTATTTATTGGTGTTATCATGTCGACAGTCGTCTATCGATATTTTAACCCCGGTTTAATTTTGATTGATCTCGGGATGGTCGGCGATGTTGAGCTGAATACACTGTGGCTATATCTGGTCCTGGGTATGGTTATCGGTGTTATTGGCGTAATATTTAATCGCCTGGTGCTGGGCGTACAGGATATGTTTCAGCGTATCCATGGTGGTAATACAACCAAGTGGGTATTGATTGGCGGCCTGATTGGCGGTGCTTGTGGTGTACTGGCGCTGCTACAAAGTTCGGTAGTAGGCGGTGGGTTCAATATGATCCCTATCGCAACCGCCGGAAACTACAGCTTAAGCATGTTGTTATACTTATTTCTGGCACGTCTTGTTATCAGCTTACTGTGTTTTTCATCTGGTGCACCTGGTGGTATTTTTGCCCCTATCCTGGCTTTAGGAACCTTGCTGGGAATGTCATTCGGAACTTTCAGTGCAATGTGGTTGCCTGAATATAATCTGCCGATGGGGGTTTTTGCCCTGGTAGGAATGGGGGCATTACTGTCCGCAACCTTGCGTGCACCGCTGACCGCGATTGCACTGGTGCTGGAAATGACTGGTAACTATCAGCTTATTTTACCCATGCTCGTTACGAGTGTTGGTGCGACATTATTAGCGAATTTTCTGGGAGGAAAACCGTTATACTCACAAATCCTGGCAAGAACGCTGGCCAAGCAAGAAGCCGATAAAGCGAATGCTGCATCCCCTACACCTGTGGAGCAGACATCAGCAGAGCGTAATACTTGAACGATTCACCAGGGTGTCGGATAATATTATATAAAGTACGGGTGATGTTGTGCCCGGCTTGTTCATTGTTTGGAGCAAAACATGAGTACTGACGTAGCACTGCCCCTTCAGTTTACTGAAGCAGCGGCCAAGAAAGTAAAAAGTCTGATCTCAGACGAAGAGAATCCGAATCTGAAATTGCGAGTCTATATCACCGGCGGTGGATGTAGCGGCTTTCAGTATGGCTTTACCTTTGACGATCAGATTAACGACGGTGATATGACCATCGAAAAACAAGGTGTTGCTCTGGTTGTTGACCCAATGAGCCTGCAATATCTGGTTGGCGGTGCGGTAGACTATAGCGAAGGCCTTGAAGGGTCACGTTTCGTGGTCACCAATCCAAATGCGACCAGCACCTGCGGATGCGGTTCTTCATTCAGTATCTGATCTGAGTCCAGCCTGGGAGGGGGGACCATACGTGTTTTCTATGAGATATCTCAGGAAACCTATGAAAAATAGTCCAACGACTGCCCCTGTCCCTCCCTCTTTAATTCTATTCAACCCTATTTCTCCTTCATAAACCTTGATCCTCTCCTCATCAGACTATTCGCGTATTTTTTGATAAAAAACACTTTATTTAATGTGTAGCTTTCAATATAGCCTCTATTTAGCCTTGGATAACATTTTATATATATGTAATGTCCGGTAAGCTTTTTGTCTTTGAATGTAAGATATATTTAATGGCTGCCGTGGAAAAGCTGAATTCGCTGCTGTTGATCGGCGGATATGGCATGACAATGGTGGTGTTAATGATACGATTGTGTCGAAAAACTCAGGGAGTACGACAGGGAAACGGATGGGGACGACAGCAGTTGATTATAGGGATAAAGAAAGCTAAAGGCGCATATAAACAGATGAGTGTCATATTTATGTGGTGAAAATATACGCCTGATAACAAAAAACTAATCCAGTCTCTATTGTGAATCGTTTTCCCAGGAATTAATTTAAGGATAAAAAGAGTGATCTTGATAAATTAATTGTGCGGATATCAATTATCAGACATTTTTATTATTACTAATCGTCGATTATTACAGGAATGGAGGGTGAAGGAGATTTTTGTCATGTTCCTTTGGGTTTTCTGAAATATTATAGCCATTTATTAATGAGTCGGTGATTAAGATTTACGGTAAAACAGTACAAAATACCCATGATAAAATCAGGCTGTTAGTGTGATTGATAACATCCTTGTTTTTTTGACTTTAGTTGAAACCTCGCCCGATAAAAAGAAATTACTTCTATATATGATATTTGTTGTATGTTGTTGATTTTAAAAAATAAATCATGGGTGGGAGATAAATTAATTTCAAGGGTATGTTGTTAAAAAATTCTGTCATGATGAACATGGTTATATATCTTCGTAAAATATAATTAGTTGAGATAAATAAAGTCATTTTTGTGAAATTAATCAATGATTCGACCTTGTGGATTATTATTCAGAGCTAAAATATTATAGATGACAGGGGAGGGCATACCTGTTTCAAATTATATTTCGAGTAAGGTTATAAAGTCATATGGAAAGGCTGGAATTAAATGGATGAATCAGGCTGTTTGATCAAATGAATAAAAATAATAAAGTAATCTGAAAGTTAATTATTTATTGTTACAACATAACCAGGTCTGATAGCTGAAAATTCATACAGGTAATACTGCGTAAAAAGTAGCGAAAATTAGGTTGTTAGCAAGTGCTGAAAAGCATCAGAAAAATATCCAAAAATCTGGATAGTGAGTGCGATAATTTCGTTATCTGCGATCTCATTTATCCTGAGTTCGATTAGATAATAGAATAAACAGGCGACAATAATTAATTGGTTTTTACCGCTGTGTTGACACATACGGGCTAAAGTGTAATCATTTAACCAAGCAATAAATAACATTCTTGCTATAAACAACAGAACAAACCTGATACTCCAATACACAATGACTAACGGTATCAGTGAGCAGCGTAAATAGAGATGGGCAGTAACTGGATAACAAGGATGGAGCTCCGCGTAGTGGAACTTCGGTATAATCCATGCTGTCGGCCGATGACGCCAAATGTGTTTCATCGGTAAATAAGGGATGATGGTGTTCTATTTAGATGTGCAGGGAAAGCAAAAGCTGTAGATATAAGTATCACTTCGTGAATATCGCAGTAACTGCTATAGAGCGAAGCTGGTTCATACTCCTCAGTACGATGAGAGTTGTCATTCCTCTGAACCTCAAGCAGAGGGAAACGGAGTGACAGGTCAAACGCATTTTCCTCGAATGAAAAGCCAGTATTCTGGCTGAACTAGTTATTTCCCCACAATATGATCGACGCAATATAGCTCAGAGAGACGAAATATCTGAAGCTAACGAGTAAAACAATTAAAACTGTTAAAATACGGTTGGACAGGGAGTGGGCGTAATGTCAGGAGCTGTTACAACGAAGCCCTGACAGGACAGCTGGGAGGTTCGCTAAACGATTTCATAAAATTTTATACTTTATAAAACACATACATCATAAAGTTAATGTGATATTTATAAAAATAAATGAGCTATTTATTTAACGTTTTGTGAACCTTTTATAAGGCGTTAACTCGATTTCCCTAATAACGAATAGAATATTTTCTATTCGATGATATGCTATTGCCCAGAGAGGGAAAAGTCACGATAAAATAAATTAGATAATTTTAACCTGAAGGGTTATTAAAAATATTAGTATATGTATAAACCTATTGTATTTTTAAATTACAATAAGAATAACTTTTTTAATTATTCATTCATTATCCAATAATGGGTGTGGCATTGTATTGCCATTTTAAATGATTTTAAATTCACTATTAATCAATGATTATCAGAAGGATCAAATGAAGAACATTTCTAAACTGAAGAAAAACATATTCGCATCGATACTCGTTCTTACCGGGGGGATGTTATCAAATTTAAGTATGGCAAACGCTTATGATGGGAAAATAACGTTCCTTGGAAAAATAAGCAATGCCACCTGTGAGATCAGCGGGGGTAACACTAACGGTACGGAAACGACTAATCCTAACTTTTCAGTAACTCTGCCTACAGTATCTACAACGGCTTTTAAAAGCCTTGGAGACAGAGCAGGAGATACTGACTTTTTTATTAAGTTAAAAGGTTCTAATTGTCTGGCGGGTGATGGTTATGCCATTAAATTTGAGAGGATTAGTAGCAGTGACTTTATCGATCCTAAGACCGGATATCTTAAAAACATGCGTTCAACGGGAGCTAAAAATATCCAGTTAGTTATTAGTGATGAAAACAAAAATGATTTTGATTTTACTACCAGTAAAGATACCTCGCCAACTAAAAAACGTGAAACTTTAGAAGACGAAACAATGTTTAATTTTGGTGTGCAATATATCTCAACGGCTGCCAATGTAACTCCTGGGGAAGTTGAGGGTAATGTCTACTACAGTGTAGTTTATCCATAAAAACGAAGGACTTCATGCTACACACCATGAAGTCCCTTCAATAATTTATTATTCTATCTCATATTTTAAACTTAAAAAAATCTAAATGAAAAAGATAATAGCTGTTTTATTTTTATTAATTCCTTTGTCAGCATTAGGAACAATACAAGTTAATACTACAAGAGTTATTTTTGACGAATTAGAAAATGAACAAACAGTTGAGGTTAATAACGTTGGAAAAAAAACTGCATTAATACAGGTTTGGTTATCTGAAGATGATTCTAACGATAAAATCAAAGACACAGGATTTATCATCACGCAACCCATTTTTAAAGTAAAACCCGAGAAATCAAAGGTTGTAAGAATTATAGGAACTGATGAAATAAAAAAACGTTATCCTAAAGATAGGGAAACTATGTTATGGATAAATTTTTTAGACATACCTCCAGAAAATGAAAATGGAGCTAATTCTTTGAGTATTGCAGTACATACCAAAATGAAATTTTTCTATATGCCAGAGAAAATTGACGTTACAAGGTCAGATGCTGCTGAAAAATTGACTTGGAAAATAGAAAAAACAGGCAAAGATAGCTATTTAATTGCCAAAAATAATAGCCCAATTTATGTGAGCTTGGGGAAATTAGTATTAAAAAATAATCTGGCGGTTAAGCTAGATTCGAGTGCTGTATCACCATTTGGTGAGACAAAGTATAAAATCACAGGTGAGATACCTAATGAAAAAAATGTAATAGTTGAGTATTCATATATAGATGATCTTGGTGCATATATATCAAGAGAAATTAAACTGACATGAAGATCAATAAATACATCATATTCATACTATTTTTTTCACCAGTGACGGGATTTACTAGTGAAAATGAACGCTTTAAAACTGAGTTTTTGACATATCTGGGACATAACGAAAAAATAGATCTCAATGAGACGATTAAGCCGGGAAAACATTTTTTTTTAGTCTATGTTAATGGTGAGAAAATCAGCACTGAACATATTGATTTTAAACAACATGAAAAGGGTCTTTTACCCTGTTTTAGTCAGCAGAATCTATCAATTTTTAACCTTAACTACGATAGATTGAATTTGATAAACAGTACGTTATCTGAATGTTTTTTTATTGAAAATATACTTAATGGTGCATATACAACACTGAATCTTGATGATGAAAGGTTAGATGTGAACATTCCTCAGATATATTTATCATCTGAAGCAGATGATTATATTTATCCATCTCAATGGAACAGAGGTGTGAATAGTCATGCACTAAAATATGATATGAATATCACCAATATAAGAGATGAGAGATATAATGATACATACTCTTATCATGGTTATTTTGAACAGCATTTAAATTTATATTCATGGCGCATTTATACCAACAATGTATTATCAGTAAGAAATAATAGCTCCATAAATAATAAATTTTATGATTTATACGCTGAGCATTCAATTGCCAGTTTGAAATCCAATTTGACAGTAGGTGAAATTAATACCAATGGTGGTTATTTTAACTGGGTAAGGTATAGAGGGGCCAAGCTGTCCAGTGATAATAGAATGAAGGCTGTATCACTGTCTGGCT
Organism: Klebsiella sp. BIGb0407; assembly: GCF_024807845.1. Classification (GTDB taxonomy): domain Bacteria; phylum Pseudomonadota; class Gammaproteobacteria; order Enterobacterales; family Enterobacteriaceae; genus JGM124. Next base: position 307,849 of record NZ_JANUEQ010000006.1, read on the forward strand.
TTGCACCTACGATTAGAGGAGTAGCTAATTCACCTTCATTGTTGACTATCGAGCACAATGGTAGGGTTATATACGAAAAAAATATTCCTGCTGGTGAGTATAATATTCAAGATCTTCCCGGGACCTATGGTAATGGATATTTGAATGTTATTTTAACAGGAGCTGATGGTGCCAGAAATATTCAAGATATTCCAGTCTCAACAATATCAAGTTTAATAAGACCCGGAAGTTATGAATATAGTTTAAATGTTGGCTCATTAGATTCTATGTACCCGGGAAACTATTGGCTTACACAAGCTGACGTCAAGTATGGTATCAACAATAATCTAACCATGTATAGTGGTTTACAATCAATTTATCCCAATGATTATGCTCAGGCTATGATTGGTGGAACATTTAATACGAGAATTGGAGGCGTTTCTTTCGATTATTATCGATCATTTTCAGATGAAAAAAAGACTGAACGCTCTTCTTATTGTCTGTTTTGCGACGATAAAATCGTATTGAATTACGAAGAAGATCTATCTTTGATTGACACTAACTTATCCATGTCTATAACCCGATATTTAGATAAAAGCTATTTGGAATTGAATGATTTCATGGCTAATAAATATAGCGATGATATCTATAGAGGATTTGATAGCTCTCAAAATAAACAGATTAGCAATTTAGTATTAAGGAAATCACTACCTGATAATTATGGCAGTATTTCTGCATCAGGATATTATGCTAAACCCTGGGAAGGGAATGGTACAGACACTTATGGCTATTCACTGAGTTACAATAATAATTTTAAAAAAGTAAATTATAATATATCGTTCTTTTCGCACAAAAGTACAAGTAATAGTTTGGATAACACGTTTTTTTTAAGTTTAGATATTCCATTAGAAACAAAAAACAAAAACTCAAACTTAAGTTCATCTTATGTTAATTATTCGGACAGCCATAACACTCGCGTTTCTTTAGCTGTGAATGATAAGTCTTTAGATAAGGTTAATTATAATGTTTGGATGGATAGAGGAACTCAAAATAGTTTTGGAAACGGCGGTTCGCTAAGCTATAACAATGGATATAACACAAAGCAAGCGGGCTATTTTAAAAATAATAATAGCGAAATGATTTACGGAAACATAAATGGTGCAATGGTGTTACATGAAGGAGGAATTACAAAATCGAGTGAGTTAGGAAAAACATTTGCTATTGTTAAAGCTGTTGGTGCAGAGGGTATGAGTATCTCATCAAATAGTAATATAAAAATAAATGCCAATGGTTATGGTGTAGTGCCATATTTATCACCCTATAAAAAAAATTATATTACCTTAGACTCTAAGAAAAGTAAAAATATGTCTGAGGTTGAAGAAAACAGACTATTAGTTATTCCTGATAGTGGCTCTTCACCATTGGTTGAATTTAAAGTAAACAAAATAGGACAAAAAATTATAAAAATACATAGTGTTAATTATGACATACCATTTGGCGCTAAGGTTGTGGATGTTAAAAATAATGTTTTGGGTATAACAGATCAAAGTGGTTTTATCTTATTACCGCAAGACAATGAGGGGAATGAAGAGTTAGGTGTTGTATGGAGTAAAGATAGCCAGGATTATAAATGTAAGGTTAGATTTAGACAGGATTCTGATATCTCCAGTTCAATTATCAATGCTGATTGTGTTTAATATAAAGAGCTAATCATGAAAAAGTTTTTATTAATAATTATTTTATTTTTAACCCCTATTGTTAGCTATGCTGACTATCGTGAGGTTTTATATGTTAACGATGTTAATATAAACGACTATCATAATAAACCTGAGGGGTATGTTTTCTCAGTTAATAGCTATAGATTAAAAAGTGAAAATTTAAGAATACAAACAATTAATAGCAATCAGTACATTAATCTGGATGGTAAGTATTCAGATTCTGTAATGACAGGTAAAGATAATACTATCATAAGAACACCAATACCTGGTTTGGGATTAAGGATTAGCTGGGTCACAGATAGTCAATCAAATAATAATGTTTTTAAATACTTCCCATTTGCCAGGACGTGCATATCGCCATGTCAGTTACAGGATGAAGTTGTTGTTGAGTTCATCAAAATAGGAATAATTAAAACAGGCACGATGAGAAGAGGTACTGAATTAGCTACTGTTAATTTGAGCCAGAATGTTGCGCATCCGGAGTATATGAAAATAGTCCTTAATGAAGACATTATTCTAAAATCCAAATCTTGTGTTTTGTTAGATACAGATAGATATATTGATCTTGGTAATTTTACTACAGATGAATTAAAAAATATAAGATACTCGCCAAAATATATAGATTTTGACCTTGCATTACACTGTGAGCAGAACTCTTCCGTTGGCATATCTTATATCGGAACGACTGTAAATCAAAATCTAAAAAATGATGGGACATCTGATGGTGTATCAATATTGCTAAATGATGAAAATAATGAAGCTATAAAAATATCTTTAACACCAACTGTGAATAATTATGTGAATGTTACAGTCAATGAAAAAAAACCTATAAAGTTAAAAACTGCAGTGAACGTGGATGACCGTCGTAATGTTAAGCCCGGCACTATTGAAGGTAATTTATTTATTTTGTTAGAGATAAAATGATATGAAAAATAAAATAAAATCATCAATGATATTGAGCTTGCTTTGCGTTTATTCAGGGGCATCATTTTCTATTGAACCAGAAAATATGTCAGACTCAACCCGTGAGCTGGATAGAATTATCAGAGAACGTGCTCTTGAAAACGTTGACAAAGAAAAGTGGATCAATAATCAAATCATGAACAATAATAAAGATATTGTTGATGAAGACTCGCTTTCTGACTCAGAAATTGCAAGTGGTAGAAAATTTTTCATTAAGGAGATTTTAATTGATAACGATGACAAGTATGTAAAATCTAAACAAAGAAATGCAATAATACAAAAATTCGAAAATAAAGAATTAGGAAAAGGTGAGATCTTAGAGTTAGTTAAGGAACTTACTGATTTCTACATAGGTAAAGGCTACTCGACTACGTTATTAACTATTAAAGAGGGGAATTTAAACTCACAAAAAATAACGTTAAAGGTTCTTTGGGGAAAGGTTAATAATGTTCTGATTGAGGATAAAGACCCGACATTATCACAAAAAATGAGAATATCTGATGCATTTCCATTTTATAAAGATAAAGTACTTAATGTATCGGATATTGATCAGGCATTAGATAACCTGTTAAGAGTTTCGTATGCTACCAAAATAAAAATCATTCCTGATGGAAATGAAGGGTATTCTAACTTGAATTTTGAAGGTTTGGAATATGATTTTTTTAATTTAGGTCTGAAACTTAATAATTCAGGACGAAAAGAATCAGGGTGGAATCAATATAGTGGAACTATGAAGTTTAATAATTTCATTGGCTTTAATGATATTTTAAACTTTTATTATGGCTATAATGATTTAAAACAAAAATCTGACTCACAAAAATCATGGTCTGTATCATACTCGATTCCCGTTGGCTATTGGTCATTTGACACATCTTATTATCATTCCGAATATAAAAAACTTATTGGTCTTGATTTTGGTGGATACAGCAGTGACGGAAATTCTCAACGCTATTCTAATAGAATCAATCGTGTTTTATTCAGGAATAATAATCATAAATTATCTGTTTATACATCGATAGATGTTAAAAATAATTTAAACAGAATTTACGAAAAAGTCATTGATGTCAGTAGTAAAAATTATACTGATATTACTCTTGGCATTAATGACGTAACAACTATTTGGGATGGCGGAGCTTATTGGGATCTTTCTTTCACTAAGGGCACGCCTTGGTTTGGTAGTGCATGGGTTAATGATCCTGATTTAAAAGGGTTTGATATAGATTTTCATAAATTTAATGGATTACTCAGTTGGTCTAAAAAAATTCATCAGTTTGATCGCCTTAGTGTTAATTATGATCTAACAACATCTTTTCAATATTCGAAAGACATCTTAGTGAGTGCTCAAAATATTTCCATTGGCGATGAGTACTCGGTTAGAGGTTTTAAAGAAGATTCAATTTCGGGTAACAATGGTGGTTATATTTCAAACACAGTGAAGTTTCCAGTTTATATAAATAAATTTAGCAGAATGAGTATAGTTCCTTTTGCTGGATATGATCTAGGTTATGTCAAGAATAATTGCAGCAAGGATGTGAGAAATTGCTCAGGAGAATTTATTTCGGGTGGCTCAGTAGGGTTAAGGCTAAACCAACAGTATTTATCATCCTCATTATCGGCAGGGTGGCCAGTCACAAAACCTAAAAGTTTACGGAATAGAGAGGTTGATAATCTCGCAGTTTATTATCGTCTGGGTTTGAATTTTTAAGAATTAATTAAATATAAGGATATATAACATGAAAACATCTGATTCAAATAATATGGCATGTTCTTTTAGAAAGAAAGCCTTTAAATTTTCACCCGTTTACCTGGCGATTGTCACATCAACATTACCGTTTGATGTATTTTCGGCAATTATACCCGATGATAATTCTGGGAATCTCAATGTAAATCAATCTGCTAATGGCACTGCAACCATTAATATTGTTGATCCAAATGCTAATGGTGTTTCTCATAATAAATACCAGGAATTTAACGTTGACCAAAATGGCGTTATTTTTAATAACAGTAAAGATGATGGTGTAAGCCAGATTGGCGGCCATGTTATTAAAAATAATAACCTGAACAATGAAGCTAATGTTATTATTAATGAAGTAGGTGGGGTTAAAGGAACTCAACTTAATGGTACTATGGAAGTATTTGGTAAAAGCGCTGACCTGATCATTGCTAATGAAAATGGTATTCAGGTCAATGGAGTTAAAACCCTGAATGCCAATAATCTCACATTGAGCACTGGTCGTGTTGAACAAGAAAATGGACAGTTTTTACTTAATGTGACAAAAGGCCAAGTGCAAATATCTGGAAATGGAATTTCGACTGATGGATTATCTCACTTTGATATAGTCAGCCGAGCTATTCAACTGGATGGGCAGATTGCAGGTTCTGCTGATGTTAAATTATTAGCAGGAGCAAATAAATATAATACGTCAACGCGTCAACATCAGACAAAGGATGGTTTAGATGATTCACGTCCTCTTGTTTCTATTGCTGGAAGTGAGCTAGGTTCAATTTATGGTAATCGAATCGAGTTAATTAGCACTGATAGCGGTGTTGGTGTACATCACCATGGTAGTATTGTATCTCAATCATCTTTAGATATTTCAGCTAACGGTGATCTTAAATTGACATCATTACAATCTAAAAATGATTCCGTTTCATTGAAAGGAGACAATATTAGTCTCGGTGGAAATAAAAACGAAGTAGCTGCGGTCTTAGCCAAAAAAGATATAAATATTGAAGCCAATAATCATCTTCTATTATCTTCCGATTTAATATCAGAAAATGGAAGTGTTGCAATATTTGCTGATTCTTTTTTACAGCAAGCAGCAGGTATTTTTGTTAATGAATCTAAAAACTCAGCACAAGTAGATTCTATAATTATCAATGTCAAAGGTGATTATAATATTAAAGGTTCTCTATATGCAACAAACAGCAATGGAGACGTTATTCCAGATGCAAAAATTGTTTTGCATGATGGCAATTATGTTGTTTATGACAGTAGTGGTAATATAGTCAGTGATGCTATTGTGGCTTCATCTGCAACTGTGATGACTAATTCGGGTAATATTAAAATTAATTCCGGAACACTCAATAATGAAAATGGAGTTTTGATTTCAAAAGAAAATAGTATTGTCTTTAATATTAAAGATCTTTTCCATAATGATGGTGCTATTTCAGCTTCTGGCGATATTCATATAACATCTAATGAGTTAAATAATAAAGGTGTTATTGGATCTCAAAAAAATATAAATGTCAATTTATCCAGTTTTGTCAATTCAGGTTCTATTACGGGTGATAGCCTGAATTTAGATGCCGGGACCGTAAAAAATGATGGAAGAATAGTATCCAGTAACGGTGGGGTGACAATTAAAGCAAAAGGTAATATCGATAACTCCGGGCTGATACAAGGTAGTCATGTCCATATCAAGCAAGACAGTGGTCGGTTAACTAACAGCGGTGAATTGCTATCTGATAATGACATTTCGATTGATTCTCAACTCATTGATAACAAAAAAACAATTGCTGCAAAAAATAACGTTGTTTTATCTTCTGTAAATTCACTGAATAATGATGGTGAAATTATTGCTGGAAATGACTTTTTGTTGTCTGGAAAAGGACAGACTCAAATTGATAATAATGGTTTATTACAAGGTGAAAATGTACAGCTGGAGGGCTTGGAATCTATAAACAACAAAGGTTCTGTTTTAGCTAATAAAGAGTTGAAAATAAAAGACACCCAGAAGTTGAAAAATGACGGTGAGCAGGCTGTTATTCAAGGGGGTAATATTGACTTGAACAATATTCAAACTATTGATAACGCTAACAATGCCAAAGTTATATCAAAAGATAAGTTATCAGTAACTAATTCCGAAACGCTAACAAACTCAGGAAGTATTCACTCCAATAATGAACTCGTTATTTCTAATGTAAATACTATCAATAATAATAGTGGTTTTATTATCTCTTCTGGCAGCATGAGTATTGATAATGTTAATAGTTTAAGTAATACAGGAGCTAATAATAAAGCTAGTGGTATTTATTCCGATGGCGATTTAACTATTGAAAGTGTTAATGAAATAAAAAATTCGTCCAAAGCACAAATCAAATCAGAAAATGGTAAGGTTTCTTTCAAAAATATCGATTCTTTAGACAATGAAACGAATAGCTTGATTTCATCAAATAATGATATGATTTTTGATGAGGTTAAAAATATTACTAATAAGGGCGAAATATCTTCAGAAAGTAATATCTTCTTTACTAATGTTAATAAATTATTAAATCAAGGCGGCGTAATATTTTCTGATGATAATATATTCTTTCAGAAGGTCAACGAGATATTGAATGAGTTAGGTGGTTACATCCGAGCTTCAAATAATATCAAGGCTGAAGATGTTATATATTTGAAAAACGAAGATTCTTTCATCGATGCAGAAGGTAATATTTATCTTAATGTTAATCGATTCGATAATGTGTCTACGTATGATCGTTCCTTAGTGCTTGCGGATGGAAAATTAGAGATCAACGCAGATGTAATAAAAAATGAAAATTCGGTTTTGTATGCTGCGGGAAATGTTAATTTAACGGCGTCAGAAAAATTAATTAATAATAATGATGGTAGAATAGAATCTGATGAAAGCATTTTTATAAGTGCAGATAGCATCTCTAACAATAACTCTAAAATAGACTCAAATGACAAAGTTAATATTAATGTGTATAAAAGCATTGATAATAATGGTGGTACAATTGTAGCGACTAATGAAATTTATTTCAAAATTAACAATGATTATGTTTATAACGAGAACTCTGGTAGTTTTGCAGTTAGAAATAAGAAAGATGGCTTGTTAACATTAGAGAGTAATAGTTCGATCACCATTGATGAAGTCTTAGAGTCACCTGCGGCTATTCAGCTGATTGCCACGGGAAGTATCACTAATAACAAAGGTATCCTGAGTGGTAATAACATTCTATTGAAATCTGATGGTGACATTACTAACTCATCCGGCGCTTTGATCTTCTCCAGTAAAGATATTAATATTGTTACTGACAATGGTACATTCTCTAACAGAGAAAAAGCCAATGTCATGGCCATGCATGATATTAATATCACCGCTTATAATGTTAAGAATATTGGTGGGCAGATTCGTTCTGAAAATGATATTAATATTGAGGCTAAAAACTTAGAGAATATTACCACTATTGATGAGGATAATTCAGGTTGGGATTATACAAACTCTCAGATTATCAATAGTCAGCATACTCAAAAAGGGAGTGGTTTCACCGCAAATGATTATTTCAAACTGTCTGGTGCTATTCCGTTACCTATTGGCCATATTGAAATACAAGATAAAGCGAGTATTTCCGCAAAAAATGAAGTTAACATTAATAAAGGAAATAAATATCAAGGAGGCCAGCAGGTATTGAATCAGGGAGGGCAGATTCAATCTGGTGGTGATATGTTCATTCGTGGCGATTTAACAAATAAAGCGATTAGTATTGATATCGGTTATGAGCATATTTTAAATAAACCACTTAATCCACCACTAACTCTTAAATATAATTGGAAAAATAAATTAGGAGCCAGTGGCGGTCATAAAGAAATGGAGTTCTATACGTTATATGACTTCATTGATTTTATTTTAGATCCAAATACTGATGAAGGTTATTTAAAAGTCACTAAAAATGTTGATGTCAGTAATGGCCAGATTAATATTCTTGATAAGCACATGAATCAACTGTTTGGTAATACATGGAAAGCTAAAAGCAAAGGGGATTTACAGAAAGACTGGGATGAATTAAATAAGATTGATTCTGATACGGGTGAGAAGAACTTCCATAATCTTAAATTTTATGCAGTTTCTGAGCAAAATAGTTCTATTGCAGCAGGCGGTAATTTAACGCATAAAGACGGTAGTTTTAACAATGGTCTTGATAAAGAATTAGCACTGGATAAAAAAGGTAATGAACATGTCGTTACTGAAAAGGTAGATGATAAGGAAATTCATAGTAATAACTCCTCTTATGAGGTGACAACCAGTAAAAACGATCTTGCGTGGCTGGATAGCCCGTCAGGCATTACAACCTCTGGTACTTATGAAGATATGATCAATATGCCGGGGTTATTTGCACCTAATCATAATATTTTAGGCGGTACAGCTAATTTGCAACCGAATCCTGACCCTAAGGATAATATTTATGTGCTTTATGAAACTCGTCCTGAATTTATTGATCAGGATGCATTTTATGGTTCAGATTACTTCTTCCAACAAGTGGGTTATGAACCAAATGAACCTGTAATTGTTTTAGGTGATAATTATTTCATTAGTGAGGTTATTCGTCGCGAAATTGATGATTCTGTTGGAACATTTTTCTTAACACGTGATGGGCTTGAAGGAGCAGATTTAACAAAACAGCTGATGGAAAATGCCGGGGATGTCAATGGCTCTGAGGATTTTGTTGTAGGGCAGCCCTTAACAGAAGAACAGGTAAAAAATCTGGATAAAGATATTATTTGGTTCGTTACCGAAGAGGTTGATGGTGTTCAAGTTCTGGTTCCTCGTATTTATTTAGCACCATCGACCATTGAGCAAATAAACAATGATTCCAATAATGCCTCTGCTTCTGTTTCTGCTGGAGGTAATATCGATATCAATGCGACTGAAGTTAATAATGTTAACGGTACGATTAAAAGTGGTGGAAACATTGATATACAGGCTGAATCGAATATTGTGAACTCATCAGTGGGTCAAAATGGTGGTATTCAAGCAGGAGGGGATTTATCTCTTGTTTCTGAAAAAGGGGATATTCATAATTCCGGTGCTGCGTTGAATGCTGGCAATGATCTTAAACTTGATGCAAAAGAAGGGGATGTGACTTTAACGGCCAGTACAGGTTACGATGATGCCGGTAAGAAAGTTGTCCATCGCTATGATGACGGTGTATCGGCTGGCGGTAATATTGATATCAGTGGTAATAATGTCAATGTTAATGCTGTAGACATAGAATCAGATAAAGATATTTCCATTACCGCAAAAGACGGCGATGTTAATTTTAATAATATATATGAAACTGATTCTACTTATGATAGTGAGTATTCGACATCCGGTTTGTTTACCACTAATGGCAAAGAAACAACAACATCATCAGCGACAAGTGTTGAGTCTTCAGTCAAAGCGGGGGGTAATCTAAATATTAATTCATCCAATGATGTTGTGATGAAAGGTGGGGAGTATAGCGGTACAGCCGGTACTATTACCGCCGGTGGAAACGTTGATCTTCAAGCTACCCAGGATTATACGCACTCAGAAGTTGTTGAATCATCATCAGGTTTCGTATTGAGTGCTGGTGCTAACGGTTTTGGTCAATCAGTTAACCATGATTCATACAGTGGGGGTAATAAAGAAACTGTTTCTGAAAAAGGTGCTCATGATAATAAAGAATCCGAAATCTCTAATGCGGGTAGTGTCCGCCCTGGCGCTGCTCCGACAACAGAAACTGGCGGTTTTAAAGTAGGCGTTAAGACTGAAACAACAACAACGACTGAGAACAGTGTTAAAAATAATAATGCATCACTGAATTTTAGTAATGATCTTACTATTCAGGCTGATAAAACTGTTGATATCGGTGGCGCTGATCTTTCGGGCGATACCATTAAGATTGATGCTGATGAACTCAAATCAACTAAATATGAGGACGTTACCAGTAAAACCGTTACCCATGAAGAAACATTTGTGGGCATTAAGGGTGAAGCACATTCTGATTGGGCAGATGGTATTGATAAAGCAGCTAATAAAATAGAGCAAACGAGTAGTGATCAACAAACTGATGGATTATTAACAGGTCTTGAGCTTGCAGGTGCGGGTTCTAATATGTATTTTGGTGATGCTGCTGGTGGATCGGTAAGTGTCGGTTGGGATCATACTTCTGAAACAACGAATTCAACGACATCGAGTGAGAATATTAGCACCATCAAAGGTAATAATATCGAAATCAATACCAAGAATAATGCTGAGCTGAACGGTGTTGATATTCAAGGTAATAATATTGATATGGCTATCGGTGGTGATTTAGCCATTAATTCGGCTAAAAATGGATATACCGAATCGTCATCATCCCAATCACATTCAGCAGGGGTTAGTCTCGGTGCATCTGCGGGTATGACTGGTGCCGGTGTCGGTGTTTCTGTTGATTACAGTGGCTCACAGCAATCTTCAGTCGAATCTGGAACTTCCCATACAAACAGTCAGATCGTTGGTGATAATGTTAATATTAAAACTGGCGGTGATATGTCTCTTACTGGCGCTAATATTAAGAGTGATTCTGCGGATATTGATGTCGGTGGCGATTTAAATATTACTAGCGTTCAGGATACGGTTAATAGAGGTGATAACAACCAGCAGTGGGGAGCATCTGTTGGTGCGGCGATTTCCTCTTCTGGTGTTATCCCAACATTCTCTGGCAGCTATGGAGAAGGTTATGAGAACTATGAATCTAAAACAACGGCAGAACAATCTGGTATCAATACTACTGGTGAATTAAATATTAAAACAGGTAATGATCTTAATATTACAGGGGGACATGTTATATCCCAATCAGGGGAAGGTACCGTTAATGTGTCAGGCGATATTAATGCGAATACTCTGCATGATACTGTGAACCAGGAGGGGCTTTCTGCCGGAGGTGGAGGTGGTTTAACATTAAAAGGTAACCCGACAGTTAATGGTTACGCTAATACAAGTGATAAAATTGATTATCAAGAAGATCAGAACGCGACAATTTCCGTCGGTAATACTGTTAGCCAAAATGTAAATGGTGATTTAAATACAGATAAAAATAATCTGAGCGAAGTTAAAAAAGATATTGTCGTTGCCGGAAATGATATTTCATTTACTCTCGGAAAACCCGGCTCGAGCAAAAAACCATCAGATTCAGCCACGGGAAAACAACCGACACCGGAGAAAAAACCGACGCCTAGGAAAAAGCCGACGCCGGAGATAAAACCGACGCCGGAAAATAAACCGATGCCAGGGAAGAAGCCGACGCCGGAAAATAAACCGATGCCCGAGAAAAAACCGACACCGGAGAAACAGCCAACACCGGATAAAAAACCGACACCGGAGAAACAGCCAACACCGGATAAAAAACCGACACCGGAGAAACAGCCAACACCGGATAAAAAACCAATACCGGATAAACAGCCGACACCGGAGAAACCTGTAACGAAATGGCCTGAAGTGAAGCCGTCCAAACCCGTAGTGACTTCACCTGGAGGCTCAAGCAGTCTGCCTGGATTTGTTCCACCCAGAGGCAATAACCCGGGGAGCAACGGAACAAATGCCCCGTCGAAAGGTAACAATGGAAATGGCGGAGCGACGAAATGGCCTGAAGTGAAGCCGGTAAAACCCGTGGTGACTTCGCCTGGCGGTTCAAGCAGTCTGCCTGGATTTGTTCCACCCAGAGGCAATAGCCATGGAAGCAATGGATCCAACTCCCCGTCGAAAGGTAACAATGGAAATGGCGGAGTAACGAAATGGCCAGAAGTGAAGCCGGCAAAACCCGTGGTGACCTCACCTGGCAGTTCAAGTAGTCTGCCTGGATTTGTTCCACCAAGAGGTGATAGCCAAGGGATCAATGGAGTCAGTGTCCCGTCGAAAGGCGATAATGCTAATAGCGGAGCGACAAAATGGCCAGAAGTGAAGCCAGCAAAACCTGTGACGACGACGCCTGGCAGTTCAAATAGCCTGTCGGGATTTGTTCCACCTAATGTTGATAAAACGACATCTATAGAAAAGAAAAAATGGTTACAGCTTCTTGATGAGACGATTATAAGCTAAATGTAGTCAGGGTTATTTGTTTATTATATCAATGGCAAATAACCCTTTTATACCCGTCATACTTCAAGCTACAGGTGCGTTGGCTGCGCTCACTCACCCGGATCACTTACTTGGGTAAGCTCATCGGGATTCGCTCGCTTGCCGCCTTCTTGTAACTTGAATTATTTGGGGTACATACCCGTCATACTTCAACTTGCAAAACTGCTCTCTGTTATCGTCCAGTCTTCATCTCTGTCTGTGTTTTTGAACTGTTAAAGTCCGTCCAGGACCTCGCACAGCTGTTTTGCTGCCAAAACAATTCTCGGCCCGTTACGGGTAAATTCATCATCATTAATGGCAATAACCGGAACTGATAATTGCTCTTTCCAGCTTTTTTCTACGACCTCCGCTTTACGGCTGTCACCATTGATAATAATTACCTGAGGTTTACGGACTAATACCTGCTCACGGCTGACCTGTGGCCAGGGGATACGGCTATCAGCGAAGATATTTTGCCCACCGCACGCCTCGACGATTTCGTTCTGTATCGAATGCTTATTTGTGGTGAAAAGTGGCTGTTCACTGAATTCTAAAAATACTTTTTTGGGCACGCTATTTTTATATTTTTCTTTTAATTCAGTAAACTGGCGGGCTAACTCATCGGCTGCCTGATAGGCTTTTTCTGGGGTAGGGCTGAGAGGCGCGAGCTGGCGGAGGGCATCCACAACTTCGCTCACAGTCCGTGGATCCAGCCAGATAACTTTGCTGCCCAAAGCTTCTAACTGACTGACCTGTCGTTCAGGGTTACCGCCACGCCATGCCAGTATTACATCGGGTTTTAGTGCGACAATACGTTCAAAATTCATCCCCTGCCAGTTTGCAACCTGCTCAATATCTTTAGCTTCGGGAGGATAATCTGAATAAGAGCTGACGGCAATCGGTGTGATCCCTGCGGCAAAAGCCAGTTCAGTATTACCCGGCGAGAGGGAAATTACCCTCGGGGCGGCTACCAGCAGTACCGGAAAGCAGAGGATAAACAGGGCGCCCGTCAGGCGCCCGAAAAAACTATTTACCATGCGCGATGTTCTGCACCAGTTTTTCTACCATCAGGGTAGATTGTTTGGCGGCGAGAGCGAGAAACTCGTCAAAACTCAGGTGTGATTCCTGGTCTGCAACATCAGAAATAGCCCGGACTACCACAAAAGGAACACCGAAGTTATGGCAGACATGGCCGATAGCCGTGGCTTCCATTTCTACCGCTACCGCCTGTGGGAAGTTGTGACGGATTTTTTCCAGCATCTCAGAGCCATTGATAAAGGCATCGCCACTGACAATCAGGCCGCGTACCGCATGTAAATCGAGCGCGCGAATGCAAGATTCAGCGGCTTCAATCAGTTTGCTATCGGCGACAAAGCTTGCCGGGCAGCCCGCCATCTGGCCGATTTCATAGCCAAAGGCAGTGACATCAGCATCGTGGTAACGCACTTCATCAGAAACCACGATATCGCCGACTTTCAGGTCTGGAGCAAGGCCACCCGCAGAACCCGTATTGATAATCACGTCAGGTTTACAGTGCTCAAGCAGTAAGGTAGCCCCCATAGCCGCTGAAACTTTACCGATACCCGATTTCAGAAGTGCAACTTCCACACCACCCAGAGTACCGGTATAAATTTCACACCCGGCCAGGCTCAGTGTGTGACGATTTTCGATTTTGTCACGCAGCAGCGTAACTTCTTCTTCCATTGCCCCAATAATGCCTACTTTCATAGAGATACCCGATAATATGATAGAAAATGATGTTAATTTGGTGAATAGTCTATCATGTCATTTAGTCGCAGATTGCTGATAACACGCGAAAAATATAGTGTTGTCGATGATACAGAGGCAACACTAAATTTAATGTATTGATTTTAATTGATTTTATAACTGAGCGCTGAGATTAACGATTGACTGAACAGTGTTCTCCATCTTCTTTAAAGCAGACCGGAGCAGGCATGAGTGAGATCGATTTTCGGACAAAAATAAACTGGGGTCGCTGTTTCCGTTCACCGAATGGGCCGCAAAGTGAGCATGATATTGCACGTTTATTTGAAAGCGATCGTGGGAGAATCGTTAACTCACCTGCGATCCGCCGTTTGCAGCAGAAAACGCAAGTCTTTCCCCTTGAACGTAATGCGGCAGTGCGTACCCGACTCACTCATTCACTTGAAGTACAGCAAGTGGGTCGCTATATCGCCAAAGAGATCTTGAGTCGTTTTAAACAACAAGACCAACTTAAGCAGTATGGCCTGGATGAGCTTACCGGGCCTTTTGAAAGTATTGTTGAGATGGCCTGCCTGATGCACGATATCGGTAACCCACCCTTTGGGCATTTTGGTGAGTCCGCGATTAAAGACTGGTTTTTTCAGCGTTTAACTCCCCTTGATAACCCTGATATCACCAGCCAGAACGATAGTTGCAAAGTGCCATTATTACTGTTGCACGAGGGCGAGGCAGCGTTAAATGATCTACGCTGTAAGGTACGTCAGGATCTGTGTCATTTTGAAGGTAATGCTCAGGGCATAAGAATGGTGCACAGTTTACTGCGGCTGAATCTGACCTGGGCTCAAGTGGGATGTATTTTAAAATATACCCGACCGGCATGGTTTTCCGGAACTATTCCTGCCAGCCGTAGTTATCTGATGAAAAAACCGGGCTTTTACCTCTCTGAAGAGAAGTATATCAAACAGTTACGTGATGCATTGGGCATGGATCAGTACAACCGTTTTCCTCTGACCTGGATTATGGAAGCCGCAGATGACATATCTTATTGTGTCGCAGATCTCGAGGATGCGGTTGAGAAACGTATTTTTAGTGTTGAACAGCTTTATCAGCATTTACACGGTGCCTGGCAAAGCCATCAGCCAGGAGATTTATTTGATAAGGTTATTCATGCCGCTTGGGCAAAGTCTCGTACCCATGCTATCCCGAACAGTGCCGTTGACCAGTTCTTTATGTATTTACGGGTGAATACGCTGAATCAGCTGGTGCCTTACGCTGCACAGCGCTTTATTCACCATTTGCCCGAAATCTATTCCGGAGAATTTAATCAAGCGCTGCTGGAAGACGACAGTTCGTTTTCACAGTTACTGGAAATGTATAAACAGGTGGCTGTTCACCATGTTTTTAATCACCCGGAAGTAGAACAACTTGAACTCCAGGGCTATCGGGTAATCAAAGGCTTACTGGATATTTACAGTCCCTTACTTGAGCTTTCAGAAAGCCAGTTTTCGCTACTTGTTCGTGACGAACGGTTGTCGAAGCATCCAATAGAGACCCGATTATTTCATAAATTATCGGTAAAACATAAGGTTGCTTATATTGAAGCTGTTGCTGAATTGACTCCGTCGGCAGCGGATTACTCCATTTGGGAGTACTATTACCGATCGCGGTTAATACAAGATTATGTCAGTGGAATGACGGATTTATATGCGTGGGATGAGTATCGAAGATTAATGGCTGTTGAATAAATAGCCTGCTACTTTTGTAAAGACCGACAATAAATTTTTACTTTTTCCAGTCAGTTAACAACTGAACTTCGTGATTAAACACGACTCTGAGAGTGATATAAACAGCAACATTAATTGGCTAAAATTTTGAGAGTGAATCCATGAAAAAAACTACATTAGCAATGAGTGCACTGGCAATGAGTCTGGGTTTAGCGCTGAGCCCAATGTCTGCTATGGCTGCAGAGAGTGCTTCTTCATCTGTTACAGCCGGGCAGCCGCTTCCGAGTCTTGCGCCTATGCTAGAAACAGTAATGCCTTCTGTCGTAAGCATTACTGTTGAAGGGAACGCGCCAGCGAATGCACAGCGTTCATCACGTAATTTCCAGCAGTTCTTTGGTGATAATTCCCCGTTCTGCCAGGAAGGTTCTCCGTTCCAGAGTTCACCTTTCTGCCAGGGTGGACAGCCTGGTGGCGAAGCGAATCCACAGCAGAAATTCTCAGCTTTAGGATCGGGCGTTATTATTGATGCCGCTAAAGGCTATGTGGTCACCAACAACCACGTCGTTGATAATGCGACCACGATTAAAACGCAACTGAGTGATGGCCGCCGCTTCGATGCCAAAGTCGTTGGTAAAGACCCGCGTTCAGATATTGCACTGTTACAGATACAAGATCCTAAAAATCTGACCGCTATCAAACTGGCTGACTCTGATGCCCTGCGTGTCGGTGATTATACCGTCGCTATCGGTAACCCTTATGGCCTGGGTGAAACCGTAACTTCAGGTATTGTTTCAGCCCTTGGTCGTAGCGGCCTGAACGTTGAAAACTATGAAAACTTTATCCAGACCGATGCGGCTATCAACCGCGGTAACTCCGGTGGTGCCCTGGTAAACCTGAACGGCGAATTAATTGGTATTAACACCGCTATTCTGGCTCCAGACGGTGGCAACATCGGTATCGGCTTTGCTATCCCAAGTAACATGGTGAAAAACCTGACCTCGCAGATGGTTGAATTTGGCCAGGTTCGCCGTGGTGAACTGGGGATTATGGGAACCGAGTTGAACTCTGAACTGGCAAAAGCGATGAAAGTCGATGCTCAGCGCGGCGCATTTGTCAGCCAGGTAATGGCAAACTCTTCTGCGGCTAAAGCCGGTATTAAAGCAGGGGATGTGATTACCACTATCAATGGCAAAGCCATCAGCAGCTTCGCAGCACTGCGTGCGGAAGTGGGCTCTATGCCAGTGGGCAGCAAAATTACCCTCGGCCTGTTACGTGACGGTAAACCTGTTTCTGTGAACCTGGAACTGCAGCAGAGCAGCCAGACTCAAGTCGACTCTGCCAGTATCTTTACCGGCATTGAAGGCGCTGAAATGAGCAACCGTAGCGGTAAAGACCAGAAAGGTATTCAGGTGACCGACGTTAAAGCAGGCTCCCCTGCTGCCCGCATTGGTCTGAAGAAAGGCGATATCATCGTGGGTATTAACCAGCAGGCGGTGAACAACATCGCTGAACTGCGCAAAATTATGGACGAAAAACCGTCCGTAATGGCGCTGAATATCCAGCGTGGTGACAGCTCACTTTACTTGCTGATGCAGTAATCTAGCTGCTATCAAGAGTAAAAAAGGCCGCATTAGCGCTGAGGGATCCCCACAAATCAGCGCTAATAAACCAGCACCATATTTTGGTAGGTTTTGGCGAGGTGGTTAAGAATAGTGCTCAGCACTGTTC
>NZ_JANUEQ010000007.1 GCF_024807845.1 Klebsiella sp. BIGb0407
GCGGTGGTCCCACCTGACCCCATGCCGAACTCAGAAGTGAAACGCCGTAGCGCCGATGGTAGTGTGGGGTCTCCCCATGCGAGAGTAGGGAACTGTCAGACATCAATTAAGCAGAAACCCCAGTCGAAAGACTGGGGTTTTTTGCGTTTATGGCTTTAATTTTCTTTTCTCTGAACCAGAGTCCGCCGGATTTTACGCTGAGACAAGGTGGCAAATTCGGGCGGGGAAGGAGCATACTCCGGTATGTGACTGAGCTGACCGGACGCAGCCAACGCGGTATCAGGGTAAAAGACAAAGGACTTAGCGCCGAGGGTAGTGTGGGGTCTCCCATGCGAGAGTAGGGAACTGTCAGACATCAATTAAGCAGAAACCCCAGTCGGAAGACTGGGGTTTTTTGCGTTTATGGAATACCAGATTCATATATTAAAAAAGGCGCTTTCTCATACTGAGTAGCGCCTTTTTATCAGTAGCTTAGGTGACTTAACCTTTAGGTTCAATACCTTGCTGCTCTAACTTATTCTGATGTTGTTTCCTGGTTAGCTCTGCTTCTTTACGGGCTTTTTCAGCCAGAGCTTCAACTTCTTCTTCGCTAACCAACTCGCTGGCTTCATGCATTTTTGCCAGACCTTCGTTTACATCGGTTTCCAGCGGATCTTTGCTCATAGATATCTCTCTTCCGGAAAAAATAGACTCTATGAGCATAGATCAATCACTCGCAGTATTTTTGATTATTTGCGCTACTGGAAGGTCCGCATAAAAGGCCAAGTTAAGGCCAAGATATCATAAGTTTAGCTGTTGCTCTTCCTACACCCACTGCCAAGGGGTCATTCACACTTAGGTCATACATATTGTAGGGAATGTCAACTATTATGTCTCTCCACGATACAGGTACGAAGTACTGAGTCCCATCTAGATAGATTTCTTGCGATGAGTTAGGTAGGCCGAACGAGACTGAAGCAACGGGACTTCCTGAATCATTTTTCAAAGACAGAGCACTATCTATTTGACCATTTGGTAAAGAAGTCAGATTATTCCCCCTAATGGATATTCCCAAATTGTCAGATGAACTATCATCACGTTCATTACAGGTTCCTCGAATGCTTATAACACCAGAATCGATCAATCGCCCAGTACCACTTTGAAGAAGTGCATTCGCAGGTGAAATATTTGTCGGCGACACATTAATGGCGCATTGTCGTTCTAACACAGTGATATCAGCCGGTTCTTGAATCCTTGTTGCATTACCTAACTTACACGTATTTCCACCACTTAGAACGCCAAATCTGTACCTCCCAGGCCGTGCATTTGGTCCTATGTAAACACGAGCACTAAGCGAGGTGGTTCCGGAAGTCGGCCCAGTAGTATTTCTCATATTAGACGAGGGAATTATAAAAAAGTTACCGGAGTTGGCTTCCTCCGAGGGGAGATTAGCAGTCCATCGTCCATCCATCCCAAAGGTAACGCGGTATACTTCGTCCCCATTACCCGCGGTAGAGAGAGCACTCTTAAGACTTGGGTTAATGCTCTCTAATGTACCGGTAAAAAAGACCAGAACATCGGACGCAGCACCGTAAAAAAATAATCCGTAATACAATCCGTCACTGCTTGTCCCCCACTCATCATTGATACCTGTATAGGTCGAGTGGATCGCAACTCCGTATGATGGCCGGTTGCAGTCTTGTGAGGCCGCTGATCCATTGCCCCACACGGGCACGTCGGTCCCTAAGACGCCAGCCCCAGGCCAATATTCCCCAGTTTCAAAGGCAGAGTGTACAGGGGGGGAGATGGTCAAACTTGCTATTATTATAACTAGACTCCTCTGGATAACCTTCAGATAGCTCATCCGTCGTTGGTAGAGGGAGTTTATTCGAAAAATGGGTAAGACCAAGGTCATGTACACCCGGTGGGCACCTGGGTTGTTTCCAAACCACCTTGCCCAGCGTTTCTTATACTCCGACACCCGTTGTTTCTGTCGGTCCTTAGGCCAGTGCTGGGTTTGCTCATAAAGCCGTCGCAGTTTTTCTTGGTGATTAGCTTTTGCCCTGGGGGCGATATCGGTCACACCTGCATCCGTTAACCAGGCTCCCATCCAGTCAAAGCCTTTTGTAATTCGTCCTATAAACGTTTTTTCAGGATGTTTCTCAAAACCAAACTGGTTCAGGTAACGATTCAGTTGTTTTACTTGGCGACGCAGTGACCAGCGCGTTGCGGTTAAAATTAAAAAATCGTCCATATAGCGAGCATAATAGATTTTTTCTTGTGTGGCAAAATAGTGATCTACCACCCAAAGATGCAAGGCCCCCATTAAGGGACTTAAAGCACAACTGCGTGCTATCCCTTGTGTCGGTGTATGAAAATTGCCACCTTCTTCGACACTGTAGTGCAAAAATTGTCGTAGCAGTGATAACAATGCGGGTCGGGCGATATGTGCTGTTAATTGCAGTAACAGCGTATCCGTATTGATCGCACCATAATACCCCTTGATATCGGTTCGACAGACCCAGCGATACGCCTGGGTGCTGATCGCATCTTGTACTCGCTGTACTGAGGCCTGCCCACCACCATGCCCTTTCAGATGTTCACATTTTTCATGCAGTTGGATATCACCCACCAGTTGCAACGCGACCCACTTAAGCGCCAAGGCATCTTCTGCTGACCACACCACTTGCCGTTCACGCCCGACCACTCGCATCGGTGATAAACGGTATTCACCGGACTGCAATTGCGCGAGGAAGATCTCCCGATACGCGGTCCAGCGGTAGCGTAAATCCCATATATCGGCATTCGCGGGGGCTGATTTTCGTGCCTGGCATAACCACTGCCAGCTTATGTCGAGACGCAGACTATCCATGTGCTGTTGTTCATTTATCGTTGTCATCTTGCTGCTCCATCAGGTGACTATTATTCATTGTTTTCAAGGTAAGAATTCAACTTGCTGCCACTGCTGTTGCGTTATCTCTCCCTTGGAGGAAGATCCCGCGCCTCGTCAGGGATACAACTATAGGTCGCTTGGGCTAATAGAGACTCTGCCGTGCTGGTTTGCTGGCTCACATCAAAGCTGACCTGGCATTGTTGCTCCTCACGGCTACCCCATTTCACTATCAAGTCACCCTTCGACGGCAACCCAGTGAGATAGACTTGCCCTTCATCGCCGACAATACTGCTGATTGGGTTGGCGGTATCACTAGATATGACTGTTGCTGTCGCCCCAAAGGGCACATATTTATCGTCCTGTTTGATGGTCATGAGCATTTTATAGCCAATGCGGGTGGTAAAGTTTGCTTTCACCACCGCACCTTTTGTCGGGTAAACGTTGATATTTGACTGGGTTAAATCGACATGAGGGGGAAGCGTGCTGGGGTCTAAGCCAATGCTATTTTTGTTATAATCCGCCAGGTAAGGGGCCACGGCATAGCCCCGCCAGTCGGTTACGGCGGTACCATTATTGACGCTGACACCACTTGCTCCGGGGGCGCTGACCAGCGCAACCGAATCGCCCATCGATCTTGCGAACGTGATACCTTCCGAATGCACAAGTACGCCGCCGCTGGCGTTAATATTCAGGCTCTGGGTGTTAGCGCTATAACTGTACCCGCTACTGACTGAGCCTTTACTGCCTTGATATCCGGCATTGAGGTTGCTATTCGCCGTCTGGCCTTGATTGCCCCAGCTTTGTGACGCCCCGTAGGAGAGTCTACCGCCCAGTACATTGCCGCTCAGTCCGGTGTTATTGCGCGTTCTGCCCTTATTATCATGGCTTACAGAGTAGTTCGCATACATTGAGCGCATGTTTTCAGTATGGCTAAAAATGCTGAACGGCAGGCTGACATTTAAAGAGAGCTGACGGTTTTCCGGCCAGTCGCCACGTGAGTCTTTGATGCGGTCAATATTGTAATTCACGCCATAGCTTACACCCCTAATACTGTTGTTGTAGCCCACAGACATACCGGTTAACGAGTGGTCGCTGCCCCAGTAATCATCGCGGTTTGCCCGCAGGCGTAATGACCCCATACTGCCCATTTGTTGGCTAATCTGGGTTTGAAAACTACTGCGCCGACGCTGCAATAACCAGGGGCTGACGCCGTCTTCCAGGCGGTAACCCTGGCTATTAAATTCACTGAAGTTATAGAAATCCTCGGTGGAATAACGCAAGGCGGTTAAGTCCACTGAGGTGCCGGTTGAGATCATACTTTTCGAATAACGAACCCGGTACGATTGCCCTGTTTTTTTCTCGCTATGCGAAGTATTGGTGTAGGCGAACTGTGAGGAGGAATGCGTTACATCGGTGGAAATAGCCCCCAGCTGCCCCAGTGACACACCGGTGCCCGCACTCGCTGATTGGTAGTCTCTGGCAAGCACCATGCCGCCATAGAGCGTGATGTTGTTATACAGACCGTACACCGCAGTCCCGAGGATAAAATCTGAACGACGCGAGCTGGAGGTGAGGTTGCCATCATAGCGGCCTGAGGCTAACTCGTACTTCCAGCTGCCGGGGCGCAGCATCATCGGTAATGAAGAGTAGGGGACGATAAACTGCCGCTCCGTGCCATCGGCCTCGGTAACAGTGACATCATAATCCCCTGACAAACCCGCCTGTTGAATGTCATTGATATTAAAGGGACCGGGGGCTACATAGGTTTCATACACCACATTGCCATTCTGGCGGACGGTGATGCGGGCATTACTGTTTGCCACCCCGGTAATGGCCGGGGCATAGCCGCGTAGCTGGCTCGGTAGCATCTGCTCATTTGACACCAGCTGTATTCCCTTAAAGGGAATACCATCGAGCACATCATTGCGGGTGTAGGTTTCCCCCACCACCAGACTCGACCTTAACGCCTGAATATCACGGGCTAGTGTCGTATTGCTGAACTGAGTCTGGGTATTGACCGAGCGGGAATAATTCTGCGCCCCGCTGTATTCAGAATGCGTGTGGGTCAGGGTACTGCGCAGCCGCCATGCGCCTGCATTCGCGCCAGCACGCACCGAGGCAAACAGATTAGTGCTATCGGTCGTGGATTGTTGATAGCTATTACGGGTACGGCCTGCGCTGAGATTATAATTCGCCGTTAAGGCCGGGATGCCGTCTTCCCATAATTTGGGGTCAACATAGCCCGAAATATTAGGCTTCATGGCTACCTGAGGCACACTGATATTGAGGCGTAACCGTGCCAGGTCTAACGAAGTGGTGGCTTGCGGTATCACTGCACCCAAATCCGAAACCACTGCTGTTACCGGTAGGGCTTTTAACGCCGGCAGCTGGGCCATATTGACCCCAAAGGTTTCGAGCTGCTCTGGCGTTAACTCAGGTGCGACTTGCCCTTGCGCGTTTTTCACAAACTGGAGCGTATACTGCCCCATATCCTGCTGGTTAATAAACACCGATACGGTATATTCACCTTCAGCTACGCTGCCCGCCCGCGAAAAAACCGAGAGATCAACCTCAGAATACTCCCCGGAGACACCTAAAAAACTCGGATCAAAATAATCTTCAGCGAAGGCCGGAACAGCAGCCGCCATCAGGCACCAGGCCAGCGGGTGGTAACGAAAAAATCCATCTATCATTTTTTTCCCAGCTGTTTTGCAGCAAATTTCCATGGAATACCTCTGTCCGGTTTGCGATACCGCCTATCTTCGGCAGGGTGTCGCAGATAAAAATGGCGTCCTTTTCTTATCGGGTTAACGCTTAACTTCAGGGAGCTGTTTCTGATAAATTTTGTCACTGACTCCCCCCTTATCGTTAATTACTTGCCATTCGATATTCTTTGGCGCTTTATCCAGAACCATTGGCCAGCGCTGTTCACTGTAGGGGGCTATCATCCGGGTGTTGCCTAAATCCACTGCCTGACGATTCACGGATAATCGGTCGAAGGTGACATAAAATGCGCTTGGGTTTTTAACCGTGATGTCGCTTGTCGCTGGTACAAATTGCAGTTGGTTATTGATTGTCTCCTCGTCAGGCCTTTGGAGCGCTGCCGGGCGGTAAAACAGTTTCACGTTGTTTTGCACGGCGATAACCATCTGTGGCGTTGTTGATGTCTGTTCCGGCTTCTCGGCAGGAATAGCCGTTAATGCCAGGACCGCTATCGACTCACGATCCTGTGGGTGCAAATCATGCTGTTTTAATCGCAGATGTAAGGTGACCGTTTCCCCGACATCGATGCGCTGTAGCGGCGGTAAGGCAATAAATGCCCGGCTATTATCAGACTGCTCGCCAGCTTTCAGTGATGACTCATTTGCTGATGGTTCCCAAGGCTGTATCCGCGCTTGCAGCAAATAAGGCACCGAGCTGTTATTGGTCAGTTGATAGGTCACACCGTTGGTAGCCGTGGATGGGTAAACCACCCGCGTATTGTGTAGCGTGATACCGGTCATTCCCTGCGGTGTGCTCGCCTGAGCCCAGCCACTCAAACTGCTCAAAAGCACCCCGATACTGGCTTTTATCTTCCAGTTGACGGCAGATTCAGTCATTTTCCCTCTCCCTTTGATGCCAGACTGCCCTGGTAACGGGGGCTCATATCACCAAAGTCAGTGATAGCAGACCATTCAACCTGGGTTCCTCGCCCGGTAAATGGGTAAGACTGCTGTGAAAAGGGGGCAATCATCGGGTCATGCTGGCCGACATCCAGCAGTTGCTTATTGATCGTCACCTGAGCCAGGGTCACGTAATAGGGCGTGGGGTTACTTACCTCAATTCGCCCACCCGCTTGCCGGAAGCTCAGCTTGCTGTAGGCGGTCTCCGCGTTCATAGGTAACGCCGCGGGTCGATAAAACAATTTGATGATATTGCGAATACCAATCGATATTTGCGCCATCGTCATATTTTCTTCGGGCTCACCTGTTTTGGCAGAAGCTGGAATGGCTAAAAAGCTCAGGTAAAAAACCGATTCTCTGTCCGCTGGTAGCTGTGTGGCACCCTGGCGCACCACTAAAGCGGTATGCTGGCTTTCCGGCTCCAGACGAAACAACGGCGGGGTGACCATAAAGGGTGATGCCGTCATATCCTGAACGTCGGGGGTATTCATCACCGATGCCTTGACCAGATAGACTTGCGGGCTGTTATTGATAATGATGGCTTTGGCATTAGACTGCTGGGCGTCAAAAACCACACGTGTTTGCGCTAAACGTAATCCGCCTTTTGCGTCACTTATCGGTGTATGCAGGATCCCGGTTGCCAGGACAAGAGCACAGAGCCTGGCAGTAGGTGACGGAGAGTGGGGTAGAATCATCAAGGCTTCCGTCCTAGTTATAGACAAAGGTAAAGGTGAGGTTAGAGGTCAATACCCCTCCCCGTACGTTGGCGGGCTGACAGCTGCCACAGCTTAAAATGGCATTGAGCAGCAAATTTCCGTTAAGAGACGCCACATTCTCGCTACCTGCTGCAGGCCATGTATTTGTCGTTATCTCCTTGTTCGCCGCTAAATTGCTATTTGCCGCAAATACGCTGTTGCCTGAGGTGGTGAGCAAAACGCCATAGCCAATTGTTGTACTGCTGCTATTGGCGAATAATGTTTTACCGTTAATCAGCTGCGTCTCTCCTGCCACAGTGATGATCGGTTTCATAAAATATCCCTGGCAATTACTCAGGTTTAGCAACAGATCGCTACGCACATTTTCACCCGGGATAGTGTCCTGCGGAACTACGCCCTGGCTATAGGTGACGGCTGCCGGGGCGGTGATATCACAGCCTCCGCCATAAAAGGTGGCCGTAAATTGAATATCTTGCTCAGCACGTCCCGCCGCCTGAAGTTGAGAGACAGGCAGTAGCAACCCGACGATGAGCGTGAGTAAAGAACGTTTGTATATGAGCGTCATTTATCGCCTCTCAGCTTTAAAATTTTTTTCTATCAAAAAGTAAGGATGTTATTCATCATTGATAGACAAAATTAAAGGTGAGAGAGGCATTGAGTACTCCGCCTTGCAGAGTACTTGCCGTGCAGGTTCCGCAGCTGACTACCGCTTTAAGGGGAATGGTGCCATTCAAGGTACTTGCCATAGTACTGTCCCAGGTTTTTGTTACCGCCACGATATTTTTAGTGGTCGCTAAGTTGGTGCTGGCGGAGAAATTAGTGTTACCTGTGGTGGATAATAAAATACCGTAACCTTTGCTGGTGCTGCTGCTTGAGACAAATAAAAGGGTGCCAGAGTCGTTGTCAGCATCCCCGACAATACTGATGGAAGGCGTCAGCCCGAACCCTTTGCAGCCACTAAGAGTCAGGTCAAAGGTGTCCGAAATATCGCTGGTTGGCGTAATACTGGCCGCGGAAATGGGCTCACCATCCATAATAGAAACCGTTGCGGGGGCGGCAATATCACATGAGCCTCCGACGATATTGGCGGTGATAGTGGTATTTGCTGATGTGGCTGCGAAAACGGGTGAGGTGATACTCAATGCACTGACCACGGCAGCCAGGCAAAGTGGTATAGCGTTGTTATTTAATATTTTCATCCTGACATTTTCCTTAATGTGAGTTATTGAAAAAAAACATTAAAAGTAAGTGCTGAAAAAAACTTACCCGGTAATACATTCCCTTGAACCGGTCCGACCAGACCTACCCAAAAAACCTCCTCGGTATGATGCTGATTAGCGATATTTAAGGGCGATAATGACAGTGCCACCCCAGGTTTAATGGCTTTGTCGGGAGCATAGAAATCATTCAAAGAGGGCGCTGTACCTTCCCCGTGGCGTAACATAAATCCCACTCCATTAGGTTCCCCATCTAAAAAAATGGTGTCGGTATCGTAGGGGGTATGGCCTTCTATGCTGAGTCTGGGAACTAATTGAGTCGTTTTTTCCGGACAGGCAAGTTCAGCACGTAAAGGTTTAATCTCGCGTGCCGTAGGCGCTCCTTGAAATGCTGACGTGCGTTGGGGTGTAAAGGTGAGGGAGACCGGTAAACGAATTTCACATCCGATATCATCTGAGATAACCGCGCGGATATCTGTCTGGGCGGCAAAAGTCAGCGAAGACGTTCCCAGATAAAGGAGCACAATGCCCCCGATCAGGTTATTGCACCTTCCCATGAAATACCCCCATACCACCGTAGTCATTAATTGCGATCCATTCCACAGTCCCTTGAAGAGGGGCTCGGGAATAGGTCTGGCGGCTCATTGGGGCTATAAGCGTATTACCTTGCTTCACGCTGATGGGTATGACCGTATTAGCAATTTTTAATGAGTTCAGCGTAATATAATACGGCGACGAATTATAAACAGTAACGCCATTTTCTGAGCGGGTGAATATTAAAGAACTCATCGCTTGCTGTTGCGACATTGCCAGATTCGCCGGGCGATAAAAGAGTTTTATCACACTCCCCGTTGATATTTGAACGTTACCGCCAATATTATTTTTTCCTTCCGCCTGGGCTTTATTACTGGCTGGAATAGCGATAGCCCGCAAATAAAAAACCGACTCTTTATCTTGTGGTAATGGGACGTTTTTTTTCATAATCCGTACTTGGTTGGTTGCGCCCGGCTCTAAACGAAATAGCGAAGGCGTTACCAGAAAAGGAGTCTCTCCCTGGTCACCATAGGGTGTGGCTAAAATTTGTGTGCGGATTAAATAGGGGGTTGGGGAATCACTGGAACTGACTATCCCGACACTTTGCCCGGAGGTATCATCTGTGGATGAAAAGATAATACGCGTGGCGTCTAACGATATCCCTGCCCAGCATGACGCAGATAACCACAGCAAGCCACCCGCGAGTAAGATATTTCGCATGCACTATTCCCTCATCAGACTCATCCATGAAGGTAGGGCAATAACCTGCTGCCCTACCTGAATAGCCACGCATTTAGTTCACAATATAGGCCACTAAAATTGGCGCACTATAGGCACCGGCCTCTGGCGTTAGCGTGGTGGTCGCCATACCCACATTAAAGGTGTAGCTTGCGCTGGTAGCTGCTGCGCCAATAGTCAGTGGAACGCCTTCTGTAATGACGTTACCTGCGGCGTCTTCAATCATAAAGCCGACTGGCTGAGAGCTTTCTGCCACGAATACATTCTGTTCGGCATTACCGGTCGAGGTGGTGCCTTGAATCACCAACTCTCCAACCTCGCCTGCCGTACAACCGGTTAAGGCAACTGGCATAGCGACAGGATTGGAAGTAATGGTATTCACTCCCGAGAAACTCGCTCCAGCCACACCGACTTTGGTATTAAAAACGCCGACATTGAGGGTAGATTTGCCCCCGTTGGTATTAATAGTACAGGTGGTTGAGGTCAGAACACCTTGCAAGGTGACTTTCTCTGCTGCGATGGCATTAATAGTGAAAGCTGAAACAGAAGCGAGTAATGCCGTACGTAATATTAAAGATTTAACCATTTTATTTCCCTCATTAATGGATTGAAGAATAAGAAATATAAAGAATCAACCAGCAATAAATTATTGCGAGTTAGCTTTCCCTTGTGTCCATTCGTCTTATTCCATTAGGGAATGTATCATAGGGTTGATTCCAAGAAAATATAAACTTATAGGAGTTATACTAATTTACTTATTGGAGGGCGAGTATATCTTTAAAGATAAGTTCTGTTACTTTATGGAAATTAAAATTATAAAAATCCATATATTGACCAATGGAATTGATTAGCAAAGGAAATTAATAATGGAATTTAGTTGATAACCATGTGTAAAATATAAATAAATTAATAGAGAAAGATATTTATCAGCCTTTAACAGATAAAATATAATTGGAATTTTATGGTTATGGATTCTAATTAATTTACCCATTAATCCTTAGAAATTATTTCCGAGGCAAGTGCTACTGAGTGATGGGCGTTGTAAGGTTTTCCCGATAACATGATGATTTTACTTGAGGTAGAGCTCTGGCATATCACAGACATTAAAAAAGGCGCTTCCCCATGCCGAGTAGCGCCTTTTCCATCAACAGATTAACTGATTAGTATCAGTTCATGCCGTATTTTTTCAATTTTTTACGCAGGGTGCCACGGTTGATACCCATCATTAACGCAGCACGGGTCTGGTTACCACGGGTGTATTGCATCACCATGTCCAACAATGGCTGCTCTACTTCAGCCAAAACCAGCTCATACAAATCATTAACATCTTGACCGTTCAGTTGAGCAAAATAGTTCTTAAGTGCCTGTTTTACGGAATCACGCAGGGGCTTTTGGGTTACTTGATCCTGAGAGTTCACGGTTGAAACGGTCAGTACGTCAGAATTTACGCGTTGTTCGAACATAGTTCTGTCAGCTCTTTATTTCTGTTTAGGCAAAATTTTCGAAGTATGCCTCCAACGCCTCCAGCTGTTCGCTGGCATCCTCAATGGCGTTGAATGTGCGCCGAAACTGGTCACTTGGAGCGTGCTCCTGGAGATACCAGGAAACATGTTTCCGTGCAATCCGGTAACCTTTAGCCTGACCATAAAAGTCATGCAGTTCCCGAATATGACTACAGAGTAAGCGCTTAACCTCTGCCAGAGGCAGGGGAGGAAGCAACTCTCCAGTGTCCAGATAGTGCTGGATTTCCCGAAAGATCCAGGGTCTTCCCTGAGCCGCACGTCCTATCATCAGAGCATCAGCCCCTGTATAGTCCAGTACAGCTCTGGCTTTAAGCGGGTCAGTAATGTCGCCATTCGCGATAACCGGAATGGAAACTTTCTGCTTAACTTCCCGAATGCTGTCGTATTCAGCATGGCCCTGGAATAAACAGGCGCGAGTGCGTCCATGAATTGTCAGTGCCTGAATGCCACAGTCTTCAGCAAGTTGGGCAATTTGTACACAGTTCCGGTGCTCCGGATCCCAGCCTGTGCGAATCTTCAATGTAACGGGTACATCCACTGCGTTTACCACCGTTGTCACGATATCCCTGACCAGACTCGGGTGTTGCAGCAGGGCCGATCCTGCCAATTTACGATTCACTTTTTTAGCCGGGCAGCCCATATTGATATCAATAATCTGGGCACCATTAGCCACATTAATACATGCAGCTGCTGCCATTTCATCCGGGTCACTACCTGCAATTTGCACGGTGCGAATACCCGGTTCATCTACATGAACCATCCGTAAACGAGACTTGTCACTGACCCAGACTTCTGGGTTAGAAGACATCATCTCGGAAACGGTTAAACCTGCTCCCATTTCGTAACACAGCGTTCTGAAGGGTCTGTCTGTAATCCCCGCCATAGGCGCTGCAATTAACCGATTTCTGAGCTGGTAATGTCCGATGCGCATGAGTTAAGAAATGACCATACTGTGCCTGCAAGGCGGCGTATATTACGCATTTTTGGCCTGAGATGAAAGGCCAAACTTTGAACAATGTGCTTAAAACACCCGAATGACATCACAGACTCATGAAAATTAATTAAAATTCACCATGTAAATCAATTGGTTGAGTTAAATTGGTTGATTTGCAATCAACTAAATCTTCATGGAAATTCATGTAATTAAGCATTTTAGCAGCAGAACAATAGCAGATAACTTGCTGTAATAATGAACAGTTTTTGCTATTTTATGCGAACGAGCTCTCATTTTTACTAAACTCGTTCGCAACAAGGTCAGGTTTTTTAGGCTTAAACTTTACGACCAGTGATACGACACCACTCATCTTTTTCCACTACCGGGTCAAGCGTAAACAGACCTTCATAGGCTTCGCATACACCTGCTGCCTGGGTTGCCAGCACGCCGGATAAGCCCAGTAAGCCACCCTGGACAGGTAATATACTGATTAAGGGCGCTAACTCGCGCAGAGGGCCTGCCAGGATGTTTGCGACCACGACATCAGCACGCATCTCTGCCGGTTGGTTCTGAGGTAAA
Source organism: Klebsiella sp. BIGb0407 (assembly GCF_024807845.1). Classification (GTDB taxonomy): domain Bacteria; phylum Pseudomonadota; class Gammaproteobacteria; order Enterobacterales; family Enterobacteriaceae; genus JGM124. Next base: position 12,776 of record NZ_JANUEQ010000007.1, read on the forward strand.
TAGAGTTCAAGTCTGTCGGATACACCATTACGCTCAGCGTTATCACGACTCGCCTGAATCGCCTGTGGGTCGATATCTATGCCAATGGCTTTAGTGGCGCCCAGTTTCAGAGCGGCAATCGCCAGGATGCCTGAGCCGCAGCCAAAATCGATAATCGTTTTTCCGGTTAAATCGATACCGTCAAGCCACTCCAGACAGAGCGAGGTCGTTGGATGAGTCCCGGTACCAAATGCTAGTCCCGGATCAAGCATGACGTTAACCGCATTTTTATCAGGAACATCACGCCAGCTTGGGCAAATCCACAGACGCTGGCCGAAACGCATTGGGTGGAAATTATCCATCCACTCACGTTCCCAGTCTTTATCTTCCAGTTGCTCTATTTTATGGGCGAAATCCGGACTTAACAGTGGACAGTGCTCAAGAATAGCCACCACTTCCTTCATGTCGGTTTCAGCATCATAGAGACCAATAACATCGGTATCACCCCATAAACGCGTCTCTCCAGGCAGAGGCTCAAATACGGGCGTGTCATGGGTGTCCTGGAAGGTGACCGAAACAGCCCCGCTTTCAATTAGCGCATCACCGAGATCTTCGGCATGTCCACCGGTGGTATTTATTTTCAGTTGGATCCATGGCATAGCGAAACTCTTTATTTATCAGTAGTTGAAACAATGGGATATTCAGGAACGTCCTGCCCAAAACGATTACCTGCCACGAATGCCAGCAAGCTGAGTAACAGTGAAGGAACGATCGGGTGGAAACCGTAAAAGTGAATATCAAAACTGGCCAGTACGGCATACAGCACTGCACCGACTATCATGCCACTTAGGGCACCTGCTGCGTTGGCTTTCTCCCAGTAGAGGCCAAGCACCAGTGGCCACAGGAATACCGCTTCCAGCCCACCAAAGGCTAGCAGATTAAGCCAGATTATCATCTCTGGTGGTCGCCATGCAGCCAGGAGCAGCAATGCACCGAGGATCAAGGTACTGGCAGAAGAAAGAAGCTTTAATCGTGTTTCATTATTGACCTGATCCGGACAAATATTCAGATAAAGATCTTTCACGATAGTGGCAGATGATTGCAGCAACTGGGCATTGATCGTCGACATGATAGCGGCCATGGGGGCTGCCAGAAAGATCCCGGCAGCGACCGGCGGTAGCACCGTCATCATAAGGGTTGGGATCACCTGATCCGGTACGGTGAGATCGGGAATGATCGCACGGCCTAAAGCGCCAGCAAGGTGCATCCCGAACATAAGAATAGCCACCACGATAGTGCCGAGAATGATGCCCCGATGAACCGCTTTACTGTCTTTATAAGAGATACAACGTACCGCTGTATGGGGTAAACCAATGACACCAAAGCACACCAGAACCCAAAAAGAGGTCATAAATGCCGGAGATAAAATATCATCCGCTCCCTGAGGGGAAACCAGTTTCGGATCAATACGCTCGAGCGTCTCGACCGCGTTATGCAGACCGCCAGCAGCATAGATAATAGCGATTAACAATAAAATGGTGCCAATTAGCATGACAATGCCTTGCATGGTGTCATTGAGTACGCTGGCACGAAAACCACCAAAGGCAGTATAGAGTGCGATAGTGACACCAAAAATCAATAATCCCGTTTCGTAGGGAATACCCGCAGCCGTTTCCAGTAACCGCGCCCCACCGATGAACTGGACGGTCATAGCGCCAATAAAGGCAACCAGTAAGCTGAAACTTGCCAGCCAGACCAGTAGCCGGCTGCGGTAACGCGCATAGAGCATGTCATTAAGCGTAACGGCATTATAACGACGGGCAAGAATGGCAAATTTCTTACCCAATATTCCTAGTGATAACCAGACAGCAGGTAACTGAATCATCGCCAGCAGCACCCAGCCGAGCCCGTATTTATACGCAGCGCCCGGTCCGCCGATAAATGAACTGGCACTGATATAGGTCGCGGTCAGTGTCATTGCGAGTACGAACCCGCCCATTGAGCGGTTGCCGAGGAAATACTCGTTCAGGAAGGTGCCGGTACGACGTCTGCGCATGGCATAAACTGAAAGCCCAAATACGACTAACAGATAAGCTATCAGAGGCAGAATCACTTCGTTATGCATGATGATCATCCTCCAGCGGCATATCGCGGAAAAATACTCTGACCATTAACCAGCACAGTAAAATAAATACCAGTGGGATCAGTAAACAGGACATTTCAAACCAGTGCGGTAAGCCGGTTATACCTTGGGTATTATCGGGTAAATAGGCGGCCAGCAGCCATGCCATAAGATATAGCAACGTTAGCCAGAGCGCCCAGCGCGCTTCTTTGTTGGCCTGAACAAAGCGCTTATCCATGATAGTCTCGTGCATTGGTAGCAGACGACAGTACTTATCGCTGCAGATGGGAGTTCAGAAAGGAAAGGGCCGGAAGCATCCGGCCCTTTTTGACATTATTCATATCGAATGAAAACTTAGTCCTGGAGACCCAGTTTCTTTTCCAGATAGTGGATATTTGTTCCACCTTTCTGGAAGTTTTCATCGTTCATGATCTTCATCTGTAATTCAACGTTGGTTTTGATACCGTCGATGATCAGTTCTGCCAGGGCATTTTTCATACGAGAAATTGCAATTTCACGTGTTTCGCCATAGCAAATCAGTTTACCAATCATTGAATCGTAATACGGTGGAACGCTGTAGCCCGCATAAATATGTGACTCCCAACGAACACCAAAACCACCCGGTGAATGGAAACGGGTAATTTTTCCCGGACTTGGCAGGAAGGTATTAGGATCTTCTGCGTTGATACGGCATTCCACAGCGTGACCTTTAACATGCACGTCTTTTTGCTTAATGGTCAGTTTTTTACCAGAAGCAATCAGCAGTTGCTGCTTAATTAAGTCTACGCCGGTGATCATTTCTGTCACGGGATGCTCAACCTGAATACGGGTGTTCATTTCGATGAAATAGAACTCGCCGTTTTCAAACAGAAACTCGAAAGTTCCCGCACCACGATAGTTAATATCCACGCAAGCTTTAGCACAGCGCTCGCCGATCGCGCGACGTAGCTCAGGAGTAATTCCTGGTGCTGGTGCTTCTTCAACCACTTTCTGGTGGCGACGTTGCATAGAACAGTCACGCTCTGCCAGATAAATAGCCGTACCCTGACCATCGGCCAGTACCTGAATTTCGATATGACGTGGGTTTTCGAGGTACTTCTCCATATAGACCATATCGTTGTTGAAAGCAGCTTTTGCTTCCGCACGGGTCATCGTAATGGATTGTTCCAGTTCAGCATCGCTGCGTACGACACGCATTCCGCGACCACCGCCACCACCAGACGCTTTAATAATGACCGGATAGCCAATACGTTTGGCATGGGCACGGTTTTTATCTGTATCGTCGTCTAACGGGCCATCAGAACCCGGTACACAAGGAACACCCGCTTTTTTCATGGCGTCGATAGCAGAAACTTTGTCGCCCATCAGGCGGATAGTTTCGGCGCGAGGGCCAATGAAAATAAAGCCAGATTGTTCAACTTGCTCTGCAAAGTTGGCATTTTCAGATAAGAAACCATAGCCCGGGTGAATTGCCGCTGCGCCAGTAATTTCTGCCGCAGAGATAATTGCCGGGATATTCAGATAGCTTTTTACCGAAGGAGCCGGACCAATACAGACCGTCTCATCTGCCAGTAATACGTGTTTCAAATCGCGATCTGCGGTTGAGTGCACTGCAACAGTTTTGATGCCCAGCTCTTTACAGGCACGCAGAATACGCAATGCAATCTCACCACGGTTGGCGATGACAATTTTTTCCAGCATGTTCGCCTCGTTATTCGATGACAACTAGCGGCTCGTCAAACTCTACCGGCTGACCATTTTCAACCAGAATGGCTTTCACCACACCAGTCTTATCCGCTTCAATCTGGTTCATCATTTTCATTGCTTCAACGATACACAGGGTATCGCCAGCATTGACTTTCTGACCAACTTCAACGAACGCTTTCGCGTCTGGAGTTGGGGTACGATAGAAAGTACCGACCATCGGAGAACGTACGATATGGCCACTCAGTTCTGCAGCAGCTGGCGCTTCCATAACTGGAGCCGCAGCAGGTGCGATAGCCTGAGAAAGACCTGGTTGTGGCGCATACATAGGTGCAGCATAAGCCTGTTGCATCACTGGGAAGCCAGTGTTAACCGGCGCACGACTGATGCGAACAGACTCTTCACCTTCAGAGATTTCCAGTTCAGAAATGCCAGATTCTTCAACCAGTTCAATCAGTTTTTTAATCTTACGAATATCCATGAGTCAGTTCCGTACTCTTGTTTAGATGGATTTTGACAAGCGTTTTACCGCTGTCTGAAGTGCATATGAATAGCCATCGGCGCCTAATCCGCAGATTACCCCAACGGCTTTATCTGATAAATACGAATGATGGCGAAACGGTTCACGAGCATGCACATTGCTGAGGTGAATTTCGATAAACGGAATATCCACCGCCAGCAAGGCATCACGCAGCGCGACGCTGGTATGCGTGAATGCGGCCGGATTAATCAGAATAAAATCTATGGAGCCTTTAGCCTGATGAATTCGGTCAATCAACACATGTTCAGCGTTTGACTGCAGGTGGTCAAAGGCAACGTCTAAGGCCCTGGCCTCTGTCTCAAGTGTATTAACAATTTCTGATAATGTCAGGCTGCCATACTTATCTGGCTCCCGAGTTCCTAACATATTCAGGTTAGGGCCATTCAAAAGTAAAATGTTAAATTTACACGACATCGTGTCGCCATCTCCTGCAATTTAGCCAGTAACAGACAAAATATACTGAACTTGTCTGATTGTCATCTCCAGAGTCAAAAAATGAGACCCGGGAAAAACAGAAGTCGCATATTATATCTATTTCGTAGCTTTTGGCAGCTAAATACTGGTCTTATCAGGGAAGATTATCTATAGCCACCCTAAAACAGTATACGGGGCTCTCGTGATGAGTCCAGTATAGCGGGGGATGTTGCTAGCGTTTCCAGGAGCGGAATTTCTTGTAACGTAAGGCAAGTAACGCCAGTGCAACCAGAGCATAAAGCAGAGGCTGCGGAGATAATACCTTCACTGACCAGATAAAATGCACAGGTACCAGGATTAATACCAGATAGACGCAGTTATGCAATTTTTGCCAGCGAGCACCCAGACGTTTCATTGCCGCCTGTGTGGATGTCAGGGTCAGTGCTAATAAAATCAGCCAGCAAATAATCCCGATGGTCAGGTAGGGACGCGTCACCAATTCGCTTCCAAGCAAATTAAGATTACTTATGCCTAATTCCAGCACTGAATAGCTAACCAAGTGTAGCGTAGCCCAGACAAAACACCATACTCCCAGTAATCTACGAGTACGTATCAGTAGCGGTTGCTTGCCATAACGCGCCAGCGGCGTGACCGCAAGCGTTGCCAGCAGTAATTTCAGCGCCATCAGGCCGGTAAAATGCTGAATATCCTTGGCCGGGTCGGCACTCAGTGCTCCCTGATTAGTGGCATAGATTAACCATACTAGCGGCAAGAATGCCGCCAGATGCAACAGGATTTTAAGCCAGAATATCTGTTTGGCGGTCAGACGCATTCAGAAATTCTCCTTCAGATTAAGGCCCCGATACAAAGATGCGACCTGATCTGCATAGCCATTAAACAGCTGTGTTGGCTGGCGTTTTACATCCAATATGCCACCGGAGCCAATGAATCTTTCTGAAGCCTGAGACCAGCGCGGATGATCCACATGAGGGTTCACATTGGCGTAAAAACCATATTCATTCGGTGCGCCCATATTCCAGGTCGTAGGGGGAATATCACGTACTAGCTTGATGCTGACAATCGATTTAATCCCTTTAAAACCATATTTCCAGGGAACAATTAAACGTACCGGTGCACCATTCTGCGGTGGCAGGGCTTTACCATAGACGCCAACGGTCAGGAGTGTCAGAGGATGCATTGCCTCATCCAGCCGCAATCCTTCTACATAAGGATACTTCAGACCCCCGCCGATAAAGCGATCTTTCTGCCCTGGCATTTGCTCTGGGTCATACAGCGTTTCAAAAGCGACATATCGGGCATCGCTGGTCGGTTCGACCAGCGCTAATAGCTTACTGAGTGGAAAGCCTATCCACGGGACCACCATCGACCAGGCTTCGACGCAGCGCATGCGATAAATTCTTTCTTCCAGCGGAAAGCGCTGGTGGAGGTCATCGAAATCCAGCGTCACGGGTTTAGCCACTTCGCCACTGATGGTGAGCTTCCAGGGATCGGTTTTAAGTGATCCAGCATTGGCTGCAGGGTCGGCTTTATCCAGCCCGAACTCATAAAAATTGTTGTATCCCATCACCTTATCTTCCGGGGTCAGGGCAAGCGTTGACTGCCATTGTTCTGGCTGGTTGAAGGTCAGCGGCTTTCCAGCTGGAGCAGGAGGACGGTCATTACCTTGAAACCAGGATAAGAGATTAGCCTGAGCAGGCTGTGGCAAACTTAGAGCAGCGGCACTCAGCCCTAATGCTTTCAGCACCTGGCGGCGCTTCATCATAAAGACAGACTCGGAGGTAACGTCAGCTTCGTTAAGATGGGTGACTTTTTTCATGATGCTCTCCTCAATACAAGAACCCTAGCATGGGGGAGATGAGGCGTGTTGGCGAATATGTCACGAAAAATTGAAATTTAGATCCGAACTGAATCAGTCCGGATCTGGGTTATCGATTAGTCGATTCTTACTACCGTACGCCCACGAATTTCATTATTTATGATTGCATCAGCATACTCAGGTGCCTGGTCGAGTGTAATCTCAGTCGCTGCTTGCTGATAGAAGCTTTCTGGTAATTCCCTGGCAAGACGTTCCCAGGCAGCCTGGCGGAGTGGGGCAGGTGCCATCACTGAGTCGACGCCTTGCAGGCGCACGTTACGCAGAATAAACGGCATTACAGTCGTTGGTAATGACGTTCCACCAGCCAGACCACAAGCCGCAACACAGCCGCCGTAATTCATCTGTGCCAGTAAGGTGGCTAATACTTTGCCGCCGACCGTGTCAATAGCGCCAGCCCAAGTCTGTTTCTCCAGCGGACGGGAGTCGGAGAATGCGTCACGCTCGAGGATACGACCGGCACCCAGTTGCTGCAAATATGAATGAGTACTGGTTCTGCCTGATACCGCAGCCACCTGATATCCCAGATGGTGCAATAACGCCACCGCGGTACTGCCTACACCGCCGCTGGCACCGGTCACGATAACTTCACCACTTTGCGGACTAACGCCTGCTTCTTCCAGCGCCATGACACAGAGCATCGCAGTAAAGCCAGCGGTACCGATTATCATCGCTTTCCGTGCATCCAGTCCCTCCGGCATAGGGACTAACCAGTCGGCGTTGACGCGGGCCTGTTTTGCCAGACCACCCCAATGATTTTCCCCGACGCCCCACCCGGTCAGTAAGACAGGATCCCCGACCTGAAAGCGGCTATCTTCGCTACTGTGAACTGAGCCTGCGAAATCAATTCCCGGAACCATTGGGAATTGACGGATGATTTTTCCTTTACCGGTGATGGCCAGCGCATCTTTATAGTTCAAACCGGAGTAATCAATATCAACGATGACATTGCCTTCGGGGAGTGCCGAGGTCGCAATCGTTTTTACCTCGGCATGGGTCTGACCTTCATTCTGTTCCAGTATTAATGCCTGCATGGTTGACTCCTGAGGGGTTTTACATTGTAAACAGACTTAGCAATCTATACTGAATACTGGGATGCAATGAAGACTCATCTCAATGAAAGTGCCGATTATTCTCGCTATATTTGACTGCTTTTAGATTTATCTACCGTAATTAATCTGTGGTTAGGGTCGATGATAGTACGTTTTGTATTTACTTATCAGGGTTAGTATCAGGATGAAATTAACAACAAAGCTCTCATTTTTCATGATATTGCTAACCGGGTTAACAGTAATTGTTATCCTGGCGGGCAGTTCATTGAGCTTTTTATATCTGATCCAGGAGAAAACAGAGCAGCGTGTGACCGCTGTGGCATCAATGATTGACATTCATTTAGTTTCAGCCTCTCCCGAAACACTTGAGTCCTGGCTTAATGAAGAGATGATGCAGTCTGATATCACTGAAATTCGCCTGAATAATGAAAACGGTGAGTTATTCAGATATCGGATCCCCGCTAATCTTTTATCTGACGTACCTGATAGTGACCTGCGTAATATTACTATTCATTTAATTCATCATCCCGGAATGAGTATTAGCCTGACTTATCATGATGTGATTGCGAGCTATTTTCACTCGCTGTTGCCAGTTACCCCTTTTGTTGCTGCGATAGTCATTACCATTTTTATCTTACTGTGGTTCCTGTATTGGTTAAGGGGTGCGCTAGTGGGGCAGGAGCGACTGGAAGAGCGGGCGAGTAAAATTCTGGAAGGTGAGCGGGGTGCCGAAGTAAAGGGGATGTTTACGGAATATCCACATTCAGTGAGCAAGGCATTAGATGTGCTTCTGTCTGACTTACAGGTAGCGAATGAACAACGTACCCGTCTGGATGCGTTAATTCGTGCTTTTGCGGCTCAGGATGCTAAAACAGGCCTCCGTAATCGACAATTTTTTGATAACCAACTCTCTATATTATTAGAAGAGCATGCTCAAGCTGACGTTCATGGTATGGCCATGATCCTGCGCCTGCCCGATTTTGAGCACCTGCGAGAGCTTTGGGGAGGTGAGGTTGTTGAGGACTATCAGTTCGCTCTGATTAATCTGCTATCGACATTTATGATGCGCTATCCTGGTGCGATTCTGGCGCGTTATTTTCGTAATGATTTTGCAGTACTACTCCCGCATCGTAGCTTGAAAGAAGCCAACGGCTTTGCCAGTCAGTTACTCCATCAGGTTGATGCTCTACCCTCTACCCGCATTGTCGATAAAGATAATGTATTGCATATCGGCATCTGTGCCTGGCGCAACGGGCAAACCAAAGAACAGGTTATGGAGCAGGCCGAGATTGCTGCCCGGAACGCGGTGTTACAGGGCGCAAATAACTGGTGTGTCTATGATGAGAGTTTGCCTGATACCGGACGAGGGAGCGTGAAATGGCGTACTCTGCTGGAGCAAACGTTAAAACAAGGGGGGCCGCGATTTTATCAAACCCCGGTTGTTAATCGTCAGGGGATTGTGGTTCATCGCGATATCCAGTGCCGTATTTTTGATGGTAAGCAGGAGATACTGTCTGATGAATACATGTCAATGGTTGAACAGTTTGGTTTATCTGAGCAATATGGCCAGCTGATTATCTCACGCCTGCTGCCATTGCTGCGGTTCTGGCCGGAAGAAACCCTGGCGATTCAGGTCTCTATTGAGTCAATAATCCGTCCCTCTTTTCAGGACTGGATACGAAATTCGTTGATGCAATGTGAAAAATCACTGCGTTCGCGGATTATTTTTGAACTTGCAGAGGAAGATGTATGTCAACACATCAGTCTGTTACGTCCGATAATAAAACTCATCACAGCATTAGGTGGGCAGATAGCGGTTATTCACGCGGGATTAACGGTGGCCAGCACCTCTTATATTAAGGTTCTGGATATCGAGTTGATTAAACTGCATCCTGCTGTTGTGAGAAATATTGGGAAACAGACAGAGAATCAGCTGTTTTTGCAGAGTTTAGTTGAAGCATGTCTTGGGACGCGTGCTCATGTGTATGCCTCAGGTGTAAGGACGCTGAGTGAATGGCAGACCCTTATGGATAATGGTGTGGCAGGCGCACAAGGCGATTTTATTGCTGCTGCACAGTTACTCGACAATGACGTGAAAAAATATTCTCAAAGATACTCGGTTTAACCTGCCGTTTGACATTATTTCACGTAGAATAACGCCCACTGCATCTTAAGGGGACACGCATGCCTGCCTTAAGATTATCGCAGCCGTTTTAAATCGGTTTGTTACTGTGAGCGAAACGTTTATTTCATCATGTTTGCTGAATTTTTGCGCGCGTTTTGACTGAATGTTTCAGAAATGTAATAACTGTAGCAAACTGTACTATTTTTCACCGTTGTAGAACATTTTTCCGCCTTGTCGCTACAACGAGTGGTTGCTAAAGTAAGCGGATTTTTATCTGCCCCAGCTTTCAGGATTATCCCTTAGTATGTTGAAAAAATTTCGTGGCATGTTTTCTAATGACTTGTCCATTGACCTGGGTACTGCGAATACCCTGATTTACGTTAAAGGACAGGGCATTGTATTGAATGAACCATCCGTCGTGGCAATTCGCCAGGACCGGAGCGGTTCACCAAAAAGCGTTGCAGCTGTGGGTCATGAAGCCAAACAGATGTTAGGCCGTACACCAGGTAATATCGCGGCGATTCGCCCGATGAAAGATGGTGTTATCGCTGACTTCTTCGTGACCGAAAAAATGCTTCAGCATTTTATTAAACAAGTTCATAGCAACAGCTTCATGCGCCCTAGCCCGCGCGTCCTGGTTTGTGTGCCTGTTGGTGCAACTCAGGTTGAACGCCGTGCGATTCGTGAGTCAGCTCAAGGTGCTGGTGCTCGCGAAGTCTTCTTAATTGAAGAGCCTATGGCTGCGGCTATTGGTGCCGGACTGCCGGTTTCTGAAGCCACGGGTTCAATGGTTGTCGATATTGGTGGGGGAACCACTGAAGTTGCCGTTATATCCCTGAATGGCGTGGTGTACTCTTCTTCAGTACGTATTGGTGGTGACCGCTTTGATGAGGCGATTATCAATTATGTACGTCGTAACTACGGTTCTTTGATTGGTGAAGCGACTGCAGAACGTATCAAGCATGGTATCGGTTCCGCTTATCCTGGTGATGAAGTCCTTGAAATCGAAGTGCGTGGCCGTAACCTGGCTGAAGGTGTACCGCGTGGCTTCACTCTGAACTCGAATGAAATTCTCGAAGCATTGCAAGAACCGCTGACCGGTATTGTCAGTGCGGTGATGGTTGCGCTGGAACAATGTCCTCCAGAACTGGCGTCTGATATTTCTGAACGCGGTATGGTGTTAACTGGCGGTGGAGCGTTACTGCGTAACCTCGATCGTTTGTTAATGGAAGAAACGGGGATCCCGGTAGTAGTTGCAGAAGATCCATTGACCTGTGTTGCCCGTGGTGGCGGTAAGGCTCTGGAAATGATCGACATGCACGGTGGCGACTTGTTTAGCGAAGAGTAACAGCCTCGGTACAAGGGAGCCTGACGGCTTCCCTTGCTTGTTGGTTCGGGAATACGCATAGCCTATGAAGCCCATTTTTAGCCGTGGCCCGTCGCTACAAATTCGCCTTATTCTGGCGGTTTTGGTCGCGCTCGGGGTCATTATTGCCGACAGTCGCTTAGGGGTGTTCAGCCAAATTCGAACATATCTTGATACTGCTGTCAGTCCTTTCTATTTTGTTTCTAACGGCCCTCGTGAATTACTCGACAATGTGTCTCAGACATTAACTTCACGTAGTCAGCTGGAACGTGAAAACCGTGTTTTACGCCAGGAACTGATCCTGAAGAACAGTGAACTGCTGATGCTCGGCCAGTATCGGCAGGAAAATACTCGTCTGCGCGAACTGCTCGGTTCGCCTTTACGTCAGGACGAGCAAAAAATGGTCACCCAGGTCATCTCTACGGTGAGCGATCCCTATAGCGATCAGGTGGTTATTGATAAAGGCAGTGCGAATGGTGTCTATGAAGGCCAGCCGGTTATCAGTGATAAAGGCGTAGTCGGTCAAGTTATAGCGGTGGCACAGTTCACCAGCCGGGTACTGTTGATTTGCGATGCCACGCATTCACTGCCGATTCAAGTATTGCGTAATGATATTCGGGTACTGGCTTCAGGGACGGGCTGTACGGATGATTTACAACTTGAACATTTACCTGCCAATACAGATATTCGTGTGGGAGATGTACTGGTGACCTCAGGGCTGGGAGGACGTTTTCCGGAAGGTTATCCGGTGGGTGTCGTGTCTTCAGTTAAACTGGATACGCAGCGTGCTTATACTGTTATTCAGGCTCGTCCAACCGCAGGATTGCAGCGCTTGCGTTATTTGCTGCTGCTGTGGGGCGCTGACAAAGAGGGTCTGACGCCTATGGCTCCTCATGAAGTTCATCGTGTAGCCAACGAACGTTTGATGCAAATGATGCCGCAAGTCTTACCCGCTGCTGATGCGATGGGGCCTCCTGCGCCGACTCCTGCTCCAGCTCCGGCAGCTAACGGGGGAAATACACCTCGTACCTCAGTGCCAGCAGGGAGCCGCTAGTGGGTCGTTATCGCAGCCAGGGGCGTTGGGTCATCTGGATCTCTTTTCTTATTGCCCTGCTGCTGGAAGTTATGCCCTGGCCGGATGATTTGAAATTATACCGGCCGGATTGGGTATTGCTGATACTGCTATACTGGATCCTGGCTTTACCGCATCGTGTTAATGTCGGAACCGGTTTTTTGATGGGCGCGATTATGGATTTAATCAGCGGTTCCACTCTGGGAGTACGTGCATTAGCACTCAGTATTGTGGCCTACCTGGTGACGCTGAAATACCAGTTATTCCGTAATCTTGCCTTATGGCAGCAAGCGTTAGTGGTGGTTTTGTTATCACTGGTAGCCAATCTGATTGTTTTCTGGTCAGGTTTTTTAAATGCCAACGTCGCCTTCCAGCCCGCTGTTTTCTGGAGCAGTGCGATTAACGGTATTTTGTGGCCGTGGATTTTCCTGCTAATGCGTAAAGTTCGCCAACAATTCGCTGTGCAATAAAGGTAATTATGATTACGTTATATCTGGCATCAGGATCGCCACGTCGTCAAGAACTACTGGCTCAACTGGGTCTGGTTTTTGAGCAGATAGTTCCGGGTATTACGGAACAGAGACAGCCGCATGAAAATGCCGAACAGTACGTTCGGCGTCTGGCTCGTGAAAAAGCCCAGGCGGGAGTGGTCATGGCTAAGCGGGATCTTCCTGTTCTTGGCGCTGATACTATCGTGGTACTCGAAGGCGAAATATTAGAAAAACCGCAGAGTATCGAACAGGCGGCTCATATGCTGCGCCAGCTATCCGGACGACAACACAATGTCATGACCGCAGTGGCGGTTGCTGACAGGAACCAGGTGCTGGAAAGTCTGGTAGTCACTCAGGTGACGTTTCGTTATTTGTCGGAACAGGATATTGCTGACTATATCGCTAGCGGCGAACCTATGGATAAAGCCGGTGCCTATGGTATTCAAGGCCTCGGTGGCGCTTTTGTCAGAAAAATTAATGGCAGTTATCATGCAGTGGTGGGACTACCGCTGGTGGAAACAAATGAATTGCTGAGTGATTTTCACGCGTTACGGAATCGACGAGGAAAAGATGACGGCTGAATTATTGGTCAATGTGACCCCATCAGAAACGCGGGTTGCTTATATTGACGGCGGAATACTGCAAGAGATCCATATTGAACGTGAATCACGTCGTGGGATTGTCGGAAATATCTACAAGGGTCGTGTGAGTAGAGTACTGCCTGGCATGCAAGCGGCATTTGTAGATATTGGCCTGGATAAGGCAGCGTTTCTCCATGCATCCGACATTATGCCTCACACTGAGTGCGTCGCCGGGGAAGAGCAAAAGAACTTCCATGTTCGAGATATTGCAGAGCTGGTGCGCCAGGGGCAGGACTTAATGGTGCAGGTGGTCAAAGACCCTTTAGGTACCAAGGGTGCCAGACTGACGACCGATATCACTTTACCCTCACGTTACCTGGTATTTATGCCCGGCTCCTCGCATGTGGGTGTCTCTCAGCGCATTGACAGTGAAGAAGAACGCGAACGTTTAAAACGTATTGTCAGCGAGTATTGCGACGAGCTGGGAGGCTTTATTATCCGTACTGCCGCTGAAGGCGTATGTGAAAAAGATTTGGCCTCTGATGCCGCCTACCTTAAACGGGTCTGGACCAAGGTCAGCGAACGTAAAAAGCGTAATCAGACTCGCTATCAGATGTACGGTGAACTGGCGCTGGCACAGCGCGTACTGCGTGATTTTGCTGACGCGGCGTTGGACAGGATCCGTGTTGACTCACGCTTAACCTATGACTACTTACTGGAGTTCACGGCTGAATATATGCCGGAAATGACCAGTAAAATAGAACACTACAGCGGTCGTCAGCCTATTTTCGATCTCTATGATGTTGAAAATGAAATCCAGCGCGCTCTGGAGCGTAAGGTCGAGCTAAAGTCTGGCGGATATCTGGTGATTGATCAGACCGAAGCGATGACGACTGTGGATATCAACACCGGGGCATTTGTTGGCCACCGTAATCTTGATGACACAATATTTAATACCAATATCGAAGCGACACAAGCGATAGCTCGCCAGCTACGGCTGCGTAATCTCGGCGGGATTATCATCATCGATTTTATCGATATGAGTAATGAAGATCACCGCCGCAGAGTACTGCATTCTCTTGAGCAGGCACTGAGTAAAGACCGGGTGAAAACCGGGATCAGCAATTTTTCACAGCTGGGCTTGGTCGAAATGACCCGTAAACGTACCCGTGAAAGCGTTGAGCATGTGCTGTGTAATGAATGTCCAAGCTGCCATGGCCGTGGTACGGTTAAAAGCGTTGAGACCGTCTGCTATGAAATCATGCGTGAAGTAGTTCGCGTTCACCATGCTTACGACTCGGATCGTTTCCTGGTTTATGCTTCTCCTGCCGTCGGTGAAGCGCTAAAAAGTGATGAATCTCATGCTCTGGCTGAGGTTGAAATCTTTGTTGGCAAGCAGGTAAAAGTACAGATAGAGCCGCTCTATAATCAGGAGCAGTTTGATGTGGTTATGATGTGAATCCTCCCTTGAGATTTGTGCATTACGCTGTAATAACAAGGAGAATGATGTGAGGAAACTGCCAGGCATACTGCTGCTTACTGGCGTGGGACTGATTGTGATTGTGGCGCTGCTGGTCAGTGCTCTACGATTAGTACTGCCGCATCTGGATACCTGGCGTCCTGCTCTGTTGGAAAAAATAGAGCAGGCAACGGGTGTGCCTGTTAGAGCCAGCCATCTTGAAGCGAGCTGGCAAAGCTTTGGTCCTACCCTCAATGTTGAAGATATTCATGCCCCTCTGAATGAAGGAGGTTCACTGAGTATTAAGCGCGTTACTCTGGCACTGGATGTCTGGCAAAGTTTATTGCATGCCCGCTGGCAGTTTCGCGATCTTACCTTTTATCAGCTGCAAATGCATATCAATACCCCGATAGATGCTGGAGGGGGCGGTGACGGGCTGGAAGCCAGCAAAATCAGCGATCTCTTCTTACGTCAGTTCGATCACTTTGATCTTCGTGACAGTACCTTTAGCTTCCTGACGCTTTCAGGACAGCGCTCGGAGCTCTCTATTCCGCAGCTTACCTGGCTTAATAACCAGAGTCGCCACCGTGCTGAGGGTACGGTGAGTTTATCGAGCTTTAACGGACAGCATGGATTTGCCAATGTTCGTTTAGACTTGCGGGACGAAAATGGGCTGCTGGATAGCGGTAAAATCTGGCTACAAGCCGATGATGTCGATGTTAAACCCTGGTTCAGCCGCTGGATGACCGACCACCTCTCTCTGCAAAGCGCTCGTTTTAGTCTTGAAGGCTGGATGGATATCAACGGCGGGGAAATCCGCGGGGGTAATATCTGGCTGAAACAAGGTGGAGCTAGCTGGGAAAGTGAAGATAATACTGAACACCATCTTTCCGTCGATAATCTGACGGCAGAGATCAGTCGTGAATCTTCGGGCTGGGAGCTGGTTATCCCGGATACCAATATTACCCTTGATGAGAGTGCCTGGCCAAAAGGGAGGCTCGAGCTTGCGTGGCTTAATGGACAAGACAAAGCCCAGGGAGATGAACTCCGCGTCCGTGCCAGTAATATGGAACTTGCCAGCTTCAATGGATTAATGCCCATTGCGACACGCTTTTCTCCTGATGCAGTAAAAGTCTGGAAAACCATGCAGCCGAAAGGACATGTTTCTGTGCTGGCCCTGGATATTCCATTAGCCCATCCAGACCAGACGCGGATGCAGGCGAGCTGGAATAATGTCAGCTGGAATCAATGGCAGCTGGTACCTGGCGTTGAACATTTATCCGGAACCCTGAGCGGTAGCGTGATGAATGGCAAACTGGATGTCCTGGTTGTTGATGGCAAAATGCCCTATGAAACGGTATTTCGTGCTCCCCTGGAAATAGCCAAAGGTTCGGCGTCATTACTGTGGAAAAAAGATGCTGAAGGCTTCGAGCTTGAGGGCAAAAATATTGATGTTCAGGCACTCGCTGTCTGGGCAAAAGGTGATTTTCGTTATCTGCAGCCGACGCAGGGTGAACCCTGGTTAGGTATTCTGGCCGGAATTAAGACCAATAATGGCGCAGAAGCCTGGCGTTATTTCCCGGAAAATCTGATGGGTAAAGATCTCACTGATTATCTGAGCGGTGCAATCCAGGGCGGGCAGTCGGATAATGCGACCCTGGTATTTGGTGGCGATCCTGGTTTATTCCCTTTCAAGGGAAATGAAGGTCAGTTTCAGGTGTATGTTCCCCTGCGTCAGGCGACCTATGCTTTTCAGCCCGACTGGCCGGCACTGAAAGACCTGGATATCACCCTTGATTTTCTTAATCAGGGCCTCTGGATGAGTGCGGATAAGGTGGCACTGGGTGGTGTTACCGCACGCAACCTAACGGCAAATATTCCTGATTATGATAAAGAAAAACTGCTGATTGATGCCGACATTAATGGCCCGGGTGCAGCTGTGGGGCCTTATTTTAAAGATACGCCTCTTGACGATTCACTGGCGGCGGCACTTGATGAGCTGCAAATTAGCGGCGATGTGAATGCTCGCTTACATCTTGATATCCCGCTTGATGGTGAAATGGCTCAGGCCACAGGCGACGTCACTCTGAAGAACAACGATCTTCTGATTAAGCCCCTGGAAAGTACGCTGCATCGTTTAAGCGGAAAGTTTAGCTTTGCTAATGGTGATTTACGCAGTGAGCCTTTGCAGGCAACCTGGTTTAACCAGCCGGTCAATATTGATTTTTCCACCAAAACGGGGGAAAAAGATTATCAAATCAATGTCAATCTGAATGGTGACTGGCAGCCTGGCAAGATGGATGTATTACCTGATGATATCAGCCAGAAACTCAGCGGTCGTATGGGCTGGACGGGTAAGGTCGATATCTCGCTCCCTTATCGTGGTGATGCTAAATATCAGGTAAGTCTGGCAGGGAATCTGAAGAATGTAAGCAGTCACTTACCTGCACCATTAAGTAAGTCCGCTGGAACCGCTTTACCGGTAAATATTGTCGTCAAAGGGTCGTTAAAAGAATTCACTTTGAGCGGAAATGCGGGTGCAGAAAACCATTTTTCCAGCCGCTGGTTGCTTAGTAAAAATCTGAAGCTTGATAGCGCTATTTGGGCTTCTGGCAGTAAAAGTATACCGGCACTGCCTGAATCAAACAGTATCGAGCTCTATCTGCCTGCTATCGCCGGAGAACAATGGCTTGGCTTATCAGACCAGAATAAAGCCCAGGCTACCAATGACAGAATCGTGTTACCGCAGAAGGTGACATTAAACACGCCGATGTTAGCGTTAGGCGGGCAGCAGTGGCATGACGTCAGTCTGACGACACAGCCGACGTCTGGCGGAACAAAAGTGGTGGCTAAAGGGCGTGAACTTAACGCTACGCTGGAAATGCACAAAAATGCCGCATGGCAGGCCAGTATCAGCTATCTCTACTATAACCCTGACTGGGCGATGAAGAGCGATAAGAGCACTGATACCAGCCCGTCCTCATCATCCACTATTGATTTCCGCGGCTGGCCTAGTGTGGATCTGCGCTGTGCTGAGTGCTGGTTATGGGGACAAAAATACGGGCGTATTGACGCCGATTTAATAGTTAAAGGCGATACCCTACAGCTGGAAAACGGTTTGATAGAAGCCGGATTTGCCCGGTTAACCGCCGAGGGGGAGTGGGTCAATAAACCTGGTGGTATTCGTACCGCCCTTAAAGGGACTCTTACCGGGCAGAAAGTGGGTCAGGCAGCCAGTTTCTTTGGTGTGAGCATTCCGCTCCAGGAATCTTCTTTTGATGTAAACTACGATTTGCACTGGCGCGATGTCCCATGGACACCTGATGAAAGCTCACTCAGTGGTATTTTGAAAATGTCGCTTGGGCGTGGCAAAATCGAATCAGTCGGCACGGGCCGCGCGGGGCAATTACTCCGTCTGGTGAGTTTTGATGCGCTTCTGCGTAAATTACGTTTTGATTTCAGAGATACTTTTGGCAGCGGTTTCTACTACGACAGTATCAATAGCACCGCGTGGATAAAAGACGGTATTTTCCATACCGATGATACACTGGTAGACGGCCTGGAAGCGGATATCGCGATTAAAGGCGAAATGGATTTGGTGCGACGTGAGCTTAATTTTGAAGCACTTGTCGCCCCGGAAATATCTGCCACCGTCAGCGTAGCGACGGCATTTGCGGTCAACCCTATTGTAGGTGCTGCGGTATTTGCGGCGAGTAAGGTACTGAGCCCATTATGGAGCAAAGTTTCCATCCTGCGCTACAGCATCACTGGCCCGATGGATAAACCACAAGTCGATGAAGTACTTCGTCAGCCGAAAATCGGCGAAGACAGATAATTTGCAGTGAGTGGAAAATAACCACACACTCAAAAGCTATATTCATTATATTTCAAATATGCAGGACTGCTGTCAGTGGGCTGATGTCCTCCATTTTTATGGCATGTCAGTAACGGCTATCAAAGCCACCTGCTATTTTGAACTATCCAAAGTTCCACCTTTTTTCGCCTTGAGCGATAAGTAATAAGAGTAGCGAAACGATGAGTCTGAACCTGGTAAGTGAGCAACTGCTGTCTGCGAATGGCTTAACCCATCAAGATCTGTTTTCCATTCTCGGTCAGTTATCAGAGCGTCGTCTTGACTATGGCGATCTCTATTTCCAGTCCAGCTATCATGAATCCTGGGTACTGGAAGACCGTATTATTAAAGATGGCTCCTACAATATTGACCAGGGAGTAGGTGTGCGTGCCATCAGCGGTGAAAAAACCGGTTTTGCCTATGCAGATCAGATTAGCCTGCTGGCGCTGGAACAAAGCAGCCATGCGGCACGCAGTATTGTCAGCGAGCAGGGTAATGGACGTACCCAAACCTTAGGTGCGGTACAGCACAGTGCGCTCTATACCAGCGTGGATCCGTTAACCAGTATGAGCCGTGAAGAAAAACTCGATATCCTGAAGCGTGTTGATAGCGTAGCGCGAGCTACCGACAGCCGTGTACAAGAAGTGACTGCGAGTCTGACAGGTGTCTATGAGCTTATCCTGGTCGCCGCAACAGATGGCACACTGGCCGCGGATATTCGCCCGTTAGTCCGTTTATCGGTCAGTGTTCAGGTTGAGCATGAAGGGAAACGTGAGCGTGGTTCAACCGGCGGCGGCGGTCGTTTCGGCTACGAGTACTTCCTGGAAAACGTTAACGGTGAAGTTCGTGCTGATGCCTGGGCAAAAGAAGCCGTGCGTATGGCTCTGGTGAATTTGTCTGCTATTGCCGCCCCTGCGGGTATGCTGCCAGTGGTTCTGGGTGCAGGCTGGCCTGGCGTATTACTGCATGAAGCCGTCGGTCATGGACTGGAAGGCGATTTCAACCGTCGCGGTACTTCAGTCTTTAGCGGAAAAATGGGTCAGCTGGTCTCTTCAGAGCTCTGTACTATTGTCGATGATGGCTCAATGCCGAATCGCCGTGGTTCAATCGCTATCGACGATGAAGGCGTGCCGGGTCAGTACAACGTGCTGATTGAAAACGGTATCCTGAAGAACTATATGCAGGACAAGATGAATGCGCGTCTGATGGGCGTGCCGCCGACCGGTAACGGTCGTCGTGAGTCCTATGCGCATTTACCGATGCCGCGCATGACCAACACCTATATGCTGGCAGGTAAGTCTACTCCGCAGGAAATTATCGAATCGGTAGAATATGGCCTCTATGCACCGAATTTTGGTGGCGGCCAGGTAGATATTACTTCCGGTAAATTCGTCTTCTCCACTTCTGAAGCTTATCTGATTGAAAATGGTAAAGTGACGAAACCGGTTAAAGGGGCAACCTTGATAGGATCCGGGATCGAAGCGATGCAGCAGATCTCTATGGTCGGTAACGATCTGGCGCTGGATCATGGCGTCGGTGTTTGTGGAAAAGAGGGGCAAAGTCTGCCAGTGGGAGTAGGCCAGCCTACCCTGAAAGTGGATAACCTGACTATCGGTGGAACTGCCTGATTCTGCACTGATGGGGCGGATTGAGTTTCGCCCCTGCTCCTGTCTTAGTAGTAAATAATCTCAAATTTCTCAAAATCCCTCTATTTTTAGCCTTTTCGCTATGCAATGGCACAAAAATTGATTTATATAGCATTTCGTGGATAACAGGTTTTTCATTACATTACTATAGTGTAATTAACGTAGCGTTAACCAAATCTTAGATTAATTCCAAGTTGTTTCTTATTGTAAACTGCTGTCGAGCGTCCTGCCTCCAGCACTATCTTTCAGGTCTAAAATGAGTCTGTTTCCCGTCATCGTAATATCTGGCCTTTCTTTTCCGCCAATATTTTTCGAGCTGATATTGTCGCTGGCACTATTCTGGATAGTTCGCCGGTTGCTGACCCCGACCGGTATTTATGACTTTGTCTGGCATCCGGCACTATTTAATACCGCCTTGTATTGCTGCCTTTTTTATTTGATTTCGCGTCTGTTTGCTTGAGGTCTTTGTGAAAATTTTCGTAAAAAACATCTCTCGTCCTGCGATAACTTTAGTGCTGGTGGTTCTGGCCTTCATCGCTATTTTTCGCGCATGGGCGTTTTATACCGAATCGCCCTGGACGCGTGATGCCCGCTTTTCTGCTGAAATTATTGCCATTGCACCGGATGTTTCTGGTCTTATCAGCGAAGTAAATGTTCGCGATAATCAGTTGGTGAAGAAAGATCAGGTGTTATTTGTCATCGACAGAGATCGCTATCAAAAAGCATTAACCGAAGCACAGGCCGACGTCGATTATTACCAGGCTTTAGTGACGGAAAAACGCCGCGAAGCGGGCAGGCGTAATAGTCTCGGCGCTAATGCTATATCGCGTGAAGAGATAGATCAGTCCAATAACGTACTGCAAACCGCTATCCATCAGTTAGCTAAATCACAAGCATTGCGCGACGTTGCTACTCTGGATCTACAACGTACTATCATTCGTGCTCCCGCTGATGGCTGGATAACCAACCTGAATGTCTATGCCGGCGAGTTTATTACCCGGGGTTCCACGGCTGTTGCCTTAGTCAAACAGAACTCATTTTATATTCTGGCCTATATGGAAGAGACGAAGCTTGACGGCATCCGTCCGGGATATCGGGTACAAATCACTCCTCTGGGAAGTAACCGCATTTTACGCGGAACTGTGGACAGTATTTCTGCCGGGGTCGCTAACTCAAGCAGTGTGAGTGATGCCAAAGGCATGGCGAGTATAGACTCTAATCTGGAGTGGGTACGTCTGGCCCAGCGAGTTCCGGTAAGAATTCATCTCGATGAGCAACAGGGAATTCTTTATCCTGCGGGAACCACTGCGACGGTGGTCGTTACTGAGAAACAAGATCTGGATACGGAGCATGATTCATTTTTTATGAA
This sequence comes from Klebsiella sp. BIGb0407, assembly GCF_024807845.1. Lineage (GTDB taxonomy): Bacteria > Pseudomonadota > Gammaproteobacteria > Enterobacterales > Enterobacteriaceae > JGM124. The sequence continues at coordinate 34,444 of NZ_JANUEQ010000007.1, forward strand.
GCTTCTGCACCGCATTCGTGAGATCGGTTGAGTCAGCTAAGTATGTATCAGATTTCTACACTACATATTCGCTTTGCGATTAAGCTGGCTTTTGCCATTGTACTGGCGGTTTTCATTGGTTTTCATTTCAACCTTGAGACCCCGCGCTGGGCAGCGCTGACGGCGGCACTGGTTGCGGCCGGGCCTGCTTTTGCTGCCGGTGGTGAGCCTTATTCCGGGGCGATTCGTTATCGCGGTATGTTGCGTATTGTCGGGACCTTTATCGGCTGTGCCGCTGCCTTAATTATTATTATTTCACTGATTAGAGCGCCAGTTGTAATGTTACTGGCCTGCTGTTTATGGGCAGGTTTCTGTACCTGGATTTCATCTTTGGTACGTGTCGAAAACTCCTATGCCTGGGGGTTATCTGGCTATACCGCTTTAATCATTGTCATTAGTATCCATACCGTACCGCTCACAACCCCGCAATTCGCTATCGAGCGTTGCAGTGAGATAATTATCGGTATTGTCTGCGCCATTGTTGCAGACCTGCTCTTTTCCCCGCGTTCGATTAAACAAGAAATAGACAGAGAGCTGGATAGCTTGCTGGTGGAGCAGTATCGATTGATGCAGCTCTGTATTGCTCATGAAGATAAAGACGAAATCGATAAAAGCTGGGGGAATCTGGTTCGCCGGGTGACAGCATTAAACGGTATGCGCAGTAATCTGCAGATGGAGTCTTCGCGCTGGGAACGTGCTAACCGTCGTCTTAAAGCGATTAATACCCTTGCCTTGACACAAATTACTCAGGCTTGTGAAACCTTTCTGGTTCAGAATCTACGTCCGCTTGATATCACTCCTTCTCTCAGGCAAGTCTTTGCCACTAAAGTAGAAACGGCTGCAGATGTCCATAAGCAGTTGAAAAAACTCCGTCGACTCATTTCCGCTCTCGGAGAGAAGTCTACTCCGGTATCGATCGGTAGCTGGGTAGGGGCATCAACGCGCTATTTATTACTAAAACAGGGCGTTATTACACATGCCCCGATAAGCAGAGTAGAAGAGGAAATTTTACAGGACGAAGTGGTCATCAAAGTCGAGTCTGCCGAAGGGCATCACGCGATGATCAACTTCTGGCGAACCACTATTTCTTGCATGCTGGGCAGCCTGTTCTGGTTATGGACCGGCTGGACCTCGGGTAGCGGGGCGATGGTCATGATAGCCGTTGTGACATCGCTGGCCATGCGTCTGCCTAACCCTCGTATGGTAGCGCTGGATTTTGTCTACGGTATGTTAGCCGCACTCCCAATAGGGGCATTTTACTTTTTGGTTATTCTGCCTTCGACCCAGCAAAGTTTTCTGTTGCTCTGTATCAGCCTGGCGTTACTCGGTTTCTTCATCGGTATTGAGGTACAAAAACGGCGGCTTGGCTCTCTTGGTGCTCTGGCGGGGACGATTAATATCATTGTGCTGGATAACCCGATGACCTTCCATTTCAGTACCTTCCTTGATAGCGCTCTGGGGCAAATCGTCGGTAGTGTCCTGGCGCTGATGGTTATTTTGCTGGTTCGTGATAACTCGCAAGAGAGAACCGGGCGCACCTTGCTTAATCAATTTGTCTCGGCGGCGGTTTCTGCTCTGACGACCAATAAAACACGCCGTAATGAGAACCATCTGCCTGCTCTGTATCAGCAGCTCTTCTTATTACTGAGCCGCTTTCCTGGCGATATTGACCGCTATCGTCTGGCACTGACGCTGATAATTCTGCATCAGCGCCTGCGCGATGTGGCAATACCGGTCAATGGAGAGCTATCGGCTTTTCATCGTCAGTTACGCAAAACGGCAAACCGGGTTATTTCAGCGAATAATGACAGTAAACGGCAGCGTGAATACTTACTGCTGCTGGCCGAGCTGGATGTTTATGAGGAAAAATTACAGCAGTGGTCAGCGCCACCGCAGACCATAGAGCTGGTGCAGCGTCTGAGTCTGATATTACATAAATATCAGCACACGCTTATTAATGCCTGAGTGAAGTGATAGAAACGGGCTCCCCGCCATGTCTGATGGCGGGAATAGCAGAATAATTTACAATTCTTGCTCAAACAGGACCAGAATCGCTTCGTAAAGCTGTTTCACCGAGAAACTACTGGTGGGTGTGGTAAAAATCGTATCATCTCCAGCAATGGTGCCCAGAATGCCTTCGGATTTACCGAGGGAGTCGAGTAAACGGGCAATCAGCTGAGCAGCACCAGGACTGGTATGAATCACCACCACAGCACTGTTGTAGTCGATATCCAGAACCAGATTCTTTAACGGACTGGAGGTGGTGGGTACCCCTAATTCTGCTGGCAGACAGTAGACCATTTCCATTTTTGCATTACGTGTCCGTACCGCACCAAATTTGGTCAGCATGCGAGAAACTTTGGACTGATTAATATTTTCAAAGCCATCATTCTGCAAGGCCTGGACGATTTCTCCCTGCGAACTGAATTTCTCTTCCTTAAGCAAGGCCTTGAAAGCTTTAACTAATTCATCTTGTTTTGAAGGAATACGCATTATTCACCTGACAGAAGGGCGATAAAGAAAATTATTATGCGTTTTAATGAATTTTTATGCAAATAGCGAATGGTAAAGCCAGGTGAAAAAATCTTATAGAAACGAGGAATCTTATCAGATTTTGTTATCGACGAACATGCCTGGCTCACGACTTCAAAATAAGCATTAAAGTAAACCAAATGTTATTAAATTGATGTTGTTTTGATGTCTCCAGACGAGTAATGTAATCGCGGTTGATATAAACCACATCAGGTCGTGACCTGGCGTTATTCCACCTGGAAAGTAAGTGCAGTAAAACGTCGTCAGGATTTGTAATCTATCGCAATCTTGCAACGAAATAATTGTAATTACCCCCTCTCAGGATTATGGTCGCCATCGCAGGAAGTTACGGCATGATTTAGCTACCCATAATAAGGAGTTTTAGGATGAAAGTTGCAGTCCTCGGCGCGGCAGGTGGTATTGGCCAGGCGCTTGCCCTTCTACTCAAGACCCAACTGCCTTCAGGTTCAGAACTCTCTCTGTATGATATCGCACCGGTAACCCCAGGGGTTGCGGTTGATCTGAGCCACATCCCTACCGATGTGAAAATCCAGGGTTTCTCTGGTGAAGACGCAACACCTGCGTTGGTAGGTGCGGACGTTGTCTTGATTTCTGCTGGCGTCGCACGTAAACCAGGTATGGATCGTTCAGACCTGTTTAATGTGAATGCCGGTATTGTGAGAAATCTGATTCAGCAGGTGGCAGTAACTTGCCCGAAAGCTTTAATCGGAATCATCACTAACCCAGTGAACACCACTGTCGCTATCGCTGCTGAAGTACTGAAAAATGCTGGCGTTTACGACAAGAATAAACTGTTCGGGATAACTACCCTGGATATTATCCGCTCAAATACTTTTGTTGCGGAACTGAAGGGTAAAAAACCAACTGAAATCGACGTTCCGGTTATCGGTGGCCACTCAGGCGTGACTATTCTGCCTCTGCTGTCCCAGATCCCAGGCGTAAGCTTTACCGAGCAGGAAGTCGCTGACCTGACTAAACGTATCCAGAATGCGGGTACTGAAGTGGTTGAAGCTAAGGCCGGTGGCGGTTCAGCAACCTTGTCCATGGGACAAGCGGCTGCACGCTTTGGTCTGTCGCTGGTGCGCGCACTGCAAGGTGAAAGCAATGTCGTTGAATGTGCTTATGTAGAAGGTGACGGCAAATATGCCCGTTTCTTCTCTCAGCCACTGCTGTTAGGTAAAAACGGTATTGCAGAGTATCAAGCCATTGGTACCCTGAGCGCTTATGAGCAAGACGCTCTGACCGGTATGCTGGATACTCTGAAGAGTGACATCAAGCTGGGCGAAGAGTTTGTGAAGTAAGCCTTAATCTTATCAACGCTGAGGCAAATCTGTTTTCAGCGTTGATAATAAAATAAAAAGGGAAAAACACTGTTTTTCCCTTTTTATGTTTGAAAATCAACCTTCTGGATATTCCTGAATAGTAACCGGCAAAGTCAGCTTTTTATCTTCGCGCATGATTTCAACGTCAACCACAGAGCCCGGGCGAATTTCTGCGACCTGATCCATCGTTTCCAGCCCCGAAATAGCCGGTTTATGATTAACTGATATAATCAAATCTTTGACGCGGATACCTGCGTTAGCAGCTGGCCCGTTCTCTGTAATTTCTCCGACCATAATGCCTTGTAGTCGCTCAATACCGGTAGCCGATGGATTTCGTGACGCGTAATCCATACCGTTAATACCGATAAAGCCGCGGATCACCCGACCATCACGAATGATCTTTTCCATGATTTTGGTTGAAAGTGCGGTTGGAATAGCAAAGCCAATCCCCTCAGGCGTTTCACCGTCATTACTTTTATCAAATGACAGGGTATTAATACCAATCAGTTCACCCAGAGAGTTGACCAGTGCTCCGCCAGAGTTTCCCCGGTTAATCGAGGCATCAGTCTGTAAAAAGGATTGTCTGCGAGAAGTGCTCAGGCCTATGCGTCCGGTAGCACTAATTATCCCCTGGGTTACGGTCTGACCGAGGTTATACGGGTTACCAATAGCCAGCACTACGTCACCAATATGCGGCTGTCGTTTGCTATTGATAGGGATAGTGGGAAGATTAGTGGCATCAATTCTTAATATTGCAAGGTCTGTCAGACTGTCAGAACCGACCAATAAGGCTTCAAAGATACGGCCATCTTGCAGTGCAACAATGATTTGATCGGCATCATTGATGACGTGTTTGTTGGTTATGATATAGCCGCGGGCGTCCATAATCACGCCAGAGCCGAGCGTTTTTATATGTAATTCTGGCTGGCCATTATTTCCAGTGCTGCGATTATAGACATTAACGACAGCTGGAGCTGCACGACGTACTCCCGAGTTATAGCTCACCGGGGTTTCATCGGTGCTGTCAAAGGCTGATGGGGTAAGCGGGCTAATTGTCTGCCGGAGTGAAGGTATTGTGAATAACAATAAACCAGCAACGACTAACCCTATCACCACTGAACGAAGTATCTTCAGAAGCATAGCGTTTTATTAAGTTATCAGAGAGGACGGTAGAGTAGCATAAGTGAAACGGGCAGGCTGAGCTGACATGCCCGTTTCGCGATTAATCTTAACGCGCCATGATATACAGGCTGTTGTCACCACGAATAATATGCAAGGCAATAATGGCAGGTTTGGTATCTATAATTTTACGCATTTCTACCAGATTTTGGACCGGTTCACGGTTAATCGCGACAATAACGTCATCTTTCTGCAACCCTATCAACGCCGCAGGTGAACCCTTCTCTACATTTTCCAGCAGAACACCTTTCGTTCCGTCTTTTGACTGGCCATCACCGAATGAAGCTCCCTGTAGTGCAGGTAAAACGGACTCCAGGCTGATAGTCGACTCCGGGCTCTTATCAAGAGTCACGTCGACGTTAAGTGGTTTTCCATCACGTAACAGACCGAGTTTAACCACGGTGCCGGGTTCTGTGGTGGCAATTTTGCTACGTAATTCAGCAAAGCTTTGAATCGTTTTTCCGTTCAGGCTAGTGATAACATCGCCCGCTTTGACGCCCGCTTTTGCCGATCCAGAGTCAGGAATCACTTCGCTGATAAAGGCACCGCGCTGGGTATTGAGTTTAAACGCTTTAGCAATATCAGCATTCAGCTCTGTGCCTTTAATTCCGAGTAAGCCACGTTTAGCTTCACCGTACTGGATAAGCTGTTTAACCAGGGTTTGCGCCATATTGCTGGGAATAGCAAAACCAATACCGACGTTACCTCCGCCAGGGGCCAGTATCGCGGTATTAATACCAATCAGTTCACCGTTGAGGTTAACCAGTGCCCCACCAGAGTTCCCCTGATTAATGGCGGCATCGGTCTGAATAAAGTTTTCCAGCCCTTCTAAATTCAGCCCGCTACGCCCCAGCGCAGAAACAATCCCTGAGGTTGCCGTTTGCCCAAGGCCAAATGGGTTGCCTACTGCAACCGTAAAATCGCCGACCCGCAGAGCGTCAGAATCAGCCACCTTAATTTCTTTTAAATCTTTAGCATCTTGTAACTGCAGCAAAGCGATATCACTTTGCTTATCACTACCGATAGCTTTGGCATCAAACTCGCGATCGTCATTGAGTTTAATTTTGATTTTATCTGCGCCATCAATCACGTGGTTATTGGTCAGGATATAACCATTTTTGGCATCAATAATGACACCTGAACCTAAGCCACCCAGACCACGCGGCGGTTTTCTTAATGGGTTTGCTAACTCAGGACCCGCAGCAGGTGCGCTGCGCTCAACTTGTACGCTGACAACCGCAGGAAGAACTTTTTCAAGCATCGGAGCCAGGCTGGGTAATACTTGCTGTTGTGAGGGGACATCTGTCGACGTTGATGCAAAAACCAGAGGCGAAGCGCTGAGTGTCACACCGATACTTAACGCTAATGCACTTAACAGCCGTATTTGTTTTTTCATTAGATGCAGGCTCTCATAACAATAAGAAAAGGGGACACAATATAGATTGCGATAGTATGACTTCCAGATACAGAATTCAGATAGCCGATACACAGACAAGCTGTAATCCAACTATCTGAATGAAGATAACACCAGGGCTGCTAAATCCCCCGAGCAAGATGCAGGTTAGTCGCGTTTTGCTCCGCTACGCAATAAACCAGAAGCACCTTCCGAGTAATCGCGTGGGATCTGAACCGGTGCTTGATCGTTGCTTGCTTCTGATTCATTAAGACGCGTGCGGAACGGGTTCGTTTCTGCGGTCATACCCGGCAACAAGCTGCTGGAGCTTTTTGCCATATGCTGATAAAGCTGGCGATAATCACCGGCCATTTTGTCCAGTAACTCTGCACTATGTGCAAAATGACTGACAAGCTCTTCACGATATTCTTCAAGTTCTTTTTTGCTTGCTTCCAGTTCATATTGAAGGTTTTGTTGTTGGCGCAGTTTACGATTGCCAAAACGCATCGCAGTGGCGCCAATTATCAGGCCCACAACCAATCCAATAAGCGCATATTCCCAAGTCATGAACATCTCCCGTTGTCTTGTGATTCCATTGGGTACTTTAGCCACTATAACCGTTAATTTAAGAGAAGTGGAATCTTGCCGCAGCTTCGCTTAGGGTAGAACGGCCTTTTTTCGACAACTGTAGTAAACAGCTATCCGATTTTAAAGGAAATACTAGGATACCATGCAAAATATCTCTCCCCTATCATGCTACCAGCAAACCTTGTTACAAGGTGATTATCAGCCTGATGATGTGCAACTGAATGCCATAACCCAACTGGATACAATATGGCAGCAGTTTACCTCACAAAAACCTGAGCCCGCGGCAGACAGCCTGCGTGTACGATTTAGCAAACTGCTGGGTAAAAGTCGCGTTTCGGCGGTGCAAGAGCCCGTCCGGGGTCTGTATATGTGGGGTGGTGTCGGCCGGGGAAAAACCTGGCTGATGGATATGTTTTTCCAAAGCTTGCCTGGTGAACGTAAGTTAAGGCTGCATTTTCACCGTTTCATGTTACGGGTTCATGAAGAACTGACTCAGTTGCAGGGCCAAAGCGATCCGCTGGAGAAAGTGGCGGACAGTTTCAAAGCTGAAACCGATATTTTGTGTTTTGATGAGTTTTTTGTCTCGGATATCACGGATGCCATGCTGTTAGGTACCCTGATGAAAGCACTCTTCGCCCGGGGTATTTCATTAGTGGCGACATCGAATATTCCTCCTGATGAGCTGTATCGTAATGGCTTGCAACGGGCTCGTTTCTTACCGGCAATCGAGGCTATCAAACAGTATTGCGATGTCATGAATGTCGATGCAGGTATCGATTACCGGCTGAGAACGTTGACCCAGGCACATATCTGGCTGTCACCGCTTAATCAGCAGACGAACGGGCAGATGGAAAAACTTTACACCGCACTGACAGGCACACCACGTGAGGCCGGGCCCGTGATAGAGATTAACCATCGGCCGTTAGCAACACTGGGTATCGCGAACCAAACCCTGGCGGTGGATTTTTCAACGCTGTGTGTCGATGCCCGTAGTCAGCATGATTACATTGCCCTGTCGCGCCAGTTCCATACGGTGATGCTGTTTAATGCGCCAGTGATGGATACCAGGAACGAAAATGAAGCCCGGCGCTTTATTGCGCTGGTGGATGAATTTTATGAACGGCATGTCAAACTGATTGTTTCTGCACAAACCGATCTTTTCGATATTTATCAAGGTGAAAGGCTTAAATTTGAATTCCAGCGGTGCTTATCGCGGCTACAAGAAATGCAAAGTGAGGAGTATTTACGCCTGGAGCATATGCCTTAAATATTTATTTAGAGAAGAAAGGATAAATTAGGGTCGATTTTTGACAGCGACTTCTCTATAATCTTGCGACCCCACGTTACAACCAAAGTTTTTTTCCCAAAACTTTTGTCGTGCCGGCATAGGCTATTCGAAGGGGTAGGTTTGCTGGACAATGTCGTGTGAGCCTCAACTGATTTTAAGCGTTTGGGTGTTCACCAACGTGTAACTATATATTGGGTAAGCTTTTAATGAAAACTTTTACAGCTAAACCAGAAACCGTACAGCGCGACTGGTATGTTGTTGACGCTGCTGGTAAGACCTTAGGTCGTCTGGCTACTGAATTGGCTAGCCGTTTACGCGGTAAGCATAAAGCGGAATATACTCCGCACGTTGATACTGGTGATTACATTATCGTTCTGAACGCAGAAAAAATTGCTGTAACTGGCAATAAGCGTACTGATAAAGTGTATTACCGTCACACTGGCTATGTCGGTGGTATCAAACAAGCGACCTTTGAAGAGATGATTGCTCGTCATCCTGAGCGTGTGATTGAGATCGCGGTTAAAGGCATGCTGCCAAAGGGTCCACTGGGCCGTGCTATGTTCCGTAAACTGAAAGTTTACGCAGGCAACGAGCACAACCACGCGGCACAGCAACCGCAAGTTCTTGACATTTAATCGGGATTATAGGCAATGGCTGAAAATCAATACTACGGCACTGGTCGCCGCAAAAGTTCTGCAGCTCGTGTTTTTATCAAACCGGGCAGTGGTAAAATCATCATTAACCAACGTTCTTTAGAACAGTACTTCGGTCGCGAAACTGCCCGCATGGTAGTTCGTCAGCCGCTGGAATTGGTTGATATGGTTGAGAAGTTTGACCTGTACATCACTGTTAAAGGTGGTGGTATCTCTGGTCAGGCTGGTGCTATCCGTCACGGTATCACCCGTGCGCTGATGGAATATGATGAGTCTCTGCGTTCTGAACTGCGTAAAGCTGGTTTCGTTACCCGTGATGCTCGTCAGGTTGAACGTAAGAAAGTCGGTCTGCGTAAAGCACGTCGTCGTCCTCAGTTCTCCAAGCGTTAATTGTTCTCTGCAAAATTTGCAGAACAACAATGGACAGCAGACAAACACCGAAGAGTTTCTCTTCGGTGTTTTTTTTTACCGGAAAGATAAAAAAGCCGATATCAGAAAACTGATACCGACTGATAGATAGCTGTTTCATCAAGGGATAAGGGACATCAGCGTACCGGCTGTTTCTCCAGAACGTTCTTCTTACTGCGTACCATTTCCTCGGCACTAATGCCCGGCAGTTCTATCTTCAGCACATAAGTCAGAAAAGCGTAGATAACAGCTCCTGTCATCATCGAAACAATGACTCCAAGGCTTGCTGAAGCGAATACGCTGTCACGTGTTTCTGGTGTTAGCAAGAAACCGACCAAATGAGCAATATAAGGGTCGCTCGAAGTTATAGTGCCAGTCCCGACAATAGTGGCAATCAATAAGGAGAGCAGTGCAGTCCAGCGGCCATTTCTGCCACCGTAACCCGCTCTATTCGCCATGACTACTTCCCAGCCCAGACGTCTCTGTCGGTAAAAATCGACGAGCTGGATAGCTCCTGCCGAGCCCATAACAACGCCAATAGCTACCAGGAACGACTGGAAAGTGGCAAGGAATGAATCTGAGATAAACATCAGGTAAAACGCGCCCAAACCGATAATAATCGCATTGATCGTGGTGGTAGCCGCACGGCTGACAGGGATCCCCATCGCCAGCAAGGCAAGCCCTGAGCTATAGACTCCGGTAATGGCAGCAGAGAGCAGAGAGACGATAATAACAATCGAAAAAGGCACATAAAACCAGAGTGGCAGTAAATCTGTTAAAGAGGTAATCGGAGAGTTCGCCGCCGCGGCACTGAGAGCCGGGTTACTGTCAGCAAGGAAAGCGCCGAGCATCAGTAAAATACTGACCGGCAGAGCGATACCTGAAGTCGTCCAGAAGATGACCTTTGAGGCTGGCGTCTTACTCGGTAAGTAACGAGCAAAATCACCACCGTAGTTCAGGAAACCTAGCCCCACCATGGTCATCGCCAGTACGACACCACCAATCCAGGTGAATAAGTCCCCATGAACAGCGGTCTGACCAATTTTGTCCCAGTGAATATGTGGCACGATTAAGAACACAAAGACAATACTCATTAAGCCGGTGACCCAGGCGATGTACTTCTCAACTTGCATAATCAACTGATGGCCATAAACAGCGACTGACAGGGTTAATGCCAGGATCAAAGCAAACCAGCCTAGAACACAGACTAATGCTGGCTGACCATCGGCCAGCGCAAAAATACTCGGCCATAGTTTAGCGGTTAAGGCGGCTCCAGTGGTCGAAGCCAGTGTAATCAGGGTAATTTTCCAGCCCATATTTGAAATATAGGCAAACAGTGTCGGGAACTTATTACCATGATAACCAAAACAAAAACGCGTCTGCGTTAGTGTTGGCAGACCGGTGCGAGGTCCGCCAACGGCCAGGATACCGACCAGAAAGCATGACAGCAAATAACCAATAATACCGGCACTGATAGCCTGCCAGACACTCAGTCCGAGTGAGTAAACATAAATTCCATAGGTGATGCCGAGAATAGAGACATTCCATGAGAACCAGACAGGGAAAAGCCCGGAAGCATGACCATAACGTTCAGATTCAGGTACAGCATTGACGCCATTAGATTCAACTTTCAGAGCGGTAGTGGCTGGTTTTGACGTGGTATTTTTCATTCAAGAGCCCTTATGGAATGCTCGCTATAAACCGCAGTTTCTAAAGCGAGCTCAATCATTTGGTCTAGTGTGGTTTGTTGTTGCAAAGCCGGGACTTCTTCCCCTGTCAGACTATTAATGCAGGGTGTCAGCAGGCTCAGTGCTTTTGCCCGATACTGTGCCGCAACAGTAAACAGGGCTGAGGTTTCCATTTCGACGGCAATAATATTCATCTTGTTTAATATCTGCAGCATGCCTTCGGGTTTGTCATACAGCAGATCGTTGGTGAAAGTATTACCAAAATGGGTTGGGATATTACGTCGCTGTGCAACATCCCAGCACTGACGCAGTAATTCGAAGTCAGGAACGGCGGCATAGTCATAGCCACCAAAACGATCGCGGTTAACCGAAGAAGAGGTTCCTGCCCCGGTTGCAACGACTACATTCTGCAGATTAGGGTTCTCACCGATGACACCGCAGGTTCCTATGCGAATCAGCTTTTTAACGTTAAAAAAATTAATTAATTCATAGGTATAGATAGAAATGGACGGAACGCCCATGCCATGTGCCATGATTGATACGGGCTGGCCACGGTAGTAACCGGTAAAACCAAACATATTGCGGGCATCACAGACTCGTTTTGCATTATCTAAATAGGCTTCTGCAATATACTGGGCCCGCAATGGGTCCCCGGGCATGATAACGGTTTCAGCAAAATCACTTGGACTGGCATTAATATGTGGTGTCATCAGACTCTCTCTCCTCACTGAGTTCAGGAGTACATTAGAAAGAGTCGCTGATTGAGAAAAAGGCAAATGTCCGGGTCTACCCGACCGGGATCACAAAATTGATTTTTCACCAGAATTAGGTCTCCGATACAGAGTTAACTCTTTGCCGGAAAGGTAGAATGCCGACAATACGCGTGGGCAGTTTCTTATTTCATTTTTCGCTCTTATTTTTTCAGAGGGCATAGCTCTGCTGGAATATTCGCTATGGGAGCAATAAGCTCAGATTTCGGGTTAACTGTGAACGGCTTTATATGTCGGAGGTCGGAATAGATGAATACTCTTCAGCAACATGCTCTGCGAGGTTATCAAACCCTGCGTGAAGCGGTGCTATCGGCGCCGTTAAAAAAAAAGAGTTTGGCCCTGGCGAAGCTATTTTACGCCAGGGCGAAGAGATAAAAGCGTTGTACTGGATAATGCTGGGTGAGTACACCATGCATTACCATGCCGATAATGGAAAAGTCTTCAGTCTCGGGCAGCGTTTTGTCAGTGATACCATTATTGGTGAAATTGAGTTTCTGACTCAGACGCCAAGTCAGTTTTCAGTTATTGCGAATGATGCGATGACGGTACAGGTTATTCCGTTAGCGATGATGGAGAAAATTTTACTGACACACCCCGAGGTGGGTATTTGGTTAAGCCAGCTGCTTTCTATCAGTTATCAGCATGGTATGGCAAAAACGATGGAGCGTTTTTTACAACCGCTGGTATTTAATATCATGGCAGATATTTATGAACGTTATCGGCAACAGAAACCTTTAGTCGATTTTTCTCAGGTCTATCGGGAAGCTGAACGTTTTGGTTGTTCAGAGCGTAATTATCGTCGAGCAATCACTCAGCTGATTGATGAACAGTTTATTCGTAAGCAGTTCAATGAGTATATTATTTGTGATGTAGAGAAATTTAGAAAAGCACTGAACTCCCCTGTGAATATCTCTGGGAGGTAATGGAGTAATATTATAATTAAATGCACCGAAAAATATTTATTTTATTTTTTATTGGTAATTTTATGCAATGTTATGAGATGCGATAAGAATTATTCTTAACGATATAACCACACTAATAGTGTGGTTAGTGTTTTTTTAGATATTTTTATGCACAGATTAATAATCATTACTAAGAATTATCCGGGTGATATTAATATTAAATTGGCATAACGACCATCATTTTTATAGAGATGTAATATCAGGCTGTTGAAAATTTTGTCGAATTAACCATCTGCTTTCATATTTTTTAAACAAAGCACTGTTTGCTTATATTTAAATTAATGTTTTATTTTATTTTGCAACCTTTTTATTTCAATTGAAAACAATGGGTTGTAAAATGTTAACGTTAAATTTTTTATTAAAAAACATCGGAATTACATATTTTTAATACATTTAACATTTCAATTTCATTATTATTTTTTATATGAAAATTTGCAAAAATTAAATTTTTTTACTATCTTTTAAATGTAATAAATAATAATCAATTTATTACTGTGTTTAATGGCGAAGGTTTTATTTATATTAAAAATAGCGACTATTTAATTATCCATATAGTCTTTCCCTGACGCGTAAATATATTTATGTGTGGGCGCTATTTATTATACCCTTAATAAGGGGGACGGAGTTATCATGAATAAAAAAATTATTGCTCTTGGGGTTTTACTGTCTGCAACAGCATCAGCATCCGCTTTTGCTGCTTCAGATAATACTATTACATTCCAGGGCGAAGTAGCAGACCAAACCTGTCAAGTTTCTATCAATGGCAACGCGGGTTCACCGGTAGTTTTATTACCCACAGTCAGAGCTAATGATTTACTTACAGCAGGACAGTCTGCAGGTGATACCACATTTGAGGTTGGTGTGACCGGTTGTACCGCAAATGATACTAATGATATTAAAGTATCTACCGTATTTGTCGGTAATATTGTGACAAAAGATGGTAACTTAGGAAATACCGGTACTGCCAAAAATGTAGAAATACAGATTGCGGATGGGCTTAAACCTGCCACTGCGATTGATTTTAGTAAAGGTTCATATACAGGTGCAGGAGATTTAACTATCACCTCATCTAAAGATGCAGAAAATCCTAATACCTCTGCAAGCCATGAATATATTGCATCATATTTCTCTACAGGAGGTGCAACTGTCGGTTCAGTCGCAGCATCCTTACAATATGCTGTAACGTATCAATAATATTAATACCGGAAGATATTCTTCCGGTATTTTTTGATTAACTCCTTAAATAACGGTTGTGCTGATATGCTAAAATATATGAAATTAATACTAATAATGATCGCTGCATTATTTTTAAATAATTTTGTTTCTTTTCATGTTAATGCCAGTGTCGTTATGACAGGAACAAGAATTATTTACAATGAAGGCTCTCGTTCTGTTGATGTCGATCTGAGAAATGATACCAATATTCCCTATGTTATCCAAACATGGTTTGATAAAGGTATCATGACCAGTGGTCCGGACGAAAAAGTAAAGGTGCCTTTTGTTGCAACACCGTCTATTTTCCGTATGAATCCTAATGGTGGTCAGGTTCTTAAAATAACTTATTTAGGTGATGCAAAACTGCCAGCTGATAAAGAGTCCGTTTTTTATTTTAATTTCATACAGATTCCTCCATCTAATTTAAACGCTGGCGTTTCTGATTCTAATAAGATGTTTGTTATTTTAAGAAATAGAGTTAAATTATTTTATCGTCCAGCATCTTTATTATCACTCGAAAGAAATAAATTTCCCGATCTTACTGTTACTCAGGCAGCTGGTTCCGCTTCGGCAGTAAGTGTGAAAAATAATACGCCTTTTTATGTCACAATTAGTGATATCTATTTTTTAAGTAATGGGAAAAAATCGGCTTCTGAATCAGGTATGATTGCACCATTTGGAAACGAAGTGTTTAAATTCTCTAAATCCAGCACCATTAAAGGAAAAACAGTTAATATAATAGTGCTCAATGATCAAGGGGCCAGGATTAATGAAAGTTATTCATTATAATAAAACTGAACCCGATCGTTTTTTTGTCTTTAGCAAGATTATAATTGCGATGGGGATTATTTATTCATCATCATTATTCGCTAATGATTTTTACTTCGACTCTAATTTACTTCAGGGTTCATCCTCAGGGATGGATATGACAAAATTTAATAATGATGATAAAAATGTCGCGCCTGGCGTATATTTTCTTGATGTTTATGTTAATGATGAAGTCATTGCTACTAATGAAGAGGTCACGGTAAAAAAAAATCCCTCCGATAAGGATGAACAGTGCTTAAATGAGCCGCTTATCAAAGCATTGAGAGAGAAAGTAACGAGCGATGAGTTTAATAGCACTGATGGATGCCTCAGTGAACCCTCAGATAAAGGATATTTTAATTCTACAATAGACTTGTCATCGTCTCGTCTTAATATATCCATACCTCAATCCAAGTTAATCAAACATCCTCGGGGCTACATTCCAGCCAGTCTCTGGGATGAGGGTTCATTTGCCATTTTTCTAAAACATAATACTAATGTTACACGTACTGATAATTCAAAATTGAAATATCACTATGATTATCTGTGGAGCAATATTAATTCTGGGACCAATGTTGGATTATGGCAAATCAGACATATAGGTAATTTGCGTTACTCTTCAAATAGTTATGCTGGCAGTCAGTATAAATATAATACCGTCAGAACCTGGGTTCAAAGACCTATTGAAGCCATTGAAAGCATTCTTTCCCTTGGTGATGTTTTTACCGGGAATAGTTTGTTTGGTAGCTTATCCTTTAATGGTGTGAAGCTAGAGAAAGACAATAGAATGCTGCCCCAGAGCAGCCGCTCCTATGCTCCTCAGGTCAGGGGAGTTGCGGCGAGTTCTGCGCGCGTGGTTATCCGCCAGCAAGGTAGCGTGATTTATCAAACATCAGTCCCTCCTGGTCCTTTTGTTATTAATGATTTATATAATACAAAAAGTCAGGGCGATTTACTGGTGGAAGTTATTGATGCTGATGGTAAAGTCTCTAATTTTACCGTTCCCTATGCCTCTGTTCCGGAGTCGATTCGCCCGGGAAACACTGATTATTCCTTTTCGGTAGGTAGAGTCAGAAACTTCAGCAATGTTAAGAATGAATTTGCTGAGCTGACGTTACAGCAGGGTTTATCCAATATGTTTACCATGAACAGTGGTTTACGTATCGCGAATAAATATCAGGCGCTACTTTTTGGTGGTGTGATCGCCTCAAGAATGGGTGCCTTTGGTATTAATACCACTTATTCGCGCGCTAAAGTTGAAAGAAATCAATCTGAATCTGGCTGGCGATTCGAAGCAAACTACAGTAAAAGTTTTGAGACGGGTACCAATCTGGTTCTGGCAACCTATCGGTATTCAACCAATGGATTCAGAGATTTACAGGATGTTTTAGGTGTCAGGCGAGAGCTGGATAACGGCGAAAATTATTGGTCAGATACGATTAAACAAAAAAATAAAATATCATTAACTGTAAGCCAGACTTTCGATGCTCAGGGAACACTTAGTCTGTATGGCAGTATCGCAGATTATTATGGTGGCCGCGGTAGCATAAAACAGTTACAGCTTTCATACGGTAATGACTGGCATGATATTAACTACAGTATCAATGTCTCCCGGCAACAAAGTGTGATGACCAGCGGGCGCTATTTTTACAGCGTCGATGATTCTGATTATGATTCATCAAACAATAGAAAATATATAGAGAATACGGTTTCATTGAACCTGTCAATACCCTTAAATATCAGGAAAAACGTCTCTAATCTTTCACTGAGTATGAGTGGGGATAGAGAATCCAATAATAGTCAGTTAGGACTGAGTGGATCTGCTGGCGAAAATAGTAATACGACCTATTCATTATATGCCGGTGCGGAAAAATATAAAAATAGCAGTGCCTCATCGACCTGGGGTGGCGCTGTTCAGCAGAATACGTCATTAGGAAGCGTCAGAGGTAATATTTCTGGTGGCGGTGATTATAAACAATACGGGGCAGGATATTCGGGAACGATTGTCGCTCATAGTGGCGGTGTTACCGTCGGGCCTTATGTGAGCGATACCTTTGCGATTATTCATGCTGCAGGTGCTAAAGGTGCGGTTGTTCAGAATGGTCAGGGAGCAACAATAGACCGCTTTGGCTATGCGATTTATCCGTCAATGTCACCTTATCAATATAATAATATTAGTTTAGATCCTAAAAATATTGACCCGAACGTTGAGTTAAAAGGCGGTAGCCAGCGTGTTGTTCCTTACTCCGGCGCTATTCCAAAAATTGAGTTTGAATCACGTTATGGCTATGCCTTATTAATAACAACACTTCCTGATGGCGAGTTACCGCCAATGGGAGCGGAAGTTTTTGATAAAGACGGCAAACAAATTGGCATGGTGGGGCAGGGCGGCCAAATTTATGCCCGCGTACCTGATATGTCCGGAACGATTTTTGTTAAGTGGGGGCAGAAAAATTCCCATGGCTGTAATCTTAAATATGCAATACCCACTCAAGATGACAAAACACTGTCTCAGCTGAATTTATCCTGCGATAAGGATTAATAAATATGAAAATTCACTATCAAAGAAATATAAAGAAATTTTCTCTGGTCTTTTTATCCGTATTAATAAGCTGGAGTTTTAACGGATATGCGGCAGGGACAGCAGGAAAGTGCGAGCGCGTTACTGCCATAAAAGCATTATCTTCATCAGCCATTGCTGCGGGTTATACCGCACAAAACTGGAGTGGGGCCGGTGACTCCGCCTCTCAATCGAGTTTAGGTCTTCCTAATATTGTGAGTGTTAGCTCGCTGACCTCATTTCAGCCCGGGGGTACGCTTCTGGCGAGTTCTGTCGCAACTTTTCTTACCTCCGGTCATACCGTAGCCTATGACCCAAAACAAATTCTTTTCAAATGTGATGCTGCAGCTACTAATGATGGCTTATTTGAATTCTACGCGACCAACGGGGATGATGATTATGGCGGTAAATATGAGACAGCCGAAGTACCAGGAGCTTACTTTACTTATGTACAAAACGTTGCGATCCGATTAACTAACTTAACCACCGGAGAATATTACTCCCGTTACTGGAAGTCGCGTCAATTACCTAAAGGCGATCTGTATTCTGATGGCACCTATACCTATGTTCCTGCCAGTGCTTTCAGTAATGTCTTTGTTGAACTTTTTAAAGTTGATGAGGTAAGCCGTAATCCAAATAATAAGCGGGTATATCTCTACGGTAGAAATCAGCCAGCAGGGTATATCGCGTTTAAAGGCGGCGGTCGTAGCCCTAACCTGGTGAATAATGCTGACCATAACTCTAATCACTCAGGTTTCTCTGCAGCCTGGCCTGCAGGCTGGTCACTGACTAACTATGTCACCTTTGTAAGAGGCGCATCATGCAAAGTGAATGACTATCCATCCAGAGTATTGATACCCAAAATTACGGTAAATGAGCTCAGCCAGGGAAATACCAGCCGGGCTAACTTTACTGTAAGCCTCGAGTGTGAGTCAGGGGCAGCTTCCAGCACGGCGCCTTCTACCGACGGTAGTAAGGGGTCCGCCAATGTCGCAATGGGATTTTTGGTTAATCAACCCACTGCTGTCAGTAAGGCCAAAGCGTTGAAATTGTCTAACAGCAGTGGTGCTTTAACCTGGTTGCTGGACACGAATTATGGCACTAATGGACAAGCAGCTGGCGTGGGGATCAGAATTTTAGATAAAAATGACAGGTACCTTAATTTACTTCCGGCAAAAACATCTTTTGGTAGAGGCAATACTGCCGGATGGTATGGTTTTAAAGACTTATTGACGTTATCTGGCTCCGGAAGATCTTCAGATGTTTACACCGGAAACTTTACTGCTGAGTTAGGGACGATTCCTAATCAAAAAGTAACGGCGGGAGCGGTAAATGCACAGTTACAAGTTTTTGTTAGTTTTCAATAAATTGACCAGAAATATCACATTGTTCTGTCTGCCTTTTTTATGCTGTATTACGCATTCATTTGCAGTCGTGAATGTTGAAGGAACCAGAGCGGTATTCAATAGTGGTGACAATGTTATTTCTATGAGATTAGTTAATTCTGGAAATGAGCCATCGGTTGTTCAGATATGGACAGATGATGGCGATCCGCTAGCGAATCCCCAGGACAGCAGAACCCCGGTGATTGCGCTTCCACCCGTATTCAGTATCCAGCCTGGTGAGATAAAAAGCGTTAAATTACAGTTAGTGTCACCGGATAAGATACTGAAAGACAGAGAGTCACTTTACTGGTTGAATATTTACCAGATCCCTCCTCGTTCTAAGACGGATGATGCAGAGCAGCACGTTTTTTTACCTCTGCGATTTCGTTTGAAGGTATTTGTTCGTCCGGAGAATATCCCGGTTTTGGAAGAAGAGGATGGAAAAAAACTCAATTTTTCCGTTATTCGTGTGAATGATAAAGAGACGTTAGCCATTAAAAATCCCACTCCATGGCATATGAATATTGGTGAGCTGAATATTGATGGCGAAGTATTTGGTGGGCTGGTTGTCAGTCCGTACAGTGACGGTCAGGTGACGCTGAGCGACAGAAGCAAAAGAGCGAACTCTATTCAGTACAGTATTATCAATGATGACGGGAATAAATGGTTTTATCCGTGAGGATAACCGACTCGCCTGTTATATTCGGGCTTATCGGTTATCTTGATTCAATGCCTGATAGTCAGTCTTATTGCAGAACTTTGGATTTCCGGGTTAATTCAACCGCAGTCTGCCATTCATGCCAGCGTTTTTGTAGCCGTTCATGGCGAGCCATATCAGGCTGAAAATTCAGATGTTCAGGTAAGAACTGGCGGAGTTCCTCGGTGGATATTTGCAATAACGCCTTACGGGCAAGTAGCGCAGTTCCGATAGCGGAAAGCTCAGCGACATCGCTACGGAGCACCGGGCAACCCAGCAGGTCGGCCTGATATTGCATTAACCAGCTATTTTTGGTCGGCCCGCCATCCACCATCAGCGCCGTTAAACGAAAATCTTCGCGTTGACGCATCACCATTATTACATCCGCAATCTGATAAGTGATGGACTCCAGTGCTGCACGTATCAGGTGCGCACGTCTGACGCCTCGGCTAAGACCGCTGATCGTGCCGCGGGCATTTTCATCCCACCAGGGGGCACCCAGCCCGGTAAGAGCGGGAACAAAATAGACGCCTAATGTCGAGTCAACGGAGGCCGGTAACAGAGCCAGCTGTTGTGCCAGTTCCTGCGGGGCTAACTCATCCAGTCCGGTACTCTCCACCATCCAGGCAACTGCATCACCGGTATGGGGAATATTACCTTCCAGACCATAGACTAGCTGCTCACCATCATGCCAGGCGACGGTGGTGGCCAGGCTATTCACGTCATACTGAGCCGAACTGACCGGGGCCATCACCGAAGAGCCGGTGCCATAGGTCGCTTTGACGCAGCCTGCCGCCCCCAGCCCGTGGGCAAACAGAGCGGCATGTGAATCGCCTGTCATTGCCAGCACGGGAATACCGTCAGGGATACCCTGGCATCCTCGGGTATAACCAAAGTGTCCACTCGAAGGTAAAATATCGGGGAGAGCCCGACGCGGAATCGAGAACAGCGCCATCATCTCATCATCCCAGTCCGCAGTATGCAGATTAAGGAGCTGGGTGCGTGCGGCGTTGGAATAATCACAGTGGAAAGACTCACCGCCGGTCAGGTTCCAGAGTAGCCAGCTATCGACGGTGCCTAAACAAATTTCACCCTGTTCAGCCCGCGTAAAACCATCAGGCACTGACTCCAGTAGCCAGCGCATTTTTGACGCAGAAAACAGTGGGGCAACAGGCAACCCGGTAACTGCTTTAATCTGTGCTTCTTTTCCTGACTCACGTAATGACTGGCAGAATGGCGCTGTACGTGAACACTGCCAGGTGATAGCCGCAGATAGCGGGCGTCCGCTATCGCGATACCAGCCGACGGCCGTTTCACGCTGATTACTTATTGCCAGTCCGACAACATTCTCTGCACCTACTGCGGCAATCGCCTGTGATACCACATCAACAGAGGCTTCGATCAGCAGTTCTGCAGGCTGTTCGACCCAGCCCTCCTGCGGAGTACTGATGGTCAAAGCCCTGGAGAAAGATGCGACAATTTTACCACTGCTATCGATTGCCACTGCTTTAGCATTGGTGGTGCCCTCATCGAGGGCGATGATAATTTCTTTACCGATCACGGCTGCCTCACTGATGCAGATAAGTGTCAACGCCACCAGACATTCTTTGTCTTATTATTTTTGTTGTGCCTGAAGTAAGGCCGTTGCCTGTTTTACGATTCCGGCAGTATCAATTTCATGGTGGGCGCGTGTTGCCGCACGATCGGCCGCGATAGCATATCCGCCATCAGGAATACCCAGTCGACGCAGTGGGATGCCATATCCTGCTTCAGCCAGGACTTCTGCCACCAGACTACCAACTCCGCCATTAATATTATGTTCTTCTACACTGACCACGGCCCGGTGCGGCTTGAGAACTTCCAGCAGCTGTTCGGTATCACAGGGGCGAATAGAAGGTACATTGATAACTGTGGCTTCAATACCGCTTTCTGCTAATTGTGCGGCAGCGGCAACAATTTCATGTACCGTTGAGCCCATTGCGACCAGGGCAATATCTGTCCCCTGACGCAAAACGTCAATTTTTCCTGGTGCGAACTGATAATTTTCATCATGAAGCTCAGGTAAGGCTTTGCCATCAAGACGAATATAGACCGGGCCGACGTGTTCCAGGGCGTAATCAATGATCTGCCGACATTCAATCGGACAGGATGGGGCATATATTTCGATATTGCCAAAGCCACGTAGAACAGAGATATCATCAATACTGTGGTGAGTACTGGCCAGTGGCCCGTAGCTGGCACCAGAGTTGAGCCCAAATAGCTTCACGTTAGTATTGTTGTAGCAGACATCGATTTTAATCTGCTCGTTAGCGCGAGAGATTAAGAACGGCGCTGCGTTACAGGTGACGGCAATTTTTCCACCCAGAGCAAGCCCTGCCGCGGTACCAACCAGAACTTGTTCAGCGATACCCACGTTGACCAGTCTGTCCGGAAATTTTTTGATAAAAGGTGAAATCTTGGCGGTCGATGTGGAATCAGCGACAACCGGAACCAGATCCACGCCGCGGTCAACGGCATCAATAAACGCATTCACCATGACGGTGGCGAGATGTTCGCTATTACTCATCTTTTAGCTCCTCGAGCGCCAATGCTATTTCTTCACCTTTTGGTACACGGTGGTGCCATTCAGGACGACCCTGAATAAAGGATACCCCTGCGCCTTTGGTTGTATTGGCGATAATGACATGTGGTTTACCGTTAGGCTGTAAGGCTTCCAGAGTGGCGACTACATCAGCCATATCGTTGCCATTACATTGCGTAACTTCCATACCGAAGGCGCGCCATTTCTCATCCAGCGGGTCGGTATTCATAATATCTTTGGTCGCACCTGCCAGTTGCAGATTGTTTTTATCGTTAATGATAAACAGGTTATCAAGCTGGTAATGTGCCGCGACTAATGCCGCTTCCCAGTTACTGCCTTCTGCAAGTTCGCCATCTCCAGTCACCACGAAGACACGGCGATTGCTGTTGTCTCGCTTAGCGGCCAGGGCTATACCGACGGCAACCGGCAAACCATGTCCCAGAGCACCGGTATTCAATTCCACGCCAGGCGTTTTGTGACGAACAGGGTGTCCGGGTAAATGAGAGTCAGCGTGCTGATAGGTGGAGAGCCACTCTACAGGGATAAATCCAGCTTCAGCCAGTACACAGTAATAACCACCAACGGCATGTCCTTTAGACTGGATATAGATATCTCTTTCTTTGCTGTCTTTCAGTTCTACGGAGCAGTTAAGGATACGAAAGTACAGGGCGGTCAGAAGCTCAACCTGTGACAGGTCAGCACCAGTATGGCCGCCAGCCGGGCTTTCAGCATTGAGCACAATGATGCGACGACGAATCGCACGTGCTTTTTTTTCTAAACCCTCGATGGAGAGTGAAAACGGATTCATAAAACACCTCTCGAATGTTAATTCTCAAATGAATAAATATTCAACCTGGGTGAAAAAGAACGCCATTTTGTTAATGATCTGCTCAGTAAACAGCAGAAACAAACGATTAATTGGCGTTCAGAATATATATTCACTCATGATTTATTATCCATAGGGGTAAGATATGCTCTGTGAACAGGTTTGTCTACGACTTGTACAAGCAATCTTCTAAGAAAGAGAAAAGGATCACATTTGAAAGGGCCACAACAGGTTTCCCTGCTTGTTATCTATTCGGCAATGCATAAAAATACAGAGATAAAATTAAGGAGAATGCTATGTCGAAGCAGGACGAACAGCGCTTACTGGTAAAGATAGCGACGCTTTACTATAGCGAGAATAAAAAGCAGTCTGAGATAGCCTCATTTCTACAATTATCGCAATCTTTCGTCTCAAGGGCGCTGACCCGCTGTCAGAAAGAAGGTCTGGTGAAAATCACCGTAGTTCAGCCGACCAATATTTTTGTCGAGCTGGAAAAAGAGATAGAGACCCGCTATGGCATTCGCCAGGCGATTGTCGTTGATGCGGGTGAGAATGCCGGTAATGCGCAGATAAAGCATGCTATTGGGAGTGCGGCCGCACACTACGTCGAGACGCGTTTACGTCCGGAAGACTGGGTCGGTATCTCTTCATGGAGTAGTACTATTCGTTGCATGGTTGATGAAATGCATCCTCAGAGTATTCATGCCGCGGGTGTGATTCAGTTACTTGGCGGAGTTGGCCCTAATGGGAACGTACAGGCGACCATTCTGACCCAGCAACTGGCGGCTCATCTCGGGTGTGGCGCATGGTTACTCCCTTCACAAAGCTTTGAACACTCTGTTGAGGAGCGTACCCGGCTGGTTAATAGTCCGGATGTGGCGGTGGTGGTGGAGAAGTTTGCGAAAGTGGATATGGCCATTGTCGGTATTGGTGAGCTTGAACCTTCCCAGTTGCTTAAAAACTCAGGGAACTACTATAACGAAGAGATGCTCCAGTTACTGGCTGAGCGCGGTGCGGTGGGTGATATTTGCCTTCATTATTATGATGAGTCCGGCAAACCGGTATTAAGCCACGAAGAAGATCCGGTGATTGGTATGGAACTGGAACAAACTCGTGCCTGCCAGCATGTGATTGCTCTGGCGGGTGGAATCGAAAAAACGAAGGCGATTCGTGGAGCATTAAAAGGGAACTATATCGATGTTCTCGTTACGGATTTTGCTACCGCACGTAGTTTGATTACAGCATAAAAAATGCGCCGAAGTATCGGCGCATTTTTGAGTTTATTTAGCTTCGAAAGCTGTCTTTTGTGCAACCACCGCAGCCTTCTGCTGCATTCGGTTTTGCATCTGGTCGATAATAACGGCAAGTATAATTACTAAGCCTTTAATCACCATCTGCCAGAACTCACTGACGCCCATCATCACCAGGCCGTCGGCGAGGAAACCGATAACAAATGCCCCGATGATGGTACCCAGAATGGTTCCGCGTCCGCCTGCCAGTGAGGTTCCGCCCAGTACTACAGCGGCAATGGCATTCATTTCAAAGGCTGCACCGCTTGCCGGGTGACTTGCCAGCAGCTGTGCGGAAACGACGATCCCGGCAATAGCAGCACAGACACCAGAAAGGGTATAGACGAGGATTTTAACCTGCTTCACTTTCACGCCAGAGAGCTCTGCCGCACGCTCATTATCACCGATGGCGTAAACGTGGCGACCAAAGGGCAGGCGGCGGGCGATATAGGCAATAACCAGCGCCAGAACGATCATCATCCAGATGGCCCATGGAATACCAAACAACGAACCGGCGCCAATTTCATCAAAACCGGTGTTACCCAGTTGCGGGTTACCCGCGAGGCCTGGGAAGGTCTGTCCGTCGGAGGTGAGCATCGCAGTACCACGTAATACGTACATGGTACCCAGGGTACAGATAAACGGAGCCACACTATAGCGGGTTATAATCCAGCCATTGGTTGCCCCTATAAAGGCACCTATCAGTAATACAATAGGGACTATCACCCAGACACTTGGGAAAATAGCGATGCCGAGCCAGGGAATGACAATTCCTTTAGTGATAAGCCATCCGGCTATCATGCCACACAGGCCAAGCGTTGCACCGATAGACAGGTCGATACCCGCAGTAATAATGACAAAGGTAATACCCAGTGCCAGGAAGGCATTGATGGCAATATGTTTAATCATGATAACCATACTGCCAGCAGACAAGAAGCCCGGGACGGTAATGGTAAAGAAACCTACAATTAAAAACAGGGCAATAAAGGTTCGCAGTTTCAGCAGTAGCAGCAGAAAGTTTTCGCGAGAGACTGATGTTCTGGCAGGCGGAACAATAGCCGCGGATTGTGTCGTTTTCATGTTAAAACCCCTGAGCACTTGCTGAGACCAGCGCGGATTCTTCGGCGCGATCGCGGGGAATATCAGCGGTCAGTTTGCCGCCAGACATTACCAGGATACGATCGGATACCGCCATAATTTCTTTGAGATCTGAGGTGGAGAAAACCACCGCGATACCTTGTTGGGAAAGCTTTACCATCATGCGGAAGACATCAGCTTTGGCGCCAATATCAATCCCGCGGGTTGGCTCATCGAGGAAGAGCACCTTTGGATTGGTGAGCAAAGAGCGACCGATGACCACTTTTTGTTGGTTACCGCCGCTCAGAGCCTGAATTTCTACCTCTGGCGAGGAGACCTTAATGGACAGGTTCCCGATGGTGCCGGAGATAACCGCCTGTTCTTCATTGTTAGCGATGGTGAATCCACGCTGCAGGCGTCGCCACAGGCTGGCAATCGTCAGGTTATTGGCGACTGAAGAAACGGGAAAAATACCGGTACGTTTCCTGTCTTCAGGTACCAGACTCATTCCCATCCGGATACGTTCGGCAGGTGTTAAACGCTGCGATACCGGTTTGCTATCAAGCCACAGTTTGCCTAAGTAATTACGTTCTGTACCCAGCATGCATTCAAATAGCTCAGTACGCCCGGCTCCCATCAGGCCATAAATACCGACAATTTCCCCAGCATGTACTTTGAAACTCACATCATTAACCACCGTATTTCCGGCGCTATTCACACTGGTAATATTTTCTGCTTCCAGAACCGGAGCCCCAAAGGTACGCCCCGGGCTCAGAAAATCGGTTACGGGCTCACTACCGAGCATTTCCCGGACAATCCAGGGCACATCGATATCGCTAACTTTGGCTTCAGACTGGAATTTACCGTCACGCAGAATAGTGATGACATCACCTATTGCCATCAACTCTTCCAGACGGTGTGAGATATAAATAATAGATACTCCCTGACGAGTCAGTTCACGAATCACGCGAAACAGGATCTCTACTTCTGTTTTACTCAGAGCAGAGGTCGGTTCATCCAGAATCAGAATATCGGCATTATCTGCCAGGGCTTTGGCTATCTCTATCAGCTGCTGCTGGCCTACTTTAAGATTTCCAACCAGCTCCCGAGGCGACAGGGGCTGATCGAGGCGTTTTAATAATTCAGCAGCACGTTTTTCCTGTTCGGCTTCATTAATCGGTGTAATACCGTTTTGCAGCTCACGGCCGAGAAAAATATTCTCGGCAATGCTCAGATTTTCAAACAGGTTTAACTCCTGGTGCACCATTCCGACGCCGTGAGCGCTTGCTTCACGGGTACTGGAAAAGTGCACTGGTTTACCATTAAGCAGGATTTCCCCGACGCTCGGTTGCTGAACACCGGCAAGGATTTTCATTAACGTCGATTTACCTGCACCATTCTCCCCGATGATGACGTTGACCTTACCGCGCCAGACGTTGTAGTCGACACTGTCCAGAGCGATGGTGCCGGGGAATAACATCGAAATACCGCGGGTGCGCAGAATAATGTCATCGGTCGCTAAGGTGCTCACGGTTGCGCCTCCTGTTTCAGTTCCAGCGCAGCCGCGTTCTGTGCAGCGCCGTTACTTAATGTCACGGCAAAGCGAACGCTGACGGGTTTACCCACCCAGCTGGAGTCGATTTTCGGTAGCAGTTTTACCGCCTCCCGGTTGTAGACGCGTGACAGCTGAGCAAACTGTACCTGGTTGGTAAAATCTTCAAATACAAAACCGGTCGCATCACGAATAGCATTCCCCTTTATTACCGGGCCTACCTGAATAACCAGCGGTTTGCCATTGACGGTAACGGTGAATTTTTGTTCGCGCTCGTCACGGGTATTGACCTCTGTGACAGGCGTATTCAGGTGAACAAAATAGCTTTCTGGCTTCTCTCCAGATGCGGTTAACTTGCTTTCCAGCGAACTGGCATCAAGAGCATGCTGGTTTGCTGCGTCGATAACACGGGTTTGCCAGGTTTGTTGCGCTACCTGCTGTGGAGTCAGATTGTCGAAGCTATGCTTCGCATTTGGGTCGACAGGCAGAATAGGTTTGCCGTTTTCATCCAGATCTACCACTGTGCAGGCTGTTAGCAACAGGACGGAACATCCAATTAATGCACCGCCCCATTGTTTTAAGAACATAAAAAATCCTCCGCCTTACTTACTTGCTAAGGTTAAACATGCTGAGTTTGTTGGCGTTGGAGTCATCGATCAGGATGCAATCCATCAACTGTTTTTCAGTCTTCTGTGGTTTACCGTTTTTCAGATAGTAGTCAGCCTGCTCAACAGCCATTTGTGCCTGTTCCCAGCCTGGTTGCAGTACGGTGGCTTTGATATTGCCTTTATTGATGATGGAGTCGCGGGTGTAATCGCTGCCATCAAAACCCACTACGATGACATCATTTCTGCCTGCAGCTTTCAGAGCGGCTTCTGCGCCTAATGCCATGGTGTCGTTACCGGAGATAACACCAACGATATCCGGGTTAGTTTGCAGAATGGCTTCCATACGGGTGAAGGCTTCGGTCTGGCTCCAGTTAGCGGTTTGCTGTGCCACCATGCTCATATCGGTGTAGTCGTCGAGCACATCGTGATAGCCCTGAGAGCGAACGCCTGCGTTGGTATCTGACTGACGACCCAGCAATTCAACATACTTGCCTTTACCGTTCAGCAGCTTAGCGAACTTCTCAGCGCCGAGTTGTGCACCCTGGTAGTTGTTGGAGACGATTTGGGCTACGGCAACACCGGTTTTATTGATTTCACGATCGATAAGGAATGCAGGAACACCGGCTGCTTTGGCTTTCTCTAGCGGACCAACGGTGGCGTCAGCGCCGG
The DNA here is from genome assembly GCF_024807845.1 of Klebsiella sp. BIGb0407. Taxonomy (GTDB): domain Bacteria; phylum Pseudomonadota; class Gammaproteobacteria; order Enterobacterales; family Enterobacteriaceae; genus JGM124. The sequence continues at coordinate 62,553 of NZ_JANUEQ010000007.1, forward strand.
CGTTATCCAGAATAATTGCTTTTGCTTTACGCGCGATGGCTGTCTCAATCAGCTGGTTTTGTTTATTTACATCGTCATCATGAGAAGCAACTAGCGTGGTGTAGCCAAGCTCTTTTGCTTTGGCTGCTGCACCGTCAGCCTCTGCCTTAAAGAACGGGTTATCATGGGATGGGGTAATAATAACGATCAGGCCGTTATCGGCAGCGTAGAGTGATCCGGAAGTGACAATCATTGAAGCGAACAGAACGGATTTAGCAAAGGTAGATTTCATTCTTTTTCTCCACATTGAATATTTATTCAAAAATGATTTATTATGCCAGTCAACGATAAAGCTGAGTTAAGAGACTGTCTATAGTTCGCGCAGGTAATTTTTTAAAAGGAGAAAAGGATCACGCTTCATGGGGTAAAAAGGGACGGTGGGGCCGGTGGCGGGCGGGCATCTGTTAAAATCTTAAAAATGGAAGGCTGTGTTTTTATATTAAATAATATCAATGAATTAATGTGAGTTTTAAACAGGGGAGGGGAACATGTTAGTCAAAAAAGAGATCTTATTCACACAATAGATATCAGCCTGATTGCGATGAATCAGGCGTGGTTTTTGAGGAATATTTTAAGCGCTTGATATTCTTGATATCGGAAAAAATTTAGCGAGCGTATTTTTTCTGATTTAACCCATTTTTTATACCGCTAATTTATATTATTGCTTCTAACTTAATGAAATAAATGTATTTATTTGCAAATTAATAATGTGTTCCCCACAAAGGCAGTAAAATCTGGTAAACTAATAGCCAATTTTCTGCCCAAATATTGATTTCTGCCGCCGCTTAGGGTTAAGCGATGGCGGCATATCGTCTAATGTTGGGTCATAAACTATCGGGATGGTCGCCATTTGCGACTATCCGAAGTGATTTTCTGGATAAACTTGGAGGTTCTCATGGCTGTCGCTGCCAACAAACGTTCGGTAATGACACTGTTTTCCGGTCCTACTGATATCTATAGCCATCAAGTACGTATTGTACTGGCGGAAAAAGGTGTTAGCGTTGAAATTGAACATGTGGAAGCGGATAACCTGCCTCAGGATCTTATCGATCTCAACCCGAACCATAGTGTACCGACCCTGGTCGATCGTGAGCTGACGTTATGGGAATCTCGTATCATCATGGAATACCTTGATGAGCGTTTCCCGCATCCTCCGCTGATGCCAGTTTATCCGGTTGCGCGCGGTGAGAGCCGTCTGTATATGCATCGTATTGAGAAAGACTGGTACACGCTGATGAACGTCGTCATGAACGGTTCTGCTCATGAGGCTGATGCTGCACGTAAACAGCTGCGCGAAGAGCTGCTGGCTATTGCTCCAGTATTTACTCAAAAGCCATTCTTCCTGAGTGATGAATTCAGCCTGGTTGACTGCTACCTGGCTCCATTACTGTGGCGCTTACCGCAGATGAATATCGAACTGACGGGTGTGGGCTCGAAAGAGATGAAAGGCTATATGACACGCGTATTTGAACGTGATTCGTTCCTGGCTTCATTGACTGAGCCAGAGCGTGAAATGCGTTTGCAAACGCGGGGCTAATTGATGGAAATGTCGGAACTGTCTCCGCGTCGTCCTTATCTATTAAGGGCTTTTTATGAATGGTTGCTCGATAACGAGTTAACGCCACATGTTGTTGTGGATATCTCGTTGCCTGATGTGCAGGTTCCGCTGGAATATGCGCGTGACGGGCAAATCGTTCTGAATATCGCGCCTCGTGCAGTGGGCAATCTTCAGTTAACCAACGACTCGGTGAGTTTTAGCGCCCGTTTTGGCGGTGTTCCGCGTCAGGTCTATGTCCCTATGGCGGCGGTACTTGCTATCTATGCACGTGAAAACGGCGCAGGAACGATGTTTGAACCGGAAGCCGGTTACGAAGAAGGCGCTGAAAGTCATAATGATGCTGACGAGCCAACGTCAGAGCCACTGATGCAGGTTATTGATGGCGATCGTGATGACCAGGACGATTCAGATAACAATCCTGATGACGAGCCGCCGCCGCGAGGTGGTCGCCCGGCACTGCGTGTGGTGAAGTAACTGCCCCGGTAAAATCGGGTCATTCACAGGTTATTATCAAGGCCTGAGTTCGGTTAACGGACTCAGGCCTTTTGTTTTTGTTCAGCAAGATCCGCCGTAAACCCTCGCCCCATATGAACTGATACGCATCTTCAGCCGTTCCCGCCAGCCCTAAATCATCCCATTAACGAACAGACAAAGTGCGTATCACGCCCGTTTTTTGTGATTATTTTTTAACCAAAATCACTATATTCCTGTAGCGGGGAGACACATCAAGGAGGAGGTGGATATGAGTGGTGGAGATGGAAAAAACCATAGCAGTGGGGCGCATGCAACAGGCGGGGTAAAGGGGTCATCCGGTAAGGGAGGCCCCTCTTCAGGGAAAGGTGGCTATGACGGGCATAATCTCGGCGGCCACACCAAGGATAACGGCAACGGAACGTCCACAACCACGGATATCCGTGTTACTGAACACCCAGGTGGCTCTGATCTTATTTATTATCCTGAAGGGGATAATGATGGAAGCACTAACGCCATTATTAAAGAGATTAAAGAATGGCGAACTAAAAATGGTAAGCCAGGATTCAAAAAGGGCTAAGTTTTGCTAACGGATTGCGAGGCGTTTTCAGATAACGTAGAAAATGACCTGATAACCGCGTTATCAGGCCATTTTTTTTGCTTACACTTCGAGGTAGTTCATGATGCCGTCAGCCGCTTTACGGCCTTCAGCTATTGCAGTCACTACCAGGTCGGAACCACGAACCGCATCGCCACCGGCAAAGATTTTCGGGTTACTGGTCTGGAAGGCGTTTTCACTGCCTTCAGGCGCCAGAATACGTCCCTGACCGTCGAGGTTAACGCTGTGCTTCTCAAGCCACGCCATGCTGTGCGGACGGAAACCAAAGGCAGTCACCACCGCATCGGCTGGCAGGATATGCTCTGAACCGGCAACGATTTCCGGACGACGACGGCCCTGAGCATCAGGTGCACTGAGTTCAGTCCGGGCAACCTTCACTCCACAGACGTTACCATTGCCATTGATTTCAATGCCAATCGGCTGCAAGTTGAACTGAAACTCAACGCCTTCTTCACGCGCATTTTTAACTTCACGGCGTGAACCCGGCATGTTTGCCTCGTCACGGCGATAGGCACAGGTCACATGCGTTGCGCCCTGACGAATCGAGGTACGCACGCAGTCCATCGCGGTGTCACCACCACCCAGAACCACGACACGTTTACCGGCCATATCCACATAAGGGGACTCTTCGGTTTCACCAAAGCCCATAATGCTACGCGTATTGGCGATAAGGAATGGCAGTGCCTCATAGACACCCGGTGCATCTTCGTTTTCCAGCCCGCCACGCATCGACTGATAGGTGCCGACACCGAGGAACACGGCATCAAAGTCACTGAGCAGGGTCTCTATCTGAACATCACGGCCCACTTCGGTATTGAGCACAAACTCGATGCCCATACCGCTGAAGATTTCACGACGTTTGGTCATGACATCTTTTTCCAGCTTGAAAGCCGGGATCCCGAAGGTCAGCAGGCCGCCGATTTCTGGATGACGATCATAAACCACAGCTTTGACACCACCACGCGCCAGGACATCGGCACAAGCCAGACCCGCAGGGCCCGCACCAATAATCGCCACGCGTTTACCTGTTGGTTTAACGCCCGTTAAATTAGGTTTCCAGCCCATCTCAATCGCTTTATCGTTGATATAGCGTTCGATATTACCGATGGTGACGGCACCAAACTCATCATTCAGGGTACAAGAACCTTCACACAGACGGTCCTGAGGGCAAACGCGCCCACAGACTTCTGGCAGACTGTTAGTCTGGTGTGATAATTCCGCAGCTTCGATAATGCGCCCTTCATTCGCAAGCTTTAACCAGTTTGGAATGTAGTTATGAACCGGGCATTTCCATTCGCAGTAAGGGTTGCCGCAGGACAGGCAGCGATCTGCCTGTGCTTTAGCCTGGCCTTCTGAGAAAGGTTCATAAATTTCAACAAACTCAATCTTGCGAATTTTTAACGCTTTCTTCGGCGGATCAACACGCTGCAAGTCGATAAATTGATAAACGTTCTGACTCATCTTGACCCCTTACTGCGCCTGCACCCGCAGCTCAGCTGCGGAACGACTGCGGTGACCTAACAATGCTTTAACATCACTAGACTTCGGTTTAACTAAGGTAAATTTCGCTGCAAACTCCGGCCAGTTAGCCAGAATTTCTTCGCCACGCAAGGAACCTGTTAACTGTACGTGCTCGGTAATCAGACCACGTAAATGCTCTTCATGAATAGCCAGGTCTTCTACCTGTAACAGCTCGACCAGTTCCGGGTTAACGCGTTTACGGAACTCACCGTCTTCATCCAGGACATAGGCGAAACCACCGGTCATACCTGCCCCGAAGTTCACACCCGTCTGACCCATAACACAGACGATACCGCCGGTCATATACTCACAGCCGTTATCGCCGATACCTTCAACAACGGTGATAGCGCCTGAGTTACGTACCGCGAAACGCTCACCGGCACGGCCTGCTGCAAACAATTTACCGCCGGTCGCACCGTACAGACAGGTGTTACCGATGATAGTGGCTTCATGTGCACGGAAGGCTGAACCTACCGGTGGACGTAACGAGAGTAAGCCGCCCGCCATGCCTTTACCGACATAGTCATTCGCATCCCCGGTCAGATGCAGTTCAACCCCACCTGCGTTCCAGACGCCGAAGCTCTGGCCTGCGGTACCGCTGAAGTGCGCCTTAATTGGGTCAGCCGCCAGTCCCTGGTCACCGTGGGTCTGGGCAATATAGCCAGACAGGGATGCACCCACAGAGCGGTCGGTATTACGAATATCAAACCAGAAGGTTTTGCTTTGTTTGTCATCAACATACTGCTTAGCCTGACTTAACAGCCGCTGGTTAAGCTCACCATTATCAAACGGTGGGTTATGTTCGGTGCAATACACGGCTTTACCTGGCGCCGGGGTTGCTGTTTTCAACAGCTTCGACAAGTCCAGACGCTGTTGTTTAGCGGTAAAACCTTCCAGCTCTTTTAACAGGTCAGTACGACCGATTAAGTCCACCAGACGTTTTACGCCGAGCTGCGCCATCAACTCACGGGTTTCACGGGCGATAAATTCAAAGTAATTAGTCACTTTGAACGGCAGGCCGTGATAGTGGTTCTTACGCAGTTTATCGTCCTGAGTTGCCACACCCGTTGCACAGTTGTTGAGGTGGCAAATTCGCAGGTATTTACAGCCCAGAGCGACCATCGGACCGGTACCAAAACCGAAGCTTTCAGCGCCGAGGATTGCAGCCTTAATGATATCGAGTCCGGTTTTCAGACCGCCATCCACTTGCAGACGGATTTTATGGCGCAGACCGTTTGCGACTAAGGCTTGTTGTGTTTCTACCAGACCCAATTCCCACGGACAGCCCGCATATTTCACTGAAGAGAGTGGGCTGGCACCGGTACCACCGTCATAACCGGCGATGGTAATCAGGTCAGCATAGGCTTTAGCCACGCCGGTAGCGATAGTGCCCACACCCGGTTCGGAAACCAGTTTGACCGAGATCATCGCTTTCGGATTAACCTGTTTCAGGTCAAAAATCAGCTGTGCCAGGTCTTCAATCGAATAAATATCATGGTGCGGTGGTGGCGAAATTAAGGTTACCCCCGGTACGGAGTAGCGTAATTTAGCGATGTAAGGGGTGACTTTGTCCCCAGGCAACTGACCACCTTCGCCAGGTTTAGCACCCTGGGCGACTTTTATCTGAATAATGTCAGCATTCACCAGGTAAGCCGGGGTTACACCGAAGCGGCCGGAGGCGACCTGCTTGATACGGGACACTTTATTGGTGCCGTAACGCGCCGGATCCTCGCCGCCTTCACCTGAGTTGGAGTTACCGCCAATGCTGTTCATGGCTTCGGCCAGTGACTCATGTGCTTCCGGGCTCAGGGCACCGATTGACATGGCCGCACTGTCAAAACGTTTGAACAGTTCGCTTGCAGATTCAACCTCTTCAATCGCAACAGGTTCATCCTGAGGATTAAGGGCAAACATATCGCGTAAAGTAGCGACAGGGCGCTCATTGACTAATTTGGAATATTCCAGGTAGTCATTGTAGTCAGCGCTTTGCACTGCTTTTTGCAGCGTCTGTACCACATCCGGGTTGTAAGCGTGATACTCACCGCCGTGGACATATTTCAGTAATCCACCCTGGTCCAGCGGCTTACGGGCAAGCCACGCACGCTTGGACAGATTCAGTAAATCTTGCTGGAAGTCGGTGAAGCTGGCACCGCCGATACGGCTAACCACGCCCTGGAAGCACAGGGAAACGACGTCATCATGCAGGCCAACGGCCTCAAACAGTTTTGAGCAGCGATAAGAGGCGATAGTCGAGATGCCCATTTTGGACATTATCTTATACAGCCCTTTATTGATGCCGTTGCGGTAGTTTTGCATCACTACACGGTAGTTCTTATCGATAGTGCCGTTATCCACCAGTCTGGCGAGTGATTCATAGGCCAGATACGGGTAAATCGCGGTTGCACCGAAGCCAAGCAGCACGGCGAAATGGTGCGGGTCACGGGCACTGGCTGTTTCAACGATAATGTTCGCATCACAACGCAGACTGCGTTCTACCAGACGAGTCTGGATAGCGCCAACCGCCATAGGGGCCGGAACCGGTAATCTGTTTTTATCGATATTACGGTCAGACAACACCAGTAACACGGTACCACTGCGAACCATGCGTTCAGCTTCGTCACAGAGTTCTGTTACCGTCTCATGCAGTGATTTTTCGCGGGCATCGTAGGTAATATCCAGGGTGTTAGCCTGATAATGCTGTTCATCTAAAGAAGTCAGCTGCTGGAAATCAGACCACAGTAAAATCGGCGATTTAAAGCTCAGACGGTGGGCCTGACCTTCAGCTTCGCAGAACACGTTCATCTCACGGCCGATACTGGTGGCCAGTGACATCACATGAGCTTCACGCAGCGGATCGATTGGCGGGTTAGTCACCTGTGCAAACTGCTGACGGAAGTAGTCATAAATGATACGTGGCTGGCTGGAGAGCACGGCAAATGGGGTATCGTCGCCCATTGAACCAACCGCTTCCTGGCCATTTTCACCCAGCACACGGATGATAGTATCCAGCTCTTCGCTGCTGTAGTTAAACTGTTTCTGATAACTGGCAAGCGTATCATCGTCCAGAGAACGTGAACCCACCTGGTCATCCGGCAAGTCTTCCAGCGCTATCAGACGACGAACGTTTTTCTCCATCCACGCCTGATAAGGGTGACGGCTTTTCAAATCGTTATCGGTTTCGCCTGAATGGAGGATGCGGCCGGCGCGGGTGTCAATCACCATCAGTTCGCCAGGACCAACACGCCCTTTCTCTACGACTTCATCGGGCTGGTAATCCCAGATACCGACTTCGGAAGCACAGGTAATCAGCTTATCTTTAGTAATAACGTAACGCGCCGGGCGCAGACCGTTTCTGTCCAGGTTACAGGCAGCAAAGCGGCCATCGGACATAACGATACCTGCCGGACCATCCCACGGCTCCATATGCATGGAGTTAAAGTCGAAGAAGGCACGCAGTTCCGGATCCATGTTCGGGTTATTCTGCCAGGCTGGCGGAACCAGTAAACGCATGGCTCGGACAATATCCATCCCGCCTGCCAGCAGCAATTCCAGCATATTATCCAGTGAACTGGAGTCTGAACCCGTTTCATTGACGAAAGGCGCAGCCGACTGCAAGTCAGGGATCAGTGGCGTCTGGAATTTATAAGTACGCGCTTTGGCCCATTGACGGTTACCGGTGATGGTGTTGATTTCACCATTATGCGCCAGATAACGGAACGGCTGCGCTAATGGCCAGCGTGGTACGGTATTGGTTGAGAAACGCTGGTGGAACAGACAAATGGCTGACTCCAGACGTAAATCAGCAAGATCCAGATAGAAGCGCGGTAAGTCTGTCGGCATGCACAGACCTTTATAGATGTTCACGACATTGGACAGACTACAGACATAAAAGTCTTTATCTGCCAGCAGGCGTTTTTCGATACGGCGACGCGCGATAAACAGGCGACGTTCCATATCACGCGGGCTCCAGCCAGCAGGAGCATTAACAAAAATCTGTTCAATACGCGGCAGAGAGGAGAGGGCGATTTCACCTAGCACGCCTTCATTGGTAGGCACTTCGCGCCAGCCAACAATAGACAAGGTTTCGTTTTGCAGTTCTTCTTCAACTACCTGACGAGCCGCACTGGCAAGTACAGGATCCTGGTTTAAGAAAAGCATACCAACGGCGTAATTTTTTGCTAAACGCCAGCCAGCTTCTTCAGCAACAATGCGGAAGAAACGGTCCGGTTTTTGCAGCAACAGACCACAACCATCACCGGTCTTACCATCGGCAAGGATTGCCCCACGGTGTTGCATGCGTGCGAGTGCGTGAATCGCAGTACGCACCACTTTATGGCTTGGCTCGCCTTCTATATGGGCAATCAGACCGAAACCACAGTTATCCTTCTCAAGGGATTTGTCGTACAACATATCAGTGAACCTCCCCAGGCTCTGCGTGACTCCTCTGTTCGGTTATACGTAGGCACAGCTAAGGTGCGGCAACGGGATGGGTGCATATGGCACCTGCCTCGTGTGTCGCCCTCTTGTGGCCAACGTATCCGGTTTCGCAAGGGTTAAACTTGCTCAGAGGGAATCTCAATTACTGCATAAATATGATGAGTGAAACACCCATCCAGAAAGCTTCCAGCGGATAACCAAGTTATCGGGAAAGCGCATATACGTCAAATAGCATTGCTTTGTCAGGGGAATAGAGTATTTGCCATTTAATGTGATTTAAATCAATGCATTACCAATTTTTTAACCAGAGCTGGGTTAAGCGGATGCTTTGGTTTTTGTGATCCGGATCACTATGAGTGAGCGTTTTTAATTTAACATTCCTCTAATATATTTGATATTTTCAGGATTAAAAACTATGCGCGATCTCAATGGCGAATCAATTAGCTGTTTTTTAGGATTTAATAACATTTTACAAAGTTAAATGGTGAGATATAAGAAAAAGCTATTACTGGAGACAGACTAAATCTGCAATTTATGTGCATTAATATGCAAAAGGTATAGCTTCGCCGTGACTGTTGATCTGTGTCATCGTCAAAGTTATGTAGAAATGGCAACCTAATTCCCCATTCATTATGGGGGGTATATCAGACTATTCCATTCGGTAAATTAGTCAATAAGTTTATTGGGTATTTTGGCTGTCTTTTAACAGCGATATGGCGCGATGCGAGTGGAAGGAAGAGACGTGCATCATTCCTGGCTTTAAGTCTGGGTCATCGCTCAATTTGCGGTATATTTAACGTCTCGATAGTAAAGGAAACTGCCCATGAAACAACTCAGAAGATTAGCGCAGTATTACGTTGATTTAATGGTAAAGCTCGGCCTGGTTCGTTTTTCCCTGCTCTTAGCCTCAGCCTTAGTCGTGACTGCCATGGTAGTACAAATGGCTGTGACTCTGCTGATGAGCGGACGGGTTGAGAGTATTGATGTTGTACGCTCTATTTTCTTTGGGTTATTGATTACACCCTGGGCCGTGTACTTTTTATCGATCGTTGTCGAACAGCTTGAAGAATCCAGACAGCGGTTATCGAAAATGGTTTCTAAGTTAGAAGAGATGCGTGAGCGAGACTTGAGTCTTAATGTGCAACTCAAAGACAATATTAATCAGCTCAATCTGGAAATTGCTGAGCGTGTTAAAGCAGAGACCGAGCGCCAGAACATGCTGGAACAGCTTAAGGTTGAAATGCAGGAACGCGAAGTGACGCAAATCAGGCTTGAGCAACAGTCCTCTTTCTTACGATCCTTCCTTGATGCTTCACCAGATCTGGTTTTTTACCGCAATGAAGATAAAGAGTTTTCCGGCTGTAACCGGGCCATGGAATTGCTGACAGGCAAAAGCGAGAAACAGCTTATTCAGCTGAAACCTCAGGATGTCTATTCTGCCGATGCGGCATTAAAAGTGAATGAGACAGATGAAAAAGTCTTTCGCCATAACGTTTCCCTGACTTACGAACAATGGCTTGAATACCCCGATGGACGCAAAGCTTGTTTTGAAATTCGTAAAGTTCCTTACTATGACCGAGTGGGTAAACGCCATGGTTTAATGGGCTTTGGGCGCGATATTACTGAACGTAAACGCTATCAGGATGCGCTGGAGCGAGCCAGTCGGGATAAAACCACCTTTATTTCTACTATCAGCCATGAACTACGTACCCCACTAAACGGTATTGTCGGTCTGAGCCGTATTCTGCTGGATACTGAATTGACGGAAGAACAGACTAACTATCTGAAAACTATCCATGTTTCAGCTATCACTCTGGGTAATATTTTCAATGATATTATCGATATGGATAAACTTGAACGTCATAAAGTTCAGCTCGATAACCAGCCTATAGATTTCACCAGTTTCCAGGCTGAACTTGAAAACCTGTCCGGACTACAGGCACAACAGAAAGGGCTGACATTTGTGATGGAGCCTGAACTGCCTGTTCCCCATAAAGTGGTCACTGATGGAACCCGGTTGCGTCAAATCTTATGGAACCTTATCAGTAATGCGGTGAAATTTACCCCTAAGGGTGGACAGGTCACGGTACGTATTCGCTATGAGGCAAATCAGAACCTGTGTTTTGAGGTTCAGGATTCAGGTATTGGTATCCCTGAGGATGAGCAAGATAAAATCTTTGCTATGTATTATCAGGTCAAAGACCAGCATGGCGGTAAACCGGCAACTGGAACCGGTATTGGGCTTGCCGTATCACGTCGACTGGCCAAAAGTATGGGGGGCGATATTACGGTGAGTAGTACTCCGGGTGAGGGCTCTGTGTTTGTGCTAAAAGTCCAGGCTCCGAGCGTGGCAGAAGAAGTTGAAGATACGCTTGATGATGATATGCCGCTGCCAGCGTTACATGTTTTGCTGGTAGAAGATATTGAGCTAAATGTCGTGGTTGCCCGCTCAGTACTGGAAAAACTCGGTAATAGTGTTGATATCGCCATGACCGGAAAAGAAGCGCTGGAGATGTTTGAACCCGGAGAGTATGACCTGGTGTTGCTGGATATCCAGCTGCCGGATATGACCGGAATGGATATCTCACGCGTACTTAATCAGCGCTTTACCAAAGATTCCCTGCCACCGCTGGTGGCGTTAACGGCGAATGTGCTAAAGGATAAAAAAGAATATCTCGATGCGGGTATGGATGATGTGCTGAGTAAGCCGCTGGCAGTACCGGCATTGATGTCTATTATTAGAAAATATTGGGATTCGCAGGACCCGGAAGAAACTGAAGTTCCGGTGGCAACAACAGCGGATTCTCAGCAAGCATTACTCGATATTCCGATGCTTGAACAATATATTGACCTGGTGGGGCCAAAGATAATTATCGACGGGCTCACTATGTTCGAAAAAATGATGCCAGGATATCTGGAAATTCTCGACTCAAATATGACTGCCAGAGATGATAAAGGCGTCGTTGAGGAAGGGCATAAGATTAAAGGTGCAGCGGGCTCGGTAGGTCTGCGCCATTTACAGCAAATAGCCCAACAAATTCAATCGCCGGACTTGCCAGCCTGGTCTGATAATGTCGGAGAATGGATAGAGCAGTTAAAACATGAATGGCAGCATGATGTAGACGTGTTGAAAGCCTGGGTTTCCGCGGTTGGGCAAAAATGACCCCGGCCTCGGCCGGGGTGCGCGAATAGAGCGCCAACACCAGGGAAAATGGCGTTGTACTTTGCTTTATTACTTTAATTGTATAGTACAACCTTAAATTAAATTCTGACTGCACTATACAAGATAGCAAAGATTAGAAATCTTGTTATATAAAGTCGTTAAACATGTGCGTTATTGTAAATAAATTATTCCGGTAAGCCTGTATGGGAAGAAACAGATGAAAAAAATTGGCGTAGTGTTGAGTGGTTGTGGTGTTTATGATGGTAGTGAAATTCATGAAGCAGTATTAACCCTGCTGGCACTCGCTCATTCAGAAGCAGAAGCCGTTTGTTTCGCGCCAGATAAAGCCCAGTCAGAAGTCATTAACCATTTGACGGGGGATAAAGTTGAGCAAAAACGATCGATACTCCAGGAATCCGCACGTATTACCCGAGGTAATGTTCGACCTTTGCACGAGGCGAGAGCCGAAGAGCTTGATGGACTGATAGTACCTGGTGGTTTTGGTGCGGCAAAAAATCTGAGTACCTTTGCTACAGAGGGGATCGACTGCACGGTGGATAGTGATTTAACCCGGCTGGTACGTGACTGCCATGCACAAGGAAAACCCTTGGGTTTTATGTGTATTGCCCCCGTTATGCTGCCAAAAATTTTAGATATTCCGCTGCGTATCACCATTGGCACTGATATCGATACCGCAGAAATGCTGGAAGATATGGGTGCAGAGCATGTCCCTTGCCCGGTGGATGACATTGTGGTTGATGAAGAGCACAAAATCGTGACCACTCCGGCTTATATGCTGGCGACGCGTATTGATGAAGCGGCTGCGGGCATCAATAAGCTGGTATCGCGCGTTCTGGTACTGACCGAATGACAAGACGGCGCTTTACTCTGCTCCACAGGCTAAAGCGCATTATCTGGCGTGCTGCTCTGATTATTATCGGGTTATGGCTCTCAGGCATTGTTCTGTTTAGCCTGGTACCGGTTCCTTTTTCAGCGGTGATGGTTGACCGACAGGTCAGTGCCTGGCTGGAGGGGGATTTCAGCTATCACGCGCGTTCCGACTGGGTCAGTATGGATGACATCTCGCCGTGGATGGGGCTGGCGGTGATCGCGGCTGAAGATCAAAAATTCCCCGACCACTGGGGCATTGATGTCGGCGCTATTGAGAAAGCTCTGTCCTACAATGAACATAATGAAAATCGTGTTCGTGGTGCCTCGACGATTTCACAGCAGACGGTAAAAAACCTTTTTTTGTGGGATGGGCGCAGCTGGGTGCGTAAAGGGCTCGAGGCGGGGTTAACCCTGGTGACGGAAACAGTCTGGAGTAAACGGCGTATTTTAACCGTGTATCTGAATATCGCTGAGTTCGGAGAGGGCATTTTTGGCGTTGAGGCGGCGGCCCGGCATTACTTTAAAAAATCTGCCAGACAGCTGACTGCGTCGGAAGCTGCACTGTTAGCTGCCGTCCTGCCTAATCCGATACGGTTTAAGGTGAATGCGCCATCAAGCTATGTGATTTCGCGCCAGCGCTGGATTTTAAGGCAGATGCGTCAGCTGGGCGGTGAGTCATTTATGCAGCAGCATAATCTGCACTAAAGAGAAAGATGAAGACCTGACTAGTCTTCATCAAATCCGGCATTGAATAACGCTATTACCGCAGCCAGCGCCTGTTCTTCCTGCGGGCCGCTGACTTCCACCTCGATATGCCCCCCTTGGGAAGAGTCCAGCATTAGCAGGGCTATCACACTGCTGGCTTCGGCTTCGGTGCCCGCCTCGTTGCGTAGCATGACTTCAGCATCGAAACTTTGCACCAGTTCGAACAGTTTCATGGCCGGGCGCGCATGCATGCCCAGCTTATTGGTGATTTGAACCGTTTGCTTTACCGTCATTGTTTGCGTTTTTCTAACGTTCTGTGGCGTGACTGAACGTTTTTACCACGCGAACGAAAATAATCCGCAAGCTGTTCTGCAATGTAAACCGAACGGTGCTTACCCCCGGTACAACCAATCGCGACCGTCAGATAGCTACGGTTATTGGTTTCCAGCATGGGTAGCCATAACTCCAGGTAACTCCGGGTCTGGTAAATAAAGTTATGGACTTCAGTATGACGGTCAAGGAAGGCCGCAACCGGACGATCGAGGCCAGTCATCGGACGCAGTTTCGGATCCCAGTGTGGGTTTGGCAGGAAACGCACGTCGAAGACGTAATCTGCATCTATCGGGATCCCATGCTTAAACCCGAATGATTCAAATACCATCGTCAGTTCGCGCTCTCGCTTGCCCAGCAGGCGAGTACGGAGCATCTCAGCCAGCTCATGTACTGACATCTCTGAAGTATCAATAATCAAGTCAGCACGAGACTTCAGAGGCTCAAGTAAATGACTTTCTTCATCAATCGCACTCTCAAGAGAGAGGTTCTTGCTTGATAAAGGGTGCAGGCGGCGCGTATCGCTATAACGACGGATCAGCGTATTGCGATCGGCATCTAAAAAGAGCAGCTGCGGAGTAAAGTCATCCGGCAGATTATCCATCGCCTGCTCAAAAATTTCCGGTGACTCTGGCATATTACGCACGTCGATGCTGATTGCCGCTGAGATTTCACGGCCACTCAACGTCTTTGCCAGGTCGGGTAACAGCACGACTGGCAGGTTATCAACGCAATAAAACCCCATATCCTCCAGTGCGCGCAGAGCAACAGATTTCCCCGACCCTGAAGTACCGCTAACGATCATCAGTACCATATGCTCACTCTCCAGATTTAGCTGTCTTTTCTATCAAAACATTTTACTCATTACGGGTATCAGCAGCAGAACTGGTTGTGTCTGTGATGATATTGTAGAGATCCGTATCATTACTCGCTAACCGTAAGCGTCGGCAGATATTTTTATCAGCCAGACGTTTTGCGACCAAAGACAGAGTATGCAGATGCGTTTTCGTCTGTCCGGCAGGCACCAGTAAAGCAAATAGTAAGTCTACGGGTTGATTGTCTATCGAGTCAAAAACGATGGGTGTTTCCAGCTGGATAAAAACGCCAACAGCTGTTGTTGTATCTTCTTCGATTTTGCCATGAGGAATAGCAATACCATTACCAATACCGGTACTGCCCATACGCTCACGCGTGAGAACAGCCTCAAAGACAACCTGAGTGGGCAGACCGAGCTGTTTTGCTGCCAGTTCGCTGATGATTTCCAGCGCACGCTTTTTACTCTGGCAGTGCACAGCACTGCGGGTACATTCTTGATTAAGGACACTGCTCAATTGCAAAATCGGATCGTTATTTGTCATAAGTTCACCTAAGCATGGTATGCGAACGGCCCGTTACCGGAAGTAAACGGGCCGATAAAGCATACTGAATGCCTGGATTATCAATGTTGTTTTAATTTATCTTTATGTTTAGTTAACTGACGAGCTAATTTATCAATCAGACCATCAATCGCGGCGTACATATCCTGACCTTCCGCACTTGCGTGCAATTCTCCACCATTCACATGTAGCGTAGCATCCGCTATCTGAGTCACTTTTTCTACTTTTAAGACAATATAAACCTGGTTAATTCTTTCGAAGTACTGTTCCAGTTTTGCAAATTTTGTGTTCAAAAACTCACGTATTGCATCAGTGATTTCAACGTTTTGACCAGTAATGTTGAGCTGCATATTGTCTTCCTTATCAGTGAGGTCAAATCAGCTTTTTACGCTGATTCGACGGTGGGATGGATAAAGACTCTCTATACTTCGCAACCGTTCGGCGAGCAACCATAATACCTTGTTCGGATAGTAGTGAAGTGAGCTTACTATCGCTGAGTGGTTTCGCCGGGTTTTCTGCAGCAACCAGTTTTTTAACTAATGCCCTGATTGCCGTTGAGGACGCTTCACCGCCCCCTTCTGTATTGACATGACTTGAGAAAAAATACTTCAGCTCAAAAATACCTCTTGGGCTGTGAAGATATTTTTGAGTGGTTACGCGTGAAATGGTCGACTCATGCATTTCAACGGCTTGAGCGATATCGGCTAGTACCATGGGCTTCATATGTTCGGCCCCATACTCAAAAAAATCCTGCTGCTGTTCGACAATACAGCAACTGACACGAAGAAGCGTATCATTTCGACTTTCAAGGCTTTTTATCAGCCATCGGGCATCTTGCAGATGGCTGCGAATAAATTGCGAGTCGCTGTCATTGCGGGCGCTATTATTGCCCATTGCCGCATATTGCTGATTAATTTTAAGACGCGGAATACTCTCTGAATTGAGCTCGACGGTCCATTTATCCTGATGCTTACGTACCAGAACATCAGGAATAACGTATTCAGGCTCATCCATCTGGATCGACTGACCGGGGCGAGGATCCAGGGACTGGATCAGATCAATTGCCTCTTTCAGGACATCTTCTTTCAGCCGGGTAACACGCATCAAATTACGGAAATCATGATTTGCCAGCAAGTCTAAATGCTCACTGACGATAAGACGTGCCTGAGCTAAAAAGGGTGTCTCTTTCGCATACTGTGATAGCTGAACCAGCAGGCAATCTCTTAGATCCCGGGCGGCAACACCGACCGGGTCAAAGCGCTGGATACGTTTAAGTACCGCTTCGACCTCTTCGAGACTGATTTCATCATCGCCTAAGCTTTCCAGAATATCTGACACTGGGACGGTGAGATAGCCGGTATCATCGACTGCATCAACAATCGCAGTGGCAATCGCAGTATCGGTCTCAGAAAATGGCGTTAGTGAGACCTGCCATGTCAGATAATCCTGAAGCGACTGGGTCGTCTCGCCCTGATAGACCGGTAACAGGTCATCAATGTAGTCTGTACCTGTTCCGGAAGGTGTACCCGCAGTGTAGATTTCATCCCAGCTGGCATCCAGTGGCAGCTCTTCAGGCATATCTTTTTGTTCAAGTGCTTCACGCGTATCCAGGCTATCGGTATCTGCCACATCCTGAATTTCAATTTCATCATGTGGGTCGGTTTGCTCAAGCAAGGGGTTACTTTCCAGTGCTTGCTGGAGTTCTTGCTGAAGTTCCAGCGTCGACAACTGTAACAGACGAATAGCCTGTTGCAGCTGTGGCGTCATCGCAAGCTGTTGGCTAAGCCGTAATTGCAAACCTTGCTTCATAATCAGTGCCAGTATCCTTTATACATGCGTCATGTCACGCGGTCAGAGCCTGAACTCTTCTCCCAGATAGACACGTTTCACCTGTTCATCTTCAAGAATTTCAGCCGGCGTCCCATGGGCAATCATATGCCCCTGGCTGACGATATAAGCACGCTCGCATACTGCCAGCGTTTCACGCACATTATGGTCAGTTATCAGAACACCGAGCCCGCTGTCGCGTAAATGCTCAATAATACGTTTGATATCCAGAACCGATATCGGATCAACGCCCGCGAAGGGCTCATCCAGCAGAATGAATTTTGGGTTTGCTGCCAGGGCGCGAGCGATTTCAACGCGGCGACGTTCCCCCCCGGATAGCGATTGCCCGATACTGTCGCGCAGATGCTGAATATGGAACTCTTCCAGCAGCTCATTCGCACGGTCATCACGCTGTTCTGGCGTCAGATCGTCACGAATTTGCAATACCGCCATCAGGTTATCAAAAACGCTCAGATGACGGAAAATCGATGCTTCCTGTGGAAGATAGCCAATTCCTCGACGTGCCCGGGCGTGCAGGGGCAGTAAACTGATGTCTTCATCATCAATAATGATATTACCTGCGTCACGCGGAACAATGCCAACGACCATATAAAACGTAGTCGTTTTACCGGCACCATTGGGGCCAAGCAGGCCAACAATTTCACCTGAATTTACCGTCAGGCTGACGTCTTCAACAACACGTCGTTTTTTGTAGGCCTTCGCAAGATTTTTTGCAATTAAGGTTGCCATAACGAATTAGTTACTCTTCTGCTGCGCCGGTTGCTGACCGTTTTTATCCTGTAACTGGGAAGGAACAAGAACGGTGGTAACGCGTTTACCTTTATCACTAAACGCCTGCATTTTCTGCTCTTTCACCAGATAGGTTATCTTGTCTCCTTTGACATTGCTATCCAGTTGCTCAAGATATGCATTGCCGGTCAGAGTGACGAAATCTTTCGCTAACTGATAGTTCAGCTTAGACGCCTGCCCTTTTACCGGTTTACCGTTGTCCTGCATCTGATAAAAAGTGGCCGGATTACCATAAGCATCAATGACTTCCTGACCCTGAGTTCCACCGGGGCGCGTCACTACGACTTTGTCGGCATTAATTTTTATGGTGCCTTGAGTGGCAACAACATTACCGGTGAAGGTAACAACATTGCCGTCCATATCCAGTGATTGCTGATCGGACTCAATGTGAATCGGTTGATTGGTATCACCCGTCAACGCCCACGCTGAAAACGGGGCCACAAAAAGTGTACCGATCAGTACAAGGCTAAGGCTGAGTTTGTTGCGTCTGGATTTCATAAGAGGTTTTAACCTTTTCAATCAGCTGGGCGGTTTTATTGCGTAGATTGCCACGCATTTTCATTCCGCTGGAGTTAAAGCTGGTACCATAAAGCGTCACCTGGTCATCAGACGAGATATCCTGGGTGGTTAAATTGATACTGGCGTTATCAGTGGTAATTTTACGGAGCTGTGCATCTGGCGTCAGCGCATTAACCACTACGTTACCGTATAAATAAAGCATACGATCGTTAGTGAGTTTCGCGCGATCGGCTCGGATCTCCCACGTCGCCAGTCTCTTCTCATCATATTGAGTCATTACTGGTTTAGTGAACCAAGAAGTGGAATCCGACGAAAAATACTCGACATTTTCTGTGACTAGTCGATAGTTCAAGGCACCGGTGAGGTTATAAACTCGAGTGATTGCCTGTTCGCTGGTATAGGTTGGTTCATCATTATTGACGATAATTGGTTCATCTTTATCGCTACCCGTGATATTCAGGCCAATCAAAATGATAGCAATTATTGAGAGAAAAATAATAACCCAGCGTTTGGTTCTACTCATATAGATAGCCCTTTGGCCTCATCAAGCAAACCCTGTGACATCAGGATCAGATCACAGACTTCCCGGACGGCACCACGCCCACCGTTAATCCGTGTAACGTAGTTTGCTTTGGGCAGTAAAAGAGGATGTGCGTCATTGACAGCAACACTCAGCCCCACTTGTTCCATCACCGGCCAGTCAATAAGGTCATCGCCAATATAGGCAACTTGGTCAGCAGTTAAATTTAGTTCAGATAATAGCTGACGATAAGCAATGAGTTTATCGGACTGTCCCTGAAAAAGATGAGAAATACCTAAAGTATGACAGCGATCTTCCAGCAGTTTAGCCTTACGTCCGGTAATTATCGCCACTTCAATACCTGAAGTGAGGACGCAGCGCAGACCATAACCGTCACGTACGTTGAAAGCTTTTAGCTCTTCACCGTTATTTCCCATATAAATCAGGCCGTCTGACATTACGCCATCGACATCCAGAATCAGCAGGCGTACCGCCGCAGCACGTGCCATGACTTGTGCGCTCACTGGCCCATAGCAAGTATTCAGTAGCACATCACCGTTACTCATTAATACGAATCCTTAATTAAACTACGCCTGCACGTAACATGTCATGCATATGTATTACGCCCAATAAATGATCGCCATCTGCCACCATAACAGAAGTAATATGGCGTGATTCCATCAAATTCAATGCATCCACTGCAAGTGTGCCGGGACGAACGCGAATTCCACCAGCAGTCATAACATCCGCAATACGTAAGGTGTGTAAGTCCGCGCCCATGTCGAATACCCGGCGCAAATCACCATCAGTAAAAATACCTTCAATTTTCATCAAATCATCACAGATTACGGTCATCCCCATATTTTTACGGGTGATTTCCAGTAATGCGTCACGTAATGATGCTTCTTTACTGACATGCGGGATCTCACTGCCAGTATGCATAATATCGCTAACCCGCAGCAGCAGTTTACGGCCCAGTGCGCCACCGGGGTGGGAGAGGGCGAAATCTTCGGCAGTAAAACCGCGTGCTTTTAACAAGGCCACAGCCAGTGCATCTCCCATCACCAGTGTTGCGGTAGTGCTTGATGTCGGCGCCAGGCCCAGCGGGCAGGCTTCCTGCGGTACATGGATACACAGGTGAATATCAGCGGCTTTTCCCATGGCACTGTCGGGCCTGCCGGTCATACAAATCAGGGGAACCTTCAGACGCTTTAAGACGGGAATCAGGGCCAGAATTTCGTTTGATTCCCCTGAATTAGAAATGGCAATGACAATATCCTTAGGCGTGACCATGCCTAAGTCGCCGTGACTTGCTTCACCGGGATGAACAAAAAATGCTGGCGTGCCGGTGCTGGCAAAAGTTGCGGCTATTTTTTTTCCAATATGACCAGATTTGCCCATACCCATGACGACAACTTTACCGGTACAACGAAATATCGCACGGCAAGTATTTGAAAAATCTTCATTAATATATTGATCCAGCTGTGCCAGACTTTCACGTTCAATGTTAAGGACATCTTTTCCTGCTTGTTGAAAGTCAAAGTCCGTAGCTAAGTCTATCTGAAGCATAATTTTGTTTTCCGTTCTATCCGACGACAGGCGATGCGAAACACCAGAGCACCACAACCCATACGATATACCCACATATTAACAGAGCGCCAATCGGCTTGCCGACATGACGAGGTTTTCGCCAGCAAAGTACGGCAAACACAGCACTTACTGCTAACATCAACCAGTAATCGCGGGCGAAGGCGAGTGGGTCAAAACTACCTGGTGCCACGAGTGCAGGGATCCCGAGTACAAAAACAATGTTAAATATATTGGAACCGATAATATTGCCGATCGCGATATCATTTTCACCTTTACGCACTCCGGCGATGGTGGTGGCCAGCTCTGGCAGACTCGTACCAATGGCGATTATCGTTAAACCGACGACCAGGTCACTGACACCAAAGTAGTGGGCAAGAACCGTAGCGTTATCAATCACCATCCGGGTGGCAATCGGCATGATGACTAATGCGACACCAAGCCATAAAAAAGCGACAGAAAGGCTACCTTCCTGAGGTAACTCCGAAGCCTGTTCGCGAGTGAGCTTATCATTACCTGTTCGCTCTGCAAGGCGACCTATCCTAATAATAAACAGCAGATATAATACGGCGATAATCAGCAGTAAGATGCCTTTTATTTGACTGAGTTCACCGTTAAATAAAAACAGGCCAGCGAGCAGGCTGACTAACAGCATCAAGGGCAGTTCGCGGCGCAGAATATCGGAATTCACGGCAAACGGATGCAATATCGCAGCAAGTCCGAGAATAAGCATGATATTGGTGATATTCGAGCCGATGGCTGTGCCGATAGCCAGATCAAGTTGCCCGTGTAAGGCTGCTGCACTGGCAATAATGATTTCAGGCAGCGATGTCCCTATACTGACGACTGTCATACCAATGATTAATGGCGAAAATCCTATGCTGCGGCACAGTATTGCTGCCGAAAAAACTAAGCGATCGGCACCATAAACCACCAACAGCAAGCCGATAATCAGTAACGCCATCGCTAACAGCATGACAAATCCTTTATAAGGTATATCTGTTTACTTTGTACCATGAGAGCATCAGCAGTGCTCACAGTGACAAGTATCGTCCATCATTCCTAATTTTGACTTTATAGGACAGAAAAGTAAAACAAATGCCAGCTTTCGCTAACCTTGGCAGGTAATATTCTGTAAAAATGGTGGGTAGTTACTTCGTTTTGAAGCCATGCTTATCGCCAGACTTGTAAAAGGAAAGATAATGAATCAGGCAGAGGCGAATCTTGTTGAGCTCCATGGGGTCAGTTTTACCCGTGGTAACCGACAGATTTTTGACAATATATCGCTGACTGTGCCACGAGGTAAAATTACTGCGATCATGGGACCGTCGGGCATTGGGAAGACAACGCTCCTGCGCCTGATTGGCGGGCAGATTGCGCCTGATAGCGGTAAAATTTTATTCGATGGTGAAAATATTCCCGCGATGTCACGATCAAGGCTATTCACCGTACGTAAACGTATGAGCATGTTGTTTCAGTCAGGGGCTCTATTTACTGACCTGAATGTCTTTGAAAACGTTGCTTACCCGTTACGCGAGCACTTACGCTTACCTGAACCTCTACTGTACAGCACTGTGATGATGAAACTGGAGGCTGTCGGGTTGCGTGGAGCCGCTAAGTTGATGCCATCTGAATTATCGGGTGGAATGGCCCGTCGTGCAGCCCTGGCGCGTGCTATCGCCCTGGAGCCGGACTTGATTATGTTTGATGAGCCCTTTGTCGGACAAGATCCGATAACCATGGGGGTACTGGTTAAACTGATTTCCGAACTTAATAGTGCGTTGGGGGTCACCTGTGTGGTGGTTTCTCATGACGTTCCGGAGGTACTGAGTATCGCTGATTATGCTTATATTGCCGCCGACCGGCATATTGTTGCACAAGGCAGCCCGAGCGAACTCCATAATAATCAGGATCCTCGAGTACGGCAGTTTCTCGATGGTATTGCGGACGGCCCGGTTCCTTTCCGTTATCCTGCTGGAGATTATCAACAAGATCTTTTATTCGGAACAGGGAGTTAAGCTGCTCATGTTGCTAAATGTACTGGCATCTTTGGGACGGCGTGGCCTTAAAACCTGCGCGTCCTTTGGGCGTGCCGGATTAATGTTATTCAACGCACTGGTGGGTAAACCAGAGTTTCGTAAACATGCCCCGTTGCTGATGCGCCAGCTCTATTATGTCGGCGTGCAGTCGATGCTGATTATTGTCGTCTCAGGGGTGTTTATCGGCATGGTTCTGGGGTTACAGGGCTATCTGGTACTGACAACCTATGGGGCTGAGTCTAGCTTAGGGATGCTGGTCGCACTTTCTCTATTACGCGAACTGGGTCCGGTAGTTGCGGCACTTTTATTTGCCGGGCGAGCAGGTTCAGCACTCACCGCCGAAATTGGTTTAATGCGTGCGACTGAACAGCTGTCCAGTATGGAAATGATGGCTGTTGACCCATTACGACGCGTAGTATCTCCACGTTTCTGGGCCGGGATCATCTCATTACCCCTGTTGACCATTATTTTTGTTGCCGTCGGTATCTGGGGTGGCGAAATGGTTGGCGTAGGCTGGAAAGGCATTGACTCTGGTTTCTTCTGGGCAGCGATGCAAGATGCCGTATCCTGGCGTGTAGATTTAGTGAACTGCCTGATTAAAAGCGTTGTTTTCGCCATTACTATCACCTGGATTGCGCTGTTTAACGGATACGATGCGATTCCGACTTCCGCAGGTATTAGCCGGGCAACGACACGTACGGTAGTGCACTCTTCACTGGCCGTTTTGGGCCTCGATTTTGTGCTAACAGCACTGATGTTTGGGAATTGAGTTCATGCAAACGAAAAAATTAGAAATTTGGGTGGGATTATTTGTACTGGTGGCGCTGGCTGCTGTGGTTTTCCTTTGCCTCAAAGTCGCCAATATCACCTCATTACGTAGTGAACCTACCTACAAGATATATGCAACATTTGACAATATTGGCAGTCTGAAAGTGAGTTCACCAGTACGACTCGGTGGTGTAGTGATTGGTCGAGTTGATAATATTCAGCTTGATGAAAAAACCTACCTGCCACGTGTCACATTAGATATTGAGACACGTTATAACCAGATACCTGATACCAGTTCTCTGTCTATCCGTACCTCTGGCTTACTGGGTGAGCAATTCCTGGCGTTAAACCTGGGCTTTGACGACCCTGAATTGGGTTCCAGCATTCTTAAAGATGGCGGAACCATCCAAGACACCAAATCAGCATTAGTACTCGAAGACCTGATTGGTCAGTTTTTATATAAGAGTGGCAGTGGTGAGGGAGATAACCAGCCTGCTGAACAGGGTAATAGTGCAACTCAAGAACTGCATGACGCCGCCCCACACGCTAATGCGACGAACTAACTGAAGAGGAAAGTATTATGTTTAAGCGTCTCGTAATGATTGCCATGCTGGCATTTGCGCCACTTGCGGCAATGGCCGCCGACCAGACTAATCCTTATAAGCTGATGAATGAGGCCGCTCAGAAGACCTTTGATCGTCTGAAAGCCGAACAGCCGAAGATCCGCCAGAATCCGGACTATTTACGTGAAATTGTTCGCGAAGAGCTGCTGCCTTATGTTCAGGTAAAATACGCGGGTGCCTTGGTATTAGGACGCTATTACAAAGAGGCGACTCCAGCACAGCGAGAGGCCTATTTCAAAGCGTTTGGTGATTATCTGACACAGGCTTATGGCCAGGCTTTAGCTATGTATAACGGTCAGAACTATCAGATTGCCCCGGAACAGCCACTAGGCAATGCTGACATTGTCGCTATCCGTGTGTCTATCACCGATCCAAACGGTCGTCCGCCAATCCGCCTTGATTTCCAGTGGCGTAAAAACAGCCAAACGGGCAACTGGCAGGCGTACGATATGATAGCTGAAGGTGTGAGTATGATTACCACCAAACAAAGCGAGTGGAGCGATTTGCTGCGTACTAAAGGTATTGATGGCCTGACCGCGCAGCTTCAGGCGATCTCTCGCCAGCCTATTACCCTGGATAATAAAAAATAATGGTGAGTCAGCTGAACTGGCAACGAGACGACAAGGTGCTGAAGCTGGAAGGTGAACTTACCAGTGAAACACTCCTGCCGCTCTGGGAGCAGAGGTCCGGGGTGGCTTCAGGCGTCGAAATTATTGACTTCAGTAGCCTGACGCGTGTCGATACGGCTGGGCTTGCGTTATTGATTCACCTTATCGGACTGGCAAAACAGCAAGGAAATGATGTTGAGCTACGGCAGATGAGTGAAAATTTATACACGCTGGTGCAGCTTTACAATTTGCCTGAAAGCCTGTTCCCACACTGTTCAGCCTGATAATTTTATCGGATAACTATTAAAGCCCTGGAGCGGTTTCGTTTGAGGGCTTTTTTTGGTTATTTATGCCCGGGCAACTTTCCTCTAAGATGAGAGCCCTTTTTCACTAATCGACGAATATATAGCCATGGAAAATCATGAAATCCAGACCGTGCTGATGAATGCACTGCCCCTTGAAGAAGTCCACGTTTCTGGTGACGGTAGTCATTTCCAGGTGATAGCGGTGGGTGAGTTATTCGCTGAGTTGAGTCGTGTAAAAAAACAGCAAGCGGTTTATGCGCCGTTAATGCCTTTCATTGCTGATAATCGCATGCATGCGGTTTCAATTAAGACCTATACTCCGGCGGAGTGGGCTCGCGATCGTAAACTCAGTGGTTTTTAATCCGTCAGTATCAGCTGATGGCCACAATTTTGATTTAAAAGAGAACAGTTGCAATGGATAAATTTCGTGTGCAGGGGCCTACCCAGCTCAGTGGAGAAGTGACCATTTCCGGGGCCAAAAATGCCGCGTTACCGATCCTCTTCGCCGCGTTGTTAGCCGAAGAGCCTGTTGAAATTCAGAACGTACCGCATCTTAAAGATATTGATACCACCATGAAGTTGCTCACCCAGCTGGGCACCAAAGTGGAACGCAATGGCTCGATTTATCTCGACGCCAGTGAGGTCAATATCTTCTGTGCGCCTTATGACCTGGTCAAAACCATGCGTGCATCTATCTGGGCTTTAGGGCCGTTAGTTGCGCGTTTTGGACAAGGTCAGGTGTCATTGCCTGGTGGCTGCGCCATTGGAGCGCGTCCGGTAGACCTTCATATCTCAGGCCTGGAACAACTGGGTGCTGAAATTAAGCTGGAAGAAGGTTACGTCAAGGCTTCCGTACAAGGCCGCCTGAAAGGCGCACACATCGTTATGGATAAGGTGAGTGTAGGTGCCACCGTAACGATTATGAGTGCTGCGACCCTGGCTGAGGGAACCACTGTTATTGAAAATGCTGCTCGTGAGCCGGAGATTGTCGATACCGCTAATTTCCTGAACACTTTAGGCGCCAAAATCACGGGTGCGGGTAGCGATCGCATTACTATCGAAGGCGTATCTCGCTTAGGTGGCGGTGTTTATCGTGTTCTGCCTGACCGTATTGAGACTGGAACATTCTTAGTCGCAGCCGCTATTTCTGCGGGTAAAATTATTTGTCGTAACGCGCAGCCAGACACACTTGATGCAGTACTGGCAAAATTGCGTGAAGCGGGCGCTGAGATTGAAACCGGGAAAGACTGGATAAGCCTTGATATGCACGGAAAACGCCCAAAATGCGTCAGTATCCGTACCGCACCGCACCCGGGTTTCCCAACCGATATGCAGGCGCAATTCACCCTGCTGAACCTGGTTGCAGAGGGAACTGGCGTAATCACCGAGACGATTTTCGAAAACCGTTTTATGCATGTTCCTGAATTAATTCGTATGGGTGCGCATGCTGAGATCGAAAGTAACACCGTCATTTGTCGTGGTGTAGAGAAGTTGTCCGGAGCGCAGGTGATGGCGACCGATTTACGTGCCTCAGCAAGCCTGGTGCTGGCGGGCTGTATCGCGGAAGGCACAACAATTGTTGATCGCATTTATCATATCGATCGTGGTTACGAATGTATCGAAGATAAGCTCCAGGCGCTGGGTGCGAATATTGTGCGTGTTAGCGGCAATGAGTGATTTTGCCGGAATAAAGCCAATTCATTGACATAAAAAAGAGGAAGTCGCTTAGCGTCTTCCTCTTTTAATCTAGTTTAAGCCAGGGTATTTACCTGCCACGTTTCAAGTTTCCTGAAGAGGGGTCCCATTCAAACGACTGAACCTCATCGCCTACAAGTAACTTGCATCATTCTGGATACAAACCCGTTGTTACTTAACTAAATTAGTTTATTGGCTTTCAGTATGCTCTGTGGCTAAGGCCGGCGAATTAACTGGGGTGACGGGGGCTCTATTACGGATATGATGAGTTCTGTCGATAAATTCATCGGTAATGGCATCGTGATAGCGTGATGGCCAGATAACCCAAGGTTTTATCCCCAAAACATCCGCAATAATCAGTTCACCTTTAGGCCACGGACGTGTCAGCGTATTGGCCAGTGTTGATGAACTTAGCCCTGCCTTACGTGACTCTGCGGCCAGTGACGTTCCTTTTTTTCTTAAGCCGGCTACGATATCCGCCGGATGCCAGTCCACGTGTTGACTTTTCATAACTTCTCCCTGTGAGTATCACTACCTATTGTTACCGAATAACAATGGCTGTCAGGGACAGTTATATCATGAAAATATCCAAATGTTTTTTGTAAACATATAGAGCGATTAAATATGTGTCATTACGCGCAACTTACTATGTAATAAATGAAAATAAGCTGGATGAATAATATATTTGGGATAATTAATTGATTTATTGGAAACTCTAACGCGCCGTAAACGGCGCGCTAAATGAATCTAGCGATCGCGTTGTACAGACATATGCGCCAGAGCGATAAGCGCTTCACGGTAAGGGGTGTCAGGAATGGCAGCAAGCGCGGAGATAGCCTTATCAGCCTCTTCTTCGGCACGCTGACGTGTCCACTCCAGCGATCCGCAAGCTTCCATCGCTTCCAGAACAGGCTCAAGCAGATGGCGGCCGTTACCCTGTTCAATAGCCTCACGAATCATTTTAGACTGCTCAGGTGTGCCATTACGCATGGCATGAAGCAGAGGAAGAGTAGGTTTACCTTCATTGAGGTCATCGCCGACACTTTTACCTAATGTCTGATTATCAGCACTGTAATCCAGTAAATCATCAATTAACTGGAAAGCGGTGCCAAGATAACGCCCATAGTCCTGAAGGGCGGTTTCCTGCGCTTCACTGGCTCCGGCAAGAATACCTGAACACTGGGCTGCCGCCTCAAACAGTCTGGCTGTCTTACTGTAAATTACCCGCATATAACTCTCTTCCGTGATATTTGGGTCATTGCAGTTCATCAGCTGTAAAACTTCACCTTCAGCAATAACGTTTACGGCTTCAGACATCACTTCAAGAACCTTGAGCGATCCTAATTGCGTCATCATCTGAAAGGCACGGGTGTAGATAAAATCGCCCACCAGAACGCTGGCAGCATTACCAAATGCGGCATTTGCCGTCGCTTTTCCACGCCGCATATCGGACTCGTCCACCACATCATCATGCAGCAGAGTTGCGGTATGGATAAATTCGATCAGCGCCGCAATGTTAATATGCGCTTTACCTTCATATCCCAATGCGCGAGCCGCTATAACGGCTATCATCGGGCGAATTCGTTTGCCGCCGCCGCTGACGATGTAGTAGCCGAGCTGATTAATCAGCTGAACATCAGAATTTAACTGCTCAAGGATTGCTGCATTCACGCCCGCCATATCTTGCGCGGCTAATTCATTAATTTTTTCTAGTTTCATCGCAAAAATCTGGTTTTTGTCCTATTTATTCCGCAATTCTGCGGCTTAGCAGGAGGGTGTCGGTGAGATACTGTAGTACAGATTGTACTAAAAATACGAGACAGATAAATGGGGTGGCACAGATTGTACTTTTTTTCTCTGTGGAATAAACAATCGTACTTGTCAAAGCGTCGCGTTTTGCGTAATATTCGCGCCCTATTGTGAATATTTATAGCGCAGCCTGAATTCAATGTAAGGCGAGTGCGGAAAGCGGAGTTTTATATGTACGCGGTTTTCCAAAGTGGTGGTAAACAACACCGAGTAAGCGAAGGCCAGACCGTTCGCCTGGAAAAGCTAGACATCGCAACTGGCGAAGCAGTTGAGTTCGCAGAAGTTCTGATGATCGTAAACGGTGAAGAAGTCAAAATCGGCGTTCCTTTCGTTGATGGCGGCGTAATCAAAGCTGAAGTTGTTGCTCACGGTCGTGGCGATAAAATTAAGATTGTTAAATTTCGTCGTCGTAAACACTATCGTAAACAACAGGGCCATCGTCAGTGGTTCACTGATGTTAAAATTACTGGCATCAGCGCTTAATACAGAGGAGCAGATTAAATGGCACATAAAAAGGCTGGCGGCTCAACTCGTAACGGTCGCGATTCCGAAGCTAAACGTCTGGGCGTAAAACGTTTCGGCGGTGAGGCAGTATTAGCAGGCAGCATCATTGTTCGTCAACGTGGTACTAAATTCCACGCTGGTAGCAATGTAGGTTGTGGTCGTGACCACACTCTGTTTGCACTGTCTGACGGTAAAGTTAAGTTTGAAGTTAAAGGCCCGAATAACCGTAAATATATCAGCATCGTTGCTGAATAAGTTTTTCGCGTCCTGATAACGGATGTAAGCCCCGCAAACATTGCGGGGCTTTTTACATTCTGCATCCGAAAAATCAAAGGTATCAAACGAGCATGAAACAGCAGGCTGGAGTCGGCATTGTTTTAGCGATAATCACGGCGATGTGCTGGGGTAGCTTACCGATTGCAATGAAACAAGTACTGCCGGTGATGGAACCCTTAACAGTCGTTTTTTATCGTTTCTCAATGGCGAGTATTGGCTTAGGAATTATTCTCGCATTTCGTAGAAAGTTACCCCCGCTTCGCCTCTTTCGTAAGCCCCGCTGGTTAGCGATGCTGGCGATTGCGACCGGTGGATTACTCGGTAACTTTTTATTTTTTAGCTCCTCACTACAGTATCTCAGTCCAACAGCTTCTCAGGTTATTGGTCAGCTATCTCCGGTTGGGATGATGGTTGCCAGTGTCGTCATTCTGAAAGAAAGAATGCGTGGGACACAGGTTGTTGGTGCCATTATGTTGTTGTGCGGGCTGGTGATGTTTTTCAATAACAGCCTCATCGAAATCTTCACCCGGATGACAGATTATACCCTGGGAGTGATTTTCGGCGTGCTGGCTGCAATGGTGTGGGTGAGTTATGGTGTCGCGCAAAAAATATTATTGCGTCGTTTAGCCTCACAACAAATCCTCCTTTTGTTGTATATTTTATGTGCGGTAGCATTATTACCGATAGCAAAGCTGGATACCCTGTTCTTACTGAATAACTGGCAGCTTGCGTGTTTATTTTTTTGTGGTTTGAATACCATTGTAGGTTATGGTGCGCTGGCGGAGGCCATGGCTCGCTGGCAGGCATCTCAGGTTAGTGCTCTGATTACACTAACCCCTCTGTTTACACTGCTCTTTTCAGACCTGTTATCCCAGGCCTGGCCCGACTATTTTGCCATGCCTCAGCTCAACCTTTTAGGTTATGTCGGAGCGTTTGTCGTAGTGACTGGTGCGATGTATTCCGCTATTGGTCACCGCCTTTGGGGACGCAGGCAACCTGCCGAGGTCGTTACCCCGGGACAACGTTCAGACGAATGATTTACGGAGAAGTAAAATGAAGTTTGTTGATGAAGCAGCAATCCTGGTGGTAGCAGGTGATGGCGGTAATGGCTGCGTAAGCTTCCGTCGCGAAAAATATATCCCGAGAGGCGGACCGGACGGCGGTGATGGTGGTGATGGCGGTGATGTCTGGCTTGAGGCTGATGAAAACCTTAACACCCTGATTGACTACCGTTTCGAGAAGTCATTCCGTGCTGAGCGTGGCCAAAATGGCCAGAGCCGTGACTGTACTGGTAAACGCGGTAAAGACGTGACGGTAAAAGTCCCGGTTGGTACGCGAATTATCGATCAGGGTACCGGCGAAACCATGGGTGATATGACTCAGCATGGTCAGAAACTGATGGTAGGTAAAGGCGGCTGGCACGGACTGGGCAATGCCCGCTTTAAGTCTTCCGTTAACCGCTCCCCACGTCAAAAAACCATGGGTACACCTGGCGATCAGCGTGAGATTTTGCTTGAGCTGATGTTGTTAGCTGACGTCGGAATGCTGGGTATGCCAAATGCCGGTAAATCGACGTTTATTCGCTCAGTCTCTGCGGCTAAACCAAAAGTTGCTGATTATCCATTTACAACGCTTATCCCTTCACTGGGTGTCGTCCGTATGGATACCGAAAAAAGCTTTGTGGTTGCGGATATCCCCGGTTTAATTGAAGGTGCCGCTGATGGTGCTGGGCTGGGTATTCGTTTCCTTAAACACCTTGAGCGCTGCCGTGTATTACTCCATCTGATTGATATTGAGCCTATCGATGGTTCAAACCCAGTAGATAATGCACGTATCATTGTTGGTGAGTTAGAGAAGTACAGCACTGACTTAGCCTCTAAGCCACGCTGGCTAGTATTTAATAAAATTGATTTGATGGATAAAGCAGAAGCTGAAGCAAAAGCGAAAGCGATAGCTGAAGCCTTAGGATGGGATGATAAGTACTATCTTATCTCTGCGGCAAGCCAGATAGGCGTCAAAGATCTGTGCTGGGACATCATGAGCTTTATTATCGCTAACCCGATTGTCATGGCTGATATTACCAAGCAACCAGAGAAAGTTGAGTTCATGTGGGATGATTATCACCGCGAGCAACTTGACGAGATGGAAGCTGAATCAGAAGAAGACTGGGATGACGACTGGGATGAAGACGACGAAGAAGGTGTTGAATTCATCTATCAGAAGTAATCACTAAAATAGGCCGGATAAATCCGGCCTGTTTTATTCTATCTGCCGGGGTAGCCAGCAACTGGCCAGTAACCCACTATCTTCAGGGCAGTTATCCAGCGTCAGGTAACCGTGGTGTAAATGCACAATACGGTGGACGATACTTAAGCCAAGCCCGCTGCCACTGTAGCGTCTGTCGAGGCGTTCAAAAGGTTTTGTCAGATTCTGCCGATGCTGTTCGGCAATGCCTGGCCCCTGATCGCAGACCGTAAGCAAAATTCCCTTATCCTGCTCTACCAACAAAAGTTGAATAACGCTCTTTTCCGGGCCGTAGCGGCAGGCATTCTCTAACAGGTTCCGTAGCATTAGCCGTAACAAGATAGCGTCTCCCTGCGTGTTACAGGCCGTTTTATCAGGCCAGATAATAGTTTGCTGGCGTTGTATCGCCAGTTCGTCTATTTCCATTTGCAGTGGTGCAATAATATCGGCTGTCCAGTTCAGAGTCTGATAGTGCCCACTTGCCAGAGCATGTCCGGCCCGTGCGAGCATCAGAAGCTGTTCAATAGTGTGCATCAGTTGATCCGTACGTTGTAGCAGTACGGGGGCCTGTGGAACACCGCTATTTGCCATTAACTCCAGATGTAACTTAAGACCGGCTAATGGAGTGCGTAATTCATGTGCGGCATCTGCGGTGAACAGGCGTTCTTGTTGCAGGCTGTTATCCAGCCTGGCAAGTAACTGATTAAGCACTGTTGTCACGGCGACAATCTCCTCGATGCTGGAACAAACTGGCATAGGAGAAAGATTATTCGGGGAACGATGGGACAAGCTGGTACGTAGTTTTTCTAACGGGCGTGTAATCCAGGTAATCGCCCAGAATGAAAAGAACAGAATACAGGCGATCATGACGATTGAGGGAATAAGTAACGCGGCAATAGCCTCGCGGATTTCATTTTTTATCTGCGCATTACTGACGGTTCCGGACAGGGCTTTTTCAACTAAAAAGGCAATTTGTTCCCGGCTTTCATGCCATAGCCATAATACGCTGGCAGTTTGAAAAACAAGGGAAATCAGCGCCAGTATAATAATGAGCCGCCAGCGCATGCTGTTCACGGAAGGCTTTCCAGACGATAGCCAATACCCCGAATGGTTTTGATTCTCTCTTTACCCAATTTTCGCCGCAGATTGTGAATATGTACTTCAAGCGTATTGGAGCCAGGATCGTCCTGCCAGCTATAAATATCTTGTTGTAGCGTTTCACGGTGAACCGTTTGCCCCAGGCGCATCATCAGGCGTGTCAGTATTGAAAACTCTTTTGGCGTAATATCTACCGCTTGATTATCCAGTACGACCTGCTGAGTCTGTAGATTTAGCGTTAAGCCATTATCTTGTAAAAGATTATCACTATGTCCTTCATGGCGACGTATCAAGGCTCTGGCACGTGCCTGGAGTTCAACCAGGGCAAAAGGCTTGACCAGGTAATCATCTGCCCCGGAATCGAGCCCGTTTACTCTGTCTTCCAGAGCATCACGAGCAGTCAGAATAAGCACCGGGCTTTTAATTCCACGCTGGCGCCAGTGACGAAGCAGGGTAGAGCCATCCTGATCGGGCAGACCAAGATCGAGGATAATCAGACTGTATTCAGCAGATCGAACATACTGCTCTGCCTGTGATGCTGTTGCTGCAAGATCAAGGACATAACCGTCCTGGTTGAAGGCCAGTGCCAGTCCTTCCTGCAATAGCAAATCATCTTCAACAACTAATAATTTCATGATTAATTATTCTGATAAATATCTTTATAAAGTCGGCTTTCAAAACGAACCAGAGGAATTCGACGGTTACGCTGGTCGGCGGGTTCAACCGCATAGCCAGAAAGAAACTGTACAAAGGCCATTTGTTTACCGCTCGCTGTGGTGATAAATCCGGCCATATTATAGACCCCTTGCAATGAGCCTGTTTTCGCAGAAACCTTACCGTTGACACCGGCCTGATCCAGACCCGCACGATACTGCAATGAACCATCGTGACCTGCTAATGGCAGCATTGAGATGATATTCAGTTCGCTGTCATTTTGTGCAATATACTGCAGGACTTGCATCATCACTGCCGGAGAAATGAGATTATGGCGGGAAAGCCCGGAACCATCGACTACGATACTGTTACCTAAATCGACACCCGCTTTTTGCCGTAACAACTGACGAACGGCATCAGCACCCGATCGCCAGGTTCCCGGTACACCAAAGCGCTGGTGCCCAATGGTACGGAATACGGTATCTGCAATCATGTTATCCGATTTTTTTAACATGGTTTTCAATAGAGTAGTCAGTGGAGGTGACTGTTTACTGGCAATAACGGTGCCGGGTTCACTGGGCTGTGTCTGGCGCAGAATGGTTCCGCTATAGCGAATACCCGCTTGTTCCAGCTCTTTCTTAACGATAGCTCCCGCATAACCCGCACCATCCTGAACCGCGAAAGCCAGGGGTAAAGGCTCTTCTCTTTGTGGCATACAGCCAGTCAGCGTATAGCGATTTAAATCACCAGTGACGACATCGAGCTCACAATACTGGGCTTCTGATGACCCCCTGGCTAAGGTTTTAACCTGACTAAAGACAGTAATGGGATAATAAGAAGCGATACGGACATGTGCCATATCATTGGCTGTCGGTGCGCTGTATAACGAAACAGAGAAACAGTTACGGTCAATAATAGCGGCTGAAGGCGGGGCGCTGAAACACTGAGTCATATCATTCCAGGGCCAGCCGGGGCCTTTATCATGGCTGGCAAAGACGGAGGTATCTATCAGCAAATTCCCTTTAATTTGCTCCACGCCCGCCTTTCTCAGGGCAGTGACCATATTACGAATATCCTGGCGGGTGAGTGTCGGGTCACCGCTGAAGCGTACCGTCAGGTCGCCTTCCAGAGTATTATTTTGAATAGGTGCTTTGCTCTCAAGAGTAGTCGT
Organism: Klebsiella sp. BIGb0407; assembly: GCF_024807845.1. Classification (GTDB taxonomy): domain Bacteria; phylum Pseudomonadota; class Gammaproteobacteria; order Enterobacterales; family Enterobacteriaceae; genus JGM124. Next base: position 96,720 of record NZ_JANUEQ010000007.1, read on the forward strand.
AAAGCGAAAATCCGGACCCAGCTGCAAAAGGGCTGCTAGCGCAGTAATCACTTTTTGGGTACTTGCTGGTAACGCCATTTGCTGGCCGTGATAGTCAATAGTAGGGGAGGAATCACCTACTTTTTGTACCGTTAAAGCCAGATTAGCCCCTGCGGGCAGCTGTGACAGATATTCTTCCACATTTGCTGCTTGCACATTTAGCGTAAGAATAGTGGTTAAACCAATGATAAGTCTAGAAAATCGCATAATCTCGCGGTAACGGCCTGTAAACATGGTGTTCATACTACGGTGCATCGCACTGCAAAGTAAACGATGACCCTCGATGAACTCCAGGGTAAAATAGCGGATAATTCGAAATCTTCTGCTTGGTTTGGGGTATCACTCCGAACCCTTTTGTTACATTTGTTGGCAGGGATGAGCTTACCAACTCAGGCTATGCTCTTGGGTTACTAGCCGGCTGACTGTGCCACACAGAACTGATTATAAGAGGTATAAATAATGCAACCTATTCCGATGACTTTACGTGGTGCTGAAAAATTACGTGAAGAACTCGATTTCCTTAAATCTGTACGCCGTCCGAAAATTATCGCTGATATTGCCGACGCGCGTGAACACGGCGATTTAAAAGAAAATGCTGAATATCACGCAGCGCGTGAGCAGCAGGGCTTCTGTGAAGGACGTATTCAGGATATTGAAGCGAAACTTTCTAATGCCCAGGTGATAGACATCACGAAAATGCCTAATAACGGTCGCGTTATTTTTGGCTCGACGGTAACAGTGTTAAACTTGGACAGCGAAGAAGAGCTGACATACCGTATTGTTGGTGACGATGAGGCTGATTTTAAACAGAATCTTATTTCTGTTAATTCACCGATTGCGCGTGGCCTGGTCGCGAAAGAGTGCGATGATGTTGTCGTTATTCGTACGCCAGGTGGTGATGTTGAGTTTGAAATTCTAAAAGTTGAATATTTATAGTTTCAGCTATGCTTACTCAATGGCTTGCGTATTGTAAAGATAAGAAAAAGGCCGCTATGCGGCCTTTAATCAACGAGCAGAGCGTGGCATTTTGCACACGTCTCTATTTCGGCAGAGAAACTTTTCTTTCTTTAGACGGACGATAAAGAACGAGTGTTTTTCCGATAACCTGGACATTACAGGCTTTGGTTTCGCGCACGATAGCATCAACTATCAGGGTTTTAGTTTCACGATCTTCGGTTGCAACTTTCACCTTGATTAACTCGTGATGGTTAAGCGCTTGTTCTATCTCGGCCAGTACCCCTTCGGTCAAACCATTATTGCCAAGCATAACAACTGGCTTGAGTGGATGAGCGAGACCTTTGAGGTGCTGTTTTTGTTTAGTACTAAGATTCATCGTATATTTTTGCTTACGTTGGGATTGAAAACGGTTCATTCTACCGCCATCTCCAGTGTATAGCCAAATCGGCTGTGATTTTTTGCACAGCCTGCCGCTCACGATGAACAACGTTGGATAATGAGATGACAGGTAAAAAGCGTTCTGCCAGCTCCAGTCGCTGGCTACAGGAACACTTTAGCGATAAATATGTTCTGCAAGCACAGAAAAAGGGGCTACGTTCCCGTGCTTGGTTTAAACTTGATGAAATACAACAAAGTGACAAACTTTTTAAGCCAGGAATGACTATTGTTGATCTTGGTGCTGCTCCTGGTGGATGGTCACAGTATGTTGTGACAGAGATCGGGACTCAGGGAAGAATCATCGCTTGCGATCTGTTACCAATGGATCCTATTGTTGGGGTAGACTTCCTTCAAGGTGATTTTCGTGATGAGCTGGTCGTTAAGGCTCTGTTGGAACGTGTTGGTGATAGTAAGGTTCAGGTTGTCATGTCCGATATGGCACCGAATATGAGTGGGACGCCAGCTGTTGATATCCCCCGCTCGATGTATCTGGTAGAGCTGGCACTGGAAATGTGCCGTGATGTGCTGGCCCCGGGTGGTAGTTTTGTAGTGAAAGTGTTCCAAGGCGAAGGATTCGATGAATACCTGAGAGAAATTCGCTCCCTGTTTACGAAAGTTAAAGTACGTAAACCGGACTCTTCTCGTGCCCGCTCACGTGAAGTGTACATTGTAGCGACCGGGCGTAAACTAGATACCCCAAATAATTCGAGTGACTTGTAGCGCTGCGTTCAGCGGGTCGATGAGCATAGACAAACGATGTGATTCGAATCGATGAATAAAGGCGAAACCAGGAAAACTTGAAATATGACGGATATAGTACCCTGACGCTGTTTGTTAACACAGTTGTAATGTGAGGTTAATCCCTTGAGTGACATGGCGAAAAACCTAATACTCTGGCTAGTCATTGCCGTCGTGCTAATGTCAGTTTTTCAGAGCTTTGGGCCCAGCGAGTCGAATAGCCGTAGAGTGGACTATTCCACTTTCTTGTCTGAAGTGAATCAGGACCAGGTTCGCGAAGTACGTATTAACGGGCGTGAAATCAACGTTACTTTGAAAGACAGTAACAAATACACGACATACATTCCCGTTAATGACCCTAAACTGCTTGATAACCTGTTGACCAAACAAGTGAAAGTAGTGGGTGAACCACCTGAAGAGCCTAGCTTACTGGCTTCTATCTTCATATCCTGGTTCCCGATGCTATTGCTGATAGGGGTTTGGATCTTCTTTATGCGCCAGATGCAGGGCGGCGGTGGCAAAGGTGCCATGTCGTTCGGTAAAAGTAAGGCGCGTATGCTTACAGAAGACCAGATCAAAACAACCTTTGCGGATGTCGCAGGTTGTGATGAAGCAAAAGAAGATGTCGTTGAACTGGTTGAGTTCCTGCGTGAACCAAGTCGCTTCCAGAAACTGGGCGGTAAGATTCCAAAAGGTGTGCTGATGGTAGGCCCACCGGGTACCGGTAAAACATTGCTGGCGAAGGCTATTGCCGGTGAAGCAAAAGTACCGTTCTTTACTATTTCTGGTTCTGACTTTGTTGAAATGTTCGTCGGTGTTGGTGCATCGCGCGTACGTGATATGTTTGAACAGGCTAAGAAAGCAGCACCTTGTATCATCTTTATCGATGAAATCGATGCTGTCGGTCGTCAACGTGGTGCTGGTTTAGGTGGTGGTCACGATGAGCGTGAGCAGACCTTGAACCAGATGCTGGTTGAGATGGATGGTTTCGAAGGCAACGAAGGGATCATCGTGATTGCGGCAACTAACCGTCCTGATGTTCTTGACCCAGCGTTACTGCGTCCGGGCCGTTTTGACCGTCAAGTTGTGGTTGGTCTGCCAGATGTTCGTGGCCGTGAGCAAATTCTGAAAGTGCATATGCGTCGTGTGCCTCTGGCAACCGATATTGATGCAGCAATTATTGCTCGTGGTACGCCAGGCTTCTCAGGTGCTGATTTGGCTAACCTGGTCAACGAAGCAGCGCTGTTTGCAGCCCGTACTAATAAACGTGTTGTATCGATGGTTGAGTTTGAAAAAGCGAAAGACAAAATCATGATGGGTGCGGAACGTCGCTCTCTGGTGATGACGGAAGCGCAAAAAGAATCAACCGCGTATCATGAAGCAGGACATGCGATTATTGGTCGTCTGGTACCTGAACACGATCCGGTACATAAAGTGACTATCATTCCACGTGGTCGTGCACTTGGCGTTACCTTCTTCCTGCCTGAAGGCGACGCGATTAGCGCCAGCCGTCAGAAACTGGAAAGTCAGATCTCCACGCTTTACGGTGGTCGTCTGGCAGAAGAAATTATTTACGGTGTAGAAAAAGTTTCTACCGGGGCGTCTAACGATATTAAAGTTGCGACTAACCTGGCACGTAACATGGTCACCCAATGGGGCTTCTCCGACAAACTCGGTCCGCTGCTGTACGCGGAAGAAGATGGTGAAGTATTCCTGGGCCGTTCTGTTGCTAAAGCGAAACACATGTCTGATGAAACTGCGCGTATCATCGACCAGGAAGTGAAGTTATTGGTTGAGCGCAACTATGCTCGTGCTCGCCAGCTTCTGAACGAAAATATGGACATTCTTCATGCAATGAAAGATGCATTAATGAAGTATGAAACCATTGATGCTCCGCAGATTGACGACTTAATGTCTCGTCGTGAAGTGCGTATGCCAGCAGGCTGGGATGATGATTCCAGAACTAAAGGTAACTCTGGTAACAACAATGCCACGCCAAGTGCACCGAGTGCAGTTAGCCCGGCTGAGAAACCAGATGCACCTGACTCAGAAAAAACACTCTGAGTAACGGCTAGCAACTATCACAAAGCTCTCTTGTGATAAAAACCCGGGATAAATTCCCGGGTTTTTTATTGCCTGAAAATCGCCATTTTCAGCGTTTCTCCCTATCCGGCAACTGTCTGGCTATCACCTTAAGCGCACCAAATTAACTTAAGTGCAACGACGAAAGTGTAAAAGCGGTGTAACATCTGCGCTATCCTTATATCGAAAACTGATAGCATAGCCCCAAAGTTGATTCGTTTTAGTGACTTATCAAACAGGAAACCGGGAGTATCAATTACCTGTGTTTCGGCTCAGGCTATAAAATATGGACAACAACCACATGTTATTACGTGCGCAGGGCGCCACGCTTGATATGAATCATCCCCATGTTATGGGCATACTCAACGTGACCCCGGACTCTTTTTCCGATGGTGGTAAACACAACGCATTAATCGATGCGCTAAAACATGCAAACGCAATGATTAACGCTGGTGCGACTATTATTGATGTTGGCGGCGAGTCGACCCGCCCGGGTGCTGCAGAAGTCAGTCTCGATGAAGAGCTGTCCCGTGTGATTCCCGTTGTTGAGGCGCTGGCACAGCGTTTTGAAGTTTGGATCTCGGTGGATACCTCACAGGGCGAAGTAATGAAAGAGTCGGCTCGAGTCGGCGCTCATATCATCAATGATATTCGTTCGTTGCAGATGCCTGGAGCCTTAGAAGCGGCCGCCGAAACCTGCCTGCCGGTTTGCCTGATGCATATGCAGGGTGAGCCCAGAACCATGCAGCAAACTCCCCACTACGATGATGTTTTTGCTGATGTGAATCGTTTTTTTATTGAACATATTGCTCGTTGTGAAGCGGCTGGTATTACAAAAGATAAATTGTTGCTCGACCCGGGCTTTGGTTTCGGTAAAAATCTCACCCATAACTACCAGTTACTGGCCCGTCTGTCTGAATTCCATTGCTATGACCTGCCTCTGCTGGTCGGTATGTCGCGCAAATCAATGGTCGGCCAGTTATTAAATGTCGGTCCTGAACACCGTCTGAGTGGAAGCCTGGCTTGCGCAGTTATTGCTGCAATGCAAGGGGCGCACATCATACGTGTTCATGATGTCAAAGAGACTGTAGACGCAATCCGTGTGGTTGAAGCCACCCTTTCAGCGAAGGAAAATAGTCGTTATGAGTAGCCGTAAATATTTTGGTACTGATGGTATTCGTGGCCGTGTTGGTGAAGCTCCTATCACGCCTGATTTTATGTTGAAACTGGGATGGGCAGCAGGAAAAGTTCTCGCTCGCCATGGCTCACGTAAAATTATTATTGGTAAAGATACGCGTATTTCCGGTTATATGCTTGAGTCTGCGCTGGAAGCAGGCCTTGCTGCCGCTGGCTTATCAGCGTCATTCACCGGACCTATGCCGACACCAGCAATTGCATACTTAACCCGTGCCTTCCGTGCTGAAGCTGGGATTGTTATTTCTGCCTCTCACAACCCTTTCTACGATAACGGTATTAAATTCTTCTCCATTGACGGGACTAAATTACCGGATGCGGTTGAAGAAGCTATCGAAGCTGAAATGGAAAAAGAGCTGACCTGTGTTGACTCCACTCAACTGGGCAAGGCGAGCCGCATAGTTGATGCTGCCGGGCGTTATATTGAATTCTGTAAAGGGACTTTCCCTAACGAACTCAGCCTGAATGAGCTGAAAGTGGTGGTTGACTGTGCTAACGGTGCAACTTATCACATTGCTCCAAATGTTCTGCGTGAGCTGGGTGCGAATGTTATCGCTGTCGGCTGCGAACCAAACGGTCTGAACATTAACGAAAAATGCGGCGCGACCGACGTAGAAATGCTTCAGGCACGCGTTCTGGCAGAGAAAGCGCATCTGGGTATTGCGCTGGATGGTGATGGCGACCGTATCATCATGGTTGATGAGCACGGTAATAAAGTCGATGGCGACCAAATCCTCTATATCATTGCTCGTGAGGCGCTACGTCAGGGTCAGTTACGCGGCGGTGTCGTCGGTACCCTGATGAGTAATATGGGGCTTGAAGTCGCTTTAAAAGAACTGGGTATTTCTTTTGCTCGTGCCAAAGTGGGCGACCGCTACGTACTGGAAAAACTGCAGGAGAAAGGCTGGCGTATTGGTGCTGAAAACTCAGGGCATATCATTTTGCTGGACAGCACCACCACCGGCGACGGCATTGTGGCAGGTTTGCAAGTACTCACCGCGATGATGCGTAATAACATGAGTTTGGGTGATTTGTGCAGCGGTATGAAGTTATTCCCTCAGGTGCTGGTGAATGTTCGTTTTGCTGCTGGATCGAGCGACCCACTGGAAAATGCAGAAGTGAAACGTATCACTGAGGAAGTTGAACAGAAACTCGGTCGTCGTGGACGGGTGCTGTTGCGTAAGTCAGGTACCGAGCCGTTAATCCGTGTCATGGTTGAAGGTGAAGATGAAGCTCAGGTTACTGAATTTGCACATCGTATTGCAGATGCGGTAAAAGCAGTCTGATTGATACTTTTATGACAAACCGGTCAGTATTTGTACCGGTTTGTCTGACCAAAGTCAGTAATTTGGTGTTTTTTTCCGCAGTCAGTGCAATGTTAATAAATTGCCCTTGCGCAGCACTATGACTTTGGTTAGTATTCTCACCCGCTTCACCGGGTAATGAAAAAGGTATCCGCTTTACTGATTTGAAGCAATTTGCGCGCGGTAAACCCGCAAGGAACAGGTTGATTATGTACGAAGCTCTTTTGGTTATCTTCCTTATTGTAGCATTAGGTCTTGTAGGTCTGATTATGTTGCAGCAGGGTAAAGGCGCTGATATGGGAGCCTCTTTTGGAGCAGGCGCTTCCGCTACATTATTCGGCTCAAACGGCTCAGGTAATTTCATGACCCGTATGACCGGTATTTTAGGGACGTTGTTCTTCATACTCAGTCTGGTTCTCGGTAATCTGAGCGCTAACAAATCAGGATCGGGAAGCGAGTGGGATAATTTGAGTCAGCCAGCGCAAACTGAGCAGACTGCACCTGCGGCATCTACCATGCCAAGCAGTGATATCCCGCAGTAAGAAAAAATACGGTAATAAAGACGTATCGTATTTTCAGAGTGCCGTGGTGGTGGAATTGGTAGACACGCTACCTTGAGGTGGTAGTGCCCGATTGGGCTTACGGGTTCAAGTCCCGTCCTCGGTACCAACAAGTCTTAGCATCTCTTGCTTTTATAGCAATACTGGCGTAATATTTGCCACGTTTCGGACGCGGGGTGGAGCAGCCTGGTAGCTCGTCGGGCTCATAACCCGAAGGTCGTCGGTTCAAATCCGGCCCCCGCAACCACTTTCCCTGAGAATTATTTTTCAAATATCCTGTGAACATCTTTGATGCCTTCGCGAAAAATTTAGAAAAAAGTTCTCCTGGACAGTGTCCGGGCCGCCTATGGCGGTATACAGGGTTCAGTTATCTAAAGCCCCGATTTATCGGGGTTTTTTGTTATCTGATTTCAGAATAACTGGGCTTTATGCCCTTTTTTTATGTCTTGGGGGTGGGCTTGTCCACATTAGAGCAAAAATTAACAGAGATGATTTCGGCACCTGTCGAGGCGCTAGGTTACGAATTAGTTGGTATTGAGTTTATTCGTGCTCGCCAATCAACGCTGCGTATCTATATTGATAGTGAAGATGGCATCAATGTTGATGATTGTGCTGATGTCAGTCATCAAGTCAGTGCGGTTTTCGACGTTGAAGACCCAATTACTGTCGCCTACAACCTAGAAGTATCCTCACCAGGTCTTGACCGTCCGTTATTTAACGCAGAACACTACCAGCGCTTTAGTGGCGAAGAGGTCGTTGTTGTATTGCGTATGGCCGTACAGAACCGCCGTAAATGGTCTGGTATCATTAAATCTGTAGACGGTGAAATGATTACGATTACGGTCGAAGGTAAAGACGAAGTGTTCGCCCTGAGTAATATCCAGAAAGCGAACCTGGTACCCCACTTTTAATAGTTTGGATTGAGGTGAAAACCCAGGATGAACAAAGAAATTTTGGCTGTTGTTGAGGCCGTTTCCAACGAAAAATCTTTACCGCGTGAAAAGATCTTTGAAGCGCTGGAAAGTGCGCTGGCAACAGCGACGAAGAAAAAATATGAGCAAGAGATTGAAGTTCGTGTCAGCATTGATCGCAAAAGCGGCGATTTTGACACCTTCCGTCGTTGGTTAGTGGTTGAAGAAGTCACTTTACCTACGCGTGAAATCACTCTTGAAGCGGCCCGTTTTGAAGACCCTGCTTTTAACCCAGGTGATTATGTCGAAGATCAGATTGAGTCTGTTACCTTTGACCGTATTACCACGCAGACTGCAAAACAGGTTATCGTACAAAAAGTACGTGAAGCTGAACGCGCGATGGTTGTGGATCAATTCCGCGAGCATGAAGGTGAGATAATCACCGGTGTCGTGAAAAAAGTGAATCGTGACAATATCGCTCTCGATTTGGGTAATAACGCAGAAGCGGTTATCCTACGTGAAGATATGTTGCCGCGTGAGAACTTCCGTCCGGGTGACCGTATCCGTGGTGTACTCTATGCAGTACGTCCGGAAGCGCGTGGCGCTCAGCTGTTTGTCAGCCGTTCTAAACCAGAAATGCTGATCGAACTGTTCCGTATCGAAGTGCCAGAAATTGGCGAAGAAGTTATTGAGATCAAAGCCGCTGCACGCGATCCTGGCTCACGAGCAAAAATTGCTGTGAAGACCAACGATAAGCGTATCGATCCAGTCGGTGCCTGTGTGGGTATGCGTGGTGCACGTGTTCAGGCTGTTTCTACTGAGCTGGCTGGTGAACGTATTGATATCGTGCTGTGGGATGATAATCCAGCGCAGTTTGTTATCAATGCAATGGCTCCGGCTGATGTTGCCTCTATCGTGGTTGATGAAGATAAACACACGATGGATATCGCAGTAGAAGCGGGTAACCTGGCACAGGCAATTGGTCGTAATGGCCAGAACGTTCGCCTGGCTGCACAGCTTAGCGGCTGGGAACTCAACGTGATGACCGTTGATGATTTACAGGCTAAACATCAGGCTGAAGCACATGCTGCGATTGATATTTTCACCAAATACCTCGATATTGATGAAGATTTCGCCACAGTATTAGTCGAAGAAGGTTTTGCAACACTCGAAGAACTGGCCTACGTACCGGTTAAAGAGTTGCTGGAAATCGACGGCCTTGATGAAGATACTGTAGAAGCATTACGCGATCGCGCTAAAAACGCACTCACGACAATCGCATTGGCTCAGGAAGAATCTTTAGGCGATCAGAAACCTGCTGAAGACTTACTGGGTCTTGATGGAATGGATCGCACGCTGGCATTTAAATTGGCTGCACGTGGTGTTATCACGCTGGAAGACCTTGCTGAGCAAGGTGTTGACGACCTGTCAGATATCGAAGGCTTGACGAATGAGAGAGCCGGTGAATTGATTATGGCAGCGCGCAACATTTGCTGGTTTGGCGGCGAAGCGTAATAAACTGTAGCAGGAAGGAGCAGCATGACAGATGTAACCGTAAAAGCGCTGGCCACAGAGATTCAGACCTCCGTTGACCGCCTGGTACAGCAATTTGCTGATGCAGGGATCCCGAAGTCAGCTGATGACTCTGTTTCCGCGCAAGAGAAACAAACACTCCTGGCTCATTTGAACAGTGAACATGGTTCAGCGCCAGACAAGTTAACGTTACAGCGTAAAACACGTAGTACATTAAATATTCCAGGTACCGGTGGGAAAAGTAAGTCGGTACAAATCGAAGTCCGTAAGAAGCGCACCTTTGTAAAACGTGACCCGCAAGAGGCTGAACGTCTTGCCGCGGAAGAACAGGCGCAGCGTGAAGCGGAAGAGCAAGCCCGTCGTGAGGCAGAGGAAGCTGCCAAACTTGTGGCACAAGAAAAAGCTAAGCGTGATGCTGAAGAACAAGCCAGGCGCGAAGTCGCTGAGAAAGCGAAACGTGTAGCTGCGGAAAAAGATAAAGTGACTCATCAACAATCAGACGATATGACTAAAACCGCCCAAGCCGATAAAGCCCGCCGTGAAGCAGAAGCTGCTGAACTGAAACGTAAAGCAGAAGAAGAAGCACGCCGTAAACTGGAAGAAGATGCCCGCCGTGTAGCTGAAGAAGCTCGCAAAATGGCTGAAGCAAATGCCGGTGTCTGGGCTGAACAAGAAAAAGAAAAAGTAGAAGATGATAAGTCTGACTATCATGTCACGACTTCTCAGCATGCTCGCCAGGCTGAAGACGAAAACGACCGTGAAGTTGAAGCCGGACGTAACTCTCGCACCCGTACTGCAGCTAAAGCTCCGCGTCAGAAAAAAGCCGGTGGTAAACACGGTGAGTCTAAAGCTGATCGCGAAGAAGCGCGTGCAGCGGTTCGTGGCGGTAAAGGTAAGCGTAAGCCAAGTTCTCTGCAGCAGAGCTTTAACAAGCCTGCTCAGGCCGTTAACCGTGATGTTGTGATCGGTGAAACAGTTACTGTTGCTGAACTGGCAAACAAAATGGCTGTTAAAGGTTCACAGGTCATCAAAGCGATGATGAAACTGGGTGCCATGGCGACCATTAACCAGGTTATCGATCAGGAAACAGCACAGCTGGTTGCTGAAGAGATGGGCCACAAAGTTATTCTGCGTCGTGAAAACGAACTGGAAGAAGCGGTCATGAGCGACCGTGATACCGGTGCTGCGTCAGAATCTCGTGCTCCAGTCGTTACCATCATGGGTCACGTAGACCACGGTAAAACCTCACTGCTTGACTACATTCGTTCAACTAAAGTTGCGTCTGGCGAAGCGGGTGGTATTACTCAGCATATCGGTGCTTACCACGTCGAAACTGACAATGGCATGATCACCTTCCTGGATACTCCGGGACACGCCGCGTTCACCTCAATGCGTGCTCGTGGTGCTCAGGCTACGGATATCGTTGTTCTGGTCGTTGCAGCAGACGATGGCGTGATGCCTCAGACTATCGAAGCTATTCAGCACGCAAAAGCGGCCCAGGTGCCGGTTGTTGTTGCTGTAAACAAAATCGATAAGCCAGAAGCAGACCCGGATCGCGTTAAAACTGAACTGTCTCAGTACGGCATTATGCCGGAAGAGTGGGGCGGTGAAAGCCAGTTCGTTCATGTATCAGCGAAAGCCGGTACCGGTATCGACGACCTGCTTGATGCTATCCTGCTGCAATCTGAAGTTCTGGAACTGAAAGCAGTACGTGCAGGTATGGCAAGCGGCGTTGTTATCGAGTCTTACCTCGATAAAGGTCGTGGCCCGGTTGCAACTGTACTGGTTCGTGAAGGTACGCTGAACAAGGGTGATATTGTTCTGTGTGGCTTTGAGTATGGCCGCGTGCGTGCTATGCGTGATGAACTGGGACATGAAGTTACCGAAGCAGGCCCTTCGATTCCAGTAGAGATCCTCGGCCTGTCCGGTGTTCCTGCTGCGGGTGACGAAGTGACCGTCGTACGTGACGAGAAAAAAGCACGTGAAGTTGCACTGTATCGTCAGGGCAAATTCCGTGACGTTAAACTGGCACGCCAGCAGAAGTCTAAACTGGAAAACATGTTCGCTAACATGACTGAAGGCGAAGTGTCTGAAGTGAATATCGTGCTGAAAGCGGATGTTCAGGGCTCTGTGGAAGCGATTAGTGATTCACTGCTGAAACTGTCAACCGACGAAGTAAAAGTTAAAATCATCGGTTCTGGTGTGGGTGGTATCACTGAAACGGATGCAACACTTGCTGCTGCTTCTAACGCTATCCTGGTTGGCTTTAACGTTCGTGCTGATGCGTCTGCTCGCCGTGTTATTGATGCTGAAAGCCTGGATCTGCGCTACTACTCTGTTATCTATCACTTGATTGACGAAGTGAAAGCGGCAATGAGCGGTATGCTGTCTCCAGAACTGAAACAGCAGATCCTCGGCCTGGCAGAAGTTCGTGATGTGTTTAAATCACCGAAATTTGGCGCCATCGCAGGTTGTATGGTTACTGAAGGTGTGGTTAAACGTCACAACCCAATCCGTGTTCTGCGCGACAACGTGGTTATCTATGAAGGCGAGCTGGAATCTCTGCGTCGCTTTAAAGACGATGCCGCCGAAGTTCGTAACGGCATGGAATGTGGTATCGGTGTGAAAAACTACAATGACGTTCGCGTAGGCGACGTGATTGAAGTCTTCGAAATCATCGAGATCAAGCGTATCATTTCCTGATAGGCGTACCACACTTATTATCAGGGGGGCCGAGTGCCCCCCGTTTTGTCTGGAGAAATTATTATGGCGAAAGAATTTGGTCGCCCACAGCGTGTTTCTCAGGAACTGCAGAAAGAAATTGCCATTATCCTGCAACGTGAGATTAAAGATCCGCGCCTCGGAATGATGACGACAGTTTCTGGTGTTGAGGTTTCTCGCGATCTGGCTTATGCCAAAGTATTCGTGACATTCCTGAATGATAAAGATGAAGATTCTGTGAAAGAAGGCATCAAGGTTTTGCATGATGCTTCTGGCTACATCCGTTCTCTGCTTGGAAAAGCGATGCGCTTGCGTATTGTTCCTGAATTGACCTTTGTCTACGATAACTCGTTGGTTGAAGGGATGAGAATGTCTAATCTGGTTTCTAATGTCATCCGTAATGATGATGAGCGTCGTGTAAACACGGACGACACCAAGGAGGATTGATGAGTCGTCCTCGTCGTCGTGGCCGTGATATACATGGCGTATTGTTGCTGGATAAGCCCCAGGGCTTGTCTTCTAACGATGCCTTGCAGAAAGTGAAGCGTCTTTATAACGCTAACCGTGCGGGGCATACTGGTGCGCTTGATCCTCTGGCGACCGGTATGCTGCCTATTTGCCTCGGAGAAGCGACAAAGTTTTCCCAATACCTGCTGGACTCTGATAAACGCTATCGTGTGATTGCGCGTCTTGGGCAGCGTACGGATACTTCTGATGCTGAAGGGCAAGTTGTTGAAGAGCGCGAAGTGAATTTTAGTGCAGAGCAGCTTGCGCTTGCACTTGAGTCATTCCGCGGCGAGACACAGCAAGTTCCTTCTATGTATTCAGCGCTGAAGTATCAGGGAAAACCGCTGTATGAATATGCCCGTCAGGGTATCAGTGTACCGCGAGAATCCCGTGCTATTATTGTTTATGAACTCTTGTTCTTGCGTCATGAAGGTAATGAACTGGAACTGGAAATTCACTGCTCTAAAGGCACATATATTCGTACCATCATTGACGATCTTGGCGAGAAGCTGGGATGTGGTGCGCATGTGACCTTCCTGCGTCGTCTGGCTGTCAGCAATTATCCTGTTGAACGTATGGTCACGCTGGAGCAACTTAATGCTCTGATTGCAGAAGCTGAAGCTCAGGACATTGCGCCTGCCAGTCTGTTGGATCCACTATTGATGCCAATGGATAGCCCGGCAGCTGACTTCCCTATAGTGAACCTCCTGTCAGAGGTTGCAGTCTGGTTTAAGAATGGCCAGCCTGTTCGTGTTACCGGAGCCCCACAAGAAGGTTTGGTACGCGTCACCGAAGGAAGCGAGCGAAAATTTATTGGCATGGCAGAAATCCTTGATGACGGGCGTGTTGCGCCGCGTCGTCTGGTAGTTGAATACCCTGTCTGAATCCGCACCAGCTTGCGATCGGTGGTCGCGACAGGTAAAATAACGCGGCTTACTGCCGGGTAAGTATTTTTTCTTTCCTGGCAGGTACTGTGGTTGCTGAATTAGAGATCGGCACCCTCTTTTTTTATCTATAATTCTGGAGTTAAAAATGTCTCTAAGCGTTGAAGCTAAAGCTAAAATTGTTGCTGAATTTGGTCGTGGTACTAACGACAGCGGTTCTACCGAAGTTCAGGTTGCACTGCTGACCGCACAGATTAACCATCTGCAAGGTCACTTTTCAGAGCATAAAAAAGATCACCACAGCCGTCGTGGTCTGCTGCGCATGGTTTCTCAGCGTCGTAAACTGCTCGACTACCTGAAACGTAAAGATGTTGCTCGTTATACTGACCTCATCGCTCGTTTAGGCCTGCGTCGCTAGTTTTTGCGAGTTTCATAAAAGGGGCCTACGAGGCCCCTTTTTTCAACCGGAACCAAGCAATTCGGTTGAAACTGCTGTATCGTTGCTAAATGTGATCTTTATTGCAGAGATTCGCGCGGCTAATGAGAAGCTTTACTCACAGAACAGGGTGAGGATTGTCATTAGTCGCGAGGGTGTAATGAAGGTCGGGTATTAACGGTAGTACGTCAATACGTACACCTGCATGATTAAGGATATTATTTTGCTGAATCCGATTGTTCGTAAATTCCAGTATGGTCAGCATACCGTCACCTTAGAGACCGGTATGATGGCTCGTCAGGCGACTGCTGCCGTTATGGTCAGCATGGATGACACCGCGGTATTAGTGACTGTTGTTGGTAAGAAAACAGCTAAACCAGGTCAAGATTTCTTCCCACTGACAGTAAACTACCAGGAACGTACTTACGCTGCTGGCCGCATCCCGGGAAGTTTCTTCCGTCGTGAAGGTCGTCCAAGCGAAGGCGAAACGTTGATTTCTCGTCTGATTGACCGTCCGGTACGTCCACTGTTCCCGGAAGGCTTTGTTAACGAAGTTCAGCTTATTGCGACCGTGGTTTCCGTAAACCCACAGGTTAACCCTGATATCGTTGCGATGATTGGTGCTTCTGCGGCTCTGAGCCTGTCAGGTCTGCCATTCAATGGCCCAATCGGTGCCGCTCGCGTTGGTTTCCTCAACGGCCAGTACTTACTGAACCCGACTTCAGATGAACTGAAAGAGTCTAAACTGGACCTGGTTGTTGCTGGTACTACTGGTGCAGTACTGATGGTTGAGTCAGAAGCTGAACTGTTGAGCGAAGATCAAATGCTGGGTGCCGTGGTCTTTGGTCACGAGCAACAGCAGGTTGTTATCGATAATATCAACGCACTGGTTGCTGAAGCAGGCAAACCACGTTGGGACTGGCAGCCAGAAGCGCCTAATGACGCTCTGAATGCACGCGTTGCTGCTCTGGCAGAATCTCGTCTGAGCGATGCTTATCTGGTGACTGATAAGCAAGAGCGTTATGAGCAAATTGGTGCGATTAAGTCTGACGTAACTGCCGCATTACAGGCAGAAGACGAGACTTTAGATGCCGCTGAAATCAGCGACATCCTGCACGCTATCGAGAAAAACGTTGTTCGTAGCCGTGTTCTGCGTGGCGAGCCGCGTATTGATGGCCGTGAAAAAGACATGATCCGTGGTCTGGATGTACGTACTGGCGTTCTGCCACGCGTTCACGGTTCAGCACTGTTTACTCGTGGCGAAACTCAGGCTCTGGTTGCTGCGACCCTAGGTACTGCGCGTGATGCACAGAACCTTGATGAGTTGATGGGTGAGCGTACTGATAGCTTCCTGTTCCACTACAACTTCCCTCCGTACTCTGTAGGCGAAACCGGTATGGTTGGTTCACCTAAGCGTCGTGAGATTGGTCACGGTCGTCTGGCTAAGCGTGGCGTACTGGCAGTAATGCCTGACGCAGCGACTTTCCCGTACACCGTACGTGTAGTTTCAGAAATTACTGAATCTAACGGTTCTTCTTCTATGGCTTCCGTATGTGGTGCATCATTAGCACTGATGGATGCAGGTGTGCCTATCAAAGCTGCCGTTGCGGGTATCGCGATGGGTCTGGTCAAAGAAGGCGATAACTTTGTTGTTCTGTCTGATATTCTGGGTGACGAAGATCACCTGGGTGATATGGACTTTAAAGTTGCCGGTAGCCGTGAAGGTATCTCTGCTCTGCAGATGGATATCAAAATCGAAGGTATCACCCGTGAAATCATGCATGCAGCACTGAACCAGGCTAAGGGTGCGCGTTTGCATATCCTGAGCGTGATGGAGCAGGCTATCAATGCACCGCGTGGCGATATTTCTGAATTTGCACCGCGCATCCATACAATTAAGATCAGTGTTGATAAGATCAAGGATATCATCGGTAAAGGCGGCGCGGTTATCCGTGCACTGACCGAAGAAACCGGTACCACGATTGAAATCGAAGATGACGGCACTGTGAAAATCGCTGCAACCGATAACGAGAAAGCGAAACATGCTATCCGTCGTATCGAAGAAATTACCGCAGAGATTGAAGTGGGTCGTATCTACAACGGTAAAGTCACCCGTATCGTTGATTTCGGTGCTTTCGTTGCGATTGGCGGCGGTAAAGAAGGTCTGGTTCATATTTCCCAGATTGCTGACAAACGCGTAGAGAAAGTGACTGATTATCTGCAAATGGGTCAGGAAGTACCGGTAAAAGTACTGGAAGTCGATCGTCAGGGCCGTGTTCGTTTAAGTATTAAAGAAGCCACTGAGCAATCTCCAGCTGAAACTGCCGCACCTGCTGCACCAGAAGCTGAGTAAGACTCACTGACAGTAGATAACGGTTTGTAACGGGGCAGGATGCCCCATTTTGCGAGCGGGGACCAGGATGTTCACCATTTGTTGTCTTCAGGAGTAGGTCATGAAGCCTTTTTTGCGCTGGTGTTTTGTTGCTACAGCTATCACACTGGCAGGATGCAGCAACAATTCTGCATGGCGTAAAAACGAGGTTCTCGCAGTACCGTTACAACCGTCATTGCAGCAAGAAGTCATCCTGGCGAGAATGGAACAGATTCTTGCCAGCCGTGCTTTAACGGATGATGAACGCGCACAGCTTTTATATGAGCGCGGAGTGTTGTATGATAGTCTAGGTTTGCGAGCACTTGCGCGGAATGATTTCTCACAAGCGCTGGCAATCCGACCTGATATGCCTGAAGTATTCAATTACTTAGGCATATATTTAACGCAGGCAGGCAATTTTGACGCCGCCTATGAAGCGTTTGATTCTGTACTTGAGCTTGATCCAACTTACAACTATGCGCGTTTGAATCGTGGTATCGCCCTCTATTACGGTGGTCGTTATCGCTTAGCGCAAGATGATCTGCAGGCGTTTTATCAAGACGATCCCAACGATCCATTCCGTAGTCTGTGGCTCTACATTGCTGAAAGCAGTGTAGATGAAAAACAGGCCAAAGAGGCGTTACAACAGCGCCTGGAAGAATCGGATAAAGAGCAATGGGGATGGAACATTGTCGAGTTCTATCTGGGCAACATTAGTGAAGTCACGCTAATGGAAAGGCTTCAGATGAACGCAACGGATAACACTTCGCTCGCTGAGCATCTCAGTGAAACCAACTTCTATTTAGGTAAGTACTACCTAAGTCTGGGGGAAAAGGACAGCGCCACGGCACTGTTCAAGTTAGCGGTAGCTAACAACGTACATAATTACGTTGAGCATCGTTATGCATTGTTGGAATTAGCGCTCTTGGGCCAGGAGCAAGACGACCTGGCAGAATCGGACCAGCAATAGCTGACGTACAACGACAGCCCATAAACTTTTGTTAAAGTCATCATCTTAACGGGTGAGGGCGTTTTTGTTCGTCAATCAATCAAATTTGAGCCGGTTCACACTTTTCAATGAAAATTGCTGTTAAATTTCAAGATGAGTTATGTAGACTGGCCGCCATTACTGAGGCACATGTACTACATGACTGAATTAAATACTACTTTCTCCGATCTCGGATTGAAATCTTCTATTATTGATGCACTGAACGATCTGGGTTACGAAAAACCTTCCCCTATTCAGGCGGAATGTATCCCTCATCTGTTGGGTGGTCGCGATGTTCTGGGTATGGCCCAGACCGGGAGTGGTAAAACCGCTGCGTTTTCCGTTCCTTTACTGAATAACCTTGATGCTGCAATTAAAGCACCACAGATTCTGGTGCTGGCGCCAACGCGTGAGCTGGCAGTGCAGGTTGCTGAAGCAATGACTAGCTTCTCCAAGCACATGCAAGGCGTTAACGTTGTTGCTCTGTACGGTGGTCAGCGTTATGACGTGCAGCTGCGTGCTCTGCGTCAGGGACCACAAATTGTTGTCGGAACACCTGGTCGTCTGCTGGATCACCTGAAGCGTGGGACCCTTAACCTGTCCAGCCTGAAAGGTCTGGTTCTGGACGAAGCTGATGAAATGTTGCGTATGGGCTTCATCGAAGACGTTGAAACCATTATGGCGCAGATCCCTGCTGAGCATCAGACAGCATTGTTCTCTGCAACTATGCCAGAAGCGATTCGTCGTATTACCCGTCGTTTCATGAAAGATCCACAGGAAGTTCGCATCCAGTCAAGCATCACTACGCGCCCGGATATCAGCCAGAGTTACTGGTCTGTTCACGGTATGCGTAAGAATGAAGCTCTGGTACGTTTCCTGGAAGCTGAAGATTTTGATGCTGCGATTATTTTCGTACGTACCAAAAATGCGACGCTGGAAGTGGCTGAAGCACTTGAGGCGAGCGGTTATAACAGCGCAGCGCTGAATGGCGATATGAACCAGGCGTTACGTGAACAAACTCTGGAACGTCTGAAAGATGGTCGCCTGGATATTCTGATTGCGACCGATGTTGCTGCACGTGGTCTGGATGTTGAGCGTATTAGCCTGGTCGTTAACTACGACATTCCGATGGACTCAGAATCTTACGTTCACCGTATTGGCCGTACTGGTCGTGCGGGTCGTGCGGGTCGCGCTTTACTGTTTGTTGAAAACCGTGAGCGTCGTCTGCTGCGTAACATTGAACGCATCATGAAACTGACCATCCCTGAAGCAGAGCTGCCAAATGCAGAGTTGCTCGGTGAGCGTCGTCTGGCTAAATTTGCCGCTAAAGTACAGCAACAGCTGGAAAGCAGTGATTTAGACAAGTACCGTGCGCTGTTGTCTAAAATACAGCCAAGTGAAGATGAGCTGGATATTGAAACCCTGGCTGCTGCTTTACTGAAAATGGCACAAGGTGAACGTCCTCTGATCGTTCCGGCTGATGCGCCAATGCGTCCACGTCGTGAATTCCGTGAGCGCGATGAGCGTTTTGAACGTCCTGAGCGTAGCTCACGTGATCGTTCTGAGCGTAGCCCACGCGGTGAGCGTTCTGAACGTCCTGCTGGCGCTGAAGGTGCTCCGCGCCGTGAGCGTCGTGAAGCAGGCGATATGGAACTGTATCGTATTGAAGTTGGCCGTGATGATGGTGTTGAAGTTCGTCATATTGTTGGTGCTATTGCCAACGAAGGCGATATCAGCAGCCGTTATATCGGTAACATCAAACTGTTTGCATCACACTCCACTATTGAGCTGCCGAAAGGTATGCCAGGTGAAGTTCTGCAGCACTTTACCCGCACTCGTATTCTCAATAAACCGATGAATATGCAGCTGATGGGTGATGCTCAACCGCGTCCGGAGCGTTCAGGTGAACGCCGTGGCGGTGCTGGTGCCGGTCGTGGTTTCGGCGGTGAGCGTCGTGAAGGCGGTCGTGGCCCACGTCGTGAAGGAGCGGGTGCTGGTGCAGGTCGCTTTAGCGGTGAACGTCGTGAAGGTGCTCGCGGTCCTCGTCGTGAAGAGGGTGCTGCTGCAGCCCCACGTCGTCGTACTCCTGACGCATAAATAGACAGTAAACTGCTTCTTTTAGCTTAAGAAGCAGTCGAAAAGCCCTGACCTTAACCGGCAGGGCTTTTTTTTATCCTGTTTGTACTTATGTACTGGTACAATGAAGCAAAGCAGAACCATAAGGTTTGTTGTTTCATTTAACCAGGATCCGGTATGACAGATTTAGCTATGCGCAAGACCCCCTCCATTTTTGGGGGTGTCATGATAATCGGTGGCACCATTATTGGTGCTGGTATGTTCTCATTACCGGTGGTGATGTCAGGAGCATGGTTTTTCTGGTCAATGGCCGCCCTGGTCTTTACCTGGTTTTGTATGCTGCACTCAGGTCTGATGATCCTTGAGGCTAACCTTAACTATCGGATTGGCTCCAGCTTCGATACCGTCACCAAAGATTTATTAGGTCAGGGCTGGAATATTATTAACGGCCTGTCGATTGCTTTTGTCTTATATATTCTGACTTACGCCTATATCTCTGCCAGTGGCTCAATTATTCATCACACGCTTTTGCAGATGAATATCGACCTTTCAGCCCGTATGGGGGGATTGCTGTTTGCTCTGTTTGTCGCTTTTATTGTCTGGCTGAGTACTAAAGCCGTCAGCCGTATGACGGCGATTGTACTGGGCGCTAAAATTATCACCTTCTTTATGACGTTTGGTGGCCTGCTCTGGCATATCGAACCTGTCACCTTACTGAACAGTGAGGCGATTAATCCAAGCTATCTGCCCTATCTGTTAATGACGCTTCCGTTCTGCCTGGCCTCGTTTGGCTATCATGGCAACGTTCCGAGCCTGATGAAGTTTTACGGTAAAAATCCACGGCTTATCAGCCGCTGTTTACTGTGGGGGACGGTGATGGCGCTGGTGCTGTATACCATCTGGCTGCTCGGCAGTATGGGGAATATCCCGCGTGTGGAATTTATTAGTATTGCTGAGCGTGGTGGGAATATTGATGTGCTGGTCCAGGCACTCAGTGGGGTACTGAATAGTCGGACACTTGATTTGCTCCTGCTGATTTTCTCAAACTTTGCCGTAGCGAGCTCTTTTCTGGGCGTGACTCTGGGCCTGTTTGACTATCTGGCAGACTTGTTTGACTTTGATGATTCGAAAGCAGGGCGCCTGAAAACCGCAGCGGTGACTTTCACACCTCCGGTGATCGGTGGTTTTCTCTGGCCAAATGGTTTTATCTACGCTATCGGTTATGCGGGTCTGGCAGCAACTATCTGGGCGGCGATTGTACCCGCCTTACTGGCTCGCGCTTCACGTAAAAAATTCGGCAGTCCGTTGTACCGGGTCTGGGGCGGCAATAGCATGATTGCCCTGATCCTCATCTTCGGTATCGGTAATGCGGTGATTCAAATTCTCTCGAGTTTTAATCTGCTGCCGGTTTATCGCTAAATCATAGCCCCCTCCCGCCGGGAGGGGGCTGGAGGAACTATAAGCTTTCGCGAACATCCATTGCTAAATCGAAGGAGTACAGTCTGGCGTCATTATCGAAGATTTGGCCATTCACCATAATCTCGTCGGCCTGGGTCTCACGCAGTAATGAAATCAAGCCGTGACGGACTTTGGCTTTATCCCCCACCAGTGACAGGCTCAATGCTTTTTCCACGCCATATTTCAACCCTCCGCTCCAGACAGTATCCATATTTTCAACCGGAGGCGGTAATAGCCCGGTTTCTCCACGATGTAATCTGACAAAAGCTTGCTGCATCGAGGTAAACAGGAATTCGGCATCACGGTTACTGTCAGCGACGACGATATTAATACACACCATGGCATAAGGCTTAGCCAGACGCTCTGATGGCACAAACTGCGTGCGGTAAAGCTGTAATGCCTGGAATAACATATCTGGTGCAAAGTGCGAGGCAAAAGCGAAGGGCAGACCTAACTGGGCGGCAAGCTGTGCGCTGTAGAGGCTGGAACCGAGTAACCAGACAGGGACTTTGGCACCGTAGCCTGGAACAGGACGGACCGCAGGATTAGCTTCTCTGGCATCAAACCATGACACCAGTTCGAGAACATCCCGCGGGAAATTATCGATATCGCCATTCATATGGCGGCGCAGTGCCTGCATGGTACGCTGATCGCTGCCAGGCGCCCTGCCTAACCCCAAATCAATTCGGCCAGGATAGAGCGTTTCAAGCGTACCGAACTGTTCCGCGATGACTAGCGGGGAGTGGTTGGGAAGCATCACTCCGCCAGAACCGAGTCGCAGAGTGGTGGTGTTAGCAGCCAGATAGCCAATTAATACGGAAGTTGCTGCGCTGGCAATACCGACCATATTATGGTGTTCGGCCAGCCAGTAACGATCATATTGCCGTTTTTCTGCCAGACGGGCTAAGTCCAGAGAACGACGAAAAGCCTCACCCACATCCTGACCTTCGGGGACAGGGGCTAAGTCCAGTACTGAAAAAGGAATATTAAGAGATTCAGACATAGCGGCTCACTTTTTATGAACAGGGTTTGCTGTAATCTCTAGTATTGCTCAATTTCAGTACTTTTTAAGTAACAATGCGAGCTATACCCGTCATCTGGCTGAATCACATAGGCATCTATGTGATTCGCAAGCTTAAGGAGAGGTTATCAGCGACAGTCCTGCCACACGCCGCCAGTAACCATTACAGTCCCGTGAGTCGGTCAGCGGAAGCGGTGCATGGCCTTGTTCATTGGCGCGGAAAGCATTGAGAATATCCAGCGTACCCAGCCCCATCGGTGAGAGGCGAACCATATCAACCAGGCCTTTCATTGAAGCCAGTTCATTCCCAAGGTTGTAGACATAGCCGCTCATGGTCTGGATCCCATTGAGGACAAAGACTTGTTGCTGTTCCTGGGAAAATACATCCCGGCCATTAGGATAGGCAATACAGCAGGTTTCACACTCATCTTTGGAACGGTTTTCTGAACGAGCGGTAAAACAACGCGCTGACCAGGCAAGGGGTAAGTGGCCGTAGCTCAAGACTTCCACTTCGAACTGATTGCGGATCCCCAGTTCATCACATTGCAGAAGCAAGTTTTCCAGCCAGTCACGAGAGAGCTCCACCGGCATACACCAGCGTACCATTCCTTGTTTCAGCAACAGACGCAGCGTGACGGCGTTATAGCAGTTCAGCGCATGTCCGGCGACAAAAGGGAGTTTTTGTTCTGCGGCGAGATTGACGGCACCAAAATCATTGGCCTCAATCATAAACTCACCGTTGTCGATATAGCGTTTTACTTCCCTCAGCTCAGAGGGCGCCTGGATAAGCCCCAGAGTAGAAAGCACCACCTGTTTGCCCTGGCTGGCAATCATTTTAGCCATATCAAACCAATCGTCGGCTTTAGTCGCACGGCGTTTACTGCACACCGCTTCGCCAAGATAGATGACATCCGCATGGCTGTTCATCGCTGCCTGATAAAATTTTTCCAGCTGTTCAGCCGGCCAATAATAAAGTACCGGGCCTAAAGAATATTTCATGGGGATCCCTACTGCCATTTACGATGATAAGCGCCAAGAGTGGTCTGTGTCCCTTCTGACATGGCTCCCAGAGTCTCCATCCAGTCAGGTTGTACTTGATAGGTGGTCGGGTTGGCGAGACAGCGATCGATAGCCTGACGCCAGACATGGGCAACTTGTGTCACATAAGCCGGGCTACGCTGGCGGCCTTCGATTTTAACCGAGACAATACCGGCGGCTTGAAGCTCAGGGAGGAGCGCCAGAGTATTGAGACTGGTCGGTTCTTCCAGAGCATGATAACGCTGACCGCCTACCAGATAACGTCCCTTACACAGCGTTGGATAGCCGGTATTTTCGTCCGGCTGATAACGGTCTATCAGCACGTCATTGAGTCGTGACTCCAGGCCTTCGGGAGTTTGTTGCCAGCGAACAAAACGTGCCGGTGAACAGGCACCGACGGTATTGGGTGACTCACCGGTGAGATAAGATGATAGGTAGCAACGACCTTCAGCCATAATACACAGGCTGCCAAAGGCGAAGACTTCCAGTGGTACCGGCGTCACTCGGGCAAGCTGTTTTACCTGATGGATGGACAGGACGCGAGGAAGAACCACACGAGCGACATCAAAATGGCGATGATAAAAACGAATAGCCTCTTCGTTAGTGGCAGATGCCTGCACTGATACATGGCGTTCAATGTTCGGATAACGCTGACTGGCGTATTCCAGCATCGCAATATCTGCCAGAATTAGCGCATCGGCGCCTAACTGGGCTGCCATATCCACCGCATTTTGCCAGCGTACATAGCCGTCAGGATGAGCAAAGGTATTTATGGCAATGTGCAATTTTCGCTTATGCTGGTGGGTGTAGTTCACCGCTTCTTGCAGTTTCTTTTCGGTGAAATTAAGCCCGGCAAAATGGCGAGCGTTGGTATCATCCTTAAGGCCTATATAAACGGCATCGGCACCATTGTCGATGGCCGCTTTTAGCGCGGGAAGATTACCGGCAGGGCAAAGCAACTCCATATTTTATCCTGACTCTGAAGGTATCGCGCCAGTGCGGCGCTCTACCGCGCCTTATGCGCAGAAAATAGCTGATAAGTCGGGATTTTAGTGAACCTGCCAACAAGATATTTTGATTTGAGGCAGTTTAAAGCGCATTGGCTGAGCAGACGGATGCAATAAGCTCTTTGGAACAACTCGCTTAATTGTTGATTTAACGCGCTATTGAAAATACAGATTATGGCAAAATGGTCACAAAATTCTGCCCAGGTTAATACATATGTTAAATAAACTGCATGCCCGAATCGTTAAAACAGCGCCTTCTCTTTTACGTACCCCGGTAAAGCTGGTACCTTTTGCTTTCAAGCAGCAAGTGCTTGAGCAAGTTCTGGGCTGGCAATTTCGTCAGGCGTTAGAAGATGGAGAACTGGATTTTCTCGAAGGGCGCTGGCTGAGCATTGATGTTCCCGATCTCGGCCTGCAGTGGTTTACTTCTGTAGAAGATAATAAACTGATCGTGCGTAAGTCGGCTCAGGCTGATGTTACTTTTACTGCAGAAGCTAACTATCTGCTACTGATAGCAGCGCGTAAACAAGATCCTGATACTCTGTTCTTTCAGCGTCATTTAATGATTGAAGGGGATACGGAACTTGGGCTATATGTTAAGAATCTAATGGATGCTATTGAACTGGATGCGATGCCAAAGCCATTACGCATTGCCTTGTTCCAACTAGCAAACTTCGTTGAAACGGGTTTGAAATATCGCCCTGTTCCTGACGGCAACTCAATAGGTGAGCCATGCTAATTCGTGTAGAGATCCCCATAGATGCACCTGGTATCGATTCACTTTTACGCCGTAGTTTTGGTGATGAAAGTGAAGCCGAGCTGGTCAGAAAGCTGCGGGAAGATGGACTGTTAACGCTGGGGCTGGTTGCCACTGATGATGAAGGCCAGGTTGTCGGTTATGTTGCTTTTAGTCCTGTTACTGTGGCTGGTGAAGACCGGCAGTGGGTGGGGCTGGCACCGCTTGCCGTCGATGCGACGTTACGTGGTCAGGGGATAGCTAAACAGTTAGTTTATGAAGGGCTGGATTCACTGAATGAATTTGGTTATGGCGCAGTGGTGACACTGGGAGACGAGATGTATCAGCATTTCGGTTTTCAGCCTGCCAGTCGCTATCATCTGCACTGCCGCTGGCCGGGAACAGAAACGGCCTTCCAGATCTATCCTCTGGCGGATGACGCACTCAGTGATGTGCAGGGGCTGGTGGAGTATTCCGAGCATTTTAATCAGCTTTAATCACTACCTTGAAGACCTGATATAGTGTCTTCAAGGTCAGTTTACTGATGCTACGCTTGAGCAGCCTCATTGAGCAAAGAGAGATAGCGCGTACCTGAAACATTTCTGCCAGTAACAACACACACCGTTTTACGCCCCCTGAGTTCCTTTCCATAACGAACCACTGCAGCCAGCGCTGGTGCGCCAGAAGGCTCCACAACATGGCGATGTAAATTAAGCATCGAGTGCATTGCCGCTTTGATTTCCGCTTCTGATACCGTCAGAACCCGATCAACCCGATCGCGAATAAACGGCCAGGTCATGGTACCGGGTTCAATATACCCACTGACTCCTTCTGCAATTGATGGCTGTAAATCTACTGGTGCTGTATCGCCAAGCGCTTTCCAGCGTGCAAAGGTGGGGCTAGCTTCACTCTGGATCCCCCAGACTTTAACCGCTGGGTTAATGGCTTTAACGGCTGTGGCAATACCTGAGCTAAGCCCACCCCCACCGAGATTCACCAGAATAACTTCCGCCTCCAGCCAGTCTTCCATAATTTCCAGCCCGACCGTACCGCCCCCGGCAATCATATGCGGGTTATCGTAGGCTGAAACAAATGTCATACCTGATTGTTTAGCTGTAGCCATCGCTGCTTGCCGGGCCTCTTCGATACCATCAAAAAAGGTTATCTGAGCGCCAGAGGCTTGCATAGCTGCAACCTTCATTGGGTCTGCCGAACGAGGTAAAAAAATAGTCACCGGAATGCTGGCTACCTGGCCTGCAAAAGCCAGACCTAAACCATGATTTCCCGCCGTTGGGGCGATAACGCCAGCGCGTCGCTGCTCCGCATCCAGGCTAGCAATCACATTTGCCGCACCGCGTAGTTTAAAGCTACCCGTATGCTGAAGGCTTTCCATCTTAAGCCGGACTTCTGTTCCTGCGAGGGTGGACAACGGCTGGGAATATTCCAGAGGCGTCCGGCAAATGGTACTTTTTATCTGTTGCGCTGCGCGGTAAATATCTTTCAGAGTGACGCTGTCTGTTGCTCTGACATCTTGCTCTGTCATAGTATGACCTTAATAATCTAAATTTGAAAAATACTATATAGGTATTTGGCTATATGAACAAGCGGGCGATAGAAATTACCGATATCCTTAAGGCTCTGAGTAATGAACAGCGATTTGTCATCGTCGGGTGGCTGGCTAATCCACGGGCGCATTTCCCGGAACAGCAGGATGGTGACTTGGTTGACGATGGTGTTTGCGTCGGCTTTATCACGGAAAAGATTGGTCTGAGCCAGCCGACGGTGACGGGTCACCTGAATATACTGGCTAATGCAGGAATTGTGACTTCAAAACGGATAAAAAACTGGGTGTTCTATAAGCTGGTGCCGGAGCAACTGAATGAGACGATAGCGGTATTATCACAACGTGTAGCCCAAATATCTGAAAGTCATCAGTCGTCATAAGAGCCCGGCAACTTAGTATAGATACGCTGATGGGATAGTCTCTAACCCGGCATTTTTATCAGGTCGTTAAGAGAAACAACCTGGCTGACTAACCGTTCTTTTTGAATTTTACTGAGCTGTTTTACCTGGTATTCAACACGCAGAGCCTGGGAGCGATTACCCATCTCCTGGCTGAATACCAGCAGCAGCGTTCCTCGCCCACGTAAGGCTTTAGCGCCTTTCCCAGCCTGATGCTCCGCAAAGCGACGCGACACATCGGTGGTGATACCGGTATAGAGGCGATTGTCTTGGCTGCGAATTAAATAAAGATACCAGGATGTCATAGTCTGCGTACATAATCAGTGAGCGGCACAGCCTATCATTGTAGGGTTTTAGTATGGAATCACTCAACACTATCGGAAAATGGCTCAAAAAACAGCATGTACTGACCTACTGTGCCGGAGCCGGGGAGTCTCTCTGGTGTGCCAATGCGTTTTATATTTTTGACGAGGACGAGGTCGCCTTCTATTTCCTCAGTGAAACCACCACCCGTCATGGACAGCTGATTGGCCAGCAGGCCATGACGGCAGGAACGATTAATGGCCAGCCGAAAACCATTGCCCTGATCCGTGGAGTTCAATTTCACGGTGAGATCCGCCTGCTTAATGATGATGAAGCCAGTATTCCTCGTACTCGCTATAACAAGCGTTTTCCCATCGCCAGAGCCATGCCTGCACCGATGTGGGTTATCCGGCTTGATGAATTAAAAATGACCGATAACACCTTAGGTTTTGGTAAAAAACTCCATTGGGTTCGGGAATCATAGAATTTCATTGATCTCTTTGCCTGGTTATAAATAAACGGGCAAAGAGATGAGAGGAACTATTTATTTGTAGCTGATGAAGAACTCTGTTTTACAGATGATGTCGGCTTTTCTTGTACTTTCGGTTGACTTGGATTAGCCAGCTCTCTGATTAACAGACTAATAATGTCTGGGTTTTTTAATAAAAAAATAGCACGATAAAAACTATCTTGACGAAATAACTGCCCCTGAATTTTAGGTTTATTAAGGCTGGTGAAAGTAAAATCTTTATAAAGAGGATTACTCATGAAATATAATTTAGAGAAATATTTAAACTCTGCTTCCTGTGTTATTGTTCCAGCAATTTTCTTCTCTATGTTTTTGATCGATTCTTCTATATCATAAATAAATCCATCATCATTAATAGATAAATATAAATAATCATCCGGACTACCCAGGGCATGAACCGATTCATGTATCATCGTATCTGAAATTAGGTTAGTGAAGTACAATTTATTTGATGTTGGGCTATCAGGTTGCGGAAGTAAAGGTTTATCTGGCTGACTCTGACCTTTCTGGGGGAGGGACTTTTCTGAAAAATCTTTAATGTTTGCTGTATTTATAAATATTCGATCTAGTGGATCATATTCAATAGTGAATCCAAAATTTAATTCTCCTTCCCTGGAGAGTATTTTTTCATTCGGATCTGCCTGTTCTTTTTTAGTTATTACCATGATATTTTTTTTATTATCTTCATTGAAAAAAAATCTTATCCTTTCTAACTTGTTTTTTAAACTTGATACAAAATATTTACGTGCTATGATATCAGATATACCTAACTGTTCAGTAATAAAATGATTTAATCTCTCATCTGAATCTTTCATTGTAGCGATGGCTTTCTCAATGTTATTCATGCTTTGTTTAAAAGCATTATTACATATTTTTTCGATATCAGGATGTGCTTTACTCTGCTCAAGATTTTTTAAGTTGTTTATTTCAAGAGTATCTATAGATCCAGGTAATAAGAAGTCATTAATTTGTGCTCTTATAACAGATTCAGCTTGTTCAACGGAAGAGAGTATTTTTTTTCCGCTACGATAAAATAGTTCTTTTAAATCTGGACTGTCGATGAATAAAGACTGTTTTTCCTTTATTTTATCCAGATCTTCTAGATTTATGTCCTTATATATTCTATCTTGTTCATTCATTCTTAAAAATAACTTTGATAGTCTGTGTTGTATATTAAATATGGTATCTTGAGCTTCATCAGGTGTGCTGAATATGATTTTTTTTGTATCAAAATCTTTAACTACACAAATCCTGGCAATGATATTTCTGGGATTAATCTGTTGATTGGCTCTCTTACCATAAATGATAAATCTAGAAGGTGTTAAAGCTGATGTTCTTGATAAGTCTTTTCTTGCATGGAAAAATGTATTATCTTCTCTTTTGAAATACAGATTATTACTATTCTGTTTTTCTTGATATATGGCTTCAAGGTTATTATGCAATTCAAGCTGTTGTTGATGATCATTAATTATTATACTGTGCCTGCTATTTTCATCTAAGAAACGACTAACGTCATAACTTTCATAATACTCAACAGCACATGCTCCCGTAGGCTGTCTTTTGGTTATGCAATGAGTTGGTTTTTCGACCAAATGCTGCCATTTTTTTCTGATTTTTGGCATTTTAAAATATGTATCACCAAATTGATTTTTATAAACGAGAACATTTTTGTCATCGTTTTTTTTATCGCCAAGAATATATGTATCATCACCATTAGAGTGTATTTCTGTAAAGTATTCATTTGCAAATATATAGTCTACATCATTAATTTTAATTGCCCCATCTATATTTTTAGAATCCCTCATGGTTTTGAAGACCTCTGTTCTATCAAATTTAATTTGATTTTCAGGTAACGAATAAATATGACTGATATCATCTGTGACTATTTTATCAAGAAAAAATTGAGGATCGGAAGGCGTTCCTTTAAATGGATTAATGGGTATTTTGTGGAAGCAACAAATACCCTCTAAAGGCGATTTTTTTATATGATATTGATTGTCATCATTGTAGCGTAATTCAAGCAGGTCATGAGGTCCTTCAATATAATTACCGCCATACATTGAGGTTTTCATCATATAATATTGATCATTTATTTTAAGATATTTATTAGATGGCTTATCAAATTGGAGCATAAAAGATGAGGTAAGAGGGCTAACATCTTGATGGTTGATATTTTTACTGACTAATTTATTTTTTACGCCAGGGTTATTATCTAAAAATACACGTAACTTCTGACTTGCTAAGGGAGAACTGCCTTCTTCAATAATCCATGATGTTTCTCCATAAGTAACAGGTGTATATGTATCACCATTCTTAATGAGATATCTATATATACCATTTTTTACTGGTATTTCCTCTGCTTTATGAAGAACACCATTAATTAACAGGTAAAGTTCTCCATTATATCTAAGGATAATTCCATTACTATAGAGTGGAGGTGAGCTATTTTTGAAGAAAGAAATATTCTCTGGATCTTGAATGGTTTTGGCTGCTTCTATAAACGTATTTTTAATATTATCAGTTAGTTGATATTTATCAGTTGACCAGCGTTCATCATGTTCATAAGAATGATCGTAAAAAATAAATTCTCCAGTATCTTGGCTATATAAATGATTAAATTTTCGCCCTACTCTGACTTTGTTTTTTGCTCCAGCTAACATCATCATTAGGTTATTTTTTTCAAAAGAGAAAGGATGTAGAAATTTTTTATTGTCTGCGATGTTCTTTACGTTAGATATTTTTTTCATATCATCAGTAATGACCGAAGATATAATATCTTTCGATAAGCTGGTAAGCTGAAATACGAGTTCGGTGAGAATGTCTGGATCCATTTCTTTATTCTCTAATGCATCACTATAGAGGTTGAGTATATCGCCAACGATATTGGTGGTGATAAATACTCTATTTGCCATAGGTATCCACATGAGAATATTATCAATAGCAGTTTCTACATTTTTTGCTGTTTGATAAAACAGGGTATTATTGGCCGGTCTCTGATCTAATGCAGTTTTACCTGTTGTCAGTATGGCGGCTCCTGGGCTCTCTAGTATTTTACTTATTTTTCGAAGGGTTTCTGATAATGCCAGGTTTCTTCTTTCATGTTCGTATGTGAACGGATCTTGCTCACCGCTAGATTTTTTAGGTGTGACAGTATTAGCCTGGGAATTATAGAGCTGGGTAGTAATAATTTCTGTCGGGGCCGTTGGTGTGAATAGAGTCAACGTTGTATTTTCAGCTGTAGGTTGGGACATTATGGAGCGATTCATCAGCCAAATAAATGATGGTGAGGGGGCTATGGTTATTATTTCTAACCCATCCGGAGGGGGGCAGATACAATAATTATTTTCTATTCTGAATGATTTATAATAAGGGATGCTATGTCCCCGGTTCCCCCAGTAGGTATTATTATGGGATCCTTGGCAAAGTTGGTTAAATGACTCTGTCAGGCAAGGCTCGGGTTGTTCTCTTGAATAAACATAAAGTAATTTATTTTTATTCGGATTAATTTCAGTATCCGGTGGATGAGGGACATTATGTCTTTTTATTTTTTTAGATTGATTTTCTTCTTCGGTTATTAACCAAGTAAATTTAGAATCAAATAATTCATGATTTACATCTTGTTTCCCGGAAAGTGTAGAAGGTATATCATCTGGGGGATAAGAATGAAAGGGACTATACGTGCGGGGAGGATACGGTGATGTGGGTGACAGGTTGATATCCCCAGGATTACGGGAGTCATCATATTCCCTTCGACCTGTATGTTGAAAATAATACGTTCCACCTCCGACTATTGCACCACTCAGTAATATACCACCTAATACTAATCCTGTTTTAGTCGTCAGTGCCAGGTTAGATGAGGAAAGGATATCCTTCTTATCCTTGAGCAAATTCTGGAGGGTATCTGAATCCTGAGATAGTCTCCGGCCTTGCGAGAGAATCTCATCGAGCTCAATATCGACAGCGGGTTGGGACCGTGGTTGTTTTAAAAAACTCTCTTTCATTTTACACAGGAATTTATTTATTGACCATGGTAGTGAGATACTATGAGAAATACTTTCCCTATTAATGGTGCTGTTTTTAATCAGTAATATTCCATCTAAATTATCATGAGTGTTATTATTGTGATTACTGGAAATAATATAGGGTGAAATAATGTTTGATGATGATTTTTCGGAGATGTTTATTAGTTTATCAGGCATGGCGGATATCCTCATTATATTATTGTAACAATACGTTGATTAAATATGATTTTATTTTTGATAATATCACTAAACGATTTTTTATATTTAATAGATATTAATAATACTGAGGGAATGAATGGTTTTATTAAATGTTTTTTCTGTTAGTTCATGGAGTATCCTGATAAACCAGATCCTTAGCAAGAAGCGATGTTTGCTAAGAATCTGGTTAAAAATTACCAGAATAAAGGAGTTGGTTACTTACTCATATCACTCAGTAAAATCGCAATGCCTTTCCCGGCTTCTGTTTGCTCCAGTGCAATTTTAACCGCAATGGTTAAAGGAACAGAAAGCAACATACCTACCGGGCCGAGTAACCAGCCCCAGAAAATTAACGACAAGAAGACCACTAACGTCGAAAGACCCAGCCCCCGGCCCATCATTCGCGGCTCGATAATATTGCCAATCACCAGATTTATCAGTAAATAACCGGCTAAAACTAGCAAGGTTTCATAGAAGCCATTAAATACTAGTACCTGAATAATCGGTGGAATCGCAGCAATAACTGAACCAATATTCGGAATATAATTCAGAGAAAAGGCCAGTAAACCCCAAATAAAGGAGAAGCGGATATCCAGCGCGGCGAGCATGATCCAGACCACCAGACCTGTAACCAGGCTTATTGCCGTTTTCAGAACCAGATAGTGGCTGACGCTGTCCAGCGCGCGTTGAATAGCGTTCATACCTTCTTCAGGATCCGACATTAATTGCTGTAATTTACGCGGTAGCTGCGGAACTTCGATCAGCATAAAGACAACGGTTAGTAGCAACAGAAAAATAGAACTCATCGCATTGGTGAGTTGGGTGAGCATGCTGGTTACTAAGGTCATTAATGCATTGGGATCGACATATTTCATCAATTCATCAATCGAAACGCTGATCCCTGCGCGCTGTAACCAGGGCTCCAGAGTTTGTAGCGGAACGACCAGCGAAGAACGATATTGCGGAAGAGTTCGGGCCAGCTCATTCAGAGAGGTTCCCAGCGAGGCCAGTAGCAGCACCATAATACAAACAATGATAGTGATAACCAGACTAATCGCTATGACCCTGGGTATTCGCAGACGTTCAAGACGATGGATTAGAGGATTAAGGATCACGGCAATAAAGAGCGCCAGAACAAACGGAACGATAATTTCTCCAGCGGCTTTGATGCCAACTAAGATGATGACTAACATTCCCAGCATAACCACAGCCTTCATGGCATGACGAGTGGTGATTGGCTTCGCCATCTCGGTTTCTCCTCCATTTTTATAGCGATATAAATCGTCTGGTAATTATGCAGGTTTAATACTTACAGACAACGTCAGGTTGCAAGATAAAAAGCGGAGTATTATGAAAGGGAGAGATTACAGGCTCTGCAACCTGTGGAGCACAGAGCCTGTGAATGCGTCGTATCTTAACGCAAATAATGAATCACTTGATTACTGCTACCGCGCCAGATAAGCATCGGGTCATGTACTGCCTGAACAAATTTACCGTCAATCAGAACATTAATCAGCGCGACCACTTCATGCTGTGCAGCGGTTAATTCATCAAGCCGGTAGCCGGTCCATAACCAGATATCTTTCCCCGGACATTCTGCCCTGACCCGTTTAACCAGTTGCAGAATATCGGCGACATTCTGCGGATGTAGCGGATCGCCACCTGATAATGAGAGCCCCTGACGGCGAATACGCGGATCCTTCAAGTCAGCAATTACCTGGTCTTCCATCTCCTGGGTAAATAACTGACCGGAATTAACCCGCCAGGTACTCTTGTTATAGCACCCGGGGCACTCATGCACGCATCCGGAAACGAATAGCGTGCAGCGCGTACCTGGCCCGTTAACCACATCAACAGGATAGTACTGGTGGATATTCATTCCTTAGCCCAGCTGTCCATTATTCAGATGTTTAACGCGACGTTTGACCTCTTCTTGCTTACCGGCATTAAATGGACGTGCATCCGGGCTACCCAGATAGCCGCAAACACGGCGCGTGACCGAGACTCTGGCGGAATCATGATTGCCACATTTAGGACAAGTGAATCCTTTGCTGGTACAGGTAAATTCACCGGTGAAACCACAGTCATAGCACTCATCGATCGGCGTATTAGTACCGTAGTAGGGAACATGGTGATAACTGTAATCCCAGACATCTTCCAGGGCTTGCACATTATGCTGAAGATTAGGGTACTCGCCGTAGCAGATAAAGCCGCCATTCGCGATGGCCGGATAAGGCGCTTCAAAGTCGATTTTATCGTAAGGATTGACCTTTTTCTCGACGTCGAGGTGGAAGCTATTGGTGTAGTAACCTTTATCCGTTACACCTGGCACAATACCAAATTCAGCAGTATCCAGACGACAGAAGCGATCGCAGAGATTTTCGCTTGGGGTGCTATACAGACTAAAGCCGTAGCCGGTTTCGTCTTTCCACTGTTCGGTGGCTTCACGCAGGCGGCTAATGATAGCGACTGCTTTCTCACGCAGCGCTTGATTATCATAGACATGCTGATTACCGAATAAGGCATTGATGGTCTCATGCAGACCGATATAACCCAGCGAAATTGAGGCCCGACCATTTTTGAAAATGTCCGCAACGTCATCGTCAGCGTTCAGACGCACGCCACAGGCACCTTCCATATACAGAATCGGCGCCACGCGAGCTTTTACGCCTTCCAGTCGGGCAATTCGGGTCATCAGTGCCTTGCGAGCCAGCACCAGACGCTCATCCAGTAACGTCCAGAAACGGGCTTCATCCCCTTGGGCTTCAAGCGCAATACGCGGCAGGTTGAGACTGATAACGCCAATATTATTACGGCCTTCATGTACCAGTTCACCCTCTTGTTCATATACGCCAAGGAAACTGCGGCAACCCATTGGCGTTTTAAAGGAACCGGTGACTTTCACGACCTGATCGTAATTGAGGATATCCGGGTACATACGTTTGGAAGCACATTCCAGCGCCAGTTGCTTAATATCGTAATTCGCATCGCCCGCTTTATGGTTCACGCCGTCGCGGATAGCAAATACCAGTTTAGGGAATACGGCTGTTTTATGATTTTTACCAAGACCGGCAATACGATTTTGCAAAATCGACTGTTGAATCAAACGTGACTGCCAGCTGGTGCCGAGCCCAAAACCAAAGGTGACAAAAGGCGTCTGGCCATTGGCGGTGTGCAGGGTGTTGACTTCATATTCCAGCGACTGAAAAGCGTCATAACACTCTTTTTCCGTACGGGTATGAGCATAGGCTTCGGCATCAGGGATCTGCCACTCTTCAGCGACTTGGCGATGTTTATTAAAGCTTTCAGTGACGAACGGCGCAAGAACTTCATCAATACGGTTGATAGTGGTGCCGCCATAAATATGGCTGGCCACCTGGGCGATGATTTGTGCGGTAACTGCCGTGGCGGTAGAGATTGACTTCGGCGGTTCAATTTCCGCATTACCCATCTTAAACCCATGAGTCAGCATACCGCGCAGATCAATCAGCATGCAGTTAAACATTGGGAAGAAGGGTGAATAATCGAGATCGTGATAGTGAATCTCCCCGCGCTCATGCGCCAGCACTACATCACGTGGCAGGAGATATTGTCTGGCATAGTGGCGTGACACAATTCCGGCAAGCAGGTCGCGCTGGGTCGGAATCACTTTGCTGTCTTTGTTGGCATTTTCGTTCAGTAAGCTGGCATTGGTCTGTTCAACCAGCCCGCGAATTTCTTGGTTCAGGCGTCCACGTTTCTCACGTTCAACATCCCGGTCATGACGATACTCAATATAGGCGCGAGCGAGTTGCTTATAAGGGCCGGCCATCAGCTGATTTTCTACTGCGGTTTGAATCTTACTGATATCCACTTGCTGACTATCGGCCATTTGCTGGCTCACGGTATCGGCCACGGTGGAACAGTATTCTTGATCATCAACTCCCGCTGCAAGTGCGGCACGTAAGATAGCTTCCCTGATTCGTTCAGGGCTAAAAGGCACCTTACATCCGTCTCTTTTCATTACATGCGGTGTCATGATTACTCCTGGTTTATGGTAAAAAATAATCTGTTTACCCGGCCTGTTGTCGGTGAAAAACAGTGGGTTATACGTCAGTTCTGGTGGCAAAGAATCGATATTTCCCTGATAAAAATATGGACTTCTCTTTTTGATTGTCACTACATATAGATTTCCAACGCATGTTAATACCTATATGTAGTGTTTTCATCAAACTTGTTTGCTGTTTTATTGATGTAGAACAAAGTAAATCTGTGAGGGCAGAGGAGATGGGCTTAGTAAGAAAAAAAATATCAGTCGGGCGGGTATTGTTCGCTTAAATAATCAACCAGGGCGCGAACACGGGGGGAAATTTTACCGCCAGCATATTTAGCCCAAATTTTCCTGGGTTCGGGGAAAAAGAGGGCAGAATAACGTGTAGTTTACCCAGGCTAAGGGGTTGCTTCAGATGCCAGTCGGCCATGTAAATTATCCCTATTCCGCATGATGACATAAACCATAGCCTTTTATTTAATTAATTGTTTTATGCACTCCATTTTTAATGGATAAATTTAATATTCGTTTTTCTATTTTTCTTATGTTGTAAACTCTATGTTTTATAATAATACTGCGGGAGTTAATGTGGGATTGGTATCATTATTTAAGACAGCACGTTACCTGCGAGTAGGGTCAATTCCTTAAGACTTTTCGAGACTTTTTTGGGGTTAAAATGCCAAGTTTTTCGTGAGTATAAATTAAAAAAAGTCCATTTAAAACATAAGATTCTGGATAATATATTATTTTATCTGTTTTTTCCTTTTTATATCAATGGCATCCATTTTTAGTTTTTGTTATTCATGTGGATTCTCATTTTTACTGAGTGTTTTTGGTATTATTTTTTACTTTCTTATGAAAGCTAAATAGATATATTTTGTCTCTTGGTATAACTATTAAAAAATAATCATTTTTTAATTTGTTGATTGAAGTTTGATTCTTTTTTTCCATTGATGAGGTAAGGTTTTTTGCCTTGGTTAAACAGCGCTATTGTGAAATCACTACCGAATTCGGGCGGTGCTTGTGGAGTGAGAATGGTGCACAGGCTTTCCGATCGGGCTAATCCACACTTCTACCTGATCTGGAGCAAGGCTGCTGGCAAGATGTCTCCTTTTTCATCCTGCTTGTAGAGTTGCAAGTAAAAAAATTCTTCTTTAAGTAACTTTTTGTCAATTTTTGTATGAAATAACTCGTTACTTTTTCTTGTGCCCTTCATAATGTCGAGCGCTATTTAAATGCAGCAAACAGTATTATCGCTAAATAGTTTTTATTTATTTTGATTAAAAATCAACCTCATAAGTTATATCCAAGTTAATGGATTGCACTAAGGGATAGTGTTATGAATAAAAAAGTTGTTCTTTGTTCTGTATTCATGTCAGCCGCGTTACTGAGCGGATGTGCTACAGAATCTTCGCGTACCGTAGAAACACAAAAAGTCTCTTCTTACAGTACGCCTTATCAGGGGGTTCGCAGCCCAATTTCCATCGGAAAATTTGAAAACCGTTCTAACTACATGAACGGTATTTTTTCTGATGGCGTTGACCGTTTAGGTAATCAATCCAAAACCATTCTTGCTAGCCATCTCCAGCAGAGCGGCCGATTTAATGTGCTGGATCGCACCAATATGGAAGAGCTGAAAGAGGAAGCGGGTATTAAAGGGCAAACGCAGACGTTGAAAGGCGCTAGCTATGTTGTTACTGGCGATGTGACCGAGTTTGGTCGCAAAGAAGTGGGTGATCATCAGCTGTGGGGCATCCTTGGTCGCGGTAAAACACAGGTTGCTTACGCAAAAACCACGTTGAATGTGGTGAACGTGCAAACGTCTGAAGTGGTGTATTCCGTACAGGGTGCGGGCGAATACACTTTGTCCAACCGTGAAATTATCGGTTTCGGCGGCACGGCCAGCTATGACTCGACGCTGAATGGTAAAGTCCTGGATTTGTCTATTCGTGAAGCTGTCAATAATCTGGTTGCAGGAATTGAAAGCGGTGCCTGGCGTCCGGCGAATTAATGGAATAGGAATATAACAATGTTTTCTTATAAGAAAATTGCTCTGCTACTGGCAGCGGCGGTATTGGCTGGTTGTGCGTCAGAGCCGAAAACGATTTACAGCTGGGATAAGTATCAACCTGCACTTTATGATTATTATCAACAAGATAAAGTTGGCCCGGAGCAGCAGATTCTTTCTCTGAATGAATCGATAGAAAAAGCAAAAGCCGCAAATAAACCCGTCCCGCCGGGTCTCCATGCTCAACTTGGGTTGCTGTACGCGAATACTGGCCGTGATAGCGAAGCTCGCCAACAGTTTGAAACTGAAAAAGCGAAATTCCCTGAGTCAGCACCTTTCATGGACTTCCTGTTGAGTAAAAATAAAGGGAATATTAAATGAATCGTTTCTTCGGATTATGTAGTCTGGTTTTTGCGCTTGTGCTGACTGGCTGTGCTAAACCCGTACCTTATGACTACTCTGCATTTAAGCAGAGCAAGCCAAGATCCATTCTGGTATTGCCGCCGGTTAACCATTCTCCTGATGTGAAAGCAAGCTATAGCCTGCTTTCACAGGTCACCTATCCGCTGGCAGAATCGGGTTATTACGTTTTGCCCGTTGCGGTAGTAGAAGAAACGTTCAAACAGAATGGTTTGTCCACCGCATCAGATATTCATGCGCTGAGTACGGCTAAGTTGCACCAAATCTTTGGTGCTGATGCCGCGTTGTATCTGGACGTGAAAGAGTACGGCACGTCATACATCGTGATTAACAGCGAAACCCGCGTTTCTGCGGATGCCCGTTTGGTTGATCTGCGCACTGGAAAATTGCTGTGGAGCGGAAGCGCAACGGCGTCCAGTAGCGAGCAACAAAACGCTGGCGGTGGCATTATCGGTATTCTGGTGCAGGCAGCAGTGAACCAAATTGCGGATACTATCTCTGACAAAGGCCACGATATTGCTGGCGTAACCAGCGCACGTTTGCTGGCGGCGGGCCAACCACGCGGTATGCTGTACGGGCCTCGTTCACTGCAATACGGTAAAGAAACCTACTAAATTACCTCATGCCGGTAGCTTAAGCTCCCGAAGCTTGTCGTTGAACGGATATTCAGGCGAAATATAAAGCACCTCACGATCATATCGTTGGTGCTTTCTTTTTTTCCACAAGAACGAAGAATTTGACATTTTCCCTGGTAAACGTCCGGAGTGAGAGAATTAAGCAACTGACTTTATCTGTATAAGTAGAGCCAGATCTCCCCCCTGGTAGTCAAGGGGAGAGAGTAGTGGCGATAATTTACTTTTGTAGCCAGTAGACGGCCTCAAATGGACGTAAGTTAACTTTGCCTGGCTTACCAGATGTATTCGGGTAGTTATTCATTAACACCTCCCCGTCACCAGAGAAACTCGTATCATTCCAGGATTGTTGCTGTGAACTGAGATTCGCAGCCACCACCAGCGTTTGCCCGTTCCACTGACGGCGATAGCACCACAGGGAAGGATGCTCCGGCAGGCAGTCGTGATAATCCCCGTGGGTGAATATCGCTTGTGCTTTACGCAGGGCAATCAGCTGCTGGTAGGTATAAAATACCGAGTCAGGGTCATCCAGGGCTGCGGCCGCGTTAATTTCCGGGTAGTTATGGCTGACATCAATCCACGGTGTACCGGTGGTGAACCCGGCATGTTCACCGGCATCCCACTGCATCGGTGTCCGGCTATTATCCCGTGATTTGCTGGCGAGAATAGCCAGCAAATCTTCAGCTGAATCACCTTCTGCGCTGCGTTTGGCAAAGATATTCAGGCTTTCGACATCGCGATACTCTTCGATGCTGCTGAAGTGAGGGTTAGTCATTCCCAGCTCTTCACCCTGATAGATATAAGGCGTTCCCTGCATACCATGCAGCACCATCGCCAGCATTTTCGCCGAGGTCACGCGTAACTCACCTTCATCCCCGAAACGGGAGACAATACGCGGCTGATCGTGGTTACACCAGAACAGGGCGTTCCAGGCAACGTTGTGCATCCCTTGCTGCCAGTAGCTGAACAAGCTTTTCAGTGCCACATAGTCAGGTTTTGCCAGCGTCCATTTTTCTCCACCCGGATAGTCAACTTTCAGATGGTGGAAGTTAAAGGTCATCGACAGTTCCCGGCCATCCAGTGCGCCATACTGCTGACAGTTTTCGAGCGTCGTTGAGGACATTTCACCGACCGTCATCAAACCGCGTGGAATAAAGACATCACGGCTGAATTCCTGCAAAAACTCATGAATCCGCGGGCCATCGGTATAAAAACGGCGTCCGTCTCCGCCATCGGTATCATTGGGGAAACGGGTATCTTTCGAGACCAGGTTAACCACGTCCAGGCGCAGGCCATCAACCCCACGGTCAGCCCAGAACTCACTGACTTCTTTTAGCGCGCGGCGTACCTGCTCATTTTCCCAGTTAAGATCGGCCTGTTCAGGAGCGAAGAGATGCAAATAGTACTGGTTGCTTTCGGCATGCCAGCCCCAGGCGTTGCCGCCAAATTTAGACTGCCAGTTATTGGGCAGTGTATCTGGCGTACCATCACGCCAGATATAGAACTGACGATAAGGGCTATTCACGTCCAGGGCGGACTTAAACCAGCTATGTTCAGTGGAAGTATGGTTGAACACCATATCAAGGATCAGGCGAATTCCCCGTTGATGCGCAGCCACAACGAGCTGGTCGAAGTCATCCATCGTGCCATAAGCGGGGTCGATGGCACAGTAATCAGCGACGTCATAACCATTATCAACCTGGGGTGAGAGGTAGAATGGTGTCAGCCAGATAGCATCGACTCCCAGTTTTTGCAGGTAATCAAGACGCTTAATCACTCCCTGGAGATCGCCCGTACCACGGCCGGTGGTATCCTGAAAGCTCTTGGGATAAATCTGGTAGATGACGCCTTGTTGCCACCAGGGAGATGTGTTGTTCATAGCGGATTCCTGAAAATAGAAGGAGGCAGGAACCCTGCCTCCGAAGAAAGGGATTAAGCGATATCGAGGGTGCCTGCACGCGCTTTGCGTTTATAAACGAAGGTGGTCAGGATGATAGGTACCACCACCGCGATAACAATTGCCACCGCATAAATCGCCCAGAAACGTGGCTGGATAGACAGAATACCAGGTAGGCCACCAACACCGATTCCGTTAGCCAGCACGCCGTTTAAACCGCACAGTAATCCGGCAATACCGGAACCTACCATCGCGCATAGCATCGGGAAGCGGTATTTCAGGTTAATACCGTACATCGCCGGTTCGGTTACGCCGAGATAGGCTGAAATGGCTGCCGGAACTGAAATCTCACGCTCATTCTTTTTACGGCTACAGATAATGATACCGACAACA
The DNA here is from genome assembly GCF_024807845.1 of Klebsiella sp. BIGb0407. Classification (GTDB taxonomy): domain Bacteria; phylum Pseudomonadota; class Gammaproteobacteria; order Enterobacterales; family Enterobacteriaceae; genus JGM124. Next base: position 138,113 of record NZ_JANUEQ010000007.1, read on the forward strand.
GCAGAGGCCTGAGCAATGTTAGAGAGCGCGATTAATGGCCAGACCGGTGTGCCGCCCATGCTTTGCACCATCTGTAAATCAACTGCCAGGGTGGTCTGGTGAACGCCGGTAATGACCAACGGCGCATAGAGGAAACCAAACAGTGCGGCACCGACCGGAGCAAAACTACCTGTCATCAGGCTACGCACCAGGAAGGCAACGCCATCACCCACCATACGGCCGAACGGACCGATAAGCGCGTGAGCCAGGAAGACGGCAATAATCAGAGAACAGACAGGGACGATAACCAGATATAAGTAATCCGGTACGATACGTTTAAAGAATCTTTCGATATAGGCTAAAGCAATACCCGCCAGTAATGCCGGAATAACTTGAGCCTGGTAACCCACTTTTTCAATCGCAAACAGGCCAAAGTTCCAGACTTCTGGGATCTTGCTGCCAAGCTCATAGGCGTTCATTAATTGCGGAGAAACCAGGGTAATACCCAGTACAATCCCGAGAATCGGTGTGCCACCCAGTTTACGTACCGTAGACCAGCAGATGCCCACCGGCAGGTAGAAGAAGATAGCCTCGCCAATCAACCACAGGAAACTGTTCAGCCCTTCCAGTGAGGGATACATCTGGACCAGAGTCTGGCCGTCGCTCATCGGTAAATCACCGATGACATTACGGAAACCGAGGATCAAACCACCACTGATCAGCGCCGGGAGCAGAGGGAAGAAGATCTCTGCAAAGTGTGAGATCAGCTGCTCGTACCATTTCATATTCTGGCGGGCGGCGACTTTCACCTGCTCTTTGTCCTCAGAACTATGACCGGTAGTTTTTAGCAGTGCCTTGTAATAGTCATCGACATCAGTACCAATAACGACCTGAAACTGACCGGCATTGGTAAAGCAGCCTTTCACCATCGATAAGTCTTCAATTTCCTTGGGACGGGCATTTTCAGGATGATTGAGAACAAAACGCAGCCGGGTAATACAGTGCGTCACGGATGCGATATTGTCGCGACCACCGACTAACTCGATCAGTTTATCGATATCCTGCTGTTTGACTTTGCTCATATTGGCATCTCTAAGCGGGTAAGAAACATACATTAAGCTTAGCGGGTGATTCTGTTTTTAGGAACGGGAACGTTCCCAATTTCCAGCCAAGATCACATTAAAGGGATTTTTAACGCTTACTGGAGTTTGCTTGGGATCACTATCTGCTGTAATTCCTGTTGCTGGGAGATCTGGGCGATGAGCTGTAATGCTGCCCGGCCACCTGCTTCACCGTAGCCAGGATCAACGGTGATAATTTCCGGGTGCAAAAATGACATCAGTGGCGTATTGCCGACACTGGCGAGCTGGATATTATCCCGATTGTGCTGCTGCAAATATTTACTGGCCCCTAAGGCCAGTGTATCGGTTGCACAAACCAGGGCCGTGGTTCCAGGATTGAGCACTTCGGCTGCATGCTCATAGCCCTGCTTCATCGCAAGACCGGGCAGGGTGGCATGAGGTTCAATTTGATATTGCTGGCAAAAATCCAGGTAGGCCTGGTGACGACGGTAGCCGGTTGTGACATCCGCATGGGGGACACCCAGAAAGCTAATATGCCGATGACCACGCTCATATAATGCCGACATTAACAGGCGAATTGCGCCTTCATCGTCGTAACAGACGGAGGAAAACCCCGGAGCATCACGCGCCATTAGCACCAGCGATGGTTGCCAGGGTTCTAACATTTTTTCAGTAATGCCGGTAAAGCCAAACAGAATAACGCCATCAATATGACGTCGCTGTAAGATACCCAGATGCTCTGTCACTTTAGCGGGCGAAAACTGACTTTCCATCATAATCGGGTCGTAGCCCTCGGCGTAGAAGTGAGGCAGCATCGTTTGGACCGCCAGATTTTCAGACAGTGAATCAAGACGGGTAACAATAATCGCGACCACTTTATCACTCTGACCACGCATGGCACGCGCTGAACGGGAAGGCATAAAATTATGCTGCTGCATCACCGCTTCAATGCGCTCTCGGGTATCGGCATTGACGCCACTTTCATTATTGAGAACACGAGAGACGGTGGACTTGCCAAAGCCGCTCAAACGAGCAATATCTTTAATCGTAAGGCGGTTTTGCATGGTCATTTTCTCTTGTGTCTCATCAGATTTTATAGTCAAAACAAATTTATGCTCATCGCTAAAGCAAGGGCTGCTGCCTGTAAGCACAGAAAGCTGATGAGCCGGGATAGCCTATGTTATTCGGGGTAAAGAGTAAAAGATCTCGTAGCAGGAATTTTGTGTGTGTCACCCTCAGATTGATGGAGAATGATGAAATATTCTGAATTATTTGATCTATGTATCATAAAGAAGATTTTTTTTGTATTAACTTATACTGAGTAAACCCTTTACCTCATTTTCTTTTTCCTCTTCAACACAGGAAAAACTTTTCTTTGTACTCTCAAGCAAATGCTTCATTTATTTTGTATCTCCTGAACAGAATAGTTTTTTCATAAAATATCCGCGTTGAGGATCTCGATAGTTAAATATCTCAAGTATATATAATTTAAAGATATCTAAGATATATAACTTGCCACAGGATGGCCATCGAATCATATTTTATTATATATGAGGAAAGACTATGGCTGTTAACCATGAAGTTTCATATTTTGATAGTGTTCAATCCAATGTCATTGTTAATAATAAAGATAGGATACATTCATATTTAGTAGAAAGAGAGGGCGCATCATTTATAAAATTACATTTTGTTAATATAAAACTACCCGACAATTCCTATGTTGAGTTTCAATATGGTGAAAATATTATACAAAGAGAGTTTTTTTATCATACTGATCACGCGGATATTATTATCCCTGGCGAAAGGGTTAATATAAGAGTTGTTTTAACTAAAGTATTAAATCTGGATGGTGAATTTTCTTTTGAACTGAGTTCAGTTGAATATGATGATGACTCAAGAACCATTATTGGTCAGGATGAGCGAAGACCTTATATGTGTTTTGAGGGAACCGAGATGGCTGAACATGCTTTGGCCAGTGCGGCGGCAAGAATTGGTGGCTGGGGGTCTTGCTCACTCATTGGCAGTGAAAACCACGTGCTCACTAATCAGCATGTCACGATAAAAGATCCCGAGTTAACTTACGGTGAGATATGGTTTAACTGGTTTCATCAATCTTGTGACTCAATGTCTCCCGTCAATGAACCCGTTCGTTTAAAGCCTGGTAGCATGTTAAAGATGGGGCCTGGTAATGGTGATGATGATTATGCCTTATTGACGCTGGATGATTTTGATTATATCAATTCTAATGTGAAAGAATTATTTGGTGGGTTAGAACTCAGTGAAGAAAATCCGTATCCAGGAGAGAATATTTATATCCCTCAATATGGCAATGGCGGGCTTCGCCCGATGTATATTAGTGATATTAAAAATGGGGAATATGCCAGGATACTGAAGGTTGAGGAGTATCGGCTTTTTTATAATGCTGACTCTGCACCAGGGACATCAGGTTCTCCTGTTATATCAAGGGAAAGTAATCAACTTATTGGGCTCCATCGGGGATCAGATGGAGCTCGAAATATAGGCGTATCTGCTCAGAAATTGAACGATGAATTAGGGGCATTTATTAGTGACAATAATGAATCTATTATTGGATTAGGACAAGTCACCTCTTTTAATCTTGAATTAACCCCTTTTCATATACAGGGTAGTTTAATTCCCATAGATTTAGATAAAAAAGGTATTATCGTACCTTTTGATACTGTGGCAATCACTGATTATGACAGCTATTCACTGATTGAAGTGGAGGCCAGAGACGTTATCACAAATGAAGTCTTTCCATTCATATTTAAAGCCAGCCTGGTGAGTCAGGGTTATGAAACTAATATTAATGACAATAATGTAACTGGGGAGGTTTTTCTGAGAATATGTGATTTTGATATTACAAGTCTAATAAAATTCTGGTTTGCATTCAAAATTAATGATCCTATTAAAAATATAAGAAATTACGTTATCAGAACAGTATTGGATTTTTATGATCCTTATGATATTCCATTTGATATAGAAACTGCTCAGGTTTTAGATTTAAAAATTTGGAAAGATTATGGGTTAAGAGAAAGTTCAGTTTCTTATACTATCGAGGGATATGATAATTATGGATTTGTTGCTATTTATAATGGTCAGGGTCCGGTAGAGTTAACCAGTGCTGAATATGGCTATTCAGAAGTGAAAGCGCTCTTAAGGCACTCATCCGGCGACGAAATATTAGTTAACTTAAGAGGTGTTCGCAAAACCAATTGTTCTACACGGACCATGAATTCCACTATTACATGTCAGTCATCCAAAACATATTCTCAATTAATTTTGTCGTTCCATCCTGAAGATAATGAAGAGCTGAAATTCGACTGGGATGGCACTTACAGAGGGATTATTCCGCTACAGGGAAGACAACGTAAGAGTGATACAGCTTTTGAGAATATTTTAGTCAATGTGTGGTTGCGCGATCTTATTTCTGATTCTGAACCTGAAGATCGTAATCTGGTTTGATCTTACCTTTATTTTAAGGAGCTTGATGGTTAATTGTTCCAATTATCTATTTTGAAATCATTTGGTACCTATAACTTGCCACAGGAAGGCCGTCGGTCATATCTTTATTTAATTATATATATGAGGAGTTACTATGGCTGTTAACCATGAAGTTTCATATTGTGATAGTATTCAATCCAATATCATTGTTGATAATAAAGGCAAAATATATTCATATGTAGTAGAAAGAAAGGGGGCGTCATTTTTAAAATTATTTTTTGTAAATATAAAACTACCCGCCAATTCTTATGTTGAATTTCAATATGGAGAAAACTCTATACAGAGAGAGTTTTTTCATAACACTGAAAAAGTAGCGATTATTATTCCTGATGAGAGAGTGAATATTAGAGTTGTTTTAACAAAAGCAGTAAATTCAGATGATGTATTTTCTTTTGAGCTAAGCTCAGTTGAGTATGAAAATACAGAAGTATTTTCATCTTTTTTTAATGCTCGCTATATTTGTCATGACGGAACTGAAATAGGAGACAATGCTTTAGCCGCTGGAAGTATGATAGGTATGGAACCGTGGGTAAATTGTTCATTGATTGGTAGTGAAAATCATCTGCTAACGCATGCCAAAACCCTCTATGATGATCCTGATTTACAACATACTGAAATATGGCTTAACTATTTTCATCAATCTTGTAAGGGCGACTCACCAATTAATGAACCGGTTCGTTTAAAAGCCGGGAAAATATTAGAAATGAGTAATGGTATCGGTGGCAATCAGCCTTATGCATTATTAACGATAGATGAGTTTGATTATGAAAATTCTAATGTGAAAGAATTATTTGGTGGATTAAAAATTAGTGAAGAAACTCCGGCTGTAAACGATCGTATTTACATCCCTGAACATCGTACAAGTATGTATATTATTGATAGGCAATCTGTAGACATGCATGCTTATGTAGAACGCACTGGAGATGTCGTATCTTTCTCCGCTTGGATAAGTCCTCAATCGATCGGTTCTCCTGTAATATCATTAGAAAACAATGAAATCATTGCACTACATACCGGCACTCACTTTCATGACTTCATATATTGGGGGCCTTCCGGTAAGAAATTACTTTCAGAACTCGATTCATTTATTGATGATAGTAATGAATCTGTTATTGGTTTAGGAAATGTCACCTCTTTTAATCTTGAGTTAACAATTTTTGATACACTGGGCCGTTTAATACCTATCAACTTAGATAAAAAAGGTGTCATCTTACCTTTTGATACCGTGGCAATCACGGATTATGACAGCTACTCACTTATTGAAGTTGAAGCCATCGACCTTATTACCGATGAAGTATTCCCCCTGACATTTAAAGCTAGCCTGGTGGATGGTGACTATCAAACTAACATTCATGATAATAATATAACTGGTGAGGTTTTTCTAAAAATATATGGTTTTGATCTTGAACTCGACAGGTTAGTCAAATTCTGGTTAACATTCAAAGTGAGTGATCCTATTAATAATATCAGGAATTATGTTATCAGAGCCGTCTTAGATTATTATGATCCTCATGATAGTGTATTTAATATGAGTGCTGATGTTGATAGTGTTGAGGTTTTAAATTTAAATATTTGGAAAAATGATCAGCTAAGAAAAAGCTCAGTTTCTTATACTATCGAAGGTATTGATACTTATGGTTTTGTCGCTTTTTATAACGGGCAAGGACCTGTAGATTTAATTCATGGTGAGTATGGTTATTCTGAAGTAAAAGTATTTCTAAAAAATGCCTCTAATGATGAAGTATTAGTTTATTTGCGAGGGGAGCGCCAAACAGCCTGTACTACACGGACGATGAATTCCAGTGTTGGGTGTGGGGATCCCCATAAATTCTCTCGATTAGTTTTGTCATTCCACCCTGAAGATAATGAACATCTGAAATACCATCAGAGTGGTCTTTATATCGGAGTCATTCCACTACAGGCAAGACGATGGGGAAGTAATACAGGTTTTGAGGATATTCAAGTCAATGTAATTTTACGCGATCTTATACTTGATTCTGAACCTGAAAATATTAATCCAAGCTGATCTTCTGGTAGTGTGAGATCTTAAGATATCCCTCAGTGTCAGGAGTGCATGACACTGAGGGTTGAATACGCTGATTTATACTAACGGCGTACAGCGATAGCTTCGATTTCGATCTTCACATCTTTTGGCAGGCGAGCCACTTCAACGCAAGAACGCGCCGGGAAAGTTGCCTTATGCTCGGTGAAGAACGCTTCATAGGTTGCGTTGACGGTAGCGAAGTCATTCAGGTCTTTCACAAAAACGGTCGTTTTTACGATATCGCCTACTTTCAGACCGGCAGCTTCAACAATCGCTTTCACGTTTTCCAGCGACTGACGTGCCTGAGCTGAGACGTCGTCAGGTACAGTACCGGTTTTTGGATCAACCGGGATCTGGCCGGAAGTGATAATCATACTACCCAGATCAACACCCTGAACATAAGGACCAATCGCGGCTGGGGCATTTTCAGTGCTAATAATGTGAGACATTTTTCTTCCTCAGTTGGCAGGTCAGGCAGACGGTAGGTATCTGCCGGAATAAACAGGAAATAGGCCTGTGCCCGTCATACTTCAAGTTTCCTGGGTGTTGCTGGCGTCCAGACCGCCGAATCACATAGTTTATCTATGCTCATCGACGGCCTGAACTTGGCGCCTACAGGCAACTCGAATTATTTTGGATATACGCAGCTAATGTGATTCAGGAATACGGAATGCCGGGTTCTTAGCATCGTAGTTGCTCAATGTCAGTGATCCCCCACCAACAACTGCTTTGCCCTGTACAGGGTGGTTTCCGCTACTCTCAACAAAAGCGGCTAGCCAGCACATAATAGACACGTTTCTTTATCATTTCTTGACCACCTTTTATCAATGGCAGATTATGAGTTTGGATGATTGTGGTTAGATTTCAATGTTCTTTAGTTTGTCAGGTTTTTAAGGTTATTAAATAGATAAATTATTAAAAAGACTGTTATACGCTTCTGGAGAATTCTGTTTCTTGAACACTATTCAATTAGCTCGATATGTCATTGGATTGACATGGATATACCACGGTCTATTTCCCAAGTTATTACAAATTGCTCCGCTTGAGCAGGCAATAACGGGGAATTTAGGATTTTCTGAAGAGATCACTTATCTATTGATTAAAGGCGCTGGCGTTAGTGAAGTTATATTTGGTGTAGTTTTTATCTGGTTATACAGGATCAAAGTCGTGCAGCTGCTTAACCTGGCAGGTTTGACTGGATTGTTGGCGTTTGCTGCTATTATGACTCCGAATATATTATTGGAAGCGTTTAATCCTGTTACAACAAATATCCCACTGATGGTTCTCGGGTATTTGTTATTGCAGCAAACGGGTTCAGATCATGCCGTCGGGAATTTTTGAATGCTTATTTATTTGAATCAGTCAGTCAGGCCAGAGAAATGTCCTGATTCTGGCAGCAAGATTATAGCCTGAATCGTACCCATGAAAGTCTGGGGCATCTTGCCCCGGAGATATAGAGAAAACAGCTAGAAAACTTTAATCAGGTTTGTCTCAGGAAATCGGGGAGTGGACAGCATAAAGTATCCCTCAATGTTAGAACAGCTTAACACTGAGGGTTAGAGACAAGTCGTATCAAAATCAGCGTATTAGGCTGATTAGCGACGCACCGCAATCGCTTCGATTTCGATCTTCACATCTTTTGGCAGGCGAGCCACCTCAACGCAAGAACGCGCCGGGAAAGTTGCCTTATGCTCGGTGAAGAACGCTTCATAGGTTGCGTTGACGGTAGCGAAGTCATTCAGGTCTTTCACAAAAACGGTCGTTTTTACGATATCGCCTACTTTCAGACCGGCAGCTTCAACAATCGCTTTCACGTTTTCCAGCGACTGGCGTGCCTGAGCTGAGACGTCGTCAGGTACAGTACCGGTTTTTGGATCAACCGGGATCTGGCCGGAAGTGATAATCATACTACCCAGATCAACACCCTGAACATAAGGACCAATCGCGGCTGGGGCATTTTCAGTGCTAATAATGTGAGACATTTTTCTTCCTCAGTTGGCAGGTCAGGCAGACGGTAGGTCGTCTGCCGGAATAACAGGCCTGTGGCCTGTTTAGAAATCGCCGTTATTATAGGGAATGATAGCGCATTATTGTTAGTGATAGATCAAGCTGCCAGCACGACATGATGGGCAAACTCTTTCTCACAGTATTTACACTTAAGGCTGATCTTTTCTGCGCGCTTTTCCACCGTGAAGTAGGAAGAAACCGGTTCATTGCGGCTGATACAGTTACTGTTCGGGCAGATAAGCACATTTTCGATGAACTTAGGCATGCTTGGGCGGCTTTTACCCACTACTTCATAATTATCAATACGGTTTACCGTTGCTTCTGGCGCATACAACGCCAGTTGGTTAACCTGGTCATCAGTCAGAAAGGTATTTTCTATTTTGATTAAGTCTTTACGGCCTTGCTCGCGAGAAGGCAGATTCAGGCCGATGGTGATGCGCTGGTCGGTTTTGGTCAGTTTGAATAAGGTCAGCAGTTTAAAACCAACCTGAGCCGGAATATGATCGATAACAGTTCCGCGTTTGATAGCTTCAACTTGCAATTTATTATCATGTGTCATTTTTCTGTCCTCTTACTTAAACCAGTTCGCGATTCAACACCAGGGCGAGCAATGCCTGGCGGGCAAAAATACCGTTACCTGCTTGCTGGAAATACCAGGCATGCGGGGTTTTATCCACATCAGTGGTTATCTCATCAACACGCGGCAGCGGATGCAGCACTTTCATATTGTCGCGTGCACCTGCCAGATCTGCCGCCCGCAGGATAAACTGGGCTTTAACGTTGGCATATTCTGAAGGGTCAAGACGTTCTTTCTGGACGCGAGTCATATAGAGAATATCCAGCGATTCAACCACTTCATCAATCGCATGGTGGCAGCTCCAGGTGATGCCTTTTTCATCCAGCATATCGGTAATATACTGCGGCATTGACAGGGCATCAGGGGCAATAAAGTAGAAGCGGTTGCCAGAGAACTTGGCCAGCGCCTGAGCCAGAGAGTGCACCGTACGACCGTATTTTAAATCGCCTACCATAGCAATATTCAGGTTCTCAAGGCGGCCCTGAGTCTCCTGAATGGTAAACAGGTCCAGCAGCGTTTGGGTCGGGTGCTGATTCGCGCCATCGCCCGCATTGATAACCGGGATATCACCGGCAAATTCCGTCGCCAGACGCGCGGCACCTTCTTGCGGATAGCGCATCACAATCGCATCCACATAAGTTCCGATAACCGAAATGGTATCTGCCAGCGTTTCCCCTTTTTTACCCAGTGAGGTATTACCACTATCAGAAAAACCCACTACAGAAGCGCCCAGGCGATGAATGGCGGTCTCAAAAGAGAGGCGAGTACGGGTCGAGGCTTCAAAGAAGCAGCTGGCGATTACCTTGTACTTAAGCAACTCTGGCTGTGGATTCGCTTTTAATTTTGCAGCGGTAGCCAGAACCAGCTCGAGCTCATCGCGACTGAGATCATTAATGGAAATGATGTGTTTCTTATAAAGTGGATTTGTCATATTTCTCTCCTGTTCTCGAGTCTCGAGCGATGGACAAAAAAAAGCCCCTCAATGAGGGGCTTTAGAAATTTGAATAGGCAACGGGAGGAAAAACGCCACGGCAACATCGGCAGTTTCTCGATGTAGTGTAGTAGTCTGATAGAGACAATGGCGCATGCTTCCTCCTGGCAAATTGTGGCGCATTATACGCGGGTGTTTTTGCACTGCAATAGATTTAATCAGACTTTTTTTACCGATAGCAATCGGTTGCTATAACCAGAAGTACTGAACTTTGGCTTATTCTGTTAAACGGCCTCTGACATTACAAATACACCTGAAAGTGAAGATTTCACCGCATGACCTGCTGTTGTGAGTTTAACTTCTGCAAGTCTGTGATTTTTTTATCATCTTATGATCTGCGTCTCTGGTCGCCAGACAAATAACCACGCTAGACTTAACATCTTAAAACAGCGTTTTAAATAAAGAGGACATCATGATCATTGGTAATATCCATGCTCTGCAAGACTGGCTGCCGGTAGAACTGCGTCAGGCAATTGAACACGTAAAAGCGCATGTCACTCCGGAAACTCCCGTCGGCAAGCATGATATTGATGGCAATAACATCTTTATGCTGATTTCTGAGGACAGCACTGAACTTCTGGCTGCGCGTAAAGCGGAATATCACGCCCGTTATCTGGATATTCAAATTGTTTTGCGTGGTCAGGAAGGTATGGTATTCAGCTGCTTGCCAGCCGGAAAATCGGATACTGAACGCCTGGAAGACTGGGACATTGCTTTCCTGCCTGCTGGCGAGCAAGAAAAAAGCGTTGTCTTAAACGAAGGTGACTTCGTGGTCTTCTATCCAGGAGAAGTACATAAGCCCCTGGTTGCCGTGGGCGAGCCTGCTATCGTGCGCAAAGTCGTGGTTAAAGTTAAGCAAAACTAATTCCATAGCCTGCACAGAGTCCTCTCCCGCAGGAGAGGACCCGGAAACTTACAGGCCAGGTGCCAGGGTAGCAACCATCACGGCTTTAATGGTATGCATACGGTTTTCTGCCTGGTCAAACACCACACTGTGTTCTGACTCAAACACTTCATCCGTCACTTCCATCCCGTTGTGTAAATCGAAAGTCTCCGCCATCTGCTTACCCAGAGTGGTTTTTTCATCATGGAAGGCTGGCAGACAGTGCAAGAACTTCACCTGCGGATTACTGGTTAAGGCCAGCATCTGCTTATTTACCTGATAAGGGCGCAGCAGAGCGATACGTTCAGCCCATTTCTCTTTCGCTTCACCCATTGAGACCCATACGTCAGTATAAATAAAGTCCGCTCCTGCTACTCCGGCGGCAATATCTTCCGTCAGCGTTATCTGACCACCATTTTGTGCTGCTAGCTCACTGCACTGGCTGACCAGCTGTGGTTCAGGCCAGCAGCTCTTAGGGGCCACTAAACGTAAGTTCAGACCGGTGAGGGCTGCGGCTTCCAGCATAGAATTACCCATGTTGTTACGCGCATCACCCACATAGGCCAGAGTCATTTGATTAAAGCTTTTGCCCGGCAAATGCTCCTGCATGGTCAGTAAATCAGCCAGCAGTTGGGTCGGGTGAAATTCATTAGTCAGGCCATTCCAGACCGGGACACCGGCAAATTCTGCCAGGGTTTCGACGATTTCCTGGCCATAACCCCGGTACTGAATACCGTCATAAATACGTCCCAGCACCCGTGCGGTATCTTTTATTGATTCTTTATGCCCGATTTGGCTACCACTTGGGCCAAGATAGGTCACACGTGCGCCTTGATCATAAGCGGCAACTTCGAAAGAGCAGCGAGTTCTGGTCGAATCTTTTTCGAAGATGAGCGCGATATTTTTTCCAACAAGCTTTTGACTTTCCGTCCCTTTTTTCTTATCACTTTTCAGTTTTGCGGACAAAGATAATAATTCGTTAAGCTGGGCAGGGGTAAAATCAAGTAATTTAAGAAAGTGTTTCTGATAAAAGTGACTCATCTTAGCCTCACGTGGCACTCGCCATTAATTGAATTAAAATTCAATTTATATGTATGAATATGCAATTGCAACCCTGAGTAAGAAATCTTTGCTGTGAAAGGTGGAGGCAAACCGCTCGGTATGTGAGAATAAGCCCGTGTGCCGATACATGTGAGGACAGGATCATGGCAAATTCAGAACATCTGGAAGAACAACGCGAAGAAACGCGTTTAATCATTGAAGAACTGCTGGAAGACGGCAGCGATCCCGACGCGCTTTACACCATCGAACATCATCTTTCTGCTGATGATTTCGAAACTCTTGAAAAGGCCGCGGTTGAGGCATTCAAGATGGGCTATGAAGTCACTGATCCTGAAGAGCTCGAAGTTGAAGAAGGTGACGTGGTTATTTGCTGCGATGTGCTGAGCGAAAGCGCATTAAATGCTGAGTTAATTGACTCTCAGGTTGAGCAATTAATGAATCTGGCCGAAAAATTCAACGTTGAATATGACGGCTGGGGCACCTACTTTGAAGATCCGAATGGCGAAGATGACCAGGACGATGGCGAAGACGATGAAGATGACGACGGTGTTCGTCACTAAACATCAGTGATGGTGCAGCAGCGTTCGCTGCTGCATTTCAGGATAAAGCATGAACCTACAGTTACTTCTCTCACCGATTAATGATTTTCTGCATTGCCCAACTCCCGAAGCCTGGATAGATCAAGCCCGTAAACCAGAAAATTTATCGCTATTACTGAATGACCATCTGATATGTGAGCTTAAAGCCGCCCAAACCGGGATGTTTCTGATCCGCAAATATGTTGCTGATAAAGAAACCTCAGAAGTCCTTCTGGCCTTACTACGGCCCTACGAGGTCTTTGCCTTTAGTGACGGGCCGGAGCCTGACTTTCTGGCACTGCATAAAGCGCTGAGCAAAAAGCTGATGCCAAAGACGCAGGGTGGCTGGGAGCAGACGCTTATCGACAGTATGACGTCACTGATAAAAGAAGAGCTACACCACTTCTGGCAAGTCCGTGAAATCATGCTGGCGCGTGATATCCCCTATGTCAAAATGACGGCCAGCCGTTATGCTAAAGGGCTGCTCGGCCAAACGCGTACCCATGAACCCCTGATGCTGGTGGATAAACTTATCTGCGGGGCCTATATCGAAGCGCGTTCCTGCGAACGTTTTGCCGCTATTGCGCCCTGGCTTGATGATGAGCTGAGCAGTTTCTATCTGTCGTTGCTACGCTCTGAAGCGCGCCACTATCAGGATTATCTGAGCCTGGCCCAGCAAATAGCCGGGGGAGATATTCAGGACCGAGTGAAATTTCTTGGCGAAGCTGAAGCGGCGCTAATTCAAAGTCCCGATGATACTTTTCGCTTTCACAGCGGCATACCCGCATCGGTGTAAAGCTTGCCAACCGCCTGTCTGGCGTCATCACGGCGCATGCAGGCTTTGAATGATGCGGGCAAAAAGTGTTTAATGCTTGAACAGCGTTACGCTACTCGCTAAGGTAGCGGCGATTTTACCTTCCTGGAAGCTATCATGATAACCCTCGCTCTGATTGACGATCACCTGATCGTCCGTTCAGGTTTCGCCCAGTTACTGGCTCTGGAACCTGATTTTCAAGTGGTTGCTGAATTTGGTTCTGGTCGTGAAGCCTTGGCAGGCCTGCCAGGCCGTGGCGTGCAGGTGTGTATCTGTGATATTTCAATGCCTGATATTTCAGGGCTGGATCTACTCGGCCAGCTCCCTCAAGGCATGGCGACCATTATGCTGTCGGTACATGATAGCCCGGCCTTAATTGAACAGGCGTTAAAAGCCGGAGCGCGCGGATTTTTATCGAAACGCTGTAGCGCCGATGAACTGATCGCTGCTATCCATACCGTGGCTACCGGTGGCTGTTATCTGACATCTGATATTGCCCGAAAGCTGACCGTAGGGCGTCAGGATCCGCTGACCAAACGGGAACGTCAGGTTGCCGAAAAGCTGGCACAAGGTCTGGCGGTGAAAGAGATTGCCGCAGAACTCGGACTATCGCCGAAAACAGTCCATGTCCATCGGGCCAATTTAATGGAAAAACTCGACCTTCATAATGATGTTGAGCTGGCTCGTTATATGTTTGCTGGCTGGTAATGCAAAGATTACTGACCCGGCTGGCGGGTATTATTGCCAGTTTCTTTACTTTTGCCGCCGCCTGGTTCTGCCTGTGGAGTATCAGCCTGCATCTGGTGGACAGCCCTGAACTGGCGGTACTGCTCTTCCCGTTCGGCTTACGTATGGGGCTGATGCTGCAATGTCCGCGGAGATACTGGTTAGTTTTACTGGGCACTGAGTGGTTGTTACTGGGCTGGTTATCCGGGCTGGTTGAATTACCGCATCTGCCCTTTTTACTGATAGGCAGCCTGCTGAGTATGCTGCCGGTGGTCTTGACCGCTCATTATGCCGGTAGCCGTGACTGGCGTACTTTACTGCGTCAGGGCGCGGCACTGATTGCCGCCGCGTTGTTGCAGTCATTACCCTGGGTTGAACAGGGCGCTATGGCTCTGAATGTTTTACTCGTGACGCTGACCGGTAGCCTGACGTTATCACCCATCTGCCTGGTTATCTGGCACTATCTGACCAGCACCGTCTGGCAGCCACTGGGACCTGCTCTGGTCACCCAGCCCGTCAACTGGCGTGCGCGTCACTTGATCTGGTATCTGGTGCTGTTTGCTATCAGCCTCTGGTTACAGTTAGGGCTACCCGCCGATTTGGCGCGCTTTACTCCCTTTTGTCTGGCTCTGCCTATTATTGCCCTGGCCTGGCATTACGGCTGGCAGGGGGCACTCATTGCCACCCTGATGAATGCTATTGCGCTGATTGCCAGCCAGACATGGCATGCCTACCCGCTTGATCTGCTGCTTTCATTGCTGGCTCAAAGTCTGACAGGACTGTTGCTGGGGGCCGGTATCCAGCGTCTGCGTGAGCTGAACCTGTCATTGCAAACTGAACTCCAGCGTAATCATCGGCTGGTGGAACGCCTGCTGGAAACAGAAGAGAGTGTCCGCCAGGATGTGGCGCGGGAACTCCATGATGATATCGGGCAAACCATCACCGCGATTCGTACCCAGGCCAATATTGTCCAGCGACTGGCACGGGATAATCCTGGCATCAAACAGAGTGCAGGCCATATCGAACAGCTGTCGCTGGGCGTTTACGATTCAGTGCGCCGTTTACTCGGGCGCTTACGCCCGCGTCAGCTTGATGACTTAACCCTGGCGCAGGCTATCAGTGCCCTGGTGCGAGAAATGGAACTGGCCGGGCAGGGGATTGTCAGCCATATCGACTGGAAAATTGATGAGTCGGTACTCAGTGAAAGTCAGCGCGTCACGCTATTTCGCATCTGTCAGGAGGGACTGAATAATATCGTCAAGCATGCGAATGCCCAGGCCGTGACGGTGCAAGGCTGGCAGCAAGACCAGCAGCTGATGCTGGTGATTGAAGATGATGGTAGCGGCTTGCCGGTCGATTCAGGGCAGCCTGGTTTTGGCCTGACAGGAATGCGTGAGCGCGTTTCCGCGCTGGGTGGAACATTGGCGATTTCTTGTACTCATGGAACGCGCGTCAGTGTAAATCTGCCATTAGGCGGCTAAGAGAAATAAATTATGCTCAGTTTTTTAAAAGTCCCCGACAATATTCAGCCCCTCAGTTCTAAAACTGAAATCGATACCCGCTATCGCTACTGGCGCAGACATATTCTGCTGACTATCTGGCTGGGCTACGCGTTGTTCTATTTCACCCGCAAAGGATTCAATGCGGTCGTTCCGGAAATCCTTGCCACAGGGGTGATGACGCGAACCGATATTGGTCTGCTGGCGACGCTGTTTTATATGACCTACGGCTTATCAAAATTTCTGTCCGGTATTGTCAGTGACCGCTCCAATGCCCGTTATTTTATGGGGATCGGGCTGATAGCGACCGGGGTGATTAATATCCTGTTTGGTTTTTCCACCTCGCTATGGGCCTTTGCTTCGCTATGGGTTCTGAACGCTTTCTTCCAGGCTTGGGGGTCACCGGTATGCGCCCGTCTGTTGACGACCTGGTACTCGCGTACCGAGCGCGGTGGCTGGTGGGCGCTGTGGAACACCGCCCATAATATCGGTGGGGCATTAATTCCTATGATGATGGGTGCGGTCGCTCTGCACTATGGCTGGCGTAGCGGCATGATGATTGCCGGGGTGATGGCGATTATCGGCGGCTTATTTGTGTGCTGGCGTCTGCGTGACCGTCCGCAGAGTCTGGGTCTGCCAGCAGTTGGTGAGTGGCGGCAGGATGCGCTCGATATTGCTCAGCAGCAGGAAGGGCTTGGGCTGACACAAAAAGAGATCCTCTACAAATATGTGCTGGGTAACCCGTATATTTGGTTGTTATCTCTGTGCTATGTGCTGGTCTATATCGTCCGGGCGGCGATTAATGACTGGGGCAACCTGTATATGACGGAAACCCTTGATGTGGGGTTAGTAACCGCTAACTCCGCAGTGACGATGTTTGAACTGGGCGGATTTATTGGTGCGCTGGTGGCGGGCTGGGGTTCCGATAAGCTGTTTAATGGTAACCGCGGGCCGATGAATCTTATTTTTGCCGCGGGTATTTTGCTTTCGGTTGGCTCCCTGTGGCTGATGCCGTTTCACACTTATGTGATGCAGGCCGCCTGCTTTTTTACCATCGGCTTTTTTGTCTTTGGCCCACAAATGCTGATTGGTATGGCAGCGGCAGAATGCTCTCATAAAGACGCAGCAGGGGCAGCCACCGGGTTTGTTGGCTTATTCGCTTATCTTGGGGCATCGCTTGCTGGCTGGCCGCTGGCATGGGTTATCAATATCTGGTCCTGGAACGGCTTTTTTGTCGTGATATCGATTGCAGCCGGAATTTCAGCGCTATTTTTACTCCCCTTTTTAAATGCTCAGGCGCCGCGAAGCTCCCGGTGAATGTGATTTACCTCACCCTTTTAGACTGATTATTCAGAAACTAGGATATTTTCTCGATCCAACCTGGAAGCCATCCCAGGCCATATCAGCGGCTGATTTTTACAATATCGGTATTAGGTCGATATTTTAATCAGGAAAACCCATGCTGAATTTTTTAAACCAGGTGCGTAAACCGACCCTGGATCTGCCGTTAGAAATACGGCGGAAGATGTGGTTCAAACCCTTTATGCAGTCCTACCTGGTGGTTTTTATCGGCTACCTGGCGATGTATTTAATTCGTAAGAATTTCAATATTGCGCAAAACGACATGATCTCGACCTATGGTCTGAGCATGACTCAATTAGGCATGATAGGACTGGGCTTTTCGATTACCTATGGCGTTGGTAAGACCCTGGTGTCCTATTACGCTGACGGTAAAAATACCAAACAATTCCTGCCCTTTATGCTGATCCTCTCGGCGATTTGTATGCTGGGTTTCAGCGCCAGTATGGGAAGTGGTTCAGTCAGTTTGTTCCTGATGATAGCCTTTTATTCTCTCAGCGGTTTCTTCCAGAGTACCGGTGGTTCCTGTAGTTACTCGACGATTACCAAATGGACCCCACGCCGTAAGCGCGGTAGCTATCTGGGCATGTGGAATATCTCCCATAACCTTGGTGGCGCGGGTGCGGCCGGCGTCGCGTTATTTGGGGCTAACGTTCTGTTTGATGGCCATGTCATCGGCATGTTTATCTTCCCGTCAATTATTGCCCTGATTATTGGCTTTATTGCTCTGCGTTACGGTAATGACTCCCCGGAAGCCTACGGTCTGGGTAAAGCGGAAGAGCTGTTTGATGAACAGCTGAGTGACGAAGATAAAGAAACTGAAGATTCGTCGATGACCAAATGGCAGATCTTTGTCGAATATGTTCTGAAAAACAAAGTCATCTGGTTACTCTGCTTTGCCAACATCTTCCTGTATGTTGTGCGTATCGGGGTGGATCAGTGGTCAACGGTCTATGCTTACCAGGAGCTGAAACTCTCCAAAGAAGTCGCGATTCAAGGCTTCACCCTGTTTGAAGTCGGGGCGCTGGTGGGAACACTGCTGTGGGGCTGGTTGTCTGACCTGGCTAACGGGCGTCGTGCTCTGGTGGCCTGTATCGCTCTGAGCCTGATTATTGTGACCCTGGGCGTCTATCAGCATGCCAGCAACCAATATGTCTACCTGGCGTCACTGTTTGCCCTTGGCTTCCTGATCTTTGGCCCACAATTATTGATTGGTGTGGCAGCGGTAGGATTCGTGCCTAAAAAGGCCATCAGTGCTGCAGACGGTATCAAAGGCACCTTTGCCTATTTGATTGGCGATAGCTTCGCTAAACTGGGTCTGGGTATGATTGCTGACGGTACGCCAATCTTTGGTCTTACCGGCTGGGCCGGTACCTTTGCAGCCCTGGATGCAGCAGCAATAGGCTGTATTGCCCTGATGGCTATCGTTGCGATTCTGGAAGAGCGTAAAATTCGTCGTCTGAAAAAGGCAGCTTCCGTGAGCGCGTAACTGAACTGAATTAAATTAACGAGAACAGCCAGGGGATATCCTCTGGCTGTTTTGTTTTATCGGATGAGAGAGTATTACAAGGGTTTGAGCATTCTCACTTCACAATCCACATGGCCGGTAAAGCCCAGTGGTTCATCAATATGGACAAAACCTAAGTGTTCATATAACCCAATCGCCTCTTTCAGAAAGGCGGTTGTCTCAAGGTAACAGTGCTTAAAACCTTGTTCCCGAGCGTAATCCATTGCCAGTAGCGCCAATTTTTTGGCTAACCCTTTGCCACGTACCACAGAGGAGAAATACATTTTCTGTAATTCACAGGTATCAGGCTGGCTGCATATCAGTGGGGCGACACCTCCGCCACCGACCACTTCGCCGTTATATTCCACCACCCAGAATGCGAACCCCGGTTTGCTATAAACCTGATACAGCTCGTCGAGATCGGGGTCGGCAACGGTATAACCTTTATCGGCCGTTAAACCATATTCAGCTGAAACCTGGCGAATAACCCGCGCGATAGCCGGATTATCATCGGGCGCTATCCGGCGCAACAGGCATTGGGGTTCAGCCAGTCTGGCAAGACTCATACATCGCTCTTTTGAAAGTAAGAAAACATTATGACGTCAAAATTATCCCGGGCGGGACCTATTATTATTTTACTTATTTTGGCGTGCAAGAAAGACTGCCCGGAGAAATACTCGACTTCTGCGGGCAGCTGCTTTAGCTAATTACAGTGCAGCAATCACCGATTGTTGCTCAATAAGTTTGGCCTTAGCATCAGCGTAACCGTCCAGCTTTTCACGCTCTTTAGTGATTACTGCTTCCGGTGCGCGAGCAACAAAACCTTCGTTAGACAGTTTGCTCTCGATACGCCCGATTTCAGCTTCCACTTTAGCGACTTCTTTTGCCAGACGCGCCAGTTCAGCATCTTTATCGATAAACCCAGCCATTGGGATCAGCAGCTCAGCACCATCAATAATCTTGGTAACAGACGCCGGGCCTTTATCGCTGGCAGGCAAAATAGTGATGCTATCGAGACGTGCCAGATTCAGCAGGAAGCTACGGTTTTCATTCACCCGACGTTCTACTTCAGCGCTGGCTCCACGCAGCAGAACATCCAGCGGTTTACCTGGAGAGATATTCATTTCTGCACGAATGTTACGGACTGCAATAATCGCTTGCTTCAGCCATTCGGTATCGGCCAGAGCCTGAGTATCATCAAGGCTTGCATCAAACGCCGGGAAAGGTTGCAGCATAATAGTGTCTGCGGTAATACCTTTCAGCATTTTCACGCGCTGCCAGATGGTTTCCGTGATAAACGGAATGATTGGGTGCGCCAGGCGCAACAAACCTTCCAGCACGTTCACCAGCGTATTACGCGTTCCGCGCAGCTCCGCTTCAGAACCACCGTTCATGACCGGCTTGGTCAGCTCCAGATACCAGTCACAGAACTGGTTCCAGGTGAATTCATACAGAATGTTAGCTGCGATATCAAAGCGATAGTTATCCAGCGCTTCACGGTAAGCTTTTACCGTACGGTTAAACTCAGCGAGGATCCAGTTATCTGCCAGGGACAGGACTAATTCACCGCCGTTAAAGCCGCAATCCTGCTCTTCGGTATTCATCAGCACGAAACGACTGGCGTTCCACAGCTTATTACAGAAGTTGCGATAACCTTCCAGGCGTTTCATGTCCCAGTTGATATCGCGGCCGGTAGAAGCGAGGGCCGCCAGAGTAAAGCGCAGAGCGTCAGTACCGTGCGGCTCAATGCCGTTCGGGAACTGTTTTTCGGTACGTTTACGGATTTTCTCAGCCATTTGCGGCTGCATCATATTGCCGGTACGTTTTTCCAGCAGATCTTCCAGCGAAATACCGTCAACCATATCCAGCGGGTCAATGACGTTACCCTTAGACTTGGACATTTTCTGCCCTTCATCATCACGGATAAGCCCGGTCATATAGATAGTTTTAAACGGTATCTGCGGCTTGCCGTCTTCATCTTTGATGAAATGCATGGTCAGCATGATCATGCGCGCAATCCAGAAGAAGATAATATCGAAGCCACTGACCATCACGCTGGTTGGGTGGAAGGTACGCAGTGCTTCGGTGTTTTCTGGCCAGCCCAGCGTGGAGAACGTCCACAGACCGGAAGAGAACCAGGTATCCAGAACGTCTTCGTCCTGATTCAGCACTACATCCGCTGCCAGATTATTCTCCGCGCGAACTTCGGCTTCATCACGACCGACATAGACATTACCCTGGTCATCATACCAGGCAGGGATACGGTGTCCCCACCACAGCTGACGGGAGATACACCAGTCCTGAATATCACGCATCCAGGAGAAATACATATTCTCGTACTGTTTTGGTACGAACTGGATATCACCTTGCTCAACCGCTTCCACGGCGACTTTTGCCAGCGGGGCAGTACGCACATACCACTGATCGGTCAGCATTGGCTCAATGACGACACCACCACGATCGCCGTAAGGCACGGTTAAGTCGTGGGGTTTTATTTCATCCAGCAGGCCGAGTTCGTCAAAGGCGGCAACTACGGCTTTACGGGCAGCAAAACGCTCAAGGTTCTGGAACGCTGCAGGAATATCACAGCTGTAGAACGTTGAAGTCTCACCGTTGGTATCAAATACTTCTGCCATATCACGGATATCACCGTCGAAGGTCAGAATGTTGATCATCGGTAACTGATGGCGACGACCGACTTCATAGTCATTGAAGTCATGGGCAGGGGTGATTTTTACACAACCGGTGCCTTTTTCCATGTCCGCATGTTCATCCCCGACAATCGGGATCCGGCGGTTGGTCAACGGCAGAGTCAGATATTTACCGATCAGATCTTTATAGCGCGGATCTTCAGGATTCACGGCAACGCCGGTATCACCCAGCACCGTTTCCGGACGTGTAGTAGCAACCACCAGATAGTCTTTGCCATCGCTGGTTTTCGCGCCATCGGCTAACGGGTAACGCAGATGCCACATGGAACCTTTAGACTCACGGTTTTCCACTTCCAAGTCGGAAATAGCAGTGCGCAGTTTTGGATCCCAGTTAACCAGGCGTTTGCCACGGTAGATCAAATCTTCTTTATACAGACGAACGAACACTTCTTTGACCGCGTTAGACAAGCCCGCGTCCATGGTGAAACGTTCACGCTCCCAGTCCACAGAGTTGCCGAGGCGACGCATCTGACGGGTAATGGTACCGCCAGACTCTGCTTTCCATTGCCAGATTTTCTCGATAAAAGCATCACGACCGTAGTCATGGCGGGTTTTACCTTCTTCGGCAGCAATTTTACGCTCGACCACCATTTGAGTGGCGATACCCGCATGGTCGGTACCCGCTTGCCACAAGGTATTTTTACCCTGCATACGCTGGTAACGGATCATGGTGTCCATGATGGTTTGCTGGAAGGCGTGACCCATATGCAAACTACCGGTGACATTCGGCGGCGGGATCATGATGCAGAAGCTTTCCTGGCTTTCATCGCCATTGGGTTTAAAGTAGCCTTGCTGTTCCCAGTGCTCGTAAAGCGGCTGTTCGATATCTTGCGGGTTATATGTCTTTTCCATGGTCTGCTATGTCGTTCCCGGCGGGGTATAGGTCGCCGTAGTCAAGTGGAAACCGGCAACGCGATAGGCTTTATAGCGTTCGCGGGCCAGTTGTTTCTGGGATGCTTCGTCAGGAACGAAGTCTATCACTTCAAGGAAAGCGGTGGCAAAATCTGCGAACCAGGGCAGCAAACTGATCAACACATCTCTAGGTGTGCTGCCGCGACGTTCCGGCCATGCCAGTTCAACCGGTGCGCCGTAACGAGGGCCTTCTCCGGCCAGATTATGGGGCACAAAGGCCGCAACCTCACGCTGCCAGAGCGCTTCATCCAGGCGTATTGCCTGTTCTTCATTTTCGCAGGCGACCAGTACCCGTTTACCGGCACGAAATTTTTCTGCCGCCAGCTCACACACCAGTTGCTCAACCGCGTTGAGGCCATT
The DNA here is from genome assembly GCF_024807845.1 of Klebsiella sp. BIGb0407. Lineage (GTDB taxonomy): Bacteria > Pseudomonadota > Gammaproteobacteria > Enterobacterales > Enterobacteriaceae > JGM124. The sequence goes on from NZ_JANUEQ010000007.1 coordinate 160,726, forward strand.
GCGCTGGGTGTCGTTATCGAGCAGATAAAAGGTCGTGTTTTTCATGGGGTCCGTTTTAGCCTGTTGATATTAGTTATGGCAGCCTGAACCCAAGTCCGGGCTGCCATACATCATGCCATTACTGGCGATGATTTACTCTTCGCCGTTAAATCCGGCGCGGTTCAGTAAGAACTGAGACAACAGCGCAACCGGACGACCCGTCGCACCTTTGGCTCTGCCTGAACGCCATGCTGTACCCGCGATATCCAGGTGTGCCCAATTATACTTGCGTGCAAAGCGTGACAGGAAGCAGGCTGCGGTGATAGCTCCGCCAGGACGACCGCCAATATTTGCCATATCGGCAAAATTAGAGTCTAACTGATCCTGGAACTCATCCGCCATCGGCAGACGCCAGGCGCGGTCACCGGCCTGTTCAGAAGCACTTACCAGCTCGTGTGCCAGTGGATTATGGTTCGACATGAGTCCGGTAATATGATGGCCAAGGGCAATCACACAGGCACCGGTCAGGGTCGCAACGTCAATCACCACTTCTGGCTCAAAGCGTTCAACGTAGGTCAGTACATCACAGAGTACCAGACGGCCTTCGGCATCGGTATTCAGAACTTCAACGGTCTGGCCGGACATGGTGGTGAGGACATCACCCGGACGATAAGCGCGACCGCCAGGCATATTTTCACAGCCCGCGAGGATACCGACAACATTCAGCGGTAAACCGAGTTCTGCCACCATGCGCATCACGCCATACACCGACGCCGCTCCGCACATATCGTACTTCATTTCGTCCATGCCTTCGGCAGGTTTAATGGAAATACCGCCGGAGTCGAAGGTGAGTCCTTTACCAACAAGCACGATTGGACGAGCGTCAGGATCGGCATTACCTTTATACTCAATCACCGACATCAGTGATTCGTTCTGTGAACCTGCGCCAACCGCCAGATAAGAGTGCATACCTAACTCTTTCATCTGCTGTTCGCCAATCACACGTGTCACGATATTGGTGCTAAATGAGTCTGCTAACTGACGTGCCTGGGAAGCCAGATACGCGGCGTTACAAATATTAGGCGGCATATTGCCTAAATCTTTGGCAGCCTTAATACCTGAAGAGATGGCCAGGCCGTGCGAAATAGCACGTTCACCGCAGGTCAGTTCGCGGCGAGTCGGGACATTGAAGACCATTTTACGCAGTGGGCGACGTGGCTCGCTTTTGTTGGTTTTCAACTGATCGAAGCTATACAGCGTCTCTTTTGCTGTTTCTACCGCCTGGCGCACTTTCCAGTAGGTGTTACGCCCTTTAACGTGCAGCTCGGTAAGGAAACAGACCGCTTCCATCGACCCGGTGTCATTAAGGGTATTGATGGTTTTTTGAATCACTTGTTTAAACTGGCGCTCGTCCAGCTCACGCTCTTTACCACAACCAACAAGTAAAACGCGCTCGGACAACACGTTGGGTACGTGATGCAGCAACAAGGTTTGCCCCGGCTTCCCTTCAAGCTCACCACGACGCAGCAGGGCGCTGATGTAGCCATCGCTGATTTTATCGAGTTGTTCGGCTATCGGGGACAGGCGACGCGGTTCAAAAACTCCGACAACGATACATGCACTACGCTGTTTTTCGGGGCTACCGCTTTTTACACTGAACTCCATGCACTACGCTCCTGAATCTTAAAGACAACGGCGGGGAGGAAAGGCTAGAATTGAAGCCTTGTTAACTCATGTCCGCTGTTGCGATGACTTCGTGTTAATCTTAACGGATAGTTTTATACGCTTTTAGGTTCGTCTTAGCATTACCCTGGAGCGATACTTCGCCGGGCTTTTTAATCTTAGCGATGTTTTCGACGATTAAAGAGAATAAATGACCTATAAGCGATGAAACAAGCAATTTTCCTGCAAAAGAACTCGTTTTTACAGGTGTATTAATGTGATTATCATAAGATATCTGGTTCGTGAGACACTCAAGAGCCAATTGGCTATCCTTTTTATCCTGTTACTGATCTTCTTTTGTCAGAAGTTAGTGAGGATCCTCGGGGCCGCAGTTGATGGTGAGATACCCACTCACCTGGTGCTGTCGCTCTTAGGCTTAGGGGTGCCTGAAATGGCACAACTGATCCTGCCACTAAGCCTTTTCTTGGGTTTATTGATGACATTGGGGCGATTATACACCGAAAGTGAAATAACGGTGATGCATGCCTGCGGCTTAGGCAAATCGGTGTTAGTCAAAGCTGCGATGATACTTGCGCTGTTTACCGGTGCCGTTGCCACAGTCAATGTGATGTGGCTCAGCCCTTGGTCGGCGCGTTATCAGGAAGAGGTGCTGGCGGAAGCGAAAGCTAACCCGGGCGTTGCGGCTCTGGCACAAGGGCAATTCCAGCAAACCAGTGACGGCCGTTCGGTATTGTTTATCGAAAATGTTAAGGGTGCGAATTTCCAGGATGTGTTCCTGGCCCAGACACGACCGAGTGGTAATACCCGCCCGTCGGTTGTGGTGGCGGATGCCGGTCAGCTTTCTGTTCGTGCTGACGGTTCACAGGTGGTGACCTTAAATGCGGGAACGCGTTTTGAAGGAACGGCACTGCTGCGTGACTTCCGTATCACCGACTTTAAAGATTATCAGGCGGTTGTCGGCCATCAGAACGTGGTGCTTGACCCCTCGAATACCAGCCAGATGGATATGTCTAAGCTGTGGAACAGTAATGAACCTGAACTGCGGGCTGAGTTACACTGGCGTATCACTTTGATTATGTCGGTTATCATTATGGCGCTGATGGTTGTTCCATTAAGTGTCGTGAACCCGCGTCAGGGTCGCGTTCTCTCAATGCTGCCAGCAATGCTGTTATATCTGGTGTTCTTCCTGCTACAAAGTTCTCTGCGTTCCAGCGCCTCCAATGGCCGAATCGATCCGATGCTGGGGATGTGGGGCGTTAATCTGCTGTATCTGCTATTAGCGATAGCATTAAACCTCTGGGATACAGTACCCGTGCGTAAAGTACGTGCCCGCTTTAGCAGCAAAGGAGCGGTATAAATGTTTGGTGTACTAGACCGTTATATTGGTAAAACCATCCTCAATACCATATTGATGACGCTGTTTATGCTGGTGTCGCTGTCGGCGATTATTAAGTTCGTCGATCAGTTAAAAAGAACCGGGCAGGGCAGCTATTCAGCGATGGGTGCAGGGCTCTATACCCTGCTAAGCGTGCCAAAAGATATTCAAATCTTCTTTCCTATGGCGGCGTTGTTAGGCGCACTATTAGGACTGGGTGCCCTGGCGCAGCGTAGTGAGCTGGTGGTGATGCAGGCGGCCGGTTATACCCGCCTGAAAATCGCTTCTTCCGTGATGAAAACGGCGATTCCACTGGTTATCCTGACCATGGCAATCGGCGAGTGGGTTGCGCCCCAGGGTGAGCAGATGGCGCGTAACTACCGGGCACAGATGCTCCTGGGTGGCTCATTACTGTCAACCCAGAACGGCTTATGGGCGAAAGATGGCCATGATTTTATCTATATCGAACGGGTAAAAGATAACTCTGAACTGTCGGGTGTCAGTATCTATAGCTTTGACTCTGAGCGGCACCTGCAGTCGATTCGTTATGCCCTGTCGGCAAAATATGACGCGGATAATAAAGTCTGGCGGCTGTCGCAGGTGGATAAGTCTGACTTAACCGATCCCCTGCAAATTGTCGGTTCTCAGACCGTCAGCAGTGAGTGGAAAACTAACCTGACGCCGGACAAACTTGGTGTTGTTGCCTTGTCACCTGAGGCGCTATCCATCACCGGGCTTTATGATTATGTGAACTACCTTAAAGCCAGCGGCCAGGATGCCGGGCGCTATCAGCTCAATATGTGGAGCAAGATCTTCGCGCCGTTCTCGGTGGCGGTAATGATGCTGATGGCCCTGTCCTTTATCTTCGGCCCGTTGCGCAGCGTGGCCATGGGGGTCAGGGTCGTGACCGGTATCAGCTTTGGTTTCCTGTTTTACGTTCTTGACCAAATCTTCGGCCCGCTAAGTCTGGTTTACCATATCCCGCCAGTATTAGGGGCATTGCTGCCTAGCGCCACCTTCCTGCTATTAAGCCTGTGGCTGATGATGAAACGTTCTAACTAATACTCATCACACAGATAAAAAATGCACCTGACAGCTTCGCTCCAGGTGCTTTTTTTATGGCATAACCGCCAGAACCTGAGGAGAAAAGGTATGCTGACCGCCGCCGAATATGGAGACCTGTTTGCCACTCCCTGCGGCAGAGCAGAGCTGCCGTTAAGAGATGTTTTCGAGGCGGTAAAACAGGCCTGCTCCTCGGTCTTCAGCATCGGCGTTGCTATGCAAACCTGCCTGATGCCAGTAGCAGTGAAGAAGACCGCATTAAAAGCGGTCAGGTTGAGCTGGGCTTAGGCAATCATCGCTGCAATCATCGTCTCAAGCTTGGCCTGGTCGATAGCGAAGTTGCGGATACCTTCTGCTAATTTTTCAACAGCCATCGCATCTTGGTTATGTTCCCACAGGAAAGCAGAATGGGTCATAGCAGCAGGACGTTGAGTATTACCTTTAATATCGACAAGTTTCTCAACGACTTCACCTTCTGCGGCTTCAAGTTCAGCAAGCAGTGAAGGGGCAATAGTCAGGTTGTCACAACCGGCAAGCTCAAGGATCTCACCGATATTACGAAAGCTTGCCCCCATAACAATGGTTTTATAACCAAACGCTTTGTAGTAGTTATAAATAGAAGTAACGGACTGAACGCCTGGGTCTTCTTGCGCTGCAAAATCACGGCCCTCGTTCTTTTTATACCAATCCATAATACGGCCAACAAAGGGAGAAATGAGGAATACGCCCGCTTCAGCACATGCACGAGCCTGAGCGAAAGAAAAGAGAAGCGTCAGGTTACAGTTAATCCCTTCTTTTTCTAGCACTTCAGCAGCGCGGATGCCTTCCCAGGTAGAAGCCAATTTGATAAAGATACGATCGTTCGCGATACCGGCATCGTTGTACATTTTGATGAGTTGACGAGCCTTAGCGATACTGCGCTCTGTATCATAAGAAAGACGGGCATCAACCTCTGTTGAAATACGACCGGGAATAATTTGGAGAATTTCTTTACCTATATTAACCGCTAACATGTCACAAGCATCTTGAATTTGTTGTTCTTTATTATTGCTTTGCGCTTTCGCATAGTCGATAGCTTGTTGTATCAGCGGTATATATTCTGCGATTTGGGCAGCTTTAAGAATAAGAGAAGGGTTCGTTGTCGCATCTTCCGGTTGATATTTTTTTATTGCTTCAATTTCACCCGTGTCTGCAACAACAATAGTCAGTTTCCGGAGTTGCTCTAATTTATTCACTTTCGATTATCCTATTGCTTTGGGGTTTATTTAATGCATAACCTAAGATTTTACTTTATTAGAAATGATTAATCTTAAGTAAAGTCATTGATGGTGTTTATTGCATTTAAACGTGTCCATCCCGACTTTGCAGAAGAGAGTTAGTACTCATCACTCTGGTTAGACTATAAAATGACTTTTGTCATGCTATTTTTGTGATGTACTAACTCGTCAGGGATGATTTATTTTATGCCAGATCGTCTGAATAAATTTAGATGAATTGTTCACCTGTGGCTTCTTCAAATTCATTAACCATTTGCTGCCATGAACTCTCAATATTATCTGTCAAATTGAAAAGGCCACTACGGCCAATGACATAAATGTCTGGTTTTGTATCATGAATGACTTTCCAATGTTCTTTATTCGTTGACCCATCCATTTCAATAAGATATTGGTAAGAATGCGCGTCACGAAGTTCTCTTAATTCAGTAATTTTATCCAGCATTTTTACCAAAAATCGTTGGCCAGCGAATCCTGGATCAACGGTCATAATGGTGACTTTATCAAGAATTTCTATATACGGCAGAATGTCACTAACAGGCGTCTCTGGGTTGAGTACGACCCCAGCCTTTAACCCTGCGGCATGTATTTGGTCAATCAGACGAAAGGCTGTGCCATTAATACATTCCGCTGGCATACAAATGAATTCACATTTTATATCAATAAGCTGCTGCACCCAGAAGGTTGGATCAGTGACCATCAAATGTGCTGACATCTCAGTATTTGACAGCTTACGAGTCTGCTGAATAAACCATGGGGATAAACTCAGGTTAGGTACAAAATGGCCATCCATTATATCAATATGAAATGAATCTACATGTTCACTTAAAAAAGTAATTTGCTCTTTAAACTGATCAAGATCCATTGTCATCAATGATGGGGAAATATGTATATGTTGACTCATATTTATAACATCCACTTTTAAGTTAAAGGTGTTTTGAAACTGCAAAATTAAATATTCTATAACGAAAATAGTAATTAAATAGCGTAATTGAATTAATGAGCCTTAAGGTAAGCATAAGGCTACAATATCGACTGCAAGTCAGAATAAAGACTTGGTTTTAGCTAACTTTAATATCATCTAAATCGATGTCTTCCTCTTCTACACCGTTATCTAAAATAACGTCACGAGGAACATCTTTCTTAATAATTGCATAGACAGTACCGGTCACAATAATGTTAACAAGTAATGCCATGATACCGGCCATAGGGTTTGACATGGTTGGAATCATAAAAATACCACCAAAAGGTACTGTCGCATCAGCACCATATACCAAGGTAATAGCACCACCACAGGCTCCACCGATAACTGCCGCAGTAATACCACGAGTGATATCATTCATAACCACCGGTATTGCACCTTCAACAATATTAACAAAACCCATAGGCACTGCCGATTTTAGCGTTTCGATTTCCTCGTGATTATAGATATTTTTACGCATAAGTTTGGCAATGAAATAGGCAAGACCAAAACCTATAGGCGTCGCAGTATTTACTAATTGGAGAGCGGTAATGGGTTCATTAATACCTTGAGCTTGTAGAGTTAATACAAATGCAAAACATGTTTTATTGATAGGGCCGCCGAAGTCAATAATACACAAAGCACCAATGACCGCGCCTAAAACTAAACTAGATGAAGACCCCATTCCTCTTAAGAAAGATGTGAGGGCTTCAGTGAAAATGCTCACTGGAGTGCCGATGATGTAAACCATAATCGCCGCACTGATTATTGATGCAAAGAAGGGGACAATTAATGTGGGCATTAAGCCCTTAGCCCAACTTGGTACCTTAACGTTTTTGATAATAGCAAGAGCGAGGTAACCTGCAATATAGCCGCCGAGAATACCACCAATGAAGCCAGCGGAAATCGCATTAGCTGCGAGACCGACAACAAAACCAGGCGCTACCCCTGGTTTACCCGCAATGGATCCAGCAATCCCACAAGCAATAACCACAGGTAGAAGTCCAAGGGCTTTAGCGCCTATTGTCGCCAGCATGCTCCACAAATCAAATTGACCAGCAAGCAGCGTATCTTCTACCTTACCGTCAAGAGATAAGCCGATAGAAATAATGAATCCAGCACCGCAAACAATAGGAATTAAAAATGATATTGCGGTTAGCAGATGACCCTTAGGGTTTGCTGCTTTCCATATTTCTTTAATGTTCATAGGTAACACCTTCTATCTATAATGGATAATATCTGGTGAAATAATTATATTTTTTATTATTACTTTTGATTTTCTGCAACCAATTGTTCTAGTTTTTCAATCAGCTTATTTGGTGATTTAACGGCAATTTCTGTTTTTACTTTAACGACTTTTTTTCCAGCAAATCTGTCCTCTCCAGAGACTTGAACATCAGCCGCTAGCAAGACGATATCCGCCTGTGCAATCTCATCCTCGGTTAAAGCATTCTCAATGCCAATGGTGCCCTGAGTTTCAATTTTTACGTTATGACCCGCTTTTTTTGCAGCCATTTCAATTTTCTTTTGCGCAATATAAGTATGTGCAATGCCGACTGTACAGGCTGAAATTCCAACAATATTCATAATAAACCTCGATAATTTATTTAGTTATTTTTAAACTGTAATATAAAGTAGTAAAAAATAGTCTTAAGCATTGACATCTTCTGGAGAGTTCAATATATCAATGATTTTTTCAGGATCATTTTCTTCCAGCAGTTTAGCTACAATGGCTTCATCTGCTAATGAACATGAAACCTTTGTTAATAAACGGATATGAGTTGTATTCTGATCTTGCAAACGAACCGCAAATAAAATGACACACCGTACATCGCTTCCATCTATGGTTTCCCAGGGAATTTCATGTTGAGTACGGCCAATTGCCAATGCGGTATGGTTCACTGCCATGGATTTTCCATGGGGGATAGCAATATGGTTTTCAAACCCAGTTGACCCTTGCTCTTCGCGTAGCCAAACATCTCGAAGAAATTCAACTTTATCCGCTACAGAACCATCCTGAACCAATAAGTCGGTCAGTTCTTCGATGGCTTCCTCCTTGGTCTTAGCGGTCATCTTCAATTTTATATGCTTGATGTTGAGTACTGTAGAAATATCCATAAAATACCTTTAATAATATTTAATCAAAATTAAGTGACAATCCGTGGAAGATTATAAATACAACTTATCTTCAATTTCCTCAGTGACAGGCTAAATCATCAAATTTGTTTATATTCTCTGAATAACGCTATCATCTCGATGTGCTGCTAAACCTATGAGTATAAATATAAGGCAAAGCTCTCAAGGGTGCCATACTAAATGATGTCCCTGCAGAGGGAAGTTTGATGTACACCTGAATATGAATTAGGGTGATAGTTCAGGGGAGATAGCGGCGATCGCCACAGTAAAAATATTTATATTCTGCAGATTAGGAGGGCTGGCTGATTAGGAGTATACAATTTAATTAATACAGTGAATAACATGGGTTTCATGTTATTCAGGAGGGGGGGAGCCAGTGAGGATGATAATCGAGGGATACAAATCAGCTAGAATTCATTATCAGTTTCTATGTATTGATTAAACATCGCAATAATATTTTCTGGTTCATTTTCTGTCAGTAACTTCGCGATAGTATCATCATCGGCCAAGGCGATTGAAACCTGTTTTAATACCCGAATAGGTGTCGTATCTTTATCTTCCAAACAAATCGCATATAAAATAATGCAGCGAATATCGCAATCATCGGGCATTTGCCAGGAAATTGTATCTTGGGTACGTCCTATGGCTATGGTTGTATAGCTTACCGCCGAAGACTGACCATGGGGAAGCGCGATAAGGTTTTCAAATGCTGTCGGTCCTTCCTCTTCACGCCGCCAAACATCGCGAATAAACGCATCTTTGTTACTGACAGAACCAACCTGAATGAGTAAGTCGGTTAGTTCTTCAATGGCTTCTTCTTTAGTCTTAGCAATCATATTTAATTGTATATGATTAACATTCAGTACTGTTGACATATCCATAAAATACCCTTGCTAACATTGCATCAAGATTGAGTGATACGATGTGTATCGCTGGCCTGATGCAATTTCTCTGTGATGAGTTTTTCCGTAATACGCTGAAGATCTGCATCATTAAGAAATGCGGTTACATATACTACTGGCACATCAATTTCTGGAACATGAACAGTAGAGATCACCAGATCAGGGGTCATTTGGTCATTAACACTTTGCAAGTTACTGGCAGGCACCGCCGCAACTATTTCCCAGTCGGGAAATGCACGTAAAATACGACTTTTTAACAAGTGTGATGTACCTACACCCGTAGAACACACAAGCAATACACGTTTATGGGTAATTTGGCGCTCAACAGCCGCCTGGAAATGGACAGCAAGATAACCGACTTCATCATCAGAAATTTTTTTCTGGGGAGAAAAAATAAAAACTTTTTCTATCGCAATACGCGTTAAATGATACACATCTACCAGTTCATTTTTAATATCATCGAGCAACGGATTACGAATATTAATCTGATAATGAAGTCGGTTAATTAAGGGTTTAATATGAACGACAAGTCCATCATACAGCTGACGGTCCTTTCTAAGGTCAATATTGACTAACTGTGAAAAGCTATCCACTAAACTCGATGTAATATCACCGACCTCGTCGCTGAATAGATTATCATGTAATAAGCTATTGTTATTTTCAACGACTAATACACTGGATGATATTATATACTGATAAATGAACCAAATTTCATCATCCGGGAGGGATAAGCCAATGTGCTGCTCAATTTTTTCGACCATTTTACCGGCCACTAAAAATACGGGATCTTCCAGCGGCTGGCGAGAGGCATGTGCTGGGTTAACTAACAAATTCCCCCTTTTACGACGGCTCATCATAATCAAAATATGAGTGAAAATATTGATATAGTAAGTTTCACCCAATGGGTAGGCTAACTCTTGTTCCATCTGTTGCAGCAGAACCTGAACAAAAGCAACTTCCTCTTCGCCAAAATACTGAACCAATGCCTTATAGCTACCGGGATCTAACCTGGAATGATTCACTAATCCGGGATTTTGATGGTTGATTAATCCGTTAATCAATGCTGCCATCGCCTGGCGAACATTATTTTCATTACCTTCAATTCGGGTACCACTTTGACTACGAATTAACTGCAAACCTAGCGGCGTTATCCAGTCATCAATTACTTTTAAATCATTAACAACAGAGGCATTACTTATATGAAAGCGTTCTGAAAGTTTATTGATTGAGGTCTCTTTTGGCGTTTCACTCAATAGCCAGGAGGCCATTTTTATTCGACGCGAATGCCCCATAATACTGTCGGTATCTTCATTTTCACCATTCAGTTGCAGTTCTAGTTGCAACAGATCGGCCATATTCTCAGCGATAAGAAGGACGCCAGCGCCAGCTTTTTTATCGAGTTGAACATTTGAGTCAACGAGATAATCGGCAATCATATTCAGGTCACGTTGAATCGTTTTTTTTGACACGCAAAGTTGTTCTGCCAAATCGAATAAATTAACATACTTCCGCTGTTGCAACAGGAAACGTAATAATCTGTGCTGGCGTGAGGTAATCATTCTCAATTTTTTCCTTTTCCTTTAGTAGTTACAATTCAAGGATTAATCGTTATTTTTATAGGAACTTTATGAGCATCATCTATCTTTATCAAGGTAAGAAAAATTGCCTAAAGTTACAATACTAAATAGTGTCCATACTTTTGGACAAATGATGAACTGCCCCTGTTTTTTCTCTGATATTGAAGACTATCTGACGCTAACGAAGAGGCCTGAGCAGCCAGAATTTCACGCACTGGAAGATTTTATCGCGTTCAAGACGCCGAAGTGAATTTGGGGGAGTCGAAGGGCAGCAGGTCGCAAGGAAGGCTATTTTCCTGTAATTCCCCAGACAATCTCCAGTAAAAGTAACAAAATTTCAGGCATAACGGTCTATGCTATAAGCCTGTTTAACCTGAGATTCGGAAAAATAATGTCCAGATTCTTCTATAACGACCGTCAACAGCTCGTCTCTGATGCCATTGAAGGCATTATCATAAGTTCTCGTCATCATAATCTGACCCGGCTGGATATTGACCCTGCGATTCGGGTAGTAGCCCGCAGCGACTGGGATAAAAATCAGGTCGCCGTTATCTCGGGTGGTGGCTCCGGCCACGAGCCTGCTCATGCCGGGTTTGTCGGTAAAGGCATGCTGACCGCCGCCGTATGTGGAGACCTGTTTGCCTCCCCCAGTGTTGATGCGGTATTTAACGCCATTATGGCGGTAACCGGTTCGGCAGGCTGTCTGTTGATTGTTAAAAACTACACCGGCGACCGGTTGAACTTCGGCCTGGCGGCAGAAAAAGCCAAAAAAGCGGGTCTTAAGGTGGAGATGGTTATCGTCGGCGACGACATTGCGCTTCCCGATAATAAGCAACCGCGCGGTATTGCCGGAACGGTAATGGTACATAAAATTGCCGGCCATGCGGCAGAGCAGGGGCTGTCGTTAAGTGATGTCTTCGAGGCAGCAAAACAGGCCTGCGCCTCTGTCTTTAGCATCGGCGTTGCCATGCAAACCTGCCACCTGCCTGATGCCAGTAGCAGTGAAGAAGACCGCATTAAAAGCGGCCAGGTTGAGCTGGGTTTAGGTATCCACGGCGAACCTGGCGCTATCACCGTCGATACCCAGAACAGCGTTGAAGTGATTGCGATGATGGTCGAGCGGTTACGCAAAGCCACCGGCAATGAGGCTCCGCTGGCTATTCTGATTAACAACCTGGGCGGTACCTCGGCGCTGGAAATGGCCCTATTGACCAAAGCCTTATTTGAGTCAGAACTGGCAGCACAAATCCAGTATCTGATAGGCCCGGCAGATCTGGTTACGGCCCTGGATATGAAAGGGTTCTCGCTCTCAGCGATTAAACTCACGCCGGAATTTATCACCGCTTTATCTTCCGAGGTTGAAACTTCGGGCTGGCAGCCACTGGTAAAATATCAGCCGGTGACCAGCAAAAAAATCACCCTGATCCATGATGAAGTGAAGGTCACTCCTTCCGAGAATGCACAGGTTAAAGCCTGGGTTGCCTCCGTCACTCAGAGCCTGATTGGCAATGAAGCTTATCTGAACGATCTCGATGCCAAAGTGGGCGACGGTGATACCGGCTCAACCTTTGCCGAAGGGGCGCGCGATATTGCCAGCCTGAGCGACCAAGGTCAGCTGCCATTAAATGATACTGCGGCGTTACTGGAGCGGATTGGTGAGCGTCTGGCAACGGTGATGGGCGGCTCTAGCGGCGTATTAATGTCGATATTCTTTACCGCTGCCGGGCAAAAAGTCAGAGACAAAGCGCCGATAGCCGAAGCGCTGCTGGCGGGGCTTGAGCAGATGAAACACTACGGCGGAGCACAGCCGGGCGACCGCACCATGATTGATGCCCTGCAACCGGCGCTGGAAGCTCTGAAAACCGGCTCACTTGCTGCTGCTGCCGAGGCGGCTGAGAAAGGGGCGCAAGCCACCGCCAGCATGAAAAAAGCCGGAGCGGGTCGTTCATCCTATGTGAACAGTAAAAATCTTGATGGGGTAGTGGATCCGGGGGCTGCGGCAGTGGCTGGGGTATTTGCTGACCTGGTAAAATAGTCTGATATGACTGAGTTCCGCTTAATGCCGGTAAGCTGGCATTAAGCGGATTGATTCTTAGCTAAAATCAGCTTCCAGCACTACGCGGTAACGCGCTTTACCGTCACGCACATGTTGCAGCGCATCGTTGATTTTCGACATCGGGTAGAACTCCACCTGCGGGGCAATTTTCGCGCGTCCGGCAAATTTCATTAATGACCGCAGCTCGTGCGGTGAACCGGTCGCTGACCCGGAGACACTGCGATCGCCAGAGATCAAACTAAATGCCGGAACCGGTATCGGCGTCAGCACCGCGCCGACGGTATGGAAGTTCCCGCCAAAGGCCAGGGCGTTGAAGTAGGGGAGCCACTCCAGGCTGACATTGACGGTATTAATAATTAAATCGAACTGACCTGCCAGAGCGGTTAACGCCTCCGGATCACGGCTATTCACCACCCGATCGGCACCCATCGCCAGCACTTCTTGCTCTTTAGCAGGATTAGAACTGAAGGCCGTCACTTCACAGCCCATCGCATGCAGCAGTTTAATCGCAATATGACCCAGACCACCGATACCAATCACACCAACCCGGCTGGTGGCGGTGATATTGTGCATCAACAATGGCTTAAATACCGTAATGCCACCGCACAGCAACGGCCCGGCAGAAGCGGCATCAATACTTTCCGGTAACGGAATAACCCACTGCCAGTCGGCGCGGATTTTATCGGCAAATCCACCCTTATTAAGAATGGTGGCGACACTGCCACTCTGACAGTTCACCTGACTCCCGCTGATACAGGCATCACAGTGCCCACAGCTGCGTGCAGTCCAGCCAATCCCGACCCGCTGACCCACTTTCAGCCCTTTACTCTGCGCCTCAGACCCCAAAGCATGCACCCGACCAATCACCTCATGCCCGGCAACCAGCGGATACTGCGAAAAGCCCCACTCATTATCAATCATCGACAAATCGGAATGACAAATCCCGCAAAACTCCACCCGGACCTCAACATCCTGAGGCTGCAACTCACCGGCATCAAACTCATAAAGCTCCAGCTCAGCACCCGCAGCAGCGGCGGCATAACTTTTGATAACAGACATTCGCGATTCCTCTTTAGGGTTATGGCGGACAGTGTAAAGCATCACTTTGACAAATAAGGGTAACAAAGGGTGCTATCCCTTAATAAGAATACAACATACAGGCATTCGCTGAAAATTTACGCACTTAACACAACATACCTATCGTGCTACTTGCAACACCGCCCATCACAGGTATAATCCCCCTCGTTATCCGCGTACCCCTTCGTGCCGAAGTGGCGAAATCGGTAGACGCAGTTGATTCAAAATCAACCATCGAGAGATGTGCCGGTTCGAGTCCGGCCTTCGGCACCAAAAAGTATTCCGAGAACGTCCGTAACAGTCCGTAAGTTACTGAAAAAAAAGCCGAAAGGCTTTTTTTTTGATCCAAATTCGTCCGAGTACATCCGTTGACATCCAGTACTAATGGGGGTCAGAATGGTGGTCAGCTCGGTTCGATAAAGGATTGACCCCCAATTTATGGCTATCACAGACGTAGCAGCTCGCACGGCAAAGCCTCGCGAAAAAGAATACAAACTTACTGACTCCCACGGCTTATATCTCTTAGTTAAACCAACAGGTTCTAAACGCTGGTATCTCAAGTATCGTTTTGAGGGCAAGGAAAGCAGAGTTGCTTTGGGCGCTTATCCTCTTGTATCCCTTGCAAAAGCACGTGAGAAGCGTGATGAGTTACGTCTCTTATTAGCTGATGGTTTTAGCCCGAATACAAAAAAGGAAGAGATAAGAGAGCAAGAACAAGCAGCATTGAATAGCTTTGAAAAAGTGGCCAAAGAGTGGCATTCAAATAATAAGCGTTGGTCTAGCGGTCATGCTGAAAGGGTATGGCGCGATTTAGAGCGCAATATACTTCCGGCTATTGGTGCCAGAAATATTGCAGATTTATCTACACGCGATCTCTTGCTTCCGTTGCGTGAAGTCGAACGGAGCGGACGTCTGGATGTGGCTTCTCGATTACAACAACGTGTCACCGGTATTATGCGCTACGCCGTACAAAGTGGTCTCATTGACCGAAATCCAGCACAGGATCTCGCTGGGGCTATTATATCAAAAAAAGCGACTCACAGACCTGCTTTACCTCTTGAGAAACTACCTGATTTTCTCCGAAAAATTGAATGCCATAAAGGTCGCTTGCTAACGCGTTTAGCTCTTCAAATTTGCCTTAATATTTTTATCCGTTCCAGCGAGTTACGTTTTGCACGCTGGAAGGAGATTGATCTCAAGAAAGCACTTTGGACTATTCCTGCTGAGCGAGAGGTCATTGAAGGTGTAAAACATTCCCACCGTGGGTCGAAAATGAAAACGACTCATTTAGTGCCACTATCTCATCAGGCGATAGCCTTACTTGCAGAAATCAGGATTTTAAGTGGGCATAGTGATTTAGTCTTTCCCGGAGATCATCATCCAACTAAACCGATGAGTGAAAACACCATCAATAATGCTTTACGTGGGATGGGCTATGACACCAAAACTGAAGTTTGTGGGCATGGTTTCCGTGCGATGGCGTGTAGTGCATTAGTTGAATCAGGGCTATGGTCTCGTGATGCGGTTGAAAGGCAAATGAGCCACCAGGAAAGAAATGGTGTTCGGGCTGCGTACATTCATAAAGCAGAACATTTGGAAGAGCGGAGATTGATGGTGCAATGGTGGGCTGATTATTTAGATGCCAACATAAACGCGCATATAACGCCTTTTGAGTTTGCTAAGCGGTATCAGTCATAAATAAACTTTTTTTCCTTTTAACTACTCACTCTGTTCACGTTCCTTTTTATCTTTTAAAATCATTGTAATAGGTGATGATTAAAGCGTGAGGAGTGAAGAGTTCACTGTTCATCTCAGTCTCCTTAATGTGAAAAAACCGACTTGCGCCGGTTTATCAGATTATATTGAGGATGTGTCATTACACTTGGGTAGCCAGTCGGAATTGCTCCCATCCGTCAGAGTGACGTTAGTTTGGGTTCCTTGTCGGGTATGGCGTTTCTCATAATTGACCCCGTACTCTTTAAGCATCATCGGCAGTCCGAGCCCGAACATTTTCAGGCTCAGCACATTCTTGTACCCATTGGCCTCCATGTAGGTCAGATAGGCATGATAAAGATAGTTTCGTGGCTGCCGTGGAACGATATTGGCGTTACCCATATACATTCCGTTTGGCTGTTCCAGTGCTTCGAGATAACCACAAAAATCAAAGGCCGGATCTGCGTCACGTTTTATGTTGATTGCCTCCTCAGAGTTTTGCTGTGATTGGAGTAATGTTCGCGCGGTCATAGGATCACAGAATATCTGCATAAGCTGACGTACAATGACTGCTAACTCTTGGACAATTTTGTCTTTCAGTTGCGGGTCGCGTTCTTCAGGGGCAATTTGCTCCGGGAAATGCATAATCACCCTTCTCCGTGACACTCCGCCGCTACGGTCGGTGAAGCGCATCGGATTGTTGTTCACGGCCAGAATCACCGCCGGAATATGGGTAGAGTACGCATCGCGGTATTTCGGATCGACTGAAACCGCATCACCACCAGTGATGGCTTTTATACCTGCGCCATCCCCGCTCCACTTCTCCTGATCCGGAAGAATAATCAAGGAGTAACCAATTACGGCCGCACGTTCTCTCGATGATTCCAGCGTTTCGATGGTGGCAGAGGTGGTGTTGTCCTTCCCGGCGAGCATGGTCGCAATCTCGGCAAGTATGCTTTTCCCGCTTCCACCAGGACCGGTTACTTCAAGGAAGAGCTGCCAGTCATAGCGGTTTGCCAGTACCATAAATAGCGCGGCGAGAATTATATCGCGTTTTTGAGCGTTCCCCCCGGCAGCACGGTCGAGCCAACGCCAGAAATTTGGCGCGTGTGTCTCCAGCGTTTCCCCCTTCACCGGTGGGGTAAAATCTACGTCGCACAGCGTGCGTAGCCAGTGCGACTTACTGTGTGGGCTGAATACAGTGGTACTGGTATCGAGTACGCCATTTCGAAAACCTATCAGTCTCCGCGCCGGGGTGTCCTGCTGTGGAATAATCAGCTTCAGAGTGTCGACCACCGAGGCAATTTTACCAGATGAGAATGGCGCGCGCAGATGCTGGAAAAGTCCGGCAACGTCACGAGAAAATCTAGACGACTGAATGATTTTCCATATCCCGGCTTCATAGCGTGACAGAAGCTGGCCGTTAGGGTCAACCGCCAGCGCTTCACTGTAATGCTCATGTACCCGCATCGCTTTCTCACTGGTACTCATGGCGGTAAATTCAGCTTCACTCATGGTATCAAACGGGCTGGCCACCGGTGGTTTCAGCGCATCAGTCAGTGCCTGGCGGGTTACCGCTTCGCCCTGCTGGATATGGGCATCATTCCAGTCACCAAATACTGGCGGCAGGGCGACACGCCCCTCACAGGCTTTCGCGGCGGCAGCGGCTTTAGTCTGGCCGTCACTATTTAAATCACGGTCAGCCGCCAACACTATCTGACGGGCCGGATATTTATGCCGGGCGAGGCTCGCCAGAGAAAGAAGGTTGACGGACGATAAGGCCACCATCACCGTTTCATCTGTAAGATGATGCACACTCAACGCTGTGGCATACCCTTCAGCAACCCACAGCCGTTTTCCGATCTGTTTCTGCCCTTCGATGATATGACATGCCCCTTTTACCTGACCACCTTTCAGAGTCCGTTTAATACCGTCAGCATTAATCAACTGGAGGTTAACCAGTGCGCCTAAATTATCGTACAGCGGCACCACTATATCCCCGGTGCAGTAGCTTACACCGCCAGTTTTGTGGCTGGTCGTCAGCATCAGGCATTCCCGGTCAGGAAAGCCCTTGCGGGTCAGATAAGCGTTACCGGTGGCGGTACGGGTTTTCTCCATCAGCGTTACAGCCAGTTCAGCCGCCGCTTTGCGGCTGGCTTCCGTGTCGGTGTCTATAGCAATGAGTGTCTCCGGGGCAACAGGCGACAGATTGCTGGTTACGCCACACACCTGTTTAGCCGCATCCCCGGCGCTCAAACCTAGCGCCTTTTCAACCAGTTTAAGCCCATCACCCGCTCCGCATTGATTACAGAACCATGTCCCGCGCCCCTCTTTATCATCAAAGCGGAAGCGGTCGGAGCCACCACAGACGGGGCAAGCCTGGTGGCGGTTTTTAATCACCTTCACACCCAGCGCCGGGAGAATATGCGACCAGTGACCGCAAGCCTGTTTTACTGTTTCAGTTACGTTTATTTTCATGATGATATCTCCCTCAGTGCAGAACCGGCGGCTTAATATGACGGGTACACAGTTCATCCATCACAGCCAGACCGAGGAAAGACAGTGACGGCGTGGCTTTAAGCGGTGCGGCTTCCATTAAATCTTCCAGCAAGGCACAGGCAATCTGACGGCCTTTTTCCTCGCCATGCTGGCGCAGATAAAATCCTTCCAGTTCGCTGGCTATAGCGGTTTCCAGTACTTCAAGGGTGATGTGTTGAAAACGTTGGTTGTGCTCGCACACCGTCAGCCAGGCACAGGCCACAGCACGGCGATACAGGGCAGTACGAAGGAAAGATGTTAAGGCCTTATTCATGCGCCAGCCTCCCCGGTCAGCCAGTGTTGATTGCAACGCTCGAGCACGCCATCAAGCTGGGCGGTCATCAGATAAATGACAGAGGTCAGTTGCTGTGCAGGAGCGCGACGAGGAGAGGTGCACTCCTGATGACGTGACATATCCGTGACTAACTGACCGACGTTGCGCAGATGCTCCAGGCATTCGAGGTCTTTCAGGGTCAGAACAGGCTGTTTCATGCGTAGACCTCCGTCACTGGCAGACGGCCAGCAAACGTAAGGACGTAATCGCGAACGAGGGAAAGACGGGCGCTACGTTCATCACCGGCGATGGTGCGAAGCATACAGATATTAGGTTTGTGCTCTGAACGACGAACGGCAGCGAAAACAAAGACAAATTGGGGGTGTGACAGGGTGAGGGTCGTAGCCATTGTGGCAACCTCCATTGAGTAGCGGTTATCGCCACCACCGGAAACGCCAATTTCACTGGTGGTGACCCGAACGGGGTTGGCGTAACCGGCCTCAATGGATACCGGCCAGCCCGAAGGCTGCCCCGCCCGAGCCACCATTATTTGAATAAGACTATGGTGTATGTATAAGCACCACAATCCAAAAAATGGATATGCCTGAGCTACGACGTAAAAAAAGACGCACGGCGCGTCTGGTGTCGCCATTGAGATATTCGGAACGCCAATTCCGACTGTCGATTTTGCGACAGCGGGAAAACTGTACCAGGAAACACACAACGGATGCAAGCCAGAAAAAGGATGTTTTTGCAGAACGACCATCATCATGCGTCATAGCCCCGGTTGCGTTCAGCAATGCGATCCGCCATCCAGGCAGTAATTTCAGACTGCGCCCATGCCACGTTTTTACCACCTAGGTTGATTTGCTTCGGGAAAGACTCACGGCTGATGAGATCATAAACCGAAGAGCGGGAAAGACCACACAGATGCAGCACTTCCGGCAGACGTAAAAAACGCTCCTGAACGACGTTAGAAAATGGCACCGGCGGAATAGCTGGGGCAGAAGAAGGGGAAGAAAAAGCAGTGTGCATAGGGCTACCTCATAGAGTCCATACAGAGCCGGACGTATCCATCCGGCTTGGGATAGCTCTCTATTTTGTGAATATTTTTATTCGGATCAACAAGATTTTTTATATCAAAAAGGCAGATAACCAATTGATTTTTATAAGATGATAATTGCTGATCTATATTGGTGGATATTGGCCTAAATTGGTGGATATTAGCAATTCAGTAACGAAGAAACAGGAATATAAAAACTAATATTTATTACATTTAATTCTAAGTAATTGAATTATAGCAAGGGAGGGTAATGGGGATAAAAAAGCAGTGCGCATTGGGCTACCTCATAAAGTCCATACAGTGCCAGGCGTGTCCGTCTAGCTTCGGATAGCTCTCTATTTTCAGCATAAATTCGGGTATTGCAATAAGCTGGAAATACACTATGCCACCTCTGAGTACTAGTTAAAAAAACGGCTAATTACGAATATTGTTGAATGTTATTGGATGTGAACGAATGAGATTAACTCTCAAAAGTTAAAACTGTTTCTATCAATTAACCATCTCATCATTAATAGGAATAAACATTCAATCCCACAGATGAAAATGAGATGACCTTTATCAAGAGGTGAACAGTGGTGAACAGACAGTGAACAGTCAATCATCAACTGATCACCATTTAACTTACTGTATTACTTATGTTTTTATTTTGGTGAACAATGGTGAATAGTTATTAGTATAAAAATAAACAGAAGCAGGGTTTTGCTGAGACCTTTCTCTGGCCAGCCTGATTTTTAAGCTCTGTTTGTGCCATATATGCCACAACTGCAATGAATCGAATTGTTGTCTGAGGAACTACAGAATGACGTCAGGTTGAAAACACAGAGAGAGCCCGACGATGAAAGCAGCTTCATTTACATCAGTAATGAAAACCATTGGCAGCAAGCAGGATGAAAAAATACGTACAGTCATTAATAGCGCACTAAATATCATTAACGAAGAGGCAAACCAGAACGCAGAAGCCAGGATGAGCAACGCTCTTGAGGTATTCAGTCAGGCCAAATCTGCACACACGGAAAATATGCTGAAACTGAATGATATCAATGCAGCCATTACCCGCAGTGAAAAAGAACGCCAGAACGCCCTGAATGAGAGTGCAAAATCAGAGCAAAACTTCCGAACCCGCTTCAGGGAATTACGCGGAATGATGACGCCGGAGCTTAAAGCGGAACATAGTCAACGAGTGGCTGGCCGCGAGCTGGCAGAAGATATCACTGTTGTCATTGCCGAGCTGGAAGATGATAAAACCGATGTCATGCTGTCGGCCTGTGAATCAGGCGGTAAATACGTTGGTGCCCATTCTTCAGCGCTCTCTATTTATGCCCGGAACGAGTGGGCAACTGCAATGAAGGACATCCCCCCGGCACTGATACGTGCTTTCACGTTACGTCTGCGTGAACTTGAAATGGAAGGGGAAGAGCGCCCTCACAGTGTTCTGATTCAGGAGCTGGGCGAGAATGTACTGGCACAGAGCCGATTTTACGCATTCGATATGGCGCATGAGCCGGTGATTTCACAGATTGGCCTTCATCGCCCTGCGCTCACCGGTGTGGATATGAAGCTCTATAAAAGCCCCGCTAAGAGAATGCTGTTGGCTAAAGAGCTGGCACGGAAGACACAACCGCAGGAGGTGAAGCCATGATGCGCTGCCCGTACTGTAAAAAGGCTGCTCATGTGCGTACCAGCCGCTATCTGTCGGATAACGTTAAACAGAGCTATCTTCAGTGCATCAATGTGTTCTGTTCGGCGACCTTTCGCACCGTCGAATCGATTGATGAGGTGATACGCCCTCCTGTGGAGAAAGAGTCACCTGAACCGGCACCGGCTGCACCCGTTGCGCCTCCGCGTATACAGGATTGTTCCCGTTCATCACTGCGCTACTGATTCAGGAGAAAGAAACATGACCCCTACACCACTGGAGCAGGCTTTTACAGTCTGCCAGCACAATAAAACGCGCTGGCTTGATAGCAAAGCAGGACTGGCACAGGCTGAAATGATACTCAGAGAGCGAGAGTTATCCTGTGATAACCCTGAGCCGGAAGAAATACAGGCGTTACGCGATTTATCTGACCTGAAAAAATGGGAAGTGAATCAGTCTGCCGGGGACTATATCCGCGCTCATGAAGCCGTACAGCACATCAGCATCCGCCGTCAGCTTCATTCCTTTATGACAGCGAACGGCACCGCCCTGACCGCTGCCCTGGCTCCTGAACTGATGCATATCAGCAAACAGCCTGAAATCGTCAGAGAAAGCGCCCTCGACCGCGCTGCCGCCAGTCTCCGCGAGGCGTTATCCGTTTATCTGGCCAGCGGGGTTACTGTTGATTACGCAGAAGATGACCGGGATATTCTGACCACTATCGGATTCCGACCTGACAGGGCGTCACGGGCAGATAATCAGGTAAAATATTCGCCTGAACAGAGCCTGATTTTCTCGCGTCGTCAGGCAGAACTGAACCGCAAAAAATCCGCGTAAAACGCCCCAAAAATACCCGTTATTATTCTAAAAATAGCCATGCACGCCTACGCTGCATGGTTTTGCATTTAAATATTCGAACTTTTCACACCCTACCACGCCAGCACTGGCGCGGCCTGAGCGCCTCCACTCAACTGCATTAAAACCGACACACAAAGCGGGCAGGCGAGGAGGGGGAAGTATTGCGCGCTAGCGATAAAGTATTTATTTAATTTAACGACCAGTAATCGTCGCTGAGACACGCGGATCCATTTGGATATCTGTGACAGGTACTATGCTGTTTGAGGATAAGATGATCCTCTGAGGCTGTCAGGTGGGGTAAGACAATACCACCCGAAGGAGGAGGGAAATAAGTCATTTCGGTCTCGATGATATCGCATTTTAAGTTCCTCATCTCCTATTAATGAATTCACCATGATGCATGGGGCTGTGATCACCTATTGATCTGTATTAAATCCGCCACACCAAGCGAGAAGGAGTGGCGGGGAAGCATTGCACGAGTTCTAAGAGGAGCGCTTTTTGAATAGACTTATAGAATGCCGTGCTTTGTAAGAAGCAAATCAAGTTCTTTGAATCCATTCTCAACCACATCAGAATAAAATTTCCGTCCTTCAATAGATTTACTTGAGAAAACGAGCGATCCTCCTATTACTTCATTAATTCCTTTTTCTCTGATAAGTAAGCAGGCTCGAGCAACAGCTCCGATATCATTTGCGCCTTTTTCTCTCTCTGAATTAGGATTTCCGATATCATCAAAATAATATTTATTCGTGGTTGTATCTGATATCCCCGCGCTTAGGAATGCGGCTCTGCGAACTAAGCAGGGGACGCATCGACCACAATGTTGATAATTATAGTAGCCAAAACGACCACAACTTGTAGTATTACCGATGTAGTTAAGAAGAAGTGGAAGGTTTTTGCAGTTTTTAATCATCTCACCCTTTGTATATCCTTGATAAGGGCGTTTAATTGAAATATTTATTCCGGCAGAATCAAAAATATCTTGAATGATAGCTAAAAAAACAGGGTGAGTGGTTTTTGTACTAAGGCTTCCAAATCTACCTTCGTTAAGTGGAACATTCAGACTAATAAATCCGTTTTCGGGAATGTACAACTCAACTGGAGTTTTAAGATTTAAAATTGTTGCAGCAAGAACACCATATGAAATAAATATTAATGAACGGCCACGGGTTGAGCGCTCAGTTATATGAGGGACTTTTATTCTGTGGTTCCACTGATAATGACGTACTTTCCCATTTAATGTTTTTGAAAATTCTATTTGTTTCTTAGAATCACCTTTTGCCATTTGTGAAACGAAACATGGTGAACGACCATTTTCCATTAGATCGATTGCACCGATTAAACTATCCATTCCGCCAGAGAGTAATGATATACAGTCCGCAGAGGAAGTCGTTAAAGTTGATGGTTCTAAAGGAGGTTCACCACCATTTTTTAATTTTATTTCCCAAAAGTCACCTGTTAAAAAACGAAATGCATCTTGGAGTTTATTAATATGCGGTAACCAATTTTCTTTGTTGCAAACCGTTATTGCTAGTTTAATCTCCCGAGTCCAGCCATCAGCGGTTTTCTTCCTTAAACATGCTAGGTCTGCGGCGCAAACTGACATTGCTATAGTTACAAAATCCCAAGTCACAATATCAGGGTGAAAACCCATTTTCTTTAGTCTTATTCTCCAATCTTGCGCTATGTGACCTATTTTTTTGTTCGCGGGAATTGTGTAAAGGGAAAAATACTCAACACCTTCTTCTAATACTTTTGGTAAAAGCTTTTCAGGCGCGCATACTACTTTCATTGTAATGCTCCTTCATAGACAATAAATGTGTTCTCAAGTGCTTTATCCATGACTTTTTGAAATTGTTTGGTGCTCGGATTTGGGAATTCTTTTTTTAATACTGATATTTGTTCTGAAATTTCTGATTGGAGATACTTTCTCATCATATTTATATTTTTCATTGAGCTTGATGGTATGTTTTTTGAACCTTCAAACAATTGCCCGATTTCATGAATCAGCTTGTTTTTAACTTCATTGGAAAGATATAGCTCTATCAAGTTCCAAATGTTATTGTCACTCATCTTAAAAAGATCTATATTTTTATCTTTATTTATTAGTTCCGATAATGCAAATGACATTGAGTTTTTGATTGATTCCTCATCGACAGTACCCCCAGATGTTGTTGTTTCTGAGATTATTGCATCAATAATCTCAGATGCAGATGGGTTACTTTTTAATAATTTCTGCGCCCAGTTTTTGACTGATACATTATTACCTTCTCTCAAATTGAGTAATAATGATAACAAATTAGTCGCTGCGCGTGTCGATGTCCTCATTTTACGTGAGGCTTTCTTTGCACCACCGTTTCCTACTTTTGAGAAGCTTCCAACTGCCTTGCTGAAGTGCGATTTATCTGAGCTCTCAGCATAATTTCGTAATTCTCTCCTGGCTGTGGCATATTTCCTTGGTGGTGCTATTCCATCAATGCTTCCATTATGTTCAACAGATAGGGGTTCCTGTGGTTCTTCCTCCCTCTCATCATCTGAATTAGGGTATATGATTTCACCCGAACCTATCGGGAGGCTTTGAAGCTTATCCTCCCAGGGAGGAATGATTGGAACATTAGCTCCAGAACCTGAACTAGAAGTCGAAGTACCCATATTTATCTCCTTGCTTTCAATTTAATTGCATTTAATGCTGGTTTATTTGTATTAGGGTCTTTCTCCCATGACTCTAATATTTCCACAGCCCATGGATACTTAGTTATTAAAGGGATTAGAGGCGCAGGGCGTATATTGGCTGGTATTTCTTTCAAAAGCGAAGTTAACTCATTGCTTAAAGAACTATATTCTGATACTACAAATAGGCATTTTTTTAAATACTCAAAGCTCCATTGTTCTAAACGACACTTTACCTTTAGTTTTATTAATATCTTCTCTGCCTCAATCTCACCAATATCTAAAAGCTGTGGTGAAAGTATATCGAAAGTATCATCGGATATGAGTATTGACTCAAACAACGCTCTTGCATCATCACTAATTTCATCCATGCTTGAGATAGAAATAAATTTTTCCCTGCTGAGATATAATAAAGGTCTTAAATCAACCGATGATAAACTTGGTTTAATTCCTATCCATGACTCAATAAATGGGTTGTTCCAACTTTTATCTGGAGAGGTGTAAGGATTTCCTCTTTGCAACTCTCGTTCTAATTTTGCAATGAAATTTGGCTTCCCATCTTCGCTTTCAGTAACTGCTCTCGCAAGATATTCAAAAGCGGTTGTTGTGGCACACCTTTCAAATAGTTGCATTTTTACCAGAGCTTCGAATGAAATTGCTAACTCTTGTTCCTCAGCTATTTGTTGTCTGATAATTAAGTTGTTCAGAAATCTTTTTATCAAACGTGGATTACCTGCAATTTCTTTAGTGCTTGATAATATTTCAGAAATTTCTAGGGCGATGGTGATTTCTTTTTCGAGTACGGATGAGTATCTTCCGAAGGCTTCGTTTAATTCTTTCCTAGTTAATAATCCTTGCCAAGATTTTTTTGCTTTCTCTAAAATTATTTTTTTCGCTGACTCCGCATCTTCTTTTGGAATAATATTGTGACGGACAGCAAGTTCTGACAAAAGAATAACTACATAGGCTTTAACATCATTAGTGCTCAGTCGCGGAACTCTTAGAGGAACTTGTATCAATTTATCGAAGTAATTAGTTACTAGATCGCTGTCAAGATCGGTTTGCGAAAAATGGGAACGTACAGCACTACGGATCATTCCTTCATCAGCAGCAATTATGAAGGCAGTTCGAGGTACAAATAAAAGTAATCTCATTGCTTCTAAAGTAGATATTGCTGTATTTGGCATGCATCTATCTAGATCATCGACCAATACTACCAATGTTATATTTAATTTTTTTAACAAGCTGGTTAAACTGGTTCTCAGTTCTTCAATTTGTCGTGGTAATGAAGATGATTGCTCCGGGTTTAATATTCCATTGAATTGAGGTGCTAGTTTTGAGTAATCATCCCTCAGTTTCCCTACATCATCCTCAGTTATTTTACCAGTTGAAGCAATACCACTTACAACGCCTAAAATCCCACCAATTGGGCCAGCGACTACACTTCCAAAAATCGCTCCAGAAATTGCCGGCGCCGCAATTTTCAATGCTCTGAAATAATTAATTCTTTTAGAAAAGGAAACTGCTTTATCAATCAAGGTTTTTTTTTCTTTGGCAATTGATAATATTTTATCTGATACCGATTGTAACAGTGCTAACTTGGCATCATCATAACCTTGGTACAGCCATGCATTAAATTCCAAGAAAACATAGTCATCTTCGGAACTATCATTTTGGAGTTTTTCCCCAATCATTTTGACAAGAGATGATTTCCCCGTTCCCCATTTGCCAGATATTCCAATAGATACTGGCTCTCCGGCGGATTCGAAAACAAGACGTGTCGCAATTCCTGCGATCAGCTTGAAATTTAGTAAATCATCAGCAGTTTCAACATCATTCCACATGAGTCCATCCCATCGGCAAGAAGTGACCTCTACACCTTATCCAATGCATTTCAGAACTTGCAACAATTTTTAAGAATTAGATGATTGTTTTATGATGTAATCATTGAAATTGCAATGACTGACATAGGAGAGATTCGTCGTTTGGGGTCATTTTGGTGGTCTTTATTTTTTTATACGTATTAAATGTTATTTAATACAGTTGGTTATATGTTTTTTTCGAGTCCGGCCTTCGCACCATATGCGAAATTAAGTCACCTAAGGGTGGCTTTTTTTGTGCCTAAAATCAGTGGATTACTTCTTTTTTGCTCATTTTTCATTCTCTTCGTATCTGATGGTATCTGTGGGTATATCGCATAAAGCGGGATATAAATATGTATATCCCAAATTCGATTTAGGGCGGTATACAGTTTTGTTTGAAAAATGACCTTTGGTGGTTTGTGTTGTAAAGATGCTGGATGGAAATGGGTGTTAGCAGCAAGAATGGGTACTACCGATAGCCCAAGAGTATGTATGACCTCTGTTATGTAAATTACTTCATGCGTAGCACCGATCTGGCGAAGAGTGTACAGCTAAAAGCAGATTAGCGTCCGTTCTGTGGCATAAGTGGAATTAGTGGTTCTAGAAAGCTCTCGTACTGTTATTGACCAATATCACGGCAAAGCGCGATTCTGCTGACCACTGTTCTGTTGTTTTATCTGCACCCGGCACCGGTTTTCCCTCTGATTTAGCCTGATTACGCCAGTTATACAGGGTAGCTTCGGATATTCCTTCCATCTGTGCAACAGCAGCCACAGTCATATTGTAGGGCGGTAGCAATTTCGCCAGTATGCTGGCTTTTCGTTCAGGGGAAATACGTTTCATTTGTTACTCCACACCCTTAAATTGATTTTTAGAGAGATGGGCAACTACCCTGACACTGAGGGGATGCTGTCGGAGGAGTTTTTGAAACCATTGAAAATGTCGGTATATGAGTTAGCCAACAGAATGGGCATTTCTTATAATAGAACAATGGATATATTAAAAAATAAATCTATAATAAAAGAATCCGAAAGTTTAGCTCTTTCGAATATATTAAACACCGATGCTTATTTTTGGCTGAATCTACAAGAGCATCATAAGAATTGGAGTGATTTTCAAACTATACATTTACGAAAAAAAATCCATGAGCAGAATATTATCAACCTATCACTTAGTGTGATAGAAAAATACTTTCTGCTCTGCTGCGCATATTTAACACATTCTAATACTTTATTGTTCCATCCAGCAATCCTCGGCAAATTCTACTTTCTCGAATTATTATATCTCGTGTCGTCTGAAAAAATTTTGGTTCACCTTGACTCCATTGCATCAATAAATTATGAATTTTCCTCAAATCTCTTTCTCGTGCGCAACTGTTGAAGTGAAACAGCAACTTCATTCTGGCGTTATTTAGCCTGCTACAATTTAAATTTAAAACTTCTATTGTTTTTGTAACAATACCTAGTGTTTCTACCGCAGGTTTACCATCTATACTTATGCTATTACAGTACGATTCATTAGGTAGCAACTTACCTGTGACCTTGTCAAAGTTAAATAAATTGTGCGCATTCGGAAGCGTGAGAGGAAGGAGAATTTTACCTGTCCAGTCTTTGTCAGTAATTTTATTTTTATCTTCATAGTGTGACTTATATGAATCGCAACTTAAGTTAGCTGGTAATTCATAATTATCACCTGTATTTGTACCACCAAGACATACACCTAAGAGATTAGACCATTCTAAATGCCAGTTACTTCCACCGGGGAGCGAGCCAGATTTAGATTTGAAATGCTCTATTTTTATTTGATGTTCATTTTTACGATCTAAATCTATCTCACAATATGCACAAAGGTACATCTGGTCATTGCAAATGTGTTGTTTGAGCCTCTTATACAAAACGCTTTTTTCATGATTTCTAAATTCGTCCCAAGTTCCATTTGGATTCTGCGTTTTAAAATCAATAAAGAATTGGTCTTCTCCTGTTTTATTAATCCTTTTCAAAATCATCCTCCCAATCTCTTTTTTCAATTTCAAGCTTTAACTCTACTAAGGTTTCATCATCCGGACCGAAATGTTGGGATAAAGTAGTG
Organism: Klebsiella sp. BIGb0407; assembly: GCF_024807845.1. Lineage (GTDB taxonomy): Bacteria > Pseudomonadota > Gammaproteobacteria > Enterobacterales > Enterobacteriaceae > JGM124. Next base: position 189,510 of record NZ_JANUEQ010000007.1, read on the forward strand.
CCTAGCTTTTTTGCTTCTTCACTAGAATATTTTTCTGAAAACACTAAACTCTTATATTCCTGCAAAAGCTTTGTATACTTATCTTCTGGCGGTCGTTGAGCAACTTCAAACAAATTTTCTAATACCCAAGAAGATATTGCCCCCCTAACTCCTTTAGGAGCCTTAAACTTTTGGCCATTCTTTAATAACCATATATTTTGACTATCAATAGTATGACAAACTTGTGGGCTATGAGTTGTAACTATAAACTGAATATTTTTAAAAGTTTTTTCAAGCCGTGGAATAATATTTTGCTGCCATGACGGATGCAGATGCAGGTCTATTTCATCAATCAAGATAATTCCGGTGCCTTCCAAAGGCTTTTCATTGTTAGGGTTTAATAATGTCAATCTACGAGCAATATCGGCAATTAATGCTAAAATGGTTTTCTCACCCTGTGATAATTGCAGAACGCTTAAAGATACATTATCTTTATCCACTATGAGATCAAGAGGCGCCCTTTGAAGTTTAAGATTATTGAATCCGGGCAGAAAAGAATAAATTGCATCTTCAACAGTGTGTAATGTTTTACTATTAATTGAATAATAGTTATTTAATTTACTTCTTAAAAATTTCAGGGAATTTTCATGATCTGCTAACAATTTTTTAGTAGTATCAGAATTCTTATTCTCTGCCAGGAGAGCCTTTAGTAATGGGTTATCTAAGTCTTTTTCTTTAGCTCGAATCTCTGCTCTTAATGCTTTAATTTCAGCATTATCAGAGTTTTCAATTTCTATTAATTCTTTAAACCATCTAAAAAATAGTTTAAAATCAGCTTTTCCTGTAAGACTTTTATTATATGCTTTGAATTTGTCCCAGATTTGAGCTTCTTTGATTTCGTCAGAATTCTCAATATCTTTAGTAGAAACGTCATTCGCTCTTTCAACTGTATACATTGCAATTAAAGGAAAAGATGCATTTGGATTGATTGAATGGGCTGTTTTGAAAATATTCCCTAACTCATTAATTCCGCTATAGTTGCTTTTAGCACTATCCTCATAACCAGGTTCAGTCATAGCTATGATCATAGGAAAACGAACTCCCATAAAGTCGTAATTGATAGCTATCGATGCATAATTTTTACCTGTTTTTAGCTCATGCTTTTCGATACCATCGCCATTATGTGAGCGAGTAGATAGCCTTGAGGAGAGATGTGTCAGTCCCTTTTGGATTGCATCGAGAATCGTCGACTTTCCACAACCATTATTTCCTACTAAAATTGTAGAGCCTTTTTTCATGGAAAAATCCATAATCAGGGACTCAAATCCTTTATAGTTTTCCAAATGGATATCCGCAACCCTTAGTTGACCACCTTCGAGTTGCTTGGCTGATAATTCTTTATAATGGCTAGACATTTTTTCATCTGGATCAACTCCGTACTCATCTGAGCCAAATATTTTAAAAAGTTGGTAAGAGGAAGCAAAATCGCCGCTTTCCGATTTTTTTATTAATTTGATTATCCTACTCGGTAAGATCTGTTCCATTTACCCCTCCTTCTGAATGTTTTTTGATAGACTTAATGGTTGATTTTCCATATTTTTTTTCAAGTCTTCCAATGAACAATGGCTCAATATTAAAAGAAAAACCAATCAAGCCTTTAAGATGGTTGATATCATCACCCGAAAGCTTGCCTTCCTTAAATTTAAACACTAAAGAAGATATATATCTTTTCCTTTCCCTTCCTATTGATAGCTTATTATCATTGGTTAAAGTCACTCCTGTAACATGACGATTATGTGCTTTGGATGAATATACGATTTTGTTGTTATTAATAATAATTCTGGTGCCAAAAAAATGACTCAGTGTTGTTTTTACCTTTTGATGAGCCAACCCTAACACATCCCTCTCATTTGTCGAGAAAGTTAAGTCATCTGCATATCTTGAGTAGTTAATTTTATTTGATTCACAAAAAGAAGTTAACTCTTCATCGAAGCTTTTCATAACAACATTCGAAATAAAAGGTGAGCTAGGTGCTCCTACACTTAAAACCAAGGCACCATTTTTTCTCTTTGACCGATTCCAAAAACAAAATTGTCTTAATATGTTTTTATTGTCATCTGAAATATGTAAACCCTGTCTAGATAATGCCTTGAATAAAATTTCAGGTGTAATTCTATTGAAGAAATTAACTAAATCTAATTTCAATAAAAAAACTGAATTCTGATGTATTTGGGCGTTATCTAATATATTCCTCCCATCAACATAGGCTGTAGCTGCATCGTGAATATATACATATTCTTTCAGTATTTTTATTATATCACTTTGTATTGCTTTTACTCGTGGCGTAGGCTGAGCTATGATACGATGACCGATCGTGCGCTTGGGGATTTTGTATACTTTGTAATGCGTAGCTGGTCTTGATTTTAAAAGTATTTCAAAATCAGGGTAAGCTTTTTTAAGTGTCGTTTCGATATCGATGCTCATTACCAGCTTGTTCCGTTTACCAGTCATTAACTAGTACCAAAGAATGAACGAGGAGTTCTTACCTCCCTGTCCATCCCTTGGTCTAGGCTCTTTACTTGTAGCCGCGGAACAAACTTTTTGATCCGCAACCTACTGGATTGCGGCTCAAAAAGTTTGTTCCGCAACTGTAAATGTAATCAATAAATTAGAGTTCGGCGCAACGCCCAACTAGATTTGACCAAAAACATGGTAAATCCACAATACGCTAAAGAGCGTTTACATCATACGCCTTATTTCGCGAAATTTCAATTCATCTAATTAAGTGATAATGATGAGAAAATCCATAAAAAAACAATTATTTGATGTTGTCATTTCATAATAACACGAAGTCAAACTGATACTAGTTTCACTTTGTAGTGCTAAGTTAAACATTTCTTGTTGCCACAATTTTGCCACACTTACAACGCTCATAAACGCACATTAGTGTTGAACAAAGCAAAACAATGAAACTGTAATTTAATGATTTTATGAAGAAAGATGGTGCCGATAATAAGAGTCGAACCTACGACCTTCGCATTACATCTGCGAAAGCTGACCTGCAGGAATACCATACTTTTAAGAGTGGCCGGGACTGCCACTCTTATTGAACATAACATCGCTTTACCACACCGCCTCAGACGGCCTCAACGCGTTTTCAGGCCCTGAGCCTAAAAAGACTTCTTCCTCCCGGAAAACCCCGCAGAATCGTTCCGAGGCGCTTTACGGGAGTGAATGGTTATGCACCGGATACGGCTGTGAGACGTTGCCAAGGTATCGGGGAGCAGCCCTGACCGGGCTTTGTAATACGTCCACCGGGGTGGCGGTGCTACAAAGTATATCCTGTCCCGTAATTCATCCCTGAGAAATCCCAAAGGTGTCCCAAGGAAATCTAAAGGAAACCTGAGAAAGAGGTAAAGCAAACCAGTTGACCCACTCAGAATGTTGTTACCAATGTCAGCAGATTGCTCAAAGCTGCCCCTCACTTCTTTAACAAAGGCTCAGATAACCTTCAAATGACTCCCGAATGACAGCCATTTGACATACAAACGAGTCTCAAATGACAGTCGTTTGACATCCAAATGATCCTCAAATAACGGTCATTAAAAATCATGACGTTACGGGTAGCAGAGACAAAAAATTTCATACGCCTGAAGGCTTACAAAAAATGCATCGCCTGAAGGCTCACTCGATCAAGGTTTTTACCTCCAATGACGCTATGCGTTATATAAAGAAAAGGCCTGAAGGCCTTGAAGGGCAAGGGCTGGAAGGGAAAATGCGCAACTTAATTGATGCAACGTTGATTTTGTTATTACTTTTTACTAACTTATAAAGCGTGAAGCCGCTCATGAGAGCTGTCAGGGCTAATACTGACAACATTAACTTTTGATGGCAAAGTCTGGCCGATAACAGACAAATAACTTCGCTGTAACGGCAAAACCTGGCCAAAACAGGTATCAAATCTATGGCTTGTCTAACTTTTCAGAAAGTTATGACCAAATAACAGCCTTAAATCTATTAAATATATGAAGATGCCACTCACAGCATCATTGTTTTGATAATGTGATGTTTTATAAGCATTTTCTTAAATTTATTAAATCTACGCAGAACCCCCAATCTAGCGGGTGTTATCCCCTGCGGCAAAACGTATAAAAACTATTTTGGGGCGAGACCAGTCCGAGCCCGTCTGAATCAGGCAAACCGGGGCGAATAGGCGCTATGGATGATGATATCTATGGTGGTCGCTGGCTATAGCATTACAGGTCAGATGTTCTTACAACTCACTACTAGTAGGCACTGATATTATGTTTGATGCAAAAACGATAGTTATGACATTACAGGAGGAGACCAGGCTACGCAGGAAACGGCCTTACCGGCGTAATCAGTCACGTCTGGACAGATATCGGGTAGAAATTCTCGCATTAAAACATCATGGCGCTTCTGCCGCGGAAATTCAGCGTTGGTTAAGACAAAAAAGAGTCTGTGTCGTTTTAACGACAGTCACACGTTGGCTGGAGAAAAATCATGGCTAGATTTTCATCTGCAAAGACGGATCGAGACATAGCTCAACGTCAGGCTGCTAACGTCATGAAATCCTTACAGGGACATATTTTCCAGTCTGTCGGTACAGTCAGAAATTATCAGGCAGCACTCACACGTATTGCTCTCTATTTCAGAACCAATGGTGGAGTGAACCTACAGGAAATCACGCCTGAAATGGCGATCCGCTATTTCCACATTCGGGCTGCTGATGTTGGTCAAAAAAGCTTGGATATGGAGCGTCAGGCTCTACAGGCGATGATGGCACATCTGACTCAGGCTCTACCCGATGGACAAACATTGACAGTCGTGCGTTCTTTGCATGAACAGTCGTTGTCATCTAGGTCCTATACATCAGAACAAATTGAAGTCATCGCATCTCACCAGTCAGACAAAAACCGCTTAGCTACGCGTATTGCCTATAACGCAGGATTACGCAGCCACGAGCTGTTTTCTCTACGTGAATGGCGGTATCGCGAACCCAGTGCCCGGCCTGCGTCAGGTAAAAAATTTATGGGGCGGGGCGGCGTATCATACACAGTCCAGGGCAAAGGAGGGCTGCTCCGGGAAGTTAAGATCGCTTCAGAATTAGCAGAAATGTTGGAAAGCAGGCGATTAGCAGAACCGGTAACAGTGACGGACCGAGGCATTCATTATCAGCAATATTATGCGATTTCTGCGGGTCAATCTTGGAGTCGATCATTCAGCAATACCAGCACCAGAGCATTGGGATGGTCAGCGGGGAGTCATGGAACGCGACACAGCTATGCACAGGAACGTATGGCTGAACTACAAGATTACGGATGTTCCTATGACGAGTCACTCGAGGTGGTGAGTCAGGAAATGGGCCATTTTAGGGCAGAAATCACCAAAACATACCTTAGGTAAAAAGAATTTAAATCTTTTGTTTTGTTAAAACCTCCATTTTTTCGGAGTAATATTCTGTAAAATGTTAATTTTTCTTTTCTTAGAATTACATTAATGCAATTTAATAATATTTTCTGATTTATTTTTTAAAAGTGCTATTCGACCCTGGTAACACTCGTAGTAGCTTGGATATGTGGCCAGTGATTACCAGATGTGTTCGTATCTAAAAATACAATCGGAGAATTAATGATGTTGCTGACAGATGCATTTATCAAAAAACAGCTGAGAGAGTTAAATGCTAAAAAATTAGCTGGGGAGAGTGTCGAAAAAGAATTACGTTTGTCGGATGGGGGAGGGCTATATCTACTGCTCAAATCCAGCGGTAGCGCTTATTGGCGATTACGTTATCGCTTCCAGGGCGAGGACCGTTTGACCTCATTTGGTGAGTATAAATATATTTCTCTGGCTTTGGCGCGTGAAAAGCGGGAAGAATATAAAGCCAATATTGCTAGGGGGATCGATCCTCGCGGAATAAAAGATCAGGAAAATGTATTAACTTTCCGAGAAGTGGCCATGCAGTGGCACGATAGTAATCGGCAGTGGTCACCAGAGCATAGTCGGCGTATTTTAAAATCTCTGATGGATGAAGTTTTTCCTCAGTTAGGTGAAAACAATATTAAAGCCCTTAATGCGCAGGAGCTATTACAACCCGTAAAAATCATTCAGACATCAGGGCGCTTAGAATTAGCCTCGCGTATTTATCAGCGTATTAATTCTATTATGACATTGGCGGTTGATAATGGGTTGTTGGAATTTAATCCCATTGCTCATAAATCTGGCGCATTAATAAAGAAAAATTCAGTTCATCGTCCTGCTCTTGAACTCGAGAAAATTCCCGAGTTACTGAAGCGAATTGATGAGTATAAGGGGCGGGAACTAACGAAACTAACAATTCAATTCCTGTTGCATAGCTTTGTCAGATCGAGCGAAATGCGTTTTGCGCGTTGGGATGAGTTTGATCTAGAGAATGCTGTATGGACTATTCCCTCTATCAGGGAAGAAATTCCTGATGTGAAATTTTCATATCGTGGTTCAAAAATGAAAACACCACATATTGTACCATTGAGTGATCAGGCTTTGACGTTAATTAAAAGCATTAAGGAGTTTACTGGCAATAGAATATTTGTCTTTACCAGCGATCACTATCCCAAAAAGCCAATGAGTGAAAATACTATTAATCATGCATTGCAAACAATGGGGTATAACACCAAAAAAGACGTTTGTTCTCATGGATTCCGTACTATGGCTTGTAGTGCACTTATTGAGTCAGGGAAATGGAGTCGGGATGCCATTGAACGACAGATGAGTCATCAGGAAAGAAATAATGTGCGCGCGGCTTATATCCATAAAGCCGAGCTTATTCCGGAAAGAAGGAAAATGATGCAGTGGTGGTCCGATTATCTACAACAAATTCATCATGAATTTAAACATCCTTACTCGTTTGACACTAACATTTAATTTACTTATATAAAGAGGTATATCATGGATAAGTTATTATCATTTAATCAGGTTATGGATATTACCGGTTATTCACGGCCGCGTATTTATGAGTTGATAAAGCTGGGTTTATTCCCAAGAAAAATAAAGATAGGTGCAAGTAAAGTGGCTTTTGTCGAAAGTGAAGTTAAAGACTGGGTTCAGAATAAGATCGCTACCTCCGTAAGATAAATTTCACTTCTGAAAATAACTGTCTTTTCTGGCAGTGGGTAACTATTGCCAGAATTTAATTAATTCCTATATGAGTATAAAAAATGAGTCAGATAAAAAATAATAGAAACAAGCATGAACATGTCATCGACAAACTACCTATCAGTGTAGGATCGGATGGCTATGATAAACAAAGTAGCTATGTCATGAAAAATTATATAACAGAAAATTCTTTATGCAGTATTTACGGTCCTACTGGATCTTTTAAAAGTTTTCTTGCTATATCGTGGGCGTGTCATATCGCAACCGGTATTGAGTGGTCTGGTAATAGAGTTAATCCGGGTGTTGTGATTTATATTGTCGGTGAAGGCGGGATCGGTGTCAGCCGAAGAGTAAAAGCATGGGAAAACATCTACAATAAAAAAGTCAGTAACCTTATATTAGTCAATCGGCCGGTGTTTCCTGCCGATCTCTCAGAACGGCGTGCTTTACTGAATGGGATAAAATACATTGAAGGTAAATGCAAATTACCTGTCAGATTAATTATTTTTGATACGCTAGCACGTTGTTACGGCAATCTGGATGAAAATAACTCGCAAGATATGGGCCGCCTGGTTGTTGGATGTGATGCGATAAAAAATGGAACATCAGCCAGCGTCCTTCTTGTACATCACTCGGGTAAAGATGAAACGAAAGGTGCCAGAGGCTCAAGTTCATTAAAAGCCGCACTGGATGTTGAATTTAATGTTAAAAAAGATAAAGAAAACCAAGCGCTAATTTTGTCCTGTACCAAAATGAAAGACGCGGAAGAACCAAAGAGCTATGCTTATAAATTGTATGAATCAGAGTTATTTATAGATAATGATGGTGAAAGGATTTCTTCTCTGGCGGTCATTGATCATACTCGAAGACCAGTAAACCTACACCCTGAATTATCACATGTTCCAAATCTGACTGATAATCATAAAACTGTTTGGGAAATGATACATAAAAACTCTTCAAATGGTGGTGTATGTACTAAAAAAATGCTTCGTGATGAGTTGAAGCAACAGGGTATTGAGGTTAAGCACTTTCATCGATGGGTGAAAAAATTTATTGATGATGGAATATTGATAGAAAATGGTGAAGAACTACTACCAGTAAGGCAGTGAATATTTTCATATATTTTACTGATATAAATCATTTTTGAAATTTTAGATTTATCAGCTTTTCGAGTGATATACCCAGAATATTTCAAGTTGCAGGAAGGCGGAAAATGAGGGAATTCCGATGAGCTTACGTGGGTAAGTGATTCGGGTAAGCGAATGCAGCCAACGCAGCTGCAGCTTGAAGTATGATGGGTATAGAAGGTTTTTCCTGCCGCCTCATTGCATTCGTTGGCCAACGCCTCACGACCGGACAATAAATTGCCCCGCCGTGAGGCATTTTGCTTATTGGCTTTGCGTAGCTAACGCCATCTCCCGTTGATGGGACTTCTGAGCGAGGTTCTGGTGTTATGTGATAAAGGCCAGGTCTGGCCACGACTCACATCAGCGTATCGGTGTGGCGTAGTGTGAAGTGGCACAAAGGGTAATCCCACGCACTTTCTCTTGATAATATAATCTTTAGCTTATATCATTACCTATAAGTCATAGCTTATAAGTGGATGGTATGTGGACAGTACTTTTTAGCCAACGCTTTGATGATTGGCTAAGCGAACAGGATGACGCGCTTCAGGAAAAAGTGCTGGCAGATTTGGGCAAGTTACAGGTGTATGGCCCTGAGCTGCCAAGGCCCTATGCGGATACGCTCAAAGGCTCGCGATACAAGAATATGAAGGAGCTGCGTATTCAGTTTTCCGGGCAGCCGATACGCGCATTTTATGCCTTTGACCCGATTCGCCGGGCGATTGTGCTTTGTGCCGGGGATAAGAGCAATGACAAACGATTTTATGAGAAACTGATCCGTATTGCTGAAGATGAGTTTGCCGCGCACCTGCAAAATCTGGAGATAAACCAATGAGAACACTAGACGATGTGATTGCCGCACGCTCTCCTGAAAGCCAGGCCAGAATCAAAGAGATGTCGGATGAAATGATCCTTGAGGTCGGCTTACAGATGATGCGTGAAGAGCTTCAGCTTTCGCAGAAGTATGTGGCGGAAATGATGGGCGTTAGCCAGCCAGCCATCACCCAGCTGGAGCAGCGGGGTAATGACCTGAAACTGGCCACACTGAAGCGCTATATTGAAGCAATGGGCGGCAAGCTTAGCTTGGATGTTGAATTACCCACTGGAAAGCGCATCGCGTTTCATATCTGAGCCCTTTTTCTCTTGGCCGATGGCTCAGGCTCACCCCTTTAAGGCGATACGCGCCTGCTATTCCTTTCTCCCCGTACAGTGAATCAAGCGCTTTACGGGGAATGAATCTCTTCGCTATGTGATTCCCCATTTTCTTTCCCTATAGGCGCACAATCTGGGGAATAAACTTAATTCATTGTTAATTAAAGATTTTAACTTCTACCTTTCAGGGCTATATCTTGTCGTATTTATCGATAAGAACAGGGCATTCTGTCGAGAAAATGTTGGGCAATGATCACCTTTTGTATTATTTCCTACGATATTGATACTTAGAGCCTATCCCAAAAGGGATTGTCGTATAATACGTTACGGTAATTTCTGAGGAGAATGTATGGCGGGCAGCAAGTGGCAGATCAGCGATGAACTATGGGAAAAAATGGCTCCACTTATCCCGGAGCATAAAACTAGCCACCCACTGGGGACTCATCGTAAACGCGTTGACAACCGTGCTGCCATGGATGCCATGTTCTTTGTCCTCAGGAGCGGTTGCCAGTGGAACGCCCTGAACGCCACCGGGATATGTTCATCATGTTCTGCACACCGACGCTTCCAGGAATGGCGCGATGCGGTAGTCTTCTAACGCTTCTGGCAAAACGGATTTCTTGCCTGCGAACATCTGGACGGCATTGACTGGTCCTGGCTGTCGATGGACGGTTGTATGACCAAATCCCCACTGTCGGGAATAAAAAACAGGCCGTAATCCCACGGACAGAGGGAAACAGGGCGTAAAGCGTAGCCTGCTGACAGACGCCAACGGGCTTCCTCTGTCGCTGGTTGTTGCAGCAGCGAACACGCACGATATCAAACTGGTTGCAGATACGCTCGATGCACTTCAGACGGGGCGTCCGGGGCAAAAACTCAAGCTCTGTCTGGACAGAGGTTACGAAGCTGGCTGGCTGAAAATATATCTACAGAGCCGCCGCTACGAGCCACATATCCAGTCTCGTAAAGAGGAGTCTGAAGCAAGTAAATACACCGACTTCAAAGCCCATCGCTGGGTTGTCGAGAGGACTCACAGCTGGATGAATCGCTTTCTCCGGGTTTTGACCCGATGGGAAAAGAAGACCGAAAATTACGAGGCCATGTTGCATTTTGCCTGTGGTCTTATCGTATGGAATAAAATCCTATTGGGATAGCCTCTAAGTCAAATGCGTTCTGAATGTTTGCATTTTCAATATGCATGACGCAGTATCTCCGGTTAAATGGTGTGTTCTACGGTGTTACATGTGGTGTGTACCTACGTTAGATCACAATTGTGCTTATGCAAACTACTTTTGTGGTTAATTCGGTATGTCTAACATCCAGTCGAGTGCTCAAGAGGTAATTGAGAGACTACTTTCTGCTTATGGCGTTACAACACAACGCGCATTGGCAGAAGCTCTCAATGTGCCGTCAAACAATGTAAATGCATGGTCTCAGCGCAACAGTGTTCGCGGGAATGTGATAATAAAGTGCGCTCTCGACACTGGGACCGATTTGCATTGGCTAGTTAAAGGTGGAAAAAAATCAGCAATGGGAAATGGCTTTTATCAATTGATAGTTCTCTGGATATATATGATGTGATTTTAATTCCAGAAGGTAAAATAAAAATAAGTAATCGAGGTAGGTTTTATGTTTATGATGTTACAAAAGTGGATGTGGTAGGTAAGGTTATCGTCTCTATGGATGTGGATTTATAATAAAATTTTATAAAAAGTGAGAGGTTACTATGAACACTAATGTCGGACAAATTACTTTAATTGATATGGTTTCAATGCTCGAAAGAAAAGAGCTTGTAATTAATAAGGATTATCAAAGAGGTAGCGGGATTTGGCCCGATTATGCAAAAAGTTACTTTATAGATACAATACTTGAAAATTACCCTTTCCCAAAAATATATCTTTATCAAGCTTTTGACAAAGCAAATGAAAGGCCTATTAAAGAAATAGTTGATGGTCAGCAACGTGTAACAACAATTATCGATTTCTATAAAAATAAATTCTCGCTTACTTCTGCTTCAAGAAACTACTCTGGAATGAGATTTAGAGATCTTCCCGAAGAAGCAAAAAGAAATTTCATTAGCTTTCAAGTGGAAACATCAACTGTTTACTCAGCCAGTAGGTCTGAATTACTTGAAATGTTCAGAAGGATGAATGCTTATACTTCACCATTATCCTCAGCAGAGAAAAGGCATTCTCAATATCAAGGCAAGTTCAAATGGTTCATTGTTGAAAAAGCAGATCAGCATGCTGAGCTTTTAGAAATTTACGGAATACTTTCGCCGAAAGTGCTGGCTCGCATGGGCGATGCTGAATTTATTGCAGATTTAGCAGTCGTTTTAGATAGAGGTATTACTAGTAAATCAGCCACAACTATCGAAAATATTTATAAGAAATTCGATTTAAATTTTGCGGAGGAAACTGAGTTTGATGAGAAAATTGATTATTTCTTTAATCTTTTGAAGGGTGATTTTTCAATTCTTAGAGATTCATTTATGATGAAATCTTATGTAATTCATTCGCTATTTTGTGCAATTATTGCTTTAAAATTTGGGCTTCCTGGAAGTGATTCACTCGAAAATGAATTAGGTTTCGAGGCTGATATTAATTTTAAGCCTGACGCTGATAAAGTTGTTCCTACATTGCTTTTGATGGCTGAAGCGCATGAGGTTCAGGATGAGGATGGCTCATACAAAGATTATGTTGAATCATGCTTGTCGACAACTACTAAGCAGTTGCAAAGAACAACTCGTGTAAAAGAATTAATCAAAGCATTCTTATAAGCGAGTAATTTATGAATTATTTATATAGGAGTTTACTCGTTAAATGTAACGTTCATCAGCGTCGTTTTGATACTTTGAGGGACGAGAGGGCCAAGGGAACGATAGACGAATGGACATTGAATAGGTTGACTGAAGCTTTAATGTCTGATTTGTGGCAAACATGGTGCCTTTTTTGTCGTAGGCTTTTACATCAATCATGTCGCGGAGGTGCCTGCTTAGACAAGAGCGTAGTTGTTCCGCGCAGTACTACCTCGGACAATTCATGGCAAAGAATTGGCTTTGAAGCTTCTAAAGCAGGTCAATCCTGTTCAGCTACCGGGCATATGAATTTTTTTATGCGGCGTGAACCTACTTGGGGAGACAGAGATAAAATCGTTAGTTTGATTAATGCTCTTAATCCACAAAATAAAAGCAGACTATTATCAGCATTCGGTTTGCCGCTCAAAGACCTTAATCATCTTCAATCAGCAAGGAATGCTGGCGCTCATAAGAATGTTGAAACGATGAAAGATCTTACTAGTCAAATGGTATTGCATTACAATATAGTAACTTTAAAAAATCCTAGCGATTTGGCTTGGGCGATTAAAAATGGAACTGGTAATTTTGCATTTTATAACTGGCTTTATGAAATGCGTATAATTGCAAAAAATGCAGTTCAGACTAAATAATATTAAAGCCACCAACTTTTTCATGAAAAACTGGTGGCTATTTTATTTTTTGTTTAATAAATTTACTCTTTAAAATCTTTCATTTGTTAAAAAATCAATGCAGGCCACATCGCAAAACTATCGCCACTCTTGTTGTTAAGCTTATGATAGTTAGGGATTAGTATAGTATTCGGTCTTCTTTTCCCATCGGATCAGGACCTGGCGAAAGCGATTCATCCAGCTGTGAGTCCTCTCGACCACCCAGCGATGGGCTTTGAAGTCAGTGTCTTTACTTGGCTTCAGACTCCTCTTTACGGAACTAGTTATGTGGCTCGTAGCAGCGGCTCTGTAGATATGCTTTCAGCCAGCTTCGTAACCTCTGTCCAGACAGAGCTTGAGTTTTTGCCCCGGACGCCCCGTCTGAAGTGCATCGAGCGTATCTGCAACCAGTTTGATATCGTGCGTGTTCGCTGCTGCAACAACCAGCGACAGAGGAAGCCCGTTGGCGTCTGTCAGCAGGCTACGCTTTACGCCCTGTTTCCCTCTGTCCGTGGGATTACGGCCTGTTTTTTTGTTCCCGACAGTGGCGATTTGCTCATACAACCGTCCATCGACAGCCAGGACCAGTCAATGCCGTCCAGATGTTCGCAGGCAAGCAATCCGTTTTGCCAGAAGCGTTCGAAGACTCCCGCATCCCGCTATTCCTAGAAACGTCGGTGTGCAGAACTCGATGAACATATCCCGGTGGCGTTCAGGGCGTTCCACTGGCAACCGCTCCTGAGGACAAAGAATATGGCATCCATGACAGCACGGTTGTCAATGCGTTTACGATGAGTCCCCAGTGGGTGGTTGGTTTTATGCTCCGGAATGAGTGGATCCATTTTTTCCCATAGTTCATCACTGATCTGCCACTTGCTGCACACCATACATTCTCCCTCAGAAATTACCGTAGAGCATTATGCGATAATTCCTTTTGGGATAGGTTCTTATAAAGCGTGAAGTTCGATAACCAATTATTTTTTATTGATTATGTTCTTTGCTCACGAATAATAGGTTATATTTAATGGGTGCCATTAATAATCTTCACTCTCCTTTTTATTATTTTCTTCGAGGTTAATTATGATGGATAAAAAAATTGATTTTATTTTTCACTCTCAAATAAATGAATCCTATTCCTCCAGTGATATTTTTGATGATGAAATTATTGGTTTGGAAATATCAGTGGAATATTACGATTTTAGTCTTGATAACTTCCAACGGGAAATTCTGCACTGGTTTAAGCCACGCTTTGCGGCAGGGAAATTATTAGCGGGTATACAGCAGTTAGTGAAAAAGCAGATCCCTGAGATTAAGCCACATTCTATTGAAGTGAATGTGATACCTGAGGTTTTGCCGTTTGATGACGAAAATGGCGATATACTGAGCCTGCTGCAAATCTGCGGTTTAAGGATGACTGACTGGCAGCGCATTCATGCGGATGTAGAAGTCACCACGCTGCCGCTCTGGCATGGTGAGGAAGAAGAGATTGTGCTTAATTTTTCCCCCAAGGTTCCGGCGGAGGTGATGCAGTATGTGAAACGCCTGCATGGCTGGACAGCCTATACCGGCATTACGGTAAGTGAGATAGACCCAAGCATTATCGCCCATCACGGACTTTTACCGTATATCGCTGAACGGCGACAATCAGAAAATCTATAAATATCAGCCATTTTTCCTTAAACCATGAGTCCGGCCTTCGGCACCAAAAAGTACGAAAAAATAAGTCGCTTACGAGCGGCTTTTTTTGTGTCTGAAATTCAGTAATTGTCTTCCTTTCTCGCTGTATTAACTCTCCCTAGGTCAATCGACTTCAACCTGCAGCTGCCAACAGTTGTTGGTATATATGATGGTATTGTAAGTAGACCGCTTTTAGTTCCACGCACTTTTTGAGATTTCCGGTTTCTCAGCGATCAACCGGTACTCTTCCGGCGTCAGGTTATTCAGGGATTCATGAGGCCACTCACTGTTATATTCATTCAGCCAGCGTCCCTTAATTTCTCGTGCTTCGTTCATTGTTCTGAACAGATAAAAATCCAGTATTTCGGTCCGGTATGTTCGGTTAAACCGTTCTATAAATGTGTTCTGTATTGGCTTGCCTGGCTTGATAAATTCCAGCATCACGCAATGCTCTTCAGCCCATTGCGCCAGAGCTAGTGAGACTAATTCCGGGCCATTGTCCATCCGCATCTTCAGCGGATATCCACGGTTTGCCACGATCCTGTCCAGCACCCGCACCATTCGCTGCGCCGGGATATTCAGGTCTATTTCTATCGCCAGAGCTTCACGGTTAAAATCATCGACGACATTGAAGTCTGAAAACGTCGGCCACATGTCAGCTCGTCATGCATAAAATCAATTGACCAGCTTTGTTTAAATGCCTCCGGTATAGCTAGCGGAGCCGGATTACGTGCCGGCAAACGTTGCTTTCCTTTACGTTGAAAATTCAGTTTTAACAGGCAGTAAATCCGGTGAGCTCACTTATGGTTCCAGACGTTTCCCTGCCGACGAATGACTTGAAAAAGCTTCTTAAAACCGTATTGTGGGTAGCAGCTCTGTTGTTTTCATCAGCGCCTGAATCACCGACTCGTCTCGCCGGGTATCAGGTTGGTAAAAAAGACAGTCCTGCTCAGTGATAACGTCCTAGATGCCTGGCGTATGTTCATCGAAAACTGCGAGACCAGATAACTGTCGAGCTCACGCTTTATCACTGGTTGTAAAGCTTTTTTTTCGATAACATCTTTCAGTGCGTGATTCTCAATACTCAGGTCAGCAAACATTTTTTTGAGGCGCCTGTTTTTATCTTACTGCTCTTTGATTTTTTTGATATCCGCGGCTTCCATACCACCTTATTTTGCCTTTCAGTTATAATAACTGGCTTCTGAAATAGCGGCCTCACGGCAGACAGCTTTAACTGTTCGACTGGCTTCGACTAATTCCAAAACGGTAATAATCTGGTGTTCGGTGAATCGGGCTTTACGCATGATGATCTCCTCTTTGGGACATATTCAGTATGTTGGGAGATCTCTAAAAGTGAATGAGCAGGGATACTTACAGTCAATGGATGCGGTAGAGCGGCAGATGAGTCACCAGGAGCGTAGCTCTGTGCGTGCGGCGTAATCCATAAGGCGGAACATTTTGGGGAGCGTAGGTTGATGCTGCAGTAGTGGGCGGATTATTTAGATGCGAATAGGGAGAAGTGAGTTAGTCCTTTTGACTTTGGGAAACGGGAGTTTTCCAGAAATTAGCTGGCTGAGTTAGTATAAAAGTGTGGTGTAGGCTTAAGTATTCCGTTAAGGGCCTGTCAGTTTGTTGTGGCAAACTGACAGGCCGAATTTAGTGACCTACGATAGTAAGGCTTACAAAATGCGAATGGTGAGACATGGTTTTCCCACGCAATGAGTACCATCCTGCATGCGTTGGTCTATGTTAGATCAAGACTAAGATACAATTCTGAAAATCACCTGGCCGCTTAAAGCTAAAAAGGGACTGAAGCGTATTATTTCGATAATGATAACTTTAGGCATCTCTTGTTAAAAAATAATTATGTAAATCATTTTCGATTTTTTCTACAGCCAAATCAATTAACTTAGTAATATTAGGGTTTGGTTCCTTTTTTGAATATTTACGGGATAAAAGTACAGACTGCGAAAGACTATCAACAATTTTCCAGTATTGAAATGCAGTCATCTCATTTTCTCTACAGGAACTCAACGCCTTCATCGCTGAACCCTCATAGTAAATATGATGAATATCTTGTGAGATGTAATATAATTTTTTGTCGTTTGTTCCAACCCAGTGTTCAGTCTCAAAATTTACACCATTTAAAGTGATGAAGGAACCTATATCTTCTGAGAAATTAGCTCCCGTAAGCCAGTGTAAATCCATCGCCGCATCAAATGCATGCCATCGACATTTATCAAGATTGCTTCCGTTCTTATAAAAATTCTCTTTTATATATTTTCGACGAGTATGTATACTCTCTGGTAGCTGGTTAATGGTGTTGGCGTCAAGATCCCAAAAAGCATATTTTGCTATTTCCAAATCATACGCACTGATCATATCAATGAAGCTTATCATGCTAAAAAGATATACTTCTAATCTTTTTTCAGGCGTGAGATGAGAATAGCTTAATTTTATATTTTGAATTTGAAGCATAGATATATAATGGAGACCATATACTGTCCTTGCTTCAACGGAAAGTTCCTGGAAGTTAATTTTCTTTTTTTCAGAGTCTGGGACGTAATCCCTGAAAGTCGCTTCGGGATCGTCAATATGCCCAGGCCAGAATCGGTGGCAAAAGTTCTGATAGGCCGTCATTGATTTCTCAACCCATATATCAGGCATTTCATTAACACCAATTGCGGTTAAACATATATTTCCTGATCGTAATAAATTCACTAACGGCAATAGGCCAACTCGTTTTACATCCTCCAGAGTTGATGTCGATGATAATTCCTCCATTCTTTGTAAAGAGCAATTATCTAAGTTTATCTGAACCACTTTTTTCTGCGTCAAACACTGCAAAGCATAAGCTGGGGTCAATACCTTATTATTTTCATATATGGATAGGCAAGGTCTTATGAATTTAATTTCAGAGCGTTTTACCATATGTAGCCTCTTCAACTTTTAGAAAAATGGTTATAATTCTAATTGACACCCAACGCCTTATAAACTGCATCTAAGGGTGCTCATTCCGATCAGTGTGGTTTGGGTAATGCGGAAATCTTCTTTTTTGTTAATGCGTCCGCTGAGATAGATGGCATAAATAAAGCCGCCGCTGCCGAATAAGGCGCTGAACACGCCTCCTACCAGGCCAAAAGGCAGCGAGGCTTTGGCTGAAAATTGCCGGTCTGGTTTTAAACCGCTGAGCGAATAGAGGGCATAAAAAACGACGAAGCCTCCCATAGCCAATAAAAGGATATCTGGCCGGGTTTTCAGCAATATTGCCGCCCCCAGCAGGCTGCCAATGATCATCAATGGAATTAACCGTTTTAACTCTGACCATTGCGCATTGCGAGCATCACGGCTGACGTTAACAATGGCCGCGCACATGTCCAGCAGTGCCAGTAACGGGACAATTTTCGCTACCGGGATATAAAGCGCCATCACCGGGCTTGCGACTAATGCCGTACCAAAACCCGCGATGCCGAAAATGATATAGGCCACCAGCAGGGAAGCGGTCAGCGCCAGGTAACTTGAAAGCATGAAAGTTTCTTGCATCTTAATTTTTGCCTAATCCCTTTCACTGATTAAAAACAATCGGCAATTCTGGTCGTAAAGCACATCGATAACACTGATAAACCCTTGCTGCAGGGTTACTCGTCGGCTAAGGAATGACGATCATTTATGCCATATTCCTGCCAGGATTTCGTTTGAGTTTTGCTGGAAGATTCCATTGTGTGACCCTACTCACAATGAGTATCTCTGTGGCTAAATAGGCCCGGAGCACTATCTTCAGTATGAATATGTACTACCCGTTCCCGGGCAGTACATACGTTGCGGTTATTTCAGCGGTGTGGCTTCCAGGACCACTGTTTCCAGTGGTTTTAGCGTAATAACTACCGCTTCTTTGTAGTTTGCCGGAATAGTATTGTTATTGCCGTAAATTGGCTTCAGGTTGAACTGGGAGGTTTCGCCCTGCGGCAGTTCAAAGTCCTTCGTCAGGTTCAGGTAGTAGGTTTGCGGTTTGTCCGATGGGTTACGCAGGCCAAGGATTGCTTTGTCTTTGTTCCATGACGCCCAGCCATAGGCTTCAAGTGCCGTTGGGTCTCCGCCAATCCAGTGGGTATCGACCAGTACGCTGGCGTTGTCGCGTGACCATTTTGCCGCCTGTGCCAGGGTGTCCCATTTCGCTTTGTTCAGCATGGATGGCGTGATGTACAGCTCCTGCAGCTGGGTACCCGTGGCAAAGTAGCTCCAGACCTGATCGGCAAAGTCGCTGTCAGTTTGTATCTTCTCCAGCCCGTAGTAGGCATGTTCTGAACTGACAATTCCGTGATACATCAGCGAGTTAATCGGGAAGAGTGGGCCTTTCCGGACGATAGAGCGATAGGTCTCTGCGTCGCGGTAGGTCATCCACTGCTGCACGGGCGAACCGACACCATAGAGGTTGATATCATCCCCTTGGCGCCAGATGGAGTCGGCATAGAACAGCCATGACGGGCTTGCATCGGTCCCCGTGGTCAGGTTGATAAACAGGTCTTTATTGGTTTTACGCATATTGTCGAGCAGTACAATAGAGGCATCAAAGTCAGAGGCGAACGGGCTGCCCTCAATGTGCGAGTTAGCATTACCCATGCCGTCGAGTTTGAATGAGGTGATATGCTCGTCTTTGATCAGATGAATGATTTGCTGGTTGAAGTTATTGAAGTAATTCGCCCCGGAAAGTGCCAGTTTGCCGTCAACGGTCTCGAAATTGTACTCTTTGGCGTGCGACACGCGAATATCTCGCGGTTTGTTGTAGCCGCCCCAGGGTGATAACCACAGACCCACCGAGCTGTGCAGGCTGTCGGCTTTATCTTTCACCACGCCAAAACCGTTGCTGAACGCCGGGCCAAACAGCCATCGGCCGGTACGGTCGTCCCAGCCATCATCCAGCAGGAAGGCGTCAAGCTTGACGCCCCGTCCGGTGATGAACTCTTTATTCCACTCGTCCATACGTCCGATAACGTCTTTTTCGGTGTAGGTGGTGAAAAAGCCGATATCCATCCAGCTGTTGTAGTGCAGGTATGGTTTATACGGGCGCGGTCGTACCGTATCAATGAACTGGTTTAGGCTACGGCGCAGCTGGTTGGTTTCAGGGAATGTGCCGAAAAACACGGTATAGCTCAGCGGCGTTTCCGGCTGAACAGGCGTTTTCTGCTCGACGTTAAGATTGGTGGTTGCCTCATAGGCATAGGTATTCATGATGGGCTTGTCTGGCAGAATAAAGAATGAGTCGGCAATGATTGGCGAGCTGTTGATTGCGCCATCTACGTAGGGGGCCTGTGCCTGCTTCTTCGTCGGGAAGAAGGTGATTTTCGCAACGTCACGGGCTTTGTCTTTCGCAGCAATACTGTAGTCAATGCTGGCGTATTTGCCTTTCAGCAGATTTAGCGTGACGGTGACATTGAAATCCTGGTGGCTGTAATCGATGCGGATGAAGTCGTCCTGCTTGTCGACATGCTTAATTTTAAAATCAGCAGCATGAATGACTTTCTCATCCGGTAGCGTCAGAAAGAACAGCTCCTGCGGCGACAACTGATGGTTGGCGCGGGTATCTTTAATCACCGTCGTCGAGTTAGCGTCGTCGAAGGTAATAGCCATATTTTCGTTATTCAGCGAGTAATTCGCGGCAAAGGCGCTGTTTGATACCATCAGGGCGAGTAACGAAACATTGAGCACTTTTTTCATGGAGCAGAGATCCTTGTTTTCGTTTATTGAAACTATTTTGAATGGAAGGCGCATCCTGGATAAGAATGCGTCTTCATTTCCTGCGAGGCTTAGAGTGATTTTTTAATGAGGTTCTGATGCGACAATATTCAGACTTCGGCAGGCAACAGCAGGCGGTTTTGCGATCCACAAACGATAATTTTGCTTCTCACCACCTCTTTCATCGCATTCATTCCCACGCGCATGTAGTAGCGTGGATCGTTACCCTCCGGGTTATTGGCAAACCACTGCTTCACCGCATCGGCAAAAGCGATTTTGAGCTCAGTGGCCACGTTAACTTTACACACCCCCAGTTCGATAGTGCGGCGGACGAACTCATCCGGCACATCGCTTGCACCGTGTAGTACCAGCGGGATATTCACCACTTCACGAATTTCGGCCAGGCGCTGGAAGTCGATTTTAGGACGTTTGGTGTATAAACCATGGGCGGTACCAATGGCGACGGCCAGACTATCAACACCGGTCAGCTCAACGAAGCGTCTGGCTTCCTGCGGGTCAGTCAGGAACGCGCTCTCTTCGTCCACGTTCATGTCATCCTCAACGCCACCTAGACGGCCTAGTTCAGCCTCAACGCTGCAGTCGTGCAGATGGCAAAAATCGACAACGGATTTCACGAGCTTAACGTTACTGGCAAACGGGAAGTGGCTGCCATCGATCATCGCACTGCGAACACCAGCATCGACTTTTCGGCTGATATCTTCCAGTGATTCATGGTGATCCAGATGCAGCGCCAGTGGCATATCGTAGGTGTTGGAGTAGGCTTCGCACAGCGCATAAATTTCATCAAAAGCGATGTGCTTAAAGGTTCCCGGTGTACCGGCGAGGATCACCGGCGATCGCATTTCATTGCACACTTCCAGTATTGCCTGGATAGTTTCGGCGTTGTGAATGTTGAAGGCCGGAACCGCATAGCCTTTCGCTTGAGCGTCCAGCAGAAGATACTTCGTAGAAATAATACCCATCTCTTAATCCTCTCAGGCCTGCCATGGATGAATAACTACGCCTTTCACCACGCGGTTTACGGTGCCGCTGGCAGAAGGGGTATCCGGGGTATTGCTGTAGTGCAGTGATTCGGTCAGGGCGAAAACCTGGGCGTATATCAGGAAGCAGAAGGCCTGTTCGACATCAATAAAATCCCGGGAGGCAGGCAGAAGAATATGAGGGCCTTCTTCAACAATAGCATCGCTGTGGGCAGCGATCGCCACGACGCGCATAGCCTGGTTGTCGCGGCGGAGTTCGGTCAGTAGATCGAGATCGTACTGGCGGGTGTAGGGGTGGCTGGAAATGAACACCACCACCAGCGTTTCGCTATCTACCAGCGATTTTGGCCCGTGGCGGAATCCCGTAACGGAGTCGTAGAATGCGGCGACTTTACCTGCCGTAAGCTCCAGCACTTTTAGCGCCGATTCACGGGCAGCTCCCTGCAGGCCACCGCTTCCAAGATACACCACGCGTTTCCACGGCAGGCGGCCAAACACACCGTCGCTGAAATTGCCGAGCGATTGCAGAATGCTCTGGCAGCGGTTAGCTACATCCAGGAAAGTATGGCTGTTGATGACTTCCGGTGCGAATACTGAAAGGCAGCTTGCCATCATGGTAGTGATGCTGCTGGTCATCGCAAAGCCGCGATCGTTGGTTTCGGCTGGCATCAACAGCGCGAAGGCATTGCTGCTGTTGTGAGCGGTCTGGAACAGGGATCCCGCTTCGTTACAGGTGATAGCCAGGTGGTAGCACTCGGCGACGCACTGGTTAGCGAGCGTGACAGCTGCAACGCTCTCCGGGCTGTTACCGGAACGGCCAAAAGAGATCAGTAGCAGGGGGCTGTCGCTCTTCAGATAATCCATCGGGTTGGTGACGAGATCGGTTGTCGGTATCGCAGCGAAGTTTTTTCCGGTATGGCGCGCCAGCCAAGGGGCGATGATGTCACCAATAAAGGCAGAAGTTCCGGCACCGGTCAGGACGATGCGCAGATCTTTTTTCTGCAGTAGCGGAGTGAGGAAGTGCTCGATCTTCTGGCGGATGCTGTCGATATGGGTTAACGATCGGATCCACGTGCTGGGTTGCTGGCGGATCTCTTCTTCGGTCCAGGTGCCCGTCTGGGCGGGGGCGGGAATATAGGTTTCAGGCATAACTCAGTCCTTAGTCGCGTGAAATCAGCGTCAGACAGGTTCCGTTATCTTATGGATTGCCTTTCGTTTCATTTCACTTTGTCACGTAAGTCAGTAAGTGAAATTTACAGAAAGGAAATCGAAAGTTCAATTAAACGAAATGAAATAAATCGAAAATTGTGATCTATAGTTGTGTTACTTTGTCTTTCTTTTGATCGGTAACAGGAAAAGTAAGCTTTCGAAAGGGAAATAAAAGGCCTGCGTAGCGCGCTACGCAGGGAAGGAGGTAAACATTGAAACAGTTATAAGGGGATAGCCAGGCCTTGAACCCAGGTGTGTTGCACCTGCAAACCCGCGTCAAGAGCAATAAGGTTTGCCCGTTTGCCGACGCGGAGAGAGCCTAACGTGTCGTCAACGCCAATCATCGCTGCCGGATGCAGAGTGGCCATATGAATTGCTGTCCCTGCATCGATACCCGCGAGCGCCACCATGTTGCGAACCGCAGCATCGAGCGACAGCGTACTGCCCGCTAACCCACCGGACGCGGTGCGAACCACCCCGCCCTTCATCTCAACGTCATATCCGCAGATATCATATTTCCCGTCAGGCATTCCGGCGGCACGCATTGCATCGGTTATCAGCACCACACGGTCTTTTGCACACTGGGAGCACAGACGCATGACGGCCGGATGAACGTGATGACCATCGGCAATGAGTTCAATCCAGGCTCGAAAGTAGGTTAATCCTGCACCCACCATTCCCGGTTCACGGTGATGCAGACCGGTCATCCCATTGAAGCAGTGCACCAGGCCATCGGCGCCCGCATCGAGTGCGGCAAGGGTTTGCTCGTAGGTCGCGGCGCTATGGCCAAGCATCACCCGAATACCACGCTGCTTAAGGTGGCGAATAGCCGCTATTGCCCCCGGTTTTTCTGGTGCCAGCGCCATAACACGCAAGGTATTTTGCGAACAGGCAATAAGCGCATCGAGTTCGGTTAACTCCAGTTCGCGGAACAGTTCCGGCGGGTGGGCGCCTTTGTTCTGCGGCGTGAAATAGGGTCCTTCAAGATAGCTGCCGAGTATTTGTGCGCCAGGCCCGCCGTGATGCATTCGTCGGGCGATGCGTTGTAGTGCGGATTCAATCGATTTACGCGGCGCGGTTACGGTGGTGGGCAGCCAGGCACCAACTCCTTCCCGCGCTTTGTGCATCGCCAGGGTGTCGAGCGTTTGCGGATCCTCATCCATCACATCGACTCCGGCGCCACCATGGACGTGGAGGTCGATGTACGCCGGGCAGAGCAGCTCGGCATCGCGCGTCGTAACGCCGGCTGGGATGGGCTCAATGGCGGTAATTTTCCCCTCGCTGATATGTAACTGATGGTCGTCCATCCAGCCTGTTTCGCTCAGTACACGATGAGCACGCAGTAGCATGCTCATATGCCTTCCTCAATCGCCTTTTCCTCGCGATAGCGTCCCAGTTCATCCACCAGACTTGTCAGCCCCCGGTGCCCGCACTCTAACGCCTGAAGGCGGAATGCCTCGCTACTCAGGTCATCACGCTCAAGCACCATTTCCAGCAGTAACTGCAGGTTGGTGCCGGTAATCACTTCTCGTCCGGGTTTTTGCATAGCCAGTATCGACGCCACCCGGAAGGGCGTTCCGCCCAGCAGGTCGGTTAAAAAGACGACATCCTGCTCGGGATCGAGTGTGTTAATGGCCTCTGAGAGTTGCGAGGTCAGCAGCGCCGTGGTGGAAGCTTGTGGAAAATCAACGGCGACAAACTGCGGCTGCTCGCCAAGGATTTGCTTCATTGCTTGTTCCAGGCCGCTGGCGAACCCGCCGTGGCCGCAAAGGATAATGCCTAACATTATGACTCCTGAGACTTACAAGAAGTGGGCGAACTTACCGACTACACCGAGGACAACGGTGATACCAATCAGGCGTAGCGGGCTCCAGCCACGACGGACTAACCAGTACATCATCAGGGTATAAACCAACGGCAGGAAAGCGGGCATCAGTTTATCGATAACGTCAGTTTGCAGCTTAACGACGGCATCTCCTGCGGTTATCTCGAGTGTCGTATTGAGTCGAACATAGGTCGCAACCAGCGCGCCGATCACGGTCATCCCGACAATCGACGCTGCGTGACCGACCTTACGTGTATTCGCTTTAATAAGCGGAATGGCTGCTACGCCCATACGGTATGCGTAGTGGGCCAGCCCAAAACGCAGCCCAAGGTGCACCACGTTGAACATCACGAAAAAAACCACTGCGCCGAGGATGGAACCTTGCAATGCCAGGCTTGCACCGATGCCCCCGCAAATAGGCAACAATGTGAGCCAGAACATCGCATCACCGATACCGCCCAGGGGGGCACCTACGGCAATTTTAGTGCTCTGAATACTGTTAACGTCCTGCTTGGAGCGCTCCATCGCGAGGATAATGCCGAT
This sequence comes from Klebsiella sp. BIGb0407, assembly GCF_024807845.1. Taxonomy (GTDB): domain Bacteria; phylum Pseudomonadota; class Gammaproteobacteria; order Enterobacterales; family Enterobacteriaceae; genus JGM124. The sequence continues at coordinate 214,373 of NZ_JANUEQ010000007.1, forward strand.
AACAAAGGTGACGAGGAACGGATGGGTATTAAAGAATCCCATGTGTCCTTTCATGGCACGGGCAAGATCGCGTTTGTTGGTGTGGATCTTCTTCAGTGCGGGCAACAGGCCATATAGCCAGCCGGAGGCCTGCATACGTTCGTAGTTGAAAGACGCCTGCAGTAGCAGGGATCGCCATGCCACACGATTGATGTCCTTCCTGGTGAGTTCTTCACCAATAGTCTGATCTTCATAGGTGTTTTCATTGACGCCGGTCAGCAGATTTTTCTCTTCATTTTCAGTAATCGACGGCAGGGGGGTTTTATTAGATTCCATCTTCAAACTCCTCTTTCTGGGTCTGAGATACAGTGGGTTCCGGATCTTTACGCATCAGATCGATAAGAGCCATTGCCAGAGCAGCTGCGGCAATCGCTAGTACGGGGAGTTTCAGCCATGCGGCGGCAACGAAACCGATGATGAAGTAAGGGATGTAGACGTTTTTCATCATGATTTTCAGCAGTACAGCAAAACCGATAGCTGGCATGATGCCGCCCGCAACGCCGAGACCGTCGATAAGCCGCGCTGGCAGGGTATCAATAATGGTTTTGGCGTGCTCTGCACCGAAGTAAATCGGCAGGAAAGCACAGAAGAAGTAGAAAATTCCTAGCGCCAGCAACGCCAGGTAGTTCACTCGCTCAATACCGCGGGTGTCGGCATTTGCCGCCATGCGATCACAGCGGGACATCACGCCGGACATCACCGAGAATAGGAAGGTAATCCCCATCTGGACTGCGACAGCGAAGGGTACCGCAACGCCGACAGCGACTTCCGGTTTAACACCGGTGGAAATCGCGAACGCGGTACCGACGATGGTGCCGATAATCACATTAGGTGGCTGCGCGCCAGCGAGCGGCGCAAGGCCCATCCATACCAGTTCCAGCGTACCACCGGTAAGAATACCGGTATGCAGATCGCCGAGGACAAGACCCACCAGCGGCCCGAGAACCACCGGCCGGTGCATGTGTGTTAAGCCGTTGAACATATCCAGGCCGGCGATAAAGGCAAGAATGCCCAGCGAAAAAGCCTGTAATAGACTGATTTCCATCGCGAATCCCTCAGAGTAGTTTGTAGAGGTCCATAGCCGTTTCAGTCGGAACGCCCTGCACGAAGCATTCCACACCGGCAGCTTTCAGGCCGCTGAAGGCGGTAATGTCGTCAGCATCGACGGAAACCGTTTTGGCGATTTGTTGTTTGCCATCGGCATAGTGCATGTTGCCCACGTTGATTCGTGTGACTGGCACACCTCCCTCAACCAGCTTGAGGAAATCAGCAGGAGATTTGCAGACCAGCAGAATTTTCTGGCGATCGGCTGCCCGGTGAATGTTGTCTATCACTTTTTGCAGCGACCAGAAGCGTACGGCGATCCCTTCTGCCAGTACCATCTCCATCAGGTTCTGCTGCACCGGGTCTTCGGCGACTTCATCATTGGCAACCAGCACCAGGTTTGCTCCGGCGAATCCAACCCACTGCACACCGACCTGACCGTGAATTAAACGCTCATCAATACGACTTAGAACGATATTGGGCATTATGGAATTCCTCTTATTATTTATGGGTCTGAACACTCTGGCATGCGTCGTGATACTGACGTATTACCTCCTGGATGTGGTCGATGATTAATTCGCGCGGTGTGGCAGTAAGTTCTCCGGCGCGGACTTTACTGTACTGAAGCGGCAGATACTGGCTGATAAGTGGCAGCGGAATAGGGTCATCGGCTAGATTGCGTACCAGCTGCTCGAAGGCCTCATCAATTTGCCCGTCTGGCCAGTAATAACGCACTCGGTCAGAGTAGCTATAGCCGCGCGCCAGGCGTCGGGCATTACTGTCGCCGTGATAATGGTTTTGCCAGTATTCCGGGTGATCCAGCATGACGTTTTCAAGAATATGGCGTAGCCCGGAGCAGGCTTTTGCCGTGAGCAGTTCTTCTTCAATGGCGGCGAGCGAGAACAGTGCTTCACGCAGGGCAAAGGTGAGTGCCGGGCCGACTTTCAGGATGGCGAAGTGATCAACCACGAGCTGACGCAGTGCCTGCGGCGTCTGATAGTCCGTGGAGTGCGCTTCAAATACCAGAGTGTCATACTCTTCCACCATCTGACTCAGCGCCACTGCTTTTTGCGGCTGATAATCGATAACGTGAGTGTGGTCAAACTCGACGCCAGGCTGAACCACCAGACCCACAATCCGTGGCCAGATAGCGCTCAACCCTTCGGTCCCGAATGCATCGCGATGTGCCTGCAGGGTGGCTTTGGCTGCTTCCGGCGTGGTCACCGCCAGCTCGGTCAGCGTTTCCTGTGCGCCGCCCGGTACCGGGACTTCGGTACCTATAACGTATTCCAGGGAGGATTCGCCAAAATGCTTCTGTGCTGTGGTTTCAGCTATTCTGGCTAGCCTGGCCGCACGTGACGCGACAACTTCGTCAGTTAATGGCACCGGGTCGTCGGCACAGGACATGCTGCAGTCGAGATGAATTTTGCTGAATCCAGCGGCGACGTAGTTTTGGATTAAGTCATCGGCATGCGCCATGGCTTCGGCAGCTGGTAGATGTTGCCAGCGGTTTGGGCCCAAGTGATCGCCACCTAAAATCAGCAGCGAAGTAGGGTAGTCAAGCTTGTCGGCAAGCTGGCAGACAAAACCGCGGAAGTCTGCGGGAGTCATCCCCGTGTAGCCGCCAAACTGATCGACTTGGTTAGAGGTTGCTTCTATAAGGAGTGGGGTATTGTGTTTCTTTGCGAAGCGAATGGCGGATTCCAGAACCAGCGGATGTGCCGAGCAAACCGCATAAATTCCTGTCGCGGTTCCCTGTTTGTGCTGTTTCACTATTTCTGTCAAATGTTTCACTTTCCTCTCCATAGTGGTTCGATTTGGCTATAATCTTTCGATTCATTTCGATTTATACTGCATCAAGGTGTTATGAAAATAAAACGAAAGATTATGGTTTTTAGATCTGTTTCACAAAAGAAACGTAATGAAAGTTACTGAATACCGTCTTTATCACAGTTGATCCGAGGACAGTGCTTGCATTCGTGCAAAGGAAAGGTATTAATAGGCGAATCGAAATGAAACGAAAGATTTGACTAAAGGATCACCTATGAGCAGCACCGATTATTCAACGGATAAGCGCGTCACTGGTACCAGTGAACGACGCGAGCAGATAATCCAGCGATTACGGCAGCAGGGAAGCGTTCAGGTTAACGATCTTTCTGCGCTGTTTGGTGTCTCGACGGTGACCATTCGCAACGATCTGGCTTTTTTAGAAAAACAGGGAATTGCCGTTCGCGCTTACGGAGGGGCACTCATCTGTGAAGGAAATGCCACCGCCAGTGAACCCTCGGTTGAGGATAAGAGTTCCCTCAATACGGCCTTGAAGCGTGGTATCGCCCGTGTAGCGGCGGAGCTTATTCAGCCGGGGCACCGGGTTATCCTCGACTCCGGTACCACGACGTATGAAATTGCTCGCATGATGCGTCATCATCATGATGTTATTGCGATGACCAACGGGATGAATGTTGGCACAGCGCTACTCGAAGCCGAAGGCGTCGAACTCCTGATGACCGGCGGGTCCTTGCGCCGTCAGTCACTCTCATTTTATGGCGACCAGGCAGAGCAGTCGTTACAGAATTACCACTTCGACATGCTATTCCTTGGCGTCGATGCCATTGATACCGAACGCGGTGTGAGTACCCATAATGAAGACGAGGCGCGACTAAACCGCCGCATGTGTGAGGTTGCCGAGCGTATTATCGTCGTCACTGATTCCAGCAAGTTCAATCGCTCAAGCCTGCACAAAATCATTGATACCCAGAGAATTGACCTGGTGATTACGGATGAAGGCGTACCGGCCGAAAGCCTGAAAGAGCTACAGCGTTCCGGGATTGAGGTTATTTTGGTGCGGGAATAACCCTGGTTTTCAGGAACAACAGCCAGGGTACCCTTAAGCGATATTTGGAGTTTTGAAGGCGGGGAGATGGTCTATGGCGATACAACGTGACCTTAGTTTACTGATCAAAATGCTTATTTCACAACCCACCCCCCACCCAACGCCTTATACAGATCAATTTGCGCCAGCAGCAGGTTATTTTTAGCCTTAACTTCGTCAGTCTGTACCGAGAACAGGGTGCGCTGGGCGTCGAGTACGTCGAGGTAGGATGAGTAGCCGTTTTGGTAGCGGTTCTGGGCGATGCGCAGGGTTTCCTGGGCAACTTTTTGCTGTGCCTGCCGCTCGGCCCATTGTTCCTGGTAGCCGGTGATGGCGTCGAGGCTGTCGTTGACCTCGGCAAAGGCATTTCGCACTATTTTTTCATAGCTATAGAGCGCCTGGTTACGCTGGGACTGGGAGATATCCACTTCGGCATTCAGCGCCTGGCGGTTGAGCAGCGGGGCCAGGATACTGCCGCCCAGGCTCCAGAGCTGGAGGGGGTTATCGAGCAGGTTGGCTAGCCTGCGGTCCTGTATCGATCCCGTTGCGGTTAAGTTTATCGATGGCAGCAGGTTGCCGCGGGATTTAGCCAGGGTCGCATCTGCGGCTATCAGCTGTTGTTCGGCCTCGACGATATCCGGTCGGCGGTTTAGCAGGGTTGAAGGCAGTTGTGACGGCAGGCTCAGAGGCGTCAGGGTATCGAAGTCGGTGTTGCGAACGACGTCTCCCGGGTTAGCGCCCAGCAGCAGGCTCAGGGCGTTCTCCTGCTGCACAATCTGATGCTTCAGCTGGGGCAGCTGCGCCCGGGTTGAGCGTAGTTCGGAGTCAGACTGCATCAGTTCCAGCTGTGAGCTATACCCGGCGGCCACCTGGCGTTTTGCCAGGTTAAAGGCTTCTTCCCGGGATTTCAGGGTTGATTCCGTGACTTGCAGCTGTTCATCCAGCGCCATCAGGGTGACATAGCCTGATGCCACTAGCGATGTGACGGTTAAATCCGCGGCTGCGGCGGCCGCTTTTTGCGCTTCCAGCGTGGCGGCAGCGGCTTTAGCGGCGCTGCTATTCACGCCCCAGAGATCGACATCATAGCTTGCGGTCAGGCTGCCTTTATACAGCGTGCTGTAGACGGGCAGGCCGGTCGCGGCAGATTGAGCGCGCGCGCGGGAGCCGTTGATTCCGGCATCCAATGATGGAAACAGGCTGCCTTCTGAGGCATAGACGCGGGCCTGATACTCATTGACCCGCTCCCGGGCAATCAGTACGTCGCTGTTATTGCGCAAGGCCAGGTCGACGTACTGGTTCAGATGATTATCGTGAAAATTGCGCCACCAGCGTTGTTCCACCGGGCTTGCGGCACCATGAGCGGTGCGCCACTCAGTGGGGATCTGCAATGACGGTTTTGCGGGCGCAACATCCACCGACTGGCAGGCGCTCAGCATAACGGTGGTTATCAGCACCGCGATAGGGCGAAGGATCATTTTACCTCCTCGGTATTGATGGTCACCTGAACCGACATGCCGGGGCGTAGCAGGGCAGATTCCTCAGGTTTACTCAGGACCTCGATACGCACCGGTATACGCTGGGCGATTTTCACAAAGTTACCGGTCGCGTTATCCGGGCTGATCGCGCTGAACTCCACGCCGGTTGCGGGCGAGATACTTTCGACCCGGCCTTGATAGGCTTTACCGTCCAGGGCATCGACGGTAAATTTCACCGACTGTCCGACCCGCAGGTTAGCCAGCTGCGTCTCTTTCATATTGGCGATAACCCAGCGCTGGGAAGGGACCAGCGAAGTCAGGTGGGTTCCGGCGGTGACGTAGGCTCCCTGGCGTACCGATATTTGCCCGAGCTGGCCATCGCGCGGGGCGATAATCCGGGTATTCTCCAGGTCGATTTTTGCCAGCTCCAGCGTTGCTTTCGCGTTCTCGACATCCGCCTCCAGCGAATCACGATTGACGATCACCGTCTGTAAATCCTGGCGCGACATCTCAAGGGTCGCTTTAGCCTGGTCGATATCGGCGCTACCCTGTGCGGCACTTGCCAGAGCAGCGTCACGTTCACGAATAGAGAGGGAACCGTCCGCGGTCAAATCTTTTACCCGCTTCAGGTCAGCCTGGTTTTTCAGGCTCTGTGCCTTCGCATTTTTCAGCGCCGCTTCGTTACGCAGGATAACCGCCTCTGCGCTTTTGTGCTGTTGCAGGTTATTTTTCAGCGCCGCGATTTTCATCGCCAGCTGTGCCTCCGCCTGATGCACTCGCTGGCTATAGATCCGGTCGTCAATCTGGAATAACACCTCACCTTGTTTCACATAAGCAAAATCTTTCACCGGAACATCGGTGATATAGCCGTTAACCTGGGGGCTGATAAAGGTGGTTTGCCCGCGAACGTAGGCGTTATCGGTAAATTGTGCTGAGCGGGTAAAAGGGGGTAATTGCCAGGCGTAGAGAATAACCAGTACGCCAAGGATACCAATGGCTGCGGCCGTGAAAATTGACACTATCCGCAGATTATTACGGATACTGACCTGCTCTTTTGCGGCATCCTGCTGGCTCATAACCACTCCTGAAATAAAATATTAGTCATTGTTTTAACGTTCATTATTCACTGCCAGCGATTTTTTTCAGCGCCAGTCGTGCGGTCAGACGCAGTCGTAGTAATCGCCATAAAATCCAGACAAGCGTCGCGGCGGCAATACCCGCAGTCAGCAGATAAGTATCATTATAAGCCAGAATATTGGCCTCCAGCGTGCTGACGGTTTGTAGCTGGGTAACGGCCTGAGTGCTCAGTAAGGCACTGTCGCTAATCTGACTTTGATACATCTGGCTATAGGCCTGCAGGCGTTCATTGACCAGCGGATTGAGGGTGGTGAGCTGGTCTGCCAGCATGCTGGAATAGTATTTCTCGCGCCAGGTCTGGAAGGTACCCAGAATAGCCGAGCCTAACAATCCGCCAAGGTTCTGGCTTATACCAAACATCACCGAAAAACTGACCAGATTACGCTGGTCGGCAATCACACCACCAATGGCTGCAAGCATCGCCGGAGCAAGGAAAAAGGCGCTGCTGAATCCGAGCAGGAACTGGCTCAGCATGAGCTGATCCGGGCGGGTCAGGTTATTGGACTGGCTATCCAACAGCGAGGCGACCATGATCAGTGCCAGCGAAGTGATGATGGGCCAGGCCAGTTTAGTGGGCTTAAGCGTCAGGCAGCTGGTGATTATCCCGCAGACGATCCCGGCGAAAATAGACCAGGCCAGGTGAGTCATTTGCTCGTTTTGCAGGCCGACATACTGCAGCCAGCCGATAACCCCGGTGTTCTGCTCAGCCAGCACGATGCGGATCAGCAGCATAATCAGCCCCAGGCGCAGAATACTGCCGCTGGAAAGCCAGCGTATATTCAGCAGCGGGTTGCTGCGGTTATGCTCAAAGGTGATTGCGCTGACGATAAGCACCAGCGATAAAGCCAGCGCCCAGCCTATCCAGGGCGCTTCAAACCACCAGTCGAGCCTGCCCATGGAAAGTACCGCACAGAGCAGCGCCAGGCCGGGGGCCAGCAGAATAAAGGTGATGAAATCTTTTTTCTCAAACACTTTGCGCCTGTCGCTGGGGGGGAGTTTGAGCGCGATAACGCAGGCCAGTGAAATCAGCGCCAGCCCGAGTTCAAACAGATACAGGCCGCGCCATTCTTCAAGCTGTAATAGCTCGGTTGAAAAGAGCCGTGCAATAGGGATAGCAAGCGACGAGCCGGTTATCCCGATGGTTAACGCTTTCAAGCGATGTTTAGCGGGCCAGGCCTGAATTTGATAATAGATCCCCAGCGAACTGAGCGCGGCGCCCACCATACCGTGGGCCGCTCGCACCATCAGCGCTGAACTGAGATCGTTAACAAACAGGTGAAAGAAGGTCACCAGCACATAGAGCACCAGAAACCCTTCAGTGAAGGCGCGCAGACCATACTGCTGGCGGAACTTCACCAGCAGTAAGTTGATGGAAATATTGGTCATCACGTAGACGGCAGGCAGCCAGGCAATCTCTGTCGACCAGGCAGCAAAAGTCCCCTGCAGATTTTGCAGGTTTGCCGAAACCATGGCATTACCCATCGCCCCGGTCAGACACACCAGCAGACCGACAATACCAAAAGCAAAGCGTTTCGAGGTACTGTGGATGGGGGTTGAAGGCGAACCGAGCAGGGCGGGTTTTTCATGAGGCTGCCACTCGCGAGGCGCATAAGGATTGCGTTGAGGCAAGCGCATAAGGGTTGTTACCTATCTCAATGTTTAATTATTAGCATGCTAATTATTTATATTTTAGCAAGAATGATAGCGCAAGTGAATGGCATAATAATCGACCCGCGGTTAAAAGTTGACTCGTCTTGCGTAGATTGAGACTGTTCTGTCTTAAAATACCCTCTATGTCACCTTGTATTATTGATTACTACCGTGCCTTTATGGGTAAACGCTATTTGAGCAAGACTGGTCAGGCAAACTCAATCGCCTTCGAGCATAGTAAGCAGCACGGAGGAAGTCATGTGTGATAATAAAACCGAGAGTTACGCCAGACGTTTTAAACAGGTCTTTGATTATATTGACCGCCATCTCGACGATACCTTATTACTGGAAAAACTCAGTGAAGTGGCTCACTTCTCGCCCTTTCATTTCCATCGCCAGTTTTCGAGTTATTGCGGGATACCCCCTGGCCGTTACATCCAGATAATGCGCTTAAAACGCGCGTCTTATCGGCTGGCTTTTAATCCGTTAGAGAAAATTACTGATATCGCGTTCGACGCCGGTTTTCAGCATGCAGAATCATTTAGCCGGGCTTTCAGGCAAATGTTTGGCATGTCACCGACGCAATTTCGCCAGCAGCCCCCCTGGGTGGACTGGCATAAGCGGATATCTGAACCCTATAAAGCCAGGAGACAACCTATGCAAGGCCAGGTAAACATCATCCATTTTCCCGCGGCATCAATCGCGATGCTGACTCATCACGGGCAACCAGAGCTTATCAATGAAACGGCGGCTCGTTTTATTGAATGGCGAAAAAACACCGGATATTCGCCCGTTGCCAGCAGCCAGACATACGGTATTGCGCCCCATGATCCAACTTTAACGCCGCCGGATGAATTTGAGTTTCATCTTTGCGGAACGGTCACCTCACCAATTGTGGAAGAGAGTCGCTTTGGAGTGATAAACAGTGATATCCCGGCAGGTCGATGTGCAGTGTTGCGCCATCAAGGGTCGCATGAGGCATTAACCGAGCTGGCTAAATCGCTATATCGCGACTGGCTACCGCAGAGCGGAGAAGAACTGCGCGATTTCCCGCTGTTCTTTCACTACCACAACTTTATGAATGAGGTGGCGGAACATGAACTGCTCACCGACATCTATTTGCCATTGAAATAAACGGAGCCAGTTGGTCATATTCACAAATTGGTTCATAAGTTAAACGCGCTAAGAAGCTTCTTAGCGCTCAATGGGTTCTCACCGTCACTCGCTCCTAAAATCCCCGCTTTGCGATACGCATCACTGACACTCTCTCCACTTTCGACGGATTTTAGTCTCTCGGGAGCGCTCTTTATGTGAATAGTCCTGTTAAGCGTGATACTCACAACACTACTTTATGCGAATGCACAAATATAAGTCTCTACTTAGATGTGTTTGTCTAAAGTAGTTGAGTAAAATAATGCTTATATTTGATATTGAAACGTCTTTTCAATAAACGCGAGCCGCTTTACCACTTTGCACCATGCAATGTATCTCAGGTGAGCACAGTGATTTACTTATTGCCTTAAGGACTGATAATGAAAATTGAATCAGTAAATGTCACCGTTTTCCAATATCCCACCCGACGGGTCTCTGACAGTGCTGGTCACTCTCATCCCGGTGCGGAAGGGATGGCTAAAATGGCGATGCTGACGATTACTGCCGATGATGGTACCCAGGGTTATTCGTTTGCTCCCCCTGAAGTGGTGCGGCCTTTTGTGGTTAACACCTTCTTCCGTAAGGTGATGGTAGGACAAGATCCCTTCAATCGTGAACGTATCTGGCAGGATCTCAATCACTGGCAGCGCGGGAGTGCGCATCAGCTGACCGAGCGCGCCCTGTCATTTGTCGAGCAGGCGCTGTGGGATCTGATTGGCCGTAAACTGAATATGCCGGTGTATAAGCTACTGGGTGGATTCCGTGACAAGGTTCCTGCTTACGGCAGTACCATGTGTGGTGATGACCTGCCCGGGGGTCTGTCCACTCCCGAAGAGTACGCCAGTTTTGCCGAGAAGTTAGTCGCCCGCGGCTATCAGGCAATAAAGCTGCACACCTGGATGCCGCCGGTTTCTTTTGCACCTAACCCTAAAATGGATATCAAAGCCTGCGCCGCGGTACGTGAAGCCGTCGGGCCGGATATTGACCTGATGATCGACGGGTATCACTGGTACAGCCGCAGCGAAGCCTTGTGGATAGGTAAAGAGCTGGAGAAGCTTAACTTTGCCTGGTTCGAAGAGCCGATGGAAGAAGACTCCATGTCCTCATATGCCTGGCTTGCGGAAAACCTGACTATCCCTATCGTCGGTCCTGAAAGTTTTGGCGGTAAGCACCATATGCGCGCCGAATGGGTTAAAGCGGGCGCCTGCGATATTCTCCGTGCCGGATCGAACGGCGTCGGCGGAATTACGCCAACCATGAAGGTTGCCGCTCTGGCCGAGTCGTTCGGTATGGATTGTGAAGTGCATGGTAACGGTGCAGCAAGTCTGGCGGTTGTCGGAGCCATTCGCAACTGTCGCTGGTATGAACGCGGCCTGCTGCATCCTTTCCTCGAGTACGACGAACCCGCTGCCTACCTGAATAGCATTGTCGACCCTATGGACGCGCAGGGCTTTGTGCATCTGCCTCAAGGCCCGGGACTGGGCGAAGACATTAATTTCAACTATATCGAAGCCAATACTGTCAGCCACGACTGACCTAAATAAATAAGTTCAGGCGCGCTACCTCGGCGTAGCCTGACGTACCCTACAGGCGGTAGATATGAAAAAGAACGCTATTCTTGGCGTGTGTCTGCTCACGCTTATCATGGCAATAGGAAGCCCTGGCGCTCAGGCAAAAACGCCTGACGATCAGCTGATTATTGGCATGAATATGAATAACCTGCTGACCCTTGATCCGGCCGCGATGACCGGTAACGAAGTCGTGGGCATTGTCGTTAATCTCTATGACTCGCTGGTTGAGTTAGATCCGAAGCAATTAAACCGTGTGACGCCAGCCCTGGCGCAAACCTGGGATGTGAGTCCGGATGGTAAAACCCTGACTTTTCACCTGCGTAACGATGTGAAGTTTCACTCAGGTAATCCTTTAACCGCCGAAGATGTGGTCTGGTCAATGCGCCGGATCCTGCATCTTAACCTGGCCCAGGCATCGGTCTGGAAATCCTACGGTTTTACTAAGAAAAATGTCGATGAGCTGGTCACCGCTCCGGATAAATACACCGTTAAAATGGTCCTGCCGAAAGCAAACGATCCGCAATTAGTGATTTATTCTCTGGGGGCGCTGGGCAATTTAGGCGTGCTGGACAGTAAAACAGTGCAAAGCCATGAGCGGGATAATGACTGGGGCAATCGCTGGTTATCAACCAATGAAGCCGGCTCTGGCCCGTTTATTCTCGATACCTGGCAGGCTAAAGACGTCTTACGTATGAAGGCTAACCCTGATTACTGGCGCGGTGAGCCGAAAATGAACCGCGTTGTATTGCGTCATTTTCAGGAATCACAAACCTTACGTCTGATGATTGAAAAAGGGGATTTAGATGTCGCCAGTAATATGGCGGTATCTGATATAAACGCCCTGCGTAAGCAGCCGGATTTGACGGTTGAAGCAGTACAACGTGGCACTATGTACTACGTTGCCATGAATATGAAAGACCCGCAGTTTGCTAACCCTAAAGTGCGTGAGGCAATAAGATATCTGATTGATTATGATGGTATCAATAAGGCTCTGATGCCGGGGTATGGCGTGCTTCATCAGCGTCCGATTAAAGCCGGTATGCCGTCTACCTTACCGGATCCGGGCTATAAATTAGATATCGACAAAGCCAAAGCGCTGCTTGCTGAGGCGGGCTATCCCGATGGCTTTGATACCACTATTCGATCCCTCTCCGATCAGCCGTTCCTGAATATTGCCATCGCGGTGCAATCGACCCTGATGCAAGCGGGTATTAAGGCCAAAATCATTACCGGCACCGGCAACCAGATCTATGGTGCGATGCGCGAGCGTAAGTTCGAGTTACTCGTCGGACGTGGCGGTAGTGGCATGGAGCCTCACCCTCATTCCAGCCTGCGTGCTCTGGTGTATAACCCGGATAATAGCGATGCCGCCAAACTGACTAACTTCCAGGGCTGGCGTACCGGGTTCTATGATAAGCAGCTCAACGAAATGATCGACCAGGCGTTGTTGGAGCGCGATCCTCAGAAACAAATCGCGGATTACCAGGCAATCCAGGTCCGTTACGATAAATTGATTCCCGCATTGTTACCCCTCTCGCAGATGGTTGACTCGGTAGTGATACGTAATGAAGTCAAAGACTATCAATCCCACCCATCGGCAACCACCTTCTTACGTGAGGTGTATAAAACACCTGAAGGAGAGAAACCATGAGTGCGACTTTTATGGCTTCCGGCTCTCGCTTGCGGAATTTTTCAAAACGGCTGATGCAGGTAGTGATAACCCTGTTGGGGCTGCTGATCCTCACCTTTACGATCGGCCGCGTGATGCCCATCGATCCAGTACTGGCGATCGTCGGTCCGGATGCCGATCAGAGTACATACCAGCAGGTTTATCAGCAGCTTGGCTTTGATAAATCCCTGATGACTCAGTTCGGTATCTATTTTGTTAACCTGCTGCATGGTGATCTGGGTAATGCCTTACTGACCGGTAAGCCGGTGATTGACGACATTATTCGCGTGTTCCCGGCCACCATGGAACTAGCGACGATGGCAATCATCGTCGGTGCAGGTCTGGGTATCCCGTTGGGTGTTCTGGCCGCTGCACGCCGTAACAGTGTCTATGACTACATTGTGCGTATTATCAGCCTGGCCGGTTACTCGACGCCGATTTTCTGGGTAGGGATGATAGGGCTGCTGGTGTTCTATGCCTGGCTGGGCTGGGTCGGTGGAGCAGGGCGTCTGGAACTTGGGCTGGATGGCGTGGTACCGCGTCGCACCGGGCTGATGACCATTGATGCGATACTTGCCGGAAACAGTCAGGTCTTTTGGAACGCGATTAATCACTTAGTGTTACCGGCCTCACTGCTCGGCTTCCATTCAATGGCCTATATTAGCCGAATGACGCGTAGCTTTATGTTGGCTCAGCTTTCACAGGAGTTTATCTTAACCGCCCGTGTTAAAGGGTTAACCGAGCGTCAGGTTATCTGGAACCATGCTTTTCGCAATATCCTCGTGCAGCTGCTTACCGTGGTGGCATTAGCCTACGGTTCGTTGCTCGAAGGTGCAGTACTGATTGAGACGGTGTTCTCCTGGCCGGGCTTTGGTTCATACCTGACGGGCAGCCTGCTGCTGGGGGATATGAATGCGGTGATGGGCTGCGTACTGCTGGTGGGGGTCATTTTTGTCATGCTCAACCTGCTCTCTGACATGCTCTATCAATTCTTCGACCCGAGGACAAAATCATGAGTATTTCTCTCGATACGCCGCAGGGTAATCAGGCGAGTGAGGCGAGTCTGCGTATCAAACGCACGCTGTCTCGCTGCTGGGGATTCGCGATTAAAATGGCCCGTAATCCCCTTACGGCAATCGGCGGCAGTATCATCTTGCTGCTGATTATCGTGGCGATATTTGCCCCGTTAATTGCCCCCTATAATCCGCTGGTACAGAACCTCAATAATGTCCTGGTGGCACCCAATGCCCAGCACTGGTTTGGTACCGATGAGTTTGGCCGCGATATCTTTAGCCGCCTGGTCTACGGGGCACGCATCACGCTCTACATTGTGCTGCTGGTTTCCATCACGGTCGGGCCGATTGGTTTACTGCTCGGGGTCTGTGCCGGATATTTTGGCGGCAAGGTGGATATGGTCCTGATGCGGGTGACGGATATTTTTATCTCCTTCCCGAGCCTGGTCCTGGCGCTGGCCTTTGTCGCGGCTTTAGGCCCGGGACTTGAGCATGTGGTGATAGCCATTACCCTTACCGCCTGGCCACCGATTGCGCGTTTAGCCAGGGCTGAAACGCTGTCACTCAGACAGGCTGATTTTATCTCAGCAGTACGCTTACAGGGCGCTTCTCCGGCTCGCGTACTCTGGCATCACATTGTTCCTCTGTGTCTTCCGTCGGTCATTATCCGCATCACCATGAATATGGCGGGCATTATTCTGACGGCAGCAGGTCTCGGCTTCCTGGGTCTTGGCGCTCAGCCGCCGGAGCCTGAATGGGGCGCGATGATTTCCAGCGGACGTACTTACATGATGGAGTGTTGGTGGGTGGTGACTATTCCAGGTCTGGCCATTCTTATCAACAGCTTAGCATTCAACTTCTTAGGAGATGGCCTACGTGACATACTCGACCCTCGCAGCGAATGATAGCCCTCTGCTCGACGTGCGCGATTTGTGCGTCGACTTTGTCAACGGCAGCGCCATCACCCAAGCGGTGCGCGGTGTCTCCTTTCAACTGGGAAAAGAAAAACTCGCCATTGTCGGTGAGTCGGGATCGGGAAAATCGACGGTCGGGCGTGCACTGCTCCATCTGCATCCGAAGAGCGCGCGCATTACCGCCAGTAAGTTACAGTTTGGATCGCAGGACTTGCTGGGGGCTAATGAAGCCCAGATGCGCAAGATCCGCGGTAAGCGGATCTCAATGATTATGCAGGATCCGAAATACTCTCTGAACCCGGTGGTCTGTGTCGGAAAACAGATAGCCGAGGCCTGGCTGACGCATAATCCAGGGCGTAAGGATGAGGCGAAAGCGCGGGCGATGGAAATGCTGGATATTGTGCGCATTCGCGAGCCTCAGAGGGTTTATCACCTTTATCCCCATGAAATATCGGGAGGCCAGGGTCAGCGTATCATGATAGCGATGATGCTGATTACCGACCCGGAGCTGGTTATCGCCGATGAGCCGACCTCGGCGCTGGACGTTTCTGTACGCTTACAGGTGTTAGGTTTGCTCGACGATCTGGTTAAGTCCCGCGGGCTGGGTCTTATCTTTATCAGCCATGACATTAACCTGGTACGTAGCTTCTGCGATCGGGTGCTGGTGATGTATGCCGGTCGGGTGGTGGAGTCTATCGCCGCCAGGGATCTGGATAATGCCCAGCACCCTTATACCCAGGGCCTGATCAACGCCTTGCCTGAAATCCACCATCGTCGCCCGATCCTGCCTGTGTTACAGCGTCAGGCGAGCTGGCTGAGCGAATAAGGAGTCTGTGATGATTGACGTAAAAAATCTCAATTTGTCCTTTGGCGAAGGGGAAAAGCGCAGTCAGGTACTGCACGATGTCAGCCTTCATGTGCAGGCGGGAGAGATCTATGGTTTGGTCGGTGAGTCCGGGTCGGGCAAGACCACGGTACTAAAATGCCTGGCGGGCCTGTTCACCCACTGGCAGGGGGAGCTGGCAATCGATGGTCAGCGCCTCGATCATAAGCTGACGAAAAACCGCTGCCGTCAGGTGCAGATGGTATTCCAGGATCCTTACGGATCGCTGCATCCCAGACATACCATTGGCGATATTCTCGAAGAGCCGTTGCAGATCCACGATATTAAAGACCGCGATCGGCGGATCTACTCCTTGCTGGATCGCGTGGGCCTCAGCCGCCAGTTCCGTGAGCGTTATCCCCATCAGTTGTCTGGCGGGCAGCGCCAGCGTGTGGCTATCGCCAGAGCCCTGATCCTTGAGCCACAGATTTTACTGCTGGATGAACCGACCTCGGCATTAGATGTTTCGGTACAGGCTGAAATTCTTAATCTGCTGGTGGACTTGCAGCTGGAGTCAAACCTGACGTATCTGATGGTGACCCACGATCTGGGGGTCATTGCCCATCTGTGCCAGAAAGTGGCGGTAATGCAGTACGGTAAAATTCTTGAAACCCTCACGGTTGATGCTTTGGTGAATCATCAGGCGCAGACGGCCTATACCCGGATGTTGCTTAACGCCAGCCAGTGCTATAGCCGTGAGATGGCGCGCGAAGTAGCCGAATACTAACCCTCCACAGAGCGCTGGCCGGTTGATTGTTAAGCCGGTCAGAATGCTCTGCAAAAGGTTAGGGCATGCTGCAAAGTGACAGCCAGAGCCTATACTGAATACAGTGAAACCAAACGGAGGAGCAATATGACTATTCATAAGCAAGGCCAGGCACACTGGGAAGGTAATATTAAACAGGGCAAAGGGACTATCTCCACCGAAAGCGGAGCCCTTGATAAACAGCCTTATGGGTTTAATACGCGATTTGAAGGTAAAGCCGGAACGAACCCGGAAGAGCTGATCGGTGCTGCACACGCGGGATGCTTTTCCATGGCGCTGTCTCTGATGCTTGGTGAGGCAGGACATACGGCAGAAAGCATTGATACCGTGGCGATCGTTTCACTGGATAAAGTCGATGGTGGCTTTGCTATCAGCCAGGTTGAACTTAAAAGCAAAATCAAGCTTGCGGGAGTCGACGCCGAGGAATTTGATAAAATTATTCAGCAGGCCAAGGCGGGCTGCCCGGTATCAAAACTGCTGAATGCTAAAATCACGCTCAACTACCAGCTGGAAAATTAATTACTGAGCTATTGGGATGCCTGTTCTTCAGGCATCCATCCACCGGCGTTATCTTTCTTTATCGAGCTGAAGCGCGACATAAAGCAGCAGCTTGTCATCGAGATTTTTCAGATCAAGGTCGGTTAATTCCGCGATGCGCGAGAGCCGGTACTCAAGGGTATTACGGTGAATAAACAGTGCCTTGGAAGTGGCTAGTGGCTGAAGATTATGGTTAAACCAGGCCACCAGGGTACGGAGCAGTAAGCCGTTACTGTCCATAGCCTTCAGCTTGAGCAAGGGTCTTGAAAGTTCATCAGCCTGCCAGCCTTCACGCAGCCCGTCGAGTAACACAGGTAACACCAAATCCTGATAGAAGTAGCAGCGTTTCTCCGGCATGCGCTGTTTGCCCACCCCGAGGGTAGTACAGGCGGTGCGATAGGAACGGGCGATACTGCCCTGACCGATAAAGTAGTTGCCCAGCGCGATACGAAAGCGTAGATGTCCCGCCTCTTGCATATTGGTTATCAGTTGCTCAACGCGGCGGCGGTGTTCTTCTTCGTCCCAACGGCCATGGGAATTCAGAGCGGGTTTTAGCACCACAATCTCGGTGAGTGAGATAATTGCCACCAGATTATTACGCGCAGGTTTCATCAGGTTGGTTTGCAGCTGCTGTAGTTCTTCCATGGCGCTGTCAATGCCGAGCTGACCGCTGTCTATCTCAATAACGGCCACGACGCGTGGCTGGGAGAGATCGATACCTAAGCGCTTAGCCCATTCCGTAAGGGCGGGGGTATGCTCCTCGGCATGAATCAAACTCATCACCAGTTCTTCTCTCAGGCGCGCATCCTGCGCCAGCAGATGCATCAGCCGCGCCTGCTCAAGCATCATTTCCGCGGTCATACAGACCAGCTCACCGTACTTACGCAGCGCTACAGGCTCACCGGTTAAGCCAATAACCCCGACTATCTCTCCCTCGAGTCTCAGGGGCAGGTTAATACCGGGTTTTACACCATGGAGGTTGCGGACGGCGGCGCCATCAATATCGACCACCCGCCCCTGAGAAAGGGCCAGCAGTGCCCCTTCATGCAACTCACCGATGCGATCCGGATCGCCGCTACCGATGATTTTGCCGCGGGCATCCATCACATTAATATTAGAGTCAATAATACGCATGGTACGCGCAACGATATCCTGCGCCATTCTGGAATCGAGGTGTAAAGCAGCCATAGACCCTCCGGGTTATATAACTAAGATAAAAAAGATTTTATCCCTTTGCATGCGCTAATTGCGTACAGGCCACAGTTATCTGTCAAATTGAGACTGTGCCCCAAGAAAATCACCCAGGCAGCAAGGCTGGCTGGGTGAGGGGTCAGGAGCAATTAACGCTCATCCTTATTCGCTAATTCTCTGGCAGTGATTCCAACGATTTTGCTGATAACGGGGTGGGATGCGCCGGCGGTGCGATATCCAGCAACATGCCTATTTTTATCATGGCTGCCACGTTGCGTGCCGTGCGGTAGATGTTATCTGGTGCGCCGCTGAACGCTTCTTCCCGGGTCGATATAGCCGAAAGTACGCTGAAAATCGCATCGATACCATGCTGATAGACCACGTCAACATCGGGATGTAAGCTGCCGGCAATGACGATAACCGGCTTATCGTACTTTTTAGCAATATCGGCCACGCCAATAGGCACTTTGCCATTAATGCTTTGACTGTCTAAACGACCTTCCCCGGTGATAACCAGAGTACAATCCTGGATCTGCTCTTCAAGATGTAGCGCCTGGGTGACTACCTCAATACCGCGACGTAAATCCGCGTTAAGAAAGACTTTCAGCGTCGCACCCATGCCACCGGCAGCGCCTGTGCCAGGGGCGTGCTTAACATCAATATCAAAACTGCGGGCAATGACATCCGCATAATGCTCCAGATTCTTATCCAGAGTGGTAATCATCTCTTCCGTTGCCCCTTTCTGCGGACCAAATATCCGCGAAGCTCCGTGAGGACCAATCAGTGGATTAGTGACATCACAGGCGACCCGAACGGTACAGGCAGCAAGGCGAGGGTCAAGACTGCTGATATCAATCCGTTTAAGCAGATTCAGGCTACCGCCACCGGGGCTGAGTTCCTGGCCATCAGAGTCAAGAAAGCGTACCCCGAGCGCCTGCATCATCCCGACACCGGCGTCATTAGTCGCGCTGCCGCCAATACCGATGATGATACTTTTTGCCCCATGATTTAAGGCCTGAGCAATCAGTTCTCCGGTACCATAGGAGGTCGTCAGTAAAGGATCCCGCTTGTCATGGGGCACCAGAGCCAGACCGCTGGCGGCCGCCATTTCTATAAATGCAGTGTGGCCATCTCCGGATAGCCCCCATACTGCATCAACTTTTGTGTTAAGCGGGCCGGTGACACGCGCGTGATACTCTTTACCTTGAGTCGCCGCAATCATCGCCTCGACCGTACCTTCACCACCATCAGCGAGAGGAACCCTCACATAACGTGCGTCCGGGAATATTTCCCGAAAACCTTTTTCAATAACTTTCGCGACATCTGGAGCCGAAAGGCTCTCTTTATAAGAGTCTGGGGCGATTACGATTTTCATAGTTATTAACCTAACGAATCATACGGCTGAGGCTCTTGTTTATGAGTTAGCCCGGTCGGTATCTCTGAGCGAGCTAATAGTCAATTAACGAGAGATTTCAACCTGAGCTAATTTCTCGTAATAACAGGCTAATGCACTATGATCGGCTTGACCCAGTCCATCAACGCGCAGGGCATGCATCATCTCCATCACGGAAGCCGTTAGCGGCAGCTGGGCTCCGATACCATGAGAGGTGTCGAGGGCATTAGCTAAATCTTTGATATGCAGATCGACTCGGAAACCCGGCTTAAAATTACGATCCATCACCATCGGGGCTTTGGCTTCTAATACTGTGCTCCCCGCCAGACCGCCGCGAATCGCCTGGAAGACTAAATCAGGGTTTACTCCGGCCTTGGTGGCAAGGGTCAGGGCTTCAGACATGGCGGCAATATTAACCGCGACAATAATCTGATTGGCTAACTTGGTAACGTTGCCCGCGCCAATATCACCTGTATGAACCACTGAACCCGCCATCGCTTTGAGAAGCGCCTGGTGTTTATCAAATATAGCCTTATCTCCACCGACCATGACTGACAGCGTCCCTTCGATAGCTTTTGGCTCTCCGCCGCTCACCGGGGCATCCAGCATATCGATACCTTTCTCTTTAAGCGCATCGTGGATCTCACGACTTGCCAGAGGAGAAATAGAACTCATATCAATCAATACGCTACCCGGTCTGGCACCTTCAATAACCCCATTTTTACCCAGTACCACCGCTTTCACTTCTGGCGAATTAGGCAGCATGGTGATAACCACATCGCACAGCTCAGCAATCTCTTTGGGAGAAGAGGCTTTTTGGGCGCCCAGTGCAGCCAGCTCGTCCGCCGCTTCTGCATTATGGCTGGAAACGACAATGTCGTAGCCCGCTTTCAGAAGATTTTTGCTCATCGGTTTGCCCATAATGCCCAGGCCAATAAAACCCACTTTTGTTGTCATAATCTGCTCTCTCAATGGCAATAATTATTTCTTGAAGGTGTCTGAAAGTTTTTGGCTTGCTGCGCGAAATAGCCCTAAGTCACTGCCGACGGCCACAAAGGTAGCACCCCACTCCAGGTAGCGACGGGCATCTGCCTCAACGGGAGCTAAGATGCCGCTCGGTTTACCCTGGGCTTTAGCGCGCGCAAAAATATGCCTGATGGCCTGTTGAACCTCAGGATGCCCGGCATTACCCAGATGGCCCAGGGCGGCTGCCAAATCACTTGGCCCGACAAAAATGCCGTCCACACCCTCGGTGGCGGCAATACTATCAATATTATCGAGACCGGCCTGGCTCTCTATCTGAACCAGAATGGAGATGTTTTTATCCGACTGGGCAAAGTAGTCCGGCACGGTGCCAAACATATTGGCGCGGTGGGAAACGGATACGCCGCGGACCCCCAGCGGCGGATAGCGCGTTGCGGCTACCGCCAGACGGGCCTCTTCATCGGTTTCAACAAAGGGGATGAGAAAATTGTAGAAACCGATATCTAACAGGCGTTTCATAATCACCGCATCGTTGGTCGGTACTCTGACTACCGGCGCGCTAACGCTACCTTTTAGCGCCATCAACTGGGGAATAAAGGTCGAGATATCATTTGGCGCGTGCTCACCATCCAGCACTAACCAGTCAAAACCCGCCAGGCCTAACACTTCGGTGCTAATCGGGCTGGCAAGAGCCGACCAGCAGCCGATCTGGACCTGATGTGCGGCCAGCGCCGCTTTGAATTTATTGGGGAAAATATCGTTACTCATCCAGGTTACCTTTATCTATTTCCGTCATGTCATACGCCTTATGTCACTGACAGTAAACGTGCGGCACACCCCGCAAACGGGCAGATTATTATTTACCGCTGTTATCATTATTACCGTCGTTATCCTGGGGATATAAATGCGTTGTTCTGATAACGAAGTAAGAAGATATTCATTACTGGCACGGCTATTGTTCAATTAAGTTTAAACATTCAGCCTGGGGTGGTCACTGGGCAAACATCTAGCATTAGCGCAAGAGGGAAGAATATTATTGTGCATATGCAGTATGAGGAGGGGGAGCAGCCACATTTCTTTGCGGTTGGATCTGCACAGGTATCAATAACCTGATACCCTGGCGGTTTCTTCACCGCTAAGCGGGGTTGGCCAGGGTGATATTTTCGTTCTGACGGGCTTTATCTGTAGTAAAACCTCTCCATGAGTTACCTGTAAACAACCAACGACAGGATTGACGTGCTCGTCATTTTTCGATTAAAATTACAGCAACTTTAACATCATGTAATCGAAACTGAGGAGGTACATGTGGCAATTACAAGTAGTATGTTTGGCCGTACTATCCTGACCGGTAAAGATGCCGAGCAAATGCTCAAACAAATGAGTCAATCTAAGCCTAACGAAAATGCTCAACGTTCGTTACAGGATGCACGAGCCTTACGTCAAAAAATGGCTAAACGCGGCTAACCAAAATTTAGGACAGGTTGCCAGGTAAAATGGACGAAGTGATGCAACCTGATCTACAGATCCTGCCTTTAAACCAATTCCATACCCATAAACGATTTAGTAGCGGCGCCGAAGAGTTTCAGCCGCTTAAAACGTTTCTTCAGCAAGATGCATTATTATTCCAGGACGGGTGTATAGCGCAGACTTATGTTGTTGTAGATGACAATGTAAGAGAAGACAAAGGTATTCCTCAGTGTAGCTTCCCTTACAAGATTCTAGGATATATTACACTCACCTGTAGCCAGGTTAACTTGAAAGAGTACGACTTAGGTGACTGTGCGCGAGCAGAAAGATACGAGTTTCTACCGGCTATAAAAATTGCACGTTTGGCTGTTGATTCAAAAAGTAGAGCCAGCGGTATCGGCTCAATATTGTTTGGGCATGCCCTGTTAATGGCGTTGGATGATATAAGGCCTATGGTTGGCTGCAGATTCTTAATAACTGATGCAAAACAGGGTGCGATAGATTTTTATCATAAACAAGGAATGGAGCTGCTCGATACTGATGAAAATAAAACAGCAGATCACCCAATCATGTTTATTGATCTTTTTACGTTACTAGAAAATTAATATTTTCAATATAATTTCAATTCCCTTTACCAAAAATAGTACGAAAATTAAGTCGTTTACGAGCGGCTTTTTTTACGCCTGAAATTTTGGGTTCATACATCAGCTCAAGCAGCGAAATTAAGCTCGATCGATTTTACAGGTTATTCCTAAAGCATCCCATTAGCATCCTGTGCAATGCTTAGTCTTGTACACAGCAAATGAGGATATTTATTATGAAAAAAACTATCATCGCATTATCGGCAATTCTGTTAGCTGCTCCAGTGTTTGCCGCTACCACACATGCAACCGATGAGACTGTGGCTGAAGCACATAAGAACGCCAACACTGCGAAGGAAAAACTCCATCAGGCGCAGAATGAAGGCGAAGAGCTTAAACTTAAATCCAAGCATGCTGCTGAAGGAACAAGTGATTCCACCACCAGCAAAATCAGTGAAGGATCGCAGAAGGCCTGGCATTCAACCAAAGAAGGTACTGAAAAGGGTTGGAACGCAACCAAAGAGGGTGCTGAAAAAGGCTGGAATGCAACAAAAGAAGAGGCTGGTGAATTAAAAAAGAAAGCGACTGAATAACACTCATCCTTAACCCTGTATTCGACATATACGCTCGTTTTCTTTCGTTCTTTTTTGTACCGTCAAGTGAGCCACCTGAAGCAAGGTGGCTCATTGCTGAGTTAAAGAAACCACTCTGGTTTTACCCCAACACGAGCAGAGAGTGCCTTAATGTGGGTAATAGTTAATGAGCGCTTGCCTGATAATGTCTGGCTTACTAGTGATTTAGAGCCAATCTCCTCTTTCAGGTCGGCGTATGACAAATTGTACTGGTCAATCAAAGTGCGCAGTAGCGCAACACCTACCGGCATCTCTGAGATAGCTTTATTAAAATCAGCGAAACGATCGCTATTATCCTCATAGTCCGCAATTTTGCTCGCCAGGAAGTCAATGAGCGGGTTCTCATCGTCGTTCTCGATCAGGTAGTCAACCAGTGCCAGTGCTTCACGGTAATCATTCCCGGACGAACAAACTCTCAAATTATTTTCTCCTGTATCCAAAACCTACCCTTTATCCACCTTTATCAGGCAAGATTCTGGGGGGACGGGGTGTGTCTCATCAATCTTTCATGTGATCGCACAATCAAAATTGGGTTAATGATTTCAATAGCATTAAATTCCATAAAAATAAACAATTGCATCATTATTTGTCTGGTTTTTTATAAATTAAATTTATTTAATTTCACATTTAACTCTGTTTTAAGAATTTAAACAAAAACCAATATGCGGTATTTTTTGATCTCCAGGTCAATGAGAGACAATTTTAATCAAAGTGAGTTATTAGCCACTCATCCGATCCCCTATACTCAGCGCATCATCTTACAGAGCCTGATGATATCGACTAAAAAGAACAACATTAAGGGGTGATGTTATGGAGAAAAAAAATATTTATCTGTTTTGTTCCGCAGGGATGTCGACCTCGCTTTTGGTGTCGAAAATGCGTGCTCAGGCAGAGAAGTACAAGGTTCCGGTAGTGATAGAGGCTTTTTCAGAGACCTTCGTCAGTGAAAAAGGTGAACAGGCAGATGTGATTATGCTGGGGCCACAAATTGGCTATATGCTGCCAGAATTTCAGCGCCTGCTACCAAATAAACCGGTAGAGGTTATCGACTCCGCGCTTTATGGCAAGATAGACGGACTCGGCGTGTTGAAAGCCGCCGTCGCGATGCTTAAAAAAGAAAAATAGAAATGCTGATTATTTAAACCGGAAAGTCAATTAAGGCGATTGCTTTTTGGTTTAATTGTTTATCGAAAATAAAAATAATTCCATACGAATATCGTAACCCTACACTTATAATATTGATAAGGTGTTTTTCTATGAGCAAGATTATTGGGTCTCTTGAAAAAATACTCCTTCCTTTTGCAATTAAAATAGGAAGGCAGCCACATATTAACGCTATCAAAAATGGCTTTATTAAATTAATGCCACTCACCCTCGCCGGGGCAATGTTTATATTAATTAATAACGTATTTTTAAGCTTTGGCGAAGGGTCGTTTTTTTATTCAATGGGCATCCGTCTTGAGCCCGCTACCATTGAAACTCTCAATCACTTTAAAACCATTGGCGGGAATGTTTATAACGGTACGCTAGGTATTATGTCGCTGATGGCTCCCTTCTTTATTGGTATGGCGCTGGCAGAAGAACGAAAGGTGGATTCTCTGGCGGCCGGGCTGTTATCGGTCGCGGCCTTTATGACCGTGACGCCCTATAGCGTCAACGATGCCTATGCTGTCGGAGCCAACTGGTTAGGCGGGGCGAATATTATTTCCGGGATGATAATCGGTATTGTGGTGGCTGAACTCTTCACCTTTATTGTCCGCCGCAACTGGATTATTACCCTGCCGTCCAGCGTTCCGGAGTCGGTATCCCGCTCGTTCTCAGCGGTTATTCCAGGCTTTATTATTCTCTCTATTATGGGCTGTCTCTCCTATGTGCTGATGCTCTGGAATACTAACTTCCATCAAATCATCATGGATAGCATCTCAACCCCGTTAGCATCACTGGGCTCAGTCGTCGGATGGGTCTTCGTTATTATGGTGCCTTTGCTCTGGTTCTTTGGAGTACACGGTGCGCTGGCCTTGACCGCTTTGGACAATGGCATCATGACGCCATGGGCACTGGAAAACGTGGCGCTTTTCCAACAATACGGCTCGGTCGATGCCGCACTAGAAGCCGGTAAAACCTTCCATACCTGGGCAAAACCGATGTTTGATTCTTACATATTCCTCGGGGGTTCCGGTGCCACACTTGGTCTGATTATCGCTATCTTTATTGCTTCACGTCGTGCGGATCACCGTCAGGTCGCCAAGCTAGCCTTACCGGCAGGTATTTTCCAGATTAACGAGCCGATTCTGTTTGGTCTGCCGATTATTATGAACCCGGTGATGTTTATTCCTTTCATCTTAATCTCGCCAATCTTAGCGGCAATCACTGTCTCGGCCTACAGCTTAGGTGTTATTCCGCCAATAACCAATATGGCTCCCTGGACGATGCCGACTGGATTAGGCGCCTTCTTTAATACCAACGGGAGTATCGCGGCCCTGCTGCTGGCCCTGTTTAACCTCTGCGTGGCGACCCTGGTGTATTTACCCTTTGTGGTTATCGCGAATAAGGCCCAAAGCACCATTGAGCAGGAAGAGAGCGAAGAAGATATCGCTAACGCACTGAAATTCTGATGCTAAACAGGTTGTTAACCATCAGGGAAATACCAACGGATGAGGAAGTATGATGTTTAATCTGGATGAGATAGAAGAACAGCAAACGGAAAATAATGACCTCGAAGAAGTGGTGATGGGGCTGATTATTAATGCCGGCCAGGCGCGCAGCTTTGCCTTTGGGGCATTAAAGCAGGCAAAGTCTGGTGACTTTACCGAGGCAAATAATCTGATGGAAAAGTCTCGCATCGCACTGAGTGAGGCACACCGGGTGCAAACTCAGCTTATTGAAAGCGATGAAGGTGAAGGGAAAATTAAAGTCAGCCTGGTGATGGTACACGCTCAGGACCACCTGATGACCGCGATACTGCTTCGTGAGCTGGTGGGTGAATTGATCGAGCTGCACCAGAAGATACAATAGACTCCCGACCCTATGAGGCAGCCAAAAATGATAACCAAAGAAATTACCGTCGCACGAGAAAACCAGCTTTTCAACGGCAAGAATTTTCATGTGGTTATCTACAATAAAACGGAAAGCGTCAGTGGTCTGCATAGCCATGATTATTATGAATATACTCTGGTACTGACCGGACGCTATTTTCAGGAGATTAACGGTAAGCGGGTCCTGCTGGAGAGCGGAGATTTTGTTTTTATTCCAATAGGGTCGCATCACCAAAGTTTCTACTCTTTTGGCGCGACGCGTATCTTTAACGTGGGGATCAAGAAAAGTTTTTTTGAGAAACACTACGCGACGTTACTGCCGCCAGACCTGGTTGCCTCCCAGGTTTACTCAGTAAAAAACTCGTTTATTCGTTATATTGAGTCCGTTATCGCTTCACTGAATTTTCGTGAAACTGAATTTGATGAATTCATCGAGCTCGTCACTTTTTATGCCATGAACCGTTTACGGCATTATCGCGAGGAGCCGGAACAGGATAGCGTACCTGTGTGGCTAAAAAGTACCGTTGAAGAGATGCACGATAATTTAAAATTTGGCGAGGGAGCGCTTGAACAGATGGTCTGTCTCTCCGGTAAAACGCAAGAGTATTTAACCCGGGCCACTCAGCGTTATTACAGTAAAACGCCAATGCAGCTCATTAATGATATTCGTATTAACTTTGCTAAAAAACAGCTGGAAATTACCAACTATTCGGTCACCGATATTGCCTATGAGTCAGGATATAGCAGTCCGAGTTTATTTATTAAAACATTTAAAAAACTGACCTCATTTACACCGAATAATTATCGCAAGAAGTTAACTAGCGTTAACCAAGAGTAGCGGATTCATCCGCGTCAGAAAAAGATTAACTTCACTGTCCGTATTCATATGGAGGGTGAGCTGCATCCAACGCATCGTATTATAAGAGAGAGGAATATGAGCCAGAAACTAAAAATAGTGACTATCGGAGGCGGCAGTAGCTACACCCCAGAATTGGTCGAAGGTTTTCTGAAACGTTATCACGAATTACCGGTTAGCGAGCTGTGGCTGGTAGACGTGGAGGACGGTGCTGAGAAACTCGATATTATCCACGCTCTCTGCCAGCGTATGGTTGAAAAGGCGGGGGTACCGATGAAGGTGTTTAAAACCCTCGACAGACGCGCGGCTCTTGAGGGGGCTGATTTTGTCACCACTCAGCTACGCGTGGGACAGCTACAGGCGCGCGAAAAAGATGAGCGTATTCCTCTTAGCCACGGCTACCTGGGCCAGGAAACTAACGGTGCCGGTGGTTTATTTAAAGGTCTGCGAACTATTCCGGTTATCTTTGATATCGTTAAAGATGTTCAGGAAATTTGCCCGAATGCCTGGGTGATTAATTTTACTAATCCAGCCGGAATGGTAACTGAGGCGGTCTATCGTCATACAGACTTCAGACGTTTTATCGGCGTGTGTAATATTCCAATCGGCATGAAAATGTTTATCACTGATGTGTTGGAATTAAGCGCCAGCGATGAGCTGTCCATCGATCTGTTTGGCCTGAATCATCTGGTGTTTGTCCGTGATGTACTGGTTAACGGCACCTCGCGTTTTGACGAACTGCTAGACGGTGTTGCATCGGGTCGATTAGGCGGCAGTTCGGTGAAAAATATTTTTGACCTGCCGTTTAGTGAGGGGCTTATCCGCGCGCTGAACCTGATCCCTTGTTCTTATCTGCAGTATTACTTCAAACAGAAAGAGATGCTGGCGATTGAAATGGGGGAATACTATAAGGGCGGCGTACGCGCCCAGGTCGTGCAGAAGGTTGAGCAGCAGCTATTTAAACTCTATGACTCTCCTGATCTGGATGTTAAGCCGAAAGAGCTCGAGCTGCGCGGCGGGGCTTATTATTCTGATGCGGCCTGTGAAGTGATTAACGCTATCTACAATGACAAGCAGGCCGAGCATTATGTGAATATTCCCCATTGCGGACATATTGATAATATTCCGGCAGACTGGACGGTCGAAATGACCTGTACCCTGGGTCGTGAAGGGGCAACGCCGACGCGGCGGGTAACGCACTTTGACGAGAAAGTGCTGGGGTTAATTTATACCATTAAAGGATTTGAAGTGGCGACCAGCCAGGCGGCGGTTAGCGGAGAGCTGAACGATGTGCTGCTGGCACTGAATTTAAGCCCGCTGATTCACTCCGACCGGGATGCCGAGCAATTGGCTAAAGAACTGCTGCTCGCCCACCAGAAGTGGTTGCCAAACTTTGCGGCTACCATTGAAACGCTGAAACAATAATATCCTTACAGGAGTGGCTAATGGAACGCGTACTCATCGTAAATGCAGATGACTTTGGTCTGAGTAAAGGGCAGAACTACGGGATCATTGAAGCCTGTAATAACGGGCTAGTCACCTCAACCACGGCACTGGTTAACGGTGCGGCGATTCGCCATGCGGTTGAACTGAGCCGCACGGTACCTACCCTAGGGGTTGGAATGCATTTTGTTCTGACCTTAGGGGAGCCACTCTCCGGGATGCCGGGCCTAACGCGCGAAGGCCGTCTGGGGAAATGGCTTTGGCAGATGGCGGAGCAGGGCAGCCTGCCGCTGGATGAAATTGCTCATGAACTTGACTGCCAGTATCGCCGTTTTGTCGATCTGTTCGGGAGTGAGCCGACGCATATTGATAGCCATCATCACGTCCATATGCTGGCGCCGATTTATCCTATTGTCGCCGATTTTGCTCGTAAAAAAGGTCTGCCTGTCAGGATCGATCGTCTGCTTATTAAGCAGGATACTCTTGCCCGGGAAGTACCGCGTAGCAGTGAGGCTTTTTCCAGTGAGTTCTACGGTGAAGCGGTATCAGAGTCTCTGTTTTTACAGATACTCGATGCGGCTAGCCGGGATAATGTGTCATCGCTGGAGGTGATGTGCCATCCGTCATTTGTCGATACTATCGTGATGGAAAGCGCCTATTGTTATCCCCGGCTGACGGAACTGGATATTCTGACGTCGGCATCCTTAAAACAGGCTGTTAAGGATCGTGGTTTTCGGTTGGGTAATTATCAGTCGCTGGGTAATTAGCGGCTGGAATAAGTTAGCAATTTTATTTTAAGTTAATTAATAGTAAATGATGACTGTGATTTTATTTGTCTCAGTCATCATGCTGTACGTATTTAAAAAATCCGATTCGATACTCTATTTAAAAGTAAAAAACAAAACTAACTAATTTATTTTTATAAAATAAAAGAGAGGGTGTGTCATGCGTGCATTTAACGGGAAGCATAGTTTATTATATATTACTATTATCACTACTCTATCGGCCGGGGCGGTTATTCCACAGGCTCAGGCAGAAGGTTTTATTGATGACTCCACATTAACTGGCGGTATTTATTACTGGCAGCGTGAACGGGATCGCAAAGATACGCTGGATGGTGATAAATATAAGACTAACCTTTCCCATGCAACCTGGAATGCCAATCTCGACTTTCAGTCGGGTTATGCCGCCGATATGTTTGGTCTTGATGTCGCGGCATTTACCGTGGTTGAAATGATGGAAAGTCATGACAGCGGTCACCCGAATGAAATCGCCTTCTCGAAAAAAAATAAAACCTACGATGAAGATTACTCCGGTGATAAGGGCGGTATTAGCCTGTATAAAGCGGCGGCTAAATTTAAACTGGGTCCTTTATGGGCGCGCGGCGGGTATATTCAGCCTACCGGGCCGACATTGCTGGCCCCGCACTGGAGCTTTATGCCGGGTACCTATCGTGGTGCAGAATTAGGCGCCGATTTTGATTACGGCCAGGCGGGGGCGCTTAACCTCGCCTATATGTGGACTAACAAATATAAAGCGCCGTGGCATCTTGAGATGGATAACTTCTTACAGAATGACAGGGCAACCAAAGTAAGCTATTTACACTCCATTGGCGCCAAATATGATTTTAAAAATGACCTGATACTGGAAGGCGCATTCGGTCAGGCTCAGGGCTATATTGACCAGTATTTCGCTAAAGTCAGCTATCCCATTACGATTGCGGATAAACCGTTACGTACCAGCTATCAGTTTTACGGCACGCGTGACAAAGTCAGCGACGGCGGCGTGAATGATATCTACGATGGCACCGCCTGGCTGCAAGCGCTGACCCTGGGGTATAAAATTGGCGACGTGCTGGATCTCCGTCTGGAAGGCACGCTGGTAAAAGCCGAAGGGCAGCAGGGCTACTTCTTACAGCGTATGACCCCGACCTACGCTTCCTCGAATGGTCGTCTTGATGTCTGGTGGGATAACCGTTCAGACTTTAACGCCAACGGCGAAAAAGCGGTCTTTTTTGGCGCGATGTATGACATGAAAAACTGGGATATGCCGGGCTGGGCTTTCGGTGCTTCCTACGTTTATGGCTGGGACGCGAAGCCGGGTAGAATGGCCTCGCCGGATGCCTGGTATGACCCGAATAAGCGTCTGAAGGAGTCTGCATACAGCCTGGATGCGGTATATACAATACAGGATGGCCGCGCGAAGGGAACCCAGTTTAAACTGCACTATACGGAATACAACAACCACTCTAACATTCCAAGCTGGAGCGGAGGCTACGGCAATATCTTCCAGGATGAGCGTGATGTGAAGTTTATGGTCATTGCGCCGTTCACTCTGTTCTGATTATAGCGGAGCCGCTATTTTCCCGAATTTTGTCGCTGGCAGGCAGGGTAACTCGCCTGCCAGCGACACCGCGATATCAGTCCGCAGTAATCGAGTTACTGTTAATGGTTACGCTGTCTTCCACTGCTTTCAGGGCCAGATTCGCTTCATAGTATTTTTTCTCACCCAGCAGTTTTTGGGCATCTGCGACCGCTTTCTGAGCATGTTTTAGTGGCAGCAAATACAGTTTTTGTGTCACCGCAATATCAGCCAAACGCAGGGTTTCAATCGCGCCTTTTTGATCGTCTTTTGCCAGTTGTTCATTCGCTTTCTTAATCGCTTCCTGTTTTTCAGGCGTGGCAATAAAGTTTTCACTGATACCCATGGTGCCGTCTATCGCAATGTACTGATCGCCGATAAGGGCTGCATTCTTGTCCGTTCTGGCAAATGTCTTCCATTCCGCGCTGTCATCAGCCAGAAGTTTTGCCGCGGCATCGGCCAGTTTAACCGCATGCTCAGGTTCACCCTGGAAAATAGCCAGGCGCGCCATCCGGACATCCTGTACTGCGGTAAAACCCTGCTGAGAAATTTTTAAGGTTTCAGCAGCCTGTTGATGTGCTACTGCCGCACCAGGTGCCTGCTCAGCAACGGCCAGAACCGGAACGGCAGCCAGAGTGGATGCAATCAGTGCTGCGGTTAAAAGACGTTTCATAATCAATATCCCTTACATCAGATAGAAAACAGTACATCAGCCGGAGTCTGAGTGACTCCCGGCCTCAGTGGTCTGTTTTAAGCGTAGATGTGACTTTGTGATATTTCCAGTTGGCAGTGAATTGTGTGGCTTGTTCGGGGTAAAATTAGCGATTTATTCTTTGGTAAATGTAGCGATTTTAAGAGTAAGAATATTGCCAGAAGCCGATCGTTATAAAAAATACGCGTTGCCGGGGGAGTCCTGCAGATCTCAATGATCCGCAGGATTTTTTAGTTACCTAAGAAAACGAAATCGACGATGATGGCATAAAGTATGGGTAACAATGCCAGACCCAGCAGGCTAACCAAAGGGGAAAGTTTACGGATAAATACTATTGGGAACTTCAGGATGGTAAGGATGATTATGATGGGAACACTTCGCCACTCAGAGCGGTTCTGCCAGAATGCCGATCCGATGGAGAGCATCACCAGAATCAAAACGCCGGCGGCTATCTGAGGGCGTGGACTCTCTTCCCGAAATGTGTTGATTGCTTGCCAGGCATAATAAGTCGCTATGACCAGTAACGCCACGGACACCAGCCAGAAAAAGACCTGAGTACATTTTTCTGCGACTCCTCCCGTAGTACTCCAGCGTAAAAGCGTCGGGTAGCCCCAAAGAAAACTGGCAATAACAACGAGCATTAATGCAGGGAGGGAGTCTATCTGAGGTGTTATCTGGCCCATTATCCTGGCAGTATTACCCCAAAAAAGAATGGCAATAATGGTTTCCCAGGTTATTGCTCTACCAGGTTGAGAAAGCTCATTCAACAGTAAAGGATTAAGGCGCTCTTGAAGAGCGGGATGCAGCTGGCGTATTTCGCTGACTTGCGCGTCTAATTGCAGGAAAAGATCGGGGATCAGTCTTCCCCACCATGGGACTGATGCTCCTTTTTCCGTTAGTAAACGCCACTTCAATTGTTTCAGACGACTACCGAGGTATTTCCAGGAAAGTTTTTGCCAGTAGTTTTCTTGCTCCGTCAGGCTTATTTGTTCTTCAAGAGCGAGAATAATCCAGTGGGAAAGCGGAGAGGAGTTATAGCTGTCTAACTGCCAGTGCATTACCGCTGAAACCTCATTTAGCAGGTTACGATCAAGCCCAGGTTGTTCACTGAGCTCGCGAGCCAGCATCAGGCTAAAAGCTTGTAAGGCTTCGAGGGCGTCAGGGATTTCGTTATCAAGATACTGATGCAGTTCTCCCAGCCCTTTAAGTTCATCTTTGATCAATAAAATACTCAGACTGTGCGCCCTGGACCAGAGCTCATTTTGACTCCAGCTGACATCAGGTACAGTCACCGCTTCCGACGCAAACTGTTGATTCTCGTCCGCGGGTTGTGTCGGCTCAGGATAATCATACAACGTTACTTGCTCTTGCTCTTGCTCTTGCACAGGGGGAATTTCTGAGCTGGCATAGCGTTTGGCGCTATCAAAGGCTTCTCGTAGTTCCTGAAATCCCTGGGGGTCTTGGTCCGGGCGGCGTAACTTTAATTCCCGGGCATAGGCGCGGCGGATCTCTCGTTCATCATCTGTAGGCTGAATGCCCAGAACATCCCAAATTGTCGTCATCATTACAATCCGTCGTTAAACTGAGCCAGCACATGGCGCAGTTCATCTCGTGCCAGAGCGATTAAGCGCAAATCCTGCTTTTCAACCGCCTGTTCGAACTGTGTGGCGTAGTGATCGATAATCTGACGTCTTTCACCCAGCGTTTGCTCATAGCGTCTGGCGGCTTCTGCTGCTAACTGGCGATTTTCCGGAACGTCTCGCGGGTGTTGCTTCAGCGCATCGAGTGCTTTCAGGCGTTGGGCTATCTCTTCGGCACTCAGCGTTCCCGGCGCTTTTTCGATGATCATCGTCGAAGTTGCATCCTGACCGTTAACCTTACATTCCACTTCCAGAATACCGTCCAGGGTATATGTGAAACGTATATCTACACTGACCTCACCTGCCTTGCGGGCGGGAACATTGACAGACATCTGGTCGAGCAGCAGGTTATCGCTGACTTTACGCGACTCGCCCTGATAAACCTCAACCTCAATATGACGCTGATTATCCGTCATGGTGCTAAAAGTTTGCATCACGCTGACGGGCACAAATGAATTGCGCTCTATAAGTGGAGCAAAAAATCCAGGTTCTATTTTATCGCCGTTATGGCGGGCGACGGCGATCCCGAGTGAATAGGGCATCACATCGGTCAGGACAATATCATCCAGCGCCCGATTCTCAGCGATCAGCCCCGCCTGAACGCCGGCCCCAAGCGCGACCACTTCATCCGGATTGAGCTCATTACGCGGGAAGCGGCTAAACATGCGGGTAACCAACTGACGAACCAGGGGCATCCTTGTGGCTCCCCCTACCATGATGACGTGATCGAGCTGACTGATATCAAACTGCGCATCTTGTAGCGCCTGAATCACCGGTTTTTTTAATTTTGCCAGCAGCCCGTTACAACACTCATGAAAAGTGTGTTCATCCAGTTCCCACTGATACTCCGTCCCGGCGTGAGTCAGTTTTGCGTTCGCGCGATCCTGGCTACTCAGCTGTTGTTTCAGCTTTTCAGCCTGTTGAGTCAAACCTGCTGATAGCTCGGGAGTACTCGAAACCAGCTCAGGGTAACGGCTTATCATCCATTGGCGTATGACGTCAGTAAAATCGTCGCCGCCAAGCCAGGCGTCACCGCTGCTGGCACGCACCTCAATCACCCCTTCAAACATATCGACAATAGAGACGTCAAAGGTGCCGCCACCCAGGTCGAATATCAGGAATTTTTGCTCTCTGGCATCATTCAAACCGTAGGCGAGTGCCGCGGCGGTGGGTTCATTTAGCAGGCGTTCAACCTGCAACCCCGCCATTTGTCCGGCGGCTTTCACCGCTTTACGCTGTGAATCATTGAAATAAGCCGGAACCGTAATAGCAGCGCGCGTAACGGTACAACCCAGGGCGACTTCAGCATCGGCTTTTAATTTACGCAGAACGAGCGCTGAGAGCTCTTCGGCACGAAACGACTTATTGCCGAGGGTGAAGACTTTATCTGTTCCCATATAACGCTTAAAGCTGGCAACAGTAAGATGAGGGTGACTCACCAGGCGGGATTTTGCGGCCTCGCCAACCAGCAGATTACCTTCATCATCAAGCCCTACGACTGAGGGGGTCAGGCGCTCGTCTTTAGCCCCCGTAATTAATACAGCCCCCTGTTCACTAAACCATGAAATAGCACTGTTTGAAGTGCCAAGATCGATACCAATTATCGGAGAATGATCGCCTGCCATCGCCTTGTCCCTGACATGAGTTTTAAATTAAACCACGCAAAAATTAATATTATTATCCGGGCTGTTATGCAGCCTGCGTGATTAATATATCCGGGGAGTGGGGTGGGTTCAATACATGATTAAATCAGAGGAAGGAACTAAACAGGGTAGAATTATCTGAATAATATGACTTAAGAATTGATCTCGCTTAGATATGAATATATCTATAGATATCTGCCGCTACGTCCTGCTAGCACTCACTATAGGTTATTAATCTATAGAGAGTGCTAATAAAGAGATTACTGATAGGAGTATGTCAGCCCAATAACCGCTTTTGCCGTACCCGGCTTAATTACCTCTCCCGGTTTACGAACATAGCTAAAACCTAATCGGGTACTGACTGGGTTATGCCGCGAATCAGAGGCTGTTCCTGAGTTCTTGATTAAATACTTTTCTTGCCCTGGCACATCTTTGGCCGAGCCATCAGGGCCAAACTGCAAACGTGTTCCGCTGGGGTCTGTTACAGCAAATCTGACTCCGGTGGCTGTTGAATCCGCGGTTAATGTCGCGGTATCTGATGAATTTTTCTGATCGGATAAATCAACAATGGAAACAAAAACATTAATATTAGGGTCGCACTGCAAAGAAAACGTGGATTGTTTGGTACCGATAAGCGTCGAAGAGTCGGCATTTTCAATGGTACTTTGCGCGATTTTATCCATATCAAGGACGACGGCGCTGTTTGCTGGCGTGCAGCCAGTTACCGTTCCTGTGGCATTGAGTGGACGAAAATCGAAATAATAGGCCTCTTGAGTGGTACCGTTGGCATCCTTACAAAGGTACCTATACATTGTTTGTTTCGGGATAACCGTTTCTCCAGTAAAGCGAGTTTCATCTTTATAGAGATAGGCTCCTGTTACCATTTTATGGGGGTTTGCAACTCGGTCTTTATTCTCTTTATAGCCAGTCCAGATGGTTTTAGTCTCTGCAGATAAAGATAGATAGCTAGCTGTGGGGCCATCTTCAAGATTTCCTCCAAGAGGGGATATTGAAAATCCAGGGACACCAGACTCAAATAAAACAATCGGAAGATGTGCTGGGGATGACTGAAAGGTGCGACCAGTCCAGGTGGCGAGAGGCTCATAAACAATGCTGCGAAGAACGTAGTTTACATCGCTACTATTACATATATAAGGTGTGGAGGAACCCGAGTTATAAATAACCTCACCAAACTTTGTTTGATCTGCCGGACCAGAAACATCAATAACTGGAGTGGTATGGTTCATATACTGCCAGAACTCTGGAAAGGCGAATACCTGATTAATCTGGAGTAATGTGATAACTAAGATAGATAAACTTTTTTTAATAAAGGTCATGATAAGATCCTTACTGCTTACTTGTTAATTTTATAGTTTTGATAATGTCATTGTATTCATCGTGAAAATTAACCCAAGTTTCACAATTAGATACAGGATTTGTATTCTCCAGCGGTATTTTTTCATCCGGAGAGAGGTTAATTATCTTAGCCTGCCGATCATTTCTGTTTTTAGACAACGATACGGTAAAAACAAAATCAGAATGATTGCTAAGTGTACATTGATTATCTTCATTGATTAATTTCATATTACTCAATGAGCTATCTCGCAGATCTTTATGACGGTAAATTATTTTAAAGTGATTTCTGACAGCCAATGAAATTGAGTTAACGTCATCATTTGATGTAGATTTTGGAATGGCAGTAAGCGTTAAATTGATTATTTTATCTTTGTTGTGCTGTTTTTTTTCTTTTGGGATAATCGTAATCATATTAGCCGTGTTTTTTTGCAATAAAAACAAAGGGGGTGAGATGATGAAGTCCTTATCATCCAGGGCGCTTTTTATCAGATAATCATTTTCATTATCATTGGTGATCTTGATATTAAGGTGCTTAATTTCATCATTTATCATGAAGCGTGTGCCAACAACAGAAACACCACAGAACCCATCACTAATATAAATGGCCATAAATAATATAAGAATTCTGTTAATCATAAGATAACTCAAAATCAGCAACGCTGATTATTTTTCCTGCTGAGAAAACACTGTTCACTTTTACATAGTAAGCGAAAAAATTTAATGTGTTCGTAGATAAAACGTGATCAATTGTGAATGTTTTTTTATTATTATTAATGTCAATATTATTATTGTCGGTGTCATATAATCCTAATGCGACACCTTTGGCGGCAGCGTCAGTCTCATTAATGTTCTTAAGTAAGTTATTCATGACTGTATCACTATCACCAGTGAATGTTATATGTGCTGATGAAATATTATCAGGGCAATCTGTCAGACTGATTGAAAAGGGGGTTCTGGCAAAGGGGACGCCTATTTCACTTCCCCTTAAATCACCCGTTTGCAAATCAATCGTTGAGTTTAGTGAGTCGTTTGAAATCGTGCAGCTCCGCTCAATAACGCTGGCATTGATGTTAATAGTCACCTCCTCACTAAAACTTACACCAGGTAAACCCATGAATAAGCCTGCGAGGAATAGCGATAATTTATTCATAATAAATATCCAGATAGACTATTGACGATGCATCTCCAGAACCAACATCATTACTTGTTGATTTGTATCGAAGATAAAAATCCAGGGTATGGGTAGTACTGGTAATTATTTTATTTAATGCCTGGATTGTATTTAAGGCGATTTTTTTCTTATTGGTATCTAAAATCTCAATTGCCAGTCCGGTTGCCATAATACCTCCCGATGCGCCACCTTTACCGATTATTTTTAATAGAGTGGTGTCAGTTTCATCGGCTTCACCCGAAAATTTATACGTAACGTTGTTGACATTACCAGTACAATTTTCCAGGCGTATAGAAACAGGTTGTTCGGCACTATTGGTACCTTTCTGACTAAAATCACTTGGATTTAAATCAGGAAAGTTCACATTTTTAATTAAATCCTGACTAGAGACATTGCAACTCTGTGAAAGAATTCCACCGTTAACCTGAACGGTAACATCTATAGCAGATGCCGTAGAACAAGATAAACATAATAAAAGAAATGTGAACAACTTACTCATAAAGTATCCTTTATTACTGGCAATTTACACTAAGGTTATTAATGTTTTTCATGTCAGATTTTTCATTATAATTAATGGCAAATTTACAACTATTATCTTTATTGATCTTAACCATGTATTGAGATCCCGGTTTAACACCGGTTAAATATACTGTACTGTCATCATTGACAATGGATGTTATTTTATCTGACTCATTGATGACCAGAGTGCCAAATTTTACTGGTTTATTATTATATTTAATCGAGACTAAAAAGTTGTATCCTTTGCGTACATCAAATACCACTTTACTAATCGCTCCCCTGGTAGGGGCAACTTTTAAAATTTTTCCATCAATATCATAACCGGTACCAAATGATTCTGGTGACAGAGCTATGTCATTATAATGGTAGGCCGTTGCGTAAGGGATCAAGGCATAGCCATAGCGATTAATCGTTATATTTTCTCCTGACCTATCGAGCTTAGCTCCCGTCGCTCCTTTAGCTTCAACCAGGATCGCGGTATCATTTGCTTCTCTGGATAAAACAATACCACCCTGATGAACAAGCATGGAACCTGTCAGGCCATAGTCAAACTCTTTAGAATTTCTGGTGATTGTGGTTCCAGCATTAATATCCGCAGCATTCGCTTTATAGCGGGCATTGAAATTTGATCTATCCTGACTGTTATTGCTGACAGTCTGATAAATATTATAGTTTAATTTATCATCTAGCGTCGTTCCATACAGACTAGTTGCATTGCTATAACTTGAATTGTTATAACTAACGCTATTTGTTAAATACATTCTGTTTTTGTCAGTGTTATTAGATAATGGCATTGAAAATGAGAGGTAAAACATATCATCATTCAAGTTTTTATATTTATTCTTATTGTAACTGGCAGACAGCATAATATTGTTTAAACCCGTGAATGATTTATTCCATCCAATCTGTATGTTCTGGGATTTGGTATCAGTTCCCCAATAGGAGTTAATATTTCCCCATAGATACAACTGTCCGTAATCGGCCAGACTTTGTGATATATTTACCTGGAAGCTATTTTTCTTACGTTCGTTTCTCGAATAAGCGATATAATCATTGACATCATATCTTACGCTGTTCTGATAATTAGCTTCGCTAAAAGTATAGTAGTTAGATGTTGAATAGCGGTAACCCGTTAACTGAAAGTTCGTTCCTGTATCACTGAATGATTTTGCATATAAAATACGATATGAGTTACCGACATAATCTTTATCTCTGATTTTAGCTTTTGATTGAATTGAATCAAAGGATAAAGCACCAATCTTACCGATATCTTTTGCTAAACCTAGCCCAAAGGCAACATAATTTCTCGCAATCTGGTAACCGGTATACATTGTGGTATCCAGAGGTAAACCAAGCCCAAATGAACCCTGGACAAATTTACTTTTATCGGCCTGTGAAATATCGAGCTGCCCTATAGCAACCGAGTAATTATATCTTTTATGGCGTAATAAATTTGGCAGCGATGAGTAAGGAACAGTATATTTTGTCACTACGCCTTGATCGGAGGTTAGCTCAACCTCATAGTCTCCGCTGGTTCCTACAGAGTTTAAGTTCTCTATATTATAAGGGCCAGGGTTTATATATTCCTGATAAAGAATATTATTATTCTGTCTGATGGTTATTTTTGATCGAGTTTCAGCAATACCTTTAATCGTCGGACTATAACCCTTTTCACTTTCTGGCAGCATTTCATTGGATGTGGCAAGTGACATACCAACATAGGAGTTAGAATCAAATAGATTTGACCCTAGAACACTCTGGCCTATGGTTAATGTAGATTTGATGGCATTAATATTTTTGGTAGCAAAAATGCTATTCGAGTTCCATTCATGAGATGAGTTTTTACCCATTTTATTTTGATTGTAATAGGTACTTGAATTAAAACGCCACGAACCAATGTTCAATCTATTAGCGATACTAAAAAATGTAGATGAGTAGTCATCCATATTTTTACTTTTAGTATAAGAGCCATTAATATTGTAGTTGGTCATTAAGGCCGTTATACCATCATCCCAGTCTGATTCATTCGCAAGAGTTGAACGAAGTGATGTGAGATAAATTTGTGGGAACAGTAATGTCAATGTCAATTTAGATAAATCGACGTCGTAACTAAAATCGTTAATATACTCATTGATATTAATGCAATCATTATTATGGGATGATGCATTTAACTTACTTAAAGTATCTTTATTGAAAGGGATAATATCAATTATTTCTTGTGTAAAGCAGGCTGAAACTTTCTTGTTTTTATCTTCTTTAAATCTAATATTGACGCTTTTGATAAAGCTTTCACCAATGTTTAAGCTTAAGAAATAATTCCCTGGTGTTACATTATTTCCTGCCGAAAGGTAGGCGAGATCGTCGATGGAATCAACATCAGACCCTAAAAAAAGGGGGTTAAAATAATCTTGCGAATATGAATAATTTACATGTAAACATAAACTTAATAATAAAAATTTCTTCATAGCCCGCATGGATTTACTTCCGGAGTTAATTAAAACTGCATTGTTTATCTTTTACCTGAACACCATAGTCATTGATAAAGTTGAATTTTAAATTTTTACTTTTATCTGTTGTGTTCAAAAAAGCGGCTGTCATCGGTGCAATGGTTTCAGCAGTTGATATTTCTTTTCCATTAACTCTTAATGAAGACAGGTTCATATAAAAGGGCGTTGGGTTTTCAATTTTTAGTTTGTTATTTTCATAACTACATTTAATTTTTTCATATGATGCAAATGAATCATTATGTAGATTAGTCGGTCTGGTAAATAACTTTATCTTCGTTGTTGTTGAGATGAGCAGTGCGTTGTCTATTTTTTGTTCTTCTTCTGTCAGCGAAGGTATAACCTTGGTATTGAGAAAATATAATTTTTCTCTATCTTTTGGAAGGTTATTTTTGTCTCCGGTATATACTACAT
Source organism: Klebsiella sp. BIGb0407 (assembly GCF_024807845.1). Taxonomy (GTDB): domain Bacteria; phylum Pseudomonadota; class Gammaproteobacteria; order Enterobacterales; family Enterobacteriaceae; genus JGM124. The sequence goes on from NZ_JANUEQ010000007.1 coordinate 254,997, forward strand.
TTAATAAATTATCTGAGTCTGACTTAATGACAAAAAGTGGTGGTGTAATAATAAAATCAGATACTTTGTTATTTTTTTCATCTGTTATCCATGACTGAACAAGATAATTTGAACCTTTATCACTATTGTATACTTTTAATGTGACTTGGTTTTTATCTATCGGATAAATTAATCGCGTGGCGCCTAATGATACACCACCGGCATAAACACCTTGGCAGCAGAATAATAAAGATGCGATTAGCGTTATTTTTTTTAACATAGGTACTCCAAAGAGGTCATTGGTCATGACTGACCAATGACCTCTAATATTAGAAATATAAAAATTAATTATAAGTCAGCATAAAGTTTGCAGCAGACTGAACTGAACCTGCAGTTACAGCAGCACCAGTTGATTTGTAATCTACAGACAGTGGGATTGTGGTACTTTTCGTCAGGTTAATTTTAGAACTTAAAGCACCGACTTTTAATTCAGTTCCATCTGGATTGAACAATTGCAAGCCTACATTTTGTGCAGAACCAGCACCAGCGGTGTTGGCTAATACACCTGCGTTGTCTGCAACAGTTTGTCCATTAAATGAGATTTGAACGGTGTCAACAGTATCTTCACAATCAAGCAGGCTGATAGTGAAAGATTTTTTGGCATTTGCCAGCTGATTTGCAGCTTTAAAAGTGGTTGCTTTTACGGTGTCTAAAGTAACGATTTTATCGGTATCTGAGCCTGATACAGCACAAGCCCCTGAAGTAACTTCACCGTTAAATGTGATTTTACCGCCATTAACGGCTGGAGCAACTGGGTCAGCTGCATTGGCTGCGCCACAAATCAGGGTAGCAACGATAGCAGACAGTACTGTAAGTTTTTTGTTAATGCTCATGTATATATCCTCATATATTAATGATAATAGCGAATGTGGGCAGTTTCCGTACATGTGATGATTAATGTAATTTTCACAGGTACTGGTGAAACTAAAAAAACTATTTATTTGAACTAAACGCTAAGAAAGAAAAATACATAAAAGCGCATTCACCTTATGTTACTAAAGTGTAAGTAAGAAATATTGTAGTGGGATTTTTCTTACATTTTTCTTATTAACTAAGAATCTGCCTGAATAATAAATCGCTATCTTTAATCTAAGGATTTTCTTATTAATGGATTTTTCTTAGTTTTTTGTTTCTGTATTTATCTCTCTCTTCGGAACGGGATGAAATATAAACGAAGAGAAATTTAAGTACAACAGGCTAATACAACAAATTTATATCCTGGTGATAAAGTTAAGTTATTTACAGAGATTGCTTTCTTGGTTTAATCATCTAAAAAACAATAGGTTATGAAAAACCATTGTAAGATAAAGGTCTTTTGTAAAGATTCTGTAATTTGAATGTATTATCGACTGCTTTAAGATTTTTATTATAAAATTAATGTGATTTGTTGGATTGTATTATCTATACTAGGACATTGCTTATTAAATGTTATTTTTTTGTTTTTCGGATATTCTTGCATATGATCGAATTATATTTTAATCACTATTTCTCGTATTGTTCGGGATAATTCTTACGAGAGGTGAATACTTCGTTAAATTATAATAATGAGGGTTTTGTTATTTGCAGGAGCAATGCCAGAGTGTGCCCCTGCATAATAGCGGTCTGTATTAGTAGAGATAATGCTCTCGTAGTTCAGCACTACGGGCGCTATCAAGCTGATAGTCGTGCTCCAGCCATGACGCCGCCGAGCCGTAACGTTCGGTAATAGCCTGGATTGCTGCCTGTAAGAAATCAGGGTTAGCTTCCAGCAAATAGCCGAACTGTTGCAAAGCGCGTTTATCAAGCGTTTCTGCATATTGCGCCAGAAGCTGTTCCCGGTAAGATGCCAGAACTTCTCCTGTGCGTAAGTAGTCGGCCATAATGGTTTCTTCATCAGCCCCTAGTGCAAACAAAACCAGAGCTGAGCCAACGCCGGTGCGGTCTTTTCCAAAAGCACAGTGCTGTACGATGCCTCCCTCGGGTTTCGCCAGTATCTGCGATACTAGTTCACGATAGGCCGGGTTAGCAAAGGGTAAACGGCGATAAAAATCACACATCCAAATCCTGGCATCGAGCTCGGCTAAGGTTTCTGTTGTCAGCTTCTCCAGATTACCGTTGACCAGCTGCCCTTCCGGATTCGCCGGAACGGAATAATATGAGACGCCTGACCACAGTTGGTCCGGTTTAATTCGGCATTCTTCTTCATCTCGGTAGTCGAGGATCACGCGCAGGGGAAGATCGCGTAATGTTGTACGATCACGCTCCGACAACTGATGTAAATCGCCGGCACGGAATAAGTGTCCGGGTTTGACTCGTCGACCTTCTGCTGCGAGTAATCCACCAAAATCACGGAAGTTAATTCCTCCGTCTAAGATAAGCCCTGACTCAGCTGGCATTGCATCATTACGTTCTGCCATAATCCTTTCTCCTTTTGCTGATATTATTTTCCCCAGCCAGACCTGCGCTGTTACCTCTGAAACATAGAATATATCATTACTTGGTTATTAGTCTGTCTGAGTAGGTTCAATCCAGATTGAGGTAAAGTCGAACCAACCGAGATTATTAAAGTGGATCCCTTGTGTTTGCCCGGAGCCCGCGAGATGCATCCAGTGATGAAACAGAGGTTGAAGCCAGCCATCACCGATGATATTGGCTGTCAGCTGTTGTGATGAAAGCTTTTCACTGCGCCATTGTTGCTGCCAGTCGGCAAAACGTTGCTGGCAGCCACCTGATACCGAAGTCTTAAGTAATGACATCCCCAGTAACCATGCGCCAATATTCCATTGTTCTGGCAACGTAAAATTAACGGTGCCGAGCCAGATATCAGCATCGGCTTCTCCTCTGGCCCAGGCATCATAGGGTAGCTCCGTAGTATCAAGGATAATATTGTGCGCCGCGAGCAGATTCCGAAAGGCCGCGACCAGCATGGGAAGCTCCCAGTGATGTTGATGATACGCCAGGCGTAAACGCTGTGGCTGTTCCGCTTCCTGTTGCTGCCAGGGAGAATCTGCCGGGCCGGGTGATATCGTATGGAACCAGTCCGGTCGTAAACTGGTAGCAGGAGACCACAGAGGACGAATAGCTTCTGGCAGATTCTTAAGAAGAAGAGCCGGATTCAGGATATGTTGCAACCAGCGCCGTTGTTCGAGATTTTTTAGCAGAGGGGAGCGGCTGTCGTAGAGCAGAAAATATCCCCCTTTTTCCAGTACCGGATTAGCGGGAGGCTCTGCAAAATGTTCTCCGTACGCTGAAACATATTCAACATCACTCATGCTTGAACTCAATAATGCGAACGGACGGTTTAGATCTTCTTCATTAGCAGCATCAAGACAGGTAATAACCTCAATTTCATCCAGTAAACTTCTAAAGCCAAAGTAGTTATCAAAGGCTGTCAGCATTAAATGCCAGTCATTATTTTCAGTAACCCGATAGGGGCCGGTTCCTACAGGATTTGAGGCGAAGTTGCTCCGCTGATGATGGTCTGCGGGCAGGATTAATGTACCGGTATCAGCCAGTAGCTGCGGTAAATTTTCATCCGGGTAAGTGAGCTCAATAATCACACTCAGGTCTCCCTGAGGTTCAATCTGGTGGAAATGTGAGAATAACGGTGCAGTGGCGCTACGATACAGGGATGCGACAACATCTTTACTGGTTAAGGGGGTACCGTCATGAAACAACACGCCCGGGCGCAGAAAAAAACACCAGCGCAAAGGGCTGAGTTTACGCCAGTGATGTGCCAGCCCTGCACTGATTTGGCCTGTACTTTCATCAACGCTCGTCAAACCGCTAAATATCTGTTTAACCAGATGGACTTCTGAGCGACGAAGAGGAGAGCCCGGATACAAGTTATGCAAAGTTCTATAGTAAGGAACGCGCAGTGACTGACGACCGTCCTCAATACTGTGTCCCATCCTGTTACGCAGTAATTGCGCCAGTTGCTGCCGGTCTTCACCCAGTATCGCCAGAGCGCCGTTCATATCATTACGACTGAGCAGTCGCTCTGCTTTTGCCAGTATCAGCATTTGTGAGGAGCTGTGCAGGGTAAGCCGGGCCTTATGCCCACGGCCGGGCTGACTTTGCCAGGTAAGCCAGCCCGCTTGCTGCATATGAATGATAAGAGTACGCATATGACGTTTACTGCAATACAAAAGATCGGCCAGTCCCTGAAGGGTGATAAACACATCACGTTCCGGGAATATGGCGATAAGCTTCTGATAATGCTGTTCAAGGCGCTGAATATTCATAAAAGATGAACTCTGGATGGAGAAATACATCAATTTTTTATTTCCCCTTTTTAACGCATTATTTCCCTACATTCAACGACCGCTACGGTAGGGAAACATTATGATCAATATGATTACCAAAGAGACCAAAATTTGTATGTCACTGGCCGCAAGGCCCACCAACTTCGGTACCCGATTCCACAATTACCTCTACCAGGCTCTGGGGCTGAATTATTTATATAAAGCTTTTACGACCGAGGATTTAGCTGGGGCGATTACGGGAATTAAAGCTCTGGGGATCCGAGGATGCGGGGTATCAATGCCGTTTAAACAGGCGTGTATTCCTTTTCTTGACGAGCTGGATGTATCGGCGAGCGTTATCAATTCGGTTAATACTATTGTCAATAATGACGGCTATCTTAAAGGCTATAACACCGATTATATTGCTATTGAAACCTTGCTCAATCAGCATCAGGTTGCTGCGGGGATGACTTTTGCGTTGAAAGGGAGTGGTGGTATGGCCAGCGCAGTAGCTTGTGCTTTGAAAAACCATGGTTTTACCAATGGTTATATTATTGCCCGTGACGATGAAAGTGGTCAGTCGCTGGCTAAAGCCCAGGGTTTTCAGCATCAAAGGACCCTGGATGGCATCACTGCGGATATTTTGATTAATGCGACGCCACTAGGCATGGCTGGCGGTAAAGAAGCAGATACCCTGGCCTTTTTACCGCAGGAAATTGACGCTGCCAGAGTGATTTTTGATGTTGTGGCATTACCAGCCGAAACGCCGTTGATTCGTTATGCGCAGGAAAAGCATAAATCAGTGATTAGTGGGGCGGAAGTCTTTGCGATTCAGGCCGTGGAGCAGTTCAGTCTGTATACCGGAGTGCGTCCATCTGATGAGTTATTTGCCCGCGCAGCTGCCTATGCCAGGCAGTAAAGTGTGACTATCAATCGGGGGAAGATTGAATGTGATTCATCGCCCCCGTTTTCTGGAAACTCAGTATACTTGTGCAGAAGAGAATATTGTCCCTGGGTCTGCCACTGAAAGAGGGATAAGTATAAGATTGTCAGATAAACATTCAGTATGTCTTGGGAGAAGTAGGGATGTATGAACCGTTAGTGATTAAATATCTGATAGGCACAGGTATCATTGCCCTGCTCTTTATTGGCTATCTGGTCGTTATTTTTTTCCAGAAGAGAAAACAACGTCACCAGCGTAATATTTTTATTCATCTTCTTTCTACCTTACTGTTATGCGGTTTGATTTTTATTATTAGCCAGTATACCGATATGGCGATCGTTGATTTTAATCTCAAATTTATTTCATTTGAAATTGTCAATGTTTTCACTACGGCAGCAATGGCCTTTATTTTTATGAGTAAAATTTTTCAGTTGTTAAATCGACTGGAAAAAAATCAGATAAAAAAAGGTAGCGATCCGACATCGGCAAAAATGATCTCCAGAATCTCAAAAACCAGTATTTTTGTGGTTATTGTACTGCTCTTTGGTGAACATTTCGGGATGAGTCTGTCAGGATTAATGACGTTTGGCGGGATCGGCGGCATCGCGATTGGTATGGCAGGTCGCGATATTCTGAGTAATTTCTTCTCCGGCGTCATGCTCTATTTTGACAGACCCTTTAATATTGGCGACTGGATCAGTTCACCGGATAGAAAAATAGAGGGGACGGTGGTTGAAATTGGCTGGAGAATTACCAAAATAATCACCTTTGATCATCGACCTTTGTATGTCCCTAACTCTATTTTTTCATCAATCAGTGTAGAAAACCCCGGGCAGATGACTAACCGGCGTATCACTACTGAATTAGGGCTGCGTTATGACGATGCAGACAAAATCGGTGTGATCGTCGATGATATTCGTACCATGCTGATGCAACACGAAAAAATTGATACTCATCAGACACTGCTGGTCTATTTTAATCAGTTTGCCGATTCATCTCTGAATATTATGGTTTACTGTTTTACTAAAACCACGGTCTGGAGCGAATGGCTGGCTATTCAGCAGGAAGTGTATTTAAAGATGATCGCTATCATTCATCAGCATGAAGCCGATTTTGCCTTCCCGACACAGACTGTTTATAACAATAACGCAGGGAAAATATCCGTCAGTACTGTTAGCGTTGATAAGCTTCCCTGACTGAATGTATGAGCCACGACAGATAATAATCTGGAGTGGCTCAATAGTATCTTTACTGATATGAATAGGTAAAGCCAATTACCGCTTTGGCACTGCCTGCTTTCAGCTCTTCCTCTGGTTTACGCACATAGCTAAAACCAAACTGGGTGCTGACGGGGTTATTGCGCGAAGCCGAGGCATTACCTGAATTCTGGATAAAATATTTTTGCTGTTCTGGTACACCAACAGCGGATCCGTCCGGGCCAAAAACTAAGCGTCTTCCCGCCGGGCCTGTTACGGCAAATCCAACTCCGCTGGCTGTTGAATCTGCTGTTAATGTCGCCGTTTCAGATCTGTTTTTTTGATCGGATAAGTCGACAATAGAAACTGACACATTGATATTGGGATCGCACTGTAGCGTCAGTGTTGATTGCCGGGTACCGATCAGTGTGGAATTATCCGTATTTTCAATAGTATTCATTGCTATTTTATCCATTTCAATAACCACTGCGTTATTGACTGGGGCACAGCCGGTTACCGCGCCATTAATCGTTATTGGGCGAAAAACAAAATTATAAGCTTCCTGAGTCGTACCCTCGCCATCTTTACAAAGATAGCGGTACATCGTTTGCCCGGGAATAATAGTGCTGCCTGTAAGGCGATTTTCATCTTTATATAAATAGACTCCTGCCGTGAATCTGACCTGGCGGGTGGCAGTTCCTTGTGTTCCCGTCCAGACTGTCGTGATTGCTGTTGCTAATGGGCTGAAGTTAGCTGGATAGCCAAGGTCAGTATTTCCCCCCATAGGCGTTAAAGAAAATCCAGGAACACCAGACTCAAATAAAGGGATAGGAGTATGCGCTGAGGTTGACTGAAAAATACGGCCAGTCCATGTGGCAACCGGTTCATACACGATACTGCGAAGCGTATAATTGACCGTTCTGTCGTTACATATATTGTGAACAGCTGAGCCAGTATTAAATATTATTGAACCAAAGGCTAACTGGTCTGCGGGACCGGAAACGGTTCTCGACTGACCTCCGCTATTGATATATTCGGTCTTTTCAGGATAGGCGAATACCTGATTGACCTGAAGTAATGTTATGGCTAAAAGAGCCAATCTTTTTTTAATAGAAAACATATTAAATTCCTTTCTGCTTATTTTGTTACTTTTATTGTTTTGATGATGTCATTATCTTCATTGTGAAAATTAACCCAGCCTTCACAGTTTGGGCTGAGATGGGCATTTTCTACTGATTTTTTTTCATGCGGCGCTATGTTTATCAATTTTATATTCGGGTCTTCAGGTTTTTTAGACAACGAGATTGTAAAAACAAAATTCGAATCATTATTAATAATGCACTTATTATCTTCTTGAATGATACTGAGTTGATCAAAATCGCTGTGTTTTAACTCAGCATGGCGGTAAATCATTTTAAAATGATTTCGGACAGCCAGTGAAATTGCGTTAGTATCATTATTTGATGCTGACTTTGGTATGGCCGTAATTGTTAGATTAATTATTTTATCTTCAGAGTATCGCTTTTTATTTTTTGGAATAACAGTAATGATATTGCTGCTATTCTTTGGGAGTAAGAATAGTGGCGGAGAGATGATAAAGTCTTTATCATCCACATTACTTTTTATCAGATAGTCACTCTCATAATCATTGACCAACTTGATATTAAGATGTTGCATATTATCATTAATTAAAAATCGGGTGCCAAGAACGGAAACACCACAAATACCATCGCTGGTATAAAGAGCCAAAAGGAGTATGATAATTTTATTAATCATAAGCTAACTCGAAATCTACAATACTCATGACCTTTCCAGCTACAGGGGTATCATTTGTTTTAACGTAGTAAGCGAAAAAATAAAATATTTGCGTTGCCAGGTCATGGTCAATATTTAATATTTCTTTGTTGTTTCTGATGTCAATGTTTTTACTTTCAGAATCATATAATCCTAATGCTACACCTTGAGCAGCATTTTCAGTTTCATTAAGATTTTTAAGTAAATTACCCATTGCGATATCACTCTCACCAGTGAACGTGATATTCGCTGATGAAATATTATCAGGACAGTCTGTCAGTTTTATTGAAAATGGTGTTCCGGCAAACGGAATACCAGGGCGGCTTTGTCTTAAATCACCACCTTGTAAATCAATCGTCAAATTCAGTGATTCATTAACAATGGTACAACTTCGTTCGAGAACGCTGGCATTGATATTAATAGTGACTCTTTCGCTAAAACCTGCTCCTGGTAATATCAGAAGTAAACTAAGCGAAAATAGTAAAAACTTATTCATAAAAAATATCCAGATAAACGATTGAAGATGCATCTCCAGAACCAACGTCATTACTCGTTGATTTATATCTTAAGTAAAAATTCAGATTATAGGTTGCGCTGGAAATAATTTCATTTAGTGGTTGTATAGCATTTAACGCTACCTTTTTTTTGTTTTTATCCAGTATTTCTATTGCCAGTCCGGTAGCCAGAACATCTTCAGATACTCCACCTTTACCTGTCACTTTTAATAATGTGGGATCAGTGGTATCGCCCTCTCCTGAAAACTGATACGAAAGATTAGCGACATTACCGGTGCATTTATTTAACGATATTGAAACTGGTTGTTCGGCACTGGTTGCTCCTGCCTGAGCAAAATCCCCTGGGTTAAAATCAGGGAAGTTAATATTTTTAGTTAAATCCTGGCTGGATACATTACAGCTTTGCGCTAAAATTCCGCCGTTCAAATTAACGGTAACATCTATCGCATAGGCTGAAAGGCAAGATAAATATAATAATAAAAACCTGAGAAAATAAGTCATAAGTATATTTTATTATTTGCAAGTTAAGTTAATGTGATTAATGTTTTTCATTCCAGTTTTTTCATTATAGTCAATAATAAAGTTACAACTTGTCTCTTTATCTATATTGACCGTATAACGGGAACCTGGTCGAACGCCGGTTAAATATACGGTACTGTCATCATCGACAATGGATGTTGTTTGTTCTTTCTTGTTGATAACAAAGGTACCGAATTTAATGGGTTTATTTTTATATTTAAGCGAAACTAAGAAATTATATCCTTTACGTACATCAAACACGACTTTGCTGATAGCGCCACGTGTTGGCGCAATTTTCAATACTTTCCCATCAATATCATAACCGGAACCAAAAGTTTCTGGTGATATTGCGACATCATTATAGTGATATGCCGTAGCGTAAGGGACTAAAGCATAACCATTACGATTTATCGTGATATTCTCACCGGCCATATCTAATCGCGCTCCGGCTGCACCCTTGGCTTCGACTAATATTGCTGTGTCATTTGCCTCTCTGGCGAATACAATGCCATCTTTATGAACCAGCAAAGAACCTGTCAGCCCATAATCCAGTTCTCTTGAGTTACTGGAGAATGCGGTTCCGGCATTAATCTCAGCAGCATTCGCTTTATAACGTAAATTTAAGTTTGATGTATTTTGGCTATTGTTATTGATATTTTGATAAATATTATAGTTTAATTTATTATCTAAAGCTGTTCCATACAAACTTGTGGCGTTATTATATTTAGATTTGTTAAGGTTAGTGCTGCTTGTCAAATACATTTTATTTTTATCCATACCATTAGATAACGGCATTGACAGAGACAGATAAAATATATCATCAGTTTCATGTCTGTAGGTGTTTTTATTATAGCTGGCAGATAACATGATATTATTATATTCAGTAAATGTTTTGTTCCAGCCAAATTGTATATTTTGTGATTTAGTATCACTTCCCCAGTATGAGTTGATGTTTCCCCATAAATATAATTGCCCGTAATCACCCATGTTTTGTGATACGTTCACCTGAAAACTATTTTTTTTACGCTCATTCCGCAAATCAACGAGATAGTCATTGGTGGCATATTTATTGCTATTTTTATAATTAGCTTCACTGAACGTATAATAATCTGATGTTGAATAACGATAGCCGGTTAATTGAACGTTGGTACCTGTATCGCTAAATGATTTAGCATATAAAATCCGGTATGAGCTACCTGTATAATTTTTATCATTTATTTTAGTTTTTGCTTGAATAGAGTCAAAAGACAACGCACCTATATTGCCGATATCTTTACCTAAACCTAATCCGGCTGCAAAATAATCATTTGCAATCTGGTATCCGGTATATAATGTAGTATCCAGCGGTAACCCAAATCCAAGTGAACCTTGCATAAATTCACTTTTATTCGCTTGCGAAGTATCCAGCTGCCCGAGAGCGACGGAATAGTTAAAGCTTCCCTGGCGCAACAAATTCGGCAAAGAAGAATAAGGTACTGTATATACTGTAACGACACCTTGATCCGAGGTTAATTCAACTTCATAGTCACCGCTGGTACCAACAGAGTTTAGATTATCAATACTATAAGGGCCAGGGTTGACATATTCTTGATAAAGAATATTACCATTTTGCCGGATCGTTAGTTTTGACCTGGATTCTGCAATTCCTTTAATCGTTGGACTATAACCTTTATCACTTTCAGGCAGCATTTCATTTGCTGTTGCCAGTGAAACACCGATAAAGGTGTTTGAATCAAATAGCGATGAACCTAAGACACTTTGTCCTATTGTCAGTGACGATTTGATTGAATTAATATTTTTAGTGACAAAAATACTGCTCGAGTTCCATTCATGATTTGATATGTCACCTGCTTTACTTTGATTATAGTAAAAACTCGAGTTAAAACGCCATGAACCTAAATTCAATCGATTGTTTAAGTTTACAAATGTAGATGAGTAGGCATCCTGATGATTATTTTTGGCATAAGAACCATTAATATTATAGTTAGTCATTAATGCAGTTATACCATCATCCCAATCCGCTTCGTTTGCGAGCGTTGAACGAATTGATTTCAGGTAGATCTGTGGTATCGATAGCGTTAACGTCAATTTAGATAAATCAACGTCATAGCTAAAATCATTGATGTATTCAGCAATATCAATGCATTCTTGACTATCCGGTGCTGCACTTAATCGACCCTGAGCTTCTTTGTTAAAAGGTATAAGATCAACAATTTCTTTTGTAAAACATGCACTAACTTTATTCTGGCTGTTTTCTTTAAATATAATATTTGTATTTTGTATAAAGCTATCGCCTACGTTCAGGCTTAAGAAATAATTTCCTGGTGTTACATTATTTCCCGCAGAAAGGTAGGATAAATCCTCTATGGAATCAACGTCAGAGCCTAAAAATAAAGGGTTGAAGTAATCTTGCGAATATGAATTGTTTATATGTGAGAATAAACCAATTATTAGTATCTTTTTCATTATTCGCATTGACAGACTTCCGGTATTAATTGAAATTACATTGTTTATCTTTTGTTTGAACGCCGTAATCATTGATAAAGTTGAATGTTAATTTTTTACTTTTATCATTTGTGTTCAAAAAAACAGATGCTTCAGGTGCAATAGTTTCTGCTTTTGATATCTCTTTCCCATTTATACTTAAAGCTGATAAGTTCATATAAAATGGCGTTGGGTTATCAATTTTTAACTTGTTATTCTCATAGCTGCATTTAATTTTTTCATATGAATTAAATGAATCATCACCCAGAGCAACGGGTCTGGTGAAAAGTTTTATTTTAGTCGTTGTTGAGATTAAGAGTGCATTATCAATCTTTTGCTCTTCCTCTGTTAATGAAGGAATAACTTTCGTATTAAGATAGTATAATTTTTCTTTATCTTTAGGTAACTTGCCTTTATCACCTGTATAGACCACATTCAATAAACTATCTGAGCCTGACTTAATAACAAAGAGTGGTGGGGTAACAACAAAATCAGAAACTTTATTGTTATTTTCATCCGTTACCCATGATTGAACCAGGTAGTTTCCATCTTTATCAGTATTGTATAATTTTAATGTGACTTGATTTTTATCTGTCGGGTAAATTAAACGCGTCGCTCCTAATGATACTCCGCCCGCATATACAGCCTGGCAGCATACAAATAAAGAAGCGATTAAAACCACTTTTTTGAACATATAGACTCCATAAAAGTGATTGATCATTACTGACCAATCACTTCTTAAATTACAATGTGGCAATTAAAAAATTAATTATAATCCAGCATGAAGTTAGCAACAGACTGAACCTTACCTGCTGTTACTGCTGCAGCTGTTGAGCGGTAATCAACAGATAAAGGAATATTGGTGGTTTCAGTCAATGCGATTTCAGTACTCAAAGCACCAACATTCAAGGTAGAACCATCTGGATTGAATAACTGCAGACCTACGTTCTGCGCAGAACCGGCACCTGCGGTATTCGCTAATACGCCAGGTTTACCTTCAACAGTTTGTCCGCTAAATGAAATCTGAACAGTTTCCAGAGTTTCGGTGTTGCACTCAAGCAGGCTGATGGTAAATGGTTTTTTAGCATTTGCCAGCTGGTCTGTTGCTGTGAAAGTAGAGGTTTTTACAGTATCCAGGCTAACAATTTTGTCTGAATCTGAGCTAGATACAGCGCAAGCACCTGAAGTAACTTCGCCATTAAATGTGACTTTACCGCCAGCCACTGGTGCCGCGTTTGCTGAACCACAAATGATAGTTGCTACTACAGCAGACAGAAGGGCGAACTTTTTATTGATACTCATTTTTATATCCTTAGGAATTAGTGATAACAAATTGGCCTGTTAAAATTAACAGAATCATTACATATAAAGATGCGACAAATAAAAGCCTTTCAAATTTAACTAAATCAATAATTAAGCATCATAAACAACATATCATTCACTCCCTGTTAATTATATGTTGTCTGGCTCCAGCCAATAGGAATAGTCTTATCAGTCATTTGTTACTTATTATGCAATAAATGTTCTCAGTTTTTACTTATAAACTGGGTGGCAAGAATAATCTTATTGGTTATTTGCTCGCTGACTCTTTATCGTTATTTAGTCTCTTCTCGACGAGGTGTAATTTAAACGAAACCAAATTTAAGCACAACTGTTAAATTCAATAAACTCTGTGTGGTTTAATAAATTTTACTTATTTTTAGTGATGTCAGACAACAAAATCAACCATTATAATGTAATGGTAATTTGGTTATTTATTCATTATAAACAGTGGTTTACCATATGTTTTCTGAAGGGGTTTATTTGCTTTTTTTAGAGGGGTAAATTTAAGTGAATTAATTTTATAAATTAGTGTTTTTATTTTTAGACCAAAGTATAAATACTGTCTTTTAATAAGACACGCCCTACACGGTGAAGGGGATATCTTATGTTTTATATTCTTTTTTAAAAGTGTAAGTTATGTTTTTACAGTTCATCATATTGGGAATATATTGTTTTACACTTACAGGGATAATATGAAGGCTACGTTATCATGTTGTGTTTAACATTTTGTTAAGGAGTTGTAATGAAAACCTGCGCCGTCAGAAGAACGTCATTTGTTAAATATTTTCTAATGCTGAGTATCTCATTGGGTTTTGTTAATACCTCACTTGCTGACAATAATGTACCGTCATTAATTTATGCCGCAGAGCAGGGCAATGTTCCGGCAGTAAAGCAAGCCCTTGATCAGGGAGCAGATATTGAACAACGTGATAAACGCATGCGTACTCCCTTAATGGCTGCAACAAATGCTAATCAGGTTGAGGTCGCACGGTTATTGATTAATAGAGGGGCCGATGTGAATGCCCGGGACAGCATTGAGGACTCTCCCTATCTCTATGCGGGGGCGCGCGGTTTACAAGAGATCCTTGTCATGACACTGAATCATGGTGCTGACTTGAAAAGCCTTAATCGCTATGGTGGCACCGCACTGATCCCGGCTTCCGAGCGCGGGCATGTAGAGACTGTACAAACCCTGATTGATGCCGGTATTGAGGTCGACCATGTTAACCGCTTAGGCTGGACCGCGTTAATTGAAGCTATTGTTCTGGGTGATGGAAGTGAGAAATATCAGCAGATTGTCACTAAGCTTATTCAGGGTGGGGCTGATATTAATTTAGCCGATGGACGAGGTGATTCTCCCCTGGCACTGGCAAAGCAGAAAGGCCAGCGTAATATCATTGAAATACTGAAGTCGGCAGGAGCAAAATAATGTCAGATAATCTATTTTTACAGCAGGCTATCGCCCTGGCACGAGAAAACGTAGAAGCAGGCGGACGACCCTTTGCAGCACTTGTGGTCTCTAATGATGAAGTCATAGCCACAGGCACGAATCAGATGTTAGCGCTGAGTGACCCTACGGCACATGCGGAGTTAATGGCATTACGCCAGGCTGGTAAGGTGCTGGGGCGGGTACGGCTGGAAGACTGCATTGTTTATGCCAGCGGCCAGCCATGCCCTATGTGTTTAGCTGCCATGAGGATGGCGGGTATTTCGCAAGTCTATTATGCCTATTCAAACCAGGACGCTGAACCTTTTGGTTTATCAACAGAAGCGATTGCAGCAGCCCTTCGTGTACCACCACAGCAGCAGCCCGGGCTGATATTTAAACAGCTGAAACCTCAGGATGAAGAGCAATCTGCACTGTATCGCTTCTGGCATACTTCGCAGAAGTAGTATCGTTTCATTCAGGCCTCTATTTCATCAGCCAGCTATCGAGCCACGGAAAGACGATATCTTGCTGTTCTTTATAGAAAACGTGCCCAAGTTCAGGCCAGGTCTGAGTGAGCAGATGATCTTCTTGATTTTGTGAGCGCCACACTTGATGCACTTTATCATAGGCATCACTGACCGCTGCGGGAGGAAACAGCTTATCTGTTCCGCCGTTAAAAATCAGCAGCGGTCGGGGGGCGACAAGGCTCGCGACATCCGGGATATCCAGTTTGCTCGCAAGGCCCGGGTGCAGCATATAAAACGCTGACTGACCGCGCAGGATATTATTACCTGGAGTCATCAGTCCGTCGTAGTTACCAAACCAGGAAATGGCAGCAGTTGCCGCTACTTTTTCAGACAGGGCGGCAAGTTGCCAGGCGCGATATGCCCCCATTGAAAACCCCAGAGCGCCAATGCGTTTTGCGTCTACGTCAGGTAGCGAGGCGAGAAAATCAACGGTACGCATATCTTCATAAGCCATAGTTCCGGCAAGAGAGCGCCCAAGATTATAAAAATTACTCGCGAGTGCCTGTTGCTGTTCATAGGTTACCGGGCCGCGTTCGCCAAAGCCGGGTGCATCAATAGCGATGACCATATAACCTCGTTTTGCCAGCTCATCCCCGACAAATTGTCCGGTAAAGAACTTATCAGCCCAGGCTTGGGCAGAAGCTAACTGCGCCTCATTGCCCCAGGGTTTAATCATTTTCTCTTTGCCGATATCAAATTTAGAACCGTGATCGTGCAGCAGGACTATTGCGGGATAAGGGGGTGGCGATTTTGGGGTCAGGATCAGCGCGTTAACCCGGCTTTCATCGGTAATGTTTAACGCCATTTTTTCCGCACGATAGCTGCCACGGTCTTGAGTCTCCAGGATCTCAGGTGCAAAGGCTACGGTAGCTTCAGGGGCTAAAAGCGCCTCCCTGACCTGAGCCCGGGTTTGCTGTTGCCACTGCGAAAAATCACTGTAGTTGCCAGATAACCAGGATTGAGGGTAGGTCATTTTGGCTTTTAACTCAGGATAAAAAGCCGGTAAGTTGTTCTGCAAGCTCTGTGGCCAGGTATCAGTATTAGCCAGTGCTGAACCTGATAGCATAAACAGAAAGCATAACTTGCTGGATAATCGAGTAATTGACATCGCACCCTCTTAAAATGAAATAGCGTTTCATTTATATTCTAAATAAACTGCCATTTATTTCTGTGGGCAAAGCCAAAAAATAACTAAAAAATACCATCAGAATAAACGCTGTTATTTCCGAAGGCACTTTCGCCAGTCTTCAGATATCCCGCCTTATTTCCTCACAATTTATTGTTTTATTGTTCATTATCAATGTTAGTTATTGCTAATGGTAACCTTTACAAGAATGATATTGATAATAATTACCATTTGTAATAGCGTTTAATGGCTCTTTACTGTGGAGTAAACGATTCACCGCAGGCAGTGGTCAAGAATTCTTTATCCAATATCCATGATAGTGGCCCGGGAATTCTCTGGTGCGGTGTTGCAGGCAACTATAAAAATCACAGAATTTATGATGAAAAAAAAATATAACCCGCTCGCGCTGCTTATTCCTGCTGCATTGTCAGGAATAGCATTTTCAGGCTATGCAGATGACACTATTGTTGTTACTGCGGAAAAACAAAATTTACAGGCTCCTGGCGTATCAACGATTACTGCCGATACTCTACGTAAAACGCCTCCTGCCAGAGATCTTGCGGAAGTTATCCGTACTCAACCGGGGATCAACCTGACCGGTAACTCAACCAGCGGACAGCGCGGAAACGGTCGTCAGATCGATATTCGCGGCATGGGCCCGGAAAATACCTTAATTCTGGTAGATGGCAAGCCTGTCAGTAGCCGTAACTCCGTTCGTCTGGGCTGGCGCGGTGAGCGAGATACGCGCGGTGATACTAACTGGGTCGCACCTGAATTAATTGAAAAAATTGATATCATTCGTGGCCCGGCGGCAGTGCGTTATGGTAATGGCGCTGCGGGTGGGGTAGTGAATATCATCACCAAACAGCCGACTAATACCTGGCACGGTTCCTGGGACGCTTATTACAATGTGCCAGAGCATAAAGATGAAGGCTCCACTCGGCGTACCACTTTTAGTTTAAATGGCCCGTTGTCGGATGATGTTTTTATGCGTCTCAGCGGCAGCCTGGCCAGAACGCAAGCTGATGCCTGGGATATTAACCAAGGCCACCAGTCAGTACGTACAGGGATTTATGCCTCTACGCTGCCATCAGGTCGTGAAGGGGTAACAGATAAAAATATCAACGCCTTGCTGCGCTGGAACTTTGCACCTCAGCATTCACTGACTTTTGAAAGCGGTTATGGCCACCAAACTAACCTCTATGCTGGTGATACGCAGAATACCAACAGCAATGCGTTGGTTGAGAGCAAATATGGCAAAATAACCAACCGTATCTATCGCCAGAATTACTCTCTGACGTGGAATGGCGGCTGGGACAGCGGCGTGACTACCAGTAACTGGGTACGCTATGAGCGGACTCGTAACTCACGTATTGATGAGGGTCTGGCTGGCGGAACAGAAGGGATCTTCTCTAACGACAAGTTTGTCGACATCGATCTCTCAGATATGCTGTTACACAGCGAGGTCAACCTGCCGATTGATTTACTGGTCAATCAGACCTTAACTCTCGGTGCTGAGTTTGATCAGCAGAAAATGAAAGATAGCGCCTCCAATACTCAGACTTTCATGGGGGGAAATATTCCCGGCTATAGCAGTACCTCTCGTAGCCCGTATTCTAACGCCAATATCTTCTCGCTATTTGCGGAAGATAATATGGAACTGACGGACAGCACTATGCTGACGCCAGCGCTGCGTTTTGATCATCACTCTATTACTGGCACCAACTGGAGCCCTTCACTGAACCTGTCTCAGGGCTTAGGCGATGATTTCACCCTGAAAATGGGTATTGGCCGTGCCTATAAAGCTCCTAGCCTGTATCAAACCAACCCGAACTATATTCTTTATAGTAAAGGTCAGGGCTGTTACGCCAGTGGCGATGGTGTGGGTTGTTACATGATGGGTAACGATGACCTTAAAGCAGAGACCAGCGTTAACAAGGAAATTGGTCTTGAGTATAAACATGAAGGCTGGCTGGCCGGTGTCACGTGGTTCCGCAACGATTACCACAATAAAATTGAAGCCGGTTATGCACCTATTGCCCAGACATCTTCCGGTTCAACTCTGACAGATATCTATCAGTGGGAGAATATTTCTCGTGCGTTAGTGGAAGGTCTGGAAGGGTCATTTAATGTTCCTGTCTCTGACAATGTGACCTGGAATAATAACCTGACCTGGATGTTGCAGACCAAAAACAAAAAGACGGGTGATAAGCTGTCTATCATTCCAAAGTATACGCTGAACTCAACGCTGAGCTGGCAGGCCAGGGACGATCTGTCTTTAAATACTACCTTAACCTGGTACGGTAAGCAGGAACCGAAGAAATACAACTATAAAGGCAAGCTGGCGACAGGTAGCGAAACTAAAGAAGTCAGTCCTTATAGCCTGGTTGGCTTTAGCGCGACCTGGGATGCGATGAAAAATATCAGCCTGACCGGTGGAGTCAGTAATATTTTCGATAAGCGTCACTGGCGTGAAGGTAATTCCCAGACCACCTGTTCATTTACACCAGGAAGCGGTGAGTGTAACGGCGTTAGTTATATCTACGGCGCGGGCGCAAATACCTATAATGAGTCAGGACGAACCTGGTATATGAGCGTTAATACCCGCTTCTAATTCTGTACTTTAAAACAGGTAACAAAACCCTGTTACCTGATGAAAGAGGGGCTCTTCTGATGAGAGTCTCTCTTTCGTCTTTATACCTTTCTAAGAATCATCAGCCAGAAGGATATATATCCGTGAGATGCCCCTCTTTCTTTTGCCGAGCCCTGTTGTTAGTCGGGACCTTTTTTATCACACAGTCTGTTGTTTATGCTGCAGATTGGCCCCGACAAATTACCGATTCGCGAGGGGTTCATACTCTGGATAGCCCGCCTGAACGTATTGTCTCTACCAGCGTGACACTGACCGGTTCTCTGCTCGCCCTTGATGCACCCGTGGTGGCCAGTGGGGCAACCATGCCGAATAATCGTATTGCTGACGGCAATGGTTTTATGCGTCAGTGGGGAAAAATTGCCGTTGAGCGCGATTTAACCCGGCTCTATATTGGTGAGCCTAATGCTGAAGCGGTGGCAGCCCAACTTCCTGACTTGATTTTGATCAGTGCTACAGGCGGCGATTCAGCCATGGCACTCTATGAACAACTGTCAGCCATCGCTCCGACCTTAATCATTAACTATGATGATAAAAGCTGGCAGTCTCTGCTGAAAGAACTGGGACAGATAACAGGACGGGAAGCGATAGCCGAACAGCGAATTGCCGAATTTGATAAGCAGTTAACTACCCTTAGAAAGCAGATTACTTTACCGCCACAACCCATTAATGCCCTGGTCTATAGCGCAGGTTCTCACAGCGCTAATCTATGGACTACGGAATCAGCCCAGGGACAATTACTGGAACAGGTTGGTTTTACGCTGGCACCAATACCTGAAGGGCTGCGTGTTTCAACCAGCCAGGGAAAGCGTCACGATATTGTGCAGCTAGGTGGAGAAGTACTGGCGTCAGGTCTTAATGGCCAGGGGCTGATGCTGTTTGCTGGCAATCAGAGTGATGTTGATGCCATTTATGCTAATCCCTTGCTGGCGCATCTGCCGTCTGTGGAAAATAAGCGGGTCTGGGCGCTGGGTACAGAAAGTTTTCGTCTGGATTACTACAGTGCCATGCTTGTCTTGCAACGACTACAAGCGTTATTTGGTTAAGGTTATGACTAACAATAACTCAGAGGGTTTGATGCAAGTATTTGCTTTATTTACGCTCATTTTTTCTATCCTGATCCTGCAAGGATGTACTACGAAGGGAGAAGCTGTCGCCAGTTGTCCCGATCTCTCCGAACTAAAGAATGCTGCTACTCAAGGGGATATTCATGCTCAGGTAACCCTCGGAGAAATGTATTCTAATGGTCTCTGTATGGAGCGGAATTTAGCTGAGGCTCGTGAATGGTTTGGCGAGGCGGCTCCTGATGGAGGGCCATTACCCAAATATGCGCTGGCGAATATGTATCATGATGGTGCTGGCGGTCCAAAGGATGATCAGAAAGCGGTTGAATGGTATGAAAAAGCGGGTCAGCAGGGGTTATCCGATGGATTCGTCGCTTTAGCCAGTATGTATGGCTCGGGGGATGGTGTAGAGATCGATCCTGCTCTGGCGAAAAAATATGCCGATCTTGCGGTGTCGACCAATGACAGTGTCATGAAATTTTTTGCCGCACAGATGTATGAAACCGGTCATGGTGCCATGTTGAACCTAAAGCAGGCGAGAAAATGGTACAAGGAATCGTGCATGAAAGGTTTTGCTCCGAGTTGCAAAAAATTCAATCAGTTAAATAATAAAATGTCGTCATAACGGTGTGACGCATTACGTTAATATTTTTATAAAATAATAGGCTGCACTATGCCAACCACCTCTTCCTCAGCACGCCTTTGGGTGATGCTGGGGCTACTCTTTCTGCTGTGCCTTGCTGTCGCTTTGAGTTTGCTGGTAGGTGCTAAATCCTTGCCTGCTTCTGTGATGCTTGAAGCGCTCTCAGGTCAGTGCAGCAGCGCCGACTGCACCATTATTCTTGATGCCCGATTACCCCGTACGCTGGCGGGTCTGCTGGCCGGTTTCGGACTGGGAATTGCCGGGGCATTGATGCAGACGTTGACACGCAACCCGCTTGCTGACCCTGGCCTGCTGGGTGTGAATGCCGGGGCCAGTTTTGCCATTGTTCTTGGGGCAGCGTTCCTGGGATTATCTTCGCCTGGCGATCAGCTCTGGATGGCGCTTTGTGGCTCTTTGATTGCTGCCTTGTTAGTCACTTTTACCGGTAGTCAGGGGGGAGGACAGCTAAGCCCGGTACGACTGACTCTGGCTGGCGTTGCGCTGGCAGCGGTGCTGGAGGGGCTATCAAGCGGCATTGCTTTGCTCAACCCGGATGTCTACGATACTTTGCGTTTCTGGCAGGCCGGTTCGCTTGATATTCGCACGCTCAGTACGTTGAAAATTGTTGCCTTACCGATGGCCATGGCACTGGTGGTGGCGCTGATGTTAAGTCGCTCTCTTAACAGCCTGAGTCTGGGAATTGATACCGCCAGTGCTCTTGGCAGCGGTGTGGTTCGCACTCAGTTACTGGGGTTAGTGGTTATTACCGTGCTATGTGGCGGAACGACAGCCATGGTCGGGCCGATTGCCTTTATTGGTCTGATGGTTCCCCATATTGCCCGCTGGTTAGTTGGAGCAGATCATCGCTTTAGCTTACCCGTTGCGTTACTGGTCACGCCGGTCCTGTTGTTATTCGCCGATATTGTTGGCCGTCTGCTGGTACCTGGCGAGCTGCGGGTTTCTATTGTCAGCGCATTTATCGGGGCTCCGGCGTTAATCTGGCTGGTGCGTCAGCGTAATAAGGGGGCTGCATGTTAATGCCTTCATTGCGCTTACGTCTGTGTTGCAGCTTACTGCTGATTGCCTGCTTGCTGCTGGCCTTATGGGGTTTATGCAGTGGTAGTGTGGTCCTGACGCCAGGCCAGGTGATACAAGCTTTTATGGGCGATGCCCCTCGGGCTGTGGGTCTGGTGGTGACAGAATGGCGGCTGCCGAGAATCACCATGGCGTTGGTGGTGGGTGCTGCACTGGGTGTCAGCGGGGCGCTATTTCAGTCATTAATGCGCAACCCGCTTGGTAGCCCGGATGTGATGGGTTTCAATACCGGAGCATGGAGTGGTGTGCTGGTTGCCATGGTGTTCTTTAATCAGCATGCGACCGCCGTGGTGCTGGCTGCGATGGCGGGAGGGATCCTCACCGCATTTGTGGTCTGGCTACTGGCATGGCGTAACGGCATCGATACTTTCCGGTTAATTATCATTGGGATCGGTGTACGGGCCATGCTGGTTTCATTGAATACCTGGCTCTTATTACAGGCCTCTCTGGAAACGGCTTTTTCAGCTGGCTTGTGGAACGCAGGTTCCCTTAATGGTATGACCTGGGCAAAAACCCTGCCTGCGACACCGCTTATTTTACTGATGCTGATTGCAGCAGGGCTGATGGTCAGACGTATGCGTATGCTGGAAATGGGCGATGACAGCGCCTGTGCATTAGGGGTTACGGTTGAACGATCCCGACTGGGGCTGATGCTGATAGCGGTGATTTTAACTGCGGCCTCAACGGCGATTGCTGGCCCGATTTCATTTATTGCTCTGGTCGCTCCCCATATTGCCCAGCGGTTAAGCCGTACCTCGCGCTGGGGTCTTACTCAGGCAGCCCTGTGTGGGGCATTTATTTTACTGGTAGCCGATCTCTGTGGTCAGCATCTATTTTTACCTTACCAGCTTCCGGTCGGCGTGCTTACTGTGAGTATCGGTGGACTGTATCTGATTGGTTTACTTATTAAGGAATCACGTAAAAATGCATCCTGATCGCGCGCGTTTATCCGGCGACAACCTGACATTAGGCTATGGCCAAAAAGTCATTGTCAGGGAGTTGACCGTGGCCATTCCTGACGGACATTTTACCGCGATTATTGGCCCTAATGGCTGTGGGAAATCGACTCTGTTAAGAGCGCTCAGCCGGTTAATGAAACCCCAGCAGGGGCAGGTGGTATTAGACGGTGAAGCCATTTCCCAGTTGGGGAGTAAAGAGATAGCCCGGCGGGTGGGTATTCTGGCCCAGAACGCGACGACACCCGGCGATATTACCGTGCAGGAACTGATTGCCCGAGGTCGTTATCCCCATCAGCCGTTATTCAGCCGCTGGCGGCAGCAGGATGAAGACGCGGTGCAGCAGGCAATGAAAGCGACCGGAGTCAGTCAGTTTGCCAGCCAGCCGGTAGATACCTTATCCGGTGGTCAGCGGCAGCGGGCCTGGATTGCGATGATCCTCGCTCAACAAACGGCAATTATGCTGCTGGATGAACCGACAACCTGGCTTGATATCAGCCATCAGATAGATTTAATGGAACTGTTGCAGAATCTGAACCAGCATCAGGGCTATACCATTGCCGCGGTACTGCATGACTTGAATCAGGCCTGCCGCTACGCCAGTCATTTAATCGCGATGCGTGACGGGCAGGTGATTGCTGAAGGTGCGCCGGGCAAGATCGTTGATGCGGAGTTGATCGAGCGGATCTATGGTATCAAGAGTCTTATTATTGACGATCCGGTGGCAGGGACCCCTTTGGTCGTGCCACTCGGCAGGCAGTCTGGTTCGTCTTAATTTATTTCGTCAGAGGGCGCCATAATGCGATGAGTCCTGAGGTTAATCCACCTCGCCAGCAGAATGCATCATGCCCGCCCTCAAACGGACACCAGTTTAATTCCGTTGCCTGCGTTAGTTGGTGTCTGATGGCGTCATTGGCGCGAAAAATTAACGGTTCATATTTTCCGGCTTGTAAGATAATCCGCAGGCCGTCAGCCCGGACGGATCCCTGGTCAAGCTGTTGTCTCAGCCAGCCGATTTGTTGTTCTTTACGATCCGGCCACCAGAAGGATCCTGACTGAGCCAGTATCCCGCCAAAACGGGCTGGCCAGTATAATCCGGCATAGAGCGAAGCCAGGCCACCAAAACTCTGCCCTGCGACAATAGTGCGTTCTGGCGCTGAACTAAAAGGCGCTATCGCTGCGACTAAGGGTAACAGTTCTTCCTGTACTGCCTGCCAGAACTCAGGGTTACAGGGCAATTCGCGACTGCGATGTTCGCCGTCAATAACATCAATTAACAGATAAACTGCGGCAGGTAACTCACCTTTCCCGGTCAGCGAGCTAAGCGCAGGCCAGACCGGCATTGATTCGGCCCAGAACTGTCCATCGAGCAGGATAGCCAGCGGTCTGTCGGTGATATCGGCTTCTCCGGTAGTGAAAACCCAGACACGGCGCTGATTCTGTAATCGGGTACTCTGCCAGATCAGCTCTTTTGGTGGCGTATAGTCTGCATCAGGATTATTCCAGCCGGGTTGCTCTGGTGCGTCCGGCATTTCCAGTCCTGAAACGTAATGACCCCGTCCGCCCATCCAGCTCAGGGGATTCAGCGGATCGGACTGGGCCTGCGGCAGTAATCGCTGCCACTCGGCACGCACTGACTGAGGATCCTCAAATACCGAGGCGGCAAAATCATCGTTCTGCTGAGAAGGAATAAAGCAGTAACTTCCCCGCCATTGGGCTGGGAGCAGGATCTCTGCGGACCAGATATCGCTGTCAGGTATTCGTGACAGGCTGAGTGGTTGGCGATGATGATGATGGTCCGTAATACCAGTAATACAAAGCCAGACATGACGTAAAGGTGAGGTTTGTTCAGTGCCATAACGATCTCGCCACCAGAATGTGACCCGCCAGGCTTCACCTTCTTTACGTAACGCAGGGCCTTGCTTACTGGCCCACCATGCTTCACTGCCCGTCCGGGATATTGTCACTGCGATTACCTCATTTTCAGGATTTGCGTAGCGCGACCAGCTCGACGATATCTTTTGGCGAGGTTCGGCAGCAGCCACCGATGAGCTTAGCACCTGCGGCTAACCATTCGGGTAAATAACTGGCAAGACTGCCGCAAATATCATGATGCTGATGCCATGTTTTGGACCGGGCATCATACTGCTCCCCTGAGTTGGGATAAACCACCAGCGGCAGAGTGGTTAGCGTGTGGAGATACGTTAAAGCGGCAGTGGTTTTTTCAAGAGCGATACAATTAATACCCACAGCAACGACTTGTGGTGATTGGTCTATGACGGCTATCACCTCACTTAACGGCGTGCCATCACTCAGATGCTGGCTGTCCTTTAGAGTCAATGCCAGCCATGCAGTGGCTTGCGGATACTCTGCCAGTACAGTAATTAAGGCACGAATTTCCGCAAATGACGGCAGCGTCTCACAGGCCAGCAGGTCGGCTCGCGCAGCCAGAAGCGCCGCGATACGAGGGCGATGGAAGGCGATAAATTCTTCCTGACTGCGGATATAGTCCCCACGATATTCAGACCCATCCGCTAAATAGGCGCCATAGGGGCCTACGGAGCCCGCAATCAATAGCTCTCCGGCAGCAGCATTTTCTTGCTGATACTGGGTTCTAGCCTCGATGGCCAGAGCGACGCTTTTCTCAATCAACGCACAAGATTGCTGGTTATCCAACCCTCGTGCAGCGAACCCTGCCGGAGTAGCCTGGTAGCTTGCGGTAATAGTTACCTCTGCTCCGGCACGAAAATAGTCAAGGTGCACATCACGGATCAGTTGCGGGTTTTCTATCAGCACTTTCGCAGACCAAAGACTATCGGCGAGCTGGCAACCTCTGGCTTCCAGCTCTGTCGCCATAGCACCATCGAGAGTAATAAAGTTGTGTCTGGCCAGTAAAGGAATCAGGGGATTATTCAGCGACATGTTCAGGCTCCTGCTGTTTCAATATTTTAGTCAGATAGAAAGCGCCATAGCAGAGAGCGACAAACGGCAAACCGCAGTATAACGCTATGCGCTGGCTGGAATCGAAGGCCAGGCCCACGCAGGCGATAAGGCAGAGAACAAAACCAAGAATCGGTACCCAGGGGTACCAGGGGGCACGATGCTTCAGCGAATCAAGGGACTGGCCGGACTGTAGATGACGGCGGCGGAACATAAAATGCGAGGCGCAGATACTCAGCCACACCACGACTACGGCAAAACCAGAAATTGCAGACAAGGCGACAAACACCGTATCGGGGGCAATAATGCTTGAACACAGTGCTAACAGGCCACCCAGCATACTCACTGACAGTGCCGCTAAAGGAACGCCGCGTTTATTCACGCGTGAGAAATAGCTCGGTATCGTCTTCTCTTTAGAGAGGGACCAGAGCATCCGGCCTGATGCATAAAGGCCTGAGTTGGCGGCGGACAGAATCGCGGTCAGAATAACGAAATTAAAAATATCCGCCGCATAAGGGATCCCTACTTTTTCAAACACCAGCACAAAGGGACTTTTCTCAACACCCGCCTGATCCATCGGTATTAAGGCGGCGAGCACAAATACGGTACCGATAAAAAAGATAATCAGTCGCGCAATGGTCGCTCTTATCGCTAGCGGAATCGCTTTTTCTGGCTCTTTGGTCTCACCGGCGGCAATACCAATCAGTTCAGTACCTGAAAAGGCGAAGTTAACCGCGACTAACGTCATAAGGATCGGTAAGCCGCCATGCGGTAACCAGCCTGTCGAGGTGATATGTGTAAGACCCGGGGCAGGGGAGCCATCTTGTAGTGGAATCACGCCAAATATCGCCATGGAACCAAGAATAATAAAGGCAATAATGGTGATGACTTTAATAATCGAGAACCAGAACTCACCTTCAGCAAAAAAGCGCGTAGAGACGACGTTGAGTGAGAAAATAACCATGCAGAATATCAGGCACCAAACCCAGACAGGGACTTGGGGAAACCAGTACTGCATACAGAACCCGGCGGCGGTAAAACTTGAACCTAAGGCTACTGTCCAGGTTAACCAGTAGAGCCAGGCGACAGTATAGCCAGTGGCTGGCCCGAGATAGCGGCTGGCGTAGACGTGAAATGCACCGGTTTCCGGCATGGCAACAGAGAGTTCAGCCAGACATTGCATCACGAGCCATACCACCAAAGCACCAATGGCATAGGCGAGTAAAGTTCCGGGTGCACCGGTAGTCGAAATAATATAGCCAGTATTGAAAAATAGCCCGGTACCAATCACACCGCCCAGTGACAGCATGATCAAATGGCGTGGTTTCATCGTGCGTTTAAGTTCTTCGCTTTCTTGCTGCAATGGACTAATTCCTTGATCAAATAGACGTCTATACTTCTAAATGTCATCTATTTATATCTTGGTTGAGTATGAAAATCTAGCTGTGACTCGCTTTAACTCAGCATTTGAGCAGGGTTTAATCGATTCTTAATTTCAGCGCGATAAGAGCGGTCAAATCCGGAGCTTTTTAAAGCAAATGAATCAACCATTAATATGACAGAATGAGTCAATGTCGATAAGAAGGATGAAGTATGTATTTGAATAAAATGGGCTTATATACAAAATATTCTGGTCTGCTGCTACTTTCCGGGGTGATGTTTTTCTCACAGGCTCTGCATGCGGCACCTTCTCTTTCTTATATAGAGGCGAAACCTGGTGATATTCTCCAGGTGAAACTCAGTGAGTTACTTCCGACGCAAATGGCGGTGGGCAAGCTTCAGGTTGCAGGTACTCTGGCGGAATACGCTCAGGATAAAACGGCGCTGTTTAAGGCGTTATGTAAAACTCAGGGTGCCGGAAAGCTGAGTGAGATAAATGCGTCATCGACGCCCGTCGATCCTTCCTCATATACCTGTAAGCTCGCTGCCGGTACAGATAAGAAAGAGATGAATACCGTTGATATTGGGCCTGCGGGTAAGCTGTATCTGACGGACGGGCATCATGGATTTAATAGCTTCTGGGATGTGCCCAAGGGGGGCGGTGACGTGACTTTGAGCGTTCTGGTCGAGCAGAACTTAAGTCATGACAGTAAGGGGACGGTGCTGACGCAAGTTCAGTTTGAACAAAAGATGGCCAAACTGAAACACTTCCTTCCCGTTGATGCCCAAGGGCAACCTGTTAGCTTCTCGCAGTTACCTGAAAGTTTGGGAATGAGTCACTTCCAGAACGATCCCTGGCGTTCAATGCTTTATTACTTACGGGGCATTGCCTACGATAAGCCAGAAAAAAACATTAACCCGGCAACGGGTGAGCACTATTCAGCGGTTCCTTTCCTCGAGTTTTACTGGGGGCAGTTGCTACGCAGTAAAATGGATTTAAAACGCTACGATCTGAATAATCAGGATGACTATATCAAAGCGCTGAAAGCAGCAGCAGTCGTGATGACTACAGTTCCTGCGGCGGAGTTGATAGGGAATTCGGGTAAAACCGCAGCAGCGTTAGGTCAGCTGAAGCATATTGATGAAAAACGCTTAGCTAAACTGGCGAAACCCGATTCTAAACTGGCTAAGGCATTGGAATATCAGGTCAGCCATTAAATTTGCCAGCTAAAACCCCGGTTACTGACTTAATTCTCTCAGTAATCGGGTGTTGATATACAGCTTTTCACGACCGACCTCCATTTCCTCCAGTACGCCGATATTCACTAACTGTTTGAGGTATATCGATGCTGTTTGTCGTTTGGCGATATCGCGTTCAACGAGGTTATCAATTCGGCAATAGGGTTGTGTAAACAGGACTTGGACGAGTTCATAAGTGTAGATTTTCGGTAATTGCTTACGTACATACTCTGTCGTTTCTGCCATCAATTCTCTGACAACCGAGATTTTATGCGTTGTCCACCGCGATGAATTCTCCACGGCCTCTAGCATAAATAGGATCCACGACTCCCAGTCTTCCTTTTCTGTCACATTGAGCAGGAGCCTGTAGTAATCATCACGTCTCTCGAGGATAAAACGAGACAAATAGAGGATTGGCAGCGAAAGGAGTCCAGTCTGAATCAAGTACAAAATATTAAGGATACGCCCTGTTCTTCCGTTGCCATCCGGGAACGGGTGGATGCATTCAAACTGATAGTGTGCAATAGCCATTTTTACCAGTGGATCCAGATCATCATCACTGTGTATAAATCGTTCCCAGTTCGCGAGTAAGTTACGAATGACATCTTCACCTACTGGCGGCGTATAGATTACGTTTTTATTCTGGTCACGTAATACGGTACCCGGCGTTTTCCTGATATCGGTTTGCACTGCACGTAATTGGGTACAGATAGTTATCGCTGCGTTTGTGCAGAGTGGGTAGTTCTCAAGGTGGGAATAGCTATCATAAAGCGCAGTGCGATAGCGTAATGCTTCTTTTGTTGCTGGGTTTGCGCCATCAGCACGGTCAGCATACTGAAAGAGCTGATCGCTGGTGGTCACGATATTCTCAATACGTGAAGAATCTTTTGCTTCCAGTATGGGAAGAAGGTTTATCAGTAGACTTTGATCGGGAATTAATTCACCAGCAGTTTTTAACTCGGCGATTGCTGCACGTGCATTGATGCACGCTTTGAGTACGCTGCGCGTTTCAACGCGCTCAAGTTCAGGCGGCAGTATGGGTAATTCGTTGTAAGGAATCTCTGGGTTCCACTTCATATGTTTATAAAAGCCGTTTTTATCGACATATAGCCATAATATGTCGATACAGTGTACATGTCACTTGGTTATGTTTATAAAAGCCGTTTTTATCGACACATCACTCGAATGTGTCGATAGCATCAACATGTTCTGGCTGGCATCTCTTTTATATAGAAAGCAGATTCTATTTTTTATTCAGCATGGCCTTAAGATCTGCAAACGGATTGTAGGTCGCTTCCCCTACATCTTTCTGCGCATCTTCGCCTGCAACCACCGAAGTCCCGTACTGATCGGCTTCGGTATACTTTGAGTGCTCATGGTCGTGGCAGTACAGGCACAATAGTTCCCAGTTACTGCCATCCGGTGGGTTATTGGTATGGTCGTGATCGATATGATGCACGGTTAACTCGCGCAGGTTGGAGTAAACAAATTCACGGGAACAGCGACCGCAAACCCACGGATAGATTTTCAGTGCTTTCTCGCGATAACCGGTTTCTAAACGGGCATAGTTCTTAGGGATGATAGCCATCAGGGCAGACCTTAATAATGCTGGGGGATATGCACCTATCATAGGGGAATTTATCCTCTACTCCAATGCTGGCTGGAAAGCATTGCTTTATCGGCGTCATACTTCAGGTTGCCCATGGAGCGCTTGTGAAGAGAGACGAACCATTCTGGGTACAGGCATCTCTTCTATATATAGAAGAGAAATGGAAGAGACTAAGGATAAGACCTTCATGGAGGGCTGATTTTCTGGATACTCATAAGGAAAAGAGGAAAGGGAGCATTTGTTTTTGCGAAAAACCCTGACGAAATTCCTTTTGTTATCTCTAAAGGCCTCCTTTATATAAGAACATCGACCATTAAATTGGCCATGTTATTATTCATTTGTGGATAACTCTGTGCGTAATTGCGTATAAACCGGGCTTTTGCTGTGGAATGCAGCAGTCAGTCATTTTTATGATATTTAAGTGTTGCAGTACCGGGAGAACTCCCTATAATGCGCCTCCATCGAACGGGAACATGTGAACAACTTCACAAGTTACCGGAAACGATAAGAGAAAAGATTCTGAAATAAAGGATTGACTCTTAAAGAGGAAAGCGTAATATACGCCTCCTCGAGTTAGCAAGCTAAGGCAAGCAACTCAACGCTCTTTAACAATTTATCAGACAATCTGTGTGGGCACTCGCAAGATTGATATCTAAAGCACCTTCGGGTGCAGAACCTTCGGGTTCACAAAAAAT
>NZ_JANUEQ010000008.1 GCF_024807845.1 Klebsiella sp. BIGb0407
GGTGAACTCATTGAATTATTGGAATAATCAGTGGATCACAAAACTCTATGCCTGTCTTATTTTAACCGCTCATTTTACTGGGGATTCCTCAGCGCTCCGGCGGGTTTTTTTATCGCTGCTGAATACCTGTATCAGCTCAAAGAGCGGGTATAAAAACTCTGGTATCGATCCCCATCGCTAACCAGGTTAACTCAGCTCAAACAGCGGGACAAATGTCCCCGGCTGTTGCTAGCTATTTCTGTTGGTTTCTTCGCCGTTTCTGGCTTTCTACTGCCAAATATACCCGCTATTTGCCCCACTATTCTGACGATTAAAACTCCTACAGAAACGGATAATTGTGCCGATGAATTAACTAACGCAAGGCTGTTTATGGTGAACGCACTCTATACCGCTGAAGGTGTCATGGATAAACACTCGCTGTGGCAGCGCTATGTCCCATTGGTCCGCCACGAAGCATTGCGTTTACAGGTTCGTCTACCCGCCAGCGTTGAACTAGACGATCTGCTGCAAGCCGGAGGAATTGGCTTACTGAATGCGGTGGACAGGTATGACGCTTTGCAAGGCACGGCTTTCACCACTTATGCGGTACAGCGTATTCGTGGGGCGATGCTGGACGAACTGCGTAGCCGCGATTGGGCACCGCGTAGTGTCAGGCGGAATGCGCGTGGTGTGGCCCAGGCCATTGGTCAGCTGGAACAAGAACTCGGGCGTAATGCCACAGAGACAGAAGTGGCGGCGCGACTGAATATTTCGCTGGAAAACTATCGCCAGATGTTGCTCGACACCAACAATAGTCAGTTGTTCTCCTATGACGAATGGCATGAAGAACATGGTGACGGCATTGAACTGATAACCGAGCAGCATCAGCAGGAAAACCCGCTTCAGGCTCTACTGGACGGCAATCTGCGGCAGCGGGTAATGGACGCGATAGAAAAATTACCCGACCGCGAGCAACAGGTTTTGACCCTCTATTACCAGGAGGAACTCAATCTTAAAGAGATTGGTGCGGTGCTGGAAGTAGGGGAGTCAAGAGTCAGCCAGCTGCATAGTCAGGCGATTAAACGTCTGCGAAGCAAGCTGGGCAAGTTATAGGCCTACCGAAAAATGCTATAACGCTGGGGAATAAAAATGATACAAAAACAAGCAAAAAGACGGCCCTTAAGCCGCTACCTGAAAGATTTTAAACATATCGCAACGCATTGTGCGCACTGTAGTAAAGAGCTGGACAGGATAACCCTGACCCGGGATGGTGCGATAGTAAACAAAGTTAGCATTGCTCAGCTTGATACCCTGATTACTGACGCCGACTGGCAAGAAGAGCAGGCTCACTGGGACGCGCTATGTCGCTTCTGCGGCGATCTCTATTGCAAAGAACAAAATAACTTTTTCGATATTATTGGTTTTAAACAGTATCTGTTTGAACAGACTGAGATGAGCCATGGCACTATTCGTGAATATGTGGTGCGGGTGCGTCGGCTGGGTAATTATTTCAGCGAGCATTCTGTTCCGCTGCCTGGTGAATCAAACGCATTTTCTCTGGAAGAGCTGAATGACGGGTTGCCTCAGACCAGCACCAATAATTACCGTATTGCCCTGCGTAAATACGATCAGTTTATCAGCAACAGAAACAGTGAATTACGTTAACGATTTATTACTCTGGATACGGGATATTCAATCGGTGAGAGCCAGAAGATGACCCGTACCTGGAGGGGGCTTTTTTAATCAAGACAGTAAAGCCTGATAATTTTTATCCGTATTTTTCCCCACAGAGCAACAAAACCGTCATCGCCAGGGCATAATCATCCTTACTTTCTTGTCTCTGTAAGAGGTTTTATGTCACTCAACAACTTAGTTCGTTTCCCCCGCCTTGAACTTCTGGGTGCACCCACGCCGCTGGAGTATTTACCGCGTTTTTCTGATTACCTTGGGCGCGAGATCTATATTAAACGCGACGATATTACTCCCGTTGCGCTGGGGGGCAATAAACTGCGTAAGCTTGAGTTTCTGGTGGCAGATGCATTAAGTCAGGGAGCGGATACGTTAGTCACTGCCGGGGCAATCCAGTCCAACCATGTCCGTCAAACGGCAGCGGTGGCAGCAAAATTAGGCCTCAATTGTGTGGCACTGCTGGAAAATCCCACGGGTAATCAGACGGCAAATTACCTGACCAATGGTAATCGTCTGTTGCTGGACTTGTTTAATGCAGAAATTGAAATGTGTCCGGCACTGGACAGACCAAACCAGCAGCTTGCCGAGCTCGCTATCCGCCTGGAAGCCCAGGGTTTCCGCCCTTATGTTATTCCGGTTGGTGGTTCCAGCGCGCTGGGTGCTTTGGGGTATGTGGAAAGTGCCCAGGAAATATTTCAGCAATGCGAAGGGGCAGTCGAACTCTCTTCTGTGGTGGTTGCATCGGGTAGCGGTGGAACTCATGCCGGGCTGGCGGTGGGGCTTGAACAATTAATGCCGCAGGTGGAACTGATAGGGGTCACGGTATCAAGAAGTCTGGAGCAGCAGTTACCGAAGGTCGCTGGTTTACAACAAGAGGTTGCAGAGTCTCTGGAGCTGGCGGCACAAAAACCGATAACCTTGTGGGATGACTACTTTGCGCCAGGTTATGGCCGTCCGAGTGAAGCGGGTCTGGCTGCGATTAAATTACTGGCCCAGCTGGAAGGGGTGGTACTTGACCCGGTCTATACCGGTAAAGCTATGGCAGGGTTAATTGACGGTGTTGCACAAAAACGCTTTAAAGATGAAGGCCCGATTCTGTTTATTCATACCGGCGGGGCTCCGGCACTTTTTGCCTACCACCAGGAACGGTAACGTTATCGACATCACGGCAGAAAGAGACTGAATCATGATGGCTGGCAAAGCTTATGCTGCCAGCCATCCGGATTTATTGTTTGTAAGCCTGTTTTATTTGTTTCACAGTATTACAAAAAACTTCTGCCTGGGCAGTATCTTCCATTTCGGCGATTTGTTTTTCCATTTTCAGGATCACACGCCCGGCATCGGCCTGGCCCATAGCCAGTAACATCTGTGTTAACAAGGCCTTCAGGCAGGAAACTTCGCTCGCCAGCTGGCGGGTATTCTCTTCCGTGGAAAAATCAGGAGTACTCATTTACGTTCCTCAATGCTGGGTTTGTCGCTGTTTCAGCGCGATAAAATATTAAGGCGACGGAGTATATCATGGCTTGCGTGAATTTTTTGCCCCGATACCGATGAAACCTGCCTGCATCAATTATAGCGGGGCAATGAAAACATGCGCAGATAGAGCTAAGCCCGATAAAGCGTTATAATAATCGGATAAGCTTTTAGCTCAGCAGCAGAGACAGAAGTTATAAAGGTGCGTATATCGACGAAACAAGAAGGGCGTTATTTTGTAAGCTTTTAATTACTCGATTGTTAGTTTTTTAAACAGACCATCGGCTAAAAAGATAAGAAAACTCTTCATAATGCGTCGTTGTCTACGCTTATAGCAAATTGAATTTGCCTCTCGCCTGAAAAGCGTTACTCTATGAATCGTTCCCATCAGTAACGTTATCCCTTTTCTGGAGATTTATTCTTTGATCAACGTACTTCTTGTTGATGACCATGAGTTGGTGCGAGCAGGGATACGACGTATTCTGGAAGATATTAAAGGCATTAATGTAACGGGTGAAGTTAATTGCGGTGAAGATGCCATTAAGTGGTGCCGTAATCAGTCGGTAGATGTGGTGTTAATGGATATGAACATGCCGGGGATCGGCGGACTGGAAGCGACCCGCAAAATTTTACGTTACGCGCCCGATATCAAAGTCATCATGCTGACTATTTATACTGAAAATCCTTTACCGGCGAAAGTCATGCAAGCTGGTGCCGCTGGCTATCTGAGTAAAGGCGCAGCGCCACAAGATATGGTTAATGCGATTCGACTGGTTATGTCGGGACAGCGTTATATAGCATCTGATATTGCGCAGCAAATGGCATTGAGCCAGATTGAACCCGATAAATCAGCTTCTCCTTTTGGCTGCTTGTCTGAGCGTGAATTACAAATCATGCTGATGATCACCAAAGGTCAGAAGGTTAATGAAATATCTGAACAGCTAAATTTAAGTCCTAAAACAGTCAATAGTTATCGTTATCGTATGTTTAGTAAGCTGAATATCAACGGTGATGTTGAATTAACGCATCTGGCGATTCGTTACGGACTTTTCGATGCGGAGACATTGTCCGGAAGTGAATGATATTTTTGATCCACGCGCTTTCTTAAAAACGGTTACCAGTAAGCCTGGTGTCTACCGGATGTATGACACCAGTGAAACCGTTATTTATGTCGGAAAAGCAAAAGATCTTAAAAAACGGCTGGCGAGTTACTTTCGTAGCAACCTTGCCAGTCGAAAAACTGAAGCTCTGGTGGCGCAGATAGCGCATATCGATGTCACCGTGACCCACACTGAAACGGAAGCGCTGCTGCTTGAGCATAATTATATTAAGCTCTATCAGCCCCGCTACAACGTTCTGTTACGTGACGACAAGTCTTATCCCTTTATTTTCTTGAGTGCGGATAGCCACCCACGACTGACGATGCACCGAGGGGCTAAACACGCTCGTGGTGAATACTTTGGTCCTTTTCCTAATGGCTATGCTGTCCGCGAAACGCTGGCGCTGTTGCAAAAAGTCTTTCCCGTGCGTCAGTGTGAAAACAGTGTTTATCGTAATCGTTCACGCCCTTGCTTACAGTATCAAATTGGCCGCTGTCTTGGCCCCTGCGTCAGTGGGCTTGTCAGCGAAGAGGACTATGCCCGGCAGGTGGACTATGTGCGCCTGTTTTTGTCAGGGAAAGATGACCAGGTTCTGAACTTGCTGATTGAGCGCATGGAACAGGCGAGCAGTCAGCTGGAATTCGAAGAAGCCGCGCGTATTCGTGACCAGATCCAGGCCGTGCGCCGGGTGACCGAACAGCAGTTTGTTTCGAATAATGGTGATGATCTGGATGTGATAGGGGTGGCATTTGATGCCGGCATAGCCTGTATTCATGTGCTCTTTATCCGTCAGGGCAAAGTACTTGGTAGTCGTAGCTATTATCCTAAAGTTCCGGCAGGCACTGAACTGGCCGAAGTAGTGGAAACCTTTATCGGGCAGTTCTATCTACAGGGCAGCGAAGCCCGTAGTTTGCCGAGCGAGATCCTGCTCGACTTCACCCTGCAAGATAAAACGGTGCTGGAGGATACGCTCAGTGAACTTGCCGGGCGTAAAATCAATATCCAGAGCAAGCCACGTGGCCCTCGCGCACGCTATTTAAAACTGGCACGTACCAATGCCGCAACCGCCTTAGTGACACGACTAACCGAGCAGTCGACGATTCATCAGCGTCTTAAAGCGCTGGCTGAAGTGCTCCAGTTGCCTGCTATTGCGCGCATGGAATGTTTTGATATCAGCCATACCATGGGGGAACAGACGGTTGCTTCCTGCGTGGTGTTCGACGCGAATGGTCCGTTACGGGCAGAATACCGGCGCTATAATATCACCGGTATTACACCGGGGGATGACTATGCCGCCATGGATCAGGTGCTACAGCGTCGCTACGGTAAGGCTATCGAGCCGGACAAGATCCCTGATGTGATTATCATTGATGGGGGAAAAGGGCAGCTGGGTCAGGCAAAAGCGGTATTTGAGCATCTTGATGTCCCCTGGGATAAGCATCATCCGCTATTACTGGGCGTCGCGAAGGGCACGGATCGTAAAGCAGGGCTGGAAACGTTATTTTTAGAGCCGACTGGCGAAGGTTTTGCCTTGCCACCTGACTCTCCGGCGCTGCATGTGATTCAGCATATTCGTGATGATTCACATAATCATGCGATTTCCGGACACCGGAATAAGCGTGCCAAAGTAAAAAATACCAGTGCACTGGAAACAATCGAAGGTATTGGACCAAAACGGCGTCAGATGCTGCTAAAATACATGGGCGGATTGCAGCCACTCAAGAACGCATCCGTCGAGGAAATAGCCAAAGTGCCCGGTATTTCACAGGCGCTTGCAGAAAAGATCTACTACTCGTTGAAACATTAGGGTCTCTGTAGCAACATAGAGGCAATTTACCACTTTCAGCAGAAAGCAACCTGGCGCTATGCAATTTAATATTCCTACAATGCTCACGCTATTCCGAGTCGTGCTTATCCCGTTTTTTGTTCTGGCGTTTTATCTGCCGTTCAACTGGGCTCCTTTCCTCTGTGCGTTTATTTTCTGGCTGGCGGCGATTACCGACTGGTTTGACGGCTTCCTGGCCAGAAGATGGAACCAAAGTACCCGCTTCGGTGCTTTTCTCGATCCGGTTGCCGATAAAGTCATGGTCGCCGTCGCGTTAGTGCTGGTAGCCGAACATTATCATGTCTGGTGGGTCACGTTGCCCGCAGCAACCATGATTGCCCGGGAAATTATTATTTCGGCCTTACGTGAGTGGATGGCTGAGATCGGTAAAAGAAGCAGTGTTGCCGTTTCCTGGATAGGTAAGACGAAGACAATGGCACAGATGCTGGCGTTGATTGGCATGTTATGGCGTCCTAACATGTGGATTGAGTACGCGGGTATTGTGCTTTTCTTTGTTGCAGCGGTACTGACATTCTGGTCAATGTTCCAATATTTAGCGGCTGCAAGGAACGATTTGCTCGAACAGTGATCTATCCGGCGCAAAAATAATCAAACGATTCGTAGAGTTAGAAAATTTAATTGACTCGCCGCGCCAGATAAGTAGAATGCAACGCATCGAAAGGCAGCAAGGCTGCTTCGATAAGAGTAAAAGCAAGTGATTAGGTTTTTATCTTCTTACTTGTAAAGTGCGGGAATAGCTCAGTTGGTAGAGCACGACCTTGCCAAGGTCGGGGTCGCGAGTTCGAGTCTCGTTTCCCGCTCCAGATATCAGGTAACAGAGTTTCTGTTGCTGGCTGTAAAGGCTTAGAGATTGGCGCGTTAGCAAAGCGGTTATGTAGCGGATTGCAAATCCGTCTAGTCCGGTTCGACTCCGGAACGCGCCTCCAAATTTTCCCGAGCCCGGATGGTGAAATCGGTAGACACAAGGGATTTAAAATCCCTCGGCTTATGGCTGTGCGAGTTCAAGTCTCGCTCCGGGCACCATGGGAAATACAAGAATAAAATCAATGATAAGCAGTGTCGTGTAAGCCACCTTCGGGTGGTTTTTTATTGTACAGAATTTAATGTAAAGCCTTAAAGGCTGGCGCGTTAGCAAAGCGGTTATGTAGCGGATTGCAAATCCGTCTAGTCCGGTTCGACTCCGGAACGCGCCTCCAATATTTTCATGAGCCCGGATGGTGAAATCGGTAGACACAAGGGATTTAAAATCCCTCGGCTTATGGCTGTGCGAGTTCAAGTCTCGCTCCGGGCACCATGGAAATACAAGAATAAAATCAATGATAAGCAGTGTCGTGCAAGCCACCTTCGGGTGGTTTTTTATTGCCTGAAATTTGCCTTCCTTTATTTGGTTTCGTCATAAGAGTGGGGTATTGCTGCCCCCACTTGCTTTGGCTGCTCAGCCTCTGAAATCATAAAAACTCCCGAAGATGGAGTTATTTATCCTGGGCTGCTGCTGTATCTTTCTTAAAAAAATAATCTTTTTGTGAATTCAGCTATTTACGTTTTAACCATTTCTTCTGAAACAGGTATGTTGTAAATGCAGTCAGAGCGCCTATAACAGGCATGGCTATCGCACCTGCGAGAAAGTTTTTATGATCTGTCTGATTATTCCTGCGGATATCTTCAAAGCGAGCAAGCGCTTTTTCTTCATTCAGCGCACTGACTTCTTCAAACTGTTTTTTAAATCCTTTTTCAATTAATTGAAATGCTCTGTCCACATCCATTATTTCCAGGGCAATAATTTGATCATCCTTTTGAAAAAAACAGTAGTCGCGCATAAAAACTCCAAATAGAGAATCATCGGGTCTGTTATATAAGTGTTTAAATAGAAATTAAGACACTTTCCTGTTAACCAGTATGAGCCTTTTTTTTATAGAAATGAATCGATCGTATCGCAATAACAGCATACCGATATAGGGTTATAGCGGCCTGGTGGCGCTTCTTTCCCTGCATCTCCTGCACTTTCGTTGTACTATAGTAAAACTATGATGAATTGCCTCACAGGCCGCTTGCCCGGATGGGTTGGGCTGTGATGCCAGGAGGAGCCAGCAATGAACCAGGGACCACTCAGTGAAGAAGAAATTGAATGGATTGATGAAGTATTAGCCAAGTATGGAACCCCGGACTCGGTCATTGATGCAGCGGAGCTGGACGGCTTACTGACAGCTCTGTTATCAATGCGTGATACTTTTGAACCCACAGAGCTATGGCAGGCAATATGGGGTACGTTACCCGAGTGGGAGAGCGATGCCGAGCGAGTACGCTTTGAAGGGCTGGTTAACCAGCATCAGCAGGATATCGCTGAGCGTCTGGAATTCTATCCGACACAGTTTGAACCCCTGTTTGGCAGTGATGAGGTCGATAACCGGGAAATCGTGCTGGTGGAAGAGTGGTGTTATGGTTATATGCGCGGTGTCATGCTGACTAATCGCGTTGACCTGCCAGAAGAATTACGCCCGGCCCTCGCCGTTATTGCCTTACATGGTATAGAAGAGAATGTTGTGACAATCAATCAGATGTCACCGGCGGCGTTTCTCGACAGTCTTGACCAGATAAAACCCGCAGTATTGAGTTTGTATCATTACTGGCAGCGCCGACAGAGCGGTCAGGCATTACACTAGCATACCCGTCATACTTCAAGTTGCATGCACGTTGGCTGCATTCGTTCATCCGAATCATTTACTTGTGTAAGCTCATCGGGATTCTCTCACTTGCCGCTTACGAGACTCATCAATGAGTCTCGCCCAGGCGGGCCAACGCTTTGCGTTGATCAAAACGTAAACGTTTTGTCCTGCAACTCGAATTATTTTGGATATAACGCTGTGATGTTTTAAGTTGCCAGGGGGCGTAAAAAAGGGGGGAGTTGGAACCGAACTTTTACCTGCGTATACAGGAAATATTTTGCAGGCTGAAGCAGCCTGCAAAATGAATCTGGGCTCTTAGGACTGAGAGTCCAGAGTTGCCAGTTCTTTATCGATGAAGTACAAGCCATCACCGCTGGTACCCACAAGACTGAGTTTATCCAGTACAGATTTAAACAGTTTTTCTTCTTCGTGTTGCTCAGCAACATACCATTGCAGGAAATTAAATGTAGGGTAATCCTGGGAACTCATTGCCGCATGTGCCAGTTCATTAATCTGACTAGTTATTAATTGCTCGTGTTCGTAAGTTGCTTTAAATAAAGCGTCTAACGAAGCATAATCACTATAAGGTGATGCAATAGCATTAATTTGTGGCATATTTCCTGTGTCGCTTAAATAAGCAAACAGGCGTTGCATATGCGTCATTTCTTCCTGAGCGTGGCGACGTAAAAATGCTGCCGCGCCTTCGAAACTGTGGTAGCTACACCATGCGCTCATCTGCTGGTATAGCAGGGAAGAAAAGAGCTCAAGGTTCATTTGCTCGTTGAGCTTTTCGATCATATCCTTTTTTAACATGTGCAACTCCATAAATAAGGTCTGGAAGATAATTAATACTTTAGATATATATTTGCAGAAAAGCAAATGGAATGTTGCAATTATTAATTAAATGAGAATGGTTGTTAATATTATTATTGGTTAAATTTTCTGGTAATAATAATGCGAATTACTCTTATTATATATTCCATGAAATATTCAATAATAAATAGAATAACCCTGAATAAAAAATCTCGTAGAAACAAGCTCGTTTCGTTCATGGCAGGACACAGATGAACGTCACCTCACAGAAATAAATTCTGTCCAGGGCATTTACCTCGCCGGTCAGCTGTGGCTAAATGCTTTTCTTTCAACGTTGTCAGTAACATGAATATTCTTCATTTTGTCCTTGCTCTGTTTGTTATCCTTGGCCTTGCCTGGCTAGTTAGCTTTGACCGTAAAACCATTCGTATTCGCTATTTAGTCCAGTTGGTCGTTATCGAAGGCCTGCTGGCATTCTTCTTCCTGAATTCAGATAGCGGATTAAGCATCATCAACGCTGTCTCTGGCTTCTTTGGTCATTTACTGTCCTATGCTGCAGAGGGAAGTGATTTTGTTTTTGGTGGAATGAGTAAAGCCGGACTAGCATTTATTTTTCTCGGGGTGCTGTGTCCGATAATTTTTATTTCAGCATTGATCGGTATTTTGCAGCATTTTCGTATTCTGCCTGTGATCATTCGCGTGGTGGGTTTACTGCTGTCAAAAGTGAATGGCATGGGGAAACTTGAGTCATTTAACTCTATCAGCTCACTGATCCTTGGGCAGTCAGAAAACTTCATTGTTTACAAAGGTGTTCTGGCAGATTTAAGCTCACGTCGTCTGTTTACTATGGCAGCAACGGCGATGTCGACTGTATCACTGGCTATTGTCGGCGCTTATATGACAATGCTGGAACCTAAGTATGTGGTTGCGGCGCTGATCCTCAATATGTTCAGTACCTTTATTATTCTGACGATAATCAACCCAACTCGTCCGGGAACGGAAGAGCCTGAAATCAAACTAGAAAAACTGCATGAATCTCAGAGTTTCTTTGAAATGCTGGGCGAGTATATTCTTGCTGGTTTTAAAGTTGCGATGATTATTCTGGCAATGCTGATTGGTTTTATTGCTTTAATCAGTGCGCTGAATGCCTTGTTTGCAACAGTTTTTGGTATGAGTTTCCAGCAGATACTGGGTTATGTTTTCTATCCTTTCGCCTGGCTTGTCGGGATACCCCATGCTGATGCTCTGGCTGCTGCCGGAATTATGGCAACTAAGCTGGTCGCGAACGAATTTGTCGCCATGATTGAACTACAAAAAATCATGGCGACCTTATCGCCACGGGGCTTGGGTATTCTGTCAGTCTTCCTGGTTTCTTTTGCTAACTTTGCTTCGATTGGTATTGTTGCCGGGGCGATTAAAGGTCTGAACGAACAGCAGGGGAACGTGGTATCACGTTTTGGTCTGCGTTTAGTCTATGGCGCGACGCTGGTGAGTTTGCTGTCCGCAGCATTTGCCGGACTGGTGCTATAAACGCTGTGCGAGAGAGAAGAAGTGTATTCTCTTTCGCACAATAATGCGCCCGGCGAGTGACTAAAACGCCACGCACACTTTCTGGTCAACACGCATTACCGAATCCTGGTTAAAACGTGACTGATAAGTGCTACGTAATTTCTCAATATTACTGTTACTTTCTGCATCTCCGGCGTGAATAAGCATCAGTGCCTTGCTAGACTCCCGCGCCAGTTTTCCATCTTTACCCAGCCACTGCCCGCTAGCATTAAATACGGTAAGTCCTTCACGAAAGCTTGGGGTTACATCGTTATCAACGAACTG
Source organism: Klebsiella sp. BIGb0407 (assembly GCF_024807845.1). Taxonomy (GTDB): domain Bacteria; phylum Pseudomonadota; class Gammaproteobacteria; order Enterobacterales; family Enterobacteriaceae; genus JGM124. The sequence goes on from NZ_JANUEQ010000008.1 coordinate 11,397, forward strand.
CTGCCACTCTGTCGTAGTGATTTCAGGCCCTGCCGGGCGATTGAGACCAAAATAGAGAGTGCTTTGAGTCATGGTGTCACCGATGGCACAGGACTGAGCTATGTTTGACGGTGTTTTTGTTCCGCCAGCACAACCTGTCAGAAGTAACAGCAAAGCGCCCGTTAAGGCTGTTTTATAGAATGTCATTATGCATCTGTCCGATTTGGGTATGTCTGCAGGTGATTTAATCGCGCATTAAAACGCTTGATACTGCGCAATGCGAGGTGTCTATCAAATTACGCTCCAATATACCGAGCAAATCATTTATAAGCAGCAGGGAGTTTACTGATTGCTTAAACTGGCAACAATTTCTGATATTTTCTGGAAAAAGTGCGTCATAACCGCAATAGAAGAAGGCAGATAAAAGAGAGAAAACGACTGGGCGTGAATTCATCACGATATCTTTGTGAAGCGGCGGTAGAGATGCGATCCACTTACCGCGCTAACGGATGATAATGGGGTTACCAGTTACTCGTCACAACAGAGTAAGGCGCTCCGCCTGTGCCCCGGCACTGGTAGTCCAGTAATACATCGTAGTTCAGACATTGTGGGCCGCTGAATACTGTACAAGTTTTGGTTTCACCATAGGGTAATGCAGTTAAATAACCCCATTTCTGACACTGCTGAACAGCGGTCGATTGCGTCTGCAGCTCATCAATTTTCCCACTGTTAAGCGGTAACAAGCTATACCCCAGACGAACCACTCCAGCGGTAGGATCGGTACTTACGATGTCAGGCGTTTTATTTAATGTACACCCGCTAAGCAGCAGGGTGGCAATGAACAGACAATGATACTTCATCTTATTGATACCTTAGCCAGATTAGTTTCAGGGTAGCACGAGCGGTAATTGAAGAAAGTAGTCTTTACCGTGGAAGCAGTGATTACCTGTTGTTTTGATTTAAAATATTAAGTTAAGTGAAATTGTCTTTGGGATATTCTTTGCAACTGTCAGTGCAGAATACGCTAACGTTGCATTTTATTTTTTCGGATAAAAAAATAGCGAACTGTGAAGGCCATCTTACTTTTTTAAAATAATGTTTCATTAAAATTGAGGTGGCGTTCTTTGAATAGTAGTGTATTACCATGAGTGATACCCGATGCTGAACTTTCCGCGAAATAACCTGGAGGTAAAATATGAAAATTGCACTGATGATGGAAAATAGCCAGGCAAGTAAAAATGCTATTATTCTTAAAGAATTGCAGGCTGTTGCCTCGGAAAAAAACTACCCGGTCTTTAATGTTGGTATGAGTGATGAACAGGATCATCATCTGACGTATATTCATCTCGGTATTATGGCGAGTATTTTACTGAATGCCAAGGCGGTAGATTTTGTGGTAACCGGTTGTGGAACCGGGCAGGGTGCTTTAATGTCACTCAATATTCATCCGGGTGTTATCTGTGGTTATTGTATCGATCCGGCAGATGCTTTCTTATTTTCACAAATTAATAACGGCAACGCACTGTCACTACCTTACGCTAAAGGATTTGGCTGGGGTGCAGAATTAAATGTTCGTTATATTTTTGAAAAGGCATTTAGCGGGCCTCGAGGGGAAGGTTATCCTGCTGAACGAAAAGAACCACAGGTACGTAATGCAGGTATATTTAGTCAGGTAAAAGCGGCTGTAGTGAAAGAACATTATCTTGATACCTTACGCGCTATAGATCCTGAACTGGTGAAAACGGCAGTCTCAGGAGAGCGCTTCCAGACCTGTTTCTTTGAAAATTGTCAGAATAAAGAGATTGAAGCTTTTGTTCGTAATGTACTGGCTTGAAGACCATAACTGAAGGTTCAGGCTCATTCTGAGCCTTCAGATTGATTCTGTTCATTGTATATTTTCAGACATAAGCAACATCTCCTCTTTGAATTCCTCCGCCTTAATTCACGCTATTTTCGGTTATCAACCGGGTATTCTGCTGGCGTGGAGATACATCATGGTGTTCAGTATCAGGATAGCGCTATAATTGAGCCCTAACCTGATGGAGAGCTTTATCATGACGCAACAAGTAAATAAAACTGAACTGAGCGAACGGCAAAAAGATGAAATTGACGAGATGGCTCTGGACAGAGTTCGGGCAATGAATAGCGACGAATATTTATGTCAGCGAATTGATCAGAAAGTTCAGGCTATGGAAGAGCATCTGAAGGCGTATTTCCATCAGCGTTTTTCTTTCCATCAAAATAAATCATCAGACGCTTAGACATAGTCAACAGTAATCATTTATTGCAAGCGCCGCCCGGCGAGTTGCTTCGTTTCAAACGGAGCAGGTAGATTGTCGGGCGAACAGAACAGGAGAAGAAGTATGGCCGAGCAGTTTTCTGCCGATCAGGAGTTGGTTTCTGATGTCGTCGCGTGTCAGTTGGTAATCAAGCAAATTCTCGATGTAATCGACGTTATTGCTCCGGTTGAAGTGCGGGACAAAATGGCGCATCAGTTAAAATCAATTGATTTTGCCAGACACCCTGCTGGAGCTGACCCTGTCACCCAGCGTGCTATTCAGAAAGCGATAGCGCTTATTGAACTCAAGTTTTCCCCACAACAAGATGCACACTAATTACTGAGTGTATCAGCCTGTAAAGAGGACGTGCATTCTGCTCGTCCCTCTTATTTCCGATATATTTTCTGAATCCATTCAGCCTGGTTTACGCGTCTGTCTGTCGTTATTTCCGTAAACATTTAACGGCATAATTTTAGTTGAAACTCTGCATCACATTATTCGCAGCGGCCTGACATTTTTTTATATAGAGATTATTTTCGCCCGACAATAACTGGATGTTATTGGTGCGTTTTGGAACCATGAAGTGATAAGTGACGACAGAATTATTGTTTAATTATCCCGGGATACTTCGTAAGTGTTACCTCCCTGTTAGCAGGTCGCTGCGTTTGTAGCAAAAAATTATTGATGTAATGTTATTGAACAAGGCAGGCTCAGTAAAATATGACCGAATGTTGATAACATTTGGATAGTTTCAAATATAACCTTAAAAATTTTAAGCCTTAAATACGGCAGATTCAGGGGTAAATTCTCATAATTTGCGCGATAAAAATACCAACCTATTTCATCCTGATAGTTAAATTGTTCTTATGAAATAAATTCATTTATTTTTCTCAGCACATGAGTCCTGACAGAGTGCACTTGCTTGAAATGATCAGGAAATTAAAATTTATGAAAAATCGCTGCAATGATTTAACTATCTATCATTACTGGTTAAATTTTGCTCTAAATGAACGTGGTATCTGGGTGAATGCGTAACAATAACGAATAAAACATAATTGTTCATAAATACCTGAAACTTTAATTTATTCGCTATCCTACTAAAAAATATGACTAATTTTAATCACTCTTGTTTTGTTGAATGCCAGATAATAACTCGTCTACAAAGTCCGATCCTTTGATCAACATTTGATCAAATGAAAAGCCACACTGATGATTTGATGAGAAATTTCCTAACAAATTATGTGATGCTCGTCACATTTTTTTCAAAATCGCAGCATGTTTCATTGTATGTGCTACCTGCTACGAGTAGAGTTCGCCTTCATTAGGATAAATCTTAATTTTCAAACGCCAGAGAACTAAAAAAATATCTTTTGTTTGTAATCATTCGTAAGTTTTAGACCGTGATTTTGTAGTCGTTGTAGCTTTTCGGGAGTTTTTACTGGTGATTTAATGCCTCGTTGCCAGCGATAACTGTCGAAGTAATGGGGTGTGGTTAATGTTTTTTAATCTTCAGACGATAACTATAGGTGACATAGGTTTGTTCTGACGTTTCCAGAAAACAACCATTAGCGCTTATCTTATCCTGAGAAATTAGGATTAACTGGCACAAACAAACAGTAGTTTTTGGGATGGTAAAAATGCATACATCCGAGTTGCTAAAACATATATATGATATCAATTTGTCATATTTACTACTCGCACAGCACCTCATTGGCCAGGATAAAGCCTCCGCGATTTTTCGCTTAGGTATTACTGAAGATATGGCAACGACCTTGGTTGAGTTAACGTTACCTCAAATGGTCAAATTAGCGGAAACAAACCAACTGGTATGTCAATTCCGCTTCACCGATCATCAGACAATTACTCGCCTGACGCAGGATTCTCGTGTGGATGATTTACAACAAATCCATACCGGTATTTTATTATCTACCCATTTACTTAATGGGATATCAGAACCAGTTGATACATCCAAGAAGAAAAGAGCGTGAAATGAGTGAAAAAAGTATTGTTCAGGAAGCCCGGGATATTCAGCTGGCAATGGAGCTCATTACTTTAGGTGCCAGGCTACAGATGCTAGAAAGTGAAACGCAACTGAGTCGTGGCCGTCTTATTAAACTCTACAAAGAGTTACGTGGTAGCCCGCCTCCAAAAGGGATGCTGCCTTTTTCTACTGACTGGTTTATGACTTGGGAGCAAAACATTCATGCTTCCATGTTTTGTAATGCCTGGCAGTTTTTATTGCGCAGCGGATTAAGTGAAGGGGTTGATGCCGTTATCAAGGCCTATCGCCTTTATCTTGAACAATGTCCTTCTCCGGCAGATGGACCATTACTGGCACTGACCCGCGCCTGGACACTGGTTCGTTTTGTCGAAAGTGGCATGCTGGAACTCTGTGAATGCAACAGCTGCAGCGGTAAATTTATCGCTCATGCTCATCAACCCGCGGGTAGTTTTACCTGCAGTCTTTGCCAGCCTCCCTCCAGAGCCGTAAAAAGACGTAAACTTTCCATAAACTCTGCCGATATTATTCCGCAACTGCTGAATGAACAGGTAGAACAGGTCGTTTAACACACACAGTGTTAAAACATCTCAGCAGCGGTGAAGTTTTACTGCTGCTTTTTTTATGTCTGCGTTTTAGACCTGTTGTTGTTTTTTGTTCACTCTCACCACATTCAATAGCGGAAGGATTGTCTCGTGCTGATTTTAATAGGTTATCTGGTCGTTATAGTGACTGTATTTGGCGGTTATATGATGACGGGCGGGCATCTTGGCGCGCTGTATCAACCCTCAGAATTTATCATCATTGGTGGTGCGGGTGTTGGGGCCTTTATCGTCGGTAATAACGGTAAAGCTATCAAGGCCACAATGAAAGCGTTGCCGTTGCTGTTTCGTCGCTCGAAATACAACAAAAGTATGTATATGGATCTGATGGCGTTGCTGTATCGCCTGATGGCTAAGTCACGCCAGCAAGGGATGTTTTCTCTTGAGCGTGATATTGAAAAACCTGCTGAAAGCGAAATCTTTGCCAGCTATCCGCGGATCCTTGCGGATCCCATCATGCTGGATTTTATCGTCGATTATTTGCGTCTGATAATCAGCGGCAATATGAATACTTTTGAAATCGAAGCTTTGATGGACGAAGAAATAGAAACTCATGAAAGTGAAGCAGAAATCCCCGCAAATAGCTTGTCACTGGTGGGGGATTCTTTACCTGCTTTCGGAATAGTCGCGGCGGTTATGGGCGTTGTTAATGCCCTGGCATCAGCCGATCGTCCGGCGGCTGAACTGGGGGCATTGATTGCGCATGCGATGGTGGGAACATTCCTGGGTATTTTACTGGCTTATGGGTTTGTTTCGCCACTTGCCTCGGTATTACGGCAGAAAAGTGCCGAAACCACGAAAATGATGCAATGCGTCAAAGTGACTTTGCTATCGAGTCTTAATGGCTATGCGCCACCTATCGCTGTGGAATTTGGACGTAAAACGCTCTATTCCAGCGAACGTCCATCGTTTATTGAACTTGAAGAACATGTTCGTGCTGTTCGTTCCCCGAATGCCCAACGAAGCACGGAAGAGGAAGTATGAAAAATCAGGCTCACCCTATCGTTGTCGTCAGACGACGTAAGAGCAAACATCATGCACAGGGTGGGCATGGTTCATGGAAGATTGCATATGCCGATTTTATGACCGCCATGATGGCTTTCTTTCTGGTGATGTGGCTTATCTCCATTTCCAGCCCTAAAGAACTGGCACAAATTGCCGATTATTTTCGTACCCCACTGGCTCAGGCCATTACGGGGGGGGAGCGTCTTTCGGATAGTTTCAGTCCGGTTCCTGGCGGTGGAGACGATGTAACTCAGCAACAGGGTGAAGTTAAAAAACATCCTGATATTGAAGAGTTACGTAAACGTATGGAAAGTAATCGCCTTAAACGCATCAAAGGCGATCTCGACCAGTTGATTGAGTCTGATCCTAAATTACGGGCTTTGCGTCCGCATTTACAGATAAAGCTGGTTCAGGAAGGTTTACGTATCCAGATAATTGATAGTCAGAACCGCCCAATGTTTAAAACGGGGAGTGCAGAGGTTGAACCCTATATGCGTGATATTTTGCGCAAGATTGCACCTGTTTTGAATGATTTACCTAATAAAATCAGTCTTTCCGGACATACAGATGATCTCCCTTATGCGAGTGGTGAGCGAGGTTACAGTAACTGGGAACTATCGGCCGATCGGGCAAATGCTTCACGCCGTGAACTGGTTACCGGCGGACTGGATGAAGGAAAAGTTCTGCGTGTCGTTGGGATGTCATCAACGATGGTGCTCTCGGACAAAGGTGCCGGGGATGCAATTAACCGTCGTATCAGTTTGTTAGTTCTTAATAAACAGACTGAAAGTGCCATCATGCATGAAAACGCAGAGAGTGAAAATAAACCCTTGGACGCCTTGATAGCGCTGCCTGATACGTCTCCTGGGAATAATAACATTGCGCCACAACCAGATATGAGGTGATAGCGTGAGTATGGATATCAGCGATTTTTACCAGACATTTTTCGATGAGGCAGATGAGTTACTGGCTGATATGGAGCAGCATTTGCTGGACCTGACACCCGAATCTCCTGATTCAGAACAGTTAAATGCTATTTTCCGTGCGGCGCACTCCATTAAAGGTGGGGCAGGAACTTTCGGTTTTAGCCTGCTGCAGGAAACAACCCACCTGATGGAAAATCTTCTCGATGAGGCTCGGCGTGGCGAAATGCAGCTTAGCTCAGACATTATCAACCTGTTTTTGGAAACCAAAGATATTATGCAGGAACAGTTAGATGCCTATAAAGCTTCAGAAGAACCCGATGCAGCAAGTTTTCAGTATATTTGCCAGGCACTACGTCAGTTAGCACTGGAAACTCAAGCTGGAGCGGTTAACAAACCGCAGGTGACCGAGGCCGCACAGCCTGCTGTCGTGACATCTGCCGGTAGCTCAGGTAATAAACTGCGCGTGCTGCTGGACGGTTTGAAAGAAGCTGAACGCGATGTGATGTTAGACGAACTGGCCAATCTCGGGGATGTCAGCGAGGTAGTGAAAGAGGCTACATCACTGACGGTCACCCTTGAGACCACGGTCAGTGGGGATGATATCGCAGCCGTATTATGTTTTGTTATTGAGCCTGAACAGATTCACTTTTTACCACTTGAGACTCTGCCAGAACCCGAACTCTCTGTTACTGCTGTCGATGTTGCGGTCATTGCGCCTCCTGCACCGGCAGTTGTTGAGGTCAAAAACTCGTTACCAGAACCTTTAGCCCCCGTAACCGGCCGTGTGATTCGGGATAAACCGACCACGCGTGGTGCTGAATCAAGCAGTATTCGTGTCGCAGTGGAAAAAGTTGACCAGCTCATTAACCTGGTGGGTGAACTGGTTATTACCCAGTCGATGCTGGCCCAGCGTTCAGGCGAATTAGACCCGGTTCAGCATGGCGATTTGATTGCCAGCATGGGGCAACTGGAACGTAATGCCCGCGATCTGCAAGAGTCGGTGATGTCTATTCGTATGATGCCGATGGAATATGTCTTTAGTCGCTTCCCTCGGCTGGTGCGTGACCTGGCCAGTAAACTGGATAAACAGGTAGAGCTGACACTGCTGGGGAGTTCAACCGAACTCGATAAAAGTCTCATTGAACGCATTATCGATCCATTAACGCATCTGGTACGTAACAGTCTTGACCATGGTATTGAGTCACCAGAAAAACGCCGCGCTGCCGGTAAAAGTGAGTCAGGAAATCTGATTCTGTCTGCTGAACACCAGGGCGGAAATATCTGTATCGAAGTGTCCGATGACGGTGCCGGACTGAATCGTGAACGTATTCTGGCGAAGGCCTTATCTCAGGGGCTGGCCGTTCACGAAAATATGAGTGATGAAGAAATTGGCATGCTGATTTTTGCGCCAGGTTTCTCAACTGCCGAGCAGGTCACTGATGTTTCCGGACGTGGCGTGGGTATGGACGTAGTGAAACGTAATATCCAGGAAATGGGCGGCCACGTTGAAATTCAGAGCAAAGCCGGAGCAGGAACCACGATACGGATCTTGCTGCCACTGACCCTCGCCATTCTCGATGGTATGTCGGTGAAAGTCAGTGATGAAGTCTTTATTCTGCCACTGAATGCCGTCATGGAATCTTTGCAGCCTCAGGAACAAGATTTACATCCATTAGCCGGTGGAGAGCGTGTACTGGAAGTTCGCGGAGAGTATCTGCCGTTAGTCGAACTCTGGAAAGTGTTTGAAGTGCAGGGGGCAAAAACTGAAGCCACGCAAGGCATCGTTGTCATTCTGCAAAGTGCAGGCCGCCGCTTTGCACTGCTGGTTGATCAGCTGATTGGTCAGCATCAGGTTGTGGTAAAAAATCTTGAGAGTAATTATCGCAAAGTGCCGGGTATTTCAGCAGCCACGATTTTAGGTGATGGAAGCGTCGCCTTAATTGTCGATGTTTCTGCCCTGCAAGGTTTAAATCGTGAACAACGTCTGGCGCTTCCCGTCGCTTGATCAACCGCTTAAGAAATAGGTACGCAAATGACAGTATCCACTCATGTGACAAAATTAACTGGCGAGACCGTAGGACAAGAATTCCTGGTGTTTACGCTCGGTAACGAAGAATACGGTATTGATATTCTGAAAGTGCAGGAAATTCGCGGTTATGATCAAGTGACCCGAATTGCGAATACCCCTAACTTTATTAAAGGCGTTACCAATCTACGCGGTGTGATTGTGCCAATCATCGACTTACGTATTAAATTTGCTCAGGACGATGTGGAATATAATGACAATACTGTCGTTATTGTGCTGAATTTTGAACAACGCGTCGTCGGTATTGTGGTTGATGGTGTCTCTGATGTGTTATCGCTGACCACCGATCAGATTCGACCGGCTCCTGAGTTTGCCGTCACGCTTTCGACAGAATACCTCACTGGTCTCGGGGCGCTGGGAGATCGCATGCTGATACTGGTCAATATTGAAAAATTATTGAGCAGTGAAGAAATGGCCTTAGTAGAATCCGCCGCACTATAATGAAGTCTCTGTAACCGTAAAAAGCCTTATCTGTACCCGCAGATAAGGCTTTTCTTTTTATTATTAGCACCCTCTCCAGTAATTCACTCATTTCCTTGCGCCATAAATAAAGTTTCCGCTACTGCTGCCGATAACAACGATTAACGCTTGCTGAACATCTCTGGCAAAGAAATCAATAAGTCACTCAGGGCTTCAGACGGAATTATTCGATTCTGCTCAAGCTGCGCTCTGCTGATGGTGATGCAAAGATGACGCCAAAATCAGAGCGATTAAGTCGTACTTATCAATATTAGCTAAGGAAGGGATTGATGTTTAACCGTATCAAAATTTCGACCACGCTTTTTATTATTTTAGTGATTTGCGGAGTATTGCAAATCGGCAGCAATGGTTTGTCTTTCTGGGCTTTTCATAACGACTATCAGAATTTAAGTATGGTGGAGTCCAGTAACCAGCAGCGTGATCTGTTAACACAAAGTCGGGCGGCACTGCTCGAAGCCGGTGGCGCATTAAGCCGCGCCGGAACACTGGCTGCCTTGGTTTATCCGGCCGATGAAATTAAGCAGCAAATTACCCTGGCGAAGCAAGGGTTGGATCATGCTGATGATGTGTTTACCCAGTTCAGTGAGACCCCCGGCGGTAGTGAACATGATACCGACATGATGGCCTCTGCTCAGCAAAGTTTTACCCGTTTTGAAAGTGCTTTGCGCCAGCAAATCTCCTGGCTGGAAGGTAATCAGATATCTGAGTTTTTAAATACGCCAGTAGGTGAAGCGCAGGACAATTTTGAATCCTATTTCAATGCCTGGCAGCAGACGATTAATCAGCGAATTACCGAGGCTCGTCAGGGCAGTGAAAGTAATTATCTGTTATCGGCGATTATTTTTGGCAGCGTGACCTTAAGCGCGGTGTTACTGACCCTGGGATCCCTGTGGTGGTCACGCAGAATGATAGTCCAGCCGCTGGCGATTGTACGTAGCCATTTCGACAGCATTGCTGAAGGTGACTTATCGAAACAGATAGCAGTATTTGGCCGGAATGAAATTTCTTTAATTTTTGACAGCCTGAAAAAGATGCAAAGCGCACTCAAAGAGACGATTAGCCAGGTACGTGACAGTAGCCAGGCGATGCATCTGGGGGTTTCTGAAATAACATTAGGAAACAATGACCTGTCATCCAGAACCGAGCAGCAAGCAGCATCGCTGGCGCAAACCGCGGCCAGTATGGAGCAACTAACTGCCACTGTCGGACAGAATGCTGATAATGCCCGACAGGCCGCTCAACTTTCGCGTGCCGCAGCCGATAAAGCAAAGCAGGGAGGTTCTCAGGCGGAGTCTGTTGCTCAGACTATGCAGGGAATAGCGGGAAGCTCACGAAAAATTTCCGATATTACTAATGTCATCGACAGTATTGCTTTTCAGACCAATATTCTGGCGCTGAATGCAGCTGTGGAGGCAGCACGAGCAGGTGAGCAGGGACGCGGTTTTGCGGTGGTTGCGGGTGAGGTGCGTAATCTCGCCAGTCGCAGCGCGCAAGCAGCAAAAGAGATAAAAGTATTAATAGAAGAGTCAGTCGAACAAGTACAGCAGGGATCGGACCGTGTCGATGCATCCGTCGCCATGATGTCTGAAATTGTGCATTCAGTGACCCAGGTAAACGACATCATGGGCGAAATTGCCTCCGCGTCGGATGAACAAAGTCACGGTATAGCTCAGGTTGCCCAGGCTGTGAGTCAGATGGATCTTGTCACTCAGCAGAACGCCGCATTAGTGGAAGAATCCGCCAGTGCGACGGAATCGCTGGCAAGTCAGACGGAACATTTGAACCAAGTGGTCAAAGTCTTCCGTTTGAGTGATATCTGACGCGGCATTGGGTAGAAAAATTAGTTATTTCAGATTGATACCTGAAGAGTAATTGAGAAGGCGCTATGACATTACAGAGTCCGATTGGGCAATCGTCATTACTACAACAAATGACACAGCGTCTGCCGCTTTCCGACGTTCATTTCCGTCGGATATGCCAGTTAATTTACCAGCGTGCAGGTATCGTACTGGCTGACCATAAACGGGATATGGTCTACAACCGCTTGGTTCGCCGTTTGCGACAGCTCGGTCTGGAGGATTTTGGTGACTATCTCGGTATGCTGGAGGCAAACGCCAGTGATGCCGAGTGGCAGGCATTTATTAATGCCCTGACCACAAACCTGACGGCTTTTTTCCGCGAAGGGCACCATTTTCCTATTCTTGCCGAGCATGCTCGTCAAAAAAAGGGCGAGTATAAGGTCTGGAGCGCGGCGTCATCGACCGGAGAGGAGCCGTATTCTATTGCGATTACGCTTGCTGATGTTCTGGGAGAAGGTACTGGTCGCTGGAAAGTTTTTGCCAGTGACATTGATACGCAAGTGCTGGAAAAAGCCCAGAGTGGCGTTTTCCGTCAGCAGGAGCTTAAGACGCTCTCGCCCCAGCAACTTCAGCGTTATTTCATGCGAGGTACCGGACCCCATGAAGGCTATGTCCGGGTTCGTCAGGAGCTGGCTAAGCAAGTTGAGTTTGCCGTTATCAACTTGCTTGACACAAGGCTGCAAACCCCCGGGCCGTTCGATGCCATATTCTGTCGTAACGTAATGATTTATTTTGATAAAAAAACACAACAAGATATTTTGAGCCGCTTCGTCCCACTGTTAAAACCAGGGGGATTACTGTTTGCCGGGCATTCGGAGAATTTCAGTCATCTTAGCCGTGACTTCTGGCTTCGTGGTCAGACCGTTTATGGGTTGAGTAAGGAAAGGACATGACAAAAATACGTGTGTTATCAATAGATGACTCCGCTTTAATGCGGCGGATTATGACGGAAATTATTAATAGTCACAGTGATATGGAAATGGTTGCTACAGCTCCGGATCCATTAGTTGCACGTGACTTAATTAAGAAATTCAATCCAGATGTTTTGACGCTGGATGTCGAAATGCCGCGTATGGACGGTATTGATTTTCTTGAGAAACTTATGCGGTTACGGCCGATGCCAGTCGTAATGGTGTCATCCCTGACGGGAAAAGGTTCCGAGGTGACACTCCGTGCGCTGGAATTAGGCGCCATTGATTTTGTGACTAAACCTCAGCTAGGGATCCGTGAGGGCATGCTGGCTTATAGCGAAACTATCGCTGAAAAAGTCCGTACCGCATCACGCGCCAAACTGGGAACCGCAGTAAGTCGTAGCGCGCCAGTACTTCTGAAAAACGGCCCCTTACTCAGCTCCGAAAAGCTGATTGCCATTGGTGCTTCGACCGGGGGAACGGAGGCGATTCGTCATGTATTGCAGCCACTCCCTCTTTCAAGCCCGGCAGTATTAATCACTCAGCATATGCCCGCGGGGTTTACCCGCTCATTTGCCGAGCGGTTGAATAAGCTGTGTCAGATTGAAGTGAAAGAAGCCGAAGACGGTGAGCGCGTATTGCCGGGACATGCCTATATTGCACCGGGTAATCAACATATGGCGCTGACGCGTAGCGGTGCAAACTATCAAATCACCATTACTGATGCCCCTCCGGTAAATCGTCATCGTCCTTCGGTCGATGTCTTATTTCACTCGGTAGCAAAATGCGCCGGTCGAAATGCCGTGGGCGTCATTCTTACCGGAATGGGTAATGATGGCGCAGCAGGAATGCTCGCCATGCACCAGGCGGGTGCCTGGACTATTGCTCAGAATGAAGCCAGTTGTGTGGTGTTCGGCATGCCGCGCGAGGCCATCAATGCTGGTGGCGTTAGCGAAGTGGTCGAGTTAAGCCAGATAAGCCAGCAAATGCTGGCGAAAATGAGTGCCGGACAGGCAATACGTATTTAATTGAAGGAGCCCGATTTTAATGGCTGATAAAGAACTCAAGTTTCTGGTGGTAGACGATTTCTCAACGATGCGACGCATCGTACGTAACTTATTAAAAGAGCTCGGTTTTAATAATGTTGAAGAGGCAGAGGATGGCGTTGAGGCATTCAACAAACTCCAGGGCGGTGGCTTCGGTTTCGTTATCACTGACTGGAACATGCCTAATATGGATGGTCTGGAGTTACTGAAAGCCATTCGTGCCGATGGTGCTCTGGCGGCGATGCCGACGTTGATGGTTACGGCAGAAGCTAAAAAAGAGAACATCATTGCAGCAGCGCAGGCGGGAGCAAGTGGGTACGTCGTTAAGCCTTTTACTGCCGCAACACTGGAAGAGAAGCTGAACAAAATATTCGAAAAGCTTGGCATGTAAGGAGGAGCAAATGCACTCACCAGCCAACCCGGCAATAGATTTACACCCGCAATCAGCGGCAGATATCGTTGCTCGCATCGGTAGCTTAACGCGGATGTTGCGTGACAGTCTGCGTGAACTGGGCCTGGATCAAGCGATTGCTGAAGCAGCAGAAGCGATACCGGACGCACGAGACCGACTGGATTATGTGGTACAGATGACCGCTCAGGCTGCTGAACGAGCATTAAACTGTGTCGAACTTTCTCAGCCTCATCAAACGCAACTTGAACGTGGAGCGAAATCGCTCAGTGGTCGTTGGGATGAGTGGTTTGCAAACCCAATAGCGCTTGATGATGCACGTGAACTGGTGACGGATACGCGCAGCTATCTGTCCGAGGTTCCCGATCATACCAGTTTTACTAATGCACAGTTGCTTGAAATCATGATGGCTCAAGATTTCCAGGACCTTACTGGTCAGGTTATCAAACGCATGATGGATGTTATTCAAGAAATTGAGCGTCAGTTACTGATGGTATTACTGGAAAACATGCCTGAGTCAGATAACAGGACAAAACGTGCAAATGAGGGGCTATTAAATGGCCCGCAACTGAATGCCAGTGCGACAGGTGTAGTAGCCAGTCAGGATCAAGTTGATGATTTACTCGATAGCTTAGGTTTCTAAGCGCTAATACACCTTGCAGATATTTACCTGCAAGGTGTGTCTTAACGCCAAAATAGCCGCATAAAAACCGCTGTAATTCTTCCATTATTTGTTCATAGCTCTGGCATGCTTTGGCTGACTTACGGCCACGGGATTTTCAGAGTGTCTGAAGATAGCGATCAGGAAAAAACAGAAGCCCCCACATCCCACCGACTTGAAAAAGCACGGGAAGATGGACAGATCCCGCGATCCCGCGAACTCACCTCATTACTTATGATGCTGGTTGGACTGAGCGTGCTCTGGGCCGGAGGTGCGTCACTCGGCCGTACCCTGGGGTCGATGCTCTCAGATGGTCTGCATTTTGATCATAAAATTATTAATGATCCCAGTCTGACTATTCACCAAATTAGCCATTTAGTTAAGCTCGCTGTGATGGCTCTCCTGCCGCTTATTGCCGGGCTAGTCATTATGGCGATTGCTGCCCCGATGCTACTGGGCGGCATTATGTTCAGCGGTAAATCGATTAAGTTTGATCTTGGCAAAATGAACCCGATTAAAGGGTTTGCACGCATGTTCTCGATGCAAACGCTGGCTGAGTTATTTAAGGCATTGCTGAAGGTCATACTGCTGGGCGTCGTGGTGGGTTGGTTCCTCTGGCATAACTGGCCGTCGATGTTACGTCTAATCCATGAGCCACCCGTTGCTGCATTGGGTAATGCCCTGAATATCGTCGCATTATGTGCCTTGCTGGTGATACTCGGGCTTATCCCGATGGTGGGCTTTGATGTCTTTTTCCAAATTTTCAGCCATATCAAAAAATTGAAAATGACCCACCAGGATATTCGTGATGAACACAAACAGAATGAGGGTGACCCTCATGTTAAAGGGCGTATTCGTCAGCAACAGCGAGCGATGGCCCGTCGTCGCATGATGGCGGATGTGCCCAGAGCGGATGTGATTGTCACTAACCCGACCCATTATGCGGTCGCTTTGCAATATGACGAAAATAAAATGAGTGCGCCAAAAGTACTGGCAAAAGGGGCGGGGCAGGTGGCATTGCGGATACGTGAAATTGCCGAACAAAACCGTATTCCGATGCTGGAAGCTCCTCCGCTGGCTCGTGCTTTATATCGACACGCCGAAATCGGTCAGCAGATACCCGGTCAGCTGTATGCGGCTGTCGCCGAAGTACTGGCCTGGGTCTGGCAGCTGAGACGCTGGCGTATGGCCGGGGGACTGATCCCGCAAAAACCTGCAAATTTACCCGTGCCAGCGGCACTAGACTTTACCAATAACAAGGACTCTGATGAGTAATTTGATAACAATGCTGCGTTTACCTCGCGGTATGAAATCGGGTCAGTGGCAGATCCTTGCCGGACCAATCCTGATATTACTTATCTTGTCGATGATGGTGCTGCCATTACCGGCCTTTGTTCTGGATCTGTTATTCACCTTCAATATTGCCTTATCTATTATGGTGTTATTGGTGGCCATGTTTACCCAGCGGACCCTCGAGTTTGCTGCTTTTCCGACTATTTTACTGTTTACGACCTTATTACGTCTGGCACTTAACGTTGCCTCAACACGTATCATTTTACTCGATGGTCATACTGGTGCCGCGGCCGCCGGTAAAGTGGTTGAAGCCTTCGGCCACTTCCTGGTAGGCGGTAACTTTGCTATTGGTATCGTGGTGTTTATTATCCTCGTCCTGATTAACTTTATGGTTATCACTAAGGGTGCCGGACGTATTGCCGAAGTAGGTGCCCGTTTCGTGCTGGACGGTATGCCAGGTAAACAAATGGCGATTGATGCCGATTTGAATGCCGGCATTATTGGTGAGGAAGAAGCAAAAAAACGCCGCTCAGAAGTGACCCAGGAAGCCGACTTCTACGGCTCAATGGATGGTGCCAGTAAGTTTGTCCGTGGTGATGCCGTTGCGGGTTTAATCATCATGGTTATCAACATTGTAGGTGGTTTGCTGGTCGGGGTAATTCAGCATGATATGCCGATTGGCGCTGCGGCGGAAAGCTATACCTTGCTGACCATCGGTGATGGTCTGGTCGCACAAATCCCGGCGCTGGTTATCTCAACCGCCGCGGGTGTGATTGTGACCCGGGTTGCCACCGATCAGGATGTTGGCGAGCAGATGGTCACCCAGCTGTTCAGCCATCCGCGGGTTATGGTGTTATCCGCAGGCGTGCTCGGTTTACTCGGTTTAGTGCCGGGCATGCCGAACTTAGTCTTTCTGCTATTTACCGCCGCGCTTTTAGGGCTGGCATGGTGGCTGCGTGGCCGCGAAGGGCAGGTCATAGCCGCCCCACAACCGGTAAAAATGCCGGATAATACGCAAGTAGTGGAAGCTAGCTGGAATGATGTTCAGCTGGAAGACCCACTAGGTATGGAAGTGGGCTATCGTTTAATTCCGATGGTGGATACTCAGCAAGATGGTGAACTGCTCGGACGGATTCGGAGTATCCGTAAGAAATTTGCTCAGGAAATGGGCTTTCTGCCACCGGTAGTCCATATCCGCGATAATATGGATTTAACCCCGGCACGCTACCGTATTCTGATGAAGGGGGTCGAAATTGGTAGTGGTGAGGCATATCCCGGACGCTGGCTGGCGATTAACCCGGGAACGGCCGCGGGAACCTTACCCGGAGAAACCACTATCGATCCGGCTTTTGGTCTGGCTGCCATCTGGATTGAAAGTGCGCTTAAAGAACAGGCACAAATTCAAGGTTTTACAGTAGTTGAAGCCAGTACCGTGGTGGCGACACACCTTAACCATCTGATTGGCCAGCATGCGGCTGAATTATTTGGTCGTCAGGAAGCCCAGCAACTGCTGGACAGAGTGGCCCAGGAAATGCCCAAACTGGTGGAAGATTTAGTTCCTGCGGTGGTGACCCTGACTATTCTGCATAAGGTGTTGCAAAATCTCCTTGAGGAGAATATCCCGATTCGGGATATGCGCACCATTATGGAAACCCTGGCAGAACATGCCCCTATTCAAAATGATCCCCATGAACTGACGGCCGTAGTACGTGTTGCGCTGGGGCGCGCTATCACCCAACAATGGTTCCCTGGTACGGCTGAAGTACAGGTTATCGGCCTCGATCCGGCCCTGGAACGTATTCTGTTACAAGCCCTGCAGGGTGGGGGCGGGCTTGAGCCGGGTCTGGCAGATCGCCTGCTTGCCCAGACGCAGGATGCCTTACAACGTCAGGAAATGATGGGGGCGCCGCCAGTATTACTGGTAAATCATGCTCTGCGCCCGCTGTTATCGCGTTTTCTGCGCCGCTCGCTGCCGCAGCTGGTGGTACTTTCCAGCCTGGAACTGTCGGATAACCGCAATATTCGTATGACGGCAACGATTGGGGGCAAATAGTGCGAGTCTTACTGCTGCTCTTGTTATTGCCCTTGCAGGCCAGCGCCTCGGGTAGCGGGGCATGGCAGGCGAGTGGCATGGGCGCCACGCTCAGTCAGCGTGGGATAGTGGTGAATTCCCCGGCACTTCGCCCTCCGGCTGAGGTGAATGGAAACATGACCTTAATTGCCTGGCGCTACCAGCTGATGAGTCCGGAACCCGCCGGACTAAGAGTTAAGCTTTGTTCGCCAAGTCGCTGTGTTGCGCTGGACGGCCCGAGCGGTACTACCAGAGGATTAGCGGGCATTTCTGCCGGTCAGCCGCTGATTTTTGTCTGGGAAGTGCATGGCCGAGGGAGTTTTTATCCGCCATTACGTGTCAGCAGTAACCAGGTTATCGTCAACTACACGCCCTGAGGCAGAAATCAGGCATAAAAAAACGGCATGTCACTCATCAGTGACATGCCGTTGTTATTTTGACTGATTACATCCGTTCTACGGTTTCAATACCTAAAGTATCCAGACCCAGTTTCAGCGTTTTAGCGGTTAACAAGGCCAGTTTTAAACGGCTGTTACGCAATTCATCATTACCCGCGCTCAGGATAGGGCAATGTTCGTAGAAGCCAGAGAACAGGCCTGCTAAATCATAGAGGTAGCTACACATGACATGCGGGGTACCATCACGGGCAACCACGCTAAGCGTCTCTTCAAATTGCAGCAGGCGGACTGCCAGCTGAGTTTCACGCTCTTCTGTCAGTGTCACCGGACATTTCAGCAGCTCGGCTTCAGTAATTTCTGCTTTACGGAAGACGGACAGTACTCGGGTATAGGCATATTGCATATACGGCGCAGTGTTACCTTCAAACGCCAGCATATTGTCCCAGTCGAAGATATAGTCGGTGGTACGACTCTTAGACAGGTCAGCGTATTTTACTGCGCCGATACCAACAACATTGGCCAGTTTTTCCAGCTCATCGGCAGGCATATCCGGGTTTTTCTCAGCAACCAGACGGCGCGCACGATCCAGCGCTTCGTCCAGTAACTCAGAAAGTTTAATGGTGCCGCCAGTACGGGTTTTAAAGGGTTTACCGTCTTTACCCAGCATCATACCGAACATGTGGTGTTCAAGTGACATGCTGTCAGGAATATACCCGGCTTTACGCACGATAGCCCAGGCTTGCATCAGATGCTGGTGCTGACGAGAGTCGATATAGTAGAGCGCACGATCAGCATGCAGGGTTTCATAGCGATACTTGGCGCAGGCGATATCGGTGGTGGTGTAGAGATAGCCGCCATCTTTTTTCTGGATAATCACGCCCATAGGTTCGCCGTCTTTATTCTTGAACTCATCAAGATAGACAACGGTAGCGCCTTCGCTTTCAACCGCCAGGCCTTTAGCTTTCAGGTCAGCAACAATACCAGCAAGCATTGGGTTATACAGGCTTTCACCCATCACATTATCCCGGGTCAGCGTGACATTCAGACGCTGATAGGTTAACTGATTCTGAGTCATGGTGATGTCGACCAGTTTACGCCACATATCACGGCAGTACTCATCGCCACTCTGTAACTTCACGACATAGCCGCGGGCACGTTCGGCAAAAACCTCGTCTTCGTCGTAATATTTTTTCGCGTCACGATAGAAGGCTTCGAGGTCAGCCAGCACCATATCACCGGCATTTTCGGTCTGCTGTTTTTCAAGCCAGGCAATCAGCATACCAAACTGCGTGCCCCAGTCGCCGACGTGGTTCGCACGGATAACGTTATGGCCGAGGAACTCCAGAGTGCGCACTGACGCATCACCAATAATGGTGGAGCGAATATTGCCGACGTGCATCTCTTTGGCAACGTTTGGCGCAGAGTAGTCGACAACAATGGTCTGCGGTTTGACCGGGCTGACCCCGACACGAGGTGAAGCCACGGCGGTTTCAATATGCTGAGCCAGGAATGCGGGCTCAAGGAAGATATTGATAAAACCCGGACCTGCAATTTCAACTTTGTGGGCGATACCGGTCAAATCGAGGCTGGCAATCACCTTCTCAGCGAATTGTCGCGGTGGCATGCCCAGCGTTTTGGCAACTGACATCACGCCATTGGCTTGATAGTCGCCGAACTGAACTTTTGCTGACTGACGAACCTGCGGTTCACAATCCGCGGCTGCACCTGCAGCAATCATTGCCAGGCTAACTTTTTCTGAGAGAAGAGACTGAATATTCACCGGGATACCTTAACAGAGTCCGAACCACCTGATGCGGGCGGTCGTTGATAAATGAGCAAAGAAATAGAGAGTAAGTATAGCGTTATTTATCGCGCCGAGTCAGCAAAAGCCTTATTTCCGCGCCAGTAATTTGTTCCTGTGTATAAGGAATAGTCACTCAATGGCAGAAATTCTCCGCTGGAGTTGGTTACCCTGAGGTGACAAGGTAGATTAGCGTTTTTTATATTTCTGGAGAGTTGCGGATGGCACAATGGCAAAGTATTGATGAATTACAGGACCTGGTGACTGATTTGGATCGGTTTTGCCTGCAGATAACCGGGCTGGCGAGCCGCATCGGGCTGGATATTGTGCCGCTAAATGCCGATCATATTTCATTGCGCTGTCACCAGAATACTACTGCAGAACGCTGGCGTAGGGGGTTAGAAAAGTGCGGCGTCTTATTCAGCGAAAGTCAGATCAACGGTCGTCCTGTCTGCTTATTCAAACTGGAACAGCCGGTTTGTGTAGCAGGCTGGGCGTTTACGCTGATAGAGCTGCCCTGGCCTGGTGAAAAACGTTACCCCCACGAAGGCTGGGAGCATGTAGAAATCGTTCTTCCCGGCCCTGCGGAAAGTTTAAATACCCGAGCTTTAGCATTACTGAGCGATGAAGGATTAATGGAAACGGGGATTGCTGTGAAAACCAGCGCGCCGCAAGCAGAAGGGGAAAGACTCCCTAACACCACTTTTGCGATTACAGATGGCAAAGTTACGCTGAAGTTTCATCCCTGGAGTCTTGAAGAGATTGTGTTAAGCGAAAAACAGTAATTTTATCGTCCCGATTTTAAGGAGCAAGCAATGGCGTTGTTAGAAATATGCTGTTATGGCTTAGATTGTGCACTGACGGCACAACGGGCAGGGGCAGACAGAATCGAACTCTGTTCGGCACCTAAAGAAGGAGGGCTGACTCCCTCGGCAGGCGTATTACTTCTGGTAAAACAACAGGTATCGATACCCGTTCACCCGATTATTCGTCCTCGCGGTGGCGATTTCTGTTACACCCAGAGTGAATTTGACTGCATGCTGGCCGATATTGCCCTGGTGCGTGAGCTAGGATTCCCGGGGCTGGTGACTGGCATCTTAAATGAAGAAGGTGAGGTCGATATTCCGCGGATGAAGCAAGTGATGGAAGCCAGTGAGGGTATGTCTGTGACTTTTCATCGTGCATTCGATATGTGTCGCTCACCGCAGCAAGCCTTTGACACGCTAAGAGAACTTGGCGTAGCGCGGATACTGACCTCAGGCCAGCAACCGAGCGCTGAGAAAGGAATTTCATTGCTTCGGGAACTAAAACAACGATCGGCTACTCCAATCATTATGGCGGGGGCTGGAGTACGACTGGCCAATATCCCACTCTTTCTGCAGCATGGAATCGAAGAGCTGCACAGTTCAGCGGGGCATTTAGTCGCATCAACGATGCGTTACCGCAATACTGGCGTCTCCATGAGTGCTGATGCAGCCGCCGACGAATTCTCGCGCTATTGCGTTGACGGCGATAGCGTAGTTGCAATGAAGGCTGCGATGAACGCAGCACTGAATCACCAGGCCACTTCAGCCTGAGAAAACGTGTTTACCGCACATCATGTCGCCCAATATGATGTTGTTTGTACCAGGCCCCGGAGTCTTTTCGGGGCTTTTTTTATGGAGTAAACAATGAATGGAATAAAGGCGATAACTGCGGCGGTTTCGCTGTCAGTGTGTCAGGCGGTTTTCGCCGGGAATAGCTGGTATGTGGTCAGTAACTATACTGGCACGATAGGCAAATATCCGGTACATGTCTCTCTTCAGACTTACACTTTTGGCCCTCATACTGGCGTTGAGGGAAGCTATTACTACGATAAACGCCGCGCGCCGATTGTGCTCTATGGTCGTGAAACAGCAACCGGTCTTACCCTGTGTGAGACCACCAGCAAGACGGATTTCGATAAATATCTGCTGGTGGGTGAAAATTACGATCTGGAGACCTGTCCTTTCAGACTCACCTACAATGATGAAGGCTTAACGGGTGTCTGGCAGAATGATAAAACCCGTCTGCCCGTCAGTTTATCCGGTACCGACATGTTGGATGAAACTCAGATCGTTGCCGGTGAAGCGAGCATGGACATCCCTTTCTGGGGACAAACTGCGGATCACGGTTTTATTGGCGTATATGAAAACAGCAATGACGGTCTCGTTATTCATCAGGTTAAGGTTATTGATAAAAAACGCGGCGCGGTGATACAGACAATTAATCCGCAAACGGAAAATTGTGACTTTGGTTTTTATATGACAGCTATTTATCAAAATATTGAAACTGTTAATGACGCGACGGTTTCTTTT
Source organism: Klebsiella sp. BIGb0407 (assembly GCF_024807845.1). GTDB lineage: Bacteria > Pseudomonadota > Gammaproteobacteria > Enterobacterales > Enterobacteriaceae > JGM124. The sequence goes on from NZ_JANUEQ010000008.1 coordinate 33,538, forward strand.
CATTGCTACAGCATGCGGGATGATATCAGCGTTGAATATGCTTTTAATAAACAACAGGGCCGGTATTATCCCATTCAGTAGCATCCAACTGAATGGCTTGATGGCGGGCAAATAATTCCATAACAGAGACCTGGTGGCTGACAGCCAGAATAATACTTTCCGGCAATTCGCTTTGAATAAGCCTTATTAACCGTAACGCACTGTTATCATCGAGATGACTTGTCGACTCATCCAGACAAATAAGCGCCGGTTTACTCAATAATATTCTGGCAAACGAAACACGCTGTTGCTCCCCGCCAGAGAGAATATGACTCCATAATTTTCGCTCATTAAGCTGAGTGCTCAGGTGAGTTAGCCCGACCTGTTTCATGCAGATTATAACCTGCTCTTCGGTGACATAAGTGAGTCCCGGGTAAGTCAGCACATGCCAAAGCGTGTCATAAGGCAAATAAGGCTTTTGTGGAATAAAAAGACTCTTTCCTGGCGGTAAATTCCAGCTTCCACTACAAAACGGCCACAGCCCCGACAGAGTTCTTAAAAAGGTTGTTTTACCGCTCCCGCTGGCACCCGTAATCGCTATTGAATCGCCGCTTTGCAGGCTGAGACTGACGGGATCGAAGAGGGGGTAGCCATTCCCATGATAAGCGACCAGGTTGCGGCAAACCAATTGTTGAGAATAACGTGGCTCCTTGGTCCTGGCCGGTAAGTTCCTTAAATGTTGCTCAAATTCCCAGAGCCTTTCCACCGTTGCGGACCAGGCGACTATCTGGCGATAGGAATCAATAAACCAGCCAAAAGCATCCAGCACATAGCCAAATGCGGAACGCGCCTGCATCACCCCGCCGAACGAGATTTTTTTGGCGATATAAAGCGGCAGTACGGCAAAAATAGGGATCATCAGACTCAGACGAAAATACGTGGTGGTGAAACTTTCCAGCTTAAACTCGCGTAGCATCAGTTGTTGCCAGTTTCTGACGATAGCCCGGAAACGTTGCTGGGCTCGACGTAGTTCAGCGCGTTCACCGCGGTAGAAAGCAATTTGCTCGGTATTCTCACGGATACGTAACAGACCGGCGCGGTAATCCGCCTCGGTTTTTTGTTTCTCTATATTGAGTTTATGCAGAGGACGCCCGATTTTGTGTGCGAGCAAACTGCTGAGCGTTGCATATATCAGCGCGATCCAGACCAGATAACCATGCACAATGAAGCTATAACCGGAAACAGTGACACGTATCTGGTCCGATAGCTGCCAGAGAATAAAAATAAACGAAAACAGTCGGGTGGTATTTTTGAGTAGCGATAAAAAGAGCTCCAGACTCTGCTCAATCAGCAGCTGAATATCCTCGGCAATACGCTGGTCGGGGTTATCCGGACCTGAGCCGAGACTCAGACGATAATGATTATGTCTTCTTAGCCAGGTGGACTGAAATCTCAGCGTCATTTTCTGCCGCCAGCGAATAATCAGTAACTTTTTCAGCCAGTTTGCGCTGATAATACACAACACAAAGAGTACCGTTAAGCCAGCATATGAGAGCACTAGTCCGGTAACAGCGGTGTGCTGAAAGTAGTCGGTCATGGCATCATAGAACTCACGGCTCCAGTTATTGTACTGAACGCTTATCCAGACCACAGCTAACGTGAGCCCGACCAGAGTCAGGAGTAAAAGCCACATAAAGCCTGAGCGGGGATGCAGCCAGTAGGGAGTAATAAGCGAGTAAAATCGTTTTAAACTTTGCATAGAGCACGTCGTATAAAGAGAGTGGTAAAGGTCGCGCTTAGAGAGATAGCCGCCCATTACGAATGCGAATGGCTATCTTTCAGATTCAGAGGGCGTTAGCTTAATAAGCCAATTTCACGTTAAACATGACGTTACGCGGATCGCCGTAGAAGTTATTCCCCCCCCGGTGACGGTTAGCCACGCCGATGTAATACTCTTTATCCGTCAGGTTATTACCATTTAAGCTGAGGCTGATTTGTTTACTGTACTGGTAACCGATATTGGCATTAAACAGGGTATATCCACCCTGAGACACACTGTAGTTAGTGGTAGTGTCTGTCTGGGCTGTCAGGCCCGCACCGAATGACCATTTATTCCACTCTCCGGGTAAACGATAGCTGTTGTATAAGCGGAAAAGGTGCTGGGGTGTGTGTTTACTGTAGTTAGTCCCTTTTTGCGTGGTGGAAGCTTCAAGGTATTTACTGTTATTGAGGGTATACCCGGCGTAAACTTGCCAGCCTTCTGCCAGCTGGCCGGAAATTTCAGCCTCCAGCCCCTGGCTCTGTACTCTGCCATCGGCAATATAGCACTCGTCGCAGTCGATGCCGCTCAGCGCATTATTTTCCTGAATAATACGGAACAGGGCGACGGAAGCATTCAGAGCTCCGTCGAAGAATTCCCCTTTTATACCGGTTTCGTAGTTACTTCCCGTCACCGGTGGCAGGAAGTTACCATTGGCATCTTTCGAACTTTGCGGTTTATAAATTTCTGCGTAGCTCAGATACCAGGTGTAATCTTCTGCAAAATCCCACAGCAAGCCGCCATAAGGCATGGCTTTACCTTTCACCTTGTAATTGCTATGCCCGGTGATATTTCCGGTCGTGAGATTGGTAAAATAAGAGTCGTAGGTGAAATTACTGTAGCGACTGCCGAGGATCGCTGTCCAGTCATCTGCCAGTTTCAGCCGGGTCGTGGCATAGACCCCACGCTGATAGATATCGTACTGATAGCGGCGGGTGTAATCCCAGGTGGGTTCGTTCAGACTTTCAGGGTCCCAACTATTGATATTCACTACGCTGGTATTACTGACAGATCCAAATAAGTTACTGAAGTTTTCCTTCTGATAATCAGCGCCGAGTACCAGCTCATGGTCGCGATTCAGTAATTCAAACGGACCGCTTAAATTCATATTTAAACCAAACTGTGTACTACGATTGTGCCGCTGTAACACGTTATTGAGTTTAGCGTTACCTGAATCATCCACGCCTTGAGTACCGTTACCAAAAATACCAATAAACTTACCCTGGGCACTGGCAGAGATATAATTTACCGAGCTTTTCGCCACCCAGTCATTATCGAAGCTGTGTTCTAACTCCGCAAAAGCATTGGTTTTTTCAAAGGTAATATTATTCCAGCTTGCCCCCAGGAAGGTCGAACGCGGCAAATTAAGACTCGAGTAGTCAGTGGACATCGGGACACCGTAAAGATCGGGCACGGTGTTGGTTTTTTGCCATGAGATACCGGTGGTGACAGTGGTCTGCGGTGTGAAATCGTAGGCGAGGGTACCGAACAGTACTTGACGATCGCTGTTCACATAATCGGTAAAGCTGTTTTTCGTTTGCAGAACACCGACGAAACGGCCGCGAAGTGAAGCATCGTCATTCAATGGTCCGGAAACATCCGCTTCGCTCCGGTAGTTATCCCAGCTACCGATTCCTGCGCTGATAGATGAGCGAAAATCGTAAGTAGGACGTTTACGCACCATGTTCACGGTACCGCCAGGTTCGCCGCTCCCTTGCGTCAGGCCTGATGCCCCCCGGAGTATTTCCACATGGTCATAAATGGCCAGGTCGGGTGATTCGGCCGAGGCCTCAGAAGATCCCATACCGGCAACGCTATTCTGAAACGATGAGCTGATGCCATCTTCCTGAATATTATCCATAGTGAAACCGCGTGACTGATAGCGAGTCTGGTAGGAGCTCTCCTTGATGACATTGACGCCAGTCACCTGACGCATCGCATCGTCAAGGGTCGTCATATTCTGGTCATCCATACGCTGACGTGTGACGACGCTAACCGACTGTGGCGTTTCGCGTGGCGAGAGGTTCAGCCGCGTCGCGGCAGCCATATTTCGGGTAGTGTATGAGTCGGTGTCCTCCGTCATAGAGCCATGGTTAACCTTGGCTGTCACCACCATTTCGTCCCCTTCGGGGATCTTTTTTAGCGAGTAACTGCCATCAGACTGCTGTTCGGCCATTAAGCCATGGCCGCTCAGCAGGCGAGAAAAACCATCAGCAATCAGATAGCTCCCTTTAAGCGCCGGGCCTGATTTTCCGGCGGTAAGTCGGGCATCGCTTGCCAGAAAAATACCTGACTGTGCAGCAAACTGATTAAGCTGAGCGGCAAGAGAGGCGGCCGGGATCGCGAAAGTGTGTGTGCTTTCGGTTACCTGGGCGGCATAAACGGGAGACATCAGAGAAGCCGTTAAGCTGAAAGCAGGTACGCACAAAATGATGCGCATAAATGCAGCCACGGGCGTGCGGTGAAAACGGTATGGCTGGCTATTTTGTAGTGACGGTGACATAGATACCCTGTTAATTCCCAAAAGTAGAAGTGCTACAGGGGATTAATCGGATGAGAGAACCAAAAGGGGAACCCGGCTGATCAATTTTTTTTAAAAAGCGGTTATTTATCGAGTGGGGCAACGGTCAGCCACCATGAAAAACGGCGATTAAGCTGGACGGGTAGCACGTGGGTCAGCATCTCCAGCGCCATATCGGTATTATTCAATGGGAAAGTACCCGTGACGGTAAGCTTCGCAATTGCCGGGTCACATCCCAGATAACCGCGACGATAGGTTGCTAATCGTTCGATAAACTCACTGAGCGGCAGATTGTCTGCCTGCAATAACCCCTGTGGCCAGGTCGGTTCTCTCATGACGGCGGTTACGGGTCCAATTTCATTCTGCCGGAAGGTGACTTTTTGCCCCGCTTTTACGATAAGCCGCTCGGAGCTGTCTGTCGGTGAGACTTCCACCGCCCCCTGATAAACCTGCAGCACCGTACTCTTGTCTCGTTCTTGAGCACTGAAGCGGGTACCAAGGGCTCGCATTGTTCCCTGTGCGGTTGATAGCGTCAGTGGCCGCAATGGATCGGTCGCTGTATTAATCATCACTCGACCATGCAGTAGCTGAAGTGCACGCTGGGTTGAGGAATAATCGGTATTCAGTGCGCTGTCAGTATCGAGCCAGATATGTGACCCATCACTCAGAGTGAACTGCGTGACAGACCCGAGCGGGCTATAATAATCTGCGCGCCAGGCCAGCACCTGCTCACGCAGTGGGGTATGTCGCCAGCTTGTCCAGCCGAGCAGGGATCCTAGAGAGATCCATGCAGCCATTTTCAGCATCTGACGGCGTCCTGCATTATGCGATGTCTGATTCAACGCCGTTAGCGCCGCAGTTTGTTGCCCGGGGTTTTCCCGCAGCGGGGTAAAACGCTGGCTAATATTCAGCACATACCGCCATGCCTGCTGGTGCTCCTGACTTTGGTTAAGCCAGGATTGTAATGCCGCGGGATAATGCTCAGGAGAAGCGATATCCTCGACCTCAGCATACCAGTTTGCCGCCTGTTGCAAGGCTGCGAAACCCGGCTTATGGGGTACAGCTTCAGGCTGAGGCGGGTGTGAAAGCATCAGTATACTCAACTTCCAGCATCAGGCAGTGCAGCATAGCCTGTGCCATATATTTTTTCACCATCCGCTCAGATACGGCCAGTTCGCTGGCAATTTCTGCATAGGTCAGCCCGCGGATTTGTGACATGACAAAAGCTGCACGAACCTTCTCTGGCAAAGCCCGTAGCATTGCATCGACCTGATATAAGGTTTCGAGCACAATAGCGCAATGTTCAGCCGAAACGGCGACGGGGAGTGGCTGCAGGGCCAAGGCCTCAAGCCATACGCGCTCCAGTTCTTTTCTGCGCCATAAATCAATACACATCCCCTGAGCCATGGTACCCAGATAGGCTCGCGCGCCGGCCAGACTGTCAAAATGACGGGGTTTCAGCAGTAATCGAAGAAACACGTCCTGGGCCAGATCGGCTGCATCACTGGTATTTCCGAGACGTCGTCTGAGTAATTTCTGTAGCCAGCTATGATGTTCTGAGAAAATCAGCTCAATATTTTCAGCCGAACCTAAACCAGGAGATGACATATCGTTCTAGCCGTTACTGTGGTGTAAATGATGAAACGTTGATACATCAAAATTTACATGAGAATGATTTTCATTACAATATCAATTAATCGTTAACATGTGACTTGTAAGCGAGAAAATGACAGGGCGCTTAACAATATTACGTATATATGCGGGGTTTCTTATCAAGCCGGATGAACGGTTTTTTGATGTTTTAGATAGCGCGATGTTGCAAGCTTGCACAGGCAATAACCGCTTGCCCCAGCGCCAGCCCGCCGTCGCCGGCAGGGATAGCCTGCGGCATCAGCACCTGAAGCGGCGCTAAGTAGTGATATAACCGTTGGCGCAGCAGGCGGTTATGTAGTACCCCGCCACTAAGGGCGATGGTCCGGATTCCAGTTCTTTCTGCATGATATAAAGCCAGAGCGGCAAAGCCCTTAGCCAGAGCGTCGTGAAAAGCATATGCCCGTGCGGCGGGTTCGGCTTTCCAGTCAAGCCATTGCTGCCAGAATGTCGCTAAATCAAGAACAGTACCAGAGTTTGTCTGTAGCTGCGGTATCGTGATCGGATGTAAAGTCCCCGGAGCCTGTTGTGCCAGCGCTTCCAGGCGACAGGCGGCTTCACCTTCCCAGCTAAGCCGGACAGGGGCACAACCGAGTATCATCGCGACGGCATCAAATAAACGTCCACAGGATGAGGCGAGCGGTGAGTTAATGCCTGCCTGGATAGCTTTCGACAGGGGGAACCAGGGTGTGTTTTGCAGTACCTGTGCCTCAGGGCGGGTCTGCCAGTCCGGGACAAATGCCAGCCACTGTGCCAGGGTATTTCGCCATGGCTCTCGTGCAGCCAGGTCACCACCGGGCAGCGCCACTGCCGGTAATCCACCCAGATGTTCGCAGTGCAGGTAATTGGCCCGTAAACACTCGCCGCCCCAGAGCGCTCCCTGGTTATCTTCCCCAATACCATAACCCAGGCCATCCAGCGCCAGCCCAATGACTTCTCTATTATCGAGCGGCCACTGGTGTTCCGCCAGGCAGGCGGCGATATGGGCATGATGGTGAAGTACATCAGAAACCGGGACCCGGTAATTTTCCGCCTGCGCGTGACTGACATACGCCGGGTGGATATCACGGGCTATCGCCCGCGGTTTACAGTCATAAAGATGCTGAAAATGCGCAATCGCCTGTTGCTGCTGGTCAGCAATATCGCTGTGGGTCAGTGAACCGAAATGGGCGCTGAGGGTAGCGGTGTTGCCGCGTACCAGACAGAAGGTATTTTTAAGATCGCCTCCCAACGCCAGTAACGGTGGCTGTGTCTTGAATCCGGGAGGGAGTGGAAGGGCATCCGGTACGTAACCCCGCGCCCGGCGCAGAATCTCCGTCCCCTGAGGGGTAAGGCGTACTAGTGAATCATCCGCACGCTGGACGATATCGCGGTTATGCAGCAGCCAGACATCAGCGATACCTTCCAGCTGCGACAGAGCCTGTTCATTGGTCAGCACTGGCGCACAGCCGCTGGCATTGCCGGAGGTCATTACCAGCGGGATCTGAACCGCCTGCATTAATAAATGATGGAGCGGAGTAAAGGGCAGCATCAGGCCGACTTCATCAAGGTCAGGCGCTATGGCGGCGCACAGTGGCGACCGGGCATTTTTGGCTGTCAGTACAATGGGTGCCGCCGGGGAACGGAGTAAATCGCGTAGCGCTTTGTCTTCGCTTGCCGCGCTGCATTGCGCCAGCCAGTCGATATCCGGCAACATCACGGCCAGGGGTTTTGACGGTCGCTGTTTACGTTCCCGCAATCGCATAACCGCATCTTGCCGCGTGGCATCACAGGTAAGATGAAAACCCCCAAGTCCTTTGACCGCGACGATTTTCCCCGCGCGTAACGCGTTGACCGCATATTCCAGCGCCGCTTCTCCCCGGGCAAGTTCATCGCCATTGTGCAACGTTGCCGTGACTTGTGGCCCACAGTGCGGACAGGCAACGGGCTGGGCATGAAAGCGTCGGTCGGCAGGATTTTGGTATTCATGCAGACAGTCGGGGCATAAGGTGAATTCTGCCATGCTGGTAAAAGGCCTGTCGTAAGGCATGGCGCGGATCAGCGTAAAACGCGGTCCGCAATGTGTACAGTTGGTAAACGCGTAGCCGAAACGACGATCTCCCTTGCAGTTAATATCTTTCAGGCATTCGGGGCAGGTCGCGGCATCGGGCACCACCTGGGTATCCATCTGGCAGTGACGACTTTCAATAATGGTAAAATTTTCGGGGGATGTCTGCCAGTCGAAGGGAGTGACGCTGATACTGTCGATACGTGCCAGAGGTGGGCAATTCTGTTTAAGCTGTTCAATAAAGGCATCAAGATTAAAGGGATTGAGGAGCCTGATTTCGACACCCGCACTGTCATTACTGACATCACCACAAAGTTGTAGCTGGTCGGCTAGTTGCCAGACAAAAGGTCGGAAACCGACGCCTTGTACCTTGCCGTAGACACGGATAAGCAGACCAGACATAAAACCTCTTTAGACTTAAACCAGAGGGATAACGCCCCCGGGGGGAGGCGTTAGAGACAGCAAACTACATTGAGCTGACTGGTGTGACATCTTCAACAGCACTACGCAGACGGGCTTTCATATCACTGTAAGTCTGATGGGCGTAGTTTTCGGCCCAGCGCTGATCGGCGATAGGTTCGACTTTCACCGCACAGTACTTGGTTTCCGGTGTTTTGGATATCGGGTCAAGGTTATCCTGGGTCAGTTCATTACAGGCCCCGATCCACCACTGGTAAGTCATATAGACTGCACCCGTATTGATACGCTCATTGTAGTTAACGCGTGAAATCACTTTACCGCGACGAGAGGCCACCCAGACCAGCTGTTGGTCACGGATACCCAGCGCTTCGGCATCTGTCGGGTTCATCTGCACAAAGCCCGGTTCGTCAGCCAGGGTTTGCAGAGCCGCGCAGTTACCGGTCATCGAACGGCATGAATAGTGACCCACTTCGCGCACGGTACAGAGGACCAGCGGATAATCGCCGTCCGGTACTTCTGCCGGTGCACGCCATGGGGCCGCAAATAACTGACCTTTACCGGTTGGGGTATCGAAGTGGTTATCCGCGTACAGATAAGGTGTTCCCGGACTTTCAAGTGTAGTACAAGGCCACTGAACATGCCCTAAAGTGCCCATTTTTTCGTAGGTTGCACCAAAGAACAGTGGGCACAGGCTACGCATTTCGTCCCAGATTTCCTGATTATCCTGGTAATGCATTGGATAACCCATTTCGGTAGCCAGCAGGCTGATAATGTCCCAGTCACGTTTGACATTATATTTTGGTTCAATCGCTTTTTCGAAACGCTGGAAGCCGCGGTCTGCACAAGAGAAGACGCCGCCGTGCTCGCCCCAGGAGGTTGCAGGCAAAATAACGTCGGCTTGTTCGGCGGTTTTGGTCATGAAAATATCCTGAACCACCACAAATTCCAGCGCTTCAAATCCTTTACGCACTAAGCCTAAATCGGCTTCAGTCTGCAACGGATCTTCGCCCATGATGTAGTAGGCTTTCACCTTGCCTTCGATGGCGAGGTGTGGGATTTCAGTGATACGGTGACCAATTTGCGTATCCATCTGATTTACGTCAATGCCCCAGGCCGTTGCGAATTTGGCGCGAACTTTGGCGTCAGTCACTGACTGGTATCCCGGGAATTCATTCGGCAGCACGCCCATGTCGCAGGCACCCTGGACGTTATTCTGACCACGCACCGGGCCAACGCCGACATTGGCCCGACCCAGGTTACCGGTCAGTAATGCCAGACTCGCCAAGCCTTTAACTACGTCAACTGCCTGACCAAATTGTGTGACTCCCATGCCCCACATTATAGTGGCAGAAGGTGCTGCGGCATAAGTCCGCATTGCCTGGCGGATTTCCTGGGCAGAAACGCCGGTTTGCTCGGCGACCGCTTCCGGTGAGTAATCGGCGACATTTTTACGGTAGGCTTCAAAGCCTTCGGTGTATTTCGCCACATAATCGTGGTCATACAAGTCTTCTTCGATAAGCACATGGGCGAAGGCATTCACCAGCGCCATATTACAGCCATTTTTGATTTGTAGATGCTGATTCGCAATACGTGCCGTTTCGATACGACGCGGGTCGCAGACAATAACCTGGGCGCCTTTTTCTTTGGCTTTAATCACCCGGCGGGCAACGATGGGGTGGGAGTCGGCGCAGTTATAGCCAAACACCAGCAGGCATTTTGAGTTTTCGATATCGCCAATCGAGTTACTCATCGCCCCGTTACCCAGCGTGGCCTGTAAACCGGCAACAGAAGGACCATGGCAGACGCGGGCACAGCAGTCGACGTTGTTAGTGCCGATGACCGCACGGGCAAATTTTTGCATCACAAAGTTGGTTTCATTCCCGGTACCGCGGGAAGAACCGGTGGTCATGATAGCGCGCGGACCGTGTTTTTGTTTTATCTCGCTCAGGCGTTTGGCAGTATAACTGATTGCTTCTTCCCAGCTAACCGCTTCAAATTTTCCGCCTCTTTCACGGCGAATCAACGGCTGCGTCAGACGCGGGGTAAGCAGTTTAGTATCATTCAGAAAATCCCAGCCATAATAGCCTTTCAGGCATAATTCGTTCTGATTGGTCACGCCGTTCGCAGCTTCCGCACGGATGATTTTTCCGTTATCCACGACCAGATTTAATTTACATCCGGCACCGCAATACGGACAGACAGTGGTGACTTTTTTCATTTAATTATTTCCTCAATCCGGGGTTAAAACAGCAGTGGGGATGTGCTGTCGAGCGCAGCGCGGCGGCGTTTTTCTGCGTTCATATCCTGTAACTGGTTACGGTCGATGACGTAAATTGCCTTGGTCGGGCAAATGTCAATACAGGCCGGGCCTTCATCGCGGGAGCTGCACAGGTCGCATTTATGCGCCTCAGCTTTATCTGAAATGGCCACCATAGCGGCGCCATTCTGGCGGAAAATAGGGGTAGTGATGACTTCCATTGCGCCGTATGGGCAGGCGACAACGCAGGTTTTACAGCCAATACAGTGTTCCTGCATTACCTGCACATGGTCTCCGGTGCGAAGAATGGCACCGTTCGGGCAGACGTTAGCGCAAGGCGCATCTTCACACTGGCGACAGGTCACCGGAGTACTGATATTGACGCCTTTAATCACATGCAGACGCGGTGCAAATGTGGCGGCGCTAAACAGCGAGAGATCCTGAGATTCACTGTGAGCCAGCACGCAGGCAATTTCACAGGTACGGCAGCCGATACATTTTTTTGGGTCGGCGATAATAAACCGGTTCATCTAAACCTCCTGAGTCCGGGTTTTTTATTAAACCGGGTTACACCGGCTTGGCGACATTGCTCTACCCTTCATAATTCAAGCTGCCTGGACAGCGCGAATGATGAAGGGTTTGCATGGGTAATACACAAAACGTGCCAGTTTTTTAATTTAAAAATTATTCATTTGATTCAGTGCGTTATATATTTGTTTTCCGGCGGTGACGAATTTATTTGCTGATGACATTCGGCTGTCGTCATGACGTCGACAGTTGTGTCGACAGCCGTTATCAGGCTACTCGCGGTTTGAAAGGGGGAGGGTGATTAACGCAAAACACATCAGTGACAGGATAAATAAAGCCAGTAAAAGCCCCGAGGCAGTCGCCGTATGTCCGCCTGCGAAAAACCATAACACCAGCGCGGCATCCGCCATTTTTAGCGTGCCTTGCAACGCGCTCCCGGTTCCGGCTAACCCCGGATGACCATGCAGGCTGATACCCAGCAGCAAAGGGGAAGAGAGGCCACAACCGAGACCGACGGCCGCGCTATACGTTACGATAAATCCCACCGACAACAGGGATGTAGACTGAGTAGCCAGAAAGGCGGACAAAGTGACGATGACCAGCAGCGGCAACGAAACCCTGAGGAGTTTTTCCGGTGTTACCCAGGTTAATCCTCTTTTGGTCAGCCAGGAGCCAGTAACAATGCCAGCGGAATAGGCGATAAATACATAGCCATTTTGTTGCGGGGAGAGATTAAATTGCCTCTGAAACACAAAAGGGCTTGCGGTAAAATAACCAATGGTAATGGCAAATAATATTGCAGAGACAAGGCTATAAATAACAAATTTGCGACTGGACAATAAAACGATAAAACCGGAAAAAGCTCCCTGAGACACTCTTCTTTTGGGTACCGTTTCCCTTAAGGTTATTTTGACAAACAAGAATCCCAGACACATAAACAGAGCCAGGGCCAGGAAGTTATATTTCCAGGGTAAATGGGCCGTGATATAACCGCCAATAATTGGTGCCAGTGCCGGGGATATCTGGGATGCCATAGAAAATACGGTAAGTGATTTTGATAGCTCAGCCTTATCTTTAAAGGTATCACTCAGAATCGCCCGACTAATCACCGGACAGCCACCTGCTCCCAGGCCAGTGAATAAACGGAAGGCTAATAATGCGTGGTAACTTTCAGCGGTTGACGTTAAATAATTACCTAATGCTGCAAGAAACAGTGACAGTAATATGACCGGGACTCGACCATACTTATCTGACATCGGCCCGTAAATTAACTGCGATACGGAAAAACCGCCCAGATACCAGACCACCATTCTTTGCGCCTGAGCATCAGTGATATTCAATGCTATTTTAATGGATGGTAGGGCGGGGTTATACAGGTCAATCGATAGTAAACCGAGGATAAGAATGACGCAGGCGTTAATCATTATCCGTCTGGAATTCATACCTCAACTCTCTCAGTAATATTCTGCGTAAGATATGAAGTACGGGTTATCGCATTTTATTGCTATCAAAAAAGGAGTCTGACGGCTGTCAGACTCGTGAATGAGAGGGATATCAGTCAGTTTCCTGTTTAAAAGGCGCAATCCCTAAATCTTGTTCCAGGGCAGGCAATAGCTGATGAAGACGTTTTACCGCCTGTTCAACGACGGCACTCATGGGGAAGTAAAAGGCCACCACATCCGGCTGAATACCGACAAAGGTGATTTGCGGGATATCCTCGCGCAATTGCTGAATAAGGAAGGTAAGCGGTAAATTGTGGGTGGTCATCATAAACATCTCGGCGATATCATCTTCGTCGATAATGCGCATTTCACCGGGCGCCAGCCCCATATCGGTGGCATCGACAATCACCAGATGTTCCGGGCGTAGCTCGCGTAAAAAACCGATATCATTTTCAGGCGCAGCACCGCCGTCAACCACCGTCCAGCCAGAGAGAGGTTGTTCAGCACACAGCTCTGCAAGACGCGGACCTGCACCGTCATCCCCCATCATACTGTTGCCGACGCACAGCAGCGCAAAGCGGGAGTTTACATCACGCATCAAACCTCCTGACCATCAGATACATGGCGGGATCGTATTCAATTTGTGTCAGCAGAGCGATAAGCGCATCGCTCCAGCCCTGTTGTTCCGGGGTCATTTTTGGTCGAGCATCGCGCAATGCCAGCGCCAGCAAGTGGGTATGGCTGCTATCAATATTGATCTCGCCGAAACGCTGTACGCCGGCCAGCTTACGGTGCGCCTCGCTCTCTTCTGGCAGGCAGTTAACCCAGCTAATATAGCCGTCCAGCGGACATTCAAGGCGTGATTTCAGACAGTCGATAACGCCGAGGTGATGACCAATAGCCAGGCTGTAATACACCACTTCCTGCACTTTTTGTGAGCTATGTTTTCGGGCCTTTTCTTCATCGACAAATTTGCTGCTCAGCGAATAAAAAATGACTTTGTTTTTGTCAGGCTGCCCGGCATAAGGCTGGTGGCGCGCATAGCGCTGTTCGTTAACGTGGCTCATCACAGACGTACCTCTCCGCGCAGTACCTGCTGATAGATATGCAGCAGATTACCGACAATCTCGTTAAGGCGCAGGTCACCGCGCTGGTCAAGATAACTCGCTACCCGTTGTTCAACCGACTCAGTACCCGGTGCGACCACCAAATCCATAAACTGGTCGGCAATCTGGCGGCCATAGCGGTAACCCGCCATACGGTGCGCCTCGCGGTCCAGCAGCACGCGCAGCGGTTGCGGTAAAGCGGGGTGTAATAATGCCGCGGGTTCGCGGGCAGCTTCGTCGTGTTGCTGACCTTTTATTTTCTGATCGAGCAAACCCAGAGCCATGGCAAAGCCGTAAATGGTTGCGGCGGGTGTCGGCGGGCAGCCGGGAATATAGACATCCACCGGTACGATTTTATCCGTGCCGCCCCAGACGCAATACAGGTCGTGGAAAATACCGCCACTGTTACCGCAAGCGCCGTAGGAAACACAGATTTTGGGGTCAGGGGAGCTATCCCAGGCGCGCATGGCGGGAATGCGCATGGCACGGGTTACGGCCCCGGTAAATAGCAAAATATCAGCATGGCGCGGCGACGGAACCACTTTAATACCAAAGCGTTCTGCATCGAATAACGGCGAAATAGCGGCGAAAATCTCAATTTCACAGCCATTACAGCCGCCGCAGTCTACGCGATAAACATAGGCCGAACGACGAATGCTATGCAGCAGCGTGGATTTTAGTTTAGCGATACTCTCATCCAGCGTAATGGGGACGGGCAGACCGTTCGCATCACGTGGCGCAATCGGGTTATGACTCATGGATGGGCCTCCGTTGTCATATGGCGGCCGATATCAATCCGGTCGGAAGAAGAAAGACTGTGGCGTTTTTTACATTCAGGACAGGTTTCGTACTGTTCCCGACGCTCGGCAATTTGTTTGTCGCTCAGTGCCGCGCTCTCTTGCAACAGGCTGAGTGCGAAGTCGATTTCCTTTTGTACCGCGTAAGGTTTGCCGCAGGAACGACAGTGGCAGACAGGGAAATCGGCTGTTTCAAATAAGTCTTCTTTACGCCACACGGCCAGTTCAAACTCTTGTGACAGCGAAATAGCGGCGGTCGGGCAAACTTCCTCGCAGCGCGCGCAGAAAATGCAGCGACCTAAAAACAGCGACCAACGGATGGTTTCGCCATCTTCTGATGTGGTCATGGTTAGTGCATTCGACGGACAGGCGTTAGCGCAGGCACCGCAGGCAATACACTGCTGAGCAGTATATTGTGGCTTACCGCGAAAGTTAGGCGCAAGATCGAGTGGCTTAAACGGGTAAGACACGGTGGCGTCGCCGGTTTTGAGTACTTTTTTAATCAGTTTCAGCATGATGAACAGTTCCTTAAAGCGGCGAATTTTTACGTTCGATGCCGTAACGTTCTATCTCTTTGTAAGGCACCACAATGGAGGTTTTCTTACGCACATCGACGACCGTCATGCGGTCGGTGCAGGAATAGCAAGGATCGAGACTACCGATGATAAGCGGTGCATCAGATACCGTATTGCCGCGTAACATATAGCGAAGCGTTGGCCAGTTAGCGTAGGTGGCGGCACGGCAGCGCCAGCGGAACAGTTTCTGGTTATCACCGGTCATGCTCCAGTGAACATCATCCCCACGCGGGGCTTCAGCAAAACCGAGGGCAAAACGATGCGGAATATAGTTGAAACCTTCCACCGCCAGCGGACCGCTGGGCAGGTTTTGCAGGCCAAACTCAATCATATCCAGCGAGTTGAACACTTCGTGAATACGCACTTTTAAGCGGGAATAGACGTCATTTCCGGTTTCGCTATAGAGCTCAAAAGGTAATTTTGAGTAACCGGCATAAGGATGATCCTGGCGCATATCACGACGATGACCGCTGCCACGCACCATTGGCCCGACGTTACTGAAATCACGCGCTACCTGCGGGTCAAGAATACCGACCCCGACGCTACGCTGTTCGGTATTGGCGGTACTGAGAAGAATATTAACCAGGTCGTTCAGCTCCCGGCGCATGCCACCCGCCAGTGCGATAGTGGCTATCATGTCATCTTTGAGAATATCGCGGCGCATACCGCCAATCAGGTTCATACCGTAGGTTTTACGTGCCCCGGTGAGGATCTCCGCCATCTTCATTGACTGCTCTCTGACGCGGAAAAACTGCATAAAACCGGAGTCAAAACCGACAAAGTGACAAGCTAACCCGAGGTTAAGCAGGTGGCTGTGCAGGCGTTCGACCTCAAGCAAGATAGAACGGATCATCTGAGCGCGTTCAGGGACTTCAATGCCCATCGCATTTTCGACCGAAGAGGTATAAGCCACGCTGTGGGTAAAACCACAGATCCCACATACCCGGTCTGAGAGGAAGGTGACTTCGTTATAACCCATACGGGTTTCCGCCAGTTTCTCCATGCCACGGTGCACGTAAAACAGACGATAGTCGGCATCGATAATATCCTCGCCATCAACAAACAGGCGGAAGTGTCCGGGTTCGTCAGAAGTGACGTGAAGCGGACCAATCGGCACAATATTGCTGCTCTCTTTGGCCTCAGAAATAAACGGATAGGTTTCTGTATCGGTAGTTGGCGCCGGGCGCTGACGATAATCCATCGCATCTTTACGCAGAGGATATAAATCATCCGGCCAGTCATCCGGTAACACCAGTCGACGCTCATCCGGTAGCCCGACAGGGCGCAAACCATACATATCGCGGACTTCACGTTCACCCCAGACCGCCGCAGGAACACGCGGTGTCACGGAAGGGAATTCCAGGGAAACAGGATCAACTTCAGCACGTACTGTTATCCAGCACTTCACCCCTTTTTCCAT
This sequence comes from Klebsiella sp. BIGb0407, assembly GCF_024807845.1. GTDB lineage: Bacteria > Pseudomonadota > Gammaproteobacteria > Enterobacterales > Enterobacteriaceae > JGM124. The sequence goes on from NZ_JANUEQ010000008.1 coordinate 50,099, forward strand.
CGACAGCACGTAATACAGCGCATAATTGCCGCAGAGGGTACGTTCGTCGTTACCGAACAGCACGGAAAGCCAGCCACCCTGCTGGTAATACAGCCATTCAACCACTTCAGGTAACCAGTTGAGCCTGATGGTGACGGTGGCCTGGGTATCGGTTTGCCAGCTGCTGCCTAAAATGGCCGATGGGAATTGCTTTTCGAGATCCGCCAGATACGCTTTGCCGACCGGGTTTTGATTTAATGCAGTATTGAATTCATTCATTACAAAGCCTCTTCCCACAGTCGTGAGATAAGAAAAATGTCAGGTCAGCCAGCAGTCCGCTTTGAAACTAATCTCAGAGATGCCGGAGCCATTGGAAATATTGTTGTGATTATTTGGCTCCCTCATCAGGGACATCGAAGGTGGTCAGCCTGGTCGAAAAGACATTCATCGCATTCAGCCGTTTTTGCTGGCTGGCATTCTCACTTAGTGCCGGGGTGACCAGCGTGATGGCCTGTGTCGGACAAGTTTTAATACAGGCCGGGCCTTCAGAGCTGAAATTGCACAAGTCGCATTTCACCGCTACCGCACGCACGCCCGGCACACAGTCCAGGAACGGACTGACAGCCCGCGGTGGACGTGGGGCAGGTCGTGCTTTTGAGGTATTACAGTCCAGGGGGATATCCAGAGGTGTACTGCCGGAGAAGGTAATGGCGCCGAATGGGCAGGCGAGTGCGCAGAGTTTGCAGCTCACGCACAGACTTTCATTCAGATAAATGGCGTCATTTTCGCGTGTGATAGCATTGACCGGACACACCTGGGCGCAAGGGGCATCTTCACACTGGTGACACATCACCGGTGCCGAATCCAGACGGTTCCTCATCACTTGTAGACGGGGTGCGGATTGTAAACCCTGGCGTTGATGCTCCTGCGAACAACTCGCCATACAGGTATTGCAGCCGATACACAGTTTCGGATCGGCTATCACATATTGATTCATGGCATGTTTAACGCTCATGAAGTCTCCTCAGTATTTCATCAAAAGTGACGAAATCGGCACTTAATTTGATATTTCGACATTTATGTCGGAGTTGAACCCAGTAAAAACGGTGCTGAAATATCTCTTTACTGCCGCAGCAATAATTTATTTCAGAATTAACTCAGGCATTGCCGAGTAATTTTTCGAGCTGCGGATGAATAGGTTGATTACTTTTCAGCGAATCAAAAATACACTGATAAATAGCTGAAATTTTACTGAGATAATGTTCCAGCACCGCGTTTTTATCTTTGATATCCACAGAGCCATCGACTAAGCCTTCTTCGCTCAGCGTGGCATGGGCAAATGTTTTAAAATCATCGACTTCATTGCTATGCGCCATATTCAGGCTGTAAACAATATCCTGGCTATAGAAGTCGTCACTGAGGTAAATACTGACGGAAAAATAGTCAAACAGCGTAAAGCAGACACCCCTCTCTTCGCCGCAGCTGAAATCATGATTTATCTTTTTATTTGAATGGGTTACTGCCTGCGTCAGACTGTTCTGATAGAGGCTCCATTGCGCTTTCAGATGGTTGTTTTTGCTGGCAATGTAATCTGCTTTATTGGTCAGATCGCTCAGAGTACTCATTGTTATTACCCGTAATTAAATGATGTGCCGGTGCCTTTTTTTATTCGCCGGGATGCAAAAAGTGACGACAAAAAGAGGGTGCATACACTGGTACTGGCATAAAGCGTGCCAGTTTCCACAATTTTTTGATTACTTATTTATTATTAATAAGTTAAAGCGACTGCTAATTATTTTCCTGACCGGGTGAAAAGTACGATGACATGTCGATGACACTTTATTTCGACATATATGATGGCGCGTTATTGAGGGGTATTCTGAACCTTCTCATTATTTCTGGCATCAATATTGCAGTCACTCTTTCATACTCTCTTTATTAATCTCCGGATGGCGGATAATAATGCACGAGATCACCTTATGTCAGAATGCGGTAGAAATAATGCAGCAGTTTGGGCGGCAAAATAATGCCCGGAAAATTACCGCGGTCTGGATGGAAATAGGCGCCTTTTCCTGTGTAGAGCCGGAAGCGGTGCAATTTTGCTTTGAACTGGCGTGTCGTGAAACGCTCGCTGAAGGCTGCGAATTACATCTTGAAACACCACAGGCCGAAAGCTGGTGCTATCACTGCCAGCAGGAGATCACCTTACTCAGCCCTAGTGTGCTGCTCTGCCCGATCTGCGGCGGACGAGATGTGCGAGTGGTCGCTGACGACGGCATGAAAATTAAACGAATTGAAATCGAATAACGGGTAGCGGTTTACCCGGGGAGAAAGCTATGTGTAGTACCTGCGGTTGTGCCAGCGGCGAACTTCGTATCGAAGGCGTCAGCCCTGAACACACTCATCACCATTCCCACGAACATTCTCATGCTGACAGTCACGGACTGCCGTTTGCGCCACGTCGGCTGGTGGATATCGAAATGGACGTGCTGGCGAAAAATAACCATATCGCGACCCATAATCGCGAGCATTTTGCCACAGCGAAGATTGTGGCACTGAATCTGGTGTCCAGCCCGGGCTCAGGTAAAACCACCTTGCTGACCAGCACCCTGACTCGCTTAGCTGCTCAGGTTGACTGCGCGGTCATCGAAGGTGACCAGCAAACCACCAATGATGCTGACCGTATCCGTGCCACCGGGGTTCCCGCCATTCAGGTTAATACCGGCAAAGGTTGTCATCTGGATGCGCAGATGGTTCACGATGCGCTGCATCAGCTAGCGCCGAAAAATAACAGCCTGCTGTTTATAGAAAATGTCGGAAACCTGGTGTGCCCGGCCAGCTTTGATCTTGGCGAACGCCATAAAGTAGCGGTGCTATCCGTCACTGAAGGGGAAGATAAACCGCTGAAGTATCCGCATATGTTTGCCGCTTCAAGCCTGATGATTTTGAATAAAATTGACCTGCTGCCCTATGTCAATTTTGACGTCGAAACCTGCATCGCCAATGCCCGCCAGGTGAATCCGCAGATTGAAGTGATCCAGCTTTCCGCCACCAGCGGCGAGGGTATGGAGCTGTGGCTGACATGGCTGGAGCAACAACTATGTGCATAGGCATTCCGGGACAAATTGTTGCCCTGCATCAACAGCAGCCCGACCATGCCTGGGCTGAGGTTTGCGGGCTACGACGTGAAGTGAATATTGCGCTGGTCTCTGAGGGAGATCCCGAAGCTTTGATAGGCTGCTGGGTGTTAATCCACGTTGGCTTTGCCCTCAGCCGGTTAGATGAGCAGGAAGCGCTGGAAACCTTGGCGGCATTACATGCCATGGAAGAAGTCGAGGCGGATGTTGCCCTGTTCCTCGGCGCCGGGGAGGCCAGATAATGCGTTTTGTTGATGAATTCCGCGACCCTCAACTGGCAAAAACGCTGATTGAACGGCTACACCAGCGGGCGGCATTCCTGCCCTACAGCGCGAAAAAACCGATGCAGATTATGGAAGTTTGCGGCGGTCATACTCATGCTATTTTTAAATTCGGCCTCGATAAACTGCTGCCCCCACAGCTGGAATTTATTCATGGTCCTGGCTGCCCGGTGTGTGTATTACCTATGGGGCGCATTGATGCCTGCTGCGAAATCGCTTCTCACCCTGAGGTGATTTTTTGTACCTTTGGTGACGCCTTGCGGGTGCCGGGAAAACAAGGCTCCCTGATCCAGGCGCGTGAGCGTGGGGCCGATGTCCGGGTGGTTTACTCCCCACTTGATGCCCTGAAACTGGTGCGTGAAAATCCTGAACGGCAAGTGGTCTTCTTCGCCCTGGGCTTTGAAACCACGATGCCCGTCACCGCCGTCACCCTGCAGCAGGCACGACGCGAAGGTCTGACCAATTTTAGCGTCTTTTGCCAGCATATCAGCCTGATGCCAACTTTACGCAGTCTGCTTTCGCAGCCGGATGTGCGGATTGATGCCTTCCTGGCACCCGGCCACGTCAGCATGATAACCGGCATCACTCCCTATCATTTTATCAATGAAGAGTTTAGTAAACCCTTGGTTATCAGTGGCTTTGAACCGCTGGATATGCTGCAAAGTGTGCTGATGCTGGTAGAGCAAGTTTGTGAGCAAACCTGTAAAACCGAGAATCAATACAGCCGCGTGGTACCGACCGAGGGTAACCTGCTTGCACAAAAGGCGATGAACGAAGTCTTTATGCTTGCTGGAAGCAGCGAGTGGCGTGGACTAGGCTTAATTGAAGAGTCCGGTATTTCCCTGACTGACGCCTACGCGAGCTTTGATGCCGAACGCCGCTTCAGTCCGCAGGCTCAGTCAGTTGCCGACGATCCGCGTTCCCGTTGCGGTGAAGTGTTAACCGGGCGCTGTAAACCCCATGAATGTCCATTGTTCGGTAGCGGCTGTACGCCGCATAACGCATTTGGGGCACTGATGGTCTCTTCAGAAGGGGCCTGTGCCGCATGGTATCAGTATCGTCATCAGGAAGAGGCTCTCGCGAATAAACCTCAGCCCAAGTGCCAACAACAGAAGGTCAGTCAGGATGAATGAGAACAAACAAGTTATCACCATGGCGCATGGCAGCGGTGGTCGCGCGATGCAGCAGATAATCGAACAGATGTTCCTCAGCGCGTTTGATAATCCCTGGCTTAATGAACGGGAAGATGGTGCGCGCTTGTCGCTAGCCAGTCTGACTGCGCAGGGCGACCGACTGGCATTTACTACCGACAGCTACGTGATTGACCCGATTTTTTTCCCGGGCGGTAATATCGGTAAACTGGCGGTCTGCGGAACGGCAAACGATCTGGCTGTGAGTGGTGCAACCCCGGCCTATCTTTCCTGCGGTTTTATTCTGGAAGAAGGGTTGCCGCTCGATGACTTACAGAAAATTGTTAGCGCCATGGCGCAGACGGCAAGGGATGCGGGAATTGCGATTGTCACCGGTGATACCAAAGTGGTTCAGCGAGGCGCTGCCGATAAAATATTTATTAATACCGCCGGGATTGGCGTTATTCCGACCGAAGTGAACTGGGCGGCAACTCATATTAAAGCTGGCGATAAAGTCATAGTCAGCGGCACTTTGGGTGACCACGGGGCCGCTATTCTTAACCTGCGCGAAAATTTAGGCATGGATTTAGGGGTCGAGAGTGACTGTGCCGTGCTGGCACCGATGATTGCTCCTCTGCGTGAACAAGCTGGGGTTCATGCTCTGCGTGATGCAACCCGTGGCGGCGTGAACGCGATTTTACATGAGTTCAGTGCCGCCAGTGGTTTTGGTATTTGTATCGATGAAAATAGCCTGCCGGTAAAACCGGCGGTGCGTGGCATTTGTGAACTGCTGGGCCTGGAGCCGCTGAATTTTGCCAACGAAGGCAAAATGGTGGTGGTCGTGTCAGCCGAGGAAGAAGAGGCGGTACTGGCGCTATTACGTAGCCATCCGCTGGGCATGGATGCCGCGACCATCGGTGAGGTGACAGAAAACCCACAAGTGTGTTTGCGCGGTGCTTTGGGTATTTCTCGCCAGTTAATGCTACCTCACGCAGAACCTTTACCCCGTATTTGTTGATCTTGTCTGGGGCTCGACTACGTTGAAAGGAGTACACTTTTTTCAGCGTCTTAATTTTTGAAACAACCTGTTTCCATAATCGATGTTATTTAGAGCAAACACTATGCCGAGTACCACCATAAGCGTCACGAAACATAAAGGATTACTGGAGCTTGCGCGCACACTGTTGCAGCAACAGAATATGACGTCGCTGCTGGAAACCTTAACTCAGGTTATCCAGACAGCAGGGATTGCTGACGCCGTGACGCTTGTGCTGTTCGACGACAATAGTGCCCGCGTCAGTTTTTATGGTATCGATGCCCAGCATCAGCCGGTGACCTACGAAGATGAAACCCTGCTGGCGGGCGGGCCGGTACACAGCCTGCTCGCTCACCCTCAAACATCGGCCTGGAGCTGGGAAGCGCTGCATTTTCGCTATCCTCAACTGGCTGCGTTAAAACTTTACCCGGAGTTTTCTGACTATTGTCTGGTGCCTTTGCGGATCTCGACCCGGACACTGGGCGGCTGTGAGTTCACTCGTCAGCGTGGCGAGCCGTTCAGCCAGGAAGATCAGAATGGTTTATATGAACTCTGCTTACTAACTGCCATCGCCGTCGAACAGATCCAGCTGCGTGAGAATGCCTTGCACCAGCAGGCCATGCTGCGCCATGAGCGCGATGACTTCCGTATTCTGGTTGATATTACTAACGCGGTACTGTCCAAGCTCGATCTTGATGAGCTGACGGGTGAAATTGCCAAATCCATTCACCATTTCTTCCACATTAATGCCATCAGCATTGTATTGTGTGACGCCGATAAAGAGAGCGACCAGGCCAGCGTTTACTCGACGCATTATCTGCCGAGCCATATTGCAGAACGCGAACAGACACATATGAGGCTTGCGGGTTCACTGGAACAGCAGGTGATGAAGAACGGTAAAATGCTGCTGTCCAACGTGAAGGCCGGTGAAGGGATTGACGAGGATAAGAGTAAGTTTTTCAATCGACTCTGGCGCGACCAGACCAAAACCTTGTGCTTACTCCCTCTGTGTTTCGGGCATAAAACATTAGGTGTACTAGAACTGGCCCGCTGTCAGCCGGATAATTTTAATGCTGCTAACCTGCGGGTATTGCAGCAAATCGCCGCCCGTATTGCGATTGCGGTGGATAATGCTTTAGCCTACCAGGAAATTAAAAGCCTCAAGGAAAAGCTTCAGCACGAAAACCTCTATCTTACCGAGCAAATTAACAGTAATAACCCGAATTTCAGCGATATTGTTGGCCGTAGTGCCAGCATGTCGGAAGTGTTAAAGCAGGTTGAAATCGTCGCGAAAAGCGACTGCACGGTACTGATCCTTGGCGAAACGGGAACCGGTAAAGAACTGATTGCCCGTGCGATTCATGACCTGGGCGATCGCCGTAATCAGCGCATGGTTAAAATGAACTGCGCGGCGATGCCCGCCGGATTAATGGAAAGTGATTTATTTGGCCATGAAAAAGGGTCATTTACCGGCGCAACCACCCAGCGTATGGGCCGTTTTGAACTGGCCGATAAAAGTACTTTATTCCTTGATGAAGTCGGGGAAATTCCCATTGAGTTACAGCCTAAGCTATTGCGTATTTTACAAGAGCAAGAATTTGAACGCGTCGGTGGCAGCAAGCTGATTTCTGTGGATGTGCGTATTGTTGCGGCAACCAACCGGGATCTGGGTCAGATGGTGATGGATAAAGAATTTCGCAGCGACCTCTTTTACCGGCTGAATGTTTTTCCGATTGTTATTCCCCCCCTGCGTGAACGCCCAGAAGATATTCCCCAACTGGTGAAATTTCTCACCTATAAAATAGCCAAACGCATGAAACGTACCATCGACAGTATTCCTTCAGAAACCCTTCGCCAGCTGAGCCGCATGCCGTGGCCGGGTAATGTGCGCGAACTGGAGAATGTTATTGAACGCGCAGTGTTATTATCCCGAGGTTCAGTACTGGACTTACAGCTGCCGGAAATAAAATATCCGCTCAATGTTGCGGCCTCAACTCCTGCTCCCGCCCCCATGCTGCATGAGGATGATGAGCGCGAGCATATCATTCAGGTATTAAAAGAAACCAACGGCGTGGTGGCCGGGCCGAGAGGTGCAGCACAACGCCTGGGATTAAAACGTACAACTTTATTATCCAGAATGAAGAAATTGGGTATTACGGTCAATTAACGTTTTATTGTCGACTCATTATTTCTTCAGATATCCGTGTGATTACTACAGGGAAGACGGTCGACGGATATAGCTTGATTATATCTGTCGACTGTCTGAACGCGTTATCTGCAAGCTACTCAGCCTATTCAATATTAGCCCATCCTTTACTCTCAAAATCTGTCGATTTTAGAGTATCGTAATCAGTCATAAATCCTACCATCATCGATCATTTCAACCATGGGCGGTAGTGTGGTGAGTACTGGAACAGTTACCGCAGGCATATCCACCCTCGCGGCACTGGGAAGCAGCAGAATGCTACCTACGATACGGTTTAAGACGTTTTTTCATATCATTCGTCGGCAGGGAAACGTCTGGAACCTTAAGCGAGTAATTAAAACGCTGCATGGATAATGGCCCGGAATTTATTTCCCTGACACAGGAACAGTGGGCTGAGAAACATAGCGTCATGCTGGAATTTATTAATCCGGGGAAGCTGATATAGAACGCTTTTGTTGGGTGTATTAGCCGAACATATCGGACGGAAATACGGGTGATAGAACTAAAAATAGGAATAACTTTAGTAGCCTAAATATAAAGTCTTTTTATTCATGATAAATAGATAATTAAACCAAGAAAAACAAAATATGCGATATTAAAACTCAAGGTTAACCATTCATTAATGGATGTTTACATAACGCTATTAAATAACCATTCTATAAATGTGGGTATATATTACAATACGGGTTTGTAAATAAAGGAGTTATGTATGTACAGTGAAAATACCAGGAGTTTTCTGAATTTACTAGATGAGCAGATAGTATCTAATGATGTGATCGTTTATTTAGAAGGTGGGCATTATAATAGCAATTATGGGCCTGATGATTTTTCTATAAACTCGCTTAATGAGGCCATCTATTTTTCAAAACAAATCATCAAAAAACACAAAAAAGGAGTCAGACTGGCTTTTGGTATACTTATTGATAACTTGGGATTGAATTGCTCAAACAATAACACTTGTGAAATAAAAAACACTACTGATAAAAATGAAGTTGAATTAAATCAAGAAATAGAAGCCATAATACAATTAAACAAATTAATAAAAAGAGATAAGTTCATCATATTTAATGAAAGAACGACTAAGAATAGAGCGATAGATTCTTTAAAGAAAATAAAAAATAATAAAGAATTGATAATGAGTAAGGAGGTGGATGGTAAAGTTGATATTATGTATGAAAAAGATGAAGTTAGGTTTCTTCTTGCTAAAAAAAATGAAAATAGAATATCAGCCAGATGCCCATTGTTAATGGCTCAGCACTATAAAGATATAATTAGTACATTAAATAAAAGATACAATAACCATCAGATAATAATTTTTGACTGGTCTCAAATAGAAGACAAGACGAAGGTGACTCAAGGAAGATTAGCATTGAAACTTTTTTCTGACGAACAACAAATGCCAGTTAATATAAACAACATATTTTATATTGGTGATGATAATGAAATGGTTGAGATAGTCGAGGACTAATGTAAATGATTTACTTAGATAACAATGCAACAACCCCAGTAATCAAAGAGGTCATGGATGTAATTATAAATAGCATGATTAATGATTATGCTAACCCCGCATCGTTAAGTCACTTTGAAGGTATTAAATCTTCCATTCGTCTTAAAGAATATAGAGACTCCATATGTGAAAATTTAGGGGCTGAAATTGACTCAATTTATTTTAATTCCGGCGCGACTGAGTCTAACAATACTATATTGAAATCATTAGTAGAATTATTTCCTACAGAAAAAATCCATATAATAACAAGCAAAATTGAACATAAATGTATATTAAATACATGTGGTTATCTTGAAAGTAAAGGCGTTGAGATAACTTACCTACCCGTAAATAAAAATGGTGTTGTTAATGTTGACTCATTAAGAAGTGCGATCAAAAAGAACACCAGGCTTATAAGTGTCATGGGGGCCAATAATGAAACTGGTGTTTTACAGCCAATAAAAGAAATGGGTAATATTGCAAAGGAAAATAATGTATTGTTTCATACAGATCTTGCTCAAGTTATAGGAAAAATACCATTTTCATTCAAGGATTATAATATAGATTTCGCAAGTTTTTCAGCGCATAAATTTTATGGGCCTAAAGGAGTTGGTGCAATTTATTGTAAGCATAGTAATTTGTTAAATCGTTATCCATTAATTCATGGAGGAGAACAAGAGAAAGGTTTTCGTAGCGGAACAATAAATTTAGCAGGAATAGCAGGAATGGCTAAAGCAGTAAGTCTTATAAAAGAATTTTGCGCTGAAAATAAAATGAATGAAATGTTTGAGTTGAAATTATTCTTTATAAAGAAATTAACTGATTCTATACCAGGTGTATTAATTAATGGGGATGTTTACAATAGCCTGCCAAATACGATTAATTTCTCTCTGGATGGTTTAAAAAGCAGTACTTTTTTAAAAAAAATAAAATCTAAAATATCACTAAGTAGTGGTTCAGCCTGCATGTCTGCAGAACAAAAGGGCAGCCATGTATTATCAGCAATGGATCTGAGTGAAGATAGGATACAAAATTCAATACGATTAAGCTTCAATCATTTCACTACAGAGAAAGATATTATTCAATCACTGGGTATAATTATCGAAACAGTCAACAGATTCAAAGGGTTGAATTGAATATGTTTAAAAAAACAGAGTTGTTATTATTTATAGTTGCTGCCGGATGGGGTATTGGATTTCCCGTCATGAAACTGGCTATATCTGATGAACCTGTCACAACAATATTGTGGTTAAGGTTTGTTTTTTCATCAGTAATTATGCTTCCGTTTATATTTAATAAGTTAAATCTAATTAATTATAGATTTATATTGCATGGAGTGTTGTTAGGTTCAATATTAGGAGTATCATTTCTATTTCTTATTTTTGGTCTGAAATTCACAACTGCATCTAACACGGGTTTTTTGGCTGGTTTAAGCGTTATATGGGTTGTAATTATACCAAAGCTTTTCAAACAAAAATCATTTGACAAATCATCAGTTATTTCATCACTATTCGGTCTTCTGGGTATATTTATAATATCTGATGTGCATAATATTTCAATTAACTATGGCGATACGTTGGTTATTATTGGGTCGTTATTTACATCAATTCATATTTTATACTTAGATAAAATATCTAAGGTTTATGACAATACAGTATTAACTGTACTGCAATTTATTTCCGTTTCGATTGTAATGCTTATCGCTAACGCCGCTATAGATGACTCATACTTTCCCAAAACATGGTCATTTAATATTCTATTTGTTTTATTATTCACTTCAATATTCTCCACTGTTATAGCCTTCTGGATACAAACCAAGTATCAAAAATATACATCACCAGAAAGAGCTACTTTAATTTATAATTTTGAGCCAGTGTTCTCGGCTTTTTTTGCAATACTCATTTTAAATGAAAAAATGAGTACTAATGTGATAGTAGGAGGGGGAGTTATCCTGCTTGGAATGTGTATTCCAAGTCTGGCTAATATAAGGATTTTTTCAAAAAATCAAACAAAGCATAATGTAAAATAGAAATTGGGGTTCTACTTCGGAACCCCAGAAAAGATCCGTTATCAAAGTTGTTTTTAGCCAGGTACGGAATAAATTATGGGTAAGCGTATTGCGCGCATGATGTGACAACAAGGTTTAAGGGCAAAAGGAGCCCGAAAAAAACTGCCGTTTTTATCCTGACAAAATCCTTTATGAGACTAGAGATAACATTCTCAACCCTGTATTCACTGCACCCTATACATGAGCAAGCCAGAATGCGTATTTTTCGTTATATCGAGACATACTACAATGACAAAAGGCTGCATTCTTCATTGGGCTGGCTAAGCCCTAATCATTTTGAAGCCCTTGCCAATTAAATGAGTTCAGCTGACTTTGTGTCCAGGAAATCAACCCCTCTCCGGCACCTTAGTGAGTTGGATGTCCATCACAGCACTACACTCAAATATTTCAACAGTGCCATCCAGGCTCCTATCGTAGGCGGATAACTATTCATGTGGATGAGGAATAAAGTATTCTGGGTGCATAACATTCGTGATTTTTAGCACAGGTAATACCTGGTCCAGGTGCTGGCGCATTGCGGATATAGCCTCATCGGCATTATGGCTGGCAACGGCATTTACAATGGAAATATGTTCATCCACGACCACTGTCATTCTGCCTGGTAGGGGTAACGTTAGCTGCCGGTAGCGGTCAATTTGAATTTTTGCCTGAAGGATAATTGGCCATATACCAGGGTGACCTGAGATGATACCCAGCTGGACGTGAAAGGCTTCATCAGCCTGATGAAATCCTTTTGTATCACCCGCCTGAGCGCAGATATTCTGAGTATTGATAATATCGTGCAACAAGTTAATGCCTTCTGTCGTTGAGCGCTTGGCTGCTTCAGCAACAACGGTCTGTTCCAGTGCAGTACGTATTAGCATGGCTTCTTCAAGGGCATCCAGAGGTATTCTGGCGACAAAGGTTCCCACTCGGGGACGTATTTCTATCAAACCATCTTCAGCCAGACGCTGAACGGCTTCATGAACAGGGGTTCTGCTTATCCCATGAGCTTCAGCAATTTCTCGCTCAATGACACGCATACCCGGCGGCATGCTCATCTCAATAATTTGCTGGCGTAAATAGAGATAAATCCGGCGCGATGCGCTCAATCCATCTTGCTGTATTTGCCCTGATTGGGTTTCTTGTAATTTTGAGTAATTCATCTGATAAACTCTAAAGCTGTTGTCGATGCATTAGTATGGTATATCCGTAGTCATTATAGATGCTTGATTACGAACACCACGCATATCACTTTTTGCTACCGCGATTTTACCCTTATGCTCTCTCTCAGACTATTCGGGATTATGACTCAATAACAACAGGTTAAACTTTCTCATTATCGTGTAAAGCCGGTTAGCCGTCACTGAAAAAACGTCATGATGATGCAAATTCTCAAGAGGCCTCAACACCCGGTGCTATCCTTCGTAACGAGTTTGCACGCCCTCATGACAGCAGTGATAAATAGATTGACTCATAAATCAAAGCTGAGCTTCGCGGCTGTAAGTAACTCGAATTATTGTGGGGTATACCGGGCAATTTTAAATTTTGAGTATAGCATCTAAAAAATATAATCCAGTCATACTGCTAATAGATATTGTCATATACCGGGAGGATGGTTACCGGATGTTGTCATATTATTTATGCATTACCTGGTTAATCATATATAAGGAAGTATTATTTGATAAACAGCAAATAAAGCAATCAACAGAGGGACCAGGCGGATCATTTTTTTGGACTGGTTGAATTTATATCCAAACCACACGGTTACGATTACCATTAATATTAGTTTTATGATGTCATCTGTACTCATTTTTTTCCTTAAACACAATTTTATAACTATTGTAACGACAACTTTACAATCAATCACTACCGATTTATCTATCTCAATGTAGTTAGGTGTTTTAGATAAATTAGCCATGAGGTCGAGAACTCAGGTACAAATCTAATTTAGCATCATTGCCTTCATTAACCCATTAAAAATTATCTCTCCAACCATTAATTTACATGAAATAACCATTTGCTCATCGCCTATAACACTTCGGTAACTATTTCCATGACTAATCGGGGTCTTTTTAATTATTTATGTTAACTATGACGGTTGTCACATTTTAGCTCTGATATATCAGAGCATAATACTGATATATCAGTTCGCCATATTAATATTATGCTGCTGTTGAGTAGATAAGAATGAGGCGGATTACACATAATTTAATGACCAGAGGTTGTATATGATGGCTGCTTTTATGGACAAGAATTTCATGTTAGATACCGCGACAGCACAGCGTCTGTATCACGATGTTGCGGCTGAATTGCCTATCATTGACTATCACTCGCACTTGCAGCAAAGCGAAATTGCCGCCCGGAAAAAATTTCGTAACATGGCAGAACTCTGGTTAGGTGGCGATCATTACAAATGGCGTTTAATGCGTAGTGCCGGCGTATCCGAAGATTTTATTACCGGAAATAAAACGGATGAGGAGAAATTTCATGCTTTCTGCAAAATATTACCTCATGCCATCGGTAATCCTATTTACCACTGGAGCCATCTTGAGCTCCGCCGTATTTTTGGCATTAATCTTATAATTAATGAGAAAAATGCAAAGCAGATCTGGGAAGAGGCGAATGCCAAGCTCGCGACTATGGATACCTGGTCACTGCTGGAACAAGCTAAAGTAGAGATTGCTTGCACCACCGACGATCCGGCCGACGACTTGTTACAGCATAGTGAAATTGCTAAATCCGGGCTGAAAACACGTGTTTTACCTGCCTATCGTCCGGATAAAGCGATGCGGATTAACAAACCCGACTTTATTGAGTATTTGAGTAAATTAGGCCAGGTTTCAGGTATTACGATTTCTTCTTTCAGCAACCTGATTGAGGCATTAGCGAACCGGGTTTCTTTCTTTCATACTCAGGGGGCGCGTATCAGCGATCATGCGATAGACATCGCGCTTCCGGTTCAGTCTGTAAGTCCACAACAGCTTGAAGCTCTGTTTCAAAAGCGTCTCGCAGGTAACGTATTAAATCTGGAAGAAGAAGGGCAATATATTCGCGCTATGATGGTAGAGCTTGGTCGTGTCTATGCAAAATATGACTGGGCAATGTGCTTACATATTGGCGCGCAGCGTAACAATAATAGCCGTATGCTGAATGCTCTCGGTCCGGATACCGGTTACGATTCCATTTCAGATATGAGCTGTAGCGAAGGTATTGCGACACTTCTGGATACCCTTGATAGTACCAATCAGCTTCCCAAGACGATGCTGTTCTGTCTGAACCCCAATATGAATGACGTTCTGTCTACTATGATCGGTAATTTCCAGAACGGTGAACTCGCCGGTAAATTGCAATTTGGCCCGGCCTGGTGGTTTAACGATCATAAAGAAGGCAACTTGCAGCAGTTTATAACCCTGGCGAATCACGGCGTTCTGGGAACCTCGGTGGGTATGGTGACTGATTCGCGCAGTTTTGCTTCTTACCCACGTCATGATTATTTCCGTAGATTATTGTGCAGACAGTTGGGTCAGTGGGTTGAAGGCGGAGAGTATCCGGCAGAAGAAGAAACGCTGACTCAAATTGTGCGCGATATTTGCTATGAAAACGCTAAACGTTATTTCGGATTGTAATTACTTATCCCGTCACTTTAGCTGATACGGATAAACCCGACATAATTGTAATCTTAAAAATCAGTCGATAACTTTAGCGACTACAGTGCTAACTAATTATGAATTAGAGCGGCCTGTATTCGCTAAACAATTTCGCCTGAAGCAATATTATTTTTTTTGAAATTAAATTTTTACCTTTGAGGCAATTTTAATGCAATCTTTGAATCGTGATATTCCATTTAATTTACCGATCAAGTTTTTACAATTTGGTGAAGGAAATTTCTTACGTGCATTTATTGACTGGCAGATTGAACTGCTTAATGAACGTACCAGTCTTAATGCTGGTGTGGTTATTGTGCGCCCTCGGCCTAACCCAGCATTACCTTTATTGAATACGCAAGGCGGTGTCTATACCACGCTTATTCGTGGATTAAACGAATCAGGAACGCCAGTAAAAGAATATCGTAAAATTAGCTGTGTAGAACGCGAAATTGATCTCGCTGATAATTTTAGTGATTATCTGGCCCTGGCACATAACCCTGATTTACGTTTTGTTATTTCTAATACGACTGAAGCGGGTATTACTATCAACGATCGGGATGCCTATAACGATGTGCCTCCTGCTTCATTCCCCGCTAAGTTGACCCGATTTTTACATGAACGCTTCAAGGCATTTGATGGAAGCATAGATAAAGGTTTAGTCCTGCTGCCATGTGAACTGATTGATCATAATGGTCAGGCTTTGAAAAGTGCAGTATTACATTTTGCGCATCTGTGGTTACTTGGCCCTGAATTTATTGTTTGGCTGCACGATGCCTGCACATTTTGCTCAACCCTGGTAGACAGAATTGTTACGGGTTACCCGCAATCAGAACGTGATGAAATTGAAAAAGAATTAGGCTATCAGGATGCGTTTGTTGTGGCTGCGGAATACTTCTATTTGTTTGTCATTGAGGGACCTCAATGGTTAGCGGATGAACTTAAGCTGGAAGGCGCAGATTTAAATATCCAGCTGGTTGATGACATCACGCCGTATAAACAGCGCAAGGTGGGCGTGCTTAACGGCAGTCATACGACGTTAGTCCCCGTAGCCTTATTATCCGGGCTGAATGAAGTAGGGGAAGCCGTAGCGGATCCTGTGGTGGGTGAATATATACGACAAACGCTGGATGAAGAAATTATCCCTGCATTGTCGTTACCTCGTACTGAACTGGATCCGTTTGCCGTCGAGGTATTACGTCGTTTTGGTAATCCGTTTATTCATCATCGGTTAGAATCTATAGCGCTTAATAGCTGGAGTAAATATGCCGCCCGTGTTCTGCCGCAGTTACTGAACTACCAAAAATTAAACGGCAAATTACCTGCCAGACTGGTTATTGCTCTTGCCGCAACGATGGAACTCTATCGCGGTAATTTAATCTCCCTGAGTGATGATACTGAAAATTTAGACTGGTTCAAAATGGCCTGGACTCAGGTTAATGATGGCCGCTGGTCATTTAATGAGATCGCGCGTAACTGGTTAGCGAACGAAACACTCTGGGGACAAAATCTTAATACAGTGCCCAATCTGACGGATTCATTAACGGAGTATCTGAAACGTATTAATGTTGAAGGTATAACCTCTGTCCTTAAAACACTTTAAAAAAGTCGATCGACATTATTCTGTTAATAGCATCGATAATTAAAAAATAATAAATAACTTTTAATAATTGGCGGTAATGGCATGAGAAAGATTAAAGGGATACGCTGGTGGATGGTAGGACTCGTCACTTTCGGGTTGATAATAAACTATCTTGCACGTAATACGCTATCGGTTGCGGCCCCGACAATGATGGCTGAAATGGGGATGTCTACACAAGAATATTCCTATGTCGTTGTAGCATGGCAAATCTGTTACGCAGTTATGCAACCCATTGCCGGATATATTTTGGATGCCGTAGGCACTAAAATTGGTTTTGCTGTCTTTGCTGTATTATGGTCACTAGCCTGTGCCGCAGCGGCATTTGCTACTGGCTGGCAAGGTTTGGCATTCTTCCGTGGTATTCTCGGCTTGACTGAAGCGGCAGGCATCCCCGCCGGGATGAAAGCCACCACGGAATGGTTTCCGGCAAAAGAACGTTCTGTTGCTATTGGCTGGTTTAATATTGGCTCATCCGTCGGGGCATTAATGGCTCCTCCATTAGTGGTCTGGGCTATTATGCATGGTTCATGGCACTGGGCTTTTATTATTGTTGGGGTACTGGGAATTATATGGACCGCAATTTGGTTAGTCTTTTACAAGCATCCTAAAGATCAGAAAGCGTTGTCCGATGAAGAACGTACTTATATTTTATCGGGTCAGGAAGCTCAGTATCGCGATGACACTAAAGTAAAAACAAAAGCCAATTGGAGAGCCATTATTTCCTCTCGCAATTTTTGGGCGATAGCAATTCCGCGTTTCTTATCAGAACCCGCATGGCAGACTTTCAACGCATGGATCCCTTTGTACATGATGACAGAGCGTCACATGAATCTGAAAGAAATTGCTATGTTTGCCTGGTTACCGTTTTTGGCTGCTGATATCGGTTGTGTCCTGGGCGGTTACCTCAGTCCTTTCTTCCATAAATACTGCAAAGTATCATTGTTTAACTCGCGTAAGATGGTTGCCGTTGTGGGTGCTTTCTGCATGATTGCTCCAGGCTGTATTGGTCTGGTTGCCAGCCCTTATACCGCTATTGCCTTACTCTGTGTAGGTGGTTTTGCGCATCAAACGTTATCCGGAGCGCTGTATTCCGTCACAACAGACATGTTCGGTAAAAATGAGGTAGCCACAGCGACAGGATTAGGTGGAATGAGTGGGTATCTTGGCGCAACGTTGTTTACCCTGTTATTTGGTTTTCTCGTGGTAAAAATTGGTTATTCTCCATTATTTGTCATTCTGGCCATATTCGACATTATCGCCGCAATTGTCGTTTGCACACTGGCACGTGAGCGTATTGCGGAAGTACGGGTTGACCCAGTCAGCGTTAATACTTGATTGACTGCTCCTGCCCTGAATGAACCGCCCCGATAAAGTGGGCGGTTCATATTAGGCGGCTATCCAGCCAACTCACATTTATTTCATAAAATTCACTTTTATGATTATTCCTAATGAAAATACATAACTGGAAACATATTATGCCCGCATAAAAACACGCATATATATGGAAACCTGCCTGATGAAAAAGACCGTTATCGCTTCAACCCTCGCTATCGCTACGCTTTATACCTGCGCTGTATCCGCAAATAATGGCATCTATGTTACTGGTGAGTTAGGTTCATCTATCGTCAATATTCACGATACCAAAGCGGATTATACGGGAACCAATGCGGGTGTTGTGGATGGCCGCCAGACAACAAAACTTTCTAATACCAATAAGGGCGTTTTTGGTGGCGGTGTTGCCGTTGGCTACGATTTTAATGACCAGTATCAGCTTCCGGTAAGATTCGAGCTGGCAGCGAAATTCAGAGGGGATGCTGAAGGTTCACAGAGATTAACTGATGAAGACGGTGATTCTGAGACCGTTAAAAATAAAGTCCGCATGGACACTTATATGGTTAACGGTTACTACGATTTTTATAATTCATCAGACTTCACCCCTTATCTGACCGCTGGCGTTGGCTTATCGCGCCTGAAACATAAAATTTCAGATGAGAGTGGCGAAGCGATGTCTGCAAATTCAAATAATTTTGCCTGGGGTGTTGGAGCCGGTGTGAAGTATGCCGTCACATCTAACATATCTGTCGATGCCAGCTACAGATATATTGATGGCGGGAAAGTCACCAACAGCAGAACGGATAGCTTTGGTCCATATACCGATACACTGGATACCACTACTAAAGCGGCCTCTAACGATCTGATGCTGGGCGTTTCATATAAGTTTTAACGGAACAGGGAAGGTAGTGGCAGAGTTCATTTTGCCACTACAATTTACATATAATCTTAATGACTCTGTTGACGCAGATAAATTATCCAGTAGGTTATTCCCACCAGTACACCACCGCCAATGATATTCCCTATAGTGACCGGAATTAAATTATCGGTAATAAACTGAGAAATGTTGAGTGCAGGAAAATTATCAGGACTTTGATGTATCTGAGACCAGAAGGTGTCAGGTGCAAAATAGCGAATAACCACGGCTAAAGGAATAAGAAACATATTGGCAATGCTGTGCTCAAAGCCACTGCAAACAAACACACTGATGGGCAATAGCATGGCAAACATTTTGTCCATTAATGTATGACCGGAATAACTTAACCAGACAGCCAGACAGACCATCATATTGGCAAGCGTACCGAGACAAACCGCTTCAAAGAAGGTGTGGTGCATTTTATGATCCGCAGTCTGTAATACGTTTAATCCCCACTGACCATCGCCTGACATCATTTGCCCGGAACACCAAATCAGCGCAACAAAAAATAACGCTCCGACAAGGTTACCAAAATAAACAATCAGCCAGTTTATCGTTAGCGCTGACCAGGAAATCAGGCCGCTGGCCTTTGCGATTACCGTAAGTACCGTAGAGGTAAACAGGTCTGCACCGCCTACTACGACGAGAATCAGTCCAAGAGTAAAGCAAACACCCCCGAGGAACTTAACCGGTGCAGCAATGGGGCCTGGCCCGCTGGTAACGGTAATATAGGCAACGAAACCAATAGAGATAAAAACACCGGCAGTAATGGCCAGGAAAAAGGACAATGATTTCTTTTTCTTGGTTTTATAAAGACCAACCTGTTCGGCTATTTTTGCCATTTCCGGAGGAAGACGCAGATCAAAAGAATTTTCAGTACTCATAATAACTCCTGCACTTTCTTAATAACGTATTTCGTGCTGCGGGTTGATATATCTATATTAACGTTTGGCTTATAAGTGAAATATCGATCCAGGTATCAAAAATGGACTTTTAATAAATGTTTTTAGTTTGTTTTTAGATTTTAATTTGAAGGGTTTTTATTAATTAGGTAGAGGCTGTGAATTATTTCTTTTTCGGGGTAGTAGTGGGAGTTAATTATAGTGAGTTAATGTTGTTGATGTATTTATCCGTTAATTGTCTGTTATTTATTATCACAAGAAATATCTAACGCACAGGCGTTAGATATCTCATGCTGAGTGAACGACATCCCCGTTAGTTCACTAATGCCTCTAAACCTTTAATGGCGGAGTTTTCCGCGGTCACCGCACTTTCTGCACCTGCGGCCCAGGGCCAGTTAAACTGCGGTGATGTTGCGGGTTCATGTTTCAGTACGACTGAGGCGGCATTTTCAAGGATATTCACCACCGGCTGTGGAATATGTGTCCCCATGACCAGCATCAGCACCAGCAGAATAGCCATCGGCAGAGTAGTCAGTATGCCCAGCTCACCTTTACGAACCGGTTCCGGGGCCTTGCCGAACAGCACGCAACCCACCATACGTACCAGCCCGCCAAGTACCAGCGTCAGTAGCAGCAACAGCACAATGGTCAGCCAGATATAGCCTGCGCTGAGACCGGCAATCACCGTCATAAATTCGCTGAGGAAGACGTTAAACGGCGGCATACCGCCCAGACCCAGCGCACCACCTGCCAGCAGCAGCGCAGAGAAAGGCATGATTTTTAGCATCCCTCTGGCTTTGGTCATATCCCGGGTGCCGTATTTCAGTAGCACATTGCCGGAGCCACAGAACAACAGAGTTTTACCGAGACTGTGGTTAAGAGTATGCAGCATGGCTGCGAGGATACCCAGCGGACCACCGATACCGAGTGCGACAGCAATCAGTCCCATGTTTTCGACAGAGGAGTAGGCCAGTAAACGTTTAATATCATTCTGCACCAGGATAAAGAAGGCGGCGACAGCGACAGAAAGCATGCCAAAGACCACCAGTAAGGTGCTGGTGAAATGGTCACCAATCGCCTGGCTGATAATGATGTTATAGCGAATGATCACCAGCAGCGCACAGTTCAGCAGTGCCGCGGAGAGCAGGGCACTGACCGGGCTTGGCGCTTCACTGTGGGCATCGGGTAGCCAGGCATGCATCGGGAATAACCCGGTTTTGGTCCCAAAGCCGATGAGCACAAAGACAAACGCCAGTTTCATCAGGGTAGGATCAAGCTCAGAGGCATGTGTCAGGACTTCAGTCCAAAAAATCGCATCATCCGGATTAGGGAGGAAGGTGGTGGCATTGGCGTACACCAGGATAGTGCCAAATAAGCCAAAAGCGACCCCGACCGAACAAATAATAATGTATTTCCAGGCGGCTTCCAGAGAAGAACGCTGGCGATAAGTCCCCACCAGAAATACTGAACTCAGCGTGGTGGCTTCAATAGCGGCCCACATCATAATCAGGTTGTTACTGGTGATAACCAGCAACATCGTGAAAATAAACAGATGGAAGAAGCCATAGTAGTTACACAACCCATTCACGCTGACAGCGCCATCATCGACTTCATGACGCATATAGCCGAGAGAGTAGAGGCCGGTGATAAAACTCACGATCCCCAGAATAGCCAGGAACAGAGCAGTGAGGCTGTCGAGATGAAGCCATTTATCGGCAAGCAGTATGTCACCCTGCTGATAAATCAGTGTTACGACCCACAGGGATTCCGCCAGAATAGCGATAATCCCAATTGAATGCAGTGCTGTCGTCAGTGCGCGCGCGGCCTCACCCGCCAGACGGCAGGTAAAATTAAGAATTGCGATACACAGTGGTGTCAGCAGCAAAATGAACAGTACGGATGTAGTACTCATTCCGTTACCCCTTTAGCGCTGTCAGTTGGTCGACACTCAAGGTATTGAGAGTGCGCCAGATTTTACGGGCCAGGACTGCCATGATAATGACAGCGAAAATGGCGTCAGTGGCGATACCAATTTCTACCAGTTCCGGGGCTTTGTTCGCCAGCAAGGCTAAGGTCAGGTGCGAACCGTTTTCCATCAGGCAGTAACCGAATACCTGCTTGAGAATATTACGCTGCGTGACGATGCAGAGTATCCCCAGCAGGAAGTGCCCGAGTGAAACTGCGAGAGCCGGTTTTAAATCCGCAAGGAGCGGTACCTGCACCGGCTCAACCACAAACCAGCACAACACCACAATAATCGCGGTAAATAACATTAATACCGGAAAGCCGATAACGCTGCCGTCATGCAATGGGTCGCGCATACTGCGAAACGCATAGCCCATGATCACCGGTACCAGAATTACTTTCGTGATAAAGGCGCTAATCGCCCACATATAGAGACTGTGTGCGTTCAGGGTATAGGCCAGAGTGACAAAAATAGAGACCAGTATTAGCGACTGTAACGCATAGAACCAGCAGGACAGGGTGGGGCGTTTCGCCCCGATAACCACCAGCGAAGTTAACATCATTAACCCCGCCAGATTATTGATAATCAGTGAACCAGTCATACTCATTCTCCCTTATCCAAGCCAGTTAATAGCGATAACACTGGAGCAGAACGACATCACGATCAGGACCAGCAACACCAGACGCATTGAAGTCGGTAGCGGTGAGGATTGAATTAATTCCTCATTAGGTTCCCCGGGAACCACGCGACCAAACCAATAGATAAGCCAGGCGAAGCTTGCGACTGACTCAATTAAAACCAGCACCATCAGCGGTGTCATCACCCAGAACTCGCGTGACATTTCAAATCCGGCGGCAAAGACCGGGAATTTGCTGAAAAAGCCGTTCAGAGGTGGTACTCCGGCAATGGCCAGAGCGGCGACACAAAAACCAATTCCCACCAGCGGCATTTTGCGCAGCACGCCGCGTAAACGTGGCAGCATACGCGTACCGCAGCAGTAGCTCAGAGCACCTGCGACAAGGAAGAACAGGCTTTTGGCGAAGGCATGGTTGAAGATATAGGCGATACCACCGTCAAAGGCCTCTTTCGAGCCGAAGATGGCAATCGACAGGGCAAGGAACATATAGCCTAGTTGGGTGATGGTGGACCAGGCCAGCAGACGTTTCATATCTTTCTGCGGCAGATACATCATAAAGCCATAAACAATCGTCAGGGTTGCCATGACTATGCCTATCCAGCCGATGATATGTGGGACATCGCCTGATTCGTAAATGGCACGGGCGAAGATATAGACCCCAACTTTAACCATTGATGCCGCATGCAAATACGCGCTGACCGGGGTAGGCGCTTCCATCGCATCGGGCAGCCAGGCCTGCATAGGTAGCTGGGCTGACTTACCCCAGGCCGCAAACAATATGCCACCGAAGACCAGCAGAGCAGGCGCACCTTCCAGCTGCGACATGGCGCTCAGCGCAAAGGTGCCGGTGGTAATAAACAGCGTTGCTGCGGCGATAAACAGACCTAATGAAGCGACATGGGTAATCAGCAGAGCTTTCATTGCTGAACGCTGTGATTTCTCCGTCTGGTAATAGCCAATCAGTGCCCAGGAACAGCCGCCGGTAATTTCAAAAAACAGCAGTTGTCCGAGAATGGTTGATGAGAGCACCAGTCCGACCATCGCCCCGATAAACACCAGCAGGAAGGCGTAGTAGCGGTTACCGCCTTCATCCGCATGCTCGCGGTTACCGTTATTGAGGTAGCCGAGGGAGTAGATGCTGACCAGTAAACCAAGGAAGACCACGGCGAAGACAATCAGTGTACTGATACGGTCAAAGATAAAGCCAAACAGCGCAATATCGCCGTAGTGCAGCAGGGTAATCGTCAGGTCAGCTTTGCCGTTGACTAAAAATCCCCAGCCCAGCAGCAGGGTGCCCAGCGTCGCCAGCAAAGCGAACAGAGTACAGACCCACTTCGCTATCAGCTTGGGTGAGCAGGCGGTGAGTAGTGCGCCAATAAAGGGTAGCAACAAGGTTGCTAGCGCCGTATTGGTCATAAAGGATGAACTTTCCATAACGGTTTCCAGGCTCCTTACAGACCAGTCAAATAAAATACAAAGGACAATGACGCTACGCCAAACCCAATCCAGGTCACCCGGTGAGTGAGCAGGAAGCGACCACGTGCCAGAGTATTTTCAAAAAGAGAGGCGAGGATAAAAATAACCAGCAGCTTTATCAGCATCAGGAACAGTGCCAGCCCTAGCGCCCCGAGGGTCATTTCCGCCGCTTTACCAAACGGAATGAAGATAGCCAGAAAGAGTTCTGCCACCACCACCTGCTTAAGGCCGATACCCCATTTCACCAGCGCCAGACCGGAACCGGAATATTCGGTCAGCGGGCCTTCTTGCAGCTCTTGCTCGGCTTCAGCGACATCGAACGGAATTTTGCCCATTTCAATAAAGCAGGCAAAAGCGCAGGCGAGTAACGCCAGTAATGTCGCGGTCGGTGAACTCCAGCCAGCGGTCAGCGTGGCGCTGATGGTGCCAATATTGGTCGACCCGGCGATAAGGGCCACCACCAGCAGACCCAGGATTAACGTGGGTTCAACCAGCACGCCGAGTGTCAGCTCACGACTGGCACCGATACCGGCGAAAGGACTCCCTGTATCCAGGCCTGAAAGGGCAAAGAAGAAGCGAAACAGCGCAAACAGATACAGCAGGGTGATGATATCGCCCGCACCACCAAAGGGTGAGGTGAGAGTGAAAACCGGCAGTGTCATTGAGACTAGTAGCATACTGCTCAGTAACACCCAGGGCATGATGCGAAAAATCATCCCTGACTGGGCAGGTGCCACTTCCTGGCGTTTGAGTAATTTAAATATATCCCGGTAGTCCTGCCAGATACCCGGCCCGCGACGGGAATGCATCACGGCGCGGATTTGACGTGAAATACCGGTAAACAGCGGTGTCAGAAATAGCAGGACAGCGGCCTGAAAGAGCGCAAAGATGCCCATCATTAGCGACGGTGATTCTTGTAATGTCATGGTCTCCCCCTCACATCGCAACAACTAACAACAGCACAACCAGTGCTGCGACGATATACAGGCAATAGAGTCGGAAATCCCCGCTCTGTAAGCGTTGTATCTGAATGCCTGCGCGTCGTACCAGACGAACCAGAGGATAGATAATTTTCTCATCCCAGAATGGCTCGGTAATCGCCGCGCCGACGGTTGTTGCTTGTAGTGCGCGCTTTAGCAAAGGAGTCGGGTCCAGCTGTTTACGCAGGCGATAGAGTGCGCTGAACATCGCACGCAGCGGCTGAGTCACGCCGCTGGTTGAAGTGGCCATCTGTGGAACCCAATCGTAACCACAGGCCCAGGGCTGACCCCGGCGACGAAACGCGGGTTGATTGCCTTTAATGGCGAGCCAGACCAGCAGAGGAAGCACCGGCAGAGCGATAAGCAGAATGAAGGTTAATACCGGGGACAGCATGGCCTGCGAGGCCTCTGCCGGCATCAGCATTACGCCTTGGGCAACCCTGACATGTTCGGTATTCGCCAGTGACATGGCGACCTCGGAAATCACCGGCGCGATAACGCTGGCTCCCAGACCCAGAAGCACACAGAACAGGGCTAATAGCAGCATTGCGGAGGTCATCTGCCAGGGCACTTCACGCGCCTGGGCGGCTTTTTCGCTACGCGGCCCGCCACAGAAACTGACGCCATACACTTTGACAAAACACATGGCTGCCAGCGCACCGGTGATAGCCAGCATAACGATGGCTACAGGGGCACTGATGCGCATCAGCAAGGTACCCTCATGGCTCATGCTGAACAGTGACTGATAGGTATACCATTCACTGATAAAACCGTTTAACGGTGGCAGGGCGGAGATAGCCATACAGCCGATTAAAAAGGCAACGGCTGTCAGTGGCATTAATTTACCCAGGCCACCCATCTTATCCATGTCGCGGGTATGGAGACGATAAATCACCGCACCGGCACCCAGGAATAGCAGACCTTTAAATACTGCGTGGTTAAGCAAGTGGTAGAGCGCACCCAGCAGACCAATAACGGCCAGTACCGGATGGTGAGTGGCGATACCCGCCATGCCGACCCCGACGCCCATCAGAATAATTCCGACGTTTTCAACCGTATGCCAGGCCAGAAGGCGTTTGATATCGTGTTCTGCCAGGGCATACAGCACACCAAGAACCGAGGAGACCGCGCCGAAACCCAGCACGACAATTCCCCACCAGAGTTGCGGGGCACCCAGCAGGTCGATACCCACTTTGATAATCCCGAAAATACCGATTTTGACCATCACACCGGACATCAAGGCTGAAGCGTGTGAAGGAGCCGCGGGGTGAGCGCGAGGTAGCCAGCTGTGGAGAGGCAGCATGCCCGCTTTGGCACCAAAACCAAAGAAGGCCAGCAAGAACACCACGGAGGCACTGACTGGCGAGAGCTGCAAATGACGGAATGATTCGAATTCGAGACTGCCACTTTCCCGCCACATCAGGAAGAAGGCAATCATAATCAGGACTGAACCGGCATGGGCAATAAAGAAGTAGAGTAGCCCGGCGCTGACGGATTCATCGTCCTGGGATGAAATCACCAGGAACCAGGAGGCCAGAGACATGGCTTCAAACAGAATGATGAAGTAGAAGGAATTATCCATCACCACCAGGCCCACCATCGAAGCAATAAACAGGTTCATAAAGAACCCCATGCTTCCGGCGCCTTTACCCTCATACTCCCGTACGTAGGCGATGGAGTAGAGTGAACAGACGATCACCAGCAGAGAGATCACCATCACCATAAAGGCGGAGAGCATATCGAGACGAACGCTGAATGTGGCGAAAGGAAATAGCCCCGGCGTGGCGTATAGTGAAATCTGCCCGCTGAGTAAGACCGGAATAGCACTGCATAAACCGAGAATACCACCGATAATTGCCGTGATGGCGGTGATATTGATCGATGCTCTTTCCTGTCGCGCCATGATTAAGGCAAGCACGGCACCGATAAGATAAAGCATGACTGACCAGTGAAGTAGTTGAAGTGAATCCATCGTTATTTTTCTCCTTCCTGGCTTTCGGCAAATTTCGTCACATTTGAAGGCATCGACAGTGTTCTGCGTCGTTTTTCCTTACTGCTTTCACGGAGAGTTGCGCTATTGACCAGATGGATGGCTTTAGTCGTACAGACTGGGATACAGCGAACCCCCTCACTGTTTCTGTACGTCATCGGTGCGGCCTTATCTCGGACCTTCACCCGGGTTTTTCGGGGGAGTGCCTGTAATCCCTGTCTTTTATCGGTTGCAGTACCCTCCGCTATACCGGCATGACAGCTAATACCGGATTTGCGGCCCGCAATAACCAAGCGGTTCATGTTCAGTCCTCAGATTCAGACGACAAAAATAATAATCACACTGAGCTAAAGCATTATTCATGCCATGATTATTTTTTTTGTTTTAATTCAATTGGTTGTTTTATTTTTTAGACAAGGGGGCATGATTTTTAGCGGGTTACAGAGGCGTATTCGACACTTTTGATGCTCAGAGACTCGCGCGTAGTCGTTTTATTGCCCGAAAGGCCGGGGATTCTGCCTGGAACAGGTCTTCTCTCAGCCCGGATTGATAGCCTGACGGAGAGGTTTTAGCTGTAACAACCCCCATGATTACTGGAAAGTCAGCAATCTTGTGACGATGACTGTGATGTTCAATACAAGAGTGACGTGTCGACAAAAATGGCGAGACATTTGACAGGAAAATGGGGGGGGCGTCAGGACGATGATGACTGGCAGGCTTGATTATTCGACATCATCGTTTTTTAACGACTTTCTTTGGACTGTTCTTGTTTGCTCTGACGGGTTTTGGCAGGAAAAAATAGATGACCAGAAGCGGAAATGTCAGCAACAGACAACACATATAAATAATTAAGAAGAAATTCCTGGAGGAACCTCCATCGCTAAAATGTCTTGCCCATCCTTTCTCTGACATTACTTTCAGTGATAATTTCTCCACGGTATAATATAAATATGGATAGGTCAGTCCACCGATGGTCATATATGCGGCGACATAAGGAATATAAGGAACATAGGTGGGGTAAACTGTTCCATTATATAAACTGGTTAAAATGCTGTACACTAAAAATCCACAACCTAATAAACCCCACCAGCAATGTCTTAAATAGTATCTCAAAGTCATTTTTCAGCCAGTCCATTATCGATTTAACAATCGGCGAATTAAAATCTCAAGACTATTTTTGCCACTGGCCTAGCCATAACCAATAGCGCTCTAGCGGCGCGAGTCGGCGAAAAATTTCATCTTCTCCCACTGTGTTAATGATATTTGTAGGGATAGACAACCCGAAAACCCCAGAGGAAACTGGGAAGATTTCACTGTCTGAGTGCAGACTTCCCAGAGCATTTTCAATTTTGGGCCGTTCAGCTTTAACAATAACCTGGATACCCATTAGCGTATAAACTCCACCGTTGCGTGCTCTCTGAAGGCATGTTTAATCTCGTCGAGAACCGAATCCGGGAAGGATTGAAACCGGACATCATAGAGGATACGACAATTTCTAATATGCGGTGGGAGCTGAGAAAGCCCGTACGTTATTCTGGCCATATTATAATCAATACTGAGTCGTACAGACTCTGCGGATTCAAGGTTATGGCTGGCGACCAGGGCAAACTCACCTGTTTTTTCATTGACAAATTCAGGGGTAAACATATTTTACCTTGTATTTATTTAATGAAGAACTGTCACAATTAATCATTTCTGAGGTAATAAAGAAAAATACTGTATCTAAAATTTTAATCAGAGACTAGATAAACTTAGCGAGTAACAGGATTAAGGGCGAAGTCTTAACCCTTATAAACACTGTGTATTACATTGACCATAAAATCGGGTAATGACTACTGTCATCGCCCGATAAATGAGTAAAGGTATTTTGATCTGTTCCTGGGGTTAAGTCCCAATAGACTATTTTTTCAGTAGCTCTGAAACCAGATCTGCATAGGCAGTCACATAAGCCTCTGGAGTCGTCGCTTTCACGGCACTATTATCGATAAGATAACGACCCATCACGTAAATAGATGGCGTTCCTTTGACTTTGAAGGCTTTGACCATTGCTTCCTGACGGGCAATAAATGCCTTAACCATTATGCTATTTTTAGCATTGTTATACGTCTCCGAATCGATGCCTGCTTCACGAAATATCCCAGAGATATCCTCCGGGGTATTTATCGACTTATCACGCTGAACGGCGATAAAAATCGGATGTTCAACTTTCTCAGTCACTCCCATGACCGAAGCAATAGCCCAGGCTTCACTCAGTTCCTGACCCAGTTTTCCCATGGCGCTGACATGGTACTGCGCAACGGTTTTCCCTTCAGGCAGCACTTTGTTGATGGCAGAGACGACAGGGTATGTATCAGTGAACAAATAGCAGGGACCACAGTAAAATGAGAAAAACTCTACGACTTCCGGTGCATCGTTCACCGGATCCTGCAGTGTGCTGTAAGGTTTAGCAAATGCGCCACTACAGAATAAAAATAAGGTCAGAATAGCGGCTGATAGGGTTGATTTTTGCATTGATTTATCCGAGTCAGGAGTTAGATGATGGGATCATACAAGGAAGAGGGGATATATGCTTGAGCTGATGATTCTAAGTGGCGACTCGTACAATTTCTTTAATCGAGAACAATAAAAGTGAATCATTCCCTGATTTTTATCACAAGCGGCCAGCGATAGCACGACAGGCAGCTCGTGTTGAAGACTGACAATAAACAGATGTCAGAATGGCAAACCGACTTAAAATTTGCTTTCAGGTCGGCTTACTGTTGATAAATTCAAAAATGAATTTTTTATTCAGATTGTACCCTCAGCGAGAAGGGGGGATTAAATCTGAAAATCTTCCAGGCTCTTACCGTTATCCAGTGCTTCTTTGATAATTTTTGGTGTCCGGCCCTGACCCGTCCAGGTCTGCACATGACCATTCTCATCGGTATATTTATATTTTTCTGGGCGAGGGGCTCGTTTGGCTTTTGTTGATTTAGTGGTAACGATTGAGCCAAGTAGTTCAGCGGGGTCGATGCCGTCTTCTAATAGCTTAGCGCGAAGGGCTTCAATTTTAGTCAGACGCTCGGTCTGTTCTTGCTGCGTTTTGGCTTCTTCTTCACGGCGTTCTTCAACAATGGTAGTGAGCTTTTCCAGCATTTCTTCCAGTGTCGTCAGATGCGTTTCTCGAGCCTGGGCGCGAAGGGTACGAATATTGTTTAAAGCGTTAAGTATTTCACTCATGGTTTTTCCTTAAGAGAATTGATTCAGGTGATGTGACGAAATTTGGCAGCAGATGATAAGATCAATATATCAGTGTTTTTAATAGATAAATAATGAAATATTGCCAGTAGCATGATGAAGTTATTAAATTTTTTAACTGTGTATATTTATGCTGCGAGTAGAGAACGAAGACATATTGATTAATAAAAAACACCCCTTAAATCTGAAGGTGATTTTATGTCATCTATTGTTGTCAGGTGATAATGGCAAAACCACTCTCTCCTGATGAATTCCGTGACCGTCAGCGCATGGTCTTGATATCCGTCTGTTGCCACTGGCCTAGCCATTGTCAGTAACGCTCAAGTTGCTCTAGCCTGCGAAAAATCTCGTCTTCACCCACTTTATCAATGATCTTTGTCGGAATGGATAAACCAAAAACACCCCTGGAAACAGGGAAAACTTCGCTTTCTGAATACAGACTTCCCAGGGCATGCTCAATGTTATGCTGGTCTGCTTTAACGATAATCTGGATACCCATTAGCGTATAAACTCCACCGTTGCGTGTTCGCGGAAGACTTGTTTAATATCATCGAGGACGGTGTCCGGGAATGATTGAAAACGGACATCATAGACAATACGGCAATTTCTAATATGGGCCGGGAGTTGGAAAAGGCCATAGGTTATTCTGGCGATATTATAGTCAATGCTCAGTTGTACAGACTCTGGTGACTCCAGATTATGGTTCGCGACCAGAATAAATTCACCGGTTGCTTAAGCCTCGCCTGGTATCTGAAAACCTGCTAGCTTGATAGTATCTCAGTATCTAAGGAAGAAATCGTGCAGGCTCTTTACCTTTTTCTGTGTATCGTCGGTGCGGTTTTACCTCTCACCCAATTTATTCCCTGGCTATCTGCGCACGGGTTCGATGTGCCACTTTTGCTGCTGCAAGCGACTTCCGACCATATCGCTGCCTTTGCCTGGTCGGATGTCCTTATTTCAGGTATCACTGTCGCAGTGTTTATTATCGTTGAGGGGCGAAGACTGGCCATGCGCCGCTGGTGGTGGCCGTTATGCGCACTTACAGTCGGGCCGTCCCTGGCGTTGCCGTTATTTCTGCTGCTGCGGGAACGGCATCTTGCTGCGGTACGTTGAGGAGGCTGAGTAGTCCCTTTAAGTTCATGGTTGTCCACCCCGGTTTATAATGACAAACTCAGGTCAAAGCGGTTTTTAGTACATTAGTTATGTTGCTATCTAACAACGCGTTATCACATCAGAGGAGCTCTCTGGCTGTAATTTAGCAATACAAGAAATAATTATTTAGCTGTTGGAAACTAAGTTGAATACATCGTTGGTTTTTTATCTCTGAATGGATTTAGTGGTTGCTGTGTGTTATGTGGTAAGTTGAATTTTTTGGGGAGGTGAGTTTATAGGAAATATTTAAATTATTCGCATGTGAAAGGCTCTTGATATACTTGGAAAACTCGGTGTTTAAATCAATTAAACTAGATTGCAAATATTATCTTTGTATGTACTATGGAGTGCAAAGGATAGATAAATAATAGTCAATGTTAGTGAGGCTCTATGTCTGGGATTACATTCACCATTATAAGGTAATAAAATATATTTCAAATATAACTAAATTGCTGGTTATTTAACTTTTTAGAACGGCTCAATATGTAGGCTTGTTATTGATATTGCTAACAATCTAAGGTGCAATAATCATGAAGGATGAACTTTGTTATAAGGATTTTAACGTGAAGAGTAGTGAGAGTGACAATGACAATCATGTGGTTAAAATAATAAAATCAGAAATGAAAAATAATTTTATTGAATCCTATGCTTATTTACGGATAAATAAAAGCTCCAATAGCGTTAGGTTGATTTCCAGCTATCCGACCGAATGGTTGGATATATATGTGAGAAATAAATACTACGAATTTGATCCTGTCGTACAGACAGCAAAATACAAAATAACTCCTTTTTTATGGAGTAAAGAGGAAAATGAGAATAACAATATTTTTGAGGAGTCAAGAGAATATTCAATATCTCAGGGGCTATGCTTTGTTGCACACCGCAATGAAAATATATTCTCCATACTAAGCCTTTGTAATAACGATGGTAATGATGATTTCTTTATAAATTTAAGAGAAAAAGAAGAGCGAATTCAAATGTTGCTTTTAAAAAGTTTTGAAAAAGATATATTGGAAGACGCTAATTCAAATATAAAACTCACTCTTCGTGAGCAGGAAATATTAAAATGGGTAGGGTTAGGTAAGACCTATAGTGAAACTTCACTGATATGTGGTATAAGTGAAAGAACAGTAAGGTTTCATCTGGCAAATATATTAAAAAAACTAGATACAAGTAACATTAAACATGCCCTTACTAAAGCAGCACTTTATGGTTTTTTTTAACTGTTGATATAAACTGTTTATGATGATCTATTGAAGCATTGTCTTTTATATTCAGGAGGATTTCTCGTGTAACTGGAAGATTTATCAGATAAGCGATTTTATCTTCAATGAAACACTCTTCAATTATTTCATGCGGCCATTTATATCTGTCTAAAACTTTACTCATGCCACTTCCAACTATTGCCATAATAGAGCTGTGGCCTGTTATCATACAATACTCAATCATAGCTATGAGCAATATCTGACAAATTGGTTCCTTACTGCTAGCTATTTTTTTACGTACAAAAAAACGAGTTGCTTCGATAGTTGAATGACTTTTACATAAGAAATAATTATGAAATGAACCTGTAAGAAGATGAGGGTGTTTAGTTTCAATCAATCTAACACTCGCCAGGGTCTCATCACCCTCAGAGATAATGATATAAGTTGCATTATCATTATCGTATTGATCATATTCTTTTCCATCATCGACAAAAACACTCCATCCTAATCGTTGCGAGAAAATTTCATACCGACTTTCGAAAAAAAATCCATCTTTGGTGATGTCTTTGATTGTACATAATTCAATGTTCATAGAGTTTCCTTAGCAGTATTTAAAAGATTTATTCTTATGGAAAATGAAGATTAAGCAACCTGTCACTATTGACAGGTTGCTTAATCATTAAATACTCTGATTAAATGGATAGTGAAAAGTGTGTAGGGATATTAATTTCTTGGGATTTGGCTTATTGATTTTTATTAAATATTTTTTGTCTGGAAAAGGTATTGATTTTGCTATCAATAAATAAGCTACGTTACTTGGGATATATCCGCAGCTTGGTATTGGTGTCAGATCGGGTTCTCTATTTTTCTCTGAAACCTAATCACAAAATGTCTTACACTTAAATTGTGCCAGTAAACACCTACCGTCTATCGGCTAAATGTAGTAAAAAAATCGATGGAATTTGTCATGAGTTAGCCATACAAAGGTGATTATGATGGTAAGCAGGTAATAAAAAACCCTGCCAGAAAATAAGCAGGGTTTATTGCCAGGCTAAATACTATTCAGTTTCAATGGATGACAGCAAAGCATTCTGGATAATTTTTTGTGCTTTAAGTGGATTCTGTTCCAGCTGAGCAGCCTGCAGTGCAGGGATATCAAGACGGTCCAGAGCACGGTAAATGTGCTTGAGGAAACGAATCGACAGATTTGCCGCTTCAACGTTATCTTCACGGAACGGGAACTGATCGAGCTGCCATACGCCGTCCCAGTTATTGATTTTCAGCACATAGAAGAACTCAAAAATTTCTGTCATATGTACGGTGCCGACAACCAGGTCGTCATCCCAGCCGCGCAGGTTATCGTTGACGTCCATACCAAACAGACGGCCTCTGTCGATAATCAGCTGTGCTGAATCCGCTGGCGACTCTCCGGCAAACAGAGCGTGACCAAAGTCTAACAGGATACCCACGTTATCCAGGCCAATCTCTTCAATACCCAGTAAGGTACGGGCAGCCGAGTCCCAGGTCATTTTTACACGCGGTTCGCGCGGCTTGTATTCAATGGCAAATTTTACGTCAGGGTTTTTGCCTGCCAGCTCACGCATTCCGTCTACTGCCAGCGCCCATAGGTTTTTATGGTCGACCTGGAAAGGATAATCCCAGCCATCCTGACCCGGCCAGACTTTCACGTAGCTGGCGTTAAGTTCACGCACGACCACAGCGGCTTCATGCATTAGCGCAATGGCATCAGCGCGTACTGCGGCATCCGGATGGGTGAAAGCACCGCGGGAGAATTTGCGGAGATAAATTTCAGGCGTGATACCGATAGCCTTCAGGCCAGCCTCTTCTAAAGCAGCCTTTACGTCTGCAACAGTAACGCCCGGAGTGAATGGGTAGGGAACATCAACGTAGGAAAGGTCTTCAACCTGAGAGGCGATTTTTATCTGCTCAAGAGTACTGAGCGCCGGGCCATAACCATCCACCGCATAGCGATCGACATAGTTAGCAAAATGCCAAAGGCCTGCACCAAATTTTGGGTAATTGTATTTGCTCATTTTATCTCCAATCCGTAGTCATCAGATGTAATTTTTTCAACTGTTTCGGTAATTCTGTCAGGATTTCAACCTGAGCAACGTCATATGAAAATCGATTCACTATTGTGTATGAATATATATTCATTATTGAGTTTATATTTATCATTATGTCCCTAACGAAGAAATGAAACTACCTTTCAAGCAAAAAAATTAGACAACGCTCGCAATTATTCAGGTTTAGTAACGAACGTAAACTAGCTGACTGAAGGAAATAAAGGTTAAGACGGGGCTGGATCAGGGCAGGGAGTACGGGGTGACAGTAGCAGGAGATGATTATATCCTGACGGAACTGTCTACCCTTCGTTATATGTTACAGGGCTCGGATAGTGCGTTGGTGCATGGATACCCTCAAAGAGGGTTCTTTGTTGAGAGGAGAGAGGATTCTACAGTCTTCTCGCTAAGCACCTGCTTGATAACCGACATCTGCCACTCGAAATAGGGGTTAAACGTCAGTCGGGCATGTACTTTTCCGGGTTCCTGGTAACCCCAGTCAGAGTACCAGACGGGGGCGCCCTGCAAACAAGCCTGCATATCCTGGGCCGACTGACCGTTCCAGCAAAACCGCTGCTGAACCTGCTCGCCATATACTCTGTTGCCAGGGGAAAACAGAATCCCCATGTGAGAGAACTGGCTGATGTGATGCTCAGGGAGTCTGTCTTCGCGCACGATAATCCGCTTTGAGTCTTTAAGGCTGGATGGGGGCGTACCGTACCAGATAAGGCGGCTGTCCGGATGGGTAAAACGCGTCTGGAAGGTGTTGAGCAGGTAGCTGGTATTCAGTACCGAATCGTGTTGCGCCACTGCCATAAAGACAGGTTTATCATAGGTATGCTCACCCAGCAGGCTACGTGCGACTTTGCTGCTGCGATAAAATTGTGCAAAACCATTGGTCGGTGTGGTGAGATAACGCACGCTATTTTGCATAGGCCTTAGCCCGTCAGGCTCGAATAACCACGGGCGAAATTTGGCAACAAGTGGCGTTAACCAATCCCACGTACTGTTTGAACGAAAACCCGGTGAGAACAGTACTAATCCGGCAATTTCCGGAGAAAAATAGGCATAGTCGAGCGCCAGATTAGCTCCGGTGGAAAAACCACCCATGTAAACTTTTCCGACATCGCGCTGCATTGTTGCCGCTTGCTGATGAACCACCTGACGCCATTGTTCAAAAGTCACATCCTGAAGATCGTCAGGTCTGGTGCCGTGCCCTGGCAGCAACAGGGTACGCACCAGAAAACCCTGTTCGGCCAGAGCCGGACCGATATCATTGAATGACCATGGAGAATCGCCCAGGCCATGTACCAGGAGGATACCCTTATCAGGTGCTGAACCTCTTGGCTGCCATTCACGGGGGGCATTCGACATGAGCTCGAATTCAGTGCCCGCATCCTGGAATGCACGACGCTCACGCAGCAGCTCTAAAGTATTTTCGCGATAAACCGAAAACTCGACAACATCTGGCTCTGATGCCTTGTTGTCTGTGGTTGTACAGGCACTTAATATACTGACCGTGGCGATGATAATGAGTAAAAACAGTACAGCTGAAGCACGGCGTTTAGCAGGATAAATAACGGTTTCAGGCATAGTGCGACTCTAGTCAGGCTGTTTAGCGGGTATGGCAGCAATTAAGCCGCTGGATACGAGATGTAAAAAATTATTATCGGACGGCTCGTTATCTCATTTGCCGTAGCCTGCGACAACAATTACTGCAGAAGAGTTTTAAGAGTACACATTTTAATCTTACGGCGCTTTTCGGTCAGTTATGCCGCAATTGATAAGATTTAATTAGAGTCTTTAGAAGCACAGGCACTCCGCGCCAAATTCAGCCCCCGGGATCTCAGTTCCATTTTACTACTGATTTTTCCTACCTGCACATAAGTCCAGTACAATAAGCCCGTGAGTCATCTCTATCACATCTACCCACATATCAAAATGTGTCCCTGTAGTGAGAGATGAAATCATTCTAAGCAAATCAATCAGAGTTGCCAATTAACTCAAGGAGCCAGATAAATGATGGAAGGTAAACTAATTTTCTGCCCGGATTCGGTACTGCGTTTTCGCTCCGACTACGATGAGACGACAGCACTTCCGTTGCTATCAATTCAGAAAACAATTTCAGATGCTGATCCCTTTTTTCTTCTCAGGTTCTTTCGTCATACGGTGATGATTGAAGAAGGAACAACGCTGGCAAATATCTTTTTTGCCATTGAGCCTTGGAAGGCGCTGCTCACAGCTTATCTGGATCGAAATGTTGGCGCCTATATTGATGAAGTAAGAAAACCATCCCAATCCACTACGTGGAATCTTGAGTGGATTGGCATCGATCGACGAAGCTCTGTTTATCGTGTATATCAGCATCAGGCTATGGGAGAAGGCGACGATTTTACAGCCTGGCTAAATCGTAAGCGGATCCCTAC
Organism: Klebsiella sp. BIGb0407; assembly: GCF_024807845.1. Lineage (GTDB taxonomy): Bacteria > Pseudomonadota > Gammaproteobacteria > Enterobacterales > Enterobacteriaceae > JGM124. The sequence continues at coordinate 86,993 of NZ_JANUEQ010000008.1, forward strand.
TGAAGAATTTGAGATAGAAAGTGGTTGTGATGCTTCAGGTTTTATCAAAGGTGATAAAGAGCGTTGGAGTCTTAGCGAAAATATCCACGAAATTAAAAACCTACCGGTGATCCTTTACAACAAACAAACGCTGATGGCTTTGCAAAAAGATGGCCTGTTTGAGGAAAGTGTTCCAGGCGTTAAAAGCGTCGCTCATAGTCGTTTTGTTTATGGGGAAACCTCTTTTTCTTTCTACGAAGTGATGGAAGCCATCTTTATTAGTGGCCTGTTTTTCCATAGCCCACAGACTGCTGCAAACAGCGCCGAAGAGTTAAAAGAGCGTCTGGCAGAATTGGGACACGAGGTTCTGGAGGAGACTGAGCTTAACCGTGATGATAGTGAGAAAGAAAAGCCACTAAAAGTAGAAGTTGCCGAGGGAGCCTTCGATTCTCTGATTGCTCACACGAAGTCTGAAACTGAAAACTGGCAGCTTATCAAGAAACAATGCCAACAGCATGGAGCCTTTCCCGTCAGAATTGGGACCATTTCCCCTGCACAGCCACCTGAACTACGTTTATGTGGCGAGATCCTAAAAATTGATGCGGATGCTTAATGCGTTTTTTCTTTTTGATGGAAGAGGATGAACGTAAAAGAGAGGGTAAGCAATTGATAAAAAGCAAAAAAGCAGACGTTAGTGAACGTCTGCTTTCTTTAAATTGGCTCCTCTGACTGGACTCGAACCAGTGACATACGGATTAACAGTCCGCCGTTCTACCGACTGAACTACAGAGGAATCGTGTGAACGGGGCGCATGATAGCGGCAGTGAGCGCTGCTGGCAAAGGATTTTTTTAGATTCGTGTCGTTATAGCGATGTTTTTGTTAAATAAATAGAAAATGAGCAAAAAAAAGACACTTGTTCAAATTAATTGAATCCTTATGTTAAACAAATGATATTTATTCTCATCCTGAATCGCGTAGAGTGATGCTATTACTGCAGCCTGGCAGAGAAGGCTTTTTTGCGGCTTATCTTCATGAATATGAGACTCAATAACCTATGAAAAATATTGGATTTTTATCATTTGGTCACTGGACGCCATCGCCACAGTCAGGCACGCGTTCGGCGGCGGACGCTTTATTGCAATCTATCGACCTCGCAGTTGCGGCTGAAGAGCTGGGTGCCGATGGCGCATATTTTCGCGTGCATCATTTTGCCCGTCAGTTGAGTGCGCCATTCCCGCTGCTGGCAGCCATTGGCGCGAAGACCAGCAAGATTGAAATTGGTACCGGTGTAATTGATATGCGCTACGAAAATCCACTGTATATGGCTGAAGAAGCCAGCGCAGCGGATTTAATTTCCGGTGGTCGTTTACAACTGGGGATCAGCCGTGGTTCACCTGAGCAAGTCATTGATGGCTGGCGCTACTTTGGTTATAAGCCAGCAGAAGGTGAAACCGAGGCAGATATGGCGCGCCGTACTACAGAACAATTTCTGGATACCTTACGGGGTGAAGGTTTTGCGCAACCTAATCCGCAGCCTATGTTCCCGAATCCACCGGGTTTGTTACGCCCGGAGCCTTTTTCTGAAGGTTTGCGCGAGCGTATCTGGTGGGGCGCAGGCTCTAATGCCACTGCGGTCTGGGCAGCGAAGCTGGGTATGAACCTGCAAAGCTCAACGCTGAAGGATGACGAAACCGGTGAACCCTTCCATATTCAGCAGGCGGCACAAATCCGTGCTTACCGTGCGGCATGGGCCGAAGCAGGACACACAAGAAAGCCGCGTGTTTCTGTCAGTCGCAGTATTTTTGCCCTGATGAATGACCGCGACCGCATGTATTTTGGTAGCAGTAGCAACGACAGCGATAAAGTTGGTTTCCTTGATGAGAAGACGCGCGCTATTTTCGGGCGTAGCTATGCGGCGGCCCCGGATAAACTGGTAGAGCAGTTGAAGAAGGATGAAGCCATTGCTGAGGCGGATACCTTATTACTGACGGTTCCTAATCAGCTGGGGGTGGACTATAACGTGCATGTAATTGAATCGATCCTCAAACATGTGGCCCCGGCAATGGGCTGGCGTGACTGATTGATTATAAACCCGCTGTGACGTTTATTATGCCCGCCAGGTTTTCCTGAGCGGGCACAACAAATGGTTGCTACAGTAACTGCCCACCCGAAATATCAAACGTTGTCCCATTAGCCCAGGCCATATCATCGGACAGGATAGCGGCAACTGCACCACCCACATCATCAGGCAGACCGACGCGACCCAAGGCAATTCCCTGAGCCACCCAGGCATTCACATCATTATTGTCGCGTACTGCGCCACCACCAAAATCGGTTGCAATGGCGCCAGGAGCAATGGCATTAACCCGGATCTGGCGTGAACCGAGCTCTACGGCCATATAACGAGTCAGCACTTCAACGGCAGCTTTCACCGCCGCATAAATGCTGTATCCTGGTAAGGTGAAGCGGACAAATCCGGACGAAACATTCAGAATACGTCCGCCGTCTTTAACAAGCGGCAGTAGCTTCTGAGTCAGAAACACGGGCCCCTGGAGATGGGTGGCCACGAGAGAAGTAAACTGTTCTTCGGTGGCGTCAACAAAGTTTGCAAACAGGCCGTTGCCCGCATTGTTAACGAGGAAGTTGAAGTGTTCGCGACCAAAATCGGTTTTCAGGGTTTCAGTCACGGCGAGTGAAAAAGTCTGATAACTGGCAGTATCGGTGATATCGAGCGGTAACATGGCGGCCTGACCACCTTGTGCTTCGATTTCTTGTTTCAGTGTCTGAGCTTCTGCGGCACCGTTACGATAGGTCCCTATGATGTTTACACCACGACTGGCAAGATGAAGTGCCATATTACGGCCGAGTCCACGGCTGGCGCCGGTGATAAGTGCGATAGGTTGAGTCATGAGCGGTCTCTTTCCCGTTTTCAGGTGTGTTTATAGGTGTTTTCTTGACCTGCTCATCTTAGGTAACGACCCGTGCGCAGACTACGCCGGATAGGCTCATTTTCTTGCCTGATTGTATCAGTCATATTGTATGGTATTGCGTTGGTGATAGAATCGGTCTGATGAATAATTCTCTTGCACCACATCTAAATATCGCTCTGCGCCACTCGGCAGCGGGGCTGACTATCACACGAATTCCACGGGTCGATTTCTGCGTGGGGCAAGCTTCTACGGACAAGGCTCCCTGCCTGTATCGATCGATGATCTGCTTTATCCTCCAAGGTTCAAAGCAGGTTGTCATTAACGACAAACTTCTGAATTACAACAGTGAGCAGTATCTGATCAGTGCCCTTGATTTACCGCTTAGCGGTCAGATCTTTGATGCGGAAGGCGGACAGCCCTACGTTGCGCTATCTCTGGTGTTGGATCCGACTATCCTGGCAGAATTAGCGATGAGCATGCCTGTCGTTCGTGAGAGCGAGCAGCAGGGACCTGGCATCATGATAAATCCTATGACGCCTTCGCTACGCGATACGTTGCTGCGTTTGATGTTGCTGCTCGATACGCCTGAAGATATCCCGATTCTCGGCCCTATGTTCGAGAGGGAATTGCTTTATCGTCTCCTGCAAGGCCCTCAGGGACGACTACTGCGTCAGATCGCCCAACCTGATGGTGCACTCAGCCGTATCCGGCGTGCCGTTGGCTGGATCAGGGATAATTACCGTACTCGCCTTCGCATTGAAGCATTGTGCGAGGTTAGCGGTATGAGCCGGGCAAGTCTGCATCGTCATTTTCTGTCGATGACAGGTCTCAGCCCTGTTCAGTATCAAAAGCAGCTTAGATTGCAGGAAGCTCATCAGCTTTTGCTTGCCGGTAAACATCGTGCCTCTGATGTGGCATTTGTTGTCGGCTATGAAAGTGCATCACAGTTTAGCCGCGAATATCTGCGGCAATTTGGAACACCGCCTGCCAGAAACATCCGTGAAATTCGCCAGGCAATGACACTTCAGTAATAGAGTAAACGGCTGTGTCTATGGTGCCGATTAAAACAGCATCATAGACACAGCAGAAAGAGCCAGCATACCTGCACAACTTTGGTTGAATCGCCGAACTAATCGCGCATCCATCAGATACTGCTTAATCATCGCCCCAAACCAGGCCCAGATGCCAACACAGGGGAAACTCACCACGGCAAAAAGCAGGGTATAAAACGCGATATCGGTAAATGAAAATACTGCAGGCAGACAAGTGGAAATAGCGACGCTGGCCATTATCCAGGATTTCGGATTGATGAGCTGAAAAAACGCAGCGCCGACGAAACTCATGGGCTGTGAGGAGGTTTCTGCTGCCTGAATATTCCCTGTACTGGCCAGAATCTTCCAGGATAGATAAAGAATATAAGCGGCGCCGCAATACTTCATGACGAGCTGAATTACAGGAAACAGAGTAAAGATCTCATGCAGTCCCAGGCCGACAAAAAGCAGCATGAGTGCACTTCCAGCACTGGCTCCCGAGATATGATCAAGCGTTTTACGAGCTCCAAAACGAACGCTGGAAAAAAGCACCATCAGGTTATTTGGGCCAGGAGTAACGGACATTATGATGGCCAGTACCAGAAAGGAACTCAGTTGTTGAGTCGTGATATTCATAAACTCCAATCCCGTGATGCCCTTTTTTCCTTGGCGTTGATATCTGTGTGAGTCAGGAACTGAGCAGCCAAATAAGTCTTTTGCATATAATCTGATTGTTGAATTTTATAAAGAATATTGTCATGGTTAACTGATGAGATTAGTAAAACAACAGGTTTCTTGGGATATGAATAAAGATATGAACCTCGTTCAGACAAAACTGATTCAGCAGCCGAAACTGGACGAGAAAGACCGAACATTATTAGCCATTCTGGCCGAGGATGCCTCACTCAGTTATGCAGAGCTTGGACGTAAATTGCACCTTTCTGCACCGGCGGTGCATGAGCGAGTTAAACGGCTTAAGAGTGAAGGGGTGATAACCGGAATAGTAGCCAGGCTGGACAGCACTAAAATTGACCGTCCGCTGCTGGCATTTATCCATGTCGATACATCCAGCTGGGCGGTAACTCGTTCAATACTTTCTTTAAAGTCACTTTCTGAGGTTGAAGAAATTCATACTGTAGCCGGTGATAGCGCCATGCTGCTAAAAGTCAGAACACAAAATACCCAGTCACTTGAGGCCTTGCTGGAAGTTATCCATTCCATTGATGGTTTTACAGGAACGCGTAGCTATATCGTATTAACCCCGCACCTTGAAAGAGGGCCGACCCCCTTGCTCTCAGAATAGAAAGATTCTTAAGCAAAATAGGGGATGTGCCGGGATAGATAAATATTAATCGGGGACGATGATGAACAGAGAGATATTATTCAGTTACGCTCGGGAACATTTTCATTCTGAACCAGAGTATCTCTGGAGTAAGCTGCCCGGCTATGCTGTGCTTCGCCATCAAGATGGGAAAAAGTGGTTCGCTATCGTGATGAATGTTCCCGGCACAAAGCTGGGACTGCAGACGAGTGATAGCCTGGAAGTGCTCGAAGTCAAAGTCAGGCCTGAGTATATCGGCTCATTACGTCAAAAAGAGGGCATTTTACCTGCCTATCATATGAACAAAGAACACTGGGTCAGCGTGCTTCTTTCCGGGCCACTCTCGGCAACGGAAATATATGAATTACTCACGGACAGCTATGAATTGACTCACTGATATAGTCATCAGTTCTTATGCCAAATCAAACGCTCGTCGGTGGTTGCATGCTTTACTGCATACTCTTCTTTGCTGACGGGAGTATAATAATGATAGATCATACCGGCTTCAGCGTTACCAGTCTTGAAGACAGTAAACTGTTTTACATGCGTATTCTGGCAAGCCTTGGTCATATTGTCCGACTTGAAATTCCGGACAAGGCAGTTGGTTTTGGTCCTGCCCGACCAGAAAACGGGGCCGATCCTGGCGGCGCGTTCTGGATCATGCAGGGCACCCCCTCCACGCCCAGGATGCATCTTGCCTTCAGTGCAAAAAATAAAGAGGAAGTGAACGCATTCCACTGTACAGGCCTTCAGGCGGGTGGAAAAGATAATGGTATGCCGGGTTACCGGCCTCAGTATCATCCCGGATATTACGCTGCGTTTATCCTTGACCTTGACGGGTACAATATTGAGGCGGTTTACCACGAGGTTGTTTAATGAATAGCGACTCGGAAGCGTCAGGATTATCTGCGCTAAAACATCGTTAATAAAATTATATTTCTATGAATTTTACATTACAGCAGTTGTATCAGGATAAAAATGATATCAGTTGCTGTAATTCTGTTTCTTGCATATAGCTGCCAGAGTATCGCTAATGTCTCTGTTCAGCGAATTACCCTTAAGGCACTCCGGGTTTTAACATCATGTATTGACAATTAAATGAATTAGAAAAATAATTAATCTTCAATCAAGTTTGCAGTGAGCTCAAGTATAAGTCGTAAAAAAGGAAGTGACATTGTTTATTAAACATAAGTTTATGAGAAAAAAAGTCTCTGCACTCTATATATGTGCCACTGTGGTTATGCCCATTCTTATAATGATAGCTATTATTATATCTGCAAATTATTATTTATTTGGTGATTTAGAGGGAGGCAAAGCATTTTCTAAAGCTGGTTTTTATTTTGACGTTTCATCTGTGCTGTTTTTAGTTTCAATGTTAGTGTTAACTTTCAAGGTACCAGCTTATAACTATAATGTAAAAATAATAAGAGCGGGTTTTGTAATATGGATTGCAGGTCAAACATTCGACCTGGCTGATGAATTTATACCACAACCCATTTGGGTTGGCTTCTACTGTGAAGATTTACTGATAAATCTGGGCATGTTTATCGTCTGTTTTTTTAGCTTTAAACTCATTCGTAAGCTTGATGTCATGTATTCAGAGGCAAATATCACTTCTTTCAGAGATGAGCTGACAAAGCTACCCAACAGAAGATTTTTTATTCAAACTCTTGAAGAGCTGAAAGATGAAAGCTTCTATCTAATTATATTAGATATCGATCACTTTAAAAAAATCAATGACACCTGGGGGCATGATGTAGGAGATATTGTTCTTAATGACTTTGGTCACCTTCTCTCAACGTTTATGAGTAAGTTTTGTACGCCTGCAAGAATAGGGGGTGAGGAATTTGCTATCCTAATCAACAATATGTCAAGAAGTCAGGTTGAAGTTATTTCAACAAGCATTTTTAATGCATCAAAGAAAATAAGTATAAATAACGAAGCAATGCTTTCAATTACTATGGGAATTGGCGAGAAAAAGAAAGATGAATCGGTTGAGGAACTCTTTAAAAGAGTTGATGTAACTTTATACAGTGCAAAAAACTCAGGCCGAGGAAAAATAGAATGGGCACTCTAGCTTGTTTCAGTTCTCTAAAGGGATGGCGTTAATATTGCGCAAAAAAATTGAGTGAATTTCCTGGTGATTTATATGGAAAGCGCCTTCCTTTCAAACAGACATAACCTAGCGCTAATTGAACTATAGAACTATCTTATAAGGATTGCCCCTCACGGATATACGATATATCCTCGATATTTAATTCTTCGCCGGATCGCTCCTATGACGACTGCCAGACCCTTACTCGACGTTCACCACCTCGCCATTCACACTGATGCTGGATTACCGCTGGTCAAACCGTTTTCCCTGCAGGTGAATCGCCGTGAAATGGTGGCGCTGGTAGGGGAGTCAGGATCCGGTAAAACGCTGAGTTCACTGGCCCTGATGGGATTGCTGCCGCCGGGTGTCAGTATGACGGGCGGTGAAGTCTGGCTGGCAGATAAGCAAATTGCCAGCCCGCAAGCAGAGTTCGACGCCTCGGTGCGGGGTGAACGGCTGGCAATGATTTTTCAGGAACCGATGACCAGCATGAACCCGGTGCTGAAAGTCGGTGAACAGATAGCTGAAGTGCTGGTGCGCCATCAGGGCATAAACTGGAAGCAAGCGCACCGTGAAGCCATCGCTTTGCTGGATCGCGTGGGTATTTTGAAACCGGAGCAGAGAGCGAAACAGTATATCCACCAGCTTTCCGGCGGCATGCGTCAGCGGGTAATGATTGCCAGCGCCATCAGCTGTAAACCGTCGCTGCTGATTGCCGATGAACCGACCACCGCGCTGGATGTCACCATTCAGGCACAGATTCTGGCATTGCTGAAAGAATTACAGCAGGAAATGGAGATGGGTGTGCTGCTGATCACGCATGACCTGAGTTTAGTGGCGCGTTATGCCGATCGTGCTTATGTTATGCATCAGGGAAATCTGGTGGAACAAGGACCGGTGGAAAAACTGCTTACCGATCCTCAGGAGAATTACACCCGCAAACTGATTGCTGCTTCTCAGCCTGAACCGCGCCCGGTTACGGCTGAAATTAGCGCGGAATCGCCTCTGGTTCGTCTGCGTGAACTGACCAAAAGCTATCCCCAGGCACAGCACCTGCCATTCGTTCCGGCAAAACGCCATACGGTACTTTTCCCGACCTCGCTGGATATTCGTCGCGGTGAAATTCTCGGGCTGATCGGTGAGTCCGGTTCAGGGAAAACCACACTGGGAAGGGCTATTATTGGTCTGACGGAAACCGACAGCGGTGATATCGAATTTGACGGTGTTTCCCTGACCCGCGCCAGTCACTCCACCCGGAAGAAAATACACAGACGCGCGCAGATTATCTTTCAGGATCCGTATGCCAGCCTGAATCCGAAAATAACCATCGGTGAGCAAATAGCTGAACCGCTGCGGGTCTATAAACTACGCCCTGCCGGGCAGATCCAGACGCGGGTAAATGAATTATTGAAGCTGGTGGGGCTGGAAGCACACCACGCCAGCCGGTTGCCAAGTGCCTTTTCAGGCGGTCAGCGTCAGCGCGTGGCGATTGCTCGCGCACTGGCGTTAGAGCCTGAACTGCTGGTGGCGGATGAAGCGGTGTCTGCGTTAGATCTCTCGGTTCGCGGGCAAATACTGGCGCTGCTGGATGAACTCCGCTGTAAGCTCGGCCTGACGGTGCTGTTTATCAGCCATGATCTTGCGGCGGTGAAACAGGTCTGTGACCGCGTTGTGGTGCTGTATCACGGCTACATTGTGGAAAGTGGATTGACTGCGCAGGTGCTGGGCGCACCACAACATGCCTATACACAAAAGTTGCTGGCAGCAGCGCCAGATATCATCGGTGCGCTGCAACTACGCAATGTCAGTTAAAACCGGTCAGCAGGGGCAGTTCCGCATGTTCTGCCCATTCATGCCAGGAACCGACATAAATGGCCAGCTGCGAGTAACCTGCCAGTTGTAAGGCGATGAATACCGTGGCAGCACGAGCGCCCCGGTGGCAATAAATAACCACCCGTTGGTCGGGTTGTAATCCCGCTTGTTCTGCGAGCTGACGAATTTCTTCGGCATCCCGAAACGCGCCGTTATGCACCACATCTTCCCAGAACAACAAACGTGCACCGGGAATTCTTCCTGCGCGCTGACAACATTCATGTGCAAATTCACCGCTGAATTCTGACGGGCGCCGTACGTCGAGAATTTGTACCTCCGCTGCCAGCACTTCCGCTCGCGTTGCCGTTAGCGCGTTTAGCTGTGCAATGCGCGCACCGTCGTCAGCCCGGTAATCCGGGTTTTCAGCGCTCACTACCGCGCAGTTACCGCTTCCAGGCATAAGAGCCCCGCCTGCACGTTGCCAGGCCTCCAGCCCGCCGTCGAGTACCAGCGGCTGTTGGATACCACCGCACAGAGCAAACCATGCCCCGCGCGGGGAGCGCATACCGACCTGTTGTTCAAAGAAAATGGGAATAACGTTGTCACTGATATTTAGCGTCTGCCAGGCACGTTGAAAAGCATTAAGCAGGCTGCTTGCACCGGCTTCGGTACTGTCGGGAATAAAGTAATCATACACATTCAGATGGTGTGCACCTGGCAGAGTTGCGGCCTGCCACTGAGCGATTTCCCGCACATCAATCAGCGCAAATATCTCGCCTTTCTGGCGACGTTCAATAAGCTCTGTGGAACTGATAATGATGCCCGGCAAAGATAAAACTGAATAATCAGGCAAGGTAAAATGGCTCCGGAAAAAGCGGTAACAGTGTGCCGACTCCCTGTTGTTGCGCGCATGAAAGCATACGTGCCGCCAGGGCGATGTCGAAAACATTGAGACCAAACGAGGAGAAAAACACACTGTCATCCGGCGCAGGCTGCCAGCCATCGAACAGCAGATTGCTTAAATCGGCGTCCACGTGCTCTGGCGAAAAGTGTCCGGCGCGATACATCTGGAAAAGACTTTTGGCACTGGTTTCACAGAAATCTCCCCATAAATCGACGACGACTTTTGTCGAGCGGGCAATCGCTGCAAATGTTACTTCGTGATAACCAACCTGAATAATCAGCCGACCGGGGCGGATGACTTCTGTGCCCAGCAGAGGTTCTGCGGCGCTGGTACAGGTGACTACCGCATCGAAATCTTGCTCGCAGGCATGCTGTAAATCGGTGCTTCTGAGCAGCGGCCAGGGCAGTTTTTTGCAGTCAGTGGCAAAAGCAGAAGTACTGCGGCTCCACCAACTGACCTGTTTTAGATTGGGGAAAAGCTGTCGCAGCATATCGAGATGCGCGGTGGCCTGTACGCCGGTGCCGAGTAACAGAATACGTTGTACCGGGCGCGGCGCGGCATGGCGTAATGCCAGCGCTGAAACGGCTGCCGTGCGGGTGGCGGTCAGCACCGCGCTTTCCACCAGTCCGAGAGGCAGGCCGGTATCCGCGCAGTTAATCAGCGTCATCGCCATCGCCTGAGGCAGGCCGTCACGGGCATCCGGACGATGTGCCGTCCATTTCACGCCTGCGGCATTGAAACGCCCGCCTACGAAAGCCGGCAGGGCGTAGGCTTTTCCCCGCGAACCCGCGAGGCTGACGTGGGTTTCCGCAGGCATCTGCGCCTTCAGCTGACGCATTAAGGTGATAACGTCAAACACATCATCCAGCGCGGCCTGCGCCAGAGTCCCGCCGAGCGCTATCACATCCTGCTGGCTCAGATAGCGAAAATCCTGCATGAACTCAGTGCTCCAGTAAAGTCTGTGCAAAGGGATACAGGGCGGGTGAACCGCCACAATGCACGAAAATCACCCGGGATCCGGCGCTGATTTTGCCTTGCTCAACCAGGCTGATTAGCCCGTGCATCGCTTTACCCGTGTAGACTGGATCCAGCAGTAACCCTTCAGCCTGTGCGACGCGATAAATGGCATTGATACCACCTTCAGAGGGTATACCGTACGCGGTGCCGACAAATTCATCTTCAATCCAGATGTCTTCCGGCGTCCAGTTTTGCGGCCATTCCAGCAAATCAGCGCAATCCTGTGCCATAGTGGAAATACGGGTCTGGAACCATTCCGCTTTGGCACTGACGCTGATGCCAACGATTTTGGTTTCCGGCCAGTATTTACGTGCGCCGACATAGAGCCCGGCAAGGGTGCCACCGGAACCAGTCGGGGCAACAATCACCTCTGGCGGCAGCTGGTTGCGTTCTTTGAGCTGGGCATCCATTTCTTCAATAGCGCGCACATAGCCCAGGGCACCCAGCGGCGTGGCACCACCCAGCGGGATAATCAGCGCTTTTTCACCACGCATCTGGGCCGCATCAGCATGGGCATTCATCGCCCCTTCAATCTGAGTGAAATAGCCATCGGGGTCGAGAAACTCCAGCTCAGCGCCGAACAGCTTATCGAGCAGAAGGTTGCCCTGATAGACTGCAGGCGGGTTGCCGCGCAGTACCAGCACTGGTTTCATGCCGAACTTACGCGCCGCGGCGGCTACCATCCGCGCGTGGTTAGACTGATGTCCGCCGGTGGTGATGACTACATTCACCTGCTTACGACAGGCATCAGCCATCAGATATTCCAGTTTACGGACTTTGTTGCCACCGCCGCCGAAACCGGTGTAATCATCACGTTTGATATCCAGTGTGATGCCGAGTGAATCGCCCAGAGTGGGCAGACTTTCCAGCGGCGTAGGGAAGAATCCCAGTGAAACACGTTCAAAATCATCTGCTTGTTTCATTATAATTTTCCTGGTGCTTATCGTTTAAAACTTTCCCGGACGTTGACGCAAGGCCTCGCCAGATTATTCAGGCAAGGCAGAAAAAGAGGTGTCGTGGGTATAACAATGAATCCAGTCGATAACGGATTGCTGAAAACGCTCCAGCCCGCGCAGGGTGACAAATTCATTCACGCCGTGAGCATTGCCGCCGTGGCCGAGACCACCAATCAGAAAAGCGGGAGCGATGCGGGCAAAGGTATATGCCGGTGCGCAACCGGGTGCCCAGGGCCAGATTTGTGGTGTCGCGCCCTGGGCCTGATAGCTGGCGAGCAGGGCATCGACGCCGGGGCTGTTGCGTGGAAAACGGTGGCCGGGATAACTGTCATCCAGTTCAAGTTCCACACCTTCAAATTCCGGTTGGCTGAGCTTCTGGTGGATTGCTGTCAGCAGGGTTTCACCGTCAATATCCGGCGGTACGCGCAGCGCCAGTTCTGCACTGGCACTATGGGGGATAACTCCTCGAGCTTGCTGTGGGGAGCTATAGATTTCTGAAATATTCAATACCGCACCGTTAATCAGCTGTTGCAGGCAGGACAGGGTATCGCCGCTCACTGATAAGGTTTCGCTGCGGCGAAAGTGCAACTCATCACTGATACTGAATTGTTCAGCCAGCTTACGCAGCAATTGATTAGCAGGTTCATCGATGGCATGACGAACGATCACGCCGCTGTCTTCGGCAGGCGCAATAGCCTGAAGGGCATGAACCAGCCGCCATACCGGATTAGCAATCCAGTTAGCGTTGCTGCCGTGGATTGCCGCATGAGGTCCGCCCCATGCGCCGCCTTTGATCCGTAAACGGCCGCCGCTCAGCCCACTGAACCCCAGGTAGACACGGGGCTCACCGCCGCTGTATTCGCACAGTGACGGGAAAAATACCGCACCTGCGGACGGCACCGGGCAGGGTTCCTGCGCCAGATAACGACGTAACCGACCGCTGCCAGTTTCTTCCTCACCCTCGAGAATGATTTCGAGATTAACCTCCAGCTGGCCTGAATCACATAGCGACTTTACCGCCATCAGCATGCCCGCCAGCGGCCCTTTATTGTTCTCAGCACCGCGTGCGATATAGACTGCACCGGTTCCCGGCCATTCGGTGATACCGCCGGTAAAAGGCGAAAACTCCCAGCCCTCCTCGGTGGCGGGCATCACGTCGTACATGTTGTATAACACCAGGGTTTTTGCCGCCTGACGATCAATACGCATATGCACCAGTGGGGGGATGTTTTCGTCGAGCTGTACGCTGACCGGCAATACTGGCATACCCTGCAGGTGCTGGAGGATCCACTCTTCCAGAAACTGCGCCAGTGCACGTTGCTGACCGAGCTGGCCGGAAACGCTGACGAACGGCGTCATCGTGTTGAGTAAATCGAGCGTCGATTGTAGTGACGGGGAAATTATATCTGTCACAGGCGGATCCTCGGGTTGAGTACCACGTAGAGCAAATCGATAATCAGGTTGATGCCGACAAACACCGCTGCTGCGAGCAGTACAATGGCCTGTACCAGCGGGAAATCGCGGTTCTGAATAGCCTGAACCGCGAGGCGGCCGATACCCGGCCAGGCAAAAATAATTTCAGTCACCAGCGCACCGCCAAGCAGGGAAGCAAAATACATGCCCTGCACGGTTATCACCGGGATTAGTGCATTACGTAAACCGTGGCGGACGATAATGCGCCATTGGCTAAGCCCTTTGGCGCGAGCGGTGCGGATGTAATCTTGTTGCAGAACGTCAATCAGACTGGCACGGATCAGTCGCGCAATGGCACTCATATAATAGGCGCCGAGACTAATAGCTGGCATTACCAGCTGACTGGCGCTGCCATAGCCGCTGGAGGGTAACCAGCGCAGATTGAGACTGAAAACGATGATTAATAGCAAGCCAAGCCAGAATACCGGCACTGCCTGGCCACTGAATGCCAGCAGGCGCGCGACTAAATCCCAGGGGGTGTTCTGATATAACGCGCTGACGATGCCGAGCAGCAAACCGACGATAGTGCTCCAGATTAAGGCGGTGCAGGCCAGCAGCAGGGTGGCTGGAACGCGCTGGCCAATAAGTTCGGTAACCGGCTGGCTGTAGCGTAGCGACTCCCCCAGATTGCCCTGTAGAACGTCAGTTAAATAGTGCCAGTACTGCCAGGGTAGCGAGCGGTCAAATCCCATACTGTGGCGGAAATTGTCTATTTCTTGCTGACTGGAGCCCGGCGGCATCATCACCGCCGCCGGGTCGCCGGTCAGGTGCAGGCTATAGAAAATCAGCAGCGATACGCCAAACATGACCAGCACTGACTGACCGAGACGTTGCAAAATATAGCGCAGCATATCAGTCGATCCTCGTGTGGGTTTTACGCAACAGGCTGTCGCCGAGCAGATTGCAGCCAATCACCAGGGCAGCAATCACCAGTCCTGGATAGAGCACCAGCCACTGGGCGAGCAGCATATAGGATCGGCCTTCACCGATAAGATTACCCAGCGTCGGTGTCGGGGGCTGAATGCCCATGCCGAGAAAACCAATCGAGGCCTCCAGCACAATCAGCCGTGGAATATCCAGCGTCAGCAACACAATCAGCGGGGTCATCAGATTGGGGAGGACATGGCGTAGCAAAATGCGAGGGGTGGAAAATCCCATCGCTTTGACCGATTCTATAAATTCCAGCTCGCGGATTTCCAGCGTTTTGGCGCGGGCGACACGAGCATAAATAGCCCAGCTGGTCACCCCCATGATTAAGATGATATTGGTCAGCGATGCGCCAAACAGGGCCATCACTAATAAGATCAGCAGGATAAACGGCACCGCTAGCTGAATATCCATCAGCCGCATAATAATTGCGTCGAGCCAGCCACCGGCATAACCGGCAATCATACCCAACACCGAACCAATGACTGCGGCGATGATGCCAGCCAGTAATACCACCGTCAGCGAAAGCCGCGTACCGGATAAAATACGTGACAGTAAATCACGCCCCAGCTGATCGGTTCCCAGCAGATGATGTCCCCCCGGTGGCGAAAAGGCGGCGGCCAGATCGTTCGTCAGCGGATCCGGCAGGGGCAGCCACGGCGCCAGCAGCGCCGGGACAATCACCAGTAGCAACAACAGTCCGCCGAGGAGTCCGTCGCCATAAAATCGGCGGCGTGGCTTCCTTTGCAGGGGAGTACGCAGCAAAATCATTTAATCCTCAGGTCAAACAGCGGGATCCGTGCATCGGCGCGGCCAGTAAAGGTGACATTGTCAGCGTGGGCATACAGGGAATCTTCTTTGTATAGCGGAATAAGCGGCTGCTGCTGGACAACAACTTGCTGTATCTGCTGCAAAATTTTCTCACGTTTGGCTGGGTCAACCGTGATGCGGCTGCTGTTGAGCAGGGCATCCAGTTCCGGTGAACTCACCGTAGAATAGGGCTCGCCGGAATGCAGAATCGGATAGAGTGCGGCATCGGCGTCCAGTGTCTGGGTTGAGCCCCAGGCCAGCATATAGACAGGTGCCTGCTTCTGGGCTGCAACTTGCTGGGTATAAACCGACCACTCCGGAACTTCGAGTTCGGCTTTCACGCCGATTGCAGCCAGATCCTGGACAATCGCCTGTGCGACGTCTGCGCTGGCAATATAGCGGCGTGGTGCCTGGAAGCGCAGGGTGAAACCTTCCGGATATCCGGCTTCGGCCAGCAGGGATTTCGCTTTATTGATGTCCTGTACGGGTGCAGAAATCGCGTCATAGCCAAAATCTTTCGGCCCCGCCATAGTGCCAGTCGGCGTGCCGAAACCGCGCAGCAAATCCTGAGTATAGGCTGCGCGGTTCAATGCCAGCGATAGCGCCTGACGGACGCGTACATCATTCAGCGGCTTTTGTGAGTTCTTCAGCCCGAGATAAATGGTCAGGCCGCCATTTTTTACCTGCTCAAGATGTATACCCGGTTTGTTTTTCAGTACCGGAACCAGATCGGCGGGCACGCCCTCAATCAGCTGTACTTCGCCGGTCAGCAGAGCAGTTATACGTCCGGTGGCTTCCGGGACAGGCCGCCAGGTGACGGTATCGATGCTGGGTTTACCGCGCCAGTAATCCGGATTAGCCTGCATCACTACTTTTTCATCGGGAATAAACGCGTCGAGAATATAGGCCCCGGAGCCGACCGGTTTACGCGCAAATTCAGCAGCACCGACTTTGGTGACGTAGGCCGGGGGCACAATATAGGTCGGGTAGCGGCTCATGCGTGTCGGTAGTAACGGATCCGGGCCTGTGGTGTGGATCTTCACCTGATGATCCCCCGTGACTTCTACTGATTTTATGGTACGAATATAGGAAATAGTCGGAGCGTGATTGGCCGGATCGAGAATACGGTCGATAGAGAATTTCACTGCCTTAGCATCGACCGGCTCGCCGTTGCTGAATTTAACCCCTGGGCGCAGCTGGAACTCCCAGGTGGTATCGTCCAGCGGTTTCCAGCTGGTCGCGAGCCCCGGCTGTAGCTGCATACTGGCATCGCGCAATACCAGGGTATCGAAGAGGTTATCCACGAGTGTGGCAGATTCCTTCAGGAAGCCCGGATCCATTGCCGTAGCGGACGTCGGTTGGGCTATCACCAGTTCAGAGGCAAAAGCCGGTGTCAGGCCGATCAGCAGAGCAAGTGAAGCCAGTTTAAAGGCAGGTATTCTCATTACGGTCTTTCCCAAAGTGAAGCCGCCAGAAGTGTTGACGGAATTAAGATGAAGTTCGTGTGTCACAAAAACGGTTAATCAATATTCAATTCCTTAATGCATGATATATCCTATATAATGTATTTTTGGCATGCTACGGATTAAATTGCAAAAGCAAAGTCACTTTTTTGCTAAAGGAAAACCTTATATGTTTGAGATGGAAAAAGCGCAGCGTGTCAGCCTGACCATGCAGGTTGAAGCTAAGCTGAAAGGGGCCTTGATTGTTGGTGTACTCAAACCGGGGGCGCGGCTGGTCACCAAAGAAATTGCCGAAAAACTTGGCACCAGCGTGACGCCGGTGCGTGAAGCATTATTGCGTCTGGTCTCGGCAGGAGCACTTGATGCCACCCCCGCCCAAGCTTTTCTGGTGCCAAAAATTGCGCTGGCGCGGTATCAGGAAATCACACTTATTCGCAAAAATCTTGAAGGTCTGGCGGTGTCGCAAGCCTGTGAACTGCAAACGGGGGATCAAATCGCTTTACTGAAAACACTGAATGCCAAATTTATGGCAGCGAAAGCTGAAAACAACGTTGAGGGCGCGTTAGAGGCCAACCGGGAATTTCGCTTCACGCTGTATGAAATGGCTGGGATGCCTACCTTGATGGCGCTTATCGAGCAACTGTGGGTGCAGATTGGCCCGTGCTTTAACTATCTTTATCCCCAGTCGCCCCATATGGAGAAGGGACAGCATAATTATGACCAGCTGTTACTGGCTCTTGAAGCGGGCGACGCTAAACGTTGCGTGAAACTTATTCACAAATCAATTGATGACGGTGAAGCTATTCTCGGGAAGCATTATTTTCAGGAGGAGCACAGAGGTTTACTGGAATGAAGCAAGGATTGCCAGACTACAAGGCAGAGTCTGGCAAAATAAAGGCGCAGAAGCATTCAACGTTTGTCTTCCACTGGTGGAGAGCCTGACTACGCTTTCCTTCGGGAAATTTATCAAGATACCCTCACTATCAAAACAGCGAACACGCCAGATAATAGTCACTAATATCTGAATGAATGTATTAAAAAATAACTGCTATCAATTTTGGAGTTAATAGTTCTTATAGCCGTAACTCGTTGGGGACTTAATATTTGCCATCGACTAACCAAACATGTTTGAGCTTTTCTGGGGGCTCAGATCCTGTTCTTATTTGCATCCGATCTTTTATCGGCTATCAGCCACAACAAAAAACCCGCTTAAGTTTCCTTAAGCGGGTTTTTCTAAATTTGGCTCCTCTGACTGGACTCGAACCAGTGACATACGGATTAACAGTCCGCCGTTCTACCGACTGAACTACAGAGGAATCGTTTGAACGGGGCGGATATTACCGGGGCTGGGTGACGTTGTCAAAGCTTCCGTTATAGAAAAACGTTTGTTTGCTGTTAAAACAGACAAATTGTATGAAAAAGGCCTTGTTGAGATAACTTTACAGCACAATGATTGCCATTTTATTTCCAGGCCATAAGATAAGACCATTGAAAATATGAGGATGTAATGGTTAAACAGCAGCGTCTGGGTCTCTGGTTCCTTTGTCTGGCATGTGTCGTGGTACTCGTTTGTAGTGCACAACGCGTGTTAAGTCTGCACGCCTTGCAGATGGGAACAGTTGCGAGCGTTGTGTTAACTCAGCCTGATTCTATTTTACCGGATGAGGACGTGGCCGTTACACCCTGTGAACTCAGTGCGAAGTCGCTTCTGAGTATGCCGCCGATGTTATTTGATGCTGTCTTGCTGACCCTGGGTCTGCTGCTATTACTTTTGGCGCCTGAGCGTTCATGTCAGCGTCGGTATTTCCCGCCCAGGGTCATATCCTCACCCTCCCTCAGGGTTCATCTCCGCTTCTGCGTCTTCCGGGAATGACAGTTAACTGCTTCTGACGGTTAATTCATCATTTTACGGAGAAAAAATATGTTCACTCTTTGCAGACGGGCATTGTTATGCCTGTTATTACTCTGGCTGCCCGTTTCCTGGGCTGCCGAGTCTGACTGGCTGACATCGCCAGATAATTCACATGCTGCGGTACGTGTACGGGCAGATATCAATGCCAGTAATGAAACCCGGCTATTGCTGGATATCAAACTTTCCGATGGCTGGAAAACCTACTGGCGATCGCCTGGCGAAGGGGGTGTTGCGCCAGCGATACGCTGGCAGGAAACTCAGGCTCCGGTGCAATGGCTCTGGCCAGTTCCGGCGCGCTTTGATGTCGCAGGGATTACCACCCAAGGCTACCATCAGCAGGTGACATTTCCGATGCAGGTGACGGGTGACGCACCTGCCACGTTCGGGGGAATACTGACTCTCTCTACCTGTAGTAATGTCTGCCTGCTGACAGACTATCCTTTTAGCGTTACGCCGACTCACCAGGATGAAACCTTTGCCCATGATTATTTCAAAGCGATGGGACAGATCCCGGTAAAGAGTGGTCTGACAGAAACCCTGCAAGTGGACTATCGCCAGGGAGAGCTATTGCTCAAAGCCGTCCGTGCAGAAGGATGGTCAAATCCTGATGTGTACCTGGACTCGCTGGGTGATGCCGTTTTTGGTAAACCGATATTCGATGTAGAGGGACAGACGCTCAAGGCTTCGATTCCAGTTAGCGACAGCTGGGGCGAGGAAGCGCCTAATATCAGTGGTCAGTTACTGACTCTGGTACTGGAAGACCAGGGTATTGCGCAAGAAAATCAGCTTACCGTCGGGGTAGCCCCAGTCGGTAGCCTGACGTCAGAGGTTCTGCCGCTCTGGCAGGTCGTGTTGATGGCCCTGGCCGGAGGATTGATCCTCAATCTGATGCCCTGCGTTTTACCCGTTCTGGGAATGAAACTGGGCTCAGTTCTGTTGGTGGAGCACCAGGAACGGCGTTTAATTCGCTGGCAGTTTTTGGCTTCAGTTGCAGGAATTATTCTGTCCTTTATGGCACTGGCCCTGTTCATGACCGTTCTGAGACTCACTAACCATGCATTAGGCTGGGGGATCCAGTTCCAGAATCCATGGTTTATTGGCGCGATGGCGCTGGTAATGCTGCTCTTTAGTGCCAGTTTATTTGGTTTATTTGAATTCCGACTCTCTTCATCACTGACAACCCGACTGGCAACGCACGGCGGGCAAGGCATGGCAGGACATTTCTGGCAGGGCGCTTTTGCTACTTTACTTGCAACACCCTGCAGCGCTCCGTTTTTGGGTACAGCAGTGGCTGTTGCCTTGACCGCGTCTTATCCCGTGTTGTGGGGATTATTTCTCGCACTGGGGCTGGGAATGAGCTTGCCCTGGCTGCTTATTGCCCTTAAACCAGAGCTGGCGTTATGTCTACCCCGTCCGGGAAGATGGATGAACAGAGTACGCCTGCTTATGGGGATGCTAATGCTGGGATCGGCCATATGGCTGGCAAGTTTATTATTGCCACATTTTGGACTGACTCAGGAACGCGTGAGCCATGAAAATATCGACTGGCAGCCGCTGACAGAGCAGGCGATATCACAAGCACTGGCCGAAAATAAACGCGTGTTTATTGATGTCACCGCTGACTGGTGCATTACCTGCAAAGCCAATAAATATAACGTGCTGAATAAAGACGAAGTACAAAATGCACTGCAACAATCCGATGTCGTGGCCTTGCGGGGTGACTGGACACTTCCGTCTGATGAGATAACTACTTTTTTACGTAGCCGCGGACAGGTAGCTATCCCATTTAATCAGATTTATGGCCCACAACTTCCTAAAGGGAAAGTATTGCCGACGCTGCTGAGCCGTGACTCAGTCATTAATACGCTCGATGAAGCTAAAGGAGCCACACCATGAAATACTTTTTGATTATATTCTTTGCCTTATATACCAGCTTCAGTCGTGCGCAAACCGCGCCAGAACAGTCTTTTTCAGCCGAGCAGCAGCAGCAATTTGAAGCGTTAATTAACCAGATGCTGTTTAACGATCCCAATAGTCCCCGTATTGGGGCAGAGAAACCGACGTTAATCCTCGTCAATTTTACGGATTACAACTGCCCCTACTGTAAGCAACTTGATCCGCTGCTGGAAAAAATAGTCCAGAAATATCCGCAGGTGAGAGTCGTGATTAAACCTCTACCCTTTAAAGGTGAAAGCTCCGTTTTATCGGCTCGCACAGTCTTAACAACATGGCGTCAGCATCCTGAACAGTTTCTGGCACTACATGAAAAACTGATGCAGAAAAAGGGTCAGCACGATACGGCAAGTATTGCTGCAGCCGTTGAAAAGAGCAGAGCGACGGCCGTGATACCGGATGAAAAAAGTATGGAGACTCTGAGCACCAACTTACAGCTAGCGCGGCTGGTCGGCGTTCAGGGTACGCCCGCAACGATTATCGGTGATGAAATGATCCCCGGTGCGGTTTCGTGGGAGATACTGGAAGAGGTTGTAAAGGAAAAACTGGCGGCTGCCAATGAAAAGTAGACTGTTACGCTGGCTGCGTGAAGGCATTATCTTAGTGGCATTGCTAGTGGTTGTGATGCTGGCAATGGACTGGTGGCGGGCTCCGGTTGCGCCGCCGTATTTTGAGAGTATGTCATTACAGACTCTGGGCGGATCGGCCGTGACACTCGAAACGTTGAGTGCTGATAAACCGTTACTGGTGTATTTCTGGGCCAGTTGGTGTGGTGTTTGTCGCTTTACGACTCCGGACATCGCAAAACTGTATGACGAAGGAAATAATGTGATGACGATTGCATTGCGATCCGGAACCGATGACGAAGTGATGAAAGGATTACAGCGTAAAGGTTATCACTTCCCGGTAATCAACGATCCGTCAGGGACAATATCTCAGCATTTTCAAATCAGCGTCACGCCGACTATGTTAGTCATTTATCAGGGAAGAGTACTCTCCACAACAACTGGCTGGACGAGCTACTGGGGAATAAAGTTGCGCTTATGGTGGGCAACTGTTGCGTAATAAGAGTGCTGAAGGCGCCCTGAAATAACCCTGATTTTTCTCATAAGTTGCACCAAGGTTGTGCACTTGCACCGATAAGGTGGCAGCGTTAGCAATTTCTTTGGAATGCTGCCACCCCAATAACCATAGTATTTTCTTATAATTCATATTATTAGTCTTTTTCACGACGTTTTAATAAATTGGCAAGAATTTTGCATTTACTTTATGACTGATTGTTGGATTGACGCGGTTGTTGCGTAAAGGGGAATGTATGAACTTAAAACGACTGAAGTATTTCGTGAAAATCGTTGATATCGGTAGTCTCACCCAGGCCGCGGAAGTGCTTTATATTGCGCAACCCGCGCTGAGCCAGCAGGTGGCTAACCTCGAGGCCGAACTGGATCAACAATTATTGATTCGCACTAAACGTGGTGTGACGCCGACAGAAGCCGGAAAAGTACTTTACGCACACGCTAAAGCAATACTTAAACAGTGTGAACAAGCGCAGCTGGCGGTAAATAGCGTTGGTAAAGCATTAAAAGGTGCCGTTTCTATCGGGCTGGCGCCCGGGGCCGCCGCCTCGGTTGTTATTTTGCCAATGCTGAAATCAATGCGTGCGGGTTTACCTGATGTCATGATCCATCTGCATGAAAACAGTAACGCGGTGCTTAATGATAAGTTATTGAATGGTGAGCTAGATATGGCCATCGTCTATGACAGCTCTGCCCAGGACGGTCTGGTCAGCGAGCCCTTATTAAAAGAGAATTTATTTCTGGTCGGTAGTGGAACCTGCCCGGGAAAAACGGTCGATCTGAATACGATTGCTGAAATGAACTTATTCTTGCCTTGTGGTTATAGCGCGTTGCGCAAACGTATTGATCATGCCTTTGCTCTGAGAAGTCTGAGCACTGAAGTTATGGGAGAGATTGAGTCAACAGCGACCCTGACCGCTGTGGTTGCAAGTGGTATGGGCGTCACCATTCTGCCTGAGTCAGCAGCTTGTTCTTTAGTTGCGGCAACGCATGGCTGGATGGCGCATATTACCCAGCCATCGCTGAGTTTGCCTCTGACGCTGAATCTGTCATCAAGAGTGCCACTTTCTGCACAATCTGAAGCGGTGAAAGATTCATTGTTATCGCTCGTTTCTCGTCCATTACCTGATAATTCACTATGGATGATGGCGGGATAAAATTTCTTTAGTACAAAAAGACATAAGATGAGGGTATTTATTATTTGGTTTACCGGGGTTATGACTTTAACAATAGTGCAAAGAAAAATCATGACCCCGGAGGCACTATGAATTTCCAGCAACTTAAAATAATCCGCGAGGCGGCAAGGCAGGATTACAATCTCACCGAAGTTGCGAACATGTTGTTCACTTCCCAGTCGGGTGTAAGTCGTCATATCCGGGAACTGGAAGAAGAACTGGGGATTGAAATTTTCATCCGTCGCGGTAAAAGGTTATTAGGTATGACTGAACCAGGCAAAGCCTTGCTCGTCATCGCGGAGAGAATTCTGAATGAGGCGAGTAGCGTACGACGTCTGGCCGATTTATTCACTAATGAAGACAGCGGTGTTCTGACCATCGCGACCACCCATACTCAAGCGCGTTATAGTTTACCTGTGGTTATCAAAGCGTTTCGTAGCTTATTTCCCGAAGTAAGACTTGAACTGATCCAGGGTACCCCACAAGAAATTGAAAGTTTACTGCATAGTGGTGCCGCTGATATTGGTATTGCAAGTGAGCGCTTAAGTACCGATCCTGCGATGGTTGCCTATCCCTGGTTTCGCTGGCACCACAGTCTGTTAGTCCCACAAGGACATCCGTTAATTCAGAGTAACCCACTGACACTCGATGATATCAGCCGCTGGCCATTGATTACCTACCGCCAGGGAATAACGGGTCGTTCTCGCATTGATGAGGCCTTTACACGCCGTGGTTTGATCCCGGATATTGTACTCAGTGCCCAGGACTCAGATGTTATCAAAACCTATGTTGAATTAGGGCTAGGTATTGGTCTGGTTGCCTCGCAGGCGTGCGTTGATGGGGGCGAACTGGTCCATCTTAATACTCAACACTTGTTCGATACCAACACAGTGTGGCTCGGGATCCGCCGGGGACAATTACAACGTAATTATGTCTGGCGCTTTATCGAGCTTTGCAACCCTGCGCTGTCTGTTGATGAGATTAAGCGTTTAGCTCTGGAACCTGAAGATAGCGCGATTGACTATCAAATATGAGTCAGAGATAGCTACAGAAGACTTGTTATCAAAATAGATATTCACTCAGGTATTTTAACCGCTATAGCGCACCACTACTGCGAAAATGACGGAGCAAATCCGTCATTCCTCTTCTTTATTCTGCTTGTGAATACTGCCATTCGTTTGTCTGTGCAATCTCTCAGCCAAAAAAATAACTTAAAAACTATGCTATATATGTTACATAGATAGTCAGGTGTTTTCATATTTAAATGAAGATTTATACTAGACTGAGTGTAATTGAATGATATTCATTAGCATTTGTTGATGAGATATTCTAGCCTCTGTTTTTTTGTTCAATTAATAATATTAATGAATAAATAAATTTATTTGCGATTTTATTTTAATCATGGTGATTTAGCGCGTCATCGGGATGAGAATTTGTGATGAAATTTAAAATCAGGCGTTTTTAATATATAAGGAAACCCTGGAGTTTATATTTTTATTTAATGCATGATGTACTGATTCTTGCTATGAAATATATTTTAATGACTTTAAATATATTTGAGATGATCAATATATTTAAAGATCTCTTTTCTCATAAATATC
This sequence comes from Klebsiella sp. BIGb0407, assembly GCF_024807845.1. GTDB lineage: Bacteria > Pseudomonadota > Gammaproteobacteria > Enterobacterales > Enterobacteriaceae > JGM124. Next base: position 111,429 of record NZ_JANUEQ010000008.1, read on the forward strand.
AGTGTGTTTGCATGGGTTTGTTGTGCAGTATTTTGACATCTGATGCTCATTTATAGGCAGTGTTGTTTTGCTAGAGTATGTCACTGAATGTTAACAACCAGACTCATGTTTAATATTGTTGGGATGAAGCTATGCACAATGAAATTGTTTTTTCATCTAGGCAGGGACGCAACGTGTGGAATGCACTTAATAGAATAGCCCATAATTATGATCAAGAAGAAACGCCTCTTGAGCTTGAGAATATTGCACATGATGTGCTGAAGACGCTTATAGATGATTCAGTATTAAAGCGAATCAGCGCTGTTTCAGATAATCATACGACGTCTCATATTGTGATAAGGAATTTTTTGTCAATTCAGTCGCTACCTTTTACACCAACAGATGATATGTCACCCGATACTGCAGGTTGGCGTATTCCTGCATCGGCGTTATTAGGGCTATTGAAACTGAGTGGCCACTCAGCACGCTCATTCCTGGACGAGATGAACGGGCGTTTATGCCATATGGTAATGCCCGCTAAAAATAATGAAAAGAGCTTCAATCGTTCGACTAAAAAACTGGGTTTTCATACTGAAGTCGTGAATGGGTACTTTGTTGAGGAAAATCCTACTCCTGGTAAACCTATTTCACCCGATGTTTTTGGTTTACTGGGTTTACGTAATCCTGATGGTATTGCCACAACCCTGATTCCTTTAGAGTCAGTACTTAATAGTTTGAGCCCGCAGATCGTTGAGTCGTTAATGAAGCCGCAATTTTCCGCCATTAGTCAGTCTTCATTCGATAGAGTCATCAGTATTACTAATATTTCTATACTTAAAAAACTGCATGATGGCGGTATGGGGCTTCGTTACAGTACCAGTAAAGTTACCGCTAACAATCCTGAGGCGGAAAAAGCATTACAAACGCTGGCTGACGCGATAAGTCATTCAGAAAATATCACTCAAATTGTATTACAACCAGGAGATGCACTCATATTAAATAATCGTACTTGTGTTCATGGTAGAGGGGCTATCACGGGAACACAAAAATTTGATGGCATGGATAGATGGCTAATTAGAATTTATGGATATAAATTTTCCGCCTTATCTATGCTGAAAACATTGCCAGAGAAGAAACATATCATTATGGTGGATATGTAATGGAACTAGAAAATAAAATAATCAATTTTCTTAAAAGGGAAAAAATAAATAATCAGGATGCAGCACATGATCTGGGTCATTTAACTCGCGTAGCTGAGAAAAGTAAACATATTCATAAATATGAGGGAGGTAATTTAGATGTCATCATTATTGGTAGCTATTTCCATGATATTGTATCGTTACCGAAAAATTCATTGATTCGCCATTGTTCGGCAACATTTTCGGCACAGAAAACAATAAAAATACTCAAAGAAAATTTTAAAGAAATATCCACGAGTTTATATGGACAGATTTCAGATGTTATTCGTACCCATAGTTATAGCTCGGGAATAAAACCTATCACTATTGAAGCGAAAATTATTCAGGATGCTGACCGGCTTGATGCATTAGGTGCCATTGGTCTGGCGCGAGTTTTTTATGTTGCCGGTAAATTGGGTCAGGAAATATATAGTGATGAAGACCCTTTTGCTATAGAGAGGTCACTTGACGATAAAAAATATGCTTTGGATCATTTCTACACTAAATTACTGAGACTACCTGATACGATTAACACTGAAGCGGGGAAAATTATGGCGAAAAAAAGAGTTGCCTATTTGTCGGGCTATATTGATAAACTAAAAGAAGAAATTACATTAACAAATATCACAGAGAAATAATAATGTATATCGATTGTGTATATAAAGCATTAAGAACACCAAAGGAAATTCAAAAAACATTAGAGATATTAACTGAAGCCGATATGCTGTCAGGTGATTCATCGGTTATTCAGTTATATGAAAAAAATTTAAGTTATTATTTTAATACTAAACATGCTATTGCAGTATCATCAGGCACGGCCGCTTTACATGCAAGCTTGCTCACCGTTATCTCTCCTGGAGATGAAGTTCTGGTTCCTGCAATTTGTGTACCTATGACCGTTTCCGCTATTTTACAAGCCGGGGGAATACCTGTTTTCTATGATTGTAGCGTAAATTCATTTAAGCCCTGCCAAAAAGATCTCGATAATAAAATAACTAAAAAAACCCGAGTTCTAATCACTGTTTCAATGTGGGGGTATCGGGCGATTGATAGTGATATTATCACTTTCTGCCGTCAGCGAAATATTACGATTATTGAAGATGCCGCCCAATCGGCAGGGACAGACTCTTTACTTGGTTATGAAGGTACAATTGGTGATATTGGTTGTTTTAGTACACATGAGTTCAAACTGATCAGCACAGGGGAAGGCGGGTTTATTCTGACAAATTCAGATGAATATGCAGAGAAAATTCGTTCCTTTACGCATATCGGATTCAGCCAGCAGCATGGTAGCTTTGGTTATACTGACGGGCTTAATTATAAATTGTCTGCTTTCCAGGCTGCAGTCGGCATTGCTCAGCTAACCAGTCTGGATACCAAAATTCAAGGACGTGAGAAGAGAAAAATAAAATGGAAAACATCACTGCAACCATCAAGAAATATTGATTTTTTAAGTACAGATATAATGAGCAGACATAACTGTTATTCTTTAGTCTGTTTACTGAATGAAGATGCCAAATACTCAGGTAAAGAACTGGCAAATAAATTGTTTTCTGCTGGGATTAATACTGATACTTATCGATATAAAAATACCATTGTGAGTAATTATCCTTACTGCAAGGATTTTTATATATCCCCGAAGTATTCTGGGGACAATAATATCGACTTTCCTAACGCTTCTCTTATGGTTCAGAGGATGCTGGTTTTACCTTGCCATGAGCGAGTTAGTGTTGAAGCGATCCATAAAGCATCACAGAGTATCATAAATTATATTAATGAAAAATAATGACAGATTTTCTTGCCTGAACGTCAACTGGGGTTAAACCCCAGTTAATATAATGGCAATATTTTAATTTTTCATTACACAATAAATCTGTGACGGCTAGCGATGTGCTTTTGAGGTTTTTAATTCATTTTGCTATTATATTCCATGGAACGTTTTGGTATTCACATAGGGATTGGTTTTCATGAAAATGAAAAAGAAACAGGACTTATCACATTTTTTATTTTTCTTCCATGTTGCCAAACATCGAAGTTTTTCTACTGCGGCTAAGAAGATGAATGTTTCACGTTCATCGGTGATGTCAAACATAAAAAATCTTGAAGAACGTTTTAATATTCGTTTTATCAACAGAAATACACGTTTTTTCTCACTTACGTTTGAAGGTAAGTATCTGTATGAGCAAAGTCTTAAAATAGATGCTTTATTAGAGGAAACCGTTAAATCATTAGAGAATGTATCTTCTTTTTCGAGAAAAGAGGTTTCTATTAAGTTACCTGTTATTTTCGATATACCGGATGTACATTATGCATTGTCCTCTTTTATGAGTAAGAATCCGGAAATTGTTGTTCATACTCGCTATGATGACCGGCTTGGTAATTTGATTGAAGAGGAAATTGATTTTGCTGTACATATTGGGGAGCTACCGAACTGTAGTTATTATTCCAAGATAATTACTAATCTTAAATCTCACATACTTGCCTCTCCTGAGTATTTGCGTGTTCACGGTGAACCTCTTCATCCACAGAATCTGGTTGATTATAAATGTATCAATTTTGAGCACTGCCTTACCGGTGATAAATGGTTATTTCGTAACAAAATAAAAGGTGTATTAGAGTCTTATTCACTAGGGCCTATTTTAAAGGTATCCAGTGAGCGTACCGTTATTTCTTTTATTGAAAAAGGCATGGGTATTGGTTCAGGTTTGAGTTTTCTTTGTCATGAAAAAATCAAAAATAACACATTGCAATCTATTCTTAATGAGTGGACCTATCCCATCCCGGTTTACATAATATTTCATTCAAAATGTTATGTAGATGAACATGTCAGAAATCTTATGGACGAGATAAAAGATACCATAAATATTTTACAAGTCAGACATAGTTTGTAGCTGTGCCTGAAAGCAAAAGTGAGATCCTGAATATAATAAAATGTAATTATTTATTTAATCCAAATAAATAATCAAAGTTACTCAGAGCAGAGCATTTTTATCTCTTTCATGGATAAATAATGAACAGCTCTAAGGTTATTTTCTGAGACAAAAAAATCGGTAAGAACACTCTATAAATGGCCCCGTTGGCTTGTTGTGGTCAACGTCGATACCTGTTTGTATGCGTGCTTGTCCCCGGGTATTTTTGCATCTCTATTGTAGTTTTTGATATCCATCTCCTTGTCTGCCTTAAGCATCCATTTCCAGACGGCGATCAGATAGGTTTTATAACTATTACCGTAGCGATTATAATCCAGTACTGAGCTGAGATTTTTTAGATTCCTTGTCATGGGGGGCAGTCTGCTGATTGTATCTGATAGTTGCAGGGTAAATATCTTTGGTCTATCTGGTGAAGGTGACCAATCAATCAATTTGGTTACTCGTTGTTAATTAGAATTCATTAAGCTAAGCTGAAAAAATGACTAAAAATACAAATACACATCCCCCAAGGGGACCATCGGATCATAGCGTCCGCCTCCAGGTTGTGGAAGCAGCCACTGAGCATTTCGGACATTTTGGTTTCGATAAAACCACCGTCTCCGATTTGGCTAAATCAATCGGATTTTCAAAAGCCTATATATATAAATTTTTTGATTCCAAGCAGGCTATTGGTGAGGTTATCTGTACCAACCGGCTGGCGATGATTATGAATATTGTCGATGCCGCTATCGATGGTGCGCCGACGGCCTCTGAAAAGTTAAGACGCTTATTCAGAGCGCTTACTGAAGCCGGTTGTGATTTATTTTTTCATGACCGTAAGCTTTATGATATTGCCGTGGTGGCGACACGCGATAAGTGGCCATCTGCAGAGATGCATGAAGAACGTTTGCGCAAACTTATCGAGCAAATTCTTCTCGAAGGCCGGAAAACAGGAGAGTTTGAACGAAAAACGCCACTTGATGAGGCAGCGCATGCAATATATCTGGTAATGCAACCTTATATCAGTCCAGTACAGCTGCAATATAATCTGGAGACAGCAGAATCAGCTGCAGCACTTTTGTCATCTCTGATACTAAGAAGCCTGTCACCTTGATTGTGACTATTGACTAATTTGGTCACTAGAATGAGAATGCGGTTACTATCCTGTTAAATCAGTAAGGGACCCCATGCTCAGGCTAAAACCTGTCACTTTGATTTTTTGTCTGTTACCGCTTTTACTTGTCGCCTGCGGTGATGTTTCCAGTATTGATGATCCCCGTACTCAGCCGCCCTTGGTCAGGGCTGCAACGGTAATGAGTGCTATAGAAGCTTCTCGCACCTTCACGGGTGTTATTGTTGCGCATACTCAAAGCGATCTTGGTTTTAGAGTACCAGGTAAAATCCTTGAACGTCTGGTTGATACCGGCCAGACCGTAACACGCGGCCAGCCATTGATGCGTTTGGATCCCATCGATCTGAATCTTCAGGCTCAAGCTCAGCAACAGGCTGTCGCTGCGGTTAAAGCTCGTGCCAGACAGGCCGTGGATGAAGAAATACGTTATCGGAGTTTGGTTGCAACAGGGGCCATATCTTCATCAGCCTATAGTCAGGTGAAAGCCGCGGCAGAGACAGCTAAAGCTGAACTTAGTGCTGCCCGGGCACAGGCAAATCTGGCACAAAACGCGACAAGCTATGCGGTGTTATTCGCGGATACCGATGGCGTGGTGATGGATACACTGGCAGAGCCTGGTCAAGTGGTAAGTGCGGGCCAGCCTGTTGTCCGCCTGGCTAAAGCCGGGCAGCGCGAGGCCATGGTGCAATTGCCTGAGACGCTACGTCCGGTTGCCGGAAGCGAAGCCCAGGCGCGGCTGTACGGTACTAAACAGTCGGTTCCTGCAAAACTGCGTCTCCTGTCTGATGCTGCTGATCCTGTCACGCGCACCTTTGAAGCAAGATATGTGCTTGAAGGGGAACTTGCCATTGCGCCATTAGGTGCCACTGTCACGCTTCATATTACAGAAAACAAAGTTACCAGTCCGGTGCTACAGGTGCCTTTAACGGCACTCTATCACTTGGATAACGGGCCTGGAGTCTGGGGTATTTCTGGTCAGCCTGCCAAAGTGTCATGGCGACCCGTACAGATATTGAGCCTCGGGGATGAGGTGGCAAAGGTGACAGGTAACCTTAAACCGGGCGAGCAAATAGTCGCCCTGGGTGCGCATTTGCTGCATGAGGGGGAAGCTGTTCGTACGACTCAACCAGGTGATGCCAGTATCCCGGGGAGTCAGCCATGAGTAACGGGCGCTTTAATCTCTCGGCCCTCGCGGTTCGGGAACGATCGGTGACTTTATTCCTTATTATTCTGATTACAGTCGCCGGTATCCTGTCCTTCTTCGAACTGGGCCGGGCGGAAGATCCGCCCTTTACCGTTAAGCAAATGACGATTGTTTCAGCCTGGCCAGGTGCGACAGCGCAAGAAATGCAGGACCAGATTGCCGAGCGGCTCGAAAAACGTTTGCAAGAACTTAAGTGGTACTCGCACAGTGAAACTTATACCCGTCCAGGTCTTGCTTTTACCTTGCTTTCACTGCAAGACAGTACACCGCCTTCACAGGTAGAGGAAGAGTTCTATCAGGCGCGCAAAAAGCTCGGTGATGAGACCAAAAATCTGCCGGAAGGCGTTATTGGTCCGCTGGTCAATGATGAGTTCTCCGATGTTACTTTTGCCCTTTTTGCTCTTAAGGCGAAAGGGGAGCCACAGAGACTACTGGTTCGTGAAGCTGAGTCGTTGCGCCAGCGTCTGCTGCATCTGCCGGGTGTCAAGAAGGTCAATATTATCGGTGAGCAGACGGAGCGTATTTTTGTTTCGTTCTCGCATGACAGGCTGGCAACACTGGGCATTTCTCCTCAGGATATTTTCTCCGCTCTCAATAGCCAGAACGCGCTGACCCCAGCAGGTTCGATTGAAACCAGCGGGCCCCAGGTCTTTATTCGTCTTGATGGCGCCTTTGATAAACTCGAGAAAATCCGCGATACCCCGATTATTGTTCAGGGCAGAACAATACAGCTTTCGGATGTAGCAACCGTCGAACGTGGGTATGAAGATCCTGCAACCTTCCTCGTGCGTAATCAGGGAGAACCGGCACTGCTGCTGGGTATCATCATGCGTGAGGGATGGAACGGTCTTGATCTCGGTAAGGTGCTGGATAGGGAAATGACAGCAATCAATGAGGATATGCCGCTGGGCATGACATTGACGAAAGTTACCGATCAGTCCGTCAACATCAGTTCTGCTGTTGACGAATTTATGATCAAATTCTTTGTTGCACTACTGGTGGTAATGCTGGTGTGTTTCGTTAGCATGGGATGGCGCGTTGGGGTGGTGGTGGCCGCTGCTGTGCCGCTAACACTGGCTATCGTTTTTGTGGTGATGGAGGCAACGGGGAAAAATTTCGACCGTATCACGCTGGGATCTTTAATTCTGGCACTGGGATTACTGGTGGATGACGCCATTATCGCCATCGAAATGATGGTGGTAAAAATGGAGGAGGGTTATGACCGCACCACGGCCTCAGCCTATGCCTGGAGCCATACTGCTGCGCCTATGCTGGCAGGAACACTGGTCACGGCAATCGGTTTTATGCCCAATGGTTTTGCGCAGTCCACTGCCGGAGAGTACACCAGCAATATGTTCTGGATTGTGGGTATTGCCCTGATTGCTTCCTGGATAGTCGCGGTGGTATTTACGCCGTATCTGGGTGTGAAAATGCTACCGAACATCAAAATAGTGCCGGGAGGACACGCGGCTATTTACGATACCCCTCGCTATAACCGCTTCCGCCGACTCCTGACCCGTGTTATAGCGCATAAATGGCTGGTTGCGGGTACCGTCATTGCCCTCTTTATTGGTGCAATCCTGGGTATGGGGCTGGTCAACAAACAATTTTTCCCCACATCCGATCGCCCGGAAGTCCTGGTTGAAGTCCAGATGCCTTATGGCACTTCGATTGAGCAGACCAGCGCGGCTACTGAGAAAATAGAGGGCTGGCTGGAGAAACAGCCAGAGGCCGAAATTGTCAGCGCCTACATTGGGCAAGGTTCACCCCGTTTTTATCTGGCGATGGCACCAGAACTCCCCGATCCTTCGTTTGCGAAAATCGTCGTGCTGACGGACAGTCAGAAATCGCGTGAAACACTCAAGTTACGACTTCAGAAAGCAGTGGCTGATGGTCTGGCACCAGAGGCACGTATCCGTGTGACGCAACTGGTATTTGGTCCGTATTCGCCTTATCCGGTGACCTTCCGTGTGATGGGGAAAGATCCTTCTAAACTGCGCGAAATTGCTCATCAGGTTGAAAGGGTGATGCAGGCTAATTCGCTGATGAGAACGGTCAATACTGATTGGGGTTCACCCGTACCCACGCTGCATTTCACTCTGAATCAAGACCGGTTGCAGGCGGTAGGGTTGACATCGAATGCCGTTGCGCAGCAGCTCCAGTTTCTGCTTTCAGGGATCCCTATCACCTCTGTACGTGAAGATATCCGTTCGGTACAGGTCGTGGGGCGCGCAGCAGGAGATATCCGCCTTGATCCGGAAAAAATAGCCGGTTTTACGTTAGTGGGATCGGCCGGTCAGCGCATTCCGCTTTCTCAGATAGGGGATGCTGAAGTCCGAATGGAAGCACCCGTATTGCGTCGTCGGGATCGTACGCCGATGATAACTGTCCGTGGTGATATTGCGGAAAACCTACAGCCACCTGATGTTTCAACGATAATCATGAAAGAGTTACAGCCGATTATCGCTTCACTTCCGGCCGGATACCGTATTGAGGAAGCGGGCCCGATTGAAGAGTCAGGGAAAGCGACCAAAGCGATGGTCCCGTTATTTCCCATCATGATAGCGATAACGCTATTGATCATTATTCTACAGGTACGTTCGATGTCGGCGATGGTGATGGTCTTTCTCACTGCACCGCTTGGACTGATAGGTGTGGTACCCACATTGCTACTGTTCAACCAACCTTTTGGAATCAATACACTGGTAGGACTTATTGCCCTGTCAGGGATTTTGATGCGTAACACGCTGATTCTGATAGGGCAAATTCACCATAACGAACGTGAAGGTCTGGCACCCTTACAGGCGGTGGTGGAGGCGACTGTACAACGAACCCGGCCGGTCTTGCTGACGGCAATGGCTGCTATCCTGGCATTTATTCCGCTGACGCAATCCGTTTTCTGGGGAACACTGGCGTACACCCTGATCGGCGGAACCTTTGGCGGGACGGTTATCACCCTGGTATTCCTGCCCGCTATGTACGCCATCTGGTTCAAGATACGGCCCGATACTCAGCCAGCGAATAAAACAGAGGCTGTAGTATGAAGACGCAACATCGCTATGGGAAAACGGATGAGGCCCCTCTATTAACAGGCAAAATCATCACGTTACTGGCGGGGCTTTCAGCTATTGGTATCCTGTCGACCAATATTATACTGCCCGCGTTTCCTGATATTGGGAAACAACTGGGGGTTTCTGCACGCCAGCTTGGCCTGACACTCTCCAGTTTTTTTATTACTTTCGCCTTAGCGCAGCTAGTGGTAGGTCCGCTGGCTGATATTTACGGACGAAAGAAGCTGGTACTAGGGGGACTGGCAATCTTTATTGTCGGTACCCTGGTGGGAGGACTTGCCGAATCATTTGACATGTTGATTCTGGGCCGTGTTATTCAGGCGCTGGGCGTCTGTGCTGCGGCTGTTTTAGCGCGTGCTATCGCACGGGACTTATTTGAGGGTGAAACATTGGCCCGTGCGCTATCCCTGACGATGATTGCGACAGCCGCGGCCCCGGGTTTTTCTCCGCTAGTGGGCAGTGTGCTGGCAACGACGTTGGGCTGGCGGGCTATCTTTATTCTGGTGGGGCTGGCGGCATTCGCCATTGCGGTATTCTATGTCCGTGCACTGGGGGAGACGCATCCCGTTGAGCGGCGGACCTCACATTCGGTTTCGGGCGTGATTGCAGCCTATGGCAGGCTGGCCGCAAACAGACGATTTATCCTCCCGGCGCTGTCTATGAGTCTACTGATGAGCGGCTTATTTGCCTCATTCGCTGCCGCCCCGGCCATATTGATGAACGGGATAGGATTATCACCCTTGCAAGCCGGGCTCTATTTTGCGGCTACGGTATTGGTGGTCTTTGCGGCGGGTATGGCGGCACCTCGACTGGCACATCGATATGGCGTAGAGATTATTGCTTCGGCGGGAATTTTCATTGCCTTACTCGGCGGGAGTCTGCTACTGACTGGCTCGGAAAAACCCGATTCAGGCTGGTATACCTTATCGATGGTGATGTTTCTCTGGGGCATGGGGCTGGCTAATCCCCTGGGAACCGCTATCACCATGGGACCTTTTGGAAAACAGGCAGGGCTAGCATCCGCTCTGTTTGGTTTTCTGACGATGGGAGCAGCGGCGGTTACCACCTGGCTGGGGTCTGTACTGACATTCCCCGCCATGATATCCCTGGGATGGATACAGGTAATAGCCTGCCTGATAGCGTTGTTATTATTCTTATGGCGTTGTGCATTGATCCCGTGTGGTTAACTTTCGGAGCTATTGGACGACAGTTCATGATTGTCATCACAGTTCCTTGAGATAGGGCTTGAGCCCGTGGGTTTGATTGGTTATAACAGCCACTTGGACGTTATCAGATAACTCTGAGCGAAACCTGATTAAATTGAGACCATTACGGCTTCAATCTAATCGGGTTTTTTTTCGTCTTTTTTATGGTACGTGCGACGGGTTCAGATGCAAATTTTATGAAAAAGGTCACGTAGAAAGATGGCTGCAATGAAAGTCGATAAAATACTCAGTAATAATGCGGTTCTGCTGATTAACGCCAGGAATGAAGAAGTCGTGGCGATCGGGCGAGGGATTGGTTTTGGCAAAAAGCCAGGTGACAGGGTGGACGCCTGCGAAATCGAGAGTCAGTTCGTAAAAAAATCAGAGGGGCTGGCTGATGTCTTTTCGCAACTGTTATCGGAGATCCCGCCTGCCTATCTTGCCGTCACGCAACGCATTATCAATCTGGCGCAGCAACGGCTGGCGATAACCGTCCAGGATACGCTGTTCCTGGCACTCAGTGACCACATTAATTTCGCCATTCAGCGCCAGAGTAACGGGCTGACGATAAAAAACTTTTTGCTGTGGGATATTAAACGCTTTTATGCCGAGGAGTTTGCTGTCGGACTGGAAGCGCTGGGACTTATCGAACAGGCTGTCGGTATCACACTGCCACAGGATGAAGCCGGATTTATTGCTTTGCATCTGGCCAATGCGAAAAATAACAGCGATATGCAAAGTACCATGGACAGCGCAACGATAATCAAGGATGTACTGAGTATTCTGCAGTACGACCTGAAACTGACCTGGGATGAGGAGTCGCTGGACTACCAGCGTTTTGTCACCCATCTTAAATTTTTCGCTTTGCGGCTGCTGAACCGCAAAACCGTGGCGTACGGCGACGACAGTATCTATCAGGGCATTACCGAAATGATGCCGACAGCCTGGGCCTGCGCAATGAAAATCCATCACTATGTGGATAAAAACTATGGCTGTCAGCTCACCACCGATGAGGTGATGTTTCTGACCATTCATATTAATCGTCTCAGCGGCACTTAGTGCTACTATCAGGGCATACTTCAGGACGTAACTGAACTAATCAGGCGAAACCTGCTCCAGCACTGACATCTATTGATGCCGGTGCCGGGCGGGTTTTTTTGTTTTCAGACCCCCGCTAAAAGCGTGCAGGTGAATTGACGATAAAGGAAAACGTAACGATGAATATGGCATTCCCGGAAGGATTTTTATGGGGCGGTTCGGTGGCCGCAAACCAGGTGGAAGGCGCATGGAACGAAGGTGGGAAGGGTATTTCCACCTCGGATCTTCAGCCTCAGGGTATTCATGGCAAGGTGGTGGAGCGGGATGGCGCTAGCAGTGGAATAAAAGATCTGGCCATCGACTTTTATCATCGCTATCCGGAAGATGTGAAGCTATTTGCTGAAATGGGCTTCAAAGTATTACGAACCTCCATTGCCTGGACACGTATCTATCCCGAAGGTGATGAAACCCAGCCGAATGAAGAAGGGCTGGCGTTTTACGACCGCCTGTTTGATGAAATGGCGCGTTACGGCATCCAGCCACTGATTACCCTGTCCCATTATGAAATGCCGTATGGCCTGGTGAAGAAATACGATGGCTGGGGCGGGCGTGAAGTGATAGCTCTGTTTGAGCGCTATGCCCGTACGGTATTCACCCGCTATCGCGATAAAGTGAAGTACTGGCTGACCTTCAACGAAATCAATATGGCCTTGCATGCTCCGTTTACCGGTGTCGGGTTAGCGGGTGAAAGAAGCAAGCAGGAGATCTATCAGGCCATCCACCACCAGCTGGTGGCTAGCGCCCGCGCGGTTAAGGCCTGTCATGAGATTATTCCTGATGCCAGAATTGGCAGCATGCTGCTGGGAGGCATTCGCTATCCGATAACCTGCAAGCCGGAGGATGTTCTGAAGGCACAGAGCGTTAATCGCGACTGGTTATTCTTTGGTGATGTCCAGGCGCGCGGCGCTTATCCTGCGTGGATCCGGCGTTTCTTCCGCGAAAACGACATCGCACTGAATATCACTGCGCAGGATACGACAGATCTGAAAGAGACGGTGGATTTCATCTCTTTCAGCTACTACATGAGTGGCTGTGCAGCGGCACAGCCGGAGCTGTATCAAAGTTCACGGACTAACATCATGCGTATGATCCCTAACCCGCATCTACAAAGTTCGGAATGGGGCTGGCAAATTGACCCACAGGGGCTGCGCTTACTGTTAAATGAACTGCACGACCGCTATCAGAAACCACTGTTTATTGTTGAAAACGGCTTGGGGGCGAAAGACGTCCCGGAAGAAGACGGATCTATTCAGGACGATTATCGTATCCAGTATTTGCAGGCACATCTGGTACAGGTCAGAGAAGCCATCGAAGATGGGGTTGAACTGCTGGGTTACACCAGTTGGGGGCCTATCGACCTGGTCAGCGCCGGAACCGCGCAGATGTCTAAACGCTATGGGTTTATCTACGTTGATCGTGACGATGAAGGAAACGGCACATTAGATCGTCGTCGTAAAAAGAGCTTCTTCTGGTATCGCGATGTAATAGGCAGCAACGGGGCCAGTCTGAACGAGCCTGTTTAACCTCTGTTGTATTCTACGCCCGGGCAATGTGCATGCCCGGGCGTGCTGGCGTTAGGGTGTAACGGTAACGATAGCGCGACGGTAGGAGAATAGCGGTGGCGTACCGTCATCCTTCACTTCGAGAATAATATGGAACGGAGTGGGCTTTTTCACGGGCGGTGCGGTAAAAATCAATTCATCACTCCCGGTATTTTCCAGCTTCAAATCCGGGCCAAAGTGAATGTGCATCGTGGTCGCCGTGGGTTCTTTATACTGCCACCAGCGGTAGCTTAGCTGATTATTATCAATATCATGCGACCCTTTCGCCGACAGTTTCACTTCCTCGCCGGCTTTCACCTGCAGTTCAACGATGCCCTGCCCGGACTCGCCGTTGAGAACCAACTCAGGATTATGGTTAGCCTTTTTCACATCACGGGTCACGCTCCACTGCATACGCGCGGCAAAATCATTCTGAAACGCTTCGCGCCAGCGCCAGATAGTGGCACTGGCGGTACGGTGACTTTTGCCGTCCACGCCCATTACCGTATCGGAGGTGCTGGTGCGTAGTCCGCTATTGCTGTCGGGAGTGACTGCCGCATAGCGCCCACCCCAGCCGCCGTACTCAGGGTGTTCCGGGGCGTTCAGTCCATTTTTTAGCAGGTAGAGAAACGAAGGTGTATCGCCTTCCATAGTGTACTCAATCGCAGGATAGGCCTCACCCAGAGGTCCCTGATTACGAATGTTTTTATCAAGCCAGTCGTTGTTGACCTGACTCATATCTCCCCCCTCGGCAAAGCGCGATGACATGCCGCTCCAGGTGGAGATAAAATAGTCATTCCAGGCGTGAATACTGGTGATATAGCGCAGAGACGGGAACTGGGCGCGGATCCACTCACCGGTATTATCCTGGTCGGATATAGCATAGACGCGGATTTTACTGACGAATGCATCAACCTCCTCTGGCGTACGGGTGGCACGCACGTCATACAGTGCCTGTGCGAGATCCACCGCACCGCCCCAGACATCAATCCACAGCGGGCGAGGATCCTGCTTATCGACGGCCTCGATAATCAGCGCCGAAGCCTCGGTGGATTTTCCCGCACCGACATGATCCATACCATAACCCGCACGACCTGCACGGACTACCGAGCGCAGCGCCTCGGCGCTCGGGTAGCCATCCGCATGCTGGCGCAGATTGGGTAGTGCAAGTTCATAGGCATCAATCCGCTTGAGCATCATTTCCGGATTAACTTTGTCCCGCAGCCAGGTTGAGGTAGTGGCTACCAGCCCCTCAACGTTAAATTCGTTGCTGTAGACCAGGAAACGCACGAGCGACTGGGAGTCATCTGGTTCATTGCCGATGTCAGATAAAATCAGAATACGCGTTTTATCTTCGGTTGCTTCTGTCGCTGCCGGTGCGGCGAGAGCGCTGGTACTGGTCAGGGTACAGGCAATAATTGCGCTGAGTAGTCGGTTTAACCGGGCCATAATTTTTCTCTGATGGTAAGCCAAAAACAAAAAAACCTGCTTTCCATTGCCGGGTAAGCAACAGAAAGCAGGTTTCGCCGAATAAAATAATAAGTAACGTCCTGAGGAGCTAGTTATAAGAACAGGGTGCAGTTGGGGCAATGACTACTGTTAATAAATGTGATGTATGTACCGTATTTAATTCTTTTTCATGAGCAGCGGAATTAAATTTTAGTGATGAATTTCACAAAATTTAATATGTCAGTGGTATTTTACCGGCAGTCTTGTTAAAAGAAAGGCGTTCGTCAGGACGTGACCAGAATATTCTGGGCGAAACCTGGATAAAGCAGTGTGTTATTTCACACTATTTTATCCAGGTTTTTTTTTGCTTTTTTTCCTGCTGGCCAGCAGATACAGGCAACGAGCGCATAACGCACAGCAAATACTGTCGTAGATAAAACGGGAATTATTATCATGAATACTGAAGTGCTGGCAGGAAATATTCTTAAGCTGGTAGGGGGAGAGAGTAACGTTGCCTCGTTAGTGCATTGCGCTACAAGGCTGCGTTTTAAAATTATCGATAACAGTAAGGTGAATCAGCCGGAACTGGAAGCCTTGGATGGGGTTATCACCGTGGTGAAAGGCTCGGGCCAGCTGCAAGTGGTGATAGGTAACCGGGTTCCTGATGTATTCCGTGCCATCGGTGCTATCTCCGGATTACTGGACGAGAATAAAGCCAAACAGCCAGCGGCCGATCAACAAAGCAGTACTTCGGTACTGGGGCGACTGATCGATTTAGTTTCAGGAATATTCACTCCGTTACTGGGTGCGATGGCCGCAGCCGGTGTGCTCAAAGGTGCGCTGGCGATTGTACTGGCAGCAGGCTGGATGACCAGCAAAGAAACCACCTATATTATTTTGCATGCAGCATCAGACAGTTTGTTCTATTTCCTGCCGATGCTGCTGGCGATTACTTCAGCACGTAAATTTGAAACGAACATTTTTGTCGCCGTTTCAATTGCCGGGGCATTGATATATCCCAGTATTCAGGAGTTATTTACCGCGGGTAATTCGGTAACCTTCTTTGGTCTGCCGGTTTTAATGGTGAAATATACCGGTACGGTGATCCCGATTATTGTCAGCGTCTGGCTGATGTCAATACTGGAACATTTCCTCAACCGTCATATTCATGAAAGTGTGCGTAATATTCTGACGCCATTCTTCCTGCTTACGCTGATGGTGCCATTAACGTTAATGACCATCGGGCCCATTGGTATTGCGGCGAGTCAGGGGGTTGCTTCTCTGTTTGTCAGTATTTATGGCTTCAACCCTATTATTGCCAGTGCGCTGATGGCGGCCTCATGGCAAGTATTGGTTATTTTTGGCGTGCACTGGGGCTTTGTTACCGTATTTATTAACGATATCTCGGTGATGGGTCGTAGCTATCTGAAGGCAGCCTCAAGCCCGTCAGTATTTGCTCAGTCTGGTGCATTGCTGGCCGTCATGCTGCGCACCAAAGATAAAAAGCTGAAGGCGCTGGCAGGAAGTAGCTTTATCGCTTCGTTATTCGGTATCACCGAGCCAGGCGTTTACGGCGTTACTCTGAAA
This sequence comes from Klebsiella sp. BIGb0407, assembly GCF_024807845.1. Classification (GTDB taxonomy): domain Bacteria; phylum Pseudomonadota; class Gammaproteobacteria; order Enterobacterales; family Enterobacteriaceae; genus JGM124. The sequence goes on from NZ_JANUEQ010000008.1 coordinate 127,782, forward strand.
CTGAAAAAGCCCTTTATCTGTGCCGTGATAGCCGCTGGCTGCGGTGGAGCTATCGCGGGCTATGCGAAAAGTTCGGCTATTTCCATGGGGATGCCCGGTCTGCTGACGCTGCCAATCTTCTACGGAGACGGTTTTGTCGGCTTTCTTATTGGTTGTGTTGTGGCATTTATCGTCAGTCTGGTACTGACCCTGTTAGTTGGGTTTGATGACCCGGGGCTAAAATCCACTACTCAAGCTACTGCGCCTACATCTGCAGGTGAAAAACGGACCCTGAACATTGAAAAAAAGGGTGCAGTAAACAGTGCACAGGTGGCTGACGAGCAAATTTCTGCACCAGTATCCGGCCTGGTTATTCCGCTGACGGCGGTCGACGATAAAGTTTTTTCTTCCGGTATTGTCGGACAGGGCTTCGCCATTATGCCAGATGAAGGACGGGTCTATTCGCCGGTGGATGGCAATATCGCCAGCACCTTCGCCAGTGGTCACGCCATTGGTATCAGCTCTGACCGTGGCGCGGAGGTCTTGATCCACGTAGGGATTAATACCGTGCAGCTGGAAGGCCAGCATTTTCAGATGCAGGTCAAAGAAGGAGATATCGTGAAAAAAGGCCAGCTGTTACTGACTTTTGATCTCGATGAAATTAAGAAGGCGGGCTATGACACCGTGACGCCGGTGATTGTGACCAACAGCGAAGCCTGGCGTGAACTGCGAATTAGCGATAATCCGCATTCTCGCCCTGGCGACCCAGTAATGACGCTGGCACTGTAAAGAAATTAAGAGCGATATAAATAGCATCAACCCATTAAATATATCCATCCCCTCAGGACGTTACTGATTTAATTCAGGCGAGACCTGCAACCGTCGGACGTTAATTCCGCTGGTGGCAGGTCTTTTTTTTTGCGGGGATGCAATATCAAGGAATAATGATGAAAGCGAATCAACAGAAATATAAAAAAACAATTATCGCAGCGGTTTTATTATCTTGTTATGCCGTTAGCGGTGAGGTTGCAGCGCAAAAACTTACGCTGGAACAACGCATGGAAATGCTGGAAGCGCAGCTGCGCATCACCCAGCAAAAACTTCAGGTCTATGAAGATAAAGAGCAGGCACAGCAGAAAAAACTCGCTGCTGCTACCCCGGTAACATCGGCTTCCCCTGAAGTTATTACAACCTCGACAACCCCGGAAGAACCACAGGAGCTGTCAGACAGCACGCTGAAAAAAATCAGCAAATATGTACAGGATGATACCGGCTTTAAATACTCCGGCTATTTCCGTTCGGGCTGGGCAACCACCACTAACGGCGGACCAAAATCCTGGGCCGTGGGTTCGGTGGGGCGTTTCGGAAACGAATACGACGGCTGGTATAACCTGTCGCTAAAAAAACGTGCATGGCGTGATGGGGATAAATCCATTTGGGCCAATGTGCAGTTTGAGGGGGATTTAGGCTTAACCCAGAGCAACGAATCCTTTGAAAAAGGCATGTCCGGCGGCGGTATGGGTAAACTCAGCAAGCTGTATGTGGAAGGCAATGGTCTGCTGCCATTCGCGCCGGAAGCCTCGGTATGGGTCGGTAAACATACCCTGCCGCAGTATGAAATACAGCTCCTGGACTGGAAAAGTAACCGCACGCTTTCCGGTGCAGGTATCGGGATAGAAAACTGGGCGATGCCGGTGGGCTCGCTGAGTGCAGCGCTGACGCGTAATGATATTGATAACTACAGTACGGTATGTGCGGCGGGTTCTTCAAGCTGTAGTGATACCACGCAAATAAACGTTAATATCGGCGAGGTTCGCTACAAAAATATCCCAATCACTGACGATGTGACGCTGGAATTAGGTGCAAAATATGCCTTCGCCAACCAGACCGACGAACAGAAAGCAGGCCAGACGGATAACGATTATTACCAGGTAAAAAACGCCTGGCTGGGTCAGGCTATTTTACGTAACCCACTCCTCGGCGGCACCAATGAACTGACGCTACAGGTGGCCGATAATTCGCTGGGCAGCCAGTTTATGAATATCTCCAGCGCCAACCCGGATTTTGATTACAACAGTTCATATTACGGTATGCACAGCGGGGGTATTGGCTGGCGCCTGGTAAGTCAGGGCGAGTTTTACCTGAGCGACAAGATCATTATGGCGCACGCCCTGGTCTATGGCCAAGGCCACGATCTCTATTCCACTTTTACCGGCGCACACACCGACTTTGACACCACGCGTGCGGTGATCCGCCCATCGTGGATCTGGAACCGTAATATGCAGACAGCGCTTGAACTGGGTTACTTTAATCAGCAGAACCGTGTAAATAGCCTCAAGTTTGATGAGTCCGGCTACAAAGTGACGCTGGCACAGGTCTTTAAGGTCGATACCAGCATTCTCACATCACGACCGGAACTTCGTTTATACACTACCTATCTGAAAGCGCTGGAAAACGAAATTGACAGTACCACCTTTAATGACGGCAAAGACTACCAGATAAGCTTCGGCGTGCAGGCGGAAGTGGTGTTCTGATCCTGTTTGAGTAGTAAGGAAAGAATGGTGCTCTCTGCGGATTTGGTAGAGGGCATTTTTGGTTTTACGAGAGGCTCTGCCTCTTCATCGCGGAGGGCAGGTTCAAATATTTAAGACACTTCTCCTTTCTGTACACTCCCTGTTTTTGTAATTTTTTGCCATCAAACAATTTTTTTAAATTTTGAATAATAATGAAAAGGGAGTTGATACATGGCAGGAGATTTTTTTCGTTGGACCCGCATCACCTGTGTCTCCGCATTACTTTTTAGCTTCACGGTGCTGGCCGACCAGCAAGGCAGGCAGCAGCTACAAGATCAATTTGCGGAGAAAAACCGGGAGCAGCATGAACAAATGCTTCAATCTGAACGCCAGTGGCGTGAGGATAGTGAGAAATCTGCTCGTGAATACAATGAGCAGATCCAGCGACAGCTCAAAGAACAGGAAGAAACCCGCAACAGAATTCATGATGAAGCTATTGCCGCGAATAAAAAGCGTGATGCGGCTTTGCTAAAACACGAACAATCGGACGCCCCTGCATCCAAGCCCGAGAGTCGGTAAGAGCCTGCATCCTTTCTACGTTCATACCCACATATTCTTCATTTTGCGAGAGTGCCACACTTTGGATTATGCCACATCCGTACGGTCACGGATGTGGACGGAAGACAGTATGGAAATAAGGGTTTGCACACCCGTTAATCTGTGATGCGCACATCTGTGAAGGTAAACCGTTTAGCCTGGCCATTGGCCTGGAAACCGATGCGAATAAACACTCTCAGTGTGTCAAAATAAGCGTAGTCGCTGCTGGCTTCCTTTCCGTCACCCAGATCATTTTTACAGATAAATACCAGATAGCGTCCGGGGAATTTTGGATTAAGCTCGGCGGCGTTATGCCACTCTTTGCTGGCAACGCAGGTCTGGCTGAGTGACTTATCGGTTTCAGGTTTATCTCTGTTACCGATCTGGCTGTGAGATGAATAAACCTTGCCCGGACTTAAAGGCAGCGCAATCGTATTGTCCAGCGTTTTACTCACCCAAGGTGCATCAGACATAATCTCCCATTTCTTGATATCCACCATATTGAACAGGCGCTGGTATTGGGAATAGAACACCGCATTACCTATCATCATCTTCATAATGGTCAGCGTCGTGCCATCTGGCTGAGTGTCAATTTTTGCCATCAGCCCTGGGCCGCCTTTTTCCGGGCCATTTTGGGTATAGGTTATAGAGCGGAAATTTGGTTTTTGCTGCGGATCGGAGAACGTACTGTCGATGATGCGGATAACCTCTGTCGGTAGAGCAAATCGCTGTAATGCTGCCGGGGAATTGTTTTCAATATCCGGATGCGCGGGTGCGGTATCGGCCACTGTTTTATTACGCCAGTTTAGCGTTCCACTCCCCTGGTAATGCAGGAGATCTCTGTTTGAACACAACTCTTTTGTCACGCGCGTCATATCGGGTGTAAGTGCAGTAAAGGTGGCATTTTTCGCGGGTCGTGTGTCAGTCACGACGCCCTGATTATCCAGTGAGAAGGTGGTAAGCGCCATGCCTTCCATTTTTTCACAGTTCAGAAGGACTCCTTCAATCTTCACTGAGTAAGGCGCACCGTATTTCTCATCGTGGTAGATTTTGTCGTAATCCGTTGCCAGACGCACCTTCAGCATCGCCCCTTCCCGCAGGCTATTATTGACATCCACAAACTGTTTTTCACCGGATTGACTACGGGAAGAAATGCCGACCCATAAGGGCTCAGGAATATTTTTCGTGCACAAATTTAGCCCAGATGTGGTCATAAACAAGCTGTCTGCATCGGGTTCGAACACGGAGCCCGGGATATAGCGGTCAATGGAGTCCGTGCTATAAACACGCAGTCCTTTCCCTGGCTGGGTATCGATAAACAGCAGTGTTTTATCTTGTGTCTGACAATCGGTATGGATCCATATCTCACTGATCTGACCCGTCATCGTCGTGACCCGATATGCCGCGTTTATGCCTTGCCCGATGCGAATTGTACTGTCTTGAACCCAGTCGATACTTTTAATAGGTAGGGGCGGGGGCATGTCGATAGCCAATACAGGGGCGGTGAGGATCATTGTCAAAGAAAGTACGGCTATCCGTTTCATCTCAAGTCCGTTGTCAAATCATGATGTTGAAGACAACTAACGATATACCAAAAGAGGGCGCGATATAACATAATAAGCGGATATTTTAACGTTATTTTCCCGGCAGCGCTGAGCGGATAAATGCCATGAATGCCATACTGAGCATGACATAGACATTAACACCGCTGGCCAGTCATTCCTGTACCGCCAGATGTCGATCAGGTTCGACAGGTTGAAGAGTATATCGCTTTTCTTTGTGGAGGAGAGCCGTCAAACGAAGGAAGGAAGATGCTTTTGCCCGATTTAAGTTTTACCAAAACAGTTTATCAATCAGCATTTGAAGCATGAGTCGTCCGCTGTTTGTTTCTCTGGATGGCCCCAAGGGAGCGGGCAAAACCACACTGCTGGAGGCCATGACGAAAGTTCTCCGGGCAGACAACAAGAAGGTCATCCGACTTTGCGAGAAAAAAAGCGATCCCTACAGGGGGGAAACTATGGCCCTCGTGAACAAACTCGCCAGAAATCCCTCCGTGGATTTGGAATGGGAGATTTGTGAGCGCTTTGCTGATAGCCGGGCCTGGATTTCCCAGCGAGTGCTGACTAAACAGCCGCCGGACAGCATCATTTTGATGGACAGGTGGTACCCGTCGGATGCCGCGTTTCGCCGTCTGGTTCCATTTGCAGAGATTTTACAGCTTAACATCGAACGAAGCGTGCGAATGCCAGACCTGCATGTCGGGGTTGTTACTTCACCTGATATATCATGGACGAGGGCAGCGGCCCGACCGCGTGGATTAAGCAGCACGGTGATTCATAAGCTGGAAGAGCATATCGCTTGTACCGAGGCGTTTGAGCGAGAAGTTGCAAATCACGGCTGGTTTTTATGCCGTAATGAAGGAACCCTCGAGGATGCAACAACTCGGGTGATTTCTGAGATCTACAGAGTGCTTGGATGTTCAACTCGCATCGATTTGTAGTGATAGACTTTCCGACGTATTCTGCCGGAGTTATCCTTGACGGTGCAGAGGATGAACTTAAAAGGAGAGGAAGCCATTGCCAGAAAGCAAAAAAGCAGATATCCGGGGATATCTGCTTTTCTAAATTTGGCTCCTCTGACTGGACTCGAACCAGTGACATACGGATTAACAGTCCGCCGTTCTACCGACTGAACTACAGAGGAATTGTGTTAACGAGGCATATGTTAGCGTTAGCGATTAAAACTGTCAACACTAAAACTAACATATTAATTAGTATGATTAATTTTAGAGCATGATGGTGGCTTAATGCGCGATTTTGTCGCTTGTATTGAGTATGTTTTGGCTCACTAATAGCCGTTGCATCGGGTCTTGCTGATAAAACTGGCAAAATCGTTGATAAAGTGAAGTAAACCGCGGCGTAAACAGCTGCGGGGCACTGAAAAAATATTCTGATAACACGGCAAAACACTCGGCCGGATCGGTAGCGGCATAGGCATCAATGCTGGAGGCTTCTTCACCGACCAAATCAATCTCATCCTGGATATGGTTCATGGCCGCATGCAGGTCCCGTTCCCAGCCAGCAATATCACGGAGATTGGTCAATGGTACGCCGCTGGCGTAACCGCCGTTACGCATATCAAGCTTATGCGCAACTTCGTGAATGATAAGATTAAACCCTGAGGCGTCAAAGGAGTCTTTGATATCGAGCCAGTTCAGAATAACAGGGCCTTGCTGCCAGCTTTGCCCAGAGTGAACAGCACGCTGCTGATGAACCAGACCATGCTCATCCTCCCACTCATCATCAACAGTAAAGGGCTGAGGATAAATTAAAACCTCATAGAACCCGTCAAGCCATTCAATACCTAACTCAAGCACCGGTAAGCAAAAAAGCAGGGCGATGCGGGTTGATTTCACCTCGTCGAGGGTGAAGCCTTCTAATGCCGACAGATGTTTTTGTTGCAGAAAGCGCTTTGCCAGCTGAATCAGTTTTTGCTGTTCAGTATCACTGAGCGAAGAGAGTAAGGGAATGGCCAGCGCTTGTTGCCAGGGCAGAGTATCAATGGGAGTCGAATCCTGTTCTTTCCATGGCCACTTGATCATTTTACCTGCTCACTAAGTGATTATAAGGAGATATGCCCGCCATACTTCAAGCCACCGGAGTCCGATGCTTGTATCCACGTGCCGGCAGGCGATTATTCAATCACTTGCCGAGCAGAGTTTCAACGATAGCAATCACATTTGTTAATGCAGAAAATGCATTCAGGTTTATTTATCTGGCATCGCTATGAGATAGCAAAGATCCATACGCTGGACAACAGCATACAAATCAGCGCCGTAATGCCTCCGGAACGAGTGAATTCCATAAATGAGATTTTTACTCCGTAGACTTTCGCTTGCTCAACCACAATAATCCCGGCCAGGCTGCCAAAGACAAAGAAGTTACTTGAAAAGCCTGAACCCAGCGCCAGCGCCGCACCCAGCGCATCGATGCTTCCTTCATGGGTCACATAAGGCACTAGCAACATAATTGCCGGGTTATTACCCACAATAATGCACAGTAAACCGGTGATTAAAAACAGAACAATAGGGTTATTCAGGTCGATACCATACTTATGCAAACTAAGCAGAATATCACTTGGGATCCCGGTATTTGCCAGAGCCGCGTTGACGACAAACAGCCCCATAATCAGCAGCAGCAAATTACCATCGACTAATTTCAGCATGTCATTAGAAGATATCGAACGGTTGATAAGCAGCAGTCCGGCGGCAGTTAGTGCAATAATTTCCTTAGAAATATCGGTAAAAATAAAACAGAAGATAATCGCGAAAGTAATCACCCCGGCTTTTGCCGTTTCCCAGGTATCGAGTTTAACATCCCCTGGTGCTGCTGACCCCGCTCTGGTTTGCGCGGCCTGTAGCTGGTCTTTAGCGATATACCAGCGATTACGATAGAGCAGGGTGACCACAACCCAGATAACAATTAATGACAGTAAAGCAGGGATACCCGCCGACTGTAATAATCCCATAAAGGATAAATCCAGCCCCTGGGAAATTATCATATTTTTCGGGCTACCAATCAGCGACCCGGCAGACCCGTTATTGGCGGCAAAACAAAATGCCAGTAAAAAAGGAATTGGATTCAGTCCGCGAGCCAGGGTTATTGAAACCAGCAGTGGAGTCATAGCGACAATAACCACGTCGTTGGTCAGCAATGCAGACAACACACCTCCCACCACAATCAGCACGGCAAGTAGCACTGGAGGGGTTACATTCAATGTAGCTACTTTTTTAACCGTCCAGGCATAAAAACCTGAAACGACAAACGAAGCTGAGACCACCATCAAACCGAATAGCATGCCAATAGTGCCATAATCAATGGACATCCAGGCTTTAGGAGGCGTGATGCTGCCGATAGTCATCATTGCCATAGCACCAATAATTGCCGCGCCCGTTCGGTCTACTTTAAAGCCTGGAAGGCTACCAAAACCCATAGCGATATAAACCAAAAGGAAGATAAGAACGGTTAAGTCCATCTTAGTGCCACCGTGATAATAAATTTTTACAGTAAATTAACTAGCTAGCTTTGTGAAAGCAAGCAAGGACCCGGTCTAATCAACGTCAATTTTGATTTCATTCTTGCTAAAGCATATGCGAATTTTCATCATTTACGAAAGCCCGGGGATATTTTTGTGTGGCTGCAATATCAAATGTTAACATGGCCAGGTGACAGCTTACCGCCTGACGCCTGTCAGTGTTCTGCTTTTGTTCTGAAAGCGAAAGACGAGAATTAATGAAAAATATCAATCCGTCTTCTGCCTGATATCGCAATTCTGGCAGGTGGTATATATTTTTTGTCATAAATCCGCACTAGAGTAGCGCGCAATAGTCAAAGTAGCGTACCGCAGGATCAAACGAACAAATTATCCCGTTGTTATGGTGAACGGGAAGTATCGCCGCTGATTCAGCTTGAGTTGTGGCAAAGATTTTCAGGAGAGAACGGAATGAGTGACTGCATACAGGTGATCAGAGGGGATATCACGCAACTTGATGTTGATGTCATTGTTAATGCTGCAAATCCCTCTCTTATGGGCGGTGGCGGCGTGGATGGTGCTATTCACCGTGCAGCGGGCGAGACGATCCTTGAAGCCTGTAAAACTATTCGGCGGCAAGAGGGAGACTGTGACCCGGGTCATGCAGTGATTACTGAGGCGGGTAATATCACTGCACTTGCGATTATTCATGCTGTCGGCCCGGTCTGGCAGGGGGGGGACCAGCAGGAGGCTGAGTTACTGGCACAGACCTATCATAATTGCCTTGAACTGGCCGCTGCAAACCGTTATCGCACCATCGCATTTCCCGCTATTTCAACCGGTGCTTATGGTTTCCCTAAACAGCAGGCTGCGCGTATTGCATGGGATACCGTGTATCGCTATCTCGGTTTGCGTCCATTGCCTGAACGGGCAATTTTTGTCTGTTTTGATGACGAGACACAACAAATTTATCAGGCAATAGCTGACTCTCTGTGAATTCAAGTATTCGCTCCTAAGGAGGCCTGTCCAAAGGAGCGAAGGGATTTATTTATTTGTCTGAGATGTTTTACTGGTGTCTGACGTTGAGGGATTAGCTTTACCCGAAAACAGAAAACGTAACAGGGGAATACGCAGATGAATTTCATAAAGTATCAGTGCAATACCGATAACGAACACCAGTCCGGCAAGGAAACCCAGCAGGTTTGAACTGATTAGCGGCGTGATATAGGCACCGAAAAAGAGTGTCAGAGGGTGGTGCACCAGATACAGGAATAAAGAGGCATTAACAAAATAGGTTATCCGTGAGGACTGGACGTTAAGTAGCCGATAGCCTAGTGAAAACACCACATTCACCATCCAAAGTCCCATCAGCATATTGATGCAGCTTTCGGTCTCATACATCCACTCATCACCGCTGCCATATCGCTGATTAAGAATATAAGCAATTAATGCAACGGCTGAACCCAGGGTACAACCGGTGGAAGGCGTTATAAACAGCGTCTTTAATGATTCGCGGGTGAAAATGAGTGCGCCGAGAACAAAAAAAGGTAAATAGAACAGGGTTTGCATCACCACGAAATTAAATAAACCGTCGCCTAACAAGGCCGGATAGGTCATCAGTATGAGTCTGCGTATCCCGGCATAAAAGATACCAAAACCTAAAAACAGCAGTGACAGCTTAAATAAAGTCGGGGGTTTCTGCGGGTCTGATGCGGTTTTCCCGCTGATGTGAGCGATAAATTTAAACAGAGCCATACCGATAGTGGTTAACACTATCAGTACCAGTAAAAACCAGAGATGGGATATCAGCTCCCATGCCATTGCATTGTATTTTTCATACCCACTCAACAGATGCCAGGTTTCTGCTTGCCCTTTAATAGAGAGCAGCATCAAGAACTGCGGGAGCGTCAAGAGTGGAATAGCGGCAAGCATTGGAATACCAACACGTAAAACTCTCACCTTCCACCAGCGTTTTATGGGGTAACGCAGAAAAAGCATGTAAGAGAAATAGCCAGAAATAACGAAAAATACCTGCATGCGGAAGGCATGGATAAAATCATTAAAAAGCGTGAAACCTGCGGAAGAGGTTGCGCTATTGACATGCCATTGATGTGCGGAATAAATCAATGACAAATGAAAAGGAATACCTAATAGCATCAACCAGGCGCGGATGGAATCAAGAAAGTATTCACGTTGTTTAGGGGGATTACTCATATCACTCCGGACTGTTCCAGATTTTTCGTCTTGTTGTTAAGCTTTTTGCCGTTAAACTTATTGTTTGCTAAGGGGTAAAATACACCGGGTAGCAGGTTATCCGTGGTAACCGTACACTAAGCGTGTCATTCTGTCTCTCGGATGCATTCTTAAAATCAATTTTAACCACTTGTTTGCTCAATAGCTGAGCCAGCGCGTTGAAGAATGCGGGGATTCAGTTGTCGTAAACCCTGAGTTTACATTAAAATGGTAAGATTGATTCGAGCACACAAAGGGGGATGTGCTGGTTAATATGAAACATAAATCGGAACTAATGAAATTACGCTGGTTGGGTGCGGTAGTGATGTTGTCTCTTTATACAACGTCGGTATGGGCCTTCTCAATTAATGATGTCGCAGAACAGGCAAAAAATTTAGCAAGCAAAAGCTACGAAGTACCTAAAAGCAATCTGCCGTCACAATTGCGTAATATGAAGTACGCGGATTACCAGCAGATCCAGTTTAACCATGATAAAGCTTACTGGAGCGATTTAAAAACCCCGTTTAAGCTCGAGTTTTACCATCAGGGCATGTACTTTGACACGCCAGTCACTCTTAATGAAGTGACCGCGACGACTGTGCGAAAAATCGGCTATAACCCGGACTACTTTGATTTTGGTACGCTGAAAACAGACAAAGACTCAATGAAAGACCTGGGCTTTGCTGGATTTAAAATTCTCTATCCTATCAATGATAAGGGTAAGGATGATGAAATCGTCAGCATGCTTGGTGCGAGCTATTTCCGCGTTATAGGTGCCGGACAAGTGTATGGTTTGTCGGCTCGCGGTCTGGCGATCGATACAGCTTTACCTTCAGGTGAAGAGTTTCCACGTTTCCGTGAATACTGGATCGAGCGTCCGAAAGCGAATGATAAAACGCTCGTCCTCTATGCATTACTCGACTCGCCTCGCGCAACCGGCGCATATCGCTTTATGATTATCCCGGGCCGCGATACTGTGGTCAGAGTCCAGTCTAAAATCTACCTGCGTGACAAAGTCGGTAAAATTGGCGTGGCACCGCTGACCAGCATGTTCTTGTTCGGTCCGAATCAACCTTCTCCAAATATCAATTACCGTCCTGAAATGCATGACTCTAACGGTTTATCGATTCAAGCCGGTAATGGCGAATGGATTTGGCGTCCGTTAAACAATCCTAAACATCTGGCTGTCAGTTCCTATGCCACGGAAAATCCGTTAGGTTATGGTCTGCTCCAGCGTGGTCGTCAGTTCTCTCGTTTTGAAGATTTAGATGACCGCTATGACCTGCGTCCAAGCGCCTGGATAACACCAAATGGTGACTGGGGCAAAGGGCGTGTTGAATTAGTCGAAATTCCAACCAACGATGAAACCAACGATAATATCGTGGCTTACTGGACTCCGGACACCTTACCAGAGCCAGGCGTTGAAATGAATTTCAACTACAGCATAACCTTCAGTCGTGATGAAGATAAACTTCATGCACCAGACAGCGCCTATGCGACACAGACCCGACGTTCACTGGGTGATGTGAAACAGGCAAATCTGGTACGTCAGCCTGACGGTACAACTGCATTTGTTATCGATTTCACTGGCATAGATATGAAAAAACTGCCAGAAGATACGCCAGTTACAGCGCAAACCAGTATTGGTGAAAACGGTGAAATCGTTGACAGCCAGCTGCGTTATAACCCGACAATTAAGGGCTGGCGTCTGACACTGCGTGTGAAGCAAAAAGATGACAAAAAGATAACCGATATGCGTGCGGCACTGGTCAATGGTGATCAGACGTTGAGTGAAACCTGGAGCTATCAGCTACCTGCAAATGAATAAGTCCACTGTTACTACATCTGATTATATTGCAGCCCTGAATCTGTCGGATGCCGAGCGCGCGCAACTGCCTGAAGAAAGTCTTCAGGCAGTACATACTGCACTTGATACCCGTGACCAGCACTTTCAACGTGAGGATGATTCACCGCTGGCTTCAGTAGAGTCACGTCTGAAGACAGTCTGGCCTGATTCACTGAAAAAAGGGCAGCTGGGTCTGGATTATGAAGGGCGCACTCAGTTGCAGGCGATGCCGGAAATCACGAGAACGGCGATGCATCCGGACCCATGGCGCACCAACCCGATTGGGCGTTTTTGGGACAGGATCAGAGGGCGTGAAATTCACAGCCGCAGCGTTGCGCGTGAAGATAATGCGGCAGAACAGCAGTGGCGTATGGTGGGTACAATTCGCCGTTATATCTTGCTGTTACTAACCCTGTCACAAACCGTCGTCGCCACTTGGTATATGAAAACCATCCTGCCTTATCAGGGATGGGCTTTTATTAACCCACTGGAAATGGGGAATCAGGATTTGTGGGTATCATTTATGCAGCTTCTGCCTTATGTGCTGCAAAGTGGTATTCTGATCCTGTTTGCCGTTCTTTTCTGTTGGGTTTCAGCCGGTTTCTGGACCGCTCTGATGGGCTTCCTGCAGCTACTGATGGGGAAAGATAAATACAGTATCTCTGCCTCGACGACCGGCAATGAACCCATCGATCCGGCGCATCGTACAGCATTGATCATGCCTATCTGTAATGAAGATGTGGCGCGTGTTTTTGCCGGACTACGGGCAACCTGGGAATCGGTAAAAGCGACTGGTCAGCAGCGACACTTTGATGTGTATATTCTCAGTGACAGCTACGACCCGGATATCTGCGTTGCGGAGCAAAAAGCCTGGCTGGAACTGATAGCAGAAGTTGAAGGAGAAGGGCAAATCTTCTACCGTCGTCGCCGTCGTCGTGTGAAACGTAAAAGTGGCAACATCGATGATTTCTGCCGTCGCTGGGGTAAACAGTACAGCTATATGCTGGTGCTGGATGCCGACTCGGTGATGAGTGGTGACTGCCTGACGAATCTGGTCCGTCTGATGGAAGCGAATCCAAAAGCCGGGATTATCCAGTCTTCTCCGAAGGCATCCGGTATGGATACCTTATATGCTCGCTGCCAGCAATTTGCGACCCGAGTCTATGGGCCACTCTTTACTGCCGGATTACATTTCTGGCAATTAGGGGAGTCACATTACTGGGGCCACAACGCCATTATCCGCGTTAAGCCGTTTATGGAACACTGTGCCCTGGCACCGTTGCCGGGTGACGGTAACTTTGCCGGTTCCATATTGTCTCATGACTTCGTGGAAGCAGCTCTGATGCGTCGTGCTGGCTGGGGCGTATGGATTGCCTATGACTTACCGGGTTCCTATGAAGAGTTACCGCCAAACCTGCTGGATGAACTCAAGCGTGACCGTCGCTGGTGTCAGGGTAACCTGATGAACTTCCGGTTATTCCTGGTAAAAGGAATGCATCCGGTGCACCGTGCTGTGTTCCTCACCGGGGTGATGTCCTACCTGTCAGCACCGCTTTGGTTTATGTTCCTGGCGCTCTCTACTGCACTTCAGGTTGTACATGCCCTGACTGAACCTCAGTATTTCCTGCAGCCTTATCAGCTCTACCCGGTATGGCCACAATGGCGTCCGGAACTGGCAATTGCTTTATTTGCCTCGACTATGGTGCTGCTATTCCTGCCGAAACTGCTGAGTATCATCCTTATCTGGTGCAAAGGCAGTAAAGAGTACGGTGGTTTCTGTCGCGTCACCTGTTCGCTGTTGCTGGAAGTCTTATTCTCAGTCTTGCTGGCACCGGTTCGTATGCTGTTCCATACCGTGTTTGTGGTCAGCGCGTTCCTTGGCTGGGAAGTGGTATGGAATTCGCCGCAGCGAGACGATGATTCGACGCCATGGAGCGAAGCCTTTATGCGTCATGGTTCACAGCTCCTGCTGGGCCTGGTGTGGGCGGTCGGTATGGCATATCTGGATCTGCGTTTCCTGTTCTGGCTGGCGCCGATTGTCTTCTCGTTAATTCTGTCGCCATTTGTGTCGGTATTCTCGAGCCGAACCACGCTGGGTCTGCGGACTAAGCGCTGGAAACTGTTCCTGATACCGGAGGAGTATTCTCCGCCACAAGTATTGGTTGATACGGATAAATACTTACAGCGTAATCGTAGCCGTGCTCTGAGCGATGGTTTTATGCATGCGGTATTTAATCCGGCACTGAATGCGCTGGCAACGGCGATGGCAACGGCACGACATCGTTCGGGCCCCGTGCTGGATATAGCACGTGAGCGTCATGTAGAGCAGGCTCTGAATGAAACGCCAGATAAACTATCGCGCGATCGACGTCTGGTGCTATTAAGCGATCCTGTGACAATGTCACGTTTACATTATCGCGTATGGGCGAACCCACAACGTTATTCATCCTGGGTGAAGAGCTACCAGCAGGTTGCCCTTAACCCCTTGGCATTATCCGTGAAATCATAATAATCGTGTAGCGCCGGGATGAAAGATAACCGGCTCTGCCATTATGATATTATCGCCGGGATACTCAACCAATACCGACCATCAGGTCGGTATTTTTTCATCAGCTCAATTGCGGCATCTTTTATGTCAGCAGGAATAAAAATTGTTAAAAATCATAATGGTAATACTGGTGACTAGTTTGCTCACTGGTTGTGGCAGTATCATCAGCCGAACAGTACCGGGTCAAGGACACGGTAACCAGTATTACCCTGGCGTACAGTGGGATATGCGTGATAGCGCATGGCGCTATCTTACGGTCCTGGATTTGCCATTTTCACTGGTCTTCGACACCCTGTTACTGCCTATTGATGCGAGCCACGGGCCATATGAGTAAGGCTTAACGATAGTCCCATTCATCAGCGGCACTTTGCCCCTCTTCAGTATCCAGGGAAGGATCGAGCTGAAACTCGCCTTCGTCCCATTCGTGCAGGGTATTCTCCTCCAGCCACTCCTGACGAATTTCAACTTCATCATAGTCACCATCGAAAACACTCTGTGCTGCCGCTCCGCTTAATGCGGGCAGACACTCTCCGCTGTCCTCCTCACTGGCAAAAAACTCAGCCTGCCACATGATATCGCCGTCCTGCATTACATATTTCTGGATATTGAATTGCTCAATATTACTGCTCTCTTCATCCAGTTCTGGGTTTTCGGCAAGAAACAGTTCTCGGGCAGCATCAATAGCTTCATCGAGGGTGATATAGAGGGTCATATTTTTTCTCCGGATAGGGTGGGATATAAAGAAATCATAGACCAAGATTCTCTTGAAGTATGACTGAAAGAAAAAAAGTAATGTGTGACAGATGTTGTCGGATCAGTGCGGGATAGTACGTCCTGGAATCAAGTACGGATAGTTGCTATCTGACAGGGGGATTCGTTGTGGTAGCGGGCGAAGTATTCTCTACTTTGCCCGCAGTGGATTAGGATTATAAGCGATTAAGAAGACTACAAATATCTGTCTGGTACTCCTTCGGGGCGAGTCTTGAAGCGACGATGAAGCCACATATATTGCTCCGGAGCCATATTGATACAGTGTTCAATAATTCCGTTCATCCAGCGAGCAGTCTCTTCCGGGCTTTCGAGTGGCGGTGAGCACTCCGGTGTCAGGATGGTGAGTTCATAACCTTTACCGCCGGGTAAACGGCGCGGAACAAAGGGAACGATACTGGCCCCGGATAGTTTTGCCAGAGTATAGGTGCCGGTAGTGGTGGCGGCTTGCTCTACGGCGAAAAATGGGACAAAAGCGCTGCCACGAGGCCCATAGTCATGATCGGGGGCATACCAGATAATTTCGCCTTGCTTAAGCGCCCGGATCATTCCTTTCAGATCTTTTCTGTCTAACATGCTTTTATTAGAACGCATTCTGCCTTTGGTCTGTATCCAGTCGATGACCGGATTATCATTCGGCCGATAAACGCCAATACCCGGCGTTTTAATGCCAAAAATGCGTGCTCCCAGTTCAAGCGTTAAAAAATGAACGCCGATCAGTAAGACTCCCTGACCTGACGCCTGGATTTTTTTTACCTTTTCCGCTCCATCATAGTGGCACCAGTGGTTAATACGCTCTGTGGGCCAGAACCATGCCATACCGGTCTCGATGAGCCCCATACCCAGTGATTCAAAGTTAGTCACGGTCATCTTTTCCCGTTGATCGACTGTCATATCCGGGAAGCACAACTCCAGATTACGGCGGACAATACTAGCGCGACGCTTCATCAGACGCATTGACAGGCGGCCTAATCCACAACCAAATCGGTACAACAGTGGATAAGGAAGTTGTACCAGAAGGTATAACAGGCCGATTCCAAACCAGACTCCCCAGTAGCGAGGGTGGAGTAATGCGCGTGAGAATTGTGGTAAGTTTGTCATTGCTAACCTTTTCTTCATTATTATTAGATCTTTTTAGCCACCTATTGTGACATTTTTTTGTCACTAAGCTAAATTTTGTATCAAAAACTTCCGCTCTAACATGTTCTTTCGCAATCAATAAATAAAATGTAGCTCAAAAGGGATAGATGTAAATTGCTGTTTTTTGCTTTATGATGCAGGCCCTTTTTAATGATTGCAGAGTGAACACCATGCCAGTGTTACATAACCGCATATCGAATGAGGCTTTACGTGAACGTATGCTGGCTGAAACCGAGCCGCGTACCACTATCTCATTCTATAAATATTTTACTCTTGAAGAACCACAAATTGTGCGCGATTCACTTTATCAAGCCTGTACTCAACTCGATGTATTTGGTCGGGTTTATTTGGCTCATGAAGGTATCAATGCGCAGATTAGCGTGCCTCAGAGCCGGGTAGCGGCATTTAAAGCGATGATTTACGCGTTCCATCCCGCACTGAATAACTTACGCCTGAATATCGCCCTCGAGGACGATGGTAAGTCATTCTGGGTATTGCGTATGAAGGTACGCGATCGCATTGTGGCTGATGGCATTGATGACCCGACCTTTGATGCCAGCGATGTCGGTGAGTATCTCAATGCCGCGCAAGTCAATGAAATGCTGGATGATCCCCAGGCTGTTTTTGTCGATATGCGTAACCACTACGAATACGAAGTCGGGCATTTTAGCGATGCGATGGAAATCCCGGCCGATACCTTCCGCGAGCAGTTACCGAAAGCGGTTGAGATGCTCTCGGATGATAAAGACAAAAAAATAGTCATGTACTGTACCGGAGGAATTCGCTGTGAAAAAGCGAGTGCCTTTATGCGTCATAATGGCTTCGAGAATGTTTATCATATTGAAGGCGGGATTATTGAGTATGCGCGTAAGGCGCGTGAACAAGAGTTGCCGGTGCGTTTTATCGGTAAGAACTTTGTCTTTGATGAGCGGATGGGGGAGCGTATCTCCGATGACGTGATTGCGCATTGCCACCAATGCGGCACCGCCTGTGATAGCCATACCAATTGTAAAAACGATGGCTGCCATCTGCTGTTTATTCAGTGCCCGAGCTGTGCTGAGAAATTCAATGGTTGCTGCAGTGATATCTGCAGGGAAGAACTGGTCTTGTCACCAGAAGAGCAGCGTCGTCGTCGTGCAGGTCGTGAGAATGGCAATAAAATCTTCAATAAATCACGCGGATTACTCAATACTACTTTAGGTATTCCCGATCCTGAGTGAAATATAATGCTCTCCCGGTGACGGGAGAGCATTGGCTTTACTACTGCTGAATACCTTCCACAGAAATCGTTAATTCAACTTCTTGTGATTTAGGCCCCAGATCGCTGTTAATATTAAAATCTTTCAGCTTAAATTTACCCTGTGCTTCAAATCCTGCACGCTTGCCACCCCAAGGGTCATCACCTTGGCCGACCAGTTCTGCCGTCAAGGTTACAGGCTTAGTGACACCGTTAAGCGTCAGATTACCGTCAATTTTAAGGGCGTCAGCTTCTTTTGTTACCCCGGTCGAAACATAGGTCGCTTCAGGGAACTTGTCTGCGCTCAGGAAATCGTTACTGCGTAAGTGCTTGTCACGCTCAGCGTGGTTAGTGTCAACGCTGGTAGTCTTGATGGTGACGTTGATTTTGTCCTTCGACGGATCTTTCTCGTCATAGCTGAAGTTACCGCTGAAATCGTTGAATGCACCATTCAACCAGCTATAGCCCAGGTGCTGAATACGGAAACTGACGGTGGAGTGTTCACTGTCAATTTTATAGTCGGCTGCAACAGCAGAACCGGCAGAGAATAACAGAGCGGCTAAAGTAGTACCCAGCAGGATTTTTTTCATTGTCTTACTCCATAGTTAACGGGACGCTTTACCCAGCATTCGTTTGAGGGTGGCATCTTTATCAATAAAATGATGTTTTAGTGCGGCCAGGCCATGTAACAGGGAAATAATTAATACTCCCCAGGCCAGCCAAAGGTGGATGCTTCCCGCTAAATCAGCCTGGGTTGCACCCGCGGCAAAGATTGCCGGGATCTCGGTCAAGCCAAACACACTGATACCTTTGCCATCAGCAGTTGAAATGAAATAACCGCTAAGCAAAATGCTAAATAACAGGGTGTAGAGCAAAATATGTGCCGCGACTGAGGCGATACGCGTCAGGCGCGAGTAACTTTTTAATGCCGGGGGGGGCGGTGAAATAAACCGCCAGATCACGCGAATGACCATTACCAGCATTAATGTAATACCGATACTTTTATGTAAGTTCGGTGCTTTATGATACCAGTCACTATAATAGCTGAGTGTCACCATCCATAAGCCCAGCGCAAACATGCCATACACGGTTATTGCAACTAACCAGTGAATTAAAACTGAGATATGGCCGTAGCGTTGTGGCGAGTTTCGCCATTGCATAATTTAACATCCGGTTTACACGAAATTAAAACGAACCTTAGACGATCCACATTCTTTAAATCAACTTAAAAATATCGCTAATTAAATATAAATAATGTCTTTCATAAAATTTGATTGATAATGGTGGTTCTTTTTCTGTTTTATCGAAATCTAATGCAAGATTATTGATATTTTACGGTTTTATTGCAGTTTGAGTTGTTCTTGATATTTGTACATATAACTGTTTATTTGTTTTTTATTGTCAGTTTTCTTCAGTGTAAATACGGTTTATGAGAGAGATAAGATAATCGTATTACTGTGGCTTTTCACGAGAGAGGTTTATTACTGAGGGCTGGATAAGACTATTTCTGGGGAGGTGTGGTGGCATTACCACCACACAAAGAGATTATATTTTATTAAAACGAGACAGGGAGAAGGGTGATAAATCAAACGCAGATTCTTTACCCAGAGCAAACTGACAGGCAATTTCGCCTAATGCAGACGCAAATTTAAAACCATGGCCACTCAGGCCCGTAATAATCAAGGTATTAGCATGTTCTGGCAGGGTATCAATAATGAAGTCTTCGTCCGGTGTATTATCATAGGTGCAAGCAGCACCGTGTAAACAACAGCCAATACCGGGTAGGAAATCACGCAGGAACGGAAAGACTTCCATACCATCACCAGGCATTCGTCCGAAGGGCACTCTTTGCTCTGGTGAGTCGATAACCTGCCCGCCATTATGTTTAGCGACCTTTAACTCGTTATCTTCTGACGGGAAGCCGTAATACTGGTCACCATTTGGCGTTTCGGCAGTAAATGCCGGGAAGCGGTTATTTTCGCTGTAACGACCATCAGCCTGATGCCAGGCAAAAATCTTACGCACTGGCGTGATGGGTAATTCTGGCAGCAGTTTTTTCACCCAGGTACCGGCACTGATTAACAGTTTAGCGCCCTGATAGTTGCCTTCGGCTGTGATAACAGTGACGCCGTCATCCTGATGCAAGATTTCAGTCACAGGGCAGTTAAACAGCTGAGCTGCTCCCCCCTGTTTCGCCAGACGAATATAGGTCTCAACCGCCACTTCACTTTTTAGTACGCCAGAGTCAGCTTCAAAAAGGCCAATGTAATCAGCGGGGATCTGAATTTCTGGCCAGCGTGCCTGAACGGCTTCCGCGTCCATTCTTTCGACAGGTAACGCGTATTTTTCGACACTTTGGGCGATATTTTTAATGAACAACGAATCAGTCGGGCCGACATTGATAACCCCGGTACGATGGAATATCTTCTCGCCACTCATCTCAGCCAGCGCATCCCACAGCTTCTGAGCACGCAATACTAGCGGTACATATTTTTCCCCTTCACCATAGGCATGGCGCATCAGGCGAGTGTCACCATGATGACTTCCTTCTGTATGAGGAGGATGGGCGCTGTCAATCATCAGCACCTTCAGGCCAGAATTGGCTGCATAACAACCTGCGGCAGCGCCAACAGACCCGCTGCCAACGATGATAAGATCATATTTCATGGTTTTTCTCATTATGTGCCTGTCAAACTGAAGCTTCCCGAAGAGGGGGCAGCTAAGCTGCTTACAGCGTTCCGGGAGTCACTGGAATTTTTTACTTCAGAGAGGGTAATTAATTCGGCGCATTCATGCAATTTCTGTGGGGATAAAAATGGCAAAGGCACCGTTAAAGTGCCCCGTTTTGAATGGCGAGGGGACAGGCTGTGCCCCCCTCGATGGCTGGCAAACATCATCTTGAGATTGTCGTACTGACTTACTTAAGCTACAACGATTAACCGGAACGAGGGATACAGCCGTCAGTGTTTACGATAGTCACTGACCTGGTACTCACTGGACTCAATTTTGGCTATTCCGGCTTCAAGGATCGAAATAAATTGTCTGGCGACATCGGTGGTGAGCCATAGCGTCTGGCCGATTTCAGTTTCATCTTGCTTCTGATTATTAGATGTCAGGTAGTGCAGGCGTAGCATCATTGCGTCGTAACTGTCTACCGTACTGATATCCCATCCAATGAGGGGATGTGTTTGAATAACATCTTTATTTTTTTCCATCATAACCCCTTATAACGTGTAAGAAGACAACGACTTGTGAGGTTCATGCAAGATAAAGGTGAAACAAGATTAAGTATATCAACTCTCTAAAAGAAAGGCGGAGTAAATACGCGCCCGGTAATACTTTCTAACATCATTTACCTGTGACATACAAATAGATTTAAACTAATTGATTGTTTTTTATGCTTAAAATGAGAAAAAACAACAGAAAGAGCCCGAAGAATATACGGATATCTTGCACGGTGTGAGTGCTTTATTTTCTGATATGATATTAAAATCAATAGATTAAAATTATTTTAAATACTGGGAACAAAATCTTAACGTGAACTGCCGACCAGGGGAATGGAGTCGGCAGATATTCTGATGACGGGTATTATTCTGCGCTGAACCAGTCGTCAGCACTTTCCCAGGTTTCCTGAAGGATTTCGCTTATACGGGTTTTATCTTCTTTGGCACCGCCCAGCACAGAGAGCTGGTTGCTGCTTGCAAGACGCACCTGAACTTCGGTCGAGATGTCGGGCCAGGCATGCTGAATACGACGGGAGAGTTCCCCGGCGAGGGCATCAACGGCACCGGCGGGTAAAACGGTAGTTTTGGCGATGGTCACTTCAATACGCATAATGGCCTCCGATAATGATACTGTATACATATACAGTATCATTATTGACAACACAATAGACGTAATTAAAAAGTTAACCTTTTATCGACCAGAGAACGTCTTCATCAGCGAGGAACGGGACGATATCACCATCAGGACTGGTTATCTGTGCTGGCATTTTCTCGGCCACACGCACTAACTCAATCGTTTCTTCATTGACCGGCAGTCCATAGAATGCCGGACCATTGAGCGAGCAGAACGCCTCAAAGTGTTCCAGAGCATTCATTTCTTCAAAGACAGTGGCATAGGCACCCAGCGCTGAAGGTGCGTTAAAACATCCTGCACAGCCACAGCTGGATTCTTTACGGGCCTGAGTATGTGGGGCTGAGTCCGTCCCGAGGAATACACGAGAACAACCGCTGGCGACCAGTTCACGCAAGGCTTGCTGATGCACACTGCGTTTTAAAATCGGCAGACAATAGAGGTGCGGACGGATACCGCCTACCAGCATATGGTTACGGTTAAACATCAAGTGCTGCGGCGTAATCGTGGCACCAATCAGTGAGTTACCGCTCTCGATATACTGGGCCGCATCTTTGGTGGTGATATGCTCAAATACCACTTTCAGTGCCGGTAACTGGCGACGCAGTGGTTCCAGCACGGTTTCAATAAAACGCGCTTCGCGGTCGAAAATATCGATATCAGCATGAGTAACTTCACCATGGATAAGCAATGGCATGCCAATTTTTTGCATCCGTTCCAGCACGGGCATAATCGCTGCTGTACTGGTGACGCCATGACTGGAATTTGTGGTGGCATTAGCAGGGTAGAGCTTAGCCGCAGTAAAGACCCCTTGATTAAAACCCTGTTCAAGAACCGCGGGATCCAAGGTGTCGGTCAGATAGCAGGTCATTAAGGGTTCAAATTTTTGCCCTGCGGGTACGGCATCAAGAATACGCTGACGATAGCTAATAGCGGCTTCAACGGTAGTAATTGGGGGCACAAGATTAGGCATGACAATTGCGCGACCATAAACCTGGCTGGTATAGGGCACCACGGTTTTGAGCATTTCACCATCACGCAGATGAATATGCCAGTCGTCAGGGCGGCGAATTTTTAATACCTGGGATAATACGGTCATGAATGTGCTCCGGCGCAAGATAGGGAAAGCAGATTGCTACAAGTTTATGCCGGGTACCAAGGATATGCGGAAACGTTTTCGTTTGCATCACTTATCGCAATAAAAACATCAGAGCGCAGTCACTACGCTCTGATTAAGGGCGAGTCAGTTAGTAAAGGGAATCACAATTTCTCCGGGACGAACCTCAATCCCTTTTGCGAGCTTTTTCGCCAGCGCTTCGCCTTTGCTGTGGCTGTCACTCAGAACATAGGCTGGATTCTGATTAAAGTAACTGCGTAATGACTGGCTAAGATAAGGCATAAGGGTTTGCAGAATACCCTGCATTTTTTCCGGTTCTATCTGGCTATCAATAATTTCAACTTCACGCAGGTAAATAGCACCCGTCTCTTTATCAAAACCCGGCTGGGCTTTCATTTTGAGCGCAACAGTCGCTTTTTGACTACCAAAAAGGGAGGAAATATCCAGGCCAACCTTGCCACTTAACATGATTTTGTTCGGTTCTTCGCGGCCTATCTGACTGACTAAATTGGTCAGTGTAATTTGGGCGTCAGCGACGCCTGGCAAACCGATGTTTTTTGAAAAATGATTGTGTTTCTCCAGTGCCTGATTGATGGCTTGTTCACTCACCTGATACTGCGTGAGCTGATTACACCCGACAAGTAAAGCTCCCAGTGCCAATACGGCAGTCAAAAAAAACCTTTTCATCTACATCCTCATCCACAACGTTATCATGACAGGCGCTGCCAGCGCAGGGGCTGTCATGGCTACGATTCCGTTCATTCTGAAAGCCTGATGAAGCAAAATCGCCTGTCTTAACAGACACCCTCGATACCACTTTGTTCATCGCTGAACGTGATTTTATCGGTTTGCGTTAGCCGTTATTTTGCAAATTGCCCGGGCTGTATTGGAGCGCCCAGACGTGGGTTACTGATAACATGTTGGTTTAATGTAATTTATTTGATTCGGAAATGGGTGGTTTTTCATGCTCAGGTAAAAATTGCCACCAGAGGATAATCAGAGTAATTATGCCAATAATACCGAGCATGACCCAGGGGAGTTCCGGCTGGCCAAATTCTTTGCCGGTATCGAATAACCAGCCGCCGCCGGTATAGCCTAAAGCGCCGCCGAAGGCGAGACCAAGCCGACTAAAGCCCATATAGCTTCCTCTGGCGCGAGAATCTGCCAGCGAAGCGCTGAGTGTCTCACGAGCGGGTTCCGCGATGATTGAGCCAATATAGAAAAGACAAATCAACGAGAACAACTGTTGCAGAGAACTGGTTAAACCCATTGGGATCATACTGACGGTCATCAGAAATAGTCCTGCCATCAGGCGTTGTTCCAGGCTGAAACGTTTTTCGCTATAGCGAGCAATAGGGTAGAGCAGGGTCAGGGACAGGGCCGCTTCAATGGCATACATCCATTTTACCGCAGCGGGGGTTCCGGCGATATCGTTGACCATGATAGGAAGCATCAGCATCACTTGGACGGCCAGCATGAAATAGCCTGTGAGCGTCAGGACATAGATAACAAAGCGTTTATCTTTGAGAACAAAGCGCATTCCTTCGCGTATGGGCGTGCGGATAGTCGACAGTTTATAGGCCGGTAATAGCCAGAGATTCACCAGCGCACAGAGAATAAAAATCACTGCACCGGTCGCACAGACCAGGGAAAAGTCGAATTGCAGTAACCAGCTTCCCAGCAAGGCACCGATAACGGCTCCCGCGCTATCCTGCATTAATAACAACGAGAAAAATCGCCCGCGTTGTGCAGGAGGAACCAGTTTAATGACTAAAGCGGCGCGCGGTGGATCAAATAAGGTGCCGCCGAGGCCGGAGAGAATGCAGGATAACCAGAGTAACCAGGGTTGATCCGCGACAGCCATTGAGGCGAATCCGGCAGCACGCAATAGCATTCCGGTGACAATCATTGGTTTCGCGCCCAGTCGGTCAGCAATCGCCCCGCCAAAAATCCCCAGCCCTTGCTGTACCAACTGACGTAACCCTAAGGCAATACCGACCATCAAGGCTGCCCACCCCATCTGGTCAACAAAGCGGATTGAAATCAAAGGGAAAACAACGAAAAAACCGAGTACAACCAGCATATTATCTAATAATAGAAAATATTTACCAAGGCGCCTCGCCTGCGATACACGCGACATTTCCCCTCCTGGGAATATTTATTGCCCATCATACTTCAAACTATCTGAATATGACTTCAATCAGGTCATCTGCGTAGTGCCTGGCAGGAGCTGAATTATTTAGCCTGTATTTTCGCTCCTGGACTCTATTTTTAATAGCCGACACAAGATAATATTTTTTTATCGTTCTATGACATTGAGTTAAATTTTTCATCGTGATGAATTTTTTTATCGTCACTTAATCAGGTCACAGGCAAGGTAATGGCATCAGTCCGGGTCAGGTAAAATGAAAGGGTGGAATAACATGTTTGGTTATCGCAATAACGTGCCTAAAATCCGGTTAGCGACAGACCGAATGGTAGTGAGGCTGGTTTATGAGCGCGATGCCTGGCGACTGGCGGACTATTATGCTGAAAATCGTCAGTTCCTGAAGCCATGGGAACCGTATCGTGATGAAAGTTATTATTCACATTCAGGCTGGCAGGCGCGTCTGGCCATGATGGAAGAGATGCATCAGCAACAGAGTGCCTTTTATTTTGCTCTGATGGATGCAGACGAAAAAGAGATACTCGGTGTGGCAAATTATTCTAATGTGGTGCGCGGGGCATTTAACGCCTGCTATCTCGGTTATTCGCTTGGTGATAAATCCCAGGGGCAAGGGCTGATGTTCGAGGCACTTACCGCGACCACACGTTATATGTTCCGCGTGCAGTCATTGCATCGTATTATGGCTAATTATATGCCACATAATCAGCGTAGTGGTGATTTGCTGGCACGCCTGGGTTTTGAAAAAGAAGGGTATGCTAAAGACTATTTACTGATTGACGGGCAATGGCAGGATCACGTTTTAACCGCGCTGACGAATAAAAACTGGCTCTCTGGTCGCTAAGGATAAAAGATGAAACATCAGTTCACCGCAGTAGAAGCTCGAGTGATAGGTAGTCTGCTGGAAAAACAGGTCACGACTCCGGAACAGTACCCGATGTCGCTCAACGGCATTGTGGTCGCCTGTAATCAGAAAACAAACCGCGAACCGGTCATGAATCTGAGCGAACGCGAAGTACAGGAAACACTCGATGAACTGGCGAAACGCCGTTATCTGCGTACGGTCACGGGCTTTGGTAATCGCGTCACTAAATATGAACAACGCTTCTGTAACTCTGAGTTTGGGAACTTAAAGTTTTCTCCGGCAGAGGTGGCGATTGTCACCACGTTATTACTGCGTAGCGCTCAGACGCCGGGTGAACTACGCGGACGTACCACCCGTATGTTTGAATTCAATGATATGGCGCAACTGGAAACCTCACTGGAAAATCTGGCACAGCGTGAAGATGGTCCTTTTGTCGTACGTCTGGCGCGTGAACCCGGTAAGCGTGAAAGCCGTTATCAGCAGCTGTTCAGTGGTGCTGCTGAGGCACAGGATCTTACTGTTGACACTCAGGAGCCTGTGGCATCTGAACTTGAAGAACGTGTGAGTGTACTGGAAGCCGAAGTGGCTGATTTAAAACAACAGCTTGCGGTATTGTTGAATCATTCAGGAGAGTAATCGATGAGTAAATTACGGGTCGGAATTGTCGGTTTAGGTGGTATTGCACAGAAAGCATGGTTACCGGTTTTAACCGCATCACCTGACTGGCAGGTGGTGGCAGCGTTTTCACCGACCAAAGCCACTGCGCTGCCTGTTTGCGACATGTACCGTATTCCTTATGCCTCTTCGTTACCTGCCCTTGCCAGTGTCTGTGATGCTGTTTTTGTCCACAGCAGTACTCGTTCCCATTTTGCGGTGGTACGCGAGCTACTTGAAGCCGGAGTCGATGTCTGTGTAGACAAACCCCTTGCCGATAATCTGGCTGAAGCAGAGCAACTGGTTGCTCTGGCTGCAAAGAAAAAACGTACTCTGATGGTCGGTTTTAACCGTCGTTTTGCTCCCCAGTATCTGGCTCTGAAACAACAGCTGGGTTCAGTATCCTCCCTGAGAATGGATAAACACCGGCTTAATAGCGTCGGGCCGCATGATGTTCGATTCACTTTGCTGGATGACTATCTGCACGTAGTTGATACAGCACTTTGGTTGGGTGGACAACAGGCTGTTTTACAGGGGGGACTACTGCATGCCAATGAACAAGGACAGTTATTGTACGCCGAACATCACTTTCGCCGCGACAATGTATTGATAACCACCAGTATGCATCGTTGTGCCGGTAGTCAGCGTGAATGGGTACAGGCTGTCACGGATGGCGGGCTCTATGATGTTACGGATATGCGGCAGTGGCGTGAAGAACGCGGTGCTGGGGTGGTTGAGCTCCCGGTTCCGGGCTGGCAGAGTATTCTGGAGCAACGCGGTTTCGCTGGCTGCGCTAAACACTTTATTGATTGTGTTGCTAATCAGACCGTACCGGAAACCGCGGGTGAACAGGCGATACTGGCACAGAGGATCATAGAAGACTTATTGAAGGACGTTATATCGTCTAAATAATTCTGTAACATCTCTTAGTAGCATTTCAGTAATGTATCGGTAGACTATGCCGCGTTGACGCTATCTGGATGCGATAACACTCTTTATTCGTTTGGCCTGCAACCTATAACCGGTGGTGACATCGGGGTGAGGTTGTCAGGTTATCTGATGCCTGCTATTCAGGTTGATTGCTTGTGGAATCACGAATTCAATGAACTTATTAAAATCACTGGCGGCGGTCAGTTCAATGACCATGGTATCCCGCGTACTCGGATTTGTACGTGATGCTATTGTTGCCAGAGTCTTTGGTGCCGGTATGGCAACCGATGCCTTTTTTGTCGCATTTAAACTCCCCAATCTGTTACGACGTATTTTTGCCGAGGGGGCCTTTTCTCAGGCATTTGTGCCGATTCTGGCAGAGTATAAAAGCCGCGAGGATCTTGAAGATACCCGCCTGTTTGTCGCTTATGTTGCCGGGTTATTAACTCTGGTTCTGGCGTTAATTACCATTGTGGGCATGATTGCCGCCCCCTGGGTTATCATGGCAACGGCACCAGGATTTACCGATGACGCCGATAAGTTTGCGCTGACATCGAGCCTGTTGCGGATAACCTTTCCTTATATTTTACTGATCTCTTCAGCCTCTTTAGTTGGGGCGATACTCAATACCTGGAATCGTTTCTCAGTCCCGGCATTTGCGCCGACGTTACTGAATGTCAGTATGATCCTGTTCGCTGTCTTTGCGGCACCGCATTTTGATCCGCCGATCCTTGCTCTTGCCTGGGCGGTAACGGTAGGCGGAGTACTACAGCTCGCGTATCAGTTACCCTATCTGAAGAAAATCGGCATGCTGGTATTGCCGCGAATCAACTTCAGAGACACGGGTTCTCTGCGAGTCGTAAAACTGATGGGACCGGCTATTCTTGGTGTCTCCGTCAGTCAAATTTCACTGATAATAAACACGATTTTCGCCTCGTTTCTGGCATCCGGTTCGGTCTCCTGGATGTACTACGCCGATCGCTTGATGGAGTTTCCTGCCGGAGTACTGGGTGTCGCTCTCGGGACTATCCTGCTGCCGTCACTGGCTAAAAGTTATTCATCAGGCGATCATGAAGGTTATAACCGACTGATGGACTGGGGGCTGCGACTCTGTTTTTTACTGGCTCTGCCTTCTTCAGTGGCACTCGGCATTCTGGCGCAGCCGCTCGTCGTTTCACTGTTTCAGTATGGTAATTTTACTGCCTTTGATGCGTTGATGACCCAGCGAGCCTTAGTAGCCTATTCCGTCGGATTATTAGGGTTGATTGCAGTGAAAGTATTAGCGCCGGGGTTCTATTCACGTCAGAATATTAAAACCCCGGTGAAAATTGCTATTGTCACGATTATTATCACTCAGCTGATGAACCTGGCATTTATCGGTCCGCTAAAACATGCGGGATTATCACTGTCAATTGGTCTGGCGGCCTGTCTTAATGCGGCTTTGCTATACTGGCAATTACGTAAACAAGATATTTTCAGACCGCACCCAGGCTGGGGAAAGTTTTTAGCCCGTCTGCTGGTAGCTGTACTGGTGATGTCCGGGGTGCTTATCGGAATGCTGATGTTGTTGCCATCCTGGGATACTGGCTCGATGTTCTATCGCTTATCACGGTTAATACTGGTCGTGGTTGTCGGAGCCGGATCCTACTTTGCAACCTTGATGCTGCTGGGTTTCAAACTCAAAGATTTTGCCCGACGTTCGGTATAATGCGGCCCGGGTCAGCTTAAGCAACACGAAAAATTTTAGAAAATAATAAGTTAATTAGGTGGTAGCACAATGAACGGAACAATCACAACCTGGTTTGAAGATAAAGGGTTTGGATTTATCAAAGATGAAGACGGTGATAACCGCTATTTTCACATTATTAAAGTCACGAATCCTGAACTGATTAAGAAGGGCGCAGCGGTTACGTTTGAACCTGGAACCAATAACAAAGGTTTGTCTGCTTTTAAGGTTAAAGTCTTAGCCTCCAGCAAGTATATTTTTATTGCGGGCGAACAAGTCAAAATTACTGCGATTAAATCCTTCAGGGTGTATAGCGAAGAAGTCCCTGCGGAAGCAAAAGTTGATAAAGAGAATACGGTCTTATCAGTAGGATTACTGATGAACAATATTCGTCCGAAAGAGAGTGCCGGGAACAGTAAAATGCGTAGTCTGCAAAAACTTGCCATCACTACTTTTCAAAATAGCGAACTTGTCTTTTCAGAAGATGAGATAGATATAGCAGAAACAGTGAAAATTCTTAAAGCATTATAAATAGATGCCATGAAAGCTGGTCGCAGACAGGACCAGCGATGGCATGCAGTGCTATATCACCAGGCGGCTTTTTTATTCGCTGGGTTAACCACGGATTTGGCTTGACCGTCAGCGCCATAAAACTCAGGAGCCTGATGTGGCTTAAGAATAGCCAGCGCCTGTTCTGTATGTTCGCGCTGGGACTCGAGTAGCCAGCCGTTATGCTGATTAATCTCCCCGAGTCGCTGAATATGTTGTCGTATAGCTTGCCACTGTACTTCTGTTTCTGCCGGTTGAGTAACCACCGTCTTTTGTTCCGCCAGACGCAGTGTTTCGAGATAATCGAGCGTCGCCAGGAGTGAGCTTTTATCTTCAGTGATACGCTGTAGCGCGCTGCCATTGATTTGGCCCGCTGACAGCTGTTGTTGCTCCGTATTCATCACTGCTTCCAGTGAGTTGAGTACGTTTGCTATTTGGCTCAGAATTTCTGGCAATCGCGTCACGGTTATTTATCCAACAAAGCGTTGCGGGTGTCCTGAAGTAAAGCATCGGCAATTTTACCGGTATCCATCTTCACTTCACCATTACGAATAGCCGCTTTCAGTGCTTCTACGCGATCCAGATTAATATCACCGTCACTGGGTTGCATTAACTTGGCTTGTGCATCACTGAGTTGCACGCTGGTGCTGTTAGTTGAAAGCGATTTCTCCGGGCTATTTTGTAGCGCGGGATTATCGTTAGTTTCGCGATGCTGTACGCTACTGACCGGATTTAACGCGGATGTACGATCAATGCTCATTATGTTTTCCTCACCGAGATGCTGGTGGCGTAAGAGCCAATTATTTATGCTAAAGGTACTATCGGCAACTGTGACAGAATCTTTAAAAAGATTACAGATTAATCAGAATATTCCCATCAGCATCGACCTTACCGCTGATAATCTGACCAGAGTTCAGGCGAACACGAGCCTGCTGACCGGCAATAACATTGTTCAGAGCACGTCCTTCACTATTCACGCTAAAACCCTCTCCACTGGCCACCACCTGAACTTGCTGCCCGGCTTTGACCAGCCATGGCTGTCGAATCATTGACCGTGTTAACGGCATATCAGGGGTAATATCACGCAGTGTGACAGCATTAACGGCTTGTTCAGTCAGGGTGAGTGCCTGAGCCGGTAAATTTTCCAGCTTTCCACGTTTCAGGGTCAGGCTCTGACTATCCAGTATTGTACCTCGTGGTACTGAACGGGTAGCGACGACATAATGGCCTATAGCTCCAACCTGAACCTGAATAAAACGTTTATCGCTACCGCAGCGCATCAGCACACTAATATTTCCCCATAGCCGACTATTTGCAGGCGTCGAAAATACCGGATTTTCACAGCGCAGAAGATGGGTCGGGGAGGTTTTTAATTCGATACTGACCTCGTCGCTGACACCCGCCAGCCGTTGCTGAAAATAGGGGAGTAGTTGTGTTTTGATGTCAGAGGCGTAGCTGAACTGGCTGGCCATGATAGCGGCAAAAGCAATTCCCAAACTCAGATAGCGCATTATCGTTCTCCTTATCTCCGTGAGGCAATTTTACGCGTCCGGTGATTTCGCCAATGCAACAAATAGCACGGTATTTGTTGCTTATTCTTCCCATCAAGCGGAGCTCTGTCACTTTAAGCTTTGTCCTATTCCTTATTCTGTGAAACATGGAGGGAACATGCTCGATAAATTAGATGCCGCGCTCAGGTTCCAGCAAGAAGCGCTTAATCTGCGTGCTCAGCGTCAGGAAATCCTCGCCGCGAATATTGCCAATGCCGATACCCCCGGGTTTCAGGCGCGTGATATCGATTTCGCCAGTGAGATGAAAAAAGTATTAGCCCGTGGCCGTGTTGATGGAGGTGGTCTTTCACTCACCACGACTTCTGCGCGTCATATCCCTGTTGAAACCCACTCTTCTCCTTCCTTAGGTCTTCTTTACCGCGTACCTGACCAGCCTGCGCTGGATGGTAATACCGTCGATATGGACCGTGAACGTGCACAGTTTTCAGATAACACATTAGGTTATCAAACGAATCTGAGGGTATTAGACGGACAAATTAAAAGCATGATGTCCGTGCTACAACAAGGGTAACCCATGGCTTTACTGAATGTATTTGATATTGCGGGTTCCGCCATGGCTGCCCAGTCGAAACGGCTGAATGTGGCGGCGAGTAACCTTGCTAACGCAGATAGCGCAACCGGACCTGATGGCCAGCCTTACCGTGCTAAACAGGTGGTATTTCAGGTCGATGCTGCACCGGGAGCGGCAACCGGTGGGGTCAAAGTCTCTCAGGTAATAGAAAGCAATGCGCCGGATAAGCTGATTTATCAGCCGGGTAACCCGCTGGCAAATGCCAGTGGTTATGTGCGTATGCCGAATGTTGATGTTGTCGGTGAAATGGTCAACAGCATGTCTGCTTCCCGCAGTTATCAGGCGAACGTCGAGGTGTTTAACACCGCAAAAAGCCTGATGCTTAAAACATTGACACTGGGCCAGTAAAGGAAACTCAAATGTCTATTTCGGTGAAGGTAAATGATACCACCACATCGGGTGTCAATAGTACGACCGGTAGTGGCAACGTAGCGGGTAACAGTGCATCTGACTTACAAGGTAGTTTCTTGACGTTGCTGGTCGCACAGTTAAAAAATCAGGATCCCACCAATCCGATGGAAAACAATGAGCTGACTACTCAGCTCGCACAAATCAGCACCGTAAGCGGTATTGAAAAGCTGAATACCACCTTAGGTGCCATCACGGGTCAGCTGAACAATAACCAGTCAGTACAAGCCGCTAACCTGATTGGTCATGGTGTCATGATCCCGGGTGATAAAGTCCTGGTTGGCAGCAAAACCACCACGCCTTTTGGCGTTGAACTGGTTCAGGGTGCCGATAAAGTCACCGCAACGCTTACCGATAAAGATGGCAAGGTTGTACGCACTATCGACTTAGGTGGGTTGAGTGCCGGTGTTCATACCTTTAGCTGGGATGGCACTCTGGACGATGGCTCTGCGGCAGCGGATGGTGCCTATGCCGTCTCTATCAATGCCACTAATGGCGGTACTCAGTTAGTCGCCCAGCCGCTGAACTTTGCCATGGTCAATGGCGTCGTGCGCAGTAACGGCAATGTCTTATTAGACCTGGGAACTTACGGAAACAGTACTCTCGACGAAATCAGACAGATCATTTAACCCTATAATTTTAGCAGGAGTAAGACATGTCGTTCTCTCAAGCGATAAGCGGCCTGAATGCTGCAGCCGCTAACCTGGATGTGATTGGTAACAACATTGCCAACTCCGCAACCTACGGTTTTAAATCCAGTTCGGTCGCTTTTGCCGATATGTTTGCCGGAACCAAGACTGGCCTGGGCGTAAAAGTTGCCGACGTGATGCAGGACTTTAATGACGGCATCACCAGCAGTACCGGTCGTGGTTTGGATGTGGCTATCAGTAAGAATGGATTCTTCCGTTTAGTGGACAGCACCGGGCAAATTGTTTATGCCCGTAACGGCCAGTTCAAGCTGGATGAGAACCGTAATATCGTCAATATGCAGGGCTTACAGTTAACGGGCTATCCTGCTACCGGTGTTCCACCGACTATCCAGCAAGGTGCTGACCCGGTGGGATTAGCGGTACCTAACACCCTGATGCCAGCCAGAACCACCACTAACGCGCATGTCCAGATTAACCTGAACTCGATGGATAAAGCGCCAGTTCTGGAAACGTTTGATCCAGCTAAAACCGAAAGTTATAACAAAAAAACCTCTGTTACCGTGTTCGATACTCAGGGTAACGTCCACGATATCAATCTCTTTTTTGTCAAAGGTAAAACCGCCAATAGCTGGGATGTCTACTCTCTCGATAACAGCGCCCCAGGTAGCACCTTCAAGCCTGTTACAACGATGAAATTTGATACTAACGGTAACTTAGTTGAAGGGATTACCACCGCTGGCGTTACCAGTGGAACGATCGGTGGTGCCGATCCGGTCGTTTTTGAACTTGATTTCAGAAATTCCATGCAACAAAACACCGGCGATAACTATGTGATTGCTTCCAGTCAAAATGGCTATAAGCCGGGTGACTTAGTTTCTTATCAGATTAACGATGACGGTAATCTGATGGGTCTGTACTCCAACGAACAAAGCCAGTTGCTGGGGCAAATTGTTCTGACCAACTTTGCAAACCCTGGTGGACTCGAAGCCAAGGGCGATAACGTCTGGGGCGAAACACGTGCTTCAGGTAATGCTTTGCTGGGCACTGCCGGTAACGGTAACTTCGGTACCCTGACCAGTGGCGCGCTGGAAGCCTCAAACGTTGACCTGAGTAAAGAACTGGTGAATATGATAGTCGCTCAACGTAACTATCAGTCGAATGCGCAGACTATCAAAACCCAGGATCAGATCCTCAATAACCTGGTTAACTTACGCTAAGCGTCTGACGGAAAAACTTAATGGATCACGCTATCTATACGGCGATGGGGGCGGCAAGCCAAACCCTGAACCAACAGGCCGTTACCGCCAGCAATTTAGCCAATGCTTCAACGCCTGGTTTTCGTGCCCAGCTTAATGCCTTGCGCGCTGTTCCTGTTGAAGGACTGTCATTACCGACCCGAACGTTAGTTGTTGCCTCGACACCAGGTGCTGATATGACGCCAGGGCAACTGGACTATACCTCACGCCCTTTGGATGTGGCTATTCAGCAGGACGGCTGGCTGGTGGTCCAGGGAGCAGATGGCCAGGAGGCTTTTACCCGCAACGGTAATATCCAGGTCAGCCCTGGCGGCCAGTTAACCATTGGTGGCCGACTGGTGATGGGGGATGGCGGGCCGATAGCGGTTCCTGAAGGTGCCGCTGTCACAGTGGCATCTGACGGGACAATTTCAGTACTTAATGCGGGTGACGGGCCTGAAACAATTGGTCCGGTGGGGCGTCTGAAACTGGTCAGTGCCGGTACGCAAGAGGTTGTGCGCGGTGATGATGGTTTGTTCCGTCTCAATGATGCTGCTCAGGCCGTGCGTGGCGCGGTACTGCCCGCGGATGCAACGGTTCGCGTGCTGTCCGGCGTTCTGGAAGGCAGTAATGTAAAACCGGCAGAAGCCATGACCGATATGATAGCCAATGCCCGACGCTTTGAGATGCAGATGAAAATTATCTCGGGTGTCGATGAAAATGCACAGCGTGCTAACACGTTGCTGTCTGTGACCTGACGTCAGGCTTATTCTTACAAGGTAACAACATGATCAGTTCTCTATGGATTGCTAAAACAGGGCTTGATGCACAGCAAACCAATATGGATGTCATTGCCAACAACCTGGCAAACGTCTCCACCAATGGATTCAAACGCCAGCGCGCTGTATTTGAAGATTTGATTTACCAGACCGTACGTCAGCCAGGAGCCCAGTCTTCGGAGCAAACGACACTCCCTTCAGGCTTGCAAATAGGCACGGGTGTACGTCCTGTTGCGACCGAACGTCTGCACAGCCAGGGTAACCCTACCCAGACTAATAACAGCAAAGACGTGGCGATTAACGGGCAAGGTTTTTTCCAGGTTCTGATGCCAGATGGAACCGCGGCTTATACCCGCGATGGTTCATTCCAGATGGATCCTAATGGGCAGTTAACCACGGCCAGTGGTTTTCAGATCCAGCCGGCTATCACTATCCCGGCGAATGCTATGAAACTGACGATTGCCCGTGATGGTGTGGTTAGCGCTACGGTGCCGGGGCAGACTTTACCGGTTCAAGTAGGCCAGTTAAGTCTGACCACTTTTATTAATGATGCGGGTCTGGAGAGCGTAGGGGAAAATTTATATGTTGAAACCCAGTCTTCAGGGGCTCCCAATGATACAACTCCGGGCTTAAATGGCGCAGGGCTGTTATTGCAGGGCTATGTTGAAAGCTCAAACGTTAATGTCGCCGAAGAGCTGGTTAATATGATCCAGGTACAACGTGCGTATGAAATTAACAGCAAAGCGGTCTCAACCACTGACCAAATGCTGCAAAAACTGTCGCAACTCTAAAGTGTAAGTCAGGGGGATTCGTCGCCCTGACTGCCGTTTTCTGAAGATGAAAGTCATGCAAAACCCTATGGTGTTTCGTCCCGCAATATTGAGTCTGCTTTTGATTAGCGGCTGTGCCTTTATACCTCAAAAACCGCTCGTCGAAGGTGCTACTACGGCACAGCCGGCACCGGGCCCTGCACCGATAGTGAATGGCTCAATATTTCAGAGCGCACAACCGGTTAACTATGGTTATCAGCCATTATTTGAAGACCGTCGCCCGCGTAATATTGGCGATACGCTGACTATTCAGTTACAGGAAAATGTGAGCGCCAGTAAGAGCTCATCGGCGAATGCCAGCCGTGATGGCAAAGCTAACCTTGGTTTTGATACGACTCCCCGTTATCTCTCGGGCTTATTTGGTAATGACAAAGCTAACCTCGATGTTTCGGGTGGGAACACATTTAATGGTAGAGGAGGGGCTAATGCCACCAATACCTTCAGTGGCACCCTGACTGTCACCGTCGACCAGGTACTGGCTAACGGTAACCTGCATGTGGTGGGCGAGAAACAAATCGCTATTAACCAGGGGACAGAATTTATTCGCTTCTCGGGCGTCGTTAACCCACGGACTATCAGCGGCAGCAATACCGTTGCTTCGACCAATGTTGCTGATGCGCGCATTGAATATGTCGGCAACGGATATATCAATGAGGCGCAGAATATGGGCTGGCTGCAACGTTTCTTCCTTAATGTATCACCGATGTAAGCGAGGAATTTCATGGTTAAATATTTACTCGGGCTAATCCTCATATTGCTAACCAGCGGTGTGTTCGCGGACAGGATCCGTGACCTGACGACAGTACAAGGCGTTCGTGAGAACGTCCTGATTGGTTATGGCCTGGTAGTCGGGCTGGATGGCACTGGCGATCAGACGACCCAGACTCCTTTTACCACTCAGAGCCTCAATAATATGCTTTCCCAGCTAGGTATCACGGTACCTACTGGCACCAATATGCAGCTAAAAAATGTCGCTGCGGTGATGGTAACGGCAAAATTCCCGGCCTTTGCCCGTGCGGGTCAAAATATTGATGTGGTCGTTTCATCAATGGGTAATGCGAAAAGCCTGCGCGGCGGAACCTTGCTGATGACCCCGCTCAAGGGGGTTGATAGCCAGGTCTATGCGCTGGCGCAAGGTAACGTTCTGGTGGGCGGCGCCGGTGCAGCGGCAGGTGGAAGCAGTGTTCAGGTGAACCAGTTAAACGGTGGACGTATTACCGGCGGCGCGATTATTGAGCGTGAATTACAGAGCACCTTCGGAACGAATAATACGCTTAATCTGCAGATGAATACTGACGATTTTACCCTTGCTCAACAAATAACGGACACCATAAACCAGGCCCGTGGCTATGGCAGCGCTACGGCACTTGATAGCCGCACCATCCAGATCCGTGTGCCTACGGGTGGAAGTTCCCAGGTACGTTTCCTTGCTGATATTCAGAACCTGCAAGTGAATATGCCGATTCAGGATGCCCGGGTGATTATCAACTCCCGCACCGGCTCAGTGGTCATGAACCGAGAAGTGACGCTTGATAGCTGTGCTGTGGCACAAGGTAATCTGTCTGTGACTGTGAATCAGCAGGATGTCGTGAGTCAGCCCAATACCCCACTGGCTGGCGGACAAACTGTGGTGACGCCACAGACGCAAATTGATGTGCGTCAGAGTGGTGGCTCAGTTCAGAGTGTGAGCGCCAGTGCTAATCTGAACAACGTCGTCAGGGCGTTAAATGCCCTCGGCGCCACGCCGATAGATCTGATGTCTATCCTGCAATCGATGCAAAATGCCGGTTGTTTGCGAGCAAAGCTGGAAATTATCTGATGCTGAATGATACCGGATTAATGGCAGGCGCGGCTTTTGATGCAACTTCACTCAATCGTCTGAAAACCAAAGCTGGTCAGGATCCTCAAGGAAACCTGAAAGAGGTTGCCCGGCAAGTTGAAGGCATGTTTGTTCAGATGATGCTGAAGAGTATGCGTGATGCCTTGCCGAAAGACGGCATCTTTAGCAGTGAATCCACGCGGATGTATACCAGCATGTATGACCAGCAGATTGCCCAGCAACTCAGCGCAAAAGGGCTGGGCTTTGCGGATGTGCTGGTGAAACAAATGTCAGCGAGTAACGGGGAAGGGGCAGCCACTCCTGAAGTGGAAGCCACTGTTCCTATGCGCTTTGAACCACAACAGATGAGCAGTTATCAGAGCCAGTCGATGGCAAAAATTGTGCGTCAGGCCGTGCCCCGTCCGGCTCAGACCAGCATAGCATTAAGCGGCGATAGCCGTGACTTTCTGGCCCAGCTTTCTCTACCCGCCAAGCTGGCCAGTGAAGCCAGCGGCATACCCCATCACTTAATTCTTGCCCAGGCGGCGCTGGAATCCGGCTGGGGACAGCGGCAAATTCGTACTGAACAAGGTACCCCGAGTTTTAACCTGTTCGGTATTAAAGCCAGCGGAGACTGGCGCGGCAAAGTGACCGAGATAACCACCACAGAATTTGAAAACGGTGAATCGAAGAAGGTTAAAGCGCGTTTTCGGGTCTATGACTCCTATCTTGAGTCACTTTCTGATTATGTCAGTTTACTGACACGCAACCCGCGTTATACCGCGGTGGCGAATGCCAGCTCAGCCGAGCAAGGAGCACATGCCTTGCAGAAAGCCGGTTATGCGACAGATCCCGATTACGCCAAAAAGCTGACCGGTATGATTCAGCAACTAAGAGCGATGAACGATAAGGTCGCTCAAGCTTACAGTACTGATTTATCGAATTTATTTTAAACCATTCAAGAATGGCGACTCACTGCCGATAACTATCGACAGAACCTGTGACACTACGAAAGTAAGGAACTTTGATGTCCAGTAGCTTAATTAATACTGCTATGAGTGGCCTGAATGCTGCTCAGGCAGCGCTGAATACCGTGAGTAACAATATTTCTAACTATAATGTTACAGGCTATACCCGTCAGAATACCGTTCTCGCCCAGGCGAACAGTACAATGATCAGTGGTGGCTATGTCGGTAACGGAGTCCAGGTCACGGGAGTACAGCGTGAATATGACTCTTTTATTACGAACCAACTGCGCGCTGCACAAACGCAGAGTGCCGGAATAAGTACGCAGTACCAGCAGATGTCTAAAATTGACAATATTTTGTCAAGCACGACGAACTCACTGGCAACCAATATCCAGGATTTCTTTAAAAGTATTCAAACCTTAACCAGCAACGCAGAAGATCCGGCTGCCCGTCAGGCTCTACTGGGTAAGTCTGAGGGTCTGGTTAATCAGTTCAAGGTTAACGATCAATATTTGCGCGATCTTGATAAGCAGGTTAATACCTCCCTGACGAGCAGTGTTGATCAAATCAATGCTTATACCAGTCAGATTGCGAACCTGAACGATCAGATTTCGCGTCTG
Organism: Klebsiella sp. BIGb0407; assembly: GCF_024807845.1. Lineage (GTDB taxonomy): Bacteria > Pseudomonadota > Gammaproteobacteria > Enterobacterales > Enterobacteriaceae > JGM124. Next base: position 166,984 of record NZ_JANUEQ010000008.1, read on the forward strand.
AATACCGGTGTCCAGCCAAATGACCTACTCGATCAGCGTGACCAGTTGGTCACTAATCTGAATAAGGTTATCGGTGTTGAGGTCAGCATTCAGGATAGCGGAACCTATAATATTTCCATTGCCAATGGTATTAGCCTGGTACAAGGCAGTTCCAGTTCTAAACTGGCAGCTGTAGGCTCCAGTGCGGATCCCTCCCGTTTGACGGTTGCCTATGTTGACGCCAATGCGGGCAATATTGAGATCCCTGAAAACCAGATAACCAGTGGCTCAGTGGGCGGTTTGCTGAAGTTTCGTGCAGACGATTTGGATAATGCCCGTAACCGCCTGGGGCAGTTAGCTCAAGCTTTTGCTACCTCATTCAACGAACAGCATAGCAAGGGCTATGATGCGAATGGCGATGAAGGTACAGACTTTTTCACCGTCGGCCCGGCAGCTGTGCTGAGTAACAGTAAGAATACATCCCAGACCGAACTTACCGCCAGCCGTAGCGACAGCTCTAAAGTTCAGGCCAGTGATTATAAAGTCGAATATGACGGTAAAGCCTGGTCAGTCACACGGTTATCTGATAATGCAAAAATTGCCCCTGGTCAGGAAACCGTCGACGGAAAAGTCAGCCTCAACTTTGATGGCTTAAAGGTTGATGTTAGCGGAACGCCAGAAAAGAACGACAGTTTCACGATTAAACCGGTAACCAATGCGGTCGTCAATATGACCGTTGCGGTTAAAGATGAAAGTAAACTGGCTCTGGCTAATGAGCCAGATTCAGGAAGAAGTGATAACCGCAATGCTCAGGCATTGCTTGACTTGCAAAGTGCCAAGGTCGTGGGAGGCAACAAAAGCTTTAACGATGCTTACGCGAGTCTGATAAGCGATGTGGGTAATAAAACCGCGAGTCTGAAGGTTATCAATACCACCCAGAGCAATATCGTGACTCAGTTGAATACCCAGCAACAATCTATTTCCGGTGTCAGTCTCGATGAAGAGTACGGAAACTTGCAGCGTTTTCAGCAGTATTACATGGCGAATGCCCAAGTTTTAAAAACTGCATCGGCTTTGTTTGATGCCCTGCTGAATATTCGCTAACAGGAGCCTACCGATGCGTATCAGTACTCAAATGATGTATGACCAGAATATGCGCGGCGTGACAAATGCGCAAAGTTCATGGCTGGCCTCAGGTGAACAGCTGGCAAGTGGCAGCCGTATCAATCGTCCGTCTGATGATCCGATTGCCGCTTCACAAGCCGTCGTTCTCTCTCAGGGACAGGTACAAAATAGCCAGTATCAGCTGGCACGTACTTTTGCCACCCAAAAAGCGTCGCTGGAAGAGAACGTGCTGACGCAAGTGATAAATACCGTGATCAGTGCTCAGGGCAAGGTCGTGAATGCCAACAACGCGTCACTCAGTGACAGTGACCGGGCATCCCTGGCAACCGATCTGGAAGGGATGCGTAACCAGATCCTGAACCTTGCTAATAGTACTGATGGTAATGGGCGTTATATTTTTGCAGGTTATAAAACAGAACAGGCGCCTTTTGAAGACAAGGCTACGGGCGTGGTTTATCGCGGCGGAGACTTAGCAGTGACTCAGCAAGTTGATAGCGCCCGAAGCATGATCATTGGTCATCCCGGTAGCCAGATTTTTAATGCTATTTCAACCTATGCCAAGCCTGAACCGGATGGCAGCACAAGCGAAACCAACTTGTTTGAAATGTTTGATTCAGCCATTGCAGCACTTAAGAAACCGCTGGATAGTCTGACAGATAGCGAACTGGATGCGGTGAATAAAACCAGCCGTGGCCTGAGCAACGCATTGGATAACATCCTGACCGTTCGCGCCGAAGTAGGTACTCAGCTGGCAGAACTGACCAAACTGGATGAACTGGGTAGCGAACGTGCGTTGGGACAGCAAATGCAGATGAAAGAGCTGACAGGCGTTGACTGGAGTGCCGCTATTTCTGACTATCTGATGCAAAAAGATGCCTTACAGGCTTCCTATAAAGCCTTCAGTGATATGCAAGGCATGTCACTGTTCCAGATGAATCGTTAAATTTTCGAAATTCAGTACACCTTAATTTGGGTTGTACTCAAAGCCTGCTTCTTCACCCGGAAGCGGGCTTTTTTTTTGAGTTCATTGTATCTTAGTTATTTCTCAGAAAATGACAGTTTGCGCTTAAAAGGGATTACATGTGAGCCTTGAGGATAATACACAATCAAATCGTCCTAAAGGAAAGTGGTGGCTGGCAGGGAAAACGCCAGACTATCGTTTTACGCTGGCAAACGAACGCACATTTTTGGCCTGGATCCGTACTGCCCTGGCATTAATGGCAGGCGCTGTGGGAATAGAGCAGTTCTCACCCAAGTTTTCCTCAGCCGGGCTGCGTATTACCATTGCTTTAACCCTGCTGTGTGCAGCTGCAAGCATAGGTTTTATCGCCTGGCGACGCTGGCGATCCAATGAATATGCCATGCGTCTTGAACGCGATTTACCCTATACCCGTATCCTGCTGGTGCTGGCCCTGTTTATGGTTATTTTAGCCTCTCTGCTGGGGGTGTTACTCTGGCAGGCGCAATCGTGAATGTTCGCGATCCTGGGTTACAGCGGGAGCGTACTATATTAGCGTGGCGACGTACCGGCTGGTCGATGTTAATGCCGGGATTGCTTTGTCTGCGTGGCTGGTACTACCAGGATAATCTGTTTTATCTGATGGCGGGTCTGTTATTGCTGGGCAGTGCCCTGGCTATATTATGTGGTCAGGCGCGGGGTAAACATCTTCTGCTCTCATTGATTGTCATCATAACGAGTTTGCTTTTAGTATTTATGATACTGACACCATAGACTGGAAACTTCTGTGTAGTGAAGGACTTCTGACAGATATCCGAATAAATCAGATACCTGTCAGTAAAGATTGTTACCACCTAGTCGGTAATAATAGCCCCGGCATCTTTTTGAATAACCGGTCCTTCTTTAACGGTCACATTCAGTCCCTTAGTTTCCAGCTCAGCATTACGTACACGAATGCCGCGATCGGCCTCAATGTTGACATTAGTGAAGTGGAAACCACTCAGCGGGGCTTCCGGAGTACCGATAATATAGGCCGCAGCTCGACTTTTACCGGTTGAAGTTAAGTTCTCAACGGTGATATTGCTAAAGTGTGGCGTTTTATATTTATCGAAAGGTTGCTTCGGATCGCTATCCGGCGGATAAATCTGTTCGCCCATCGTAAATCCACCTGCTTTGAGCAACTCGTCGACTTCAGCCTGAACAATCGGCGCTGCTTTATAGTAGGCAGAGAAGACCAGAGGGATCTCGACATCCTTCATAGTGGTATTGCGGTAAACAATATTTTTCACTTCCCCGCCTTTTCCGCGAGGGCTTTTGATACGAATACCGTACATGGATCCTTCAAAGGTATTGTTTTCTACCAGGACATTATTTACACCACCGGCACTTTCGCTACCGATAGAGATCCCGCGACCCTGCTTGAGAGTGTTGTTGGCGATATAAATATTATCAACCACACCGTCAGGGAATCTGCTGTCCGGTTTCTCAGCTTTGATAGCAATATGATCGTCATTGCAGTCGATATAGTTATTAGTAATTCGAATATTCTGACTATCAATAGGGTCAATAGCATCGGTATTAGGTGCATGCCATGGGGATAAGATACGTGTACCGTTAATATCGACATCATGTGAATAACGCGTCACGATATGAAAACTCGGAGAATGCGTCAGGGTGATGCCATCAATCAGAACGTTATTGGCATTTTTAACATAAACCAGACGCGGGCGATCGGTTCCGCCTTTCTTGCCTGTTGCACGAATATTTTCACGCCAGCGCTCCCACCATACGGCTCCCTGGCCATCAATGGTTCCTTCGCCGATAATCGCTACATTGTTCGCATCGGCAATACTGATAAAGGGCAGCCATTTATTTTCTGCTTCAGCATACTTGGTCTGGTCATTGGCTCGATAGGCATCAATTTCGGTGGAGGCTACCAGCGTTGCGTTTTTCTCCAGTTTTAACTGAATATTACTTTTCAGAAAAATAGGATTGGTTAAGTAGTTCCCCTCAGGAACCAGTACTGTACCTCCGCCAGCTACCGCACAATCATCAATCGCTTTCTGGATAGCCTCAGTATTTAAGGCTATCTGTAAACGATGGCCTTCAGCACCGTATTCGGTAATGTCACAGATTTTGTCCGGGAATTTTACATCACTGGCAGCAAAGGCTTGGGAGACGGAAAGTGCGCCAAGAACACATAAGGCAATAAGGGACAGAGAACGACGGTTATTCATATCAGCTCCTTTATTAAAACCATGTTTTAATAAAAATACACCATCATTTCTTTTTGTGCCGATATGAAGATCACTTTTTTACTACAACGTCATAATTTACTGATTATGTTCCTGAACATGCTACCGGTATTCCGAGGATATATTTTTCTTTAGCGATAAAAAAAGCCGGTCAATGAAAATTGACCGGCTTGTTCAACTAAGGGTAAAGATTAGTCGACGCTTTGAGGACGTGTTGCCGGGGCAGTAGCCTGATGCGAAGCACTGTGACCACCCGCAGAGCCTTTACCTGTAAAGGCAAATTCAGGACGAACCCAGTCACTGTGGCTTGCTGCTTCTGGCGTATAAGCCGGAGCAGGGGCACGTGTCATCGGCGCAGTGGCATGGTGAGCAGACACCACAACGACTGTGCTTTCAGGCAGGCTTTCTACCACAGTGGGTTCAGCTGATACGGCTTCAGGCTGTACCTGTGCCTCGACGGGTACCGGACGTGTCGCAGGCGCAACCGCAACAACGCGCTCAATCACTGGAGCTTGCGCGGGTTCAGCCGCTTTTACAGCTTGCTCTTCCGCTACCGGTGACTCAACAACCACAGAATGTTCAGCTTCTTTGGCTGGGGCAGTCGCTTCCACAGTGGCAACCACTTCAGCAGGTACAGCCGCTTCGGATGTAGCAACCACTTTAGCCGGTGCAGTTGCTTCCACAGTGGCAACCACTTCAGCAGGTACAGCCGCTTCGGATGTAGCAACCACTTTAGCCGGTGCAGTCGCAACGACTTCAGCAGGTGTAGCCACTTCGACAGGAGCAACCTCTTTAGCAGGTGTAGCCGCTTCAACAGGAGCAACCTCTTTAGCAGGTACAGCGGCTTCGGCAGTGGCAACGACTTTAGCAGGCACAGCGGCTTCAGCAGTGGCAACGACTTTAGCAGGCACAGCGGCTTCGGCAGTGGCAACGACTTTAGCAGGCACCACGGCTTCAACAGGAGCAACCTCTTCGGCTGGCGCAGCGGCTTCAACAGGTGCCGTCACTTCGGCAGGTACAACCGCTTCCACAGGGATGGCTGCCTGAGTTTGTGCTGTTTCTTGCTCGTCGACCGGTGCAACTACTGATTCAACCACTTCAGTTACCACTGCAGGCAAGGCTTCCTGAGCCTGTAGCGCAGCATTATCCTGATAGTCATTAACACGCGCTACCGGATAGTGGATAAACACTTTACCTGATGCCAGTTCCGGAGAGGCACAAGCCACAGCCAGAGGCATAGGTGAAACGTTTGGATAACGCTCGTCACGATAGCGACGACGGCGCTGACCACTCACACGCAGATGACGCGGCGAACGACGTGAACGACGAGGCATGCCGTTGTTATCACGATTATCCGTGTTCTCTTCTGTCGCTTCAGCAACGACAGGTGCAGGGGTATTCACGGCTACAGGAAGCGCAACAGGAGTTTCAGCAACGACAGGTTCGGCAACAGCATCTGCCACCGGCGTTTCAGCTGAATCAAAACGAACTTTCTGAGTCAGTTGACGTGGTTTACGACGTTCAACCACCACTTGAGGACGAGAATCGTCCTCAGTTTCGACCTCAACCACTTCCTCTTCGCGTTGCAGAACCTTAACTTCTTGCTGTGCCTGACGTTTATCATCGGAACGACGACGATTTCTGTCATTACGGCGAGGCGTCTGCTCGTCACGCGTTTTTTGTTCTTTTTCAGTATTTTCCGTTACCGGCTCACGAACATCCAGCGCTTCACTATTTTGCTGAGCATTAGGACGACGATTACGGCGATTATCTTCACGATTTTCGCGTGGCTCACGATTCTCACGTGGTTCACGTGTCTCAGTACGATTTTCGCTGCTACCTTCACGGGTTCGGTTATTACGCTCACCGCGGTCACGACGGTTGTTAGGACGGCGTGTATTACGGCGTTCGTTACGTGGCTCGCGTGAGGCTGCTGGTTTATCCTCTGCAACTTCTTCTTTCTCGACTGTCGTTTCGTTGTCGGAAGAGAAGAGATTTTTCAGAGCACGTAAGAAGCGGGTGACTAAACCGGGTTGCGCATCTGCTGCTGGTGTTACAGCGGTTTCTACGACAGCAGGTTTTACAGCTGCAGCTTGAGTCTCTGCCGGAACCGGAGGCATCGGAGGAACCTCTGGCATAACAAAAGTCGCCAGAGCAGGTTGCTCAGGACGTTTGCGCTCGGCGTACTCTTCTTCAGATGGCATTGCCATCTCTTCTTCATGCAGTTTTGGCAGCATGTAGCTCAGAGTCTGAGTCTCTTCACCTTTACGAACTCGCAGAACTGAGTAGTGTGGCGTCTGCATCTGATCGTTTGGCACGATAATAGCGCGAACTCCGCCTTGACGCTTCTCAATGGCGTTAACCGCTTCGCGTTTTTCGTTTAACAGATAAGAAGCGATAGGCACCGGAACGATAGCATGTACTTCTTTGGTGTTCTCTTTCAGAGCCTCTTCTTCTATCAGACGCAGAATAGACAGAGACAGAGATTCGTTATCACGAATGGTACCAGTGCCGCTACAACGCGGGCACACATGGTGGCTTGACTCACCCAGCGACGGGCTAAGGCGTTGACGTGACATTTCCAGCAGGCCAAACCGTGATATATGGCTTATCTGGATACGCGCTCTGTCCTGGCGCACTGCTTCACGAAGACGGTTTTCTACCGCACGCTGATGGCGTACTGGCGTCATATCAATGAAGTCGATAACAATCAGGCCACCAAGGTCACGTAAGCGTAACTGGCGAGCAATTTCATCAGATGCTTCAAGGTTGGTGTTAAAGGCTGTTTCTTCGATATCACCACCACGCGTGGCGCGGGCGGAGTTGATATCAATGGCAGTCAGCGCTTCTGTGGTATCGATAACGATTGAGCCACCGGACGGCAAGCGTACTTCACGCTGGAACGCAGATTCAATCTGAGACTCAATCTGATAATGACTGAACAGCGGGATCTCACCGGTGTAGAGTTTAATTTTGCTACTGAAATCAGGGCGGCCGAGCGCAGCAATATGCTGGCGTGCCAGCTCAAGCACTTTCGGGTTATCAATGAGGATTTCACCGATATCTTGACGCAGATAGTCACGGAACGCCCGTACAATGACGTTACTTTCCTGATGGATCAGGAAAGGAGCAGGACGGCTTTCTGCTGCCTTCTGAATGGCTTCCCAGTGTTTTAAACGGAAACTTAAGTCCCACTGCAGAGCTTCAGCTGATTTGCCGACACCTGCTGTACGAACGATCAGACCCATGCCATCCGGTAATTCAAGAGAAGACAACGCTTCTTTCAGTTCAGTACGGTCATCACCCTCGATACGACGGGAAATGCCGCCAGCACGTGGGTTATTTGGCATCAGTACCAGATAGCTACCCGCAAGACTAATAAAAGTCGTCAGAGCTGCACCTTTGTTGCCACGTTCTTCTTTGTCTATCTGAACGATAACTTCCTGACCTTCACGCAGCACATCTTTGATATTAGGACGGCCATGTGAGGAATAGCTGGCAGGGAAATATTCGCGGGCGATTTCTTTCAGGGGAAGGAATCCGTGTCTTTCTGCGCCGTAATCAACAAATGCCGCTTCAAGACTAGGTTCAATACGGGTAATTTTTCCTTTATAGATGTTCGCTTTTTTCTGTTCGTGTCCCGGGCTTTCAATGTCCAAGTCATACAGACGTTGCCCATCTACAAGGGCGACACGCAACTCTTCTTGCTGAGTTGCGTTAATTAGCATTCTTTTCATCGTAACTTACTCATTATTCTTACATTAGTATTAGTGCTGTGGGCAAAAGTAACGCTAACCGGGAATGAACCGATGGCCTCGTGACTGAACGCGTAGTCGTCAACCTCACGGTTGTCGCTGGCTGAGAGGCGCAGAGTGTCGGTAGCCTGTATTTCATAAGGAGATACAGCGCAATTATCGTGGGAATAACCTTAGAAGTTTTCTTAAAAGTTAATTCCATTTACCGGTCAGGCTGCAACCCGCAGCCCGCTAACTGCCCGAAAATACAATACGTCTTATGCCATTGCTGCGCAGATGAATGTTCGGGCAAAACAGGTATTCCGTAAATTTCTTGTAAATCCAAGTATCAACAACGGAAAACCGCCACATTATTCCATTGCTAGCCTTATTATAGCAAGATGACTTTTTCCAATACGAGTCAGTTTGCTGCAGTTTTAACTCACTTTTTAATCAACCAGCTGGAACAATAAATTAAAGATGAGTTAAGCTGCTTAAAACAGGGCTGATATTCAGTTAAGCACATAAAAATGAGTGGCGCTATGCGCCCGGGCTATTTAGAATCGCCGACCATGAAAACAGAGACTCCAACAGTAAAAATCGTTGTTATTTCAGCCGATGAAGCCGGACAACGTATCGATAACTTTTTGCGCACCCATTTAAAAGGGGTTCCGAAGAGTATGATTTACCGCATCGTGCGGAAAGGCGAAGTTCGGGTGAATAAAAAACGCATCAAGCCAGAATATAAGCTGGAAGATGGCGACCAGGTGCGAATTCCTCCAGTAAGAGTTGCAGAGCGGGAAGAAGATGCCGTCTCTCCTCATCTACAAAAAGTTGCCGCACTGGAACATGTCATTTTATATGAAGATGATCATATCCTGGTATTAAACAAACCTTCGGGTACCGCAGTACACGGTGGTAGTGGTTTAAGTTTTGGGGTTATCGAAGGGTTGAGAGCATTGCGTCCGGAAGCCCGTTTTCTGGAGCTGGTGCATCGCCTGGACCGTGATACTTCAGGTGTTTTACTGGTGGCCAAAAAACGTTCTGCCCTACGTTCTCTGCACGAGCAACTGCGTGAGAAAGGAATGCAGAAAGATTACCTGGCTCTGGTACGCGGGCAATGGCCGTCACATATTAAAAGCATTCAGGCACCGCTGCTTAAAAATATCCTGCAAAGCGGAGAGCGCATTGTCCGGGTTAACAGTGAAGGTAAGCCATCAGAAACGCGCTTTAAAGTGGAAGAGCGGTTTGATATAGCGACACTGGTGCGCTGTAGTCCCATTACCGGGCGTACTCACCAGATTCGCGTGCATACCCTTCATGCCGGGCATCCGATTGCTTTTGACGATCGCTACGGTGAGCGTGAGTTTGATAGTCAGCTGAGTGGTACAGGCTTACGTCGACTGTTTCTCCATGCGCTGGCATTACGTTTTACCCATCCAAATACCGGGGAAATTCTGCGTATCGAAGCCCCGATGGATGAACAACTTAAACAGTGCCTGAAAAAATTACGTAAAACCAACTGAGTTATCACCAAAAACGCTGCTCTTTTTGGGCAGCGTTGATGTTTCCTGTCCCGGCTAGATCAGTAACGGGTTAACGCCCTCATTTCGTAGCATTTCGCACAAGGTAATCAGTGGGAGTCCGACCAGCGTGTTAGGATCTTTACCATTGAGTTGTTCAAACAGCGTTATCCCCAATCCTTCACTTTTAAAACTGCCTGCACACTGTAGAGGCTGCTCCTTATGAATATAGTTGCGGATCTCTTGTTCCGTTAGCTGGCGAAAATCCACGTTGAACACTTCACAGCAGGTCTGACAGGTGCCTGTGGCGCTATTAAGCAACGTCAGTCCAGTGTAGAACGTGACGCGTTTACCACTGGCGGCGAGCAACTGTTCGACAGCCTTTTCGGTTGTGTGCGGCTTACCGACGATTTGCTCATTCAAAATACAAACCTGGTCGGAACCAATAATCAGATGATGAGGGTAAGCGAAGGCTAATGCTTGCGCTTTAGTTCGTGCCAGACGCATCACCAGCCCAGAGGCGGTTTCATTCCGGTGCGCGGTTTCATCAATATCGGGGGCGACGGCAATAAAGGGGATCGATAATTTTTGTAACAAACTCTGACGAGCGGGAGAACTTGATGCAAGAACGATAGATTTCATATTTTTTTTATTAAAGATAGCGAATTCGATGAAGTCATTTTAAACTGTGTCGCCGCAAAGTGTTCGAATAATTGGCGAAGGGCTTCCAGAGAAGCCTTTTTCTTTGACTCTATGACATTACAAAGTTAATATGCGCGCCCTATGCAAAACGTAAAATTACCCCTGACGCTTGATCCGGTTCGTACCGCCCAAAAACGCCTTGATTACCAGGGTATTTATACCCCAGATCAGGTTGAGCGTATAACTGAGTCTGTTGTCAGCGTGGACAGTGATGTAGAATGTGCGATGAGATTCGAAATCGATAACCAACGCCTTGCCGTTTTAACCGGTGATGCGAAGGTGACGGTAACTCTCGAATGTCAGCGCTGTGGAAAAACGTTTGTTCACCACGTTCACACAACGTATTGTTTCAGTCCTGTCCGTTCTGACGAACAGGCTGAAGCACTGCCGGAAGCGTATGAACCAATTCAAGTTAATGAATTTGGTGAAATCGATCTCCGGGCATTAGTAGAAGATGAAGTTATCCTCTCTTTGCCTGTTGTTCCGGTGCATGATTCTGAACACTGTGAAGTGTCCGAGGCGGACATGGTCTTTGGTAAACTGCCTCCAGAGGCGGAGAAACCAAATCCATTTGCCGCATTAGCCAGTTTAAAGAAAAGTAATTGAGGAGTAAGGTCCATGGCCGTACAACAGAATAAACCAACTCGTTCCAAACGTGGCATGCGTCGTTCACATGACGCTCTGACCACCGCTACACTGTCCGTAGATAAAGTTTCTGGTGAAACTCATCTGCGTCACCACATCACTGCCGACGGTTACTACCGCGGTCGCAAGGTTATTGCTAATTAATCTGGCAATATCTTGACACGTCTAACCCTTGCGTTAGATGCGATGGGTGGGGACTTCGGTCCCGCCGTGACAGTGCCTGCAGCATTGCAGGCACTGGACTTCGACCCGGCGCTCGAACTTCTTCTTGTCGGACTTCCCGACGAAATAAATCCATTACTCGCAAAAACTGATTTTGAACAGCGTTCACGTATACAAGTGGTCCCTGCTGAGTCTGTTATTGCCAGTGATGCCAGACCTTCGCAAGCGATTCGTCAGAGCCGTGGCTCTTCGATGCGTATTGCGCTGGAACTTGTGAAAGAAGGGCGTGCCAGTGCTTGTGTCAGTGCCGGGAATACCGGTGCACTGATGGGGCTTTCGAAACTCTTGCTTAAACCGATTGAAGGTATTGAGCGGCCCGCACTGATGACGTTACTGCCTCATCAGCAGCATGGAAAAACCGTGGTGCTGGACTTAGGGGCAAACGTTGACTGCAGTAGCACGATGCTGGTCCAGTTTGCCATCATGGGTTCGGTAATGGCAGAAGAGTTGCTGGAAATAGCACACCCCAGGGTCGCTTTGCTGAATATCGGCGAAGAAGAAACAAAAGGGTTACCCAGCATTCGGGACGCATCAGCACAGTTAAAGACAATGCCTGCTATCAACTACATTGGTTATCTTGAAGCGAATGAACTGTTAGCAGGAAAAACGGACGTATTAGTTTGTGATGGTTTTGTTGGTAACGTCACATTAAAAACTATGGAAGGTGTCGTAAGAATGTTCCTCTCTTTGCTCAAATCAGAGAGTGAAGGGAAAAAAAGGTCGTGGTGGCTCATTTTATTGAAGCATTGGCTACAAAAGCGCCTCTCGAGGCGATTTAGTCACCTCAACCCCGACCAGTATAATGGCGCCTGTCTGTTAGGATTACGCGGCACCGTAATCAAGAGCCACGGTGCGGCCAATCAGCGAGCTTTTACTGTCGCGATTGAACAGGCAGTGCAGGCGGTGCGGCGGCAAGTCCCTGGCAGAATTGCAGCCCGCCTAGAATCTGTATTACCCAAGAGTGACTGAACAGACATGTATACGAAGATTATTGGTACGGGCAGCTTCCTGCCTGAACAGGTACGGACTAACGCTTGTCTGGAAAAGATGGTGGATACCTCTGACGAATGGATAGTCTCGCGGACCGGTATTCGCGAACGTCGTATCGCCGGACCGGACGAAACGGTTGCCACTATGGGCCATGCTGCTGCGACACGTGCGCTGGAAATGGCGGGTATCGACAAAGAAGAGATTGGTCTGATTATTGTCGCAACCACCTCTTCAACACATGCTTTTCCAAGTGCAGCTTGCCAGATCCAAGCGATGCTGGGAATTAAAGGTTGTCCTGCATTTGATGTTGCTGCTGCGTGTGCAGGTTTTACCTATGCACTCAGTATTGCCGATCAGTACGTCAAATCAGGTGCGGTGAAACACGCCCTGGTGATTGGTTCGGATGTGTTAGCCCGGACCTGTGACCCAACCGATCGCGGCACAATTATTATTTTTGGAGATGCTGCTGGTGCAGTGGTACTGGGTCAGTCCCAGGAACCTGGCATTATCTCAACGCATTTACATGCAGATGGTAGCTATGGTGAATTACTGACACTGCCGAATGCCTCACGTATCGACCCTGAGAGTCCGATTTATCTGACAATGGCAGGTAACGAGGTATTTAAAGTCGCGGTGACTGAGCTTGCTCATATCGTTGATGAAACCCTGGCGGCGAATAACCTGGATCGCGAGGCGATTGACTGGCTGGTTCCTCATCAGGCAAACCTGCGTATTATCAGCGCGACGGCGAGAAAGCTGGGGATGTCGATGGATAACGTGGTGGTCACACTGGATCGACATGGTAACACCTCTGCGGCATCAGTCCCTGCGGCACTCGATGAAGCGGTACGTGATGGCCGTATTAAAGCCGGTCAACTGGTACTGCTCGAAGCCTTCGGCGGTGGTTTTACCTGGGGTTCTGCGCTGGTTCGTTTTTGATTAAAGGAATTTTCACGATGACTCAATTTGCAATGGTATTTCCAGGGCAGGGTTCTCAAACGGTTGGTATGCTGGCTTCTCTTGCAGCAGAAAATCCGGTTATAGAGCAAACCTTTCAGGAAGCGTCTGATGCACTCGGCTATAACTTATGGGCTCTGACCCAGAATGGCCCGGCAGAGGAATTGAATAAAACCTGGCAGACCCAACCGGCGTTGTTAACCGCGTCAGTGGCATTATGGCGTTTGTGGCAGCAAAAGGGCGGCACTGCACCCGCTTTGCTGGCAGGACATAGCCTCGGCGAATATTCTGCACTTGTTTGTGCCGGTGTTATCGATTTCGCGGATGCAGTACGTCTGGTTGAGCTGCGTGGCAAACTGATGCAGGAAGCGGTGCCTGAAGGTACCGGCGCGATGTCCGCCATTATTGGTCTGGATGACGCTGCTATCGCTCAGGCTTGCGAAGAGTCAGCGCAGGGTCAGGTTGTTTCTCCGGTGAACTATAACTCTCCTGGTCAGGTGGTTATTGCCGGTAATAAAGAAGCGGTAGAACGTGCGGGTGCCGCTTGTAAAGCAGCGGGCGCTAAACGTGCGCTGCCGTTACCTGTGAGCGTGCCATCGCACTGCGCGCTGATGAAACCGGCTGCCGATAAACTGGCCGTTGCGCTGGAAAAGATTACTTTCAATGTGCCAGCCATACCGGTTGTGAATAACGTTGATGTAAAATGCGAAACCTCGCCTGAAGCGATTCGTAGCGCGCTAGTTCGTCAGCTTTATAGCCCGGTACAGTGGACCCGTTCGGTTGAATATATTGCAGCCCAGGGCGTTGAACGCTTGCTGGAAGTAGGTCCGGGTAAAGTATTGACTGGATTGACTAAACGTATTGTTGACACTCTGACCGCTGCGGCGATTAATGAGCCCGCGTCTTTGTCAGCAGCACTTGAGCAATAACACGAGGAATACCATGAGTTTTGAAGGAAAAGTTGCGCTAGTTACGGGTGCAAGCCGCGGTATTGGCCGTGCAATCGCCGAAACACTGGTTGCACGCGGTGCAAAAGTTATCGGTACAGCGACCAGCGAAAGCGGTGCACAAGCGATCAGCGACTACTTAGGCGCTAATGGTAAAGGCCTTATGCTGAATGTTGTCGACCCGGCTTCTATCGACGCGGTGCTGGAAAACATTCGTAAAGAATTTGGTGAAGTTGACATTTTGGTGAATAATGCCGGAATCACTCGCGATAACCTCCTGATGCGTATGAAAGACGATGAGTGGAACGATATCCTCGAAACCAACTTATCATCAGTTTTCAGACTCTCAAAAGCGGTACTGCGAGCTATGATGAAAAAGCGTCATGGTCGCATTATCACTATCGGTTCTGTGGTCGGTACCATGGGAAATGCAGGTCAGGCTAACTACGCTGCGGCGAAAGCAGGTCTGATCGGCTTCAGTAAATCGCTGGCACGTGAAGTTGCGTCACGCGGTATTACAGTGAATGTCGTTGCTCCGGGCTTTATTGAGACGGACATGACAGGTGCGCTTTCTGATGAACAGCGTACAGGTATTCTGGCGCAGGTTCCTGCGGGCCGTTTAGGCGACCCAAAAGAAATCGCCAGCGCTGTTGCATTTTTAGCCTCTGACGAGGCCGGGTACATCTCTGGTGAGACCCTGCACGTCAATGGTGGAATGTACATGGTTTAACCATGATGAAAAATATTTGCGTTATTTGGGCGAATAGCCGCAAAATAGCGTAAAATCATGGTGTAATTAGCCTAGATTTAGTTGCATCTTTTTCAGCATTTTATACACTACGAAAACCATCGCGTAAGCGAGTTTTGATAGGAAATTTAAGAGTATGAGCACTATCGAAGAACGTGTTAAGAAAATCATTGGTGAGCAGCTGGGCGTTAAGCAGGAAGAAGTTATCAACTCCGCTTCTTTCGTTGAGGACTTGGGCGCTGATTCTCTTGACACCGTTGAGCTGGTAATGGCTCTGGAAGAAGAGTTTGATACTGAGATTCCGGACGAAGAAGCTGAGAAAATCACTACCGTTCAGGCTGCCATTGATTACATCAACGGTCACCAGGCGTAAGTGAGCATCTCCAGGCGGTCATTCGACCGCCTGTGTTTTATCTGAATTGTCCCACTAGTAATTAATCCCTCCCTGGAGGACAAACGTGTCTAAGCGTCGTGTAGTTGTGACCGGACTGGGCATGTTGTCTCCTGTCGGCAATACCGTAGAGTCTACCTGGAAAGCTCTCCTTGCCGGTCAGAGTGGCATCAGCCTGATCGACCATTTTGATACTAGCGCCTATGCAACAAAATTTGCTGGCTTAGTAAAGGACTTTAACTGTGATGACATTATCTCACGCAAAGAACAGCGTAAGATGGATGCCTTCATTCAATATGGAATTGTTGCGGGCTGGCAGGCCATGCAGGATTCTGGCCTCAAAGTTACGGAAGAAAATGCCTCCCGTATTGGAGCTGCTATTGGCTCAGGTATCGGCGGTCTTGGTCTTATCGAAGAAAACCACCAGGCGTTAGTTAACGGTGGCCCGCGTAAGATCAGTCCTTTTTTCGTTCCCTCTACTATTGTGAATATGGTAGCTGGCCATCTGACGATTATGCTTGGGTTGCGTGGTCCTAGCATCTCAATTGCAACCGCTTGTACCTCTGGTGTGCATAACATTGGTCAGGCTGCACGGATTATCGCTTATGGCGATGCCGATGCAATGCTGGCAGGTGGCGCAGAAAAAGCCAGTACACCTTTGGGTGTCGGTGGATTCGGTGCTGCTCGCGCGCTGTCAACGCGTAACGAAAATCCGCAGGCTGCAAGTCGTCCCTGGGACAAAGACCGTGATGGTTTTGTACTGGGTGATGGGGCTGGCGTGATAGTCCTTGAAGAATATGAGCATGCCAAAAAGCGTGGCGCAAAAATTTATGCTGAGATTGTCGGTTTTGGCATGAGTAGCGATGCTTATCATATGACTTCGCCGCCAGAAGATGGCGCAGGTGCTGCATTAGCAATGGAAAATGCATTGCGTGATGCGGGTATCGATGCCGGAAAAGTGGGTTATGTGAATGCGCATGGCACCTCAACACCAGCAGGCGATAAAGCAGAAGCCCAGGCGGTAAAAACCATCTTTGGTGCAGATGCCAGTCGTGTTCTGGTTAGCTCAACCAAGTCGATGACCGGCCACTTGTTAGGGGCGGCAGGCGCGGTAGAGTCAATTTTTACTATTCTGGCTTTGCGTGACCAGGTTGTTCCGCCAACTATCAATCTCGATAACCAGGATGTCGGTTTTGATTTAGATTTGGTTCCGCATGAAGCACGCCAGGTCACAGGGCTTGAGTACACGCTGTGTAACTCCTTTGGCTTTGGTGGCACCAACGGTTCTTTGATCTTCAAAAAGATATAAGCCGTAATAATAGTAGAGCCTGTTTACAGGCTCCGCTATTCCAGAGCTTCCCTTCTTTATCCCACCGGTATTATCCTATTCCATACTGAGGGTTCTTGTATGCATCTCATCAATGGTCAGTGGCAAAGTGATATTAGCGCCAGCGATCGTGCGATTCAGTTTGGTGACGGGTGTTTTACTACTGCGCGTATCTCCTCGGGAATGGTTTGTCATCAGCAAGATCATCTGCGCCGCTTACAGCAGGCTTGCGAAGTGCTGATGATAACGGAAGTTGACTGGCAGACGCTGGCACACGAGATGCGAATGCTGGCCAGTGAGAACCCTGACGCGGTACTCAAGGTGATTATCTCTCGCGGCAGCGGTGGGCGAGGGTACAGTGCCAGTCACTGTGAAAGCCCTGTACGTATACTCTCCGTATTCCCGCATCCCACTTTCTATCAAAGCTTGCGTGAAAAGGGTATTAAGCTCGCGCTGAGCCCTGTTCGTCTGGGACAGAATCCCGCGCTTGCGGGAATTAAACACCTTAATCGTCTTGAACAGGTCCTGATCCGTACACACCTTGAGCGGACTGACGCTGAGGAAGCGCTGGTTCTTGACAGTGAAGGACGGCTGGTAGAATGTTGTGCGGCTAATTTATTCTGGCGTAAGGGAGAGCAGGTATTTACCCCTTATGTGAATAAGTCAGGCGTCAATGGTACGATGCGGCAGCGTATTATGGCCTGCCTGGAAAATAGCCGATGGCATTGTAGCCAAGTCAGTGAGCCGCTGGAAACACTCGCTGATGCCGATGAAGTTATCATCTGTAATGCTCTGATGCCGGTTATTCCGGTCAGACAGGCTGAAAACTGGCATTATCCGACCGGCGCGTTGTATCATTTTTTAGATCCACTATGTGAGTAACTGATTACCGATGAAAAAATTCTTACTGCTCCTTTTGTTCATCCTGGTTGTGCTGGCAATCGCCGCAGGCGTAGGCATGATGAAAGTACGTCAACTGGCGAATAGCCCAATTGATATCCAGCAAGACACCTTTTTCACCCTTAAAGCAGGCACCGGAAGGCTGGCGCTGGGAAATCAACTTTATGAAGAGAAGCTGATTACTCGCCCGCGTGTCTTTCAGTGGCTACTGCGTGTGGAACCTGAGCTAGCTCAATTTAAAGCGGGTACCTATCGTCTGTCACCCGGAATGACGGTCACTGAGATGATGCAATTGCTGGCTAGCGGCAAAGAAGCCCAGCTGCCCGTGCGTTTTATTGAAGGGATGCGATTAAGCGATTTACTCAAACAATTGCGTGCCGCACCGTTTATTCAGCATACGCTTGCCGATGATAATTATTCTACAGTCGCGAAAGCGCTGGGTATCGATGACCCGAATCAGATTGAGGGTTGGTTTTATCCTGATACCTGGATGTATACCGCCAATACCACAGATGTGGCGTTACTGAAGCGTGCCCATGAAAAAATGGTGAAAACAGTCGCTGAGACCTGGAAAGGGCGGGCCAAAGACCTTCCCTACCAGACTGAGAATGAGCTGGTAACCATGGCCTCTATCATCGAGAAAGAAACCGCTCTGGCTGAAGAGCGGGAAAATGTGGCATCGGTGTTTATGAACCGCTTACGCACCGGCATGCGCCTGCAAACAGACCCTACCGTTATCTATGGTCTCGGTGATGATTATAATGGCCGACTGACGCGTAAACACCTCGATACCCCAACGCCTTATAATACTTATGTTATCAGCGGCATGCCGCCAGGCCCGATTGCGCTACCGAGCAAAGCCTCCTTACAGGCCGCCGCGCATCCTGGTGAGTCCCCTTATTACTATTTTGTCGCAGATGGTAAGGGGGGGCACACCTTCAGTACCAATCTGGCTAACCATAACAAGGCCGTTCAGGTGTATATCAAATCGCTCAAGGAAAAAAATGGACAGTAAATTTATCGTTATCGAAGGTCTGGAAGGCGCCGGTAAAACTAACGCACATAATGTGGTGGTGGCGACCTTAAAAGACTTAGGGATTAACTGTCTGACTTTCACTCGAGAACCCGGCGGTACGCCCCTGGCAGAACGTCTGCGTGAGCTGACCCTGAATAATCGCGGTATCGGTGATGAAAAAGTCACCGATAAAGCGGAGTTGCTGATGTTTTATGCAGCTAGAGTCCAGCTAGTCGAAACGGTGATTAAACCGGCCCTTGCCAGCGGGCAGTGGGTTATCGGTGACAGACACGATCTCTCAACCCAGGCCTACCAGGGCGGTGGTCGGGGAATCGATCAGAACTTGCTGATGGCATTGCGAAACACCGTGCTGGGTGATTTTTATCCTGATCTGACGCTGTATCTGGATGTGACACCTGAAGTTGGCCTGGGCCGTGCCCGTGCGCGCGGGGAGCTCGACAGAATAGAAAAAGAGTCACTCGATTTCTTTAACCGTACAAGGCAGCGTTATCTTGAACTGGCGGAAGCTGACAACCATATTCAGGTTATCGATGCGACCGGTTCGCTGGACGAAGTTTCAGAAAAAATTCGCCAGACCCTGATTAACTGGTATCAGGAGCAAGCCTGATGAAATGGTATCCGTGGTTACGTGCGCCTTTTGAGCAGCTAATCAGCCAGTATCAGGCAGGCCGCGGACACCATGCTCTACTGGTTCATGCCTTGCCTGAGATGGGTGATGATGCGCTCATTTATGCTATTTGTCGCTGGCTGATGTGCCAGCACCCTCAAGGTAATAAAAGCTGCGGCGAGTGTCACAGTTGCCAGCTGATGCAAGCTGAAACGCATCCTGATAGCTATAACATCCTGCTGGAGAAAGGCAAATCAACAATAGGTGTTGATGTTATTCGTGAGATAACGGAAAAGCTTTACAGCCATTCACAGCAGGGTGGCAATAAAGTGATACGTATTGCTCAGGCAGATAAACTGACAGAAGCGGCGGCAAACGCCTTACTGAAAACGCTGGAAGAGCCACCGGTAAAAACTTGGTTCTTTTTGAGCTGCCGGGAGCCCGCACATCTTCCTGCTACATTACGTAGTCGTTGCCTCTCCTGGCATCTTGCTCCGCCTGTTGAGTCTTTTTCTCGCGCATGGCTTGCCCGGGAAACGCAGCAACCAGCGGACTCATTAACCGCTGCATTACGCCTGAGCGGCGGGTCTCCGCCAGCCGCGCTACATTTGCTGGAACCCACGTTGTGGAAACAGCGTGAAAAAATGAGCGACAGCCTGAGTACTGCGTGCGACTCCGGCGATATGCTGGCGTTACTGTCTGAATTTAACCATGACGATGCTATACGAACCTTGGACTGGCTCTGTTCCCTGTTGCTGGATGCGATAAAGTATCGGCAAGGTGCGACGGACTGGTTAACGAATAATGATCACCTGCCGCTGGTTATCAAACTGACACAACAAGGATCGCCCGCCTTACTCCACAGTCTGTTACATACCTGGTTCAAGTGCCGGGAGACATTACTGAATGTAGTGGGCGTAAATCGTGAGCTTATCCTGACAGAAACATTGCTGACATGGGAACGCCTGATGCAACCCGGTTCGATGATTCCTTCACATCCTATTTAAGAGTAACACTATGTTTTTGGTCGATTCACATTGCCATCTTGATGGCCTTGATTACCAGTCTTTGCATAAAAACGTTGATGATGTTCTGGAAAAAGCCGCTGCTCGCGAGGTTAAGTTCTGCCTTGCCGTAGCCACCACTCTCGACGGCTATCAGGCGATGCGCCAGCTAGTGGGGGAGCGGGAGAATGTTGCATTCTCTTGCGGCGTGCATCCGCTTAATCAGGACAAAGCCTATCCAATAGAAGAGTTACGACGTCTGGCCGCAGAGCCGGGCGTGGTGGCGATGGGCGAAACCGGGCTGGACTATTTCTATACCCCGGAAACCAAACAACAGCAGCAGACCTCTTTTCGCTATCACATTCAGGTCGGACGTGAACTGAATAAACCGGTGATTGTTCATACCCGTGATGCGCGTGCTGATACTCTGGCTATCTTAAAAGAAGAACAGGTAACAGATTGTGGCGGCGTATTGCACTGCTTTACTGAAGATAAAGAAACAGCAGCCACTTTGCTTGATATGGGATTCTATATCTCCTTCTCAGGGATCCTGACCTTCCGTAATGCCGACGCTTTGCGTGAAGTTGCCCGCTATGTCCCCCTCGACAGGCTTCTGATTGAAACAGACTCCCCTTATCTGGCGCCTGTTCCTCATCGTGGCAAAGAGAACCAGCCTGCTATGGTGCGTGATGTGGCTGAGTATATGGCTGTACTTAAAGGGGTTTCTCTTGAACAACTGGCAACAGCCACGACGCGTAATTTCAGCAACTTGTTTGGTGTTTCTCTGCCTCAGCAATAATCTGTTTGATAATTAATTCGACCTTCGTAATAATTAGCGAAGAAATAGAGCGCTTGCTTCGTTTTAACAGGGCAGGCGCTTTTTATTTCATCAAAAATGACAGTAATTTGTTCATTGATAGCTGTTTTTGCCTAGGGTTAAAGAAAAGTGTGACGGCTATCAAACAATATCACTGCTATTTATTTTACCCTTCGTAATAAATGCAGGGACACAAAGATGTCCGGCTTAAAAGAGCAGGTTTTTTCTGTTCTTAGCGGTTTTTATACTAAAAAAAGTCTACTCAGGAGCACTCTCAATGATTTTCAAAAATGCATTTGCTAACCTGCAAAAGGTTGGTAAATCGCTAATGCTGCCCGTATCCGTGCTACCAATAGCCGGGATACTGTTAGGCGTTGGTTCTGCAAACTTTACCTGGTTACCCCTGGTTGTTTCTCACGTAATGGCTGAAGCAGGCGGTTCTGTTTTTGCCAATATGCCGCTTATCTTTGCTATTGGTGTGGCTTTAGGTTTCACCAATAATGACGGTGTTGCTGCTCTGGCGTCGGTTGTTGCCTACGGAATTATGGTCAAAACCATGACCGTGGTTGCACCACTGGTGATGCATATGTCGGTGAAGGAGATTGAGTCCAATCACCTGGCTGATACCGGGGTACTGGGCGGGATTATCGCGGGTTCGATAGCCGCTTATATGTTTAATCGGTTCTATCGTATCAAATTACCGGAATATTTAGGTTTCTTCGCGGGTAAGCGTTTTGTTCCTATTATTTCCGGTCTGGCCGCGATTTTTATGGGCATCGTGTTGTCCTTTATCTGGCCTCCGATTGGTACGGCGATTCAGAAGTTCTCTGAGTGGGCGGCTTATCAGAACCCGGTTCTGGCATTCGGTATCTACGGCTTTGTTGAACGCTGCCTGGTGCCGTTTGGTCTGCATCATATCTGGAACGTACCTTTCCAGATGCAAATTGGTGAATACACCAATGCTGCAGGTCAGGTGTTCCACGGTGATATTCCTCGTTATATGGCGGGTGACTCAACGGCGGGTATGCTGTCGGGTGGTTTCCTGTTCAAAATGTACGGTTTGCCTGCAGCAGCGATTGCTATCTGGCATTCAGCGAAACCAGAGAATCGTGCCAAAGTTGGCGGTATCATGATTTCTGCGGCCCTGACTTCATTCCTCACCGGGATAACAGAGCCGATTGAATTTTCATTTATGTTTGTTGCGCCAATTCTGTATTTCATCCATGCAGTACTGGCAGGTCTGGCGTTCCCAATTTGTATTCTGCTGGGTATGCGTGACGGAACTTCATTCTCACACGGTTTAATCGACTTCATCATCCTGTCTGGTAACAGCAGCAGATTATGGCTGTTCCCAATCGTCGGTGCGGGCTATGCCGTGGTTTATTACACCGTATTCCGGGTTCTTATCAGTGCGCTTGATTTGAAAACTCCGGGTCGCGAAGATACTGTTGAAGAGAGCAAAACGACTGTGAACAGTGAAATGGCACCCAATCTTGTTGCCGCATTTGGCGGTAAAGAAAACATCACCAATCTCGATGCATGTATTACCCGTCTGCGTGTTAGCGTTGCGGATATAGCTAAAGTTGACCAGGCCGGGCTTAAAAAATTAGGAGCAGCAGGGGTTGTGGTTGCAGGTTCTGGTGTACAGGCTATTTTTGGTACCAAATCTGATAACTTAAAAACTGAAATGGATGAATGGATCCGTAATAACTAATTGTTGATCCATTTATATCCGGGAAGGGGAATCCTTCTTAGGTAAATCGGGTGAGAGGGGAATAATGCTCCTCTCACCCGGCAAAAAATCAGTATTCACGCTAATCTTTCCCTTTCACGCTTAATCTTTCGCAATTTCTTCTTTAAATCAGCAATACTCTTCACCGAATACGGCGCTTTTTCGTGCGGAAATAACGCATCTGCTAAAGAAAATGTGACCGAAGGTTGAGTCAAAACCCTGCCTCGCTCATACTCCTGTTATCGCTCTATTAATTAGGAACAACCGATGGCCGAAGAAACTATTTTCAGTAAAATTATCCGCGGTGAAATTCCAGCCAATATCCTCTACCAGGATGAGCTCGTCACGGCATTTCGTGATATCGCGCCTCAGGCGCCCAGTCATATTCTGATAATACCGAATGTATTGATCCCCACTGCGAATGACGTGACGTCTGAACATGAAGCAGCCCTGGGGCGTCTGTTTACCGTTGCAGCTAAAATAGCTGAGCAGGAAGGGATTGCTGAAGACGGCTATCGTCTGATAATGAACTGTAATCGTCATGGCGGACAAGAGGTCTACCATATTCATATGCATCTGCTGGGTGGTCGCCCGCTGGGGCCGATGCTCGCGAATAAAGCGTAAAACAACCATGCGTAAGACAATCGGTCCTTTAATGCTGGTGTTAGCGATAGCGGGATGCAGCTCGCGTCCGGGTATTCCTGTGAGTGATACTCAGACGCTGGTGATGGAAGGCGCTATTCTGGCTGCCGGCATTCGTGCCAGTAGCCCGACGCTGTCGCAACGGGATGGCACCGCGGTCGCACTCTCATCGCTTTATAATGAAAAGCAGCATCCAGTCCGACTCTATTATCGTTTTTACTGGTATGACGCCAAAGGGCTTGAAATTCATCCGGCTGACAAAGTTCAGGAGCTCCAGCTTGACGCTGAGTCCGGAAAACAAATTCAGTCCACGCTGTTTAATCCTGATGCCAGTAAAGTGCGTCTTTTTCTCTCGTTAAGGAGTGAATTGTGATAACGGGAATTTATCGTTACCTGACAGTAGCCGCCCTGACACTGGTTCTTACCGGTTGTATTACCACGGAACAAACACCCGCTCCGGTTGAACCTGTTAATCCGGATCAGGGTGCCGTCGTTACCCCTCCGCCAACGGTACCGGCAGTTCCGGATATTGAGGTTATTCCACAACCGGAACCGACTATCCCGGCGGTACCTAAAGTACGCACCTACGCCTGGAGCAGTGCCATTAGTCCGCTGGTCAATCAAATGTTGAAGGCTGATGGTGTGACGCCTGGTGGAGTATTACTGGTTGATACGGTCAACAACCAGACCAATGGAAGCCTGCAAACCGGCAGCGCGACGGAAGCCTTAGTAGATGCTCTGGCGAATAACCGTACCTTTACCTTAGTGTCGGCACAACAGTTGGCGATGGCCAAGCAACAGCTGGGTTTATCGCCGCAAGATAGCCTCGGTAGTCGTAGCAAAGCGATTGGTATTGCACGTAATGTAGGGGCGCAATATGTGGTGTACAGCAATGCCAGTGGTAATGTGAATACCCCGACCTTAAAAATGCAACTGATGCTGGTGCAAACCGGCGAGATAATCTGGTCAGGTAGCAGTGCTGTTTCGCAAACCGACTAGCATTCCTCTTGCAGACGTGATTGCACGATATCTTCCGGTGGCTGATGCCGCCGGTTGTTTTTCTGCCCTTGAGGGACTCAGTGGTACCAGTTTTTGTCTGAAAACTGAACGGGGTCGGTTTAATGCCCGTAAGATACCTGAGCAGCGTTTACCTGGGTTGTCCTTGCATCGTTATCACAAGGTATTGAAACAGCTTCCCGCCGGAATGGCCCCCCAGCCTTACAAGCTGGTGGAGGGATGGCTACTGAGCCACTGGCTGGAAGGAGAGCCTTGGTCAGGGCCACTCCCGACATTTGAGCTTGCCCGTCTTTTGCATCGACTACATCGACAACCTCTTTTCGGCTGGCGAGTCCGAATCGCACCGCTACTGAGCTACTACTGGCAGCAAAGCTCACCGACACGACGTACGGCTTACTGGCTCGGACTCTTAAAGCATTTACTGGCGACTAAAGAACCGCGACCACTGAGGCTCGCACCCTTACATATGGACGTGCATGCCGGCAATATTATCCGGCAAACGCAGGGCTTAGGGCTGATTGACTGGGAATATGCCGGTGATGGTGATATCGGACTAGAGCTTTCGACCATTCTTGCTTGCAACACTTTCGCTAATGATGATTTTTTGTCTCATTATGCGCATCTTGCTCATCTGGATCCGTATGAATTGCATCGTCAGATAACACGCTGGCAGCCCTGGGTAAAACTACTAGTTGCCTCATGGTATGAGTGCCGCTGGCAACAAACCAATCAACCACAGTTTGCTACCCTGGCCGACCAGGCGTGGCAAGAGATGAGATATCAGGAGAAAATATGGGTCCGGTAATGTTGGACGTAGCGGGTTTTGAACTGACGGCTGAAGAGCGTGAAATTCTCGATTGTCCGTTGGTCGGTGGGTTAATTTTATTCGCCAGAAACTATCATGATCCGGCACAGCTACGTGAGTTAGTTCGCCAGATCCGTAGCGCATCGCGCAATCATCTGGTGGTTGCCGTTGATCAGGAAGGCGGACGGGTACAGCGTTTTCGCGAGGGGTTTACTCGCTTGCCTGCCGCTCAGTCGTTTGCTGCCTTACTGGGCGTGGAAGCCGGGGCGAAGCTTGCAGAAGATGCAGGCTGGCTGATGGCCAGCGAAATGATAGCGATGGATATCGATATCAGTTTTGCACCGGTACTGGATATTGGCCATCTTAGCGCCGCTATTGGTGAGCGTTCTTATCATGATGATCCAAAAAAAGCGCTGCAAGTGGCAACCGGCTTTATCGATGGTATGCATGCCGCGGGCATGAAAACCACCGGAAAACATTTCCCGGGACATGGTGCTGTCAGCGCTGACTCCCATAAAGAAACCCCCCATGACCCTCGCTCAGAAACTGAAATTCGCCAGCATGATATGGGGATTTTTGCCTCGCTTATCCGCGACAATAAACTTGATGCCATCATGCCAGCACATGTGATTTATCAGCAGGTTGATGACAAACCTGCCAGCGGTTCCGCGCACTGGCTAAAAACCGTTTTACGCGGTGAGTTAGGGTTTAATGGTGTGATTTTCTCTGATGACCTGTCGATGGAAGGCGCGGCAATCATGGGCGGCTATGCTGAACGTGCTCAGGCATCGCTGGATGCGGGTTGCGATATGGTGCTGGTCTGTAATAATCCTGAAGGTGCAATAAGTGTGTTGGATAACCTGTCGCCGGTCAAAGCAGAGCATCTGACAAATTTATATCATAGAGGTACATTTACGCGTCAGGAATTACAGTCATCCGCACGCTGGAAACAGGTAAACCAGCAGCTGGAAGCGCTGTATGAACAATGGCTTGCCGCGAAAGCGAACGCCTGACTTCCTGACCATTTGGTCTTTCATTATGTGATGGGGATGCAATGATTATCTATTTACACGGTTTTGACTCCAGTAGTCCCGGTAACCATGAAAAAGTACTGCAACTTCAATTTATTGATCCGGATGTACGGCTTATCAGCTATAGCACGCTACACCCCAAACATGATATGCAGCATTTACTGAAAGAAGTTCATAAAATGCAGCAGTTTACCGACGATGAGCGGCCTTTAATTTGCGGAGTAGGGCTGGGCGGGTTCTGGGCCGAGCGCATTGGTTTTCTCTGTGATATGCGCCAAGTGATGTTTAACCCTAATCTTTATCCCCATGACAATATGGAAGGTAAGATTGACCGCCCGGAAGAGTATGCGGATATTGCTACCAAGTGCGTCAGTAACTTCCGGGAAAAAAATCGCGATCGCAGCCTGGTAATTTTATCCCGCAAGGATGAGCTGCTGGATAACCAGCGTGCTGCACAAGTTCTGGATCCTTACTATGAAATCATCTGGGACGAAGAGCAAGGCCACAAATTTAAAAATATTTCTCCGCACTTACAACGTATTAAGGCTTTTAAAACACTGGGTTGATAACTTTAACTCTAGTGTTAATCGTTCTTAAAAACGGAAAAAAACCCGCATTTTGATGCGGGTTTTTTGTTTCAGACGCTAAATAAATTGATAAATATCAATTTTGGTGTGAGCATTTTGTCCTTCGTGTTATTCTTCTTATCGCAGTAAATCATACAAGCTAAACCATTGTTAAATAAGGGTTATTGCGATAACTTTTAATTAACATTTGGTTAATATTTTCGGGGGTCAAATTGACTACATCGTTGAAAAAAATAGTGATTGTTGGTGGTGGGGCAGGAGGCCTCGAGTTAGCAACACAATTAGGGAAAAAACTGGGTCGTCGCAATAAAGCAGAAATCACCCTGGTTGACCGTAACCACAGCCATCTCTGGAAACCGCTGCTGCATGAAGTGGCAACCGGTTCACTGGATGAAGGTGTCGATGCGATAAGTTATCTGGCTCATGCCCGTAATAATCACTTCCATTTTCAGCTGGGGTCAGTAACCGGTCTTGATCGTGAAACCAAAACGCTGACGATTGATAAGCTATGCGATGACAAAGGTGAGCTACTGGTTGGCGAGCGTCAGATCTCTTACGATACGCTGGTTATGGCACTGGGCAGTACCTCGAACGACTTTAATACCCCTGGCGTTAAAGATAACTGCATCTTCCTCGATAACCCGCATCAGGCGCGTCGATTCCACACTGAGATGCTGAATTTGTTCCTGAAATACTCCGCACAGAGTGATGCTAACGAAACGGTTAACATTGCTATTGTTGGTGGTGGAGCAACGGGTGTTGAATTATCAGCGGAACTGCATAATGCGGTGAAGCAGCTGCACAGCTACGGTTACAAAGGCCTGACCCGTGATGCGTTAAATGTGACTCTGGTGGAAGCAGGAGAGCGTATTCTGCCTGCATTACCGCCACGTATTTCAGCGGCAGCGCACAGTGAGTTAACTAAACTCGGCGTTAAAGTGATGACGCAAACTATGGTTACCAGTGCTCAGGCGGATGGTTTAAACACCAAAGACGGGCAGTTTATTAACGCCGATCTGATGGTATGGGCCGCTGGGATCAAAGCACCTGATTTTATGAAAGACCTGGCCGGGCTGGAAACTAACCGTATCAACCAGTTAGTGGTTGAGCCAACGCTCCAGACCACGCGTGACCCGAATATCTATGCGATTGGTGACTGTGCCTCTTGTGCCCGTCCGGAAGGTGGATTTGTGCCACCGAGAGCCCAGGCGGCACACCAGATGGCGTCCCGTGCGTTAAGCAATATTATTGCCGAAATCAAAGGCCAGCCGCTGAAACCTTACGTGTATAAAGATCATGGCTCTCTGGTATCGCTGTCGCGTTTCTCAACCGTGGGTAGCCTGATGGGTAACCTGATGCGTGGGTCAATGATGGTGGAAGGGCGCATTGCGCGTATGGTTTATATCTCGCTGTACCGTATGCATCAGATTGCGCTGCATGGTTATCTGAAAACCGGGCTGATGATGGTGGTGGGCAGTATCAACCGCGTTATTCGTCCGCGACTTAAACTGCACTAATCTCTGACCATTCAATAAATTGCCCGGCTATTGCCGGGCAAACTGTTTTAGAACAGTACCGAGTAGTTTACCCCGAAAGTACGACCCCGACCTTTGTAGTCATACAGGGAGGCCGGACCATATCCCGGGCTGTAGTGCAGCGGCGCGCGCTGACCCCAGACCGTGGAATAATCGCGGTCTAACAGGTTCTCAACGCTGAAGCTCAGTTTACCCACTGGCAGCTGATAACTTCCCAGTAAGTCAAAGGTGCTATACCCGCTAATATTCTGCCCGCTCGCATCGTTTAAACCAAACGAAGTGGTACTTTGCAGACGCAGGATCCACACATCCGGAGCCCAGCTAACATAGGCTGTCGCTTTTGACGGACTGGCCGTTTTCACATCGGCTTTTTTCCACTGACCACTGGCTTTCGCTTGTGTTTTCAGCAGGTTTACATTGGCACCGGTACTCCAGTCAGTGTCGGCAATAAAGTAGTCAACCGCGCCTTCAACGCCATAGACGCGACGTTTATCATCAACCACGCTAATAGTGAGATCCTTATTAGAGATGATATTTTTATCAGACAGAGAGTAGTAACCTGCAACCTGGGTACGCAGACTATCACCGGTATAGCGCCAGCCCAGCTCATAGGAATCAACCTTAATACCTTGCAGCTTGCTGTCACTGACATTGACACTGTTTGTCAGCGGTAAGTGACCATTAATCGCCGCACCATAAGTACCACGCCCGTAGTATTTACCCGGGTCGGGTAATTCAACCCCTTGAGAGAAGTTCAGCCAGGTTTGCTGACGCTCTGTCAGGTGCATCAACACACCGGCGTTAAACAGCAGGTTGTCATAATCCGTTGAGCCACCCGGAATGGCATCAGCGGAAGTTACCCTGCCAGTAGCAATCGCTTGTTGTTCGTTATAAGCAATAAAATCGTCAACCTTATTCTCGGTATACTGATAACGCAGGCCACCACTGAAGGTAAAGGTGTCGTTAAAGTCATAGTCTGACTGTAAGAAGCCAGCCAGGTTGGTAATATCGTAGCCTGGGTAGCGGCCAGTTTTATAAATTTGCTGGTTATTCAAACCGCCAGAAGCATTGGCTTTATCCAAATCAAAGAACATTTGGTTAGAGGTAAAGCGCTCATGGTCGGCATCAACCCCGTAAGTGAGCTGTAAGTTATCCAGTAACTGGCTATTTAAGGTCAGCTTAGCGCCATACTGGGCGGTATCTTGCTGTGACGAAGAGAATGACGTGACTTGTTTACTGCCATTCAAAGAGGGGAAGGGATAGAAAGTCTGAGACTCGTCGCGATAATAAATCTGGCTGACCAGTTCCTGGCCGAGGAACTGGTTATGAGAGTATTGCAAACTTACCAGGTGACGCTCAGTTCCCGGGATACGATCAGAGTTCAGTCCCTTGCTGACATAAGGTTTAGTCATGCCAGACATGGCTGAGAAATCTTTGCCGAGATAGAGACCATAATCATCGTCTCCCTTGCTCTTATAATACTGGGTTAACACCTGTAGCTGCTGGTGTTCATCAATATGTAAAGTACCGGCTCCCATCACATCAAGTCGGTCTGAGTGTTGTAGCCCGGTCTGGGTATTATCCATTAATACCTGTTTGCCGTTGCCGCCATACCAGGCACCAAATTGCTGGTAAGCAACGGACATTCTTCCGGATATCTTCTCGTTACCCCCTGAGATGGCCGCAGCCACGCGATCATCATGATCTTTACCGCTTTTAAAACCTGTTTTCAGGCCGGTTTCAAACTCAAGCTGGTTTTCTGCCTGGCCTTTTTTGGTGACGATATTAATCAAACCGCCAGTACTGCCGCCGCCGTAGAGCGAGGTGGCCCCCGAGATAACTTCAATATAATTGATATTAAAAGCGTCGATAGAATCTAACTGGCGGCCATCGGTACGCGAAGAGTTCAGGCGTACACCATCAATCAAAATAACCACTGGACGGCCACGCAGATTCATACTGGTGTTAGTTCGGCTCTGACTACTGACGTCCAGACCCGGGATCAGTTGTGCCAGGGCATCTTTAAACTCTTTTCCGCCCTCGATTTGCTGTTGCAGTTCAGCATTTTCAATGACCCAGGTGGTCTGTGCCATTTCTGCCACCGTACGGTTATTACGGTTTGCAGAAACAACCATATCCTCTTCATTGGTTTGCTGCGCGATACCAGGCGCAGCCATGGCGAGAAGCAGGGGACTGAGCACCCACTTAGTTTTTTTGTTACTCGTCATTATTTTTCCTTCGGAGAGACTGAACAATTTGTCAGCAGCAAAACGCAAAATTCATCAATTCAAGGTGCTACATCAATCGCAACGGCACAAAGCATTACATTTTGTAGCTTCGTATCACAAAAAATTCACAATTTGTGATAATGTGAATCTTGACGATAATCTTTATCATTATCAATAATGTTTGTTAAAATAATTAAGAATAGTTAATAAAAAAGCCATATCGTCTGATGACACTGACAAAGTGTGGTGGTTTCTTTTCAGGGTAATGCTGGCTTTTCTGACTGATAGTCAGCGCTATTCTGCTGTTAGCTGGTAAGCGCTAGTGTGGTAATGAATAATTATTTTGGTTTAAAAACAAAGGGTAAGAAAAGTTATGGCAGGAGTTCAGGGCTATCGCCTGTTTAATGTCCAACTGGCACGTAAGTCAGCAGTTTCCCCTTCACTGTTAAGCCTGGTGTTCACCGGGTCTGACGTCAGTTACATGAAATGTGACTCGCCCGATCAGCGGATCAAGCTGCTGTTACCTTCACTGGACGGAACACCCTCAGCGCTGTCAAATGATGACCAGTGGTACGATATATTGCAGTCGATGGACAAAGAGAAGCGTCCGATCCTGCGCACCTATACCTTGCGTCATGTGGACCGTGAAAAAGAAGAGTTTACCGTGGAGTTTGTCAGCCATGGAACTGAAGGGCCTGCTTCGACTTTTGCAATTAATGCCGAGCCCGGTGCAACCTTACAGATTGTGGCGCCGAATGCTGAATATGCGCAAGACAGCGGGGGTTATGAGTGGACACCTCCTGCTGGTTTACGTCATGGTCTGATTATTGCCGATGAAACGGCTCTGCCTGCGGCTCGTGGTATTCTGGAACTGCTGGCAAAACTGCCGGAGCCTCCGCAGATCCAGGCTTTCTTTGAAGTACCAGAGGTAGCTGATTGTGTTGATTTAAGTGCCTTTAACTTTGCGCAAATAAACTGGTTACCGCGTGCTTCTGTCAATGCCAGTTATGGTGAGTGCCTGGTGAAGGCGGT
Source organism: Klebsiella sp. BIGb0407 (assembly GCF_024807845.1). Lineage (GTDB taxonomy): Bacteria > Pseudomonadota > Gammaproteobacteria > Enterobacterales > Enterobacteriaceae > JGM124. The sequence goes on from NZ_JANUEQ010000008.1 coordinate 198,460, forward strand.
GAAGGAGCAGGTCTGGCTTCCGGAAGGTTTCCGGCATAATGTTATTCAGGAAGAAGCTGAAGGTGAACTGCTTTGGGATAAAGCCACCTCAGATAATCGTGACTTTTATGGCTGGGTGGCAGCAGAGTCGACTGCGGTAAAATTACTGCGTCGTTATCTTATTGGTGAGCGCGGGGTTAACCAGGAGGCCGTCAACTTTATGGCTTACTGGGCGAAAGCACGTAGCCGGAACTGATTGCGAATAACGCCAAACCTGGCAAATTCATTGCCAGGTTTCTGACGGCCCAGCACTCATGCTGTTTTAATCAGCCCGGGCAATAAGCTGATTGTGGTTGCCACCAGACTTAATAACTCTTCACAGCTTGCGCCATCTCGAGCTGAAACTGACATACCGCGAATAATACAGCTTAAGTATTTTGCTATATGGTCAACATCACAGTGTTCTGGTAGCTCACCCCGCTGCTGACGCTCACGTAAAAAGCGTGCCAGTGACTCATCCTGCAGGGCATGCCGTGCTTTGATGGTGTCAGCGATATCCTGTGAAGAGGCTCCAAGCCCTGAAGAGGTAGAGACAATAAAACATCCGGATGGCGTTCCTGCGGCAGTAAAACATTTGGCTATTGCTGTCAGAAATACGCCCAGAACTTCAGACACAGAACCTGTTTCACCAAATAAACAGGTCTCATACTGGTCGGTAAAGCGGGACTTATAGTGCTCGAGTACGGCACGAAAGAGTCCTTCTTTATTGGTAAACTCAGCATAAAGCGTCGGAGCTTTCGCGCCTGTTGCTGTAACCAGGTCTGACAGCGATGTTCCTTCATATCCATGCTGCCAGAAGAGGGTCATGGCTTTATCCAGCGCATCTTCGCGGTCAAACACCTTAGGCCGGCCACGGCTTTTTTTATTACAACTGATAGTGGTTACCATCCTGCCGCTCCCCCCTGTCAAAATTATTAATGAACAATCATTATAAAAATAATAGACCCGAGTATCCAGTGGCTTTTTATGCAAGATAAGAATGAGTTATGACGGAAAAATAGCACAGATGAACAAATTGATTAACGATCGATAATAAAATATTGACATGTGATCCGGATCACTATTAGTATTATCCTATCAATCGTTAATTAAATCGATTAAAGACCACTTCTCTTCTATTGAAAGGCATTGTCATGAACAAATTAACAGCACTTATTGCGGCCACACTGCTGGCTTCATTCTCTTTTGCAAGTGTTGCCGCGGTACAGGTTTCTCAAGTACCACAGAATCAACAACCCATTGGTATTATCGGGGCTACAACGTTGAGCGATCTCGGTTCTTTAGAAGAGAAACTGGGTGAGAAGGCCGATAGACTGGGTGGAACCTCATACCGGGTTACTTCAGCCGTTGGCAACCATATTCTACACGGCACTGCGGTTGTTTATCAGTAAGTATTCGTTTTCATTATTACCCTCCTCTTTGTAGTTATTTGCTAGATTGTTATCTGCCATGAGCAATTCGCCTCCTGCCCGTCGAATACCGACAGGCAGGAGGTTTTTTTATGTCCTGCGTCAGGGAGTGACTCTAATCACGGGCTCATTTTGCATTTTGAAACCATAACGGCTCAGTGGACTGATTTTAATTTCATTCACATTCTGCCTGGTGGTCACGGATTTGCTTTCTCCGGGGCGCAGATAGAACTGCTCTAAATTATAAATCTCGTTTCCCGGTAGTGCGGTAAAAGTTCGGGAAAGACGAATGACCTGCCTTCCTGTGTTGCTTAACGTTAATTGATTACCTTGCTGTTTGAGTCTTAATGCATCCCAGGGAGACTGGCTGACGTTCATATCTGCCGGAACAATTAACATTGCGACTTCCTGACGAATTGGCATTCTGGTGGTATTTTTTTTGGCCTCACCAACGCTCTGAAAGGCGACTTTCAACAGCACCTCCTGGGCAATAGTAACGCCATTTTTTAAGATAAAGTTAATTTGCTGGCTCTGCAGTGGCTCAATACGGGTAATTGGAGGGGAGACAATCACATTCTGTGACATGCGAATTTCGCTATTAATATCAGCAAGCTCTGTGGCAAGCAGTATCGGTTCTTTACCCAGATTTCTGACGCTAAAGACTTTACGTGATTCACCGGCATCTAAAATAACCGTCATGGTTTCCAGCTGGAAACTGGCGTGTGAGAGTTGGCTTATTATAATAAGGCTACCTGCAAAAATGTTTATGATGATGTTATACATAAATATTCATTCTCTTTAAGGTGTAATAATTTATACCGGCCTTATGTTAAGGCGATAAGGTAGGTTTATTGACAAAGAGCATCGACTTCGTCATAAAGCAGATTCGGGTCGAAATTTATTGGTGCTGAGTAATTCACCTGACACTCCACTTGATTTGCCATACGTAAACGGATAGAGCGACCTATTTGCTCATTGCTTAGAAGCACATTGCCATTTCCCATGACTACCCCTATTAACTGGCCGTTATTGTCGATAACACTACTTCCCTGGCGGGCTGGAGTACCGTCGCTGAGGGTGATATTCAATAACAACTGGCTCATCACTATTGCCGGAATATCTCGAGAGATAACCGTGCCGCGTGCGACCGTTACATCAAAGGATGTGGTATCTAAACGTACATTGAGCGGTAAATTTCGGGTATTCAATTGCACCGTTGTTTTACGGTTGGTGGGGAGCGTCGGTATTACTGCGATACCCAAATGATTGGTGAGGGAAGTTCCACCTCCCATGGTATTAACCTGTACTCCGTATTGCCCGGGGATACGTAAAACACCAAATGAGTCACCTAATGCAACAGGGGATGTGGCGAATAATCCATCAGCATAAGCCAAAGCACCGGAGGAAGAAAACATCAGTGAATGGGCATTATCATCACTCCATGAACCACTGCCTGCGAGCTGGCTGTAGGGCGTAGTGGCATTAATACTACCATTCACTCTCTGGGTATCATGGCTGTGGGAAGCACCCAGAGTGTAGCCCAACAAATTATTTGGCCGATGATTAAAGGTCGTTGTCAGAGATGTGTCATTCTGATACTGCTGGACTCGGGTACTCAGAGAGGCATTACGTCCGAATGGAATCGTGAGGTTTACAAACAGGCGATGATCGCGGTTATTGCCTCCCTGATAACTCGTATTCAGAGAGGCCGTCTGAATTTTTTTACCATAGCTAACGGTATGTAAAACACTGCCTGACTTATTCCCATAATAATGGGTGTATCCCAATGTATAACTTATGCGTCCCCAGTCAGCATCGCCCCAGTTGACAGAGGCAGAATGAGTCATTTTTGTTTCACTGTCACGCCACCATATAAAGGGGTTCTCATCATCGCCAATAGGGGTGGGATTATTTTTGCGCAGCGTTTCATCTAGTGTTGGGTAATGACGGCTTCGATATAAGCTTGATACGCCAAATGAGGCCGGGCCTAACGGGGTACTTATACTGGCATCCCACTGTTGTCCCTGGTTATCTGAATTATGCGCATACTGACCACCTAAACTACTGCCAACCTGTATTTCCTCTCCCCATTGGCGATCCAGTCTGCCTGCAAGGGATTGATAACGTTCCGTGAATTGAAAGCCTGCCAGATGATCCGTTTGCTGAAAGCGGAGACTGCCTTCAATATTGAAAACCAGAGGGGTTTCGACATCATCATTTCCAGAACGTTTACGATATTGCCCGATGGCGAGTTGATAGAGTGGTTCACTCATGGCCTCATAATCAGGTCGATTTGAGGCAGTCATGCTAAATTGCTGGCGTTGTCCATCTTCCTGCATAACGCTAACTTGCAAGATCTGGCCGTTGACGACGTTGTTGATGCGGTCTAGCTGAAAGGGACCTGCAGGTACTAATGTACGGTATAATAAACGCCCATTCTGCATCACTTCCACGGTTGCAGCGGTTTGAGCGACCCCGGTTATTGGTACAACTAACAGTGGCGCATTTTGCAAAGCAGAATCAGAATACAATTGCACGCCATTCAGAGGTGTACCACCAAAGAGACTCCCTTGAGAGTTGATTTGGCCTAATTGTAATTGTGCGCGTAACGATGAAATGCTACGGCCTAAGGTTGTTTCATTAAACTGATATTGTGAGCTGTTGTTCCCAGCTGAAAAACTACTATTATTGCGTAATATCCAGTTTTGCCAGTTCCCGCCCGATTCAAACTGTCCCTGGTAAAAATGTTGTGTCCCGGAGCCTGTCATTTGCATACCATAAATACGGTAATTACTCAGTAAGGCAAAACCGCCATAGGTTAATTCATCGCCGCGTAATTGTGGGTCAAATGCACTCTCTGCCAGCAAAATGTCAAAGGTGGCATTAGCAGGATGCGCTGTAACTTGTGATCCGGGATATAATTGAGTCAGGCTTGGGCAGCTTGCGGTGCTGGATACTGTGCGTAATTTCAATATTTGCTGTAATGCGGGCGTCATGCAAAGCTGACCTTTTTCTCCTACGGTAATATTTGCCGAATAACGTCCATTGCTATTAATAATTAGTGTGACTTCATATTGACCCGGTAAATATTGACTTCCATATTTAAAAAAATCTGCTACTTCGGCACCATATCCCAGAGATTTTAGGGCACTGATATCAAAATTAACCACGGATGCGGGTGGAATTATCTCATTATTATTCTGTGCATAGGCTAGAGAAATTCCGCTGATTATTATTCCATAGTACCACCGAAATTTTCTTATTATTGATTTCATCGCAGTATCTCGAATCAGAGAAAAGAAATTTAAATTAACCTTAATGGTTAAATGGGAAGGCTAAAATTAATTCGCCATTTAATTCGCCACCATTTACTAGTGCGCCCTGGGTTTCTTGTAAACTATTAAGTGTGGGGGCTATGGTGAGTTGTACAGAATATTGTTGACCTTTTGCAGGCAGGTGCCCGTCACGGGTCCAGCCTTGAAAAGCCCCTGATTTGAGCATTATGCTTGACTGTGGAATACCGACCTGAGTTTGACTATTAGTCTGATAGAGCTGCACAGGAAAACCATCGACCCTGGCATCATTAAGGGTAACTTGATAATAGCCCAATCGTCCTTGCCCATTAACTGATCCTAATCCAAAGCGTGTTGGGTCAGCACTTGAAAGGCTGTCAGATCTCTGGTCACTATCAATTGTCAGAAACAGGGCGGTTACCGGAGCAGAACAGACTACTTGCCAGGTTTGTGAAAGCGATGGCAGAGAGGCTGATGTTGTGCGCTGAAATAAGCTGGCAGATAATTGGGGATAGCTATATTCAATTTCAGATGCTGTTCCTGTGCATGAGACAACAGCAGGAGCGTCGATAAAGATATCCTCGGATATTAAACCGGAAACGGGAATGCTGGCGATAGCATTTGCCGAAAACAAAAAAACACTGATAAACCCGTAGGGCTTAACGCGTAATCTGTATTTTAATACAGGTGAAATATTATCTGGTATTGTCATTTTTTGCTTGTCAGCATCTCCTTTTGCCTGACTGTATTTTATTCTGTCTGAAATGTTGATTTGATGATTAATATAAAAACCTCTCCACATTAGGTAAGTTTGTTATGCATTTTAAATAAAAAACAGATCCTGAATAGTATAAATCTAAATGCCGAATACGAATGTCAGTACAGCCAGACCATCGAGTTCTGCATCTCCGGCATTATTTTTCATCACACTGTTAATGGTGGGCGTGATGGTAAAATCAGCGGCAAAAACCTGGCCCGCAGCCATCTGCGTAGCACTCACCGCCCAACTATGCCTCGTGCCTTTATTAAGTAAAAAAGAATTAGAATAACTGCCACTTCTGAGGATCCCAGCTTCCGTTGCACTGGCATCTGGATTTGTTTTCACCGTGGGATTGTTCATCCTCACCGTGTAGTAGCCAATTTTAGTATTCGTATTGTAGATGCCTAATCCATACAGGCTATCGCCTGTATTAAGCTCAGTTCCCGCTCGTTCATCGACGGTGCTAAGTGACAGGTAGGTAGCTGCATTACAGACAACTTCGATTGTCCGTACTTGCGGAGACAAGCGTAAGTCACCGCTTAACGGGAAAATATCGGGTGAAATATTAAAGCGATATGTATAGGTTTCTTCTGTCAGGCCATTAAGTGTACAGGAAGGAGGAATAATTGATCCACTGACCCTTAGACTGGCAACAGGCGGAGCTGATAACACCGTTTCTGATAAAGTTATTAATATCAGGGCTAAGAGATATTTGTTAAACATCAGTTATTCCTTCAATAAAGAGGTTGTCAATAAATTTAGCCTGAGAGAATATCTCCTGAGCTATTGAGTCTAGATACCGAATGCGAACGTTAGTATCGCCAGACCATCCAGCTCTGCATCACCCGCGCTGTTTTTCATCACGTTGTTAATAACGGGGTTAACGGTGAAATCAGCCGAAAAAATTTGGCCTGATGCTAACCGATCTTTATTCATTGCCCAGGAGATTACATTGGTTTTACTCACAGCAGCAGCATCCGCATAGGTACTGCCGTAGCGAATACCGACTTTCTCTGGACTGGCGTCATTACTGGCTTTTACTGTGGCATTGTCGATTCTTACCGTATAGTAACCAATTTTGGTATCCGTATTGTAGAGACCTAATCCATAAGCATTTTGCCCTGTTACCCATTCTGTACCAGCGCGCACATCGGTTGCGGTAAGTGTCAAATAGGTGGTTGCATCACAGACTATTTCAATATTCTGTGTCTGCGGACTTAAGATTAAGTTACCGCTTGGCGGAAAGATTCCGGGTGAAATATCAAAGACGAAGGTATAGGTATTTTCAGTCAGGCCATTAAGGGTGCAGCTTGGGGGCGTAATTGATCCGTTGATCCTGAGGCTGGCAACAGGCGGTGCTGATAGCACGGTTCCTGACAAAGCCATTAATACTAGGCCTAAGAGATATCGGTTAAACATCATTTACTCCTTAAACAAACGAATAATTAATAGAGATGCTTTTAAATGCCAAATTTAAAGATGACAACGGCTTCGCTAATGAAATCTAATCCGTCAGAAATATCAATTTCTTTGTCTGCTAATTCTTGTTGCGAGATCATGAATATTGGGAAAGAAGATACGCCTGAGGTAGTGAGAAATGTCAGGGAAAATAACTTCCCAAGGCTAAGGTCTAACTCATTGAGTGCCACCTTGAACTGCTGAGTATTTGTCCAGCCATTGGTTGTTCCTGCAACTAACAAATTATTTCCCCCACCTGCATTAGCATTTATATCATTGGCCCGACTGATAAATGCACTGCGGTCATCAACTTTAACGTTCCCCCAGTGATAGATAATTCCGCCTACTGATTTGGTCGTATCCCGGGCATCTACTAACCGGAAAATAAGCGGCTGTCTATTTGCAGCAACAATCGGAGGAAAATTTAACGTGGAAGCCGCATAGGTATCTATTGCATTAAACGTCAAGTACGTTAAGGCATCACATTCAACGGTTACCTGATTGCGTCTAATATTAGGAGGGTAGATGTATGGTTCTGATAAAGGTATTAATGAGGGTGAAATAGCGCCTAAATCAAAAATAATATCAGACTCGGCTGCGCCATTTACAGTACAGGTAGGGGGCATAATATTGCCATTTACCTGAATATTAGCTACTGGCGTTGCAGCCCGGGCTGCAACTAACAGGTTAGCTAACAGTAAGAGTACACTCCAGTACCGTTTTTCCATCAAAGAAATCCTTTTCTTTATTTCTTGCCAGCAGAAACCCTATAGCCAGTGAGCTCAAGGATATGTCACCGGGAATCTGGTAAGGCATATCCTGAGCCAGTTAATTTAAATACCAAAAGCAAAGGTCAGTATTGCAAAACCATCCAGCTCAGCATCACCCGTACTGTTTTTCATTACGCTGTTAATGGTGGGAGTGACGGCGAAATCAGCGGCAAAAATTTGACCCGCTGCCAGCTGAGAGGCACTTGTTGCCCAGCCTGAGAGCTGGGTTTTATTCACTAAACCCGTCACCGCATAGGAACTACCAGAGAGAACACCGACATTGGTTGCCGTGGCCTCTGCATTGGCTTTCACCGTCGCATTTTCCATTCTCACGGTATAGAAGCCTACGTTAGTATCGGTATCGTAGGTACCTAATCCGAAGTTATTAACTCCCGTGGTCAGTTCGCTTCCCGCCCGTTCATCTGCTGAAGTAAATGTCAGGTAGGTGGCAGCATCACAGATAACTTCAATATTCTGTGATTGCGGCGTCAGAGTTAAGTTACCGCTTGGTGGAAAAATACCGGGAGAAATATCAAAATCGTAAGTATAGGTCTCTTCTTCCTGCCCGTTGAGGGTACAGGTTGGTGGAGTTATTGATCCTATTACCCTGAGATTGGCAACGGGAGGGGCGGATAATACGGTTCCTGACAAAGCCATTAATGACAGGACTAAGAGGGATTTTTTAAACATACAGAGCTCCTTATAAACATAAACATCTCCTTAAACAACATGTATTTTTTTAGAGCATAACGATCATTATGTCATTCAATTAAAAATGACTTAATGAACCTGCCATCAAAAAATAGAGTGATATAACACTGTTAGATTTTAGCGATTAGGTATCCTTCTGTTCAGTTTTTGAAAATCACATTGTATGGTTTTATATAAATAACGAGAGGAAATGCCACTGGTGATATTAATTTTTCCTGTTTAATGGAAATATTAACTATGCTTTAAAGTGATACTTGATGTTCCTGATGAAAATAAAACTTTGTTTTGGTCGTAGTCAGCAAGCCAATAGTGAATCATTTGTCTAAGGAAATTTTTTCGGAAACAAAATAGATTGCTTGGGTTGTTATTTTATTATATGGCGGATTAAGTTTGACTCATCATATGACAATTTTTTCATCCGCGACAGTGAGGGTTTAAATAACCTTTATTTTTTGGTGTCGGAAATGGTAGTAATATTTTATTAAGTAAATCAATATAATGAAAATTACAAAAAACAGGACGGTTATTTAAAACAAGAAAATTACGGAGGATAAATCTTTAAATGGAAGTAAAAAAACAATAACCATCTGAATTTTTTGCTGTGAATAGTTAAATATATTTAATGGATGAGGGCTATCCTGATATCAAGATTTATAAAGCCTGAGTCTATGATTGATAAAACTCAGACTTGAAGTTTCTATCAGGTGAGTACTGATGATAGTACTCACCGACAGGCTGGATCAGATATTTTCCACTACGGGAGTATGAGTTTTAACATCAACGGGCATACCTGAACGATGCTCTATAACTTGTTCCATTACTCCATTATCAGTTTGCTGAGCATCACGAAATTGCGTCGTTCTGGCATTTAACTGAATAGGTAGCAGCTTTGGATCATCGTTAATTGATTCTGACAGCGGCTGGTGAACCTCAACCAGGCGATGACCGTTTGGTTCAACCGAAGTTTTAATGGGTTCGTTAATAATCCGTACTGGCGTACCGACAGGGACGTTGTCAAATAGCTCTTTAATATCGCCATCACGCAGACGAATACAACCCGAGCTAACACGCATACCAATCCCGAAATCGGCATTGGTGCCATGAATCAGATAAACGCCACCATAGGCTGCCAGACGAATAGCATGATGCCCCATGGGGTTATCATTACCCGCAGGAACCACGGCAGGAAGTTTTATTCCCTGGGCAAGATAACGTGCGCGGATATTCGCGGTCGGAGTCCAGGTTGGATTAGCGCGTTTATCAGAAATTTTCGTGACCATTGTTGGCGTCAGAGTATCTCCACCTAGCTGGCCAATACCGATAGGATAAACGGTGACTTTATTTTGCCCGGCAGGGAAGTAATATAATCGCAGTTCTGCCAGATTAAGCACGATACCTTCACGCGGGACATCAGGCAGCAACATTTCGGTTGGAATAGTCAGAACGTTTCCTGCACGCGGGACATAAGGGTCAACGCCTGGATTAGCTTGTAATAACGCAAGAAAACCAACGTTATACTTTTTAGCAATCGCTTCCAGTGAACCACCATCATCTTCAACCACATGATACTGGTTTTTTCCAATCAACTTACTGTTTGCTGCAGGAAGAGGATAGTCCTGAGCAAAGGCCGGCGCAATTATGCTGGTGGTACCGATAAATACAGCAAGCGCGGCAAGCTTCCTGGTGTAAGGGAGAAATCGTGATAAAGACATAGTGGCTACCCTGATTTACCTGTCATCGTTCAAATTGTCTGGAAGTAACTCGAATGATTCTGGGTATTATAGTAAACGCTAAAACGTTGATTATCAGCGATGCTGGAGTTTTAAAAACCAGGTAAAATGAAAAGAATATGTAAAGATTGACGTTTTGCCCCGTAATCGAGTGGTTACGGGGCGGTAAACTAGGCTATGGCGTGTTCTTCCAGGTCGCGCATAAAGTTACGCACCCAGTCTATACGGGTTTTACGGTCGGCTAAATCCTGAGTAAATTTCAGGCGAGTCGGGCCATCGAGACGATAATGTTGTGGCTGTTTTTGTAACAAACCGATCAACCATACCGGATCAACATGGTTCTTCTCGGCAAATTCAATCATGCCGCCTTTTTCGTGTGCTTCAATTTTACGAATGCCCAGTTTTTGGGCTAACTGCCGCAAGGCGGCAATATCCAGCAGGTGACGTGCCGCGTCAGGTAGCAAACCAAAACGGTCAATTAGCTCGACTTTTAGCTCATCCAACTCATGCGTCTGTCGGGCGCTGGCAATGCGTTTATAGAATGAAAGACGGGTATTCACATCCGGAATAAAATCATCAGGTAATAGCGCAGGCATCCGTAACTCAACATCAGTCTGACTATTGGTCAAATCTTCCAGTGAAGGTTCCCGGCCTTCTTTCAGAGCATCGACGGCGTTTTCCAGCAGTTCCATATATAAAGAGAAACCAATGGTTTCCATTTGTCCGCTTTGGTCGTCACCTAAGAGCTCACCCGCCCCACGAATTTCCAGGTCATGGGTGGCAAGGGCAAAACCTGCGCCTAAATCCTCCAGCGAGGCAATAGCTTCAAGTCGTTTTTGGGCATCGGTCGTCATGGCTTTTGGATGAGGAGTCAAGAGCCAGGCATAGGCCTGATGGTGTGAACGGCCAACCCGGCCCCGAAGCTGGTGGAGCTGTGCCAGGCCGAAATGATCGGCGCGGTCAATAATAATGGTATTGGCGGTCGGAATATCGATCCCGGTTTCGATAATCGTGGTACAGACCAGAACATTAAAGCGTTGATGATGGAAATCATTCATCACCCGCTCCAGCTCACGTTCACGCATTTGACCATGGCCAATGGCAACACGGGCTTCCGGCACCAGCTCAGCTAACTTGGTGGCCATCTTCTGAATGTTTTCAACATCATTAAACAGATAGTAAACCTGCCCTCCACGCAGTACTTCACGTAAAATAGCTTCACGGACCATCAAGCTATCATGTTCACGGACAAAGGTTTTGACTGCCAGACGACGAGCGGGTGGGGTAGCGATAATAGATAAATCACGCATTCCACTCATGGCCATATTGAGAGTGCGCGGAATAGGGGTTGCGGTCAGGGTCAGAATATCGACATCAGCCCGCATCGCTTTAATCCGTTCTTTGTGACGAACACCAAAGCGGTGCTCTTCATCGACAATCAACAGGCCGAGATCGTGCCAGTGCACATCGCTTTGCAGTAGCTTATGGGTGCCGATAAGAATATCGATTTTACCTTCACGGGCTTGTTCAAGAATTTGTGTTTGTTCTTTCGCACTACGGAAACGTGAAAGCATCTCAATACGTACCGGCCAGTTAGCAAAACGGTCTCGGAAGTTATCGAAGTGCTGTTGCGCCAGCAATGTTGTCGGCACCAGGACGGCAACTTGTTTAAAGTTTTCAACGGCTAAAAACGCCGCGCGCATTGCCACTTCTGTTTTACCGAAACCAACATCACCACAGACCAGACGATCCATCGCCAGAGGGCGACACATATCACTGAGTACGGCATTAATCGCTTGTGCCTGATCGGGTGTGGTTTCAAATGGGAAACCATCGCAAAATAGCTGATACTGTTCTTTATCATGCTTAAACGCAAAGCCGGTTTTAGCCGCACGCATGGCGTAGATATCGAGTAACTCAGCGGCAACGTCGCGTACTTTTTCGGCCGCTTTTTGTCGGGCGCGAGTCCAGGCATCACTCCCGAGTTTATGCAGAGGTGCATTATCATCGGCTCCACCGGCATAACGGCTGATAAGGTGTAGAGAAGATACCGGGACATAAAGCTTAGCGTCACCCGCATAGGCCAGCATCAGATACTCGGCAGTGATACCCCCCGCCTCAAGCGTTGTCAGGCCGATATAACGACCGACTCCGTGCTCAAGGTGTACAACTGGCTGGCCTGGATGCAGTTCTGCCAGGTTACGGATTAAGGTATCCGGATTAATAGTTCGGCGACTATCCTGGCGGCGGCGACTGACGCGCTCACCTAACAAGTCGCTTTCACATATCAGAACTCGCTGACGCAGGGTGTCAATAAAACCATGCTCGCTGGCACCAATGATCAAATAACAGCCTGGCGCTTCGGCTTCATTGAGACGATAAATGCGTTTAGGGGCGACTTTAATACGGCCTAATAATTCCCCTAGTGCTTCGCGCCGACCTTCACTTTCTACCGAGAAAATGACCGGCCCGATAGCACTTTCCAGAAACTTACGCAGATTATCCAGCGGTGCTTTATTCTGGGCCTGTACCGCCAGCTCAGGCAGTGGCTGGTAACCCAGGTTGACGTTGGATGCTTTTGCTGGCAGCTCAGTCGTTTTAAGCTGCACGCGCGGCCAGGCTTTTAATTCACCGAGCAGGGCATCCGGGCGTAACCAGAGTATTTGTGGTTCCAGCAAGGGACGCATCGGGTCGACGCGACGATTTTCAAAACGCGCCTCGGCATCTTGCCAGAAACGTTCAGCGCTGCTTTCTAAATCACCGGTATTGACCAGTAAGGTATTGGCTGGCAGATAACTGAATAGCGTGACTAATGGCTCGCTGAAAAACAGCGGCTGCCAGTATTCGATTCCCGCGGGCAGGGTGCCTTTGCTTACCTGCTGATAGATATGTTCAGGTTCACGCTTAACATCAAACTTATCGCGCCACTGGCTGCGGAACAGTTCAATGGCATTTTTATCTGTCGGAAACTCGTGTGCAGGTAGCAGATTAATGGCATCGACTTCATCTAATGTCCGCTGTGAGTCGACATCAAAGACACGCAAACTATCAATTTCATCATCGAAAAAGTCGATACGATAAGGTTGTTCACTCCCCATAGGATAGAGATCTAACAGTGCCCCTCGTGTGGCAAATTCACCGTGTTCCATCACCTGGTCAACACTGCGGTATCCGGCTTGTTCGAGCTGCGAACGCAAGTTATCCCGCGACAGAGGCTGACCCTTTTTCATCACCAGAGCATGACCATGCAGATAGCTATGCGGGCAAACCCGTTGCATCAGGGTATTCACCGGTAAAATGAGTACTCCGCGTTGCATATTTGGCAGCCGATAGAGTGTTGCCAGTCTGGAGGAGATGATTTCCTGGTGCGGCGAAAAACTGTCGTAAGGTAAGGTTTCCCAGTCCGCGAGATTCAGTACCAGCGAGTCAGTAAATTGTGAGATTTCGTCATGCAATCGCAATGCATTTTGCATATCCGGGGTTATCAGTACCACCGGACCATGATGACGTTCAGTGATTTCTGCTACTTCAGTCGCACAGGCAGAACCAACCAGCTCACCGAGTACGCGTTGCTCGGCAGCTTTAACGGGTAAGGAATAACGATAATTTTCAGGCATAAAAAGCGTCACAATCTCGTAAGTTGGGTGCCACGCTGAGGGCTGAGAGCCGAGCGAGGGGTGGTGAGCCAAAGTCGTATTATTATCTCGCATCAATGGGTATTAGCAACCCGCAATGCAGGATCCTTGTTTGTTCTCATTTATCCCCCCTGATTCGGGTCGCAAGTTTATCCTGCCTTTTCTTTTTACATTCACAGTGCATGAATATTTACATCCATTGCGTATGTATATATTCTTTATTCATACGCAATGTATCTAAAAAGAATGGCGCATTGCCAGCATCGGAATATCACTGGGTGAGGGAATAGAAATGATCAACGCTTATCGGGCTCTATTTGCAGCCCCGGGCAGTCTCAGTTTCACTTTTGCAGGCCTGTTAGCACGGTTGCCATTGCCGATGACGGGTATCGGATTGATTACGCTTATCTCACAATTGCAGCAAAGTTATGCCCTTGCAGGAGCGGTGAGTGCTAGTTTTGTCCTGACTTATGCGCTGGTTTCACCTCAGCTTTCTCGCTGGGTAGATACTCATGGTCAGCGCCGAGTGTTGCCTTGGGCTTCACTGATAAGTGTGACAGGTATGATACTGATTCTGATCACCAGTAAACTGCAGTACTATTATGGACTACTGTTTATCGGTGCGATCCTGACCGGTTTTATGCCCAGTATGTCTGCTATGATCCGCGCCCGCTGGGTTGCGCTGTATCGCGACCAGCCTCAGTTACAAACGGCTTATTCCCTCGAAACGGTCTTTGATGAAGTCACTTTTATTATCGGTCCGCCATTAGCGGTGGGGCTGGCAGTATTATTATTTCCACAAGCCGGGATCCTGACTGCTGCAGTATTATTATTACTGGGAGCACTGGCTATGGTCTTACTGAAGGAGACCGAACCTCAGTTAATACCCGCCTCTCACACGGGGCAGGCGGGTAAATCAGTGATACGTCTGGCAGCAGTGCAGCGTTTAACCTTATTAATGATAGCGCTGGGCACTATTGTGGGTACCGTTGATATTGTCAGTGTCGCCTTCGCCCGAGCGATAGAACAACCCGTCGCTGCCAGCCTGGTGTTGTCTGCCTACGCCTGTGGTTCTTGTCTGGCTGGGTTACTTTTTGGCTCAAAGCAGTTCAGCCTTTCTTTACCACAGCAACTATTACTGGGTGGGAGCACAATCGCCTTAACCACCTTGCCATTGCTCTGGGTCGGTTCTCTTTACTCGCTGATGTTTTGGATTTTCTGGGCGGGAGTCACTTTTGCCCCGACGATGATTATTGCCATGTCGCTGGTGGAGCGTGCTGTTCCGGAATACAGCATCACGGAAGGCATGACCTGGCTGTTAGCCGGACTCAATATCGGCGTGGCTCTTGGTGCTGCATTATCGGGGTATTTTATTGACAAAAATGGATTGCAAAGTGGCTTTATCCTCGCCTGTGTGGGGGGCGGCTCTGTGCTGGTGCTCGCTCTTTGGGACTTTCTTAAACCAGAAAGCAGAGGGTAATCGTTCACCCGGGGAGATCAGAGAAAAGGGCTATACGGCGATCCCCCCCTAAACACATCACTCTGATGATTAATTTAAGCGATTGAATTCATTTGACCGGACGGCTGTCGTATACTTGGCTTCTTTGCGTGAGCTACAGCAACCAGACGGATTTTATGTATCAACCTGTCGCGTTATTTATCGGCCTGCGTTATATGCGCGGGCGAGCAGCGGACCGCTTCGGTCGCTTTGTCTCCTGGCTTTCCACCATAGGTATCACACTCGGCGTTATGGCGCTGGTGACGGTACTCTCGGTGATGAATGGCTTTGAGCGAGAACTGCAAAACAACATCTTAGGGCTGATGCCCCAGGCTATGATCACCTCACCCACAGGGTCGATTAATCCCCAGCAACTACCCGCTGACGGCCTTAAATTACAGGGCGTGACGCGGGTTGAACCGCTCACGACCGGTGATGTGGTACTGCAAAGTGCTCATGGCATTGGTGTCGGCGTCATGCTAGGTGTAAAGCCCGACCAGTATGAGCCTCTGACGCCCTTTCTGACGGGCGTACAGCAATCCCAACTGGTTGCTGGCGAGTACAACGTGATACTGGGAGAGCAGTTAGCCAATACCTTAGAGGTGAAGCGGGGCGATACGCTGCGGATAATCGTGCCGTCTGCCAGTCAGTTTACCCCGATGGGCAGACAACCCAGTCAGCGACTGTTTAATGTGATTGGTACCTTTGCCGCGAACAGTGAAGTCGATGGTACCCAGTTGCTGGTCAATCAGCAGGATGCCTCGCGTCTGATGCGTTATCCGGCAGGCAATATTACCGGCTGGCGACTCTGGCTGGATAGCCCGCTTAAAGTCGATGTGCTTAGTCAACAGGCCTTGCCAACTGGGACTGAGTGGAAAGACTGGCGGGAGCGTAAAGGCGAGCTATTCCAGGCTGTGAGAATGGAAAAAAACATGATGGGACTGTTACTGAGCCTCATCATTGCCGTTGCCGCTTTTAATATTATTACCTCGCTGGGATTACTGGTGATGGAAAAACAAGGTGAAGTGGCGATTCTGCAAACCCAGGGACTGACACGTCGACAGATTATGGCGGTGTTTATGGTTCAGGGGGCAAGCGCCGGGGTACTGGGGGCGCTATTTGGTGCGCTACTCGGTGTCTTACTGGCCAGCCAGCTTAATAATTTAATGCCGGTAATTGGTATCCTAATCGATGGCGCCACTTTGCCAGTGGCTATCGAACCTTTACAAGTGGTCACTATTGCGCTGGTCGCGATGGTGATTGCACTACTCTCTACGCTGTACCCTTCCTGGCGAGCCGCCGCCACTCAACCCGCTGAGGCTTTACGTTATGAGTAATTCAATCCTGTTGCAGTGCGACAAGTTGTGCAAACGCTACCAGGAAGGCAGCGTGCAAACGGATGTGCTGCATGATGTCAGCTTTAGCATGAAACCGGGCGAGTTAATGGCGATTGTCGGTAGCTCCGGCTCCGGGAAAAGCACCTTGCTGCATTTACTCGGAGGGCTGGATACGCCTAGCTCTGGCGATGTGGTTTTTAATGGCCAGGCGCTGAGTCAACTCTCTTCATCTGCCAAAGCGGAACTGCGTAATCGTGAGCTGGGCTTTATTTACCAGTTTCACCATTTATTGCCCGACTTTACGGCGCTGGAAAATGTCGCTATGCCGCTGCTGATTGGTAAGAAAAAACCTGCCGAGGCACAGCAACGTGCAATGGAAATGCTGGCGGCTGTGGGACTGGAAAAACGCAGCCATCATCGCCCTTCGGAACTCTCGGGGGGGGAACGTCAGCGCGTGGCGATTGCCCGCTCGCTGGTCAATAATCCTCGCTTAGTACTGGCCGATGAGCCTACCGGTAACCTTGACGCCCGTAATGCCAACAGTATTTTTGAGCTACTGGGTGAGCTCAACGTTCGCCAGGGCACGGCTTTTCTGGTGGTGACGCATGACTTACAGCTGGCCAGGCGCATGTCGCGTCAGCTGGAGATGCGTGATGGCCGGCTTACTCAGGACTTGACCTTAATGGGGGCCGAGTAATGGCATTGCCGTTATCGTTACAGATAGGCTTGCGTTTTAGCCGCGGGCGGCGACGCAGTGGCATGGTATCGCTTATCTCGATTATCTCAACCGTGGGTATTGCGCTGGGGGTGGCAGTATTAATTATTGGCCTCAGTGCCATGAATGGTTTTGAACGCGAGCTGAAAGACCGCATTCTGGCTGTTGTGCCACACGGGGAAATTTCAGCGGTTAATCAGCCTTTTGATGACTGGCAAAATAGCCTCAACCGGATTGAAAAAGTACCGGGTATTCTGGCTGCAGCGCCCTATATCAACTTTACCGGACTAATTGAGAGCGCAAATAATCTGCGTGCGATCCAGATTAAGGGGGTTGAACCAGACCAGGAAGCCCGTATCAGTGCGTTACCGAATTTTGTACAGAATCAGGCCTGGTCTCAGTTTAGTGCGGGCAAGCAGCAAATTATTCTGGGCAAAGGGGTAGCGGATGCGCTGAAAGTTAAGCAGGGCGACTGGGTTTCTTTATCTATTCCGAATAATGATGAAGGCAATCGCCTGCTACAGCCAAAGCGGGTGCGTCTGCAGGTGGCCGGTATTCTGGCACTCAGCGGCCAGCTTGATCATAGCTTTGCCATGGTGCCGCTCAGTGATGCCAGCGAGTATCTGGATATGGGGCACAGTGTCACTGGGATTGCGATTAAAGTCGATGATGTCTTTAATGCCCAGCAGCGGGTGCGTGCAGCCGGTGAAGCCACTAACGCTTATGTCTTTATTAAAAGCTGGATAGGCACCTACGGCTATATGTACCGTGATATTCAGATGATCCGCGCCATTATGTATCTGGCGATGGTGCTGGTGATTGGCGTTGCCTGTTTTAATATTGTCTCGACCCTGATTATGGCGGTGAAAGATAAGAGTGGCGATATTGCGGTCTTGCGTACCCTGGGTGCGAAAGACGGTTTAATTCGCGCTATTTTTATCTGGTATGGCTTACTGGCCGGTTTAGTGGGCAGCATCAGCGGTGTGATTATTGGTGTGCTTGCCTCCTGGCAGCTGACGCCGATAATTAATGTCATTGAAAAGCTGATCGGGCATCAATTTTTATCCGGCGATATCTATTTTATTGATTTTCTGCCATCAGAATTACACGGACAAGATGTATTCTATGTACTGATAACCGCGCTGGTATTAAGTTTACTGGCGAGCTGGTATCCGGCACGACGTGCGAGCAAAATAGATCCGGCCCGCGTATTAAGCGGTCAGTGAATATAATGACTGTAAACAGCAGAGGATAGCCTGGCCATGTATTACGGTTTTGATATTGGCGGCACTAAGATGGCGCTCGGCGTCTATGATGCTGACAGAAAGCTGCAATGGGAAACGCGGGTCGCGACTCCGCACGGCCAGTATTCAGCGTTTTTGCAGGCGATTATCGACCTGGTCGCGCAGGCTGATGCGCGATTTGGCGGCTACGGGAGTGTCGGTATCGGCATTCCAGGGATGCCTGAAATCGATGAGGGCAAGCTGTATGCCACTAATCTTCCGGCTGCCAGTGGCCAGCCGCTGCGTGCAGACTTAAGCCGTCTGTTACAGCGTGACGTGCGTATCGATAACGATGCCAACTGTTTCACCTTATCTGAAGCCTGGGATGATGAGTTCCGTTCCTATCCGGTGGTGATGGGGCTGATTCTCGGCACCGGCGTCGGCGGCGGTATTATCGTTAATGGTCGTCCGGTGACGGGTCGAAATTTTATCACCGGTGAATTTGGCCATACCCGACTTCCGGTGGATGCGCTGGAGATCCTGGGTCGTGATTTACCGCTTATCCCTTGTGGCTGCGGACAAAAAGGCTGTATTGAAAACTACCTTTCTGGCCGGGGTTTTGCCTGGTTATGGCAGCATTTCTACCAGAGCGAACTTGATGCCCGAGAAATTATTGCCCGCTATCGTGCTGGGGATAAACAGGCGCAAAGCCACGTAACGCGTTTTATCGAGCTGCTGGCAGCCTGTTTAGGCAACTTACTTACCGCTATCGATCCTCACCTGGTGGTTATCGGTGGCGGATTATCTAATTTTAGTGAGATGTATGCGCTGGTAACGGCGCGTATATCGCAATATCTATTGCCACTCGCACGCGTTCCCCGAATTGAACCCGCGCGTCATGGTGATGCGGGTGGAATGCGCGGTGCGGCATTTCTCCATCTGTCGGAGTAAATTATGTTGTCTCGTCGTCAACAACGGCTTAGTCGCTTTAGGAAGAAAAAACGGTTGTTACGCCATCGACTGCGTCAAAGCAGTTACTTTGGAGAACAGATTATGCTGGAACAGACAGAACAACCGAGAGTTGTCGTGTTAACGGGGGCGGGGATTTCTGCTGAATCCGGGATCCGAACGTTCAGGGCGGCGGACGGATTATGGGAAGAGTGCCGGGTTGAAGATGTCGCGACACCGGAAGGTTTTCAGCGTGACCCGCAGGCCGTACAGCAATTTTATAATGCCCGTCGTCGGCAACTTCAGCAGCCGGATATTCAGCCAAATGCTGCCCACCTGGCGCTGGCAAAACTGGAATCGGTATTAGGCGATAATTTTCTGCTGGTCACGCAAAATATTGATAATTTGCATGAGCGGGCAGGGAATAAACGCATCATTCATATGCATGGTGAACTGTTAAAAGTGCGCTGCGTAAGAAGTCGTCAGGTCGTGAGCTGGCAGGACGATATTACTCCAGCCGATCGCTGCCACTGTTGTCAGATTTCAGAGGTACTGCGGCCTCATATCGTGTGGTTTGGTGAGATGCCGCTGGGAATGGATGAGATTTATCATGCCATCAGCGAGGCTGACTACTTTATTGCCATTGGCACTTCGGGACATGTCTATCCCGCGGCTGGTTTTGTCCACGAGGCCCGACTGCAAGGGGCGCATACCGTTGAGTTGAACCTTGAACCCAGCCTGGTAGAAAGTGAGTTTGAGGAAAAATACTACGGCCTTGCCAGCAAGGAAGTCCCCGCCTATATCGAAAAATTATTAAACGAAATCGGTTGATATATACTCCCTTAACGTAAAGCGTTAAGGGAGATGTTTTAGACTGTCTCCTGTCGGAACAAATAAAAATGACCATGCTAATTAAGGTGTGTAATTAACTGATAATATTTCTGCGTTTATATGGGAATATATTTCCAGTATTAATGGAACGTCTTATACGTAATGGTTACTGTTATTTTTTTTAAATAAAACCCTGTCTATTTTTGTTACACAATATCATTTCCACTATCCTGTCTGATATTTCTACACTCTGTCTGAGAGACTGAATTTTATCTTAATAATTAAAAAATATAATTCACCAAGAAATAAAATGAGGTTTTATTTAATAAAATTTTGAATCGTTATTGAGACGATTACAGGGAAATAAAAAAATCGACAAGGAGCGTTAACCATGAGCCTGAATCGCTATCGGCTTGATATTCCTTCCTGTTCATCACGGCTTGATGTGGAAGACTTCAGTGGCGCTGAAGGTATGAGCCAGATGTACCACTACGATATTCTGTTCACCAGTAATGACAAGGATATTGATGTCTCTGCGCTGTTAAGCAAACCCGCCACTTTGACGATGGGTACCGGGTTATTAGGGCAACTGACCGGGCAGAAAGTGGTGTCCGGTGTGATAACCGATTTTCGTCGCCTCTCAGGCAGTATTGATGAGGCTAAATACCTGATCACACTGAGGCCGTTTCTCGCTTTGCTGGATAATCAGTTTCGCAGTCACCGTTTTTTCGTGAATAAATCGGTGCCGGAGGTGGTGACTCAAGTACTTAACGACCACCGGCTCAGGGACTGGGAGTTTGAGTTTATTCTGAAACAGGCCTATCCAAAGCGGGAGCAGATAAACCAGTATCAGGAAAGTGACCTGGCGTTTATCGAGCGGCTGCTGGCTGAAGTGGGGATCTTTTACTTCTTCACTTTGCAACCCGATACCCGAACCGAGGTGATTCATTTTGCCGATAAACAGAGCGCCTGGCAGTTTGGTAAAACCCTGCCCCTGAGCAGCCCGTCAGGGATGAGTGATAGCGGCGCGGACTCGGTATGGGATATTCATGTGCGTCACAATGTGGTGGCAAGCAGCGTGACGGCCAGGGACTATAACCACCGTGAGGCACAGAAAATACTGACCTCCGCGCCCGCCGATATGACGCGCGGTGACGGTGAGGGTATGACCTTTGGGGAGGTCTATCATTATCGTCCCCGGTATCAGGAATGTGGCGATAAGATTTACCCTACCGCAGAGACCGGCAACTTCTGGGCACGTCTCGAGCATGAACGCCTGCTTTCCACTCAGACGGTGGTCACGGGCAGCAGCAGTGATGCGCATATCAGCCCTGCACAGGTGCTGACGATTACGGAAAGCGCTATCCCACCAGCACTGCCTGCTGCCACTGAAAATGGCCTTATCATCATCAGCACGCGCTATACCGCCAGCCGTAAAAATGCCCTGCGTGTGGTATGGACCGCAATGCCCTACAGCGAAACCCGCTGCTGGCGCCCACCTGCGAAAAAACGCCCGGTTATCGGCGGTACCCTGACGGCCAGAATTACCAGCGCCAAAGCCCATGATACCTATGCCTGGCAGGATGTCTCCGGTCTTTACCGGGTACAATTTGATGCCGACCGGGATGCAAAAAATCAGGGGCTGGAAAGCATGCCGGTGCGCCTGGCGAAACCCTATGGCGGGGATAAGTACGGCTTCCACTTTCCGCTTATTCAGGGCACCGAAGTGGCCATCGCCTTCCATGAAGGTGACCCGGACCGACCCTATATCGCCCATGTCCTGCATGACTCCCGCCATGTCGACCACGTTACCGAAAAAAACAGCACCCGCAATGTGATACGCACCGCCGGATTAAACAAACTGCGGATGGAGGATAAACGCGGTGAAGAGCATATCAAACTCAGCACCGAATACGGCGGCAAGACCCAACTGAGCCTGGGGCACAATGTCGATGCCAGCCGGGCACTGCGTGGTAAAGGGGCGGAACTGCGCACCGATGACCGGGTGAGTATTCGAGGTGGGAAAGGGGTGTTTATCAGCGCAGACATCCAGCCGTTGGCACAGGGGCAGATGCTCGCGATGGATGAAGCTATCCGGCAGTTAGAGCAGGCGTTAACCCTGGCACGCAGTATGGCAAAGGCTGCGGTCTCAGCAAAAGCAATCGACAGTGATATTTGCAGTCAGAAGCAATTGAATGTCGCCTTAAGTCATCTCGAAGAGCCTGGGATATTACTCCATGCTCCCGAGGGGATAGGCATGGTCAGTGCCGGGGCGATAGGCATTGCTTCAGGAAGTGAAAGCGTGAGTCTGGTCTCCGGGGCTAACACCGATATCAGCGCCGGTCAGGCGTTCACCGTCGCCGCGAGTGCGGCAGTCAGTCTGCTGGCGAATAGCCAGGGAATGAAACTCCTGGCGGCAAAGGGCAGGGTGAATATTCAGGCTCAGAGTGATGCTTTGGCGGTTAACGCGCAAAAAGACCTCGATATACAGAGTACGGAAGGAAAGGTGACCGTCACGGCTCAGCAGGCATTGCTGCTTGCCTGCGGCGGAAGCTATATCAAACTGAGCGGTGGAAATATCGAGCTGGGCTGTCCGGGCAATATTCTGCTGAAATGTAACAATCTGCAAAAAATGGGTGCGGCCAGGATTGATATCGACCCGGTTGATATGCCGGTGGGGTTTGGTGGCGGCTTTATTTTTACCGACGACAGCGGCGTTCCACAGGCATCAATGCCGTATCAAATTACCACCAGAGAAGGCGAAATATTCCAGGGCGTCACCGATAATCATGGCAAAACGGCCCCTGTTTATACCGATGCACCTGCATCGGTAAACGTTGAGTTTGGCGGCAGCAACCAGGACAGGACGGCGGAAACAGGGCAGGGAGCGCCAAAATGACAAACTATTATGGCTATGACAAAACTGAGGGTACCCATAAAACCAGCATTCATAATAGCTGGAAAACGATAGTCGGAAAGAAAAAACCGTTACGCGGGTTGACCCTGACCATCGGTCTTTTTTTTGATGGAACCGGCAATAATCGTGAAAATACCGCTTCACGGCTAATGAAATTTAATGAATGCAGTACTGCGCTACAGGGGCTCAGCCAGCAAGAGGCGAAAAACTGTGAAGACTTTATTGAAGCTATCAATAAAGATAATTTCTCAAATGGCAGCTATCGGGGGTATTTCACTAATATTCATTGGTTAAATACACTATATGTGGCTGATCAAACTTTGCTGGATGATCAGGTTCAGGCACAAATTCAGACCTACATCTCTGGGATTGGAACCGCGGCGGATAAATCAGATTCATCTATCGGAATGGGGTTAGGTACCAGTATTCTGGATACATTTGAAGGGGTAGTGACTAAGACGGATGAAGCAATGCAGGGTATTACCCGCGCAATATTGGAGTTTATGGCATTTAATATCAACCCCGACTTTTGTATTACCAAAATTCAGTTTGATATCTTTGGTTTTAGCCGTGGGGCTGCCGCCGCACGGCACTTTGCGAATAGGGTGATGCGGCAGGACCCGGTGATAGCAAAAGCGATTTCCGAGGGGCTACGGGGACATTTTTATGATGGAAAACGCGCAGGCTCGGTCCGTTTTCTGGGTATTTTTGATACCGTAGCGGCGATCGGCGGGATTAAAAATTTCTTTAATATTAACGGCCGTAGTAGTCTTGACGTAATGTTGGAGTTACGCCCTTCGGTGGCGGAAAAAGTCTTTCAGATAACCGCTATTAATGAGTATCGCCATAACTTCAGCCTTAACAGTATCAAAGGTATGTGGCCCGAACTGGCGTTACCCGGCTCACATTCCGATATCGGGGGCGGTTATAATCCCGTCGGTTCAGCGCTGGAGGAAAATGAACATCTTCCTCTTAGCCGCCCAAAATTTGAAATTGTCAGTGCCGATACCGGGGAAATGACTACCCGGGTATACCGAAATGCCGAAAAAGACAGAGAAAGGCTACAGTCTCTCCCTGCCTTAAAATATCTTTTAGCGCATGGGAAAATGACCACTAAAGTGCGTTCCGTGGGGGTCGCTAATCCTGATCGTCGCCTATCAGCCGGGATTGAAAAACAGGTAGGCGCTGCTGTATTTTTGGAACGAAAGGCTATTCCGCATGACTGGGCCAAAGTGAGCCTGCGTGTAATGATGGATGCGGCTCAGGAGGCGGGAGCTTCTTTTATTCCGATTGATCCAGTGAATCCCGATACTAAACTTCCTCCTGAATTGCTCCTCCTTTCTGAGAAAGCCGTCATCCAAGGAAAAACTGTGCGACAAGGACAACAACTTCAGCCCTTTACCGAGGAAGAATTATTCCTTATCGGAAAATATATTCACTGCTCCGCCAGGTGGAATATATCTTCCGATCATAACTTATGGGTGGCTCCAAAAACGGGAGAGATATTTATTTATCGCTTTGGCCCGAAAGAAGATAAAGCCTTTGTTTTCCCTAATATGCCAGGTGATCACTGGATACGTTCGGTATGGTATATGGACGATCAGCAGCGGATGAATGATCGGGCAATAAACAATGATGCCGTCATGGAACCTCATTATTAACGTAACAGGATAGAGATATGGCTATAAAAAAAGGACTTTTTATCGTAATTCTGTTGCTATCAGTGACAGGCTGTACAACAGGATATTCCTCGTCAGTAGCCTCAGATAAAACAGAATGGGGCTATAAAAAACTTCCCTACAAGGAATGGAAGTTTTTATTTATTTATCCTTGGGCACTGCCTGCCTTGGCTACCCAGGCACTGATGATTGATGGGGCAGGGTATAAAACTACGTTCCAGTATATTGATACCACAAGACCGAGCCGTGTTAGTGTTGGACACTGGAATAACCATTTAGGAAGCACAGAGGCTTATTATAACAAGGGAAAAGCACTCCCGCTGGCGCTACGTTTCTGCTGGGACTCGGTAATAGATAAAAAGAGTTATGAAACGCTGATTTTCTTTAAACAAGGGACCTGGGATCAGATGACCATGCCTTATATTGATAAGCGCTGGGATGAAACCTATTACCGTTCAATCATGATAATTGGCCTGGCACCTGGCGGTAAAGTCAGCGTCTGGTTAGGCGATAGGGCTAATCCGGTCGTAGCCCAGACGGATGCCAAAATTACCACCGTGTCGGGTGAGGAGATGAAAATGTGCAAGGGTGTGACGAAACATCCTGATGGATATGTTTATTACGGAGATACGCCTGACTTTATCAAGGATAAAACGTATCCCTATGGCAACTGGTAATCATGACTCTGACTGGAAGGTGAAAGATGAGCGCTTGAATAATAAGGTCATGGTGGTTTCTATAATGGTTACCCTGGTCGGGTGCTCTACGGATATAACATCCTCTGTAACTAAGGGGGCAACGGCCACCCATACCGAATGGGGCTATAAAAAACTGCCCTATAAGGAGTGGAAGTTTCTCTTTATTTACCCTAAGGCGTTACCTGCCCTGGCTACCCAGTCGCTGATGGTGGATGGTGCGGGATATAAAACCACTTTTCAGTATGTTGATCATACTGAACCAAGTCAGGTTAGTGTAGGCCGCTGGAATGAACATCTGGGAGCAGTAGAGGCTTATTATAACAAGGGCAAAGCATTACCCCTGGCACTACGGTTCTGCTGGGACTCGGTCATAGATAAAAAGAGTTATGAAACGCTGATTTTCTTTAAACAAGGGACCTGGGAGCAGATGACCACGCCTTATCTTGATAAGCGCTGGGATGAAACCTATTACCGTTCAATCATGATAATTGGCCTGGCACCTGGCGGTAAAGTCAGCGTCTGGTTAGGCGATCGGGCTAATCCGGTCGTTGCCCAGACGGATGCCAAAATTACCACCGTATCGGGCGACAATATGAAAATGTGCCGGGGGGTAACTGATTTTCCTGGGGGATTCGAATATAGCAAGAGAACAAAAGCCTTTATTGAAGGGAAAATATATCCCTATGGCAACTGGTAATAATTATGAGTATTTCTAAGTTGTAAATATAAGCGTTCATAGTTCAGTAATATGAGAGATAATTATCTCCAAATAATGCGGTTATTTTAGTTTTCAATGCATTAACTAATGCAAAGCCGTAGTGATAGATAGCAGTTGTAGTAAATATGGATATCAAAATATTACCAGCGCACAGGATGTGCAACAGGATAAATTATGGTCTGGGAACGACGAAAAATTATTATTTCCAAAGCGCCTGCCGAGCCATCGCTGATGTTATGGCTGATAACCGGGGTTATCGCTGTGGTGGCAGGTGTTCTGCTATTTTTACTCCATGCCGGTCAGCTGCTGGGACCCTTTCAGATTTACGATATCCGGGTATTATCAACCACTCCCTTACTGACCTGGATCTTCCTGATGAGCCTGCGAGCCGGGCTGTATAATGTGATGTTTAATCGCCATCGTTTTGAATTCAATGAAGCGATAGATACACAGCAGCGCTGGACAGACTGGGCGGGGCGTTATCTGGCGGTTCTTCACAGCACGGTATTATTGCCGGGAAAATTAACCGCAGCCCAGTTTATACAACCGCCACCCGGACTTGAGCTGTATGGGGGACAAACACGACGTGTTAGCTGGGATGAAGCTGAAAGTCTGTTAATTTTGCTTGGCGATGTCAGCGATGCTCTGTTACAGCTGCCGCCTGAGTTGCCTCTTAATATCACCTTGCTGACAGATTCTCCGACAGACCCCCTGGTATTACAAAGGCTATTTGCTCGTAGCTGGAAAGAAACTATTACCGCAAAACATCCGATACCGAACCTGAATATCCTGCAATCGTATTCGCTACTTGCTCTTGATGAACGGATTAAATTATCGATTATTTCAGCTGAGCTGATTCTGGTTCAACAGTTGCACGGTGGGGAAAAATACAGTGATGCGCTGGCCGTCCTGCTACTGGTCTCTGATGATGTCGAAACCCTGTATCGGCTTAACCACGACGTCCGGTTTCTGCGCCCTATGGGGTTGAATAAAATCCGATTACCCGAAGAGCTGGCACTGTTCTTTTCCACACAAACCCAGGCTAACAGCACCCGGTTTATTGTCGGGGACTGCTTAAGCTGGGCAGATGATTTTATTGAATTACTGAATGCCCGTGAATCGGGCGGCGAGCCCTGGAAAACAGAGCAGCTCTACTGGCTTGAGAATTATAGCGGCATGTGTGGGCCATTCTCTCCCTGGATAACGGCAGCCGTAGCCAGCGATATGGTTAGCCTGCAGCAAGCATCGGGTTTGATGCTGGCAAACGATAACGAACAATCTTTTATTACTACCGTCACAGCGAATTCCCAGGCAAAAAAATGATGACAGGCAGGGTCAGCAAAAACCACGTAATGATTGTTATTGAAGACTGGAAAGTATCAAACATGTTAAAGTTGGCAGAGAAGTTAAAAATGAAATCACTCTTCGCGCTATAAAATAAGATAATCAGCCGCCTGTGGGCCGCTTTATGATCCTTTCTGCATCCAGCTATCTGGTCCTTGGCTTTATGGGTATTTATGTCACCCATGATGGCAGACCCTGATGAATCACAGAAAGTATTTCTGCTCATCATCAGGATATATTCAATACCAGGGGTAACGTAATACGAGAGTTTCAGTACTGACCTATTTTAAACGCCAGCATTATCCCCCCGTTTTCAGTTTCTGATAGTAAGACTCATACAGCATACTGGCATCACCCACGTCGTTCTGCCATTCTCCGGCCTCAATGACTGCGGCATCCGGGTAGAGTGATTTGTCCCCGGAAACTTCAGGGGGTAATAACTTACGGGCGGCGAGGTTGGGGGTCGGGTAGCCAATGGTTTCGGCGACCTGCTGAGCCACTTCCGGACGCAGCAGGAAGTTGATGAGCTGCAGGGCGCCATCAGCATTTTTAGCGTTGGCCGGAATAGACAGGTTATCCATCCAGAAAATACCGCCTTCTTTCGGCCAGACGATTTCCAGCGGTGTTCCTTCTTCGCGGGCAACCCAGGCTGAGCCATTCCATACCATACCGACATTAACCTCGCCTTCCATATACGGGTTAGCCGGGTTATCAGAGTTAAAAGCGGCAACGTTTGGCATCAGTTTTTGCAGCTCATGGTAGGCGGCTTCAATCTCTTTCGGGTCAGTACTGTTACCGGAATAACCCAGTTTACGTAACGCCATCTGGAATACTTCACGAGCGTCATCGGTCAGCAGCAGGCTCTGTTTATATTCAGGTTTCCAAAGGTCGGCCCAGCTTGTGATGCTTTTTGGATCCATTTCATCAGCGTTAATACCAATGGCGGTCGCACCCCAGATATAGGGGATCGAGTAGTCATTGTTCGGGTCAAAAGACTTGTTCAGCATCTCGGGGTCGAGGTTACTAAAGTTCGTCAGCTTACTTTTATCGATTTTCTGGATCATGCCTTCTTTACGCATTTTATCGACAAAATACGTAGAAGGGACCACCAGGTCATAGGCGCCATCTTTATAGGTTTTAAGCTTGGCGTACATGGTTTCATTCGACTCATAGGTTGAGTAGATAACCTTGATTCCCGTCTCTTTGGTAAATTGCTCTAACAGGCCGGGCGGCACATATTCCGTCCAGTTATAGAAATAGAGTGTTTTATTGTCGTTAGCCTGTGCGCTCCCCATAACCAGCGCAAGTGCGCCAGCGGCAAGCAGGTGGCGTGACCATTTTTTCATTTTTTAGTCCCCTGGGGTTTTGTTTTATCGCGAAGAATGAGTTGACTGGCGATGACCATCACCAGTGACAGCAATAATAGAATAGTTGCCAGGGCGTTCACCTCCGGTGATACGCCTACTTTCACCATCGAATAGATTTTTAGTGGCAGAATTTCATAACTAGGCCCCGTGACAAAGGAAGAGACCACCACGTCATCCATTGATAAGGTAAAACTCAGTAGCCAGCCTGCGGCAACCGCGGGCATTGCCAGTGGCAGAAGAATTTTCCGTAGGATAATCAGTTCGCTGGCACCTAAATCACGTGCCGCTTCCAGCATTCTGACGTCGAAGCCTTTCAGTCGTGAATAGACGGTTACTACGACAAAAGGCAGGCAGAAGGTAATATGAGAAAACAGCAGGGACCAGAAGCCGAGTGAAATGCCGAGTAACATAAACAGGACCAGCAGTGAAATGGCCATCACTATATCGGGTGACATCATCACCACAAACAGCATGCCGCCGACAAAAGGCTTGCCACGAAAATGATACCGATACAGTGCAACGGCGGTCAGCGAACCGATAATCGTTGCGGCGGTGGCAGAAAAGACCGCAATGGTGAGTGAGTGGCGAGCAGACTGGAGCAGGCTGTCATTGTTCATCAGTAAGCGATACCAGTCGGTGGTAAAGCCCTGCCAGTTAATGCCAAATCTGGAACTGTTAAATGAGTTAACGATCAGCAGGATAATGGGAATGTACAGAAAGGCATAAATAACGGACATAAACCCTGCTTTGAAGAGTCGTCCTTTCATCAGATACCCTCCTTTTTATTTAGCAGGCGGGACGTATGCCAGTACACCAGTAACATCAGGCCCATCACCAGCGTCAGCATAATGCTGGTGGCTGCCCCAAAGGGCCAGTCGCGGATCGTCAGAAACTGGCTTTTAATCACATTGCCAATCAGTAAGTTTTTTGCACCGCCCATCAGATCCGAAATATAGAACATTCCCATCGCAGGTAACATCACCAGCAGGCCACCGGCAATAATGCCTGGCATAGTCAGCGGGAGAATAATACGCAGAAAGGTTTGTGCCTTACTGGCACCTAAATCCCGAGCAGCTTCAAGTAACGGCTTATCAAGCTTTTCAATACTGGAATAGAGTGGCATCACCATAAAGGGCAACAGAATATAGACTAAACCAATAATCACTGCCCCCGGGGTAAACATAATCTTTATCGGCGTCTCTATCACACCCG
Organism: Klebsiella sp. BIGb0407; assembly: GCF_024807845.1. Classification (GTDB taxonomy): domain Bacteria; phylum Pseudomonadota; class Gammaproteobacteria; order Enterobacterales; family Enterobacteriaceae; genus JGM124. The sequence continues at coordinate 228,752 of NZ_JANUEQ010000008.1, forward strand.
TCCACAACAGAAACTCATTGAGATAGCCTTTGGTGCTGAGGAATAGTTTCAGACCATAGACGCGAATTAATGAGTTTGTCCAGAAAGGGACTATCAGCAAAAATAACAGTAATGGCCGTACCCGGGCGGGCAGACCGGCAAGAAACCAGGCAAAAGGATAGCCGAGTATCAGGCAGGCGAGCGTGGCAATCAGCGCCATATTCAAAGAATGAATCAGCACTTGGGCATAGAGTGGGTCAGCCAGACGAGTATAGTTATCAAGCGTGAAGACCATGCTGACGAAGTTTGCATCATCCCGGGTCAGAAAACTGGTGCCGATTATCATTAAGTTTGGCAAAAAAACAAACACCAGTAACCAGCCCACCGCCAGGCCGATGACGATATTTTTAAATCTACGAGAGCTCTGCATCGGTCAGCACAACCTCCCAGCTTTCAACCCAGGTCACGGCCATTTTCTGATTTAATGAATGGTCGAAGTCAGGATCGTCTTCGTTAAAGAACTCACTCACCATCACCATTTTGCCGTTTTCCAGCTCGACGGTAGACTCAAGCGTCATACCTTTATAGTTACGTTCGCGGATATAGCCAATCAAACCGTCCGATTCGCTATTGTCGTTGATTTCTTCGACCCGTAAATCCTCAGGGCGTAACAGTACCTTGAGCTTCTGACCAGGGCTTACCGGCTGCTGAGCAAAAATATGACATTCGCGGCCTTCCACCTGCGCCAGAACGCGTAGCTCATCAAAGCGTTCAATCACTACGGCATCAAAAATATTGGTTTCACCGATAAAGCTGGCAACAAAGAGGTTTTTGGGTTCTTCGTAGATTTCGCGAGGCGTGCCGTCTTGCTCAATTTTTCCATTGCGCATCACCACGATACGATCGGACATGCTGAGGGCTTCTTCCTGGTCATGAGTGACGAAAACAAAGGTAATACCGAGTTTACGTTGTAATGCTTTGAGTTCATTTTGCATCTGCTTACGTAATTTAAAGTCGAGGGCAGATAACGACTCATCAAGGAGTAACAGGCGCGGTTTATTCACCACGGCACGAGCAATCGCTACACGCTGTTGCTGGCCACCAGAGAGTTGATGGGGCTTGCGCTGGGCAAACTCTTCCAGTTGTACCATTTTCAGAGCTTCAGTGACGCGAGGTTCAATCTCACTGGCGGACGTTTTTTGCATCCGCAAACCAAAAGCGACGTTTTCAAAAACGGTCATATGAGGAAACAGGGCGTAGCTTTGAAACACCGTATTGACCGGGCGATGTTCTGCCGGAACGAGGGTAATATCCTTATTATCCAGAGAGATGGCGCCGCTATCGACCTGCTCAAGACCCGCTATGAGTCGTAATACCGTGGTTTTACCGCAGCCAGAAGGGCCAAGTAGCGTCAGAAACTCACCGTGACCTATCGTGAGTGAGAAGTCAGAAATGACTGTCTTGCCATCAAAACGCTTGGTTAACGCCGTAAGTTCGACTAACGGCGAGACGTAAGATTGCTGTTTTTCCAATTTTTACACTGTCCCATCAATAACGTATCTCTCAAAACAGATACGGGGTTTGTGATTAACCACCTTGAGGTTTAACACATTAAGTAAGGCCTGGCATTCTACGGGAAACAGTGTTCATCTCCAATCTTTGATACTGTAAAGCTATCTAATGACAATGAGAGTGTTAAATCAGACAAAATAACCAGCATTAAGCTAAATGATTTACAGTCAGCCCACCTAACTATGATGTGACGCAATACTTCTGACACCCGCCTTATGAATAATGGAATAACTCTACTCTGAAGGTGAAAGCAATGGACGAATTACTTGAACGCTTTCTGGAATACGTCGCTTTTGATACTCAATCACGCCCGGGCGTAAAGCGCACGCCCAGTACTGCCGGACAATGGGATCTGTTATACCTGTTGCAACAGCAGCTTACCGGACTGGGTTTGACTGATATCAGTTTAAGCGAACAGGGTATTCTGATGGCAACACTGCCAGCGAATGTGAGCCATACGGCTCCGGTTATTGGTTTTATTGCGCATGTTGATACCTCGCCGGATTTCAGCGGGAAACATGTTCAGCCACAAATTATAGAAGGCTACCGTGGGGGCGATATTGCTCTCGGCCATGGTGAGGAAATACTGTCCCCGGTGATGTTCCCGGTATTGCACCAGTTATTAGGGCAAACGATAATTACCACCAACGGTAAAACGTTATTAGGTGCAGATGATAAAGCGGGAATTGCAGAAATTATTACTGCCCTGAGCGTCTTAAAAAATGACAATATTCCGCACGGTGATATTCGGGTTGCCTTTACGCCAGATGAAGAAATTGGCCGTGGCGCAGCATTTTTTGATGTGGATGCTTTTGGCGCCGACTGGGCCTATACCGTCGATGGCGGTGGGGTGGGTGAACTGGAGTATGAAAACTTCAATGCCGCACAGGTCAAAATTGAACTGGTCGGTAATGCGGTTCATCCGGGGTCTGCAAAAGGCGTGATGGTTAATGCGATTGCGCTGGCTGCACGTTTGCATGCGGAGCTCCCGCAGGACGAAACACCCGAATGCACAGAGGGATATCAGGGTTTTTACCACCTGCATAACCTGAAAGGCAATGCGGAACACGCGCAAATGCACTATCTGATCCGTGATTTTGATACCCAGCAATTCCAGCTACGTAAGAAAAAGATGGTGGAGATAGCAGAGCGGGTGGGAAAAGGTCTGCCGCCTAAGTGCTATATCGAACTGGTGATCGATGACCATTATTACAACATGCGTGACAAAGTCCTCAGTCATCCTCATGCCCTGAAAATTGCCCGTCAGGCGATGATCGACTGCAACATTGAACCAATAATGAAACCTGTACGTGGGGGAACCGACGGTGCACAGCTTTCTTTCAAAGGTTTGCCTTGCCCTAACTTGTTTACCGGTGGCTACAACTATCACGGCAAGCATGAGATGGTGACTCTGGAAGGTATGGAGAAAGCCGTCAATGTGATTGTACAGATAGCGAAACTCGCCAGCGACGTTTCCCCTGGCTAGACGATATTATGGCGGTAGCCTTAACAGGTTACCGCCATGATAATTAGTCTTCGAAGTACCAGTAACCGCTATTCACTAGTGCAGCGAGTAAAACAAGGAAGGCGGGATCGTCCAGGGCATCAGCAAAGTGCTCTGCGTTTAGCGTCAGATGGCTGGCAAGGGCTTCCAGCGCCTGATGTTGCGGGCTGTCCAGCTTCTCACCATTCACATACACTTCATTCGCCACGCGTAAAACACGCAGACCACCGGCGCGGGTCAGCACATCTCCCTGCTGCAAGGCGTCAACAATTTCATCTGCCTGATAAGGCGGCTCTGGTGGGGCAAGATCCAGCTCATGGCGCGACTGACTGATAAATTCACCGAACCAGTTATTGAAGGTTTCGGGTTGATTTAGCATACCGAGCATCATATCGCGAAGCTCATCGACTTCCTGGGGCAGAATATCTGCCGGGTGCTCTCGCTGCGGTACTTTTGGATCGCTATAACGCAAGCCACCCAGTTCACGCTGCAATACAAAGTCAGCGAAACCGCTGATTAGCTCACGGCTGCTGGGTGCCCGGAAACCGACAGAGTAGTTCAGCGAATTTTCCAGCGAGTAGCCTTCATGCGGAAAACCTGGTGGAATATAGAGCACATCACCGGGTTCCATCTCTTCATCAATAATCGCATCGAAAGGTTCGACTTGCAGCAGGTCAGGATGCGGACAGTGCTGTTTCAGCGGAGCCTTTTCACCGACCCGCCAGCGACGACGACCCAGACCCTGAATAATAAAGACATCATACTGATCGAAATGCGGACCAACTCCGCCACCCGGAACCGAAAACGAGATCATCAGGTCATCGATACGCCAGTCCGGTAACGCCCGGAACGGGGCCATCAATGCGCTGGCAGGCTGATGCCAGTGATTAACCGCTTGAACCAATAAAGACCAGTCATGCTCGCCCAGGTGATCATACTCCTGAAACGGACCATGGCTCACCTGCCATTTGCCTTTGTTCTGGCTGACCAGGCGACTATCGACTTCGTTTTCCATCGCCAGCCCGGCAAGTTCATCCGGTGAAATAGGGTCAATGAAATTTTTGAAGGCATGTTTCAGTATTACCGGGCGTTTTTGCCAGTAACGTTCAATAAAATCTGGCCAGTTTAAATCAAGCTGATAATCCATAGTGGCTACCTTGAGGGTGAAAATAATGCTGTCCGGGATTGTAACGGATGATAGTCTGACTGAGGGTATCTTTTATTCTATTTCCTGCGAGAGATGCTGCTGAGAAAAAACAATTTCCATGCGGGCACCTCCCAGTGGACTGACGCCGATGAGAATTTCCCCTTCATACTGCTCTATCAGCTCTCTTACCACCGAAAGACCAATTCCCTGACCCGGTCGTAAGGTATCGGCACGCTGACCTCGATGGAAGACCACTTCACGCTTGCTTTCAGGAATACCCGGTCCGTCATCTTCAATGATAATGTGCAGCGTATCATCGTGTTGCTGAGCGGAAAGCTCAACGAACTCGAGACAATATTTACAGGCGTTATCCAGCACATTACCCATCACTTCCATAAAATCATGTTTTTCACCAACAAATATTATTTCTGGTGAAATATCAAGCGTAATACTGACGCCCTTGCGCTGGTACACTTTATTCAGAGCAGAACACAGACTGTCCAGTAATGGAGCGACAGGATGGAGTTCCCGACTGAGCAATTCCATATCACCGCGCATACTGGCTCGATGCAGATAATAGCCAATTTGCTGAGAAATACGGCTTATTTGTTCCAGCATTTCTGGCTCAGCCTGATCAAGGTCTATCTTATTACCCCGTAACGATCTCAGGGTCGATTGCAGCACGGCTAGCGGGGTTTTCAGACTATGGGTCAGGTCTGTCAGAGTGGTGCGATATTTATCGTGACGCTCCCGCTCAGTACGTAACAGTCGGTTGAGATTCTGTACCAGACTGGTCAGTTCTGGTGTGGTTTCCGGGTTCAGGCTGTTACGATCGCGTTTTTCCAGCTGACGCACTTCCCGGGCCAGAGCTTCGATCGGCCGTAAGCTCCACCACGCTGCCAGCAACAGCAGCGGAACCACAAGCAATAGATTCGCCAGTAACACATAAATAAACCAGCTCCACACCATATAAGAGCGTTTAAGCTCTATCGGGATGGTATCAACCATGACTATGGTTACGGCCGGCATACGGGAGGTTGCGGGGTACTGGTTAACGGCAATCGAGTGAGTCACTTCATACTCATCATCAGCTTCTGCGTCATACATTATTTTGAGTTCTGTCAGCCGCTCTTTATCATCACCCAGCAGTGCGCTGCTAGTGGCGTAGTTGGCTTCCAGTTCAAAAAAACCATTATCTTTCAGCCACTCTTTGCGGATTTGGTGCTCGATATAGGGCACATCACGTTGAGCCCAGAGTAGTTCACCGTCAGAATCGTATATAAGCGCCAGCGCCGGGCTTTGCAGGTTTAAATCACTGGAAAGCGCGACATCCATCTTGCCATTTTCCCAGTGAGCCAGGGTATAGATCAGGTTACTTTCGCCGCGCAATAAACGGAAAGTGGTTTTATCAAAACTGACGCTGTAACCGACAAGTGCGACTAACCCATAGGCCAGCGATAACACCATGACTACTGCTGCGGTTGCCAGTAAAAACCGGATACGCAGTGACAGGGGTAACAGATGGCGAAACAGGCGTTTCATGAGGGTAAGTCAAACCTATAGCCTTGCCCGCGTACGGTGGCAATGACTTCTGCGGCATATTCCACCTGAATTTTTTTGCGCAGACGACCCATCAGCACATCAATAGTGTGGCTTTCACGCAATTCTGCATCAGGATAAAGTTGCAGCATCAGCGAGTCTTTACTGACGACTTTACCGGCATTACGGATGATAGTTTCCATAATGGTGTATTCAAAAGCGGTAAGTTTAATTAACTGGCCATTAATCGACAGCTCGCGGCGCGATAAGTCAACCTGAAAGGGGGGGAGGGAGATAACCTGGGAAGCAAGACCGCTGTTACGGCGCATAAGCGCCTGCATACGAGCGACCACCTCTTCGAGATGAAAAGGTTTTGTCACATAGTCATCAGCCCCGGCCCCTAGCACTTCAACTTTATCCTGCCAGCCTTCGCGGGCGGTAAGCACCATAATCGGGATAGTCACGTCGTGACTGCGCCAGCGACGAATTAAACTCATGCCGTCTTCGTCGGGTAACCCCAAATCGATAATAGCGATATCCGGAGTATGTTCATTCAAAAAGTAGTCTGCTTCTTTAGCATCTTCCGCTGCATCAACTTGATGACCTCCCTCGCGTAGCTGTACCTGGAGGTGGTGGCGGAGCAAAGCATTATCTTCGACAACCAAAACGCGCATCACTTTTCCTTAATAAATAAATGCTGGTTATAGTTTAACGCGAATTGAAGGGAAGCAGGAGGTGGTGACGGATAAATCTTGAGAGAAACCCCCAGTTATGGGGGTTTATTCGTGCAGTTTGTTATTTTAACTCATCAACCATGGCAATAGCGCGGCCAATATAGTTCGCTGGGGTCAGTTCTTTCAGACGTGTTTTTTCTGCTTCTGGCAGTTCCAGGCCATCAATAAACTGTTTCATCCCTTCGGCATCGACACGTTTACCGCGGGTCAGCTCTTTCAGTTTCTCGTAAGGTTTCTCAATACCGTAGCGACGCATTACGGTCTGAATCGGCTCAGCCAGAACTTCCCAGTTAAGATCCAGTTCAGCCAGCAGTTTGTCACGGTTAACTTCGAGTTTGCTGACACCTTTCAGAGTGGACTGGTAGGCTATCAGTGCATAACCAATACCCACACCCAGGTTACGCAGTACCGTGGAGTCCGTTAAGTCTCGCTGCCAGCGTGAAACCGGCAGTTTACTTGCCAGATGCTGCAACAGGGCGTTGGACAGACCCAGGTTGCCTTCGGAGTTTTCGAAGTCAATCGGGTTCACTTTATGCGGCATAGTCGAAGAACCGATTTCGCCCGCAATAGTTTTTTGTTTGAAATGATTCAGAGCGATATAACCCCAGATATCACGATCGAAATCGAGAACAATAGTGTTAAAGCGTGCGATACAGTCAAACAGTTCAGCAATATAGTCGTGTGGCTCAATCTGAGTGGTATACGGGTTCCACTGAATGCCCAGTGAGCTGACAAAGCTTGAACTTAATTCATGCCAGTCGACTTCCGGATAAGCGACCATGTGGGCATTATAGTTACCCACAGCACCGTTAATCTTCCCGAGGATCTCGACTTTTTCCAGCTGGCGCAGCTGTCTTTCCAGACGATAGGCGACGTTCGCCATCTCTTTACCCATCGTTGATGGAGTTGCAGGCTGACCATGGGTACGAGAAAGCAGCGGAATATCACGATACTGTACCGCCAGGTCTTTGACCGCAACAATCAGTTGACGCCAGTAAGGTAATACCACTTCCTGACGAGCGGTTTCCAGCATCAGAGCATGGGACAGGTTATTGATATCTTCAGAAGTACAAGCGAAGTGAATAAACTCAGTGACGGCATGAAGAGCAGGAACCTCAGCCACTTTCTCTTTAAGGAAATACTCTACCGCTTTAACGTCATGGTTAGTGGTGCGTTCGATAGTTTTAATACGCGCAGCGTCAGCTTCACTAAACTCAGCAACAATTTTATCGAGGAAACCGTTTGCGTCGGCATCAAAAGCAGGAACTTCCTTGATCTCTGCCTGCGCGGCCAGTTTTTGTAACCAGCGTACTTCAACCTGCACGCGGAATTTCAATAAACCGAACTCGCTGAAAATAGCGCGCAGAGCGCTGACTTTATCGCCATAGCGCCCGTCAACGGGGGAAACAGCGGTCAGTGCGGATAATTCCATAACAACTCCTGAGGGATTAACAATTAGCAAGAATTTGTTTGGCCTGTGCAGACAGGCGACCACGAGAAAACATCAATTGCAAGCGACCACCACCGACTTGATGCCAGAGTACGGCAGCACGAATACCAGCGAGCAGGGTGGCGCGTACTTTACTTTGAATCTGAGAATTTTGCAGCACGCTGGGGGCTCCCGTCACTTGAATACGCGGGCCAAGCGGGCTGATAACATCTACATAAATCCCGGCCATGGCATTGAGCAACGGATCGGACTCTAAGTCAAAATGCTCAAGCTGACGTTGTAAGCCCTGAATACTGCTGCCCAGTTTGTCCATGGCACCTTTGCTGGCATGGAGTTTTCGCTCCAGCACCATCAGGCTCAGGGTATAGCGGGTCAGCTCACCATTCAGTCCCTGACGACTACTGGCGTTGAGTACGCCAAGCAGGGTCTCAAGACCCAGCTTGAGGTTCTCTTCTTTGCCGCCAAAAACAGTCAGGGTGGAACCTGGGTTTAAGTCAACCACGCTATTCAGTGATACGCGTAACGCATCATTATCAGCCTGACCCTGGTGTGCCAGCTGCTGCACCAGATGGGCAGACTGACAGATACCCGCCAGGGCGAGTGTAATATCGTAGTAGTTTTTAGCCACGCGGCCCTTGTCCTTGTGTAGTTAAATAACGAGCGGCAAGCGCTGTTCGATAATGCCGCCACCTAAACAGATATCAGCGGCATAAAAGACCGCTGACTGGCCAGGTGTGACGGCAGAAACCGGCTCGTCAAAACGTACCTCAACACGCCCGTCATCAAGTGGGGTCAGGGTACAGGGAATATCAGTCTGGCGATAACGTGTTTTTACGGTACAACGTAAAGTATCGCTCAGGGGTTCGCGATTGACCCAGTCAAGCTGGCCGGCAATTAAGCCTGTCGACATCAAACGCGGATGTTCATGACCTTGAGCCACCACCAGCAGATTCTGCTCAACATCTTTATCAACGACGTACCATGGGTCTTCAGAACCTTCTTTCGTTCCGCCGATCCCCAGTCCTTTGCGCTGACCCAGAGTATGATACATCAGCCCCTGGTGTTCACCGATGGTTTCGCCATCGACAGTCACTATTTTACCCGGTTGGGCAGGCAGATAACGGCCGAGGAACTCGCGGAATTTACGCTCACCAATAAAGCAGATCCCGGTTGAGTCTTTTTTCTTCGCGGTGATTAAGTCCAGCTGCTCGGCAATACGACGCACTTCAGGTTTTTCCAGCTCACCTACCGGGAACAGGCTTTGCGCGATTTGGTCAGAACCTAAGGTATACAGAAAGTAACTTTGATCTTTATTACCGTCCAGACCACGTAATAACTGACTTTTACCGTCAACATCGGCACGGCGCACATAGTGACCGGTTGCAATGTAATCGGCACCTAAATCTTCGGCGGCAAATTCGAGAAAGGCTTTAAACTTTATCTCTTTATTACACAAGATATCAGGATTGGGGGTGCGTCCTGCCTTATATTCCTGAAGAAAATGCTCAAAGACATTATCCCAGTACTCCGCGGCAAAATTAACGGTGTGTAGCTCAATGCCGAGTTTATCGCATACTGCCTGTGCATCAGCTAAGTCTGCGGCTGCGGTACAGTAGTCTTCACCATCATCTTCTTCCCAGTTTTTCATAAACAGGCCTTCCACTTGATAGCCCTGTTGCTGGAGCAAATAAGCGGAAACTGAAGAGTCAACACCGCCGGACATACCGACAATGACTTTTTTCTGGCTGTTATCAGACATAGGATACCCACAACATTGAATTTCAAGCGGCGTATTCTACCACGCACTCTTTTACATGGCACCCTCTGTAAACGGCCAGTTAAAGGCAGAAAGCACGGAAAGTGGATATTGAACGTTTTTTTGATAGCAGCGGATACTTTCAGCGACCAGTAATGAGCGTAAATTTGTTGCTTCGAGGATCTGTTGTGCGCTAACCCAGTGACAACAGTCAATATCACTGTCATGCGGCTGAGTTGGTACAATCTTTTCTAAATTAATCACAAACAAAAACCGTAAAAAAGGGGTTTTATCGGGAGCAATCCATTGATGGAGTCCAAGAAATGCCTGGGGTTTTGCCTTAATACCCGTTTCTTCCCATAATTCACGACTCGCTGCCTGGATTAGGGTCTCGTCTGCTTCCAGGTGCCCGGCTGGCTGGTTCCACAGGGCTTTACCTTTAATAGTCTCTTCAACCACTAAAAACTTACCTTCTGCCTGAACAACACAAGCGACAGTAACATGAGGTTTAAACATGACGACTCCTTATAAGAGGGTGGGGGAAACATCCAGCCATTGACCTGGGGCCAGTCCGTCGAGCGTAAAAGGCCCCATGGCATAACGAATCAAACGTAGTGTCGGCAACCCGACATGGGCGGTCATTCGACGCACCTGACGATTACGTCCTTCATACAGGGTGATTTCCAGCCAACTGGTTGGAATCGATTTACGTTCCCTGATGGGGGGATTACGTGGCCATAACCAGCTCGGCTCATCAATCATCCTGACTCCGGCAGGCAGGGTCAAGCCATCCTTGAGCTCCACTCCGGCACGTAATGCTTCGAGTGCCGCGTTATCGGGTACCCCCTCCACCTGAACCAGATAAATTTTACCGGTTCGTTTACCAGGCGCAGTTAGTTTTGCCTGTAATTCACCGTCATTGGTCAGGACTAATAGGCCTTCACTGTCTCTGTCAAGACGCCCAGCGGCATAGATTCCAGGCACGGAAATATAATCTTTAAGGGTTAAACGCCCTTTTTCATCAGTAAATTGCGTCAATACATCGTAAGGTTTATTAAAAATAACGACCCGCTTGGGCCCCTTGTCATGATTAACTTTCGTCGATTTGCTGGAGCTGAATCGTTTAGTTTGGTGATTTCTTTGATAAGTTTTGTTCATAGTATTTTCAGCTGGTGTGTATTAGCGCATTATAGCTGAAATGAGAAGCGATTGGCGCGAGAGCGATATTGCAGTAGTATGTGCCCGCACATTACAAATGATTAACATAAATCAGTAACCACCAGAAGCGCTCGAAGGAGAGGTGAATGGAAAGCAAAGTAGTCGTTCCGACGGAAGGTACAAAGATCACCCTGCAAGATGGCAAACTCACTATCCCTAATAACCCAATCATTCCTTTTATTGAAGGTGATGGTATTGGTGTGGATGTCACCCCAGCGATGATCAAAGTCGTTGATGCCGCCGTTGAAAAAGCCTACAAAGGCGAGCGGAAAATTTCCTGGATGGAAATCTATACCGGCGAAAAATCTACCCAGGTTTATGGGGAAGATGTCTGGTTGCCACAAGAAACGCTCGACTTGATTCGTGATTACCGTGTTGCTATTAAAGGACCTCTGACGACGCCAGTCGGTGGTGGTATTCGTTCTCTGAACGTTGCTCTGCGTCAGCAGCTTGACCTGTACGTTTGTCTGCGTCCGGTGCGTTACTATGACGGCACCCCAAGCCCGGTTAAACACCCGGAACTGACCAATATGGTTATCTTCCGTGAAAACTCAGAAGATATCTATGCGGGTATCGAGTGGAAAGCCGACAGTGCTGAAGCGCAGAAAGTGATTAAGTTCCTGCGTGACGAAATGAACGTGACCAAAATCCGCTTCCCTGAACATTGTGGTATCGGCATCAAGCCATGTTCAGAAGAAGGTACCAAACGCCTGGTACGTGCTGCCATTGAATACGCAATCACCAACGATCGCGACTCACTGACTCTGGTACACAAAGGCAACATCATGAAGTTCACCGAAGGTGCCTTTAAAGACTGGGGTTACCAGCTGGCACGTGAAGAATTCGGCGGCGAACTGATCGATGGCGGTCCTTGGGTTAAAATCAAAAATCCAAATACCGGTAAAGAAATTATCGTTAAAGACGTTATCGCTGACGCCTTCCTGCAACAGATCCTGCTGCGCCCGGCTGAATATGACGTTATCGCTTGTATGAACCTGAATGGTGACTACATTTCTGATGCACTGGCCGCTCAGGTTGGTGGTATCGGTATCGCCCCAGGCGCCAACATCGGTGACGAATGCGCACTGTTTGAAGCAACCCACGGCACCGCACCAAAATATGCAGGCCAGGATAAAGTGAACCCAGGTTCAATCATCCTGTCTGCTGAAATGATGCTCCGTCACATGGGCTGGTTCGAAGCAGCTGACCTTATCGTTAAAGGGACCAGCGGCGCAATCAACGCGAAAACCGTGACTTATGATTTCGAACGCCTGATGGATGGCGCTAAACTGCTGAAATGTAGCGAGTTTGGTGACGCAATCATCGAAAACATGTAATTCCGTTTTCGGTTGAAAAATAAGCGGGAGCCTGATGGTTCCCGTTTTTTTTACCAGTCTGCGTACGGTTAGCAAAAAGTTTGCAAAATAAGTTAGCAAAACTTTTTTTCCGTAGTAGCATTTTTCATTACTATTAGAATTTGATGATTAAGGGCGAGGGATAGATGTCCAATCACATTACTAAAATAAAACAGATTAAAATTATCAATTTTCGTGGTTTGAATAATTGCATTATAAATTTTGGCGAGCGAATAACTGCCATTTGTGGGAAAAATGGAACGTCAAAGTCTACAATTCTTGGTATCGCAGCTCAGATGTTTAATTTTGAAACAGACTATACAAAAAAACCTACAGTAAATTTGAAAGAATACAAGTCATTAGCTGGAAGGCCATTTGTGTCTCAGTTTAGCGAACACTTCAGACTTTCAATCACTCACGATACTCCTAGCTCAATGAGTGTCGATGTTTCTATTTATGATGGTGCTGAAGATAAGGTATTGGATAAACTAAAACTTGGATTATACCTACGAAGTAATCACTCATCTCCACGAGCCACTGTTCGAAATAATACGACGACCAATGGTGCAAGTGATAGCCGTAAAGTAACTCATCCAGTTATTTATTTAAGTATGAAACGTCTTACGCCAGTTCCAGATAGGCAAAAATATGATGTGTCCAGCATAGATAGTTATATGATGGAAAATAAAAATGAATTTATTTCTTTAAGTTCATATATATTAGGGGTTAGGGATTCTAATACTCTTACCAAAACTGCAGGCACAATTAATTCTATGGTCGTTAGTGGTGAAAAGTATGATCACCAATCTGTTTCCGTAGGCGAAGATAATTTAGGGCAAATACTACAAGCAATATTTTCCTTTAGAAAACTTAAGGATGAATATCCAGATTATCATGGTGGTATGTTGCTAATTGACGAACTTGATGCCGGACTGTTTCCTGCGGCTCAGAGACGTCTCTTAGAAAAAATGTGCTCATTATCTAGGGAATTAAATATTCAGATAATTTTCACCACCCATTCACCTGAGCTAATAAATAACATTGCAAATTTAAGCAAGAATGATGCTGAGAAATATAAATTAATATACCTAACAAATACTTATGGTGCTCTAGAGGCTAAGGAGGGTTATAGTTGGGCTGATATAAAATTAGATTTGTTTAATGAAACTATTCAGTTGAATGACAAGGAGAAAATTAAAAAAACAAATGTTTTCTTTGAAGATAAGGAAAACTTTGATTTCTATTCTGCTTTGGTTACACGTCGAGATTTGAATAGGTTGCTTAATCCGTACAAGGATATTACTCTTGGATGTGAAAATTATCTTCAGCTTTTATCTAAAAAAGTACCTGGGTTTTATCAATCAGCAATAATAGTCTTGGATGGTGATGTTAAAAAAACAAAATATGAAAATGTCATTAAGTTACCTACGAATCTACCTCCAGATCAATTAATATTTGAGTTTTTATATAATCTTGATTCGTCTGATGATTTTTGGAAAAATGAAATAAAATATACAAAATCATATTTTTTTGAAAAAACAATTAGTATTATTGACGCTTTAGGATTGACGGAAAATAAAATTGATTTAACAGTGAAAATAAATAACATGGATAAATCAAAACTTAAAGGAATAACATTACGTGTTTTATTTAAGAAGTTTACTGAAGAACAATCATTTCAGTATTTAGTCAGCAATGGTGGTGTGAATTTTAATCCTTACAGACGATGGGCCAATGACAACCCGTTGTTGGTTGATAAATTCAATACCTCATTAGTCGAATCGTTGCGATTTGTAATAGGAGCAGAATTAGGAGTAGAGTGTGATAAGCTCAAAAGTATGCTTTCAAAATGAGGTTCTGATTTTGCTGTACTCAGGAATCTATTTACGTGGTATTATATACAGTGATGTTAAATGTTGAGTAAAAAATGATGAGATTTAGCACCCCTCTTCGCTATCCCGGCGGTAAAGGTAAACTAACCAATTATCTAGTTAAACTTATAGATATTAATGGGTTAGACGGATGTGAGTATGTAGAACCTTATGCTGGAGGGGCTGGGGTAGCTATAAACCTTTTGTTGTCTAATAAAGCATCAAACATCCATTTGAATGACTTAAATAATGCCATTTATTGCTTTTGGAAATCAGTTTTAGATGATACTGAACATTTGTGTTATTTAATAGAAAACACATCTGTTAATATGGATGAGTGGTACAAAAATAAAGAAATTATAAATAATCAAGATCAACATTCTTCTATTGAAATTGGGTTTGCAACCTTCTTTTTAAATCGAACAAATCGTTCTGGTATTTTACTTGGAGGTGTTATTGGAGGAAAGGAACAATTAGGCAAGTGGAAGTTAGATGCTCGATTTAATAAAGGTGATTTGATTAGTCGAATCAATAAAATATCAGAGCGTAAGAAAAACATTCATCTATACAATCAGGATGCGAAAGAATTCTTAAGTTCTACAGTATCAACTTTTCCGAAGAATACATTGATATATCTTGATCCTCCATATTATGTCAAAGGTAAGGGGTTATACCAAAATCATTATAGACATGATGATCATGTTGATATTGCAAAAAAAATCATTACTAATAATGAGCAATACTGGATAGTTTCCTATGATAATACACCTGAGATAAATCAGATGTATTATGGGCTTAGAAAAGTAGAGTATGGTATTAACTATAGTGCTCAATCACGTTATCAAGGCGCAGAGGTTATCTTTTTTTGTAAAAGAATGAATATTCCTGAAGTATCTGATCCTACCAAGGTCAAGTAGTTTTTATTATACTCCAATCTTTTCCCCGATCATCGTTGTATCTATCGGTCTGTTTTTGCGATTTATGTCCAAGCAATTTTCGCGTATCGATTCCTTGTTCTTTATAAAGTCTCTCCGCTAAAGATCGTTGCTCATGAAATGTAGCTGGCGTTCCATCACCCCAATTTATCTCTGTTTTATTTCTGGCTTTGGTGAAGTTTGTTGTCAGTGTATTGCCGCTGACCTGAGCACCTCGCTCTGCTTGTGATGTTGCCCGGAAATAGTGAACAAGGAAAGGGCTGACAGCATAATCGCGACAGCGAGATACAACTTCTCTTAAACTCCAATTAATTGCGTTTAGTCTGAGAGAAAGCGGAATAGCGAGTTTACTTCCCGTCTTTTCCTGAATGATATGCAGGTGATCATCCCATATATCGCTAAATTTCATATTGGAAATATCACCAAGCCTTTGGCCTGTTACGATCGCTAATAACATCGCATTGCCCATGTACTGATGATTTGAATCCGCAATATCAAAAATACTCTGCCATTCTTCCAGGCTTAACCGCTGGCGTGTGATTTTTCGCCGTGGTTGTTTAGTTGCCTGGGCGGGGTTATATCCAGGAGGAACCTCACCGTAATGCTGGGCTTCTTTAAACACATCAATTAACACCGAGCGAATAACCTGAGCCATCCGGGGTTGTCCGTCTGCAATATAACTATCAAGGATCTGAGCTATATCTCTCACATCAACCAGCGGAATGGGTTTCATGCCAACACGTTCGCGTAAAAGGGCTACTGGTTTTGCTTTCTGTTTAAACGTATTCAGTTTTATATCGTCATTGGCTAATCGCTCTTCCTGAATAACCCAATAGCGATCAAGCCAAGTGGTTGTGGTTATTGCTTTACCTTTGCAGGTGGCAATTTTATCGCTGATAGCAATGATCTGGCGCGTTCTCTGTTCTGCTAATCGTGTATTTGCCTCTATGGCAATTGCTATAGCTTCTTTTTCATTATCACCCAACGAGTGGAATTTTCCGGTTATTGGGTGCTTGTAGCGCCAGTAAACCTTATTAGCCTTCCGGCTGAACATTGGATATAAATTAGGAACACTGACGTTATTTTTACGTGGTCGAGCAGCCATCTGCCAAGATCCTTAAAAGTTTGGGAGGGTCTGACTTTTTGGTTTCTGGCTTGGCCAGATCACCAACAATTTCTGCATCTTCCCGTACTCGCCACGATCTGCCTTGCTTCGTGGCTGGCGGGGAAAATAGATTACTCTTCGCATACTGGCGAAGGGTATTTATTGCTGGTGGATTGCTGCGATATTTATCAGCAGCCCACTCCTCAAGTGTTAATAGTTGAATCATGGCAAGCTCTCCACACCGGCTGCACCCGGTTATTTGGTTTCTGTTGCTGGTGGTTTTATTGAAGCGCAACGCTGTTGCAGGCTTCTAATGGTCACTAGTAGCAGGTTTATATCAGTCCTACTGCCGTGAGCTATTTCAGCAATCTCCATTACCAAAGATTTATAATCAGCGCCATCAGTCAGTGGCGGGACGGTGAAAAGTGGAATTACCCGCCTCATGTCTGCATGTGGAGTTATAGGATTGACGGTAAATAGATAGCCACAGCCGTCACGTTCAACATCGCGTAACTCTTGCTCATCAGTCCATGCGATCGGCTTCTCCGCAGCCTCTCTTCGCGCCAGTAGCTCGCGAGCCATTGACTGGTATTCTTCATCCTGGCAGATGCAAATCATGCCTTTGTTAGCAAGTTCAGCCAGGCGCTTATTGCTCAGGTTATTCATATAGCCTCCTGCTGTTGGGATGCTGGTATACCGTCGTAAATTTCATTGAAATGCCCACGAACAACCATCCGACGAAGTGCGCTGTACATGAAATCGCACTCAGCCTGTTTGTTTCCTGTAAATGGCTTCTTGTTATACCAGGCGGTATTCGGAGGCCAGCCGTGGATACGCATAACCCGGTTGCCTTTGACATGAAGTAAACCCCACCCGTTAGGCAAATCTTCCACGCTGACTATTCCCGGCTCACACATAAAGAATCGCCAGTCACCCATACCGACAGCAGGGTCGATACGGAAATGTTTTTTCTTATCAGCCAGGAAGTCGCTGCGAGAGCACTTAACTTCGATAAGACAAGAAGTGCCATTACGGAAACCGATAGCATCCGGCAACTCCCCAGTACCAGAGTAGGCGCGGAAGCGGTCGTGAAATGCCACACCAAAGCCATTTGACTGTAGAAAGCGAGCTGCGCGAAGGCAAATTGCATCGTGAGTCATGGACATCCTACTCACCTCCATTAGCAATACCGCCAGTTGGAGCGAATACTGGAAACATTCGCACAACGTCTACTTTTGAATGTGGAAACATTGCATCATATGGGTAGTTATCAGGTAATTCGTCCTCATAAATCCATGCAATAACAACCGGAACAGCCTCAAGCTCAGCTACACGCTTCTGTGACTCTGTGTAAAGGTTCTCTACCCGACGAAGCTCTTTAGCGGCTGCTGCCGCAAGTTCATCAGACAGCAGCTCATCTCGTTTTAAATCTGCGTTCTGCTTCTGCGACTGCTCCAGTGCCGCTATCAGTTTTGCCTCGCGCTCTGTTGCTATTCTGGTTACACGCTCAGTAAGTTTTTGCTGAGTCTCTTCAATAGTGTTCGGGCCAAATAGCTCTGTGTGGATGTCAACGACTCCAGCAAAGAAGTCAGCTATTTCGCTGCTAATCAGCCCTTCGAGTTGTTTAGTCACTGCTGGCCTCCAGTTTGTTAGCGCGGTTAACCAAAATTTCAGCCTTTTGTTCATCATCAAGAATGTCATCAGACACAATGGCTACTTGATCAGAACCGCTCCATGATATTGGTGGGCTGGCCTTAATTGCTTTGTTAAGAGCCGCTACAGCCCCCTGAATATCTTTTGACAAAAGGCTGATATCGCCATCTTCTGGAAATTCATTTTCGCAATGTTGCTCAATATCGAACTCTGCTGGGTAATTCGGACTGCAAATAACTAACTGCAACTCACTGGGCAGAACTGAGTTATCAAGGCAGTAATCAGCCAGCGATTCCATATCAAAGAAGTAGGTGTCATCATCAAAAATAACCAAAGGCTCACCGCCCCACACAACACGTTCAAGCGTTGCAAAGTGCGCCTCTCTTTTTAGTTTGTGACATATCTCGCAATAGCTTCTAATTTCGTGGATAGGGTGATCGTCAGGATGTTCTTTGCATTTACGATGAGTAGCCCCGCACCAACGAGCCTGGTATTCATCATTGCCCCAGAAACGGCCGTCACGGTCTACCCAGCCTGTGACTGTCTGAATGCTAGCCGCCGCTGGAGAATCCATCATGATTGTTTTTGCTTCGGTGTTATTACTCATTGGTAACCGCCTTGAATGCGAGGAAAGTGCTCATTGAGCGATCAACAAGTTTGGTATTGTGGTACTTACTGATAGCCCATGTGATAGCGAACAAAATCCAACGGAAATGGCTGGTATAGGTTTTGAATGTCAGGCCGTCGCAAAGGTCCCAAGCGCTAAATCTTTCAGGCCAATCAGCGTTATAAACCGCCTGATAGGCTTCCCAGTCATTGCTGAACTCTGCACGACACAAATCACGGACTATTTCACGAACTATGGCCTTATCACTGTCTGGCGTGTCGTCGTCATCGTCCCAATCGTCATCCTCTGATTCATCCCCCTCAGAGTCTTCAAGATATTCGCTTAACGATTCTTTGAGGCTTTTGCAAAAGGCATCATGATCGTAATCCTGCGCTAATAGATTGCGGGCAGAGCAACCCGCGCCAGCCTCCAGCTTTTCAGACCAGTAGCAGGTATTAATTCCACCTTCCCAGCCACCAAAAAATCTAAACATGTCGGCAATGCGAGAAAACGTCCAAGTACCCATATCGCCAGTCACAGTCAGATAACCGGGCCAAGTGACTACATCGTAGTAATAGCAACTGGTGTCGGGTTCCTTCATGCGAAGGTGGCGGTAAAGGCCATCATCACGGATTATTTCCAGGCGATGGTTTGCTGTGTCCAAAAGAAAGCGGGTATCTGTATTAAATTGACGACGTTTCATTGGCCTGACTCCTTACGAAAAATAAGATTTTCGGCCTCAAGTGCGGAGTTCTTATCCAGTGACTCACCCAATGCGACAAACACAACATCCAAGCGAGCAGCTAAATTTTTCATTAACGTTGCAGCTGCTGGTGGCAGGTTCTTGGCCTCTTCATGACCAGCCATTACCAGATCAGTAATTTTCATGTGTGCCATTATTTTCACCCCATCAACTCATTGAAGCGGTTCATGAAAAATCCATATGCCTGCCCAGGCTTAAGTGGATGGATAGCAAAGCCATCGTAGGGCAGTATTCCTTCGAGAATGGGCCAGATAGAACCGTCATCTATATCCAGATCACGTCGCTCTGTTGCCAGCATGATTAGGTCGGCGTACTTAACTCGTTTACTCATTTTCTCAGGGAGATTGAATTTTTTACGGACGACAGCATCCACCTTGCTTTCCATTGCCTGATAGTCTGGTAATAGTTGTTTCAAGGGTGATGGAATGTCCTGGCAGTACGCTTCTACGCCGTCATGCAGCAGGGCTTCTAACGCAAAATCAGCAGGAACGATCAGGCTGCAATGAACTGAGTGCTGCGCTACGCTATAAAACTCAGGCAAATGACCACCAAAGCGACAGATATTTGATAGGGACACAGCAATATCTTCGATATTAATCTGCTCCAGCTTTAGATTTAAATAATCAACATGCTGCCCGGTGAATGTTCTGATAAATGACATTTAATTCTCCACTAAATAATAAGTACCACTGCACTGGTGCTGAATTTTGGGTGTAAAAACCCACCAATCCATTACGGATTGTTTTTAAGATCCAATATCGAAGACTTAATTCTTAAATTGTGGTGGTGGTGCCTCCACCTGCCAGCTCGGCTACGACTGGCGACGGTTTAGACTATTCACACACATTCCATTTCATGGTTTAGGTTTTGCCTCGTCACGTACGCTGGTCGCATTACCACAACAGCAGGCACCTTCCAGTTGCGTTTAACTGCCAACCACATAGTGAAAGGGAGTTCTGAACGGTGCCTGCGGTTGTGTCCTGTTAAAAAGCTGGTGGCTACCTATTGCAAGGGATGGTATGCCACCAGAACAGGGTAAGGAACTTTGCGAGTCATCCGGATATTCATACGCCACCGGCGGCTACTTCGTGGGCTTCCTGCCTGCTCGCTGTTGATGAGTTGAATGTACCTTTGGTTACGGTTTTCGTCAAGATTAAATGTTCCAAAAGTTACATTGAGTGGCAAAATAAAAGCCAGCTGTTGAACTGGCTCTTTGAAAAGTTATAAGTTTTGCGTTACTTGAACAACTCTTCCGACAATCCTGCAGTTACCGTTTATTGGTATAGGGTTAAACGCAGGGTTTAATGGCATTAGATAGCATTGAGGGCTATCCCAAACTAATTTTTTTACGGTAGCCTCTGATGATCCCTCAAGCATCGCAACTACGATTTTCCCATATAGATTATCAAGTTGCCCGTAGTTAGGTTCGACTATAACAATAGAACCTTCTGGTATAGATGGTAGCCCGGTGGGGTTAGTCATCGATTCACCACGAACAACTAAACCAAATGCCTGATCTGAAACGTCTGAAGTAGTTTGAATCCAAGACAGTGCATCTGAAACCTTCTCTGACATTGGCACCTCTGTCCAAGCTCCCGCTTGTACCGCTGAGATTATAGGAATGGATTTTGGTGGCTTAATGTATGGGATCACCTTTGTGTCATCAGGCTCATCATCATTCTTCCCATACAACAACCAGTCAGCGGAAGTTGATAAGGAAGCTGCCAGTTGGTAGAGGTTCTCTCCAATAGGCTTAGTTGTTCCATTTTCCCATTTCGTAACAGATACGCGACTAACCCCAAGCCGTTTTGCTAGGGCTTCTTGGGTTATATCGAGCTGTAGTCTGCGTGAGCGGATGCGATCTTTCATTTCTGTTTTCATGTAACCAATGTTACCTAATATCAATGTAACTGTTGTTTGCTATTTAATGTACCTTTTGTTACCTTTACGAAATCATCAACGGAGAGAAGCCATGTTTAAAACTGATGTTGTAAACCACTTTGGTGGAGTTGCAAAAACTGCTGTTGCGTTAGGAATATCTCACCCAGCAGTTTGTCGTTGGGGAGTAATTATCCCAGAACGGCAAGCACTAAGGATTGAGAAATTAACTCGTAGCAAACTGCAGTATGACCAACGTCTTTATTTGAAGAATAGCGACACCAAAAAATAACAGTAACTACCAGGAGAAACGGAAATGGTAGACACAATAAACGAAGCAATACGGGAAATGTGTAAGGCGCATCCAGCAGGGAAACCGGGGATGGCTGCTGATCTCGGTATGACTGTTGACGTATTCAACAATCACGCATACCGCAAATGCGGCTCTCGCTTCTTTACCCTTGATGAACTGGAACTGATGCAGGAGTTATCCGGTACCGCTTTTTTTGCTGAGTATTCTGCATCGAGAGTTAAACGTCTGCTGGTTGATATTCCTCCATTGGAATGCTTGGACAATGTTTGTCTCTATCAAAACGAGATGAATATTGCGGCTGCTCAAGGTGAATTCTCTATAGCAAAAATACAGGCCATTGCTGATGGCGTGGTTGATCGGCATGAGAGCAGGGATATTACCAACAAATTTAAGCGCTACTTGCGTTACAGCATGCAGGGTTTCTTTGGGTTCATGGCGTTGAATGGTGTGGTGGATCACGCGGTAGATACGTTTGTGTGCCAGAGAAAGAGTGACGCCCGCGAGTGTGCAGCTCCGGGCGTCGTGGCGAATGAGTCTTTTGTGGAGAACTAATACGCATGAACAGTGTAAACCGATTCAGGCCAGCAACGCAATTCAGATGCTGTCCGTTAGTAGGAGATTCCCCGTTCGGCTACGAACAGAGATTACTCACAGCTGACGGTGCTGACAACTACCAGAACCAGCCTGCACTGGTAGGTCAGATAGAGCGAGCATTTGCGGATATGAACGCTGAGGGGCTTAAGGCGTGGAAGAACTTGACCGGTACTACATCGACTGGCGGGGTCGAACCGTCCACGTCATTGGGTATGACAGACAAAAACAGTGGGTCATATTCCGAGAGCCTGGCTACGAGCACGACTGCATGTTGCCCGTCGAGCAATTCCAGAAGAAATACAGGCGGGTTGATGAATGAGCACTAATAACAGGATTTTTGACGTTGTTCAGGCAATGTCTGGACAAAAGAACGTAATAGTCATCCCCCGTCCGTACCTGAAGTTTTTTGGTAGCGATCAGCAGGCCTTTCCCTTGGCAGCATTATTAAATCAGATTGTGTTCTGGTCTGGCGTTGATTCATCTTGCGGTGATGGGTGGTTCTATAAGTCTCACAGGGAAATGGGGGCAGACCTTGAGGTTCTGAGTGAAGATCAGGTCCTGCGGTTGGTAGGAAAGATAGAGAAAAAGTACCTTGCTGGAATTATTGAAACAAAAAGCCAAAAGGTTAACGGGACACCTACAACACACTATCGAATCATTGATTCTGACGCGCTGATATCTAAAATATTCCCGCCAGCTATGGACTCCGCGAAAGCGCGGAATGGAAAACGCGAAGCTGTGGAATCGGAATCGCAGAAGTGCGGAATGGAGACCGCAGAACCGCGGAAACAATGCCGCGAAGTCGCGGAATCCTATCTTTATACAGATCTAGACGCAGATAGAGACTCACAGATCAATAAACCCTCTTGTCAGCTGGCTGGGCCAGCAGACGGAGAGGAATTTATTTCTAAGAAATTAACCAGAGAAGCAACCGAGGTATTGCAGCACCTCACAAACCTCACTGGCGTTAAATTTGAACCAACAGACGGGAACTTGCAGCACATCAGAGCTCGTCTTCGTAATGAGACTGCTACCAAGCAAGATGCGATGGTTGTGATTGAACATCTCGTAGGGTGCTGGATGGGTACCAAATACTCAAAAGGGCTTAACCCGGGCAGGATTTTTTCTTCGGATAAATTCTCTTCCAATTTGATTGCTGCTAAGGCCTGGGAGTCTGCTGGCCGTCCAGACTGCAAGAGCACCACGCCTGCAATTGATATCGCCGGGCGTGAAGAGGCATACACAAACCTGATCCAGCTCCGCCGCAAGCCAGCAAACAGACTCGAAGAGATAGCGAAAGAACTCGCTGGAAAAGCCAGTTTTCCAGGACGCCTGGGTGAAGTTGCAGCTCGAGCTACGTGGAGAGGTATTTGGTCTCAGGCAGTGGCTCAGGCCAGCGAAGAAGATTCGGCGAGGATCGCATCATGAGAACTCCAGCTCAGAAGCTAATCCTGAATTACATCATCCAGAACCCTGACACGCAAATGAGCGACATCATTGCTGCGCTACCGGAATTATCACGCTCCGCAATATCGTCAACGCTTCCAATACTGGTCCGGGAAGGGCGTCTGATCCGCACTGCCGGGTGCAATAAGCGATTTGAATATCGCATTGTCCACGGGCAGGTTATTCGCCCATTACCTGAAGAGGTTGAAACCAAGACAGCTAATTTGCTGGAGCTGCCTTTGAATCGTGAAGCAATCAGTATTGATGAGTGGCAGCGTCGATTCGAGCAGGTAAAAGAGCTGCAAGCCAAGGGCTTATTTCGACGTGCATCGCGCTTATCGCTGGAACTGCTGGATGTTACTGGCGATGTCAGATTGCGCGAAGAGTTGATTATTTTCAAGGCTGGCACCAATCGCGTGGGGATTTGGTTATGAGATACGGATCGGTTTGCAGTGGCATTGAAGCTGCCAGCGTTGCCTGGGAATCATTAGGCTGGAAAGCTGCTTGGTTCTCTGAGATAGAGAAATTCCCATCAGCGGTTTTAGCCAGTCACTGGCCCGACGTTAAAAATCTCGGGGATATGACCAAAATTGCTGAGTCTGTGCGTGCTGGTGCAACCGAAGCGCCCGATATTTTAGTCGGCGGGACGCCGTGCCAGTCATATTCGATTGGTGGACTCAGAAATGGACTTGCGGATCCCCGCGGGAAACTCACTTTATCATTTGTGGAACTAGCTAATGCCATCGACGAAAAACGCCATGAACACGGAGAAAGCCCCGCAATCATCACCTGGGAAAATGTCACAGGGGCGTTCTCATCGAAGGACAATGCATTCGGATACTTTCTTGCAGGACTGGCTGGAGAAGTTGAGCCGTTCGAACCTGGTCCACGACCTCCAAAGGGATCACACGGCAAATTCTGGCGCTGGAATAAAGAAACCGGTAAGCACATTCCAGTCTGGGCAAAGCGTGGTGCTGTTATTGGACGACAGCGCAAACTGGCCTGGAGAACCTTTGATGCTCAATACTTCGGAGTGGCCCAACGACGCTCAAGAATTCTTCTTGTTGGAAGCGCTCGAACAGACATCGATCCCGCAAAAATACTTTTTGAGTCCGAAAGCATGCGCCGGGTTAATCCCCCGACAAAGCAGACGCCCGTGCCTGTTTGTCTTACAGCAAGAGGGGCAGGCTCTCTCGATGACAGAGAAACTTACGCTGTTACGCAAGCAGGCCAAATTAGACACTTAATGCCGGTTGAGAATGAGCGGCAGATGGGGTTTCCCGATAACCACACAAAAATCATCTGGCGCGGCAAAGATGCTGCTGAGTGCCCAGATGGTCCACGCTATAAAGCTATCGGCAATAGCATGGCTGTACCGGTCATGCGTTGGCTGGGTGAGCAAATCACGGCAGCTCTGCCAGTTCCCGAACATAAAGCGATTCAACGTCCTTTCCTCAAGTGGGCTGGTGGTAAGTTTTCAGCACTCAATGAGCTATTCGCACATATTCCCGCTGGCCTTCGGCTAATTGAACCCTTTGTAGGAGGCGGATCCGTATTCCTCAATTCAGACCGTCACAGTAATTTCCTGCTGGCTGATGCAAATAGTGACCTTATCTTGACGTATCAGATGCTCAGCGTTGCACCAGATGAGGTTATCGCCCGGGCAAAGTGGATATTTGAAAGGATGAACACGGAAGAGGACTTTTACGCTATCAGGACTGAGTTTAATAACCACTGCCTGGACGGTATTGAGAGAGCCGCTGCGTTTATCTATCTGAACAAGCACTGCTTCAATGGCCTAATGCGATATAACCAACAGTATCAATTCAATGTTGGCTACGGCAAGTATAAAGCGCCTTATTTCCCTGAAGCGGAGCTGCGTAAATTCTCTGATATGTCGCATAACTGCGTTTTCTTGAATGCGGAGTTTTCCCGCACCCTGGCGCTGGCCGGTGAGGGTGATGTGGTTTACTGCGATCCCCCGTATGAGCCATTGCCTGATACCACAGGATTCACTGGGTACGCTGCTGGTGGCTTTAACTGGGATGCCCAGGAGAAGTTAGCGACTAATTGTGTTGCTGCCCACCAACGTGGCGCCACGGTCATTATCTCTAATTCAGGCGCACCAAAAATAGCCGACCTGTACCAGCAGCACGGCTTTACTCTTCACTCAGTCAACGGGCGCCGCAGTATTTCATGCAGAGGTGATCGCGCCCGTGCGTCTGACATTTTGGCAATACTCTGAGGATATCGTATGAATCAATTAAATATGAACGGTCAGGTTTTTTCATCGTGTCCAGCGCATAAGGGGGATGAGTGAGAGCATTGCTTACCCCTATTGTGATCCACCAGCTTGGACAAGTGATACTCAAGCCTAGCCGTGACCTGTTGCCTCTTTTCTCATCAGGCCGCGTTTTGATTGAGTCCGAACCAGTTGATATGAAAAGTCTACCTGTTGGCCGGGTTCCGGACGCCAGACAGCCATTAGCTGAGGATCCGTTACTGGTGTCATTTTTCATCGACGAGCGAGTAATCAATGCTGCTGGTGGTATCAATTCATTAGAAAGCTGGCTGTTAAAGCAGGTAAAACACTGCCAGTGGGAACATACTGATTACCATTTCCGTGAGCTGGTAACGATGAGACATGAACCTGGCGCAATTGCTGTGTGCTGGGCATGTGATAACAAACTTCGTGACCATTTCACTGAGCAATTGGGCGATATAGCCAGCAAGAACGTCATTGACTGGGTGATATTTAGCATTCTGACCGATCTGGGTTATAACTCTGAGCGCGTATTGTCGGTCGCTGAAATTTGCTGGTGGGCCATCTACCGAAAAATCCCGAATGCAATCACAGATGAACTTGCACGCAGAGCCCTACGCTTTCCTGTTGAGACTTCCCCTGAAGTGATGAAAGAAAGCGATATTGCACCACCATCAATACCTTCCTCGGTGATTTTTCGTGACCGTGTAGATCCCCATCTCAACCGTGACCCACTGACCCCATTGCCTAAGCCGGTTGTCACTCTGGCGGTTGATCCGGAATCACCTCAAACACTATTTGCCAGGCCAAAGCGTATCCGCTGGGAAAGCGCCAAGTATCTCAAATGGGTGAAGACCCAACCATGTGCATGCTGTGGACAGACAGCTGATGACCCTCATCACTTGATTGGATGGGGGCAGGGTGGAATGGGTACTAAAGCGCACGATATCCTGGTGCTCCCTCTGTGCAGACAGCACCACGATGAATTGCACCGGGATATACAGGCATTCGAGCAGAAGCACGGCACACAGCCAGAAATGATAATCAGATTGCTGGACCGGGCTTATGCGCTCGGCGTTCTGGCGTAAGGAAAAATTATGCGTGATATGTATGATGTTCTAGATCGTTGGGGTGCTTGGGCTGCTTCAGAGAATAGTGGTGTAGACTGGCAACCTATTGCAGCTGGTTTTAAAGGATTAATACCACACGGCAAAAAATCACGAACTCAATGTGATGATGATGAAGGTATTATGATTGATGGCTGTATAGCAAGGTTGAAAAAATATAAACCAGAAGAACACGAGCTAGTCATAGCTCATTTTGTTATTGGCATTTCACTAAGAGCTATCGCAAAGAAAAGAAAGTGTTCAGATGGTACTGTTAGGAAAGATATGCAAACAGCATTGGGTTTTGTTGAAGGAGTTATCTGCATAGTTGATGGAACTTAAAACAGGATATAGCGCATCAATGTAGATAATGATGCGCTATATAAGTTTCATCAACGTTTTGTATGATTCGAAGCGCTCGAAGACTGAGACCCTGAGTTCTGGCTTACACCTACAATGGTATGATGCATTCCAGAATTGTTTGCTGAACTCGAGCTAGGCATCCTTGGGGCGGAACTATTTGAATAGGGCTTGTAACCCACTCCGCTCGTTAATGTATTATTGTTCATATTTACCCCACCCTTCACTAGTAATATTATGCTGAATGGACAAGTGTCCTACATCGCGTACTATTCCTTCCGTCCTGAACTGGTATGAACAAGACTCTTTCGCTTCGACAATCGCGCGCGGAAGGCTAAATGTAGCTTCTTGGTCTTGTCCCAAGAAAGCAGAAGGATTGAATGGTTCTCCAAGTCTTAATTCGCTTTTTATATCTTCATATATCTCTTTGATAAGACTATATAATTCAGAACCTGGTTTCTCAATATTTAGGCCTAATTCATTTTCAGCCTCACGTCTACTAATAGTATAGTCATGGCTTCCTGAGTCGCTGCATAAAAAGTTAACAATATTTACGATTTTCTCAGGGTCTTTTATCTGGTGAGATAAAAGTTTGGTAGCAAGCATCTGAATTTGAGATTTAGAGCGATAAACTTTTCCCAGCACCAATGGATGAACTTTTTCACCCAAAGAAAGAAGCAATTGGGAAAGAGATGCAGCATCAGAAATCTTAAGCTCTTCTGTAGCGAGAGCAAGATATCCTTTTATGTCTTCAACACTTACAGGCAGCTTAATCTCTTGTCCATTTATGAACGCAGATGGATTAAGTGGCGTTGTAATGCTTGGATCGATTGGCCCTAAGGTGGCTTGCTTAGTCATGATGATCGAGTTAGCGCCTAAGGACATGATTGTCCCAGAACTATGGCATTTAGAAGGAATTATAACTTCTAGTTCATCACAGAACTGGCGAATCAAGTTAATTAGGCTCCAAGCTGTAAGTGTGTCACCGCCGCGAGTGTAAATGAATAAGCTAATTTTGGGTACTACCCCAATGATATCTAGATGATTGACGAAATAATCGAATACGTCGCTGTGAATCTGAGTTTCCATACCTGGTTTGTCGCCAGTTACAAAACAAATCACTTTTGAACCACGCATATCTTCTAAGCGTCCGTACAAATCCTTGCGATTCGCGTACATTCTCTCTTCTTCTATTTTTGTTTTTTTGCACTGTTTATATTCTCGGATAATAATTCGACAAAATCTAAGAAACAACAAAAAAATACTAACGCGTACGCATATCACAATATATTGTGGTAATAGTGTTCCAGTAGACACAACGCTTAACACATTAGAAGCTCCGCCTCATCAGGATTTATCGTTTCTGAAGCTCTGAAAATGAAGTGGTAAAGCGGTTAGACCGCGCCGAAAGGCTATGCTGCTGTCATGATGCAGCCCTGAGTCGCAAAGTAACGGCGAGCCTGTGTAGTGACGGGTTAAGGTTCTTATATCAAAACAAGCTCCGGTAGAGCAGCGCGAAGGCCAGACGCGCACCGGTTATCAGCGGCAATGAAGCGACGCAACCTCAAGGGCATGAGCGTGGCCACTACGATTAGTGGCAGAAAATATAATGCGGAAGTAATGCAGTGGTTATTAGGGTTGTTGTTTTTTAATGTTAAGATTATTCCGAACAATAACAGATGGGAATAATTCAAAAAAATGAAAAAAATAATGATGGTAGCGTGCGGTGTATTGCTTTTGGCGGGTTGCGCCACAAAGCAATATCCTCAAGCATCTAACGTTACAGGTGAAGAAGCATCTTCATTTGACTGCAAAGCAATAACTCAGGAAATCGCTAAGGTGAAAAGCATTCAGGCTGAAATTGAGCAGACTGGTGAATTTGATGGAAGAACAGTTCTCGGTGCGCTGGGCGACTTTGGTATCGGAAATGGAATGGCTAAAGGCGAAGCACGCAAGAAGGCACAGAACCGATTGAATCAGTTGGAGTCGCTTAAAACAGTTAAGTGCCAGCAAGGATAGTAAAACAATTTATCTAAGGTCCCGTACTGCGGGTTTTTTCTTATCTGAGCCTAGCTAACCGCTAGGCTTTTTCATTTGCGCTTACCCATACAGCTAACCAACTTATCTATTAACGCAATGGATGAGGCGCATCCTTTCACCTATACAGCACCGTCCGACTAACGGAGGTGAGGCCATGAAAAGAATGAGCACTTTATATAGCAGACTCTCATACGGCACCGGGACCGCACTGACGGGCTGCGGTGTCTCAGCTAAGGCATACGCCGACACAACAAAAATAGGGGTATGGATTTTGGCCGACAAAATAGCGGGACTGACCCTGAGTGATTGGGCGATCATTGTCGGTATTGCGTGCACGGTCGTTACCTGTGGCGTGAACTGGTACTACAGACGTAAAGAACGAGAGGACCGAGTTAATGGCCTCCCTCAAAAATAAACTTAGTGCGGCGGTTATTGCTCTGATAGTTGCTGGTGCATCGGCCCCAGTTATTCTCGACCAGTTTTTGGATGAGAAAGAGGGGAATCACGATACAGCTTATCTTGATAGCGCAAAGCCTCCAATCTGGACTATCTGCCGTGGCGCCACGATGGTAGATGGCAAGCCGGTAGTTAAAGGCATGAAGTTGACTACTGAGAAATGCAACCAGGTTAATGCTCTTGAGCGCGATAAAGCCTTGGCTTGGGTGGATCGCAATATCAAAGTACCACTAACTGAGTCTCAGAAGGCAGGTATTGCCAGTTTCTGTCCGTACAACATTGGCCCCGGTAAGTGTTTCCCGTCTACGTTCTATAAGCGCATGAATGCCGGTGATACCAAAGGCGCTTGTGAAGCTATCCGCTGGTGGATTAAAGACGGTGGGAAAGATTGCCGTATTCGCTCTAATAATTGTTTCGGGCAGGTATCACGCAGAGACCAAGAATCAGCGTTAGTTTGTTGGGGGATAGGTCAATGAAATGGTATCACCTGGCATCAATCGCACTCCTAGTCTGCTTCGCTGGCGGCCTTATCTACTCAGCCAATCACTACAGCGGGTTATACGAATCCCAGAAACAGGAAACCAAGTCGGAAAAGAAGAGAGCTGACGATGCTGAGTCATTGGCACAACAGCGACTGGACACTATCAACGATATGCAGGTACGACAGCGGAATGTTGCCGCGCTTGATGCCAAGTACACCGGAGAATTAGCCGATGCAAGGTCAGAGAATGAAAGGCTGCGTGCTGATATCGCTACTGGCAAGCGTAAGTTGCAGCTCAACGCCACCTGTTCAAAGGGTGACTCCTCCACCGCCAGCAGCCTGGGCGATGGAGAAAGCCCAAGACTTACAGTTGATGCTGAACTTAATTATTTCCGTCTCAGAGATGGAATCGCAACCATCACAAAGCAAGTGAATTACTTGCAGGACTACATCAGGCAGCAGTGCCTTAAGTGACGAGGTTAACTATGGATAAGAATGCAAGTATCACCTTTAGTGGCACCATTAGCGCTCAGGATAAAACCGAGTGGCAAATTGGTGTTGAGCAGCAATTGCAGGCATTAGCAGATAACAATGCCTCGTTGAGCGCTCAAGTACAGGCGCTGCAAGCGGCGATCGTTAGTCAAGCAGAAGCATGCAGCCATCGCTGATAGAAGACATTAGGCCAAAGGGATGACAATGAAACTAACTCTGAATGAAGTCATGGGTAGCCTACGCGTTGTTTGTGCACTTGATGGTTATGAGCTTCACAGCCCCGCTGGCGTTGCGTATTACGATGAATGCGGGGTTCGTAACCGCGTTAACGGAGTGCCAGAGTATTTCCCTTTAAGTCTGTCAGTGCATACAGCCACTGACAATAAACTCGGTAAGTTAGGCGGTAAGGATGGCGGTGTATCTATGGGTTGGAATATCCAGCTCCAAGCCAACGCTCTTATTGCCACGACTACTGAGCAAGCAATTCAGGCCACTGCTCGTGCGGAATCGTTAGCATCATTAACAGCCAAGTCTGAAGCTAACTCTGCAGATATTGAGTTAATCAGGGCTTCTATTCTTGGTCTTCTTAAGGAGGGTATTCAATCAACTATTAAGAGTTTAATTAAATCAGAGAAAAATCCTGGTGGCTTGCTTTACCGTCGATAGATGGCATTACAACAGACATTCGCTGAGTGTCTGTGATAATGATAATTACTATCGTTATGGGTCCTTTCCAGTACTTAGAGTCATTACGGGGCGGCGACCTCGCGGATTCTCGCTATTTATGAAAATTTCTGGGTTTTTGCCGTTTCTGTTCTTCTTCTCCGTAACTTGTTGTTTTTAAAATAACTACCCCACAAAAAGAAAGGAAGCAGCAGGCCCTCAAATCAGACAGATCACCATCTATCGTTTCCGTTCTCCATTTTTGCGCAAGGAGTGAGCCATGGAGGTTAACAAGAAGCAGCTTTCTGAGATTTTCGGCGTCAGCGTGCGAACTATCCAGAACTGGCAGGATCAGGGAATGCCCGTGTTACGGGGTGGTGGTAAGGGCAATGAGGTTCTTTATGAAACTTCTGAAACGATCGGGTGGTGTTCAGAGCGTGATGCCACTATCGAGAATGAAAAATTGCGAAAAGAGGTTGATGAACTCAAGAGCATTAGTGACTCCGATCTTCAGCCAGGCACCATCGATTATGAGCGCTACCGGCTTACAAAAGCCCAGGCCGATGCACAGGAACTGAAAAATGCTAAAGATACCGCTGAAGTGGTTGAGACCGCATTCTGCACGTTCGTGCTGTCGCGGATAGCCGGAGAAATTGCCAGTATTCTCGATGGGGTTCCTCTGTCGGTTCAGCGGCGCTTTCCGGAGCTGGAAAACCGACATATTGATTTCCTGAAGAAGGACATCATCAAAGCCATGAACAAAGCAGCTGCTCTGGATGATTTAATACCGGGGTTGCTGAGTGAATATATCGAAAAGTCAGGTTAATGGACTGCAGAATTCTGCTCGGGCAGGGCTTAGGTCACTGTATCGTCCTGAACCACAAACAGCCGTGGAATGGGTTGACGATAACTATTATCTTCCTAAAGAGTCCTCTTATCAGGAAGGGCGCTGGGTTACTCTGCCTTTTCAGTGCGCAATAATAAATACTATGGGTAATGACTCCATCCGTGAGGTGAATGTCGTTAAATCTGCCCGTGTGGGTTATTCAAAAATGTTGCTTGGCGTATATGCATACTTCATTGTACACAAGCAGCGAAATTCATTGCTCTGGTTACCTACTGACGGTGATGCTGAGAACTTTATGAAGTCTCATGTCGAGCCGACGATACGTGATGTTCCCTCCCTGCTGGCACTTGCACCCTGGTATGGCAAAAAAAATCGATATAACACGTTAGAAATGAAGCGTTTTTCTAATGGTCGTGGTTTTTGGTGCTTAGGTGGTAAGGCGGCAGCAAACTATCGTGAAAAGTCGGTAGACGTTGCCGGATATGATGAGTTAGCCGCATTTGATGATGACATTGAAAAAGAAGGATCACCCACATTCCTGGGTGACAAACGCATTGAAGGTTCTGTCTGGCCAAAATCAATACGTGGCTCAACACCAAAGCTAAAAGGAACCTGCCAGATAGAGCGTGCCGCTAAAGAATCAGAGCACTTTATGCGGTTTCATGTTCGCTGTCCGCATTGTAGCGAAGAGCAATATCTGAAATTTGGCGACAGGGAAGCGGCATTTGGTTTTAAGTGGAACCCCGGTGAGCCATCCAGTGTTTATTATCTTTGTGAACATAACGCCTGCGTGATTAAGCAACAGGAACTGGACTTTACAGAGGCTCGTTATATTTGCGATGTGACCGGTATATGGACGCGGGATGGATTAACCTGGCTCTCGTCCAAAGGTACAGAAATAGATCCACCTGACAGCGTTACTTTTCATATCTGGACCGCGTACAGCCCGTTTACAACCTGGGTACAGATTGTAAAAGACTGGATAAAAACCAAAGGTGATGTTGGTAAACGTAAAACCTTTACTAATACAACTCTTGGCGAAACATGGGAGCCGAAGATTGGTGAACGGCCTGATGCCGATGTGATGGCTGAGCGAAAAGAACACTTTACCTCTGCTGTTCCTGACCGTGTCGCCTATCTTACAGCAGGCATTGACTCACAGCTAGACCGCTATGAAATGCGCGTCTGGGGCTGGGGGCCGGGTGAAGAAAGCTGGTTAATCGATCGCGTAATCATTATGGGCCGCCATGATGATGAGTCCACGCTGTTAAGGGTGGACGAAGCTATCGGGAAAACCTATTCACGGTCAAATAGTGTCGAAATGTCGATATCCCGCATTTGCTGGGACATCGGTGGCATAGACCCGACCATTGTTTATGACCGCTCTAAAAAGCTCGGTTTATTTCGGGTGATCCCCATTAAAGGTGCCTCCGTGTACGGTAAGCCGGTCGCGAATATGCCCCGTAAGCGCAATAAGAGCGGCGTTTATCTGACAGAGGTCGGGACCGATACGGCAAAAGAGCAAATCTATAATCGTTTTACGCTTATCACACATGACAGCGAACCACTTGCAGGTGCTGTTCATTTCCCCAATAACCCAGAAATTTATGATCTCGCTGAAGCTCAGCAACTGACGGCTGAAGAGCAGGTAGAGAAATGGGTGGATGGCCAGAAAAAGATAGTCTGGGACAGTAAAAAACGACGCAACGAGGCTCTTGACTGTTTTGTTTATGCGTTAGCCGCTCTGAGGATCAGCATCTCACGCTGGCAACTTAATCTTGATGTTCTTCTGGCCAGTCTGCTGGAGGAAGAACATACACGTAAAAAAATAAAAACTCTGGCGGACTACGCCCGGGAATTAGCCGGAGAAGAATAATGGCAACACAGTCTGAACTCGATTCTGCCAAGGTTGCATTACATGACCTGATGATGGGGAAGCGGGTCGCGACAGTACAAAAAGACGGTCGCAAAGTAGAGTTTACGGCTACTTCCGTTTCTGACCTGAAAAAATACATTACCGAGCTTGAAGTTCAAGTTGGTACCACACCACGACGCCGGGGTCCGGCAGGATTTTTCGTATGAAAATACCCGCATTATTAGGTCCTGACGGGAAAACGGGTTTGCGTGAGTACGCGGGTTATCATGGCGGTTCTGGTGGCTTTGGTGGTCAGTTACGTGCATGGAATCCACCCAGCGAAAGCCCTGATGCTGCATTGCTTCCGAATTTTTCACGGGGTAATGCGCGTGCTGATGACCTGGTGCGCAATAACGGTTATGCAGCTAATGCCATCCAGCTTCACCAGGATCATATTGTTGGTTCTTTTTTCCGGCTCAGTTATCGGCCTAGCTGGCGATTTCTGGGAATTGATGAAGAAGAGGCGCGGGCATTTTCGCGAGAAGTCGAAGCCGCCTGGAAAGAGTTTGCGGAGGATGACTGCTGCTATATCGATGCTGAACGCAAGCGCACGTTTACGATGATGGTCCGTGAAGGTGTAGCGACGCATGCATTTAACGGAGAGCTCTGTGTACAGCCAACATGGGACAGTAGCGCATCCCGACTTTTCCGAACCCAGTTTAAAATGGTGAGCCCGAAACGGGTCAGTAATCCCAATAATACGGGTGATTCCCGTAATTGCCGTGCTGGCGTGCAGATCAATAACAGCGGTGCCGCCTTGGGCTATTACGTCAGTGAGGATAGTTACCCCGGATGGTCCTCCCAAAAATGGACTTACATACCGCGTGAGTTGCCTGGAGGTAGACCTTCATTTATCCATGTTTTTGAACCGACTGAAGATGGTCAGACCCGAGGGGCTAACGTGTTTTACAGTGTGATGGAGCAGATGAAAATGCTCGATACGCTGCAAAATACACAATTACAGAGCGCTATCGTTAAAGCAATGTATGCCGCGACTATTGAGAGCGAACTGGATACCCAGTCAGCGATGGATTTCATTCTTGGTGCTAACAACAAAGAGCAAAGTGACAAGCTGACCGGTTGGCTTGGTGAAATTTCTGCCTACTACTCAGCAGCACCCGTGCGACTGGGTGGGGCAAAGGTTCCACATCTGATGCCGGGTGACTCTCTGAATCTGCAATCAGCGCAGGATACGGATAACGGATTTTCGACGTTTGAACAATCGCTGCTTCGCTATATCTCTGCCGGGCTAGGTGTTTCCTACGAGCAGTTGTCGAGAAATTATTCTCAAATGAGTTATTCGACAGCCCGCGCAAGTGCTAATGAGTCGTGGGCGTTCTTTATGGGCCGCCGTAAATTTGTTGCTTCTCGCCAGTCATGTCAGATGTTTCTTTGCTGGCTGGAAGAGGCGATTGTTCGCCGTATCGTCACTTTGCCATCGAAAGCACGATACAGCTTTCAGGAAGCCCGCAGCGCATGGGGTAACTGTGACTGGATTGGTTCCGGGCGCATGGCGATTGACGGTCTCAAGGAGGTTCAGGAGGCCGTTATGCTGATTGAGGCGGGGTTAAGCACCTACGAAAAAGAGTGTGCTAAACGCGGCGATGATTATCAGGAAGTTTTCGCTCAACAGGTCCGTGAAACAATGGAGCGAAGAGCGGCCGGGTTAAAACCGCCAGCCTGGGCAGCCGCTGCTTTTAATTCAGGGTTGAAAAAATCTAATGAGGAGGAGAA
The DNA here is from genome assembly GCF_024807845.1 of Klebsiella sp. BIGb0407. Classification (GTDB taxonomy): domain Bacteria; phylum Pseudomonadota; class Gammaproteobacteria; order Enterobacterales; family Enterobacteriaceae; genus JGM124. The sequence continues at coordinate 264,528 of NZ_JANUEQ010000008.1, forward strand.
TGATGACGCCAGAGTTGCGTAATCTCCCACATATCGCCAGCCTGGCCTTTAATGAGCCGCTACTTCTTGAGCCCGCCTATGCGCGGGTTTTCTTTTGCGCGCTTGCCGGACAGCTTGGTATTACCCGGCTGACCGATACGGTCTCGGGTATTAGCCTGGGGCCTGAGCAGATATCAGAGCCGCTCGCCCTGTTTGGTGATGATGACGATGTGGGAACGCGCCCAACGCGGAGCTATCTGGTAACGAATGGTATTGCCGTTTTACCCATATCAGGAACGCTGGTCAGTAAAACTCGCTCTCTCCAGCCTTATTCCGGCATGACGGGTTACAACGGGATCATTGCCCGGATGCAGCAAGCCATCAGCGATCCGGGTGTTGATGGCATTCTCCTGGATATGGACACACCAGGCGGAATGGTCGCTGGTGCTTTCGATTGTGCTGATGTTATTGCCAGAATGCGTGAAATTAAACCGGTCTGGGCGTTAGCCAACGATATGAACTGTAGTGCGGGGCAACTTATCGCGAGTGCTGCCAGTCGTCGACTTGTTACTCAGACGGCTAAAACCGGTTCTATCGGCGTCATGATGGCTCACAGCAATTATGGTGCAGCCCTCAAGACCAACGGCGTTGAAGTCACGCTGATTTACAGTGGTGAACACAAGGTAAAGGGCAATCCCTACGAGAAGTTACCCGAAGATGTACGGGCAGATTTTCAGGCGCGTATTGATGCTGCCCGTCAGATGTTTGCCGAAAAAGTTTCAAGCTATACCGGATTGAGTGTTCAGGATGTACTGAACACTGAAGCAGCCGTTTTTTCCGGGCAGGAATCAGTCGACAACGGCCTGGCCGATGAACTGGTTAACAATATCGACGCACTTAATGTGATGCGTGAATCACTTGACCAACGAAAAAAATCTTTCTCAGGAGTAAGTATGCCAAATCCAACCGACTCTGCGGTTTCAACCCTTCCATCAGCGACCGTTACGACGAACGACAGTGCCGTAGCCACACCGCTTACTGATCTGGCAGCAAAATCTGAACCGGATGTTAATGCGCAGGTACTGGCGGCAGTAACAGCAGAAAATAGCCGCATTATGGGCATTTTGAATTGTGATGAAGCAAAAGGGCGAGAGCCACAAGCCCGTGTCCTGGCTGAAACCCCTGGTATGACTATTGAAGGCGCTCAACGCATTCTTGCATCAGCGCCAGTAAGTGCCCTGGCTCGTACAGATACCGCGCTCGATCGTCTGATGGAGTCTGCACCTGGCGCGGTATCTGCTGATGCCTCATCCATGAATGCTGACAACGATTTATTAAACACCCCCGTATAAGAGGCTCTTATGGCTATTACCGAAACTTTTGTCCACAAACAACCGCTTGGAAACAGTGACCCGGCACATACTGCAACGGCGCCCGGCAAGCTGACGGCAGCGACTCCGGCAATGACGCCCCTGATGCTTGATGCAACATCAAATAAGTTGGTTGCCTGGGACGGCAGTAAAGCCGGAGAGGCAGTAAGTATTCTGGCGCTGTCAGCCGATCAAAACAGCGCGATGCTGAATGTTTACAAGTCAGGCTCTTTCCGTATTGAGGATGTTCTCTGGCCTGCTGCTGTAACCGATGAAAATAAAAAACGTAATGCTTTTGTCGGTACTGGGATCAGTGTCGTCTGACCCCTTATCTGAAAACCAATCATCATCCATGAGAGCCGCAAAAGCGGCTTTTTTTACGGGAAAAATTTATGTCAATTTACACTACAGCCCAATTACTGGCGGTCAATGAGAAGAAGTTCAAGTTTGATCCGCTTTTCCTGCGTATCTTCTTCCGCGAAAGTTATCCATTTTCCACCGAGAAAGTTTATCTTTCTCAGATTCCAGGCATGGTGAACATGGCGTTATATGTATCGCCTATTGTTTCCGGCAAAGTTATTCGTTCCCGCGGTGGCGCAACTTCTGAATTTACACCGGGGTATGTCAAACCGAAGCATGAAGTAAACACGCAGATGACACTGCGCCGCCTCCCTGATGAAGACCCACAAAACCTTACTGACCCAGCTTATCGCCGCCGTCGCATCATTCTTCAGAATATGAAGGATGAAGAGCTGGCGATTGCCCAGGTGGAAGAAAAACAAGCCGTTGCCGTGGTTTTAAACGGGAAATACACCATGACAGGGGAGGGTTTTGAACCGGTTGAAGTCGATACCGGTCGGAGCGCCGGTAATAACATCATTCAGGCTGGTGCGGCAGCATGGTCTACTCGCGACAAAGAAACCTATGATCCTACTGACGATATTGAAGCCTATGCACTGAATGCCAGTGGTGTAATTAACATTATTGTGTTCGATCCTAAAGGCTGGGCGCTATTCCGTTCCTTCAAAGCAGTGAAGGAAAAACTGGACACACGTCGTGGTTCTCACTCAGAGCTTGAAACAGCCTTAAAAGACCTAGGTAAAGCTGTGTCTTACAAAGGCATGTATGGCGATGTGGCCATCGTGGTTTACTCCGGACAGTACATCGAAGCTGATGCTAAAAAGAACTACCTTCCTGACCTGACTATGGTGCTGGGTAATACTCAGGCGCGTGGCCTTCGGACCTATGGTTGTATTCAGGATGCGGACGCTCAGCGTGAAGGTATCAACGCATCAACACGTTATCCGAAGAACTGGGTACAGACAGGTGACCCTGCGCGTGAATTCACCATGATCCAGTCTGCTCCTCTGATGCTGCTTGCCGACCCGGATGAATTTGTTTCTGTAAAACTGGCGTAATTGATGGCCCTTCGGGGCCTTTATCTTTTCTGGAGTAAATTTCATGAACAAAGATGAATTGGTTACCCGGCTAACGGAACTGGGTAAGAAGCTGAACCGTGAGGTTATTCTGACCGGTTCGAAGGAAGATTTAACATTACGAGTTGCTGAGCTGGAGGAAGAGCTTGGTGATGAGGATGATGGCGATGAAGGGGCGGGTATACTTCTTATGAAACCTGCTGGTGGAGTTCAGGATCAGCAAGTATCTGAGAAAACTACTCAGGGCTTAACCGCAGATGAGCTGGTTTTGGTTGAAACGCTGGTCACTTTACACATTGAAGCGCTGCATGAAACGCGTAATGAAAAGTTGATGATTGTTGAGCCAGGTGTGGCTATTCGCATTCTTCAACAGGAAGCTACTTCACTGATCAATCTGGGTTTAGCCCGCGAACACTAAAGGTGGCGCTGTGGTTAATTTTGATAATATTTTTGATGCCGCGATTTCACGTGCAGACAACACTATTCTGGAAACGATGGCCTCCCCGATACATATCACCAGTGGAGCGATGAAAGATGCTGTTATAGCGGGTGTTTTCGATGACCCTGAAAATATCAGCTACCCTGGCAGCGGTATTCGAATTGAGAGCACTAACCCAACTCTTTTTGTTAAAACCTCCCTCGTTAGCCAATTACAGCGCGCGGACACACTGACCATTAATGGCGAGAGTTTCTGGATCGACCGTATCGGCCCGGATGATTGCGGCTCTTGTCATATCTTTTTGGGTCGCGGATCACCTCCTGCAAGCAGTCGACGGCGCTAAGGAGTCAGTAATGACGGTTAAAGGACTTCAGCAAGCCATCGAAAACCTGAACAGTCTCACCCGGATTATGGTTCCTCAAGCCAGTGCATGGGCGATTAACCGGGTCGCTGCTAGCGGGGTATCTGTCGCAACACGGCAAGTGGCAAAAGAAACTGTAGCAGGGGATAACCGGGCTAAAGGTATTCCGCTAAAGCTGGTTAAGCAAAGGGTGAGGGTGAGTAAGGCATCAGCCACCGGGCGCTCTACCGCAAAAATCAAGGTTAACAGGGGAAATCTTCCCGCCATCAAATTGGGTGCGGCACAGGTCAGAACAACGCGCCGCAAAGGACCGATTGCCAGAAAAAACAGTGTGCTTCGTATCGGGCGCTATGTGTTCCGTAATGGTTTTATCCAGCAGTTAGCGAACGGACGATGGCATGTCATGCAGCGTATCGCGGGGAAAAGTCGGTATCCGATTGATGTTGTAAAAATTCCGATGGCAGAACCTCTCACAACAGCATTTGAGCGGGAAAAAAAACGCATGCTTGAAGAAGAAATGCCAAAGCAACTGGGATACGCCCTTAAACAACAATTGAGGTTATATCTGAAGCGATGAAACATTCTCTTATACGACAAGCTTTCATTGATGCTCTTGAAAAAGGGATCGGGAAGAGTGCAATTTTTTTCGATGGACGTCCGGCAGTCATTGAAGAAGATGATTTTCCCGCTGTTGCCGTTTACCTCACGGATGCTGAGTACACCGGCGCGGAGCTGGATGCAGATAGCTGGTCGGCAACATTACATATTGAAGTCTTTTTACCGGCACAGGTGCCTGATTCTGAATTGGATGAGTGGATGGAAGCGCAAGTCTACCCGGCTATTTCAGAAGTGGATGGTCTTGGTGACCTGATCACCCTGATGGTTCAGCAGGGATATGACTATCAGCGTGATGACGATATGGGGCAGTGGAGTTCAGCTGATATGAAATATTTAATTAACTATGAAATGTAAGGATTTTATATGGCAACACCAAATCCGCTGGCACCTGTTAAAGGTGCCGGTACTACGTTCTGGGTTTATAGCGGCGCGGGCGATCCCTATGCAAACCCGCTGAGTGATACCGACTGGACTCGACTGGCAAAAGTCAAAGATTTGACGCCGGGAGAGATGACCGCTGAATCATACGATGATACCTATATTGATGATGATAATGCAGACTGGAGCAGCTCTGCACAGGGTGAAAAGTCAGCAGGGGATACGTCAGTTACGCTGGCATGGAAACCCGGTGAAGCAGGTCAGCAATCATTGGCTGACTGGTTTAATCAAGGTGATATCCGTGGATACAAAATCAAGTATCCGAATGGCGCTGTTGATGTTTTCCGTGGTTGGGTGAGCGCCCTGGGTAAAGCGGTTGCAGCAAAAGAGGTGATTACCCGAACGATTAAAATCACTAACTCTGGCAAGCCTTCACTGGCTGAAGATATGCGCCCTGCCGTCATTGCTGTAGCGAGCATGACCGCTAGCCCAGCAACCGGAAGCGTGGCGGTGGGCAAGACGGCAACCGTTACCTTTAACATTCTGCCTGCGAATGCTTCAGATAAAACGGTTCGCATTGCGTCCTCTAATCCAGCCCTTGCGACTGTAACCGCTCAAGGCAATGTGGCAACAGTCAGAGGTGTGGCTGTTGGGGCGATAGATGTTATCGCGATGACCGCTGACGGAAACTTAGTGGCATCATCCCGACAAACCATCACAGCAACCTGATTTCAACCCCCCTCTCACAGGCTCCGCACGGAGCCTTTTTTACAGGTGTTTTTTATGTTTCTTAAAAAAGAAGAATTACCCATCCTCGACTCGTCGGTTGTGTTGTATGAACTGTCAGCCCTGCAACGCTTAGAGTATTTTGAATATCTGGCAGACTTGGAAGCCAGCCCGCCAAAAGACCTGACCGGGATAAAGCTGCAAACCTGGCAGATGAAGTTAAACCTTAATGTCAACGTGTGGCTGGTTGCCCATTCAATCAGTAACAGTAAGCCTGAATCAAAAGTGGATGACCTTAAGCGGGAGGTTTCACAGACCTGGTCGTCTGAAGCCATCAATCAGGCAGTGGAAAAAATACTGATTTTGAGCGATATGGTGCCTAAAAATCCAGAACCGAAGGATGCTGAGCAGGAAGAAGAGGGTTCTCCGGACACGGACAAACCACTGGCAAAATAGCCGCCCGTGAACATGCTTTCATTCACCGCTTAGCCCATGAGTTTCGTCGTCCTGACTGGCGATCCATGCTAAGCGGTATGAGTGCGTCAGAGTTTTCCGGGTGGGTAAAACACTTCGGTTCCGTGCCTTTCAGCGATCAGTTACTGGATGCCGAGTTCGCCACAATGAGGGCATTGATTGTCGGCATGTTTACGGGTGATAGCGATATATCTGCTGCTGATTTCAGTCTGTTAGGACAAACAGACGATGATGAGGCGGATATGAGTGATGACGAATTAATGCTGGCCGGAGAAGGGCTTTACGGGGGAATACGCTATGACCCAGCAAATCAGTGATTTGGTCATTAATCTTGATGTAGACAGCGCATCATTTACTGAGCAAATTCCTCGGATAAAAAATCTGCTTACAGGGATGGCAGACACATCTGAGCTCTCCAGTCAGAGAATGGCGCGGTTTGCTGAGCGCCAGGCTCAGGCGATGAAAGAGATGGGCAGTGCTGGCGAGAAAGCCGCGCTTGATATCCAGGAGAAGCATACCGCCGCGACAACGGCCATGACCAGCGACTGGCAAAAAGCCTCCCAGGCCCTGGAGGACACAGAAAATCGTGTCACGGCCCTTTCTCAGAAACTGGCAGAAAACCAGGCTAAGTCGGCAGAAAATGCGAGACAGCAAGATGCCGCGACTGAGGCTTTTTTCCAGCAAATTGATGCTGTTAACCGACTATCCGGCGAAACGCAATCATTAACCGCTATCCAGGCCCAGCTTCGGCATGCGCGAACTGAGGGGAACATCAGCCAGCAGGATTATCTGGCGTTAGTCAGTCGGACAACCGCCCGGGAGATAGAACTCAGGCGTGAAGAAGAAAAGTCTACCGCAGAAACCCATAAAGCGACGCAGGCAAAGAATAACTTTATACAGTCTCTGACTCAACAGGCCGCAACATTCAAGGCATCCAAATCTGACATTCTCGAATACCAGGCAGCGCTTAACGGTGCTTCTTCAGAAGCAGCGCCTTTAATTGCTCAGATAAGGCAAATGGAATTTGCGTTAGAGAATGAAGCGGCGCAAAACAAACTGGCAGCACAAGCTGCCCGTGAAAAAGCGGCTGCTGACAGACAGGCCGCAGCAGAGGCAAAAAGAACCGAGGCTGCGCAAAAAAGCTTTATTGATTCGCTGAAAAGTCAGACGGATGCAATAGGAAAAACGCAATTAGAACTGCTGGAATTAAAAGCTGCGCAAATGGGTGTATCTGCCCAGTCAGCACCTTTCATTGCCAAGCTTCGTGAACAGGAAAGCGCCTGGAAAACGGGTGCGATATCTGCCGGGCAATACAAGCAGGCGATGAGGATGCTCCCCGCACAGTTTACGGATATTGCCACCTCGATTGCTGGTGGCATGCCGTTGTGGCTGATACTGATGCAACAAGGCGGTCAGATATCTGACTCATTTGGTGGCGTCGGAAACATTTTTGAAATCATAAGAGAGAGGCTTTTTGGCGTCAGCGATGCGAGCGACGAGGCCAGTGACTCTCTGTCTGATAGTGCGAATGGTTTAGCTGAAAATGCGGAAAATGCCGGTAAATTATCATCCATCCTGTCTCCGACAAAGGTGGGTATTCTTGCGCTGGCTGCCGTTGTCGGGACGCTGACTTACGCATGGTACAAGGGGAGTAAAGAGCAGTACGAGTTCAGTAAATCGCTGATTATGACGGGCAACCAGGCGGGCATGACCTCCGGACAGCTTGCTGATATGGCAAGGATGGTTGCTGAAAGCACTAGTAACCCTACGGCGGTAGCCGCTGAAGCACTGAATCGGGTTGTCTCTGGCGGGAAAATAGCCAAAAGTGCTTTGCAGTCTGTCACTGAGTCTGTTGTAGCGATGAACGATGCGACGGGCGAATCTATTGATAGTTTAGTATCCGAGTTCGAAAGAATAGCGAAGAACCCGGTAGCGGCGATATCTGAACTTAATGATAAATACCGCTTCCTGACACTGGCAACCTATAACCAGGTCAAAGCATTGCAGGACGAAGGTAATCAGCAGGAAGCCGCCCGGATTGCCACGGAAAGCTATGCTGCCACGATGAAGCAGCGCTCTGAACAGATTCAGGAAAGCCTCGGTACTCTCCAGAAAGCATGGAAATGGCTGGGTGATGCCGCTAAAGGAGCCTGGGATTCGATGCTGGACATCGGGCGTGAAGTCTCCATCGAGCAAAGAATTCTCGACGCGACCGCTGAATTGGATCGCGCAGAAACAAATCTGGCAAAAAAGCAAAAAGGACAAACAGAAAACGCGGGGCCGTATGGAAACTGGAAGTCTGATGAGCTGAGGCGTGAAACGAAGGCTCGTGATGTTGCAAAAGAGCGCTTAGAGAGCCTGATTAGTGAAAAAGTCACACAGGATGTCCTTAACAGTTCAATTAGTGATTATGAGTCTAAACAGCAGAAAAGTATCGCCGCTCAGCAAGACGTAAATGAACTCATAAAAGACACGCTGAGCAATGAAGAGAAAAGGATAAAAGCTCAGGATGCACTGACCAGGAAAATCAAAGAAGGGGCAGTCATCAGCAAGGAGGATGAAGCTCGCGTCCGTAAAAATATCAATGATAAGTTCAAGGACCCGGTAGTACCAAAGGGTAAGGCTTACACTCCCCCGGCAGGTATTAAGGCTGAAGATTCAGCCCAGGCTGATTTACTGGCATTGCAGGCGCAACTTGAGACCCTGAAAGAGCATAAGTCAGTTAATGACGTTATCAGTCAGCAGCGTAAAGACTTATGGAATTATCAGGCAAAAATCAACATTCTCCAGCAGGCTCAGGACGGGCCGCTTAAGCGTCAGTTATCAGCAAAAGAGCAATCGTTACTGGCAAGTTCCCAGCAAACTCTCGCTCTGAAAGAGCAGCTTGCCTTACTGGGCGATCAGATTACTGCCCAGGAACAGCTCAATAAGCGTAATGATTCCTCTCAGAAATATGTCAATCAGATGGCTGAGAAACAGGCTGCTTTAAAAGCCAGTTCAACCTTGAGTGATCGAGAGTCGGGAAGAGAGTCTGTTTATGCTCAGTTACGCAGTGGCTGGCAGAATGCTGGCGGCTCTCTGGATGATCAGGGCTATAAGCAACAATTGGATGCGGCAAAAAGTTACTTTGCTGAAGAAGATAAATTGCGTGGTGACTGGAAAGCGGGAGCCCAAAAGAGCTGGGCTGATTACTCTGATGCAGCCACTAACACCTATGAGCAGGTGAAAAGTGCCAGTTCCAGCGCATTAAATGGCGTTTCTTCATATCTGACATCAGTTCTGACTACGGGTAAAGCCAGCTTCAAGGATTTTACAAAAAGCATCCTTAGTATGCTGACAGAAATACTTATCAAAATGCAGCTGGTGAACGGAGTTAATAGCGTCATAGGTATGTTTGGCGGCGGTGGAGTAAAAGCCAATGCCAATGGCGGTGTTTATAACTCCGCATCACTCAGCGCATACAGTGGCAGCATTGTTGATAAACCGACGTTCTTTGCCTTTGCTAATGGTGGGGGAGTGATGGGTGAAGCGGGCCCTGAAGCTATCCTGCCTCTCAGAAGAGGTGCTAACGGCAAGCTGGGTGTGGTGGCGGGTAATGCTGGTGGTGGAAGCCCCGTTTTTCATAACACCATCATTCTTCAGAGTGACGGCACGGCAACATCCAAAACATCTGGCGGCACTGATGCCACGAGTCAGGCAATGATGAAAATGCTGGATAAGTTCTGTCAGGATCACATGCTTAAAGCGCTTCGTCCTGGGGGCATGCTTTTTAACGCAATGCGTACTCGTTAATTCTCGTAAGGTAATCCATGACAATTGAAACCTTTATGTGGCCTACACAGGTTGCAGGCCAGCCTGCGACCGAATACAACCAGACAATCCGTAAAGCGCAATTTGGTGATGGATACAGTCAAGTATCTGAAGATGGGATTAATTCAGAGCAAATTAAATTTCCATACTCATATAGAGGTCCACTGGCCACAGCGATATCCATCAGGGATTTCTGTCGCCGCCATCGTACCAAGTCATTTATCTGGACCCCACCGCACGGTGAAAAGGGATTGTACCGTGTGGATCCCGCATCAATACGGATGGTGCCTAACGGGAAAACACAGGCAACGGTCAGCGCTAATTTTGAACAGGCTTATTCTGCATGATTACAAACGATATTCAAAAGCTGGAGCCGGGTAATAAGATACGGCTTGTTTCTGTAGACGGGACAGCGTTCGGCGCAGATGTCCTTCGATTTCATGCTAACACCATTCCACATACACCAGAGGAAATTACCTCGGCCGGTGGCGATGAGTCAAAGCTATCCGCCAAGTCAATCTGGTTCGATGGTGAGGAATACAGTGCATTTCCATTTGAAATCGAAGGGCTGGAGGCATCGAGTGATGGACAGGCAGCTAAACCTACCCTGAGGGTCGCCAATATTGATGGTGTGGTGACTGCGCTTTGCCTCCATTTCGATGATATGGCACAAGCCAAAGTAACCATCATTGATACGCTTACTCACTATCTCGATGCCAGAAACTTTCCGTTCGGTAATTCATCTTCTGATGCCTCTCAGTGTTTTAAGCAGGTTTTCTTTATTGATAGAAAGATCAATGAGGCGGCGGGTGAATTGATTGAGTTTGAACTCTCCAGTCCGATGGATCTGCAGGGACTGGTTATCCCGACTCGCGAAATCAGTGCCATCTGTACCTGGGCATGTCGCAATCAGTACCGCACTGGTAATGGCTGCTCTTATAACGGCTCACGAATGTTTGACCTCAAAGGCAATCCCGTAACTGACCCCTCGCAGGATAAATGTTCTGGCCTGCTGGCTGACTGTAAGGCTCGATTTGGCCCTGATGAACAGCTGGATTTTGGTGGCGTTCCTGGCGCATCGCTGATACGGAGATAACATGCGAAATAAAACGATTACAGCTATCCTGGCTCACGCAGAGTCTGAATATCCGCGTGAATGTTGCGGCCTGGTAGTGCAGAAAGGCAGGGTAGAGAAGTATTACCCCTGTCGCAATATCACAGCACTACCTGAACAACAGTTTGAGTTATCACCTGAAGATTTCGCTTCTGCTGAAGACTGGGGAACGATAACAGCTATTGTTCATTCACATCCTGGAGACGGGGCAACTACGCAACCCAGTGAACTGGACATGATCCAGTGTGATGCTCACGGCATACCCTGGATAATTGCCTCCTGGCCGGAGGGCGATATTCGTACAATCATGCCGCGTACTGAGCGACCGCTTGAAGGTCGTGCTTTTGTGCTGGGTCATGCTGATTGCTGGTCCCTTGTTATGGACTGGCACCGCCAGCAGGGCATCGAGCTGAATAACTACAGCGTCGAGCGGTTATGGTGGGAGCAGGGTGAAAATCTCTACATGGATAATTGGTATTTAGCCGGTTTCCGAGAAGTCGATGAGCCACGGCCTGGTGACGTGGTAATGATGCAGGTTAGCGCCAGTGTCGTTAATCATGCTGGTGTTCTACTTGCAGATAATCAGTTGCTTCATCATCTCTATGGCCAACTTTCCTGTAAAACACCTTACGGCGGGTATTTTCGTGAGCGCACGATAAAGGTCGTCAGACATAAGGATTTGCCATGAATGAACTTAAAACTATCCGACTTTACGGCAAATTAGGGGCTATGTTTGGCCGTGTTCATAAGCTGGTGGTAGATAGTCCGGCAGAAGCATGTCGCGCACTTTCTGTCATCATTCCTGGCTTTGAGCAATATATGTCTACGGCGCATATGCAAGGTATTCGATTTGCTGTGTTCAAGGGAAAGCAGAACATAGGACCGGATGAGTTAAAGCACGGATGTGGGGGGGCTGAAATCCGTATTGCTCCTATAATATCAGGCAGTAAGCGAGCGGGTTTCCTGCAAATAGTTCTCGGTGTGGCGCTTATTGCTGTTGGCGCATTTGCCCCTGGCGTCAGTATTGCAGCGAGCGATATGATGCTTAATATCGCTGTTACAATGATGTTGGGCGGTGTTGTTCAAATGCTATCCCCCCAGGCATCCGGCCTAGCTTCCAGGCAGTCCCCGGAGAATACTCCGTCATACGCATTTGGTGGTCCTGTCAATACAACGGCAATGGGTAACCCAGTTGGCCTTTTATACGGCGAACGTGAAATCGGCGGTGCAATATTTTCAGCCGGTATTTACACCAACGACCAGTAATCGTCCCCATCATTTCCAATCAACCACCTACGGGTGGTTTTTTTATGGATGCAATATGGCAAATATCAAAGGCAGGAAAGGGGGAAGCAGTAATGCGCGAACACCAACCGAATCCCCAGACTCCCTGCACTCCATCGCAACAGCAAAAATCCTGATAGGCCTTGGTGAGGGGGAATTTGCTGACGGCATTACTGCAAAAGATATTTTGTTTGATGGCACCCCGATTGAGTCCACTGATGGCACCGTTAACTATCCCGGTGTTACCTGGGAGTTTCGTGCGGGCACTCAGATGCAGGACTACATCCCTGGGATGCCAGCGGTTGAGAATGAAATCACCATTAATACAGCATTGAAAGCTAACCAGCCTTGGACCAGGGCGATTAGTAATACACAGCTGTCTGCTGTTCGGGTTCGTCTTGGTGTTCCAGCTTTGCAGCGCCAGACAGATGACGGTGATGTTGTTGGTTATCATGTTGATTACAAAATTGAACTATCAACAGATGGCGGAGGATATTCTACTGTTCTGAATGGTGCCTTTGACGGTAAAACTACGTCACTGTATGAGCGTAGCCATCGCATTGATTTACCGAAAGCCAATACCGGCTGGCAAGTCAGAGTTACTCGCTCCACGCCTGATAGCACCTCAAACCGGATAACAGACACGACTAATATCGCGGCCTATTCAGAGATTATCGACGCCAAGTTGCGGTATCCAAATACCGCGCTGCTGTTTGTAACGTTTGACGCTAAGCAGTTCAATAACATCCCACAAATCAGTGTTAAAGCGCGTGGGCGAATTATTCGTGTTCCATCCAACTACGATCCGGTATCACGCACCTACTCTGGTACTTGGGATGGTTCATTTAAATGGGCTTACTCAAACAACCCTGCCTGGGTTTACTACGACATATTACTGAGTGAGCGATTTGGTCTGGGCGATAGAATTTCCGCGTATCAAATCGATAAGTGGGAGCTCTACCCAATAGCACAATACTGTGATCAGCTCGTGCCTGACGGGCGAGGGGGGACCGAACCTCGCTTTCTGTGTGATGTTTATATTCAGAGCCAGAATGAGGCGTTCACGGTTCTGCGTGATCTGGCATCAATTTTCCGCGGCATGACCTACTGGTCAAACAACCAAGTTGTAGCGATTGCTGATATGCCAGCGGCAAACGATGAACGTAACTATGTCTATACCCGCGCCAACGTTATTGATGGAAAGTTTATATATTCCAGTGGTAGCGAACGTGACCGTTATTCCACTGCAATAGTTTCGTTCTCTGATCCGGATAATCACTATTCAGATGAACCAGAGCCTGTATTTGAGGCCGATTTGGTTCGCCGTTATGGTGTTCGCAAGACATCAATTACAGCCATCGGTTGCACCCGCAGAACGGAAGCTAACCGCCGTGGTCGCTGGATATTACTGACCAATGCCAAAGACCGGTTAATTACATTCAATGCGGGGCTTGATGGGTTTATCCCGCAGCCTGGACGGATTATCTATGTTGCTGACCAAAGTCTTTCCGGTCGGATCATGGGGGGGCGTGTCAGCTCAGTGACTGGTCGCGTTATCACGCTTGATCGCATCCCGGATGCTACCGTAGGTGACCGGCTACTGGTAAACCTTCCTTCTGGCAAATCAGAGGCCCGCACTATACAGGCCGTAAATGGGAAGTTGATTACTGTATCTACGGCCTGGAGTGTGGCGCCTGAGCCTGAGGCGGTATGGAGTATTGACGCACGGGATGTTGCTATTCAGCAGTATCGCGTGACGTCGGTTAAAGATAACGACGACAACACATTTACAATTAGTGGTGTTTACCACAATCCGGATAAATATGCGGCTATTGATTCAGGGGCTCGACTTGATGAAAGGCCTATCTCTGCCATTCCGCCCGGCGTGCAGGCTCCACCGACTGATGTATCAATTGAGAGTTACAGCCGTGTAGTTCAGGGGTTAAGCGTGGAAACCATGCGGATATCCTGGCTGGCACCGAATAATGCGATTGCTTATGAATGTCAGTGGCGCAAAGACAATGGCGATTGGGTCAATACGCCACGAATCAACTCTCTCGGATTTGATGTTGAAGGTATTTACTCCGGACGTTATACCGCTCGAGTGAGGGCGATTAACGCCAGTGATATTAGTTCTGTGTGGGCGACATCCACAGAGGTGGGGTTAACTGGGAAGGTGGGCAGCCCACCAAAACCACTTGGATTCACCGCCTCTCAAAATGTTGTTTTCGGTATAGAGCTGAACTGGGGATTCCCTGCTAATACTGGCGACACCTTAAAAACAGAGATTCAGTACAGCGCTACCGGGAAAGCTGATGATGCTATTTTGCTGGCCGATGTTCCATATCCACAGCGTCGCTATCAGCAAATGGGGTTAAAGTCCGGCCAGCGTTTTATGTATCGTGCTCAATTGGTTGATAAAACCGGAAATCAGTCAGGTTACACAGACTGGATTCAGGGTGAAGCCAGTATTGATGTTTCTGATATAACCGACGCAATCCTGAATGAAATCAAAGATTCTGACCTGTTCAAAGAGATACTCGAAAGCGCACTTGAAGAAAGCGAAAAAGTTGCCGCGCTGGCTGATGCTATTAGGGATAATGCTGAAAACCTCGCCTCTGCTGTCGAGTCAACCAAGCAGACCACTGACCAAATTATTGCTGATGCCAAAGATATGGCGGAGGACATTCAGAAGAATGCCGATGCCATTGTTGGCGCGGTTGAGTCCGGGAAAGAAACGACTGACGCCATAATTCGTGATGCTGAAAAAATGGCGGAGGACATTCAGAAGAATGCCGATGCCATTGTTGGTGC
>NZ_JANUEQ010000009.1 GCF_024807845.1 Klebsiella sp. BIGb0407
TACTGGCGGCAATACCGGCGGCAATACCGGCGGCAATACCGGCGGCAATACCGGAGGCAATACCGGCGGCAATACCGGCGGCAATACCGGAGGCAATACCGGAGGCAGTAACGGTGGTGATACTGGTGGCAATACTGGCGGTGACACCGGCGGCAATACTGGCGGCAATACCGGCGGCAATACCGGCGGCAATACCGGCGGCAATACCGGAGGCAATACCGGCGGCAATACCGGCGGCAATACCGGAGGCAGTAACGGTGGTGATACTGGTGGCAATACTGGCGGTGACACCGGCGGCAATACTGGCGGTGATACCGGAGGCAATACCGGCGGCAATACCGGAGGCAATACCGGAGGCAATACCGGCGGCAATACCGGCGGTGATACCGGCGGCAATACTGGCGGTGATACCGGAGGCAATACCGGCGGCAGTAACGGCGGCAATACCGGCGGCAATACCGGCGGCAATACCGGCGGCAATACCGGCGGCAATACTGGCGGCAATACCGGCGGCAATACCGGCGGCAATACCGGCGGTGATACCGGCGGTGATACTGGCGGCAATACCGGAGGCAATACCGGCGGCAGTAACGGCGGCAATACCGGAGGCAATACCGGAGGCAATACCGGAGGCAATACCGGAGGCAATACCGGAGGCAATACCGGCGGCAATACCGGCGGCAATACTGGCGGCAATACTGGCGGCAATACCGGCGGCAATACCGGCGGCAATACCGGCGGCAATACCGGCGGCAATACCGGCGGCAATACCGGCGGCAATACCGGCGGCAATGTGGAAAATTACTTCATTTCCCCTAACGGTCTTCCTGAGTATTATACCATTAAAGATAGGAGATCCCGTTCCTGGAGCCAATATCAATATATTCCATTCTATATTAATAAAAATGATATTCTTACTATTTTTGTTGATGGTGAGACTGAAGATAACTTATTTGTATCTATAGGATTACCTGGCAGTAATATAGATATTTACCCATTATCAGCAGGGAGCAACTCACTCTCTATAGAATCTAGTGGATTATTAAGCTTCATCAACCACAATGAGGACGGAGAAGTTTATATTAAAATGAATTCACAACACCAAAGAATCCCCCATTTCAAACTGCATGAAAACACAAGTAATGAATTCAAGAATGAAATGTTTATTTATAACTCAGCACCATATGTAATATTAAGCAATAGTCTTTCAGATATTATCATCACATATTCAAGTGCTAATTTATATATAGATGACGCTGAGGACTTAATGGAGGATTATGAATTTTTTATAGACGTAGAAAATAATATAAATGGGTTAGTAGAAAATGGAAAATCTGACTACAAGTTAGATAACAATAGAAACTTACATATTGAATCGGATCTTTATTACATTTATGCTAACAATGAATACACTGGATATAACATCGAAGCTATGCCTCAACTTTTAGGACAATCAAATAGTCGATTTGACGTATGGTACATAAATGGGGTTCAAAGACAACAATATCCATGGCAATGGTCTTCTGGTACAGGATTAATCGAAGCCACCGCTAATATTTATTCACTCTCTGTTCAAGAAGCTTTAACCGGTAGAGCTTCCAAGATAGATGAATACAGGGAAAGTATAGAAAACTTTATAGCGGATACCTCACTAAGTAAATCATTTGATATACAAGATGTTTTTGTTAAGTCAGGACTTTTCTGGCAGTTGTATCTCACATTTGGAGAACATTTCTATCCACAATTAAATCAGAAATACAGATTGATGGATGCCCCCCCGCTAACTGAAGATGATGACAGTAAAAAACAAACATTTATCATTACAGTTTCTCAGTTAGTTAATATTAACTTATTGCCTTTTTTCTTCAGGTGGGGACTTGAACTGGATTTAAATACTATTTTCGAGTTATCTTTACTACCTGGTTTAGAAGAACCCATTTGGGAATATAATAATGATAACTATCATCGGCTAGATATGCCAGAATCTCAATACATCCCTGAGTTAATTCATCTTAAAAACGCTATAAGTGATGTGGTTATAGAAAAGAAATCAATAACATTCACTTTAGATAAAGAATGGTACACTCCATATAGATATATATTCTTTATAAATGATTATTATATTGGAGAAATTAATGAAGGTGATTTTTACTATTGTAATAATGTATCAGCAGATGGAGTATTCTATATTTCCATCTTCCCCAATGACATTGATGAGATATTAGATAATGATGTCTTTAAAATAATTATAGATTTTCAAGGGGAGCATATATCTTATTACTCCACTATAAAGATAAATAAATTGCAAGAAGATATTGAAAGTATCTTTACAGATAATGACTCAACAAATTTAGCAGATGAAACAACTCACAGTTCCTTAGGTGAATTATGGGATAGATATAATGAATCCAGAAACGAACATACTATCGCTCTAAAAAATAGATTAAGAAGAGCTGAATATATTTTACTATTAAATACAGTCACTGGATTCTATATTAAAAATAATGACGTTATTATTTCATTTAGTGAGGATGACTCTTTTCTAAACTATCAATATATGCTTCACTCAAATAAAGGATATTTATCTGAAATAACCTATGGGAAAAATCACTATGCAGCATTAAACGATCGAGTATGGATAACAGACTCAACACTAAACTCAACGATTGGGGAGGTTTTTTATATAAAAGCATTTTCTCGTGATGACGAATATATATTAGATATAATATCAATTGAATAATCCTCATCAGTAATATGACTGTTTTTATATTACTGATGAGCCATCTATTTAAAATTAGAATGTCACGACTCCAGAAAGGCTTCGTGTGCAACGAAGAAGCGATATAGTCGATTTCATCCTGCATCCCCGCAAGGTCGAAGAGACTGCTAAGCCGATCGATAAACCCGATTTTCGCAAAGTACAACGTATCTCAGAGGAGATTTTTCGCTGCGGCGTAAAAAACAGCCTGCTGGTAATCTGAAATGGAGACAGTAGCGGTTGCCACGTTTGAATATATACGGAATGAAACAGCCGTTGGTGCGTCTCTGTTGAGACACACCAACGTATTGTTTTTGAATGAGTTGAAGCTGACCGTTAAGCCGGGTTCTGTCGTGGACAGTCATTCATCTAGGCCAGCAATCGCTCACTGGCTCAAGCAGCCTACCCGGGTTCAGTACGGGCCGTACCTTATGAACCCCTATTTGGCCTTGCTCCGGGTGGAGTTTACCGTGCCGCGAACTGTTACCAGACGCGCGGTGCGCTCTTACCGCACCCTTTCACCCTTACCTGATCCCGCTTGCGCGGGCCATCGGCGGTTTGCTCTCTGTTGCACTGGTCGTAGGCTTGCGCCTCCCAGGCGTTACCTGGCACCCTGCCCTATGGAGCCCGGACTTTCCTCCCCTCCGCCCGTCTCCCCCTAAGGAGGACGACGACGAAGCGGCGACTGCCTGGTCAGCTTCGCGGCGAAGTATAGTGGGTTTCACCGCCACTGTCACTCAATACACCCGTTTCGGTGTATCTCTTGTTTACTCCCTGAACAAAACAGGGCGAAAAATCGTAATACTTACTTCTCGGCCTGTTCCAGGGCGTATTTATATAACGCGTTCTTCTTCACACCGTGAATCTCTGCGGTCAGCGCAGCCGCTTTTTTCAGCGGCAGCTCAGTTTGTAGCAACGCCAGTGTACGGAGTGCATCAGCCGGAAGTGCATCATCACTTTGCACTTTAAAACCTTCGACAATCAGGACCATTTCCCCTTTGCGACGGTTTTCATCTTCTTTCACCCAGGCCAGTAATTCCCCAACCGGTGCACCATGAATCGATTCCCAGGTTTTGGTCAGCTCACGCGCCAGCACCACATAACGCGACTCGCCCAGGACAGTACAGATATCCTCAAGGCTATCCAGTAAACGGTGGGTTGATTCGTAAAAAATCAGGGTTCGGGTTTCTTGTTCAATCGCTTTGAGTGCGTCACAGCGACCTTTAGTTTTGGCCGGTAAAAAACCTTCATAACAGAAACGATCCGAAGGGAGCCCTGCCGCACTGAGTGCTGCAATAGCAGCGCAAGGGCCCGGCAGCGGTACAACACGAATACCGGCTTCACGACAAACGCGAACCAAGTGATAGCCAGGATCGTTAATCAATGGCGTTCCGGCATCCGATACCAGAGCAATACTTTGCCCTTCCTGTAGCTTTGCCAGCAAAGTTTCGGCTTTTTGTTGCTCATTATGGTCATGAAGTGCGAATAAGCGCGCATTTATTGCAAAATGCTGTAATAAAAGACCAGTATGACGCGTATCTTCAGCAGCAATCAGATCAACACTCTGTAACACCGAGAGGGCCCGCTGTGTGATGTCGCCGAGATTGCCAATCGGCGTCGGGACGATATAGAGCGTTTTCGCTAAAATCGCTGCCGTTTCGTGTTGTTTCATTGTTTCATCCGTATTGCCGTTTTAATATTGAACACTGAGATTAAAAAACCACTGGATATTGAATGCGACTCTCAACCTTAAAACTATCAAAAGTCGGACGCAGTTTGCCTGTGTTACTCGCTGCACTGATTTTTGCCGGGTGTACTTCACAGACATCCGATACACCCCAGGAGCTGCCTCCAGCCAATGGTACTGCCAGTTCAGCCTGGTATCTGCAAAAAATTGAGCAGAGCTCAGATGATAGCAAGACCCAATGGCAATTACTCGCCATTCGTGCACTGTTACAAGAAGGACAGACTGAGCAGGCTATCGGTATTTATAACCAGCTGCCAGAAAAGCTGAATAATGCTCAGCAACTAGAGCAGTCATTGCTCATGGCGCAAATTAAAACAGCACAGCAGGATTATGCTGCCGCCTCTGCCCTGCTCAATAATATTGATGCCACCCGACTCGATGCTAATCAGCAGCAGGCTTACTATAGTGCGGTGATTGCAGCCAGCGCCGGACACCCTTCACTGGCCTTAGTGCGTGCTTACATTGCCCAGGAGCCGCTATTAAGCAATGACAAAAAACAGGAAAATATCGATGGTACCTGGCAAGCCGTATCATCAATGACGCCTGAGCAAATGAATACTCTGGTCATTAATGCCGATGAGAACACCCTGCAAGGCTGGCTGGAGCTTCAGCAGATCTGGACCAACAATCGCACGGATTTAGAGAAACTAAAAACCGGTATCCAGGAATGGCAGATACGCTACCCGAATAATCCGGGAGCGAAACTCTTACCCACCCAGCTGACTAATCTTCAGAACATAAATGTCGGTTCTGCCTCCATCGGGAAAATAGCTTTGTTATTACCCTTGAATGGCCAGGCAGGATTATTCGGGCACAGTATCCAGCAAGGTTTTGAAGCGGCAAGAACCCAAGGTTCACAGCCTGTGGCCTCCCTGGAAGCACCGGCTGAAAGTCTCGCCAGCGATGATTTGTCTTCTCTCACGGGTGTAATACCTGCGGTTGATGAACAGCCTCAGTCAGCAGCCGTTTCGTCTGTTCCCGCTAACCCAAACGCAGAAATTAAGATCTACGATACCAGCAGCCAGCCGATTGATCAGGTCCTGGCCCAGGCACAGCAAGATGGTGCGACAATTGTCGTCGGTCCGTTACTGAAAAATGATGTCGACGCCCTGTCTGGTGTGAACAGCTCACTGAATATTCTGGCGCTCAACCAACCAGAAGCGACTCAGAATCACCCAAATATCTGTTATTTCGCTTTATCCCCCGAGGATGAAGCCCGTGATGCAGCCCACCATATCTGGCAGCAAAACCAGCGCAGCCCATTATTACTGGTGCCCTCCAGCCCGTTGGGTGAGCGAGTTGCCAAAGCCTTTACCAGTGAATGGCAGAGCTTAGGTGGTGGCACCGTATTGCAGCAACGCTTAGGTTCGATGAGTGATTTAAAACGTGGGATCAATGGCGGGTCTGGAATCGCACTTACCGGAACCCCCGTTATCACAGCGAATAATCCTCCTGAATCAGTCACTATTGGTGACCTGACTATTCCGACGGTACCTGTTGAGCCTCAAATAACCAGCAGCGGTGGAAACGTTGACGCGGTTTATATTGTCGCTTCATCAGATGAAATGGCGCTGATTAAACCAATGATTACCATGCGTACCGGAAGTCGTGGTGGCGCTCAGCTATACGCGAGCTCCCGTAGCGCACAGGGTATCAGCGGCCCGGATTTCCGCTTTGAAATGGAAGGCCTGCAGTACAGCGAAATTCCGCTGCTCTCTGGCGGTAACCCGCAGCTAATGCAGCAAGCTCTGACTAGCGTCAATAACGATTACTCCCTGGCACGCCTGTATGCCATGGGGGTTGATGCCTGGTCTCTCGCCAATCATTTTGCTGAATTGCGTCAGAGCCCTGGCTTTACACTCAATGGTAATACCGGGCAGTTAAGTGCCACGACAGATTGTGTCGTAAACAGAAAACTTAACTGGTTACAATTCAGTCAAGGCCAGGTCGTTCCGGTTTCTTGAATACTCAACAGCGCGGCGCAGGCTATGAAATAAAAGCGCGTCGCTACCTTGAGTCTCAAGGGTTACAATTCATTGCCGCGAACGTATATGTTCGTGGCGGTGAAATAGATCTCATCATGCGACATCACCAGGTTATCGTGTTTGTCGAAGTGCGTTTTCGCCGTAATGATGCTTTCGGCAGCGCTGCCGCCAGCATCACCGTCCGAAAGCAAAAACGCCTGCTTCATACTGCACAAGTGTGGCTGAATGGAACAGGTGAAAGTTTTGATACTGTAGATTGCCGTTTTGATGTGTTAGCTTTCACCGGCAATGAAATAGAGTGGCTGACCAACGCGTTTGCCGCTGACATCTAAAAAACCAGGTAAAATCAACGTGCTTGAAAGAATCAAAGCCTGCTTCACAGAAAGTATTCAAACCCAGATAGCGGCAGCAGAAGCCTTGCCAGATGCTATTTCTCGGGCAGCTATCACTCTGGTTCAGTCGTTACTGAACGGGAATAAGATCCTGTGTTGTGGCAATGGAACATCTGCGGCGAACGCCCAGCATTTTGCTGCCAGTATGATTAACCGCTTTGAAACAGAACGGCCTGGTTTACCCGCAATTGCACTAAATGCGGATACAGTGGTCTTAACAGCGATTGCCAACGATCGTCTGCATCAGGAAGTGTATGCCAAACAGGTACGCGCTCTCGGTCAGGCAGGCGATATTTTGTTAGCTATCTCGACCCGTGGCAATAGCCGCGATATTGTCAAAGCAGTGGAAGCAGCTGTCACCCGGGATATGACCATTATTGCCTTAACAGGCTACGATGGCGGTGAACTTGCCGGCTTGCTGGGGCCGCAGGATGTCGAAATCCGCATTCCTTCTCACCACAGCACGCGTATTCAGGAAATGCATATGCTGACCGTAAACTGCTTATGTGACCTTATAGACAACACATTATTCCCTCACCAGGACGGGTAGTTTTTTATCCTAAAAGTGATAAAAGAATACCTGCAATGTTGTCTGACAGACCTGAGAGATAACACCTCTTTCAAAAGAAGGAATCGATATGAAGGTTATTACTCCCATCGCAGTCCTTGTCTCCGCGTTGCTACTTCAGGGTTGTGTCGGTGCAGTACTCGTCGGCAGTACCGCTGTGGCAACCAAAACGGCGACGGATCCGCGTACCGTAGGTACCCAGGTTGATGATGGAACGCTAGAATTACGTGTGAGTAATGCGCTCAATAAAGATGAGCAAATCAAGAAAGATGCGCGTATCAACGTGACCGCCTATCAGGGAAAAGTGCTCCTTACAGGTCAAGCACCTAATGCTGAAGTGTCTGCCCGAGCCAAACAAATAGCCATGGGTGTCGATGGTGCGACTGAGGTCTATAACGAAATTCGTAACGCGCCAAAAATTGGCTTAGGCACAGCGTCCAGTGATACCTGGATAACCACCAAAGTCCGTTCCCAGTTACTGGCAAGCGATCAGGTGAAATCAACCAGCGTAAAAGTGACGACCGAAGATGGTGAAGTCTTCTTGCTGGGTCTGGTTACTGAGCGGGAAGGAAAAGCGGCGGCCGATACAGCCAGTCGGGTCAGCGGCGTGAAACACGTCACCACGGCATTTACTTTTTTAAAGTAGTCGCAAGATAAGAATGAAGAACTAACAGGCAGAATCATCACTGCCTGTTATTTTCATCAACTGATTAACGATACTTTTTATGGTATTCGTTACGAGTCGCTTTAAATCCTTCAGCCGCAGCTTTCGCTTCGTCGACTTTACCTTCGTCAGCCAGTTTCATCGCACCATCAATTTGTCCGATAAGAATATCAAACCCGTGGTGATAATCTTTCATTGCAGCGCTATCTGCTGATTCTTTCTCAAGTTTTGGCGGTACGCCCTTTTTCGCATCCAGCGCGGCAGCGCGCATTTTCGTTAAAGCTGTTTTCAGGGTTGCAGCCTCTTTGGCAGTGAGGACTGAATTGTAGTTCTGAGCCAGGATATCCATGTCTTCAGCAACATCATTTGCCATAGCTGAAACACTGCTCAGGAGGAGGGTTGACATTGTTAACATTGCAATCAAGTGTTTACGCAATTTGCTCACCTGGTATTATTTTATTTAAAAACAGGCGTGATATCTCACGCCACACAACGAACTACTGCCCGGCAATTTTCATTTCAGGCAACAGAACAGAACCACACTGTATATTGCTACGTGTTTCAATATCGTTACCAACGGTTACGATTTCACGCCACATATCCTTAAGATTACCGGCAATGGTAATTTCACTGACCGGATACTGGATTTCACCATTTTCGACCCAGAAGCCCGCCGCACCCCGTGAATAATCACCGGTCATACCGCTGACGCCCTGCCCCATTAACTCGGTCACCACCAGCCCGGTACCCATTTGCTTGAGCATACCGTCGAAGTCGAGACCACGACCTGCGATACGCCAGTTATGGATACCGCCTGCATGACCGGTACTTTTCAGGCCCAGTTTACGCGCTGAATAATTGGTTAACAGCCACTGCTGAAGCACACCATCTTTGATGATGTCGCGGCGTTCAGTCCGAACGCCTTCGCTGTCGAAAGGCGTTGAGGCAAGACCTTTCAGTAAGTGTGGATGCTCTTCGATGGTCAGCCAGTCAGGGAATATCTGCTGTCCTAATGCGTCCAGCAAGAAGGTAGATTTACGATAGACAGAGCCGCCAGCAATCGCTCCGACCAAGTGGCCAAATAAGCCCGTTGCCACTTCAGAGGCAAAAATAACTGGTGCTTTCATGGTTGCGAGTTTGCGTGGAGCCAGGCGAGAAAGAGTACGACGCGCACATTCCTCGCCAACCCACTCAGGGCTCTGCAGGTCTTCTATCGCGCGACCAATGGTATAAGCGTAATCACGCTCCATATCACCATTTGCTTCCGCGATGACACAGCTGGAGAGCGAATGACGTGTGGAGCAGTAGCTTTGCAGCATGCCGTGGCTATTGCCGAAGACTTTGATGCCGTAGTGGCTGTTAAAACTGCCGCCTTCGGTATTGGTAATGCGTTTATCCACATTCAGAGAGGCATTTTCAGCCCGGGCGGCTAATTCAATGGCCCGCTCTGCATCCATTTCTGTTGGATGGAAAAGATCTAAATCCGGGGCATCGAAAGCCAGTAACTCTTTATCAGCTACGCCTGCACAAGGGTCTTGTGAGGTATAGCGTGCAATATCCAGCGCGGCCTGTACCGTACGGGTAATGGCATCCTGGCTGAGATCGGTGGAAGAAGCGCTACCTTTACGGTTTTGATGGTAAACGGTGATACCTAATGCACCATCGCTATTGAATTCAACATTTTCTACTTCACCATAGCGGGTACTGACCCCTATTCCGGTGGTTTTGCTGACCGCAACTTCGGCACCATCTGAGTGCTTTGCTGCTAACTCCAGTGCCAGAGAAACCGCCTGCTCTAAGGTTTGACGTTGTTGTGCTACTTGCGTGTTTACTTTCATCGCGATTGCCATAGTGTAAGGAGAGTCATTCCAGTCTAACAGGATCAGAACAATTTCGCAGTCTGGTCCCTTTACTGGTAATATTCGCGTCAACTTTTTAAGGAGCCTGATATGACCAAACAGCCCGAAGACTGGCTCGATGACGTGCCCGAAAATGAAGACGAAGATGATGATGAGATTATCTGGGTCAGCAAAAGCGAAATTAAACGCGATGCCGAAGAGCTTAAACGCCTGGGTGTTGAATTAGTTGAACTTGGCAAAAATGCCCTCGAGAAAATGCCACTGGATGACGATCTCCGTGCCGCTATTGAACTTGCCCAGAAAATTAAAAAAGAAGGACGCCGCCGTCAGTTGCAGCTGATCGGTAAAATGATGCGTTCTCGTGACGTGGAGCCTATTCGTCAGGCTCTCGATAAGTTAAAGAACCGCCACAATCAGCAGGTTTCGCTGTTCCATAAGCTTGAAGCCCTGCGTGACCGCCTGGTTGACGAAGGTGATGAAGCAATTAGTGAAGTACTGAGACTTTATCCTGAGGCTGATCGCCAGCAACTGCGTGTGCTTATCCGCAACGCACAGAAAGAAAAAGCGGCCAATAAGCCGCCTAAGTCATATCGTCAGATTTTCTCTTATCTGCGTGAACTGGCTGAAAGCCAGGACTGATTTTCTGTCACTACAACAGAAAGACTTAGCGGTGTACTGTTAAGTCTTTCTGCTTGTTCAAATTACGTCACATTACTCCGGCGGTAAAGTGCAACCCCAACGGCCAGTACAGCCAGCATACCTGCACAGCTGCGATTCACCCCACGCATCACCTGGGCGGAAAAACGACGCATCGCATGACGACCACCCCAGGCATAAATCGTCATCATCAGACAATCAATAATCGCACTCACCAGAGCCAGAATCAGATACTGACTCAGGATAGGTTCTTGAGGGCGAATAAACTGTGGCAAAAAGGCAGAGAAGAACAACAGGCCCTTCGGGTTAGATAACCCGACCATCAGAGAACGTAAAAATGCCGTTTTACCGGTAGTGAAAGCCGCACTATTACTGACATGCAATGCCTGAGCCGGTGCACGCCATAAAATACAGGCCAGGTAAATCAGGTACAGGGCACCGCCCCACTTAACCAAAGTGAATAGCTGCTCAGAAGCCTGAAGTAATGCCCCTAAACCACATCCCACGGCAGCGATTAGCAGTAAATCTGCCAGCACCGCCCCCATAAAGCCGTAACCTGCGATCCGCATTCCGTAAGTGGCACCATTATTTAATGCCAGCAGCATCGAAGGTCCTGGGGTGACCATGACCGCGCTGACTGCCACAACGTAAAGAAAAAGGGTACTGAGATCCATAATGCTCCTCTAAAACGGCTCTGCTAGTCTGTTTAAACGTTAGTACTATCAGCCATTACTTCATGACGTAAATCATTCAAAAAACGCTGATATTGCTGTGAGTCTATTTGCTGGGGATAGCTCAGAACAATCAGCTGATGGTCGGCAAGATTTTCATGATACGTCGGATGAGTATGCGAATAATGGTTTACCTGAAAACCTAATGACTGATAAAAACGGAGTCGTTTTCGCGCAATTTCTGTCGTCAGTGGGTCAATTTCAAGAATAGTGAGTGGAGACTGCAGCAAAAATTGATTCAGCATGCGTTTGCCATAACCCTGGCCACGCAGGGTGTCATTCACCGCAAGGTGTTCGATATAGCGATAATCGCCAAAGTCCCACATCCCAATCATGCCGATAAACATCTCAGCATCAAACCAAGCCTGTAGCTGATAATTTGCATGATTTAAAGCACGTATTTTAGCTGCATGGCATCGTTTTTCATGTAATGGAAAAGCACTTTCATACAGCCCATCCACCTGCGCGAAAAGAGCCGTTCTTTCGCTATCAAGCGGTATTATTTTCAACATTAGCGACGAATCTTTTTGGTTTGATGACTACGGATTTAAGCTCTATCCACCGTGAATGCGAGCACTTCGGCCAGGCTGTCAGCACCCAGCGCCAGCATCACCAGGCGGTCAACGCCCAGCGCGACGCCAGAGCAGTCTGGCAGACCCGCTTCCAGCGCACCCAGCAGCAAGTTATCAATAGGTTGTTGCGATAACCCACGCTCAGCACGCTTACGATTATCCTGTTCAAAACGCTGGCGTTGTTCACGGGCATCTGTCAGCTCATGGAAACCGTTAGCCAGTTCAATACCTTTAAAATAAACTTCGAAGCGTTCAGCAACACGGTGATCTTCACTACTGATTTGTGCCAGTGACGCCTGAGTTGCCGGGAAATGATAAATCACAACCGGTTTGTCTTTACCTATCAGAGGCTCAACGCCGAAGGTGAACAGCATCTGTAATAAGGTATCCCTGTCCTCTTCCTCATCAGCAATATTACTCAAGTCGAGTTTTGCTGCCGCAGTACGTAATGCTGCTTTATCGGCTGACAACGGATCTATTTCCAGGTAACGCTGAAAAGCTTGCTGATAAGAGAGATTTTCAGCCGGTTCACAATCCAGCACCTGTTGCAGCAAATCATCAACTTCATTGATTAAACGATACATGTCGTAGTGCGGACGGTACCACTCCAGCATCGTAAATTCAGGGTTATGATGACGCCCCATCTCTTCATTACGGAAACTACGGCACAACTGAAACACCGGCCCGCAACCTGCTGCCAGTAAACGTTTCATATGATACTCAGGGCTGGTCATCAGATAGAGATTTAATCCCCCGGAATGTCCGGGTCCGACGAAACGTGTTTCAAACGGTACCAGATGAATATCGGTGACCGTTGCCTGACTCATACAAGGCGTTTCCACTTCCAGAACGCAACGATCGGCAAAAAAACGTCGAATCTCAGCCAAAATAGCTGCACGTTTAAGTAAGTTAGGAATGGACGCACTTGGCTGCCAGGAGGCCGTTTCGCTCATAAGTAAATCTCCGTCAATCAACAAGGTCGAAAAGTCTACCTGTATCCCAGAACAGAGACAAATTATGTGCATTATTTTTCTTAACTGAGCTCGTATATCGCAGAAAAACGCCTTTTTAATAACATCAGGCATGCGTTGTTCCACAGAACGATGAAAAAATCGAATACATCAAAATTCCATACTATTTACGCGTCTATACTGCCTCCCAATAAGGTCAGGAATCTTTTCGCAACGGCGGCACCCTCTGCGGTGAGCTATCTTTAGTCAATATCGCTTTGCGAAATAATAAAAATCAGGAGGAGTGTCGTGAAAACCTTTCAAGCCGATATCGCCATTATAGGTGCCGGTGGTGCCGGGCTACGAACAGCCATCGCCGCAGCCCAGGCTAACCCGCAAGCTAAAATCGCTCTGATTTCAAAAGTTTATCCAATGCGCAGCCATACTGTTGCCGCTGAAGGAGGATCTGCTGCCGTCACGCAAGATAGCGATAGTTTTGACTATCACTTCCATGACACCGTCGCCGGTGGTGACTGGCTATGTGAGCAAGATGTCGTGGACTACTTTGTCCGCCATTGCCCGACAGAAATGACTCAGTTGGAGCACTGGGGCTGCCCGTGGAGCCGCCGTCCGGACGGTAGCGTCAACGTTCGTCGCTTCGGGGGGATGAAGATTGAAAGAACCTGGTTTGCGGCCGATAAAACCGGTTTTCATATGCTCCATACCCTGTTCCAGACCTCCTTGCAATTTCCACAGATCCAGCGTTTTGACGAATACTTCGTCCTCGACATTCTCGTCGATGACGGTCAGGCTCGCGGCCTGGTAGCCATGAACATGATGGAAGGTGAACTCACCCAAATTCGTGCCAATTCCGTGGTCATGGCGACCGGCGGTGCGGGTCGTGTTTATCGCTACAATACCAACGGCGGTATCGTTACGGGTGACGGCATGGGCATGGCGCTGAGCCATGGTGTGCCGTTACGCGATATGGAGTTTGTTCAGTATCACCCGACCGGCCTGCCAGGCTCTGGTATTCTGATGACTGAAGGCTGCCGCGGTGAAGGCGGTATTCTGGTCAATAAAAACGGCTACCGTTATTTACAAGACTACGGAATGGGGCCTGAAACACCGCTCGGCGAACCTAAAAATAAATATATGGAACTGGGTCCGCGTGACCGTGTTTCACAGGCTTTCTGGCATGAATCTCAGAAAGGCAACACCATCGCGACCCCGCGTGGGGATGTGGTCTATCTCGACCTGCGCCATCTGGGTGAGAAAAAACTGCTGGAACGACTACCGTTTATCTGCGAACTGGCAAAAGCCTATGTCGGCGTCGACCCGGTAAAAGAACCGATTCCGGTACGGCCGACCGCGCATTACACCATGGGCGGTATCGAAACCGATAATCAGTGTGAGACCCGTATTAAAGGTCTGTTTGCCGTCGGAGAATGTTCTTCGGTGGGATTACACGGCGCCAACCGACTCGGATCTAACTCGCTGGCTGAATTAGTGGTCTTTGGTCGTCTGGCAGGTGAAAAAGCGGCTGAACATGCCCGTCAGGCTCAACAGGCGAATGATTCAGTCCTCAATGCTCAGGCTGCTGACGTTGAAAATAAACTGAAGAAACTGGTCAATCAGGAAGGAACCGAGAACTGGTCAGCTATTCGCGATGAAATGGGCCTGTCGATGGAAGAAGGCTGTGGAATCTACCGTACGCCGGAACTGATGCAAAAAACTATCGATAAACTGGCTGAGCTACAAGAACGCTTCAGTCGCGTCAGAATAACCGATACCTCTAGCGTCTTTAATACCGACTTACTCTACACCATTGAGCTGGGACATGGCCTGAATGTGGCTGAGTGTATGGCGCACTCTGCCATGGCGCGCAAAGAGTCTCGTGGTGCTCACCAGCGGCTTGATGAAGGCTGTACCGAGCGTGATGACGTTAACTTTTTAAAACATACTCTGGCCTTCCGTGAGGCCGACGGCACCACTCGTCTTGATTATGGCGATGTCAAAATTACTACCCTGCCGCCAGCAAAACGTGTCTACGGTGCAGAAGCTGATGCTGCGGATAAGAAGGAGAAGGCCAATGGCTGAGATGCAAACACATAAAGTTTCCATTATGCGTTACAACCCGGAAACGGACAGCGAACCGCATAATGTCACTTATGACGTCCCGTTCGATGAGCAGACGTCGGTGCTGGATGCTCTGGGCTATATCAAAGATAACCTCGCACCCGACCTGAGCTATCGCTGGTCTTGTCGCATGGCTATTTGCGGTTCCTGCGGCATGATGGTGAATAACATTCCGAAACTGGCCTGTAAAACCTTCCTGCGTGAATATCCGGAGGGTGTGCAGATTTCAGCACTGTCAAACTTCCCGATTGAACGCGATTTAGTCGTCGATATGACGCACTTTATTGAGAGCCTTGAGGCGATTAAGCCTTATATCATCGGGAATAACCGGCCACTGGCAGAAGGTCCAAATACCCAGACCCCAGCCCAGATGGCTAAATATCACCAGTTCTCTGGATGTATCAACTGTGGTCTGTGTTACGCAGCTTGTCCACAGTTTGGCCTGAATCCGGAATTTATTGGACCGGCAGCCATCACACTGGCCCATCGTTATAATCTGGATAACCGCGATCGCGGTAAAGCCGCACGTATGCCGCAGTTAAATGGCAAGAATGGCGTCTGGAGCTGCACCTTTGTTGGCTTCTGTTCTGTCGTTTGCCCTAAACATGTGGATCCGGCTGCCGCTATCCAGCAGGGCAAAGTCGAAAGTTCTAAAGACTTTTTGATTGCTACCCTGAAACCACGCTAAGGAGTGCACTATGACCACGAAACGTAAACCATATGTTCCCCCAATGACTTCGACATGGTGGAAAAAACTCGGTTTTTATCGTTTTTATATGCTGCGTGAAGGAACATCGGTCCCTACTGTATGGTTTAGTTTATTACTGATTTACGGGCTATTTTCTCTAAAACACGGTCCTGAAGAATGGGCTGGATTTGTCAGCTTTTTACAGAATCCTGTCGTTCTGATCCTTAATATCATCACGCTCGCAGCCGCATTACTGCATACCAAAACCTGGTTTGAACTCGCTCCTAAGGCCGCAATTGTCATTATTAAAGATGAAAAAATGGGGCCGGAGCCAGTGATTAAGGGACTCTGGGTGGTTACCGTACTGGTGACCTGCGTGGTGCTGTTTGTGGCATTATTCTGGTAGGGAAAAAATCATGATGAATCAAAAACCTCAACGCTCCGATGAACCCGTCTTCTGGGGGCTCTTTGGTGCTGGTGGTATGTGGGGAGCTATCTTCGCCCCCGTTATTGTCTTACTGGTAGGCATTCTGCTGCCACTTGGCCTCTTTCCTGCTGAAGCACTGGATTTTGCACGTGTTCATGCTTTCGTTAATAGCTGGATAGGCCGGTTATTCGTTTTCCTGATGATTGTTCTGCCATTATGGTGCGGATTACATCGTATTCATCACGGTATGCATGATTTAAAAATTCATGTTCCTTCCGGAAAATGGGTATTTTATGGCCTGGCAGCGATTCTCAGTATCGTTACCTTAGTTGGCGTGATACGTTTTTAGTTATCATGAACCTTAAAAGCCTGCATAAAATTTGCAGGCTTTTAATTAGACTATTCAACATGACAATTAAAAGAAAAAATAATACTGATGATTATTTTTTATAAAAAATAAGATTATTTTCCATTATTATCTAAATAGAACAGACTGCGAATATCTGTCAGAACTGGATATCTGACTCAACTTTATGGATGAACCCCATGCTAAAAAAGTGTTTTTGCTGTATCTTTATTTTTTCTATGGCTAACTCTGCCTTAGCTTGCAACGAAAAAAAACCGCCCCGAAAAGTGAATCAAGTTATTAATAAAACTATTCAGGAGGTAATGAAAAAAAATGATATCCCGGGTATCGCTGTGGCCGTTATTTATCAAGGTAAGCCCTGGTATTTTACCTATGGTGTCATTAATACTGAGCATGATATTCCAGTCACTGAGCATAGTTTGTTTGAGATTGGCTCGGTAAGTAAAACGTTTACCGGTGTATTAGGTGGCGATACCCTTGCTCGCGGTGAAATTAATCTGAATGATCCTGCAAGATGTTACTGGCCAGCACTTATTTCCAATAAGTGGAATAATATCAGTTTATTACAATTAGCAACCTATACTGCTGGCGGACTTCCCTGGCAAATACCCAACCACGTGACCAATGAATCTTCATTGCTTGAATTCTACAACTCCTGGCAGCCAGACTGGGAACCCGGAACTAAACGTTTGTATGGTAACTCAAGTATCGGACTCTTTGGTGCCCTGGCGGTTAAACCCTCGGGAATGCGTTTTGAGGAAGCTTTAAAGACCCGGGTTCTGCAACAGCTGCACATGAACAATACCTGGGTTAACGTACCTGAGGAGCATCAACAACATTACTCGTGGGGCTATAGCAATAATAAACCCGTCCGCTTACTTCCCGGTATGTTATCAGCAAAGACGTATGGGTTGATATCGACAGTAAAAGATATGGCCACCTGGATACAAACAAACATGGATCCGGAACAGGTTAAAAATGAAACTCTTCAGCAAGGTATCATACTCGCTCAATCACGTTACTGGCGTATCGGCAGCATGTACCAAGGGTTAGGCTGGGATATTTTTAACTGGCCAGCAGAGCCTGACGTGGTGATTTATTGTAGTAATCGTAAGGTCGCATTAGAACCACAGACCTCCGTCCCAATTACGCCACCGGTTTCTCTGGTCAAGGCTTCGTGGGTACATAAAACCGGCTCAACGCGCGGTTTTGGTGCTTATGTGGCTTTTATTCCGGAAAAAAAAATAGGCATAGTAATCTTAGCCAATAAAAACTATCCAAATGACGATCGCATCAAAACGGCCTATACCATTTTGAAGGCCCTACAATAAGCTATCGTATCAGCATTGATATATAACGTTTAATATACCCCACGTGCTGGGCCTAACAGCAAGTACATCTCTGCTTACGAAAGGAAGTTCCTCACCGGCATGCGGAGAATAGTCCATGACAAGATCTTTAAGCCTGGAATTGATGGTGAATTAGAACGTAGTTTATCGCTTCATTTATTTTTTTTATTCATATCATAGAACCTGTTTGTTTGCCGCCCTGTAAAGGGAGTTGTTATCACTTACGTGAATCGTGAATATGTATAAAATACTGGTAGTTGATAAATGTTGTTTCAGTCGATTTGGTTTAAAAACCTGGCTCAGTCAGGATAAGTTCAGAGAAAGAAATATTATTATTACTGAGGCAGATAACCTGCAACTTGCCCGTGAAATGATGATGACATGGCAGCCTAATCTTATTATTGCTGACTTTACCAGTTTTCTCACTACCCTGAAAAATATACGCCAGCTATCGATCATTCAAGAAACACGAGCTGAAAACACCAGTATCATCTTATTACAAAGTAATCATCACTCACATATCGGTGATGTCAGTAAAAATCGCGGAAATATTCATATTCTGGATAAATCCATACAACTTAATGAGTTAGAAAGTATTATCGAGAAAAACATTATTCTTCCGGTTGAAGAAAAAAACAAAAAACGCGCATTAATACCGCTACTCACATTACGAGAAGAGCGTATTTTAAAACTTTGGAAAGATGAAGTACATAATGCCTATATTGCCAGACTAATGGGGATAAGTATTAAGACAGTGTACACTTACAAACGTAATATCAGAGTCAAATTAGGGGCAGAAAACCGGTTGTCATTATTTATGAACATGTCTTAGCCAGATAAGACCGCCAGAGCAGCCTCCTTGCATCGGGAATGTGATGCCAAAGCATCCCATTCCCGACCCGCCTGAATTACTTCACGCGAGAAACGTATTCACCTGAACGGGTGTCAACTTTAATTACTTCGCCAACCTGTACAAACAATGGCACTTTAACAACTGCGCCAGTGCTTAATGTTGCAGGCTTACCACCGGTACCAGCGGTATCACCTTTCAGGCCAGGATCGGTATCAGTGATTTCCAGTTCAACAAAGTTTGGTGGAGTAACAGAGATAGGCTGACCGTTCCACAGGGTAACGATACATTCAGCCTGATCCAGCAGCCACTTAGCATTGTCACCTACAGCTTTAGCATCAGCTGCCAGCTGCTCAAAGGTTTCGTTGTTCATAAAGTGCCAGAACTCACCGTCGTTATACAGGTAAGTCAGGTTCATATCGATAACGTCTGCGCCTTCTGCAGTGTCAGTCGATTTAAAGGTTTTCTCAACACGAGATCCGGTCAACAAACGGCGCAGTTTAACGCGCGCAAAAGCCTGACCTTTACCTGGTTTGACGAATTCACTGAATTCGACGGCATAAGGTTCGCCATCCATAATGATTTTAAGACCGACACGAAAATCGTTGCTAGAATAAGTTGCCATAAGGCCCTCTGAATTAATTAACTGGTAGATTAGCCAAAAAATGGCAAGCATTGTAACCCTAAACACCCCCGACAGAGAAGATTGGTTAACGCAACTTGCCGATGTTATAACCGATCCTGATGAACTACTTCAGATTTTAAACCTGGCAGATAACCCTTCACTGCTCCAGGGACGTGAAGCACGTCGCCTTTTTGCCCTGCGCGTTCCCCGGGCTTTCGTTGCCCGAATGGAAAAAGGGAACCCGGATGACCCTCTGCTACGCCAGGTGTTAACAGCAAAGCAAGAGTTTATCATCGCGCCGGGATACAGCACCGATCCACTCGAAGAGCAGCACAGCGTCGTACCCGGGTTGCTGCACAAATACAGTAACCGTGCCCTGCTATTAGTGAAAGGTGGCTGTGCGGTTAACTGCCGCTACTGTTTTCGCCGTCATTTTCCTTATGCCGAGAACCAGGGCAATAAGCGTAACTGGCAAGCTGCGCTCAACTATATCAGTGAGCATCCGGAACTTGATGAAATTATCTTTTCTGGCGGTGACCCGCTGATGGCGAAAGACCATGAGCTGGACTGGCTGATAACCGAGCTGGAAAGTATCGGACATATTAAACGGCTGCGTATTCATAGCCGGCTGCCGATTGTACTCCCTGACCGTATAACCGATACCTTAATCTCAAGGCTTTCTCGCTCGCGCTTACAGGTCCTGCTGGTCAATCATATCAACCACGCACAAGAAATTGGCGATGACTTCCGTACAGCTATGCTAAAACTGCGTCAGGCTGGCGTCACGCTATTGAATCAGAGCGTGTTACTGCGTGGAGTCAATGATAATGCCTACACTCTGGCTGATTTAAGCCGGGCGCTGTTTGACGCAGGCGTACTCCCCTATTATCTGCATGTGCTCGACAGAGTTCAGGGTGCAGCGCATTTTATGGTGGAGGATGAAGAGGCGCGGGCAATTATGCGCGAGCTGTTAACGCTGGTATCAGGCTATATGGTGCCTAAGCTGACACGTGAGATTGGCGGCGAACCGAGCAAAACGATGCTGGATTTACAGCTACGCCAGCAACGTACTTCAGACGCTAGCTGAATCAGAACCGTATCACCGCTTACCATCAGGTAAGCGGTAGATCAGACTGACCTTATCATTGAGGGCAGTTATATACCTGTCCGGTCATTTTACTGTCAGTTGGTACAAAGCTGGACAACAGCGTCTGGCTTGGGCTGCTAACGCCATACAGTACGTTTCCACCCATCGCAGCAGCATTGTTACGCAATACATTTGCTGCACCGCGCATTGAGCCGCCCTCATCACCCGTTTGGCCGGATAACCAGTTGCTCTGTTCGCCGGTTGCCGTTCCAAGCAGACGACATTCGCTACCCGGTTTGTCTTCTACGAAGCGAACATTCTGACCACCCGCCGTAAGATCATTGCTTGAGCTACTACAACCAGCCAGCAGTAATGCTGCTCCAACCATTCCCACTGCAAGTTTTATGCGCATCTTGTTCCCCATCATTATTGTGTTGAGCTTTTATCACCCGCTGAAATCTTATACCAAAGTCTGCATAAAAGAAAAAATCCCCGGACACATTATGGATGTCGCAACGCGTTATACGGAAAGGGAACTCTGGTTTGGGAGATAAAACCACACTGTTCAAACCAGCGGAGGATTTATATTTTTAATAAAATCAATCGGGTAGGAATTAAACAGATAACCATCAAAATACGGATCGTCAACGTCTGATAACTCCAGCAGACGCTGCTTAACATTTTCCAGGTGTTGCCACATTGCTTGTTTGGCTGCTACGGAGTCTTTTTTAATCATTGCCGCAAGGATAGCCTGGTGATCCGTTATCCACTCTTTGCGGAAATCTTTATTAACGATCCGGGTATGAAGCATCAGCCACATTGGGTTATTTTCCCGCCAGCCCCAGGACTGTTTCAGTAATTCAACCAGCATACTATTATGCGTTGCCTGGGCAATGGCCAGGTGAAACTCTCGGTCACCGGTTTCATCTTCTCCGGTTTTCAGCTCATCACACTCCCTTTGCAGGGCACTGCGCATACGCGCAATATCGAGTGGTGTTGCCTGGGTTGCCGCAAATTCTGCGATATTACTTTCCAGTAGCTGCCGTGCCTGCAACAGTTCAAACGGACCTGCGGCATTCAGGATAGAAGGGTCAGTCGGCACACTTTCGCTCTGATGAGGGAGTGCAACAATATAAACGCCCGAACCTTTACGGACCTCAACTAATTGTTCAATCTCTAGCATAATCAAAGCTTCCCGTACCACAGCACGAGAAACATTTAATCGTTCTGCAATTTCACGTTCAGGCGGTAGCCTGTCACCCACAGAACAATTCATCTCAATGATCATTTGGCGTAAGACATGACCGACTACCTGATAGGGGCGCTTTGCATCTGACATGACCAATGAACCTAAGGTTGTTTTAAATTAATTATATTAATGCCCCTCTGGGTTTTCAATATAATTAACTGTATCTAAAGAGAATATGAGTAAAAATAAAAAAGGCCATGTGATAACACATGGCCTTTTTAATCATAATATTTACGTCATTACTTTAAATGCCATTCATTAGATAAAACGCCATTAATATATAAAGGCCGTTTTTCTTTTTCTGGCAGGCACACCTGTAATTTTTTCCATTCAGGGATATAGTCGCCGGTTGTCTCGATCACTAAAGATAACTTATTTGCGCTAGTTTCCAGCGTCCAGTTAACCCAGAGCGCATCACCCTTAGTATATCCCCAGGATTCGCCATCATCTTCAAATATAAGGCCATTGGATACTGCCTGGCCTAATGTTGGGAACAGATGTAGCTCACGCTCGGTATCCCGCTGAGGATTAACATATTGTAAGTGCGATGAAACAGGTAAACCTGCTCCTGCTCTGACAAATAAAGGTAATTTCTCTAAGGGTGCGTCTACGGTTATCCACTGGCCGCCGCTGTACCAAGCCTTACTGTCATAGTCATACCAGCCATGAGTATTTTCAGGCAGCCATAATGAACGGGTCCGCGACTGGGCTTCAACTACGCTTGCAACCAGTAAATCACGTCCTAATAAGAACTCATCGCACTCTTCAAATGTCTGCTTATCATGCTGATGATCGAGGAATGTCGGACGTAGCATAGGTTCATCATCGGCATGCGCTTGCCATAATAAGGTATATAAATAAGGCATCAGGCGATAACGTAATTCAATCGCCGCACGAATAGCGCCGGTGACCCCCGGGTACATCCAGGGTTCATTCACCGTATGATCATCGTTCCACGAATGAATAGTGAAGCGTGGATGCATGACGCCATTTTGTACCCAGCGAACAAACAGTTCTGCATCGGGCTTATCGCCAGAAAAACCACCCACATCGTGGCCGACATTATATAAACCTGACAGACTCATACCCACGCCCATACGGGTGTTGTAGCGCAATGTTTCCCAGTTAGTACGGTTATCACCACTCCAGGTTTGAACGTATCGCTGCATGCCCGCGCAGCCAGAACGAGAAATCAGATAAGGGCGTTTTTCCGGTGCAAATTCGACCTGCGCTTCCATCGAGGCACGCATCATTAACAGGGGCATCACCGGACGAATGTGTTTTATTGGAATTGGTTTACCAAATCCAAAACAACGCGCCTCACCGTCCCATACTTCATACTCATTGTTATCATTCCAGGTTGAATCTATCCCCATCTCTAATAACTGAGTTTTAACGTTATCTTTCCACCAGGAAATAGCTGCCGGGTTAGTAAAGTCTATATGAGAGCCTTCGTCATCCCAGAAGCAAGAACGCTCAGGTTTCTCTGTCTCTGGGTCAGTAATAAATAACCCATTATCAGCAACCTCTTGATAACGAGGGTGATCCTGCAACAAGCAGGGTTTAATATTGGCAGCAAGTTTTAAGCCAGCCTGATGGAATGACGCCGTCATCAATTTCGGGTCAGGGACTTTGTCATAGTTCCAGTTAAAGACATAGCGCTTGTCTTTAATCGACGTATACCCGGACGATAACTGGAATGAGTCACAGGGTATCGCATGCTGTTCACATAACTGAATAAATTTCAGAAGCTGCTGCTGCGCATCGGGAGCATCGGTATAGTGCATCGTTGAACCACTGTAGCCTAAACTCCATTTCGGTCCAAAAATAGTTTTACCGGTTAACCGAACAAAGCGTTTAGTGATATCAAGAACCTGCTTTCCGGTGAAAAGGAAGTAATCAATATCCCCGGCTTCACTTTGCCAGCGACGATAAGGTTTATGATAGTTGTCTAGTTCATTGCCCAAATCTATCCAGCAGTTACTCAAGTTGTCATAGAAAACACCAAAGCTGACGTCTTCACGTTGAGTAATAATAAAAGGAACATGTTTATAAAGAGGGTCTGTGCTGGCGGCGTTATAACCCATCGCATCCAGGTTTCTCATTTCATAACGTTTACCATTACGAGAGAGCGGGCCTGCCTTTTCTCCTAAACCATAATACCGCTCATCCTGATAACGACTTTGATAGTGGGCAACACCATGACCTTGTGCATTTAATAAATAAGCGCTGGTCGTTCTGTCTTGTGTCAGGAATTGCCAGGGTTCATTAATACTATGCCGATATGACCATTCTAACCAAAGCGGCTGATGAACCGTCACTTTGAGTAATTCAGTTGCTATTACCAGCTGTTCTTCATGCTGTTCAACCGTAAATGGCGGTAGTTTAAAACCGCTCAGCTCATCCCTTGGACGCCCCTCCCACGGAATGTCCTGATTGGGGTCGATACTCCAGGTTCTGTCTAACGAATACTCACCATTTGGTTTGAGCGCAACGCGAAAGAGCTCAGTATCTAAAATCGAGATAGAAAGAGTATGTTTCCCTTCGACGAGTAATTCGACATGATGATTACCCGTATGCTTTAAAGTCCACTGTTTTAATATCTTCATTACACTTACCCTGTTAAGCCTGAGTTGTATTCTTTTTGCCACGACGCTCAGCAATAAAAGCGACTAAGAAAATCGCACCAATCAAATCAAAGAACCCCATTGCTACGAAGAGTGGGTTGAAACCAATTTTGTCTGCGGTTACACCAATGATTAAAGAAAATATAAAACTGGCAATCCAGGCACAGGAACCGCGCATACCATTCACGGTAGCCATTTGTCCTTTATCAAAGGATTCAACAACTAACGCACTTAGCATACAGGAAATAATTTGGTGGCCAAAACCGCCAATCGAAATGAGGATGATAGCAACATACGGGTCTCGGGTAATTGCAATAGCCACCAGAGACAGCATCATAAATGCCCCGGTGACAGAACTTGCAACAATCGAGTTTATTTGGCTACAACCAAATAAACGAGCATAGATGCGAGTTAAATAACCACTAAAAATACTTCCCAAATCAGCAGCAAGGAAAGGAAGCCAGATGAACATAACAATTTCTTTAAGATTCATGCCATATTCCTGGGCCAGATATAATGGCACCCAGAAACTCATTACAGCCCAGGCGGGTTCCGCCATAAATGCTGGAATAGCAATACCGTAAAAGCGTTTATTTTTAGCGACTATTTTTAGTGAAGTAAAAAAAGGTAATTTAACAGCAGGAGGCTCATTGTCTTGCTGAATAAAAGATAATTCTTTTTCACCTAAGTTAGGGTGTTTTTCTGGTGAATGATAAAACAACCACCACAAAATAACCCATGCTAATGCTAAGCCGCCAGTAACAATGAATGCTCCCCGCCAGCCAAATAATGAATGTGAAAAATAAATAATAGCCGGGGCGATCATTGCACCAAGTGAGAAGCCAACACCCGCCCACCCGGCAGCAATGGGACGTTCTTTTTTCGGAAACCATTCACCGAGCGTCTTGGCGTTTGCTGGGGTAGCAGCAGCTTCAGAGCTCCCCATAAAAAATCGTAGCACGACTAATTGAATATAATTCGTTGCTCCCGCATGGAACATACAGGTTAATGCCCAAACTATGGCGCAGACCAGAAAACCTAGTTTTAAGCCGACAACATCAATAAACCAACCACATATTGGCTGGAAAATGGTATAGGCGAGCTGGAACGCTCCGACAATCCATGAATACTGTTCGGTACTAATATTAAGATCGACTTTAAGCTCTGGAGCCAGAATACCTAAAGAGTTACGAGTAATATAGTTAACTGTTACCCCTAATAAAAATAAGCTCAGCATCCACCATCGTAACTTAGTGATAATTCTTTTCTTTTTCACTAACCCAGTAGGCATAGAATTTAGCCCTTGACTCATGGTTACACTCCTGAAATCGGCGACCTGATATGTTTACCAAAACTCTGTGTTATTAACTTTTTATTGGTAAACCAAATTTATCACCCTGACAGTTTTATACATAAAGACTGCAGGCTGAGCCATTCTGTATAAAAAATCAGATCAATAGGGTGACTCAAGTCTTGTTTTTCAAATTTGGGCAATCAATTCACTATAAAACTCATTTTTGGTTGACCAAATTAGATGATTTGATTGACATCTTGATTGCTCAAGTACGAGAATGTTCAAAACAAGCGCAATGTGGCTATTTTTCATCGCAGCATGAGCAATAAAAACACAGCGCCGTTATTTTTGGATAACCAAAAAGTCTCATTCTGCTTTCAAGGAGTTACCTATGAAACAAACCTGGCGTTGGTTCGGACCTACAGACCCAGTGACGTTATCTGATATTCGTCAGGCAGGAGCTACCGGAATAGTGACAGCATTGCACCATATTCCGAACGGTGAAATCTGGACTATAGAAGAAATCCAGCAGCGCAAAGCATTGATTGAAGCCAATAGTCTGGAATGGACGGTAGTAGAAAGCATACCGATTCATGAAGATATCAAGACACAAACCGGTGACTATGAAAAATGGATAACCCATTACCAGCAATCTCTGCGTAACCTGGCAGCCTGCGGTATCTATACTGTCTGTTATAACTTTATGCCGATCCTCGACTGGACGCGTACTGATCTTCAATACGAGTTACCAGACGGCTCCAAAGCTCTACGGTTTGATCAGATTGAATTCGCGGTATTTGAGATTTACCTGTTAAAACGTGAAGGGGCTGAAGAGGACTATACGGCGGAAGAACTCGCACAGGCCAGAACCCGTTTTGAAACCATGCGGGATGATGAAAAACAAAAACTCATCAATAACATCATTGCTGGTCTGCCAGGAGCTGAAGAAGGTTATACGCTTGAGCAGTTCAATCAACACCTGCAGCGTTACTCCGGGATCGATAAAGCCAAATTACGCGAACATTTTGCCTATTTTCTGAAAAAAATTATTCCCGTGGCGGAAGCATCTGGCCTGAAAATGGCTGTCCATCCTGACGATCCTCCGCGCCCAATCCTCGGTCTACCACGCATAGTATCGACCATTGAAGACATGCAGTGGATGGCGGATACCCTGGACAGCGATGCCAACGGCTACACCATGTGCACCGGTTCTTACGGGGTACGTGCTGATAATGACTTGGTCAAGATGATTGAAACCTTTGGGCCACGCATTTATTT
Organism: Klebsiella sp. BIGb0407; assembly: GCF_024807845.1. GTDB lineage: Bacteria > Pseudomonadota > Gammaproteobacteria > Enterobacterales > Enterobacteriaceae > JGM124. The sequence goes on from NZ_JANUEQ010000009.1 coordinate 26,864, forward strand.
CCTTCACTTACGCTCAACTCTGCGTGAAGAGAATCCGAATACTTTCCACGAAGCTGCGCATCTGGCGGGAGATGTGGATATGTATCGGGTAATCCGTGCTGTGGCCGCCGAAGAGCATCGTCGTCGTGAGAACGGGCAAGAATTCCTGATCCCGATGCGCCCGGATCATGGCCATCAGATGCTGGATGATCTGAAGAAGAAAACCAATCCCGGCTATTCAGCCATCGGACGCCTGAAGGGCCTGGCGGAAATTCGTGGCCTGGAAATGGGTATTCATCGCGCATTTTATGTTCAGGAAAGACCATGAAACAATTTCTTTGTGAAGATTTTTTACTGCACAGTGATATTGCCCGCCGCCTCTATCATGACTATGCGGCGGATATGCCCGTCTATGACTATCACTGCCACCTCAATCCAAAGGAAATCGCCCGGAACCGCCGCTTTGATAACCTCAGTCAGATCTGGCTCGAAGGGGATCACTATAAATGGCGTGGCATGCGGTCTGCCGGTATCCCGGAACATCTGATAACGGGCCCAGCGAGCGATTACGAAAAATATCAGGCATGGGCCAGAACGGTGCCAATGACGCTGGGTAACCCGCTTTACCACTGGACACACCTGGAACTCCGTCGCCCGTTCGGTATCACAGGGAAAATATTCGGCCCGGAAACGGCACAGGGTATCTGGGATGAAGCCAATGAAAAGCTCAGTCAGGATGAGTTTTCAGCACGTGGCATCATGCAGCAGATGAATGTGCGCATGGTTGGTACTACGGATGACCCTGTTGATTCCCTGGAATACCATCGGCAAATTGCGCAGGATGACAGCTTCGATATTGAAGTCCGCCCCAGCTGGCGCCCGGATCGTGCCTTTAAAATTGAGCTGAGCGGATTTACGGATTATATCGAGAAGTTAGGGCAAAGTGCCGATGTGGATATCTGTCGTTTCAGCGATTTACTGACCGCTCTGGAACGTCGCCTCACGCATTTTGCATTGCATGGTTGCATTGCTTCTGACCATGGTATCGAAATACTTCGTTATGCGCCGATACCTGATGAATCCGTGCTTGATGCTATCCTGCAGAAACGCCTCACGGGCGAAATCCCGGATGAAACGGCAACGGCGCAGTTTACAACCGCAGTACTGGTCTGGCTCGGTAAACAATATGCAAAGCGTGGCTGGGTGATGCAGCTGCATATTGGTGCGCTACGAAACAACAATACGCGTATGTTTAATCTGCTAGGTGCAGACAGCGGCTTTGATTCTATTGGCGATGCGCCGGTTGCCTGGCCACTTTCGCGACTGCTCGATGAAATGGATAAAACCGATGAACTCCCGCGCACTATTCTCTACTGCCTGAACCCACGCGATAACGAAGTGCTGGCGACCATGATCGGTAATTTCCAGGGAGGGGGTATCGGCGGGAAAATTCAGTTCGGTTCCGGCTGGTGGTTCAACGATCAGAAAGACGGCATGCAGCGCCAGCTCGAACAGCTATCCCAGTTGGGACTATTAAGCCAGTTCGTCGGTATGCTGACAGACTCACGCAGCTTCCTGTCCTACACTCGCCATGAATACTTCCGCCGCATTCTCTGTAATATGCTCGGTGAGCTGGCAGTAAAAGGTGAAATCCCGGCAGATGAGAAAATGCTCGGGCAGCTGGTTCGTGATATCAGCTTTAATAATGCTCAGCGTTATTTTTCTGCTACACAGGTGGGCTAATAGAAATATCATTTTGCCCAATAAAAAACCCGCAAAATTTGCGGGTTTTTTACTAGAGCAAGGACTTGGGCAGTACTTACATCATGCCGCCCATTCCACCCATTCCGCCCATACCGCCAGCGCCGCCTAAATCAGGAGCGTCGCCTTTTGGCAGGTCGGTGATCATGCATTCGGTGGTGATCATCAGACCAGCGATAGAAGCAGCATACTGCAGAGCAGAACGCGTTACTTTAGTCGGGTCCAGGATACCGAAGTCGATCATGTTGCCGTATTCTTCAGTTGCTGCGTTATAACCGAAGTTACCTTCGCCCGCTTTAACATTGTTGGCAATAACAGAAGGTTCTTCACCGGCGTTAGCAACGATCTGACGCAGTGGAGCTTCCATTGCGCGCAGCGCAACTTTGATACCTACGTTCTGATCTTCGTTCTGTGCAGTCAGGTTGACAAGCTTAGCTGCAACGCGAACCAATGCCACGCCACCACCCGCTACCACACCTTCTTCAACTGCTGCGCGAGTTGCGTGCAGAGCATCGTCAACACGTGCTTTTTTCTCTTTCATTTCAACTTCAGTCGCAGCACCCACTTTAATGACTGCAACGCCGCCTGCCAGTTTCGCTACGCGCTCCTGCAGTTTTTCACGGTCGTAATCAGAAGTTGCTTCTTCGATTTGCTTACGGATCTGAGCAACACGGCCCTGAATCGCAGCTTCTTCGCCAACGCCATCAATGATGGTGGTGGTGTCTTTGTTGATCAGAACGCGTTTTGCCTGGCCCAGGTCTTCCAGAGTCGCTTTTTCCAGCTCCATACCGATCTCTTCAGAGATAACGGTACCGCGAGTCAGAGTAGCGATATCTTGCAGCATGGCTTTACGACGATCGCCGAAACCAGGTGCTTTAACCGCAGCAACTTTAACAATACCGCGCATGGTGTTAACTACCAGAGTCGCCAGAGCTTCACCTTCAACATCTTCAGCGATGATCAGCAGTGGTTTACCGGCTTTAGCAACCGCTTCCAGAACTGGCAGCATTTCACGGATGTTAGAGATTTTTTTGTCAGCCAGCAGGATGAACGGGCTTTCGAGTTCTACAGCGCCAGTCTCAGGCTTGTTGATGAAGTAAGGAGACAGGTAGCCACGGTCAAACTGCATACCTTCAACTACGTCCAGCTCATCTTCCAGGCCAGTACCGTCTTCAACGGTGATAACGCCTTCTTTACCGACTTTGTCCATCGCTTCTGCGATCAGTTTACCTACAGTCTCATCGGAGTTAGCTGAGATAGTACCAACCTGAGCGATAGCTTTGGTGTCAGAGCAAGGTACAGATAACCCTTTCAGTTCTTCAACTGCAGCGATAACTGCTTTATCAATACCGCGCTTCAGATCCATTGGGTTCATGCCAGCAGCAACAGCTTTCAGGCCTTCATTCACAATAGCTTGAGCCAGTACGGTTGCGGTAGTAGTACCGTCACCCGCTGCATCGTTGGCTTTAGAAGCAACTTCTTTCACCATCTGAGCACCCATGTTTTCGAACTTGTCTTCCAGTTCGATTTCACGTGCTACAGAAACGCCATCTTTGGTGATGGTCGGTGCACCGAAAGATTTATCCAGAACCACGTTACGACCTTTAGGGCCGAGGGTAACTTTCACTGCATCTGCCAGTACGTTTACGCCGCGAAGCATTTTAACACGAGCGTCGTTACCGAATTTTACGTCTTTAGCTGCCATTTCTTATATTCCTCAAATTCGTTCAGGTGTTCGTACGCGGATATTATTCAACGATAGCCAGGATGTCGCTTTCGGACATGATCAGCACTTCTTCGTTGTCAATTTTCTCGGACTTCACGCCGTAGCCGTCGTTAAAAATAACGATATCGCCTACTTTAACGTCCAGCGCTTGTACGCTGCCGTTTTCCAGGATGCGGCCTTTACCGACAGCGATAATTTCGCCACGAGTTGATTTACCAGCTGCTGAGCCGGTCAGAACGATGCCGCCTGCAGACTTAGATTCAACTTCTTTACGTTTGACGATAACACGATCGTGTAATGGACGAATGCTCATTGATAGCTCTCCTTCGAGAAAGTCAGTATCAGTTATTTAGGTAACGCCGCCCCAAACAGGATTCGGCTGCTGCCCAGATAAGTGGGGGTTATTAACGCCCCCTTCAAGGGGGTGTCACAAAAAAAATTCGAAAATTTAACGATCCTGGCGGTCCTGGTCTTCAAGACGCTTTGTTGTCTCATCTTTACGCTGATATTCGCCATCAAAGGTGTTGCCCTGATGGGTATTTCCGCCGCCAAATCCGCCACCCGGCATCGCGGAAAAACGCAGATGGGGCATAAGTTTAACCGTTAAATGTTTCTGTATTGGTGGCAGCAATAGCAGCAGGCCGAGGAAGTCGGTAAAAAACCCCGGCAAGATAAGTAAAATACCGGCGATGATCAGTGAAACACTTTTAACCATCTCGGCCGCTGGGCTCTCACCCGCAGCTATTTTTTGCTGCATCAGCATAAAGTTCTTCAAACCCTGATTCTTCACCAGCGATACGCCCAGTACGGAAGTCAGTATCACAAGAATCAACGTCAGAAAAACACCAAAGATATGCGCGACCTGTATAAAGAGAGAAATCTCAATATAGATGTAGAGAAAGAAGGCAATAAATGGGATCCAGCGCACTGAATACTCCTGTCATCAGGCAAGCCCCTTAACTCAGGCGCTCACAAAAAATGGGGTTGTCACGTTCATTCTGTAAGAGATGGCGACACTATAGCCAAAATTCAAGGGCCGGAAGAACGTGTTTTTTCACTCTGCTAACTGTTGACCTCTGTCACAAATCGACAATTGTTGTCCTGCATCGACAAGAATAAGTGATCCAGGTTAATACATTTAGCTATCATCAGCATATCATCAAGGTCAATAAGCAAATATTGGGCATAATCATCGGTCTATTCCTATCAGCGCCAGATATCCTGTGTGCGTACATTGTGATAGTTTAAATAAGAAGGTTTACATGCTAAACAACATTCGTATCGAAGAAGATTTACTGGGAACCAGGGAAGTGCCAGCGGAGGCCTACTACGGCATCCATACTCTGCGTGCGATTGAGAACTTCTACATTAGCCACAATAAAATCAGCGATATACCTGAGTTTGTTCGCGGTATGGTGATGGTCAAAAAAGCCGCTGCCATGGCGAATAAAGAGCTACAAACGATCCCTAAGTCTATCGCTAATACCATCATCAAGGCCTGCGATGAAATCTTAGAACAGGGTAAGTTTTTAGATCAGTTCCCGGTCGACGTTTATCAGGGCGGCGCGGGTACTTCGGTCAATATGAACACCAACGAAGTTCTGGCCAATATCGGGTTGGAGTTGATGGGCCATCAGAAGGGTGAGTATGAGTATCTCAACCCGAATGACCATGTGAATAAGTGCCAGTCAACCAATGATGCCTACCCTACCGGCTTCCGCATTGCGGTCTATGCCTCAATTATTAAGCTGATTGAAGCGATCAACCAGCTTAGTGAAGGCTTCCAGCGTAAAGCTGTCGAATTTGAATCAATCCTGAAAATGGGTCGCACGCAATTACAAGATGCGGTTCCTATGAGTCTGGGGCAGGAATTCCACGCTTTCAACGTTCTGTTAACTGAAGAGCAGAAAAACCTGCTGCGTACTGCAGAATTACTGCTGGAAGTAAACCTTGGCGCAACCGCTATTGGTACACGCCTGAATACTCCGGATGGTTATCAGCAGCTTGCGGTACAGAGACTGGCCGAGGTCAGTGGTCTGCCTTGTGTGCCTGCCGAAGATTTAATTGAAGCAACTTCTGACTGCGGTGCCTATGTGATGGTTCACAGTGCACTGAAACGTCTTGCTGTTAAAATGTCGAAAATCTGCAACGACTTACGTCTGCTCTCCTCAGGTCCTCGTGCCGGGCTCAACGAAATTAATCTGCCAGAACTTCAGGCAGGTTCTTCAATTATGCCAGCCAAGGTTAACCCTGTGGTGCCTGAAGTGGTGAATCAGGTCTGCTTTAAAGTCATTGGTAATGATATGACCGTAACCATGGCTTCAGAAGCAGGTCAGTTACAGTTAAACGTAATGGAGCCAGTAATTGGCCAGGCGATGTTCGAGTCTATACATATTCTGACAAATGCCTGTTATAATCTGCTGGAGAAATGCATTAACGGCATTACTGCAAACAAAGAAGTGTGTGAAAGTTACGTCTATAACTCCATTGGTATCGTCACCTATCTGAACCCATACATAGGTCACCATAACGGTGATATTGTGGGCAGGATTTGCGCTGAGACAGGCAAGAGCGTACGTGATGTTGTGCTGGAACGTGGTTTGCTCACAGAGGATGAACTGGATGATATCTTCTCCGTTCAAAACCTGATGCATCCGGCATATAAAGCCAAACGGTATACAGATGAAAACGATAAATAGCTCGACCGAATAACGCCAAAAAGGCACGTCTATCGACGTGCCTTTTTTCATTTTAGCGATAACTAAAATACAACAATTCATTTTCAATTGATTAAATAGTGAGGAAGTCATTATGTTTGCAGCAGAGCTCGTTATCGTCCTGCTGGCGATATACCTTGGAGCCAGACTTGGCGGCATAGGTATCGGTTTCGCCGGAGGCTTGGGTGTTCTGGTACTGACACTGGTTTTCCAGATAAACCCCGGTTCTATTCCCTTTGACGTGATTGAAATCATCATGGCAGTTATCGCCGCGATTGCAGCGATGCAAGTCGCGGGGGGTATGGATTATCTGGTGAGTCTGGCTGAACGTATGTTACGCCGCCATCCCAAGTATATTACCTTTCTGGCCCCACTCGTAACCTGGTCGATGACCGTTCTTGCAGGCACCGGACATACTGCTTTCTCGACACTACCCGTAATAACCGAAGTCGCTAAAGAACAAGGCATTCGCCCTTCCCGTCCTTTATCTATCGCCGTTATTGCCTCTCAGATTGCTATTACTGCCTCTCCTATTTCTGCTGCAGTGGTCTTTTTCTCTGGCGTCCTTGAGCCACTGGGAATTAGCTACCTGACGCTGCTGGCGATTTGTATTCCTTCGACGCTGATTGCCATTATGCTGACTGCTGGGGTCTGTAACTTCCTTGGGTGTGAACTGAAAGATGATCCGGTTTATCAGGAACGTCTGGCTAAAGGTGAAGTTCAGCTGCGCGGCTCTCAGGTATTAGAACTGAAACCGCATGCTAAACGTGCCGTATTATTATTTGTGATTGGTATCCTTGCGGTGATGTTTTATGCCACTGCCATCAGCGATACCGTTGGCCTGATTAAAGACCCTTTACTGCCGCGTAATGAAGCGATTGTGGTCTTTATGCTGACTATCGCTGCACTGATTAGCTTCAGCTGTAAAATCGATACCGGTGAAGTGCTGAATGCCAGTACCTTCAAGTCTGGTATGAGCGCCTGTATCTGCGTACTGGGCGTTGCCTGGTTAGGCGATACCTTTGTTCAGGCACATATCGGTGATATCAAAACCTTTGCCGGTGACCTGTTAAATGACTTCCCGTGGTTGCTGGCTGTAGTACTGTTTTTTGCTTCTATGCTGCTCTACTCTCAGGCAGCCACGGCTAAAGCTCTGTTACCTGCGGCATTAATGCTTGGGGTAAGCCCATTAACGGCTGTCGCCTCTTTTGCAGCGGTTTCTGCCCTGTTTGTATTACCGACCTACCCAACGCTACTTGCTGCTGTTGAAATGGATGACACCGGCTCAACGCGCATCGGGAAATATGTATTTAACCATCCGTTTATGATCCCGGGCGTCATTGCCATCACGCTTTGTGTGGTATTCGGGTTTATTCTCGGCGGTATCATTCTGTAAATATCCTTAAACACAGACGGTTTAGCCGCCTGTGTCCACAGCTACATGCTATAGTTCATCGCTGTCAATTCAGGCAGCGATGACGTATCACCTCTACGTTATAAGCGTTGTGTCTGTCTCATCGCGAACAAACATGTCACGAGCCAATACATACCAGACAGCCGCTTTTGCGCTATTTTTCTACTATTCCCCGAATCACTGGCTCTGCCAGTGACCTACAAACAGTGAAGATTTTCTATGGCATTGCGCATTCTTACATTCATCCTGTTGTTTTGTAGTTCACAAGTCTTTGCTGGATTATTTGATAACACCAACAAATCTCAGTTTGTGCCTGCCGAACAAGCCTTTGCGTTTGATTTTCAACAAACCGAGCATCAGGTCACCCTGAACTGGCAGATTAAACCGGGTTACTATCTCTATCGCCAGCAGATAAAAGTGCTACCGACCGATGCGCGGCTAGCTTCTTTTGAAGTCCCGGAGGGAACCTGGCATGAAGATGAGTTTTACGGCAAAACAGAGATTTTTACCGACCATTTTAGCCTGCCCCTGACTCTGAACAGTGCTGAAAAAGGTGCTTTTCTGAGCGTCACTTACCAGGGATGTGCTGAGGCGGGCTTATGCTATCCTCCAGAAACGCTGACGGTTCCCCTGAGTGCCGTCGAAGCTTTGCCGGCATCAACGATAGCCGATTCTCCAGTAGCTGAGACCTCCCCAGTCACATCGGGCAATGCGCTACCTTTCTCAGCGTTATGGGCCTTTTTGATTGGCATCGGTATCGCCTTTACTCCCTGTGTATTACCGATGTATCCGCTGATTTCAGGCATCGTCCTCGGGGGGAAAACACGACTCTCCACACCCCGGGCATTGATGCTGGCCTTTATTTATATCCAAGGGATGGCACTGACCTATACGGCATTAGGCTTAGTGGTCGCGGCGGTCGGCTTGCCGTTTCAGGCCGCGTTGCAGCACCCTTATGTACTGATCGGGCTGTCAGCGATGTTTGTCCTGTTAGCGGCGTCAATGTTCGGTTTATTTACCCTGCAATTACCCTCTTCTGTACAGACCCGCCTGACGCTGATCAGTCAGCGCCAGCAAGGGGGCTCCGTTTATGGGGTCTTTGCTATGGGGGCATTAGCCGGGTTAATTTGCTCACCTTGTACTACCGCACCCTTAAGTGCAATCCTGCTCTATATCGCCCAGAGCGGCAATCTCTGGCTGGGGGGAGGAACACTCTATCTCTATGCCTTAGGAATGGGCTTACCTCTGGTACTGATAACCGTCTTTGGTAACAAGCTGCTTCCAAAAAGCGGCCCATGGATGGAGAGTGTGAAAATCGCTTTTGGTTTTGTTATTCTCGCCCTACCGGTCTTTTTACTTGAACGCGTTATCGGGGATGCCTGGGGCCTGCGTCTCTGGAGTTTACTGGGTGTCGCCTTCTTCTGCTGGGCCTTTATTACCAGTCTGAGCGTGCATAAATCCTGGGTAAGAGTACTGCAAATTCTCTTCCTGGTTGCCGCAATAGTGAGCGTTCGCCCTTTGCAAGACTGGGCATTTGGTGCACCATCAAGCCATAGTGAACAGTCTCAGCTACACTTTATCTCTGTTGAAAATATTGACCAGTTGAACCAGGCGCTGGAAAAAGCCCGGGGGAAACCGGTGATGCTCGATTTATACGCAGACTGGTGTACTGCCTGTAAAGCTTTTGAGAAATATACTTTTAGTGACCCACAGGTACAGCAAGCGCTATCTGGTATGGTGTTACTGCAAGCCAACGTTACGGCAAATAATGAAGCGGACAGAGCCTTACTGAAACACCTTAATGTCCTGGGGCTTCCGACTATCTTGTTCTTTGACCCTCAAGGCCATGAACAACGCGATTTAAGAGTCACCGGCTTTATGGATGCTGGCGAGTTTAGTACTCATTTGCACCACCTGATACCCTAGATAATGTTGACTGTTTGAGTTAACCAGAGGAGAACCACGTGCAACGTGAAGAGGTTTTAGAACATACCTTGCATGTCCTTGAACGCGAAGGCATTGCTCGTATTACGCTGGATATTGTGGCTAAGGAAGCTCATCACCCGGTTGCAGAAATCCGTCAGTTCTGGCCTGACGAAGAAGCGATGCTGTATGACGCACTGCGTTATCTGAGCGGCAAAGTGGAAGTCTGGCAGCGTCAGTTAATGCTTAATGAAGAGCTTTCCGCTCAACAGAAACTACTGCAACGCTATCAGGCTCTTACTGAATGTCTCAATAAGCAGCGTTATCCTGGCTGCTTGTTTATTGCAGCCTGCACTTTTTATCCTGACCCCACTCATCCTGTTCATCAGCTCGCCGATCAGCAGAAGCAAGCAGCCTGGAACTATACCCATACCTTGCTGGCCGAGCTTGAAGTGGATGACCCGGCAATGGTGGCCGACCAGATGGAACTGGTGCTGGAAGGCTGTCTGTCTAAATTGCTGGTCAAACATAACCAGGCTGATATCGACACCGCCCGCCGTCTGGCGGAGGATATCTTACGCTTTGCCTTGTGCCGCCAGGGCGGCGCGCTGACCTGATTAGAGGGTGCGGTATTTTCTTATACCGCACCAAAGCATAAATTAAGCGGCAGCGGCTTTGTCTGAATAATTCTTAACTATAAAACTATTCAATATCGTCGCAAAAGTCTGATGAACTTCCTGGGTCGGGTGAACACCATCATTATAAAGATATTCCGGTGATATATTGAGATCCGGATCGGTTTCCAAAGGATTATGAATATAACCGTGTGTCGTATAGGAGTGTGTTGTATCGTAGCCAATCTGACGAGCGATAGTAATAATTTCCTTTAATGCCGCCGAAGTATCAAAGAAAAATATCTTTGCCGCTGGATATTTTACTTTTAATTTTTCGATGTTTTTCTGTAATAAAACATTATGCGCAATACTGATATCTTCATATTCTCTTTTATGACCAGAATGCTCAGATTCTGGCGTCAGAGATATATCGGGCATTCCCATAACCAAAATATTTTTGACTCCACTTTTTAATAATTTTTCAACGTCATCTATCTGGGTTTCTACAACTTTCAAAACATCATTTTTATGTAACACAATATAGTCATTAGCACCTGCAAAAAGAACCGTTAAATCTCTGGCCGAAGGCTGGTACTCTTTTATCTGGCTATCAAGATTTGATAAGAAATTACTGCGCAGGTTTAAGGGTGAGTAACTTGCTGAAGTGCTTCCTCCCTCTGCAAAATTAACCATCTTTTTGTTCAAAAAAGCAGGTGATGACAGGTATTCACCCCAGACAAAACCATTGGTAAATCTGCCTTCATAGTACTGATTATAGGAAGGAAAGATATGAAGTGATTTGTCAAACATCCGACCGTTGGAATCAGAAAGGCTGTCACCGAATACCACCAGCCGGTCAATATTATCCAGAGTGACATCAGGATGAGGATAGAGCTTACCAATAGCTTTTGCGAGTTTAAAATTAGTGTTTTCCGCCAGAACATCCCCCCCCTCTCTGACGATATTATATTTATCTGTTATAGATTTAGGATTAAGCTGAAAATCTTTTATCGTACGCTTAAACTTCGCCGCCAAATCAACTTGAATGGGATCTGATTTATCGATAGATATATTCATTTTTTCTATGAATTTATTTTTCTGTAAAAGCTCTGCATTACTACTTTTTATTGTTGCTATTTTTAATAGCGGAGACAACACGTGAAGTGCTGGTGCTTTCACTACGACATTAAGTGCTTGTACTGCCAGTAACGCCGGGCCATTAATCGATATCATTTTTGTCATCCATGTCATTATTATAATTTATTATTACCTGGTAGATCGCTACAGGTATTTCAGAAAATGATTTAAAAGTTTACTAAAATATATCTTATTTCGCTTTTCGACCTATTCAAAATCTCTATATTGTTCAGGGATCACACTTTCCCCCTCTCATCAGTAAGATAAAAGCGCCATAAGAAGAGATAAACGCAGCGTCCTCTTTACATGAGTCAACCATACGTTCTTTTTTTCCTGAAAAGGCCCGCAATGGTCGCTTATCAACCAAAATATGTCTTAAATTCCTACAGCACAGTAAAACCTGCCGTAAAGTTGAGCAAACAACGCTTTTTTACTGAAATACCATTGACGCCATACGCCAATTAGGGTTTAATGCGCCCCGTTGCCCGGATAGCTCAGTCGGTAGAGCAGGGGATTGAAAATCCCCGTGTCCTTGGTTCGATTCCGAGTCCGGGCACCACTATTTAGAAAAACCAGCCTAAGGGCTGGTTTTTTGCTTTCTGACGTTTGGATAAAATCCTGCATATCCCTGCCAGATGCCTCGTTTACCCTTCATACAGCAGAGTAAATTGACACAGATCAAAAGATGTATTGTTTCTACATCTTTCAGATTGAACTTATGGATACAACTTTTATATAAATGCAAATGATAATGATGATCATTTACATAATCATAAAGGTTCTCATATGTTGCCACAGTTCAACAGCAGGCCATTTTTCCTTTCAGCCCTGACATTATGTGTTTCAGGCGCTGTTTCTGCAGCCAATACCACAGCACCATCTAAACCCTCCAGTGACGATACGTTAATCGTTACCGCTAACCGGACAGAAAGTAGTCTCTGGAACAGTCCGGCAACCATTCAGGTGATTGACCGTCAGACCCTACAAAACTCGACCAGCGTTTCTATTGCCGACGATCTAAAAGATATTCCCGGCGTTGAAGTCACCGACAACTCGCTGGCAGGTCGTAAACAAATTCGTATTCGCGGTGAAGCCTCTTCACGCGTGCTGATTTTGATCGACGGACAGGCTGTCAGCTATCAGCGAGCGGGCCAGAACTATGGCGCTGGTTTGCTTATCGATGAGTCTTCACTGGAACGTATCGAGATAGTAAAGGGCCCCTACTCGGTTCTCTACGGTTCGCAGGCCATTGGCGGCGTGGTGAACTTCATTACCAAAAAAGGTGGAGATAAACCGCTCGCAGGCAGTATCAAAGCTGTCTATAACTCCGCCACTGTCGGGTGGGAGGAGTCAGCCGCCGCCTGGGGCAGCATCGACAACTTTGATTATCGCATCAACGCCAGCAACTCAGATCAGGGGGATCGTTACACCCCGGATGGTAGATTGCCTGATACCAACTTCAGCAATAACAGCCAGGGTGCCTGGCTGGGTTACAACTTCAATAACCATAAGCTGGGGCTGTCACTCGATCGCTATAAGGCTTCCACGCAAACCTGGCTCAGCGATGCTGAAAACCAGTATGACGAATTCAGCGTCCGGATCCCGAAACTGCTGCGCGAAAAAGTCGGTATTTTCTATGACTATGATGCCGGCGGGGATTACCTGAAAAAAATCCACCTCGATGCTTACAGCCAGACTATTGAACGTAAATTCGAAAATCGGGTTAAAACCACTCAGGTTATCCCTAGTCCGATGATAAAGGCGCTGACGGTCAGCAATCAGACCCAGACCAATGATAAACAGTACACCCAGGGAATGACGCTACAGAGCAACTTCTCTCTTCCGGCAAATAACGAACTGGTTATCGGGACTCAGTACCAGCACGATAAAGTCAAACAGGATAGCAACAGCAGCACACGTCAGACCGCGGCGACCGGCTTCTTTGATATCCAAACCCGTACCCTGTCACATATTGAAGCTGAGCAGAGTAATGCCTCCCTGTTTGCACAAAACGACTGGCATTTCGCTGACGACTGGACTTGGACCTTTGGTGCACGCCAGTACTGGCTCTCTTCCAAACTGAATCGCAGCGACAGTCTGAGCGACACAACCTGGCAGTCATCCGGAAAGAAATCAGAGCATGATGACGAATTAGTCACCTCCACCAGCCTGCGCTACTCCGGCTTCAAAGATATTGAACTGCGCGCTGCCTATGCTCAGGGATACGTCTTTCCGACACTGACTCAGCTATTTATGCAGACTTCTGCAGGCGGCGGCGTCACCTATGGCAACCCGAACCTGAAGGCGGAACACTCCAATAACTATGAGTTAGGTGCCCGTTATAAAGGCAATATGTGGTTGATTGACACTGCAATTTACTACTCCGAAGCCAGAGATTATATCGCCAGTCTGACCTGTGCCGGACAACCCATTTGCCAGGGTAACACCACCTCTTCCCGGGGCGGATATTATTACTATGACAACATTGACCGGGCTAAAACCTGGGGGATGGAACTCACCGCAGAGTACAACGCCTGGGCCATCTCTCCTTATTTAAGCGGTAACCTTATTCGCCGCCAGTATGAAGGCGACACCATCAAAACCAGAGACACGGGTGAACCAACTCTGACAGGAAGAGCCGGTCTGAAAAATACACTGTTGCTCAATAGCGCCAGTGTGACTTCGGATATCTTTGTCCGCGCAGCCTCCAGCGCCAACGATAAAACAGGCAGCAAGGAAATTAACTATCCGGGCTGGGCAACCCTCAACCTGGCATTCAATACTGAATTTGGCCCGCAGGAGCAGTATCAGGTCAACCTTGCGCTGAATAACCTGACCAATAAAAGTTACCAGACTGCACATGAGTCTATTCCTGCCGCAGGCTTCAACGCCGCAGTAGGCTTTGCATGGAATTTCTGAAAATGAAGAAACTCACCGCTGGCTTACTGATTCTCGCCTGCACTTTCAGTACGACGGCTGCCGAAAGACTGGTTGTCGCAGGCGGTTCGCTGACCGAGCTGATTTTTGCTTTGGGTGCCGGTAACCAGGTGGTTGGGGTGGATGAAACCACCACTTATCCTGTGGAAACAGCCGCTATCCCACACATTGGCAGCTGGAAGCAACTGAGCAGCGAAGGCATTTTGTCCCTGCGACCGGACAGCTTTATCACCTGGCAGGATGCCGAACCGCAACTCGTTCTGGATCAGCTACGCGGGCAAAAAGTTAAGGTTGTGACCTTACCACGTGTTCCGACAACGGTTGAGCAGATGTATGCCAACATCCGCCAACTGGCAAAAACGCTGCAGATCCCTGAGCAAGGTGATGCCCTGGTCAGTGATATACACCAGCGGCTAGAACGTGTTCAACAGAGCGTTAAGTCGAAACATGTGCCGGTAAAAACGCTATTTATTCTTTCTGCCGGCGCGAGCGCACCGCAGGTGGCCGGTAAAGGCAGTGTGGCTGACGCCATTTTGACCCTTGCCGGCGCTGAAAATGTGGCGACTCATCAGCAGTATCAAAGCTACAGCGCGGAATCGCTGATTGCAGCAAATCCGCAGTTTATTGTCGTGACCTCACAGATGGTGGATGGCGACCTCAATCGTCTACGCGCGATAACCGGAATAACCCACACCAGCGCCTGGAAAAATCAACGCATTGTAATCGTAGATCAAGCCCTGATCCTGGGCATGGGGCCTCGTGTCGCTGACGCGGTTGAGTCTCTGCACCAGCAATTTTGGCCCCAATAGAGGGATGTGATGTAAACCTATGAATATACAAAACGCGCTGGATCTCACCGGGCATTACGCGCTGGAGGGAAACCAACCCTTTAAAGACCGACGAGCCATGATGCCGTGGCGTGGAGCGGCTCCTGTAGCAAAAGATCAGCTGCCGCAAACCTGGCAAAATGTCATCAGCCAGCGCGTGACTCCGCGTAAAAGGCTGGTGTATTTGCATATCCCCTTTTGCGCGACGCACTGTACGTTCTGCGGTTTTTATCAAAACCGTTTCGAGGAGGATCATTGCGCCCTCTACACCGATGCCCTTATTCGTGAAATCGAAATGGAAGCGGACAGCGTTTTACATCAGTCAGCGCCTGTTCACGCCGTTTATTTTGGCGGCGGTACGCCTTCAGCGCTGTCGGCACGGGATCTGGCAAGAATAATCACCGTGCTAAGGAACAAGCTCCCTCTGGCGCCAGACTGTGAGATCACGATTGAAGGCCGGGTTCTTAACTTTGACGATAACCGAATTGATGCATGTCTGGATGCGGGGGCAAATCGTTTTTCTATTGGTATTCAGTCTTTTAACAGCAAAATTCGTAAGAAGATGGCCCGAACTTCAGATGGTTTAACGGCCAGGGCTTTTATGCAAGGACTGGTGAATAGAGATCGTGCGGCAGTCGTGTGCGATCTGCTTTTCGGCCTGCCAGGGCAGGATGCAAAAATATGGGGGGAAGACCTGGCGATCGCCCGTGATATTGGCCTCGACGGTGTTGATCTCTATGCCTTAAACCTGATCCCCAATACGCCATTGGGCAAAGCTGTAGAAAATGGCCGTACTACTGTTCCTTCCCCGGCTGAACGCCGTGACCTCTACCTTCAAGGTTGTGATTTCATGGATGATGCAGGTTGGCGTTGCATCAGCAACAGCCACTGGGCGCGTACCACGCGCGAGCGCAACCTGTACAACCTTCTGATTAAACAGGGTGCCGACTGCCTGGCATTTGGTTCTGGAGCAGGTGGCTCGGTGAACGGTTACTCCTGGATGGTAGAACGTAACCTTACAACCTGGCATGAGTCCATCGCCGCCGGGAAAAAACCGCTAATGATGATGATGCGTACCGCAGAATCCGGTTTCCAATGGCGACACATCCTGCAGTCGGGTATTGAAACGGCGCGCGTCCCGCTGGATGAACTGACCCCTCATGCTGAAAAATTAGCCCCGTTACTGTCCCAGTGGCATCAGGCAGGATTGACCAGAGATCCCTCAACCTGTCTGCGCCTTACCAATGAAGGCCGTTTCTGGGCAAGCAATATTTTGCAGTCTCTTGATGAACTGATTCAGAAACTTAACGCGCCGCGTATTGCGGTAGAGAAACTATAACAGGAGTAATTATGAGTCATGTCTCTTTGCAGGACTTTTTAAAGACTGAGCCGGACGGTACGCTGGAAACCATCGCCAATCAATACAACACCACGCTGCTGGATGTCGTACAAAACCTGCCTTCCCCGACGGTTGTTTCGGGCGACCAGTTTGACACCGTTTGGGAAAACGTCAGTGAGTGGGGCAAAGTCACCACTCTGGTCCATACTGCTGACGTTATCCTCGAATTTAGCGGCGAACTGCCTTCCGGATTTCACCGCCACGGCTACTTTAACCTGCGGGGTAAAAAAGGGATGACGGGGCACATCAAAGCCGAGAACTGCAAGCATATCGCCTTGATTGAACGTAAATTTATGGGAATGGATACCGCATCTATCCTCTTCTTCAACGAGGCGGGTAGCGCCATGTTTAAAATTTTTCTCGGCCGGGATGAACATCGCCAGTTACTGAGTGAACAGGTTCAGAGTTTCCACACGCTGGCCGCATGGCTTAAGGAAAATGTCTGATGACACCCTGGCTACTCTTTGGTGCGGGCGGCAACGGCGTTGGAGCAGAAACGCTTGAACTGGCATTGGCGGAAAAGCGGCCTGTGATTGCCGTTGTTCGCAATGTACAGGCTGCGGCTGAACTCGAAAAAAAGGGGGTAAAGGTTTTCAATGGCGATGCATGTAATACTCGCGTTGTTGCCTCTGCCTGCGAAGCCGCGGGTCCGGACGCCATCGTCATCTCCTCTATGGGCGGTGGCCAGGACTATCTTGCACACCGGACGGTCATTGATGAGGCTGAAAAAGCGGGTCTCAGACGGATGATACTGGTGACATCGCTTGGCTGCGGCGATAGCTGGCAATTTCTATCACCGCGTGCGAAAGCGGCTTTTGGTCAGGCCGTACGAGAAAAATCGCTGGCGGAAAGCTGGCTACAAACCAGCCAGATGGATTACGCTGTTCTTCGTCCTGGCGGTCTGCTCAACGGCGGCGCGACAGGCAAAGCACAGCGAATACAAGGTGAAGAGCTTCATGGTTTTGTGAGACGCGCCGATGTTGCCGCGCATATTCATGAGCTGGCTAATGCGCCAGCCCTGAATAATCAGGTCTATAGTCTGGTTGAACCTGAACTTAAACCGACGTAATTCTCTCGCGGCGCGGAATATCGCGCCGCGAAGACGCTACAGGCAACGGCTTTGCGTTGAAGATAAGTTGTTTAATTCGTCATTAAAATTAATTCTTTGACCATCTTTTGAGTTCCGCTACCCACCAAACCTCTGATAGAGTCCAGCCATCGGCTCATCAAAAATGCGACTTTAGTCTGACAGCTAATATTTTTAGCATTGATTTTAAAGGTGTTTTCGTGGCTCTATTCACTCAACAGCGACATAATCAAATTTTTGCCAGTATTCTTAATGAGGTTATGCCTCAGGATGAACTTGCCAAGCGTTTTTCCGTTTCAACGCGGACAATTCGCTCAGACATAAATGAAATCAACGAGTTGATTCAAGATTATAGCGCACATATCCTCTATGAACGCGGGCATGGCTATCGTTTGAAAATTGATGATGATGCGCTGTTTGAGACTTTCACCCAGCAAAATGAAGCAGAGAATAGCATCCCGCGTACCGGCAAAGAGCGTATCGATGCCCTGCTATTAAAACTTCTGATGCTGTCGCTACCGGTGAAGCTGGATGATATTGCAGAAGAGTGGTTTATCAGCCGGGGGACACTGCAGCAAGATATGGGGGCCGTCAGAGAGCACCTGCAAAAATACAGTATTGTTTTAGAAAGTATTCCTCATCAAGGTATCCGATTAAACGGTAATGAATTGGCTATCAGAGCCTGTATCACAGAAACCTTGTGGCGTCGTTTCTCTGAGCAAATCAATCAGGATCTAACGACTTTCTCCCCTGAGTGCCTGGATAATATTGACCTCACGTATATTGATAAATTACTGCATAACGGTATGAATCGATTCGATATTCGACTCAGTAACGAGGGGCATATTTACCTCGTTTTCAGCTGCGCAGTGACCATATTACGTATTACGCGTGGCCATGAGTTAACTACAATTGCTAAAAATAATGATAATGAAGAAGTTATTCTTAAAGCCTGCGACGAAATATCAAAGGGACTGATCTATTTTCTAGGTAACGATCTGGCCAACCCTGAAATCAGTTATTTACACGATCAGGTCATTGCCCAGCGTATTACCAGCCAGGATCCTGGCTGCCAAAAAAATGGCAGTCATAATGCGCTGGCCGAGCATATCCTGGATTATATTAATTCTCTTTATAACTATGATTTACGCAATGATGAAAAACTTAAAAAAGATCTCAATGCGCATCTGGCGGCACTGATTACCCGGCTTCAGTATCATATCTCTACCACTAACCCTCTCCTGTCCGATATAAAACAATATTATCCTTTTGCCTATGATGTTGCTCTTAGCGCCTTGACGAGTGCCAGCAAGAAGTTACTTCCCTATCCGATCAGTGAAGATGAGCTTGGTTATCTGGCGGTGCATATCGGCGTAAGCCTTGAGAGAAATTATGGCGCGGGATCGGTACGTCAAACGGAAATACTTGTGGTTACTGATGCGGGTAACTCAACATTTCGGGTCGTTGAGTCTAAGATCATGCGTGAATTTCCACAGTTAAAATTCAGCCGCGGTCTCACCCTACAAGAATATGAATCACTTCAGGAAATTGATGAAGATTTCGTTATTACGACGGTGCGTATTTCTGAGAAAAATAAACCCGTCATTAAGATAGCCCCTTTTCCCACCCCCTATCAGCTTAAGCAAGTGGGGCGTTTAGCGATGGTTGATCAAACGCGCCCGTATATTATCGAGCAATTTTTTGATGAGCGTTTCTTTATGGTGTTCAACGAAAAAATTAGCCAGGAAACACTCTTTCAAACGGTTTGCAAAAAACTGCAGCAGGATGGATATATCACCGCCGATTTTTACCCTTCGCTGCAAGAGCGGGAGTCAATTGTCTCTACCTTACTCGGCGAAGGTATCGCCCTGCCCCATTCTCTGGGATTACTGGCCAACAAGACCGTTGTCGCCACCATTATCGTGCCAAGAGGCATAGAGTGGAACAAGGAAACCAAAGAAAAAGCCTATGTTATTTTCCTGCTGGCGATCAGTAAGGCTGATTATGAAGAGGCGATGGCGCTCTATAATTTGTTTGTCACTTTCGTCAAAGAAAAAACCACTCAACGCTTAATGACGGTCAAAAACTTTAATGAATTCCAGATAATAGCTAAAGATAGCTTAGCCCGCATTCTGTGAGTTAGCGGCAACTTCCACTTTCGGCCGGAAAGAGGGAAGTTGCGCTTCTTTACGTGATCCTGACCACAGCTTCATCATTTCTTTTTCAGTAATTCGTGTTTCACTCAGTGATAAAAAGCCACAAGTGGAAGTGACAAACCTCAGATACCCTCTCTGAGCATTTTTTCATTTCCACTTTGCATCAATCTCTTTCCTGTCATCTACGATTCAAAAAATAAGACGTTAATCAATTGAATTTAAATAATTAATTTAAAAAAACTCTGCTGATTAATTTTTTACAACTCACCTTCTAAGATATTTATTTCCATTTATTTTCCGGTTGGTTCAAAAAACAAACGCATTTTCCCTTTATCTATTTCCATATAATTTCCACTTCCAAGTGGAAATTCACTGCCTGCAAAAAAAAGCCAGAACAGATTAAGGTATTAGTCATCAAGAAACAGAGTCGTCTAACTTACATTATTACTTTGGATTTTAAATAGTTATGACCGAATCAGTAGTAATTTTTAATATGGCAGAACACAAACTCGATATCGATGAAGTCACACAAGAACTTCTGGTAATGATTACTCACTGGCTCAAGCAAGAAGATTGCTACGCCACGGAGGTACAGCAGCAGATGCTGGTATCTCATTTACGAGCCATGGTTTTCAGAGCGAAAACAGGCGAAGCATTACCCGAAGTCGATATCAGTTTGTTTGATGAAATATCTCAACATTCTATTGGGTTAGCGCAAAGGGTGGTTGATACCTTGCCCGGCTTAGCGCCTGAAGAGACCTACTTACTCTCTGTTCACTTTGAAGTTGTTCGTTCTAATGACTAATTCCTGGAGCATAAAAATATGAAACAAATCGTTATTGTCATCGGAGATCGTTTAGGGAAAGGGCAAAAAGTTGCTGTCGGCGTAGAAACTGCAGGGGGTAAAGCCATTGTCGTTCCTGGCGTTGCGGCGGATATGAAACTTGGTGATGTCATGAATGCTGAACAAGCCGATCTGGGTATCTCGTTTTGCGGTAGTGGCGGTGCTGGTGCGATTACTGCTCAAACCAAATATGGCTATAAAGCACGCTATGGAATGCGTTCTATCGAAGAAGGCGAAACGGCGATTGCTGATGGTTGCAACGTGCTCGGTTTCGGTTTTATGGATAAAGAAGAGTTAGGTGAGCGCTTAGTCAAAGCATTTAATAAAAAATACGGCACTGCTTAATGAAAAAATCCATCGAAACGGTTGTACGGATAACAGGACAAGGTGACACAAAGCAAAAAGCCATTGCTGATGCCTTAAATTCAATACAAAAGACCGTACTCAAAGACAACACCGACATCATCCTGCGCATTGAACCAAAGGATGTAGAGATAGTCAGTGCGTATTCGCAATCACGGACAGAAAAGTTTCTTTTTATCTTTTTGCCACGTAAGCGCGAACACTTTCGTGTTGTGCTCGACGTTTCGCTGGACGTTACCCTACTTTCTGTTAACGAAATAGTCTTTACAGAACAATAAAAGCAATCAGGTCTGGAGTTATTTCCATGAGTGAAACTGCATCTTTTTTAGAAATATTGGGCATGTCCCTGATCATTGGTGGCCTCTGCGGCTTTGGCCTTGGGGCGGGTGCCGCGCGTATGTTCCATGCACCAACGATACAAGGAATGGGGGCATTCCGGACACTGGGTGAATTAAACGCCTGCGAGGGTGACCCCGCATCACACTTTTCCTTTGGTTTAGGGTTCTTCTTTAACGCATGGGCTTCTTCTGTCGCGGCCGGCGCATTCACCCAGGATGTTGACCACCGTATTATTCCTAACTGGGGTGCGGCAGCGCTGCTGACAAAGAACCGTAATGTTGCCGAGACTCTGCATAACCCGAAAAAAATGGCGATTGCTTGTACCGTCATCGGTGCACTCGTCGTTGCATTCTTAAATACCACCGCATCAGCCGTCCCGGCGGCGCTACAAACGACCGCAATTAACGTGCTCGTTCCGGCAGCGAACTTGCTGGTTAACACCGTCATGCCGGTTATTTTCTGGCTGGCAGCAATGGACGCTGGTCGTCGCTCTGGTTTTTGGGCAACGCTGTTCGGCGGTTGCGCGCAGCTCATTATGGGTAACGCTATCCCGGGATTAGTCCTGGGTATCCTAATCGGAAAAGGCGTTGATGATAATGGCTGGAACCGTATCACCCGCACAATGATGATAGCCGTCGTTCTATTGTTCGTACTCAGTGGATTCTTCCGCGAATTCGACCTGAAGATGATCACCTCTTTTAACCTCGATAAACCACTGTGGCTTGAATATATCCACGGGCTGCTGAGCGGGAAATAATCATGACAACTGAAATGAATAAGCAGGATTTTTGGTACGCGGAGTGGTCTTTTCCCATCTTTGTCGGGCTGTTATCTGCCGGGATCTTCGCCGGTACCCACATGTACGTGGTCTATGGTTTCGGTGCCTTTAACGAAGTCGCCTTCGTAGCCATGTTGCGTGCAGGGCTTGATACCGGGGTTTACGGTGCCGTCGCCGCTTTCGGAGCAAGCTTCCTGTTTGCGCGAATTATTGAAGGATCGCTGGTGGGTATCCTGGATATCGGTGGCGCGCTGCAGACCGGTATTGGGCTGGGTGTTCCTGCTCTATTCCTCGCAGCCGGATGGGATATTTTAGTCACCAACTTCTGGCTTGCTTTACTGACCGGGCTGTTTCTTGGGGCATTGATCGGGCTGATAATTGTTTTCGCCCGTAAATTCACCATCGCACAGGCCAACTCCACCTTTGGTGCCGACGTCATGATGGGGGCAGGTAATACCTCAGGTCGTTTCCTTGGTCCTTTGATTATTTTAGCCGCCATGGCCGCATCTATCCCAATTGGTATTGGTTCTTTAATCGGCGCCTTGATTTTCTATGTGTGGCAAAAGCCGGTTGCTGGTGGGGCAATTTTAGGGGCGATGTTATTTGGCTATTTCTTCCCGATGGTAGCTTAGGCATACGGGGCTGCTGATATGACCACCAACGATTAGCAGCCGCCAGATAATAAAGAAGGTAATTATGTACTCTTTAATCATCAAACAGGGTAAACGTATCGATGGGGCAATTATCGATATTCTTATCAAAGATGGAAAGATAGAAGCGGTAGGTCCGGAACTCGCCGGTAATCAGTCAGCGGATAAAGTTATCGACC
Source organism: Klebsiella sp. BIGb0407 (assembly GCF_024807845.1). Classification (GTDB taxonomy): domain Bacteria; phylum Pseudomonadota; class Gammaproteobacteria; order Enterobacterales; family Enterobacteriaceae; genus JGM124. The sequence continues at coordinate 49,694 of NZ_JANUEQ010000009.1, forward strand.
TTAAAGGTGAAATATACGTCAGTGCCGGGTGGATTGACTCGCATGCTCACTGCTTTGCTGAATCCCCTATCTATTTCGATGATCCTGACTTAGCGGGTGCCGCAGGCGGAGTCACCTCATTGGTTGATGCTGGCAGCGTGGGTGCCGATGATATTGATAAATTTTACCAATTGACGCTCAAATCTAAAACCAATGTCTTTTCCTTATTAAATATCTCACGCATTGGCATTATTGCTCAAAATGAATTGTCCGATATGAATAACATCGATGATGACTGCTTTCAACAGGCGATTGAGCGACATTCCGGTTTCGTTGTCGGTTTGAAAGCACGGATGAGTAAAAGCGTGGTGGGCGAAAATGGTATTGCTCCGCTAATTAAAGCCAAAGAAATGCAGAAAAAACACCGCCTGCCCTTGATGGTGCATATTGGTAATAACCCTCCGGATATTGATGAGGTTGCCGATTTATTGACGCGTGGCGATATTATTACTCACTGTTTTAATGGTAAGCCCAACCGAATTTTAGATGATACGGGCTATCTCAGGCCGTCAATTGCCCGTGCATTAGCGCGTGGAGTTATTCTCGATGTGGGTCACGGGGGCGAAAGCTTCAGTTTTAAAGTGGCAGAACAAGCCATGCGTATCGGCACATACCCAGACATTATCAGCTCAGATATCTACCATAGAAACCGTGTGAATGGCCCAGTTTATAGTCTGGCATTTGTTATGACCAAATTTCTGTGCATGGGTTTTAGCGCTGAACAGATATTACGCTGCGTCACTGAAAAAGCCGCGGACTTACTCTCTCTTCCAGCTAAAGGCTATTTAAGACCCGGTTTTGATGCTGATATCACGCTATTTTCCCTTAAAGAAGAGCCGACAGAATTGACCGATGCCGAAGGCGAGCATCGAATCGGTACACATCGTTTTATTCCCATAGCCGCTATCGTCGGCGGAAAATCCATTATTCAGGCGCAAGGAGAATGCGAACATGCCATCTGTTTATAATAAATATCAACTTAAACAGGTTATTAACGCTTCCGGTCGCATGACGATACTTGGCGTTTCAACCCCCACACCAGAAGTCGTTGAGCGTGTTGCTTACGGTCTTAATAATTATTTTGAAATTAAAGATTTAGTCAATAAAACGGGCGAATTTATCGCGCAGTTACTTAAAGTGGAAGATGCGGTTGTGGTTTCTTGTGCATCAGCAGGCATCGCTCAAGCGGTGGCAGCCGTTATCATCCAGGATGATGACGATTTATTACTTAACCTACATTCATCAAACAAGTCCGTACCTCGTGAAATTATTCTGCCAAAAGGTCATAACGTTAACTTTGGTGCCCCAGTAGATACCATGGTGACATTGGGCGGCGGGAAAGTTATTGAAGCAGGCTTTGCTAACGAATGCAGTACCGCCCAACTGGCAGCCAAAATAACGCCACAAACCGCGGCCATTCTTTATATTAAATCTCATCATAGCGTACAAAAAAGTATGCTTACCGTCAGCGATGCCGCCCGCGTTGCCCGCGAACATCAATTACCATTAATTGTTGATGCCGCTGCGGAAGAAGATTTAACGGCTTACTACCAGGCCGGTGCCGACCTGGTTATTTATAGCGGAGCAAAGGCTATTGAAGGCCCCACCAGCGGCCTGGTTATCGGTAAAAAAACCTATGTTGAATGGGTTAAACGCCAAAGTCAGGGTATTGGCCGCGCGATGAAAGTGGGTAAAGAAGGGATTCTGGGCCTGACGCTTGCCATCGAACAATATTTAACAGCTCCTAAAGAAACGGGTGCTGAGATGGTTAATCGGATGAGTAAATTTATGGCTGATTTAAATGCTATTCCCTCAATCTCGGCACAGGTTGTATGGGACGCTGCGGGGCGCGATATTGCCAGAGCTGAAATTAGTTTTGCTGAAAAGCAGATCGGAAAAACCACCTATGAAATTATGAGTGAATTAAAACAGGGGGATACCGCTATCTATTTCCGTGAGTACAAAGCCAATGAAGGTAAGGTAGAGGCCGATATTCGAAGCGTCAGTAATGAGCAACTTGATGTTATCTCTGAACGTATTCGTTTATTAGTGAAAGGAATTTAATATGAAATTATCACCCAATTTCTACCGCGATCGCGTGTGTCTGAACGTCCTGGCGGGTAGCCATCAAAATGCTAAAGATATTTATGCTGCCGCCGAAAGCTTTGTCGTCGTAGGGGTTTTATCGAAAAACTATCCGGATATTGAAAGCGCTATTGCGGATATGAAAATCTATGCTCAGCTAACAGACAATGCGTTATCGGTAGGATTAGGCGCTGGCGACCCTAATCAATCCATGATGGTTTCTTTAATCTCTAAGGAAGTTCAGCCTCAGCACGTTAATCAAGTTTTTACCGGGGCCCCTGTCAGTCGTGCTTTGTTAGGGCAGAATGAGACTTTTGTAAATGCACTCATCTCACCAACGGGTACCCCTGGGATGGTTAAAATCTCAACCGGCCCATTAAGTTCTGAAGCACCTGACGCTATTATTCCTATTGAAACAGCGATTATGATGCTTAAAGATATGGGAGCTGATTCTATTAAGTTCTTTAATATGCAAGGTACAACGCATCTTGAAGAGTATAAAGCTATCGCCAAAGCGTGCGCAGAGTTTGATTTTTCTCTTGAGCCTACCGGTGGTATTGACGTAGATAATTTTGCTGAAATACTGCAAATTGCTCTCGATGCCGGGGTGAAAAAAATAATTCCTCATATCTACAGCTCTATTATCGATAAAGAGACCGGAAATACTCGACCTGAAGACGTTAGCCAGCTATTAAAGATGGTTAAAGAAGCCGTAAATTAATTTATTCCCCGACCGGAATAAATGTGAATAAAAATATATATCATCCGATTTATCGATAAAACCAAGGGTGGCCCCGGGAGTCAGCAAAAATTTACTCCTGGGGTCATTCTTTGATATGACTGATGAGAACACTTGTCATAAAACTAGAGGGTGATGGTTCAGGCAAATGCCTGTTTAAGCTTGCTGAATAAATCAATGTTCAGAGCGTCCGCATAACGAAAAACAACGTCAAGAGTCGGTGAACTATTACCACTTTCAAACTTGCTGATAGCCTGTTTACTGACACCGATTTGCCCCGCGATCTTTTCCTGCGTAATTTTACTCTGTCGGCGTTTCTGAGCCATAGCGGCAATGAGCTGTTTTCTCATCTGCACTACTTCCAGCGCTTCTGCGGTGGCCCGATCCAGGAGTAATTCATCCCGGACATCGCCCCAGTCATGTAGGTTTATAGTCATATTTTTACCCATTGATATTTATATGAAAATGATTATTTTCCAGACGTCTTGTGTTTACCCGCAGTCACCCGTGTCATCGCTTCTTTGCAAGCTTTGTATCTGGAAAGGCCGGTTTCTTTGTTGGTTTTAGAGGTTTTATTCGTTTTTTTCGCAAAGATATGAGTTATCACATACAACCCTTCCTGCAAATGGAAATAGAATCCCCTTAACCAGTGAGTTGGCGACTGCGTTTTGAGTTCGTAGAGGTCCCCTTCAATTTTTTCGGTATCAACCATCACATGAGCAGGTCCATACTGTTCAAAATCGTCAATCGCTGCGATAAATTCAGCTCTGTTAGCCGCATCAAAAGCAAACAGCTCTTTACGAGCCTCATCTAACAACCTTACGGGATACGCTACCTTTCTTTTCTTCCTTAGAGCCATCGCTATCCATCCTGGATACATATCAAACATCAGCCGTTTATGTTGAGAAAGTATACTCACCCAGCCCTGAAGTCAACCCATTGGTTGACTTCAGGGCTTTTTTCACTCACCGTTGAGCTGACAGGCAGAGAAATCCGATTTTTTTGTTGTTCACATTCACTTATGCGTTATTTACTCATCTCCAGTAGTAAACTGCCAATACAGAACACAGACAGAGTAAGTACAGAGGCAGCACGATGAAAAAAATGACCAAATCCTTATGTTCCGTTGGCTGGGCTATCTGCTTATTAAGCACCACAGCCCATGCAGCAAGCTGGCAAGATAGCCTCAACGGTGCCGCTTCTGACCTGTTAGGCAGCAGCTCAGGTAGTAAAACCACCGCCAGCACGACGGATGGCGGACTTTCCCTTGGCACCATCACCAAGCTGCTGGGTGGCGGTAATAATGCCGTTGCCTCCAGCAGTATGACCAACGCGACGGGCGTGCTGGAATATTGTATCCGCAATAAAGTGGTCAATAACGTCAATGGGTTAACCGATCAGCTCCAATCTAAACTGGGACTAAACAGTAATAAAAAGCAGTCTAAAGAGACGAGCTACCAGCAGGGGATTGCCGGGCTATTGAATACCGGCAGTAATCAAAAGCTGGACCTCAATGCGCTCGGGGAAACAGAGCTAGGTAAACAGCTAAAAACCAAAGCTTGTAATGTGGTACTGGACCAGGGCAAGTCCTATCTCGGCCTTTGATTATCACCACCAGATAAACAGACCGTCCCCAAAAACATGACAGTATTTTAATCTTAAAAATAAACAATTTATGAAATAAAAGCCCACACAATATTAATATCATGGTGCTAACTGCCAGAAAGTTTGGCGGTTAGCATATATATTTAATATTATAAGGCTCTTCATAATGATCGTTGATGTTAGTACCCGATATTTTCCCGCCGCTATCAGTGTCAATCATTCCCACACAGATCTCCCTCCTGATATAAGAGTCTGGATAAAAATAAAGACATTCTTTGCTCATACTCACCAATCTGCAGCATTAGAGTGCATTCGGATAATTCATCACCCGCCGCTCGGAATAACACGAGAAGATATATCCAACATATTTGAACAGCTAAGAATGCTCGCCTATTCCGGATACCAGGAAAATATTCAGTCACACCGAAACCAGAAGAACCATTTCTGTAACCTGAACGCCAACAACCATGAGACGCTCTCGGTCACCTTTTATGATTCCAGCAGCTATATCCTGGAATATGACGGCTACAGAAAAACGCATGCTACTGCCACGCTCCCACAGACCGCAGAAGATTATGAAGCTATCTGGTTTGCATGGAAAAAAGCCGCATTACCTGGAGGTAGGTAACAACCCGCTGACAGGCCTGCCGAAATTACCATCAGAACTTCAGTACCTGGTGATGACGAATACTTTGCTGACCAGTATGCCAGTCCTGCCACCAAACCTTCATAGACTGAATGTGCGTATCTCGCACTCTGCTGATGCTAAAGAATATGACATGCGACCCTTGTTACAGAAACGAGCCAGAAGAACGCAGATATTCAGGTAGGGCAGCCCGGTAATAATGATTCGGTTCCCCGCATCCCATCCTGACGATTTAATGCCTGAATCAATTGCGGATTGCAACATCGTCTGCTCCCGCACACTTATTGTTTACATTTTGTGGTATCACTGACAAAAGGAAAATGAATGACAACAGGGTTAAATAAATGTGGCAGACGCGCGCGCTGGAATTAAATAATCAGGCGTACTGGAACTGGGATAAGGCTTGTGAGCTGCTGGAATATGCCGTTTCTTATGAATTCAACACCATCATTGTTGGACAGGCCGATTTGTTTAATAAACTGGTCTCACCCAAAGGCTATACGCCTCATAATTATAATGACTACCTTTCCAGCCAGCAGCGTGCCCGTTGCGTCTATCTGAACCGGCTGGCTAAACGCTGCCAGAGCAAAGGGTTACGATTCTATCTGCAGGCAAAAGAGTTAAGTTTTCCCACAGATTTACTGTGCGCCCATCCGCACCTCTTCGATGCCGAACGCGGAGTGCAGTTCGACGCAGACTTCTGGTGTCGTTACCTGGCGGATAAAGTCTCGCTTATTTGCCAGCAAATCCCCTCGCTGAGCGGCCTTCTGGTCGCTATTTCTAATACTGATGGTTTACTTCCGGTTTCACGACCTAACTGGGAGTTAGCCGGGGATAATAACGATGGCACAAGCGATGCCCGGAGTCTGTCGCTCTATAGCCGCTGTTTCGCCGCTCTCGCAAAGGCGATACAGGATGAAAATAAACATCTGGTGCTGCGGGTTTTCCCTGCCGGAAATCATGATCTCGACAATGTGCTGGAGGCCATCCGTCCGCTCCCCGAAAATGTTGGCGTTTCAATAAAAATAACCCCTGAACGCTTCTGGCCCTCCTTTCCGAATAACCCGGCACTACTGGCAGTAAACGACCGGGAAGTCTGGGTGGATTTAGATCTGGTGGGCGAGGAAGTGGGCTGGGGAATTTTCCCTTATCCGCGGATTAACGAACTCCAGGGGCGGCTGTTGTGGTGTCGAAGTAATCCGGCAATACGCGGCGCAGTCTGTAAAACCAGCTGGGAAGGCGTCGATAATCACTGGATCATGGGCACATTGAGTGAATGTAACTTGTTTGCTTGCAGCCGTATGTTACGCAGTAATAATACCCCACTCACCCAGTCTCAGTTGCTGATACTCTGGCTTGATGAAAGCTATGGCTGGCGTCCTGAACCCGCAGTCTTTGCCGAGTTCAGTACGCTTATGGAACAAGCCGGACAGGTGTTATATCAGGCTATCTATGTACGCGACCATGTCTTCCACCGTCACAGCCAGGTGCCAGAAAGCTATGGTCAGGCGGTATGGAGTCTCTATGGGCAGCTAAACCGTAATCACTGGCTGCCAGGCTCAGAGCGCGATATCTCTTTTAGCGCCAAAGAGGTTGAGAGATCGGCCACTTGCCTGTCACGTATTGCCACAGAGAAAGATGAGACGCGCGATGCCGTCGCAGCGCTGCATAAACAGGCGCTGCTCTTTGCTGAAACTGCTTTATTTCCCTGGGCTTTAAAACGGCGCTGGCTGGAGGAATGGCAGGGATTTGCGCTCTACTGCCAGCTGTTTATCCATGCTCAAAAGGCCTTTTTTACTCTGTATTTCGCTAAAGAAGTAGAGAACAGCTGGAGTATGCGTGAAATCAGCCTGATCAATATTCAGGAGCTGTATCGTTGTGCCGCAGAAATGGACGATTACTGCACCCGACACGCGGAAGCTTCTCCAGGCCTTCATGTCCTGTTTGATGTCAGCCGTGTCATGGCTCTGGCAGACAGTTTCAGTGAAGAGCTACGGGCTTTAAAAGGATAAGCGTCCCAGGATTCTGGGTAAGATGGAGATATTGATGTGACGCCTGTCACATCAAATTTCTCGCCCCAAAAATTTTCGTGATCACTCTCACAACGATATTTTCGCTGCTATCCAAAAATATGACGCCAATCACGTTACTCGCTCGCTTACCCCCTGCTTTGTGAAGTTTCGTCCATATCTCACGAATACCTTTCATCCACTGCTCGACGGATATTACAAAGCCATTGATGATACGCGCTGAATAAATCAGTCCTGCAGGAGATAAAGAAAATATGTCACAGGGTGACTGGCAATTAGCACAGGGCGAGGCGCTGACGCGTTTTCTCTTCTCAGCGGCAAAAATGAATCGTTTTGCTGAGTTTTATACCGGTGAAATCACTGATCCTGCTATAGATTATCACTTTCGTAACGGTGCAGGCCCTAAAGGCGAGTCGTTCTGCCGCCGGGTATTCCGGGAAACACAAGCCCTGCGTGCTGTTGACCCCGCCAAGGCACTTTCCTGTGAGGAAATGACACTTCCGGGGCCTAATAATTCCGTTTCTTTTTCTGATTTCTCTCATCTGCCGTTTCACGGACAACGCTGGCTGAAAGTGGATTTGTTTGCCCCTGTTGATGGCGAATTTCGCTTTCAGCTCGGTACCTGTGGCGGCGTACGGATTTGGCATACAGCAATTCAGATAGCCTGTTTCACCCCCTTCACACGGAATACCCTGCAGTACTGCGAGGTAAAGCTGCCGTTGAAGGCGGGTAAAAACAGTCTGCTGATACATCTTGATGAACTGTTTGAGCGTGACACAATATTTTCCCTGAGCATGGTTTACCTGGACTCATTAACGCTGGGTGTCGGGTTACCCGGTATTGAAGGTCAATCAGCTGATGAATTAAGTCGGTTTGCCAATGGCTTACGCCCCGAGTTGTCCGTTTTCGAGCATTCCGTGCATATTCACTGCACCGTTCCGGCCCCGGACAGCATCGTCCTGCGCGGAGAGCTACGTGGTATGGGCAACGATAACTTCCAGCCGCAATTCATTAATTTTGGAAAAACTAATACGGGAGATCTGTCGCTTGCTCTCCCACTGCCACGCTCTCTCGGAGAAGCGCACTACCAGTTACGTCTGACGCTGCAACGCGGTGCAATATCGCTAACCCGCAGCATCGGGATCAATGTTATGCCGGAGATTCCGGCAGTGACGACCGCAAAGACGCTGGCCGGACGAAAACTTGAGTCTCTGCGCTATACCGCTACTCACGGCATGGACAGGACCTGCCGCTTACTGGCGATGATGCATCTTCATGAATATGGTCCGCAGGCTGAAAGTCTGCTGAACAGCACCCTGCAACGTATCAGTGCCCGTGAAGACTGCTCTGACTTCTCCCTGGTCCCCTTACTGTGGATTTGGCGTTACCACCATGGCGAGCACTTCCCTGCCCCGCTATGGCGTCGGGTAAAATCTACCGTGCTGGGATACCGCTACTGGCTGGACGAACTGGGCTCTGATGTGATGTGGTTCTGGAGTGAGAATCACGCGCTTTGTTTTCATACCGCGCAATATCTGGCGGGGCAGTGCTTTCCCGACGAGCGTTTTATTGCCTCTGGTCGCTATGGCCATCAACAGCAGGCCATTGCCGAAGCCCGGCTATTGCAGTGGTTCGACGCTGTGGAACAGCACGGTTTCGTCGAGTGGAACTCTGCCCCCTATTATCCCGTGGACTACATTGGGCTGTTCGCGCTCTGGCAGATGGCAGAAAGCGAAGCCCTTCGTATGCGAGCCGGAAAGTGCATTGACCGCTTAATGCTACTCAGCGCTTTGCATTACCAGAGTGGTGTCGCCGCAGGCACCATGGGGCGGGTATATGAAAAAGAGTTGCTGGCGGGTAGCCTGACGGAACTGTCAGCCTATGGCGCCGTAGCCTGGGGTAATGGCACCTGTAATCGCAAATGTGCTTCATTGCCAATGTTCTGTGCCAGTGATTACACCCCTCCGATAGTGACACAACAGTATGCGGATATGCCCGAGGGAGAACTCGCAGCATGGTATCGCTGCGGCGGGGGTAACATCGTTGTGTGGAAAGCGCCTGAGGTTATCTTATCCTCCTGTGTCGACCATCTTACGGGTTTGCCTGGCCATCAGCAGCATCTGGTTGATCTCCAGTTCGCCTCCAGTGCAGAAGCCCGAATCTGGATTAATCATCCGGGAGAAGATGAGCCGGGGGGTGAAAAGCGCCCTTCATTCTGGGCAGGCAACGGCATTATGCCCTTGGTTCAGCAGTACGAAAATCGGCTGTTAGTAGAATGGAATATCGACGCGCAGGATGCTCTACCCTGGACTCATATCCACCTCCCGGTCCAGGCTTTTGACCTGGTTATCGCAACCGACTGTGCACGTCTGGTTCGCGCAGGTAACGCTTTTGCTCTGATTCTCTGTTCGCTTCCTCTGGAAAGTATAGAAACAGGATTAACCGCGGGAAGAGAGTGCCGTGCGATGGGTCGGCAGGCTCGCTGGTATATCGAAGCCGGTTATGGTGATGAGTCTGCCTTCGCAGCCTTCTCTTCACGCGCAATGACACTTGTCCTTGATAAGAATTTTTCGCTTATGGACGATGCTCCTTCTTTCCCACAACTTGACGACAGCGGACCGCAGATCCTCATCAAAGGAGTTCAGGCATGAGCCGGGCGCAACTGATGGGCACGCTGGATAGCGTGGTGAAGGGGTTTTGCCGCCTGAAAAATCTGCATGATATCGGTAGCAGCGAGTGTTTCACTATCCACTTTGAGGAGTGGGAGTGGGAAGTCGGTATCGGGCTGTATGGCTTCTGGCATTATGCTGAATTTCAACAAGATGACTTACTGAAACAGGCGGTTCTGACCTGGTATGAGAAGCAGATAGCCAAAGGGCTACCCGAGATACAGATTAATACTACCTCTCCGATGATTGTTCTGGCACTGCTGGCCGGAGAGTATCAGCGCCCTGACCTGCTACAAAGAGTCAGCGTATGGGCAGATACACTGCTACATGATTTACCCAAAACTGAAGAAGGTGGCCTGCAGCATGTGGTTAAAGAGCAGGCTAATACCGGGCAGCTCTGGGATGACACGCTGTTTATGACCTGCCTGTTTCTGGGCGTAGCCGGGGTAGTACTAAAACGTCGTGATTTAATCGATGAAGCGGAATATCAGTTTCTGCTTCATACCCGCTATCTCAGCGATCCCGCAAGCGGGCTCTGGTACCACGGCTGGACCTTCGTCGATAAACACCATTTTGCCGGAGTCTTCTGGGGCCGGGGTAATGCCTGGATTACTGTGGTCATTCCTGAGTTTATTGCTTTGCTCGGGGAAAATATCACCCCTTCGCTGCGCCGTTTTCTGACACAGGTCGTCGCTCGCCAGGTAAATACCCTGTGCGAGTTACAGGCTGACAATGGCATGTGGCACACCGTACTCGATGACCCGCTCTCCCCTCAGGAATCCTCTGCTACAGCTGCCATCGCCTACGGCATGCTGCGTGGTGTGCGCATGGGGATTCTGGATAAATCTGTAAGCGCTCATGCACGAAGTGCATTTGATGCTGTTATGACGCGTATTGATGGCGAAGGAATGGTTCTGGAAGCATCACGCGGCACCATGCTGGGCTGGGATATTCAGTATTACTGCGATATTGCCATGGCTCCGGTTCCTTATGCTCAGGCTTTAACCATGTTGCTGCTCCTGGAGATAGAGCAAGGCAACTGGCTGAGCGATATCAAACCTCTGTGACCTCATCTTCTAAGACTGATAGCCTGGAGATAATAATAAATGAAAAAACGCAATATCATGGGTGCTTTTCAGATTTTTGGTGGTGCAATGGCCGTCCCGATAGCCTTTCTACCCTTCACCGGTTTGCTGCTGGCCGTCACCAATATCCTCACTATGCCGAGTATTATGGGGGAACTTGCCAGCCCGGACTCGAACTTTTATAAGGTCATGACCCTGCTGAAGTCAGGTGGCTGGACGATTTTCCGTAATTTCCCGCTGCTATTCTGTATGGCATTGCCGATTGGTCTGGCAAAATCAGCCCAGGCCCGTGCGGCACTGGTCGCCTTGTTCTCTTATATGGCCTTTAACTATTTCACCAACGGTATGCTGACATTCTGGGGGGCTGATTTTGGCGTCAATTTCGACCAGGAAGTGGGCGGGCAAAGCGGGCTGGCGCTGGTTGGCGGCATCAAAACGCTGGATACCAGTATCGTCTTTTCACTGCTTGTCGGGGGAATAGTCACCTGGATCCATAACCGCTTTTTTGACAAAAAATTGCACGACTATCTCGCCATTTTTCAGGGCATGGCGCTGGTCTTTATCATCGCCTTCTTTACCATGATCCCACTCGCCTACCTGACCTGCCTTATCTGGCCTAAAGTCCAGTTAGGTATCAATGCGATGCAGACCTTCTATATTGAAGCTGACGTCCTGGGTATCGGGCTGTTCGCATTTGTGGAGCGTATTCTGGTGCCGACCGGGCTACATCGTTTTGTTTACTTCCCATTCTTCTTTGGCCCGGCGGTCGTGGACGGCGGTTTATACACTCACTGGATTGAAAACGTCTCAACTTATGCGGCATCAGCCGTCCCCCTGCGCGAACAGTTTCCGCAGGGAGGGTATTCTCTCTACGGTAATATCAGCGTCTTCTGCTCACTGGGGGCGGGGTTAGCGATTTATGCCACCGCAAATAAGAGCCAGAAAAAAGTGGTCGCCGCCCTGGTGATCCCGGCGATCATTACCGCGATGAGTGTCGGGATCACGGAACCTATTGAGTTCACCTATCTGTTTATTTCACCCCTGCTGTATTTACTGAATGCCTTGATCGGGGCCGTGCTCTGTATGGTGCTGTACCTGGCCGGAGTGGTAGGTTTTATGGGAGGAGGAATGAACGATATGATCCTGTTTAACTGGATCTTCTATTCCCAGAATCACGCCCATTTGATCTGGATCCATCTGGCTATCGGCTTCGGTTTTGCCGCAATAAACTTTGCCGTCTTCCGCTATGTCATCCTGCGTTTCAATATTATGACGCCGGGGCGCGGCAGCGAAGATAGCGAAGTCCGTCTCTATTCAAAACAGGATTACCGCGATAAGCAGGCTGCCGCTCCTGCCATGTCACGCGTAAAGTCATCCGATCAAGAAAAAGCCATCGCTATTCTGCGCTGTGTAGGCGGCAGTGATAACGTCGATACCATCAGTAACTGTCAGACCCGTTTACGCCTGGTGATTAATGACCCGGCTCTGGTCGCCGACGATGCGACGTTAAAACAGGCCGGGGCGCTGGGTGTTGTGCGTAAAGGTCATAATCTGCAAATTATTATTGGTCTGTCCGTCAGCGTACTGCGCGAATACTTTGAACAAGAAGTGATAGCTGAACGTGCGGCAGGTCGGGATAAAGCTGACCCGGCATTTGCAGAATAAGAGGAGCCATCTAATGAAATATCATTTTTTATCCGGTGCGCTTCTGCTCATCGCAGGGAGCACCGCCGGGCTGGCACAAACAACGGCACCCTATCGGGTGGCGTTTATGCCCGATATTCACTTTCATGATGTTTACGGTGAATTTAAGGATGGCAGTTTTCATGGGCTTAAGAATAGTCAGAGCGGTAAACAGGCGACTATCCGCACCATGTATGCCCAGCTGACATCAACGCGGTTGTTTAATGAAAACTACTTTGCTCTGCGCGCAGCCCTGGATGATGCCGGGAGTAAAGGCATAAAAATTATTGCCCTGCCCGGTGACTTTAGTGATGACGGTCAGTCAGTTCATCTGCGTGGCCTGGTAAAAGTGCTCCATGAATATGAACAAAAATATGGCATGCGCTTTTTCGCAACGCCAGGTAATCACGATCCTAATCGGCCTTTTGATATGCCGGGCGGTAAAAGTGATTATCTGGGTGAAGATGGGAAAAATCAGGCTATTTATAGCCGGGGAATGAAAGCCTGCAAAACCTATAGCGGGGAAAGTGCCGTACTGGATACGGGTGAAGAGCTACCGGTCATTTGCAGTGAGGAGGTGGCTCACCGTGGCTATGAATACATTCTCGATTCTATGGCCGATTTTGGCCTGAACCCGCGCGAGCAGGATATCTACTGGGAAACGCCTTACAGCAACTACCCATACCCTGAATACAGCTACGACAAAGCACGAGCAGCCAGCCAGTTTGCCGAGCGCCAGTATGAAATTTGTGCTCAGGGAACCGGCGGAAGCTATCGCCAGGCGGATTATGGTCCCTGCTTTAACGTTGCCGATAGCAGCTACCTGGTCGAGCCTGTTCCCGGTTTATGGCTGATGGCGGTGGATGCAAACGTCTATTTACCCAAAGCCGATGCGGACCCCCTGCATGCAAGCGCTGCCAGTTTTTCAGGCTCCGGCGATGCCGGGTATAACAAAATGTTGACGCATAAGCAGCAAACCATCGCCTGGATGGCCTCGGTAGCGAAACGTGCGAAAGAGCAGAATAAGACCCTGCTGACCTTCAGCCATTTTCCGATGGTGGAGTTTGATAACGGTGCGGCCCCAGAGCTGGAGGCTATCTTCGGTAAAGGGAAATTCCAGCTAAAACGTGCCCCGCAGGAAGATACCTCCCACGCGCTGGCGAAAACAGGGATTGGTATCCATATCGGCGGTCATATGCATTTCAATGATACCGGAGTGCGCAAATATGATGATGGCTCTGTGCTATTCAATATTCAGGCCCCCTCAATGGCGGCCTATGTTCCCGCCTATAAAATAGTGAGCACGCAAAGCCCGGTTACCATGACTGTCGAGACCGTCGTACTCGACAAAGTGCCGCAGTTTAATGAACTCTTTGAACACTATCAGACCGAGTGGGATCACCTGCAGGCAACACATTCGCCGAAGCTGTGGAATAAGGATATTTTGCAGGCCAGTAATTACTATGAATTTACCGACTGGCATATCCGTGAACTGGCGCGTCTGCGTTTTATCCCCGACGAATGGCCTTGTGAAATCCGTCAGCAGCTGTTCAGCCTGAATGGCGCGGATATGCTGATCCTGAGTCAGCTTGATAATCAGACGCCTTATCAGGAAGTCATGAAAACACCGCTCGGGGAAGAGAATAAGATTTGTGCCAAAGGGGAAACGCCTGAACGTATCAATATCGCACAGCATTACCTGCAGAAAGATAACCAGAAATGGCTGACAGCTCGGGCAAAAGCAGAACAGCTGGTGCAAGAAGCCGGAATGCAGTTAGCGGATTTCAGTGCCTGGGATGGTTATGTGCTGGCTACCGACGTGTACCGACTACGTAATGCGGATGAACTGGCTCTGGCGGATATTTCTCCTCAGCGTTTACAGCAGTATCAATTACTGACCCGCCAGTTAGCCCAGAGCTTACCGGCAACACCTGAGAAACTATCAGCAAATGACAGTTTTGAGACCGTTTTTCGCTTACGCTTTGCGAGTCTTTTTTCAGTAATTGATAAATACTTGCAGGGAGCACCATCGAAAAACTTTACCCTCAATACTGCAACAGGTGAAATTCATTCCCTTTAACGGGGCTAAGGATGATATGGCCACTATCAGCCATATCATCCTGTCAATTCTATTTACCCGGCTTTAAATAAAAAAGATTTCAGTGAAATTAAGTCGTCCGGTGTCACATGAATAATACCTTCCCCAGGGATATCTATCTCCGCAATCATAAATAATGCCAGGGTTGTTAATGAGGGGAGAATAAATATCAGCCAGTTTTTCCCCTGGATTTTTCGCATATTGTAGCCAAGCAATACATTGGAACAGATGGCAAAAAACACTAACAGAAACCAGGCCGCATTGGGTATTTGATGTCGCCAGCTGGCCATGGTTTTTTGTTCTGAGATATACAGTTCATTAAATGCTGCCAGCACTGACGCCATCACCGGATTTGGTGCAGCTTTAGCCTCCGCAACGCCAATTCCCCAGAGTTTGGATTGCTTTTCTAAA
This sequence comes from Klebsiella sp. BIGb0407, assembly GCF_024807845.1. GTDB lineage: Bacteria > Pseudomonadota > Gammaproteobacteria > Enterobacterales > Enterobacteriaceae > JGM124. The sequence continues at coordinate 64,784 of NZ_JANUEQ010000009.1, forward strand.
GAAATGAGTCGCCACTGATTATTGTCATCACTGACGCCTGACTTAAAAAACTCTATGCGTGAATTTAAGTACTCACCTAATAAAATGATTGAATCTGTTCGCTGCTGTCCGTCTAATATTTGAATTCTTTGATAGGCACTGCCGATAGCCATGGCTTCATTTTCTTCAGTTTGCTGGCGATTATTATAACCACTGATTGAAATAGAAAGCACAAAACCAATTAATAAACCTAACAGGGATAAAATAGCACCTAATATAATTTTCGCGTCATCGTCACCCAGTTCATCATTAATTTTCTTACGTTTAAAAACAAATTTCCCTGTCCAGGCAAAAAAAACCGATAATCCAAATGTGATAACAAATAAAAAAATAGAATCTATCGGCGTATCGTTCAGCAATCCAGAATAATTCATATGACACCTAAATTCGGATTAACGTTATCCAGCCAAAATAATTCGCGTTACTGACAGGCATCCGATTCAGACAGACGAGGGGCACAGGCAAGCTATGTCATTCGACCATCCTTTATGGAAACACCTGAGCAACTTGAACCACCCTTCCTGACCTTGCAATCACTGCCAGCGATTGCCGCGGACAGTGATTAACACATTATGTGAGCAGGCTTAATTCTGTGCCAGATCTTTAATGCAATTTTCGCCAACTAAAGTACGGCAAGGATATTGATAACCCTCCCTCAGGATTACCGGGTAATGCACTTCAATCGATGGCTGCGGAAAGAGAGCCTGATATTGAAACAGTGAAAAAATAACGAAGCATAAAAATAGACTCTGGTTAGACTACAGATAAGTAGGGATCTGTAGTTAAATAGGGCTAGTTAAAGAGTGCTTGTCTGTGAGCTGTGATAAGGAAAAATATGAAGACACTTCATAAACCTACCGAACGCGTTTTAGTTATTCTGGAAACACTCGCCAATGTAGATGGCATGACGCTCTCTGAGTTGTCGCTCAAAACAGATATTTCCAAGGGCACCATTTTCCCTATCCTCAAATCTTTGCAATACCGAAAATATATCAGTTACGACACCCATAGCGGCATTTATACCCTTGGTATCTCATGTGCAGTTCTTGCCAGCTCAGCAGTCGAAAAAGAGTTCTGGATTAAGATGATCAATAGCGAGATGCATGCGGTCGTCAATGAGTGCAATGAAGTTTGCCAGCTTGGTATTCTGGATGATGCCTGGGTGCTCTATGTTGATAAAGTACAGGGTGACCAAACCGTTCAGCTGGTCTCTAAAATAGGCACTCGCTTGCCAGCTATCTGCTCCGCTCTGGGAAAATCGCTTCTGCACAAGCACAGCGACGAAGACATTCTCGAACTCTATCCGCAAGGATTTCCTTCCGTGACAGCACGTAGCGTCACCAATATGGTTCAGCTTCGTCAGCAGCTAACCCTGGTTGCCACCAACGGCTATTCTATGGACGATCGGGAAATTAACGATGACACCATCTGCCTGGCCGTCCCTTTGCAGCAGAAAGAGACCATTCTGGCAGCGATCAGCGTCTCACTCCCTTCTTTCCGCGCTACTGATGAAAAAATACAGCAGGTAATTGGTTCATTAAAAGACGCGAAACAGCGTATCGAAAGTGTGCTGAACAAGTTACCCGATATCCAGAACTACTGATTTATTCGAAAAAAATGCCACAGAAATTGTGATTACCCACACAATAACTATATTTAATTCCCCACTGTGGCATCCGACTTTCCTGTCTGTTTCTTAATCTATTCATTGAGTTAATCAATTACCCATACATATTTTGAGTCATTTGACTTCATCTTCATGGCGTGTTTACTTGTATTGACTTTAAAATACAAACAGCATTCGTATATACGAACAAAAGGAAGGTGAAATATGCAAAGCCGTTACATTACCCCTGCAATAACCGTTTTTGATGAACATGGCAGGCTGGATCCAGAAGGAAGCTTCCGCCTGTACGATTCCATTAAAAAAAGCGTATCGGGATTTGTCGTTATGGGTAGCACCGGTGAGTTTTTCTCGCTGGATATGAAAACATCTCGCCAGATTATTCATATGGCATCTGAATTCCCACGCGACGGAATAAAAGCCTATGCGGGTACCAGCCGTATGGATATTGATGAGTGTGTGGAGCTGGCAAACTATGCTGATGAGTGTGGTCTTGATGGTGTGATGATTATCAGTCCATGGTATTTCCGCCTGACTGATGAAGGTATTTATACTTTTTATAGCCAGATAGCCCGCCGTACCGCCGCCAAAATATTCATCTATAACTTCCCGGATCGCACCGGTTATTCCGTTTCACCCGAAGTCTGTCTGAAACTCGCCAGAGAGTTCCCGAATATTATCGGCCTGAAAGATACCATTCCGGATACCAACCATACTTCGCAGGTTATTCGCTTAGTCAAATCTGAGCTGCCGCAGTTTGAAGTTTATGCCGGGTATGACAACAACTTTGCGCACAATATCTTATCCGGAGGGAATGGCTGTATCGGTGGATTATCCAATATTTGCCCTGAAATATTCCGTGACTGGATACAGGCCTTTAGCGATAACGATCTCAGCAAAGTTTCGCTGTACCAACAAAAAGTGGATGATTTAATGGATATTTACGCCATCAATGACCCTTTTATTCCTACGTTCAAAAAAGCGTTACAGCTGCGCGGCATTATTCAGTCCGACCGCTGCACGCCACCTTTTAGCACCCTCTCAGCCTGCCAGACCGAAAGTATTCAACAGATACTTTCCCGCGCGGGTATCGAAATTAATGCCTGACCCCGATGCGGAGGTATTATGAAAACAATTACAGCTTACGATGATCCGGTCTTAAATTCCGCCATCAGTAAATCGTGGAAACGCCTGGTTCCACTGATGTTTATTTTGTACTTCATCGCCTTTATCGACAGAGTTAACGTGGGATTCGCCAAAGAAGCGATGCAGGTGGATATTGGGCTCTCTAATTCCGCCTTTGCCCTCGGGGCGGGGATCTTTTTTGCCGCCTACGCACTGTTTGGTATTCCCGCCAACCTGATCCTGAATAAGATTGGCGCACAGAAATGGCTAAGTATCACCACTGCTCTGTGGGGCGTACTCTCTGCTCTCACAGGCCTGGTCCAGACGGAAACTCAGTTTATTGTTCTGCGTTTTTTACTGGGATTAGGCGAGGCGGGTTTTTATCCCGGTATTCTGTTACTGGCCTCTATCTACTTCCCCAATAAAGTACGGGCATCCGTGGTGGGTATCTTCGTGCTTGGCGTCCCTCTGGCACTGACCTTAGGCTCCCCTCTCTCTGGCGCACTTTTGGAAATGCACGGATTTCTCGGCCAGCCGGGTTGGTTCTGGATGTTCTTTATCGAAGGGATCCCGGCAATTATTATGGGGATCTTTGCCTGGTTCTGGCTTGATGATACGCCCGCCAAAGCACGTTTCCTGACAACAGAAGAAAAAGCGGCGCTGATTGAACAGCTCCAAAAAGAGCAGCTACAGACTGAAACCAGCAGCGTCAGTACCGCTCTGAAAAGCCTTAAAGTCTGGCACCTGGCACTCATCTACGGCACCATCCAGATAAGCGTCTACGGCCTCATGTTCTTTCTGCCTTCGCAAGTGGCTTCCCTGATGGGTTCTACGCTCGGTTTTAAGGAATCGTTAGTCGCCGCCATTCCCTGGGCCTGCTCTGCTTTCGGGGTCTATTATATTCCGCGTCTGGCGGACAAAATGCCAGAGCAGCGGGTTCTGATCTCAGTCATCTGTATGCTGGCTGCGGCACTCGGTCTGTTTGTTTCTGCCTGGGCCGGCCCGGTGCTGGCGATTGCCGCTCTGTCGCTGTCAGCGATCGGCTTCCTCTCGGTACAACCTATTTTCTGGACTTTCCCGGCACAGATTGTGTCAGGTTCCGCGCTGGCCGCCAGTATCGGTTTTTGTACCACCATGGGCGCATTTTGTAGCTTTCTGGCACCCTTGATTCGTGTAGAGGTCGATGCCTTCTTCGGTAACGACTCGGCTGGTCTGGTCGCTCTTTCGCTCATTACGCTCTGCTGCGCCGCGCTTATTGCCGCACTCGCTGGCAAGAAAGAGGCAATCAGCGTCGGGGTTACCCACCACTAATGACCAGATGTGCTTATAAAAAAGGATAAATAAAATGCAGACCATCTTAAAAATTGACCCTACGGATAACTTAATCGTTGCGCTGCAAAACTTACACAAAGACCAGCGGGTTAGCTGGAACGATGAAGAGTACGTTCTGCGTAGCAATGTTAAAGCCAAACATAAGTTTACTACTCAGGATGTGAATCCCGGCGATATCGTTTCTCTGTACGGTGTACCTGTCGGGAAAGCAACGTAGCCCATCAACCGCGGCGAAGTTATCACCACCGAGAATATCAAACACTATGCAGCCCCGGTTTCTCTCGACGATATTGCGCCCTATGACTGGCAGCAGCCCGACGTCTCCGCCTGGACGTCACGAACTTTCCAGGGGATCGTTCGCGAAGATGGCCGGGTCGCCACGGCAAACTACTGGCTGGTTATTCCGTTGGTATTCTGCGAAAACCGCAACGTTCAGCGGGTCACTGATGCCCTGAACGACGCTCTCGGTTATGCCAATAATGGCCTGAAAAATTTCGCTCGCCAGATAACCTCGGCGGGAGCCTTAAACGATACGCGGCATCTGCCTTTTCCTCATCTTGACGGTATCCGTTGTATTACCGTCAATTCCGGTTGCGGCGGTGCGACCTCAGACAGCATGACCATGTGCGATGTCCTTGCCGCCTATTCCAATCACCCCAATGTACTCGGTGTCACCGTCTTTGCTCTGGGCTGTGAAAAAGCGCAAATTGTCGATTTCAAAGCCGCGCTCGCGAAGCAAAATCCTCACTTCAGCAAACCGGTTATCTACTTCAGACAGCAGGACTGGAGCAGCGAAGAAAAAATGATGCAAGATGCATTAACCCAGACCTATAACGCCATTCGCGAAGCCCCCGTGGATGAGCGGCAAGAGGTCCCGCTCTCGCACCTTAAAATAGGCGTGAAATGTGGTGCTTCGGACGGTTTTTCAGGGATCAGCGCGAACCCGGCAATGGGTGAAGTTTCAGACCGTCTTGTCACCCTGGGCGGCGCTTCCGGACTGGCAGAGTTTCCGGAACTGTGCGGCGCAGAAGGCGATATTGTCCAGCGTTGCATGAATCGCGAATTAAAAGAAAAGTTTCTGTCGTTAATGAAGAACTATGAAAATGTCGCGAACTTTTTCGGCACCACCATCGCCGATAACCCCAGCCCGGGAAATATTGCTGACGGGTTAATTACCGACGCCATTAAATCTGCCGGTGCGGCAAAAAAGGGCGGCAGAGCACCGGTTAGCGCAGTATGTGACTACGCCGAACCTATGGCTGAGAGCGGTCTTTCCCTCGTCTGTACGCCGGGTAATGATGTGGATGCGGTAACGGGACTGGTTGCGGCAGGGTGCAATATCGTTATTTTCTCAACCGGGTTAGGCACCCCGACAGGAAACCCTATCGTTCCGGTTCTCAAGGTGTCAACCAACTCTACGCTCGCAGACAAGATGCCGGATATTATCGATTATGACTGTGGGCCGATTATCGAGGGAACACCACTTTCAAAAATTGCTGATGGTCTGTTTGAGAAGGTCATCGCTACCGCCAGCGGAACATGGCGAACCAAAGCGGATACGCTTGAACAATATGATTTTATGCTGTGGAAACGCTCTCTGGAACTTTAAGTATCCAGCGATGCCTTCCCGGAAATAAAAGGGCCTGAGTCCGGTAGAGTACCGAATTCAGGCCCGAATAGTCGCCTGATAAACCGCCCGGTATTATGGGAAGTTTACAGATATCCTTTTTTCATTACTTAAGGCGCTGATTTTAATTTATAAGCGACGACGCTATCACCCTGTTTAGTCCCCAGTGACCCATGGCCACCTGCGGCAATAACGATATACTGCTGGCCATCATTTCCCATATAGGTTGAAGGTGTTGCCTGACCCCCTGCTGGCAGTTCTTTTTCCCACAGGACATCTCCTGTTGAGCTGTCATAAGCACGGATAAAGTTATCAGCAGTTGCGCCGTGGAACACTAAATCACCGCCAGTGATCAATGGCCCGCCATGAGCCACCATTCCCATAGGGAATCCTATTGGGAAACCGCCTGGAAGGAAGTTTGTTTTCAGGTTTTGCGTCGTACCAATACGCCGTAACCATTCAGTTTTACCCGTTTTTAAGTCTACGCCGACCATACGTCCCCAAGGTGGGGCAATACAAGGAATGCCCAGATTAGAGGCCAGCTGTTGGATCTGAATCGCGTAGTCACCCTGGAAGTTTTCATTCCAGTACGGCTGCCCGTCTTTGGTAAATAAGCGATCGTTTTCAGTCCCTGGGGTCCGTTTGATCAGATGATACTTATAAGCCAGACGTACAGGCGCTGCGATCAGCATCTGGCGCTCTGGATCAACGGCAACAGAACCCCAGTTGAAGACACCAATATTACCCGGGAAAATCAGCGATCCTTGTTCGGTAGCAGGAGTCCAGGGGTTACCGTCATACCGTAGCGATTTAAAATCAATACGGCAGCTCAGTTGGTCAAAGGGTGAGATCCCCCACATTGACTTCTCGGTCAGCGGTTCAGGAATAAAGTTCAGGCTCGAAACCGGTTGAGTCGGTGAGAATTTTTCACCCGGAACGCCACCTTCAGTCGAGACACTGACTTCCTGTACTGGATAAACAGGTTCACCCGTTAAACGATTAAGTACAAAAAGGTTACCTGTTTTAGTGGGTAGAATGACAACAGGTTGTTTTTTATTATCGTAGTCAATATCCAGCAAAGAAGGCTGAGAAGGGTTATCGCGATCCCAGAGATCATGATGGGAAGTCTGGTAACGCCATTTAAACGCCCCCGTATTCAGATCTAACGCCACCAGCGTATCGCGGAATTTCTCAGTATTGCTATCTGCGTCACGCCCGATACCGACTTCATCAGGGGATGCATTACCAAAGGGCACATAGACGATGCCATTTTTCATATCCGCGCTGAGTGTTCCCCAGGCTACAGGGGTATCCTGGGGATACTGTCCATCGGCAGCGATAGGGGTGGTCTTTTCAGGATTAGCCGGATCGAAGTTCCAGACTAACTTTCCATTGTGCACGTCATAGGCACGGATCACACCAGAAGGATTCCCGCTATTATAGCCATTATCCATCACCGATCCGCCGACAATCACTTTGTCTCCGGCAACCAGAGGGGCTGCGGTCTGCATCAGGGCATGTGGACGAACTTTACCCATATTATCATGCAGATCGACAATGCCATTGTTACCAAAGTCGGTGCAGAGTTTACCGGTGTCTGCATCAAGAGCAATGAGCTTCGCATCAGGAGAAGCATTAAACACGCGTTTACGACACATCGCCGGAGCAGCATCTTCTACGGCAGGGTTTTCTGACTGAACAGGCGCATCTTCATAATAGCTGACGCCGCGACAAGTCTGATGTTGTTGTAAGTAAGAACGATTTTTCTCAGGAACAAATTTCCACTTCGCTTCACCCGTTTGCGGATCCAAAGCGTGGATTTCACTGTGTGGTGTACACAAGTAAAGCATGTTATTCGCCTTCAGTGGCGTAGCTTCAAAAGTGTACTCAGAGGCATCTTTATCCTGACGTACATCACCCGTATGGTAGGTCCAGGCGACTTCCAAATCCCCAACATTTTTATTATTGATTTGATTAAGATTTGAAAAACGCTGCCCGGAATTGCTTCCACCATAGGCGACCCAATCAGTATCTGGTTTGGTGTCAGACATTTGTTCACGGAAATTAGTGATTTTCCCCGCTTGTGGTAGTGGATCGTAAAAACAGAGCCCAATCACCACGACGACCATAATAATAACGGTGCTACCAAGGAAGGGATGAAAACGGCGTTTCCCCTGATAGAGCGGCTTAACAACCCAGGGCATCGCAAGCCATAAACCGATAGCGCCAAACAGATCGCCACGCGGGATCCATTGCCACTTGTCCATACCCACTTCCCAGATAATCCATCCCAGGGTTATCCACATCAACAGGGCATATAGAGAAAGTGCACCAGGTTTACGACACAAGAGGAGTACTGCGGTAATCATTATGCCTGCTGCCATAATGACATAGAATGGACTGCCTCCCACAAGAGCAAGCTGGCCGCCCATATACAGTAGAATTAATCCTATGACGAGTAACACCGCGCCAGTTATTTTATTTACCATGTTGTTTCCTTATGACAACTATTTCTTTTCTGCTGTCTGGTAGCGTCCACCAGGGAAACTATCGCTATTCGCCGATATAAAAATGTTTCCGTGATATAGCACCAACACCACTATCCTTCTGGTCAAAATACATACCTGCGTGAAATACGCTTTTCCGGCTGCATTTGAAACACAATTGAAACTTTTTTAAGTTAACTACTGAGTAGAAAACAGTCTCACTTAAACAGTATATGGCGAATTTTAATCTGTCATCTTTTCACTTATGGCATTACAGCTACGGGAAAAAACAGGGTCATCATGCTAATAAAAGCATCAGATAATTCAATTAATAGCTTTAAAATCAAATAGATATATAATTTTCACTTTTAATACTAATAACTACAAGTGAGTAGTAAAAAGGAAATTAATTGCTCACAGAACAATAAGAGAATTGGCGAAGGTATTGTGACCAGGAATTAAAATAATTATATGAAAATTATAATATTATTTTAATAAAACCCTTATTTTAAAAGGGTCTATAGTGGGATATTGTAAAAATTGTAAGTAGATGAAAAAAGTTCCCAATAATTATCATTTTCAGATTATACCGAATGCAAATAAGCCCCTTCCCCTTACCTGAGACTGATATTGTCACCGTTATACTGTTATCTGAGCAGGTTAAATCGCCCTTCATTAACAGTGCAAGCTATGACAGACGTTCGCTCACATCTGTAGCCATTCTTTTTGCCTGTACCAGGCACTGCCGAAGCCATACAGAGCTGTGAGTTGGTGTCCATATTCTCTACGCCAATAAATCCTTTCATTTGTTTATTGGCGACGTAGAAACCCTCTATTAGCAACTAACCGGAGCCTGAAAAGGCACCGGTTAGTTGCGTAGATTCTGAAGCAGAGGCTTTATTCACACGCTGGCCATAGCGATGATCTCAGCAACTTTCGGCTCGGTTACCTGCGGCTGCTCTTGCACCCAGACACGACCCTGCTCTATTTTCACCGGCCAGACATTCAGCACCTTCTCGGTATCGTCGATACTGCGCCCGTCCTGCAAACGAAAACGTTGTTTATAGAGCGGTGAAATGACTACCGGCTCACCTTTTACATCGCCCAGTATTCCCCTCGCCAGCACGTTGGCGTCACTGTCAGGCTCATGATTACTGAGTGCAAAAACCTTTTGCGGGTGGCCCGGCAAATGGAACAGCGCAATCTGTCGATTCGACAGTCTTGCCGCCATACCGGCGTTCTCCGGGATAGCGCTTAAGTCGCATAATTCGACCCATCCCTGTACCGCAACGCGAGGATGATTAACGGTTACGGTAGGGATAACTAATCGTTCCTGCGAGGTGGCCGGGCGGATCTGCTGACGTTCAGTGACCATCACCACCGCTTCATCCGGTTCCGGGCTGTTGATAAACGGCTTAAACAGTGCCAGACGGTCCGGGCTCGCGAGAGTGGTTTGCCATTCGCACTGATACGTATCGACCACCGCCTCCATTTCGCTTTCCAGTTCAGCACCTATGTGTAAGCTGTCTTCCAGTACCACCTGGCGCAGGTAATCTATCCCACCTTCAAGATTATCCATCCAGGTACTGGTACGTTGCAGGCGATCGGCGGTACGGATATAAAACATCAGGAAACGATCGACGGTGCGGATCAGGGTTTCGGTATCCATATCCTGAGCCAGTAAATTCGCATGGCGTGGTTTCATGCCGCCGTTGCCGCAGACAAACAGATTCCAGCCCTTTTCCGTGGCAATCACGCCGACATCTTTGCTCTGGGCTTCGGCACACTCACGGGTACAGCCTGAAACCGCCATCTTAATTTTATGCGGCGAGCGCAGCCCCTTGTAGCGGCTCTCCAGTTGAAGCGCCAGTAAGGTGGAGTCCTGTACTCCGTAACGACACCAGTTAGATCCAACGCAGGATTTAACCGTGCGCAGGGATTTACCGTAGGCATGGCCGGTTTCAAACCCGGCATCGACCAGCAGTTGCCAGATCTCGGGTAACTGCTCAAGGCGCGCCCCAAAAAGATCGACACGCTGACCGCCGGTAATTTTGGTATAGAGGTTGTAGCGTTTGGCGACCTGACCAATGGTTATCAGCCCGTCCGGGGTAATTTCGCCCGCCGGAATACGCGGTACGATCGAGTAGGTACCGTCTTTCTGGATATTGGCAAAATAACGATCGTTAGTATCCTGCAACGGTAAATGCTCGGGCTTAAGTAGGTAGTCATTCCAGCAGGATGCCAGGATCGAACCTGCCAGCGGTTTACAGATCTCACAGCCGCTGCCCTGGCCATGTTTATGGATCAGATCTTCAAAGCTGCGGATCTGACCGATACGCACTAAGTGATAGATCTCCTGACGGGAATAGGCAAAGTGCTCGCAAATATCTTTTTTTACCTCCACGCCCATTTCTGCCAGCGCACACTCCATCACCTGTTTGGTCAGCGCCGCACATCCGCCACAGCCCGTCGCCGCTTTGGTGCAGGATTTTATCGCCGCCATATCGCCGCAGCCGCCCTTCACCGCATCAAAAATATCGGCTTTACTGACGTTATAGCAGGAGCAGATTTGCGCGCTGTCCGGCAGGGCGGCAACGCCAAGGCTTTTCGGAGCGGCACCCGCACTGGCAGGTAAAATAAGCCCCTCAGGATGAGCAGGCAGAGGCATATCATTGAGCATCATCTGCAATAGCGTGCTGTATTCGCTGCTGTCCCCCACCAGCACCGCACCGAGCAGGCGTTTACCGTCCCCGGAGACGACGATTTTCTTATAGATTTCAGCCGGGCCATCGACCCAGTTGTAACTCTGGCTGCCAGGCGTCCGGCCGTGGGCATCACCGATAGAGGCAACTTCAACCCCGAGTAACTTAAGTTTGGTGCTCATATCCGCACCTTTAAACGCTACTTCGCTACCACAAAGCGTATCCGCCAGGGTACGAGCCATCTGATAACCCGGCGCCACCAGGCCAAAAATCTGACCGTTCCATAAGGCGCACTCACCAATGGCAAAAATAGCCGGGTCGGAGGTGCGACATTGATCGTTAATAACAATGCCCCCGCGCGGGCCTACCTCCAGTCCACCGTCTTTAGCCAACCGATCGCGCGGGCGAATACCCGCTGAGAACAGCACCAAGTCGGTCTCGAGATGGCTGCCGTCGGCAAACTCCATCCGGTAACTGCTGGTTTCGCCCGCCACAATAGCGCGGGTCTCTTTGCCGGTATGTACCTGTACGCCCAAGGCCTCAATTTTATGGCGCAGCATGCCCGCGCCGCCTTCATCAAGCTGAACGCCCATTAACCGCGGGGCAAACTCCACCACATGGGTTTGTAGCCCGAGATATTTAAGGGCGTTGGCCGCTTCCAGCCCCAGTAATCCCCCGCCCACGACAACGCCAACTTTGCCCTGGGCTGCACATTCCTGAATAGCAACCAGATCATCAAGCGTACGATAGACCAGACAGCCCGGCGCATCGTTGCCCGGGATCGGTGGTACAAAGGGATAAGATCCGGTCGCGAGAATCAGTAAATCATAGGCCGTCTGCCGCCCCTGTCGGTCGACAACAAAGCGGTGCTGGCTATCAATATGTTCAATTGTATGGGAGAGGCGTAATTCAATTCCGGTCGATTCAAAGAAGTCGCCCTCGACCATCGACAACGATTCCGCGCTGCGACCGGCAAAAAATTCCGAGAGATGAACCCGGTCATAGGCCGGGGCTTTCTCTTCCGCAAACACAATAATTTGATATTGCAGATGTAATTCACGCTCAACCAGTTGCTGCAAGAAATAGTGGCCAACCATGCCGTGTCCGGCCATCACTAATACGGGTTTAGACATCACATTGCTCCTCGCTACCTCTGGGGATAACGGTTCATTTATTCGTTTTATGGTCATCACAGGTGCCTCATCTGCGTTCTAAAGATTCAATGGCACCTGTTGGGTTGAGTCAGACTACGGCCTGATGTTTTTCGTACAGGAATTGCAGCACCTGCTGGCGGTACTGGTGGAACAGAGGGGAATTCGCCAGCGCGACTCTGGAACGCGGGCGCTCCAGCTCTACATGCAAGACTTCACCCACTTTCGCCGCCGGGCCGTTAGTCATCATCATGACGCGATCGGAGAGCAGTACTGCCTCGTCAACATCGTGGGTAATCAACAGGATGGTGGTTTTCAGTCGGACCTGAATTTCCATGACCGCATCCTGCAGATGCGCGCGGGTTAAAGCGTCAAGTGCGCCAAAGGGCTCATCCATCAGCAAAACTTTCGGTTTCATCGCCAGAGCGCGGGCAATACCGACGCGTTGCTTCATGCCGCCGGAAATTTCACCGGGGCGTTTATCGGCAGCGTGATCCATATGAACCAGTTCGAGGTTATACATAATCCACTCCTGCATCTCCGCTTTGCTCATCTGCCCCTGGAACACCTGACGTACCGCCAGCGCTACGTTCTCAAAAGTGGTCAGCCACGGCAGCAGGGAATGGTTCTGGAACACCACTGCGCGTTCCGGGCCTGGCTCAGTCAGCTCTTGGTTATCACAGAGCAAGACGCCTTGTGTCGGGCGACTCAGCCCGGCAATCAGATTCAACAGGGTGGATTTTCCGCAACCGGAATGGCCTATCAGACTGACCGTCTCGCCGCGCGCAATATCAAAGCTGACGTTATCGAGTGCCAGAAAAGGGCCTTTTGCGGTCTGAAAACTCTGGCTGACGTTTTGTACCCGGATAATAGCTTGGTCATTTTTCATTTCAGGCTCCTAACGATTGTCGTAGCTAAAACGGCGAGCAATCGCCACCAGCCCTTGATCCAGCAACATGCCCACTACGCCAATCAGCAGAATGGCAATAATGATGTTTTCCACGTTGAGGTTGTTCCATTCATTCCAGATCCAGAACCCAATCCCGACGCCACCGGTCAGCATCTCGGCAGCCACAATCACCAGCCAGGCAATACCGATCGACAGACGCACGCCGGTCAGAATGTAGGGCAGCACGGCAGGAAAGAGGATTTTGCGCATCACGGTAAATTCACTGAGCTTCAGGACACGCGCGACATTGAGGTAGTCCTGCGGAATACGGCTGACGCCTTCCGCGGTATTGAGGATCATCGGCCAGATAGAACAGATAAAAATGGTCCAGGTAGAGGCAGGTTCTGCGCGCTGAAACAGCAGCAGGCCAATAGGCAGCCAAGCCAGCGGACTCACCGGACGTAACAGGGAAATCATCGGGTTAAGCATGCTGGCAATAAAGCTGAAGCGACCAATCAGGAATCCCACCGGAATACCGACTAATGCCGCCAGACCAAAACCGGTAATCACGCGTTGTAATGACGCCAGCACATTCCAGCCAATGCCCACATCATTAGGCCCGTCAATATAGAAGGGTTCAGCAAAAATAATTTTGGCTGACTCCCAGGTTTTTAGCGGTGTCGGAAAGCCTTTGCTGGTGAGAGCGGCAATCTGCCAGAGCGCCAGCAAGATGAGGATACCGAGCAGGGCCGGTATCGCCTGCTGGATAAAGTTTTGTATCGCTATGCGAGCCTGTAGCCCGGCCTGGGTTTTCAACGTTGTCGACATCGGGTATCTCACTTAGCGTTTCATCGCAAAACTGTTGGCATATTCAGCGGGGTTGCTGCCGTTCCAGACTTTTCCGTCCATCAGCGTGCTGGTACGCATATCGCTTGCTGGCAAATTAATTCCGCCGACGGCGGTCGCGGCCTGTTTGTAGACGTCGGTACGGTTGATCTTTTTGGCAATAGACAGATAGTCAGGATCGCTATCGATCAGCCCCCAGCGCTTATGCTGAGTCAGGAACCACATACCGTCGGAGAGATAGGGGTAATTGACCGCGCCATCATTGAAGAAGCGCATGCCGTGAGCATCCTGCCATTGTTTCCCCAGCCCGTTATCGTATTTCCCGAGCATCCTTCCCTCGATGGTGGCTACCGGGGTGTTGATATAGGCGCGCGCCGCGACGGTCTGTGCGGTTTCGATACGGTTAGCGTCGGAAGTATCAATCCAGCGTGAGGCATCCAGCACCGCAGCGGTCAGTGCACGGGCAGAGTTAGGGTTAGCGGCAACCCAGGCCGAGGTCGTTCCGAGAATTTTTTCCGGATGATCGGGCCAGATTTCCTGCGAGGTAATAGCGGTATAGCCAATGTCGTCCTGAATCGCCCGCTGGTTCCAGGGTTCACCGACACAGAAGCCGCTCATATTGCCGATTTTCATATTCACCACCATTTGTGGCGGCGGTACCACGACATTGCGCACATCATCGAAAGGATGGATCCCGGCATTGGCCAGCCAGTAATAGAGCCACATGGCATGTGTGCCGGTCGGGAAGGTCTGAGCAAAGGTGTAAGTCCCTTTGTCGCTGGCATCGACGGCTTTTTTCAGCGACCCGGCATCCGTGACGCCAGCCTGTTTTAGCTGGTTTGACAGGGTAATCGCCTGGCCATTATTGTTGAGCGTCATCAGCATCGCCATATCATGCTGCGGGCCGGAAGCGCCAAGCTGTAGTCCGTATACCAGACCGTACAGCACATGCGCTGCATCCAGTTCACCGGAGACCAGTTTGTCGCGTACTGACGCCCAACTGGACTCCTTGACGGGGATGATTTTGATGCCGTATTTCTCATCAAATTTTTTCACTGCCGCCATCACCACCGAAGAACAGTCAGTCAGCGGAATAAAACCCACCCGCAGTTCTCTTTTTTCTGGCGCATCAGAGCCTGCGGCCCAGACGCTATTCATAAAGCCAGGCATCATCATGCTGCCGCCTAACGCGACGCTGCCTGCAATGAAGCGCCGGCGGGATAATTCCCCGAAAGTTTTTTTGTCGTTTTGCGTCATTGCGGCTTCCTGTAAGGTTGAAAAATAACCAAAAAAAACGTCCACTCAGAACCCAGTTTCCTGGGTACTAATGGACGTCTTTATCCGTAACTCTTACCAGACCGCCATTGGCCCGGTGTTTATGTTGTAAAAGTAATGCAGTTTGTGTGCCAACTTAAAAACTGCGCCAGTAACGGGTAGTTGCTGTTGATATCACACCCGACTTGCACCGATTCAGAACGCCATGCACATCACTTTGGTGCAAAGACCGCTCTTAAATCACTTGTCCTTTTTCACCCATACGGAGGATACCGCCAGCATGGCTTCAGCAATTTCTGTCAGTTTTTTATTCTGGTTCATCGCCATATCGCGCAGCGTTTTATGAGCCTGTGGTTCGGTCAGTCCCTGGTACTGAATAAGTAAATTTTTTGCTCGTTCAACTAATTTTCGTTCTGCCAGCGTAGCGCGAAGCTCCGCCAGCTCTGCTTCACGGGCCTGCAACTGACGTGACTGTTGCTCTACCAGTTCCAGTACCGAACGACTCAGTTGTAGTGGAATCAGTGAGGCGTAATGGTTTTCCAGCTGTGGAATTTGCTCGATATCTTGCTGCTGAAGTTTGAGCGCGATTTGCGTTTCATGGATGCGCTGACGGCAGCACTCCATCAGAATATCTTCCAGCAAATCTTCCACAATCTTCATGCCATCAATACGTGCGGTGGTAACGGCAAACCAGTGCAATGCCACCTGCCCCGCCTCGCCTTCTGGCGTCACACCGGTACAGGCAATACGCCGGAATCGTTCAAACTCACTGCTATCAGCGCTTAGCTGTTGCTGCCAGAGGGCCATGCAACGCGCATCAGCGAATTCACTAAACGTCTGGAAACAGCGCTCCTGACTTTCTATCAGGTCCAGTAACTGTCGATGAGCGTTATCGTCAAAGTAACCCGCGGTAAAGCCCGCAGCGCCCGTGGCACGCTCCTGAGCGGCCAGCTCTTTCCCTTGCATAAAGCTGAACATCGCCAGTAACGCACGGGAAATTGCCGGATCGCCTGAGATATCAGCGGCTTCAAATACCAGCGCTAAATGGGTGCGTATCACCTCAGTGTACTGACGCATAGCATCAGGCTGGGTGATTTCCAGCGCCTGAATCTGCTGACGCAGCAGCGATAACGTACTGAGGCTATGCAATACGGCAGCGATACGGCTGAATAATCGTGGCGCATTGCCCGTGTGCTGGCCGGTTAAATCCAGCGCCAGAATATGCTGATTAACCACCTGTTCAGCCATTTGCACTTGCAGTGCCCGCTCACTTCGCTGCCCGGCCCAGGTTTTCCCTTGGGAACATAAAAAGATATTTGCCGTTCCCCGTTCACGCTGTAGCACATGGATAAGCTGACTGACCGCACCCACCAGCTCGCCCATCTTTAATAGCTGTTCGAGACCGGTGATTTCGCTTTTTTTCGATGCCAGCACAAAGCTGAGGGCTGAGAGAGTCATATAAACCTGATATCCGGGATAAAACAGGAGTGAAGCAAGAATTGTGCCTGACTGAGTATTGAGCCCCCTGGCAGGGTGACCTTCTGGTATCACTTCTTATTTCGATCTTCATCACGTTTCTTCTTACCTCTCATTGAGACGTAAGAAGAAACTGATAATATGCGCGAACTGGATTGTTACTGCGTAAGGCAGGCAAAACCTGATCATCTGACATCTGTCGGAGGTCAGGTTTTTTTGTTTCTGGGGTTCCGATGAAAATCGCCAAAGTTCTTAATAATAATGTGGTGGTGGTTCAGGATGAACGGGGATGCGAACAGGTCGTAATGGGTCGTGGACTGGCCTTCCAGAAACGTACGGGTGACACTCTGGATAACGACAAAATCGAAAAAGTTTTTGCGCTACAAAGTGATGAAATGATTCATCGTCTGGGGGAACTGCTTAACCAGATACCCCTGGAAGTGATGACGACTTGCGATCAAATCATCAGACTGGCCGCAGAACGGCTGGGGAAATTGCAGGACAGTTTGTATATCACGTTAACCGATCACTGCCATTTTGCTATCGAGCGGCAAAAGAAAGGGCTGGCGATTAAAAACGTGCAGTTGTGGGAGATTAAACACCTCTACCCAAAAGAGTTCGCCCTGGGGCAAGAAGCAAGAGCGATTATCGCTCAGCGGTTAAAGGTCGAACTGGTTGAGGATGAGGCAGGTTTTATCGCTCTGCATCTGGTTACAGCACAGCTAAAAAATGAAATGCCTGAAGTGATGCATATCACCCGGGTGATGCAGGAAATACTGCATCTGGTGAAATATCAGTTACAGATAGAATATGACGAAGAATCATTAAGTTATCAGAGATTCCTGACACATTTAAAATTCTTCGCCCAGCGGATGTTAACCCGCACGGTAGTCGCAGATGATGATGTCTCTCTACATATAGCGGTTAAAGAAAACTACGCAAAAGCCTGGAAATGCGCAGAAAAAATTGCGCAGCACCTGGAAAAAAGTTATCAGCGCGAGCTGACAACAGAAGAAGTGATGTTTATCGCCATTCATATTGAACGGGTGAGAAAAGAAGGGCGTAAAGCCTAAAAAAAACGGATTGCTACTGCATTACGCAGGCAAAACCTGAGCGTGTCTTCCTGATAAGGGGGATGTTCTCGGGTTTTTTTATTTTTAGACTCAGTCAGAGGTAAGGAAATAGAGATGGAATATCAAGCTTTAGCAAAAGATATTCTCGGCCACGTCGGGGGCAAAGAGAACATTGTCAGTCTGGTACATTGTGCGACCCGGCTTCGCTTCAAACTAAAAGATAATAAAAAAGCCGATGCCGAAGGACTGAAGAAAAATCCTGACCTTATTATGGTTGTCGAAAGTGGCGGCCAGTTCCAGGTGGTGATTGGTAATCACGTTAACGATGTCTGGCAGGCGGTTCGCCGTGAAGCGGGATTAACCGATGACACCCCAGTTGAGACTCATGACACGGGTGAAAAAACCAGTCTGTTCAGCAAGTTTATTGACATTGTCTCCAGTATTTTTACGCCATTTATCGGCATTCTGGCGGCCTCCGGTATTCTGAAAGGCTTGCTGGCACTGGCTATCGTCTGTGGCTGGCTGACGACTGATAGCGGCACCTATAAAATCTGGTTTGCCGCCAGTGACGCCCTGTTCTTCTTCTTACCTATGGTACTGGGCTACACCGCCGGGAAAAAATTTGGCGGCAACCCGTTTATCACCATGATTATTGGTGGCTCGCTGGTTCATCCGATGATGATAGAAGCCTTCAATACCAGCCAGCAGGCGAGCGCGGCTACCGAACTCTTTCTCGGTATCCCTATCACCTGGTTTAACTACGGCTCATCGGTAATCCCGATTATTCTTGCTTCCTGGCTGAGTTGCTGGATCGAGAAAAAGAGCATGAAGCTGCTGCCATCCTCGATGAAAAACTTCTTCGCTCCGCTGATTTGTATCGGTATCACCGTACCCTTAACCTTCCTCGCAATTGGGCCTGTCGCCACGGGTCTGAGCCAGATGCTGGCAAACGGTTATTCCTGGATTTACGACATGGCGCCATGGCTGGCAGGCGCGGCGATGGGTGCGTTATGGCAGGTTTGTGTAATTTTCGGCCTGCACTGGGGGCTGGTGCCGCTGATGATCAACAACTTATCGGCACTGGGCAGTGACTCAATGCTGCCTATGTTGCTTCCGGCTGTTGCAGGTCAGGTCGGTGCGGTCTTTGCCGTATTCTTGCGTACCCAGGATAAACGCCTGAAAGTGCTGGCGGGTTCTTCAGTCACCGCGGGTATTTTTGGTATCACCGAACCGGCGGTTTATGGCGTGAATTTACCGCTACGTCGTCCGTTTATCTTCGGCTGTGTCGCTGGAGCTGTGGGTGGTGCGATTGTCGGTTTGAGCGATACCCACGTCTACTCCTTCGGTTTTGCCAATATCTTTACTTTCGCCCAGATGATCCCGCCTGGTGGAGTCGACTCCACGCTGTGGGGAGGCGTTATTGGTAGCCTGGTTGCGTTAGCGCTGAGCTGCGTCATGACTCTGGTGGCCGGAATGCCAAAAGACAATAAACCTGCCCCAGTCGCTGTAGTGCCTGTGACTGAAAACGATATCTTGTCACCTATGACCGGTACCGTACTGGCTCTGGATCAGGTTCCGGATACCACGTTTGCCAGCGGTCTGCTGGGTAAAGGTGTGGCAATTATTCCTTCTGATAACAAAGTCATTGCTCCCTTTGCCGGAGAAGTGGCCTCGCTGTTCCAGACCAAACATGCTATCGGCCTGCTAAGCGATAACGGAATTGAGGTGTTGATCCACGTGGGTATCGACACCGTAAAACTCGATGGAAAACCTTTTACGGCACATGTCAAAGTCGGTGACAGAGTGCAAGCGGGTGACCTGCTTGTCGAGTTCGATCGTCAGGCGATTATCGATGCCGGATACGACCTGGCAACGCCTATTATTATCAGTAACAGTGACGAGTACCATGAGGTCATAACTATGGCAGCAAGCTCGGTTCAGGCCGGTTCACCGTTACTCAGCGTTAGTCATCAATAACAGGAGCACATGATGAAAACTTTTCCAGATGCATTTTTATGGGGTGGCGCGGTAGCCGCGAATCAGGTTGAAGGCGCTTACCTGGAAGACGGTAAAGGGCTGTCCACTTCTGACGTCCAGCCTCAGGGGGTTTTTGGCTCAGTTGTTGAACGTGTAGCGGGCGATAGCGGCATTAAAGATGTGGCGATTGATTTCTATCACCGTTACCCAGAGGATATTAAACTCTTTGCCGAAATGGGCTTTAGTTGCCTGCGCGTGTCGATTGCCTGGACGCGTATTTTCCCGAACGGTGATGAGCAAGAGCCTAACGAAGCAGGGCTGGCATTTTACGACCGCCTGTTTGCTGAACTGGCAGCACATAACATCACCCCACTGGTCACCCTGTCACACTATGAAATGCCGTGGGGACTGGTGAAGCAATACGGTGGCTGGGGTAGTCGCGAAGTGATTACCTTCTTTGAGCGCTACGCGCGTACGGTATTTGCGCGCTATAAAGAGAAAGTGAAGCTGTGGCTGACCTTCAACGAAATTAATATGTCGCTCCACGCCCCAATGACCGGTGTTGGGCTGCCAGAAACCAGCAGCAAGGCTGAAGTTTTCCAGGCTATCCATCATCAACTGGTAGCCAGCGCTCTGGCGGTTAAAGCCTGCCGCGAGATTATTCCTGATGCTAAAATCGGTAATATGATCCTCGGTGGTCTGGTGTATCCGCTGACCTGTAAACCCGAAGATATCTTCGAAACCCTGCAAGAAAACCGCACCTGGCAGTTCTTCGGTGATGTGCAGTGTCGTGGAGAATATCCGGGCTATATGCTGCGCTTCTTCCGCGATAACGGCATTCAGCTTGAGATCACCGATGCCGATCGCGCCGCGCTGAAAGCCACCATCGATTTTATCTCGTTTAGCTACTATATGACCGGCTGCGTCACCACCGACGAAGAGCTGAATCATCAGGCACGCGCGAATATTCTCAACATGGTGCCTAATCCACACCTCGCCAGTTCTGAGTGGGGCTGGCAGATTGACCCTATTGGCCTGCGTACTCTGCTGAACGTGCTGTGGGATCGCTATCAAAAGCCGCTGTTTATTGTTGAAAATGGTCTGGGCGCTAAAGATAAACCTGATGCTGATGGCATAGTTCAGGATGACTACCGTATCAGCTATCTTAACGATCACTTGGTCCAGGTACGTGAAGCTATCGATGATGGCGTTGAGGTTATGGGCTATACCAGCTGGGGTCCTATCGACCTGGTCAGCGCCTCAAAAGCCGAGCTGTCCAAGCGTTACGGCTTTATTTATGTCGACCGTGATGACAGCGGCAACGGAACTCTGGCGCGTAGCCGCAAGAAAAGCTTCCACTGGTACAAAGAAGTGATTGCTACCAAAGGTGCTTCTTTAAAAGACTGATATAGAAAAACCACATAAATCCTGTGCCACTCCACCGTTTGTCAGGAGTGGCACATCTCCTCTTTAGATGCTTTTCCACTCAATCTTCCTTCACATTCTTAGGTTAAATTAATCCAAATTGAGAACGTTCATTCTCAATTGCTTAATCTGAGAATCGATGTATGACCAGCAAACTACAAATACGACAAAACGAAATCATCACCGCCGCACGCCGCTGTTTTCGCGAAAGCGGTTTTCACGCCGCCAGCATGTCGCAGATAGCCACAGAAGCTAAACTCAGCGTCGGTCAAATCTACCGTTATTTCGCCAATAAAGACGCCATTATCGAAGAGATGATCCGCCGAATTATCGACTATCGCATCAATGAAATGATGGAGGGCAAAATTCACACTCACCTGATGCCGCAGGCACTCGCCAGCCGCTTGACGCTAAGTGAGGATGACGATGCGCTAATGCTTGAGATGACTGCAGAAGCGACACGCAACCCGAAAGTGGCGGCCTGGCTTGCAGAAGCTGACGAGAGAATGTTTAACAATGCCTGTGAACATCTGCAAAAAGAATATCCACACCTGAGCCCTGAGCGGGTGCGCTGTTGTGTCGAGATAATCGCAGTCATGATGGAAGGTTCTCTCTACCGCCGATTAACGCCCCAGAAAGTCTCCCCTGTCGAGTTAGAAAAAATCTATCAGGAAATTATCAATCTGCTTGTCACCGATAAATAACGTTTCCCCGTATTCACTTGCAAAAAATAATCTGAGAAAAAAATGAAACATGTCCTGAGCACACTTGCCGCATTAATGCTTCTTAGCGGGTGTGATACTGCGCCCGTATCCTCCCCACAGCCACCAGAGCAAGAGGTTGGGGTTATCACCTTAACCCGCCAGCCTCTCACTATCGTTAATGAACTAACCGGGCGAACCAGTTCGGCATCCAGCGCCGAAGTCCGTCCTCAAGTGACAGGTATCATTCAAAAACGCCTGTTTACAGAAGGGGATCATGTCAAAGCCGGGCAGGCGCTCTATCAAATCGAGTCCGATAGTTTCCGGGCAACTTTTAACGAAGCTGCCGCTGCCCTGAAGCAGGTCCAGGCGTTAGTCAATGCCGACTGCGCTAAAGCATCACGCTATGCTCAACTGGTGAAAGAGAACGGCATATCCCGCCAGGATGCCGATGACGCCGCATCCACTTGCGCCCAGGATAAAGCCAATGTTGAGGCGAAAACCGCTGCTCTGGAAAGCGCGCGGATCAACCTGAACTGGACAACCCTTAAAGCCCCTATTTCCGGCCGAATCGGCATATCTTCCGTTACCCCTGGCGCGCTGGTTTCAGCGGAGCAAACAACCGCTCTGGCAACAATCCGCGATCTTGAGACCATTTACGTCGACTTGACGCGTTCTAGCGTTGATCTGCTTCGTCTACGCAAACAGGCGCTGGCTGCAAATAACGAAGAGCTGAACGTCACGCTGATTCTGGAAGATGGCTCAACCTACAGTGAAAAAGGGCGTTTAGCTTTAACCGAAGTGGCGGTCGATGAGTCAACGGGCTCGGTCACGCTGCGCGCCATTTTCCCGAACCCGACTCAGCAACTTCTACCGGGTATGTTCGTTCGCGCGAAAGTCGATGAAGGCGTCATGAAGGATGCAATCCTGGCACCGCAGCAGGGCATTACGCGTGATGCCAAAGGCATCGCCACCGCCTTTGTCGTAACGGGTGATAACAAAGTCGAGCAGCGTAAACTCGAAACGGGTGATAGCTATGGTGACAAATGGCTGGTATTAAACGGCCTCCAGGCTGGCGATAAACTGGTGGTTGAAGGGAGCGGAAAAGTGGTTGCAGGTCAGCAGGTTAAGACCATTGAAGTCAACCCCGCGGGAGGAGATATCTGATGTTTGCACGTTTCTTCGTCCGCCGCCCGGTCTTTGCCTGGGTCATCGCGATTATTATTATGCTCGCCGGGATCCTGGCGATTAGAACGCTACCGGTCGCCCAGTATCCTAATGTCGCGCCTCCGTCGGTACAGATCTCCGCGACCTATACCGGTGCTTCTGCGCAAACCCTGGAAAATAGCGTCACTCAGGTGATTGAACAGCAGCTCACCGGGCTGGATAACCTGCTCTATTTTACCTCGACCAGCAGCTCTGACGGTTCGGTCAGAATAAGCGTCACCTTCGAGCAAGGAACCGACCCGGATACCGCTCAGGTCCAGGTACAAAATAAAGTCCAGCAAGCCGAATCACGCCTTCCCACTGAAGTACAGCAGGCTGGCGTCACGGTGGTTAAATCGCAAAGTAACTTTCTACTGATCCTCGGGGTATATGACAAAACCGACCAAGCCAGTAGTTCCGATATCGCCGACTGGCTGGTCAGTAACCTCCAGGATCCGCTAGCCCGTCTTAACGGAGTGGGCAGTTTACAGGTCTTTGGCGCTGAATATGCCATGCGTATCTGGATGGATCCGGCAAAACTGGCCTCCTACGCACTGATGCCTTCTGACCTGCAAACGGCGATTGAAGCGCAAAACGTTCAGGTTTCTGCCGGTAAAATCGGGGCGATGCCTTCCCCGGATACGCAGCAACTGACGGCAACCGTCCGCTCCCAGTCGCGTCTGCAAACCGTCGAGCAGTTCAAAGATATCATCGTTAAGAGCCAGGCTAACGGCGCCATCGTTCGCCTGGGTGATGTTGCCCGGGTGGAAGTTGGTAACGAAGACTATACCGCCGTTGCAAAACTCAACGGCCACCCCGCAGCGGGGATGGCGGTGATGCTGGCTCCCGGTGCTAACGCCTTGAGTACTGCCACTCTGGTGAAAGATAAAATCAATGAATATCAGCGTAATATGCCGCAGGGCTATGACGTTGCTTATCCTAAAGACAGTACCGAGTTTATTAAAATCTCGGTTGAGGATGTGGTTAAGACGCTATTCGAAGCCATCATTCTGGTGGTGTGCGTGATGTATCTGTTTTTACAGAATATCCGCGCGACCTTAATTCCGGCGCTGGCGGTTCCGGTAGTACTGCTCGGCACCTTTGGTGTACTGGCCCTGTTTGGCTACTCGATTAACACCTTAACCCTGTTTGCTATGGTACTTGCCATCGGCCTGCTGGTTGATGATGCCATTGTGGTGGTGGAAAACGTCGAGCGAATTATGCGCGACGAGGGGCTCCCGGCGCGGGAAGCGACTGAAAAATCGATGGGGGAAATTTCCGGGGCATTGGTGGCTATTGCTCTGGTACTCTCGGCCGTCTTCCTGCCAATGGCATTCTTCGGCGGTGCCACCGGGGTGATTTACCGTCAGTTCTCCGTCACCATTATCTCGGCGATGGTCCTTTCCGTGGTGGTGGCCTTAACCCTGACACCGGCACTCTGCGGTTCCATACTGCGCCATTCTGCCCCGCATAAAACAGGCTTCTTCGGCGCGTTTAACCGTTTTTACGGCTCGACTGAACGTAAATATAAACACCGGGTGCTGAATACGCTGAGCCGTTCAGGCCGGGTAATGGTGGTGTATCTGGTGATTTGCGCCACCATGACCTTTGCCATCTGGAAGCTTCCCGGCAGCTTTTTGCCTGGCGAAGATCAGGGCGAAATTATGGTGCAGTATATGCTGCCGGCGGGCGCCACCAACTCACGTACTGCAGAAGTCAGTAAACAGGTTACCGACTGGTTCCTCACCAATGAGAAAGACAATACCAGCGTGATTTTCACGGTAAACGGCTTTAGTTTTAGCGGTAGCGGCCAAAACGCAGGTATGGCCTTTGTCTCGTTAAAAAACTGGTCAGAGCGTGAAAATGCCGAGGACAGCGCCCAGGCGATTGCCTTACGCGCCACCCAGCAGCTCGGCACTATACGGGATGCCACCGTATTTGCCATGACGCCGCCGTCAGTGGACGGGCTGGGGCAAAGCAGTGGTTTTACCTTTGAATTACTGGCCAGCGGCGGCACCAGTCGTGAGGAGTTATTAGAGTTACGCAATACCCTGATTGGCCAGGCGAACCAGCATGCTTCTTTGCAGGCGGTACGCGCCAATGATATGCCCCAGACCCCGCAGTTACAGGTCGATATTGATAATAAAAAAGCGGTGTCGCTGGGCCTGTCATTAACCGATATTTCCGCGACGCTTTCCAGCGCCTGGGGTGGCACCTACGTTAATGACTTTATCGACCGCGGCCGGGTGAAAAAGGTCTATATCCAGGGCGACAGTGACTCACGCTCGGCCCCTTCTGACCTCGGGAAATGGTTTGTCCGCGGCAGCGATAGCAATATGACCCCCTTCTCTGCTTTCGCCACCACCCACTGGGAGTTTGGCCCGGAAAACCTGGTGCGCTATAACGGTTCTGCCGCCTATGAAATTCAGGGCGAGAACGCCGATGGCACCAGCTCTGGCGATGCCATGACAGTACTTGAAACCCTGGCTAATAATCTCCCCGCCGGTTCAACCTGGTCATGGAGTGGCCTGTCGTTGCAGGAAAAACAGGCCAGCGGACAAGCGCTCAGCCTCTACGCCATTTCAATTCTGGTGGTTTTCCTCTGCCTGGCGGCGCTGTATGAGAGCTGGTCTGTGCCTATCTCGGTGATCCTGGTTATCCCGCTCGGCCTGCTGGGTGCGGCCATGGCTGCCTGGATGCGTGATTTAAGCAACGATGTCTATTTCCAGGTCGCCTTACTGACAACCATTGGCCTGTCTTCGAAAAATGCCATTTTGATTGTTGAATTCGCTGAGGCCGCCGTCGCTGAGGGTTACTCTTTATCCCGCGCCGCGATCCGCGCAGCCCAAACGCGTCTGCGTCCCATCATCATGACTTCTCTGGCCTTTATCGCTGGCGTCACGCCGCTGGCGCTCGCTTCAGGTGCGGGAGCAAATAGTCGTATCGCTATTGGTACCGGCATTATTGGCGGCACGCTCACCGCGACAGTGCTGGCTATTTTCTTCGTACCTTTATTCTTTGTGCTGGTAAAACGCCTGTTCACCGCACCACTCCGGGAGCATAAATAATGTTTCGTCTCTCTGTGTTATTTATTGCCTTTCTCAGCGTCGGTTGTGTCTCTTTGGACCCCGATTACCAGCGACCTGACGCCCCGGTCCCGGCGATGTTATCGGGAAGTGAGGGGCAATCGAAGGTTGTCATTGGTAACTGGCAACAGGTAGTCAAAGATACGCGGCTGCAAAAAGTGATAGGCCTGGCGCTAAACGGTAACCGTGATATCCAGAAAGCCATTGCTGATATTGATGCCGCCCGTGCTCAGTACGGTGAGACTCGCGCCTCGCTGTTACCCACACTCAATGGCGAACTGAGCGAGACCCGCAGCCGGACGGCTGCGGCAGGCGTCAGCGGTAGCGCCCAGGCTCAGGGTGCGGTCAGCAGTTTTGAGCTGGACTTGTTTGGCCGCAACCAAAGCCTGTCGAGAGCCGCCCGTGAGACCTGGCTTGCCAGCGAATACACCGCTCAGAATACCCGCCTGACGATGATTGCCGAAATCAGCAGCGCCTGGGTCCAGCTTGCCACCGATAACAGTAATCTTGCCCTGGCACAGCAGACCATGGATAACGCAGCCAGCGCGGTAAAAATTGTTAAACGGCAGATGGAAGCCGGAACAGTGGCGCTCACAGATGTCAGCTCGGCGATGGGCGTCTACCAGCAGGCTCGCGGCCGCGTCGCGAACTATCAGACGCTGGTGATGCAGGATAAAAATGCGCTGAATCTGCTCGCCGGGCAGACGGTCGCGGATGATTTACTCCCGGGAACGCTGGACAGCTTAAGCAGTGAGACGATTACGCTGATACCGGCGAATATCGCCTCGACCCTGCTGCTTAATCGCCCGGATATTCAGGAGGCAGAGCATAATTTACAGAGCGCTAATGCCAGTATTGGCGCGGCTCGGGCGAACTTCTTCCCGACGATATCCCTGACATCCAGCGCAGGCGTTGGCAGCGATTCACTCTCTTCCCTGTTTAATGGCGGGATGAAAATATGGTCCTTTGCCCCGTCTATCACGCTGCCATTGTTCACCGGAGGCAGTAATCTGGCACAACTGCGCTATGCCGAAGCACAGAAAACCGGGCTAATCGCCACCTATGAAAAAACCATTCAGAGCGCCTTTAAGGATGTCGCCGATGCCCTGGCGCGTCGTCAGACGCTGAATGAGGAGTTAGATGCTCAGAGTCAGTATGTTGCCGCTGAGCAGCAAACCTTTGATATCGCAATGAAACGTTATCAGGCAGGAAGCGGTGACTATCTGACAGCTCTGACGGCACAACGTACCCTGTGGTCAGCACAGCAGTCGCTGCTGACGCTGCAACAAACGGAACTGAATAACCGAATCACGCTATGGCAGTCTCTGGGGGGTGGGATCAACCAGCCTTAAATTTGACATTCTCCCCGCCCTGACTGAATTGCCCCCCAAAAGTGGATAGCCAACTTTTGGGGGGCAATTCACCATGATATTACCGGATTCTTACACAGCCATCGGCTCGTTCAACCGATTATTTCAGGCTTAACCGATCGGCATTACGCACTGCGGCCTTCCCTAAATTGATATTTCATTACGTCAAAGCAAATTCTCGCTCCAATACTTCGACAATTAGCTGATTTTTAGAAATTGAATGCTGCTTAGCTGCTGCGGCAAGACGAGATCCAAGGCGACCTGATACGCGAACGGTCAAACGCTCCTGCTCGTCCTCACGGAACGGCTTGATACCTTCTTCTTCACAGTCCCGAAGATACTCAGTTAGAGAAGTCTCCCCCTCCTGATACAGACCATTGATACTATCAGCAACGAAATCACAGTAGCCGTTAACATTAAGAAATTTACCGCGAAACGCGCCAATTTCTGCTTCAAAGGTCACCATAGCGGGCTGGCCTTTGATCATCATAATGTTGTTGGTCTTATTCATAGTTTACCCCTACTGAATTTTCTAACCACTCACGCAACCCAACAACCGCGCCTTTGTCCATCTCGTTACCTGGGTGCGGTTGATGGGTTAAATAGAGAGTCCCCGATAAAACAAAGCGGCGTCGGGATCCATTCCCGTTTTTCACTTTTCCACCCAGGTAGTTTATGAGGCTGACAACATCAGCCCATTTGATACCTGGCTTAGGTGGAACCGTCATAACGTCATCAAACGTTTTGCGATGCCTCCCGCTCAGATCCTTAAGCTTAATCATTCCTACATCCAGTAGCGTCACTTTATGACGTCATATTATCCTTGCCTCACATTGACGTCAATATATGACGTCACCAGGGGTCGAGAATGGGTGAAACTTTAAAAAACAAAGTTTGAGCCGCCGGGGTAATTGCTGGTGTCCACTGAAGCATGAAGGTTGAAGATGCAAAGAGTCGACTGGAAAAACGTTTTGCTGAAGTCAGTCTGGAAATCATGCGATGAAGGAGCTTTTTGCAAAAAAAGGGGGGGGAACGTCACCGAAAAAAATCCTGGTACTGTTCATTCCCAGTACCAGGATCAGAGTTATTACTTTCACATCAAGAAGATCAGAACAGATCTACCCGTACATCGACGCCAACAGTACGCCCGTTATTGACCTGGGCATAACCGCTAGTCCCGCTCATAAAACCAAAGGTACGGTAGCGGGTATCAAACAGGTTATCGACATAACCGGCAATATTCACGCGCTCAGTGGCCTGCCAGCCAAGACGTAAATCCGTGGTGCTATAGGTTCCCTGACGCAGAGCGTTATCGCCATCAAAGTAATGCGGCCCGACAACATTTAAGCCGACGCGTGGCATTAAAGGCCCTATTTCAGTATCGATAATCCCATTGATACTGGTCCCGGCGTTATAACGAGGAACGAACGGCACGCGTTTATCGGCATAGCTCTCGCTACTGTCGGTAAATTCTGCCCGCACATAAGTGCCATTAATATCCCAGGACCAGGCTGGCATAAACTGCCATTTCAGCATCATCTCGACACCGCTGGCATCAGCACTACCCGCATTGCTCAGGGTCTGCATGCCAACCGGGCCAGAGTAGAGCTGCATATTTCTGGTGTGGGTATGGAACAGAGCCCCCTGCAACTGAATCTCATCGTGCTGATAACGGGAACCAATTTCATAGTTAATCGATTTTTCAGCTTCATAAGGGGCAGCCTGAGTCCCGCTCGCTGGAAAGTAGCTAAACCCTGCTGGCTTATAGCCCTGAGCCACGCGGGTATAGATACGCCAGTCTTCATTGAGCAGATAGCTGGCTGACAGTTGTCCCAGTACTTGATCATCACTGTCACTCGACTGCGTGCTGTTATAGCGGGTATTAGCCTTATCGTGTGAGACACGTAACCCCGCGCCGAGATCAATACGATCATCAAGGTGCCAGGTTAAATCGCTGTATGCCGCCAGGGTTTCCTGCGCGGTATTGGCCTGAGTTTGCATCACAGGCATCCCACCCATGCTGTAAGTCAGGTCCAGCTTCTCACGGGTATTCTGGCGATAGAGACCAAACACCATATCGACGCTACGTCCGCCGCCATAAGTCGCCGCGCGTAGTTCCTGGACATCCTGATTCCAGCGCTCTGGCATATCGGCGATTAAGGTACTGTTCGGGAAGGTACGTTCGTAGTTCTGCTGCTGCCAGGCACCAACCAGGCTGAAGACCCAGTTATCGGTGGTGTATTTACCGCTCATTGCCTGGCTGTGGGTGCAGCGTTTTAACTTAGGATCCGGTGAACCGGGTGCAATTTCCAGGGTACGACCATCAACCTGATCAAAAGGCAGATAAGTATCCTGGGTGGCACGGGTGCAATCTTCGGTAATCGCCAGGCTGGTTTCCCAGGGCTGGCCGTCAGGCGCTAAACGCAGGCGAATATTGCCGACATTGGCTTTGGTTCCCCCCAGATTACTGCTGCCGGTGGCCGGGTTAGTCATCGAGCCGTTATCCACCTGACGCAGCAAGGTTACGCTGCCGTATAACAAGCCATCCTGTATCGGGCCACTGAGATTAATTTTGCCGTGATAGCCCTCGCGGCTGGTCACACCGCCCTCAATATAGCCCCTCGGCGTACTGTCTGGTTGCTGGCTAACAATGTTGATAATCCCACCCTGGGCACTTTTACCGTATAGCGTTCCCTGCGGACCGCGCAGCATCTCAACGCTCGATACGTCAGAAAGCTGTTGTACCGTATAGGTTGCCAGCTGGGGTACGCCATCAACATAGAGGGTGGTGGCCGGGCTATAGAAATCCTGGGCTGAGGAGACGCCACGTAATGAAATCGACGGGAATAACAGGCTGCCGTTATTCGCCATATTCAGGCCTGGCAGGACCCGGGTCAGTTTATCAGTGCTGGTTACGCCCGCATCTTTAAGCTCTGCTTCACTGACTTTGGTGGCAGAGACGTTATTCGCCGAAGCTGAATAGCTGGACTGTTTGCTGGCAGAAACAATTATCGTATCTTCCTCGGCGGCAAACGCCGGGGATGAAAGCACAATACCGGTCAGGGCGAGTGGATAAAGTATGGTTATTTTCATTATTAAACCCATGAAAGACGTGAACAGATGACGGTTTTAATCACACCCAGAAACCGCCATAACACCGAGAATCAAGAAAGTTAAATGATAATTGTTTTCATTTATTGAGCTACCCGTATCGGTTCAATTTCTCCCCGGATCCAGCCTGTTCTCTGGGTGCTCGTCAGGGTTATTCAATGCCTCGTGATAGTCCGCAAAGATACGCCGGCCGAGTCGTCTGGCAGGCCACAGGCAAATCACCGCAATTGCGGCTAAAACCGCAAGCGTAGTGTGATAGTTGGTGTGATAGGCAAACTGCAATGCCGCCAGCGAGACTATCATTGCCACAGCGGCATCGGTGGACTGAAACAGGGCATAATCAGAGGCGGGTTGATGAGGACGCACTAAGCCCATCAGCACATTGTAGAGGGTGACAAAACCGATAGCGCCCGCAAGGTTAACCACGCCAAATAATACTATCCAGGCGGTTAATGACCACCATGAGTAACCTGTCGCCAGCACGATTGCCAGCAGGGCATGGGTGACCATCACGGGGAGCAGGCAGCGTACTGCCCCGAAACGGCGGATCAGATAGGTCGCCAGCATAATTCCGGCCATACTGACGAAGGTACTGTAGAGGGTCATAATCAGCCCCAGCTCGCTCAGGCTGAGCTTTTGATCTATCAGCATTACCGTCTGCAATGCCATCATGCCGCGCATCGCCAGATAGAAAATGGCGGTAAAGGCCAGCACTGGCCAGAGCGTTTTCACTGTCATCCAGTTCAGGGCCGGGCGCTTAGCTACAGTATCTGCAAGCCCGAGCGAAGGTCGGGTAAAACAGAGCGGCGGGATAAGCATCAGCAGTGAAAGAAGCGCCAGGGCGATAAAACCACTGCGCCACCCTGCCCACTCGGTGATGCTCAGAAAGGCAAAAGAACCGAACAGGATACCAAGATAGCTACCTCCCACCTGCGCCATATTCGCCAGCGGGCGGCCAGAAGCGGTGGTGGTACAAATCGTAATTCCATCGGCATAGATATCGTGGCTCGCGGAGAGCATCACCAGTAACATCAGCATCAGGATCATCGCTACCAGCGACCCTTCAGGGGAAAGCATACCGGTGACCACCAGCATTACAGCCATCGCCAGCTGTAACAATACCAGGCTGCCTAAATAGGGATTACCCCGCAGTGGAATCGCATGACGCTCCCCCCAGGGAGCCCAGAGAAATTTAGCTATCCACGGCAAGAAACTGAGTGACAGCCAGCTTAACTGCGCCAGGTCTAAACCCGCATGGCGGAAATAACCGGCGACGCCCTGCATCACCAGGGCGGTGATCATTCCCTGATGAAGATAAAAACACCAGTAGGGTAAGTAGTGCTTCATGATGGTGGGTTATCCAGCAATCTTGCAGCCAAAGCATGGGCTTCCGCTCTCGTCGCGACCACAAAATAGCCATAAGGGGACTGCCCTGACTGGGCCAGATTCTGCGCCCATTGCTGATATTTCTCCCGGCGGGCATCATCCGCTTCAATACGGATCGCCCCTGCGCAATAGCGCTGTTGCAGGCTCACATTATCGCGTGTCCACTGCAGATAGCGGTTCATAAAAACCGGTGAATGATGCGGTAAATCAGACCCGGTCATATACAGCACAAAGCGCTGCGCTCTGGCGTAGAGCTCTGCTATTTGTGCCATATAACTTTCAGCTTGAGTATCCGGGATCTGCTCTGGCATCGATAATCGCACCTCAGGCCAGGCCTGAGTATCGATAAATTGAAGTACCGGGGTATAAGACTCAGACATGGTATTTCCTTCACTAGCAAATAAAGGAAATGATAATCATTCACCGTTATCTTACAACCCGGATCCAGTCTGTTTATACCCGTATCGGGCTAAATATGCAGCCGTTTAAACGCCGAAGGCGTCACGCCGAATTGCTTCTGAAATGCAGCGCTAAAATGGCTGGCATTGGTGTAACCCAAATCGGCTGCCACCACCATTACCGGCGCTCCGGTGGCAAACAGTCGGCGTCTTGCCTCATGCATACGCTCGCTTTGAAACAGACCATAAATACTGTTATCAAACAGCTGTCGGAAGCCACGTTTTAGCTTCAGCACGCTTAATCCGCTCTCTCTGGAGAGCATGGCTATTGTGGGAGCTTGTGACAGGTCGGCCAGCAGCAGGTCTTTGGCACGCTGTAGTTTCTTCCTGTCCGCCAGGTTCAGCGTTTCCGTTATAGCAGGAGTCCCATCCTGCCCGGCCAGCGCCAGGCTCACCATAACCATACTCTGGCCTAATAACCATAATGGCATATGACGCCCTTCACTGGCGGTGGGAGTCTGTACCAGGCCCGCGAGGGCATGGCTTAATACCTGTGCCGTGGCGCGCATTTCGGCATTACATTCGCAGCCCGTATACAGCCGACCAGTGTCCAGCTGTTGTTGCAGTTTACCCGACAGTTCAGGTACCCAGCCTGCCAGCCGTTCAGGGCTTAGCGATATCGTGACGCTCTCAAACTCCCCCGCATAAGAGGAGGTTCCCTGGCAGTCAGGGGTAAAGTTGATACACCCAGCTCCCTGTTTCAGCTCATGTTCCCGTTCGTTATAGCCTTTTAACTTGAACTGAGAATCACCCTGCAATGAACAGGAAAAGTTGATTCGCCCCCAGTCATCACGCAAATGCATCGTCGTTGGCTGTCGGAACTGCCCACGCCATACCAGCACATCGAGACCTTCCTGTAACGTCGCGCGCATCAGGCTACAGTCAGCATCGCTGCTCAGCTGTGCGCGATGAAACTCAGTAATCAGATTGGAAATACTGACTTCAGGGGAAGTGATGGATTTTTCTGGCGAGACGTTCAATGGGCTGACTCCTGATGATGACAGAAACCCGAAACGGATCCGGGTTGAAATCGGCTCAAATGGGGTAGAGCGTCAATTGAGAATAGTTATTATTACCGACTTTGCCAGTGCCGTCGAGCTGAATTAAACCCCACTAAAATGACGGTCAGGAAGGAGAACCGACCCCTTATGCCTCAATCTGCAACGCCTGAAAATCGCTCCTGGCACATTATGTATCCGGTTCGCGGACAGGTGCGAATAGCGATGTGTCTTTCCGGATTATCGGTCATCGCCGGTATTGCCTTTTTACTGGCACTGGCCTGGAGTTTGCACGCTTTAAGCCTGAACCCCACCGCCTGGCCTGTCGTTCCGATAAGCACGGCGATTCTCTGCCTGTGCCTGAGTTATCTGTTACGTTTACAGGCGTTTAATCAGTCGCACTACGCGGCATTTCGCCTGGAAAACCAGATCCGCAGCCAGCTGGCTGAAAAGTTGGCGCAAATTCCGTTAAACGAAGTCCAGCGCCTGGGGGCAGGCCCGCTCACGAAAATTATCCAGGACGATGTTAAGTCGCTGCATTTATTCGTCGCCGACAGCACCCCGCTGTATGCCCGCGCTTTTGTCGCCCCCCTGTGCAGTGGGGTGCTGTTATTCTGGCTGGACTGGCGTCTGGCGATCGTCGCCTTACTGGTACTGGTCATCGGTGCGGTGGTTTTAATGCTGGCGATGCGTAACGGTGGTGAGATGAACCAGCGTTATAACGAGGCGCGGGAACAGGTGAGCAGCGCAGTGATTGAATTTGTGCAAGCCATGCCTGTGGTACGAACTTTCGATACCGGCGCCACGACCTTTAGCCGTTATCAGCAGGCGCTGGAAAACTATCATCAGGTGCTGACCCGCTGGTATCAGCAGGCCGGATTTTCAGCCCGTTTCTCGTTCGCTATTTTAAACCCTCTGCCGACGCTGCTGGCGTTGTGCTGGGCGATATATATTTTTAGCACCAGCGGCGAATTCAATTTCAGCCTATGGCTGGCCGTGTTGTTGCTCGGTAATGGCATGGCTGAAGCCATTATGCCGATGATGGCGCTCAATCATATGGTGAGTAAAACCCGGCTGAGCATTGCCCGTATTCAGGATGTCTTGAGCCTGGATCCCCTTCCGGAAACGCAGACGGATAACTCACCTCGTGATGCCAGCCTGACCTTTGAAGAGGTCAGTTTCTGTTATTCATCCGATACTGAGGCCAGGGCACTGGACGATGTCAGCTTTCAGGTACCTGCCGGGTCATTTACTGCGCTGGTGGGTTCATCGGGGGCCGGAAAATCCACAGTAGCTCGATTGATCCCACGTTTTCAGGATGTCACCTCAGGGCAAATTTTACTGGGTGGTGTGGATATCCGCGAGATGAAAACCACCACGCTAATGCAGCAGGTCTCTTTTGTATTTCAGGACGCCTTTCTGTTTGCCGACACCATCGCCAATAATATCCGCCTTGGGCTCCCGGAAAAAAGCCTCGATGAGGTTATCGCTGTGGCAAAAATAGCCCAGGCACATGACTTTATTATGGCTCTTCCTCAGGGTTACGACACGCCTGCTGGTGAGCGTGGGCTATTCCTTTCCGGTGGTCAGCGTCAGCGTATTGCGATTGCCCGCGCCCTGCTGCATAACCGACCGATCCTGGTGCTGGATGAACCCACGGCGTTTGCTGATGCCGAAAACGAAGCCGCTTTACTCACCGCCCTGGCCAGCCTGATGAAAAACAAAACCGTAATTATGGTCGCTCATCGCCTCTCAACCATCCGCCATGCCGACCAGATTCTGGTTTTTGATAACGGCAAACTCAGCGAGAGCGGGCGTCATGACGACCTACTGGCGGCACGAGGGCGTTATAGCGAGCTATGGCAACATTATCAGCAGGCTCAGCGCTGGTCAGTAGGCAGTGAACCGAAAGAGGCCGTTTTATGAATAGAATCCGCACGCTTATTGTCAAGCCAGTGACTGCTTTCTGTTTCAGCTGGCGTCAGCTGGAACGCGCCACAGGTTCACAGGCCGGGGTTTTTCGCCGCTGCTGTTTAAGCCTGCTGGCTGCGGCGATAACTCAGGGGCTGGCACTGGCTTGCCTGTTCCCGGTGATTAATGCCTTTTCACGCCCTCTCAATAGCGATGCTCTGCTCTGGCTGGCGGTGATGACAATACTGAGCGTACTCACCCTGGCGTTACGCTGGTATGGCCAGGGCTTTGAGTACCGCGGGCAGCTTGCCACCGCCACCCATGAGCTGCGAATGCGGCTGGGAGAACAGCTGCGCCGTATGCCATTAACCACTCTGCAATCGACCCGCACCGGGGAGATCAACGCTTTGTTACTTAGCAGTGTGGATGAAAATCTGAATTATATGCTGGCGATTATCAACCAGCTGTTGCTGGCTATCATTACCCCGCTGGTGGTTACCCTGGTGATGCTCTGGCTACAGTGGCAGCTTGGGCTTAGCCTGCTGTTACTGTTTCCGCTGATTGCTCTGCTCTATCACTGGCGACGCCCGGTATTTGCCCGCACCATGCAACAGCTGGCAGAGGCTAATCAGCAAACCAGCGCCAGTATTGTTGAATATGTGCAGGGGCTGGCAGTGCTCAGAACCCACTGCCCGCAAACGGAAAGTACGGCAGCTTTACGCCAGCAATTCGCGCGCTTAGAGCAAATACAAACCGCCTCTCATCATAAGGGGTCCAGACCTTCAACGATTATTGCAAGCGTGGTGGAACTGGGTCTTCAGGCAGTATTAGTCTTAGGAGTCGGTGGCGTGGTATCGGGTAGCTGGGATATCCCCGTTATAGCCGCGATGATGGTGATTGTGGTGCGTTTTTCCGAGCCGCTGGCAACCTTTGTTAGCTATACCGCGGTGCTGGAGCTGATTAATTCCGCTTTACGCCGTATCGATGAGTTACTGGCTGTCCAGCCACTTACCATCGAACAACCGCATCAAATCCCCAGCCAGTTTGAGATAACTTTTGAGCGGGTCAGTTTTCGTTACGCGGACCAGGCTGAAGCGGTGCTGGAACAGGCTGATATTCTGATCCCCGAACGGGGAATGACTGCCCTGGTCGGGCCGTCAGGTTCAGGAAAAACGACGGTCACCCGACTGCTAATGCGCCATGCGGATCCGCAGCAAGGTCGCGTGCTGATAGGCGGAGTTGATATTCGCCATATACCCACCGCAGAGCTGAATAAGCTGATTTCAGTGGTGTTTCAAGAAGTCTGGTTATTCGACGATACGGTACTGGCCAATATTCGCATGGCAAAGCCCAATGCCCGCGATGAAGAGATAGAACAAGCCGCCGCGGCCGCACAATGCCTGGCGTTTATTCAGGCGCTTCCCCAGGGCTGGCATACGCCATTAGGGGAACTGGGCAGCCGGCTTTCAGGGGGGGAACGCCAGCGTCTGTCGATTGCCCGCGCCTTATTAAAAAATGCGCCGATCGTGATCCTCGATGAACCGACCGCCGCCCTGGATACCGAAAGCGAACGGGCGGTACAGCGGGCAATCGACAGCCTGGTGAAGAACAAAACGGTTATCGTGATTGCCCATCGTCTGTCGACAATTGTCGGTGCAGAGCAGATTCTGGTGCTGGAACAAGGCGCGATATCGCAACAGGGAACCCATCCGCAGTTACTGGCGGTTGAAGGTCGCTATCGTTCACTCTGGACAGCTCACCTTGAAACTTTTGATTCGTCAGCGAGCGAAAAGCACCAGAATTGTGCAATTTAAGGCTGTTCCTGACCCGGGATCTGAATCTGACTGAATAATAACTCTAGCTGTTTCAACATCATAGAAGCAGCCAGAGACAGCTGCCGGGAAGGAGAAACGCACAGCGAAAGGGTGAAGGTTTTTAGCTGCGGATCCGTCAGGGGAACAAACTGTAGTTCGCCGCTTTCTATCTCATCCATAATATCGAGCCGACAGAGAATACCGATCCCCATTTTCTCCCTGACCAGGGATCGGATCATATGGATATTATTCGATGTCGCGACCTCGTTAATCATGCCGCTATTGATATTGATCAGCGCCTGTACCGGCTCGGCCAGCATCAGCGGCGCGGCGGGCAGGATAAACGGATACTCCATACACTGATTGAAACGTACACCGCTTCGCTCACCCAGTGGATGCCCTTGCGGCACCACGATGCCCAACTCAATTTCAGCAAAAGCCCGTACCTGCAATTCGCGCGAACTTTGCGGGTTAAGCATCAGCCCGAAGTCCGTCTCACCCGATATCAGCGCCTGCTGAATATCCACGTTATTCATGGTCGTCAGGGTAAAAGAAATATTGGGATAATCCTGATGCACCTTTTTGAGCATGGTTGAGAAAAATTGTCGATTAATCGCGTCGATGGTGGCGATCCGGACATGACCTCGCCGCAGCCCACGCAGGTCGTCAAGCTGTTCGCAGACCCGCACGAAATCCTTTTTCCAGTTATTGGCAGAATAGAGCAATAGCTCACCGGCGGCGGTCAGCCGTAGCCCGGTGGGGTGCCGCTCAAACAGCGGCATGGCGAGCTCTTTTTCAACCCGCAATATCTGCCTGTCGATGGACGATGCGGCAACATGCAAGACCTCGGATGCCTTACGAAACGAGCCCTGGCGGGCAACCTCAGTGAAGTACAGCAGAAACCGGGAAAATGCGAACATAGTGAGTGCTCTCTTTTTTGCAACGGGATGTGCGAATCAAAGCTCTGGACGCAACGGTTTTATAACAATAATGTAGCTTTCATTGCAACGGGAACAATCGTTTCACCACTAATTTAGCCGACTCTGCATCGTTATATAAAGACAGAAGTCGCGAATAGGTTTGTTCCCCTTTTTATAAATAATTCCTCAGAAAATACGGTAAATAATCATGAAAGATGCCGGATTAATTCCTGTCACAATTAAAACTGTCGATATCAATGGCACAGGGAATATTTCACTGCAGCTTATTGCGCAGCATGGCGGATTATTACCGGCCTATTTACCCGGCGCGCACATTGACGTTTATATTCCGGAAATTGGCCCGCGTCAGTATTCGCTTTGTAGTGAAAATAGTAACGGCGAATATTATGAAATCTGTGTGAAACTGGCAGAAAACTCTCGCGGCGGATCGCACTTTATTCATCATCATTTTCGCCTTGGTGATAGCCTGACGATTTCACCGCCACGCAATCATTTTGCCATGCCCGCGGCGGGACGCTATTTGCTGTTTGCCGGGGGTATTGGTATCACTCCCCTGCTGGCTATGGCGGAGCAGCTCGCCCGGCAACAGATTGACTTTGAATTGCATTACTTTATTTCAGACAGCCAGCAGACTGCATTTCTGCCGCGTTTAGCTGCACCCGCATTAGAGAAACAGGTGTTTTTGCATGATAGCCGCGCCGGTGATTCCCTGCGCCATAAGATACCGCTCAGTTTATGTCAGCCCGATGAGAATACCCGGATAATGGCTTGTGGTCCGGACGGATTTATTCAACGCCTGGAAGAAATTATGCAGGAATATCACTGGCAGAATAATCAATTATCGTTTGAGCGTTTCAGCAATACGCTCTTGAATAACGAAACTAACGATGCGGAATTTCATATTCAGCTGAAATCCAGCGGGCAGCGATATTTAGTCAGCCCCCATCAGACGATTGCCGAAGTCTTATTATCTGCCAGGGTCGATATTATGTTGTCGTGCGAACAGGGGATGTGTGGCTCCTGTATTACCGAGGTTATCGAGGGTATTCCCGATCACCGTGACTGCGTATTAAGCGCAGAAGAAAAAGCCGAGAATACGCAGATAACACTGTGCTGTTCGCGATCGAAAAGCCCTGTTCTGGTCCTCGACCTGTAATGTTAACGCGGAGCCATATGATGAATATTCTTCCTCCTGCTTCAGCGCTTAACGGTATTGCTAATCTTCGCCTTCCGGCCTGGTTATTACCGGTGAACTGGCCAGTACAAAATGGTGAGCCAGTGACAGCGGATTTGCGCTTTCAGGCGGGAAAAATTTTATCCCTGCTGCCCGCAGAACCGCACCAGGACGACCTGTGGAATGCAGGCGGTGCGCTGGCGCTACCGGGGCTGGTTGAACCCCATGCCCATCTCGATAAAACCTTTACTATTGCCCGTAGTCGTCCGTCTAAACCCGGCCTGCTGGCGGCGATTGAAACTCTGCATCAGGACAGGCAGCACTGGACGGCGGCTGACCTTCGCCAGCGCGCCGGTAGCGGAATGGCATGGGCAGCGGCTCACGGCGTGACCCATTTACGCACCCATATTGACTGGTACGACGCCACTCCTCCCCTGGCATGGTCTGAGCTGGCAGAGATGGCGCCCCCTGGCGTTACCCTGGAGCGGGTGGCATTACTCCCGCTGGGTCTGTTCAAAGACGCCGACACCGCTGAGAACATTGCCCGTACGGTGGCAGAAAGCGGAAAACACTGTTTGCTGGGCGGGTTTATCCACTCTTCAAACTGGGATCCTATGGCGATGACAAACCTGATGCGCAGTGCCTCCCGCTGGCAGCTGAATCTGGATTTACATATCGATGAAGAGCTTTCCCCCGTAGCACATGGCCTGAGCTGGCTGGCGCATTACTTATCTGAGAATGAATTTAGCGGTCATATCTGTTGCAGCCATGGCTGTGCCCTGGCCTCAGGTAGTGAGCAACAGGCGCAGGAAGTGATGAGTTTGCTGGCGACTCAGCGCGTCACCTTGATTGCCTTGCCGATGACTAACCTGCTGCTACAGGATGCCGTCACCGGTCGTACCCCCCGCCTGCGCGGTATCACGCTATTTAAAGAGGCGCAGGCGGCGGGCATTCCGCTGCTGCTCGGCTGCGATAATGTGCAGGATGCCTTTTGCCCCGCAGGGAGTTATGACCCGCTGGATACCCTGAGCTGCGCGCTGTTCGCGCTTCAGCTGGATAACCTCTTTGACCAGCAATCACGACTGATTTGCGATGTCACCGCGCTCACCGGTGAGACACAAACCGCTCAGCCACTGAGGCCGGGTCGCGATGCCAGCCTGGTTATCTTCCCGGACTGCGATAGCCTGACCTGGCCTTTACATAGCGCCGCACGCCTGGTTATTCACCAGGGCATTCTCACCCATCAACGTACCTGGAATCAGGAGTTATCCCATGAGTCTTGAAATGGGCGCGGGTAAACCGCTCGCCAAATATGCCGCATGGCGTCGCGCCGGTGACTTCGTGTTTCTTTCCGGCATCATTCCCGTCAACCCGCAGACGGCAACGATTGTGCGTGGTTTTCAGGATATCCCCCCAGAGGCGCGTCTGCTGCTGGGCGAAACCGGTGAATTCTCGACCGATGCCAAGCAGGGGCCGATTCTGGCTCAGAGCTGGTATGTGCTCGAAAGTATTCGTCACACCATTGAAGAGGCTGGCGGGCAAATGAGCGATGTCATCAAGCTGGTGCAGTATTTTCGCAATCTCGACCACTTCCCCTATTACAGCCGGGTCAGAAAGCTTTTTTATCCGGGACAGCCGCCCGTTTCCACGGTGGTGCAGGTCAGTGAAATGCTCCCCAGCGCTGAAGTTCTGATTGAAGTGGAAGCCACAGCCTGGCTACCCCTGTCCCGCTAACCCAATAATCTCCGACCACGAGGCACAGCATGATTAACGGTTATATTCCCGCAGAGCGTTTTCTTCCTTTTCTGAGCTGGACGGCGATTGCCGATATGCCAGATAAAGCGAATACCGTCATCGTCCTGCCGACCGGTGCGATTGAGCAGCACGGGCCGCATCTGCCGTGCTCGGTTGATAGTGTGATCTCCTCCGGAGTGGCAGGGCATGCACTGGCACGGCTTCCCAAAGAAATTCCGGCCTATGCGATTCCGCCCATCACTTACGGTAAGTCTGACGAGCATCTGAATTTTCCCGGCACGCTGACCCTAACCGGCGACACGCTGCTGCAAACTATTTTAGAAATTGCCGAGTCTCTGTATCGCGCCGGATTCCGTAAACTATTGATGATTAACGGCCATGGCGGACAGCCACAGGTACTGCAAATGGCCTCAAGAGAAATGCGTCTGCGCCATGGCGACATGATAATGATCCCCCACGACGTTTTCCGGGTTCCGAATGTGGAAAATCAGTATCTCAGCGCACAAGAGCAAAAAATGGCGATGCACGCCGGTCACAGCGAAACCGCGGTGATGCTGGCGCTGGCACCGGAGTCTGTCCACCAGGAGCGCGCAGTTATTAATTATCCCCCTGAATTCCCTTGCCCGACGCTGTCATCAGGCCGTCCTGTAGCCGCATGGGCTTCCTATGATTTTGGCCCGAGTGGGGTGATTGGCGACCCGACTGCTGCAACCGCTGAACAAGGACACGCAATCCTTGATTCACTGGCGGCAAGCTGGGCGCAAGCGATTACCGAAATACACCAGATGGAATGGATAGTTCGCAGCGAACCGACCTGGGGAAAACACCACTGGAACGGTTTTGTACAAACCCATTTTACTCCACCTTCTTCTGCCTCTGAATAACGGGATCTTGACGATGAAAAGACAATATGCACCGACTTATACCCTGCTCTCCCTGATTTTAGCCGGCGTGTCCACCACCGCCATGGCGGAAGAGAAATTTACTTT
The DNA here is from genome assembly GCF_024807845.1 of Klebsiella sp. BIGb0407. Taxonomy (GTDB): domain Bacteria; phylum Pseudomonadota; class Gammaproteobacteria; order Enterobacterales; family Enterobacteriaceae; genus JGM124. The sequence goes on from NZ_JANUEQ010000009.1 coordinate 106,731, forward strand.
CCTGACCAACTGGTATGCCCAGGCCGAGCACGGTGGCTTTTACGAGGCGCAGGCGAAAGGCTTGTACAAAGATGCGGGCCTGGATGTCAGTATCAAAATGGGCGGTCCGCAAGTCAATGTGATGCAATTAATGGCTGCCGGACAGGCAGACTGTACGCTCGGTGACAATGGTCAGGCCCTGAGCACCTGGCAGGCGGGCGTGCATGCGGTCACCGTCGCGACGGTGTTCCAGCATTCACCCACGGTATTTATCAGCCATGACAAAGTCGAACATGCACAAGAGCTGAAGGACAAAACCTTCCTGCTGGCCACCGAAGCCTATAAATCTTTCTGGCCGTGGTCGAAGGCCGAGCTTGGGCTTGCAGATACCAAGGTCCGCCCCTATACCTTTAGCGTACAACCCTTCCTCGCCGACAAGAACCTGGTTCAGCAGGGGTATGTCACCTCCGAACCTCTGGCTATCGAAAAAGGCGGCCAGCCGTTCTATGTCTATATGCTGAGCGACTGGGGTTATCCCCCATACGGCAACTCAATTATCTGCATGGCCGACACGGTTAAAAAACGCCCTGAAGCCGTTGCTGCTTTTGTAAAAGCCTCGATGCAGGGCTGGAAGGACTACTTGCAAGATCCGACCGCTGGCAATGAACTGATAGTTAAAGCCAACCCGCGTATGGGTGCCGATCAGATAGCTTTCGGTATCGCCCAGATGAAGAAGTATGAGCTGGTCACCGGCGGTGATGTACAAACGGGCGGTATCGGCATCATTACTGAACCTCGCCTGAAAAAGACCTGGGAAATGCTGGTGAAAAATAAGCTGATCGACGCGGATAAAGTCCCGTTTGAGCAGACTTACACCCTCGACATGATCAAAGATGCGAAGGTTATGCCATGAATACCGCCCCCAAACTGACGGTGATGAGCGACATCCGTCCAACCAAGCCTAAGCCTGAACCCGCTATCGAAGTGCTATCGGCGGAGAAAATTTACAGCAACGGTACACGCGCTCTGTTACCGGTCAACCTGACCATCAATCAGGGTGAATTTGTCACCCTGCTCGGTCCTTCGGGTTGTGGAAAAAGTACGCTGTTAAAAATGGTCGCCGGGCTGACGGAGCCTAGCGACGGCAAGCTAATGCTGTGGCGGCACGATAGCCGTGAAAAAGCACAGGTCCCGCTGTCATTTGTCTTTCAGGAAGCGACCCTGATGCCCTGGAGTAACGTGCAGAATAACGTGCGTTTACCGCTGGATCTCGCCGGTGTCCCGCGCGGTGAAGCCGATGCCCGCGTCACTGAAGCCCTTGAACTGGTAGGGCTGGAAAAATTTTCACAAGTCTTACCGCGTGAGCTATCAGGGGGCATGCAGATGCGTGTCTCGATTGCTCGCGGTCTGGTCACCCGGCCGAAACTGTTGCTGATGGATGAGCCTTTTGGTGCCCTGGACGAAATAACCCGCAATAAGCTCGATAGCGATCTGCTGCGCCTGTGGCGTGAGCAAGAACTGACCGTGGTATTCGTCACACACTCGATTCACGAAGCGGTATTTCTTTCCCAGAGGGTGGTGATGATGGCCGCCCGGCCTGGACGAGTGGTGGAGGATATCGCGATTACCGAACCTTTCCCACGCAACGAGGATTTCCGCGTCAGCCCGGCGTTTTCACGCTATGCGAAACAGTTGCAGGATAGCCTGCTGCAAGCCAGCCAATCCGGTATGGAGTAACCCTATGCAAACGCAAAAATCCGCTCCATGGGTCAATAACCAGACCTTCCTTAAGGTGCTGTATCCCTTAGTTGTCGCCGTTGTGGTGGTCATCCTGTGGCAGAGCTGGGTAACCTATTTCAAAATTCCCCAGTTTCTGGTGCCTTCGCCAGGCGTGATGCTGCAAAGCCTGTGGGCTAATTTCGGTTCACTGATGATGTCGCTGCTGTTTACGCTAAAGATCACCTTGATCTCATTTTTACTGGCGATCGTCATCGGCGCATTGGTGGCTTTCATACTGGTGCAAAACCGTTTTTTTGAAACCGCAATATTCCCATATATCGTGCTACTCCAGGTCACACCGATTGTCGCCATCGCACCGCTGATTATTATCTGGGTCAAGGACACCACCCTATCGCTGCTGGTGTGCTCAACGCTGATGGCGGTATTCCCAATCATTTCCAATACCACCCAGGGGCTGCGCAGCGTATCACCTGGCCTGCTGAGTTATTTCCAGCTTAATCACGCCAGCCGCCTGCAAATTCTGCTGCGTCTGCGTATACCTTCTGCCCTGCCCTATTTTTTCGGTGCCCTGCGCATTTCCTGCGGTCTGTCGCTGATTGGTGCCGTAGTGGCTGAATTTGTTGCCGGCACCGGCGGCACGGACACGGGTCTGGCCTACCAAATATTGCAGGCCGGATACCAGTTGGATATCCCGCTGATGTTTGCCGCCCTGCTGTTAATTTCACTCACCGGTATCGCACTGTTTGGCGCAATGTCGTGGATTTCGAAACGTGCTCTGGGCACCTGGCATGAAAGCGAAACCGTACAATCTCATTAACCCTTTTGATTTTCAGGCAGGAAGAATATGGACAGTGAACAACGTCAACACGCGCTAGGGCTCATTCATCAGTCGCTCCCTGATCTCGACTGGACTTTACAGGGGCCCAAGGTAAAACGTCTTTCCCGTGATTTTCACTGGTTTAGTCCGGTACTGAAGCAGCAGCTGGAAAGTAAACAGGCCGATGCGGTAGTTAAGCCACGTAATGAAGAAGAGCTCTGTTTACTGGTAAAAGCCTGCGTTGCCCACCAATTACCGCTGACTTTACGCGGTAGCGCAACCGGCAATTACGGCCAGCTGGTTCCACTGAAAGGGGGCATTCTGGTGGATATGACTGCCTTTAATCAGGTCTGCGAGCTGGGTAACGGCGTGGTGCGAGCCCAGGCGGGTATTCGTCTTTCTGAGATTGAAACGCTGAGCCGCCCGACAGGCTGGGAACTGCGCTGCATGCCGTCAACCTACCGACTCGCAAGCCTGGGCGGTCTTTACTGTGGCGGCTTTGGTGGCATCGGATCGATAACCTATGGCCCATTGGGTGCGCCTGGGAATGTCCTTAGCGTTAAGGTGATGACCATCGAAGCCGAGCCGCGCATTTTGCAGGTTCCCGCCCCGCAAGCACTGCTGCTGCATCACGCTTACGGCAGCAACGGCATTATACTTGAAGTAGAGCTGGCGCTGGCCCCGGTTCACCAGTGGATTGAACGCCTCGACGTATTCGACGATTTTAGCGATGCGCTGGACTATGCCAATGCGTTTGCTTGCTCGCCGGGGCTGGTGAAACGTGAACTGGCGCTATTAGCGGCACCGATCCCCTCTTATTTCAGCCATCTTAACGGACATTATCAAGGGACTCAGCATGCGGTAATCAGCGTGATTGCCGAGGAAAGCGAAGGGTTCTGTGCCGGTTTACTGGAAAAATATCGTGGCCGTAGCGCAATTCGTCAGTCTTCCGATGCAGCACAGGAGGCGAATGCCTCACTGATGGAATATTGCTGGAACCACACCACGCTGCACGCGCTAAAAATCGACGCCTCTCTGACCTATTTGCAGACGGCATTTAATTATAAAAACTATCGTCAGCAGATTATCGAGATGGCGGCGTTATTCGGCGATGAGGTGATGTCGCATATTGAATTCTTGCGTGACAATGACGGCAATATCACGGCCAGTGGCTTACAGCTTATTCGCTATTCCAGCGAAGAAAGATTGAACGAGATTATGAATATCTACCGTGCCAATGACGTGAAAATCAATAATCCTCATGTTTATCAGGTTGAAGATGGCAAACAGGGCGAAATTAAACCCGAGGTGGTTGCGGTGAAAAAATATATCGACCCCGACGGGTTGCTTAACCCAGGTAAACTCCGGGGCTGGGAGGTGCGCGATACCCTGGAATTAAATAAAGACCCTTTGTTGCTGGCTGAAAGATAAGATAATCATCGGCAGTGACAACTGCCGATATACCCGAAGAATTACTCACTCACCGTCACACCAAACAACTTGTTAATCGCACGCTTACCCGCCAGAGTGATACTCACTTCACGGTATCCCGGCACGCGGGTTATCCACCGCTGCCGTTCACAATGCGCAAAAAAAGCGGCACCTGCTTCACCGCCCAGATGAAAGCGACGTTCGCTCCAGTCCAGGCAGGCGCTGCATTTTTTACGCCTGGAGTGGGAATTAAGCGTTATCCCAAGCTGCGCAAACTGTTGCAGTCCTTTGGCCGTGAGGGCACTGCCATCAATGGTCAGCCACCCCTGGGCGAGCATTGCGTCATAGATACTGACCGCCACTTCACCCGCCAAATGATCGTAGCAAGTTCGCGCCAGGCGCAGTGAAGAAGGTGTGGTGATTTTTGCGCTTGAGGCCGACTGCCATGAAATTCCCATCACCTTTTCGAGCAGTTCCGCCACCTCCCTGCCCGACAAACGATAATACCGATGACGCCCCTGACTGAGGCAGGTAAGAAGGTTACCGCTCACCAGACGGGCTAGATGCGCGCTGGTAGTGGAAGAACTGACTTCCGCAACCACACTCAGTTCGGTGGCAGTCCAGGCTCGCCCGTCCATCAGGGCACAGAGTATTTTCACTCTCGAGGCATCCGCCATGGCCGCGGCTACCGTCACCATGGCGTTCTCCAACGCCTGGCCATCATCGATAATATTCGCCTGTTTTAACATATTACTCCGCGATTACCGCCCAACGTTGAGTGACCTTATCGGCAACGATATCATTGTCAGTGACGAGGATCAGTTGATTAGCATGGTCGCTATATTGGGTCAGAATATTGACGCCATTATCCGACAGAATAGCGGCTATTTCGCCTAATTCACCGGGACGTTCTTGCTTAAGTTTACGGATTAATGGCTGGCAAATATGTTCCACATGAAAACCTGCGCTTTCCAGCACCCTTTTAGCTTTCTCGCCATCCTCGACCAGGAAATGGGCATGCGCCTGCTGAGCCACCGTGAAAACACCGCCGCCTTCCAGACCAACACCATTGCGTCCCAGGGTTCCCCCCAGGGCGGCCAGCCCGCCGGGCTCGTTGTTTAATATAACGTGAATATCATACATGGTGCATCTCTCCCGGAGCTGAAGTGTAATCCCTGATGGTCTGCACTACGCGAATACGGTAAAACGAAAAAATAGTCGCCTTGCCTTCAGCCTGGGCTTCTTTATGCAGCAGGTTCTTTCGCCACAATAATACCGACTCTTCGTCCCGCCACCAGGAGAGTGACAACAGCTTACCTTCCGTCGTCAGGCTCTGAAAACGTTCTATCGAAATAAAACCCTCGATATCGGCTAACAAAGGTTTAAGTTCTGCGGCTAGCGCCAGATAACGGGTCTGCTGAGCGGGAATAACGTCAGCTTCAAAAATCACGGCAATCATATTTTTATCCTCTGTGAATGGGCAGGAACAGAGTGCCTGTATTTACCAGGGGATACTTCGGCTAAGAGCGAAGTATGAATGCGAGTGAGATCAATACTGTTTGCTATCGGATTTGGTCATAAGAGTGATTTTCTGAAAGAATTCTTACCTCCGGCGTTTCAGAGTCTGATCAAGAATTTCAACCAATCCAACCAGCTGCCACACGTTGTCAGGAATTAAAACGAGAAAAGCCATCCCGAGGGGATGGCTTTTCCGGTACTAACTAAAACGCACGGGTCCGAAGATATCCGCGCCTTGATAACTCTTAATTTACTCAGGCCAGTCGTCATCGTCAACAGGGAAAAACGGTTCGAATAACAGATCGAAATCGTCTGCTGGCCGTACCAGGCCCGGACTGGAACCGTCTGGAAAAATAGAGGCGATATGTCTGTTTAAATGGTCTTTTTAATTTTTAAGCTGAGAAAAACCCGGCGCTAACATAATACTTTGCGGGGGAATATCACTTTCGTTGATGCGCTGAATAATCCTGCTCGCGGCATTAATACCTATTTCGCGAGCGGGCTGAGTAATAAAGGAAACCGGGATATCATATAAGGCCTCACTGCCGATATCATCGAAGCCCAGCAGGGTAATTTCCTGATTATAATAACTGTAGTTATCAGCCGAGCTAATCGTATTACCTATTTTCAATGCCCCCAGATAAGCCCCCAGCGCCGTCGCGGTATTATGACAAATCACGGCGCTCACTTTAGGGTATTGATGCAAAAAGTCGGTCATTTTCTCAATAATATGCTGCTGCTTATTATCAACATCAATAATCCATTCCGTTTTAAACGGCAGACCATATTGAATCAAGGTTGAACAGTAGCCGCCGATTCTTTCTGCGCGAGTTAACGAATGGCTTTCACCGCCAAAATAGGCAATCTGATGGTGTCCATTATTAATTAAATGCTCGGTCGCTATTTTTGCTGCCAGGGTGTTATCCGGACGAATAACATCGATACCAGAGCACTCGCTAGCCCGGGCTGCGCAGACAACAGGAATTTTATGCTGAGCTAAACGTTGCAGCGCTTCATGATTAAGAAACGATCCGCCCCCGACAATAATACCGTCGACGCCATAGCTGATTAAGCTATCCAGGCAGAGATTAAAACTCTCACGACTTTTTCCGCACTGAGTTAAGAAGACAATTTTATTTTGTATTTCAAGATAGTGACTGATACCAGAAGCGACTTCAGAATAGAACGGGCTGGTTAAATCCGGGACAATTAAGCCGATGACATTAGAAACATTATCTCTTAAAAAGGCGGCCTGCTGATTACGCACATAGCCCAATGCTTCGATAGTGGCATTGACTTTATCGGCTGTTTTTTGAGAAATACGCCCCTTGCCACTCAGCACCAGCGATACGGTGGCAACAGAGACGCCCGCCTCTTGTGCTACATCAGTGATGGTCACTTTCCTGACTGTCATAAGTATCCGCATCCCTGAAAATAGAAGCCTATTTTACATCATCAAGGATAAAACGTTTTATCTGTTTAGAGACTTACATCACAAAATAATAGATATTTTTGTGATCAAACAGACAGCTTAAGCTGGTTAAACGTTTTATCTTATTTTATCTCTGGATTTCATCTGTCTGTAGGACGCTGTATGAGCAAACCGCAAAAGCAAAAAATCACACTCTGGGAGTTTTTCCAGAGCCTGGGTAAGACGTTTATGTTACCTGTCGCCCTACTTTCGTTCTGCGGAATTATGTTGGGTATCGGCAGTTCACTCAGTAGCCGTGATGTCATCACACTGCTGCCTTTTCTTGAGCATCAGGCATTCCAGTTAACCTTTATCTGGATGAGTAAAATAGGCTCGTTTGCCTTTAGCTTTTTACCGGTGATGTTTGCTATTGCGATCCCACTCGGTTTAGCACGTGAAAATAAAGGCGTGGCGGCATTTGCCGGTTTCGTTGGCTTCGCGGTATTTAACCTGGCGACCAACTTTTACCTGACCGTACGGGGCATCTTACCGACCACCGACGCGGCTATTTTAAAAGCGCATAACATTCAGAATATCCTGGGGATTCAATCTATTGATTCGGGAATTTTGGGTGCGGTGATTGTCGGGATTATCGTTTATTTCCTGCATGAACGCTTTAACACTATTCGCTTACCCGATGCACTCGCCTTCTTCGGCGGAACCCGATTTGTACCCATTATTACTACTCTGGTACTGGGCTTAGTCGGACTTGCGGTTCCGCTAGTCTGGCCGTGGTTTGCCATGGGTATTTCTGGGTTAGGTAGCCTTATCAGCGGTGCCGGAGCCTTCGGTCCGATGATTTTTGGTACCGGTGAGCGGCTGTTATTACCTTTCGGACTCCAGCATATCTTGGTTGCCATTATTCGCTTTACTGAAGCCGGTGGCACCATGGAAGTGTGTGGCAACCAGGTCAGTGGCGCATTAACCATTTTCCAGGCACAATTATCCTGCCCGACAACGCACGGCTTCTCCGGGAGCGCCACCCAGTTCCTGTCACAGGGTAAAATGCCAGCATTCTTAGGCGGATTACCGGGTGCAGCACTCGCTATCTATCACTGTGCCCACCCAGGCAACCGTCATAAAATTAAAGGTTTATTAATTTCTGGTGTGGTTGCCTGTGTTATTGGTGGTACCACCGAACCGATTGAATTCCTGTTCTTATTTGTCGCGCCTTTCCTGTATCTGATCCACGCGATATTGACCGGTTTAGGCTTTACCGTGATGGCGATTACTGGCGTCACTATCGGTAATACCGACGGTAACCTTATTGATTTTGTGGTCTTCGGGGTTCTGCATGGCCTGGAAACAAAATGGTATATGGTGCCAATCGTTGCCTTTATCTGGTTTGTTTCTTACTACGCGATTTTCCGCTTCGCTATCACCCGGTTTAATATCAAAACACCAGGACGTGATACCGATGAGAAAACTGCGGGCAAAGATAAATCCACCGCACCGGTCACCACTAAATCAGGCTATGACTCTGCCGCTATGTTGCAAGCATTAGGTGGTAAAGAGAACATCATCACGCTGGATAACTGTATTACGCGTCTGCGTATGTCGATTAAGGACATGAGTAAAGTTGATGATGCGGAATTAAAATCATTAAGAGCCATTGGCGTCATTCGTCTGAATGATAATAACCTGCAAGTGGTTATTGGCCCGCAGGTTCAGTCAGTCAAAGATGAATTAGAGCGGCTGATACAGACAACAGAAAGTTAACCCCTTACGGCACTGATATTTATCGGTGCCGTATTGTTCAGGATGATGGATAACGTCAATGAATAGAGATAACAACTTCTCACAACCTGTCGATCGCCATAATACCTACTGTACTCAATGGGATTTTGTTCAGGACAGATTTGGCGAGGCTGATTTACTGCCGTTTACTATCTCAGATATGGATTTCGCAACGGCACCGCAGATTATTGAAGCGATGCTCAAACGCACTCAGCATGGGGTGTTTGGTTATAGTCGCTGGCAGCACAGTGATTTTCTTTCGGCTATTCAGTGCTGGTTTAAGAAATCCTTTAACCATGATATCCACACCGAGCAGGTCGTGTATGGTCCGTCAGTTATCTATATGGTGAGTCAGTTAATTTGCCAGTGGAGCAATACTGGTGACGGTGTGATAATTCATACGCCCGCTTACGACGCATTCTTTAAGACTATCGAAGGCAATCACCGCAAAGTTCGCCCTTGTCCGTTAACCCGTCAGGATAACAAATGGGTTTGCGATATGGCACAACTGGAAGCACTACTCGCTGAACCCACCACCCGTGTCTTATTACTTTGTAGCCCGCATAATCCAACCGGCAAAGTCTGGTCAGCAGAAGAGCTGTCGATGATGGCGACGTTATGCAAACGTCATAATGTGCGGGTGATTAGCGATGAAATTCATATGGATCTCTGCTGGGGTGACGCAAAACACATTCCCTGGTCCGCGGTGAGCACAGAACCTTACGCCCTTTTCACCTCCGCCTCGAAGTCCTTTAATGTTCCTGCATTAACCGGCGCTTACGGGATTATTAATGATAAAGCCTCGCGTGAAGGGTATTTCAATAAGTTAAAAGTGTGTGATGGTTTATCTTCCCCGGCTATTTTTGCGGTTATCGCACATATTGTGGCTTACAGAGAAACGGATGACTGGTTTACATCATTACGCGAGTATCTTTTCGCCAATTTAAACTATCTCCAGGAAAGGCTAAACGCCGAACTACCGGAATTAAACTGGCAGGTTCCGGAATCCACTTATCTGGCCTGGATAGATATCTCCCCACTGAATATTGATGATAAAGAACTCCAGCAGCGGTTAATTCATCAGGAGAAAGTCGCCATTATGCCGGGCGAAACCTATGGTGAACAAGGTCGGGGTTATATCCGCTTTAATGTCGGCTGTTCATGTATAAAATTAGCCGATGGCCTGGACCGGTTTATTCGTGCGGTAAAGTCATTTAAAGATTAATCGCGCTGAGCACACTGACCTATACCCTAAATAATTCAAGTTGTGGCTTGAAGTATGACGGGTATATCAGCGGATATTTTTGGGTAAGCACCCATAATGATTTTGGAAGCGTGCGGTAAAACGTGAACCGGAAAGATAACCACATTTCAGCGCAACATCGGCCACCGGTAAGCGAGTCGACTGAAGTAGTGATAAAGCACATGCCATGCGGACTTCTTCGACAATCTGCCGAAAATTCTGGCCTTCATTCTGTAGACGACGTCTCAGGGTTGAAGCGCCGAGAGATAGCTGACCTGCCACATCCTCCACGCTCCACTGGCTGGCGGGTGCAAACAAAATCAGCTGTCGGACTTGCTCGGTCAGATTAAAGCGCGGTTCAATTAATAGCGGACCCGCCAGCCCCTCCTGATGCAGTACCCGTAATAAGCCCATCACCAGGTGTTCCTGCACGCTGGCGGACAAATCAGTACGAACCGCATTTAGCACCGCAGACCAAAGAAAAGAGAGATCGGCGCTTAAAGGTGCGCAGAGCGATGTCAGTTGACCGGGCGTTACGCTGTGCAGATATTGCTGCTTAAAACGGCTCAGGACTTCGGGTGACAAAAACAGCAAATCGGAATTAAAAAAACCGTTTTCGGGCTGGTTAATAATCTCCAGCGCGGTGTTGGCCGGGAGAATAATCAGTGAACGGGATGTCGCCACTAAACGCTTCTCATCCTGCACAATCACTTTGCTTCCTTGCGTGATATGGCAAAGCGCGGCGGAGAACAGTTTAACACGGTGCAAATGATGCAGACGGCTGGAATGGACTTCGGTAGACGTCAGCCGATTAAAGCGTACCTGCACCTTTGACACCGCGTTAGCTTGCATTTTATCGTCCAAATTTAACCGTCATTTCGGCCTTCGCCAGGGCCGCATTATTGAGCATATAGCCTACCATAGCACCGCTCGACTGGTTATCTAACGGTAACTTATCGGTATTTAATGCCCAGACGGTAAACTGATAACGATGCGGTTTCGCACCAGGTGGTGGGCAAGCGCCGCCAAACCCGGCATAACCATAATCATTACGTCCCTGTACTGCTGACGCCGGTAACTGCGGTTTTAGCTTATCCCCGGCACCTGCTGGCAGACTGGTGGTGGTTGCTGGAAGATTAACCACTGTCCAGTGCCACCAGCCGCTACCGGTTGGCGCATCGGGATCGTAGGCGGTGATGGCAAAACTTTTGGTGCCTTCAGGTGCGTTAGCCCATGCCAGTTGCGGAGATATATTCTGCCCTGAACAACCAAAATCGTTAAATACTTGCTGCTGTGATAAGGGTTTATCGCCGCTCATATCGGTACTGGTGACGGTAAAATTGTTCGCCGCAAAGCTGTTGGCGCTGAAACTCAACAGAGCAACAGCCGATATTGTCATTATCTTTTTCATCTTCGATCCCACGGGGTAAACAAGATCTTTAGCCTACCGAAGATGTCCGAAGGAGGTTGTGCAGAAAAGCTTTAATTTTGTGCCATAACGCTCGCTTTACCTGCAAAATTAAACTGTCCTGATCGCACTGCGCTTTTCAGCTAACCCATAGCCGCTAGTTTTAATCTTTTCAATTACGCGCTGGATCTCTTCATCAGCAAGAATCGGTGGCTCACCCAGAGACAGCGCCTGGACATACATGCGAGAAATCGTTTCTACTTCAATCGCCAGCCATAATGCTTTGTCCTGAGTCGTTCCAATGGCTATCTGTCCATGCTGCCCTAACAGACAGGCATCACGACCTTCTAAGGCTTTAACCGCAACGTCAGAGAGCTCCTGTGAGCCAAAAGTGGCATAAGGTGAGCAACGGATAGTGCTCCCCCCGGCAACGGCAATCATATAGTGAAAAGCCGGGATCTCTTTATGATGAATCGCGAGCGTTGTGGCATACATTGAGTGGGTATGCAGCACCACATTGCGTTCCGGACGCGCCGCCAGAATATCCAAGTGAAAACGCCATTCTGATGAGGGAATATGCAGCCCTTCCCAGCTACCATCAAACCCCATCTCGACAATATCCTCTGGCTGCATTTGTTCATAAGGCATTGAACTCGGCGTTATCAGAAAACCACCCTCAATACGTACCGATAAATTTCCTGATGTCCCCTGGTTGATACCGACTTCATTCATTTTTAAGCAGGTACGAACCATAGATTCACGCACATCAAGATTTTTAATTGAGTTTGTCGTCATGCTGTTTGCTCCGGTGATAAGAATACTTACTGGATCGTTCGCGTGGTGACATATGGCATTTTATAAAAACTTTTGTCAATTACAGGGCAACATATGATTAACATAGCGTGACATTTGTCACTATCCGCACAGTTTAAGATGACGCGGATACCATCAAGCAGGCACAATCAAGCCACTCTCTGGAAAATTAACGGATAAAAATCATGGAATACCCTGGTCATCAGCTGGTTAACGATAAAGTTGCAGATGTTCCCGTTGAATTTCATGGTAATCCATTAATTTGGGCTGCCTGGCTCTACTATGAAGAAAGTATGACCCAGCAAGCTATTGCAGACTTATTACATGTTTCACGCACGACGGTGGTGAAAATGCTCCAGGCCGCCCGGGATGAAGGCATAGTCTCGATAAGCGTCGCTCCGCAACATCTTTCAGCCGTACGCGGGGCTCGCGAACTCAAAGCGCGCTACCCGTTAGAAACGGTGATTGTCGTTCCCGATGATGGCGGCATTGGCCAGGATTATGAACGTATCGGGCGAGCCGCAGGCCGCTATCTCACCTCGGTCATCAAGCCGGAAGATATTCTCGGCGTCTGCTGGGGAAAAACGGTACTGGCGATGTCAGAAACGGTGCCTGAAATGACACTTCCCAACCTGACCATCGTCCAGGCGGCGGGTAGCGCGATGGGCGCCTATGAATCCTCCACGGAGCGCTGTACTGCAAATATGGCCACCCGGTTACACGCTCGCTGCGTCAATCTTCACGCTCCCGGTATCGTCTCAAGCTACGCGCTAAAAGAGGCGTTAATGGCAGAGAAAAGTATTAAAGAGAAATTTTCCCTGCTGCACTCCTGCTCCAAAATCGTTTTCGGAATGGCTGACTTAGGGCCACAGAGCATGGCTTTTATCAGCGGTTATTTAGAGCAAGATGAAGCCCTACCTTACCAGCAAGCAGGCGCTGTCGGTATGATGGCGGGACGGTTTTTTGATAAATCAGGTCACGCGGTTCTCGGTGAACTGGATAATAAAATGATAGGGATCACGCTCGAAAAATTACAGCAGATCCCGGAGCGTATTTGCATCGCCGGCGGTAAAGATAAAGTCCCCGCTCTTCATGCCCTGTTATCCGGTGGAAATGCGACGGTATTGATCACCGATGAGAGTACGGCTTTAATGCTGCTACAGCGGCCTTAGATCAATATAAGTCGTTTCCATACTCTGAGATTACTTGTAAAATTTGCTCATTTGATAGAGCATCGCACTCATATTGCATGATAGCCGGGAGTAAAACATTGTGACTAACCTGCCTCTTTCCACCATTCAGGCTATCACTGTAGCAAAAGCCTACTTTATTGAACGTAAGACGAAAAGTCAGATTGCTGAAGAGATGGCTATCTCGCGCTTTCGCGTTGCTCGTTTGATAGATGATGCCATCGAACGGGGTCTGGTTAAATTCGTCATTCAAGACCAGCAAGTTATCGATGTTGAGCTGTCACAGCAAATTAAGAAAAAATTCAATCTCGATGAGGCCGTGGTACTGGCAGGTCCGGACCTACCCTCAGGCGCACTGACTGAACAGTTAGGTAAGCTCGGAGCATCGGTTGTTGAAGAGATCCTTAAACCAGGCATGCATGTTGGCATTGCCTCTGGCCGGGTACTTTCTGCGGTAGCAGACGCCCTGACCGTACTGCCTATGCTAAAAGTAGTGCAAGCCGCGGGCGCACAACCCGGAATGGAGTTCACACATAACTCTATTGAACTCGTCCACCGTATTGCCGCTATTGGCGGCGGGAAAGCCTATCCTATCTATGTCCCTATGTGGGTCGATAACCCCGAAACGGCACAGAATTTATTGCTGGAGCCGAGTATCGCCGCGGTCCATAAAATGTATGACTCGCTGGATGTCCTGCTCACCGGAATAGGCTCCTGGTCACCCGCAGAGTCCTGTATGTTCCATACCTTCCCTGAGGAATGGAAAAAAGAGGTCTTGCAGGCTGGCGTCTGCGCAGATATCTGTACCACTATCATCGACCGCGATGGAAACGCTATTCCTTCTCCTTTAGATAAGGTTGGTCTGTCTATGGTGGCGGAACAAGTCCGTAAAGTCCGCCAGGTAGTGGCGATTGCCGGTGGTTTAGAGAAACGTGAAGCCATTGCCGCAACGCTAAAAGGTCACTGGGTCAGCACCCTGGTGACGGATGCCGGTGTCGCTCGTTATCTGTTAACCGTCTAGTCGCCAGAGACGTCTTCGTCCCCCTCCCTTAACCCATATTTGATAACTTAATCACTGTATTCATGCAATGACAGCCTGTTGTTGCATGAATAATGATGTGCTCATTTGATAAGTATACGCGCACACTTGACGCCTGATACCTCCAGGGTATGTTAGAGTCAATCAAATGAGCAAAGAGTGCAATCAAATGAGTAAACAACTTGATATCGCAAAAATAGCGCAAGGCGTCATAGAGAATGACCTCCAGGCCGTAAATGCTATCCGATCCCTGTTCGAACAACCTGTTTTCCATGATGCAGCCCGGGCGATTGCCGACTGCAAAGGCAAAATACTGGTCACCGGTAGCGGTACCAGTGGCGCCGTCGCTCATCGTTCCGCCCACCTTTTTTCTGTCTGCGGCACTCCCGCATTCCATCTTCCTCCTAGTGATGGGCTACACGGCGGTATGGGAGCCTTAACCGCAGATGACCTTATTCTGGCGTTCTCAAAGGGCGGCAGCTCACAAGAGCTGAATGATTTCTGTCGCCTTGGAAAAAAATTATGCAAATCACTGATCGTGGTAACGGCTAATCCTCAATCTGAATTCGCACAGCTGGCAGACTATGTCCTGACCATTCCACTGGCGAAAAATTGCGATTTAGGCGGTGTAGTCGCGACGGGCTGTACTCTTTCATTCTCTGCGCTGACTGATGTATTGGTGGAAATCACCCGTCAGATGCGAGGCTATGAATGGGAATCATTCTTCTATACTCATCCAGCAGGTGCAGTCGGTAAGCATGCACAAGACAGTTTAAAACAGCTGCATAACTCAGCGCAGGGGTAATGACCATGATGCGGGATATTGTTGCGGGTATAGACTCATCGACTCAATCATGCACTGTGATGCTGCGTGACCTGAAAACAGGCGCAGTAGTCGCAGAGGCAAAGGCTCCCCACCCACCGTCGACGCCGCCTTGCAGTGAGCAAGATCCGACTGTCTGGTGGGAAGCGCTGAAAATTGCCTTGCATGAACTCCGTGACTGGTGGCCGAGAATTGCCGGTCTTGCCGTCGGTGGTCAGGGGCACGGGCTGGTTATCCTCGATAAACACGACAATCCACTACGTCCCGCAAAACTCTGGAATGATACTGAGTCCGCTCCCGAAGCTCAGGAACTATCTGACAAATTCCCTGCATGGCAATGGGCGGCATTAACCGGATCGGTTCCGGGCCCGGCGATGACCATTTCTAAACTGGCATGGACAGAAGCGCACTGCCCGGGACTACTTGCAGCCAGCCACCGAATTATGCTGCCGTTTGATTATTTGGTGTACAAACTCAGTGGCAGCTTTGTTACCGAACGAGGCGGTGCGTCAGGAACCGGTTATTTCAATCCTTTTGACAATACCTGGCAGCCACAATTAGCTGAGCTGGTTAATCCGGATATTGACTGGCTGGCACGCTGGCCAGCCATTATTCCCTCCAGCCAGCCCGCCGGGAAAGTGATTGCAGAGGCGGGATTTGAGCAACTCACCGGGGCGATTGTCGGTGTCGGTACCGGGGATAATATGTCTGCCGCGCTGGGCATGAATCTGTTACCGGGTGATATGGCTATCTCTATTGGTACCAGCGGCACACTGTATGGTATTAGCCCCGAAGGAATTATCGATACCAGCGGCACAATTAATGGCTACGCTGACGCAACCGGTCAGTTTATGCCGATGATAACCACGCTCAATGCCGCCAAAGTCACAGATACCTTTCGCCGTATCTTACGTGCTACCACCGCTGAATTTGATGAACTGGCTCTGACAGCCACGCCCGGTGCCCACGGTCTGACGCTCCTGCCCTGGCTGGATGGCGAACGTACGCCGAATTTACCGCACCAGACGGGGCAATTACACGGCATCCTGACCACTACCACCGCAAATGATATTGCCCGGGCAGCCATTGAAGGCGTGCTCTGTGGACTGCTTTCAGGCGGTAAAAAACTCGCAGAACATAACTTTATCAGCGACGGTCGCCTGGTCATTACGGGGGGCGGTGCAAAATCAAAAGCCTACTGTCAGATACTTGCCGACCTTACCGGGAAAACGGTCTATATCTCCCCGGTTGGCGAAACTGCCGCCGCAGGTGCCGCGGTGCAGGCGGCTGCCGCGGTATTAAAATTGAGTAATGCAGAGATGGCTGAGCGCTGGAGCTGCCCTCTGGAAATAGCCGCAGAGCCACAATATGACAGCCGACAAGTTCTTGAAAATTATCAGTTACGCGTTAACAGCAGTCTGGGAGAAGATTAATGAGCACTCAAGACAACACCAAACCTCGGACAAAACCCTTTAGAGTTCCTGCTGAAACAGGAATAGCAGTGGTATTCATCCTGGTGATGATAGGTGGATTTATTGCCTCACCCAACTTTTTAACCGTCTCTAATATTATGATCCTCCTGCTCAATGGCGCGGTCATTGCGTTTCTCTGCCTGGGGCAATCATTTGTATTGCTGACTGGAGGTATCGATCTTTCCTGCGGTTCGATTGTAGCGATGACCTGTGTGGTCGCCGCACTATTAATGGAAAAGTTTGGTATATCCTGGCAATTAACTATACCGATAGTGCTCGCGGTCGGGGCACTGACCGGTTTTGTTAATGGTTTAATCATTGAGCGTACCGGAGTACCGCCGTTTATCGTGACCTTTGCCATGATGGGAGTCGCTGCGTCTATTCCGCAAATTATTACCGGCGCTGAGTCTATTCGTGTAACACAAATTGGCTACAGCTTAATTGGTCAGTCAAAACCATTAGGTATTCCCTTCCCGGTTATTGCCTTGCTGATTGCAGTGGTGATTGCGGTTATTTTCTTACGCCGCACCGTCACGGGCACGCATATCTATGCCGTAGGTGGTAATGCGGATGCAGCAAGACTTTCCGGGATCAGTATCCCACGCATTACCCTGCTGGTGTATTCCATTTCAGGCCTGTGCGCTGCTTGTGGTGGCTTAATTTATGGTTCAAGACTGATGACAGGCTACCCGACCGCAGGCCGTGGCGATGAACTGTTCTTCTCTATTGCCGGTGCAGTAGTCGGTGGAGTCAGTCTGTTTGGCGGAACCGGTAGCATTATCGGCGCAATGATCGGTGCGATGCTTATCGCCGCAATTTCAAACTTAATGAATGTGATGAACGTCAGTGCTTACTGGCAACCCTTGGTTATCGGCCTCATCATCCTGTTCGGTGTCACTTTCGACACGCTTCGCTCTTCAAGAAAATTAACACTGCCCTGGCTGAAATCCAGGAAAACACTTCACGCTGCACCCATAAAAAACGAAAACCAAAGTACCTTACAAGAAGGGGATACACATGCAAAATAGTAAGAAGTTATCCGTCGGTATTTTAATTCTTGCGGCTGTCACAGCGCTGTCCGGCTGTAACCGCGAGGATGATAAACAGACCACCAATGAACCCGCCAGGAAAACTCTGGGAGTCACATTACCTAACTTAACTAATCCGTATTATGTGGCAATGAAAAAGAGTTTTGAGGATAGTGCGGCAGCCCAGGGCATGAATATAAAAATCTCCATTGCCGATAATGACGATGCCAAACAACTCTCTCAGGTGGAAAGTTTTATTCAGCAGAAAGTAGATGCTGTGGCCGTAAACTGTGTGTCTTCCGGCCCTTGTGTGGCAGGCATTAATCAGTTGAATAAAGCCAATATCCCGGCTTTTACTATCAACTTACTGCCCGATAGTGAAAGTATGAAACTACAGAATGTGACTGTGGTACAAGGCGTACAGACAGATCAACGTGAAGGTGGGCGTTTAATCGGTGAAGCATTACTGAAAGAAATCGGCCCGGATGGCTCGGCCATTATCGGTATTGTCGGTGAGCCTACCTCGGTTTCAGCTAATGCTCGTGATGATGGTTTTAAAGATGCCCTGGCTGTGAATAAAAACGTTAAATTTGTTGCCCTGGTAAACGGTAAAGTTGAAGAGACTACTTCGCTAAAAGTCACAACAGAAATGCTACAGGGCAATCCCGATATTACCGTCGTATTCTCTGATACCGAGCCCGCAGCAATCGGAGCATTAGCCGCAATTAATCAACTGGGTGCGAAAGACCGCGTCAAACTCTACAGCTTTGTCGATAAAGAAGGCGTTAAAGCGATTCAGGATAATAGCGTGCTGAAAGCTGGTGCAATTCAAGAGCCTGTCAAACTGGCAGAAATCCTCGTGGAAAGCGTTAAGAAGAGCCTGAACGGTGAAACAGTCCCTGACATGATCAATAACCCGCCGTTATTGGTTAATAAGGATAACGCCGCCACTGTTATTGGTTCTGCTTATTAATCTCGGCCCTTGAATAATTCGCGTAGCGACAAGGCTACGCGAATTATCAGGGGTATCCGTAGCTATTCGCCAGAGAAGATTGAAAGATGAATTATATTGCTCAACAAATAAAAATCGGATTTTCTGGTGTACAGGTATTACACGGCGTTGATTTCTGTGTAGAACCCGGCACGATCCATGGTTTGTTTGGCCATAATGGTGCGGGAAAATCGACGTTATTAAAAATTCTCGCTGGCGTTAACACGCCCGATAGCGGTGAGCTTTTAATTGGTGATGTCCCTGTTCATCTTTCCTCTCCAAGAGATGCATTAAATCAGCGTATTGCCTGTGTTTATCAAGAACTCAGACTTATTCCAGGTATGAGTGTCTGGCAAAATCTCTTTCTTGGGCGGGAACTAAGAAAAGCCGGTGGCTTTTTAGATGAAAAAGGGATGATAGCGCATACAGAAACCGTTCTGGCAGAATATCAGCTTGATTTCCAGCCAACGGCATTGGTGAAAGAGCTTTCACATCCAGAGAAACAAATGCTGGAAGTGGTGACCAACCTGGACCGTGATGCCCGATTTTTATTCTTAGATGAACCCACCACCGCTCTGGAAGGCGCACAGGCTGAAGAATTATTAAATGCCGTTCAACGCATTGCGAAAGCAAAAAATATTGGCATTGTTTTAGTCTCTCATAAACTGGATGAAGTATTACGCGTCTGTGATAAAGCCACCGTCATGTGTGGCGGAAAAGTCATTTATAGCGCCGATAAACAGAGCCTCAGTAAAGCGGCTATTGTTGAAGCTATTGTTGGTAACGCCGCTGTTTATGAGCAATCAGCCAATCGGCGCGATATTATTCGTGGTGCGCAGACTCGTCCCTGGCTCTCTGTTGAAAATCTCAAAACAGACAGGCTAAAAAATATTAACTTACAGGCATTTCGTGGCGAAATTTTAGGTGTCTATGGGTTAGCGGGTGCAGGCAGAACACGTTTATGCCGTACTCTGTTTGGTCTTGAAACCGTAGTCAGTGGCAGTATTCAACTTTCTCATAAGAACTATCATCCCAGTACCCCCGCTAAAGCAATACAGTCAGGTATCGCCTATCTGACCGAAGAGCGTAAAAAAGACGGTTTTATTCCGTTAATGTCCAGTTTTGCCAATGCAACCTTACCTATTTTAAAGCGTTTTCGTCACCTCGGATGGGTGAATCATGATGCAGCCGAAAAGTCTGCTTCGACTTTGCTGGCAAAAATGAATACTTTAGGAAACTTACACGGCCCCATTCGCTCACTTTCGGGAGGTAATCAACAAAAAGTATTACTGGCCAGAGTTATTGCCCAGGATGCGACTTTAGTGTTACTCGATGAACCGACTAAAGGCGTCGATATCGGCGCCAAAGCGGATATTTATAAAATTATTTATCAGCTGGCTGAAAGTGGCTGTTGCGTGGTGATGGTTTCCAGCGAAGAAGAGGAATTATTAGATGTCGCTGATAATATTACTGTCTTCCGCAACGGTGAATGCGATGGAAGTATTATTGCTGCACGTGATCTTACTCCGGCTGATTTACGTAAAGCGGCCTGGGAAAATGAGGAAACGGCAGCATGAATATTTCAGCCAGTGTTTATGCTGCAGATCCTCTGAATATTGAACGCGATATTCAAACAGTTATCTCAGCCATTGAATCGCTGCATTTTGATGTTATGGATGGCCACTTTACTCAGGCCTACGGGCTTAATATTTCATTGTTTTCTCGTTTAAAAACATTTACCAGCAAGCCTATTGATGTCCATCTGATGGTGAATAATCCTGAAATTTGGGCGGAAAAATTCGCTACATTAGGGGCGCGCTGGGTCGCCTTTCATCCTGAGTCCTGTCTTCATCCTGAAGCGCTGATTCAGACGATACAAAACTGTGGTTCGAAAGCCTATCTGGCTTTTGGGATAAATAACCAACCAACTGATTATATTCATTTATTTGACAGTATCGATGGGGTGCTAATCTTAAGTGCTCCTGCCGGTGGCGGAGAATTTGATATCACGGTACTGGACAAAATAGCCCAGATCCCTGCCGACTTACCTATTGCTTTTGATGGAAAAATAACGCCAGCCCGCCTGCCCGCCCTTCGTAAAAATAGCGGTGATTTAGCGATTATGGGAGCAGCCATGTGGCCCTGTTAAAAATATAACGCGCGATAATAGGATATTATAAGAGCCATTAAGATACATAACTTAATCCCTTGATAATTTATTTTTATATTTCCACTTACTTTTGTAATACACCTCATGGTAAAACTAATAGCAATCTGATTTTCATCACTATCCGTTGTAAAAGGATTTTATTTTATTATAGAAAACATCCTCGAAAAACATCCTGAGGAAATTGACGTACGCTAGATATAATCATATATACATGGAGGTATTATATGTCTAATCGTGTGATCAGACGTTGGGCTATACGGATTGTATTGCTGGTAATTGTGATTTTACTGACTCTGCTGTCAATAAGAATTTACGATACGCAACGAGGACCGAAACTCGAGCTCTGGCATACCTTTGTTCCGGATGAGATGGACGCAGCTGAAATTGATAAATCCGATTGGGGTGATTATGTGAAAGCTGAAAATCAGCTTTTTGAGGAAGTGAAAACCAATGTCACCGATAAGTTAGAGCCCGAAGCCCGGACACCCTCAAACCGTTATCATTCTGGCAGTACCATTTATCCACCTCATTTTAGTAGCGACTGGAATCGTTCTTATATTCTTCACCCCAAGGGCGCGCCAAAAGGTGCGGTTGTCTTACTGCATGGACTAACTGACACCCCTTATAGCTTGCGCCATATCGCTGAGAACTATAGCCAGCATGGCTATGTTGCGATTGGTATCCGCCTACCGGCGCATGGCACAGTCCCTGGCGCATTGACGGATGTGAAATGGCAGGATTGGTTAGCCGCGACACGCCTTGCGGTTCGTAAAGCCAGGGTTCTGAGTGGTCCGGGCGTACCCCTGCATATCGTGGGTTTCTCAAATGGCGGTGCACTGGCGATGAAATATACGCTGGACTCGCTGGAGAACCCGAGACTGGCAAAACCCGATCGGGTGATTCTGATATCTCCGATGATAGGCGTTACCAGCTTTGCCCGTTTTGCGGGCGTCGCTGGCTGGCCCGCTATCTTTCCCGCTTTCGCCAAATCCGCCTGGCTCGGGATCGTGCCAGAGTTTAACCCCTTTAAATATAATTCATTCCCGGTTAATGGCGGGCGGCAGTCCTATTTACTGACCACTGCCTTACAGCAACAAATTGCACGCGATGCGAGAAATAACCGACTCGATCAGCTTCCCCCTATTTTAACCTTCCAGTCATTAATGGACTCAACCGTCAGTACTCGAGCAGTGGTAACCGCTTTATATAACCACTTACCCAAGAATGGCAGTGAAGTTGTATTATTCGATTTAAATCATGCAGCAAATATCGGCCTTTTACTGAGAACCTCTTCTTATACCGCGTTAACTCGTTTATTACCGCCACCACCGCGGAATTACAGCGTAACGATTATCACCAACGTTTCGCCAAAAAGTGATGAAACTATGGCGTTAACGACCCTGGCGGGTCAGGTCAACGAAACCGTTGCGCCGACCGGGTTAGCCTATCCACCCGATATTTTCTCGTTATCTCATGTGGCGTTACCTTTCCCAATGAGTGATTCACTCTATGGCCGTTATCCTGAAAACCCGGATCAATACGGTGCCAGCCTGGGGACCATTACCGCCCGCGGTGAACGGTCGGTCTTAAGCGTGGGCATGGACTCTTTGATGCGTATTTCATCGAATCCATTTTATAGCTATATGCTGCAACGTATTGATGACAAAATAGAAAGTTCAGATAACCGGTAAGTCTGCACCCAAAATAATTCAAGTTGCCTGCTGATACTGAGTGAAGTGCACGATAAGCATAGATGGGACATGTGGTTCGGTTGGTAGAACTGAGTTCGCGTCAGGCAACTTGAAGTCTGAAAGATGCAGGCCGATAATATGGGCTGTATGCAAGAATCATGGTAGATTTAGAAAATTAATCGCAAATGAAGCAAACGCTGATGGCTGAAGAAACACTCCTTAATCCGACCCAGGCTGTTAATCAGCAAATCTATCGTATTTTACGCAGAGATATTGTGCACTGTCTGATTGCTCCTGGAACACCTTTATCAGAAAAGGAAGTTTCCGTTCGATTCAATGTTTCACGCCAGCCTGTCAGGGAAGCTTTCATTAAGCTTGCCGAGAATGGTTTGATTCAGATCCGTCCTCAGCGGGGGAGTTATGTTAATAAAATTTCATTATCCCACGTTCTGAATGGATGTTTTGTACGTCAGGCTATTGAATGCGCTGTTGTTCGCCGTGCAGCAACCCGGGTCACAACCGAGCAACTCTATCAGTTAGAACATAATCTTAAGCAGCAACATACGGCGATTGAACACAACAAGATTAATGATTTTTTTCTGTTAGATGATGATTTTCATCAGCAACTGGCGCAGATAGCCGAATGCCAGCTAGCCTGGGATACCGTTGAAAATATTAAAGCGACTATCGATCGTGTACGCTATTTAAGCCTCGATCATATTTCTCCGTTAGAAATGTTGCTGCAACAGCATACCGATATTTTTACCGGATTAGAAAAGCGCAGCCCCGACCAAGTAGAAATAGCGATGACCCGTCATTTAGATGAAATAAGTCAATCCGTGCAGCTTATTCAACAAGAAAACAGTGATTGGTTTAGTGACAAGTAGTTATTAATTTTTAAGTTATTTAGTCTTTTTATAAAGATAACCGAACAATAGAGTCTGTCTATTTACGCCTGTCGGTTATCTCAGATGAGCCGCTATAATTCACTTAAACCAAGTGAATCTTCAGGATCCTGTCATATAATATAGAACTGTCTTTTTGGATCCCTTTTCAAGCAGCATGCTATATGCATCATTTATTTTTGAAATAAACTCTTGGTTCTTCGGTAAATCCTCACCAAAAATAGCTGTTAATTCGAGCAATGCCTGCACACGAGAACTTCCTTGCTCACTTTTTTTAACCTTTTCCGCAATCTCAGTGTATAAAGGATCGCTTACTTCGATTGAATTTCCGGACTCATCAACTCCACCGACAAAACGCATCCAGCCTGCCACACCTAGCGCCAAAAGCGGCCACGGCGAGTTATGCTGTAAATGCCAGCGAATAGAATCCAGCATACGCTGGGGTAGTTTCTGGCTACCGTCCATTGCTATTTGCTGCGTCCGGTGTGCCAGTGCCGGGTTTTCATATCGGGAAAGTAAATTTTCTGCATATAAATTAAAATCAACTCCAGTAACTTTTAAAGTCACGGATTGCTCTTTAAGCATAAATTGCCGTGCTGCCTGACGAAAATTAACGTCATCCATACAAAGATTAATCTGAGAATAACCAGCCAGATATCCCAGATAGGCAAGAAAAGAGTGACTGCCATTGAGCATTCGCAGTTTCATTTCTTCAAAGGGTATAACATCTTCGACTAATTCAGCCCCTGCTTTTTCCCATGCAGGTCTGCCAGAAATAAAATTATCTTCGATCACCCATTGCCTGAATGGCTCACAAACCACAGCAACCGGATCGTAATAACCCGTTAAATTAGCGACATTATCAAGCGTTTGTTGATTCATGGCTGGCACAATTCTGTCGACCATTGTTGAGGGGAAACTGACATTATTCTCAATCCACCCAGCCAGTGTGATATCGATAGAATGAGCATAGGCCAGTACAACCCTTCGTGTAATATCTCCATTTGACGGCATATTATCGCATGACATGACGCTGACCCCCGCCAGACCAAGAGCTTTACGTCGGGCAAGTCCAGCGACGATAACGCCTATTGCAGAGACCGGATGTTCAGGATTCAGTAAATCCGCAGCGATAATAGGATGTTCAAAGATTAACTCACCCGTAGTCGAGGAGTAATAATATCCTTTCTCAGTAATCGTTAACGATATAATGGCAACATCAGGTGAAGAAAGCACTGCCAGTATGCTCTCTAAGCCATCCGTGTGAGCTTGTAATGCCTGGGTAACAACCCCAACAGTACGTATTGCCCAGCCCGCAGGAGACATTTCAGCCACAGTATATAATTTATTCTGATGATTAAGGTCAGCGATAGTTTTTATACCACTGTTTAAACTTACAACGCAGCACCCCCAGTCACTTTGATAGCCATGAGCCAGAATATCGGTATAAACCCCTTGATGGGCACGATAAAAAGCGCCAAATCCAATATGAACAATTTTTGTTTTAAGATGATTACGTTGATAGGGTAGCGTTAACATATGACTCCTGGGGCATGTATTAAAACATTAAGGCAAATATCATCACCCGGTATATTTAATACCGGGTGATTGGTTCAGGTTATTCTTTATCTGTACCCCAATCGTGAAGTTCACGCTTAAGTTTTAGTGGTGCTGTTTCCGGCATCAGTGCAAGACCTATCACGGATATAATGCCAAGAACAATGACATATCCTGCCAGCCCATAATAATGGCCGCCGGTCACTTGCAAGATTTTTATTGCTACCAGCCCTAAAATACCGCTACCAATCAACGATCCTACTTGCCAGATTAATGCTATTCCACTACAGCGAATGCGAGTAGGGAAGAGTTCAGGGAAGAAGGATGCTTGTGGGGCATAACACATACTATGACCAAATGTCAGAGCTAAAATCATCGCAATTTGAGTAAGCCAGTAACTATCCTGATTAATCATCAGGAAGAACGGAATAATAAATAATACTTGCAGAACAGCACCAGCAATAAAGACAGGTTTACGGCCTATTTTGTCACATAATGCCCCCATCATGGGTATCGCAACGATTTCCAGTAAGACAGCGACAATCATGGCATCCATTAATATCGTGGTATTGAGATTATTCGCTTTCGCATATGCCAGAACGATGACGGTAAACATCGCAAATGCACAGGCTTCAATCAATTTAGCACAGACGCCTTTTACAACAATGCCTGGATACTTACGTACAACCTCTACAACAGGACGTGATGTTACGGCTTTTGTTTCACGAATTTTGGTGAAAACCGGTGACTCATCAATTCGCAAACGAATAAACAAACCGATAAGAACTAACAACAAACTTAGCAGGAATGGAATACGCCAGCCGTAATCCATCATCTCTTCAGGAGTTAATAAGCTATTTAATAAGGCAAACAGCGCCATTGGTAATAAAAATCCTGCTGGCGCGCCAATCTGTACCCAACTGGCAAAAAATCCTCTTCGCTCAGGTGTTGAATATTCCGCTGTCATTAATACAGCACCCGCCTGCTCGCCGCCGACACCAAAACCTTGCAGAACACGGATAAAGATTAATGCGATAGGTGCCCAGATACCAATTTCCTGGTAAGTCGGTAATAAACCAATACAGAAAGTACCCAAACCGACTATCAATATAGTGACAACTAATGCTTTCTTCCTGCCTATTTTGTCGCCCATATGGCCAAAGACAATACCCCCTAATGGTCGCGCTAAAAAGCCAACAGCATAGGTTGCAAATGCAGCAAGAGTACTCACTAATGGGTCATCGCTAGGGAAAAATAAATGTCCAAAAAATAAAACTGCCGCAGTTCCATAGGCAAAGAAATCATAGTATTCAGCTGCCGTCCCTATTGCAGAGGCGGTCGCAACACGTTTAATCTCTTGAGTATTATCAGCCTTATTATTGATATCAACTGAGCTAACCATAATAATATTCCTAAGGTAAGATGTAGGATAATAAACTTTCCTGTTATATTTTTTTTACCAGTTCCATAAGGTACCGTCTTCAAGACGGGCGACAGGCAAATATGCGGGTTCGTAGGGATATTTTGCTGCCAGTTTTTCGTCAAAATCGATTCCCAGACCAGGTTTGTCTCCGGGATGCATATAACCCTTATCAAACGTCCAGCTATGCGGAAAAACATCCAGCATCTGCTCGGAATAGCCCATATATTCCTGAACACCAAAGTTTGGAACCCAGAGATCAAAGTGCAAGGCTGCGGCCATACATACTGGCGATAAATCAGAGGGTCCATGTGAGCCAGTACGAACTTGATAGAGAGAAGCAAAATCAGCAATACGACGCATACCTGTTATTCCACCAGCATGCGTTATCGTGGTACGAATATAGTCAATCAGCTGCTCTTCAATGAGTTGCTTGCAATCCCAGATACTATTAAAGACCTCACCTACGGCAACAGGCGTGACGGTATGCTGGCGAATAAGGCGGAAGCAGGCTTGGTTTTCGGCCGGGGTCGGGTCTTCCATCCAAAACAGACGATAATCTTCCACGCTTTTACCAAATCGAGCAGCTTCAATAGGCGTGAGGCGATGGTGCATGTCATGCAAAAGGTGTTCGTCAAAACCGAATCGATCACGAACGGCCTCAAATAATTTTGGCGTAAAATCGAGGTACTTCTCTGTTGACCATAGCTGTTCATCAGGCCACTCACCTTTTGTTGCCGGTTCATAGGCCAGGCCTTTGCCTTTTGACATACCGTATGTTGTTTTCATGCCCGGTATACCGCACTGAACACGAATCGCCTTAAAACCTTCTTCTTTATGGCGCGCATAGTCATCCAGTACTTCATCAATACTGTGTCCGGTGGTGTGGCAATAGACCATGACGCCTTCTCGGGATGCACCACCCAAAAGTTGATATAACGGCATATTTGCAGCTTTGGCCTTGATATCCCATAGCGCAACGTCAATCGCTGAAATCGCTGACATCGTCACCGGACCACGACGCCAGTAGGCTCCTTTATAAAAAAACTGCCAGATATCTTCAATACGCCTGGCATCACGCCCAACCAACTGCGGACATAAATGATCTTTTAAATATGATGCAACAGACAATTCACGTCCATTCAGAGTCGCATCGCCTAACCCGGTTAATCCGCAATCGGTAGTAATTTTCAGCGTGACAAAATTACGACCAGGGCATGTCACAAAGACTTCAGCACTGACAATTTTCATTTTTTCTTCCTACAACATAAGTGGCATCAACTCATTGTTGCTAATTTACGCAACAGAGATACTACCATACAAGTATTGCATTAATAAAAATGTGAAGTGAATCACTAACAATCATTCAAGGCAGCATCAAAACGGCTTTTATTTTCAGGAGACAAAAGTACGAAGGCTGAAGCGCGTAGCAGAAATAGAGGGCGATTGAGTACAAGTATCCATTGATCCGGCTCTTGTTCCAGGCGTTATAAGCTCCCGGACCAGAGAAAATATTATATATTGCACCACTTCTTCAGTTACGCGATGCTGTTACTAAGAGCAGTAATAACGAATACGTAATTCAGAGGAAAAGTGCATGACGCCTTGGTTAATTTTTGGTGCCGGTGGTAAGGGTGTAGGCCTGCTAACCGCTTTACAGGCACTTAAAGCATCGCAACCGGTTATCGCGGTCGTCAGAAAAGAAGAGGCAGCCCAATACCTGCGTGAGCAAGGCGCAACGGTTCTGGTGGGTGACGCCTGTGATGAGAATCTGGTTGCCGAGGTATGTCAGCAGGCAGGAGCCGGAGCAACGGTTATCTCAACAATGGGTGGAGCGCAAGACTATCTGGCGCACCGCACCGTTATCAACGCGGCTGAACAAGCCGGGATTTCACGTATGGTGCTGGTCACCTCTCTGGGCTGCGGCGATAGCTGGGCTTATCTTTCCCCTCGCTATAAAGCAGGATTTGGTCAGGCTGTACGGGAAAAATCGCTTGCTGAAAGCTGGCTGCAAACCAGTACTCTGGATTTTGCTATTCTCCGTCCCGGCGGTCTGTTGCATGGCGAGCCTACAGGTAAGGCACAACGCTCCCAGGCAGATGATGTACATGGTCTGGTGATGCGTGCCGATGTAGCTGCTGAAGTGGTTAAACTGGCCAGTAGCCCGGCGCTGAATGGGCAAATCTACAGTATTGTGGAGCCAAACCTGAAACCCGCATAAGCAACGATAAAATTTAGCATTTCTGGCGATATGGTCGGTATTTACTTCCCTGATAGCCAATATCAGGGTAATGATTAATAGTCCCCCTTAGCGAAGAAGGCGAATCATCTTATGTCTGAACATCACTACCATCCTCCGAAAACCTGGGTCTGGAATACCACCGAAGCAGGAAAGTTTTCTAATATTAATCGTCCGATTTCTGGCCCGACACATGAAAAAACCTTACCTGTTGGTCAGCACCCGTTGCAGCTCTATTCGATGGGAACGCCTAACGGACAGAAGGTAACGATTCTGCTCGAAGAACTCCTGGCTGCGGGCG
The DNA here is from genome assembly GCF_024807845.1 of Klebsiella sp. BIGb0407. GTDB lineage: Bacteria > Pseudomonadota > Gammaproteobacteria > Enterobacterales > Enterobacteriaceae > JGM124. The sequence continues at coordinate 135,714 of NZ_JANUEQ010000009.1, forward strand.
TTAGCTCTGCCGAATACGATGCCTGGTTAATCAGCATTGGTGCAGGCGATCAGTTCTCCAGTGGTTTTGTCGGCGTGAACCCTAATTCAAAAATACCGGCATTGCTGGATAATTCCGCTAATCCACCGATTCGCGTCTTTGAGTCCGGCGCTATTCTGCTCTATCTGGCAGAAAAATACGGTCACTTCCTGCCAAAAGATATTCATGCCCGCACAGAAACACTGAACTGGTTATTCTGGCTGCAAGGCTCAGCCCCTTATCTGGGCGGCGGTTTTGGGCATTTTTATCACTATGCACCGGAAAAAATTGAGTACGCCATCAACCGCTTCACCATGGAAGCCAAGCGTCAGCTGGATGTCCTGGATAAACAGTTAGCCAAAAACCGTTTCATTGCGGGTGAGGAGTATACCATTGCCGATATCGCAATCTGGCCATGGTACGGTAACCTGGTTCGCGGTGAACTCTATGAAGCGGCTAACTTCCTTGATATTGCTTCTTATAGTCATGTTCAGCGCTGGGCAGAGGAAATTGCCGGTCGCCCGGCGGTAAAACGAGGCCGTATAGTTAACCGATCATGGGGAGACGTGCAGTTAGCTGAACGCCACTCTGCCTCTGATTTTGACGAGCTCGGGCTGTAAACATCTCCCTGGCAGATAGCCGTGTTCTGTTATCTGCCACACAGAATTTCTGCGCACTACCTCTCATCTTATTTACTTCCAAGTGATAATTATTTGCATTTAAAAATAGCACAAGCTATGTTTTATAGCAGATGCTATAAATGATGAATAAATCACCCCTCAGAGAGAATACGATGCCCAGAAAAAACAGGATAAGACAGATAATCACTCTCGCCGGTCTCGTTCTGGCTCTGTTGCAATTCCCAGCTCATGCACAAGAAAAATTCAAAGCAGTCACTACTTTTACCATTATCGCTGATATGGCTAAAAACGTGGCAGGGGACGCGGCGGACGTTGAGTCGATAACCAAACCAGGGGCAGAAATTCATGAGTATCAGCCGACACCAGGCGATATCCGCCGGGCACAGGGTGCCAATCTGATCCTCGCCAACGGTATGAACCTTGAGATCTGGTTTGAGAAATTTTATCAGCACCTTAATGGCGTACCGGAAGTTATCGTCACCACCGGTATTGAGCCAACGGGAATAACCGAAGGGCCTTATAACGGTAAGCCGAATCCCCACGCCTGGATGTCACCTAAAAATGCGCTGATTTATGTGGATAATATTCGTGACGCATTCGTGAAATATGATCCCGACAATGCAGAAACCTACAAGAAAAATGCTGAAGCCTATAAGCAGAAGATTAGCCAGACTATCGAGCCCCTACGCGCTGAACTGGCAAAAATTCCTGCGGATAAACGCTGGTTAGTGAGTAGTGAAGGTGCCTTTTCCTATCTGGCGCGTGACCTTGATATGAAAGAGCTGTATCTGTGGCCGATTAATGCTGACCAGCAGGGCACGCCGCAGCAGGTTCGTAAAGTGATTGATACTGTTCGTCAGCACAATATCCCGACTATATTTAGTGAAAGTACGATTTCGGATAAACCTGCTCGTCAGGCAGCCCGTGAGTCAGGTGCGCATTATGGCGGCGTACTGTATGTTGATTCCTTAAGCGCTGCTGATGGTCCGGTACCGACCTATCTTGATCTGTTGCATGTCACTACCAGCACTATCACCAACGGGATTAATAAAGGGATGAAAAAATGAGTCGCACGCCAGGCATTGTGGTGAAGAACGCAAGTGTCACTTATCGTAACGGCCATACCGCGCTGAGGGATGCGAGTTTTGAGATCCCTACGGGCACCATTGCCGCACTGGTTGGCGTGAATGGCTCCGGTAAATCGACCCTGTTTAAAGCAATTATGGGTTTTGTTCGTCTCGCCCAGGGGAGTATTTCTATCCTCGGCCAGCCAACCCGCCAGGCTCTGCGCCGTAATCAGGTTTCTTATGTTCCTCAGTCTGAAGATGTCGACTGGACCTTCCCTGTGCTGGTTGAAGATGTAGTCATGATGGGCCGTTTCGGGCATATGGGCATGCTACGTATTGCCAGTAAAGCGGACAAACAGGCAGTGGATTACGCCCTGGAACGTGTTGGCATGATTGAGTATCGTCACCGACAAATTGGTGAACTCTCCGGCGGGCAAAAAAAACGCGTCTTTCTTGCCCGCTCTATCGCTCAGGATGGACAGGTTATTTTACTGGATGAGCCGTTTACCGGAGTTGATGTCAAAACCGAAGAGCAAATCATTCAGCTGCTGCGTGAGCTGCGCAATGAAGGCCGTACTATGCTGGTTTCCACCCATAATCTGGGTGCCGTTACCGACTACTGCGATTACACCGTGCTGGTGAAAGGCACCATCCTGGCCTACGGCCCGACCCAGGAAACCTTTACCCAGGAAAATCTTGAAAAAGCATTTAGTGGTGTACTTCGCCACGTCAAATTAACCGGTTCGGAAACCAGCGTACTCACCGATGATGAGCGTCCGTTTATCCGCGTTCCGTCGAAGGAGGAGTAAGTTGATATCCTTGCTGCTTGAACCTTTTAGCTACAATTACATGTTCAATGCCATCTGGGTTTCTGCCCTGGTGGGTGGAGTCTGTGCGTTTCTCTCCTGTTACTTAATGCTAAAAGGCTGGTCACTGATCGGTGATGCCCTCTCCCACTCTATCGTGCCAGGTGTCGCTGGCGCTTATATGCTAGGGCTACCTTTTTCTATTGGCGCATTTTTTTCTGGCGGGCTGGCTGCCGCGACCATGCTGTTCTTAAATCAGCGCACTAAGCTGCGGGAAGATACGATAATTGGCCTGATCTTTTCATCCTTCTTTGGACTTGGGCTATTTATGGTCTCGCTCAATCCAACCTCGGTGAATATTCAAACGATTGTACTAGGTAATATTCTGGCGATAGACCATTCAGATATTATCCAGCTCGCGATTATTGGTTTCGTTTCACTGGCTATTTTGCTGCTGAAGTGGAAAGACCTGATGGTCACCTTTTTTGATGAAAACCATGCCCGTTCTATCGGACTGAATCCGGTCTGGTTGAAGGGACTCTTTTTTACCCTGCTCTCTGTCACCACCGTTGCTGCCTTGCAAACCGTGGGGGCGTTTCTGGTGATTTGTATGGTTGTGACCCCGGGAGCAACGGCTTACTTGCTCACTGACAGATTCCCAAAACTGCTGATAATATCCGTCACTCTCGGAACGCTTACCAGCGCAGTGGGTACCTGGATTAGCTATTTTCTTGATGGGGCTACCGGGGGCATTATTGTCATTCTGCAGACGCTGATATTTCTTATCGCCTTCTTATTTGCACCCAAACATGGCTTGATAGCTAGTCGTCGTCGGGCACGTCTGAATATGGAGTCTGCTCGATGAACTTAGTAGAGACATTGCTCTCCCCCTTCCAGTTTGATTTTATGATTAACGCCCTGGTGATGACCACTCTGGTGGCTATTCCTTGCGCTCTGCTATCTTGTTTCCTGGTACTAAAAGGCTGGGCGCTGATGGGTGATGCCATGAGTCATGCGGTATTCCCGGGAATTGTTCTGGCCTGGATGGTCGGTTTGCCGCTTGGCGTCGGTGCCTTTGTTGCCGGGCTCTTTTGTGCTCTGGCCACCGGTTATTTACAAGAAAATAGCCGAATTAAGCGCGATACCGTGATGGGAATTGTATTTTCAGGGATGTTTGGAGCAGGGCTGGTATTGTACGTTTATCTCAAACCAGAGGTTCATCTCGATCATATTCTGTTCGGTGATATGCTTGGCGTTAGCTGGAGCGATATCTGGCAAACTGCCGCTATCGTTGTGATTACCGCAGTGATTGTACTGGTGAAATGGCGTGATTTGTTACTGCATGCTTTTGATCCTATTCAGGCCCAAGTTTCAGGTTTAAACGTAAAACTCCTTAATTATGGTTTACTGTGCCTGGTCTCGCTGACCATCGTCGCTGCCTTAAAAGCCGTCGGGATTATTCTTTCTATTTCCCTCCTGATTGCTCCTGGAGCAATAGCGTCATTATTAACACGAACCTTTTTCTCAATGATGGTAGTGGCACTGTTAATCGCTATTTCGTTTTCGTTTATCGGCGTTTACTTATCCTTTTTTATCGACAGTGCGCCTGCACCAACCATCGTGGTATGTCTGTCTGTAGTCTTTATTTTTGCCTTTATCTGGTCTTCAGTCCAACAGCGTCGGCTGGAAAATAGCGCTCGTCCATCCTGATAGACACCGGCAAGGGAGCTCTTCTCTTGCCGGTAAGAATACCCCACTACCCGCTATAAATTGCCGACACCACCATCGACAAGTAAGTCTGTGCCGACAATAAAAGCAGACTCATCGGAAGCAAGAAATACCGCTGCTTTTGCCAGTTCCAGCGCCGTACCGAGACGACCAACCGGTACCAGTTCACGAATACTCTCACGTAATGCATCGTCAGCCGGACCGCTGCCTAATTTACCCAGAGCGGGTGTTTCCGTGGGCCCCGGGCTAAGCCCATTAACCCGGATCCCGCGAGGATGCAGTTCCCCGGAAAGAGTTCGCGCCAGTGACAGAATCCCGGCTTTACTGGCAGCATAGGCACTACTTAGTGGCAGGCCAATACGTGCGCTCACTGAACCACAAACAATCACTGATGAGGGGTTAGCTAACTGTGGTAGCAGTGCCTGAATCAGAAAAAAAGGGCCTTTAAGATTGGTATTCATTAACCTGTCATAGGCGTCTTCATCCCACTCTTCCAGCGAATGATGGGTGACATCTCCGGCGTTGATATAGACCACATCCAGTCGGGGCCACAGGGCTGCGAGCTCTTCGCCGACAAGGCGCTGGCTGGCAATATCGCCCGCATCACTTCGGATTATATGCACCTCTCCAAGGCTTTTTTTTGCCTCAATTAGCCCCTGCTCACTACGACCGGTAATAGCAACCGTTGCGCCTTCAGCAATAAATTGCCGTGCCGTTTCCAATCCAATACCGCTGGTTGCTCCGGTAATTAATGCATACTTGCCTGCTAATCTGCCCATAAATTCCCCCTCTCGTTAACTGTTGAGGGGTATTATTTCTGTTATGATATCCTTTGGATAGTAGGCACCAATTGGATACTAAAGCACATAAAAGTCTGCTTTAAGGTTTTACGGGAGTTAACGTGGTAAAAAAATTTTCAGACCTTCCTGAGGCGGTAGAATCCTGTCCGATGGTGAATTTTGTCAATTTAGTTGCCGGAAAATGGGCAATTCCAATTATTTATCGCCTGATAGTGATAGATGAGCCGGTGCGTTTTAGCGTATTACAGCGAGCAGTGCACCCCATCACCCAGAAAGAGCTGACTCGCCAGTTACGTCAGTTTGAAATGCGGGGCTTGGTGACCAGACAGGTATTTGCCGAGGTTCCGCCTAAAGTGGAATACCAGATAACCGAACTCGGCAAATCACTACGGCCGACTCTGGACTCCCTGGCTGGCTGGATGAATGCGCATATCCATGAAATATCCTCGCAAGCATCCTCGTCAGTCAAACCGTTGAACTAGCAGTTCATCCACCAGAGCACCGCCCAGACGCATCGCAGAACAAATACGCGGCATACCCAGAGATATACTGCGCCAAGTCTGGGTTATTGAGTAGCTTACCGGTTGCTGCTCGATATGACAGCTATCTCCCAGCCATGCCAGGGCTTCTTTGTATTCCAGTACCCCGGCAGAGCTCGGTGTTGTCAGCCATTCATGGTAATAATGACGCGTATGAGATGAAGCGCAGGCCTCGCTGGCTAGCTTATCAATTACGCGTTCTCTGACCTCTTCAATCAGATGATTTCTCTGTACATCATCGACCAGCAGAACGGCTTCTCCAAAGGCTCCCCAGTAAAGCTCCTGCAACGCAACATAACAGCGTCCGGCAGGGGAGAATGGAAAATAGCTTCCATGATCCCAGCGAGTCAGGACCTGTTCATAATGCTTGCGTCCCCGATCCATCAAATTGATGTTTTGTAACTGATTTTCAATCTGCTTTAGTTTAAAAGTCAGCTGTGTGCGTAGCTTGTCTGGCAGTGAGTATTCGCCGAAATCTCCGGAGCTGGTAAATATCGCCGTTTGTTCCAGCTGGAGTAGTTTTTCTCTGACCAGTCGGGTTGCCAGATAACCTGGCTGCAGGCTGCTAGTAAACTCGGTCAGCCAGGATATTGCTGTCGTGGAATGAGGAGTAAACACGCTTTCCAGACCACGCTGAGCATCCTGATATTGCGTAACCAGCTGACTGCGCAAGTTTTCATAAAACGACTTACTTTGCTGTGTATGTCGTGGCTGACGCACCGCACCAATACCCAGAGCAAAATCAACAATAAACTTTTCGTTAATACAGGTTAGCGTTAGGTCGGAACCGGTAGATACAAAATGCTTCATGGTTTCTCCGCTGAAGAAAACATCCGCAGATCCTTGCGCAGTAAGCGGGTATCTTCATGAATATAATGTACTGTTCTGATGAACTGTTTAAGCTGATTTTTTAATGATAACTGTACGGTCTCATTTTGTTGCCGGATAACCAGACTTTGTGCCAGATTGCTACGAATAGCATCCAGAGAGTGGGAAAAATCAGTAATAAATAGTGACATACTCTCGGCCACTGACCTATTCAGTTGCGAGCTAATAATATGACGAATATGGCTAAGATAATCAGTAATATGCTGATGTAACTTCTGATTAAGTAATATTAAATCAATACTATAAATAGTATTCGTGGGCTCTTCGCTTCCAGTATACCATTCACTGTTGCTTAACCAGCGAGCCAACATATCACGTATCCCCCCCTGAGGAGGTAGGACTTGCTGGTATTCAATAACATTGGTAAAAATATGGTGTGTATTGGAGTGCAGCTGATTGGTCTGAAGAGCGGGCAGCTTGACCTGGGCGTGGAGCCCGACTTCTGCCAGTTCATCACTGACACGTGTTTCAATCGGTTTTAATATCTTATGCAAGCTGTCTGTCAGCGTGACTTCCAGGGAGCTCAATGAAGCATTCAGATCTGCTGTGATGGTTTCCAGCGCCGTGAACAGTAACATCTCTCCGGATGCACGAATCTTAAGCAGTAAAGTACGCGCCAGTGCTTCACTTTCAACGGTGATTTTTTCACTTCCGGGTGCAAAATCTCTTTGTTGAGCTGAGGAAATATCTTGCTTCTCACCCACTATCAACCCTTCGCGAAAATAATCATTCATCGCATCATGAAGCTGAGATTCAATATGATTAATACTGTTATTAATCACCGCTAATGTCGCAGTGGTTTTTTGCTGGATAGTTAAATCCAGTTCCTGACGCATATTTTGAAGCAACAGAATATCTTGTTCCAGGCAAGTAATTTTCTGTTGCAGGCCATCGTTAGTGACCTGCAAACCCTGAGAACGAAACTGTAAATACCGCTCTGCATCCCGGGCATAATCAATCAATTTATTGCAGGCAGAAAGTAGAGCATATTGCGCAGCATTGGCATGGGCAGCATGTAATATTTTTTCAATAGGTGGCCCAAGCATAGAGTCTTCCCACAACAGACTGGCAGCATGGCGAATAATCTCCGCGTCAGCCAAATCCTCATTACGCCAGCGTCTTCCCAGCGCCTCTTCGGCAAAATCTTGTACCCAACTGTGCGTGTCCGCTGGCGGTAGATGTCCCCGTTTATCCAGCTCGTAGCGAGCACGATTAGCAAGATATCCCCACATACTGGATACAGGAAATATCCTGTCGCCACTAATCATGCCTTTCATCAGTGTTCCGGCTACCATCGCTTTAACCTGGGACTCATCGTCACTATTACGATCTTTTTGATCGAATTTATTCACTAAAATATAAAGTGGGATCGACTTTGAAACACTCTGAATAGCCAGCCTGACCTCTTCATCAGATACTGACTTTAACTGGGTATAATCCATAATCGCCAGAATTGCCGAAGCCTGAGCAAGTTGCTCATTCAGCATTTCTTGTAAATGTGGTTGCCCTGCTTCATTGGGTCCCGGGGTATCAAGTAATGTTAACTGCCCCTGACCGTTATTCAGTCCGGCAAGATGCACAAATTCCACTTCGATAAAGGGAATATGTTCTATCACGGCATAAGACCTGAAAGGGAATGGCACATCCAGAGCAGCCGCCAGCCGGACTAAATCATTCAAACTTTTCAGGCAATGAAAGATAGGCTTAGCCCCGAGATACTGGCTCTCAAAACGCGTACCCTCAATAATTCTATCGAGTAATGCGTCCATATCCCGATCAACTTCCAACTTTTGCCCCAGGCTTTGTCTCTCTGTCTCTGAGAGTTTCTTCTGTAGCTCACCCATCAGAGCTTTAATTGGCAATACATGGGGAAAATGGAGGATCGGCTCATGTTGCCCGGGAGTATGGCGAATCAGCGTGGGTAGCGCAGTCATCGGACGATTACGGTTAGGCAGTACTTCAGTACCAATAATTGCATTAATCGTCGTTGATTTACCCGCTTTCATCGTCCCGACGATTGCCAGCACCATTTCATGATGAGTAACTTTACGCAGTTCATTTTTAAGTATATCTACCTGCATATCTATGCCAGCAGAGCTAAACTTCAATGGCAGAGCTGAAGGGTTATCAGATGTTTGCGAGATATTCTTATCATTCTGCAATACCAGTGGTGCTATTTTTAGCGTATTCAGGTTCTGCAACGAGAGTTGTAATAACCGCTCTACTTCTTGACTTAATTCGAAAATTGTTTGCGTGTGCATAAAATCTTCCCTTAACTCAAATTAATCGAGTTTTTTAATGCGGGGTTTTATTTTTATAATTAAAAATCGTTTGCTGTGATTAAATAACTTGTTAAATGTTTAGTTAATGTTACGCCGGGCAGCGATCCTTTCTTTTAAGTTACTCTGCCAAATTAATGGCGATATAAAGGTAAGATAGAGATCCAATACTGCACGTTCAGGAAAAACGGTTCAGAAAAATCAATATAACTGCTTAATCGCAAATCAGCATTATCAAATTCTTTAATTATCCGTTGATATACCCAAAATAATTCAAGCTGTAAGACAAAACGTTGTCCCGTCAGGACAAGACCCATTGGTGAGTATCATAATGCGGCAAGTGAAAGAACCCCGATGAGCTTACGCAGGTAAGCGATTCGGGTAGCAAGGCTCTACCTTGGCATCAATATCTATAAACCTGAGCATACCTGCGATGAGTAGCAGGAAGAGTCACTATACCTTAAGTTAAACTGAGATTTTAACCAATCTTTCCGACAGAATCTTTCAATTTATATCTGATAACGCATGTTCTGTGCCATAACCACTATAAATGTAGTGTTTTAGTGTATAATGCCGCATTATTTTTGCAGTCACTGGCTGCTCTTTTCATATCATTATCCTACATTGAGGACCTGATAATGCCATTACCTCATTGCCCAAAATGCAATTCTGAGTACACCTATGAAGATAACGGTGTCTACATTTGCCCTGAGTGTGCTTTCGAATGGAATGATGCTGCAAGCGGCGAGTCTGATGACCAGCTAATCGTCAAGGATGCCAATGGTAACCTGCTGGCTGACGGCGATAACATCACCGTTATTAAAGACCTTAAAGTTAAGGGCAGTTCTTCTATGCTCAAAATAGGTACAAAAGTTAAGGGTATTCGTCTGGTAGAAGGCGATCACAACATTGACTGTAAGATTGATGGCTTTGGCCCGATGAAGCTAAAATCTGAATTTGTGAAAAAGAACTAATCCATTGTTTGTACGGTGGAAGTATAATTTCACCGTACAATCATGATATACAACTCACCCCTGATTATATATCCATTATAATTATAAAATCACAGTTCTATAATTGTTCGCAATATCAGATTACGCTCTGATTTATAGAATAAATAAAGTATTACTGAAGCCATCACTTTACTATCGACAGTAATAATATGCTGCCGATAGATAACCAGAGGTTAAGCAACAAAAAGGTTATATCCAAGCTGTGTGGCTATCTCTGCCACCATTTTTTGCCCGCGAACGCTATTACCTTCTTCATCCAATGGTGGGGAAAAAGCAGCAATTCCCATAACACCAGGTACGACAGTAACTACTCCACCGCCGACCCCACTTTTAGCGGGTAAGCCAACGCGATAGGCCCAGTCACCAGAGGCACCGTACATTCCTTCCATCATCATTTCGGCTAGAATATAACGCACATTACTGCTATTAAGCACCTGCTGCTGAGTGACCGGGTTAATACCTCCGGCAGCCAGTGTCGCACCTAATGTTGCCAGTTCAACGGTATTAAATAGGACCGAACACTGACGAGTATAAACATCACAAGCCTCCATAGCATCGCAATATAATGTGCCTGCTGAATATAATAACCATGCAATCGCCCTATTATGGAAGTTAGTCGTTTGCTCTGAATGATTAACCTCATCTGACAAAGCCACGGCAGCGCCCGCTAGTTGCTGTTGCATATTCAGTATACGTTGCCAGCGCTGCTCTCTGTCTGTCGCTGTTATCAGGCTCGCAGCAGACATCGCTCCAGCATTCACCAAGGGGGAAAATGGTTTATCATTATGCAGTTCCAAAGCCATAACAGAGTTAAAAGGTAAACCTGTCGGGCTGGCACCAATCTTGGCCTGTACTGCATCAGGCCCCACATCCTCAAGAGCCAATGCCAGGGTACTTACTTTAGAGATAGACTCGAGGGCAAAGCGATACTGGCTATCTCCGGCATGGTAAATCTTTCCGTCATGGGTAACTACAACAACTGCCGCCAGCTCTGATGGAACCCGGGCCAGATAGGGAATATAGTCTGCATTTTTACCACCCGGTAATGCTGAATATGCACTAAAGGCTGAATCCACAGCTTGCTGAATACGTTGCGGGTCAATGTCTATCATTAGGGACTCCTGTTGAGAGTAAATAGTATCTCTGATAAGGATAGACGCTATTAATAATCCGGCACTATACTGGCGCTGATATCGGTGCAACCCAAGTCCTGAGTTATTCTTAAATATAAATCAGAGCTATATCGGTGGTATCCGTAGCCACCTCAATAATACATTTTTATTACAGGAACCCACCATGTCTGACTCTATAACTTTCACTGGTATCACCCATGAACAGAGCGACATTGTCTATGCCCTGATTTGTGAATTACGCCAGGATCAGATACTTGATAGCTCGCTTATCAAGGAGGGCCTGATAGCCAATCTTAATAATCCGCATATTAAGTATCAGCTCGCATGGCTGGGTACTGAAGTGGTAGGTTTTATTAGTCTGCAACTGCAGTTTCATCTGCATCATGCACGCTGGATAGCTGAAATTCAGGAGCTGGTTGTAATGCCACAGGCACGTAGTCTTGGTGTCGGTAAAGCGCTACTCGCCTGGGCTGAACAGCAAGCCCGTCATCACCATGCAGAGCTACTGGAGCTCTCAACCAGTACTAAAAGAGTTGATGCTCACCGCTTTTATATCCGGGAAGGTTATCAGGCAACACATCTGCGCTTTACTAAACCTCTTACCTACGAATAATGCCGCCAGTGATGATGTGAAGACCAGATTGCCAGGCTACAATATGCGCTTGAGTTTGAATAGAGATGAGTATGTGATGAAAAAGATAGCTGTCGTAACAATGCTTGGTGCTTTTTTGGTTTCCGGTTGTGCAGTCCACACTGATGAGACCAGTGTGGGCAAATTTGGTCTGGCTTATAAAAGTAATATCCAGCGTAAACTCGATAATCAATACTATACAGAAGCTGAAGCCTCACTGGCCCGGGGCAGAATATCGGGTGCGGAAGAGATAGTAAAAACTGATGCGACAAATTACTGCGTTACTCAGGGTAAAAAAATGCAGATCGTCGACTTAACCACTGAAGGCGCTGGCCTGCATGGTGTTGCCCGTCTGACATTCAAATGTGAAGCTTAAAAAATGAAGCCGTTCTACCCTCGCTACTGAATGTCGGTACTGTGATAGCGCTCACCGGTGATGCATTATAAATGCCCTTAAGCAAATAGAGATGAATGCCGTAGCCTGAAAGACTTATTTAACCCGTGTGCCTGTCTGGCACACTTCTTATCGCCAGTCCCGCGTATACCTGCTTTACTCCCTTTAACACATCAGCTTTGGGTATATATATATAAAACATATTAATGCTAAAAAATGACAGTATAACAACTAAAAAATGCACCAATAACCCAGAGTGATTTTCTTGACAGTATTTTTACATCATATTAATAATTACTTTCACTCTCGTAAACATTATAAATTTATCTTCGCATAAATGGCGGCATATCACATTAACCACGTTAATAACACCATCATAGAAAAGGTGCTTTTATGACTCACATAATTACATTAGCTGATGAACTAAAAGATATTTATTTCGCTCAAAACAGAGAAACTAAAGTCGTCACTGCTGACATACAAAAAATAAATTTTATGACCGTCTATAACTGGGGATATACAGTTCCGATCATACTCAGACTAGACGTTGTTTTCCTTGGTGAAACAGAAATAAAACATGTTTCAGCAGTCTATTATTCAACCGAGGAAAAAGTACCTTCTGATATCTATGTTTCTATGCTCTCTGATTTTGCATCAAGTAGTAATGTTGATTACAACCTGAGAATTAATCTGGCTGAAGCGAACCCGGAAAGTAATAACTATTTCCTGGAATATGTCAGTGTATTTATTGATGACAATATATAGAAAGAGTTATTGGTTTTTAGAATAAGATTGGGAAACTGAAACATATAGTAAATTCAGTTTCCCAACCATCAACACACTGTCTGATTACTCACAAAACAATATTTACTTAGCGATAATGAAACGCGCTTCGTTTTCAATAAAGGTTTTAGTAGCAGGTGCAGCACCAGTAATTGAACCGAAGTTCAGCTGTGCGCGCAGTTTCCAGCTAGCAGGGATATTCCACTGGGCCTGAACATCCGCATCAACCAGTGGGTTATAGTGCTGTAAGTTAACGCCCAGACCTTTCTCGGCCAGTGCCAGCCATACTGCATACTGAGCAATACCGGTACTGTGCTCTGACCATACCGGGAAGTTATCCGCATAAGCAGGGAATGACTCCTGCAGTCCTTTCACCACGTCCTGATCTTCAAAAAACAGTACTGAACCTGCAGCAGCTGCAAAGCCATCAATTTTGTCTGAAGTTGGCTGGAATTTATCCGCCGGAACCAGTTTTCTTAACTGCTCGCGAGTCAGCTCCCAGAATTTTTCATGCTCTTTGCCCAGCAGAATAAGGGCACGTGAGCTCTGAGAGTTAAAGGCTGAAGGAGCCTGGCGAATAGCCTCTGTGATGATTTCAACGATGGCATCGTCGCTCACCGGAAGTGTTTTTCCAAGGGTATAAGACGTTCTGCGCTTTTCAGCAAGAGAGGCAAAAGTACCTGACATATTAGCTCCTGGTTTTCGTATATATACGGGTTAGATTAAGAAATAGGTGTTTTGTTTGTTTAGATCGAAATCAAAACAAGTATAGATTTTTCAATTAGTAACACTTTACCAATAGTGGCGTTATTGAAAATATTCCTAAAATAAATCGCTAAAGCTTAACTCTGTAAACCAACACTATCTGTAAGCAAAGAACTTCCCCACGCTTATAGACTAGAATAGAACACTGAAGCCAACAACATCTGGTTCCCTATAGCGAAATTATTCGCATTCAAAGGAGTTTTATTGATGAAAAGAATACTCATCGCACTGGCCCTTTCTTGTTCTGCCCTTTCTGCTTACGCCGCTGAACCACTCACCGTCAGTAGCCTGGCGACAGATAAAGCGACAGCAGCAGCATTCAAAACGATGGTGGGTAGCCAAAAATTGCCGCAATGGGTCACCCAGGGTGGTACTAGCAGCCAAAATCAGGATGTTACGATTGGTGGGAAAAAATATATCGTGCTGAACAGCTGCAAGCCTCATGACTGCGCGGCTGAGAATATAGCTGTGCTGTATTCTCCGGAATCAAAAACTCTGGCTGGCGTATTTTCACAACTCGACGAACAAGCAGTCCATCAAAAACTGACCTGGTTAAATATCAGTGATGAGTTATCAATTGATGGCAAAACAGTCCTCTTTGCAGCGCTGACAGGTAGCCTGGATAATCATCCGGACAGCTTTAATTTTAAATAGCCTGTTTAAGGTGGCAGACCCTGCCACCTTGCTTTACCGCACAAAACAATCACCCGTAACGAGATGAATTAATATAAGTCCTGCTCGTTACTCCAGATGACAGCCTGGGCTGCAATGACTTCATTTTTATCCGAATTATAGGCTACCGAAGGGCTGCCATAGAGCTCATAACCCAGTTCCAGAGCTTCAGAGACCCGATGGCAGAAAGTTGCGTCATCCGGGCCGGTGATTAACCGGTAAGCCGGTAAGTCTTGTGGTTTTACTTTTTTCATTTTGCTTCCTTACTGGGAAAAAATTAACAGGAATATTCGTCATCTGCTCATCAAATTAATGATAGTACGCAAGTCCCTGACTGGCTATTTGATTTAACAAGTAGCTTACAAATGCGCGCTGGCTACGGCTTCACAAACTTTCTCCTCCTCTATCCCTATTTCCAGTATGTTTTCATTGAAAGCTGTAGAAATTGATAATGAAATAATAACGGTAATAAATTACTAAGATGTTTATCTACTTGCCAGGTCCCTCCACCTCGATGCTATCCCCTCAAGCCATGAAAAAGCAGCCATATTCACTTAGTTTTCTATATAAAACAGGATTTTCATCAAAAAATAAATCATAACCTATTGTTATGGAATGGTTTTAATCATTATTTTTTAACGTTATTTTCAATGTTTTGTGTTTTTCCCTACGATTATTAATCAAGCATTTTAAGGCATATTTTTAATGCGTGATCTCTCCCTCAAAAAATAAACAAAGCTGTCACCCCCTCTGTTATTAACGTTTATTTGACATATTATTAACATACTAAAGGAGAGCCAAAAGCCATGAGCCAATTGAAAAAACATGCTATCCCTGCTGCGATTGCCGAACGTTGCCTGATCAATCCGGAACAGTATCAAGCCATGTATCAACAGTCAGTTCAGGATCCGGATACCTTCTGGGGTGAACAAGGAAAGATCCTTGACTGGATAACCCCTTATCAGAAAGTAAAAAACACTTCTTTCGCGCCAGGAAATATCTCCATTAAATGGTATGAAGATGGCACGCTCAATCTTGCTGCTAACTGTCTTGACAGGCATTTAGAAACTCAGGGCGATACCACCGCCATCATCTGGGAAGGTGATGATGCCACTCAGAGTAAACATATCTCTTATCGGGAATTACATCGCGATGTGTGCCGCTTTGCTAATGTGTTACTTGCTCAGGGCATAAAAAAAGGTGATGTCGTTGCTATCTATATGCCGATGGTGCCGGAAGCCGCCGTTGCGATGCTGGCTTGTGCCCGTATCGGTGCGATTCACTCGGTTATTTTTGGCGGTTTTTCGCCGGAAGCCGTTGCCGGACGTATTATTGACTCACGTACCCGTCTGGTTATCACGGCGGATGAAGGTGTCCGTGCCGGACGCGCAATTCCCCTGAAAAAAAATGTCGATGAAGCCCTGAAAAACCCGCAGGTTACCAGTGTTGATAGCGTGATAGTTCTTAAACGCACGGGTGGCAATACCGAATGGCACCAGGGTCGTGATATCTGGTGGCATGAGGCTATTGAACAGGTCAGTGACCAGCATACGCCGGTTGCAATGAATGCCGAAGACCCACTGTTTATTCTCTATACCTCGGGCTCAACCGGAAAACCGAAAGGCGTGCTGCATACCACCGGTGGATACCTGGTCTATGCTGCAACAAGTTTTAAATATGTTTTTGACTATCATCCGGGTGATATTTACTGGTGTACCGCAGATGTAGGCTGGGTTACCGGCCATAGTTATCTGCTCTATGGTCCGCTGGCATGTGGCGCTACCACGTTGATGTTTGAAGGTGTTCCTAACTGGCCTAAACCTAATCGTATGGCTCAGGTCGTGGATAAGCATCAGGTCAATATTCTTTATACCGCACCAACCGCAATTCGGGCCTTAATGGCAGAAGGTGATAAAGCGACCGAAGGCACCAGCCGTACGTCATTGCGCCTGTTAGGATCGGTCGGTGAACCTATTAACCCGGAAGCCTGGGAGTGGTATTCAAAGCATATCGGGAATAGCAACTGCCCTATTGTTGATACCTGGTGGCAGACCGAAACCGGCGGCTTTATGATTGCGCCTCTGCCTGGTGCAACCGAACTGAAACCCGGTTCAGCCACAAACCCATTCTTTGGCGTACAGCCTGCGATAGTGGATAACGAAGGTAATCCACTTTCTGGTGCCACAGAAGGTAATCTGGCAATTATCGACTCTTGGCCTGGGCAAGCACGTACGCTATTTGGCGACCATGAACGCTTTGAACAAACCTATTTCTCCACGTTTAAGAATATGTATTTCAGTGGTGATGGTGCACGTCGTGATGAAGACGGTTATTACTGGATAACCGGACGAGTGGACGATGTTCTGAACGTTTCTGGTCACCGTCTGGGTACGGCTGAAATAGAGTCGGCTTTAGTTTCTCACCCGAAAATAGCTGAAGCAGCGGTAGTGGGTATTCCTCATAATATTAAAGGTCAGGCAATTTATGCCTACGTCACCTTAAATCATGGGGAAGAACCTTCACCTGAGCTGTATACCGAAGTCCGTAATTGGGTGCGTAAAGAAATAGGCCCACTGGCAACTCCGGATATTCTGCACTGGACTGATTCTTTGCCAAAAACCCGTTCCGGGAAAATCATGCGCCGTATTCTCCGTAAGATTGCGAGCGGAGATACCAGCAACCTCGGTGATACTTCCACTCTCGCCGATCCGGGCGTTGTCGAGAAACTGCTG
Organism: Klebsiella sp. BIGb0407; assembly: GCF_024807845.1. Classification (GTDB taxonomy): domain Bacteria; phylum Pseudomonadota; class Gammaproteobacteria; order Enterobacterales; family Enterobacteriaceae; genus JGM124. The sequence goes on from NZ_JANUEQ010000009.1 coordinate 152,603, forward strand.
GAAGAAAAGCAGACCTTAACCACTTCCTGATAATGCCATAACGCCATAACACCTGTGCCACCCTCTTCTTTTCGGAAGAGGGTATCATTCCCCATATAAGAACCCTGGAGGTTCTGCGATGAATGACGATATTTATCAACGGATAGAAAGTAATGCGCATTTCAAAGAACTCGTCACTAAAAGACAACGTTTCGCTTTTACGCTCTCATTACTGATGTTAATTGTTTATGTTGGCTTCATCCTGCTTATTGCCTTTGCTCCCGCCTGGCTTGGCACACCATTATATTCCGGAACCACTGTGACACGCGGTATCCCTATCGGAATTGGCATCATTGTTTTCTCTTTTATTCTCACCGGAATTTATGTCTGGCGAGCCAACGGTGAATTTGATCGTTTAAATCGTGAGATTCTGGATGAGGTAAAAGTTTCATGAAATATTTTTTGACGATATTCACCACCCTGCTTCTTAGCTTACCTGTCAGTGCTTTCGCAGCCGATGCGCTGACTGGCGATGTCGAACGTCAGCCGACTAACTGGCAGGCGATTGTGATGTTTCTTATCTTCGTGCTGCTGACACTCTATATTACCTACTGGGCGTCCCGACGTACTCGTTCGCGTAATGACTATTATACCGCCGGCGGTAATATCACTGGCTTTCAGAATGGACTGGCCATTGCCGGTGACTTTATGTCGGCCGCCTCATTTCTGGGTATTTCGGCGCTGGTCTATACCTCCGGCTTTGATGGTTTAATCTATTCTCTCGGCTTTCTGGTGGGCTGGCCCATTATTCTCTTCCTGATTGCCGAACGCTTGCGCAATCTGGGGCGTTATACCTTTGCCGATGTGGCATCTTACCGTCTGAAGCAAAAACCGATTCGTATATTGTCCGCCTGTGGCTCACTGGTGGTTGTGGCATTGTATTTGATAGCCCAGATGGTCGGTGCAGGGAAGCTTATCCAGCTGTTATTTGGTCTGAACTACCATATTGCCGTGGTTCTGGTCGGGATACTGATGGTGCTCTATGTTCTGTTTGGCGGCATGCTGGCAACCACATGGGTACAGATAATTAAAGCCATTCTGCTGTTATTCGGCGCAAGTTTTATGGCCTTTATGGTGATGAAGCATGTTGGTTTTAGCTTCAATAACCTGTTCAGCGAAGCGATTGCCGTACACCCGAAAGGGGCCGCTATTATGAGTCCGGGAGGACTTGTCAAAGACCCTATATCAGCGCTCTCGCTCGGTCTCGGACTGATGTTTGGTACCGCCGGACTACCGCATATTCTGATGCGCTTCTTCACGGTTAAAGATGCACGTGAAGCACGTAAAAGCGTGTTTTATGCCACTGGCTTTATGGGTTACTTCTATATTCTGACCTTTATTATCGGTTTTGGCGCGATTGTCCTGGTCAGTGCGAATCCAGACTTTAAAGATGCCGCAGGCGGTCTGATCGGCGGTAACAATATGGCCGCGGTTCACCTGTCTGATGCCGTAGGCGGAAGTCTGTTCCTTGGCTTTATCTCGGCGGTAGCCTTTGCCACCATTCTTGCAGTCGTTGCCGGACTGACACTTGCCGGAGCCTCAGCGGTTTCTCACGATTTGTACGCTAACGTGTTCCGTAAAGGTGCCAGTGAGCGTGATGAACTCAAAGTATCGAAAATTACTGTTCTGGTACTCGGCGTAGTGGCCATTCTGTTAGGTATTTTATTTGAAAACCAGAATATCGCCTTTATGGTGGGTCTGGCCTTCTCCATCGCTGCCAGCTGTAATTTCCCTATTATCCTGCTGTCGATGTACTGGTCGAAACTGACCACCCGCGGTGCGATGATCGGTGGCTGGCTTGGACTGATAACTGCGGTGGGACTGATGATCCTCGGCCCTACTGTCTGGGTACAGATCCTTGGTCACGAGAAAGCGGTATTCCCTTATGAGTATCCGGCGCTGTTCTCTATTCTGATAGCCTTTGTGGGTATTTGGGTCTTCTCAGCGACCGATAATACCGAGCAGGGAAAACTGGAGCGCGAAAAGTTCCGTGCTCAGTTTATTCGTTCACAAACCGGGATTGGTATTGAGGAAGGGCGCTCTCACTAACGATTCAGTCGTACTGGGGGCAAAGCCCCCAGTACGTCACCGTTAATTACTCTTGTTCTATTAATAACGTCTCAAGTAAATCAAGATCATGAAGTAGTTTCTTCAGCGTCTCGTTACTGATTTGTTTGGTGGCACGTAAATGATATAGCTCACCCCGTTCGGAACGTAATGCAGCCAGGCGGAAGCGTCGTTCGAGATTCTCTTCCAACTCGCTGTTATCCGCATTCTTACTGCCATCAATACGGCGACGTAAATTACCAATAACCCGTGAACTGACTTCTTTCAGTAACTGGTTATCGATATTTTCCTTGGTATCCGTAAGCAGGCGTTCTTCCATTTTCTGAATCGTTACGATGGCCACTTCGCCGGTCGCTGCCCGAGCCAGGCGTTCCTCTTTGCGCAATATAAGTGGGTCGCCCATATCAACGTGCCTGAGCAGGATAGGGAGCATAACAACCCCGGCAAACAACGAGAACAGAATGACACCTGCGGCAATAAAGATAAGCTCATAACGTGCCGGGAATGGCGTACCGTCTAACAGGAACAATGGGATAGAAAGCACACCTGCCAGCGTTATCGCACCACGTACACCCGCAAATGATGCAATACATAATTCACGGGTAGTAAACGAACCAAAAGCCAGCGGGCGTTTTTTCATAAAGTGGAGGCTTATTTGTTTCATCGCCCACAGCCACAGGAAGCGCAAGATAATCAAGGCAAAATAGATAATGACCACATCAAGGAAGAGCATCCATAACTCAACATCCGGGTCTGCATTCGCCGCACTGATTGACGTTTCAAGAATGCCCGGAAGCTGTAAGCCTAATAGCAGGAATACCATGCCGTTAAACACAAACTCCAGCATCGCCCAGACACTGTTAGCACGTAAACGCATTGCCAGAGGAGCGTTACGTAGTACACCGGCGCGGGTGATAGTCATACCTGCGGCAACGGCTGCCAGGATACCGGAAACACCAATATGTTCAGCTATCAGATAAGACGCGAATGGCAGCAGCAGCAGCAGCAGAATTTGCGTGGCAGGTTCATCACCGCTGTAACGGCTCATCAGACGCATCGATTTACCATACAGCCAGCTGATGGCAATACCCGCTAATAAGCCGCCGATAGCAACTTTAAAGAATTCGAAGGAAGCGCCACCGACGGTGAAGGCCATACTGCCTATCGCGACAGCAACTGCCAGTTTCAGAGATACCAGACCTGAGGCGTCGTTCATTAACGCTTCGCCCTGTAGAATCCCCATAATCCGCTTCGGTATCCGTCCTTCCCCGACAATACCGGATAAGGCTACGGCATCAGTCGGTGACAAGACAGCTGCCAGAGCAAATGCCGGTATTAACGGGATACCTGGCACCATGAAATAAATCAGGAATCCAATCCCGACGACAGTAACAATGACCAGAACTAAAGCCAGGCCGATAATTTCCCGGCCCTGACTCAAAAACTCATTTACCGGTGTTTTCCAGCCATCAGCAAACAGCAATGGCGGGATAAACAACAGTAAGAAAAGTTCAGGATCAAACTCTACATGCAGGCCAAATTGTGGCCATGCAAGCAGCGCGCCTATGGCAATCTGCATCAGGGGGAGAGGGATCTGAAAAGGTAATACCTTTGTTATCACACCGGAGAGTGATACCACGAGAGTCATAATGAGAATAGTAAAGAAAATTTCCATGCTTTCCTTAGTTCTGATATCGGTAAAAAAATCATCCTAAAACTGAGTTTAGAAGAGCGTTATTCCCTATCTGTAACAGAGGTGAGAGTAGAGTCAGGATATATCATTCTATATTGCATCTCCCTGCCTCCTGCACACAACTCCATATGACTGTTTTTTCACAAGAGACTTTATCTGCAGTCACTGAATTCGATAATAAAACAAATCATCGCCATGCTCCTGCCAGGAGAAATACAGTATAGCGGGTAGGTTACATTCGCATTTTTATTGATGCATTTTACAAATAGTCCTGACTCTGACTATGTTTCCGTGAGCCGGACACAAAGCCTGTTTTTAACTTCATCGTACATTCAATTTGCATTCTTATTTTCCTCTCATTTTCACGATAACCTTTTAAAAATAAAATACTTATCGTGATAACACGGAGATTGTTCAATGAATATATTTAAGAAGACTTTACTTGCTGCCACTCTGATTGCTTGCACCGCCAGTGCTTTTGCTGCACCGACTGAAAGAACCCGACCAGCGCCGCATAACAATGAACGCCCGGATTTGATGGGGCCACCACCAGCGCCACTCTATTTAATCATGCAACAAACTGATTCCCCCAATGAAACGCTGAACAATGTAGTCAAAAATGTTCCAGTCCTGGAAAAAGGAAAGCGCTACGAAATAAAACTAGAAGTGAAAGAATTACCCCCGGCACCACAAGAAATACCCACCCCCCAGTAATACAGGTTAAAGCCCCCGCCCCCCACGAAGGGGGCTTTTCTGTCTGAAACAAACTAAAACCATTTTCTGCAGGATGGTTTTGAATATCTTCTAAAAAACACCCTTAATACCCACAATACAGAGACGGCACGCGTGAGATATCGTCACTATCAGGCATAGCTTCAAGAATCGACGTTAAGGGTAAACGGGTACTGATATCAGCGGGGAAAGAAATGTTAAAGCCAGAGGGGCGAGTTACCTTCAGGTAACTCGCCTGCAAGAGGGTTAGATAGCCCAGCCACCTGCGTAGAAAACAACCAGTGCAACAGCAATGACCACTGTACCGATATTCAATTTACGCCATTCACCCGCAACGATGCGACCGATGACCAGAGAGGCGAAACCAATCATGATCCCGGTGACAATATTACAGGTCAGTACAATAAAGACCGCGGTAATTAACCCGGCCATCGCATCGACGAAGTCAGCAAAATCAAGTTTTGAGACGTTGCTTAACATCAGCAAGCCGACATACATCAGAGCAGGTGCCGTCGCGTAAGCAGGGACCAGATAAGACAGTGGTGATAAGAACAGGATGCAGAGGAACAATACACCCACAGTGAGAGCTGTCAGACCTGTTTTGCCGCCCGCCGCAGTACCCGCCGCAGACTCAATATATACAGCCGCAGGAGCCGCTCCGACCAGACCTGAAAACACGCTACTGACCGAGTCAGTGGTCAGCGCTTTACCGCCATCGATGATCTGACCATTTTTATCCAGCAGATTAGCCTGTCCTGCAACGGCACGAATCGTCCCGGTAGCATCAAAGACCGCTGTCATAACCAGAGCAAAAACGCTCGGCAGTACAATCGGGTCCAGCGCACCGAGAATATCGAGGCTACCCACTAACGAGTGGCCGGATTCATCTTGCAGAGAAGGCATTGCAAAGATGCCGGTGAAATGTACCGATGGGTCAAAAATCATTCCCAGGATAGATATCACGACGATAGTCAGCAGAATACCGCCAGGTACACGTAACTTCTCCAGACCAATAATAGCCGCCAGACCCGCCAGAGACATGATGACCGGGAAACTGGCAAAATCACCCAGGGCAACAGGCAGGCCATCCAGTGGATTTTTGACCACCAGGCCGACGCCATTTGCAGCGATCAGTAACAGAAACAGGCCGATACCGATACCCGCACCGTGCGCAACACCCATCGGCAAGTTACGCAAAATCCAGCTACGGATCCCGGTAACAGAGATAATGGTAAACAATACGCCCATCAGGAATACCGCACCCAGTGCAACGGGTACACTGATGCTTTGTCCCAGCACCAGGCTAAATGCCGTAAATGCAGTCAGGGAAATAGCACAACCAATCGCTAACGGCAGGTTGGCCCACAGCCCCATCAGGATGGAACCTAAACCGGCAACCAGACAGGTGGCAACAAAAACAGCTGTCGGTGGAAAACCCGCTTTACCCAGCATACTCGGTACCACAATGACCGAATAGACCATGGCTAAAAATGTCGTCAGACCAGCAATGAGTTCCTGGCGAACGGTACTACCACGCGCAGAAATTTTAAACCAGGCGTCGAGAGAACCGCCGGCACGTGGAGAAGGAGTAGACATACGAAACATCCCCTGAGATTTTTAGGATTCGATTCATCTGTACGAGGGAAAACTTACGTTATTCGTTATTTTGCTCTTTTGATAAAAGACGCATCAAAAAAGCAAACGTTTACCTTCGAACAAAAAATCAGTGCATGTGCCTTAAATAATTCGAGTTGCTTGTTAGCGCAGAGGTCATCGGGTCGATGACTGAAAGCAACACCCAAACAGCTTTAACTACGATGGGCAGAAAATGAAAGCAAACGATTATCCAGCCTTATTACTGCGATTTTCAACCTGAGTTTGATGATTTTCGTCAACAAAACGACGATAAGGTCATTTTATCGCCACCGTATGCGCAAACGTTATCGTTTTTGCGTAACAAATGACGCCTGAACGGAATTATTCGTCCAGCAAGAGTCTGGCTCCAGTCCCTTCGTCACCCAATTTATCGCCCGGATTTCGTAGCGGGCAATCCACTCCCGACAGGCACCCGCAGCCAATACAGCCATCTAACTGATCCCGCAGAGCAACCAGCATACGAATACGGCTATCCAGCTCCTCACGCCATACCGAAGAGAGATTCTTCCAGTCATTTTTATTAATCACGTGGTCATCTGAAAATGCGCTAAAAGCATCACTCACCGTGCTTAGTGGCAGGCCAATGCGTTGCGCCACCTTGATAATGCCGACGGTCCGCAGCACGTCACGCCGGTATCGCCGCTGATTACCCGCATTTCTGGTGCTATTGATAAGCCCCTTCGTTTCGTAGAAATGCAAGGTTGAGACAGCGACGCCACTACGCTTCGCAACTTCACCCGGCGTGAGCAGCGCTTTAATTCTATTTTTTTTCTTTTCCAAAATACGCTTTACCTCAAGTTAACTTGAGGAATTATACTCCACAAAAAAGTAATCGGCTAATTTGTAATCGAGGATAATTTATGGCGCACCAGGATATTATTCATACTTTAACTGAGTGGATTGATTCCCATATTGACCAGCCACTTAATATTGACGTTGTGGCAAAAAAATCAGGATATTCAAAATGGTATCTGCAACGTATGTTCCGCACCGTGATGCGTCAGACCTTAGGTGATTACATTCGCCAGCGCCGTCTGCAAATGGCCGCAGAGGAACTACGAGCCACCAAAAGACCTATTTTCGATATTGCGATGGACTACGGATATGTATCGCAGCAAACCTTCTCCCGCGTCTTCCGCCGCGCATTTGACCGTACTCCCAGCGACTATCGCCATCAGTGCTAGTTTTACCGGGGCCGCCGATCCTTCTTTAATAGATTTTTTCGGCGGTCGGCTATGGGTGACGACCCAATAGCTTAATCACTTGGCTCCCGCTCCTGACAATAAGTCCTCCCTCTCTTCAAGCTGCAGGTTGCCTTCGCTACGCTAAGCTAAAATGCACAAAAATCGACCTCGTAACGGATTGTCACAATAAAAAAGTGTGATAAACTTCACACATTCAAGTCAGGTAATCACTTTTATATTTTAACGCTTGTTCATTGGCTGTCGGTCTCTTTATCTGGCCTGCACTGATGTGCCTGCTTTAGAGGAACCGTTTTATGGGTACAATCACCGCTGGCGTCGTGTTAATGCGCTGGCCTTTAGTCAGTGCGATTCTGATGTTTATGGCAAGTACGCTAAATATTAAGCTACGCCGGTCGCACTACCCTGCTCTCGCTATTATCAGCACTATGATGGGTGTCACCGCTTCATGCTGGTTCGCTACCAGTCTGCTTGGCCTGACAGCCGCAGAAATAGCCACCAGCTGGCTGGCAGTGAAAGATTCGGTGATTGAAGTGATAAGCAATGCGCCGCCGGCCTGGCCAATACCTTAACGCTATCATGCTCTGCTGAAATCCTGCCTGCTGGCGGGATTTATTGTTTATTGATACTTCATTGATTTAAATACCCACTGACAGAGAGTTAAGTCTATCTATCCAGCTCTCGGGTTAAGCAATAAATAATTAATATTTCATCTGTGTTACACAAGACGAGTTCATATTTCTTATCACATTCTCTGATTTACTGCCGTTCTATTCTCTTATTACAACTTGCTTATCAATATAACGGGATACCTTATCTGACCGCCCCTTTCTGGTCAGGCCAGATATTAAAAATGATTATTATTAGATACCTGACACTCATTTTTAATCTTCATTCACGATTATATACACACTATTTGCATGGTTATCGCAAAAAACCAACGTAAGCGTATGTTTTTAATATGAAAAATTAATGATTGAGCAATGGGGTAAAAAGCCATATATTGTCGTCGTTTTATTTACCGTAGTTACCTTTTAAATTAATTCAACCGGTGAGCTTTGAGCCTCCGGTTGTAGGAGAGATATGATGACGGATAAAGTCCGTATTGACACTTTAGATGCACAATCTGCAAAAGCCACTAACGAAACTTATTTAGCGAGACAAGCTGAATTTGAATCTAATGTCAGAAGCTACCCACGCAAATTACCTTTCGCGATAGCTAAAGCTCAGGGCGCATGGATTACCGACGTTGAAAATAATCGTTACCTTGACTGTCTGGCGGGAGCCGGAACGTTAGCACTCGGTCATAATCATCCTGACGTTCTGCAGAGTATCCAAAATGTCCTTACCAGCGGCTTGCCGTTGCATACTCTTGATCTTACTACACCATTAAAAGATGAGTTTTCTGCTTATCTGCTCTCTTTACTGCCAGGTCAGGGTAAAGAATATTGCCTCCAGTTCTGCGGCCCATCGGGCGCTGATGCTGTGGAAGCGGCAATTAAACTCGCGAAAAAACATACCGGACGTAGCGGCATTATTAGCTTCTCTGGTGGTTACCATGGCATGACCCACGGTGCACTGTCGGTTACCGGCAACCTGTCACCAAAAGAAGCCATTAATGGTTTGATGCCTGAAGTTCATTTCCTGCCTTACCCTCACGAGTACCGTTGCCCGTTAGGCGTCGGCGGTGAAGCGGGTGTTGCAGCTCTGAGCTACTATTTTGAAAACTTAATCAATGACGTTGAAAGTGGCGTGCGCAAACCTGCTGCAGTCATTCTTGAAGCCGTTCAGGGTGAAGGTGGTGTTAACCCGGCACCCGCTGCATGGCTGCAACGTATCCGTAAAGTGACCCAGGAACACGGCATTTTATTGATCATCGATGAAGTTCAGGCTGGATTCTCTCGTACCGGTAAAATGTTTGCTTTCGAGCACGCCGGTATTGAGCCAGATATTATTGTTATGTCAAAAGCGGTCGGTGGTGGTTTGCCATTAGCTGTACTGGGCCTGAAAAGAGAGTTTGATGCCTGGGAACCCGGCCATCACACAGGTACCTTCCGTGGCAACCAGTTAGCTATGGCAACCGGTCTGACTACTCTCAAATATCTGAAAGATAAAAAAGTTGCCAATAAAGTTGCGCAGCAAGGCGAGTGGCTGAAAGGCAAGCTGAAACAGCTGCAAAAACGCTATCCTGCTATCGGCCAGGTCCGTGGTCTGGGTTTAATGCTCGGCCTGGAAATGGTTAAGCCAGATGAAGCGCAAGATCATATGGGTTGCTACCCGGCGGATGGTGCTATTTCTGCGCTGATTCAGAAGAAATGCTTTGAACATGGTTTGATTCTGGAGCGCGGTGGTCGCGGTGGTTGTGTTTTACGCCTGCTGCCATCCCTGCTGATAACCGATGATGAGCTGGAAATCTTCCTGAGCAAATTTGAACAGGCTCTGTTAGCTGCTGGCGTTAAGCCGGTCTGAGTGGACTGGTCTGAGTGGAGTCGTACCGAATGTCACAAATAAATCCAATTCTGGCCTCGTCAGCGCAAAGCATTGAAGCTTATCAGCAGGCGATTACGCAAAGTACCCAGGCAGTCATGCAATGGTTACAGCAGCCAGAAATGTATCAGGGTAAAACCGTTGCCGAGTTGCGCGAACGTATTGCACTGGATTTTAATCCTCAGGGCTTGGGTAACCAGGCTGCTATTGAACGTGCGATTGAGTACTTTCTGAAAGACAGCCTGTCAGTGCACCATCCACAATGCGTGGCGCATTTACATTGTCCAAGTCTGGTTATCAGCCAGGCGGCTGAAGTACTGATTAATGCAACTAACCAGAGTATGGACTCCTGGGACCAAAGCCCGTCAGCCACCATCATCGAGATGAAGCTGATTGAATGGCTGCGTGCTCAGGTAGGTTATACCGCTGGCGACGCAGGCGTTTTCACTAGCGGCGGCACACAGAGCAATCTGATGGGCCTGATGCTGGCGCGTGATGCCTTTTTTGCAGCTCAGGGTCATTCGGTACAACAAGATGGTTTGACCGGTAATCTGAAGAAAATTAAAGTCTTCTGTTCTGAGAATGCACATTTCTCGGTTCAAAAGAATATGGCTTTACTGGGCTTCGGTTATCAGTGTGTGACGCTTATCAAAACCGATAGCTTTGCCCGTATGGATCTCAATGATTTAGTCGAGAAAATTGCCAAGGCTGAAGCTAACGGCGACCAGATCATGGCGATTGTCGCGACCGCAGGAACCACCGATGCCGGTGCTATCGATCCGCTCGCTGATATTGCCCGTCTGGGTGCACAACACAATATCTGGGTGCATGTTGATGCGGCCTGGGGTGGCGCTCTGCTGCTGTCTGAAAAATATCGTCATTATCTTGATGGTCTTGAGCTGGTTGATTCTGTCACGCTCGATTTCCATAAGCAGTTCTTCCAGACCATCAGCTGCGGTGCATTCCTGCTGAAAGATGAGCGTCACTATGAGCTGATGCGTTATCAGGCCGCTTATCTGAACTCCGAATTTGATGAAGAGCAAGGCGTACCGAACCTGGTTTCCAAATCTCTGCAGACTACGCGTCGTTTCGATGCCTTAAAACTGTGGATGGGACTGGAAGCACTGGGACAGAAACAGTATGCCGCTATCATCGACAGCGGTGTGACTCTGGCTCAACAGGTAGCACAGTACATCGAAGAGCAGCCGTCACTGGAGCTGGTAATGCAGCCTCAGCTGGCGAGTGTCCTGTTCCGCTATCGTCCAGCCTCACAGGCCCTGGCAGATGACGCAAGCATTGCACTGCTGAACCAGAAAATTGGTGATGCTTTGCTTGCTTCCGGCCGTGCTAACCTCGGTGTGACTGAGCATAACGGTGTAACCTGCCTTAAAATGACCTTATTAAATCCAGTAGTTACACTGGAAGATATTAAGCGTCTGCTGGATCTGGTTGACGTAACCGCTACCCCGCTGGTTGCTGGCTAAACTCAGCAATAGTTATAAAAAAAGTCGCTCATGGGAAACCTTGAGCGACTTTTTTCTTTTTAGTTATCACATAAAAAAAACGGCCCGCACTTGCGGGCCGTCAGATAACGATAATCATTTTGTTAATCAGGTACGAACGCGCAGCATCGCTTCTACCTTATCGGCAACCTTGGTCACCACATAAGCAATAAACATATAGAACCCGACCGCAACCAGGAAGGCTTCCAGATAGTAGAAGTTAAGCGCTGCGGCAAGCTGAGCCTGAGCAAAGATCTCAACCACGCCGATAGCGAATGCCAGCGATAAGGCTTTCATGACCACCATAAAAGAGTTTGCCAGGTCAGGGATCGCGGTGACGATTATCTGCGGGAACATCACCCGACGGAATAACTGGCCGCTACTGTAACCCAGCGAAGCTGCGGCATCTGACTGTCCGCTATCAAAGGAGTTAACCGCACCTTTCCATACTTCAGCCTGAAATGCTGAAACACAGGCCGTTAATGCAACAATAACAATCACCCAGTTAGGAAGTGAGTGGGCATTCACTTCTATAGAAAATTGAGTGGCAATAAAGTCCAGCGCAGAAGGCAGCCCGTAGTAGGCAAGAAAAATCACCACGACCATCGGCATACCTTTAAAAGCCACTTTGTAAGCGAACACTAACTGACGCAGTACCGGGATACGGCGAAACTCAATAAACGCAAACAGCCCGCCAAGTAATGTCGACAGTAAAAATATCACGACCGCCATCAGGAGCGTGACAGGAACCACACTCAGGATGCTCCAGAAGTCAAAAACCAATACCTCAAAATCAAACATCAAGTTTTCTCCTTCATTCAGACGCTGGGGGTAAGCTTGACGCGAGTAGCCGATTTCGAGCTATATTTCGCGTGACGCCTTTCAAAGAAGCGAATAATCAGCCAGGCCACCAGACACATCAGCGAGTAGATAACAGCCAGTACCATATAGGTCGCAAATTGATACTGGTTATAGTCATGCTCCATAATCACATGGGCAGTCGCCATCAAGTCAGCAGCCCCGATATACATCACCAGCGCCACATTATGAATTAAATAAATAATAGAGTTGCCGTAACCTGGCAGAGCAAAGTGCACTGCTTGTGGGCCGACAACACGTTTCATTTTTTGGAAGAAGCTATAACCGAGGCTGTCAGTCGCATCGTGCTGGCCTCTCTCTACCGCCAGAAATGCCGGACGCATAACTTCAGACAGATAGCCTCCGTGGTAGAGACTTAAACCAATCATTGCCGCAATATTGGACGAGAAAAAGTCTTCAACCCCCACCAGCCCTGCAAGTAATGGCATGCCATAAAAGGCGACGAATAATTGCAGTACCACCGGCACACTACGTGCGTAAGACACATAGATATCAGCCAGTTGACTAAAAACCGGGATACGACGTACCCGAAAAAAGGTTACGATCAGCGCCAGAAAGAATCCGACAACGATCGCTGCGAATAATATACCCAGTGTTAATGGCATTGCCGTTAACAACTCAGGGAGCATGGTAGAGAGATCCATGGTGAAACACTCCTGCTATCAATGACTGCTAAAGCCCTGTATTAACAGGGCTTCAGGTAATTCTATTACTTCATATATTGTGAAACGTCTTCACCAAACCACTTCTGAGATATCTGGTCTAGCGTGCCGTCTGATTTCAGTTCTTTCAGGGCTTTAGTGATATCGTCATTCAGTGCCTGGTTTTTGGCAGAACGGTTAATCAGAATATAGGTCTGATTAACCACTACAGGTTCACTGGCTTTAATCGACAGTTTCTGGTTCTCAATAACCGTTTGCTGACCCAGGTTTGAAGGCAGGATCAGCGCATCATATTTACCTTTCTCAACTTCTTTCAGACGGTCCGGATAAGGAATACCTGCGCTGGAAGCCGTGATAGTAATTTTTTCATTCGGGTGGTCTTGCTGCCATTGAGTGACAAATTTATAGACACCACCACCAGCGGTAACCGGGACAATTTTCTTGCCCACCAGGTCTTTCATTTCTTTGATATCACTGTCATTACGACTGTAGATTTTCATCAGACTGGCACCCATTGGGGCATCAGGGATCAGGAACTGTTTACTGCGACTTGCTGCTTTATAGTAGCCGCCGGTCGCCATATCGTACTTACCGGTGACCAGACCCGTTTCCTGAGCGATATCAGCAGCACCTTCCATCACAAATTTATACTGTGGCAGTTTAGCGTTGATAGCTTTCAGAACATCAGGCTCATAACCCTGTGGCTCATAGCCGATAGCACCCCATGACAGAGGCTTAGATTCTGCTGCAGTAGCGATTTTTACCGTGCGGACTTCATCGGCAAAACTAGTATTGCTGAACAGCGCCAGAGCGATGATTCCAGGCATGGCGAGGCGGGATAACGTTTTTTTGATTGCAGGCATTTGTTTTACTCCCTTTAGAATAATTAGTATGAGTGTTCGGTATTAAGAAACTGCGCCAGACGTGGCGAAGTCGGATTGTCGAAAATCTCGGCCGGACTACCTTCTGCTGCTACAACGCCCTGATCCATAAACACGATACGGTTCGAGACACTTTTGGCGAATTGCATTTCATGTGTCACTAACAGTGAAGTAATACCGGACGAGGTCACATCTTTAATCACTTTTAACACTTCACCCACTAATTCCGGATCAAGGGAGGAAGTCGGTTCATCAAATAAAATCACATCAGGTTTCACTGCCAAAGCACGGGCAATACCGGTACGCTGTAACTGACCACCTGAAAGCTGGGAAGGATAGTGATCAAACTTTGCCCCAAGGCCTACACGCTCAAGTTCTTGCACTGCGATATCACGCGCCTGCTGCTTGGTTTTTTTCTGAATCACCACCAGTGGATCCATCACGTTTTCCAGTACCGTCATATTTTTAAATACGTTAAATTGCTGGAATACCATCGCGGTACGCAAACGAATCGCCTGAATAGTCGCTTTATTGGGTGACTGGTAGTCCATCTGGTGCTGATCGAGCACGATAGTGCCAGATGACGGCTTAGCCAGATAATTGATACAACGCAGCAGGGTTGTTTTACCGGTGCCGCTCGGGCCAATTATCGAAACCACGTCGCCTTTATTCACCGACAGGTTCACACCACGCAGAATGGGCGTTTCACCGTAGGACAAGGTGATATTTTTGAGATCTAACATTCTGTTCTGCCTCTATTTATTCATATCAGCATGGCCAAGCACATGCATCAGACGGTTGGCCCAGCCAAAAATAGCAATCGCGTGGATCAGGTCGATAATTTCACCGTCATCCATTCCCACCGCACGCAGTGCGGCAATGTCTTCCGGGCTCGCTTCGGCTGGCGTCACTGACAGACGTTGTGCGAAGCGATAGATAGCCAGGTTCCGGGCATTAAGCAGGTCATCACGCTCAAAGTAGATAGCACTCACTACCGCGTCATTTTCTGATAGCTGGGCATGGCGACGGGCATGCACCACGGCACAATATTTACAGCCATTCACAATAGAAGCACCCAGTGCCCCCAGTTCTCTGTCAGCGCGATCTAACCCGCCCTCAACATACATGATGGCGTTAAATAATACGGTGCGTGCTACATAGCTTTCCGGGTCATGAACCAAGGTGCGCACATACTCGGAAACCTTTTTATTGGATGGCGTTACCGCCATCGCCTCCAACTGAGCAGGTGTCGCCTGTGCGACTTCGACTGGCGTAATATACGGATGCCAGTGTAGGGGCTTCAGCGTTACGGATGGGATCATAATGACCTCAGCAGACGTAAACCCGCAATTACACGAGTCTGGAAATTAACAAATGCAATCAGCTCAGAAAGGGCAACTATCTGCGCGTTGTTGAAACCGGCCTGCTCCAGTAAACGAATATTCGCCTCTGTCGCTTCGGCCGGAGACTGTGTGACCATGTCAGAATGACGTGCCAGAGTCGCCAAGGGTTCTGCAAGGTTATGCTCACCACGCGCCAGGACTTGCAACTGCTCTGCGGGCTGATACTGCGCCAGTTGAGTCCGGTAATCCTGCTGCAATGCACTGTCGTTATTCAGCGTTGCGATACGAAGCGCCAGGGCTAAACGTAAATCAATCGCCAGCCCCTGGTCATCCCGGGGTGCCAGAACGGATTCCAGGCATTGCTCTGCACCGTTAACAAACTCAGGGCGCTGGCGGCGAGTAAGCGCTAACGCATCCTCTGGTAATAGCCCGACGACTCTATCAATAGCGTCACTCACAACGCATTCTCCTGTTTGAGTAAGGGGGTTGAATCCACCCATTCATCGCCCTGCAATTCAGGAACATCAAACGCCTGCAAACTGGCATAATGCTGTTCAATATCTTCAGCAAATAGCGAGGCGATAATGCCGCGTGCCAGGCGATCGGCCCCGGCACTGACAGCCGGAATATCCCCTGAGACTTTGCCGTGAGTCAGCATGGCGGCATCGTTGAAACAATAGATATGTGCCAGAATTGGGCACTCACCCGCTGTCCGCTCACGGAATTCAAATGAGGGCCCCAGGTCGGGGGCTTCCAGCATGCTTTGGCGGGCATTGCCCATGGCGCTGTTATAACGACCATCAGCCCAGCTGCGGATATAAGGTGCAATAGCCGCAAATTCCGGACGACCGTGGAAGTTATTGGTAAAGCCCGTTGCGGCTATCAGATAGTCGTAATGCAATGCGCCCTGGGTGGTTTCTAATAACAAACCATCTTCCTGCTGTTTGACGCTATTCACGCCACAATCAAGGAAGAATCGTGCATTTTCATGCCTGGACACCCGCAGCGTGGAAGAGCGTGGCGGCGGAGTCTGAGTCGATGAAGTGTAATCAACAAATTTCCATTTCCAGTCGTCGGCCAGCAAATGCATACCATGCACCACGCCCTGACTACCGATACCGGTCATTTTGTTAATACGCGGCATGGCTTTACGGCGGATAATTAAATCCACAGCCGCAGCGCCATTTTCCAGCGCAGTGGCTGCGTTATCCATCGCCGAAGCGCCCGCTCCGAGAACAGCAATACGCTTACCTTGTAAGGCATTGAAGTCTATTTCATCGGCAGAGTGCGCCCAGAATTTACGGTCTATACCTGCGAGGAACTCAGGTACTGCAAAACCGCCGAGCCCTGAACGCCCGGTCGCGAGTACCAGACGGCGGGTGTAAACCAGACCGGTCTCTTCACCACTCAGTTCAAGCGCCAGTAAATCGTCAACCGGCGTTATGCGAGTAACACGTACATTGTTATGCACAGGCAGATTCAAAACGTTGCGATACCAGATCAGGTAGTCCATCCACTGGTCTTTAGCGATTTTATCCAGCGCCTGCCAGGATTCACGGCCCCACTGGGCAGTAAACCATGCCCGAAAGGTGAGCTGAGCCAGACCTAAAGCCGGGCCATGCAGACTCTTTGGTGAGCGCAAGGTTTCCATACGTGCAAAAGTCACCCACGGACCTTCTAAACCCGCGGCTGCCGCATCATAAGCCACCACATTGCTCACGCCGGACAGCTGTAATTTTGCTACCGCAGCCAAGCCGCACATTCCTGCGCCAATCACCACCACATCACGCACCGGCTTACCGTCGTGCAGATGTTCAGGTACCCAGGACTTAGCGGGTAGTTCAAGATATTCCAGATCTTGTCTTAGCTGAGCTTCCAGCGCGACCAGACCATCGGCAGTATGTGTCATATAAATATTCCCTGGAGTAAACGGCAGCGTAGGCTTGTGAAAACGGCTATATCACAATAATGACTATGCATTTTCACTATATGCATAACGCATAATAAACCGTTAATAATTTCAAAAACACATAATAAGAACTAAGGCTTCGCATGTTCCTCTTGACCCGAAATAGAGTCAAGAAGGAGGCTCACATTTTAACCAATCGATTTATTATATCTTATGCATTAAAAGATATAAGGTGTGGGAGAAACCCGGAGGCTCAAGGAATTAATCCTGATTAATTAAGCGCATTATGCGCTGATGCTCGCCCGGAGGCAGGCATTCAAATTCAGGTAGCAGCCTTGTCGCCGCTGCCGCCAGCGCTTCAATAAGTGCTTGTACTGGTGCTGAAATTTGTCGTCCCTGTGGCGTAGTCACACCAAAGAAGTACGGAATTTTTTCGACTAAAGGACGAATAACAACACCCGGCATAGGGACACCCCAGCCCGTCACCGGTTCAAGAATAGCCACTCCCAGCCCCGCCCGTACACAACCGAGAATATTCGCTGAGGAGTTAGTTTCAATGGTTTCAGATAAAGGCGCTTTGACCTTTTTCAGTGCCTTTTCATAGCGACCACGCAATCGCTGTGGGCTCCAGGGCACGATAAAACGCCGCCCTGCCAGCTGGCTCAGTTGTATCTCAGGTTCTACGGCCAGAGGATCGCTCTCTGGCAAAGCCACCACACAGCTCGACTGCCCTATCCAGTGCAACTCCAGAGCATGGTGCTCCAGAGGCAGGCTACATAATCCCAGATCGGCACTTCCCGTAATCACCGCATGAGCGGTTTGTTCCGCCGAATCACTAAGGATTTGTACTTTATTCTGTAAATTCAGCGCCGCTAAAGCCTGCGGAAGTAAGCCTGCGGCCAGCGCAGGAGTCGCGGCAATATTTAACGGCGGGTGTTGCTGGTGAGAAATTTCAGTCGCGCGCAAACGGACTTGCTGTAATGATAACAACGCTTTCTGAACATATTGATAAAGCTGGAGCGCTTTTTCTGATGGGTGAATTCGCGGGCCATTACGGATAAATAGTGGATAGCCTAGTGACTGTTCTAATTCCTGAATTTGCCGTGAAACCACAGGTTGTGAACGACTCAGTGCTTTTGCTGCCGCCGTCACACTGCCGGCAGAAATGACCGCCGAAAAAGCCTCCAGCTGCCGTAAATCCAGGTCATTTAAGATTACCATCGCACGTTTTTCCCCGACTTATTGACTGACTCCCGGTAACAATACGGGAAAAAATCCATCATAGAGAGAGTCAGGGGAATTAGCCACTGCCGCCGTTACTGACGTAAATCAAAACGAATGGGCAAGGTAATAGTGATTTGAGATTTTCCCTCTGCCATGTCGTTTGGAAGTGCGGGTAAAGGAGATGCCCGCTCAGGCAGTGCCAAAGCTTCTTTATCGAGAGACGGCACACCACTGCTTCTGGCCAGGCTGACATTTAATACCTGTCCAGCACGATCCAGCGTCAGATTAAGCAGCACTATCCCCCTTGCCTGCTGACGAAGAGCCTGGGCGGGATAACGCTTATAGCGCTCAAGTCGCTGTAATAGCAGGCTTGTCCAGTTACTTTGTTGATGCGTCGGCATATTCACCGTATTTGCACCGGGTGCAATCTGGTTGGGCTGTGGATTACCCATAGCGGTACTGGTCACGGATGCTGGCGCAGCCGGTTTGTCAGCCTTCGTTTCGACGGGGGCTTTCACGGGTTGCGATTGTACTTTCGGCTTAGGCTTTGGCTGAACTTTTTTAGCGACAACAATTTCCGGATCGGGTGCAACCGTGGGTTTAACCGGGACATCTTCCTGGGTTTTTACTGCCGTGACGGGCGGAGCGACGGCTTGTTTCTGTCGGACTTCATCTGGCTTATCTTCAACGACAGCCGTGGATTCTGGCTGAATACTTGGCAGTAACATAAACGCCATCGGCGTGAATGAAGCCGCCGGCTGGATTAAAACCGGCTGATAGGTCAGCCAAAAAAGTAATCCACCATGTAACAAAAGAGCCAGTAATAGCCCACTTCCCCATGGAATGGGATTACGGGGCTCTGGCCAGAACAGGGCAGATGGTTTTATTGATGAGGCAAAAGACATTGCAAAATAGCTCCACTGGCTAATGTACTGTCACATTCAGTTTGTGTGGTTTATCGGTAGGAATATAAGGGAGGTCACCCATCAAGGTGAAACGGGCATAAAAAAAATAAAATCATGACATTATATTGTGATTATATAAAAACCAGGGGTATTTCACTTAGCGGATAAGCTAACCCAGTACTTAGACAGACGATTTATCTTCACGGGAAGAATTGTTGGAAGTATATCAAGGATTTTATCGGTATCAGCCAGCAGGAAAACACCGGACAAACGTAGTGATGCAATATCTTCATCGCAACGAATAGCACCGGAGCGATAACGATTCAGAGCCCGTAAAAAATCACCCAGTGACATATCGTCGGCCAGCAATTTCCCCTGCACCCAACCCGGCTCCACCTCTCCCTGATGAATTTCCCCATAATGTTCCTCATTCAGCCAGCCCCCCTGCCCTGGTTCAATCCGTGGGCTTATCTGGCGACCATCTTGCGGGCTAAGACAAACCGCTCCCTGATACACTGCAACACGGGTTTGCTCTTCCAGCAACTGCACCCGAAAACGGGTCCCCAATGCTAAAATTCGACCATGGGGAGTGATAATGCTAAAGGGGCGAGGATTCGCCTGATGACGCTCTTGCTGACCAGTCGTTATCAGTAAATCACCGCTTAATAACTCAATTTGTCGCTGGTGTTCATCGTACTGCACATTTAAAGCGGTCTGGGTATCGAGTAATAACTGACTACCTTCACTGAGTGTGACCTGCCGCTGCTCACCCGTTCCCGTCCGGTAATCTGCAGCCAGTGTTTGCCAGCCACCGTTCTGACGCCCCCATTCCAGCCCACCTCCTGTCAGACACAATGTTGCCACCAGCTTCAGTAAGGTACGACGGCCGGGATCTTTAAGCGAAGAAAGGCTTTTATGTGCAACCGAACCATCAATCTGCTTAAACCCGGCACAAATGGATTCAATATGGCGCCAGGCGCGTTCATTATCATCGCTTTGTGTACGCCATTGCTGCCAGTCAGACTTATCCTTCTCGCTCACCTCATCAGACATCAGCAGCGTCAACCAGGAAGCAGCGGCATAAGCGCTGTCAGCATTAATGGGTTGACCATGACCATCAACAAGTGATTGCTGCCTCATCAGTTAAGGGCAAAAAAGCATTGGAGGTTAGCGCGTTGCAGGTACTGCTTCACCGAACTGGTTGAAATACGAAGTCGCTCAGCAATATCGCTATAACGCATACCTTGAAGATGCGCGAGCAGGAAGGCTTCTCTGACCGGTGCAGGCAGACCATCAAGCGCACTGTCAATTTTTTCCAGCGTTTCCAGAATAACCCAGCGATCTTCAGGTGAAGGGTGAAGGTATTCAGGCTGAAGAGTCAGCGCATCAAGATAAGCATCTTCCAGCGTTTTACGCCGGTAATGGTTTGCAACCAGACGCCGCGCAATAGTCGCAAGAAAGGGTCGTGGCTGACGGATAGTGAACAAATCCGGACTCATCAGGATATTCAAAAAAGTATCCTGAGTTAAATCCTTTGCTTGCTGGGGACAGCCGACTTTGTTACGTAGCCACTGATATAGCCAGCTCTGATGCTCGCAATACAGTTGCTGCGCCACCTGTTGGGAGCTGGGCATTGTTTTACTCATCATTGATCTATATCAAGGAGCGATCGCGTGTGGAATGATAATAATTATTATTTGCATTTTCGTCTTCTAGTGTCAAGACGTTACACGCTATTAATTCGTCGGCTGTATATCAGGGCAGGAAAGTGGCTAAGACAAGATGCTGGCAACAGCTGAAATACCGCGGTTGCCAGCGAGCCGAATCAGAATTTCTGGGAAATACTCATCTTAATATTACGTCCTACACCGGATACGGACTCACCCAGGTACGGATAGTAATTCGTGTTGAATAAGTTATCGACAGCAACACGAGCCTCTAACCCTTTGATCTGTTTTGGTTGCCAGGTCGCAAACAGCCCTTGTAGGGCGTAACCTTTGGTGGCTGGTAATGCCCAGACGCCTGCTAACGGATCCCCTTCTATCGGCGAGCGGTCTTGCTTACGCACTAAGTCAGTCGTCCAGCCAAGCGCCATATCCAGTTCGGGAATTTTCACACCCAGTGTCGTGTGTACGGTGGTAGGTGGAATTTCAGGGATCCAGGTTTTATTACCCCATGGGTCGCGGGGAGAAGCATCCCGTTCGCCGCTGATGGTCGAAAATGACAGGCTCCCGAACATACGGTTGCTGTCATAGAAGGATTCGATCTCCAGCCCCTGAATGGTATAACCTGGCAGGTTGCGATAGTTGGATAACGGCGTACCACAATCAGCCTGTGCATTGCTGCTTCGTTCTTCACACAAGACCCCGCGGCGTAAGAAAATCTCCCCCTTACCTCTATTGCGGAATACCGTTGTCCGCACCTGAACACGGTCATCATCCGCCAGCACATTGTCATAATTCAGGATCACGCCACCACGCACACTGTTGATTTTTTCAACCTTAAGATTGCGACTGGTTCCTGAAACATTCGAAAGCGCATACTGCATGGTGTACTGCTCATCAATCGTCGGAGCACGCCAGGTACGGGTAACATCCGCAAACAGAGAGATATTGGGGGTCGCTTTCCAGACCAGACCGAGAGCGGGTGTCAGGCCGGTGTAACGTTTACTGCTGTAATCGTGACCAACGGAGGGATCCTTGCTGTTATACATATCAGCCACGTTTTGGTACCCTTCATTGAGCACGTTATCGTAGCGTATGCCCGGCGTTACCGTCACACTACCGAGCGTCATACTGTCCTGAATATAAAGACTTGTGGTTTGCTCTTCACCGGCGGGCATATAGGCTGGCTGGAAGAAACCATAATTATAATCAGGTCTGTTTTTATAACTTGGATAATACATCATGGTATTACGTTTATTATGATGCCAGCTGATACCAACCTCTAGCTGGTGATCCACGGGCCCGGTACTGAACAGACTCTTGTTGCTCCCCTCAAGTAAATTATCGGTATAGTCAACCCAGCTTTCATTTCCCAAGGACCCAAGATAACTTCCGGTGGCAGCGTTATCTGGTCTCGCATCATTCTGCTTGGTTTTCGAATAGGCATAGTTCAGCGTCAGGTCAATCCAGGGGTTATCTGCTGGCGCAAGATTCCATTTAACAGAATAGTTTTCATCCTGTTGCTTCCGATAAACCAGCTTCCGTCGCCAGGCACCTTCATAACCATATCTGTCGATATCTGCCTGAGAGGGGGCTGCCATTTCATCACGTTTTGCGGCAAAAGGTTGCCAGCCGTTAGCCTCAGAATACATTGCGGAGAGCGTCAGTGTTTGTGCATCGGTGAGATAGAGATTCGTTTTTGCCAGGTAAGTGCCCTGCTTATTCGCAGAATAGGCAAAACGCGTTCCCGTAGGACGCATAATATCGCCACCATCTCGCTTGCTCATATAGAGTAATCCGTCAGCAAAACCTTCCTCGGTTCTGCCATATAGCGCACCGCTGTAAATATTCTGGTTATCATTGGTATGGAAACTGTACTTCGCCATACCACCAAAATTCTCTCCAGCTTGCAGCAAGTCACTAGCATCTTTCGTGACAATTTTAATACTACCGCCAAAGCCACCATTACCATTTGCCAGGTTAAATGGCCCTTTATCCACATCAATCTGCTTGATCAATTCCGGCTCAATAAAGACCGAACCCTGGCGATATTTTTCAAAACCTTTTGGCGCACCATCAAGGGTTATCTTGATATCTTCCATGCCCCCCATACCCCAGATATTCAGGCTTTGCCCGCCGGGACGCGGCGATCCCGCGGAGGAGACACCGGGCAGCTTATCGAGTAGAGCCGCCACATTATCAGCCTGAATACGTTCAATATTTTCTTTTTTCAGGGTAGAGCGTCCTGCCACAACGCTATCATCAAGACCGCTCACTACAGAGAGTTCCGGAACAATAAATGTGTCCTCTGTCGATGATTCGCCGCTATTAATCAGACGGTAAGTGCCTCCCTCGCTGACAGCCTGTAGCCCGCTACCCGCCAACAGCTGATTAAAAGCCGCCGGTACGGAATACTGCCCTTTTAACCCGGCACTGGTTTTATTACGCGTTTGTTCCGGGGTAAAAATCAGCATCACATTGGCTTCATTGGCAAGCGTCTGAAGAGCACTGCTGAGTGAACCCGCAGGAATAGAAAATGCCGTTGATGTGTTCAGACTTGCCGGTTGTTCGGCGGCCAGCGAGAAAGTGGGTAAACCAGAAGAGAGTACTAGCAGCCCCGCCAAAGACGCGCGAACAGTGATGGCAAGCCGACTCGGAAGCAAGGCAGGATGTTGATTTTTATCGGAAATAGCCTGGGCTTTTCCGTTATATTTGTTGTTCATTTGATGTCTCTGAATGTTAGCTATCATAAATCTTCATCAGAGAGGTCACGCGAAACAGCAGATCGGGCAGAAGAAAATTTTTAAATTAAAAAAAATAAAAAAGATGAGGTTATCGTTAGAATAAAAAAGGTTCAATTTTCAGTAAAAATTGAACCTTTTCAATCATCAATATTAATTATATATACTTACTCATAGTTGAGCGTAATAATCATTGACTGAGTATATTCCCCAGGAATTAACGTATCCGACGCTGTAATTTTAGCAGTCACATTCTGCGAACGTAAGGTTTCATCTGCAGCATACGTCACTGTTTTTGATTCCGTGCCAGAGGAACTAAAATACACCGGAATGGTTAATCCTCCTGTCGTGATAATATTCGTATTTCTATCGTTAGATTTTCCAATCGTCGCGGTTACTGACGTATTACCATTACACTGTGTATAGAGTTTAGTCGAGCCTTGAGTTCCCAATGCGGTAGTTGTATCAACGGTACCTAAATTAATATTGCCATCTATCGAAAAATTACAAGCTATCGTTTCACTAGGATCGATAATTGGCGGCGTAGGAAGTGGTGGATCTCCTAAACGGAATATCGTGTCACACCCGGAATAGTCAACCTGCAGGTAAGGCCTGGCATTAGGAATATCCTGAGAGCTGTGGACATATGTGGGTTTACTACGATTTCCATCAGGAAAATATATTCCTGATGGACCAGTAGTTACATATACGTATCCTGCTAAACTCTGCCCCCTGAAGGTAAATTGATAGCCTTCAGGAACAGCACCACCACTAGCCCATTCAATTTTATAATATGAACCGGCGCTTTGAGGACTGCCAGGGCTGGAATATAATGCCCCCATGGACTGAGTGAATGATGTGACCACCGATGGTTGATAGACCCCCCATCCCGCCATCGCCCAGCTCGCACCTGATGATTTATAACAAGCACGAGGAAATGTCGCCGTTATAGTACCCGGAAAACGATACCGCATCGTCGAAATAGTCCGGGTTTGTCCATCATTCTCACTGACCCCTCTCCAGGAACTTCCTGTTGGTTCGATCTCCATTTCGCCGCTGTGATCGATTGTTATCCCCGAATTAACTGCTGCGCTGCCACCAAAAGAAAACATTCCGGAATAGAGAAATTCCACGCCCGCATTTGCAGAACCATTGGCTATTAATAATAGTAAAAGTAGTTTTTTCATAAAATCTCATCTTATTTTAAGATAAACTCACCGACGTCTGGCCTTATTCTATTCATCATCATAAATAAAATGACATTTTATTTATCAGCCTAATCAGTGATTTCACTCAGTCAATAGCGCTAAATGGATGGGCATTTTGCTCATCTTGCCGACTACTCATAACTCATAATATAGGTCAACACTGCATTAAAAAAACCAGGCTCGATAGCCTTATCAGCCAGAGCCTCTTGAGTCCCTTGGACAAAAGCCTTCATCTGAACCGTCATATCGCCATCGACAATATTAACTTTATAGGGGGCAATATTGTTGATATTAATCGGTGTGCCACTCATACTTTCCAGGCCAATACCGGCTCCTTTTGCTGAACTACTCGCACTAAATGCCAGTAACCCATCGGATGTCATTGGACCACTGAAATATATCGCAATAGTATTTCCCAGATCGGTATCACAGTCTTTCAGCTCAAATGAAACCAGCTTTGGTGCTGTCCTTTTAAATCTATACAGCGACTTGGTGGGAATAACGCCCATATCGACATAAATATCTTCGGTGCCTGGCGGTACCGTACAAGGCAGAGCAACCAAGGTACCTGAATAGTTAATTGTAGCATTGTTTGCTGCATGGGCAGGGGTCATCGTCAGCAACAATGCTGATGCCGCCATTACTAAAAATCCCCACAGGATAGTGAGTTTTTGTTTCATCCCTATCTCTCCTTATGGATAACGTATTTCAACGCGACCGGTAGCAGTAAATGAACCTTCAGAGGGTGGGGTACTATCCTTCACTGGCACAGCTTCCAGATTGATATCATATTTCCCACCACTTGACATCGTCACAGGAATATCCTGATTGTTGGGGGGAATAGCATCATTGGTCCCGGCATGATACATAATAATACCTAAATTCGCCTTACTGGTTTGTAATGCATTGGAGTTAAAGGATGCGACCATTCCTTCATAGCCTAAATAAAGCGGCACGCTGGTACCTAACGTATTCTGGCATTCAATGGTTATCTTAAATGGCTGTTTATATCTTGTACCATCAATTTGCGAAATACCAATTTCATTGAATTCGACATCAACTGAATTAATATCACAAGGCGGATAATCAATTAATGTACCATGAAATGTTGCGGGTACCGCTCTGACTTGCAGAGAGAAAAATAATGATGATAATATCAATAACGTCAATACAACTAAGTCAATGTTAACTTTATTTTTGAACATTATTGATACTCCACATTAAAAGTTGCTGTGGCAGTAAACTCACCATCGTCAATTCCCCCAACCAAACTCGCTACTGCTAATACAGATAAAGAAGGTAGCGTATTCGTGTAGGTAAAATTCTGCCAGGTATTTAAATCAAAATCCTTGCCATCCTTTTTAAACTGCAAACCTAAATCTCTTTCTGAGGTTTGCAATAAAGTGTTATCAAAAAATGCCCCCGCTCCTATGAATTGTAATCGAAGTAATTGCCCGGCGGGTGCCTCACCACAGTCTAATGTATAAGGAATAGGTTGCTCATATATCCCATCTTTAATTTTATTAATGATCATGTCATTAAATTCTACCGTGATAGGGTTATTATTATTTACTTCGCAAGTTTTGGTTACAATAGTAACTTTCACATCAAAATTGACGCTATCAGAAACGGCATAACTCAGCGAGCTCCACGTTGACAGGCCTAGCACTATCAATGCTAACACCACTACTGATTTTGACTTAATATGCAATTTCTGCTGTTTCATCAATTAATCCTCTTATTCGTACAACATTTCAAATGAAATGAGGGCAGAATAAGCGCCTGGCTGCATAATTTCTGCGGTACGTACAGGGGTGACATAATAAGTTAATACATTCTGCCCGGAATCAATCAGCAGTGGATTACTTTCTTTATCTAATGTCAGTGGCTGCCCCTGACCAGTACTGAGTTCCAGCCCCAAACCTTGAACCCCCATAACCCTGGCAAACTGCGGCATAAAGGGTACTGAAGGAGCAACAAAACGTATTTTAACTGCGGGCTGAGTTGGGCTCCATGCCACTTGTCCTGTCTGCAGGTTTTTTAAATTGCTTTGCATTTGCATACAATCTTGCAGTTCTATCTGGAAAGGGATCGGCTGTCCCTTGGAACCAACACGAGGAAGATTCGCCGTCTCGGTATTACCTAAATCAACCGCCTGATAGGCTGAAGTCATCGATAACCGGCAAGGGCTCTCAGTCAGAGAACCTGAAACGTAGAGTACGCCATTGGCACCATCGACATTCCAGTTATCAACAGGACGGTAGAGACGGCTATTCTCATCTGTCGCAGTAACATTCAAGCTGCATACCAATGTACTGCCCAGTAAAAGGGCCTGCCAATAACACAGCATTTTTTTATTGAGCATTTGCCCTTCCTCCTGATAATTATTATTTCTTAGTTGCGCTATTTTCAACGACCTTACATTCATTACTCTGACACTGGAATGTCAGCATTGGTCGGCCACCGTAATCATTGATGTAAGTTAAAACAGGACGATTACCCAGCTCTGACGGCTTAACACCTAAAGATGCTTCACCAAAAGGCGCAATCATCACCGGTGTAAAATCTTTCGCTTTTAGGGTTGCAGGTTTATCGTTTTCGGTCGCATTTATAATTGTCACATAGTATGGCGTAGGGTTTTTAACCATCATTTTGTCGCCACTTTTATTCAGGGTTAATTTGTCCTGAATAGGTGTTGCCATTCTATCGAGCTTAATTGCTTTAGGGCGATAGAACAGTTTCACACGTGTCTGTAACGCGATTTGTAAGGTGTTTGGCTTATCACTTTTCGGTGGTACTTCACGCAAGTTAAAATAGAACAGACTTTCTTTATCTTGTGGTAACTGGCTGATAGCCGGTAATGCCTCTATTTTTATCTGGCTGGCAGCGCCCGGCTCTACACGCTGCATCGGCGGCAGTACGACCAGTGGCGAGTTGATTTTGTCACCCTTCGAATTTTCAAGCCAGCCTTGGGCCAGATAAGGTAACTGTTTATTATTATTAGAAATATTTAAGGTGATAGATTTCTGATCGCCATCAAATATAACGCGAGTTCTGTCAAGTGCGATTGCACCCTGCGCGACCTGGCTTAATAACATCCCACCGGTTAACAAACTCATTATTAAATAGTTATGCTTATGTTTTTTCATCATTTAACCTTTATCACTCTGCAAGGAGCGGTTCGATTTCTGGAGTTTTATCTGCCTCATAAAATATAGTTCCTTTCTCCAGAAAGAGTATTTAATTTGCCTACAAAGGCTTAGTCACAGATTCGCAAGGGAGCAGTAATGTATCGTTCAAATCCATCAGTTTTTCCGGGAAATTAATCTGGCAGGCGTTATCTTCACCCCACTTAACCAACATAACCTCACCTGCACGAATGCCGGAAATATAAGCGCTGCCGTCATCTCCGACCAAGCCAGTTCCCTGACCTTTGCTATTTACTATCTGAGCGCCAAATGGCGGTTTTTTACCGTCTACAAGACGCAGAACAGCCATAGCTTTTTGACCTGCAAGAACCTTGAATTGACGATAGCCCACAGCCCCCTCTGTTAGAGTTGCCTGAACAACAGACTGCTGGGCATCAACATCATCAGGTAAGGCATTCAGATCAATTTGCGCCTTACTTCTATAATAGCTACTGACATCACCCACAACCGCTTTACCAAATCTATTGGATTCAACAGCAGCCCCGAATCCTTTAATCGGTACGTTCGCCACACCTTCAGTATCAACCAGCATACGGGTTCCCCCCATGCTGTTCATTCTATGGAATCCACCACCTTCCGGAGTAACGGTTAACCCACCTGAGGCTGACAGTCCATAGGCACTGTATTGGTTATGCTGATAACTGCCATTCGCCGTTAAACGCGCAATATCACCCTGGTAGGTAATAAATGCCGTCCCCGATCCACCTTGTCGGCCGGTTCCAGCACCTAACTGATAGCTGGTACGATCATTCACCCGGTCATGATAGGTGACACGATTTGTCGTATCGTAACGAGTGCTGTTCAGTGAATAACCTAAGTTGGCACCATTACTTAATGGAAGTGAAGTAGAAAGATATAAACTATCGTCTTTCACGCCATTGTACATACTGCGGTTTGCGGACAAATTGACGCTAACATTTTTGATTGGCCCAATGTCCATATAACGAGACAGGGACAAGCTGTAATAGTTATTATCTGGCATATCCCAATATGTTTGATGGTTATAGTTAAGGGATGCCGATACACCAAGATCACGGAAATTCTTGGTCAGTGAAATCGTATAAAGTTCTTTGTTACTGCCATAACGTGCACCGGTATTTCTAGCCAACAGAAAATCTGACATGCTCATAAAGTCACGTTCAGAGAAACGATAACCAGCGAACTGAATTTGACTGTCAATAGAATCAAATCGTTTGGCGTAGCTTAAGCGGTAAGATCCACCTTTGAGCATCTCCTGTCCTGCCAAACGAGCGAATGACTGCGTGACATCGACAGAGATAGCACCAAACATTAATAAATCACGGCCAATACCAATCGAGAAAGCGTTATAATTTTTACTGTTTAAGCTACCGCCAAACATTGACCAGCCATTGCTGATCCCCCAGGAAAATTCACCTGAGGCAAAATTATCACCTTCACTATGACGATCAATATCTGACGGTTTACCCAGTGATAACTTGTACTGGATTTGTCCTGGTCGTGTCAGATACGGGAGGTTTGCGGTATCAACCTGATATTCTTGTACAGATCCATTTTGTTCTTCAATTTTGACATCTAACTTACCGCTTACCGCATCACTTAAGTTTTGAATACGGAACGGCCCAGGAGCAACCTGTTCAGTATAGATAACACGGCCCTGCTGACTGATGGTCACTGTCGCATTCGACTGTGCTATACCGGTTATCTCAGGCGCATAGCCACGGATATTGGGCGGAAGCATATTAATATCAGAACGAAGACTTGCCCCAATAAAACGAAATGAGTCAAAAAGATTAGATACCAGATAATCTTCACCCATGACTAATTTCGCAGAGAGGCTCGATAATGCTCTGTAGGCATAAAATCGACTCCACTGGAAATCTTTATTGGTCGGCTCATCGGAACCCGTCATGTGGTTTAAACGACTTTGCCAGTCGGCACGAATACGCCATGCGCCTATATTGGCACCGGTAATACCGTTGCCATTCAATGAATAACTATTGCTGCCACCCGTTCTATGAGAACGGTTAGCATTAGCGTTAATGCTATAATCAGTAATAAAGGCAGGCACACCCTCATCCCAGCGAGAAGGGGGATCCCAGTTAGGCGCCGTGTATTCTAAGTATGCCTGAGGAATACTGATATATAAGGAAGATGTTGCCAGATCGCCCCGTATTTGTAATCCATTGAGGCTGGCAGGATCAAGACACTGGCCATCATGCCACCACGTAAGAGACTTCAGCGCAGTGCTGGTTAAACCAAACAGATCAACAAGTTCCGGTGATAAACAGGCCATACTGCCCTTAGGATCATCCGGCGGAGTATAATAAGTTATTGATTCTTCTTTTAAATTATCGCTATTAACTTTTAATTCTAATAGATAGGTGCCAGGCATGATATAGCCAGCACGAGAAAAATGATCGAGGTTAATATTTTCCTTGTCTTTAACATCTAACACATCAGTATTAAATTCAATTGTATCGGATGGATTATATGCCCAAGCACTATTAAGGGACAATAAAGCCAGCATTACTGAAAATGCACTCCTCCTCAATAAAAAATTCGACTTGATATGTAAAGACATAAAAAATATCCCTAATAATGTTTAAGAATAACAAGGGTTAATAACATATCAGTAATAATCTACTTTAAAGCGAATAATACTTTGATAAGCCCCGGCTCGTAATGGACTATTATCTGAGACTAATCGAAGTTTATAGCTCAAACGCATGGTAGGAGGCGTAATCTCTTGTTCCGGTAATGCTTCACCAGGTACAACCTGTTTCTGATTTTCATCCTGCATATACAACGCAACACCCCTTGCCTCGCCCATAACCTCAAATAACCCATCTTTAGATGGGCCATCGAAAGTCATTTGTAATGTTTTCCACGTTTTTGATGGATCGCTGTCTTTAACTAATTCACAATCAACCAAAAAAATATCAACATCGCGAGTAGGTCCCCCACCCAGCTGATTAATTACAGCTAAAGGGATCGCACCCATGTTAATAACCTGATCTTGCGATTCCATCGCAATATTGCAAGCAGCATCGGTGATTTCACCGTTCATCGTTACGGTGCCCGAACCAGCCGGTGCTGCTGCTTTAGCAATAGGAAGGACAATAAATAAGGAAAGAAAAAGCATCCCTTTACTTAAGGTATTAATTCCCACTTTATTATCCCTCTTATTATTTACGAATTCTTATTCGTAATCCATGGTGAAGTTAGCCAGTGCGGTAAATGCACCCGGAGTTGCAGTACCCGCTGCAGCACCTTGTAAGTAGGCAGAGAACAGCAGGGAGTTATCACCATTCTGGAAATTGATATCTGTAGATGATGAGCCATCAAGGGTAACTGGCTGGCCATTCAGACCAATAATCACAACACCAGCACCAGCTGCTGCACCTTGAATTGCCAGAGTATTAGGAACTTCATTGCTGATACCGCCAGTGAATGTAACTTTAGCGAGGTTTTTAGCGGTAGGATCTACAGTGGTATCAGTCATTTCACAATCCACTAATTCAATAGTGAAAGGAACTGGACGAGATGTACCACCACTTGCTAATTGTTTGGTAGTAACCTGGCCAAGATTAACGGTCTGATCAACAGATTCAGGCGCAATACCACAAGCGGCTGAAATAATTGAACCTTCAAATGTTACAGTACCATCACCCTGGCTATCTGCAGCAAATACTGATGCACTCATAACGCCAGAAACTAATACTGCTAATATAATCTTTTTCATGATCCGCCTCTATATAGAATAAATTTGTTTGTTAAAAGTTTATGCTGCTAGTCTTACTTCACTTCAGTTGCTATAAGACATGTTGATTGACTATATCTTCATACTCAGTTACTGCTTTACGTACTGATATTTATTCTCATTTAATAAACAAGAAAATTAATACGCACGAATTAATTGCATCATAAATCCCCCAAAGGATATTTTGAGGCAGTACAATTTCAAATTAATTATATTTAGCAACTCAGCGAATGATTAATAGGTTAAACATCATTTCCGCTGAGAGCAACAATTTTCTAATTATTCAAAACAATTTGACACTTCCATACACTATTCGTTAATTAACATAGGAATATTATTAGTAACGTCACGTAAATATAATAATAAGTGATCTTAATAACCAATAACCACAGTTACTATTCACATAAATTACGTGATTGTAATAAAAAAGATCCAATTTAATTAATTTATTTAACCTTGTGATTATTTATTAACTCTATGAAGGTAAGATTAGACGATGATTTTTTTTTGTCAAAAAACATTTCTATACTTTTATCTAAAAACCGACTAAAAATCACCCAATAAAAACAAAAAAACCTGTTGAATCAATGATTAATTATTTAATATCCATTAGGACGTTTCTTATTCATTTTTATTAAAGACCTACAACAATAAAGAGATTAGATTAAATATGTTTCTTATCAAAATTATTCCACAATGTTACTTGCACTTTCCTCCAAATAGACTACGTGGCTATATGAATACCACTCCATATAGATAACTTACTAAATTATTTAGCATTTGAGGTAAACGATAAAAATTAGGGGGATTTATCTCTTCATAATTAGGATGATTCTCTTTGTATTGGGATTTATCTTTTTATATTAGGATTTATCCTTTCGCGGTGGGATTTATCTCTTTATATGGGTTTGTTCTCACCAGTTAACCAGTACAGGTAGCTTTTACCAACGCGTATGCAATCGAGTCCTCTCTTTATTGCTGTTGATGCTTTCGGCCTCAAGGTGGCGACAATAGTTTGCCCTTATACCTCATTAATCAATATCAATTAACCACAATATAAATATGGTTAATATATTCAGCCCCTCATGATCCAGATGAGCGATCACTACTACGACGCCAGCTGACTTCTGACATTCCGTCCTAATAAATAGCGGTCATCAAGGCGCACACAAAGAAAAAGCCCCGATGCTTACGCACCGGGGCTTGCAGTTAAAACTTTATAAAAAAGTCTATGGTAGTTTTTAGAACGGAATATCGTCGTCAAAATCCATTGGCGGTTCATTAGACGGTGCAGGCGCTGCATTCTGCTGTGGGCGAGATTGCGCACCGCCGCTGAACTGATTGCTTGCCTGTGGCTGCTGTGGCTGACCCCAGCTACCTTGTTGCTGGCCTGCGTTACCGCCACCAGCAGGAGCTCCACCGCCCTGACGGCCACCCAGCATTTGCATGGTACCACCAACGTTAACCACGACTTCGGTAGTGTATTTTTCTACACCGGCCTGATCGGTCCATTTACGGGTTTGCAGAGCACCTTCTATATAGACCTGGGAACCCTTACGCAGATACTCACCCGCGACTTCGGCAAGCTTGCCGAACAGTACAACGCGGTGCCATTCTGTTTTTTCTTTGGTTTCGCCGGTTTGCTTGTCACGCCAGGACTCTGAAGTGGCCAGAGTGATGTTAGCAACAGCACCACCATTTGGCATATAGCGTACTTCTGGATCCTGACCAAGATTCCCGACGAGAATCACTTTGTTTACGCCTCTGCTGGCCATATTCGTATCTCCTGGAACATGTAATAAATAGTCTAAACGATCAATTCTATCATGCTACCGCCGATGTTTATAGCTGAGAGCAGCATTCCAGCAATTGTCCTGACGATACATTATTTCATCAAACCACTGGATATTCATTCAGCTTTTATTATGCCATAATGAATTATTAAGGCCTTCGGTGGTGCAATCGGCACCAGCCACACATCATTGTCGTTCGGGAAAAGTGAATGGATAAGATAGAAGTTCGGGGCGCCCGCACCCATAATCTCAAAAATATCAACCTCGTCATCCCGCGTGACAAACTTATCGTTATCACGGGGCTTTCGGGTTCGGGTAAATCATCACTGGCATTCGATACGCTTTATGCTGAAGGCCAGCGTCGTTACGTTGAGTCTCTTTCTGCTTATGCGCGTCAGTTTCTGTCGCTGATGGAAAAGCCGGATGTCGACCATATAGAAGGTCTGTCACCGGCCATTTCGATTGAACAAAAATCGACGTCCCATAACCCGCGTTCTACCGTGGGCACTATTACAGAAGTGCACGATTATCTGCGTCTGCTGTATGCCCGTGTTGGCGAGCCACGTTGCCCGGATCACGATATTCCGCTGGCAGCACAAACCGTCAGTCAGATGGTTGATAACGTCCTGGCACAGCCTGAAGGTCGTCGTTTAATGTTACTCGCGCCGATTATTAAAGATCGTAAAGGCGAGCATACCAAGACCCTGGAAAACCTGGCGGGCCAGGGCTATATCCGGGCACGTATTGATGGTGAAGTCTGCGATCTGTCCGATCCCCCTAAACTGGAATTACAGAAAAAGCACACGATAGAAGTGGTAGTGGACCGCTTTAAAGTCCGGGAAGATATTAGCCAGCGTCTGGCTGAGTCATTTGAAACCGCGCTGGAATTGTCTGGCGGCTCGGCAATTGTCGCCGATATGGATGATGCTCAGGCGGAAGAAATGCTGTTTTCTGCGAATTTTGCCTGCCCGGTTTGCGGCTACAGCATGCGTGAGTTAGAACCGCGTCTGTTTTCCTTTAATAACCCGGCCGGAGCCTGCCCGACCTGTGATGGCCTGGGCGTGCAACAGTATTTCGACCCTGACAGAGTGGTGCAGAATACCGAGCTGTCACTGGCCGGAG
Source organism: Klebsiella sp. BIGb0407 (assembly GCF_024807845.1). Taxonomy (GTDB): domain Bacteria; phylum Pseudomonadota; class Gammaproteobacteria; order Enterobacterales; family Enterobacteriaceae; genus JGM124. The sequence goes on from NZ_JANUEQ010000009.1 coordinate 187,263, forward strand.
GAGCGATCCGTGGTTGGGATCGTCGCAACTTCTACTACTTCACCATGTTACGTTCCCTGGCAGACCACTATAAGTTTGATGTTGAAACGCCATGGAATGAACTGAGCAACTCCGTGAAGCAGGTGGTGTTGCATGGGTCAGGTAAAGAGACCATAGAATTTAACTATATGAACGATCGCGGCGATACTTCTGTACGCCGCCATCCGTTTGAAGGCGTTTTAAATAATATGGAACGCCGCTATAAAGAGACAGAATCTTCGGCGGTACGTGAGGAACTGGCGAAATACATCAGCAGCCGCCCTTGTAACAGCTGCGGTGGTACACGACTGCGTCGCGAAGCTCGCCATGTATTTATCGAGAATACGGCGCTGCCGACCATTTCCGATATGAGCATCGGCCATGCGATGGAATTCTTCCAGAACATGAAACTCAGCGGTCAGCGTGCTCAGATTGCTGAAAAAGTCATGAAAGAGATTGGCGATCGCCTGCGGTTCTTAGTCAATGTCGGCCTGAATTATCTGTCGCTTTCCCGTTCGGCAGAAACCCTTTCCGGGGGAGAAGCTCAGCGTATCCGTCTGGCCAGCCAGATTGGTGCCGGGTTAGTCGGCGTGATGTATGTTCTGGATGAACCTTCTATCGGGCTGCATCAGCGTGATAATGAACGTTTGCTGGAAACGCTGATCCATCTGCGTAATCTCGGTAATACGGTGATTGTGGTTGAGCATGACGAAGATGCGATTCGTGCCGCAGACCATATTATTGATATCGGCCCGGGAGCCGGGGTTCATGGTGGCCAGGTGGTTGCTGAAGGGACCATGACCGATATTATGGCGGTACCTGAGTCACTGACCGGTCAGTATCTGAGTGGTAAACGCCAGATTGAGGTACCGAAACAACGTGTCAGTGCCGATCCGCAGAAGGTCCTGAAACTGATTGGCGCTAAAGGTAATAACCTTAAAGACGTTACCCTGACTCTACCCGTGGGGCTGTTTACCTGTGTGACAGGTGTGTCTGGTTCAGGGAAGTCGACGCTTATTAACGACACGCTGTTCCCGCTTGCCCAGCGTCAGTTAAACGGAGCAACGATTATCGAGCCTGCTCCTTATCGGGATATCCAGGGGCTGGAACACTTCGATAAAGTCATTGATATTGATCAGAGCCCGATAGGTCGTACGCCGCGTTCTAACCCGGCAACCTATACCGGCGTCTTTACGCCAGTACGTGAACTGTTTGCTGGCGTTCCGGAATCACGTGCCCGCGGTTACACCCCAGGCCGCTTTAGTTTTAACGTCCGTGGCGGACGCTGCGAAGCTTGCCAGGGTGATGGCGTTATCAAAGTCGAAATGCACTTCTTGCCCGATATCTATGTCCCTTGCGACCAGTGTCGAGGTAAGCGCTATAACCGTGAAACGCTGGAAATTAAATATAAAGGCAAGAGTATCCACGAAGTACTGGATATGACCATTGAAGATGCGAGAGCATTTTTTGATGCCGTTCCGGCACTGGCGCGTAAGCTACAGACTCTGATTGATGTCGGCCTGTCTTATATTCGTCTGGGGCAATCAGCCACAACTCTGTCAGGCGGTGAAGCCCAGCGGGTGAAACTGGCGCGTGAGCTTTCTAAGCGCGGTACCGGACAGACGCTGTATATCCTTGATGAGCCAACGACGGGTCTGCACTTTGCCGATATCCAGCAACTTCTGGAAGTGCTGCATCAGCTGCGCGATCAGGGTAATACCATCGTGGTGATTGAGCATAATCTGGATGTGATTAAAACCGCAGACTGGATTGTCGACCTCGGCCCTGAAGGCGGAAGTGGCGGCGGTGAAATCCTCGTCTCTGGTACCCCAGAAACCGTTGCCGAGTGCGAAGCCTCGCATACAGCACGTTTCCTGAAACCATTACTTACCTGATTCATCTGTCCCTTACTGTCGATTCCGGCAGTAAGGGACCATTAACCGCCCTTCTACGCTCGTGAGAGAGCCCAGTTAACGGCAACAGCAACACCATGTTGATTATTATCGCTGGAGACAAAAGTCGCCGCTTTTTTCAGGCGTTCCACAGCATTTCCCATGGCAATTTTAATACCTGCAATATTAAACATTGGCAAATCATTATGCTGGTCGCCAATCGCAATAATATCCTGCTCGGAAAGATTGAGACGTTTCTTAATAAAGGCTACCGCATGGCCTTTATCAATTCCTACTGGCTGAATATCAATATAGTTTTCGCCGGTAGCCATGCTACTAAAACCGGCTGGCATATCTTCAGACAGACTCTGTTGATATTGTAAGATACTCTCTTTATCGCCACAGACAGTAATTTTACAAATATCAGAGGCTTGATAGATTTCCGCCTGGGTCGATTGCTGTAAAGGTAAACCAAATACTTCTGCTTCATATTCAGTAAAAGAGGAAAGCGGTTTATGAGCCGGGTAGATAAGCTCAGTGGCAGTAAAAAAGTGGTGAGGGTACTTATACAGACCGACAGCGCTATTAATATCTCGCATATCCATACTGTTCATAAGCCCTTCAAACAAAATGGTATTCTCTACAGTGTCAAATACCTGACTACCATTAAAGCCAGCCACATAACGCACCAGAGAGAGCACTTGCTGCTGTTCCAGTAGTTTCAATAATGACACCAGCGGGCGGGCAGAACACACAATAATCTGACCGCCGCTATGGTTAATAAAATCAGCCAGTGACTGGCGATTTTCCTCGCTGATCTGCCCTGCTGAATTGAGCAGTGTCCCGTCCATATCTATAGCTAATAATTTCATGGTATTGATTTCCAATCGGGGGAATATCCCCACTAAGAGAGTAAAATAACCGTACAAATTTTATGACTGTAACTGAAATTCAAATATCGGGAGTATTATTCGTAATCAGAATAATATTAACGCAGATTGCAGAGATAGCGAAGCTGACTATTGTCAGCTTCGTATTTTAATAACATAACTTATTATTTTACAGATTCAGCAACTGCCGCAGGCTGTTCTTGCTTCACGATAGCTTTAAATCTGTTGGCCACCAGGGTGGTAATACAGGTCAGTACCATCACGACAGTCATGATAATCGCCATATACATCGTTTCATTGGACATAAAGGGTGAGACAAAAGCCGGAACGTAAGCAATACCCATGACGTTAAAATAGCCCAGCATCATGCCTCCCAGCCCTGAGAACAGAATGGCCGCCATAAATACCACTTTATTGGCAAACATAAACGGATAAGCAGACTCAACAAAGGTACCAAAACCGAGGTTAATCAGCAGCCCTGGCGTCGCAACGGCAGCTTCACTTTTATCACGCGGAGCAATGACATTGGCGAGGTTAATACCTGCGGCAACCATCACCAGTCCGACCATATCGACCGCCCCCAGGAAGCTGACGCCGGTTTTTTCCATCTCCAGCAGTACCAGTGGCAGAATAACGGCATGATAGACACCCGCCAGAATAGCTGGCCAGATAACCAGTCCTGCCAGCAGACCTGCAAGAATCGGGCTATACGCCAGGGTAGCAGCCAGAGCGTCTTTGATATAATCCCCGACGATTAACGCCAGCGGGCTGAGCAGATAAAACATAATTAAACCCGCGGCCAGACCCGATATTCCTCCGGCAACAATATTGACTGTGGTGGTCGGAAAGCGCCAGCTCAGACAGAGTTCAAACAAATAACGGACAAAGATACCCGCCAGTAAACCACCGACAATCCCGCCAATAACGCCGCCTTCAACGGAGAGCACCCCAGCAATAATTCCGGAGACTATCGAGACTTCATCTAACTCAGAAACCTGTTTTGCAGCCAGCACAGCGACCAGTACCGGTAGTGCTTTAAGCATAATTTCAAAGACATCTTTGAGTTTTTCAAACCCGGGAATATGGCTGGCAGCCAGTACTATCGCCATGGCAATAAAACCCGGTAAAGCAGGGATCATAATGCCGCGGATATTACAGCGCTGCATCAGGCTCTTATTTGAGCGCTGGCTACCCGACATATCTCCGGACAGATTAGGCCGATATTTAATGCCCCAGTGCTTCGCCAGTGAGGCAACAAAAGAAACAGCACGGGTTCGGTTCGTGGTGCCTGTTGTTCCTGAGGTTGCAATCACTTTTGCGCCAGAAGCGGCTATCAGCGCCATTGATGTCCCGCCGGTACCGACTACGGGTAACTGGGTTTCGGCTGCTGCTTTAAAGACTTGCTGGTTAGCATTGACGGGGTCGGCACTCATCACGATTAAACCATCAATATTGCCATCACGGATTTCTTTAGCAATACGAGCATCGATCTCTTTAGCCGCGTCATTGACAGCCGACAGCGCCCCCTCAAAGGTACGTTTTGGTGCTGTTCCATTACCGTCCGGCAGACTATAAAGGCTGGCAGGCGTCGTCAGTTTTACGCCGTCCATGGAGGCTCTCGCAGCAATAAATTGTACCGCCGCTACCTCAAAACCTGCGGCATCACACTGAACATAAATTTCTGCCAGTAATTTTTCTGGAAAGGATCCGCCGAGATTATAAAGATTCCCTCCACTGCTCCCGATAATGGCAATTTTTTTCATATCGTTCTCTTAGATAAGATGTTCTTTTGAGCAGGTCTTTATTTTGTAAAGGCATGAAAATCAGACAAAAAAAACCGACAAAAAGACATTAATTGTATGGATAAATTAAAATGAGTAACGAGGATATAACACGATGATTAAATAAGGGAATCAGTTATTAATAATCATTAACAATGCCAGGACAACATCATTAACACTAATGCTGGCTGATAAATAAAGGTAAATAATTGCAGATGTTAGTCAGAGATAATAAGCCCTTGTTACTACAGTAATAAGAGCTTATCCGTCACGCTTACATTACCGCAGCAAATGCCTGTGCCACGCGCTGTACATTATTGTGATTAAGTCCCGCAACGCACATACGACCGCTGGCAATCAGATAGACGCCAAACTCTTCACGTAGTCTGTCTACCTGTGCGGCGCTTAATCCGGTATAGCTGAACATACCGCGCTGTTGCAGCAGGTAATCGAAGTTACGATCGGGGATTTCTGCTTTCAGTACTTCAACCAGTACCTGACGCATTTCCAGAATACGCACACGCATCTGCTCGACTTCAGCCAGCCAGCTGGTAGTCAGTTGCTCGTCATTGAGTACGGTTGCCACAACTTGTGCACCAAAGTTTGGTGGACTTGAGTAATTACGACGTACCGCCGCTTTCAGTTGCCCGAGAACACGCGCTGCTGCATCGGTATCATCACAGACCACAGATAAACCGCCAACACGCTCACCGTACAAAGAGAATATTTTAGAAAATGAGTTGCTGACCAAGGCCGGCAAGCCAGCATCTGCGATAGCCCGTATCGCATAGGCATCTTGTTCCATACCCGCACCGAATCCCTGATAGGCAATATCAAGGAAAGGAATCACATTGCGCGCTTTCAGAACCTCAATCACCGCATCCCACTGACTGTTAGTCAGGTCAGCACCGGTCGGGTTATGGCAGCAAGGGTGCAGCAAGACAATACTTTGCTCTGGTAAGCTACTCAGCGTTTCCAGCAGGGCATCGAAACGAACGCCACGGCTCTCATCATCAAACCACGGATAAGTATTTACGGTAAAACCGGCTCCGGAGAAAATCGCGATATGGTTTTCCCAGGTCGGGTCGCTAACCCAGACTTGTGAATCAGGGAAATAGGTTTTCAGAAAGTCAGCGCCCACTTTCAAGGCACCCGAACCGCCCAGAGTCTGAATGGTCGCGATACGACCTTCACGTAAAGCCTGGCTATCGGTGCCAAATAATAACGGAGCAATGGCTGAACGATAGCCGCTTAAACCTTCCATCGGCAGATAAAGAGAAGCCCCGTGAGGTGCGGCATTGAGTTTTTCTTCAGCGCTCGCAACAGCCTGAAGCTGAGGAATAGTCCCCTGGGCGTCGTAATAGAGACCAATGCTCAGGTTTACCTTGTCCGAACGCGGGTCCACTTTGAAACGTTCCATCAACGACAGGATGGGGTCGCCTGCATAGGCGTCAACTTTTTGAAACACTTTGGGGTTCTCCTGGTTTACAGTCGTGTGCATCACCACTGTAAACCAGGCGGGGACAATCAGTCCAGATACTCCATCACCGCTCGTGATGTCAGTCTTGTGACAAGTTCGTAAGCACTCACCTTGGTGATTTCAGCAATACGTTCGACGGGTAAGTTATCTCCCCACATCACCACGCTATCACCGGGCTTATCCGAAGATTCTGGCCCTAAATCAACGGAAATCATATCCATTGAGACACGACCGACAATAGGGACTTCACGCCCGTTCACCAGCACAGGGGTACCCGAAGGTGCACAACGAGGATAGCCATCACCGTATCCCATGGCCACCACGCCAAGACAGGTATCGCGTTCTGCAGTCCAGGTACCGCCGTAGCCCACAGGTTCACCTTTTTTATGCTCACGAACAGCAATCAGGTTAGAACGCAGAGTCATCACCGGCTGGAACCCGAGCTCATCAGCCCAGGGCTTATTTTCCAGCGGCGAGATGCCATAGAGAATAATGCCCGGACGTATCCAGTCGAAATGAGATTCAGGCCAGAAGAGAATGCCATTGGAAGCAGCAATCGATAGCTTTCCAGGCTTATTCGCAGTGAAATGGTTAAAAACAGACATCTGGCCTGAGGTAGCATCGGATTCCAGTTCATCAGCCCGGGCAAAATGGCTCATGATATTCACCGGCTGGCAGACATTTTTACACTGCGTGAGGCGCTGATAAAAAGCCTCAGCCTCTTCAGGCCTGACACCCAGGCGATGCATACCCGTATCAAGCTTCATCCAGACCGTAACGGGCTGTTTCAGCGTTGCCTGTTCCAGGGCTTCGAGCTGCTGAATACTGTGAATCGCAGTATGAAAATTTTGAGAGGCAATAGTGGGTAAATCATCAGGCTTAAAAAATCCTTCCAGCAACAGGATGGGTTTAGTGATTCCCCCAGCTCGCAGACGCAATGCCTCTTCAAAACGTGCCACACCGAAAGCATCGGCGCCAGTAAGCGTCAGAGCACTTTCCAGTAAACCATGCCCATAAGCATTGGCTTTTACGACGGCAACGATATTGCTCGTGGGTGCCAGTTCACGTAAACGCTGTAAATTGTGTCGCAAAGCGCGGCGATTAACCACAACAGTGGCCGATTTCATATCCCTTCCTTGCTTAAAATAGGTTAAACACCTCCCCGGCACAGGTCAGGCGATAACCTGTGCAAAGGGTCAGAAAACTATTCTTCGTCGTATTGTGGCCCGGCATAGTTATCAAATCGCGACCACTGACCGTTAAAGGTCAGACGTACCGAGCCGATAGGGCCGTTACGTTGCTTACCGATAATGATTTCCGCGATACCTTTCAGATCGCTGTTTTCGTGATACACCTCATCACGATAAATAAACATGATAAGGTCAGCATCCTGCTCAATCGAGCCAGATTCACGCAAATCTGAGTTTACCGGGCGTTTATCAGCACGTTGTTCCAGAGAGCGGTTAAGCTGGGAAAGAGCAACTACCGGAACCTGTAGTTCTTTGGCCAGCGCTTTAAGAGAGCGAGAGATTTCGGCAATTTCTAAGGTACGGTTATCAGACAGCGATGGAACACGCATTAATTGCAAGTAATCGATCATGATAAGGCTCAGCCCTTCGTGTTCACGATAAACACGACGAGCACGCGAACGGACTTCCGTCGGGGTCAGACCCGAAGAGTCATCGATATACATATTGCGCTTTTCAAGCAAAATTCCCATGGTACTGGAGATTCGTGCCCAGTCCTCGTCGTCCAGCTGGCCGGTACGAATACGTGTCTGATCGACGCGAGATAACGAGGCCAGCATACGCATCATCAACTGCTCACCGGGCATTTCAAGACTGAAAATTAATACCGGCTTTTCCTGCAACATTGCCGCGTTTTCACACAGGTTCATCGCAAAGGTGGTTTTACCCATTGAAGGACGCGCGGCAACGATAATTAAGTCGGATCGTTGCAGACCTGCGGTTTTCTTATTCAGATCGTTATAACCCGTATCCACGCCAGTGACCCCGTCATGTGGCGTCTGATAAAGGGATTCGATCCGCGAAACGGTCGCCTCGAGGATCTGATCAATACTTTTCGGGCCTTCATCTTTATTGGCTCGATTTTCAGCTATCTGGAAAACGCGTGATTCAGCCAGATCTAACAGATCCTCACTGGTACGCCCTTGAGGATCATAACCGGCATCCGCTATTTCATTCGCTACGGCTATCATTTCACGGACAACGGCACGTTCACGCACAATATCGGCGTAGGCACCAATATTCGCCGCACTGGGTGTATTTTTTGATAGTTCTGCGAGATAGGCAAAGCCACCGACACTCTCAAGATGCCCCTGGAGTTCAAGTGACTCAGACAGGGTAATCAGATCGATAGGTTTGCTCATTTCCAGCAAACGCTGCATTTCGGTGAAGATGGTGCGGTGCGGTCGACTGAAGAAATCGTTGCTGACAACGCGCTCAGCGACATTATCCCAGCGTTCGTTATCCAGCATTAAACCACCCAACACCGATTGCTCTGCCTCAAGCGAGTGTGGCGGCATTTTCAGGCCTTCGACCTGATGGTCGCGAGGAGCAGAAGGTTTGTTGAAGGGTTTTTTTACTGCCATAGTGAGGGGGTTACCAGGTTCATAGTATAAGGGTTGAAAGTATAACCCAGTCTCCATCCTCGAAGACACAAGGAGTTTCCATGGCAAAGCGTATTCAGTTTACTCAGCATGGCGGGCCAGAGGTACTACAGACGGTCGAGTTTACACCTAATCCCCCTGCTGATAATGAGATTCAGGTAGAGAATAAAGCTATTGGTATCAATTACATTGATACTTATATTCGCAGCGGATTGTATCCACCTCCGTCACTCCCCAGTGGCCTTGGTACCGAGGCTGCCGGTATCGTCAGCAAAATCGGCCGCAATGTTACGCATTTAGCCGTCGGCGATCGGGTTGTCTACGCTCAGTCTGGTTTAGGCGCTTATAGCACAGTACATAATGTGCCTGCTGCTAAAGCGGCAAAGCTGCCAGATGCTATTTCTTTCGAACAAGCCGCGGCCTCTTTCCTGAAAGGGTTAACCGTTTACTATTTGCTGCGTAAAACTTACAACATTAAGGCTAATGAAACTTTTCTGTTCCATGCCGCGGCGGGTGGTGTGGGGCTGATAGCCTGTCAGTGGGCGAAGGCGCTGGGTGCAAAACTGATTGGTACTGTCGGTTCTGCTGAAAAAGCGGAACGCGCAAAACTCGCCGGAGCATGGCAGACCATTAATTACCGTGATGAAAATATTGCCGAGCGCCTTCAGCAGTTAAATGATGGTAAGAAGGTCGCAGTAGTGTATGACTCAGTGGGTAAAGATACCTGGGAGGCATCGCTGGACTGCTTACAACCCCGCGGATTAATGGTCAGTTTTGGTAACTCATCCGGCCCGGTCTCTGGGGTTAATTTAGGCATTTTGAATCAGAAGGGTTCGCTGTATGCCACACGCCCTTCCCTGAATGGGTATATCACCACTCAGGAAGAGCTTAGCGAAGCGAGTAATGAGCTATTTTCTTTGATTATCAGCGGCAAAATTAATGTCGATGTTGCCAGAAACCAGATGTTTGCTTTAGATGATGCGGTTCTGGCTCATCAGACTCTGGAAAGCCGTTCAACGCAAGGTTCCAGTCTGTTAATTCCGTAGATTAATTTTTAAATACAAAGAATTAGGGCTTCCCATAGGAAGCCCTTTCTTTTTTTATTTCGTACTGTATGTAGGGTACAGCGCGATAAATGGGTTAAGCGCTACGGATAGTGTCAGATTTTGAATCTAATTAAAATGCGGTCATTAGGAATAAACACAAGCTTGTGATCTGCCCCTCAGTCCCGCAGTCATTCTGACCATTTTTGCTTAAAAATTATCGTCTGTTCTCAACTAATGACAGAGCCTGTTCGACAACACTCACCCCTGCTCCAGCCTTATGCGCATTTTCGCTTAAATAGCGACGCCATTGACGCGCCCCAGGGATCCCCTGAAACAGTCCCAGCATATGACGAGTAACATGGCCCAGGTAAGTCCCTTTTGTCAGTTCGTGTTCGATATAAGGATACATCGCACGTACCACCGCAAACGGACAAGGTTCTGGCTCCGTCGAACCGAAGATTTCACGATCCACTTTAGTCAGTAAACCCGGGTTCTGGTAAGCTTCGCGACCAACCATTACACCATCAAGATGCTGCAAATGTGTTTGAGCTTCTTCGAGGGTTTTAATGCCGCCGTTAATAGATAAAGTCAGTTGCGGGAAATCACGCTTTAACTGATAAACACGTGGATAGTCCAGCGGCGGGATTTCACGGTTTTCTTTTGGGCTGAGTCCGGATAACCAAGCTTTTCGGGCGTGAATAATAAACTCGTTACACTCCCCTTTTCCGGACACGGTTTCAATAAAATCACACAGGAAGGCATAACTGTCCTGGTCATCAATACCAATACGGGTTTTCACCGTTACCGGAATAGAAACCACATCACGCATTGCTTTGATACAATCAGCCACCAGTTGGGCATCACCCATCAGGCAAGCACCAAAACGGCCATTCTGGACGCGATCGGAAGGACAACCTACATTGAGGTTAATTTCATCATAGCCCCGAGCCTCAGCAAGCCTTGCACATTCCGCCAGGGCCTGAGGATCGCTACCACCTAGCTGTAAAGCTACCGGATGCTCTTCTTCACTGTAGGCAAGATAATCGCCCTTCCCGTGAATAATCGCCCCTGTAGTGACCATTTCGGTATACAGCAAGGTATGACGTGACAGCTTGCGTAAAAAATAACGGCAGTGGCGGTCAGTCCAGTCGAGCATGGGGGCTACAGAAAACCTTCCTGCTCTGTTTTGCATTGAATTTACAGCTATATCAGCATTGTTGCTGATATTGATGATTTCTTTATTTTGGTGCATTTTGGCTCGTTCTGTACTTTTTTCGCTTTCACAGGACACCATCAAGGACACCACTAACACGATGTACACAATGATATACTGGAACGCGAGCATTCAAATCATGACCTACTATAACATATTCAATTACCCCAAGTTGATGGGGTTGATTAACAACACCAAACGCGTTTGCCCGGTATATGATGAATCGGGCAAACGACTGGCAGGATTTTGTGTTTTTCGACTATAACTTGCCTGTCTTCGCTGTGGGCTTGAACATAACAGAAACAGGCAATTACAGGGTTTAGATTACAAACTTATTCTCTATTTATTAACAGATATTAATCTTTCAAAAAGGGGTTATGGGAAATGATTTCATCAGATAAACCATCATGGTTCTCAGGGTAGTCCATAACCACTGTACCTGAAAATTTCCCACTATTAACTTCTTTCATTACGCCTTTATTTACACCATTCGCTAAGTCACGCAAGGAAACGGCACCATGTGTTGTACTGGAGTAATTAATGAACCACGTTTTTTTAGGTTTATTCTTTGACTCGTTAGCTAATTGACCAAAAACAGAAATTTTATTTGATATGGAGTTTTTATATTCATCCTGAATGACAATTTTGCCATCATCATTCAAAGCGACCTCAAATCTTTTACTATTGTCTGGCCAGTGAGTAACATCAACACTCCGGGTAATGGATTCTTTTACCCCGGTTTTAAATCTGCGCACAAGGAAGATCCGTCCTCTCACTTCACTCAATAATGGAATTGTATTTTTAACTTTACCTGTTTCATTTAATACCCAGAAATTTTTCGTTCGAACGACATAACTTTCAAATGTCTCAGGAAATCCACGATTATTATTTTTGGGATTATGTTCTTCTTTTATTTGCATAAATATACATTCTGAAGGGTTTTCCTTCAAAAATTGAGTACAGTCTTCAAGAACATTATCAAAATTAATACCGAGGTATACATTCCCATGATGAATAGTAAACACGTTATTAATATGCCGACACCGGATATCCAGATATCTAATGCCAGAATCTAACTGTTGTTTTATTGATACACTTTGTGTTTTTGCCCAAGGAGCGGCCGCTCCTGTATAACTACCGGTTCCAGAATCATGAGTGCCAGGTATGTTTATTTCACTTATATATAAACCATTGTCTAATTTCATCATCCAGGAGGGATCATAGACATGTTCGACGTCAATCACATTCACACCATTGCCACCTCGTCGGCATATTAACGTTTTTTTCTCTTTCTCGCCATATACACCGACTACACTTATCTTATTCGAACCAAGACAATAAGCATACTTACCACCAAACCACCAATTATTAGAACTGCCTGAGTGCCCTTGAGCCATCACAACATCATCAAATAAAACAGAATATTGACTCCCAGTTTTATTATTTTTTATCGTTAATGAAAGATTACCTATAAATGCAAAGTTTAAGGATCCAGCGGCATGTCCAAAAGTCGTATTCTTTTCAGTATTCAGTATATTATTAAACCACTTTGCTACACTCTCTGAGTGTTTTCTTCCTACTCTGAACCTAAAAACACCCGAGGAGTTACAGGTTAATATTTTTCCCCTGGTAACCTCTGATGGTTGTCCATTTGTTACACGCCCATCAGTCACTACATATGACCCTCCTATTAATGTATATCCATTATGTAGAACAAATTTGACATCGTTGTCTCTAATAGTAGCCATATATGTACACCTCGTTTAAGGGAAAATATATTTAATGTAGAAAATAAAATTCAACGACTCCATGAGAATTCAATGGAAATGTTGATAGTGTCATTCATAAAATAATAAATCTGGTGACGATTAAATTTATATTAACCACATCAGAAGTATTATATCAATATAATATTGCGACTATTCCTAATTTAGAGATGTCACTTTTCACGACATAAAGAATTTTATAGAATATACTCTAAATAATACGAGTACTTGTAGACATAAAGTTCAGCCACTGATGAATATAGATGAACTCTGTGATTTATCCAACTCCACTGCTGCAATGCACAAGCGTGTTTGACTCCGTGGCTAACACCGCAAGATCCACTACTTTTATATTGTTAGCTGCGTTAATATTTCTGTCATGGTTAACAGGATTTTAGTTATGCACCTGATACCTCTCATCAGAAATATCCCTTAGCATTGATGCTTCTACTCGCTGCCCCGCTAACATGCCAGAGATACGAATCAGGCTTGATACCGCTTAATTCTTCATTTTCTTTCCCTTATGGTACTATATTGAGTCAAATATCGGGAGAGACTGATGGATACGACAACCGCTCAAAATATGTTAGCGCAGGCAGAAAAGCTGTGTTTGCAACGCAATGTACGCCTGACCCCGCAACGTCTGGAAGTACTGCGTTTACTGGCAGAGCAAAGCGGAGCCATTAGTGCTTACGATCTGCTGGATTTACTGCGTGTGAGCGAGCCGCAAGCCAAGCCACCGACCGTTTATCGTGCGCTGGATTTCTTGCTGGAGCAGGGTTTTATTCATCGCGTAGAGTCAACTAATAGCTATGTGCTGTGCCACCTGATAGACCACCCGACACACTCTTCAGCCATGTTTATTTGCGACAGATGCGGCGCCGTGAAAGAACAGTCAGCGCAGGGTGTCGAGGATATTATGCACAAACTCGCGTCAGGCATTGGTTTTGCGCTGCACCACTCTATTATGGAAGTCCACGGCTTGTGCGCGGACTGTGCTGAAGTGGAAGCCTGCCATCACCGCGAACAGTGTGGTCACGATCACTCGATTCTGATGAAAAAGAAGCGTTAAACGAAAATAAAGGTACATCCTTGCCCCGGGTGAGTGGCTCACAGGCATACTGATGTACCCGTTTAAGCTCAGTGCTGATTCAGCCCATCAAACCAGGTATTATTTTTCCAGTGGCGACGCCAGATAAAGGCCAGCGCAAGGCCACGCAGAGATAAAAATACGGCCAGTGCCAACCATAAACCGTGATTACCCAGCCAGGGTAAGGTCAGTAACGTCAGGCCGAAACCCAATGCCGCGATAGCCATACTGTTGCGCATATCGGCACCACGAGTTGCGCCAATAAACATGCCGTCCAGCAAATAACACCATACCCCAACCAACGGCAAAATAATCTGCCATGGCAGATACTGGTCTGCTAGCTGTCTGATTTCCGGTAATGAGGTCAGCAGAGCAATGATATGCTGGCCTGCCAGCGCATAGATAATCGCGAACGCCAGAGCGACTAATCCCGCTTGTCGGCAGGAGGCATACCAGACCTCACGTAAATGGCTGCTATCACGTGCACCATAAGCTTGCCCGGAGTAAGCCTCAACGGAATAAGCGAAGCCATCCAGAGCATAGGCGGTGAAGGTCAGCAGGGTCATCAGAACCGCATTCACGGCAACAATTTCGCCGCCCAGGCGGGCACCAAAAATAGTAATACCAGCAAAACAGATTTGCAGCAGCAATGAGCGCAGCATGATATCGCGGTTGAGCGCCAGCAGGCGACGCATATCGCCACGCCAGCTATTTTTAAACATCCGCAGGGTTATTCCTCGCAGTGCCATGACTTTTTTCACCATCAGTAAACCGATGATAAAAGTGGCATATTCTGCCGCAACCGTTGCCAAAGCAGCACCCTCGACTTTCATCTGCAAACCGATGATAAGCCAGAGATCGAGCACAATATTTAATACGTTACCGACCACCAGCAGTATCACAGGCGCACGGGCATACTGCACTCCTAGCAACCAGCCAAGTAATACCAGGTTAGCCAGTGAAGCAGGCGCACTTAACCAGCGTATTTCCAGAAAAGCACGAGCCTGAGCTAATACCTCTTCGCTCCCGCCAACAATACGTAGAGCCAGGTCAATCAATGTCGTGCGGAAAATAACTATCGCGATACCCGCAATCAGGGCCAGCAACAGTGGCTGTACTAATGCCCGGGCGAGACGTGGGGTGTCTTTAGCGCCAAAGGCCTGCGCCGTCATACCGGTGGTACTCATACGTAAAAATAACAGCAGCATAAACAGAAAACTGGTCGCCATGGTACCGACAGCCACCCCACCCAGATAAACCGGGCTTTCGAGATGACCAATAACGGCAATGCTTACCAATCCAAGCAGAGGAACAGAGATATTAGAGAAAATCATCGGCAGCGCCAGCCGCCATAAAGCACTGTCCGCAGAGGAGAAGAATCGCATAGCTGGACCTGAGTCGAATGAGGAGAGGGAATTGCATTAAAGTGATGCAAGTTAACATAACTGCACCACTTTAACTGATACTACTAATCGATGCTCTTAATTAATACTACAGCCATTCACCATTACGAATAACGCCAACAGCCAGGCCTTCGATGGTGAAACTTTGCTGACGCAAGTCAACTACGATTGGCTGGAACTCGCTATTTTCTGACAATAATTGAACAGTATTGCCCTGCTTCTTCAGACGCTTCACTGTGACCTCGTCATCGATACGAGCGACGACAACCTGTCCGTTACGCACATCCTGAGTTTTATGTACGGCAAGCAAGTCGCCATCCAGAATACCGATGTCTTTCATTGACATACCGCTTACTCGTAACAGGAAGTCAGCGCCAGGTTTGAACAGACCAGGATCAACCTGATAATGGCCTTCGATATGCTGTTCGGCCAGCAGCGGTTCTCCGGCGGCAACGCGCCCAATCAGAGGCAGCCCCCGCTCTTCTTCAATTAATAACCTGATACCGCGAGATGCTCCGGAGATAATCTCGATAACCCCTTTACGCGCCAATGCCTTAAGGTGTTCTTCAGCCGCGTTCGGAGAACGAAACCCAAGACGCTGGGCAATTTCAGCACGCGTTGGTGGCATGCCAGTCTGGGTTATATGATCCCGAATCAGATCAAACACCTCTTGCTGCCTGGTAGTTAGTGCTTTCATTCCGCCCCCTGGGTGTTTATACAGTTATGCTGTGAGTATATACAGCAAATGGCGAATATGAAACCAGAAATTAAGCTAAAACAAGCAACTCAGGCAGTTTTGAGAGCTCTATCGGAAATGTGCCCACAGTAACGTTCCCCAAGTGACAGCAGCCAAAATAAGCGCTATCAATACAGCAGCAGAACCCATATCTTTAGCACGCCCGGAAAGTTCATGATAATCAGTGCCAACCCGGTCAACCAGGGCCTCGATAGCACTGTTAAGGATCTCAACTATCATGACCAAAAGAACTGAGCCTATCAGTAAAATTCGGGTGACAGGAGAGACATCCAGCCAGCAAGCCAGTGCGATAGCGATAACCGTCATCACGCCTTCTTGTCGGAACGCAGCTTCATTGCGCCACGCGGCTTTTAATCCTTGCCATGAATAACCTGCTGCTTTAATGATACGTGTGATACCAGTAGCCTTACTCGCCATGAAAAGAGAACCTTTTTAAATTCCGAGCGTCAATGCTCATAGATTAAGAGCCTATCCCATCAGGCGTACATTGTGGCAGCCCGTTTAGAGTACTGCCCGGGGCCAAAATGGCAAATAGAATAGCCTGATGGGATAGGCTCTACGTTGGTAACGAAAATAATTCGAGTTACTTGTCCGCGCAGAGTAGGCTCTAAATGATCCGGCCACAGAAATTCCCCGGAGTTTCTGGTATCCTTGCGCTGTTTTTGTATCATTAACCTGAGGCTGTACATCGTCTATGTCAGGCTGGTCACGAATTTACTATAAATTACTGAGTTTACCATTACGCATTCTGGTAAAAAGTAAGTCTATCCCTGCTGATCCTATCAGCGAGCTGGGGTTGGATGCTACGCGCCCAATAATGTATGTTCTGCCTTATAATTCTAAGGCCGATATACTCACGTTACGCGCACAATGTCTGGCTCACAATCTTCCGGACCCTTTGGTTCCTCTGGAAATTGACGGCGTCTCTTTACCCCGTTACGTCTTTATCCACGGCGGGCCGCGTGTTTTCACTTATTACACGCCAAAAGAGGAGTCAATTAAGCTATTTCACGACTATCTGGATCTGCATAATCGCAACCTCGAGCTTGATGTCCAGATGGTTCCGGTTTCGGTCATGTTTGGTCGCTCACCGGGCCGTGAAAAAGGGGAAGTTAACCCTCCCTTGCGGACACTGAACGGCCTGCAGAAGTTTTTTGCCGTTTCCTGGCTGGGTCGCGATAGCTTTGTCCGCTTTTCACCGCCCGTATCACTGCGCCGTATGGCAACTGAACACGGTACAGATAAATCAATTGCACAAAAACTGGCGCGTGTCGCACGCACCCATTTTGCTCGTCAGCGTTTAGCTGCTGTCGGTCCGCGTCTGCCGGCTCGCCAGGCTCTGTTTAATAAACTTCTGGCCTCTAAGGCGATAGCCCGCGCTGTCGAAGATGAAGCCCGTAGTAAAAAAATCTCCCATGAAAAAGCGCAGCAGAATGCTATTGCGCTGATGGAAGAGATTGCCGCTAACTTCTCTTATGAAGCCGTACGCCTTTCTGACCGAATCCTCGGGCTGACATGGAACCGCTTGTATAAAGGGATCAATGTTCATAACGCAGAGCGAGTACGTCAGCTGGCACATGACGGGCATGAGATTGTCTATGTTCCCTGCCATCGCAGCCATATGGACTATTTACTGCTGTCTTATGTGCTCTATCACCAGGGTTTGGTGCCGCCGCATATTGCCGCCGGTATCAATTTGAATTTCTGGCCGGCTGGCCCGATTTTCCGCCGTCTGGGTGCCTTCTTTATTCGCCGCACCTTTAAAGGCAACAAACTCTACTCCACCGTATTCCGTGAATATCTGGGTGAGCTTTTCAGCCGCGGTTATTCAGTTGAATATTTTGTCGAAGGTGGGCGTTCTCGTACCGGCCGTTTGCTGGATCCGAAAACCGGAACGCTATCGATGACTATCCAGGCAATGTTGCGGGGTGGTACTCGCCCTATCACGCTGGTACCGATTTATATCGGCTATGAGCACGTGATGGAAGTGGGCACCTATGCCAACGAATTGCGTGGCGCAACCAAAGAAAAAGAAAGCTTTCTCCAGATGGTCCGCGGGCTGAGTAAGCTACGTAATCTGGGTCAGGGCTATGTTAACTTTGGTGAGCCACTGCCACTGATGGCCTATCTCAACCAGCATGTTCCGGAATGGCGTGACTCAATTGACCCTATTGAATCTATTCGCCCGGCATGGCTGACGCCAACGGTTAATCATATTGCCGCCGATCTGATGGTGAGAATTAATAATGCCGGGGCAGCGAACGCAATGAACTTATGTTGCACCGCTTTACTGGCCTCACGTCAGCGTTCACTGACTCGGGAACAGTTAACCGACCAGCTGAATTGTTATCTGGACTTGCTGCATAACGTTCCTTACTCACCGGATGCCACGGCTCCGACGATGAAAGCGGATGCGCTGATTGATCATGCCCTGCAGATGAATAAGTTTGAGGTAGAAAAAGATACTATCGGTGACATCATTATTCTGCCGCGTGAGCAGGCGATACTGATGACCTACTACCGCAATAACATTATGCATATGCTGGTATTACCATCGCTTATCGCCGCGATTATTACTCAGCATAACCAGATGACGCGTCAGGCATTAATAGCGCAGATAGCCGTTATTTACCCGATGTTAAAAGCCGAACTGTTCCTGCGCTGGGATGAGCAACAGCTGGCAACAGAGGTTGAGGCTTTACTGGCTGAGCTGGCACGCCAGCAACTGATCTTTATCGACGGTGATAACATCGAGGTGAATACCGCCCAGGCACTGGTGCTGGAACTGCTGGCAGCCGGGGTTCGTGAAACCTTGCAGCGCTACGCCATCACTTTCTGGCTACTCAGTACTAATCCGTCGATTAACCGCGGTACGCTGGAACGTGAAAGTCGTACTCTGGCGCAACGGTTATCAGTGCTCCACGGTATCAACGCTCCGGAATTCTTCGACAAAGCGGTATTTACCTCTCTGGTATTAACCTTGCGCGATGAAGGCTATATCAGCGATACAGGTGACGCTGAACCGGTTGAGACGATTAAGGTTTATCAGATGCTGGCAGATCTTGTGACTGCCGAAGTCCGGTTAACCATTGAAAGCGCAACCACTCAGGATAATGCTCCGGCAACCGTTGCCACGGTCTAATTTCTGAGCAGAGAAAAAAGCGGGGAAACCCGCTTTTTTCTTTTATCCTGCAATAACACCACCGCTTATATTTTTTGTACCTGAGTCATCTCAGCGCTCAGTACAATGCCCTCTTCTGTAACGGGTGCCATATAGCTCACCGGTTTACCGGTTTGTTTATCGATAAGCTGTGAATGGCGCTCATCAGGCATGAATAAGTGCAGCTCTCCCCACTGGCGCATCGCCACGATTACCGGAAACAGACTTTTCCCTCTGGCTGTGAGTACATATTCCTGATAGGAGGTACCATCTGAAGCGGCCTGCATTTCCAGCACCCCGGCGGTAACCAGTTTATGCAATCGGTCAGACAGAATGTTACGTGCCATACCCAGGTTACGCTGGAAGTCTCCGAAACGGCGAATACCGTCGAAGGCATCACGCACTATCAATAGCGACCAGCGATCGCCTACCAGGCTAACAGAGCGCGCCACAGGGCAAGGTTCATAAGGTAACGATTGATCTGCAGACATAGCA
The DNA here is from genome assembly GCF_024807845.1 of Klebsiella sp. BIGb0407. GTDB lineage: Bacteria > Pseudomonadota > Gammaproteobacteria > Enterobacterales > Enterobacteriaceae > JGM124. The sequence continues at coordinate 206,883 of NZ_JANUEQ010000009.1, forward strand.
ACGCCCCGATTAGATGAATAACAAGTTGCATTTTAAAACCACCTGACCTAGCATTCAACCAGTTTCATTTTGAAACTTGATTGAGTGAGAACCCGATAATGACAAAACCCTCCCGGTCTGCGCCTTTACCTGCAAGCCTGCTATGCCTGTTTGCCGTCGCCAGCGGTTTAAGTGTCGCCAGCGTTTACTATGCCCAGCCTTTACTGGATATTCTGGCGCATGATTTTGCTATCAGTCAGGCCACTATTGGCGGCGTTATCAGTGCAACACAAGCAGGCTGCGCCGTGGCACTGCTATTCCTGGTTCCGCTCGGCGATCGTATTGACAGACGTCACCTGATGGCAGGGCAGCTCTTCGCCCTGATAGTGGCTCTGGTTACTGTGGCAATGGCTCAATCGACCCTGATATTGCTGGTCGGCATGTTCGCTGTTGGCCTGCTGGGAACAGCTATGACACAGGGTCTGATTGCCTATGCAGCCAGCGCTGCGGCTCCTGAGGAGCGAGGGCATGTGGTGGGTACTGCTCAAGGTGGCGTCTTTATTGGCCTGCTACTGGCCAGAGTATTTGCCGGTGGCGTAAGTGATATTGCGGGCTGGCGCGGAGTCTATTTTACCGCTGCCGCCTTGATGCTGGCACTCGCGATACCCTTATGGCGTTATTTACCCGTTCTGGCACCTGCCACACATCGCTTAAGCTACCCACGCTTACTGGCTTCAATGCTGACATTGCTACGCCAGCAGCCCGTACTCCAGGTGCGTGGTATTCTGGCATTACTGATGTTCGCCGCCTTTAATATCTTCTGGAGCGCGCTGGTACTGCCGCTCAGCGCTCCACCTTATGATTTTTCCCATACGCTGATTGGCGCTTTTGGCTTAGTCGGCGCAGTGGGCGCTCTGGCCGCAACCCGTGCCGGGCGCTGGGCTGACAAAGGTTATAGTCAGCGTACGAGTGCCGCAGCACTAGCACTTCTGCTGCTGGCATGGTGGCCATTATCCTTAATGGAGACATCACTCTGGGCATTGGTTATCGGTATTGTCTTGCTCGATTTGGGAGGACAGGCGCTGCATGTCACTAATCAGAGCTTAATCTTTCGCACAGCGCCTGAGGCACACAGCCGGATGGTGGCTCTCTATATGCTGTTCTATGCAGCAGGCAGCGGTCTGGGCGCGATTAGCACTACCTCTATGTATGCTTATGCTGGCTGGGAGGGCGTCTGTGTACTCGGTGCAGCGGTCAGTCTGCTGGCGGGATTATTCTGGTGGTTTACGCGGGAGTTAACGCCGGATAACGCGTAGCGATAAGACAGCAAGCCGTCTGTAATAAAGACGGCTTGCTCAGCATCAAAAATGCAGGAAATTTAAAGCAATACCAATAAATAGTACTAATCCGACATAGTTGTTATTCATAAAAGCCCGGAAACATTCACTTCGTCCCCGGCCAGCAATCAGTTTTTGCTGATGAATAAATAAAGCGCCGGCCAGTAACAGAGACCAGTAAAACGCGCCATTCAACCCATTCAGTACACCAATAATTGCCATCAAAGCGATTACCGCAATTTGCAACAGACCAATAATTAACTTGTCTCTTTTGCCAAACAGGATAGCGGTGGATTTAATACCAATTTTAAGATCATCATCGCGATCAACCATGGCGTACTGAGTATCGTAAGCTACCGTCCAGCAAATATTGGCAAGAAACAGTAACCAGCATGTCAGCGGAACAGACTCACCGATAGCAGAAAAAGCCATGGGTATCGACCACCCAAAAGCTGCACCTAATACCACTTGCGGTAGATGGGTGTATCGTTTCATAAACGGATACATCCAGGCCAGGGCTAGCGCCGCTATCGATAACAGGATAGTCATGGTATTCAGCAAAAGCACCAGCAGAAAAGCGAGTAATACCAGGCCGACAAAGAGAATTTTTGCCTCTTTCTCACTAACGGCACCACTGGGCATCGGTCGCTGGGCGGTACGTTTAACATGACCGTCAAGTTTACGGTCAGCATAGTCATTGACGACACATCCGGCGGCACGCATCAGCCAGACGCCTGCCATAAAGATAGCCAGAATACTCAGCGGTGGAATACCAGGTGTTGCCAGCCACAATGCCCATAAAGTAGGCCACAATAGCAACAAGGTCCCAATCGGCTTATCGGTACGCATCAACTGGTGATAGGCCCGTAATTTTTTCTGGTTCAGACTCCACTCCATTAACTATCTTTCCTCTTTATATAACGGAGAGTTTGGCAAGAAGAGCTCGGTAAGCAATAACGGTTTACCTGACAGCCTCAAACGAGAACGGCGCCCCCATAGCGCTTCGCTGCGTCCCACCTGAATATAGTCGCGCGTTAATGAAGACGAACTAAACAGGTAACGCCCCAGCGGAGTACTGCCTAATTTCTGTAACGCCAGTTCAGGCCCCTCAAGGGTGCTTTCCGGGACGACTGTACGTGCCAGCAGCCAGGGTTCTTCGTCTCCACAAAGGACAATTTCACGAAGCCAGTAACGCGCATCTGGCGGAAGAAGGCTACCCTCTGGTAAAGAGTCATCCTGAGAGATAAAACCTTCCCGCACAATACGAACGGTAACCCGGGTGCAATATTGCTCAAAGCGCTTAGTCATCGAGTCTTCCAGCAATAACCAGTCAAGCCAGGAGGCACTTAGCTCCTGCGGAAGAGAATCGAAAAAATGTAAGGCGCGCAAAGGCGACAGCGCGTCGGTCATGAAAATATACTCCGCTACGATATCTGGCGGTATTGTAACGCAGAATAGCCTTTACAGGGCAGACAAGCAGAAAAAACGCATTGTCAGTCAACAAGCGAGGCTATCCGCTATGGATAGCCTCTGAAGCAAGAGGGGGGCTGTTACTGCTATTCGCGTTTTAATCTACCGCTATTACACAACCACAGAGTGATAACCAGTATCAGAATCGCGCCAGAGTAGATAAGGACGTCCGAAGGGGATTTATGATCAATGATTATCAGACGAACAATGGCGGTAATGCCGATATAGACAAAGTAACGCAGTGGAAAGTGGTAGCCTGACTGAAAGTATTTGACGATCAGAGCAAGAAACTCAAAGTATAAAAAGTAGACTACCAGCGCCTCAATAAACATATATTTACTGGCTTGTTCCGTCGGGGCAAACAAGACTTCCGCCATATGAATAGTCTCTTTTCCGAGAAAGATAATCAGGATCACCGCAAGCATGATTAATCCCAGATTAAGTACCACCTGTAATCCCTTCGCTATCCATTCACCGCGCGGCGTAGCTGGCATATAAAACCCCTCTAACTATAAGTGTTAAGGTGATATTACAAGCTTAAAGTGTGATCCACATCTAATTTTTTAGCTAATATGGGATTTTTATTCTTACCAGAGAAAGTCATCGACAGATCAGAGGTGGGATTACGGCCGGAATGGAAGGGAAAGGGTTTATTTGTGATGCGCGTCACAAAAATGGTTGATTCCAGATAAAATTATGTGTATATTTTGTGCATCAGGTCACAAAAATAAATTCACTTGTTTAGGATGCCATCATGAAACTGATTAATAAAATCATCAACTCCTTCAACAACATCAACGTTTCTTTCGGTACTTTTAACCTGTAAGAAATTGCTGTTGTTGTCCAAACCACAAAATAAGTGGCGCGGGCAAGCAATATGCAGACAAGAGGCCATCTGGCGTAATACTTGTCAGCAAGAAATCTAAGAAACCGCAATCTATAGAGATTGCGGTTTTTTTATGGAAAAAATCCGTAACCCCTGAGAGATTACGGATCATTGCAATACGGCAAATCGTTCAACCGACCGCTGTAAACCTTAAGCGATCGGTATCACTGTCTTATGCGCGCCATGCTTTGTAACGGTTAATCAGGCTATTGGTAGAGCTATCATGGCCTGTCACCTGCTGGTCGTTATTCAGTTCTGGCAGAATACGGCTCGCCAGCTGTTTACCCAATTCAACTCCCCACTGATCGAAGGTGAAGATGTTCAGAATCGCACCCTGAGTGAAGATTTTGTGCTCATACATCGCAATCAGTGCGCCCAGGCTAAATGGCGTGATTTCACGCAGCAAAATAGAGTTGGTCGGACGGTTACCTTCGAACACTTTAAACGGCACCACATTTTCCAGAGTCTTAGGATCTTTACCCTGAGCGGTAAATTCTTCCTCAACCACTTCACGTGACTTACCAAACGCCAGCGCTTCGGTCTGAGCAAAGAAGTTAGACAGTAATTTAGGGTGATGATCTGACAGCGGGTTATGGCTGATAGCAGGAGCGATAAAATCGCAAGGGATCAGTTTAGTACCCTGATGGATCAGCTGATAGAACGCATGCTGACCATTGGTACCTGGCTCGCCCCAAATGATAGGCCCGGTCTGGTAATCAACCGGCGCACCGGTACGGTCAACATATTTACCGTTTGATTCCATGTTACCCTGCTGGAAGTAAGCCGGGAAACGATGCATATACTGATCGTATGGCAGAATAGCTTCAGTTTCAGCACCGAAGAAATTGTTGTACCACAGACCAATCAGAGCCAGTAAAACCGGGATATTTTGCTCTGCCGGCGTTTCGGCAAAGTGTTTATCCATAGCATGAGCACCGCTCAGCAATTCAACAAAGTTGTCATAACCGACTGACAGGATAATTGACAGACCAATCGCTGACCACAGGGAGTAACGTCCACCTACCCAGTCCCAGAACTCAAACATATTCGCGGTATCAATACCGAACTCACCTACAGCCTGACCGTTAGTCGACAGGGCGGCAAAGTGTTTAGCAACATGCTGCTCATCAACCGCAGCTTTCAGGAACCAGTCACGGGCACTGTGCGCATTGGTCATGGTTTCCTGGGTAGTAAAGGTTTTAGAAGCAACCAGGAACAGCGTGGTTTCTGGATTAAGGTTTTTCAGAACCTCAACCATCTGAGTACCATCGACGTTAGAAACAAAGTGCATGTTCAGGTGATTTTTGTACGGACGCAGCGCTTCGGTGACCATGAACGGGCCCAAGTCAGAACCACCGATACCAATGTTCACTACATCAGTAATAGATTTACCGGTGTAGCCTTTCCAGCGGCCGCTGATGATATTTTCTGAGAAGGATTTCATCTTCTCAAGTACCGCATTCACTTCTGGCATCACATCTTTGCCGTCAACCACAATAGGCGTGTTGCTGCGGTTACGTAATGCGACATGCAGGACCGCACGGTCTTCAGTACGGTTAATTTTTTCGCCAGCATACATAGATTTGATGGCACTTTGCAGATCGGTTTCTTTCGCCAGAGCCTGAAGTTTCTCAAGAGTTTCAGTGGTAATGCGGTTTTTAGAGAAGTCGACCAGGATGGAATCATCGAAGGTGGCAGAGAATTTTGCGAAACGATCGTTATCTTGCGCAAATAACTCAGCAAGGGTGACATCTTTAAGTTCTTCGTAGTGATCCTGAAGTGACTGCCAGGCTTTGGTATGCGTTGGGTTGATGTTTTTCATAGCAATACTCGTGTGATTTAAGAATCGGAACTCTTTTGATTGTAACGTCTACTGGCAAAAATTGTGACGCTTTTCATATTCACTTTGTGTGTTATCTATTTCAAATTAACATGTCAAAGTATAGGTACTATTAGTTATATTCCTATTCCCTCCCTGTCGATAAATAATCCGTATAATCCCGGCGTTGACATCCCCCCTATTAACCTTTATTTATTAAGGCCTAACCTGTGCTTGCACAGGCCAGAAGAGGCGCGTTACCCAGGTAATATATCGTAGGAGCCAATCCCGTGATGATATATGAGGGGGAGTAACGCCGAGATGATGCAACGCATGGCAACGTCCATCATCGGCCACAGGGGCTGAATCCTCTGGGTTGTCACCCTGAATGTTCGTTAACGGGCATTCTATACCCAAGCAACTTGAAGTATGACGGGTATATAACCGACTTATTAAGTCCACGACCTGAGTCGGTCTACAAGGTGGAGCACTTCTGGGTGAATCCGTAGTTGTCTGCGTCCACCCCGTATAAAGCTCTTTCCTTGTGCCAAGGCTGAATAATTTTTGCCAGAAATCTGGCACCCTGACACGAGGTAGTTATGTCTCAAATAGTAGTCGCCAAATTTGGTGGTACCAGCGTTGCCAATTTCGAGGCGATGAATCGCAGTGCCGATGTTGTTCTCTCCGACGATAACGTTCGCGTTGTCGTGCTGTCTGCCTCCGCAGGCGTGACCAATTTACTGGTTGCTCTGGCTGAAGGACTTGAGCCTGACGCTCGTCTGGACAGCATCGATACGCTGCGTAAGATTCAGTACAACATTATTGAGCATCTTGATCAGCCACAGGTCATCAGTGAAGAGATTGATCGCCTGCTTGAAAATATTTCGACTCTGGCGGAAGCCGCTTCTCTGGCAACCTCTAACGCATTAACCGACGAACTGGTCAGCCACGGTGAACTGATGTCCACCCTGCTGTTCGTTGAAATTATGCGTCAACGAGATATTAATGCTCAGTGGTTTGACGTGCGTAAAGTGATGCGCACCAGCGATCGCTTTGGCCGCGCTGAACCCGATGTTGCTACCCTCGGCCAACTGGTTGCTCAACATTTAGCGCCACATTTATCCGCATCACTGGTGATTACCCAGGGCTTTATCGGTAGCGAAGAAAAAGGACGTACTACGACTCTGGGTCGTGGTGGCAGCGACTATACTGCAGCCTTACTGGGTGAAGCACTCCATGCTGCACGGGTTGATATCTGGACAGATGTTCCGGGAATTTATACCACCGATCCGCGTGTGGTTTCTGCAGCCAAGCGTATCGACAGAATTGCTTTTGAAGAAGCGGCTGAAATGGCCACTTTTGGCGCCAAGGTTTTACATCCTGCAACACTGATGCCTGCCGTACGCAGTGATATTCCGGTGTTCGTGGGTTCAAGTAAAGACCCGGCCGCAGGTGGAACCCTGGTGTGTAACAAGACGGAGAACCCACCACTTTTCCGTGCTCTGGCCCTGCGTCGTAAGCAGACCCTGCTGACATTGCATAGCCTGAATATGCTGCACTCACGTGGTTTTCTCGTTGAAGTATTCACGGTTCTGGCTCGCCACAATATTTCCGTGGACTTGATTACCACTTCAGAAGTCAGCGTCGCCCTGACACTGGATACTACCGGTTCAACGTCCACCGGTGACAGTCTGCTGACCTCCGCACTGCTGACCGAACTGTCTGCTCTGTGCCGTGTTGAAGTGGAAGAGAACCTGGCTCTGGTCGCGATTATCGGTAACAACCTGTCTAAGGCTTGTGGTGTAGGAAAAGAAGTGTTTGGTGTACTTGAGCCCTTCAATATCCGTATGATTTGCTATGGCGCATCCAGCTATAACCTGTGTTTCCTGGTTCCGGGAAATGATGCCGAGAAAGTCGTGCAAGAGCTGCATCGTAATCTGTTTGAATAATAATCAGCGACAGAAATACATAACAGAAGGCCGAACATCAGTTCGGCCTTTTATTTTTCCACTCCACCAGCAGCACAAACTAACGATTGGTGCTATTTTGGTATGGAGAGTTCTCTAAGAGGTCGTACAGATGTCCATAGTCAGACTGACACAGAAAGATATGACGGAAAGGGAGCAGCGTGAACTAAAAACGTTGCTGGATCGCGCGCGCATTGCTCAGGGTCGTCCATTGACCAACTCAGAAACGAACCAGGTAAAAAAAGAATATATTGATAAACTGATGGCCGAACGTGAGTTAGTTGCAAAAAAAGCTCGTCAGATTAAAAAGAAAACCGCATTAAAACCAGACACTTCAGCCACATATTCATGGTCAGCCAATAATCACACACGCGGAAAACGATGATTCACCAGAGAGGGGGAATCTATTCGCTCCCCTCTCTTGCCTGTCAGCGACCTTTCTTTTTCCGCCCAGGCTCCGTAAAACGTTTACGTGATGCTAGCTCAGCCGGGGTCTTGGCCATATTTTTCGCACCACTGGCAGCCGTTTTTTTTACCACTGAAGCGGTGGTTTTAGTTTTAGCTTTTGCTTTAGCGGGTTTCGCCGCTTTGTCTTCCGAGCTGGAATCTTCAATCAGCTTAAATAACTCAACTAACTCATCATCACTCAAGTCACGCCATTCCCCGAGAGGAAGCCCCGAAATACCCACATTCATAATACGTGTGCGTTCCAGTTTGGTGACTTCATAGCCAAAATGTTCGCACATACGGCGGATTTGACGGTTAAGTCCCTGTACCAGCGTAATACGGAAGACAAAAGGCGCTTCTTTTTTAACTTTGCATTTCTTGGTGACGGTCCCGAGAATAGGTACACCCCGCCCCATACCAAGAATAAATTCATCAGTGACCAGTTTATTCACCGTCACCAGGTACTCTTTTTCGTGGTCATTGCCAGCGCGAAGGATTTTATTGACCAGGTCACCGTGGTTGGTCAGAAAAATCAGCCCCTGAGAGTCTTTATCAAGACGTCCGATCGGGAAGACACGTTTACTGTGATTCACAAAATCAACAATATTATCGCGCTCACCGTCTTCCGTGGTGCTCACAATACCCACCGGTTTATTCAGCGCAATCAGGACTAAATCGTCAGCCTGGCGAGGTTCGATGAGCTGACCATTCACTTTTACGCTATCGCCAGCCAGTACCTGATCGCCAATTTTGGCACGCTTACCGTTAATGAAAACCAGTCCCTGCTCGATAAAACGATCGGCATCACGACGCGAGCAAATCCCGCTCTCGCTAATATATTTATTAAGACGAATAGATGAATCAGTCAGCATGGTTCCTCCACAAAAACAGGACTATACCTTACCCGTTGAGCCTTGCGAACAGGATTGGCAAACATTGTGTAATTAATCACTGTCACGCTCATCATCTTCATCTGGCTGGTTCATTACGCTGTAGGCAACCGTACAGAACAGGGAGTTCAGTCGATTCATATCTCCCAGTAAGCCTAAGTGTAGTGAACTGGTTTCAATACTCTGGACGTTTTGCTGATGCAGGCGGTCAACATGAGCATGAGAATAGCGACGATTCATGATGCGAAAACGGTGTTTATTCCGTCGTAATCTCCGGGCACTGTTAATATCTCTGGAGAAAAAGACAGACATACTGAGCTGTAAATTGCTGAGCAGCTGCTGATACAGACTATCCAGCTCCTTCAATCCCTCGGCAGAAAAAGCACGACGTGCCGCCAGTGATTTATCCGCCACAGCACTCCCCATACGTTCGATGATATCTGACGCCTGTTCGAGGTTAAGCGAAATTTCAATTATCTCAGCCCAGCGCTGTGACTCCTCTTCAGATAAACCGTCCCTTGGCATCTGGGCCAGGTAGAGTTTAATCCCGGTATAGAGAATATTGACATCATCAGCCAGTTTACGGAGCTCTTTTTCCTCACGGAGTTCACCATGGACCACCTTACGCCAGCTATCCAGCATTTGCTCCAGTACATCGCCCATTCTCAGGGTTTCACGCGTCGCATTAACCAACCCCAGAGCCGGTATTTCAAGGTCTGTAGGATCCAGATGTTTAAGCTTCATCCGGGTGTCGGTTTCCGGTGTTTCACTGATAACTCGCCGACAAAAACGGGCCATCGGCTCGGCAAAAGGCACCATTGCAAGACAGCGAATCAGGTTATAAAACACATGAAAATAAATTACCAAATCAGCCTGACCAAGAGGGATACGTTGCATTTGTGTCGCCAGCACATGAACAAAGGGCAGAACTATCACGCCCCCCACCAGCTTAAATAGAAAACTTCCCAGCGCAACTCGACGAGCAGCCGCATTCGCCGCGCTGTTATTAATCATTGCCAGTAAACCAGAACCCAGGTTCGCCCCAATCACCAGACATAATGCAACGTCAAAAGAGATGATGCCGGTTGCCGTCAGTGTGGCGGTCAGCAGTACCGCAGCAAGGCTGGAATAGGTGATGATGGCAAATATTGCCCCGATCAGGGCATCAAGCATGATGTCTCCTGTCAGGGAAGCAAAAATGACTTTGATTCCTGAGGCCTGAGTAATAGGCGTCACCGCGGTGACGATCAGTTCAAGAGCCAGTAATACTAATCCCAGACCAATGCCAACTCGTCCCAATTGCCCGATACGGCTCTGCTTACGGCTAAGAAAAATAATGACGCCAACAAAAATCAGCAATGGCGAAAGCCAGGAGAGATCAAAGGTAAGCACACGCGCCATCAGTGCGGTACCAACATCTGCGCCAAGAACAATGACCAGGGCAGGTGTCAGCGCAACCAAGTCCTGGGCAACAAAAGATGTCACCAGCATAGTGGTGGCATTACTACTCTGTACCAGTGCAGTCACACCGATCCCTGCGCAAAAAGCGACGGGTTTCTTTTCTACGCTACGGCTCAATACACTGCGTAGATTTGCCCCGTACACGCGCATGATCCCGGTACGAACAATATGAGTGCCCCACACTAACAGAGCGACGGCAGAAAGTAGGTGCAACAAAGTTAACACGGATTCAAATCCTCCTTATATTTCTGGCTATTCCTGATAAAACTGTTTTTACACCCTCAGTATAAAGGGTTTAGTACAAGAAAGAGACAAGACTCTGGAAAGGGTGTTTTGGAAAGATATCTTGATTCACAACAGTACAACTGGGGTTGTATCACTCGCTAAAAACCAAGGGGAAGCAATATTTCCCCTTGGTGATTATATCTAAATTAACAGGTTCAACTCAATATAGATTAATCCGCATCATAACCGAGATTCGGGGCAAGCCAGCGCTCAACCTCACTGATACTCATCCCCTTGCGCCGGGCATAGTCTTCAACCTGGTCACGCTGAATTTGGGCAACCGCGAAGTATTTACTTTCCGGGTGACTGAAATACCAGCCAGCAACCGAGGCTCCAGGCCACATGGCATAGGACTCGGTTAACTGCATACCCGTCACTTGCTCGACTCCCAGCAATTCCCAGATAGCCGCTTTTTCAGTATGTTCCGGGCAAGCCGGATAACCAGGGGCCGGGCGGATACCTTGATAATTCTCGCGGATCAGGTCTTCATTGCTGAGATTTTCATCCGAAGCATAGCCCCAGTAAACCTTACGTACCTGCTCATGGAGATATTCAGCAAAAGCTTCTGCCAGACGGTCAGCAACCGCTTTTATCATGATTTTATTATAATCATCATGCTGAGCATCATAAGCCTCTGCAAGGGCATCTTCCTCCATTCCGCCAGTTACGGCGAAGGCACCAATATAGTCTGCTCTGCCACTTTCTTTTGGCGCCACAAAATCGGCCAGGCAGTAGTTGGCAAAATCTGTCTTCTCTGTCTGCTGGCGTAAATGATGGCCGACGACCAGCACCTCTTCGCGAGTTTCATCCCGATAGATTTCAACATCATCGTCAACCCGGTTTGCCGGAAAGAGTCCCATAACACCACGAGGAACCAGTGTTTTGGTGTTGTGCAGCATATCAAGCAACTCATTGGCATCATGGAACAGCCGCTTAGCCTCTTCACCGACGACTTCATCTTCCAGAATACGTGGATACTTGCCCGCCAGGGACCAGGTCATAAAGAAGGGGGTCCAGTCGATATACGGACGTAGTGTCTCGATATCGGCGACGACTTCTTGCACTCCCAGTTGCTGTGCGACAGGTGGTGTATAAGCCGCCCAGTCAAATGCTGAAGCATTAGCACGCGCAGCCGGTAATGAGACCGGAGGCGTACGGGGCTTTTTACGGGCATGCTGGATACGGACAGTTTCGTACTCTTTACGCATCCGGGCAACAAAGTCATCTCGCTGCGTATCTGAAAGCAGAGATGATACTACACCCACAGTACGTGAAGCATTCTGCACATATACCGTCGGGCCACTGTAATTCTGTTCGATTTTAACTGCGGTATGGGCTTTTGAGGTGGTCGCGCCACCGATCAGTAACGGAATAGTAAAGCCCTGGCGTTCCATCTCTTTCGCCACATTGACCATTTCATCCAGTGATGGGGTTATCAGACCGGATAAACCAATTAAATCGGCATTCAGTTCTCGCGCTGTTCTGAGGATTTTTTCCGCAGGAACCATGACACCGAGATCGATGATTTCATAGTTATTACATTGCAGGACCACACCAACAATATTTTTACCGATATCGTGTACATCGCCTTTTACAGTGGCAATAACCATTTTACCGTTGGTACGCCCTTTCTCTTTGCTGGCTTCGATATAGGGCTCAAGATAGGCGACCGCTTGCTTCATCACACGCGCCGACTTAACCACCTGTGGCAGGAACATTTTTCCTTCACCAAACAGGTCACCCACCACATTCATACCTGCCATCAGCGGGCCTTCAATCACTTCAATCGGGCGACTGACTTGCTGGCGCGCTTCTTCCGTATCGGACTCAATAAATTCGGTGATCCCTTTAACCAGAGCATACTCCAGACGCTTCTGCACTTCCCAGCTCCGCCACTCGGCCTGCTGGGCATTCGCGCTGTCATCACTTTTGCTGCCCCGATAACGCTCGGCTAAATCCAGCAGGCGTTCGGTACCGTCATCACGACGATTCAGAACGACATCTTCCACCGCTTCCCGTAGCTCTGTCGGGAGATCGTCATAAATCGCCAGCTGTCCGGCGTTAACAATTCCCATATCCATGCCATTACGTATCGCGTAATACAGGAACACCGCATGAATAGCTTCGCGAACCGGATCATTACCACGGAATGAGAAAGATACGTTCGAGACACCACCGGAAATCATGGCATGGGGGAGTTCACGCTTGATATCTTCACAGGCACCAATAAAGTCCTGGGCATAGTTATTATGTTCTTCAATACCTGTGGCAACGGCAAAGATATTGGGGTCGAAGATAATATCTTCTGGCGGAAAACCAACCTCTTCAGTAAGAATTTTATAGGCGCGACGGCAAATTTCAATCTTACGCTCGCGGGTATCGGCCTGGCCCGTCTCATCAAATGCCATCACGACCATGGCAGCACCATAACGACGAACCAGTTTTGCATGATGCGTAAATGCTTCAACCCCTTCTTTCATCGAGACGGAGTTAACGATGCCTTTACCCTGGATGCATTTCAGCCCTTTTTCGATAACTTCCCATTTTGAGGAGTCAATCATAATCGGGACACGGGCAATATCGGGCTCACCGGCTATCAGGTTCAGGAAACGAACCATTGCAGCTTCGGCATCCAGCATCCCCTCATCCATATTGATATCGATGATTTGGGCACCGCTTTCTACCTGCTGTAGAGCGACTTCCAGCGCTTCGTTATATTTTTCTTCTTTGATCAGACGTTTAAATTTGGCCGAGCCGGTCACGTTGGTTCTTTCCCCAACGTTCACAAACAAACTGTCGGCACCAATATTCAGTGGCTCCAGCCCCGCGAGTCGGCAGGCAACCGGTAAATCAGGTAACTGACGTGGCGCAACCCCTGCAACTGCCTGACTCATAGCGGCAATATGTTCAGGTGTGGTTCCGCAACAGCCGCCGATAATATTCAGGAAGCCAGCATTAGCCCACTCACCGACTTGCTCTGCCATGGTCGCAGCATCAAGATCATATTCACCAAAAGCATTAGGGAGCCCGGCATTAGGGTGTGCGGTAACATAGCTCTCAGAGATACGTGACAGTTCGGCCACATACTGACGTAACTCATCAGGCCCCAGCGCACAGTTAAGTCCAAATGTCAGGGCATCCGCATGGCGCAGGGAGTTATAAAATGCTTCTGTGGTTTGTCCGGAAAGCGTACGTCCGGAAGCATCAGTGATGGTCCCGGAAATCATGATAGGTAACTCAATACCCAGCGCATCAAACTCCGCTTTGACCCCGAAGATAGCCGCTTTGGCATTCAGGGTATCAAAGATGGTTTCGATCATAATCAAGTCAGCGCCGCCTTTGACCAGGGCACGCGTTGACTCACGATAGGCTTCAACCAGTTGATCAAAAGTCACGTTACGGAATGCCGGATCGTTAACATCAGGCGAAATCGAGGCGGTACGGTTGGTCGGGCCCAGTACTCCCGCGACATAACGCGGTTTTTCAGGGGTACGTGCCGTCCATTCATCAGCACAAGCACGCGCTAATCTGGCAGCTTCGTAGTTAATCTCTGCCGACAGGGACTCCATCTGGTAATCCGCCATCGCAATGGTTGTCGAGTTAAAGGTATTGGTTTCGACAATATCTGCCCCGGCAGCAAAGTAAGCAGAGTGAATTTCGGCTATCGTTTCAGGCTTACTGAGTACCAGTAAGTCGTTGTTACCTTTCAGGTCACAGGGCCATTGCGCAAAACGCTCTCCCCGGAAATCACTTTCATCAAAACGATAGCCCTGGATCATGGTACCCATACCACCATCCAGCACCAGGATACGCTCGCTTAGCTGACGTTTTAATTCTTCTACTTTGTTACTCAACTCAGAACTCCTGGTGTTTATCTGGCAAGGTACAGATCCGGCTATCATGGTATCTGTACTCTGAAGTGATTATCTGGGGATGAAAAGACCTACATATCATACTGTCATATATCGCAGCAGGCTAAAAGCGATGAAGTCTTTTCACCGCTTCGTTAGTCTTTATGTGAAGGGCTTAGTCGAGCGTAGGATTCATATGACGTAAGTCGAATGGCGTTATCTGGTAAACATAATAATTCAGCCAGTTAGTAAACAATAAATTACCGTGGCTGCGCCAGGTTCCACGCGGTGTATTCGCCGGATTATTATCAGGGAAGTAGTTATAAGGTATTTCTGGCTCAAGCCCGGCTTCCAGGTCACGGAAATACTCACCGGACAAGGTCAACGCATCGTATTCCGGATGGCCGGTAACAAAGGCAATACGTTTGTCTTTGCTGGCAAACAGATAGGCGTCGCCACTTTCAGACTCAGCAAAGATCTCAAGATCGGTATGATTACGAATTAAATCTGCCGGGAAGTCTGCATAGCGTGAATGGGGAGCAAGAAACGAGTCATCAAATCCGCGGGTGAACAGTGCATGTGGGTGGCTGATATTATGTTTATAAATGCCAGAGAGCTTTTCATTACGCGTTTGTTTTGGGATACCGTAGAGGATATTGAGTGCCGCCTGTACGGCCCAACAGACAAAGAGTGTTGAGGTAACATGATCTTTTGCCCACAGCAGTATCTGTTGGATTTGCGGCCAGTAAGCCACATCATTAAATTCAACGAGTCCCAGTGGCGCACCGGTCACAATTAATCCGTCGAAGTTATCGTCTTTGATATCGTCAAAGTTGCAGTAAAAATTATTGAGATGCTCGGTCGGCGTATTACGTGATTCACGCGCATCGATACGTAATAGCTGTATATCAACCTGCAATGGCGAGTTAGAGAGCAAACGCAGAAACTGATTCTCCGTCTCAATTTTTTTCGGCATCAGATTCAGTATCAGTACCTTCAGTGGACGGATTTCCTGATTGCTCGCACGCGATGTTGTCATAACAAAGACATTTTCTTCGCGCAGAAAATTGACGGCAGGTAACTCGTCTAGCACCCGAATCGGCATAACCTTATATCCTCAAAGCATACGTTTAAACGTTTAGACATCCAGATGCCTAACAATATCGAGTTTACCCGATGATGTCGAGCTTATCGCCTAAAGGTGAAAATGTTTCATTTAAAGAACATATTTTTTTATGTAATGCGTCAGGATTTCCACAGGCGGTTTGAAATATAACGGGGGATGCAGAAAGTTTGGTACCGCCACGCAGAACCTGTACACCGAATCATGTACAGGCTCAAGCGCCTCAACCAGGTGACCAGCCAAGCCATATTTAATAAATCACTTGTTTCAATTCAGTAAAATCCAGGCTGACTCCCAGGCAAAACCAACACCGGGTTCATATTGGTTTGCGGTAGGAGACCATTGATAACAATAACTACTGTATGGGAAAGGCCTGCACTGATAGAGCCTGTTGTCTTTTGGCTGGAGAACTATCGTACCAGCGGTATAAGATGCAAAATTATCCGGGAATACATAATCATATCCCTGCACCTGAGTTAACCCCGGAATCTGAATATCTTGTTCTAATACTTTAGATTCTGTACCTGCTATCACATTCACTTTGACTTTATCTTCTTGTGCATTATCTTTTTTGTTAATCGTAAAACGACTATAGTTGTCTGAAATAGAGATTTGCTGCGCATTTTGTGGGAATGACCAAGTATATTCTGGTTTTGAAGAAGGAGAGGTATTCGATTTAACCTCTAAACGATAAGATACATTATTACCATTATCTTGTTGAGATTTAGATAAACTCGCTTCAGTTATAAATTGTTGATCCTTATTATCGTTGCTATTTCCATTACCTCCCCCCTCTGTACCCGTACTTGTCATATTCGCATCAATAACTTGATAAAAGGCATTCCCTGTATCGGCTATATCCCAGACCCCAAGAATAACCTGATACCCTGTACGATCCGGAACATTACATTCGATTCTCACATTACTGGCTGGCACCCTACCATTATCAAATTGTTCACAGAATGGCGTTAAATCAAAATCAGCCCTAACCAGAGGTTTATTTGGATCCCAATTTTGCTTAGTAATAAAAAAACGCCATGATGTCGTGCTATGAGCCGCAGTTAATGTCCAGGAAAAGGTATTAACTCCACTCTCTACTGGGTATTTATACCATCGTTCAGATGTCTGCTCATTTAATGCATTAAAAGTCGAATTACCACCGCTTGCAATTTTCCCATCTGCTGGGCCGCGTTCAGGAAATCCTTTAAGTCCCTCAACTGATTGAGGTTCATATTGAACTGGGCCGCAATTTTTATTTAAATTGCCTCCTGAACCAGAACAAAGAAATGCTCTACTCGGAGGAGAGTCTATAAAACCATGTCTGGGTAAATTCTCTGCAAAGACATGAGCTGAGGTTATCAGGAACAATGAAGGTATAATATATTTAATGTTCATATATAGCTGTCCTTTTATCTTAGAGAAAGATTTAATTATAAATATGAACTGTATTTTTCTAATAAATATCCTTATTTTTATTTTTTGTTTTTCGAAAACCCAGGAAAGAAACAGAATTCATGACTACATAATATAATCATGAAAGAACTTAATACTTATTCACCATATAAAGTAAAAACTAATTTATTAAATAATTTAACCTGGGATTTTTATATTTATTTTAAAAAATAAAAATCACATGACGAACATTTGAGATATAAAATAAATTTACGGGCAGGATCGGTAACGCATCGAATGGAATAAATTAATAATACAATTATCTATCATGCCATAATATATAAAGCAATATATTTATGATGAAAAAACAAGCACCATCGCAAAACTATCGAATAGACGCACTCATTCAGCTAAGCCGCATACCGCTGCATGTTCACTCCCCGCCCGCATTTGCCGCCTTGTCTCAGCGTAAAATCCTGCGGACTACGATTCGATTCAGAGGACATTTTTCTGGAATTCTACGGCGGGTTACCTGAATAATTCGTATTTCCTGCAGGCGCCAGGGGAATTTCACTGATGAGCATACATCGGTATGTGATTCGGTGAAATTTACGCAGGCAACACCCAGGAAATGCGAATTATGACGGGTAACGCAAAAAACCCCAGTCTTTCGACTGGGGTTCCTGCTTATTTGATGCCTGGCAGTTCCTTCTCTCGCATGGGGAGACCCCACACGTTTCACTTCTGAGTTCGGCATGGGGCGGTGGGACCACCGCGCTAAAGCCGCCCGTCCTTTGTCTTTTACCCTGATACCGCGCTGGCTGCACTCGGTTAGTTCAGTCACATACTGAAGTATGCTCCCTCATAACCTCCCTTGCCGCCTTGTCTCAGCGCAAAATCCTGCAGACGATGAGTATTTTCCAGTATTCAGAACGCAAAAAACCCCAGTCTTTCGACTGGGGTTCTTGCTTATTTGATGCCTGGCAGTTCCCTACTCTCGCATGGGGAGACCCCACACTACCATCGGCGCTACGGCGTTTCACTTCTGAGTTCGGCATGGGGTCAG
>NZ_JANUEQ010000010.1 GCF_024807845.1 Klebsiella sp. BIGb0407
AAGTGTTTGATGCTCAAAGAATTCATACTGTTTATAAAACTAGTGTTCACTCTTCAAGACTTGATATTTTTTGTGAACCCGAAGGTTCTGCACCCTAAGGTGCTTTAGATATCAATCTTGCGAGTGCCCACACAGATTGTCTGATAAATTGTTAAAGAGCAGTGCGAGAGCACCTTATTGTGCTGTCGCGAGGTTGCGTATATTACGCCTTCCTCTTTCAAAGTCAAGCATTTATTTTCGCTTTCCTTCGACTGATTCGGTGGTTTGTAACCGTTGTTCCGTCTCAGTGGATGCGCATTATAGGGATTTCTTCTGGCCTGACAACCCCTATTTTAAAACTTTTTATCAACCGCACACTTTTACAGCAAAAAAGCAAATAACCCGTCATTTATGCACAAATAACAAACAAAATGGGCCCGTTTGGGCCCATTTTTCTTTCCGCTATGATTATTGCAACGCAACAATACGGTCGTCTTTGACTTCCAGCTTGATAGTTTTTCCTGGGATCAGCTCTCCGGAAAGGATTTGCTGAGCCAGCGGGTTCTCTATTTGCTGCTGAATCGCGCGTTTTAATGGTCGTGCACCGTAAACCGGGTCAAACCCATTCTCGCTTAATAACGTCAAAGCATCATCCGTTATCGTTACATCGTATCCGTGCTCTTCCAGTCGTTTGTATAAACGTTGCAACTGAATTTGTGCAATAGAAGCAATATGCTTGCTAGCTAATGGATGGAAGACCACAACTTCATCAATACGGTTGATAAACTCCGGACGGAAGTTCTGAGTAACGACATTCAACACCATATCTTTCATGCTGGCGTAGTCCAGTGCACCAAAACGTTCCTGAATCAGATCCGAACCGAGGTTTGAAGTCATAATCACCACGGTATTACGGAAATCTACCGTACGACCCTGACCATCGGTTAAACGTCCATCATCGAGAACCTGCAACAGGATGTTGAAGACATCCGGATGTGCTTTCTCTATTTCATCCAGCAGGATGACGGAGTAAGGGCGACGACGAACTGCTTCGGTTAAATAGCCGCCTTCTTCGTATCCCACATAGCCCGGAGGCGCCCCCACCAATCTTGAGACACTGTGTTTTTCCATAAACTCCGACATATCGATACGAACCATGGCATCGTCACTGTCGAACATAAAGTTTGCCAGCGTTTTACACAGTTCAGTCTTACCGACCCCGGTAGGTCCCAGGAACAGGAATGAACCGATAGGACGATTAGGATCCGCTAATCCAGCACGACTACGACGAATAGCATTGGATACTGCCTCAACTGCTTCGTTCTGGCCAATCACACGCTCATGCAGTTGCTGTTCCATTCGCAACAGTTTATCGCGCTCACCTTCCAGCATGCGTGCAACAGGGATCCCGGTAGCACGAGCCAGTACTTCAGCGATTTCTGCATCCGTTACTTTGTTTCGTAACAGACGCATAATTTTACCTTCGTTCTGCGTCGCAACAGCCAGCTGCTTTTCAAGCTCAGGTATTTCACCGTATTGCAGTTCAGACATTCGCGCTAAATCACCGACACGACGCGCTTGCTCAATCGCAATTTTGGCCTGTTCCAGTTCAGTTTTTATAGTCTGCGTACCAGACAGAGACGCTTTTTCCGCTTTCCACTCTTCTTCAAGCACAGAATAGTCGCGCTCTTTTTGCTCCAGCTCCTCATTTAACATGCTGAGGCGTTTCAGGCTGGCTTCATCAGACTCTTTTTTCAGCGCCTGTTGTTCAAGTTTGAGCTGAATAATACGACGGTCGAGACGGTCGAGCTCTTCAGGTTTTGAGTCTATCTGCATCCGAATACTGGAGGCCGCTTCATCAATCAAGTCGATAGCTTTATCGGGTAACTGCCTGTCCGCAACATAACGATGTGATAAGGTCGCAGCCGCCACAATCGCCGGATCGGTAATCTGCACATGGTGATGCAGTTCATAGCGCTCTTTCAGACCACGCAAGATAGCAATGGTGTCTTCAACCGAAGGCTCCTCGACCAGCACTTTCTGAAAACGACGCTCAAGCGCAGCATCTTTCTCTATATACTGACGATACTCATCAAGCGTTGTTGCCCCGACGCAGTGCAGCTCACCGCGGGCTAATGCTGGTTTCAGCATATTACCGGCATCCATTGCGCCGTCTGCTTTACCCGCACCCACCATGGTATGCAGTTCATCAATAAACAGGATGACATTACCTTCCTGTTTTGACAGGTCGTTCAGAACCCCTTTCAGGCGCTCTTCAAATTCACCACGATATTTTGCCCCGGCCACCAGCGCCCCCATATCAAGAGCGAGAACACGCCGGCCTTTCAGACCTTCGGGAACTTCTCCATTGATGATACGTTGCGCCAGTCCTTCAACAATGGCGGTTTTACCCACGCCAGGTTCACCGATCAATACCGGGTTATTTTTGGTACGACGTTGTAATACCTGAATCGTACGGCGGATCTCTTCATCACGGCCGATCACCGGATCAAGTTTTCCTTGTTCCGCGCGCTCGGTTAAATCAACGGTATATTTCTGCAATGCCTGACGATTGTCTTCGGCACTTTGGTCATTCACGCTTTCGCCTCCACGCATCTGTTCTATTGCTGCTGTCACATTTGGCAGTGTCGCACCGGCGGATTTCAGCAGGTCGGTCAGAGTGCCACGGGACTCGAGAACAGCGAGAACAAAGAGCTCTGACGAAATAAAGTTATCGTTTCTTTTTTGTGCCAGTTTGTCACAAAGATTCAGTACACGAACCAAGTCTTGTGAAGGCTGCACATCGCCACCGGTTCCTTCAACCTGAGGTAAACGACTTAAAGCCTGGTCGATAGCTGTACGAAACTGCCCTGCATTCACCCCCGCAGAGGTCAGTAATGATTGCACCGATCCCCCTTCTTGCTTGAGCAAAGCGCTCATCAAGTGAAGAGGTTCGATAAATTGGTTGTCATTCCCCAGTGCAAGAGACTGGGCATCGGCTAAGGCAAGCTGGAATTTATTAGTAAGGCGGTCCAGACGCATAATTCCTCCCATTAAGTATGGTCAAATTTGCTACTGGAGAATAGATGAGGTCATGCCTCAATTATTCAAGGCTTATAACCTAAAAATATATGTGGCATGACGTTTATAAAAATCAGAGAGACTATTTAAGCCAGATGAAACTGGCCATGCGCCCGGTAACTCCTTCACGTCGGTATGAGAAGAAATCATCTGACTCGGTCCAGGTACAACGTTCGCCACCATATACTTGGGTCACCCCGATATTCTCCAGGCGCTGACGAGCAAGCTGGTAGATATCAGCATAGTATTTTTCACCAGAAGCGCGAAAAGCACTGGCCGCTTTTTTATCTTCATTGATAAAAGACTCACGCACTTCAGGTCCCACTTCAAAGGCCGCCGGCCCGATAGCAGGGCCGAGCCAGGCAATAATATTGGCAGGAAAATCCTGGAAACAGGCGACCGTTTCTTCAAGCACTCCGGCACATAAGCCGCGCCAGCCTGCATGAGCTGCGGCTACTTCTGTCCCAGCCTTATTACAAAATAAAACTGGCAGGCAGTCCGCCGTCATCACGGCACAGACTTTACCAGGGGCATTGCTATAACTCGCATCTGCCCGCTTACTAAGATAAGGCTCATCTTCAAGCTTTAAAACCGTTGTACCATGAACTTGCTCAAGCCAGGTGGGTTGAACAGGCAGCCCACCCGCGGCATAAAATAAACGACGATTCTCTGCCACGTGCTCAGGATCATCCCCACAGTGAGCGCCCAGATTGAGTGAGTCATACGGCGATAAACTCACACCACCTCTACGCGTCGAACTACAAGCAGCCACGCCTTGCGTAAGTGGCCACTGGGGGATAATCAAGTTTTTCATAGCCAGTCCAGCCGATCTTTAAAGACTTCGGCATCGGCACGCATAGCTTCAATCAAGTCCACCATATCCTGTGGAATAGGTGCACTCCACTCCATCAGAATTCCACTGATCGGATGATAAAGACGTAGCATAGTTGCATGCAAAGCTTGCCTGTCGAACTTACGTAACTCCTGAATAAACGCTTCAGAAGCCCCTTTTGGTAACCGCGGGCGTCCACCGTATAACTGATCGCCCACCAGCGGATGATCAATATAAGCCATATGCACACGGATCTGGTGAGTACGGCCGGTTTCAAGACGCAGACGCAAGCGCGTATGAATACGGAAATGCTCCATAATCCGATAATGTGTTACCGCAGGCTTACCCATTGGGTGTACGGCCATATGGGTACGTTTATTCGGATGACGGCTGATCGGCTGCTCGACAGTGCCGCCACCGGTCATATGGCCAATCGCAACGGCTTCATATTCACGCGTGATTTCACGCAGCTGCAATGACTCAACTAAACGCGTCTGGGCAGGTACTGTTTTAGCAACCACCATCAAACCTGTTGTGTCTTTATCCAGACGATGGACAATACCCGCGCGCGGCACATCAACAATGGCCGGGTAATGATGCAGTAAAGCATTCAGTACCGTGCCATCCGGATTACCGGCACCTGGATGCACAACTAAACCACGAGGTTTGTTGATAACCAGAATATCTTCATCTTCATAGACGATATTGAGTGGGATATCCTGCGGTTCCCAGCGAACATCTTCTTCGATTTCAGCATCGATGGTAACACTCTCACCACCCAATACTTTTTCTTTTGGCTTGTCGATAATGACGCCATTTACGGTGACCCTTTTATCAAGGATCCATTCTTTTATGCGAGAACGTGAATAATCAGGGAACATTTCGGCCAAAGCTTGATCTAAGCGTTGACCCAGTTGCGATTCTGATACTGTTTCTGTGAGTTGTACTAGTTGTGCCATAGACAGCTTCTTTCGTTAACCTTGGGTTTTACGGCTAATGCCGTTTAATATAATGTGCTATTGTAGCTGGTCTTTATCGGGAGCCGAAACATTGAACCCTCCCGGAAATAACATTACTTAGGAAAGTCAAACGTCATGACGCGCATGAAATATCTGGTGGCAGCTGCCACGTTGAGCCTGGCTTTGGCTGGTTGCTCCAGTTCCAAGGATGAGGTTCCTGATAGCCCGCCTGCTGAAATCTATGCGACTGCCCAGCAAAAGTTGCAGGACGGTAACTTTAAAGCAGCGATAACGCAACTAGAAGCGCTGGACAACCGATATCCGTTCGGACCGTATTCTCAGCAAGTGCAGCTGGATCTCATCTACGCTTACTATAAAAATGCCGATCTCGGTTTAGCGCAGGCGGCTATCGATCGCTTTATTCGCCTTAACCCAACCCATCAGAACATCGACTACGTACTTTACATGCGCGGTCTGACTGATATGGCATTGGACGATAGTGCACTGCAAGGGTTCTTTGGTGTGGACCGTTCCGACAGGGATCCACAACACGCACACGCTGCCTTTAATGACTTTTCTAAACTGGTACGCGACTACCCTAATAGCCAGTATGCACCAGATGCGGCAAAACGCATGCTATTCCTGAAAGATCGCCTGGCGAAATTCGAGCTTGCGGTTGCACAATTCTACACCAAACGCGGTGCATGGGTGGCTGTTGTTAACCGGGTCGATGGTATGCTGCGTGATTATCCTGATACCCAGGCAACTCGCGAGGCACTACCACTGATGGAAAATGCTTACCGCCAGATGCAGCTGATAAACGAAGCCGATAAAGTTGCAAAAATTATCGCGGCAAATAGCAGCCAGACCTGACGTCTGTTGATTGCTAAAAGACCTGAAGACTGTGTCAGTCACTCAAAACTGACTGGCACAGCTAAGTGCTTACCGCCTACTTTAGCATAGTCTTCAGTAAATAGTCCTGAATGAAATTAAGGGCTATTTGGCTCGAGTTAAAAATGAAAAAGGGTTCCTGGTATTATCAGGAACCCTTTTTCATTATCTGTCGTAAAGCATAGTCACTAACACGATGTTTAAACTGTATTTTTTTGTTTATTATTGCAGCAGAAACCATCATTTTAGCGTCAACAAATCTTATCAACTATGGCCTGTATTTGTCTGAACTACAAGCTCGCAACAGAAAGATTATGCCCTGTCTCACAAAGTAACTGTCTTGACAAAAAACGACAAAAAAAGTTGATGTTGATCACGCTTTTTGACATTAGAGCGGGTATGCTGAAGTTACCAAGACGGGAAAGATAAGAGGTCACTTTATGACAATGAATATTACCAGTAAACAAATGGAAATTACTCCGGCTATTCTGCAACACGTCAAAGAACGTCTCTCAAAACTGGAAAAATGGCAAACGCATCTTATTAACCCGCATATCGTTTTGTCTAAAGAACCCAAGGGCTTTGTTGCTGATGCAACGATTAATACCCCAAATGGTCAACTGGTAGCGAGTGCGCACCATGAAGATATGTATACCGCGATCAATGAGCTCATTAACAAACTTGAGCGTCAACTTAATAAATTACAACACAAGGGTGAAGCCCGTCGCGCATCAAGTTCAGTGAAAGATGGCTCCTTAGCGGAAGCCGAGGCTGAAGAAGAATAAGTTTCCCTTCTCCTCAGTCAATACGATAAACGCGCCTCTGGCGCGTTTTTTGGTTTCTTTTAGTTGACAGCATTAAAACATTGCAGGTAGTTTAACTACTGAACTTTAATGGAAAACTCACCATGAAACTTGACCTGTTTTTCTTCGCATTCTTTTTTACGTTTCCCTGACCAGGAGGCGTTCCATCGTATGATAAAGAATACGAAGACGAACAGACAAGCCTCCCACCCGGGAGGCTTTTTTTATGGATAGCAAAAAGGTAGCGTTATGACCGAAATAAATCCGTTGCTCAACCTGCGCACCAAAATCAGCGCACTGGACGAAAAGTTATTAGCTTTGCTGGCGGAACGTCGTTCGCTTGCCGTTGAGGTGGGTCGGGCAAAGCTGGACTCTCACCGTCCGGTAAGGGATATCGACAGAGAACGCGATTTGTTGGAGCATCTGATTACGCTTGGCAAAACACATCAGCTCGACGCCCACTATATCACCCGTTTGTATCAGCTGATTATCGAAGACTCGGTCCTCACCCAGCAAGCCTTACTGCAGCAACATCTCAATAAAACAAACCCACAATCTGCACGTATTGCCTTCCTCGGGCCGAAAGGATCATACTCTCATCTTGCCGCTCGTCAGTATGCGGCCCGCCATTTTGAACAATTTATCGAAAGTGGTTGCGCTAAATTCCAGGATATCTTTGAGCAAGTAGAAACGGGCCAGGCAGATTTAGCCGTTGTTCCTATCGAAAATACCAGCTCAGGCTCCATCAACGATGTTTATGACTTGCTACAAAATACGCATTTGTCGATTGTCGGTGAAATGACGATTCCTATCGACCATTGCGTACTGGTTTCAGAACCCACTGAACTTGAAAATATTCATACCGTCTACAGTCATCCCCAGCCTTTCCAGCAATGCAGTCAGTTTATTAACCGTTATCCGCACTGGAAAATCGAATACTGTGAAAGCACTTCCGCTGCGATGGAAAAAGTGGCGCAAAGTAACTCGCCGCATGTTGCCGCGCTGGGAAATGAAGCTGGCGGTGCACTCTATGGCCTTCAGGTACTGGAGCGTAATCTGGCAAACCAGACGCAGAACATTACTCGTTTTATCGTGCTTGCGCGTAAGGCTGTTGATGTTTCCAGCCAGGTTCCTGCTAAAACCACCTTACTGATGGCGACGGGCCAACAGGCAGGTGCGCTGGTTGAAGCATTGTTAGTACTGCGTAATCACAATCTGATTATGAGCAAACTGGAATCTCGCCCTATTTATGGCAACCCATGGGAAGAGATGTTTTATCTGGATATTCAGGCAAACCTGAAAGATGAAGCGATTCAGAATGCATTAAGGGAACTGGGCCCGATTACACGTTCTCTCAAGGTACTCGGCAGCTACCCAAGTGAAAACGTCGTTCCGGTTAACCCGGCTTAAGATGATGCGGGGAGTGTCATGCTCCCCGCATCATAATTGACGCCAGACAGATCTGAATTAAGTCGTTTCGCGAAAATCGCTTTTCGCCATCCCCGCCACCTGAGTCCGTAACGTAAAAATAGCCCCGGACAGCGGACGTAATGTCAGCTCAATGGCATCCATATGTTCACGGGTGGTGGTAATAAACAGCGTTTTCATATCACTGCCACCAAAGCACACCATGGTAGGACAACGTACCGGTAACCGATGCTCTTCGGTCACTTCTCCTTCTGGAGAAAGACGGGCAATACGGTAACCATCATAAAGCGCGGTCCAGTAATAGCCTTCGGCATCCATCGCGGCTCCATCAGGAATTCCTTCTCCAGGCGTAAAGCGTTTGAAAACACTGCGCAGACCAGGTTCGCCCTGCTCATCAAGCGGGGTGCGATAAATCACCCCATTGGGGGTGTCGGAGCTGTACATCCACTTTCTGTCCTGGCTAAAAGCCAGCCCATTGGCTCCCTGAATATTATGTTGAATCACGTGAGGAGTCAGGTTGTTATCCACCCTGCATAGCAGCGCACCGTTATAATCCCCCGGCCCCCAGAACGTACCGGCATAGAAGCGTCCGTCCCGGTCGGTTCCGCCATCATTAAAACGTGCCAGAGCCGGATTACTGGGGTTATCACACACTTTCTGAGTAAGCCGGCCGCTTTCTGTCGTCAGATAAATACCGCTGCGCATGGCGACAATAAATCCCCCCTGCTCACGTAAGGCAAAACACCCCACTTCTTCAGGAAACGAGATAACTGAATGCTGTTTCTCCGTCAGATGATAACGATGAATTTCATTTTGCAGAATATCCGTCCAGTACAGCGCACCTTGCGCAGCGCTCCAGGTCGGGCATTCTGGTAAGTGGCCGGTATAGTCAAACAAAGGGGTTAATTCAGCCATAAGCGTTATCCTTACGAAAAAAAAGCCAGCAGGAGAACCTGCTGGCTAAATTAACAAACGTGTTGCCGTTACTGACGGCTATCATTAGCCTGACGTAATAATACGCGGCTTTCTGTCTGGAAACGTTTCGCGTAATCACCAAACCAGTCAGCTACATGGCTAAAGCTATCAATGAAAGGTTGTTTATTATCCCCTTCCAGTAACTTGATGGCCTCACCAAAACGCTGGTAGTAACGTTTAATCAGCGCAACGTTATTGTCTGAAGACATAATAATGTCTGCATACAGTTGTGGATCCTGAGCAAACAGACGCCCGACCATCGCCAGTTCAAGCCGATAAATAGGCGATGAAAGCGCCAGTAACTGTTCCAGCTGTACATTCTCTTTTGACAGATGGAGCCCATAAGCAAAGGTCGCAAAGTGACGTAACGCCTGGATAAAGGCCATATTCTGGTCATGCTCTGCGGCACTTGAACGGTGCAGCAATGCCCCCCAAACCTGAACCTGATCCAGGAACCATTGATAGGCTTCCGGGTTTCGTCCATCGCAGTAAACCA
This sequence comes from Klebsiella sp. BIGb0407, assembly GCF_024807845.1. GTDB lineage: Bacteria > Pseudomonadota > Gammaproteobacteria > Enterobacterales > Enterobacteriaceae > JGM124. The sequence goes on from NZ_JANUEQ010000010.1 coordinate 9,445, forward strand.
CGACCTGCTTGGCCAGGCTACCGCAGTCCGGACCAAACATCGGATGCAGACCCACGACAGGTCCGGGATGTGCCGCCAGCATGGCGTCCAGTGGACCACTTTTGACTGAGGCCAAATCCACCAGCACACAATCTTCAGGCAGCGGTGGCAAGCGAGCAATTGTCTGTTCAGTAATATGAATAGGTACGCTGACAATCACCATTCCGGCGTCATTGAGTATCTCCGGCGCACGATCCCAGTCATCTTTCTCCAGAATACGCACCTGGTAGCCTGACAGAGTGAGCATTTTTTCAAATAACCCACCCATTTGCCCGGCTCCGCCGACAATAACTACCGGGCGTAGTTCAGGGCGCAGGGTTTTAAAGCCTTTATCGTTTTCGCTTGAGTAGGACTCACGCATCACACGGCGCAATACATCTTCAATCAGGTCAGGCGGAACCCCGAGAGACTCCGCTTCTTTGCGACGTGAAGCCAGCATAGAGGCTTCACGTTCTGGTACATAGATAGGTAAACCATGGCGACTTTTGACTTCGCCGACTTCTGCTACCAGATGCAGGCGCCTGGCCAGTAAATCCAGTAACGCTTTATCCACCTCATCGATTTGATCGCGCAGTGCGGTCAACTCCATCACCATAGTAAAACCTCTTAATCCTTGCGTGACGCCAGTACCGTACTCATATCATTGTGGATTTCACGTAGCAGGCTGTCCGTTGTTTCCCAGTCGATACATGCATCGGTCACAGAAACACCGTATTTCATTGCGCTACGTGGTTGTTCTGATGATTGGTTGCCTTCAAAGATATTACTCTCAATCATCAAACCAATAATCGAACGGTTACCATCTTTAATCTGAGCGGTAGCAGATTCTGCTACACCAGGCTGACGACGGAAGTCTTTGTTTGAATTGCCATGGCTGCAATCTATCATTAAGGCCGGGCGGAGTCCTGCCTTTTGCATTTCATTTTCACACTGAGCCACATCTTCCGGGCTGTAATTGGGTGCCTTGCCGCCGCGCAGAATAACATGGCCATCCGGGTTACCTTTGGTCTGTAACAAACAGACTTGTCCTGCCTGGTTAATACCGACAAAACGGTGTGGCATCGCTGCTGCGCGCATCGCATTAATTGCGGTTCCCAGACTACCATCGGTACCATTTTTAAAACCAACTGGCATCGACAGACCTGAGGCCATTTCACGGTGCGTCTGCGACTCAGTAGTACGAGCGCCAATTGCTGACCAGCTGAACAGGTCACCCAGGTATTGCGGGCTGTTCGGGTCCAGTGCTTCGGTTGCTAATGGCAAGCCTAAGTCAACCAGCTCAACCAGCAGCTGACGAGCGATTTTCAGACCGGCTTCAACATCAAACGAGCCGTCCATATGCGGGTCGTTAATCAGCCCTTTCCAGCCAACGGTGGTTCTTGGTTTTTCAAAGTAAACGCGCATCACGAGATACAGGCTATCACTCACTTCTTCAGCAAGTGTTTTAAAACGACGAGCATAATCAATCGCGGCTTCAGGATCGTGGATTGAGCAAGGTCCACAAACTACCAGCAAACGCGGATCGCGACCCGCGATAATGTCAGAGATAGTCTGTCGGGACTGTTCAATTTGCGCTTCCTGCTCCACTGATAGAGGAAACTCAGCTTTCAGCTGTTCAGGAGTAATCAGTATTTGTTCGTCAGAAATATGAACATTATTCAGCGCATCTTGTTGCATGGTCGTCGTCCTTTATTAAGCTCGTTTGCGATTGGGTTCTCAGTGAGAATGAGCTTACCTTACCACTACCAGTAAAGAATGCAATACAAAATACGTAAATTTTTCGTTACAATAATAAATGAAAGCCCATTTAATGGGATTAAACCATCATTAATGTAAATAATTAATTACACTAACATGTAAAATAAATTGTATGGATAGACTTATGCCTGGTTGAACTCAGGGAAAAACAACAATACAGGAAGGGTTATTATATGAGGAATGCTGATATGAACGTCAAACTAACTGAATATGAAAAGCACACGAACAAGCGGATTGAAAGATAAAAAAAGGGGCTAGCACGCGGCTAACCCCTTTTCTCATTTCACGCTTTGGATGCAGCGTGAGGCTGGTCTTATGCGCCCAGACGCTCTTTGATACGCGCTGATTTACCAGTACGCTCACGCAGGTAGTACAGTTTAGCTTGGCGAACGGCACCACGACGTTTAACAGTAATGCTGTCGATTACTGGGGAGTGAGTCTGGAATACACGCTCAACACCTTCGCCGTTGGAAATTTTACGAACAGTGAATGCAGAGTGCAGACCGCGGTTACGAATAGCGATAACCACGCCCTCGAATGCCTGCAGACGTTTTTTAGAACCTTCAACGACCCATACCTTAACTTCCACGGAATCACCCGGACGGAATGAAGGTACGTTCTGTTTCATCTGCTCTTGTTCAATTTGCTTAATAATGTTGCTCATAATTTAATCTCTTATCCTGGGTAAACTGATGTATTGGGTGGTATCAACCATGCCCATCATGTTTATGTTGCTTTAGCGTGTTCCCGTTGGAACTCTGCCAGCAACCTTACTTGCTCTTCAGTCAGAGCCAGGTTTTCTAGAAGTTCAGGTCTTCTGAGCCAGGTGCGACCCAGCGACTGCTTCAGGCGCCAGCGGCGAATCTCTGCATGGTTTCCTGACAGCAATACTGCCGGAACTTCCATGCCATCTAACACTTCAGGTCGGGTATAGTGAGGGCAATCCAGCAATCCGTCAGCAAACGAATCCTCGCTGGCCGATGCTGCATGCCCCAGTACTCCTGGTATAAACCGGGAAACTGAGTCAATCAGCGTCATTGCTGGTAACTCCCCACCGCTGAGAACGTAATCTCCAATTGACCATTCTTCGTCAATTTCGGACTGAATAACGCGCTCATCAACCCCTTCGTAACGACCACAAACCAGAATTAACTTCTCATTGGTAGCCAGTTCACTCACGCCTGCTTGATCAAGCTTGCGTCCCTGAGGTGAAAGGTAGATTACCTTGACCCCTTCTCCTGCCGCTGATTTGGCTGCATGAATAGCTTCCCGTAAAGGATTTACCATCATCAGCATTCCCGGTCCTCCACCATATGGACGATCGTCCACGGTGTGATGCCGGTCGTATGTGAAGTCACGAGGACTCCAGAACTGAATGCTGAGCAAGCCATTTTTAACTGCCCGGCCAGTTACCCCGTAATCAGTAATTGCACAAAACATTTCAGGAAACAGGCTAACTACACCAATAAACACAAGCCAATCCCCATTATGCGAACGATTACCGTTATATTTCGGAGGTCTAAAAACCAGGATCCCAATCTACTTCAATGGTTTGAGTAGCGAGATCGACTTTCTTGATAACCTGCCCATCGAGGAACGGAACCAGCCGCTCCTTGATACCGAATGCATCCTTCAGGTTTGCCTTAATGACCATAACGTCATTCGAGCCGGTTTCCATCATGTCGATGATTTTACCGAGCTGATACCCTTCAGTAGTCACTACCTGGCAACCCATAAGGTCTTTCCAGTAATAGTCACCCTCTTCCAGATTAGGCAATTGCGAGGAATCCACGACGATTTCACAATTCGTCATCAGATTCGCTGCGTCTCTGTCATCAATGCCGTTCAGCTTGATGATCAGATCCTGATTGTGGGTCTTCCAGCTTTCCAGCTGAACAGGTTGCCACTGACCACCCTGCTTGATAAACCAAGGCTGGTAATCAAAGATACTTTCGGCGTCTTCGGTGGAAGAAAACACTCTGAGCCAACCTCGAATGCCATAGGAGGAGCCCATTTTCCCCAATACGATTGGGTTAACAGGTGCCTTTGGAGCGAGTTGCTTGCTCATCATGACCACCGTGACAGATTAAGCTGCTTTCTTAGCGTCTTTGATCAGCGCAGAAACGCGATCAGAAACGGTTGCGCCCTGGCCAACCCAGTGCTCGATACGATCCAGATTCAGACGAACGCCTTCTTCTTTTTCGTTTGCGATTGGGTTAAAGAAACCAACGCGCTCAATGAAGCGACCGTTACGTGCATTACGGCTGTCAGTAACAACAACCTGGTAGAATGGACGCTTTTTCGCGCCATGACGTGCTAAACGAATAGTAACCATAACATCCTCTATAGTGAATAAAACACCGGGCCCGTCGAGGGACGAACCCGGTGTTATATTAAAAGCCCGAAAATTATACTCATTTCGGCGCAAATAGCAATCCAATACAGCTTAACGGCCTGGGAATCCTGGTGGCATCATTCCTTTCATGCTGCGCATCATTTTGGCCATTCCGCCTTTCTTCATCTTTTTCATCATGCGTTGCATATCGTCAAACTGCTTCAACAGACGGTTAACATCCTGCACCTGCATGCCGGAACCCTGCGCGATACGGCGCTTACGGGAACCTTTAATCATATCCGGTTGCGCGCGTTCTTTCAGCGTCATTGAGTTAATAATCGCTTCCATACGCACCAGAACTTTATCATCCATCTGGGATTTGACGTTATCTGGCAACTGCCCCACGCCCGGCAGCTTGCTCATCATGCTCGCCATACCGCCCATATTTTTCATTTGCTTGAGCTGATCGAGGAAGTCGTTCAGGTCGAAACCGTCGCCTTTCTTCATCTTGCTGGCGAGTTTTTCTGCCTGTGCCCGGTCAACTTTACTTTCAATATCTTCGATAAGTGAAAGTACATCGCCCATTCCCAGAATACGGGAAGCGATACGGTCCGGATGGAAAGGTTCCAGAGCGTCAGTTTTTTCACCGACACCAAGGAATTTCACTGGCTTACCGGTGATATGACGAATCGAAAGCGCCGCACCACCACGCGCATCACCGTCGACTTTGGTCAGTATCACACCTGTCAGAGGCAACGCTTCGTTAAAGGCTTTTGCGGTATTTGCCGCATCCTGACCGGTCATGGCGTCAACGACAAACAGGGTTTCTACCGGATCTATTGCGGCATGAACCTGTTTAATCTCGTCCATCATCGCTTCATCTACGTGCAAGCGACCGGCGGTATCCACCAGCAGAACGTCATAAAACTTAAGCTTTGCTTCTTTCAGCGCAGCATTAACGATATCAACTGGTTTTTGCTGTGCATCAGACGGGAAGAAATCCACTTCAACTTGCTGAGCCAGCGTTTCAAGCTGCTTGATAGCCGCAGGACGATAAACGTCAGCAGAAACTACCAGCACTTTTTTCTTCTGCTTTTCGCGCAGGAATTTACCCAGTTTCGCGACACTGGTGGTTTTACCGGCACCTTGCAGGCCTGCCATTAGTACCACTGCAGGCGGCTGAGCCGCCAGATTCAGACTAGCGTTCTCTTCACCCATCGCTGAAACCAGTTCAGCCCGGACAATTTTGACGAATTCCTGGCCAGGGGTCAGGCTTTTATTAACTTCATGCCCGACGGCTTTTTCTTTAACGCGATTGATAAAGTCACGCACTACCGGTAAGGCAACATCGGCCTCCAGCAGCGCCATGCGGACTTCGCGCAGTGTTTCTTTTACGTTTTCTTCGGTAAGTCGCCCACGGCCGCTTATATTGCGTAAACTGCGCGACAGACGGTCTGTTAAGTTATCAAACATGGTATTTTGCCTAATATAATCACTAAGGTCGTGTCTTAAGGACACCAGCCAGAATTTGGGTGGATTATAACATGAAGTGCCTCAGGTGCTATCCAACGGTTGGAGCGGGCGACAGGTAACGTTATACTGATTTTTTTCTTATCTGGCTAATATGAACAACACCCTATGCCTGTTTTCGCCATTCTTGCCCTTGTTGCTTACTCTTTCAGCCTTGCGCTGATCATTCCCGGCCAGCTCAGGAAGAACAGCGGCTGGCGGCGTTTTGCCATATTGTCAGCGGTTATTGCGCTGATAAGCCACGGTCTTGCCCTGGAAGCGCGTATTTTTACCCTGGACGGAGGACAAAATCTGAGCCTGCTGAACATCGGCTCGCTGGTAAGTCTCATGATTTGTACCGTCATGACGATTGTCGCCTCCCGTGACAGAGGCTGGCTATTATTGCCGATTGTCTATGCCTTCGCCTTGATTAATCTCGCCTTTGCCACATTTATGCCCAATGAGTACATCACTCATCTTGAGGCAACGCCAGGCGTAATGGTGCATATTGGCCTATCCTTATTTGCCTATGCAACGCTGATTATTGCCGCACTTTACGCCTCACAACTGGCATGGATTGACTATCAGCTAAAAAATAAGCGTCTGGCTTTTAGCGGTGAGATGCCTCCCCTGATGGTGATTGAGCGTAAAATGTTTCATATCACCCAGATTGGTGTCGTCCTGCTCACCCTGACGCTCTGCACAGGCTTATTCTTTATGAAAAACCTGTTCAGCATCGAAAATGTTGATAAAGCGGTTCTGTCGATCGTCGCCTGGTTTGTCTACGTTATTTTACTCTGGGGACACTATCACCAGGGCTGGCGTGGTCGTCGCGTAGTGGTATTTAACGTAGCCGGTGCCATTATTCTGACACTCGCCTATTTTGGTAGTCGGGTGCTGCAAGAGTTCATACGCTAACGCTCATAGTTTGAAGGATATCGCTTTGGAACATATCTCAACCACCACGCTGATTGTAACGCTTATCATCATGGTGCTGGTATCAGCCTTTTTTTCAGGCGCAGAGACCGGGATGATGACGCTTAACCGCTATCGTCTTCGTCACAAAGCGAAACAAGGAAACCGTGCAGCGCTGCGTGTAGAGCAATTACTGAGAAAACCTGACCGTCTGATAAGCCTGGTTTTGATTGGTAACAACCTGGTCAATATCATGGCCTCGGCTATTGCCACCATCGTCGGTATGCGTCTCTATGGTAATGTTGGCGTGGCAATAGCGACCGGTGTCCTGACCTTTGTTATCCTGGTATTTTCCGAAGTTCTGCCCAAAACGATCGCCGCGCTTTATCCGGAAAAAGTGGCCTATCCATTTAGCATCCTGTTAAAACCACTGCAGATTTTAATGATGCCTGTAGTCTGGTTGCTGAATACCATTACGCGTTTACTGATGCGTATGCTCGGCATAAAAGTTGATAATGTGATGAGTTCAGCCCTGAGCAAAGAGGAACTCCGCACGCTGGTTAATGAGTCTCGATCCCAGATGTCGCGCCGGAACCAGGAGATGCTACTGTCGGTACTTGATCTGGAAAAAGTCACCGTCGATGACATTATGACCCCACGCAATGAAATAGTCGGGATCGATATCAATGACGAGTGGAAAGCTATTGCCCGTCAGCTTACCCACTCTCCCCACGGACGTATTGTGCTCTATCGTGATTCGCTGGACGATGCGATTGGTATGCTGCGTCTGCGAGAAGCCTACCGGCTGATGACTGAGAAAAACGAATTCACCAAAGAGACGATGCTGCGCGCTGCCGATGAAATTTATTTTATCCCGGAAGGCACGCCGCTGAGTGTGCAACTGGTGAAATTTCAGCGAAATAAGAAAAAAGTCGGTCTGGTGGTCAATGAATACGGTGATATTCAAGGCTTAGTGACGGTTGAAGATATTCTGGAAGAAATAGTGGGTGATTTTACCACCTCTATGTCCCCAACGCTTGCCGAAGAGGTTCATCCGCAAACAGATGGATCGGTGATTATCGATGGTACTGCCAATATTCGGGAACTGAATAAGGCCTTTAACTGGACTTTACCGGAAGACGAAGCCCGGACAATGAACGGTATGTTACTGGAAGCGATTGAGGAAATTCCAGCGCCTGGTACCCATATTCGCCTCTCGCATTATCAGATTGAAATTCTCGATGTTCAGGACAATATGGTTAAGCAAGTACGCGTTGTCCCCTTGCCGTCATCACGCCCATCTCACGAATAATATACCCGTCATACTTAAAGTTGCCTGGGCGTTGCTTTCGCAAATCCTACCGAATCACATAGTTTATCTATGCTCATCGTCAGGATTTACTCAGCGCCTACAGGCAACTCGAATTATTTAGGGTATAGCTACAAAAAAGCCAGCCGTTTGCAGGCTGGCTTCATATCACGGCTATCAAGGCCGTTCAGGCCGTACTATGACGCCCCGTTTACTGAATTACGCTTTTGCTTTTGCCACTGATACCATCGCAGCGCGCAGGGTGCGACCGTTCAGGGTGTAGCCTTTTTGCATCACCATCAGGACATGATTCGGAGCAACATCGTCAGACTCAACCATCGCAATCGCCTGGTGCACATCCGGGTTAAACGGAACGTTAGTTTCGCCAACCACTTCAACACCAAATTTGCGCATCACATCAACCATCGATTTTTGTGTCAAATCGATACCCTCAACCATCGGTGCGATATCAGCATTGCTTTTATCCGCGACTTCAAGAGCACGATCGAGACTGTCGAGAACCGGCAGTAGCTCATTCACAAATTTATCGAGTGCAAATTTGTGTGCTTTTTCGATATCTAACTCAGTACGGCGACGCAGATTTTCCATTTCAGCTTTGGTGCGCAACACACTATCACGCTCACGCTGCTCAACTTCCGCCAACTGAGCTTGCAGCGTCGCAATCTGGTCGTCGTGTTGATCCGCTGTATTGACACCGTCTACGGCTTCAATATCATCGTGATGCTCTGTTACCATTTCGTCTGAAACTTGCTCATCTGGTATTTTCTGTTCTTTACTACTCATGAAATTCTCCGCGTGTTTAGCATTAATCTCGCTGGTTCGCTTATTATGGGGATCTGTTTCAGGGTTTCAAGGGAACCTGACATATTGTCGCAGTAACATCTGTGATTAAGGATAAGCTGGATAATGAACAAACATTTCAATTGTATCGGTATTGTCGGGCATCCACGGCATCCTACAGCCCTGACAACGCATGAAATGCTGTATCGCTGGCTACATAGTGAGGGCTATGAAGTTATTGTAGAACAACAGATAGCTCATGACCTGAATCTTACTCAAGTGAAAACCGGTACTCTGGCGGAGATTGGCCAGCAGGCTGACTTAGCCGTAGTGGTCGGTGGTGACGGTAATATGCTGGGTGCCGCTCGCGTGCTGGCACGCTACGATATTAAAGTAATTGGCATTAATCGCGGTAATTTAGGCTTTTTGACCGATCTCGACCCTGATAATGCTCATCAGCAGCTGTCCGCTGTGCTGGAAGGACATTACATCACTGAGCAACGTTTTTTACTGGAAGCACAGGTCTATCATCAAGATACCCCGACGCGCCTGAGTACCGCCATCAATGAGGTGATACTGCACCCCGGTAAAATTGCCCATATGATTGAGTTTGAGGTGTATATCGATGAGGTATTTGCCTTCTCGCAGCGTTCAGACGGGCTGATTATCTCTACACCAACGGGTTCCACCGCCTACTCGCTCTCTGCCGGTGGTCCGATTCTGACACCTTCACTGGATGCGATTACCCTGGTACCTATGTTTCCGCATACCTTGTCGGCACGGCCCCTGGTTATCAACAGTAACAGCACCATTCGCTTACGCTTCTCGCATATGCGCAGCGATCTGGAAATTAGCTGTGACAGCCAGATATCCTTACCAATACAGGATGGCGAAAGTGTGCTGATCAGACGCTGTGATTACCACCTGAACTTAATTCACCCTAAAGATTACAGCTATTTCAATACATTAAGTTCAAAACTAGGCTGGTCAAAAAAATTATTCTAAAAATCATCATTGCCACTTTACTGTATATAAAACCAGTTTATACTGTATGCAAACACAGTTATGGTTTTTCATACAGAGGTGGCTATGCTGACACAACTCACCATCAGTAACTTTGCAATCGTTCGCGAACTTGAAATTGATTTTCAGCAGGGAATGACGGCTATCACCGGGGAAACCGGGGCTGGCAAATCTATTGCAATTGATGCCTTAGGGTTGTGTCTCGGTAGTCGTACTGAAGCGGATATGGTACGCCGGGGAGCACAACGTGCCGACTTATGTGCCCGTTTCTCACTAAAAGACACGCCAGCGGCGCTACGCTGGCTTGAAGAGAACCAACTGGAAGAAGGCAGCGAATGTCTGTTACGTCGCGTAGTGGGCCATGACGGCCGCTCTCGTGGCTTTATTAACGGTACTGCCGTCCCCGTTTCCCAGTTACGGGAACTCGGTCAGCTGTTAATCCAGATTCACGGTCAGCATGCCCACCAGCTTCTGCTTAAACCAGACCATCAGAAAAGCTTGTTAGACGGTTATGCCTGTGAACAGGGCATGATGCAGCAAATGCGCGAATATTATCGCGAATGGCATCAGAGCTGCCGCCTGCTGGCCCAGCATCAGCAGCAGGCTCAGGAGCGCGCCTCCAGAGTAGAGCTATTAAACTACCAGCTTAAAGAGCTGAACGAGTTCGCCCCGGTAGCAGGCGAGTTTGAAGTTATCGATGAAGAGTATAAGCGCCTGGCAAACAGCGGCCAGCTGCTCTCCACCAGCCAGCACGCTCTGAATATTCTTGGCGAAGCCGAAGACGTGAATCTGCAAAGCCAGCTCTATACCGTACGCCAGTTAATGACTGACCTGGTGGGTATGGACAGCAAAATCACTAATGTGCTGACACTGCTGGAAGAAGCAAGCATTCAAATTTCCGAAGCCTTCGATGAACTCCAGCACTACTGTGAACGACTGGACTTAGATCCAAATCGCCTCTATGAGCTGGAACAGCGTATCTCACGGCAGATTTCACTGGCACGAAAGCACCACGTAACTCCAGAAGAGCTGCCTGGTTTCTACCAAAAATTACTGGACGAACAGCAGCAGCTGGAAGCTCAGTCAGACTCGCAGGATGCTTTACAACAGGCCGTTGCTCATCACCATCAGCAAGCCTTAACCGTGGCGCGTACCCTGCATCTTAGCCGGGTTAAATATGCTGAAGAGCTATCAGCGCTTATCACCAGCAGTATGCACACCCTCTCAATGCCACACGGCATTCTGGTGATTGAAGTCGAGTTCAACGAAAGCGTGCTTACCGAAACAGGAGCCGACAGAATTGACTTCCGCGTCAGTACCAACCCAGGTCAGCCAGTACAGGCGCTGGCAAAAGTGGCCTCTGGCGGTGAACTGTCACGTATCGCCCTGGCCATTCAGGTTATCACTGCCCGTAAGATGGAAACACCGGCCCTGATTTTTGACGAAGTGGATGTCGGTATCAGTGGCCCGACCGCTGCCGTTGTCGGCAAGTTACTGCGACAACTGGGTGAGTCGACTCAGGTAATGTGTGTAACCCACTTACCTCAGGTCGCCGGTTGCGGGCATCATCACTTCTTCGTCAGCAAAGAAACTGACGGCGAAATGACAGAAACACATATGCAACCTCTGGACAAACGTGCCAGACTGCAAGAGCTGGCTCGCCTGTTAGGGGGAAGCGAGGTCACACGTAATACTCTTGCCAATGCAAAAGAACTGCTGGCAGCCTGATTTATCCCTGAAGTACAGTGAAGCAGGCGTTAAAGAGTTGAAAATAATAGCATTTAATATTTTTTCTGTGATATCAGATGCTTTTTAACTAACTTTTTTATACTCCTGCGGTCAGAGTTGAGCGCCTTATAGGTTTAAAACTGATTAAAGGTCTATTATCATCGGCATAAAATGAATGTGCCACGTACGACTCGGGCCAGAAAAGGGATCAAATTACTATGCGTTGTAAAATGCTGACTGTAGCAGCAGCGGTTCTTCTGATGTTGACCGCAGGTTGTTCCACTCTGGAACGAGTGGTCTATCGCCCGGATATCAACCAGGGTAACTATCTGACACCCACTGATGTCGCCAAAATTCATAAGGGTATGACACAGCAGCAAGTGGCCTACACACTGGGTACGCCGTTGATGAACGATCCGTTTGGTACCAACACCTGGTTTTACGTCTTCCGCCAGCAACCGGGCCATGAAAACCCGACTCAGCAGACGCTGATCATGACTTTTGACAGCAATGGCGTTCTGACTGACCTGGTTAACAGACCAAAACTGACTAACGAATAATTACCCTTCGCGGATGTGAAAAAAGGGGTGAGAAACTATGTTTCTCACCCCTTTTTATTATTTACTGGCTGAACGCTCAGCACGTTGTCGCCGCAGCTCTTTAGGATCGGCCAGCAGAGGACGATAGATTTCGACGCGGTCACCCTCATGCACTTCATCGTTAAGTTTGACCGAGCGACTATAAATACCGACTTTATTCTTTTTCAGATCAATATCGGTACGCAGTGTCAGCAGACCGGAAGCGATAATCGCCTGTTCAACGGTGCTGCCTTCCGGCAAAGAGACCTGGCGCAAGAACTGTTTTTCGGGCAGCGCGTAAGCCACCTCGACCCGAATCTTATGCGACACGGTAAACCTCTTTTGCACGCACGGTGAAGGCCTGCACCATATTACCCGCCAGCTCTTTAAACATCCGGCCAAATGCCAGCTCAATCAGTTTATTGGTAAACTCGAAATCAAGCTGAAATTCAATGCGGCAAGCGTCATCACCGATCGGGGTAAACTTCCAGCCTCCCATCAATTTTTTAAACGGGCCGTCCACCAGCTGCATAATAATGCTCTGGTTACTGACCAGAATATTACGCGTGGTAAAGGTTTTGCTTATTCCCGCCTTGGAGACATCGACTGCTGCCATCATTTGACTGGCGGACTCATCCAGTATCCGGCTTCCTGAGCAACCAGGTAAAAACTGCGGATAAGATTTCACATCATTTACTAACAGGTACATCTGCTCGGCACTGTATGGCACCAACGCTGTGCGGCTAATTTGAGGCATAACAATTCCCGGGAGTCATAAAACCGGAAAATAATAACATTTATCAGCAGGCAAAGAAAAACTCTCTGCCACCATGCTAAGATAAGCCCTTACTCCTCGTGCATGGCCCGGGGATGTCTTTGAACTCCTGGATGACTTATACTGAGCGGCACTATGACGAAGAAAAAAGCACACAAACCAGGCTCAGCCACCATTGCGCAAAATAAACGCGCCCGCCACGAATACTTTATTGAAGATGAATTTGAAGCGGGTCTTGCGCTGCAAGGCTGGGAAGTTAAATCATTGCGCGCCGGAAAAGCGAACATCTCCGATAGCTATGTCATTTTTAAAAATGGCGAAGCCTACCTGTTCGGCGCTACCTTTACCCCACTGACCGTGGCTTCAACCCACGTAGTCTGCGATCCAACGCGGACGCGTAAGCTGCTGCTGAATAAAAGAGAGCTGGATAACATATTCGGTAGCGTCAGCCGCGATGGCTTCACCGTCGTCGCCCTCTCTCTGTACTGGAAAAACGCCTGGTGCAAAATCAAAATTGGCCTGGCGAAAGGTAAAAAGCTGCACGACAAGCGTACTGACCTGAAAGACAAGGAATGGGCGGTGGATAAAGCCCGCATTATGAAACACGCCGGACGCTAATCCCGAAGCCCGCCATCCATGGCGGGCCTGCTTTCTTTGAACCTCACCAGACCCAAAGGGTTAGCCACCCTGATACGAAACGGGGTGAGACAGACAGATTCAGAAATTATCTGGACAGGTAACTGGGTTTATCGCCTGTATTTTTCGCTCGTGTTATTTAACATACCTCTGTGTGAAAATGAATTGTCGCGGGACTCGCTGGTATTTTTGTTATATTCAGCTATTGATAATTCCTTAGTTATATTTGCCCCCGCTTTAAATAAAGCTGCAGAAGAGTATTTGGCAGGAGAACAGACATCACGACGTTCATTATGCCAGGGTGATGAAAGAGTGCCATGAAGGGTCGAGCGATTAACAACTGTATTGCAAGCGCTAGCAAAGCTTGCGACAAAACAACTTACCACTGGCTCTGAGGATGTAGTCCTGGTTCCAGCAACAGAAGAACCTGACGGTATCAAAATACGGTCATGACCACTTATTCCTTGCATATATATTCCTTATGTTATTTACAGATATGTGCTGTCAGCGTGTTAACAGTGATTAAATTAATTAGCATAATCAATAGCTAACCTGCTAACAGAAAACAATCATCCCTTAAGCAATAACATCTCTGAAACAGCGTATTGATGATTTGAGCGCTAATAACGTTGTTGGCAGTTAGGTATTCCCCGTGAACAGCATTAAAAACAACCGTAATGCACAGTATTTAAACACCCTTCTCGTTACTGATAACCGGAAGTGATTCAATAACCTGCATCTGAGTAATTCTCTGCACGGCGCTAGTCAGCCGGGTAATAAATCTGTTATACTCGCCTTACACATTGGGGCTGATTCTGGATTCGACGGGATTTGCGAAACTCAAGGTGCATGCCGAGGGGCGGTTTGCCTCGTAAAAAGCCGCAAAAAATAGTCGCAAACGACGAAAACTACGCTTTAGCAGCTTAATACCCTGCTTTGAAGCCTCCTCTCCCTAGCTTCCGCTCTTAAGACGGGGATAAAGAGGAGTCAAACCCAAAAGAGATCGCATGGAAGTCCTGCCTGGGGCTGAAGTGCTAAAACTAATCAGGCTAGTTTGGTAGTGGCGTGTCAGCCCGCAGCTGCCCGGCGAATGTAAAGACTTGACTAAGCATGTAGTGCCGACAGTGTAGTAATTTCGGACGGGGGTTCAAATCCCCCCAGCTCCACCAAATTCTCCATCGGTGATTACCAGAGTCATCCGATGAAGTCCTAAGAACCCGCATGGTGCAAGCCTTGCGGGTTTTTTTGTGCCTGCGATTTGTCCGTAACCAACCGAGAAGATCCTCCTGAATCCGGTGACAATTGGTATACGGTAAGATATAGGCCTAAAAACATATACCAATTCACGAAGAAGCGAACAAATGGCACGGACTCACCAACACTGAAGTTCCGCGCACTAAAGCGCTAGAGAAGGACATCACGCTGCATGATGGCAATGGGCTTTTCCTGATCGTGAAAACCAGCGGCAAGAAACTCTGGCGCTTTCGCTATCAACGTCCGGTAACAAAGCAGCGGACAATGATGGAACTCGGTGCCTACCCCACCCTTTCGTTTGCTGATACCTGAGGGTTAAGATCAGATTACCTTATTAACCAACGGAATCGACACGCAAATATAAGTATCCCTGCAAAAAGAGCCATTCATTTTTAGAGATCTTCCGACATACTGATTATGTAACCTGAGGAGATAGATATGTGTAAGAATCCGATTAACTGAACATCAGATCATTACTGTACTAAAATCGGTCAAAGCGGGTAGAACCGTAAATCGCCGACAAGGTCATGCATGAAATCATAAGTGTGTTCACCGGATTTGCTGCCTGTTACAACTGAATTTTCGACCGAAAAGAAAGCAACAGTTGCCGGCATGCAATCTGGCTCCGCTGGCTATACCGGAGACACTTAACCAAAGCTAGTCGATTGATTTTATGCATGATGAGCTGATATATGGCCGACGTTTTCGGACTTTCAATGTTGTTGATGATTCTAATCGTGAAACTCTGGCCTGACCCTGAATATCCCGGTGCAAAGAATGGTGCGGGTGCTAGACAGGATCGTGACGAACCCTAGACATCCGCTGAAGATGCGGATGGGCAAATGGCCCGGAATTAGTCTCACTAACTCTGGCGCAATGGGCCGAAGAGTATGACGTGATACTGGAATTGTTCTGTTCAGAACACTGAATGAAGCACAAGCAATAACGGAACGCTGGCTGAATGAATATGACAGTTACCGGCATCATGAATCCCTGAATAACTTGACGCAGGAAGAGTACGGTTGATGGCTGAAAAACCGGAAATCTCAAAAAGTGCGGGGAACTAAAAGCGGTCTACTTACACCCATTCAGGTCAACAAAAAGTCTCCCTGAAAGTGAAGGCTGAGTAGGGTATGGACATAAGTCCTGGAGGTGTTAGTAGTATCTGGCTCCGCGAAAATATGAACACAATAGCTCTACATATCGCGAGAAAAAAAGCGAGACAATAAACGACCTTATGGCCGTTTAATTGATAGATATATGAGGAGCTGATAATCTGGCCGCGTCAAAATCGCCTAGTAATTATACCGTCAGTATCCCTTAGTAATCACACTAATACGTCTGATAGTAGCTCCGTCATAAAGTGTTCTCAACATGCTGTTAGGTAGGCATTGAGAATGTCGTAACTTTATGGGTTTGCGGATCAATCGAAATGATACAGATTGGCAAATTACCGCCAAAGCGGTCTTTGCGGTCTGATATTTTCAAATTATATGACTCTGAGAAAGAAGTGTAGCCGGATGAGTTGGATTCATTCAGTTTGAAGCCAATAAGTTGCTCGAAATAGGCTTTGTTTTTCCCTACGCTATTCTTACACTGATCGTTAGTGATGGTACCCACCTTTTTGGAAGAAGTGGTCTGCTCCGTTTTTGTCACGCCGGGAGTAAGTGCTGCGTTTATCGTCTTCATCTGATCGCTCATATTCTTCTGGAAATCAGCACAAGAGGTAGAAGCTAACACTAGTCCGCACAATAATAACTTTTTCACTGTAATCCTTACATTATATAACAAAACAATATGACTTTAGAAATAGAAGTGAATGAATTGTTAAGATAATGAGCACCTTTAGATTTGTCAACGTATCATCCAATATCTCAGTATTTATGTCTGTTTTTTGTACACGATTGGTTTAATTACATAGTTATGCTTGGGGTAATACTACTGTCAGTTCGCAAAACATTAATATAACAATACCTGTCATGAACATACGTATTTACCGAATATGGAGCGGAGATATTACATATCTCTGGCCAGGAAATCGCTGGCGTTATCTAGTGGTAGTAATGGATATTTTACCCGCAGAGTTATCGGCTGGAGTTTACCAACGAATGCCGATAGAACGCTTCTTCCGTAGTCTGAAAACAGAATTGATACCAACGAATGGTTGTGCGTGTAGAAATATATTTAAGGATACAATTAACATTTTTTAATTCTATCGCAATTACTTTACTTATAGTTTGATCTTATATATTGGTCCCATACTGGATCATCACCTAATAATCCGAGTTTAGATATATCTTCAGTATCGAGTATTTATAAATCACTTGACGATATTTTGATCATTTCATCCATTAAATACCCAGGCACTCTCATTTCACTTAAATAATCACGAATATTTTTTTCAAAACATTTATAAATTTCATATTCCAGATCATTATTAAATTTTTTTCTTGCAATGTTAAAGAACAAAATGAATGAATCCCTACATCACCAAACGGCAATCTAACAACGCCTGCTGCAATAAGAAAAACACCTCCCGCATGACACAAGTCATAACCCAGATCACAGTCTTCAAAGAAATCCCACCAATGTTAATTAAATGTGAAGCTGTTCAACTTATCGCCACCAACATGGTTGTATGGTAGTAGGCACAAAAGAATATCTGTACGTATAAAAAGGATAAATAACGTGAAGATTGTCAGTGCTGAGGTATTTGTCACCTGCCCGGGGCGTAACTTTGTCACCCTGAAAATTACGACAGATAGTGGATTAACCGGGCTGGGTGATGCAACACTCAACGGACGTGAGCTACCCGTTGCCTCTTATCTCAAAGATCATATATGTCAGCAGCTTATTGGGCGTGATGCGCACCATATCGAAGATATCTGGCAGTTTTTATATAAAGGAGCTTACTGGCGCCGGGGCCCGGTAACCATGTCCGCGATTTCGGCAGTAGATACCGCTTTATGGGATATCAAAGCCAAAGCCGCCAATATGCCGCTTTACCAGTTACTGGGCGGAGCATCGCGCACAGGCGTCATGGTCTATTGCCATACGACGGGCCACTCGATTGATGAAGTGCTGGATGATTATGCCAGGCACCGCGATGAAGGATTCAAGGCGATTCGTGTGCAGTGCGGCGTGCCGGGTATGAAAACTACTTACGGTATGGCGAAAGGAAAAGGGCTTGCCTATGAGCCTGCGACAAAGGGCCACTACCCGGAAGAACAACTATGGTCGACAGAGAAATACCTCGATTTTACGCCGAAGTTGTTTGAGGCAGTGCGTGAGAAATTTGGTTTCAACGAGCATATGCTGCACGACATGCACCATCGTCTTACCCCCATTGAAGCCGCGCGCTTTGGTAAAAGTATTGAGGATTATCGCCTGTTCTGGATGGAGGATCCGACCCCTGCTGAAAATCAGGCCTGCTTCCGTTTAATTCGTCAGCACACCATCACGCCGATTGCCGTGGGAGAAGTGTTTAACAGCATCTGGGATTGTAAACAGCTGATCGAAGAGCAGCTCATCGACTATATCCGTACCACCATCACCCATGCGGGCGGAATTACGGGTATGCGCCGCATCGCTGATTTTGCCTCCCTTTATCAGGTGCGTACAGGTTCACACGGGCCCTCAGACCTCTCTCCTGTCTGTATGGCAGCGGCACTACATTTTGACCTCTGGGTACCCAACTTCGGCGTTCAGGAATATATGGGTTATTCGGAACAAATGCTGGAAGTCTTCCCCCATAGCTGGACTTTCGATGATGGCTATATGCACCCGGGCGATAAGCCAGGATTAGGCATTGAGTTCGATGAAAAGCTGGCAGCGAAGTATCCCTATGATCCCGCCTATTTACCGGTTGCGCGTCTGGAAGATGGCACCCTGTGGAACTGGTAAAAATAGACTCGGTTATCAGAGGTTAAAAAATGAAAAGCATTGTAATACAGCAACCCAATGAATTAGTGGTTGAAGAGCGTCCTGTTCCGCAACCGACGGCAGGTGAGGTTCGGGTGAAAGTCCGCTATGCCAGTATCTGCGGCTCTGATGTCCATATTTGGCGCGGACATAATCCCTTTGCCAGATATCCGCGCGTTATCGGACATGAGTTCTTCGGCGTAATTGATGCTGTTGGAGAGGGTATAGATGCATCCCGGCTGGGAGAGCGTGTCTCGGTTGATCCAGTGGTGAGCTGCGGCCATTGCTACCCCTGTTCCGTTGATCGTCCTAACGTATGCACGGAATTACAGGTTATCGGCGTACATCGGGATGGCGGATTTAGCGAATATGCCTGCGTACCGACGGCGAATGCTTATTCTATTCCTGATGCCATCCCCGATGAACTGGCAAGCCTTGTTGAACCCTTTACGATTGCAGCGAATATCACCGCCTTTCTCTCGCCAACGTCTCGTGATATTGCTCTGATTTATGGCGCAGGCCCAATGGGATTAACCGCGATTCAAGTACTGAAAGGTGTATATGGGGTGGCTCAAGTTATAGTTGCCGATCGTATACCGGAACGACTATTGATGGCTCGTCAGAATGGCGCAGATCTGACGTTAGATAATAGCGAGGTTCCGCTATCAGCACAGTTACCGGGCATCTCTCCTACGTTGATTATTGATGCAGCCTGCCATCCTTCTATTCTGTCAGAAGCTATTGCCCTGGCTTCCCCTGCTGCACGTATCGGGCTTCTCGGTTTTTCAGACGAGCCTTGTCATTTTACCCAGAAGAGCCTCACCAGCAAAGAGTTGTCGCTCTTTACCTCGCGCCTTAATAGCAAACGCTTTCCCGTGGTAATTGACTGGTTACAGCGCGGATTACTCGCCCCTGAAAAATTAGTTACCCATTATTTGCCGCTTTCTCAGGCAGAAGATGCGATGAGCAAATTTGAACAAGACCCTCGAGGTTGCTGCAAAGTCATTCTAGATATTCAGGCGTGATGATATTTATCGTGGAATATTGGTCCTCATAACGAGATGAAAAATATGCAAAGAATCAACTTTGATACCATGAAAGAGACAGTAAAAAAGGCATTCTTAAATGCAGGTTTAAGTGAACAGCAGGCAGATATTTGCGCACAAATTCACACGGAGTCCAGCTGTGATGGGGTCTTCTCACATGGGTTAAACCGCGTATCCCGGTTTATTGATTACGTCCAAAAAGGTTGGATCAATATTCAGGCTGAGCCCACTCAGGTTAAGTCATTAGGCGTAATTGAGATCTATGACGGTAATCAGGGGATTGGTATTACTAATGCGTTATTTGCCGTTGAAAAAGCCGCAGAACTGGCACGTCAGAATGGCATAGGGATTGTTGCTTTACGCAATACAACGCACTGGATGCGTGGAGGCACATACGGCTGGAGAGCGGCAGAACAGGGTCTTGCCGCCATTTGCTGGACGAATACGGAGTCGTGTATGCCTGCATGGGGAGGTAAAAATACCCGCTTAGGTAATAATCCCTTCGTGATGGCTGTACCCCGTGAGAAAGGATCGATCGTGCTGGATATGGCCATGTCGCAATACTCATACGGAAAATTGCAGGTCACACGACTTAAGAATGAACGTCTCCCCTTCCCCGGCGGTTTCGACCAGCAGGGAAATTTAACCGATGAGCCGGGGCCAATTGAACAGTCTATGCGGATCCTTCCTACCGGATACTGGAAAGGATCGGGAATGGCCGTTTTATTAGATGCCATGGCCGCATTACTGTCCGCGGGGCACCCAACAAATGAGATCGATAAAGTCGGTAAAGGGAGTTGTACCGGAGCGAGTCAGATTTTTATGGTGTTCGATCCCGCACAGCTTGGTGGCCGCGAGTTTAGCGAGCAAATGGCTGACAGCGTGGCAGATTATGTCAAGACATCGACGGCGGCAGAAGGCCAGAAGGACGTTTATTACCCCGGCGAACATTCCGCTAAAAATAGACGAGAGAATCTCATCAACGGTATTCCTGTTGACGACGGCGTTTGGGCCGAAATAGTTAAACTGGCGCAAGAAGTCGATGGCTGATTATGGGGAATATTGAGCAATACATTAGATAAAAACAATACTGAAAAATGGATAATCGAGATGTGATATAGAATAACCCAGCTTTCGTAAATACTAAAAAAACCAAATTGAGTTTTGTTTTGTCAATTAAACCATTTCCATCTGGACGGGTGGCAAGATGAAATGATTAACATCACATAAGCATTGAAATGAATAAACAGCTTTGTGATAAACATCTCTAAATAACAGTTTGACGTGAAAAGTTAAATTTGATTATTTATACACAAGGTCTAATTATTATAGTTTGATCATCAAATACGAATTTTAAACTCATAATCTTTCCTTTGGAGAATAAAATAATATGTCAAAATGTACCTTAAGTTTCGAAAGGAATTATTTTAATGCGCTGAAATCCGGCGTATATAAAAAAATAGCAATAGGCTCATTACTTTCCCTATTTACCTTATCTTCCTTTGCAGCTAAAACATATGAGTTCAATCTGAGCACCGCTTTATCGCCAGACGATCCTGTTTATGCTGGATTTAAGGAGTTTAAGAAAAATGTTGAGAAACGCACGGATAAAAATGTACGTGTCAGATTGTTTCCCAGTGGGCAGCTAGGCGCTGATGGTGAGTTAATTCAGCAGGCTCAGGTAGGAAGTAATGTAGGTGTTCTTACTGATGGCGGCAGGCTGGCACAATTTGTACCGGAGCTGGCAATACTGAATGCTCCCTTCTTACTGTCAGACTATGACCAGGCGGCAAAACTTGTCGCAACACCGGTATTTGAAGAATGGGAATCACAGTTAAAAGACAAATCAGGGTTGGTCAGCCTGTCGTTCAACTGGTATCAAGGCTCCCGCATGATGATAACGAAAAAACCTTTCACCCAACCAGCTGATTTAAAAGGCGTCAGGGTCAGAGTGCCTGACTCACCCATCGCTATCGAAACGATCAACTGCATGGGTGGATCACCCACACCAATGGCGTGGTCAGAAGTCTATTCTGCGATTCAAACGGGTGTAGTCGATGCTGCTGAGGCACACCCGACAGCATTATACGGTTCCAAACTTAATGAAGTCGCTAAAGATATAACTAAAACCAACCACTACCATCTGATGACGTCGATTATCGTGGGAAGCAAATGGTTCGATCAGTTACCAGCCGAATACCAGAAGATTCTTCAGGAAGAGTCTTATAATGCGGGCGCGTTCACTTCGCAAAAAATTATAGAACAGAGTAATGCTGTTTTAGAAAAAATGTCTAAGAGTGGTGCGAAAATCGCTGATATCGACCTTACTCCGTTTATAGCAGCATGCGCTAATGTGCCCGCAAAGCTTGGGCTGGAGCAGGCTCAAAGCAGTGTAAAAACAGCGCTGGATATCAAATAGACGAGCTTGATCATTTCTATATGACGCCCACCCTTCGGGTGGGCCGTTAAGTGAGATATTACAGATGAAAACACTGATAAAAATAGAAATAGCCATTGCGAAAATAATTTTTATTATCATGGTGGCCCTTATATTGATCGCAGCTATTGGGCGAGCAATTGGATACCCCCTGATTTGGTCTATAGAAATATCAATGGTTTTATTCGCCTGGGTGAGTATGTTCTCTATCCACTATGCTCAAGTCAAACAGCGTAATATGGGAATTGATATCTTATTGAAGCGGTTCCCCGTGAAAGTACAGGATATTATTGATTATATTAACAGAATTTTAATTATTGCCTTCCTGGGGTTTGGAACCTGTTCTGGATATATTTTTATGTGGGATACTCGTTCGCATGTATTACCTATCTCCGAGATAAACCATGTTGTTTTAAGCGCGGCGGTTCCGACAGGATGCCTGTTAATGATTTTCACCTGTATTGAACAATTGATTGATAAAATCAATTCTAATCGAGCATTATCTATCAGAGGAAATCTGCCATGATATGGTTGACCGGTGTATTGTTTATTTTATTTATGCTGATGGGCATGCCGGTAGGATTCGTTATTGCCATATCAAGCCTGGCCTATTTTTTCACATCCGACTTTCTCCCCCTCGGAATTGCTTTTCAAAAATTTGCAGCCCCTACCCAGTCATTTCCGATGATTGCTGTTCCGCTGTTTATTCTGGTGGGAAATTTACTTACACGGACAGGTATTACTGAGCGTTTATTAGATTTTGCTCGTCTGCTAACCGGATGGATGATTGGTGGGCTGGCGCAAATTAACGTATTACTCGCGATGCTGATGGGCGGGGTTGCCGGCTCAGCCGTCGCTGATGCATCCATGCAGTCACGTATGCTTGGGTTCTCTATGATTGAACGAGGTTACCCCAAGGCTTATACCGCGGTAGTCATTGCTTTTGCTTCCCTGATCACTGCAACATTACCTCCGAGTATCTTATTAATCCTGTATGGCTTTGTCGGTAACGTTTCTATCGGAAAATTATTTCTTGCAGGCATTATCCCGGGCATTTTGCTGACAATAACGCTTATGGTAACGAATTACATCATGGCTCGTCGCATGAAAATTCAGCCAGAAACACTCACAAAACCCACATTTAAAGAAGTTGCGGCGAGTTTCCGTCGCGGTTTTTGGGCTCTGATGTTCCCGGTTATCCTCATTGTGGTCATTCGTTTAGGTTTGTTTACGACTTCAGAAGCTGGGGCATTTATCGTTCTCTACGCCATTATTGTTGGAGGCTTAGTTTATAAAGAACTCACCTGGCAAGGACTCCTTGATACATTAACAGAGACGCTAAGTGACTTAGGCATTGTCATGCTTTTGGTTATGGCCGCCTTCATTCTTGGACATATCAGCGTGTTGGATCAGTTACCGCAAGCGATGACTGAATTCATTACCGATTTTACAGATAATCCGACAGGTATCATGCTGCTGATTTTTGCGCTGGTACTGATTATTGGCATGGTGTTAGATGCCAGTCCGCTGGTATTGCTGCTGACGCCAATCTTACTACCTATTGTTACTGAAATCGGCTATGACCCTATTCACTTCGGAATTTTGTTCATTACGTTAACGTTATTGGGGGCGAACACACCGCCAGTGGGTATTTGTATGTATACGGTTTGTGGTATTTTAAAATGCGATACGGTACATTTTATAAAAGCATCAGTACCTTATTTAATCGCATTCCTTATCTTCACAGCAATTTTATTTATTTTCCCGCAAACAGTCATGTTTTTACCTGATTTACTCATGCCATAGAGCAATATTATTTTAATGATGTGTTTTAAATAGAAGATATATACCCGCCATGCCTTAAACTGTTTATGCTAAAAGTTCAGTTAAGTTCAGCTTAGTCGATGACAGGCTGGCATGGTGGGTATAGTCGTAAATTATAAATCACAAATTTATTGGATAAATATAACGACATGGATATTTATTTTCAGATCAATAATAACGAACCCATCAATCAGCAAATTTATCGCATATTGCGTAAAGAAATTGTGGAATGCACAATCCCTCCTGGTAAGCTGCTGTCCGAAAAAGAAATCTCCCTGCGTTTTACTATTTCTCGTCAGCCGGTCAGGGAGGCTTTTATCAAGCTGGCAGAGGCCGGTCTGGTGCAGATCCTGCCGCAGCGCGGCACGTTCGTCATGAAGATATCCGAACAGCGCGTGTCGGATGCCCGCTTTATCCGTCAGGCGCTGGAATGTGCCATTGCACGTCGGGCGGCAGAAATGGTCACGGAGGAACAACTGCTGACGCTAGAGCACAACTTACACTGTCAGGAACTCGCCGCGCAGAATAATCGGGTGAACGAATTTCTTAGCCTTGATGATAATTTCCATCAACTTTTGACACAGGTTGCTAATTGTTCACTCGCATGGGAAACCATTGAGTCAATTAAAGCAACGATGGATCGGGTACGTTTTCTCAGCCTGAGCCAGGTTTCTCCGCCTTCCAGCCTGATCCAGCAGCATTACTTAATTTTTAATGCCCTGAAGGCACGCGATCCCCATGCCGCGGAAAAAGCGACGCGTGAGCATTTACAGGAAATTATCTATTCCATCACCCCCATCGCGAAACAAAATAGCCACTGGTTCGAGTACTCCTGATCGGGTTATACAATAATTTTTTGATAAAATATCGCTTATTTTTTTATCTAAAAAAATGTATACGGAGGAAAAGTCAGAAGTGGCTAGCTTAAGCGCAAAATCACCAAAAGCAGAAGCCCCATCTTTTGGTGATTTTTTGCTGTTAACGCTTTAACGATATTATCCTTTCTGTGCTGCCGTGAATAAGACCGTCAGTTTTCCATTTTGATCAATCAGTTTATTCAGCTCTTTTTTATTGATGGCAGTAAATACCCCAAAATCACTGGTGGTATATTTTTTGCCATCTAACTCAACGATAACTTCATCAGCGGGGGCTGAGAGCATGGCATTAGCCACTTTCTGCAGAGAGTCGTAATAATCTTCTCTGGTATCCAGTTTCAGTGAATCAACAGGGACTTTTTTATTTAGCCACTCGGCAATATAAAATTCAAAGAAGGGAATATTGGTTGATTTAGGTTTTTTATAAGAGACATCCCGGAGAAAATACATGATTGAACGGTAGCGATCGTTCTGTAAGCTTTCCTCTGATACGGTCTGTGGCAGAGACTGATAGTTTACTGGCTTAAACTGAGCATCTTTCAACCATGTCAGGTTATTTTCTGCAAGGAAATCCCAGAACGCTTTCATCGAACCCATGTCAGATTTATCATCGGTAATGCGGATAAAAACGGGAGTATCTCCACCAGAGACTTTATTTAGCATGCTGACCAGATGGTGACCATCGGTTAAATAATATTGCTTATCCGGGCCAATCACGGCAGTTTTCAGATCTTTAACTTTGGAACCATAGGGCTCGAGGCATTTGAAAGAGTTAAGATCAAGCAGGGATGATTTTTCAGTAAAGGATTCAACACCTTCAGCGCCGTTATCTTCGCAGTAATCAGCATATAACTTTTTAGGGTTTAAGGCATAGCTGGCAATTTTGTAATTAACTTGCTGATCGCCAATGCTCGGTTGTGTCGGCCTCAGATCGGCCGCTTTTAGCTGTATCACGGAGGGTGTGTTAGCAACATTACCCGCAGCCCATGACTGAGCCGTCACACTTAACAGAGACAATAAAACATAATTTAAATATTTCATGGAGGGCCCTTTAGAATATGTATTGAGTGCTGATTACTTGAAAACTAAATAATAATGTCCGTTTATTTTTCAGGTTTATTTCATATATTCATCATAAAAGTGGCTATAACTTATTGGCTTTTTGTTTCACTACGGCTTCATTTAGATGACAAAAAAGTGACAACATCAGGTAACTCTATGAATAGGCATACTTAAATAGTGGTTATGTACCCTGACGACATCAGGTGTTTAGTCAATTCAACAATTACGGGTATAATCCCCATAAATTATCGGATTGGTTTAAAGCGAAGATGACAAAACTCACCTTACAAGAGCAGATGTTAAAAGCAGGTTTAGTGACCAGTAAGAAAGTCGCTAAGGTCCAGAGAACCGCTAAAAAGTCACGGGTTCAGGCTCGTGAGGCCAGAGAAGCGGTAGAAGAGAATAAAAAAGCACAGATCGAGCGTGATAAGCAGCTGAGCGAGCAGCAAAAGCAAGCGACTTTAGCCAAAGAGTATAAGGCCCAGGTTAAACAGCTGATTGAGATGAACAGAATTATTATTGCCAAAGGCAATATCGATTTTAACTTTACCGACAACAACTTAATCAAAAAAGTCGTGGTCGATAAGCTCACTCAATCCCAGCTGATCAGCGGCCGCCTGGCGATTGCCCGTTTAGTGGTAGAGGGCAGCAGCGAGCATCAGTACGCGATTATTCCTGCGGTTGTCGCGGATAAAATCGCCCAGCGTGATGCCGACAGCATTGTCCTGAACAGCACCTTGAGTCAGGAAGAGCAGGATGAAGACGATCCGTACGCTGACTTTAAAATCCCTGATGACCTGATGTGGTAGTCACTGCATTACCGGGTATTTTTCAGAACGGGCTGGTATTTCGGCCATGGACGGGCTCCAGACTTACCGGATGAACAAACTGTAATTCGCTGGCGTGTAGCATCAAACGAGGCGTCTGTTCCGTTCCTGGCAGTAAGAGCCCGCCATAGAGATCGCAGCCGAGGATTGGATGCCCCAGCAGCTGGCAGTGAATGCGGAGCTGGTGAGTGCGTCCGGTTTCCGGTGTGAGCTCAACCCGGGTGAGTGGCAGTGAGATACCCCCTTCACCCTGCTGGTAAAAACGCTCCACAACACGATAGCGAGAACGAGCTGGTTTACCGTTAATCGCGCTGATTGTCATTAATGGAAATAACGCCGGATCTTTCGCGATTGGCGCATCGATTACCCCTTCATTGCTTTCCAGATGCCCACAGAGCAATGCGCTATAGACTTTACTGACGGTTCGCTGGCTGAACTGCTGGCACAACGCGGCATTGATAGCCTTATTGCGGGCAATCACCATCAGTCCCGAAGTCCCGAAGTCTAAGCGATGCACCAGCGTACAGCCGGGGAAGTTTTGCACCAGCCGGTAATGAACAGAATCAAAATTCAGGGGGTTTTTCCCTGACAGACTGAGTAGCCCGGCGGGTTTATTAATCAGCAGCAGATGCTCATCCTGCCAGAGGATGTCGATTTCCTCATGACACGGCGGAGCAATAAAGTTATCAATAATCTCAGACATCAGGCGACCCGGCAAAGAATAGAAGCGGATGATAACCAATTTTACGAGGACTGACGAATCAGCGTAAAAATAATGATGATATCGGTTTTTTATCCTATAGATTATGCTTTGTCGCTGGTACGATCTTGCTTCGTCAGAAGAAAAAGTTCACTTATCCATGGATGTTCCGGCAGAGGATTGATGATGGCAGCAGCAATACCGACTACCGCTTTTTGTATCTGTACTTCTGCAAGTGACTTAGTGGATTACCCGGATGAGGATGGTCCCGCATTCCCAAATGCAGAGTTAGCAAAAATCCTTGAATTAATGCATATTGAGCTTAATCTCGCGACACTCTGTGATTACTATTTCGATGATATTCCTGTCTGTAAAGGTGATATTCTGCTATTCAGTTCTTCACACTATACAAAGAGCTATTTTATCATTGACTTGTATAAAGAACGGACCGATCAGCTAGATCTTGTCAGCTTTTATATCAGCTCTCCTCATCAGGAACTGATTAAGCAGGTTAAACCCGTTCTACGATGCTTTTATGATAAGACTCAGTATCAAATTGCGTATGAAGAAAACAGCCTTTCAGGAAGGGTGCTGAAGATTCTGGACTGTAAGCCCGGGGATGTTTGTGAAGTCGTAGCAGAATCGGATTACCATCAAAAAGTCATTTATCATTCAGGAAACTTTGCTCATTAAGCCTATGAGCCGTAAAATCACAGGGATATGATCCGATAAAAATCAATAATCCACTGTTTTATATGAAAAACACTCAGTAATGTGTTATTTCATGGATTAATTCAGAAAAATGCTCAAACTAATGGAATTCACGATGAGGTCTCCGTTAATTATTTCTACTTTCGCCGTCTATGCTGTTGATACCAAAAGCGGCAGACAAAAGGTATAACGCCGCATGAAAATCCCAGCCAGGATCCAGCCATTAGTCGATGATGGCTTGATAGATGAAGTCCTCCAGCGCCTGAAAAGCGGCAAGGAAGCTGACGTTTACACTGTATTATGCGGTGACACTGTGCGCTGCGCCAAAGTCTACAAAGAGGCAACCCAGCGTAGCTTTAAGCAAGCCGTACAGTATCAGGAAGGACGTAAAGTCCGTAACTCGCGTAGTGCACGTGCGATGCAGAAAGGTTCTAAATTCGGTCGCAAGGAGCAGGAAGAGAGCTGGCAGATGGCTGAGGTAGAAGCGCTCTTTCGTCTCGATAAAGCCGGCGTACGCGTTCCTGAGCCCTATATCTGCCTTGATGGTGTGCTACTGATGGAACTGGTCACCGATGCCGACGGTATGGTGGCGCCACGCCTGAGCGATGTCACTTTGACAGAAGAAAATGCCATCACCGATTTTAATACTATGATCCGCAATATTGTGCGCATGCTGTGTGCCGGTCTGGTACATGGTGATTTATCAGAATTTAACGTCCTGATGGATGCCAATGGCCCGGTGATTATCGACCTACCCCAGGCCGTTGATGCCGCCGCTAACAACCATGCCGAGTCGATGTTTGAGCGTGACGTAGGTAATATCACCGCCTACTACGGTCAGTTTGCCCCGCAATTACTGAAAACCCGTTACGCCAAAGAGATTTGGCAGCTGTATGAAGACGGTAAGTTAACCCCTGAGGTCGCGCTTACCGGTCTGTTCGTTGAGGAAGAACATGAAGTGGACATGGGTTCACTGATGGATGAGATAATCAACGCGGAAGATGAATATTACGATCGCCAGCGGGCAAATAAAGAGCGTGAAGAGGAATAATATCCGTCACGGTCTTACCCCTCCAAACCCGCATAGCGCAAGCTTGCGGGTTTTTGGTTTGTTACCCTCAGCAGTAACCGGCTTTACTCTCCAGAGAAGCCATTATTTCCGTTCTGATGAGGTTATTCTTAGTTCGTCTACTGCGCTTTCCGGCAGTGATAATACCGATTTCAGACTGACATCAATGCTGCTGATGATTTCTTCTCTTGGGCCTGAGCGCCAGCCATCACTGCTGTAGAAGGTAGCCAGAATATCCTGCATTTGTTGCTCCGAAGCAAAAGCACGAATGAGATAGTAGCTATCTGTATCATGCAGCGAGTTTCCGTAGGCTACAACATCGATACCATGGCGGATATGTAGTGGGATGCTGATATCACACATAATCTGATGGAATGCTTCTCCACTCCCTTTTTTCAATTCATATTGCAGTATTTCTACTCTCTTATTCGTCATACCCGTCCCCACTAAGATAAAACCAGTATTATCAATGTAAGTGATAGCCTTGATGAACTAAAGATCGTTTCTGAGCGAAAGCGGTGACTAACCGTATCAGGTCAGAACTGATACGGTTAGTGGCAGTGTGATGGAGAAGAGCTTAAGACTCTCGTCCGGATAGCTGAGCGGTATACTGCGTCATCCGGGAAAGTGAGTTTCTGGCAAGCATTACCGTTATCAGTACCGCCAGTACCCCACAGCATAGCGCGGTGAGCATCAGAGAATACCCTCCCCTGTCCAGCAAGACTCCCGCACCAATCGGGAAGGTTAACCTGGTCAGAACAAACAGGCTTGCCTGAAGACCATAATCCGCCGCACGTCGCTCGTTACGGGTAAAAAACATCATCAGCCCGAACATCAGCGAAGAGATCCCACCCATCGCGACCGCCACCAGAAAGATTGTGCCGATCAGCCATTGCTGATCCCATTTCAGTACTACCGCCAGGGTTAAAAGCCCCAGCGCCAGCAAGGCGGCCAACAGATAACAAGGAACGGCTCTGGCTATTCCTAAATAGCGAACTAACCGACCACTGAGCAAACTGGCAATGGCACCCACAATCCCGCCGCCGACTCCCACTATCCAGGCAATATCCTGAGCCTTAACGCCAAAGTCCAGTAACAGAGGTTTCATATATAACCAGGCCGCACCGACAAACGGGAAGCAGGTCATCAGCAATAGCGTCCAGAGTCTGGCTTCGGGCTGGCGAAAAAAACCGGCAAAATCCGTCAGAGACTGGTGCGGTACTTCTTGCTCTGTTGTGGTGACTAAAGACTTATCTTCAGTCAGTAGTCCCATCAATAGCAGACCGATTAACAGACCTGTCAGCATCAGAAAAAATGGCGCTTCCCAGCCCCATAATCCTTGTAGTACCAGCATTACGCCACTGCCGACAATAGCGCCTAAAAAAAGCGCCATGGAGCGGATGCTACCGGCGCGCATCTGTTCGCTGCGTGGCAGTAATTTAACCACCAGCGCATTCAGAGGGATATCAGCCCAGGTTGCCAGCAGGCTGATAGACAGCGCCAGTAAGAACAGTGGAATGCGATGGGCCAGTATATCCTGATCGCTTATCAGCCAAAGTAATACCGCCAAAGGCAGGATCAGGCACAAGACCCAGTTGCTGTAGTGGCGTTTTCCCGGACTAAAGCGCTGAACCGGTAATGCCAGCAGGAACTTAAACACGGCCGGGAGTCCGGCTAACTGAAATAGCCCAATCTCCGTCCCGGACCATCCGTATTCACGCATAGTCAGTGGCAGACCAAGTAACAGATAAATCCCCGGGATCACCAGCACAAAGTTCATCCAGCCGAATATCGCCTGATAGAGTCCATAGCGTTGAGCAGTTATCTGACTCATAGCGCCTCTTTTCTGGCAATAATCACGGTGACAGGCGCAACGGGGAATGTCACCTGCGGGAACTGTTCAAGCTGAGTAAAACCTGCGCGTTCCATCATCATCGCAAGCTCCCCCTGAGGGGTAACGTGGCAGCCTTTCATCCGCATCGCTAAATAGTACGGCAGAACTTTACTTGCATCGGTTACTGTCAATGGCACTTCCGCATGGGCGCTGATAAACACCCCACCAGGTTTCAGGGCTGCCCATATTTTCGCTAATGTGGCCTCAATATCCGGCATAAAATGCAATACCGACGAGCACCAGATTAAATCAAAATTATCACCGATCGGGTCTGTGGCCAGATTACCACCAGTGACGTTTAGCCGTTCACTTAACCCCGCCTTATCGATATTACTTTGAGCGACTTTAACTGTTTCAGGAAAATCGAAAACCTCACCGCGCCATAAAGGGCTCGCTTGCAGCAGACTGATGGCGATTAATCCAGGGCCACCACCCAGATCCAGTAGCCGGCCACCGCGCTGAAACTCGGGTACTTTGGTCATCAGCTCTCGTACCACTCCGGCGGTGATAGCGCGTTGCTCTTGCGCTATCTGAACATTTGCAGCTTTTGCCCAGTTCTCCTGGGTGGTGATGGCGTCAGGAGCCTGACTGTAAACCATGCCCGACTGTACCTGCTGTGCCAGCTGACCGGCAAAATGACGCAACCCGCTTAGGCGAAACAAAAAAGCATCTCCCAGATAGTGCTCAGCATCGGATGCAAAATATTGTCGGGTGATATCCTGATTGTAATAACGAAGAGGATCTCCGGGTTCATGTGCCAGTAGGTCCATACTCCAGAGTAGCTCTAAAACATACCCCAGATTACGGCTATCAACGCCAAGACTGGCGGCAATATCGCTCGCCGTTTGCGGCGTATTAAGTTTACGAAATAAATCCCACTCGAGCGCTATCCGTAATGCATCGGCTTTGACATTAGCCAGCGCAAGATCCCAGTAGGGTTGTAAGGTTGCAGGTTGATTAAAATTCATAACTGGCACGGACTCCAAATTCCTGGGGCTGACTATAAATAATGGCATTTCCGTTCATTTCGCCGATGGCATCATAGTGTTCGTTGGTCAGATTCTGCCCGTAAACGCTTAATGTCAGGTGCGGATTAACCGGGTAACCGACCAGCATATTGAGAAGCTGATACCCTCCGCGCTGATAGTTATTACCCGGATCCAGATAAGTGCGACCGACACCGTCCAGAGAAGCATTTGCATACCAGCTATCAGCGTCATAACGCACGCCAAGGTGCCAGGTTACGTCCGGAGCATAGGGATTTCGATTACCGTCATAGTTATTGCTGCCATCCCGGTAGTGATTAAAGCGAGTTTTATTAAGCCCAAGAACGGCATCAAAACTCCATTCTGAGTTCAGCAGGTAATCAAACGTAGCTTCTATTCCACTGGAATGAGCCGTAGCCGCATTAGTAATGGTAGTCACTCCCGGCCCCACGATTTGCTGAACCTGCATATCATCAATTTGCATATAATAAGCAGCGAGTGAATATCTCAGGTTAAGCGGTTTAATTAGCCCTTTTATGCCAGTCTCATAAGAGCGGACTTTTTCCGGTGAAAATTGGGGATAATTGACGGTTGGTGAAAAGAGGTTATACCCTCCCGCCCGAAAACCTTCTGAGTAGGTCAGATAGAGGTTATGTTCAGGTCTCCACTGGTATTGCAAAGAGGCTTTTGGAGAGAACTGGTTATCTCTCTGGCTCTGATTTTCAGCATATTCAGGTTTGACCTTTATATTGTCCTGCTGAATACGTCCTCCCAGAGTCAAGGACCACTGAGAAGTGATGGGTTGTAACCATTGACCAAACAGTGAAACTGAGTGTGCTTCCAGAGACGTATTTATCGTCTGAAGGTTTACCAGGGTTTTATTGGTAAAAGAAACATCGTTATCGGTTTTATCCGCATACACACCTACCAGCCACTCAGCCTCATGATAGCCCCCGGATAATCTGAACTCCTGAGAGAGATTGCTCAGATGATACTTACGCTGCAAAAAGAACAGCTCCGTCGGCATAAAATCTGAGTCTTGCTTCAATCTGTCGTGATAGTCGGTTTTTGCGGTGATTGAGCGCAGTGACATACCGGAGTCAAATTCATGCGCTACATCAAGCGAGAATGTTTCCCCTTCTGAGTGGTTCCAGCTGGGTGTCCCGGAGTTAACCTCATGGTGCGACCCCTTAACACTACCCCACGCCGAAGCACCATCCCGGTAGGTAATATGGCTGTAACGCAATGAGATATCGCTGCGTTCATCAGGCGTCCAGCGGAGAACAGCCCGACCATCATAACTTTTACGGTCATCGGCCCAGCCGCCATTATAGCGGTCATGGATAAAGCCATCCTGTTCACGGAACTGACCGGAAACTCCCAGATATAGCGTATCGTCAATCAGCGGGTGTGAGGCATCAACGCGTACAACTCGCTTATTACGGCTGCCCATTTCACCATCAACACGTAACCAGGGGGTATTATCCGGCTGTCGGGTATAAATATTTAATACTCCCCCTTCGGCATTTTTACCGTATAACGCCGATTGCGGGCCGCGTAATATTTCCACTCGCTCGACGCCGACCAGATTATTATCAAATCCCTGGCTGGTCAGCATAGGTACGCCATCAACCGTCATCAGCATAGAAGAAGAAAAAGCGGTCGCGTAGGATGTCAGGCCGCGAATAACGGGTGGGTTAAAACCGGATTGCCCGGTAGCCTGAAAGCTAAAGCTGGGCGTTTTGTGTGCAAGCGTAATCAGATCTTCAATGTGCTGACGCTGTAAATCCTCGGCAAAAAAAGTCGACAGGCTGGTCGGCACCTCTTCGGCTGCCTGTGCGGTTTTATTTGCGGTGACCATAATCGTTGAATCATCACCATAGCTGAATGCGGATACCAGTCCGCAAAACCCGAGGCAGGTGGTCTTATAAAAAGGTATTTTTGTTATTTTTAATTTATTCATACGTTTATTCTCAGGCAGTAAAAATAAATTACCGCTATCAGGCCAAATAAAGAGGATCTCTGTGGTTGAGTCAGAGCATTTTATTTGATAATGATTATCAATATCTTTTGAATTCCTATGGAATCAGTTTTGTTTCGTATGAATTATTGACTGACAAAGATAATGGCTCTGCTGGGGGGAGCACTTGTTGTAGCGTAAAAACAGGTATGCTATAAATACAATTGATAATCATTATCATTTTTTTTTGAAAAAATCACTGATACAGCAGAAGGTCAGGACGAGGGAAACGGTGCATCTTGAAGGTTTCATTGAAGCAGGAACAACAGCTCAGTAAAGAACATTTCCATCTCAATCATAGCGAGCAGACCGGTGCCGTTCGTAGCCAGCCGATTGAAAACTTGGGTGTCTGTTATTCTGATCAGATTGTTCTTGCCCCTGATCTGACCCTGGTACACTTACATTACAGCCCGGTCTGTGACCTGACGATTAATCAAGGTGATAATCCTCATAACGACCATGTTCTGGTGATAACGTTAGGACTTCATGGTAACTCCTGTTATCAGTCTGCTCAGGCCTCACCTACGGTTAACTTTAGCGCGGGATACACGACTATCAACGCGTTCCGTCATAGTGCAGGCCAGCGTTATTATCATGCGGCAAGCACCACCTCCCAATTACGTTTAATCATTGGTGAGAATCTGCTTCAGCAATATGTTGGTCATGAGCGAGCGCATTTGTTATTAGGTAATGGCCAGTTAACCCAGCTACTACACCAGAAAACCTCACCGACCAGTCTTTCTCATGCATCAGTACTCGCCCGCCATATGAACCATCATGAAGCTGGAACAAACCGATTAGCCTTACATATGCATAGTCTCGGTTTGCTATCAGAACAACTCGAATCTTTATTACCGCCAGACACGAGCAGCAAGCAAAAACTGTCTCCTGATGAAGTCAGACAGTTAGAACAAGTACAAGATATGATGCAAAAAAATATTGCAGAACCGATAACGGAAGAGTCCCTTTGCACCGCTATTGGCATCAGCAAAAGCAAACTCAAGGAGGGATTCCGTTATCTTTTTAACTCCACACCACATAAAATGTTATTAGAAATGCGCATGCGAAAAGCGCATTTATTACTGGAATCTGGCTATCAAGTGGCACAAACAGCCTGGAATGTTGGATACCGTCATCCCAATAATTTCAGCGTAGCATTTAATCAGTTTTTTGGTTACTCACCAAAATCAGTATTCCATAAAAAATAATATCGATTATAAACCCCATCATCAGTATTACTCATAAATAACATCACCATAGTTTATAATGATAATTATTAATACATTAGCGCCTCCATTAAGAAGGCATTAATGTTGCCATTAATAACTAATTAAGACAAAATAAGCTCTATCACTGATTAATTACTTGCTCTATGACAAATTGAGAAATGATTACTGTAGTGATTCTTTTTAATCGCCCGTGAAGGAATACAACATAATCGACAAGTAAACTGTTTATAATTAATATGGGTTGGCGTGACAACAAATACGCCACCACAAGTACAACATTTAGTATGTTCAATCATGCCGCATTCAATAAAACGAATCAATGTCCATGCCCGTGTCAATCCGAGCACCGGTTTTTCTGCTGAGTAACTGATGCATTGTTCAAGATAAAGTTTATATGCCATCAATGTATGTTCAATCGTTCTCCTGGTCTGGGTTTTATGAAAAAATAGAAATATGTTATAAAACATCGAGGCATGAACGTTCTGTTCCCATGTCATAAACCAGTCAGGCGAAAAAGGTAATAACCCCTTTGGTGGTGAGCAACCTTTAAGCTCTTTATATAATCTTAATAATCGGCGGCGGCTCAAACTGGTTTCACTTTCCAATACCTGCATGCGTGCCCCAAAAGATATCAATTCCATTGCGATATGCACTTCAGTGATTTCTTTGAGAATGCTTTTATTTGTCATCATTCTCTCCTGTTAAGCAATTGAAGGATTTTTATCTTTCAGAGAATCAAGTAATTCAGTCGATAAAATAATACCAGTATGTATACGCTGAAGAGCATCAATACGTGAGTCTTTAGTCAAACATTCAATCACATCTTCATTGTCCAGCCTGAGACGACTAATCAGCTGTCCGGTAGAAGAAAGTTTGATCAGTTGTTGTAAAGATAAATCTTTTAATATATCTATGGTTTCATCATTTAAACCTAACCTGAAGGTTGCCAGAAATTTATTCTCTCGTATTAATCGTTGCGCTAGCAACAGATATGAAAGATTGACATTATGTATACTCTGAAGCTGTTCGTTATAATCGATAGTTTCCATTTGACTCATCTTTATCTCAGTAATTATGGTTAACCAGAGTGCTTTATTCAAGATAGAACAGACCATTTGAAGGGTCTTCTCAATTAAACACCACAGTACTTAAAATGCCTTTTAATTATTATTATTTTATTATTCGGGTGCAAGCTCCTCCTCCATAAATATTTGAAAACGGCAAATTTAAAATGAGTTAATATTTTTCATTCTATGAAATAAATTAAGTGTATTTAGAGATAATAATCAACACCAACCTATGATAATAAAATCATAAAAAACATATTAAATGATAATATTATGAAAAATATAATTAAAAAATTAAATTATAATTTCAACCGGTTAAATAAAAAACAATAATATACTAACTATTTCAACACTCCACTATGTAACTGAGTTACATGTACTTACAATAAAACCAATCACAAACGGAGTCTTTTGACAGCCTGAGGATGTAACTGGTTCACGCGCGTTTCTGTAATACTAAAAACACTGGCTATTTTTTCATCCGGTTATTTACTCGTCCTCATCCGGGTGTCCCGTTGCGCTCACCAGGCTTATCAGTTAGAGCCCAACGGATACGATAAGAGAAAAAGGAATCCATGGTAATACTTTTCGTTGCATCAAATAGATCAATAGCATTTAAAAAAATAATGGGATCCGTCTGGACAAAATCATTAGAGGCAAGCACATCACAATAAATCAAATATTGATATTCACTCTGCAATAACCCTTTATCGTTGTAAGTATAAATATCATCCATAATAATAAATCCATGTCTGTTCCACTCCCTCATTATTCGTTATTAAGCAAAAAACAAATAGCTTAATAAGTAGTATGTTTCTTGCATATTTACGGCTATAGATTTAATTAGAAAGCAACACCGGGCATTTAAAATACAACCTGTTATTTCTTTTTATATAAATAGATGACAATGTGTAAAAAAAACAACATGTATTGATAAATAATAATATACAGTAAAACGTTAACTTCCATTATAATAGGAGAGAACAACTAGCTAATTTTATAGCATGAGATTTATGATTAGGTTTCATGGTGATAAATTTAATGAACACATAAATTAATATTTCCCCGAACTGTAGTGGTGAGTATTTATATAAATATAGAATAATACTGGCATTATTAATAATGTGGATTAAAAAACCACCATTAACCGACTAAATCGACAACTATCGGAAGCTTCTTTTATGGCAAGGTAATATGCCAGGTATAGATAGCAATGTTCTCCTTATTGTTCATGCCCCATCAATGTGAAAGACACTCTTCAGGGGCTAAGTCAGGTTAGATATAATTTAAATATCTTCGGGTTGATAAGCTCGCCAGCCTTCCGCATGATTACGCGCATGCCAGAAATCTGCGTATCGGCCACCTGCTGCCAGTAATTGCTGATGACTTCCGCGCTCAATGATTTGTTGCTGGTCAAGCACTAAGATTTGGTCTGCATTCCGGATAGTAGAAAGTTGATGTGCGATAACCAGTAATGTACAGCGATGAGTCAATGACTTGAGTCCGGCGGTGATCGCAGCCTGGTTATCTGCATCAAGTGATCCTGTTGCCTCATCCAGCAGTAAAATGGGCGCATTTTTTAACAAGGCACGGGCAATGGCAACTCGCTGACGTTCACCGCCGGAAAGTAAGCCTCCACCCTCTCCCACCTGACTCTGCCAGCCGTCAGGTAAACGTTGTAGTAATTCGTCCAGACGAGCCAGTTCAACCACCCGCAGGATATCCTCAGCATTCGCATCGGGACGACCAATCAATACATTTTCTCGCAAGGTGCCACTGAACAGGTAGTTATCCTGAAAGACCGGGGCAATAAGCGCCATATGGTCACGGCTGCTTAACTGGCACAGGTCGGTGCCTCCCAGAGAGATACTGCCACTATCAGGATCGAAGAAGCGGGCAATCAATCGCATTAGCGTGGTTTTACCCGAACCAGAAAGCCCCACCAGTGCGGTGGTGGTGTTTGCCGGTAAGGTGAAAGAAATATTCTTAATGATCGGTTGTTCAGGCTGATAACCAAAGGTCACGTTATGCAGTTCAATGCTTGCCTCACCGCTGTATGGTTGCGGATTTTCTGGCTGCGGCAGAGGTTGTTCATCCAGCACGCGTTCAACCGCATCCATTTGCGCTGAAGCCATACGAATCCCTGAAGCATAGGCTGCGACTTCCGTTAGTGGATCCATCACGCGATTCATCAAAACCAGTAATGCCAGTAAAGTCACGAGCTGCTGGGGGTCGTTATCATTGAGCCCCAGGTAAGTCACACTCGCCATCAGCATCAGGAAACTCAATTGTGTCACCCATGAATTCGCCAGCAGCGGCGGCAATACCAGCCAGAGCTGGCGTTTACTGGCCCGGTTCTGTGCCACCAGTGCAGCATCAAAATTGACATGCCCTTGCTCTCCACATCCATGAGTACGCAATACCATTTGGTTTTGGGCAAATTCAACCATACGATCGCTGGCTTCCGCCGTCGCCTGATGCACCGCCTCATCGGCCGTTCGTCCCAGCTTACCTGCCCACCAGTAAACCAATGCGACCAGAGGGAAAATAATCAGCGTAATTAATGCAATGCGCCAGTCAAAGAACAAGGTTGCACTCACAACAACCAGAGGTGTCAGTATCGCGCGCATTAATGGCGTTAACTGATGTGCCGGAAGCCCGAGAATTTCCATTACTCCCTGGCTCAGTAGCCCCCCTAGCCTGCTGGTATTTGCCGGGGTAAACCAGCCCAGTGGCAGGGTGACAACGTGGTCGCCAATTCGGTGGCGTAAAGTATTGAGTAAAGTAATCGCAACCTTAAAGCCCCCCATAGAGACCACATAATTAAGATACCAGGTGAGCAATGTTCCCAGGATTAAAGGAATTAACCAAAGAGCGGCCAGGGCCACTTTCCCCAGTAATAATGCCCGAATAACAGGAACCACCATCGCAAAGGTAACCCCCTGCACCAGACAGAATAAACACATTAATACCAGGTAGCGTTTCAGTATTTTGCGGTTCTCCGTACCCAGTAATAATGAAAGACGAGTCAGTAGCATATTTCCTCCTGAGCCTCTGAAAATTGAGCCTGCCATAAACGCGCATATTCTCCCTTACTGGCCAGTAGCGCGTTATGGGTTCCCTGCTCCACAATATATCCATTCGCCATCACGACGATATTATCGGCATGGACAATGGTGGACAGACGATGGGCTATCACCAGCAATGAACGATTGCCACGACGGGCAATTAATTTCGCCAGAGTATCCTGAATAGCAGCTTCTGATTCGGCATCTGCCTGCGCCGTTGCTTCATCAAGTACCAGCAGTTGCGAGTCTTTAAGTAATGCTCTGGCAATACTGAGTCGTTGAGCTTCGCCGCCAGAAAGCAGTGCATCTTCACCAAAAACTGACTGATAGCCCCGTGGCAGCTGCATAATACGCTGATGAATATTGGCAGCCTGCGCCGCAGCCATGACTTGCTCCTCGGTTGCCAGTGAGTTTCCGAGTGCAATATTGTCATGAATACTTAACCGCAATAGCCGCACATCCTGGAATACACAGCCAATCTGCTGATAAAGGTGTTCAGTAGTCATATCGGAGATATCAATCCCCCCCAGGGTAATCCTGCCACTATCTGGCCGGGCAAACCGCAGGAGCAGTTTTGCCAGCGTCGATTTTCCTGCACCTGATGCACCAACTACGGCCGTTACCGTCCGCGGTTCCAGTGTCAGAGACACCTCATTGAGAATGCGGCGATCCGTTCCATAACTAAAACTGACGCAATCAAAACAGACTTGATTATTCACGTTGATAAGCCCTTTTTCAGGCTCGGTTTGCTGAGGTATAGCCAGTAATTCTGCCAGCCGGTTAAAAGCCCCTTTTGACATCTGCAAAGATTGCGCACTATGACTTAAGGTACCAATAGGGACTGAAACGCCTAACCCCAGAACCGCAAATGGCAGCAATTGCCAGATATCCAGCCAGCCCAAATACATAAAACCGACGCCACTGACCAGGACCAGCAATAACAAAGTCACGGGGGCGATTACCACACCTGAGAGGCTTTCTGGTTTAATCAGCGGCCGAACCCAGTCAAGGAAGAAGTCACGAAAGCTATCAACTGCCTGGCGATAGGCCTGATGAGCAACGCCGTGCTGACCGAACGTTTTCACCACTGGAATTCCCTGAACAAACTCCACGACTGACTGGTTTACCTGCTCTAACTCCCGACCATAGTCAGCCATTTTCGCCTGACTGGCGCGCATTACATTTCGATAAAGCAGGAAGAAAAAAGGAAAAGGAATTAATGCAACAAGGGTCATTTGCCAGCTAATGAAGAACAGATAGCCATAGACAAAAAGAATCGTCGTCACCGCACCGGTCAGGTTTAACCACGAATGCGCAACCAAGTGATGAATGGCAGTGACATCGTCCTGCATGCTTTGCTTAATTTTTCCGCTGCTATTCGCACTAAACCAACTCAGTGGTGCATGTGCCATTCTGTAAGCTAACTGTCGACGCAGCCATAAAGAGAACGCATTTTCAGCAACATGGGAGATCAGCTCAGCAAACCCACGTAGTGCTAACCCCCCTCCCAAACAAAACGCCGAAACTTTGACAATATACCAGGCCTCGGCTGCTCGTTCTGGGTGAGTACTCATTAGTACTCGTGCCAGTTCTGTCACGCCAAGTAACGGAGCCAGTACCAGAATGGCGGAACCGGCCTGGAATAACGCTGCAAGCGTAATCCAGCCGCGTACCGGACGAAGCAATCCGACACCCGGGGATTTCTTAGCCGGGTCAGCGGCGTTTTTCGACGTCATCAAAGCTCTCCTTTTCAAATACCTTTAATATTCCTGCAATTTAAATACAGGGTTGCCGTACAAGTTTGTCTGGCTGCGGGTAAATTGTGGGTCAGAACAAAACTCAGGAATTCATCATACGGAGGTTTTTATTTATGTAAATGATAATCATTACCATTTATTAAGGAGGGGTATTCTCAGTGGGTAAATATAAATTTGCTCTGAAGTCTTTCCGGGTGAAATCATTCACCCGGATTATTTATGACAGAATGGGATCAGAACCAGGTTTCCAGTTGAGCACCAAACACAAAGATTCCTCCGCTGTTATAGCCCGCACTGCCCATGGTATCGGTGGCAGAGAAGTTATCCAGCGCCTTATTCCAGTTCATATAAGTGACAAAAAATCGAATTTCCGGACGTTCAAAGAAATCTGTCACATTTTGCATCTTAAAGGTGGGAGCAAACGTTAGCTTGGCATAGCTGCCGTTAACCGCTTTGTTACCATTAAAGCCCTGGGGATTAATATCCATATACTGATAACTGGTTTCATATTGCAGGGCAAAGTTTTGGTTAATTTCCTGAATGAAGCGTGAGTTAAAGGTTATCCAGTTATACCTGTCATTATTGAGATAGCGATTATTACTGGTTTGTGCCACCAGCAGCGGTGCCCAGCTAAACTTGTCGCTCAGAGGGACTATCCCATAAGAGGCAAATTTTACCGTCCAGGCATCATCTATCAGATAACCATCAGAACCCGGACCGCGCACTTCCGCTCCCAGACCTTTACCATAAAGCAGCACGGTTTTAGATGAACCGGTTCCGAGACCGTAAAAACTCTCTCCATGATAACCCAGCATCGTATTCACGCCGCTGGATGCCGCTTTGTCCGTTGCGAGCCCGTCGTTAATCCGCAGATCGTTATCTTTAGAGAACAGGCCATTAACCATCCACTGCCACGGCCCCAGGCGGTTATTCACAGAGAAGGTATAGTTCTGAATAAAGGTGTTATCCGCCCCGGTCATATTGTTGTATTCAACATTCTCCATCGACTTAATATCATTGAAGTTACGCCCATATACCCCCAGGTTAGTTTTCAGATCCCCCCAGAAATTAACGTCATATACCCCAGCGCCAGTCCCCACCAGATTCATCATGTCGGAATCAAGCCAGTGGATATCAAAGTTATCCCTGTCTTCCCGCTTTCCTGCCCATAAAGTGGCTTTCTGAAAAGGCCCGGTGAATTCTGGCATATCGCTCATTTCAACAAATGCCTGACGCAGATTCATCTGGCCGTTAAATGAACTGTCGGTATTATAGGTTTTGTCCCACTCGGCAATTTTCATGTAATAACGCAGTTTGGAATCATTTTCATACTGGTGTAAATAACTGATATCAGCCGTGACGTAGGTATCGGCTTCATTACCCAGTCGCCCGACGCTACCACCCGTACTACCCGCAGGGGTCATAGACGGGCCGACTGTACTGGTGGTTCCCTGTTTACCTGTGAGAATACCGGTTCGAGCATAACCGCCAAATTTGAGTTCTGTTCTTTCCCCGGCAGGTGTCTGTTTGCTAAATGCCGGCATTTTACTCAGAGCAATGTCTGACTGTGTTGCTGCCTGAATTTTTGCGGCATTATTTTCAGCAGCAAGCGCACGTTTTTCTGCAATATCTATTTTTTGTTCCGCTTTGGCTAATTGAGAACGAGACTGGTGTAATTCTTGTTCCAGTTTTTCCAGTCGGGCATTAATTTCACTGAGCGTAATATCGGCACTCTGTGCCGTTAAGGGCAAGAGTAATGCACTCATAGCAAAATGATTAATTTTCATAAGGACCCCATAAATAGACCACCGCTACGAAGACAGCAAGCAGCCCTACGCATCGTTGCGCATATCATCATTTATCGAAAAGAATTTATTTATTAAATATCGTGTTTAATTTTATATTATTCATTAAGACGTGATTATTTATTCACCCTGACAAATAAATAAGTTAAAACAAAAGAGAAAATAAATACTGATAGCCCGACACCAATATAAGTGAGTACCTGATAACGCTCATAGATATACATTAATGGTGATAATAGTACTGCCAGCCCGTACGAGTTAGCTTTAATAGATAAAAGTGATAGCACCATGCCGCCTAATGCAGCACCTGCCAACATAATACCTATTGCCCAGGTACCGGAACGCAGCACAATACCAAACAGAGCGGGCTCTGAAACCCCCAGTAATTGCGTGGCGGTGGCGGATACGCCTGAGGTTTTAAATGCCGGATTTTTGGATTTAAGGGAAATCGCCAGACAAACCGCCGCGTTCGAGAAACCATACATGGCACAGACGGTAATTAAGGGGTTAAAACCGGTTCCGGCCATCAGCGAGGTTTCAATCATAATAAACATATGATGCATACCCGTCATAACGGCAATCGGATAGATAAAGCCAATCAGCAAGCCACCAATACCGGCCGGCAACTCAAGAAAGTGCTGGATAGCCTTAATCGCATAATATTCAAAACCATGGACTAATGGGCCTAACACCAGCAAAGCTATCGCGACTGACAGCAAAATAACGACAAAAGGCGTGAAGATCAGATCCATCGCTGCAGGCATAATTCGGCGAAAAACTATCTCCATTTTCGCGCCGATTATCCCGGTGATCAGCGCTGTCAGAATCGAGCCCTGATAACCCACTAACGGAATAAACCCGGCAATGTAGATAGGACTGGCATTGCCGTAGGCGACATCATAGGCATTGGGCAGCGCCGGAGAAACCAGCATCAGGCCAATCAGAAACCCAACTATTGGCGTTCCGCCAAACTTCTTAAATGCTGACCAGCAGATAAATGCCGCTAAAAATGCAAAGGCGGTGTCACATAGCACGGTAGCCAGCGTCTTCAGGTATTGCGGTATATCGGTAACGCTACTGCCAAAATAAGCCATCACAGTATCATTAAAGAGCACCCCTTTGA
The DNA here is from genome assembly GCF_024807845.1 of Klebsiella sp. BIGb0407. Classification (GTDB taxonomy): domain Bacteria; phylum Pseudomonadota; class Gammaproteobacteria; order Enterobacterales; family Enterobacteriaceae; genus JGM124. Next base: position 53,526 of record NZ_JANUEQ010000010.1, read on the forward strand.
GGCCAAGAAACAGCCCGGTAGCCCCAAGAATCGGAACAATTGGCACAAAAATATCGGATAATGTACGAATTCCGCGCTGTAGTTTATTGCCGCTCTGCTGGTTCATTTCATCTTTGCTGACTTCACTGACGTTAAAGGCCGCCATAAACTCGCTGTAAACTTTATTGACGATCCCCGTCCCGAGGATCACCTGATACTGGCCCGCATTAAAAAATACGCCTTTTACTTCTTTAATATTACGCATTTTTTCATCATCAATACGCTGACGATCTTTGACCTGTAATCGTAACCGAGTTGCACAATGTGTTGCCGAAATAATATTATCAATACCAATGGTATCGACTATCTCAACGGCAATATCTTTATATTTTGTCATGATGATTCACTCTTTAATAAGAATGGTTTGGTAAGGTTTCAGACAGGTATCGAGGCTGTCATAGTTATTCAGTAAGACTTCACCTTCGGGAAGAGGATAATTCTGAGGGTGGCTGCTCATATTGGTGATAGAAATAAAACGCTGGTGGGCGGAGCTCCTTTCATAAGCGACAATATCATCGGCGACATTTTCTAGCGGGATAAAATTCCCATAAATTAAGGTCTCCGGGAATTCATGATTGCGTAGCTCAATCATGCGTTTATAGAAATGAAACACGGAATCCTTTTGCTGTAGCTGATCCTCCGCGTTGAGAGTGAATTCTTCAGTGGAAAAAGCAAGCCAGGGTTTACTGCCCTGATTAAATCCACCATTAACGGTATTGGACCAAGGGAAAGGGGTTCGTGAATTATCCCTTGAGCGCTGATTAACAAACTCCAGCGATTCATCAGGTGAAAACCCTTCCGCAATAGCACGATGATAATTATCAATACTGGAAATATCATCGAACTGCTCAATACTTGAACGTTTGAAGTTGGCCATACCAAGTTCCTGGCCCTGATAAATAAACGGGGTGCCATACATAAAGAAGTACATCGCCGCCAGCGCTTTAGCCCCGATAGCATTCTGGAAGTCGCGGTCAGGGATCAGTTTTGATAGTGCGCGGGGTTGATCGTGATTTTCAATAAAAGTTGTCCCCCAGCCAGTCTGAATAAAACCCAGTTGGCTGGCAAACAGCTGTTCTTTAAACTCTTTCACTGTCCAGTTGCGGCGGCGGAACCACTCAGAGCCATTTTCCACATCAATATCCGCAGCATGAAAATCGAAGATCATATCGAAATAGCCCTTTGGCCCGATATAGCTGGCGTATTCGTTCGGCGAGACACCGGCTGCCTCTCCAACGGTAATGCAGGCAAAACGCCGAAACGTTTTTTCTTTCAATTCATTCAAGAAAATATCAATACCAGGACGATTGCGCGACTTCGCTTTAATCGATACCAGCCCGTCCGCGCCATCAGCAGGCAGAGAGCTATAGTCACTGTCTTTTTTAATAAAGGTGATGGCATCCACCCTGAATCCGGCGATTCCTTTAATCAGCCACCAGTTGATCATGGTATAGATTTCTTCCCGTAATACCGGGTTCTCCCAGTTCAAATCCGGCTGTTTTGGATGGAAAGTGTGCAGATAATAGTTATCTTCATCAGGGACTTTTTCCCACGCACTACCGCCAAAAATCGATCGCCAGTTATTCGGCGGCGCATCACCACAAGCCGGTCTGAAGATATAGTAATCGCGAAATTTTGAATCAGGATCGGCAAGTGCGTCCTGGAACCACTGATGTTCATCGCTAGTATGGTTAACGACCAGGTCAATCATCAACTGGATCCCGCGATCGCGAGCCTGGCGGATAAGCTCGTCGATATCCTGCATACTGCCAAAGTCCGCATTGACCGCGTAATAATCGGCAATATCATAACCATTGTCCGCCATCGGCGATTTATAAAACGGGGAAATCCAAATCAGGGTAATCCCCAGTTGTTGTAAATAGGGTAATTTGGCAATAATACCCTGAATATCCCCCACGCCATCGTTATTGCTGTCATAAAAACTCTTCGGATAGACCTGATAAATCACCGCTTCTTTCCACCAGCTGTGCTGGCTGGCTTGTGCCGGAACGGACATAACACCTCCTGAATATGAAATCGATACCATATCGATTTAAAAAAATTTTGCTGACAACCTGGTGATGATTCTGATTTCAAACCGTATGAAATCGATACCATATGAATGTAAAAAAATTATGCCGACTGACGAACCACCAGTTCTGACTTGAGTGCGGTAGCATCATACTGATAATTCTGGCCGTTAATCAGGGCAATTAAATACTCAGCCGAGACTCTGCCTAACTCATCAATGGGCTGACTTACCGTAGTCAACGGAATATTGATCATCTCGGCCACCGGGAGGTTATCAAAGCCAATAATGGCGATATCTTCCGGCACGCGAATTCCCTTTGCGGTCAGGGTAAAAAGTACGCCACAGGCCACTTCATCGCTCCCGGCAAATATGGCATCCGGGCGCTGTTGCGGTGCGATATCCAGCAGTTGCCGGGCTATATCCTGGCCATCCTGATAAGTATGCTTATCACGAAAAATCCATTGCTCATTAACCGTTAAACCCGCTTCGTTTAACGCCATCAGAAAACCATTATTTCTGCGACTACCGTGCCCTTTTTTCTGAAAGCTGCCGCCGGTTGAATAGGCGATGTGGCGATGACCTTTCGCTATCAAATAACGAATTGCGTTATAGGTTGCGCTTTGATCGTCAACCCGCACCACTGGCAGGTTCGAGGCTTCAATGCTGGTATTACACAGCAGGATCGGGCCGTATTTTTGATAGGCTTCGATTTCCGGGCTGTCACTTTCAGCGGCGCAGAGGATCAGGCCATCAATAATCTTTTTCTTCAGCAAATCAAGGCCATTCTTCTCTTCGCCCGGGCTGTTATGATTCTGAATAATCAGCACCGAATAACCATTCTGCCGGGCGGTCACTTCAAGCGCGTCGACCAGGCAGGCGAAAAAGGGGTTGGTTATTCTTGAAATCAAGACCCCAATACGCTGACTTTTTACACCACGCATCTGCTGGGCGACGGTGCTTGGCTGGTAATCCAGCTCTTTCATCGCCGACAGGATTTTTTCTTTTTTATCATCAGTAATATAGGGATGATTATTAAGAAAACGCGATACCGTGGTAACGGATAATCCCGCTTTCTGTGCAACGTCTTTTATGGTTGCCATGCTCTTTTATGGAATCGTTATCATAAGATGGGGGTAAAAATAGAGGAAACAGAATGCAGAGAGCAAGAGAAGATGTTTTAAAGTATGAGCTTATTCACAATAAAAGTATCAGTAGCGGCTTCCAACGGGCCTGCTGCATACTGATGAAACTTTCCGTTCAATAAGATCTGCTCAGACAATTATCTGACCTGTTTAACAACCTATAATATTGAGAATATTCAATGATTAAAGATAAAGACATCGCCAAATATTTTTTGAATAAACAATTTGAAATCAGCGAGTTAATGAACAGCAATCTGGCTGAGCTAAAAGACAAACTTTCTCCCGAAGAATTCAACAGCACCAGAAAAGCCACTGCATATATGATGGCCGAGATCCTGTTTCGCGGCATTGAACCCATCTTGCAGGAGCACCCTGATTTATCGCCACCAGAATTAGCTGCCCACTATAATCCGCAGCCTGCTGAATAATACTCCCTCGTTTAGCCATGGCGCGGGTTAAACCACGCCATGCCGATGAAACATCACATCAAAGCTACAAGAATCCGTACATCGCAGAGAAAACCCAGCCAAACACGCAGGAAACCCCGACCCCGATCAGTCCCGGGGCAATAAAGCTGTGGTTAATCACAAAGCGCCCGATTTTAGTGGTGCCGGAGCGGTCAAACTGGATAGCGGCAAGGTCACTCGGGTAAGTGGGAAGGATATAATAGCCATAGCAGGCAGGGGCAGAGGCAACGATATAAGCCGGGTTTACGCCAATTGCCAGTGCAACAGGGACGATTGCGGCCAGTGCAGCTGCCTGGGAGTTAACAAATTTAGAGACCAGCAATAAAACTATCGCGTATGCCCAGGGATATTCAGTCACCAGAGTGCCTAATACCGACTTTATCTCGCCCAGATGCGCACCAAACATGGTTTCTGCCATCCATGCGATACCGTAGACCGCGACAATCGCAATCATCCCGGAACGGAATACTTCGTTTTTTGAAATATCAGTTGGCTTAGTATTGGTAAATATAATAATTAGCGCACCGGCAAATAGCATAAATATCTGAATCACCAATACCATTGATAACGCTTTTCCGTCTAACACCGGCCGTAATTCAGGAAATGCGCCCAGTAATGCCACTACAACAATGGAGGCTAAAAATATCCACATGGCTACCCAGTTGCTACGAGGTAATTTCTTATCCAGCAGAGTGACGGTATCACCGTATACATATTCTTTGTTTTCAGGTTTTGAAATAAAATCCTGAAAGTCCGGGTCTTTATCTAAATCTTTGCCGCGATACCAGCTGAATATTCCTATACATAATATTCCGATAAGCGTCGACGGAATGGTAATTGCCAGTAAATCAACAAACCCAAGATGCTTTCCGTTTAATGTCACATCGCCAAGCATGGCCACTAACGATACTACCGCGACAGAGACCGGACTGGCGATAATTCCCATCTGGGAACCAATAGTACTGGCTGCCATCGGCCTTTCAGGACGGATATTATTTTTAATCGCAACATCATAAATAATAGGCAATATGGTATAGACAACATGCCCGGTACCGCACAGAATTGTTAGCAGGCAGGTAACAAAGGGTGCAACAATTGAAACATATTTCGGGTTACGCCTCAGCAGTCGTTCTGCTATCTGGAGCATAACATCCAGCCCGCCGGAAGCCTGTAATGTCGCAGAGGCCGCAACAACGGCAATAATAACCAGCATAACATCGACCGGTGGTTTACCCGGGGCGAGATGAAAAACAAAAACCAGTATAATTAAGCCTACCCCTCCTAATAATCCTAATGCTATACCTCCTTTCCTTGCACCGTAAAACAGACAGATCAACACCACAATAAGCTGGATAATAAAATCCATAACTAGCCCCTTTTAGAGTTTTAAAAAAACCGTCGTTCTGGCTCACAAAAAATTCACTATAGGAGGCATAAATTGATTACTTTTTGATTTAAACGATATTCTCTTACGGAAAAGAGAAGTGTTTTTCATAACAGTGAGGAAGGTACAAAAATAGACAGAAAACTAAGTTGAGTGACGGATATAAAATGATAATTCATGCTCACTTTTATAATTAAAAAAAGAGGCTTGATTATCACCGAGTGGTTTATGCTCCCCGAATCACCAGGGAGCTTGTTATCAGACAATGACTACTGGCCAGCCCATACCACCATCACTGTGTCATTATCCGTTTCGCGGATAAAACCATAGCCTTCTGACAGCGATAGCTGAGTTTGTTTACCCATACCTATTGCCGGATGTCGGGCGCGAAACTGACCCAGTTTCTGCCAGTGGGCAACGCGGCTCGCTGCTTTACCGCTGACATCCTGCCAGTTCATATCCGAACGCGTTCCCTGTAAGGGATCGGATCCCGTCGGGCCGAATGGCCGGGAAGATTCATCCCCGTAAAATATTTGCACCGCGCCTGGCGCCAGCAGCAATAGCTCTGCCGCCGTACTATCAGCCTCCCGGAATAAACTGGTGTCATGTGAGGATAGATAACTCAGGACGTTAAAATCCTGCAATTTTTCCGCCATTTGTTGCCAGGTCAGATCCATATCGGACAGGCAATCTGCCGCTTTTGCCGCCTGATCCTGGTAATCAAAATTCAGCATCGCATCAAAGCCGTGTTGATAGTAAGTGCTCTGCATCACGCCGTGACCCCAGGCCTCCCCCGTCATCCAGAAAGGTGCGTTATCCAGCGCTTTATCCGGATTTGCTTTTTTCCACTGCTCCAATGCTTCTGTTGCCTGGGTTTTTAACTGCTGCCAGGCGGCTTGTTCGACATGTTTGGCTGTATCAACGCGAAAACCATCAATACCGTACTCGCGAACCCACTGGCTGAGCCAGTGAGTCAGATAATCACGCGGGGTATAACCGGGAATCTCTTTTGCCTGGGTATCCGGCTTATATTGATAGAAATTGGGCAGACCGGACGGCTCGGTGGATTCCGTTTTCAGATCCGGCAAAAAAGCCAGGGACATGGTTAAATCGTCAAAACCCGGGCTGTTGTAGTCACCAATATCGGTGCGGATCCATTTTTTACCCCACCACTTTTCCCATCCGGCTTTATCATTGAAGTTAATATAGTCGTTAAAGCCGTGCCAGCTCTGCCCCTTGCCAGGCCTCCAGTCTGTCCAGCGTTCGCCGAGCGTTTTTTTCAGCTCTTCACCCTGAATGTACAGCGCACCAAACTGAAACTCCTGCATATCCGCCAAGGTTGCATAGCCGGTATGGTTCATCACCACATCAAACAGAATACGGATACCACGTTTATGCGCCTCATCGACCAGACGACGTAAGTCGTCCGTGGTCCCCATATTTGCATCAAGCCTGGTCCAGTCCTGGGTGTAATAGCCGTGATAACCGTAATGCGGAAAATCGCCTTGAGTGCCACCGCCAATCCAGCCATGAATTTGTTCCAGCGGGGAACTAATCCACAGGGCATTAACGCCAAGCTGTTGCAGATAATCCAGCTTGCTGGTTAAGCCCTGCAAATCACCGCCATGGAAGGTACCGATTTCCTGCATACCGTCTTTCTGGCGGCCATAGCTATGGTCGTTGTCCGGGTTTCCATTAACATAACGGTCTGTCAGAACAAAATAGACCGTGGCATTATGCCAGTTAAACGGCGCACTATTTTCAGTTTCAGCGTGTTCAAGTAACAGCAGACCATTACTGTCAGGCGCTGGTTGTAGAGTAATTTTTCCACCGCTTACGCTGGCAATATTACCGCTGTAAAAATCGCGGATTTTGTCGCCTTCGGCAAAAGACTGGCTGACGTCAATTGTCAGCGGTTTGCCATCCCATTTCGGACACTGTTTCAGCTGTAGGGCAGCCGCTGCAGCCGGTTTATCTTCCAGAGAGACCATCAGAGTCGGTGTTCCCGAACGGGTATCAATCTCCAGAATATAGCGACCATCGCGGAATACTCGCCATTGTGGCTCGGCATCGCGACAGGGTTCCATAGAGAGAACCTGGTTAAGTTTTATCGTATCTGCGGGCTGCCAGCACTGCTGATCTGAATGAATGCGTAGCGGATGCGTGCCCTTTGTTACCTCATTTTGACTGCTAAATCGGCCAGTACCTTGTTCAGTAAAGGCAGGGAAATCAGCGCTGGTCCAGCTGGCAAAAGCCATTCCGGGCAAGAGTAATGACGCAAGCACAGTGAGTTTCATTCCGGAGTCCTGTGAAGGGTATTTTACTCAGTTTGCGCGTATTCCGGGGCTATGAACTCATCCCGCGGAGGGTTTTCCAGGGAGGATTACAGGGGGTGAGTGATCCAGTTCAAAAAAACAGATCAAGAGAACGGAAGCGAAATTTCGGTCTGGCGGCTAGTATGTGCTATCCAGTAGATCGCGGTCTCCTGCCTGGCACACCAGCGTATCCGGAAAGTTTTTCCCGAAGGTCAGCATCAGATTCAGATGATCGCTGTCATTTTCCCGAATCCGATCGGCCGTAAAGCAAGTGACGGATCGAGATCTTATAAGACTCCAGCCACCATCACGTTCCGGACGTTTACGTAACGAGGATAGCCTCACTTGCAGTGAAAAATCATCAGCAAGCGTCCACTCTTTTAGCGGCCCCAGTTGATAGGTAAATTGTTCAATGAAGCGACCGTCAGTAAAATAACCATAGCTTCTTTCCAGAATGGTTAACGGCTGGCGATATTTAATATTAATAATATTCATGCCAGCCCTGATGTTCCCGCTAAATGCCGCCTGATAAAGCGGCAGATGCCGTGAGCGCCATTCAGGCAATGTCCAGGTTTGTGATTCATCCTGTGTCACCCTGGTCGGCCGCAGGGTTCCCGTCACTCTCGCCTCAACAGGCGTATTTTTTGGCAGAATAAACTCAAATGCCAGTTCTTCCGATATCTCTGAACGGATAAAGTAAACTGCCTGCACTTCACAATACTGGTAGCCGCAATCGATATTCAGCTTTTCTTTCTCTACAATAAGCTGGCTGGCTTTCGGAGCGTTCAAAGAAAAAGAAGGAGCATACTCAATGCGCATCGGCGCACGCATGTTCGCGTGTGCCAGGGTACAAAATGCTATTAATGCCGCCAGTACCAGGGTACAAGATTTAAACATAGGAGCTCCATTCCCAATCATCCCTGAATATCATATTGAACATTGTGAATATATAAATTCTATTTTCATTAAACAGCCCTCTTGAAACCCCTTACAAGGGAATATCAGGCTTATGGTTCAATAACGGTCAATGTATAATCTTTACTGAAATAACTGCAAGGGGCAAACATATGCCCATACATCCCTCCTGCTATCTTTATTTTTATCACCCCTGGTCTGGTAGGCGTTCCATAAACCTCAACGCAATTTCCATTATAGCGCGGTTTTTTAGAAAGCATTGTCTTGTCTGTACTGTCCTCAGGTAATAAGCAATTTCGTAGGGAAATACCTGCATCAGATGGTGTAACAGTGCCAGCCTTATAATCGGGTTGTTGATCATACCACCCTCCCATGACTGCTCCCCCAATAATATCTATTTTAGTCATATAAGGAATCCCTAGTGAAGCTGACTTTAATTTGCTACTTTCTGGAATATACTCTGCCTTCGGACTGAGCAAGCTACATGCTGAAATAAAAAACACCCCAAAAATAATAAGTATCCGTATGATTTTCATTTATCTTAATGGTTTAAAAACCATACCTCCGAAAAATCGTTTAATAAAAAATGACATATCCGAAAAATATTTTATTTGGTTTTCCGCTTTTCCCCATGAAAATAATTTCAGATGTACAGCTCCATTAACATCTTGCGTTACAGGACCACCCCATACAATCCAGTGTGTGGGCACTGTCATTTTTTCCGATGAACTCCCATTCAATAAACTATCATTAATAAGGGTGACAACTTTATAACCTTTGTAGATATACTCATTTAAATCATTTATCCCTTGAATACCTGCCTGAAAAGGCCCTACATTACTGAATATTTTTTCATAACCGGCTTTTTCAAACCACCCAGCCAGTGTCTGCCACATTGTTACCCCTGCAACGGGAGAATCAAGGCCATCAAAACTGAATAGCATATTTTCTGAATCCCTCAGCCCTGCCAGAGTCATCCAGTCAAGACCCGAAATGGTTTTTATATCAGAACCATGGAATTCACCATATGGATGACGACATCCCTCACTCGGTTCTATCTTAAGCCCACCAATTTTTGTTTTACCGTAGCGCCACAGCTCCCTTGCAGCCTGGGCATATATATCAGGACGGTCTATTTGCAGACAGTAAAAAAATGCCGCAGAGCCGCATACACTGGCATTATTTTGAGTAGGGTAAGAACGATGATAAAAGCGGTCTTCGATATCAACTTCGATTCTTTTTTTCTCAAACGGATCCAGTGGTGTTCCAACAGGATATTTCTTTGCAATAAATGCCCGCTCCGGGATAGTAATTCTGATTTGTTTGGTTTCGCCTCCCTGGCTCACAGGTTTCATTGTTCCTGTTGATTCAAAATAGCAGGGGTTTTCTCGTTTAATTGCAGACCAGGCTTTACCCGACGCAAACTCTTCCAGAGTGTACATTTTAGTGAAAGGTACTGGAGTAACAGGGCGCATATGTAACATTGTTTTCCGGTAAAGCATTACCTCCATAATATAAATGGTCGTGAGTGACTCATTAATATTTTCGGTCATATGACTCTGTGTTTCATAGTTTTCCTGAAATGACTGCTGTTTAACATCCACCAGAGTATATTTAATTCGATTAGAATCCATTCTATAAATAATCAAATCATAGCGCAAGGCACTCACCGGAACATTCGAATTAATACGAGTGCTGAGATGATAAATAGCCATAATTAATCCGTTAACATATGCAGGTTAATATCTTCAGCTGATTCAGCTAAATGCCACGCAGTCATCCCTTGGCCATCAGTGATCCCAGCTTCAGAACGGTCGTCCGGAAATATCAGGGTATAGCGACAATGAATCAGCAGCTGGCCATCATCACCGATACACTGGAACCGAATACTGTTCCGGGGACTGGCATCTTCCCCCTGTTGTGCGGGCACAGATGACTGACGGGTATTGCGGGAGGTAAGGGAGCCCAATCCTGTACGGATAAATTGCGTAGCAGACCCATAGATATAATGATCGGGGCAACGGCATAGCACCCTGTCACCGGTTGCAGCATAGGCTTTCCCTTCTTCCAGCCAGTCCTGTGCTGAAGCGAGGATCTCAAAGTACCCTTTGCATTGACTGCAAGATGCCTTGTCACCAGTGCGGGCAATGGGTTTATGCTCTTCAAACCAGCTCGCTGTGGCTGTAATAATTTCCCCGTAGCGGGTTTTGTCACCCAGGCAGGCCAGCGCTCTTGTCATGTTATTCATCCCTGAAGAAACGATGATTTATATTCCCTGTATGCCACACAGAAATCTTACAAAAATCGCCACTTAGTCAAAATTTCCTTTTGCTGATAGCAGGGTGCCCTCTTCAGTAAAGGCGGGAAAATCGGCGTAAGTTCCGGCTGGTTAGCGAACCCCCCCTCTGGTCATACAGACCTCATGTACCTGAGGATAAAATTGCCCTAGCCGATACTTTTGGAGCCAGTGATAAATAAACGCTTTATCGTGCAATCGCTCATCATAGATAAGCCCGACCACGCTACCGCTGTGCGCAACATTCAGGCCATAAATAGCGCCCTTCTCCACCAGAGCAGAGAGTTCACGAAAGCCGGGTTTGGGTAGCAAATCCTGGCTGGCGAGGGTACTTAGCGTGGCGGCTTCGCCCAGAAGCCCTGGATCCCGCTGTTCACAGGCAGCGTTAAGCAGCCGCCAGGCCTCAGCAAGCACGGATTCCCGTGCCAGCAGTGCGCCACGACGATCGCGTTTATGAAAATCTTCCGTCAGTATCACATCCGGACTTTCCAGTATTAGCAGCTGCAGCTCTGGCGACCAGTCGAGTGCTATCTGTGTCTGTGCCGTCTGATGGTCAAACAGCGTCAGAGAGGGAAAAAGCGTGCTATCTGTCGGCTCCACCGTCACGCACAGCTTCGACAACGTGTCTGGTGATAATTCATGACCGTAAAAGCGCGCGGTAGCCTGGGCGACGGCGGCAATATCCGCCGTGCTGCTGGCAAGCCCTTTACCTACCGGGATGGTCGACTGGTATTCAATCCGTAAAATACGGGTAGCATCTGGCGCAATATCCAGATGCTCAAGCACCCTCTCTAACATCTGCCGCATACGAGGCCGTTCCAGCTTCAATGGCGCTCCCTCTTCAACAGAGACAAAGCTGTACCAGTTGATAGGACAGGAAACCAGTTTTTCGCCTCCAAGGATCCAGCCCTGCAGCAGCTCTCCACAGGACGCCGGACAATATGCCTCAGCCATTGAAATACCTTTTTAATCATCCGGACTGTGCAACCGGACGTTCATTATTTTAAGGAGTTGACCAGGATGCGGTATCTAATAGCGTCTCCTGAGTGATATCAATCTGCGTCGCTGCAAAGGCCAGGACCTGATGCAAGTTCACGACATCCCCGACCACAATCAAAGCCGGAGCATGCAATTTACGCCTGGTCGCCTCTTCCTGTAATGTCGCAAGCGTCGCCACCGCCACCTGCTGACGCTGCTGGCTGGCATACATCACCACTGCTGCTGGCGTATCAGGTGATTTACCGTAACTTATCAAAAGCTGGCTGATTTCGGCCAGCCGGGTCATGCCCATCAAAATAACCAGTGTCCCCTGAAGCGCGGCGAGCGCACTCCAGTTCTGGGGCTCGTTACCCTGGCACATATGGCCGGTAACGACATGGAAGCTTGAGGCGTAATCGCGGTGGGTAACCGGGATCCCCGCGTAGGCCAGCCCGCCGATTGAAGAGCTGATCCCCGGAACAACCTCAAAATCCAGGCCATGCTGCGCCAGAAATTCAGCTTCTTCTCCGCCACGGCCGAAAACATAAGGATCACCACCTTTCAGACGCACCACATTGTTACCTGCCGCGGCATATTTCACCAGGATGGCATTAATCTCTTCCTGTGCGACCGGATGGTGATTTGGCGTTTTTCCGACATTAATGATTGTGCATTCTGCTGGCGCACAGGCTATCAGTTCGGGATTAACAAGACGGTCATGTACCAGTACCTGGGCATAGCGTATACAGTGAAGCCCCTTCACCGTAATTAATGATGCATCTCCGGGACCCGCTCCGACCAGCCATACTTTACCTTTGCTCATTTTATTGCCTTATCAATCAGATTAAAGCACATGAAAAAAGCACTTCACTTTATTAGTGATATGCGACATCAGGTGGCGATAAAAAATACATTTATTAATGATGTGTTGTAGATAAGCGGCAGTGTTAATTAGTCGGAACCTTTATTCTTTGATCTATTCACAATAAATATGCAATAAAAACCGTTCAGTTCAATATTTTGAATTATTGAGTTAAGGCAGATTAAAATATCAAAATAAGATATTAAAAACAGACTCATCAAATAAAAAATATGATATACGAGGCCAAAGCAATGAAAATTCAACACATTGAAAACAATATACTTTCACATTTAAACCACTAAACAACACCAATAATAACAACATAATGGTAATTATTATTTAAAGCGCTATTAACAAGCAGTAATAAATAAAACCATTCAATTAACACTCATTCATATTTATCGAAATATAATTATTTATTTTGATCACACACAAAGTGTTTATGTGAAGAAACTCACAAACTGCAATAAGCTGATATATAAAGACCGGGTTTTGTGGTTTATTGAAGTCGATTTTATATAGCCTAAAAAAACACAGTATATCAAAAATCGGCAATGTTAAATAAATGATAATTATATTTTAACGCCACGACCAGTCATGCTCATTATTATTTATAATGATTAAAAGACCAGCAGCTGGTTAACTTTTGATTCTTTTCTTTCCTGTCTGCAGGAATTTTTTGGCAAAAATATTCTGTCCAAGGTAGCGTATGAATAAGGCACAAAAACAGGTTTTCATGATAGCAGGGACCAGCAGTGGTTGTGGTAAAACAACCCTTTCCCTTGGGATCATGCGGGCACTGAGTGCACGCGGACTGCGGGTTCAGCCCTGTAAAGTCGGCCCGGATTACCTCGACAGCAGCTGGCATACCGCTGTCACGGCTGTTCCTTCCCGTAATCTGGACGCCTTTATGCTGCCAGAGCCTGTTATCCACTCACAGTTCTGCCGCTATATGCAGGACAAAGATATCGCCGTGATTGAAGGGGTGATGGGGTTGTATGACGGTTTCGGCACCGATCCTCACTACTGTAGTACCGCCGCGATGGCAAAGCAGCTCAACTGCCCGGTGATTATGCTGGTCGACGGTAAAGCGGTTTCCACCTCTATTGCCGCGACAGTAATGGGGTTCCAGCACTTTGATCCGACACTGAATATCGCCGGCGTGCTGGTTAACCGCGTTAACAGTGAGAGCCATTTCCAGTTACTGAAACAGGCGATTGAACACTACTGCCATATTCCGGTACTCGGATATTTGCCGGTCATGGACGATATTCAACTCCCCTCCCGCCATCTGGGGCTTGTCCCACCGCAGGAACAAGGGCTACAGGCAGAACGCTGGCAGCGCCTGGCCGACCAGATTGAAAAAACCATCGAGGTGGATAAGCTGCTTGCCCTGACAAACTGGCAGGCACCACCAGATAATACCCCGCTGGCATTAGCCACGCACAATGCAGGATATGGCCTGACCGTCGCGGTGGCGGATGATGCCGCATTTAACTTCTATTACCCCGATAACCTCGATTTACTGTGCGAGAGTGGCGCAAAAATTGTCACCTTCAGTCCGCTAAATGACAGTGCACTGCCCGATCCCTGCCACATGATTTATATCGGCGGCGGTTACCCGGAAGTGTATGCAGAAAAGCTGGCGGCCAATGTCTCCATGCGGGAAGCACTGCTGGCGGCGCATCAACGTGGTATCCCTGTTTATGCCGAGTGCGGTGGGCTGATGTATCTCGGTGAAACCCTGACTGATAGTAACGGCAATACATTTCCGATGACCGGTATTATTGCCGGCCACAGCACTATGGGTAACCGCCTGAAGCGTTTTGGTTACTGCGAAGGTACCGCTCTGACCGATACGACGCTGGTCAAAGCGGGTGAATCTCTGCGTGGGCATGAGTTCCACTATTCTGACTTTTCCACTCACCTGGCACCCGCTTTTGAGTTTACGAAACAACGCGACGGTAAAATCCTGAAACGCTGGAGCGGTGGCTATCAGCTCGGTAATACCTTTGCCAGTTATTTGCATGTGCATTTTGCCCAGCGCCCCGGGTTACTGGATAACTGGTTTGCGCTGGCCCGGAGTGTGTTATGACGCTACTCAGCTGGTTTATCGCATTCCTGCTTGACTGGCGCCTCGGTGACCCGGAGCACTGGCCACATCCCATTCGCTGGATTGGCCATGCTATTCGTAAAACCGAAACCGTTATTCGTCGCCACTGTCAGAGCAGAACCGCGCTACGTCTGGGCGGAATGGTGCTGTGGATAGTGGTGGTCGGGGGGACCTGGCTTATCAGTTACGCCCTGCTGGCGCTGGCTTTTTATCTTGCAACCCCTCTCGGCTGGATTCTTGTTATCTGGATGACCTATACCACGCTTGCTACCCGCTGTTTACAGGATGCGGCGATGCGGGTGTATCACGCGCTGAAAGCGGGTGACCTGATAGAGAGTCGGGAAAAATTATCCTGGATAGTCGGGCGTGATACCCGGGAACTGACCCCGCCACAAATCACCCGCGCGGTAACGGAAACTGTCGCAGAAAATACCGTCGATGGCGTCATTGCTCCCCTGTTCTTTTTATTACTCGGCGGTGCCCCGCTGGCGATGGCCTATAAAGCCGTGAATACCCTGGACTCTATGGTCGGCTATAAAAATGACAAGTACGGCGATATCGGCATGTTCTCGGCCCGGGCGGATGATGTTGCCAACTATATTCCGGCCCGTCTCAGCTGGCTGCTATTCACCTTCGCCGCCTGGGTTCTGAAATACCGTTATCGGGCGGCTTTCCATATTGGGTTACGTGACCACGCTAACCACCGCAGCCCCAACAGTGGCTGGTCTGAATCGACGGTTGCCGGGGCGCTCGGCGTACGTCTGGGCGGGCCGAATACCTATTTCGGACAGTTAGTGGATAAACCATGGCTCGGTGACGATACCCGTGACATCCAGGCTGAGGACATTCTCAGCACCATACGGCTGATGTGGGTGACCTCTTTAGCAGCCCTGGTGCTATTTGCTGCCATTTATCTGCTGATGCAGGGATAGAGTAAGGGAAAATGATGAGTTATCTACAACAACCGCAGGAAATCGAAAAAAATAGCTTTCTGATTATCGATGACATTATCCGTGAGACAAGGCCGGAATATCGTTTCGCCAGTGAGGATCATGCGGCCATTATCAAACGCGCTATCCACACGACGGCTGATTTTGACTGGCTGGATATTCTGCATTTTTCTGACCATGTCATTGAAAGCCTGCGCGATGGCATTCTGCGTGGCTGCACCCTCTATACCGATACCACCATGGCACTCTCCGGAATTAACAAAACCCGCCTGGCGAAATATGGCTCAGAGTGCCGCTGCTATATCAGCGACCCGCGGGTGGTTGAAGCCGCCAAAGCACAACAAATAACGCGATCCATGGCGGCCGTGGACATCGCGATGCAGGAACCCGGAGAGAAGATTTTTGTCTTCGGCAATGCCCCGACGGCCCTCTTCCGCCTGTTAGAACACAGTGAAAAACCGGTTGCGGTTATCGGCGTTCCGGTCGGTTTTGTCGGTGCGGCAGAGTCCAAAGATGCCCTTGCAAGAAGTGAGCTGCCCTGTATCGCGGCGCTCGGACGCAAAGGGGGCAGTAACGTCGCCGCTGCGATTATCAACGCCATCGTTTACCGGATGCCGGAGGCCTAATCATGGCACAGGAAAACACCCTAAGCCCGAACGATAACGGTAGCGATGTCGTCTGGCACAAAGGCAAGGCGCTGCGTAAAGGATATACCACCGGATCCTGCGCCACCGCGGCGGCCAAAGTTGCGGCTTTGATGGTGTTACGCCAGGAGGTTATCCAGCAGGTTTCGATTGTCACGCCATCGGGTGTGACGCTGAATCTGAACGTAGAAGAGCCGCTAATTTACGGGCAATCAGCCACCGCCGCCATTCGCAAAGATGGCGGGGATGATATTGACGCCACCCATGGCATGCTCATTTTCGCCCGTATTAGCGTAAACAACAGCGGAATCATCAATATTGATGGTGGGGAAGGCGTTGGCCGGGTAACCAAGGTCGGCGTCGGTCTGCCGATTGGCCATGCTGCCATCAACAAAACGCCGCTGCAAACCATCGAAGCGGCGGTCCGGGAAGCGATAGGCCCGAACCGGGGCGCGGATATCACTATTTTTGCCCCGGAAGGGGAAGAGCGAGCAAAAAAAACCTACAACGGCCGCCTCGGCATCCTCGGCGGTATTTCTATTATCGGCACCAGCGGCATTGTCACGCCCATGTCGGAGGAAAGCTGGAAACGCTCCCTCTCTATCGAGCTGGAAATGAAACGCGCCCAGGGAATGACTCGCATCTTCCTGGTGCCGGGTAACCACGGGGAACGTTTCGCCAGCGAACAGCTCGGGCTGGACGGCGCCTGTGTGGTCACCATGAGTAATTTTGTCGGCTATATGTTGCAGGAAGCGACGCGACTGAAATTTGAGCAGGTCGTGATCCTCGGACATTTCGGCAAGCTGGTAAAAATTGCCGCGGGTGTTTTCCATACCCACAGCCATATCGCCGATGCGCGAATGGAAACCCTGATCTCCAATCTCGCTCTGATTGGTGCTCCCCTTTCTCTGCTACAGGAAGTCGATAACTGCACGACGACCGAAGCCGCTATCGAACTTATCAATGCCCAGGGCTGGCAGGCGGTCTACCCCCGGATTGCAGAAAAAATCTGTGACCGGGTTAATCAGATGCTGCGTTTCTCTGATACGCCACCGCACTGTGACGCCATTTTATTCTCGTTTGATAATCAGGTACTGGGGAGCAACCGCCCGGTCAGTGCCATCACGGAGGGATTCCGATGATTTATGTCGCAGGTGTAGGACCGGGTTCAGAAGCATACCTGACCCAGCGGGCAGTCGATGTTATCTCCGGCGCAGAGATAGTAATCGGCGCTAAGCGTCACCTGGATGAATTTGCCGGGCCAACAACAAAAACCCGAATTATTGATGCCGATATCGACGGGTTGATGAGCTGGATAGCAGAACACCTTGAAAGTCATATTGTCGTTCTGGCGTCCGGTGACCCGATGTTTTTTGGCATCGGCAAACGTATCTGCGAAACCTTCGCGCCTGAACAAGTGCAAATCGTGCCGGGTATCAGCTCCGTACAGTATCTCTGTGCCCAGATAGGGATAGATATGAATGATATTTATCTCACCAGCAGCCATAACCGCAAACCTGATTTCGACTGGCTTCTCGCTCATGAGCGTATCGCCATGGTGACAGACAGCAAAATCGGCCCGAAAGAGATAGCGGCCGAAATCTGCCAGCGCGGTCAGAACCGCATGATGGTCATCGGCGAAAATCTCTCCGGTCGTAATGAGCGCATAACCCTCCTCAATGCCGAAGAAGTCAGCGGAGATTACGACATGAATGTGGTGTTAATTGATAAACAAAACAGTGTGATTTCCTGATGAAAGACGACCTTTTTCTGCGTGGACAAAAGATCCCGATGACCAAAGAACCGGTACGAGCACTCGCCCTGTCACGGCTCGACTTATCCAAGGCGCGGCTTCTGATTGATGTGGGTGCGGGTACCGGCAGTATCGCGATTGAGGCCGCCCTCAATCATCCGGAACTTGAAATTATTGCTATCGAGAAAAAACCGGAAGCGCTGGCGCTGATTAAAGAGAACTGTCGCCATTTCAATTGCCCGCAGATCCGGGTAATTGACGCCTATGCGCCGGTGGAACTGACAGAAAAAGCCGACGCCATCTTTGTCGGCGGCACGGGCGGAAACCTTACGGACATTATCGACTGGGCCCTCGACCATCTGCGCGGTGACGGCAGCCTGGTGATGACCTTTATCTTGCAAGATAACCTGACACAAGCCATTGCTCACCTGAAACAGTGCGCGGTATCCGAACTGGACTGCTGTGAACTCCAGGCCGGAAATATGACCGCACTCGGGCACAGTTACTACTTTAAACCCAATAACCCTACCTATCTTATTTCGTGCCGTAAGGAGGCCTGCTGTGGCTGAACAATTTGACCCTCAGAAAGTATGGTTTGTCGGAGCCGGGCCCGGGGATATCTCTCTTATCACCCTGAAAGGCTATCGTATTTTACAGCAGGCTGACATCGTCATTTATGCCGGTTCTCTTATCAATACGGACCTGCTGGACTACTGCAAAGCAGGCGTCACCTGCTACGACAGCGCCTCGATGACGCTTGAGGACATCATTACCGTAATGGTCGAGGGTGTGAAAAGTCACAAACTGGTGGTGCGTCTGCAAACCGGTGACCTCTCACTTTACGGCTCTATCCGTGAACAGGGTGAAGTGCTGGCGGAACACAATATCGGTTTTAGCGCTATCCCTGGCGTTAGCTCATTCCTTGGAGCAGCAGCCGAACTGGGCGTGGAGTACACGGTACCGGAAGTCTCCCAGAGTCTGATTATCACCCGCATCGAAGGCCGCACGCCGATGCCGCCAAAAGAGAGCCTGCGTAGCTTTGCCGCCCACCAGACCTCGATGGCGATATTCCTCTCGGTTCAGGATATCAAAGGGGTGGTGGAACAGCTGACTGAAGGTGGTTACCCGGAAACAACCCCGGTTGCCGTGGTGTACAAGGCCACCTGGCCGGATTGTCAGGTGCTGCGTAGCACTCTGGCAGAAATAGCCCAAGCCGTGCGCGAAGCAAAAATCCGTAAAACCGCCCTGATTCTGGTAGGGCCGTTTCTCGGCGACGAATATCACTATTCAAAACTCTATGATGCAGGCTTCAGCCATGAGTATCGCAAAGCTTCCCGCTAAGCGCATTGCGCTCTTTTGCTTAACGCCCGGCGGCAAAGCGCTGGCGGAGAAGATCCGCCCGCTTCTTCAGGTGCATTGCTACACCAGCTCAAAACTCGTATCAGAGGGTTTTGAGCCGTTTCATAACGGTTTTGCCGCCACATTACAGCAAGCATTTGCCAGTCATGATGCCCTGATTGTGATTGGCGCAACCGGGATAACCGTGCGTGTGCTCGCCCCGGTGATTCAAGACAAAATGAGTGACCCGGCCGTCATTGTACTGGATGAGAAAGGGGAATTTGTCATCAGCCTGCTTTCCGGCCATCTTGGCGGCGCCAATGAACTGGCGGTCTGGCTGGCGGACAGAATGGGCGGTCAGGCGGTGATAACCACCGCAACGGATGTTAACCAACTCACCAGTTTTGACCTGCTTGCCCGGGATATGGATGCCACTTTCAATAATTTCCGCTCCACGGTTAAAACCCTGAACCAGATGCTGGTTAGCGGAGAACGTATCGGTATCTGGTGGCATCCGGATATGGCGGCAGAGCAAGATAACTATGCTTTGTCCGGGCTTATCCCGGTTACGGATCTGCAGTCTCTTCCCGCTCTCGATGCTCTGGTTTGCGTCAGTTACCACTGTGAAGAAGTGCTGCTCCCGGTGCCAGTGTACAAACTGATCCCGCGCAGGATAGTTGCCGGTATGGGGTGTCGCAAAGACGCAGACGCCGATACCGCTCTGCGGTTATTCGCTGAGCAGTTGACAGAAAACAATCTGCTACCACAAGCCGTCTGTGCTATCGGCAGTATTACCCTGAAAGCACAGGAACCTGCGCTGCTGGCAGTTGCTGCTCACTATCAGGTGCCGTTTACCCTGTTTAGCACCGAGGAACTTGCGCCGATAGCGGTACAGTTCCCTGCCTCCGAATTTGTCAAAAAAACCATCGGTATCGGGAGTGTATCCCGACCCGTCGCCTGGCTGATGAGCAAGGGCTGTCTGATAGGACAAACCTGTAAAACCCAGGGGATCACCATTACGTTAGGAGCAAAAAGAGTATGTTGACCGTTATAGGTATTGGCCCTGGCAGTGAAGCCATGATGACCGAAGAAGCCATCACCGCTCTGAAAGAGGCGGATATCGTTGTGGGATATAAAACCTATACCCACCTGGTGAAGCCGCTGGTAGGTGATAAAGAGGTGATTAAAACCGGCATGTGCAAAGAGATTGAGCGCTGTAATCTGGCTATCGATCTGGCGCAGCAAGGAAAAAATGTCGCCATGGTGTGTAGCGGCGATGCCGGTATCTACGGTATGGCCGGGCTTATTCTTGAGATAGTCACCAAAGAAAAACGTGATATTCAGGTACGCGTGGTTCCGGGCATAACGGCGAGTATTGCCGCCGCCTCGCTGCTGGGCGCACCGCTGATGCACGATTTCTGCCATATCAGCCTCAGTGACCTGCTCACCCCCTGGGATGTTATCGAAAAACGCATCAAAGCGGCGGCGGACGCTGACTTTGTTATCTGTTTTTATAACCCACGCAGTCGTGGCCGTGAAGGCCATCTTGCCCGCGCATTTGAGTTAATGGCTCCCTATAAAGCCGCCACAACGCCCGTCGGCGTCGTCAAAGCCGCAGCCCGTAAGAAAGAGGAAAAATGGATAACGACCTTCTCTGAAATGGCTTTCGATCGCGTGGATATGACAAGCCTGGTCATCGTCGGTAACCAGTCTACCTATATCAGTGATGGCCTGATGATAACGCCACGAGGATACAAACTGTGAGTGACTGCGGACTGCTTATTTTCGGTGGGACCAGTGATGCCCGCCAGCTCTGTGAGCGACTGGATACCCGGGGAATAGGCTATCTGCTCTCGGTCGCAACCTCAGCCGGGGTGCAGCAGGCCGCAGGATTAAAAGGAGAGATCCTTGAAGGCAGGATGGATGCAGAGGCGATGGCTGATTTCTGCCGCCGCCGCGGGATCCGCCAGTTGGTCGATCTTTCACATCCTTACGCGGCGCTACTCAGCGACAATATTCTGCAAGTGCAGCACAAGCTGGGTATCCCTTTGATGCGTTATAACCGTCCAAGTGACATTGATACGGTTGATAACCCGCTGATTTACAAAATGGATTCTATCGATAGCGCCTGTGAACTGGCGATGCGTCTGGGGCAACGAGTCCTGCTGACCACCGGCAGCAAACAGCTGGCAGACTATCTTGCTCGTCTGCCAGGGAAGACGGTACTGGCACGCGTTCTGCCAACCCGGGAAGTGCTGGAACAATGTGAATCCTATGGGATGACGGTTGATCAGATCTTTGCTCTCAAAGGGCCATTTTCGGCTGAATTTAACCAGGCCTTTTACCGCTACTGCGGCGCTGATGTGGTTATCACTAAAGAGTCCGGCACTCAGGGAGGGTTCAGTGAGAAAGTGCAGCCCTGCCTGGCGCTGGGTATCCCCTGCATTGTCCTGGTACGCCCGCAGATCCGGGTATCGGGTGAGGTAACAGAATTGCAGGATCTTTGCGGGGTCGAGCAGTATCTGGCATCCCGTTTTTCTGACTGTTGATTGACTGAGATGATGAAATGAAAAAAGCGTTATTAGTGATTAGTTTCGGCACCAGTTATCCGGGAACCCGTGAAAAAAATATCGAAAGCTGTGAAAAACAGCTCGCCGCCGCGTTCCCCGATCGTGATTTTTTCCGCGCCTTCACCTCAAGCATGATTATCCGAAAGCTAAAGCAGCGCGATAATCTACATATTCATAATCCTGAAGAGATACTACGCCATCTGCATGAACAGGGTTATGAGGATGTGGCGATTCAGTCCCTGCATGTGATTAATGGGGACGAATATGAAAAAATTATTAGCCAGGTCGAAAAATACCGCCCACTCTTCCGCTCTCTGCGCGTGGGTAAACCACTCCTGAGCAGTTTTGAAGATTACGCCCAGCTGATTGATGCCCTGCACTTACAGTTACCCTCACTCGAAGAGGATGAGCGCGTGGTCTTTATGGGGCACGGTGCGACGCATCACGCTTTCTCCGCTTACGCCTGCCTCGATCATATGATGATTCATATCGGTTTTCCCGGACGCGTTGGCGCAGTGGAAAGCTATCCGGAAATCAGCCTGGTGATTAAGGGCCTGAAAGAAGAGAACATCCGTAAAGTACACCTGATGCCGCTGATGCTGGTTGCCGGTGACCACGCGATTAATGATATGGCCTCCGATGAAGAAGAATCCTGGAAAACGCAGCTGGAGCAAGCCGGAATTGCGGCAACGCCGTGGTTACAAGGGTTAGGTGAGAACAATATGATCCGCCAGATGTTTGTCGAGCATCTGACACAGGTAATGGACAGCAGGGAGTAATTTCTACCGATGAACCAGCAAACAAAAAACCCGCAAGGCAAACTCTATGCCATTGGCACCGGGCCTGGTGCCAGTGACCTTATCACCGTACGTGGCGCCAGAGTTCTCGGTGAACTGGATATTCTGTATGCACCCGCGGGTAAAAAAGATGCCCCGAGCCTGGCACATACCATTGTCGAGCCATACCTCACCGCTAAAACTGCGGTAAAAACCTATCACTTTCTGATGAAAGCCCCGCGGGAAGCGAAAGAAGCCGTCTGGGATGATGTGGCGAAACGGATTCAGGAAGATGTGGCTGAGGGTAAAAAAGTCGGTTTTATCACCCTTGGCGACACCATGCTGTTCAGCACCTGGGTCTCCTTGCTGGAGCGTATCGGTAACCAGCCATGGCTGGAAATCATTCCGGGCGTGACCTCGTTTGCGGCTATCGCATCCCGGGCGTCTTTACCGCTGGCAATGGAAAACCAGAGCCTTGTTGTGATGCCGTGTACCGCATCACCAGAAGCCCTGGAGCAGGCAATTATAAATCATGAATGTATCGTATTAATGAAAGTCTATGGTCGTTTACAACAGGTACGCGATCTGCTCCGCCGCCACTCTCTCTTTGAACATGCCATCCTGATGTCCGATGCCACACTGGAAAATGAACAGTGCTGGAGACGTCTGGATGAGATAGACGACGAACAGACACTGCCCTATTTCTCAACGATATTAATTAATAAAACCCGTAAATGATTCGGTGAGGTCATCATGCAACAGAAACTCTCACGGTTTTCGCTAACCGGTGCCGGTGTCGCCATTCTACTGACGATTGCCCCTCAGGAAGCTTTTGCCATGCATATTATGGAAGGCTTTTTACCCCCGATGTGGGCGCTCGCCTGGTGGCTGATTTTCCTGCCGTTTCTTGCCGCAGGGATTGTCCGTCTGAAAGCCATTGTTCAGGAAGATGCCAACCAAAAAGTACTGCTGGCACTCTGCGGGGCCTTTATCTTTGTGCTTTCGGCCCTGAAAATCCCTTCAGTCACCGGCAGTTGCTCTCATCCCACCGGGGTGGCGCTGGCCGTTATCTTATTCGGGCCATCGGTGGTCGCCGTGCTCGGCTCCATTGTACTGCTATTCCAGGCGTTACTGCTGGCGCACGGCGGCCTGACTACCCTTGGCGCTAACGGAATGTCGATGGCCGTTATCGGGCCTATCGTCGGTTATCTGGTCTGGCGTTTCACCACCAGACTGGGGTGGCGTAAAGATATCTGTGTCTTCCTTGTGGCAGTGGTCGCGGACTTAACGACCTACTTTGTCACCTCGGTACAGCTTGGCGTTGCCTTCCCGGATCCCCAGATGGGAATGGGCGCAGCCATTCTGAAATTTATGGGTATTTTCTGCGTGACACAGCTACCGATTGCCATTGCAGAAGGTCTGCTGACCGTGCTGGTCTACGATCAGCTGGTTAAACGTGATTTGATACATGATGAGGTACGGGCATGAAAAAGACGCTGATTTTACTGTTTCTGACTGCCGTAATTTTTATCCTCCCGTTCTTTATCAATCACGGTGGGGAATATGGTGGTTCCGATAATCAGGCAGAGCAGCAGATCCTTGCTATCGCGCCAGATTATCAACCCTGGTTTGAGTCTCTGTATGAGCCCGCCAGCGGCGAAATTGAAAGCCTGCTGTTTACCTTGCAAGGCTGTCTGGGCACAGCGGTGATTTTCTACGTGCTGGGTTACTACCGCATTGGCCGGAAAAATGCAGAATCTTGATGCACTGAGTTATCAGAGCCGCTGGCGCCAGCGCTCCCCGGGGATGAAGTTTGCTTTCTGGGTGGTGATGATCGTTCTGGCGATGGGCCTGCCACCCGCGGGCCAGGTCGCTTTACTGCTGTTTATTTCCGGGTTTACCTGCTGGTTGCTACGGATATCGCCGTTCCGCTACCTGAAATGGCTGCTGATCCCGTTCAGTTTTCTTTCTGTAGGCCTGGTGGCGATAATTATTTCCTTTGCCCGTACACCGGACTCTCTGCTGTGGAGTATTCAGGTAGGCCACTACTGGATTGGCCTCGACCCGATTGGCCTGGCCACGGCGAACCAGACCTTCTGGCGCAGTATGGCCTCTCTCGCCGCCACCTTCTGGTTTGTACTCAATATGCCGTTTGAACAGCTGATCAAACTGATGAAACGCGCCCATCTGCCTGTGGTGCTGATCGAGCAGATCCTGCTGACCTGGCGCTTTATTTTTATTTTTCTGGAAGAGGCCGCGGCCATTTACCACGCCCAATCCCTGCGTTTTGGCTACCGTAACCTCCATACCGGATACCGCTCTCTGGCGATGCTGGTCACGATGCTATTTTCCCGCGTTATGATGCGCTATCAGCAAATGTCGGTTGCGCTGAATGTGAAGCTCTACCAGGGAGATTTCCATCTGTGACTCACACTCCTGGGCTCGCCGTTACTGACCTTACTTTTCGCTATCAGGATGAAAATATTCTGAAAAGCCTGACCATGGATTTTAGCGAACACCAGATAACCGGGATTATCGGAGCCAACGGCTGCGGAAAATCAACGCTGTTTATGAATTTGTCCGGTATTCTGAAGCCCCAGCAAGGACAGGTACAGTGGCAGGGTAAGCCGCTAAAATACGATAAGAAATCGCTTCTGGAACTACGTCAGCATGTGGTCACGGTATTCCAGGATCCCGATATGCAGATTTTTTATACCGATGTGGACAGTGATATCGCCTTCGCTCTGCGTAATCTCGGAATCGATGAAGAGGAGATCAAACGCCGGACCGATGATGCCTTGCATCTGGTAGACGCTCTGGCGTTTCGCGACAAACCGATACAACACCTGAGCTTCGGGCAGAAAAAACGCGTGGCGATTGCCGGGGCGCTGGTGATGCAGTCAGATTATCTGCTGCTTGATGAACCCACCGCAGGGTTAGATCCCGCCGGGCGTCAGCAGATGATTGAGTTGCTGGCGCGCATTGCCGCAGCCGGGACACATATTGTCATTTCCAGTCATGATATCGATCTGATTTACCAGGTCTGTGATGGTATTTACGTGATGTCACACGGAGAAGTGCGTGGCCACGGTACCTCAGAGTCCGTTTTTCTGCAAAAAGAGATGATTATTGCGGCCGGGCTGGAACAGCCATGGCTGGTCAAACTCCACTGTGAAACCGGGCTCCCGCTCTGTAAAACAGAGCAGGCACTGTTTGCACAACTGCAACAGCAAAGTCTGTTTCAGCCAGATAACACAAGGTAAAGGTATGGCATTTTCACTGATGATTCAGGGTACGGCTTCCGACGTTGGAAAAAGTGTATTAGCCGCCGGATTCTGTCGGATTTTCTCTCAGGACGGCTACCACTGCGCGCCGTTCAAATCACAAAATATGGCACTTAATTCAGGGATAACCCGCGACGGTAAAGAGATGGGCCGCGCGCAGATATTTCAGGCCCAAGCAGCCGGTATCGAACCCGATGTACGCATGAATCCGATTTTGCTTAAGCCAACCTCTGACCGTCGCTCCCAGGTGATTCTGATGGGAAAAGTGACAAACAGTATGGATGCGGCGGAATATCACCGCTATAAACCCCAGCTGAAAGCGATGATCCACGAGATATACAATAGCCTGGCGGCAGAGCATGACATTGTTGTGCTGGAGGGCGCGGGAAGCCCGGCAGAGATCAATCTGCGTGACGGGGATATCGTCAATATGGGTATGGCGGAGATGATTGACGCCCCGGTTATTCTGGTGGCGGATATCGATCGTGGCGGGGTCTTCGCCTCAATTTACGGCACGCTTGCCCTGCTGGCAGAACAGGAACGAGACCGGGTTATCGGCGTTATTATCAATAAATTTCGCGGTGACGTTGCCCTGCTAATGCCGGGTGTCAAACAGATTGAAGAGCTGACAAATGTCCCGGTACTTGGCGTTATGCCATGGCTGGATCTCAGCCTGGAAGATGAAGATGGCGTGGCATTACAGGTCGGCAAGTACGATGACCAGTCCGAAAAGGTGCTGGATATTGTGGTCGTTCAGCTGCCGCATATCGCTAACTTCACCGATTTCAATCCCCTTGCTGCCCAGCCCGATGTCCGGCTGCGTTATGAGTCAGATCCTATGCAGATAGGAAATCCGGATCTGCTGATTATTCCTGGCAGCAAAAATACTCTTGGCGATCTGCAATGGTTGCGCCAGAAAAAGATCGATAAAGCAATACTCGGCTACCATGCACAGGGAATACCGATAGTTGGCATCTGCGGTGGGTATCAGATCCTCGGCCAGCATATTTATGACGATGTGGAATCCGGGCTATCCGATTTACCCGGACTGGGGCTACTCGATATCACTACCCGCTTCTCCTCAGAAAAAAATACCACACAAACTGCCGGTACCCTGTCCGACAGCCTGCCCGGGATCTGGTCTGCCTGTCAGAGTGAACCTGTCTGTGGTTATGAGATTCATATGGGCGTTTCCAGTGCGGGTGAAAATGCGATCCCCTTTGCCAGAATGCATGAGAAAAACCGGGAACCCTGCAACCATACCGACGGCGCGGTGAGCCCGGATGGCAGCGTTATGGGGACCTATTTACACGGTATTTTTGACGGCAATAACTTCACCCGCCCACTGCTTAATCAGTTACGGAAAAAGAGAGATCTGGAGCCGTTAGCCGAGAGTACCTTTGATTATGCGCTGCACAAAGAGCAGCAGTTTAATCAGCTGGCACAACAGATGCGGGAACATCTCAATATGGATGAAATCTACCGTCTGATGCGTACATACGGGGAGAAAACCGCATGATTTTAGTGACCGGTGGCGCGCGCAGCGGCAAGAGCAGTTTTGCCGAAAATCAGCTGGATAATTGCTGTGACAACGTGCTCTATATCGCCACCTCAGTGGTGAGTGACGACGAGATGGCGGCTCGGGTCGCACGTCATAAAGCAGACCGACCGCAGCACTGGCGTACCTGGGAAGGTTTTAAAAATCTCGCCGACGCTATCCGCTCTGAACGCAAAGAGGGTGAAGGTGTGATGCTGGAGTGCATCACCACGCTGATCGCCAGCCTGCTCTATGATGCCTCAGGGGGCGCGGATCCAGAGACGCTGGATTATGCGCTACTGGAAAAAGGCATCAACCACGAAATAGATCAGATTATTGCCGCCTGCAAAGCGTGCGAAAGCCCTATTTATATCGTCACCAACGAGCTGGGAATGAGCATCACTCCGGAAAATAAGCTGGCACGCCATTTTGTCGATATTGCCGGGCGTATTAATCAAAAACTGGCTCGCCAGGCGGAGCAAGTCTGGCTGGTGGTCTCCGGTATCGGAGTTCAGATCAAATGAATCCTAAATATCTGTGGGCCACGCTTCAGTTTCTTACCCGTGTTCCGGTGCCGCAGCGCTGGAGTGAAGGCGCTGAATTTCAGAACTATAGCCGCGGTATCGTCTTTTTCCCGGTGGTCGGGCTGATTGTCGGGATCATTGCTGCCCTGCCCGCCCTGTTAATATCCTTAACGACCAACAGCCTGCCCGTCGCGGCCCTCGGCTATGTCCTTGCGCTGATGCTTATTACCGGGGGGTTCCATCTCGACGGGCTGGCTGATACCTGCGACGGTATTTTTTCCGCGCGTAAACGCGAGCGAATGCTGGAGATCATGCGTGACAGCCGCATTGGCACCCATGGCGCTCTGGCGCTGATTTTTGGCCTGATGGCGAAAACCGCCGCAGGCTATGAACTGCTCGCCACCCCTCATCTTTCACTCGCGGCGACCGCCGGGCTGCTGATTTGTGCCCCGATAGCCGGACGTACCTGCATGCTGATGATTATCTATAAGCAGCGCTACGCCCGTGAAGGGGAAGGTTTGGGCAATATCTATATCGGCCAGATTACGCTGCGTCAGTTTATTACCACCCTGGTCATCGGCGCCATTATCGTGACAATGCTGGGCGGCATGAAAGCGCTCGGCGCGCTGATTATCACGGCCTTTCTTATTTACGGACTGGGACGCTATTTTCACCATCACCTCGGCGGCCAGACCGGAGACACGCTGGGTGCCGCTGAAGAATGCGGGGAGATCGTTTTCCTGCTCGCGCTACTCTGGATGTAAAACCGATGAACCTGAGTCGTTTTATTCTGGTCCGCCACGGAGAAACAGCCGGTAACAAAGCACGCCTGTTCTACGGCAGCACCGATTTACCTCTGACCGGGACCGGACGCCAGCAGGCAGCAACCGTCGCCTCTTATCTGGGTGATATTCGAATAGACCACATATTTATCAGTGCGTTAAAGCGGACAAAAGAGACCGCAGAATATATTCGCCCCTCAGGAAATCACCACTATCACTGCGATCCTCGCCTCAATGAGATGCACTTCGGTGCCTGGGAAATGCAGAGCTACAGTGAAATTGCCGCCCGTTTCCCGGCGGACTGGGAAACCTGGATGAGTGACTGGCAGCATTCCGCCCCCACCGACGGCGAGTCCTTTGTGCAGTTCAGAGACAGGGTACAGGCGGTAGCGGATGAACTGCGCAGGCAAGCGACAGAAACCGCGGCAACCCGCCTGATTGTCGCCCATAAAGGGGTGCTGGGACTGATAATCACCCGCTGGTTTGGGCTCAACGCAGAAGCGATGTGGCAGTTCCCCTGTGAACAAGACAGTTACACGGTGGTTGAGTGTCGCGACGGGTTTATGACGCTCGCGGTATTTAACGGACGCTCACCCCTCACGACAGTTTCCTGATCCTAAAAATATCTGATGAGTATAAAAACGATGACAACACTAAAAGAGTTGATCGGCGCAATCCCGCCGCTGGACAGAGCGGCTATGCAGGCGGCAGAACGGCAGATTAACGGCCTGGTTAAACCACTGCGCAGTCTCGGACGTCTGGAAGATCTCGCCATACAACTGGCGGGAATGCCGGGGATTGAAGACCTGGGTAATCTGCCGAAAGAGATTATTGTCATGTGTGCCGATCACGGTGTGTTTGCAGAAGGTGTCGCTGCCAGCCCACAGGAAGTCACGGCTATTCAGGCGCGTAATATCCAGAAGCAGCTAAGCGGTGTCTGCGCCATTGCCCGCAGTAATCAGACTAGCGTATTACCTGTGGATATCGGCATTGACTGCGACCCTATCGACAACATGATTTCCCTGAAACTGGCGCGTGGCTGCGGCAATATCGCCAGAGGCCCGGCAATGTCCTATGCTGATGCAGAGCATCTGCTGCTCGCCAGCGCTGAACTGGTCAAACAGCGGGTGGCAGCCGGAATACGCGTTATTGGCACCGGCGAGCTGGGTATCGCCAATACCACTCCCGCCTCGACGATGATAAGCGTACTGTGCGGACTTGATCCCCATGATACTGTCGGTATTGGTGCTAACCTGCCTCTGGATCGTCTCGCTCATAAAGAGGCGATTGTCCGCCAGGCTATCGCCGTTAATCAGCCTGACGCTAACGATGCCGTCGATGTGCTCGCCAAAGTCGGCGGCTATGACTTGACCGGCATGACCGGGGTTATTCTCGGTGCCGCGGCCTGTGGTATTCCGGTCGTACTGGACGGTTTCCTGTCTTATGCCTGCGCCATCGCCGCCTGCCGTCTGGCTCCCGCTGTCCGGGACTATCTGATCCCCTCGCATTTTTCAGCGGAAAAAGGCGCAGGTATTGCGCTTGAACAACTCGACCTCCAGCCTTTTCTCTATCTGGATCTTCGACTCGGTGAAGGCAGCGGCGCGGCACTCGCCATGTCAGTGATAAATGCGGCCTGTAGCATGTACTGCCATATGGGAAAACTGGCCGACAGCGGTTTTATTCTGCCGCCATCGTCCCGGTAAATGGGGAATACTTTCAGGGGGATAAACTTTAGCTGAAGGTGTTGCTACGATTACGGGCCACACCTTCAGAGCACTAGCAACAAACAGGATAAAAATTATATCAGGCGACGACTCAGTGTCTCCGAAGGTTTTTCATTAAACAGACGCTGATAATCGCAGGCAAACTGCCCCAGGTGCCAGAACCCCCACTGCATTGCCGCATCTTTTACCGTGGTTTGTTTGGAATACGGGCTCACCAGCTCACGGCGTACTGCATTGAGGCGGATTGTTTTCAGATAAGCATTCGGGCCGATGCCGAGAACCTGCTGGAAGGCATTCTGTAATGTACGACGGCTGACATACAGCTCATTGCACAATTCCAGGACGGTTACCGCTTCACTGGCATTCTCAAACAGATAGTCACGTGCCTTAGAAACCAGTTTCAGGTAATTCACGCGATTAGTGCAGTGCTCATCAGCCACGGTGCTGGCATCTTCCAGTACTCCGAGAAAAGCAACCAACAGATTATGGCTCAATACACGGCTGACGGTTTGGTGACGTTCCTGCTCAATTTGAGAATGACAGAGCGCGTGGCGGATATACTGCCAGATGGCTTCTTTTTTATATGCATCAATACTCAGGGTCTGATTTTCACTGAGCATTTTCATCAGTCGTTCCGGGTTTTGCAGCACTACCGCATGCTTTTTCAGTATATCGTGAGAGATAACCAGCCCCTGAATGTGATAATCATCCGGCGTACTCAGCTCAAACTCTTGTCCGCCCGGGCGCACGGCAATTCTCTGCTGGCCCAGTATATGATTACCAATATAACCGCTATTCTGCTGCTCTCCAGGAATACCGAACCAGAAGGCATTAGGCCAGACCATGCAGGACTGGCGCAGGGAGAGATTTGTGTATTCATGGAACACCTGAAGCCCATCAAACAACGTTTCTGTCAGCTCCCCTTCAAATCGCCCGGGCGACAGCTGATCATAAAGCTGCTGCCAGGCCGTAATGGCGCAGGCCTGGTCATACGCATCATGGGTATAACGCTGAGTATAATTCTGCTCGAACACGATAGGGCTAAGATCACGGTCGCAAGGTACATCATCATTAAGATGATGTAAGTCGGGTGTGATTTTTTTCATTATTATTCTGTCCCAAAAATGAACGGCGGGCATAATCTTAACCAGCGACCAATTGCTGCCAGAAATCAGGATGAGGGTTCGGTACCACCATACTGTAAACCAACGCACCTTTATCTGAAGCAACTTGCGATGCCGCTTTTTTGGCGGTTTCTACATCTGCAACATCGCCGCTCATAGCAAAGTAACATTTTCCTCCAATACCGTACGCCATATGCAGGCGGATTAACGTGACACCTGCGGCTTTAACAGCAAAATCAGCCGCCTCAATGCAGGTTGCCACGCTAAAAGTTTCCACCACGCCAACCGCTTCTCGTGAATGCACATCTGTTACGCCGCCGATAGCTGGCAGGACATCCGGGTGGATGTTGCTGAGCAAAAACTCATCCACAACCTGCGAGCCCCCTTTTTCAACACCACATTGCAGCGCTTGTTTAGCCGCCGCGATATCACCGCCGACCATGACCACATATTTACCCGGACAGACTGTTTTGCCCATCAGCAGGGTCACTTCTGCACTTTTCAACATGAAGTCTGTGACTTCCATCCCTTTGGCAATACTGGAAAGTTCTACCATCGCAATTGCGCTGTGCATCGTTATCCCCTTTCTATCGTGACAGCTTTGCTGTCAATATGACGAACCACACCGCTGATACTGGCGTGAACCGGAGCACCCAGTGCTTTTTCAGGAATGGCCGCAATGAGCATACCTACCGTGACTTTATCCCCTTCACGGACAACCGGAACCGCAGGGGCACCGATATGCTGACGTAACGGGATAACAACCTGCTGTGGCGTATAGACTTCATTCGCCATAGGCGCTTTATGCATAAACGCAGTCAGCTCCAGGCGACGGATAAGGCGTTTTACCGGGATCATCCGATCCCGTGCCATCGGATCTTCCGGCCGTAGCTCACCTTCATAGCGGATACCCGCTTCGCGTAGCTTCACTTTCATCATTTGATTAATGCGCATAGGCGAAATTTCCACCGGGCAGGACCAGGCTTCACAAATCGCGCATTCGGAACACGTCAGGGCAGCAACCACCGCTGATGGCGAGGAGATCTGTTCATAACCTACTGACCGCACAATCAAATGCGGCGGCAGTTCATGGCCTATCATGTGGCGAGGGCACAGCTCAGTACACAGGCCGCACTGTTCACATACCGTACGCGCCTGGTTTATCAGGGTGCGTACCGAACGGGTTCGACGCCTGATTAAAAGATGGTCATCCGGCAGGACTAACAA
Source organism: Klebsiella sp. BIGb0407 (assembly GCF_024807845.1). Lineage (GTDB taxonomy): Bacteria > Pseudomonadota > Gammaproteobacteria > Enterobacterales > Enterobacteriaceae > JGM124. Next base: position 86,302 of record NZ_JANUEQ010000010.1, read on the forward strand.
GCCGCCGGTCGTCTTAGTGACGGTATCATCCAGAGATTGCTGTAATTTGCCCATCATCGGCCCGCCGTTAATATAGGCCGGATTACTGATAGTTGAACCGCCTGCAATCGCCAGAACTTCACGCAGCGAAGTTCCTACGGGAACGGAAACCGTCAAAGGATGGTTTACGGCACCATTTACGGTTAAGACCCGCTGTGTAACAGCCTGTTCCTGTTCAACAGCATAGGCCACATTAATCAGGGTCTGCACATTACTGACTACGACTCCGACGGAGAGCGGCAGCGCAGCGGGTGGCACACGCCGACCCGTTGCCAGCCAGATAGTGATAACCTCATCTCCGGCGGGATAGACATCCGGTAAGACATGCAGACGAAGGGCTTCCGGTAACCGGGTATTCAGAAACTCAATCGCGGCCTGATGCTTTCCTTTAATGGCAATAATGCCCTCTTTTGCCCCGGTCGCCCGCATCGCATACAGCAAGCCACGGATCAGAGCATCCGCCTCACGAACCACCAGTTGCTGATCAACCTGCAAAAGCGGCTCACATTCAGCCGCATTGACGAGGTAAATCTCAGCCTGTGCTGCCAGCTTAACGTGGGTCGGAAAACCCGCGCCACCGGCACCGACAACGCCAGCGTCCTGCACCCGCTGACGAATGATCTCAGGCCCGCATTCATGCAGGCCTGGCATCAGATTACTCATCGAGGCTTTCCTCCTCTACTAACCGATAGCGACTCCCGCGTTTACGCAGTTTGCCCTGCTCAAAGAGCGCTTCTAAGGCATCACGGCACTCTTCTATAGAGCGACTGAAATGCATTGATGCTTCTCCCGCTGTCACGCCATGACGATGTCTGGCGCTAGCGACATAGGCAACCAGCGTCTCTGTATCCAGCGCGGCTACAGAAACCTCCGCCGTAACAGGAGCGGGGTCCACAACTGGGACGGGCTCCGCGACGACAATGGGTTCAGGAGCAGAAACGGGTTCAGGAACAGAAACGGGCTCAGGAACAGAAACGGGCTCAGGGGTGGAAACGGGTGCCGGTGAGGGTTTTACCTTTACAGGTACCCCACTAAAACCGGTGATAAGCCACTCAGTATCCCCATCAGGGCGACCAATAACTTTATGGCTTATCACTTTACCGGTGCGGGATGCAGCAGCAATGCCTGCATCCAGCGCCGCACGACATGCAGCCAGATCGCCTTCAATAACAAGCGTCACCAGTGCCGGTTCCACCAGTTCATAGTTAAGGATGCGGACGTCGGCCGACTTCAGCATCGCATCTGCCGCATCAATGCCGGGCACCAGACCGTATACTTCCAGTAATCCCAGTGAATTGATCATGACCTTTCTCCTGTATTAATGACTGAACTGACGACTGACTACCCCACTCAGGCGCGCTGAATCGGGTTACGTGCAATATCCAGAACCGCTTCGGTAAATGCATCACATGCGGCTTTACACGCCGCCTGGCTGCCTGTCAGAAAAGCCGCTGAATAGTTGGTTTCTGATGGCGGTGGTACATAGGTCGCCAGCTGCACATCAGCCGCTTTCAGTGCCGCATCAATCCCGAAGGTCGCTTCCAGCGGCGGCGCCACCAGATAAGCAATAGGGTCGCCCAGTTTGATTTTGTTGCCGTCAGAAAGGTAAGAACCGGTTCGGGAAACTAAATGCGCCAGAAATGCGGTATCTTCTTTATCATTTGCCCAGCGAAATGCTGCGCCGGATTCAATACTGGCCATCATGGAATCCAGACCCGCGCGAACTTCAGCCGGGTTCGGACCGCCGAGCATAATCATCACTTCACCGGAGGTCGGTGAAGGTGAGTTTGCAGCCCCGGCATACAAGGAGCGCCCGAACACCACTTCCACCAGCGCTTGTTTAGTAGCTTCGTCAGCCGCAATATAGGCCACATCATCGGAGTCGACGGTAATCAGACCGAGGCTACGGATATGTTTGGGTAATTTCAGTTCCTGGCAAAAATCCTGGTGTGCATTAGCGATAAGACGCATGGCTGTCACACTCGGCCGGATAAGATCTAAAGCAGGCATATTCAACTCTCCTAACGACTCATATTGATACCGGATGCTTTCTGCTCCAGCATACGTTTGGCTAAATCGACAATAACCGCGGCGGCTTCAACCGGCGGGGTTCCTGCACGGTGAATGTTGGAAATACAGGTACGATCCGCTTCGACAGTGCCTGCGACGGTCGGTGAGTACACCGCGTAGCAGGAGAGACTTTCAGACTGTCCCAGTCCCGGACGTTCGCCGACTAACAGGATGACGGCTTTCGCGCCGAGAATTTCGCCCGCCTGATCCTCAATTTTCACGCGACCGTAACGGACAAAGAAGGGGGTGCCCACTTTCAGGCCAGACTGCTCCAGACCTTTCATCAGCGGCGGCAAGATTTCGTCATAATTCGCGGTGATAGCATCAGTGGAGAGACCATCCGAAATAATGACCTGTACATCCGGCGCCTGTACGCATTGGGTTTTCAGTATTTCGACAGACTCTTTATTGAGGATACGGCCCATATCCGGACGGGTCAGATACTGATTTTTGTCCGTGATTTCAGATTGTAATTCCAGCAGGTTCTGTTTTTTCACCCACTCTGCCGGAACCTCTTTCAGCACGGTATCCTTGGAACGGGAGTGGTCAGCCAGGAAACGCAGCAGGCTTTGGGTACGTGGACGTACACCGGCACGACCCGAGCAAACACGGGAGCCCGTGCTGTTCCGCAGTTCGGTTAACACTTCCTCACGGTTCGGGTTCTGAACGCCAATCCACTGTTTTGCTTCCGGCGAACCAAGATCCCAGTCAATGGACTCAACTGCCGTATTCCCCTGATTCAACACCGCCTGAGTGACAGCGGTAACTGCCTGTACATTTTCGTCCGCATGCCCCATCTGAGCCATCACGCTGCGTACGATGTCATTAATTTGTTTTTGATCCATGGTGATTTACCCCGAAAATCAGAAGAACAGTGACGGATCGCCGGCACGATTGGTAAGACGGCCATTTTCCATCAGCCCCATTTTTTCCAGCCAGACTTCGAATTCCGGCGCAGGGCGCAGGCCGAGTAACTGACGGACAGTCGCGATGTCATGGAATGCGGTAGTCTGGTAGTTGAGCATGATGTCATCCCCCAGCGGCATACCGATGATGAAGTTACAGCCCGCAGAGGCCAGCAGGATCATCAGGTTTTCGTTGAGGTTTTGATCGGCATCCGCATGGTTGGTGTAACAGCAGTCACAGCCCATGGAGATACCGCTGAGTTTGCCCATGAAGTGATCTTCAAGACCGGCGCGGATAATCTGACGATCGTTATAGAGATATTCAGGTCCGATAAAGCCGACCACGGTGTTGACCATGAACGGATCATAGTGGCGTGCCAGACCGTAGTTACGGGCTTCCATCGTGACCTGATCGGCGCCGTTGTGCGCACTCGCTGAAAGTGCAGAACCCTGCCCTGTTTCAAAGTAGAGACAGTTAGGACCGGCGATACGGTTATACTGCGCCCCTACATGACGGGCTTCATCGAGCATTGAAAGTTCAACCCCAAACTCACGCAGGCCTTTTTCACTGCCGCAGATACTCTGGAAAATCAGGCCGCCAGGCGCACCGCGTTTAATCGCTTCCATCTGGGTGGTAACGTGTGCCAGCACGCAGCCCTGAGTTGGAATTTCGTATTTATCAATGATGCCGTAAATGGAATCCAGTACCCGGCTGAGGTTATCCACATCATCCGTAACCGGGTTTACGCCGATAACGGCGTCACCGCAGCCGTAGGAAAGACCTTCGTAGATTTGCGCCACGATACTCTGTACGTCGTCGCGGGTATCATTCGGCTGTAAACGACCGCTAAAATGGCCGGGTAATCCCATGGTGTTATTTGCACGTTTAACCACAGGGATTTTTTTGGCGCCAACGATAAGGTCCGCGTTGGAGCAGATTTTTGCCACGCCAGCGATAACTTCAGACGTCAGGCCTTTGCGTAGCAGGTTGATATTATCCAGAGAGGTGGTATCGCTCAGAACATGCTCACGTAGCTCACCGATAGTCCAGTTCTTGACCCGGTTATATTCCGTCTCATTGATATCATCCTGAATCAGACGGGTGACGCAGTCATCTTCGTAGGCTATAACAGGGTTGTTGCGGACATCCGCGATAGTCAGTTCAGACAGCACTTGTTTTGCTGCCACACGTTCCTGCGAATTATTTGCCGCAACGCCCGCCAGGATATCCCCGGACCGGAGTTCATTAGCTTTCGCGAGAACGTCTTTGACGTCCCGAAACTGATAAGTCTGTCCAAATAGCGTGGTTTTTAATTTCATATTACGTTCCCTCAGGAAGGAAATGCGAGTGATTTGACTGTCACAGGGACGACAGAACCGCTGAATAGCGGCATTCCGATATCGATATAATCGCCCGTGTGTGTAATAACTTCGTCGATAACGGCCAGTTCCCGGCCGTTCATCAGCGGACGCAGCAGCATGCCCAGCGCTTTACCGAAATCCTGTCCGGCAATCACCAGCAGTGGCAGGGTATTTGGGTAAAGTTTGGAAAAGCGTTCCAGAGCATCAATGCAGATTTGTACTGAGGCATAGCTCGTCGGCAGCGACTCAGGCAGTGCCAGAGCATAGAGATCCTGTTGCGGATTAAGATCCATCTGCATCAGAGCCCGCCCCCAGATATTGACTAAGTCTTCATCATCGGTACGGCCCAGCGCCGGATGTACCACCGGAATATTACGAATCGGCAGTCTGATACTATCCAGCCAGATGGTGCTACCCGAAAGGGATAGCGTATGAGCCCCCGCCCCGATAACCGTTGCGCGGACGGTCTGGGCCGGCGTCTGCATTGGTAGGGCATTGAAATCAGCATTACGGTGAATGGCCTTTGCCAGCAGAGGGCCGATATCGCCGAAACGGAAGTCATCACCGCTTTGCGGATTGCTGTAACACTCACCTACACCACCGGAGAGTGTGACCGCGTAATAACTGCTTACCGCTGGCAAGCCTTCCGTCATCAGCAATTCACGTCCGAGCGGGGTGAGGTTACCGCTGAGTACTTCATACAACAGCTCACTCATACGCCCGGCAATGGTGTCCAGCTGTGCCGGAGTCAGAGACAGAGGATCGGTGTGCTCGCCAAAGCAGTCACGGGCAATCAGACGACCCGGAGCATGAACAAAGGTGACTCGCCCGCTGCTGTCAGTTTCAAACAGACGCCCACCTACGTTCAGACAGGCGGAACTGATGACATGCCCGGCTTCAAACAGCACGTAGTTTGATGTGCCGCCGCCAATATCAATGTTCAGTACCCGCGCCATCTTTTGCTCAGAGAGTGTCTGTGCGCCGGATCCTAAACCGGCAATCACCGATTCAAGATGCGGCCCGGCGGTGGCTACCACGAAATCCCCGAGTTTTTGCGATAAGGCGATTAACGCCGGACGGGCATTGCGGGTTTTGGCAGTCTCACCGGTAATAATGATGGCCCCGGAGTCAATCGTTGCCGGTTCAATACCGGCCGCGGCATACTGATCCAGCACCAGCGCCAGCAGTTCCTCTTCACGCAGGTGCCCATCTTTATCCACCGGCGTAAACAGAACCGGGCTCTGCCAGATAATTTTGCGTTCCACAAACTCATAGCGCGGCACCTGTGACACCGCCGCGCGGTTTACCAGAGAGAGACGGGAGAAGATCACCTGAGTAGTGGTGGTACCCACGTCGATACCGACACTTAAGAGTTCAAGGGTTTTCATGCCTGTTTGTCCTCGGCAGTGATTTCAGCAGCAGCTTCAGCGGCCGCAGCGGCATCTTCCTGCTCAATATTTTTCGGCATCATCATGATGGCGACAAAAATAGCCGTGATACCGCCGATAATTTTCCCGGCAATCATGGGGAAGATCATCGGAGCCATGTTCGCAGCGACAAAGCCCAGGTGATCCCCAAGGGCAAAGGCCGCAGAGACGGAGAAGGCGCAGTTGATGATTTTTCCGCGGGTATCCATTTTTTTCATCATGCCGAACATCGGGATGTTGTTCGCCAGGGTAGCTATCATGCCGCCCGCAGCCATATTGTTGATTTTCAACAGGCTGCCGATCTTCATAAAGGATTTTTCAAACCAGCGGGTTAGCAGCAGTACCATCGGGTACGCCCCTAAAAGCACGGCAGAGATTGAACCGATAACTTCGATGGCGCGCATCACTTTGCCCGGGACATCACCTTCCGCCATAAAAATCGGATCCATCCCCGGGATAAGATTCCAGCCTACGGTGAACTTCGCCACCGCCGCAGCCAGACCTATAGTGATAATTGCCACGAGAATCTTGGCGAAGATCTGAAAACCGTTGATCATCTTTTCAGGAATGAATATCAGACCGAGGCAAACCAGCGCGGCGACAATAATCACCGGGATCATATTGAGTAGCAGCATGCTCATGCTGAAATCGACAATCTGACCATCGATCTCTATCCCGGAAAATTTCGCCACCAGACCACCCGCGATACAGCCCACCGGAATGGTTACAATGCCTGCCAGTACACCGAGAGCCAGGAAGCGGCGATCTTTCTTCTCGATAATGCCCAGCGCAACGGGAATAGTGAACACCATCGTTGCCCCCATCATCGAGGCGAGCAGTACACCTGAGTAGAGCCAGGCCGCAACATCACCGCCGGAAAGCTCTTTTGCAAGGAAGAAGCCGCCCATATCAATAGCCAGAATACTCCCCGCAAACACCGACGGGTTAGCCCCCAGCATTTCGTATACGGGAATAATCAATGGCCCCAGTACGATAGCGATAACCGGTGCCAGCGCAGTCATACCGACCATTGCCAGGCCCAGAGCCCCCATCGCCATAAAGCCTTCTTCAAACTGCTCGCCAGAACCGGCAATACCTTTACCGATTTTACCCAGCCCGATTTTACCGAGAATGGCCTCAGAGCCACCGAACTGGCTGAAGATACGATCCACGGCTGCTATCAGCATAAAACTCATCATGATGTACATGATGATTTCATTAATGCCCATACCCTACTCCCCTCGCGCCTGTCGAGCAGGCTGTCTTTTATGATTGACTCAGGCAGACTCGTAAATTGCCGTTATCTGAGCCGCTGTGACCGTACGCGGATTGGTTTTGATGCAGATATCCTGCAAAGCAACTTTGGCAAAACCATTAAAATCCTCACGTTTTCCGCCTAATGCTGACAGCGTCTGCGCGAGTTCCACGTCACCGATCAATTGTTCTACAGCCTCAATGGCCTCCATATCGGTCATCTGACGCTGAGTCAGAGCGTGACCAATTTCGCTATACGCCTGCTTGCAAACCAGGCGGTTAAAACGCATGACCTGTGGCAGCATGACGGCATTCGCCTTGCCGTGCGGAATGTTGTACGCCGCGCCAATCTGATGCGCCATGGCATGGCAAAGTCCCAGACCCGCATTGGAGAACGCCATCCCGGCCATATAGGAGGCCAGCATCATGTCTTCCCGTGCTTTGATGTCATGCCCCTGCCCGACCGCAATTGGCAGGGCATGGCCTATCATGGTGATCGCCCGTAATGCCAGGGCCTGAGTCAGCGGTGTGACATTACTTGCCACATAGGCTTCGATAGCATGCGTTAATGCATCAATCCCGGTCATCGCCGTCACATGCGGCGGTACGCCGAGCGTCAGGCAGGCATCAATAATGGCAAAATCAGGCAGTAACTGGCTGTGGGCCAGTACCAGTTTGATATGGTTTTCCGCCGCAATAATCACAGAGACATTGGTGGCTTCGGAGCCGGTACCGGCGGTAGTTGGAATAGCGATAAAGGGCAGACGTGGATTCAGCGGCGTATCCGGCATCAGATTTGCCAGAGACAATCCTGGGTTTGCGGCAAGCACCGCCACCGCCTTCGCTGCATCCAGCACCGAACCGCCACCGAGGGCGATAATGCCATCGCACTGTATTTTCAGCAGATTATCGACAGTATTGAATACATCTTTGTCCAGCGGTTCGCCCGGAGGACATGGCCAAATCTCATATTCAATACCGCTGCGGGTGAGATTCCGCTCCAGCATATCGGTCAGACCGGCCTGCAATAGCATGCCGTCCACCATAATAAAGACATGCTTAATACCGCGCTGAGCAAGCACGTCCCCGCTACGGCCGACAGCTCCGGGGCCGATTAAGGTAGTCGGGGGAACTGAAAACTCACGCACCTGACGAGCATTGACCAAATCAAGCGCCTGATAGATTGCGGACTGCACCTCAGCCGCGGGTAAAAGATTATCCGGCATGACGGCTTTCTCCCAGAGAGACACCGCAGATGGCAATGGCCAGCGGCGTCATAAAAATAGATTGCTGTGGTAGTACGACGTCAAGGTGCGGGAAACGCGCCTTAAATAGCGGCTGTACGCCGGGTTGCATACAGGAGCCCCCCGCCAGCCACAGCTCAGTCACTTCTTCACCACGAATATGGTCTTCGACGATATCCGCCATTTTTTCGTATACCGGACGAATAACCGGCCAGATATTTTCACCTTGCTGGCGTTTCATCTGTTCTGCCTCTTCCAGCGCAATGCGCTGATTGCCCGCCAGAGTCAGGGAAATATGGTGCCCCCCCGTCGCTTCATCACCTGAGCGGGTCACTTTCCCCTGTTGAACAATGGCAATACCGGTAGTACCGCCGCCGATATCCACCACCGCGGCTTTATCCAGCCCCATCATGTCGGCAACCGCAGAGGGTTCATCCAGTACTCTTGCGACCTCAAGGCCTGCGGACTCAAGGACATTCACCGAGATACGTGGGTCCGTTCCGGGCGGGAAGGAGGTTGTGGCGACCTGAAAACGGAAACCCAGCTGTTTTTGCAGCGTATCAAGATGTTTATTAACAATTTTTACCGCACCGAAGAAATCCCAGACCACGCCATCGCGTACCACATCCGCCCAGTCCAGGCACACCGCAACCGGCTGGCCTTCGGCGTTCACCGCCATGGAGACCACATCACAAGTGCCGAGATCGATGCCAAGCCACAGCGGTTCACCCTGGTAACCCTCCGCCAGGGGCTGATTACAGATTTCCGCTGTCCGCTGTAAGCGCGATACCAGCCACTCCTGATTGCGTTGAACCATCGGATCCTCCGGTTTAAAATCTAACGTCAGGGCTAACGTGAGAACCTCACACTAACCGGGAATAAAAAGCGGTGAAGCCCGCAGGCTTCACCCCTGCGACTTACACAATGCGGAACGAATCCACCATGGTGCAGCGACGCAGACGGACAAAAGTCCGGGCACAGGTCACACCCTCGCCGGTTGGTGTGGTAATTGTCATGGTTGTCCAGCCTTCGCCGCCCAACCCGAGGCCGGCAATGCAAGGTCCATTCTTGACGAAAATGCTGGTGTCGATGAGATTTGCCATGCGGTTCATATTGCTGATGTTAGTGGAGTGCATGGCTGCGGTATGGTGGCAACCGCCTTCCAGTTTCACCGCCAGATCAATCGCCCGCTCGACGTCTTTTACCCGGATAACAGGTAGAACAGGCATCATCAGTTCAGTGACAGCAAACGGATGTTTACAGTCAGTTTCGGTGATAAGCAGGCGGGTATCTGCCGGAACCGTCAGGCCGATAGCTGCCGCAATTTTTGCCGCATCGCGACCGACCCAGTCACGACTGACGGTCCCGTGACCATTCTCATCGATATTTTTTAGCAGTACCGGAATCAGCTTATCGGTCTGTTCGCGGGTCAGTAATACCGCGTGGTTACGTTGCATTTCGGCTATCAGCTGGTCTGCAATGCAATCCACCGCGATCAGTACTTTTTCATCTGCACAGATAATGTTGTTATCGAATGATGCCCCGTGAACGATTGCTTTCGCCGCACGTTCAATATTCGCCGTTTCATCAACGACAACGGGCGGATTACCGGCACCGGCAGCAATCAGACGTTTATTGGTATGTTTGCGGGCAGATTCCACTACCGCATCTCCTCCAGTCACGACCAGCAGACCGATCCCCGGATATTTAAATAAACGCTGTGCGGTTTCGATATCGGGTTTAACCACGGTAACCAGCAGGTTATTCGGGCCACCTGCGGCAACAATCGCTTCGTTTAAAACAGAAATAGTGCGCTGTGATACTTTTTTCGCGGCCGGATGCGGTGCGAAAATAACGCTGTTACCCCCGGCAATCATGCTGATGGCGTTATTAATCGCCGTTGCCGCTGGGTTAGTAGAAGGAGTGACTGAGGCAATAACACCCCAAGCCGCATTTTCGATGAGGGTTAAACCGTGGTCGCCGGTTAACACTTCAGGACGCAGACACTCAACGCCCGGGGTACCGTTTGCCTGAGCTAAGTTCTTCGCGAGTTTGTCTTCAACGCGCCCCATACCCGTTTCTTCAACGGCCATAACGGCCAGTTCACGGGCATGCTCTGTTGCTGCCCGGCGAATTGCGCTGATACAAAGGTTGCGCATTTCGACAGTTTTTAACGATTTCTGTGCTTCTTTAGCGGCAAGAACAGCGTCATCCAGGGATTCAAAAACCCCGAAGCCATTACTCTGTGGGGCTGCCGCCTGTTGTGGTTGTGCTGCTGCAACAGCAGGTTTTGTACCCGCATTCATGCTGGCCAGAACTGCCTTAACCACATTCTCAATTTCTTTCTGATCCATATTCACCCACGCCTCTTTCTGTGACTCATTGCAGAGATTTATTTATGAAAAATCACCTGACTTCCCATAACGGCCTCATCCACAATGCCGATAACACTAAGATCGACCGGTGCCGCTTCTTTATTCTGAGCATGCCGTGCCGAACTTCCGCTGACGATCAGCACCCATTCGCCATTACCTGCACCGATACTGTCGGTTGCAACGGCCACCTCACCGTTAGGCTGCCCCTGGCGGTTAATCATCTCCACCAGCAGTAATTTGTCGGATGCCAGTCCGGGATGACGCACGGTGCACACGATTTGTCCGATAACGACAGCAAGTTTCATGTTCACCTCTTTTATCTGAGTACCCTGAATACAACCGGCTACGGATTTCAGGTAAAACAATCCCCTGCCGTCGATGTGACAGCAAAAAAACCGGGGAGATTAAAATGGCGTGGCGTCAGAAACACGCCACGCTAATAACGATTAATCGAGTGATTGATCGCTGGACATTTTGATAGGAAACACGTCTTCCAGATCGCCATGTGGACGAGGAATAACGTGTACGGAGACCAGTTCACCAATACGCTGAGCGGCGGCGGCACCGGCATCAGTTGCGGCTTTACAGGCTGCAACATCACCACGCACCATGGCAGTGACCAGACCACCGCCGATTTGTTTAACACCGACTAATTTAACGCGAGCCGCTTTGACCATCGCATCCGATGCTTCGATTAATGCAACCAGACCCCTGGTTTCGATCAGTCCTAATGCTTCCATGATATTTTCCTCTCAATTGAGATCCCATCAGGGACCGGTTTAAATAACGCTTTCAGCCTCAGTGCGACGAACGAATTGTCCGGCCTGAGCTAACTGTGTTTGTGCTACCAGAACGAGTTCGATAATGTCCCGGGCATTACAGCCGCGGGACAAATCATGTATTGGTGCGTTCAACCCCTGGATTAGCGGGCCGAGAGCCCGATAACCGCCAAGACGCTGGGCGATTTTGTAACCGATATTGCCCGCTTCCAGTGACGGGAAGACCATGATGTTTGCCCCGCCCTTTAACTCACTGTTTGGGGCTTTCTGTGCGGCAACCGCGGGCACAAATGCCGCATCAAACTGCAATTCACCATCCATATTTAACAGCGGGGCGCGGGCGTGGATAATTTCCACCGCCTGCTGCACCATCGCGACATTAGGATGTTTAGCGCTGCCTTTCGTGGAAAAAGACAACATTGCCACCCGTGCGGTTTCACCGGTAATAGTGGTGAAAGTTTCGGCGCTGCTGATCGCAATATCCGCGAGCTGAGCCGAAGTGGGCTGAGGCACAACACTGCAATCCGCGAAGCCCAGCACACGGCCTTCAGCCCCCGGCGGTAACATAATGAAGATGGAGGATAATGTTTTAACACCCGGCTTCAGGCCGACCACTTTCAGCCCGGCACGCAAGACAGAAGCCGTCGACGAAAGGTTACCCGCCACGCATAAATCAGCTTTTCCGGCGGCAACCATCGCAGCACCAAACCACAGCGGCTGACGCATCGCTGTATCGGCATCTTCCGGGGCTTTTTCACCAAGACGGGCAGTGATAGCGCTGGCAAACTCTGCCCGCCATTCATCCGCGCTGTCCGGGTCAATGGTGGTCAGGCCATCCATAATCGCACCGGTGCGCAGTGAAAAATCACGGAGTGCAAACGGGTTAGCCAGCAATATCGGCTCTGCCAGACCGTTCTGTTTCAGGTAACGCGCGGCATGGATAACGCGTTCATCCAGGGCATCCGGCAGAACGACTCGCGGCGGGTTAAGCTGTGCCTGCTGGCGGCATCTTTCAATGAGCATTTGTCGCCCCTTGCGTCAGAACCTGTTTCAGTGCCTGGGTGGTCAATACCCCCCCTTCACGCACTACCATTACCATCAGGACATAGACCGCACTGGAGAGGCGGTTGAGCGCCTGCATAATGTCAGGGCGAATGACCTGAAAATAACAATCGATATAGATACGAGCAGCACTCACTTCTGTTTCACGGACTTTAGTCCGGAGCAGATTCAGCTGCGCGGCTTCACGGCCATGGCTGACATCAGGAACGATATGGTCATGGCCAAGATATTTCAGTGGGTTATGAGAAAGTTTGTGCAGCTCATCGGCGTTCAGACCGGCAATACTTTGCTCGCCCAGAGGTTCGTTAAGCGCATCGGCACGCATGATATTGCCAAGCACAGAACGGATATCAGCAAGCCAGCCTTTCAGCGCCGTCTGCGCAAATTCAGTCTGCAACCAGACAGCTTCGGCGATCGTGGCATCCAGCGCGGCGCGAAACGCCAGGCGAGGATCATTTTTAGCCACCATCGTGTGGCCGTTAAGGTGCGTCAGCGTATCCGGCTTTTTCGCCACCGCCTGATGACATAATTCACAGGCCGCGATATCCGCTTGATCCTTACTCGTTAAACCGTGTACCGCTTTCAGGTCAGGGAGCGCTGTTTCGGTTTTAACGGAAGTTTCCGGGTTTTCCACAAACAGTCGGCCTTGTTTATCCTGAAATTTCACCTGTAAATGGCGGCTTTCGATCAGCTCACGCGCAGAGGGCGTCATGCGGCTATCCGCTGGCAGGTGAATTTCACTGCCTTCGCTCAGCGTAAAATTGCCCCGCAGCCAGTCTTCAGTGATATAGGTCATGGCGATACCTCTCAGCAATCCTGCCAGTTAGCCGGCCAGGCAACGTACAGGAAGCGGACAGTTGAAGGCGTACCGAACTCAATCGCCGAGCCTTTCGGAATAAACATGACATCACCCGCTTTCGCGACCATAGTTTCACCCAGATGGCGTACATGCAGCTCACCGTCCAGCACCAGATCCACTTCGTCGTAGTTCAGCGTCCATGGAAAGAATGCGTTTTCCCACTGCATAAACCCGGCAGCCATGCTGCTGTTGTCTGAACCGGTAATGAGATCGGCAATACCGACATGGTGGGAACCCGCCCCGTCAAAACGGCCGAATTTCACAGAGCTGCTGTCCACTACCTTGATGCCACCCTTGCCGGTCACGCTGCGATAGCTCTGGGTATTCGGGGTATCGGTATTATCTTGAGCTGGCGTAAATGCCGCCACTTTCGTCTTAATTTGAGCGATACGCTCCTGCACAACTTTATCAACCAGCTGTGCAATCAGGATTTCGGTGATACTGCCCTCAGGCAACTGGGCGATAATACATTCGCGGATTTTCTGACGCTCTGTCGCTGAAATAGTCGGCTCTGCTTCCGTTTTTGTAACCTGCGGCGCTGCAACATTGGGTGCTGCGACATTGGGAGCTACAGCCGGAGTACTGCACTGAACGGCATCAACTTCACAGATTGCAAAACCCAATTGTTCAGCCACAACATGCGCTTCCGGAGTAATAATGCTCTCTTTCAGCACCACATCCAGACGGGTTTTTCCTGCTGAGTGCGCTTCCCGGATGTCATTGGCCGTGATTAGTTTCTTCATCAGATATTCCTCTTATTGGCTGTCTACTGTGGCCAAAAACTGTTTTACTTTCAGGACGTCATCAGGATTAAGGCTGTTGATGGCTAACATCGGTTCTTCAAATCCTCTGCCGGAGAGCAGCTCACGTACTGTTGATACCTCTGCATCCGGCGCATCAGCTTTGCTAATCACCGCAAAGCGACGTAACCGGGGGTAAATATCGAGTAATCCAGTCGGGATCCGACATTCCGGGTTATTTGCGGCATGGACATAAACCAGCACATCACAATCTGATAGCGTATTAATCAGCGCGTGATACAGGCGGGGATGGCTGAAATATTCACCCGGGGTATCAATGCTGCCCTCATCGTTGAATTCAATGGCCTGTGTTTTGCGCGCCAGTTCAAAATCGCCCTGTAACGCATTGAATAACGTGGTTTTACCTGCCCCGACATCACCCACAAACACAATTTTTTTCATTCAAAAAATCCCCTGACAACACCCGGCTAACTGCGGGTGATATCACAAATGGCATAGCTGAGTAGCTGGCTTAGCCCGCGAACCGTCTGGATAAGTGCCTCTTCCACCGCACCGACAGAACCGTAAATAACCAAAGCGCCGGTAAAACGGTCAAGAAAGCCTATTTCTACACTGGCAGCTTTCGTGGCAATATCGCCGGCAATCATTGCGGTTTCACCCGGAGTCAGCGTCATAATGCCGATGGCTTCAGCACCAGGCACCCCTATTTTTTTGGCCAGGTCATGACTCGGGTGCGCAATTAAATGCGCCAGCGTTACCTGCTTACCGGGAACAAATTCCTGGATAATACGTTCCTTTTCCATCGCCCCCCCTTATTAGAATGACTCCATGCTAGCCACTCTCTTTAAAAGGGAATAACAAAAATCGGCAATCACGATAAAATATTGAATCAGATCACCAATTGACAGAATTGTTAATTTTTAACACTTGGAGAACATTATCGGGAAATATCGATGCTTTAACTTTAGGTTATTTAAAAATAAACCAATGAAAATAGTCAGATAGGATAATTTATTTATGAAAAAGCAGAGGCGTTAAAAAAATCGAATTTAGCAGATCGTGAAAAATAAGACATCCCTACAAGAAAAAGGTTACATGGAAATTAACCTGAAAAAATAAATAATCACCACCTGTTATTTTGTATAATTTAACCCCAGGTAGTAACTTACCATCACCTATTGATTTACAATATTTTACTCTAAAAATTTAATCTATTTAAACTTATTATCCCAAACAAAACCCAGAAAGGAAATTAAAAACCACAATACGATAAAAATCAGATGGTTATTATAGTAATAAATTAAATCACGTGATAATCAACTATAAAAGTATTTCCCAAATTGCCGAAGTATAGGAACTGCTGTTAATTCTTCGGGGGTTTCCTGTGTCATTATATCCATCTCGCATCTCTACGCGTCTCAGTATTGGTGGCGTTCTGTTACTTATCATCACTACACTAATTATCATTATAACAATGATGTGGCGGGGACAGCCGCGGGTCATTGAAGTTAACACTGCATTAATTGAAGAAACGGGGCGAGGACTTGTCACGAGAATAAGTTCAATTCTGGCTCATACTGACGGGCAAACCGTGAGTCTGGCTCATTTAGCGGAGTCGCTACCAAAAGACGATGCGTTATACCGTAATATTCCGCCAAAACTCATTAAGGGCAACAATCTTATTACGGGTTTTGGTATTTGGCCTGAGCCGGGAATGTTTGAGCCAGGAATTGAAAAGAAAAGTTTTTATTGGAGCAGAGATAGACAAGAAAACCTTATATTTTCAAATGAGTATAATGTAGACGATAAAACAAATTATCATAATGAAAGCTGGTACACCAATGCCCGGAATAAATCTACCGAGACCTGCCAGTGGTCTGATGTATATGTGGATGCCGTCACCGGAATCAATATGGTTACCTGTAGCGTTCCTTACGAAACCGCAGGTAAATTTTCCGGGGTCGCAACGACGGATATTCATTTGGATAATATCGCCGCTATTATGCAGCAGTATGGCGGGGCAACAGGGGGTTATGCCTTTGTCATCGACAAATCGGGGCAACTGGTCTATTTCCCCGGAAGCGATGAGATAAAAGCTAAAACAATCAGCGAACTGGCAGATAAAGTTGACTGGCTGAAACCTGTCCTGAATGAATTTAAATCCGCGAATACCGATCGCTCGGCTATCAATAGCATCAGAATAGTTAATGACGGTCAGTTAAATGCGCCATCACAAGCAATGTTATTTCCAATGGCCGAGACTGGCTGGATTATTGGCCTTGTCACCCCGGAAAGCAGAATATCAGGGCTGGCAAAAGTGATGATGCAGGACGTTCTTGAAATATTATTACCGGTGATGGCGATAATATTATTGGGTGCATGGTTTATCGTCAGAAGATTAATTAAGCGGCTCGATGATACGCGTAAGGCACTGGATGATATTGCCCAGGGTGAAGGCGATCTTACCCGAAGAATGGATGTTCAAAGCAATGATGAAATTTCAGCGATATCTCAGGCATTTAATCTGTTTGCAGACAAAATCTCGTCTATGTTGCTTAGCGTTCGTAACAGTAGTGCTGTGGTAGCGGGAAATACTGCCAGTCTTGCCGATAATAATAATGAATTATCGGCAAGGGTCACACAGCAGGCAGCCGCGCTGGAGCAAAGCGCATCGGCGATGGAAGAATTAAATGTGACGGTTAAGCAAAACGCTGAAAATACCAATCAGGCGGATGAGCTGGCAGAGAGCACGGCGCTAGCCGCAAATAAATGCAGTAAAATGATGCAGAATGTTGTTTCAACCATGAACGAAGTAAACACTTCCGCCGGGAAAATGGTGGAAATTGTTTCGGCAATTAACAGTATTGCCTTTCAAACCAATATTCTGGCACTGAACGCCGCCGTGGAAGCCGCACGTGCCGGAGAAGCTGGCCGCGGATTTGCCGTTGTTGCATCAGAGGTTCGGACATTGGCACAACGTAGCGCGGAAGCAGCGCATGAAATTAAGGCATTGATTGAGGGTTCAGTCAGAAATATCAAAATGGGGGATGAGCAGGTTCATCATGTTGGAGAAACGCTGGCGGACTTGGTTGAAAATGTGCTTAATGTCAGACAGTTTATGGGTAATATCCGGATAGCGGGCAATGAACAAAGTAAAGGGCTTGCCGAAGTCACAATAGCAGTATCTGAAATGGACACCACCGTTCAGCAGAATGCCGCATTAATCGATGATGCCGTATCCCGGACCCATGCGCTAAAAGATGAGGCAGATAATCTTGCCCGGCTGGTTTCAGCATTTAAATTACCCGGACAGTAATCCATAACCCTTAGCTGATATCTATTCCCGGCGAAGAGTCTTTCACCGGGAATCTGTTTTTATTTCTCACTGAAAATAACTCTGCCTGGCATCGCGATTCAGAGGCTCAAGACGCAGAGCATTAGCATAGGCGTCGGCCGCCATTGCGACATCCCCTTCCATCATCCCGAGTCGGCCCAGCATTATCCAGCCTTCTACATTATCAGGAGCGCTTTTCAGACGGGTACGCAAACCCAGTATCAGATACGCCCTCTCTTCTTGATTAAGCGGTTCTCCCTGCACTGACAGGGCGCGTTTCAGCAACTCAGGCATTCGTGAACTCGCCTGTTGCAGGGTTTTTACCTGCTGATAGCTGCCGGTCTGGTCATAGCAGAGAATACCTATCCCCAGCGCAAGGCAAATCCCCGGAAGATAAAGAATTAATCCACTCTGTTTTCTCTCTGAGGGCGTTTTATCCGGAAATAATTCCTGTTTTAACCGCACACGCCGCTGCGCGCGTGTATAAATAACCCGGCATCCCAGAATAACAATGGCAACCGGTAGCCCCCATAACAGGAAGGTAAGCGGGTTTAACGGCGGGTCGTAGGTAACGAAATGGCCATAGCGCACCACCATATAATCGACGATTTCCTGATTACTTTTCCCTTCCTGTAACAGGTGAAAAACCTTCTGGCGCAGATCGGTCGCAATCATTGAGCTGGAGTCCGAAATGCTGTTGTTCTGGCATTTCGGACAGCGCAGTTGTTCCGTAAGTTGATGAAACCGCTGCTCCTGCGCTTCATCATTAAACGGCATCACATCAATGCTCGCCCATGCTGAACCGCAGATAATCAACATCAGCAGACCTGTTAAGGCCCTCATTTTTTCACGTCCTGACTATATTTTTGCCACAGAGGCCTGATGTCATTCTCCCAGACCTGATGATTGAGCGCACCGACATGGCGATAGCGAATAATCCCTTTTCCGTCGATCAGAAAAGTTTCCGGTGCACCATATACCCCCAGATCCAGACCGAGCATTCCGTTACCGTCAAACAAATTCAATGAATAAGGGTTACCCAGCTCTTTGAGCCAGGTTAGCGCTTTCTGGCGCTGGTCTTTGTAATTCAAACCTACCACGCGGATTTTCTGCGCGGAAAGTTGGTTAATAAACTGATGTTCAGCCCGGCAGGTTGGGCACCAGGTGGCCCAGATATTGAGCAATATCGGCTGCCCCTGTATCAGTATATCCGCCGGGTAATACTCGTCCGGGTTTTCCAGAGACTCGAGTATAAGAGGAGGAACCTGCTTATCAATCAGTACCGACTCAAGGTTATTTGGCTCATCATATTCAGCGCCACGCACCAGTTGCCATAACAGCAACGCCGCTATAGTGATAAAAATGATAAATGGAATCAGCAACAGATTAGGCTTCATGCTGCCCCTGCGTACTCTGATAACGACGCTTCCGATAACGCGGGTCAAGCATGCAAAATAGCCCTCCCAGCGCCATAAATAAGCCACCTGCCCAAATCCAGCGGATAAAGGGTTTATAAGACAGGCGTACAGCCCAGGCCTCGTTATCCAGCGCTTCACCGAGCACAGCGTACAAATCACGAGTCAGGCTTCCGTCAATCGCCGTTTCGGAGAGAATCGTTCCGGTGCGATCGTAGAAGCGTTTTTCCGCATGAAGCGTTGCTTCCTCCAGACCCTCCCGCGTTACGCCGATAGTGGCCAGGGTGCCACGATAGTTAGGGCCGGTGACAGGTTTAATCTCCTGGAAGGTAAAATGATATGAATGAATATCGATACTCTCCCCCACCGTCATACGAACGTCGCGCCCGATGCTGTAGTTCTGGCTGAAGGCAATACCGACAATCGTTATCGCAAGCCCGGCGTGAGCGGTCACCCTACCCCAGTCGCTAAAGGTTATTGCCGTTCCACGCGATAGCCGCTGAACAATATCCGCTACTGTCAGCATAAAGATCCAGCACGCCATAGCCAGCCCGACAGCCGCCTTCGCAACAACTTTCTCTTCAAATAACCACAGCAACAAAAACGGCAGAGTCAATGTACCGACTAGTACAATAAGAAGTAATTTCCATAGCTTACGTGGACGATCGCGTCCCCAGCGCACCAACGGCGCAACGCCCAGTAACAGTGAAAATGGCACCATCAGCCAGATAAACATGGTATTAAAAAACGGTTCGCCAATCGAAATACTGCCCAGCCCCAGTGACTTATGGACCAGTGGTAGTAAGGTTCCCAGCAGTACTGCCAGCATGGCAGTGATAAGCAACAGGTTATTACCCGCCAGCAGCGACTCGCGCGACCAGAGTGCATTATTGACCCTTGAGCGAATTTTATCTCCCCGCGTTGCGAACAGAAGCAGAGAGCCCCCGACAGTTACCACCATAAAGGCGAGAATAAATATCCCGCGCGACGGATCCGCCGCAAAAGCATGAACCGAAACCAATATCCCCGAACGCACAAGGAAGGTTCCCAGCAGACAAAGAGAAAATGTGCAAATAGCGAGCAGCAGCGTCCATACTTTAAAACTGGCACGCTGGTCGGTTACCGCCAGCGAATGCACCAGCGCAGTTCCGGTAAGCCACGGCATAAATGAGGCATTTTCCACCGGATCCCAAAACCACCAGCCTCCCCAGCCCAGTTCTGAATAGGCCCACACGGAACCCAGCACAATTCCAAGCGTCAGGAAAACCCATGCAGCCAGTGTCCAGGGGCGTGTGAATCGCGCAAAAGAGTGCTCCGGACACCCACTCAAGAGTTCGGCCATTGCAAATGCAAATACCACCGAGAATCCCACATACCCCATATATAACAGCGGCGGATGAAAAATCAGCCCTGAGGCTTGCAACAGCGGGTTAAGATCGCCCCCCTCAACAGGAAAATCAGGCAGCGTACGTGCAAAAGGATTAGAGGAAAACAGGATAAACAGCAGAAATCCGGCCGCGATCATCCCTAAGATCGCCAGCGCGCGGGCAACGATATCCAGCGGCACAGATCGGCTAAACAAGGCGACGGCAAAGGTCCACCCGCTCATCAAGAGTATCCATAACAGCAAAGAGCCCTCATGCCCGCCCCAGGTAGCCGCCACGCGATACCAGACAGGCAGTTGCGTACTGGAATGGCTGGCAACGTAACTCACAGAAAAATCATTGGTCACGAACGCATGGATAAGTATCAGAAATGCCCCGCCCACCAGCACAAATAATAGCCAGGAGAAAAACTGTGCCGAATGCATCATCCGCGTATCGCCGCGTGCGCCCCCCCAGAGCGGATAGACGCTAAGCAATAACGCGACGCCGAGCGCCAGGCAAAGCAAGCCATTGCCCATTTCCGGCATCATGACGACTTATCCTGAAGGTGGCTTTCCGGCCGAGGGTGATTTTTCTGCATCGCTTTTTCCACTTCCGGCGGCGTATAGTTTTCATCATGTCTGGCGAGCACTTCCGTCGCCTGAATATGATTTTCCCCGCCAAGCTCACCTTGCACCACAGCCGCCTGCCCTTCACGAAACAGATCCGGCAGGATCCCCTGGTAGGTCACAGTCACTACGCCTTCTGCATCATAGAGACTAAAATTCACCTTCAGAGACTGTGAGTCGCGACTTACACTATCCGGCATCACCATGCCACCGATACGCAGCCGCTGGCCCACTTCCGGTGGCCGATGCGTTTCACCTTTACCGTAAATCACTTCCCCCGGCGTATAGAAAAGATCGATCCCTGAACGCAGCGCATAGAGCGTCAGCAGCAGGGTCAGAGTGATGCCCACCAGCACCGCAAAGCCGCCCCATAAGCGATTTTTATACCGGGAATTCATTCTTCTGCTCTGCCTCTATTCCGGTTTCGCCTGCGGGCTATATTCCGCAAAATTATGCGATGCCGCATAGCGCTATCTATCACCAGAATCACAATGGGAATAAGGGTCATCGCTACCGCAAGCCAGACGTAAAAGCCGTAACGCCCCATGGCGAAAAAATCGCTCCATGTTGTAAATGCGCTGGTCATTGATGCCCTCTTTTTACCATCAACTCATCGACCCAAGGACGGCGTTTTTCCATGAGTAAAATCAGGTTACGCATACGCATCAGAGTCAGCGTAATGAAGAGCAGTAAATAGCCTGAAATCGATAAACGCAGCGGCATACGCATCATAGGATGAATACTTTCATGCATATTGGTGGAACCCTGATGCAGGGTATGCCACCACTCCACCGAGTAGTGAATAATCGGCAGATTAATCACGCCAATCAGTACCAGAATACCCGCAGCCCGTCCGGCCAGTGCCCGGTCGTCAAAAGCGTGCCACAGCGCAATGGCACCCAGATAGAGAAATAACAACACCAGTTCAGAGGTTAATCGGGCATCCCAGACCCACCAGGTTCCCCACATCGGTTTACCCCATACGGACCCGGTCACTAGCGCAATAAAGGTAAATACCGCACCAATCGGTGCCATAGCCGCCAGAGCCAGATTGGCCATTTTCACCCGCCAGACCAGGCCAATAAATGCGGCGACGGCCATTGCGCCATAAATTCCCATCGAGCCTATTGCTGCCGGTACGTGTAAATAAATGATGCGATAACTGTCCCCCTGCTGAGAGTCCGTAGGCGCAAAACCCAATCCCCAGCTCCAGCCAGCAGCCAGAAGCAGCGCGCTGGAAGCACCCATCCACGGAATCAGCCGACAACAGAGCTGATAGAGCTTAAGAGGTTCCGCCAGTTGATACCGTCTTTTCCACATCATTCAGTCACCAGACTCAGATAAACGCATAACAACCCCCTACTGCAAACTGATACGTAAGGCGGCGGCCGTTGCAAATGGACTTAATGTCGCGCTGCCGGTCAGCAGCGCGCCCAGAATTGCAATGTACTCTTCAACGGGAAGGCGCATAGAAGCCGCATCCATAGCGGCCGTCGCGAAAATAAGTACCGGGATAGTGAGTGGGAGAACCAGCACGCTTAACAGGACTCCGCTACGTTTTAGCCCGACCGTCAGCCCGACGCCGGGGCTACTGATAAAGCACAACGTTGGGGTGCCCAGTAATAGCGTAAGCGCCATGATTTGCCAGCCGTAAAAGTCCATCCCCAGCAGCATGGCGACCAGCGGAGAGAAGAAAAGTAACGGCAGTCCGGTCACCATCCAGTGGGCTATCATCTTCACCAGGACTACCACCGGTAACGGCAGCGGCAATAACAGCAATTGTTCGAGCGTGCCGTCCTGTAGGTCATCACGAAACAGGCGTTCCATCGCCAGTAGCAAAGATAGCAATGCAGTAACCCAGATAATGCCGGGTGCCAGGCGCGCCATAAGCTGTGGATCCGGGCCGATACTCAACGGGAACAACGTAATCACTATCAGGAAAAAGCACAGGGGATTGGCCACATCCATTCCATGACGAAACGCAACCCGCAGCTCAAAACCTAAGATTCGCCATATCATCATTCGGCCCTCTCACCGCTAAGCGCTATTTGGCGAATTTTATCGGCGGGTATATTCACGGACTGATGAGTGGTCATGATAACGCTCCCTCCCAGCCCGGTATGCTGTGACATGCGCTGCGTAAGACTCTCTACAGCACGGGTATCCAGGCCAGTAAAGGGTTCATCGAGGATCCAGAGCCTTGCACGGGTAAGCCAGAGACGCGCCAGGGCAACGCGGCGCTGCTGCCCGGCGGAAAGCTGGCTGACGGCGGTATCTTCATATCCGACAAGCCCCATCTTATCCAGCGCCTGAAAATAGTGCTGAAAATCGTCAGCCTGATGAAAAAAGCGCAGGTTCTCAAGCGCGGTGAGCCGGGTTTTGATGCCAGACTGATGGCCAATCCATACCAGGTTTTTATGGTAGTTATCGCGTATTTGATGCAGGGGTTTACCCTGCCAGCATACCTCGCCGACATCAGGGCGAGAGAGCCCGGTAAGTAAGCGTAACAGAGATGTTTTTCCGGCCCCATTCCCCCCGGTGATTTGAATCCATTCCCCTGCATTAACCCGGAAGGTTAAATCTTTAAACAAGACGCGCTCATCTCTCTCACAGCAGAGCTTTATGGCTTCAAGCATACTTCCCCCACTTACGCTCATTTCGGTGGGCGCCTCTTCATCCGTCGTAATATCCACAGTAGCCCCAGCATGATGGCCAGGTAGCCCATCACGTAAATTCCCTGCTCTCTTCGCTCTGAGAGGTTAGGGTCGGCGGCCCATGCCAGGAAGGCGGTAACATCCCTGGCATACTGCTCCTCAGTTTCAGCTTTTTGTGATAAAGGCTTCCATTGGATCTCACCGTCAGTCAGCGGCTTCGGCATATTTATAATGCCGCCTGCAAAGTAGCGATTAGCCTTGAGTTCAGGGTCATCAGGCAGATAGCCGGTTAATAACGCATAAACGTAATCCGCTCCCTGGTCGGTATAGGGCAGAAAGGCATCGAACAGGAATTGTGGGAAGCCGCGATCGTATGAACGGGCCCGGACGATATAGCTCAGGTCGACAGGTTCAACGCCATTATTAAGGTAGCGTGCTTCCTGTGAATTAAGATAAGGCGATAGAAAACTGTCATTTAGCGTACCGTCCCGCTCCCCCGTCTGACCGTCATCCTGAATCTCAGGAAACTGATAGCCGCTGGCGATACTTTTTGCCGCTTCAGGCGTGAGCTCCGGGCCGCCAGGCCTGGTCAGTGAACGAAAATTAAGGTGCTTCATACCGTGACAGGCGCGGCACTTCTCCTCGTAAACCTGTAAACCGCGCCGAAGCTGTTCTTTATCATACTGACCATTAATACCGCTGAAACTCCACTCCTGCCGTTCGGGGGTGGCCTCCTGCGCGCAGGCGGCATTCATCCCCAAAAGCGCAAAACACAGCATGCTGAATTTCAATAGTTGTTTCATCATTACTCCTGCTTTTCCAGAAAGCGACGGCAGGGCAAGACGAGCAAAAACCAGGCAAACCAGATCAGTGTTGAAAGCTGGGATGCCGCGCGGACCCAGCCCTCTTCATTACGAAAACCCTCGGTAAGATCGGGGCCTACCAGGGCTTTTGAGCCTAACCAGCCTAAAAAGCAGGCATTGAGGATCCATAGCCAGAATCCGCACTTCACCAGTTTGCTGCACTGACGAAAACGCGCCCGAGACGTATCAAGCCAGGGCAGAAAATAGAAAATGAGTACCGAGCCGCACATCGCAGCGAGTCCAATAAACTCGTTCGGGAAACAGCGCAGGATGGAGAAAAAGGGAAGGAAATACCATTCCGGTGCCACAACCGCAGGTGTCAGCGTGGGATCGGCGGGAATAAAGTTATCGGCACTGCTGAGATAGTGTGGCGCAAAGAATAAAAACCAGGCAAAGAGCATCAAAAAAAGGGTGATTTTGATGGCATCGAGATCGGTGATTTTAAAATCAAATAATAAGCTTCTCGACTCTTTCTCGCTAAACTGCTTTTTCATTGCCCGGGCAAAAGCCGACTGTACGGTGCGAATATGAAAAACCGTCACCACGAGGATCACAAAGGGAAGAAGAAAGTGGATCACGAAAAAACGGCCTAACATCGGTGTTCCTGGCGTATGCCCCCCGACTAAATAGGCGTAAAGGGTGTCTCCCACGAGCGGAATAGTCTGGACAAAACGTGTAATGACCGTTGCCGCCCAGTAGCTTTTTTGCCCCCAAATCAGGCTGTAACCAAGAAATGCGGTGATCATCAGCAGGATGTACAGCGTAACGCTAATGATCCACATTGTTGTCCAGGGCTTGCGGTAAACGTTGTAGTACATACCGCGGAAAATATGCAGATAGCAGGCAAAGAAAAAGAGTGATGCGCCAATAGAATGCATATTGCGCAGCAGTTCCCCATGGCGAACCGCGCGCATAATATGAATGATGGAATCAAATGCCAGTTCAGCCGTCGGCACATAAAACATCGCCAGAACAACACCCGTCAGGATCTGCACAGCAAGCATAACCAGCAGAATGCTACCGATAGCGAATACCCAGAGTCCGGCAGCCGAACGTGGAAAGGGAATACGCCAGCGCAGCGAATAAACAGGCTCAGTGCTCATTTCATGCGTCCTTGGTTCCGATACGTACAGCCTGACCACCCGCGTGAAAAACGTAGTCAGGGATTGCCAGGTTAGCCGTTGCCGGGCCTCGCGTGACGCGCCCGGAGCTATCAAACTCCGATCCGTGGCAGGGACAAACCCAGCCCTGTCCTTCTGCCCGGGCGTTAGGTACACATCCGGCATGCGGGCAGTAACCCTCAACCACCAGCCATTGAGGATAATCGGCATTGACCCTCTCGCTATCTGACTGAGGGTGGATAAACCGGTTCCCGTCGGCATTTCGGGCGGCAATAATTTCCTCTGGTGTGCGATGGCGAATCAGGATGACCTTGCCCTGCCATACGCGCCTGGCCGTTTGCCCGGCGGCAATACCCGCGAGAGAAACATCAATGGGTTCATTCTCTCCCTGTAGTTTCTCATCCGGGCCTAAGGCGGAAACCAGTGGCCAGGCGGCCGCAACGATACCCGCCGCACCAACGAATTTGGTCAGTTTGCACAGGCATTCCCGGCGCTGTTCCTGAATGTCGTCATCTGCATGCTTATTATCTGCCACCGCGTATTTCCTCCTGAGTCTCGCGAATTACTTTTTGTCGATACGCGAGTAAATTTCCTGGAAGCGCTTATCCGCAATTCCCGGGGCTTTAAATGCCCGGTAGCTGTCCGGCAAAGTGGCATCACCAACCTTAATTAACATCACCATGCCCTGGGCATAGTGTGGCGTACATTTGATGCCGTAAAATCCGGCATCGTCATACTTCACCTCAATCTCTTCGTCTATTTTCCCCATAAACCCCGGGTAATTAGCGGGCGATAATTCGGCAATGGAGGCCGCATTGTGGCTCTTATGCTTACGAATAAACTTCACCGTATCGCCGGGCTCGATCTCCAGATAATCCGGCTCATAGATCATGGGTCCGGCCGTGCCTCGGTTCTTCATTAATACTTCGTGCGTTTGTGCAAAAGCTGAAGAGGCGATAGCAAGCAAGCACAGAACTTTCAGGCTCTGTTTCAGGTATTTCATCGGTTAGTCCTTATAATTCATCAGGTCTTTGATAACGAATAAAACAGTTTTTATTGCCCGCTTCACGTTCAACAACCGCGTTAACGCCAAACCAGGACTGGAGATTTTCACGGGTAAAAACGGAGCAAGGGGCTCCCTCCATCGCCATGCGTCCGGACTTCATGACGATAATGCGATCGCAGAACATCGCGGCATGATTGAGGTCGTGTAAAGCAGCAATCACGGTGAGTTTTTCGCGCTTCACCAGACTGAGCAGACCTATCTGATGTTGAATATCGAGGTGGTTGGTGGGTTCATCCATTAATAACAACTGCGGCTGTTGGGCCAGCGCCCGGGCAATATGCAGGCGCTGCTTTTCACCCCCGGAAAAGGTATGCCAGCTACGATGCTGCAACTCATGGAGATCGACCTTCTCCAGCATGGTTTGCACAATATCGTCGTCTTTGGCAGACCAGGGAGAAAGCAGGCTCAGCCAGGGGGTTCGCCCCAGAGAAACCGCTTGTAGTGCGGTAAGTCGCTCACTGGTTTCAGCCTGTTGTTCAACCAGCGCTACCTGCTGTGCCAGATGACGACGCGAGTATTGCTGGAGCGCCTTTTGCTGCAGAGTTACCTGTCCGGAGGAAGGTTTCAGTAAACCGGCAAGCAATGAAATAAGTGACGTTTTACCCGAACCGTTGGGACCAATGATTCCGACGAACTCACCTGGAGTGACGTTAAGCGAAATATCATTAACGATAGTCTTACTCTTTACCTTCCAGTGCAGATTACGCGCTTCAATCACGGCTTGCCTGGAGCGAACGGGTGGCGGTGCCAGATTCACTATCATTGGGTCCTGTTACCTCTAATTAGAATAATTGCAAAGGCGGGAGCGCCAACCAGCGCGGTAATCACACCTATCGGCAGTACCTGACCGGGTAGTAATGTGCGGGAAATAACGTCGGCGATAATGAGAAAAATGGCACCGGTGAGTGCGCTAACGGGCAGTAATCGATGGTGTTGATTACCCACCAGCAGGCGAGCCGCATGAGGAATCACCAGGCCGACAAAGCCTATCGCCCCCACAATTGAAACCATAATTGCTGTCATACCGGTCACCGCGGCAATAAGGACTATTCGGGTGCGCTTTACCGGAATACCGAGCGATGCCGCAGACTCTGCGCCAAAAGAAAATGCGTCGAGATGACGGGCATAGCAAAAACACAACAGGATCCCGACCAGGGCGGTAGGGATAGCTAAAATCACATCGGGCCAGCGAACTCCACTCAAGTTGCCTAGTAGCCAGAACATAATACCGCGTGCCTGCTCGGCGTTGGCTGAATGGGTGATAACCAGCGAGGTAATCGCATTGAAGAGCTGGGAGCTTGCAATCCCGGCCAGAATAATTTGCGTTGTGATCCCCCCTCCCTGGCGGCCACCCGCGGCCATTGCCAGTAGAGCGACAAACAGAAAGGCCGTTAGCGCACCAATAAAAGCGCCCAATGACATACTGACTATCCCGGCGCCAAGCCCGGTGAGAGCAATCAGTACCGCACCGGTGGAGGCCCCGGCAGAAATACCCAGAAGGTAGGGTTCTGCCAGCGCATTACGCAGCAGTGACTGAAGCACTACTCCGGAAACCGCCAGGCAAGCGCCGCAGCTGGCCGAGACCAGCGCCCGGGTGAGACGATAATTCCAGACGATCCCGGCATCCAGGGCATCGACGGGATAGGCTGTACCCAAAAAATGGTTTGCCAGAGTACTGAGTACATGTCTCCAGGGGATAACAGTTTCACCAATGGAGATCCCTGCCAGCAGTACACCGCACATCAGTACGCTAACCCAAAGGGCATGCCCACCCACTCTCACCATCAGCCGACTGACTACAGGATACATTCTGCGAGAACCACGCTTGATTAGCTGCATTTCTGATTACCTGAAATGCGCGATACCCGAACAAGATATCGCGCAAAACCTGGATTAATGAGCGGCCTGCGGGTGCGCTAAGCCATATTCAACCAGGGCATTAGCTAGTTTTTCCACCCCATCAATGGTTCTTATCCCGGCATTCATGGCCTGGACATCAATGACCGGCAGGTGGTTTTCTTTAACGGCTGGAAGCAGTTTGGTGACAGGATCAGACTTGAGATATTCCATCTTTATCTTCCAGTCATCCGCCGGGAAACGGCGACGGCTCATATCACCGAGCACAATCACCGAAGGATTCGCTTTAGCGATAGTTTCCCAGCCGACCGTTGGCCACTCTTCAGCAGAATCAATGACATTTTTCACCCCCAGAGTCTGGGCAATCCATGCTGCTGGTCCCAGCTTTCCGGCAACATAAGGGTCAAGCTGTAAGTCCGCGCTGGAAAACCAAAACACGGCGGAGACATTGTTATCCATACCCGCAATGCTGCTTTTCGCCGCGGCTTCACGCGCTTTAAGGCTGGCAATTAACGCCTCACCTTTGTCCTGAACATCAAAGATTTTCGCCAGATCGGCGACTTCCTGATACACCATGGCAATATCAAACATGCCCTTACGGACACCATCGCCGCCGTCTTCGTTATCTTTTGCGCAGTCAGCAGGCGCGGTGTAAACAGGGATATTGAGTTCATCAAACTGCTCATAAGAGGCAACCGTACCCGCAGAACCGATTTGCCACTCAAACTGGCTGGCGATTAAATCCGGTTTTGTCGCAACAATGCCTTCAAAGCTGGGAATATTTTGCGCAATAACAGCGATTTTCTCGTTAGCCGGTTTATAAGCCTCCAGTACCGGGCCAAACCAGAGCGAAGTCCCCACTACGCTATCGGCAAGACCGAGTGAATAAAGGATTTCCGTGCTGTTCTGACCAACAGTTGCCACCCGCGCGGGTGCATGATTGAAAGTAATATCGCGACCACAGTTTTTAATCGTCAGAGGGTATTCGGTTTTTGCCGCACTTGAAAAACCAGAGGTAAGCAGCAGAGCAGTACCACTGACAATAGCCAGAAGTATTTTTTTAGAGGTGAAAGAGGTAGAATTCGCGTGCATTATCATCGTCCCGTTTATGCCAGAACCTGAAGGCCTGGCCATGGCTCATTTCGTTCTATATCGGGAGGAGACATGAAGATAGATGACAATAAATCGCGCGATTCAAGAACAAAGGGATCCTGGAAAGCAAATAAGCTTACTTAATCTGAGATCTTATTCATAAATACACTGCTGTCTATGTCAAATAATCATTCCATGGACCATCCCGTCCACTCAATGGTATACAACGTTGACAACAGGTCTCCTGACTCACGGTAATCAGAATATCAGCCTTCCCATAAAGACGCGCTTTACAGTGACCAGCGGTTAATTAACCGCTCAAGGATATTCTGCATCCGCCTACAGTTGCGGGGGCAGTTATGGCATTGAATTAAATCATTCTCACCATATTCCTATTCAAAACAAAAATTGTAATGAAATGCTGTCAAAAGCGACTCTAACGGCAATTGTTAATAAGGTCAACCACTTGAAAAACCTGGATATATGTCACATAAAAAATAAATAACCTTATTATACAAGTGGTTATATTGGTGGGTATTTTTAACAATGAAATCTGAAAATAATAATAATAATCTAAATGAGAATTTATTGATGTTTATCAAATTATACGTGCGATTTTATTATTACGAGTTAAGCATGTTGATTATCATCAAAAATACAATTAATTAACATTTGGGTTTACCTAAATTAAATTTAATATAGCTATGTTGTAAAACACCATGGGTTTATAAATAACCTGCAGAGAAGATAATGATAATAATATTCAGCTAAAAATTAAAATTCCTGAGAGCTCAATACTGAGCATAATTAATACATTCCCGAGTACATATTTTGCGCATGTCAATCTGAGTATTCATGTCTCAATGCAGGCTTTAAATCAGAAAACGCCATTCCCAGGCCGTCAGGTTCAGAGGTTTTTACAGAGACGTCTGCCCTGAATCTGATTTACTCAACAAAATCCTCACCATTTCCAGTGATGTTTTCAGAAAGCTTACCATTTTTATCTGTGACAGCTTATTGGTCGCTGGGCTAGTATAAAGGGCTTCTTTTGGTCGCTTTGGATAACCAAGGTGTGGTTACCCGTTTATCTGTCAAAGAAGAACCGCGTTAGCGGCTAAGTGATACTCAATAAGAATAATAACTAAAATCACAATAAACTTTAAATTCAATGGATTAATTAAATCATGTCGATGACTGACAACAAAAATTTAGATGCGCACACCCCCATGATGCATTGGGGTGTGCGCATTGATAAATAAAGATATTTATAACAACAGTCAGAAAAACAATAGTTTAACCTACATTTAATTAATTTACTGCATTGTACAAAAATCATACCCGTCTAAAATGGTGTACAAAATTATGAAAGCACTATATTGAAACAATGAGAAGTGGACAAAAAATTTCCACATGAAATTCTTTAGAAAAGAATTAGACTCTTTACAAGAATAAGTCAATAATTACGACTAAGAAAAACATCATTAATTATATTTATATCTCAAGGGGCATACTAAACCTTTTTATCCTTCATAAAAATATCACCATAGAGATTACCTATATAATTTATATCTGATTTTCATGTCATTTAAGAAAAAAAACATTTACTCAAGAGCATTTTAAAGTAAGATAGCGGTGAAACTTTCAAATAATATGGTTTTCATTCATAAGGAATCTACCTGTGTCTCATATAAATAAAATAGAGCAAAACATCCTCTACACACAAAAAAAAATTAAATATTATTTATATTTAAGAGAATTTAAACTCAAAGAGTTTTATTTTATGCATCTGAATTTCCCAGGAAATAAATATACCTTACCTAAAGAGACTCAGATTTTTTCGGATGCGTTACTACAGGGAATGGCTACGCTTATAGATTATTATTTCATATGGGTTTCGATGAAGCTAGGATGTCAAAATGAAAACATTGTAAAAATACAGTATAAATCTTTTGATGATAATCAAATCATTAATTCCTATAATAGAGCAAATAAATCTCAGTTTAACACTACTACTTTGATAATAAATGAAATTAATTCGGAAATCCTGAAGCTTTCAGGTAAAAAAAGTAGTGAAGTAATAATTCATAATTATTGGGCATATTATTTCAAGTACGCCATATGCTCTGAGATTTCTAAGTGGGGAGCTTCTTTCAAAACTACGCAGTCAGAGAGAAGTGATGAATATGAGAATTTAGTCGGTGATGTCGTGTTTAAATATTACACTTATTTAAACCCTTTCTTTTCTAATTATAATTACTCTATGGCAGGAGCAAAGTACAATATATATCTTACCATTAACAATTACCTCAAGCATAATACAGTACCTATTATAATCCCAAGCATTCTTAACTTCGGCGAGGAAAAGAGAATTTTCTCTCATTTTGAAATAAAAAATGAAGACTCATTTTTCTTAAAGGATAGCTTGTTAAAAAATATACTTACGCATGATTTTGAATCTCTAAAAAAAGAACTTGATAATAAATCGGCTCAAAAAAACAAAGATTACCCTGAGCAATCTCCTATTATGAATACTTCCTTTATTGATTTCATTAAATTAGACAAAGTTAATGGCCACATTAACGAGACTGATGGATCACTATTATTTTTTTTAGATGGAGTTTCATTTACAAAAACCAAAAACTCACTATTAATAGATGCTGGCTATAGTTTAAAAGAAACAATATTCACTTTATTTAGAACAATAGAAGATGGTATGAAAACCATTTTTTAACATAACAATAAGCAGAAATCATCTTTAATGATGGTATAGCTAAGACTCATATAACATGACTACTTCCACAGACTAAAACATAGTGTCATTTAGCGTTAACACTTAGAGTAAAATATGATAACAAACACACCTAAAATATCATCTAGAATTAAAAATAGATATTTAATCTACCACTAACGGATCTCTTCATATTGGGTGATGCATCCGCTTTATTGGTGGTGATTGTTCAGATAATGACCTTGTCATGTAATTCCGGTTATCTTGAGAACGACAGTGACCTTCTTATCCGCATTGCTAGGTATTGCCTCAAGTTCTGATTATGTCGTTCAGTACGTTACATATATTACTTGCTGATAATGTAGATTTTCCTTGCTCATGGGCTTCATAAAACAGCAGGTCACCCGTCATCCAGAACATTATGTCGAACGCAAAAAGTAGCGCCAGAAGACGCTCCAGCATTTCTATGGTTCTCTTTCCGAAGACATGAGCAACAACTTTCTTACGCATCCGGTCATACGCGTTATCGGGCTTAAGTCCGCGTGTAAAGCACTGCTCATCTATTTCCGCACAAGCAATGGTATCAATAGGGGGATATCCGGCAGACAACTCAGGATGAGTTTAGTTTTTTAAGTGACACAAGACAGTATTTAGACTATTCACCATAATGCAAGCTGTTGCGCGTTACAGCAGACCATTCATTGCCATATCAATGATGCCCTAGCAATTACCCGATAGGATTTCTGAGTGAAACGAAACGTGAAGGTTCTGTTTCACAGGAGCCAAAGATAACGCCAATGTACTGACTGAGAAGATCTGAAGATGATGAACAGTATGGACAGCTCGCCTCGATGACTGACATAAGACACTACATTTAAAACAAGGGATCTTAGCAATTTAATAAAGAAAAGTAATTACCTGCAAGACGAATTCAGTACTTTGTGGCTCCCTGTTTTACAAAATTAATACTCAAAAGAGTGGTAAGCTCGAAATACTCTCATTATTATGCCAATAAGATTAATCCCAAATAAAGGGATCTGCAACGTATGATAGGATCTGAATGGAATAAGTGGGATCTGCATATCCACAGTCCCATGACTTGGCTTGCCAATGTATATAAAGGAAAGTGTGATACTGAAAGCTACGTCAGAATGCTGGCAGAACAACAGCTTTCTTTGATTGGTCTGACCAACTATTTTTATTTCCAAGAAAATGAGTTAGAAATTATCCGAGAGGAAATTGCCCGACAAGGTCTTAATATCACTGTGTTGGGCAATGTGGAGTTTCGACTCGATCAACAAAATAAAGACGAAGCGTTTATTAACGTGCATGTACTCTTCTCTGAGAGGCTCGGCACCTCAAAAATAAATGAGATATTGTCCAGACTTCCTCTGAAACTAACCGATGACAGCGGGAAAAAAGTATACGCCTGTGAAAGCAGCGTGCATGGCAGTGGGCATAATGTCGAAACAATCGTGGTTAATCTCAATGAGTTGCTCGGACACCTTTCTTCATCACTAAGGCCTTTTGTCGATTACATCGTGGCAGTCTGTCCTAATGGTTACGGTGGTTATCGTCCCGGAGCAACTGGACGTTCCGCAGCAATTGCCACAGAAATTGATCGTCAAGGACATATGATTTTTGGCGGTCCCCGCGACAGGGAATACTTCCTGACAACGACACGCTATTCTGGAGCCACAGCTAAACCTGTTTTTCACTGCTCGGATGCACATCGGGAAGACCAAATCGGTCGAGCTTTTACTTGGGTTAAGGCGAAGCCAACATTTGAGGGGCTCCGTCAGGCACTGCTGGAGCCTGAAGGCCGCCTGCAGTTGGACGCAGACTGGCCGACACGAAGGATCCCCAAAGTACATTTCAGCAATATTGACGTTGAAGGCACAATTTTTGACGGGCAAGCTATACGATTCAAAAAGCTGAGTATTCCACTTAATCCAGACATGGTAGCAATCATCGGAGGTAGGGGAACAGGCAAGAGCTTGCTGCTAGACGCACTACGCTCCCGCTTTGTCGGTGCAGCCACACACGGTAGCGAAGAGCGCGCAGTCAACATTGAACGACTGGTCATTGAGCTGGACAAGGCAAACGGTGAAAAGGTACTTTTTGATACCCGCACCGAGAGCTACGATTATCTGCACGTCTCGCAAGGGGAAATCAAAACCCTTTGCCAACAGCCCGATCTACTTAGCGATGAAATAAAGAAAATGCTGAGGTTGACAGAAAGTGAGGTGACAGGCGAGCTGTATAAGAGATTGGATGAGAACCTCAATGCATTCCGGTCGTTTCGTGAACACTATATTGCACTTGATGATCGTCAGTACCGTATAAATACGCGCGAGTATCAAGCCGAGGTGATCAGGGTCTCCCAAGGCAAAATCAACACGCTTACCAGTGAAAAGAACAAAGCGCTGATTGAACGATTTAAGGCTAATAGTCTGCGCACGACCGAGCTGACGCAGGCCATCAATGCTGGGAAGACTTTACTACAGGAAGCTGAAGCAGCAGAAACCTCGCTGAACATTCGGCTAACCGAGATGAACGCGGTTCCCATAGGTGTAGCTCCTGTACCACCACTGGATCTGTCAGAGCTGAAGACGCAGGTCATTACCTATATAGGGGCACTACAGATGCAACTGACGCAGACAGGCAAGGATAACCTGCAGATAACCACTGAATTCCGGGAACAGGGTATTGAGCAGGATATCACGGGCGTGCTCGAGAAAATTCACGGCTACCAGCGTGAAATTCAGCAGGCGCAACTCAGGGATGGTGAAATTCAGCAGCGCATTGCACAGTACGCTAATGACGTCCGACAACGAGGGAACCTATCAGAGACTTACGTCCACCAGCTTCTAGAACAGAAAACGAAGATCGATACTTGTTTTGCTACATTGTCTGAGAAATCGCATATCAAGCCTGAACAACAGGCGCTAATAAAGGAAATTCTGACCGACATTCGTATTTACGGACAGCCTTACTTTGACAATGTTCTATTTTATAAGGGAATACTTGAGCGACTTAACCGCGGGCGATTCCGTACCGCGGGCGAACAGTCCGGCGTAGAAAAACTCGTACAAATCCTTGGCGTAAGGAATATTGATGATTTTATAGCACTTATCCGCGGCGATGCCATCATTGAACTTCCTGAAGAGTCCGGCAAGAAAATCTCGCTTGAAACCTTTCTCTGGAAATCAGAATATTTCAATAACCAAGGCCCCTACGCGCTGCAGCGTTTCCTCTACAGCCCCGAATACATCAACAGCTATCTAAGTGTGAGAGCCGAATTTGAATACAAAGGCAAAACGGTGGAAAAACTGTCTGCCGGGCAACGAGGGACGTTCTATGTCTGCCTGAAGCTGGCAACTGATGCGTTCGGCTCACCTTTCGTTTTCGACCAGCCCGAAGACGACCTTGATAATGACTTTATTATGCGTCAGCTCGTTCCACTTTTTCGCAAAATCAAACTGTATCGGCAGGTCATCATCGTGACCCATAATGCCAACCTAGTAGTGAACTGTGATGCCGAACAGGTCATAGTGGCCAGTAATGAGGATGAAGTGATCAGTTACCGCAGCGGGGCGCTGGAGCATGGCGAACACGGATTAGATAACAGCATGCGCAAAGCTATCTGTGACGTACTTGAAGGCGGACAACATGCCTTTGAGACTCGAGAACAGAAGTACGGAATACTGTAATTGTAAAGATTTTCACTCAAACTAACAGCTAAACGGATAAGTATGCCTAGTGCTAGAGTATGCATCGGCTGCAGTGAGGCGCTTTTCAGAACTTGGCATCCTCTTCAGGATGCCAGCTGATCCCTTACTTAGAACGACTCAGATTCATGAGCTTCACCATCAGCAGCATCCTCCCTTTTAATATACTGAGCTTAGTACAAATCAAGGGTTTGAGTTAAGGAATTATGAGGCGGAAGATGAGATTTAGCTAGGGGCAATAATATAATTATTGGAACTAAAAATAAGTAAGGCTGGTTATTGAATAGTCTAAACAGCCCTACTTATGACTCCAAAAACTATCTAGCAGGCTTCAAAGCAAAATTAGCAGGCATCGCTTCCTTCTTCCCTGAATATATTCCATTATAAGTCTTAGTAGCTGGTGTGACATGATCATGAAATCTTAAATGACAAAATTTGACACCCGGATATATTTTTATTGAGTTGCAAGAGTTATTAATTATTTCAAAAGTAATTGATGATGGTTCATTTTCACCAAAAGATGCCGCAACATGACATGAGCTAAAATTAACGCCAAGACCTATACGAGCATAGCAAGATAGTTGGTAAAGTTCGGCACAAATTGTATGATCCAATGAAATCATTTCGACTGATGATGCTAATATAAACTCCCCAGGATGAATTATCAATCCAGTATCGTCCAAGTCAATCTCATCAAAAAACACTGAAGTATCTGTGTGTTTAGTATCTATAAATGACTCAGTTTTTTTCATCCGGAAAACT
This sequence comes from Klebsiella sp. BIGb0407, assembly GCF_024807845.1. GTDB lineage: Bacteria > Pseudomonadota > Gammaproteobacteria > Enterobacterales > Enterobacteriaceae > JGM124. The sequence continues at coordinate 123,055 of NZ_JANUEQ010000010.1, forward strand.
TTTTTATCAATTCTAAGCAGATAACTAGATGGCCTCATGCATTCATCAGAATGGTTAGCAATAAATATAGAACCAGAATTTATCTTTTTAATAATATCAATATTAGAATAGATCATATTTAAGCTCCGTGTAATTATCTTTACTTCCAAACCCATAATGCTGTTTATTGTATGAAAAATCAGATAATAGTTCTGGAGGAATAATTATTGATTTCAACATATCCCTTTCTAAAATATCTAAAGCTTCAGAGTCCAATAAATAGTTCCCTGAAACACCTTCAGACTTCTGCCTAATATTTTCAATGCTCCATTCAGTTATTTTTGTAGGACTGTCAAACCCCACATGATATGTGGGTACACCTTCCTTTATGAAGAGAATGAGATCGGCATCGACTATTGGCGCTATGCTGGCGGCAAGGCTATCAGTGGAGAGAATGTTAGGATTTGGTCTAATAAAATAGCATGCATGCTCATCTTTATTAAAATCCATTAAGTTTTCCAAATCGACCTCTGATGGACAAACGTTCACATCATTTTCAACTAAATTGTTGATGATAATTTTATGTAGAGTACTTACAATATCACAACCGATAGCAGACGTAATCTTGCCATTCTTATTGAGAACTTTAGATAAATTGGTATACATAAATGCACCAACACCACCTGAAACTATATAAAATGTGCATTCCGGATTGGATTTTAAAACATTAGAAATACCTAAATAAAAATCAGGCTCTATATGGAAATTTCTATAACTCCACCAAGACACATCTTGAGCTTGATGCTTATCTTTTATCCGCCCACCACCTGGTAGCCTTATGATGATTTTATTCATGGATATATCCCAATCGTTTAAATATCAAATATGCACCTTCAGTCAAATTATCTTTCACGCTCTCAATTTCACTTAAGGAAATCCATTCCAGAGATTCAATTTCTGTTCTGTCAAATTTCAAAACTTCAATATCAATAAACTCGTTTGATAAATAAATATACCAGTCATGTAGCGCCAAACCATGTCTACACCGATCTTCTACACCACATTCTTTTTTTAGATATTCATAATTGCAAAAATCTATACCTAACTCTTCCTTAACCTCCCTTACAATAGCATCATCAGGGTTTTCACCATTTTCAAGATGCCCAGCTACAATACTAAATCTATGATTATACGCTGAATCAGACTTCTTTATTAGTAGAATCTTATCTTCATTAATGAACATTGCAGCTACTGTAATATGATACTGATTCTTGTATTCATTAGAACCTATATATATTCCTGCGGTATTGCTACTATCATAGTGAGCTGAAAAAGATTCAATGCTATCTTTTACTGTTTTGTTTAAGGGAATCTTAGAACAATATCTAGAATAACAAATAGATTCAACAATTGAATCTATCCATTCAGATGCCTGAGCGTCATCAATGCTAGTCGTTAATCTATTCTTATTGGCTAGTAATTCTTCAGGTAAAACCTTTTGTTCCAACAACCAAAGACTTAACTCAGATAGGGCTTTATTTTTAAAATCAACAAGTTCATTTTCATTCAAACTGAGTCTTTGCACTTTTTCATTTAATGATGTGTAAGAATTGATTGATTGCATTACATCATCAAACAATGACGAGGATTCAACCTCAACACCAAACCTATATAGATTATTTGCATAGGTTAAATTCCCGGGCTGAATTTGCATGAATTTTTTGTTTTTAAGGATCTTTATTTTTACGCCAGGATAAAAATCCCTGAAAACATTAACATTTACTTCAACTCCTCCAGTCCTAGATAATTCAACGAGACTACTAATCGAACTAATTATTTTCATAACACGCCTAATGACATCTAATTTTTCATCGACCTCTCCATCAGAGTTGATAATAAATTGACCTACAGGCGTGGCAAAGAAAGGATTTCTGTATTCCGTGAACATATTCGAAATTGCTGAATCCGTTTTAACAAAGGGGCTACATATAAAAAATGAAATCTTTTTAATATTTGTATTATTATGCCTCAGTAAATTAATTATGTCAGAGGACACTTGGGATGTTGTACTAAAAACAATCATTTCATCGTTTTCAGTAGTCTGTAGCGCTTTATTAAAATTATCGTCAGAGTATTTTTTAAGATCATCTGCAACTTGATAAGTTGTATCATCAATCGTTGATAAGTTATCCTTAACGTTATAATTCAAGTTATTTAATGAGCTAGACAATAGAGCAGATCTATACAAATTATATTTTGCTGCTTTACATGATATATTTCTAAAATCAGAGACGGTTAGATTTGGTTGTATTGTGAATGGATTTTTCTCACCCTGCATAGCTAAAAGTAATGCAGCACACTCAATAGGTGACGATATCTCGATGAAATCTCTAGTTAAACCCACTTTATTGAAATATTTTTTAACTGCAATATTTAATTGAACAAGCAAATCTTGAAAGTCTTTCTCCTTGTTGTAAGCTTTAAAAGAAGTAATAATCTTTCTGTTAAAGCTAGCGCGAGAAGAAAAATAAACAAGATAATTCAAATGATTAGGGTATGACCAAAGATAAACCATTGCCGCAATGAGCACTGCAACTGTTGCATTTGAAAAATCTCCTTCGCTTAGTTTCATGTACAGGAAAAACATCAGAAATATGAATATTACAACTTGGATAATAAGTTTATTTTTGTTGCTCAACACAATATATTCCTTCATGAGAGAATTATAATAACCAATTATTCATAATAAAGGCTAAACCGCAACTTACTTTATCTCCTTCAACACCAACATACTCTGCATTTCTTTAATCCTAGGTAATCGGCGAATCACCGACATCGCGAAATCCGAATACGCACCTATATCTGCGGCAACTACTTGTAATAAGAAATCCGCATAGCCACCGATGCTGTAGCAGGAAATCACATTATCTAGCGCCATGACTTCTTGTTCGAATTTGCGCCCTTCGCTGCACTATCGTGATCGATCATCAGTTGCCCGCCGAATTAGTAATGAATGCTGCAAGTGTTATCGGCATAAGTTTTGGAACGTTGATAGGGAATTTAGTCGGAGCAGATCAATGGCGATCGGATGGCGTCAATTATCTCGGCGTGATTGTTGCACCGCTGCCGGTGTTATTGGCGGAAGGCAATTATCTGCGCGAGTTGCAGCAGGTGAGCAGCGCGGACAGCGAGATTTTCGCCATGCCTTTTAGCGCTTGGCACAGTCATGCAAAGCATACGCGGAAAATGGTGAACGCATCGCCAGCACGTCGAGCGAACATATTGAGTTGGTGGCAATGGGTTAGGTTGGGTCGAAGAAGAAGATCAACCAGTTGAGCGGGAGTTCGAAGTTGTACCGTTGAGGATTTGTTGCGATATCGTGTGCAATGCGCGTTAATTTTGCGCAATTATCTCGCTTGTTTCAAATTTACATCCGCGCTTCCAGCGGCATGGCGATTTTCTTCGCTTTCGGCTTTAGGCCGAACAGCATCGAAGCAATGCTTGAACGCTTGATGATCATGTAATAGAGCGCACCCGCCGCCATGCCAATCACGAAATCAATCAGCACATACACAATCGACCAGTTGGCTGGCAGCCATCTATCCATCAGCCACGAGAAGACAATCACCATTGGATAATGCAGCAGATAAATGATTAGCTTTCAGACAGCGTAACACGTCTCCGGCAACTGTGTTACCCGCACGTTTCCGCTTCGCTTGCTCCATTCCGGAATGCGATGGCGAGAGTAAAAATGCCGCAGACCCTCAATAAGTTTCGAAAAGCAATCCCATATGTTCGAACGTTGAAGAAACTAATAATTCGTCAGGATTTTGATAGAAGTAACCCTCATCGGTCAAAAACACTCTGAGTGCCCCGGCACGAAAAGCAACACGCAGGCCGTGCGGATGATGCTCAGATCCGCATGGCGTACCAGCCATATACCTGAGCGAGGTTGTTTACGTTGGCTTTTGCCAAATAAAACGCGATGTACCGTACATCCATGCACCTACCACACTGAGCAGCACTGCCAGCCTGAATCCCTCCTTCTTTGCGCGGAGAATTCAAGTTCATTATCGGGGTAAAGTAGACGAATTCTTGGGTAGCGGTGCCAAGAACAATTCCCATCAATACCTTTACCTCCACCATGTGCTTAGCATCATAGCCTACTGACCTGCTTCCTGTTGTTTAATACACCACGTTTTAAGTAATGACTTCATCATGCTGTGAATGCCTTCTCTTCGCTCATAAAGGACAAACATACTCAAATCTCCCACATTGAAGGAGATTAGAGTATGAACATGTCACCGTAGGACAAAGGTCGTATCATCGGCCAAAAAAGACCACTTCAGATATCTCATATGTGGGATTCGATTAAGACTTGTGACCTGCTCCCCATTAATTAACACTTTAGATTTTTCGTTTAATCTTCATAAACAGAAAGTTATGACCTCCCGCGCCAGCTCAGACCAGACTGTCAGGCATAGTTGTGTTCTTTCAACAGAACCTGTCAGCATAAGTCTGAGCTGACACACCTGAGTTAACGCCAAGAACGACGTTAGACCGTCGACTAGCTAAATCACATACGATTTAATGGTATATGCCTTCATACAACTTTTAAAATTAACAGCTATGCTTCAATACAATCTCCAAATAAGGGTGTTTCCAATCATCATCTGCGAGTTTATGCAAACTCACAAAACCATCGTGCTCAAGCGCACAAACTCCTTTGTGTGAGCTAACATAGTCATATACTGCCCTACTCTCCAATCCTTGAATCATATGAGCCAATAACTTACGTCTCATCACATCACTACGCCATTTTTTGCTCTGTCCATCGTTGGATTTTTTGTATGTACAATTGAATGTTTGCCCTACAGCATTCCTGACACATAGTCCGTGACGATTTTTAGTACCATTACGGAGATAACATTCAGCAAGCTCTTCAAGCCCCCTTTTTAATGCTTTAGTTGCCTTTTTCCAACGTTTAAGAAACAACATGACATCCTTATCATGATAAAATTTATTCAGCTTTTTATATAACGAACTATGGGGAGAACAACTCACAGAACCCGCATTGAAAATGGTACTAAAACGGACTGTTTTCACTAACTCATCATCTATTCCGAGTTTACGCTTAATGAAATCAGTCTCAAGTACGGATAATATTTTTGTATTAATCCCATAATACTTAAGCTCCTGCTTAAGTATCTCTAACTGACAACCTTTAATATCATAGTTAAATCCTTGCTCAAGACATGCCCACTTCATCTTACTAGGTAAATACTGAAATCCTGTCCCTATTTCAAATGAACGGCTACCAATATTAGCAATCTTGTAGGCTTGTCTGTATGCTACTATTAATGGTTGAGATGATATAACCTCAACACCAACCTCACATAAATGAGAAATAAAACGAGTGTAGTATCCTGCATTCTTTACTGTTGGGTTCTTTTGGCAAAAATTGATCAACTTATCGATATTAATATTCAAAGGTTCAAGCTGGCTATAAACAGTCTTTACTGTACTACGCAGCTCATCTGAAGGAATATCTCGTTTTGTTATTTCATGTTTGGGGATGCCAAGTACACCTTTGCGTTGGTTAAAAAATTGTTCTAATGTACCTTCTGTGTTCCGTTTGCCAAAGATATTGGTCAAATATGTATGTCTATCATCACGTTTAAGGTAATTATTCCGTTCCTCAGGAAATAGGCTCTTTAAAAATATTTTGGACAGTGCAAATTCCCTGCATAATTTTTTCATCCTAGACTTTTCGACTATTTTAATAATCTTTGCTTCAACTAATTTTTCAAGCGCACGTTCATATCCTAAATCTCTTGAGGCTTTGAACGCCTCAGGACAGACTTTCACCCCAAGTTCATAAGGAAAAGGCACTGAATATGTCCATTTTTTATTACCTTTAAATCGCGCTTTATTTTTGCTATTTCGGCTCACTGTTGCCGAACAAATTAGATGTTGAAGAAATAGTGCAATACTCCGGTAATAACCTTGTTTCTTATATCCGCAAGCTGTTTTATCAAAAGGGATAGAAAATACTGTTTTTTTAAACAATCCCAGCGTTTCCTCAGTAACAAGGATGTTATCTTTAGTGCAGTAAGGTTTCATATAAGTTTATCCAATTTATTGAGTAAACTTAATTACTTCCGTACAAAAAACTGAGACTACCTAGCTCAGCTAGCCCCAAAAAAACATAGTAATCTCAGAGAATACTTAAATCACAGAATGATGCCTAGGTGCATGCCAGAAGATATATAGACATACCTATCAAGTAGTTTCAGGGTCAGGTGAGTTTTTCCTCTCCAATACTATAGCTATATATGATCATAACATTATGATGCTGATTGCCAGCATCAGATGGTACACATCCAGATTCATAAGCATAAGATGCTTACCATGCTTATATATATTGGTAGAGAGATATACCTATCTATATCCTAGTAGCCTATTATTGATTACAAAAAATACGGTAATATTTATTACCTCCTGAAAGTTCATCCACTACCTAGGCTTATAAATGAATGGCACTCCAGAGTTCAGGAGTGCCTCTCATGTGCGATTAAATAATCATTCTCCTGGGTATTACACTCCCTCTGGTATGTATTCTTTGTTTCAACAACCATTTCTTCCGGTTTTCTGCCCCCCAGTACTGTGGTTTTCCTAAAATGCCTAACTTACCGATCAATAAATGCAAGCCACACCATATTTCATCCTTATTAAAAACGTCTACACGATTGTTTTTCAGGCTATTATCAAGCTGTTTCAATAGACTTTTAGCATTATAAGGGTTGGTATCCTGAATATATATACGTAATTCTGGTAACGTTAAACGTGATAGTAGTTCCTCGTAATTTAAATCGAGCCCTTTTATCATTAATGGCTTTCTATAGAACTGTATCCTTTCCAGCAAGTTATGCAAATTATGAAGCTCACGTAACAGAAGCTTCTTTCCTTTCGGTTTATAACGCACTTCAAGCCGTAAAAATTGCCGATAATCTTTATTATCACACCAATTAGAGATTATCATTTCTAATTTTTCATCATCCAATGCTTTCAAGGATTCAAGATCATCACCAACATCTAATTTTTCATAACAAGCCATGTGATACTCTGACTCGGGACTACCGAGTCGTAGTCCCTGTAACTCTCCATTATTCGGATAATGCTTACCATCGCGTGAAGCCTTAAAGCCAATATGACAATCAGAAAGCCGCATAGAATAGATATCTAAAGCATAATCAATACGGGTTATCCATGCCTTCTTCATAAACTGATAAATATGCTTTCCTAAACGATTCTTCTTCCCTAAATATACAATTAACTTTGTTATATCTTCAGCTAAGAAATGTTGAGGACTAATTTCTAATCTTATAGCCCCTCGACCTTCATATCCATTAGCTGCTTTGAAGTCTTTTTTCGTAGGTTTGTAATAAATAACCAAAACTTGCTTTTTATTAATCCGGGAATTTATTACAACTTGGTAACAGTATAATTCCTTAATATGCTGACACGTGGTTTTACCATGCCTAATACAATAAAAATCATCACTTTTTAATCTTCTTAACATATCGTAAAGATCTTCTAAATGAATATTTTCAACATTACCTACCACACTTAATTTATCAAATCGGTGTGTCATTGGATGATTACCAGATTGATCATTAATCGGAATTGATAAACCCAAATTATCCAACCTTAAGCTATCACTACCTTCATTCTTTATCCCCGTAGTATCTGATATCTGATCATAGGGGGTTGTAGCAGGCTTATAGAGAGGCATGATCAAAGCCCTCCCGAGCATGATTGAATCCAACCATTGACTGATTCCTCAAGCCAACCAACGGCTCGCCCGCCCTCTCCGGTTAAAGAAAAGCATTGAGGAAACCGCCCACATGCCATTTGACGGTAGATTGTTGCTCTTGATAGACCTGTACGCGCAATAACCTCTTTAATGCGCAAAATTTGTTGTGATTTCATGAGCGAAATCCTCTTCATTATGAGTCGGATTTTTCATTTACAAGATCGAAGTTACTGCCTTTTTCGGAGGGTAATAAAAGTGCAAAAATAGTGGACAGATGCATCAAAAGTACCCGCCGTGGCATCAAAAGCCTCCGCCGTGGGTTCTAACCAACACCTCCTAATGAGTCTGACTCAATGAGTCAGACTCATTGCGTCAGACTCACTGGAACTTTTAAATCAAAAAAGTCCGGCTTATCTCTCCAGACTCATTAGGATTTCAAGCCCAAAAAGAATCCGACTCATTGTGTTCGATTCTTTACCGAGATATTCTGAAAGCTCATTTTCATACTGTAAACAAATCGAAAAATCTAATAGTTACAGTCAACGAACAATATTATGGAGTTATCATCATGAGTAATAAAAAAACAAATAAATCACCTGCATCAGAACGAAAAGAAAAGAGTCGTAAAAATTTAGAACAGGATTTTGGACCTCAAATGATCTTTAATATAGATGATGAGGTAAACATGCGGCTAAGAGAAATATGTGTACATTTTGGCCATCTCGATATGCTTACAAAGCAAAAACATCTAGCCCGAAACTTCAATGAATCTATTGCTGATATTATTAATTATTACTATATAACTCAAATTGTCACACCACAGAACAAAGACATTAAATCATTGATCAAAGCATTTAAAACCACCTGGCGTTATGCGTATAAAAATAAGGATAGTAATAATAAAGAGGACATTAAATCCACATTAATTGAAAATAAAAAAATAAAACCAATATTAATTAGCAATAAATCAAAGAAAAATGATGAATGGACAGAGGATGATGTAGAAAATATATTGAACACCACTAACGTTTTGAATATAATAGCTAAAAACAACACTAAAAAATGATTAACCTGTTCAACTAGCATCCTATATAGCACTTATCTTCATCTATTGCCATAATAAGGATGCTGGATCTCAGCATTATGGTTTATTTTATAGAAAAACCTAGACCTTTATGTTTAATAAGATTATAAATTAATATATTAGCTATTTTCACATATCTTCAACAAATATATTGCGGAGGGTATCAACTGAGTACGCCGCGCATGAGCCTTAAGCATAAATTTATCGCGTTCAATTACCTGTTGTTCGCAACTATCAAAATAGCATACCTGTGTATCAGTAATATGGGTAATAACTGACCAGTGATACTGATCACACAGAATAATCGCACATTTACCACCTGAATCATCTAAAAACTGCTGGCAGGCTTGTAAGATTTTCTGGCTATTTAGTCTTCTCTGATAGCGGAAGGGCATGGTAGTACTCAATGCTTTTGTTTTAGCATTATACCCCGTTACGATACTGAGCAAATAATCCATCTCAATTTGGCTAATGCCGTCTGTCATGCAATCCAATACAGACCAATGCTGATTATATTGTTCGAGCAAATAGCGGAAAAGTCTACGGCGACGTAAACCCTTACCATAGAGCCAACTGAGGGCGTTAACAATACTATAGATGCCACATAAACCATCAAGGTGGCCTTGCTTGGCAGGAGAGAGAGCAGGTTGCGTCATATCATCGTCACTTTAAGGTTGCTTTCTTTGTGATAATGAATAAACACACCAGCGCTGGTGGAGGAAATTTCCGTGCTTATTCGATTTTTACTATATAAGACTAATCATTCACTAAATTAGTATTAATCTTGCTGCCATTCGGTTTTCACCGAGTAACAACCCATTTTGTAATATTCAATAAAGTTTTTCTGCCATAAAGTGAAGAATTCAGTGCCTTCTCGCTCATCAATATCTCCCAAAGCAATATGATAAATATAACCTTGAGGCCAGCATATATCGAATTCTTTCTCAAGCTCAGGATAAATAACTCCCATATATGAAAAATCAGTGATGTAGTCATAATGCCATGTATTATCTAACTGAAAGAGACGTATCTCGACAGGATGATAGCCCCCTCTTTCATGGGAATAATCAGGATCATGGAAGTTAAAAACAATGGCATTCGCTGATGATTTGGCAGGGTGAGATTGTTTAATTTCGGATAACAGAAATGTTTCTAATACTGGACTAATGGGCAAGCGAAGTCCTGACTGAATAATAGTCATTAATATTCCTTTTTAAACATATGAACGGAAATATCGTGTCATTACATGATGCATGGCTAAAATGGATAATACATGCCACTGTCACCATTATACACTAAGAACACACACAAAAGAAATCATATATTTTATAATCAATATGTTAGGCTAATAATTAATTCATTATTAAGAAGAGATAAAAGCGCAGAGAGGATAAAAATGAAGGGGCAAGAAATTTTTATCCAGCCCCGGTGCATATTTTAATTAAAGACCATATACCTGAACATAAAAATGCTGCCCATTATCCACTTTCTCAATGGTATAAGTGATAGGCGTTGAATTATTCTGCCCAAATCTCGAAAACGTCAAATTAGCTGCACAGGAGTAGCTATCTCTTTCGGCATTATGAGACTGGGTTCGTATCGCATTTAAACTAATTTGCAATGAATTTAACTTATCCTGTGGCACGTTGGGGTAGGCTTTAACTAACTCCTTTTGTACAATTTGATGGACAAGCGCCTGTGTTTCCTCACCGCTACAATTTGGAGTCTTTGTATCACACCCTACTAATATCCCTAACATGGCACCAATACCTGCCAATAATCCTAATTTCCCTAACATACCACACCATCCTTAGAAAAGAGTTGATAAAGCTAATATGGAAAGTACTATATCCAATGCAATGACAATCAAAGCAACAACTTTCCAGACTTTATTTCCCTGCGTCTTATTCACAAAGAATAAACAAAGTGTGCTCCACACCAAGGTAATAATATCGAGCCGTAATATCGTGCCAGTACTACCACTCAACGCTTCCCAGATATTAAGTAACAAGATAGGAGTAAACCAAAATAGCCAAAAAATCTTCGTTAATCCAAAGCTCCCATTGAGTAAACGCTCCTTAAATAAAGCCGGATCATTTAATCCTTTTGCCTCATTTTCTTCTCGAATTTTCTGCAATTTATTTTTTATAGACATGATAGCCCCTTCAATTAAATGAATTAAATTTCTTTCATGATATTGCCTTGCAATATTTCTAGCTGATATGACTTAAAAAACCACAGGAATACAATCACAAGTATTCAGGCTGATCTCATTCATCATTAGTACTGCCCGATGACAGTTTATTGACATAACGACTTGGCCATATTTTCTCAGGCACAGTACCGATAACCGCCGCAATAATCTGCTCAGCTCTAGGATATGCCCTTTCTAACGCATTGTTTAATGTCCTGGAGGAAAGCCCATGCTCGCGAGATAACTGAGCTAACGTAACCCCTTTTTTATGCAAGGCGGCCACAATATCAGCACGATGCCAATCCGATGAGCTTCCTTTTCGAGGTCTTTTTTGAGATGCTGCACTGTTAGACACAGTAATAACTCCACTGTTTAATTCCATTCATATTAGAAACCAATGAAAGGGAATTATCAATAAGTATCTTTACTATCTTATGATTTTCCTGGTGTGGTTATTGTATATATATGATATTTATGAAATTTAAAAATTATTATGACTAATAAAAAGTTACCATTAGAAGCTAATAACGAACAAAGTAAATGGTTTACAAGTGGTGAGCTAGCAAGAATTGGCAAAGAAAAAGCCGAGAATGCAGCTTGCTATCCTGATTATGCAGATATGGATATCCCAACGACAGCCAAAGGAGTTAGAGTGCGTTTAGAATCTGTAACCACACTCAACCCCCAGCTTCGCAAGAAGAATCCTAACAAACGCGGAGACCTCTATCACATTGATGCATTTAAGATTATTTTGAATTCGGATGAAAAAGAAATGATCAAACAAAACACGCAATCAATTGAAAGTACAGACCTCAACCTATTGCTTGAGATCTACAAATCACTACCTGCAGATAAAAGAAAAGAACTATTAAAAACGGCGCTTACGATCAAGAAAAATGATTTAGGGTAGTATCTTTTTGTATCTTTACCTCCCTGTGTAACTATACATTCGTCGCTCAATCGGAGATATCATGCGGTTACTTATCCGCGATATTAACAACAACACTTTTATATAGCTTGTCACCGCATACAAATCAGTGCGTTCTATATAAACAACCAACTATTTTGCAATAAATGAAGAAATCACGTTTTGATGTATCAAACCAAGGTTTCCATATGATCTGCCCACTTCTGTAACCATTCCCTGCACTCGGTGTCATACGTGTACCGATTATAAATTCCTTCAATACCACCACGTGTATGTCCTAATATGGTCTCAGCCACCTCATTTGGACACTGTAAACGAGATAACTCTGTTCTCACTGTACGGCGCAGATCGTGCGGAGTCCAACGAGGTATATCAAGCATTTGACCACTTTGACGTAAACGCCATGAGTTTTCAGTTAGATACTTCTGCTGTATAGGCTTCTTAGTAGCTTGCGAAGGAAACAGATATTTGTCGGAGTTAAGTCGTAGTACTTTGAGAAAGTCGATTGCCTGATCAGATAACTGTACGTAGCGCCCTATCCCTGTTTTGGTTTCTCGCAGATGAATAGTGCCTTTTTCAAGATCAACATCCTTCCATGCCATATTGCAGACTTCACCGGTACGACACCCGGTCCAGAGAGTCAGACGTAACACGTTTTTGATCGTTGGCGTATAAGCTGAGCCCGGAAGCCATTTAAGGAATTTAGCAAGCTCATCATTGCTTAATACCCTTGTTCCACGACCGTTTGTAAGCTTGATTCTGGTTTGCCGTAAACTGGATTTTGCTAACAATGCCGGATTAGCAAAACTATCATCAAAACGTCCAAGGCCAATAGCAAACTCATATGCAAGTGACAGCTCCCTCAGAACATTACCAGCCTGTACTTTTGAACCTCGAGCTACAATACCATTAATTAAATTGATGACATCCCGACGTGTAATCTCAGCAGCATTTCGTGTCCCTAAGCTTTTAACAGCATCACTATAGAGAGTGCGACGAACTTCCGCTTGCCCTTTCAGTTTTCTGGCACCAGGAGTAATTTTTCCGTCCTTCGTTTTACGATCCTCAATACGTTCAGTAAGATACAGTTCAACTAATCCCTGTATGGTCAATTCAGGGATCTTAGCCTGTTCAGCTTCAATCGCACGCTGGAGTTTATCTTGCTTGAGTTCAGAAGCAGGACACCGACCATCCTGACGGAGAAGCTTTAACTCGTTGAGTTTAGTACGTGCGACCGATAGAGATATCTGTGGAAAGTTGCCGATTTTAACCTGAGCAAGTTTACCTGTCAGAGGACTCGTGTAGCGGTAGAAAAAAGACTTAACCCCGGTAGCACCGCATGAGATGCGTAGGCCACGATTTTCGCCGACATCTGCCTTATCTTTGTCGCCTGGCTTCATCATTTCTATCGCTTTAAACGATAGTGGCTTGGCCTCTTGTTTTCCTGCCATAAATACTCCGTTATCATGCTTGCTGCGTATTGATGAAACGAAATGTAGGTTTCGCTGTTTGTAGTTATATTTTACCAGGGCGTACGTATACAAGCTACACTTTAACCTACATTTAAATGTAGGATTTCATGAGTTCCAATGAGACAACGTGATACGTAATGAGAATAAAAAACATCACTAACTCATTAAAAATCAATTAAATGGATATTATAAGCTAATGAGTAAAATAGATAATCTGGATTCACACACCCCCATGATGCAGCAGTACTTGCGTCTGAAAGCCGAGCACCCGGATATTCTGCTGTTCTACCGGATGGGTGACTTCTATGAGCTGTTTTATGATGATGCAAAGCGAGCATCTCAGCTGCTCGATATTTCGCTGACCAAGCGCGGTGCTTCTGCGGGTGAGCCTATTCCGATGGCGGGGATCCCGCATCATGCCGCGGATAACTATCTGGCAAAACTGGTACAGCAGGGTGAGTCAGTCGCTATCTGCGAGCAGGTGGGCGATCCGGCTACCAGTAAAGGGCCGGTTGAGCGTAAAGTGCTGCGTATTGTGACTCCGGGTACCATCAGCGATGAAGCTTTGCTGCAAGAGCGCCAGGATAACCTGTTAGCCGCCGTCTGGCATACTCAGAGTGGGTTTGGTTATGCGACGCTGGATATCAGCTCCGGCCGTTTTTTGCTGACCGAGCCGCAAGACAGAGAGACCATGGCAGCGGAATTGCAGCGCACTAATCCCGCTGAATTGCTCTATGCCGAAAACTTTGCAGAGATGAGTCTGATTGAAGGACGTCGCGGGTTACGCCGTCGTCCGCTGTGGGAGTTTGAAATAGAGACCGCGCGTCAGCAGCTGATCCTGCAATTCGGTACGCGCGACCTGACTGGGTTTGGTGTGGAAAACGCCCACCATGCGCTCTGTGCTGCGGGCTGTTTACTGCAGTACGTCAAAGATACTCAACGTACTTCCCTGCCCCATATTCGTTCGGTGATGATGGAGCGTCAGCAAGACAGCATTATTATGGATGCCGCGACGCGTCGTAACCTCGAAATTACGCAGAATCTGTCCGGGGGAACGGATAACACCCTGGCCTCAATACTCGACCGCACCGTAACGCCAATGGGCAGCCGGATGTTAAAGCGCTGGCTTCATTCTCCGGTGCGTAATATCAGCGTGCTGACCCAGCGTCAGCAGGCGATTAGCGCCTTGCAGGATTACAGCAGTGAAATTCAGCCGACGCTGCGTCAGGTTGGGGATTTAGAGCGTATCCTGGCCCGTCTGGCATTGCGTACCGCCCGGCCACGCGACCTGGCGCGTATGCGATACGCTTTCCAGCAGTTGCCGCTGTTAAATACCGTGCTGGAAGAGATTAAACCCGCATCAGTACAGGCATTACGCCAGCAGATGGGCGAGTTTGCCGAGCTGCGCGAACTACTGGAACATGCCATTATTGAGGCTCCGCCGGTACTGATCCGCGATGGCGGGGTTATCGCTCCGGGCTATCATGAAGAGCTGGATGAGTGGCGGGCCCTGGCCGATGGTGCCACCGACTACCTTGATCGTCTGGAAATTCGTGAGCGCGAGAGGCTGGGGCTGGACACCTTAAAAGTCGGCTTTAATGCGATTCATGGTTACTATATTCAGGTCAGCCGCGGGCAGAGTCATCAGGTACCGATTAATTATGTTCGTCGCCAGACGCTGAAAAATGCTGAACGCTATATTATTCCTGAGCTGAAAGAGTACGAAGATAAAGTTCTGACGTCCAAAGGCAAAGCGCTGGCGCTGGAAAAGCAGTTATATGAGCAACTGTTTGACTTGCTGCTCCCCCATCTGGAAGCCCTGCAAAAAAGTGCCGCTGCACTGGCCGAGCTGGATGTGCTGGTTAACCTGGCAGAACGTGCCGATGCGCTGAATTACAGCTGCCCGGTATTTACCGATAAACCGGGTATTAAACTGTCCGAAGCCCGTCACCCTGTGGTTGAGCAGGTCCTCAGCGAACCCTTTATTGCCAACCCACTCAACTTGTCGCCTCAGCGCAGAATGTTGATTATTACCGGCCCTAATATGGGCGGTAAAAGTACCTATATGCGACAAACGGCGCTGATTGTGCTGCTAAGCTATATAGGAAGCTTTGTACCTGCTGAGCAAGCAGAAATTGGCCCGGTTGACAGAATCTTCACCCGTGTCGGCGCTGCGGATGACCTGGCGTCTGGTCGTTCAACCTTTATGGTTGAGATGACGGAAACAGCAAATATTTTACATAACGCTACCGAACATAGCCTGGTTCTGATGGATGAAATAGGACGAGGAACCTCGACCTATGATGGTTTATCCCTGGCCTGGGCCTGTGTGGAGAATCTTGCTAATCGTATTAAGGCTCTGACCTTATTCGCCACGCACTACTTTGAGCTAACCACCCTGCCAGAAAAAATGGAAGGCGTAGTGAATGTCCATCTGGATGCGGTGGAGCACGGGGAAACCATTGCCTTTATGCACAGCGTGCAGGATGGTGCAGCCAGTAAAAGCTATGGTCTGGCGGTAGCGGCTCTGGCGGGTGTACCAAAAGAGGTGATTAAACGCGCGCGGCAGAAACTGCGTGAACTGGAGAGTATTTCAGGCGGCGCGGCAGCCAGTCAGGTGGATGGTACCCAGATGTCTCTGCTGAGCGTTGCCGAAGAAACCTCACCGGCACTGGATGCTCTGGAAACGCTGGATCCGGATAGTTTGTCACCACGTCAGGCACTTGAGTGGATTTACCGTTTGAAAAGCCTGACAAAATAAGCGGGATTAGATTTCAGAAAAAGAAAAAGGCGGTGATTTGGAATCACCGCCTTTTTCGCTTTAATCTTTTATTCCCTGAATAATGCCTCGATACTCAATCCCTGTGATTGCAATATTTCACGTAAACGACGTAAGCCTTCAACTTGGATCTGGCGAACACGTTCACGCGTTAAGTCAATTTCACGACCCACATCTTCAAGCGTTGCTGCTTCATAACCTAACAAACCGAAACGACGCGCCAATACTTCACGCTGTTTGGCATTCAGCTCAAACAACCACTTCACGATGCTTTCTTTCATATCATCGCTTTGTGTTGCCTCTTCTGGTCCGTTATCTCTTTCATCTGCCAGAATATCCAGCAAACCCTTCTCAGAATCCCCACCCAGTGGAGTGTCAATCGAAGTGATACGTTCATTAAGGCGAAGCATTCGACTTACGTCATCAACTGGTCTGTCAAGCTGCAGTGCTATCTCTTCCGCACTCGCTTCATGATCAAGCTTGTGAGAAAGTTCACGTGCAGTACGTAAATAGACATTCAGTTCTTTAACTATATGAATCGGCAAACGTATTGTGCGGGTTTGATTCATAATTGCCCGTTCAATCGTCTGACGAATCCACCAGGTCGCATAAGTTGAAAAACGGAATCCTCTTTCCGGATCAAATTTTTCAACAGCGCGAATCAAACCAAGATTCCCTTCTTCAATCAGATCCAGCAGTGCCAGACCACGATTGCTGTAACGACGAGAGATCTTTACCACCAAACGCAGATTACTTTCGATCATTCTCCGGCGTGACGCAACATCACCACGCAAAGAACGACGAGCAAAGTAAACTTCTTCTTCTGCTGTTAATAACGGCGAGTAACCGATTTCCCCAAGATAAAGCTGAGTGGCATCCAGCACACGCTGGGTTGCCCCTTGCGACAATAGTTCGTCATCCGAAATATCGCCGTCACTGGAGTCCTCGTCTACAAGGGCTTTTTCATCAAAAACCTCAATGCTATTTTCATCATATTCCGCGTCTTCGTTTAACTCGTGAACTTTCAGCGTACTCTGACTCATAAGGTGGCTCCTACCCGTGATCCCTAAGCAAAAACAAAAATGGATGTTTTGCGATTCATCGCTGCGGCAAATAACGCAGCGGGTTTACGGATTTTCCCTTGTAACGAATTTCAAAATGTAAACGTGTCGAACTGGTACCGGTGCTACCCATGGTAGCTATTTTCTGCCCCGCCTTGATGTCCTCTTGTTCCCGGACCAGCATTTTATCATTATGGGCGTAGGCACTCAGGTAATCATCATTGTGTTTTATGATAATTAGATTACCGTAACCGCGTAGCGCATTACCGGCATATACCACGCGCCCTGGGGCGGTCGCGACAATGGCCTGTCCTTTACTACCTGCAATATCAATCCCTTTGTTACCGCCTTCGGTAGCAGCAAAAGTTTCGATAGTTTTACCGTCAGTAGGCCAGCGCCACGAAGAAATTGCGGCACTATTGGAAGTACTGCTGACGGTCGGTTCGGAGTTGTTAACCACTGGCGCAGTAACCGGTGCAGTAACCGGACGGAGCATAGATCCATTACTTGGCGACAAGGTGTTAACTTTATTTTCACCTGAATTCTCAGAATACGTAATAGTTGGTCCGGACGCAACCACCGCGCTGCTATTTTGCGCAGTAGGTTTAATCGCCCCTTGATCACGTGTATCCGCGGCAGTAATCGCATTACCACCGGTAATAGGAACACCTGATGCATTAACAACCTGTAATGTTTGTCCTACTTCAAGATTATAAGGCGCTGAGACGTTGTTGCGTTGTGCCAGATCACGGAAATCGTTCCCAGTAATCCAGGCGATATAAAAAAGGGTATCGCCACGCTTGACGGTATAGCTATTTCCACCTGTATAACTTCCTTTCGGGATGTTGCCATACTGACGGTTATAAACGATACGGCCATTCTGCGTTTGCACAGGAACTGATGCCGCGCTTTGTACTGGCTGGCTTTGTATCACAGGCTGCTGTACGTTCTGTATCTGAGGCTGTGGCACTGATGAGGACATTGTGGGTGGTTTGGTGACCAGCAAACTCCCGCCAGAGGAACCTGCGCGATGATTATTATCGCCAACGGAACTGATCGGCGCTTGCGTGTTATTACTCGTACAACCCACTAGCCACAGGCTTCCAAGTGTTAACATCGCCACCCGGCGTAAAGAAAAAGTTGGGCTTCCCGCGCTCATGTATCCCCCGAAATAAAAACAATGACATATACCCGACCAGTTTCAGTTGCCTGATGGAACCTGCGAACTAAAACACGACTTCTAAGCTCTACACCAGCAATCAACGTGAAGGATGCCGGGTATATATGTATAAAAGCACTATACAAAAGCAGAGGAAAAACATGCCAGTTTTTCTTGATTAAACCTGACAGGTTTCAACTGCTGATGCCAAATTTATGACAGTTCACCACGAATTAAGGGTACAAAACGCACCGCTTCGATGGTGTCAGCTAAAAATTCTTCTCCGTGACGACGGATACGTTTTAATACCTGTTGCTCATCTCCAACCGGTAACACCATGATACCGCCATCAGCAAGCTGCCCGAGTAAGGCAACCGGAATCTCTGATGGTGCGGCGGTGACGATAATGGCATCAAAAGGGGCTTTCGCCTGCCAGCCTTGCCAGCCATCACCATGCCGGGTAGAAATATTATGTAAATCAAGCTGTTTTAAACGACGTCGTGCCTGCCATTGTAGACTTTTTATTCGCTCAACAGAACAAACATGCTCGACTAAATTTGCCAGAATAGCGGTTTGATAACCTGAACCGGTGCCAATCTCCAGTACTCTTGACTGTGGTGTCAGCGCCAGTAACTCGGTCATCCGTGCCACCATATAGGGTTGCGAGATAGTCTGTCCAGAACCAATAGGTAACGCGGTGTTTTCCCAGACTTTATGCTCAAAGGCTTCATCCACAAACTTCTCACGCGGAACCTGGGCCAACGCGCTAAGCACCTGCTCACTTTTAATGCCCTGGGCACGTAGATTATCAAGGAGTGTTTGTACGCGACGACTTACCATTGGGTTTCTACTCCGGCTTTGGCCAGCCAGGAAGTGACCACCTCATGCGCACGATGTGCGGTCAAGTCGACATGCAGCGGTGTCACCGAAACATAGCCGTCATCTATCGCGGCAAAATCGGTATCAGGCGCAGCATCAAGTTGATTTCCGGGAGGGCCAATCCAGTAAACCGTATGTCCGCGAGGATCCTGCTGAGCAATAACTTGATCTGCCGGATGACGGCTACCACAGCGAGTAACGCGAATGCCTTTGATTTGATCGAGCGGTAGGTCCGGAACATTGATATTCAAAATGCGACCAGTACGCAGCGGTTCACGAACCAGAGCGCGTAACAGGAAGCAAGTTACCGCCGCAGCAGTTTCATAGTGCTGATGTCCGTTTAGCGATACCGCCAGAGCCGGGAATCCGAGATGGCGCCCTTCCATAGCAGCGGCAACGGTCCCGGAATAGATAACATCATCGCCGAGATTAGGGCCTGCGTTAATCCCGGAGACAACAATATCTGGCCCGGGGCGCATCAGAGCATTAACCCCGAGATAGACACAGTCTGTTGGCGTTCCCATCTGAACCGATATATCACCATTAGACAGTGTCGTCGCCCGTAACGGCGATTCGAGCGTGAGTGAGTTCGACGCCCCGCTCCGGTTTCGGTCTGGAGCAACAACCTGTACTTCAGCAAATTCACGTAATGCGCTAGCTAAAATCTGAATACCTGGCGCATACACACCATCATCGTTACTCAGCAAAATTCTCATCGAGACAACATCCCATTATTCTTTTAATTAAAAACCGTATGAGAGCTCTAATTATTGTCCGGTTTAATGGTTACACATTCTAAACCAACAGCATCGGATGCACCACCGCCAGCGCAGGAAGGATCAGGACATGAGATGTACATCTTGAGGAAAACCAGAGCCAGTGCATCACGCTTGCGGATAATGCCCTGAGAAAAGGCGCTTATCCGCATATTTGTCATCAAAGGTCTGATACCGTTAATCTTTCGGCAGGCAGGATAGTCATTACTCAGAAATATTAATCTCTTCACCGCCGGTGTTAATTAGTTCGCGTACGACACTCGTGGCAAAGCTCCCCGCAGGTAACCAGAATTTCAGTTCAACGGTAGTATCATCCTGCCAGTGCCACTGAAGTTCCTGGGGTTTAACCAGAATGGCACGACGTGCAGCTTCAACGCGCTCACGCTTTAGCAGGCCTAACAGAACCTCTTCTTCGGCTACACAAGCTTGTTCAAAAGCCAGAGCTGTGCCCTGAGTACCCCATTCACCATCACCGGGTAACGAGGCCGTGATTAATAACTCACCGTTATCAACACGCGCTTGTAACACATTTTGTTCTTCAGCCGTCGCCACAAACCAGCTACCGCGGCCAGCGAGCTGCAACGCATCCCCTTCAATAATCTGATTAACCTCTTTTTCTGCCAGTCTGGTGCTGACAATATGGTTAAACAGAGCACTTCTCGTCGCAGATAACCAAAAACTACGTTTCGTTCTGTCACGCAGAGGCGCATCGCTTTGTGCCCAGCGCAATGCTTGCTGTAAGTTATTGCCATTGATACCGAAACGCTGAGAACCAAAATAGTTCGGCACGCCCACTTTCGCGATTGCTTGCAAACGTATTTCAGCATCATAGCTATCACTGATATTGCGCAAAACCAGACTAAAAGCGTTCCCCTTTAATGCCCCGAGCCGTAATTTACGACGATGGCGGGCATATTCCAGAACCTCACAGTCCTCAAGCTTAAAGGTGCTCATATCTGGCATCTCTTTGCCAGGTAAGCGGACGCAGAACCATTGCTCAGTGACCGCATGCCGGTCTTTCTGACCCGCGAAACTCACCTCACGGGCATGCACTTTAAGAAACTTAGCCAGAGCATCAGCCACAAAACGCGTATTGCAGCCTTTTTTACGTATTCTCAGCAGCAAATGTTCGCCATCACCATCGGGACCAAAACCTAAATCTTCGGTCACCAGGAAATCTTCCGGACTGGCTTTAATCACTCCGCTACCGGATGGCTTGCCGTGCAACCAGGTCAGATTTTGCATATCCATTACTGGGGAGCCTTCTGTAATAACGCCACGGCAGCACAAGCAATGCCTTCGCCTCGGCCGGTAAAGCCCAGTTTTTCACTGGTCGTTGCCTTCACGTTCACATCGTCCATATGACAACCCAGGTCTTCGGCAATAAAGACGCGCATCTGTGGGATATGCGGTGCCATTTTAGGTGCCTGAGCAATAATGGTGATATCAACGTTACCCAGGGTATAACCACGCGCCTGAATACGGCGCCAGGCTTCGCGCAGTAACTCACGGCTATCCGCTCCTTTGTAAGCCGCATCGGTATCAGGGAATAATTTACCGATATCACCTAAAGCAGCAGCCCCAAGCAAGGCGTCGGTAAGCGCATGCAAAGCAACATCGCCATCTGAATGGGCAATCAGCCCTTTTTCAAACGGGATACGAACCCCACCAATCACAATGGGACCTTCGCCGCCAAAAGCATGAACGTCAAAACCATGTCCGATACGCATTACAGATTCTCCGTTTGGGTTAACCGCGTAAGATAAAATTCCGCCAGCGCCAGGTCTTCAGGACGAGTTACTTTAATATTGTCGGCACGGGCACTGATTAATTGAGGATGAAAGCTGCAATATTCCAGCGCTGAAGCTTCATCAGTGATAGTGGCACCTTCATTCAGCGCACGTAGCAGGCAGCTGCGCAACAGCTCCAGTGGGAACAGCTGCGGGGTCAGAGCGTGCCACAGGGCTTCTCGTTCCACGGTATGAGCGATAAGCAAGGCACCAGGCTCGCCACGTTTCATGGTGTCACGTACAGGCGCTGCCAGAATACCGCCAACTTTACTGGTAGCAGTAATAGCCAGTAAACGCTCCAGGTCATCCTGATGTAAGCAGGGACGTGCGGCATCATGTACCAGTACCCATTTCTCGTCACCCGTCACTTGTAAACCAGCCAGCACCGAATCAGCGCGCGTCTGGCCCCCGGTTACGACAGTAACGCGTGGATTAACAGCAAGAGGTAACGATGAAAAGAATTGATCGTCCGGGCTGATAGCGATGATGACCTGGCCAATACGTGGATGCGCCAGCAAACCCGCAACAGAGTGCTCAAGAATCGTCTGGCTACCAATTTTTAGATACTGCTTAGGACATTCCGCTTGCATACGGCTGCCAATACCTGCAGCCGGAACCACGGCAATAATATCCTGAGAGGAGTTGCGCATGCCTTTCACTTGTAGAGAATTATCGATTATTTTGCCCGGCACCTGCATTATTCAAGGCGCGCTTAGAGGCATCCGGAACCAGACGGTAGAAATTTTCACCGGGTTTAATCATGCTTAATTCGTTGCGAGCACGTTCTTCAATCGCTTCCTGCCCGCCGTTAAGATCGTCAATTTCAGCAAACAGCTGATCGTTACGCGATTTTAACTTGGCATTAGTCGCCTGTTGCACCGTGACATCTTCACTGATCCGGGTGTAATCGTTGATACCGTTTTTCCCAAACCACAGTGAATACTGGAACCAAGCCAGCAGACACAGCAACAGTAGCGTTAATTTACCCATCCAGCCCCCTGAAAAACGGCACAATCATCCCACAACTCTTTTGTTGACTCCACTAGGGGAACAAGGGTACCCACTATATTGCGGTGAAATTTATCACAGAACGCGAAGTGATGCGCGTTTGCAGCGCATTTCGCTGATAATAGTAGACGAGGACGAGGTTTTTATGAACTGGTCAGTTTAATAACCAAAATAACAAGACACCAAACATCAACCCAACCAGCACTAAGGTTGTCAGAGCACTGAACACCAGTTTAGCGCCGGACAAAGAATACATGGCAACACCGATGACCACCGATAATGGCATCAGTGCGAGGAAGAATGGCCAAGTGTAAAGAAAGAAAAACAGAGTATTCAGGCCATACAACAAAAATGGAATACCAAGAGCCAGTAACCACGACAAAAAGCCAATAAAGGCTCCGGGTACTGACCAGGCTTTCTCTTCAGGCGTAGGCCTTGAATCAGCCAGAGAAATATAATAATTCGAGCTGTTGCGCATAGCGTATTCGTAACTCTGATGTCTGGGGGCATTATACCCCCAGATAGGATTCAGAGATTGATAATATCCTTACCACGTAACAGATCTAATATTTGAGTCACTAAATTTGTTACTAATTGTTCACCCGCAAGATGCAACTCAGGATTTTCAGGAGCTTCATAAGCAGAATCAATGCCAGTAAAATTGGTTAATTCTCCGGCTCTTGCCTTCTTATAAAGACCTTTTGGATCCCGTGATTCACAAATTTCCAATGGCGTATCGATAAATATTTCGTAAAAATCTGAGTCACCAATTAACTCACGAACGAGCTGGCGTTCAGCCTGGTAGGGTGAAATAAAGGCGGTTAATACCACGAGTCCGGCATCCACCATTAGCTTAGCGACTTCACCCACCCGACGGATATTCTCTTTACGGTCATTCTCACTAAAGCCTAAGTCGCGACACAAACCGTGGCGAATATTATCGCCATCCAGTAAGTAAGTGCTGATACCACGCGCATGCAATGCCGTTTCCAGCGCGCCTGCAACGGTCGATTTTCCCGAACCCGAGAGTCCGGTAAACCACAGCACGGCACCACGTTGCTGGTGCAGGGCTTCACGCTGCTCTCGCGTCACGGCATGGGCGTGCCAGACGACATTATCATCATGGCTTGCCATTACTTTCCTCCCAGCAAATCGCGCGCACCCCAGTGTGGGAAGTGGTGACGCACTAAAGCATTCAGTTCTAGCTCAAAGGCGCTAAATTCTGCGGGTGTCTGCTTAACGCTGTTCAGAGGTTCGCGAACCATACCTGCACCGACTGTGACGTTGCTCAAACGGTCGATAAAGATAAGTCCACCGGTCACCGGGTTCTGCTGATAAGTATCCAGCACCAAAGGCTCATCAAAGGTCAGACTGACCAGGCCAATGCCGTTGAGCGGTAAACTGTCCGCCTCCAGATGGGTCAGAGAGTTAATTTCTACCTGATACTCTATAGCATCAACATGGGCACGGGTTTTCTTCCCAGCTATCTTGATATCATAGCCCTGACCGGGTTTCAGCGGCTGCTCGGCCATCCATACGACATCAACTTTAGCACTTTGCACCGGCTCAAGTTTTTGTCCGGCATCAACCAGTAAATCTCCACGGCTGATATCTATTTCATCTTTCAGTACCAGAGTAATCGCTTCGCCAGCGATTGCGTTCTCAAGTTTGCCATCAAAGGTGACAATCTCAGCAATAGATGACTCCACCCCTGAAGGTAAAACCTTCACTCGCTGACCGACATACACTGTTCCGGATGCCAGAGTACCCGCATAGCCGCGAAAATCGAGGTTCGGGCGGTTAACATACTGAACCGGGAAGCGCATAGGTTGTTGGTCAACATCCCGCGCTATATCTACTGTTTCCAGTACGCTTAGTAACGTTGGACCGCTATACCAAGGCATCGTGGTACTTGGGCTGGCAACATTATCCCCTTCGAGGGCCGAAAGTGGCACAAAGCGAATATCCAGGTCTGAAGGCAGCTGTTGAGCAAAGTTCAGATAATCCTGTTTAATCTCTTCAAATCTGGACTCTTTAAAATCAACTAAGTCCATTTTATTCACCGCGACAACCAGATGCTTAATACCCAATAAAGTGGTAATAAAGCTGTGACGGCGGGTCTGATCCAGTACACCTCTTCTGGCATCAATCAGTAAGATTGCCAGTTCGCAGGTCGAGGCTCCCGTCGCCATATTACGGGTATACTGCTCATGCCCTGGCGTATCCGCGATAATAAACTTACGCTTTTCAGTGGAAAAATAGCGGTAGGCAACGTCAATAGTAATACCCTGCTCGCGTTCAGCCTGTAAGCCATCCACCAGCAAAGCCAGATCCAGTTTCTCACCTTGCGTCCCGTGACGTTTACTGTCGGTATGCAGGGAAGAGAGCTGATCTTCATAAATCTGCCGGGTATCGTGCAGCAGACGCCCAATCAGGGTACTTTTACCATCATCAACACTGCCGCAAGTCAGAAAACGCAGCAGGCTTTTATGTTGTTGAGCGTGCAGATAAGACTCTACACCGCCTTCGTCAGCAATTTGTTGTGCAATAGTCGTGTTCATCTGGCGGTTCCTTAGAAATAACCTTGACGTTTTTTCAGCTCCATAGAGCCTGCCTGGTCGCGGTCGATAACGCGTCCCTGTCGTTCACTGGTGGTTGAGACCAGCATTTCTTCGATTATCGAAGGCAGTGTCTGAGCACTGGACTCAACTGCACCGGTCAACGGCCAGCAACCTAAGGTACGGAAACGCACCATACGCTGTTGTATTTCTTCGCCTGGCTGCAACTCGATACGATCGTCATCCACCATCATCAGCATACCGTCACGTTCGATGATCGGACGAGGTGCAGCAAGGTAAAGTGGAACGATATTGATATTTTCTAAGTAGATGTACTGCCAGATATCAAGTTCAGTCCAGTTGGACAACGGAAATACGCGGATACTTTCACCTTTGTTGATTTGACCGTTATAGTTATGCCACAACTCAGGACGCTGGTTTTTAGGATCCCAGCGGTGAAAACGATCGCGGAAAGAGTACATACGCTCTTTCGCACGGGACTTTTCTTCATCACGGCGCGCACCGCCAAATGCAGCATCAAAACCATATTTATTCAGGGCCTGTTTTAGCCCCTCGGTTTTCATGATATCCGTATGCTTGGCGCTACCATGTACAAAGGGGTTAATCCCCATCGCCACGCCTTCCGGGTTTCGATGAACAATCAGCTCACAGCCATACTCTTTGACCGTACGGTCGCGAAATTCATACATTTCACGAAATTTCCAGCCCGTGTCCACATGCAGTAAAGGGAATGGTAATGTTCCTGGATAGAAGGCTTTGCGTGCCAGGTGCAACATCACTGAGGAATCTTTACCAATGGAGTACATCATCACCGGATTAGAAAACTCGGCAGCAACTTCACGAATAATATGGATACTCTCAGCTTCCAATTGTCGCAAGTGAGTAAGTCGATTTTGGTCCATAACCTTCCCTTAAGCGAAAAACATTACGGCTGCTCGTTGTCAGCCGTTTGAGATTTAATCTAACAGGACTATAAATCGCGACTTGATCGGTTATGAAATTACTATTTGGAATGAGTCGTTCCAAAAAGTAATAACGAAATGGCAAAGCTCACAACAAATTGTGCTTAACCACCTAATTTATTCAGGTTTAAACACAATTATCATTGGCTATCCACTGCCACAGTTTCATACTAGAAGGGGTTAAAAAATATCGCTCTCCGACAGGGTTGGCATCACTTCTCATGACTCCGGGCCGGATAGTAAAGAATGAAGATGAATAAGGATCTATCATGTTCTCCGCTGTACGCCGCCTGCTGCTTTGCCTGATGCTGGGGTTTTATTCTGTTAGCGTTTTTTCTGCTTCCCATTCTGTGAAAATCGGTGAGATTGCTGAACAACAAACTCGATATATTGCGAGCCATTTTCCTGGTCGTATGGCAGGAAGCCCGGCTGAGTTACTGACCGCTGATTATCTGATGCAGCAATTTAAATCCTGGGGATACCAAAGCGATATCCGCCAGTTTACTGCACGCTATCCTTATACTCAGGCTGATGGCCAGCAAAGTGAGCAAAACATCACGGGTAATAGCGTGATAGCCGTTCACCCGGGAAAAGAACCACAACAAATTATTATCATGGCGCATCTGGATACTTGGATCCCGCTAAGCGATAAAGACAGAGATAATAATCTTGGCGGCTTATCGTTACAGGGTCTGGATGACAATGCCTCAGGTCTGGGGGTGATGCTGGAGCTGGCACAACGACTGCGCGATACGCCAACCCGCTATAGTATCCGTTTTATCGCCACCAGTGGTAAGCAGCTCGGCGCTGCCGGAGCCAGTAGCGTGCTGCAAAGGATGAGTCAGGAGGAGCAAAAAAATACGCTTCTGGTGATTAATCTGGACAGTCTGATCGTCGGGGAAAAGCTCACGTTTATCAGTAGCGCGTCAACCCCGGCAGCAGTGCGGAAACTGGGCCGCGACAAAGCTATCGCTCTGGCGAATCAGTTTGCTATTCCGGCCGCCATCCAGTCCGATATAATGTCCGCAAAAGAGGGTGATTTTTATCGGGAGATAGCGTTATTTGATAGTACTGGTATTCCTGTACTCTCGGTGAGCGCCGGACGGGTGGCAAAAAAACAATATCAGCCGCAGCAACGTGCCCTTAGCAAGGCTTTTCCTGAAGGCACAGTACACCACCAGGCCGCACGGGATAATATGCAGTATCTGGATAAATGGTTACCCGGAAGAATCAAACAGCGTACCCGCGATAGCGTAAGGATTATGCTACCGCTGGTAAAAATTTTGGCTAAAGCAGAGAAATAGTCCGATTAACATCCGCCCTGTCGATGAGTCCAGGGCGGGTTCACTCAAGCGTTACTCATGTAACCCACATTCGCGTTTTAAGCCAAAGAAACGGGTTTCTTCCTCCGCCATGCCAGGCTCCCATTTACGGGTTGTATGGGTGTCTCCCACCGATAAGTAGCCTTTATCCCACAGAGGATGATACTTCAGCCCATGCTCAGTCAGATACTGATATACGGTGCGGTTATCCCAGTCAATGATTGGCAGAATTTTAAACACACCGCGCTGAACACCGAGCACCGGTAAATGAGCCCGGCTTCCCGACTGCTCACGGCGCAGACCCGCAAACCAGGTTTGAGCATTAAGCTCCTGTAATCCCCGATTCATAGGTTCGACTTTGTTGATGTCGTTGTAGCGGGTGATGCCTTCCACTCCCTGTTCCCAGAGTTTTCCGTAACGCGCTTCCTGCCAGGCGGCACTTTCAGGCGCACGGTAAACCTTAAGGTTCAGATTCAGCTTTTCAGTTAGCTCATCAATAAACTGATAGGTTTCAGGAAACAGATAACCGGTATCAGTGAGAATAACCGGAATATCTGGCCGCTGCCGGGTCACCAGATGCAAACAAACCGCAGCCTGAATACCAAAACTTGAAGACAACACAAACTCACCCGGTAAATGTTCCAGTGCCCAGGCAACACGCTGCTCGGCGTTCAGTTTTTCCAGGTCATTATTGACCTGTGCCAGCGCGATTGCGCGTTCAACTGACGACAGTTCATTTAAGGTAGTTAAGCTTGGTAAGGACATAGGCAACTCGACTTTAGCGAAAAGAGTGAATGTGGCTGCCTGTTACCCGTTATGGCGCAACAGACAGCTCAGACTGATACATCAGTCAGTATTAATCCCAGAGATCACGGGCGGGATCCAGCACCGGACGGATAATGCCGGTACGGATAGTAAAGTCACCAAAGCCTTCTTTAGCTTTCCGTTCTGTAGCCCAGCGCCCCACTAACTCATCAATGGAAGCGAGGATTTCTGGTTCAGTAATATTTTCCCGGTACATGCGCGGTATCCGGGTGCCGATGCGATTGCCGCCGATATGTAAGTTATAGCGACCCGGAGCTTTACCGACCAGACCAATCTCAGCGAGCATCGCACGGCCACAGCCATTCGGACAACCGGTCACACGGGTGACGATATGCTCATTTGGAACGTTATGCTTTACCAGTACCTGCTCTACCTTGGTAACGAACTGAGGCAAGAAGCGCTCTGCCTCCGCCATTGCCAGCGGGCAAGTAGGGAAAGCAACACAAGCCATCGAGTTTTCGCGTTGTGGCGTAACAGAGTCCATTAAGCCATGTGCTTTCGCCAGTTTCTCAATTTTAGCTTTTTCGCTTTTCGGTACGCCGGCAACAATCAGGTTCTGGTTGGCGGTTAAGCGGAAATCGCCCTGGTGAATACGTGCAATTTCCAGTAACCCGGTTTTTAACGGCTTATCCGGATAATCAAGGATACGCCCGTTTTCAATAAACAGCGTCAGATGCCATTTATCATCAATGCCTTTCACCCAGCCAATGCGATCGCCACGACTCGTGAATTTGTAGTCACGGGTCGGTTCAAATTTAATTCCCGCACGACGCTCAACTTCCGCTTTGAAGACGTCCACTCCGACACGTTCCAGAGTGTATTTAGTTTTGGCATTTTTACGATCGGTACGGTTGCCCCAGTCGCGCTGAGTCGTGACCACCGCCTCTGCTACCGCCAGCGTATGCTCCAGTGGAATATAACCAAATTCACTTGCAGTACGGGCATAGGTATTTTTATTGCCGTGTTCAATGGATAAGCCACCACCCACCAGCAGGTTAAAGCCTATCAGTTTGCCGTTTTCCGCAATCGCAATGAAGTTCATGTCGTTAGCATGAAGATCGACGTCATTTTGTGGCGGAATAACCACTGTGGTTTTAAATTTACGCGGCAGATAGGTCTGGCCAAGAATAGGCTCTTCATCTGTGGTCGCGACCTTTTCCTGATCCCACCAGATTTCCGCGTAAGCACGAGTGCGCGGCAGCAAGTGTTCGGACAGCTTTTTCGCCCACTCATAGGCTTCCTGATGCAGCTCTGACTCAACCGGGTTAGAGGTACACAGAACATTACGGTTAACGTCGTTAGCCGTCGCCAGGGCATCCAGACCCACTTCATGCAACATTTCATGCGCAGGCTTAACGTTATTTTTTACAATACCGTGAAACTGGAAAGTCTGACGGTTAGTGATACGAATACTGCCGTACAGGGTTTTGTCTTCAGCAAATTTATCTATCGCTACCCACTGCTGAGGCGAAATAATGCCACCCGGTAAGCGGCAACGCAGCATCATGGTATGACGAGGCTCAAGCTTTTGCTCTGCACGTTCAGCACGAATATCGCGGTCATCCTGCTGGTACATACCGTGAAAACGGATCAGCAGGAAGTTATCGCCGTGAAAACCACCGGTGAGACCTTCTTTCAAGTCTTCTTTGATGGTGCCACGTAAATAATTGCTGTCGAGTTTCAGTCGTTCGGCATCGGCCAGCTTACCTTCGACCACTAAAGGCCCGGGGTGTTTTTCACTCATTAGTAGACATCTCGCTGATAACGGCGCTCAACGCGCAGCTCACTTAAAAATTCATCCGCCGTTTCGGTATCCATTCCACCGTGTTCGGCAACCACTTCCAGTAAAACTTGCTCAACGTCTTTAGCCATGCGACTTGCATCTCCACAGACGTAAATGTGGGCTCCCTCTTGGATCCAGCGCCACAGTTCTGCACCTTTTTCGCGCAGTTTATCTTGTACGTATATTTTATGTTTTTGATCACGAGACCAGGCGAGGTCAATATTGGTCAGCAAACCGTCTTTGGCATAGCGCTGCCATTCAACCTGGTAGAGAAAATCTTCGGTAAAGTGCGGGTTACCAAAGAACAGCCAGTTTTTACCGCTGGCGCCTTCGTTGTCACGCTGTTGCATGAAGGCACGGAAAGGTGCAATCCCCGTTCCCGGACCAATCATAATGACCGGCGTTTCTGGGTTGGCTGGCAGACGGAAGTTATCGTTATGTTCAATAAACACACGAACTTCACCCTCTTCTTCAAGGTGGTCAGCGAGGAAACCAGAAGCGCCACCGGTACGGGCACGACCTTCGATGTCATAGCGTACCACCCCGACGGTAATATGCACTTCGCTCTCGGCCTCAGCCTGTGAGGAAGCAATAGAATACAGACGAGGCGTCAGAGGACGTAACAGCCCGATAAGTTGCTCAGCACTCAGTTCTGCCGGGGCAAAACGGACCATATCGACAATCGGCGTGGTTTGCGCGTAATGCTGAAGTTTCGCTTTATCCCCCACCAGCTCAAGTAATGGGGTATTGCGTGTCAACTGGGCGTATTGCTCAACGATATTGGCGGTATTAACGGTCAGTTCAAAATGTTCGCTCAGAGCCTGGCTCAAAGGTAACGTTTTGCCCTCAACCTGGACACTTTCATCACCTTTCAGCCACAGCAGCTCAACCAGTTCTTGCACCAGCTCCGGGGAGTTGTTATACCAGACGCCCAGCGCGTCTCCCGGCTGATAACGCAGACCAGAATCACCGAGATCAATCTCAAAATGGCGGACATCTTTATCTGAAGCACGTCCGGTTATTTTTTGATTAACCGAGAGCGTTGCCGTCAGCGGTGACTCTTTGCTGTATAAATCGCTGTGGGCGGTAGTCTGATTTCCAGATGCTGCCGTTGCAGTTGCCGGAGCGGCTGCAGGGACACGGGCTTTCAGCCGGGTGACCAGGTTATCGCGCCAGGTTTTCGCATCAGCCTGATACTCAACATCCGCATCAACCCTGTCTAACAGACGTTCTGCGCCCAGCTCGGCCAGACGAGTATCGAAGTCTTTACCCGCCTTGCAGAAAAATTCATACGACGAGTCACCGAGGCTGAAGACGGCAAAAGCGCTATCTTCCAGACGAGGGGCTTTTTTCGAGAACAGGAATTTATGCAGCGCAACCGCCTCTTCAGGCGTCTCACCCTCACCTTGAGTCGAGGTGATAATAATCAGCAGTTTTTCCTGGGCAATTTGCTTGAACTTATAGTCCCCGGCATTCACCAGGTTCACTTTAAGGTCTGCTGCCAGCAGTTCATCACGTAATTGCTCGCTAACACGACGCGCATTACCGGTTTGTGAAGCAGAGATCAACGTAATGGTCGGAGTCTCGGCAATCGCAGCTACCGCTACTGCCGCAGCCGGAGTCCCTAAAACGCCAGAGGCCTGAGCGGGTTGATTAACAACCCCCCAGAAATAACCGGACAACCAGGCGAGCTGGGTGTGAGAAAGGTCGGTTGTTGCCGCCTGAAGATGAGCCAGCTGCTCCTGATTCAAGGGCAGCATCGTGGTCGGTGGAGCCTGAGTTGTCATGCGTTTTAGGATTCCGGTAGCTGAGACGAAAAAGAGCTTATTAAAGGTAATGGCACTAAATTAACGAGTGAGTTAACAACAATTAAAGACAGGATAGCAATAACAAATAACCAAAATGACTAACCGTATTTTCAGATAACGCATAGTGGTAAAACAGGTTAATTAACCACATGATATTTATGATTTTTTTTGACTATTTATGGGCTTTTAAAAACGACAGATAAACTGGAAAGGTTTAGTTAATGCGAAAAAAACTCCTTTCCGTTATCATCCGCTCGTTTTTAGTTTTTAGAGATAGGTTTTATGTCCACCACCTTGTTTAAAGATTTTACCTTCGAAGCTGCCCACCATTTACCCCATGTTCCTGCAGGTCATAAATGCGGTCGACTACATGGTCATTCATTTATGGTGCGGCTGGAAATTACCGGGGAAGTTGATCCTCATACTGGCTGGATTATGGATTTTTCTGAGTTAAAAGCCGCATTCAGACCCACCTATGACAGGCTGGATCACTTCTACCTGAACGATATTCCAGGCCTGGAAAACCCCACCAGTGAAGTTCTCGCTCAATGGATTTGGCAAGAAATGAAACCCATACTGCCTTTGCTGAGTGCGGTGATGGTGAAGGAAACCTGTACTGCGGGTTGTGTCTATCGGGGATAATTCTGCCCGGGATTAAATTAGCGCTGGCAAAAGTAGCAGACCTTTACCAGCGTATATCTGAATTTATACCCTAAATAATTCGCGTTGCCTGTAAGTGCAAAGGGAAGCCCGTCGATGAGCATAGACACACAATGTGACTCGGCGGGCTGATTGCCTGCAACGTCCAGGCAGCTTGAAGTATGACGGATATATCAGGCAATATTCAGGTATTTATGGGTTTGCATTGAGAGACGCCAGTTTCTGGCAATACAGGTTTCAATACACAGTCGGGTAGCGTCTTCTTTCTGACTGATTGGCTGTAAGGCAATAATGCGATTGGGCGCTTCTGGCAGAGCTGTAAGCAGTGAGTCCAGCGCTTCAATATCTCGTACACGCCCTACCGGATGTTTTATCTCATTCGCACGTTCCAGAGCCTGTCCCAGCACATCGAAGCCTCCACGCATATTCACCTTCGGTGAAACCGTCACCCAGGTATCCGGGGTACAAAGCACTTGATGGGTACCGCTGGTTTCTATCTGGCAGCTAAAACCATTGGCTTCCAGTAATTGCGTCAGGGGGATTAAGTCATAAAGACAGGGTTCGCCGCCGGTAATCACAACGTGGCGTGCGGTATAGCCTTGTCGGCTAATGATAGCCAGCAAGTCTTCAGCACTCGCCCCGGACCATTTATCGCTTTCTTTGGTTTTGGCCAGCACGCTAAACAAAGAGATTTCACGAGAAGCGAGTTTATCCCAGGTATGCTTGGTATCACACCAGGCACAGCCAACCGGGCACCCCTGCAGACGAATAAAAATGGCAGGCACGCCAGTATAAAAACCCTCTCCCTGGAGAGTCTGGAACATCTCGTTTATCGGATACTGCATAATCATTCCGTATTTATCGTAAAAATTGATTATCGCAGAACCTGAGGCAGAGATCATGGGTAAAGCACCCGAGCATGTAAGCAGGTATTTATTATGACGAAAAAAAACCCGCCGAGGCGGGTTTATCAGGCTAAAAATTAACGGCGCAGATTACTGGCCTTTAACTTCTTTCAGACCATTGAATGGTGCTGCATCGCCCAGAGCTTCTTCGATACGAATCAGCTGGTTGTACTTAGCAACACGGTCAGAACGGCTCATAGAACCAGTTTTGATTTGGCCAGCTGCAGTACCTACCGCCAGGTCAGCGATGGTTGCATCTTCAGTTTCGCCTGAACGGTGAGAGATAACAGCGGTGTAGCCTGCATCTTTCGCCATTTTAATCGCAGCCAGAGTTTCGGTCAGAGAACCGATCTGGTTGAATTTGATCAGGATTGAGTTAGCAATGCCTTTATCAATACCTTCTTTCAGGATTTTGGTGTTAGTTACGAACAGGTCGTCACCAACCAGCTGGATTTTGTCGCCCAGTACTTTGGTCTGGTAAGCAAAGCCAGCCCAGTCAGACTCGTCCAGACCGTCTTCGATAGAAACGATTGGGTACTGTTTGGTCAGTTCTTCCAGGAAGTGAGTAAACTCTTCTGAAGTGAAGGCTTTGTTACCTTCGCCAGCCAGAACATATTTACCATCTTTGTAGAACTCAGATGCTGCACAGTCCATAGCCAGAGTAACGTCTTTACCCAGCTCGTAGCCTGCTGCTTTAACCGCTTCAGCGATTACAGCCAGAGCTTCAGCATTTGAACCCAAGTTTGGAGCATAGCCGCCTTCATCACCAACAGCAGTATTCATGCCTTTAGACTTCAGCACTTTTGCCAGGTGGTGGAACACTTCAGAACCCATACGTACGGCTTCTTTCAGAGTTTTAGCGCCAACAGGCTGAATCATGAACTCCTGGATGTCGACGTTGTTGTCGGCATGCTCACCACCGTTGATGATGTTCATCATTGGCAGAGGCATAGAGTATTTGCCCGGAGTACCGTTCAGTTCAGCGATATGAGCATAAAGTGGCAGGCCTTTAGAGGCAGCAGCAGCTTTAGCAGCAGCCAGAGAAACAGCCAGAATCGCGTTAGCACCAAAATTAGATTTATTCTCAGTACCGTCGAGATCAATCATGATTTTATCGATGTTAGCCTGATCTTTAGCATCTTTGCCAATCAGCGCTTCAGCAATTGGGCCGTTTACTGCGCCAACTGCTTTCAGAACACCTTTACCCAGGAAACGAGACTTGTCGCCATCGCGCAGTTCCAGAGCTTCACGGGAACCGGTAGAAGCACCTGATGGTGCAGCAGCCAAACCTACAAAACCACCTTCCAGGTGAACTTCAGCCTCAACAGTCGGGTTACCGCGGGAGTCAATGATTTCACGACCGATAACTTTCACAATTTTGGACATAATCAGTTTTCCTCAAGTCACAATGTTAAACTAAAACTCCAGACAAACAACGCGCGATAATGTCGCGCGTTGCTGTACTTACTCTCTGCCTACTTAACCTGGCGCTTCTGATACTCACCGGCAGCTTTCACAAAGCCTGCAAACAGTGGGTGCCCGTCACGTGGGGTCGACGTGAATTCTGGGTGGAACTGGCAGGCAACAAACCATGGATGATCGGGAATTTCGATTATCTCTACCAGTTGGTCATCACCAGAACGACCTGCTACACGAAGACCTGCGGTTTCAATCGGCTTCAACAACATGTTGTTGACTTCATAGCGATGACGATGACGCTCAATAATCGTTGGCTCATTGTACATCTGGCGAACCAGGCTACCGTCAACCAGCTGACACTGCTGGCCACCCAGGCGCATGGTTCCACCTAAATCGCTGCTTTCAGTACGCACTTCCACGTTGCCGTCTTCATCGCGCCATTCGGTGATCAATGCAACCACCGGGTACTTACAGTCTGGCACAAATTCCGTAGAGTTGGCATTTTCCATGCCAGCAACGTTACGTGCGAACTCAATCAGAGCTACCTGCATCCCCAGGCAAATGCCGAGATAAGGGATTTTATTCTCACGCGCATAGCGTGCGGTAGCAATTTTGCCTTCTACACCACGGTAACCAAAGCCACCCGGGATAAGAATAGCATCCAGCCCTTTTAAGATTTCAACGCCACGCGTTTCTACATCCTGCGAGTCAATCAGCTTGATGTTCACTGTCAGGCGATTTTTAAGTCCGCCATGTTTCAGTGCTTCAATCACTGATTTATACGCGTCTGGCAGCTCAATATATTTACCTACCATACCGATGGTGATTTCACCGGTCGGATTAGATTCCTGGTAAATAACCTGTTCCCATTCGGTCAGGTCGGCTTCCGGACAA
Source organism: Klebsiella sp. BIGb0407 (assembly GCF_024807845.1). GTDB lineage: Bacteria > Pseudomonadota > Gammaproteobacteria > Enterobacterales > Enterobacteriaceae > JGM124. The sequence continues at coordinate 159,137 of NZ_JANUEQ010000010.1, forward strand.
GTTAAGCTGAATCGTTTACAAATATAATCGTCAAGGCCCTGTGATTTCAACAGTCCTGGAATTTTATATATAGAATCGATATCTTTCAGAGAGATTACCGCTTTCTCCGGGACGTTACAGAACAATGCAATCTTGGCACGTTCATTAGCCGGTACGGTACGATCGGAGCGGCAGATCAAGACATCAGGCTGAATACCAATCGACAGCAGCTCTTTAACAGAATGCTGAGTCGGTTTAGTTTTCACTTCGCCCGCTGCTGCCAGGTAAGGCACCAGGGTTAAATGCATGTAGAGAGTATGTTCACGGCCAACTTCTACCGCCATCTGACGAATCGCTTCAAGGAATGGCAGGGATTCAATATCACCTACAGTACCGCCGATTTCGACCAGCACCACGTCATAGCCTTCGCCGCCTTCCAGAATACGCTCTTTAATCGCGTTAGTGATATGAGGAATAACCTGTACGGTTGCTCCCAGATAATCACCACGGCGCTCTTTGCGCAACACTTCGGAGTAAATGCGACCAGTCGTAAAGTTATTACGACGGCTGGTTTTGGTGCGAATAAAACGTTCGTAGTGACCCAAATCAAGGTCGGTTTCAGCGCCGTCTTCGGTAACGAACACTTCCCCATGTTGAATAGGGCTCATGGTACCCGGATCGACGTTGATGTACGGATCGAGTTTCATGATGGATACGTTGAGGCCACGGGCTTCAAGAATAGCTGCGAGAGAGGCTGCGGCAATGCCTTTACCCAGAGAGGAAACGACCCCGCCGGTCACAAAAATATAGTTCGTTGTCATGCTGAACCTGAGAAGTTAGGTTTAAAGACGATGGAGTACCAGGACGGGAAAGCAGTATACCCGAACAGGGCAGACGCCACAAATTTTCATTTGCTGACAGAAGCCCGTTGTTCGGTAACCATTTGTATTTTTAGCGAAAAATGATTGATATTGGTTCTATTTCGCGCCTGTCACTACCATCACACTGATATATCGCTATTTATCACCCGCCAGTTTCATCTTTTCCTGGTGTTTAACTTGCTGCCAGGCCTCCTCCATCACGTCCAGGCTGGTTTCTTCCATATTCAACCCTTGGGCTGCGATGATAGCCTCAACCTGTCGGAAACGTGACTCAAATTTTCGGTTTGCTTTATGAAGCGCTATTTCCGCTTTGGTTCCCAGATGTCGCGCAAGATTAACGGTTGCAAACAGCAAGTCGCCTACTTCTTCTTCCAGTTTCTCTTCATCAACGACCACTTGCTTCGCTTCGAACATCACTTCATCAATTTCTTCGTGCACCTTGTCCAGTACCGGGCCAAGGGTTTTCCAGTCAAAACCAACGGTGGAGCAACGTTTTTGAATTTTTTGCGCCCGCATCAGGGCCGGAAAAGCTTCAGGGATATCATCAAGCACAGAATACTGGGCTTTTTGCTCCCGCTCTTCGCGTTTAATATTTTCCCACTGGGATAACACCTTTTCGCTGGTGTTCGCCTCAGTATTAGTGAAAATAGGGGCATGCCGCCGCTCCAGTTTGTCGCTAATAGCCTGACAGACATCCTCAAAGCTAAACTGTTCTTGTTCCCGGGCTATCTGCGCGTAAAACACCACCTGAAACAGTAAGTCACCCAGCTCTTCGCGTAATCCGTTGATATCATTACGCTGAATAGCATCCAGTACTTCGTAGGTCTCTTCCAGAGTATAGGGAGCCAGCGTTTCATTGGTTTGTACTTTATCCCACGGACAACCGTTCTCGGGATCTCGCAGGCGCTGCATAATACCGAGCAGACGGTTTAACTGACTCATGATAAATCCTTAAAAAATACTTCAGGCCACAATAATACTGATGATAACTACCCTAAATAATTCGGGTTGCCTGTAGGCGCAAAGGGAGGCCCGTCGATGAGCATAGATAAACTATGTGATTCGACGGGCCTGCCGCCTGCAACACCCAGACAACTTGAAGTATGACGGGTTTAGCCATGCAGTCGTCGGGCATCAATAATATCGGGAACTTGATTCAGTTTCCCCAGCACCCGGCCTAAAACCTGGAGATTATAAATCTCAATATTCATATCAATGGTCGCCAGTTGCTGTTTGGTATCACTACGGCTGGCAACGCCCAGAACATTGACCTTTTCATTAGCGAGAATAGTCGTGATATCACGCAGTAAACCGCTTCTGTCATTGGCAGTCACACGCACCACCAGAGAGTAACCGCTTGAGTAGCTTTCCCCCCAGACCGCATCAACAATACGTTCCGGTGCATGAGACTTCAGCTCTGCCAGCTGATCGCAGTCAGCCTGGTGGATAGAAATACCCCGGCCTTGGGTGATAAAACCAATAATTTCATCACCAGGGATCGGCTGGCAGCAGCGGGCAATATGGTGCATCAGATTACCGACCCCTTCAACCACTACGCGACCATCATCTTTACGCTGTGACTGCTGCGGTGAATAACTTTTCTGCTGCAACTGCCGCAGCGCTGCCGCATCCTGCTCTTCCGCGCTGGGTTTATTAAACTTCGCCTGCAGATAGTTACTCATCTGGTTAAGACGAATATCGCCGCCACCAATCGCTGCCAGTAACTCTTCCATTTCGTTAAAGTTATAACGTGGCAGTAAGGTTTTTTCGGCTTCTTTCAGGCTTACGCCCAGGCGTTCAATTTCATCATCCAGAATCTGCCGACCGGCCAGAATATTCTTGTCCCGGTCTTGCTTACGGAACCAGTTATGAATTTTTGCCCGTCCGCGACTGGTGGTCACGTAACCGAGGTTAGGGTTTAGCCAGTCACGACTTGGATTAGGCTGTTTCTGGGTAATGATCTCTATCTGATCGCCCATTTGTAACTGATAGGTAAAGGGAACAATACGTCCGCCAATTTTGGCACCAATGCAACGATGTCCGACATCGCTGTGGATATGGTAGGCGAAGTCGAGAGGGGTTGATCCTGTTGGTAAGTCAACCACATCCCCTTTCGGAGTAAAGACATACACCCTGTCGTCAAACACCTGGCTACGGACTTCGTCAAGCATTTCACCCGAGTCAGACATCTCTTCCTGCCAGGCAATCAGTTTACGTAACCATGCGATACGATCTTCATGCCCGGTACTGCCGCTACGCGAGTTCCCTTCTTTATATTTCCAGTGAGCGGCGACACCCAGTTCAGACTCTTCGTGCATCTGCCGGGTACGGATCTGAATTTCAATCGTCTTGCCATTCGGGCCCAGTACAACGGTATGAATCGACTGATAACCATTTGGCTTAGGATTAGCGACATAATCGTCGAATTCATCGGGTAGATGACGGAAATGGGTGTGAACAATACCTAAAGCGGCATAGCAATCTTGCAAGCGTTCAGCAACGACACGTACGGCCCGCACATCGAATAGTTCGTCAAATGCGAGATGTTTTTTCTGCATCTTGCGCCAGATACTATAGATATGCTTAGGTCGGCCATAAACCTCAGCTTTTACGCCTTCTTCCTTCATTGATGAGCGCAGCATCGCCACAAACTCATCAATATAATGTTCTCTGTCAATCCGCCGCTCGTGCAGCAGTTTTGCTATGCGCTTATATTCATCCGGGTGCAAATAGCGGAAGCAGTAGTCCTCCATTTCCCATTTTAGCTGACCAATTCCCAGACGGTTTGCCAGCGGCGCATAGATATTAGTACATTCCTTGGCCACCAGAACACGTTCGTCTTCCGGGGCGTCCTTTACTTCACGCAGATGGGCAATACGTTCTGCAAGCTTAATCACCACGCAACGGAAATCATCCACCATCGCGAGTAACATACGTCTTACATTGTCGACCTGTTCAGAAGAGACGGAGTCATTATGGGTAGCTTTAAGATGACGGATAGCATCGATATCGCGCACACCATGAATCAGCATAACGACTGATTTCCCGACGCTTTCTTGCATCACCTCTTCACTGACGACTCCAGAATCAACCAGGGGAAATAGCAGAGCTGCGCGTAACGTCTCATTATCCATACTGAGCATGGAGAGAATTTCAACCATCTCAACGCCGCGCCACAATAATAATTCGGCATCCGGATGCCCTTTTGTCTGGCTCTCACAATATGACCATGTTTCGGCCAGACGCTCACACGACTGCTGGTTTGAAATCCCGAGGCTTGCTATCCATTTTTCAGGCGCAAATTCGCCAGCTTTATTGAGATGTGCACTTCTAACCGCAACCATTCTTCTCTCCTGTGAAACCGAAATCAGGTAATTAAGACCTGAGCAATCTCTTAACCATGCTTAAAAAAGGCTATCTTCCCAATCATTCGAGTGACTCGCAGACTCGTTTCACGAAGGAAAGACCCGGGCAACCTTGCGTATCACGGGTATCCACTCTCAGTGATACTTCAGTACCCGGCTAACATTTTTATCTGCAATCGTTATCTGATTGTAGGATACCGGCAGTATTTTTCGCAGTGACAGACGGATAAGGTACTCGATAGCATTTACGATTTTATAAAACCAAAAGTCCAAATGTTATCAAACCGCTGGCAACCAGACTGCCGGTTATATTTTCATCTGAATAGCGATGGAAATATGAAATTTTTCAGCAAATTGTACTGAACATTATATTGTGCTTTTAGCATCAGTGCAGCATTACCTTCTGCACATGCGATCTTAGTGACACCTTTTTTAACAGGAATAGTCCTTGTCCTATTCAACAAAATAGCGCGAATGGCGTGTCAGATGGCGGCTGTACCTGCTTAGTGGATCATCTGTTAACCAATGCGCTCATCAGCTGGATAAAATCATACTGTTTAAAGCCGTAAATCTGCGTCACCCTGTAATGTATGACCCGTACTTGCGAAAAGTGTTCCAGTTTTGAATTTTAACGGCCACATATACCTGTTGAGGAGCGTCAGGTCACAACAATACCGCTTCTGACTTTCGGCGATACCCGCTAAAACAGACAATGAAATCCTATTACCCCCATAAAAATGCACTATGATTGGGCGGTGAAGTAAATTGGGGCACTAAAATGGGGCGTAAGTGATAATAATCCCCCGGAGTGGCTTTTTAGACTATCGATCGCGCAACTTAACATGACGACTTTGATGTTACACGTAGGTTTGCAGCGTTTCACAGAGTAGAATGCACTGTAATATTATCGAAATATTATGATGCTTAACGTTGCATTATTGTCCCATACCGGAATGCCATGACTAACTACAGCCTTCGCGCACGTATGATGATACTGATACTGGCCCCCACGCTGCTTATTGGTTTACTGCTCAGTACGTTTTTCGTTGTACATCGTTACAACGATTTGCAAAATCAATTAGAGAATGCCGGTGTCAGCATTATTGAGCCTTTGGCCGTCGCTAGCGAATATACAATGAACTTCGATAACCGGGAGCCTTTACGTAAACTGGTGAGTGTCATTCATCGCAGGCATTCAGATATCGTGCGTGGTATTTCGATTTACGACAATCAGAACAAGTTATTCGTCACCTCAAATTTTCAGCCTGACGCCTCCTCGCTTCAAATGCCTGATGACGAAAGTATTCCTGCGCATCTGACAGTAAGCCGCGAAGGCTACAAGATGATCTTGCGCGCTCCTATTATGTCTGAGATCTATTTTCAGAATGAAGAAAAGGGTCAGGAGGAGTCTCACTCCGGGTATATCCAAGGCTATGTGGCTATGGAGCTGGACTTACAGTCAGTAAGACTTCAGCAATACCGCGAGATTTTCACTTCAACGATGATGATGCTGGCTTGTATCTCGATTGCCATGCTGTTTGCTTATCGTCTGATGCGCGATGTCACAGGCCCGATTCGCAATATGGTAAATACCGTTGACCGGATACGACGCGGGCAGCTGGATAGCCGGGTTGAAGGATTTATGCTGGGTGAGCTGGACATGCTCAAGAATGGCATTAACTCTATGGCAATGTCACTCACCGCTTATCATGAAGAGATGCAACATAACGTTGATCAGGCGACTTCAGATCTGCGTGAAACCCTTGAGCAGATGGAAATTCAGAACGTAGAGCTGGATTTAGCCAAAAAACGGGCTCAGGAAGCAGTGCGGATAAAATCTGAATTTTTGGCCAATATGTCTCATGAGCTACGAACCCCACTGAATGGCGTGATTGGTTTTACCCGACTGGCACTGAAAACTGAGCTTAATCCGACCCAAAGAGACTATTTATTCACTATTGAGCGTTCAGCCAACAACCTGCTGACTATTATCAATGATGTGCTGGACTTCTCTAAGCTGGAAGCCGGTAAGCTGTTGCTGGAAAATATTCCGTTCCCTCTGCGCAATATTCTGGATGAAGTCATCACCCTGCTGGCACATTCAGCCCATGAAAAAGGGCTCGAACTCACACTCAATATTCAAAATAATGTCCCTGATAATGTCATCGGCGACTCACTACGTTTACAGCAAATTATTACCAACTTAGTGGGTAATGCGATTAAATTTACTGAAACGGGTAATATTGATGTTCTGGTTCAGAGGCGGGCTGAAGGTAACAATAAAGTTCAGATCGAGATGCAAATCCACGATTCAGGCATTGGCATCCCTGAACAGGAGCAATCTCGACTCTTCCAGGCATTTCGCCAGGCTGACGCCAGTATTTCTCGTCGTCATGGTGGCACCGGGCTTGGGCTGGTAATCACTCAAAAATTAGTTAATGAAATGGGTGGCGAAATATCCTTCCACAGTAAGCCTGATAGCGGTTCAACGTTCTGGTTTTATATTAACCTCGACTTAAATCCGCATGCCGTCGTGAATAACAAAGTCATGAATAAACTTGCGGGGCGCAGGATTGCTTATGTCGAAGCCAATGTGAATGCCGCGCAGAGTACCTTAAATCTGCTTCAGAGTACGCCATTATCGGTGGTACATACCCCTTCTATTTCAGGCCTGCCCAATGAACATTTTGATATTTTGCTGATTGGGGCTCCGGTAACCTTAAGTGAAAATCAGCCGCTGGCTTATATTAATCTGGCACAGGCGGTCACCATGAGTGATTGCCTTATCCTCGCCTTACCTTGTCAGGCACAGATCCATGCTGAGGAGCTCAAACGCAGGGGTGTCGCTGGCTGTCTGTTAAAACCAGTCACTTCCACACGTTTATTCCCGCTGTTGCTGGAAAGCTACAACCATACGGCCGCAGCGCTACCCACGTTAGTCCAGAATGGCAAACTACCTATGACCGTAATGGCGGTTGATGATAACCCCGCTAATCTGAAACTGCTTAGCGCACTCCTGGAAGACAAAGTACAGCATGTGGTGCTGTGCTGTAATGCACTACAAGCGCTGGAACAAGCGCGTCAGATGGAACTGGATTTGATACTGATGGATATTCAGATGCCTGATATAGATGGTATCCGTGCCTGTGAACTTATCCGTCAGCTGCCGCACCATAAAAATACACCAGTGATTGCAGTCACGGCACACGCAATGGCCGGGCAGAAAGAAAAATTACTGATGGCGGGGATGAATGACTATCTTGCTAAGCCGATTGAAGAGAACAAATTACATAATATTTTACTGCATTATCAGTTCAATACTCTCAATAGTGCCACGCTAGTGCCAGCTCTTGAAAGTAAACCTGTGGTTAATCAAACCTTTGACTGGGAACTAGCGCTCACCCAGGCGGCAAACAAACCTGAGCTGGCTCGAGAGATGCTGACAATGTTGCTGGCGTTTTTACCGGAGGTACGTCATGTGCTGGAGCAGCAGCCATTAAGCAAGGATCCACAGCGAATAAAAGATATCATTCATAAGCTGCACGGTAGCTGTAGCTATAGCGGGGTGCCACGTTTGAAGAAACTCTGTTTGCTGCTCGAAACAGAGTTAGCAAAAGGGGTTGCGCCTGAAATACTGGAACCGGAAATTCTGGAACTCCTGGATGAGATGGAAAATGTGACGCACGCTGCACAAGCGTACCTTGACTAGCCTTGCTCAGGCTTTAGTCATCCCGCGCCACATAACATCAAATCCGGCAGCCATATATTCTTGCTTGCGTTCTTTTTCTCTGCCTGCAAACTCCATCGTGGTTTCTGCCAGAGAAAAAAAGATAGCATCACCGAAAGGTGACTCACCACAAGTGAGATATTCGTTAGTGACACTCTCGTTAGAGAGCTGGCGCAGTTCAGGGAATTCATCGAATGTCTTCCGTAAGGTTTCCTTGGTTATTTTCCCTGAAACAGACAGTTGGCTCATGGTTTTTCTAGCATCAATGTTAACCAGTCCCCACTCGATATAGCTATTCCATGTTTTCCGGGCACGCTCTTTCACCGGTTGAGCCTGATCGTAGGTCTTCATTAGCTCAATACCCAGAGCATGCTTGTGGTAATGGTAGACCTCGTTAAGTAACACATCCTTAGTCGCGAAATAACGAAATAACGTTCCCTCGGCAACGCCAGCTTTTCTGGCGATAAGCGAAGTTGCAGCTCCCAGACCGAATTCGGCTACGGCACGAGTTGTCGCATCGAGCAACGCTAATCTTTTATCTTCACTTTTTGGACGAGCCACGCTACCTCACAAAGAATCAGTCTGAACAAAAATACCCTGTCAGGTTATCGCTGCTTACCTGAATGTACTGCTAAGTATTATACCGTAAATTTTATTGACGGTTGAGCCTTCATATCTATAATGAGTGTTCACTCACTCAATTAGTCATAACAACACCTTTTTCTAAGGAGGTGGTATGTCCGTACCTCAAGGTTTTATGGAATCGCTGCTTGAATGGGTAGACGATAATATGCAGCGTCCTCTACGAATTGAAGACGTCGCAAAGCAGTCCGGATACTCAAAATGGTATTTACAAAGGATGTTCACGGGTTGGGCAGGGAAAAGTCTTGGCGCTTATATTCGGGAGCGTAAACTCCAGCTTGCGGCAGAGGATCTTAAAAACACCAGCGATAGAATATTGGATATTTCAATACGTTATGGTTTTGATTCACAACAATCTTTTACCCGTACCTTTGGCAAAAAATTCAACACCTCTCCAGGCGCTTATCGTCGTACTGGTGAAGAAACGCTGAATTGAACAGATAACGCCTGAATTAAAGGCATTATCTGTTCAAGCATACCGGGCAATCAGTGACTATTTCAGCAATAAAGCCCACTGCTCAACCCATGGATTAGATACGGATTCAGGTTCTGGATCTTCACTACCGTCAATCAATAACAGGCTACCGATACGCGTCGCACCCTGCTCTTGCAGTAAGGCATCAAACTGTTTTCCGCCACCACAGAAAACATCGTAACTGCTATCACCAAGGGCAATTAATCCATAACGTAATTCGGGCTGATAACCCACTTCGTCTTTAATCGCATGGAATAACGGCACAATACTATCCGGTAAATCGCCCTGTCCGGTCGTCGAGGTAATCACCAGAGCATAATGATGCCGATAGTACTGCCACTGGACTAATTCTGGATCTTCAAACACTTTCACACTATGGCCGTGTCCGGTCAGAATAGCTTCCGCCTCCTCTGCAACAAACAGCGCATTTCCATATAACGTACCGACAAAGATACCTACTTCAGCCATCGAATTATTCCTTATTAATAAGCACTAGGGTGTGAAACCATCGTGACAATCATTCTGTTCAGCGTTCTCCGTTTCAATCTCAGATAACAGCCCGCGCCAGCCGAATTCTGACAACATATTCATCCATATGCTATCAAGGTTAGCACGCAACGTTAACGCTTCGCCGGTTATCGGATGAGTCAGAGAGAGTTGGCTGGCATGCAGCATTAATCGCTGACAACCGAAGTGTTCTGCCGCCCCTCTGTTCTGGCGTAAATCCCCGTGTCTGGAATCGCCGATAATCGGATGGCGCAAATGCGACATATGGCGTCGGAGTTGATGTTTACGACCTGTCTGAGGCTCAAGTTCGACCAAGCTGTAGCGGGCTGTAGGATAACGTCCCACAGCAACCGGCATTTCGACAGAAGCCATACCGCGGTAATGGGTGATTGCCGATTGCGGTTGTTTATCCTCGGTACTGAATTTGTCGGCAATTTTATCTTGCTCTTCAGTCAGTGGATAATCGAGGATAGCTTCATCTTCCAGCCAGCCGCGCACCAGGGCGTGGTAACGCTTAACGATTTGATGCTGTTCAAATTGCTGTGATAACAGACGTCCCACATCACTGGACAGCCCCATTAACAACACACCAGAGGTGGGTTTATCCAGGCGATGCACGGTAAAAACATGCTGCCCCAGCTGATCGCGCACGGCTTGCATCAAAATCCGCGTTTCATGCCTGTCCAGCCAGCTGCGATGGACTAACCATCCGGAGGGTTTGTTCACCGCGACCAGCCACTCGTCCTGATAAATAATCTCTAACATCAAGAACCAACCGGATTAAAAAAAGCGTCTAAAGACAATAATGCCGCCAGTAAGGGCTCACGTTCACGTCTTGAACTATCCAGCGCCATTTCATAATAGGGAGCAATAGCAAATTCACCTGGTAGTGCCTGCTCACTATCAAGTAAAGCATGCATACGAGGGATCAAAACCCACTGCAGCCATTCAACAGGATCGAGGGTATCCATGCAAAAAGGCTGTGTGCTGTCTAACGCCGCAGGATACGGCATTATTTCCTGCCACAGGGCGTGGTCACGCAAAACCTGCTCAATAATGATAAGGTGCTGGCGAACTTGAGTCTGGCTGTCCATGAAAACCTTAAGCTGCTATGAAAATAGAGAAGACAGGATAACATTTCTTCTGCTTATCGGAAAAATCATCAAACAGCAAAGAGCGGTTTTACGCTGTATTATTTTCCTGTTACGCAGTTATGGCTTAAATAGATAAAAAAGGGCCTTTCGGCCCGAAGAAAATAACAGGCGATTACTTCGCCATCGATTTCATTGCCTCAAGATCGCCGAGTGAGGTAAATTCACAGCTCAGCAGAGTTTTGCCCGGAATAACTTGTGATTCACGTGCGGTGATGGCCACACGACCCATTTCAGGTGAAGGCTGATCCGCATCGTCTAAAACGCGAATATAGCTTTTGGTGGCTGCAATCATTGGGTTCGGCGCTTCTTTTGCAAGGTTAAAGGTTTTCGCCAGCTCCTCCGCTTTTTGGCCTTCTATCAGGACACCGTAGGTGGTTCCTGCCAGCACAAAGTCAGTGGCACTAAAACCCTCTTTCACCACGGCTTCAGATAGTGGATAAACCGCCATAATGCCTACCAGCTGATATTTGGCCACTTTTTCTGCGTCATCGTAGAGTGCAGAAGCGGCTTTAGTGGTATATGCAGGTTTACATAATGCAGCGTCAAAAAATGCGCTATTATCGGCAGCTGTCGCGGCAGTACTGGTCAGTAATACTGTGACAGCAATAATAACCGGAGCGACGCTGAAACCGGCAATCTTTGAAAACATGAAAAGCCCCTCAGAAACAAAATCATTAATTAAAATAATGGCATATCTTCATAGAGATGCCTGATTACTCTATAACATGTTTCTAATTATTTCTTCGTGTTAGTTGATTTGATTTATGCCATTAGTAACAACATCGTCTAACTTAACCCTGTTTCTGGGATACATTCACTTCAGACCCTGGATACCCTTTAGCGCTGCTGAACAAAAAAAAGGGGGCACTGTATAAACAGTGCCCCCGATTCGTTTTGTAGCCAATCCTGCTACGTTTTTGCTCCCTGCTCATCCATGACAACTTTGTCCCTCGGTCCACTGACCTACAGTCCATTGCATATGCGTCCTGCTGCCTTCATCCTGTTGGCTACTGCATCTCCTGATGCATTGTCCTTAGGTCACCTTGACCCACTGCACTCCATGTCGCAGCTCTCATTCTCCGTCCTGGAGGTGTCCTTTAACTCATCCTGAGCTATTCCATGCTTCATCAATGAAGAGTTCCGATACGCCATCCTGGCGAACTATCCCTACATCAATAGAGGAAATAATGCTTATATTTCCTATATTTCAGCGACATCATGTCGTGTCAGTAGCATCGTTTATTTAGATTAAAATGACAAGATGTCAAATCTAAAATAACGGGCACAGTATCAAGCTATGCCTCGAGAAACTCTGCAACTGAGTGTTATATAAATACTATTTTTACTGTATAAATATTGATCTGGATCTATTTTCAGAAATATCGCACAGGTCATGTAGGAAATATCTTACATAATTGTGATCTGCTTATTAAACAACCAGTGGTTCAAGATTATTCAGAAAGGTCTTCAGTGAGGAAGCAAGTACGTTACGCTTGCTGGTACCAATCTTTTCAAGCAACACCTCACCTGTCAAGTTACAAAGTGATATCGCTTCCATTTCATCTTCTGTTGTCGCCAGGAATAACGTCGGTGACAGTTTTAAACGCTTTTGCGTCACTAAATGGCCGATAAGATTGGACTGTACTCGCTGGAAATCATCTTCACTCCACGCCTGTAATAAAGTGAGTGTTGTTGTACCAATTGTAGCAGGCATATCTCCGGCAAATTGCGTGGTATAAAACGCATGAATATCCGGATGCAAGGTTATCTCTAACGCGCGCTCTACCGCGCTTAAATCAGATTCGGGTATAAAAGGCTGAGGTTGCCAGCATACTGAATCCGCAGCAGTATGGGTAATACAGGGCGATGGAATACCATATAACTCTTCGCTGAGCGGCCAGCTACCCGTCTGCTGTTGCCATTTAGCGCAAAATCGCTGGGTAAATTCTTGTAGGGAAAGGCTAATTTCGTGCATTAATTCCTCACTCATGCCGACTTTGATACAATACAGGCCAATTGTACAATCAATACGGTGAAATATGTTCGATGAAAATCATCAGGCTTTGAGCAGCCTGACGCTCGGGAAAGCAACAGCTTATCAGGATAAGTATCAGCCGGCTCTGCTCCAGGGTGTTCCCCGTAGCCTTAATCGTAATATGCCAGGGCTTGATGGTGAGATTCTGCCGTTCCACGGTGGAGACATCTGGACACTTTACGAACTCTCCTGGTTAAATAATAACGGGTTACCTCAAGTCGCCGTCGGCCATGTTCAAGTTGATGCCAGTAGCGTTAATTTAATCGAGTCTAAAAGCTTTAAACTTTACCTCAACAGCTTTAATCAGACCCCTTTTGCCGACTGGGAAAAGGTTCAGGAAACACTTCAGAAAGATTTAAGCGCCTGCGCCCAGGGTGATGTCAGTGTGGTGTTATTTCGCCTTGATGAACTTGAAAGTCAGCAACTGGTCGCGCTCAAGGGTGAATGTATTGATGAACAAGATATTGTTATCAATAGTTATGAGTTCGATGCCGATCATCTGCTCAATGCCGGTACTGAAGAAGTGGTTGAAGAGACTCTGGTGAGCCATCTGTTAAAATCCAACTGCTTAATTACTCATCAGCCTGACTGGGGATCCGTTCAGATTCACTATAAAGGCCCAAGAATTGATCGCGAAAAACTTCTGCGATACCTGATTTCATTCCGTCATCACAATGAATTTCATGAGCAATGTGTAGAGCGTATTTTTAACGATATTCAGCGCTATTGTCAGCCACAGGCGTTAAGTGTCTACGCGCGCTATACTCGTCGTGGTGGCCTGGATATTAATCCATGGCGAACCAATACCCATTTCCACCCTACTTTTGGTCGTTTGGTTCGGCAATAAATACGAAATATCTCTTCCATATTATAGTCGCCGGGATCAATGAGTTGTAATAACAGGCGACTCAGAGATATTGTGGAGTTTAAGGATAACACTTTTCGTTACTTAAGGAGTTCACTTGATAACACATGTTAGTCCACTTGGTTCAATGGATATGCTGTCGCAGCTTGAAGTCGATATGCTTCAATGCACGGCCAGCAGTGACCTGTATCAACTCTTCCGTAACTGTTCACTTGCAGTACTTAACTCTGGAAGCCAGACGGATAACAGTACAGAACTTCTTTCTCGCTTTGAAAGTTTTGATATCAATGTCTTGAGCCGTGAACGTGGCGTTAAACTTGAACTGATCAATCCACCAGAAGATGCTTTTGTCGACGGTAGAATTATTCGAGCCCTGCAAGCTAACCTGTTTGCCGTGCTGCGCGATATTGTCTTCGTCAATGCTCAGATTGCTCATCTTAACCGGACAGCTCAACCTCATAACGATGACTCGACCCATATCACCAATACGGTCTTTTCTATTTTACGTAATGCCCGAGCCCTGCATGTTGGTGAAGCCCCGAATCTTGTGGTTTGCTGGGGTGGGCACTCGATTAATGAAAAAGAGTATCTTTACGCTCGCCAGGTAGGCACCCAGCTGGGATTACGCGAACTGGATATTTGTACCGGTTGTGGGCCTGGCGCAATGGAAGCTCCGATGAAAGGCGCCGCGGTAGGACATGCGCAGCAGCGTTATAAAGACGGGCGTTTCATTGGTATGACTGAGCCTTCTATTATTGCCGCTGAGCCACCGAACCCTCTGGTCAATGAACTAATAATCATGCCGGATATCGAAAAACGCCTTGAAGCCTTTGTGCGTATCGCACACGGCATCATCATCTTCCCGGGAGGAGTAGGAACCGCTGAAGAGTTCCTTTATCTGCTGGGTATTATGATGAACCCACACAACAAGAATCAGGTGCTGCCGCTGATTCTGACCGGCCCGAAAGAAAGCGCTGATTATTTCCGTGTGCTGGATGAGTTCATTGTGAATACTCTGGGCGAACAGGCTCGTCGCTATTACACCATCATTATTGATGATGCCGCAGAAGTGGCCCGGGTGATGAAAAAAGCCATGCCACAGGTGAAAGAGAGTCGCCGTGAGAGCGGTGATGCTTATAGCTTCAACTGGTCTATCCGTATATCACCAGACTTGCAGAAGCCGTTTGACCCTACGCATGAAAATATGGCTGGCTTAAAACTTTACCCTTCTGAGCCACCAGAGCAGCTAGCTGCCTCACTGCGCCGGGCATTTTCTGGAATAGTCGCCGGGAATGTTAAAGATGTCGGAATTCAGGCAATTGCAAAGTTTGGTCCCTACAAACTGCATGGTGACTCGCACATGATGCAGCAAATGGACGAACTCCTGGAAGGCTTTGTTCAGCAACAGCGAATGAAACTGCCGGGCACTGCTTACGTTCCTTGCTACGAAATTTGTCGTTAATTTAATCAGGGCGGTCATTCGGCCGCCTGTTTCTCTGAATCCTGCCTTTTTTATCTCTGCAATGAATAACCCTGTCATTTAAATGAACTACTATCTCATCAATAAAACCCCCCGCCTGCTGGAATACATTTTATTAACATAACCCCCTTCGGCTGTTATTCATACAGAATCAACTAAATCATACAGTTAGTTATTTTGATTTTTGACGCACATCAAAATATTACTAATATGTAATCTGTTCTTTAAATATCCTGTTCAGGATAAATTTTTTAGTGAAAAACATTTTAATTATCTTTAATCAAAGTATCACATCATCTGGAAGTGCTAGTATTTATGCAGATAAGTTTCACCAGAGAATGTCTTGGCAGAGATTTATGCGGGAACGATGCCAAATAAAAGTTATTTATTGTAATTGGGATCATGATCACTGATACAGCATCAACATAAATGTATCTTTCCGCCCGCCGATAATCACGGTCAATAACTCTCAATATAAAGGCCGAATACAGAATTTAGTTTTAACAGTTAAGACAGAAACAGTGTTTTAACTATCCAGAATCTTAAATATTGCATTAAACATATCCTTGGAGAATCTTAATGGAAACAACTCAAAAAGGCAGCGTCACCTCTGCCACAGCAAAAAGTGCCTGGCGCAAGTCTGACACTATTTGGATGCTTGGCCTCTATGGTACCGCGATTGGTGCAGGCGTACTGTTCCTGCCAATCAACGCCGGCGTGGGTGGTCTGATTCCTTTAATCATTATGGCAATCCTTGCCTTCCCAATGACTTTCTTCGCTCACCGCGGTCTGACCCGTTTTGTTTTATCCGGTAAAAATCCTGGTGAAGATATCACCGAAGTTGTTGAAGAACACTTTGGTATCGGTGCTGGTAAGTTAATTACTTTACTGTACTTCTTTGCTATCTACCCAATCCTGCTGGTTTATAGCGTTGCTATTACCAACACCGTAGACAGCTTCATTACTCACCAGTTAGGTATGACTGCACCACCTCGTGCTCTGTTGTCATTAATTCTGATTGTCGGAATGATGGCGATTGTTCGTTTCGGTGAGCAAATGATTGTTAAAGCGATGAGTGTTCTGGTATTCCCATTCGTTGCGGCTCTGATGGTACTGGCTCTGTATTTGATTCCTAACTGGAACACCGCGGCTTTTGAAACGCTGTCTCTGAGTGGCGATGCAATGGGTAGCGGTCTGTGGGTCACTTTATGGCTGGCAATTCCGGTTATGGTGTTCTCCTTTAACCACTCACCAATCATCTCTTCTTTCGCGGTAGCTAAGCGTGCAGAATACGGTGAAGGTGCAGAGAAAAAATGTTCCAGCATCCTAGCACGTGCACACATCATGATGGTGCTTACCGTTATGTTCTTCGTGTTCAGCTGCGTACTGAGCCTGACTCCTGCTGACCTTGCTGAAGCAAAAGCACAGAACATTTCTATCCTGTCTTACCTGGCTAACCACTTCCAGGCTCCGTTGATTGCCTGGATGGCTCCAATCATTGCCATCATCGCTATCACTAAATCCTTCCTGGGTCACTATCTGGGTGCTCGTGAAGGTTTCAACGGTATGGTGATTAAATCTTTGCGTAGCAAAGGTAAAAACATTGAACTGAACAAACTGAACAAACTGACTGCGCTGTTCATGCTGGTAACCTGCTGGGCTGTTGCAACCCTGAACCCAAGCATCCTCGGTATGATTGAAACCCTGGGTGGCCCGGTTATCGCGATGATTCTGTTCCTGATGCCTATGTATGCCATCAACAAAGTTCCAGCGATGCGTAAATATAGCGGCCATGTCAGCAACGTATTCGTTGTGATTATGGGTCTGATTGCCATCTCTGCTATCGCTTACACACTGTTCGGCTAAGCATCTCAAAGCCGCCTTCAAGGGCGGCTTCCTCTCTTTCCAGTCTCCTGACGCCATGGGTGGTCTATCATGATTAGCGTATTCGACATTTTCAAAATCGGTATTGGCCCATCAAGTTCTCATACCGTCGGCCCGATGAAAGCAGGTAAACAATTCACTGATGATTTAATCGCAAGTGGTATTTTGCACGACGTTACCCGCGTAGTGGTTGATGTATACGGTTCTCTTTCCCTGACAGGTAAAGGTCACCATACCGATATCGCCATTATCATGGGTCTGGCAGGCAACCTTCCGGACAGTGTAGATATTGATGCCATTCCGCACTTTATTGAGAATGTGAATACTACCGGACGCCTGATGCTGGCAAATGGCCAGCATGAAGTTGAATTCCCGATTGATGGTTGCATGAATTTCCATTCAGACAACTTATCTCTGCACGAAAACGGAATGCGTATTACCGCTCTGGCCAATGACAAAGTGGTATATACCAAAACCTATTACTCCATTGGCGGTGGTTTTATCGTCGATGAAGAGCATTTTGGCGAAGAAAGTACCAGCGCTTCCAGCGTGCCTTACCCTTATAAAAGTGCCGCTGACCTGCAACGCTTATGCGATGAAACTGGCCTGTCACTGTCCGGCTTAATGATGCAGAACGAACGAGCTACTCAGTCGCAGGCAGAAATTGATGCTCGCTTTGCCGCTATCTGGGAAGTGATGCGTAATGGTATTGAGCGCGGTATCAGCACCGAAGGCGTATTGCCAGGCAAAATGCGTGTACCGCGTCGTGCCGCAGCCTTGCGCCGCATGCTCGTGACCAGTGATAAAAATAATACTGACCCAATGGCTGTCGTTGACTGGATCAACATGTTTGCTCTGGCAGTTAACGAAGAAAATGCTGCTGGCGGTCGCGTCGTTACAGCACCCACTAACGGTGCCTGTGGAATTGTTCCAGCCGTACTGGCTTACTACGATAAGTTTATTCGTGAAGTCAACGCCAACTCTTGCGCGCGTTTCTTACTGACAGCAGGCGCGATTGGTACGCTGTACAAAATGAATGCTTCTATCTCTGGCGCTGAAGTAGGTTGTCAGGGAGAAGTCGGGGTTGCCTGTTCAATGGCCGCTGCCGGGCTGACTGAATTACTGGGCGGAAGCCCTGCACAGGTTTGTATCGCCGCTGAAATTGGTATGGAACATAACCTTGGCTTAACCTGTGATCCTGTTGCCGGACAGGTGCAGGTTCCATGCATCGAGCGTAATGCGATTGCTGCAGTTAAAGCGGTCAACGCCGCACGTATGGCGATGCGCCGTACCAGCGAGCCGCGCGTTTGCCTGGATAAAGTGATTGAGACCATGTACGAGACCGGTAAAGATATGAACTCGAAATACCGTGAGACATCGCGCGGTGGTCTGGCATTAAAAGTGGTCAGCTGCGACTAACATATCCTGCTGATAAAAAAGGGAAAAGCATTGTGCTTTTCCCTTTTTTCATTCTGAAAGCTATTACAGCGCGGCTTTCAGGCGTTTTACTGACTCGAACAGTTGTTCTTCGGTTGCCGTCGCATAAGAAAAACGTAAGGTACGTTTATCCGGATTATCGTTAAAGAAGAACTCACCAGGAACATAAACCACGCCCTGCTCCAGCGTTTTTTGCAGCCAGGCCGTAGTATCAAAGTCGTAACGGAATCTTGCCCAGAGGAACATTCCGCCTTCCGGCTGGTTAAACTGAATGTGTTCTCCCAGCTCCTGCTGCAATAACTCTGAAAGCGTCAGGCATTTCTTCTTATAAGCCTCACGGATCAGGTCAATTTGCGCATCCAGACGCGAAAGCGTCAGATAGCTGGCGGCCAGAGCCTGAGTGAAGGAGTTACTGTGTAAGTCAGTCGCCTGTTTAATAATGGCAACTTTCTGCTTCATCCATTCTGGCAGAATTATCCAGCCAACCCGCAGGCCTGGAGCGAGAATTTTTGAGAAGGTTGAGGTATAGACGACATGTTGTTCCAGTCCCTGCTCGGTGGCTATCTGAATCAGCGTCTTTTCTTTACGGTCGGTAAAGCTAATAGCGCCATAAGGGTCATCTTCAATAATGACGAAGTCATACTCAGCGGCAAGCTTAACCAGCTTTTCACGTCGCTCACCGCTTAAAGTGGTTCCACTTGGGTTACCAAAAGTCGGTACCAGATACACCCCTTTGATACGGGTTGTTTTCAGTAACTCTTCCAGCTCATCCACTATCATACCGTGTTCATCACCGCCGACTGACTTAACATCAGCTCCGGTGAGGCTCAGAATCTGTAGTGTGGCAAGGTAGGTTGGACGTTCAACAACAAACACATCCCCTTCATCAACCAGGGTACGCATTAACAAGTCCAGCGCTTGCTGAGAACCCGAAGTGACCAGCAGTTTATCCTGCTGGGTGGTGATACCGCGCTGCAGGCAGACATCAACAATCTGGTGACGCAGGAGCACATTGCCCTCAGTCAGGCCATATTGAAAAGCATCAAAAAATTGTTCATCCAGGACCTTCTGCGTGGCCAGGTTTAAACCTTCTTTATCAAACAGGTCACTGGAGGGTATACCGCCTGCCAGTGAAATAACGCCCGGCATTTTGCTGTGTTTTAGCAGTTCACGAATGGCGGAAGGTTGTAAATTTTGAATGCGTTGCGCGAGATGTGTGATGTTGCTCATATGATATTCTCTATTTTTTTTATGCCGACAAAATATATCTGGCTATCTAATGACTTCGCAATGGTTTTCCGCCCTTTTTGTTGGCTATTTTGCGAGGCTCTGCGCTGAGTTCGTTATGAAAATAGCCCCCGGACACTGAACATGTTAGGGTAGAAACATTAGTATAAAGAGCACATTTCCCATGACTATTCATTTACTTATTGTTGATGCATTGAACCTTATCAGGCGAATTCACGCGGTACAGGGGACACCTTGTGTTAAAACTTGCCTGCATGCGCTGGAACAATTAATTACACATAGCCAGCCCACACATGCGGTTGCAGTCTTCGATAATGAATCGGGAAGTGAAAACTGGCGTCATAAAATATTAACCGGCTACAAGGCTGGCAGAACGCCAATGCCAGAAAACCTACAGCTTGAAATGCCCGTTATCCGCGATGCCTTTACCCGGCGTGGAGTATGCTGCTGGCATTCAGAAGGGAATGAGGCGGATGATATCGCCGCCACTCTGGCAGTAAAAGTAGCCGGAAGCGGGCACCAAACCACGATTGTCTCGACAGATAAAGGCTACTGCCAGTTACTGGCTCCGACCTTACAAATTCGAGATTACTTCCAGAAACGCTGGCTTGATGCGCCCTTTATCAATAACGAGTTTGGGGTAAAACCAGAACAACTGGCCGATTACTGGGGGCTGGCAGGTATCAGCAGCAGCCATATTCCTGGCGTACCCGGACTGGGGCCGAAAAGTGCGATGCCACTGATCCAGCAATTTTCTACTCTGGAACAGATCTATCAGCAGATAGATGCAGTCCCGGAAAAGTGGCGTAACAAGCTGCTTCAGCACCAGGAACTGGCTTTTGCCAGCCGCCAGGTAGCAAGGCTGAAAACAGACTTACACCTGGAGGGTAACTTACAACAACTGAGACTTAGTCAAACAGGCTAATCCTACGGAAAAAGAAGATTAACGCTCGTCGCGACGTCCACCTACTGCCGCCCACCAGCGACGAATATGCACCGTCACTTCTTCCCGATCATGGTAAAGCTGACGCGCTTGAATTTCGGCATTAATCCCGTTTTCTTCGAGTCGACTGCGGATCAATTCCAAGTTTTGAGTCACTTCCTCATAGCGCTTTTTCATTGGCAGCTTTAAGTTAAAGATGGTCTCACGGCACCAGCCATTAACCAGCCAGTCAGCAACCAGACTCGCGACCTTAGCCGGTTTCTCAACCATGTCACACACCATCCAGGAGATGTTATTGCGAGTAGGGCGATATTTAAAACCATCTTCAGGTAACCAAGTGACTTGTCCAGTATCCATCAGGCTTTGTGCCATCGGACCATTATCAACAGCAGCTACCCACATGTTGCGCTTCACCAACTGGTAGGTCCACCCACCAGGGCAGGCACCGAGATCAACCGCATGCATACTGTTTGCCAGACGTTCATCCCACTCATCAGCAGGAATAAAGACGTGGAAGGCTTCTTCCAGCTTCAGCGTTGAACGACTCGGCGCATCAGCAGGGAATTTTAAGCGTGGGATACCCATATAGAACGGCGAGTTATTATTAGAGTATGAATAACCGGTATAACAACAACCAGGCGCTATAAAGAACACATGGACTACAGGGCGTTTTGTCGTTTCATAACTTGCCAGTACACCAGCCTGACGTAAGTTGCTGCGTAATGGTACGGTCAGCTTACGACAAAACTTCAACAACTCTTTGCTTTCATTGGTGTCAGCAACTTCAACCCGCAGATCGCCGCCTTTCTCAACCACACCCTGCAACATACCGAGGATCGGAGTAATTCTGTCTTCTTCTGGTAAATGTTTTAGCAGTTCACCGGCAACAAACATTTGGCGAGCAAAGATCAGTGAGCTGAAGGGTAACTCTTTGACGAGTTTATCCGCATCCTCAGTCTGATAGCATTCAAAGACCACATAACCACTGTTTTCTTTAACACGAGCAAAACCAAATATCTCGCGCTGACCCGCTTTATCAGTAATCTCTGCAGCACACTCTTTTTCAAAACCCTGACGGCAATATAAAATAACTTTATTCATGGTTTGTACCCTTTTTTTTCAGGCGCACAGCACCAATGAGCATTAATATCCAGCCAGCAAGGAAGCTGACTCCACCAACCGGCGTTACAAACGCCCAAAACCGCAAATGTGATAGCGCCAGGCAATACAAGCTGCCACTAAATAGCACGATACCCAGCGCCATAAAAACACTACTCCAGTAAAACCAAATACTAATACGGCGTTGCATAGCAACAGCCAGTCCCAGAATCGCCAGGGTATGAAATGCCTGGTATTCGAGTCCTGTCTTAATCCATCCCATTTCTACTGGGCCGAAGGTTTTGCTTAATGAATGCGCCCCGAAGGCTCCCAGAGCAACAAAAATGAAACCGCTAATCGCGGTGAAAATCAGCATAAACCGGCTGGTCATGTTGTAACCTTAAAGTAAAGCGTGGTATCGCCACGCGAAAATGACTTATTGTTCGTAGTGGAAACGAAATTTCTCTTGCTCACTGGCAGCTTTCGCCAGGATCCACTGTCTGAAGGCGGCTATTTTACCCAGTTCTGCCTGACTGTCATGACAAACCAGATAAAAAGCTTTTTTACTGACTAAAACTTCATTAAACGGGCAAACCAAACGACCGGCTTCAATTTCAGACTGAGCGATAACATTATTAGCCAGCGCCACTCCTTGCCCGTGAATCGCAGCCTGTAACACCATCGCGCTGTGACTAAAAATAGGCCCCTGCTGGACGTTGATATGGCTTACGCCCAGTTGCCGGGTATAAGCCTGCCAGTCATGTCGCGAAGTATCGTGCAACAAAGTGTGTTTTGCCAAATCATCCGGTGTTTTAATCGGGTTATCGCCGATAAGCAAGGTCGGTGAGCAAATAGGTAGCAGGTACTCCGCATACAATTTCTCCACGCGCAGTCCGGGCCAGTTACCCCGCCCATAAAATATAGCCACATCGACATCATCAGGCAGTTTATCTTCCTGCCGGTCAACGGCCTGAATCCGGACATCAATCCCCGGGTAGGATGAATTAAAGCTGCTCAATCGCGGTACCAGCCAGTGAATAGCAAAACTAGGCAGTATACTGACAGTAAGTGCACCTTTTGCGCTACGCGCCTGAAGTTTACGTGTGGCTTCCGTCAGTTGAGTAAAAATCTCTTTAATATCTTGATAGTAGCTCTGCCCCTCTTCGGTAAGCAGTAACGAGCGATTACGACGACGGAATAATTTAAGGCCAAGAAAATCCTCCAGAGACTTAATCTGGTGGCTAACTGCAGCCTGAGTTACAAATAACTCCTCCGCAGCTTTAGTGAAGCTTAAATGACGCGCAGCAGCATCAAAAACCCGCAGCGCATTTAAAGGTGGTAACCGTTTGGACATGGATGATTAGGCTTTCACAGGGATGATTATTAACAAAAAAGGTAACTCTTGTTTACCTATTAGTTTTTTTTATCTGAGCCATTATAAATTGTCCATTGAGGATGTACCAGCAAATACCTATAGTGTCGGCACTTCTTGAGCCGGAACGAAAAACTATCTGGAATGCGTGTTCGGAGAGTTTTTGGCTTATGGTTGTGTGTTGTTGTGTTGTTGTGTTTGCGTTTGGTCTGGCTTTCCAGACCCCGGTTGCAGGGCTACCCTAATTTTGTTTTCTGTCAGTTTACCCTGTCTGCCAATAATGAGTTATATAGCACCGCCTGTTGCGGTGCTTTTTTTTGCCTGAAAATAGTCCCCGATTACACCCTCACCGCTCTCTTTTCCAAAACCTTCCACTGATGTTAACTTTTAGCCTGCCCTTGTAACGCGATGAACATGACAGAAACCTTGTACCCTGAGCGAATATGCGAGACGATCGGTACAGGTAAATGAGGAATGTCATGAAAATATTTAATCCAGCTCTGTTCCGCGCACAGTTCCCCGCGCTATCTGAGGAAAACATCTATCTTGATAGCGCAGCAACGGCACTTAAACCTCAGGCCGTGATAGAGGCAACACAACAGTTTTACCGCCAGAGCGGAGGCAATGTCCACCGCAGCCAGTTTCTGGCAGCCCGGCAGTTGACCGAAAGCTACGAGTCAGCCCGCGCTCGTGTGGCTCAGTTACTGAATGCCCCGCAGCCACAATCAGTGGTCTGGACCAAGGGAACCACAGAGTCGATTAATATGGTCGCTCAGTGCTACGCTCGCCCACGTCTTGAGCCTGGTGATGAGATTATTGTCAGTGAAGCTGAACACCATGCCAACTTTGTGCCCTGGCTAATCGTGGCGGAGCAGACCGGCGCCCGGGTAGTAAAATTACCCGTAGGCCTTGATATGTTGCCCGATATTGCCCAGTTACCCAGCCTCTTGAATAGTAAGACCCGAATCCTGGCTCTGGGACAGATGTCAAACGTCACTGGCGGTTGCCCTGATCTCGCTAAAGCAATCGATCTGGCCCATCAGGCAGGAGCCATCGTGATGGTCGATGGGGCTCAAGGGATTGTGCACTGCCCGCCTGATGTCCAGGCGCTGGATATCGATTTCTATGCCTTCTCAGCTCATAAACTTTACGGCCCGACCGGCACAGGCATCCTTTATGGTAAGCCTGAATTGCTGGAAATGATGTCCCCCTGGCTGGGAGGCGGTAAAATGATCACTGAAGTTTCATTTACCGGTATTAAGCTCCAGCCAGTACCTTATCGGTTTGAAGCCGGCACACCTAATGTCGCCGGTGTTATCGGTATGAATGCTGCGCTCACCTGGCTCGAAGAGATTAACCAGCCGCAGGCTGAGGCCTGGTGTCGTGAATTAGCCGGACTGGCAGAATCAGCCCTGGCTCTGCGCCCTGGTTTTCAGAGCTATCGCTGTCAGGAATCAAGCTTGCTGGCCTTTAACTTTGAAGGTGTTCATCACCATGACATGGTCACTCTGCTCGCCGAGTCGGGCATCGAGTTACGTGCTGGTCAGCATTGTGCCCAACCCTTGCTGGCGGCTCTTGGCGTTAGCGGGACATTACGCGCTTCTTTTGCGCCTTATAATACCGCGCTTGATGTCGACAGGCTGGTAAAAGCCGTTGACCTTGCACTTGATATTCTGGTGGACTAATTGACTGATAACTTGAGCACCTCTCACCCTTTTGGTACCACCATCAGTGCAGAGAGCCTGAAAGATTTGTTTATCCCTTTAAAGCAATGGGAAGATCGTTATCGCCAGTTGATTCTGTTAGGGAAACAGCTTCCTGCCCTGGCGAGTCCCTTAAAAGACCAACAGTATGAGATAAGTGGCTGTGAGAATCGGGTCTGGCTGGGGCATGTTAATCAGCCAGACGGAACCTTGCACTTCTTCGGTGATAGCGAAGGACGGATCGTGCGCGGTTTACTGGCAGTATTACTGACGGCCATTGAAGGCAAAACAGCTCAGCAATTACTGGCAGCCGATCCTCTGGCACTGTTTGACGATTTAGGGCTGCGTAACCAGCTCAGTGCTTCGAGAAATGACGGGCTAACGGCATTAGCCCAGCGCGTACAGCAGATTGCCCGGCCTTGCTGATTAAACAGCCCGGGCTTTGGCTTTCGCCATCATTTTCTTCAAAACATGGGACACGGCCACAAAACCAAAACTGGCCGTTACCATGGTTGCAGCGCCAAATCCTGCAGCACAATCCATACGTTTCGGACCTTCGGCCTGACTTTTCATCGCGCAGACAGTGCCATCAGCCTGCGGGTAAACCAGCGCTTCGGTTGAAAAAACACAATCAATGCCGAGTTTGCCTTTGCTGCTCTTAACAATACCAAAGTCACTCTTCAGCCTTTCTCGCAATTTTGCCGCCAGCGGATCCTGAATGGTTTTCGCCAGATCGGTAACCTGTATCTGTGTCGGATCGATCTGCCCGCCAGCACCACCAGTGGTCACCAGGGGGATTTTATTGCGTCGACAATAAGCTATCAGCGCAGCTTTAGGGCGAACGCTATCAATCGCATCGATAACATAGCTAAACCCCTTATTAAGTAACTCCGCCGTATTATCTGCGTTAATAAAGTCGTCAACGACGGTGACCCTACATTCAGGATTAATCTCCAGAATACGTTGCGCCATGACTTCGGTTTTCGCCTGTCCTACCGTATCCCGTAAGGCATGGATCTGACGATTAGTATTGGTGATACAGACATCATCCATATCAATTAGCGTGATTGCACCAATACCGGTACGGGCCAGCGCTTCAGCGGCCCAGCACCCCACACCGCCGATACCAATGACACACACATGCGCCTCGGCAAATAATTGCAAAGCTGACTGCCCATAAAGGCGAGCAGTACCACCAAAGCGTTGCCGCCAGGCGTCGGTGAGTATGACAGACATCATTTATCCTCAGAAATAACAACGGGCTGATTATACAGCCCGTCCGGAATGCTAATAAAGAGCACAAGGTGCGGGATAGGTTATCCCTGCAATTCAATTAACTGTTAAAAACGTTACCGGAAGTTCCCGTTCCCGGTGCGGTTTTCAGCACCCACACCCGACCATAATGATTGTACCAGCCTGCGCGGTGCCCCGCATCCGGGCCAATGCCCTGGTAGATATCAAAGTGCTGGCCTTTAATCGCGCCACCGACGTCAAGAGCAACCATCACTCGCAGTTCATAATTACCGGTAAATTTACCGTTATTATCCAGCAAGGGAACCTCAACCAGCAAGGTGGTTCCGGCAGGAATAATCGAGCGATCGGATGCCACAGAAGCCCGGCCAATCAGCGGAACCGCACTCGCGCCTTTCACCGGCGAGTAGCTCGCAGGCTTAAAGAAGACAAAGGAAGGGTTCTGGCCCAGCAACTCACGCACTTCGGCTTCGCTATGCGTATCTCCCCAGTGACGAATGGCCTGCATCGACATGTCTTCACGTTTTACTTCCCCACGGTCAATCAGCACTTTACCGACGCTACGATAAGCATGTCCGTTTTTGCCAGCATAGCCGAAGAAAGTTAAAGGTTTACCGTCACCAAAATCGATATAGCCGCTGCCCTGAACATCCATAATGAAGTTATCCATTAAGGAGTTACTCCAGGCGAGGATATGACGACTATCAAGTGCGCCATTGTAGATTTCTGAGCGAGAAGGCAGACGCCCTTTTTTCGGTGGCATTGAGTAAATTGGGTACTGGAATTCGCCCTGACGGGTATGACGGGCCTGAACCACCGGGGTGTAGTAACCAGTAAATTTCACGTTACCGTAGTTATCAGCCCCTTCCATCTGCCAGGCATTTAAACCAAACTGGTTAAGCTGTTTAGTATCACCCCCGGTACGCAGCCATTGCTTCACCGCGTCATAGACATTACTGCTGCTGTTATAGAGACGAGGTGAGGCAGAAGCGACCTGTGCGACCTGCTCTGCATAATCACCCGCATTAATAGGGACACCTAAGGCATCAGGCTGATTAACCAGCGAGAAAGGCTGTGAGAACTTACCATCTTTATACTGCTGACCCTGATCGGTCGGTTTTGAAGTACAAGCAGCCAGTGTCGCTAAAACCACCCCTACTGCTGCATATTTTACCCAATACACTTTCATCTTTATTCTGTCCTGCTAACAACATCCGTTACTGGGAAGATAGCAAAGCCGCTGAAAAAATTAAACGCTTGCCGCCATCGCGCCGTGAATATGGTTTGTTTATGGCTATGATAGATAATATTTAATCAACTACGGTAAATTAATGGATTAATTCTAAAAAAGGGTTGCATAGAAAAGAGAGCAGAGTATAGTGCGCATCCACGGACGCGGGGTGGAGCAGCCTGGTAGCTCGTCGGGCTCATAACCCGAAGGTCGTCGGTTCAAATCCGGCCTCCGCAACCAATTTATGCCACGG
>NZ_JANUEQ010000011.1 GCF_024807845.1 Klebsiella sp. BIGb0407
TCAGAAGTGAAACGCCGTAGCGCCGATGGTAGTGTGGGGTCTCCCCATGCGAGAGTAGGGAACTGCCAGGCATCAAATAAGCAAGAACCCCAGTCTAACGACTGGGGTTTTTTGCGTTACCCGTCATACTTCACACCACAGGCGCGTTGGCTGCGCTCGTTCACCCCGGTCACAGAGTAATCTCCGTTCCCGGGGATTCATGAACTTGCCGCCTTCCTGTGGCGCGAATTATTTAGGGTAACCCGCCGTAGAATTCCAGAAAAATGTCCTCTGAATCGCAGTCCGCAGGATGCTTGGGCGTTGTATATGCTCAGACAGTCGAATCACATAGTATATCTACGCTCATCGACTCTCTGAGCTTTGTGCCTGGAATAAACCAAATTATTCAGGGTATATATTCATTGATGCACCTTGCTTTATACTTATAAACAACGTGAATTCTTTAGTTGCACACCACCCTCTTTCGAGTGGTCTGAGTGTGACTTATGAATATCGTGAAGTTTATTAAAAGGTATGATGCTAAAAATTATATCTAACGCCTACCGTTACACTGGTATTGCTATAGCCTTTATCAGCTACCTGAGTTCCTATATTTCCCCAAATATTTACTTTCGAATTAATCTTACCAGCGACACCGATTTTGACTTCCCCTATATTACGCGCACCAGCCTGCGAGATACGATCGCCATCCAGGGTAGTGTTAAAATTACGGGTATTATGCAGCCAGTTTGCTTCAATAAAGGGCTCAAACTCTCGGTTTTTACCCTTATCCATAGCATGCTGACCTTTCAGATATGTTCTAATCCCCAGGCGGGTCTGAATATTACCTTCCCCACCAGTGATTACGTGAGTACCGTTTGCTTCTTTGTGTTTTTTAGCTTTTACGCCCATCTTGGTTATCTGAGCCTGTGGCTGAATAAACCACTTCTCAACCATTCCTTGGTTTTTAGTGAACTCACCTACTTTGATGGTATAACCTGCTTCAATTGCTGCAGTTATACCCTTTGACTTGTAATTTTCTTTTGGAAGTCCCTGTCCCTGCACATAGTTATTCAGCCAGTTATACTGTATCCAACTGTCAACATACAGACCTGATTTATCTGTATTATTGGTGAACCAAGTAGCGTAAGAGCCGACGCTGTAGCCTTTAACGGATCCTTTTGAATGGTAATTTGTGATTGAAGAGATACTATTACTGCTATTAATTCCATAACCCGCCATCAGACCCAGGCGTCCTCGTCTATGGCCATTACCACTCCATTTCATAACATCTCCACCTAGCTGGGTAACATAGCTTTTACTCTGGGTTTTTAGCTGATTATTACTATCCAACCAGTTGTTATGATTACCGACTTGGCGTAGCCATAAGCTCGTGATTTTGTTTTCACCTGTTCGTATATCAGTAAACTGTGTTTCACCTGAACGATCACTCAAGGTCGTATTAAATAAGGTATTTGACGCACTTAAATTTGCAATATAACTTGCAGCTTCTGGGCGTTCAATACGGCTATTCGAGTTGATTATAGGACGCTGTTGATTAGTCAAATACCAGCTTCCTCTGTTATTTCCATGCCCACGAACCAAGGAATAATCATAAGCACCGGCTACGATACGCCCTGATTGATTAAAAACCCCTTCAGAAAGACCATCAACACGAATAAGTTCAAGGCCATTAAGATAAGCATTATTTCTGCCACCGATATTATTTACAGACACATTTGTTGATCCATAACTATTACCATTAATAATTAATTTATTTAATGTGATGTTATGGTTCACTACAGTGGGACTGAAATTGATAATACCATTATTGCCAATGTGATTTTCAGTTACACCTGCTTTACCTCGATTATTTGTACCGTGATATTCAGCATTTTCAGTAGTATTACTCTGATTGTTTGTGGAGTTTGAACTTTCATCAAAACTGACAGGGTTTTTAGCAGTACAGCTTAACTCTTGGTATATATTCTTTAAATCAAGTTCAGTACCCGGCGCAGGTGGTGCTGATGGCATAGGCGGTGGAGGTGGCGCAAGTGATGTAAGTGGTAGAGGCTGCACAGGTGGTGCTGATGGCATAGGTGGTGGAGGTGGTGCAAGTGATGTAAGTGGTAGAGGCAGCACAGGTGGTGCTGATGGCATAGGTGGTGGCGGTGGTGCAAGTGATGTAAGTGGTAGAGGCAGCACAGGCGGTGCTGATGGTGCAGGTAGTTGGCGCGGTAGAAATAACACAGATTTTGAATTTAACTTCTTAGAAAAAACATCACGTGCATTCTTAAAGGAAGCAGAGTGAGCTGGATTATTGCGTAAAGAGTCATTTAAATCGGATTTTTCATCAGAACTGCTTGGGCGTTTAGGAGTACTACCTGATTTATTGCCTTTCATTAAATCAACAAGAAATGCACTATTCTCACCAAAACTATCCAATGACTTCGGCGGATTGCCCGGAGCACCCTTTAAATTAGACTTTTCACCAGAGGTATGACGTTCCGCAGTACTACTCAACTTGTGGTTGGTATGATGTGAACCAGGAAAAGACTCTTGAGAATCATACCTTTCATTTAAAAAAGCCACCAGATTCTTGCGGCGTTGATGAATCGGTATAGCTGAGTCCAGCTGATTACTCGGATTAATATTAAACGGTGATGTATCACTATCGTCACCACTTTCACTACTCCTTCTCCAGCCATCAGCTGAAATATTACCATTACTGGAAGTAGTATTACTATTTGGTAATATATAACTGCCTGTTTTGGTCGTATTGTAATAATGGTTTTTCGGCTGAGCGTGTGTATTCATGACTATCAAAACTAAGAGTGACAGTAATGAAGTAGATAACTTGTTTTTTTTTAAAAGTTTTCTTAAATTCATAGACTAGTTTCCACTATATTATTTAGATGGATTTTAATTAATATAACTTACAATGAAGAAAACAGTGGTGATTATGATGGCTACTTAATTTAGCTAAGAAGGTTTAAGCTATCCACTGAGATCATATCGTTAAAATGCCTTATTATCCTGATTGCATAAAAAGCACCTCCATTGTGCTTATAAATTGGGTTGGATTTAATAATCTTATGTTGATATCCTGACTATTCCTGTTAGAAAGGGGTATGTTTTCAGTGTTGAATAAATTTCATCGTTGCAGGCGTACAGTATAAGGGTTATATAATCAACACCAATAAAACAAAATCAACAAATGAGTTGTTTTTTATTTGTTCTGGGTCTTTATTTAAACCGAGCTAAGGTGAGAATATATGCCTTATCAAGATGTAATATATTGTATGTAATAGGGCATGCATATATTTTATGGCTTGTGATATGTACCAACTGTCATTAAATGTCCTGAGAACAATGTTTTATTATATTTTTTGTCTGATGATTATCCACATATTTTCATCTTTAGCACTCGATAGGTAAATTATATTTATTTCTAATTATTTCATTGGTTTCAATATATTTTATCCTGGTGGGTTTTACTGGTGAATGAAAATCAATATAATTCATTGAATTTATTAAATAAAAAATATCCTGGAGGCTTATTCGTGTCTCGATGAAATTATAACAAGGTTTGCTCTTTTTTTTGTTTGAGTTATTTAAATTTGAATCGATACAAGTTAGAACAAATTAATACATTTGTTTTGAAGTGAAATTTGTACAAAATTTAAAACTATCACTCTAATTCAGAACTCTGTCCTCTATGTCAGGATGGTTAACGAAGTATCCTGAAGGTCATCTCTCAGACTTCGATAGAAGATGCAGCATTGCAGGCTCTGGATACACTCTTCCAAAATATGGTAATGAGTTGCTTTATTATCGAGTTCGGTGACCGCCTGGGCGGTCACTTTTAAGAAAAATCATTTACACAGAATTCTATACACAGGGTTCATCATCTTTTCCCTTCATCGTTTCTAAGGCTCAGTTTTAGGTATTATTAGCGATAATCATATATTTAATGACTTTCCTGTAATGTCTATTATTCACAATTATTTATTAAAACTTCAGGAATACTCCCTTTGAATCAAAAAATCTATGTCGTTCTACTTAACCACTGGCAGATAAAATCGGCAATTTTCGGTGGTTCATTCAGAGGGAGTACAGGGACGGGTACATCAAGAGTAATATCACTTGCCAGAGCAATTACATAAGGATCGAGAGTCAGTTCGTTGTATGCATGCCCTGCATCCTGTCGATAAAGCAAAATTTTCGCGATCTCTTCATGCTTAAATCCTTCAACTAAAACCAGATCCAGAGTGGAGTGATCCATCCTTGAGACCAAATAGGATAAGGACAGCGGCGGTAATTCAGGTGTTTCCGTCATCAGTGCCCAGCGTTGCTGGCTGGCTACAATGGTCTGTTCTGCTCCGGCTTTACGCAGCTCGTAACTGTCTTTTCCTGGAGTATCAACATCCATATTATGATGAGTATGTTTAATCAGGCCCGGGCGGATATTTCTGGCTCGTAATAGTGGGATCAATTGTTTCAGAAGGGTCGTTTTTCCGGTCCCGCTCCAGGCAGAAATTGCCAGTAAAGGTATCATTTTTCAGACTCCTGCCAGTTGGATAACTCATCCAATGTATTGATATTCGCAAAGTCAGTCAGCGAGCTATCAAAGACCACCGCTCGTCCACCGATACTCCGTAAAAACTGCATCACACGTCTTTCACCTGCTGATAAATAAGCCCTTAGCGCCACTTTTGCAGAATGATGAATTAGCGCTATTCCGGGATGATCTCGCTCACCGTCATTAACCCATACCGCAGAGATGGCAGGATCTCCCAGACCATCCCAGAGAGAATAGGCAAGGTCAGAAGGAATATTGGGTGTATCACAAGGCGAAAACAGGAACCATTCACTTTCTATTGTCTCCATTACCGCTAACATACCGGCAAGAGGCCCTGGATAGTCAGGTAATGAGTCAGCTATAACAGGGACACCTGCTTGCTGATAGATATCGATATGTCTATTAGCGCTGATAACCAGTTGATTGACCTGAGGGCGTAATGTTTCCAGCACATAACGGAAGAGTGCTATACCATTAAGTAATACCAGACCTTTATCTTTTCCTCCCATACGGCTGCCCTGGCCGCCAGCCAGCACTACACCCGTTATTTTTACCAGTCGTTGCACCAGTACCACCTCTTTTAATGTGGAATTAAGCCTGATACCTTGTGGTATCTCTCTTGTGACAGGAATACAAAATGAAATGTAAACGTCTTAATGAACTGCTCGAACTCCTGCAACCAGCATGGAGCAAAGAGCCTGATCTTAATCTGATACAATTCTTACAGAAACTAGCTCAGGAGTCAGGTTATAGTGGAGATCTTGCCTCTCTCACTGATGACATCTTGATTTATCACCTAAAAATGCGAGACTCAGCTAAAGATGCCGTAATACCTGGTATTCAAAAAGATTACGAAGACGACTTTAAAACTGCGTTATTACGCGCCCGGGGTGTTATTAAAGAGTAAAACCTTGTAAGCCGGTAATATTAAGCTGATTTAGAGTGTTATTCTGAACCATTAGTATTGATAGTCGGTTACCGGATGAAAGACAGCGCTTTTAATTTCCAGACCTTGCACCCCGATACCATTATGAATGCCCTCTTTGAGCAGGGCATCCGTGTGGATTCGGGGCTGACGCCATTAAACAGTTTTGAGAATCGGGTTTATCAATTCCAGGACGAAGACCGCATGCGTTATGTGGTGAAGTTTTATCGCCCATGTCGCTGGTCAGCGGAACAGATAGAAGAAGAACACCGCTTTGCTCAAGCGCTATATGAAGAAGAAGTGCCCTTAGCCGCGCCGTTGAGTTTTGATGGCAAGACGCTACTCCATTATCAGGGGTTTATGTTTGCGGTGTTCCCAAGTCTGGGAGGACGTCAGTATGAAACTGATAACATCGACCAAATGGAGTGGGTTGGTCGGTACTTGGGGCGTATCCATCAGATAGGTCGCCGCTCGCTGTTTCAAGCCAGGCCAACTATTGGGCTGGATGAGTATCTGTGGCAACCCCGGGCACTGTTTGAAGATAGTGCAATGATCCCGAAGTCTCTTAAACTTGACTTTCTGGCAGCAACTGACGCACTGATTAATGAAGTGTCGCAGCACTGGTCTGGTGATGTGGAATTATTACGTTTGCATGGTGACTGCCATCCGGGGAATATTCTCTGGCGCGACGGGCCGTTATTTGTTGATCTTGATGATGCGCGTAATGGCCCGGCAGTTCAGGATATCTGGATGCTACTTAATGGCGATAAAGCAGAACAGCGTATGCAGCTTGAAACCATTATTGAAGCTTATGAAGAATTTTCCACCTTTGATACTCGTGAAATCGCACTGATCGAACCTTTGCGTGGAATGCGTATTGTGCATTATCTGGCGTGGCTGATGCGGCGCTGGGATGATCCGGCCTTCCCAAGAAACTTCCCATGGTTACTGGAAGAGGATTTTTGGTTAAGGCAAACAGCAATATTTACCGAGCAAGTTCGGGTTCTTCGTGAACCTCCATTACAATTGGCACCTATGTATTAACTTTGAATACAAAATTCAGGAGAGATTTGATGATGAAGAAGATTTGGCTTGCGCTGGCAGGAATGGTCCTGGCATTTAGCGCATCTGCTGCTGATTTTACTGATGGTAAACAGTATATTACGCTGGATAAGCCGGTCGCAGGTGCGCCACAGGTACTGGAGTTCTTCTCCTTCTACTGCCCGCACTGCTATCAGTTTGAAGATGTATTGCACGTTTCTGATAACGTGAAGAAAAAACTGCCAGAAGGGACTAAATTAGTAAAATACCATGTTGAATTCCTTGGGCCTTTGGGCAAGCAAGTGACTCAAGCATGGGCGATTGCTATGGCTCTGGGTGTTGAAGATAAAGTGACTGTTCCAATGTTTGAAGCAATACAAAAAACTCAGACAGTGCAGAATGAAGCAGACATCCGCAAAGTCTTTATCGATGCGGGTGTACCGGCTGAAGAGTATGATGCAGCCTTGAATAGCTTTGTTGTAAAATCTCTGGTTGCTCAGCAAGAAAAAGCTGCGGCAGACTTCCAGCTGCGTGGCGTGCCGGCAATGTATGTTGATGGTAAATATATGCTGAACTCACAAGGTATGGATACCAGCGATCTGGATGTTTTTGTCCAGGAATATGCTAATACTGTAAAACACTTGGTTGAAAAAAAATAACCTGACAGCATCTCTGTATCAGGCCTGAGTATTATAGATACTCAGGCTTTTTTGTTTTCTGAGGTTCTTTTATCCTGTTGATACAATGCTTCAAGCTGGCGGTCTTTTTCATCCCATACTGAATTTAGCCATAACTGAAAACGACGTTTGAAATTTTTATCGTTGAGATAATCGCCGTGTAAATCCTCTGTAACAGGCAGCAGAGAAATACGTACAGTTATGCGGGTCATTCTCCCACTTAGCATATCGTAGAATGGGGACTTAATATTTTCCGGATAGCACAGTGTGACATTAAGTAATTTATTAAACTGTTTACCCAGAACACCTAATGCCATTGCAATACCCGCAGCTTTCGGAATTAATAAGTGCTTGAAAGG
Organism: Klebsiella sp. BIGb0407; assembly: GCF_024807845.1. Classification (GTDB taxonomy): domain Bacteria; phylum Pseudomonadota; class Gammaproteobacteria; order Enterobacterales; family Enterobacteriaceae; genus JGM124. The sequence continues at coordinate 7,564 of NZ_JANUEQ010000011.1, forward strand.
TGAGCGCACCTGACGACCTTTTTCACTAGTAAAACGAGAGCCTTCAACAAAATTAACAATCGTGGTTGGATGGTTACGGAACTTCAGACAAGAACGGCGCGTAGTATCGATATCCTGGCCACGGCGTTCAGGATGGCGCAATAAATAGCCACGTGAATAACGTTTCATAAAAGGCATACCCAATGCCCAACAGGCGAGCCCGAGGAAAGGGATCCAGGCTAACTGTTGTTTAAGAAAATATTTATTCATTGGGATATGTTTGCGGAACAATACACACAAGATGACAATATCCGCCCAGCTTTGATGATTGCAGATCAATAAATACCAGTTTTTTTTACTCAGCCCCTCCAGCCCTTGAATATCCCATACCAGATGGGGGTTCAGTCGAATTAATAATGCCAGCCCCTCACACCAGCAATACATCATCCATTCTGCAATAGAAGACATTGCGCGTGAAACTGAGGGAACAGGAAGGAGCAACTTGATTACCCCGATAATAATTATAGGTACAGAGCAAGCGATTGTGACCAGAATGGTTAAAACAACACTTAATATCAGTACAAATGGTGAGAGCTGTCTCGGCATAAATGACTTTTTCAAAAATAAGCAAGGTATGGGTAAAGAGGGCCGTCGGATTTTAACAGAAAATGAATAACGCGGGTTTATTGAGACAAAAATGATTTTTGCTTTATCGCTTAGAGAAGAAAATGTTTCTGAGGTGAAAGCCACAGATAAACTTTTATATCCACATTGATTTATTAATTGATCTATCTCATTAATCAGATTGTTTTTGTTATAAGGTTATGAATTTAAAGTGTTTTTAATGCTTATCAACATAAATCGATATAATGTAATAAATTAGATGCAAAACTATGCACAAAGTTATCCACAGGAAGATCCGATTCACAGAGCGTTTGTGAGGAATTCTTTTTAGGATCTTTGCGGCAAAATTTCATCTTTTGGCTCAGGCTATGGCATCCTTTAGTCATAGACTAATCATCAGGCATGGAACGAAACATTATGGCTCAGATCGCGGATAACCCGCTAATTCTCGTTGATGGCTCTTCATATCTCTATCGGGCATATCATGCTTTTCCACCGCTGACGAATAGTCGTGGGGAACCCACTGGTGCCATGTATGGTGTCTTGAATATGCTGCGTAGTCTCATTATGCAGTATCAGCCGACGCATGCCGCGGTGGTATTTGATGCCAAGGGTAAAACGTTTCGTGATGAGCTATTTGAGGATTATAAATCTCACCGCCCACCTATGCCGGATGATCTGCGAGCACAAATTGAACCGCTTCATGAAATGGTCAAAGCAATGGGACTGCCACTATTAGCCGTTTCCGGTGTTGAAGCTGATGATGTGATTGGTACCCTGGCGCAGGAAGCTGAACGTGCAGGTCGCTCAGTGCTTATCAGCACAGGCGACAAGGATATGGCTCAGTTAGTGACGCCTTCGATTACACTGATTAATACCATGACCAATACGGTATTAGGACCAGAAGAGGTTCTGACAAAATACGGTGTTCCACCAGAGTTGATTATCGACTTCCTCGCGCTGATGGGGGACTCATCCGATAACATCCCAGGTGTGCCCGGCGTCGGTGAGAAAACCGCTCAGGCTTTGTTACAGGGTCTTGGGGGGCTTGATACACTCTATGCCAGTCCGGAAAAAATTGCTGAACTCTCATTCCGTGGTGCCAAGACGATGGCCGGAAAACTTGAGCAGAATAAAGAAATGGCTTATCTCTCTTATAAGCTGGCGACTATTAAGACCGATGTCGCGCTGGATCTCTCGTGCGAACAGCTGAGTATCCAGCCACCGGCGGCGGAGCGTCTTCATGAGCTATTCACGCAATATGAATTTAAACGCTGGATAACCGATGTTGAAGCCGGGAAATGGTTACTGGCGAAAGGATCTAAACCGACGCCTGTAACAGTCAATGCCGTTAAGCATGAAGAGCCTGAAGAAGAGGCTACTGCGGCACTCTCTTACGATAACTACGTTACCGTTCTTGATGAAGCTGTTCTGCTGGAGTGGGTAGATCGTCTGAATAAGGCACCACTTTTTGCTTTTGATACCGAAACCGATAGCCTGGATAATCTCAACGCAAATCTGGTCGGACTCTCTTTTGCTACCGAACCGGGGGTGGCTTGTTATATCCCGGTGGCTCATGACTATCTGGATGTACCGCCGCAACTGGCGAGAGAGCGAGTACTTGAACTGCTAAAACCGCTGCTGGAAGATGAGCAAAAGTTAAAAGTAGGTCAGAATTTAAAATACGATCGCGGTGTCATGCTCAACTATGATATCGAGCTGAAGGGGATCGCTTTTGATACCATGCTCGAGTCTTATATTCTCGATAGCGTATCCGGACGCCATGATATGGACAGCCTGGCTGCTCGCTGGCTAAAACATACCACTATCTCTTTTGAAGAGATCGCCGGTAAAGGTAAAAAGCAGCTCACCTTCAATCAAATCGATCTTGAAACAGCGGGACGTTATGCGGCAGAAGATGCCGATGTGACGTTACAGCTGCATTTAAAAATGTGGCCACGGCTTGAGAAAGAAGCCGGACCTCTGGCTATCTTTAAAGAAATCGAAATGCCTCTGGTTCCGGTTATCTCACGTATTGAACGTGGTGGTGTGAAGATTGACCCGGCTATTTTACACGCTCATTCTGAACAGCTGACGGTGCGCCTTGCTGAACTTGAGCTCAAAGCCCATGAATTAGCGGGGGAAGCATTTAATCTCTCCTCACCGAAACAGTTACAGACTATCTTGTTTGAAAAACAGGGTATTAAACCTCTGAAAAAGACCCCCGGTGGCGCACCTTCAACCTCTGAAGAGGTATTAGAAGAACTGGCTCTGGATTATCCATTACCGAAAGTTATTCTCGAATATCGCGGCCTGGCAAAGCTTAAGTCGACTTATACAGATAAACTGCCGCTGATGATTAACCCGAAAACTGGGCGCGTTCATACTTCTTATCATCAGGCCGTTACTGCAACCGGGCGATTGTCATCGACCGAGCCGAACTTGCAAAATATTCCGGTGCGTAACGAAGAAGGTCGCCGCATCAGGCAGGCATTTATTGCTCCTGAGGATTATCTGATTGTCTCCGCGGACTACTCACAGATTGAGTTGCGTATTATGGCGCATCTCTCGCGTGATAAAGGCCTGCTGAGTGCTTTTGCCGAGGGTAAAGATATTCACCGGGCGACCGCATCAGAGGTGTTTGGTGTCCCACTGGAAAGTGTGACGTCTGAGCAACGACGCAGTGCGAAGGCGATTAACTTTGGCCTGATTTATGGGATGAGTGCTTTTGGTCTTTCTCGTCAGCTAAATATTCCGCGCCATGAGTCCCAGAAGTATATGGATCTCTATTTTGAGCGTTATCCGGGCGTGCTTGAGTATATGGAACGTACCCGTGCCCAGGCCAAAGAGCAAGGTTACGTGGAAACACTCGATGGACGTCGTTTATATTTGCCTGAGATTAATGCCAGCAATGGTCTCAGGCGTGCTGGTGCTGAACGGGCGGCAATTAATGCGCCAATGCAAGGTACAGCTGCAGACATTATCAAGCGTGCCATGATAGCCGTGGATGCCTGGCTCACGCATGACAAGCCACGCGTGAAAATGATTATGCAGGTTCACGATGAACTGGTATTTGAAGTGCATCAGGATGATATTGCGAGCGCTTCGCTGAAAATTCATGAACTGATGGAAAGCAGTATGAAACTGGATGTGCCTCTGTTGGTTGAGGTCGGAAGCGGTAAAAACTGGGATGAAGCCCACTAATCGCCTGGCTCATCAGGCTGTTTTCAGGCTCTGAGTGGAAATTACCGTCCTCTTTTTTTGTAACTAAGCAACATTAGTAATCGTATTTTGTGATGACAGTTAAAGAACGAAATGCAAAAAGTGAAAAAAAACTACAGAAAATGCTTTTCAAGTGAAAAAAAAAGAGTAGAGTTATCTTTGTAGGGTACAGAGGTAAGATGTTCTATCTTTCAGACCTTTTACTTCACGTAATCGGATTTGGCTGAATAGTTTAGCCGCCCCAGTCAGAAATGACTGGGGCGTTTTTTATGCGGCAAAGAAAATTTTTACAACAGACGACATGCAGCGATGCTCGTTTAATCACACGAACATCGCATTATCAGAGCATCATCTAATCATTCAGCGTCGTTATCTTCTTCCTGTTCAACGACGGGCTCGAGATCGTTATACCAGCTATCCAGCTTGTGACGCAGTATGTCGACCCCCAGTTTCTTCAGCGAAGAGAATGCCTCAACTTGAATATCGCCGTTAAAGGCCAGCACTTCTTCCCGAACTTTGTTCAACTGTGCTTTACGTGCACCTGAGGCTAGTTTGTCGGCTTTGGTCAGGAGTATCATTACCGAAAGATTACTTTGCACTGCCCAACTAATCATCTGCTGATCGAGATCTTTGAGCGGATGACGAATATCCATCAGTACCACCAGGCCTTGCAGGCACTGACGTTTTTGCAGATATTCACCCAAGGCACGTTGCCATTTTAGTTTCATCTCTTCCGGTACTTCGGCGTAGCCGTAGCCGGGTAAGTCGACCACACGTTTACCTTCTGCCACTTCAAACAAGTTAATCAGCTGGGTACGACCAGGTGTTTTACTGGTACGAGCGAGACTTTTTTGATTGGTCAGCGTATTGAGTGCACTGGATTTTCCTGCGTTAGAGCGGCCTGCGAACGCGACCTCAATACCCGTATCAGAAGGAAGATGGCGAATATCCGGCGCACTGAGCACGAACTTAGTCTGTTGATAATTCCAATTTTTCAAAACGGTTGTCTCTGTCAGGATAAGCAATTGCTGTGATTATACCTGAATGAGCAGAAAACACGGCGTTTCTCATCAAGACAATAAAACTTCCCAATAACGGATTGGGTTTGTGAGACATTTGCCATAGATGATGAGGGAGATTGAGGTTACGTTAGTTACAGGAAGGTAATATTTGTTATTATTTTCATAAGGTTATACATATTTTTAACAATTTGAAATTTCCGATGTCTATCTTAGGTCGTTGTTTATAAACAAAATAAAGGTAGAGTATTGCTCATTGGCACGGGAGAGCCAGAAAGGATTATCACTTAGAGCATCGGTTCAGGAGCGTCATGGAGACGGCGAACCTTACAGGCCAGGAGGCATGGCTCTGAGAGTTTAAAAGGAAATGGAAGACAACATTGATGTTGTTAGTAAAGGATTAGACAGGGTTTGTCATAAATGAACACGGATTGTAGGGCCCTTTATGGGTCAAGAGTAAAGAAAAAAGGCGACAGCTTATACTGTCGCCTTTTTTCTTTGCTTGCTTTCTGCTAGATTCCGCGCAATTCCATACCCGTTATACTTCAAGTTGCCTGGGTGTTGCAGGCTGTCGATCCGTCGAGTTACAGAGTTTATCTATGCTCATCGGCGAGCGAAGCTTTGCGCCTACAGGCAATTTGCATTGTTTTGGGTATATACTGAACAAAATAGCCTACGCCTAAGAAAACTTACTATGAAGCAACCAAACTCAGCACCACAAGGCAAAAAACCTGTTAAGGCCCGCCGTAAGTCTCGTGAAGAGATAGACAGCGAAGCACGCGATCGTAAACGTCAGAATAAACGCAGTGGCCATGCGCCCGGCAGTCGCACCAGCGGTAAAGGACTGTCACAAGGTCCACAAAGCAACAATAAAGATAAAGATCCGCGTATTGGCAGTAAAACACCCATTCAGCTTGGCGAAGTGGTTGCACCGGTTGTCCGCCCTGTGAAAGTGAAGGCAGAAAAACCTGCTGCGTTAACACCGGAAGCAGAACTGGCGCTACTGGAGAACGATGAGCGTCTGGATGGGTTACTGGAGCGTCTTGAAGAAGGCGAAACTCTGAGCAAATCAGATCAGGACTGGGTCAATACGACTCTGGACCGAATCGATACGCTGATGGAGCAACTGGGTATTGCTTACGAAGACGAAGATGAAGAAGAAGAAAAAACCGACGATTTAATGCGTCTGTTGAAGGGTAACTAACGATTACACCCGTCGTATTCGCTGTTCTGATCGTTATCATTCCCCTGCTAGGTTATCTGGCAGGGTTATTCATTAGGTTACGGCGGTTGTCACGTTTGAAACGCTCACTGCAGCGCAATGTTAGGGTGCGAGGAGTTCATTCGCTCCTCCCGCTTCGGCGGAGACACCATCGGAAGGAGTGATTATGTCTGAGCAGTTAATTGACTGGGATTTGGCGCTGATCCAAAAATATAATTATTCAGGGCCACGATATACCTCTTATCCTACGGCACTCGAGTTCTCACCGGACTTCAGTGAGTCGGATTTTCAACAAGCGATAGCCCGTTATCCAGAGCGACCCCTTTCGCTCTACATCCATATCCCATTTTGTCATAAGCTCTGCTATTTCTGCGGCTGTAATAAAATTGTTACCCGCCAGCAGCATAAAGCCGATCAGTATCTTGACGCCCTGGAACAAGAAATTATCCATCGTGCGCCGCTCTTTGCTGGTCGTCATGTCAGCCAGATGCACTGGGGTGGCGGAACACCAACCTACCTCAACAAAGCGCAAATTACCCGGCTGGTGGGGCTGCTTCGTCAGCATTTTCAGTTTAACGATGATGCTGAAATGTCGATAGAAGTTGATCCCCGTGAAATTGAACTGGATGTGCTTGATCACCTGCGTCAGGAAGGTTTTAACCGCCTGAGTATGGGCGTTCAGGATTTCAACAAAGAAGTACAGCGTCTGGTCAACCGCGAGCAAGATGAAGAATTTATCTTTGCCCTGATGAATCGTGCCCGCGAGCTAGGTTTTACCTCGACCAATATTGATCTTATTTATGGCCTGCCTAAACAGACACCGGAAAGCTTTGCGTTTACGCTTAAGCGAGTGGTTGAGTTAAATCCGCATCGTCTGAGCGTATTTAATTATGCGCACTTACCGACACTGTTTGCGGCCCAGCGCAAAATTAAAGAGGCCGATCTTCCCAGCGCCCAGCAACGACTGGATATTCTGCAAGAAACGATCGGCTTGCTGACTGGAGCGGGTTATCAGTTTATTGGTATGGATCACTTTGCTCGCCCGGACAATGAACTGGCGATTGCTCAGCGAGAAGGCCAGCTTCACCGTAATTTCCAGGGTTACACCACGCAGGGTGATAGCGACTTGCTGGGGATGGGGGTTTCGGCGATCAGTATGATTGGCGACTGCTATGCTCAGAATCAGAAAGAGTTAAAACTCTACTATCAGCAAGTCGATGAACAGGGTAATGCGCTGTGGCGTGGCCTGACATTGACCAGAGATGACTGTATTCGTCGGGACGTGATTAAAGCACTTATCTGTAACTTCCGGCTTAATTTTGCTGATATTGAACAGCTCTGGGATATCACAGCGAAAGACTACTTTGCCGAGGATTTACAGCTGCTGGCACCGCTGGCAAAAGATGGCCTGGTCACGATGACAGAGCAAGGTATTCAGGTCACTGGCAAAGGCCGTTTGCTGATCAGGAACATCTGCATGTGTTTTGATGTCTATTTGCGCCAGAAAGCCCGCTTACAGCAATTTTCACGCGTAATATAGGTAAGGTTACCGATAGCAGGTTACGGCCCGCTATCGGTTTTTTACGGGCCAGTAACCGCACTCCCTGCAGTCATGTTGATCCTGTTACTCCATTCCCAGCTCTTTTAGCTTCCGGGTCAGGGTATTTCTTCCCCATCCCAGTAAACGGGCAGCTTCTTGTTTATGCCCTTGTGTATGACGCAATGCGGTCGTAAGCAGTACTCTTTCCATCTCGGGCATTGCTTCGGCTAACAGGTTTTGATGACCGGAACGCAGCGCCTTATCTGCCCACTGGCTAAGCAGAGTTGCCCAGTTATCCGGGTCAATTTGTGTCGTGCCATTTTCGGTGATTGTCGTTTCAAACAACTCACTTGGCAGGTCCTGTATAAGGACTTCTTGCCCGGCGGCCATTACCGTCAGCCAGCGACAGATATTTTCTAGCTGACGCACATTACCTGGCCACGCCAGGCGGGTGAGAGCACTTTCCGTCTCCGGGTGGAGCTGTTTTGCTTCCACGCCTAATTCACGGGCTGCCACCTGCAAGAAATGCCATGTCAGACGCGGAATGTCTTCACGACGTTCACGCAGTGGGGGAAGATGGATACGAATCACGTTCAGACGATGGAATAAGTCCTCACGGAATTTACCTTCCTGTACCCGTAGCTCGAGATTCTGGTGCGTTGCCGCGATAATACGGACATCCACTTTAACCGGCGCATAGCCCCCAACGCGATAAAACTGCCCGTCAGCCAGCACGCGTAACAGGCGAGTCTGGACATCCAGTGGCATATCGCCAATTTCATCAAGAAACAATGTGCCGCCATCGGCCTGTTCAAAACGACCCTGGCGAATCTGATTTGCTCCGGTAAAAGCCCCTTTCTCATGGCCAAATAACTCAGATTCAATCAAATCTTTCGGGATTGCGGCCATATTCAGAGCGATGAAAGGTGATTTTGCTCGTGGGCTATGGCGATGAAGAGCATGAGCAACCAGCTCTTTACCTGTCCCGGACTCACCGTTAATCAGTACACTGATTGACGATCGTGATAAACGGCCAATAATACGAAATACATCCTGCATGGCAGGCGCTTCACCAATAATATCGGTTGTCGGGCCGTTAACCTGGATATTACGGGGCTGCTGCTGTTCCTGATAATGGCTGATGGCCCGTTCGACCAGAGCCACCGCTTCATCAATATCAAAAGGTTTTGGCAGATAATCAAATGCACCTTGCTGATAGGCGCTGACAGCGGCATCAAGATCTGAGTGCGCCGTCATTATGATGACCGGGAGCATCGGGTGACGTTGTTTTATCTGCTTTAACAATGCCAGGCCGTCGATTCCGGGCATGCGGATATCAGAGATTAAAACATCCGGCGTTTTTGTCGCTAAGGCGTCTAATACTTCATTACCATTCTCAAAGGTAGTGCAAATTAATCCACTACCCGTTAACGCGCGCTCAAGCACCCAGCGAATGGAGCTATCATCGTCAACGACCCACACTATCCCTCGTTGCATATAGACCTCTACTTCCGAATGGGCAGGTAAACCGAAAATTCGGTATGACCAGGCCAACTGTTGAATTCGATTTTCCCTGAATGCTGATCGACAAGATTTCGGGCAATAGACAGGCCGAGCCCGCTGCCACCTTCTCGCCCACTCACCATCGGATAGAACAGCGTATCTTGTAGATGAGCCGGGACGCCCGGACCATTATCTTCAATATCAATTCGCGCTAACAAACGATAACGCGAGCCGTGCAGCGTGAGCTGGAATGCGGTACGAGTACGGATAATAATTTCACCCCCTTCGCTTCCCAGTGCCTGCAAGGCATTCCTGACAATATTCAGTAAGATCTGTTCTATCTGGTCGGGGTCGTGAGCAAACTCTGGCAGACTAGGGTCATAATCGCGTATTAACTTCACGTTGGCAGGCAGTTCCAGCGATACCAGTTTTACGACGCGTTCAGCAACCTTGTGAATACTTTCGGTTACATGCATTCCGGGCAATTGTGGCCCTAACAGACGGTCGACCAGATTTCTTAGCCTGTCTGCCTGCTCAATTATCACGTTAGTGTATTCATTGAGCGACGGGTCTGGCAGCGCTTTGCTTAGCAACTGGGCTGCACCACGCAGGCCACCCAGTGGATTTTTAATTTCATGTGCCAGCCCGCGAACTAAATCGCGAGCAGCGAGTTGCTGGGCGTGCTGTATCTGTTCCTGACTTAAACGACGCTGATTATCCATCGGGGCCATTTCTATCAGAATATAGCCTTCCATCAGCCTTTGTGCGGTCAGGGAAAGGATATTAGAGCGACCATCAATCACCAGCGTGACTTCGTTATCAGTAAAGCCCTGGCCATCCTGAAGGCTTTCTTTCATAACATCGATATTCAGTGAAAAATAGCCGATTAAATCCGGTAATGGCGTGCCGTCGTAGAGCTTACGGGCACTTTGTGCCAGCAATTGCTGGGCGGCGGGATTTGCATAATGCACCGCCAGGTCATCGTCAACCAACAGAATACTGTTGATTAAATAATTCAGGATCTGCCCAGCATCGGGCAAGGTGCCAGTTGCCATACAGCAGTCTCCTTACACTGTTTAAGTACTTAGTGGTGGGGTAAAAATACCGCTTTGCAAAACAGGGGTGGAGAAAAAAGCCCATCCGGAGATGGGCTAAATATTCCACGGCAAAAAAAACAATAATTAAACGCTGTAGTAAAGTTCAAACTCTACCGGATGCGGAGTCATGCGCACACGGTCATTTTCTTCGATACGCAGGGCGATATAGGCATCGATAGTATCATCGGTGAATACGCCACCCGCGGTCAGGAACTCGCGGTCTTCGTTCAGAGCGTTCAGAGCTTCTTCTAAAGAACCTGCAACCTGTGGGATCTCTTTCGCTTCTTCTGGTGGCAAGTCATAGAGGTTTTTGTCCATGGCTTCGCCCGGGTGGATCTTGTTTTTAATACCGTCAAGACCGGCCATCAGCAGCGCTGCAAAGCACAGGTATGGGTTAGCAGCTGGGTCCGGGAAACGGACTTCGATACGACGTGCTCTTGGTGAGCTAACTACTGGGATACGGATAGACGCTGAGCGGTTACGGGCAGAGTATGCCAGCATAACTGGAGCTTCATATCCCGGGACCAGACGCTTATAAGAGTTAGTCGTCGGGTTAGTCAGGGCATTCAGTGCTTTAGCGTGTTTGATAACACCGCCAATGTAATACAGCGCTTGCTCAGACAGGCCAGCATATTTATCACCAGCAAACAGGTTTACACCGTCTTTTGCCAGAGACATATGGCAGTGCATACCAGAACCGTTATCACCAAACATTGGTTTTGGCATAAAGGTCGCAGTTTTACCGAAAGCATGTGCCACGTTGTGAACCACATACTTATAAATCTGAATTTCGTCCGCTTTTTTGGTCATGGTGTTAAAACGAGTAGCGATTTCGTTTTGACCGGCAGTAGCAACTTCGTGGTGATGAGCTTCAACCACCAGACCCATTTGCTCCATGGTCAGACACATAGCAGAACGGATGTCCTGAGATGAATCAACCGGTGGCACTGGGAAGTAACCGCCTTTAACTGCTGGACGATGGCCTTTGTTACCGCCTTCGTATTTGGTACCGGTGTTCCATGCGCCTTCGATATCATCGATAGCAACGTGGGAACCAGAGATAGAGCTACCAAAGCGGATGTCGTCAAACAGGAAGAATTCTGGTTCTGGTCCAAACAGAACGGTATCTGCCAGGCCGGTCGCACGCAGGTAGTCTTCAGCGCGTTTTGCGATAGAACGTGGGTCACGGTCATAGCCTTGCAGCGTACCTGGCTCCAGAACATCACAACGGATAATCAGCGTACTGTCTTCGAAGAACGGGTCAATCATCGCAGTGGTTGAGTCAGGCATCAGAACCATGTCTGATTCATCAATACCTTTCCAGCCACCAATCGAGGAGCCGTCAAACATTTTGCCTTCTTCAAAGAAGTCTGCATTTACTTGGTGAGCAGGGATAGTGATGTGTTGTTCTTTACCTTTGGTATCGGTAAAACGCAAATCAACAAATTTCACTTCGTGCTCATCCAGCATTGTCAATACGTGTTCAGCGGACATACTTAAACTCTCCAGGATTGGTTCATTTCGTTGGGTAACGAGGTAATCAAACACTTTATTCATTTGGCTCATCGCCTGCATTCTTTAAAGCGAAATCTGTGCCAACTTTTAAATTTCCCTAAAAAGGCGCTATTATGCAGGTCAGCGTGCAAAAGGTCGCACCATAACTGATAACTTGCACCAGTATAGTGCTTTATCATGATACACAAGCACTATATTGGTGCAATTTACGTTATGGTTCCTTTGTGAGCTCCGTGAAAACGATCACAAACCCTTACTTCTTATATTGTTTGTAAAGGTTCTTTATGATCCTGTTCTGTACTTCGATTAATACGTGTACAATAACGCGCTATTTCTAATGCCTGAGGCAAATCTGTGATCGAAAATCTGCGTAACATCGCCATCATCGCGCACGTGGACCATGGTAAAACTACCTTGGTTGACAAGCTGTTACAACAATCTGGTACCTTCAGTGACCGTGCTGAAGCTACTGAACGTGTGATGGACTCCAATGACCTGGAGAAAGAGCGTGGAATTACCATCCTCGCTAAAAACACCGCTATCAACTGGAATAACTACCGTATCAACATCGTTGATACCCCAGGACACGCCGATTTCGGTGGCGAAGTTGAACGCGTAATGTCAATGGTTGACTCCGTATTGCTGGTTGTTGATGCAATGGACGGACCTATGCCACAAACGCGCTTTGTAACTAAAAAAGCGTTTGACCATGGCTTGAAACCAATTGTTGTTATCAACAAAGTTGACCGTCCTGGTGCGCGTCCTGACTGGGTTGTTGACCAAGTATTTGACCTGTTCGTTAACCTTGATGCAACCGACGAACAGCTTGATTTCCCTATTATTTATGCGTCAGCATTGATGGGTATTGCCGGTAATGATCACAGCGAAATGGCTGCTGACATGACCCCGCTGTACCAAGCGATTGTTGACCATGTTCCAGCTCCAAATGTTGATGTTGATGGTCCGTTCCAGATGCAGATCTCTCAGCTGGATTACAACAACTATGTTGGTGTTATCGGGATTGGTCGTATCAAACGCGGTAAGGTTAAACCAAACCAGCAAATCACTATCATCGATACCGAAGGGAAAACCCGTAACGGTAAAGTAGGTAAAGTGCTGGGTCACCTTGGTCTTGAGCGTATTGAGACAACTGAAGCTGAAGCGGGCGATATCATCGCTATCACCGGTCTGGGCGAACTGAATATCTCTGATACTCTGTGCGACACTCAGAATGTTGAAGCGCTGAAGCCTCTGTCGGTTGATGAACCAACAGTAAGCATGTTCTTCAACGTCAACACCTCACCGTTCTGTGGTAAAGAGGGTAAATATGTTACCTCTCGTCAAATCCTCGAGCGTCTGAACAAAGAGCTGGTACATAACGTTGCTCTGCGTGTTGAAGAAACTGAAGATGCTGATGCATTCCGTGTTTCTGGTCGTGGTGAGTTACACCTGTCTGTTCTTATCGAAAACATGCGTCGTGAAGGCTTCGAGCTGGCAGTATCTCGCCCGAAAGTTATCAACCGTATGATCGATGGCCGTATGCAAGAGCCGTTTGAAAACGTCACTCTGGATATCGAAGAACAGCACCAGGGTTCTATCATGCAAGCCATGGGTGAGCGTAAAGGCGACGTTAAGGACATGATCCCTGACGGTAAAGGTCGTATTCGTCTTGACTACCTGATCCCTGCACGTGGTCTGATTGGTTTCCGTACTGAGTTCATGACTATGACCTCTGGTACTGGCCTGCTGTACTCCACTTTCAGCCACTACGATGATGTTCGTACGGGTGAAATTGGCCAGCGTCAGAACGGCGTACTGATCTCTAATGGTCAGGGCAAAGCTGTTGCGTTCGCACTGTTCAGCCTGCAGGATCGCGGTAAGTTATTCCTCGGTCACGGTGCAGAAGTTTACGAAGGCCAAATTATCGGTATTCATAGCCGCTCTAATGACCTGACTGTAAACTGCCTGACTGGTAAGAAACTGACCAACATGCGTGCATCAGGTACTGATGAAGCAACTACCCTGGTTCCGGCTATCAAAATGTCTCTGGAACAAGCGCTTGAGTTCATCGATGACGACGAATTAGTAGAAGTTACACCAATTTCTATCCGTATTCGTAAACGTCACCTGACTGAAAACGATCGTAAACGCGCTTCGCGCGGCGGCAAAGACGCATAATTCGTCTTAGCTGATATAAGCAGTCATCAAAGCCTGAGTTCGGTATTTAACCGGACTCAGGCTTTTTAATTTCCAGCGTTCAGTGCACCAAAAACTCGCTGTCCAGGCCGTTACCTTTTCTCGACATATTCTGTGACATTCCTTTTTCTTTACTGAATTTTCTTTCCTGCAAATCAGCCTACACTGGGACCGAGATGGGATCTGAGTGCTAATGGAGAGGGAAATATGTTGAATATAAGAATGGATTCAAGAACGTTGATGTTTAAATTTTGGTTAACTGTAACAGTTACACTAAGTTTATTAAGTTGCGGAACCTATAGTAAAAAAAATAGTTATCTGGAGTATATATCAGGTGGCGAATCTTTCGTTCTGAAGAAAGAATGTGTAATCCAGGTGAGTTTACCTGAGGATGGATACGCTAAACTAGATGGAGATTACATAGGTATATTTGTGAAAATAAAAAATAATGCCATGTGCTCTGGAAAATTTAATGATTTCTTCCGTAACCATATAGGTAATGATCTTTATTTCAAATTTGGCGGTAAATACATGATGAAACAGTCAAGAATTGTTTCTGAGATGAAAACTGAAGTTGGATTTTATCAGGGTATTTTCAATAAAAATTACGTCGGGGATATATTAAAAGCATACAATTAAAGTATTGCTCTGAGTTAGTCAGATCTCGTCTCAATGTGTTAAAGAATGATCCACTCACGATTTCCTTATCTCTGGTGCCCAGTTTTTCGTCACCTCTCAAAACTCCTTATCCAGTCCAGTGTCCAACTTTTGGGGAGCACCTCATTATCCGCGAGGCTTTTTTTGCCTTTTTTTTGTAAAATGCTAACGTGTAAGCTGCTATTTGCGTCATTGTTAGCATTGTTCCACTGAGCCTTAACACCCTGGTTGCACTAGTGATTCACCCTGACGGAAAAGGAGACACTCATGCTGTATATCTTTGATTTAGGTAATGTTATCGTTGATATCGATTTTAACCGGGTACTGGGTGTCTGGAGCGATTACAGCCGCGTGCCTCTGGCAAATCTACAGAGCAAATTCACCATTGGTGAAGCATTCCATCTGCATGAGCGGGGGCATATAAGTGACGAACAATTTGCCCAAAGAATAGGTCACGATCTGGGTATGGCCTTGAGCTATGAGCAATTTACCGCGGGCTGGCAGGCGATATTCGTTGGTTTACGCAAAGATACGATTGCAGTCATGCAGGCTTTGCGCGAGCAGGGGCATCGGGTTGTCGTCTTATCAAACACCAACCAGCTTCATTGCGAATTCTGGCCGGATGAATATCCGGAAGTTGAGCAAGTCGCCGATAAAATCTATCTTTCCCAGCAAATGGGGATGAGAAAACCGGATGCTGAAATTTATCTGAAAGTACTCGAAGAAGAGGGCTTTAGTGCCGATAACGCAGTCTTCTTCGACGATAATGAAGACAATATCAATAGTGCCCGGCAACTCGGTATTACGGCAATATTGGTGACCGGGAAACAGACAATTCCTGACTGGTTTGCACGAAGCTGATGCTGAAGAGCACAGAAAATAAGGCAGGGCGTCATATCAAGCCGGTAATAGCTTGGGGCAAACTGCTTTATCGGCGTATTGACCAGGATAATATGATGACGATGGCAGGAAATCTTGCCTACGTCTCATTGCTTTCCCTGGTGCCGCTGGTGGCGGTTATTTTCGCCTTATTTGCCGTCTTTCCCGTCTTCGCTGATATCAGCGTCCAGCTACGCCAGTTTGTTTTCACCAATTTTATGCCCGCAACCGGCGATGTGATTGAACATTACATCGACCAGTTTATTGCTAATGCTAATCGCATGACCGCAGTGGGTGCTGCCGGGCTGGTAGTGACTTCACTGTTATTGATGTACGCCATCGACAGCGCCCTGAATACTATCTGGCGCAGCACGCGTGCCCGTCCGCCGCTTTACTCATTTGCACTGTACTGGATGATCCTGACTCTCGGGCCTTTGCTCGTCGGAACCAGCGTCGTGATAAGCTCTTATTTGCTGTCGCAACGCTGGGCCTCAGAGATCAATAGCCTGATGGATGATGTGTTACGCATCTTCCCACTGTTACTTTCCTGGTTATCATTCTGGCTGCTGTATAGCCTGGTGCCGACGGTACGCGTACCGGTGAAAGATGCGGTTATCGGCGCCATGATTGCGGCGGCATTATTTGAACTCGGTAAGAAAGTTTTCACCCTTTATATCCAGATGTTCCCTTCTTACCAGCTGGTTTACGGCGTTCTGGCAGTGATCCCATTGTTGTTTATTTGGGTGTACTGGACCTGGTGTATTGTCTTGCTGGGGGCTGAAATTACCGTTACCTTCAATGAGTATCGTCAGCTAAAACAGTCCACTGAACAAACAAAATCGGAAGAGTGATGATTGCATTAATTCAGCGAGTAACCCAGGCCCGTGTCAAAGTGGCGGGTGAAATCACCGGTGAAATAGGCCCCGGATTACTGGTCTTGTTAGGAGTAGAAAAAGAAGATAACCAGCAAAAAGCCGATCGTTTATGTCAGCGCGTGCTGGGTTATCGTGTTTTTAGCGACGACAAGGGCAAGATGAATCTGAGCGTTCAGCAAGCCGGTGGTAGTGTGCTGGTGGTCTCTCAGTTTACCCTCGCTGCGGACACGGATAGCGGTATGCGTCCCGGATTTTCCGGTGGTGCAGCCCCGGAACAGGCAAAGGCGCTGTATGAGTATTTTATTGAGAAATGTCAGCAACAAGGTATAGCAACCCAGACTGGGCGTTTCGCTGCTGATATGGAAGTCTCACTAATCAATGACGGGCCGGTGACTTTCTGGCTCCAGGTATAAACGGTGCAATCACTATTGGTGCACTAAATAAGAGAGCTAGATATGTATCATCTTCGTGTACCTGAAACACCGGAAGAACTCGAACATTACTATCATTTTCGCTGGCAGATGCTGCGTAAACCATTACATCAGCCTCAAGGGTCCGAGCGGGATGCCTGGGATGCGATGGCGCATCATCAAATGGTTGTGGATGAACAGGGCAATATCGTTGCGGTAGGGCGGTTATACATTAATGCTGATGATGAAGCGGCTATTCGATTTATGGCCGTAGACCCTTCGGTACAGGCGAAAGGCTTAGGTACCTTGATGGCGATGACCCTCGAGTCGGTCGCCCGCCAGGAAGGCGTACAGCGCGTTACCTGTAGTGCTCGTGAAGATGCGGTTGAATTCTTTGCCAAGCTCGGGTTTGTTAATCAGGGCGAAATAACCGCCCCACAAACCACTCCTATTCGCCATTTTATGATGATCAAGCCGATTGCTTCGCTGGATGATATTTTACATCGTCCGGACTGGTGCGGTCAGTTGCAGCAAGCCTGGTATCAGCATATTCCCCTCAGTGAAAAAATGGGTGTGCGTATTCAGCAGTATACCGGCCAGAAATTTATTACCACCATGCCGGAAACCGGTAACCAGAACCCACACCATACGCTATTTGCCGGAAGTCTGTTTTCTCTGGCAACGCTTACCGGATGGGGGCTGATTTGGCTGATGCTACGTGAGCGTCATTTAGGTGGCACCATTATTCTGGTTGATGCACATATTCGTTATAGCAGCCCGATTACCGGTAAACCTTTAGCAAGCGCGGATTTAGGCTCGTTGAGTGGTGATTTAGACCGACTTGCCCGCGGACGTAAGGCGCGGGTGACTCTGCAAGTGAATCTCTATGGCGATGATATTCCAGGTGCGGTGTTTGAAGGCGTCTATATGGTACTGCCGGCAAAACCTTTTGGCCCCCTGGAAGAAGGGGGCAACGAAGAGGAGTAGCGATCAGGGAAGGGCGACTACGCCCTGTCTCATGGTTTGCTGGATTTGCTGACCCTGAGCATCGGTCACTCTCAGGGTGGCATTGACCGTTGGTCGCAGCGGTGTATCCGCTGCCAGCTGCCCGCTAGCCAAAAGGTTTAAGTTCCCTTCACCATTGAGCGGCAGAGCTGGCCATCCCCAGTCTCTGAGTGTATTCACCGGAACGCTCTGACCTTTTAACTCCACAGTTGTGACTCTCTGCGGTGTCTGAGTAATACTGGCGGTCGCTTCGAGTATGCCTTTTTCTCTGAAACCACTTAACTCACTGAGGGTTATTTGTTGTGGACTGGCGTTCAGAGTAAGAGACGGACGGCGTATATCGACACGATTAAAGGTGGCATTGGCGGCATTCATTGACACCTTCCCGTTCCATAATCCCCATTGATGATTATGAGCAATTAACAAATTGGTTGCCGAGGCATCCAGAGCGGTAAGCTGGAAAGGCCACTCAGGATTAATATCGATGATAAGACTGCGGTTAGCTGACAGTTTTTTTATTGTCATATCAGCCAGCCATTCAGGTGATGATTGTATCCACAGTGCTTTCCAGTTCGCAGGAAGGGTATATTCCAGACCCGCAAACACCATCTCATCGATTACCGCGCTATTACCATCACGAAGCCATTGTCCGTTAGCACGCACCATGCCGCCTTCCCAGCGTGAACTAAACTGGCGCAATAATAAGCCTTGCGGGTTGAGATCGGCATTGATAATAGGATCCTGCAGATGAACTGAATTCCAGATAAATTCGCGGGCGTTCGCTGAAAGTGTTCCTTCCTTGCTGTTCCAGTCACCTTTGGTGAGAGTTGTTCCTCGTAAACTCAGATCTAAATCGCTGATTGCCCATTCCGGGCCTTCAAGGCGGGCACCAATCACGTCGAGGCGCTCAATATTGACCGAGGCAGCTTCACTGAGAGGTGCCAGAAAATCAGCAAGTGACTGGTCGGTCTGCAAGCGAATATCATTTAAACGTAAATTACCAATAGCCCAGGCACCGTCATTACTACGACGAATATTGCCGGTTAACGAACCCCGTGCAATATCAGCGCCTATGGTCGAAAGGACTAAATTGCCATTATCAACAGAGCCCTGCAACAGCACATTATTTGCAGTGATACCTTTCAGCGTCATGATGTCGGCACTGACTTCAATATTGGCTTTATTTCCCAGAGGATTATTTGCATCAGGCTGCCAGGGAATAATACCGCCATTCGCCCTCGTGAGCGTTACAGGCCATATAGCGTTATTATCTTCAATATTCATATCCTGGAGCCGCAGGCGAGCCGCCTTTAATGGCAGGAGCGGAGTACTATCCTGAAGCGTCAGTGACCCTTGCTGCAATAAAACTGAATCAACATCCAGCGGGTTAGTAAATTGCCGGGTACTGAGGCCGATATCGAGTTTTTTAGCGACAATCGATGCTGGCTGGTTCGTATTCCCCAGGGTGATATCGTTAAATACCAAATGGTCTGGCGCCGACCAGCTATGTTCCATTTTACTGAACTCTACCCGGTAGTCAGTATTATTGCTGACCCACTGACTGAGCTGTCTGGCACCCCATTGGGTTTGTAGCAGGATATAGAAGGCAATCAACACAAGAACAACGATGCCTGACACAATAGCTATCAGTCTTCCGAGCAATTTCATTGTTGTACATCCCCGATATTCCAATAAGGAATTTATGCATCATTTAGCGCAATAGCTCAAGGGCTGGATGATTAATGATAAAGGCGCATCACGAGTTAAAAACTAGCGATGCGCCAGAACCTTAGGCTTTTTCTGGAGGGAACACCAAATTCAGGATGATAGCGGTGATGCCGCCAGCAGCAATACCAGAAGAAAGCAGGGTTTTAATCCACTCTGGTGCAAACTGTAAAATCAGGGGTTGCTGTGACACACCCAGACCCACCGCCAGAGATAAACCAATAATCATAATCGCACGACGATTCAGCGGTTCGCGGGACACAATACGGATACCCGATGCCGCAATCGTACCAAACATCACAAGCGTGGCACCGCCAAGAACAGGTTCAGGAATATGCTGCACAAAGCCGCTGACCGCCGGGAACAGACCCAGGGCGATAAGCATCAGCGCGACAACAAAACCGACATAGCGACTGGCAACGCCAGTAAGCTGAATAACGCCGTTGTTCTGTCCGAAACAGGAGTTAGGGAAGGTATTAAACAGTGCAGAAACGAAGGAGTTCAGGCCATTTGCCAGTACTCCACCTTTCAGACGTTTCATATACAGAGGCCCGGATACCGGTTGCTCAGAAACATCAGAGGTCGCTGTGATATCACCAATGGTTTCCAGTGAGGTCACCATAAAGACCAGCATCAGTGGAATCAACAGACCCCAGTCGATGCCTAAACCGTAATGGAGCGGGGTTGGAATGGTGATTAAATCAGTATTGGTCGGGGCGGTGGTCTCTGGCAGCATATCCAGCGCCCAGGCCAGAATATAACCGACGGCCATGGCAATCACTAATGAGGCAACACGCAGATAAGGGTTACGCTGACGGTTCAGCAGAATAATAACGATCAGTACTGAGGCCGCGAGAAGTAAATTCTTCGGCGCACCAAAAGTATTATCAGCCAGAGCAGCGTAGCCACCGCCGGCGGAGGTCAGTCCGACCTGAATCAGTGACAGGCCGATAATCATCACCACCGTTCCTGAAACTAATGGGGTGATAATGCGGCGGGTAAGGTGTAAGAAACGCGAGATAATCATTTCAGTACAGCTGGCGAGCATCAGCGTACCAAACAGCGCTGCCATCATCCCTTCGATATCCACGCCGCCATTTTTTAACGCCATACCACCCATAATCAGAGGTGAAACAAAGTTAAAGCTGGTGCCCTGAATAGATAATAAACCTGAGCCGACCGGTCCCCAGGCTTTTATTTGAATAATAGAGGCAACACCTGAGGCAAATAGCGACATACTGATAATGTGTTGTGTATCTGAGGCGGGTAATCCCAGCGCCTGACAAATCAATAAAGCCGGAGTAATAACCGCAACGAACATAGCCAGTAAATGCTGGCAGGCGGCAAAAAGCGTTTGCGGTAGCGGGGGACGGTCTTCGAGACGGTAGATAAGTTCGTCTGAGTAAGAAGGAGCAATCGGTTGCTTTTTATCTGGCTCAACAGCATTCGCGGACATCGAGGGTCATCTCATTATGGGAAAGGCGCAATTTTAACTGACCCTGGAGTAAAAGCAATCGTTTGCTACTGGTAGTTTCTGGTACTCAAAACAGATAAAGATAACTATTTTTGTCACCAGCGTATTTTTTGCAGTTAAAATACATTGCCACCAACCAATAACCTGGAAGAAAACTCTATCTTTATTGGGGATCGTGCGCGAATAAAACTGAAATACTAAGGGGTAGCGCTAACTATGTTTCATCTTGATTCCCTCTCCACTTTGGTGGCGGCCACATTGGTCTTGCTGGTGGGGCGAAAAATAGTTCACATCACTCCTTTTCTAAAAAAATACTCGATCCCAGAGCCTGTTGTTGGTGGTTTACTGGCAACGATAGCCTTACTTTTACTGAATAAAAGTATGGGATGGGAAGTGTATTTTGATACGAGTTTGACCGACCAATTAATGCTGGTCTTTTTTGCAACGATAGGGCTCAACGCCAATATCATTGGTTTATTGAAAGGCGGTAAGGTGCTGGGTATTTTTTTATGCACAGTTGTCGGGCTGCTGGTTATGCAAAATATTATTGGCATTGGTATCGCGACATTACTGGGCCTTGATCCTTTGCTGGGGTTGCTTGCCGGGTCAATTACGCTCTCAGGCGGGCATGGTACCGGAGCCGCATGGGGTAACGTCTTCATTGAACAATACGGTTTTCATAATGCCAAGGAAGTTGCGATGGCCTGTGCAACTTTCGGTCTGGTAATAGGGGGGCTGATTGGGGGGCCGATTTCACGCTATTTGATTAAGCACTCTGCTACCCCTGATGGGGCACCGGAAGATAGTATTGTACCCACGAATTTTGAAAAACCGGAGGCTAAACGGTTAATTACCTCCATGACATTAATTGAAACCATAGCGCTTATTGCCATCTGCCTGACCATTGGTCGTGAATTATCTCAGTGGTTGAGTGGCAGCGCTTTTGAGTTACCGACATTTGTTTGTGTGTTATTTATTGGTGTCATTCTACGTAATCTATTGTCTCTTTTGGGTTTTTATCAGGTATTTGAACGAGCCGTTTCACTTCTCGGGAATGTCTGTTTATCACTATTTCTGGCTATGGCATTGATGAGTCTTAAATTATGGGAGATAGCATCACTTGCTCTGCCAGTATTACTCATTCTAACCGTACAGACTTTGTTCATGGCGTTATATGCTGTTTTTGTCACCTGGCGAGTGATGGGTAAAAGTTATGATGCTGCAGTATTGGTCGCCGGGCAGTGTGGATTTGGTATAGGGGCAACACCGACAGCGATTGCAAATATGCAGGCAATTACTGAGAGGTTTGGTCCGTCTCACCTGGCTTTTCTGATAGTACCGATGGTTGGGGCATTCTTCATTGATATTATGAACGTAATTATTATTAAACTATTCTTACTATTGCCATTTTTCGGCTGAAAGGGGCTGTTTAAGCATTCGAATAGCGTTCTGTTTCCGGCATCCAGCGCTCAATTAATGCCAGCGCTTGCTCAGGATAACGTTCATGGATATGACGTGCTAATCGCTGAACTTCCGGGATCATTGCCTGGTCCCGGAGTAAATCAGCCACTTTAAACTCAGCTGTTCCGGTCTGGCGGGTACCGAGCAGTTCGCCAGGGCCTCGGATCTCCAGGTCTTGCTGAGCAATGAAAAACCCATCATTACTGTCACGCAGCACCTGTAACCGGCGCTGGGCTGTTTTTGACAGCGGGGATTTATAGAGCAGGACACAGTGAGAAGCAACTGCGCCACGGCCCACACGGCCTCGTAGCTGGTGCAGCTGTGCAAGACCCAGTCGTTCCGGGTTTTCGATAATCATCAAACTGGCGTTAGGTACGTCAACGCCGACTTCAATTACCGTGGTCGCGACCAGCAGTTGTAACTCTCCCTGTTTGAACGCCAGCATCACCGCCTGCTTCTCTTGCGGTTTCATACGGCCGTGTACCAGGCCAACATTAAGTTCCGTGAGCTGAGCTTTGAGTTCTTCCCAGGTGACTTCTGCGGCCTGTGCTTCCAGTAATTCTGACTCTTCAATCAGGGTACAGACCCAGTAAGCCTGGCGGCCTTCATCCTGACAGGCGTGGCGTACACGTTCAATAATCTCGTTACGGCGGCTGTCAGCAATCGCGACCGTGGTGACGGGAGTACGTCCTGGCGGAAGTTCATCAATAACCGAGGTATCAAGGTCGGCATAGGCTGTCATCGCCAGCGTACGAGGAATAGGGGTGGCTGTCATAATCAGCTGATGCGGATGAAAGCCCTGAGCCTGTCCTTTTTCCCATAATGCCAGACGCTGATGTACACCAAAGCGGTGTTGCTCATCGATAATGACCAGTGCCAGTCTGGCAAATTGAACCTGTTCCTGGAAAATAGCATGGGTGCCGACCACCATGGTGACCTGACCACTGGCGATAGCCTCTTGCTGTGCAATGCGGGCTTTACCTTTCTGCTTACCCGCCAGCCAGCCGACTTCAATGCCCAATGGCGCAAACCACTGACGGAAATTATTGGCGTGCTGCTCTGCCAGTAGCTCTGTAGGTGCCATTAACGCGACCTGATTGCCATGAGCGATGGCGCGTAAAGCGGCCAGGGCAGCAACCAGGGTTTTACCGGAGCCGACATCCCCTTGCACCAGACGCATCATCGGAACGTCCAGGGCCATATCATGTTCAATCTCAGCCACGACCCGCTGCTGTGCGTTCGTCGGTTTAAAAGGTAATGCGGCGAGAAAGTTATTTTTTAATTCATCGTCTTCGCTAAATGACAGGGCATGGTAGCGCTGTGCTCCAGCACGCAGCGCCAGCATGCTCAGGTTATGGGCCAGTAACTCTTCCAGGATCAGACGACGTTGCGCCGGATGCTTACCGGAGTCGAGCTCGCTGAGCTGTACGTCAGGTGGCGGGCGATGCAGGATATAGAGTGATTCAGGCAGGCTCATCAGACCCTGACTGAGCTCCGCGGGTAACAATTCGGTGATGGCACAGGTCTGTAATACTTCAAGCGCCTGATCGGTGAGTTTACGTAATGTCGCCTGGCGAATACCCTCGGTGGTCGGATAAACCGGCGTTAAGGTTTCCTGCAGTTCCGGAGTACTTAAATCCCCCTGAATACGATACTCAGGATGGATCATCTCAGCACCATATTTACCGCGTTTAGCTTCACCATAGGCGAGAACGCGTCTGCCGGTGGCCAGGCTATTTTTCATGGCCGCATTGAAATTAAAGAAACGCATTGTCAGGATGCCGGTGCCGTCGCTTATCTGGCAGGTCATCATGCGGCGGCCACCAAAGGTGATATTACAGTTCAGTACCTCACCTTCTACCGTGGTATGAATGCCAGGTAAAAGCTGGTCAATGGTACAAAGCTGAGTGCGATCTTCATAACGCAGCGGTAAATGCAGCAACAGATCCTGGAGGGTATAGAGACCAATTTTGGCAAGCTTACTGCTCTGGCTGGCGCCCACACCGGCAAGCGAACTTAACGGGATGGCATCCAGCAAGCGGCCTTTCATGACTTATCCTGCTGACTGCATGGCAGCCCACCATGCGGGATCGGCGTCTATCTCACCTTGCTGATTCACATGTGGGTAGGGTAAGCGCTTACGACGAGAGAGGTTCGCCAGCACCGGATAACCGCCTTCAAACAGTAACCGTTGCTGTTCAGAATCTGGCAGCGTACTGTTTTCGCGCTGATACATACCCGCATTCTGTCGCTGACGCTGTGCTTCGTACAGGATAAGCGCTGAAGCTACGGAAACATTCAGTGACTGTACCATTCCGGTCATCGGAATAATGATATCCTGGTCTGCAAGACTCAGTGCCTCTTGAGTAATACCTGTTTTTTCCTGACCCATTAAAATACAGGTCGGGCGGGTATAGTCTATTTCGCGGAAATCGACGGCTTTTTCAGAAAGATGGGTAGCAAGTACCTGCATACCACAGCCTTTAAGATGACCGATCGCCTCGCCGATAGTCGGGTGGGTTTTAACTTCAACCCAGGAGTTACTACCGGCCGCCGAAGAGGCCATGGTCCGCATTCGGCTACCCGGCCACACCGCATGAACTTCATGAACACCAACGGCATCTGCGGTGCGAATAATGGCAGAGACGTTATGGGGCTTATGCACCTGCTCCATGCATACTGTCAGGTCTGGCTGACGTCTTGCGAGCATTTCGCAAATACGGGCATAGCGTTGCGGATTCATAGCACTAGTTTCGGTTACGGGTCACTTTAATCACATCTGGCATCACACGAATTTTACGCATGATATTCGCCAGCTGGATACGATCCCGGGCAGTCAGTCGAATGAATGCGCTATAAACCCTGCCGTCTTTCTCTTCAGTATTCAGGCTCTGAATATTTGAAGCAGCTGTGTTTATTGCCGCAGTCAGGTTCGCCAGTGCACCCTGGTGATTGAACATATCAACTTTGATTTCGGTGATGAACTCTTGCTCTATCTCTTTATCCCACTCGACGGCCATAAACTTCTCGAGCTCTTTCTGGTAGCCTCGAATATTACGACAGGACTCATGGTGGATAACCAGCCCTTTCCCCGGACTGATATGAGCAATGATTGGGTCACCCGGAATAGGTCGACAGCATTTTGCAAAGGTAATCAGAACGCCATCTGCCCCTTTAATCGGCAGGCGTGTATGTGGGTTCTGAGACGTTAGGGTCCCTGGAGCTGCAGCAGTAATTTCACCTTGCAGATGCTTAGCGACTACGACACTCATGGTATTGCCAAGCCCGACTTCAGCCAGCAAGTCATCAAGCGTTGCCAGCTTCATGCGGTCTAATTCACGCTGGATATTCTCCGGTGGGATCTCTGCAAGTTTACGGCTTCCACCTAACGCATGATTTAACAGGCGACGGCCAAGACTGATAGAGTCATCACGCTTGAGGTTTTTGAGCATCTGGCGAATTTTGGCGCGCGCTTTTGAGCTGACGACAAAGTTAAGCCATGCGGCATTAGGGCGAGCACCAGGTGCTGTGATGATTTCAATGGTTTGCCCGCTGGCCAGTGACTGTGACAGCGGGTAGGGCTGTCTGTCGACTCTCGCACCCACGCAGGCATGACCGATATCGGTATGCACGGCGTAAGCAAAGTCGACGGGCGTTGAGCCTGCTGGCAGTTCAACAATACGACCTTCTGGGGTGAAAACGTAAATTTCATCCGGGAACAGATCGGATTTTACGCTTTCGATAAATTCAAATGAGCTGCCTGCGCTTTGCTGGAGTTCAAGTAAGCTTTGCATCCAGCGCTGGGCGCGGATTTGTGCTGTAGTACCGCTTTCGCCCTGTTCCTTATAAGTCCAGTGCGCAGCTACCCCCATCTCAGCCATCTGATCCATATCTTCGGTACGAATCTGCACTTCAACAGGCACGCCATGCGGGCCAATCATTGAGGTGTGTAGTGACTGATAGCCGTTAGCTTTTGGGATAGCAATATAGTCTTTGACTCGACCAGGCCTGGGTTTATACAGGCTGTGCATTTGACCGAGCACGCGATAGCAGGTATCCATGTCGCGTACGATCACACGAAACGCATAGATATCCATTATTGAGTGAAAACGCTGCTCTTTGAGGGTCATTTTGCAGTAAATCGAATAGAGATGTTTTTCGCGGCCACTCACGCGGCAGGCAATCCCTGCTTCTTGTAGTCGCCCGTCTATTTCCGAAAGGATTTTTTGAATCATTTCCTTACGGTTGCCACGCGCGGCTTTTACCACCTCTTTAATTACGCGATAACGGTTTGGATACAGGGCTTCAAAACCCAGTTCCTCAAGTTCGGTTTTTAAATGGTGAATACCAAGGCGGTGTGCCAGAGGACTATAGATCTCAAGCGTTTCACGAGCAATACGACGACGTTTATCCGGGCGCAAAGAGCCAAGGGTACGCATGTTATGTGTGCGGTCGGCCAGTTTTATCAAAACAACCCGAATATCCTGCACCATTGCCATGATCATTTTGCGAAAGTTTTCAGCTTGCGCTTCTTTCTTATCGCGAAACGTGAGTTTGTCGAGCTTAGAAACCCCTTCTACCAGTTCAGCAACGCTTTTACCAAACAGCTGTTCCATATCTTGGTAAGTAGCAGGGGTATCTTCAATAACATCATGCAACAATGCCGCCATCAGTGTTTCATGGTCGAGTTTCATCTCGGCCAGAATACAGGCAACGGCGACAGGGTGCGTGATATAGGGTTCACCGCTTGAGCGTGTTTGTCCCTCGTGAGCATCACGTGCAACAAGATATGCCTGCCGGAGCCGTTTTATTTGCTCCTCTGGCAGGTAATTTTGAATCAGCTGATTCAGGCTTTCAAACAGATACAAGGGAGACCCATAACTGGTTTAATTAACGACGACCTTCAGCAATAGCGGTAACAGCCTGTAATTCTGCTGCTTCTTGCTCTTGCTGTTCCTGACGATCACGAACATCGAGAATTTTGTTGTTGATCAACCCTTCTTCGATTTCACGCAGTGCAATCACTGTGGTCTTATCGTTTTCTTCTGGTACCAGTGGATCTTTACCGCCAGTTTGCATCTGACGAGCGCGACGCGCGGCGACCAGTACCAGGTCAAAACGGTTACCAATTTTCTCTACAGCGTCCTGAACAGTTACGCGTGCCATAATTACAATGCTCCACAGATGAGGAAATGACTGGGCATGATACTGAAACTGATGTCAGTCTGCCAATAGTTTGCTGATTAAAGCGTCATGTCGCATTTTCTGGCGACCCATACGTAAACGCTCAGCACGAATAATTATCTTGAGATCAGACAGTGCTGTATCAAAATTATCATTCACGATTAGATAATCATATTCTGCGTAGTGGCTCATTTCTGCGACGGCCTGTGCCATGCGCTTTGAAATAACCTCTTCGCTATCCTGACCACGGCCCCTGAGCCTGCGATCTAATTCTTCCTGCGAAGGTGGCAGAATAAAAATACTGCGGGCATGTGGCATTTTTTGGCGGATTTGTTTCGCGCCTTGCCAGTCGATATCTAAAAAGACATCCACCCCGGTTGCCAGGACTTGTTCAATAGCATGGCGAGAGGTGCCGTAATAATTACCAAACACTTCGGCATGTTCAAGAAATGCCTGGTCAGTAATCATTTGCTCAAATTCGGCTTTATCGACGAAATAGTAATGCTCGCCGTGACTCTCCCCCGGACGCACACCACGAGTGGTATGAGAGATAGAGACTTGAGTGTCATACAGCGGTTGTGTCTTTAACAAAGCCTGAATGAGGCTGGATTTCCCTGCGCCACTTGGGGCAGAAACGATATAAAGCGTGCCTTGAACCATGAATTTAAACTTAATAGGTATGCGTAAAAGGAAGAACTGCTATTTGCATAGTATACACGCACCCCGGCAAGGGACGTAGATTTTGTCATCGATTACGCTACTTTTTGTTGTTCTCTCCAGGTTACGCCCGGGTTTTTTGCCTTATTCATTGCAATAACATTGATTTTCAGCGGAGTCTCTCGAATAAACTGGCTTTGTGACTCGCTCAGGTAAGGCGGTTTGGTTATACCAGGATGTATCACATTCAAGGAGGAAACATGCAAGAGAGCACCAGATTCATTATTGCAGTTATTTTATTGAGTATAGGGGGCGCCCTGATCCCTGGTCATGCCAAATCTACCATAGCGGTTAAAAGCGGTGGTATGAGCCAAACGATAAGCTATCAAGAACAGCAGCACGGCGACGATTTATCCAAAAGGTTACCCCCTCAGTGGCGATATTCTGCCGAACAGTGGGGAACAGCCAGACAGGCTAAATCACCGGCTTTGCTGTGGCATCGCTTCTCGTTAACGCCACAACCGGTATTTTTTCACTGGGTGATGGCTATGTGGAGCCAGCAGGCTGCTTTTGTCTTGCTGGTACCCTAGCCTCAATACGGACTATCAGTGTTCAGAATGTTTATAGTAAAAAACAGGCAAACCAAGACGTAAGCGCAGCGCTAACAGACGGGCAGTAAAGCCGAATAGTAAGGTAGCAATGATAACGACATCCTGGTTAGTGACGTAATGCTGAAGAATGAGGTACATCACGGCTGCCGCAAAGGCGATACCAGCATAGAGTTCTTTCTGAAAGACCAGCGGGATCCGTTTACAGAACATATCCCGCAGTACGCCACCGAAGACACCTGTAATAACCGCGGAAATAATGGCAATGATTGGGCCGTGCCCCATATCCAGCGCGACCTGAGCTCCAATAATGGAAAACACCACCAGGCCTAAGGCATCCAGTACTAAAAAGAGCTTACGCAGGTGAGGCATCAGTGGAGCCATCATGGTGGTGAGAATCGCAGCTGCGGCGACGATGACGACATATTCAGGGTGTTTTACCCAAGTCAGTGGGTAGTGACCTAGTAAAATATCACGTACCGATCCACCTCCGAGCGCTGTTGCTGTCGCAATAATAATTACGCCAAAGGTATCCATACGACGCCGACCTGCGGCTAATGCACCCGTCATGGCTTCTGCCGTGATACCGATAATATAAAGAATATGTAGCAACATGGACAACACCTCTTCAGAAGAGCCGTAAGAGTAACGTTTTTTGAACAATGTCACGATTGAGATTTTTTCAACCAAAACAAAATTGATTATTTTTACTAATGCAAAAAGTGAATTATTCTTATCTGACAAAGAGGTTGTAAACTTTATGTGATTTTTTGGATTAAAAAATCTAAAGTGAAATTTGAAAAGAAAAATGCCCTTTGTCTCTGTCAGGCGGTGACCCAACAAGCAGACGTCTTATCTTGTTTTTTTCTGTCTTTCAAATAGCCACGGACGAAACAGGTAGCGTTAAATTCAGGCACAAAATAAAGGCAGCTGATAAAAACAACTTAAGTAAATCCAGAGAAATTAAATAATGATGGAGATGATTTTTTAGCATATGAATAATAGTTATGATGATATTTCTTTTGAATATAAACAGAAGATAAGCGCCGCTGATGTTATGTCAGGTGCTATTTATTGTTTCTAAATAACTCTCTATTACTTTTGAAATGGCAGCTTGTATACTGTGTTTTTTGTAGATGTTTGTTTTTAAATGAAAATAAAGCTATTATTTTGTGGGCGGAAGGTGCGTTTTGTTGTCTGATAAATCCTAAAAATAATTGTGCTAATGGGTGAAAATAATGCGCTAAATCATCATTTTGCCAATAAAGCTTTGTTATTTTGTTACCTTCCCCAAACTTCACCTGTTTTATCACCCTGATATTTTATGAGGATTATTAAAATGATAGCAAAGCTAAACAGCATCTTTACTTCTGTAACTCATCACCCTGATGGCGGACGACTATTATTACGTATTCTGGTTGCCGGTTTAATGATCTTTCATGGCGTTGCGAAAGTAAGCCATGGTGTCGACTGGATAGCTGCAGACTTAGCAGCTAAAGGCGTACCATCATTTGTTGCTTATGGAGTCTATATTGGCGAGATACTGGCACCTGCGATGGTTATTTTAGGCATTTTTACAGCACCTGCAGCGCTGGTTATTCTGATTAATATGATTGTTGCCATGTTAATGGTGGGTTCTTTCGGTCACGCGATGGAAGTCACCAAAGTGGGTGCCTGGGCATTAGAAACTGACGCATTTTATGTCTTAGGTTGTGTCGCTATTATGATGCTGGGTACAGGTAAATACTCAGTTGCTCCACCGGCATATCGCTAACCGAACCATCAGAAAAATAGATTCTATGGTTACAACAGGCCCGGCATCATCTCTCTGATTATCAGATTGTAGAGAAGCCGGGCTAGTCTTAAATTTCTCAATAACACGCCCTGATAAACCAAAATACATTTCAAAAAATCTCATCTTCCAGGATTATACCTGCCGTACTTCACATCAGGCTAAAGGGACACAATGAAATATTTATCGATACCAGCAATGCTGCTGGCATCTTCAGCAGTGCTATGCGCCCCCGTTTATGCATCAGAGTCTGATCGTCCTGACCGTAATACTGCGGTATTACCACAAGCAGGTCAGACAATGAACATTGTGCTTCAAAAGCTCTCTGCTAAGTACGATAAAGAGATTTCATCTTTAGATCTGTCTGCTGAGCAACTCAAGGCTATTGTTTATGTTCGTCCTGACTGGGTTCGTGAACCAATCCCCTTTTCAACGGTAAAAGAGTTTGCCGCGGTTCTTTTTGCTCAGCCGGGTTTGCAGTCAGTGAAGATTATTAAATATGGGGAGTATCTTGGTTTTTACGTAAAAATGACCGGTCTGCCAGCTGATGGGTATGCGCTCTATCCGCAAGAGAATAGCTATCTGCTGAAGGGAATTGTCGATGATGAAGGCCTGCTTGAGACTATTGATGCCAGAGAAGAGGAGCTACTGTTTCAATCATTTTATCCTAAAGCGATGACTGCCCTCACGGATAATGGTTTTAAGGGGTAACACCTTTTATTCTCACCAAAATAAGCTATAAATAATAAATCCCTTATTAAAAAAGAGGTTTATATGGCAGAGCATCAGGAAGAAAAGAAAAATCTCAAAGAAGAAGCTAAAGAGATAAAAGAGACAATTGTGAATGACTTAAAAGAAGCAAAGGATGAGTTTAAAGAAGCGGAAAAGCTCTTTGAAAAACATCCGTCATCACTAGAGTAATCTCGGTCAGGTTGAACGGGTGAGTACCCCAAGGGATGCGCCCGTTTATCTCACCATTTCAATGCGTTGATCTACCACTTCGCAGGTAAATACTGAGTGTAATATAAAGGCATCACGATGTGAGTTTGTTCCAGAACTGAAGAGCCTTGTGTACCGGTTAATTTGAATGTTTTGACTGGCGTACATTTCTCTATATAGGAAGCAAGCGATCTGGCGCGTGTTCGTTGCCCACTTTTTACTTCTATCGGGATGATATTGCCTTCATCATTTGAGATGATGAACTCTATTTCTGCGCGTGCATCATACCAGGAGTAACTCGGATCTATGCCCATAGCGGTCAGTTCTTGCTGAACAAAGTTTTCAGCAATATAACCTTTATATTCATATCGTTGTTGTTTAATCTCTTTATAGCTACTGCCTAGCATATGGTTAAGCAAGCCTACATCAAATAGAAATAACTTAACCCTATTCTCTTTTTTATAGGCAGCGAGTGGCGTTCTGGGCATTCCTTCAATCGGATAGTTAGCCAGTGCTAAACGACAACACCTTAACCAATGGATTGCAGTTTCAAAATCGCTATAACGAGATTTACGAGCATGCACATTTTTAAACTTAAAGCGTTTCACCGACTCATCTAAAACCAGTGAAAGCTGTGCGGGAATACTAATGAATACCGATTCAATGAGTGTTGCATCGATCTTGCCTGCATATTTACCAAAATCGCGTCGATAACCTTGAACCAAGTCGGCATGAATTTTTGTCACCTTCTCAACAGCATCTAAAATGCTCACATCTTTGAATTGATACCAGGCTGCAACCGCTTCCGGCATACCACCGGTAAAAAAATAATCTGTCAGTTTATCCATGAATTTATTATGGGCCGCAGCTGAGTTCGCTTGCGTATCAAATGCTTTAATCAAGGCTGTTTCTTTGGATGCATAAATAAATTCTTGAAACGTCAAAGGGTGTAAATTGTATTGCTCAACCTTGCCTACTGGAAAGGTATTGAGCAAACCAATATTTGACCCACTTGCTGCAATAAAGTACGTCGGTGATTTTTCAGCGAAGTATTTAAGCGATGTAACAGCTCGTTCGCACTCGCCAATTTCATCCAGAATCAGTAAGTCAGTTTCTGTGTTAAAAGGTTGGTTGGTGATTAGCTCAAGATTCATCAATAATTCATCTGGAGAAAGAGAGCCATCAAATGCTTCTTTATATGACGGATTTTCCAGAAAATCGATACGCAGGATATTCTTAAAGGTTTTCCCAAAGAGGTCTTGTAGCAGATATGTTTTACCTGTTTGGCGCGCACCATCAATCAATAAGGGTTTACGGGTTGGTTGATTTTTCCATGCCATTAATGAGTTGAGTAGGGTGCGTTGCATTGCTAGTTCCTGCCGTGATAGTGGATTAATCATCAACAGCATAATACAAATCGCACTTTTATGCGCATAAAAGTGTGATTAATTACATTTTTATGCGCATAAAAGTGTGTTAATTGATGATTTGTACGTTTTTTACGCCGACTAACGGTCTGCTCTCTCTAAAAGGGGAATATTTTTATCAACGTGGTGTACTAACCCGTGGGGAAAATATAACGGGAAGTGGAGACTTTCCTGTGCTTTATCGCGGATAACGCAAACGCCAAAAGGGTACTGAGTAATTTTCTGGGAAGCATAAATACAGCCCACCCCCATCAGAGCGACCAGCAAAATGCTCACCCGATTTTATCCATGCTCTGATTTGTAAGCCTGTCAGTTTTGCCATGCTTATCTTGTCTCATTGCTGTGTACATAAACTGCGCGTCATAAATGCCAGTATGTACACGTCTATGTACATACGAAACACGCGCTCTAGTGATACATCATGAGACTATATAAAACAAAAAAGGCCATGATTTACAATGGCCTTTTTATCCTGACGAGACTTAGTGAGACAACGCGAGATCGCGTGAAACGTTACTCGATATTCTGAATCTGCTCGCGCATTTGCTCAATAAGCACTTTCAGTTCAATAGCTGAAGTCGTAATTTCAGAGTTGATAGACTTAGAAGCCAGGGTATTCGACTCGCGATTAAACTCTTGCATCATAAAGTCGAGACGTCGGCCTACGGCTTCTTTTTTCTTCAGGATGTTATAGGTTTCTTTAATGTGGGCTTCGAGGCGGTCGAGTTCTTCAGCGACGTCGATACGCTGAGCCATCAACAGCAATTCTTGTTCCAGGCGAGTATTCTCAAGCTGGATATCTGCTTCTTCAAGTTTGCTGGTCAGACGGTCACGCTGCCACTTTAGTACTTCTGGCATATGTGCACGGACTTTGACAATTTCAGCACTGACACCTTCCAGACGCTGTTCAATAAGCGTTTTTAAAGCCTGGCCTTCGGTTTCACGGGCAACAATGAAGTCGTCCAGAGCACCGTCCAGCGCCATCACTATTTCGGCCGCAATAGCATCCAGGTCCTGTTCCTGGGCAGACATTACGCCCGGCCAGCGCAGGATATCGACCGGATCGATTTCACCTTCATCACTTTGCATTTTGACCCACTGGGCAGCTTCTACCAGCTGTTTTGCCAGCTTTTCATTCAGCAGCAAAGAGGTCTGGGCGCGGGTATCGGGTTCAAAACGCAAATTACATTCAATTTTGCCGCGGGTCAGACGCGCACGAATACGTTCGCGCGCAACGGGCTCAAGGCTACGGAACTGTTCTGGCATGCGAATATAGGTTTCGAGATAACGCTGGTTTACCGAACGTAGTTCCCAGGAAGCAGAGCCCCACTCACCTTTAACTTCGCGCCGGGCGTAGGCGGTCATACTGCGTATCATAGTCTGTATCCGTTTTAAGCTAATGTATGGGTTGATTATAGCTATGCCCGGCCACTCAAGATAGGAATATACCCGTCATACTTCAAGTTGCCGAAGTCCACTCGAATTATTTTGGGTATAAGCGCCCGAAGTCCGTATAATACGCAGCCACATTCGTTTTAGCTGGAGATGACCCCATGCGTCCATCAGGCCGTCGCGCCGAGCAAGTGCGCCCTGTTACCTTGACCCGCCATTACACTAAACATGCTGAAGGTTCTGTACTGGTTGAGTTCGGTGATACTAAAGTACTTTGCACCGCTACCCTCGAAGAGGGCGTGCCCCGGTTTTTGAAAGGCCAGGGAAAAGGGTGGATAACCGCCGAATACGGTATGTTGCCACGCGCGACTCATAGTCGTAATGCACGTGAAGCAGCAAAAGGTAAACAAGGGGGCAGAACTCTTGAGATCCAGCGTCTTATCGCTCGTTCGCTGCGCGCTGCTGTTGATTTAAAAGCATTAGGTGAATTTACCATTACCCTGGACTGTGATGTCTTGCAGGCCGATGGCGGAACCCGCACAGCTTCTATCACCGGAGCCTGTGTTGCGCTGGCTGATGCCCTGAATGCTCTGGTTGCCAGCGGTAAAATCAAAAGCAACCCAATGAAGGGTATGGTTGCTGCTGTTTCTGTCGGTATAGTGAAGGGCGAAGCGCTTTGCGACTTAGAGTATGTTGAAGACTCCGCTGCTGAAACCGATATGAATGTCGTGATGATGGAAGATGGCCGGATGATTGAGGTTCAGGGCACCGCTGAAGGTGAACCTTTCTCCCACGAGGAGCTACTGACGTTACTGGCACTGGCTCGAGGCGGTATTGATTCCATTATCAGTACGCAGAAAGCGGCGTTAGAAAATTAATTTTTAAAAAAAGGCGACTGAAGAGTCGCCTTTTTTATATCTGTAAGTAATCTTTTAAGGAGTCAGTCGATGAAACCGTATCAGCGCCAGTTTATTGAATTTGCACTTAATAAACAGGTACTCAAGTTTGGCGAATTTACGCTGAAATC
The DNA here is from genome assembly GCF_024807845.1 of Klebsiella sp. BIGb0407. Taxonomy (GTDB): domain Bacteria; phylum Pseudomonadota; class Gammaproteobacteria; order Enterobacterales; family Enterobacteriaceae; genus JGM124. The sequence goes on from NZ_JANUEQ010000011.1 coordinate 42,993, forward strand.
CGGGCGTACTAGCCCCTATTTCTTCAATGCCGGACTGTTCAATACCGGAAGCTGTCTGGCGCTATTGGGGCGGTTTTATGCTGCTGCGTTGATGGACTCAGAAGTTGAGTTTGATCTGCTATTTGGTCCTGCCTATAAAGGCATTCCGATTGCGACCACCACTGCTGTTGCTCTGGCAGAGCATCATGAACGCGATGTGCCTTACTGCTTTAACCGTAAAGAAGCCAAAGATCACGGTGAGGGGGGGAGCCTGGTGGGTAGCCCGCTGACCGGACGCATCATGTTAGTTGATGATGTTATTACCGCAGGAACGGCTATCCGTGAGTCAATGGAAATTATTGCCGCTCACGGCGCAAGCCTTGCCGGAGTGCTGATTTCTCTGGACAGACAAGAACGTGGCCGGGCTGATATCTCCGCGATTCAGGAAGTTGAACGTGACTACCAGTGTAAGGTCACCTCGATTATTACTTTGCAGGATTTGATTAGCTATCTGGAAGAGAAACCTGAGATGGCCGAGAGTCTGGCCAAAGTGCGCCAGTATCGGGAAGAGTACGGGGTATAACTTACGTTCAGAGTTAAATAACAGGGCCTGGCGGCCCTGTTATTAATACAGCTGTGCTGCAATCAGTGGCCAGCGCTTATCAAAATCATCGGTTGGCAGATAGCGGAAATTACTGCGGACAAAGCGAGACAGTATGCCTTCGCAGTACGCCAGCAACTGGCTAGCCAGTAACGACTCATCACTGACGAACCCTTCTCCTTCACGCATTTTCTTCTCGCGCATCACCTGGCGTAGCTGAGCCTCAATACGTTCAAACAGCTGGTTAATGCGGTCTTGTAACCTGTCCTGTTCAAACATCAGAGCATGTCCGGTTAAAATACGCGTCAGCCCTGGATTCTTTTCACCAAAGCCGAGCACTAACAGAACAATCAATCTCAGACGTGTCTGAGTGTCTTTTTCGTCTTTAAGTATCAGATTAATACGGGTAATCAGACTGTCTTCGATAAACTCGATCAGGCTATCGAACATTTTCATCTTACTGGGAAAGTGTCGATACAATGCGGCTTCAGAAACACCCACAGATGCTGCAAGTTTTGCAGTGGTAATGCGCTGACTGCCATCACTGGATTCGAGCATTTGTGCCAGAGACTGAAGTATTTCTTCGCGACGATTCCTTCTCGCTGCCTGTTTTTCTGCCATGTTCTAAAATACCCCTGAAAATCACCTTGTCAGGACAGGGCATAACCCTATGAAACCACAGGGCTATGCTGACTTTTTTAACGTTATTTATGCGTTATTGTGGCATGAATCAGTCATATTACTGACGGCCGGAATGCCCGAAACCGCCTTCACCACGCAGGCTCGCATCAAAATCTTCGACCAGATTAAATTCAGCCTGTACGACGGGAACAAAGACCATCTGCGCAATACGCTCACCGGGTTGAATGGTGAAACTATCATGACCACGGTTCCAGACTGAAACCATTAGCTGCCCCTGGTAATCAGAGTCAATCAACCCGACCAGATTTCCCAGTACCACCCCATGCTTATGGCCTAAGCCTGAACGCGGTAAAATCACCGCAGCAAGAGAAGGGTCTGCAATATGAATTGCCAGGCCGGTTGGTATCAGTGTGGTCGCGCCAGCAGGGAGTTCTACCGCACTGTCTAAACACGCACGCAGATCCAGCCCTGCAGAACCTTTGGTTGCATAGGTCGGGAGTGGAAATTCGTGGCCCACGCGAGGGTCTAAAATTTTAACGTCGATTTTTTTCATCATAACGGATAACGATCTCGTCCAATAAAAGGTGTCCAAGGCGCACTTTAGGCGCGAAAGGTAAGACTTTGTCGCCTTCCTCCCAGAAAAGGTGCAATGAATTATTGTCGCTATTAAAGCCACTCTCGGTATGAGAGACATCATTGGCACAAATCAGGTCGAGTTTCTTACTCGCCCGTTTTTGTCGGGCGTATTCTTCCACATTATTTGTTTCGGCGGCAAATCCTACGACATAAGGGCGATGCTCTGATAACGCGGCAACAGCAGCAACAATATCGGGGTTTTTAACCATTTTTATTGTAATTTCATCGCCTTGCTTTTTAATTTTGGCATCAGCAATAGTTGCAGCACGATAATCAGCAACGGCGGCACAGCCAATAAATATATGCTGTCCGGCGATTTTTGCCTGAACAGTATCATGCATTTCTTGCGCCGTTGTGACATCCAGTCGTGCTATTCCTGCGGGAGCTGGCAAGGTTACCGGGCCGGAAACCAGCGTGACATTGGCTCCACGAGCCGCTGCGGCAATCGCAATGGCATAGCCCATCTTGCCGGAGCTGTCGTTGGTAATATAACGCACCGGATCAAGGCGTTCGCGCGTTGGGCCTGCGGTAATCATAATATTGAGATGTTGCAGGCTATTGTCGGCCACAGAAAAATGCTCTACCGCCAGATCAACCAGAGCCAGAGGGTCAGGCATACGACCAGGGCCGATATCTCCACAGGCCTGGCTACCGCTATCAGGGCCCCAGATAAGTACGCCACGTGCGTCCAGGGTCGCCAGATTCTGTTGAGTTACTGCTGCACGATACATCTGTTGATTCATTGCCGGGGCAACCGCAATCGGTGCCGGGGTGGCAAGGCAAATGGTACTCAGTAAATCATTCGCCATTCCGGCAGTAATGCGCGCGATAAGATCGGCGGTTGCCGGGGCAAGCAGCACCAAATCAGCCCACTTACCTAATTCAATATGGCCCATTGCGGCTTCTGCTGCCGGGTCCAATAAACTGTCTGAAACCGGATAGCCAGATACCGCTTGTAAGCTTAGTGGAGTCACGAAGGCTTTGGCAGCTTCGGTCAGCACTACCCGGACGTCCGCCCCACGATCGCGTAGTCGGCGTACTAGCTCAGGGGTTTTATAAGCTGCGATGCCACCACTGACACCGAGCACAATTTTCTTACCGGAAAGACCAGTCATGTTTTTTTCCGTTCAAGAATGCAGTTGATAGCTCATTTTATCACAATCCTGTTTTCGCGCCTTTTTTCCGTTTTCGAGGTACTGCTCAAGATTACGCGCAGGTCATCGCACAGGGTGAAAGAATGCGCCATGATAACTGTAGTTTGTTAAAGGAGTAACAAGCATGATGCAAGATACCCCGTTACTACCGCGTGAAAAGCTGTTGCAGCATGGCGTTTGTGCTTTGACTGATGCTGAGTTACTGGCGCTATTTCTGCATACAGGCTACAAAAATATGCATGTACTGGCGTTTGCCCAGAGTTTGTTACAAGAATTTGGTTCACTGCATAATTTGCTGTCGGCTGATTACTCTCAATTCATAAATGTATATGGAATAGGGAAAGCGAAGTATGCCCAGCTACACGCGATCGCTGAGTTAGCGAGGCGTTATTATTATTCTCGAGGCACTAAAAAATTATCGTTTAACAGCCCCGACAAGGTACGGGAGTATGTTCAGAGCCAGTTAGTAACTGAAGAAAGGGAAGTTTTTTTAGTTTTATTTCTCAATAACCAACATCATATTATTAAATCTGAGCGCTTGTTTAGCGGCTCGCTGGGGCATGTTGAAGTCCATCCCAGAGAAATTATTCGCGAAGCGATGAAATCTAACGCTGCGGCGGTTATACTAGCGCACAACCACCCATCTGGTATTGCTGAGCCGAGTAAAGCAGACCGTATGATAACGTCTCATATTGTCAAGGCCTGCTTATTAGTGGATATTCGGGTGCTTGATCATCTGGTAATTGGTCAAGGAGAGTACGTTTCTTTCGCCGAAAGAGGGTGGATTTAGAACAATTCACACGATCCGTAAGGATCTTTGTCTGTTCGGGACTTGAGCACGTGCCTTACTCAGCGTATACTACGCCACCTTTGAGAATCTCGGGTTTGGCATTATGCGCCTGGCACTGTGGTTCGCATTGAACCGCCAGGGACCAGGCTAGCGGCCTGACGAGGCGCCATAACCCTATACGAAGCTCGAGCTAATTTGATTTTTGGAGAATAGACATGTCCCGAGTCTGCCAAGTTACTGGCAAGCGTCCGGTGACCGGTAATAACCGTTCCCACGCAATGAACGCGACCAAACGCCGTTTCCTGCCTAACCTGCACTCTCACCGTTTTTGGGTTGAGAGCGAGAAGCGTTTTGTCACACTGCGTGTATCTGCTAAAGGTATGCGTGTAATCGATAAAAAAGGCATTGATACAGTTCTTTCCGAACTGCGTGCCCGTGGCGAAAAGTACTAAGTACTTAGAGGAAATAAATCATGGCTAAAGGTATTCGTGAGAAAATCAAGCTGGTTTCTTCTGCTGGTACTGGTCATTTCTATACCACTACGAAGAACAAACGTACTAAACCGGAAAAACTGGAACTTAAAAAGTTTGATCCAGTAGTACGTCAGCACGTTCTCTACAAAGAAGCAAAAATTAAATAATTTTTGTAACTTTGCTAAAAACCCGGCTTGCCGGGTTTTTTTATGTCTTGAATCTGAGCATCACCTGTTTTTCCCTTCTGGCAGCACCCTGGTAACTTGAAGCATGACGGGTATTTATCTTCATCTTTGCTCGGGCTACTATCACATCTCTGACCGCTCAATCCTTTATACGGGGGAGTCATGCCTGAATTACCCGAGGTAGAAACCAGTCGTCGTGGTATTGAACCACATCTGGTTGGTGCCAAAATTTTACATGCCGTGGTACGTAACGGGCGTTTACGCTGGCCGGTATCTGATGAGATTCATGCTCTCAGCGATAAAACCGTACTCAGTGTCCAACGGCGAGCAAAATACCTGCTGGTGGAGCTGGCCGATGGCTGGATTATTATTCATCTCGGGATGTCGGGTAGCCTGCGAATTCTCGCAGAAGAGAGTCCGGCCCAGAAACACGATCATGTTGACCTGGTGATGGATAACGGCAAGGTACTGCGTTATACCGACCCTCGTCGCTTTGGAGCTTGGTTGTGGACGCCAACGCTGGAAGAATGCAGTGTATTGTCACATCTCGGCCCTGAGCCGCTGAGCGATGAATTTAACCCTCGTTACCTGCAAGAGAAGTCCGCCAGTAAGAAAACGGCGATTAAACCCTGGTTAATGGATAATAAGCTGGTGGTGGGCGTCGGAAATATCTATGCCAGCGAGTCTTTATTTGCCGCGGGTATTCATCCGGACCGTCTTGCTAACTCCCTGTCACCTGCTGAATATAAACGACTGGTTATGGTGATTAAAGCGGTTCTGACGCGTTCTATTGAGCAAGGGGGAACCACGCTGAAGGATTTTCTGCAGTCAGATGGTAAGCCGGGATATTTTGCTCAGGAACTTCAAGTATATGGGCGGGAAGGCGAAGCTTGCCGCACCTGCGGTACGGCAATCAGCGCCAGTAAGCACGGGCAACGCAGTACTTACTATTGCCGTCGTTGTCAGCATTGATTATTTAAGGCGCTCGAGCAACGCCTGGTGAACGTGTTCAGGTAGGAAGTGCGATACATCGCCATGATGGCGAGCCACTTCCTTAACCAGTGTAGAGGAGATAAATGACCACTCTTTTGCCGGCATCAGAAAAACGCTTTCCAGATCTGACATCAAATGGCGATTCATAGAGGCCAGCTGCATCTCATATTCAAAATCGGCAGCGGTACGTAAACCACGGATCAGAATGTTGGCCTGAGTATTACGTGCAAAATTGGCCATCAAATCACTAAAACCGACGACCTCAACATTAGGGAGTGCGGCTACCGCTTTTTCGGCAAGAGCAACCCGCTCATTGAGGGTAAATAAGGTATTTTTACTGGGACTGGCTGCGATAGCGAATACCACCGTATCAAACATCGCGGCGGCACGTGTCACAATATCAAGATGACCGTTGGTGACAGGGTCAAAAGTTCCGGGATAAATGGCTCTAGTGCTCATCTTCGCTCTTGCTCTGTATATTGGTGATTTAATGCCCAAAGCTCAGTGTATTTATTAAAGGTATATTGCGCATTGACCACGGCCAGCAACAGACCTTGTTTACCGTCAAGAAAACCGGCTCTGAGAATGAGTGTTTTAAAAAATGCACCTAAAGTGTGGCTAAAGATAGCCATCAGAGAAACTTTTTTCCCCTGCTGATGCCGTTCGTGTGCCCAGGTAGTTGCGTAGTTGAGCTGTTTACGTTGAAAAGAGGCAAAATCACGGCAGGTGAGATGCAATAAATCGCCCTTGAGAGCGACAGTCCTGGCTCCGGCAGTATTTAGCGATTCATGAACCTGGTTATCATTATACTGATACTGTTCGCGAGCATAGAGGCGAATAACTCGGTCCGGATACCAGCCGCTATGACGCATGAAGCGACCAAGAAATAAGTTGCGCCGCGCAATGCTATAGACGGTATTGGGTTGGGGGGCGGTAAGCGCCTCTTTTATTGCACTGGCAAGCTCAGTACTCACCCGTTCATCCGTATCGATCATCAAAATATAATCACCACTGGCGTGATTCTGTGCGAGCTGACGCTGTAAACCATAACCCTGCCATGCGGTATTAATAAAGGTTTTAGCGCCAGCTGCCCGTGCTATTTCCAGGGTAGCATCAGTGCTGCCTGAATCGAGCAGGATGATTTCATCTGCAAACGCAACTGACGCAAGGCAGTCTGGTAGAAGCTCCGCTGCATCTTTCGCTATCATCACAACAGAAAGGCGATAAGCCACTAGTGACTCCGTTGTGGCAGATAGGGTTCAAGAATTTGCAGCAGTCGCTGAAGAGCACCCTGATTTTGATGAAGAAATTCCACTGCATGGCGTCCCGTATAGAGACGATAGTCTTCATCGGTCAGTAAGGTTGATATCTCTTTGGCGATAGACTCTGCATCGGTAACCGTAATTAATCCATCGGCTTGCTGTAATTTAGCGCAGATGTCCTTAAAGTTGAAAGTATGTGTTCCCATCAACACCGGGATAGCATGTGCTGCGGGTTCTAGCGGGTTATGCCCACCGCGTTCCACCAGGCTGCCACCGACAAAAGCGATATCAGCAATACCGTACAGGAGCATCAACTCGCCCATGCTATCGCCGATGACAACCTGAGTACTGGTTGATGGGACCTCATTACTGCTACGTAATATATAGCTGAAGCCCGCTTTTCTTATCAGCGTTTGGGCATCGGCAAAGCGTTCAGGGTGACGAGGGACAAGAATTAATAGCAAGTCCGGGAAAGATTCCAGCAACTGGCGATGGGCTTCAAGAATAATGCGCTCTTCCCCGTCATGGGTACTCGCAGCAATCCACACTTTACGATGTGGGGCCCACTGACTTCTGAGGGCAATGGCTCTTGCTGCAAGCTCAGGGGTCACAGAAATATCAAACTTGAGACTTCCGGTAACAGTCAACTGATTGCGTTTAAGCCCTAAGTCGATGAAGCGCTGGCCATCTTCTTCATTTTGAGCGGCTATCAGCGTGATTCGACTCATCAAACGCCGGGCGAAATGACCTAATTTTTTATAACCCTTCGCTGAACGTTCAGAAAGGCGTGCATTGGCAATAACGAGAGGAATTTTTCTTTTATGGAGTATGGCTATCATATTCGGCCAGAGCTCTGTCTCCATAACAATGACCAATTTTGGACGCGTTGTATCGAAAAAGCGATTCATGGCACAGGGCAAGTCATAGGGCAAATAAACATGATGGACATTTTTGCCAAATGCCGACTGCGCACGTTCCGACCCTGTAGGTGTCATGGTCGTTACGGTAATAGGTAAGGTCGGGTAGCGATGTCTGAGCGCACGGACTAAAGGTATCGCCGTCAGTGTTTCACCCACTGATACTGAATGCAGTAGGATTCCGTCTGGCGCAACCTTCCCATGGCAGAAACCATAGCGTTCTAACCAGCGTTTACGATAGGCGGGGGCTTTACGACTACGCAGTAATAACCGCACCCACACAAAGGGCTGGATAAGATAGATCAGGGCGGTATACAGTGATTCCAAGCGAGTTACCCGTTCTTGATTATCGGCGCACGAATTCTAAGCATTCGTCATCTGTAAATCTATTACTTTTGTTGAGGCTAACAAAAACTAGCCGCCACTTTAGGATTTTCTCAAAATAATCCTTCTTACTGGCTGTATATTTATCCTCAGTTTCTTGCCGGTTGAGGATTCCTGATTTGCCAGCCATTACATCTTTAGCAAAGAGAATTAATTATGGAAGGTAATATTCTCTCGATATTGTTCGCAGATAATCTTAATACTGAAGCGTTGTAGCGTGTTTTGATCTATCGGTGGTGGATTATCGTAAATATCTTTCATTGTTCTGGCGAGCGAAGCGCTATCGAGGTCGCTCAGTCCCCGTGCTAACTCCCCAATCAGTATTTCAGCGGGCCCGCCCGGACAGCGGGTGCTGACAACCGGCGTATTCACTATCAATGCCTCAACCAGAACGTTACCAAAGCCCTCACTATCAGAACTGGACACTAATAACCGGGCCGATTTTATCCAGGGGAGTGGATTAGCCTGAAAGCCCTTCAAAATGACGCGATCGCTAATTCCGAGCTCTTTAGCGAGTGCTGTTATTTTAGCTGTTTGTTCGGCGTTACCCTGGCCCAGGAGTAACAATGGTGCCTTGATATGGCTTTGTGCATAAGCCTGAAGCAAACGGTCATGACGCTTAGCCTGATGGAAGCGGCCGACATGAATAATGTAGTCCTGTTCTGGAATGTCGCAGGGTTGTTCTGAACTCTGTCTGATAGCTTCGAGATCAAAAGGATTATAAATAGTACGTAATTTTGAGGGAGTCACGCCACAGACCTCTACGAGATCCTTGCCAACAGCGGCTGAAACGGTAATTACATTACGGTTCTGATAAACCTGTTTGATTTTTTGCTTTTTAAGCCAGCGATTGAATCCTGTCCGGTGCCCTAAATAAGAGGTCGAAAACACGCCATGCAGGCAGAACCAGAGTGGGCGTGACTTCAGCATTTTACTTCGTGCAACAATGCGATCTGTTTTATGAAGATTCGACAGTATCAGGTCAAATTTACCCGTTTTTTCAGCTTGTTCCAGTGCTTTATCCAATAAACGAGCACGACGTGAAAGCTCTGTAAGCTTCCGCCAGGGTGATTTATCTGTGTCTTTAATAACCTGGTAATGCAATCCGGTAGGGATCGGGTAGTCACAAACATCCCGCAATGAAAACAACGACACGTTATCTCCTTCCCGAATAAAATTCTCGGCAAGCGTTAATACCACTTTTTCAGCACCGCCGCCGGGAAGCCCATCGATAATAAATAAAACATTCATATTATGCATCCATTACTTTTTGATATAAATCAATTAGTTGAGATGATAGCCGTGCGGAAGTACAAGGCAATATTTTTTCTCGGGCGAGCAATCCCTGAGTTGATCCCAGCGCGCGCGCGGGGAGAGCCATAATCGCTTCTTGCAGTGAGACAATATCAAGAGCATCACAAAAATAACCATTTTTCCCCTGAGTAATAAACTCTGCGCCGCCGCAGCGAGTTGAGGTTATCACGGGTAAACCGCAAGACATGGCTTCAAGAATGACATTAGGAAAAGGATCATAAAGTGTGGGCAGGAGTAAGCCATCCGCCATCTGATAAAAGGGCAACGTCTCATGCTGCATGCCAAAGAAGTGCACCCGAGCTTCACAGCCTAGCGTTCTGGCAAGATTTTGATAACGAGAGGCTTCTTTATCTTTACCAATAACAATAAGGTGACGATCGGTTGGCGCTATTGCCTTAATAGCCTGTGCGAGCCCCTTACGTTCAAAACCTGAACCGACGAACACAAAGCAGGTTGCATTCAGCGGAATCTGCCATTGTTTGCGCAGAGCGATGAATTCCTGTTCAGAAGGGGGAATAAAGCGCTGTTGATCCACAGCATTGTAGATAACGGTGATTTTACTGGCAGGCACTGCGAAGGTATCAATGATTTCCTGTTTCACCATTTCAGCATTGCAGATAACACCTTTCAGAGCTGATGATGCATACATTTCACGTTCAGCATTCATCACGTAGCGATGATAGCGGCTCTTGAATAGATGCTTCCCTTGCCATGCCGGTAAGATGCGCTGGCGTTGCTCCAGCCAGCATTGATGGACGCCATCCCCGGCACGATAAATATCACATCCTGCAATACGTTCATGGCTCTGGACTAAATCAAACTGCTGTTTTTCCCATAATGCCCGGGCTGCATGGGCAAAACCCCGTTCGCGACTGATTCGGCCCCATTTAAAAGGATTACAGATATGGATATGCCACTCGGGTTTGGAAGCACCCTGCCATTCGCGGGTTATGACGTTCAGTTCGATATCATGTTCATCCAGGGCTTCGAGTGCGCGCGAAACAAAGCGTTCGGCACCGCCATCAGGGCGATATTTTTGCCTGATAAGCGCTAAGCGGTATTTTTTCATGGCAGTAACCTTTTTGCTGCGGCAATAACCTGGTCAACGGGGATCTGGTCAAGATAGCGTTCCTGAGTATTCGTATCGATATCATCAGGATCGGGTAACTGCCCATAATCGCCCGCCCATAACACTTCACCTTCTGCCTGCCAGGGCCGCCAGAAAACTAATTTTGATGGTCCGAATAAGGCAACTAACGGTGTTTTTAAGGCTGCAGCCATATGCATTGGCACGGAATCGACCCCGATAAACAGCTGAGCGTGATCGATGAGTGCTGCGAGTTGACGGAGCGTCAGTTTCCCGGCTAAAGAGGTAATGTGCGGCGAAGTACAGCCTGAAATGATTTTATCAATCATTTCAATTTCTCTGACATCTGGCCCGGAGGTAAAAATGATGTGTTTACCGGTTAGAGAGAGTTCATTGGCAACTTGGCTCATATTCTCTTCACGCCAGCATTTAAAAAACCAGCGAGAAGTGGGCTGGATAACAATATAATTCTGTTGTGCCACTTCAGGGAGTAAGCTCTGGCAGGTTTGCCAGTCCTCAGGGGTGTAGCTCATTGTGGCATTGATGTTATTGGCATTGATACCCAAAGGTACCAGAGCGGAAAGGTTTTTTTCAACGGTATGTTTTTCTGCGTGTCCATCTGTTGAGACCAGATGAGTATGGCACCACCGCCAGAGTGGATTCTGTCGTTTATGAAAGTCAAAACCAATACGCACTGACGCACCGGTCAGGGCGGTGATAATCGCACTACGCCACTGGTCGGCAAGATTAATGACAATGTCATAATTGCGTTGTCGTAGGGTGCGTAACAGGGCTGATTCATGACGTAACTGTTGGAGCTTTCCCAGTCTTTTCCAGTGACGATCAATACCGTGTATCTGTGCTATTTCAGGGTTTGCCCGCAGTATATCTCTGGTTTCTTCATAAAGCAGAACATCAATTTCTGATTGTGGTGAGTTTTGTTTTAATGCCGAAATTACTGGTGTTATCAGTAGCATATCGCCATGGTGACGTAGTTGGATCACCAGAATACGAGATGGTTTTAACTGTTTCAGAAATGATGTGCTTGAAGTCATAATTTATTTATCACTGGAGACTCATCCCCTGATTTTAGGTGATGAGATCGATTGAGAGAAGCTTTGTCTTGCTCTAAAATGACACGAGATATAAATACGGGGATATATTCTAGTGACGAAGCCTGCATTTTTGATAACGATCGATACCGAAGGTGACAATCTTTGGCAAAAGAACAGTAATCTTACAACTGAAAATGCACGTTATCTTCCCAGGTTTCAGGCGTTATGTGAGAAATATGGTTTTAAGCCCGTTTATCTGACCAATTATGAAATGGCGATTGACCCATTTTATGTCGAATTTGCCAGAGATGTTATTGCGCGTAATACCGCTGAGATTGGTATGCATCTGCATGCGTGGAATAGCCCGCCGCTAATAGCACTCACCAATGATGACTGGCGTTATAAGCCTTATCTTATTGAGTATTCTGATGATGTGATGAAACAGAAAATAAGTTTTATGACACAGTTATTGGAGGACACATTTCAGACCAAGATGATTAGCCATCGTGCTGGTCGCTGGGCGTTTGATGAGCGCTATGCCGCATTGCTGATTGAACATGGTTATCAGGTAGATTGCTCTGTGACCCCTAAAGTCGACTGGCGTGGAGCAAAAGGATCGCCCGATGGAAAAGGTGGGACAGATTATCGCGCTTTCCCAACCCAGGCTTATTTCATGGATATAGATAATATCAGCCAGCAGGGGAACTCTTCATTACTGCAAGTGCCTATGAGTATTCAATATAAGCACTCTGCCTTTATGAATACCATCAAAACAGGCTACGACAAATTAAGAGGAAAAACACGATCCCCTTCGGTGCATTGGTTACGACCAATGGGCGGAAATTTAGCAACGATGCAGCAAGTGGTTGAAAAAACGCTGGCTGATGGCAGCGATTATGTCGAGTATATGCTGCACTCATCAGAGTATATGCCAGGCGGTAGTCCAACATTTAAAACGGATGAAGATATCGAGCTGCTCTACCAGGACCTTGAAAAGCTATTTACTTGGTTACAACCGCAGGTTACAGGCATGACTTTAGCTGAATATAATAATATTAAAAGAGCGCATGTTTAGATGAAAGAATATAAAGTAAAATATATTGATTGGTTGTTATCAGTATACCATTTCTTTAAGCCAAATTTAAAGAAAGGCATGGTAATTGATAGCAGTATGGAATTTCAGAGGATAGCAATCTATTCTACGACTGCCCTCGGCGATTTCATGTTTAATACACCAGCAATTATTGCTCTTAAACAGCGTTATCCAAATGCAGAATTATTATTAGTTTCGAGCAAAAAAAATAGCCAATTAGTTGAAAATAGTCCATGGTTTAGTCGAGTCCTCTACTGGGATAATAAAATTCGTGATGCGTATCGACTCAGCAAAGAATTAAAGCAGTTTCGACCACAATTAACCGTTATTCTCCACTCGTATATGCCATATGATATATTGTGCGCGGTGCTTTCCGGAACTGAATATATTGTCAGAGATAATTATCGAACATCTGATAGAGTGCTTCCGTGGTTAAATCATTATCATCAATATTATAATGGGCATCTAATTCAGCGAAAGTTAGATCTTCTTACGCAACTCGGTTGCAGGAATGATGTTATTGATATGCAAGTTCCTGTAGATTTTGAGCGTGCTGTTGATGATGGTATTTTAAAAATTGGTTTTCAATTAGGGGCTTCAGAAATGAGTCGCTGCTGGCCCGTTGAGCGATTTGTTGAACTGACAGAACGGTTAGTTGCTGCATACCCTTCATGTCAGATAATCTTATTGGGTGGTGCCAGGGAAAGTGATCTGGAACAACAGTTTTTCGCCCTGTTGCCCTCACAGATTTGCCAGAATGTTGTTTCGACAGTAGGTAAAACGACACTCTTAAAACTACTGACTGTAATTGATAGCTTTAATGTGTTGGTGACGGGTGATACCGGGCCGCTACATCTGGCGGTAGCACTTAAAAAACCAACGGTAAGCTTATACTCCGAGGCGCAGCCCGAATATACGGGACCTTACCAGGATCAAGAATTACATCATATTTTAAAGGTCGAGCTTGATGAGAATAAGCACCCACGCCCATTAAGTTCAATCTCAGCAGACCAAGTTTTTCATATAGTTGCTCAGATCTTAGAACTATAGATATTCAATTTCTACGTAAAAACTAAAATGTCGTAGGTAGAGTATCAGTAAGTTTTTTTGATTTTTTTTCTAAAGTATTACTGTCTCATAGTTATCTGAATGATGAAAAAATATTATTAATCAGCATATTGGTTAATAATATTTTCGTCATCTATATAGCAACCAAACTGGATATTAAGTTCTTTTGATTGGCATATAGCAGAAACACTTTCCAGATACTGTCCTGAACAGCCTGTATTTTTTATAATAAATTAGCTACTTAACTCAAATTTAACATCAGTGGCAGCGGGTAAACATGCTGTGTTCTCCTGAGACTCAGCAGATATAGGCATATCCCCCAATCAGATAGTGGGTTTTGCTATTAAGTTGTACTATAAATCGCCCTGTATTTTTGGAATCACCCGTAAAATACATAATTTTTATAAAAAAAGCATGGTAATATAACTGATATGATTAGCCATTACTGGCAAGTAATGACGATGGTTAACTTCTTCCAGAGTGATTGGATAATGATGTAAATATTTCGTTGTTTTTGGTAGTGGCTGGTCACAAACATTCTCATTTTTTCTTGTTTGTGCATACTTGGGTTCTTACGGTTTAGTTTTTTAGTCAGATGAATATGTATAATGGTGAGTTGCTATGATTAAAAGAAAAGTAGTATCTTTTTTCAGCGATGGCTTAAAAAAAATAAGGTCTTTAAATAGACGTAGAAACTACTTCATCAAAGATGTTAAATCATTTTCCCGCATTTTTATTGCTAAAACCATTTGGGATTTAAAAGAAAAAAATCAACCTGATGAGATCGCGATTAAAAATATCCTCCTCTTGCGTAATGAGGGGGCTATCGGTGATGTAATCGTTGATAGTGCATTAGTCAAAGCACTACATGATGGTGGATATGCCGTTGATTTCTTACTGACAAAAAATAATAGTAAAGTAATGAAATACAATCCTTATATTCGCAATATATATGAGGCTGATGATGTCGACTCATCCTATTTTAATAAGAAATTCAATCATAACGTACCAAAAGAAGTAATTAAAAAGCTAGCTAAAAACCAATATGATCTTATTATTGACCCATCTCTTTTAGGTGTTCCTGTACATCGGATGAGACTATTTAATCAAATTAATCCTCGATTAGTATTTGGTTTTAACAAATGGAATAAACTGAATTTCTATAGCAAATCATTTGATTTTGACTGTGTTAATCAACATATAGTTAATTCATTAGTGAAACTTTCTGAGTATCTTGAACTACCTCCAGGTAAAGTATTGCCATACGATTTACATCTGCCTGCTGGAGTATTTGAAGATGTGAAAAAATTTAATGAGACGAATGGTCCTAATAAAAAAATATTGATTAATATATTTGCTGGGAATAATGATCGATGTATTTCTCAAAAACAATTAGAAACTATTATTCATAATCTATTAGCAAAGCATTCTGATATACATATTGTCTTGTTAGATCATCGTGAAGAAATTAAAATATCCTTACCAGAAAAAGTAGTAATAAATCCGTTTAAAACACTCTATCATGTGATGGCGCTGGTTCATGAAGCTGATTTAATCATTTCACCTGATACCTCAATTGTACATATCTCTGCGGCATGGAAAAAACCATTAGTTGCGATATATAAAAATATCATTTCGAATAATAAATTATGGTCCCCTGGTTATAATGAAGCCTGCCAAATTATTATTCCGTCCGGGAAAATCCATGAGAGTAATGAACTTCCTGAATTAATTATGAAAGAGATTGAACAGCGTAAATTCTTGTCTCATGTAGAGAAAGTTGCTGAATAAGACAGGTTATTTATCGGCTACCAATTTCCGTATTTTATATACAGTATGTTGTGTATAAATCTGACAAGATCTAAGAATCATGATTGTTGAATTTAACACCTGGTCAGAGAGCAGACAGCCGATAATCAATGATGTTTATCGGCTGTCTGAGTGACTATTTTGAACAGCTATTTATATTCAGGGTGCTATATATAACGGCAACAGGTAGCCAGAACAACATCCAGGATGTATCAGGGTTGGCGATAACGAACATACCTTGAGTTGCATAAAATAACAGGGCAAATATAAACAGGCAACATTCAAGCGCATAACCCTTTCTAAAAGCGGAAAATGCTATTTTCAGGCTATAACCAATCATCAGTAAAAATGTCACCATACCCACAATTCCGCCCTTTAATAGCACAGCGAGATAGATACTATGAGTGGTAGTAATATGTTGCTTAAGGCTATTGATGAAGTCCAGGTTTTTGCCAAATCCCCATCCTAAAATGGGTTTCTGTAAAAATAGCTCAAAAGCATTTTGCCATATTCCTAACCGAACAAAACCTGAATTATAACTTTGACTGATACGTGAAAATAAACTGCTGTTATAATACATGAAAATAACTATCAGACTGATTGCAAGCAGTATTGAAACTATAAATTTAAGATTGTATCGATTGGTTTTTTTGAATAATAATAGTAGCGGTAAACTTGCCAGGATAAGTGAGAATAATGGGTTGCGGCTTTGTGTTAGTAATAGTCCAATAAATAAAATCAGTGCCGGAAAATAAAGCCATTTCTTACCCGTGTCACGAATGACCATAAAAATCAATAGTATGCCTATAGCAAAGTAACCGCCAAGATCGATAACATTTGATGGGGCCCATAAAAAGCTTTTATTTAACCGTGATGTGAAAATATGATTTTTATCAGCGAAAATTATAGTTAACAGGCATAAGCATGTTATCGCGATAGCAATGATGCTATAAATGCGAACGCGATTTAAATATAGGCTTGCAGTCTTAAATATAATAATGAAAGCAATAATATATAAGCTATGAGTAAATTCATTTGAAATATCTATGGGTTCTTCATTCCAGATCCCACTTAAGGAATAATAGAACAGAAAAACAGATATAATAATTATTCCATTTTTATATAACTGATAATCTGTACTCTTTTTTATTTCTTCAAAAATATTATTGCGATAAATAATTAATGAAACAATAAAAAAAATCAAAGATGCATGAAATAAATTGTTAACTAGTTTTTGACCGCCGAAAATAGGCAGAGAAAAAAGAAATAGTGAAAACATAAAAACCATTAAAAATGGTACTGTTTTTTTATTAAAGATCATAAGTATTCAACTTTTTAAAAATAGATGAGTCTATTGCACTGTGTTTTGACAGATTGACCACGGATACATTTTTTTCTTTGAAAATACAACTGGCCAGACTGAAGGAAGGAATAATGAATGAATTTAATTTCTCTTCGAGAAACGAAGGAAGTTGATCATTGGAAGCCTCATAGAACCTGGGTTGATTAAAATTATTCATATCCAGACCAGCAATAATAACTCTCTGGAAACCTAAATAGTAAATAATTTGTAATGCCCAATAAGCAACAGTACCGGAGTCAAATATTCCAGTTCTGATATCTTTGTTAAAAGCAATGCATTCATTGTTTTTATCAAACATAACATCAGGTGATTTTTGGTATTGTTCTTTTATTTTATTCTCAGAGATCGCGGGTTGATATATTCTATAGCAAGCATCCTCTATCAGGCATATATTACATTTTATTTTATGGTGACCAAATTTATTAACGATTTTTAAAATACCATGAGCCGTTGTAAAGAAATAAAGATCTTCCCGAGAAATAATTTCTTTAATGATAGATTGACGCTGATCGATAAAAGTCATATCGATAACAACATAAAAGTTAAAATTGATACCTGCTTGTAAGGAAATTGCCCCGTTAACCCCCATCGCAGGAGTTTCTGTTAGCGTTGAAAAATCGGTTTCTTTAACTGATGGGCCGGAGGCTATGAGTAACAAATCCCCTTTAAACTTGCCTTGTAGTGCACTGATATCTGAGATGGGTATGGGTTTTCCATTGATACTCAGTTCAGAAATATGCCCCTGATGGGCCCTTTTTATCTTTACATAGGGCCATAAATTTTCGTTATGTCGGTATGCTCTTGGATGAGTATACCGATAGATTTGTTTTAAGAGGCTTTTCATCTATGAATTTCATCTTTTAGTGATTTTAGTACGTCTTCGGGAAGAATATCCGTCATTTTATCCCCTCTACGTAACGTAAACTGATTTTTCCCATAACCACCAATTAAACCCGGATCGGTGGGGCCATACAGGGTGATATTGGGTCTTGCCAGGGCTGCAGTGAGATGACTTAGCCCGGTATCAACCGACACGACAAATTTGGCACCTGCCAGAACTCCGGCAACCTCTTCAAGGCTCATGCGTGGTAAGACCTCAACAAAGCTATAGCCTTCAGCCAGTCTTCTGGCTCGGGCTTCTTCGTGTGGAGCACCCCATGGAAGCTTAATACTTAAACCACTATTTGCCATTAATCCCAGTAAATCCCGCCAGTGTGTTTCTGGCCAGTGTTTATCATCTCTGGTGGTGGCATGTAAGAATACGGCATAGTTTCCCGTATTATCATTCAGATGAGTCGGAAAATAGCGGGCAATATCATAATCACCAGGCTGACTCGGTTTGTTATAACCGAGACTTTGAGCAAATAATTCTCGGATTCGCTCAACTGCGTGTTGCTGGCATAGGACAGTATGACGGTGGTTATAAAAAAGGCTGGCTAAAGGTTCTCTGGCACTGTGCCAGTCGAAGCCATGTTTGCTCCCCAAGGCCTTACGGGTCACCAGGGCGGCACTTTTAACCAAACCTTGTGCGTCAATAATACAATCATAATTTTGGCGGCGTAACGCCTGATAAAACCGCTTACGATCGGCACGATTTTCAGCAGAAAACCAACTTTTTCGCCAGCGGCGGATGGCAACAGGTATCACTTGGTCGACCGCCGGGTGCCAGGAGGGGATCTGTGCAAATCCTTCTTCCACAACCCAGTCAAAACGGATCCCAGGTACGGCTTGCATCGCATCAGTCAGCGCGGGCAGTGAATGCAGAACGTCACCCATTGAAGAGGTTTTAACGATAAGTACCCGCATTAGTTATCCTTACCGGAAGTCAGTAAATCCGTTAGGGCAATCAGCACGCTATCCGGGGTAATATCAATCAGGCTCTGATGATAACCTTCTGCCGCATCACCTTTACGGACTTTATGGTAACCCTCAATTAAACGAATCACTTTGGCTTGATGTGAGAGTGGTGGGGTGAAATCAGGGCTGCTTGGACCATAAAGAGCGACCAATGGACGGCCCAGTGCGGCGGCAATATGCATCAAACCTGAATCATTGGTGACGACACCCTGACAGGCTGAAAGCAGGATAACCGCTTGTTCAAGCTGTGTATCGCCGGCAAGGTTACGACACCAGTCTTGTTGTGAGGGCGTTAGTGTCGCCAGAATATCGTTTCCGGCGTCTTTATCTTTAGCGGAGCCAAAGAGTACGACCTGATACCCGCTATCAATAAGCTTTCCGGCAAGAGTGGCATAGTGATAATGCGGCCAGCGTTTCGCCGGGCCAAACTCTGCACCCGGACAAAAACCGATAATCGGCCTTGTTCTGTCAAGTGAGAACGCGCTACACAGACGAGCCTGCTCATCTTCAGTCACACTAAGTTTTGGCCATAACAGCGGCTGTGGCAGATCTTTAGCTGATGCTATTAATGACTTGTCATAGGCCAGGGCGACATAACGCTGCACCATCAAAGGGAAGGCGGGTTTGTCCAAAACACGAATATCATTTAACAAGCCATAACGCATTTCTCCGCGCCAGCCGACTCGCTGCTTGATACCCGCAAAAAAAGGTACCAGGGCAGATTTAAACGAATTAGGCAGAATATAAGCCCGGTCATAGCCTTTATTTCGCAGGCTATGGCCTAACCGCCGGCGTTCGCTAAGCTCCAGTGCACCATGCCCGAGCGGCATGGCAATAGCTTCATTCACTTCAGGCATCCGTGCTAACAGAGGACGGCACCATGCAGGTGCCATCACATCGATTATTGCCTGGGGATATCGCGCCTTGAGCGTACGATAAAGACTTTGTGACATCATCATGTCACCCACCCATGACGGGCCAATCACCAGAATTTTCATGCGTTATTTAGCCTGCTTACACACCAGGGTTTAGCCATTTCATATATTCCGCAACGCCTTCGGCTACGGTTTTGAATGGCTTATCGTAGCCAGCAGCACGCAGATTCGTCAGGTCAGCTTGGGTAAATGCCTGGTAGCGTCCTTTGAGTTTATCCGGGAAAGGTATGTATTCAATGCTGCCTTGTTTGTGGAAAGCTAGTGCTGCATCGGCTACCGCCTGGAATGATTCTGCGCGGCCTGTTCCACAGTTATAAATACCGGATACACCGTTTTCCCAGAACCACAGATTAACCGCAGCAACATCACCCACGTAAACAAAATCACGTTTGAAACTGTCACTGCCTTCGAATAATTTCGGGTTCTCGCCATTGTTTAATTGATTATTTAAATGGAAAGCGACGCTGGCCATACTTCCTTTATGCCCTTCACGCGGTCCGTAGACATTGAAATAGCGAAAACCAGTAATCTGAGAGTTAGCTTCAGGCAGAATTTGACGAACATATTCGTCGAACAGGAATTTAGAGTAGCCGTAAACGTTTAGCGGCTGCTCATACTGACGAGACTCGATAAAATCCTGGTTACGGCCACCATAGGTTGCCGCAGAGGAGGCGTACAAAAATGGAATTTCACGATCAAGACAATAATGAAGCAGCTCTTTAGAGTACTGATAGTTATTATCCATCATGTACTTACCATCCCACTCAGTGGTTGAAGAGCAGGCTCCTTCATGGAATACGGCTTCAACATCACCAAACGACTCATCCGCTAGCAATTGGATAAGAAAATCTTCTTTATCCATATAGTCTGCGATATCGAGGTCAGCAAGGTTAACGAATTTGGTTCCGTCTTTCAGGTTATCAACAACCAGAATGTCTCTGTAACCTTTCTCGTTAAGAGATTTAATAATGTTGCTGCCGATCATGCCAGCGCCGCCAGTCACAATAATCATATGCTTAACCTTTAAAAGATGAGAGCCGTAAGACCGTATGTCTCAGGCGTGAATTACCCTGATTATAACATTACAATGAGATCCCGCATAATGACGGGAGTTATTAGAAATGGTTAATAATGCGTAAATAAGTGATTTTTTGAATTAAAAAACCGCCATTTAATTCATTTGTAGTATTAAATTTCAGTGTGGTGAGTGCAGAGAAACAGACCGCTTTGATACCCGGTAACTGAGTCTGTCTCTGTATTATCTGCGGCGCATCCTGGAGCTAAATCAGTGTTTCTCTGTTACTTGATGCTCTGTCGTCGCTGGCCACTGCTGTATCAGATAGTTTATCGCACGATCTTTAACACCACCGAAAGTCTCTATCAGCACATTAAAGTAAGTCGTAACGTAGACTGGCTCTATCGGCTGCTTAGGTTTACAAAGCTGTACACCACGGAACGGATTACGCGGAGGCGTTTTTACGGGCTTAGTCTGCGGTGTTGTTGGCCTGACTGGCGTAGAGGTATCGGTATAAGTTTCGTTCAGTAAGCTACTCGGACGGACCAGGGTAATATCTGAAGGTAAATCAGAGACCATTTGCTTAAGAACGCGAACAGTGGACGGATGGGGGTGGCCGATGGCAATAGCAGAGCCTGTCTTGCGCGCTACTTGTATCGCCCGGTTGAACTGAGTACGAATATCAGCCTCTTTCTGGCTATCATCAAGAAAGACCTTACGTTTAATCACCTTAACCCGGGTGCCGTTAGCCGCGCGCATTGCCTGGCTATTACCGATGGTCATGCTATCAAGGAAAAAGAGATTATATTGCTCCAGCGCCTGCATCACTTTCTGCATACCAAACAGATTTGAGGTCATGGCGCTGCCCATATGGTTATTCAGGCCAACAGCATGGGGAACTTTATTGACCGCATCACGAATAATACGCTCTATCTCACTGCTGCTCATTTCTGGGCGCAGCGTGTCTTTTTCCAGTGGCTGCTTGCTCAATGGTGCCATCGGGAGATGAATTAACACCTCATGCCCCAGATTATGAGCCTTGACGGCCATTTCGTGAGCATGAGGTGCATTAGGAAGTACGGCAACAGAGATATTGGGAGATAAAGCCAGGATCTGATTTTCCTGAGACGGACGATAGCCAAAGTCGTCAATGACAATCGCCAGTTTGCCGGCAAATGCTGAGCCAGTCAGCATTAACCCGCAGCTAAAGAGAACACGCAATGTACGAAGCAGTGGCAAAACTTATTTCCCCAACCACGGTTGTGGATTGACGGCCAGGCCCTGGCGGCGAATTTCAAAATAAAGTGATGGACGGCCCTGGCCACCACTGCTACCGACAAGCGCAATAGGCTGACCGGCGCGAACCTGAGTGCCGACTTTGACCAGCGCGCTTTGGTTATAGCCATAGAGACTCATATCACCTTTACCATGCTCCACGACCACAACCAGGCCATAGCCCTGTAGCCAGTCGGCAAGGATCACGCGCCCGTCGGCAATGGCTTTCACTTCAGAACCTTCTGGCGCTGAAATAACGATACCCTTCCAACGTAGTTCACCTTGTAGCCTTTCGCCATAGCGATGAAGTAATGAACCACGTGCAGGCCAGTAAGCATCACCTCTTGGCGCACCGAGTCCACCGGTACGTGAAATCAGTGAACGTTCATTATCGGTTGGTTTATAGGTGGACCCTTTTTTGGTCGCTTCCTGCTGACGTTCACGGACTTTCTGAGCTTCACGTGCTTCTTGCTCGGCACGGGCTTTGGCAGCCGCCGCGGCACGGGCTATCTGATTCTGGAGACGCGTCTCATTCTGACGCATTTCGGTTAACTTCTGCTGACCCTGCTGGAGCGATGATTCCAGGCTTGCGAGCGTTTTTTGTCGCTGATTACGCGCACTTTCTAGCTTAGCTTGCTGAGCCTGTTGCTCGTAAAGCAGCGTTTGTTGTTCACTCTGCTTTTCTTCCAGGGCTGCTTTTTGTGTAGCGACTTCTTCTTTGGTCTGCCTCAGGTCGATAATCGTTTGCTGACGGGCGGCATTCAGATAACCGAAATAAGCCTGCAGACGCTGGCCACGCTGGCTCTCTTCGCCGCTGAGAAGAAACTGCATGCCACTGTGTTCTCCCTGGCGAAAAGCGGCATCTAACTGCGCTGCCAGGTTACGCTCCTGAGTTGCCTGCTGTTTTTGCAGCTTTGCCAGAGAAGCGTTCATCTCTGCGACCTGGCGATTTAAAATAGCGAGCGTATTTCGGGTTTCATGGAGCTTGCTACTGGCGGCAGCAATCTCTTGTTCCTGGGCTCTAAGCTGGTTGAGTAATACCGAGCGCTGTTGCTGCTGCTGGCGAACCTGGCGTTCCTGAGTGGCTATGTTTTGCTGCAGAGACTTCAATTCTTCCGCATTATTGGCGTGAGCGGGGAATGTGCACAACAAAACACCAGCACTGAACAGGCTGGCGTAGATAACGGGTTTTATGGCCCAGACTTTCAATAAAATTGTTGTGTCCCTCATAGCTTAGGATTATTTCACGATGAACAGTGGCTTACCAGTCATCTGTTAATCCGTTCCTTGTCGCAATAGTATACTGAAAGAGTTTGCATCCATGTTCGTTAATCTATTGTATACGCTTGATGCTGAGACTGGGTGACAGAGATATCGTTCCAATGGTGAAATCATTTTTATTCACGATAAATGACAGTCGGTAACTAGACATCTCTTTACAAAAATGGCTTGAATTATTGCGAGTTTTATTCAGAAACAACATTTTTTTAGTAACAAACCGCAGAATACGCATAACATCGCCCAGACTGGCTGTAATTGACGCAACGCGAATGTATACTCGCTACCTGGTTTTTCTTATTTAATACATAGTCGGGAGTGACTACCCCCCATGCAAGAAATTATGCAATTCGTTGGCCGCCATCCTATCCTCAGCCTGGCGTGGGTTGGCTTACTGGCAGCCGTACTGTTCACCACCTTTAAGGGTTTAGCCTCTAAAGTAAAAGTGATAACTCGTGGCGAAACAACCCGTTTAATTAACCAGGAAGATGCTGTTGTGGTTGATGTTCGTTCACGTGATGATTTCCGTAAAGGACACATCGCTAACGCCATCAATGTACCAGCCGGTGATATTAAAAAAGGCACTTTTGGTGAGCTGGATAAGTTTAAAGAGAAAGCGCTCATTGTGGTATGTAGCAATGGCATGGCTTCTCAGGAGCCTGCAAATTTACTGTATAAAGCGGGTTTCGCGAAAGTCTCTTTGCTGAAAGAAGGTATTTCGGGTTGGTCAGGTGAAAACCTGCCATTAGTTCGTGGTAAATAATCTGCAGAATAGACAGGTAGATCATGGCGAAAATTGAAATCTATACCAAAGCGACATGCCCATATTGCCATCGTGCAAAAGCGCTCCTGAACACTAAAGGTGTTACTTTCCAGGAGTTGCCTATTGATGGTGATGCGGCAAAGCGGGAAGAGATGATCGGCCGCAGTGGCAGAACGACGGTGCCACAGATTTTTATTGATGCACAGCACATTGGCGGTTGCGATGACTTGTATGCCTTAGACGCTCGTGGTGGACTTGATCCGCTGCTTGGCTAAGGCAATATAAATTTATTATCGTAGAATTATGCACATTTAAAATTAAAGGGTTTTCATAATGTCAGAACAAAACAGTACCGAAATGGCTTTCCAGATCCAGCGTGTTTATACCAAGGATGTTTCTTTTGAAGCCCCGGCAGCACCTCACGTATTCCAAAAAGAATGGCAGCCAGAAGTTAAGCTGGACTTAGACACCGCTTCCAGCCAGCTGGCAGACGATGTGTATGAAGTTGTTTTACGCGTGACTGTTACTGCAACTTTGGGCGAAGAGACTGCTTTCCTGTGTGAAGTACAGCAGGCAGGTATTTTCTCTATCGGCGGTATTGAAGGCAACCAGCTGGCACATTGCCTGGGTGCATACTGCCCGAACATCCTGTTCCCGTATGCACGTGAATGCATCACCAGCCTTGTATCTCGTGGTACTTTCCCGCAGCTGAACCTTGCTCCAGTAAACTTCGATGCATTGTTCATGAGCTATTTGCAGCAGCAAGCGGGTGAAGGCGCTGAAAAACCTCAGGATGCCTGATGGACGGCGTTAATGCTTCAATGACAGTTATCGGTGCCGGTTCTTACGGCACCGCTCTCGCTATCACACTAGCCAGGAATGGTCACCACGTAGTGTTATGGGGACATGACCCTAAACATATCGCTACGCTTCAGGCTGACCGTTGCAATGTGGCTTTTCTTCCTGACGTCCCTTTTCCGGATACATTACATCTGGAAAGCAATCTGTCGACGGCGTTAAGCGCGAGCCGTAATATTCTGGTTGTTGTACCGAGCCATGTTTTTGGTAATGTACTGCACCAGATTAAGCCGCTGATGCGTGCGGATGCTCGTATTGTCTGGGCCACCAAAGGTCTGGAAGCTGAAACCGGACGGTTACTGCAAGATGTCGCTCGTGAAGTTCTCGGCGATGATATTCCGCTAGCGGTTATTTCAGGTCCAAGTTTTGCGAAAGAACTGGCGGCGGGTTTACCGACAGCCATTTCACTGGCAGCCACCGATGCCGAGTTTACTGACGATCTACAGCATTTGTTGCATTGCGGTAAAAGCTTCCGTGTTTACAGTAATCCAGATTTTATTGGCGTTCAGCTTGGCGGTGCGGTAAAAAATGTTATCGCTATCGGTGCAGGTATGTCGGACGGGATTGGTTTTGGTGCTAATGCCAGAACGGCGCTGATAACCCGTGGCCTCGCGGAAATGACTCGTTTAGGCAGCGCATTAGGCGCTTCGCCAGAAACCTTTATGGGTATGGCGGGATTAGGCGATCTGGTACTGACCTGTACCGATAACCAGTCGCGTAACCGACGCTTTGGTATGATGCTCGGACAGGGGCTGGATGTTGATGCTGCCCAGCAGCAGATAGGGCAGGTTGTTGAAGGTTACCGTAATACCAAAGAAGTCCGTGAGCTGGCATCGCGTGTTGGGGTTGAAATGCCCATTACCGAAGAAATTTATCAGGTCTTGTATTGCGGAAAAAACGTACGCGAGGCAGCATTAACTCTGCTTGGCCGTACACGCAAAGATGAAAGAAGTCGCCAGTAATAGGCGATATCTCGTCATGCTGTAACCAAAGCGCCCTGGCACTGGTTGTCGGGCGTTATTTTTTATCTGGAGAGAAGCAATGTCGTCTGAAGAACTGGATATGGTGTGGAACAATATTAAAGCGGAAGCGCGAGCGCTTGCCGATTGTGAACCGATGTTAGCCAGTTTTTACCACGCGGCGTTGCTAAAGCATGACAATCTTGGTAGTGCTCTGAGCTATATGCTGGCCAATAAACTGGCCTCACCGATTATGCCAGCAATTGCAATTCGTGAAATCGTTGAGGAAGCCTACAAGGCAGACCCGGCGATGATAGCATCAGCAGCCCTCGATATCGGTGCCGTACGCACCCGTGACCCGGCTGTCGATAAATACTCCACTCCCTTGCTTTATCTGAAAGGTTTCCATGCTCTCCAGGCCTACCGTATCGGTCACTGGCTTTGGAAAGAAGGGCGTCAGGCGCTGGCTATTTTCTTGCAGAACCAAGTCTCGGTTTCATTCCAGGTGGATATCCATCCGGCAGCGAAAATTGGCTGCGGCATCATGCTTGACCACGCAACCGGCATTGTTGTGGGTGAAACGGCGGTCATTGAGAATGATGTCTCGATTTTGCAGGGCGTGACTTTAGGCGGAACCGGAAAAACCAGCGGTGACCGTCACCCGAAAATTCGTGAAGGCGTGATGATTGGCGCGGGCGCAAAAATTCTCGGTAATATTGAGGTGGGTATCGGCGCTAAAATAGGAGCCGGGTCGGTGGTATTACAGCCGGTTCCTCCGCATACCACTGCCGCTGGAGTCCCCGCCCGGATTGTCGGTAAACCCGGTAGTGACAAGCCATCCATGGATATGGATCAGCACTTCAACGGCATCAATAGCGGTTTTCAATACGGCGATGGTATTTAACGCTTCAGTTCGGCGCCAGAATAACCTAGCTGGCGCCAGGCTTCATAAACCACCACAGAGACCGCATTAGAGAGATTCATACTGCGGCTATTCGGCATCATCGGAATACGTATTTTTTGCTCAGCGGGCAGTGCATCCAGTATTGTCGCGGGTAATCCACGCGTTTCCGGACCGAACATCAGATAGTCCCCTTCCTGATAGCTTACCGCGCTGTGAGCCGGCGTTCCTTTCGTCGTCAGGGCAAACAGGCGTTGAGGCTGTTCTGCCTCCTGAAATGCTTCATAGCTGGCATGACGCAATACGGCGGTAAATTCGTGGTAATCGAGCCCGGCACGACGCAGACGCTTATCATCCCAGGTAAAGCCCATAGGTTCGATGATATGCAGGCGGAAGCCGGTATTAGCGCACAGGCGAATAATATTCCCGGTATTAGGGGGGATCTCTGGTTCAAATAAGACGATATTTAGCATACAACCCTCATCAGCAAGGGCTATAGAATAGCAAAATGGTCGTCAGGCAGAAATGGAAACCGTAGTCAGATACCGAGGCGAGGGATAGGACGGATATTCAGCGGCGACAAAATGCACTTTGTCGCCGTGAGATCCGCTTTATTTACGGTGGTACAGAGGCAACCAGAGTACTAAGCGGAGCCCGCCCAGAGGGCTGTCCTCTGCTTTGACCCAACCCCGATGTTGCTGAACGGCGGTTTCGACAATCGCCAGCCCTAATCCGGTACCGCCTGACTCACGATCGCGCGCTTCGTCAGTACGATAGAATGGGCGGAATATCTGCTCCCGGTCATCAGGGCTGACTCCCGGGCCATCATCATCGACAGTCACAGTAATACCTTGATTATCGACAGAGAAATTCACTGCTATTTTAGTGTGTGAGTAGCGTAGTGCATTACGAACGATATTCTCCAACGCACTCTCTAATGCATTAGGGTTACCGTACATCAGCCATGGCCCTGGTGGATAAGTGACTTCCAGAGATTTCCCCATCTGCTCTGCTTCGAAGGCTGCGTTATCCAGCATTTCAGACCAGATATGGTTGGCTTTTATCGTCTCACTGACTAAGGCGTTTTGCTGCTGATTACGTGACATGACCAGCAAGTCATTAATCATACCGTCAAGACGCTGTGCTTCGGTTTCTATACGCTCAAGCTCTTTACTTTCACCACTACGTCGACGCAGTAATGCAGTTCCTAACTGGAGGCGTGTTAACGGTGTACGTAGCTCATGGGAAATATCAGACAATAGCCTTTGCTGGGCTGTCATCATCCTTTCTAAAGCGGTCACCATCTGATTAAAGCTGGCACCTGCTGCCTGGAACTCTTGCGGGCCGGCTTCCAGCTCAGGATGTTGCCGTAAATTCCCCTGGGCCACTTCATCGGCAGCATTCTTCAGTTTTCTGGCGGGTTTTGCCAGACTCCAGGCAAGCCATAATAACAGCGGCGCACTAACCAGCATGGTCACTATCAGTAACAGTAGCGGTCGGTCAAAAAGCAGGTTAATAAAGTCTGACTGTGAATTGCTGGCAGGACGAATCAGATACAATTGATAGGCATCTTCACCATCTTCAACCGAGAACGGACCAACCAGTTCAACGCGACCATATTTCTTCTTTTGTGGCTGTTCAGCATTATCAGCCTGACCGATAAAATTACGGATAATCTGCATTTCATTATGCTGGGCACCGATCACCCGTCCTTCACTGGTAACCAGTAAAAGACGCTGACCGGGCGGTGCCCATTTATCAATTGCACGAAATAATCGACGCCACCACATAAGATCATTGGGTGGATCAGCGGCCAGCTCAGCCTCGACATGCTGCTCAATCATGTAGCCTTGACGCTGTTCATTTTCCATCAGTTCGGTCATCTGACGCGAGTCTAGCTTCGGCAGCATTAAGACCAGCATCAGAACCAAAGCCAGCGTGAGCCAGAAGATGGCAAAAATTCGTGCGGTAAGGCTACCTATCATGAAGCAGACACCATCAGATAACCGCGTCCACGCAGTGTTTTAAACCACGGGTGTCCGTCTTTACGATCCGGTAATTTACGACGAAGGTTAGAGATATGCATATCGATAGCCCTGTCAAATGGCGTCAGTCTTTTACCGAGAACTTCCTGGCTTAAATGTTCACGAGAAACGACCTGGCCTAAATGCTGTGCCAGCAAATATAACAAGGTGAACTCAGTTCCGGTTAAGTCCAGCGTTTGTCCATCAAAGCTGGCTTCCTGACGTCCTGGATTCACACTCAGACCATCAATTTCAATACTGGTAGAACTGCCATCGCTACTCTGTTGCTGTTCGCTCCAGTGTGAGCGACGCAAAATAGCGCGAATGCGGGCAACCAGTTCACGATCGTTAAAGGGTTTAGGTAAATAATCATCTGCACCCAGCTCAAGCCCAAGTACTCGGTCAAGTTCACTGCCACGTGCAGTCAACATGATTACCGGTGTCTGGTGAGTCTGGCGTAGCTCTTTTAAGGTATCAATGCCGTTTTTCTTCGGCATCATTACATCAAGTAATAACAGATCGATACTGTCATCCAGCACGGCCAAAGCTTGTTCACCATCATGGGCAACAATAATGTTAAAGCCTTCCATTTCGAGCAACTCCTTCAACAATGAAGTGAGCTCGCGGTCATCATCAACTAGCAGTATTTTATTCATTATTAAATTACCTCCGAGGCAGAAAGTACGTCATCAGAGCTTGCTAATCTATGACTTTACGTTGTTTTACACCCTCTGACGCTAGTTTGCAGCTGAAATCGTAGACTAGTTTTCGTTGAATAGCAGCAGACAATATTTTGGGAGCAAATGATGCGCAAGGTTATCGCTGCCGTCATAGCCTCAACGCTGTCACTCAGTACTTTAGCTGGTCAAGCCGCTGACTTACCGATGAGCGTTAGCTGGCATCAAGATGAAGATCTGATAAAGCGTAATAGTGTTCAGAATCGTATGTTTGACGGCATTAATCTGACTGAACAACAGCGCCAGCAAATGCGCGATCTGATGCAGCGGGCAAGGCATGATAGCCCACCTGTTAATATTAGCGAAATGGAGACCATGCACAGCCTGGTCACCGCAGAAAATTTTGATGAAACGGCTGTAAAAGCACTGACTGAAAAAATGGTACAGGAACACGTATCCCGCCAGATTGAAATGGCGAAAGTACGTAATCAAATGTATCACTTGCTAACACCAGAGCAGCAGGCCGTTTTAGCACAGAAACATCGTCAACTGATGAAGCAGTACCGTGAATCGTCAGAGAGGCAGCAGATTTATCCGCTGCAGACAATGAGTAGCAAACTGAGTAACCCGTAGAACCCTGTTTTCCTTGCCATAGACACCATCCCTGTCTTCCCCGCCTTGACCGGCGGGTTTTTTTTGCCTGAAAATCACACGCATACACTATAATATCCCTATTAAATTGCGGGAGTCCTCATGAATCAAGAATATGGGCGGCTGGTGCATCGGGCAGCGATTATCGCCACCATTGTGGCCTCGCTGTTATTAGTGATAAAAATTTTTGCCTGGTGGGTGACAGGGTCAGTCAGCATTCTGGCGGCATTAGTTGATTCACTGGTCGATATCGCCGCGGCCTTGACTAACTTGCTGGTGGTGCGTTATTCACTGCAGCCCGCGGACCAGGAACATACGTTCGGTCACGGTAAAGCCGAGTCGCTGGCTGCTCTGGCGCAGAGCATGTTTATTGCCGGTTCGGCGCTATTCTTATTTTTGACGGGTTTTCAACACCTTATTAACCCAACCCCAATGCAGGATACGGGGTTAGGAATCGCGGTTACCCTCATTGCTTTAGTCAGCACCTTATTGTTAGTCACCTTCCAGCGCTGGGTGGTGCGAAAAACACAAAGCCAGATTATCCGTGCAGATATGCTTCATTATCAGTCCGATGTTATGATGAACGGTGCTATTCTTTTAGCCTTATTATTATCGGGTTTTGGGTGGCATCGTGCGGATTCCTTGTTCGCTTTAGGAATTGGCGTCTATATTTTATATTGTGCATTACGCATCGGTTATGGTGCAGTGCAAGCACTTCTTGATCGGGCATTGCCGGATACCGAACGGCAGATAATTATCGACATCATTAACGCGTGGCCAGCTGTTCGCGGGGCACATAACCTCAGAACCAGGCAGTCAGGGCCCACACGTTTTATACAGTTTCATATGGAACTTGATGATGATTTACCCTTGAGACAGGCTCATCGTATTGCCGATGACGTACAGCAAGCGATTCTTCGTCAGTTTCCCGGGTCTGATGTCATTATCCATCAGGATCCTTGCTCTGTTGTTCCTGTTGAGCAACAAGGGAATTTTGAGCTTTAATTTTTTATCGGAAAATTAGCATCATCTGTCCATTTTTGCGTAATATGTCGTCATTGGGTTTTGCCTGAATCAATTCAGCTGGATGCTTCTGGTAAATTTCCACTACCCGCACAAGGTTGTGGTTCGCTTGCAGGAGCTTCCGGTAACAGAATTAATTTTGCTTTCAAAGTTCAGAGGTAGTCATGATCAAAAGAATTGGTGTACTGACGAGTGGTGGTGATGCGCCGGGTATGAATGCGGCGATTCGTGGTGTAGTACGTGCTGCGTTATCAGAAGATCTGGAAGTCATGGGTATCTATGATGGTTACCTTGGCCTCTATGAAGACCGCATGGTTCAATTAGACCGCTATAGCGTCTCTGATATGATAAACCGTGGGGGCACGTTCCTGGGCTCTGCACGTTTCCCAGAATTCCGCGATGAGAAAGTCCGCGAAGTTGCTATCCAGAACCTGAAAAACCGCGGTATTGATGCGCTGGTGGTTATTGGTGGGGATGGTTCTTACTTGGGTGCCCAGCGCCTGACTGAAACCGGTTTTCCTTGTATAGGTTTACCGGGCACTATCGATAACGACATTAAAGGTACTGATTACACTATCGGTTACTTCACTGCGCTGGAAACTGTCGTTGAAGCGATTGACCGTCTGCGTGACACCTCTTCTTCGCATCAGCGCATCTCTATCGTTGAAGTGATGGGCCGCTACTGTGGTGACCTGACTCTGGCTGCTGCGATTGCCGGTGGTTGTGAGTTTGTAGTATTGCCGGAAGTTGAGTTTAACCGCGAAGATTTGGTTGCTGAAATTAAAGCCGGGATCGCGAAAGGTAAAAAACACGCGATCGTTGCGATTACTGAGCACATTTGCGATGTTGACGAGCTGGCAAAATACATCGAAGTGAATACCAAACGTGAGACCCGTGCTACGGTGCTGGGTCATATCCAGCGCGGCGGTTCTCCGGTTGCTTATGACCGTATCCTCGCTTCTCGTATGGGCGCATATTCTATCGAGCTGCTGTTACAGGGCTACGGCGGTCGTTGTGTCGGTATCCAGAACGAAAAACTGGTACACCATGACATCATCGACGCTATCGAAAATATGAAACGTCCATTCAAAGGCGACTGGTTCGAGTGCGCTAAAAGACTGTACTAATATAACCGCTGAGGCTGTCAGGTTAAGCCTGGCAGCCTGATGGTTTGATAAGGGAGAACACTATGTTCTCCCTTTTTTCGTTTAATCGGATGCTAGTTTCTGATAAGCGTCGGATATTTTATCCCTGCGGTTTGTGCTGGTAACTCTCTTATTTTTCAAGAAATTCATTAATTTTTTTCCCCTTTCTATATCGCGAACAATGCTCTTTTATTCCTTTAGTGAATATCAAATTTTTTTTTATTCTTTATTGTCTCAATTAGTTTCTGGCAGGCTGAAGTTATCAATTTCCAGAGAGAGAATGTGCAATGAACAAGTGGGGCGTAGGACTAACATTATTGCTGGCATCAAGCGGTGTGCTGGCGAAAGATATTCAGTTACTCAACGTGTCTTATGACCCGACGCGTGAACTGTACGATGAATACAACAAAGCATTCAGCGCTCACTGGAAACAGCAGACCGGCGATAATGTCACGGTTCGTCAGTCTCATGGTGGCTCAGGTAAACAGGCAACCTCGGTGATTAACGGCATTGAAGCTGATGTTGTCACCCTGGCGCTGGCCTATGATATTGATGCGATTGCCGAGCGTGGTCGTGTGGATAAAGACTGGATCAAGCGTCTGCCGAATAACTCAGCCCCTTATACCTCAACCATCGTTTTCCTGGTGCGTAAAGGTAATCCAAAACAAATTCACGACTGGAACGATTTAATTAAACCGGGTGTCTCGGTGATTACTCCGAACCCGAAAAGCTCAGGTGGAGCACGCTGGAACTACCTGGCGGCCTGGGGTTACGCATTACATCACAACAACAATGACCCGGTAAAAGCACAAGAGTTTGTTAAAAATCTCTTCCAGAATGTTGAAGTTCTTGACTCCGGTGCTCGCGGTTCAACCAGTACTTTTGTTGAGCGTGGAATCGGTGATGTGCTGATAGCATGGGAAAATGAAGCCCTGCTGGCAACACGTGAACTGGGTCAGGATAAGTTTGAGATTATCACCCCGAGTGAATCTATTCTGGCTGAACCGACAGTATCCGTTGTCGATAAAGTCGTTGATAAGAAGGGGACTAAAGAAGTTGCAGAAGCCTATCTGCAGTATCTCTACTCGCCTGAAGGCCAGGAAATTGCAGCGAAAAACTATTATCGCCCGCGTTTGCCTGAAGTGGCTGCTAAATACGAAGGCACCTTCCCGAAACTGAAGTTATACACGATTGATGAAGAGTTTGGTGGCTGGACTAAGGCACAGAAAGACCACTTCTCTAACGGCGGGACTTTCGATCAGATCAGCAAAAGATAATCAGGCCTCATATTCATTAAAAAAACCCGAATGGCAGATGCCTTCGGGTTTTTTTTATTGCCTGGATACCTGAGCCTCTTCCTTGATCCAGTCAGTAAATGCCTGAACTTCAGGGCGCTGTATCGCCTCGGGCGTCGTTACCAGGTAATAAGCAAAGCGTGCCGGCCAGGGTTTATCCAGCACTTGAACCAGGCGTCCGGCGGCAATTTCCTCAAGGGCATACTCCTCTGGAACCAGAGCAATCCCCTGGCCTGCAGCAGCGGCCCGGATCAGCAGATAATCATCCTCAAATGACGAACCCCGCTCAGCCCTCTGATCCTCCGCCACGTTGTGGGCGGCGAACCATAACGGCCAGTCTGCCCGATCGCAATCATGCAGCAGAGAGTAGTTCAGGCAGTCTTCTGGCGTCTGCAGAGCATGGTTGCCTGAGACTAATCCAGGGCTTGCCACCGGAATGAGAACCGGGGCCATCAGATGAATGGTCTCCAGACCGGGGTAGTTACCCAGTCCATGTCGCAGCGCCACATCCACCCTGTCACGACGTAAATCGACCAAAGCCGAAGTGGCTTCGACCCGGACTTCTATCTGCGGGTGCAGCTCTTTAAAGCGTCCCAAACGTGGTACCAGCCAGGATGCCGCGAAAGTGGCAACAGTGCTTACCGTCAGAGTCTGTAGTCCCTTAATCGCTTCCAGCGTTTCTACGGCTTTATCTATTTGCCCGAAGGCTTCGAGTAGTGATGGATAGACGCTGGCTCCTGCTTCGGTAAGACGAAATCCCTGCCGTTCCCGGGTAAATAACGCCATCTCAAGGCGGTCTTCTAACAAGCGAATCTGCTGACTCACCGCACCAGAGGTGACATGAAGTGCTCTTGCGGCTGCTTTTATGCTGCCGTGCTGCCCGACTTCGACAAAGGTACGCAGAGCTTGCAAGGGGAGTGATGTCGGCATGTGATTTAGCATTCCTCAATGGTGAAAGCAGAAATGATCGCTTCAGGTTTTTAGTGACTGAGACCATGATGACACGAGTTTAGAAAAAATCATCATATTTAGTAAAACTAAATCAATTGGAGTGTCACAATGACCCACCCGCACTGGCGACTATGCCTTATTTTGCTCTGCACCACGCAGTTTGTCGCACTGCTCGACTTTTCTATCACCATGATCCCGCTGCCTCAAATCCAGCATAGTCTCGGCTTCACGCCGGGCGGGCTACAGTGGGTTATCAACGCTTATGGCGTGGCTATCGCGGGTTTTTTACTACTGGGTGGTAGGGCGGCCGATATGTTTGGCAGGCGACGTATGTTTCTCGCCGGGCTGATACTCTTTACCGTGGCATCGTTGGTGGGCGGTTTCTCACAAAATCCCGCGATGCTGATTACCACCCGCGCGCTACAAG
The DNA here is from genome assembly GCF_024807845.1 of Klebsiella sp. BIGb0407. Lineage (GTDB taxonomy): Bacteria > Pseudomonadota > Gammaproteobacteria > Enterobacterales > Enterobacteriaceae > JGM124. Next base: position 77,832 of record NZ_JANUEQ010000011.1, read on the forward strand.
GTCTGGGTGCGGCTATGTTCTCACCAGCCGCATTTTCTCTGCTACTGACGGTCTTTAGTGATCCACAGTCGCGTAACCGTGCCCTGGGGGCATGGACGGCAGTGGCCGCCAGCGGATTTGTTGCAGGCCTGATTCTGGGCGGAATAATCACCGATTTGCTGGGATGGCGCTGGGTACTGTGGATTAACGTACCTGTTGGTGTACTGGTTATCGCTTTGTCAGGTGTTCTGCCGGTGGGCAAGCCGGACGCGCAAACGGCATCCGGCCGTCTCGATATTTGGGGCGCAATGCTGGTGGCCAGTGGAGCCGCAATGCTGGTCTTCGCTTTTGCTAACAGTGAGCATATTGGCCTGGCATCGCCTGCTACTTTTGGACTGATTCTGCTGGCGCTTGGGCTGTTAACGGGCTTTGTCTACCTGGAAAGTCGTGTCGAATCGCCGTTGATGCCATTACCTGTCTTCTGGCGGCGTTCAGCTGGCGGCGCGAATCTGGTCTCTCTGTTAGCAAATACCGCATTAGGCCCCACGTTTGTTGTCGTCGCGCTCTATATGCAGGAGATATCAGGGTTCACAGCAACCCAGACTGGCCTGGGTCTGTTGCCTATGGCCTCCGCTTTCACACTCTCCAGCGCCTGGATTGGGCCTAACCTGATAGCCCGAATGGATACTAAGCCCGTTATCCTGGGGGGCCTGACGTTATTTATCAGCGGGCTGGCATTACTGGGTACCTCGCTATCAGCAGATGCTTCATGGAGCCTGTCCATACTACCAGGTACTCTACTTGCAGGCATTGGTTACGGTATCGCTTTTCCTGCCTGGACTGTGGCGGGTATTGAGGGAGTGGATGCCGCCGATCACGGTCTGGCGGGCGGCATGCTTACCACGACCCAGGAGGTGGGTTCGGCAGTGGGTCTGGCTGTTGGTGTTGCTGTCAGTATCGCGGTACTGGCTGGCGGAGGGAGTGCGACTCAAGGCTTCAGCTACGCCATCCTGATCTCCGCCTGTATGGTTGTGGTAGGCCTGGTTTGTGCAGCGCTTATCCTTCCCGGGAAACGTATCCGTTCAGGAGTAGCGCTATGATCGATCTCTACACGGATAGTTCACCTAATGGGTTCAAAGTGACGATTGCTCTGGAAGAGCTGGGGTTGCCTTACCGGCTACATCACGTACGTATTGATAGGGGGGAGCACCGACTCCATGAATTTCTCACTTTGAATCCGCATGGTCGTATTCCGGTTATTGTTGACCATGAAACGGGTATCACATTATTTGAGTCAGCGGCTATTCTGCTCTACCTGGCAGAGAAAAGTAGCCAGCTGCTGCCAGCAGAACCCATAGCACACTGGGAGACGATTAAGTGGCTGCAATTTCACTCATCCAGCGTTGGTCCGATTATCGGCCAGCGGGTCTATTTTGAACTCTTCGCCGAAAAAAAGAATCAGGTGGCTATCGAACGCTATCGCCAGCTGACTAACGGTGCTTTTGCGGTGCTCGACAATCATCTGGCTGACGGTCGCTTATGGCTGGCTGGAAAAGACTATTCCATTGCCGATATCGCCCAGTTTGGCTGGTCGCATATTGCCCGGATTATTGATTTTGATTTCAGTCAGTACCGGCATCTGAGTACCTGGTATCAGCGCGTGGCAGAGCGACCTGCGGTTGCCAGAGGTATCACATTGCCTGCTCCGGCAACCGGCGCATAAGAGGAATTTCACTATGACCATCAATGGAACACCGTTTTCCGCATTCCACGCGCACCCCGGTTACCGGCGTATGTTCGCACCCGATAGTCTGACTTTAGGTATCTTTCTGCCGCTGCGTTTCTATGAAGGGAATATGCGCGTTCTGGCCGGGCAGGCGGAGCTGGTCGAGGCTATCGACAGGCATGACTTTGCGGCCGTTTGGGTACGCGATGTACCCTTATTTGATCCTCTGTTTGGCGATGCCGGGCAAGTATTCGATCCTTTCACTTACCTGTCTTTTCTTGCTGCGCGGACGAAAAAGGTCGCTCTGGCAACCGGTAGCGCTATTTTCTCGCTACGTCATCCCATCGATTTAGCTAAAGCTTCAACCACTATCGACCAGCTATCAGGGGGGCGGCTGGTGCTGGGAATAGCCTCAGGTGACAGGCCAATTGAATTTCAGGCTTATGGTATCGAGCGCGAGCAACGAGGTGAACGATTTGCTCAGGCGGTGACCTATTTCCGCCAACTTATGCAGCCAGGAAGGCTGGCTATCGATTCACCGCTCGGCCATTTTGATAACGCTGAACTACTCCCTGAGCCGCTCAGTGGCGCGATACCGTTGATTATCACCAGCTCATCGGGGCAGCCGCCAGACTGGATAGCGGAGCATGCTGATGGCTGGCTGACTTATCCGGGGCCGACACATACCTCGAGAGGGCCGCAGCAGTTGGCTGAGAAAATTCGTGCCTGGCGGGCGTTGATTCCTGATGGTGGATTCCGGCCGCATATGACCAATGAATGGCTGGATTTGGTAGATGACCCTCACTATCCGCGAACGCCATTACGCGGCGGCTTTGTGCTACGAACCGGACGTATCGGACTCTTGAGTTTGCTGGAAGAGTGGCGGGCGGCGGGGGTTAATCATGCGGCGCTGGGTATTCAGTTCTCACAGCGGCCTGCGGCTGAAGTTATTCAGGAGCTGGCGGAGGAAGTGTTGCCCCATTTCCCGACTCATCAGGGGGGTTCAGCCCAGCCAGCAGACTGGTAATGGACGAAACATATGCAGATTTATTAAGTCCTCAGTATCCCGTTGTATTGACTAAAAATAGACTCAATTGCTTATCTTAAGCGTTTCCGCGAAAGTTAAATTAATGTGAACTCGATCAAAAGATATAAAGGTATGCCTTTATATCTTTTGTGAGTGCTTTACACTCTCTCCCAACGCATAGCATCCCGGTGTCATGATTCGTGTTTGCGTTAATTTCATTTATTTCAAGTGCTTACATCATTATTTTTTCAAAAATTCTTGCGATTATGCCGCAAAAGGAATACCGATATGAAATTGTCTATCGTGGAAAAAGTGGGTTTTGGCGCCGGGGATATGGCGATTAATGTGGTGATTGTCGCCATGCAACTCCTTCTTGCTTATTTCTATACTGATATTTACGGGTTAAAAGCAGCAGATGTCGGCGTGCTATTAGTTATTGTTCGTTTGATAGATGCCATTATTGACCCTGCTATGGGAATGCTGACGGATAAGGTCTCTACGCGCTGGGGTCGCTATCGCCCCTGGTTACTCTGGTTCGCTATTCCCTTTGGTTTCGCCGTCTATTTGATGTTTATTACCCCTGATGCGGGTTATACGACAAAACTAGCCTGGGCGTACTTTTCCTACATTCTGATGACGCTGGTGTATACCGCTATCACCATTCCCTATATCTCCTTGATAGGCGTCATTACTTCCGATCCCGAAGAACGACTCAGCGCGAACGGTTACCGTTTTGTGATGACCAAAATAGCAGCCTTCCTGGTCACTATTGTTGTACCCCTGCTGGCAGTCTGGCTAGGCCAGGGCAATAAGGCTCTGGGTTATCAGCTCTCAATGGGAATTATGGGAGCCATGGGCGCGGTACTCTTTATCTTTTGTTTTTTAACCACTCGCGAACGGAGCGAACCAGAGCTCCCGGTTATGACGGTTAAACAGCAGTTTACTAACCTACTGCGTAACGATCAGTGGCTTATTCTCGGCATCGTTATCATGTTACTGATGTGTGGCTATGTGATTCGTGGCTCCGTTGCTGCCTATTACGCTAAATATTATCTGGGAGGTGGGGATAGTTTGATATCGCCTTTCCTGACTGCCGGGGTAGTCGCCTCTATTCTGGCGATGATTGCCACAACATGGGTCACTAAGTTTTGGGACAAAATTAAAATGTTCCGTTATACCCAGCTGATGACCTTTGCTCTGAGCGCCGCCATGTATTTCTGTGTCGGTCAGGAGAATCTGATACTCGCCTTTGTTTTTTATTTTCTCATCAATTTTTTCTGCGACATGCAAATGCCCGTCTTCTGGTCTTCTATTGCTGAAGCGGTGGACTATGGGGAAAAGAAAACCGGACTGCGCGTTTCCGGGCTAGCGTTTGGCGGCATCTTATTTTTCCAGAAATTCGGAATGGGGATCGCCGGGGGCGTATTAGGTTTCCTGCTTAGCTATTTTGGTTATGAGGCTGACACTCAACAAAGTGCACGCTCACTTGTCGGTATTGCCCTGATGATGACCGTTATCCCGGCTGTTTTTCACCTGATAACCGGGCTACTGATGAAAAAATACATTATCAACAATCAGTACTATCGCAGCATTCAGGCTGAACTGGCACAGCGCCACGCTTGAGGAGGAGTGAATGGGCTATCGCAATAAAGTATGGGTCATTGGCGATGCTTCTGTCGACCTGGTACCCGAAACCACAGAGACCTATCTGAAGTGCCCGGGGGGCGCTTCAGCAAATGTAGCGGTATGCATTGCACGTTTAGGCGGTCATAGCGAATTTATTGGCTGTCTTGGGGATGATGACGCGGGACATTTTCTCAGGCAGACACTCCAGGATAACGGTGTAGGTGTCGAAGCTTTGAGGCTTGATGCCACACAAACCAGTTCAGTGTTGATGGTTAATCTCACCCCAGAAGGTGAACGCAGTTTTACTTACCTCGTTCACCCAGGCGCTGAAATGTTTGTCTGCGAGCAAGATCTGCCGGTGTTTAAAGCAAACGAATGGTTTTATTTTAGCTCGATAGGCCTGACCAGCAGCCCATCGCGTGAGGCTTGCCTTGAAGGGGCGCGTCGCATGAAAGCAGCAGGAGGCCATGTCATGTTCGATGTGAACCTGCGCCTTGCTATGTGGCAAAGCCCGGACGAGATCCTCACTTTACTGCGTGAGGCGATTAGCCTTGCGTCTATCTGCAAGGTCTCAGCCGAGGAGCTGTGCTGGGTTGGGCAGGTTGAGCGCTGGCAGGATGCTCGTCATATCATCAGTGAGCTAGGGTGCGATACCTCCATCATCTCTTTAGGTGCCGAAGGGGCGCTATTAATTTCCTCGGGCGAAGAACATCTGTTCCCGGCACCCAAAATTACACCTGTCGATACCACAGGTGCCGGGGATGCCTTTGTCGGCGGCTTACTTCATACCCTTTCTCATTCATTAACTCGGGATAGCCAAAAGCTGGCTGAGGCCATTACTAATGCGAATTTATGCGGGGCGATGGTTGTCACGGCAAAAGGGGCGATGACGGCATTGCCTTATCCCCACCAGCTAGCTGCTTTTCGTACCCGTCATTTTCTGGAAAGTCATATCAAAACATCAGGAGTTATTTATGAAAGCTGAACACAACAAAATTCTCGGGTGCCTGGTTGGCGCTGCGGCGGCGGACGCCATGGGGGCAGCAACTGAAGTACGTACTCAGCAGCAAATCCGCGAGTATTTTGGTGGCTGGGTGACAGGGTTTCAAAAACCTCCTGCTGATACCTTTGGCCGCTGCAACGAAGCGGGTATGTGTACCGATGATTTTATTCAGGCGAAATACATTATTGATGCTCTGTTGAAACACCAGCGTCAGGTCAGTGATGTTGCGATGCGCGAAGCCTTCCAATGCTGGCTGGATTATCCTTTCTATGCCAACTTTACCGGGCCGACAACCCGGGCGGCGATGAAGACTATCTTCAATGATAATCGTCCTTCATTGCAGGGCGATCTGGAAGGTGAGAAGCAGTCAGTACAAATTATCAATAAGGGGAACGCTGAGGCGACCAATGGTTCTGCCATGAAAATCTGGCCAGCCGCTGTTTTGCATCCTGGCAATATTGAGGCCGCTATTCAGAGCGCACTGGATATTTCCCGCTTTACTCACAATAACGTACTGGCCATGTCTGGTGCCGCGGCGATGGCTGCGGCAACCAGTGAGGCACTGCAAAACGTCACCAGCGCAGACAGTATTATTGCCGCGGGAATTTATGGTGCTGACAGAGGGTATAGGTTAGCGCAAGAGCAGGGGGCCATGATGGTTGCCGGACCTTCGGTTGCGCGTCGTATTGAGCTGGCGGTAGAAATTGGCAAACGTCATCTGAGCTGGGAAACGGCGATTGTGGAACTTGCTGATATCATTGGTTCTGGTCTGCATGTCAGTGAAGCGGTACCGGCTGCCTTTGGTCTGTTTGCCTGCTGTTCGACCTCTGCCGTTGATGCTATTATTTCTGGCGTTAATATCGGCAATGATACCGATACGGTTGCCACTATGGTGGGTGCATTGGTGGGTGCTTTCCATGGTGTGGATGCCTTCCCGGCAGACTACTTGACTACCATTGATCGTATGAATCATTTCGACTTGGCTGAACTTGCCAGACAGATAGCACACTAGCGCTATCTGTCGCCGGGACAGTCATCCCTGTTCCGGCTTAAACTTTGAGGTAAACAACTTGCAGGTTGATAAGACGAGCTTTACCCCCCTCTATAAACAGTTGTTTTATATCATCTGCAAGCAGATTCAAAATGGTGCCTTACCACTAGGTAGTCAATTACCGACCCAGAAAGCGCTGGCTCAAACTTACAATGTTTCATTAATTGTCGTGAAACAGGCATGGGGTGAGCTTATTAACGCGGGAATTATTACCTCTCAGCGGGGAAGTGGTTCGGTCGTTAGTGCAGTACCTGAGGGTGTTAGCTACGGTCATACCTTTCGGGGGATTACCAGCGACTTGCGTGATGCAAGCGTTGCGATAGAAAACCGTATTATCGATATTGAACAGCGTCGGGCCCGTGATGCCTATGAAGACGGGCTGGGGTTACCCTCCCATCATAACTATCTTTATATCTCTCGCGTTCGCCTCCTCAATAATCGTCCGTTCAACCATGAAAAAATCTACATAGATTTGTCTTTTTTCCCGGACTTATCGCTGACGGCACAAGAACTTGAGCATACGTCGCTGTATGAGCTATTGAATGTGAAAAGTGACTCTGCGATAGAAAAAGTGGAGGCCATTCTGCCAGGTGTCTCGCTCTGCGAACAGTTACAAATTCCCGCCAACAAGCCGTTACTCTCCGTTGCCCGACAGACATTTATGGCGGGTGAGTCGCGACCTTTCGAATATTGCCGTTACTATGTGTTATCGGAGTATTTCGGAGAGATTCATTACCGTTAATGCAATAAAGGGAAAAACACCGTTTTTCCCTTTATAAAAGCAATCTTACGACGCGTAAGCGTCGTGACGATTACGCTTTTTTCGCAGCAGCAGCGGCTTTAACGATAACAGCGAAGGCGTCAGCTTTCAGAGAAGCACCGCCGACCAGCGCACCGTCGATGTCTGGCTGAGTAAAGAGTTCAGCAGCGTTAGCAGCATTAACAGAACCGCCGTACTGGATAACGACTTGTTGAGCGACGTCTGCGTCAACTTTGGCAATATGGTCACGGATAAATTTGTGAACAGCCTGAGCTTGCGCAGGAGTTGCTGATTTACCAGTACCGATAGCCCAGATTGGTTCGTAAGCGATAACAGCACCGTTGAATGCTTCTGCGCCCTGAGTTTTCAGAACGGCATCAATCTGACGTGCACAAACTTCTTCGGTTTTACCCGCTTCGTTTTCAGCTTCAGTTTCACCGATACACAGTACAGGCGTTAACCCTGCTGCTTTCAGTACCGCGAATTTCTTAGCAATCAGCTCATCAGATTCTGCGTGATAGGTACGACGCTCTGAGTGGCCAATGATGATGTACTGAGCACCGACATCTTTCAGCATGTCAGCAGAAGTTTCACCGGTAAAGGCACCAGACAGGTTAGTGTCAACGTTCTGGGCGCCAATAATGATATGGCTACCTGAAGCTGCGTGTTTCGCCAGGTCCAGGTAAATTGCTGGAGGTGCAATAGCTACACCACAACCATCAACGCCAGCCAGCTCTTTGCGGAGATCCGCAATCAGCTCATGCGCCATATGTTTGCTGCCGTTAAGCTTCCAGTTACCCATCACTAAAGGATGTCTCATTTCAATTCTCCACGCGGTAAGCATTAAAAAGAATCGACGCCTTAGCGTCTGTTCATCAGGCTCTAAGGCGTCAGGTGTTTCAAAGAGTATAAAGACTCAGCGCAGGAATGACTCTGTTTTTTGTCAATTATCTGCGCTAACTTAATGTATCCGATAGCATCAGCTTAATCGGTTCAACAGCGAAAGTAAGCCCTTTATCGCCGTTATCTACGACAACATAGCGTAGTGGGCCATCATTCTGAGCGAAATAGCGCTTATTTTTCCCCTCACTCAGCAGTTTATTAATTTTTTCCAGGCTTTGCTGTTTTGACAGTGACGGACTGAAGCTGCGAATGATCGCGGCAATATATTCGGTGGCTTTTTCCTTCGCGGCTTTTTGTTCCGAGCTTTTGACCGGAAGCCGGGTTATCTGGAGTGATTTGATTTTTAATGTTCCGCGCTCAAGAGCGGCAGAAGCGTAAAGGTGCTCATTGATAGCGGTTGCTGCCCGTGTCAGATTTTCTTTATCACGATTTGATTCAATCGCCCTGAATTCATTAAGTGGTAACGTCGGGTTTTCACTGTTAAAAGTGCTACGAAACTGGGTGATAGTTAAATCAAAGGTTGGGGAGCCGGGCAGAAGGTAAGGCGCAACTTTCAAGGCAGGAGAGTTCTCTGTCTGGCTGAGTGCGACAGGACTGACGAATAGTAATATGACCGGCAGCAGATACTTTATCAACATGCTTCTCCTGGTGATTTTCCCTGATTGATTAAATCGGCAATTCGCGGGCTTGTCAAAACAGGTACACTGTCGGATAAGACGATAGCAAGGATTTGAGTGATGACCCTACAACAATGGTTGTTTTCTTTTAAAGGACGTATAGGACGTCGTGATTTCTGGATTTGGATTGGCGTCTGGATTGTCGGCCTGGCCATCTTATTTACCCTGGCGGGTGCAGAAATTATGCCTTACTCCACTGCCGGTCTGTTTTTATCGGGTTCATTGATACCGACTGCTGCCGTGGTGGTTAAACGACTGCACGACAGGAATAAAAAAGGCTGGTGGGCACTCCTTTTTATTCCTGCCTGGCTACTTTTTGCCGGTAACTGGGAAGTCTTTGGTGGCTTCTGGCAGTGGGGTCTGGGCCGCTTTCTGCCAACACTGATCCTCGTCATGATGCTGATAGACTTGGGAAGTTTTCTCGGCACCCAGGGCAGTAATCGCTTTGGTGATGAGACCAGTGAAGTGAAGTACCGCTAACTTACCAGTAATGTTCGGCAGTCATATGACCCGGTCGGCGACGTAAATGTTTCGTCATCTGCCGGGTTTCTTTCAAGAGTTGTTGGGTGTCGCGTACCATCTCCGGATTACCACAAAGCATCACGTGGCTGGTTTCCGGCGTCATTGACAGACCGACAGCGGCTTCCAGTTCGCCGCTGGCTATCAGGGCCGGAACCCGGCCATACAGAGCGCCCGCCACCACTTCACGACTGATAACCGTCTGGATACGTAATTTACCCGCGTAGCGTTCTTCCAACTGCTGCATAACGGGTAAATAGCTTAAATCATGGTTGTAGCGCACCGCGTGTAGCAGAACGATATTCTCAAACCGTTCTAAGTCTTTGCCTTCCTCAAGTATCGAAAGATAAGGCCCTAACGCGGTACCGGTGGCTAACATCCATAAGGTATTGCAGTCAGGTACTTCATCGAGTACAAAGAACCCTGCGGCTTCACTGACCAGCAGTATTTCATCCCCAGGCTGCATAGCGTGCAGACGCGGGCTGAGTTTACCTTCAGGAACGTTAACCAGGTAGAACTCAAGGTCAGGATTATGGGGTGCATTAACATAAGAGTACGCGCGCTGAACGCGTTCCCCGTCAATTTCCAGACCAATTTTGGTAAATTGCCCCGCAGTAAAGGGGGCTACAGGGGCATGTACCTTGAGACTGAAAAGTGTATCGGTCCAGTGTTGAATACTGGTGATTTTACCTGTTACCCAATCTGCCATGTCATGCTCCCGTTGCGATGTTTTGACTATTTTTACCCGGTTCAGGAGACATTGCCAGCCTGGATTAGGCTGAAAGCTCGAACCAACAAATCTCGTTATCAGAGAATATGTTTTTGAACATTGACATCTTTACGGTCTAAATAGTGAATCGACTTGATGCGACGAATGGTGCGAGACTTACCGCGGATCAGTAATGTTTCCGTCGTTGCCATGTTACCTTTGCGCGTAATTCCGTCCAGTAAGTCGCCTGCGGTGATGCCGGTTGCGGAGAAAATGACATTATCGTTGCGCGCCATATCTTCCAGTTTCAGGACTTCACCGGCATTGATTCCCATCGCCTTGCAGCGGGCTAATTCTGCTTCGCCCAGTCGACGATTCTCTTCGTTGTCGCCTTTAACAATATGACGCGCCAGCAGGCGGCCTTGCATATCACCATCCAGCGCGCGGATTACTGCGGCAGAAATGACACCTTCCGGTGCGCCGCCAATGCCATACAGCACATCAACTTCACTGTCTGGCATGCAGGTGAGGATCGAGGCGGCGACATCGCCATCCGGAACGGTAAATACCCGGACTCCCAGCTGCTGCAGTGCGCTTATAGTGGCATCATGGCGTGGTTTAGCCAGAATAGTCACGGTCAGCTCACCGAGCGGTTTACCCAGCGCCTGAGCAATATTGCCCAAGTTAGCTTCCAGGCTAAGATTAAGGTCAATAGCGCCTTTTGCACCAGGACCGACGACCAATTTTTCCATGTACATGTCAGGAGCGTGCAGGAAGGTGCCTTTATCACCGACCGCCATAACAGCAAGGGCATTTGCCTGACCCATGGCTGTCATACGCGTTCCTTCGATAGGGTCGACAGCAATATCTACCGGATCACCCTTTCCGGTACCGACTTTTTCACCGATATAGAGCATAGGTGCGTCGTCAATCTCACCTTCGCCAATCACGATTTGCCCGTCGATATCAGTCTGGTTGAGCATAATGCGCATTGCATGTACCGCAGCACCATCTGCGGTATTTTTATCGCCACGACCTAACCATTTGTAACCTGCCAGGGCTGCAGCTTCGGTCACACGGGAAAATTCGATAGCCAGTTCTCGTTTCATTACATACTCACTTATCAGGCAGAATTAAGATGGAGTTTAGCACAGAGAGAAAACGACCTCAGAGTGCCGATCTGCCTGATATGAGTTGGATATTAACGTTCTTGTTCATCTTCCCAGTGCAAAGTACGATTCACCGCTTTTTTCCAGCCAGCATAACGGTAATTACGCTCGGTGGTTTCAATACCAGGCTTAAAGGTTTTCTCGATAGTCGCTTTATCTTGCAGTTCATCAAGGTTTTGCCAGAAACCGACTGCCAGGCCTGCCAGATAAGCAGCTCCCAGAGCTGTCACTTCGCGTACTGCGGGACGTTCTACCGGGGTTCCGAGGATATCGGACTGGAACTGCATCAGGAAGTTATTCACGACCGCACCGCCATCCACGCGCAGAGCATGTAAACGGATACCTGAGTCGGCTTGCATCGCTTCCAGGATGTCCCGGGTTTGATAGGCGATAGACTCAAGGGTAGCGCGGATAATATGGTTAGCATTGACCCCACGAGTCAGACCCAGGATACCGCCGCGGGCGTATGGATCCCAGTAAGGCGCGCCCAGGCCGGTAAAGGCCGGTACTACGTAAACGCCGTTACTGTTCGGAACTTTGCTGGCGAAATATTCGGAGTCATCAGCATCACGGATAAGCTTCATCTCATCGCGCAGCCATTGAATTGAAGCTCCTGCCATAAACACGGCGCCTTCCAGAGCATAGTTCACTTCACCGCTCGGGCCGCAGGCAATGGTGGTTAACAAACCGTGGCTTGAGGTTACGGCTTTTTCACCGGTATTCATCAGCATAAAGCAGCCGGTGCCATAGGTATTCTTTGCCATACCCGCTTTAACACAACATTGCCCAAAGAGCGCTGCCTGCTGATCCCCGGCAATACCGGCAATAGGAATGCGCGTGCCGCCCTTACCACCAATATTGGTTTTTCCGTAGACTTCAGAGGATTTACGGACAGATGGCAGCATGATGCGTGGGATGTCGAGATGTTTAAGTAGTTTATCATCCCAGTCCAGATCCCGAATATTGAATAACATGGTGCGGGAGGCATTGGTATAGTCTGTGACATGAACCCGACCCTGGGTCATTTTCCAGACCAGCCAGGTATCAATGGTGCCAAATAATAGCTCACCACGCCAGGCTCGCTCCCGGGCGCCTTCAACATGATCGAGGATCCATTTCACCTTGGTCGCGGAAAAATAGGGGTCGACCACCAGGCCGGTATTATGGTGGATATACTCTTCCAGCCCATCCTGTTTAAGCTGTTCACAGATATCAGCAGTACGTCTGCACTGCCAGACGATAGCATTGTAAATAGGCTTACCTGTTTCACGCTCCCACACTACTGTGGTTTCACGCTGATTGGTGATTCCAATAGCGGCAACCTGGTCGGAGTCGATATCTGCTTTGGCCAGTACTTCAATCAGGGTTGAGCTTTGTGAGGCCCAGATTTCGAGTGGATCATGTTCGACCCAGCCTGATTTAGGATAAATTTGCGTCAGTTCGTGCTGGGCAATGCTGATGATATTGGCATTATTATCCAGGACAACGGCACGTGAGCTGGTTGTGCCTTGATCGAGTGCGACGATATATTTTTTTTCTGTGGTCATTATCAGGTCCTGAATTAATATTTTTACCGCTTGCTGCTTAGCTTCCCTGCATCAGAACAGCAATGCTGACTGATTTTACCCTTTGTGTACCGACAAGTGGCAGCAGTGAATTCGCAAAGAGTGAGCCAGGAGTCAAAATTCAGCACAGAATGAAAGATAAATTGCCGTAAAATACGTGTTTTAGCTTAAGAATGGGCTGAGAAAAGGCTGACACATGATATGTTACGCAAACAGCATAGTAAGCCGCTGGACACAAGCATCCGTGCTACTTACAATCGGTTAACGCTATGTGTTACACATAGGCTTATAAAGGCGTCGCCGAGAAATCGGGGCGAGGGTTATCCTGACACATTCGAATTGTCGCTTTCAGTGTATCAGGTAAAACATCCATCAACGCCTGGCCATTCAGGAGAGGTTTACAATGTCATTTGAAGTGTTTGAGAAACTGGAAGCAAAAGTTCAGCAGGCTGTTGATACGATTACTCTGTTACAGATGGAAATCGAAGAGCTGAAAGAAAAGAACAACGTAGTGTCACAAGAACTGCAACAGGCAGAAGGTCAGAAAGATGAGCTGGTACGTGAAAATGGCTCACTGAAAGAACAACTGCAAGGCTGGCAGGAGCGTCTGCAAACTCTGCTGGGTAAAATGGAAGAAGTGTAACGCCAGCGTTCAGAATTCTGTATCGCGTTAATAAACCATAACGTGGTGACATGATTTAATAGCGAACAGTGACAATGCCAGATTCCAGCCCGGAAGCGGCATTGTCCTTTTTTCAGGCATATAGTTACCAATACTCCGGTTTATCCGCTGGTTTTTTACGGGTTGGTACACGGTCAGGAAACTGATGGGCTTTAAGTTCATTAAGTGTGATGTGTCGCCTGACCCAGTTGCTGTGGTTCTTAAGAGAACCGGGTACACCACGATCAATGCCTTCTCGGTGCGGAAGGATAATACCAACAGTTATTTCAGGAAAGTCCTCTCTAATCGCTTTCAATGCCGGTGTCATATCAGTATCTGCTGAAATAAGAACAAGTTGTTCGATACGTGCATCAATACTTAGGCTTTGCTGGCGGGAACAAAGCCGGTACATGCTGATAGCAATGTTTACATCCGTCTCTTTTTCCTCAAGATCCCAAATATCAATTTTGTCCGATCTCGATGCATACTGCCCTTCGATATATATTGGCGCGCTACCTCGTTCAAGCCTATGCCTGCCCAGATGAATAGTCACACCTTGAGCTTTGAGGGCACGAATATAAACATCCTGAGCTTCACCTGATTGTCGTCCTCTGGTTGCAAGACGAGGTAAAACCGGTGAGGTGAAGTAATGAACCATAATGGTTTTAGAAGATGGGTTTTGTACTTGGTTGATATGGGTTAGTAGCGCTGGCAGATTAAGCCATTTATACCCGTCATACTTCAAGTTGCTTGGGCGTTGCTTTCGTAAACCCTGCCGAATCACATAGCGTATCTATGCTCATCGCCAGGGTTTACTCAGCGCCTACAAGCAACTCGAATTATTTTGGGTATATGCTGGAGAAGGCCAGAACTCCGTAAAAAAGATTGTATCCATCGATAAAAAAAGCCGTTCTCATAGTTTCTGATCCTTCAGATACGAAAAAACCGGCTCATTGGCCGGTCTTTTCACCCCAACAGCCAGTGAACTTCATCGCTGCGTTCGGGGTTGAGTTGTATACCCGTCATACTTCAAGCTGCATCTACGTTGGCTACGTTCACTCACCCGAATCACTTACTCTCGTAAGCTCATCGGGATTCCTTCTCTTGCCGCCTTGCTGCAGCTCGAATTATTTTGGGTATATGAGATGATCTATTCGATATCCAGCGCATCTTCAGAAAGAATAATGCCCGTGTTATCGGCATACAGATGATCGCCTGAGAAGAATGTCACGCCACCGAAGTTAACGCGCACATCACTTTCACCGATGCCTTCGCTCGGGACACCTGCCGGGATAGCAGCAAGGGCCTGGATACCAATATCGAGCTCTTCGAGGTCGTCAACCTGACGGACGGCACCATAAACTACAATGCCCTCCCACTCATTTTTATGCGCCAGGCGAGCCAGGTCTGCATCAATCAGGGCACGACGTATAGAGCCGCCACCGTCGACTAATAGCACATGTCCGCGGCCATTTTCTTCGAGTAGGGTATAGAGCAACCCATTGTCCTCAAAGCATTTTACCGTAATTATTTGCCCGCCAAACGACGACCGTCCGCCAAAGTTAGAAAATAGCGGCTCAACGACGTTGACCTCTTCCTGGTAAATATCACAAAGTTCGGAAGTATCGTATTTCATAGGATTCAGGTTCATCTGCTGCAGGGTGCTCCAGTATATAGCCTAACCTTAACTGTTTGCAAAACCATCAATTGTTAATTGTTATTAATTGCCCGTATACCCGTTTTACATCAAGTTTATCAAGGGTAGTTAAGTGGTACTCAGTACCACGCCAACGGCAAATAACAGATTAACGAGTAAAGCGCCTTTGACCGTACGTTCTAGCATCGGGCGCATAGAGATGGGGTCTTGTTCACGTAACACGTAGAGAGCTTGTTTTAACAGTAAGGGTGCTGCCAGAACAAATAACCATCCCCATAAACTCTTGAGCCACAACAGGTTAAAAAGGGCCAGACAGACTAAGGATCCCATTAACAGGCAGACATGATAGCGACGGGCAACGACCGGACCCAGTCGTACTGCCAGCGTATTTTTACCGTTTTCACTGTCACTATCGATGTCACGTAAGTTATTAATATTCAGCACGGCTGTTGCCAGTAATCCACAAGCGGTGGCCGGAAAAATAACTAATACATCCAGGGTATGTGCTTGCAGGTACCAGGTTCCTGCGACACTGATCCAGCCAAAAAAGATCAGGACTGAAATATCCCCCAGCCCCATATAGCCGTAAGGGCGAGTACCAACGGTATAGGTGATTGCGGCAGCGATGGATAACACACCGAGTAGCAAGAAGCCGAGAAAATCAGTAAAGGTTTCGCAGGCCAGTGCTACCAGTGAGAAACCAGACAGACAAATCAGAACCACGGTAATGATCAAGGCGCGTTTCATCTGTGCCTGAGTAATCAGCCCTTTTTGCATGCCGCGTAATGGCCCGATTCTGTCTTCTTTATCGCTGCCTTTTACGGCGTCACCGTAATCATTAGCCAGATTTGACAGAATCTGTAATAGGCCGGCGGTTAATAAGGCGAGCAAAGCAATTGCTGGGTCAAAAACATGCTGCCAGTAAGCCAGCGCAGAGCCACAGACGATAGAAGCAAATGCCAGGGGGAGGGTTCGGGGACGCAGGCTCTCCAGCCAGGCTTGGGTCATACTCGCAGATTGCGGATTGCTCATAATTTCAGGCGCCAGATAAAAAGGGAACATGCCCCTTAAAGTGAGTAATAAGAGCCTAATGGGATAGGCTATAAATACCAATGTTTGTTTTCAGAGATAGCAAATACTTGATTACAGGTAGTTAAGCATAAACTGTGATGCGCATTTTTCTCCAGTCTTTATAAATAAAAAGGGAGGCATAAGCCTCCCTTAAATCAAATAAAATTCATTTATTGGAAATTACAGGATAAAGCGGCTCAGATCTTCGTCAGCAACCAGTTCATCCAGATGTTTACCCACATAGTCAGCGTCGATAATCACAGACTGGCCATTCATCTCGCTGGCATCGTAAGAAATATCTTCTACCAGACGCTCAAGCACTGTATGCAGACGACGTGCACCGATGTTTTCGGTCGATTCATTCACCTGCCATGCAGCCTGCGCAATACGACGAATACCGTCCGGAGCAAAATCGATATTCACCCCTTCGGTTGCCATCAGCGCTTTGTACTGAACGGTAATAGAAGCGTTAGGTTCAGTCAGAATTCGTTCGAAGTCGTCCACGGTCAGAGCCTGTAATTCGACACGAATAGGCAGACGTCCCTGTAGCTCAGGGATCAAATCAGAAGGGCTGGCGACCTGGAAAGCACCGGAAGCAATAAACAGGATATGGTCAGTTTTTACCATGCCATGTTTAGTGGAAACGGTACAGCCTTCTACTAGTGGCAGCAAGTCACGCTGAACGCCTTCACGGGAAACATCCGGCCCGGAAGCACTGCCACCGCGCTTACAGATTTTGTCGAACTCATCGATAAAGACGATGCCGTGCTGTTCAACGGCATCGATAGCATCCTGTTTAAGTTCTTCAGGATTCACCAGTTTAGCCGCTTCTTCCTCAATCAGCAGCTTCATCGCGTCCTTAATTTTCAGCTTACGTGGCTTTTGCTTCTGGCCACCGAGATTCTGAAACATGGATTGCAACTGGCTGGTCATCTCTTCCATACCCGGAGGCGCCATGATCTCCACGCCTACTGGGGCAGCGGCCAGGTCGATTTCAATTTCTTTATCGTCCAGCTGACCTTCACGCAGTTTCTTACGGAAGCTTTGACGCGCTGTAGAAGGTTCTGACTGCGCCTCAGACTGACCCCAGTTATTTTTTGCAGGTGGGATCAGTACATCAAGAATGCGTTCTTCGGCCATCTCTTCAGCACGAAAACGATTTTTATCGATTGATTGCATGCGAACCATTTTCACGGCTGCATCAGTCAAGTCACGGATAATGGAGTCGACTTCCTTACCGACGTAACCCACTTCGGTGAATTTAGTGGCTTCGACTTTGATAAATGGCGCATTCGCCAGTTTTGCCAGACGACGGGCAATTTCAGTTTTACCGACACCGGTAGGCCCGATCATCAGAATATTTTTCGGTGTGACTTCATGGCGCAACTCTTCATCCAGTTGCATCCGGCGCCAGCGATTACGCAGAGCAATAGCCACAGAACGTTTGGCGCTATCCTGGCCAATGATATGTTTGTTCAGCTCGCTGACAATTTCGCGTGGAGTCATTTCAGACATGGGAGATCCTTACGCCTTAGACGATAATTCTTCAATAGTGTGGAAATGGTTGGTGTAGATACAGATGTCACCGGCAATTTCCAGCGATTTTTCAACGATATCACGAGCACCTAATTCAGTGTTATTCAGCAATGCACGAGCAGAAGCCTGCGCGAAAGGACCACCTGAGCCAATAGCAATCAAGTCATCTTCTGGCTGAATAACATCACCATTACCGGTGATAATCAGTGACGAGTTTTCGTCTGCAACAGCCAGCAATGCTTCCAGCTTGCGCAGCATACGATCGGTACGCCAGTCTTTTGCCAGCTCAACGGCTGCTTTCACCAGATGCCCCTGGTGCATTTCAAGCTTACGCTCAAAGAGTTCAAACAGCGTAAAGGCATCAGCAGTGCCGCCAGCAAAGCCTGCAATCACTTTATCGTTATATAAACGACGTACTTTTTTGACATTACCCTTCATCACGGTATTGCCAAGAGTCGCCTGGCCATCGCCACCGATCACTACTTTGCCGTTACGGCGCACACTTACTATTGTTGTCACGAGCAGACCCCTTTGCATCAGCTAAATATTAGCCCGATGCGACGCACCGAGCATAATTTAGTTATAAATGGGGGGGTTTTTTAGGGTTTCAACCCCCGAAAGCAAGACGAATGCAGTTACCATGTCCGGCTATTTTTAGACGGCTTATGGTGTTGTCGGCATTTTCTTTACCTTTTAATGGCCCGATAACCACACGGTTCCAGCCATTATTGGTAGTAATACGTGAAGCAAAGCCTTCAAATGCGAGTTGAGCACGAACAGTTTCTGCCTGCTCACTTCCCTTAAATGAGCCACATTGCACCATCCAGCGTCTCTCATCTTTTTTCTCTTGTGGCTCCGGGGCGCGTTTTACGGGTTCTGGCTCACGGGTTACAGTCGTAACTGGTGCAGCAGGTTTAGTTTGTTGCGTATGAGGAGGCGTCTGTACTAAGTCCTGATAAGGCTGGGCGACGGTCTTTGGCTGCTGAGTCTGTGCCACCCTTGGCTGCTGTACCGGCTGTGTGCGCGTCGATTCACTCACACGGGTCTGCGCCTGAGTATTCAATGACTGTTGCTGGGCTTGAATCTGTTTTTGTCGTTGAGCTGTGGCGGCTTGCTCATTCCAGGGAACTTCACTGAGCTGCATCGGCTGCTGCTGGCGCATATCAGCCTGCATCTGTTCCAGCAACTGGCGTTGTTCATTGGTTAACTGTTTTGAATTTATGACTTCACCACCCGCAGTAGGTTCTGTAGGCGTACGAACCCCGGGCTGGCGATTTTCCAGCTCTTTAATGTAACGCCAGCGTTCCTCTGGTTTAGGAGGCAAACCATTTCCGGTGACTTTATGGCCGGGAATAACTTCTATTTCTTCCGCTTTGCGATGCGTGATGAAGTAAAGGGCACTGACAAAAGCCACAACGACTGCAGCCGCAATAACAACCATTGCAGGCGATACAGAGGAACGACGTTGCGTGTTACGGGAAGTAGTTTTTTTGCGCCGCGCGCCTGTTGATTGCGCGCGGCGTACATAATCTCGTTGTGCCACTATGTTGTCTTCATTCGTTTAATAGTCCCTTATCCCCGTCATACTTCAAGTTGCCTGGGTGTTGTCGCAGTAGGGACTGCCGAATCACATAGTTTGTCTATGCCCATCGTCTGTCTGAACTTGGCGGCTACAAGCAACTCGAATTATTTTGGGTATATGTTACTTAAGGGACAGGTCTTTGACCAGTTCATACGAGTACAAAGTGGCTCATTTTCCTTTACCGGGAGCACTAGTGCTACCACGTTCAACCAGAACACAGTCCAGCAGGCGAGATCCGTTGCTTACCGACTGACCTTGCAACTGATCCAGTAACAGCAGCATAGCCTCCTTACCAATATTGAAGCGAGGCTGTGCCACGGTAGTGAGAGGCGGATCACAATATTGGGACAGTGCTATATCATCAAACCCCATAATAGAGAGATCTTCCGGTACCCGAAGCCCACGGCGTTTGGCTCTGGAAATTGCACCCAAGGCCATCACGTCGGTATGACAAAAGATGGCGGTAGGAGGCTGAGGCAGCATCATCAGTTTTTCCAGTGCATCTGAACCAGCTTCAAAAGTGAAATCACCGCGAGCGATATAGTGCGGGTCAACCTCTGTACCCGTGCGACGCAGTGCCTGCACATATCCCTGCAGACGATAATGACAGTGCGGCATTTCTTCTGGTCCGGCAATACAGGCAATACGTTTATGCCCCAGTTTCTGCAAATAAGAGACGGCATCAAATGCGGCGGTCAGGTTATCAATATGTACGGTTGGCAATTCGAGTTCAGGAGCAAATTCATTCGCCATTACTATCGGTGGCAGGTTGCGCTGTTCTTCTTTGCTGGCACCAAAAGGCAGGCGGGAACCTAGCAGTAACATTCCGTCGATCTGCTTGGTAATGATAAGGTCAATGAAGGTCTTTTCTTGCTGATTCTGATGAGCACAATCGCCGATGAGCACCAGATAACCATGACTTGCTGCGGTTATCTCAATACCACGGATTATCTCACTAAAAAAAGGATCACAAATATCAGGAACAATGACCAGCAAGGTGCGGGATTCATTGCGCTTAATATTTCGACCTAAAGAGTGCGGCAAATAACCGACTTCAATCGCGGCTTGTTCGACGCGATGGCGAGTATGTTGCGATACCTTATCAGGATTCATTAAAGCACGTGATACGGTTGCTGTTGAGACCTTGGCCCGGACAGCAACATCTTTCATGGTGGCATTTTCCACCTGTTGTTTAGTCGAATTCAACGTCTTTCTCCTCGTGCGTACTACGCTATCACCGACACTTCCTGTGCCGCTGACAGTACCCCTCATTCTTATCAGACTATTGCGGTATGTAGTTACAAAAATTTCATAGGAAATGTGACGAATATTGAATTTTTCGATCTGCTTCGCATAAAGCAGTCCTTTTTGTGCTACCCCTCAATAGGATCGACGTCGAGCGTCCATTTTACTTTACGTGCTTCAGGCAGCGTATTAATCAGCATTAGCGTATGGCTGATGAGTTTTTGTAACCTGGCGCGAGAAGGGTGCTGAAGTAATAGCTGCCAGCGAAAACGTCCGCTGCGTTTGGCCTGTAAAGCGGGAACCGGACCCATTATCCACAGTTGTTCATCCCGCAGGGGGCTGGCTTCCAGCAGGTTGCGTAGTTGCTGAAGAAATAGTGCAGCCTGGTGATTATTTTGGTCTTCCGCACGAAACATGGCATGGCTGGTAAAGGGCGGTAGGTACACCGTTTTACGTTCATTTAACGTCTCGCTGGCAAACGCATCATAGCCCTTGGTCAGCAAGGTCTGTAATAAAGGGTGTTCCGGATGGTGTGTCTGGAGTAAGACTTCCCCTTTTTTACCCGCCCGTCCTGCCCGGCCAGAAACTTGCACATAAAGTTGGGCAAAGCGTTCCGCTGCTCTGAAATCGCCAGAAAAAAGCGCGCCATCAACATCCAGTAAGGCCACCAGGGTGACATCCGGGAAATGGTGTCCTTTTGCCAGCATTTGAGTACCAATCAGCAAACGCGCTCCGCCGCGATGCACTTCAGCCAACTGTTGTTCCAGCGCACCTTTTCGACTGGTGGTATCACGATCGATGCGTGAAATTGGGATATCAGGAAACAGAGGTTGCAGGCTATGTTCAAGCTGTTCAGTACCCATACCGACGGAGATTAAATGGGTTGAACCACATTGCGGGCATTGATTAGGGATAGCGCGCTGACTATCACAATGGTGGCAACGCAGATTACGCTGCCCCTGGTGCACCGTATAGTAACTGTCACAGCGAGTGCATTCTGCAATCCAGCCACAATCGTGACACAACAGAGCCGGAGCATAACCGCGACGGTTCAGAAACAAGATAACCTGGTTATCTGCCGCCAGATGTTTACCGATACTTTTAATCAGTGCAGGTGATAAACCCGATTTTAGCGCCTGACCTTTCATGTCGATAACATGCTGAGTGGCAGGTGTGGCATTACCGGCTCGTTTTGTCAGACGTAGCTGACGGTATTTACCGGTTTGTACATTGTGCAGGGTTTCCAGTGCAGGCGTTGCAGAGCCCAGAATAATCGGGATATCTTCGGTATAGGCACGATAAACCGCGAGATCCCTGGCATGATAGCGCCAGCCTTCATGTTGTTTATAAGAACTATCATGTTCTTCATCTATCACAATGACGCCAAGGTGGCAGAAGGGTGTAAACAGAGCTGAGCGGGTGCCAATAACAATCGCGGCTTCACCATTACGCGCTTTAAGCCAGACATTTAGCCGTTCACTGTCGTTTAAACCGGAATGCATCACCTCGACCGGGGCGTTGAAGCGCTCCCTGAATCGGGCAATGGTTTGTGGCGTCAGACCAATTTCGGGTACCAGTACTAGCGCTTGCTTACCTTGCGCGAGGACATTTTCCAGCACACTGAGATAGACTTCTGTTTTACCCGAACCAGTAATCCCGGCTAGCAGCCAGCATGAGAAATGGTCAGCACCACTGTGTATCGCCCCGACAGCCGTCGCCTGTTCAGTATTGAGTTTTAACCGCTCTCCTGCCATTGAATAGGTTTTACGCCAGTCTTCTGAAGTCGGGGCTGCACTATTCAGTTCACAAAGCCCTTTGGCTTTTAATGCCTGTAATGCGGCTTCGTTGATTTCTAACTCAGCTACCTGATGACGCCAGATAATGGCATGACGTAATGCCGCCAGGGCTTGTTGCTGTTTTGGAGCACGTTTAAGGCTATTAAGATCGGCCGCTTTACCTTGCTCGGTGGCAAACCAGTACCATAGAGGGGCATGATGAGCGGGCTTTCCCTGACGTAACAGAACAGGTAATGCATGAAACAGCACTTCACCAATCGGATAATGATAATACTCAGAGGCCCACAGCAGTACGCGCCATAGGGGTTCGGGAAATAATGACTCATTATCCAGCAGAGCAGAAACAGGTTTCAGGCTTTCTATCGGCAGTTCGCTGTGTTCTTTTACAGCCATCACAATACCCACGGCCTGGCGCTGTTTACCAAATGCCACTTGCACCCGACAACCTCGCGTTACCTGCATGCCTTCCGGGATAAGATAATCAAAAGTACGTGCCAGAGGGACCTGAAGGGCTACTTGGGCGATGGGCATGAAGATATCCTGACAGGAAAAATGACGTAATAGTGTACACTGCACATGGTGAGTTTGCGGATCAGTTTGCACCTTTAATTGGATCTCTGTATAATTTGCCGCCTTTGGTACGCAATTCGGGTGCCAAATTCATTTTTTTATTAACATCGCGTGGTGTCTGGCGTTAGGGCTGGAAGAGCGACGCGGCCTTATACTGAGGTTTGCCATGAGAAAGAATATTCACCCAAGTTATAACGCGATTACTGCAACTTGTTCTTGCGGTAATGTTATCAAAACCCATTCTACTTTGGGTCACGACCTGAACCTGGACGTGTGCGGTAACTGCCACCCATTCTATACTGGTAAGCAACGTGTTGTTGATACCGGTGGTCGTGTTGATCGCTTTAACAAGCGTTTCAGCGTACCAGGCGCGAAAAAATAATTTTTGCACCCGGAAAGAAAAAGGCGCCTGTTGGCGCCTTTTTTGTTTTTGTGGTTTAGTCAGTGGACGAAAAGGCACTGATGCGTGCCTTTCTGGCGAGAATTAATATTCCCACGTATCCGGATCAATCCCCAACTCACGCATAATAACCTTGGCATCTTCCGGGATCTCATCGCTGCGTTCTTTGCGCAGGTCAGCATCGTTCGGTAACGGCTGGCCGGTGAAAGCGTGCAGAAAAGCTTCGCACAGCAATTCACTGTTTGTCGCATGACGCAGGTTATTCACCTGTCGGCGCGTACGCTCGTCAGTGAGGATTTTTAATACCTTCAGAGGAATAGAAACAGTAATTTTCTTTACTTGTTCACTCTTCTTGCCGTGTTCAGCGTAGGGGCTGATATATTCGCCGCTCCATTCAGCCATGAGATAACCTTAGTCCTCTTTAATCTATGAAAATAAGCCACATCGTCAAATAAGCCGATATCAGCAATAATCTCTTTAATCAGTTTCCCGCCTAGGATAAACGGTTCTGGCGCGTGAAACTAAGACAGATACGCTTAAAAACGGATAATTTTAACGGGTATTTGCATTTTGCTCAATCTATACGCAAAGCAGTTTAGATGTCCAGATGTATTGACGTCTATAACTAGCTTGTTTAATCTGGTGTCAGATTTTTCCCCAATGACTCAGGTGAGGGCTCAATGACGCGTAAACAGGCAACGATAGCAGTACGCAGCGGTTTAAATGACGACGAACAATATGGCTGTGTAGTTCCTCCTATCCATCTCTCCAGTACTTATAACTTCACCGGTTTTAATGAACCACGCGCTCATGACTATTCACGTCGTGGTAACCCGACCAGGGATGTCACTCAGCGTGCTTTAGCCGAGCTGGAAGGTGGCGTCGGTGCGGTACTGACCAATACCGGCATGTCAGCCATTCACTTAGTTACGACAGTATTCCTGAAGCCTGGCGACCTGCTGGTGGCTCCTCATGACTGCTATGGTGGCAGCTACCGTTTATTTGATAGCCTGGCAAAACGCGGCGCGTATCGTGTGCTGTTTGTCGATCAGGATGATGAGCAGGCACTACAGGCGGCTCTGGCAGAAAAACCGAAACTGGTGTGGATAGAAACGCCAAGCAATCCCTTGTTACGCGTAGTTGATATTACGAAAATTTGTGCCGCTGCACGTGAAGCAGGCGCCGTTAGCGTTGTCGATAACACCTTCCTGAGCCCGGCGCTACAGAACCCACTGGCATTAGGGGCAGACCTGGTACTGCATTCCTGTACCAAGTACCTGAATGGTCACTCTGATGTGCTTGCGGGTGTCGTGATAGCTAAAGATCCGGAGCTAGTAACGGAACTGGCCTGGTGGGCTAATAATATTGGTGTGACTAGCGGCGCTTTCGATAGCTATTTGCTATTACGTGGTTTACGCACCTTGTCACCACGTATGGAGGCCGCTCAGCGCAATGCTCAAGCGATTGTTGACTTTTTGGGACAACAACCGTTGGTGAAAAAGTTGTATCATCCTTCTTTGCCTGGAAACCAGGGTCATGAAATCGCCGCGCGCCAGCAAAAAGGCTTTGGTGCGATGCTGAGTTTCGAACTGGATGGTGATGAGCAAACGCTACGTCGTTTTCTGAGTAGCCTGACGCTATTTACCCTGGCGGAATCGCTGGGCGGTGTGGAAAGTTTAATTTCCCACGCAGCGACCATGACACATGCGGGAATGGCACCAGAGGCGCGTGCCGCCGCAGGTATTTCTGAGACGCTATTACGTATTTCAACCGGGATTGAAGATAGCGAAGATTTAATTGCCGATCTGGAAAATGCTTTTCGGATCGCTGCTGAGGGGTAAGCATGAGTGTTTCAGCACCAGCAGGGGCGCCAGTTCGTCAACTGCATAAGTTTGGTGGTAGTAGTCTGGCTGATGTGAAATGTTACCTGCGTGTCGCAGGTATTATGAATGAGTATTCAAGGCCAGGTGACTTGATGGTGGTTTCCGCCGCCGGAAGTACCACTAACCAGTTGATTAATTGGCTTAAGCTGAGTCAGAGCGATCGCCTGTCTGCGCATCAAACGCAGCAAGCATTACGCCGCTATCAGAGTGAACTTATCACGGATGCTTTGCCTCCAGAGCAAGCAGAGGCGTTACTGAGCGAGCTTATTCATGATCTTGAACACCTTGCTGGGTTGCTGGACACAGAGATAACTGAAGCTGTTTATGCTGAGGTAGTCGGTCACGGTGAAATTTGGTCAGCACGCCTGATGTCTGCGGTACTTAACTTGCAGAACATCGATGCAGTCTGGGTAGACTCTCGCCACTTTTTACGTGCGGAACGCGCCGCTCAGCCTCAGGTTGATGAGGCGCGATCTCGCCCGTTACTGCAAAATATTCTGGTACAGCATCCGCATAAACGTTTTGTCGTCACCGGATTTATTTGCCGTAATGAGGCCGGAGAAACGGTATTACTGGGTCGCAATGGTTCCGACTACTCTGCAACACAAGTCGGGGCGCTGGCCGGTGTTTCACGCGTTACCATCTGGAGTGATGTGGCGGGCGTCTACAGCGCCGATCCCCGCAAAGTGAAAGATGCCTGTCTGTTACCTCTGTTGAGACTGGATGAAGCCAGTGAACTGGCGCGCCTTGCGGCACCGGTACTACATACCCGTACCTTACAGCCAGTATCAGGCAGTGATATCGATCTGCAGCTGCGCTGTAGTTATTCTCCGGAACAAGGTTCAACCCGCATTGAGCGAGTGCTGGCGTCCGGAACCGGGGCGCGCATTGTTACCAGCCATGATGACGTGTGTCTGATAGAGCTTGAGCTTCCGAGCCAGCAGGACTTCAAAGCGCTGAAAAAAGAGCTGGGGCAGATCCTTGACCGTCATCAGATCCGCCCTCTGGCCGTTGGATCACACCCCGATCGCAACTTGCTGCAATTCTGTTATACCAGTGAATTAGTTCAAAGTGCATTACAAGTGCTTGAAAACTCCGGTTTACCGGGTAAGTTCCACCTGCGTGCCGGACTGGCGCTGGTGGCGATTGTAGGAGCCGGGGTTTGTCGTAATCCACTGCACAGTCATAGGTTCTGGCAGCAGTTAAAAGACCAGCCGGTTGAGTTTACCTGGCAGTCAGAAGATGGCATTAGTCTGGTTGCGGTATTACGTACCGGTCCAACTGAAAACTTGATTCAAGGTCTGCATACTTCGTTATTCCATGCGGAGAAACGTATCGGACTAGTGTTATTTGGCAAAGGCAATATCGGCTCGCGCTGGCTGGAGCTTTTTGCCCGTGAGCAGAAGACGCTTTCTGCCCGTACCGGGTTTGAATATGTTCTGGCGGGTGTTGTCGATAGCCGTCGCAGCTTGCTCAATGCGCAGGGGCTGGATGCCAGCCGTGCCCTGGCCTTTTTCAATGATGAAGCGACTGAACTTGATGAAGAGTCACTTTTCCTGTGGATGCGTGCACATCCTTTTGATGATTTAGTGGTGCTGGATGTTACCGCGAGTGAGCAACTGGCCGGTCAGTATCTGGATTTTGCCAGCCATGGTTTTCACGTCATCAGTGCCAATAAACTAGCCGGTGCCGGAAACGGTAACCAGTATCGCCAGATTCGTGATGCCTTTGAAAAAACCGGGCGTCACTGGCTGTATAACGCCACCGTAGGTGCAGGGTTACCGGTTAACTATACGGTACGCGACTTACGCGATAGCGGTGATTCAATTCTGTCTATCAGCGGTATCTTCTCTGGCACATTGTCGTGGTTGTTCTTGCAGTTTGACGGTACGGTTCCCTTTACCGAATTAGTCGAGCAGGCCTGGCAGCAGGGGCTGACGGAACCCGATCCGCGCGTTGATTTATCCGGTAAGGATGTGATGCGTAAACTGGTTATTCTGGCGCGTGAAGCAGGTTACGATATCGAGCCGGATCAGGTTCGCGTAGAGTCCCTGGTTCCAGCCGGCGGTGAAGATGATTCCGTTGACAACTTTTTTGAAAACGGTGATGAGCTGAATGAGCAGATGGTACAGCGCTTTGAGGCGGCACAGGAGCTCGGTTTAGTTCTGCGTTATGTCGCTCGTTTTGACGCTAATGGTAAAGCACGAGTGGGTGTAGAAGCCGTTCGCGCCGAACACCCGCTGGCTGCCCTTTTACCTTGTGATAACGTCTTTGCGATTGAAAGCCGCTGGTATCGTGATAACCCTCTGGTTATCCGCGGTCCGGGTGCGGGTCGTGATGTTACCGCCGGGGCGATTCAGTCAGACTTAAATCGTCTGGCACAGTTACTGTAGTCTTCTCCCCTCCAGGTCTTTGGAGGGGATCTCTTCTGCGCTATTCATTCAAACACCTCTCACTATCGTGAAGAAATTTCATTCAGCATGAGAATTAATCAAAACCTATAACCATATTTTTGTTGACGATTAAGCGCTTTTACGTCATCTTCTATCTAGACGTCTAAACGTCTGGATAGCAATAAATACAACATACGATAATGATGCGATTGATGAGGTGAGGGTATGAGCTTTTTTCACGCCAACCAGCGGGAAGCACTAAACCAGAGTCTGGCTGAAGTAGCCGGGCAGATTAATGTCTCCTTTGAGTTTTTCCCGCCGAGCACCAGTGAAATGGAACAGACCCTGTGGAACTCCATCGACAGACTCAGCAGCCTGAAACCTAAATTTGTTTCCGTAACTTATGGCGCTAATTCAGGTGAACGTGACCGTACACACAGCATTATCAAGGGTATTAAAGAGCGTACAGGCCTTGAAGCCGCCCCGCATCTGACTTGTGTGGATGCAACGCGTGATGAGTTACTCGGTATTGCACGCGACTACTGGGATAACGGTATTCGCCATATCGTGGCATTACGGGGTGATTTACCGGCAGGCCATGCTAAGCCTAATATTTATGCCGCAGACCTGGTGTCATTATTAAAAGAAGTGGGTGATTTTGATATCTCCGTCGCCGCTTACCCGGAAGTTCATCCGGAAGCGAAAAGCGCGCAGGCGGATTTAATTAACCTGAAACGTAAAATTGATGCCGGTGCTAACCGCGCTATCACACAATTCTTCTTTGATGTTGAAAGCTATCTGCGTTTTCGTGACCGCTGTGCAGCGGCAGGAATAGATGTAGAAATTGTGCCGGGTATTTTACCTGTCAGTAACTACAAACAGCTGAAAAAATTTGCCACTATGACCAATGTTCGTGTGCCAAGCTGGATGCATAGTATGTTTGAAGGGCTGGATGACGACCCAGAGACACGTAAGCTGGTGGGGGCCAACATTGCGATGGACATGGTGAAAATTTTAAGCCGGGAAGGGGTAAAAGATTTCCATTTCTATACGCTGAACCGCGCTGAGATGAGCTATGCCATCTGCCATACGCTGGGTGTACGTCCGACAGTTTAATCATTTGGATAACTGAAAGAATTTAAAAAGGGAAAAGCGCCGCTTTTCCCTTTTGTCGTTAAATCAAAACCCCGCTGATTGATCAGCGGGGTCTCAGCAGAAATTAACCTGTATTACGCATACCTGCAGCCACGCCCGCGATGGTGACCATAATGGCCTGCTCTACGCGAGGATCAACCTCTTCGCCACGTTCTTCCGTTTGGCGTGAACGATACAACAGTTCCGCCTGAAGGACGTTAAGTGGGTCAGTGTAGATATTACGCAGGGTAATAGACTCCGCAATCCAGGGTAAGTCCGCCATCAGATGTGAATCGTTAGCGATATCCAGCACCACTTTGATATCCGCAGAGAGCTGGTCACGCAGTTGCTGGCCCAGACTCCACAGCTCTTTTTTCACCAGGCGCTGGTCATAGTATTCCGCCAGCCACAGGTCCGCTTTAGCAAAGACCATCTCCAGCATACCTAAACGGGTTGAGAAGAACGGCCAGTCGCGGCACATCGCTTCAAGCTGGTCTTGCTTACCGTCTTCTATCACTTTTTGCAGCGCGGCACCGGCACCCAGCCAGGCTGGAAGCATCAGACGGTTTTGCGTCCAGGCGAAAATCCATGGAATGGCGCGTAATGACTCTACACCACCGTTTGGACGGCGTTTTGCCGGACGTGAGCCTAATGGCAGTTTGCCCAGCTCCAGCTCTGGTGTTGCTGAGCGGAAGTAAGGGACAAAGTCTTTATGTTCGCGAATATAACCGCGGTACATTTCACAAGAGACATCAGACAACTGTTCCATAATATGGATCCAGTCTTGCTTCGGCTCTGGTGGTGGCAGCAGGTTAGCTTCCAGAATAGCACTGGTATAAAGCGTCAGGCTGCTAATGGTGATTTCCGGCAGACCGTATTTAAAGCGGATCATCTCGCCTTGCTCAGTCACGCGCAGGCCGCCTTTCAGGCTTCCTGGTGGTTGAGAGAGCAGGGCTGCATGAGCAGGTGCGCCGCCGCGACCAATCGAACCGCCACGACCGTGGAACAGGGTCAGTGCGATACCGGCTTTTTCACAGGTTTTAATCAGTGCGTCCTGGGCTTCGTATTGCGCCCATGAGGCTGCCATTACGCCAGCATCTTTCGCGGAGTCAGAATAGCCAATCATGACCATCTGTTTGCCCTGAATAAAGCCACGATACCAGTCGATGCTCAGGAGCTGAGTCATAACGTCATCGGCATTATTCAAGTCATCGAGAGTTTCGAACAGCGGGGCAACAGGCAGAGCAAAGGTGCAGCCTGCTTCTTTCAGCAACAGGTGAACGGCCAGAACGTCAGATGGCGTTTTAGCCATAGAGATAACGTAGGCGGCAATCGAACCCTGTGGTGCTTCTGCTACCACTTTACAGGTATCAAGGACTTCTTTGGTATCTGCGGTCGGTTCCCACTGGCGTGGCAGTAATGGACGCTTAGAATTCAGCTCGCGGATCAGGAAGGCTTGTTTATCCGCTTCTGACCAGCTCTCATAGTCACCAATACCGAGATAGCGCGTCATTTCGCCTAAGGCTTCGGTATGACGGGTGCTTTCCTGACGGATATCGATACGGACCAATGGAACGCCAAAGCATTTTACCCGACGTAAGGTATCAAGCAGCTGGCCGTTGGCAATAATGCCCATGCCACAAGCTTGCAGCGATTGATAACAGGCATACAGTGGATCCCACAGCTGCTCGTTATTGGTTAGCAGACCTTGTGGTTTAGGCAGACGCTGACCTTTAAGGCGTGCTTCCAGCCAGGCTTGGGTCGCGGTTAATTGCTGACGCAGGCCTTTCATGATGTAGCGATAAGGTTCCTGACCTGCATCTGCTCCGGCAAGGGCGCTGAGTTCAGGGGTACATTCCACCATCGACAGCTCAGAGATCAGTACCTGAATATCACGCAGGAACAGGTCTGTTGCCTTCCAGCGGCTGAGTAACAGAACATGACGCGTAATATCTGCGGTTACGTTCGGGTTACCATCACGGTCACCGCCCATCCAGGAGGTAAAGCGTACTGGTACGAAGTCTACCGGGAGTTTGTAACCTAATTGCTCTTCAATCTGCTCATTCAGCTCACGAAGGTAGTTTGGTACCCCTTCCCACAGGCTGTTTTCTACTACCGCAAAGCCCCATTTTGCTTCATCAACCGGGGAAGGGCGTTGCTTACGAATTTCATCGGTATGCCAGGCTTGTGCTACCAGCTGGCGCAGACGACGCATAATCTGGTTACGCTCGTAATCGGCGATATCACTGTGGTCGAGCTGCTTCAGGCAGCTATTCACTTCGACCAGTTTATGAATCAGCGTACGGCGGGTAATTTCGGTCGGGTGGGCTGTCAGAACCAGTTCCAGCGACAGAGACTCCACGGCCTCTTTCAGAGCAGCTTCACTGATATTTGGCTGCTCTTTTAATTTTTTCAGTGTGTTAGAAATAACTTCAGGGCTACCGGCAGCTTCGCCATTGGCAGAAATGCTGTGATATTGCTCTGCGGTGTTGGCCAGATTCAAAAATTGACTGAAGGCACGGGCAACGGGTAACAGTTCATCATTAGAGAGATTCTGCAACGTTGTCAGCAATTCCTGCCGATTTGCCTCATTACCTGCACGGGAGGATTTAGATAACTTTCGGATAGTCTCCACGCGATCGAGAATATTTTCCCCCAGCGTGTCTTTAATGGTATCTCCGAGCAGCGTACCGAGCATACTGACATTACTTCGCAAAGCAGAATAACGTTCGTTCATAAGATCCAGACCCAATCTCTATTATGTAACCTAATTTCACCCGTAAAGGTTCAACACCGCCTTTTATAAAGCCACGTCACAACTCTTTCGTCAATTACTACGAAATCGTTTCAGCAAACGAAAAAATGGCTTTAATACATGAAATTTAATTACGGAGTAAGTGTATAAGTAATTCTTATTAAAATAGCCCCAAAACCAGAAGAAAAGGAGGGTAAATCTCCTTTTCACCCTATTTACTAGTGCCAACAAAAATGATGAACAACTTGAGAAATTAGTTCACGCGTTGGCTTGATAAAGCGTGTTTCAAGGTATTCATCGGGCTGATGAGCCTGATTAATCGAACCCGGGCCTAACACTAGTGTCGGGCAAAGAGTCTGAATAAAAGGCGCTTCAGTACAATAATTAACCACTTCTGTTTCTGTGCCGAGAAGTTTTTCAATCACCTGTACCAGCTGGCTATCCTGCGGGCATTCATAGCCGGGAATCGGTGGATGCAACTCTGAAACCGTCAGGCGGCCAGGATAACGCAGACTGACCGGCTCTAAGGCTTCAACCAGCAACTCTTCCAGATTATTAAGCGACATGCCCGGTAACGGACGAATATCCATATGTAGCTCACAACAGGCACAGATACGGTTAGCAGCATCGCCCCCGCTGATATGACCGAGGTTAAGCGTCGGGTAAGGTACTGCGAAGGCGGCATAGTGGTAACGCTCTTTAAAGCTATCTCTCAGGCCCATGATCTGAGTAATCGCTTCATGCATCAGTTCGATAGCATTCACGCCCCGCGCCGGATCGCTGGAATGGCCAGACTGGCCAAGAATACGAATCGCGTTGGAGATATGCCCTTTGTGAGCGCGAACCGGTTGCAGAGAGGTTGGCTCGCCGATAATCGCACAGTCCGGACGTATCTGAGTATTTTCAGAGAAGTAGCGCGCACCTGCCATGGTGGTTTCTTCATCAGCGGTCGCGAGAATATAGAGCGGTTTTTTCAGCTGCGTAATATCAACATCACGCAATGCATCGAGAATGAAGGCGAAAAAGCCTTTCATATCGGCAGTGCCCAGACCATAGAGCTTATTGTCATCTTCGGTTAAGGTGAAGGGGTCGCGCGTCCAGCGTCCGTCATCAAACGGCACGGTGTCGGTATGACCTGCCAGCAGCAAACCGCCTGCACCTTGGCCCGTACTGGCTAACATGTTGAATTTGTTGCGTGTACCCGGTACTGGCTGGATTTCGACATGAAAATTCAGGTCCCGAAACCAGCCTGCCAGTAAATTGATTAAAGACTCATTACTCTGATCCAATGCGCTGTCGGTTGCGCTGATAGACGGGGTTGCGATCAAAGCGCGGTAAATCTCGATAAAAGGGGGTAATTTCATCTTCACTGTTGACAGCCCTTAGGTTAGGATAGTATCAATATTCATGCACTAATTATGAATAAAAATACATTAGCGTTGAGCGTAAAGGAACCATTAATTGTTCCGGTGACTACCACCACGCACGCAGACGTGGGTGAAAGCGCTAAGCTGGCACCCTAAACAGACGAACGAAGAAGGTGAACAGCCCTGATGTTGAATACACTGATTGTTGGCGCAAGTGGTTATGCAGGCGTAGAACTTGTTACTTATCTGAATCGCCATCCTGATATCAACATAACCGCTTTAACAGTATCAGCGCAAAGTGCAGATGCGGGAAAGTTAATCTCTGATTTGCATCCGCAACTCAAAGGTATTGTCGATATGCCGTTGCAGGCGATGTCAGACATCAGTGAATTCAGCAATGTTGATGTCGTTTTTCTGGCAACCGCCCACGAAGTCAGCCATGACCTGGCACCGCAGTTTTTAGCTGCCGGATGCACGGTTATCGATCTGTCAGGCGCCTTCCGCGTGAACGACGGTGAGTTCTATCAGCGCTACTACGGTTTTACCCATCAGCATAGTGATTTGCTGGAACAGGCGGTATACGGCCTGGCAGAGTGGCAGCATGATGAAATTAAAACCGCTCAGCTGATTGCCGTTCCGGGCTGTTATCCGACAGCGTCTCAGCTAGCGCTGAAGCCACTGATAAACGCCGATTTGTTAGATCTCACCCAGTGGCCGGTTATTAATGCCACCAGCGGTGTCAGTGGTGCCGGACGTAAAGCGGCAATATCTAACAGCTTCTGCGAAGTGAGCTTACAGCCTTACGGTATTTTCAATCACCGTCATCACCCTGAAATTGCCACCCATTTAGGCACCTCCGTTATCTTTACTCCACACCTGGGCAATTTCCCGCGTGGCATTCTGGCGACCATCACCGCTCGTCTGAAACCTGGAGTCACGGGCGCGCAAGTCGCTGAGGCATTTAAACAGGCCTATGATGACAAACCTTTAGTTCGCTTATATGACAAAGGGGTTCCGGCTCTGAAAAATGTCGTTGGTTTACCTTTCTGCGATATTGGGTTTGCCGTTCAGGATGAGCATGTCATTATCGTCGCGACTGAGGATAACCTGTTAAAAGGTGCCGCATCGCAGGCAGTACAATGTTTAAACATTCGTTTTGGCTTTGCTGAAACACAATCCCTTATTTAACCGTCAGTTGGGTAAAATGATGAATCCTTTAATTATCAAGCTAGGTGGCGTGTTACTGGATAGCGAAGAGGCGTTAGATCGTCTGTTCACTGCCTTGATGACTTACCGTCAGTCTCATCAACGGCCACTGGTCATCGTTCATGGCGGCGGTTGCCTGGTCGATGAGCTGATGAAAAAGCTGTCATTACCGGTTGAGAAAAAAAATGGTCTGCGTGTCACACCCGCAGATCAAATTGATATCATTACCGGCGCACTGGCGGGTACGGCGAATAAAACGCTGCTGGCCTGGGCGAAGAAATTTAGCCTTAACGGTGTCGGCTTATGCCTCGGTGATGGTGACAGCGTCAGTGTCACTCAGCTGGATGAGTCCTTAGGCCATGTCGGTCTGGCAAGCCCGGGTTCACCGAAGCTGATTCAGGCGCTGCTGGCGAGCGATTTCCTGCCTATCGTTAGCTCAATAGGTGTGACCGCTGAAGGCGAATTAATGAACGTGAATGCTGACCAGGCTGCGACAGCGTTAGCTGCTACCCTGGGGGCTGATTTAATCTTGCTGTCAGATGTCAGTGGCATCCTGGATGGTAAAGGGCAGCGTATCGCCGAGATGACGGCAGAAAAAGCCGAACAACTTATTCAACAGGGTATTATTACTGACGGTATGATTGTTAAAGTGCATGCGGCTCTCGATGCAGCACGTACTTTGCAGCGCCCTGTGGATATTGCATCCTGGCGTCACGCAGAACAACTCCCTGCTTTATTCAACGGTGTAGCCATTGGCACCCGGATTCTGGCATAGACAAAGAAAAGATTTAACAAGGAAAACATAATGCAAAATCACGGCATCAAAAAAATTGTTCTCGCGTACTCAGGCGGTCTTGATACTTCGGCGATCATTCCATGGCTGAAAGAGAATTATGGCGATTGTGAAGTCGTCGCCTGTGTAGTGGATATCGGCCAGGATCGTGAAGACCTGAAAGGCGTTGAGCAGAAAGCTCTGCGTTCAGGTGCCAGCGAATGTTATGTCGTCGATGCCCGTGAAGAGTTCATCAGTGATTATGTTTACCCGGTACTGCAGACCGGCGCGCTGTATGAAGGTAGCTACCTGCTGGGTACCTCAATGGCACGTCCATTGATTGCTAAAGCGCTGGTTGATGTTGCCAAAAAAGTCGGCGCAGATGCGCTGTGCCACGGTGCGACCGGTAAAGGAAATGACCAGGTTCGTTTCGAATCCACCTGGGCGGCACTGGCTCCACACCTGAAAGTGGTTGCACCATGGCGTGAGTGGGATCTGCGTTCTCGTGAAGCGCTGCTGGATTATCTGAAAGAGCGCGATATTCCAACTACCGCTTCACTGGAAAAAATCTACAGCCGTGATGAGAATGCGTGGCATATCTCTACCGAAGGTGGCGTGCTGGAAAGCCCATGGAACGCACCGAACAAAGATTGCTGGGTTTGGACCGTAGATCCGCAGGAAGCACCAGACCAGGCTGAACAAGTGACTGTTTCTGTGAAGCAGGGCAAAGTGGTTGCCGTTAACGGCGAAGCAATGAGCCCATTCAAGTGCCTGGAAACCCTGAACGTGATTGGTGCTAAACATGGTATCGGCCGTATCGATATCGTTGAAAACCGTCTGGTGGGCATTAAGTCCCGTGGTTGCTATGAAACTCCAGGGGGCACCATCATCATGGCGGCCCTGCGTGGCGTTGAGCAGCTGGTTCTCGATCGCGACTCGTTCAAATGGCGTGAGCAGCTGGGCCTGGAAATGGCTTATGTGGTTTACGACGGTCGCTGGTTTGCACCACTGCGTAAATCTTTGCAGGCCTCTGCCGAGTCTCTGGCTGAAGAAGTGAACGGTGAAGTGGTTCTGCAGCTTTACAAAGGCCAGGTGACTGCGATTCAGAAAAAATCGCCAAACAGCCTGTACAGCGAAGAGTTCGCAACCTTTGGCGAAGATGAAGTTTACGATCACAGCCATGCGGGTGGCTTTATCCGTCTGTTCTCTCTCTCTTCACGTATCCGTGCATTGAACGAACTGAAAAATAAGTAAGAGTTGAAATGGGGGAGCATTAGTCGCTCCCCGCTTTAAAAGTCACAATAAAAATGAATAACGGAGCATGACTATGGCACTTTGGGGTGGACGTTTTACACAGGCAGCCGATCAACGGTTTAAACAGTTCAATGATTCCTTACGCTTTGACTATCGTCTGGCTGAGCAAGACATTGTCGGTTCTGTCGCCTGGTCCAAAGCATTAGTGACTGTAGGTGTGCTTACGAGCGCTGAACAGCAGCAACTTGAAGAAGCGCTGGAGACTTTGCTGACCGAAGTTCAGGCAAACCCTGAAGCGATTCTGACCAGCGATGCGGAAGATATTCATAGCTGGGTTGAAGGTAAACTGATTGATAAAGTCGGTGCCTTAGGTAAAAAATTGCATACCGGACGTAGCCGTAATGACCAGGTTGCGACGGATCTGAAGTTATGGTGCAAACTGCAGATCAGCGAGTTGCTGAATGCGACACGTCATCTGCAAGAAGCTTTGGTCGAGACCGCAGAAGCCAATCAGGATGCGGTAATGCCAGGCTATACCCACTTACAGCGTGCTCAGCCGGTGACTTTCGCTCACTGGTGTCTGGCATATGTTGAAATGCTGGCGCGTGATGAAAGTCGTCTGCAAGATACCCTGACTCGCCTCGATGTTAGCCCGTTAGGCAGCGGTGCGCTGGCTGGAACTGCCTATGAAATCGATCGTGAGCAACTGGCCGGATGGTTAGGTTTTGCCTCCGCGACCCGTAACAGTCTGGACAGTGTTTCAGACCGTGACCATGTGCTGGAGCTGTTATCTAACGCTTCAATTGGCATGGTGCATTTATCCCGCTTTGCGGAAGATTTAATTTTCTTCAACAGTGGCGAAGCCGCTTTTGTTGAGCTTTCTGACCGCGTGACCTCAGGCTCTTCTCTGATGCCACAGAAGAAAAACCCGGATGCGCTGGAACTGATCCGCGGTAAAACAGGCCGTGTACAAGGTGCCCTGACCGGCATGATGATGACCCTGAAAGGCCTGCCGTTGGCCTATAACAAAGATATGCAGGAAGACAAAGAAGGGCTGTTTGACGCGCTGGACACCTGGCTGGACTGCCTGCATATGTCGACTCTGGTGCTGGACGGTATTCAGGTTAAACGTCCTCGCTGCCGTGAAGCAGCCGAGCAAGGCTATGCCAACTCGACTGAACTGGCTGATTACCTGGTCGCCAAAGGCGTTCCATTCCGTGAAGCGCACCATATTGTCGGTGAAGCCGTGGTAGAAGCCATTAAGCAGGGCAAAGCTCTGGAAGCCTTATCCCTTGAGGATTTACAGAAGTTTAGCGCGGTGATTGGCGACGATGTCTATGCGATGCTGTCACTGCAATCTTGCCTCGATAAACGTGCGGCTAAAGGCGGCGTATCCCCGCAGCAAGTCGCTAAAGCGATTGTGGAAGCCAAACAACGTCTGGTCTGATATTTGTTTATGTAATGCGGGCGTTTGCCCGCATTACTGCTTTATTGCTCAAGATAGAAAGCCGAAGGCGGCATGCCAAAGTAGCGTTTAAACATCACGGTAAAAGCACTCTGGCTGTTATAGCCATGCTCCAGTGCCACCTGCACAATAGCTTTTCCTTCCGCCAGACTCTCCAGCGATAACAACAGGCGCGCCAGCTGTCGCCACTGACCAAATGTAATGCCGGTATGGGTTTTAAACTTGCGATGAAAGGTTTTTTTACTCATTGCCAGGCGGGCAGCCCATACTTCTGCCGTAATGGACTCATCAGGATGTCTGGCTATCTGGTTACACACCTGAATCAGCCGTTTGTCATCGGGCCAGGGCAGATAAAAGGGCAGTACTGGCAGGGTTTGAAACTCATCTAACAGCAGCCGCATCAGACGTCCGTCACGACTGTCGACAGCATAGTTGAGGGGGAGTGTTGAAGCTTCGAGGATCAGCTCACGTAATAGCGGCGAGACATTAATAACGCAGTCTTGTTCAGGCAGCCCCGGTGCTGCGTCGGCATTCACAAATAAGGTTCGCATACTGACAGCCCCGCGCATACGCACAGTATGTTCCATATTAGCCTGTAACCAGACTCCGCGAGTCGGCGGTACGACCCAGCGGCCACGATGGGTTTCAATTACCATCACTCCGCGTGTGGCATATAAAAACTGCGCCCGGGTATGCTGGTGCGCGGCAATCACATAGCCGGGCGGATATTCTATCGCCAGACCATTAATCGGGCGTTGAGCCGTTTCACTCGCCAGGTGTACCCCTGCCTCGACCATAAATTGTCTCTTTCAAGATAAGAATTGTCATCTTATCTTAATACGGCTAACGCTATCTCTTTCATTATGAATTCTTTGCCTTTGAGCCGAGGATTGAAATGAGATATTGGTTATTCCCTTTAAGTGCCATCGCCCTGTGGGCTGGTAATGTGATTGTATCCAAAATGGCATCGGGAGTGATTTCCCCGCTGGCGATTACGTTTTACCGTCCCGTATTGGCGGTATTCCTGATGAGTTTTTTCCTGGCAATACCGACCTGGCGTAACCGCGTGCTGGTAAAACGCCACTGGCCTAAGCTGATGTTTTTAGGCTTTCTGAGTATGGCTTTCTATCAGTGCTTATCATACTGGGCGGCTGATACCTCAACGGCGACCAATATGGCGATTATTACCGCCCTGACACCGCTTTTGACCATGTTAGTCAGTTCACTGGTATTACGAGAGTTTCCGACACCCGGCATGGTTCTGGGAGGTGCAATTGCGTTATGGGGGACCGCATTTTTAATCAGTGGGGGATCTCCCGCCGACCTGTTTAAGGGGCACTATCGTGTCGGGGATTTGCTGATGCTGATAGCCGCCTTGAGCTATGCTTTCTACAGCGTACTCCTGCGTAAATGGAAGCTTGGGCTACCCGCCTGGCAATCAACGTATCTTCAGGCGTTATCTGCCATGATCTTTATGTTTCCGCTGTGGCTGACAGTTCCGGCAGGCCAGGCATCGTTAGATAGCTCCACTCTGCCACTTATTTTTTATGCCGGTATCATGGCCTCAATTGTCCTGCCTTGCCTGTGGATTAAAGGTATTGAACACCTCGGCCCTAATCGTTGCAGTATCTTTATGAATGCCTTGCCGGTTATCACCGCCGGGCTGGCAATTACCCTGCTACATGAACAGCTTGCCTGGTATCATCTGGTCGGTGGCAGTGTGGCTTTACTGGGCGTATTTATTGCCCAGACTCTACGGATACGTCTCTGCCAGCGAGAGGCCGAATAAAATCTGACCAGTAAGAACTTTATTTACTTCTCTTGATAGTTATTAACATTGGTTGTTATTCTATTTATCGTTAATAGCTATCTTATCGGAGAGTAATGGATTATGAATATTCGGGATCTTGAGTATCTGGTAGCGTTGTCTGAACATTGCCATTTTCGCCGCGCGGCGGATGCCTGTCATGTCAGCCAGCCTACATTGAGCGGTCAGATTCGAAAGCTGGAAGATGAGCTAGGTATCATGCTGCTTGAGCGTACCAGCCGTAAGGTGCTGTTTACTCAGGCTGGTTTGTTGCTGGTGGATCAGGCACGTACCATTCTGCGTGAAGTGAAGGTATTACAAGAGATGGCAAGCCAGCAGGGAGATACCATGTCTGGTCCCCTGCATATTGGCCTGATTCCGACCGTCGGGCCTTATTTACTGCCTTTAATCATTCCTGCACTACGCCAGGCTTTTCCTAAGCTGGAGATGTATTTGCATGAAGCGCAAACCAATCAGCTGCTGGCTCAGCTGGACAGCGGCAAGCTTGATTGCGCTATTCTGGCATTGGTTAAAGAGAGTGAACCTTTTATTGAAGTTCCGCTGTTTGATGAGCCAATGACGTTAGCGATTTATCAGGATCATCCTTGGGCTTCTCGTGAAAGCGTACCCTTGTCTGACCTGGCGGGTGAAAAACTACTGATGCTGGAAGACGGACACTGTTTACGTGACCAGGCGATGGGGTTTTGTTTTGCCGTCGGGGCCGATGAAGATACCCATTTCCGCGCGACCAGTCTGGAAACCTTGCGCAATATGGTCGCCGCCGGAAGCGGTATTACACTTCTGCCTGCATTAGCGGTGCCTCAGGAACGTATTCGCGATGGCGTGGTTTATATTCCTTGTTATAAGCCAGAGCCGCATCGAACCGTTGGGCTGGTCTACCGCCCGGGTTCTCCGCTACGTAACCGTTATGAGCAGTTGGGAGAGGCCATCCAGAAACAAATGAATGGCCACTTTTCATCATTAAAAGAGGCGGTTTAAGCCATTTAATGCTGCAACCCGATAGGCTTCTGCCATGGTCGGGTAGTTAAAGGTGGTATTGACGAAGTACTCAATGGTATTTCCGCCACCTTTCTGCTCCATAATCGCCTGACCGATATGAATAATCTCGGCTGCGCGCTCACCAAAGCAGTGAATACCGAGAATCTCTTTGGTTTCACGATGGAAGAGGATTTTCAGCGTGCCGATATTCATGCCGACAATCTGGGCACGCGCAAGATGCTTAAACTGTGCCCGACCCACTTCATAAGGGACTTTCATCGCCGTCAGCTGTTGTTCAGTCTGACCGACTGAACTGATTTCCGGAATGGTATAAATACCGGTAGGAATATCTTTGATAAGGTGTGCTGTCGCTTCGCCTTTGACGATAGCCTGCGCCGCAATACGGCCCTGATCGTAGGCAGCAGAAGCCAGACTTGGATAGCCAATCACATCGCCGACGGCATAGATATGAGGCAGTGCGGTCTGATACATGCTGTTAACTTTCAGTAAGCCTCGTCCATCCGCTTTTAAACCAATATTCTCAAGGGATAAAGAGTCGGTATTTCCGGTACGACCGTTGGCATACAGCAGGCAGTCGGCTTTCACTTTTTTACCGGATTTCAGCGAAACGATAACCCCGTCATCGACGCCTTCAATCCCTTCAAACTCTTCGTTATGACGGATAACAACACCGTTGTTCCAGAAGTGGTAAGAAAGTGAGTCAGACATCTCCTGATCAAGGAATGCCAGCAGACGGTCACGGGTGTTTATCAAGTCAACTTTGACATTCATCCCCCGGAAGATAGAGGCATATTCACACCCGATAACGCCTGCACCATAAATAATGACATGGCGCGGGTCATGCTGAAGGCTCAGGATAGAATCGCTGTCATAAATGCGCGGGTGGCTAAAATCAACTTCCGGCGGACGATATGGCCGCGATCCACAGGCAATCAAAAACTTTTCTGCGGTGTAGCTTTCTACCGAGCCGTCAGGACATTCCAGGGAAATAGTATGTTCATCAACAAAGCGGGCATCTCCCTGCAATATTTCGCAGTGATTACGCTCGTAAAAGCCCTGACGCATTCGGGTCTGTTGATTGATGACGCTATCAGCGTGATTAAGAATGTCAGAAAAAGAAGAGCGAAGCAGATGAGAGTGGTTGCTATAAAGTGGGTTCTGGTTGAATTCAATAATGCGGCTGACTGCATGACGGAGCGCTTTTGAAGGGATTGTGCCCCAGTGGGTGCAGCCTCCGCCAACATTATGGTAGCGTTCTATGACGGCTACTCTGGCGTTCTGTTTGACCAGCCCCATCGCGGCACCTTCGCCTCCAGGACCGGAACCAATCACTATTACATCATAATCATAGGAATGAGACATGGTGGATGATTACCTGTTCTTATACATAAAAACAACATAATTGTAACATCAACAATTGGATAACCCAATTATCATTGTGCTTTTACCGACGGTAGCACCTCATTGCAGTGTAAACAATCATTCACATTGCACTATAAAAGGGTTAGCTTTAGTGTCTGGTATAGTTCCGGCTTGGTTTGAAGGATTCAGGCAACATGATGGGTGTCAGAGCGCAACAAAAAGAGAGAACCCGGCGTTCTCTGGTGGAAGCTGCATTTAGTCAGTTAAGCGCGGAAAGGAGCTTTGCCAGCCTGAGCCTGCGAGAAGTAGCACGTGAGGCAGGAATTGCCCCAACCTCATTTTATCGGCATTTTCGTGATGTCGATGAGCTGGGGCTAACCATGGTCGATGAAAGTGGTTTAATGCTACGTCAGTTAATGCGCCAGGCCCGCCAGCGCATTGCTAAAGGGGGCAGCGTTATTCGCACCTCGGTCGCGACATTTATGGAGTTTATTGGTAATAACCCCAATGCATTCCGTTTGTTATTGCGTGAACGATCTGGCACTTCTGCGGCTTTTCGTGCAGCGGTTGCCCGGGAAATTCAGCACTTTATTGCCGAGCTGGCAGACTATCTGGAACGTGAAAATCGTATGCCACGTAGTTTTACCGAAGCTCAGGCTGAAGCGATGGTAACGATTGTTTTTAGTGCCGGCGCAGAAGCCTTAGATGTCGATATCGAAAAGCGGCGTCAGCTTGAAGAGAGGCTAGTTCTTCAATTACGGATGATCTCAAAAGGCGCTTACTACTGGTATCGACGAGAACAAGAAAGATTAACACTTGCTCAAATACCCGAAGCATGAAGGAGAATAAATGACACAGTTACAAGAAAGAGGAACGCTCGTCCTGGCATTAGTCGCCGGAGTCTCGATCAACGGTTCTTTTGCTGCATTGTTTGATTCACAAGTCCCCTTTTCAATCTTCCCGCTTATTGCCTTAGTACTGGCGGTACATACGCTCAGTCAGCGCTACAAGAACAGCACTATGGCGGACGGTCTACCCAGTCTGGCGGTCGCATGGTTTGTGCTCGGTATTCTTCTGTATAGCGCCATTATCCGTGTGGCACATCCAGAAATTGGCTCTAATTTCCTGCCGTCAATTTTATCGGTAGTACTCATTTTTTGGATTTTCGCGAAAATGCGTGCACGCAAAAGACT
Source organism: Klebsiella sp. BIGb0407 (assembly GCF_024807845.1). Taxonomy (GTDB): domain Bacteria; phylum Pseudomonadota; class Gammaproteobacteria; order Enterobacterales; family Enterobacteriaceae; genus JGM124. The sequence continues at coordinate 120,675 of NZ_JANUEQ010000011.1, forward strand.
GTTTTCAGAGCAACATGACGAGATAAAAGAAGGCTAATTTTTTCGACTACCTTGTTAGTAAGAATTAAAAACAACTGAAACTTTGTCTCTTTTTAGTTATCGCAGCTACCTCTCTCATTTCTTATCCACCTGAGTCGTCATGGCTCAGGTGACCTGAGTCACAATCCTAAAAGCCAATTTAAACGCTCATATAGCAGCCAATAAAAATCAGCCGTGATTTTTTATCGTTAACTGTTATTGTAGTTTTACTTGCCTGCCTCGCCCGCGTTAAGCACGGGTCGATTGATAATAAAGGAGTTTTAAATGGGTGTTTCGATTGCAAATAAAGTTGCCGCCATCACTGGTGCTGCTTCCGGGATTGGTCTTGAATGTGCCAGAACCTTGATTGGTGCAGGCGCTAAAGTGGTTCTGATTGACCGCGCAGAAGACAAACTAAACGCGCTGGTAAAAGAACTGGGCCCGAATGCGATGCCGCTGGTTGTTGACCTGCTGGATCCTAAAGATGTTGATAGCATCCTGCCGCGCATCCTGGAATTAGCTGGTCGCTTGGATATTTTCCATGCCAACGCAGGTGCCTATATTGGCGGTGATGTTGCTGAAGGGGATCCGGATGTCTGGGATCGTGTATTAAACCTGAATATTAACGCAGCGTTCCGTTCTGTGCGTGCTGTACTGCCACATCTGATTGAGCAGAAATCGGGTGATATCCTGTTTACCAGCTCCGTCGCGGGTGTCGTTCCAGTTATCTGGGAACCGGTTTATACCGCGTCTAAATTTGCGGTCCAGGCTTTTGTTCACTCAACGCGCCGTCAGGTCTTTAAACATGGTGTCCGTGTGGGTGCAGTATTACCAGGGCCTGTGGTTACCGCTCTGCTGGATGACTGGCCACAGGAAAAAATGGACGAAGCGCTGGCGAGCGGTAGCCTGATGCAACCTATTGAAGTTGCTGAATCGGTGCTGTTTATGCTGACTCGCCCTGCTCATGTCACCGTTCGGGATCTGGTTATTTTACCGAATAATGTTGATGTCTAATCTGGAGCATTAATGAATAAGAATCAGGTCGTTATCGGCGTTGATGTTGGCACAGGTAGTGCCCGGGCGGGGGTCTTTAATCTGTCTGGCGAAATGCTGTCTACAGCGCGGCGGGATATCCAGCTCCATCAACCAAAGCCACACTATGCTGAACAATCATCGGCAGAGATTTGGACTGCGATATGCGATTCAGTGAAACAGGCTCTGGCTGAGTCTGGTGCTGCCCCTGAATCCGTCGCGGGGATTGGCTTTGATGCGACCTGTTCTTTAGTCGTGGTGGGTCATAATAACCAGCCATTACCTGTTAATGCCGACGGTGATGCCAGACGCGATATTATTGTCTGGATGGATCATCGGGCCACGGAGCAAGCGCGTCGTATCAATAAGATGGGGCATCCGGTGTTACGTTATGTCGGGGATAAAATCTCACCCGAAATGGAAACGCCTAAGCTGCTATGGCTGAAGGAAAATCTGCCCGAAACCTTTAATGCGGCATGGCAGTTCTTTGACTTGGCTGACTGGTTAACATGGCGTGCGAGCGGAGATTTAGTCCGTTCTGTTTGTACCGTTACCTGTAAATGGACCTGGCTTGCGCATGAGAAACGCTGGGATGATAGTTACTTCGAGTCTATTGGCCTGGAAGAATTTCCGCGTGAACACTATGCCCGTATTGGCCAGAATATGCAGCCACCGGGAACCGCTTGTGGACAAGGGGTGACTCTGGAGGCCTCAAGTCAGCTCGGCTTACTGCCCGGAACGCCGGTTGCCGTGGGAATGATTGATGCCCATGCCGGGGGAATTGGCAGCGTAGGGGTCGTTGAGGGCGCACTCAAAAATATGGCGTATGTTTTTGGCACTTCCTCTTGCACCATGACCACCACCAAAGAGCCGGTATTTATTCCTGGCGTCTGGGGCCCTTATTACTCCGCGATGGTGCCTGGAATGTGGCTTAGCGAAGGCGGGCAAAGCGCAGCCGGTGCCGCCATCGATCGCTTATTATCTCTGCATCCTGCGGCTTCTGCTGCAAAAGCAGAAGCTAAACGCTTCGGTAAACCGCTGCCGGTGTATCTGGCCGATCTGCTGCTGGAGCAAGTCGAAGATATTTCTCAGGCAGTGATGCTGGCGGAAGGGATACATGTTGTTCCTGAATTTTTGGGTAATCGGGCTCCTTTTGCCGATCCTGATGCCCGGGCGATTATTGCCGGGCTTGATATGGACAGTTCATTCCAGAACTTACTTCAGTTCTATGTCGCAGGTGTCTGTGGCATCGGCTATGGCTTGCGTCAGATCCTTGAGGTCCAGGACAAGGCGGGCGCGCCAGTTGATAACATCGTGATCAGTGGCGGTGCGGGTCAGCATCCGCTGATCCGCCAGCTACTGGCTGATGCCTGTGGCAAGCCGATATTATCGACCAGTGCTGCTGAGCCGGTATTACTGGGTAGCGCAATTTTGGGTGCGGTTGCCGGGGGGATATTTGCGACGCTGCCAGAAGGGATGGCGGCATTGTCTTCTGTTGATCTTCGCTATTTGCCAGACGCTAATGTTTATGATCAGCATAACAGGCGCTACCGCTCATTTACTGTCTTACAGCAGACTGCCAAAACCCTGGAAGGGTAGAAAATAATCGCCGCCGGTTATTTCTCTCACTGAAGTCTCGCGGATACAGCAACCTGAAGGACTAAAAACCTTCAGATTGCTGGCTATTTGCTAAGGATTAACGCTCTTCCAGCGGGTAGCTGCGGAAGCTCCACAGACCGAGTGCCTTCAGACCATCCCGGTAAATACCCTGAATATCTTTCTGGCTTACCTGTTGCAGCTCTGACAGGGGTTTATCCAGTGCGATAATGTCATAGAAGTGAATATCGCGTGGGCCTGTTTCCCAGCTTGCGAGGGTGAAAATGGCGTCAGCGCGACGAATATGGCTGCCAGAACTGATCAGCACGGCATTTTTGATACGGTGCTTCGCCAGGGCGTAGCGGCTGAACAGGGCATTTTCTACCGTTGAGCGGGCATAGTTTTCCGGGAAAATACGTTTGGCGTCAACGCCATGTTGTATTAACCAGTCTGCCATCAAGTTCCCCTCAGTTTTATTATTCTGAGGTACGCCACCGGTGACAATAATCAGTGAGTCAGGCAATTCTTTGGCAATCTCGAGCGTTTTTTCCAGGCGCTTAATCAAGATATCGTGCATTGAGCCGTCAGGATTCAGGGCATAGCCTAAAGTCACAATGGCATTACTGCCTTTATCCGCTTTCAGTTTGGCCAGGTCTTCGCTGGAAAGTTTATCGGTGATTGGCATCGTGGTGACGCGATCGATCACTTTATAGAATTCACTCAGCTCCTGGGCTTTTGCCGGGTTGAGCTGTTGCAGAGTTTTCAGGTAGTCGGCACTTTCTTTATTTTGACCGGCAAAACGACTCCAGGCCGAAAGATACATCAGAGCATCAATATCATCAGGGGCATCCGCCAGAATATCGCGATAAAGCGCCAGGGCTTTATCAACGTTACCATTATAGATATACGCGCTGGCCGCACTGAACAGCAAGTCCTGGCGATAAGGTTCCAGTTTGTGTGCCGCTAATAACTTCTGCGCCACAACCTCAAGATTGGAAGGCAATTTCGCGGTAAAACCGGCATCGGAAGAACGCGACGGGTTTTTAAATGCCTGTAAGGCTTCATTGACCAGCAAATCAACCGCCTGGCGCTGGGTAACGTATTCAGTATAGTTTGCCTGAGGTGCTATAACGGTTGTGTCGGCGATACTTTGAAATGACAAAGTACATCCTAGTGCCAGTGCAATCAGGGTTTTTATCTTAAAGCTCTGTGTAACCGTTCTATTCATATTTATTTCCATCGAGAAATTAATGATGCTGTAAAAAGGCCAAAATGCTCATTGATACTATCAACTGCGGTTTTTTTCTGCGTAATAAGCTTTGTAATATGGGATTAAGACGGAATTATTTCATTAAAGAAAATAAGATTTTGTGATACCTGGCATGGAATAGCGGGGATTGAGCCGTGAAAAGTGAAAGAAAAAGGGCATCAATGATGCCCTTTGGAACTCTCTGCTAGCCGTTTTTTATGATTCTTTGCGAACCAGTAATACGCCAGACTCCATATGATGGGTATACGGGAACTGATCAAACAGCGCCAGGCGTTCAATACGGTGTGTCTGGCCCAGGGTCTCGAGGTTTTCACACAGGGTCTCTGGGTTACAGGAGATATAAAGAATACGCGGGTAGGCCTGTACCATGCTGAGCGTATCTTTATCGAGCCCGCTACGCGGTGGGTCGACAAAAATGGTTTCGCACTGATAGCTGGTTAAGTCGATCCCCTTCAGGCGATTAAACTCACGATCTCCGTTCATCGCCTGGGTAAACTCTTCTGCCGCCATACGAATAATTTCAACGTTTTCAATCTGGTTGATGGCAATGTTGTACTGCGCCGCAGCGACCGATGGCTTGGCAATTTCTGTTGCCAGTACCCGATTAAAATTACGCGCGAGCGCCAGTGAAAAGTTACCGTTACCGCAGTACAGTTCCAGCAGGTCTCCGCGTGAGTTTTGGGTTACATCCAGCGCCCACTCCAGCATATGAATATTCACCGCGGCATTAGGCTGGGTAAAACTGTTCTCGACCTGGCGATAAATCATGTCCTTACCCGCGACCGGCAGGCACTCGTCAATATAATCGCGGTCCAGTTCAATTTTGGTTTTGGTCGCCCGACCAATTAAGTGCACATCGAAGCCTGCAGCCCGCAGGTTATCGCGTAATGCTTTAGCGTGCTGCTGCCACTCTTCATCAAGCTTACGATGATAGAGCAGTGAAATGACCGCCTGACCGCTGAGAGAGGTGAGGTAGTCAATCTGGAATAACTTGTGACGCAGGGCCGGGATATGACGAACACCGTCCAGTATCGCAGGCATCAAAGCATTAATCAGTTCGCTGGCAGCCGGAAAACGATCAACGCGAATACGGCTCTTGGTTTGTTGGCCAAACATGATGTGATAGAGGTCATCGCCATCATGCCAGATGCGAAACTCTGCGCGCATCCGATAGTGGCTCTTGGGTGAGCGAAACACCTCGGGTGCGGGGGCTGAAAAAGGGGCCATCATCGCTTCCAGGCGTGAGACTTTTTCAGCGAGCTGGTCATCGTACTGCGCTATCGGGAGAAGTTCAGGGGTCATGGCAAGCAATCCAGTCGTCAGTTAATACCTATTACGCGGCGATTGTAGGGCTTCAGTCAGGGATGTCCAGCCTGATGTCAGCAGAAGTTTAAATGGAAGTCTGGACATCCATCTGATGTTGACGTTAGCATATACCTCCGGCCTCCTGGAGTTAAAAGGGAACCCAGTGCAATTCTGGGGCTGACGCGCAGCGGTAAGGAACGACAAGATGAACGCATTTTGCAGACACTGCTTTAAAAGCGGGAAGTCTTCATCTGAACGATGTCACCAAGCCCGAAGACCTGCCGGACTAACGTCGCAATAAACATAGCTATCGCGTGCTATCTGCTATGTCTGCGGCATCCTGGTACAAAGTGGATGCTCTATAAAATGATGATTAAGCAACTTTCGCTGCTGTCGGTCTTATCCGCCACAGCTTTTTCCGTCTGGGCGCAAAATAATAATTCAGCAGATAACCTGGTGGTGACTGCTAACCGTTTTCAGCAACCGGTGAATACGGTACTGGCTCCAACCAATATCGTAACAAAAGAAGATATTGAACGTTGGCAGTCAAAAACTATTTTGGATGTGATGCGCCGTTTACCTGGGGTTGATATTGCTCGTAATGGTGGAATGGGGCAAAGCTCTTCTTTGTTTATTCGTGGTACTGAAGCTCGGCACGTTTTAGTTTTGGTGGACGGAGTACCAATGGCGCGACCGGGCATTTCTAATGATGCCGATATCGACCAAATTCCTATCTCACTTGTACAGCGTATTGAATATATTCGTGGTCCACGTTCCGCCGTTTATGGCTCAGGTGCTATTGGTGGCGTAGTTAATGTAATAACGATGACAGATCATGAGCGCTCGCAAATTAATGCGGGCGTTGGATCGAATGGTTATCAGTCATACGATGGAACCATAAATAAGCGTTTTGGCGATACAGTGGTTACCGGGTCAGGCGCCTATCAGACAACTAAAGGGTTTAACGTTCAACCTGACTCTTTGTACAGCGGTGATGATGGACGTGATGGTTACCACAGTAAGGCATTCTGGGGTGCTGTTCAGCATAAATTCGATGAGCATTTATCTGGTTTTTTCCGTGGCTATGGCTATTCATCAAACGCGGAATATGACCAGGGGGACTGGGGTTATGCGGGTGGCAATGATGAGCATCAAAACTATAGCCAGTCGTGGGATAGTGGGATGTACTATAACTCGGGTATCTACTCTTCCCAGCTTATCGTTAACTATCAGCATAGCAAAGATTATAATTCAAGTAATCTTAATGGCCGGTATGCAACGGGTTCAACCCTTGATGATATGGAGCAGCGATATATTCAATGGGGAAATAATATTGCTGTAGGCCAAGGTTCTATCAGCGGTGGTATTGACTGGAAACAAGAGAAGTTAACATCGTTCGGAGCTACTCAGCCAGATTCCTACAAACGTAATATTACTGGACTCTATTTGGTTGGTCAGCAACAGATTGAGAGTGTGACACTGGAAGCTTCTGGTCGTGAAGACCACTATGATCAATCTGGCTGGCATGGTACTTGGCAGACAGCAGCAGGATGGGAGTTTACTGACGGTTACCGAACAACATTCTCTTATGGAACCGGTTTTCTTGCCCCGTCGCTGGGCCAACAGTATGGCGCAGATAGATTTAACATATCGTCTAACCCAAACTTGAAACCTGAAGAGTCAAAGCAGTGGGAACTTGGCCTTGAAGGATTGAGTGGACCTGTTTTTTGGAACCTGTCCGGCTACTACTACGAGATTCAAAACCTCATTACTTATAATAATAATGCTTACTACAATATAAAATCTGCCACGATTCGAGGGCTGGAATGGACGGGGGATGTCACTACCGGACCCGTTTCACACCATCTTGTCCTACAATATGTAGATCCACGGGACGATGAAACGGATAAGATTCTTGCGCGTCGTGCGAAACAACAAGTTAAATACGAATTGAGTGGTCAGGTATACGATCTGGGTTGGGATGTTACCTATCAATATATAGGTCAACGTTATGATCGGGATTTCAGAAATTCCCGTGATGTAAAAATGGGCGGTGTCAGCCTTTGGGATCTCGGACTATCATATCCAGTCACCTCACATCTCACCATTCGTGGTAAAATAGCCAACCTGTTCGATAAAGATTACGAGACAGCTTATGGCTACCAAACTCCAGGACGTGAATACTACTTGTCTGGCGGCTACACCTTCTGATCCGCGCCCTACCGTGCTGGTGTTTGACTCCGGCGTCGGTGGGCTGTCTGTCTATAATGAGATTCGGCAGTTGCTGCCGGATCTGCATTATATTTATGTCTTCGATAACGTTGCCTTTCCTTATGGTGAGAAAAGCGAAGAGTTTATTGTCGATCGCGTCTTATCTATTGTCTCGACGGTACAACAACAATCCCCCCTTGCTCTGGCGGTGATCGCCTGCAATACCGCAAGCACGGTTTCTCTGCCTGCTCTGCGTGAAAAATTCAACTTCCCGGTTGTTGGTGTGGTTCCGGCAATAAAGCCAGCGGCGCGTATGACGGCTAATGGCGTAGTAGGGTTACTGGCGACACGCGGCACCGTAAAGCGTCTTTATACGCATGAGCTGGTCGCCCGCTTTGCAGCAGAGTGCAAAATTGAGATGCTCGGTTCGGCAGAGCTGGTTGAACTGGCTGAAGCGAAATTACACGGTGCGCCAGTATCGCTGGATGAACTACGCCGAATCTTACGTCCGTGGCTGCGAATGGCTGAGCCGCCAGATACTGTGGTATTAGGCTGTACTCATTTCCCTCTATTACAAGAGGAGCTACTTGAAGTCTTACCGCCCGGCACGCGATTAATAGATTCTGGTGCCGCAATTGCACGTCGTACGGTCTGGTTACTGGAACATGAAGCCCCAAATGCCGTATCGACAGATGAAAGTATCGCGTATTGCTTAGCACTAACCCCAGAAACTGAACAATTAATACCCGTATTACAGCGATATGGCTTTTCAAAACTGGAAAAATTGACGCTTTCTGACCACTTTGAGTGAAAAAACGACGGTCAGTTAATTATTTTAAATTAGGGGTTGTCAGCCTCAAAGAATTCCCTATAATGCGCATCCACTGACACGGAACAACGGTTACAAACCACCGAATCAGTCGAAGGAAAGCGAAAATAAACGCTTGACTTTGAAAGAGGAAAACGTAATATACGTGACCTCGAGTTAGCAAGCGTTAAGCGCCTAACTCACTGCTCTTTAACAATTTATCAGACAATCTGTGTGGGCACTCGCAAGATTGATATCTAAAGTACCTTCGGGTACAGAACCTTCGGGTTCACAAAAAATATCAAGTCTTGAAGAGTGAACACTAGTTTTATAAACAGTATGAATTCTTTGAGCATCAAACACTTTTAAA
>NZ_JANUEQ010000012.1 GCF_024807845.1 Klebsiella sp. BIGb0407
GGTCAAAAGATAAAAGGCAGAACCCGGTGACACCTTCGGCTTCCCGTCCGTTCCGGCCGGGTCGTCAGCCACACTCCGCCAGACGACGAAAATACTGTCGTCAGTCTCCGCCGAACCCCACGAGTGGGTTTCGGGCTACGCTAGTGCCTGATGTCTACGTCAAGGTCAACCCCCGCAGCTGGCCACAGGCCAGCGCATTCACTGCGGGCGGTAGAGCTGCCCGCGCTGAGGTCGCCCCGTCGTTCCGCCGTGTCGGGTGTGTTCATTCTCATGTCATCTCTGGTGTGCCATCTCGTGTTCCTTCCCGGGCGGAGGGCGTGTCGTAGCACCGCCGGGTTCTCACACAAGGGGTAAATACACGCCGCCAAAAACTTTTTGCATAAGGCGGCAAAAACTTTGTGTCTGCGCCCCTTGTCCTCGCCCTTCCGTCGTTGCTCCTTTGCCCTCTGCCGCCAGGGAACTCAACGAGAGATGGATTAACCACCAGATAAGAGGAAAAGCAGAATGAACACACAGAACGTCAACGTCAAAACCGCCACCCAAGAATCTAACGAAAGATGGGTTAAAGACCTGACTGTCTTAATGGCAGAGAGTGAGAAAGGCTCAGATGTGGAAAACCACGAAGTGTATGAGTTTAACTCCCTGAAAGCACTGAAAGACTTCCGCAAAGCATTCCCTGAAAAAATGAAATCAACATACAGCTACATCATCAGCGCCGGAACGAAGCCGTCTGGAGAGCATATCTGTTTGTTGTCTGCTGCCCACTGTAAACAATTTATCAAACAAGCGGAGGCGGCTGGTTTTGATTTTTAACCTCACTGGCGACAGACGAAAAATGCCGTGAAGCAAAACTGAATATATCCAGAGTGGCAACATGGTGTTGTCACTCCTTAACCAGAAGGAAAAGACGATGTACAGCAACCTGAACCAATCATTAAACGCGCTAGATATGCAAGCCACCGCCGAAGCAGAGCGAGCGTATTGGCTGAGCCGCGAGAAAACAGCCGTGAGAGCACCGACGGAAATTGATGTTCACGCATTTCATGATGCGCTGGGCGTGATGTATCCGATGAACTGGCGCAGCAGTGAAAACGGTGAATGTGAAACCTTCATGCTGGCGGAAATGGTGTGCGGGAATGTGACCGAGATTTATGCGCGGATCGGGATCAGTTATTACCGGATGCGCGATTACAGCAACCTTGACCACGCTGAGATTCTGGCTCGCGTTAAGGAGGTAACAGAGTCCCAGAAATGAAAAAAGCAGACTTTCGTCTGCTCCCTCATGCCAGTTTAGCCCGTCGAAAAGTTGAACTGGCTTTCAATAAACAACATGGAGTTCACGCCATGAATATTGAGTTATCAATCATTGCACCCTCTGCGCTGTATGTAAAGCAGTTATCCGCGCAAGGTGAGCCGCAGAAAAAACAGGTTCGAATTCTGCGCGGTGATATTGCCGCCGCTGATATTGACCCGGAAATGCGCGCATTAGGCAGACATATCGCCCGGTGCCGTCATAAAGGCCAGTCAGTAAGAGTACCTGCGATGTCCTGTAGCGACTGGGGACACGTTCTGCGGGCGTTAGAGCTTAAACGGGCGTTAGCCTGATAAAACAGGCCGTCCCTTCGGGGGCGGCTTTTTTCTTTAAGGTTCTCCGTAGCGGTTCTGTATATCCGGGCTGACACTGAAGCTGGTCTGCCAGTGCGCCGAAAACATCTCGCGTGCCTGGGGCACTGAAAAAAACAGGTCGCGCTGACGCGCAACCTGTCTTCTCTCTCCGCGTGGTCATGATTCATCACTGGAAAGTTGTTTGTCTTCTCTGAATGGTCTGTCAGGTATTCATCATCGATGTTGTGTTAATGCCTGGTTTGCTCTGTTCTCTCTACGGTCAAAAGATAAAAGGCTGAACCCGGTGACCCCTTCGGCTCCCCGTCCGTTCCGGCCGGGTCGTCAGCCACACTCCGCCAGACGACGAAAATACCGTCGTCAGTCTCCGCCGAACCCCACGAGTGGGTTTCGGGCTACGCTAGTGCCTGATGTCTACGTCAAGGTCAACCCCCGCAGCTGGCCGCAGGCCAGCGCATTCACTGCGGGCGGTAGAGCTGCCCGCGCTGAGGACGCCCCGTCGTTCCGCCGTGTCGGGTGTGTTCATTCTCATGCGATTCCTGATGTGCCATCTCGTGTTCCTTCCCCGGCGGAGGGCGTGTCGTAGCACCGCCGGGTTCTCACACAAGGGGTAAATACACGCCGCCAAAGAATCTAACGAAAGATGGGTTAAAAACCTGTCCATTTTAATGGCTGAGATGGAGAAGGGATCTGATGGCGAAAACAACGAAGTGTATGAGTTTAGCTCCCTGATGGCGCTGAAAGATTTCCGCAGAGCATTCCCTGAAAAAATGAAATCAACATACAGCTACATCATCAGCGCCGGAACGAAGCCGTCTGGAGAGCATATCTGTTTGCTGTCTGCTGCCCACTGTAAACAATTTATCAAACAAGCGGAGGCGGCTGGTTTTGATTTTTAACCTCACTGGTGACAGACGAAAAATGCCGTGAAGCAAAACTGAATATATCCAGAGTGGCAATATGGTGTTGTCACTTCTTCGGTGGCCTTTTTTCTTTCTGACTCCCCGCAGCGGTTCTGTATATCGCGGCTGATAAGGTCAACCCCGCAGCTCGCGATATAACTGCCAGTACTAAGAACGTGAAAAAAACAGCGATATTTGTGTGTTTTATGCCTCTCAGATCATTCCATTAACAAAATAAACCATTTTAATTAACTCGCTTCATGGGTTAAGTCATATTTTTTTAATTATTTTTTTGTTTTATTTTTGCCTGGTGTTTTTGTGTCGAGAGTTGTCTTTTTTAAGGAGTGCAATGGCTGTGAAAAGCAGAGCCAGCAAGCTACCTGGCTTCTATTCCGCCTTCAGTGTCTTATGCTTTAAGCTTCTCTGGCAGGCTGCATCACTTTATAAAATGATGAAATAATCACCAGGGTATTAAAATAAACAATCAATTCGATAAGGCGTGAATACTGTCTTCTGAGTCCCATTCTTTTTGTTTCAGTACCATCATGCTTACGATATCAGTTCACCTTTTATCCCGGTTAAAAATATCCGGTACATTAAAAGACTGGAATGCCTATGAATGGTATCTGGCGACGGATTATAGCGTGCATATTATAACGCATCGTGACTCCATTGATTCACTACACCTGCTCTGAATAGTTTGAGTTATTGTGCATAATCTCCTTTTGAGAGGGATTAACAGCAATGTATAAAAGGGATTTAAAACATCTGATTTAAACATCTCGATACCATAATGAAAGTTAATATCACTCGAATCTGAATATGACCGGGTAAACGTGAATTCATCGCTGTTTGAAGGGGCGTGCGGGTATATGACGGAGATATAAATATCTGCTTCCAATGAAAAACAGAAATAACTCTCTCTTGTTTTTACAGAACGTCAGTATGGTAGGTTATGTTGTCTGTAAAAAATAAGCATCCTGATACCCTTGGGATTGATAGATGTGCTGTATCAGAGTTATTTAATCTCAACGGAGACAATTATATTAAACTTTATATTATGTATAGTAAGATATCTCCTATGTGATTCCATACAGGGTTATGATGAATTTTCTTTTGATTTTCTCTTTATGTGCTTTTCATGAAAACAAACACTTTACAATTTGCCAACAAAAAAGATCGGTATAACGTCATGCGGTTTATTATTCAAATATAACGGGTTCCATTTTGTGTCTGGTTCATCTTTAAATTTGAAATTGAAGAAATGTTTTACTTACTGAGATTCTGCTTTTTTTTCTTCTCCTCTTTTATTGCCTTGTATGTGGCTTCTATTTTTTCTGCATACAGAAATCTTCGGTTTGCCTGTTTTTCAGATAAACGAAATCCTGCGTTATAGGCTCCCACTGATTGCCAGCTCACTCCCCATTTGTGAAATGCCTGAGATAATATAAACGCGCCAGTATAAATGTTCATGCATGCATCCTGCGTCAGGTGTTCCTTTGAAATACCGAGGCTCTGTAGCGTAGAGAAATGCTGCGAGTTGATCTGCATTAAACCGACATCAATGCTGTTGTCTGTGTTTTTACCTACGGCAGATTGTTTGAAACGAGATTCATTCCAGGATATAGCCCGCAGTAAATCAGAATCGATTTGGTAGTCTCTGCCCGCTAAATCAAAACAGTCTTGAGCATAAGTAATATTAGAAAATACCGAATATAGAAATATTCCTACGAAAATTCTCATTTTTTCCCCTTGGGATGATTAACGGGAATACTTTAATCCACTCCAGACCCAGGTACAACTAATATGCACTCCTCACCACCAAAATCACCACACCCCACGCAAAATTAAAATTTTGCAGATTTGTATTATTTGACAGTAAGTTATGTGAAATATAATGTGTTTTCAATTTTTGGTAAACCTCGATCAGACTCTAATCCAACTCGCCAGCGAGTCGGGTTAGAGTCGTCGGCGAGTTGGATTAGAGTCAATCTAATAATATTAGTAAGTTAACTAGACTCGCCTCGCGAGGCGAGTCTAGTTTATTTTTAAAATAACTCTAGAGGCGAGTATAGAGTCGACTCGCGTGGGACTCGCGTGATAGGATTTATTAATTAGAGTTTTTAATGTTAACTAAAAAATAAGGTATTCCTTATGGCAAGAATCCAAACGTATGTCAGTAATGATGTGGTTGAGAAAATAGAAGGCATCGTCGTAAAAAGAAGGGCGGAGGGTGCAAATGAAAAGGATGTTTGTTTTTCAAATGTTGTATCGATGCTGCTTGAATTAGGATTGCGAGTCTATGAGGCTCAGCATGAAAGTAAGGATACAGGTTTTGATCAGATGGCTTTTAATATGGCGTTGTTTGAGCGTGTAGTTAAAACACAGTTCACCGTCAACAAAGTTATGGGTATCGGATGTTTAAGCCCACATGTCAATGATATACCGAAATGGGAATGGCAAAATCTGGTGAAAACTATTAAGGAAGATGTCAGAGAGGTGATGGTTAGTACTTTTCCTAATTTGGAAGATGAAGACGGATAATAAGAAAAATCTTCGGGCTTGTAGTCCGGTGTGACTAAAGTTTTTGGGGTGATGACTGCGATTTTTTATTCTATTCTTCGGTAATATTCAGAATAAAGGGCTGGGGTTATATAATGACATTATAAATATAGGGGGTTATAATTTGTTTGTTCGTAAAATATAGAGAAGTATTGGTGCAGAGAGAATTCACCTCTCTCTACACCAACTATCCATAGACACCTTCAAGGAGGCACCTATGTGTGCATTGGATCGTAGTAGCGATATCTGCATGAGTCAATCGTTAAGGACTCTGATTTGTCATGTAGATGCATTATATGGTCACTCACCTGTTGCCGTCTGCGTAAGAAGTCAGCACAACACCCTCCTTTTTTCAAACATCACTTTCCAACAGTTAAATGAGCACTTTAAAACAGCCAGCGATAAGAATACTTTTCTCAGCTCTTATGAGGGTATTGTTTATATACTTCTACAGATGGAGCTTGATTGCATTGCGTTGGGTGAAGGATGTATTATCAATAAAATATTTCCTTATGGAAATGATAATTTTCAGATTAGCATAGAGTGTATTAAAACTGACTCCGATGAGTTCTGTGTCTTTTGGAAATTGAATCGCATCATCAATATCCCTCTGGAAAGCAGAAAGAAACAAGATCTTAGTTCAGATGATGTTGAGTTAATTGACAAGGTTCTTTTAGGAATGAGTGACCTTAATTTACTTCCTTTATCTTTTTATGTGCTTGGATTTGGTCAGTCAGATATATCCAGCTTTCTTGGGGTCAGTGAAAATATTGTTAAAAAAAGAATAGAACGAGCTAAAGTTAAAATATCTAAAGATTATCCTTCTTTTGAAGTATTTATATTGGACTGTTACAAGACAAGAAAGATATATTTCTTTGTGGAAAGTGCTTACGAATATATCATGTTGCAAAAGTGTTAAATTGGTAGGGGCGGTTTAGCCCCTTTTCTACACCTTTTTTTTATGCAAAGATTATTTGGTGTTTTTTTATAAGGGAATTGTATGGAGAAAGTGCGTTCCCGTCCGGGGAATAAAATTACCGTTTCTATTTATTTGGATAAAGAGACTCATGAGAAGTTGATCAGTTCAAAAAATAGAAGCGGGAGAAACAAATCAAAGGAAATTGTGGTGCGTCTTCAGGATCATCTTAAGAAATTTCCTAACTATTATATGACCCCTCAGTACGAGTAAGGAGGTTTTAACCCAAGAGTCGTGCGCTTAAATAATAATTAACTCGCTAACAATATTTTATTAAAGGAAATAAACATGAATACTGTTTTAAGTGTTCCGGGTACTGCTGTGTCTGAAGAAGCTAAACCGTCTTTTATCTCTCGCGTGTTCAGTAAAACAAAAGCGTTAAAAGTGGCTAAAGCGGTATTACCGGTTGCTGCCCTGGCGTCATTCTTTCCTGATGTTGCGATGGCCACCACAACTGCAACGGATTTAATGAAGTCCGGTGACACCACCGTTAAAGGCACCTTTGGTAAAGGCTCCAGTGTCGTTAAATGGGTTGTTCTGGCGGAAGTCGTCGCGGGTTCAATCATGTATATGATGACCAAGAACGTGAAATTCCTTTTCGGTTTCGCGATTGTTTCCACCTTTATCACCATCGGTATGTCCGTGGCGGGATATTGACAGGAAATAGGTGATGACGGGAGACGAATTAAAAAAATACCGTTTCCCGGAAACACTGACTAATCAGTCCCGCTGGTTTGGCTTACACCTCGATGAACTTATCCCGGCTGTTATTTGTATTGCCTGGGGTTTCTGGTCCAGCAAGTTCATATTTGGAATGGCTGCAGCGGTACTGGTTTTCTGGGGTATCAAGAAACTTAAAAAGGGACGAGGGAGCTCATGGATACGAGATCTTATTTACTGGTATCTGCCCACCTCCCTTCTTAAAGGTTTCTTTCACGATGTTCCGGACTCTTGTTTCCGGCAGTGGATTAAATAAAGCAACGGGGAATGACTTATGGAACATGGCGCCAGACTCAGTACAACGCGAATTATTGCGCTGGGATATATCTGTCTGGGAACCGTCCTGGCTCTCAGTCTGACGACGAATATTATTCAGGCAATTAATAACTATCGTCTTCAGACCGAACAAAAAGTGGCTGTCACGCCGATGCTGTATAGCGCCCCCTTTGCTGTATCGCAGAATCAATCCGATGCCTCTTATATTGAACAAATGGGCCTGAGTTTTATTGCACTGCGTCTGAATGTCACCCCTGAAACGGTGGAGGCGCAGCATGAACAATTACTCCGTTATGTATTACCCGCGTCCCAAAATAACCTGAAGGTTCAGCTGGCTGAGGAAGCCAAACGCATAAAAGACAATAACGTCAACGCCAGTTTTTATATGACGTCTGTTCGTGCCTTTCCGGCCGAGGGGCGTGTCGATATTCGCGGTGAGCTGAAAACCTGGATAGGGGATTCCAAACCCTACTCGGAAATTAAACATTATGTCCTGCAATTAAATCGCGTTGACGGAATTAGCTGGCTGGCACGATTTGGAGAAATAAATAATGAAAATAATTAGGCCGTTATTTATTTCAGGCTGTCTCTTTTTTGTTGCCCCAGCTATATCGGCAACAACGGGTACGCTGGCCCCGACCATTGTCCCTTTGGTCAACGGCGGGCAGGCCAATATCGCCATCAGCAACACCGATCCGAATCTCTTCACCGTGCCGGGTGACCGCATCACGGCCATTAACAGTCTGGACGGCGGGCTGACCAATCAGGAGCAGACGGACAGTGGTGGTGCCATTCTGGCTACGGTCAGTAAAAAGCCCTTCACCTTTATTGTGGAAACCGAGCGGGGACTGAATTTTTCTATCCGTGCGGTGCCGCGCGAAGGGGGCGGCCGGACCATTCAGCTGGTCAGTGAACTGGCTGGCACCCCGAGTCCGGCGAAAGCCTGGGAGGAGTCCAGCCCGTATGAAAGCGTCCTGGTTTCCCTGAATAAGGCCGTCCGGCAGAACCGTGTCCCGGATGAGTATCAGCCTGTCCCGGTTACCTCTGAAACCTTGCGCGTCTCTGGTGGTCTGCGCGCCAGCGCGGAGAAGGTCTGGACAGGACACCATTTAAAAGTAGTGCGTTACCGGTTGGACAATCTGTCCGCCTCATCACAGATGATACGCGAGAGTGATTTCTGGCAACCGGGAACCCGCGCCATCATGCTCAGTAACCCGGCAGGCCCCTTGATTGGCGGTGGCAGCATGCAGGTCTGGGTCACCACGTCAGAGACAGGAGGGGCTCGCTGATGGCGAATTTCAACACACTGATTAAACGTAAACAGTACCTCTGGCTGACACTTATCCTGGTGGGCGGCACGGCGGCGGTGGCAGGCGGTATGTACCTGTCTGACCTGGATTTGAGTTCCGATGATGAGGAGACGTCTGTCCAGGGTGAACCCGCGCCGGATATGACGGGCGTGGTCGACAGCCAGTTCAACAGCAAGGTCGAGCAGCATGCCACCACGGAGATGCAGGTGACAGCGGCGGATTTGAACAAGCGGTTTTCCTCCCTGCAGGGCGAGGTCGATTTACTCAGCAAGGCGCGTAACGCTGACCAGATAAATATCGAAAGACTGACCAATGAGAATGCGGCTATGCAGGAGCAGCTGAAGGTGCTGGGCGTGAAACCTGCCGTTACTGGCGGAGAGCCTGCTCCCGCACCGCCATCGCCTGCACCGGGACCGGAAGGGGAGCCGCAGCCTGCCGATTACTCGCCGTATTCAGGCCGAGGCGTGCCTCCACCCACGGCATTTTATCCGGGTAATGGCGCCACGCCGCCACCCCAGGTGAACTACCAGTCGATACCGGTTCCGAACCAAATCCAGCGTAAAACCTTCAGCTATAACAAGGGAACCAAAACCCGGGAACTGCCCTATATCCCGTCAGGCAGTTTCGCCAAAAGTCTGCTGATTGAAGGGGCTGATGCCAATGCGTCTGTCACCGGCAATGAATCCACGTCCCCGATGCAGGTTCGTCTGATTGGCCAGCTGGAAATGCCCAATAACAAGACCTATGACCTGACAGGTTGTTTTGTCGGGCTGGAGGTCTGGGGGGATGTCTCAAGTGAACGAGGGATAGCCCGTACCCGCAATATCAGCTGTATCAAAGGCAATAAAATCATCGACCAGCCCATTAACGGCCATGTCTCCTTTATGGGCAAAAACGGCGTCAAAGGTGAGGTGGTGATGCGAAATGGAAAAATTCTCGGATGGGCCTGGGGTGCTGGTTTTGTGAACGGTATTGGCCAGGGAGTGGAGCGTGCCTCCCAACCATCTGTGGGTCTGGGTGCCACGGCGATGGTCGGTGCCGGTGATGTGCTGAAGATGGGGATTGGTGGCGGTGCATCCGAGGCAGCACAGACGCTCGGGGAGTATTACATCAAACGTGCCGAGCAGTATCACCCCATCATCCCGATTGGGGCAGGGAATGAAGTCACCGTGGTGTTTCAGGATGGCTTCCAGCTTAAAACGATTGAAGAGCTTGATGCCGAGCAGAACGGTCAGGAGCAGGCACAGAATCAGACGCCTTCCCGGACAGACTCGCATGCCCGGCAGTCAGGCGGCGGAATGAACGGATTTGATACCGATGAGATGCTGAAGAAACTCGGTGATTTAGATCCGCGCAATTTCTCTCCAGGCGCAGGCGATAGCAATAACAACGGATAGCGTTTTCCGGGTCACCCCGACATAACCCATAACATACAGGACACACCATGAAGGAATTAATGCTGTTAATTCCTCTGGGCGGCGCTTTGCTCTTAACCGGGTGCGCAGGCACAGAGACAGAATTCGAATGTAATGCCACGACATCGGATACGTGTATGACGATGCAGCAGGCGAATGAGAAAGCCAAATCACTGGAGGAAAGCGCCTCAGTAAAGCTGGTTGCGGCCGGGTTGCCCGTGCTGGCTGAAGGAAACTTCAGAACGGTGTCTGCGGTATCACTCCCGTTGCCGCCTCAATCAACGATTTCAGGTGGAAAGTCACCCGCCGTTCAGCCGCCAGGCCTGCTAAGTGCCCGGACGACTTCCGTCAATACGACGCCGGTCAGCACGACGATATCCCCGTCACCCGTGACGCTGCCCGGAAACTATCCCCGTCCGCTAAGGAAAGGCGATAAGACGGCCGCGTTATGGATAGCACCGTATATCGATGCCGGAGACGTTTATCACCAGCCCTCAACGGTCTTGTTTGTTGTCAGTCCATCGGCCTGGGGTCAGCCCCGTATTAATTAATCTCGGATGTGATTAATCACGCCCTCAACCCTGTCTATCACTGTGTTTAAAACGAGTGCCCTGTGCGTGAAAAGGGATGGGCGGTAGCGTATTTAAGGAGGCGTTAAGATGATAATTAACGTACTGCTACAAAGAAATGGGTTGAGCACATTTTAACAAACGAATAAAGGTGGAGAATGACTACTGCTTATATGGATGGTCAGGATTTGGGATGGCTTTTGTGCCTGTTTTTTATTTTATTTTGTGCAGGTACTGTCATTGCCCTGGCCATGTTTGTTATCCCGCAAAGATATAACCTGTTTTTTTACAGGGGTAATATATTTATTATCAGTACGCTTATCGCTATTACCGGAATTGGCAGTCTCGCCGTTTTTCGTTTACATACCTTCACTCCAGATGAACTGGAAATCGGCAGGCACTGGGGAAATGACTGCATGCTGATGGAGGTCAATATTCCAACGGGCATCTTCTCAGATGCTGTCAATAAACTGGATTGTGCAGGTGTCATTATCAATGTGCCGACACAGACATTTAATCTCTATACCGCGCAGTGGAAAATGTATCAGGACAAAAATAAATAAATCAGGTGCCTGAAAACAATGTAATTCAATCGACGGGTTTTATTTTTCCTCTCTTATTAAGGACGTCCCATGAGTAATAACCTTATGGATTCCGTCACTCAGGCGGTGAATTCGCTGATGTCTGCGTTTAAACTGCCCGACGAATCCGCAAAAGCCAACGACATGCTGGGAAGTATGAATTTCCCCCAGTTCAGCGGGGTGCTTCCTTATAAGGACTATGACTCTGCGACCGGGCTGTTTATTAATACGAAAACCGTGGGGTTCATCTTTGAAGCCCGGCCGCTGCCGGGCGCCAACAAAGACATGGTCGCCTCACTTGAAAATCTGATAAGAACCAAACTGCCCCGCAATGTACCAGTGACCGTCAATCTGATCTCCAGCAAACTGGTCGGGGACGATATTGAGTACGGGCTGCGGGAATTCAGCTGGAGCGGTAAGCAGGCCCAGAAGTTCAATGACATCACACGGGCCTATTATCTGCGGGCGGCAGAGACACAGTTTTCACTGCCGCCGGGGATGGATTTGCCCCTGACCCTGCGTAATTATCGCGTGTTTATCTCCTGTTGTGTGCCGAGAAAGAAAAGCTCAAAGGCGCAAATCATTGAATTAGAGAACCAAATCAAAATTATCCGGGCCTCGCTTCAGGGGGCGTATATCCCGACGCGGCTTATGAACGATCAGGACCTGGTCGATTTGGTGCGCGAGCTGGTCAATCCTGACCCGGAAGAGATGTACCGCAAGCCGTATAAAATGGACCCGTATCAGGATCTGAATTATCAGTGTGTGGAAGACACCTTTGATATGCAGGTGACGGCGAATCACCTGAAAATTGGTCTGCTTAACCGGCAGGGGAAGGAGAAGGTCACCCGGGTAACGAACTACCATCTCGCGCGTGATCCGGAAATCGCGTTTCTCTGGAGCAGCGCAGATAACTACGCCAACCTGCTCAGCCCGGAACTCTCCATCTCCTGCCCGTTTGTTATCACCCTGACGCTGATGGTCGAGGATCAGGTCAGAACCCAGACGGAAGCGAATCTGAAGTATCTGGATCTGGAGAAAAAGAGTAAGACCTCCTACGCGAAGTATTTTCCCTCCGTGGAAAAAGAGGTGCAGGAGTGGGGCGATATTCGCCAGCGGTTAGCCACAAATCAGTCCTCCCTGGTCTCCTATTTTTTCAATATCACGGCCTATACCGCTGACAATGCCGAGGCTGCGCTTGCCACGGAGCAGCAAATCTTAAACAGCTACCGTAAGGGCGGTTTTGAGCTGATCCCTGCCCGCTATCACCACCTGAGAAACTATCTGGCCATGCTGCCGTTTAAGTCCGGTGAGGGGCTGTTCAAAGAGCTTCAGGCCGCCGGGGTCGTCAAGCGCGCTGAAAGCTTTAATGTCGCCAATCTGTTGCCGGTTGTGGCCGATACCCCACTGGCTCCGGCAGGCCTACTGGCCCCCACGTACCGTAACCAGCTGGCCTTTATTGACCTGTTTTATGAAGGCATGAATAACACCAACTTCAATGTGGCTGTATGCGGTACTTCCGGTGCAGGAAAAACAGGGGCGATACAGCCACTGATCCGCAGTGTGCTGGATTCGGGTGGATTTGCCTGGATCTTCGACATGGGGGACGGGTATAAGTCGCTCTGCGAGAACATGGGCGGGGTGTACCTGAACGGGGACTCGCTGAAATTCAACCCGTTCGCCAATATCCTCGATGACGCTAATTTTGACCTGTCTGCCGAGCGTATCCGTGACCAGATGTCCGTGATGGCCAGCCCGAACGGCAACCTGGATGAGGTGCATGAAGGCCTGCTGTTGCAGGCGGTGCAGTCGGCCTGGCTGAGTAAGCGTAACAAGGCGCGTATTGATGACGTGGTCGATTTTCTTAAAACTGCGAAAGGCAGCGAGGAATACGCCGAGTCACCGACTATCCGCAGCCGCCTGGATGAGATGATTATCCTGCTTGACCAGTACACGGCAGACGGGATTTACGGCCAGTACTTTAATTCTGATGAGCCTTCCCTGCACGATGATGCCCGGATGGTGGTGCTGGAGCTGGGCGGGCTGGAGTCGCGTCCTTCCCTGCTGGTTGCCGTGATGTTCTCCCTCATCATCTATATCGAAAACCGGATGTACCAGTCCCCCCGCAGCCTGAAAAAACTGAACGTCATTGATGAGGGCTGGCGGCTGCTGGACTTCAAAAATGAGAAGGTCGGCACCTTTATTGAGAAGGGATACCGCACCGCACGTCGACATCTCGGAGCGTACATCACCATCACCCAGAACATCGTTGATTTTGATTCTCCTACCGCATCCAGTGCCGCACGGGCCGCATGGGGGAACTCCTCTTACAAAATTATCCTCAAGCAGTCTGCGAAGGAGTTTGCCAAATATAACCAGCTGTACCCGGATCAGTTTACTCCGATGCAGCGGGACATGATTAACAGTTTTGGCGCTGCGAAAGACCAGTGGTTCTCCTCCTTTATGCTCCAGGTGGAGGCACACACCTCCTGGCACCGCCTGTTTGTCGATCCGCTGAGTCGTGCCATGTACTCCTCAAGCGGGGCCGATTTTGAGTACATCAAAGGCCGGAAAGAGCAGGGTATTGATATTCACGACGCGGTGTATGAGCTGGCCTGCCGGAATTTTACTGAAGAGATGCAAGAATTGGAAACCCGCATAACCCGCGATAACGTAAGGAGTCCTGCCTGATGGAAAAGCATACCTCACAACAGACCCCATCAAGGTCTTTCACACTTCGCCAGAGTCTGATTATTACGGGCCTTGTTGTTACTGTTCTGGCTGCCAGTGCAGGCATCACGCGATTGATGCTGGCACAGCATTCTCCCCAGGTGGTGGCCTTTGATATGAAAAAGACGCTGGACAGTTTTATGGAGAGCGTCAGCCAGAAAGCCTTGTCGGAAGCCCAGTCCAAAGCGTTGTCTGAGCGGTTTAACACCGCGCTCGAGCAAAGCCTGACGGACTATCAGCAACAGCATCATGTGCTGATCCTAGTCTCTCCCGCCGTGGTGCAGGGTGCGCCCGATGTGACCCTGAAAATCCAGACAGAGATAGCCCGCCGGATGAAAGGGGAGCCGAATTGAGGGGGTTGCGGCGTTATATCCTCATCGGCTGTCTGATATCCCCGGTTGTCTCTGCCGCTGACTTTGGTACCTGGGGCGATTTATGGCCGATACAGGAGCGTGACATGCTGGAGCTCATCACCCGGCGTCTTCAGGGGCTGGAGAAATCCGGGCAGATGGGTCAGCTGATGAGCGAGTTTAAAGAGCGGGTGACGGAGAACAGCCAGCGCCCTCCACCGGTGGAAGGGATTCGGCGGGCGGAGAAGTACGAACAGCGCTGGTTCGATCCGAGTATCCAGCTTGCCGAGGACATCAGGGACAACGAAGGCCGGGTTTTTGCCCGAAAGGGCCAGATACTCAATCCCCTGAAAACAGTGCCCTTTATGCAGACGCTGTATTTTATTGACGGGGATGATCCTGAACAGGTGGCCTGGATGAAACGTCAGGTGCCTGAAACGCTGATGAGCAAAATTATCCTCATCAAAGGCAGTGTGCCGGATACCTCAGCGGCGCTGGACAGCCGGATTTATTTTGACCAGAACGGCGTGCTCTCTGAGCGGTTTGGTCTGACGACGGTACCGGCACGCATTACCCCCGCGCCCTCCGGTGAACGACTGAATATCGAAATCTTTCCGCCCCGCCTTTAGCGTCAGGGAGATATAACCCATGAAAGCTGCGTTTTTGTTCTTTACCTGCATCGTGCTGTCGACCTTCAGTAGCCGTGCGGCCGCCGATCCTGCCTGTGAGGGGCGATTTGTAAACCCCATCACCGACGTGTGCTGGCGCTGCATCTTCCCGCTGTCGCTCGGCAGTGTGCAGGTCGGTAAAGGTGACCTGCCTGATACCGCCAACCCTGGCAGCCCGCTGCAGTTCTGTCCGGCACCGCCCCCGCTGTTTATTCGCCCGGGTCTGGCTATCGGGTACTGGGAGCCAATGGCCATGACGGACGTCACTCGCTCTCCGGGATGCATGGTCAATCTGGGGGGATTTAATGTCAACCTCGGCAAGACCGGAATGGGGACGGCAAAAAAGGATTCTAAAGATGTGAACGGGGCCTTCTACCATGTTCACTGGTACAAATATCCCCTGACGTACTGGCTGAATATCATCACCTCAGTGGGGTGTTTAGAGGGCGGGGATATGGATATCGCTTATCTGTCAGAAATCGACCCGACCTGGACGGACAGCAGTCTGACCACGCTGCTCAATCCAGAAGCCGTCCTGTTTGCCAATCCCATTGCACAGGGTGCCTGTGCCGCCGATGCGATAGCCAGTGCCGTGCATATGCCGCTGGATGTCCTGTTCTGGTGTGCCGGTTCACAAGGCTCGATGTACCCCTTTAACGGCTGGGTCAGCAATGAATCCAGTCCACTGCAGTCATCGCTTCTGGTGAGTGAACGGATGGCATTCAAGCTCCATCGTCAGGGCATGATTATGGAAAGTATCGGGAGAGACAAAGCGGTCTGCTACGAATACCCGTCCCCGATTATACCGAAAGAGCGCTGGCGCTATCAGATGGTCAATATGCACCCGGACAGCAGTCAGTGCCACCCGATGGGCCGCAGCGTGATGGCCTGGGAAACAGGGCGTAACCCGCCGAATACGCGCAAGAATTACGGCTATCTGATGTGGAGGAAAAGAAACTGTGTATTCCTTTAGAAAAACAATCCCCTTAACGATCTCGCTTGTCCTGTTTTCTCTGTCCGTCAACGCTCAGTCCCGAACATTGCAGGAAGAGCAGCAGTGGTTAAAACAACAGGAGAATTTCAGTGAGTCGCTCAGGCAGCAGGATTTCTCAGGCATGGAGCGGGATTTATTATCCCAAATAAAAAACAATCCCTTATCCGCTACCGATAACGATTTTATTGCCGAGATTAAAGAGAAAAACAGGCGGAAAGAGCGCGAGGGAAATCAAGACCGGCTGCTCTACTTTGTGTCCTTCTCGATACCCGAAGACACCTTATCGAACATGCTGAACGATGCCCGTCGACACCAGGCTGAACCGGTGATGAGGGGGTTAATTAATGATGATATGAAGTTTACCGCCGCCGCCATTCTTAACCTGGTGAATAAAGGCAGCACGGACGGTGTGCAAATCGATCCCACTCTGTTTACAGACTACAGCATCAAAGCCGTTCCTGCCCTGGTGGTGACCTGTGAGAGAGGGTTCGATGTGATTTACGGGAACTTAAAAATCCGTCAGGCACTGGAGAAAATAGAGAAGGAGGGCGATTGTCGTGAAGAAGCTAAAAAAATCATCCGTCATTAGCGTTCTGTCGGTGGCCTTCATGCTCCTGATTGCTTTTCTTATTACCCACTCGAAAGACACCCGTGCAGAGACTGCGAATAATTACCAGGAAAGCGCTGACTATGCGCGGCAGATCCAGGGTTCAGGGATGAATACTTTAAAGAATTTTAAGGGGGACGATATTATACCGAATTATAATCCGAACCCTGACGCCACGCAGTATTACGGCGGGGTCACCTCAAGCGGCGACAGTTCATTTAAAACCGATGCCAGCACGGAATGGAATAAAAATGATGTGGCATCCTCTATAACGGAATCATTTTCAAACAGACCCGCAGATATTATCTCACCCGATGCCCCTTTCATTCAGGCCGGGAAGGATGTTGAGAGCCGGGCAGATGAAATCACCGGTGATACCGGTGCGCAGTGT
This sequence comes from Klebsiella sp. BIGb0407, assembly GCF_024807845.1. Lineage (GTDB taxonomy): Bacteria > Pseudomonadota > Gammaproteobacteria > Enterobacterales > Enterobacteriaceae > JGM124. The sequence goes on from NZ_JANUEQ010000012.1 coordinate 16,675, forward strand.
TCCGCCCAGGTGGTTAACCGAAGTGAATTTAAAAACCACACCTGTGAACGTGATGTTCAGGTCGAGAGTTTTTGTACCCGGGAAGCCACGCTGAAAGACAATGCCCGGGTCGAGAAAATCAAAAAAACCGTCAAGAAAACGGTGACGCTGGTCTACAACAGGGACAAGAGACAGTGGGTCGCGTCATTTAATATTGCAGAAGACGGTCATATTGTCCGCGTGGCGGTGGACAGCGATACTATTGTTATTGACCCGACCTATCAGTGTGCAAGAGAACCGGACACGAGTTGTAAAAATGCGGTGGCACAGACGATTAAGGTGTTTGATAAAACCTTTCCCGTCACGGTTGTGACCTATCCGAGCATTTATGACAAATGTATCGGCGGGAAAAATGAACACTGTACAACCGTGCATCAGTCAGGAAAGGGGAAGATACACGAACAGGCGGATGTTGATATTGATGTCACCCGGGGCCAAACCATCACGGTATCAAAAGCCATTAATTACGCCTTTGGAAGCATAGAGAGTCAGTCAGCGGTCACGGTTTCCTATGAGATAGAGGAAGAGGTCATCGCCAATAATCCGGAAGTTGTCTGGGTAGAAAATTGTCCTTTTAATAAAGAGGAAGGCACGAAAATAGCCAGTGAATGTACGAGCCCGGGCGGCACGAAAAGCATCATCGTGGACGGCAAGGCATTCTCCTTCACCGAACCCTGCTGGGGTTACAAGGATACCTGGATTTTGCAACCGGCGGACTCGGGAAGCTGCTCCAGTTTGATGAACGACAAGAGCTGCACGCTGTCCAGTCGTCAGTGTGCGTTCTTTGATGAAGACAGCGCCGCCTGCTTACATGAATATGCCACGTTCTCGTGTGAAACCCGGACGTCAGGCAAGCAGATGATATGTGGGGGAGAGGTCTTTTGCCTGGACGGTGAATGTGAAATGACCGAGACGCATTCTAATAATGGTTTTGGTCATGCGGTCTCTGAGCTGGCCGCATTAGCCGCCGCCGGAAAGGATGTCGCAGAGATTGATAATGTTGACGTCAGGGCGTTCACGGGCGTGCCCCGGTACTGCAAGAAGTTCGCTGTCGGGTTCAGTAACTGCTGCGCAGACAGCGGCTGGGGAAATAACATGGGGCTGGCCAGCTGCAGCAGCGATGAGAAAGCGCTGGGCAAAGCAAAAGAGAAAAAGCTGATTATCAGTATCGGTGAGTTCTGTTCTAAAAAAGTGCTGGGCGTGTGCCTCGAGAAAAAACGCAGCTACTGCCAGTTTGACTCAAAGCTGGCGCAAATTGTTCAGCAACAGGGCCGGGATGGCCAGCTGCATATCGGATTTGGCGGGGCGAAAAGTCCGGACTGCCGCGGTATCAGCGTTGATGAGCTTCAGGCGATCGATTTTGACCGGCTGGACTTCACGCCTTTTATGGAAGACCTGATGAACAATCAAAATCTTCCGGGTAACGAGGAACTGGCCGACAAAGCCGCACAGCGAATTAAAGCGCTGTTAATACAATCAGCCAAATAATTTTCAATATAGCTATTTATCTTACAGCGAATAATAGCGGTGAGTCATTGATATATTTCACCTGAGAATGGGGTGAATGAATTGGGTTTGCTTTTCCAGAAGTTTTATTTTTATTGATATTGTGGACAGGGTTTGGTTTGTGTTGTATATATTTATTTCAGTTTTTAATTAATGGTCGTGAGAAATAAAATGTAATGCCTGCTCCATCCTGTCTTGAAAAGAAAGCTGTATATTAAATAATAATAGCTTTATGAAATCGGCAACGAATTCACCCGATCCTGTTCGTCTGGTCGTTATGGCCTATTTAACCAATTTCGATGGAGCGTGTATGAAGGTGATTTTTAACAATAATAAGGTCGTTGATTTTGTTCTGCGATTGCTGCTGGTTATCGTGATTATTTCGCCGGTTATTTACTACACGTGGGATGGCATCATTGGAACCACCGTCAGTGATTATATCGCGAGTGTTATTTTTATTCTTGTCACGGGCTTTATATGGATGATGAGTTATCTGTTTTTTTCTGTCCTGTCGGGGAACGGTGGAAAAATAACGAAGGAGTGAGGAATGGAGGAGAAGAATACAGCCAGACTCGTCATGTTATTTGTTGCGGTATTTGTCACGTTCCTGGTCAGCATCATGTCTTACAGCCTGTGGCGGGATAAACAAATCAATGCGTTCCTTGCCACCAACAGCGCCTGGGGCGTCCAGTGTGACAGAAATTCCCGGACGGCCTGGGTTATCAGGGACGGCGAACGCGTGACCCTGACGGTGGATAATCTGACGCTGTACTGCAGCGGTTACCGGTTTGTCGCCCGTGACGAGAGCGGAAAGGAGATACGCCGCCTCGATAAGAACATGGCCTACCAGAGCCTGTTACGCCCGCCGCTTTAATTCAGAAAAACAGGTAGCCGCTATGCGAAAAATACATGCCGTCCTCCTGGCGGGGTGCCTTTGCTGCACCCAGATACCGGCCTTTGCAAAGGATGCAGGCTGGCAGTGGTACAACGAAAAACGTCCCGTTCGTGAACCGGAAAAAAAGCCAGCATCTGCGCCATCCCCGGCCCCGATGGACATTATGGATAAGCTTTCAGCACTGCAAGGTGCCACGAAACGCTCGATGTATGAGGCCATTCTGTACCCCTCTTCAGAGAACTTCGTGAAGTATTTCCGCCTGCAGAACTACTGGACGCAGCAGGCGGGTCTGTTCTCGATGAGTGCGAAGCGCGCCATGCTGGAAAACCCGGAGCTCGATTACAACCTGCAATACAGCCACTACAACGGCACAGTGAAGAATCAGCTGGCTGCCGATTATGCCGAACAACGCCAGGCCATCTCGACCCTGGCACAGCACTACGGGGTGATGTTCTTCTACCGGGGCAGTGACGCCATCGACAGCCAGTTCGTCCAGGTGATAAAAAACTTCCGGGAAACCTACGGACTGAGCGTGATACCCGTGTCGGTTGATGGCGTTATCAACCCGTTGCTGCCTGACAGCCGGACAGACCAGGGGCAGGCCGCACAGCTGGGTGTGAAGTTTTTCCCTGCCATGATGCTGGTTAACCCGACAAGTGGTCAGGTAAAACCCCTGAGTTACGGATTTATCAGCCAGGATGACCTGGCAAAACAATTCCTTTATGTCTCCAGTGATTTTAAACCTAATTTTTAAGAGTCCAGGATTGTTTATCAGTCATGGTCACTGTTTTTCTTTCATTAATTCTGTTCATTCCGGGAGTAGGAACGATGAGCATATTGGGTATGGTTTTTTCTATTTTAATATTCTATTCCTTTGCTTTTATTAAGTGGCAGTCAACGCGGCGTGTCTCTTTTTTAATTATGATTGCTGTTTCAATTGTCATGGGATGTGCCATTGCCTATCTCATTTATAATGATGCGCCATTCTGGGTCGTCAGCGAACGCAGCGTATACGACGCTGCGTTAATAGGATTTGGCTCCTCCTCTTTTATCTGCATTTTATTGTACGGCTTTAATTTAATGGTCAATTCCATAGCCGTAAGTGCTGTAAAAACAAAATAATAATTTTTACTGGGAAGTTTGACTGTTTATATGAACGCAATTCAGCGGTAAAGATTTATAGCCTGATTGATGAGGTTATTATTTTTTTCCGGAAAAGGATGAATATACATGAGAAAAATTCGTTTTCCCGATTTAGATATTACCGGGATGTGGGTGCTGGCGGTGGGCGTGTTTTTCCACCTGATAGCCCGGTTGGTCAGGCAGCATCCTGACCTGGCGGTGCAGGCTGGAGAAATTATCGGGCTGGGCATGGTGATTTTTGGCGGCTACCGCATCATCAACGCCCTGATTGCAGAAGCTGAACGACAGGAGAAAGACCGTGAAAAACAGCCTGAAGAACATCACTAAAGCCGGTATCGCTGTCACGGGCTTACTCCTGGCCATGTCAGGGATGGTTCGGGGCGGCACGCTCGATGACGTGAAGTCGCTCTGGAACCCTCAGGGCATTTCCGGAACGCCATCAGTCTCCTCCACAGATACGGTTCCCCGGGCAGTGGAACCTGTCCCGCAGCCCCGCTGGTTTAAGCTGAGTAACGGTAAGCAGGTGAATTTACGCGACTGGAAAGTGGTGCTGTTTATGCAGGCGCAGTGCCCCTACTGCCAAAAATTTGATCCGGTGCTGAAGCAGCTGTCCGCGCAGTTCGGGTTCTCTGTTTTCCCCTACACCCTCGACGGGCAGGGTGATGAGGCGTATCCGGATGCGCTGACGGTGCCCCCCGAGGTGATGCAGACCTTTTTCCCGAATATCCCGGTGGCCACGCCCACCACGTTTCTGGTCAACGTGCATACCCTGGCGGCCTATCCCCTTTTACAGGGTGCCACGGATGCACCGGGCTTCATGGCCAGGGTGGACACGGTTTTTCAGATGATGGAGGCACCGACACATGGGCAGTATTAAAAAAGCCGTACTGATGAGTGTTTTTCTCCTGAACACAGCCTTTCCCGCTGTGGCCGATGTGAACAGTGACATGAACCACTTCTTCAACAATCTGGGCTTTGCCTCCAATACCAGCAAGCCCCAGGTCTGGCAGGGACAGGCTGCGGGCTACGTCTCTGGTGGTTCACTGTATGCCAGAACCCAGGTGAAAACAGTCCAGATGGTCAGTATGACCCTGCCGGACATCAATGCGGGCTGCGGCGGTATTGATGCGTACCTGGGCTCGTTCTCATTCATTAACAGCGAACAGTTACAGCGTTTCGCAAAACAAATTATGTCCAATTCGCAGGGCTATTTTTTTGACCTCGCTTTGCAGACCACCGTACCTGAAATCAAGACCGCAAAAGACTTCCTGCAAAAGATGGCATCCGACGTCAACAGCATGAACCTCAGCTCCTGTCAGGCGGCGCAGGGCATTGTCGGCGGCCTCTTTCCCCGTACCCAGGTGGCACAGCAGAAGGTCTGCCAGGACATTGCCGGTGAGAGCAACATTTTCTCAGACTGGGCAGCTTCCCGACAAGGGTGCTCAGTAGGCGGGCAGATGAACAACGTGCAGGACAAGGCCAGCGACAAGGACAAGGAGCGCGTGATGAAGAACATCAATATCATGTGGAGTGCGTTGTCGAAAAATCAGTTCTTTAAAGACAATAAGGAGCTGAAGGAGTTTGTGATGACGCTGACCGGCACCATTATTTTTGGCGAGAACAGTGAAATTACCCCCTTATCTGCCCGGACAACGGATCAGGACATTATCAAAGCGCTGATGGAGGGCGGAACGGCCAAAATTTACCACTGTAATGATGCGGATAAATGTCTCAAGGTGGTGGCCGATGCATCCGTGACTATCGCCGCCAACAAGGCGCTGAAAAACCAGATTTCCGCGTTACTGAGCAGTATTCAGAGCAAGGCTGTGGCCGATGAAAAACTGACAGAGCAGGAAAGGGGGTTTATCAGCAGTACCACTATTCCGGTCTTCAAATACATTGTTGACCCCCAAATGCTCGGAATGACCGACTCTCTTATCTATCAGCTGACGGACTACATCGGCTACGACATTCTGCTGCAGTACATCCAGGAGCTGGTTCAGCAGGCCAGAGTGATGGTCGCGACCGGAAACTACCCGCAATCCACGATGGATATCATCCTCGCGAATCTCAATCAGGCGAGCGTACAGATTGCTGATTTTCAGGCACGTGTGCAGGTGCAGTACGACGCCCTGCTGATAGTTGACCGGCAGATGAGCTACATGCGTCAGCAGGTGTCTGCCCGCATGATGACCCGTTACCAGGATAATTACCATTTTGGAGGAAGTCTCTGATGCTGGAAATCTATGTGACTGCCGGAGGAGACTGGCTGCGGGGGTGCTTTAATGCCATCGCCGCCTTTATGCAAACCGGGACCTGGCGCTCCATTGAGGCCATGTGCATTGCCTTTTCGGTGCTGATTGTCGCTGTTAGCTGGATACGCACACACAATGTGATGAACCTTATCGGCTGGGTCTTCTCCCTGACCCTGGTCTCGATGCTGGTCGCAGTCCGTACCCCTGTCCAGATAATCGACTACAGCAATGTGGCCCAGGTGTATAAAGTCGATAATGTCCCGGTGGGACTGGCCATTCCGTTCTCCCTGACCACGCGCATCGGCAATGCCCTGGTGCAGAGCTATGAGATGATTTTTTCTCTGCCCGACAGTGTGACCTACAGTAAAACGGGGATGCTGTTTGGCGGCAATCTGGTCGCGAAAAGTACGGATTTTATCTCGCAGAATCCGGAGATCACGACCCTGTTCTCCGACTACGTGCAGAACTGCGTTATGGGCGATATTTTTCTCAATCATAAGTACACGTTTGAGGAACTGCTGAACTCACCCGATCCTTATACGATTATTTTCTCGCGCCCCAGTCCGCTGCGGGGCGTGTTCGATAAGAATAAGTTCAAAACCTGCCAGGAAGCCTCCGTTGAGCTGAAGAAAGCCCTGGCGCTGGATTCACAGACCGGGGGGAAAACCTGGAGCTACTATGTACGTCAGCTGTTTGGCGGGAAACCGAACCCTGATCTGCTGTTCAGCCAGATGATCGGTGACAGCTATAACTATTTTTATCAGTCCAGTCAGAGTGCGGGTCAGATTATTCGCCAGAACGTCACGATGAATGCCCTGCGGGGTGGTATTCAAAGCTATGCCGCACGCAGTGGGGACACGTCCAGCCTGGTGAATATCGCCAACACCTCCTCGCTGGAGAAACAGCGTCTGGCACAGGCCACGATGGGGCATCAGGCCATGCGCTCCCTGCCGATGATGCAGACGGTTATTCTGGGGATCATGATTGGCATGTTCCCGATTATGGTGATGGCCGCAATGTTCAATATGATGACCCTGCAGGTCGTGAAAGGATATGTCTTTGCCCTGATATGGTTGCAGTCGTGGCCGCTGCTGTTTGCCATTCTGAACAGTGCGATGGCGTACTATGCGAAACAAAACGGCGTCCCGGTGGTGTTGTCCGAACTCTCGCAGGTGCAGCTGAAGAACTCGGACATTGCGACAACAGCGGGCTATATCGCCATGATGATCCCACCCCTCAGTTGGGCCATCGTGAAAAGCATGGGGGCGGGGTTCTCCAGCGCCTACAGCCACTTTGCGTCTTCCGGACTCAGCTCCACCTCACAGGCCTCCTCCGGTGTGGTGGACGGAAATTACACCTACGCCAATATGCAGATGGAGAATGTCAGCGGTTACAGCTGGGGAACCAACAGTACGACCAGTTTTGGCCAGAAGACCAGCCAGCTGGCGAACGGGGGAATGGTGACGGAGGCTCAGGATGGTACGAAAATCTCGACGGCGAACTTGTCCAAACTGCCGACTGATATCAATTTTACCCGACAGATAGCCAGCGCACAGCAGGAGATGGCCAGAGAGGCGGATGTCCAGGCGCAAAGTGCACTTCAGGGCTATAACGAAAGCGTGGCAAGCGGTTGGACCAGCCTTAAACAATTTGCCTCCAATAAGGGAAATAGCGCCTCAGTGGTGAGCGGCGCCGACAATACTGAATCGTCACAACGATCGGCTGCCATGAGTCAGATGTGGAATTCTGTTGAAACTTATGCCCAGTCAAATAATCTCTCTAGAGAACAAGCTTTTAACGAAATGATGGATAAAGCCTCCCGGGGTGATGTTTCAGGAGAGGTGTATGGGAGTGTTAAAACTAAAGGGGGGCTTGAAGTTTTCGGAACGGGCGCAACCGTAGAAGCTGGGGGTAAACTGGCGATAAGAGGAACGAAAAGTTCTGGCTCCCAAGAGAGTACAAATGAATCAGGCCGTAATGCTAAGAATAATAATCATGATTTAAGTGCACAGGCATTAAAAGATTTCAAAAAATCATCTGATTATCTTACAAGCAATAAAACATCAACATCAGGGAGTATCACGGACAATAACGCCCATTCGGGACTGGATCAGTTCTCGGCATCTCTCACTAGTGCTAAAACCAGCTATGGGCAGTATACCGATAGCAGGACTCGGAGCCATGAACTCAGTCAGATGGCTTCACGTACAGAAAGTGTGAGTGGGGAGGTCAGAGAGAATATGTCACAGCAGTTTGCCAACTTTGTGCGGCAACAATCACCCCATGATGCGGATGAGCTCCTTACCAATGGCAGTTCGCCAGCAATTGCAGAAAAACGTGAGGCGCTGGCGCGTGAATTTGTGAAAACCCAGATACAGCCGAAAGTGGATGGAGCGTATCAGTCCGGGCAGGAACAGATTGGTCAGGGTATGCAGGGTATTTCGCCTGTTGGCGATCGTAGTTCGGTGGTTACTGATTACGGAAATAATGCTGGTCATATAGATACCATGACCCGTGATGCGAAAATTAAGGATAATGTGGAACAGAATGTCGATGTGATGATGGAGAAAAATAAACAAAGTCATCAGGAAGCCCGAAGAAATATAAATCAGCAAGGTACAGTGGTGCAAAATGATCATGAAAACCTGGAAATTTCTCATAAATCAGAAGAAAAGAAAATTGAAACTGAATATAATAAGAGAAACGAGGCGCAGAAGTTAATTCCTGGTGCTGATACGCGAGATGAGTTAACAAAAAAAGCGCTTGAATATCAGGAGAAAAATAAAAAATAAGGGTGGTTTCTGGGAGGTGGTAAAATGAAACTGATATTTACATTGTTTATGGTATACCTGTCATTTACGTTATATGATTATCCACTTGTGGTTAGCCTTTTCTTTATGTCTGTTTCAGCTATATGGCTAGGTGTGTTTAGTTATATTATTTGTCAGGTTCAGAAAGAACATAATACTCCTCCCCTGAATAAGGATGGGGGGTGGGAGTATTTGCTTATCTTCTTTATATTATCTGTAGTTAATCCTGTGCTTTGTCTTGCTTATGTTCTGTTACATCAACCTTATTCCCTCAGTAAGCAACTGAATTTGTTTTCTGGACAGAAATTGAAATTTATCAGGAAGGGCAATAACGTCACGCGTTCAAGAATACATTACTCATCATTTGATTCTGAGGGTATTCAATTGCAATCAACATTGAATAACTCTATTCAAGATGGTTTTTTATTTCATTCCTCTGAGAATACTTCTTTCTTTGATGCTTATCAAAGTGATGACGTTCACGCAGTGAATACTGAATGCTGTTTTGATGTGGATGTTTATTCTCATCAAGATTTTGGTTCAAATGACCATCATTTTGATATTAACCCGGCAAGCGGTTTGCCAATGAGTGGAAGTGTTGATGTTTGTGGAAATCCCTATGGAACAAATGATTATAATAGTTATTAAATGGATAACTGTTAATGTCTCAGGTGTGGTTTAGCATATGAATGGAGTATTTTAATGAAAATTAATCATGTTTTGCTTGGTTTTTTTTTGGTTTTTTTCTTCTTACGTGTTAGTGCGAGTGATGATTATTATAATGAAATTAAAAAAGATGCAGCAGCAGGTAACGCCCATTCCCAATTTAAATTAGGCAGAATGTACATGATTCTATCCGGTGATTATGATAAAGCCGCTATTTGGATAGGGAAATCAGCACGTCAAGGATATCCTGAAGCTCAGGCAGATATGGGTAGTTTATATTATTACGGACAAGGTGTTAAAAAAAATATTAAAAAAGCAGAAGAATGGTTCATCAAAGCATCTAACAATGGTAATCCGAGAGCACAAAATGATTTGGCAATGATATATAAAATCTCAGGTTCAAAATCAAACTCTTTTGATTGTGACAAAATACTGAGTCTTTTGAATAAATCAGCAGAAAAGGATTATGATCTAGCATATTTGAATATGGGGGATTTGTATTCAGAGGGGAACTGTTTGAATCGCAACATGAGCAAGGCTGTGGATTGGTGGGAGAAAGCAGCGACTAAAGGAAATGCTCAAGCTGAATTCAATTTATATATTTCTTATAATAATGGAGAGGGTGTGTACGAGAACCAGTATACAGCAGGTGTATATTTGAGGAAATCTTGTGATCATGGTTATACAAAAGCTTGTGATATCATTAATCATTAGAACTTTTACTATGGTTCTATGTTTGGAAATCTAAGCGTAGAACTAATTAGCTATGATTGGTTTTTGATTGTCATTATCTTATTTAATAGTACATGTTGATTCCGGTTTTTTACTGTTTTTTAATTTAAATGCACGTTTTGCTTTTAAATGATTGTCATTGTTATTTATAAAAACGGTGAGCAGGTGTGCAATTTATTTGTGCACCTGTGAGGCGTTGCCGTCTTCAGACGGAATTCTGTCACGCTTTTATTCAAGGTCAAACACGATGAGTTTTAACGCCAAAGATATGACGCAGGGTGGTCAGATCGCAAATATGCGTTTTCGTATGTTTGGACAGATTGCCAATATTATTTTTTATGTGCTTTTTATTTTATTCTGGGTCTTAAACGGCCTGATATTAATGTACCGCCTCAGCTGGCAGACGTTCGTTAATGGCTTAGTCTATTGGTGGTGTACAACCCTGGCACCCATGCGGGACGTTATTCGCTCTCAGCCGGTCTACACCATCAAGTACTACGGTCAATCCCTGGAATACACGTCAGAACAGATCCTCTCCGACAAATATATTATCTGGTGTGGCGAGCAGCTGTGGACCGGGTTTCTTTTTGCCGCCATTGTCTCGCTTGTCGTCTGTATTGTGACGTTCTTTGTCGCGAGCTGGGTGCTGGGCCGTCAGGGAAAACAGCAGAGTGAGGATGAAAACACCGGAGGCCGACAGCTCTCCGAGAACCCGAAAGAGGTTGCCCGCCAGATGAGGCAGGACGGCATGGCCTCGGATATCAAAATTGGTGACCTGCCGATTTTGAAATACTCAGAAATTCAGAACTTCTGTCTGCATGGCACGGTCGGCTCCGGGAAGTCAGAGGTAATTCGTCGTCTGCTGAACTACGTGCGCACCCGGGGGGACATGGCCATTATCTATGACCGTTCCTGCGAGTTCGTCAAAAGCTACTACGATCCGGCGCTGGACAAAATTCTTAACCCGCTGGACTCGCGCTGTGCGGCCTGGGATTTGTGGAAGGAATGTCTGACGCTGCCCGATTTTGACAACGTGTCGAACACCCTCATCCCGATGGGGACCAAGGAAGACCCGTTCTGGCAGGGATCGGGCCGTACCATTTTTGCTGAAGGCGCGTATCTGATGCGCGACGATAAAGACCGCAGTTACCAGAAGCTGGTTGATACCATGCTCTCCATCAAAATCGACAAACTGCGTGCGTATCTGCAGAGCACGCCTGCAGCCAATCTGGTCGAGGAAAAAATCGAGAAAACAGCGATATCCATCCGTGCTGTACTGACCAACTACGTCAAGGCCATCCGTTATCTGCAGGGCATTGAAAAGAACGGCGAGCCGTTCACCATTCGCGACTGGATGCGTGGGGTACGTGAAGACAAGCCGAATGGCTGGCTGTTTATCTCCTCCAATGCCGGTACGCACGCCTCCCTGAAGCCGGTTATCTCGATGTGGCTGAGTATTGCCATCCGGGGCTTGCTCGACATGGGGGAAAGCCGTGACCGCCGTGTGTGGATTTTTGCCGACGAACTCCCCACGCTGCACAAGTTGCCGGATTTGGTCGAGATTCTGCCGGAGGCCCGTAAGTTCGGGGGCTGTTATGTGTTCGGCATTCAGTCCTATGCCCAGATGGAAGATATCTACGGTGTGAAGCCAGCTGCCACGCTGTTCGACGTGATGAACACCCGGGCTTTCTTCCGTTCACCGAGTAAGGAGATTGCCGAGTTTGCTACCGGGGAAATCGGTGAGAAACAAATTCTCAAAGCCAATGAGCAGTATTCCTACGGGGCCGACCCGGTACGTGATGGTGTGTCGACCGGGAAAGAACAGAAGCGTGAAACGCTGGTCAGTTACTCCGATATTCAGATGCTGCCGGACTTGTCCTGCTATGTCACGTTGCCGGGCCCCTATCCGGCGGTGAAGATGGCGCTGAAATACCAGCCCCGGCCTAAAGTGGCGGAAGGCTTTATTCAGCGCAGTCTTAATAAACGCGCAGATGCGAGGCTTGACGCCTTACTGGCCGCCAGGGAAGAAGAAGGGCGTCATGCTCAGGCGTTGTTTGCACCGGAGGCGTTGATGCCGGAGTCAGACCCGGCGCAAAACAGTCTCCGCCCTGAGACTGAACACCCCATGCCCGCCGCAGGAATACCACCGGCTCCGGAGGTGAAACCTGTACAGGCACCGGTTACTCCTGACGTTCAGGTCACAACAATACCCGCTGTTCGAACCCCAACGCCGATGACGACACCAACGCCAGTGTCTGTGTCAGGCGGGACGGCTGCGTCGTCAGGGGGAACAGAGGCAGAGATTGAACCGCAGGTGACAGAGGCTGATGCAGACGGCTTGCCGCCGGGGGTGAATGACACGGGCGAAATCGACGATATGCAGACCTATGAGGCCTATCTGGCAGAGTCGCATACGCAGCGCGATATGCAACGCCGTGAAGAGGTCAATATCAATCATTCCCGCCAGGATGAACGGGGTGATGCCGAGGTCGGGGAGATATTCTGATGATGACGATAGGCTCCGCAAGGAGCGGTGATTATTACACCGATAAAGATAATTACTACGTGATAGGCAGCATGGATGAACGCTGGCAGGGAAAAGGCGCGGAGGCTCTGGGGCTGGACGGAAAGGTGGACAAAGACGTTTTCACTGACCTGATGAAAGGAAAACTGCCGGATGGCAGCGACCTGACCCGTATGGAAAACGGCGTCAATAAGCACCGGGCTGGATATGACCTGACGTTCTCTGCCCCGAAAAGTGTCTCCATACTGGCGATGCTGGGCGGGGATAAGCGTCTGATTGAGGCCCATAATCAGGCCGTCACCGAAACCGTCAGACAGGTGGAAACCCTCGCCGTGACCCGGGTCATGACGGAGGGAGTGAAAGAAACCGTTATGACCGGCAATCTGATTGTGGCGAAATTCAATCACGATACCAACCGCAATCAGGAGCCACTGATACATACGCATGCGGTTGTGCTCAATGCGACACAGAACGGGGATAAATGGCAGTCTCTCGGCACCGATACCGTGGGCAAAAACGGCTTCATTGAGAACGTGTACGCCAACCAGATTGCGTTTGGCAAAATGTACCGCGAAGCGCTGAAACCGCTGGTTGAAAAACTCGGATATGAAACCGAGGTGGTCGGAAAACACGGGATGTGGGAGATGAAAGGCGTCCCGGTCGAAGCGTTTTCCACTCGTACTCAGGAGGTCAGAGAAGCGGCAGGGCCTGATGCTTCTTTGAAATCCAGGGACATGGCCGCCCTCGATACCCGTAAATCCAAGGTAGTCATCGACCCGGCCGAGAAAATGGTGGAGTGGATGGGCTCGCTGAAGGAAACCGGATTTGATATCCGGGATTACCGTGAAGCTGCCGATACCCGAGCCACAGAGACAGCCGCTATGCCTGCCCGTGCGGTGGCGGCAGGTACCGTCAATATCGACGATGTGGTGATGAAGTCCGTGGCTGGACTCAGCGACAGCAAAATGCAGTTCACGTATGCGGACGTGCTGGCCCGGACGGTCAGTCAGCTGGAGGCGAAGCCGGGGGTGTTTGACCTTGCGCGAGCCGGTATCGATACGGCCATCGAGCGGGAGCAGCTTATCCCGCTCGACCGGGAAAAGGGGCTGTTCACCTCGGCTATCCACGTTCTCGATGAGCTCTCGGTGAAAGCCCTGAGTCAGGAAATTCAGCGCCAGAACAGTGTATCCGTCCGGCCTGATGCCTCCGTTGTGCGGCAGGCGCCCTTCAGTGATGCGGTCAGCGTGCTGGCGCAGGACAAGCCGATGATGGGGATTGTCTCCGGCCAGGGCGGGGCGGCAGGCCAGCGTGACCGGGTGGCCGAGCTGACCCTGATGGCGCGGGAGCAGGGACGGGATGTGATGATTGTCGCCCCCGATAATCGCTCCCGTGATTTTCTTGCCGGTGACAGCCGCCTGTCCGGTGAAACCGTGACCGGGAAAAAAGCCCTTCATGACGGCACCGCCTTTATTCCCGGCGGCACTCTTATCGTCGACCAGGCGGAGAAACTCAGCCTGAAGGAAACCATTTCTCTGCTGGATGGCGCCATGCGAAATAACGTGCAGGTGCTGCTCTCGGACAGCGGAAAGCGCAGCGGCACCGGGAGTGCGCTGACAGTGCTGAAGGACAGCGGGGTGAACACCTATCACTGGCAGGGCGGGCAGCAGACCACGGTAGATATTATCAGCGATCCGGACAAGGATGCGCGGTATCGCCGCCTGGCACAGGAATTTGCCGTCAGCGTGCGGGACGGGCAGGACAGCGTGGCGCAAGTTGCCGGAACGCGTGAACAGCCCGTCCTGAGCGGGATGATACGTGAGTCACTTAAACAGGAGGGGGTGCTGGGCACGCAGGACATGACGGTCGCCACCCTGACCCCGGTCTGGCTGGACAGTAAAAGCCGCGGCGTCCGGGACTCGTACAAGGAAGGGATGGTAATGGAGAGATGGGACCCGGAGACAAAACAGCATGACCGCTATGTGATTGACCGGGTCACGGCGATGAGCAACACGTTAACCCTGAAAGACAGAGAAGGGAGCAGCCTGCAGCTGAAAATCCGGGCAGTGGACAGCCAGTGGTCCCTGTATCGTCCCGGCTCTCTGCCTGTGGCAGAGGGGGAACGTCTGTCTGTCATGGGAAAAATTCCCGACACGCGTCTGAAAGGCGGGGAAGGCGTGACGGTTCTGAAGGCGGAGGACGGTTTGCTGACGGTTCAGCGTCCCGGGCAGAAGGCTGTGCAGACCCTGACGGTGGGCGACAATGTGTTCGACGGCATTAAAATCGGGCATGGCTGGGTGGAGAGTCCCGGCCGGTCGGTGAGCGAGACGGCGACGGTGTATGCCTCCATGACACAGCGCGAAATGGATAACGCCACCCTGAACCAGCTGGCACAGAGCGGAAGCCATATCCGGCTGTACTCCGCACAGGACACAGCCCGGACCACGGAGAAACTGGACAGGCACAGCGCGTTCAGCGTGGTGTCCGGGCAGCTGAAGGCGCGCTCCGGGGAAACTGACCTCGATGCGGCCATCGCCCGGCAAAAAGCCGGGCTGCATACTCCGGCAGAGCAGGCCATTCATCTGTCCATTCCCCTGCTGGAAGGCAACAGTCTGACCTTCACCCGTCCCCAACTGGTGGCCACGGCGCAGGAAATCGGTGACGGAAAAATCCCGATGGCGGATATCGCCCGGACCCTCCAGGCACAAATCAACGCCGGACAGCTGCTGAATGTCGCGGTCGCTGAGGGACACGGTAATGACCTGCTGATTTCCCGCCAGTCCTGGGATGCGGAGAAAAGTATCCTGACGCGGGTGCTGGAAGGAAAAGATGCCGTGAACCCGCTGATGGCGCGTGTTCCCGGCAGCCTGATGGAAGACCTGACCTCCGGCCAGCGTGCGGCAACCCGGATGATACTGCAGACCCCCGACCGCTTCACCCTGGTGCAGGGGTATGCCGGGGTGGGGAAAACCACCCAGTTCCGGGCGGTGATGGGGGCCGTCAGCCTGATACCGGAGGCGTCCCGTCCGAAGGTCATCGGTCTCGGGCCGACGCACCGTGCTGTGGGGGAAATGCAGGAGGCAGGGGTGGATGCACGAACCACTGCCTCATTTTTGCATGACACGCAGCTGCTGCAGCGTAACGGTCAGACGCCGGATTTCAGCAACACGCTGTTTCTGCTGGATGAGAGTTCGATGGTGGGGCTGACGGATACCGCAAAGGCGGTCTCCCTGATAGCGGCCGGTGGCGGGCGGGCGGTGTTCAGCGGGGATACTGACCAGCTGCAGGCCATTGCCCCGGGTCAGCCGTTCAGGCTGATGCAGCAGCGCAGCGCGGCAGATATGGCCATCATGAAGGAAATCGTGCGTCAGACACCGGGATTGCGACCGGCTGTCTACAGCCTGATTGACCGGGACGTGAAAAGTGCCCTGGCAACCATTGAGACCGTCACGCCGGAACAGGTGCCGCGTCAACCGGGGGCATGGGTGCCTGACAACTCTGTTGTGGAGTTCACGCCACAAAAAGAGAAAGAAATAGAGAAGGCGATAACGGAGGCGATGAACAGCGGGCAGTATGTGCCGGATGGTCAGCCGTCCACGCTGTACGGGTCACTGGTGAAGGATTACACCGGGCGAACCCCGGCCGCGCAGGCCCAGACGCTCATCATCACACACCTGAATGATGACCGCCGGGCGCTGAACGGCCTGATCCATGATGCGCGCCGGGAAAACGGCGAGGTCGGAAAAGAAGAGGTATCTCTGCCTGTCCTGGTGACGGCGAATATTCGTGACGGTGAACTGCGCAAACTGTCGACCTGGGCGGAACACCAGGGCGCGGTGGCTCTGGTGGACAACACCTACCACCGTATTGACAGCGTGGACAAGGAGAGCCAGCTCATCACGCTGCAGGACGGGGAAGGAAAAATGCGGTTTATCTCGCCCCGGGAGGCGTCGGCAGAGGGCGTCACCCTCTACCGACAGGACAGCATCACTGTCTCTGCGGGGGACCGCATGCGTTTCAGCAAGAGTGATCCGGAGCGCGGCTATGTGGCCAACAGTGTCTGGACGGTGAGTGCTGTCAGGGGTGACAGTGTCACCCTGTCGGACGGGAAAACGTCCCGGACGGTGAATCCGAAAGCACAGGAGGCGCAAAGGCATATCGACCTGGCCTACGCCATTACCGCCCACGGGGCACAGGGTGCCAGTGAAACCTATGCGATAGCGCTCGAAGGGGTCGCCGGAGGACGGGAACGGATGGCCAGTTTTGAATCGGCCTATGTGGGTCTGTCGCGCATGAAACAGCATGTCCAGGTATACACCGACAGCCGGGAAGGCTGGCTCAAGGCTATCCAGTCCTCCCCGTCGAAGGCGTCGGCGCACGATATCCTTGAACCTCTAAACGATCGTGCGTTAAAAAACGCCACGCAGCTGTACAGCCGGGCACGGGGGCTGGACGAGACGGCTGCGGGCAGGGCCGCCCTGCGGCAGTCCGGTATGGCAGGCGGCGTGTCATCGGGAAAATTCATTGCGCCAGGAAAAAAATATCCGCTGCCACATGTCGCCCTGCCTGCCTTTGATAAGAATGGCAGGAAGGCCGGGATTTGGCTCAGCCCGCTGACCGACCATGACGGTCGCATGACTTCGCTCAGCGGTGAGGGGCGCATCATGGGGAACGAGGCGGCACAATTTGTGGCGCTGCAGAACAGCCGCAACGGCGAGAGCCTGCTGGCTGGCGATATGACGGAAGGTGTCCGGATGGCGAGGAACAATCCGGATACGGGGGTGGTGGTCAGCCTGACCGGGGATGAACGTCCGTGGAATCCGGGTGCCATCACCGGGGGGCGCATCTGGGCAGATCCGACATCAGTTACCCCGCCTGTTCAATTGGTCAATAATATACCGCTCCCGGCAGAAGTGCTGGCGCAGCAAACCGCAGAGGCTGTACAGAAGCGTGAAATAGAGAAACAGGCCGAACAGACTGCCCGGGAAATAACCGGAGAAACCCGGACGTCTGAAGATCGGGTGAAGGCCGTTGTCGGGGACGTTATTCAGGGGCTTGAACGTGATAGTCCGGGCTCCGAGAAAATGGCGGTGCCCGACGACCCGCAGAGTCGACGGCAGGAGACTGCGGTACAACAGGTGGCTTCTGAGAATCTTCAGCAGGATCGCTTGCAGCAAATGGAGCGGGAGATGGTGCGCGATATACAGCGAGAGAAAACACTGAGCGGCGACTGACGCGCCTGTGGCTTGTCTGCCCCGGCTGTCCCCCTGATTTAAATCGGGAGGACAGCCGGGGCCTGATCAAAAGGAAACAACGATGATAACTGTTCCGCTTCACCTCAGCCATGCCAACCGCTGGCTTCAGGCACTGCTGACCTGGACTCCCGGTCAGACGGATATGATAAAAACGGTGGCACTGCTGCTGATGGTGGCTGACCATACCGGGCTGATGCTGGCCGGAAACAATGAGATCCTGCGCCTGCTGGGTCGGGGGTGTTTTCCGCTGTTTGGCCTGGTCTGGGGTATGAACCTGGCCCGGCATGCAGAGATCAGGCAGTCACAGCTCAACAGCCTGTGGTGCTGGGCGGGGGTGGCGCAGGTCTCCTTTATGCTTATTGGTTACCCGTGGTACGAGGGCAATATACTGTTTGCCTTTGCGGTGACGGGGCAGGCGCTGCGGGCGTTCAGTCGCGGGACGCCGCTCCATTGTCTGGCCGGTATTGTCCTGCTGGCTGCCTGGATACCCCTGTCGTCTGCAAGCTACGGTGTCGCCGGTGTGGGCATGCTGATTGCCAGTTGGGCCGTGTGTCGGGCGAAGACCCCGACGGAACGGTGCGGATATGCGGCAGGGTGGGCGGCGATGGTGCTGCTGATGAATCTGAATGCCGTGAGTGAGTCGGTTGCGGGTCTGGCCATTGCCTTACTGGCTCTTCTGGTCTGCTCCTCGAGCGGGCAGCATCTGCGGCGTTTCTGGCCGGGACACTTCTTTGTGGTGTTCTATGCTGCCCATCTGGCCGTACTGGGCATTGTCGCGTCAATGTAAGTCAGCACAGTAAAAGGTATAATCCCCTTCTGTCCGAAGATAAACGCAGGAATGTTATGTCAGAAGATAATCGTCCCGTCCTGACGCTGAAACGCAAAACGCCCGCTGCCGCCAGCGCCCCGGAGCCGGAGAATGTCAGTCAGCCGGTGATGTCCCGGCGAAAAAAAGTGGTGACCGTGGTGGAGCCTCCGGCCTGGAAGGTGAAGAAGGCAAAGCTGGAGCAGGCAAAGCGTGAGGAGGATGCGAAAGCGGCTGCAGACAAGGCTGCCCGTCGTTTGTCTTCACGCCGCGTGAAAGCCGTCAAGCCGCCCCCGCCACCGCGATATCTGAAACTTATCTCGCCTGAGCTGGCCATCCGGACACTGAGGGCGTTCTGGCCACAGCTGTTTGAAGGGGACAGACCTCATCTGCTGGCGCTGGGTACCCGGGACGATCTGTTTGCCGATATCGAACGACAGGCTTTTCCGCTCTCGCACAAGCAGGTCATAAAATGCCTGAAGAGTCTGACCCGGTCAGAGTGTTATCTGTCGCAGATGCAGGCCGGCGCCTCGCGGTATGACCTGAACGGCAACGTGGTGGCGACGGTCACGCAAGAAGAAGAACGCTACGCCAAAGAGCGAATAGTGCAGGAGCGTCTGCGGGCTGAACGTATACAGCGGCACCTTAAGGACAACACATCGCTTTAAACCGTCATTTTCGGGGGACGAAAGTCCCCGTCCTGACCGGGTTATTCATCCTTTTCTCGTAAATGTCCCAACGATACACCTGAGTTATTTGTTCACTGAAGCGTGTCCGTGGCTAATATTGTTCTTCCCGAAGAAGGGTGTTGTGCTGCGGGTATTTATGAAAGCGGGTGTAATTAAATACGATTAGATAAGGAAAATGAAAGATGAGAGAACGTGATATAAGCGATGAAACCTCATTACATGGGAATACGCAGGAAATAAGGGATATTGACCGCATCATCCGGCTGCTGATGAGCCTCGGTACGCTGCACTCCAGGGATGACGTTATACGTTATCTTAAACGGTATGACGGATTTGATATTATCGGCGTAACGGATAGCGGAATGACGATTTGTGCATCGGATAAGAAAGATGACCGGATAACGCTGACGGGATATTTTTATTCCTCGTCTTTCACATTGTCCGGGTGATGATTAAAACAATATTTAAATCGCCTGTTCCTGGCACGGTATTTATTGTACCTCAGCGGGATACGTAATTGATTCAATACAGACTGCACACCTTGCCGCAATATTACCCAGATGTAATTTCCCGGTGGTCATGCGGAGTATTCATTCTCTCTTTCAAAAGGACGACTCTGTGGGAAATATTCTGATTGCAGCAGGAAGCATCGTTATTGCCGCCAGTCTGCTGTATATCCTGGCAATGATGGCCGGAAAGCGAACACCCCGGCAGATATCTCCGATGCTGCAGGCGTTAAAAGCGGCCGGGATTAAGGCCACCGAGACAGAACAGCGTTTGTGTTCGCAGCGTGCCTGGGTGGGAAATGACTCGTTACTGACAAGCCGCGAGCAACAATTCTATCGTGCGCTCCTGAACAGCATAGACAGGCAGCGATGGCTGCTGTGTCCGCAAGTCAGGGTGGCAGATATTGTAACGCTGGCACCTCACATCAAACCTGGCTCAAAAATCTGGTGGCAGCTGTTTCGTATGGTATCGCAATGGCACTGCGACATTGTTGTCGTGGATGCATCGACATTTGCCATTGTGGCCGCAGTTGAACTGGATGATGCCTCGCATCTGAAAAAATCGCGTATACGCCGCGATATTTTGCTGGAGGAAGTACTCAGGCAGGCGGGTATTCCGTTGTTGCGGGACCGAAGCGCCGAGAAACTGGTCAATACCGTGAAGCATTTTTTATTATCGCGGGGAGAAGAGTCCGACACGATACCCTCAAATATAGTCATACTGAGAGAACAACAGGCAACTCCATAGCTATATGACTCACATTTTTAAATGTAGGTTAATAATGTTCCTAAACGTTCTGAATATGACGAATGATGTTCTTTGTATTAAGAATTGTCTTGCACTTTGATTTTAACGTTTGAAAGATTCAGTCAGGAAATAAGGGGGATTGAGTGTCACCTGAGAATTTTCTGTATGTAGTATCAAATTAATTCAATCTATACGAACAAAAGAGTGTCTCTCTATTTTGTTGGTATATCGCTTCGTTATATGAATGTTATTTTTTCTCTGATTACTGATTCTTAAATAACATATTTGACTTATGAGTGGCGCTTTTACAGATAACTGTGCGCCAACACAGTTTGCGTAAATAAGTTAGTCGCTGATTTCATAAATCTGTAGTATCCTCCGAAAAGATACGTGTTTTATCTTTGAGGGAGCAGAGATGCCGCAGCAAGAAAAAACAGAGGCTTCCTCACCAAAAAAAATGCGCACCCGTAGCAAAGCGCCTCCTATGTCCGATTCTGAGAAGCAAATGGCGGCCGTTGCAAGAAAACGGATTGCGCATAAAGAAATAAAGGTTTTTGTTCGTAACCCTTTAAAAGATCTGATGGTAGAGCTCTGTCACGCAGAGGGGATCACGCAGGCTCAGTTTATTGAGCGATTACTCGAAGATGCGTTGAAGGCTCAGGGTTTACTAAAGTAAAGACTTTACTTTGATTTAAAGCGTGCTAGATTACCGAAAGACTAAAATTTGTGGCTGGCCACGCCGCAAGGTGGCAGGGAACTGGTTCTGATGAGGTATCTACCCGGAACCAGAAAAGCAAAAAACCCCGAAAATCTTCGCTAAGTTTGGCGACTGAGAAGATTAACGGGGCCCAACACAAAACTGTATAGAAGCTGTTGCTCTATGCAGGGAGTATAGTTACATGCTCAGAAAAGTTCAATACCTTCTGTGTGCATTACTCCTTCCGCGCAACATAAGTGTGGGAAGGCGTGACTGACACTCAGACACTGCTCTCTCACTACCGCCAAGTCAAAAATCCTCATCCGGAATTTACGCCGCGTGAGGGGAAAAAGACTCTGCCGTTCTGCCGTAAGCTGATGACGAAAGTCGAGGGCTTCACCTCCCGTTTTGACTTCTCCGTTCATGTGGCGTTTGTACGTTCACTGGGCCAGCGTCACCGTATGCCGCCGCTTTTGCGCCGTCGTGCTATCGATGCCTTGCTTCAGGGAATGTGCTTTCATTATGACCCCCTGGCTAATCGTGTTCAGCGCTCTATCACTAATCTTGCTATCGAGTGCGGGCTGGCCACGGAGTCGAAAAACGGTAATCTCTCCATCACCCGTGCCACGCGGGCGCTAAAGTTTATGGCGGAGCTGGGTCTCATCACCTACCAGACGGAATATGACCCGCAGATTGGCTGCAACATCCCGACCGATATCACGTTCACACCGGCACTGTTCTCCGCGATTGATGTCTCTGATGTTGCAGTCCTGGCCGCTCGCCGCAGCCGCGTCGAGTGGGAAAATCAGCAGCGCAAAAAGCAGAGTCTGGAGCCGCTTGGTATCGATGAACTGATAGCCAAATCCTGGCGTTTTGTGCGCGAGCGATTCCGCAGCTACCAGTCCGAACGTAAGGCACACGGCCAGAAGCGCGCTCGCGCCCGGCGTGATAAAGACCGGTTCCGACAGGACATCGTCACTCTGGTGAAGCAGCAGTTGACGCGAGAATGCGCCAGCGGACGTTTTACCGGGGGGCTCGATGCTATGAAGCGCGAACTTCAGCGACGCGTAAAAGAGCGGATGCTGCTGTCGCGCAGCCATAACTACACACGACTGAATATCGTACCTACTTAGCCCTTCATTTTCTGAAAATCTGGTTGGCGCCGGAGGATTTCGCACGCCTGTCATCCGGGAACGTAGATTTCAGACCCGGAGTCCAGGACTATTCTGACAACCTTTTCATATCCTGATGGCTTTTCTGGCCAGAACCACAGCCGCAGCCGCTTCTCTTCTCTGTAGATTTAAGTTACCCACAGTTAACTGCAAGGGAACTTTCCATAAGGCTACAACCGTTATGCAAATAAGCCGCCAGGCGATAAGTTTTTAAGGTGCGTGGTTTCTTTTAAACAGCGAGTAGGTACTTCTTTTAAAGACCTTCTGTTTTATTCATATAAAAAGAAAACCTGTTCGCCGCCTGCCCTGTGGACAGACGCATATAATGCCCGCCCTTGCAGCGAACCCAGGTTCGCGCCGGTTCGGTAACCCCATTGAAGTACCTCCCATCGCAAGCGACGGGCCCCATATCCGAACTAATTAGTTACAGCATTCAAAAATACCCCAGCCCTCTATCCGTGCACAGCGGTAACACCTGTGGTCACCCGACCTCACTAAAGAGCCGCCCCGCCCCGGGCCTCTGGCCCGGAACTGTGTGGCTATATAATGAGTGTTGTAACTAATGGGTTTGTGTTGCTGTGAGAGGTGATGATGGAGGATTTGAGTACACGCTCGTAAGCAGCCCTTACGGCCTGCTAACGCGGAGATACGCCCCGACTACGGCTACGCCTTGTCGTGACCACTCCGATTGCGTAAAGAGGCTGTTGTGACGCTTTTAGGGGGTTGGCTTTAGCAGGGCGGAGGGGTGGATAGGTAAAATCTATCAGAATGGAACCGGCTTCGCCGGGCGACGGCGCCCATTAACGAAAGCGGAATATTCAGCACCGGCTGGCGCCTTTATAGAGGTCAACTACGCTTTTGGTGCAGAATACGTATTCCGGATGTCTGGAAAACTGGATAGCATCAATAAATATATGTAATCCATATATTTATTCTATATTACAATTGGTTAGCACATTTTATGTTACCTGAAATTAGTCCCCATTACATTAATCATAACTGTCTGTTTTTCTTCATTACGTTTAACAAAACAGAACCCAAAAATATTTATACTTTTTTTCTCATTCTATTGACTAACGTCTAGGCCTTATGTGGTATGGGTTTACAGAAACAAGCAATTCCGGACACGATTTTTTCGTTAAAATCAATACTTGTCCTAAACCGATTACTATTTACAATACATATTGACAGCAATAAAGGCAGGTATGACGCGGGCTAGCTCGTGACGCCTTATCTGTCCAGGGCTAAATTCAGACATTAAAAAGCCCAGATTGTGAGTCTGGGCTTTTTGAAACAAGTAAACGAGTTCGCACCTCGTTTACTCAGCCGTAAGTATTCGGCAACTGAAATTAGCTTAACTAAATACGCAGTTTTGTTCAACGCAAATGCGGCGTGTTTTCCTTAGTTCTTGGTTGTGCGAGAACTAGCCTGTCACTAAATTCGCGCCGTAAGTATTCGGCAACTGGTTTACTAAAACTGCAATAGGAAACTGTTGGGTAATTGCAGCGAGGCGCGAAGATAACCAAAAGGGTAGCGATCATGTTTCTTTTGCTTTTGAAACTTGTTCACCCAGTAGCAGTCATCATTATGACTCTGCTGGAGTACTGGAACGACCGGTAAAACTAGCGCCGAAGGACGTCTTTTAAGGCGTCCTTTTTCATTAACTTCGGTGTTACTGGTTTTTGAATGCTAATTTTTCGCATTGCAGACTCATATAAACTTTATTTTATCAATCCATGCTTTGATTCGCCATTGAATTATTCGAAAACTGATATTTAACCTTATATTCTGATGTTGTTAAATATTGCTAATATTAACATTCGTGATAAAATACAATTTAGCATTTTAATTTGGCGAAAATATGATTATATCGACCATATATACTATTCATTAATTTTGTAATGAGGGTGTTTAAATGAATAAGGTTTTATTATATCTCAGTAAGTCTGAATGTGATAAAATTGGCTGTGAATCGCTAAATCTCATTTCATTGGTGGTGTCCAGATATAGAAATATAAACCCGTCTTTTATTCAAGAGAGAAAATCGAAAAGTTCAACTATCGGTTTTTTATTACTATTCCCTCTCATCATATCAATGACATTAGTTTATTTTGCTAGTTTAGTATTCGATGTGCATGAAATGCCTTTTTATCTAGTTTCGTTTTTCATTCTCGTAGGGACCTGTAAATTTGCTATCGATTTATATAAAAAAGATAGATCAGGCAGACTGGGATGGTTCAATACAGATAAAATGTCTAAAGGAGACTATCTGTCGCTTTCTAAAAATGAATGTATAAAAGAATGGATGGAAGAAACCAGTAAAAAATGCGATTCCATTACTTACACCATGATTAATAATCATAGATATCTGATAGCAGAAAGAGAAATCATTAAGGATGATATGAAGTTTAATAAGAGTGTTTTTAAAACATCCTGATCTGTGCATTGGGATATTGCAATGCCATGACCCGGAATCCAGTCTTGCACTGATATCTTTCCCGCAGTTGGATGAATTACATCCGTGCACTGAACCTCGGGCGCTATCCTGGACATGAAACATTAACTATTGCTTAGGTTGCAGTGATGCTGCATCCACGGCTCACTTATCTGCGGTCACGTCACTATTATAACTTCTGATGACTATCGCGCAGCACGGGCATGCCGCCACCAGTATCAGTGTTTTAATGAGTTGTGTAAATTTATTCCACAGAATCATGCAGTCAGGAAGACTGCGTGATTAATTGGACTGTTTAATTCAATATGTGGTTTTTTATATTAATATATAAAAAAATTTCATGGATTTATTACTATCCCTGATCGCACACATACCAGCCAAGTGGTTTTTCCCATCTAATTACGCCATCAACATCATTAATTACTGTTTTTTTATTACCATGATATTCAAATCGTATCAGAATTTTACTTGGCGATTTATTTTCAATAAACCCTGAGTAGAAAATTTTATCTTTAGAATAGACTACTGAAGATTGATCTAGTTTACATATCCTCGTGCCAATATTAGATTTTAATACTTTTTTTGGCTCACCATTCCTATAAAATGCATCCTCTAAAGCCTTTTTCTCTCTACCTTCTCTTAACTCTGCCACCGTTTTCGCTCCATAGATGGCTGAAGTAACTCCTCTCCACTTATCCTCTTTCCCCTTAACTTTCTCAATAATATCGATTGCGTCAGCCGTTCTCACAGAACGAGAATACGTCATAACAAAAAGAATATCATTTTCTGAAGCACACCAGTTTGTAACCCTTCCCCAATGATTATTGGACCCTTCTTCCCAAACACCTCCCAAATCTTTGCATATTCTTGGCATATAATACTTCACTTGATTTAAACAGCTTTCACCTACTATGTGATAGTCGATGTAATCTTTGTACAACTCTTTTTCAGCATAAAAGGCTGTGTTTTTCGAAATGTCGCACCCATTTTTCATAAGATATGTATTTAATAAAAAAGAACTAGAATATTTATAGTTGTTTATATCATCTGAACTTTTATGCTTTTCTGCATTATTACTTTTATCAGCATCTACAACTGCACATCCAGTCAACAAAAGAATAAAAACAATTCCCATTTTCATCGTTCCACACTCCCTACTAATTTATCATTATCGGCAGGCGTAAATCCTTTGCCAATTTTAGTATTGATTTGCTCCAGTAAACGTTCATGACCAGATTGCATATTTTAATCCTCAAAACAGAAAATCTGTTGTCTTCATTTTATCCAGTCTTCCAGCATCAGACTCTGCACCCGCTCAAACTCTCTCGTATTATTCGTCACTAGGATAGCACCGGCGGCGAAGGCATGTCCGGCAATCTCGGTGTCGTTCGGACCAATGGGTGTCCCGGCTGCAGCGAGCGCCGCCTTTATCTCTGTGGTGGCATCCACGGCAGCCCGATCCCAGGACAGCACTGCATCGAGGCGGTCGCAGAACATCTCAACCAGCTGTCGGTGGCGGGGAGAGGCTTTCTTGCCGATGACCCGAAGCGCATCTCTGCGTAGGTGATGGCAGAGACCAACGCAGTACAGTCTGCTCCAGCCGCCTGATGACGGCTTCCGGCTGCTCACGCATGATGAAGAAACGGATATTGGTGTCGAGCATATCGGTTTTGTTCACAGGATAAATCGCCCCTCGTCGCTGACAACATCCTCGCACTCCGCCATAAAATCAGTGTCGGCCTTTTTGGGGGCCGCTTTCTTTGATTCGATAGTGCCCTGGATAAATATTCCATATGAGATCACTCTCATTCAGAGCATTCAAAAATTAACCTTCTCTATACAAGGACACCACTATGAAAGCTCCTTTTAGGACTCATAAGGCTACCAAAATGGTTGCATTGCGTTCCCTTTTAGGGTACATTACTTGCATGTAAAATAATTAAGAGGTCTTTGATGATCGGTAGTTTTAGGGATGGAGACAACGGGACACTCGGGATTTTTTACTTTGATAATGTGCGAAACAGGGATATCCCAGCCAGTATTGAAAACTCGTTACGACGAAAACTTTCTATCATAGAGGCAGCTACAACGGAAAAGTCACTTTTCGCTCCGCGCAGCAACAATTATGAAAGACTGGCGGGTAATTTGAAAGGATGGTCAAGCATTCGAGTGTCAATCCAGTGGAGGCTGATTTTCCGCTGGCGCGATGGACATGCATACGATCTTTACTTGGACCCACATAAATACTGAGGAGGCTAAAATGGATACCAGATCTGCAGAACCAACCACTGTCGGTGAAATGCTTTCCGAAGAATTTCTGAAACCAATGGGTATTACCCAGGAGCAGCTTGGCCGGGTAATGGGACTGTCGCGTAAAGTTGTCGGGCAGATCGTTAACAATACCCGTCGTATCAGCGTGGCAGAAGCAGCTACACTGGCCGCTTTGTTTGAAACTGATGAGGATTTTTGGATAAATACCCAGGCAGCGCATGACCGCTGGGAAAGCCGTCAAATCTTGGCCACAGGTATTATACAGCCAATTAATGAAAGACTGGCATTAATGGGGGCATAACCCTCTGCAAGAAATGCCGCCTCAACAGGCGGCATTAGATCTGTTTTTTCCCCAAATAGAGTGACTTTGATATCTTGTAGAAGGAGCCACTATTCGCTTCTCTCAACTTCTGTAGTTTTGCAAACTCGTATCACTGTCATTTTGGATACGCCTGCCAGGCGAGCTGTTTCACGTAAAGACTTTCCATGAGCCAGACGTAAAGTGCGTATCAGTTCATGCTTCTGGGCATCAGCAACTCTGCCACGATATCTGCCCTCCCCTTTTGCCTTGTTTATTCCTTCAACCTGACGACGTCGCCGGTCTTCATAATCTTTTCGAGCAATAGCGGCAAGCATATCTAGCATCATGCCATTTACGGCCTTCAGCATGCTTCTGGTGAAGTTATCGTTTACGGAACTGGATAATGCCAGGAAGCTGGTCGGTAGATCAAGACTGACTATGGCCAACTGCTTATCGGTAATTTGTTTTCTGAGTATCTCCCAACCGGCGTCATCCAAACGAGTAAGTCTGTCGACCTGTTCAATCAAAATTACGTCACCTGGTTCTGCATCTTCTAAAAGTCTGACCAGCTCAGGTCGGTTCATTGTCGTACCTGAGACATTATCAATATAGGGGTTTGAGGGCCAATGGAACGGAAACGTACGTTAAGAATGTAATTTATTGATATTCATGAAAAATAGAAAAAGGACCGTTAATTGATCCTTTTGTTTTGCTATTTGAATTTCGATAAAAATTAACAACGAGAATGCAATAGCTCGGCTATCTCATGAGCAATTTCATCGATTGTATGAGTTGCCGTACTACGAGCAACTTTGTCTGCTAATGATGGGCTAAAATCGATAACTTCTTGTTTTGTAATATTATGCCATATGGGAAGCAATATTTGCTCACCAGAAATAGCACGAGTGACGATTCCATCAAGTTCATAATTTGTCCAACCTTTGCTTATAAACGCCGGAGACAAAACTACTAACCCAACACGACTGTTTGCTAAACCTTTGTCTATTTTTTGTCTAAGGCTGTCACCAATTCTTAACGTCATTTCGTCATACCATACGTTAAGGCCGTGACTGATTAATGAGTTTGCCAGAGAGCGAACAAAATCATCTTTATCCTCTGAGGCATGCGAAATAAATACGTCATGTATCTCGTCGCTCTGTGCTGTTGACGGTGGTCTGTTATCTCTTACCAGACTAGGAACTTCGCTTAACGGCCTATCCTGAATTTCAGGAAGAGCCCCTGGAAGAACGCGAACAGAAGCCCTAGTACTCCCCCTTAATCCCTGCATATCTACAGCAATATGCCAATGGCCTGATGAAGGGATCTGTAACCTTATGGGGGAGCGCTTTGCTAACCCACCAATGTAGGAATGTCGTCGGCCATTCTTATAACTACTGAAGTTAGAACTATCCATTAGTCTAACATTTGCACCACTGGTGAGGGTGATTTCAACAATCTCCCCTCTTTTTCTTTGACCAAGATCATTATGGATGAATTGCATGTAAGTCTGCTCTCTTCATTTGAATTGGAAGAATGTAGCCACTTCCTTGATTATACTGTATCCGGTGGTTGAGAGTATCTCCTAGTGTGAAAGAATAAATTATAAGACTTTCACTCGGTATGGATGAAGATGTAAAATCCGTAAACCAGAGAATAAATGAGGAAAAGGCGTGGCTAAGCACAAAGTTTTCATCAGTTACCACCATGCTAATGACCAATGGTACAAAAATGAACTTGAAAAAATGAATGATGTTTTTGATATTTTTGTGAATCGCTCGGTATCACTTGGAGACATTGATGATGAGGAAGAACCTCAAAAGATCAGAGAAATAATAAGGGATGAATATTTACGTGATACATCCGTTCTTATTTTACTTGTTGGGACTGAGACTAAAAACAGAAAGCATGTTGATTGGGAATTATATTCATCCATGAGGGATAGTCCCAAAAACGGTAAATCAGGTGTTTTTGTTATAAATCTTCCTTCAACAGGAACAAACTACATTAGGGCCAGTCATGGTGAAAATGAAAAAAATGAATTTCACCCTAATATAACGGAGTGGATAACAATCAATGACAGAACAACATATAAAGAAAGATATCCATATATGCCAGAAAGGATTATAGATAACTTGATGAGTGAAAAGTCATATATATCAATAGTTAACTGGGATCAGATACACAACAATCCAGAAAACCTTAGAAAAATGATTGAGTTAACAT
This sequence comes from Klebsiella sp. BIGb0407, assembly GCF_024807845.1. Classification (GTDB taxonomy): domain Bacteria; phylum Pseudomonadota; class Gammaproteobacteria; order Enterobacterales; family Enterobacteriaceae; genus JGM124. Next base: position 46,364 of record NZ_JANUEQ010000012.1, read on the forward strand.
TTCAAGATAAAGATAAGTGCGAATACGTTTTTTCTACCCCAATGAGAATGCGTAATGGCTAGCAGAAACAGTAAAGGGGAGTATAATACTCCCCTTTACTTGTTACCAATCCCATTTGGTGGTGTTCACGTTAAATGTTTGTTGAACCCGTGATGAGAAAAAATCATTTACTACTTTAAAATCGTTACATATTTTACTATGGTTGTAGTATTGTTTTTGTATTTTATTTATAGGCGTTAGGTGAACTTTTAATGGTGTATTAGTTATAATGTCAATAACTTCATCCTTATCTGATATATATTTATACCATCTTTTATAATTATTTTGATTTTTAGTTAAAAACTTATTCAACACCATTAGCATATCATTGCTAATATTATATAATTCATTATCTTTTTTTGGATTCAATATTTTCATTTCATCTCTAATAAATTGATATGTCTGATAATATGATGAGATGACTTCATCGAATGCGTCTACATTTTTCTTCAACTTAAAGATGGCTCTTTTTGTATCCAAGTGATTTTTTATACTTTTGCGATATAACGTACCACTTTCATTGAACAGAACATTAACACCGCCTAAACTTAGTTTCTCTACTTTAAATGAGTATTTTTTTAAAAGATACAATGCTACAATTAGCCATATAAAAATAGACATTAATAGTATATATATAATACCAGTTACTAATGGTTTGTTTTTATTAAATACGGTGTAAATTGAAGGTACATATGATGAAAGATCCACTGTACACATTACAGCAATTACCGCAATGAAAGCTATTGTCCAAATTATAACAAAGGTTCTCACAATTCCACCTTGCCAGTTTTAAGATAATTAATCATTGATTAGTGAACGTTCTGAATTGATAATTTTATATACGGTTGAACGCGCAATACCCATATGCTTAGCTATTTCAGTTGCTCCAGTTCCTTTATCATGCATAACTTTTATTTTATTCCTGTCTATCTTCCGTTTTCTGCCAAATTTAATTCCTTTAGACTTGGCCTCGAGTCTTCCTTCATTTGTTCGTTCAAGGATGCGAGTACGTTCCGCTTGTGCCACTGCTGATAGAATGGTGACGATCATCTTCCCCATTTCACCATCGGTACTGATCCCATCATCAATGAATCGGACTGCCACACCCAAGGCATCGAATTCTTTTATTAGTTGAATCATATCGGCAGTGTCACGGCCAAGACGATCTAGCTTCTTCACCAGAATGACGTCTCCATCTTCCACCTTCATGCGCAACAGCTCAAGTCCTTCTCGGGCAGTTGAACTTCCCGATGCCTTGTCCGTAAAAATACGGTTGGCTTTTACCCCTGCGTTCTTAAGTGCCCCAACTTGAATATCTAGGGACTGCTGACTGGTTGAGACCCGTGCGTAACCAAAAAGTCGCATAAAAATGTACCTTAAATCGAATATCAGACGCCTTGCGTCTATTATGGCAAAAATACGATTTAATAGACAGTCCATGCCTACCGTTTTATGTTGTCTGATAATTTATAATATTTCGTACAGTTACGGAATTGTTAAAAATGTTCTTCAAGCAAGGAGGCTGACATGCCCGTTGATTTTCTGACCAGTGAGCAGGAGCAGAATTATGGACGCTATGCGGCTGAACCCAACGACGTCCAGCTGGCCCGTTATTTTCATCTTGATGAGCGGGATCTTGCTTTCATCAATCAGAGGCGCGGGAAGCATAACCGGCTGGGTATAGCGCTTCAGCTCACTACAGCCCGTTTCCTGGGAACCTTTTTAACAGATTTAACCGAGGTTCTGCCGGGCATTCAGCAGTTTGTCGCTGCACAGCTTAATATCCGACGTCCGGAAGTCCTCTCTCGTTATGCAGAACGGGATACCACCCTCAGGGAGCATACCGCGTTAATTAAGGAATATTACGGCTATAATGAATTTGGCGATTTCCCTTGGTCTTTCCGCCTGAAGCGCCTGCTGTACACCCGGGCATGGCTCAGTAATGAGCGTCCAGGTTTAATGTTTGATTTCGCCACCGCGTGGCTGCTTCAGAATAAGGTACTGCTGCCCGGTGCAACCACACTTGTACGTCTCGTCAGTGAAATTCGCGAACGGGCAAATCAGCGGCTGTGGAAAAAGTTGGCCGCGCTGCCGGACAGCTGGCAGACCGCTCGAGTGACGGAGCTTTTGGAAATTCCGGAAGGTCAGCGGATATCGCCACTGGAACATTTGAAAAAAGGTCCGGTTACTGTCAGCGGACCGGCGTTTACTGAAGCGCTGGAGCGATATACCCGGCTGCGAAACCTTGAGTTTTCCCGACTGAATTTTACCGGTCTGCCCGCGATACAGCTGCGTAATCTGGCGCGTTATGCAGGCATGGCGTCGGTAAAATATATAGCGCGAATGCCACAGCAGAGAAAGCTTGCCATACTCACTGCATTCGTTAAAGCGCAGGAAATAACAGCGCTGGATGAGGCTGTTGACGTGCTCGATATGCTGATCCTGGACATTACCCGCGAGGCTAAGAAAACCGGGCAGAAAATACGACTCAGGACGCTGAAAGATCTTGATCGGGCTGCGTTGTTACTGGCGCGGGCATGTTCGCTGTTGCTGGATGATAATGCCAATGATCCAGACCTGAGGTGGGCCATCTTCAGCTGCGTACCGAAAAGCAGGTTGGCAGAATCCGTCAGCAAGGTTAATGAACTTGCCCGCCCTCAGAACAATAATTTCCATGACGAAATGGTGGAGCAGTACGGCCGGGTTAAGCGTTTTCTTCCAGCGGTATTGCGGGATCTGCATTTCCGCGCTGCGCCAGCAGGAGAACATACTCTGGCCGCGATTCATTATCTGATCGAACTGAACAGCTCGAAAAAGCGCATACTCGATGATGCGCCTGAACATATCATCACCGGCCCCTGGAAACGCCTCGTGTACGATACGGAAGGCCGGATACAACGCGCCGGTTACTCGTTGTGTTTGCTTGAACGCCTTCAGGATGCACTGCGCCGCCGGGACATCTGGCTCGAAAACAGCGATCGCTGGGGTGATCCCCGAGAGAAGCTGTTGCAGGGTGAAGAGTGGCAGGCTCAGCGTATCCCTGTTTGTCGGGCGCAGGGACATCCCACCGATGGGCATAAAGGCGTGCAGCAACTGGCCGTTCAGCTGGATGAAATCTGGAAAGCCGTCGCATCCCGATTTGAAGGGAATGCGGAAGTACATGTCTGTAATGACGGTAAATATCCTTCCCTGACTATCAGTAGTCTGGAGAAACTGGAGGAGCCTCCGTCGTTGCTTTGCCTCAACAGTCGGGTCAGACAGTTGCTTCCTCCGGTTGATTTGACGGAATTACTGCTTGAAATAGACGCCAGAACAGGATTTACACGGGAATTTATGCATGTCAGTGAGTCCGGAGCGCGGGCGCAGGACCTGGACGTCAGCCTATGTGCGGTTCTGATGGCTGAAGCCTGCAATATCGGACTGGAACCGCTGATAAAGCACAATATACCGGCACTGACCCGCCACCGGCTCAGTTGGGTGAAACAGAATTATCTACGGGCAGAAACACTGGTCAGTGCGAATGCCCGCCTGGTTGATTTTCAGTCTACGTTGGAGCTTGCCAGTCACTGGGGCGGTGGCGAAGTGGCGTCAGCCGACGGCATGCGCTTTGTCACACCGGTAAAAACCGTCAATTCCGGGCCTAACAGAAAATATTTTGGCTCCGGACGTGGTATCACCTGGTACAACTTCGTCTCTGATCAGTACTCTGGGTTTCACGGCATTGTGGTACCCGGTACATTGCGGGATTCCATTTTTGTGTTGGAAGGACTTCTGGAGCAGCAGACAGGGCTGAATCCGGTTGAGATCATGACAGACACTGCAGGTACCAGCGATATTATTTTTGGCCTGTTCTGGCTGCTGGGATATCAGTTTTCGCCCCGGCTTGTCGATGCCGGCGAAGCGGTATTCTGGCGAGTGGATAAATCGGCAAACTACGGTGCACTGGATGCGCTGGCGCGGGGATGTGCAGATCTGTCGAAGGCGGAGAATCAGTGGGATGAGATGATGCGAACCGCCGGTTCGCTAAAGCTGGGCACCATCCATGCTTCAGAACTCATTCGCTCTTTGCTCAAAAGCTCGCGCCCATCAGGACTGGCACAGGCGATCATGGAAGTGGGGCGCGTCAACAAGACGCTGTACCTTCTCAATTATATTGATGATGAAGATTATCGTCGGCGGATCCTGACGCAGCTCAACCGGGGAGAAGGCCGCCATGCCGTGGCGCGGGCAATCTGCTACGGACAACGCGGTGAGATCAGAAAGCGCTATCGTGAAGGACAGGAAGATCAACTAGGTGCACTGGGCCTGGTGACCAATGCTGTCGTACTGTGGAACACACTTTATATGCAAGAAGCACTGAGTTGGATGCGCAGTCATGGGGAAGAAACCGGGGATGAAGATATCGCCCGGTTATCCCCACTGATGCATGGGCATATCAATATGCTGGGGCATTATACGTTCACGCTACCGGAGGATATTCTGAAGGGAGAAATGAGAACATTAAATTTCAATTTAAACAACGAATTATCTCCTTAACGTACGTTTTCGTTCCATTGGCCCTCAAACCCCATTTCCGGATAAGTGTTAATGGATTCGTGGTCACCATTGTGGGCATAGAGCTGGTTACGCATTCTCATGACTTCATCATGAATATCGCCCAGTTCATCCGGGACCTTTCTTCGTTCAATCTTGTACGTGCCCTTGCTCTCGGTGAATAGTCGCCCATAGGTCACGATAAAAGCTGTGGTTCTGGATGAGTTTTCTAGGAGCCACTCGGTGGTAGCCTCAAACTCAACTTTGCCTAGTTGCTGATGGTCATACGCCAGCTGCCCAGCGGTCTGCATAGCTTTAAACAGACCATGGATCTTGCGTAGAGTTCTATCAGCCCTTTGCAGCTTCTCATGTGCCGTTTCTTGCATAGTGTGGAAAAATTCAACGAACTCAGGAGGCAATTTGTCTTGCGAGATGGTGATAATCCCCTCATTAAGCAATACGTTTTCCATCCGACGGCCCTCTCTATAATTGTTTGTGCGATTTGCTCGGCGCGGACCATGGCTATCAGTATGCGGTCGCGCTCCCATTCTAAAGCCTTGAAGGTATTTCTCCACCAGTACCAGCAGACATTCAAAGTTGTCACTCTTCTCTGCAACTGCGCGGCTGGTATGAAGTGACCACAACATTTGGTGTGCTTCCAGAATCACAAAGTTCCGCTCCTGGCAGAAAGCAGAATTCAACGTACTGGCTGTAAGAGTTAATCACAACGGATGGTGGGATCATGCCACAGTGGTATGTTCAGTGAACTTATTATCAGATGATGGACTATGTTAAGGAAAGGGAATTCATTGACACCATGAGCCAGTATTTTTAGTATTGTGTTATTAGTTAACACAGGAGGCGTTATGGCCAGAACGACAAGCGTGACAATTGGTGAGCAACTTGATTCGTTTATCAGTCGATTAATAGAAAGTGGTCGCTACGGCTCTACGAGTGAAGTGATGCGCTCTGCTCTGCGATTACTGGAACAACAGGAAGCAAACGATGAGGTTGTACGCCGGGCAGTTATTGTCGGGCTGGAAAGCGGAGAAAGCTCTCTGTCATTGCGGGAAATAGCTGCACAAAGAAAAAACAAACATCGTGTATAAACTCACCGAACACGCAGCAGACGACTTCGCCGGAATTTATGACTATACGCTCTTAACATTTGGTGAAACTCAGGCAGATCTCTATACAGACGCACTTGAGGAATTTCTTAAAACACTGGCAGGAATGCCTGATATGGGAGGGGAATATCAGGCCATTTCCGGCGTGATGCGTATTGAATTTCAGCTACATACCATTTTTTATACTATTCGTGATGCAGATATTTTGATAGCTCGTATTTTGCATCAACAGATGAACCATAAACGACATTTACCGTAAATCAGAACATGTATCGATACTTTCCTGGTCAGTATCGGCCTTACGCGGTGTGTGAAGCACAAGCGTAAGTAAATTAACGTGTAATATTTTCCTTTTCCCAGCGGGAAGCGCTACCATTGTTAACTAATTATGCTATTGATATTAAATATAGTTACCGATGTTGAACCCTAATTCTAGCTGAACTGTAAGAATTAATTTAGTAATGGTTCTGGCATAAGATTGTTACCATGGTTAGGAAATCTTATAGAGTGCATTTTCCGTCTATGTATCAACATGTTACTCTTGAGTATAGATGACTCCAATAAGCTCCATTCTTCGAAAGCTCAAACAATCGCGTTTTAAATCAAATTTCAATCAGAAAATAGATTTATTTATCATTAGATGATATTTAACTAAAAAATATCATTCTCATATAAAAAATAGAGCAATATGATCTAATATTAGATTCGTTGCATATACGACTATATTAGATTCATTAATAAAAACCATATAAAACAATGGGTTTTTAACCCTGTAACTTCTGGGAGAAAGAAATGGCTCTAGTACAAAGATCTACCTTGGAAGAACTTTCAACCAATGCGAGCTCAGATTTTTTTGGTCAAAGGTTTACTGCTGGAGATGAAGTTCCACACTCAGGAATTTATAAATGTACAAGATGTAATCGTGAAGTTACTGTTAATGCGCACCCTAAAGATAATACGTTTCCACCTCACTATCCGGGAAGCACATGTTCATCACCAAACTGGAAACCTTATGTGATATCTGACACAAAAGCAGAATGGTAGCCATACAAACCAGCCGTTTTAATTAACGGCTGTTACATCTAGTCTTTACTATTTATACCATTATAGTGGTATATTAGAATAAAACTGTTCCTGACATTATTAACACTAAAAAAAAATAACAATACCCATGCCAATAATATGAAGGTTGAAAATGGAATTAAATATTACTTCAAAGTCCAATCCATTTGGTGATACAACAGCAGAAAATGATAGAAAAATGCTGAGTAATGCATTTATTGAGACTGCTGATTTTAGAACGTTAATTGAAACAGATGATCGAACAGTCGTTGTCGGCAGACGCGGAACTGGTAAAAGTGCTTTATTCATTCAGCTTAATGAGCATTGGAAGAAAGACAAGAAAATATTAATCCTTAGATTTTCACCAGATGACACGCAAATCATTGGTTTCAGATCTATGTTGAAACCATTCACAGGATCGTTTAATTTAGCCAGAGCAGCAACAAGATTATTATGGCGATATGCTATGTTAATGGAGATAGCTTCATATATTTCTTCGCACTATAAATTATCATCTCAAATTACAACGGAAACTTTATTAAATGAACACCTAAAGAAATGGAATTCTATTCAAGGTGATATATTAAGGAAGTGTAGGCTTGTAGCAAAGGAGTATTTGGATGAAAAAAAACCAGAAGAATCAATCGGTGATCTTCCATTCAATTTAAATATATCTGATATAGAAAATAAAATAGTTTCTCTTCTTGAAAGGTCAGACAGGAAAGTTGTCATATTGATGGATAAACTTGATGAGGCATATGAACCTGATAATATAGGAATAGGGATTATTGCTGGTCTTGCATATGCTTCTATTGAATTAAATCAAAAAGCAAAAAACATACGGCCGATTATTTTCCTAAGAGATAATATATTTAGGTCGTTATCAAAGGAAGATCCTGATTACTCTAGAAATATAGAGGGCCAGGTCATAAGGCTACATTGGGATTGGGCACAACTTCTGATGTTATCAGCAAAAAGGATGAAAGTTGCATTCGGTCTAGATATTGAGAAAGATCAACGAGTTTGGGATAGATGTACTGCTGATGATCTTAAAGGAAGAAATGGCTTTAAGCGATGTTTGCAATTTACGCTTTACCGCCCTAGAGATTTACTGTCATTATTAAATGAAGCTTTTTTCTCTGCATTCAGAGAAAACAGAGAAACAATTATCAGTTCCGACCTTGAATACGCCGCTAAGTCTATTTCTATGGCGAGGCTTGAAGATCTATGGAAAGAATATCAAAAGATATTCCCTTCAATACAAGTTATAACAAGCGCATTTCGTAGCATTGAACCAGAGTTAACAGTTTATACATGCTTAAAAAAAATAGAATCATCTTTCGAAATAATTGAAGAAAATGAAGACCCAAAAGTAACATCTGAAATCCAGCTATTGAAATCAAGTGGAATCCTGCAAAGTTTGTATAGCGTAGGTTTTGTTGGCATACGCGATAAAAACACCTCATCATATTCATTCTGTCACGATGGTAGAACGCCAGATAAAGGCTTCGAAAGTAATGAAAAACTATTAATTCATCCATGTTACTGGCTTGGACTCAATCTAAATCGTAATGCGCTTGCTCCAGAGGAGGCCGAAGAAATAAATGACGAATATGATATCAATGTTGTTTCAGAAAACTCAACTATTAGGAATAAAACAATAGGCCAAATAACTACTCATTTAGATCAGATTCCGACAGGAAATGAAGGAGCAAGCGAATTTGAGCAATGGTGCGTAGATGCTCTTAGAATAGTTTTTGCATCTCACCTTACAGATATAAAACCTCATCCGAATGGTAACGCGGTTCAGAGAAGAGATATTATTGGTACCAATGGTGGAAAGTCTGACTTTTGGAAAAGGGTTTTAACTGATTATAAAACAAGACAAGTTGTTTTTGATGCTAAAAACTTTGAAGAATTAGGCCCATCTGAATACAGACAATTACAATCATATTTAACAGGACCATATGGGAAATTAGGTTTTATAATTAATAGAGAGGAGAGTGAATTATTGAAATCAGGAAGAGATTTAGATTGGACAAAGGAAATGTACCAATCTCATAATTCGTTAATAATAAAGCTACCAGCAAAATATATTTCAAAGCTTTTACAGAAATTAAGAAACCCCGAGAAACATGACGCTATAGATAGCCAAATGGGAAAGCTTTTAACGCTATATGAGACATCATATATGGCAATTAAAAGTACTCAAAGGAAAAGAAGAAAATAGCATCAACTACCATAAACTAAAAGATTCATAAAGCGTCTTTTAGTTTGTTTTTCTACAAAAAAATGATAATAAATCAGTTGGTTAGTTTTACACGCAGCCGATTTGGTCACTGGCTATGTCTTAAGTAAAAGATCCTGCTTATTACTTACTTTCGTTGCAAAGGTGGATTATCATCATTATATTTATTCCTTCCAGACGAGCTGTTTCACATAAATACTTTCCATGTTTCATGCGTAGAATATGTATCAATTTTGTTTCTTATCAGATGTGGATACTCATATAAAAATGGGTAACTTAGAATATTTCTAGATCCAGTGTCAGGTCTCGTTGCGACTAATATGTTGTTCCATAAAATCAACCATAGCTCCCTCGTGAGCATCAATATGGCGTATATAACGCATAACTGTTTCCGGTTTTTTCCAGGTACCTTCCTGCATGATCTGAGCTATGCTGTATTTATTCATTGCCATATCAACTGCCGCGCCAACACGTGTACTGTGCCCCGACCACATTCTATAGCGGTTTTTGTTTGATGGAACTTCTTTTCCAGGACCGGCTTCGATCCACGCTCGGACAAAAATATCTTCCAGTGCCCGGGTAGATAATGGCTTATCAGTTAAGATCATAACTCGATTTGTTCGATGTATCGGCCCGAAGATAAACGCATCAGGCTCATTAATTAGCCCGGAAACTTCTAGCCATTCTGTTAGTCGCTGGGATGAAAGCGTACCCAGGGCCTTGATAAGACCTCCGGTCATCACAATGGTTTTCGTCCATGCGACATCCAGTAAAATACGTCCGTCAGCAGTGCGGTTTATTTCACGAACGCGCAAACGACCTATCTCACTGATACGTAATAAAGTCGCATAAGCCACATGCAGAAAAGCAAGATCACGCGTCTGCTGTAAGCGCTCCGATTTTGACCAGCATGTATCGAGTGCGAGAAGATCACCAATACGAAAGGGTATTGCCTGGCCTGCGCGTTCACCACTGATGACAGCGGTACGATTAATTCTTTTTACTGCCCGAAAAACGAGGGGAGAAACGTTGGGCGATGTAATCCCTGCGTTACGGTGTAACATTGAAATCAGGGAGGCATGAGTACTGATGGTTGATGAAGCCCGACCGGAAACCTGTAACCATAATAAATAGTCACGCAAATCAGCCGGTGACATAGGTAAAAAACGGCGCCCATTTTTTTCCGCCCAGGCCCCACAGATCCGCATCACGCTGAGGAGCTGATTCCAGGTGTTTTCAGAGAAGGCCTCTTTATCCTGGACAAATTCTCGCAGACGATCGGCGATATCACTTTCACTGGTGACAGTAAGAAATGTTGATGATGATAATTTATCCATGCCGTATACTTTTCAACCTTGTATTGGGTTGGTGTTGCTACGTGAATTCTGCAGTACAACTGCCCTGTTTTTTTCTCAGAATTCACGTAGCGACGCCTGATTTCTGTACAGATGATGTACCCGCTGCGCCGACTGATCATCAGCATAGCAGGATCCTGCGCTGGATCCTATCTTCATATAATAGGAGTTATATGAAGTTAGGCGTGAATGATTAACAGCAAAGGGCATCGTTGAGGCTGTTCATGTGTAAGAATGCCAGAGGAAAAAGCCTCAGTGATTAGATAGTGTCACAGATAATACCGTGACATTTCACTCTGATAGAATCATAATTAAAAAACGAGATAGTTTAAATCATAAAGCAAGTATGTACTCTATCAGGAATTAGTTTTCCGAGTATTTCCGGGGAGTTATTGTTTGTTATTTAAACTATTTTTATTGATACTTACATACTGTTTAATAAATAGATAATTAACATTTCGTTTGATTGGCAGAGAACAGTGTTGAGGCTAATTATCTTTTTCTGTGGGGAGTGATAACCACTATGATAACTTCTTATTCAGAAAGGAGACTAAACATGAATATGAACTCACTTGTTTTGATAATCATAGCCATTATATCGTTAGGAATATCTTTATATTCCATAGTTAGCTACATTATTGAGCAGCGAGGAAAGAAATTCAAATCACATCATTAATTCATTTGATTATTAAAAAATAATAACGTGCTAGCTTTAAAACACAAGATATTAAGCAAATCATATAGTCAAATTAATGCGTAGCCAATCACTAGTTTAGATGTAAATAACATAAAAATATATATTTGGGATGTAATCACGTGTCAATATAATAAACCCCTATATAAAAATTAAAAAAGAAATAATATTGACCAATTACATAGTGAGTGTTATTCCGAAACTTTCATTATAAATTGGCTTGTAATTATCAAAGAGAATTAGATTTTAAATAAGGGTAAGTGTGTATACTGGTATGAATATTACTTTTTCATGTCGCATTTTTTTGCACTGGCTGTTGTAGGTAGTCTCTCGCAGCACTACTCACTAATAACTTGGTTGCTTTTAGTTAATATATTAACCTTCCTCGTTTACGGCATGGACAAATACGCAGCTAAAAATAATTTTCGTAGGGTCTCTGAGTCTACTCTGTTGTTTTTCGGCTTTGCTGGAGGCTGGCCTGCTGCGCTATGTGGACAGGAGATATTTAGACATAAAACGAAAAAACAACCATTTAGAGAGTACTTTGTTATTAGTATAACATTAAATATTGGTGTTCTTGGTATAGTCGGTGCGTTATATTGGCGATATATATATGGTTAGTTATAATTATATCCTTGCATAAGGACCGAGATAGAATTGAACTGTCATCAGATACTTTCAAAGTAAAGACTCTGGCAAAAGCACCAGAATATTCAAGTAGGAGTGATTATTCCTTTGCTTCCACGCGATGAAAATATCAAAGTGTATAGTAGTACCCTGACAGGATATAACCATGCCGCCATGAATTACTATATCCCAATGTTAGTAATCTACATGAGGCAATCCCAATGTAGAAGGGGTGCCTGGCTATAACCATTGTCTTCTCGATTTCTGATATTAAAGTCTCGCATATTCTCGATCGCATTGATCTGTTTGGAAACTATCAGGAGATTTATAATAAACGACTAAGGGTCAGAATTTACCTGTAGAGAACTTAATCAGTGAGCCGATGAAATGTCGTGAAGCTGTGGCTTATTTACGTATTCATGAGATAGCTCGATGTTATAAAAACAGTTGGTGATTATAATTAATCCTTAAAGTTATCACGCCAGGTTTTAGGGATGCCACTCTGGCGGCAAATGTACCGACGCAGGGAACAGCCACCTATATCGGTAGCAGTATGCGCGAAAGCACCCGGAGTGATGCCACCTTCAACGTTGATTTTGGGGCGAAAACCATTATTGGAAACATCTCCGCAAGAGATGATTACGGCAGTGCAGTTGCGATGCAAGGCAAGATCAGTAATGGCGGTTTTAGCGGTGATGCACAGTCTGGTGGCCAGAACGGCACTTTCATCGGCCATTTCAATGGTCCGGCAGCCGAAGAGTTGGGCGGAATTGCCCAGTTTAACGATCCAACTAAAAATACGTCGTTTGGTGCAGTCTGACAATAATCTTTACGGCCAGCTAGTCTGGCCTGTTTTTCTTTGATGGTATCACTTATGAAATTTCGGGTTTTAGCTATACTGGGACTACTGTGCCCGGTCAGAGCAATTTTTGCTGCACCATCTGAAACCAATTACCTCCCGGCAGCGAGTCAGTTAGACCGATTAGCACCTACAAACTTCGCCAACGACAGTCATTCTGCAAACCGGATTAATAATGCCGATCTCTTGTCGCAACCTGAATTAGCTAAGGTGATGCTGGATCAGGCCGTTCGGGAGGGTCAATGGCCTGTCGTTCGCGCAATTTTGCCGGTTTACTCCGTTTCTTTACAACCCGATATGATGCTGATTCACTTTGCGCGAGGAGGCTTGGCACGCAGCGAAGGCCACTATGATCAGGCTATTAAGCACTATCGTGCCATCTTAAGCGCACATCCTGATTTTAATGCTGTGCGCCTGGAAATGGCACGTGCAATGTATGAAAATCGTCAGACTGATGCTGCGGAGTATCAGTTCCGCAGGGTATTAAGCAGCAATCCACCAGAGAATATTCAGCAGAGCATTACGAAATATCTGGAGCTTATTCAACAGGGTAGTCCACTTAGGGGAATGTTTAGCATTAGCTATCTCAACGATAGTAATGTAAATAATGCTTCTTCAGATGATACTGTACACGTATTGGCGATCATTTATTTATCCGTAATAAAGACAGTCTTCCGCAACGCGGCGAGGGTGCACAGTTCAGTGGCGCGTTGCAAAAAGATATGACGCTGTATAATCATCACGGCTTGCGTTTTATTGGCACGATTTATAGCAAAAGCTACTGGAATAATCATCGCTTTGATGACATAACCGGGCGTGTTTACGTCGGCTATCATTGGCGTGATTTTCGTACATTATTTTCCGTTTTACCATTTTATGAGCAGCGCTGGTATGGCACCGAAAGCTATTCATCCGGACCCGGTATACGTGCAGAATACAGTTATCTCCTTTCTCCCCGCTGGCAGATAAGCCAGGCGCCGGAATATCAGAAACTCGGTTACGACAACAGCGATTATGTTTTTTTGCGCGGTCATAATAGGCTTTCATCTACCACGCTTTCCCACACCTTTAATTCGCGAGTGTCTCTGTTGGGCGGAGTAGATTTACTGGAGCAGCAGACGCTAACCCAAGGTGAAAGTAACCATCGAATCGGCTTACGTACCGGACTGCAGGTTGATCTCCCGTTGAAAATATCGTTCTCGGGGATGGGAGTATTTTCCCGCCGTTTTTACGAAGGTAATAACGATATTTTCTTATCGCGCCGCCGTGATAATGAGCAGTATTACAGCTTAGCCGTCTGGCACCGTGATTTCGATATGCTTGGTCTCATGCCCAAGTTAAATTTTACCTATAAACGGGTAAACAGTAACATCGACTTTTACGACTATCATCAGAGAAATATCAGCCTTTCACTGGATAAGAACTTCTGATTTCACGGTGTCATTTACGGTTAGTGGCTAATTTGGAATGTGGGATGTCCTCATGTGGTTTATGAAAACATTACTAACATCGGAGTGTGTTAATCAACGGGAGCACATCAGCTCACGGATATGCAATGACCTGATTCGCCGTATTTAAAAATTTCCATGAATTTCCATGCTGGCTCGCTTCACTTCATATGACTGTAGCTAACAACCATGTACCCATATATAAGGGTAGAGGGGGATTGGTGAAATCTGTCAAAATGGAGCTAGCTCTATACATCTATTATGGACTACGGGAAATTGCTGAAAATACGGAGCAGCGCATTCATGTTTTTCTGCGCCGTGAAGGCTTGTTGGTTAGCAGTAAGAAAATATATCGTATTTACTGCCTCGAAGGGCTCAACCCATGTGACCGCCAGACACCTGAAAGGCTGGCTTTCGCCCGTATTCATCACTAAATAGCCAGACTCCGGCAGAATTTGTCCGAAGTAACCAAAAAGGTCCGAATTTCGGATTTAGCCTGGTACGGATACTGAGAGGAGATCAAGATTGGCAAATTATTTATAGTGTTTACTTTTAAACATCGGATATGTTTCTCGACCGGAAAAAATTTACATAATTCAGGGCATTTGATTAGCTATCTAAAAGATCTGTCTTATGTGTCCTTATCTACTTTTACAGCACAGTAATGTGCTTCTTGTTCTAAGGTGCAGTAAATGCGAGTTCTTCGTTTCGTAGCAACGGCTTCTTTTTTAAGGGTACATTCATTGTCTCGACCCGTTGAACTCACATTTGCCTGTTAGAACTTTTAATGCGATAGAGCTTGTTCAGGAACCTTCCCGTTATTCAGCCACAATCCAATCAAAAACTGTACTTTCCACCCAGCATCACTGATGTATCGCTATAGCCCTTATCACCTAACTGCAGAGCTACATTACCCCAAACACCAAACAGCTTACTAAACTGACCTTCTGTACCCACTTTCAATTCAGTAGTGTTCGCTGTACCAGCCTGTTTCACCACTACGCCATCCATAACGCTAGCAAAGTCACGCGTGTTATGTATCCAGTTTACTTCCGCGAACGGTCGGAAGTTATCATTCTGACCATCATTAGTTTTACTATTATCACCAATGTAAGTTTTCGCACCCAGACGGGTCTGGATATTACCATTCCCTTTTCCGGAAATTTCGGTACCGTTTAATTCTGTATGTTTATCGGCCTTCACACCCATCCAGGTAAATGTAGCTTTAGGCTGGATGAAGTACGACTTCAGTCCGTCTTCAGTCTGGTCCAAACGAAAGGTATAACCGCTTTCCAGAGATGCAGTTATACCCTGCGAGTTATAGGACTCACTGCTCATCTCTTCACCACTTACCCGGTTTTTAAACCAGTTGTACTGAGCCAGAGTACCTACATATGCTCCAATCTTATCCATATTACTGGCATACCAAGTACCGTATACCCCCGTGCTGTAGCCAATGACGGAGCCATTGGCATGGTAGCCGTTGACACTCGATGTTGTTTTATTTTTGCTATTTGCATAGCCGACCATAACACCGAGATGGTAGCGGTCATCAGTGCTTGAGCTCCATTGAGTAATATCCCCCCCAATTTGCATGACATAGCGATTAGCGAGTGTTTTCAGTTGACCACTGCTATCCCGTGAACGGGTATGACCCCCTTCATTACGTAACCACATGCTAGTGACTTTCTTCTCACCTGTCAGAGCATCGGTATACTGAGTTTCCCCGATTAAGTCATGAAGATGCATGGTGAATACATTGTTAGCCACCGCTAAATTTGCAGCATAGGTGCTAGATTCTGGACGCATTACTTGAGCAGCACTATCCTGTTCTTGCCAACTATTCAGATACCAGTTGCTGGAGTTACTTCCCTGCCCACGAACCAATGAGTAATCATAGGCTCCGGCTACAATACGACTATCCTGAATAAAGACTCCGTCGGATTGACCATTAACGGAAATAATCTCAATACCATTCAATGTTTTAGATCCTACTCCGCCAATGTTATTAAAAAGGACAGAAGATGTGCCGAAGGTATTACCGTTAATGATCAATTTATCTGTTACAGAGTTATCGCCACCCAAGACGGTATCAAAGATCAACGTGCCACCATTACCAATGTAGTTGCCGTTAATAACTGTAGTATCGCCGGCACGTTCGTTCGCCATCGTCAGGCGACCTGAGTGAGTGAAAGTTCCTACATGGTTAAGCGTGGTCGTCTGCACATTGTCAGTGGAAGATCCGTTGGCAGTAATCAGGGTACCCGTGTTAACAAGGGTATTTTCACCTGTACCGAATTCACTGATGCCGTCTGACATATCCCATGTAGCGCCATTAGCATTGGTGAAGATATTTCCTTCGTTTCCTAACTGAATTTTACCAATAATACGGTCAGCATTCGTGATGGCGCTGGCTCTTCCCTGAGTAATAATGGCGTAACCATAGGAAGGGCCTTGAATCCTGGCAGTGTTGATGATTGAGGTCTCCCCGCCGCCATTGTTCTCGGCATAAATTCCGTTACCCCAGCTCGAGATATCACCACTGACGTTAATCGCCAGATCCGTAGCGCTACTGCCATTAACGGCATTAATTCCGTTTGCTCCGGATAGGGTGCCTGATGAGGTGATGTAGGTCATCCCAGAACCATTATTCGTAGTATTAATGCCGTTCTCCCCGACACCAATATTAGCACTGCTGTTAATCGTCATATCAGTGGAATTGGAATCATTACTGGCATAAATCCCGTGTTTGCCACTACCTATATTGCCTGATGCGCTAATAGCTGTAGCTCCAGTTCCCTTGTTAATGGTATGAATCCCATCATCTCCGACATTGATGTCACCACTGCCGTTAATTGTGATATCCGTGGCAGTAGCCGCATTATTGGCATAAATCCCGTATCTACCACCATTGATAATGCCTGTTGTTGTGATAGAACTAGCCCCGGAGCCATTGTTCGTGGTATTAATCCCATCCTGTCCAACGCCTAGCTCTGCGCCAGAGGAAATCGTTAATCCTTTGGTATTGTTACCATTAACGACATTAATACCCACACTTCCGCCACTGATAGTGCCTGTTGTTGTAATAGTAGTCGTCCCAGAGCCATTATTTTGGGCAGAAACAGCATCGCCCCCCCCCTTCACATGGCCACTGGTGCTCATGACCATACTCGCGGCATTATCATCATTAATGGCGGTAATCCCAACATCGCTACCGACGATCTTTGACTGATTATCATCCTTAAATACTAGGTCACCACCACTGTTAGTCAGTTCGATAGCACTCTTATCCGTGGTATCTATATCGAATCCGGGAGCTGTAGAAACCGACAGCGATGACCCGGTGAGCCCTATACCATTTGTTTCACTCCCAGAGCAAACATAGGTCGTCGAGTCGGCTGAGTTACAGGAGCCAGCCGCCTGAGCGGAGGAAATAAATACGGTTATAATGACCGGTGTGGAGAGAACGGCAAGTCTTACAGAATTAGCTAATACATCACGCTTCATAGGATCATCCACTCTTATATGATTGTTATGGTCTACATTGCTGTAAATGCTGACTTAGTTATTGTTGCGTCATGACAGATTCAAAAACTGTTTTTTACTTCAGGGCTAACAAAAAATATAAATAATATAAATATTTATATTCATTAATTCATGGCTGATTTTCTGGAATAGTTCAGCCAATAGCAGTGTTTTTTTGATATATACTCTACAGATAATTTTGTACACTTGACTCGCTCTGACAGAGCGCTGCTAGTAGGTATATGTATTTCATTAGACTATTACCTAGGCATCGCTCTTTGCATTATCATTCGCTTAAGATGTATTCTCATCTTTTAAATTAACAACTTCTTTCATTATGAAATGAAAGAGGTTGTTAGCTATGATTCTACCGCTGGCACGCGCACATTTCAGCCATCCCAATAAAAATATAGAAAAATTTCTTACAGAATATCGCAACTATATAAATACAACACACTCTATAGATAACAAATATCTAGTGGTCGAATACCGATGGAAACATGACTTGATGAAAAGGACTACCAGGTTGAAATATATTTAAGCCAGATATAATCTGACAGACACTTGGATAAATACCCGAGAGCTGTCAGATTAAGCCAAAGAGAATACAATTAATCAGTGTTACTCTGATAGAGCTCTATCAGTTCGGTAATTATTTCTCGGCAAAGAATGGATGTCATCAAATGATCTTGAGCATGAACCATCACAAGTGTCATAGGTGTTTTACCCATGCCCTCATCCTCTTCAATCAATTTGGTTTGTATAATATGAGCTTCTTTTCCTGCCACAACGGCCATCTTAAGCAATGAATTCGCCTTTTCGAAATCACCCGCTTTGGCGCACTGTAATGCTTCGTAGCATAAACTTCTTGAGTGACCAGCATTGACAATAATGCCCATTACAGCTTCTTCAGCATCTAACATATAATCCTCGTTAAAATCCGTTGTTTGTCGAAACGTCTGCGAACCATTCACCACTTTTTTTAATTGTACGAACTTGTGAATTTATATCTAAACTAATAAAACCATAGCGATTCTTATAAGCATTCATCCACGACCAGTTATCAATGAAAGTCCATAGATGGTAGCCATGACACTGTGATCCTTCACCGATTGCTCGATGTATCCATTTTAAGTGTTCTCTAATAAAATCAATTCGATAATGGTCATCGATTTGTCCACTATCAGAAATAAATCTTTCTTCATTTTCTACCCCCATACCATTCTCTGATATATAACAAGGGATATTTCCGTAGTTATCACGTAGATTTATCAATATATCGTAGATTCCTTTTTCATAAATCTCCCATCCACGATATATATTCATTTTACGACCAGGCATTTCATAATTTTCAAAAAACCAATCGGGCATGAATGGTGATTCTGGATTAATAGCCGTCGACCGAGCTTTTACTCTTCGCGGTTGATAATAATTAATCCCGAGAAAATCAACCTTTCCTTCCCTTAAGGAATCTAAATCACCAGGTTCACAAATAGGCAACTGATCATGCTCTTTTAATATATCAATTAATTCTTGAGGATACTGTCCATGTATTGCCGGATCCAAAAATGAACGATTAAAAAATAAATCAGCAAAAAAAGATGCCTTCAAATCTTGTTCATTATCAGAGCGTGGATAGGAAGGTGTTAAGTTTAGAACAATACCAATTCTCCCACTTTGTGCCATACCTTTATATGCTTTTACCGCAAAACTGTGTGCCAGCATCATATGAAATGCAACCTGAGCGGCACTTTTAAAATTAACTTTGTTTGGGTAATGAAAATCATATAGATATCCACCTTCAACGACAACAACAGGCTCATTAAATGTCATCCAGTTTTTAACCCTGTCACCAAAAAGGGCAAAACAAGCTCTAGCGTATTTTTCATAGCCAATAACAGTATGTCTACTTTCCCATCCACCCTGATTTTGCCAATACAGTGGCATGTCAAAATGGAAAAGACCGAAGACTGGCTCAATATCACTCTCAATTAATTCATTAATAACATCATTATAAAATTTAACTGCCTCATCATTGATATTTTCACCATCAGGCATCAATCGAGACCAAGAGATAGATGTACGAAAACTGTTATGGCCAATTCTCTTCATTAAAAGAATATCGTCACGATAATTCTTATAGAAAGTTGATGTTTCACTTGGTCCAATTTGACCATGGAATCGATTAGGTTCTAAACTAAACCAATGATCCCATATATTTTGTTTTTTCCCACCATCATTAGTAGAACCTTCAGACTGTGTAGCTGATGACGCGCTTCCCCACCAAAAACCTTTCGGGAATTCAAATTCCATAGATAACCTCATAACGACTAAAAATGACAATTATGCTTTTTCAACTTTCAATTCAAATTCTGTTTTACTATCTTTCTGAGTTGCATCGGCATTGAGTAATGTTTTTTCATATGCTCTCAGGAAAGGGTAATAAATTAGAGCTGCAACTGTCATACAAATAAAACAGAGTATTACTGGTGCAATTGCCCAATTAGTTGACCAAGATGCACCAATTGGAGCTGGTGTAGTCCAAGCTGTTAACATTACGACTTTCTCAACTAGTCCTAAATCAATGGCATACCATGCCAGGATAGCGTTAATAACTGGAACAAATACGAATGGGATAAATAATATCGGATTCATAATAATTGGTGTACCGAATAAAATCGGTTCATTGATATTGAAGAGGCCGGGAACGAATCCCATTTTCCCTATCGTGCGAAGATGTGCTGCCTTGCTTCTAATCAGTAAAATTGCTAAAGGTAAAGTTGAGCCTACACCACCTATAAATAAAAAATGATCCCAGAATCCTTGTAAAAAAGTATGTGGAATAGCTTGCCCTGCAGCTAAAGCAACTTGATTAGATGCAAGATTAGCCATCCAAAAGGGATTCATGATCCCAGTAACAATCATTGTTCCATGGATCCCTGCAAACCATAAAATTTGACACAGGAGTACAGCAATTATTACAGCAACAAGGCTATCAGATGCAGCGACTAAAGGTTGAAGCATAGCCATAATTGCTTCAGGCATGATCATCCCAGTCAGATAATGAATGAATAGATTCAATGGATGTAGGGTGAGCATTATAACAATGACTGGAATCAGTACTTCAAACGACCTTGCAACTCCGGATGGAACCTGCTCCGGTAATTTAATCGTAATATTATTTTTCTTTAACCAGTGATATACTTCTGTTGCATATATTGAACACAACAATGCAGTGAATATTCCCTGACCGGAAAGGTATTGCATTGATAAGGCGCCATTTTTCATATCTGCTGCGACTAATAAAAATGACATCAGTGATAATAAACCGGAAACAATTGGATCTAAAGAATAATATTTTCCAAGACTTGCCCCTATACCAACTGAAATGAATATGGTCATTAACCCCATACTCATATTATATGGCAGCATTAATTGATCACGATATGTTTCAGAGAACTTTAGCCAAGCTTTTGCGAATTGAAATTCAGTATTACTTGAAATCGGTGGAAATATAAACACAAGCATGAAACTACCAACAATCATAAAAGGCAATGCAGCAATAAACCCATCACGTATTGCTAGAACATAGCGTTGCTGTGCAATAACCCCTGCTATAGGCGCAATTCTTTTTTCAATTATGTTAACAAGAATATTATAAAGTGAGCTCATGAATCATTTCGCCTAATTTTATTTAGCAAGTTCTAATGCAACAGTGAGGACTTTATCTCCCCGTAGCATCCCATAATCCATCATGTCGATTGATTGAACTTTGATACCGTACACATCGGCTTTCGCGGATAAATCATTTAACATATATTTGATTTGTGGACCGAGTAACACAACATCATAATTTGGAACTTGTTCACTAAATTCAGCTACACCAAATGCCTTTATTTCAACAGAGATACCTTTTTCCACAGCTACTTCTTGCATTTTTTTCACCAGTAAACTCGTTGACATACCAGCCGAGCAACACAACATGATTTTTTTCATTTGTACATTACCTTCATGAGTAAAATTTTAAATAATATAAAACGATAACGACAAAAAAAGAAATCGGTTTCATAAATAATGTTTCTAATCGTGACTTCGATCACCAAATAAAAAATAATTTCATTAAAAAACAACACATTAGCTTTTGTTATTTTTATGCGTCAAAAAAATAATGAATCAAGATACCGATATCACCCAGCTATCATAAACACGTTACGATAACCACTAGAACCAATAAAGTTATTTATTTTTACGATTACATCAGTTTTTTAAATTTCTTAATCAATCGTGCAAAAAATGTTATTTAAATGTTTATTTTCAATTACTTATATATGTTTTGGTAACCGATTTTTAATATAACGATATTCATATGCAACCCTTCTGAAATTATATCTATATAACTGATATTAAAGGATTAAATTAACATATTATTAATCTATAACCATATGGGGATAAATCCTTCACGCTCTAAATCTTCTCCAACATTTTTATAAAAAATAAGAATTTTTCAGAAAGGAGAGCAGTCGTCAGTAAGTAGAAATATTTTAAAGACAAAAATACAGCATAAGTAATTGATAATAAATTAATTAAACAATATTAAAAGTGTGATGGGTCGCACAAATCACAACAAAAGTAAAAAACCCCCTTGATCATGAAACCGATTTCTTGGAAATTAAATGCAACTAATCCATGTTCACATTTCGAAATGTATTTAATTATTTTGAATGAATAGTATCGAAATCATCAGTTCTGTATGCGTATTGACATTGATTCCAGAGCCAATAGTTATCTAGGAAAATTCAACTATGAAGGTTCAGTTGCGATATGAAAACGAGTTACAAAAATTTCTAGGATTGGATGCATTACATCACTATAACAAAGCGAAGATGATGTGACTTTAGAAAAAAATCTCATAATAAAATGTTAACTCATGATGTAAAAAATCACTAAGACTAATGATTTATCTCACAAGAAAAATATAATATCACTTAGTTTAAAATGATGAAACAAAGACTCTATAAATTGAAGTATTTAAATTCATTAAATACTCTACAGATTATCAACATAGGTGATCTGAATATTAATTGACAATGTTTTTATATTGTTTCACATATTAATCAATCAATGAATCTGGAAAAATGATGATGGAAAAAAAATTTCTCACACGTTCTATGCTGCTCTGTTTCAGCGTTTTATTTTCGGCTAACACTATAGCAAGTGAATCCTTTGGATTTCATGGATATATTCGTGCTGGTTCATTGTTTGATGCTAAGGATAATTACAAAAAAGCTGGCTATGCATATGAAATGGAAAAAGTTATGGGTCGGCTTGGGACTGAAGTGGATAACAGTTGGGAAGGACGACTTAATAAATTGTGGGAGTTAAACAATGGAAAATCCGTCAATATTCATTTCAATATTGAGTCCAAGGGCGATGGATTGCAGACTCGCGCGGCGCCACGCGAAACAGGAGTATCAGAAACATATGTTGAACTTGGCGGAATAACGCCAACGGGAAAACTATGGGGCGGCCTCAGATATAATGGCCGCGATAATTATGTTTTCACCACAGATTATTTTTATACTGATTACTCCGGAACTGGTATGGGGGTTCAAGATCTTCAAATCGGTGATGGAAAGTGGGATTTTGCTTATATCGTTAGTAATGATACCAGCCATTCTGATCGCAGAAATGGCGATGAAGCAATTATGCATACTGTACACATTGGTGCGAAATATAGTTCATGGGACTTTGAATTTGCTGCAAAACAAATGCCTGAAAATAAATTTACAGGTGATGATACCAAGTATGCAACAAAAGGTATTGAAGGAACGATAATATACTCCCGTGATGATTTCTTTACTATTCCAGGTGGCTTCTCAAAAGTCATCGCACAGGCAGGACGTGGTCTTGGCGCTGGGGATTTGTTAGGTGCAACCTTAACTAATACTTCCATGTATCGTAAAAGTTCTTTGTATCAGAAAACACTGCAAGATGTTAATGATGGTTACAAACCTTATCAAACTAAAGTACAGGAAGGTGATCAGTCATATCGTATGTTTGTATGGGGTGGATGGTATGGCGCTAAATTACATCTCTTACCTACTCTGGCCTATCAATATAACGATCATGAACAAGGATTTCGTGATTCCTGGTATGGAGCATCATTACGTTCAGTGGTTCCATTCACTGAATTTTTCTCTATTCAAACTGAAGTCGGTTATGTTAACAATGACATCAAAGTTAACACTATGGATCTCAGCAGCCATTCCAATAAAATCAGCTTTGTTCCAACATTTACAGTGAATACCGGCTCTGGTCCATCTCCTGAAATCAGACTACTCGCGACCTACGTCAATCGCCAATATGAAGCACCATGGATGAATAGTGGAGAAGATTTTCTTGTCGGAGTACAAGCAGATATGTGGTGGTAAAAATCGAAGTAACATCAAAGCGGCCCTAAGGACCGCTTTGCTTTATCATAAGCGTATCAAAAAAATTTTCAGAATCATCTCTTTAGATTATTATTTGTTATAAAGGTATATGTTAGTTATGAAAATTAAAAAACAGTTTGTAAATTTATCACTATTATTAATGAGTATAATTATTTCTGGCTGTCAGCCATCGAAGATATCAAATAGCCAGGAGAAAGAATACGCCGGACAGATATTACAACAAATTGAATCTGCTAAAAAAAACCTAGACTCAAAGCAAGCCATCCACAAATTTAGCGATATTAAATATGAATCTCTTGGGAAAAATGGCACATCAGTAAAAATCGATGAGAAGAGTCAAGTCTATTCATTTGAATCAGGTAAAAGTTATATTTCCGCATATGTTTTAGATAATAATAATATTAATGAAATCAACTTAACCTCTCCATTGGATTTTAGTATTTTCATTCCTTCAGTGATTATTCTTGATGAAAAATATAATATTATTAATTATATTAAAAGTAGCAATTTTCCATACACCAAGACCACATTCGGCAACAGCCTTTATAGTGGTTCATTTTCATTACCGGATGGTTATGAAAAACTGTATATAATAGTATATACAACATCAGAAGACAGTAATAAAAACACTCTGATTGATAGTGATTTATTGCAGAACAGCATGCGCTATGACCGAGTTTCTGATGTTGGCAAATATTTAAGGCAGACGCTACCACATTCTCCCATCGGGCATATAAATCTAAATATCATAAAAAATGAAAGCGACAGCCCCCCCCCACAAAAAACACCTATTTGCCAACTGAACCAGCCCGGCTATTCATCTGATTTGAGCGAACAAGAATATTATAAAAACATTAGAGAATCTCTATCTATCAATGACTATAAAAAAGCGATAAAATATGTTCGCCTGGCTGAGTGTAACGGCTATAAAAAATCTAGAGATGTATTTTTTTCTATAATCTCAGAGAAAGAAAAAATATAGTGGAATAGATATCTTAAATATCATACTCTTACGTGAAAATATCAATGGCTTTGTTAAATTAATTAAGGTGTAACGTGAAAAAACCCAAGATGAAAACAGCAACAGTTTATGATATTGCTCGCATTGCAGGTGTTTCAGTCAGCACCGTATCCAGAATATTGACAGGATCGGCTAAAGTCTCAAAAGATAAGCGTTCTGCTGTTGAACGAGCAATAGAGGAGTTAGATTTTCGACCTAATCTGATGGCTCAATCATTAAAAAGCGGCCAATCAATGACATTAGGTGTACTCACACAGCATCTGGATAGCCCCTTCACTAATGAAATGTTGCGTGGTGTAGAAAAAAATCTTGAAGGAACTGGCTATGTTCCAATTATTGTCAGTGGCCACTGGAATCCTCTGCAAGAACTTGAACGCATACAATTATTAATTGACCGTCGTGTAGACGGTATCATTATTTTAACAGGGCATGTCAGCCAACAACATCTCATAGAGCTATCTCTTCAGGTACCTATAGCTGTCGCAGGGCATGATATCAATACAGAAAGTATTCGCTCATTTAATGTTAACAATCGTCTTGGAGGTTATTTGGCGACTCAGCATTTATTAGAGTTAGGACATCGTAAAATTGCTCATATTGTTGGTGAAGCCAATCAAAACGATGCGATTGAACGCCTACTTGGCTATCGCCACGCGCTAAATGCATCAGGTATAGAGTACGACAATAATCTTGTTATCCAAGGTGATTTCACCGAAAAAGGAGGCCGTCAGGCGATTAAACAACTGCTAGATAATAATACTGATTTTACAGCTGTCTTTTGTGCTAATGACCAAACTGCATATGGTGCAATTTTGGGAATTAAAGATGCTAACCTTGAAATACCTGATGATATTTCAGTGATCGGTTTTGACGACCTTCCTTTCTCAACATACAGTAATCCGCCATTGACAACGATCAAACAGCCCATCTATGAGACCGGTGTTAAACTGGCTGAATCATTACTTAATTTAATTAATCGCCGTATAAACAAATCTGCCTGTGAAAAAGAATCATCACTCCCTGACTTATATATCATTAGCCGACAAACAACTAAAACAATGGAGATAGATATTCAAAATGCTGAGCATACTTTAGATTAACCCTTTCCAAGAGATATCAACCCATCTATGCAACTATGAATCAAGCAAATACAATATGTTCAAAATATTTTTGAACATTTCAATTTTTTGTCATCTCCCGGCATCCATATCTGGTTAAATCAGAGAGCTCGGCATTCTTGATGACTTCGGACACATTCTTCCGGAGTCTGGTTATTCAACTATTAATGCAGGTTCAAATGATAGTATTCCTGTCACCAGTGTTCAATTTTCTCCTGAGAATCTCCCACGGCACGTATTCATGCATTCATCTCGCAGGCAGTTATTGAATGGCTCGATAAAGGCATTATCCTTATGCTTTACGGAGCAAATTCATCGCTAATCCCCAAAAAAATCGGTGTGTTCATAAGTAGTGACCAGCCCATCATTGATTGATACACCATTATGTTAGTCATGTCTTCATTAGCAACGTGAGGACATCTCCATGGAAAAGTATTTTTCTGACGAACAGATCATCAGTATTCTCCGCGAGGCCGAAGCCGGGTTTAAGCCCGTGAACTCTGCCGTAAGCACGTCATCTACGACACTACCTTCTACACAGGACGTAAAAAGTTTGGCAGTATGGAAGTGCCGGAAGTTAAGCGTCTGAAGACTCTTGAAGAAGAGAACTCCCGTCTGAAGAAGCTGCTTGCTGAAACAATGCTGGACAAGGAGACTCTTCAGGTGGCCCAGGGCCGAAAGTACTGACGACAGGCCAGAAGCGAGAAACGGCCGTTGTGATGTGCGACGCGGGGGTCTGTCGCAACGTTGTACCTGCAGACTGACTGGTTTGTCGCTGTCAACATGCCGTTATGAGACGCAGCGCCAGGCAGTTGATGCACATTTATCCGGACGTATCACTGAACTGCTCTTGAACGCAGGCGTTTTGGCTGCCGGCGTATATGGTCTCTTCTGCGACGTGAAGGTGTTCACGTTAATCACAAGAGGATATACCGACTTTATTGTCTTATCTGCAAGGCCTCGGTGTAAGTGTAGACGACGCCGTAAAGGCCTGGCAAGAGAGCGTCTGCCGTTGCAGTGTCCGGCGGTACCTAATCTGATCTAGTCAATTGACTTTGTCATGGATGCCCTTTCCAGCGGTCGCCGGATCAAGAGTCTGACCGGTGTGGATGATTTCACCAAGGATTGCCTGATGCTCAGCGTTGCTTTCGGGATTTTAGATCTTCAATTACTGGCAGAGCCCAAAAAGCCGATAACCACGGCCATCGGACGTGGTTTC
This sequence comes from Klebsiella sp. BIGb0407, assembly GCF_024807845.1. Classification (GTDB taxonomy): domain Bacteria; phylum Pseudomonadota; class Gammaproteobacteria; order Enterobacterales; family Enterobacteriaceae; genus JGM124. The sequence goes on from NZ_JANUEQ010000012.1 coordinate 73,691, forward strand.
AGACTGATGACAAAGTCCTGGCCAGGACCTCTTTCTAATAAGGTCAGTGCAATTAACGGACTGACTGCCATGCTTAAAGAACCCTCTTCCCAGCAATATCAGATTTAAATGGTTACCCTCGAAGAGCTGGTACCTAAAGACCATTTGGTTAGTAAAATTGATGCCGCTATCGATTTTGAATTTATCCGTGAGGCTGTCGCTCATCTGTACTGTCCTGATAACGGCAGACCCGCCGTCGACCCTCTCCGTCTGATTAAAATTGTGCTGCTGGGCTATCTCTTCGGTATCCTCTCCGAACGTCGCCTGATGAAAGAAATCCAGGTCAATGTGGCCTACCGCTGGTTCCTGAGAATGGGCCTGACAGAGAAAGTTCCTGATGACTCCACACTAAGTCAGAACCGTATACGCCGCTTCAATGGAGTTGATATCTTCCAACATATTTTTGACCGCATCATGGAGCAGGCGCTGGGGCAGCGAATGGCAAACGGCCGAGTCCTCTATACCGATAGCATCCATCTGAAAGCCGATGCTAATCCTCGCAGGCTGTCAACGAACTGCTCCAAGTGGGGGTTAGCGAGTACCTGAATGAGATGAACGCTGCCATGGAGGCCGACAGGAAGACACACGGAAAAAAGCCGCTGGTCGTCGCTAAGACCGACCCGAAAATACCGGGGCATTGAAGAATACCAAAGTGAGTACTACCGACCCGGAAAGTGGTTTTATGCACCGGGACAATAAACCGAAAGGCTTCTTCTGGCTTGACCATCGAACCGTGGACGGAAAGCACGACATCATCACCGACACCTTCGTTACGCCGGGCAACGTGCATGACAGCCAGCCCTTTATCGGGCGTCTTAAGCGGCAGATGGAACACTTCGGGCTGGATACCGTGGCGGTGGGCGTGGATGCAGGCTACTTCACCTAGGCGGTATGCCATCTGACACAGGAGATCGACGTTGCCCTGGTGCCGGGCTACAGGCGTCCGAGCAAAGGCCAGAATACCTTCCAGAAAAAGCACTTCCGTTATGACTCCTACGCGACCTTTACCTCTTCCCGGCAAACAGCGAACTGAACTCCAGCACCACAGACCGCAACCGTTATCGTCACTATCGTTCAGACAGAACAGTGTGCGGGATATGCCCGGAGCGTGAAAAATGTACGCAAAACCGTCAGATGCAGAAAACGATAACACGGCATGTCTGGGAGGAAGCGAAGGAGAAAGCAAATGCCTTGCGGCTGACGAAATGGGGCAAAAAAGTGTACGCACGGCGTAAAGAAACGGTAGAACGGAGCTTCGCAGATGCGAAACAACACCATGGTAACCGGTATACGCGGTTCCGTGGTCAGATGAGGGTACAAATGCAGTGTCTGCTGGCTACCACGGCGCAAAATATGAAGAAGATGGCGCTGCTGGTGCTTCTTTGCCTACTTTTTATGTTGCAGGGTTCACTTATGATGCGAGAGATGATGAAAAGTGGTGTTCGGAGAACGGTGATAGAGGGTTAAGGTAAAAATATCGCGATCGCGACCTTCAGTCGCTCTAAAAGAAGACTCCTACCAAAAAAGTAGGGTTAGTCAGCAGTCTGTAACCACGTCCATAGGAAGTGGTTTTCAGTTAGAAATAAAATACCGCAACATTATCTGTTGCGGTATGATGATAAAACGTATTTAATTTCGTTATAACCGTATGTATGGATCAATCTCAAATGCGCTATTCGAAATGAATACAGTTCATATTTAGTTATTTTTCACGAAAATTACTTATTTAAATACCCTTCATCTAAATAGCTAACAGTCCAAAAGAAAGGTGCATTCCAGTTTGTAGTCACTTCATTCAATGTCCAGGCACCAATTTCATCTTTCCAGCATGTTTGTCCAGTACACTGTCCTTTAAGCCCTGCAGCAATAGGATCACTAAAACTCATTGAATTTGGCCCACCAGAAAGCACCCCTGGCGGAACAAGCGGTGATGATGGGTCAATTTGATGTGCCCAGAATCTATGATGTGGATTTTTAAGCTGTCTAAATCCATAGCCTGAAACATATGACTGATCTAATGGGTTACGTCCAAGAATATAATCCATGGCATCAGACATCGCTTGTACATATTGACGATCACCAGTGAAATCATGTGCAAGCCCAAGGAAAATACTACGGTTCATCAAATTAGAGTTAGAACCCCAAGGATACTCTGCTGCCGTGTAGGGGATCAGGTAACCTTCATTTTCAATGCTTGCAGTATATGCATTAGCAGTATTAATGATATTTTTTCTGGCTTTTGCAACATCTTCAGAACGCAATTTATTTGGAACTAAGGCTAGCGTTATTGTACCTGCACTCGAGAGATCCTGCCAAAAAAGATCACCAGTTGCATTGATATCACCTTTTGGAGTTTGTAAGTAATAAGGGGAGCTTTTCACAGCCTCAAGATATTCTGCTTTCCCTGTAGTCACAAAGAGTTCAGCAGCAGCCCAGTAGAATTCATCATCCAGCTTTGTATCATCATATGGTCCTGAACCAACAAAGTTGTCATAAGCATAAATATCTGGATGTTTCTTAGCTGATTTCCAAGCTTTTTCTGCCGCAGTTAAACATTTTTTAGAATAAGCTGAATCAGTATCTTTCCAAATACGGGCGCATTGTGCTGATGTTGCTGCAAGATTCAAAGTCGCTGCGGTGCTTGGATGACTCAAATAACGAGGCTGAGGATCTTTATGCGGAGGTAATGGCATACCAGTCCATGCTTCGTCTGCTACTTTATGGAATACGAGTCCTGTAGCATCGATCTCAGTGAGTTTGAGAGATTCAAGATTAGCAGATTGATCACCGACCGGAACCCAAGCTTTCTTACCGTCAGGTACTTGCATTGCTAACATAAAATCCATCATCCAACGAGCTTCATCCAGAAGATCATTCTGTTTATTACTGTTTTCTGGAATTTTCACTTTACCATCAAAAAAAGCACTTGCTTTGTTATTGCGCGCATACTTCTCATGTTCATGAAAATTCATTAATGTCCAAGCTGATATGCCACCATTAACTACATATTTACCATGGTCACCTGCATCATACCATCCACCTGTAACATTCAGCTTATAATCGCAACCAGGCCACTTATTACCTTTAGCATCTGTTTTATTAAAACAAGTTACAGTTTCGTTTGGATGTCCTGCCGGACGAGCAAGATCAGCACGCTGGACATATTTTTCTTCAATAGGAATACCGCTGCGTTGTTGGTAAAAGAAAGAAAGTGCATCATATTTCATAGGTTCATAAAGCTGAGAACTGATATTAAATGGATGACTCTTTTTTCCATCAACAAGTAGAGTTAGTCCGTTTTTTTCCTCAGTAAATTCACTGAAATCAATAATATGTACTTTCTCATTTGAAGCACGGTTTAGTCCAAATGGTTTTGTTTTTCCCTCAGCGACTTGTGTTCCTTGATTATTGAGCAAAGACCAAGTCAAAGGTACTTCAGACTCACTCACCATCGTTGCTCGTTTCATAGCATGTGGAGCGTAACCGACTTGGTTCACTCTGATGCTGGCAAAATCAGTCACTTTTTTTAATCTTGGGCCTTTTAAAGAGACATTGCTGATACAAACAGTGGTTGGCGTTAAAGCACCCAACTGCAGCTGAAACTGTGCTTTTTCATCTGCTGATTTAGGTATGAATTTGAAATTGAAGTCTTTTCGTGTTTCGTTTAGCTCAACATCCTGGACTAAGTAATTAGTGTAGGGTTGACCATCTTGCTGTACTAACACTTTAACATTAATAGGTTTTTTAGCAAACGCGCTAAAATTCAGGGTGTAAGATTGATCCTGAGCTAAGGGAATACCTGACTGCGCAAAGATAACATCCCAAGGATTTTCCCCGCTATCAGTAAAGGTTAAGCATCCCATATTATCTTCGAGAACCAACTGTCCCCCGGATGCCCACCACCCATCAGTATTCTTAATAAAACTGCCATTATTCACTAATTCTTCAGCTGGCCCGCTGCTCGCATCTGTAGAACGCTCATTGCTATTCACACACCCATGCAAAGCCAAAAGGCTTGAGAGTATTAATGATAGCTTACTGACTCTACCCATTATCATTTCACATTCCCCGAATTGATGGTTCTTAAACCTAATAGTTCGAAACAATGAAACATATAGAAATCAACTCCTATTTCATCGATTGGTAGCGCAACTGGAACAACTTTCTAGTAAGTACAATAATTGGCGGGATTATCTTGTCGTTTGTATTGAGTAGAAAATTCATACAAGTAGTGAATTCAAAAACAACTCTCCTCCAACTCTGCGTCATAGGTTGCTCCCTTTAGATAAGTCTCAATCTCATCATATCTACATCTGCCATCTCTTTGAAATCGGTTTCTAAAAAGTGGTTCTATATTTGTGATACCCCTCTCTATTTGTATAGATTCATCAATAAAACCCCATCACAACATAGATCGCGACGATACTTCATGCTTTTATACCCCAACATGACATTCACACGTCAATATGAAATCGATTTCTTAAATATGTCTATGAGGTTTATGAATGAAAACAATACTGGTGGCAAACTGTATTTTTTTTACCCTAATTACCCAAAATATCGCTTGGGGCTCAACGGAAATAGCCCCTGCGCCTTACTTTCCTGAATGGCCCGTAGTTCAAAGTGAAATAGCAAAAGATAAGGACGTTGAAGAACAAGTGAAAACACTTCTGGAAAATATGACCCTAGAAGAAAAAATTGGTCAAATGCTACAACCTGATTTCCGAGAAATAACACCGGAAGAAGTAACTAAGTATAAAATTGGCTCCGTCCTGAATGGTGGAGGTGGCTGGCCTGAAAATAATAAGCATGCCTCCGCTTCAAGCTGGGTAATTGAATCCGACAAGTATTGGAATGCGGGTAAAAAAGCGTATGAAGGGCGTGGTTTCAGTATTCCTTTCATGTGGGCAACAGATGCAGTACATGGCCATAATAATGTCTTTCAGGCTACTCTTTTCCCACATAACATTGGTTTAGGCGCTGCACATGATCCTTCTTTAATTTACAGAATAGGAAGAGCTACAGCACTGGAAATTGCAGCGACAGGCCTGGATTGGACATTTGCACCTACCGTTGCGGTTCCTCGAGATGACCGCTGGGGGAGAACGTATGAAGGATATTCTGAAGATCCTTCCATAGTTTATGCATATGCACGAGAAATGGTCAGGGGTCTACAGGGCTCCGCGGCTGATTTAAAAGGACAGTACCATGTAGTGTCTACCGTTAAACATTTTGTCGGTGATGGTGGCACTCTGCACGGTGTTGATCGTGGTGATACTTATTATTCAGAAGATGACCTGCGCAATATACACGCTATAGGATATTTTTCCGGTTTAGATGCAGGCGCACAAGTAGTAATGGCTTCATTTAATAGTTGGAAGAATGATAAAAATTCAGCCAAAGGTATACAACCAGATATTTTATATAACGACAAGTTACATGGTAGTTATTATATGCTGACAGAAGTCCTAAAAAATAAAATGGGCTTTGATGGAGTTGTGATATCAGACTGGAATGGCCATAGTGAAATAGCAGGTTGCAGTATGGGTAAATGTGAAGCAGCGGTATTGGCCGGAGTTGATATTTTTATGGTGACTGCTCGTCAGGACTGGATACCATTTCGTGACAGTATACTCGATGGTGTTAAGAATAAATCTATCCCTATGTCAAGAATTGATGATGCTGTTAGCCGTATTCTTAGAATGAAAATTCGAGCTGGAATGTGGGAAAAACCAATGCCATCTCAACGTGCAGTGGCTGGAAATCAAAACATTCTAGGCAATCCAGATCATCGTGCTTTAGCCAGGGAAGCAGTACGTAAATCATTAGTGTTACTGAAAAATAGTAATCATATTTTACCTCTTAATCGTGAACAAAATGTTTTGGTTGCAGGCAGTGCTGCAAATGATGTTAGCAAACAAATTGGCGGCTGGAGCCTCACATGGCAAGGAACAGAAAATACATTATCCGATTTCCCTGGTGCAATGACTATTGCTGATGCTGTTGAGAAGACCGTCGGGGAAAAAAATATCATCACCTTGGAGTCTAATGAATTCGACCTTAAAAGAAAGCCAGATGTAGCAATTGTGGCTATTGGTGAGGATCCTTATGCTGAATGGTTAGGTGATATTTCTGATAAAAAAACGCTATCATATTCTGAAATGAAAGACAGTTATGCATCGGACCTTAAATTATTAAAACAACTTAATGAGGCGAAGATACCTACAGTAGTTATCTTCTTGTCTGGTCGTCCACTTTATGTGAATCCAGAGATCAATCTTGCCGATGCTTTTGTTGCTGCATGGCTGCCAGGAACAGAATCAGAAGGGATTACGGATGTTATTTTTCGTGATATAAATAATAATATTAACTATGATTTTCAAGGGAAACTATCATTTTCTTGGCCCGCTAAAAAATGTGCAACAACTATCAATTATGCCCCAACTAATATTCCTAACTGGCATCGACCTAAATTTGAACAGGAGCCAAGTCAAGAAAATACTCTTTTTGAGTTCGGTTATGGTATGACCTATCAATCTATTTTAACTCCATCTGAAAGTAGCTTAGATAACCTACCACTTGACCTTCGCCAACTTGGTTGTCTGGAATCTGAGCAAGAGAAGTTACAGATTGCAACTACTGCCCTCGATTTATTCGGTGGAAAACAAAATACAGAGCATCGCTTAAGAATTGGAGATGAAAGTAATTGGACAGGGACCGAAGTTTCAGTCAATGGCGAGTCGGTTATGAAATATATTCGTGTTCGTCCAATCGATTATAAAAGACAACAAGATGCCCGAGAAGTGACATTTATGGGAACGAGTAAAGATACAGGCGCATCAATTCAGATCCAAACAATAAATGTTAAAGGTATTGATCGTGGGAACTATCTAAGAGCAGATAGTAACTTGATGATCACCCTACGTATCCATAAACAGCCAGACCGAAAAATGGAAATAGGTGTTCAATGCGGTTGGCCATGTGCGTCTTCTGTAGCGATCAATGATACCCTGAACGCTTTACCAATGAATGAATGGAGGACAATAAGTATACCGTTAAGTTGTTTTAAAGAAAAAATGGATTTCTCCAAAACAAATACGCCATTCATTTTAACGACTACAGCAAATGCAAAAATTGATTTAGGTTCTGTAAGCTGGGTGCCACGCAATTTAGTTCTAGAACTAAAAGATATCTATCAAGTTAATTGTGATGAAACAGTTAGATAAACTTCATCATATTTTCATTCATTAATGGGAGTCTGATAGTTACCAAATTTTTACGCAGGTTACTATCAGATTTTATACTTCCTAGATTACTCTTAAATAATACTGATATCTTACTTTCAATTCTCCGTCATCTGATTTATTCCGGACTATAGTCTTATTAACAGAACCTTGTGAGTATCCCAGCTTTAGTTCCACACACTTTTTGAGATATTCGATTTTCTGTGACCCTAGCCCAAAATCAGTGCAGTGCTAAATCAGAGATCTTCGTCTTTCTGGAGACTTCGGATAAATTCAGCCGGAGTCATGCCATTTAATGATGAATGCGTTCTCTCATGATTGTATTCTCTACGCCAGTTGTCGAGTTTCTCCTGCACATCTTCCAGCGATAAAAACCAGTGAATGTTCAGACATTCGTCCCGCAAACTGCCGTTAAATGACTCAATAAACGGGTTATCTGTTGGTTTTCCAGGGCGGGAGAAGTCCATAGTAACACCGTGCTCCATACGCCCATTTATCCAGACTTTTCGAAATAAACTCACTGCCGTTATCCGTCTGAATACGCACCGGCAGGGGGTTATCCAGCAACCGAATCGCTTCCATTACTCTGACCACATCGTCATCTTTCAGCGATTTTCCGGCATGGATCGCCAGGCATTCCCGACTAAAATTATCCACTACAGTCAGCGCCCGAAAACGCCGTCCGTTAAACAGATTATCCGACACAAAATCCATACTCCAGCACTGATCGACATGCGTCAGAACCGGGCGCTGCTGACGATGTACTGCGCTGACATGCCTGCGAGAACGTTTCCGACGAAGATGAAGGCCTTCCAGACAATAAATCCGGTGCGTTTTCTTATGGTTACCCCGCCAGCCTTCCCGCCGTAGCTGGACATGAATACGTGGACAACCGTAACGTATACGGGTTTCTGCTATCTCCCGGATACGCATCGTAATCGCACGATCGTCACGCCGACTCTGCCAGTGGTAAACGGTTCTGCTCTGCATCAGCAGACTACATCCCCGCCGGACGCTGATACGATAAGCTTCCCGCAGAAAATGTACCGCCTGGCGCTTATGAACCGGCCTCAGAACTTTTGTTTAAGCACTTCCTGTAGCATTTCTTTATCCAGACTCAGATCGGCAACCAGCCTCTTCAGCCGCTGGTTTTCATCCTCCAGCTGGCGCATTCGCCATAATTCCGTCACGCCCAGACCGGAAAATTTCTTCTTCCAGTTATAAAAAGTGGCTTCAGAAATGCCCATCTTTCTGCAGACTTCCCCAGCGCGGGTGCCGGTTTCGGCCTGTTTCAACGCAAACGCAATCTGTTCTTCGGTATAACGGGTCTTTTTCATGGCAATGTACCTCCCGCTGAGATGGAAGAAAGACCGGATACTTCAGTTTAGACTGGCATTGTTTTCAGGGGGAAGATCAGTTGCACGAGCCATTTCTACAGGATTCAGTGTGATTTAAAACAACTCATATCCGCGTAAGGCCAGATGCTTACCAAGAATATCAAATCGGCTGTCGAGCACGCCATACTGGAAGAACATGCCTTGAGGCCATAACCTAGGTCAGCTTTGCCCGTCCGTGTCGCCGCAGGATCAAAACAATATGGGCGCCCGCACCATCTGTTGTACTATTGATTTCAGCAACCATATCCTGCTCCACAGTAGCAATGACGGTGGCGACATCTGCTTTGAAGAGCATTTCGATTTTTTCAAAGGTGTGCGTCAGCGCAATAGTTTTTGCATCCAGCATGTTACCCATCTGTATGGCAGCCAGGCTCACGCATCTCAATGCCGCGTGGATTACGGCTTGAAGGTTGCCATATTCAACCAGCGCACCATAGGCGGTCACATACATCATCCAACTTACGGCAGTTTCCTCGAATGAAAGATTTTCAGGATGCTTACGACAGCATTCACCGATGCATTGACCAGTTCGCCGTACATGCCGTATTCATTAAACATGAATGAATGTATGACGCTCAAAAGATCTCCACTAGCAAATTCGTCAATATTCTCACCAACTGCCTGCACGGTAAGACCAACCACATGTACGCTAATCTTTACTTCACCTGGTGCTGACCTGCTCCCCATTGATTAATACACCGCGATGTTAGTCATGTCTTCATTAGCAACGTGAGGACATTTCTATGAAAAAACGTTTTTCTGACGAACAGATCATCAATATTCTCCGCGAGGCCGAAGCCGGGGTTTCCGCCCGTGAACTCTGCCGTAAGCACGCCATCTCTGACGCCACCTTCTACAAATGGCGTAAAAAGTTTGGCGGTATGGAAGTGCCGGAAGTTAAGCGTCTGAAGACTCTCGAAGAAGAGAACGCCCGTCTGAAGAAGCTGCTTGCTGAAACAATGCTGGACAAGGAGGCGCTTCAGGTGGCCCTGGGCCGAAAGTACTGACGACAGACCAGAAACGGGAAGCGGTAGTTGCGATGTGTGATGCGACGGGTCTGTCGCAACGTCGTGCCTGCAGACTGGCTAGTTTGTCGCTGTCAACATGCCGTTATGAGGCTCAGCGCCCGGCAATTGATGCACGTTTATCTGGACGTATCACTGAGCTGGCTCTTGAACGCAGACGTTTTGGCTACCGGCGCATATGGCAGCTTCTGCGACGTGAAGGTGTTCACGTTAATCACAAGCGGATATACCGGCTTTATCGTCTGCAAGGCCTGGGTGTAAAGCGTAGACGACGCCGTAAAGGCCTGGCGACAGAGCGTCTGCCGTTGCAGCGTCCGGCTGCACCCAATCTGACTTGGTCAATGGACTTTGTCATGGATGCCCTCTCCAACGGTCGCCGGATTAAGTGTCTGACCTGTGTGGATGATTTCACCAAGGAATGCCTGACGCTCAGCGTCGCCTTCGGGATTTCAGGTCTTCAGGTGACACGTATTCTGGACAGTATTGCATTGTTTCGTGGTTATCCTGCGACGATAAGAACCGATCAGGGCCCTGAGTTTACCTGCCGGGCGCTGGATCAGTGGGCATTTGAACATGATGTGGAATTGCGGCTTATTCAGCCGGGTAAGCCGACACAGAACGGATTTATTGAGAGCTTTAAAGGGCGCTTTCGTGATGAATGTCTTAATGAGCACTGGTTCAGCGATATCATTCACGCCAGATCAATCATTAATGACTGGCGGCAGGACTATAACGAATACAGGCCCCATTCAGCACTGAGTTATCAAACGCCATCAGAATTTGCAGCAGGCTGGCGAAACGGGAAATTTGAAGGTAAACAAACCGATGTTACTAACTGAGGGTTGTATCTAATATTGGGGGCAGGTCAGTGCGGATACCACTACATCAATAATTCCCAGTTCTTCTGGACCACCAGTACGGTTAGAAGTAACAACTTTAGACATATTCAGCTCTCGTTAGTTAGCGGTATATCTTCATAAGAATGCTGAAGAGGTGCCCGAATCGTTTGAGAATAATCTGTCCACTCCCGGTTACCAGAGACAGTCACGATTAGATTTTTATAACTGTTTTCGGTATGCCACAGGAGGAAGATGTCTAAGTGATTATAATTGCCGTTGATAGCATATCTAACAATTAGTGCCGTTAGTAGCATACGTAATGCCGCTAACAGCATGTCTATGTACCGTTCGTAACATACTTAACTGAATAATTACCGCTGACAGCATACGTAAAGAATCTCAAATAGGTTTGATAACCTGTATCCGTCTTCAATATAGCTGAGATTACCGCTGGTAGCATATGTTTTGCCGCTGGCAGCATATAGAGACAAGTATTTACCGCTGGCAGCCTATCAAACAATCTTCAGGCTATTGTTGAGGATCTCAATGAGTTTGATGTTCTCTGGTGTAAGATTTTGGGATAATTCAGCTATCTTATTGATTAAATTCTGTTTCATATCAAAAACATTATCCTTTTCTGACTCTTTCTCAGTAGGGGCTTCAAGCTTACTTTCGATAACCTTAAGCTTTGGGTTCCTGTTATGGATTTGAATATAAACTGATCTGCCGCGTTTAACTTCACTGTAATCTAAATAGCCGAGTTCCTGCAGTGACTTTAATCCATTGCGGATAGTCTGATTTTGGGAGCTAACATTGTTTGTACTCAGGTTAAGCCTTGTCCTAAGTCGGGCTAGCGATATTGGTGCAGGTTTCGTGGGAAGACTTTCAATAAAAGTATATAGCGCTTGGGCAGTCTCTTTTCTTGGTAGTTGATTGATGACCTTAAGCTGTAACAGTACTTTATGGTCGAATCGGTAGAGCTCGGAAAGCTTGGGCTCTGCGTGGAAAATGATAGTATTTTTCTGCTCGTTATAGTCGACGCTATTGATAAGGTGGACCATCAGCAATGAGATTTTATTTGAACCATCAACGTTTTTATCTTCATAGACTCTCTGAAATGAGAGCGTTGTTCTCATTATCTTCAGGAGGCTCTTTGTAAGCCGGTCTCGCAAGGTTTTACGTATCTGAGAGGAGGGATAGCCGCAGAACTTGGCAAACTTCGTTATGCTCATCTCAACGCGCCCACTCGGCTCGCCATGCTCAGCCAAAGAACGAACAACCCCTACCCACGTTTTAAAGTCATGATCCATATCCAGTCGTGGGCCTGTTATCTTGATATTAGAATAGCCTTCAGAGCGTGCGACCTCCAGCTGAACCAGTTCTTTAGAGGCATCTATTTCATTGGTATTATTTCGTTTACTATTCTTTGTGCCTTTCAGTGTAGGGACAAAGAGGCCTAATCTCATCAGGGCAATTGGCTGAACAGTGTTATTACTATTAGGGATCAGGTCACCGGTATAAAAGCTGGAATGCTCTTCGCTAAGGTCATCATCTTCTGTGGATGAATGAAGTGCTTCTTTTTCCAAAGCTTTAGATTTTGTATCTAGATCACTGTTTTCAGGGTTATTTTTCTTTTTGGCTGGCATGTGGATACCTTTCTAAAAATACCGCTGACAGCATACATGGAATTCCGCTGACAACATATGGTTGACTGCTGACAGCATACCTTAAACCGCCAGTAGCATACAGTATACCGCTGGTAGCATACGACAGTACCCTCTGAGAGCAGGCGTGGCGCGGCTCTCAGCGATCGGGGATCTTGTTTGGATCTATTATGAACTATATAGGATCTTAATAACTAGGATCTATCCGGTTGATATGTGGATAAGTTTTGATGTTTACGTCATAGCCACGTTATCAGGAAGACAGCAATAGTCCCCTAATGATCGCACGGAAAGACGTTTAACCTGATAAATCTAAATGGATAAGAGAGGATGTCTTTGCCGCTTAATTCTGATGACACTAAAAACGCACTGAACATTCCATAGAAGCAACGATATACTTTTTTCTAGTCTCTCCCAGTAATACGATTTAAAGAGCTCTACGTTGATTCTGGCTCATCTGCATCGCTATGCTCTTCTTTACACTCAATATAAGGTAAGAAAAGATAATAATAAGCAAATTGGGTCACTATAAGACGATCATTTACTCTCATGCCAGTATTAATTAACTGGGTTATAGAAAGATTGTCGTCCAAAAAATGATCATTCTTTTATCCAGAATCTGGAACACATCATCATGGACAGTAATTCTATGAACATTATTGCAATCTAGCTGATACCAAAACCACCAGTACAGCAGTGCCATAGAGTATTTAATCGAACTAACAAAACATTCTGTTGAACCATTTGTACCTGAGTCTTTTCCATATACAGAATAAAATTTACTCATATCTTACTTGTTTATTCCATTAATCTATTGATTATTAGGTATTTATTTTTTTTCGATCATTTTTCTTGGTTTTTTAATAGTACGCTTGTTTGAAATGTACAATTATTCATTGCCTTTTCTTTTTTTATTGTACGTTTCATTTATTTATGTACAATCGATTCAAGATTACATACCAATGAAGGTACAGAGTCTCTACTCGAGGAAGAATGATGAAACGAGATTACGGTGGTGTCGGTACAATAGCGTTGAGAGCCAGTGCGTTGCTGCAGGCTATGAGTCGGGATATTGAGGAACAGAGAAAAGAATTCAACCTGACTGAATATCATCAAACTTACACTCGTAATGCTGTGGCAAAGTTACCGAAGTTGAGCCGCCGTATCGTTGAGCAGTCGATGAAGGAAATGGAAGAACAGGGCTATAATTTCAATAAAAAACAGATAGGCAATGTTGAACAGTACGCTTTAACAATACAGAACGTCATTGATATCTATTCCCATCGAAAAATTCCAAAATACAGAGACTTGCATAAAGAGCCCTACGTTATCTTTGTTGTCAATCTTAAAGGTGGCGTATCAAAGACAGTCAGTACGGTAACACTGGCGCATGGACTGCGGGTGCACCAAGATTTACTTCGCCATGACTTGCGTATCCTTGTCATTGATCTCGACCCTCAGGCATCAAGCACCATGTTCCTTGACCATACTCATAGTATCGGCTCGGTACTTGAAACTGCGGCACAGGCGATGTTGAACGACCTTGATGCTGAGACTCTGCGTAAAATGGTAATTCGCCCGACGATTATCCCTGGTGTAGATGTTATTCCTGCCTCAATTGATGATGGGTTTGTTGCCAGCCAATGGGATGCATTGGTTGATGAACATCTCCCCGGGATGAATCCTTCTGAAGTTCTCCGGAAAAAAATTATTGAGCGCGTTGCTGATGATTACGACTTTATTTTTATCGATACCGGCCCTCACCTTGATCCCTTCTTGCTGAATGGGCTGGCGGCCAGCGATCTGCTGTTAACCCCTACTCCTCCCGCACAGGTCGATTTCCATTCGACGTTGAAATATTTGACTCGCTTGCCTGAAATGCTTGAGCGTCTGGAGGAAGAAGGGATTGAACCCCGGCTTAGCGCAAATATTGGATTTATGTCGAAGATGACAGGTAAGCGTGACCATGAAACCTCACACAGTCTGGCGCGCGAAGTCTATGCCAGCAGTATTCTTGACTCATCCTTACCCCGACTGGATGGGTTTGAACGCTGTGGTGAATCATTCGATACGATTATCAGCGCTAACCCGATGTCTTATCCTGGCAGTGCAGAAGCATTGAAGAAAGCCCGAACCGAAGCTGAACGTTTTACAAAAGCTGTTTTTGACCGTATTGAATTTATCAGAGGATCTGTCGAATGAAAAAGGTGTTAGCCCGTGGACGGGTACTTGGAAATAAAAGTTCTGAGTTTGCTCGGATGCTGGAAGGCGAAGGGAATGGCAGAGTCTTCACTTTAAAATCCGGCAAGCAAGCAACTTTTGTTCATACGGTGGTGTTGTCCGGAGATATCGAGTCAAAAACATTTGTGGACTCAAAAGTGAATGGGCGTGATCAGTCGATGCTGACGCCAGAATCTTTTAGCGATATCTCCCGCACGATTAAACTACAACAATTTTTCCCGGCTATCGGTCGTGAAGTGAATGGGCGCATTGAAATACTGGACGGAACTCGTCGTCGTGCTGCGTGTATTTTTAATCAGACAAAGTTTGATGTCCTGGTCACGAAAGATGAAATCAGTCTTTCAGATGCCCGTCAGCTGGCAGCGGATATTCAGACCGCGCGTGAACACAGTTTACGTGAACTGGGTAAACGTTTTGAAGTGATGTATGACAACGGTATGTCAAAGGATGATATCGCTCAGGCAGAAAACATGTCGCCTTCCAAAGTGACGCGTGCATTTCAGGCGGCAGCCGTTCCTGATGAGATGGTGGCTGTCTTCCCTGCTATTCATGATATTTCTCTGGCTGATTATCAGCTACTGCTTCAGGTTGATGACGATGCCAAGGCTAAAGGTGTATCTGTATCTGAGCTGATGGAAACTGTCAAAAAGCGGATAGCAGAGACTGAAGATGCTAGTACCGATAAGAAGAAAATACTGGCCATCATCAGAGCTGAGAGTAAGGGACTGAAGCCAGTAAAAGTTAAATCATTTGAAACTGAGAAGTTGTGTGAGTTCTCAGATCGCCACCAGTATGCTCGAAAGAAAATCGATCAGAAAAAACGCTTAGTCGTGTATGAATTTTCGCGTATTTCATCGGCTGTGCAGTCTGAAATTGATGAAGCCATCAAAAAGATCATGAGCAAAATTACTGTTGCCGAGTAGTCAATTTATACCTTGGGAGTGTGTTAATAAGCACACTCCCCTCATTTATTTCCCCATAGCAATTCCATGTTTAAATAATTGAATTTTATGTATTTTTATTGTTTCTTTCATAGTGAAAGTTCCACTTATTTTCGTATTCTATTCAAACCTATTTGATAATGTCTTTATTAGGTTACAGTTCGCTATTCAGGTAAATGATGCAAGCCAAAATAAAGTCGTTTTAACTCGCTCTTCATCCGCCTTGCACCCAACTTCCACTGTGAACACAGCTCCAGAATCTGAGTAACTTCTCCGGAGCCAGTCACGAGAAATGCCGCTGGGACGGCATACGAATTTCTCATAATTGTGCAGGCTGGTATCTACAGAATACCTGCCTGTAAGGCTAGTGTAGCTCCGGCCAGTAATCTTTATTGGCCGCGATCAAGTCGTTAAGAATGGCTTTGGCAACAGATGCGCTTGGTACTGTTCTCGACAGCGTAATAGCCTGCCACAGCTTGTGATAAGAACGATATTCCCAGGCATCCACCACCAATTTCTCTACCGCTACTTGTTGACTCATCATCCCTTTCTGGAAGTTAGGAATATCGTCAACTGTCAACGGCTCTGGTCCATTGTGGCGACTAGACACGGAATTTCCACCATCGCATCTGCATCGAAGTTATGAATTGCACCATTGTTTGGCACAGTCAGAAGCATGCGTTCCTGGGTATTAAAGGCAATAGCCGCCGCCAGGTCGACGATATAAGAAGCATGTTCATCGATTTCCAGATCGCCAGCAGCAGAGTTACCAGCCTCGATTATTGCCCGGAAAGCGTTGAAGACGTTTGTCTCTCTGTGATCCATCACTTCGTTCGCGCGGGTGCGTTCCGGGTTGGAATGCGCTACAACATAGTCAGGGAAAAGATAATATTTGAGGTAAGTATTAGGCATCGTATCCGGATCCAGTGCCTGTACATCTTTCGCTTTTGCGAAAATGTCGTTCCAGCTAGCTTCCGTATGTGGATCGTTTATGGCGGAACGTAGCTGTATTTTGCTACATATTAGCGTAGTTTCGGCATCAAATCGTTACTCTGTAGATATTCAATTGAAGTCCACCAGCCGAAATGGTTCAGACCGTAGTAGCGCACACGCATCTGCTTACGGTCTTTCAGGCCAACAATTTGCGCCATCCGGTCTTCGATACCGATCGGCATATCGCAAATGTTGAGGATTTTTGTATTCGGTCGCAGACGATTAGTCGCTTCCGCGGCAATTTCTGCTGGGTTAGAGTAGTTCAGCATCCAGGCATTCGGTGAGTATTTTTCCATATAGTCGACCTGCTCAAGTACGCCGCCAATAGATCGCATACCATAAGCAATACCGCCTTGGCCGCAGGTTTCCTGACCTAGAACGCCGTAGCGCATCGGGTATTTGCCTACGCGGATGTGTGCCATCACGAAATCTACGTCGGTAAAGGCCACCTGTGGATCGGTGGTATAGCTGAATTCTATCTCCGGCGCTTGCTCTTTAGGATTACTTTGCATGCCTCAGTAATGGTCTCCTGACGCGAGCTGTCGTTGTCGTAAAATTTCAGCCTCCGCAGCGGAAAGCGATCCTGGTTCGCAAACAACATCAGAACAATGCCTGGGGTGAATGTACTGCCTCCGCCTGCGATAACAACTGAGAATTTTTTCATGATACTGCCTCCGTCATGATGGTTTGTTCATTCTGTAGAGAATCTTTCATCAGGGTTTCTAACCGGTCACGGACTTGGGGAACATGCAGGCCAACGATGACCAGAATACCATTGCCACGGCGCACAACTCCGTGCGCACCCAGGGCTTTAAACACGTCATCGCTTTCCGTTTTCGTCATGTCAACCAGCGCGATAGGCAGCCGGGTGGCGCAGTTATTAATACTCTCGATATTGCTTGCACCACCTAGCGCCTGCAGGATACCTGCGGTTTGGCTTTGTTTGGTATCTACCGTCCCTGCCTGGCTAGTTTTGCCACGAGCTGCCTGATAATCGGCTTTGCTGTAAAGCTTAATTTCATTCTCTTCACGACTAGGCGTTTTCAATTTTAGACGAAGAATCAGCGCACGGAAAATGACGAAGTAGAGTCCAGTGAAGCATGCGCCAATGCCTATCTGAATAAACATCATGGCCTTGAGGTTGTGGAACATCGGGATCCAGTTTTGCGGCAGGAATTGGTCAAGCAGGCCGCCGCCAAAGTTGCCCACGACGCCAAAGACATACATCATCGTTGCCATGGTGGCTGCCAGCACCGCATGAACGGCAAACAAGAGTGGAGATATAAACAGGAACGAGAATTCCAGAGGTTCAGTTATCCCTACCAGAACGGCAGTTAAGGTAGCGGGGATCAGGAGCCGGCTACCTTGACACGGTTTTCCGATGTAGCGGTAAAGTAGAGGGCTAGCGCAATGCCAACCGAACCAAAAACTTTTGAGTTGCCGTGCAGCGCAAACCCGCCTTTCGGGAACAACGTTTCAGCGCTTCACTACTCTGACTGAACTCCTGTAAATGCTGTGCCCAATAGACCTGAATACCACTCTCCATAACCGCCGGGCTGAAGATAAACGGGCCGTAGATAAAGTGGTGTAAACCGGTAGGGAGCAGAATACGTTCGAGGAAGATATATACCCATGCGCCTAGCGCTCCAGCCGAGCGTAAAAAGACCTGTAGCGATTCAATACCCATCTGCACCTTTGGCCAGCTAAATAGGGTTAGCCAGGCACAGGGGATCATCGCAAAAAATGCGATAATCACCACAAACGAAGAACCCTGGAAAATACTCAAAAATACCGGCAGCTGTTTATCGAAATAGCGGTTATGCAGGGCGGCCATCAGTCCGGAAATAACTATTGCGCCGATAATGCTGGTATCAAGAGTTTTAATCCCAGCCATCATCGTCAGACTACTGCCTGCGGTCGGTTCAACAGAAAAGTCGACGCCGAAATAATGACCCTAGGTCATCCCTATAGCGTTGATTCAATAACTCTAAGTGAGGAAGTTAACCAGTACCGCCAGACGGACCCTACCTTGAGACTGTTTAGCCAAGCCTATTGGCAGACCTACAGGGAAAATCAGCGGCATATTACGAAAAACAGTCCAGCCGTCATCCTCGATAATATGAACAATCTGAGCAAATAAACTATCTGGTGAAGCAAGCGCTTCGCCGACGAACATCGGATTGCGCAGCATGATGGCAATACCCACTACTATCCCGGCGAAAGGAAAGAGTAAAACCGGCGTAAACATGGCGCCGCCAACGCGTTGTATTTGAATGAGCATTTGAAATCCTCATGTAACAACTTGTAGGGGAAGAGGCCTTATTTGTATTTGGCATACTTCACGTGCCACACTTAATTATGCTGGGTAAGCCTTTGTGCTGGCCTGATAGGAGAATAGACGTCTGCCCTTACGGCAACATGGCTCACTGTTACGATACATGATCGCTTTCATGGTTTTAATTGCGTCTATGGTGTCTAATTTTTTATAGAAAATTAGACACGCTGAATACGATATCTATTTCAGCACAATGAATAGAGGTCTAATGGTGATCTACAAATCTATCGCTGACAAGTTGCGCCTTCGGCTCTATTCCTCCAATTTTGATATCGGTAGCCCGCTTCCGGGAAAAAACTTGCGGAAGAGTTCGGTGTCGTCCGTATGACAATCCATAAAGCAATCGATCTGCTGGTCACCTGAGGGCTAGTCGTGCGTCGTCAAGGTTCCGGTACTTATGTCACCCGCAACGATTTGTATCACGAAACCACTAATCTGACCGGGCTAGCAGAGGTATTACGCAAGCAGGGTAAGGAAGTCGTCAGTCATGTATTGCTTTTTGAAATGATGCCAAGACCACCGGCCATTGCCAGTCTGCTACGGATAAAAATTGATGAACGGATCTATTTCTCGCGCCGGGTGCGATTTGTCGATGGCAAGCCGCTAATGCTGGAAGACAGCTATATGCTTGTGAAGCTATTTCGTAATCTGTCGCTGATACATCTGGAGGGATCAAAGTCCGATTATATTGAAAATGAGTGCGGGGTAACCATCAGCGGTAACTATGAGACGCTGACGCCTGTGCTGGCGGACAAGCAGCTGGCGCAGTCGATGAACGTATCTGAACAGATGCCGCTACTACGTATTACATCCCTCTCCTACAGTGATAGCGGGGATTTTCTTAACTATTCCGTGATGTTCCGTAATGCCAGTGAGTATCAGGTGGACTACCATTTGCGGCGCATCCAAACGGAGAATCCGGTATATGCTCAATAAAAATATTACCAGGCTGACGCGTCAGAGACTTGTCCAACTCCTCCTCAGTTCGAAAAAAAGTTTAGAAATGAGGAGAAGTTTATTGTTCGATGATTTTTTAATATTTAAGAAACATTGAGGCTTGTCAGAATTATCTGGATCAGGTTTAAAGGCTTATAAGGCGTTTGAATAATAGATTCTGAACATCTTGTTTGTGAGAAAGTATCGCGTGTGTTGTTACTATGTCATCTTCTATCGAATACAAAACTTTGTAGCCGTCCGGAGTATTGCACTCCCGATATTTTGCGCAGCCAATCTTCAATAATTCCGGACAGATTTGACATCCGAGCGGAAACTCATTAATCCGGCTTTCGAAGTGTTCAATGATGCCACTGATCACTTCTTTTGGTTCCACCTCTATACGCCGTAAATGATTAACGATATCTTCGAGACAGATTTTTACCGTTCGGGTGTACTGAATCACAATCACCATTAAAGCCCTGCCAGTAACTGTTCTTTAGTAAGCAGATGGCCATCAGTTTTATCTTTCTCTGAAATGGTAAGCAGCTTTAATAGCGCAATAGCGTTTTGACGCTCCTGCTGGGCAACATATGACTCAATCACATACGCCGGAATACCGTTCTGAGTCACCAGAATCGGCTCTTCAAGGTCAAGCGATGCGGCGTTCTTCTTTACGTAACTAATAGTCTCAACTTTCATAGCAACCTCTTGATGCGGAGGTTCAAATATGGTCTGTATTTAGTCTTATTGCAATAAGTTACAGTGAAAAACTAAACTTGTTTTCAGTTATCGAGGGAATTAAAACCTGATGAGAAGTATCTTCTCTGAAATGGTGAACGAATTCTTATTCGGTAGCGAGGCGTTGAACAAGCGAAGTGCCTCAGAAAAGGGCACGTAAAGGATTTGGGATGTCAGGGTGTCCTGAACATACGACTAAAAACCCTATTTATTCGCTGTTTTTCATCCTTAATCCCCCACGATGAATTAATATCTAACAATTTGATTTATATTGATTAAATGATTTAATTTCAGATTGAAATTCCCAGTTTTTAAAGTAATCATCGACACCATTCAAAGTGTAAGCTATAACTACTTTTTCTGTTTTTTATACGGAACAAAACTTCAGCTAGAAGCGCGCGATTGGCCTTGTCACCAAGGCTTTTCGCGGGAAGTCCCTTTCTTTCAGGTGGAGGAGGAAGAGAAAAGCCCGCGCAAGCAGGCTAGTGAGGCCGGTTCTGTTGCTCAATTTATTTCTTAATGACTTCAAGTGGTGCACCGCCCACGCTACCAGCGAAGTATGACGGTGACCAAAGCGCGTCTGACTTTTCCGTGGGATTATGCAAATCGAGATGATGCAATTTCATCTTGCGACTGCTAACCCCTTTCAGACTGTTAACCAGCTTGATGATCGCCATATTCGGCGGGAAGTTAAGCAGCATATGAACGTGATCCGACTCCCCGTTAAACTCCATCAGCTCGCAGTCAAATAGCTCGCATACGTTGCAACAAATGCTCTCCAACGTTTCCAGATGTGTGGCGCTGAATACCGCCCCGCCCGATAAGTCATGCCCATAGACCAACCTTGAAAATGCATTCTGACGTTATTACTATAGAAATATATGAGCACTCAGACCAAAACATTATCAGTCAGAGTAAAAGACAAACACGCCGCCGTATTGCGGCAGATGGCCTTTGTGGTCAATCAGGTCGTTAATCTGGCAAACGAGATAACCTGCGCGGCATACAGCAACGCTGGTGCTTTTGGTGCATAGGCTCCCAATTGGCTGTCGGCGTTTGATGTTAAAAAAAGGACGGCAGGCATGCAGAAAGAGCACGGCTATACCATCGGCAGCGCTACCGTACAGGAAGTTATCGCCGACCACGGCAATGCACGGAAACAGTTTAAACGTTCCCGGTTGCTCTGGTGCGTCAGTGATGGCGTTCGCCGTTCGCTTGGATGGATCCCGTTTCAACCAGGAGGCTGTTCTGCCTGAAAAAAGACGTCAAAACTATCCACCGATTCGGTGCATAACCCTGTGGGTGAGTGACATAAGGATGTCCGTATCTTTGGGCCGATGTGCCGTGCTCGCACGTTCCCGACATTCACGGTGCGTTCAGCTCTCTCATGTCGCGCTACGGTCTCCGCACCGCCCTGATGCCCGTCTACTGTGAGGGTTCGGCACAGAAGGGTGCCGGATGCTGAGGATGTCGACGTATGTTTAACTGACCTGTATTACCCTGGAAAACGGTGTGTGAGCCCTGTATATCAACGGGCAGTATCTGGGCGCTGATGATTGCAGTGATGAACGGTTTTTACTGGGGGATCTCCTGGAGCATTTATTCCGGCAGCCAAGGGTGTCCGTTGAAACAGTGACCCATCCGGTACCACAAAGATGGATCTGAAATTTTAATTGACTGTGGTGGGATATGACTATTGGCTAACAGGAATTTAATGATCCCGAAAATATGGCTTACCGTCCACGTAGGTTGACCCCTAGAAAATGTGCGCGATTAATGAGCTTTGAGCAACCTGGAAAAGTAACTTTTCGGATCCCCGTATCTGATACCCAAGCGTACCGACAGTTTGGAAATTCAGTCATTGTGCCCGTTTTTGGCGCAGTGGCTCGTTTACTTGATTCAAAAATTGCCTGCGCTGTTGAAATACGAAAATCAAAGGCACTAAGAAACATAGATTGATTTCAAAAGAATCGCCGCACGGCGTTTTTATACATTGAATACGCGTTTTATTTCACTTTTGACCTGACCAGTACAGGGTAAGTAACGTCCGATGCTGGTCGGCGTCAAAGATGCGTCATCTATGGAGGCTATGGTGGCATCAAGCAAAGTATTTTTGTCGATATTTGTGAAACGGAGCTAAAGCATCACGGAAAAAATTCTGACATGCCTGTCTTTTTCACCCACCCATTACTGTGATTCCTCAGTAATGGGTGGGCTCACTAAAGCAGGTTAAATGATGTTGGTGAGTCCCCATAAGTTAGCGGCTGATGAAGTCCCATTGGCGAGCTACCCAAGTTCCACTGTACTGCATAAGAAAACCAAATAACCCACCCAGGGCCAGAGTTGATGCCACCGGCATCCAGCTTCCCTGTGAACCAAATAAGGCGCAGGCACCGATAAAACTCCCTGGAACAAAGAAGAGAGCGCGTAGTTGAGATTGGGCACACATCACAAAAGAGATAATACCCGTCAAAGCAGCGGTATAACTCAGGCTTGCTGACGTGGAGAGTGCCATCACAATAGCCGCCCAACTGACACCACTGATATTTGCGGCGATACCGCGACACAGACCAGTCAGCCCTTTAATCGGAATGGCAAAGTAAGTGGTACAGCCTAAAAAGCCAATCCAGCTCATCAGCAGTAATTGTTCAGCCAAGCACGCCCAGACGGCAGATAAAATACCGATGCTAAATGCGAGGCAAAGCATAAGTCGAGTTTCACTTTTCATCATGAGACTATCGTTAATGCGCCCAGTCCGATAAATAATCCCGCAATGGTTGCGCTCATTAGATTCGATAGAGTCGCTGCCAGTAAAGCGCGTAAACCTAATCGGGCAATATCTGAAGCGCGATCCGGTGCGACGGCACTGAACGCTCCCACCACCACGGCGATGGAACCAAAATTAGCAAAGCCACAGAGAGCAAAAGAGATAACGGCGATGGTTTTTGGATCCAAGGCATGGACTGTATCTTTAAGATAAGGGGCGAAATTTACGTAAGCAACAAACTCATTGATAGCCAGTTTTTGTCCAATCAAGCCACCTGCCAGTGCTGCGTTATCCCAGCTCACGCCCATGATGTAGGCCATAGGGGAGAAAACGTAACCCAGTAAGCTTTCAAGGCTGATACTTGGCCAGCCAAATAAGCCTCCAATACCGCCAATAATACCGTTTATCAAGGCAATTAAGGCGACAAATGCCATTACCACGGTGGCAACGCCGACCGCAATTTTTAGCCCCAGCATGGCACCATTGGCCGCCGCTTCGATAACACTTGCCGGGCGTTTATCGCTGAATGAGATCTGGTTAAACTCAACCTCAGAAGGTTCTGTCGCTGGACTCAGCATACGGGCAAACAGGATCCCGCCAGGAATAGCCATTAATGAAGCGGCCAGTAAATACTCAATCGGAACACCTAATCCGGCATAACCAACCAGCATCGAGCCAGCGATAGATGCCATGCCGCTACAAATCACCGTAAACAGCTCGTTGCGGTTCATTTTATTGATAAAAGGTTTGAGCACTGCAGGGAGTTCATTTTGGCCAAGAAAAATAGTGGTGACAGCGGCGAATGCTTCCACTTTGCTGACGCGCATCATCTTCTGGAACAGGTAACCCAGTATATTAATAAACCATCCCATGACACCAATGTAGTAGAGAATAGAGATAAGTGATGTAATGAATATAATCGCTGGTAATACATGAAATGCAAAAACAAAGCCAGCACCATCAAATAGCTCATTCATTTTGGGGCCAACAAGCCCGCCAAATATAAAAGAGCTCCCAGCGTCACTGTATGAAATGACTTTATTTACGCCACTGGCTATAGAGTTAATTAACCATTTCCCTGCAGGGACATACAGCATTACCGCCCCGAGTATAATTTGTAAAATTAAAGCGGCACCTACTGTTCTTAAACTTATTTTTCTCCGGTTATTAGAAAAGATAAAGGCAATCAGAAGCAATATAGCAATACCTAACAAGCTACGTAATAGATCCATAAAGCCGTTCCTTTAATATATACGCCGATACCTGAAAGGGGATGAGAGCATACAGAGGCTCCTCCACCTTTCAGGCTGGAATTTTATTTAGCTATTTTTATCAGGATAAAACTTAAGGAGTAACGCTGTTTTAAGCTGCCGTTTTTTGGTAACAACATGCAATCTGAGCGGCCAGTTTTGCGTTATTGAATACCAGTTGAATATTTGAGTGAAGACTGTCTCCCCCGGTCAGTTCTGCTACTCGCGCCAGCAGGAATGGAGTACTGTCTTTACCGTGTATACCTTGTTCTACTGACTCTGCCACTGCTTGCTCAATGGCGGCATTAATTTTTGACTCCGGCATCGCAAATTGTTCAGGGATAGGGTTAGCAATGACCATTCCGCCTTCCAGGCCTGACTGCCACTTAGTGCTCATGGCTTTAGCAATTTGCTCTGGCTCATCCAGCTGAATGCTGACGGAGAATGGGCTGGTACGACAGAAGAATGCTGGTAATACGTGGGTCTGATAGCCAATCAACGGTACACCGTGAGTTTCCAAGTATTCGGTGGTTAAACCTAAATCCAGAATCGATTTGGCCCCTGCACAAATAACCGCGACATTAGTTTTCGCCAGTTCCTGTAAGTCGGCTGATATATCAAAGGTTTGCTCAGCTCCACGGTGAACGCCACCAATTCCTCCGGTAGCAAAGACATGGATCCCGGCCATCTCAGCAATAATCATGGTTGATGCCACAGTAGTGGCCCCATTTTTACCTGCGGCAATAATAAATGGCAGGTCTCGACGACTTACTTTCGCCACGTTGTGGCCCTCTTTGCCCAGTAATTCAATCTCTTCGCGTGTTAGGCCCGCTTTCATTCGGCCGTTAATAATAGCGATAGTGGCCGGTACCGCGCCGTTATCACGAATTTGTTGTTCTACGGCTAAGGCTGTTTCTGCATTTTGTGGATAAGGCATTCCATGAGAAATAATGGTCGACTCTAAAGCAACAATAGGACGATTATTGGCTAATGCTTCAGAAACTTCGGGTGAGATATCCAGATATTCATGGGTGATAACATTGTTTTTCATGATTGTAATTCCAATAGTTTTTGAACACTGCCATTCGACAGATTAGGGTTATTAGTCAATTCAGACGAAAGAGTCAGGGCAGAACACCCTTGGGCAAAACG
The DNA here is from genome assembly GCF_024807845.1 of Klebsiella sp. BIGb0407. Classification (GTDB taxonomy): domain Bacteria; phylum Pseudomonadota; class Gammaproteobacteria; order Enterobacterales; family Enterobacteriaceae; genus JGM124. Next base: position 99,252 of record NZ_JANUEQ010000012.1, read on the forward strand.
AATACTTTCAGCGAGCGTCATATCTTCAAGCCAGCAGCTGGCTAGCCCAGCCATCATGGCATCACCTGCACCCGTCACATTAACGATGTTGACCGACAGAGGGGCAGACCAGCCGTTTTCTCCGCCAATCTCACTGTAATAAACGCCGGCAGCCCCCATACTGAGTGCAATGCGTTGTACTCCTTGTTCATGGAACCAGTTCGCAGCAGCCGGAGCATCTTGCGGGCTACTGATAATCATACCGCTGAGAATTTCAGCTTCCAGACGATTAGGTTTCAGCGTATGGATATGTGACAGCCAGTTTCTAATTTTCGGAGCTTTAAATGCCGATACAGTATCGACAAATACAGGAACATTTCCTGAGTGGCTAAATAACCATGCCAGGGCATCTTCAGTAAGATTACAGTCAACAATCAATACGCCAGCATGTTGAATAAGGATTTTTGACGTCGCTAATAAAGCCGGGGTCAGTTTATCCAGGATTTGCATGTCATTAATAGCAACCAGCATTTCACCTGTTTCATCTAATAATGAAACATAAGTAGAGGTACTTTCACCGTGCAGTTTATGGAAATTATCAATATGCACACCGGCCAGCTTAGCCTGTTCTAACAGCGTTTCACCGTAGAAATCATCACCGACTACAGAAATTAAATGACACTCTTGACCTAATAAAGCGATGTTTTGTGCAATATTTCGGCCTACTCCACCTGGAGTGCATTTTATTTTTCCTGGATTGGAGTCCTCGTAAACTAATTTAGTATTAGAGTATCCACAAACATCCATATTAGTGGAGCCAACCGTCACCACATAACTATGTTCAGATAAAATATATCCCTTTCCTTTTATATATCCCTTATTCATTAAATTCATAATATGTCCTGCTACACCAGAGCGGCTAATACCTAAAACATCGGCTATTTCCTGCTGTGGGATCAAAGGGTCACGTCTTAGAAGTTGCAATATTTGCTTTTCTCGGCTAGTCATATTGGACACTTGTTTGTTTTTAAACATTCGTTTGTTTTAAGCCTCCATTGAAAAATAGTAAAGGGGGAAGAGATGTTTTAAGAGCGAATTGGGAAGGCGATCGTAGTAAATATGAATGCGCATGTATTACCTATTTTTGTGAACTGCCTCAAGCTATTAATCTGACTATTTGTGTCTGTAATGGACTAAAAAATATCATTAAATGTCATTTAATATTTTATGCTGGTAAAAATACTTAAAAAACAATCGGATGAAAATTCTTCAGATATAAACAAACTTTTGTTTGTTTTCCGATTAAATATCGATTTTGCATGATGTCTCATTTTGTATTGCGAGTGAGAAAATGCGATGGGATTCACACTGACAACAGGGGACTGGAGACCTTAAATAGAAGAGGAAGGGGATAAAATACCCAAAGATTAAACGGGCGAGTCAATCACCCACCATCACCTCAAGTGGATTGCTCAGACAAAACAGAGTTTCAGGCTAAAGCCGGAGAGCGATTACGACGCTTTCTATCTCTGCTCATTCTGAGGTGTAATGTGATTCGTGGTGTGAGAGGGGGTTCGTTGACCACAAAATACTCTACAAGAGATGCCATGCATGCAGTACGTTATCACTGAGCAGGACGGTATTTCTCTATCAGCTCGATATCCTACGCGACGAACTGCTGATTCAGGCATTGATGGAGGCGTCTGACTGATTGTCATTTTTATCAATCTGCAAAAGTATGGCTCTTATCTTAGAATCTACAAGTAACAAGATACAGACAGGTGCAGGGATGATGTAGCCAGTGACGTTTTTGACAGTGTTCATCGGCCAGAAGAATGACCGTTGCGGCGTTCAGATAACGTCTGGCGGATGTGTTGTGCTACTTCTGGCTGGCTGAGGATCTGCTTGAACTGGATGGGTCACTCGATGAAGACAAGAACGATGTCGCGATGGAGCGTGCAGAAGACCGCCACGACACGAATATCGGGTTTAACTTGGAGTACTTGCAGTTTGTTATCGAGGCTATGGAAGAAGAAGAACTTAACGGTAGCCGGGTAGAGGTGCCCGGCATTTTCAATCAGGATGTCGCGCGGCACGCTCCGCTTCTCATGCGCAGCCTCCACCCTGTTCCGGCTTAGCGACAGGTAAAGCTTCGTGTGCGCGGCGGCAAACGCCGTGCCTCTACTATAGCCGGGTCGCTGCTGATGCAAGGGGAGAGTAAACGCCGTTACCTTCACCCGGTCACAATCTATTTTAAAGGTATTATTCGCTGTCTTCCCGTTGTTTTCCGTCTCAGTTTTCGCCGTCAAACCGTTCAGCCTGCTCCTGCTTTTTATTGCGCTGCGGCTTCGGTAACGCCCTTGCATCCTCCGCTTTTCGCCCGGCTGTCGTGTCGGCACGGCGTAAGCCGGTTCACAGACAACACTGACTTCGGAGGATTTTTTATGCGCAATACGACGACCACACCTGCTGTCTATGTGGGGACTTATCACAAATACAACGACGGCAGTATTTTCGGGGAATGGCTTGATTTGACTGTGTTTGACGGCAGGAATGATTTTTATAAGGCTTGCCAGGTGTTGCACTCAGATGAATTGGATGCCGAATTCATGTTCCAGGACTGGGAAGGCATCCCGTCACAGTTCGTCTCTGAAAGTGCTGTGAACTGGGATTTTATCGACGCGTACAAACGTGCTGAAGAGGAACACTCGGAAGCCGCCTTTATCGCCTGGGCGGAGTATACCGGTCGCTGTGATTATGACGAATTTGAGGATGCGTATCGCGGCGAGGCGAAAAACGAGGAAGAGTATGTCCTGGGGATGATTGACGATAGCGGCATGCTGGATGATGTACCGGAGTCACTGCGCATGTACTTCGATTATGGAGCCTATGCGCGTGATCTGTTCTGCGGCAGTTATGTTTTTCATGACGGCTATGTTTTCAGCAACTGAATACCATCCGGCGGGTTTACCCGCCTTTCAGAGAGAATAAAAAATGAAACTCGCTCCAGAAACCCGCGATATTCTGTGGCAGTACAAAGCACTCATTAATGCCCGGCGCCGTGATTCAGGCCAGCGTGAACTGACGATGGCGCAGGTTATGGATGAGATATGCTCCTATATGACTTGCCAGTGTGCGGTTTTCATTGGCGGTCACTTCATACTACAGGGCGGTAAAGAGCGTTAAGCAATAAGTATGGCGGCAGGCGGTGGAAATCGCCTGTCAGCGCGCGGGAAAACCCTTGCAGGCTGGCGCCTGCGGAGAAGGGGACGAATGCTGCGCTCCGCGCCGCTTTCCGTCCTCTCTCGCAAATGAATCACGGAGGGGGTTAACGCTTGTCCCTGACAAAATAGTATGTGGTCACGGCACCCAGAAAGGAACTGGTGATTGTCGTGAGAAAAAAGAACAGCTGCTCGCCCTGACCAGTAGACGCCAGAATTACCCCAGATACTATTGAAAGTGCAAGCAAGACAAAAGGTAAAATACTGGCCAAGGCTGCGGGCATCCTCTTGTTCATTCTTGAGGTCAGTGTGTCTGTCTTTCCTAATCCGCCACAGCAGCTGCAAACCAGTCCGGAGAATGAGCTGTAGTATTCCTCCTTGTTAAACGGCCATAGACGTGCCGGTATTTCATTATTATTCGCCAGCCTCGTAGCACAGACGAGGCAGGATTTTCCCTCAATACCATTTTTACAGGTTCCTTCACCCTGGCAGTGACAGCAGTCGAGCAGAACATTTTCCAACGCTATTTCTCCCTTATTGATTATCACATCTGTGTTGGTATCAGACGGTATCTCTCGTCTTTATAAGAGGCAGACCCGACTCGAAATATATCACCTGAATGAACGTGATGAGTATCGATAAAACAATACACAACTTATGCGCGGCGCGGGGAATTCAGAGCGGAATACATAAAGTTCAGCATTTAAATATGTAATTTAAAATAGGGTGATATTAAATTATTGTTGTAATTAATGTGTATTGTTTGTTTTGCAATATACATTTTCGTGTTCTTTTTGACCGGGTTATTATCTTTGTTTTTCATTGTGATAGGATATTTCCAGTTGTAATAAAAGGAAAAATACAATGAAAAAGCTGGTTATAGCTGTAATTATGGGATTGGCATTAACAGGGTGTGTATCTTCTGGAAATGATTCATTAAAAAAAGAAACCGAGGTAAGTGTAAAGTCTAAAATTACCGAAGGTGTGACAACACGATCAGAGATTAAAACGATATTTGGGTCGCCTGCAAAAACGTCATTTACGGATGGTGGCAAGGAAATCTGGACTTACGAGCTGGCAGACGTCTCTTCTGATGCCGTTAATTACATTCCTATTGTTAATTTATTCGGAAGTTCTGCATCCGGAACTAAAAAAGAACTGGTTGTGATGTTTGATGGCGATAAAGTACAGAAATATTCGATGTCTGAATCCGTTATTTCCACCAAAACGGGTCTGTATAAATAAACTTAATGATTCAGGGTAACTGAGACAAAGCTCATTACGGTGGGCTTTTGTTGTGCCGGCAGCGTATGCGAGGGAAAGAGATGACCAGATTTGTGGTTTTCCTTAAAGACGACGAGACGAGAGCCGTCGTGGAAAAAAATGTAACGCGCGAAATGTCCAGGGATTTAAAAAGGAAAGGGGTTCGCCCGATATCCTTATGTCATCGAGGCCATTGACGGACATGAGGCAATAGATCATTTAAATAAACAAGGAAAGGAGCATTTAGACGAATTGTCTCAATTCTCAGGCAGTATCTTTTTCTATTGTGCAATTGTTGTCATCGCTTTCGTTGTTGCCTGGATTTTTTACTGATTTACACGGCTGTTAATCTGATTGTCCTGGCCATGTGCCGGGCGAATCCCCTTCGGGGCCAGGCTGTCATGCTGCGCACTGAGCCAGTGCCTGTCTCATCCCGGACCCTTCGGGTTTCCATCCTTTTCGCTTTCCGCTTGCAGCATTCTTCCGAATACGCCGCTTTGTCGCGCCGTGGCCTGCGCTCATCGCATCCCGCCGAAAATAACGTCGTCGGGATGTAAGGGGCAACGCCGTTTCGCCTGCCGCGTTACGTCGTTGCAGCTGAACCCTGCTCATTCCTCCTCGTATACCTATTTTTCCGTTTAAGTCCCTTCGCCTGGGCTGAGACAAGCACAATCCGTCTGGCTGTCCAGGGACGGCAAGCCTTTCGCCATAAATTTGTTTCCGGCCATTCCGCAGGCTCCATTAGACCGAAAAAAATTTCCGCTCACGCCCGGACAGCTGCACCGGCTCGCGTTGGTTTACGCCCTTGCGGCGAGGGTTCTCAAACGGGTGAAGGATATAACACCGGGAACAGACCAGCAGGTTCCCGCAAACATCAAAACCGCGGCTCCTGAAACTCAACGGGTGAGGGTTTTTAAAAACAGGGAAGGATGTGAAAAACGTTTGAAGGGGCATCAGTCGTAAGAAAAAAATGCCCTGTCGGAGCACCATCCACAGGGCGATACGGTCACTCTCAACAATGAGGTATCAAATATGTCAGTAAAAGAGTCTAAAGCAAAAACAGCCAAAAAGGCTACCCGGAAGGACGATATTCCGGCGGTTTCCGTAGAGCTGGAATCCGTTCTGGACGCAGCAGAAGTCCGTATGACCTCGTTTTCCCGCCTGTTTATCGGGGAGCTGAACAGTCGTCTGATCCCTCATACGCCGGAAGAAATTCAGGGGTATGCCGACAGTATTCAGGCGGTGGGATTGTTGCAGAACCTGGTCGTAGTTGAGCGTGAGGACGGGCGTCTGGAAGTGGTCTGCGGGGGAGGGCGAACCAAAGCGATCGGCTTGCTCGTCGAGGCCGGACAGGTTGACCCGGACAAAGAGTGGATTGTGTACAAAGCGGTTCCCCTTCATCTGGCGCGCGCGGCGTCCATGACCGAGAACGGCAAGCGCAAAAGTATGCATCCGGCAGAACAAATCATCGGTTTTCGCAGCATGTCCGTTGATGGCAATACCCCGGCAGAGATTGGTGGCTTGCTCGGGTACAGTGCCCGTCACGTCCAGAGAATGCTGAAGCTGGCCAACCTTGCACCCGAACTGCTGACGTTACTGGCCGAAAACAAACTGGATGTGGAGCAGTGCCAGGCGCTGAGTCTTGAACCCGATCAGGCGCGTCAGGTGGAGGTCTATACCCGGGCGAGAGAGTCCTATAACCACATCCCAGCTCATCTGTTGAAACGCATGATCACAGAGACTGAAATATCCGTCACAGCCCCCCGTTTTGTGTTTGTAGGACGCGAGGCCTATGAGGCCGCAGGAGGCGCGGTGCGTGAAGACCTGTTCAGCGCCGAGGAGGGCGACGGAACGGCTGACAGCGTGTTAACCGACCGTCTGGTGCAGGAAAAACTGGTATCGGTCGCTCAGACACTGGAGCAGGAAGGCTGGTCATGGTCATTGGTGCGGGATGTATCGATAAAAAACTACGGGGAGGATCGGGCTAACTACCTGCTGTTACCGGAGCCTGAAGCACAGTACTCCGCTGACGAGCAGCTGCGCCTGGATGAACTTTACGCCACCCAGGAAGCCGCTGAAACGGTTGACGATGAGGCCGCGCTTCAGGTGTTCATCGACGAGATTGAACAGGCCGCTTTGATACGCGCCTGGATGCCAGAGACAAAGGCTTCCTGCGGCGTGGTGGTCTGCTGGGAGCACAACGAACTGTGTATCCAGCGGGGCGTACAGAAGAAAGTGCAGGACGCGTCTGCTGAGGGTCAGGACAATTCCGAGCTTCATATCATCACCCGCAGTACACCGGATGTGGCGGAAGGCATCAGTCTGCCTCTGCTCAAAAAGATGTCATCAGAGCGTACCCTGGCAGTCCAGGCGGCACTGATTCAGCAGCCGCAGAAAGCGGTAGCCCTGATGGTCTGGCGGTTGTGCAGCTGCGTGTTTGACTACAGTACCTCAGCCTCCCACCCGTTTGAGCTTCGCCTGGAGGTACATCACGGAGAGCTGACCAGTGAGGCACCGACCGGAAAGGAAGGGCAGGCCTGGCAGTTGCTGATGGAGGAAAAATCCCGTCTGGAAGCCCTGCTGCCGGAAGGGTGGAAGCGAGACTTTACCACGTTCTTTTCTCTCGACGGACAGACGCTGCTGTCGCTGATGACCTTTTGTACGGCGTGTTCTGTTAACGGCGTACAGAGCCGGGAGTGTGGTCATACCCGCCAAAGCAAACTGGACGGGGTGGAGGCCGCGCTGGGGTTCCATCTTCGGGACTGGTGGCAGCCGACAGCGGAGAACTTTCTCGGTCTGCTGAGTAAAAAGCAGATTGCGGAAGCGCTGAGTGATGCCGGGCTGACAGGGGCGGCATCCGATGCAGAAAAAATGAAGCGAGGGGATGCCGCCAGTCATGCAGAACAGTGGCTGTCCGGTACGCGCTGGGTGCCGGGATGGATGCACTCCCCGAAAACTGAAAAACCGGAGGTCGGGAACACCACGACTGACTCTGACCATTCTGCCCCACACGCTGCCTGATAAACATCACGCCGCCCTGCGGGGCGGCGATAAGGAGACTGTCCAATGAAAAATATCATCACCACTGCTGTCCTCAAAACCCTGCGTTCCGATGAACTGGAAGACTACCGTGCCGGAGGGGAAGACTTGCGGCGTGTGCTGACCCATGCCGTGATGCGTGACCTGAATACCCCGCTGGCCTGGGCGATGAACGGCGAATACCGCAGCGAGTTTGGCGGTTTCTTCCCGGTACAGGTACGGTTCACGCCCGGACATCAAAAATTTCAGGTGGCGGTATGCAGTCCGGGAGAGGTTAACCCGGCCTGGATGGTGGTGCTGATGACGGCAGCCGGTCGTCCGTTCTCGGTTATCAGTACGCTGGCGGAATTCGATCCTGAACGCATCAATCACACGCTCAACCTGGTGGCCTGTCTCGAGGCTGAAGGGTATTCCATCGAGAGCATCATTAACGTTATGGCGATGGAGGGGGCGGTATGATCCCGACAAATATGTCCCTGGTACCCCTGAATCATGAGCGCCGTTGTGTCATGCAGGCGATTGCGGAGACAGAGAAGAAAATAGAACGGGGAAGCCCGGTGGCTGAATTTCCCTATGCCCGTGCGTTCTTCCGGATTTTCAGTGGCAGTAAACACATTACGGTCAGGGAAATCGGTTTTTTCTCGCCAGGAATGACAACCCAGACGCTGCGGGGGAAAAAACGGGACTGGATAGCGACGATTGACCGTCTGATTGAGAGCCGGGGAACGTGTTGCTGGCTGCCTCTCTCCCTGTCCGAGGGCTGGCGCTTGTTCCCGGAGACGCGCTTTCAGGAAACGGAGCGCAGGCGCAGAAAGTCCGAGCTGAATGCGGAAAAATATACCCGGCAGCATCGAAAAGAAAGCGGTCAGCGGGAGCGTGCGTATCAGGCCGTCAGAGGACAGGCGGAGATTGAGCTGGCATTCTGCACGCCGGAAACGGTAAGCAGCTGGTACTCGCATTGGTCGAGGTCAGATATCCGCGCGTATGATATTGAAAGAATGTTCTTTAGCTGGGCTGAACGTTTTCCCTCGCTTGAGTCTCTTGAGCGCGGGATGATGACGGGGGAGCCGTTCTGGCGCGTGATGATAGAATCGGGCGCACTGGCAAAAGAGAGTCCGGTGTGGGTCAGGAAAATGGAAAACTGGATGATACCCAATAAGCTGACAGGCCAGAGCAGAGCATGATGCGGCAATAATTGGTTCTCTGGGGAGAGAAGGGCGTACTGAAAAAGGAAAATATAAAATGAGATACTGGATATTGGTTGTGCTGTTAAATGGATTGTTCGCACTCGTCATGCATTTTGCTGCACCTGACATGGTTGGAAGTAACGGATATTATGCCGCACAGGTTGTTTGTACCCTGATTGCTCTGGTGATCACCTGGAGAGATGAGCCTGGAATACTGGATAACATACTCATTTTTCTCGTGCAGTGGGGAGTAATGATTGCTGCCATAGCCTTTTCTGTCTGGGGAGTGGGGTGCAAGCTGGGTTTATGGGAGAACGATGGCCCGGACGTACTGTTCAGCAGTGCGTTCCACACCCTCTTGCCAGACCTGGCGATACTGACGGGAATGGGTATTCTGGGCATCGTTTACATACGCTATTTGCATCAGGAACGCTTTGGTTAACCTTTCAGTGTGTTGTGGCTTTCATGACTTCAGACATGGGAGCCTCTCTTTGATGGCAGAAATAGGAGCGAAAAACTATGTGGGAGTTTCTGAGACGTAAAGTCGCAAATTTTCCGCCCGTGAAAAAGATGTCTCCGGCTCAAAAAAAACGGGTCGGAGGCCGGATCATCATCACCGGAACCCTGCTGTTATTCATTCCGCTGACAGGGCTGTTTTTCGACTTCGGCAGCCTGTGGATGCATGTGCTTTTCCAGGTCATCTGGGGTGGTTCGATGATAGTCGGCTCTCTGATTGCTTTTGAATCAGACGGGAAACGCCCCGGTTTGCGGTGACTTTTCCCCAGGGCGTAATCAATGAGTTTTTCATAAAGGAATGAATGATGGCTGTAGCGACTCGAAAAAACGGAGACGGTGGTCAGTTTGCCTCAACGCTAAAACGTATCCTGTATTCCTGTCTGGGGATCGGATTGCTGTTCGTACTGTTGTTGGTCGTAGAGCGTCTGGTCTGGGTGAATGCCGACCGTTATCCTGTTTTTTTGACTGAGGAAATAGACGTTCCATTAATCATAAATGCTGAAAATTTCTCAAAGATAAAAGCCCAGTTTGATGCGGTTTGTGGCGAAAAGAGAGGATCGATGGCAGTCGTTGCCAAGGAAAACGGGACTTTTTTGCGTTGCGATAATGGGATTGTTCTCGATGCCTGGCTCAAAGGTACTTACAAAATTAATGGGCCAGAAAAGGCTGGGTAGTCTCTCTCTTCCTGGCGTCTTCTTTCATCTCTTCTGAAACCGGCCTGTTTATACGGCGAGTCTGCCAAAACAGACTCGCCGTTAATACTCAGCATTCCGGCAGAAAAATGCTGTCTGACAGCGTGTGATACTCAAATGAGTTTTTCTTGCAGGACATAAATGGTCTGTCGGGCATGTCTCTGCAATGTTGTCTTACTGTCTGACTTACTCTGTTCTCTCTACGGTCAAAAGATAAAAGGCAGAACCCGGTGACACCTTCGGCTTCCCGTCCGTTCCGGCCGGGTCGTCAGCCACACTCCGCCAGACGACGAAAATAC
>NZ_JANUEQ010000013.1 GCF_024807845.1 Klebsiella sp. BIGb0407
ATGCCGAACTCAGAAGTGAAACGCCGTAGCGCCGATGGTAGTGTGGGGTCTCCCCATGCGAGAGTAGGGAACTGCCAGGCATCAAATAAGCAAGAGCCCAGTCGAAAGACTGGGCTTTTTTGCGTCTGTAATCGGGAAAACACTCATACGTCCGCAGGATTTTGCGCTGAGACAAGGCGGCAAGGGAGGTTATGAAGGAGCCTACTTCAGTATGTGACTGAACTAACCGAGTGCGGCCAACGCGGTATCAGGGGAAAGCTAAAAGGCTACAAACAAAACCCCAGTCTGACGACTGGGGTTTCCATGCTTTGCTGTTATAAGTCTTCCCGGCAAGGGAGCAATAATTATTTACGCCAGTAACCCTTTGAAAATACGTCCTGCTGTAGTTCATGAATAACGATACGTACTTTCTCATTATCATGGAATCCATCGACTACAGAGTGGGTTACATCGCCGTAATGGGTAATAATCAGGTGGCTTTCTGGATAGATTTCTTTAACCCTGGCTCTCAGTTCAGAGGCATAGGCGTCATATTGTTGTTCAGAAAGTTTTGTAATATCGGTGTCAGCAAGATTGATTGTAATATCCATACACTGTTCCTCTGGCTAAACGCCTTTTCCAAAAAGGCGATAAATAAAAATCTGCGAGAATAGATAGTGGGTTTATACGTCGAAAAGGCGTACAGAATTCCATTCAGGCGTAAGGTACCCATCTGATTATAGGCGTATTTTCAGTACAGGAAGAGCGATCTTGTGTGATATGTGAGAAATAAATTCGCCGTTCGCTGAGAGGATCAATCGGTCTGCAAGGCTGGTCAGGGGGGCTGGATGAGAAGATTCTCTATTGAGTTAAGGCATTATAATAGACTGAGTCAGTGCTGTTTTACGGCTGGCAGAATGTAGTGGGTCAGTAATCCACTACATTCAAACAAATAACAGTATTCTTTCTATCAATTAACAGTATTAGAAATTATATTGTAACCCGACTCTATAACGAGTCTGTCTATCGCTACTATTTTTATTTACGCCAACGTTACCTACTTCTATATATGGGCTAAAAGACTTATTGAGTTTCCATAAGAAAGCTACGTTGTGCTCATAGTTTGTTTTCTTATTATTAAATTTAATTTGATCGCTATCCATCCAGGTGAAATTATAATCTATTTTTAGCAGATTGTTAGAATAGCCAAAAAAAGTATCAAAGCGATTTGTTTTTTCATCATCAACATTGTTCGCTGTTTTTCTGGCATAATCATAGCGATAACGCTCTGCAATATAGATACCAGAATCAAAGTTATATTGCATTCTTAAATAAGGCTTATAGATAGAGGTATCTGTACCACTTTCAAAAATAAATCCAGGCTGTAACACAATATTAGTAGTTAATTTATAATTATAGTTAATACCCAGCTCGATGGCATTAGTCACAACATCACTAAGAAACTTATCTTGTTCACCATTTACTCCACCAGATTTAACGCTGGCATCAACATAGAAACCTACACCGCCGGGTAATGTCTCAATAACTGCAATTCGGTCCTTATTTATTCTTGTCGAGTCCGCATACTCATGGCGAAAATCAAGTGTTGCAGCCTGTAGTGATGTTGTACAGGCAATAAGAGATCCTATACATAATAATGTATTATATTTTTTCATTTCCAGATACCTTGCCAATTAAATGATTTAAATAAGTTTTATTCTGTCGTTAATTTACCATCGACCATTTTAATGGTCGTCACCGATGATATCGGTTTGCCTTGATTATTTTCCCCGCCCAAAAGGTAAATATCATTGCCATAGTTAATGGAGACCCCATAGCCGGCAGGTTGTGCCATTTTCCCCAGATATTTCCACTGACCCTCTTGTAAACCATAGACTTCATCATGCCAGGTCTTTTTAAGTCCTTCATGGGAGTAATATTTATGATTCAGATAGTTTTCCTTTGCACCCGGGAAGTTAGCACCACCAGCTACCAGCAGCACACCGTTACTGACCCCAGAAAATGCACCAGCTAAACCTTCCTGGTATCTATCGCCAGGCAAAGGAGGAAGAGCATCGCTTGAGATCCATCTTATCTTAGCGTTTTCCAGTACCGCATAATGAACGCTATCGGTACGTAGCCCGGGTTTGATTTCACCATTGATCAGGATTATTTGATTGTCTTTATTAACTAATGATGATCCCGCTGTAGCATTGAATGGAAGTTCTCCTGGACTACCCCATTTATTCTCTTTAGCATTATAAATAAGAACCGTCTTGTTGAAGCGATAGTCTTCTGCTGGCTTATCAAAATATTGCTTAATAATTGTGTTTTTAGCCTTTTCATTGTCTTTATTATTCTCTATATCAAGCAAGTACTTATCAAAGATATCTTTATTCACACCGCCGATGATTAAGGCTGTATTACTATTAATATTAGTGCCAGTATGTCCAGTCAGGCCTACAGGTGCTTCAGTATTAACACGTTCCCAGCTATCTTTTTGCGGTGAATATTTATAGACATCACGTAATACTCTGAGTGTAGTTGAATTATTTTCTTTACCCACACCACCAAAAACAAAAAGATTACCATCGAGCATCATTGAAATAGGTTGATCACGAGATACACCCGGGAAATCTTTTATTTTTTTCCATGTCTTATCATTTTTTTTAAGGTCAAGCTTATACCATGCTGAACCAGCACTTCCCAGTCCAATATAAATTACTCCATTATCATCTATAGTACCTGTACCATTTTTTATAGGGACAGGGATTTCAGGTAAACTCTCTGCTTGAGCAGATGTGATGAAACAAGCCGAAATAAGAAAAGTTACTAAGCACATAGTTTTATTGAGCATCATAAAATTTAATCCTGTGACAGACATAAAACACCGATGGAGTAATGCTCCGTAGTTAGTGATCATTTGGTGTTTAATTCAACTCAATTTATTTCAAAATGTGATAGATAACAAAAATTAGTCAGATTAAAAAGAATCTGTTCCATCAGGTATCATCAGCTGCAGGTCTCCTGGTTGACCCTGTTCACAGTTTTTTCTTTTATCCCTTGATGTAGCATTGCTCCGAGGTGTATTATTTTTTGGAGTTTAGCTTCATTTGACAAGGGAAAGGTAAAGCAGAATGTCACTCATAACCCAGCTTGAACAAAATGCATGTGATAACGGGGCATTAATCGTATCCTGCCAGCCCATTCCTGAAAGCCCGATGGATAGGCCAGAAATTATTGCAGCAATGGCTCAGGCGGCTGTTTCTGCGGGTGCTATTGGTATCCGTATCGAAGGTATCGAAAATCTAAAGGTAGTTCGCCCGCTCATTCAGGTACCTATTATCGGTATCGTTAAACGCGAACTTGCTGATTCAGCTGTACGGATTACACCTTACCTGGAAGATATTGACGATTTGGCCAGTGCCGGAGCTGATATCATTGCCTTTGATGCTACATTCCGGCCTCGTCCAGTCGAGATAGTCCCTTTACTGGAACGTATTCGACACCATGGATTACTTGCGATGGCTGACTGTGCAACTGTTGAAGAGGGGCTTTCTTGTCAACGCCAGGGTGTCGAATTTATTGGCACCACGCTTTCGGGATATACCGGGCCTGTTACGCCAACCGATCCAGATTTGGATATGGTATTAGCGCTCAGCAAGGCTGGTTGTCGTGTAATTGCTGAAGGACGTTATAATTCTCCTTCATTGGCGGCAAGTGCAATGGATCATGGGGCATGGGCGGTAACGGTCGGTTCAGCGATAACGCGTATCGAACATATTTGCCATTGGTTTAGCGACGCAGTGAAACGTTAATTGGAGTGTCCTGTGAAAACACTGGCTATTGATATCGGTGGTACCAAGCTTGCGGCTGCGCTTATAGATGAAAACCATGAAATAACACAACGCAGAGAAATACCTACGCCAGGCAGCACTACCCCCGCCGATCTTGAGTATGCTCTGTCTTTCCTGGTTAAACCCTATAAGCATCTTGCCACCCGTGTTGCGGTAGCTTCGACGGGTATTATTGATAAGGGTATTCTGACGGCGTTGAATCCGGATAATCTGGGGGGACTGAATGCTTTTCCACTTCAGTCAATAATAGAAGCGCTCACCGGATTGCCTTGTAGCTTATTGAATGATGCACAAGCAGCGGCTTGGGCTGAATATTCCCGGCTATCAACAGATATCCAGAATATGGTGTTCATAACAATATCTACCGGTGTCGGTGGCGGTGTTGTTATTAATGGGAAATTATTAACCGGGTCCCATGCTTTTGCCGGCCATCTTGGCCATTGTCAGGCTGATCCCCTGGGGCCGCTTTGTGGCTGTGGGCGAACTGGGTGCGTTGAAGCTATTGCCTCTGGTCGAGCCATTGCTGCTGCCGCCAGGCAGGATCTTCTGGGTAAAGACGCCAGAGCTATTTTTCTCGCGGCACAATCTGGCCATCAGCATGCACAGCAACTTGTGACTCGTTCCGCCCAGGCTATCTGTCAGTTAATCGCTAACCTTAAAGCACTCCTGGATATTGAATGTGTCGTACTGGGCGGGAGTATTGGCCTGGCACTAAATTATCGCGAGCAAGTTGAGATGCTATTAACTCAATTACCACCTGCTTTTCATGTTCCTATTATCTCGGCTCATTTTCAGCATGATGCCGGTTTGATGGGCGCAGCATTATGGCTGAGCGATGAAGATTAAATCACTAAAATAGTATTTTATGATTAATTTATTTGTCTTCGACAGCGAAATAATAAAATAGGGCGTAATGGCTGCTCTTTTTATTATTAACTCTGGATATTTATTTCTCATCCATATGACAGAAATATAAATATTGTATAATTACAAGCGAATGGTGACACCATGATTTTAGGTAAAATATCACATCTGGATAAACAGACGGGCCTCTGTGAAACATTGGTTAATATCATCAAACGGGCACTTACGTTTCAACCAGAAACTCTCGACGCAGGGCGTTATGAGATTGAGGGCGATACTGTATTTATGAACGTAATGACCTTCGATACCCTGAAGTATGATACTAAGCGCTATGAACAGCATCGAGAATATCTGGATATACAGATATTACTGAGCGGAAGCGAACGTATTGATTTTGGTCCGCTGGATGCCGCCGTTGAACCGGATACTTACCACCAGGATGACGACTATCAGCTTTGTGATGTTGTCGAACCGGTGCAGTCACTCACCATGGAACCCGGCATGCTTGCAGTATTTTTTCCCGGCGAACCTCATAAACCTGGTTGTATCAGCAAGGTTGAGCAAACGATCACTAAGGTAGTCATTAAAGTACATCACCGCTGTCTTTAGCTATCTCATCATTAGTACTATTCAAAACGAGACTATACTTCTCGCAATGCGGTGTAAGCTCTTCCCCTCTTGCTTACATCGCGCTTTTTTTCTCACCCTAAACCGGGTAGGCTATGGACTATTCGGTATCGCCTATTTTTAACGTCAGAATGACTTATTATCAGGAGATCTATGCCTCCTCAATCCCCACGTCTTAAACCCGGAAAAATACTTGATACGCTTGGCGCGATGCAAAATAGCCTGACGCGCGCCGCTCAGCGTATCTCCCAATATATTCTGACGTCTCCTCGCCATGCGACTCAGCTATCAATTGCTGAATTATCGCGTGAGACACAAGCAGGGGAAGCAACGATTATTCGTTTTTGTCGAACGCTAGGATATAAGGGATTCCATGAGTTTAAAATGGATCTTGCCATTGAGCTTGCGACGGCAGAACCCAATAATAGTAGCCCTATGCTGGATGCTGAAATCAGCACCTCGGACGACGCCCATACTATTGGTTTAAAACTACAAAATACGATTAATAACGTACTGTCTGAAACGCTCAACTTACTGGATATGGTGCAAGTGGGTAAAGTGGTTGATGCCTTACGTGCCAGCAACTCGGTGTATATTTTTGGCGTCGGGTCGTCAGGAATAACGGCCGAAGATATGAAACATAAATTGATGCGTATAGGTTTACGGGTTGATGCTGTGACTAATAATCACTTTATGTATATGCAGGCAGCATTATTAAAAGCAGGCGATGTCGCTATCGCTATC
This sequence comes from Klebsiella sp. BIGb0407, assembly GCF_024807845.1. Taxonomy (GTDB): domain Bacteria; phylum Pseudomonadota; class Gammaproteobacteria; order Enterobacterales; family Enterobacteriaceae; genus JGM124. Next base: position 6,072 of record NZ_JANUEQ010000013.1, read on the forward strand.
AGCCACTCAGGTGAGTCGCAAGAAACTGTGCATACATTAAAACTGGCCAGGCAGGGCGGCGCGACAACTGTCGCACTCACTCATAATCTTGGCTCGCCGCTCAGCGAAGTTGCAGATTTTTGTCTGATCAACGGTAATCGGCAGGGAATGTTGCAGGGGGATTCTATCGGAACCAAAACTGCGCAACTTTTTGTGCTCGACTTGCTGTACACCTTATTAGTTCAGGCTGCGCCAGAACAGGCGCGGGAGAGTAAGTTACGCACTATGTCGGCGCTTAACTTATCCTGACAGGATAAACAAAGATAACCCGGGTCTGGCCCGGGTTATTTGTAAACCAAACCTTCATGTTTACTACTTACTGTCTACGGCGGTATTTACCTGATTGCCTTTAGTGATTGCTCCGCTAAAAGGTTTACCATCAATAGCATCATGTGTGCGGAGCGCTTCCGGACGGATCCAGCGTTGTACGCGTGATGGCATATCCAGACCAATGAGCAGGATAACAACGAAGGTCAGTCCGAAGGATAGTGAGCCAAGTGCTGTGCCAAGATCCAGACGTTGGGCTACCAGCGCTCCAAGTATTGGTGCAATCGCTCCGCCTAATGCGCCGACGTTATAGGTAAAGCCCAGGCCCGCCGCGCGCTGATCGGTATCGAAGTATCCACCAATCAATTTAGGTAATATCCCCGCAATACCTTGACCAAGAACTTGTTGGAAGAACAACAGTCCGCCCAGCAACCACAGATTTTCACCACCGATTGCAAATACTGGAATAATCAAGAATTGTGATGCTAGCAGGCTGTAGACATAAGCCTTACGCGTTCCTACCCAGTCACCTAAGAAACCGCCAACAATACAGCCGACCGCAGCGCCAAAGCCGCTAAAGGAGAGCACACGAGCAACTTCAGTTGGATCATATCCCAAGTCTGTTTTTAAATAGGTCGGGAGCAGCGCCTGGATTGGCCAGGAGTAGAGAAAAGCAAAGAGCACGATAATCATCAGCATCACGCCAGTAGGCCAGCGGTTTCCGGTACTTTGCACCATATAGCTAATAAAGATAGCTGCGCATATTAATCCCAGAATCGTGATGATTAAAGGGTTACTCACTCCGCCAGCAAAGCAGAACCACAATGCTGCCGCAGCAATTGCTGTTGTAGCTATGTTGATAGTTGCTTTTTTGCCATGATAAAGAATATCTACCATGGTGCGAACTGGGGTTTTCTCTGCCTGGCGTTTCTTCCAGTCTTCGGCTTCGGGAATATTTTTCCGTAACCAAAGTGCAAAAACGATAGGTAAAATACCGATGAAAAATAGCGAACGCCAGCCCCAGACAGGGACAACAACACTGTATACCTGAGCTGCGACAACCGCACCGACCGAAAAGCCTGAGATCAAAAAGCCACTTGCTTTATTACGTAAATGTTTAGGCCAACTTTCAATAACATAGGTGGCGCTGGAACCATATTCTCCCGCCATACCTATACCGATAACCAAGCGCGCGATAAACAGCGCGGTATAGCCCGGTGCCAGACCACAGGCGAGCGTACCCAATGAGAAGAGAACAATACTGGTAATCATTGCCAGGCGACGACCATATTTGTCTGCCATCGCGCCGATCATTAATCCGCCAAACCAGCGTGAGATAAAAGCGGCTGAAATTAACGTTGCTGCTTCTACCGTTGTTAAACCAAATTCGACCTTAATATCAGTCAATACCAAAGCAATAAGAACAAAGTCGAATCCATCCAGTAAATAACCAATCCATGCTGCGGAAAATGCACGCCATTGTGATTTATTTATACTTTTATACCAGACAGTACTGTTTTTTATGGTACTCATCCTGCTCTCCTGTAACGAGCAATGTGTGTAACGAGATAGAAGGTGGATAATCTTTCCGATGAAAACTACATCCTGAAATTATTTTTGGAGTCAAACTCCACTGAAACATATATTGAATAACTAAAACTCCGCAAGAGCGTATTAGATTATTTGTGAACATGGTCAAAAATGATGAAAAGTTTTCACAAACAGAGACTTCTAATCATCATTGCATTCAATTGCTTACAGATGGGTCTTTAAAAATATATAAAACATACGGTTATCTTATGCTTATAGCTTCGTTAATGTGGTTTTCCTCACACTTTACCGAATTGCTTTTTGAACGGGCAGAGGCGGAGTTGCAACCGGTGATAAATGGTTCTAGTATGGAGTGTAATTTCATTCCATTTTAAATTTAGAAGTAAAGCACCGAAGAGGCTGATATGGAAAAACTGACAGGTTTGATTGCTGCACCACATACTCCTTTTAACGCTGATAGCAGCGTTAACTATCCTGTGATTGATCAGATTGCTGAGCATCTTGTGGCTCAAAAAGTAACGGGTGTTTACGTTTGCGGAACCACCGGAGAGGGTATCCATTGCTCTGTTGAAGAGCGTAAAAAAATTGCTGAGCGCTGGGTAAAAGCAAGTCAGGGAAAACTGAGTATCACGCTACATACCGGAGCGCTGAGTATTGCTGATTCCCTTGAGTTGAGCCGACATGCAGAGACGCTGGATATTTTTGCCACCTCAGTGATTGGGCCATGCTTCTTTAAGCCCGGTAATGTTGAAGACCTGGTTGAATATTGCCGAATTAACGCTGAGGCTGCACCTTCAAAAGGCTTTTATTACTACCACTCAGGTATGTCGGGTTTAAGCATCGATATGGAACAATTTCTGTTGCTGGCAGGTGAGCGTATTCCAAACCTGACAGGTATGAAATTTAACTCCAGTGACATGTATGAATATCAGCGCTGTTTACGTGTTAATAACGGCCAGTTTGATATTCCATTCGGTGTCGATGAGTTCTTACCTGCCGGGCTAGCATGTGGTGCAACAGGCGCTGTTGGTAGTACCTACAACTATGCGGCACCGTTATACCATCGCCTGATAGATAGCTTTAATCGTGGCGATATGAAGGACGTCGCGGCTTGTATGGATAAAGTCATAGCGATTATCCGCGTACTGGTGCAATACGGTGGTGTTGCGGCCGGGAAAGTCGCCATGCAGTTACATGGTATCGATGCAGGAGATCCTCGTCGTCCATTACGCCCGATGACTAGCGAGCAGAAAAAAGCAGCGATTGAGGCATTTATGGCGGCTGATTTTATATAATTTTCTTGCATATAACTATTCTCCATTACGGGATTTTACTGCGGTAAAATCCCGCTTTTAAGTCGATTATATTTAAAACTAATAAACTCTTTAGGGCGTTTTTCTGTACGGCCTTTATGAATTAATAAGTGAGTGTTGCAAATAATAAATTTAAATAATAATAGTCACTAAGGAACCGCCAATGTTAATAAAATTATTCCCCTGGTATCGAGAAATAACACCCCCTCAAAAAAAAGCACTATTTTCTGCATGGCTAGGTTATGTTTTTGATGGTTTCGACTTTATGCTGATCTTTTATATTATGCACTTAATTAAAGTTGATCTCGGTCTCAATAATATGGAAGGTGCGTTTCTCGCGACTGCGGCATTTATTGGTCGGCCATTCGGTGGTGCAGTATTTGGCCTGCTGGCTGATAAATTTGGTCGCAAGCCGCTAATGATGTGGTCGATAGTTGTCTATTCAGTAGGTACAGGGCTAAGCGGCATGGCGATGGGCGCTTATACTCTGGTAGCATGTCGGTTTATTGTCGGAATGGGAATGGCGGGTGAATATGCCTGCGCTTCAACTTATGCGGTTGAAAGCTGGCCAAAACATTTGAAAGCGAAAGCCAGCGCCTTTCTGGTCAGTGGGTTTGGTATCGGTAATATTCTTGCTGCCTATTTTATGCCAGCCTTCGCCGAACACTACGGCTGGCGTAATGCCTTCTTTGTCGGACTTCTCCCCGTTCTGTTAGTCTTTTATATTCGTTCAAAATCCCCCGAGTCCAGAGAGTGGGAAGAAGCTCAGAAGCAAAAACAGGGTAAGCCGGTACAAGGCTCCTGGCAGGTTTTTTCCTCTGCGATAAAAGGGCTATTTAACGGCGCTCAGCTACCGTTGACTGGTGTTGTTTTTCTTATCTTGTTTGCTATTTTTGGTGCTAACTGGCCGATTTTTGGATTGCTTCCCGGCTATCTCGTGGAGGCCAATTTTGATACCAAAGTTGTTTCTAACCTCATGACTGCAGCCGCTCTGGGTACGGTTATAGGTAATATCTGCTGGGGGCTGCTGGCCGATAAAATTGGCCTGAAAAAAACATTCTCGATAGGGTTACTGGCTTCCTTTATTTTTATTTTCCCACTGTTTCATATTCCTCAGGATAACTATTTCTTACTGGGTACCTGCTTGTTTGGGCTCATGGCTACCAATGTTGGCGTCGGTGGGCTGGTGCCTAAATTATTATATGACTACTTTCCACTTGAAGTACGCGGATTAGGCGTCGGGTTAATCTACAATCTGGCGGCAACATCCGGAACATTTAATTCAATGGCTGCAACCTATATTGGTGTTTATTTCGGATTAGGTTCTGCATTAACTTTCGTTGTAGCGTTCTGGACAGCAACAATTTTAATTATTCTTGGTTTTTCTATTCCGGATATATTAAAAGCCCGTCGGGAACGAATTTATCTTAGTAAAGCTAAAAAAATATCTGTTGAAGAAGCCTAAGCTTAACGAATTAAATACCGAGGGTATAATAAATGACAAGATATGGTGTAGTCGGTACAGGGTATTTTGGTGCCGATCTGGCCCGGATAATGAGTCAGGTTAAAAATGCAAAAGTCACTGCCGTATATGATCCTGAAAATGCGGCAGCGATAGCCGAAGAACTTAATTGTGTTGCCACCGCAACTATGGAAGAGCTTTGCTCTCGTGAAGACGTTGATTGTGTCATTGTTGCTTCACCCAATAATCAGCATAAAGAGCCGGTGCTGGCAGCGGCTAAAAATGGCAAACATGTCTTTTGTGAAAAGCCGATTGCTCTTAACTATCACGATTGCAAAGAGATGGTTGATGCCTGTAAAAGTGCGGGTGTCACCTTTATGGCAGGCCATGTGATGAATTTCTTTAACGGTGTTCGGCATGCCAAAGAGTTAATAAAAAAAGGCGTTATCGGCGATATTCTGACTATTGATACTAAGCGTAATGGGTGGGAGGAAGCACAGGCAACGATTTCATGGAAAAAGATCCGTGCTAAATCGGGCGGTCATTTGTATCACCATATTCATGAATTAGATTGCGTACTGTTTTTAATGGATGAAGTCCCTGAGACTGTCTCTATGTCGGCGGGGAATGTTGCGCACAATAGCGAAGGTTTTGGTGATGAAGATGACGTTATTTTTATTACCTGTGAATTTCACAGCGGCCGCTTTGCTACGTTGCAATGGGGGTCAGCTTTCCATTACCCGGAACATTACGTCTTGATTCAGGGAACGAAAGGTGCGATTCGTATTGATATGCAAGATACTGCGGGAACCCTGTATCTTGAAGGTAAAAAGACGCCTTTCCTGGTCCATCAAACCCAGGAAGAGGACGACGATCGCCGAGCCTCGAATCAATCTAACGAAATGGATGGTGCTATCGCTTATGGTAAACCCGGTAAACGCACGCCAATGTGGCTGTTTTCTATTATGCAGCTGGAAATGCAGTATCTGCACAACATCATCAATGGTATGGAGCCCGATGAAGAGTTCGTCAAACTCTTAACTGGAGAAGCCGCCACTGCCGTTATTGCGACGGCAGATGCTGCAACGCGTTCAGCAAATGAAGGTAGCAAAGTGAAGGTTACCGATATTACGGGTTAAGATTATTTATCAATAATGCTTCTGTTATATCGCCTGCGGCTCTCTGCCGTGGGCGGTTAACCTTTATCACTTACCGCTGGTACAGATTGTCATTCCGGTTAGATTGCTTTGCCGCCTCCTTGTATTCACAATAATACCGCTTTCGACCCTATTGCGTGGATGCGCTTTTAGCTGCAAAGTTAAACGCTATCTTAGTTAATTTTTGGCCGTCGATTTTTTAAGGTTTATATACTGTGATCACCGTAAGTTTAACCAGCCAACTGATCCACCAAATTTCTTTATCACTTCCCCTGTTTATACTCATTGGTGCAGGTTACGGACTAGGACGTTTTTCAGGCTGGCCGATAAGCGTGAATGAAGGGCTTAACCGCTTATGTTTTAACGTTGTTATACCCTGCATGCTATTTACCGTAATGAGCGGATTTTACAAAACACCACCGGTTAACTTCGGGCTGCTGGTTGCCTATTTTGGTGGGTGTTTTATCGTCTATGCTATAGGACGAGTCGTTGCGAGACGTTTTTTTAATATCGACCCTGTCTCCTCCTCAGTCTTTGCTCTGGGCGGAATATTTTCCAACAATGTTATGTTAGGTATACCTATTGCCACGTTACTACTGGGACCGCAGGCATTACCTTCTATTGCACTGGTACTGATTTTTAACAGTTTGATTCTATGGACGCTGGTGACGGCATCGGTAGAGTGGGCGCGTAGCGGGCATTTTTCTCTACAGGGCGTATTGAAAACCCTTATCAGCGTTTTTAAAAATCCCATCATCATCGGCATTATTTCAGGCATGCTCTGGAGCCTGCTGCATCGGCCATTACCTTATGTTATCGAGGAGCCCATGAGCATGGTTGCAGGCATGGCGGTACCACTTTCTCTTATTTCATTGGGTATGAGTTTATCACGCTACAACATTCGTGATGGGCTACGGGAAAGTTATGCGATTTGCCTGTTAAAACTGGTCGTACAGCCGCTGGTTATCGCTATTATTGCCCTTGCCATCGGCCTGCCTGCTGCTGAAGCCAAGGTTGTGGTTCTGTTAGGATCTATGGCTATCGGGATTAATGTATATCTGATGGCGCAGAAGTTTGGCGTTATGCAGGGAGCGACGGCAACCAGTACCCTGTTTACTACCGCGCTCTCAGCCCTGACTACGCCATTATTAATGATGCTGATGACGCAGTTTTATCCCTGAGTGAGAGGGGGATTGAGTACCTCAACCCTCTACTGACAGGTTAAGTGCTTTTTCCAATCACCAGTTCATAAGGGATATAGGTTTTATGTGGCATCAATGTGTCGGCAGAGGAATTATCCAGCTGGCGGAACAATAGTTCAGAAGCAATAATTCCGGACTGTTTATAATCGTAGGCCAGAGTTGTTAGCTTCGGATTATAAAACTGCGCTAAGGTTCCGCCGCCGACACCGCAGATACTGATATCTTCAGGAACGCGTAAACCGATTGAGAATAAATAGCTCATCGCCCCGATAGCCATTTTGTCACTGGCAGCAAAGATGGCATCAGGCATGACCGTATTATTTTCCATAATCTGACGACAGGCGACAAAACCACTTTGATGGGTAAAGTCACCTTTGGCGAATAACCCCGGGTCAGGCGTCAGGTTTTGTTCTTTTAGTGCATCGCAGTAGCCTTTATGTCGCAGAACGCCTACTGAAATATCCCATTCATCGACACCAATAAAAGCAATACGTTGTTTGCCCGTCGCCAGAAGGTGCTGAGCCATTTCTTTAGTGGCATGGTACTCATCAAACAATACACAGGGAATATCTTCAGGAGATTCCTGGCCGATGATGACGACGGGAATGCCGAGTTTTCTAAATTTTTTCTGATGTTCAGCCGTTAATAATGTGGCGATAAAAATAATACCGTCGACCTGTTTTTCTTTAAACACATCGAGAAAGGCTAACTCTTTTTTCACCTGATGATCGGTATTACCTAGCAGCAAGCTATAACCTTTAGCGCTGAAAAACTGATCAATACCCGAGACGTTTTCCCCGGAAGAGGTGGCATTAATCTTCGGTAAAATCACCCCAATGGTATGACTCTTTTTTGAGTGAAGCGCTTTGGCAAATGCATTGGGCCTGTAGCCGGTTTCTTCCAGCACTTTAAGAATACGTGTTTTGACTTCATCTTTGACGTATCCCGAGGAGTTAATCACTCGGGATACGCTGGAAGGAGAGGTATTCGCTAGCTTTGAAATCTCTTTAATATTCACTGACGTCTCTTATTGAATGATACCGTCCTGTTTTAAGCTGAAAAAGTCCAGAGACCTTAAATGACAGGATGTATCACTTTCAAAATAAATACCGGTTGACGCTGCATCCGGGAACAGGCGGCTACTGAAGACCTCTGCCCCCTGGTTGATAAAGATTTCCAGCGACGACTTATCCATATAGATAACGAGTTCCAGGGATTCAAGACTTTCTACCTGGCACTGACGTACGCCACCTTCACCTGACCCAGCATGGTTTCTGTCTAATGTAATGATTTTCTGCTGCGGATCAATCTGCAGCAAGATATATTGGTCTCGCCCATTACTGCGTAATTTTAACGACAGACAGGATTGTAAGTTAATGAATTCTGTCCGCAACTCATAACAGTCACCTGCTACGCCATCAAGCGTTAATTCTCCTTCAAAAATCAGCTCCTGATGAGCGATATGTGACTGACGCAGCGCGGCTAACTCAGCCACCGGGGTCTGAAACAGCTTATTACCCCGTATCCTTAACTCACGTGGCAGAGTCATCTGATGTATCCAGCCATAGTCGACGGTAGGCTGGTCATTTTTTTCAGGCAGTCCCATCCAGGCAAGCATAATTCGTCTTCCCTGTTCGTCCTCAAAGCTTTGCGGAGCATAGAATTCAAAGCCCCGGTCTAACTCTTCAAAGTGTTGGGTAGAGAACTGTACATCCTCGGTACTAAGAGAACCGATTAGATATCCGGACTGATAGATATTCTGGTACTTCATTCCCTCAGGCTCTAAACCCTGTGGGGATGCGAGCATGACCCAACGCTGATTTAAAGAAAAAAGATCAGGACACTCCCACATATAACCGAAGTCATCAAATGGCGGGATCCCGCCGCCTGCAATCGGGCCTAAGCATTGCCATTCGATTAAATTATCTGAGCGATAGAGTAACACCCGACCCTGTAGTGCTTCTGTTTGTGCACCTAGTACCGCGTACCAGACAGACTCCGATTTCCAGATTTTAGGATCACGAAAATGTGCGGTATAACCCGCAGGTTGTCCGTCAATAATAATGCCGACTTTTTCAAAATCGATGCCATTCTTACTTCTGGCTAAACACTGGCTGCTTGCCCGGTATTGCTGTTCTGGCCCGTATTTTAAATTCCCGGTATAGAACAAATAGAGTTCATCATTATGGATAAAAGCACTACCTGAATAGCAGCCATTGGCATCATAGCTGGCATCGGGTGCCAGAGCCGGGGGGACTTCTCGCCATTGTACTAAATCATCACTGATATAGTGGCCCCAATACTTTTGACTGTGATCGCAGGCAAAGGGGTTCCACTGGTAAAAAAAATGGTACTGGCCGTTAAATTGAATCAACCCATTTGGGTCATTTAACAATCCGGCTTTAGGTGAAATATGGTAAGCGGGTCTGAATGGGTCGCCAGAATCAACGGAATATTTGTCTATTACCTGCTGTGCATTTTCCAACCATTCATTTGCCATGATTTTATTACCTGATTTTATTTTCTGACAGAATATTAAAAATATTCTGTCAGTTATGAATAAGTGATTACAGATTAACTCATTAATTTAAATGAATTATTTACGCCTGCTGTTGGGGTTTGACCAGTAATTTAGTACAGAGCATACCGACCAGCATGGCGATGGCTATCATCAGAAGATACAGCCCCATGTTATGGCCTAAATAGGCTGGAATAGCGGGCAGGAAAGTCACACCCATTACTGGTGGAGCGATATGCATCAGCATGGCGAACACGCCAGCAACAGCCCCGCCAATCATGCCGGAAAGAAAGACTCTTGAATTGGTTAAGGTGACACCAAATAACAGTGGCTCTGTAATACCAAAGAAACAAGGTACGATGGATGAGAGTTTCAGCGCTTTCTCTTTTTTATCTTTTATTGATAAGGTAAAAGCGATAGCGGCTCCAGCTTGCCCGGCCATTGATGCGGTGATTAAGGCATTAAGTGGGTTGATGCCACCATTAGCTAATAAATTCAGTTCAACCACCATCAATGAGTGATGTAGCCCGGTTACGGTTAAGGCCTGTTGGGTTGCACCTAATATCCCGCCGCCAATCCCATACGGAAGATTAATAATAAAGTTGGCTGAGTTCATTACGCCATGTTCAACCATGGTAAAGATTGGGCCAATAATAAATAAAGCAGCGGCGGCACCAATGATAAGGGTTAAAAATGGGGTAAAGACCAAATCAACGACCGTTGGCATCCAGCGGCGGATCCAACGTTCAACGCTTGCGCCAAAAATACCAACAATCAAGGCGGGAATAATGGTGCCCTGATATCCTTGAATATGGAAGATACCGATTTTAAGTGCTTCTACGCCGCCGCTTGCCACCTGCCAGGCATTGGGCAGCATTGGGGCTACGAGCATCAGACCCAGCACCATTCCCACCACCGGAGTACCACCAAATCTTTTAAATGCTGACCAGACCACCAGGGCAGGCAAGAATATAAAGACGGTATCGGTGACGACTTGAGTCAGCACTAAAACATCGGGCGATAACTCAAGACCCATTTGCTCTGCAAATCCGCGGACGCCCATAAAGAGCCCGGTGGCGACCAGAACAGGGATTAAAGGAATAAAGACATCGGCTAAAGCACGAATGATTTTTTGAAACCAATTCATATTTTTATAAGCCGACTCTTTAACAGATTCTTTTGATCCGGGAAGATCTTTGGTCATCAAATCATAGATCGTATCAACAAAACCGGTACCTAAGATTATCTGGTGCTGGCCGGACTGATAGAAGTATCCCTTTACTTTTTCTATACTTTTTATCGTATCAGCAGAGACTAAATCGTTGTTTTTTACCACAATACGTAACCGGGTCGCGCAGTGTTCAAGCGCAACAATATTGTCTTTACCGCCAATGGCAGTAAGGATCTCTTGCGTTATTTTTTCATTCATTTGTGGCGTACCTCAATATGTGAAAAGCTTTTCACATACCATAGTATGAAAAGCTTTTCACATGGTAAGAAAAGATCGTAAAACTGAGAGAACCATCGCAGTTTTAATTGCTTCAGAACAATGAGGGTAGTGTGAACGACAGCGAGGGTCGTGACTGGAGGACTGTGTTTAATTGTCTTGAGTACGATTCTAATCAATAATATTGCTACTTTATCTGGGATATTCCTCAGTTCGAAGTAATATTAAAACAGTTTAACTTCCGATACTCTTTGTTACACGAGTCATATCACTTTAAGGTAATTGAAATGAAAAAATCTCCCCGTCGCCATCTCCGCCTACTGGTTATCATTATGCTGGTCGCTATGCTGGCAGTCATGATCGAGCAGATGGCATTTGCTGCCACCTTATAGCGGTGTAATAATAAATAGCTGTATTGCAGGGTAAGTTCGGATCAGTCAAAGGAGCTGGCTGATAGCATTTCAATTATGAGAAAATACGCCGTTATATTCTATGCAGGACTGACACGCTGTATTTTATAATCTACGTCTAGTTTATTACATGTACCAAGGTAAAATTAATAATATTTTCTGCGGATAGCGTTAGCTGTGTGGCATGTTATAGTTATTCAAGTTTTATGATAATAGCAATTGTTCTGTGTTGTTTAACTCCATCATAATTATTATCTCTACTTCATATTAATTATTGCTATATCATGATTATAAAATGGATATAGCTTTATAATCATCCAGTCATGATCATTTCGGCGATCATAAATAAATCATCGCTAATCATTTAACTTGTTATAAATCATTTACTTAACTAGTTTTCGCTACAATGATAAACATCTTATTCCAAAGGTGCTGACAGCGTGTCTTTTCTATTGGTTTCTTGCTTTTAATAATTGAGATAAATATTTTAGATGCTCCTGGTGAGTTATTTTACGCGTAATGTTACATGTTTTGTGATGTTCTTCACGAGTATTTATTATGGGCTGTGAAAATGATTTTTTACAGGATAGGATTGCCGAACGTTTGATAGTGAACTATTGAATCTCTGGTGGTGGTAAGTATGTTATATGTTCTTAAAATAAATAAAGGGTCTCTGCCAGAGCGTATTTTGTTGGTTTTTATATTTGGAGTTTATTCCCTGTTAGCATTCTATTATGCAGGAAGAAAAAGTAATGAATCTGTGGTTCAGATATAAAAATTGTATCTGACTTATTTAATAAATACGGGGTTATCTATGTCATTAATGAACTATAAAAATATCAACAAGTGGGTTCTGGCGGGCGGTCTGGCATTAAGTACAATGATGACGGCCATGACGGTATCTGCCAATGACGTTAAGACCGCCCGTCTGGGACACTCCTTCACCGACACGCATCCACGCGGTATCGCCATGCAACGTTTTGTCGATACGGTGAAAGAAAAAAGTAACGGCGAGATTAAGATCGATATCTTCAGCTCCGGCACCCTCGGGTCTGAACAGCAGATGCTTCAGGCAATCCAGAGTGACACCCAGCAATTCTATATGGGCGCTTTATCGCCGTTAGCCGGACGGCAGAAAGAGCTGCAAATCTTTGATTTCCCGTTCCTGTTCCAGAGCGATGCGGAAGCCGCTCAAGTCCTGGATGGCCCGGTCGGGCAGAAAATGCTCGAAAGCCTCTACAGCATGCGTATGTACCCCCTGACCTGGAGTGGCGGCGCTTTCCGTGACCTGGCCAATAACAAGCATCCGGTGAACTCACTGGAAGATATGAAAGGCCTGAAAATCCGCGTGATGCCCACCAAAGTGGCTATCGACAGCTTCCAGGCAATGGGCATTAACCCGGTGCCGCTGGCTTACTCGGAAGTGTTTACCGCCCTGGAGACCGGCGTTCTTGACGGACACGAGCACCCGGTGGTGGATATGTACCAGAACAAAGTCTACGAAGTGGAAAATAACCTCACCACCACTAACCACGTCTATACCCCGGTTGCGCTGGTGGTCTCCAAAAAATGGTTCGACTCCCTTAGCCCGGAACAGCAGGCGATAGTCAGAGAAGCCGCAGAAGAGACGCGGACCTTCCAGCGTGAGCAGGAGATAAGCCAGGTGGATAACGCCCTGACGGAACTGGCCAAACACGGCATGAAAATCAGCACCTTATCCCCTGAAGAAATGGAAAAAATCCGCGCCGTGGTACAGCCGGTATTCGACAAGCACACCAAAATCATCGGCGCTGAGTTTGTGGAAAACTTCGTTGCCGAAAGAGACAAGGTTCGCCAGTCCTTAAAGTAAAAGTCTGAGTAATTCTGCCCTGAGACGTCAGCAGATAGCGGCGTCTCAGGGATGGGTGTGACGGAATAATAGTCCCGGAGAGAGTATGCAGTGGCTGATTAATCTTTTCTTTAAAGCACTGGAAGCGGTCATGGTGCTGTGCATGGTCTGCATGATGGTGATGGTATTTGGTAACGTGATTATGCGTTACGGTTTTCATTCCGGTTTTCCGATTTCAGACGAACTCTCCCGGTTTTGCTTTTTCTGGGTGATTTTCCTCGGCGCCATTGTCGCCTCCCGCAACCAGAAGCATCTGAGCGTGGATACCGTCCAGGTCCTGCTGCCGAAAAGCTCAAGAAAAGTCTGCTGGGGTGTCAGCCAGCTGCTGGTCTTTATCTGCTGCGCGCTGATGTTTTATGGCTTCTGGATGCAGCACGATATTTTTGCCGACGACCCCGCGCCCGTCAGTGAGATCCCGCTGCTGATGGTCTACGGCGTGATTTATCTCTCCTCCGCCAGCATGGGCATTATCTGCCTGAACAATATAGTACGCCTGCTAATGGGCCGCGTTGATGAGGCTGAATACTCCATGGCCGTATGCAATAAATAGCCTCTGACGATAGCGTACCGCTATCTGTCTGATTACCCGACTGCTTCCTTATCTTTTAGCAGGAAAAACTATGATTATCGGATTATTTGTCATTACATTGCTGGGGACTCTGGCGCTCGGGGTTCCGGTGGCTTTTGCCCTGTTGCTCAGCGGCGTGGTCCTGATGCTGGCGCAGGGGATGTTTGACCCGCAGATTATCATCCAGACCATTATTCCGGGAGCCGATAACTTTGCGCTGCTGGCGATTCCCTTCTTCCTGCTGGCCGGTGAGTTTATGCTGGCAGGCGGGATCTCAAAACGTATTGTTAACCTCGCCGTTGCCTGGGTCGGGCATATTCCCGGCGGGCTGGGTTATGTGGTGGTCTTTGCCGCGCTGATTATGGCCAGTCTCTCTGGTTCAGCGGTGGCCGATACCGCGGCGCTGGCCGCGATGCTGTTACCGATGATGAAAGCCGGAGGCTATGACCCGGCACGATCTGCCGGACTAATAGGTGCCGGGGGCGTAATTGCCCCGGTACTGCCGCCTTCAATAGGGCTTATCCTGTTCGGGATTATTGGAAACGTCTCTATCACTAAGCTGTTTATGGCCGGGATTGTGCCGGGCCTGCTGATGGCGCTTTCCCTGGTTGTCACCTGGAATATCCTGATGCGTAAGTCCGGCAAAGAGGGCACCTTAAAGGTCTACCCTAAAATGCCGATGCGTGAGCGCCTGAAAGAGACGGCCCGTAGCGGCTGGGCATTGATGCTGCCAGTGATTATTATTGTCGGCCTGCGGATGGGGATATTTACCCCGACCGAGGCGGCGGTGGTGGCATCCGTTTATTCCCTGTTTGTCGGCTGCTTTATCTACCGTGAAATCAAACTCCGCAATTTCTATAAGCTGGTTGCCAATGCTGCCAATATGACGGCGGTGATCATGCTGATGGTGGCGGCGGCCATGCTGTCGGCTTATATGATAACCGTAGCCAATATTCCGGCGGCCTTTGCCCAGATGCTGTTACCGCTGAGCGACAGCCCGACGCTGATGCTGCTGGTGATGATGGGCATTATTATTCTTATCGGCATGTTTATGGATTTTACCCCGACCATTCTGATCCTGACTCCGGTATTACTGCCGGTGGTGATTCAGGCGGGGATTGACCCGGTCTACTTCGGTATTCTCTTTATTATGAATAACGCGATTGGCTTACTCACACCGCCAGCGGGGAATGTGCTCAATGTGGTGCGAGGAGTCGCGCAGCTGCCGATGAATCAGGCCATTATGGGCGTCTGGCCGTTTGTGCTGGCGCAGTTTATCGTGCTGTTCCTGCTGGTGCTGTTCCCGCAACTGGTGATGGTGCCGCTTGGCTGGTTAACTTCTTAGATACCTGTTCAGGTTATATCAGCAGATGTTAGTGTGTACTTACAACCTTTCAGATTAGCCAGATGCCCACAAATAGTGGGCATCTGGCTTTATTTACGCTGGTTTCAGAGGCGTTTAATGGGTTATTAAGTGTGTGCCCACTAACTAAATCCTGGCAAACTTACCAGCCAGGCACAGCGCCACCGTTAAAAATGGTTTCTGCCGCTTTTGCCACTTCAGGTGACTGATAAGATGCGAGGAATTCTTTTACATTCTCGGCGTCTTTATTGTTTTCACGGGCGACCAGGATATTCACATAAGGTGAGTTTTTATCTTCTATAAAAATGCTGTCTTTCACCGGTGACAGGCCCGTTTGTTGGATATAGGTAGTGCTGATAATGGCAACATCCACTTTTGGGTCATCCAGTACGCGAGGTAACTGTGCGCCTTCCAGTTCCATAATTTTGAGATTATGCGGGTTTTCAATGATATCCAGGCTGGTGGGTAACAGACCTTTCCCTTCTTTCAGGGTAATCAGTTTTTCTTTCTGTAATAACAGCAGAGCACGACCAAGATTGGTCGGGTCATTAGGAATAGCTACGGTTGCACCGTCGGTGATTTGACTGGCTTGATTAAACTTTTTCGAGTAGCCAGCCATTGGAAATACGAAGGTATTACCTACTGTGACCAGCTTATAATTATGGGCTTTATTATCCTGCTCAAGGAAAGGACGGTGCTGGAAGACGTTAGCATCAAGCTCTCCCTGGTTTGTGGCATCGTTAGGCAGTAATGAGCCACTGAAACCGACCAGTTCAACTTCAAGGCCATACTTCTCTTTAGCCACTTTTTTGGCAACTTCAGCCACATCTTGTTCAGCGCCATTAATCACGCCGACCTTGATATGTTTACTATCGCTGGCTTGCTGATCACAGCCAGCCAGGATCATGCCCGCTAATACGACCATCGCTATTTTTCTCAGGGGAGTCGCCACCAGTTTCATTTTTTTCCTTAATCCAGAGTCCCAAAGTGTATAAAAATGACTATAGCAGGATGATGTGGAGGGACTATGAACAAAAAGGTTATCATTAATAATAAAAAAGAATATACCCACAATACTTCAATAAACCCTGAAGGTACTCGAAGCATTATGGGTATATATCATTTTTATCAATTTAGTCTGGTACTGGCTTAAGGAACGGGAACTGCCTCACCTTTGTAAGAATCTAAAATAAACTGTTTTGCTTCCGGGCTTTTTAAGGCGGTCATTAGCAGGGCAATACGTGGGTCATCTTTATTATCTTCACGAACTGTCACTATGTTAGCAAACTTGCTGTTTGCTGCCGGTTCGGAGTAAATAACGTCTTTACTTAAGTCCAGGCCCGCATTAATCGCAAAGTGTCCGTCAATAGAGGCCACATCAGGCTCGCCATTTTTATAGATCTGCGGCATTAACGGTGCATCATAGTTGAATAAAAACTGTATATGGCGTGGGTTCTCGACAATATCGTCAACGGTCGCATCATCCGGATCGATACCGCTGCGTAACTTAATCAAGCCTTCATCTTGAAACAGCTTCAGAATATGACCATGCTGAGCAATGTTATTGCTACTCATCATTTTTGCGCCGTCAGGCAAGTCTTGCAGGCTTTTATATTTCTGAGAATAGAAGCGATAAGGATGCATATGCACAGCACCCGCAGAAACGAATTTCCAGTCCGGATGGTCGGCCAGGGTTTTATTTAAATAAGGCACGTGCTGGAAGAAGTTTGCATCCAGCTCTTTGTCAGCGAGCGCCTGGTTAGGAATAATATAATCGTTCAATACGCGGATATCTAAATCTACGCCTTGTTTCTCCAGTTGCGGTTTAACGAATTCCAGAATCTCAGCATGGGGCGTTGAAGATGCACCAATCACAAATTTACTGCTTTTTTTGCTTTCGTCCGGACCACAGGCGGTGAGCGCTAAACTCACCAAAGTCAGAACGCCCAGACGCTTGAATGTTGAAATTAACATATTATTTTTCCTGTTGTTATTGGTATATATTTATTGCCGTGTGACTAACGCTTATCAATCCAGCGAACCAGTTGATCCCCTGTGACTTGAATACATAACACCAGCGCTAAAATAACGAGGGTGGCCGCCCATACCACGTCCATATGGCTGCGCTGAAAACCTTCCATATAAGCTAAATTGCCAAGACCTCCTGCGCCAATAGCACCGGCAACGGCCGTTCCCCCGACTAATGAAATCAGCGTGACGGTTAAACCTGAAATAAGAGCAGGGGAGGATTCCGGGATCAGGACATTAAAAATGAGTCTGTATGTTCCGGCCCCCATGGCACGACTGGCTTCAATCACACCCTTATCAACTTCACGCAAAGCCAGTTCAACTAAGCGGGCATAAAATGCACTGGCAGAAATGACCAGTGCAGGTAAGGCGGCATTGACCCCGAGAATAGTGCCGACTAACCACTTAGTGACCGGGAATAACAGAATAATTAAAATGATAAAGGGTACAGCGCGGAAAATGTTGACTGTGAAAGATAATGCTCTGTAAACATTAAGGTTTTCTTTTTCCCCGTCCTTGGCTGTGAGGAATAAAAAGACGCCAATCAGAATGCCCAGAATGCAAGATAAGGCCCCCGAAGCAAAGGTCATATACAGAGTGTTAACTGTCTCAATACCTAAAGTTTTTAGTTTCAAATAAGGCAGATAATGATTAACCCAGACCTGAATTTCATCCATGTTTAAACAACCTCCACAACAACATTTTTTTCATTGGTAAGATAGTCGATAGCCTCGACAAGCAGCGTCTGATTTTCCGGGAACTGTAAATAGATAAAACCATTTCCCTGACTAAAGGCACCTTTGACTAACCTGATGGGTTGGTTAAACTTCGTTATCAGATCATAGAATAAATAGCCGCTGAGGCTTTCATTATCTAAAATAATGCGCAAAATAGGGCCGAGTGCTAATAGCTCCTGCAAATCATCCAGACTGGCTGAATCAATATTACTTTGTGCCAGAAACTGACGAGTAATGGCATGTTGTGGATGATGAAACACCGAGGTTACCAGGCCCTCTTCAACAATCTTTCCTTTATCAATAACCGCTACTTTATTGCAGATACTTTTTACTACCTGCATTTCATGGGTAATAAGCACTATAGTAATGTTGAGTTCACGATTAATACGTGCCAGTAATTCAAGTATATTCTGGGTTGTTTTAGGATCTAAAGCGGATGTTGCTTCATCACACAGTAAAACATCGGGATTATTTGCCAGAGCACGCGCAATACCCACTCGCTGTTTCTGACCACCGCTTAACATTGACGGGTATTCATCGGCCTTATCGGTTAAGCCCACCAGCTCCATCAACTCGACAACTCGCTGCTGGCGTTCCTTTTTATTGAACCCTGATATCTGCAACGGAAATTCAATATTCTCACGTACGGTTTTCGACCAGAGCAAATTAAAGTGCTGAAAAATCATGCCAATAGATTGACGTATTTTGAGTATAGACTTTTCATCACTGTGAGTAATATTGTGTTCGCCAACAATCACTTCTCCGCTGGTGGTATTCTCCAGCTTATTTAATAGACGGATCAGGCTACTTTTCCCGGCTCCGCTATAGCCAATAATGCCGAAAATATCACCGGCAGAAATATTAAGATTGATATTATCAACGGCAATTGTTTGTTTTTTATTTCGCTGATATATCTTGCTGACATTTTTAAGCGTAATCATAATTCTTCGTTACCTTTAAGAGACAAAACATCACATCTTCACTTGGCTTGATGGACGTCTGGATGTCTAAACTAAAGGCGGTTGGGATAAGTGTCAAACAAAATGTTAAGAATAATTTTCACTTTACGTTATCAAAATAAATATAACCCGGTTTCGAGTGTGCGTTTTTTCATCATATAATAATCAGCGTTATAAATAATAATAAAAGCTTGATAACATCTGGCATTTATAATGTCAAAGTCTGGCTTCTATTTAATTTAACTATCGTTATGAGAATAAATCACATCAGAATGATGGCAAGTTAACGTGACGGTTTTATAAGTTAATTAAATTTATTTAATATTTGTGTTTAGAAATAAAAATACAGTTTGTTATTACTGATTAAATAGAGATGGCCATCATGACACTACTGGCTCCGTTTCTGCTATGAGGATTGATAAGAACAGAAGATAGCGGTGAAACGGAGCCAGATCTTTAATTCACTGCCAGTAATTTTTCTTGCTGACGACAAAATGCCATTCTTGCTTCTGCCAGTAAGATTGCTGCTGCCTGGGCAGATCTAAAACCATTCAACACCACAGTTTTACGCCCTGCTGGTAGCAACTTATAGCTTTGATAGAAGGCTTCAATACGCTGTAACTCAGCTGGGGCCAGATGTTCAATATCGTATATCGGGCTATAAAATGGGTCGACAGCATGGGTCGGCACTGTGATTAATTTATCATCTTGTACTCCACCGTCAGTCATCGCCAGATAGCCAATAATTCTTACGTCAATCAGGCTACCGGGAAATAAGGGCTCGCGTGTTATCACTAATGCATCCAGCGGATCGTTATCTGCAGCCAGGGTATTGATTAGCGATCCGTAATTAGCGGGATAACAGACAGGCATAGATTGAAAATATTTTACTTTGATCTCGCCGGTCTCCGTAATGTCGTAGCGAATAATACTACCTGCCGGGATCTCGATGCGCAAAGTGGCACAATCAGTATCAATTTCTGGTTTCATAGTGGGCTCTCATGAACGGGCTGTTTCAAGATCAAAAATCAGACAATCTTCACCCTGAATGACTAGCGATAGGGGGCTGTCACCTGGCAGTGAACTGGGGTGAATAATGGAAAAAGGTATTTCATTTTCGGCTGCGGTGACATCCAAACGCCAGTGACGTCCTTCAAACAGCGAACTGACCACTCTGGCTGCCAGACCTTGAGCTGCAGTAGCCTCGTGGCGTATGGAACCCGGCGTAAACAATAACCGTATCTTTTGGCCGGGCCGGGCGTATTGTACTTTGCCAACCCGTGCGCGGAAATGTCGCTCACCGATAGCAACCTGAGCATACTGACTATCAATCCGGCTAATAAGACGTGCTTCCAGTTGACTATCAAATCCAGCCAGAGAGGCTATCCATGGAGACTGTGGACTCTTAAATAATGTTGCCGGGCTGGCGATTTGTTCAATCTTTCCAGCGCGCATAACCACAATCCTATCGGCAAAAGCGCAGGCTTCCAGTGGGTCATGAGTGACATAGACCACGGTCTTTTTCAGTCGTGAAAATAACTGGGAAAACTCTTTACGCATCTGCGCGCGTAGCTGTACATCAAGGTTAGACAATGGCTCATCAAACAACAGTAATTGGGGATCGGTAGCCAGCGCGCGCGCAATGGCAACGCGCTGTGCCTGACCACCAGAAAGTTGTGCCGGGCGACGGTTAGCGTACTGACTGATTTGCATCAACGCCAGCATTTCAGCAACACGCGCATCACGCTGCACAGCAGGCCAGCGATTCAGACCATAACCGACGATTTCACGTACCGTCATATGTGGCCAGAGTGCGTAATCCTGAAAGACCATATTGAGTCGTCGTTGCTCAGGGGGGAGCCCACGGGGACCATCAGTCATGAGCTGCCGATCGATAGTAATAGTACCGGATTGCGGTGTATCAAGGCCGGCGATTAAGCGTAATAAACTGGACTTTCCAGAACCGGAGGGGCCGACAATACAGTACACCTGTCCGGCTGCCAGATTCAGGCTCAAGTCCTGAATAATAGTCTGCCCTTGAATCTGCCAGTGTAAGTTCTGGCAACTGAGCATGGGGGGTAAGGCCTGTGTCATGTAAAAACCTTATGGCAAAATTAATCAGCTTGTCGGTTACTTAGTAATGCGCGGAAGTAATAGCGCAGCGCACTATTGCAGAGCAGGATTATCAAGGTAGTCACGCTGCCAGCAATAAATACAGCAGCAGTCGAATAACCATAATTTCCTTCTTCAAAAGCTCTGCTAATGAGTGTTGGCAGTACACGAAAGCGTGGTGGTTGCAAAATGGCGTTGATAGCCAAGTCAAATACGCTGCTACCAAAACTGGTTAGGGTTGCAGAGATCACCGCGGTCAGAATCAAAGGAAAAATAATGGTGCGCAGGCGACGCATTAACCCGGCTCCTTGCAACATCGCAGCCTGTAGCTGACTGGCAGGGATCTGAGCTAACGCTCCGAGTAAAATACGCACGGCTACCGGAATAGCCGCAGCAGAGGTTGCCACGACCAGGATTATCGGACTGCCATAGATATTCACATGCAACTGGGTTGCAAAAGGGGAATTCCAGACGAAAATAAAGCCAATGCCCAGAATCACTCCCGGTATTGCCATCGACAGAGTGCAGACGATTTCAATCACTTTATTAAAACGTGATTGGGTAAAACTGAGCATATAAGCTGCAAAAAATGCTATTACCGAACTGATACCTGCGGCAATGGCAGCAATACTCAATGAATGACCCAGGGCATCAAAGAAGACCGCGTCCTGATACAGAAACTGGCGATAGTGATCAAAACTGAGATTGCTTAAATGCAGCCCGGACCAGATGTTATCCATAAAAGACACCATCAAACTGGTTACCAGTGGAATGGCTAATGAGAAAAGCAAAATAATGCCAATCACCAGGCTACATAACCAAGGATAGCGACTGGTTCGCAGATTTTCCGGACGAGAGCGGCTAGTCAAAAACCGGGCATTATTACGGCGTAATAACCAGAAGTAGAGGCTCAACGCGAGAAATAAAATAAACGCCAGGTAACAGGCCAGAATACCTGCCAGATCAAAGCGGATCGGGCTAAAATTGATCGCCGCATATAAGGTATAAGGCAGAGTCGGAAAACGGTAACTGGTTGCCAGGGCTGAAGGCAGACCAAAGTCACCGAGTGTATCTACGAATACCAGTAAAAATCCGGACAATAGTGCGGGAAGCAATAGCGGTAAGCGTAAAGTAAATAACGTCCGTGTTGCTGAGGAGCCTGCCAGACGTCCCGCATAAATAAGATC
Organism: Klebsiella sp. BIGb0407; assembly: GCF_024807845.1. Classification (GTDB taxonomy): domain Bacteria; phylum Pseudomonadota; class Gammaproteobacteria; order Enterobacterales; family Enterobacteriaceae; genus JGM124. The sequence continues at coordinate 28,280 of NZ_JANUEQ010000013.1, forward strand.
TTTCATACTCCATTGGAGTGCCGCGGAAATCGAAAGATAAGCCAGTGGAAAGTTTTTAAAGCTCATTATCAATACCAGTCCCCAGGGACTGAAAATAATATCGGCGGCTGCATTGCTATCAAATAACTGATAAAAAAATCCATTCCGGCTGGCAAATAAAATCCATCCCTGAGAAATAACAAAGGAGGGGAGGATCAAAATAAGCCACACGCAGGGCTCTATCAGCGAATTCCCAGGAAAACGATACTGATGACGGAGCAGTGCCAGGATACAACCAATAACACTCCCTATCAGTGCGCTACCGCTAGCCAGAAAAAGACTATTTTTTAACGATGCGAGCCACAGCGGGCGTTCAAACAGTGACCATAGAGTGGCAGGTTGCTGATTATCAACATTGTTGGGTAAAAAACCCTGCACAATCACCGCTGCCATCGGCAGAATAATCAGCACGGTTACCACCAGAACAATGATGAGTCCGAGGATACTTTCGGTAGTAAAGCGCCGTAAGCGTAGACTCTGCCGCCCTAAGGACGGCAGGGGAGTAGAAGACAAACTCGCCATAATTATCTCAATCTGACTTGGGTAAATGGCTTATCGTGCAGATTGATCTGAGAACCAGGTTTTAATCTGGTTTTCATCTGCAGAAGCACTGGCTACCGGAGTGATGTTGTAGCGGCTATTACTGGCCGGTCCTTTAGCATGCTCTGTGACGTGAACTACGGTAGGTTTAAACAGACCATCGGCTCCACCGTTATCAATCAGGTACTGCTGAGTGGCGGGTTCCAGCATCCAGTTAATAAAGGTTTTGGCATCACTGCCATGAGCCGTTCTGGCCTGGATACCGACTGCCCGCACAGTGGCTGGAGTACCCGCCTCTGGCCAGATAATTTGCATCTCCGGTTGTTTCTGCTTCAGCGTATAGGCATTTTGTGAAGTAAGAAGTGCAGCAGAAAGCTGGCCTGATTGTAAGGCTCTGGCGACCGGTGCATTGGTTCTCAGTACTTGTAGCTGGTTATCAAATAGCGTACTGAAAAACTTTTTAGCCGGCTCAGTTCCCCACTGATGGAACAGACCTGCAACACAGGGATAGGCGGGGGCAGCAATTGCCGGATCGGCCATACCCACTTTACCTTTCAAAGCAGGATCAAGCAGATCCTGATAGCCTTCTAGAGTGACCCCTGCATCCGGGCGCTGAACAATGACACAGGCAGATGAAATACCGACCGGATAAAAAGCCCGATTTTCTGGAAGGAGTTTTTTGGCTTCATCGGTCAGCTGAGTTTCATTCTTGACCCGAACATCTTTCAGGAGTTGCTGATTTTTATCTAAATTAAACAGCGCATAATCACCGTCATAAAGAATAATGTCCCATTGAGGATTTGATTGTTCAGCGGCAATACGGGCCAATAACTCTCCGCCAGACATTTTGACAACATCGAGCTTTATACCGGTATCTTTTTCAAATTTTTGACCAATGACCTTTTCAAAATCATTGGTATAGAGCACGAGATTATCTGCAGCTATTACCTTAAAAGTACTCGTGCTCAACAGCGTGGTGAATAATATACAGGAAAGCTTCTTATTCATTTATCTGGCCTTAAATTAATGGGAAAGTTGTTGTCAAAAAATTATTATTGACTTAATGGATACGGCGAGTATTGCTGAAACAATTAATTGCAACAAGCAACCTGTAGTGGAAAGACTTATGAAAATTTTTCTTATTGATTGTAAGATAAATGTCATATTTATTTGCTAAGGTCGCAAGGAACATTACGCTAAATAAGCGTTATTATTATGCTGGTTAAATTAAAAAATAACTCCCTTGCTAATATTACAGCCTTTATTTATTCGGTTAAGTATCAAAATTTCAGTGAGGCGGGGCGTCAGCTGGGCATGTCAGCATCGGCTATCAGCAAAAGCGTCGCACTGCTCGAAAAAAACCTCAATACACGCTTAATCCGCCGTACCACAAGAGCCTTACAACTGACAGATTCAGGCCATCAGGTATATGAAGGCTATCTGAAAGTGTTGAATCTTCTGGATGATATTGAGTCCAGAGCAACAGAGTCTGCCGAACAACTGAGCGGTAATATCTGTCTTCATTTACCCCGTGTTTATGGCGGGCGTTCTGTTATTCCACAATTAGGGAGTTTCTCTCGCCGTTATCCGGACGTTAATTTTGATATTCGACTCAGTGATAAACAGTGTAATTTAATCAGTGATGGCGTTGATCTGGCCGTACAGATTGGTCAGATTGCTGACAGTAGTATGATTGCTCGAAAAATAGATACTGAACAATATATTACTTGCGCATCTGAAGATTATATTCAGCAGTATGGCGAGCCAGTACATCCGGATGAATTGCATCATCATCAGTGCCTTATTTATCGCTCACAAATCAGTGGTCGTTTAAACAAATGGCGCTATCGAGTTAACCATACTCTGAATGAGTATTTGCCCCCAACGCGATTTTATATCGATGAGGGTATGGGGCTGGTGCGTGCTGCCGACAGCGGAATGGGTATCATCCAGTTACCTTACAATATGGTTGCCCGCTCTCTGGGGGCCGGACGTCTCACTGAGATACTTACCGATTATCGACCTGATAAAACGGATATCTGGTTAATGTATGCTGAAAGTCGCATGTTACAACCCCAGGTAAGAGCATTAATTGATCACTTATTATCCGTAAACGATACGGTGTTGTAATTCTGGTTGAGAAAATAATCTGGATAATTTCAGGCATCCCATTTTCTTTAGCTATTTTTAGTTTTTTAATTAAAAAAACCAGGATATATGATATTGACGAAATGTTTTGTGTTTGTTGTACTATTTTAGTCGTCGCTTACAAAACATGACGATTTATTCATCTAATTATTAACAACGAAAATTAATGCCGAGAGCGATAATGAAAAAAATAACACGCCTGTCAGGGGTGGTAATAAGCTTACTTATGTCTATCGCAGTACATGCAGAACCCACAAAAAAAGAAGCGCCTGAACACAGTATTCCAGTGATAAAACTGATTAATACCGCAGATAATCACTCTGCTTTTATCCGCGGCTCAATCCCGTCTTTAGCGAAGCTTTCCTCTGACAATCTCTATTTTAGTAACACCTTTGAAGAGTGGCAGAAGGGCGTTCATCCTGCACCTAAAAAGCAGTATGTTGTTACTATGAAAGGAAAACTTAAGTTCAAAGTGAGTGACGGCTCTACCTTTATCATCGAGCCTGGTACCGTACTACTTGCCGATGATACCCAAGGTGAAGGCCATAGCTGGGACATCATCGAAGGTAAAGAGTGGGTACGTGTTTATATCCCGGTTGGCGATCACGATCACTTCGTTGCCGACAAATAACGATTATTTGAACCGTCATAATATTGTAACCCGGAACTGTGCTAAAAGTGACCGGGTTATTTTTAATGGCTTACCGATCATAATGATATTTATCCGTAGCCATAATTATCTATAAAAATAGCATTATTACGCTAAAGATAACTGCATGAGTGCCGATATTTAGTTTGATAGCGCTCAATAATAAAACCTACTGCTATCTACTCTCTTTATTACCTCCCTTCATCATCTTGATATTATTTTTTCGTTCCAGAGGGATTCATGAACAAATTGAAAAGTATGCGACTTAGCACAATGCTTGCGGCCGGGTTTGCAGTGGTGATAGCCATTGGTTTTATTGTGGCTTTATTTGCCAGGATGCAGTTAACCACTGTGGCAAACAATATGGATTATGCGGTCAATACTCGGCTGGTCAATCTACAGCTGATCATCAAGATCAAGGACAATATTACTGATAATGCCCAGGATATTCGTGATCTTGCCTTATACACTACTCAGCCGCATAGCGATGATGAATACCGGACGTATATCAAAGAGAAAAATCTGATCCTTGAACAGCGGATCATCGACAATAATGCGTTGTTACAGCAGCTGGATAAAGCGTTAAAACTCAAGCTATCACGTGAATTTATGGATCGTCTGAATGAGGTGCGTCCGCCTTATTCTGAGTCCGTACGTAAAGCGATGAAAGCCAGTACTACCGGTGACTATTATGAAACCCGCAGAATTGTCGCAGATGAAGTTATCGGGCCGCAGCAGCAGGTGCTTGATGCTCTGACGACTATGAGTAACTCCCATGCTGGAATTACGGTTGATCTCTCCCGTCACTATATCAGTGATACTGAAAAGGCCGGGAATTTGTTGCTGCTGATGACGATTATCAGTGCTTTGATTGGGTTATTGATTGCCTGGAGTATTGGTCGGGCAGTGAAAAAACAGCTGGGTGGTGAGCCCGTCTATGCCGTGCAGGTGGCTAAACAGGTGGCTGAAGGCGATCTTGAGAAAGTCGTCACTTTACAGAAGGGTGATAACAGTAGCTTACTGGCGACGATGGACGGTATGCGTGAACGCCTGCAGCAGATGGTGCGTCAGGTTAGGGATAGCAGTGATTCTATTTCAATTGGGTCCCGTGAAATTGCAGCCGGAAGCGCAGACCTAAGCCAGCGTACTGAAGAACAAGCCGCGAGTTTGCAAGAGACCGCAGCCTCCATGGAACAAATGAGTCAGACTATTCGTCAGAATACCGATACCGTGCGCTCAGCTAATCGCCTGGCTCAGGCAACCAGTGAAAAAGCGACACAAAGTGGTAAAGCCGTGCATGAGTTAGTACTCACTATGCAGGATATTAACAGCAGCTCACAGAAAATTGGCGATATCATCAGTGTGATTGACGGTATTGCGTTCCAGACCAATATTCTGGCATTGAACGCAGCCGTAGAATCGGCTCGTGCCGGTGAAGCGGGCCGTGGTTTTGCTGTGGTTGCCGGTGAAGTTCGTTCCCTGGCACAACGTTCGGCCTCTGCTGCGAATGAAATTAAAGGCTTGATCGGTGAGAGCCTGCGCACCGTGAGTCAGGGTTCTGAGAAAGTCAGCTCGGTGGGTGAGACAATTAATGACCTGGTTGAACAGGCGCATAAAGTCTCTAGCCTGATTTCTGAAATTGGTGTGACGACCGAAGAACAGGGGCAGGGAATCAGCCAGATTAATGATGCCATTGTACAGCTGGATGCCGTTACTCAGCAGAACGCTGCATTGGTTGAAGAGTCCGCCAGCGCGGCTGAAAGCCTGAGTGACCAGGCGGCTAAACTGGTCTCGCTGATGAGTGTTTTCCGTATCGGCTTGTCACACACGACCGCTTCAGTGACTCCCCCTCAGACCCGGAAATTCGTTATAGCCAGCAAAAAAGAATCAGTGAAAACTGACGCTGGTGACTGGGAAAGTTTCTAATCGCGATTGCCCTGACACACTGAATTGATACATCAGGTTAAGGGTCGGGATAAAATCCCGACCCTTAAATCACAGAGGATATTCTGAGAAAGACTTGCATCCTTACATCTCACATATGAAAATGATAACCATTCACATTTAAAGTGTAAGCCTGCCATGATGAGAAATAGCGCCACCCGTTCCTGGATTATTTTTCTGTGTAGTTTTTTGTTGATTGGTCATGCATTTGCAGTAGAAGAGGAGGGCTGGCCGCGTGAGTTTAAAGACAGCCGCGGAACGCATATCCTGACTCAACCCCCGCAGCGTATAGTCTCAACCAGTATTACGCTTACCGGTTCATTACTGGCTATTGATGCCCCAATCATCGCCAGTGGTACCACCACAGCCAATAACCAGACCTCTGATGCCCAGGGTTTCTTTCGTCAGTGGGGTGAGATAGCCCGTGAACGTGGGGTCGCTAAACTGGGTCGTGGTGAGATAAGCGTTGAGAATATCGCGATGCTGAAACCAGACCTCATTCTGGTGAGTGCTTCCGGGGGTGACTCTGCACTGGCTTTTTATGAACAGTTGTCGGGTCTGGCACCGGTGATTGTGGTCAGTTATGACGATAAAAGCTGGCAACAAATGCTCAGATTGCTCAGTAGAATAACCGGTCACGAGGAGCAAGCTGAACAGCGCATTAGTGATTTCGACACCGCTTTTACACAAATGAAACAGCAACTCACTCTTGCCTGGCAACCTGTCAATGCTATGGTCTGGGATATTATGACGCAGTCGGCGAGTGTCTGGACGGCGGAATCAGCCCAGGGTAAGTTTCTGATTGATGCAGGTATTGAGCTGGCTCCCTTGCCGGAGAATGTACTGCCACGTGCAACGCCGGGTAAACGACATGATATCGTACTGCTGGAGGGCGAGAATTTGGTTACCGGCCTCAATGGCCAGTCTCTGCTGCTGTTTGCTGCCGATGAGAACGATAAAAAATCACTGCTTACCAGTCCGCTGCTGGGCCATCTGCCTGCTATCCAGGCAAAACATGTCTATGTGATGGGGCCAGAAACCTTCCGGCTGGACTACTATAGTGCGATGGGGCTGATTAAACGTCTCAATGAACTGTTTGGTTCATCACAACAGCCTGCTATGGAAGCTAAGACTCCAGCAACGACATCAACACCCTGATACTTCTGCCCGGATCTGATCTATCCGGGCACTGTTGCTTTTAGCGTTCAGTCAATAACCAGCGCACACCATCCACTAACCCACCGCGCCAGCACAGGACATCATGCCCGCCCTGATAGCTGCGATAATTGACCTGATGTCCGACAGCCAGCAGCTCCTGATTCATTTGCTGGTTTACAAAATGGATATCTTCTTCAAACAGGCCTGCTTCCTGGAAAATGCGCAGCGGAGCGGCTTCAGAACACAATGCCACTTGCTGAGTCAGGAAACCGGGCTCATGCTCTTCTCGTTGCTCATAATGGGTCATAAATTTCATATTAGGCCACCAGAAAGAGCCGGACTGTGTCAGTACGCAACCGAAGCGTTGCGGCCAGTGAAGCCCGGCATACAAAGAGGCGAGCCCGCCATAGCTTTGCCCTGCGACGATAGTCCTGACAGGGGAGTCAGTAAACAGAGTGTGACTTTGCGCCAGCGGCAGCAGTTCTTCCTGAACGGCCAGCCAGAAGTCGGCATTACAAGGAAGTTCTCGGGAGCGTGTTTCATCGTCGATGGCATCTATCATCAGCCAGACTGCGGCAGGGAGTTCGCCCCGACGAGATTGTTCTTCCAGCATCGGCAGCAGAGACATATTTTTTACCCAGTTTTGCCCGTCCAGTAGAATCACGAGCGGCAATATTTGCCCTTCGCTACCCGCAGGCTGCCAGAGCCAGGTTCGCCGACGATTACCGAGGCGCGGGCTTTGCCACTCCAGAAGGTAATCATTATCGTCAATTGATCGACAGGTTCCGCTATCAACCTGATGCCAGGCCTGCTGGCTGAGGGCTGCCGGTAAATGAATTGCGGATAAGCGCATACCTCGCGAATTACCATGTGGCCTGTTTGGGTTCAGAGGATCGGCAATGGTTGCCGGAAACAATGAACACCACCATTCACGCTGTTGCCTGCGTTGTTGTTCGGGAGCTGCCTCAGAAGGCGTAGGGAGCTGGGATTTATTGACCGGGATCAGACTGTAACTGCCGCGCCAGTCATCACTGATATCGACCGTTGCCGTCCAGATATTGGTTCCCGGCAGCCGCTCGAGGCTGGCTGGAGAAAAACTGTGATGGTCTGTGACACCATTAATATCCAGATAGACGCGCTCAATGGGAGAGGTCAGCTCGTTTCCCTGCTCATCACGCCACAAAAAAGTCAGTTTTAGTCGCCCGTCATCAGGCAGTTTCTCCGCCACTGGTGTACCTGTGACAGCCACCTTTTGCCACCAGCTCTCACTTCCTGCTGCGCTTTCTGCGAGCCATGCACTGACCGTTCCATCCGGCTGTAACACCATCCTCTTCCCCTTTCTGCGTAAGTCGCACTGATATTTGACGCTGCCAAAGTATCAATAATTCCGCAATAGTGTAAACGCAAATGAGATTGATAGTAATTTACATTTACATTACGATACTTTACTTTTCGGCAAGGGTGATTTTGATGCAGGCCAGAACGGAGCGGTTTTTCCGCTATATCCGGCAAAAAAGAAGCCCAAAAAATTCATTCTTTTAATAAAAAAACCAGAGACATTGATGATGACCACCAATAACAAACACTATGTGGTAAGCGCCAGCCGGTTCTCCCGTAAAAAAATCTCCGTCATATTGACGACGTTACTCGGTACGGCTTTACCTTTGCACGCAGCGGTACAGCAGGAAGATACGTTAGTCGTTACTGCGACTACCGCCCCGGAATCGCCTTCTTTACCCCTAAAAGGGATTGTTGCTAAAAGTAGCGATGCGGCAACAAAAACGGCGACCCCTCTGTTACTGACACCACAAAGTGTTTCTGTGGTCACACGTGCTCAGATGGAAGCGCAGGGCGTAGCATCTGTCTCTGATGCGCTGAGTTATACCAGCGGTGCTTTTACTAATTATCGCGGTTCTTCTAACCGTAACGATGAAGTGGTGGTTCGTGGTTTCCGTTATGCACCGAAGTTTCTTGATGGTCTGAGTTATGGGTTGAGTGGCCAGGGTGGCGCGAGTGGTCAGATAGATCCCTGGATGCTTGAGCGTGTGGAATTAGTCCATGGCCCGGCATCCGTGTTATATGGACAGGTTAACCCTGGTGGTCTGATTAATATGACCAGCAAGCGCCCGACAGTGGAACCTATCCATAAAGTGCAGGCCCGTGCGGGTAATCAGCATTTGGGTGAAGTGGCTTTTGATTTTGGCGGGACATTGAGTGATGACAACTCATTGCTCTATCGTCTGAACGGTATTGCCAGTACTCAGCATCAATTTGTTAAAAACTACAAAGAAGAACGTTTTGCGATTGCCCCGGCGTTGACCTGGCTACCCAATAGCGATACCAGCTTTACCTTATTAGCCCATTACCAGAATGACCCTAAAGCGGGCTTCCGCAACTTCCTGCCGGATGTGGGAACGGTTAAGCCAACGGATGAAGGGCAGTATATCCCTTATGATATGGATGTCAGTGATCCTGGATATAATTTGTCGAAGCGCGAACAGACTTCAGTAGGCTATCTGTTTGAGCATAATTTTAATGAAAATATCACCCTGGCGCAGAACCTGCGTTACTCGACCATCAATACCCGAAATAAATATATGGTCTACACCTGGAGCAATCCAGAAATCTCACAGACCAATATTTCCCGCCGTGCCCAGCGTGAAGACGGCCATGGTAATGAACTCGCTTTCGATAACCACCTGAATGCTAAATTCGATACCGGGCAGTTATCCCATAACGTGATTATCGGTCTGGACTATAAATGGAGTGATACCACGTCTGAACTGTGGCGCGTGGGTGGCGATAAATATAACTTCGACTGGGCTAATCCGGTTTACGGCATACCGGTTGATGAAAGTGAGATGACAAAGACTATCGACAGTCGGAAAAAGCTCGACCAGTTAGGTCTTTATTTACAGGATCAGCTGGAATGGCAAAACTGGAACCTATTGATGTCAGGGCGACATGACTGGAGCGAAGTGCGTTCCTTCGATCGCACTAACGGTTCCCAGCAGAAACAAAATGACGGCAAGTTCACCGGCCGTGCTGCGTTGCTGTATGCATTTGATGTCGGCCTGTCCCCTTACATCAGCTACAGTACCTCGTTTGAACCTAATCTCGACAGAGGGGCTCCGGGTACAGCCGCCTTTAAACCGACGACCGGTGAACAAACGGAAGTCGGGGTAAAATATCAGCCGGTGGGAAGTGATACTCTGCTGAGCCTGTCGCTCTTTGATATTACGCAAAGGAATATTACGTCCTACAATAATGGTCTGGGTTATAACGAGCAGATCGGTAAAATCCGCTCTAAAGGATTTGAGAGCGAAGTGCACTCTCAACTGACGCCTGAAATTGCGGTGATAGCCAATTACACGCTGACAGATCAGGTGATTAAAGAGAGTAATAAGGCGAATGAGGTAGGCAAAGCGATGGGGGCGGTTCCGCGCCATATGGCTTCGTTGTGGAGTACCTATACTTTCCTGAATAGTCCTTTACAGAGCCTCACCTTTGGTGGCGGCGTCCGTTATACCGGTAGCAGCTACGGCGATAATACCGAAACCACCCGGGTCCCCGCTTATACATTATATGACCTGATGACCCGCTATGATCTTGGGGAAGCGATTCCTACTCTGAAGGGTACAACGGTACAGTTTAATGTCAGTAACCTGACAAATAAGCACTATGTTGCCTCCTGTAGTAACAGCGCAGCGTGCTTCTACGGCTCTGGCCGCAGTATGTTCGCAACGGTGAGTTATAGCTGGTAGTTTTAGGTTGAGCTAATACAAAACGGCACCTGACTCAGTTAAAGTCAGGTGCCGTTCAGATTAACCCCTAATTTTAGATGCCGCTAATGGCATTACCACCAGACTTCAGCTTGCACCCCCGCCATAAACTCATTGTTACTGTTGTCATTAAACTTAAAGTTCGACAGCTCGTTATCAATAATATTGAGGTAGGTTCCGTAGAAACGAATTTCCGGACGAGAGCCTAACAAGCTAGGTCCGACTTTCAGTGCATGGTAGAGCGTGGTTTTGTAACCCGACTCTTTCAGGCTGACACCCTGTTCAGTTTTATTCTTCTGAGTAAACCAGGCTAACTCAACGCCGGTTTGGTTCCAGGTATCCCATATCCACGCCGGGCGGACAACGGTACGGAAGCTGTTGAAATCACTGTGGGCGCCGCTCTCGTAACTATAGACATCATTACCATGTGACCAGACCAGAGCGTTGGCCATAATGATATTATCTGAGAGATACATCTCACCCTGGGAAATCAGACGCCAGGCTTTGCCGTCGGTTTGTTCGCCGTAGTAATAGCGACCATTCCCCATGGAGTTACTGGCACCTGAGAAGTTAGCGAAGCTACTGGCGTAGGAGTTATTCGCAACCTGTAAGGTAAACTCATTGAAGGTATCGCGCGGCAGATCCTGACGGATAATCGCGGTTCCCATCCAGGTATCTTTCAGCTCAAAGAAGGAGTTATTACTTTCGTTACTCTTCTGGGCGTCTGTTTTATTGGCAAACGCATATTTACCCATCAGCGACAGCGAACCTTTCTCCCAGAGTGGAATATTACGGTAGCGCAGATCGACCGAGTTGGTATTCATCTGAGTGGTACGGCTGAAATCACGGGAATAGACATCGACATCGTTACGGCTGACGGACGCATCTAACTGGCCTACGCCCAGATCCCAGTTTTGAATACCGACACCTGCGGCAACTTGTGTGGTGAGTGACTTCCAGTCGAGCATCTGAATTTCATATTCAGGCAGCTTGTGTTTCCCGACCCAGAAATCCGCTTCCGGTGCAAAAGGCAGGAACCCGCGCGTGGTCAGGAAAATATCGCTGAACTGCATAATATTTTCGTTACCGGCATCATCACCAAACCAGGCGTCATTATATTGCTCGCCAACGTTACCATCGTAGGTGACGATTGCGTTAGCGGTCTTACCATCCTGATTATAGACCCGCTGATTAAGAGTTAAGTCGAACCAGCCGCTCATTTCATTACCAAAACGACCCAGTGAACCCGCCGCATAGGTTTGCGCGGAGCCACGGTTAGCGGCGGCCCAGCCGGAACGGAAGTAGCCTTCATAGCTGAAGCCGATATCATCTTTAATATATTTACTGACATCTTTCATGGTGACATTTTCAACGCGTGTTTTACCGCCTTCATTATTCACCACGGCAATTTTTTGAGTGCTGGTCACTGGGGTTGGAGCAAACACACTTCCGGCAACAGGGTTTTCATTTTCAATATTATCAGCAACCGGGGCTGAGGCGGTCAGATTATCCTGGGATGCGGCATAAAGCATATTTCCTTGAGTGCTTTGTTGTAATACCGCCACTTTGTCTTTATAAACGGCCAGTTCTTTTTGTGTTTTCTTTAATTCATTTTTATTTTCTGATAATTGGTTTTCGAGCATTTCCAGGCGTTGTTCAACGGTTAATTTAGCCGCCAGAGTATTTGTCGAGGATAAAGCTAAAAGTACGGATAAAGACAATAAGCTAACCTTCAATTTACTTGAATACATAGGGGAACCTTTAATTATTATATGCCTTCAGCCAGAGAGGCTGAAGGCTGGTGGTGTTATTTTGACGCGAGCATTTCTTTTCTTAAGGCAATAATCTCTTTTGCCAGATCCTGACACAGCATGGCTGTCATCAGATGATCCTGGGCATGAACAAGGATCAGATTGACGGTGACTTTTCCGCAACCTTCATCCTGCCCGATTAATGCTGTCTGAATTTTATGGGCTTCCCGGCAGGCCAGTTCTGATGATTCCATCAGCTGGTCTGCTTCATCCCATGATTTGTTACGTGCTGCGGATATCGCTTCCATGGCATCAGAACGGGCTTGTCCGGCATAGATAAGCAGTTCCATAACAGTACTTTCATCGGCAAACATGGTTCTTCTCCGTAATAGTATTATTTCGTAGCCTCGGCGGTAAGGACCTTATTAGAGGCAATAACAAAGGGTAAATAAATTAATGTTGATACCGCCAGACACAAGAGGCCTACACACAGCGCGAGCCAGTTTCCTCCTGTACCAAAGAAGGCAATTAATGGCCCGGGCGTGGTCCAGGGGACGGCATAAGCAATTGGCGGAATAATTTCCATGGTGACAAAGAAATAACCGATTAAGCTGTTAACAAATGGCACGGTAATAAATGGCACGACCATAATCGGGTTTAATACAATCGGCAGGCCAAAAATAACCGGCTCATTAATATTAAACAGTCCCGGAATAAAGGCCATTTTGGCGATATCACGATAATCAGTACGACGTGAAGCAATGAAAATAGCCAGCAACAGGCCCAGCGTCATGCCTGAACCACCGTAGTTGGCAAAGGCATCATTGATGCTACCCCAGGTAATAGGGTAAGGCGCTCCCCAGGTAGTTCCGTTAGTTGCCGCGAAGGAGAGGTTTTCCAGATTGGCTTCAGAGAAAATGGTTTCGCGGATAGCGGCAACCGTATTCGGGCCGTGAATACCCAGTACCCAGAGGAAGTTGGCTACGACACCGAGGATCAGAACCGCAACGATGTTAGTGCCCATATCTTTCAGCGGTGCCTGGATCAGGGTATAGATCAGCTCATTCAGGCCATTAGGTGAGATTTTCGTCAGCAGATAGTTCAGGACTGAGAAGAAAACCATGACAAAGAAAATAGGGATCAAAACTTTAAATGACCGGGCAACCGCCGGGGGAACGGCATCGGGCATTGTGATGGTAATTTTCGGGTTACGAGACAGGCGACAAAATATTTCGCTGGTCAGCATCGCAACAATAATGGCAACAAACAATCCTTGTGGGCCCAGGTATTGAGTCGTCAAATAAGCCTGACTGTCCACCATATGATAGGGGGTATAGACCACAAAGAAGGCGCCGATTGCCGTTAATCCACATAACAAATCATCTTGCTGATAACTGATCGCGATATTACGTGCGACCAGAAACGCAATCATAATCGACATGATATTAACGGAACCATTCATGACCGGCGAAAAAACGTTTTGTGCTTCAGCTAAGTTAGGGAATATCGTTCCCAGATGTAGCAGTGAAGCAATAAACCCATCCGGTGACAGAATGGCAAAGTTAATTAATACGATCAGTGAGCTTGCCATGACGATAGGGAATGACAAGATAAATGCATCACGAATAGCCGAAACGTGTATCTGAGAATTTAATTTAATCGCGATAGGGACAAGAATTCTTTCCATGCCGCGTTCAAAGGCATCCATTAAACTCATGATGAGCCCTTTATAGTTAATATACTCTTCACACCAAAAAATGCCTGAATAAAACTTATGTTTTATTCCTGCAAATGTTCAGCGATTAGGAGTATGAAATTGTTATTGGATACGTGTTATTTATAAAGCAGTTTAATATCATAGCCGTGGCAAGTTATTTTCATTAATAAATGAAAAAACTTACCCGAGTATAAAAATAGAATTTATGCAGTTATGAGCCACATGAAGACTAGTGGTTTTCAATCAAATTCAAGGCTGTTTCTAATACCGCTTTTCCATCCATCTGGCCGTACTGTTTCATATCGATAACGGCGACGGGAATTTTCCCTTGGGTAATATCTTCAATTTCTTTTTTCTGGAAACGAACCTGAGGTCCTAACAGTACAACATCGGCCTCATTTTTCTTGATTTTATCCTTAGCTTCAGAGATAGCGAGAGCATTAATATTGACTTCAACTTGGCTTGCACCAGCATGTTCCTGCATACGTTTTACCAGCATACTGGTTGACATGCCTGCTGCACAGACTAAGAGTATATTCTTCATAGTGATCTTCTCGATAGATGTTGCTGTTCAGGTTGAGAAACAAGTTAATGAATATCAATCTGAACATCTGCCATTTTGATCACAGTTAGTAAGGGCTGAGTGGTTTAAAAACAGAGATAAAAATGAACATATGCTACATTTAGTAGTGGGATTTGATTGTAAATAACTGATTTAAAATTAAAAAAAGAGGTTCAAAAGTGGTTTACAAAGATGTCATTATCTTACTAAAAAGTAAAATAGCCAGCCCGACCTACAATATTGGCGATATGCTTCCGACCGAAAAGGAGCTGGCAGAACTCTATAATGTCTCGCGTAATACCCTGCGAAAAGCACTGAAAGTACTGGAAGATGAAGAGTTTATTGAACGGCGGCATGGTTCAGGTACTTATATCAGAAATAAGCATTTTCAGACCTCCGTGACCCATATGGACAGCTTTACTGAAATTGCTAAAAAAGAAGGAAAAAAGGCCAACAGTCAGGTCTTAAGGTTTGAACTTCAAACTGCTTCAGAGGATATTGCCGGTCGTTTACGTCTGGCTGTGGGAGATCCTGTTTATTATTCTAAACGATTACGCTTTATCGATAATATTCCGATGCAGCTGGAAGAAACCTGGATGTCGGTGAATCAGTTCCCTGATTTGACGATTAACCATATGAAACAATCGAAGTTCTCGTACATTGAGAAAGAGTGTGGGATTCAGATAATCGGCTGCTATGAGTCGTTCCAGCCGGTACACCCGACGCATGAAATTGCCAAAATGCTCAATATTAGTACCCGCGATCCGATTATAAAAATGGAAACGCAGTCGATCGATGAGAGTAATAACCCCGTTGATTACTCTATTCTTTACAATAACTCCTTCGAATTCCAGGTTAAATATTTCTTATCGCGCAAGATGTTAACTCATATTCCCTGACAGAGAATTTTCTTTTTTCATCAGCAATGAATTGTGCTGCCGGGAGACTGGATTGTGAATACTGATCACAGTTCCCGGTTAAAAAATGGTTCAATAAAAATCAAATAACTGCACCTCTTACCCAGAGAGAGTGGAAACTATCACCTTTCTGTGACCTGAGTAATTGTAAAACAGGTTCAAAAGTTGTTCATTTCGTTAACTCTCCTTACCTTGCTTATTAGCCGGGTGATTCATTAGTATTTTCCTAAACCTGACGCCAGATAATTAAGCTAAAACCTATCAAGCTTTATTTACTGGTTAATAACACCAGCATGTCATCGTTTTTCCCTCTCTCAAGAGGAAGGGAACATCATCAATTGAATGTCTGGTAGACAGAGGTCATCGCATGAATATTGCTGCATTTGATATCGGTGGTACTGCGCTAAAGATGGGAGTCATTACCTCTGGCGGCAGAATACTGGATAAGGGAAAAGTTACAGTTAACGAGTGCGATGGTGAGCAAATCTTGCAGGCCATGTTGCAATGGATTTCGGTCCATCCTAAGTGCGAAGGTATCGCCATTAGCGCGCCGGGTTATGTTAATCCGCATACCGGTTTTATTGAAATGGGTGGCGCTATCCGTCGCTTTGATAACTTTGATATTAAAGCCTGGCTGCAAGAACGAACCCATCTTCCGGTGGCGATTGAAAACGATGCGAACTGCGTATTACTGGCTGAACGCTGGCAGGGTAAAGCGGCTTCTATGGCTAACTGCTTAGTGATGACCATTGGTACCGGAATCGGTGGCGCCATTCTCTGCAATAACCAACTGGTACATGGAGCACGTTTTCGTGCCGGGGAATTTGGCTACATGGTGACTGAGCGTCCCGGCCCACGCAATATCCGCCGTTACACCATGAATGAAACCTGCACGCTGCGAATTTTGCGCCAGCACTATGCAGACTATGCGGGCCTGACTTTAAGCGAAGTGACGGGCGAAGATGTCTTCGCCCTCTACGATTCTGGAGATCTTGTTTGCCAGCGACTGGTCGATGATTTTCTGAATAACCTGGGTCTCGGTCTCTATAACCTGGTGAATCTGTTTGATCCCCAGACCATCTTTATCGGCGGCGGTATTGTTGAACGCCCGGGATTCCTCGCACTGCTTCGCAAACATCTGGCTTGGTTTGGTATCGAACAATCTATCGATACCGTCAGCCACGGCAATGATGCCGGGCTTATCGGTGCGGTTTACCATTTTAATCAGCAATCTGACCAGTCGTAGACTGGCCATCTCTCATTGAGGAACAGAATATGTCAGGATTTAAAGAAGGATTTCTGTGGGGCGGCGCGGTTGCAGCGCACCAACTGGAAGGTGGCTGGAAAGAGGGCGGAAAAGGCGTCAGCGTCGCCGATGTGATGACCGCTGGTGCGCATGGTGTCCCGCGTGAAATTACTGACGGAGTCATTGCCGGGAAAAATTATCCTAACCATGAAGCTATTGATTTTTACCATCGCTATAAAGAAGACATCGCTCTGTTTGCCGAAATGGGCTTCGGTTGCTTCCGGACCTCTATTGCCTGGTCGCGTATCTTCCCACTGGGTGACGAGCTGGAGCCAAATGAAGCGGGCCTGCAATTCTATGACGACCTGTTTGATGAGTGCCTGAAACACGGAATAGAACCGGTAATCACGCTCTCGCATTTTGAAATGCCTTATCACTTGGTGACCGAGTACGGCGGCTGGCGTAATCGTAAACTGATCGAATTCTTTGTCCGTTTCGCCAAAGTCGTTTTTGAGCGCTATCAGCATAAAGTGAAGTACTGGATGACCTTTAACGAGATCAACAACCAGGCTAACTACCACGAAGACTTTGCGCCATTTACTAACTCAGGTCTGAAATATACCGCAGACGAAGACCGTGAGCCGGTAATGTACCAGGCTGCACACTATGAGTTAGTTGCCAGTGCTCTGTCAGTCAAAGCGGCGCGTGAAATTAACCCGGACTTGCTGGTGGGTTGCATGATAGCCATGTGTCCAATCTACCCTCTGACCTGCGCACCTAATGATATTATGATGGCGATGAATGCCATGCATCGTCGCTACTGGTTTACCGATGTTCATGTCCGCGGAAAATATCCTCAGCACCTGCTGAATTACTTTGAACGCCGTGGTTTTGAACTCGATATTACCGAGCAGGATCTGGAAGATCTACAGCAGGGTTGTGTCGACTATATTGGCTTTAGTTACTATATGTCTTTCGCCACTAAAGCGACCGACGATAACCCGCAGCTGGACTATGACGAAACCCAGAGTCTGGTGCCTAACCCACATATTCCTAAATCTGACTGGGGCTGGGCGATCGATCCTGTTGGCATCCGTTACTCGATGAACTGGTTCTGGGATCATTATCAGCTGCCACTGTTTATTGTTGAAAATGGTTTTGGCGCGATCGACGTTCGCAACGATGATGGTTCGGTGGACGATCAATACCGCATCGACTATATGTCGACGCATATCGCTGAGATGAAAAAAGCGGTGGTTGAAGATGGCGTTGATCTGATGGGCTACACCCCTTGGGGCTGTATCGATCTGGTTTCTGCGGGTACGGGCGAAATGAAAAAACGCTACGGTATGATCTACGTTGATAAAGACAACGAAGGTAATGGCACCCTGGATCGTAGCCGCAAGAAATCTTTTGACTGGTATAAGAAAGTCATAGCGTCTAACGGTGAAAACCTTTAATCGACGGCGTTATCTCCTGCTTCTGGCTGAGAAAGCCAGAAGCAGGAAACACAAAAACATAAAGGATTGAGTCAGTTGCCTGATGACCAGGCTTAGCGGATAATCGTTTGCAGGTAAGCCCATATTAGAATATGCAGACGGAACTCCCATCGTGATCGATTTTCATCACTATATTACACAAGCAAAATACTACGACGAAACCCTGACCGATAGCGCGATTATCACTGAAGATAATATTGCTGGTCTCAGTTACTCCCTCTATTTGCAGCATGATGAGCCGGACCATGTAGTCACTATTTATCATGGCGGTGGCGTCAATCGTGCCGCTGGCTATCCCATTCTGGCCCAACAACTGAGTACGATCCCGGGCGTCGCTGTCTGCCTGGTTGATATTCGTAGCCATGGAGAATCAACGGGAGAACGTGGGAAAGTTGAGAGCCCTGAGCGCATCTGGGAAGATGTTGATACCCTGTCAGGTGAAATTAATCGCCGCTTTCCACAGGCACGTAAACATTTACTTGGCCATTCCAGCGGCGCTGGCATGCTGCTGAACTATCTTACCCGCTATCCGTTCAAACAGCATGCCGATAGCCTGATTATGCTGGCTCCTGAACTTGGCCCCTTTGCCAGAATAGCTCCCGCTACGACTATTACCCAAAGCTTTGCCAAAGTGCGCAAGTGGCCATTTATCATTAATGCTATCAGCGGGGGATTATTGTTTGGGCAGTTCCCGGCCATCAAACTTAATTTCCCGGCCTCAGTACTGGCGACGACGCCAGGTCTTGTCAGTAAGTACAGCGTTAATATGGCGAATGCCCTGACTCCGCGTAACCCGGACAAGCAGCTGACTGAACTGCCGCTACCAACGCTCTTCCTGGCGGCTGGTCGCGATGAACTCTTTAGCGCTCAGTCATTAGCTGATTTTGCCAGCCGGTATGGCAATGCCCGGCTTCAGTTCAGATTGCTTGAAAATAGTACACACCTGGACTGCATATTTAGTGCTTATCGGGATGTGGGGCAGTATTTAACAGAATATTAACGGAAGGGCGGCTGTCAGGTAAAGAAATATGGCAGCCAGTAAGTATAGCACTGTTCCGATGAAGCAGAAAAAAGTAATACCTGATATTTTAAATAATGGGAGGTAGAGATGATAAATGGAATGATCTCTTTGATTTCTTACTTAATATCTGGCCATATTATTGGATTATTTATTACAGGGTCAATTTTAAGGATAAGAATATGGCAGCAGTAATTGATAAAGCACTAGACTTCATTGGCGGTATGGATACCTCAGCAACAGAACCACATTCAATGGATGAAAGCACGATTAAAGGAATGCTTAAGTATTTGAAAGAATTGGGAGTGTCCACTGATGTCACTGATATTACTGCACGCGGTAATCAGGATGGGTGGAATACCGGCTTTACCAGTAAAATCGTCGAATGGGCCGACAGGGTTGATTCCGGCGAACATATTGTTATCAAAAACCCAGAGTATTTTTCTTCCTATATGCGGGAGCAACTCAGAGAGTTGGTGTGAGTAACAAACCCCTTAACTGACTGACCTGACCGGACGCTTTACCTTATACCAGGTGGCGTCCATTTTATATTTAAATAATTTAGCTTCCGCGATAAGTTGAATATCCGTACTGACTCAGCAATAGAGGTACGTGATAGTGCTCACCCGATTTTTTCACATTAATAATTACCGGGACATCAGTAAAGAAAGTATCTTGTTTTTGCGCGGCATAATAAGCGCCTGTTTCAAAGGTTACGCGATAATTTCCTGGTTCAATATCTTTTCCTTCCGGATACAGACCCGCAATACGGCCATTATCATTAGTGACAGCCGAATTTAAACGGACCCACTTATCCCCCTCTTTTTTATCCAGTAATACGGTGACCCCTTCTGAGGGAATACCCGTTTGTAGATTAAGAACATGAACGCTCAGTGGGTTTTTAACCATGGGAGTTGTTGCTGCAAGTGCAAGTCCTGATGCAGTTATTAGTGTTAATGCCAGCGAAGATTTCAATATATTATTCATGTTAACTCCAGTGAGAGGTGATAAAGACTAATATACCTCTAAAATTAGTCCCGACAGCCTTTGGATGTCAACGGCAGAAAGTTAAACTTTTGTTTAATATTATCCATAGCTACAAGGGTGTATATATTGGTTATATTTTATATATCGTAGGTATAATCTGCCACAGAATAACACCCGAGAAAAAGATTAAAATAGCACCCGCAGCACGCTCAAACAGATAAATACGCCGTTTTAAATGATACTGAATCGCAGGCAGACCAATCGATGATACCACCAGGAGATTCCAGATAAACACCACGCTTACCATCCATAGCCCACAGATACTTTGCTGTAATACCGTGACATTAGCGCCCAGCAGACTGGTCATGAGCGCCAGATAAAACAGCGCATTCTTGGGATTC
The DNA here is from genome assembly GCF_024807845.1 of Klebsiella sp. BIGb0407. Lineage (GTDB taxonomy): Bacteria > Pseudomonadota > Gammaproteobacteria > Enterobacterales > Enterobacteriaceae > JGM124. The sequence goes on from NZ_JANUEQ010000013.1 coordinate 48,638, forward strand.
AACAGGGATGATGCCAGCCCCAGTAAAAACTGTGCCGGAACAGAAGGGCGCTGCACTGTAACAGCATTAAGCACAATGCCTTCAGGCTGACTACGACAGAGCCGGGAACCAATCCATAACAGATAGGCTGCCCCAGCCAGTTCAATGGCGATAAATAAATGGGGCATCTCACGTAGCTCACTCCAGCCGATTATCGCCAGCAGAATATAGAGCGCATTACCGGTCGCAATACCCGCCACAATCCCGATACTGCCCGCAACCCGGTAGCGAATCGCATATCCGGTTAATAAGAAAAAATCGGGGCCGGGACTTAAAAGTGCAACAAAATGGGATATCACCAGCAGTGGAAAGGCAGCAGGAAACAAGCTTTGCCATAGATCCATGATAAAAAACCTCAGTTAATCGTTTCTGAGGCCACTGTATGGCAGACGCAGTACTAATTATTGTCCATTATTGATTTACTCAGGGCATATTGTCTGGGCGTAGCGGCGGTATAACGAACAAAGGTTTTGTGGAAATGGCTCTGATCGGCAAACCCGCTATCATTCCCGGCATCAATGATATTTCTGCCCTCACGTAACAGAGATTTGGCATATTCAATGCGAGTGATATTTAAAAAACTTCCCGGCGTGAGCCCGGTATCCTGTTTAAAGGTTCTGATCAGCGTCTCTTTACACAGGGATATTTCCTGAGCCAGAGTGTCAAGCGTTGGTGGTGACTCCGGGCAGGCGAGAATACGTTGCTGCAATACCTGGCTTGAAGAACGCAGCGGCGGAGCGATGGCCGGTTGTATCCCCGGAAGATCACGCACAAACCTGGTTATTGCCGCGGTAATATCGCTGATATTATTGCGCTGTATCGCACAGACAATATTCAGATACTGCTGGAAAAGAGCGGCATCCTGAATCACCGGCTGGGTACTGAGCAGGGGCTGTAAACCATATCCGAGTGCTGCCTGGCACCATTCAACATCAAGATAGAGCATATGATAGCTACGCGCTCTCGAGCCCACAGGATTACAACTGTGTGGTGCGCCAGCATTAATAACCACAATATCCCCAACCTGCAACTGACAGACAATTCCGTCAATCACGCAGCATGTTCCACCTTCAATAATCGCCCCCAGAGAGAGCTGTGCATGCTGGTGAAGCTTATAGGCACAAGTACTTGCCCAAGTTGAACGTAACTCCACCCAGGAAAGCTCTGAACACCGCCAGAAAGACTGATTAATATCGCGTACCTGGGACACTATAGCTCTCCGCCAGCCTGATGCCATCTTACCAGTCATAAAGCATACAGGTTTAGTGCTAGGGCTGCGACGTTAATACTTGTTATGGCTTCCTGAATAATTTTGGTTTTTAGCCATTTTTAGGCATACCTTTTTCTAAGGCGCTGATTTTCGTTTTCCAGCTTTTTCAGACGTGCAACGCGATTTTTTCATAGAATTCTCATCAGTTCAGATTACGAGAAAATTATATTTATAAACACACCAGTTTTTAGGGCGAGTGGACATGAAGTATTGTAAAAATTCTATTCGAATACAAGTAAATGACTGTGATCTGAAACCGTAAACGCAGGTATGTGGGTTAGCATTCCGATACAATCCGGGCAACCCTACAAAGTGAAGGCCACAAAGCAGCAGGCAAAGACATATTTGATAAAGAAGTAAAATGCGGCTAAAATTATTTTTGACTTAAAACTCTTATTAATTTAAATTTTTTATTATTCTCAATGAAATACTTAAGGATGAAATCATTGTGACGGCATATAAAAAAATTTTTCCATATGTATAATTTTCTATATTCTTGTTTATTTAATTTCCAGTATTTATATTGGAATGAACTTGACGGAAGGGGCCGTTTTTATTATTTATTGTTTGGTGAGTAGTGTTTTTTTTCCATTTGTTGTTAACTGGATGGAGCAAGTTTGTCATAAAACAAAAGAATTGACATACTGGAATAATGGAGTATTTACTTTGTGTCTTGTTCTTTCAGTTCCTTTAGGTTTTTTTTTATTCTTGAAAAATTTAACAAAGAAATGATAACTAATCATTTCTTTTATTAGTAATCATTAAATGCTAAGGATCAAATTGTTCATGTCTTTTAGCATATCATCGCTTATTAGAGCAGATGTAGTCGCCATTATAAAAGAGAAGCCAATTATTCCGACTGGGGATACAGCTATACTGCTAAATGCAACTACAGCGATAAAGGCTGCTATTTTCCCTACGGCTATTTTTTCTCCACCAATAATGGCATCCTCCCACTCACCGGTTCGCAACCCTTTTACTATTCCTGCTAAAAATTGTCCCCATAGTAACGATTCCCCGATGATGCCGAACATCTTTCCGAATTTTTTTAGTTGAGCTGCCATCATCTGTTTATCAATAGATTCCAGCGCTTTTGCTATTGCGACTCTGTCAGTAATACTAAATTTTTTATTCAAAATATTCTTATACTTGTCGAATGCTGCAATAGCTTCAGTGGCGCTACGTATTTTTTTACTTTTAGATTCAATGGGTAATGATTTCGCTTTTTCTGAGAAGCGGTCGCCGAATTTATCCGCCAATGACTTATAAAAATCAGAAGCTATACTGATAGGATTCGTTGGGAACGAACTGAACAGGTCCTGAGCATTTTTTTCCGCCTGAGATTTTCTTTGAGGATCGTTTTTGCTGAAGTCTAGCTCGGGGTATAGGTCTCCTGGTTTTTTATTTTGCTCTTTTGCTATATTGCTATATTAACTTTTAGAATTTCAGGCTTAGTATAAGGCCGATCTTTTATTTTAACTGTTGATATTACATTACCATAATTATTCAGTGTTACAGAATAGACAAATCCGTCTACGGTTATATCGATAGAACTACTATTAGTGGCCAAATTTTTCCATGATGTTACTGTTGTATCAACTGTACTTTTTATTTGTGGGTTAATTAGATTATCAGTAACCAGTTTTAACATTTTTTCTGCTTCAGTGACTTTTTTCACGTTATCAGTATGGTTATTAGTTGCTACGTTAAGAGACCTTTCTGCTGCGGCATATTCATCTTTTTTTCCCTTCAACTGTTTGTCAAGTTTACTCTGAACATTTGTCCATCCAGAAAAACCTCGGGGTTTACTGTCAGCACGTATCTGAGCTTCCTTTACCTCGCCAGATAAACGAGTAACAACAGCACGCTTACTTTGAATATCTGCATTCACCTTCGACAGTTCAGACTTCGCTATGGTGAGATTTTGCTTAGCAATCTCAATGGTTCGAGTTTCATTACTGAGAGTAGCCAACCGTTTTGTTTCTTCTTGTGCTAATTTTAACTGACGTTCGGTTTCATTCAGCTTGCATTGTTCCTCCTCAAATGATTTTTTTGCTGCTTCAGCTTCATCACGAACTTGTTTTTCTGCACGTGCTTGTCCCTGCCACCGGGCAAATGCCTCCAAATCTCTATTATTTTGATGAGCAAGGGCAGTAACATCAGGATGTTTAACTGTAACTATACTTTTCAATTAATTAGTTAAATCATCCCTTTTTGTTTTCTCCCTCTTCATTTGCGCCGCGAACTCTTCTGTTCTGGCACGTTGAACATTTAGTGAGTTTTCTAATTGTTTAATAGACTTGTTTATGGTTGCACGATAAGCAGCGTAGCTTAGATCTAATTTACCTCCATCTGAACCAGACACTGCCCCTGAACCAGGCGCTGTCCCTGAACCAGACGCTGTCCCTGAACCAGATGCTCCCCCTGAACTAGTAGAGTTATCTCCCCCAAGACGATTTCCTGTCGGAGTTTTACAGGTAATAACAATAACTATCTGACCATCATGAGTATAAGGCGTACCATTTTTATAGTATGCAATTGAACTTGTCATATATTATTTTCCTTTTCTTGGAATGATTAACTAAATAATACTGTGTATATAAATATTTTTTGATGTGTAAAAATTACATTATTTTAATTTCATAGTAAATTTTTCAATTGTTCTTAATACATGACCCATGTTATTAGGTAATATTTAAAAGCAATGCTAAAGCTGAGGTTTTTTTTCTGATAGTGAAGCGGGTATGTCATATATTTACTAGTGAAATTAGTCGATTTTAGGTTTCTAATGGTACATAAAGAATGTTTTAAGTAAATAAGGAATTAGATGCAATAATGAATAATGTAATATATTCATATTACACTCTAAATAAATGCGCTACCTTTACTGAGTACAATAGTGTTGCAAATTTCTGAACGTGTTTACTTGGCTAATAAAATTTTTTGTAACTCAATTATGGATGTTTTTAAAGTTTTCTATTTGACCTCCTCCCAATATCCGTACCATGCTAAGTCAGAGATCCGGACTTTTTGATGACTTCGGACAAATTCCACCGGAGTCAGGTTATTTAACGATGAATGCGGGCGAAAATGATTATATTCCTGCCGCCAGTGTTCAATTTTCTCTAGAGCATCTTCCAAAGACAGGAACCAGTGCACATTCAGACATTCATCCCTCAAGCTACCATTAAATGACTCGATAAAGGCATTATCCGTAGGCTTTCCAGGGCGGGAGAAGTCCATAGTCACTCCGTTTTCATTGGCCCAACGGTCTATCGATTTCGAGATAAATTCGCCGCCGTTGTTTGTCTGCAGCTTTTGCGGGAACCGGTAGTGTATTGCAAGGCGCATTAACGATGGTTGGTGCAGCGCTAGTGTTATGGTTTTTCGCCAGTGGACATACTGGGACAGCATTAGTGCTCTTATCAGCCTTATTAATATTTTCATTGGGATAGCGCTCATGCAATTCCTGGCATCAAGGGTGCATCAGTAATCATCTTTAGATTGATGACGGAAAGAGGAAGGTATGAATTTAGGTATTACGTATTAATGTCCGGTGACTCGAAATAACTACCTCAGGTTCACTATATTAATCCTCATGCAGGTATTTTACCTGCAACCCAAACAAAAAAAGGTGCGCCAAAGCGCACCAGTCATCGAGCCATATTTGGCAGTCCAGGGAATTAACCCTTGCCTTTAACACTACCAATAAAGGTTTCCCGGGCCGTGGTGGAGCCCAGATTTTCTGCTTCATTTAACAATTTAAGCGCTTTATCGACGTCGCCTGCTTTCACGGCATCTTTAATCGCTTTGTTAAAGTAGTTTTCGGTTTCACTCAGAACCGGTGCTGCCGGTTTGGCTGGAGTCGGTGCCTGTGCCGAGTTGGCGGCGGGTTGAGCCGTATTACCGACAACGACAGGCGCTGTGGCGGGTGCTGGCTGTGTCAGACCAATCATAATATTGCCCATGGTCTGTTCTGCGACGACTTTAATTTTTAAGTCACCGGTTGGCATATGTTTAGCAACGGGATCGGGAATATTTGGTACTGCGTTGCCTACACCCATGGCATAAGCCTTGGCTGGAGCCAGTAGGGTGGTGCTTTTTGCTAACTCATCGCGGGTGGTATAGACCAGCAGATAAATTTGTTTCTGACCCAGAGCCGGAGTCAGTTTCATCACCCCTTGCAGTCGGTCGCTTACCATAATGCCCGCTTTCTCATAGGTGAAATAGCTGGCCGGATAATAGGCCGCCGGGCGCATCTGTTCATCTAACACCAGCACGCTTGGGGCAAAGAGTTGGTTATCAGACACCAGGCTACTGAGCGTAATTTCCAGTGAACCGCGATCGGCGGGCAGGGCAAAGGCGGCAACAGCGCCGTCAACGTTCCCCTGCGAGATCTGCGGGCTGTGGGCGGTGAGTTTAACGTCCTGTGTCACAGGCGGGACTAATGGCTGCCAGGGGAGCTGTTGCAGTGTGGTGGTATTAATGGTTGGTGCAATAGAGACATTTGCCGGGGAGATGGTCGATGCGGCTTGTACCGCTAAAGGAGCACTCGCTCCCATCGCCAGTACCAGACAAAGAGTCAGAAGATTTTTTTTCATTATTTTACCCTCATATATAGAGCGTCGGCGCTAACGTTACCCAGGCAAGGTTGGCAAAGTGAGCAAATCCGTCGTCATCAAAAGAGAGCAGCCGTTCTAAAGAACGGCTGCATCACTGCTATTACCACCAGGCTTCGAACTGTGCACCGAAGGTAAATTCATTGTCTTTACCGCGGCTATCAGTCCCGATTGTTCCGTTTTGCGCCACGCCTTTGTATGGACTGTTATCCACGTTGTTATAACCCCACTTTTCATTCCAGTCAGCGTAGGTGACAAACACGCGGATGGCCGGGCGAGACCAGATGCTGTCACCAGCCTGCCATTGCTGAGCCAGGGTGATTTTGTACTGATCGTTGCGTGAGCCAGTACGCTGGGACTTAACGTTGTCGTAGCCCACTTCCATCAGGGTGCTCATGATATTGGTCCATTTATACATTGGACGCACGCCTGCGGTGTACCAGGTGGTTCCGTTGCCGTTATCCCGGTCAATATCCTGGAACATACCGACATACATCAGGTCCCATTTTTCCGCCAGGTTAATCGCACCGTGGTCAAGAACGCGGACCATATGGCCGTTGTTATTAATATTGGCACCTTCAGGGCGGCCGTTGTTGGCGGAGCTCATGGCGTCAGTGGCATACTGAACGGCAAATTTATTAAAGCCACCCAGCATGCTTTGGGTATGTTCAACGGTCAGCATCACGCCATCTTTTGAGGCGCCGGGTTCTAATGAGTAATGTTCTGCAGTATTGGCTCGACCATAGTCGACGCCGAGCTCCAGTGAGCCGCCAGGGTTAGTTTCTAACTCCGCCAGACGGACGTCGTAGACATCACTGATGGTGTAAGGCGCTTTTTCGAGTTTATCGTTAATCCAGGTAGTAGAACCGCCCGTTTCTGAGTTGCGGGTGACTGCCAGAGATAATTTACCGAAGCCCAGATCAACGTTTTCTAAACCCGCACCCGGGCCTGAAATATCCCAGTAGTAGAAGTCAATCATATGGACATCATGACGCTGATAGAAACGTTTACCGGCCCAGATAGTGGAGCCTGGCAGGGCATCGATAAGATCTTTACCCTGGACATTCAGTTCACGGAAGCCCGGGGTCGTACCCTCCCAGTCGCCCCGGCTATTATCAATGCCATATGCTACGTTGGTGTCGAGGAAGAAACTCTTATTACCCTCTTTCCACAGCTCCTGACCTAATTTAATTTCGGCGTAAGTATCGCATTCGTTGCCGAGACGATACTTGCTTGATGCGCCAGTGGTTTTAAAACATTGTTGGTCACCGCCGCTTCCGCTCCAGCCAATACCGGAACGTCCGTAGCCGTGGAATTCAAGAGCCATAGCTTGAGTGGAAAGGACACCAGCGGCAACAGCCAGTGCTATGGGTAATTTGCGCAGAGTTATCATCAGTCATCTCCTGTTATATTTGCCTGTCGGCATTTGTGCCTAACATTGTTCGTAAGCAGGACGTCTGACTAGACGCCCAGCTCCTGGTACAGCCGCTTACAGGCCGAACCATCTTCACGGAACAGATGGCAGCGGTGCGGCGGCAGCCCGATAGAAAATGTTGCACCTTCCTCTACCAGCACCACGTCATTCTGGCGATAAACCAGGTTCTGACGTATTGCCAGAATTTGAATATGAATTTGAGTTTCATTACCCAGTTGCTCAACGACTTGAATTACGCCTTCCAGCGTGACTTCAGAGGCATTGCTTGGCAGCAAATGCTCAGGGCGGATACCTAATGACATATTGGCCCCGACCTGAACCTCAGTCCCTTCCACTGGCAGCCAGACCAGCTGGCGGTTAGGCAGCTCAACCTGGACCTGACGTGGTTCAGCTGCGGTCACTTTAACCGGTAAGAAATTCATTTTTGGCGAACCGATAAAGCCCGCAACAAAGCGATTGGCAGGGTAGTGATACAGCTCTAACGGCTTACCTACCTGTGCAATATTGCCGGCATCCAGGACGACAATTTTGTCAGCCAGGGTCATGGCTTCGACCTGATCGTGGGTGACGTAAATCATGGTCCGCTGCAGACGTTTATGAAGCCGCGAGATCTCAATGCGCATCTGGACTCTTAGCGCGGCATCAAGGTTAGAAAGCGGTTCATCAAGTAAGAACACATCGGGTTCTGCGACCAGGGTACGACCAATCGCAACACGCTGGCGCTGACCACCGGATAACGCTTTTGGTCTTCTGTCCAGCAGGTGAGCTAATTGCAGTACCTCAGCAACTTGATTCACTTTCTGGTTAATTTCGGCTTTCTTCACACCGGCCAGTTTCAGACCGAAAGACATGTTTTCTGCTACAGACAAGTGGGGATAAAGTGCGTATGACTGAAACACCATGCCGATACCGCGTTCAGACGGAGGCACTTCATTCATGCGTTTACCACCAATCAACAACTCACCGGAGGTGATGTCCTCAAGACCGGCAATCATGCGCAATAGCGTTGATTTTCCGCACCCTGATGGCCCAACAAACACCACAAATTCACCGTCATCGATTTCCAGATTGATATCTTTGGAAATCACAGCCTCGCCAAAGGCCTTATAAACGCCACTCAGCGTTACATTAGCCATCTGTTACTCCTTCGCTTTCGCAAACAACTTTCATGTGAACCAGACCTCAGTCAATGGCGGAAGAAGATTCCGATATGATCCATCGATAACTTCCAGCCGCTGATGACACTCTTGCGGCGCGTCGTACCGCCATGCTTTCGCAAGGTTGCCCCGGACGACGTCGCGACCTGAGTATAGAGCGACATGCGGGTTAATGCTTCAGCGTCCTGACTGGCTGTAATAATTAACGGAACAACATTTTCTTTGGTGGTGGTGTTTCAATGAGGGTGATAGTGCGGGATTGACGGCAGGGGGTAATCATCCGAGACGAGGTATTTCATGGGGGGAGGAGATGGGAGGATGAAAGGACAGCCTTTATGGGGGAGCGTTCAACGGTAAGTGGAAATACGTGATCTGCCACGCAAATTTAGACCTCCATTGTTGTGCCTTACACCACAGAATCGGCCACAGTGTTAACTGGATCACAATAACTCTCAGGGGGGCGTAGAGAGGGGGGGGATGATGGGAAGCCCTGTCTGACTCAATATGATGGCGTAATGTTTATGCTGTGTAATAAATTGCACTATAGTCAATATGATAAATTCTTGTAGCTCAATCTATTGCAACGCTGCCACGCCCTTACTGAGTGACTCATAGCCGCACCGGTCTGAAAAACAGACAGCATATTAATAGCTAATGATTCACGAAAAGTCGGTACCCACATAATTGGATAAAAGGATTGAATTATGACTTGCAGCTTCAAAAAATCCGGCATTGGTAAAACCGCACGTGTTTTAGCGCTTTCAGCACTCACTTCGCTCGTGCTCTCCTCCTCTGCGTTTGCCAAAATTGAAGAAGGTAAACTGGTTATCTGGATCAATGGCGATAAAGGCTATAACGGGCTGGCTGAAGTCGGTAAGAAATTTGAGCAAGATACGGGCATCAAAGTCACTATTGAGCACCCGGATAAACTGGAAGAAAAATACCCACAGGTAGCCGCTACGGGTGATGGCCCGGACATTATATTTTGGGCGCATGACCGCTTTGGCGGTTACGCTGAATCAGGCTTACTGGCAGAAATTAATCCTTCAAAAGCCTTCCAGGAAAAACTGTTCCCCTTCACTTGGGACGCGGTTCGCTTTAATGGCAAGCTGATCGGTTATCCGATTGCAGTTGAAGCCTTATCGCTGATTTATAACAAAGACCTCATCAAAGAAGCGCCAAAAACATGGGAAGAAATTCCGGCACTCGATAAAACTCTGCAGGCTAAGGGTAAGAGCGCCATCATGTGGAACTTACAAGAACCCTACTTCACCTGGCCACTTATCGCCGCTGATGGTGGTTATGCCTTTAAATATGAAAACGGCGTTTATGATGTGAAAAACGTTGGTGTAAATAATGCTGGCGCGAAAGCGGGTCTGCAATTCCTGGTCGACCTGGTGAAAAACAAACAAATCAGCGCAGATACCGATTATTCCATTGCTGAAGCGGCCTTTAATAAAGGGGATACCGCGATGACCATTAATGGCCCTTGGGCATGGGGCAACCTGGATAAAAGTAAAATCAATTATGGCGTAACTGTGCTGCCAACCTTCCATGGCCAGCACTCTAAACCTTTCGTTGGCGTACTGACTGCCGGTATTAATGCTGCCAGCCCGAACAAAGAACTGGCGACCGAGTTCCTGGAAAACTACCTGTTAACCGATCAAGGCCTGGCGGACGTCAATAAAGACAAACCACTGGGTGCCGTTGCTCTGATTTCCTATCAGGAGCAACTGGCAAAAGACCCACGTATTGCGGCTACTATGGAAAACGCCAAATACGGCGAAATCATGCCGAATATCCCACAAATGGCTGCCTTCTGGTATGCCACCCGCAGTGCGGTGTTAAACGCAATCAGCGGTCGTCAAACGGTTGATGCCGCGCTGGACGATGCTGCTGCGCGTATTATCAAAGAGTAAAACTCTGGCCTCGGGGTACGGTTTGCCGTATCCCGACAGGACTTGCTTAACCCAACGCGACATGTAGCAGTCTGATCAAGGCAAGACGCAGGGATGATATAAGTAAAGAGAGCAGCTAATGCAGCTGTAATTTCAAGTACAAAGAGTAGCGAAGGGACCATTATGCAGTTATCCCACTCCGAGTTTCAAAGCCGTAAAAAGAAAATAGCCTGGTGGCAGAGTGACACGCTTAAATGGCTAGTTATCGGCGCATTAAGCTTATTCACCTGCTATTTGATCATGTTGATGTATGCTCAGGGTGAATACCTTTTTGCTATAGTGACACTCATTCTGGTGAGTCTGGGGCTGTATGTTTTTGCTAATCGTCGTGCCTATGCATGGCGTTATGTCTATCCCGGTATAGCAGGGATGGGGCTATTTGTACTGTTCCCCTTGATTTGTACTATTGCCATTGCCTTTACCAACTACAGCAGTACCAACCAGTTAACCTTTGAGCGTGCACAGTCCGTGTTAATGGACCGTCAGTTCCAGACCGGGCAGACTTTCAGCTTTGGTCTTTATCCTGATGTTGACCAATGGCGTTTACAGCTCACATCACCCGATAACAACACCGTCTTTATTTCCGACCCTTTCAATTTAAATGAAGGGGGCGAACAACAATTAACGCTAGCACCAGCCACTGAAGAACAAACCGGTGAGCGTGCCTCCCTGAGAGTGATTACTCAGAATCGCCAGGCCCTGAATGGACTGGTCGCCATTCTGCCTAATGGCAGTGAATTACGTATGAGTTCATTGCGCCAGTTTGCTGAAGCCAGCCCGCTGTATACCCTGGCTGAAGAGGGTCAGGATTTGGTCAATAATCAGACGCACGTCGTCTATCGACCGAATATGGATAGCGGCTTCTATCAGGCGATAAATGCCCAGGGACAATGGGAAAATGAGAAGCTCAGCCCGGGGTTTACTATCACCATCGGCTGGAAAAACTTCATGCGGGTACTGCAAGATGAAGGTATTCAGAAACCCTTTATCTCTATCTTTATCTGGACCGTTGTTTTCTCAGTATTGAGTGTTATTTTCACCGTTGCTGTCGGCATGGTATTAGCCTGCCTGGTGCAGTGGGAGGCGCTGAAAGGCAAAGCTATCTACCGCGTACTGCTGATCCTGCCTTATGCGGTACCTGCTTTTATTTCCATCTTGATATTCAAAGGCTTGTTTAACCAAAGTTTTGGTGAGATCAACGTGATGCTCAACCAATTATTTGGTATCAAACCTGAATGGTTCAGCGATCCGCTGACCGCCAAGAGCATGGTGTTAATCGTTAATACCTGGCTTGGTTACCCCTATATGATGATCCTGTGCATGGGGTTACTGAAAGCGATTCCCGATGATTTATATGAAGCATCAGCGATGGATGGTGCCGGGCCATTCCAGAACTTCACCCGTATTACTTTCCCGTTGCTGATTAAACCGCTAATACCCCTGATGATTGCCAGCTTTGCTTTTAACTTTAATAACTTCGTATTGATTCAGTTATTAACCAAAGGTGGCCCGGATATGATAGGCACCAGTACGCCTGCGGGTTATACCGATTTACTGGTCAACTACACCTATCGTGTTGCCTTTGAAGGCGGCGGTGGACAGGACTTTGGGTTAGCCGCTGCTATTGCAACACTGATTTTCATTCTGGTAGGCGCTCTTGCGTTACTGAATTTGAAAGCCAGTAAAATGAATTTTGACTAAGGAGGAGATGCAGATGGCCATGGTTCAACCTAAATCTCAGCGCTTGCGTCTATTCGGTACACATCTTTTGATGTGGGTTTTTATTGCGATGATTATGTTCCCGCTGCTGATGGTTATTGCCATTTCGCTGCGTCCCGGAAACTTTGCAACCGGAAGTTTGATCCCGGATCAAATTTCCTGGGAACACTGGAAACTGGCGCTGGGTTTCAGTGTGACGCATGCTGATGGCACCGTGACTCCTCCGCCATTCCCGGTTCTGCTGTGGCTCTGGAACTCGGTTAAAATTGCGGTAATCACGTCGATAGGTATTGTTGCTCTGTCGACCACCTGTGCCTACGCTTTTGCCCGCATGCGTTTCCAGGGAAAAAATACCTTGCTGAAAAGCATGCTGATTTTCCAGATGTTCCCTGCCGTGCTGTCATTGGTCGCGTTGTATGCCTTGTTTGACCGTATTGGTCAGTACATGCCGTTTATCGGTCTGAACACGCATGGTGGCGTTATCTTTGCATATCTTGGCGGGATTGCTTTGTATGTCTGGACGATTAAAGGCTACTTTGAAACCATCGACAGCTCACTTGAAGAAGCGGCTGCGTTAGATGGCGCGACGCCATGGCAGGCTTTCCGACTGGTGCTTTTACCTCTATCAGTACCTATTTTAGCGGTCGTCTTTATTCTGTCATTTATTGCTGCTATTACTGAAGTCCCAGTCGCATCACTGTTATTACGTGATGTTGAGAGTTACACCCTGGGTGTCGGTATGCAGCAGTATCTTAATCCGCAAAACTATTTGTGGGGTGACTTTGCCGCCGCCGCAGTATTGTCCGCCATTCCAATTACCGCAGTCTTCCTGCTGGCACAGCGCTGGTTAGTGGGTGGCTTAACTGCGGGTGGAGTGAAAGGTTAACGTGTTTTTGTTTCATCATACCACTGCTTAATTTGTATTATTTTCCTTCTGGTACTGTGTCTTTGAGGCGGCCTTCGTGGCCGCCATTTTTATGGCTGGCAAGCATATTGTGCTGTTTGTTGACTGTGGTGATGTCCACTTCCCGTAATAGCGACAGACCCGATGCCATTAATCATCAGGCACAGGGCTTTTTCCCGTCGACGACTCACCTGTTTGGCAAAAACGCCTGTGCAGTGATGCGACCTGTATATTGAAAATATGATCTAATAATCTTTATATTCTTTTACTTTTTCAAATTTACGGACAAATATACGCCAAAAGAAAATGGCGACCTTTCTTCTCTTTTCTTTCTTTTGAAACAGATTGTTTATATAATTCATTCTGTTATCGACTAACAAAGATCTTTCCATCTCTAATGATGATGATTCTTTATTTTTATCATTATTACTAACAATATGAGGCATTGTTGCAAAAATCTTAACGCCGGTACAAATATGGAAAAATTTAAATCTGTCGGCTTCAAATCTTACAGGTAAAAGGAAATCTACCATTCTCTTTGCCGCTCCAAGAGTAATGATGTAACCAGTGGTCATCGAGGCTCCGGTAATAGGATAAATGTCAAAATCACCTAAGCTTGTTTTTTTATTTTCAATATAGCTGAAGTCACCCGTTAATAAGAACATACCCTCCTTCTTATTGTGTTTTTCGAATTCAGATATAAATTCTAATAACTTATCATTTATAATAGCGTCATCTTCCAGTATTAATGCATAGGGTAGTTTGTCATTAACTATTTTTTTATATAAATTTATATGACTTAAAGAACAACCTATTTCACCATTTGTCAGGAAATTATTACCATAATCTAAAACATTTTCTCTCAGGAAATCTTCCGATAATTTACTTCCATCAACCGCATTATACATTTCAAATTTTAAATTTAACTTATTGCATTGTTCTATTATTCTGTTTTTTTTATTAACTTCACGCTCTAAGTTAATTACAAACACTTTCATTTTTACTATCCTTGCCGTTCTTTGATATGCTCTCAGAATAATATATCAAAAAAACAATTAAATATAAATTAATCTATTTAAAGCATAGGATGATATCTTCAATCAATAGGGTTTTCTGATACTTTACAGGTATTAACGCTTTTCTGTCACCACCAGATAAGAGCAGTCAATCGGCTACGGATCTATAAGGGAGCGGTCGTTAGCCATGACGCAACTTGTGTCCTGCTGAGTCCCTTATCAGCCACTGTAGCCTCAGTCATACTCCAGTTTGATGAAATTTCGCTGATGGCGATTGAATAAAATCGGAACTATTCGTTCACCTTGTTCAAAATAATAGGCCTATATAATTCGTGGTTTTATGAAGAAAATAATCTGCCCTTGAGCTAACCCCAAAAACAAAAAAACCTCACTTAAGAGGCTTTTCGTTATCGCATCGGCTAAGCGAAATATGACCGTCATCTCTGACGGCCTTTCCGGCAGTTCCTTCTGCGACCATTCTTTATTTATCCAGCTGGGCGGTCATATGTACCTGGTTGTTAACGATGGCGCTGGTAATTTTATAGTTGGTGCCTTGCTCGGCGGCTTTGGCAGCAATTTTCGCTTCAGCACCGTCCAGGGTGGATGCAGTGGCGCTGATACTTTGTGCGAAGGCACCCATAGACATCAGAGAAAGAGCGGTAACTGCAACAAAAGTTTTGATGGTTTTCATGGTCATATTCCTGTGTTTCATTATTCATTAGGAGGCGCTGTTGGCCTGATGTGATAATAATATCGAGGATGATGATTGAATGAAATCGGAACTATTTGCTTATCTTGTTCAAAATAATAGATCAATGGTGTTGCGGTAATTCGAAAGATGGCGCCCTGTCTTTGGTTTACCCCAAAAACGAAAAAACCTCATTTAAGAGGTTTTGTATTCTCGTGCCAGCTGAGTTATGCATCTATAAGGAAACGGTCGTTAGCCAGTGGGCAACGGTTATCCTGCTGAGTATCCTGGTCCGTCATTTTAGTAGTAGCTGCATTCTGGGTTGATGTGGTGGCGCTGGCACTTTGTGCGAAGGCACCCATCGACATCAAAGAAATAGCGGTCACTGCAACAAAGGTTTTGATTGTTTTCATAGCCATGTTCCTGTGTGTCGTTTTTATGAGGAGGCACTGTTGGCGGCCTGATGTAATAGATAATATCGGACATAATGGTTGAATGAAATTGGAACTATTTGTTCACCTTGTTCAAAATAATAGGCCTATATAATCCGTGGTTTTATGAAGAAAATAATCTGCCCTTGAGCTAACCCCAAAAACAAAAAAAACCTCAATTAAGAGGTTTTTCATTATCGCATCGGCTAACCGAAATATGACCGCCATCTCTGGCGGCCTTTCCGGCAGTTCCTTCTGCGACCATTCTTTATTTATCCAGCTGGGCGGTCATATGTACCTGGTTGTTAACGATGGCGCTGGTAATTTTATAGTTGGTGCCTTGCTCGGCGGCTTTGGCAGCAATTTTCGCTTCAGCACCGTCCAGGGTGGATGCAGTGGCGCTGATACTTTGTGCGAAGGCACCCATAGACATCAGAGAGAGAGCGGTAACTGCAACAAAAGTTTTGATGGTTTTCATGGTCATATTCCTGTGTTTCATTATTCATTAGGAGGCGCTGTTGGCCTGATGTGATAATAATATCGAGGATGATGATTCAATGAAATCGGAGCTATTTGCTTATCTTGTTCAAAATAATAGATTGATATGTGTTGTGGTTATTCACAGGTGGTGAAGCTGATTGAGACAGTGAGCAGCAGGGGGGACTACGGTAAATCCGAATATCTGCGGGAAGTTTCAAATTCATATGCTGAAAGAGTATATGGGGCATAAAAACGGCCGATCCTGAGATCGGCCGTTTTTATTTCTTTTAAAGCAGTGACCACTATTGTGGTCAAACATACCCCATCATCTCTAATAAACGCTGGGCCTGCTGTATTGCTTCCTGGCGATGGCTGACGCCCATTTTCTGATATAAATTACGGATATGCGTTTTAATGGTGGTGGCCGCAACATCCAGTTCACCGGCAATTTGCTCATTACTGTAGCCGGAGTAAATCAACCCTAATACCTGCCATTCACGCTGAGTTAATGGGCTGGTGCGGATTAATTCCGGTACCTGCGGGTGCGTGAGCAGCTTATCGACAAACACTTCATCAAAATGGGCAAACTTATGGCGATGATGCTGATTAATATCTTTGAGGATCCGCTGGGCACGGTGTTGCTCTAATTCAGGTAACGCATTGAGCTGAATCAGTTGCCGTAGCTGCTGCGCCATAGTCTCACCTTCAATCACAAAGTGACTGATAAAGCCGGTGCGATTGGCCAATGACAGTGACTCAATTAAGGCTTTTTGAGCCTCACTTTTACGGTCAGTTTGCCCGTAAAGAATATTACTCAATAGTAGATTACGATTAAGATCGCTGGTTAAACGTAAGCGGCGCGCATTCTCATTGAGTTCATCGAGGACCACTTCCGCTTCATTATAACGACCCAGCATAATCTGGATGCGGGCAATATTACGCCATTGACCCTGCAAAAAGTGGTTATCGGCCATTCCCGGTTTTTCCGCATCGCGTAGCCAGTTGGCTGCCGCCTCTTTATCTCCGGTCATCTGCCAGTGAATAATTCGCGGTTTATCCGCATTGGTTTTCCAGTCAAGATGATACTGACTATCGTATTGCAGCTCCTCGCAACGCTGAATATACATATTGGCATTATCCAGATCCCCGCGAGCCAGCGAACATTTTGCCAGCATCGCCAGGCACTGTAACTGCTGGCGTGGAGGGTAGTTAACCAGAATTTCAATACCCTTACGCGCTGCTTCTTCAGCTTCATCCAGCCTTGACCATGACCAGAGCACCTGAGAGCGAATGCGCAGCAAGAATTCATGCATCGGCAACTGTTCAAGATGCTGTTCATGAATTAATTCAAAGGCTTTATCCTGAGTTTCATAAGCGGCTTGCAGATACCCTTGTGCAATCAGAATCTCACTCTGCTGTAATAACGCCCATAAAGCATAGTGATAGACTTCGTGGCGGCGCGCCATTTGCTCGGTTTGCTGCATCATCGGCAGGGCGCGACTCAGTTCCCCTTTGCAATGGTGAACTTCTCCGGTAACTGACGTTGCGACTATGCGGCTATAGAAATTATCAAGCGGCAGTATTTTAAGGGCCTCTGCTGCCAGGTGCTCTGCTTCATCCGGTTTCCCGGCATTAATAGCTACCTGAGCGCGCAGCGCATTAAATTCGGCCTGCATAATCTCATCGACAGGAATTTTTCGGTCTTGCATCGCTGACTCTGCGTGTTCAAGCAGAGTATTCACTTCACCGTAACGATGCTGGCTTTGCGCGAGCCAGGCTTGTAATAATGCCAGTTCAGAGTTTTGTACCAATAAAGAATAGGGCAGAGCGTTCAGGCATTGTTCCAGCAGCGTCAGTTCACTGTGGTTAAACAGCGTCCAGGCATGTTGCAGCAAAATATCACGCAACATAGCGACATCACCTGATGCCAGCGCATGGTGAATCGCCTCTGCGGGAAAGCCCAACGCCATCCACCCTTCAGCGGCTGTACGGTGTAATTCTGGAAGTTCAAGCGCCAATTCCCACTGGCAACGCTGGCGTAAGAAAGCGGCAAACAGCGGGTGGAAACAGAACCATTCCCCGCTGTCATCCATACGATGAATAAATAAACCCTGCCGTTCCAGATCCTCCAGCCGCTGCTGACCATTATCCTCACCGGTCAAACGAACAATCAGTGCATCATTCATGGAGCGGAGCACTGAGCAACGCAGCAGGAAGGTGCGAGACTCTCTATCGACCAGATCCAGTACTTCATCGACTAAGTAATCTGATAAATGGCTGGCATTCAGCCCGGCCAGACGTTTAGCCGATTTTTGTGCCGAAGAGTTGGGCTGTTGCGAGGACAAGGCTATCAATTGCAATGCGGTTGCCCAGCCTTCCACTTCGTCACAGAACCGGCTGCTATCACCTTGTTCCAGTGGCACCGATAAACGGTGATCGAAGAATTGCTGGGCTTCCTGGTGATTAAAGGCCAATTGCTGCATGCCTAACTCACGCAACTGATCGCGTACTCGCAGGTTAGCAATCCCCAGAGGTGGTAATGTACGGGAGAGTATCACTAAGGCTAAATTTTCTGGCTGATGGCGCAGGAAAAACCGCATAGCCTCATGAATCGCATCATTGGTTATCAGATGGTAGTCATCGATAACCAGATAGAGCTGGCCCTGCCAGTCGGACAGTTCAATAAATAATTGCGAAAATAACGCAGAAAGACTGGCGTACTGATGCTTCTGGCTCAGGGCTTCACTTTTACTACAATGACCGCCAGTCGCTGCCTGAACGGCCGCAATCAGATAGCTGGCAAATCGTTCAGGTTGATTGTCACTTTCATCCAGAGAATACCAGCCAAGATCTGACTTATCAGCGGCCCACTGGGCTATCAGGGTCGTTTTACCGTAGCCGGCAGGACAATTTATTAATGTCAGACGGTAATCACCGACATCAGATAGCTGAGCCAGTAAGCGGTCACGTATTACGGTATTTTGCAGCCGTACTGGACGGCTCAGTTTTGATGGGATCAGCATGCTGTGTCCGGTTTGAAATAGATCCGGTGAAAGGGAGGCCTGATTCTTATCATGTCATTGGTAGTGAAATGCTACAGCCACTCATGAGAGTCATTATTCTTATGACTAATTAACACTGCTGAGAGCGAATGACAACTATATTAATGTAATGCAGATGCTGTTTCCTATGGCTGTTGTCTGCGTCAGATCACAGTTTTAGCTACGCCCTGCGACTCATCCCCAGCTAAGCCTTTGTCGGGATGATGTTGTTATCAGCGTTCATTGGCAGGATGAATATAAGATTATCCCACTCACAGATTAGAGACCTCCTATGTCACAGCCTATGCTAAAAAAGGACGATTTCCTGGCCGCGCTGACCCGTCAATGGCAGCGTTTTGGTTTAACCTCTGCTCAGCAAATGAATCAGCATCAATGGTGGGAGGCTGTTAGTGCGGCACTGGCCGAACAGCTGGCTGCGCAACCGGCACCCAGTAAAATTAAGCCAGTACAACGCCATGTAAACTACATTTCTATGGAGTTTTTAATTGGCCGTTTGACTGCCAATAACCTGATTAACCTCGGATGGTACGATCAGGTTGAAAAATTACTGGCCGAGCAGCAGATCAACTTAAGTGATTTGCTGGAGCAGGAAACCGACCCGGCATTAGGTAATGGTGGCTTAGGGCGCCTGGCCGCTTGTTTCCTGGATTCAATGGCAACCGTTGAACAACCCGCTACCGGTTACGGCTTAAATTACCAGTACGGTCTGTTCCGTCAGTCTTTCAGTGAATGTAAACAACAGGAAGCGCCGGATAACTGGCATCGTGAAAGCTACCCGTGGTTCCAGCACAATGCTGCTCTGGCAGTCGACGTCGGTTTTGGTGGCAAACTGGAAAAACAGGCCGATGGTCGCCAGTTGTGGCGTCCGGACTTTAGTATTCGCGGTGAAGCATGGGATTTACCGGTACTCGGTTATCGCAATGGTGTGACCCAGCCGTTACGTTTATGGCAGGCAACGCATCAGCACCCGTTTGATTTAACTAAGTTTAATGACGGGAAATTCCTGCTTGCGGAACAACAGGGCGTAGAAGCTGAAAAACTGACCAAAGTTTTATACCCAAATGATAACCATCTGGCCGGTAAGCGCTTGCGTCTGATGCAGCAATATTTCCAGTGTGCCTGCTCTGTCGCCGATATCTTACGCAAACACCACCAGGCTGGGCGTAAATTAGCCGAATTACCGGACTATGAAGTTATTCAACTGAATGATACTCACCCGACCATCGCGATTCCTGAAATGCTGCGCGTATTGCTGGACGAGCACCAGTTAGACTGGGATGCGGCCTGGGCGATTACCAGTAAAACCTTCGCCTATACCAACCATACTCTGATGCCTGAAGCGCTTGAGTGCTGGGACGAAAAACTTGTTAAAAGCCTGCTGCCACGACATTTTGCCATTATTAAGCAGATCAACGCTCAGTTTAAGAAACTGGTCGACAAACAGTGGCCTGGGGATGACAAGGTGTGGGCCAAACTGGCAGTACACCATGACAAGCAAGTCAGAATGGCAAATTTATGTGTCGTCAGCGGTTTTGCTGTTAATGGCGTGGCGCAGCTGCATTCCGATTTGGTGATCAAAGATTTATTCCCTGAATACTATCAATTATGGCCAAATAAATTCCATAACGTGACCAATGGTATTACCCCGCGTCGCTGGCTGAAGCAGTGTAACCCTGCACTTTCTACCCTGATCGATGATTCACTCAAAGTAGAGTGGGCGAATGATTTAGAGGCATTAGCAGGCCTTGAGTCTTTCGTTGCTGATAAAGCTTTCGCTCAGCGTTATCAGCAAATCAAACATGACAACAAAGTTAAGCTGGCTGAATATGTTAAGCAGGTAATGGGAATCACCATTAACCCGAATGCTATCTTCGATGTGCAGATCAAACGCTTACATGAATACAAACGTCAGCATTTGAATCTGTTGCATATCCTTTCGTTGTACCGTCAGATTCGTGATAACCCGAACATTGACATGGTTCCGCGTGTTTTCCTGTTTGGGGCAAAAGCGGCACCAGGCTATTATTTAGCCAAGAACATTATTTATGCAATTAATCAGGCCGCTGAGAAGATCAACAACGATCCTGTGGTTAAAGACAGACTGAAAGTGGTCTTCATTCCTGATTATCGCGTTTCGGTTGCTGAACTGATGATCCCTGCCGCTGATGTCTCTGAGCAAATTTCAACTGCCGGTAAAGAAGCTTCGGGTACCGGGAATATGAAGATGGCGCTGAATGGGGCGTTAACTGTCGGTACGCTGGATGGGGCTAACGTCGAAATTGCTGAACAAGTGGGTGATGAGAATATCTTTATTTTCGGCAACACCGTTGAGCAAGTAAAAGAAATTCTGGCTAAAGGCTATCAGCCGAAAAAATATCTGAAAAATGATGCTCACCTGAAAAGTATTCTCGACGAACTGGCCAGCGGCGCATTCAGCAACGGTGATAAACATGCCTTTGATATGATGCTACATAGCTTACTGGAAGGGGGCGACCCGTATCTGGTATTAGCTGATTTTGCTTCATATTGTGACGCTCAGAAGCAAATCGATACCCTGTATCGTGATAAAGATGAATGGACCCGCCGTACGATTCTCAATACTGCTCGGGTAGGCGTATTCAGTTCTGACCGCTCAATTCGCGATTATCAGAAGCGAATCTGGCAAGCAAAACGTTAAGGAGAGGGCAGCATGGGTCGTCAATCTCTCGATCAAGCAGCAACCCTGGCAGGAATATCTGCCAGTTATATTAATGCGCATGGTAAGCAGCAAGATATTTCCTCGGAAACTAAGCTGCAATTACTGGCGGCTATGGGAGGGATTGAGACATTCCATGAACCTCAGACCGAACAAGCGCCATTACCCAACGTGAAAGTTTTCACTTTTGGTAGTCCGATACAGTTACCTGTCGCAGGTTCTGGCGATTATCAATGGCAATTACAAACTGAAAAGGGTGAGCTATTTGTGGGGCGAACCAGTGCTCAAAAAACGCTGACCCTTGAGGTGTCTTTGCCGCAGGGCTACCACCGTTTTATTCTCGAGCAAGGCTTAAAGCAGTGGCAGTGCTCGGTGATAGTCGCCCCAAAACGTTGTTATGAACCCGATGCTTTACTGACCGGGAAAAAACTCTGGGGCGCTTGTGTGCAGCTATATACCCTGCGCTCTGAACATAACTGGGGTATTGGTGATTTTGGTGATTTAAACCAGATGCTGGAGCAGGTTGAAGAGCGCGGTGGAGCCTTTATCGGTTTGAACCCGATTCATGCGTTGTATCCTGCAAATCCACAAAGTATCAGTCCTTATAGTCCTTCATCCAGACGCTGGCTGAATGTGATTTATATCGACGTCAATGGCGTGGATGAGTTTCAGCACAGTGAAGCCGCCCAGGCCTGGTGGAATCAGCCGGAAACGCAAGCTGCGCTTGCCAGCGCCCGGGCTAACGAGTGGGTTGATTATCCGCAAGTTATGAGGCTTAAATTAACCGCATTGCGTCTGGCATTTCCCTTATTTTCTGCCCGCAAGGTA
The DNA here is from genome assembly GCF_024807845.1 of Klebsiella sp. BIGb0407. Lineage (GTDB taxonomy): Bacteria > Pseudomonadota > Gammaproteobacteria > Enterobacterales > Enterobacteriaceae > JGM124. The sequence goes on from NZ_JANUEQ010000013.1 coordinate 70,939, forward strand.
GAAGACTGTCGGGTTAAAGCATTTCATAAATTCGTTGAGCAAGGCGGTAGTAGTCTGCATCAACAAGCTACATTTGATGCGCTTCATGCTCATCTAAGTGAACATGATCCTATGATGTGGGGCTGGCCAGTATGGCCGGAAAAATATCGTGATGGTCATAGCCATGCGGTAGCGGAGTTCTGCCGTGAGCATGCAGGGGAAGTCAATTTCTACCTGTGGCTACAGTGGCTGGCGGCGAGCCAGTTTGATGATTGTTTCCGTACCTGCCAGTCACGCAGCATGCCGGTTGGTTTATATCGTGACTTGGCCGTCGGTGTGGCAGAAGGCGGGGCTGAAACCTGGTGCGATCGCGAGCTATATTGTCTTAAAGCTTCCGTTGGTGCACCCCCTGATATCTTAGGGCCGTTGGGTCAGAACTGGGGATTACCGCCAATGGATCCGCATGTTATGGAGGCGCGTGCTTATCAGCCTTTTATTGATTTGCTACGTGCCAATATGACCAGCTGTGGCGCATTACGTATTGACCATGTGATGGCCTTACTGCGTCTCTGGTGGATACCTTACGGGCAGACCGCAGATAAAGGTGCCTATGTAAAATATCCGGTGGATGACTTGCTGGCGATACTGGCTCTGGAAAGTCAGCGTCATCGTTGCATGGTGATTGGCGAGGACTTAGGGATTGTACCGGCAGAGATTATTGGCAAACTGCGTGATAGCGGGGTGTATTCCTACAAAGTGCTCTATTTTGAGCACGACAGTGAGAATCAGTTCCGTGCGCCACAATCTTACACGGTGCAAGCCATGGCAACCATCACCACCCATGACTTACCCACATTGCGTGGTTACTGGCAAAGTGATGATTTGACTCTGGGAAATCAGCTGGGGTTATATCCTGACCAGGAGATACTGGCTCAGCTTTATCTGGATCGGGAGCAATCGAAGCAAGGTTTGCTGGATGGACTGCATCAGTATGATTGTGTTCCCAAAGATGTCGGTCTTAAGGCTTCATTACTGCCAATGAGCCCGGAGCTGAACCACGGGTTGCAGCATTATATTGCTGACAGTGCCAGTGCATTATTAGGGCTGCAGCCTGAAGACTGGCTGGATATGGCGGCACCGGTAAATATTCCGGGAACCACTGATGAATATCCAAACTGGCGACGTAAACTGACAGCCAGCCTTGAAGAGATGTTTGCTGATCAGCAAGTTAATCGTTTATTACAAGATATTGATAAGCGACGTAAGCAGACCTCAGCAGGTTAATTTGTGACGTTTTTAACTCATAAACTCAGGTCTTCAGCAGGCCTGAGTTTTTCATTTAGACAAAAGATTTTCCAGTTTCCATAAAACCTCCTTACCTGTTGGTTTTCTTAATGTTATTTTAGATAAATAGCATTCAATCCGGGCCAGAAGGTTTTCACATGTCTCTCAGCCATTTACTTGCGCAGGCTCGACCAGCGGTTGAGCAATTAAGTCTGGATGCACTCGCTTCACCTTTTCCCCATTACGTTATCTTTTTTAGTGTGAGTACCGGACAGGAGCGAGCCTGTACTGAGCAAGTGTGCGGCGACACGCTGGATGAAGTCTGGCTTACCGCTGGCAAATCCCTTCAGCGCTGGTGTGAGCAAGAAACAAAAGAGCCCTGCTGGCTGCGTGTCGATGCCGTCAGCAATATCGAAGCATTACGCTGGGAAAATCTGCAAAAGAAACTGCGTGCCACTAAGCGTAATTATTTTCGTTTTGGACTGAGTTTTAACCCCACTTTCGAATACGCTCTGCTTGAACAAGAAATAGCGGCTCATGCGCTCCTGTATGTGGGGACTGAAGGGGTCGCGACGCCCAATACCAAAAATCTGGCTAACTATTCCCGCCAGCGTTTTGGTATTGAATTACAGTGGCCTGAAAACCCTGAACAGCTTATCTGGCGTTTTTCCACCCGTAGCGTATTTAGTGACGGCCAGCAAACCTGGCCGATTGAGTCTCATGGCCGACATTCTGGCTATCGAAAGTTAGACGCCTGGCATGATGAACTTGAACCGATGATCTATTCGGCAAGTGACTATCTTGCTCGCCAGATAAAAAGCTCAGGTCTCTACCATTACGGATGGTTTCCCTGTTTTGACCGGGCTATCCCAACCTACAATACTTTACGCCACGCCAGCTCAACCTATTCGCTGCTTGAAGGCTGGGAAGTCACCAGGAATAAACAACAATTCTCTGCTATCGAGAGAGCCCTTCACTCCCTGTCAGAAACCCTTATTCATACTTATCAACTACCCGATGATAGTGAAGCCGATTTTTTGCATGATACGGATGATGAAATCAAGTTAGGCGGCAATGCCGTCTCCATTCTGGCGATGGTGAAGTACAGTGAACTGACAGGCAATTTACGCTATCTGGCGCAAATGGAACGCCTGGCTAACGGTATCTGTTTTATGCAGAACCGTGAAACCGGTGGCTTCAGTCATGTGTTAAATACCGGCTCTCTCTCCCTGAAAGCGGAACATCGTATTATCTATTATGATGGCGAGGCGGTATTTGCCCTGATGCGTCTTTATGGTTTAACGAAAAATCCTCGCTGGCTTGCCTGTGTTGAACGCGCGATGGATTATTTCATCGCTCAGAAACACTGGCAGGCACATGACCACTGGTTAAGCTATTGCGTAAATGAACTGACGCTGTATCGCCCTGAAGAACGTTACTACCAGTTTGGTCTGGACAACGTTCGCGGACATCTCGACTTTGTTCTGAACCGCGTGACAACCTATCCGACTTTACTGGAATTAATGATGGCGGCGCAGCGTATGATTGTGCGCTTACAGGCCGACCGCCAGCACTGCCATCTGTTAGATGATTTTAATCTTGAGCAGTTTTATCTCGCACTGGAATATCGTGCCCGCTATCTGACAAATGGTTTTTTCTGGCCTGAACTGGCCATGTTCTTTAAAAAACCTGAAAAAATTGTTGGCAGCTTTTATATCCGCCACCACAGTTACCGAGTACGCATTGATGATGTTGAGCACTACCTTTCCGGCTATATCGCCTATCGAAAATATTTACATGAACGCCCATCAGAAAATAGGTTGCCTGCTCCCAGCGGTAAACAACAGTTAGTCTTCCTGGGCGGAAACTTTCGCTATGAAGGCAATGGCATTGAAATAGCAACCATACGACGCTGCGCTCTGTTTATACGTGAGTTAGACGTCAAACCGATGGTGATTATTTCCAGCTGGAATCCTGCTTTAGCCCGTACGGTCGCGGAACTACAGCAGACAGGCAGGCTGCCCGAGACGATTGAGGCTAAAACGGTCTATGACTGGCTGCCAGAGATGCTGGAGCGCGGGGAATTGAATCCCCTGCCAGAACTTTCTTCCGGTCAGCGTATTAAAATCCGTCAGGATAATGCTAAAAAGATAAAGGCGCTGCGCTATGCAGATGAGCATGGACATGTCAGTTATGAGGATTTTATTTGTTCACGGAGCGGCCTGATTATGCTGCGACGGAGCTATCGTACAGATAAGGGAATAACATCCCTCGATAAGATCCAGCTCTCTTTTGCTGGCCAGATTCGTGACTATGCAACGGAAGGGGCGTTTGCTTCCGCTATGCTGACTCATAACCTGGATAAAACAACCACCTGGCATTTTTTGGTTGATAAGAATCTGGCCTGGCGTGATTTTGTCTGTTCACAGCCTAAAAATATCTTACATGCCACGATGAGCGCGGTTATTCACTCTACTCATCGTCTGGACAATGGTCACTATAAACAAGCCTATGGGCATCTGTTACAGGATGAAAAGTTACTCGACCGTTTACTTGTCCTGACCCGGCAGCAGCACGATGAATTAGCCCAGGAAATTCCTGGCCCGCAGCGGCTACGGACTATTCCCCATCATCTGGATAATCAGTCCACTTCTCGCAGGCCAGAGAAAGAAACATCACGTCGGGTACTTTTTATGGCGCGTTATTCACCAGAAAAACAACATCAGCTTCTGTTCAGAGCCTTTTCACGTGTAGTGGAAAAATTGCCTGACGCTGAACTTCATACCTGGGGAATGGGCGCATTAAAAGAGGATTTATCCCTGTGGGTAAAACAACAAAACCTGTCTCATAATATTTATATACACGGTTTTTCTGCCGATCTTGCTGAGATCCATCGTCAGTCTGCTTGTTCTGTTTTATGTTCTCATCATGAAGGTTTTTCTCTTTTTGCTCTGGAGTCATTCGGTTATGGTACTCCGCTGGTGAGTTTTGATATTAAGTATGGCCCGCGTGATTTGTTAAAAGATTCGGGAGCCGGTTTGCTGGTGGAAAATAATGATGAACAGGCGCTCGCTGATGCACTCATCAGCCTATTAACCGATCCCGATAAGCTTAAGATAATGCAGGAAAATGCTTTCCGTCATGCAAGCCGTTATTCTGAACAGTCAGTTGCACAGCTCTGGCAGGCGTGGTGGCAGGACGTACGGTTACTGCATCAGGAACGACACGAGGAAATCCCTCGCAAAATATTCAGTGAATGATCACTGAATGATTACTCCGGGGGGCGCAAAATTGACTCAATATGATACTGCACGCCAATGGGACTTTCGACGCGCGTGAAATCCCGACCCGATAAGCGCGTATTCTGGCAACGCTGGCTGACCTTTGGCCTCGCGCTATTACTTGCGTGGTCCCCCAAGCCCGGTATCGGCTGGGATTTTAACACCATTAATATTCAAAGTTTGCAGCTGTATGGCCCTATGTCACCAGAGGCACAGCGTCGTATTAATGAGTGGACTGCATTATTTAATGAACCCCATCAGGGGGATATTAAAAAGACCTTAAACCGGGTAAATCACTTTTTTAATTCTCGCATGGATTTTCGCGACGATATTATAGTCTGGGGTCAGCAGGATTACTGGGCAACACCGATTGAGTTTTTACGTAAAGGCGCAGGAGACTGTGAGGATTATGCGCTGGCGAAATATTTTACCTTACGTGAGTTAGGTATTCCTGCCAGCCAGTTACGTATTACTTACGTTAAAGCTTTACAATTAAATCAAGCGCATATGGTAGTTGCCTGGTACGCGACTCCTGATGCAGTTCCGTTGATTCTGGATAATTTAAATACAAAAATATTACCTGCAACCCAAAGAAATGATTTGCTCCCGGTATATTCTTTTAATGAGCAGGGACTCTGGATCCCACAGGCCGGAAAAAATAAACAGGTTGGCGACAGTAAAAAAATCTCTCGCTGGCAGGATCTTCTCACCAAGATGCGTGCAGAAGGATTTGAGATTAATGAATAGGAAGTCGCTATGTCACTTTATAAACAGCTACTAATTGGTATTTGTTTGTTTGCGCTAGCTATTTTTTGCGGCAGTTTCTATGTCACGGTAGAGAATTCACGCGTTCAGTTTCATAACCAGTTGAATGCGCACGCCCAGGATACGGCAACCGCTCTGGGACTTTCTCTTACCACTAATATAGATGATCCGGTTATGACGGAACTCATGGTTAACTCTATCTTTGATAGCGGCTACTTTTCCCGTATCGAAGTGATTGATATTAATACCGGTAAGCCGTTAATCGAACGCCATAATACGCCGCAAAGTAGCGATGTTCCTGACTGGTTTATCCGTCTGGTTCGCCTCGATCCTGGCATGGGCGAGGCGGTTGTGATGCGCGGCTGGACGCAGGTTGCACGTGTCGAGGTGATGAGCCACCCGATATTTATGCTTACACGTTTATGGGAAAGTGTTGTAGCGAGTTTTCTGATGCTGAGTGCCTGCAGCATTATCTGTGTTCTGGCTGCTAGATTTATGTTACGTCGCTGTTTGCGACCATTAAATTATATCGTAAAGCAGGCGATGGCTATCAGCCAGCGCGAATTTATCTTTCTCCCTATATTCCCTAAAACGCCAGAGTTACGTCGTGTGGTGGATGCCACTAATATGATGGTGACTCAGTTGAAAGCCCTGTTTAGCGAACAGGCGGTACGTACAGAAATATTACGCCAGGAAGCTTATAACGATAGCCTGACGGGGTTAAACAACCGACGTGCCTTTGATATTCATCTTCAGTCTCGTTTAAGTGATGAAGAGCAGACTTCAGGCCATCTTATTTTATTACGTGTTCAGGATCTTACCGGGCTTAATCAGCGAATTGGCGGTGGGAAAACTGACGCATTATTAATTGCGATCGCCGATATCCTGAATGATTTGCAACAGGAGTTTTTCCATAATGAAGGCTTTCTTGCCCGTGTTCGCGGGGGCGAGTTTGCCATTATTACCTCATCCGTTCTGCCGCAAGAGATGGAAGGTCTGGTAGCCAGACTGACTCATCAGCTTAAAATACTTCATGAAACGGGCATGGGGGATATCACACCTCTGGCGCATATCGCTCAAGTTATTTTTAATACTGGCGATACTCCAAATGTAGTTTTATTCAAGGCAGATCAGGCTCTGGCTATGGCGCAAACAGAGATGAGCTTTTTTGCCAGTAGCCAGATATCGCAGAAAGTGGAAAACGACGACGATCTTTATCGCTGGCGTAATCGTCTGGAAAGTACCCTGGAGAATAATGGATTCCAGCTCTTTTCCCAGCCGGTGTATCAATGCAACGATAATAAAGTCATTTTGCATCATAAAATTCTCGCCAGGATAAAAACCGAAGAGGGGGAGATGATTCCAGCGGGGCGCTTTATGCCGTGGATCCATCGTCTGGCTCTTAGCCGTCGCATGGATATTGTGATGCTTAAGCAAACCCTTCTGGCAATGGAAAAGAATACCCAGCCTATGGCTTTAAGTATCAGTGGTGAAAGTGTTGCTGATGAAGCGAGTATTGATGCCTTATTGAAACCACTAAAAAATGTCAGTCACCTGGCAAGCAGGCTGACCCTGGAGCTGGACGAAAACGAGTTACCCGATCCGGATCATGTCAGTATTCTGGTAAAAAAATTAAAAGTATCAGGCTGCCATTTAGGGATACAGCACTTTGGTGGCCGCTTCCATTTGATTGGTAACTTGCCGCAGTGGGGTCTGGCATGGATCAAAGTCGATGGTGGGTATATTAGAAATATCGATAAAGAAGAAGATAAAAAGCTCTTCATAGAGGCGATTTACTGGGCGACTCGCCAGGTGAATTTGCCCCTCATAGCCGAGCGTGTTGAAACAGAAGGCGAGTTAGCCGTGCTAGAAAAAATGGGACTCTATGGTGCCATGGGGCGTTATTTTAGCGATGCCAGCACTCTCACTAAATAATTTGAAGGAGAATAATCATGCTTTTTATTGAACGTGATAGCGATGGCAAAATTGTACGTGTCGAACATCTCGCATTTCCAGAGGCGACCGAAAAGCATGAAGAGGTCACGCCGGAAATCACCGAATGGCTGAAGGTCAATACGCTTCGTGCGGCAACACTTCTGCTGTTACAACAAAGTGACACAGAGATGGTTCGTGTCCTGGAGGATCTTATTGAAGTGCTGATGAGTAAGGGAATCATCAGTATTACTGATTTACCTCTGGCAGCTCAAAATAAGCTTCTCAATAGGGCTGAAGCTCGGCGCACTCTTGGGGGCCTGGAAGGTTTGATAGATGATGATGGTGATAGATTAATCTAGTATCAGCCATTATTTATGTGTCTGGAATATGGCGAGTATTCAGATAAGAGGGTCAGGTTTATAGCTGAATAAAACCTACTTTTTATCTTCCAGGTAATACTGTTGTATTTATATGGAGTGACGATACAGATCTCCGCTAATTGATAATTATCTGAAATAAGAGACTATTTTTTTTATTAATGCTGTATTTATTACTAGCACGAAATTTTTTTGAAATGTAAAATAAGGAAAATTCTTATTTTCATGTTTGAAACTATAAGTAATTCATTTAGTTATACTAAAAATGTAGAACGAAAATAATTCGAGTTATTTGTAGGCATTGAGTTCAGATTAGCGATGAAGTGTGACGTATATATCGTTATTGAACTGTTAGATAATTATTCGGTTTACTTATCAAATTCTACACACTCCGGCCATCAGGGCATTATTCATCTTCCTGTCGTCATAGCTTGGGTTAATCGCATCAAATAAACAGGGAACAACTAATCCCATGGCCGTGTCGAGCAAAGTTTCAGGGGAAGTATCATGAGTGCCGTAGCTGGAATAATAAAAGTCGTCATCGGGCAAGTTTTTGCGATTGCACCTGATGGAAGCCGGCGTTTATTGATAGAGGGAGACCGCATTTTTACCGGAGAACAGATAATCACCGGTGCAGATGGAGCGGTCTCAATCACTTTGCCTGATGGTAAAACTTTCGACTTGGGTCGGGATCTTCAGTGGGATGGTGCCAGAATATCGCCTGCAATACCGACTAATCTGGATCAAACCGATATTGCTGCACTGCAGCAAGCCATTGCGGACGGTCAGGATCCAACACAAATCCTTGAAGCAACTGCTGCTGGCCCACAACCTACCGGGCAACCCGGTGCTGGCACTGGTGGTGCACATACCCATGTTATCCTTGATTTAACCGGTGAAATCATCGATCCCGCGGCGGGCTACCCGACAATTGGCCTGGATTTCCCTGATAGTGAACAGCAAGAAGAGTTAACCCTGTTAGACGACTCGGATTCCGACAGTGATTCGGACTCTGATAGTGACTCGGATTCTGACAGCGATTCCGACTCAGATAGCGACTCGGATTCTGACAGCGATTCCGACTCAGACAGCGACTCCGACTCCGACAGTGATTCCGATTCGGATAGCGACTCAGATTCCGATAGTGATTCAGACTCCGACAGCGACTCTGATTCAGATAGCGATTCTGACTCCGATAGTGACTCCGATTCAGATAGCGACTCGGACTCGGACAGTGATTCCGATTCCGACAGTGACTCGGATTCTGACAGCGACTCGGACTCTGATAGTGATTCGGACTCAGACAGCGACTCCGATTCAGACAGCGATTCGGACTCTGATAGTGATTCGGACTCTGATAGTGACTCGGACTCTGATAGTGATTCGGACTCAGACAGCGACTCCGATTCAGACAGCGATTCGGACTCTGATAGTGACTCGGACTCTGATAGCGACTCCGACTCCGACAGCGATTCTGATTCCGACAGTGACTCAGATTCTGATAGTGACTCGGACTCTGACAGTGACTCCGATTCAGACAGCGACTCGGATTCTGACAGCGATTCTGACTCAGATAGTGACTCGGACTCTGACAGTGACTCCGATTCAGACAGCGACTCGGATTCTGATAGTGATTCCGACTCAGACAGTGACTCGGATTCCGATAGCGACTCAGATTCAGACAGTGACTCTGATTCCGACAGTGACTCGGATTCTGACAGCGATTCTGACTCAGATAGTGACTCGGACTCTGACAGTGACTCCGATTCAGACAGCGACTCGGATTCTGATAGTGATTCCGATTCCGACAGTGACTCGGACTCTGATAGCGACTCAGACTCAGACAGTGATTCCGATTCTGACAGTGACTCGGACTCCGACAGTGATTCCGACTCCGATTCGGATAGCGATTCGGACTCTGACAGCGATTCGGATTCTGACAGCGATTCCGACTCTGACAGTGACTCAGATTCTGACAGCGATTCCGACTCGGACAGTGATTCGGATTCCGACAGTGATTCCGATTCCGACAGCGATTCAGATTCAGACAGTGATTCGGACTCCGACAGCGACTCAGACTCTGACAGCGATTCAGATTCCGATAGCGACTCCGATTCAGACAGCGACTCCGACTCTGACAGCGATTCGGATTCAGATAGTGACTCAGATTCTGACAGCGATTCGGACTCCGACAGTGATTCCGATTCAGACAGCGACTCAGACTCGGACAGTGATTCGGATTCCGACAGCGACTCGGACTCAGACAGTGATTCCGACTCAGATAGCGACTCCGATTCAGACAGCGACTCGGATTCTGATAGCGATTCCGACTCCGACAGCGATTCGGATTCAGATAGTGACTCGGATTCCGACAGTGACTCAGATTCCGACAGCGATTCGGACTCAGACAGCGATTCCGATTCAGACAGCGACTCGGACTCCGATAGCGACTCTGACAGTGACTCGGATTCCGACAGCGACTCCGACTCTGACAGTGACTCCGATTCAGATAGCGATTCAGACTCTGACAGTGACTCCGACTCAGACAGCGACTCTGACTCAGACAGCGACTCTGACTCAGACAGCGACTCTGACTCAGACAGTGACTCGGATTCCGACAGTGATTCGGATTCTGACAGTGACTCGGACTCCGATAGCGATTCCGATTCAGACAGTGATTCTGACTCCGATAGCGACTCAGATTCTGACAGCGACTCAGACTCAGATAGCGATTCCGACTCAGACAGTGACTCGGACTCCGACAGTGATTCCGACTCCGATTCGGATAGCGATTCGGACTCTGACAGCGATTCTGATTCGGATAGCGATTCGGACTCTGACAGCGATTCTGATTCGGATAGCGATTCGGACTCTGACAGCGACTCGGATTCTGACAGTGATTCAGATTCCGACAGTGACTCGGACTCAGATAGCGACTCAGACTCCGACAGTGATTCCGATTCAGACAGTGACTCGGATTCAGACAGTGACTCCGATTCAGACAGCGATTCGGACTCGGACAGTGATTCAGATTCTGATAGTGACTCAGACTCAGACTCAGACTCAGACAGCGACTCGGACTCAGACAGCGATTCTGACTCCGATAGCGATTCTGACTCCGATAGCGATTCCGACTCAGACAGTGACTCAGACTCTGACAGCGATTCGGACTCAGATAGTGACTCAGATTCTGACAGCGATTCGGACTCCGACAGTGATTCCGATTCAGACAGCGACTCCGATTCTGATAGCGACTCAGATTCCGACAGTGATTCAGACTCCGACAGCGACTCGGATTCAGATAGCGATTCTGACTCAGATAGTGACTCGGACTCGGATAGCGACTCCGATTCTGACAGTGACTCCGATTCTGATAGCGACTCAGATTCCGACAGTGATTCAGACTCCGACAGCGACTCGGATTCAGACAGCGATTCCGATTCCGACAGCGACTCGGATAGCGACTCCGATTCTGACAGTGACTCCGATTCCGACAGTGACTCGGACTCAGATAGCGACAGTGATTCCGATTCAGACAGTGACTCGGATTCAGACAGTGACTCCGATTCAGACAGCGATTCGGACTCGGACAGTGATTCAGATTCTGATAGTGACTCAGACTCAGACTCAGACTCAGACAGCGACTCGGACTCAGACAGCGATTCTGACTCCGATAGCGATTCCGACTCAGACAGTGATTCCGATTCAGACAGCGACTCAGACTCTGACAGCGATTCGGACTCAGACAGCGATTCCGATTCAGACAGTGACTCGGATTCCGACAGCGACTCCGACTCTGACAGTGACTCGGACTCAGATAGTGACTCCGATTCCGACGGCGACTCGGATTCGGACAGCGATTCCGATTCAGACAGCGACTCGGACTCTGACAGTGACTCTGATTCAGACAGTGACTCGGATTCTGATAGCGATTCCGATTCCGACTCCGACTCCGACAGCGATTCGGATTCAGACAGTGACTCGGATTCAGACAGCGATTCCGACTCCGACAGCGATTCGGATTCCGACAGCGACTCCGACTCTGACAGTGACTCGGACTCAGATAGTGACTCCGATTCCGACGGCGACTCGGATTCGGACAGCGATTCCGATAGCGATTCCGATTCAGACAGCGACTCGGACTCTGACAGTGACTCGGATTCTGATAGCGATTCCGATAGCGATTCCGATTCAGACAGCGACTCGGACTCTGACAGTGACTCGGATTCTGATAGCGATTCCGATAGCGATTCCGACTCCGACAGCGATTCGGATTCCGACAGTGACTCCGATTCAGACAGCGATTCCGACTCCGACAGTGACTCCGATTCAGACAGTGACTCCGATTCTGACAGCGATTCCGACTCTGATAGTGACTCGGATTCAGACAGTGATTCGGACTCCGATAGCGACTCAGACTCTGACAGCGATTCAGATTCCGATAGCGATTCGGACTCCGACAGCGATTCAGATTCAGACAGTGATTCGGATTCAGATAGTGACTCCGATTCTGACAGCGATTCCGACTCTGATAGTGACTCGGATTCCGACAGCGATTCCGACTCTGACAGTGACTCAGATTCTGACAGCGATTCGGACTCCGACAGTGATTCCGATTCAGACAGCGACTCCGACTCGGACAGTGACTCGGATTCCGACAGCGACTCGGATTCAGATAGCGATTCTGACTCAGATAGTGACTCGGACTCTGACAGTGACTCGGATTCAGACAGCGACTCGGATTCCGATAGCGATTCGGATTCAGATAGTGACTCGGATTCCGACAGCGACTCGGATAGCGACTCCGATTCTGACAGTGACTCCGATTCTGATAGCGACTCAGATTCCGACAGTGATTCTGACTCCGACAGCGACTCGGATTCAGACAGCGACTCGGATTCCGATAGCGATTCGGACTCCGATAGTGACTCGGATTCCGATAGCGACTCAGATTCCGACAGCGACTCCGATTCTGACAGCGACTCCGATTCTGATAGTGATTCCGACGCAGACAGTGATTCGGATTCAGACAGCGACTCCGACTCGGACAGTGACTCGGATTCCGACAGCGACTCGGACTCAGACAGTGATTCCGACTCAGATAGCGACTCCGATTCAGACAGTGATTCCGACTCTGATAGTGATTCCGACTCCGACAGCGATTCCGACTCGGACAGTGACTCGGATTCCGACAGCGACTCGGACTCAGACAGTGATTCCGACTCAGATAGCGACTCCGATTCAGACAGTGATTCCGA
>NZ_JANUEQ010000014.1 GCF_024807845.1 Klebsiella sp. BIGb0407
GGAAGGCGGCAAGAGAACGAATCCCGATGAGCTTACACAAGTAAGTGATTCGGGTGAGTGAGCGCAGCCAACGCACCTGTAGCTTGAAGTATGACAAGTTATATACCCAAAATAATTCAAGTTACAGGAAGGCGGCAAGAGAACGAATCCCGATGAGCTTACACAAGTAAGTGATTCGGGTGAGTGAGCGCAGCCAACGCACCTGTAGCTTGAAGTATGACGGGTATATTAGTAAACAACCTGCGTTGGGCCATCCCCCGTCCCACGATCGTTACGTGAAGGCGCCGATTGAACTGCATCCTCTTTTGTTACGCTCTTAGTCGTTGGTGTTTGTTCTTTATCCGCGGGTGGAAAATACAGAGGCCCTTTCAGGCCACAACCCGTAAGGCCAGCCAGCGTCGTTACGACAACCAGCGTGCAGAAAATCTTCTTCATTATAGTGTTGCCTGTGATTCAAGGATCTTGTGTCTATCATCGCAGGTGAAGTCTGAAAAGCAATACTCTTCGTTGTCCGTTACTGCCAAAAAATCGCCCCTTTTATCTGAATAATGAAAATTATCTCTCTTAAAATAAGCGGGAATTAGCGGATACTGTACGCTCTGAGGGCAAAATAATTCGTCCTCACAGCAGTAACAATCAAGCAACAAGAAGTATGACGAGTATATACTGCCTTAAAAACTAAACAGGAAGCAGATATGAACGACAGTGAATTTCATCAACTGGCTGATGGTCTTTGGCTGACCATAGAAGAACGCCTTGATAACTGGGACGGCGATAGTGATATTGACTGTGAAATAAACGGCGGTGTATTGACGCTCAGTTTTGAAAATGGCAGCAAAATCATCATTAATCGCCAGGAGCCCTTCCATCAGGTATGGCTGGCGACGAAAACCGGCGGCTATCATTTTGATTTGAAAGACGGGACATGGATTTGCGATCGTAGCGGCGCAGAGTTCTGGCAGCTGCTGGAACAAGCCAGCTCAGAACAAGCGGGTGAGGCCGTCAGCTTTCGCTAATTACGACTCATACTGCTGTTGAAGCTGAGGCTGCGCTGTATTGCCATTTTGAGCATTCAGCGCAGCAGATGTGAAAGTGATGGCCTGCGGACGAAAGGGAACTACCTGAACACGCCCGTCAACTTTCACAATCTGATAGAACTGCGGTAAATTGAAGTTGATAAAACTCGAACCGTAGGTAAAACGATCGTGGGAAGAAGAGTAGAAGCGGCTCACATCGCGAATGAGTTCCTCTTTGCTCCCCTCACAATGGTGATAAACCTCAGCCCGGTTACTTTCATCAAGGATGTAGATATTAAAGCCCTGTTCTTCGTGGGTATCTTCAAAGAAAAACTGAATAATCCCCTCACTGGCGTAACCATCAACCACTGGCGGCAATGTCACCTGGTTAGTTTCTACTTGCACCGATAAACCATGCAGTTTGTTATGCGAAATAGCGCCATAAAAATCAACCGCATTCTCGAGTTTCTGTACTGATACGTTCACACGCTCAAAGAACAGTCCCCAAGTCTGCCCGGCGACACGCAGAGCTTTAAAACGGCCCGGTTCCAGCCTGGTGCTGGAAAGACGGAATTCGATACACTCTGAGACCAGTTGCTGAACCCGGGTACGAATCAGTCCGCGCAAATGCTGGCTGTAGCAGAACACCTCAACGCTGTCTGGCGGAGAAGCATCCTGATGCATTTTTCCAAGAATAGTCTTGAGGGCTTCGATCATCGCCTGCTCACCGTTAAAATGCAGGGTTCTGACTTCATTCCATGAATTACGGTACAGCAAATCAATACTGCCAATCAGGCACTGTTGTTCTTCGCCAAAACTGAAAACGTCCAGCTTACGGAAATCGATATGTACTACCTGATCGCGGAATGCTGCCGTCGGGTCATATTCCAGGTTAACAATGATAGCCAGATGGCGAATTTCACATGGGCTGTAGAGTGCTTTTGGCGTCGGAGCGGGTAGTCTTAGCGGGAAGCTATTGGATACGTCAGAAACCATTTCTTGTAGCTTCGGTAAGTCTGCGACTTTATTTCCCTTAATAAACAACTGGGTGCGTGAAGTCAGCAGGCCATTAAAATAGGCCCAGGCAATCAGTTTATTAAGATAACGGTTATATTCCAGCGGCTGATGGCTCACGATGGAGTCCATATTCGGCGCCCGGTTGTAAAGATACCAGCCGGAGCGGTTGGTGCGGCCAGGTGGAACATAGATAAACGTCAGATTCGGTTCACTCAAGTCAGGTGAAATTTGTGGATTCACCAGAGTGACTTTACCCGGTAGTGCTTCAAAGGCAGCATAGAGTTTACGCGTCAGAACCCCGATATCCTGCGGACTGGCAGAGACACTCAGATTATTACGACGCGCAAAACGAATCAGATTGCGGTAACTTTGCATCATCGCATCAAGCAGTTCATTGTGTGCTTCACGTACTTGATCGATTTTCCAGTTAGCCCGGTTGTCCAGCATCACCAGACGCTCGTTATCCCAGCCCCAGCCTTTTACCAGCTGGCCGAGAATTTCACGACGCCAGCCGACACAAGCCCGCTCACGCGATAATTTCTCGCATACTTTCAGATAAAAACAGCGACGAACTAAGTCAAGACGCGTCATATCGTTAAGCTGGATAAGATATTCCGTGACCCGATCCAGCATCATGCAATAAGGATCGAGACCAAAAGAGACGATTTCGCCATCATGCAGGCGCTGCTTAATGTCTTTGGCTAACAGCCTGGTATTCGGATATTCCCAGGAATAGGCTTCCAGCAGCAGAGTTTTCATCACTGCTTTATAAGGGGAATCGATACTTTTGTAGAGCTGCCACAAACTCGCACCAAAGTACTCCTCGGCCGACAGCGAGCTAAGGCCGCCTAAGTCCAGCCATTCGTTTGGCGTCAGTACACCCTGCGCATAGAGCGTCATGACATACTCGTCGTAATGCTCTTCTTCATTGCAAGGCACCATATTCCAAAGAATACGTTTCCCTGCCATGCGTACTGCGGTGCGGTAGAACTCATCCAGCAGCAAAATATGCTGGGTCGAACCACAGTCTTCGCCACCCAGACTACCGCTGGCATTATGACGAAAACGGTTTTCATCAATCAGGAAGAAACTGACCTCAACCCCAAGCGATGCAGCCCAGGTCTCGAGTAATCGGCATTTTCTTTGTAGCAACTGGCGCTCTTCATTGTCCAGCCATGACTGGTGACAGACCCAGATATCGAGATCTGAAGAACAGCTCTGACCGACAGAAGAAGTACTGCCCATGGAGTACAGCCCGGTCAGTGGCAGTTCGCCTGATGGCGTATCCGGCAGCTGAAGACCGTACTGTAGTTCAAGGCCGCTGAGGTAGTGGCGCTGGGTTTCATCAGGCGTGTACAGGCAAACGCCGCGGGGAACATTACCTTCGAGGTAACCCGGCATCAGTGGGTGGTTATAATGTAACAATATTGGCAGTAAACTGTATACCTGCTGGAAAGCAGGGCCCATAGCAGCAAGAGCACGATCTACGCGCAATTGGTTTATGGCATCCAGTCTCTGCTTTAGAGTTTCAATATAGAGGTACAAGACGCATCGCCTGATAGTTTCAGTATCACGAAAAAATCCGATTTCCGGTAATTTTTTTCTGGGCTATAAGTTGCCTGAAAAAAATTGCTGGAAACGTGATCAATTTAACACCTTGCCCGTTGACCGTAAAGCCAGATGCGCGATTAGTGGGGTTATATTCCCATACATCCGCTTTTGTTTTCCTGATTCCAGGTATAAACCTTCCCTGGTTACCAAACCACCAACACTGACAGCCTTCCGTTAACAGTGGTAGGATGGTCAGTAGATGATAAATACGGTAACAAGCATGCTAGACAATATACTAAGAATCGCGACTCGCCAAAGCCCTCTTGCACTCTGGCAAGCACATTTTGTTAAGAAACAGCTGGAATTCTTTCATCCACAGCTCACTGTGGAGTTAGTCCCGATGGTCACTCGCGGTGATATTCTGCTGGATACCCCACTGGCTAAAGTCGGTGGAAAAGGCTTATTCGTCAAAGAGCTGGAACTTGCACTCCTTGATGGTCGTGCCGATATCGCAGTGCATTCCCTGAAAGATGTTCCGGTTGCTTTTCCTGAAGGTCTGGGCCTGGTCACTATTTGTGAACGTGATGATCCCAGAGATGCTTTTGTCTCTAATAATTATGAAAATCTGGAGGCGCTGCCCGTTGGGAGTATTGTCGGCACCTCCAGTTTACGTCGGCAATGTCAGCTCGCTGAGCTGCGTCCGGACCTGATTATCCGTTCACTTCGGGGTAATTTAGGTACGCGGCTGGGTAAACTGGATAACGGTGAATATGATGCCATTATTCTTGCCGTTGCAGGACTGAATCGCCTTGAGATGCAGGCACGCATTCGTTATGCGCTACCGCCAGAGGTATCATTGCCTGCTGTCGGCCAGGGTGCAGTGGGTATCGAATGTCGACTGGATGATGCTCATACTCAAGCCTTACTTGCGCCACTGAACCACCATGAAACCGCTATTCGGGTTAGCGCTGAACGTGCGATGAATATTCGCCTTGAAGGAGGATGTCAGGTTCCGATTGGCAGCTATGCTGAATTCAATGGCGATGAGCTTTGGTTACGGGCGTTGGTCGGTGCACCTGACGGTCAAGTGATGATCCGCGGCGAACGACGCGGCAAATCCGAAGATGCAATAGCCATGGGAATCTCTCTGGCGGAAGAGTTACTGGCGAACGGAGCCAGAGATATCCTCGCCGAAGTATATAATGGAGAAGCACCTGCGTGACCATTCTTGTCACTCGCCCTTCCCCTGCTGGAGAAGAGTTAGTCGGCCGTCTGCTTACACTTGGGAAAATGGCGTATAGTTTTCCCTTAATAGAGTTTTCACCAGGCCGACAATTAGCGCAGTTGCCCAGTCAGTTAGCGGCATTACCGGCAGAGTCTCTGGTTTTTGTCCTGTCGCAAAACGTTATACATTTTGCCGGTCCACTGTTACGTCAGAGCGGTATTGACTGGCCAAAGGAACATACCTGGTTTGCTATCGGACGCACAACAGCACTGACTTTACATGCTGCCAGTCATTTAACGATTCACTACCCTCAAGACAGGGAAACCAGTGAGGTCTTGCTACAATTACCAGAGTTACAGCATATTCAGGGTAAACAAGCACTGATTTTGCGTGGTAATGGTGGTCGAGAGTTATTAGGCGAAACACTGCAAGAACGCGGTGCAAAAGTCACTTTTTGTGAATGTTATCAACGTAATGAAGTAAATTACAATTCACTGGAAGAGGCCTGGCGGTGGTATGAACGCCAGATATCAATCATTGTTGTCACCAGCGGAGAGATGCTGCAACAACTCTATACACTGATCCCAGTCTGGTATCGTGAAAACTGGCTACTTCAATGCCAGCTACTGGTGGTAAGTGAGCGACTGGCAAGCCTTGCCAGACATCTGGGCTGGCATAATATTCTGGTCGCTGATAATGCGGATAATGACGCGCTATTGCGTGCGTTACAATTAACCTAAAAATACGGGACGCCACAATGACGGAACAACAGAACAACTCCGACACTGCTGCCGAAGAAATCAAGTCAGCGGTAGAGACCACACCATCGTCTGAATCCTTGGTTAAGAACAACCGGGCAGCCAGGGTTGGAATTGCTCTCGGGGCTATCGCTATTGCCATTGCCTTAGCAGTGGCTGGCGGGGTTTATCACTACAGCGGCTCTCAGTTTTCTTCACAAACTGCAGCTAATACAGCGCTGGCTAATCAACTACAGGCCCTGCAACAACAGCAAACTGCACAGCAGCATGAATTTAGTGCACAGTTAGCGCAACAAACCACGGCCTTGCAGGACTCATTGAAGCAACAAGCCATTCTGACTCAGCAACTCGAGACGGTTCAGGAGAAAGTCGCCAGTTTTTCGGGTAGCGATGCCAAAGCCTGGCTGCTTGCTCAAGCCGATTTTCTGGTAAAACTTGCGGGGCGTAAGCTCTGGAGCGATCAGGATGTCACTACTGCGGCTGCATTACTGAAAACCGCAGATGCCAGCCTGAGCGATATGAACGATCCGAGTATCATCCCGGTTCGCCGCGCGCTGACTGATGATATTACTCGGCTTGCAAAAATCTCTCAGGTCGATTACGACGGAATTATTCTCAAGCTGAATCAGCTGTCTAATAATATCGATAACCTGCGACTGTCGGATAACTATAGTGATGGTTCTCCGATGGATTCAGACGGTACTGAACTCTCTGGCACTCTGACAGAGTGGCGTCAGAATCTGGCTAAGAGCTGGAACAGCTTTATGGACAGCTTTATCACCATCCGTCGTCGTGATGAAACGGCGATTCCGCTGCTGGCACCTAATCAGGATATCTATTTGCGGGAAAATATCCGCTCTCAGCTTCTGGTTGCTGCCCAGGCGGTGCCTCGTCACCAACAAGAGATCTATAAGCAGGCGCTGGAAACGGTTTCAACCTGGGTTCGTGCTTATTACGATACCGATGATGCTTCTACCAAGACATTCCTGGATGAGCTGGATACGTTAATCGACCAGAATATCAATATGGATGTTCCTGAAGCGCTGCAAAGCCAGGCATTGTTAGAAAAGCTGGTTCAAACCCGGGTACGTAGCTTATTTGCGCAATCCACCACAACAACAGATGACATGCCTCAGTCTGATGTCGCAGCGACAGTATCAGAGCCTGATGTTAAACCAGCCGCAGAGTCTGAGGCTAAACCTGAAACAGCAGCAGAGGCGAAACCAGAATCTGCGCCAGCAACAAGTAAGGGAGAATAATAATGATTAAAGTCTTGTTATTGTTCCTGGTACTGATTGCCGGTGTTGTTCTTGGCCCTATGCTTGCTGGTCATCAAGGCTATGTTCTGATCCGGACAGATAACTATGATATCAACACCAGTGTTACCGGACTGGTAATTATCTATATTCTGTCGGTTATCGTGCTATTTGTGATTGCGTCGATACTACGACGTATCTTCCGTACCGGGGCGCATACCCGCGGTTGGTTTCTGGGACGTAAGCGTCGCCGGGCCAGTCAGCAGACCAAAGCAGCACTGCTTAAACTGGCCGAAGGCGATCACGGTCAGGTTGAAAAATTGATGAGCCGTCATGCTGATCACGCTGAACAACCGATGGTCAATTACCTGATAGCAGCCGAAGCCGCACAACAGCGCGGTGATGAAATACGCGCTAATCAGCATCTGGAACGTGCCGCAGAGCTCGCGGAAAGCGACGATCAGCTACCCGTTGAAATCACTCGCGTTCGTTTGCAGCTGGCACGTAACGAAAATCATGCTGCGCGTCATGGTATCGACAAACTGCTTGAAATCGCACCACGCCATCCTGAAGTATTGCGTCTGGCAGAACAGGCCTACCTGCGCACCAGTGCCTGGAGCTCTTTGCTGGAAATTCTGCCAGCGATGGAGAAAACCAGAATCGCAGATGAAGCCCATATCACTGCACTCCAGCAGCAGGCCTGGATTGGATTGATGGGCCAGGCGATGGCAGACCAGGGTAACGATGGTTTGAAAGCCTGGTGGCGTAGCCAGAGCCGTAAAACTCGCCAGCAAAGGGTACTGCAAGTGGCCATGGCTGAACATCTGATTGAATGTGATGATAATGATGCTGCGCAGGATATCGTTCTGGAAGGGCTTAAGCGCCAGTATGACGATAGTCTGGTGATGCTGATGCCACGCCTTAAATCAGGCGAGCCAGAAAAACTGGAGAAAACATTACGCCAGTTGCTGAAAGCAAACGGCAATAAAGCGCTTATTCATAGTACCCTGGGTCAGTTACTGATGCAGCGCGGTGAATGGCAGCAGGCAGCTGATGCATTCCGTGAGGCTCTGAAGCTACGTCCTGACGCCTTTGATTATGCCTGGCTTGCTGACTCGCTGGACAGATTACATCAGCCTGAAGAAGCAGCGCTGATGCGCCGTGAAGGATTATTGCTTACGCTAAAAAATAATCCCGGAGCCTGATTCAGGTACTCTCTAAAAGGCGACAATTTGTCGCCTTTTTTCTACCTGCTCACTGGATTTAACGGCTTCAGTATTAAAGCCTGTCGCAACACCACTCTTTTTTTGGCAATACGTTTCTGACTTTCGGGGTTCTGTTTTGCCAGTAATTCTTGATAAGTAGACACTCCCTCACAACCCTGACCACAATTCTTTTCCGACATCTGTTGGTTCTATTTTCTATAGTCGAAAGACTGGAATTTGCTCGGCACAAAAAAAAACACCTGCCCAAAAGGGCAGGTGCTAAAACAGGTCGATTTGACAACTGATTGATGCTTCACTCAACGTTGTGCCCATGGTGTTGGATGAGACCCTTGGGAGGCGACATCTACGGGTGGACAATAAGCATCATAATTTTGGCTCTGCATCATTCCTGGATTTATGAGGCCGAAGCGAACATAAGGAGTGGAATGAGCATCTACACCCATATTATTGCACAATACGTGCCAGGATTTCATCTTGCTGGTTATTCATCGATAACTAAGTATTGATCAATACGTTAAATGAGATCTGAGCCTCAAATTTTTCCCTCTCACCTTCTGAACAACCAACGCCTGTCTCCTTATAGAGACACCAATTCGACAAAAACATAAAATAATATAATTATCATATAGTTATAAGTCTCCATCTGGCGACAAGCTACCCTGTCGTTTGTCTCATTCTGGCAACAGGGACGACAACAAATAGGGGTAACTCTTTCTATATCAGCGGGATAAGTCAGACCGACTATAAAATAGTCGTAAAATACAGGCAGAGTATTGATAAGAGGATTTTTCAGAAAGATAAAATGCAAAAACCCCGCCGAAGCGGGGTTTTCTAAATGTGGTCGGCGAGAGAGGATTCGAACCTCCGACCCACTGGTCCCAAACCAGTTGCGCTACCAAGCTGCGCTACTCGCCGATGTACTGCTTTACTGCAAATGCTTTACTTCAAAAGCGAAGTCTCGCCTGAGCGAGAATTTCTGAATGTGGTCGGCGAGAGAGGATTCGAACCTCCGACCCACTGGTCCCAAACCAGTTGCGCTACCAAGCTGCGCTACTCGCCGAAATACTGCTTTCCCAACTATCTTAATTTAGGAGTGGTGCGAAGGGAGGGACTTGAACCCTCACGTCCGTAAGAACACTAACACCTGAAGCTAGCGCGTCTACCAATTCCGCCACCATCGCAATGCTACACTTCTAAATTAATGGGGTGGCTAATGGGACTCGAACCCACGACAACTGGAATCACAATCCAGGGCTCTACCAACTGAGCTATAGCCACCACTGTAAAACTTTCACGCGGTATAAATACCACCGCAGCTCTAGCACCCATATTAATGGTGCGCCCGACAGGATTCGAACCTGAGACCTCTGCCTCCGGAGGGCAGCGCTCTATCCAGCTGAGCTACGGGCGCATAGCGCCGTTGCGGGGTCGGATATTACGGCCTTCGCGCCCAGCTGTCTAGTGATAATTTAAAAGAAAATGCTCATTTGGTTATGCTTTGCGCATCCAACAGCTTATCCGTCTATTTTTTCAGCGAGATGACGTGTTCTGCCAGTAATTAATCGATAGATAACACTCACTACAACTAAAAACACCGCTCCCACCACCAGTGATAAACGCGTAGCTTCATTCAACCCCATACCGACCAGGACGCATACCAGAAACGCCATCGTCAGGTAGTTAACCCAGGGGAACAAGATCGAACGGAAAGGATGGGTCTTCAGAGCTTCGCTGTGTTCACGTCGAAAACGGAGCTGGCTTATCAAAATAACAAACCACGGCACCATACCTGGTAACACGCTCGCGCTATAGACATAAACAAAGACCCGCTGCGGATTAGGAATCAAGTAATTCAGGCATGAACCGACTAACAGAACCACAATCGATATCAGAATGCCGGTAACAGGAACGCCGTTACGTGACACTTTCGCCATTGCCAAAGGTAGCTGACGATTTCTTGCCAGGGCATATAACATACGACCACAGCTATACATCCCGCTGTTACAGCCCGATAGCGCCGCGGTTAATACCACAAAGTTGATAATCCCGGCCGCTGCAGTAATACCAATTTTCGCAAAAGTGAGCACAAAGGGGCTACCACTGCTGTCCATTTGGTTCCAGGGGAAAATAGTGACGATAACAAAAATGGCTCCGACATAAAAAATCAGGATACGCCACAATACTTTGCCTACCGCGCTGCGAAGCGTCACCTGAGGATTTTTGGCTTCGCCCGCCGTCATGCCTATCAGCTCAACGCCTTGATAGGACGCCACGACAATACAGAGCGCCATCAAGAAACCTTTCCAGCCCCCGGCAAAAAATCCGCCATGCTCTGTCAGATTACCAAAACCTGTCGGTTGACCATGATGACCAAATCCGAAGAAGATAATGCCCAGCCCTATGACTATCATGACAATAATCGTCGTCACTTTAATCATTGCAAACCAGAACTCTATCTCACCATACAGACGTACCGCAGCGAGGTTAGCCAGAGCCACCAGCCCGACGGCTATCAGGGCAGGTATCCATTGTGGCAGCTCCGGGAACCAGAACTGCACATACACACCAATGGCGGTTATCTCTGAAATACCGACAGCCATCCACATAAACCAGTATGACCAGGCCGTGAGATAACCAAAGAAGGGATTCATGTAACGATGCGCATAGACGGCAAATGAACCGGTTACTGGCTCAAGAAACAGCATCTCCCCCATCGATCGCATAATGAAAAAGACAAACAGGCCGGCGATAATATAAGCCAGTAATACCGAAGGGCCTGCCCACTGCAATGTACTGGCTGACCCCATAAACAGCCCGACTCCGATAGTGCCACCTAATGCAATCAGCTCGATATGTCTGGCTTCGAGCCCTCTTTGCAATTCGGCTTTTTTTTCTGCCATAAATTTTCTGTCCTGGTGTTGTATCCCGGTTGCTACCGAGTGTTGTTATATTTTAAAACGTTGACCCGATAGCCGAAAAAATCACCACCAGGCTCAAAATTAGGGGGCAATAGTTTCGTATTTTTATGTAAATTACAAATAATGGCTGTACCAGTAGTGAAAAATGAAAATTAGCGTTCAGCTGGAGCCCATACGCAAAAACGCGCCAAAAGGCGCGTTTTATAGTCATCCAGGGGGATATCAGAGCTTACCGCTGTAATGCCATCCCAAATAGCGTAATAGCTTAAGCTGACGTTTAATCCTGCTTGGCTGAGACAACAGACGATACAGCCACTCCAGCCCGAGATTCTGCCAGACCTTAGGTGCACGTTTAACATGTCCGGTGAATACGTCATAGGTACCGCCAACCCCCATATACAGAGCATCAGGTTGTACTTCCCGACAATCACGCATAAACACTTCCTGACGTGGTGAACCCATGGCAACCGTTACTATCACCGCCCCACTGTCACGAATGCGTTCAAACAGCGCTGGGCGTTGCTCTTCACTGAAGTAACCGTCCTGGCTACCGACAATATTCACCTGCCAGAGCCGACGCAGCTTCTCTTCGGTTTGGGCGAGAATTTCTGCTTTGCCTCCTATCAGGAATACCGGAGTCCCTTCAGCGCCAGCCCGTTGCATCAACGCTTCCCAGAGATCGGCGCCCGCGACGCGGCTGACTTCAGCTCCGGGATATTTTTTGCGAATAGAGCGAACGACGCTTATCCCGTCCGCATATTTATATTCAGCAGCAGCAATCAGCGCCCCCATCTCAGGCGTACTCTCTGCGGTGAGAATTTTTTCCGCATTGATCGCCACAAGCGTGCCAGACCTCAGCTGGTTATCAGCATAGAGATAGTCCAGAGCATGTTGCATATTGCGCCAGCCTAACAAGTTAAGCCCACGGATACTGTATTTTGGCGCATCAGTCAGGTTGTTCATATTTATCCTTATCACGCGTTTTGATTATCACGAACCGTACCCGCCGTCCGACGATGATAAATAAGCCCTGCCACACTGAATAGCCAGTAAAGTAGTTTTGCCATCAGCAAGCAAAGACCAAATATCACACTGAAAAACACCACACGCGAAACAAATGAATCCAGCCCCTCACGAGCCAGTACTATCATATTAAAAATAGCACCAAAGCAAAATGCATAGGTCACCGCCGCTTGATAGCGATTGGTATCCTGATTTGCTCTCTCATACAGCCAGTCAAACCACTTGATAATCAAACCAACCACAATCGCGCCTAACGGAATAAACGCAATTCCGCCCATCACAACCAGGGAGCCTATCAGGGTCGGTGAAATCGCAAGGCCGGAATGGTTATTCAAAACTTCCCAGGTAAAATAGTTGGCCGAATTTAATACCGCATTCGGTCGGTCAGGCCACATCCAGCCGGGAATAAAGACATAGAAGTCACGTATAATCGGGGCCAGACCCTGGAAGGATATTTTGTCGTAGTTTTGCAGCAGCAATGCTAAGTTTTCCCACGGAGAGAAGGTATCACGCGTCAGGTATAAGAAAGTATAGAACGCCTCATCACCACTGACATTCAGACCGTAGCGTTTCAACGCCAGCCAGAACATACCAACTATGGCAAACACCCCCGCCGCGACCAGCATCCACAGCGAAATCCAGCCGCGAATAATGCCGATAAATAAGAAAATAGCGAAAGCGATAATAATATTGGCGCGCGTGCCACCGACAATCATATAGGTCAGTAAGCCAAAGGCTACAGTACTGACCAAGAAGAATAGCCAGGCACGTCCATCCTGCTTGAGGAAATAAACCACCAGCATGGCGGGAATAAAGAAGTAGAAGAAACGCTTAAGGGCAACGCCTGAGACCTGACTTGAGAATATCTGGCTGTATGAGTTGAGCTTAAACAACAGGAAACCATTATTCATAAAAAAGATTGAAACACTGGCCAAAGCTACTGCTGCCAGCAAGATCCACAGTAAATGGGTTTCAACCCGGCTCATGGTAAATAGCGGTCGCTGGGTTGAGGTCGTCTGTTTACGGGCCAGCCTGGTTTTATAGGCTACATAGTAGATACCATAGAAACAGCTCGCTGCTAATTGCGCCTGTAATAGTACCTCAGCCGGTACCACCTCGACGCCAAAACGAAAAGCCAGTACACAGGTAAATGGGAAACCGAAGAAAAAAGTCAGCAGATAAAGAAACGAGAAAAAGACGTTGAAGTTGAACCGCACCCGGCGGAACTCCTGGTAGGTCAGCAGACCAATAAATACCACGCTTATCAACCAGACGATAAACAAACCACCGAACTGCAGTAAACTCATACACCCTCTCCTGCTGCAAGAGCGAGCGCTTTACGCCAGCCATCCACATAACCTGGATTGAAAAAAGCGATATGCTGCTTGTCTACTGCGCTTAATGCCTGCCGGGCAGCACGTATTATCG
Source organism: Klebsiella sp. BIGb0407 (assembly GCF_024807845.1). Classification (GTDB taxonomy): domain Bacteria; phylum Pseudomonadota; class Gammaproteobacteria; order Enterobacterales; family Enterobacteriaceae; genus JGM124. The sequence goes on from NZ_JANUEQ010000014.1 coordinate 13,419, forward strand.
GCTCATTCAGAGGGTCATCGGTAAATAAGAACGGAATCATCTGTTCCTGCAAATCCTGCCAGAACGGGTTTTTACGGCTCAGAACGCAAGGAATACCCGCCTGAATCAACAGGCAAAGCGTACCTATCCCCTGCTGGCGTTCAAAAATAAAATAGCCCAAATCACATTGCTGCAATAGCGCCAGATAAGCAGAGAACTCCATATTCTCCGTTAACAGCTGGATATGCTCCGGGCTGAACAACTGCTCTGCAGTTTTGCGAACCTCAGCAATATAAGCGTCATTATTATTCGGATAGCCCATCGGAATAACGACCCGCACGGTATCGCCAAATTTGGTCGCAATGGCGCGTAAAGCGGCAATATGCTGATTACTTCGGTCACCGGAGTTACCCACCAATATCGTCAGCTTGTCATCGGGTGTATGGTCCGCTGCCAGGCTATTGAGCGTAGGATCCATTCGGGTCGGAAAATAGAGCAACTCACCAGGTACTTTGGGGTTATGTTTATGAAAGTAACTCAAGTCTCCCCGGGTTGCGAACACCTGCCCGACCTTCTTCTGTGCTCTTCTGCGCAGTAAATAAAACAGCCGAAACTTCCATGCCCGTGAGGCCTCATATAAATCTGCACCCCAGATATGCCAGCTAACCTGTTTGCGCTTCAGCCCTCCGGTAAGCAACGCCAGCCATAACCGCGCATTAAACTGACCATGGAAGAAAAAGTGCTGGGCCCGCCGGGCTCGTGCTTTCGCCAGCACCGCAGCTGTCATTGCCTGTTTTGTAGGATACAGCGTGATAGTGAGCTCAGGAAAAGCAGAGGGTAATGCAGGGTCCTGAGAGACCACCCAAAATTCACGGGTGTGCGGGCTGATAGTGACGAGAACGTCATTAAAAAAACGCAGTACCGTCTGATTATGATGCGGGAGATCGGCTCCCAAAACGTGAATCAGTGTTGTCATTCTCGCCTACGATAAACAAAGAAAACGCTACAACAGAGCGTAAAATAGACAATATAGGTTGCCATATATGCCTGAGCAGCGCCGGCGGCGCCATGAGCTGGGATCAACCAATGAGAAAAACCGGTTAACAAAATAAACTGGCTGACTTCCGCCAGAATATAAAAACGCAGTGCCGCTTTAGCAATAATCAAATAGCCAAAAACATAGGAGCCAACTTTCAGGACATCGCCCACCAGTTGCCAGGCAAATAAGTCGCGCATCGCAATAAATTGGCTGGAGAATAGCAACCAGATAGCAAAATCACGTAGCAGCCATACCAGCAGGCTGGCACATGCCACCGCAGGCAGAACAAACTTCAGAGCCTTTGTCACTTCACTGATGAGCTGTTGTTTTTCATTCAGACGCGCCAGAGTCGGTAAGAGCCAGACACTGAATGAAGCGGTGATAAACTGGAGATAAGCATCAGAAATACTGCTGACACCCTGCCAGAGTCCGACTTCGTCCCAGCTGTAATATTTTGCCAGCAGGTTTCGCATCATCACATAAGCAACGGGTAAGGTAACGGATGTTATCAAAGCCATTAAGGTAAACTTACCTAAATGGCTGGCCAGTACGCTATCCCAGCTGGGTCGCAGATAATGCAGGGGGAAATAACCCCGTTTAATCAGTACCACTACTGCTGGTATCATTATCAGTGCGGGTACTAGCGCAAGTCCGAATAAGGCCCCTGAATAGCCCCCCAGGCGATAGCACAGATAATAAGCTACGACCCCAATCGCGCTACCCGCAATCAGTGCCAGCGCATTTCCAGCCGCATCGCGGAAGCCTTTGAGAATAGCCAGCGAGAGATTTGCCCAGGCAATGCCCATTTGGACCAGCGCAACTAAACGCACCAGCCCCTGGTAATCGGCGCTGTCAAATAACACTTCACTGACAGGCCGGGCTGCCACCACAAAAATAATCGCCAGTAACGATGAAAAGCCAAGCACCATTGCAGATGAGGTACCCACGACACGTTCAAGCTGTTTTGGGTCATCGTGATGCTGAGCAATGTACTTGGTGACACCGTTAAAAATACCGGCTCCCGCCAGTACGCCGAGAACCGTAACCAGTTGACGAAAGTTTCCTGCAAGCCCGACACCCGCGGGGCCGAAAGAAACCGCCAGCATCTTAATAATAATCAACCCCGCACCAATCTTTACCAGTGTCGAGGCAGCGGTCCATACTGACGCTTTAGCCAGAGACATATCAGGCGAAGTAACTAAGTAAGGTATTGATAACAGTGCGCTGATTTACCAGCGATAGGTTATAAAACAGCGGTAACCGAAGCAGGCGTTCACTTTCTCTGGTGGTGAAGCGGTCTTCACCATGGAAAGTGGTAAATTTCTCGCCTGCCGGTGAACTATGCAGTGGAATATAATGGAAAACAGCCATAATTTCGGCTTCGCGCAGCCAGGCAATCAACGCACTACGATCGTCAATATCGCGTAGTTTGAGATAGAACATATGCGCATTCTGTACGCAGCCTTCAGGAATAACAGGCAGCTCAATACGCCCCGTTTTTGCCAGCGGAGCCAGTGCCTGGTAGTAGTTATTCCACAAAGCCAGACGCTGTTCATTAATCGTGGTTGCAGCTTCCAGTTGTGCCCAAAGGAAAGCGGCCTGAAGGTCTGCCATCAGATAGCTTGAACCAATATCCCGCCAGGTGTATTTATCCACCAGACCACGGAAAAACTGACTACGGTTGGTACCCTTCTCGCGGATAACCTCTGCTCTTTCCACCAGTGCGGGGTCATTAATCAGCGTCGCGCCACCTTCACCACCCGCGGTGTAATTCTTGGTTTCATGGAAGCTAAAGCAGCCAATATGGCCGATCGTCCCCAGAGCCTGACCTTTATAGGTCGACATCACGCCCTGGGCGGCATCCTCGACAACAAACAGGTTATGCTGCTTAGCTATCGCCATGATTGTGTCCATTTCACAGGCCACACCGGCGTAATGCACAGGGACAATCGCACGGGTTTTATCGGTAATCGCTGCGGCGATTTTAGTTTCATCGATATTCATGGTGTCCGGGCGAATATCGACAAAAACAATATGTGCACCACGTAATACAAAGGCATTGGCAGTGGACACAAAGGTGTAGCTTGGCATGATAACTTCATCGCCAGGCTGGATATCCAGCAAAATAGCGGCCATTTCCAGCGAGGCAGTACAAGAGGGCGTCAGCAGTACTTTTTTACTATGAAACCGCTGCTCCATCCATTGCTGACAGCGACGCGTAAATCCGCCGTCACCGCAGAGTTTGCCGCTGCTCATCGCCGACTGCATATATTCGCTTTCAGTACCAACAACCGGAGGAGCATTAAATGGGATCATGTTTTCACCTGTATAGCCAAAAAGAAGTACTGTCTATCGTGGCACCACGTTGAATGTAGAGCCGCAAAGCCGCCCGATTACTGACCTGTGTAGCAATACGTAAGGTATTCAAGCCACGCTGCTGGCACCAGCTCTGAGCGGCTGACATAAGCGCACTTCCCATACCCCGCCCGGCGAGTAAACCGACTCGCGCTTCTTGCGCGTTAAGCTGTCGGAGTGTCACAAACCCTTGAATAACATCCTGTTGAGTGAGTAATAAACATTGGTTATCAAAGGTACCATGGACCGCATTTTCCACCCACTGAGCATAGAAGCGTCCACTGTCACCAGGCTGATACCAGGGAGTGCGAAACCGGCTTTGCTGAAAAGCGAGAGCGGCTTGTTCTCTGAGAACATCAATATGCTCAGCCCGGGCAACCTCAAAATTAGCAGCCGTCGGGTGCTGCTCCACAGGCAGACAGAGATCGACCTCCCCTTCCACGAACTGGAAACCTAATATCTGCAAGCTATCCAGCAAATCCGTGCGATGCGCAGGAATTTTAGCCTGTACGCGTGACCAGCTATCCAGCTGACCTTGCGTTAAGGGTTTGGCATCATCACTGATACGCACCAGGCTGCTGTTAACGCCAAAAAACTGATTTTCCCAGTTGAGTGGCTCAAGCGTTGCGTGAATAGCCTGCATTATCGCCAGACGCCTTTAGTATCAACAATCCAGGATTGTGTGACCTGCTCGCCCTTGATGGCTTTAAATTCGTTATGGTCAACCAGCAACACTAAGACGTCCGCTTGCTGTAATGCTTGCTCCAGCGATACCAGCTCACTGGTAGCGGCAAGCTTTTCAGGGAGTGTATGAATATTCGGTTCGACGATCAGTGTTTTGCCGCTATGCCAGGTAGCCAGAGTGGCAGCAATATTCATTGCCGGACTTTCACGTAAATCATCAATATTCGGTTTAAATGACAAACCAAAGCAGGCCAGAGTGACTTCACTGGCACGACGCCCGGTCTCAGACAGGCAATCAGCTATCGCCGCTTTTGCACGATCGATAACCCACAGCGGTTTACTGTCATTAACTTCACGAGCCGTACGAATCAGACGCGCATGTTCCGGACTTTGCGCCACGATAAACCACGGATCGACCGCAATACAGTGCCCGCCAACGCCTGGACCTGGCTGTAAAATATTAACCCGTGGATGACGATTAGCGAGGCTAATCAGTTCCCAGACATTAATACCGTTGTTCGCACAGATAAGCGAAAGCTCATTGGCGAAGGCAATGTTCACATCACGGAAGCTATTTTCCGTCAGCTTACACATTTCTGCAGTGCGTGAATGGGTGACGACACACTCACCTTCAAGGAAAATATTGTATAGGTCACAGGCTCTGGCAGAGCAGGCTGCCGTCATACCGCCAATAACACGATCGTTTTTAATCAGCTCAACCATCACCTGGCCGGGGAGCACGCGCTCCGGGCAGTAGGCAATATTGATATCAGCCTGTTCCCCAGCGTGCTGTGGGAAGCTGAGGTCCGGGCGCAATGCCGCCAGCCAGTCAGCCATCTGCTCGGTGGTACCGACCGGCGAGGTTGACTCCAGAACCACCAGAGCGCCTTTTTTTAACACCGGCGCAATAGACTCGGCAGCCGCTTTAACGTAGACCAGGTCTGGCTCATGGGAGCCTTTAAAGGGTGTCGGAACGGCAATCAGATAGGCATCAGCAGCGAGCGGACTTGTGACCGCACGTAAAAAACCGTTCTCAACGGCTGTTTTCACGACGATATCTAAATCAGGTTCGACAATATGTATTTCACCACGATTAATGGTGTCTACAGCATGCTGATTAACATCAACCCCGATAACCTGACACTGACGAGAAGCAAAGGCTGCCGCGGTAGGTAAACCGATATAGCCCAGGCCAACAACGGATATAGTTGTAAAACTCATGATGCTACCTGACTCTGTTTCAATGCATTCAAAATGCGGTGACAGGCCTGACCGTCACCATAAGGGTTGTACGCCCGACTCATAGTTTGATAACTCTGGTCATCGCGTAGCAGTTCATTCACAGCGGTAATAATAGCCTCTTCATTAGTACCGACTAAGCGTACCGTTCCTGCCTCAACGGCTTCTGGCCGTTCAGTGGTTTCTCGCATCACCAGTACTGGCTTACCTAAAGATGGCGCTTCTTCCTGAATACCCCCTGAGTCCGTCAGAATCAGCCAGGCTTTATCCATCAGATAAACAAAGGGGAGATACTCTTGTGGCTCAATCAGAATCACGTTATCAACATGACCCAGAATTCGCCCTACGGGCTCTCTGACATTAGGGTTCAGATGAACCGGATAGACTATCTGCACATCACTATTTTGTGTGGCAATCGTCGCGAGAGCATGACAGATATGTTCAAACCCACTGCCAAAACTTTCCCTGCGGTGTCCGGTAACCAGAATCATTTTTTTGCTGCTATCAAGAAACCCTAGCTGCTGTTCAAGACTCTGACGTAAAGGACCTGCTGATAACATGCTGTCACGCACAGTCATCAGGGCATCAATCACCGTATTTCCGGTAACATGAATTTGCGTATCAGCCACATTTTCTCGTAACAGATTTTGCCGTGAATTTTCTGTCGGCGCAAAGTGCCAGGTCGCGAGATGTCCTGCAAGGATGCGATTAGCCTCTTCAGGCCAGGGGGAGTAAATATCGCCCGTACGCAGCCCGGCCTCAACATGTCCGACATGAATACGCTGATAAAATGCGGCAAGACTGGCAGCAAAGGTCGTGGTGGTATCACCGTGAACCAGGACAATATCAGGCTTAAATGACTCAAGGATAGGCTTCAGCCCCTCAAGGATCCGACAGGTTATCTCGGTCAGCCCTTGCCCTGGTTTCATGATATCTAAATCGTAATCTGGTTTAATGGAGAACAGGTTTAACACCTGATCCAGCATTTCCCGATGCTGTGCAGTCACACAGACTCTCGCATCAAAAAATGCGTCACGCGCCAATGCATCAACCAAAGGCGCCATTTTTATGGCCTCAGGTCGTGTGCCAAAAACAGTTAACACTTTCACAGCGATTCTCTTCTATTAAAAGATGGGAGTCATCCGTCATTTCCCACCTGGGAAGGCATCTATACCCGTAATAGATCAAGTGACCTGGACGCTACTTTAGTTTAGACAGCCGAATCATATAGTACCCTATACTCATCGGCTTTCTTTACGTGAAGCCACCAGCACAACTCACATTATTTTGGGTCTACAGCGCTTTTTTACGGCGGGCTAATGCTACGCCGGCGCCAATAAGTGCCCCTACTGCCCCCCACATAATCATCAAGAATGCACGACGAGGACTATCACGTTTAACCGGTTCTTCTGGCGTGCGTAAATAGCGGTAAGTTTGAAACTTATTATCGATGGCAGGACCAGCATTTAATGTACTTAACAGTGCGATATTCTGGTCATAATCAAGGCTGGAGGCAGGTCCCATTGCCTGGAGGCTTTCCAGGCGGGCCTGTAACATAGGACGTCCCAGCATGAACATCTCTGAGTCAGGTATTTCATCAGCAGGAATGCCCGTCATACTGCGAGTGATATTCTGCTGTTGTGCAATTTTCAAAGCCTCTTCAACGCTTTTCAGTTTGCGATCATAGATAGCTTTAGCGACGGCTTCTTCTCGCTTAACCTGGGCATTCAGCTGTGTGGTTTTTGCCGCCCAGCGACCTGAAAGTTCACCATTAAGATGTCCTGCGGCACGCTGGCTTGCGAAAGCAACATACTGACGCAATAGATTATTAGCTTCAGGTGCCGTTTCCGCCACTAATCTGACACTGTCGTTGATGCTCTTGAGAGAATCACCGGGAGTAAACTGAATATCATTAATCAGCTCGTCCAGCAATGCAGCATCAGGGCGGCTATCGCCAACCTGACGTTGCTTGTAATAATCGCTCTGCAGCCAAAATTCACGCCGGGTATCATAGGCAGCAAGTTGTCGGACAAACTCTTTATACGCACCTTCCAGCACCGATGGCTGATCAACCGGAATTAAACTCGGCTGCATATCCTGATTACGCAGAAACTGCTGTTGAGTATAGTAGGGTCCCAGCATCGTTACCGTAGGATTGTCGGTAATGGCAGTTGCACTCCACTCTTGCCGGGCAAAAAAGGTATACAGCAGCGCTATTAATGAAAAAGTAATAGCGATACCTGCTATCCAGAGTTTTCCTTGCCACAGTGAGCGAAACAGACCTCGAATATCCAGTTCGTTGTCTATTATCGCCTGCCTGCCTGGTCTGTGCTCTTGCATTACGTCCCCTGTTGTCAGGTTAAACTTTTACGCCATTAGGTCCACTTTTACGAACTCGACGTTTATGTCTTCTAATAAACCGTGCCACTTTCCAGGCATGTTTAATGCAGTAGTCGTACAGTACAAATGCAAGCAAGAATAATGCCAACATTACCCACTCAGGAATAAATTTCAGCTGTTCGCCGATCACGCCAATAGCCGCCAGTACTATCGCCGCAAGAGTAATCAATACAAAGGCCTGACGAGAAGTAAAACCGGAACGCATAATTAAATGGTGGATATGCTGACGGTCTGGAGAAAAAGGACTCATCCCTTTTCTTAGACGACGATACATAATCGCCACCATATCCATCAGCGGGATAGCAATAATCCACAGGGCGGTAACAGGACTGATCGCGTGCGTATCACCCTGGGTGGCTTCGAGTAAAATCCAGATAACGGTAAAGCCAATCAAGGTGCTTCCTGCATCCCCCATAAAGACTTTAAAACGTCGCCCCAGAACACCTAAATTTAATAGAATATAAGGAAGAATTGCAGCAATCATCGCAAAACATAACATTGCCAGACTATGTTGCCCTGACATTAATAAGATTATTCCCATTGCAGCGAAGGATACTGAGGATAATCCCCCCAGCAAACCGTCAATACCATCGACCATATTAAAGGCATTGATTGCTGCCCATACGGCAAATAACGTCAGGAAATAACCAAACGGCCCAAGCGCCATATCAAAGTTGCCAAAAATATAACCGAGGCTCGCAAGATGTAAATCTGCAAAGACCATCATAATAATGCCGACAACAGCCTGAATAGACGCGCGAATTTTCACACTAATATCAAAGCGATCGTCCAGAGCACCGATAAATACGAGCACACCAGCACAAAGGATATAAAGGGAGGAGTGCGGAATATAATACTGTGCAATGAGGAGTGCAAAGCATATTCCAGCGTAAACAGAAATACCTCCGACCAATGGAATCAATCCCTGATGCCGTTTACGGAAATTAGGTTTATCAACCAGACCGATTCTTTTAGCCACTCTTCTTGCGAAGAATATAAATACGCTAGTGAATAAAAAAATCAGGGTTAAATCAGTTGCGGCATTAATTAGATTCACAATGCAGACTCTCTGAAAAATACGTTGTCATGGGTTAACACAGTCGAAAATCATTCTTCCCTAAGGGAGTATAAGCTTACTCTCGTTGGGCAAGATATTTGATTACTCTCAATCAAATGATGTAATTTGTGTTTACAGTAGCTTCATCCGTTGAACAGAGCCATCTGCTTATCGTATCGGGGAAGCAACAAAAACGCCACGACTAAGCGTGGCGTTTTTTGCATATTTATACATAACCTAAATTATTTTGTTACAAAAGGGTAAAAATCCACCAATCCTGGAGAGCGTGTAGCAACCAGCAACCAGGATCAGTGAATAAAACACACATTCCGCAACTCAAAATATGACAGGTGTATTACGAACGCTTCATCATATCGAAGAAATCATCGTTCGTTTTGGTCATTGCCAGCTTGTTGATCAGGAACTCCATCGCATCAATCTCACCCATTGGATGAATAATTCTGCGTAGAATCCACATTTTCTGTAGCTCTTCTTGTGAAGTCAGCAACTCTTCTTTACGGGTACCGGAGCGGTTGTAGTCAATCGCCGGGAAGACGCGTTTTTCAGCAATCTTACGTGAGAGATGCAGTTCCATGTTGCCGGTACCTTTAAACTCTTCATAGATAACTTCATCCATTTTAGAGCCAGTATCAACAAGCGCGGTAGCAATGATAGTCAGACTACCACCCTCTTCGACATTACGTGCAGCACCAAAGAAACGCTTAGGGCGATGCAGGGCGTTAGCATCAACACCACCGGTCAGGACTTTACCTGAAGCAGGTACTACGGTGTTATAGGCACGTGCCAGACGGGTAATAGAATCAAGCAGGATGATAACGTCTTTTTTATGCTCAACTAGACGTTTCGCTTTCTCGATAACCATTTCAGCAACCTGAACGTGGCGAGAGGCCGGCTCATCAAAGGTGGAAGCAATAACTTCACCTTTTACCAGACGTTGCATCTCGGTAACTTCTTCCGGACGCTCATCGATAAGCAGAACCATCAGCACACAGTCTGGATGGTTGTAAGCGATGCTCTGGGCAATATTCTGCAGCAGCATGGTTTTACCGGCTTTCGGCGGTGCAACAATCAAACCACGCTGACCACGACCAATCGGTGATGCCAAGTCAAGAACACGCGCGGTTAAATCTTCTGTTGAACCGTTACCACGCTCCATACGCAAACGTGAATTTGCATGCAGTGGGGTTAAGTTTTCAAACAGGATTTTATTACGGGCGTTTTCAGGTTTATCGTAGTTAACTTCATTGACCTTCAACAGCGCGAAATAACGCTCACCTTCTTTTGGTGGACGAATCTTACCAGAAATGGTGTCTCCGGTGCGGAGGTTGAAACGACGGATTTGACTGGGAGAAACGTAGATATCATCGGGGCCGGCAAGGTAGGAACTGTCTCCAGAGCGGAGGAATCCAAATCCATCCTGCAATATTTCCAGCACACCATCACCAAAGATGTCTTCACCACTCTTAGCATGTTGCTTCAGGATGGCAAAAATAATGTCCTGCTTACGCATACGGGCCAGGTTTTCCAGCCCCATATTTTCGCCGAGAGTAATCAGCTCAGAAACCGGCGTATTCTTTAATTCGGTAAGATTCATAATGGTGGGTTCTTAAACTCGGGGGAAATCTCAAACTTAGTTTCGTGTAAGGAATGGTTGAATTATCCATGCCTGTTAAGTGGTCACCACGCATGTCTGATCTCCGCCTGGTCGTATGAAAAACACAGAACTGAAACGACGGAATGAGTGATAAACCCGGAATCGGTTATGCATCCTTTATTATTTGCTGACAAAGAAAATATATTAAACAGCATATAGATAGGAGGCATTGGGTATTGCTAAAGATTTAAACTACAAGACAAGTTCAAAACGCAGTAAAGATAACTTAGCATGACTAAAGCCGGGCGTCCAGCGGCTGACAAAAAAAGTCAACCCTGTACGCGCCGGAACAAAATTTCATTACGCCAGGTTAGCGTCCAGAAACTCTTTTAACTGACCTTTAGATAACGCACCTACTTTAGTCGCAGCCACTTCGCCGTTTTTAAACAACAGCAACGTAGGGATACCACGAATACCGTATTTAGGCGCAGTACCTGGATTCTGGTCGATATTCAGCTTAGCCACGGTCAACTGCCCCTGATACTCATCTGCTATTTCATCAAGGATTGGGGCAATCATTTTGCAAGGACCACACCACTCAGCCCAGAAGTCAACCAGGGTTACACCATCAGCTTTTAGAACGTCTGTCTCGAAACTGTCATCTGTCAGGTGAATAATTTTATCGCTCATGTTCTACTCCACAGGATTATGTCTACCTTGTTGGTGTAGTATTAACCAACACAGGGGCACTTTATTTCACCCCGTTTATTTCAACGGATGTGCTTTCGTAAAGCAATAGTAAACTGATATTCTACCACACTATGAGCAAAACACATTTGACCGACAAGAAGTTTTCCGACTTCGCCCTGCACCCTAAAGTAGTTGAAGCCCTTGAATCTAAAGGATTTCATAACTGCACTCCTATCCAGGCATTAGCGCTTCCGCTAACGCTTGAGAATCGTGATGTGGCAGGGCAGGCGCAAACCGGTACAGGCAAAACGATGGCGTTTCTGACGTCAACGTTCCATTATTTACTTTCTCACCCGGTTCCTGAGAACCGTCAGGTGAATCAACCTCGCGCATTAATCATGGCCCCGACCCGTGAATTAGCGGTGCAGATTCACTCAGATGCAGAGCCTCTGGCTGAGGCTACGGGTCTAAAATTAGGGCTCGCTTACGGCGGTGATGGCTACGATAAGCAGCTTAAAGTGCTGGAAAGCGGTGTCGATATTCTGATTGGCACTACCGGTCGTTTAATCGACTATGCCAAACAAAACCATATTAATCTGGGTGCAATCCAGGTCGTGGTTCTCGATGAAGCAGATCGTATGTACGATCTTGGCTTTATTAAAGACATTCGCTGGTTATTCCGCCGTATGCCAGCAGCTAATCAACGTCTGAATATGCTGTTCTCTGCCACTCTCTCTTATCGCGTACGTGAGCTGGCGTTTGAACAAATGAATAACGCGGAATATGTCGAAGTTGAACCGGAACAAAAAACGGGACACCGCATAAAAGAAGAGTTGTTCTACCCATCCAACGAAGAAAAAATGCGTTTATTACAAACGCTAATTGAAGAAGAGTGGCCAGATCGCGCCATTATTTTTGCTAATACTAAACATCGTTGTGAAAGTATCTGGGGTCATCTGGCTGCGGATGGTCATCGTGTAGGTCTCCTGACCGGTGACGTGGCGCAGAAAAAACGCCTGCGAATTCTTGAAGCATTCACCCGTGGCGATATAGACATTTTAGTCGCAACCGATGTAGCAGCACGCGGCCTACATATTCCAGCCGTAACTCACGTGTTTAACTATGATCTTCCGGATGATTGTGAAGACTATGTGCACCGTATTGGCCGTACTGGTCGTGCCGGAGCCAGTGGTCACTCAATAAGTTTAGCATGTGAAGAATATGCGCTGAATGTTCCTGCGATTGAAACCTATATTGGTCACTCAATCCCCGTCAGCAAATATAATCCCGATGCGTTGTTAAATGAACTGCCAGCACCAAAACGTCTGTCTCGTAGCCGTCCAGGCAACACACAGCGTCGTGGTAGCTCTGCACCCCGTAGTCATCGTCGACGCGCAGGTTAAATAGTTATGACAGGTTCGGCCTCACTGTATGCAGCAATCGATTTAGGTTCTAACAGCTTTCATATGCTTGTAGTACGTGAGGTTGCGGGAAGCATACAAACCCTCTCCCGCATAAAAAGGAAAGTACGTCTTGCCGCGGGTTTGAATCGTGATAACGTCCTTTCTCCCGAGGCGATGGAACGTGGCTGGCAATGTTTGCGGTTATTCGCAGAACGATTGCAGGATATACCTCAGGGCCAGATTCGGGTTGTGGCAACGGCAACATTACGCCTTGCCGTTAATGCCAATGAGTTTCTGGCCAAAGCAGAAGAGATCCTCTCCTGCCCGGTACAGGTTATTCGTGGCGAAGAAGAAGCACGTTTAATTTATCAGGGTGTGGCACATACCACTGGCGGAGCCGACCAACGGCTGGTTGTCGATATTGGTGGAGCCAGTACTGAGCTGGTAGCTGGAACCGGAGCCCAGGCAACTTCACTGTTTAGTTTATCGATGGGTTGTGTCACCTGGCTTGATCGTTTCTTTAATGACCGCAATCTGACACAAGAAAACTTTACTGCCGCTGAGGCGGCTGCCAGTAATATCCTGGAACCTGTTCTTGCAGAGCTAAAACACAACAGCTGGAAAGTTTGCGTGGGTGCATCAGGCACTGTACAGGCACTGCAAGAAATTATGATGGCTCAAGGTATGGATGAGCGGATCACGCTGCCAAAACTACAGCAGCTCAAGCAACGCGCTATTCAGTGCGGTCGTCTTGAAGAGCTGGAAATTGAAGGTCTGACGCTGGAACGCGCCCTGGTTTTCCCCAGCGGTCTCGCCATTCTGATTGCAATATTCAAACGTCTGGATATCGAGTGTATGACGCTCGCAGGCGGGGCTTTGCGTGAAGGCCTGGTTTATGGCATGTTACATCTGGCCGTTAACCAGGATATCTGCCAGAGAACCGTACAGACCATCCAGCGCCGTTTTATGGTGGATATCCATCAGGCAAAACGAGTTGCCCAGTTGGCAGAGCATTTTGCAGCCCAGGTCGAAGCATCATGGAAACTGGACGCATTAAGCCAGCAGTTACTTACCAGCAGTGCGTTATTACATGAAATCGGTCTGAGTGTCGATTTCAAACGAGCCCCGCAACATGCCGCTTATCTGGTCAGTAATCTCGATTTACCTGGCTTTACGCCTTCACAGAAAAAACTGTTGTCTACTCTGTTACTGAACCAGACCAATGCCATCGATCTTTCCTCCTTGCATCAGCAAAATGCGGTACCACCCCGTATCGCAGAGCGTCTTTGCCGTTTGCTGCGACTGGCTATTATTTTTGCCAGCCGCCGCCGGGATGACACTCTGCCGAGTATCACGTTAGAAGCAGAGGGTGAAGTATTGCAACTTTCGTTACCGGATGGCTGGCTAACGAGGCACCCTCTGGGAACAGAATTGCTGGAACAGGAAACCTTGTGGCAGAGCTATGTTCACTGGCCACTGATGGTAAACTGAGTTATTTTTTCTTCGCTTTTGCCAGCATTTCCCGAATGCTGGCAACATTATTCTGCCCTTTTTGCATCCGTTCCTCTGGGGAAACCACTTTACGCTCGGTTTCCCACAACAGGTCATCCTGAGGTAGTTCCAGTAAAAAACGGCTGGGCTCAGGACGGATCAGTTCTCCATACTGGCGTCGTTCTTTGCATAATGTAAAAGTGAGTTCTTTCTGGGCACGGGTAATACCGACATAGGCTAACCGACGTTCTTCATCAACATTATCTTCATCGATACTGCTTTGATGTGGCAGCAGACCTTCTTCCATTCCGACCAGGTAAACATAGGGAAACTCCAGACCTTTGGAAGCATGTAAGGTCATCAGCTGGACTTGATCAACCTCTTCATCGCTCTCACCCCGCTCCATCATATCCCGTAAGGTAAACCGCGTTACTACCTGGGTTAATGTCATCGGCTCATCAAGATCGGTGCCCTCAAGCATCTCTGTCATCCAGCCAAACAGCTGATTGACGTTTTTCATGCGCATTTCTGCCGCTTTCTGCCCGGGCGATGTTTCATAGAGCCAGCTTTCATAGTCAATGCCATGAATTAAGTCCCGCACAGCGGCTATCGGTTCACGTTCAGAGAGGCGGGTAATTTCCGCAATCCAGTGGGTAAAACGCTGCAATGACTCTAATCCACGCCCCGTCAGAGTCTGACCCAGTCCCAGATCGAAACTGGCATTGAATAAACTTTTATTACGTCCCGTCGCCCAGTCACCCAGTTTTTGTAAAGTTGCCGGGCCAATTTCACGCCGGGGGGTATTCACTATGCGCAAAAAGGCGCTGTCATCATCAGGATTAGTCAGTACACGCAGATAGGCAAGCAGGTCTTTAATTTCAGGGCGAGAGAAGAAAGATGTTCCGCCCGAAATACGGTAGGGGATGCGGTTTTGCATCAGCATCTTTTCAAAGACCCGTGACTGGTGGTTACCACGATATAAAATGGCATAATCACCGTAGCTAGTCTTATTGATAAAATGATGGGCAATCAGCTCGCCAACCACTCTTTCCGCTTCATGTTCTTCATGATTCGCACTGACGACCTTCAGTTCACAGCCATAACCTAATTCTGAGAACAGGCGTTTTTCAAACACATGGGGATTATTGGCAATCAGGATATTTGCCGCTTTTAAAATACGTCCGGAAGAACGGTAATTTTGTTCAAGTTTAATCACTTTGAGTGCAGGAAAGTCCTGGTTCAGCAGCACCAGGTTTTGCGGTCGAGCCCCACGCCAGGAATAGATAGACTGATCGTCATCCCCAACCACGGTAAAACGCGCCCGGGTGCCTGCCAGCAGCTTCACCAGCTCATACTGACTGGTATTGGTATCCTGATACTCATCCACCAGCAAATAGCGAATACGATTTTGCCAGCGTTCCCTGACCTCTTCATTGCGTTGTAACAGAAGTGTTGGCAGCAAGATTAAGTCATCAAAATCCAGCACATTGCAGGATTTGAGATGGCTATCGTATAACCCATAGCAATGAGCGAAGATACGGTCTCGTTCACCCTGTGCCCGGGCAGCCGCCCCGGCAGGTGTCAGTAAATCATTCTTCCAGTTCGAGATCGTTGAAATAAGCTGTTTTAATACGACTTTATCGTCTTCAATTAACCCTTCCGTCAGTTCTTTAAGCAATGCGGTCTGGTCGGTGTCATCAAACAGTGAGAAGTTGGCTTTAATGCCAAGCGCCGCATGTTCTCGTTTGATGATTTCTAACCCCAGGGTATGAAAGGTGGCAATCATCAGCCCGCGCGCTTCTTTACGCCCCAGGGTTTTCGACACACGCTCTTTCATTTCACGCGCGGCTTTATTAGTAAAGGTCACCGCTGCAATATGACGAGCCTGATAGCCACACTCATGGATCAGATGCGCTATTTTATTGGTGATCACGCGCGTTTTACCTGAGCCAGCACCGGCTAAAACCAGGCATGGCCCGGTGACAAATTCGACCGCTTGTTGTTGTCCGGGGTTTAGACGCATAAAATCACTCAATGAAAGTCAGGAGGGAAGAAAGTCAGCATGGTAGTATAGCGAGCGTAATCCACATGACTCAAGGTAACATCATGGCAAAAACTGCTGCAGCACTACATATCCTTGTTAAAGAAGAGAAACTTGCTCAAGAGATCCTCGCCCAGCTACAAAATGGCGGCGATTTTGAAAAGCTGGCGAAAAAACACTCTACCTGTCCTTCAGGGAAAAAAGGCGGCCATTTAGGTGAGTTCCGTCAGGGGCAGATGGTACCGGCATTTGATAAAGTGGTCTTCTCTTGCCCGTTGCTTGAACCTTATGGTCCACTGCACACGCAATTTGGTTACCATATTATTAAAGTGTTATACCGTAATTAATAGAACTACTGAAATAGCTCGATTAATTTGACGGGCATAGTATTTTAAAATCTACTGTTGATACAATAAATCCATTAGATAAATACTATGCCTGAACATATGCTATATTTATAGCATCAGTCTATTATACTTACTTCAGATAAAAAAACTTCATACAATATTTACTTACTGAGCCAGGAATTTATTTCCATCGACTGCAGTATTTCATAAGGTAAAATCATACCCGCACCTAACTGAGATGTCGGTCGTTTAATAAAACCCAAATTAGTATAAAAACCTTCACGATTCTTTGCAGACATACAATAAATATCTGCCTTTTCATTAGCATTATTTTTAATATAGTTAAGTAATCTATACATTATTTTCTTACCGATACCGAAACGCCCCTGATACTCAGGCAATACCATAACATCCTGAATATAAAAAGCTAATGCAGCATCACCAATAACTCGTCCACTACCAATCGCAGAACCATGACAATAAGCAGAGCAAATATATAATGAGTTATCAATGGCCTTATGAGAGGATATCTCATCAGGTACCGACCAGCCAACTGACTGTCTTAGGTCATTGTATTCTCTGGGAGATAAATTATTATCATAGTATTCAATTTTCATACTATGATTTCTCTTCACAAAGTAACACATCTCGGTAATCTAAAAATGCCTGGATGACTTTATTAATATGTGATGATTCATGTATTGCAGTCACCGTCATTCGGATACATTCATGCCCTCTTGGCATTGTGGGATAGGGACAAGACGTCACATACAGACCATACTTTTTATATAATATCTTTGAGAAATCAACTAACATTTCTGTATTGGGAATGCGAACAGAGACAATAGGAAATCCATTATTATTATACGTTTCAAATCCTACGTTCTCCAGTCCAGTAATAAGCTCATTCGTCAGTTTGTGAACATGATTTTTGATAATATCACCTTCTTTTTCCAGTATATCCAAACCCGCATTTAAGACACCAAATGCAAATGGGATAGGCTGCTGAGAATAGTCAAGTGGCCTGGAGAAAGCGAGAAGCGTCCGCTTCATTTCACGCGAAACACCGGCAAAAGCCATGGCGGCACCCATATTTTTTGCTGTGCCAGCAATATAAAAAATGTTCTCATATGAGAGATCAAGATGTTTAACAATCCCCGCACCATTACCGTATGGGTTATGACTTGATGAACCAACCATGCCGAAACCATGTGCATCATCAATAAAAAGAATCGCATTATATTTAACGGCTAAAGACTGGAGTTCCGCAAGACAGAGATAATGCCCGGTAATACTATAAACACCATCGAGACAAATCAACTTATGTCGTGCATTTTGATATTTCTTTAGGATATCTTCGAGTTGATTTAAATCATTCTGTTCATAGCTCTGTAGAATGGCTCCTTTATCGCGAGCTAATTGTGCACCATGAAACATAATGGCATGTGCAGATTTATCCATAATAACAAGATCATTGTGTTCAATCAAAGCAGGAATTATTCCAATACATCCAAGAAATGTATTAGTTGTAATCAGTGCATCCTCGGCACCAATAACATCAGCCAGTCGTTCTTCGAGTTCACGACAAATTTGATAATGTCCCGTCAACCTTGCTCTACCGGTATGTAAGCCATAATCCATAGTGGCTTTAATAGCCTGCGGCAAAAGATCTTCCTGGCGTTTATCAAAACCAAGATAGTTTCCTGATGCAAAGTCAATAATTTCATTACCATTAATATCTAAAAAAACTCTATTTTTTGATTTCGAAATACTGACATCATACTGATCGCTTTCATTAAGCAATCGATATAAGTCCTTACGAATGCCAGACTGAATATTACTGCCCATTTGATTAAGAACTGAATACATATTTAATGACCTCAATTTTGTGAATCATGATATATAAAAAAATCTATTTAATTTTCTGTAGAAATGTACGATCGATTTTACCTGAAGATGTTTTTGGTAGTTCTGTATGGAAAATAAATTGATGGGGTATTTTAAATGACTGGAGATGAGTATTAAGTATTTCTTTAGCTTCCGTTAAGTCAAAATGGGCACCGTCATTTAAAGAGTAGTGACATATAATGATGTTGTGCTCTTGCTCTTTTTTTACCACAATACAGGACTCATGGAGAAAAGGGATTTTCGCTGTTACCTCTTCGATTTCACCAAGCTCAATACGATAGCCATTAACTTTATAGATATGATCACGTCTGCCTTTATAGTGAAGCACTCCCTGCGCATCGCGAAAAGCGAAATCACCTGTGCGCCAAAAAAGGGCCGGATAAGGATGAAATGGACTTTTAACAAGACACCTGGCTGTCAATTCAGGTTGATTCAAATATCCTAATGTTACTGTTCCTCCGCGACACCAAATCTCACCTGTCTGATCGGGTTTACAAATCTCTTGCCCGTTATCCGCAACAACAATAATCTCCGTATCATCGACGACGTTACCTAAGGGAATACTATTACTCGCTAAATCATTCTGATTTACCCAGTGATAAGTAATAATATTTGTCTCTGTTGGTCCATATATATTGGCAATTTTTATTGTAGGAGCCAAAGTGGTAAGTTTTTTTAATTTTTCTACTGGAAATGGCTCACCTGCATACATAATTGTACGAAGACTATTTTCATTAATAAATAAATTACCTTTTGCCATTAATGTCATCAAAGTTGATGGTGTAGTATATATAACAGTCGCTCGTTCACTCTCAAGTAACTTGACATAATCCTTATGCTTATCATTTTTTAATCTACCCAGGTCCCAGTCAAAACATATCAGTGTGGCACCAGCGCTAAGAGTATTAAATATATCAAAAACCGATAAATCAAATTTGAATGGAGCTCTTGAAATAACACGGTCTTGCGTTGTAATTTGAAATTCTTTTTGCATCCAGCGAACAAATGTCAGCGCATTTCTGTGACTGAGCATAATACCTTTTGGTCTGCCTGTAGAGCCAGAAGTATGCAGGACATAGGCCAGACTGTCAGATGGCTGATTAATTATTTCCAGACTGTCAGGATCATATGGAATGTCCTCCTGGCTACATATAAGATCGCCTCGATCTAATGAATATATTATTGGGGTATTATCATCGCCAAGAGTAATAATATTCTTCAGCTGACTGCCGGTTAATACATCGAAATAATTTTCCAGTATAAACTTGTCGGTAATCAATACAGTTATATCTGTCTCTTTCAGCATATTCTCTAACTGAAGTTCTGAGTAAAGTGTATCAATTGGTACGTAAGCCTTACCCGCTTTAAGAATACCAAATAAAGCAGCAATACTGTCAGGATTAACATTCGCTAAAATACCAATTAATGTTTGCTCATTTTCATTGCCGGATGTGACTTTTTTAATCGCACCGCAAAATGCATTTGCTTTATTATTAAGTTCTCTATAGGTAATAATTCCTCGCCCCTCAAAAATAATGGCTGGTGCTGAGGGTTGCTTTAAAACATTTTGATGAAAATTATGGTGCAATAAGTATTCCATTGTATACATTGGCCTTTTATATCAAACATATGCTACTTCAAATAGGTTTGGCGAGTGATAGAAATTATTCATTGATTTAAAAGATATACCTATATCATTTAATGAGTGTGATGCTTTAGCAGTCTCTAATACAGTTTGATACTGAATTGATTTATCATCAAAGGTTGAATAATATTTATTTCTGGCATCAATATCTGATTTTTCTTTACCCCATAAAGAGTTAATTATTATGTCACCATCAATAAAACAATGCGTTATTGATTCAATATTAATATGGCTTAATACATTAAACCAGAAGATAAAAATACTCTTATCTTTATTGATTGCATGTCGTTGTTTGGCATATGACTCAAATGACATCATGAGGATGTTTGGCATGCTCTTATTATTAACATAAGGATCAATCCCTATATAATTAAAACAGTGTTTTTTGATACTTTCATAATACATACCATCATAGCACCCTACTACTATGACATTCATAGCCTCTTTAATCTCAGAGAGAGTGCTCTCTATAAATCTCAGTTCATTTTTCAGAAATAAAGATGCAGCCTTCTTGCTTTTATCTTTAAGCATATTCATATAAATGCTTTTTGTCATATTTTAAAACCCATCTGGAATAGTTATAAAGTTATGTTTCCAAAACCTCTAAATGCCACTCCTGAATAATGAACGATACATAGAAATATTTCCTGCAAAAAACAATTCAAATAAAAAATTAATATTTTCAGAATAATATTAATATCACGATTATTCAGGCCCTCATCAGAGCTCTATATCAATGAGTTTTTGAATAAATGAAAAGTGACTGAGCCACGAAATGGGGCTGCTGTAGCCGGAGGAAATGAGCCAAGTTCACTGAATTCTCCTCGGTATGAGGATTAAATGTATCAATATGTAGTGGGCAACTAAAACTGGCCACCGTTTTAGAGTTTTTTCAGTATAGGTTTTCCGATTCGTTTGGTGATAAACAATCGTTATATTCCTGTAGTCCGGGCGTACTGTAATATCCGACGATATAAGTCTTTTATTGCCAGGATAGCATCACTGAAGCTTGTTTAACCACGTTTACCTGTCCAGATATATATCACGCCGCCGCACCACACCTGATTAGGCTCTGTCATAGCAAGCTGCGATCAAGATTATTTGGTGTAGTGATGTGTTCATGGGTACCACGCTAGTATCGATGTGTGGGCTGCTAACAACTGACCGGCAAGGTTTTTCCAGTATTTGTAACTGCTACGATGAACCCTGAACACGTGGCAGAGTGTGGCCACAGGATAATACGCTCTGGGCTTCCAGATTATCGAGAGCTGTTCAAGGAGTCTGACATTAAAATCGTGGTGGGTTTTTAATATTTATCTATTATTTCAATAAGTTGAAATTTATTCTCAAACTCACGCATTTAAATTTGCTCTGGAGAAATGAGAGAGACTTTAGGTGTTTTCCCTGCCGTTGCCGTTCATCACGCAACTGTTTCACCCATCGTGTCATGGTGGAAAGGATGACATCATCGTACTGGCTGCTTCTGCCGCAGTGTCGTTCCGGGAAAACAAGAAGGGGAAACAATGAATGTTTCCCCTTCTTCAATAAATTAAAGAGACGATTTTCTCTTTAAATGACAGCAATAGATTACTCTGCTACTGCAATACGTTTCATATCGGTCATGTAGCCACGCAGTTTTTTACCGACTTTTTCGATTTCATGGCTGCGAATCGCTTCGTTCACATCACGCAGTTGCGCGTTATCAACGGCAGTTTCAGTACCCGCTTTACCTAAGTCACCCGCTTGCAGCGTGGTCATGAACTCTTTCAGCAGTGGTACCGCTGCGTAAGAGAACAGGTAGTTACCGTATTCAGCAGTATCAGAGATAACTACGTTCATTTCATACAGACGCTTACGCGCGATGGTGTTAGCAATCAGTGGCAGCTCGTGCAGTGATTCATAGTAAGCAGATTCTTCGATGATACCTGCATCAACCATGGTTTCGAATGCCAGCTCAACGCCTGCTTTAACCATGGCAATCATCACAACGCCCTGATCAAAGTAAGCTTGCTCAGCGATTTTACCTTCGAACTGTGGTGCAGTTTCGAACGCGGTTTTACCGGTCTCTTCACGCCAGGTCAGCAGGTTCTTATCGTCATTTGCCCAGTCAGCCATCATTCCTGAAGAGAATTCACCGGAGATAATGTCATCCATGTGTTTCTGGAACAGTGGAGCCATGATGGTTTTCAGTTGCTCAGACAGCGCATAAGCACGGATTTTCGCTGGATTAGACAGACGATCCATCATCAGCGTGATACCGCCTTGTTTCAGTGCTTCGGTAATGGTTTCCCAGCCGAACTGAATCAGTTTTTCTGCATAAGCTGCGTCAGTACCTTCAGAAACTAACTTGTCGAAGCACAGCAGAGAACCCGCCTGCAGCATACCGCACAGGATAGTTTGCTCACCCATCAGGTCAGACTTAACTTCGGCAACGAAAGAAGATTCCAGAACACCAGCGCGGTGACCACCGGTTGCAGCAGCCCAGGCTTTAGCAATCGCCATACCTTCGCCTTTCGGGTCATTTTCCGGGTGAACAGCAATCAGCGTTGGAACACCGAAACCACGTTTGTATTCTTCACGAACTTCAGTACCCGGACATTTAGGCGCAACCATCACTACAGTGATGTCTTTACGAATCTGCTCACCCACTTCAATCACGTTAAAGCCATGAGAGTAGCCCAGGGTAGCGCCCTCTTTCATCAGCGGCTGTACAGCCTGAACAACAACTGAGTGCTGTTTGTCTGGAGTCAGGTTAACAACCAAGTCCGCCTGCGGGATCAGTTCTTCATAAGTACCAACGGTGAAACCGTTTTCGGTCGCTTTACGCCATGATGCACGTTTCTCAGCAATCGCTTCAGCACGCAGGGTGTAAGAAACATCCAGGCCAGAGTCGCGCATATTCAGACCCTGGTTAAGGCCCTGTGCTCCACAGCCGACAATAACTACTTTTTTGCCTTTGAGGTAGTTGGCTTCATCAGCGAATTCGTCACGCCCCATAAAGCGACATTTACCCAACTGCGCTAACTGCTGACGCAGGTTCAAAGTGTTGAAATAATTAGCCATTGTCGAACTCCGTGATTATCGTTTAGTACTGTTTGTCTCGGTAAGCAGCGTATTTGCGCTGCCTGAATAAGCTTACTATATGACAGGAAAAGCGTTGCTTAAATTGATATATTAACAACGCCACATTGCAATTTATGCAATGCCAGATAATGAGGTATGACCGTGGACTTACGTGATCTGAAAATGTTTCTGCATTTAGCCGACAGTCGTCATTTTGGGCGTAGTGCGCGAGCCATGCATGTCAGCCCCTCAACGCTTTCCCGTCAGATACAACGGCTGGAAGAACACCTGAACCAGCCGCTGTTTGTACGCGATAATCGTACCGTAACCTTAACCGAAGCGGGTGAGCAGTTACGTCAGTTTGCCCAGCAAACCATGCTGCAATATCAGCAAATGCGCCACACCCTCGGCCAGCAAGGGCCTTCTCTGAGTGGCGAGCTGCATCTCTTTTGTTCAGTGACGGCGGCTTACAGCCATTTACCGCCGATTCTCGATCGCTTCCGGGCAGAACATCCTTCGGTCGAAATCAAACTGACCACCGGGGATGCCTCAGATGCAGTCGAAAAAGTAGACTCCAATGAGGCCGATATCGCTATCGCCGGTAAGCCCGAAACCCTACCACCCGGCGTCGCTTTCTCTATCCTGGAAGATTTAGCCGTTGTCTTAATCGCTCCCGCCTTACCTTGCCCGGTTCGCACTCAAGTACAGCAACCGGTACCTGACTGGACTAAAGTTCCCTTTATCTTGCCGGAACAAGGGCCTGTGCGACGACGTATCGAGCTGTGGTTTCGCAGTAAAAAAATCACGAATCCGTTTATCTATGCAACCGTTGCCGGGCATGAAGCGATGGTCTCGATGGTCGCTCTGGGCTGTGGTATCGCCCTGATCCCCGAAATCGTTCTGGAAAATAGCCCGGAGCCGGTTCGTAATCGTGTGCTGATTATGGATCGTAATGATGAAAATACCCCGTTCGAGCTCGGTGTTTGTGCACAAAAAAAGCGACTCAATGAGCCGCTTATCAGTGCGTTCTGGAAGCTATTACCGGGTAACCATTAACCGGCAAGGAAGAATCGGAATGCCGGGTTCTGGGTTTCTTCATGACATTCGTAACCCAGTTCATTAAGACGGATTTCAAAGTCAGGCTCGTTCTCACCCAGTTCAAAGGCTGCCAGCACACGACCATAATCAGTGCCATGGCTACGATAATGGAACAGTGAAATATTCCAGTGGGTTCCTAGGGTTGTTAAGAACTTAAGTAACGCCCCCGGTGACTCTGGAAATTCAAAGCTGTATAACCGCTCATGCAGCGGTTTGGACGGACGTCCTCCCACCATATAGCGGACGTGTAGCTTTGCCATTTCATCGTCAGACAGATCGACAACGCCATAACCACCGGCATTGAGTAGCTCAATTATCTCATGACGCTCTTCAAGACCGCGGGTCAGACGCACCCCGACAAAAATGCAGGCATTGTCAGAACTGGCATAGCGATAGTTAAACTCAGTGACCGAGCGCCCACCCAGCAGATGACAAAATTGCAGAAAACTGCCTTTTTTCTCCGGGATAGTGACGGCAAGTAAAGCTTCGCGCTGCTCGCCCAGCTCACAACGCTCTGAGACATAACGCAGACCGTGGAAATTAACATTCGCACCTGACAGAACGTGGGCCAAACGCTCACCGCGGATCTGATGCTGCTGAATGTATTTTTTCATCCCGGCCAGCGCTAACGCCCCGGAAGGTTCTGCCACCGCACGAACATCTTCAAACAAGTCTTTCATTGCCGCGCAGATAGCATCGCTGTCGACGGTAATGATGTCATCGAGATATTCCTGACACAGACGGAAAGTTTCATCCCCGATACGCTTAACCGCAACGCCTTCGGCAAATAAGCCTACTCGTGCCAGCTCGACCGGTTTACCGGCATCCAGTGCCGCTTTCAGGCAAGCAGAGTCTTCCGCCTCAACCGCTATCACTTTGATTTGTGGCATCAGTTGCTTGATCAGCACAGCCACACCCGCAGCCAGTCCGCCGCCACCGACCGGGACAAAAATCCGGTCGATATGCGCATCCTGCTGCAATAATTCCAGTGCCAGCGTGGCTTGCCCGGCAATCACTAATGGGTGATCAAACGGCGGTACATAGGTAAAGCCCTGGTCCTGTGACAGCTCAATGGCTTTAACTTTTGCCTCGTCAAAATTGGCACCGTGCAGTAAAACTTCACCGCCAAACGCACGCACCGCATCCACTTTAATATCTGCGGTTGCCACAGGCATCACGATCAGCGATTTAATGCCAAGACGTGATGCCGACAGTGCCACGCCCTGGGCATGATTACCGGCTGATGCCGTAATCACACCGCAGGCCTTCTGTTCATGCGTCAGCCCAGCCATCATGTTATAAGCGCCGCGCAGCTTAAAACTGTGTACTGGATGGCGGTCTTCCCGCTTCACCAGAATCACGTTTTCCAGCCGTGACGAGAGCTTATCCATCTTTTGCAGTGGCGTTATCTGGGTGACTTCATATACCGGCGCGCGCAAGGCTGCACGCAGATATTCTGCCCCACTTGGGGTATCGGATAGCGGTTGTGCCTCAGCCATGATTAACCCCCAAGTTTACTTTTATCTCTTACTGCACCTTTATCTGCGCTGGTTGCCAACATAGCGTACGCACGCAGAGCAAAGGAAACTTCGCGCTCACGTGCACGCGGGGTCCAGGCTTCAGAGCCACGAGCTTCTTGTGCGGCACGGCGCTCAGCCAGTAACGCATCCGAGGCTTCAAGTTGAATGCTACGTGAAGGGATATCAATGGCAATCATATCGCCATCTTCAATCAGACCGATATTACCGCCACTGCCCGCTTCTGGTGAGACGTGACCAATCGACAGACCTGAAGTTCCGCCAGAGAAGCGACCATCGGTTATCAGGGCGCAGGCTTTACCCAAACCCATTGATTTCAGATAGGTTGTTGGGTAGAGCATTTCCTGCATGCCCGGCCCGCCTTTTGGCCCTTCATAACGAATAACCACGACATCACCAGCAACCACTTTACCGCCGAGGATGGCAGAAACCGCGTCATCCTGGCTTTCGTACACTTTCGCCGGGCCGCGGAAAATTAAACTGCCATCGTCAACACCCGCGGTTTTTACGATACAGCCATTTTCTGCGAAGTTACCGTACAGCACCGCAAGGCCGCCGTCCTGGCTATAAGCGTGCTCTTTAGAGCGAATACAGCCTTCTTTACGGTCAACATCCAGAGTGTCCCAGCGGCAGGATTGTGAGAATGCTTTGGTAGTACGAATACCGGCAGGACCGGCAGAGAACATGCTTTTCACCGAGTCATCGGAGGTGACCATCACGTCATACTGAGCAAGGGTTTCTGGCAGTGTCAGACCCAGAACGTTACTGACATTACGGTTAAGCAGGCCGGCACGGTCTAATTCCCCGAGAATACCGAGAACGCCACCCGCACGGTGAACATCTTCCATATGGTATTTTGGCGTACTCGGTGCCACTTTACATAGCTGAGGGACTCTGCGGGATAACTGATCAATGTCAGTCATAGTGAAGTCAATTTCAGCTTCCTGTGCCGCGGCCAGTAAGTGCAATACGGTGTTAGTTGAACCGCCCATTGCAACATCCAGAGTCATGGCGTTCTCAAATGCTTCTTTGCAGGCAATATTACGTGGCAGAGCAGATTCATCATCTTTTTCGTAATAACGCTTAGTCAGCTCAACAATACGTTTACCCGCACTGAGGAACAGCTCTTTACGATCCGAGTGGGTCGCCAGCAGCGAACCATTACCTGGCTGTGACAAACCTAAGGCTTCGGTCAGACAGTTCATCGAGTTGGCAGTAAACATACCGGAACAAGAACCACAAGTAGGACAAGCGGAGCGTTCAATCTGCTCGCTGTCCTCGTCGCTGACATTCGGGTTAGCGCCCTGAATCATGGCATCAACCAAGTCCAGTTTGATAATCTGATCGGACAGTTTGGTTTTACCGGCCTCCATCGGGCCACCGGAGACAAAAATAACCGGAATATTCAGGCGCAGAGACGCCATTAACATTCCCGGGGTGATCTTGTCACAGTTGGAGATACATACCATCGCATCGGCACAGTGCGCATTGACCATATACTCAACCGAGTCGGCAATCAGTTCACGTGACGGTAAGGAATAGAGCATACCGCCATGACCCATGGCGATCCCGTCATCCACTGCAATGGTATTAAATTCTTTTGCTACGCCACCAGAAGCTTCAATTTGTTCAGCGACCAGCTTACCCAAATCACGTAGATGTACGTGCCCTGGTACAAATTGGGTAAATGAGTTCACGACCGCAATGATAGGTTTGCCAAAATCGGCATCGGTCATTCCGGTTGCGCGCCACAGCGCACGGGCACCAGCCATATTACGGCCATGAGTTGTGGTAGCGGAACGATACTTAGGCATTCTTAGTTACTCCAGTCTGTCGAATAGCAGGCGGTCCATGCCGCCCGTCTGGTGTTGTGCTTATTTCGCGTTAATAGGGTCTAACCAGCCCCATTTATCTTCAGTTTCACCGGTAAATAAGCCGAAGAACGCATCTTGAATACGTTTGGTGACCGGGCCACGACGGCCTTCACCGACCTGGATACCATCCACGCTGCGTACTGGCGTGATTTCTGCTGCGGTTCCGGACATAAAGACTTCATCAGCAAGATACAGTGATTCACGGGACAACACTTGCTCACGCACTTCAATACCCAAATCTTTAGCCAGTTTAATGATGGCATCACGGGTAATACCCGGTAAGGCAGAAGAAGTAAACGGCGGAGTAAAGACTACACCATCTTTAACTTCAAACAGGTTCTCACCCGCCCCTTCAGAGATATAGCCATGAACATCCAGAGCAATCCCTTCCTGGTAACCATGGCGGCGAGCTTCGCTACCAACCAGTAATGAGGAGAGATAGTTACCCCCAGCTTTTGCTGCGGTAGGGATAGTATTTGGTGCCGCACGGTTCCAGGAAGAAACCATCGCATCAATACCCTGCTCCAGCGCCTCGGCACCCAGATAAGCGCCCCACGGGAAAGCGGCAATAATAACATCTGTGGTGTAGTCAGCCGGAGGGTTAACCCCCATACCGACATCGCCCACAAAGACCAGCGGGCGAATATAAGCGCTGGTCAGGTTGTTTTTACGTAGTACAGCACGACAAGCTTCCATCAACTCGTCGACGCTTTGTGATACCGGGAAGCGATAGATTTTGGCTGAGTCGCGCAGGCGCTGCATATGTTCGCGATGACGGAAGACTACCGGTCCTTTGTGAGAGTTGTAGCAACGGATACCTTCAAATACGGATGTTCCGTAATGCAAGGCATGTGACATAACGTGGACTTTTGCGTTTTCCCACGGCGTCATTTCACCGTTGAACCAGATGTAGTCAGCTTTTTTAGTTGTCATGCTTCTCTATCCTTTTACGCTCAGGCGCGAATTTGTTGTGATGTAAGTTGCTGAACTTCGATACAGGCAACATCAACCAGTTTGCTTAACTGGCTGAACAGCAGTTCTATCGAACGCGGGCTGGCAACAGTGAGCTCAATATTGATATTTTCAGGATTGGTGTCGGTCACCATATTCATGGAACAGATCTGAAAACCGCGGTGACGTACTACACGTAATATGCGTTCTAACGTTTCCGGACGGAAGCGAGCCTGCAAGGCAAGTTGATGTTGCATCATGATTCTTTCTCCATCATTTGTGCGTTACTGGCACCTGGCGGTACCAACGGCCAGACATTCTCATACTCATCAATTGAGACATGAAGTAAGTACGGGCCGTCACTATTGAGCAGAGTATCAAGCGCGGCTTCTACCTGGTCTTTACGAGTAATACGCTGGCCTGGAATATCAAAAGCGCTGGCCAGCGTAAGGAAATCAGGGTTATCAGAAAGATTAGTTTCGCTATAGCGTTCAGCAAAAAACAGCTGTTGCCACTGTCGAACCATACCTAAACGCTGGTTATCCAGTAACAAAATTTTCACAGGCAGCTTTTTACGCTTTACGGTTCCCAGCTCCTGAATATTCATCATGAATGAACCATCTCCGGAGACACAAATCACCGTATCCTCAGGCCTGGCAACTTGAGCCCCGACTGCCGCAGGTAAACCAAAACCCATCGTGCCCAGACCACTTGAAGTGATAAAGTTTTCCGGACGGGTAAAGGTCATATGCTGCGCGGTCCACATTTGATGCTGGCCGACATCGGTGGTGATAACACATTCCTGAGGTTTACGTTCAGAAAGTTGTTTGAGCAATAAAGGGGCATAGATAGGTTCACCGGGGTGATCATAACGCCATTCATTTTCTGCTTTCAGGGTGGCCACTTGTTGCTGCCAGTCAGCAATCTGTAACGGCTGTTGCAGTGCAGGTAATAACTGATTCAGCGGACCTTGTAGCGCCACGTGAGCCTGACGTAACTTACTCAGTTCAGCAGGGTCGATATCCATATGGATAACTTTCGCGTGGGGAGCAAAAGTATTCAGTTTGCCGGTAACACGATCGTCAAAACGCGCGCCAACCGCTATCAGTAAATCGCACTCCTGTACCGCCAGGTTTGCAGCTTTAGTACCGTGCATGCCTAACATACCGGTATAGAAAGGGTGCTCAGGCGGAACCGCCCCCAGCCCTTTAAGGGTCACCGTGGAAGGTATATTGGTCACAGCAATAAATTCACGCAGGGCCGGAACCGCTTGAGCCATACCGACGCCACCGCCGATATACAGCATCGGTTTTTGTGCGCTCGCTAATAGGCCTCGCGCTTGCTCAATCTCTGCTTCAGGCAAAAACTCATCATCAGCGACAGTGGATAACCAGGCTTCAAAATCACCGTTAGCAAGTTGGATATCTTTAGGAATATCAATCAGAACAGGACCAGGACGACCGCTACTGGCAATTTCAAAAGCTTCTGCGATAACCCGCGGTAGCTCTTCAATCGACTCAACCAGGAAGCTGTGTTTAGTACAGGCTAAAGAGAGGCCTAAAACATCCACCTCCTGAAAAGCATCGGTGCCCATCAGTGGCGCGGCTACCTGGCCTGTCAGTGCGACGACCGGAACGGAATCTAACATTGCATCAGCCAGGCCGGTTATCAGGTTGGTGGCACCAGGCCCGGATGTCGCAATACATACTCCTGTTTTACCGGTGGCACGCGCATAACCTATCGCTGCGATAACGGCGCCTTGCTCATGGCGACACAGTAGATGTTCCACACCACCGTCATACAATGCATCGTATACCGGCATGATTGCGCCGCCTGGATAACCGAAAACTGTTTCAACACCCTGCGCTCGCAACGCATGTACCACCCATTGCGCACCATTCATAGTTAGTTCCCCGTCTCATTACCAGAGAAACAGAATTTTATGCTACTGAACATAATCTGCCCTCATATTAAATTCTTTGTCCAAAAAAAAAACCCCGGACCTTTCGGTGCGGGGTTCTTTTCGATTAAGACTTGATTTTTAAGCCTTTCTTTCTCCAAGTGCAGCCCCGCACGGTGGGATAATAATCACCACAATGCTAATCACGACTAGGCTAATCACTCGTAGTAGGGCTGTCATTTTTTGTACTTTCTATCATCTTGCTCGAAGTAATACCTACAGAGTTATCACAGAATCAGATATGAACACAAGATTTTTTTATAAAAAAACTGAGCGAAAGAAAGCAAATTTACGAAAAACACGTTGAATTTAAAAACAAAAAATGACGATGCAGAAAATTTATCAAATCAATCAATAAACGAATTTTTACTCAGCATCAGATAAAAAAATTATTACCTCTGAACATCGCTCTCAAAAAAAAGATAACAAAAGATCAGGCTGTAAAATTTATTAGCACTCTGTTCAGTTATATAAAATGTATGATTTTTAATCGCCCTGGAATACGCCATGATAAATTTTTCATGGAGGAGATATGTCTCTGTCAGTTATTCATACCCGGGCAGCATTAGGTGTCAGTGCCCCCTTAGTTACAGTAGAAGTCCATATCAGCCGCGGATTACCCGGCCTGACCCTGGTGGGACTGCCAGAAACAACGGTCAGAGAAGCCCGTGACCGGGTACGTAGTGCCATTATAAACAGTGGCTATACCTTTCCTGCCCGTAAGATAACCATTAACCTGGCACCGGCAGATCTCCCGAAAGAAGGGGGGCGTTACGATCTCCCTATTGCGATTGCGCTCCTCGCAGCTTCTGAGCAGCTCAGCACAACGATGCTGGCACAATATGAGTTCGTGGGTGAGCTAGCGTTAACAGGCGCGTTACGTGGCGTATCAGGAGCAATATCAGCAGCCCTTGAAGCCCTGAAGGCGGGTCGAAGTATTGTCACAGCCACAGATAATGCCGCCGAGTTAGGTTTGATAGAACAACCCGGCTGTTTAGTAGCGCAACATTTGACGGAAGTCTGTAGCTGGCTTGAAGGCAAAAGTCAGTTAACCCGCCCGATAGCGCCGCTCTATTCTCACCCTCCTTCAGAAAGTGACCTGAACGAAATCATTGGCCAGAGTCAGGGAAAGCGTGCACTAGAGATAACGGCCAGTGGAGGGCACAATTTACTGCTGATAGGCCCCCCCGGAACCGGGAAAACAATGCTAGCCAGCCGGCTTAATACTCTTCTTCCACCGTTAAGCAACACGGAAGCGTTACAGAGCGCGGCGATTCTTAGCCTGGTACAACCTTCACTTTCCTGGCGTCAGTGGCGTCAGCGTCCATTCAGAGCCCCTCACCACAGTGCTTCATTAAACTCCATGGTAGGGGGTGGCAGTATTCCCCAGCCAGGTGAAATTTCTTTAGCGCACAACGGTGTACTGTTCCTCGATGAACTTCCAGAATTTGAACGCAGAGTTCTGGACTCATTACGCGAGCCCATAGAGTCGGGAGAGATCCATATCTCCCGAACGCGTGCAAAGATAACTTACCCCGCCAGCTTTCAGCTAATTGCAGCTATGAACCCAGGACCCACCGGTCACTATGAAGGGCTTCATAATAGGGCAACGCCGCAACAGACCCTGCGTTATCTGGGCCGCCTGTCAGGGCCCTTCCTTGATCGTTTTGATTTATCTGTTGAGGTTCCATTGCTGTCGGTCGGTACACTGAGTCAGTCTCAGCACCGCAGTGAATCCAGCCATGAAGTAAGAGACAGGGTCATTGCCTGCAGAAACCATCAGCTAGCAAGGCAGCATAAGCTTAATGCGTTACTCAGTAATCATGAGGTTCGTGAATTCTGTCAGCTTGAGCAGAATGATGCGCTCTGGCTAGAGGAGACTCTGGCAACACTGGGCTTGTCAGTGAGAGCCTGGCAGCGGTTGTTGAAAGTGGCACGAACGATTGCGGATATGCAGCAGGAAAAAGATATTCTCAGGGTGCATTTACAAGAGGCGCTTGGGTATCGGGCAATAGACCGGTTGCTTTTGCACTTGCAGCGTCTGGCAGGATAAAGCAATGATGTGACTTGTCGATGAATACGATAAAGGGGGCTATCGCCCCCTTTATTTAGTCGTCGCTGTCGGTATAGTCTTCAACAGCATCCATCTGCGGCTTGCCGCCAGAAAGAGTGTGAAAACGCTTTGGACGTTTGATACGCGACATATATTTGCTCCAGACGCGCTCTGCTTCTGTCACAGGTTCACGCTGACCACGACACACTGCAACAAACAGAGTTTCCTCTTCTGTTCCAGGTTCGCGTTTGCCAAGATCCAGCTCATTAAACGCAACACCATGACGCTCTAATAACTGAGCTTCTTTGATGGTGAAATCGCCATGTCGGGAGAATCCACGCGGATAATGTTTATTATCGAAAAACCGATTAGTTGTCGTAAAGCTCTCCGCCATCCTGCACGCTCCTAATTCTTTTGGTCTGGCTGTTTATGGCGCGGAGTATTAGTTACGCTTGACAGAGTGTAAAACAAAATATTTAAATCATAACGACAAATTTTTTTTGGAGAGGGTCATGGATAGCGAGCTACTGAAAACATTCCTTGAAGTGAGCAGAACACGACATTTTGGTCGTGCGGCTGAAACACTGTATTTGACGCAGTCTGCCGTTAGTTTTCGTATTCGACAGCTCGAAAATCAGCTCGGTGTAAATCTGTTTACGCGCCATCGTAATAATATACGACTGACCACTGCTGGGGAGAGGTTATTACCTTACGCCGAAAATTTAATGAATACCTGGCTTGCTGCTAAGAGGGAAGTCTCTCTGACCTCACAGCATAATCAGCTCAGCATCGGAGCCAGTTCCGCGCTGTGGGAATGTATGCTAACGCCCTGGATTTCTGTTCTTTATCAACAACATAAAGACTTTCAATTTGAAGCCCGCATTGCATCACGTCAGTCGTTAGTTAAGCAGCTTCATGACCGCAGACTTGACTTATTATTGACCACTGAAGCGCCGAAAATGGATGAATTTACCAGCCAGTTATTGGGGAATTTTAATCTTGCTCTTTATGCTGGCAGCCCAAAATGTGACCGGGATCAGCTGGCCTATGTACGCATAGAGTGGGGGGCTGACTTCCAACAATATGAGTCTGAATTTATTCAGAACGATGAAATCCCCATCTTAACGACCAGTTCTGCAACTCAGGCATGCCAGTTGATTCCGGCGTTAAACGGCTATGCTTTCCTGCCTGTTGAGTGGGCACAGCTGCAAGAAACTGTTTATCCGCTGGCTAATTCTGGCCTGCTTTCCAGGCCTCTGTACGCTATCTGGCTGCAAAATACCGATAAGCAAAGCATCATTAAATCGTTACTGAAGACACCATTATTAGCGCAGTAATGCGCTTTTTTTCAGCAAATAATCGGCAGGAGGTGGTTTATGACAGACGAAAAAAAACCTTTGCTTTCGCAAAGGTTTTTTAATCTGGCAGGGGCGGAGAGACTCGAACTCCCAACACCCGGTTTTGGAGACCGGTGCTCTACCAATTGAACTACGCCCCTAAAAGGGTGGCGGAACGGACGGGACTCGAACCCGCGACCCCCTGCGTGACAGGCAGGTATTCTAACCGACTGAACTACCGCTCCACCGAATTACTTTACA
>NZ_JANUEQ010000015.1 GCF_024807845.1 Klebsiella sp. BIGb0407
CGGTGGTTTGTAACCGTTGTTCCGTGTCAGTGGATGCGCATTATAGGGATTTCTTCGGGCCTGACAACCCCTAATTTCAATTAATTTGCTGACTGGGGTATTTTTCAGCGATCTGCTTATTAACCCTGCTGTTTGACGCTTAATTGTGCAATTTCAGCGGCAAAACGTGAAACTTGCTGCCAGTCGGTATAAACCACTTCCTTACTGGTATCCGTTTCACCGTCAGTCATCTTCATAATCAGGCGGATCATAAACTTGTCCAGCCAGCCATAACGCGGATAACACAAGGCGCCAGCGAAGACAGCACAGCAATCCGGGCTCCAGGGGGAGTTCAACAGGAACTTACGCGTATATGAATTGGTTTCCGGCGTATTCTTCTCCGCTTTACGTGCCACCAGGTTTACTGAAAAGAAAGCGCTCGGCAGATTATTCAGCTGCTGCAAATGTTGTTGTATAAACAGATTCACTGAACGATGAAAATGCCCGTAACGAATAGAAGCCCCGATCACCACCCTGTCATACTCAGCCCAGGCAATACTGACGTTATCATGGAGATTCAGGATATCGCTCTGCTGGCCTGATACTTGTAGCTCAGAAGCGAGACGCGTTGCTATTTCACGAGTCTGTCCATCACGAGTCGAATAAAGAATTAAGGTTTTCACATACACTCCATTTATTCCCGCCAGAAGGTCGGCGTGAACAGCACTAATAAAGTAAAGACTTCAAGGCGTCCAAATAACATGTTTACGATAAGTATCCACTTTGCCGTCGGATTCATACTGGCAAAGTTATCCGCCACTACGCCAAGACCCGGTCCCAGGTTATTCAGTGTCGCAACCACTGAGGCAAAAGCCGAGAAGTTATCTACGCCCGTGGCAATAATCGCCAGCATACTGATAATAAAGACCAGCGCATAAGCTGAAAAGAACCCCCACACCGCTTCAAGAATACGTTCCGGCAGCGCGCGGTTACCCAGCTTAATGCTATACACCGCATTCGGGTGAACCAGCCTCTTCAGTTCACGGTTTCCCTGTTTGAAAAGCAACAGGATACGAATAACCTTCAATCCACCACCGGTAGAACCCGCACAGCCGCCAATAAAGGCAGAGCACAGTAACAGCATCGGCAGGAATAATGGCCATCGTGAAAAGCTGTCAGTGGTAAAGCCCGCGGTAGTCGCCATCGATACCACTTGGAAAAATGCCTGATTAACGGTTTGTACCGCTGACTGATAAGTACTGTGGAACCACAACACTAATGTACAAACAGCAACTAAGGTCAGCTGGACACCGATAAACATACGGAACTCAGGGTCACGCCAGTACACCTTCAGACTACGACCACTTAATAAAGAGAAGTGCAGACCGTAGTTACAGCCAGAGATCAGCAGGAAGATAGCAATAATGGTGTTAATCGTCGGACTGTCAAAATACCCGACACTGGCATCATGTGTGGAGAAGCCGCCGATAGAAATAGTCGCAAAGCTATGCCCGATAGCATCAAATACCGACATTCCGGCAAACCATAATGCAACGGCACAAGCGATGGTTAGCAGGACATAGATAAACCAGAGCGTTTTCGCCGTTTCGGCAATGCGCGGACGCATTTTATTGTCTTTCAACGGACCCGGCATCTCTGCCCGGTACAGCTGCATCCCCCCGACGCCCAGGATAGGCAGGATAGCGACCGCCAGCACAATGATCCCCATCCCGCCAAACCACTGCAGCATCTGTCGATAGAACAAGATGGCATGAGGTAAAGAGTCAAGACCCACGAGGGTTGTCGCTCCCGTGGTGGTTAAACCAGAGAAAGACTCAAAAAAGGCGTCAGTAACCGTCAGGTTCGGTTTTTCCGCGAAGATAAAAGGTAAGGCACCGACACTCCCCAGTACCGTCCAGAACAGAACGACTATCAGAAACCCTTCACGTGGTTTGAGTTCGCTTTTATCTCGTCGGTTAGGCCACCACAGCAAAGTCCCGATAACAACTGCGACCATGAAGGTTTGGGTAAAAGCACGACCGGCACCATCGCGATAAATCAGCGCCACTAAGCCGGGTAAAATCATAGTGCCGGAAAAGAGGATAATGAGCAGGCCGACGATTCGGGTTATGGCACGAAAATGCATTTTCAGCCGCTTCCTTAAGTATCAATAAATATAAGAAGAGAAATGATTATCGCGGTAGTAAATGCAGTGAACCACGGCTCAGGTCGCCAAGCCTGGCATTAAATATGGCCAGTTGGGTCTGCGGTAACGCAATCTTCAGAATAATAAATGCCTGGAAATCACTGTCGACAATAAGGCCGCCAAACTGTTTAAGCAAGGCCTCGATACCCGCCAACTGCGAGTAGTCACACTGCAAAGTATATTCTGTTAATGCTACTTTGCGCACTTTAGATAACTGAGCCAGCGCCTGCTGTACTCCGCCACCATAAGCTTTCACCAGACCACCGGTTCCCAGTTTGATGCCACCGTAATAACGTACGACGACAGCAGTGATTTCGCCGACCTGACTTCCCAGTAACTGAGCCAGAATCGGTTTCCCTGCCGTACCCGCGGGTTCACCGTCATCAGAGAATCCCAGTAACTGTGAATTATCCGGGGCACCTGCGATCCATGCCCAGCAATAATGCCGGGCGTCAGGATAATCGATTCGCGCTTGCTCAAGAAAGGCTTTGCACGCTGCTACCCCATCAGTATGGGCAAGCAACGTGATAAAACGGCTTTTCTTGATTTCCTCACTCACCGTTACCGGCTCAGCAGGTATCAGCCAGCTTTCCATTACGCCAGTTTCAGGTCACGGGTCATATTTTCGATTCCGTTTTCATGGATAATCACGTTATCTTCAATACGGATACCACCAAAAGGTTTCATCGCCTCAATGCGATCCCAGTTGAAATGCTGGCGATATTGTCCTTCACGCCATGGTGCAAGCAGTGACTCAATAAAATAGAGACCCGGCTCAATAGTCAGCACCATATTGGGTTCAAGGATACGGGTACAGCGCAGATAAGGATGCTGACCAGGCGCCGCCAGGTGTGTCCCGCTATCATCCTGCATAAAACCGCCGACATCATGAACTTGCAGACCCAGCATATGGCCAATACCATGCGGCATAAACGGACTAGTAATCCCCGTTTCGACCATTGCTTCTTCACTGATATCCGTCACCAGTTGATGGCGTTTAAGCAGTTTAGCAATACGCTGATGGAACTGAAGGTGATACTCGGTATAACGCACACCGGCTTTCATGGTCGCTATCAGCGCCAGTTCCTCAGTGTTCATATCTTTAATCAGCTCGGCAAAATCACAGTCTTCCTGAGCAGCCCAGGTACGCGTCAAATCAGCAGCATATCCCTGATATTCCGCCCCCGCATCCAGTAAGAAGCTGCGTCTTTGTTCCGGCGGCTGATTATCCAGACGCGTGTAATGCAACACCGCGGCATGCTCATTCAACGCCACAATATTGCCGTAAGGAACATCGATATCGCGATGCCCTGTCGCCGTCAGATAGGCCAGATTAATATCGAATTCACTCATCCCGGACAGGAAGGCTTCATGTGCTGCACGATGTCCAATGACGGCCGTCTTTTGCGCTGCACGCATACAGGCCAGCTCATAGTCAGTTTTATAAGCACGGTAGTAATGTAAGAAGTCGATAGTCGCTTGCGGATTGATATTCGCCGCATTAATACCAAGCTGTATAGCACGCTCCGGAGTCGGGCCAATATAACCGAGGTTACCGCGAGCAGCGGGTAACAGACTACCAATGCCGTCAGCCTTGGGTAAGGCGATGACTTCAATTTCATCAGTCCAGAAAGTCGTTGGCAGGGGTTCAACACAATGCCAGTAATCAACCGGCAGATAGAACCAGAGCTTAGGTTTATTTACTCCGTCCACCAGCAGCCAGCAGTTCGGCACCTCGGTTACAGGTACCCACGCTTTAAATTGCGGGTTCACTTTAAACGGATAAGGATGATCATCGAGAAATACGTTGAATAACTCCCCTGAGTGGATCAGCAGAGCATCAAGATTAGAGCGCGCAAGTGCATCGCGAGTACGTTGTTGTAAGGTTTCGATATGACGATGATACAGCGTAGCCAGTGATTCCATAATTTATGTCCAAAATTATTTGAGTTGCCTGTAGGCACTGATTGAAGCTTGCGAGTCGCATCTTAGCACACCATGCCCGACGTCGAGTTATTTCCACCGCATGTGACCTGACTGGCAAATATTTAAATATAAATTTGCATTTTATTAACATAAATTCCACACTCCCTCTCATCTGGTATGACCAGATCCATTGCCGGAATCAGGAGACTGACATGCTCTATCAAGGTGAAACCTTACATCTCGACTGGCTGGAAGAGGGTATTGCAGAACTGGTGTTCGATGCCCCCGGTTCAGTTAACACATTAAATACCGCCACTCTCGCCAGCCTTAGCGAAGCACTAACCGTTATTGAAAATTTACCCGAACTTAAAGGGTTGCTACTGAGCTCCACTAAGTCTGCCTTTATCGTCGGTGCCGATATCACTGAATTCTTATCTTTATTTCTGGTTCCGGCCCCGCAACTCAGTGCATGGCTGCACTCAGCTAATCATATTTTTAACCGCCTGGAAGATTTGCCGGTTCCGACCCTGGCGGCAATAAAAGGTTATACGCTGGGCGGCGGCTGTGAGTGTGTGCTGGCGACAGATTTCCGTCTTGCCACACCGGATACCCGTATTGGTTTACCTGAAACGAAGCTCGGTATTATGCCCGGCTTTGGTGGCTCGGTTCGCCTTCCCCGCCTGCTTGGCGCCGATAGCGCACTGGAAATCATTACTGCCGGTAAAGATGTCAGCGCTGAAGAGGCCCTGAAACTGGGCTTAGTGGATGGCATCGTCAGCCACGAAAAATTGCGCGATGGTGCAGTATCGATGCTACGCCAGGCGATTAAAGGTGACCTCGACTGGCGAGCACACCGGGCCCCCAAATTAAACCCGCTTAAACTCAATAAAATTGAAGCGGCGATGAGTTTTAGCATCGCCAAAGCGATGGTTTCCAGGATAGCCGGAAAACATTATCCCGCACCTGTAGTCGCAGTAAAAACCATTGAGGCAGCAGCAGGCCTGGGTCGTGATGCCGCTCTGCAACTTGAAACGCAAAATTTTGTTCCGCTGGCTCAATCCAATGAAGCCCGGGCATTAGTCGGCATATTCCTTAACGAGCAATATGTTAAGAGTAAAGCAAGAAAGCTGACGCAGCATATTGATACACCAAAACAGGCCGCTATTCTCGGCGCCGGGATTATGGGTGGGGGTATCGCCTACCAGTCAGCCTGGAAAGGCGTCCCGGTCTTAATGAAAGATATTAATGAAAAATCCTTAGCTCTCGGTATTAGCGAAGCTAGCAAATTGCTGAACAAGCAGCTGGAACGTGGGAAAATTGACGGAAGCAAACTGGCTCAGGTCATTTCAACTATTCAGCCGGTGCTGGAATACCGGGGTTTCTCTCGCGTCGATATCGTCGTCGAAGCAGTGGTTGAAAACCCCAAGGTAAAAAAAGCGGTTCTGGCAGAAACAGAACAGCAGGTACGAGCAGACACTATCCTGGCATCAAATACCTCAACCATCCCTATTAGTGAGCTGGCTGATGCTCTGCAACGGCCTGAAAATTTCTGCGGGATGCACTTTTTCAACCCAGTCCACCGTATGCCACTGGTCGAAGTGATTCGGGGTAAAAAAACCAGCGATACCACCGTCGCCACCGTCGTGGCCTGGGCGAGTAAAATGGGCAAGACGCCGATTGTGGTTAACGACTGTCCGGGTTTTTTTGTTAATCGGGTACTGTTCCCTTATCTCGCCGGTTTTAGTCAGCTATTACGCGATGGCGCTGACTTCCAGCAGATTGATAGCGTGATGGAAAAACAGTTTGGCTGGCCGATGGGCCCGGCTTATCTGCTTGATGTGGTGGGGATTGATACCGCTCATCATGCTCAGGCCGTTATGGCCACTGGCTTCCCGGAACGTATGGCTAAAGATTATCGCGATGCGATAGATGTCCTCTTTGATGCCGGGCGATTTGGTCAGAAAACACAACTTGGCTTCTATCGTTATCAGCCTGACAGCAAAGGAAAACCGAAAAAATTACCGGATAGTCAGGTCGCTGATTTGCTTCAAGCGGTCACTCAGCCACAACAGCAGTTTGAGCAGCACGAGATTATTGCGCGCATGATGATCCCGATGGTCAACGAAGTAGTACGTTGCCTGGAAGAAGGGATTATTGCCAGCCCGGCAGAAGCGGATATAGCTCTGGTTTACGGTCTTGGCTTCCCTCCTTTCCACGGTGGAGTCTTCCGCTGGCTGGATACTCAAGGTAGCCAGGCGTACGTCAAGATGGCAGAACAGTATCGGCATCTTGGCCCGCTCTATCAGGTTCCTGCGGGCCTGAAAGCCAAAGCGCTGCACAATGAACCTTACTATCCCCCGGTCAAGCCAATTCATCTGGCTCATGACTTGAAAGCGTCTGAGGAATGATTATGGAAAAGGTGGTTATTGTTGATGCCATTCGTACCCCAATGGGACGTTCCAAAGGCGGGGCGTTCCGTCACGTACGGGCTGAAGACCTGTCAGCCCATTTAATGCGTACAATCCTGGCGCGTAACCCGGCACTCTCTGCCTCTGAGCTGGACGATATTTATTGGGGCTGTGTTCAGCAAA
Organism: Klebsiella sp. BIGb0407; assembly: GCF_024807845.1. Classification (GTDB taxonomy): domain Bacteria; phylum Pseudomonadota; class Gammaproteobacteria; order Enterobacterales; family Enterobacteriaceae; genus JGM124. Next base: position 6,703 of record NZ_JANUEQ010000015.1, read on the forward strand.
CCCTGGAGCAGGGTTTTAATATCGCCCGTAATGCGGCGTTGCTGGCGGATATTCCTCATACCGTGCCTGCCGTCACCGTGAACCGGCTATGCGGTTCATCAATGCAGGCATTACATGATGCCGCCCGTATGATTCAGACCGGTGAAGCCCATGCTTGTCTGGTCGGTGGCGTGGAACATATGGGCCATGTGCCGATGAGTCATGGGGTTGATTTCCATCCGGGGCTCAGCCGTGAGATGGCTAAGGCTGCCGGTATGATGGGCTTAACGGCAGAAATGCTGGCCCGCATGCACAATATTAGCCGTGAAATGCAAGACCAGTTCGCCGCCCGTTCCCATCAGCGCGCCTGGGCTGCCACTGAGGCGGGTTATTTTGATAATGAAATCGTCCCTACACAGGGCCATGATGCCAGTGGTGCTCTGACAGCGGTTAGTTTTGACGAAGTGATCCGTCCGGATACCACGGTGGAAGGGTTAGCTGCATTGAAACCGGCTTTCGATCCGCAGCACGGTACTGTCACCGCAGGCAGCTCCTCCGCACTTTCCGACGGAGCTTCAGCCATGCTGGTTATGAGTGAGACGCGGGCCAAATCACTGGGGCTGCCTGTCCGGGCCTATATTCGCTCGATGGCAGTCGTCGGCTGTAGTCCATCGGTGATGGGCTATGGCCCGGTTCCAGCAACACAGCTGGCATTAAAGAAAGCCGGTCTGACGGTTGGCGATATCGGGTTATTTGAGATGAACGAAGCTTTTTCTGCGCAGATCCTGCCCTGTATCAAAGATCTGGGGCTGATGGAGCAGATAGATGAGCGGATTAACCTTAACGGCGGGGCAATTGCCCTGGGGCATCCATTAGGTTGCTCCGGGACACGCATCAGCACCACCTTATTAAACCTGATGGAGCGCCGTGATACGCAGTTTGGCCTCGCGACCATGTGTATCGGTTTAGGTCAGGGGATTGCGACCGTGCTGGAACGTGCCTGATACTGGCGAAGAAAGACTTCCGGAGTGTAAACAGAACGTTTAACACTCCGGTAAAACGCTGCCTTAAATAAAGGCAAAGGCGTCGCTGAACATACGATCGGCCTGAGCTGAACGTTCATTACAGAACAGGTCGCGGGCGATTTTTGCCATTTCAAAGCGACCGGCGATGTAAATATCATGCTCTGCCAGGGTCTCGTAGTCCTGCATGACTGCCGTTAACACCGTACCCGTGCGTCCCTTCCAGTCAGCTTCTGGTTGCTCAACCACAGCTTCAACACGCAGGTTCTTGTGTTTTAAGGCAAGCTCTTCGAGTTCTGACATATCATAGAGATGCTTATCTTCACGTCCGCCCCAGTAAATAGCAATTTCACGCTCAGGGTTACGCTCAAGTACCGACAACAGAATAGAACGGGCATACGAGAATCCTGTTCCACCGGCAATCAGTATTAAAGGTCTGTCTTCGTCATCGCGCAGCCAGGCTTCACCATGAGGAATATCAATAACAACCTCTTTCGTTGCCAGGATACGTTCCATAACCGCCATGGCATAGAGATTAATTTCAGAGGCACCAATGTGCAGCTCAATAAACTCTTTTTCACTCGGGGTGGATGCTATCGAAAACGGACGCTTATCTCGTTCATCCATCACTACCATCAAATACTGCCCGGCTTGAAATGAAAAGGCCGATTCCGGCAGTAAACGAACACGGTAAACCGTATCCGTTATCGCTTCTACTGAGGTCACTTTACAGCTTAAGGTTGTCATGCGTCCCCTCTGTCGGGTCAATAATACTAAAGCGTAAAGGGTATCTCTCAGCTGCCTTTACGGTTATCGAAGATAGCCAGTTCATCCCAAATCGCATCTATATGCGCACAAACTTGAGGGTCTTTCTGAATAGGACGCCCCCATTCTCGTTGGGTCTCACCAGGCCATTTATTGGTGGCATCCATTCCCATTTTTGAACCCAAACCGGAAACCGGTGAGGCAAAATCCAGATAATCAATTGGCGTATTATCAATTAATACCGTATCTCGCGATGGGTCCATGCGCGTGGTTATCGCCCAGATAACATCGTTCCAGTCCCGGGCATTGATATCGTCATCACAGACAATAACAAATTTGGTGTACATAAACTGCCGCAGGAACGACCAGACACCCATCATGACGCGTTTTGCATGACCAGCGTATTGTTTTTTGATAGTAACAACAGCCAGACGGTAAGAACAACCTTCCGGAGGAAGATAAAAATCGATAATTTCCGGAAATTGCTTCTGCAGAATAGGTACCAGTACTTCATTCAGAGCCACACCCAGAACCGCAGGTTCATCTGGCGGACGCCCGGTATAGGTGGAGTGATAAATGGCATCATGTCGCTTGGTAATATGCGTTACGGTAAACACTGGGAAATTATCGATTTCATTATAATAACCGGTGTGATCGCCATAAGGCCCTTCCGGCGCCAGTTCACCCGGTTCAATATAACCTTCAAGAATAATTTCAGCGCTGGCCGGGACTTCCAAATCATTGGTAATACATTTAACCACTTCAGTTTTGGTACCGCGGAGGAGTCCGGCAAACGCATATTCTGACAGGGTATCAGGAACCGGAGTCACAGCGCCGAGAATCGTCGCCGGGTCAGCACCCAGAGCCACAGCAACCGGGAAGCGCTCGCCCGGATGAGCTGCACACCACTCCTGGAAATCCAGCGCGCCACCACGGTGAGAAAGCCAGCGCATAATCAGTTTATTTTTACCAATCAGCTGCTGACGATAAATGCCTAAGTTCTGTCTTTCTTTATGCGGACCACGAGTTACCGTCAGACCCCAGGTAATGAGAGGGGCTGCATCATCGGGCCAGCATTTCATAATCGGCAGGCGGGTTAAATCAACCTCATCGCCTTCTTGTATCACCTCCTGACAAGGCGCATCCCGCAGACGCTTGGTCGGCATGTTAAGCACTTGTTTAAACTGAGGAAGTTTATCAAACAGGTCACGGAATCCTTTCGGTGGCTCCGGCTCTTTTAAAAATGCGAGGAGTTTGCCCACTTCGCGTAACGCGGAGACATCTTCCTGCCCCATACCCATGGCTACCCGCTTTGGCGTACCAAACAGGTTACACAGTACGGGCATATCAAAGCCTTTAGGATTTTCAAACAGCAGTGCAGGCCCACCGGCACGTAAAGTACGATCGGCAATTTCAGTCATTTCCAGGTTTGGATCGACAGGCAATTTGATGCGTTTCAGTTCACCTTGTTGCTCAAGCAACTCCAGGAAGTCGCGCAGGTCATCGTATTTCATGTGATTTATTAAGATATGAGTGTTACAGCTATTATACGGACTTCACTGTCACCCTGCTGTATTTTTGTTAAATTTGTATAAATACGCATCTTGAAGGTAACTCATACCGTCAATTGAATGAATTATTCTGTATTATTCGTTCGTTGACCTGATGAGTCGAAAAGAGAACTTATGGAATCCTGGTATCTTCTGTACTGCAAACGCGGTCAGCTATTACGCGCGAAGGAACATCTTGAACGGCAAACGGTGGAATGCCTCACGCCCTTTATTTCTATCGAGAAAGTGGTACAAGGCAAAAGAACGGTGGTTAGCGAGCCACTCTTCCCCAATTACATGTTTGTCGCATTTAACCCTGAGTCGATTCATACGACGACGATAAGCGCGACCCGGGGCGTCAGCCACTTCGTCCGCTTCGGCTCGCTACCGGCTATTGTGCCGGAGAGCGTGATTGACGAATTACGACTGACAGAAAGCGATACGCATATCGATCCGGAGACTCCCTATCCGGGAGATACGGTATTGATTACTGAAGGGACATTTGAGGGCATGCAGGCTATTTTTGCTGAAACAGACGGTGAAACACGCTCGATGCTACTGCTCAACCTGCTGAATAAACAAATACGTCAGAGCGTTAAAAACGCCAATTTCCAGAAGTTATAGTCAAAAAAAAAGCCTGAGGTCACTCTCAGGCTCTGTACATGTTTTCAGATTAGCGGCTAACGCTGCATCTGTTCGTCATGCAGCCACTGCGCTACACGTTTTGAAAAATACGTCAGTACACCATCGGCTCCGGCACGTTTAAAGCATAGCAGTGACTCCATTACCGCAGGTTTTTCTGCCAGCCAGCCATTCTGAATCGCCGCCATATGCATCGCATACTCACCGGAAACCTGATAGGCAAAGGTCGGAACACCAAAGGTATCTTTAACCTGACGAACCACGTCCAGGTAAGGCATACCGGGTTTAACCATTACCATATCCGCGCCTTCCTGAAGATCCTGAGCCACTTCTTGCAGGGCCTCATCACTATTAGCCGGATCCATCTGGTAGTTCTTTTTATTGCCGCCTTTCAGATTACCAGCAGAGCCAATCGCATCGCGGAACGGGCCGTAATAACAGGAGGCATATTTAGCCGCATAAGACATGATCTGCGTATTAACTAAACCTTCAGCTTCTAACTGCTGACGAATAGCACCAATTCGTCCGTCCATCATGTCACTCGGGGCAACAATTTCTGCACCGGCCTCAGCATGCGAAAGCGCCTGGCGAACCAGAATATCCCGGGTCACATCATTAATAACATAGCCGGTTTCATCAATGATGCCGTCCTGACCATGAGTCGTGTACGGGTCGAGCGCCACATCCGTTAACAGCCCCAGTTCAGGGACCGCATCTTTTAGCGCACGAACCGCACGCTGCACCAGTCCATTCGGATTATAGGCTTCTTCCGCATGTAACGATTTGCCGTCACTTTCAATCACAGGAAACAGGGAGAGAACCGGAACGCCCAGTTTTGCCACGGCTTCTGCTTCTTTGATTAACAAATCCAGGGTTAAGCGATAAACCCCCGGCATCGACGCTATCTCCTGCTGTCGATTATGTCCTTCCATGACGAACACCGGATAGATGAGATCGTTAACCGTCAGCTGATTCTCAGCAACAAGACGACGACTAAAATCATGACGGCGTACCCGGCGCATACGGCGGCCGGGGAAAGTACCGGGAAATGCATAACTCATGTAACTCTCTCCTGGTTAAAAGCCCAGTCTGAATAAACGACGGGCATTCTCTTCTGTTACTTGCCCAAGCCAGGCGGGGTCTTCACCGCGCCACTGTGCAACTTTATTGACAATATGGGGCAAATAGCAGGGTTCGTTGCGGTGGGATGCCGGTTTAGGGTCCAGATCCCGAGGCAACAAGAAGGGGGCGTCGGTTTCCAGTAGCAGCTGCTGGGCTGGAATTTGTGGCAACAGTTCACGCAGTTCTAAACCACGGCGTTCGTCACACACCCATCCGGTGATCCCTATCAGTAAACCACGACGCAGATAATCATGTAATTCAGATTCCGTACCGGTAAAGCAATGCACCACTACGCCGGGAAGCCATTCCAGCCACGGATCCAGCAAGGCCAGAAATCGGTCATGGGCATCACGGCAGTGCAAAAACACCGGCATCATTAAATCAGTCGCGAGTGCCAGTTGTTCGGTAAAGGCATGTTCTTGCTCAGCAGGCGTTGAGAAATTACGGTTGAAATCAAGACCACATTCACCCACGGCCACCACCTGGGGCGCATTCGCCATATTGCGAATAGCCTCAGCAGTGCTTTCATTCCAGCTACTCGCTTCATGAGGATGAATACCTGCGGTAGACCAGCAGCTCTCGAACTGTTGCGCTAACGCTAACGATTGAGCGCTGTCTTGCAGGCTGGTTCCCGTTAATATCATACCGTTGACACCGGCCTGCTGTGCACGCGCGATGACTTCTGCAGTGTCTTTCTCAAACTGGGAGTTAGTAAGATTGATACCGATATCAAACATGGAGTTCTCCAAACGATAACCATCCCGGTGGGCGGTTTCGGTCTGTTGACAACGTATTGAACGATAGACTGTCTCTTTCAATACGAATAAAGCGGATTAACCGCAACGGGGCTGGATAGTAAACCTGACCCCGTTGCCGTCCTTTAACAGGGTTATTTTGCGTCTTCTTCGTGACTTTCTGCTGTCTCTTCCTCGGTTTTAATACGCCCTTTGCCGACATAAAAACGCGAGAACAGTATGCCCACCTCAAACAGGCAGTACATAGGGATAGCCAATAGTGTTTGAGAGAACACATCCGGTGGTGTGAGCAGCATCCCGACAACAAATGCGCCAACCAGCATATAGGGACGTTTTCGTCTCAGTGACTCCGGGGTTGTCACACCCATCCAGCATAATAAAATAATCGCTATTGGCACCTCAAATGCTACGCCAAACGCCATAAATAACGTCATAACGAAATCGAGGTATTTGGCAATATCAGTGGACACCACCACACCAATAGGAGCTGTCTTGGTTAAAAAGCCAAAAGCCAGTGGGAAAACGACAAAATAGGCAAACGCAATGCCGATATAGAACAGCATTGTGCTTGAGAAAAGCAATGGCATTAATAGCTTACGTTCGTGCCGGTATAAGGCAGGTGCCACAAAAGCCCAGACCTGATACAGAATAACCGGCGCTGCCAGAAAGACTGACACATAGATAGTAAGCTTTATTGGCGTAAAGAACGGTGATGCCACATCGGTGGCTATCATCGTTGAACCCAGAGGCATTTGTTCAATCAGCGGTGCTGCCACTAACTGGTAGATATCATTGGCAAAATAGACCAGCGCCAAAAAAATAACCAGAACGGCAATAATACTGTTTAACAGGCGTTTGCGTAGCTCTATCAGATGGCTGATAAGCGGCTGAGTATCTTCGACGGCCATGGTTAGGGTTTTTCACTCGGTGGTTGCGTTGGTTCAGGGCTTTTCGCTGTCTCAGACACAGAGGTTTCCACCGCTGCTTTCTTCAGTATCGACGGAGCATCACCGGCAGAAGGCTCTGCGGGTTCATGAGCAACAGGCTGCGAAGCACCCTGGCTGTCAGTTACCTCAGACGTGATATCTTCAGGCTTCTTCTGTGTCTTTGCGGGATCATGAATGGTATGCGCTTCATCGCTTTCCTGTTCAGGATCGCGCGGTGAATAACCACGCTTCATCGACTCGGCCGCCTCACGCAACTCATCCATTGATGCTTTTAATTCCGGCGTCAGGCTATCCATGCTGGCCTTCTCAACCTTTTTCAGGCTGTCTTGTAGCTCCTGAAGTTTCAGTTCATGGGCAAGCTCGCTTTGCACGCTACTCGCCAGAGAGCGCAAGGCACGGATCCAGCCAACCACTGTTTTCACAGCGATAGGAAGTCTTTGTGGCCCCAGAACAATCAGGCCCAGCACAAAGACAACTAAGAGTTCACCAAAACTAATATCGAACACAGCTTATACCTGTTCTTTACTGTTCTTAGCGTCGTCTTTTTTTACGTCGCCTGGTTTTTCAGAGATGGATTTCGCAGCAAAATCGGCATCAACTGCAGATTTATCTTTTGCGTCATCTTTATCTTTCGCATCGTCTTCGCTCATTGCTTTTTTGAAGCCCTTGATCGATGCCCCTAAGTCAGAACCAATAGATCCCAGTCTCTTGGTACCAAACAACAGAACTACAATAACGGCAATGATAACTAGCTGCCAAATACCGATACCACCCATAGTGTTGCCTCAAATTGATATATTAGGAGAGAGAGCTGATGCAGCTACTATACGGTAATACTGCATCAGCATGCTTAAAATTCAGACAGTTCGCTTCCAGCCCAGCAACCACATACCGACCCCGGCGACCACTAACCATACCGGCATCATATTCCATTCAGGTTTATTAATAAGCAATAATGTTCCACTGAGAATCAATGTTGCGCCCATTCCTAAGAGGTAACGTGACTGCCCTTCCCGGACATGGTGACGCTGTAGATCCTGCTGAATTTTATCAATACTGTGTTTTAAATGTTTGCTCTGACTCAAGCTGTTATAAACCAGCTCTGGTAATTCAGGCATTTTTTCTACCCAGAACGGTGCTTTTTCTTTAAAAGCACGTATCAGAGAAGGAATACCCACCTGATCTTTGATCCAATTTTCCAGGAAAGGTTTCGCTGTTTTCCACAAATCGAGCTGTGGATACAGCTGTCTGCCGACACCTTCAACATATAACAAAGTCTTTTGCAGCAGCACTAACTGAGGCTGAACCTCCATATTGAAACGACGGGCAGTATTAAACAAGTTTAATAACACATGGCCGAACGAAATTTCTGCCAGCGGCTTTTCAAAAATAGGTTCACAGACGGTACGAATAGCAAATTCAAACTCTTCGACATTGGTATCCGGTGGCACCCAGCCAGAGTCAACGTGCAGTTCAGCGACTTTACGGTAGTCGCGATTAAAAAAGGCAATGAAGTTTTCTGCCAGGTAGCGTTTATCTTCCCGATTCAGTGAACCGACAATTCCGCAGTCGATACCGATATATTGTGGATCTTCAGGATGATCGTAGCTGACGAAGATATTGCCCGGGTGCATATCGGCATGGAAAAAGCTATCCCGGAATACCTGAGTAAAGAAGACCTGAACGCCACGTTCTGCCAGTAGCTTCATATTGGTCCCCTGCGCTTCCAGAGCGACAGTATCAGATACCGGAATACCGTAGATTCGCTCCAGCACCATCATATTCTCACTACAATAGTCAGAATAGACTTCAGGAATATATAACAGCGGGCTGTTCTCGAAATTACGACGCAACTGAATGGCATTCGCTGCTTCACGCAGTAAATTCAGTTCATCTATCAGCGTTTTTTCATATTCGCGAACCACTTCCACGGGACGTAGGCGACGGCCATCAGGCAGCAAACGCGGTACCCAGCGTGCCAGGCGATAAATCAGTTTCATATCCGCTTTAATCACCGGGAGAATATCCGGACGGATAACCTTGATTACCACCTCTTTACCATTTTTCTTAAGGCGCGCGGTGTGTACCTGGGCAATCGAAGCAGAAGCTAAGGGCTCAATATCAAAATCATCAAACCAGGTTTCAACAGGAATATCACCCATTGAGTGCTCTATCTGCTTTTTCGCAAGCGCGCCGTCAAATGGCGCGACTCTGTCCTGCAGCATAGCCAGCTGATCGGCAATCATGGGGGGGAATAAATCACGACGGGTAGAAAGCATCTGGCCAAATTTTATCCAGACCGGTCCCAGTTCCTGTAAAGCCAGACGTAAACGTTCACCCAGGGGTTTTTCACGATGACGATTCGGGATCCAGAACAGGCAGCGTAACCACAGACGTAATGGTAATGTCAGGCGAATTTTAGGGATCAGCTCTTCAAGACCATAATTCAGGAAGATACGGATGATAAAATACAGTCGACGAAATTCTCCTGGCGTCATTTGCCCTCCAGTTTATCCAGTCTTGCATCAAGTGCTGCTGTCGCACGGGCTAATGCTGTCGTTTCCTCAGTAAACCAAGCCGCCTCCAGCGAACCTGGCGCCAGCCGCCACTCCTCGACTACCGCCTCAGAGAGGTAACGCTGGTTTCTGCCAAAAGCATTTTTTAGCAATTGAGTCCCGTTCCGCACCGCCTTATTCAGGCTTTCAGCCACCAGATCGCCGACGTAAGGTGCCAGCAAGTCAGCAGGAGAAAACTCCGCCAGAGCCGTTAGCGACACCAGATTTTGTACCAGCTGTAAATCCCCCTGGACTTCCAGTTCACCTTTACGGATCAATGCCATCAGTTGCTGACGGTCGCGTAGTTCGGGTATCACGCCGAGACGTGTGGTAACGCAACAATCTGCCTCGCCTTCCCACTGGCTTAAAACATCAATTTGCTGTTCGCTAAAAACGAGCACCAGGGGCGTGGAGAACTCTTTTATCTCAATGCGTAATACTTTTCCGTATAACCGCTGACGAGCAGACTTCAGGGCGCTATCCTGCCAGAGAACAGTGTTAAGCGCCCCTTCAAGACTGGCGCTAATAAGCGATATAAATGGCATGGTGACTTCCCGGGTTAGAATTTATAACCACGATGGAGTGCAACAATACCCCCCGTCAGATTGTAATAGTTAGTGTTTTCAAACCCGGCATCTTCCATCATCGCTTTCAGCGTTTCCTGGTCCGGATGCATACGAATAGACTCCGCCAGATAGCGATAGCTTTCTGCATCACCGGCAATCATTTGCCCCATGCGTGGCAGGATATGGAAGGAGTAGGCATCGTAGACTTTATTCAGCGGCTCCAGTACGGGTTTAGAAAATTCCAGTACCAGCAGACGTCCACCGGGCTTAAGCACACGGTACATGGAACGCAGCGCTTTATCTTTATCGGTGACGTTACGTAAACCAAAAGCAATGGTAATACAGTCAAAGCTGTTATCCGGGAACGGCAGTGCTTCCGCATTCGCCTGGACATAACTGACGTTACCGATGATGCCGATATTACGCAGCTTTTCACGCCCCATTTTCAACATGGAGTCATTGATATCCGCCAGTACCACTTCACCCGAGTCACCGACCAGACGTGAGAACTTGGCTGTTAAATCGCCGGTTCCACCTGCTAAATCAAGTACCCGCTGTCCACGACGCACGCCGCTACAGTTAATAGTGAAGCGTTTCCATAACCGATGAATACCCAATGACATGACGTCATTCATCACATCATATTTTGCCGCAACCGAGTGGAATACACCGGCAACCATATCGGCCTTTTGATCTTTCTCTACCGTGCTATAACCAAAATGCGTTGTATCTCTGGATTTATCAACCATCTCAGTGCCTGTTTAATCAAAAAATGTCGGTAAAGTGTAACAGAATCGACGCTAATGCCCTATTTTTCAGCAGCAACATAACTGGCTGCCGTTGAATGCTCTGTTACCCGTAGGGAAGAAATACTTACTGGGATTACTTTACCACATCTTCGTTTTCAGGCTGGCTTAACAAGGCATTTTCCAGAGCATCTGATTGAGCTTGCTCCATCAACTCAGGGTTTATTTCCCGTTTTACCTCGACGCCCAGATTGCGCAGCGACTCGGCCTGCACCAGGACATTTCCCCGGCCTGAAGCCAGTTTTTTCATTGCCTGTCGATAGTTATCCTGGGCTTTATCCAGGCTCTGGCCTAGCGCTGACATCTCATCAACAAATAATCTGACTTTGTCATATAAGCGCCCGGCACGTTCCGCAATATGCTGGGCATTTCGGCTTTGGTTCTCGTAGCGCCAGAGATTAGCGATGGTACGCAGGGCCACCAGCAAGGTCGTAGGACTGACCAGCATAATATTACTTTTCAGCGCCTCGCTAATTAATTCGGGTTGCCTGTCTATAGCCAGTAAAAAGGCCGGTTCAACCGGAATAAACATCAGCACATAATCCAGGGAACGCAGGCCAGGCAGTTGCTGATAGTCTTTACGGCTTAGCAGACGAATATGGTTACGGATAGCGACAATATGTTCATTGAGCGCATGCTCTCGAATCACATCATCCTCGGCATTAAAGTAGCGCTCATAGGCCACCAGGGTCATTTTGGCGTCAATGACCACATCCTTACCCTGCGGCAGGCGAATAATGACATCTGGCTGCATACGGCTACTGTTTTCCAGCTGAATATTCACTTGGGTTTGATATTCATGCCCTTCGCGTAAACCGGAGGCCTCAAGCACACGCGTGAGGATCACTTCTCCCCAGTTACCCTGGGTTTTATTATCCCCTTTCAAGGCTTTCGTCAGGTTCAGTGCTTCTTGTGCCATTTGCGCATTGAGCTGCTGAAGGTTGCGGATTTCATGGGTCAGCGTATGACGCTCACGGGCTTCCTGGCCAAAACTCTCCTGCACCTGGCGACGAAAACCATCCAGTTGTTCACGCAGGGGTGATAGCAGAACATTAAGGCTTTGCCGGTTCTGTTCTTCGACTTTGCGCCCACTGTGCTCGAAAATACGGTTGGCCAGATTTTCAAATTGCTCGCCAAGGCGCTGTTCACTATTAAGCATCTGCCGCTGCTTTTCATCGGCATTCAGGCGCGTCTGTTCCAGCAAGGTGGTCAGTTCACGAATATCCGCTTCCTGGCCACTGTTAATTTCAAGCTGGGTGCGCAGCTCACGATTCAGTTGCTCACACTCATCACGCCAGTGCTGATTTAGCTGTAACTCTTGTCTCGCCGCCGTCAGCTCACCGTAGAGTTCGCGTTGCTCTTCTTGCAGTAAAGCCTGACGTTGCGTGGCACGTAAACTGGCAACCAGCCAGCCCATTAACGCCGCCAGCAGAGCAATACCCACTCCCGATAACACCCATAACTCCATGCAACCTCCTGTTATCTCTGACTCACAACTGTAAGTTAAAATTCATTGATATTTCTCATATATGGGATATTATCTCAAAAAAGAGAAATCATCCCATATATGAGAAATGAAATGATAAATCAAAACCAGGCTCTTGCCTGCCATCTGCGTAAGTTACGCACGGATCGTGGGCTGAGATTACAGGATCTCGCTGATAACAGTGGTGTTAGCCGGGCGACCCTTTCGCGCATTGAAAATGGGGATGTCAGTCCAACGGCGGAAACATTAGGTCGTCTGGCGTCCGCGCTGGCGCTACCGCTTTCACAGCTACTGGCACCGCTTGACCCTGACTTTCCTCCTCTGATTCGTCGTACAGATCAGAATATCTGGACCGATACCACTCATGGTTTCACCCGACGGGCACTTTCCCCTCCTGGCGGGCAGCTAAAACTTGAAATGATTGAATGCATCATCGAGCCTGGCCAGCATATTGCTTATGACAACCCAGCCCTACCGAACCATGAACATCATTTAACGCTCCTCTCAGGAGCACTCACCATCACCGTTGATGGCGTTACGTATTCTCTGAATGCAGGTGACTGCCTGCGCTATCGACTACGCGGAGCATCGTCCTTTGAAACAGGCGTGCTGCCCGCACACTACATCATCGCAATGGCCTGAGGTATAACACACCATGGAAATACGTATTCTTGAACTTGATGCCCGCGCTTTAGAACAGCATCTGGAGGCGCTGTCACAGATTCTGGCTGATAGTGTAACCGCGGGGGCATCGATAAGCTTTATGTCACCGCTTTCCTATAACGAAGCAAGTCTGTTCTGGTCGCAAAACGTTCGCCCCGAGGTCATAGCCGGGAACAGGTTATTGTTTGGAGCACTGCGTGGTGATGAATTGCTGGGAACCGTTCAGTTAATAACGGATATGCCGCCTAATCAGCCTCATCGCTGTGAAGTAGCAAAAATGATCGTACATCCGGGAGCACGCAGACTGGGAATTGGTCGCTCGCTGATGAGTCATGCCCTGGAACAGGCACGTTTGCTGGGTAAAACGCTTGTCACTCTCGATACCAAAACGGGCGATGTGGCTGAACCGCTTTATGCTTCTTTAGGATTTGAAGTCGCAGGAATCATCCCGGACTATGCGTGGGATTCAAATGGCGAGGCAAAGCACTCGACCACTTATATGTTTCAAAAAATCTAAAGTATCAAGAGGGAAAAAACCCTGTTTCTCCCTCTGATATCTGCTTTCTACAGCAGGCGACGAGCAGCTTCGACCACGATTTTTACTGCATGGCTTTCAGTTTTTTTCATCGTTTCGGCATTAGGGATCTCTTGCTGGGTGCGGTTAACAATAACCCCGGCAACCATACCGGCACGTAAGCCCTGGCTTGCACACATGGTCAGCAGCGTTGCTGATTCCATTTCGTAGTTCATCACGCCCATTTGCTGCCATTCTTCCATAGAGTGTTTAAAGCGGCTCACAACGCGGCCAGAGAAGGTGTCATAACGCTCCTGGCCCGGGTAGAAGGTATCAGAAGAAGCGGTAACACCAATATGAGTCGTGGCTCCCATTTCCTTCGCTGCTTCTACCAGCGCGGTGGTACAAGCGAAGTCAGCAACCGCCGGGTATTCCATTGGTGCAAAGTGCAGGCTGGCACCATCCAGACGAACAGATGCAGTGGTAACCAGTACATCACCGACATTGATATTTGGCTGAATAGCACCGGTAGTGCCTATACGTAAGAAGGTACGAATACCTAATTGTGCCAGCTCTTCAACAGCAATAGAGGTAGAAGGGCCGCCAATCCCGGTTGAACAAACGATAACCGCTTTGCCATCCAGTTCAGCACGCCAGGTAGTAAATTCACGGTGAGAGGCCAGTTTGACTGGATTATCCATCAGCGATGCAATTCTCTCCACTCGCTCCGGGTCTCCCGGAACAATGGCAACGGTAGCGCCCTGGAGATCGCTTTTAATCAGACCGAGATGGAAAACATCAGACTTAGACATAACAGACTCCTCTGTAGAGTAAGCTTCAGGAGAAGCAAAGTAGTACTTTACCTAACCCCTGCAGATAATTACGTGACGGGCGTCACTTTGAATGAAACGGATTACATTATTCATGTCAAAAATAGTGATATTGATCACAATTCAAAGCTATTCGGCTTAATAATTAAACATCGATAGCGCTTTTCATTCGTTAAATTTGCTACTAATCCTGATTCGGGTTTTCAAACTGCATCCAAGCTTTGGAGAAACCATGGCACAAACAAAAGCCACACAGGAAATATTAGCAGCAGATCCACTTTCCCTGTCTTCAACTGTGGTACATACCACAAGAGATGTCATCTTATCGGGTGAAAAAACTATCCCGACGCAGGGTGAGGATATGCCGGCTTATTATGCCAGGCCCCAAAAAGCATCAGGTGCACTCCCGATTGTGATAGTCATTCAGGAAATATTTGGCGTAAACGAGCATATCCGTAGCCTCTGTCACCGTCTTGCCGAACAGGGATATCTGGCTATCGCGCCAGAGCTCTATTTTCGCCACGGTGACCCACAAAGTTATTCTGATATAGAAACGTTACTGAATGAAGTCGTCGCTAAAGTTCCTGATGCCGAGGTACTGGCCGATCTTGATCATGTTGCAAGCTGGGCATCACGCCATGGAGGGGATGCCCATCGCCTTATGGTTACCGGTTTTTGCTGGGGTGGTCGGATTGCCTGGCTCTATGCTGCGCATAATCCACAGTTAAAAGCTGCTGTCGCCTGGTATGGGAAATTGATAGCCAGAAAGACGCTCAACTCTCCACATCAGCCGGTTGATATAGCCACCCGGCTTAATGCACCGGTACTCGGGCTCTACGGCGAACAGGACGCGAGTATTCCTCTGGAAAGTATTGAGACCATGCGTCAGGCGTTGCGTGCAGCGAATACCACAGCAGAAATCATTGTTTATCCTGAGGCGGGCCATGCGTTTAATGCAGATTACCGATCGAGTTATCACGCGGAGTCGGCACAAGATGGCTGGCAGCGAATGCTGGAATGGTTTACCCGCTTCGGAGCGAGCAACAGAAGTTAATTTTAAGGATTATCAGGCAATATCGGGCAGCCAAACTGGCTGCCCGATATTATTTCTACTGTGCGTTACGCAGGTTTTGCGCGGCTTGCACCATATTTGCCAGAGCCTGACGCGTCTCTGTCCAGCCGCGGGTTTTCAGACCGCAGTCAGGGTTAACCCATAACCGTTCTGTCGGGACGCGGTCAGCCGCTTTTTTCAACAATGCTTCAATCCACTCAACATCAGGTACATTCGGTGAGTGAATGTCATACACGCCCGGCCCTATTTCGTTGGGATATTCAAATGCTTCAAATGATTCCAGCAGTTCCATATCAGAACGGGATGTTTCAATGGTAATCACATCCGCATCCAACGCGGCAATAGACGCCATAATATCGTTGAACTCGCAATAACACATATGCGTATGGATCTGGGTATCATCGCGAACCACCGCTGCATTAAGCCGGAAGGCTTCTACCCCCCAGTCCAGATAGGCCTGCCAGTCTGATTTACGCAGCGGTAATCCTTCACGCAGGGCGGGCTCATCAATCTGAATAATACCAATACCTGCTGCCTCTAGATCCGCCACCTCATCCCGTAACGCCAGGGCAATTTGTTTTGCGATGGTCTCACGGGAGATATCTTCGCGCGGGAAAGACCAGCACAGGATGGTCACCGGGCCTGTCAGCATGCCTTTGACCGGCTTATCAGTCAGGGACTGAGCATATTTAGCCCACTCAACGGTGATAGGCTCTGGGCGGCTGATATCACCGATAACAATCGGCGGTTTAACACAGCGCGAACCGTAACTCTGTACCCAGCCATTCTGAGTAAACACAAAGCCATCCAAGTGCTCACCGAAATATTCCACCATATCGTTACGCTCGGCTTCACCGTGGACTAAGACATCGAGGCCGAGGCGCTCCTGTTCAGCAATAGCTTGCTTAATATGTTCAGCGATACCGGTACGGTAGCGGTTACTGTCTAGATTGCCTTTCTTAAAGTCCAGACGCAGACCACGAATTTCGGTGGTTTGTGGGAAAGAGCCAATGGTAGTAGTCGGCCATGCTGGCAGATTAAAGCGCTGGCGCTGGGCTGCGGCACGAAGGATATAGGCACTCTCACGCTGGCTATCTTTGGCCGTAATATCTGCCAGCCGCTGTGCAACCGCAGCGTTATGTACCCGAGTAGAGTGACGTCGAGCCTGAATCGGTGCGCTCCACTCAGTGATTTCTGCTGTCTCACTACTGTTCAATGCCCGGGTCAGCAGTGTCAGTTCAGTACATTTTTGCAGCGCAAAAGCAAACCAGCTCTTCACTTCGCTATCGAGACGCGTTTCCACACTGAGATCGATAGGGCTGTGTAGCAGTGAACAGGAGGAAGCTACCCATAACGGCCGCTTATCTACAATCTCTTTCAGCTGCTGATATTTTGCACTCAGGTCAGTTCGCCATACATTACGGCCATTGATAACACCGGCAGAGAGCAACCAGTCAGCAGGCAGTTGCTGGTGAATGTGGTTGATATCATCATTACCCTGAACGAAGTCAACGTGCAAGCCCTGCACCGGGAGAGCCTTGATAGTATCGAGATTAGGCGTCACGCCTTCAAAGTAGGTAGTCAGTAGTAATTTTACCTGGCCCGCCAGGGCATCATAAGCTGGCTGATATGCTGCCAGCCACTCTGGCGGTAATTCCAGAACCAGGACAGGCTCATCAATCTGTACCCACTCAATGCCGCGTTCGGCCAGTGCCGCTAACACTTGCTGATACACGGGCAGAATGTCTTTCAGCAGGCTGAGTCTGTCAAACTGTTCACCCTTCACTTTGCCGAGCCACAAATAAGTCACCGGGCCCAGTAACACTGGCTTCACGTTATGGCCCAGTGCCAGTGCTTCGTCTACTTCGTCCAGTAACTGAGTCCAGGTCAGTTTAAACTCCTGTCCGAGGCTGAATTCCGGCACCATATAGTGATAGTTAGTGTTAAACCATTTAGTCATTTCCGCCGCCGCAGCGGGTTCACCCGTTGGTGCACGCCCACGACCAATACGGAACAGAGTATCGATATCAACGCTGCCGTCCTGGTTCTGATGACGGGCGGGAACATTGCCCAGTAACAGGCTGGTAGTCAGAACATGGTCATACCAGGCAAAATCGCCTGCGGGGACTAATTCCACACCCGCTTGTTTTTGCTGTTCCCAGTGACGAGCACGAAGTTCACGGCCTGTAGCCAAAAGTTCTTCGCGAGAGAGGTTACCTGCCCAGTAACTTTCCTGTGCTTTTTTCAGTTCACGTCGAAGACCGATGCGTGGGAATCCGAGAGTATGATTATGGATAGTCATGCTATTGCCTCATTTAAATTAGGTATCCGGCTGAATCTCTACTTCGGGCAAGGGCATAGCCGCTTGTTTCCCCTGAGCTTACTCAAGTTAGTAATCAGTCGGTGAATACAGCCTGTCGTTTTCTCTGCTCAGAATTATTTTAGCCGTCCAGATGTTTACACATCTATAATCCGCAGGTACTGTATATTCCTCAAGCGCAATTTGTTCATGGCGAAATGAAGGATTTTCATGATAGAAATAAAACATCTGCGAACACTGCAAGCTTTGCGCAGTAGCGGCTCTCTTGCCGCAGCTGCAGCCGCTTTGCATCAGACCCAGTCAGCCCTTTCTCACCAGTTCAGTGACTTGGAACAGCGGCTTGGGTTTCGCTTGTTTGTCCGGAAAAGCCAGCCATTGCGCTTCACGCCACAAGGTGAAATTCTGCTGCAACTTGCCCACCAGGTGCTGCCACAAATCGCTCATGCCCTACAGACCTGTAATGAGCCGCATCAAAGCAGACTGCGTATTGCTATTGAATGTCATAGTTGTATTCAGTGGCTTACACCGGCCCTGGAAAGCTTTCACCAGGACTGGCCTCAGGTGGAGATGGACTTTAAATCTGGGGTGACCTTTGATCCGCAACCCGGGTTGCAGCAAGGTGAGCTGGATATTGTTCTGACATCTGAAATTTTACCGCGCAGTGAACTGCACTATTCGCCGATGTTTGATTTTGAAGTACGCCTGGTACTGGCACCTCAACACCCGCTGGTTAGTAAAGCACGGATAGAACCAGAAGATTTAAGCGATGAAACGATACTGATTTATCCCGTTCAGCGTCAGCGCCTTGATATATGGCGTAACTTCTTGCAACCCGCAGGGATCAGTCCGGCATTAAAAAGTGTCGATAATACTTTGCTACTGATTCAGATGATATCAGCCAATATGGGAATTGCTGCCCTGCCGCACTGGGTGGTGGAAAGCTTTGAACGTCAGGGGCTGCTAGTCACCAAGCCACTGGGGGATGGATTATGGAGCCGGCTGTACGCTGCAGTCCGTGATGGAGAACAGCGCCAGCCGGTGACCGAGGCGTTTATTCGTTCAACGCGTCAGCACGCTTGCGATCGTCTGCCTTTTGTTCGCAGCGCGGAACGACCCAACGCTGATTTACCCACAGCGAGGCCACTATCACCGAGCCCCCAATAATAAAACTCGGCCAGTGGGGCTGCGTCTGCCAGATTGCCAGGTTGACCAGCAGCCCGGCGGGGATCAGGGCATTATTCATAATCCCCAAGGTACCCGCATCCACTTGAGTGGCACCGTAGTTCCAAAGGAAATATCCCAGCCCGGAAGCGCCAACACCCAGCCAGATGAGAATGCCCCACTGCAGCGTTGTCGCTGGCAGTTTCTCAGGGTTACCCAGCATAAACCATGCAATAGTGACAGTGATAAACGCCCCAAGGTAGAACCAGGAGAATGCGCTATGCTGTGGCATCGGATGAATCTCCATCAGCCGTTTATACCCCACCATACCGACGGCGAAACAGATATTCGCCCCCTGTATTAATAGCAGCCCGGTCCAGAAATTCTCGCTCACCTGAGAGTAGCGGATAATCGCCGCGCCGATGACCGCCAGCAGAGTACTAAACGCATAGCCCCAGCGAAGTTTTGTTCCCCTCAGCAGGTCATAAGTCAGCGTGATATATAACGGTGTCATTACGGTAAACAGTAAAAATTCAGGTACCGTCAGATAGAGATAGGCGCGGAAACTGAGCAGATACATAACTCCTAGCTGGAGTGCACCCAGTACCATGTACAGCAGGAGTACTTTTGGGCGATAGCCTTTGAAACGCAGAAATGGCAGGAATACCAGGGCGGCCAGCCCGACACGAACCAGTACTGAAAAATAACTGTCGACTTGTCCGGCAAGATATTCACCGATAAGACTAAACGAAAAAGCCCAGAGCAGGGTCGCAATAATGAGTAATGGCACAGTCAATTATCCGTCAGGAGAAAACTGTGCCATTGTAACCACAATAAAAACTCTTGGTTTCATTATGTCGTTTACCAGTGGTTATAATATGACCACTGGTTTGATTAATCTGCCTGTAAATACAGTTTACGTAAGTAACGCGGAACAGCATTATCAGCATTATTACCTATCACTTCCAGGTGCGGGAACTGGTCCTTCAGACGCTGATGTGCATTCATCATAATACAGCCTTTCCCGGCCATACTGAGCATTTCGGCATCATTCATTCCATCACCAAACGCAATACAGTCTGATAGTTCATAACCCAGAGCTTTGGCTACTGCCTCAAGCGCCTGCCCTTTTGAGACGCCGCCTTCCATCACTTCAAGGCAAGTCAGGGTAGAAAAACTGACGTTAACTCTGTCGCCCCAGAGTTCATTGATTTCTTGCTCAAGCACCAGTAACTCTTCGTGAGTTGCTCCGGTGAAATACACCTTACTGACATTATCGTCAGGCAGCGTGGCAGGATCGTTAAACAGGGTGTAGATAAATTTAGCTTCTTTAAAATATTCGAGATCTTCCGGGCTATGGCGATTGGTAAACCAGTCATCACCGCGATAAACGTTGGTTATCATTCTCGGGTGATTAGCCACTATCTTAAACAGGCTACGCGCGATATCGGGAGCCAGATTATGAGAGAAGATCAGGTTGTTATCGGGATCGTGAACCCGTGCTCCGTTAGAGGTGATCATATAAGACCGTATCCCCAGATTGTCACGGATCTGTCCTACGTCAATATAGTGCCGTCCAGTGGCAAAAACGAAGTGGATATCTTCATTTGTAAGCAATTTTAAGGTTTCTTTTGCGTACTCAGAGAGGAAATGATCGGGTGACAGCAACGTGCCGTCTAAGTCGGAAGCAACTACATGATACATAGAATTGGTGAACCTCAGTCTGTAAACAGGAATTAGTGATGTCGCTCGAAAAAAGCAAGAATGGCATTTAATGCCCTGGCACGCATATCGTCCTTTTCAAACAGGATCTCATGATACGCACCCTCAATGACGTAAGGTATTTCCCCCTCACATGGGTAGCCCGCCGCAGCTCTAAGCTGACAGAAACGAAGATGCGCCCGGTTATCCACCACACGTTCCTCTTCTGCCTGTAATAAAAAAATCGGCGTCGTGATAGCAGTTGCCCCTGCCAGCACCTTCTCTCCCGCGATTATCCCTTCGCGCACCCAATGGAGGGTAGGTCCTCCCATCCGCAATGCTGGCTCGTCAGCATAAAAACGTAAATTTCGTCGATAACGAGCTTCGCTATGAGTCAGCACATTCATATGGAAAGGCAGCGCGCGCCAGCGCCCGGTTCCTAGCGCATATTTTTCCCGCACCCGGGGGTGACCTTCAGCCCAGTCAAGGATATGACGTACGATCCATTCCGGCCAGCGCACAATAATGCCAAACATCGGCGCACACAGGGCGACAGCATCAAACGCATCCGAGTTTTTCTCAAGCCAGAGAGCCGCAATAGCTCCGCCCATTGAATGGGCCAGTAAATAGCGTTTCTGCCATTTTCCAGGCACCAGCTCATGCTGGTAGAACCGATTAAAATCTTCAACATAATCGGTAAAGTTAACGACGTGACCACGATGTGAATCTGAGAGTAAACGTCCTGAACGCCCTTGGCCACGGTGATCGATGATTAAGACATCATAGCCACTATGAAATAAGTCATAGGCGAGTTCGGCATATTTTACATAACTTTCGATTCTGCCCGGACACACCACCACCACTCGCTGATGCTGCGGCGAACAAAAACGCACATAACGAACCCGAACCTGATCAACCCCGGTAAACTCACATTCCTCGCGCATTCGCCAGAATGCGGTCAGTGGACCGGTAGCGAAAGAGGTAAATTTTTGCTCACGTTGTAACCAATCATTTTTCTGCGAAGACATAAGAACTCACACCGCCTGGCAGCTGTTTTTGAAGTAGATAGCGTCCATTTCTACAATAGCGTATTGTGGCATAAAAGTCCGTTTTCAGGGAACATCGGTATGACGTTTGAGTGGTGGTTAACCTATCTCATAACCACAATAATATTAAGCCTTTCACCCGGCTCTGGTGCGATTAACACCATGACCACTGCTATTAACCACGGGTACCGTAAGACTTTTTCGTCAATTGCCGGGCTACAGGCAGGTCTGACTATTCATATCATTTTGGTCGGTGTCGGGCTGGGAACCCTGTTTTCACGTTCAGTGCTAGCCTTCGAAATACTTAAGTGGGCGGGTGCCGCCTACCTGATTTGGTTAGGTATTCAGCAATGGCGTGCTGCCGGGTCAATCGATCTTAAAACCCAGGGTAAAAGCCAGCCTGGCCGCAAATTATTTAAGCGTGCGGTACTGGTGAATCTGACCAACCCTAAAAGTATTGTGTTTCTTGCAGCACTGTTTCCACAGTTTATCAATCCGGAACAGCCTCAGGTAATGCAGTATCTGGTGCTCGGCATCACCACCGTGGTAGTCGATATTATCGTGATGATAGGTTATGCCACACTGGCAACACGTATTGCCATCTGGATAAAAGAGCCCCATCAAGTGAAAGCGTTGAATCGGGTGTTTGGCTCATTGTTTGTGCTGGTTGCGGCTTTACTGGCCAGTGCGCGTCATGCTTGATAGGTGAGATGCGTGGAAATTGGGGTAAGATCTGAGTATTGATATCTTCCCCCTCCTCTTAATCCTCTTCCACCCCATCAAGATGCCGGCGAATTAGCGCCATAAAGGGTTGCCCGAAACGCTCCAGTTTCCGACTACCTATGCCATTAATACCCAGCATTGAAGAGGCTGATATCGGCATCTGTTCGGACATTTCAACCAGGGTAGCGTCGTTAAAGACGACATAAGGTGGAATGTTTTCCTCGTCGGCAATCGACTTACGCAGTTTACGCAATTTGGCAAACAGCTTACGATCGTAGTTGCCCCCTAAGGTCTTCTGACTGGAGCGAGCTTTCAGAACCACTAAACGTGGAACAGCGAGCATCAGCGGAATTTCGCCGCGTAAATAGGGCCTGGCGGCTTCTGTCAGTTGCAGCGCGGAGTGCTGGGCAATATTTTGTGTCACCACGCCGAGGTGAATCAGCTGGCGAATCACACTAACCCAGTGTTCCGTGGTCTGAGCACGTCCTTCACCATAGATTTTCAGTTTGTCATGACCAAACTCGCGAATACGCTGGTTATTAGAGCCACGTAGCACTTCAACGATATAACCCATACCAAAGCGCTGGCCGACACGATAAATGCAGGACAAGGCTTTTTGCGCTTCGACAAGTCCGTCATAGCGTCTTGGTGGATCCAGACAAATATCACAGTTTCCACAGGCTTGCTGCCGCCCTTCACCGAAGTAATTCAGTAATACCAGACGGCGACAGGTTTGTGCTTCGGCAAAGGCTCCCATGGCATTGAGTTTATGACGCTCAATATCCTGTAACTGACCAACAGGTTTCTCATCCAGACACTTTCTCAGCCAGGCCATATCCGCCGGGTCGTAAAACAGCATGGCTTCTGCTGGCAGGCCGTCTCGCCCTGCTCGCCCGGTTTCCTGGTAATAAGACTCGATATTGCGTGGAATATCGAAGTGGGCGACAAAACGAACGTTAGGCTTATTTATGCCCATACCAAATGCCACAGTCGCCACCACGATTTGTAGATCGTCACGCTGAAACTTTTCCTGCACTTCACTACGCAGTTGATGTTCAAGCCCTGCATGATAGGCACCAGCGCTAATACCTTTACTTTGCAAACGCGCAGCGATGTCTTCTACTTTAGCCCGGCTGTTACAGTAGATAATGCCCGGCTTACCACTTTGCTGCTGGATATAGCGCATCAGCTGATCGAGAGGTTTAAATTTCTCCATCAGCATGTAACGGATATTCGGCCTGTCAAAACTACTGATTTGAATTAACGGGTCTTGCAGCCCCAGCAAACGCACAATATCAAGCCGGGTTGTATCATCTGCTGTAGCCGTTAAGGCAATAAAAGGAACATTAGGAAGATGCTGGCGTAACTGCCCCAGCGCTGCGTATTCCGGGCGGAAGTCATGCCCCCACTGAGAGATACAGTGTGCTTCATCAACCGCCACCATCGCGAGCTGCCAGCGACTAAGGTGGTCGATGAAGTTATCCATCATCAGGCGTTCCGGGGCGATATACAGTAACCGGATACTGCCGGTACGACAGCCGGTCATCACCTCAAGCTGTTGCTCACGCGTTTGGGTCGAGTTCAGGCAAGCCGCAGACACGCCATTCGCCAGCAACTGGTCAACCTGATCTTTCATCAAGGAAATTAACGGGGAGACGACAACGGTCAAACCATCAAAAACCAATGCCGGTATTTGATAACACAGTGATTTACCGCCACCGGTAGGCATGACAACTAAGCAATCGCGTCCTTCCAGCACCGTATCAATGATTGTGTCCTGGCCCGGGCGGAATTGTTGATAGCCGAAGGTTTCCTGCAAAACCTGTTTCGCCAGCGATGCCTGATCGATTACATCCGCCTGTGTCACAATATCCTCGTGTACAAAAAACTGGCACGGTTTTCAGCGATGCTGATAAAACGGCAATGCCTTAAAAAAAGGAGGGTAAGCATAACGCTTACAAGAATCAGTGTCTGGTTAAAATTTTCATTGCCAGGTCATTCCTCGCAAAATGGTAACGCTTCTCTTCTCGCCAGGACACGAGTTATTGGCTCATTTTTTGAGAATCAAAAGCAAAAACAGCGACAAAATTGTCAGCAATAATTGACAAACCAAAAGCAAACAATTATTTAACAATGGTTTTTGTTAAAGGAATAAATCATGTCGCAGATAATCTTAACCAACGAGGATGTCCTTAAGTTGGTAGGTGATATTTTTGTTTACCAGATGCCGTTTAACCGCGCTTTGGGTCTTGAGCTTGAGTGCTACGAAAAAGATTTTGCTCAGTTGGGTTTTAATAATCAACCCATGATGGTCGGAAACTGGGCACAAAGTATTTTACACGGCGGGGTTATTGCCTCTGCCCTTGATGTTGCCGCTGGATTAGTTTGTGTCGGCAGCACTCTCACTCGCCATGAAACCATCACTGAAGATGAGCTACGCCAGCGGCTGTCTAAAATGGGAACCATTGATTTACGCGTCGATTATTTGCGTCCAGGTCGGGGAGAGCGCTTTACCGCAACCAGCAGATTGTTACGTGCAGGCAATAAAGTTGCGGTTGCCCGGGTCGAACTCCATAACCAGGATCAGGTTTATATCGCCAGCGCCACTGCAACCTATATGGTGGGTTAACAGACCAGAGATGTAGTAACCTGTTAGTCCATTTCACAGAGATAAAGCATGTTACTATTACCAGCCTATTTTATAGTTCGTTAACGAGTTTCCATGAATCCTACAGAGACCCGTAAGGGTGTATTGCTGGCTCTTTCTGCTTGCCTTATCTGGGGGCTTGCCCCGGTTTACTTTAAATTTCTTCAGCAGGTTCCAGCTTTGGAGATCCTTACCCATCGCGTGGTCTGGTCGTTCTTTTTTATGGTAATACTCCTGAGTCTTTACCGTTTATGGCCGAAGGTGAGGCTGGCTGCTCAGCATCCCAAAAAGATCCTCGCCCTGGCACTGACCGCGGTGTTAATTGGCTGTAACTGGCTGCTTTATATCTGGGCAGTCAATAACAATCACCTACTTGAAGCAAGCCTGGGATATTTTATTAACCCGCTCGTCAGCGTACTGCTGGGGATAATTTTTCTAGGTGAACGTTTCAGGGCTATGCAGTGGACTGCACTCTTACTGGCGATGACCGGAGTGCTGGTTCAGCTCTGGACCTTTGGTTCACTGCCGGTTATTGCGCTCGGACTCGCATTTAGCTTCTCTTTTTACAGCCTGCTACGTAAAAAAATTGGCGTCGATGCCCAGGTCGGTATGCTGGTAGAAACCTTATGGCTGCTCCCTGTCGCGGCGATTTATCTGTTTGCTATTGCTGATAGTCCCACCAGCAATATGACCGAAAATGGCTGGTTGCTGAATCTGTTGCTGATATTTGCAGGCGTGATTACCACCGTACCGTTACTCTGTTTTACGGCTGCGGCAAACCGCTTACGCCTCTCGACGCTCGGTTTCTTTCTCTATAGCGGCCCGATTCTGATATTTTTGCTGGCGACGCTGTTATATGGCGAAGTGGTTACCCAAGATAAAATGGTGACATTTGGCTTTATCTGGGCTGCACTGATCCTGTTTATTACCGATGCTATCTATACCCAGCGTCGCGCCAGGAAAGCGTTTAAAGCTCAAACCAGCTAACTGCTCGGATAGCAAAAAGGAGCCAAATGGCTCCTTTCAAAGTGATGACGAGCATGAGTTTTAGTAGGGGCCTTTTTTATTAAAACATACCTAATCATTAGTTCAATAATATATAACTCGCTTCTTTACTTCCAATTAAGCACTCTCATTAGCCATCATGTTCACGATAAAAATATAGAAGACCCACATCGATATTAAATACTGAAGAGTGAAGAAAATAAATATTACGATGCCATTCAGGGATTTTATACTTAATGATATCAACAATCGATTTATTGTTCGCTCATCTAAACAGGAAATATTAATCAATGAAGTAATTGTACGAACTATAAATGAATTTACTGAGTACCTGAAACGCTAATTAATGGCCGATCCGCACCATGTCATTTTCAGTCAAACCGGTCAGTTTCATAATGGTTTTGCGGTCAATGCCATTCTGCAGCATGGTACGGACAATTTTAAGGGCAGTTTCACGACCGCCTTTTTCCATGCCTTTTTCCATGCCTTTTTCCATGCCCTTCTGTTCAAGCTGTTGTGCGATGGTCATCAATTCGTCCCCATGTTGTGGTACCCGTTGTGCCAGTTCACGTATAAATGCCTTTGCGTTTGAAGTTTCACCAGCCTGTATTAGGTAGTGTATCAGTGAAGCCAACTGCTGTCCTGTCATGTTTTCTGCCAGCAACAAAGTGGTCAGATTGCCCAGTAGACCTGACAATTCCCTGCGATGAATATGTTTCTGCAGCAGCGTCAGGGCTGCCATACGGCGGTGATCCATAATCTCTTCGTCGGGTATGACCGTAATATCAACCAGGGGGAAATTACCGCTGTATAGCTTTTCGGCCAGTCCGGGATCGTTAAACTCATCCAGCCAACGGGTTGAATACGGGTAGGGGCTACGCTTTCCGGTATAGAACAATACGGGTATCACTAACGGCAGCTTTTTATGCCCTGCATCCAGGTGGCGTTGCATGGCGGCAACCGAGTAACGAAGAAGCCTGAACGCCATATGCTTGTCAGGGGTGGACTGGTGTTCGATAAGTACGTGAATATAACCCTCATCACCATTTGTAGTACTTAGACTATAAAGCACATCGCTAAAATAAGGACGCAGGCTATCCTCAACAAAACTTCCTGACTCCAGTCTGAGGGTAGTGAAGTCACAGACCGCCTGCAATTCTGCTGGCAGATGTAGTTGCATAAAATCCCGTGCCGTTTCGGGATGTGTCAGAAACTGTTTAAATACCAGGTCATGTGGCGTCGTAGTCCCCTTCGCTCTTCCCTTAGCTTTACTTTCAGCCATGTATTTCTCCATTGTTATGGCAATTACCTGAATTAATTCTGAATGTCAGCCCGTCGGCTCAGCGTACTGTTATAAGAATAGAAACAAGGTTGAATTAAAGTATCACCTCAACTACTTAAGGCCGTTATTATTTAAAGTAAATAGCCTAATTAATGAGTGAGGAAAAACTAAAGTTTATTACATAGAATATTGTGCATTAAGAAAGAATGGCGTCAATAAATAAACACTGTGAGGATAAAATATCAATAATATAACTTTTTCTATTTTAGTAGATGATAATAAATTTCAATTATTTCATCATTAAATTAAAGTTCTGACCGCCAGGCCAGAACTTTGTCATGATTTTTATAACCAGTTACGCCGCTTAAAGTAAAGATAAGGCGCAAGCCCCGCCAGCATCATCAGGACGATAGCGGAAGGGTAACCAAAGCTCCATGTCAGTTCCGGCATAAATTCAAAGTTCATCCCGTAGCTGGACGCCACCAGAGTCGGCGGCAGGAATACAACTGAAACCACGGAGAAGATCTTAATGATTCGGTTTTGCTCAATACTGATAAAGCCCATTGCCGCCTGCATCAGGAAGTTAACCTTTTGGAACAGGGACTCGTTATGTGGAAGCAGAGACTCGATATCGCGTAAGATCTCCCGCGCCTGTTCCAGCTGACTAACCGGTAAGCGTGCTTTGCGTAACAGGAAATTCAGCGCTCGCTGAGTATCCATCAAACATAAACGTACTTTCCAGCCGATATCTTCTTGCTCAGCCAAAGTCGAGAGCGCCGCATCATACTCAGCGCCCTGCCGTCCTTCCATGATGACACGACTCAGCTTCTCTAAGTCGCTATAGATATTTTCTATTTCATCGGCCAGCTGTTCAATTTTGGTTTCAAACAGATCAAGTAACAGCTCAAAAGGATTTCCATCCACCATCAACTGTTTGCGGGCGCGCATACGATAGAGACGAAAAGCGGGCAACTCACGCTCACGTAAGGTATACAGCCGACCTTCACGAATAGTAAAAGCGACAGTACTGTTACCTGCGTGATCATCAGCATCTTCAAAAAAGAAAAATGAGTGAATATGCAGCCCGTCTTCATCTTCAAAAAAACGAGCTGAGGATTCAATATCTTCAAGTTCTGGTCGAGTCGCCAGACTCTGTCCAAGCTCTAGCTGAACGCGATCTCGCTCGCTCTCTTCCGGTTCAACCAAATCAACCCAGAGTGAATCGGACAGGTTTTCATCTTCATCCAGTTCAATACGACACAGGCGATTTTCTTCCAGTTGAAATGCGCTTAGCATGACCGTGACTCCCAATGCAAAAAATATCAGGGACTGTTCACTTGGTACACATTTAGAAACCACAGATGGTTCAGACCATTCAACAATCTGACTCAAGCGGAAAAGACATCACTGACAACCACGAAGGTTATCAGTATCAGAGGATAGCCTTAGAAGTTGAACCTTGATGGCAGGTCATTGAGCCAGTATCTACTGGGTGTGTCCAAGGCGAGTATCCCGTTAGCGTAATAATGCCCGCATGTTACGCGAGCAAAAATAAGGCGTCAACATACAGTATGATACTGCTCCAGAGCGGTATCATACTGCTGTCACACAGATATGATATCAATAATAATGGTATTATTTATCTGATAGTTAGACCGTTTCTAGCCTGGCATAAGCGGCTACCAGCCACTTGATACCCTGCCCTTGAAAGGCAATTTGTACGCGGCTATGTTCACCGCTGCCTTCAAGATTAACGACCGTACCCTCACCAAACTTAGGGTGGCGCACTCGCTGGCCAAGGCTAAAACCGGAATCATTGCTGGAAATCGGTGTTCCCATACGCTGATGGCTGACAGGACGGCTGACACTCGCGCGTAACCGTACTTCTTCAACGCAATTTTCTGGCAGCTCACCGACAAAACGCGATGGTCGATGATAGACTTCTTTGCCGTATAAGCGTCGTGTTTCAGCATAGGTAAGCGTCAGCTTTTGCATTGCCCG
Organism: Klebsiella sp. BIGb0407; assembly: GCF_024807845.1. Taxonomy (GTDB): domain Bacteria; phylum Pseudomonadota; class Gammaproteobacteria; order Enterobacterales; family Enterobacteriaceae; genus JGM124. The sequence continues at coordinate 35,863 of NZ_JANUEQ010000015.1, forward strand.
GGTCACGCCGACATAGGCCAGACGGCGTTCTTCTTCCAGCCGGTTCCCTTCATCCAGTGACATCTGGCTCGGGAACATGCCCTCTTCCATACCGACAATAAACACCTGTGGGAATTCGAGGCCTTTTGCTGAGTGCAGGGTCATCAACTGGACCGCATCCTGCCAGGTATCCGCCTGGCCTTCCCCGGCTTCCAGTGCCGCATGGGAAAGAAACGCCTGCAATGGCATCAGGTCCTGATCTTCATCCTGATAACTAAATTGTCGCGTTGCGGTGACCAGCTCTTCTAAGTTTTCGACTCGCGTCTGGCCTTTTTCACCTTTCTCCTGCTCATACATCGTAAACAGGCCGGAATCTTTAATCACTCTGTCAGTCTGAACATGCAACGGCATTTCAGCGGTTTCATGCGCTAAGGCATCGATCAGCTCTACAAAACGCTGCAGGGCGGAAGCTGCGCGGCCCGCAAGGGCTTTTTCCTGGAGTAACGCCCTTGAGGCTTGCCACATCGTGAGCTGACGGTCACGGGCGGTTTGCCGCACCACATCAAGCGTACGATCGCCAATGCCACGAGGCGGCGTATTCACGACACGCTCAAACCCGGCATCATCATTACGATTCGCCATTAAACGCAGATAAGAGAGCGCATCTTTAATTTCCTGACGTTCAAAGAAGCGCATTCCACCGTAAATACGGTAGGGCATTGCGGCCTGGAGCAATGCCTCTTCAAGTACACGAGACTGGGCATTACTGCGATAGAGAATGGCACACTTTTCAAGCGCACCACCTTGCTCTTGCCAGGTCTTAATGCGGTTAACCACAAAGCGCGCTTCATCCAGTTCGTTAAACGCACAGTACAACGAAATAGGCTCGCCTTCACCGCCTTCGGTCCAGAGCTCTTTACCCAGGCGACCAGCATTGTTAGCAATCAGCGCATTTGCCGCACTTAGGATGGTATTAGTGGAGCGATAGTTTTGTTCCAGGCGAATAGTCTGGGCACCTGGAAAGTCATTCAAGAATCGCTGAATATTTTCAACCTGCGCACCACGCCAGCCATAAATCGACTGATCGTCATCGCCGACAATCATCACTTTTCCGCTGTCACCCGCCAGCATGCGGATCCACGCATACTGGATATTGTTGGTATCCTGGAATTCATCGACCAGGATATTGGTGAAGCGTTCGCGGTAGTGATTGAGAATATGCGGTTTATTGAGCCATAACTCATGGGCGCGTAATAACAGCTCGGCAAAATCCACCAGCCCGGCGCGATCGCAGGCTTCCTGATAACCCTGATAGATTTGCAGCCAGGTTTGTTCAACCGGGTTACCGTAACTTTCAATGTGAGAAGGCCGTAAACCTTCATCTTTTTTGCCGTTGATGTACCACATAGCCTGGCGCGCAGGCCATTGCTTTTCATCAAGGTTCATCGCTTTAATCAGACGTTTAAGCAAACGAAGCTGATCTTCACTATCAAGGATCTGGAAATCCTGCGGCAGTCGGGCATCCATATGATGGGCGCGTAACAGACGATGAGCCAGACCATGGAAGGTTCCGACCCACATCCCACCCTGACTGGTACCCATCAACTGGCCAATACGGTGACGCATCTCCGCTGCCGCTTTATTGGTAAAAGTCACCGCCATAATCGAATAAGGCGAGCTCTGCTCAACCGTAATCAGCCAGGCAATACGATGCACCAGCACCCGAGTCTTACCACTGCCTGCCCCGGCCAGGACCAGCATATTACTGCGCGTCGCGGCAACCGCATCGCGCTGTTTATCATTGAGGCCATCAAGCAGGTAAGAAACGTCCATGGGCACCGCCATTAAAGGGATTGTAAAAATTCAGCCGAGTCTGGCTGGTCGTGTCGACAACAGGTATGCATCAGCTCACTGTTATTGAGTCTCAACCCCTGGTATTTTATACAGAGTTACGGTGATTATATCAGCGCAGTCAAGGATGCCAACTGTGAAATTTCGAGATGAGGTAACAAACGGCTATCCTTTATCTGCATCAGGTCGCCATCACGGAGATTAATCCAGCACGCCTGCATGCCGCTCTTTATCGCGCCACCGACATCTGTCGTCAAATCGTCGCCCACGTGCAGGATTTGATCCAGCGGGAGATTAAGTTTTTCGGCAGCCAAATGGTACATATCCGCGAAGGGTTTAGAGCGCCCGTCAGGGCCGGCCCGCAGAATAAAGGTAAAGTATTGATCCAGGCCGAACAGATGAGGCTCGGCATTACCATTGGTAATCGCAGCCAGCGGCCATTTTTCAGCAAGTTTTGCCAGGGTATCATGCGTTTCCTGGGTAATATCTATTCGGCTACGCCATTGCGCAAAGCTTGCCATTGCACCTGACGCACCTTCGCTGGCTTGTGACTCAGTTAGCCCGATATCCCGCATCGCCAGTTCAATTGAGCGCCGCCGCCATTCAGTCACATCGTGGTAAATTTCAGGCTCATCTTGTAATAATGCCTGACGATAGCGTTCAAAATCGGACAAGGTAAAATCATTCAGGCGACTGTGATAGCCCTGAACAAAGGCCATCAGCTCTTCGGAGGTTCGTCTGATCACGGGACGGTTATCATAAAGAGTATCGTCCAGGTCAAAAGTCAGAGCAGAGATCTGCCCCAGTGGGCGGTAAAAATGCATTATGATTTCCCCCGTTTAGCACGTGGATGTGCGGCATCATAGATGGACGCCAGATGTTGAAAGTCGAGGTGGGTATAGATTTGTGTGGTCGAGAGATTCGCATGACCAAGCAGTTCCTGGACTGCGCGCAGGTCACCGCTGGACTCCAGCATATGGGTCGCAAAAGAGTGGCGTAACTTATGGGGATGCACATGGCTATTAAGTCCCTGTTTAACCCCCCACTCGGCAAAACGTTTTTGAACATTACGAGCAGAAATTCGCTTACCGGTTTTTGCCAGAAATAAAGCGTCATCATCAGGCCCGAAGAGCTCACGCAGTAATAACCAGTGTTCAACCCAGCTCACCGCACTGCGACCAACAGGTATGCGACGCTCTTTACTGCCTTTACCTGTCACCCAGGCATCACCGGTCGCAAGATCTAAATGCCGACAATCCATATTAACCAGTTCTGATAAACGTAACCCGGCACCGTACATTATTTCAAGCATCGCACGATCGCGTACCGCCAGGGGATCGTTAATATCAATATTCAGTAACTGATTAACATCATCCACATCAATGTTCTTCGGCAGCAATCGGCTGGTTTTCGGGGTAGAGATCCCTTTTGCCGGGTTGGCCATCAGCAGACCCTGCCCTATTTGCCAGTCGAAGAAACTACGCAAAGCAGACAGGCGTAATGCCAGACTTGAAGCCTGTAAACCGGCTTTTCGGCTTCGTACCGCAATGGAGCGTACCATCGCTGCATCGCACTGGGCCCAGCCCTTGAGTTTCATCTCATCGGCCAGCTGTACAATTGCCGTCAACTGGCGCTGATAATTCAGGCGAGTCAGTGGACTGAGCTGCCGCTCCACCTTCAGATAACGTAGAAAGTCTTCGACACTCTGTAACAGTGGAGAAACGTCAGTCATGGCCGCTCAACCCAGCGCTCAAGTAACTCAGGTAGCATCAGCGCTAACTCATCCAGCAGCCGGGTTCCCTGTCCTTGATAATAGTGCTGAGGGTCCCGACTACTAAAAATGATCACGCCCGCATCACCCCCCATCAGTGATAGCGCCACGGAGCCCACAGCTTTAGCCTCGGGTAAGAGCAGCAGTAATTCAGGGCCATTTAACGAACCCAGATAGTGCTGCTTCTCCCCTAACCTCTGAATGCGTAAATGCTCAAAGGACTGACGGCTGAGTGCTAAGTGAGTAAAACCAGAGGGAGCACCAATACGCCAGCTATCAGTAAACAGGCGAATACTGGCACCTGCAAGACCGATTTTTCGTGCCCAGCGTTGCAGTCTGTCCAGCATCTCTTGCAGACTCGAAGCAGATGCCAGACTCCCCTGTAATTGGAGTAAACGACAAAAGAGTGCTTCGTTTGTCTGCGCCTGACTCAACAGCTGACCAATATTTTCTTCAAGCGTATTGATATGGTTACGCTGACGCGCGAGATGCCATTCCACCAGAGAAACCGTGCCACGAATCGGATGCGGCACTTGCAACATTTCAACTTGCTGAGCATTACGAATAAAGAAATCGGGGTTACGCTGTAGATAGTCAACGATAGTGCTGTCGTCTAATTCTGGCTGTACGCCTTGCTGTTCCCCAATCTGTTTCATAGATGTATAAACCCGTCATAGACATGTGTTGCAGGGCCAGTCATAAACAACGGTGACCCAGGCCCTTTCCAGGCAATATCAAGACGCCCACCCGGCAGTTCTACAAACACTTCCTCTGCCAGGATGCCTTGAAGAATACCCACTGCTACCGCGCCACATGCGCCGCTACCACAGGCTTGAGTTTCTCCTGCCCCGCGCTCGTAAACACGTAAGCGAATATGCTCCCGCGTCATCACTTGCATAAAACCAATGTTGGCGCGCTCCGGGAAACGCTCATGGCTTTCCATCACAGGTCCCAGAGTTTCAACCGCAGCAGTCTCGGTGTTATCAACCTGAATCACGCAATGTGGATTACCCATAGAAACCACACCACACATCACAGTTTGTTCAGCCGCACGCATGATATAGGTCTTTTCAGCTTTAATCGCTCTGAAGGGAACCTGAGCAGGTTCGAAGTTTGGTTCGCCCATATTCACCCGTACCTGCTCGTCTTCTGTGACGCTCAGAACCATACGCCCATTCGCGGTACTGACATGGATTTCTCTTTTATTCGTCAGCCCTTTCAAGCGAACAAAACGAGCAAAACAGCGGGCGCCATTGCCACACTGGGAGACTTCACTGCCATCGGCATTAAAGATCCGATAGTGGAAATCAAGATCCGGATCGTAAGGCGGTTCAACCACCAATAGCTGATCAAAACCGACACCCAAATGACGATCCGCTAAACGTCGGATCAATTCTGGTGAGAAATAAATATTCTGCGTTACCGCATCAACGACCATAAAGTCATTACCAAGGCCATGCATTTTAGAGAACTGCATTTTTTGCTCCATTATCGCAGTTACAAAGCACGATACATCCAAAACTATTCGGGTTACAGGTGAGCAATCCCGATGAGCTTACACTAGTAAGTGATTCGGGTGAGCGAACGCAGCCAACGTACCTGTAGCTTGAAGTATGACAAGTTATATACCCAAAATAATTCAAGTTACAGGAAGGCGGCAAGAGAACGAATCCCGATGAGCTTACACAAGTA
>NZ_JANUEQ010000016.1 GCF_024807845.1 Klebsiella sp. BIGb0407
TTCCTTCGACTGACTCGGTGGTTTGTAACCGTTGTTCCGTGTCAGTGGATGCGCATTATAGGGATTTCTTCGGGCCTGACAACCCCTAATTTCAAATAATTTGCTGTTCGTTCGCTTTTTAGTCGCAAAGCTTACTTTTGCAACTGTTTGATGCGTTTCGGCAGGTCTGCGAGGCTATTTAACACCCAATCTGCTGCTGCTTCAGCTTCTGGGGTTACTTCTTTACCTGTACGAACTAAGACTTTGGTCCCGACAAGCGCTGCCTGAGCTGCCTGCATATCTTCAATTTTGTCGCCTACCATATAAGAAGAGGCCATATCTATATGAAGGAACTCTTGAGCTGAAAGCAACATACCAGGTTGTGGCTTACGGCAATCACACGTCTGGCGAAACTCTTCCACAGTTCCTTCGGGGTGATGCGGACAATAATAGATGCCATCGAGCTCGACATCCCGATCGGCTAATGACCAGTCCATCCATTCAGTCAAGTTTTCAAAATCAGCTTCAGTGAACAGACCACGGGCAATTCCGGACTGATTGGTAACAAGCACCAGAGCAAAGCCCATCGCTTTGAGTTCTTTCATAGCATCAATGACGCCCTCGATGAATTCAAAACGATCAACTTCATAGACATAACCCGTATCAACATTAATAGTGCCATCGCGGTCAAGAAAGATAGCTGGGACAGACTGTGTCACTTGAGAACTCCTAAAACGATTTAATTTTCTTTAGTATCGCATGTTTCATTCATAATGAGAGAGCAGACATTCATTCGTCGATTGATTTAGACGTCTGGATGCCTTAACATCCATATTGATGTCGGTTGCCTCTCTTATTGGCAGTAGAAAATGCCACGGCTAACACTTATACGATAATAAATAACTCAATGATTAAACTTTCCAATATCAGCAAAGTATTCCTGCAGGGGAACCGCCAGATACAGGCATTGAATGATGTCAGCTTGCATGTGCCTGCCGGACAGATTTATGGCGTCATCGGCGCCTCAGGCGCAGGGAAAAGTACCCTGATACGCTGCGTGAATTTACTTGAACGTCCAACTCAGGGCTCCGTCCTTATTGACGGTCAGGAGCTAACGCATCTTTCTGAGAGCAAGTTGACACAAGTCCGCCGCCAGATAGGTATGATTTTCCAGCACTTCAATCTGCTGTCGTCCCGTACCGTTTTTGGTAACGTCGCCCTGCCCCTGGAGCTGGACAACCTGTCTAAAGAAGAAATTAACCGTCGTGTAAGTGAATTACTCGAGTTGGTTGGTTTAAGTGAAAAACATGATGTTTATCCGGCTAATTTATCAGGCGGCCAGAAGCAACGTGTTGCAATAGCCCGTGCGTTAGCCAGTAATCCAAAAGTTTTACTGTGTGATGAAGCAACCAGTGCACTGGATCCGGCAACTACCCGTTCTATTCTGGAGTTGCTGAAAGATATTAACCGCCGCCTTGGTCTGACCATTCTGCTTATCACCCACGAAATGGATGTGGTAAAGCGTATCTGCGATCGCGTGGCTGTTATCAGCAACGGTGAACTTATCGAACAAGATACGGTGAGTGAAGTGTTCTCTCATCCGAAAACGCCTCTGGCTCAGCAGTTTATTCAGTCAACGTTACATCTGGATATTCCGCAAGATTATGTTGAACGCATGGAAGCCAATAACCAGGATAAAACGATTCCTTTATTGCGCCTGGAATTTACCGGTCAGTCAGTTGATGCCCCACTGCTATCACAAACGGCACGTAACTTTAACGTCAACAGCAACATCATCAGCGCGCAGATGGATTACGCAGGTGGCGTGAAATTCGGAATTATGTTGTGTGAAATGCAAGGGACGACCAGTGATACAGAAGCGGCTATCGCCTGGTTGCAAGAACAGCATGTGAAAGTAGAGGTACTCGGTTATGTCTGAAGCAATGGTATGGTTACTCTTCCGCGGTGTCTATGAAACGCTTGCCATGACTTTTGTCTCAGGTTTCTTCGGCTTTGTGCTGGGGCTTCCGGTCGGCGTATTGCTTTATATTAGTCGTCCCGGACAAATCCGTGCGAATGCGAAGCTCTATCGTAGCCTCTCGGCGCTGGTCAATATTTTCCGCTCCATTCCTTTTATTATCTTACTGGTATGGATGATTCCTTTTACACGAACCATCGTCGGAACCTCTATCGGTTTGCAAGCGGCAATTGTTCCCTTAACCGTCGGTGCAGCTCCCTTTATTGCCCGTATGGTTGAAAACGCATTACTTGAAATTCCTTCAGGCTTAATTGAAGCTTCCAGGGCAATGGGTGCGACGCCATTACAGATAATCCGTAAGGTTCTGTTGCCAGAATCATTACCGGGTCTGGTTAATGCGGCGACCATTACGCTTATCACCCTGGTGGGTTACTCTGCCATGGGTGGCGCTGTTGGTGCTGGCGGTTTAGGTCAAATAGGCTATCAGTATGGTTATATCGGCTATAACGCAACGGTGATGAATACGGTATTAGTGTTACTTGTTATTTTGGTGTACTTAATTCAACTCTCCGGCGACCGTATCGTCAGGGTTGTAACGCATAAATAAATAGCCCCTGAATCATTCCTGAGTGAAGGCTGACGGGTATAAACGAACATATTAAGGAAGGGAAACAAATGACATTTAAACTTAAGACTCTTGCTGCACTAAGCGTTCTGGTAGGTTCTCTGGCGTTAGTCGGGTGCGGACAGGATGAGAAAGATCCAAACCACATTAAAGTGGGTGTTATTGTCGGTACTGAACAGCAAGTGGCTGAAGTTGCCCAGAAAGTGGCTAAAGATAAATATGGCCTGGATGTAGAGCTGGTTACTTTTAATGACTACGTGCTGCCAAACGAAGCACTGAGCAAAGGCGATATTGATGTTAACGCCTTCCAGCATAAACCTTACCTTGACCAGCAGATCAAAGATCGTGGCTATAAACTGGTTTCTGTAGGCAATACCTTTGTTTATCCAATCGCTGGTTACTCTAAGAAAATTAAGTCACTGGATGACCTGGAGCCAGGTTCTCAGGTAGCACTGCCGAATGACCCAACTAACCTCGGTCGCTCGCTGCTGCTGTTACAGAAAGTAGGCTTAATTAAACTGAAAGATGGTGTTGGTTTACTGCCAACCGTTCTGGATGTAGTAGAGAATCCAAAAAATCTGAAACTGGTGGAACTTGAAGCACCACAACTGCCACGTTCTCTGGACGATGCCCAAATTGCTCTGGCTATCATCAACACTACATATGCCAGCCAGATTGGTCTGACTCCAGCCAAAGATGGTATCTTTGTTGAAGATAAAGAGTCTCCATATGTGAACCTGATTGTTGCGCGTGAAGACAATAAAGACGCAGAGAATGTGAAAAAATTCGTTCAGGCTTATCAGTCTGACGAAGTAAATGATGCTGCAAATAAAGCTTTCAACGGCGGAGCAGTTAAAGGCTGGTAATTTTCCGCCTTTATTTTGCATAAAATGACAAGACGGGCATCTGCCCGTCTTGTCATTTGCGCAAGAGCTTGCTTCAATGTTGCCAATTATTGTTAATTATTGAGGAAGTATTATGCGTGCTTTACCGATCTGTTTATTAGCCGTTATGCTCAGCGGCTGTTCCGTGTTAAGCAGATCTCCTGTCGAACCGGTGCAAAGCACGGCAACACCTCCTCAAGTGAAGCCGGTAAAACCCAAAATTGTCCGTACTTCTGCGCCAGTAAAACTCTACACTGATGCCGAAGATTTGCTGGGTAAAACCTTCCGTGATTTAGGTGAAGTCAGCGGCGCTTCTTGCCAGGTAAGTAATCAGGACTCACCAGCCAGTATTCCAACCGCCCGTAAGCGATTACAAATTAATGCCTCAAAAATGAAAGCGAATGCAGTGCTGGTACACAGCTGTGAAATTACCAGTGGTGCCCCGGGCTGTTATCGCCAGGCTGTCTGCGTAGGCTCGGCGTTGCAAGTCTCATCCCAATGACCGATTTTCAGTTTGCTCAGATAGGGACTATCCACTCTCCTTATAAAGAGAAATTTGCCGTTCCACGTCAGCCAGGTTTAGTGGCTGATGGCGGTGGAGAGTTGCACTTGCTGCCTCCTTATAACCAACAGGATGCAGTAAGAGGGCTTGAAGGATTTAGTCATATCTGGCTGCTGTTTATATTTCACCAGACAATGGAGGGAGGCTGGCGTCCGATGGTTCGCCCGCCACGTCTGGGTGGAAATGCGCGTATCGGTGTATTTGCCACCCGCTCGACTTTCCGGCCGAATCCTGTTGGCATGTCTTTAGTCGAATTAAAAGGTATTCGCTGCCAGAAAGAGTCTGTTGTCCTGGAGCTCGGTAGTCTGGATTTAGTCGATGGCACACCCATTATCGATATTAAACCCTACTTACCTTTTGCCGAAGCCCTGCCAGAAGCGCGCGCAGGTTACGCACAACATGCTCCTGATGCCGATATGCCGGTATATTTTATCCCTGCTATTCAGCGCCAGCTGGGACAGCTGGAAATTCGTTACCCCCATTTAAGTCGCTTTATTCAACAAGTGCTGGCGCAAGACCCACGTCCCGCTTACCGAAAAGGTGAAGAGACAGGTAAAACCTATGCCGTATCTCTGCTGGACTTTAATGTTCGCTGGCGCGTCACTGAACAAGGTTTTGAAGTGTTCGCCATAGAGGCGGTTTAATTTAACCCCGTCTCTTTTGACATCTCTGCCACGCTGGTAAACTATATCGAAATAATTCAGGTTGCTGACAGGCTCGGCAATCTGAAATATGACGGGTATAAACCATTTTTTAAGCAAGCCACAGGCCTGCTATTCGACGTTCAACTGGAACCGTAATAACATGCGTACTAGCCAATATCTGCTCTCCACCCTGAAGGAGACGCCTGCCGATGCTGAAGTGATCAGTCACCAGCTGATGCTGCGCGCCGGGATGATCCGTAAGCTGGCCTCAGGGTTATATACCTGGATGCCCACTGGATTACGCGTCCTGAAAAAGGTCGAAAACATTGTGCGTGAAGAAATGAATAACGCCGGTGCAATCGAAGTCTCTATGCCTGTCGTTCAACCAGCCGACTTGTGGCAGGAAAGTGGGCGCTGGGAGCAATATGGCCCGGAATTATTACGTTTTGTTGATCGTGGTGAACGCCCGTTTGTTCTCGGCCCGACGCATGAAGAGGTTATCACTGACCTGATTCGTAATGAGCTGAGCTCTTATAAACAGCTACCGCTGAATTTATTCCAGATTCAAACCAAATTCCGTGATGAAGTACGTCCACGTTTTGGTGTCATGCGTTCCCGTGAATTCCTGATGAAAGATGCTTATTCTTTCCATACTTCACAGGAATCTTTGCAAGAGACCTATGACAAGATGTATGAAGCTTACAGCAAGATCTTTTCCCGTATGGGCCTGGATTTCCGTGCTGTACAAGCAGATACCGGTTCAATCGGCGGCAGTGCTTCCCACGAGTTCCAAGTTCTGGCAAACAGCGGTGAAGATGACGTTATCTTCTCTGATAGTTCAGATTATGCAGCCAATATTGAGTTTGCAGAAGCCGTCGCTCCGGCCACCAGCCGGGCTGCACCAACGGTGGAAATGAGCCAAATCGACACGCCGAATGCTAAAACCATTGCAGATCTGGTAGAGCAATTCTCGCTGCCAATTGAAAAAACGGTTAAGACCTTACTGGTTAAAGCAAGCGAAGAGAGTGCTGCGCCGCTGATTGCTTTACTGGTACGTGGCGATCATGAGCTGAACGAAGTCAAAGCAGACAAACTTCCACAAGTTGCCAGCCCGCTGACATTCGCAACTGAAGAAGAAATTCGCGCTATTGTGAAAGCAGGACCTGGTTCACTGGGGCCAGTTAACCTGAATATTCCGGTCATTGCCGACCGTAGCGTCGCTGTAATGAGTGATTTCTCGGCTGGCGCTAATATCGATGGTAAGCACTTTATCGGCATTAACTGGGAACGTGATGTTGCCTTGCCAGAAGTTGCCGATCTTCGTAACGTCGTAGCTGGCGATCCTAGCCCGGATGGCAAAGGTACCTTAATGGTCAGAAGAGGTATCGAAGTCGGTCATATCTTCCAGCTGGGTACTAAATACTCGGAAGCGCTGAAAGCATCCGTTCAGGGTGAAGATGGTCGTAATCAGACTCTGACGATGGGCTGTTACGGTATCGGTGTAACGCGCGTTGTTGCTGCCGCTATCGAGCAGAACTTTGATGACCGCGGTATTTTATGGCCGGATGCGATTGCTCCGTTCCACGTTGCTATCCTGCCAATGAATATGCACAAATCTTTCCGTGTACAGCAACTGGCAGAAGAGCTCTACACTACATTACGTGCCCAGGGCATTGAAGTGCTGCTGGATGACCGTAAAGAGCGTCCAGGCGTGATGTTTGCAGATATGGAACTGATTGGTATTCCACACTCCATCGTTATCGGCGATCGTAACCTCGATAACGAAGAGATTGAATACAAAAGTCGTCGTGAAGGTGACAAGCAAATGATTAAGACTGGCGAAATCGTTGATTTTCTGGTTAAAAAAATCAAAGGATAATGCTGTCTTGCACTGAAAAGTAGTTTCAGATCTGTACTCCCGTTGAGAAAATCATCTCACTCGAGTACAGATCTTATATTCGCGTTTAATTATATTTCTATTACCCATCGGTCTTCCACCTTAATTATTTACTCCTGCTTCACAAGAAATTCTTTTAAAATATAAACAACATTAAATAAAGTATATTAAACATTATAAAAAGACTGTTAATACAATACTCATTATTCCTGATCAGTGTTTTTAATATTAATCACAAAAAAATAATTAATATTAAAAAACCGCAATAAACACTCCCGACAGAAATAATTTAGTAGGCAGTCATTTTGTTACTATTATAGAATATCAGCGATAGCATGATCTTTTATATCTATGACACGGAGAGTCATAAACACAATGAAATCATCATTTATTATTTTCTTAATTTCACTATTCACGTCTATTCAATCAAATGCATCATGGGATAATGCTGTAAACTATGATCTCATATCATGGGATAATGCTGTAGACTATAATCTCATGTCAGGCAAAAATTATCACAATCGGAAATTACATCTGTATCAAGGCAATAAAGCTGACTCTCTGCGATTAACCGGAGATTCACATCTTGCTCTTAATGGGAATTCATTACTGAGTAACTCTAATGTAAGTGATCGTAGTTCTATTCATATGTTTAATGCAGGTGAAGAATTATTGAGTTATCCGATTATCCAAAACACAAAATTTAATGACCAAAGCCACCTTATCATGGAAACAGGTTCTATTTCAGCAGGGTATTTAATTGTTGAAAAAAATGCCAGATTAAATATCAAGAATGTTCATAGAACCAATGGCAATATATCTTTCGGCACACCAGAAATATCAGGAAATGTTTATATTGGAAATCTAAACCTTGCTGGCAAAGCCTTTATTTCCCCCTCTTCAGAATGGATAGATAAACATGATGATAATGACTATCATAAACAAACCGGTGATATGATAATCACTCATATTGACCACCTTGTTATGCAGCCTGGTAGTTCATTAAGCATGGAAGGGTATATTCCTCAGATGCAATTTAATCAGCTTAAGATGAATACGCTCTCTGGTAGCGGAGATTTTATACTGAGCAGCCATTTAGCGGGAGGACTAAGTGATAAAATCATAGTCCATGAGTCTGCATCCGGTCGTTTTGGTCTGACTATTGAAGATAGTGGTTATGAACCCATAACACCACAGCGGGTTCCCCTTATCTGTATCGATAAAGGGGATGCACATTTTGATTTACTGAATAGCAACGGTATTGTCGAAGCTGGCGTATGGCAATATACCCTACAACATAACCAAACTGCAGGGCACAGCGATTGGTATTTATCTCCCGAATACGCTGGCAATAGTGACACTGACTTCGGAAAGTTATCTGCCCAACCAGCTTCCACAGCGATACAGAGTACTATGAGTATTTCCCACCCAGTCAGCCATCAACCCATCGTAAAAAACAGTACCCCAACGATGAGCCGTAGCGCACAGGCCGTCATGAATATGGCCAGTGCCTCCCGATATATTATGTCAACCGAGATGAGCTCGATCCACCAACGCAGGAAGGATATAAGCTATCATGGAGAAACGTTCTCACTCTGGATGCGATATTTAAAAAATAGCAGCCACTTCACCACCAGTAATAACTCTGGCTTCCATGCTCATCTTCAAGGGGTACAAATAGGTCTTGATAACAGTATTCATTTTAACTATGGCCGCTGGTTACTGGGTGGTTTTCTTTCTGACAGCAATACAGCCATTAAATCTGAAAAAACAGGACAGGGTAACATCAACAGTGAGAGTGGTGGTCTGTATGCTGCATGGTTAGATAATTCAGGTTTCTATTGGGATAACGCCCTAAAAATAAATAAATTTTCCCATGAAATTAATGTCACCATGAATAATAATCAGATAACAACAGGCCAGTATCATCAATATGGATTCACTCTGGCTTCCGAAGTAGGTTATCTTATACCCTTAACGCAAATGCTGGCATTAACACCCTATGGGAAAACAAGCTATTTCCGGACCAGTAAAGTGGATCACGTTCTGGATAATGGACTGGCAACCACGTTACCCAAAACATCCAATCTGGATGGCGAAGCAGGAGTCGTATTAGGAGTACCATTCAGCCTTAAAAATTCACGCGTTCATCCTTATCTTAAAATAGCGATATCCCGTGAATTAGTCGGCGATAATACTCTGATGATCAATGGAATAACCTTACCGCTTCCCGACACCGGGACATGCGGTAAATATGGTTTAGGAAGTACGCTGCAGATAGCAGACAACTTATCGGCATGGGCCGAAATGGATTATCAAAAGGGCAATAAAATAGAAAGTCCGGTCAATGCCAGTCTCGGGATCCAGTTCAGTTTCTAGGTTATTACTTTGTATTAACCAGATAAGAAAGCGTAAAAATTTATATTTCTACGCAATCCGTTTCATTAAGCACAGATACTATCAACTTTGACAGTTTTTCCCGGGAAAGAATTTTGCCTTACCATCTGACACCAGAACATTCTGGAGCGTGTCGCTATCCGGTTTCGGCTGCTGAATAAAATGCGCATCAAATTGCAGTAATACTGGCAGAACGTTTTCATCGCGAACGTCCAGATAAGCATTTTGCAGGGCGGCATTGCTGTCGACCGGATAAATTTTCCCGCTGCCACAATCTTTGAATATTGCGGCATCGGCCATATAGGTATATTCCCCTTTCATGGCCATCGGGGTCGTCGGTAATGTGAGGCTGACCGCTTTGAGCGTGAAATTCAGTGATGACTGAATTGGCTCTCCTTCAGCGTCCAGCATAACCAGGCTGTCATCTTTAGGTAAGAAATACTGCTTCTCGCCCTGGCTTGATGTCAGTACCAGTTTATTCCCGGTACGGGCCCACTCACCATAACTCGCGAATGAGGTATTTTTCCCCAGATAGATATAATTCATTATCCAGGTACCTGATGCATCAAGATACAGCGAGGCTTCAATACCTTCACAATCGGCACAGGGAATGATGCCCCGATAGCTTTGCTGCATCGGTTTCAATGGCATGGTGTGTTCAGAGGCAACCGCCTGAGTATCATTGCGATTATTACAGCCAAACAGAGCAAATAAACTGAGTACTGCGACTACGGTCAGAACTTTTTTACTCATTGTCTCTTCCTTATGCGGATACCCATCCCTGCGGCTAGTGGGAATAATCACGGAGCTTGCCACGCCGGGATTTCGTTTCTGATTTTTGCGCTTTTGACACCAGACGACGTTCTTTCGACGCTCGCGTGGGTTTGGTTGCTTTACGGCTTTTAGGTACGACCGTTAATTCCTGAATAAGTGCCACTAAACGAGCCAGCGCAGCCTCACGATTCATATCCTGGCTGCGATAGGACTGCGCTTTAATCACCACAATCCCTTCAGGCGTAATTAAATGGTGAGTTCGCCCCAGTAACTGAGCTTTATCAGATTCTGGCAGGCTGGAGGCAGAGATATCAAACCGTAAATGAATGGCTGTCGAGGTCTTATTGACATGCTGTCCACCCGCGCCCTGGGATCGGATAGCTGTCATCACGACTTCATTTTCCGGAATGGATAATCTTTGCGAAACTCTAATCATGCTGATTGTAGCCAACAGGTAAAGTGGATTTCCAGATTACTGGTATCGTCAGACAACCAGATAGCACCATCCTGAATGGTCGCTTGCAGATTCATCGTTCGGGTAGCGAAATCACTTAACTTGCCAAGTTGTTCATCGTCCAGATACCAGATAGATAGATTCTTAAACTGGCTTGCCTTGCTCTGATGTTGCTGCCACCACACTTGGGCTGCACGACTATTATAGGTAAAGAGTGCAACTTCGGCCGACTGACTACAGGCTTTTTTCAAACGCCGTTCTTCCGGAAGGCCTAGCTCTATCCATAAATCGATTCCCAGGTGGTCGTTTTTTAACCACACCTCTGGCTCATCGTCAGCACATAATCCACGGGTAAATTGTAACCGTTCGTTAGCGTATTTAATCCAGGCCAATAAACGTAACATCATGCGTTCTTGGGTTTCAGAGGGATGACGTGCCAGTGTGAGATGGCTATCCAGAAACAGATTCCTGTCAAGATCGGCTACATTCACCACTGCTTTATAAATTGTTGCTTTTAACGCCATCATTCCTCCTTTCAATAATTGTCGCTATTGTAGCGAAGATTTCCCTAAAAGGCTGTTGCCTAATCTCTGTCATTAGCAGACTCATTTATTTCAAATCAATCACTGTGATATAGTCGCCTTGCTAAACAGGATTTATCTTCGTAGAGTGATGGATTACATGCCGCAAAGTCAGGCTTCTGGAAGGAGGGTGTGTGGAAAAGTATTGTGAGCTGATACGAAAGCGCTATGCAGAAATCGCAAGTGGTGATTTGGGATACGTTCCGGATGCGCTAAATTGCGTTTTGATGGTTCTTAACAACGTTGCATCCAGCGAAGCAATATCTGAGTCGGTCAGGGAACAGGCGGCTTATGCTGCCGCTAACTTACTGGTGAGCGATTATGTCAATGAATGATGTCTACCAACCCATCAATTGCGACGACTACGATAATCTTGAGCTTGCCTGCCAGCGGCATTTACTTATCACGCTGGAGTTAAAAGATACTGAAGTTTTCAAAGCGAAAGCTCAGGATCTGGTATCTCGCAAGAACATCGAGTATCTGGTAGTAGAGAGTAGCGAGAATAAACGAGAAATACGTCTCGATAGGATACACAGCTTCAGCCATCCTGATATTGGCACTATCATTGTCAGCGAAGAATGAACCGTTATTAAAGAGACAATGCCCACCCGACAGGCCGCTGGCTTGCCAGGTGGGGCAGTTACAGCCCCTTCAAGCGACCGACCCATCACCCGGGTTAAAAACTATCTGCCAGCTATCACTGACTGAAGCTTCACCCTCTTTGGTGACAAAGACTCCAACTGCCGCAATTAGCTGCTCCCCGTAAAACAGTAATGGTGTTATTTCGCGTTGCCAGGGGGGAATATTGAGCTCCTGCCATATTTTTTTCAGCATTCGCCCTTTATCACGACCGACAATATGGTGTAAGCCACTGGCTTTAAATCGCACCGTCACTGCTTCATCAGATTCAGGTGTACGAACGACTGTTCCGTTACGCCGTACCGATGACAAAGTACCAAGCCCACTCAGTGTCAGAGGTGTAAAAGGCTCAGGCCAGGCATAAATTTTATCTTTATCGGTATGAGTCATCGGCACCCAGTATAACGCCCCCTGAAAGCGTCGAACTTCATGCTGCCCCAGTTGAAACCGCGGACTGGCATCCTCCCTGCTCAGGGCAACTTCCTGCCACATCCGTTGCAGGGCCGACCTCGAAGGCATCATTGCCTGGTGAAATCTGAACCAGCGTCTCAGAATTGCATAGCGTCGGGCATCGCTCATTTCACAGAGCGGAGCAATATGCAGCGAGCCCTTATCTGACATTACGTCTGTGAGTTGTTCCGCCAGCAGTTCATCCAGCAGCTGTTCCTGCTCCCCGCATAACTGCGCACTGCGCGTCACACTTCGGGCAAAATGCGGCCAGCGCTGCTGGATAACGGGGAGCACGCGTAAACGTAAAAAATTACGATCGTATTTATCGTCCTGGTTACTCTCGTCCTCTATCCAGCTCAGCTTATACTCATCCGCCCAGCGCTCAAGCTCGGCACGGCTCGTATTCAGTAAAGGGCGTAACAGCTGGGTATGCGCAAAATCAAGCCGCTCAGGCATTGCCGATAAACCTGCCGGACCACTCCCCCGTTTCAGGGATAGTAAGACTGTTTCACACTGATCGTCCTGATGCTGTGCTGTCAGGAGAACTTCATCCCTGAAGAGTGTCTGAGTTAATGCCTGATAACGCGCCTGCCGGGCCTCTGCCTCAATTCCCTGTCCACCTGCGGGCAACTTAACATAAGCCACTTCCAGGGGGACATTCCATTGATGGCAAAGAGACTGACAGTGGGCAACCCAGCTATCGGCCCGCGCACTTAAGCCGTGATGAACATGCATAGCACGGAGCTGGAGATCTGGTGCTACAGAGTCACGTAGTAGCGTTAACTGGTGTAATAAGACCGTTGAGTCAAGTCCGCCGCTGAAGGCTACCAGCAGACGACGATGTGATTGTAAAAAAGTCAGAAGTTGGCTGATATCCATAATCTTATCTAAAACAACCTGAGTAGCTACAGAAGGTTACTGTTGATAAAGCTCGAGTGGTAAACCATCAGGATCGGTGAAAAAGGTAAACAGTTTTTCAGTAACCGGGTCGATCCGAACCGCTTCACACACCACGAAGTGGTGTTCAAGGTGCTGTATTGCCCGGTGAATATCATCGACGCTAAAGGCTAAATGCCGTAATCCACAGGCCTCAGGATAGCTGGCTCTGGCACGAGGAGAGGGAAAGGAAAAAAGCTCGATAACATACTGACCATTCAAGGCTAAATCGCCTTTCCACGAATCACGTTCCTCCCGGTACACTTCAGCCTGTAACGTGAAACCTAATACATCACAATAGAACTGCTTGCTGCGGGCATAATCCGTGGCAATAATCGCGATATGATGCACCTGCTTTAACCCTAACATAAAAGTCCCCCATGCTCGCCTGAAAATAAAACACCCTGCAAGCTGTTAGCACTTGCAGGGTGTCATTTAACTTACCCGAATACTTCCCGCTGATTATGCGTAGCCGTAATTCATCAAACGATGATAACGACGGTTTAACAGCTCCTCAGTATTCAGCACATCAAGATCGGCCAAATCTGCCAGCAGCTGGGTACGTAAAGACGCAGCTATCTGCTCAGGGTTACGGTGAGCACCACCCGAAGGTTCAGTGATGACCGTATCAATCAGCTTAAGTTCTTTCAGGCGTGGAGCAATAATACCCATGGCTTCAGCAGCCAGCGGGGCTTTATCGGCGCTCTTCCATAAAATGGAAGCACAGCCTTCCGGGGAGATAACGGAATAGGTGCTGTACTGCAGCATATTCACTTTATCACCCACGCCAATCGCCAGCGCACCACCGGAACCGCCTTCACCGACGACAGTACAGATAATAGGTACTTTCAGGCGGGACATTTCACGCAGGTTACGTGCGATAGCTTCAGACTGTCCGCGCTCTTCTGCTCCGACACCAGGATAGGCACCAGGAGTATCAATGAAGGTAATAATTGGCATTTTAAAACGCTCAGCCATTTCCATCAGGCGTAAAGCCTTACGGTAACCTTCCGGCGCTGGCATGCCAAAGTTACGACGAATTTTCTCTTTGGTTTCACGCCCTTTCTGATGACCAATGATCATCACTGGACGCCCATCAAGACGCGCCGTTCCACCCACAATAGCTTTGTCATCAGCGTAGGCACGATCGCCCGCTAATTCATCAAAGTCATCAAACGCCATTCGAATGTAGTCAAGCGTATAAGGACGTTGTGGATGACGTGCCAGTTGAGCAATTTGCCATGCACCTAAATCTGCGAAGATTTTACGTGTCAGCTCAGCGCTTTTTTCACGCAAGCGCTGAACTTCGTCATCCAGATTAATATCCAGTTTTTCATCCTGACGGCTAACCGACATCAGGGAATCAATTTTCGCTTCCAGCTCTGCAATCGGCTGTTCGAAATCAAGGAAATTCAGACTCATAATATTCCTGTTTTAGTCAAATTCCAGTTCCACCTGCTCCGAACCTATCAGGGTCCGCAGATCGTTTAGTAAACGATCGTTTGGAGAAACACGCCAGGTTGCACCGAAGCGCAGCCGGGTCCGTGCATCCGACCTCTGATAGTAGAGATGTACCGGAATTGTCCCCGAACGATGGGGTTCCAGAGACTGACGGAGACGGTTTAAAAGCTGGTCATCAATTTGCCTGTCCGTCAGCGAGATAGCAAGTCCACGCGCATATTTTTCACGTGCTTCATCGATATCCATCAGCTCTCGGGCCATCATTTTAAGCCCTCCGCTGAAGTCATCAAAGCTGACTTGTCCGCTAACGATCAGGATACGGTCTTTTTCCAGCAAATGCTGGTACTTTTCTAGCGCATCTGTAAATAACATCACTTCCAGACGACCTGAACGGTCATCCAGTGTACAGATACCGATACGATTGCCTCGCTTAGTGACCATTACCCGCGAGGCAATTACCAATCCGGCAGCCGTAGCCACTTTACCACGATCTGTCGGATGCATCTCTTTCAGGCGCACGCCACCGACGTAACGCTCAATTTCTTTCAGGTACTGAGTGATAGGGTGACCCGTAAGATACAATCCTAAGGTCTCACGTTCGCCATCCAGTACCCGTTGTTCCGGCCAGCAGACAACGCTGGCGTAAGACTTTTCAACCTGCTCCGGCTCTTCGGCCAGCACGCCAAACATATCCGCCTGACCAATCGCTTCTGCTTTCGCATGCTGATCGGCGGCTTTCAGTGCATCGCCCAGCGCATTCATTAACGCAGCACGGTGAGGACCAAGCCGGTCAAACGCACCGGACATAATCAGTTTTTCCAGCACCCGCCGATTAAGCTTTTTAGTATCGGTTCTGGCACAGAGATCAAACAGCTCACGGAAATATCCGCCTTCATTTCGGGCTTCTATAATCGCTTCAATCGGCCCTTCGCCAACACCTTTAATCGCCCCTATGCCATAGACAATTTCATCATCATCATTGACGTGGAAGTGATAAAGCCCGGAGTTAATATCCGGTGGCAGTATTTTCAGCCCCATACGCCAGCATTCATCAACCAGGCCGACAATTTTATCGGTATTATCCATGTCAGCCGTCATTACCGCAGCCATAAACTCAGCCGGATAGTGCGCTTTCAACCAAAGTGTCTGATACGAAACCAGCGCATAGGCTGCGGAGTGCGATTTGTTAAATCCGTAACCGGCAAATTTTTCTACCAGGTCAAAGATATGCATGGCCAGTTCGCCATCCACACCATTATTTTTGGCGCCATCTTCAAAACTTGAGCGCTGTTTCGCCATTTCCTCGGGTTTCTTTTTACCCATGGCACGACGTAACATATCCGCCCCGCCCAGAGTATAACCCGAGAGAACCTGGGCAATCTGCATTACCTGTTCTTGATAGAGGATAATGCCATACGTCGGCTCCAGCACCTGTTTCAGGCTTTCATGCTGCCACTGAATATCAGGGTAGGAAATCGCTTCGCGACCGTGTTTACGGTCAATAAAGTTATCCACCATGCCCGACTGCAAGGGCCCCGGACGGAACAGCGCTACCAGGGCTATCATGTCTTCAAAACAGTCCGGCTGCAGACGCTTGATCAAATCTTTCATACCGCGGGATTCAAGCTGGAATACGGCGGTCGTCTCCGAACGCTGTAGCATATCGAAGCTTTTTTTGTCATACAACGGAATAGCCGCAATATCTAAGGGATCTTCACCCTTCTTCTCCCGTTTGGCATTGATCATTTCCAGCGCCCAGTTGATGATAGTGAGCGTACGCAGACCAAGGAAGTCGAATTTGACTAAACCTGCATATTCCACATCGTTCTTATCAAACTGAGTAACCGGATGCTGACCCTGCTCGTCACAATATAATGGGGCGAAATCGGTAATTTTGGTGGGTGCTATAACGACACCACCGGCATGTTTACCGGCATTTCGAGTGACACCTTCAAGCTGGCGCGCCATATCGATCAGCGCTTTAACCTCTTCATCTGCCTCATAGATTTCTGGCAGCTGAGGTTCTACTTCAAAGGCTTTCGCCAGGGTCATACCCGGATCGGGCGGGATCAGTTTTGAAATCCTGTCGACAAAGCCGTAGGGATGCCCCAATACGCGTCCAACGTCACGAATAACTGCCTTGGCCGCCATAGTACCGAAAGTGATTATCTGTGATACCGCTTCACGCCCGTACATTTCTGCGACGTGATCAATTACCAGATCGCGTTTTTCCATACAGAAATCGATATCGAAGTCAGGCATCGATACGCGCTCTGGATTCAGAAAACGTTCAAACAGGAGGTCAAATTCGAGCGGATCGAGATCGGTAATGCTCAATGCATAAGCGACCAGCGAACCCGCACCAGAGCCTCGCCCAGGTCCTACAGGAACCCCGTTATCTTTGGACCACTGAATAAATTCCATGACTATCAGGAAGTAACCCGGGAAGCCCATCTGGTTAATCACCTGAAGTTCAATATCCAGTCGCTCATCATATTCGCCGCGTTTCTCGGCACGAACTTCAGGCTCCGGGAATAAGAACTCAAGACGCTCTTCCAGCCCTTCCCGGGATTTCAGTACCAGGAAGTCTTCGGTCGTCATCTCACCAGTCGGGAACTGAGGTAAAAAATATTCACCGAGCCGGACGGTGGTGTTACAGCGCCTGGCAATCTCAACCGTATTTTCTAGTGCCTCAGGGATGTCTGAGAAAAGCTCACACATCTCCTCTTCACTGCGCATATATTGCTGTGAGGTATAGTTGCGCGGGCGTTTAGGATCATCAAGCGTGAAGCCATCGTGTATCGCAACACGAATTTCATGGGCATCAAAATCTTCGGCATTAATAAACCGTACATCATTGGTTGCCACCACAGGCAAGCCGTGAATCTGTGCAAAATCGACCGCTGCGTGGATATACTGTTCTTCATCCGGACGACCAGTGCGAATGAGCTCCAGATAGAAACGATCGGCAAAATATTGCTGATAGAATTCCAGACACTGTTCAGCCAGAGGCTGATTGCCGCGCAATAGCATTTTACCGATATCGCCCAGCCGACCACCGGAAATCAGAATCAGGCCTTCGTTAAGCTCCGCCAGCCACTCGATATCAATATAAGGACCTGCAGGACCGTAGCCACGCTGGTATGCGCGGGATATCAACAATGTAAGGTTATGATATCCGGTATTATTCGCTGCCAGCACCGTCAAATGGCTAAACTCATCACCCAGCAGAGGGGTGGCGACATTAAAATCAGCACCGATAATCGGCTTCATTCCTGCGCCATGCGCGGAACCATAAAATTTCACTAAGCCACACAGGTTGGTGAAATCGGTAATCGCCAGTGCAGGCAGATTTAAGGCAGCATTTTTTTTGACTAACGGCCCGACTTTCGCCAGGCCATCAATCATAGAATAGTCACTGTGCACCCGAAGGTGAATAAAGCGGGGTTCAGCCATCTGTCATCCATTAATTCTGCTCTGATACCTGATTATCAGGAGAGCAGCCCAAGTGAGCGTTTGACAGGAGCAAAGCTGCGACGATGATGCTCAGTAGCACCATGTTCAGCCAGTCTCTCCAGGTGAAGAGCGGTCGGATACCCTTTATGTTGGGCAAAACCATATTGCGGAAAACGAGCATCCAGTTCAATCATCTCGCGATCGCGGGTCACTTTAGCCAGTATTGATGCCGCACTGATTTCAGCGACTCGGCTATCCCCTTTAACCACTGCCAGTGAAGGCATCGGCAGGGAGGGACAGCGGTTACCATCAATCAGGACATATTCAGGCACGATACTCAACCCGGCAACAGCGCGTTGCATCGCCAGCATAGTGGCGTGCAGAATATTCAGGCGGTCAATCTCTTCCGGTTCTGCCCGTCCGAGGCTCCAGCTTAGCGCTTTTTCGACTATCTCATCAAACAGAGAAAGACGGCGTTTTTCTGAAAGCGCTTTTGAATCTGCCAGACCGATAATCGGCCTTGCTGGATCAAGAATCACAGCAGCGGTTACCACGGCTCCGACCAGCGGTCCGCGACCGACTTCATCGACGCCCGCAACCAGATGCGAGTGAGGATAGATAAACTCAATCATTGCGCCAGCTCCAGTACCGCCGCCGCCGCCTGCTCATCAGCATTACAACGAATCAGCTGATGCAGGCGGAGAAACTCTTCATGCATCTCATGACTTTCGCTGCTTTCTTCCAGCAACGGCAGTAAAGCGGTTGCCAGAGCGATAGGCTCGCATTCATCTTGCAGAAGCTCGGTCACCAGCTCTCTTCCTGCCAGCAAATTAGGCAGAGAAACATAGTCAGTTTTAACCAGGCGCTTTGCCAGCCAGAAGGTGAAAGGCTTCATACGATAGCCAACGACCATAGGACATTTTGCTAACATACATTCAAGAGCTGCAGTACCTGAGGCCAGTAAAGCGGCATCGCTGGCAATCATTGCTTCACGCGCCTTGCCATCCAGCAGATGGACGTCAAGCTCCGGAGCAATTTCAGCTTTAATTCTCTCGAACTGTTCCCGGCGTTTGCTATTCACAAGTGGCACCAAAACTTGAAGTGCCGGCCAGCGTTTACGCAGTATCTGTGCGGTACGCAGAAAATCAGCGCTGAGCATCTCAACTTCAGCGTTGCGGCTTCCCGGTAACAATGCCAGACATTTTGCCTCAGGAGCTATACCCAGCGTACGTCTGGCTGCCTGTTTATCCGGCGTCAGCGGAATCGCATCCGCCATCGTATGGCCAATAAACCGACAAGGAACATTAAATTTATCGTAAAACGCTTTTTCAAAAGGTAAAAATGCCAGTACCAGATCGGTAGCTTTGCCAATTTTGAAAACCCGTTTTTGTCGCCAGGCCCAAACGGAAGGGCTTACGTAGTGGATAGTTTTGATCCCACGCGCTTTAAGCTTACCTTCAAGCGTAATATTAAAATCAGGCGCGTCGATACCCACAAAGACATCTGGCTGTAATGCGGTAAAACGTTTGGTTAAATCGGCACGAATATGCAGCAGGCGGCGCAGGCGAGAAACGACCTCGACAATACCCATCACTGCCAGTTCTTCCATTTCATACCAGGCTTCACAGCCTTCTGCCTGCATCAAGGGACCGGCAACGCCAACGAAGCGTGCATCCGGGACTTGTGCTTTCAGGGCACGTATCAGGCCTGCACCAAGAATATCGCCGGAGGTTTCTCCGGCGACCAGTGCAATCGTAAGGGGACGTCCAGCCTTCATTTAACGAATCACGCCACGCGTTGAACGCGCAAAGAATTCGATAAAGGCATTCACCTCCGGGTGTTGTGCTGCAATTTCAGCAATTTCCGGCTTAGCTTCTTCCAGAGTTTTACCGCTACGGTAAAGCGCTTTGTATGCATGACGGATGGCGTTAATTGCCTCTTTGCTGAAACCACGACGCTTCAACCCTTCAATGTTCACTCCGAATGGAGTGGCATGGTTACCCTGAGCGATAACATAAGGGGGTACATCCTGGGCTACACCCGAACAGCCGCCGACCATGACATGAGCACCAATAATACAGAATTGATGTACTGCGGTCATACCACCAATAATGGCGAAATCATCGACAGAAACATGTCCGGCCAGGGTGGCATTATTCGCGAGGATACAGCGATTTCCGACAGTACAATCATGCGCAACGTGCGCATTAATCATCAGCAGATTATCGCTGCCTACCTTCGTTAATCCACCACCCTGAGCGGTCCCCCGATGAATCGTCACGCTTTCACGAATACGGTTACGGTCACCAATTTCAACACGCGTAGGCTCACCGGCGTATTTCAGATCCTGGTTAACTTCACCGATAGACGTGAACTGATAAATCTCATTATCGCGACCAATTTTAGTATGACCGTTGATAACAACATGAGACTTCAGTACGGACCCGTCACCAATTTCGACGTCAGAGCCGACAATACAAAATGGACCAATGTTAACATTAGCGCCAATAACGGCACCCTCTTCAACAATGGCTGATGGATGAATAAAGGCAGATTTATCAATCACGAATTAGGTCTCCCGGCTACGTGCACACATCATTGTTGCTTCGCAAACAATCTTACCGTCCACTGTTGCAACGCCTTTGAAACGCGTCAGACCGCGACGGGTTTTCTCAAAGGTTACTTCCATAATCATCTGGTCGCCAGGTACTACCGGTCGTTTAAAGCGTGCGTCATTGATACCCGCGAAGTAGTACAGCTCGCCTGGTTCCAGTTTACCTACGCTTTTAAATGCCAGAATACCGGTCGCCTGCGCCATCGCTTCCAAAATCAGTACACCGGGGAAAATCGGTTTACCTGGAAAATGGCCCTGGAAAAATGGTTCATTAACAGAAACATTTTTTACCGCCCGCAGAAAATGGCCTTCTTCAAAGTCCAAAACGCGATCCACCAGCAAGAACGGATAACGATGCGGGAGCAACTCTAAAATCTCTTCAATGTGCAGAGTATGAGTGTCAGTTGTCAAAATACTCTTCCTGTCTAAATATGCTAAATGGCAGTAATAACACGGCCTGCGACTATCCGGAGAAAGTCGCAGGCCGCAAATCAATTGGCGCTATATCCTGACCGCTGACCTTAAGTGTCAGTGTCGGTATACACGGCAAAACTGGTGCTCAATCTTGTTGATTGACCTTACGTTCGATGGCTTTTAAGCGTTTGCTCATGTCATCAATATTCATCACCAGTGCCGCGGTTTTACGCCACACTTTATTTGGCTGCAATGGAATACCAGAGGAGTATACACCAGGTTCGGTTATTGGGCGCATAACCATTCCCATTCCGGTGATATTCACCTTGTCACAGATTTCCATATGACCATTAATTACACTGGCGCCACCTATCATGCAGTAGCGACCAATTTTCAGGCTACCGGCCATAATAACACCGCCAGCAACCGCCGTATTGTCACCAATCACGACGTTATGGGCTATCTGGCACTGGTTATCAATAATAACACCATTACCGATTATCGTGTCATCCAGTGCGCCACGATCGATGGTAGTACAGGCACCAATTTCAACCTTATTGCCGATAATCACTCGACCCAGCTGCGGTATTTTTATCCAGTTACCGCGATCGTTGGCATAGCCAAAGCCATCAGCACCGATTACCGTTCCGGACTGAACCAGACAATCTGAGCCGATTTCAATCTCATGATAAATTGAGACGTTCGCCCATAAACGACTGCCGGAGCCAATTTTAGTCTTTTTACCGACAAAACAACCGGCACCAATGACGACATTATCACCTAGTTCGACACCAGATTCGATAACGGCATTGGCACCAATTGAGACGTTCTTACCAAGCACAGCACTGGCATCAATCACCGCACTGGGTGCGATATTGCTGGCAGGCTGAGGCGTGGTATCAAGAATTTGTGCCATGCGTGCATAGGTAAGATAAGGGTTCTTAACAACTAATGCAGCGCTTTTAGCATAAGGCAGGTCTGCTTCTGTCATTACGACAGCAGAAGCCTGACAGGTTGTCAGCTGTTCACGGTAACGTGGATTAACGATAAACGTTACCTGGCCGGCCTGGGCCGTTTGCATAGATGCGACGCCGGTGATGACGAGCTCGCCATCACCGTGCAATTCCGCATCCAACTGCTGAGCTAAATCAGCCAGTCGAATCGAAACCATGGCTTATTTAACCTGTTTCAGTACGTCTGATGTGATATCTGTAACGTTCTTACCGGTATAAGCAACAGTACTGGCATCCAGTACAACATCATAACGCTTGTCGTCGGCAACTTTCTTCACTGCAGCCTGGATACGGGTGACCAGTTTGCCACGTTCTTCGTTAGAACGACGGTTACGGTCTTGCTCGAATGCCTGTGCTTTGCTGGCGAAAGCTTCACGCTCAGACATTACCTGGCTTTCCAGCTTATTACGTTCTGCCGTTTTCATGGTAGAACCATCACGTTGCAGACGTTGCATCTTAGTTTGCAGATTCGTTTCCAGGCTTTGCAGCTCAGAAGCACGGCCTTTGAACTCATTTTCCAGTGTATTGGAAACACCTGAGCTCTGTGCAACTTGCTGGAATAAACTGCCCATATTTACGACTGCAATGTCAGAAGCTGCCTGAACACTGGCAGAAGTAACTAAAGCAATACCAAGACCTGCGGCAACTAACCACTTTTTCAAAATGAACTCCTTACCATCCCAATGTGTGTCCGAAAACACGTCTTTTTTGATTCCCTGCCAGCCTGAAGGCTGACAGGTTCACTCTGTTACTGCACGTCCCATTCCAGGTCACACCAATACAAACTACCAAGTTTTACCAATGTTAAATTGGAACTGCTCTGACTTATCACCTTCATAAGTTTTCACAGGCTTAGCATAGGAGAATACCAGTGGTCCCAGCGGCGACATCCACTGCAAGGCAATACCTGCTGACATACGAATATCACCTGGTTTGCTGTAATTTGGCACGCCTGCAGCTTGCATGGCAGCCGAATTATCCCAATTAGTATCCCATACTGTACCTGCGTCCATAAACAGTGAGGTACGTACAGAGTTAGCATACTGCTCACTCAGGAATGGCGTTGGTGTAATCAGCTCGAGGCTTGCCACACCCATTGCATTACCGCCGACAGCATCATCAGACGAACAATAAGTTCCGGTTGAACAGTTACGCTGATCCGGGCCGTAGTAAACGGCTTTAGGACCGATGTTATTGGACTGGAATCCACGTACTGTACTGGAACCACCGGCATAGAAGTTTTCATAGAACGGCATCTCTTTGCCGCCTAAACCATCTCCATAGCCCCAGCGTGTTCTGCCCAGTACCACCCAGGTTCTGTCCTGGTTGATAGGGAAGTAACTTGCCGTATCCAGCGTAACTTTATAAAACTCATTTTCTGAACCAGGAACGGTCACTTTACCATTCAGGTTAACGCGAGAACCTTCCGTCGGGAAGTAGCCGCGGTCGAGTTTGTTATAAGTCCAGCCATAGTTCAGCGTGAAGTCATCTGCCGTAAAGTCATTCGCTTTGACATCCCGGGAAGGATTTTCACCCATCGAGTCCAGATAACGCCACATAGCGACCTGCGGCTGCATGTTAGACAATGAGTTGTGAACATAACCTAATCCCAGACGCAACGTGTTGTACTCGTTGACAGGGAAACCGAGCGTGCTGTCCAGACCATAACTTTTATTCGTATAGTCAGAAAGGTCAGCATCATTCGCTTTAAAGTCATTATAGAACAGACGTCCGCCAAGGCTGACACCATCGACAGTAAAATACGGGTCGGTTACTGATAATTCCGCATAGGTCTGGTAGTCATTCTTGGTACCGCTGATACCGACAGAATAGCCCGTACCTAACCAGTTATCCTGCTGAACGCCAACCTGGAAGCTAACGCCACTTTCCGTACCATAGCCAACGCCAAAGTTTAAGCTGCCGGTATTTCGCTCTTTAACTTTGTAGATGATATCAACCTGGTCAGGAATACCAGAAACACGCTGAGTATCAACATCGACGGTTTCAAAATATCCCAGACGGTTCAGACGTTCTTTACCGGCATCGACTAAATCGCTACCAAGCCAGGCACCTTCCATCTGACGCATTTCACGACGCAGAACCACGTCTTTGCTGGTATCGTTACCTTCAAAGCGGATTTTACGAACGTAGAAACGATTCCCTGCATCAACACTGACATGCAGTTTTACCGTTTTATCAGCGTCATTGATTTCAGGCTGAGTCTGTACTCGTGGATAAGCATAACCATAACGGCCGAGCAGCTTCTTAATGCCGTCTTCCATTCGGGTCACTTTAGCCCCGCTGTACAGCTCATCAGGCTCGAATACCGTCAGGCTTTCGATTTCCGCCGAATGACCGGCCAGATTGCCCTTCACTTCAACGCCGTTCAGCTTATACTTCTCGCCTTCGGTAATGTTGATAGTGACATAAATATTTTTCTTGTCCGGCGTCAGGCTGACCTGTGTAGAGTCAATGTTGAAGCGCGCATAACCACGGTCAAGGTAGTAACTACGCAGAGTCTCAAGGTCACCGGCCAGTTTTTGTTTCTGATATTTACGATCAGCAACAACGTTCCACCAAGGCACTTCGTCACGCAGCTGGAACTGAGAGATCAGCTCTTCAGTGGTAAAGACTTTATTACCGACGATGTTAATCTGCTGAATCTTCGCAGAAACCCCTTCCTGGAATACCAGTTTTAAGTCAACGCGGTTTCTTGGCAATGGTGTGACTACCGCTTTCACGCTAGCACTGTATTTACCTACGCTGTAGTAGAAATCTTCAAGTCCCTTTTCGATATCAGCAATCGTAGTACGATCCAGAGACTCACCCACACGCACCCCTGAAGCTTCAAGGTTTTGCTTGAGCATGTCATCTTTCACCGACTTATTACCAGAGAAAGTGATGTTCGCAATAGTTGGGCGTTCTTTGACCTGAACCAGAAGTGTATCACCATCGCGTAATACTCTTACGTCTTCGAAGTTGCCAGTGGCAAACAACGAACGAATTGTATTACTGATATCCTCGTCAGAGATGTTATCTCCAACGCGAACAGGCATGCTAAGGAGGGCCGCACCAACGGCAACTCGTTGCAGGCCTTCGAAATGAATGTCCTTCACTACGAACCCGTCTGCACCGTATACGGTGGCGCTGCTAAACAGCAGCGACGCTATGAGCAACTTTTTCATCGCCATCGTTGTTACGCGTTATTCCTAACCTATTCTCTCTATAAACGAGAGAAATCATTGAAAAGTGCAAGCCCCATTAATAACACCAGCAAAACAGAGCCAATGCGATAACTAACGTCTTGAACTCGCTCAGAAACCGGTGAGCCTTTTAGTTTCTCAATTGCTAAAAACAGCAGGTGTCCGCCGTCCAGAACAGGAAGAGGGAACAGGTTGATTATACCTAAGTTAATGCTGATAAGAGCCAAGAACATGAGATAGTAAATCACACCGTATTCCGCTGACATCCCTGCCCCTTGAGCAATTGAGATTGGCCCACTGAGGTTATTCAGTTTTACATCACCGGTTATTAATTTTCCCAGCATATTGACCGTGAGCTTCATCAGTTGCCAGGTTTTATCCGTGGCTTCTGCGACTGCAACAAACGGTCCGTACTGTTTTACTGTTTTGTACTCTTCAGGTAGCGGGATGACTTCTGGTACTACTCCCGCAAATCCTTCTAACTTCGTTTTACCCTGCTTGCTATCAGGGGTAAGCGTTAACTCACGGGTTTCCCCTTTACGGTCGACCTCGACCATCAGTGGCTGACCTGGGTTATCACGAACCAGATAAACAAAATCCATCCACTGAGTCACTGGCTGACCATTGACTTTAACGATCCTGTCGCCTGCTTGCAAACCTGCTTTATCAGCAGCTGACTGAGGCTGTACTTCTTGCAATACAGTTTTGACCTGTGCTCCCCGAGGTCTGAAACCTAATGAGGTGATAGCATCCTCTTTATCAGGTTCAAACTGCCAGTGGCTCAAATCAAGAGTCGCTTCTCGCGTTTGATCTGTGCCAAATGGAGCATAAGCAATACGTAAACTGTCATCACCGATTTTAGAAAAAAGTGCTAAGCGCACTGAATCCCAATCAGGCGTTTCGATGCCATCTATCGCTTTAAGTTCCATTCCAGATGTAATTTGTGTTTCAGCGACGATGGAATTTGGGACAATTTCCCCTACGACCGGACGTAAACTCGGCACGCCGATAATAAATACCAGCCAGTAGGCAAAAATCGCAAAGATGAAGTTGGCAAGCGGCCCTGCGGCAATGATAGCCGCACGCTGTGATACCGTTTTATTATTGAACGCGTAATGGCGCATTTCTGGTGAGACCGTTTCAACGCGCTCATCGAGCATTTTAACGTATCCCCCCAGAGGGATGAGAGCAATGACAAATTCAGTACCGTGACGATCCGTACGACGCCACAACGCTTTGCCAAACCCAATAGAAAAGCGTTCAACCCGTACTCCACAGCGCCGGGCAACCCAAAAGTGGCCAAACTCATGCACGGTAATCAAAACACCCAGTGCAATGACAAATGCAGCCAAATTCCAGAGCAAGCTCAGCATAGAATATTCCATTAGATAGTGCTAAAAACCAGCAACATCAGGCAGCTAAAAACCGGTATTGCAGCTGTTAAGCTGTCAACTCGGTCAAGAATACCACCATGTCCGGGTATAAGATGACTGCTATCTTTGATGCCCGCTTCACGCTTAAACATGCTTTCGGTTAAGTCACCCAGCACCGAGGCAAGTACTGCCACCACAGAGCAAATGAGTAAAATAGTCGGCGTCACGTCAAAATCGGCCCAGCGACTAAACAGCAGGGAGATAATGGCTGATGTGACTAATCCACCGACAACACCTTCCCAGGTTTTGCCAGGAGAAACTTTAGGCGCAAGTTTATGTTTACCGAACATCTTGCCAAACATATAGGCACCAGAATCGGCAGCCCATACCAGGCACATCACATACAGCAGCCAGATAGCACCCGCATATTGATCCGTTTCATAGTGCCAGCTGCGCAGTACCACCATGCCCCAGAAAAACGGCACAATGGTTAACAGGCCAAACACCAGGCGCAATACCTTTGAATGCCGCCAGAACGTAGCTGATACCGGATAAGATAATACCAGTAGTAACGCTATAATCCACCAGCCTAACGATGCCCAGAGTGAAAATTCTATCACGGGTAAATTAGGGGCTACAGGACTCATTGATGATACCAGCAACATTACGGCCAACAGAAGTCCACACAGTATCGCCAGTCCGATACGTTGAAAATGGGTCACAAAACCTGCCAGTTGCCCCCACTCCCAGGCTGCCAGCACGCAAATAATGAGTGTCGCTATCGCAAATCCCATTGGTGGCAGCAAAAAGAGTGCCGCTATCACGGCAGGGATCATGATAAATGCAGAAATCAGACGATATTTCAGCAAAAGTGACCCCCGGCTGGTTTATTCACTATCCGGCATGGCGCCACCAAAACGACGCTCTCGATTTGCAAAAGCATTTAACGCACCTTCAAAGTCTTGTTCATCGAAATCAGGCCAAAGAACATCGGTAAAATAAAGTTCCGCATAGGCAATCTGCCAGATAAGAAAATTACTGATTCGATGCTCCCCTCCTGTCCTAATTACTAAATCAACGGCAGGCTGTTCATTCATGCAAATATGATTGCCCAGCAATTGCTCATCAATCTGGTCCGGACGTAATTTCCCCTCTTGCACCTGTGAGGCAAGATACTTAACACCCTGAATGATATCCCAGCGACCACCGTAGTTTGCAGCAATATTCAGTGTCAGACCGGTATTTTCATGAGTCAGCGCTTCCGCTTTTTTGATCCGGTCTTGTAAACGACTATTAAATCGGCTGGTATCACCGATAATGCGTAAACGTACATTATGACGATGTAAGCTTTTTACTTCACTATCTAAAGCCCAGACAAAAAGCTCCATCAATGCGGAAACTTCTTGTGCCGGGCGATTCCAGTTTTCACTGCTAAAGGCATAAAGCGTGAGCGCATCGATACCGTTGTTCGCCGCATAACTCACCGCACGACGAACAGATTTTGCTCCTGCTTTATGACCAAATACCCTCATTTTCCCTTGCAACTTTGCCCAGCGCCCATTGCCATCCATAATGATGGCAACATGCCGGGCACCGTGCGTCGCTAAGGATTCGCTTAATTGTTCGTTGGAAGACAACATAACGCGTATTAATTCCCTGAAAAGGACGAAGCGATAGTCAAAACACCAGAGCCAGCCATACAAAAAAGCCGTGTTGTGACACGGCTTTACGCTTAACTGTCAGCCACATCCGACAATTAAGTGACGCAGACTATATCATCGAAGCACAAACTGAACAAATGGCGACAATGAGCAATCAATAATTATCATCGACATGAGAAACGGATCACCTGTTTTTTAGCGACCTCGCGTGCCACGGCATCAATAGCCAGAACTTCCTCGATACTCTCTGGTTCTGACAGATTAATATCAGACAACACTTCGCTGTTCACTGCAGCAATATCTGTAAATTTAAGACGATTCTCCAGGAATGCTGCAACTGAAACCTCATTGGCAGCATTCAGCGCTGTTGTCGCAGCCTGCCCTACCTCAAACGCATCCATGGCCAGTTTCAGACAAGGATAACGCTGGTAATCGGGCTCACAGAACGTCAAAGCCCCTGCTTTACAGAAGTCCAGCGGTGGAACGCCAGAGATAATACGATGTGGAAACGCCATCGCATGGGCAATAGGTGTTCGCATATCAGGCTCGCCTAATTGCGCGATTACACTGCCATCCAGATAACGTACCATGGAATGAATAACCGACTGAGGATGAATCAGGACTTCCATTTGTGCAGCTGAGGCATTAAATAACCAGCGCGCCTCAATATATTCCAGCCCCTTGTTCATCATAGTGGCTGAATCTACTGAGATTTTACGTCCCATTGACCAGTTAGGATGATGACAGGCTTGTTCTGGCGTCATTGCTGACAATGTATCGATCGCGGTTTCGCGAAAAGGGCCACCGGAACCGGTAAGAATAATCGAGGATACGCCATGCTCATGCAGATCGGCTGCGCCCAGCTGATTTTGTATCGTTTCAGGCAAACTCTGAAAAATGGCGTTATGTTCACTATCAATGGGTAACAGGCGGGTTTTACTGCGTGCTACCGCATCCATAAATAACCGCCCACAGGTCACCAGCGACTCTTTATTCGCCAGTAAAACGTCTTTGCCGGCATCTATCGCTGCAAGTGTGGGTAGTAGCCCGGCAGCACCAACAATAGCCGCCATTACCTGGTCAACCTCATCCATGGCGGCAACATCACAGGCTGCCTGTTCACCCGCCAGAACTTCGGTTTTGCTCCCCTGTTCAGCTAACAGACGACGTACTTCACTGGCACTAGGTTCATAGGCCATCACCGCGAAACGTGGCGAAAACTCAAGGCACTGCTCGACCATTTTCGCTACGTTTTGCCCGGCCACTAGCGCAAAAACAGCAAACTTATCAGAATTATTCTGGATGACATTCAGGGTGCTGACACCTACTGAGCCAGTAGAGCCAAGAATAGTAATCTGCTTCATGAGAATACCCGGAATTGTAAACACACTATTATTTATGGGGCATAAGTTTGCGGCGACATTGGCTAATTGTCTATGTCTTTCATAAAACAAAACGCCGCTCGACTACCCTGATAATGAATTCAGAGCGGTCGAACGGCGTTATATAGCGTTACAGATTAGAACTGCATCAGCTCAGTTTCTTTATCAGCTAACGCGGCATCGACTTTCTTGATAGCGATATCAGTCAGTTTTTGCACGTCATCCTGAGAACGACGATCGTCATCTTCACTGATCTCTTTATCTTTCAGTAATGCTTTAACTTTATCATTCGCATCGCGACGCACGTTACGTACGGCAACACGAGCACCTTCGGCTTCACCACGAACGATTTTGATGAGCTCTTTACGGCGCTCTTCGGTCAGTGCTGGTAATGGCACACGAATATCGCTTCCTGCTGAACTTGGATTCAGACCAAGATCGGATGCCATAATCGCTTTCTCAACCGCGGCGCTCAAAGAACGATCAAATACGTTAATTTTGAGGGTACGGGAGTCTTCTACGGTGACACTTGCCAGCTGACGCAGTGGCGTTGGTGTGCCGTAATATGGCACAACAATGCCGTCTAACAGGCTTGGAGAAGCACGGCCAGTACGGATTTTACTGATTTGGTTTTTAAACGCTTCGACGCATTTTTCCATACGTACTTCAGCATCTTTTCTGATATCGCTTATCACGTTATGAATCCTTGAAAACTTGTTTAAGGCAGACCATGCTTATGAGCCGTCTTCGACGGGCGAATAAGTATGGCCCCGTTATTCCATGGTGATGTTAAAGCAAAATGCTCCTCAGAGCCTGCTTCAACAAACTTTATTCAGTAATTAAAGTGCCTTCATTTTCGCCCATAACCACGCGACGCAACGCTCCCGGTTTGTTCATATTGAACACACGGATAGGCAACTTATGGTCACGAGCCAGCGTAAAGGCTGCTAAATCCATGACTTTTAATTCTTTATCAAGAACTTCATTATACGTCAATTGTTCATACAAGGTAGCAGTCGGATCTTTTACCGGATCGGCAGTAAACACGCCATCAACTTTGGTCGCTTTCAGCACCACATCGGCTTCGATTTCAATGCCGCGCAGGCAGGCTGCTGAGTCAGTGGTAAAGAACGGGTTACCGGTACCCGCTGCAAGGATAACTACGCGATTGTTACGCAGCAAACTGATGGCTTCTGCCCAGCTGTAGTTATCACACACGCCATTCAAAGGAATAGCGGACATCAGGCGGGCGTTCACATAGGCGCGGTGTAACGAGTCGCGCATAGCCAGACCATTCATTACAGTGGCCAGCATTCCCATGTGGTCGCCCACTACGCGATTCATGCCGGCTTTTGCCAGACCTGCACCGCGGAATAAATTACCACCACCGATCACTACCCCGACCTGGATACCCAACTCTACCAGCTCTTTAATCTCTTGCGCCATACGATCAAGAATACTTGCATCGATCCCGAAGCCTTCTGAACCTTGCAGAGCTTCACCACTCAGTTTGAGTAGAATGCGTTTATAGACGGGTTTTGCATTGGTAGCCATGTTTCTTTCCTGAGAACAGTAAACGAACGGGGATGGTTAATTCAGACAATTTCAGTCACACCTTATGAGGCATGACTGAATTTAAAACTTGGATAAAAAGGAACCGCCAGCTGGCGGTTCTTTTTAAACCTTAAGACTGCTTGGACATCGCAGCAACTTCTGCTGCAAAGTCAGTCTCAACTTTCTCGATACCTTCACCCACTTCGAAACGGATGAAGTTAGTCACATCAGCATTGCGCTCTTTCAGCAACTGGCCCACAGTTTTGCTTGGGTCCATAACGAAAGGCTGACCAGTCAGAGAAACTTCACCGGTGAATTTCTTCATGCGGCCTTCAACCATTTTCTCTGCGATTTCTTTCGGCTTACCAGACTGCATAGCGATGTCCAGTTGAACCTGGTATTCTTTCTCTACCACTTCAGCAGACACGTCTTCTGGTTTAACGAATTCAGGCTTGCTTGCAGCAACATGCATTGCCAGCTGTTTGATCAGCTCTTCATCAGCACCGGTAGCTGCAATCAGAACACCGATACGTGCACCGTGCAGGTAGCTACCCAGAACATCGCCTTCCAGGGAAGAGATGCGGCGAATATTGATGTTTTCACCAATTTTAGCCACCAGAGCAACACGCTCTTCTTCAAACTGCTCTTTCAATGCATCTACGTTGGTGATTTTGCCAGCAAGCGCTGCATCCAGAACTTTATTAGCAAAAGCCTGGAAACCGCTGTCTTTAGCAACGAAGTCAGTCTGGCAGTTTACTTCCAGAATCAGACCATAGTTACCATCAATTTTGGTGATGATAACGCCGTCAGCAGCAACGTTGCCTGCTTTTTTAGCGGCTTTGATAGCACCAGATTTACGCATGTTCTCGATTGCCAGCTCGATGTCGCCGTTAGCTTCGGTCAGCGATTTTTTGCAATCCATCATGCCAGCGCCAGTACGCTCACGCAGCTCTTTTACCAGGGATGCGGTAATTTCAGCCATTCTAAAATCCTCGGAGATGTCACTTGCCTGTCATAAAACAGACAAATTTAAAAGTGAAAAAGGGGCCATATAAAGGCCCCTAACCAAACTAGATACTACCTGGTTAAATAAGGGCTCTGACGAGCTGGCCTTATTATTCCGCTTCTACGAAGCTTTCTTCAGCCTGGGCAACCAGGTCCTGAGAACGGCCTTCGCGAACGGTAGCAGCTACAGCGCCCAGATACAGAGTAACAGCACGAATAGCATCGTCGTTACCTGGAATGACGTAGTCAACACCGTCTGGATCAGAGTTGGTATCAACGATAGCAAATACTGGGATACCCAGGTTATTTGCTTCTTTGATAGCGATGTGCTCATGATCAGCGTCGACAACGAACAGTGCGTCTGGCAGACCGCCCATGTCCTTGATACCACCCAGGCTGTTTTCCAGTTTCGCCAGCTCACGAGTACGCATCAGCG
Organism: Klebsiella sp. BIGb0407; assembly: GCF_024807845.1. Taxonomy (GTDB): domain Bacteria; phylum Pseudomonadota; class Gammaproteobacteria; order Enterobacterales; family Enterobacteriaceae; genus JGM124. Next base: position 32,373 of record NZ_JANUEQ010000016.1, read on the forward strand.
CTTCTTTTTTAGTCAGCTTTTCGAAAGTACCGTCTTGAGACTGGATTTCCAGATCTTTCAGACGTTTGATTGACTGACGAACGGTTTTCCAGTTAGTCAACATACCGCCCAACCAGCGATGGTTCACAAAGAACTGGTCGCAGCTGTTAGCAGAATCTTTCACCGCTTCGCTTGCCGCGCGCTTAGTACCAACGAAAAGGATTTTGCCTTTACGAGAAGCGATCTTGTGCAACTCAGCCAGAGCTTCGTTGAACATCGGTACAGTTTTCTCAAGGTTGATGATGTGAACTTTGTTACGCGCGCCGAAGATGAAAGGCTTCATTTTCGGGTTCCAGTAACGGGTCTGGTGACCAAAGTGAACACCAGCCTTGAGCATGTCGCGCATGGAAACAGTAGCCATGTTTAAAACCTCTAATATAAATGTATGGGGTTATGCCTCCACGTATCCCATATTACCGACCCCAAAGGGCACCCCGGAATATGTGTCGATACGTGTGTGTTATTTACACATATGAGCGTATTGGCTTGCCCTTCAAAAATATGAAGACAAGTCCGGCGCGCTTTATACCATAAATAGCAGCCAGACTCCAATAGTTGTTGGCGTATTAAGCATTCAATGATTCTCGATTTGGCAGGATGCAGCCCCGCTGATACCATTACGCTATTGATTACCATCTTAGAGCCTGCGCCATCAAATGGAACAGACTTTTAATGATTGTCGAAATATTCGACCACTGTGGACCCGATATGGCTATCTCAATTAAAACTCCTGAAGAAATCGAAAAAATGCGTGTTGCCGGCCGTTTGGCTGCTGATGTGCTTGAAATGATCGCACCTCATGTAAAACCTGGCGTCAGCACGGGTGAACTTGACCGTCTTTGCAATGACTATATCGTCAACCATCAGCAAGCGGTTTCAGCCTGCCTTGGCTATCACGGTTTTCCAAAATCAGTCTGCATCTCTTTAAATGAAGTGGTTTGTCACGGTATTCCTGATGACGAAAAAAAATTGAAAGATGGCGATATCGTCAATATTGATGTCACCGTTATCAAAGACGAATACCACGGCGATACGTCAAAAATGTTTATTGTCGGCAAACCGACGATTCTCGGTGAGCGTCTGTGTCGTGTAACCCAGGAAAGTCTGTATCTGGCGCTGCGTATGGTTAAGCCAGGTATCCGTTTACGCACGCTCGGCGCCGCGATTCAGAAATTTGCTGAAGCAGAAGGTTTTTCTGTGGTGCGTGAATATTGTGGTCATGGTATTGGCCGCGGATTCCACGAAGAGCCTCAAGTGTTGCATTACGACGCGGATGATGGCGGCGTAGTATTACAGCCAGGTATGACCTTCACCATCGAACCAATGGTTAATGCGGGAGATTTCCGTATTCGTACCATGAAGGATGGCTGGACCGTAAAAACAAAAGACCGCAGCCTGTCAGCACAATATGAGCATACTATTGTCGTTACCGAAGATGGCTGTGAAATCCTGACCTTGCGCAGTGATGACACCATTCCTCAGGTTATCTCGCATAGCGCATAATGCGTAAAGTCTTAATTTTTCCCTAAGGCCGGCGTAATGCCGGCTTTTTTTATCTGTTGAAAGCGCCCTCACCTGGCGATTGCCTGTCGCAACATCCCTTTTTGTAAGTCGAGGAATAAGAAAAAATGATTTGTCGGTCTTGTTGTTAAAGAGCGACAATCAACTCAGTGAAATTTTCTGAATTTAGGGTGACGGACCATGAGTTTAACTTTACCCGAGCAGTTTACTAATACCACCGAACCTGAAATTATCGGTCAGCCTGACTATCCTAATAGCTGGCCTGAAGAAGAGCTTAACTGTGCCCGGATAAAGTTACACTTGGAAGCATTCCAGCACTGGCTGGGTGAAGCATTTGACAGCGGCATCGTAGCCGAACAGCTGGTCAGTGCGCGTACCGAGTTTATCGATCAGTTGCTGCAACGATTATGGATTTCATATGGTTTTGCCGATGTCCCTCACGCGGCACTGGTGGCTGTTGGCGGTTATGGCCGCGGTGAATTACACCCCCTGTCAGATATCGACTTGCTGGTATTAAGCCGTCACCCTCTCTCTCCCATACACTCACAAAAAATTGGCGAATTACTGACCCTGCTATGGGATGTTAAACTCGAAGTGGGCCAAAGCGTACGAACGTTGGAAGAGTGCCTCCTGGAGGGGTTATCAGACTTAACCGTCGCGACCAACCTTATTGAGTCACGACTGGTAATGGGTGATGTGGCGTTGTTCCTGGAGTTACAGAAACATATTTTCAGTGAAGGATTCTGGCCCTCAGCACTGTTTTTTGATGCCAAAATTAACGAACAAACCGAGCGCCATAAACGCTATCACGGCACCAGCTATAATCTGGAGCCTGACCTGAAAAGCAGCCCCGGAGGATTACGCGATATTCACACCCTGCTGTGGGTAGCGCGTCGCCATTTCGGCGCCACCTCAATGAGTGAAATGGTCGATTTTGGCTTTATCACTGACGCAGAGCGCAATGAGTTAGATGAGTGTAAACATCTGCTCTGGCGTATTCGTTTCGCTCTGCATCTGGAAGTCACACGTTACGATAACCGCCTGCTGTTTGACCGGCAGCTCAATGTTGCCAGACGGCTGGGCTATTACGGTGAAGGAAACACGCCTATTGAGCATATGATGAAGGACTTCTACCGCGTCACAAGGCGGGTGAGTGAACTTAATCAAATGCTGTTACAGCTGTTCGATGAAGCAATTCTGGCGCTGGATACCAGTGAAAAACCGCGCCCGTTAGATAACGATTTTCAGCTACGCGGTTCGTTAATTGACTTACAGGATGAGACACTGTTTATCCGTGAACCTGAAGCCATTTTGCGGATGTTTTATTTGATGGTACGTAATAGTGATATTACCGGTATCTATTCCACCACCTTACGCCATCTGCGGCATGCCCGTCGTCATCTGAAACAACCGCTGTGCTATATTCCTGAAGCGCGTAAGCTATTCTTAGCCATTCTGCGCCATTCCGGTGGTGTGAGTCGGGCATTGCTGCCAATGCATCGCCACAGCGTGCTCTGGGCCTATATGCCCCAGTGGTCTCATATTGTCGGGCAAATGCAGTTTGACCTGTTTCATGCCTATACCGTCGACGAACACACTATTCGGGTCATGCTTAAACTCGAAAGCTTTGGCGATGAAAGCACCCGCCCTCAGCATCCGCTCTGTATTGAAATCTGGCCTCGACTGGCACAGCCAGAATTGATCCTGATGGCCGCTCTGTTTCACGATATCGCTAAAGGTCGCGGGGGAGATCACTCGGTGCTGGGCGCTCAGGATGTGCTGAGTTTCGCGGAACTCCATGGCCTTAACTCCAGAGAAACACAACTGGTTGCCTGGCTGGTGCGTCAGCATCTGCTGATGTCAGTCACTGCCCAGCGCCGTGATATTCAGGATCCTGAAGTGATTATGCAGTTTGCTGAAGAAGTGAAAACAGAGCCCCGGCTACGTTATTTGCTGTGTCTGACTATCGCCGATATCTGTGCCACCAATGAAACCCTGTGGAATAGCTGGAAGCAAAGCCTGTTAGGTGAACTCTACTTCGCTACCGAAAAACAGCTCCGCCGGGGAATGCAAAGCAGCCCTGATACCCGTGACAGGGTACGCCATCATCAGCTCCAGGCGCTGGCCTTACTGCGGATGGACAATATCGATGAACCTGCCTTGCACAGTATTTGGTCTCGTTGTCGGGCAAACTATTTCCTACGCCATACCCCACATCAAATTGCCTGGCATGCGCGTCATCTGTTAAATCACGATTTGAACAAGCCACTGATTTTGCTTAGTCCCCAGGCAACACGTGGCGGTACGGAGATTTTTATCTGGAGCCCTGACAGGCCTTACCTGTTTGCTGCCGTATGCGCTGAGCTTGACCGCCGTAATCTTAGTGTCCACGACGCGCAAATTTTTACCACCCGCGACGGTATGGCGATGGATACCTTTATTGTTCTGGAACCAGACGGAACCCCGCTCTCCAGTGACAGGCATGACTTGATAAGACAGAACCTGGAAGAAGCCATTACCGAGGCTTCCTGGAAACCGCCATTGCTCCGTCGTCAGTCAGCCAAACTCCGTCATTTTACGGTCGATACTAAAGTGAACTTTTTACCGACCCATACCGAAAAACGGACGTTTTTAGAGCTGATCGCACTCGACCAGCCAAGCCTGCTGGCAAGAATCGGAAAAGTGTTCGCCGATCTGGAAATTTCGCTTCATGGGGCCAGAATTACAACAATTGGTGAACGAGTAGAAGATTTATTTATAATTGCGACGGCAGACGGGCGTGCACTTAATAATGTGTTGCAACAGGAAGTGCGTCAACGGTTGACAGCAGCCCTTAATCCAAACGATAAATAACAGTCTTTTATTTTTACCTTTAATCCTTCAGGTTGCAGGTTACTTTTTAACCTGAAGAATAAAGCGTAACGTCAATCAGGAAACTTGATAATGCAGCAGTTACAGAACGTCATTGAATCCGCTTTCGAGCGCCGCGCCGAGATTACTCCGGCAAACGTAGACACCGTTACCCGTGAAGCGGTAAATCAGGTTATTGCTCTGCTCGATAGCGGTGCATTGCGCGTAGCAGAAAAAGTAGAAGGCCAGTGGGTCACCCACCAGTGGTTAAAAAAAGCCGTTCTGCTTTCTTTCCGTATTAATGATAATAAAGTTATTGAAGGCGCGGAAAGCCGCTATTTCGACAAAGTTCCAATGAAATTTGCCAACTACGATGAAGCTCGCTTCGTAAAAGAAGGCTTCCGCGTGGTTCCACCAGCCGCAGTGCGTCAGGGTGCATTTATCGCTCGCAATACCGTACTGATGCCATCTTATGTCAATATCGGTGCTTATGTTGACGAAGGCACCATGGTTGATACCTGGGCGACCGTAGGTTCTTGTGCTCAGATTGGTAAAAACGTTCACCTGTCCGGTGGTGTTGGTATCGGTGGTGTACTGGAGCCACTGCAAGCTAACCCTACTATCATTGAAGATAATTGCTTTATCGGCGCACGTTCTGAAGTGGTTGAAGGCGTGATTGTCGAAGAAGGCTCTGTTATCTCAATGGGCGTTTACATCGGACAAAGCACCCGTATTTATGACCGCGAAACCGGTGAAGTTCACTACGGTCGCGTACCAGCAGGTTCGGTTGTTGTTTCTGGTAACCTGCCATCTAAAGACGGTTCTTATAGCCTGTATTGTGCTGTGATCGTGAAGAAAGTCGATGCAAAAACCCGTGGTAAAGTGGGTATAAACGAATTATTGCGCACTATTGACTAAGTTTTTTACTCAAAAAAGCGGGGAAACCCGCTTTTTTTGTCTAAGAGACTGGCGGAATAATACTGTTCTGTTAATGATCTATCCTGAATAATTCACGCGGTGGCCGGGAACAGGTTCTGATAAGCTGATATCCGTAAGCTTTTTGGGAAAGTAAACTGCTTAGCGTCAAGAATAACGGGTTCATTTTAAAGGAGTTCCGCTTATGTACGATAATTTAAAAAGTCTGGGTATCACTAATCCTGATGAGATCGATCGTTACAGTCTGCGCCAGGAAGCCAACAACGATATTCTGAAGATCTATTTTCATAAAGATAAAGGCGAGTTTTTTGCCAAGAGCGTGAAGTTTAAGTACCCACGTCAGCGCAAAACGGTAGCCGCCGATGGCGTCGGTCAGGGTTTCAGAGAAGTTCAGGAAATCAGCCCTAACCTGCGTTATGTTATCGATGAACTCGACAGGATTTGCCTGCGGGATCGCATTGAAGTGGATCTGAAACACAAGATCCTCGACGATCTGCGCCATCTCGAATCCGTCGTCGCGAATAAAATTGCTGAAATCGAATCGGATCTGGAAAAACTGACCCGTAATAAATAGGTTAGCTTATCTGAATATTCAGCAGTGAAGCCTGTTCCCGATAAGGGAACAGTTATAAAAAAGGCCGCTAATGCGCTGAGGAATCCCCAGTAAAATGAGCGGTTAAAATAAGACAGGCATAGAGTTTTGTGATCCACTGATTATTCCAATAATTCAATGAGTTCACC
>NZ_JANUEQ010000017.1 GCF_024807845.1 Klebsiella sp. BIGb0407
GTACTTTAGATATCAATCTTGCGAGTGCCCACACAGATTGTCTGATAAATTGTTAAAGAGCGTTGAGTTGCTTGCCTTAGCTTGCTAACTCGAGGTGGCGTATATTACGCTTTCCTCTTTAAGAGTCAATCCTTTATTTCAGAATCTTTTCTCTTATCTTTACGTTACATTGTGAAGTTGTTCACATGTTCCGTGTCGATGGAGGCGCATTATAGGGAGTTCTCCCGGTACTGCAATACCTAAATGACAGAAAAATGACTGACTGCTGCATTCCACAGCAAAACCCCGCTTTATACCCACTTACACACAAACTTATCCACATTTATGATAACGGTCGAAAATTCGCGAGCGTGACGCAAACGTTTTCGCTACAATGTTCGACGTTAAAAAGATGCCCCCGTTCGGGGGCGTTAGCTGAATTCTGGTCCGTTCTGTCGCTGCAACATGTTTGTCAGAGCCAGAAATCCAATAAAAACCAGTATTAAGCTAACGCTCTTCTATATGCGAACCAAAGCTAAAGGATCAAACCATGCAACAACGCCGTCCTGTACGCCGTGCTTTGCTCAGTGTTTCTGACAAAACCGGTATCGTCGAATTCGCCCAGGCACTCTCCCAGCGTGGAGTCGTACTGCTATCAACCGGTGGTACCGCTCGTCTGCTGGCTGATGCAAACCTGCCGGTGACCGAAGTCTCTGACTATACTGGTTTTCCAGAGATGATGGATGGACGCGTCAAAACGCTACACCCGAAAGTACATGGTGGGATCCTCGGCCGCCGCGGTCAGGATGATGCCATTATGAATGAGCATGACATCTCTCCTATCGATATGGTGGTTGTTAACCTTTATCCTTTTGCCCAGACTGTCGCACGTGAAGGCTGCTCTTTAGAGGACGCGGTTGAAAATATTGATATCGGTGGTCCAACTATGGTGCGCTCTGCGGCCAAGAACCATAAAGATGTCGCCATCGTAGTAAAAAGCAGTGACTACCAGGACATTATTACCGAGCTGGATGCTAATGAAGGTTCTTTGACTCTGGAAACTCGCTTTGATCTGGCGATTAAAGCTTTCGAGCATACCGCAGCTTACGACAGCATGATTGCCAACTACTTTGGTCGTCTGGTTCCGGCGTACCTTGGTGAAACAAAAGAACCTGCAGGTCGTTTCCCGCGGACCCTGAATCTGAACTTCATTAAGAAGCAGGATATGCGCTATGGTGAAAACAGCCACCAGCAAGCTGCCTTCTATATAGAAGAAGAAATTAAAGAAGCCTCTGTTGCCACTGCCACCCAGGTACAAGGCAAAGCGCTTTCTTATAATAATATCGCTGATACCGATGCCGCTCTGGAATGTGTTAAAGCTTTCCAGGAGCCAGCCTGCGTTATCGTTAAACACGCAAACCCTTGTGGCGTTGCCGTGAGTAGCTCAATTCTTGAAGCCTACGACAGTGCCTATAAGACTGACCCAACCTCAGCCTTTGGCGGCATTATTGCCTTTAACCGCGAGCTGGATGCCGAAACCGCTCAGGCGATTGTTTCCCGCCAGTTTGTGGAAGTGATTATTGCTCCTTCAGCCAGTGAAGAAGCTCTGAAGATAACAAGTAGCAAACAAAACGTTCGCGTATTGATTTGCGGCCAGTGGCAGGCTCCTGTTGGCGGACTGGACTTTAAACGTGTTAACGGTGGTCTGCTGGTTCAGGACCGTGATTTAGGTATGGTTACTGCTGCGGACCTGCGTGTTGTTAGCAAGCGTCAGCCAACTGAACAAGAACTGCGTGATGCTTTGTTCTGCTGGAAAGTCGCGAAGTTTGTAAAATCGAACGCCATTGTTTATGCGCGCGATAATATGACTATCGGCATAGGTGCAGGCCAAATGAGCCGCGTCTACTCAGCTAAAATCGCGGGTATTAAAGCCGCTGATGAAGGACTCGAAGTTAAAGGTTCTGCGATGGCTTCTGATGCCTTCTTCCCGTTCCGCGATGGTATTGATGCTGCCGCAGCTGTGGGTGTGAGCTGCGTTATCCAGCCCGGCGGTTCTATTCGTGATGATGAAGTGATTGCTGCCGCAGACGAACATGGTCTCGCGATGATCTTCACCGATATGCGCCATTTCCGCCATTAATCCCGGGAGTATTAACCTGATGAAAGTTTTAATTATTGGTAATGGTGGACGTGAGCACGCGCTGGGCTGGAAAGCAGCCCAGTCTCCACTGGTCAGTCAGGTATTTGTCGCACCAGGCAATGCCGGAACCGCTCTCGAGCCTGCCCTGCAAAATGTCGCAATCGGTGTTCTTGATATACAAGCGTTGCTGAACTTCGCCCAGAGCGAAAACATTGATCTGACTATTGTCGGCCCGGAAGCGCCATTAGTAGCGGGTATCGTCGATACTTTCCGCGCCGCAGGCCTGAAAATTTTTGGACCTACTCAAGGTGCTGCTCAACTGGAAGGCTCTAAAGCCTTTACCAAAGACTTCCTGGCGCGCCACAATATTCCGACCGGTGAATATCAGAACTTTACCGAAGTCGAACCTGCTCTGGCGTACTTACGTGAAAAAGGCGCGCCTATTGTTATCAAAGCTGACGGTCTTGCTGCAGGTAAAGGCGTTATCGTCGCGATGACTCTGGCTGAAGCTGAAGATGCGGTTCAGGATATGCTGGCAGGTAATGCATTCGGTGATGCAGGCCACCGGATTGTGATTGAAGAGTTCCTCGACGGCGAAGAAGCTAGCTTTATTGTGATGGTTGACGGGGAAAACGTTCTGCCGATGGCTACCAGCCAGGACCATAAGCGCGTAGGTAATGGCGATACGGGCCCGAATACCGGTGGTATGGGCGCTTATTCTCCGGCTCCAGTCGTGACTGATGAAGTCCACCAGCGCACTATGGATCGTATTATCTGGCCAACCGTTCGCGGCATGGCGGCAGAAGGCCATGTTTATACCGGCTTCCTGTACGCAGGCTTAATGATCGATAAAGAAGGTAACCCTAAGGTTATCGAATTTAACTGTCGCTTTGGCGATCCAGAAACTCAGCCAATCATGATGCGTTTAGAGTCGGATCTGATTGAACTGTGTCTGGCCGGTTGTGACGGTACTCTTGATAGCAAAACTTCACGCTGGGATCCACGTCCTGCGCTGGGAGTGGTTATCGCCGCGGGCGGTTATCCGGCGGATTACCGTACCGGAGATGTGATTAGCGGTTTACCCGAAGCGGATTCCACAGAAGCTAAAGTGTTCCATGCCGGAACTCAGCTGAATAATGAGAATCAGGTTGTCACTAACGGTGGTCGAGTTTTATGTTCAACCGCGCTGGGTGAAACCGTAGCGATTGCCCAGGCACGTGCTCTGGAACTGATGAAGGATATTCATTGGGACGGCAGCTTCTATCGTACCGATATCGGTTATCGTGCCATCGAGCGTGAAAACGCTAAGTAATATACTTTCGGGTGGCTAATTTATGCCACCTTATTACCCATAGACGTCAGTGGTCGGGGCGTTTATGGGAATTCATGCTCTTCCTTTATATCGCATACCTAAAAAAAGACTTTCCGGAAGCCCTTCAGGAACTGCGGTTTCAGCCCTGATCACGACGCCATCATTATCTGAAGCTTCTGTCAGACCTACGCGTGCGCTTGTGCAGTACAAAGTACTCAATCCTACTCCCGCAAGTACCGGGCAGGTTGTCTGAATACAAGGTGATGAAAGCACTCTGTCCACCATTCCGTCAGGCCGGTAACGCACAACTCTGCTACCACCCCATTCTGCATTCCAGAGATAGCCAAGAGCATCAACACAGGATCCATCTGGCGCTCCCGGCCCTGATACTTGCGTAAATACACGCTGATTACTGAGTGAAGGATAGTCACAGCAAAAAATGCATCCTTGAATCGAATCACTGTAGTACAGAGTACCGCCGTCAGGGCTGAAACAAATACTATTAGGTATCGCTACCTTCGGAAGTGCCAGCGTTTCTACTTCAAGCGTTGTCGCATTGAGCCGATGAAACTGACCAATAACCTGCGCAGCTTCACCTGCATACATGGTACTAAATACAAAATTGCCCGAACGATCGCAGCGGCCATCATTTATTCGCGTTCCCGGTACACCTGGCGATGCTGCAACGTCGGAAAATATACCGCTGGTTAAATCAAAATATCCAAGCCGGGATGCAAGTCCCAGCAGCAATATGTTTTCATTCTCAGTGAGAGCGAACGAACCCAGCGGCTCTGGCAGAGACCAGCGACGAATAATTCCAGTTTCCTGATGATGAGCCAGCAATTCATGGCCCATAATATCAGCCCAGAATAAGCGGCCTGTTTTTCCACACCAAATGGGACACTCACCAAGAGTATTTACGATATCAGTTACGGTTTTAAACATGAGATTATCTCGATTAATTAGCGTGGATTCAGAAATTAACAGGTGTTGCTTTAGCCCAGTTCAGACCAGCGATCGCCGAATAGTGCGATAGCCATACCTGCAAGCATGACTAGCGAGCCACAAATCTTAATCATAGAAACTGGGCGTTCAGTCGCGCCCATCAGACCGAAGTGATCAATGCATAAGGAAGAGATGAGTTGTCCGGCAATCGCCAGGCCCAGTAAAACAGATAAGCCAATCCTGGGAGCCAGTACGACATAACAAAGCAGCGCACTGGCTCCCAGCAGGCCGCCCATTAAGCTCCACAGTGGCTGAGCAGGAATAGCAATCAGTGAGGCGGCAATGCCTCCCCGCATCAGTGAAAAAATACCCAGGCACAACGCACCGACGGCAAAGGAAAATAGAGCAGCAGCGACAGAATCGCCGCCAACGCCTTTCGCCAATTGACCGTTAAGTGTGGTTTGTAAGGTGATACCCAGCCCCGCAGCGAAGGCCATCAGGTAATACGCAACACTCATTTGGTTAGAACCTTTTATCGAGCCTGCTCAAGCGGGAGAAATTCTTCAGAAAAAATGTCAGGTTTATAGCCAGCAGAGGTAAAAAGGTGTTGTCGGGATTCATCAATAGCGGCACGGAGCCGTTCACTATCCACGCCCAGTACCTTGCCATCACGCTTGACGATACGCCCGCCAATCATCACGGTATCAATATTGCTGCGTTCTGTTGCGTGAACCACCGTCCCGAAAGCATTACCAGAGGGATAAAGGTTAATATCATCAGTGCGAATAAGAATAAGATCGGCCTGTTTACCGACTACCAGACTACCGACTTTATCCTGCAGACCGGCGCAAGCAGCTCCATCAACCGTCGCAGCTCTGAGCAGGTCATGAGTTTGCAGCGCCATCGGCGGGTGCTCTGAACCACAGCATGCCTTCTGGTGCATCCCCATCACACGCTGCAGGTAAAAGGCTACCCGCATCTCCATAAACATATCACCACTGTAAGATGTCTCATTGTCAACGCTCAGCCCGGGATAAATACCGTGACGTAGGGCGGAGTGCATGGCGAACATACCGTCTTCGATACCATAGTGAGCGTCAGACCTTGGACAGACGTTGACCCGCACTCCCGCCTCACGCAGGATTTTCCATCCTTCATCTGGTAAGGCAGTACAGTGATTGAAGATATTATCCCCCCTCAAAAGCCCTTTCTGATGCAGGCTTTCAAGCTGTAACGCCATTTCCCCGCCAAAGAACTCAGTAATAATTGGTAGACCAAGTCTGCGAGCTTCTGCCCACAGCTCTGGTTCAAGCTGTGCCATGACAGCCAGAGTGACGAGGCCGGAAGCATCCCGTTCAAAATACTTTTCCTGTAGACGCTCAAGATTACCAGGCCAGTGCGCCCGATCCCATTCACCTGAGACAGGTGCACCTGATGCATGGATAGCACGGATACCCGCATCAAGAAGTGCCTCAACTGCGGCATCTGAATGTTCGCTTGTCCGGCTGTTATGAGAATTATCAATAACGGTAGTGATCCCGGCATCGATGCAGCCCAGAGCCGTAATCAAGTTACCGATATAGATATCAGCCGGACGATAGTACTTAGCAAATGAGTAGTGGGTTGCGTTGCAGTAGTCCTCAAGTGTCTTCGCATTAGGGTTAATTCGGCGCAACTGACCTTCCCATGAATGACGATGGGTATCGATCATACCCGGCATCGCAATCATATTTGTTGCATCGATAATTCCGGCGTCCTCTGCGACCAGATTTTCACCTATCGCCGTAATGGTGGCTCCGTCAATAAGAATATCTCCACGCACCAGGTTACCGGTATCGCTATCCATACTCAGAATTGTGGCCCCCCGGATGAGTGTTCGGGAGTGGGGTACTTCGCGGGAGTTTATGATGTTTCTCGTATAATCAGTCATGTTCAGCCAGCCTTCGCAATCTCATGACGAAAATGTACGGTAACCGGTTCTAATGAAAAAGACGTATAAACTGGTTTTATTATTCAGTAATAACGAATAATGTCAGTAAAGTAGCTCATCAGCATGGCGAAGCAGCGAGAATAAAATGGATCGTATTAAAGCAATGCAGGTTTTTATTCGCGTAGCGGAAACCGGAAGTTTTATCAACGCAGCACAGACCCTTTCTTTACCTGCTTCAACTGTGACCAGTACGATTAAAAATCTTGAAAGGTATCTACGGGTACGCCTGTTAAACAGAACAACAAGGCGGATTAGCCTGACACCTGAGGGAGAGCAATATCTGGCTCAGTGCCACGAGATACTTAACCTGATTGAATATACCGAGTCCAGTCTGGTTGAATTGCGGGAAAAACCACAGGGTCGTCTGAGAGTTGATATGCCGAGTGGTATCGCGCATTCCGTGATAGTGCCCAATCTGAAAGACTTTTACAGACGCTATCCTGATATCTATCTGATGATTGGTGTCAGCGATCGCCAGATAGACTTGCTGCATGAGGGAGTTGACTGTGTTATTCGTACTGGCAGTCTGAATGATTCAACGCTTATTGCCCGCACGCCAGGTCAATTACGCTGGGTCACATGCGCCTCACCTGACTATCTCCATAAAAATGGAATACCACTGACACTGGAAGATTTGTCACAACATAGAACTATCCATTACTTTTCTGGTAATAGCAGACAGACAGGAGAAATGTGTTTTACCCACCAGGGTGAAAAAAAAATGATTTCAGTTAACAGCCGGGTTGCCGTCAATGAAACAGAACTCTATATAAAAATGGGGCTTGAGGGACACGGATTAATACAGCTGGCAGAAATTCTCGTTTCAGAACACCTGAGGACGGGGAGATTAACCGAGGTACTGATGGACTGGCGTCCTTTACCTGTACCTATCACGTTACTTTACCCACATCAGCGCTTTCTTTCACCCGCAGTACGCGCTTTCGCTGACTGGGTAAGTGAACTAATCAGTACTCATTCACCGAACGATTTATTATCCTGAAGGGTATCTGTGGTTGTTCTCGGGAGTTAGAAATCGTCAGCTTTAGGCTGCCAGGTACAAAAATTCTCATTCGCCACCAGCAATAACTGTGATCCCTCTGGTGCTTCAAGCCAGGCAATACTGACGGCTACCGCCGAACGACCCTGTCGTTGTTCAATCACGCGTAAAGACTCATTATCGAGTTTTACCGGCATCACTGCACCTTCACAGGTCGTCACGGTATCGTTGCCATTCCAGCTTCCCTGGTGAAGTACAACATGCCCTACACGTAAAGCTTCACTGACTTCTTTAATCTGCCTTGCACGATAGTGATATAACGCTATTTGATCTTCTGAGAGTTGCTGTTTCTGTGCATTAACTTCACGCTGCATAAAACTGAGTTCACCGTTACTGGCAAAACGGAGTTTTACCTGCTCAGGATTTTTATCACTGATATTCAGTTCCAGGAAGGTTAGCTGATCGTTATGCCAGCGATATTCACCGACGGTCGTTGCCCCTTCACGCCATGGGCTGAAGACTGCAAGAATATGGGTATCATCATCACTGCTTTCTTTGCGCCAGATTCGAACGGCGCCCTGATCGGCAACATAGCCGGAAGCAGTAAAAGGAGGGAGTTTTTGTTGACTACTACAGGCACTGAGCAGCAGAACGCCAGCCAGCGCAGTAAGCCGTCGCCAGCCAGACAAAAGGGGCGTAAACGCCCCTCTGCAATAACGATTCACTGCCACGCGTTAACTTACTTAACTGCGTCTTTCAGAGCTTTACCAGAAACAAATGCCGGCACATTAGCAGCAGCGATTGTGATTTCATTGCCCGTCTGCGGGTTGCGACCTGTACGCTCAGCACGGTGGTTCACTTTGAAGGTGCCGAAACCAACCAGTTGTACAGCATCACCTGCTTTCAGAGACTCAGTAATTGCAGCCAGGGTGGATTCCAGCGCAGCTTTAGCCTGTGCTTTAGACAGGTCAGCTTTGTCAGCAATTACGTCAATCAGTTGAGTCTTGTTCATAAGTTATCCTTACAATGTGTTTATCGCTTGCTAAGCATCGAGTGCGATGAAAATGCCAAAAAGCACTCTCCTGCATACACGCACTGATAGCCACTTTTTTTCGCCCCACAAATGTAGACCAGACGGGGGGTTAATTGGAAGCGTTATAAGGGGTCAAATCAGGCCATATCTCATGTTTTGCTATCTTGTTGGTTAAAAACTATACCAATATTACTGATACCTGACTCACGAAGGTCTGCGCGCAGCCCTTTTATCAGATCAATATCCCGTTCTTCACAGGCAGACAACAGACGGAAAATCTCCCACTGAAGGTCCCATTCCTCAGCTACAGCTGGGTTTTCTCTGAGCTCTTCATCGGTCATTTCACGACCAGCTTGTGTCATCTCGAGCATCGCAACGGTAGTGATAGAGCTTTTACTCACTTCGATAGCATGCTCCAGGGTCTCGCCTGAAAGTCGGGAATGAATCAATTCACTGAGTGCCACACAGGCATCAATCGCCGGGTAGACGCCGTAGATATCATAATCATCGGCAACAGGGATCGCTTCTTCCAGTTTTTCAAGCTGGCTGTCGAAATTCACCTTGGCATCTTTAACCGTGAGCGTTTCCCAGATGAGGTCAAGGATACGACGATAGGCCTGCGGTTCACCAAACCCAGTCTGCTGGCAAAACACCGCATAATTGGGGTACATACGTTCACACAGACAAGCCATAAAGGTGACATGCTGCCAGCTTTCAAGCTTCTCCAGACGTAAATGAATAGGGTTCTGTAACATGGGGAGGTCTCAGAGACGAATAATTAACGAAAGTTTACCTGAATCATCGGGTAATTGCTTGCAAGCGCGTAAAGGTTGGGCGTGAGGAGGCAATGCCATCCGCCCAGCGAGTCGGCTCAGGCAGGCGATAACCGGCCATACAGCGCTGGACCCATAACAGAGCACTATCGAGACCCACACGATGGCCTGGAGAGAGAAACAAAGGGTTACAGCGTTTTTTACTGCGCCAGACCCAGCCCAGCTGCTCCCCTTTATCGATTAGCGGCTGTTGAGACCCCACTTCTTCAGGTAAATCCTGGTAGTGCCCACAAAGCCGTTTTTTAGCAACACCAATTGTCGGAACGTCCACCAGCAAGCCAAAATGACTGGCGATACCTAAGCGGCGTGGATGTGAAATACCCTGGCCATCAACCATGACCAGATCCGGCTTCTGAGAGAGCGCCTCCCAGGCAGCCTGTAATGCCGGTAATTCACGAAATGACAAGAAACCAGGAATATAGGGCATCACAGTCTTGATACGCGCAATCTGGTACTCCACGCACTCCAGCGAGGGATAGCGAAGCAACACGATAGCCGCTCGCGTGACCTCACCTCCCTGCTCAAAGCCAACATCCGCCCCGGCTATCAAGGCCGGAGTTGAGCGGCCAAACTGGTCTTCACAGATAACCTGTGAAGCCAGAGAGAGCTGTTGTTCTTTTAGTTTCGCTAAATCCATCGGCAGCTATCTTTAATTAGCGATGATAGGGTACTGATAAACGGTGTACTGCTTCCACAAATGCACCCGCATGTTCTGGCGGTACATCCTGATGGATACCATGTCCCAGGTTAAAGACATGACCTTCACCCTGGCCGAAACCAGCCAGAATGGTCGAGACCTCTTCTTCAATACGCGCTGGCGGCGCATAAAGAATGGAAGGATCCATATTGCCCTGTAATGCCACTTTATGGCCGACACGACGGCGCGCTTCCTGGATATCGATAGTCCAGTCCAGCCCCAGAGCATCACATCCGGTTTCAGCCATCGCTTCCAGCCATTGACCGCCACCCTTAGTAAACAGGGTAACCGGTACACGACGTCCTTCGTTTTCACGTTGCAGACCATCAACAATTTTATGCATGTAGTGCAGGGAGAACTGCTGATAGTCACGACCGGTCAGAACGCCGCCCCAGGTATCAAAAATCATCACTGACTGAGCACCAGCGCGGATCTGTGCATTCAAATAAAGAATGACGCTTTGTGCCAGCTTATCCAGCAGCAGATGCAGAGCCTTAGGTTCGGCATACATCATTTTCTTAATCAGGGTAAAGGCTTTGCTGCTGCCGCCTTCGACCATATAGGTTGCTAAAGTCCACGGACTGCCTGAAAAACCAATCAGTGGCACTTCACCTTTCAGTGCTGTGCGAATGGTCCGTACGGCGTTCATCACATAGCCGAGTTCATCTTCCGGATCGGGGATCGGTAATTTTTCAACATCAGCCATACTGGTTATTGGGCGGCTAAAGCGCGGTCCTTCGCCGACTTCGAAATGTAATCCGAGTCCCATCGCATCAGGAATTGTCAGAATATCAGAGAACAGGATGGCAGCATCCAGCGCATAGCGGCGCAATGGCTGTAAAGTCACTTCACAAGCCAGCTCAGCATTTTTACACAGAGACATAAAATCACCAGCCTGTGCGCGGGTGGCCTTGTATTCTGGCAAGTAGCGGCCAGCCTGACGCATCATCCATACAGGGGTGGTATCTACCGGTAAACGCTGTAGCGCACGCAAGTAACGATCGTTTTTCAGTTCAGTCATATTTGCATTTCCTTTGGCTGTTACCCGCTAGTCTAACATTCATCCTCTGCGCGACACAGGGCAACAGTATCTTCAATCAGACGGCGAGCGACGGTTCCCGGTGGGGGGAGTAACGGCAGCTCATCATAGCGATACCAGCCAGCGTCAATTAATTCTTTGGGATCAATAACAATATCACCGCTGTCGTAGTCGGCCATAAAGGCAGTCATGAGTGATTGCGGGAAAGGCCAGGGCTGGGAAGTCACGTAGCGCAAATTTTTAATACGAATACTGCTCTCTTCCATCACTTCACGGGCAACCGCCTGTTCCAGCGTTTCACCGACTTCGACAAAACCTGCCAGAACGGTATAAACCCCATTCCGATGACGATTATGTTGTGCCAGTAAAATATGGTCATCACGGCGGATGGCTACGATGATGCAGGGAGATATTTGTGGATAGTAGCGTTCACGACAATGCCCGCAGAGCATCGCCCATTCGCTTTTACTGGAGTGCATTTCATGCCCACAATAACCACAGAATTTATGCGATCGATAGAACTCGGCTAACTGGACACCACGACCGGCTAACTGAAAGAGTCCGGTATCTTGATCCATAATTTGCCGTACCGATCCCATCTCCTGATGACGATTCTGACGAACTAGCCATACAGGTTCCCCTTCCCATTCACCGATCTGGCGTCCTGTAACACCTTCGAGCTGAAATGCTCCAGAAAAAGCATGGGGTAACTCACCTTTTGGCAACCATATTTTCTGTTCATGACTGATTATCCACCAACCATGATCTAAGTTTGTAATAATACGTTCCATGAACTGATGCACATCTCCGGTTTCACTGATATAAACAAATTGTTCAAAATGTTTTCGATAAGCTAGCGAAGTATACCCAAAATAACTCGAGTTGCTTCCAGGCGCCAAGTAGAGACAAGCGATGAGCATAGATAAACTATGTAATTCGGTTGTCTGAACGCCGGCAACAACCAAGCAACTTGAAGTATGACGGGTATATAATTTAACTCACGGAGTCAATCATGCTTAACCAGTTAGAAAATCTGACTGAGCGCGTTGGTGGTAATAATGAGTTAGTCGACCAGTGGCTACAGGCTCGTAAGCATTTGTTAGTAGCCTATTACAACATGGTCGGGATCAAGCCTAACAAGGAATCGCACACCGCGCTCGATGAAAAGGCCCTGGATACATTTTGCCAGAGTTTAGTGGACTATCTCTCGTCCGGCCATTTCAACATTTATAATCGTATTATGAGTAAACTGGAAGATGAAAACCCATCTTCAGGTATCACGCAGATTTATTCAAAATTAGAACAAAACACCCAAAAAATAATGGATCTCTATGATTCTCATTTGGAAAATGCCATTGAAGCTGATAGTTGGTCAGAATTTCAACAGGTCTTATCGCAAGTCGGTGAGCTCATGGAAACGCATTTTTCACTGGAAGACAAACTGATTACACGGGCTATCGATAACAAACCGGTGGAAGTATAACCACGCTCAGGGCAGCAAATATCTGTCTTGAGTTGTTTGTTATTAACGAGTAAGTTACTTAACACCTGCCGCAAGGCAGGTACCATTCTTGTCGGAGTGCCGAGTGCGTCATGCACCGGCTGAGACCGTTAATTCGGGATCCGCGGAACCTGATCAGGTTAATACCTGCGAAGGGAACAAGAGTAATTATGTCCTGGCGATACCCATAAATTAATTATGGTTATTCCAATCCATTACTCCTCCGTTGTCCTGACAAGCCAATCCGCTTAATACTGGAATGCGCTATGTCTGTATCAGAAAAAATCAGTTGCGGTGAACCGCACGCTAATCACTCTCTCGAAGGCACTACTTTTCCTGCCACAGCGCCGCGCCTGGGACTCTACCCGGTCGTTGATACGGTGGAATGGATTGAACGTCTGTTGAGTGTCGGGGTTCGCACGATTCAATTACGGATCAAAGATAAATCAGACCTGGATGTTGAATCTCAGATAGTCGCGGCAATTGCTTTAGGCCAGCGTTATAACGCACGCTTATTTATTAATGATTACTGGCGTCTGGCCATTAAACATAACGCCTATGGTGTTCATCTGGGTCAGGACGATTTGGATCGCGCTGATCTTGCTGCTATCAAAGAAGCGGGGTTACGACTGGGGATCTCGACTCACGACAATATGGAAATGGATCGTGCGTTAAGCGCGAAGCCTTCTTATATTGCCCTCGGCCATGTTTTCCCCACCCAAACTAAAAAGATGCCCTCTTCACCACAGGGTCTTATCAAATTAGCCGAACATATCCAGACCCTGGGCCACTATTCTACCGTCGCCATTGGAGGTATCAGCCTGGAGCGTGCCGGTGCAGTTCTGGCAACAGGTGTAGGTAGTATCGCGGTAGTCAGCGCCATTACTCAGGCCGCAGACTGGCGCAAAGCCACACAGCAGTTATTACAACTGGCAGGAACTGGCGATGAATGATGCCGACTTTATGCGCTATAGCCGCCAGCTATTGCTGGAAGATATTGCTATCGAAGGCCAGCAGAGATTACTCAACTCCCGGGTACTGATAGTGGGCTCAGGAGGGCTGGGATCGCCCGCAGCACTGTATCTGGCAGCAGCCGGAGTCGGCACCCTTGTCATTGCCGATGATGACCAAGTGCATATCAGCAATTTACAGCGTCAGATCCTGTTTACAGAAGAGCATATCGAACAACCCAAAGTGACTGCGGCCGCACAACACCTTCAGCGTCTTAATTCCCATATCAATATCGTGCCACTGCACCAGCGTTTACTGGGAGAACCGCTGTTTCAGCAGGTCAGTCAGGCCGATGTCGTGCTGGACTGTAGCGATAATACGGCCACGCGACAGGCAATCAATGCGGCCTGTGTCACAGCGAATACCCCGCTGATTACCGCCAGTGCTGTCGGATTTAACGGCCAGCTAATGGTGTTAACGCCGCCCTGGCAACAGGGCTGTTATCGCTGCCTCTGGCAGGACGAGGATGAACCCGAGCGTAACTGTCGTACTGCGGGCGTTCTTGGCCCGGTAGTTGGCGTGATGGGGACCTTACAGGCTCTGGAGGCCATTAAGCTATTAACCGGTATGGAAACTGCCACGGGCACTCTGCGTCTGTTTGATGCCAGGCATCATAGCTGGAACAAGATCCAACTGCAAAAATCCACCAGCTGCCCGGTATGCGGAGAATTAAGTCATGCAAATCCTGTTTAACGAAGAACCGTTGCAGTGTCCCGATGCCCAGCTATTAAGCACATTACTGACTGAACTGGGTAAGTTACAACCAGGCTGTGCTTTAGCGGTAAACCAGACCATCATCCCTCGCCCTGAGTGGGAGAGCTTCGTATTGCATGATGGTGACGCGATTTTACTCTTTCAGGCCATTGCCGGAGGCTAATATGCTACAGATTGCTGATAAAACTTTTTCTTCTCGTCTGTTCACTGGCACCGGTAAATTTGCCTCAAGTCAGGTGATGGCTGAGGCAATTCGCGCCTCAGGCTCACAACTGGTCACCATGGCGATGAAGCGTGTCGATCTTCGCCAGCATAATGATGATATTTTGCGGCCACTTCAGGAAGCAGGCGTTCAGTTGCTTCCTAATACATCCGGTGCTAAAACCGCAGAGGAAGCTATTTTTGCGGCTCATCTTGCCCGTGAAGCGCTCGGTACCCACTGGTTAAAACTGGAAATTCACCCGGATCCCCGCTATCTGCTGCCCTGTCCGATAGAGACACTGAAAGCCGCTGAAGTACTGGTGAAACAAGGTTTTGTCGTTTTGCCATACTGCGGTGCCGACCCGGTACTCTGTAAGCGCCTGGAGGAAGTGGGCTGTGCGGCAGTGATGCCATTGGGTGCGCCGATTGGTTCAAACCAGGGACTTCAGACGCGCGCTTTTCTGGAAATTATTATTGAACAGGCAGGTGTTCCTGTGGTCGTTGATGCCGGGATTGGCGCACCCAGCCACGCCTCTGAGGCGCTGGAAATGGGTGCAGCGGCAGTTCTGGTTAATACTGCCATTGCCGTCGCTCATAACCCGGTACAGATGGCGCAGGCATTTCGCCTCGCGGTTGAAGCGGGTGCATTGGCAGCCCGGTCAGGTCTCGGTTCTCGCCACCAGCAGGCCCAGGCCTCCAGTCCACTGACGCATTTCCTGCGCTTTAACCCAGAGGAAACGGTATGAGCACCAGCTTCACTGACCACTGGCGACAGCTGGACTGGGACGATATTACCCTGAGGATTAACAGTAAAAATACCGCTGATATTGAAAGAGCTATCAATGCCTCACAGCCCACGCGGGATGACCTGATGGCCCTGTTATCCCCCGCTGCCAGTGGCTACCTGGAACCTTTAGCGCAGCGGGCACAACAACTGACCCGTCAGCGTTTTGGCAATACAGTCAGTTTTTATATCCCACTTTATCTCTCAAATCTCTGTGCCAATGACTGTACCTATTGCGGTTTTTCGATGAGCAATAAGATCAAAAGGAAAACGCTTGATGCCAGAGAGATAGAACAAGAGTGTGCTGCTATCCGAGCGATGGGTTTTGAACACTTACTCTTAGTCACCGGTGAGCATCAAACTAAAGTCGGGATGGATTATTTTCGTCAGCATCTACCCGCTATCCGTAGTCAGTTCAGTTCATTGCATATGGAAGTACAGCCGCTGGATGAGCATGAATATGCTGAACTCAGACAGCTGGGCCTGGATGGGGTTATGGTTTATCAGGAAACCTATCATCCCGCAGTCTATGCTCAGCACCACCTGCGAGGTAATAAGCAGGATTTTATCTGGCGTCTGGAAACACCTGACCGTTTAGGACGTGCAGGAATTGATAAAATTGGTCTCGGCGCGCTGATCGGTTTATCCGACAGCTGGCGTACTGACTGTTATATGGTGGCGGAGCATTTACTCTGGTTGCAGAAAACCTACTGGAAAAGTCGCTATTCAATTTCATTTCCCAGACTACGGCCCTGTGCAGGTGGCGTGGAACCTGCTTCAGTGATGAGTGACCAACAGCTGGTGCAGGTAATTTGTGCCTTTCGTTTACTGGCACCCGATGTCGAACTATCACTTTCTACGCGTGAATCGCCATGGTTCCGTGATCATGTCGTGCCGCTGGCGATTAATAATGTCAGCGCATTTTCGAAAACCCAACCCGGAGGCTATGCCGAAAATCGTCCAGAACTGGAACAGTTTGCAACTCATGATGGACGAACACCGCAGGAGGTAGCCAGCGCTTTACGTAATGCAGGGCTGCAACCGGTTTGGAAAGACTGGGACAGCTTCCTCGGCAGGAGTAAGACGATAAGTAATTAGCGATATCATGACAGGCCAGAAACCGGCCTGTCATGTTCATTAGTACTGGCAGAAACGAATACGGTTACCGAAGGGGTCGTAGACTTCCAGAACTTGCCCCCAGTCCTGCTTTATAATATCCGGTCGCCCGTAGCTATATTGTTTAGCCCGCAGTTCATCCCGCAGTTGCTCAATATTTTGCATCGGAACAAAGACAGTCGCTCCCGGACTAGCATCACCATGATGTTCAGAAAGGTGAAGCTGTAAACCACTGCGGTTTATACCTAAGTACAGCGGCAGTCCAGGTTCAAAACGATGTTCAAATTCAACCTCAAAGCCAAGAAAGTCGAGATAAAACTCTCGCGCTTTATGCTCGTCGAACATTCGTATGATGGGTATCGCTTTTTCGAGCACAACGGCAGGGAATACTTCTGGCTGGGGCAATAACGCCGAGGCGGTATTCCAGTCTTTATAACCTAACTGCTGAGCAACAAGTTCCAGTGCCGCAGCGTGGGAAACAGAGATTTGACGAGATTCGAGCGAGGCGCGTAAGACCTTCGCCATTTTTTTGGCTTGTTCAACTGACGACATATCTTCTCCTGGTATTGAGGCCTTCTGGAGCTCGCATTACCAAACCTCAGTTATCAAGAGAGGAAGTAGAGACAATTATTATACCCAAAATAATTCGAGCTGCAGCAAGGCGGCAAAAGAATGAATCCCGATGAGCTTACGCGCGTAAGTGATTCGGGTGAATGAGCGCAGCCAACGCAGATGCAGCTTGAAGTATGACGGGTATAGATGCTTTCACCTTTCCTTACGGACGCGAGCGGCAGGCAGCACAGGCCTGTCACCATACTACTGACTGTATCCCGATGATTCAATATATCAGGCAGCGCTTTCCTGACAGTTTCAGATAAAAAAACGCCCCGTAAGCATAAGCCTACGGGGCGTTATTCATTCGCTGTTATTTACCGCTCATGAAAGAGCGGTAAATGGCTGGCGACTAGTCGTTGTTACCGCCGAGACTACCTGCGTTAAGCAACTCTGCCAGGCTAGCAGTTGCTTCTTCAGCACTAACCTGAGGTACGACTGGCGCTTCGCCAGCAGCACGACGACGCATACGATCCTGATGATAAGCGTAACCAGTACCGGCTGGGATCAGACGACCCACGATTACGTTCTCTTTCAGACCGCGCAGTTCATCACGCTTACCTGCTACCGCAGCTTCGGTCAGAACACGCGTTGTTTCCTGGAACGAGGCTGCAGAGATGAAGGACTCAGTTGCCAGAGACGCTTTGGTGATACCCAGTAAGTCACGTGCAAAGGTCACGTTGATCTTACCGTTCGCATCAATTTCGCGGTTCGCAATCTTGATACGAGAGTATTCAGCCTGCTCGCCTTCCAGGAAGTCGGAGCTGCCTGCGTTAACGATGGTTGCTTTACGCAGCATCTGACGCACGATAACTTCAATGTGTTTATCGTTTATCTTAACGCCTTGCAGACGGTAAACGTCCTGCACTTCGTTCGTGATGTAACGAGTTACCGCATGCACACCACGCAGACGCAGGATGTCGTGTGGAGACTCAGGACCATCAGAAACAACATCACCGCGCTCTACACGTTCACCTTCGAACACGTTCAGCTGACGCCATTTCGGAATCATCTCTTCGTATGCATCACTTCCGTCAATTGGGGAGATAACCAGACGACGTTTCCCTTTGGTTTCTTTACCGAAGGAAATGATACCGCTGATTTCAGCCAGAATTGCCGGTTCTTTCGGACGACGTGCTTCGAACAGATCCGCTACGCGTGGCAGACCACCGGTAATATCGCGAGTACCGCCAGATTCTTGTGGCAGACGAGCAAGAGTATCACCCGCACTGATCTGCAGACCATCTTCCAGCTGAACAATGGTTTTACCTGGCAGGAAGTACTGGGCTGGCATATCAGTACCAGGGATCAGAACATCGCCACCTTTGGCATCAACAATTTTCAGTGCCGGACGCAAGTCTTTACCGCCAGCAGTACGCTCTGCAGAATCCAGAACAACCAGTGAGGACAGACCGGTTAATTCGTCAGTCTGACGAGTAATCGTCTGACCATCGATCATGTCAGTGAAGCGGATGAAACCACTTACTTCGGTAACCACTGGCATGGTATGCGGATCCCAGTTCGCGACAACTTCACCGGAACTGACCTGCTCACCATCACCTTTGCCCATCACGGCACCGTAAGGCACTTTATAGCTTTCTTTGGTACGACCGAATTCGTCGATCAGTTTCAGCTCAGTGTTACGAGAGGTAATCACCAACTTACCGGCAGAGTTAACAACAGACTTCGCATTATGAAGTTTGATGCTACCTTTATTTTTCACCTGAATGCTGGATTCAGCAGCCGCACGAGATGCCGCACCACCGATGTGGAACGTACGCATCGTCAGCTGAGTACCAGGTTCACCGATGGACTGTGCCGCGATAACCCCGATAGCTTCACCCTTGTTGATGATATGACCACGAGCCAGGTCGCGACCATAGCAGTGAGCACATACGCCGAAGTCGGTTTCACAACCTACAACAGAACGTACTTTCACGCTGTCAACAGAGTTCGCTTCCAACAGGTCACACCAATGCTCATGCAGCAGGGTGTTACGTGGAACCAGAATATCAGCAGTACCCGGCTTCAGAATATCTTCTGCCGTTACACGACCCAGAACGCGATCGCGCAGCGGTTCTTTAACATCACCACCCTCGATAACCGGAGTCATGGTGATACCTTCCAGAGTGCCACAGTCATCTTCAGTAACAACCAAGTCCTGCGCAACGTCAACCAGACGACGCGTCAGATAACCGGAGTTAGCTGTTTTCAGTGCGGTATCCGCCAGACCTTTACGAGCACCGTGGGTCGAGATGAAGTACTGGAGTACGTTCAGACCTTCACGGAAGTTCGCGGTGATTGGCGTTTCGATGATAGAACCATCTGGTTTCGCCATCAGACCACGCATACCTGCCAGCTGACGAATCTGTGCTGCAGAACCACGCGCACCGGAGTCGGCCATCATGTAGATGCTGTTGAACGAAACCTGCTGCTCTTCTTCACCCTGACGGTTAATCACGGTTTCAGTTTGCAGGTTATCCATCATCGCTTTGGATACACGGTCATTCGCCGCGGCCCAGATATCGATAACTTTGTTGTAACGCTCGCCCGCGGTTACCAGACCAGACTGGAACTGTTCCTGAATTTCAGCAACTTCGGCTTCAGCTTCAGAGATAATTTCAGTTTTCTTAGCCGGGATCACCATATCATCGATACCAACAGAAGCACCTGAACGCGCTGCATAAGCAAAGCCGGTGTACATCGTCTGGTCAGCAAAGATAACGGTCGGTTTCAGGCCCAAGATGCGATAACAGGTGTTAAGCATTTTGGAGATAGCTTTTTTACCCAGCGCCTGGTTCACGATAGAGTAAGGCAGGCCCTTAGGTACGATCATCCACAGGATGGCACGGCCAACCGTGGTGTCGATAAGGCTAGTATTCGCAACGAATTCGCCTTGCTCATTCTTTTCATATTCAGTGATACGAACCTTAACGCGAGCATGAAGCTCGGCAACACCAGCACGGTAAATGCGCTCAGCCTCTTTCGGGCCAGTCAACACCATGCCTTCGCCTTTAGCGTTAATTTTGTCACGGGTCATGTAGTACAGACCCAAGACCACGTCCTGAGAAGGAACGATGATAGGCTCGCCGTTCGCTGGTGACAGGATGTTGTTGGTCGACATCATCAATGCACGGGCTTCCAGCTGCGCTTCAAGCGTCAGTGGAACGTGAACTGCCATCTGGTCACCATCGAAGTCGGCGTTATACGCAGCACACACCAGTGGGTGCAGCTGGATAGCTTTACCTTCGATAAGAACAGGTTCAAATGCCTGAATACCTAAACGGTGCAGGGTTGGTGCACGGTTCAGCAGTACCGGGTGTTCACGAATAACTTCATCCAGGATATCCCAGACAACGGCTTCTTCGCGCTCAACCATTTTCTTGGCAGCTTTAATGGTAGTCGCAAGACCACGCAGTTCCAGCTTACCGTAGATGAACGGCTTGAACAGTTCCAGTGCCATTTTCTTAGGCAGACCGCACTGATGCAGACGCAGGTATGGACCTACGGTGATTACAGAACGACCGGAGTAGTCAACACGTTTACCCAACAGGTTCTGACGGAAACGACCCTGCTTACCTTTGATCATATCGGCCAAAGATTTCAGAGGACGCTTGTTAGAACCAGTGATAGCACGACCGCGACGACCGTTATCTAACAGGGCATCAACCGCTTCCTGCAGCATACGTTTTTCGTTACGTACGATGATATCAGGCGCAGCCAGGTCCAGAAGACGCTTCAAACGGTTGTTACGGTTGATTACGCGGCGATAAAGATCGTTCAGATCTGAAGTCGCGAAACGACCACCGTCCAGCGGTACCAATGGACGCAAATCTGGTGGCAGAACCGGCAGAACGGTCAGGATCATCCACTCTGGTTTGTTACCAGATTGAACGAACGCTTCCAGCAGTTTGATACGCTTGGTCAGCTTTTTACGTTTGGTTTCTGAGTTGGTTTCATTCAGCTCTTCGCGCAGAGTTTCACACTCTTGCTCAAGATCCATGCTTTTCAGCAGGGCCTGAATTGCTTCCGCACCCATTTTCGCGTCAAATTCGTCACCGAACTCTTCCAGCGCATCCAGATACTGCTCTTCAGTCAGGATCTGACGACGCTCGAGGTTAGTCATGCCGCCTTCGATAACAACATATGATTCGAAGTACAGTACGCGTTCGATGTCACGCAGTGGCATATCCAGAAGCAAGCCGATACGAGATGGCAGAGACTTCAGGAACCAAATGTGTGCAGTTGGAGAAGCCAGCTCGATGTGACCCATACGCTCACGGCGCACTTTAGTCTGGGTAACTTCAACGCCACACTTCTCACAGATAACACCACGGTGCTTCAAGCGCTTGTACTTACCGCACAGGCACTCATAGTCTTTTACTGGCCCAAAAATACGAGCACAGAACAGACCGTCACGTTCAGGTTTGAACGTACGGTAGTTGATGGTTTCCGGCTTTTTAACTTCACCGAAAGACCATGAACGGATCATGTCTGGCGAAGCCAGCGCAATCTTGATCGCATCAAACTCTTCAGTTTTAGTCTGCGCTTTTAGAAACTTTAATAAGTCTTTCACGGATTTGCTCCCGTCGGAGTTAGCACTCTGTGATGCCCGACATTAGTCGGGCACCCTGGACCTTTTGAGCAACGATTACTCGTCTTCCAGCTCGATGTTGATACCCAGCGAACGGATCTCTTTCAACAGTACGTTGAAGGATTCCGGCATGCCTGGTTCCATCTGATGGTTACCATCCACGATGTTTTTATACATCTTGGTACGGCCATTTACGTCATCAGACTTAACGGTCAACATTTCCTGCAAGGTATACGCGGCGCCATAAGCTTCAAGCGCCCACACTTCCATCTCACCGAAGCGCTGACCACCGAACTGTGCCTTACCACCCAGCGGTTGCTGAGTAACCAGGCTATAAGAACCGGTAGAACGCGCATGCATTTTGTCGTCGACCAAGTGGTTCAGTTTCAGCATGTACATGTAACCTACGGTTACCGGACGCTCAAACTGTTCACCAGTACGGCCATCAAACAGAGTAATCTGACCAGAAGTTGGCAAATCAGCCAAAGTCAGCAACTCTTTAATTTCAGACTCTTTTGCACCGTCGAATACTGGGGTTGCGATTGGCATCCCTTTCTTCAAGTTCTCAGCCAGACGCAGAACTTCATCATCAGAGAAGGTATTCAGATCAACTTTCTGACGCACATCAGTGCCCAGATCGTAAGCCTTCTGAATGAACTCACGCAGTTTTGCAACTTCACGGTGTTGCTTCAGCATGGTGTTAATTTTCTCACCGATACCTTTAGCAGCCATCCCGAGGTGGGTTTCCAGAATCTGACCGATGTTCATACGCGATGGTACGCCCAGCGGGTTCAGTACGATGTCTACCGGAGTACCGTTTTCATCGTAAGGCATATCTTCGATTGGGTTAATTTTCGAGATAACACCTTTGTTCCCGTGACGACCCGCCATTTTATCACCAGGCTGGATCTGACGTTTAACGGCCAGATACACTTTAACGATTTTCAGCACACCAGGTGCCAGGTCATCGCCCTGAGTGATTTTACGGCGCTTAGCTTCGAGTTTTTTCTCAAACTCGTGCTTCAGCTCGTCGTACTGCTCAGCCAGCTGCTCCAGCTGGTTTTGCTTGTCTTCGTCCGCCAGACCCAGTTCGAGCCAGCGATCGCGAGGCAGTTTATCCAGTTTGTCAGCTTCAATACCGCCAGAAACCAGTACCGCATAAATACGGCTAAACAGACCCGCTTCAAAAATTTGCAGTTCTTCAGACAAGTCTTTCTTCGCCTGCTTCAGCTGCATCTCTTCAATTTCTAACGCACGTTTGTCTTTTTCCACGCCATCGCGGGTGAAGACCTGTACGTCAATAATGGTACCGGAAACGCCGTTTGGTACACGCAGAGAAGAGTCTTTAACATCAGATGCTTTCTCACCGAAGATAGCACGCAGCAGTTTCTCTTCTGGAGTCAGCTGAGTTTCACCTTTAGGCGTTACTTTACCAACCAGAATGTCACCGCCGGTCACTTCAGCACCGATGTAAACAATACCGGACTCATCCAGCTTAGAAAGCGCTGCTTCACCCACGTTCGGGATGTCTGCAGTGATTTCCTCTGGCCCCAGTTTGGTGTCACGAGACACACAAGCCAGTTCCTGGATGTGAATAGTGGTGAAACGGTCTTCCTGAACAACACGCTCAGATACGAGGATGGAGTCTTCGAAGTTGTAACCATTCCATGGCATGAATGCCACGCGCATGTTCTGGCCAAGAGCCAGCTCACCAAGGTCAGTAGACGGACCATCTGCCAGCACATCACCACGTTCAATTGGCTCACCCAGAGATACGCAAGGCATCTGGTTGATACAAGTGTTCTGGTTAGAACGGGTGTACTTGGTCAGGTTATAGATATCAATGCCTGCTTCGCCCGGATACATCTCTTCTTCGTTAACTTTGATAACGATACGAGAAGCATCAACGTACTGAACGGTACCACCACGTTTAGCTACGGCAGTTACACCGGAGTCAACGGCAACAGCACGTTCCATACCGGTACCTACCAGCGGCTTATCAGCACGCAGAGTTGGTACGGCCTGACGTTGCATGTTTGCACCCATCAATGCACGGTTGGCGTCATCGTGTTCCAGGAACGGGATCAGGGATGCACCGACGGATACTACCTGTTGGGTAGATACGTCCATGTAATCGACCTGG
The DNA here is from genome assembly GCF_024807845.1 of Klebsiella sp. BIGb0407. Taxonomy (GTDB): domain Bacteria; phylum Pseudomonadota; class Gammaproteobacteria; order Enterobacterales; family Enterobacteriaceae; genus JGM124. The sequence goes on from NZ_JANUEQ010000017.1 coordinate 23,642, forward strand.
TCGTTACTGAACAGGCTTGATTCGCCTTTGCTACGGCAGGTTACCAGGTCATCAACGAAACGGCCTTCTTCGTCAAGGTTGGTGTTTGCCTGAGCAATAACGTAGTTGCCTTCTTCGATAGCAGACAAGTAATGAATTTCATCGGTAACAATACCGTCAACAACACGACGATATGGCGTTTCAAGGAAGCCATATTCGTTAGTCTGTGCATAAACAGACAGGGAGTTGATAAGACCAATGTTTGGACCTTCAGGCGTTTCGATTGGACATACACGACCGTAGTGGGTTGGATGTACGTCACGCACTTCAAAGCCTGCACGCTCACGGGTCAGACCGCCCGGGCCCAGCGCAGAAATACGACGCTTATGGGTAATCTCGGACAGTGGGTTGTTCTGGTCCATAAACTGAGACAGCTGGCTGGAACCGAAGAACTCTTTCACTGCGGCAGAGATAGGCTTGGCGTTGATCATATCCTGAGGCATCAGGGTATCCAGATCGCCTAAAGACAGACGCTCTTTAACCGCACGCTCAACACGTACCAGGCCAACACGGAACTGGTTTTCCGCCATTTCGCCAACGGAACGAATACGACGGTTGCCGAGGTGGTCGATATCATCCACTTCGCCTTTACCGTTACGGATATCAATGAGCTTCTTCATCACCTGAATGATGTCGTCATTGCTCAGGATACCGGAACCTTCAATCTCATCACGTAGCAGAGAACGGTTGAACTTCATACGACCTACAGCGGACAGGTCATAACGGTCTTCAGAGAAGAACAAGTTCGAGAACAGCGTTTCAGCTGCTTCACGTGTTGGCGGCTCACCAGGACGCATCATGCGGTAGATCTCAACCAGTGCGCTCAAGCGATCGCTGGTTGGGTCGACGCGGATGGTCTCAGACATATATGGACCGTGGTCCAAGTCATTGGTGAACAGCGTTTCAATACGTTTGTGTCCTGCCTGGCTCAGACGTGCCAGCAGATCCAGAGAGAGCTCCATGTTAGCCGGGCAAATCAGCTCACCGGTGGACTCATCAATGTAATCTTTTGCAGAAACTTTACCCGCGATGTATTCAACCGGAACTTCGATATGTTTGATATCGTCTTTTTCCAGCTGGCGGATATGACGTGCAGTAATACGACGCGCTTTTTCAACATAGATTTTGCCATTGGCTTCGATGTCGAAAGAGGCGGTTTCACCGCGCAGACGTTCCGGGATAAGCTCCATCTGCAGCTTATTATCACGGATTTCAAACGTCACTTTGTCAAAGAACAGGTCAAGGATCTGTTCAGTGGTGTAGTTCAGCGCACGCAGAATAATGGTCGCAGGTAATTTACGGCGACGGTCAATACGTACGAAGAGGTTGTCTTTCGGGTCGAATTCGAAATCCAGCCATGAACCACGGTAAGGAATGATACGTGCGTTATACAGTACCTTTCCTGAAGAGTGCGTTTTACCTTTGTCACTGTCAAAGAACACGCCCGGGCTACGGTGTAACTGAGAAACGATAACACGCTCAGTACCGTTAATTACGAAAGTCCCGTTGTCAGTCATGAGTGGAATTTCACCCATGTAGACTTCTTGTTCTTTGATGTCTTTAACGGTTCCTTCCGGCGCTTCGCGCTCGTAGATAACCAGACGCAGTTTCACACGCAGCGGAGCAGAATACGTCACGCCACGGATCTGACACTCTTTAACATCAAAAACTGGTTCGCCAAGACGATAGCTGACGTACTGCAGTTCTGAGTTACCGCTGTAGCTCTGGATTGGGAATACGGAACGGAAAGCTGCTTCCAGACCATACTGCCCTTCAGGATCTTGCTCGATAAATTTCTGGAATGAATCAAGCTGGATAGAAAGGAGATAAGGAATGTCCAGTACTTGCGGACGCTTTCCAAAATCCTTACGAATACGTTTTTTTTCGGTATAGGAGTAAACCATTAGGGTTCCTCAGCTGGCTGACAAGTCGACCCATCTGCCCATCGAAAGGGGCAATTTATGCTTATGCGACACTATTTTGTAGATCGGAAAGTGGAACACTTTCCGCAATGCCCGTTTCTATCACTCTTACATCATTTCATTGTGCTTTGCCCCGGAACTCCCGGCGCAGAAAGTCACAGTATAGTAAGACGTCGATAGAAACTCACATTGTCAGGTTATCAATAGTCAAACAGCGTGAAACCCTATTAATACCCTACAGCGCAAAAAGGCTGGTGACTAAAAAGTCACCAGCCATCAGCCTAATTTCTCAGGCTGCAACTAAAAGAGTTGGCTTATTTAACTTCAACTTCTGCGCCAGCTTCTTCCAGTGCTTTCTTCAGTGATTCTGCGTCGTCTTTGCTGATGCCTTCTTTCAGGGCAGCAGGTGCAGACTCAACCAGATCTTTGGCTTCTTTCAGGCCCAGACCAGTTGCAGCGCGAACTGCTTTGATAACAGCAACTTTGTTAGCGCCGATACCTTTCAGTACAACGTCGAACTCAGTTTTTTCTTCAGCGGCTTCAGCAGGACCTGCTGCTACTGCTACAGCAGCTGCTGCAGAAACACCGAATTTTTCTTCCATTGCAGAAACCAGTTCAACAACGTCCATTACAGACATAGCGGCAACTGCTTCTAAGATTTGATCTTTAGTGATAGACATAAAAATTGTTCCTGAAAATCAGAATAAGTTTATACGTAAGCGAACGCGAGAGAAAGTGAAACGCTATTAAGCGGCTTCGGATTCTTTCTGATCGCGAACGGCAGCCAGAGTACGGACCAGTTTGCCAGCAGCGGCTTCTTTCATGGTCGACATCAGACGTGCCAATGCTTCTTCGTAAGTCGGCAGAGTTGCCAGGCGATCGATTTGGGATGCCGGGATCAGCTCACCTTCAAAGGCAGCGGCTTTAACCTCAAATTTTGCATTCGCTTTCGCGAAATCTTTGAACAGACGAGCAGCAGCGCCCGGGTGTTCCATAGAATATGCAATCAAGGTTGGACCAACGAACGCGTCTTTCAGGCACTCAAACTGAGTACCTTCAACAACACGGCGCAGCAAGGTGTTACGAACAACACGCATGTAAACGCCGGCTTCGCGACCTGCTTTACGCAGTTCGGTCATTTTGCCTACTGGTACGCCGCGGGAATCCGCAACAACAGCAGACAGCGCGCCTTTGGCTACTTCGCTGACTTCAGCAACAATCGCTTGTTTGTCTTGAAGATTTAAAGCCATTAGCTTTTGCTCCTGGGTTTTAGCCGGGAAAAATTCCCGGAACTCACTTCACGTTTAACCAAAATGGAAAAACGCATCTACATACGGTGAGCAGAAACAAGCCAAAGACTATCTAAAATATTCTTCAGGTTCTGTCACCGTCTACGCAGGAGATTAAGCTTTTTACAAAGCACCTGCGGTCTTGGACGGAGGCCTGGATAAGGCCAGGCTCCAACCACTGAAATCTTTTTATTCTGCGTCATTCGAACTGATACTGCGTTGGCCGCTTTCGCTCGCATCAGTCACATAGCAAGCTATGCTCCTGACGACTTACTCTATTGCCGCCTTGTCTCAGTCCAACTGACTGGAATAAATATTGTGCCCCACCTTAGTGAAGCAACGGGCGTAAGATAATAGACTATTCTTTCGCCCGCGTAAAGGCGATTATTAGTTCGCTACTGCGTTCAGACCAGCCTGGTCTACCGCAACACCTGCACCCATAGTGGTGGACAGGCTAATTTTCTTGATGTACACGCCTTTAGCTTGTGAAGGTTTGCCTTTTTTCAGAGCAACCAGCAGAGCTTCCAGGTTTTCTTTCAATTTGTCGGTATCGAAATCCACTTTACCAATGGTGCTGTGGATAATACCGTTTTTGTCGTTACGATAACGAACCTGACCCGCTTTAGCATTCTTAACTGCTTCAGCAACGTTAGGTGTTACAGTACCAACTTTAGGGTTTGGCATCAGACCACGTGGGCCCAGAATCTGACCTAACTGGCCAACAACGCGCATTGCATCAGGAGAAGCAATAACAACGTCAAAATTCATTTCGCCTTTTTTGATCTGATCGGCCAGATCTTCCATACCTACCAGCTCTGCGCCAGCAGCTTTCGCAGCTTCAGCGTTAGGGCCCTGGGCAAATACAGCAACACGTACTGAACGACCGGTACCGTGTGGCAGAACAGTTGCACCACGTACGTTTTGATCAGATTTACGAGCATCGATGCCGAGGTTAACAGCAACATCCACGCTTTCTACAAATTTAGCAGTAGCCAGCTCTTTCAGCAGGGTAACAGCTTCAGTGATGTCGTATTGCTTAGTCGCAACAACTTTCTCACGGATATTACGCATGCGCTTGGTCAGTTTAGCCATTTCTTAACCCTCCACTACCAGGCCCATGGAACGAGCAGTACCTTCAATCGAACGAATCATCGCTTCGATATCAGAACCAGTCATGTCCGCTGCTTTAGTTTCCGCGATTTCGCGAACTTGAGCGCTAGTCACTTTACCAACTTTGTCTTTGTTCGGCTTACCAGAACCAGACTTAACGCCAGCAGCTTTTTTCAGCAGAACTGCAGCCGGTGGAGTTTTAGTAACGAAGGTAAATGAACGGTCAGCATAAACGGTAATAACAACCGGAGTAGGCAGACCTTTCTCAAGGTTTTCTGTTTTGGCGTTAAACGCTTTACAGAATTCCATGATGTTAACGCCCTGCTGACCCAGTGCTGGACCAACCGGTGGACTTGGGTTCGCCATACCAGCTGCAACTTGCAGCTTGACGTAGGCTTGGACTTTCTTAGCCATGAAAATTTCCTCTAATGGGTTATAGCGCCTTGGTGAAAAGGCTCCCCGTGGGTATAAAACATTTTACACGTACACAGTACGCGCAAAAACAAAAGGCGCGAAATTGTATGTCAATTTCGCGCCTTGTGCAACAATTAATCGTTGCTTAAACCAGCAAATTATTATGCTTTTTCGACTTGAGCAAAATCCAGTTCAACAGGTGTAGCACGACCGAAGATCGATACAGATACCTTCAGGCGGCTCTTCTCATAGTCAACTTCTTCCACAACACCGTTAAAGTCTGCGAACGGACCGTCACTGACGCGAACCATTTCACCTGGCTCAAACATCGTTTTCGGACGCGGTTTATCGCCAACTTGTTGCAGACGATTCATGATCGCATCAACTTCTTTGTCGCTGATAGGCGCCGGGCGGTCAGAAGTACCACCGATAAAGCCCATCACACGTGGCACGCTGCGCACTAAGTGCCAGCTTGCATCGTTCATAACCATCTGAACCAGTACATAACCTGGGAAGAACTTACGTTCACTCTTGCGGCGCTGACCGCCACGAATTTCCACCACTTCTTCGGTAGGCACCATCACCTCACCGAACAGCTCTTCCATGTTATGTAATTTGATGTGCTCGCGCAGCGATGTCGCTACACGGCCTTCATAACCGGAAAACGCCTGAACGACGTACCAGCGTTGCTTAGGGGCTTCAGACATTTCAGAACCTCAGGCCAGTAATAAAGGAGACCAAGCGGACCAGAATACCATCCAGCCCCCACAAAATCAGTGACATAACTGCAGTAACTGCTGCCACGATCAGGGTGGTATGTAATGTTTCCTGGCGAGTAGGCCAAACAACTTTACGCATTTCGGTTCTTGCTTCGCGGGCAAAGGTTACAGTTGCTTTGCCTTTCGCTGTCAGCAGGGCGATACCACCTGCAACTGCAATCACAACCACTACAGCCAGAGCCCGCAGAGGCAGATTCACATCGCGATAAACATAGTTACCCACGACCGCAGCAATAAGCAAAATGGCGACTACCAGCCATTTCATGACTTCAAGGCCGCGTCCGCTATCTTGCGCTTCGGTATTCGCACTCATAAACCAACCTGTCACAGTAAACCAGACAAATAATTTCACCCCGCCTGAGCGAGGCAAACCAAACCGAACGGCTCTTTGATGCTATCCGGTATATAACGCCTTCTCCAGAGCCTGTCTCAGCAATGATTATCAATAAAAATCACTGATGAGCCAGGTTCTGTTTCGAGAACGTACAAAAAGGGCATCAAATGATGCCCTTTTATTGCACGGTGCGTCAAATGTTATAAGCGATTAGCTGATAACTTTAGCAACAACGCCCGCGCCTACAGTACGGCCGCCTTCACGGATTGCGAAACGCAGACCGTCATCCATCGCGATTGGGTGGATCAGGGTAACAACCATCTGAATGTTGTCACCAGGCATTACCATCTCTACGCCTTCTGGCAGTTCGATAGTACCGGTTACGTCAGTTGTACGGAAGTAGAACTGAGGACGGTAGCCTTTGAAGAATGGAGTGTGACGACCACCTTCATCTTTAGACAGGATATAAACTTCAGATTCGAATTTGGTGTGCGGCTTGATTGAGCCTGGCTTAGCCAGAACCTGACCACGTTCGATTTCTTCACGTTTGATACCACGCAGCAGAACACCAACGTTCTCACCAGCACGGCCTTCGTCCAGCAATTTACGGAACATTTCAACGCCGGTACAAGTTGTTTTCGCAGTATCTTTGATACCAACGATTTCAACTTCTTCACC
>NZ_JANUEQ010000018.1 GCF_024807845.1 Klebsiella sp. BIGb0407
ACCCGAAGGTTCTGTACCCGAAGGTACTTTAGATATCAATCTTGCGAGTGCCCACACAGATTGTCTGATAAATTGTTAAAGAGCAGTGAGTTAGGTACTTTCGCTTGCTAACTCGAGGTGGCGTATATTACGCTTTCCTCTTTAAGAGTCAATCCTTTATTTCAGAATTTTTTCTCTTATCGTTTCCGGTAACTTGTGAAGTCATTCACATGTTCCCTGTCGATGGAGGCGCATTATAGGGATCCCGATTTTTAGCACAAGTACTTTTTCGATCTTTTTTTCTGAATGCCTGTTTTTCATCCTTTTCGCTGCTTAGATGTTCGATCCCGACCCTTTTCCGTACGATCCTCCCTTGCCATCATTCAAGAAAGCCGCCAAAGTCTTTCTATACAATGAACATACCGAGGTATTTATGTCCGCAGTATTACGTGCCTTCCAGAACACCTTTCCTGAAATTGGCCAGCGAGTCATGATTGATCCCAGCAGTGTCATTATTGGTGATGTTCAGCTCGCCGATGATGTTAGCGTCTGGCCGCTGGTTGCTATCCGCGGTGACGTCAACAAGATAACAATAGGAACGCGAACCAATATTCAGGATGGCAGCATGCTGCATGTCACCCATAAGTCATCCTATAAGCCGGAAGGTAACCCGCTTATTATTGGCAAGGATGTGACTATTGGTCATAAAGCTATGCTGCACGGCTGCACTATCGGCGACCGTGTTTTAGTGGGTATGGGATCGATTTTACTTGATGGCGCCATCATCGAAGATGATGTGATAATCGGTGCCGGGACGACGGTGTCACCGAATAAACACCTGAAAAGCGGGTTCCTCTATTTAGGTAACCCAGTAAGGCAAATCAGACCCTTAACTGAAAGTGAACTGGCAGGACTGACCTATTCTGCAAATAACTATGTCACCTGGAAAAATGAGTATCTGGCTCAGGATAGCCAGTACCAGCCTTGAGAGTCCTCTTCTTCATTACGAATTAATGACTCAAACTCTTCTTCCAGATCCCAGCGATGCAGCCGGAACTGTGTCAGCCACTGTTCCGGCGTATTGCCACCCAACTGGCTGGAAATCCATACCCCACTCACCGCACAGTTAACCTGAAATCCAGTTACCAGAGCAGTAAAACAGATGGCCTGCTTGCTCTCATCCCATACTTCATTGTCTGGAAACTGAATTGCCTGGTTCATGCCGTCATTTCCTGCTTCAAGGCAGCAATCACCGGAGCAATTTCCGGTAATACCCCGTGCCAGAGCAAAACAGCATGCGCGGCTTGCCCTACCAGCATACCCAGACCATCAGCATATTCAGTTACGCCGTGCTCTGCCGCCCATGCCAGGAAAGGTGTCGGCCCCTGCTGATAAAACATGTCATAGCAGCGAACAGAAGGCGAAAGCAATGAAAGGGGTAACTCAGGAATATCACCATGAATACCGCTCGAAGTCGCATTGATCAGTAAGTCAAAGTGCTCACTGTCCAATTGACTCATTTCCAGAGCTCGCACCGAACCTGTCTGGCTGAAGATCTCTCGCAGCGCCTGTGCTTTAGCAAAGGTACGGTTGGTGATAGTTATCTGCGTGTTGAGTGCAAGCAATGGCGCGATAACGCCCCGTGCAGCACCACCAGCTCCAATCAATAAAATACGGTCGCCCGGGCGGATCAGGGCTAAACGCTCAAGATCGCTGACTAAACCGACTCCATCAGTGTTATCACCCAGCAGTCTGCCATCGTCCAGCAGCTTCAGGGTATTCACCGCCCCCGCCAGTGCCGCGCGTTCGGTCAGTTCATCCGCCCGGGCAAAAGCCTGCTCTTTAAAAGGAACGGTAATATTGGCCCCACGTCCACCAGCAGCCATAAAAGCTTCAAGAGTTTCAGTAAAGGCATCCACCGGGGCCAGTACTCGTCCGTAAGGATGTTCTATCTTTAGCTGCTCAGCAAAGCGCTGGTGAATAGAGGGTGACTTACTGTGTTGAATCGGATTACCAAAAACAGCAAACGCTTCCATATTTACCCCTGACGAAACAGTTCGCCACTCAGTGCATCACGAATTTCAGATGGATTAACACGTCCACCGGTTTCACCCTCCAATACCGGAAAGTCATGTCCGAACTGCTGATAAACCTCATCAGCGGTACGGCAAGGCGGGAGTCCGGTCAGGTTGGCGCTGGTAGAAACCAGCGGTTTACCGTATGCCTGACAGAGTTCCTTCACCAAAGGATGATCCGTTACGCGAACCGCCAGAGAATGAAAACGTCCCGTCAGCCATTTTGGCGTCGTGGGCAGCGCCGGAAATACGAAGGTGACCGGGCCTGGCCAGTGTGCAAATACGGTCTGCCGCTGTTCATCGGTTAACGCACTGTCATCTATATAAGGTTTCAGCTGTTCAAAATTATCAGCAATCAGGATCAAACCTTTTTCTACCGGCCGCTGTTTTAAAGCAAGCAACCTCATCACGGCAAGTTCGCTGTCAGGTGAGCAGCCAACACCGAATACCGCTTCGGTAGGATAAGCGATAACATGCTGTTGTTTCAGAGCATCGACGATTTTTAACAACTGGTCTTCAGGAGGGGGATTATTCACAGGATGGTTCCGAAGGTATGAGCTTTCCACATTGTTTACTGGCACAAAAGCATTTTATGCCCTGCGCGGTTTTCTTTTCAATAAGCAGAGGATACTGGCAGTACGGGCAAATGCCAGCACGTGGCTGGAAATTAATGACAAACTGACACTCAGGATAACCTGAACACGACCAGAATGTTTTGCCATAGCGAGAACGGCGCTGAATCAGATGACCTGTATTACATTGCGGACAGGCAATTTCCGTTTCATCGGGTTTATCGATAACTTCAGTATGAGCGCATTCCGGATAGTTACTACAACCAATAAACATACCAAAACGCCCCTGACGGAGCACAAGCGTTGCCTTGCAATCAGGGCAGTGCTGCCCATCAAGCACTTTTACAATATGTCCATCCGCCTGATTCTTTAACGGGCGCACATAATCGCATTCAGGCCAGGCAGAACACCCCTGAAAAGGGCCGTGTTTACCAGAGCGAATGACTAAAGCTGCCCCACAAAGGGGGCAGGATGAATGTGTTGGCACCGTGAAAAGTGCAGATTTAGCCATGGTATCTCATACAAAAACGAAACAGTTAATGCAGCATACCCTCATTTGATTCGAAGAGTAATTCTTCCATCTTCTGATAAGCGTCTTCACATCCGGGAATGTTGAATAACACCATCAGTATTACCCACTTCAGGTCTTCAAGTTCAAATTCTGCGGTATCCAGCGCCAGTACGCGCTCAATTACCATTTCACGGGTTTCGAGGTTTAACACTTGGATTTGCTCAAGAAACAACAAAAATCCACGACAATCTGCGTCCAGACGCTGGCTTTCTTCAGCGGTAAAGATACGCATTGATAGTGGGTCTGACACTAACTGCATGGGTTCAGTCAGACCTTCCTGGTAATCGGCAAGCTTCTCAAGCCATACCAACGCATTATAAACGTCTTCACGTTCAAAACCGGCTTCGGTCAGATCGCGAGTGAGTTTATCCTGATCAACATGGAGATCCGCATCGTTGTCAATGTAGGTTTCAAATAAGTACATTAGTACGTCGAACATGGCATGCCCTCCTCAATCGGACATAGCCGCCTGGTACCGCTGCCACCCATCCTGCTAACTCCAGTTCGAGCAATTGGGCTACCGTCTCTGGCACAGGTTGGCCGGCACGTTCAGCGACAACATCAACAGGTGTAACCTCATCTCCTACGTTATCCAACAGTTCAGGAATTGGCAATGGACTGTCTGCTTGATTTGATGAATATATTGATACTGTCGGCAAAATACGCAACCAGCACAGCTCAGATTCCAGATAATCGAGGATATCTTCAGGGCTCCGCACCAGGGTCGCACCTTGCTGAATCAACCGGTGAGGGCCACAACTACCCGGGCTGTCCACTACTCCTGGTAGGGCAAAAACTTCACGACCTTGTTCAGCCGCATAGCGAGCGGTAACCAAAGAGCCGCTCCGCTCATGTGCTTCGACGACAAAGGTGGCTCGACTCAGACCGCTAATGATTCTATTTCTCCATGGGAAATGACAAGGTAAAGGAGGGCTGGTAAGAGGATATTCCGAAATAACAGCCCCGTCTTGCTCGATAATTTGTGCCGCAAGCTGGCTATGACGCCGTGGATAAATGCTGCTCAGACCATTGCCTAATACGGCGACTGTTTGGCCCTGAACATGCAAAGCAGCACGGTGTGCCACGCCATCAATACCCAAGGCCAGTCCGCTGGTAATCGTCAGCCCGGCTTTTGCCAGAGGCTCACAAAACTGGCGGCAACTACGTTCTCCATAATCAGAAAGGTTACGGCTACCGACAACAGCCAGTTGGTTCTGGTTAAGCACTGCAGGATTTCCGGTAACAAACAGCGCAGCAGGGAAATGCGTGATGGCACGTAATGGTTCCGGGTAATCAGGGCTATCGGCAGAGATAAGATGGTGACAGGGATGCTCAAGCCAGTTCAGACTCAGTTCCAGCTGCCGTGGAGTCAAACTGTTAAAAAGGTTACGGCTTTTTTCATTCAAGCCGCTGGCAATAAGACTTTCATCATTGATTATCGGGCAGGTTTTCAAAAAATGAAAAACTTTCAGGCACTTCTCTCCATTTAAGCCAGCAATAAGCATCAAACGTAACCAAATCTCCGTCAGTGACATCATTTTCTCCCTATCAGAGATGATGAAAGCAATCCTTGCCATTAGTCACTGATGCTGTCAATCAGCCAGGGAAATGTCTAGAATAGAAGGTATCTACCTTTTAACTCCTGAACATAGCTCTGGATATTTATGGCAGTTTTGCAAGTGTTACATATTCCTGACGAGCGTCTTCGTAAAGTCGCTGCGCCAGTTAAAGAAGTGAATGCAGATATTCAACGTATCGTCGATGATATGTTTGAAACCATGTACGCGGAAGAAGGTATTGGCCTCGCAGCAACACAGGTCAACATCCACCAGCGTATTATCGTGATTGACGTTTCTGAGGATCGCGAAGAACAGTTAGTCCTCATCAATCCTGTACTACTAGAGAAAAGTGGCGAAACAGGAATTGAAGAAGGCTGTCTGTCTATCCCTGAACAGCGCGCTCTGGTCCCCCGAGCCGAAAAAGTAAAAATTCAGGCGCTGGATCGCAACGGCCAGTCTTATGAACTGGAAGCTGATGGTTTATTAGCCATATGTATTCAGCATGAGATGGACCACCTGGTGGGTAAACTGTTTATTGATTATCTTTCGCCGTTAAAACAACAACGTATTCGCCAGAAAGTTGAAAAACTTGATCGCCTGAAAGCGAAAGATTAAGGACTAAACCTAACGTGTCAGATTCACTGCGCATTATTTTCGCCGGAACCCCGGACTTTGCAGCGCGTCACCTTGACGCTCTGCTCTCTTCCGAACACCAGATTGTCGGTGTTTTCACACAGCCGGATCGCCCAGCCGGGCGCGGTAAGAAGTTAATGCCCAGTCCGGTCAAAATCCTGGCTGAAAACCACAACATTCCGGTATTTCAACCAGCAAGCTTGCGTCAGGCTGAAAATCAACAGCTGGTTGCCGACCTGAATGCTGATGTTATGGTGGTCGTGGCTTATGGTTTGATCCTGCCAAAAGCAGTGCTCGATATGCCTCGTCTCGGCTGCATCAATGTCCATGGTTCTTTGTTACCACGCTGGCGTGGAGCCGCACCCATCCAGCGTTCGCTGTGGGCCGGTGATGACGAAACTGGCGTTACTATTATGCAGATGGATGTCGGTCTTGATACTGGCGCTATGCTGTATAAGCTCGCCTGTGCGATTAAAGCGGAAGATACCAGCGCAAGCCTGTATGACAAACTGGCAGGACTGGGGCCTCAGGGACTACTGGAAACCTTACAGCAACTTGCCAGCGGAAGCACCCAGCCTGAAATTCAGGATGACTCACTCGCTACCTATGCTGAAAAACTCAGTAAAGAAGAAGCGCGTATCGACTGGTCACTTTCTGCTGAGCAACTGGAACGTTGTATCCGGGCTTTTAATCCGTGGCCAATGAGCTGGTTTGAAATTGATAGTCAGCCATTAAAAATTTGGTCTGCCTCAGTTATCGCAACAGCGACTGATGCACAACCTGGCACCATTTTATCCGTCAGTAAACAGGGTATTCAGGTTGCCACGGGTGAAGGTATTTTGAACCTGGAATCACTCCAGCCTGCGGGCAAGAAAGCGATGACAGCTCAGGATCTGTTAAATTCTCGCCGGGAATGGTTCGAACCCGGAACCGTTCTCGCCTGAAAATACCCTTCTTATACGCCCGGGTTTATCCCGGGCATTTTTGTTTGTTGCGCTGGAACACCAGAGCTGAGTTATGAAAAAAAACGTGAATATCCGCAGCCTTGCTGCCCAAACAATTGAACAGGTTGTCGAACAAGGACAATCATTAAGCCAGGTATTGCCCGCAGTACAGGTGAAGGTGCCAGAAAAAGACCGTGCGCTGTTACAAGCATTATGCTTCGGCGTATTGCGTACGCTGCCACAACTGGAATGGTTTATTCAGCAGTTGATGTCACGTCCAATGACCGGCAAACAACGAACCGTGCATTACTTAATTCTGGTCGGTTTATATCAGCTACTCCATACCCGTATCCCGGCTCACGCCGCGCTGGCTGAAACTGTTGAAGGCGCCGTAGCGATTAAACGTCCCGCCTTTAAAGGTTTAATCAACGGCGTGCTGCGCCAGTTCCAGCGTCAGCAGGAAACGCTGCAAGCGGGTGCTGCTAAAGATGAAAGTCGTTACCTTCATCCCCAGTGGTTGTTACAACGCCTGAGAAAAGCTTATCCAAATCAATGGCAGGCGATTGTTGATGCCAATAATCAGCAGCCGCCAATGTGGCTACGCGTTAACAGCCAGCATCATACTCGTGAAGAGTGGTTAAAATTACTGGAAGAAACTGGCCTGACCGGCAGCGCCCATCCTCAATATCCAGATGCTGTATTGCTCGATACGCCTGTTCCAGTACAGATCTTGCCTGGTTTTGATAAAGGCTGGGTAACGGTGCAGGATGCTTCAGCCCAAGGGTGCGTGGATCTCCTGTCCCCACAAAATGGCGAGTTTATTCTCGACCTGTGTGCAGCACCTGGCGGAAAGACTACGCATATTCTTGAACGTGCTCCGACAGCTAAAGTGATGGCCGTTGATGTCGATGCTCAGCGAATCAAGCGTGTTCATGAAAATCTCGAGCGTCTGGGTATGCAGGCTGATGTCAAACAAGGTGACGGGCGTTTTCCACAGCAGTGGTGTGACGGAGCTAAATTTGACAGAATTCTGCTGGATGCACCTTGCTCTGCTACCGGAGTGATTCGTCGCCATCCGGATATTAAATGGCTGCGCCGTGACAGAGATATCACTGAATTAGCCTCATTGCAGAAAGAGATAATCGAAGCTGTCTGGCCTTATCTGAAATCTGGCGGCACGCTGCTTTATGCCACCTGCTCAGTGTTACCCGAAGAGAATAAAGATCAGGTCAGTCTGTTTCTGAGCCAGCATCCCGATGCGACTTTGGTCGAGACGGGTGATATAAAAAATCCTGGTCTCCAGAATCTACCGACTATCACGGGTGGCGATGGTTTCTTCTACGCTAAGCTAATAAAGCGCTGATTTATACCAAAGTCTGTCACAGGTTACTCACTCATTAAGTGATGCATAATGAAAATAATCATTTTAGGTGCAGGACAAGTCGGCGGTACGCTGGCAGAGAATTTAGTGGGTGAGAACAATGATATCACTGTTGTTGATACCAATCAGGATCGTTTGCGCAGCTTACAGGACAAATTTGATTTACGGGTGGTACTGGGGCACGGCTCCCATCCCCGGACATTGAATGAAGCCGGAGCTGCCGATGCAGACATGCTGGTCGCTGTTACCAGCTCTGATGAAACTAATATGATAGCCTGCCAGGTAGCTTACTCCCTGTTCAATACCCCTAATCGTATTGCTCGTATCCGGGCACCCAGCTATATCCGTGACGCAGAGAAATTATTCAGCGCTGATGCGATTCCTATCGACCACCTGATTGCTCCGGAACAACTGGTTATCGATAATATCTATCGCCTGATTGAATATCCTGGGGCACTCCAGGTGGTTAACTTTGCCGAGGGAGCGGTCAGTCTGGCGGTGGTCAAAGCCTATTATGGTGGCCCACTGGTTGGTAATGCCTTATCAGCTATGCGCGAGCATATGCCGCATATTGAAACCCGCGTTACTGCTATCTTTCGTCACGACAGGCCTATTCGCCCGCAGGGTTCGACCATCATTGAAGCCGGGGATGAGATTTTCTTTATTGCCGCTTCACAACATATTCGTGCCGTGATGAGCGAATTACAGCGCCTGGAAAAACCCTATAAACGGATCATGCTGGTCGGTGGCGGTAATATTGGTGCCGGTCTGGCACAAAAATTAGAGAAGGATCATAGCGTGAAGCTGATTGAACGTAATCAGCAACGGGCGACTGAATTAGCCGAAAAGCTACAAAACACCATTGTCTTTTACGGAGATGCTTCTGACCAGGAGCTGCTCGATGAAGAACATATTGATCAGGTAGACTTATTTATTGCCGTCACCAATGACGATGAAGCAAATATCATGTCTGCGATGCTCGCCAAACGCATGGGGGCAAAGAAGGTGATGGTGCTGATTCAGCGTAAAGCCTATGTCGACTTAGTTCAGGGCAGTGTGATCGATATTGCTATATCTCCTCAGCAAGCGACTATTTCTGCATTGCTCGGGCATGTGCGTAAAGCTGATATCGTCAGCGTATCGTCCCTGCGACGTGGTGTTGCTGAAGCCATCGAGGCGGTAGCACATGGGGATGAGAGCACATCAAAGGTAGTTGGTCGAGTTATCGATGAGATTAAGCTGCCACCTGGCACTATTATTGGTGCAGTAGTACGAGGTCAGGATGTCATGATTGCCAATGATAACTTACGTATTGAGCAAGGTGACCACGTAATCATGTTCCTGACAGATAAGAAGTTTGTCAGCGACGTCGAACGTCTGTTCCAGCCAAGCCCTTTCTTCTTATAAATAGCATCAGGTTGTTTGAATTGTTAAAAATTTATCAAGCAACCTCGCTATTTTTCTAATAAGCTCAATAATTACCAGATAACCTAAATAATCTGTTATTAGAATGGTACGCGTTCGTAGACCTGAGGAGAGTCAAAATGAGTATGTTAAAAGAGTTCCGTGATTTTGCGATGCGCGGCAACGTAGTTGATTTAGCTGTCGGTGTCATTATTGGTACAGCATTTGGTAAGATTGTTTCATCACTGGTCGCGGATATTATTATGCCTCCGTTAGGTTTACTGATCGGCGGGATCGATTTTAAACAGTTCACCGTGACCTTGCGTGATGCCAGTGGAGATGTGCCAGCAGTAGTGATGCATTATGGATCGTTCGTACAGAGTGTCTTCGATTTTGTGATCGTTGCTTTTGCCATCTTCATGGCGATCAAACTGATCAATAAGCTGCATCAGAAGAAAGCAGAGCCTGCGCCTGCACCTGCCGGTCCATCAAAAGAAGAAGTACTGCTGAGTGAGATCCGCGATCTGTTAAAACAACAGAACGATCGTCACTAACAGCTTGAGTCATTGAATAGCCGGGAGGCCAGTGGTAAAGAAGTAATTTACTTGTTTACCACTGGCCTCCCAGTTTTTGCCTTTGCCGAATTTTTCCTGCCGCTGATAGCTTCCCTTTCCTTTCTTATTCTTCTCAACACGAACTTTAAATAACGGGTCGTGGAGTAGAGCCTGAAGAGCATTGTCGTTGATCTGCCCTTTCTGATGGCGATAACTGTTTTTCATGTCACTTCCTTAGTAAACAAAGATAGATTAATTACTCTGTAGTTGCTCATTATGACGACTCGCACCCTGTTCCAGGGCTTCCAGAATCGAACAATAGGTACTGCTGTGACTGGTACCACAGCAGGCATCATTAAGATGCTGAAGAGATTGCCGCATATGCTGTAATTCATTTATACGCAATTCTACTTCCCGAAGTCTGTTTTGCACAATGCTTTTAGATTCCTGGCAGGTATGCTGTTCAGGTTCGATACGAATAGAAAGTAGTTCACGAATCGCATTCAGTGTAAAACCGAGCTGTTTAGCATAGCGAATGAATTTAAGACGCTGCAAATCATTGTCGCTATATAACCGGAATCCACCTTCGGTACGCTCTTTATGATCCATCATATTTTGCTTTTCATAATAGCGAATAGTATCAGGTGTGACTTCTGCCAGTTTTGCTAATTCTCCGATACGATACATGGTTTTTCCCCGTTCAAAGCATACGCCTTGGTAACCTTAAACTAAATCACCGGATTTTGGATATAAAAAAACCGGGCAAGCCCGGTTTTTTTATTTCACTTCTGCAAATTACTCTGCAGCAGCTTCTTCTGTTTTAGACTCGGCGCGATCAACTAGCTCGATGTAAGCCATCGGAGCATTGTCACCAGCACGGAAGCCACACTTCAGAATACGAGTGTAACCACCGGTGCGGCTTGAAAAACGCGGACCCAGTTCATTAAACAGTTTTGCCACGATCTCGTTATCACGAGTACGGGCGAATGCCAGACGACGATTAGCTACGCTGTCAGTCTTGGCAAGAGTAATCAGCGGCTCAACTACGCGACGCAGCTCTTTCGCTTTAGGCAGAGTCGTCTTGATTATCTCATGACGAACCAGTGAACCTGCCATATTGCGGAACATAGCCTGGCGATGGCTGCTGTTGCGGTTCAGTTGACGACCACTCTTACGATGGCGCATGACCTTATCCTTCTCAGTAAAACCTTAACCTGCGATCTGGTTACTCGTCAGCGATACTTGCCGGAGGCCAATTCTCGAGACGCATGCCCAGAGAAAGTCCACGGGAAGCGAGCACATCTTTAATCTCAGTAAGAGATTTTTTACCAAGGTTAGGCGTTTTAAGTAGCTCAACCTCAGTACGCTGTACCAGATCACCGATATAGTGGATAGCTTCTGCTTTCAAGCAGTTAGCAGAGCGGACAGTCAATTCCAGATCGTCAACAGGGCGCAACAAGATAGGATCGAATTCTGGTTTCTCTTCTTTAACTTCCGGCTGACGTACATCACGTAAGTCAACGAAAGCTTCCAGTTGTTCAGCCAGAATGGTTGCCGCACGACGAATCGCCTCTTCAGGATCGATAGTGCCGTTGGTTTCCATTTCAATAACTAACTTGTCCAGGTCGGTACGCTGTTCAACACGAGCTGCTTCAACATTGTAGGCAATACGCTCTACAGGGCTGTAGCAAGCATCGACTAGCAGACGGCCGATCGGGCGCTCATCTTCTTCCGAATGAATTCGGGCAGATGCCGGCACATAACCACGACCACGTTGAACTTTGATACGCATGCTAATAGCAGCGTTTTCATCGGTCAAATGGCAGATCACATGCTGTGGCTTGACGATTTCGACATCACCATCATGGGTGATATCGGCTGCAGTCACAGGGCCAATGCCAGATTTATTCAGAGTAAGAATAACTTCATCTTTACCTTGAACTCTTACCGCCAGCCCTTTCAGGTTGAGCAGGATTTCCAGGATATCTTCCTGAACGCCTTCTTTGGTGCTGTACTCATGTAGTACACCATCAATCTCAACCTCTGTCACCGCGCAACCCGGCATCGATGAGAGCAGAATACGGCGCAGTGCATTACCAAGAGTATGACCAAAGCCACGCTCTAAAGGCTCAAGGGTCACCTTGGCGTGCGTCGAACTCACTTGCTCGATATCTACCA
Source organism: Klebsiella sp. BIGb0407 (assembly GCF_024807845.1). Classification (GTDB taxonomy): domain Bacteria; phylum Pseudomonadota; class Gammaproteobacteria; order Enterobacterales; family Enterobacteriaceae; genus JGM124. The sequence continues at coordinate 11,851 of NZ_JANUEQ010000018.1, forward strand.
GGCGTGGTTTTAGAAACTCTGTCACAGAACCCTGCATTGTGTCCTCTCTTTGGTACTAAGCTTTATTTGGAGTAAAGCTCAACGATCAGGTGTTCGTTAATGTCTGCGGACAGATCCGTACGCTCAGGCTCACGCTTGAACACACCTTCCATCTTAGTAGCATCAACTTCCAGCCAGGTTGGCTTTTCACGCTGCTCAGCCAGCTCCATAGCAGCCTTAACGCGAGACTGCTTTTTAGCTTTCTCACGAATGCTTACTACATCATTCGGAGTTACCTGATAAGAAGCGATGTTAACAACGCGACCATTTACCATAACGGCTTTATGGCTTACCAGCTGACGTGCTTCTGCACGAGTGGCGCCAAAGCCCATACGATAAACAACGTTATCTAAACGACCTTCCAGCAAAGCCAACAGGTTTTCACCGGTGTTGCCTTTCAGACGAGCCGCTTCTTTATAATAGTTACGGAACTGACGCTCCAGAACACCGTAGATACGGCGAACTTTTTGCTTTTCACGCAACTGCACACCATAGTCAGACAGACGCGGTTTACGCGCACCGTGCTGGCCAGGAGCTTGTTCAATCTTACACTTGGTATCTATCGCACGGACGCCAGACTTAAGGAATAAGTCTGTACCCTCGCGACGGCTAAGCTTGAGCTTAGGACCCAAATATCTTGCCATTTTCTTTCTCCAACAATCCTGGAAACGAGAGCGTTATACGCGACGTTTCTTCGGTGGACGACAACCGTTGTGAGGGATCGGAGTCACATCAGTAATATTAGTGATGCGGAAACCAGCAGCGTTCAGAGCACGAATAGTTGATTCGCGACCTGGACCTGGACCCTTAACCATAACTTCGAGGTTCTTGATACCGTAGTCTTTAACAGCTTCTGCGCAACGCTCTGCTGCAACCTGGGCTGCAAACGGAGTGGATTTACGAGAACCACGGAAACCGGAACCACCGGCAGTTGCCCAACCCAACGCATTACCCTGACGATCGGTAATAGTAACGATGGTGTTGTTGAAAGACGCATGGACGTGAGCCACACCGTCAGAGACTGTTTTTCTTACACGCTTACGTGCACGAACTGGTGCCTTTGCCATTATTCAATCACCCCGATTATTTCTTGATCGGTTTGCGCGGACCCTTACGGGTACGTGCGTTGGTCTTCGTACGCTGACCGCGCACTGGCAGACCACGACGATGACGCAAACCGCGATAGCAACCAAGGTCCATTAGACGCTTGATGCTCATACTCACTTCACGGCGCAGATCACCTTCAACGACAAATTTGGCAACTTCGTCACGCAGCGTGTCGATTTGTTCTTCAGACAGCTCTCTGATCTTAACATCTTCAGCGATTCCCGCCGCGGCACAAATGGCCTTGGAACGGGTCTTGCCGATGCCGTAAATCGACGTTAACGCGATTACAGCATGTTTCTGATCAGGAATGTTAATGCCTGCTATACGGGCCACTATGCACTCCTACATTTAGATTATGCGTTCCATACCGAAAAGCCCGTTTTCAGGATACTCAAATGGAAACGCATAGACATACAAAAGATTGGCTGGCTAATCTAGCCAGCTCAACCCAACTTTGCAAGAAAAATATGCGAGATAATCAGCCTTGACGCTGTTTATGCTTCGGCTCGGCACTGCAAATGACGCGAATAACACCGTCACGCTTAACAATTTTGCAGTTACGACATAATTTCTTGACGGAAGCACGAACTTTCATTTTTACTCTCCGTAACTTCACAAGCGACGATTAACGGCCGTAGCCTTTCAGGTTCGCTTTCTTCAATGCAGACTCATACTGACTCGACATCATCAGAGTTTGCACTTGAGCCATAAAGTCCATTATAACGACAACAACGATAAGCAGCGAGGTTCCACCGAAATAGAACGGTACTTTCATTGCATCGCGCATGAACTCCGGGATTAGGCAGATAAAGGTAATATACATCGCACCAATCAATGTCAGGCGTGTCATTACTTTATCAATATACTTCGCCGTTTGTTCTCCCGGACGAATTCCTGGTACAAATGCACCGGACTTCTTCAGGTTATCTGCTGTTTCACGTGGGTTAAACACCAACGCTGTATAGAAGAAACAGAAGAAGATGATTGCAGACGCATAGAGTAACACATAAAGCGGTTGTCCAGGCTGCAAATACAGCGAAATTGTTGTCAGCCAGCTCCAACCGGTACCATCCCCAAACCATGATGCAATAGTCGCCGGGAATAGAATAATACTGGAGGCGAAAATAGCTGGAATAACACCGGCCATATTCACTTTCAGCGGTAAATGTGTGCTCTGCGCAGCATAGACACGACGTCCCTGTTGACGTTTAGCGTAGTTGACCACAATGCGGCGCTGGCCACGCTCAACAAAAACAACGAAGAAGGTCACTGCAAATACTAATACTGCAACCAACAGCAACAGGAGGAAGTGCAGGTCACCTTGCCTTGCTTGCTCGATGGTATGGCCAATAGCCGGCGGGAGACCCGCAACGATACCAGCAAAGATTATGATTGAGATACCGTTACCGATACCACGCTCAGTAATCTGTTCACCCAGCCACATAAGGAACATCGTTCCCGTAACCAGACTCACAACAGCAGTGAAGTAGAATGCAAAGCCAGGATTAATCACCAGGCCTTGCATACCAGGCATATTCGGTAAACCGGTAGCAATACCGATCGACTGAAATATTGCCAGCACCAGAGTACCGTAACGGGTGTACTGGCTTATCTTACGACGGCCAGCCTCCCCTTCTTTCTTCAGCTCTGCTAACGCGGGATGAACCACGGTAAGCAGCTGTATGATAATCGATGCCGAGATATACGGCATGATACCCAGTGCGAAGATAGAAGCACGGCTGAGAGCACCACCAGAGAACATGTTAAACATTTCAATGATGGTGCCTCGCTGTTGCTCAAGCAGTTTGGCAAGTACAGTGGCATCAATACCAGGGATTGGAATAAAAGAGCCAATTCGGAAAACGATCAGCGCGCCGATAACAAACAGCAGTCTGCGTTTCAGCTCACCAAGGCCACCTTTAGCACTTTGAAAATCTGATCCCGGTTGTTTCGCCATCTGCTACTTATTCCTCGATTTTACCGCCAGCAGCTTCGATAGCAGCACGAGCGCCTTTAGTGACACGCAGGCCGCTAATAGTTACCGGACGAGTTACCTCACCAGACAGGATCACTTTCGCGAACTCGATCTGGATACCGATAATGTTAGCTGCTTTCAACGTGTTCAGGTCAACTACGTCGCCTTCAACTTTCGCCAGGTCAGACAGACGAATCTCTGCGGTGACCATTGCTTTGCGAGAGGTGAAACCAAACTTCGGCAGACGACGGTATAACGGCATCTGACCACCTTCGAACCCACGACGTACGCCACCGCCAGAACGAGAGTTCTGACCTTTGTGACCACGACCGCCGGTTTTACCGAGGCCAGAACCGATACCACGACCCAGACGCTTGGAAGCGTGCTTAGACCCTTCGGCCGGAGACAGAGTATTTAAACGCATCTCTTACTCCTCAACTTTAACCATGTAGGAAACCGCGTTGACCATACCACGTACAGCAGGAGTATCCTCGCGCTCTACGGTGTGACCAATACGACGCAGACCCAGGCCAAGCAGCGTTGCCTTGTGTTTTGGCAAACGGCCGATCGCACTGCGGGTTTGAGTAATTTTAATAGTCTTAGCCATGGTCATTACCCCCGAATTTCTTCAACGGATTTACCACGCTTGGCAGCGACCATTTCTGGTGACTTCATATTCGCCAGGCCATCGATAGTTGCACGAACCACGTTAATCGGGTTAGTAGAACCATACGCTTTAGCCAGAACGTTATGAACACCAGCTACTTCCAGAACGGCGCGCATTGCACCACCGGCGATGATACCGGTACCTTCGGAAGCAGGCTGCATGAATACGCGAGAACCCGTATGCACGCCTTTAACAGGGTGCTGCAGGGTGCCGCTATTCAGCGCGACATTAATCATATTGCGACGAGCTTTTTCCATCGCTTTCTGGATCGCTGCTGGAACTTCACGCGCTTTCCCGTAACCAAAACCGATACGACCGTTACCATCACCTACCACTGTCAGAGCAGTGAAGGAGAAAATACGACCGCCTTTAACGGTTTTAGATACGCGATTTACCGCGATCAGCTTTTCCTGCAGTTCGCCAGCTTGTTTTTCGATGTGAGACATCTTACACCTCTACCTTAGAACTGAAGGCCAGCGCCACGGGCAGCATCTGCCAGAGCTTGGACACGACCATGATATTGGAAACCAGCACGGTCAAAAGCAACAACAGTGATGCCTTTTTCCAGTGCGCGCTCAGCAACAGCTTTACCTACAGCTGCAGCAGCGTCTTTGTTTCCTGTATACTTCAGTAGCTCAGCGATAGCTTTCTCTGCAGTAGATGCAGCTACCAGTACTTCAGAACCGTTTGGTGCGATGACCTGTGCGTAAATATGACGCGGGGTACGATGTACCACCAGACGAGTCGCACCCAGTTCTTTGAGCTTGCGACGTGCGCGGGTCGCACGACGGATACGAGCAGATTTCTTATCCATAGTGTTACCTTACTTCTTCTTAGCCTCTTTGGTACGCACGACTTCGTCGGCGTAACGAACACCTTTGCCTTTATAAGGCTCAGGGCGACGGTAGGCGCGCAGATCTGCTGCTACCTGACCGATAGACTGTTTGTCAGCGCCTTTCAGCACGATTTCAGTCTGAGTCGGACATTCGGCAGTAATCCCCGCTGGCAGCTTATGCTCGACAGGATGAGAGAAGCCCAGGGCCAAACTCACAACGTCGCCTTTAACTGCTGCACGATAACCTACACCAACCAGCTGTAACTTCTTAGAGAAGCCTTCGGTAACACCGATAACCATTCCGTTCAACAGTGCACGAGTAGTACCCGCTTGGGCCCACGCGTTTGCAAAGCCTTCGCGTGGAGCGAAAGTCAGAGCATTTTCAGCATGTTTAACTTCAACAGCATCGTTGATAGTACGAGTCAGCTCGCCGTTTTTACCTTTGATCGAAATAACCTGACCGTCGAGTTTTACCTCTACGCCTGCAGGAACAACGACCGGTGCTTTAGCAACACGAGACATTTAATTCCTCCAATTAAGCTACGTAGCAGATAATTTCGCCACCAAGACCAGCTTGGCGCGCTGCACGATCAGTCATAACACCTTTAGAGGTAGAAATAACAGCAATACCTAAACCAGCCATAACTTTTGGCAGCTCATCTTTTTTCTTATAGATGCGCAGACCTGGACGGCTGACTCTTTGAATGCTTTCTACCACTGACTTGCCCTGGAAATACTTAAGAGTCAGTTCCAGTTCAGGCTTGGTGTCGCCTTCAATCTTAAAATCTTCAATATAGCCTTCTTCCTTAAGCACGTTGGCAATTGCCAATTTCAGCTTGGAGGAGGGCATGGTGACCGCAACTTTGTTCGCGGCCTGACCGTTACGGATACGGGTCAGCATATCCGCGATCGGATCTTGCATGCTCATCTGTGTCTACTCCCGTGATTCAATTGGTGACAATTACCAGCTAGCCTTTTTCAAGCCAGGTACTTCACCGCGCATAGCGGCTTCACGTAGCTTGATACGGCTCAACCCGAACTTGCCCACATAACCATGTGGACGACCAGTCTGGCGGCAGCGGTTACGCTGACGGGACGGGCTGGAATCACGCGGCAGAGTCTGCAACTTGAGAACAGCATTCCAACGATCTTCGTCGGTCGCGTTCACATCAGATATGATAGCTTTTAATTCAGCGCGTTTAGCGAAGAATTTATCAGCCAAAGCAGCGCGCTTTACTTCGCGTGCTTTCATTGATTGCTTAGCCATGAAGTAACCCTACCTTACTTGCGGAACGGGAAGTTAAAGGCAGCCAGCAGAGCACGGCCTTCATCATCAGATTTCGCAGTAGTGGTAATGGTAATATCCAAACCACGAACGCGATCGACTTTATCATAGTCGATTTCTGGGAAGATGATCTGCTCACGGACACCCATGCTGTAGTTACCACGACCGTCGAAAGATTTCGCAGGCAAGCCACGGAAATCGCGGATACGCGGTACAGCAATAGTGATCAGTCGCTCAAAGAACTCCCACATGCGCTCGCCACGCAGAGTCACTTTACAGCCGATCGGATAGCCCTGACGGATTTTGAAGCCTGCAACTGATTTGCGGGCTTTGGTGATCAACGGTTTTTGACCGGAGATTGCTGCTAAGTCAGCTGCTGCATTATCCAGCAGTTTCTTATCAGCGATCGCTTCACCAACACCCATGTTCAGGGTGATCTTCTCGACCCGAGGGACTTGCATGACAGAATTGTAGTTAAACTCACTCATGAGTTTTTTAACTACTTCGTCTTTGTAGTAATCATGCAGTTTCGCCATCGTACTACTCCAAATTACTTGATAGTTTCGCTATTAGATTTGAAGAAACGAACTTTTTTGCCGTCTTCGAATCTAAAGCCTACACGGTCAGCCTTGCCGGTTGCCGAGTTGAAAAGTGCAACGTTAGAAACCTGAATAGCAGCTTCTTTTTCAACGATGCCGCCTGGTTGGTTCAGAGCCGGTTGAGGCTTCTGATGTTTCTTAACCAGGTTGATACCTTCAACAATGACCTTGCCGGAAGACAGGACATTCTTAACTTTACCGCGCTTACCTTTATCTTTACCGGTTAACACGATAACTTCGTCATCACGACGGATTTTAGCTGCCATGATTCGCTCCTTAGAGTACTTCTGGTGCCAGAGAGATAATTTTCATGAACTTCTCATTACGTAGTTCACGAGTTACCGGCCCAAAAATACGCGTGCCGATTGGCTGCTCGCTGTTATTGTTTAAAATAACGCATGCATTACCATCGAAGCGAATGACAGAACCGTCCGGGCGACGAACACCCTTCTTGGTGCGCACAACTACCGCTTTCAGAACATCGCCTTTCTTCACCTTACCACGTGGAATTGCTTCCTTGATGGTAATCTTGATGATGTCGCCGACGCCTGCGTAGCGACGGTGCGAGCCACCCAGAACCTTGATACACATTACGCGACGCGCGCCGGAGTTGTCGGCCACGGTCAGCATAGTCTGTTCTTGGATCATTTCAGTGCTCCGCTAATGTCATCTACTACTTCGGGACCTGAGATCAGGTCGTTAAAAAGCCCCAATAAACGAGGGCGCGGCATTATAACACCGGTTCCTGTAAATGGGTAGAAAAAATAAACGGCTCAGTTTTGAGCCGCTTATTTGGTTAGAAAAGACAGTCTATTACAGAACTGCTTTTTCTACAACGCGAACCAGCGTCCAAGACTTAGTCTTAGACAGTGGACGGCATTCGTGGATTTCCACCACGTCGCCGATACCACATACGTTGGCTTCGTCATGTACGTGCAGTTTGGTCGTACGCTTGATGAACTTACCGTAAATCGGATGTTTCACAATACGTTCGATGGCAACAACAATGGATTTCTCCATTTTATTGCTGACAACACGACCTTGCAGAGTACGGATTTTATCGGTCATTACGCACCCGCCTTCTGAGTCAGTAAAGTCTTAACACGTGCAACATTACGACGCACTTGCTTTAACACGTGAGTCTGTTGCAGCTGGCCGCTTGCAGATTGCATGCGCAGATTAAACTGTTCACGCAGCAAGTTCAGCAGCTCGGTGTTCAGCTCTTCAACACTCTTTTCACGCAGCTCTTTTGCTTTCATTACATCACCGTCTTAGTTACAAAGGTGGTTTTGATAGGCAGTTTCGCTGCTGCCAGCTTGAATGCTTCACGGGCCAGCTCTTCAGGTACGCCATCCATTTCATAAAGGACTTTGCCTGGTTGAACCAGAGCAACCCAATACTCGACGTTACCTTTACCTTTACCCATACGCACTTCAAGTGGCTTTTCGGTAATTGGTTTATCCGGGAATACACGGATCCAGATTTTACCTTGACGCTTAACTGCACGGGTCATAGCACGACGTGCTGCTTCGATCTGACGAGCAGTCAGACGACCACGGCCAACAGCTTTCAGACCGAAAGTGCCGAAGCTAACATCCGTACCCTGCGCTAAACCACGGTTGCGGCCTTTGTGCACTTTACGGAATTTTGTACGCTTTGGTTGTAACACAGCGACTCTCCTTACTTACGGCCTTTACGCTGCTGCTTTTTAGGTTGAGCAGCCGGTTCCGGTTGTTCAACAGCAGCCATGCCACCCAGGATCTCACCTTTGAAGATCCACACTTTAACGCCGATTACACCATAAGTGGTGTGGGCTTCAGATGTATTATAGTCGATGTCTGCACGCAGAGTGTGCAATGGCACGCGACCTTCACGGTACCATTCGGTACGTGCGATCTCTGCCCCGCCCAGACGGCCGCTAACTTCAACTTTAATACCTTTAGCGCCAAGACGCATTGCGTTCTGTACAGCACGCTTCATAGCACGACGGAACATAACACGACGTTCCAGCTGTGAAGTGATGCTATCAGCAACCAATTTAGCGTCCAGTTCAGGTTTCCGAACTTCAGCGATATTGATCTGTGCAGGAACGCCAGCGATATCCGCTACGACCTTGCGCAGTTTTTCTACGTCTTCACCTTTCTTACCGATAACGATACCAGGGCGAGCAGTGTGAATAGTCACACGGATGCTCTTAGCTGGACGCTCGATAACGATACGAGATACAGACGCTTTAGCCAGTTCCTTAGTCAGGTACTGACGTACTTTAAAATCGCTGTCCAGGTTGTCAGCGAATTCTTTGGTATTCGCAAACCATGTAGAGTTCCATGGTTTTACAATTCCCAGGCGAATACCATTAGGATGTACTTTCTGACCCATTGCTAGTCTCCAGAGTCTCAGCGATCGGACACAACCACAGAAATGTGGCTGGTGCGCTTCAGGATGCGATCTGCACGACCTTTTGCACGCGGCATAATGCGCTTCATGCTTGGGCCTTCGTCGACGAAAATTTTCGCCACTTTCAGATCGTCGATGTCAGCGCCATCGTTGTGTTCAGCGTTAGCAATGGCAGATTCCAGGACCTTCTTAACCAGTACAGCCGCTTTCTTGTTGGTGTAGGTCAAAATGTCCAGAGCCTGCGACACTTTCTTACCGCGGATCAGGTCAGCCACCAGGCGAACCTTCTGAGCAGAAGAACGAGCGTGGCGATGTTGTGCTAAAGTTTCCATCTCTTCCTCCTACTTATTTTTTCTTGGCTTTTTTATCAGCCGCGTGGCCGCGATAAGTACGGGTCGGTGCAAATTCACCCAGTTTGTGACCGACCATTTCGTCGGAAACAAATACCGGAACATGCTGACGACCATTATGGACAGCGATGGTCAAACCGATCATATTTGGAAAGATCGTTGAACGACGGGACCAAGTGCGCAGGGGCTTCTTGTCACCGCTTTCCACCGCTTTCTCTACCTTCTTCAGCAAGTGCAGGTCAATAAAAGGACCTTTCTTGAGAGAACGTGGCATGGCTTATCCTCTAAAATTATTTGCTACGGCGACGTACGATGAATTTATCAGTACGCTTGTTGCTACGGGTCTTCTTACCTTTGGTTTGAACGCCCCACGGAGTTACCGGGTGCTTACCAAAGTTACGACCTTCACCACCACCATGTGGGTGATCGACTGGGTTCATCGCAGTACCGCGAACGGTAGGGCGAATACCACGCCAGCGAGCAGCACCTGCTTTACCCAGAACGCGCAGCATATGCTCAGCGTTACCGACTTCGCCCAGTGTAGCGCGGCAGTCAGCTTCGACTTTACGCATTTCACCAGAACGCAGACGCAGGGTTACATAAGCACCATCACGTGCAATGATCTGCACATAGGTACCAGCAGAACGTGCTAACTGACCGCCTTTACCTGGTTTCATTTCTACGTTATGAACAGTAGAACCAACCGGGATATTGCGCATCGGCAGGGTGTTACCTGCTTTAATTGCAGCATCAACGCCAGACTGAATCTGATCGCCAGCTTTCAGGCCTTTAGGGGCCAGGATGTAACGGCGCTCACCGTCTTTGTACAGAACCAGTGCGATATTCGCAGAGCGGTTCGGATCGTACTCAAGACGTTCAACAACTGCCGGGATACCATCTTTGTTGCGTTTAAAGTCAACAATACGGTAAGCCTGCTTGTGACCACCACCGATATGACGGGTAGTGATGCGACCATTGTTGTTACGGCCACCGGACTTGCTGTTTTTCTCCAGCAACGGAGCAAAAGGCTTGCCTTTATGCAGCTCAGGGTTAACCACTTTAACTACGTGGCGACGACCCGGAGATGTCGGTTTACATTTAACAACTGCCATTGTCTTTCTCCTCCGACTTACTCAGCGCCGCCGACGAAGTCCAGATTCTGGCCTTCCTTCAGGGTGACGTAAGCTTTTTTCCAGTCGCTACGACGACCAGTACGCTGTCCGTGACGTTTAGTTTTACCTTTAACTAACAGGGTATTAACGCCTTTAACTTCTACTTCGAACAGTTTCTCTACAGCAGCAACGATCTCTGCTTTGGTCGCGTCATTAGCAACTTTGAGTACGATGGTATTGGTTTTTTCCATCGCGGTAGATGCTTTTTCAGATACGTGCGGCGCGCGCAGTACTTTCAGCAGACGTTCTTCACGGATCATGCCAGCATCTCCTCAACTTGCTTAACTGCTTCCGCAGTCATAACGACTTTGTCGAAGGCGATCAGGCTAACTGGATCGATAGCTGCTACATCGCGAACGTCAACCTTATGCAGGTTACGCGCCGCCAGGAACAGATTCTCATCCAGTTCACCAGTAACAATCAGCACATCTTCCAGAGCCATGTCTTTCAGTTTCTGAGCAAGCAGCTTAGTTTTAGGCGCTTCTACAGAGAACTGCTCGACAACGATCAAACGATCCTGACGTACCAGTTCGGACAGGATGCTTTTCAGCGCGCCGCGGTACATCTTTTTGTTAACTTTTTGACTGTGGTCCTGTGGACGTGCAGCAAAAGTTACGCCACCTGAACGCCAGATCGGGCTCTTTGCAGAACCTGAACGCGCACGGCCGGTACCTTTCTGACGCCATGGTTTCTTACCAGAACCAGTTACTTCAGCGCGAGTCTTCTGAGCACGAGTACCCTGACGAGCACCAGCTGCATAAGCAACTACGACCTGGTGAACCAGTGCTTCGTTGAAGTCACGACCGAAGGTAGTTTCGGAAACAGTCAGCGCGCTTTGCGCGTCTTTCAATACTAATTCCATTGCTATCCCCTTACGCCTTCACAGCTGGTTTAACAATCAGGTCGCTACCGGTTGCACCGGGAACTGCACCTTTCACCAGCAGCAGGTTGCGCTCAGCGTCAACACGTACTACGTCCAGGCTCTGAACGGTCACACGCTCGTTACCCAGCTGGCCTGCCATTTTCTTGCCTTTGAACACTTTGCCCGGAGTCTGGTTCTGACCGATAGAACCCGGTACGCGGTGAGACAAGGAGTTACCGTGAGTTGCGTCCTGGGTACGGAAGTTCCAGCGCTTAACGGTACCTGCGAAACCTTTACCTTTAGAGGTGCCAGTTACGTCTACTTTTTTAACATCAGCAAACAGCTCAACGCTAACGCTCTGACCTACGGTGAACTCTTCGCCTTCTGCAAGACGGAATTCCCACAGACCACGGCCCGCTTCAACACCTGCTTTCGCAAAATGTCCAGCTTCTGGCTTGGTCACACGGCTAGCTTTTTTAGCGCCAGTGGTTACCTGTACTGCACGGTAGCCATCATTAGCCAGGTCTTTGACCTGAGTAATACGGTTTGCTTCTACTTCGATAACGGTTACTGGGATAGAAACGCCGTCTTCTGTGAAGATACGGGTCATACCCACTTTTTTACCGACTAAACCAATCATTGTTTCAACCTCTCAATCGTCAATGACCTGATTAACCCAGGCTGATCTGCACGTCTACACCAGCAGCCAGATCCAGACGCATCAGAGCATCAACGGTTTTCTCAGTTGGCTCAACGATGTCAACCAGACGCTTATGAGTGCGGATTTCGTACTGATCACGCGCGTCTTTGTTGACGTGCGGAGAGATCAGAACGGTAAAGCGCTCTTTGCGGGTCGGCAGCGGGATCGGACCACGGACTTGCGCACCAGTGCGTTTAGCCGTCTCGACGATTTCCGCAGTTGATTGATCGATCAGACGATGATCAAACGCTTTAAGGCGGATACGGATTCTTTGGTTCTGCATGAGACCAGAGCTCCAATTATTTTATAGACGAAAAAAATTACTACTCGCATCCATTACGATTGATGGAGGAGTGTAATCGTTCATACATAGTCCCACAATTGGGGACATTGTTTGATGGCAATCTGATTAAAGACTGACTGCTATCAGTGTTCATATTGAACTTGCTGCCTATTAGGACAGCCCGCGCATTATACGGCTTTTTGATATGCTTGCAAGTCATTTGGCTTAAAAATTCACCTGACAACTTCATTCTGTTTTTATCACAAGCCATTTCATGGCTATTGCGTACAACTACGCAGCATAAGTTCAGAGATTTGAGGCAATAACACCAGTACGCTACCCTACGACCACACTTTCTCAAGGAAGAGAATCATCGCTCATGGCACCGAGTACCCTTAACATTATCTTAGTGGCTGGCACTTCACTCTACTTCAGTTTTGCCGCCCTTCTCGCCTTCACTGATTATAAAACAGGCTTACTCCCCGACCGCCTGACTTTATCGTTACTTTGGTCAGGACTTATCTTCCACGCAATAACGACTCCCTGCCAACTTGATGATGCTATTTATGGTGCTGTCATCGGCTATCTTTCATTATGGCTACTCTACTGGGGATTTTTCTGGCTATGCCAGCGAGAAGGTTTGGGGTATGGCGATTTTAAATTATTGTCTGCAATGGGTGCCTGGAACGGGTGGCAGAGTTTACCGATAGTGCTGTTTGTTGCCTCTATGTGTGGGCTCGCCACTTTTGCAGCTGTACGTGTTATTCGGCATAAATCAGCTAAACAGCTCCCCTTCGGACCCAGCCTGGCATTTGCAGGCTGGGGAGAATTCGTCTTGCGGCTTTGGTTTTAATACACAAAGTTGATGCTGAGTCTGGTTTACCCAGGCTCATAGTCAGGATTAGGGCGAGTTTATGCTGTGAACTGTTTTCTGTATCAAAAAATCTTATCAATTCTAAGTGATACGGTTTATCTCGCCCATTAACCCAGAAAATTATTGTAATATAGCGCAGAGTTCTTCGATTATTGTCGGTAAAAAGTATGCATTATCCATAAAAAGGTTTGCTCTTAATACTGGATCCCTCCTGATAAGTTCTGTTAGTTGCTCCTTGCTAATCTCACGGCGAGTAGTGTGTTGGTAATATTCCATGGAGTGGTCGTCAAATACGATATATCCTGGTTCAATTCCCAATGCCACGCCATTAAATCTCGCCATACTATCTTGAATGTCGACTCCACTGCTGACATGATAATCTAATGATCCAGCTATATGTGATACTTCATGTAATATCGTATCAACTAAATACCTATCTAAATCATTTACCGAATAAAAATCTGGCATAATAATAACTCTTCGATACTTATCCGTAGGAAAAACAAACCCTGCAACCCTTTCCAAATCCAGGTTTTCTCTAATAGCATATGGGTGTATGTTAGCTGTCACAAAATAGATACTGTTTATTTCATTATTAAAATAAAACTTCATATCTCTTATGTAATCTTGTAATCTCGTAATAGATTCTTCTCTTATAATTTTCTCAATACGAATATCATCTATAGTATCAAGCCTCAGCTTAACCGATAAATAGTTTTCTAATCTTCTTAAATTCATATTGCCTGCTGAGATTCTTTTTAATCGTTGTATTTTTATATCTCGAAAATGATCGTCAAGAGTTTCAACTAATTTTTTGGCTCTGTCAACTCCATGTTTATATATATGGAAATAATCATTTTGACGATAATAGTGGGCAGGAATTATTGCCGACCCCTGCTCTAAACGAAATGCAAGAAAATTTTCACTTTGATAATATGTTCTGATTTTTGCTTTCATGGTTTCTGCTATATACGTTGTATCCTCGTTAAAATCTACAAATCCCGCTCTATAAGGATGGGTTGCAGATCGAGTTAAAAATCCATTTAGTCTTGGAATATTTTCTATATCCCTTACTCTCTCATAACTATTGATATAATATTGACTTCCTGGGCTTATGGCTAGAGGAGTAGGGCATCGAAGACGGTTATTATCCATTCTCTTAACTCTGTTGTAATTAGCAGACGTATCATTTACTAACCTACTTATATCAATATCAGATACCGAACGTTTATGCCTCCCTAATATCGATGAAGCTGGCAGAAGCACTCCCTCTCCCCGACAGATATATTTAGTGCCAAACTTCTCTCCTGTTTTCGGATTCATCTTCACATAAATATTTTCCCCGTTCTTTTTCCCAACTGCTAAAATAGGTACTTCTAGTTCTGTTCCCGCCAATACTCCTGTAAGTGGTTTACTTGGTGTTATCAGCGGAAGTTTGGCTATTCTAGTTTTAAGGTTTCTAACCAAGGCAGCCATTTCTTTTTTCCTGGAAATCAACTTGATTATTTTTTTAGCAAATGTTCGACTGATACGCGAAGCGCTCATCAATAGTGAAAATCCAGGATCAAAGACCATGAGGGCACTTTTCCCCAGTGAATTAAGCTCAGTAACTGTTGGCAGTGTTACCTCCCGGAGCAGATTTTTTCCTGCACCCTTAATCCCCTCTCTACCCAAGCTAGCTGCACCGCTGCGAAGTCCTCTGATCAGTCCCAGAGAAAATTTTCCACTCAGGCTTGATGCTGTTCCCAAAACGGGAATTAACGATAATACATCTAGAATGCATGCAGGAATCGACTCGCTATGATTCCCTTCGATATTTTGTTCAATACAGTCATAAAAAGGAATGAAGTGTTTAAACACGCTCCATGTATTTTCCAGTTCAGAAAGTTCATTGCCTTGTTCATAAAGGCTTTTAAATAAAGCTTTTCGATGTCTGTCAGCAAGTTCATCTATAAACCATTTACTATCATGTAGATCTAAGTCAGTGAATGTTTCTTTATGGATATAATATGAATCGTCAAAATTACTTTCCGCAAAATTTCTCCTACCAAGAACCCACTCCAAATAGTCCTCATCAAAAATCTTGTTTTCTATATATTTTTTAAGATCGCGATCCACACGAATGAGTCTATAAAATCTCTGACCCTCATTTATTTCCTGTAAGGCATATATTCTTTCACTCCTGCCTGAATGAACAGAAAAAACATCTGTTTTTCTGGATAATAATACTCTAGTATGAGATCCGTACCTCTTATTAAGATCTATTATCAGTTCTACAAATTTAATTGTTACGTTTGGCGAAAATATAAATTCCTTTTCATCTTTGGGTAATGTATTCATTGCGTAATAGATAAAATATTTGTCAATGTCATGAAAGCTATTAGCAACAGCATGTGTCGACTGAGTATATTCATCATTTAAATTATCTGGTGCAAAGTCACAGGGTTTATCCCAATCATTCAGATAATATTGCTTTGCACTTTCCCAAACCTTTTGTTCTCTCTTCTCATGAGTAAGTGCAGCGGCAGCCCACTCGTTAATGTGTCCTTTGACTGTAGGGCAGTGCGCTATAATTTCATCTGCCAGCTTCCCCTTGGGTAACCAAAATTCTGCTGCTGAAGTATATTTATCATATTTCAAATGGAAATCTTTTTGTATTGCATAAATTTCTTTTCGATAACTCAAATAGTGATAAAGAAGAGTAATATCATGCATATTTTTATTATCTTTCACACCTGGTGACTGAGTGGCGTAAAATAAAATAGCCGGTACACGATAGTAATTTATTTCGTCTTCCGAAACACCTTCTCCTATCGCTGAATCCCACATTGACTCACCCACTGATATTGCCTCCTTTAAGGTGGGAACATCTCCTTTAATACCCCTTATGAAATGTGACCCCGCATATAAACTAGCGAAATCAAAATCATTTAACGACATAGTGCCAATACCTTCATCATTTATTAAAAGAAAAGGCATTTCTTCTATCAGACAATCCCTCCACATTGTTGACAGGAGTGTTTTTTCAGATTCATGTAATCGTTCAGGATGAAAAGAACCCACTACAGGCAACGTATTAATAGGCAACAGATGGTGAATATCATCGACAGTATAGATCCTCGATATATCTAGTTTAATTTTACTTTCAATATACTTTTCAGGCGTAGTGCCAAGAATATTTTGCAATACCCAGCATCGAACGACTGATTTACCCTGTTGATTGGATAGTTCTTCATTTTTCTTTTCACCATATATCCCACTGCCATAAAGTATTTTTTGTGCTAATGACTTTATATTATTTTCAGTTTGTATATCAGTATTATTGCCAGCATCGAGATACTGTGATACCGCATAAAGCATTTTTTCTTTATATTTTGATTTTTTGTTTGGTAACAATCCTTCTCGATAGAGTAGATTTATTATTCGGTGATTTATACTTTCAAGATCATTTTGGCTATTATTTATCCAGCCACCATCGTTTAAGTTAGATGCCGTGGTGTTATAAGCAGGTGCGAATAGATGCCGGCGGTAATGGCGGGGCATATTAGCAGCACCATCATGATAAAGAGTATGATTGCCGAATGATTCCTCAAGAGTTTCACCAGTTTCCTGAATCGTATAGCGACTTTTTTCTGTGCTCGATGTCCCGTGATTATAATACTTATACCCCGCATATCCCATGCCACCCAGCACACCGGTGCCTGTCAGCAAACCCGCACCGACTAAGCAGCGTTTTAACAGGCTACCTCTCCATCCATGCGGTACGGGGGCTTCGCTATCGGAGCGGCAAAGTGAATGAGCCTGCTGGCGAAGATTTTCACCCTGGGTGAGAATTTCTGTCAGCTCAGTGCCTTCTTCGTCGCAGATATTTCCGTTGGAATGATTTCCATCTGAAGTCTGAAAACAGCGCCATACTCGATTAAGAAAACCATCGGCTATAGGTGTGGTATTTTTCTTAATAGATCTCATATTTGTACTGTTCCGAACAAAACTGATGTCCGAAGTCAGTGCCGATGATTCACTGTTATTCTGAGGATGGTCATCATCCACTTTTTTACTATCAGAAATAGTGGGAGTAGATGAATATTTTACCGTATCACTGATCATGGGCATCTTCGCTATTATTGGGTGAATTAATTAGTGCGATAGATGTTAATGTCAGTGATTTTTTTTTATATCAGATAATCGATGAAGATAGCTCCTTCCTCATGCGACCTCTCTTATTTTTAAAACATTGCGGTGATGGTCGCACAGTAATTGTCACTGTACGTCATGGAATTTTTTTTGAGCTATGGCATTACAACTACTGTGCGGAGTTATATGTTTTGACAGGAAGTGGGAAACTTAAATACAGAACTAAGGTAAATACGGTGACTCATTGTTCTGAAAATGAAAAAGGACACCCGAAGATGTCCTTTTTTATTACATAAAGTAATCAGCGATTAGCTGATAACTTTAGCAACAACACCAGCGCCTACAGTACGGCCGCCTTCACGGATTGCGAAACGCAGACCGTCATCCATCGCGATTGGGTGGATCAGGGTAACAACCATCTGAATGTTGTC
>NZ_JANUEQ010000019.1 GCF_024807845.1 Klebsiella sp. BIGb0407
AAAGCACGAGCAGCACCGCCGTAGGTCTTAGCCAGTACGGTAGTGATTGCAGCAGTCAGAGTAGTTTTACCATGGTCAACGTGGCCGATAGTACCAACGTTAACGTGCGGTTTTTTACGTTCAAACTTTTCTTTAGACATGGATTGTCCCTCTAAGACACGGTTAAAACGGTGATATCACCACATCAACAAGGCATATGACTGCATTGCTGAATTGAGTTAACAGAAGAGAATCAGGAATGAGAAAAGGAAGTGGTGCTGATAGGCAGATTCGAACTGCCGACCTCACCCTTACCAAGGGTGCGCTCTACCAACTGAGCTATATCAGCACATCTGGAGCGGGCAGTGGGAATCGAACCCACATCATCAGCTTGGAAGGCTGAGGTAATAGCCATTATACGATGCCCGCATCCTGGAACTCGACTACCTGGATGTCTTTCTGTATTGAAGATAAAAGAAGGTCTTTTATCATTTGAGTCGATTAGCTTAGAGCTTCTCGCCTCTGGCGACGATTACGTTGCCGTATATGGTGGTGGGGGAAGGATTCGAACCTTCGAAGTCGATGACGGCAGATTTACAGTCTGCTCCCTTTGGCCGCTCGGGAACCCCACCAGGGGTACTTAGATACTTGATGGTGCCGACTACCGGAATCGAACTGGTGACCTACTGATTACAAGTCAGTTGCTCTACCTACTGAGCTAAGTCGGCATCAAGTGGTGCGCATTTTATGGGGGTCTGCGCCGTCTTGCAACTAAAAAATTGCAGAAAATGTTCGTACGCTTAGATTTTATGCGATTTACCGCAATTATGCTGATTAATTCGCCAAATGAGTATGAAATTCACTCACAGAGAATCCATTTTATTCTCTTTTTCTTACTCAGGGTTCTTCTTTTTCATGCATTTCTGTTTTTTCATTGAATAAAAAACAAGCGGTTAATATAAAAATATCGACTCTTTCTGCCATAACACTCGACTCACAACGTGATGAATCCACTGTAATGCATCATTCATACTGTTTTTTTCTTCTTATTCTTTCACTTCCGGTGTTACCCTCCTGCCCATTATCAAACATCCGATGCGTTGCACTGCTTTGACTCTCCTCATTTCGCGGAGATATTGACAGCAAGATGTGCGACGTAAATATTGTTTTGAACGACAGAAAGCATGCTTATGAGTAACAGAGAACAAATGTTGGCAATTACTCCTTATCTGCAATTTGATCGCAAGCAGTGGGCTGCACTGCGTGATTCAGTTCCAATGACACTGACAGAAGCAGAGATTGCGCGTCTAAAAGGAATTAATGAGGACCTCTCCCTGGATGAGGTTGTCGAGATTTATCTTCCTTTATCGCGGCTACTGAACTTCTATATAAGTTCTGATCTGCGTCGTCAGGCTGTACTGGAGCAGTTTCTGGGTACTAGCGGTCAGCGTATTCCGTATGTGATTAGCATCGCGGGGAGTGTTGCTGTCGGCAAAAGCACTACGGCACGTGTACTACAGGCCCTGTTAAGCCGCTGGCCTGAGCATCGCCGTGTCGAATTAATTACTACAGATGGTTTTCTTCATCCCAATGCGGTGCTAAAAGAACGCAATCTGATGAAGAAAAAAGGGTTCCCGCAATCCTATGATATGCATCGCCTGGTAAAGTTTGTCTCTGATATAAAATCAGGTGTACCTAACGTTACCGCACCGGTTTATTCGCATCTTTTTTATGATGTCATACCGGATGGCGATAAAACGGTAGCTCAGCCGGATATTTTAATTCTTGAAGGATTAAACGTTCTGCAAAGTGGGATGGATTATCCGCACGATCCGCATCATGTATTTGTTTCAGACTTTGTCGACTTTTCTATTTATGTTGATGCGCCTGAAGAGTTATTACAGGATTGGTATATTAATCGCTTTTTAAAATTTCGTGAAAGTGCGTTTACCGATCCTGACTCCTATTTCCATAATTATGCAAAGCTTTCTAAAGATGAGGCTATTAATACTGCAACACAATTATGGAATGAGATTAACTTGCTGAATTTAAACCAGAATATACTACCAACCAGAGATCGCGCCAGTCTGATAATGACCAAGGTCGCGAACCATGCAATAAATAATGTTAAATTGCGCAAATAATAATTAAGGGGAGAACCTCCCCTTAGTTTGCTCCACGTAATGAAATTTCCCCGCCAACCCAGGCTTTTATTACGCCATCTTGCTCCAGTAATAATCCTCCCTGTTCATTGATTCCGCGAGCAATACCAAATACCTCACGATCGCCAATAATCAGTTTTACCGGGCGATTAATATAGTTATCTAATTGCTGCCAGCGTGAAAGAAAGGGGGTTAGTCCCTCACGTTCGAAATGAATTAATGCCTGACGTAACTCTTTAATTAAAGAGATAGCAAGCTGATTCCTGTCAATGTTGAGGCCGACTTGTTGTAAGTTGATCCAGCCTTGATTAACGACTTCAGATACCACACTTTTCATGGCCAGATTGATGCCTGCACCCATAACAATTTGCGCTGCATCACCGGTTTTCCCCGTGAGTTCTACCAGGATACCGGCAAGTTTTTTATCGTTGAGATAGAGATCGTTTGGCCATTTAACTCTGACATCGTGAGCTCCGAGGCGTTGTAAGACTTCCGCAATCACAATACCAATGACCAGACTCAACCCTATTGCTGCTGCCGGCCCCTGCTCAAGACGCCAGTACATAGAAAGATAGAGATTGGTTCCAAAAGGAGAGAACCACTGTCTTCCCCGTCGACCTCTGCCAGCCTGCTGATATTCTGCGATACAGGCATCACCTGACTTGAGTTTTGTGAGCCGTTCAAGCAAATACTGATTTGTTGAATCAATCACGGGTAATACAGTGACCGTACCCTCATCAATCTGCGAGAGAATAAAAGCCTCATCAATCAATTGTATGGGTTCAGGCAGGCTGTATCCTTTACCTGGCACAGTAAATACATCAATACCCCAGTCACGTAAGGTATGGATATGTTTGTTAATTGCAGCCCGGCTCATACCTAACTGCTCACCCAACTGCTCACCCGAATGAAATTCACCGTCAGCCAGAATACCAATCAACGTTAATGGAACTGTATTATCTCTCACGCAATAGTCTCCAGGGCGCTAACTTCTTGCTTATTTCCGATAAAACGGACTTCAGGTTCCAGCCAGACATTAAATTTCTGGCCAACTTGCTGACGAACATAATGTGCTAATGCCACGATATCTTCACTGCTGGCATTATCTTCATTGATAAGGACTAATGCTTGCTGACGATGTACGGCTGCTCCACCAATTCGATGGCCTTTTAGCTGGCACTGATCGATAAGCCAGCCTGCAGCAAGTTTCACCTGGCCATCAGCCTGTGGGTAATGTGGAGCACTCGGATAAAGAATGAACAAATCCTCAGCTTCTTGTGCGGTAATCACTGGGTTCTTAAAGAAACTCCCTGCATTACCATTCACTTTCGGGTCTGGTAGCTTTGATGTTCTCATTGCACAGACACTATCGAAGACTTGCTGAGCTGTTACATTTTGCGGATCGAGCTGGATCAATGTGCCGTAAGTCAGAACAGGCTGCCATTTTTTGGCTAATCGTAGCCCTACAGCGACAATCGCATAGTCTTTATAGTCAGCCTGCTTGAAAATACTGTCACGGTAGCCAAACTGACACTGTCCATTATCAAAACGCAATGCCTGTCCTGTGTTGAGATCAACACAGTCCACATACTGGCAGACTTGTTTGATCTCTATGCCATAAGCACCAATATTCTGAATAGGTGAGGAGCCTACGCAGCCGGGTATTAAGGCAAGGTTCTCAAGTCCTGGTATGCCTTGCTGAAGGGTCTTTTCTACCAGTTGGTGCCAGTTTTCTCCCGCACCGACATGTAATAGCCATGAATCCGCCTGTTCCGTAATCTCAATACCCTTGATACGATTCACTATTACCGTGCCATCGAAGTCCTTCAGGAAGAGTATATTGCTCCCCTCACCGACTAGCATTGCAGGCTGACCACTGGTAGCAGCATCATTCCATGCCGCTATCAATTCCTGGACTGATTCGACAACGGCAATGCGTTTAGCATAAGCCTGGATGCCAAAGGTATTGAAAGACTTTAGAGAGGGATTCATCGTAGTTATATTCCGGAGTAAAGACCGGGTTAGTTTACCCGATAGCCCCCGCCTTGTCTCACTGCGTACCCGCTCACAAGTTCCAGATAATCTGGGGCGATTTAGACAGTACAATGTTGCTACGAATGATAAGGTTATATTTCCTCATTCTGCTGGGCAGGACCGAAAGTGCGCATTGTAGAGAAGCTTGAATGGTATAAGAATGACTACCTGATAAGCACAGATAAAGAAAAACTAGATATACAGTCCATCTATCAGTATCTAACGAGATCAACCTGGGCTAAAGGTATTGACCTGGATACTGTCTCTGCATCAATAGAAAATAGCCTTAACTTTGGCATGTATCATAATGAACTTCAGATAGGTTTTGCTCGCCTGATAACGGATTATGCGACCTTCGCCTATCTTTGCGATATCTATGTACTTGAAGAATATCAGGGAGACGGGCTTGGAAGATGGGTTATGGAATGCATACATAGCCATCCTCTGTTTGGACAGTTTCGCAGGATTGTGTTGTTCACGACAACGGCACCGTGGCTTTATGAAAAGTTGGGTTACGAGCCTGTAAATCAGGAAAATTATGTATGGACCATTACCCGACCTGATATTTACACAAAAGGCAAAAGTCTCGCTGACTGACACACCTCTCCATTAACTTATTTATTCCTGTATTTACAGCTTCCTCTTATAGCTGTGAGTCCAACCACTGATAGCTAATCACTATTATTAGGCACAGAGGTTAGCCATTAGAAACCTCTGTAGCCTGAATCATTCAAGATACTTATAGCTGCCAGATGCTGGCCGGACATAAACAAACTATGGATTCTAATGATGCGACTAACATTCGCCCACAGGCTGATGTACGGAGAAATAATTCATGATTTTTTCTTCTCTTGTAATCAGCTCCTCTGAAGGATAATTTTTATCATCCTTCATAGCATTAATGTAAAAATGTGAAGTATCTTTTCCACTAATAATCGTTTCCGCAGCCAGATAGAGGGTGGTCAGCTTTCTTCTTGTCAGTATTTCATTATTTTTCTCTTCTACGGCCAACTGCTCCCTTCCAGCATTTATTAGTCTCAGATTGGAATACATGTCTTTGTAATAATATATTTTTTCAACAACCTCGCTGAGTAATTCACATTTATACTCTGGCTTTGCTTTATTTGATTTAATAACAAGACCATGAATACTTGATAAGCAAAAGTTAGCGAGTTCTATTTTGAACATGTTGTCTAATGGATAATTATTGTCATTGATAACAGCTTCAGAAACACCTGGTTCAGATGTTATTGATTCTGTATTTCTCTGACTCTCATAATATGAATAAGGGGAACGTGATAGTCCGGGGGGGCGAGCAAAATCAGCGGCTACCTGTTGGTCATTAATCTGCATAGTCAGTGCAATATTTCCAGAATCATCAGCAAGAGTCAGGGAGTTTTCCGGGTAAACAAGGGCGGCACTTTCTGAAGGCCTCCATATACTACTGCCTCTTCCCAGCGCATAGCAGCAATATCCGGCAGCAGCCAGCACGCCGGTTCCCATGGTCCCGATAAGCAGGCGTTTTAACCAGCCAGTGGAGTTTTTTTGGATATTACGAGAAAAGGAATCCGACTGATTATTTTTCTCTTCCATACTATTCTCTACCCCGTTTATACCTACCGTCAAAGGACGATATACCGGATCGTACCGTATGACATCATCATCAATTTGATAGAGATGGAGTCGACACTCCTTCGCATAGGGTACTTCTGAAGTATTTTTTAACATAGTTCCCTCTTATTAAAGTAGCTATCCTTAATGGTATAAAATCAGACATTACATTATCGTGGTTATATAAAATATTGTCTTAGCCGGTTTTTTTTTACAAACTTCACTCATAGAAAAAAATATTAATATAATTCAATAATTAGTTCTAAAGAACGTCAGTATAATAATACTTTCAACCCGATAAATAATATAAATAAAAAATTCACTTACTCTTTTATTTATATTTAAATATCTATATTCAAGAAATATCTATAGATAATAAGATTAATAGGACTGAAAAACATACATACCAGGAAGCTGGAAGGCATCTTTCTGAAGTTTTTCGACGCATAACGCAAAAAACCCCAGTCGTCAGACTGGGGTCTCTGCTTATTTGATGTCTGGCAGTTCCTTCTCTCGCACGGGGAGGAGGACATTTTTCTGGAATTCTATGACGGGTAACGCAAAAAACCCCAGTCGTTAGACTGGGGTTCTTGCTTATTTGATGCCTGGCAGTTCCCTACTCTCGCATGGGGAGACCCCAC
>NZ_JANUEQ010000020.1 GCF_024807845.1 Klebsiella sp. BIGb0407
TTTAGGTAAGGAGGTGATCCAACCGCAGGTTCCCCTACGGTTACCTTGTTACGACTTCACCCCAGTCATGAATCACAAAGTGGTAAGCGCCCTCCCGAAGGTTAAGCTACCTACTTCTTTTGCAACCCACTCCCATGGTGTGACGGGCGGTGTGTACAAGGCCCGGGAACGTATTCACCGTAGCATTCTGATCTACGATTACTAGCGATTCCGACTTCACGGAGTCGAGTTGCAGACTCCGATCCGGACTACGACATACTTTATGAGGTCCGCTTGCTCTCGCGAGGTCGCTTCTCTTTGTATATGCCATTGTAGCACGTGTGTAGCCCTACTCGTAAGGGCCATGATGACTTGACGTCATCCCCACCTTCCTCCAGTTTATCACTGGCAGTCTCCTTTGAGTTCCCGGCCGAACCGCTGGCAACAAAGGATAAGGGTTGCGCTCGTTGCGGGACTTAACCCAACATTTCACAACACGAGCTGACGACAGCCATGCAGCACCTGTCTCAGAGTTCCCGAAGGCACCAATCCATCTCTGGAAAGTTCTCTGGATGTCAAGAGTAGGTAAGGTTCTTCGCGTTGCATCGAATTAAACCACATGCTCCACCGCTTGTGCGGGCCCCCGTCAATTCATTTGAGTTTTAACCTTGCGGCCGTACTCCCCAGGCGGTCGACTTAACGCGTTAGCTCCGGAAGCCACGCCTCAAGGGCACAACCTCCAAGTCGACATCGTTTACAGCGTGGACTACCAGGGTATCTAATCCTGTTTGCTCCCCACGCTTTCGCACCTGAGCGTCAGTCTTTGTCCAGGGGGCCGCCTTCGCCACCGGTATTCCTCCAGATCTCTACGCATTTCACCGCTACACCTGGAATTCTACCCCCCTCTACAAGACTCTAGCTTGCCCGTTTCGAATGCAGTTCCCAGGTTGAGCCCGGGGATTTCACATCCGACTTGACAAACCGCCTGCGTGCGCTTTACGCCCAGTAATTCCGATTAACGCTTGCACCCCCCGTATTACCGCGGCTGCTGGCACGGAGTTAGCCGGTGCTTCTTCTGCGAGTAACGTCAATCACAAAGGTTATTAACCTTTATGCCTTCCTCCTCGCTGAAAGTACTTTACAACCCGAAGGCCTTCTTCATACACGCGGCATGGCTGCATCAGGCTTGCGCCCATTGTGCAATATTCCCCACTGCTGCCTCCCGTAGGAGTCTGGACCGTGTCTCAGTTCCAGTGTGGCTGGTCATCCTCTCAGACCAGCTAGGGATCGTCGCCTAGGTGAGCCATTACCTCACCTACTAGCTAATCCCATCTGGGCACATCTGATGGCAAGAGGCCCGAAGGTCCCCCTCTTTGGTCTTGCGACGTTATGCGGTATTAGCTACCGTTTCCAGTAGTTATCCCCCTCCATCAGGCAGTTTCCCAGACATTACTCACCCGTCCGCCGCTCGTCACCC
>NZ_JANUEQ010000021.1 GCF_024807845.1 Klebsiella sp. BIGb0407
CTACAGAATATAAGTCGCTGACCCATTATACAAAAGGTACGCAGTCACCTAACAAGTAGGCTCCCACTGCTTGTACGTACACGGTTTCAGGTTCTATTTCACTCCCCTCGCCGGGGTTCTTTTCGCCTTTCCCTCACGGTACTGGTTCACTATCGGTCAGTCAGGAGTATTTAGCCTTGGAGGATGGTCCCCCCATATTCAGACAGGATACCACGTGTCCCGCCCTACTCTTCGAGTTCACAGAATGTGTGTTTTAGTGTACGGGAGTATCACCCTGTACCCTGCGACTTTCCAGACGCTTCCACTAACACACAAACTGATTAAGACTCTGGGCTGCTCCCCGTTCGCTCGCCGCTACTGGGGGAATCTCGGTTGATTTCTTTTCCTCGAGGTACTTAGATGTTTCAGTTCCCTCGGTTCGCTTCATTGAGCTATGTATTCACTCAATGATAGTGCAACGAATTGCACTGGGTTTCCCCATTCGGAAATCGTCGGTTATAACGGTTCATATCACCTTACCGACGCTTATCGCAGATTAGCACGTCCTTCATCGCCTCTGACTGCCTAGGCATCCACCGTGTACGCTTAGTCGCTTAACCTCACAACCCGAAGATGTCTCGTAAGCCATCATCGTGCTGCAAAAATTTGAGAGACTCGAACACACCAAAATTTCCTTTCTTATTACGGAGAAAGGAATCGATGTGTCGTTTCAATTTTCAGCTTGTTCCAGATTTTTAAAGAGCAAATACTTCGCAGCACACTGTTATCCAGCATACTTGGAAGTATTTTTGAGCATGAAAAGGATGGTGGAGCTAAGCGGGATCGAACCGCTGACCTCCTGCGTGCAAGGCAGGCGCTCTCCCAGCTGAGCTATAGCCCCATCGTTTTCGTAAAACCTTAAATTTACCAGTTACAAACTTTTTCCAGGCGAGGCGTGTCTCCGCGAAGCATACATCAGTATGTGAGCGGGGGCGCAACGAAGCATGGGAAAAGTTTTGGTAGGCCTGAGTGGACTTGAACCACCGACCTCACCCTTATCAGGGGTGCGCTCTAACCACCTGAGCTACAAGCCTATAAGGTTTTACTGCTCGATTTCTATCAGACAATCTGTGTGAGCACTACGCAATGTTGTATCTTTAGGTAAGGAGGTGATCCAACCGCAGGTTCCCCTACGGTTACCTTGTTACGACTTCACCCCAGTCATGAATCACAAAGTGGTAAGCGCCCTCC
>NZ_JANUEQ010000022.1 GCF_024807845.1 Klebsiella sp. BIGb0407
ACGACTGACGCCATAATTCGTGATGCTGAAAAAATGGCGGAGGACATTCAGAAGAATGCCGATGCCATTGTTGGTGCAGTTGAGTCCGGGAAAGAAACGACTGACGCCATAATTCGTGATGCTGAAAAAATGGCGGAGGACATTCAGAAGAATGCCGATGCCATTGTTGGTGCAGTTGAGTCCGGGAAAGAGACGACTGACGCCATAATTCGTGATGCTGAAAAAATGGCAGAGGACATTCTGAAAAATGGCTCTGATATTACGGCTGTCTCGGCGGCTAATCGGCAGACTGCACAGGCAATCATCAGCAATGCGCTTGCGATCGCTGATGTTGTTGTGCGGCAATCAGTACATTACGGTGAGAACTCAGCGAAATATGAGCAACTTCGTGAAGTGATCGCTACTGAGACAGAGGCTCGTGTTACTGATGTCATCAGACTGGATGCTCAGGTGGCAACAAACGAAGCCGGGTTAACAGAAGTACGGCAGACGCTGGCAAGTGAAACAGAAGCCAGAACAACAGCTGTTGATCAGCTTACGGCCCAGACGAAGCAAAATACGGCAGACGTTACCACTCTGACGGAAGCGGTCACCACGCTGGAAGGTTCGACCGTTACGCGTTTTGATGAGATCACCGCTAAAACTGACCAGGCCTCCGGCGCTATTCAAAATAACGCCCAGGCGATAATCAGTAACTCACTGGCACAGGCTGACATAGCGACCCGTCTGTCGGTTCAGAACGGCGACAACGCGGCGAAATTTGAGCAGGTCACCCAGGCCATCGCGACGGAAACGGATGCCCGTGTGACGGACGTGACCCGGATCGAGGCCAAGACTGGCGAGAACACTGCCGGTATTAACTCGGTGCGTCAGGCTGTCACGGATGAGGCCAGTGCTCGCTCTGAGGCGGTCGATAAGTTAACGGCGGAGACGGGTAAAAATGCAGCCGGACTGACGGATTTGAGTCAGGTTGTGGCTGATGAGAAAGCGGCATCAGCAACCCGCATGCAGGCTATTGAAACCCGGACCGGTAATAACGAGTCTGCTATCAAAAATGTGGGTGAGGCGCTGACCAGTGAGACAGAGGCGCGGGTTCGCGAGGCTGAATCACTCAAGGTGAGAACGGAACAGAATGAGGC